>NZ_JACXYU010000001.1 GCF_014779715.1 Streptomyces chumphonensis
GGACGCTTCCTTCGGATTCCCTTCCGGGTTTCCTCCGGGCGCTTCCCTTCGGTGTGTCCACTACTTTAGCGAGTTTCTCGCCCAGCTCCTAATCGAGCTTCTCCGGTCGAATTTCGGCGTGCCGAAGGACGTCCCGGAAGGGAGAGATCGTCAGTAGTGGTTGGCCACGTTCACGCGGCGCCCACTCGATCACGCTGTGATGATCTTTGTGAAGGCCCTGCCTGCGTTCAGCGGCTCGGACTACGTTAGGCGTCCCGCTGCCCGGAGTCAAGTCAGCTCTGGCGCCGACGTGGTTGGTGGGGCCGGTAGGGGCTGACGGTGGGGTCGCCGTCGATCCAGAAGCGGTACGGCTGGTGGGCTCCGTCGCCCCCGACACCGGTGCGCGGCCCGCTCCGGAGCAGGCCGGTGGTGGGCGGCGCCCCGGCGAGCACGTGGAGCGGCGGCGAGGCGTCCGGCTCCTGGCACACGTCGGTGCCGTTGAGCCGGCGGTCCACGTCGAGGGCGGTCGCCAGGCGCGCCGGACCCTTCGCCAGCTCGTGGTCGCGGCGCGCGGTGGGACGTCGGGTGCGGGCGACGTCCGCACCGCTCACGACTTCCCCCGCCCGCAGGAGAACCCCGGCGGCGGTTCCGCTCGTCTCACACACCAGATTCAGGCAGTGCCACATGCCGTACGTGAAGTACACGTAGGCGTGTCCGGGGGGACCGAACATGGCGGCGTTCCGTTCGGTGCGGCCCCGGAAGGCGTGCGAGCCCGGATCGCGTTCGCCCAGGTAGGCCTCCACCTCGGTCAGCCGCACCTCGATCGGACCCTCGGCCGTGTGCCGGACCAGGGTCCGGCCGAGGAGGTCGGGGGCGACCTCCAGGACGGGACGGTCGAAGAAGGCGCGGGGCAGGGCGGTACGGTCACGGGCGGCGAACATGCCGGTCGAGCGTAGTCGAGCGAGGGGAGAGGTCGGGATGGGCTTCAAGAAGTTGTTCGCGAGTGTGGGAATCGGTGGCGCCTCGGTGGACACGGTGCTGTCCGAGCCGAACGTGCTGCCGGGCGGAGCGGTTCACGGCGAGGTCCGCGTCAAGGGCGGCTCGGTGGACCAGGAGGTCCAGGGCGTCTCCGTCGGGCTCCAGGGCAGGGTCGAGGTCGAGAGCCAGGACCAGGAGACGCTGCGGAACGTCGAGTTCGTCAAGCAGCAGGTCGGGAGCGCGTTCGAGCTCCAGGCGGGGGCGGAGCACGTCGTCCCCTTCGCCCTGGAGATCCCGTGGGAGACGCCGATCACCCACTTCCTCGGCCAGGAGCTCCGGGGGATGCACGTCGGCGTCACGACGGAGTTGGCCATCGCGCGGGCCATCGACTCCTCGGACCTGGACCCCGTCCACGTGCACCCGCTGCCGGCGCAGGAGGCGATCCTGGACGCGTTCGGCTCGCTCGGCTTCCGGTTCAAGAGCGCCGACCTGGAGCAGGGCACGATCCGGGGTACCCGGCAGCGGCTGCCCTTCTACCAGGAGATCGAGTTCCTCGCACCGGAGCAGTACCGGGGCCTGAGCCAGGTCGAGCTGTCCTTCGTCGCCGACGACCGGGCCATGGACGTCGTACTGGAGATGGACAAGAAGCCGGGGCTCTTCACCGGGGGCAGCGACTCCTACCGGAGCTTCCAGGTCGACCTCGAGCAGTACCACCAGACCGACTGGGCCGGATACCTCAACCAGTGGCTGGCCGAGGTGGGTGGCCGGCGCAACTGGTTCTGACCCGCCTCCGGCCGGGGACGGACACCCCGGCCGGGCGGCCGCTCAGCTGAGCAGGACGGTCATGGGGGCGGCCCGGCCCGCCCAGTAGCTGACGGCCGCGGACAGCACGTCCGCGGCCGTCGCCGCGTCGGCGGGGGCCGACTGCGCGAAGGCGTCCCAGCCGCGCACCAGGAGGAGCCGCCCGTGCTCCGGCGGATCGGTCCACCCCAGGTCGGTGAGGGCGTCGGCCAGTCCGTCCCAGTCGCGGCCGAACCGCTCGGGGAAGCCGAGGCCGTCGGCGCAGCGGGTCACGAATCCGTCGCCGTCGCCCACACCGCCGAGGTCCACCGCGCGGCTGTCCCAGCCGGCTTCCTCCGGCCCGAGGGAGGGCCCGGGGTCACCGGCGGCGGGACGCCACCGGTAGAGGCCGGGGGGCAGTGATCCGTCGAGCACTCCGGTGAGGTCCGCTTCGGGGAGGGGGCCGGGTGTCTGGGGGCTGGTCATGGGTCACCACCGATGTGAGGGTCTCGTCTGCGGTCTCGCAGGTGCCGACGCGCCGGCGGGAGGCACGGGGCACCCCCGCCATGCTGTCAGCCCGTACTGCCCCGGCTCGTTAGGCTGGCCGCTGCAACGATGCCAGCGATCAGGAGGTTCTGACGTGACCGAGCAGAAGCGGCGTCCACTCCCCCACGACTTCCACCCGCCGGTGGCGTCCTTCACCGTCGTCAGCGACGACGTGAGCGAGGGGGCGGAGCTGAAGCCTGATCAGGTGCAGGCCGGGGGCAACACCTCGCCGCATCTGCGCTGGGAGGGCTTCCCCGAGGAGACCCGCAGCTTCGCGGTGACCTGCTTCGACCCGGACGCCCCCACCGGCAGCGGGTTCTGGCACTGGACGGTGTTCGACATCCCGGCCTCCGTGACGGAGTTGCCCGCCGGCGCGGGCGGTGGCGACTTCGCCGGGCTTCCGTCCGGCGCCGTCCACGTGCGCAACGACTACGGCGACAAGGAGTTCGTCGGGGCCGCGCCGCCGCCCGGCGACGGGCCGCACCGCTACGTCTTCACCGTCTACGCGGTGGGTGACGAGAAGCTGGGCCCCGACTCCGACGCCACCCCGGCCGTCGTGGGGTTCAACCTGCGTTTCAAGGCGATCGGGCGTGCCCGGCTGATCGGTGAGTACGAGGTGCGCGCCGACTCCTGAGCGCTCCGGCGGCGCCCGCGCACCGTCGTCGCCCGGCCGCCCGCTCACCGTCGGCCGGTGGCCGGGCACACGTCACCCGCCGTACACGGCGGGGAAATTGCGTTGTCCACGGAATCCCGCAGCGGCACAGTGGGGGCGTCCCGCAGCCCGGCGGGGCGCCGGGGAGGGTGGACGGGATGCGCGAGACGCTGATTCTCAACGCGAGCTTCGAGCCGTTGTCGACGGTGTCGCTGCGACGGGCCGTGGTGCTCGTGATGCAGGAGAAGGCCGTCGTGGAGCAGTCGCATCCCGGGTTGCGGGTGCGGGCGGCCAACGTCGAGCTGCCGGTGCCGCAGGTGATCAGGCTGCGGCGCTACGTGCGGGTGCCGTTCCGACAACGGGCCGCGTGGTCGCGGCGCGGTGTGCTGGTGCGGGACCGGCACCGCTGTGCCTACTGCGGGCGACGCGCGACCACGGTGGATCACGTCGTGCCCCGGTCGCACGGCGGCGGCGACACCTGGCTGAACACGGTGGCCGCCTGCGCGGAGGACAACCACCGCAAGGCGGACCGCACTCCGGCCGAGGCGGGCATGCGGCTGCTCACGCCGCCGTTCGAGCCCACCCCGGCCGACGCGCTGCTGCTGGCCCTGCGGCTGCGGGACGGCGAGACCCTGCCGGAGTGGTTGACGCTGCCGACCCCCGCGTGACACTCCCCCGAGCACGGGGCGGACGGACCGACGCGTGGCCCCGGCGAACCGAGCGGTTCGCCGGGGCCGCCCGCATGTCGTGCGGTGGTGCGGTCAGTCGATCTCGGGACGCTCCGGGGGGCGCTTGCTCATGCCCGGGGTCGGGGCGGGGATCGTCGGCCCGGCGTCTCCACCGTGCTTCTTGAAACCGTCCAGCGCTCCGCCGAGGCCCTTGAGGGCGTCGCCGATCTCGCTGGGGACGATCCAGAGCTTGTTCGCGTCGCCCTCGGCGATCTTCGGCAGCATCTGGAGGTACTGGTAGGACAGCAGCTTCTGGTCCGGGTCGCCCGCGTGGATGGACTCGAAGACGGTGCGGATGGCCTGGGCCTCGCCCTCGGCGCGCAGGGCGGCGGCCTTGGCGTCACCCTCGGCCCGCAGGATCTCCGACTGCTTGTGGCCCTCGGCCTGGAGGATCTCGGACTGCCGGACGCCCTCGGCCTGGAGGATGGCGGCGCGCTTGTCGCGGTCGGCGCGCATCTGCTTCTCCATCGAGTCCTGGATGGAGGTGGGAGGCTCGATGGCCTTGAGCTCCACGCGGTTGACGCGGATGCCCCACTTACCGGTCGCCTCGTCCAGGACGCCGCGCAGCGCCGCGTTGATCTCCTCGCGGGAGGTGAGCGTGCGTTCCAGGTCCATGCCGCCGATGATGTTCCGGAGCGTGGTGACCGTGAGCTGCTCGATGGCCTGGATGTAGCTCGCGACCTCGTAGGTCGCCGCCCGGGCGTCCGTCACCTGGTAGTAGATGACGGTGTCGATGTTCACGACCAGGTTGTCCTGGGTGATCACCGGCTGCGGCGGGAAGGGGACGACCTGCTCGCGGAGGTCGACCCGGTTGCGGACCGTGTCGATGAACGGCACGACGATGTTGAGGCCCGCGTTGAGGGTGCGCGTGTAGCGGCCGAAGCGCTCCACGATGGCCGCACTCGCCTGCGGGATGACCTGCACCGTCTTGATGAGCGCGACGAAGACGAGCACCACCAAGATGATCAGGACGATGATGACGGCGTCCACCGTGCCCCCTGGACTCGTGTGTTGACGTGTGTAGTTGACGGACCGTGTCGGCCCGGTTCCGCGGGGGCCATCACATCACGACGGCGGTGGCGCCGTCGATCGCCACCACGTCGACCCTGCGTCCGGGTTCGTAGGCGTCGTCGGCCTCCATCGCCCGGGCCGACCAGATCTCGCCCCCGATCTTGACGCGGCCCCCGCTGCCGTCGACCCGTTCGACCACGACGGCCTGCCGCCCCTTGAGGGCGTCCACCCCCGTCGCCAACTCGGGGCGCTCGGCGCGCATGCGCCGGGCCATGGGCCGGACGACGAGGATCAGGGCCGTCGAGAGGACGGCGAAGACGACGACCTGCGCGACGAGACCCCCGCCGAGCGCTGCGACGAGCGCTCCCCCTCCGGCGCCGACCGCGAGCATGCCCAACTCGGGCATCGCGGTCATGACGAGCGGGATACAGAGCCCTACGGCTACGATGAGCCACCACACCCATGCGTCCACACAGGTCATCATAGGTGCCCGGGGCCGACCGGGACAGGGGACCGGCGGACCGGTCCAACCTCAGGAGAGCGGAAGCCCGTTGGCGGTCCAGCGGTCACCGATCCGCTCGACCACGAGAGGCAGCCCGAAGCAGCGGGAGAGGTTGGCGGAGTTCATCTCCGTCTCCAGCGGACCGGCGGTCAGCACCTTGCCCTGACGGATCATCAGCACGTGCGTGAAGCCCGGCGGGATCTCCTCCACGTGGTGGGTGACCATGATCATCGAGGGGGCGAAGGGGTCCCGGGCGAGGCGTCCGAGCCGACGGACGAGATCCTCGCGACCCCCGAGGTCGAGGCCGGCGGCGGGCTCGTCCAGGAGCAGCAGCTCGGGGTCGGCCATCATCGACCGGGCGATCTGGGTCCGCTTGCGCTCCCCCTCGGAGAGGGTGCCGAAGGAGCGGTCCACGAAGTCGTTCATGCCGAGCCGGTCCAGGAAGGCGCGGGCACGGTCCTCGTCGACGGCGTCGTAGTCCTCATGCCAGCCGGCGGTCATGCCGTAGGCGGCGGTCAGGACGGTCTGCAGGACGGTCTGGCCCGGGGGCAGCTTGTCGGCGAGACCGCTGCTGGAGACACCGATGCGGGGGCGCAGCTCGAAGACGTCGACGGAGCCGAGCCGCTCACCGAGGATCGTGGCCTGCCCGGCGGAGGGGAAGAGGTAGCTGGAGGCCAGGTTCAGCAGCGTCGTCTTCCCGGCGCCGTTGGGGCCGAGGATGATCCACCGCTCGCCCTCCTTGACCGACCAGGAGACGTCGTCCACCAGAGCCCGACCGTCGCGGACCACGGATACGTCCACCAGCTCCAGTACATCGCTCATGAGCGCGGTTTCTCCCATTGCAGTCGCTTCGCCCGTGCCGGTGGGCACAGTCCCCAGGGAAAACCTACGCCACGTGTCGCCCGCGACGGCGGTCAGGCTTGTCGGGGCCGGGTCCTAGTCTGGGGGGATGCTGGAAGAACCACGTTCGGGGCGGCTGGCCGCCTGGGGGAACGCGCTGCTGGCCGGGGAGGCGTCGCCGGACGAGGCGGCGGTCCGCGTCGTGGCGGAGGACGCCGTCCATCGGGTGAGCGGGCTGCCGGAGGAGGCGGGTCCGGTGGGCTGGACGCTGGCGCTCGGCCGGCTGCGGGCCCTCGGGGCGGTGGCCCTGCGGGTGGCGCTCCCGGCGCCGGGGCATCCGCTCGGGCTGAGCGGTCCGCCGGAGTTCAACGCCGCGGCGCTGGAGGCCGGGGAGGCGGTGCTGGCGTCGGGAGCGGCGCTCGGGCTGGTGCCCGACGTCGCGGAGGCGGGTCCGGCCGGGGACGTGCACGTGGAGGTGGTGTGGCGCTGCCTGCCGGTGCGGGAGGCCCCGCCCGCGGACGTCCCCTCGCTCGGGGAGGCCGAGCGGGAGCTCCAGCAGGCGCTGCGGGAGGCGACGGAGGCGCTGACGCAACTGGACGTCGCGGGCTCGGGGCCCGTGGCGCAGGCGGCGCTGGCGGCGTACCAGGCGCGGGCCGAGGCCGGGCGGCGGTTGCTGGCGCCGGGGTATCCGGGCCGCGCGGTGCGGGTGCTGGAGCTGGCGCAGCGGGTGGCGGCGCTGGTGAACATCGCGGAGGCCGTCGAGCCGGGTGCGGCGGTGAGCGCCGGACAACTCGCGATGCGGGCGGACGTGCTGCGGCCGGTGGAGCGGATGGCGCGGCGGGCGCAGGTGGCGGCGTACAACGCGTACGCGGAGGAGGTGGAGCGGCGGCGCGGCTGAGCCGCGCCGCCGGCGGGGTGCGCCGTCAGTCGTTGACGCAGGTGTTCCCGAAGGTGGGGTTCAGCGCGGCGATGACGTCGACGGTGTTCCCGCACAGGTTCACCGGGATGTGCACCGGGACGGTGACGACGTTGCCGGAGGCCACACCCGGGGAGTTGGCGGCCACGGCCTGGCCCTCGGCGTCGGCGAACGCGGTACCGGCCGCGCCGCCCACGGCGGCGCCCGCGGCGGCGATGGTGACGGCGACCTTCTTGGCTGCGCTCATGGGGTTTCTCCTGAAATCATCGACAGAGTGCCTGGCCCTGCGCCTCGGCACGGTTACGCGGCGGAACCGCACGCTGAGCAACGGCACCGGGCGGTGTGCGACACGGGCGCGCGGGCGCCGCCCCCCGTTCGGACCAACGACCGGACAGGACTGCGGCCCCCGGGCGCGTGCCCGGAGGCCGGAAGGGGCGGCCGGTGGAGGCCGCGGGGGCAGGCGTTGAGGCAGAAGGTGCCGAACGTCGGGTCGAGCGGGCCGACGACGTCGACCGTGTCGCCGCACGGGTTCGCCGGAACGTGCACCGGGACCCGCACCACGGTGCCGGAGGCCGCTTCCGGCACCGGCGGTGACGAGGCCGCCGGCCAGCCGGTCTCCTCACTCCGTGACGCCGTGCCGCACGGCCCACAGGGCGGCCTGGGTCCGGTCGGCCAGATCCAGCTTCATGAGGATGTTCGAGACGTGCGTCTTGACGGTCTTCTCCGACAGCACGAGCGCCCGGGCGATCTCGCGGTTGGAGCGGCCGTCCGCGATGAGGCCGAGCACCTCCCGTTCCCGGTCGGTCAGCCCCGAGGAACGCCCCGGGGCCGGGGTCGTGGCCTCCTCGGTCAGCAGCGCCGCCGCCACCTCCGGTTCGAGGATCACGTGACCGGCGTGCACCGAGCGGATCGCGCCGGCCAGCGCGTCGGGGTCGATGTCCTTGTACAGGTACCCCGACGCGCCCGCGCGCAGGGCGGGGACGGCGGTGCGCTGCTCGGTGAAGCTGGTGACGACCAGGACGCGGGCGGCGCTGCCCGCCTCGCGCAGCCCGCGCAGGGCCGCGATGCCGTCGCTGCCGGGCATCTTGACGTCCAGGAGGATGACGTCGGGGGTCAGCCGACGGGCCTCCTCCACGCCCGCCGCGCCGTCGGCCGCCTCGCCGACGACCTCGATGTCGTCCTGCACCTCCAGGAACGTGCGCAGCCCCCGGCGCACCACCTGGTGGTCGTCCACGAGCAGGACGCGGATGCGCTCAGCCACCGGGCACCTCCATCTCGACGCGGGTGCCCTGCCCGGGCGCGGAGCGGACGGTGAGCCGGCCGCCGACGGAGGCGGCGCGGTCGCGCATGGAGACCAGGCCGAGGTGGCGGCCCGCGCGGCGCACCGCGCCGGGGTCGAAGCCCCGGCCGTCGTCGGTGACGCGCAGGACGGCGCCGCCCGCGCCGCGCCGCTCCAGCGTGACGGTGACGCCCGCGGCCCCGGAGTGGCGCAGGGCGTTGTGCAGGGCCTCCTGGGCGACCCGCAGGACGGCCTCCTCCTGCGCGGCGGGCAGCGCGCGGACGCCGTGCACGGTGAAGCCGATGTCCGCCGTGTGGGCCCGGTCGAGGACCTGGACCTGGGTGCGCAGCGTGGCGACGAGCCCGTCCTCCTCCAGCGCCGCGGGGCGCAGCTCCACCACGGCCGCCCGCAGCTCGTCGGCGGCGTCGGCGGCGAGCCGGGTGATCTCGTGCAGTTCCGCCTTGGCGCGCCCCGGGTCGCGGTCGACGAGCGCGGTCGCCGCCTGGGCGGTGAGGCGCAGCGAGAAGAGCTTCTGGGCGACGGCGTCGTGCAGCTCGTGGGCCAGGCGGGCCCGCTCCCCCGCGACGGTCAGTTCGCGGGCGCGCTCGTAGAGGCGGGCGTTGGTGAGGGCGATGGCGGCGTGCTCGGCCAGCAGGCGCAGCAGGCGCTCGTCCTCCTCGGTGAAGGAGCGTTCGCCGTGCGGGCCGCCGTGGCGCTTGTTGGCGAGGAAGAGGGCGCCGAGGACCTCGTCGCCGTCGGCCACCGGCATGCCGAGGAAGTCGGACAGCTCGGGGTGGGCGGCCGGCCAGCCCTCGAAGCGCGGGTCCCGCCGGACGTCGGCGAGGCGCTGCGGGGCGGCGTCGTCGAGCATGGCGGCGAGGATGCCGTGCCGTCGCGGCAGGGGGCCGATGGCCTTCCACTGCTCGTCGCTGACGCCGGCGACGACGAACTGGGCGAACCCGCCGCGGTCGTCGGGGACGCCGAGGGCGGCGTACTCGGCGTCGAGCAGGTCGCGGGCGGAGTGCACGATCGTCTGGAGGACCTCGCGGACCTCGACCTGGCGGTTCATGGCGAGGAGGGCCGCGCTGACGGCGGCCAGCCCGCTTCTGATCACCATGTGATCACCGTACCCGCATCCGTCGTGCGGGGTCCGGCCTCCCGCCGGGCGGCCCCGGTCGGGACGCCCGGCGGGAGGGGCCGTTCACTCGCGCATGACCTCGGGCTCGTGGCGGCGCAGGAAGCGGGAGACGACGAAGCCGCACAGGACCGCCATGCCGAGGAGCACGCCCATGTTGAGCAGCCACGCGCTCAGCTCCGGCTCCCACAGCGGGTCGCCGCCGGCCTCCGGGTCCCAGGGCAGCAGCACGTTGAGGTCGGCGGTGTTGCCCATGCCGGCGACCGCCCAGCGGGAGGGCATGAGCCAGGCGAGCTGCTCGATGCCCGCCTTGCCGTAGATCTGGAAGAGCACGCCGGTGAAGACGACCTGGACGATGGCGAACATGACCAGCAGCGGCATGGTCTTCTCGGCGGTCTTGACCAGCGAGGAGATGATCAGGCCGACCATCATCGAGGCGAGGCCGAGGGCGATGACCACGAGGGTCATCTCGATGCCCGGGGAGCCGGAGAAGAGGACGCCCTGGTCGGGCATCTCCCGGGGCAGGAAGCCGATCACGCAGATGATGACGCCCTGGACGGCCGTGATCACGCCGAGCACGATGACCTTGGACATCAGGTAGGCGGAACGGGACAGGCCGGTGGCGCGTTCCCGTTCGTAGATGACCCGTTCCTTGATCAGTTCACGGACGGAGTTGGCCGCCGCCGAGAAGCACATCCCGACCACGAGGATGAGCATGATCGTGCTCGCGTCGCGGTTGGTCCTGCCCTTCTCCGCGGGGCCGTAGCCGAGCCCGAAGTCGGAGGGGATCACGACGCTGACGACGCCGAGCACGGCGGGCAGGATGAGCATGAGGGCCATGAAGCCGCGGTCGGAGGCGATGACCGACGCGTAGCGGCGCATGAGCGTCCACAGCTGCGAGCCCCAGCTCTGGGGTTTCTGCAGCCCGGCCTGGGCCTGCTGCCAGTCGACCTGGACGGGCTGCGGGGCGACGGAGTCGATGTCCGCGGCGTAGAGCTGGTAGTGCTGCGAACCGCGCCACCGGCCCATCCAGTCGTAGTCGCGGTAGTTCTCGAAGGCGGAGAAGACGTCGGCCCAGGAGTCGTAGCCGAAGAAGTTCAGCGCCTCCTCCGGTGGGCCGAAGTAGGCCACCCCGCCCCCGGGTGCCATGACGAGCAGCTTGTCGCACAGGGCCAGTTCGGCGACCGAGTGGGTGACGACGAGGACGGTGCGGCCGTCGTCGGCGAGGCCGCGCAGGAGCTGCATGACGTCGCGGTCCATGCCCGGGTCGAGGCCGGAGGTCGGCTCGTCGAGGAAGATCAGCGACGGTTTGGTGAGGAGCTCCAGCGCGACCGAGACGCGCTTGCGCTGTCCGCCGGACAGGGAGGTGATCTTCTTGTCCGCGTGGATGTCCAGCTTCAGCTCGGCGAGCACCTCCTCCACGCGGGCGTTGCGCTCGGCCTCGGCGACGTCACCGGGGAAGCGGAGCTTTGCGGCGTACCGCAGGGCCGTCCGGACGCGCAGAGCCGTGTGCAGGATGTCGTCCTGCGGGACGAGTCCGATGCGGTGGCGCAGCTCGGCGAAGTGCGTGTACAGGTTGCGGTTGTCGTAGAGGACCTCGCCCTGGTTCGCCGGCCGGTAGCCGGTGAGGGCCTTGAGCAGCGTCGACTTTCCCGAACCGGAGGGGCCGATGACGGCGATGACCGACTTCTCGGGGACGCCGAAGGAGACGTCGTCGAGGATCGTCTTGCCGCCGTCGACCTGCACGGTCAGGTGCCGGGCCGCGAAGGAGACCTCACCGGTGTCGACGAACTCCTCAAGCCGGTCGCCGACCAGCCGGAAGGTGGAGTGGCCGACGCCGATGATGTCGTGGGGCCCGATGCGGCGGCGGTCGTTGCGCGGCAGCTGCTGACCGTTGACGTAGGTGCCGTTGTGGCTGCCCAGATCGCGGATCTCGAACAGGCCGTCCGGTCCGGCGAGGAACTCGGCGTGCAGCCGGGAGACCTGGAGGTCGGAGACCACCAGCTCGTTCTCCAGCGCACGGCCGATCCGCATCACTCGTCCGAGTGACACCTGGTGGAACGTCGTCGGGCTGCGGTCGCCCCGGCCGGCGCCCTGGGCCTCGTGGGGGGAGAGGCCCTGCTGGGCGGGCACCGCGTGCTGCCGCGCGTCGGGCCGGGGGGCCTGCGGCTGGGGCGCGGGGTGCTGGGGCGCCTGCTGCCAGCCCTGCTGCTGCGGTGCGTAGGCGGCCTGCTGCGGCGCCGGCTGCTGCGCCCAGCCGCCGTGCGGCTGCTCGGCCGGCTGCGGCTGCGCCTGCTGCGGTGCCGGCTGCGCCGACCGGGGGGCCGCCGCGGGCGCGGTGAACACCAGGCGCGGCCCGTCGGTGGCGTTCCCCAGATGCAGTACCGTGCCGGGGCCGACCTCCAGCTGCTGGACGCGCTGCCCCCGCGTGTAGGTGCCGTTCGTGCTCCCCGGATCGTCGATCACCCAGGAGCGACCGCCCCACCGCAGCGTGGCGTGCCGCCACGAGACGCGCGCGTCGTCCAGGACGAGATCCCCCTGGGGGTCACGCCCCAGTACGTACGACCGGGACGGGTCGAGCGTCCAGGTCCTGCCGTTCAGTTCCAGTACGAGTTCCGGCACTCCATGCCCCACAGATTTCTTCCCCCGAGCTACCCCCCTGCCTGGAGGGTCTAGGGATGGCGAACATCGTGGGGAACTATTCCAGGCCGGGCCCGTGGACAGGAAGTCGGGCCGCGCGAACCCGTGCCCCGACCCGGCGGAATCCGCCGCGAGCACGCAAGGCGGACATCCGCGAGCACCGGCGCGGGCGTCCGTCCGGGGTACGGACAGGAGTACGAGGGGGCCGCAGGTGCCGATACGGTGGAACCACCATGAGCGCGACGCAGACTCCCCCGCTCCCGCCCGGCATGCCCGGCGAGGACGCTCCCACCCTGCTGGTCAAGATCTTCGGCAAGGACCGTCCCGGCATCACGGCGGGCCTCTTCGACACCCTGGCCGCCTACGGCCTCGCGGTGGTGGACATCGAGCAGGTCGTCACCCGGGGCCGGATAACGCTGTGCGCCCTGGTCACGGCGCCGGACGGGGCCGGCTCCGGCACGGGCGAGGGGGCGCTGCGGGCCACCGTGCACAGCTGGGCCGAGTCGCTGAAGCTCCAGGCCGAGATCATCTCCGGGCACGGGGACAACCGGCCGCGCGGCGTGGGCCGTTCGCACGTGACGGTGCTGGGCCAGCCGCTGACCGCCGAGTCGACGGCGGCCATCGCCGCCTGCATCACCGGCGCGGGCGGCAACATCGACCGCATCTTCCGGTTGGCCAAGTACCCGGTGACCGCCGTGGAGTTCGAGGTCTCCGGCGCGCTGACAGAACCGTTGCGGACGGCGCTGGCCACGGAGTCGGCGGCCCTCGGCGTGGACGTCGCCGTCGTCGCGTCCGGGTTGCAGCGGCGCGCCCAGCGGCTCGTCGTGATGGACGTCGACTCCACCCTCATCCAGGACGAGGTCATCGAGCTGTTCGCCGGGCACGCGGGCTGCGAGGACAAGGTGGCCGAGGTGACGGCGGCCGCTATGCGCGGTGAGCTGGACTTCGAGGAGTCGCTGCACGCCCGCGTCGCCCTGCTGGCCGGGCTCGACGCCTCCGTGGTGGACGAGGTCCGGCGGCAGGTGCGGCTCACGCCCGGCGCGAACACGCTCGTGCGCACGCTGAAGCTGCTCGGCTACCAGGTGGGCGTGGTCTCCGGCGGCTTCACCCAGGTGACGGACGAGCTCAGGGAGCGGCTGGGACTGGACTTCGCCTCGGCCAACACCCTGGAGATCGTCGACGGCAAGCTCACCGGCCGGGTGACCGGGGAGATCGTGGACCGGGCGGGCAAGGCGCGGCTGCTGCGCCGGTTCGCCGAGGAGGCGGGCGTCCCCCTGGCACAGACCGTGGCCATCGGGGACGGCGCGAACGACCTGGACATGCTGAACGCCGCCGGGCTGGGCGTGGCCTTCAACGCCAAGCCCGTCGTGCAGGAGGCCGCCCACACGGCCGTCAACGTGCCGTTCCTCGACACCGTGCTGTACCTGCTGGGGATCACCCGGGAAGAGGTGGAGGCCGCCGACACCGCCCGGTGACCCGGTGGCCCGGTCCGTTCCCCGGCGGCCGGGGAACGGACCGCGGCACTCAGGCGTGCGGGGCCCAGAACTCCACGAGACGGCCCGCGCCCGGCTCCACCGACTTCCAGGAACCGTCCACGGTGAGGACCGCCATCGCGGAGGTCGGGAAGCCGCGCTCCATGCGGCCGCGGGCCTCCGGCTCGGCGGAGCCGGTCAGCACGTCGGCCAGCCCCTGCATCCCGGGGTTGTGGCCGATGACGAGGAGCTCGCGGACGTCGTCGGGCACCTCGTTGAGCACGGCGATGATCTCTCCGGGCGACGCGTCGTACAGCCGGTCCTCGTAGACGGTCCTGGGGCGCTTGGGCAGCTGCGGCACGAGCAGCTTCCACGTCTCACGGGTGCGGGCGGCGGTCGAGCACAGGGTCAGCTCGGGGCCGATGCCCTGCGACGCCAGCCAGTCACCGGCCAGCGGGGCGTCCTTGCGGCCGCGTTCCGCCAGCGGCCGCTCGTGATCGGGTACCTCGGGCCAGTCTGCCTTGGCGTGTCGGAGTAGGACCATCCTGCGGGGCTGATCGACGCTCATGCCTCCCAGCTTCGCACGAAACCGACCACCGGGCTCGGGCTGTTGACGACTTGCGTCGCTCAGGCGGAGCCGGCGGCGTGCAGCTTCTCCCACAGCACGGAGGCCACCTGCCCGAAGCCGCTCGCGGTCTCGGCCGCGCCGCCGGAGCCCTGCCCGCCGCCGAGCAGGAGCAGAGCCAGCAGCAGGGCGAAGACGGCCACCGGCAGCGGGAGGGCCCACCAGCGCAGTCGCGGACCCGTGGCTGCGTCGTGGCGGCGGGAGGTCGGACGGGCGCCGGCGGCGGTCGTCATCGGCTCGCCTTTCGTCGGGTCGTGCGGGGCGTCGAGCGGTACCTCGACGCTATGGCGCGCGACGCCACGGGCCTACCCGGGAACCCACCCACCCTTCCCTGACCTCCACCCCCTAGGGGACGGTGGGGCTACCCCCACCCCGCCCGGTGTCTGCGGTCGGACGCGCGTCACGGGCGGTGGGTCGACGTCTCGCGGCCCGAGCCGTCGTCCCACGGGGTGCCGAGCCGGTCCAGGACGGCCTCGGCCAGCTGACGGAACTCCCGGTAGCAGGTCTTCACGTACTGCTGGGTACTGCCCAGCGCACCGTCGGCCGGACGCAGGTCGAACATCGGCTTCCGGGCGTCGTGGGCCAGCGGCATGAGGCTGCGGTAGTTGCGCAGGGTGGCGATGCGATGCCGGTCGTCCTGGGCTGGCGATGACTCTCCGAGCACGGCGGCCGTGTAGACCCATGGGATGCGCCGGAGCCATCGCCGGTACGCCTTGACGGGGCGGTCAAGACGCATTTCGGGCTGCATGATCACGTAGCCGAGGGGACGCATGTCGGCGTCCGGTGCCGAGATACCGGCGGGAACCCGGGGCAGGACGAGCGTCTGCCAGTCGGTTCGCCACTGGCGCAGCGTCGGTCCCAGGTTGCTCAGGCCCTTCAGCGAGAAGAGATCCGCCGCCAGGGGCATGAGCACGGTGTCGGCCGAGATGAGTGCGGCGCGGTTGATCGCGCCGAGGTTCGGCCCGACGTCGATCAGGACGACGTCCGCCTCCACTGCGGACACGGCCTGTTCGATGATGCGGTGGAACGCGGTGGAGGTGCGGATCGCCGCGATGTCTCCTCCGTAGGCCCGGGACCACTCGTTGGACAGCTTGTCCTCGAACCGACTCAGGTCCAGGCTGCCGGGAAGCAGCCACAGACCCGGTTCGAGCTGAGCGGGCTCGACGTGTGCGACGTCACCGGTGCCCTCCAGGATCGGCCGGACGGCGTCGGCGATGGTCTGGCCGCTGCGCACCCGGCCGGCGCCGGGCGGGCCTCCCGGAGCGGGCCCTCTCATCGATGAGCTCGGAGCCGTTCTCCCACAGCTCCTCGATCTCCGTCTCCTCCAGGCACATCGAGGTCAGGTTCGCCTGCGGGTCGAGGTCCACGGCCAGCACGGTGAGCCCGAGCCGTCGGATCATGTGCGCCAGATGGTAGGACAGGGTCGTCTTTCCCACACCGCCCTTGTTGTTGAACAGCGCGATCGACGTCATGCCGCACTCCGGATGACGACGGCCCACGAAACGTCGTCGACCTGGAACTCGGCCGCCGGGTTCCCGTTGTTCTCCAGCGCCTTCCGTACCCGGCCCACTCCACGGCCGAACCGGTTGACGTATCCGAGCCCCTTCATCGCAGCGGCGAGGGAAGGATTGCGGTAGTCCGTCACACGGTCGAAGTTGTCGGCGCGCACCTGGCCGAACGGACCGCCGGGGTTGGTCACCTCGATCCTGTCCTCGATGGCGCATACGGCCTTCCCGATGGCGTCACCGCGTCCTCCCTCCCGCTTCGCGGTGCTCTTGAACTCCAGCGTGGGTCCCTCCTGCGTGCCGAGGAGGTCGGCAAGGTCTACGTCGTCTGCGCTCACGGGCGCCATTGTGCCGTGTCGACGAAGGCGGACGGGCCGGGCGGTCGGCTCGGCTGTGGCGTCAGGGGTGGGGTGGGCGGGGGGTGAGGACGGCCCAGACGGTCTTGCCGGCGGGCGGGCAGGGCGCGTGGCCCCAGGCGTCGGCGAGGGCCGTGACGAGCAGGAGACCGCGTCCCGTCTCGTCCTCCGCCCCGGGGGTGGGGGCGCGCAGCGGGACGTGGGTGCCGCGCGCGTCGGTGACCTCGACCAGGACGCTCCCGGCGACGGGGTCGTGGGTGAGGGCGACCCGGAAGTCCCGTCCCTGGACGCGGCCGTGGAAGAGGGCGTTGGCCGCCAGCTCGGCCACGACGACCTCCGTCCGTTCCGCGACGTCCGGTGGAACGCCCCAGGTGCGGAGCTGGTCGGCCGCGAGCAGGCGGGCGAGCCGGGCGCCCCGGCGGGTCGAGGAGTAGAGCTGGCTGAACGTGCGGACGGCGGGGCGGTGCTGGCGTTCCAGGGAGTCCATGGGGGCCACCTTGGTGGCCCGCGCACACCGTTGACCAGGCACGACACTCGTACCGGGGGTCACCGTACGGTGACGCGGAGTGGCGGGTACGGTGCGTCCGGGCGGGTGGACAGGGGTGCTGTGCCGGGGTGGGCACGCTACGCACCGCGATGCTGGTTATCGTACCGGTGACCGGGGGAACGGGCCAGGACGTGAGGGTGGGGGCGTCGCAGTGCGACTGACCGGGCACATCACCGCCGTGCGGGCGGGGCAGGGCGATCCGCACGCCATGCTGGGCGAGTTCCGCAGAACGGCCGTGCTGCTCCCGCACGCGGAGGACGGGCTGCGGGTGGGAGCGTGGGGCGGGTTCCAGTGGATCTACGCCTTCACCGGCGAGGAGCGGCTCGCCCGCTTCGTGGTGGCGCGCGGCGCGCGGCCGGACGAACCGGTGGTGTACCGCTCGGTGCTGGGCGCCCGGCTGCTGGACGCCGTCGTACCGAGCCTGGACGTGCCGACCGGCGTCGCCCTCGACGTCGAGGACGAGGCGACGTCGATGCTGTTCCCGCCCGTGCGCGGCATCGTCCCCGAGGGTGCGGCCGTCGACCGCGGCGAGGACACGACCGCGCGGGAGGCCCGGCGATGAGCGACGAGAACGACGACCTGCGCATCACTCCGGAGACGGTGCACCTGCTCACCAAGGGCATCAACGACGCGATGGCCGAACTGCGCACGTTCACCTCGGAGACGAGCGCGCTGCGCGGGTCCGGGTTCAACGACCTGACGCTGACGACGATGGAGGCCGGCGCCCCGGGGCCGTTCGACGGGTTCTGCGGGAACTGGGAGTGGGGGGTGCGCGGCCTGATGCAGCGGGCGAACCTCGTGGCCGAACGGCTGGACCTGGCGGCGGGTCTGGTCTGGGCGGAGGACGCCTACTGGTCGGCGAAGTTCAAGTACGCGGCCAACGGCTTCGTCCCCGACCGGCAATCCGCACCTGACACAGGAGGAGGTCGCCCAGCAGAGCTACGCGGACATCCTCACCCCCGACGCCCCGGACTTCAGCCCGGAGTCGTTCGCGCGGGCCCGCGAGGACATCAAGGACACCTGGACGGGCGAGGGGCCCGGCGCGGGCGGTGAGGGCTGATGCCCGACTTCCTGGACGACGCGAAGGACTTCGTGGGGGAGAAGACCGGCGGCGTCGTCGACGACCTGGGGGACGTCACGGCGGCGGGGCTGGACTCCCTCGGCGCGGAGGGTGCGGCGGACGCGGTCCGGGAGAAGTCGGACTCGGTGGCGAACCGGCTCGGCGCGGATGTCGCCGAGATGGCGCTCGGCGACACCGACGACGCGAAGAAGCTCGTGCACGGCAGCGCGGGCACGCTGCGCTCCACCGGGCAGCACCTGCTGAACCTCAAGGACGCGTTCGACACCGTCGGCGCGGGTATGAAGGGCGTGGACCCGAGCGATCTGCGCGGGGAGACGGCGCAGGCGTTCGAGGAGAAGATCTCCGTCGAGCCGAAGAAGTGGTTCGAGGCGGCGGACGCCTGCCAGATGGCGGGCCAGGCACTGAGGGACTTCGCGGACACCGTGGAGTGGGCCCAGGGCGAGGCCGCCTCGGCCATCGAGCTCTACCGCAAGGGGCAGAAGGCGTCGAAGGAGGCGCGGGCGGCGCACGAGAGCGAGGTCGAGGCGTACCGCCTGGCCTTCATCGCCCACCACTTCGACCGCGACGACAACCCCCTTCCGACGGAGCCGAAGCCGTTCTCCGACCCGGGCACGGCAGACGTCGAGGCCGCCGTGGAGAAGCTGGAGGAGGCGCGGCGCCAGCGCGACGAGGCGGCCCGCGCCGCGCAGCGCATGGTGGCCGCCGCCCGGGACGCGGCGCCGCCCAAGCCGTCGCTGAAGGAGCAGATGGACTCCGACGCCGAGGGGATGAAGCTCGGCGTCCAGCACTTCGGCGGCGGCGTACTCGAAGGCGGCACGGACCTGTTCCTGTGGGGCCGCAAGCACAGCGTGATCGACCCGTACAACCTCACCCACCCGGGTGAGTACCTCACCAACCTCAACTCCAGCGTCCACGGCATCGCGACGACCGATCCGCGCACCATCCCCAGCACCGTCATGCAGGCGATGCGCAACGACCCGGCCGAGTTCCTCGGCACGCTGGTCCCGGAGCTGATCGGCACGAAGGGTGCGGGCCTGCCCGGCAGTGCCGGGCGGCGGGCGGCGGGCACGCTCGACGACGTCGCCCCCAGCCGGCCGCACGTCGAGCGGAGGGAGCCGGGCCAGGCCGAGACCCAGAACAAGCAGAGGTCCACGGACAACACCGACCCGGTCGACCTGGCGACCGGCATGATGTTCCTGCCGCAGACGGACGTGGCCCTGCCCGGCGCCCTGCCGCTGGTCTTCAGCCGCCAGGTCGACTCCGGCTACCGCTCGGGCCGCTGGTTCGGGCCGTCCTGGGCCAGCACCGCCGACCAGCGGCTGGAGATCGACGCGACGGGCGTCATCCTCGTCACCGAGGACGGCCTCCTCCTGGAGTACCCCCACCCCGCGCCGGACGTCCCCACCCTTCCCGCGCGCGGGCCGCAGTGGCCACTGGAGCGGCACCCGGACGGCGACTACACCCTCACCGACCCCGACACCGGGCACGTCCGCCGCTACACCGGCCCGGAGGAACCGGGCGCGAACGGCGCCGCGCCCCTGGCCGAGATCAGCGACCGCAACGGCCACACGCTCACCTTCAGCTACGACGAAGACGGCACCCCCACCGCCATCGCCCACTCCGCCGGGCACGTCCTGCGCCTGACGGCGTCCGAGGGCCGCATCACCGCCCTGGACCTCCTCGCCGACGACGGCCGGACGACCCCCGTCGTCCGCTACGGCTACACCGACGGCGAACTGACGTCCGTCACCGGCTCCTCCGGCCTGCCGCTGCGGTTCGCGTACGACGCCGAGCACCGCGTCATCGCCTGGACCGACAGCAACGAGCGGCGCTACGACTACGTCTACGACGACCGGAACCGCTGCATCGCCGAGGGCGGCACCGAGGGCCACCTGTCGATCCGGCTCTCCTACGACGCACGCGACGAGGCGACCGGCCACCGCGTCACCACCCTCACCACCGCCGAGGGCCACGTCACCCGCCACCTCGTCGACGACGCGGGCCGGGTCGTCGCCGTCACCGACCCGCTCGGGCACACCACCCGCACCTCCCACGACCACCGCGGCCGCGTCCTGACCCGCACCGACGCCCTGGGCCGCACCACGGCCGTCGAGCGGGACGCGTCGGGCCGACCGGTCGCCGTCACCCGGCCCGACGGCTCGCGCACCGCCGTCGAGTACAACGCCCTCGGGCTGCCGCTGACCGTCACCGGCCCCGACGGCACCTGGCGGCACACCTACGACGAGCGGGGCAACCGCACCTCCGTCACCGACCCGGCCGGCACCACCACCCACTTCGGCCACGACGACGCCGGACACCTGACGTCCGTCACCAACGCCCTCGGGCACACCACCCACGTCGCGTGCGACGCGGCCGGACTGCCGCTGACGATCACCGACCCGCTCGGCGGCGTCACCCGCTACGCCCGCGACACGTTCGGCCGCGTCACCCGCGTCACCGACCCCCTCGGCGCCGTCACCCACCTGGAATGGACCACCGAGGGCAAGCTCCTCTCCCGCACCGGCCCGGACGGCGCCACCGAGAGGTGGACCTACGACGGCGAGGGCAACTGCGTCTCCCACACCGACCCGGCCGGCGGCGTGACGACATACGAGTACGGCCACTTCGACCTGCTCGCCGCGCGCACCGGCCCGGACGGCGTGCGCTACACCTTCGACCACGACACCGCGCTGCGCCTGCGCCGGGTCACCGACCCGCAGGGCCGCGCCTGGAGCTACACCTACGACCCCGCCGGGCACCTGACGTCCGAGACCGACTTCGACGGCCGCACCCAGGCCTACGCCTACGACCCCGCAGGCCACCTCATCGCCCGCACGGGCCCCCTGGGGCAGGTCAGCCGCTTCGAGCGCGGCCCGCGCGGCGAGATCCTGCGCAAGGACGCCGACGGCGCCGTCACCGACTACGCCTACGACGCCGCCGGGCGCCTGCTCAGCGCCGTCAGCGCCGAGGCGGAGCTGTACCTGCACCGGGACCGAACGGGCCGCGTCAAGTCCGAGACGGTCAACGGCCGCACCACCGCCTTCACCTACGACCGGCTCGGCCGCCGCACCCGCCGCGTGACGCCCATGGGCGCCGTCACCACCTGGGAGTACGACGCGGCCGGCCGCCGCACCGGCATGACGTCCGGCGGGCGGGCGCTGACCTTCGCACACGACGCCGCGGGCCGCGAGACCCGCCGGACCATCGGCGACGACCTCGCCCTCACCCAGCACTGGGACCCGGCGAACCGCCTCACCGAGGCCGTCCTCACCGGCGCGGCGCCCGACCCGGTCACCCACCGCGGCTACGCCTACCGGCCCGACGGCGCGCTCACCGCCGTCCACGACCGCCACACCGGCAGCCGCCGCTTCGACCTCGACGCGGCGGGCCGCGTCACCGCCGTCCACGCGGCCGGGTGGAGCGAGTCCTACGCCTACGACGAGACCGGCAACCAGACGCACGCCGCCTGGCCCGCCGACCACCCCGCCCCCGAGGCCACCGGACCGCGCACCTACACCGGCACCCGCATCACCGGCGCCGGCCGCGTCCGCTACGAGCACGACGACGCCGGCCGCCTGGTGCTGCGCCAGAAACCCCGCCTGTCCCGCAAACCCGACACCTGGCGCTACACCTGGGACGCCGAGGACCGCCTCACCGCCGTCACCACCCCCGACGGCACCCGCTGGCGCTACCACTACGACCCCCTCGGCCGCCGCACGGCAAAACAACGGATGGCCGACGACGGCGAAACCGTCGTCGAGGAGATCCTGTTCGCCTGGGACGGCCCCACCCTCATCGAACAGACCACGACCGCCCCGGGCCTCCCCCACCCCGTCACCCTCACCTGGGACCACCAGGGACTGCACCCCGTCACCCAGACCGAACGCCTCACCGACGCGACCGGTCAACGCGAGATCGACCGCCGCTTCTTCGCCATCGTCACCGACCTCGTCGGCACCCCCACCGAACTCGTCGACGAGACCGGCACCGTCGCCTGGCGCACCCGCTCCACCCTCTGGGGCCACACCACCTGGAACACGGACGCCACCGCCTACACCCCGCTCCGCTTCCCCGGCCAATACAGTGACCCCGAAACCGGCCTCCACTACAACGTCCACCGCTACTACGACCCCGAAACCGCCCGCTACACCACCCCCGACCCCCTCGGCCTCTCCCCCGCCCCCAACCCCACCACCTACGTCCACAACCCCCACACCTGGACCGACCCCCTGGGCCTGGCACCGGACTACGAGGACTCTCGCGAGAGGTTGTATCGAGCGCCGCACGCTGGAAACCGAGAGTCCGAGGCGTATGGGCTCGATCCGAGCAACCACCCTCATACCGAACTGGGCGGGCCAGGAACCGCATACCTCGGCGATTCGGAAAGAGTTGCCCAACAGTATGCGGCACAAGGAGTGTACGAGGACGGCTACCACGAGTACGTGATGAAGTCAGAATTTCGTGAGTCATTTCCCCCAGAACAGTACCGCACCAGCCACGACAATAAGCCCGGCGAACATCAGTGGATTATCCCTCAAGGCGAAATCACTCGCTTTAACGAATTCATCGAAGAAGTGCACTGGATAAACTTCTACAACGGATACACCTGGAAGGGCTGACTCGAGGGCATGTCCACCAACGACATTCCATCACCCGCTAACCCATCTCCAGGAGATGTACACCGGGGAGTCGCGCAAGAAGTCACAGATTTCGGCGCATTCATTTCATTTCAAGGATGCGTCGGCTTGGTGACGGTGCCAAATCTCGCATGGACACGCATTGATTCGCCGCGCGACGTCATCTCTCCCGGAGACGACGTGACGGTGGTGGTGCTGGCTGTAGACGAAGCGCGCAGTAGAATTTCTCTCTCAATTAAAGATCTACAACCCGACCCATTGCTAGAGTTCGCTACTCAGTTTTTGGGAGAAGAGATCAGTGGCAAGGTTACGAAGGTTGCCCCGATCGGCATCTTTCTGAGAGTCCACCCCGGCCTCGAAGGACTGCTACCGGCAGAGGAGTTGCACCAAATGCAGACAGATTGGCGCGATCTGCGAAGTGGAACCGCCATGGATGTCAAGGTATCGGCCATCAACGTTCAGCTACGTAGAATCGCTCTGTCGCTGACGAAACGGGAGAACTAGTACCCCTGAGTCGGTAGTTCGTGTGCGGTATGCGGCGAGAGTGTCGAGGATCTCGTCGGCGGCCTTGGCCCAGATGAACGACTTGGGGTTCTTGTTCCACTCGTTGATCCAGCCGCGGATTTGGCGTTCGAGTTCGATCACGCTGCGGTGGGTCGAGCGGCGGAGCCTCGGCCTAGCTTTGCACGACTGCCTTCAATTGATAAGCGGTGCCCGAGTTGATGCGATGCAGGAAGGAGACGCATATGCACTCCGGGAGCTAAAAGGACTACTGGAAAGATAGAGCGAAATTAGCTCGGATAGTCGACGTAACGTCTCGCATAAGCACGTCTCCGAACTTTGCAGAGAATGGTACGAAGAATGACTGTCCACACTCAAGAGGGATCGGCCCTAGTGCAATCAAAGATTTTCTCACACCACTAGGCCGGCAAGAGCGGACAGCAAGAACCTCCCAGAGCCGCCTCAGCGCCCACAACCGAGGAAACGACCGTCAAAAAAGTAGCAGACTGGAAACGAAGATTCCAAGTATGGCAGTACTCAGTGAGCCATTCAGTTCTCCTC
Source organism: Streptomyces chumphonensis (assembly GCF_014779715.1). Classification (GTDB taxonomy): domain Bacteria; phylum Actinomycetota; class Actinomycetes; order Streptomycetales; family Streptomycetaceae; genus Streptomyces; species Streptomyces chumphonensis. Next base: position 23,272 of record NZ_JACXYU010000001.1, read on the forward strand.
GTGCGAAGCTTTCACCCTCAGCATTATAAAACGCGCATCGATTTCTTGTTCGCAGCCGTTGAAATGATGCATCTACGATCTACGTATCAGAGATTTCGGGTTGACCTGGCCTCAGAACAGGAAGCTCAGGCCATGCTGGGGCAACGCTTCGCGCAGCTCTCCAACGTTCCTCTCTACGTCATCAATGGCGGAGAAGGCTACGTCTGCGCCGGTCGAGTGAATTGGCACGAGGACACCGGAGACCATCACGCACCGTCCGCTTTCGGCCCGTTGCGCGGGACCCCCTAAAACGTAGGACCGCAGTACATGATTCGAGTGGCCTACACCGATGGCACCTATTGAGGTCGAACCCGTGGTGTCGAAGGCCCTCGGGTGCGGGGCGCGCATGGAGTGTGCGCGCCCCGAGCCTCCCGAGCGTCGCCGGGCAGATGTGGCCTGACGTGGCACGGTTACCGGCCGCTGCTCACGTACCCCCAGTAGTCGTCGACGATGGAGTGGAGCTGACGGGCGAAGGTGAGGACCTCCTCGGGCTCCTCCCCGTGTGCGAGACCGTAGGTGATCACCTCGCGGACACCGCTCGTCAAAGTGGCGGGCGGCTCGCTGCCCCACCACTCCAGGTAGTCGATGAGGGGTTCGGGTGCCGCCTCCTTCTCACCGGCCAGACGCGCCAGCTCGTCGAAAACGGTGCACCAGACGGCGAGATCACTGTGCAAGTAGAGAGCCACCGCAGCCGGACTCGCCAAAGCCCCCGGGGCGGTGAGGCTACCGACCGCGCGTCCGAGCAGCCCGCTCGTGGCGATCTTCAGGTCCTCGGGGCGCAGGCCGACGGACTCCGCGACCGGACCCATGAGCGCGTGGGCCTCCGCGATCGTATGGATGGTGAAGCCGAAGAGGCGCGCCGGCGTCTCATGCCGGTGGCGGGCCACCAGCAGTCCATAGGCAGCCAGTTCGGACTCCTGACAGTTGTGTTCGGCGATCACGAGCCGCTGCAGCAACTCCCGATCCACCTCGCCGACACGCATCCGCGCCAGCGTTTCGTTGCGCTGGACGCAGCGGTCGACGTCCGGCCGCATTTCCTCCATCAGTTCTTCCGCGTTCACGAGGTACCTCCTCGGTGTGGTCGCTTAGCCGTGCGATCCAGCACGGCGTACTCGATGACGCGACGGTGAGCCTCCTTTCCAGTGGGTCCGGCGCGCCGGGGCCGGTCGCTCCCGGCCGCGGGGGGAGGACGTTCCTTCCCGAGGACGGGAGGAAGGAGTCAGGGCACGCTGCCGCACCACGTCCTGCGACTGTCGTGCCGCTCCAGGAATCGGGCCAGGCGTTCGGCCACATCGTCGATGACGTCGCACGGGGGCATGGTCACCATGCGCAGGTGTCCGGGGGGCACGGGGCCCAGCCCGGCACCCGGTACGACGAGCAGGCCCTCCTCACGCAACAGGCCGCCGGCGAGGGCGTCGCCGTCCACGCGGTACCGCCGGACGTCGATGCGGGGGAAGGCGTAGAAGGCACCACCGGGCTTCACGCAGTGGATTCCGGGGATACCGGCGAGCGCACGCAGCAGGTGGTCCCGTCGGTGGCGGAAGGCACCTCCGGGTCCGGTCAGGTCCTTGGTGTCGTCCACCCGCAGCGCGGTCGGCACCACGCGTTGAGCGGGCACGTTGGGACAAAGCCGCAGGGACGTCACGGTGTCGAGCGCCGTGGCCAGAGTGGCGCGGGCCGCACGAGGGCCCGTCAGCACCGCCCAGCCCATGCGGAATCCGGGGACGCGGCTGCGCTTGGAGAGCCCGCCGAAGGTCACGCAGGGCGTGTCCGGGGCGCAGGTCGCCAGCGGCGAGTGGAGCGCGCCGTCATACAGGAAGTCGTCGTAGATCTCGTCGGCCAGGAGCAGGAGCCCGTGACGCCGGGCGAGGGCGGCGATGGCATCGACCACAGGGCGCGGCCAGACGGATCCGGTGGGGTTGTTCGGATTGATCGCCACGATGGCCCGGGTGCGTGCGGTGATCCTGTCGCGCAGGGCCACGGGGTCCGGCAGCCACCCCGACGTCTCGTCGCACGGGTAGTGCACCGGCCGGCCACCCGCCAGCACGGTCGACGCCGTCCACATCGGGTAGTCCGGTGCCGGGATCAGCACCTCGTCCTGCGGTTCGAGGAGGGCATGAAGTGTCGAAGCGGCGAGTTCCGACACTCCGTTGCCCAGGTAGACGTCCTCCGCCTCGACCGTGTCGAAGCCCTTCCCCCGGTAGTGGCCGGCCACCGCCTCCCGCGCGTCGGGGAGTCCCCGTGCCGGCCCGTAGGCGGCGGAGCGGTCGATTCCGTCTCGCATGGCCCGCACCACCTCCGGTCGGGGCGGCAAACCGTGGGCCACGGGGTCGCCCACGTTCATGCTGACCACCGAACGCCCCTCGGCCCGCATGCTTTCGGCGCGTGCCGCCAGGGGGCCACGCAGGCTGTAGCTCACTCCGGAGAGCTTGCTGGACGTGGAGAGCACGGCTCGGGACATGACGGTCGGCCTTTCGCTGGGAGAACGGCGAGTGGCGATACAGGACGCGGTTCGGCGACTCGCACCGCGTCGGCGCTACGGCGAGTGCCAAGGCACCGAGGCGTGCGCCGGGGCACGCATAAGGCATCGCCTTCTTCGGGTGGCGGCTCGACATGACGCGTCCCGCGTGTATCCGCCCCCGCGCCATCTCTCGTCTTCGGTTCTGATACGCGTTGGCGACGGGATTCCCAGTTTCCTGGTGGAACCGCGAACGCCACGACACTACGGCTTTCCCTCCCTGTGAGAACCATGCCGCCGAGGGGTGGGTACCTTGGTACTGGACCTTCCTCGGCTCGGAGTCCGGGCTGGTCATCGACGCGAAGAACTGACGAAGCCGTCAGTGGACGCTGAGCGGTTGTGGTCAACTCCTCGCTCATCACCCGTCGCACGGGTCATGAACGCTCCGGGATGTTTTCACCTTTCCTGAAAGCGCAAGGACGGTTTCGAACGGGCTGTCGTTCTCATCGCCTCTGACTCCGTGCGACTGAGTGCGCGGGGATTGGCCCGAGCGTGGTGAGCCACTTGAGATGCCTTGCCAGAGGCGGAATACCGATGAGTAGCGCATGGCAAGTAGTTGACAGGTGATTGCTGTGCGGGGTGGCCGCTGCCTACGCTCCGGTGGAGCACGGCTTCTCATCGGAAGTTCACAGCGACGGGGGTTCTACGTGGTACTGGAGAGTACGAGCACGCTCAACGACACGGTGCCGAAAGTCGACGGTCGCGCCGTCATCGGGAACACCTGGGAGTTCAAGAAGGACCGCCTTGAACTCTTCCAGCGCACCTTCGAAACCTGTGGCGACCTGGGGGTTTACTCGCTCGCCGGTGAGGACGTCTTCCTGGCCAACTCCGTCGAGTTGGTGCACGAGATCCTGATCAAGCACGGCAGTCTCTTCGAGAAGACCGACCGTTTCCGTGCATTCGCCCGGCCGCTGTTGGGTGACGGGCTGCTCACCGCCACCAATGAGGACCACAAACGGAATCGACGGCTCATCCAGCCGCGCTTCCGGACCGCAGTGATCCGGAACTCCGCCGACTCCGCCGCCCAGGTCGCCGGAACCGTGGCCGAACGCTGGGAGGACGGCAGCGTCATCGACGTGCGCCGGGAGATGGTCAGGCTGGTCCTGGGCATGGTCGGCCGGAACCTGTTCAGCAAGGACATCCTCGGCGAGGCGGACGATCTCGGTAACGCCCTCACCGACGCCATCCACGGGTTCGACTCGCAGGCCAGCGCTCTCGTCCCGTTGACCATCGGCTGGCCGACACCGGCGAATCTGCGCTACCGCAGCGCCATCCGGCGCCTGGAGCGCACCTTCTACACGTTCCTCGCCGAGCGCCGCGCCATGGCCGAGAAGCCGGACGACTGGCTGAACCTCCTCATGGAGTGCACCGACGACAACGGGGTGCCCTTCGACGACAAGGAGATCCGCGACGAAGCGCTCAACATGTTCATGCCTGGGCATGAGACGACCGCGACCGGTCTGGCCTGGAGCTTCCACCTGCTGAGTAAGTACCCCAAGGTCTACGACCGCCTGCTCGCGGAGTCCGACGAGGTGCTGGGCGGACGCCTGCCGACCCTGGAGGACCTCGACCGACTCCCCTACGCGCTCCAGGTCTTCAAGGAGGCCATGCGGCTCTATCCGCCGGTCTACATGTTCTCCCGGCAGGCGACGGCCGACGTGGACATCCTCGGCCATCGCATCCCGGCCGGCGCCAGTGTCATCTTCAGTCCCTACGTGCTGCACAGGCGCGAGGACTACTTCCCCGACCCGCAGCGTTTCGACCCCGACCGGTTCGCCCCGGAGGCCGAGAAGCAGATGCGGCGTCATTCCTACATCCCGTTCGGCGCGGGCCACCGGGTCTGCATCGGCAACCACCACGCGCTGCTCGGCGGCCACGTCGCTCTGGCCACCATCGCCGGTCAGGTGCGTCTGCACTCGCTCCCCGGGCCGTCGCCGGTCAAGGAACCGATGGTCACCCTGCGTCCCAAGGGCGAGTTGCGCATGCGGGTCACACGGCGGAACCAGGGCACCACGGCGACCGCGACCCCGCCGCCCCGGACGGCTGAGGCCGACGCCGCCCCGGCCTGCCCGTACGGACATCAGGTCGAGACGACGTAGGCGGAGCGACTCCACGCCGCAGGCTCCGTGTCCGTCCGGATCGCCGGTGCGGGACCGTCCTCCTGCTCGGACAGGGCACGGAGCACGTGGCGTGGTGAGCGGTGGTCAGGACCTGCGAATCGTGAGCAGGGCTGGGGGGGGCTCTGCGTCCACCGAGGCAGCGTCACCGGGACATGCCGATGACGCACGCCCGACGCCGGTCAGGTCACGGGGGCATCGGGTTGCGCCGGTACGGTGCGCGGGCGCAGGACCATGAGCGAGTCCTCCACAGCCGCCACCATGGCGAAGGGGAACCGGTCGAGCTCAAGGCAGAGTGCGACATCGTGGGGATGCGTTCCCTGACGTACCCCCTCCGCGAGCTCGGTGGCGGCGGGCGACTCGGCAGCTCGGCGGAGGAACGGAGAAGCGTCTACCTCGGCGCCGTTCGACCTGCGAGCGATGTACTCGGCGCACGCCAGGTCTTCGTCGGCCTGTCCGTCTTCGCCGGTGACCACGAACGTGACGCTGCCGTGCCCGCGTGTCCGCAGGAGCCGAGCCGTCGCCTCCGCCACCACGCAGCCGGCGCACAGCACCAGCGCCGCGTCCTTGACGGCGAGGGCGCCGACCGTCCCCGCGGTGGTCTTCTGCACGACAGTCCGTCCACGAAGGTCGGCTGCACGCAGCACTCCGGGAGAGTTGACCAGGTCGAACCCCTCCGCGGGCGGGCCGTCCTTGAGCGCCACCCAATCCGGGTGGCGGGTCTTGAGTGCCCGAGCGTCGTCCAACGACTCGGCGAGCACGATCTTCTCCGCGCCCTGGGCAAAGGTCCAGGCAGCCACGGTGAAGGCCCGCATCACGTCGACCACGACCGCCACGGACGGGGCTTCGACCAGCCCGGCGATACCAACGAAGCGAGCGTCTGTTCCGGTCATGCCGGCGCAGCGTACTCAGGCTGCTCGCGCCTCGGTGCGTTCGACCAGTCGGCCCGTTGTCGAAGGTCAACTGCCCGAGGGCTCAGATCCTTTGACCAGAGCCGCGATCCGTACGGTACGTCAGCGTACGGGCACTCACGGTGGACAGTACGACGTGGCGCAGGTCACGCTGGTGTGTGGTGAGCGGGAGCGTCCGGGCTCACGCACGGTGGCGAAGGGGCCGTTCATGTGGACAGGGGATGTCGTCGGTTCGGTGGCCGAGAGCGAGCGGGAACCGGACCCGTCGGACAGTCTGCGGACGTTCGGCGCCGTCGTCCAGGCCCTCCGCGAGCACGCGGGGCTCACACGGGCTCAGTTCGCCGAGCACGTGCGGTTCTCCAAGCACACGGTGGAGTCCGTGGAACTGGGGCGGCGTATGCCGGACGAGCAGTTCATCGAACGGGCTGAGGCCGTCCTCGGCAACACCGGCGCCCTGCGCCGCGCGGCCCGTCACCTCACACGCGGCGAGCCCGGTCTTGCCGCGTGGTTCCGCCGCTGGGCCCGGCTGGAGCGGGAGGCGGTCAGCCTGTGCACGTACGAGTGCCGCCTGGTCCCGGGCTTGTTGCAGTCGGAGGCGTATGCGCGAGCTGTCTTCGACAACGGCATCCCGCTGCTGACGGACGAACAACTCGAAGCGCAGGTGACGGCCCGACTCGAACGGCAGGAGATGCTGTCCGCACGCCCGCAGGTGCCGTTCAGCTTCATCGTGGAACAGTCCGTCTTTCACCGCAGGCTGGGTGGCGAGGAGGTGCTTCGCGATCAGATCAACCACGTACTGGAGCACACGCGACCGCGCAACGTCACGCTGCAACTCATGCCGCTTAACGCCGAGTACCACGCGTGCCTGGATGGCCCCGTGCGACTCTTGGAGTCGCCGCAGGGCCGCCGCTACGCATACTCCGAGGGACAGCAAAACGGACGGCTCATTCTGGGCTTGAAAGAGGTGGCTCTCCTCCATCAGCGATATGACACACTTCGCTCGCAGGCCCTGCCGCCTAAAGAATCGCGGGACCTGTTGGAGCGTCTGAGGGGAGAGCTGTGAAGAACAGTGACCTGGAGTGGTTCAAGTCCAGCTACAGCGGCACCCAGGGCGACGACTGCGTGGAAGTCGCGGTCACTAAGGCCGTCGTGCACGTGCGGGACTCCAAGGACTTGACGCGTCCTGACTTTGCTGTCTCTTCTGAAGGTTGGGCGCAGTTCGTGAGGTTCGCGACCGGCGCGTAGCGGACTCGACTGCGGGAGGGTCATGAGGACGAACGACGAGGCGTGGGTCAAGTCCAGCTACAGCAGTGCGCAGGGCGACGACTGCGTAGAGGTCCTCGTCAGTGGGCCTGCTGTGCACGTGCGGGACTCCAAGGACGTGACGCGTCCCCATGTCGGCGCCTCGCCCGCGGCGTGGGTCTCTCTCGTGGGCTTCGTCGGCGGTCGGTGACGGTGCTCGCCGTCGTGTGACGGCGGGCTCGGCCGCCGGACGGGCGCGGTTCTCGCGCGGGCTGCTCGTCCCTACAGTGGGAGCGCCAGAATCCCCAGGCGAAGGACTCCCGCATGGCTTCACGCACCCCGCTCTTACGGCGGCGGACCGCCCGGCTGATGCAGGCCGGGGCCGTCGCGCTCGCCACGCTCACCGCGCTCGTCGTCCACGCACCCACGGCCGCCGCCTCGGACGTCTGCGGTCGTCAGGTCGGCGGGGACATCCTCGTCGCCTACAACGCCACCGGCGGTCAGGGCGGGCCGCTCGGCTGCCCCACCACCGACGAACTGGCCACCCCGGACGGGATCGGTCGTTACAACCACTTCACCGGCGGCAGCATCTACTGGACTCCGCAGACCGGCGCGCACCCCGTGTGGGGCGCGATCCGGGGCAAGTGGGAGTCCATGGGCTGGGAAACGAGCGAGCTCGGTTACCCGACGTCCGGTGAGCTGACCAACCCCGACGGTGTCGGCAAGCGGCAGACGTTCCAGGGCGGCACCGTCTACTGGCACCCGTCCTACGGTGCCCACCCCGTGTGGGGGAAGATCGGCGAGCTCTGGGGCCAGTACGGTTGGGAGGGCGGGCCGTTCGGCTATCCCACCTCCGACGAGCTGTGGGACGAGGCCAACCAGTCGGTCTACCAGCGCTACTCGAAGAACAAACTCAGCCTGTTCTGGTCGTCGGGCAACGGTGTCGAGGGCTGCACGGGCGAGTGCGTCGGCTACTCCGGCACCACCGGTACGGACTGGTTCCGCGAGGTCCGCGTGGAGATCCCGTACGGCACGAGCCACGTCGTCGTCCGCGCGTTCCCGACGGAGGCGGGATTCCACCACGCGCGCACCGACTTCCAGGGCGCCTGGTACCAGATGTGGTCCCTCGCGCCCTACCCGAACGACGTCAGTCAGAGGGAGCACAACTCCCTGTACCAGCAGCACGCCTGCCACGCGAAGTTCGCCGCCGAGCTGCTGCCCGGCGGGTGGAACACCGGCGAGAGCTTCGACCTGGAGTCGTGGCGCGGCGACATCGGCATGGAGGACGCGACGAGCCTGACGAAGTTCCTCGACCACACCTGTCAGTGGGACTGATCGGGAGCCCCTGAGCGCACGCCCCCGGCCGCCGAGAGGCGCTAGGGAGGGCCGGGGCAGGCGTGGCGGGGACGCCAGTCAGGGGGCGAAGATCGAGGCGATGACGCCGATGACGACGCAGATGCCGATCATCGCGCCGAAGACGTAGAGCAGCTTCTTCTGACCGTTGCCGGGGTTGGGGTCGAGCACAGGCATGCGATCAGTGTCGCACCTGGAGGTCGTCCTCCACGCACCGGTTCCGTCCGGCGACGAGGCCGACGCCGAGCTGGATCACCATGAGGACGGCGAGGAGGGCCAGCGGGGCCTCCCAACCGCCCGTCGCGCCGTGCAGGGCGCCGACGAGCAGCGGGCCGGGGATGGAGATGAGGTAGCCGGTGCTCTGCACGAACGCGGAGAGCTGGGCCACTCCCCCGCTGGTCCGGGCGCGCATGCCGATCATGGTGAGGACCAGCGGGAACGCGCAGTTCGAGACGCCCATGAACAGCGCCCAGGCCCAGGCGCCCTCGGCCGGGGCGAGCCACAGGCCGGTGTAGCCGGTCAGGCCGCACACGCCGAGGAGGAGGACGAGGGGGGCCTGGTGGTTCAGCCGGGCGGCGACCCGGGGCAGGACGAAGGAGAGCGGTATGCCGAGGCCCATGGTGACGGCGAGCAGCACCCCGGCGGTGGACGCGGACAGCCCGGCGTCGCGGTAGATCTGCGGCACCCAGCCCATGGTGACGTAGGCGGCGGTGGCCTGGAGGCCGAAGAAGCAGCCCAGCGCCCAGGCGATGCGGGAGCGGGTGATGCGCAGCGGCGGGGACGGCGGGGTGCCGTCGGCGGCGGCGCCGGTGCCGGGCGGCCCGGCCGGCGCCGTGTCGCCGTGGTGGCGGTCGCGGAGGAACACCGCGAACCAGGGCAGGAGGGCGAGCGCGGCGAGGACGGCCCACAGGCCGATGCCGGTGCGCCAGGTGCCGCCCAGGGCTTCGGTGGCCGGGACGGTCAGGGCCGCCGCTGCCGCCGTGCCCAGGGAGAGGGCCATGGAGTAGAGCCCGGTCATGGCGCCGACGCGGTCGGGGAAGTAGCGCTTGACGATGACGGGCATCAGCACGTTGCTGACGGCGATGCCCGCGAGCGCGAGGGCGGTGGTGAGGAGGAAGACCGTCGTGCCCCCGGCCAGCGGGCGCAGGGCGAGCCCGGCGGTGATGGCGGCCATGCCGGCGAGGACGACGGCGGCCGGGCCGTGGCGGCGGGCCAGCCGGGAGGCGACGCTGCCGAAGACGGCGAAGCACAGGGCCGGCACCGAGGTGAGGACACCGGCGACGGCGCTGCTCATGCCCAGGCCCGCGCGGACCTCTTCGAGGAGGGGCCCGAGGCCGGTGACGGCGGGCCGCAGGTTGAGCGCGGCGATGACGAGGCCGAGGACGACCAGGCGCGGCGTCCAGCGTGCCGCGCCGGGGGTGCGCCCGGAGACGCCCGGGACCGCCGTGCCGCCCGAGCCGCCTGCGCCGTGGGCGCCGCCGGAGGCGCGGGGGGCCGGTGGGGCGGGTGCCGGGGCGGGGGGCTCGGGCGCGTCGAGGGTCGTCGGGTCTTCCTGAGGCATGGCGCCCATCATAGAATCATCGGATGAATATGGGCCAGCCGCTGTCCCGCCACCCGTCTCCCGAAGGGCGATGAGCCGATGCCGCTGAACTCCCCGCGCCGCTCCGCACTGGCCGACCAGGTCATCGACGCGCTGCGTGCGCAGATCACCTCGGGCGAGTGGCCGCTCGGCAGCCGCATCCCCACCGAGCCCGAGCTCGTCGAGCAGCTCGGGGTGGCGCGCAACACCGTCCGGGAGGCCGTGCGGGCGCTGGCCCACAACGGGCTGCTGGACATCCGGCAGGGCTCGGGCACCTACGTGGTCGCGACGAGCGAGCTGGCGGGCGTCATGCACCGGCGCTTCGCGCAGGCCGACCCGGTGCACATCGCGGAGCTGCGCGCGACGCTGGAGGCCGAGGGGGCCCGGCTGGCCGCACTGCGCCGCACCGAGCAGGACGTGCGCCAGCTGTACGCGCTGCTGGAACGGCGGGAGGAGGCGTGGGCCTCGGGGGACGTGGAGCGGTTCGTCGGCGCGGACGCCACGCTGCACCTGGCCGTGGTGCGGGCCTCGCACAACGAGGTGCTGACCGCCCTGTACTCGGACGTGGGCTTCGTGCTGCGGGACTACCTGCGCCGGGACGTCGGCGAGGAGCTGCGGGCCGAGGAGCACCTGGACCACGCCCGCATGATCGACGCCGTCCGCGACGGGGACGCCGAGCTGGCGGCCCGCGAGGCCGCCTCCTACACCGCCCACTGCCGGGCGTAGGCGCCGGTCCGGCGCGGCCGGGTCCAGGTCCCGAGGGGAAGCGGGAACCGGGGGTGTTGCTGGGGGATCCACCGGGGCGGATGGGAGCGGCAGCGGCCAGGCTCGGCGTCCGGGGCACGCCGGCGGAGGCGGCCGAGGGCCGACGCGCCCGGAGAGGAGTGCTCGTCTTGCTGTTCGAGGATCTCTACATCGCTGGTCTCGCCGCCTGCCTTCCCCCACGGGTGTCCGTGCGGCACGCCGTGGCGCAGGGCTGGTACGACGCGGCGGAGGCGGAGAGCCTGGAGTGGGAGTCGGTCGCCGTGGCCGGGGACCGTCCGGCTCCGGACCTGGCCGTCGAGGCCGCCCGCGAGGCGCTGGCGCGATCGGGCCACGCGGCCGAGGAGATGTCCGTCCTGCTGCACGCCTCGTGCCACCACCAGGGACCGGACCTGTGGTCGCCGCAGCACTACATCCTGCGGCACACCCTCGGCGGCACGATCCCCGCCCTGGAGATCCGGCAGGGCTGCAACGGCTTCCTCGCCGCGATGGAGCTGGCGGGCAACCACCTCGCCGCCGCGCCGGGACGCACGGCGGCCCTCATCACCTCGGCGGACAACTGGGGGGACCCGCTGATCGACCGCTGGCGCGCCACGCCCGGCGGGCTGTTCGGTGACGCGGCGACGGCCGCCGTCCTCTCCCGCCGCGCGGGCTTCGCCCGTCTGGTCAACGTGTGCGCCACCTCGCTGCCGGAGTTGGAGGAGCTGAACCGCGGGGGCGAGCCGCTGTTCCCGGCGGGGTGCAGCACCGGCGTGCGGGTGGACCTGCGCGAGCGGGCGGCCACCTACCAGGGCGAGCAGGACCTCGTGCACGCGGGACGTCTGATGGGGCAGACCCAGCGCGACCTCATCGCGCGCACGATCGAGGAGGCCGGGCTCACGCCCGACGCGATCACCCGCGTGGCGCACCAGTTCGTCGGCGACCGGCAGGTCCTGCGGCGACTGCTGGAGCCGTTCGGTGAGGACGCCGTGGACCGGGGGGTGTTCGACTTCGGCCGGGCGCTGGGCCACACCGGCGCCAACGACCAGACCAGCGGCCTGCACCACCTCCTGACCACCGGCGGCGTCGCACCGGGCGACCACGTGATGCTGCTGGGCGCGGGCGCCGGCATCGCCTTCTCGTGCGCCGTCGTGGAGATCACCGACGTGCCCGCGTGGGCGGGTACTCCGGACGGTTCCGCGTGACGGTGGGCACATCCGCGCTCCGGGACGCGTCCGAGCGGTGGGTCCTGCGGCCCGTGGAGTCCGAGCGCGGGAGCGCTCCGCTGCTGCGGCTGGTCTGCGTGCCGTACGCCGGGGGCGGCGCGGCGGCCTTCCACGGCTGGTCGCGGGAGCTGCTCCCGGCCGTCGAGCCGTGGACGCTGCGGCTGCCGGGCCGGGAGGCGCGGCGGCAGGAGCCCCTGCCGACGGACCTGGTGGCCGTGGCGCGGGACGCGGCACGGGCCCTGGCCGCCCTGCTCACGCCGCCGTTCGCGCTCTTCGGGCACAGCCTGGGGGCCTTCCTGGCGTTCGAGACGGCGCGCGCGCTGCGCGACACGTGGGGCATGGAGCCCGCCCTGCTGGCGGTCTCCGCGCGCAACGCGCCGCAGGAGCCGACCTACCACGGCACGATCCACCGACTGCCCGACGAGGAGTACCTGGAGGTGCTCGACCAGCGCTACGGGGCCATCCCGCCGATCATCCGCGAGGACGCGGGGATGCGGGCCCTGTACCTGCCCATCCTGCGGGCGGACACCGCCCTGCTGGAGACCTACCGGTACGTGGAGGGCCCGCCGTTGAGCTGTCCGATCGCGGCCTACGGGGGCATCGAGGACCCGGAGTCCTCGCACGCCTCGCTGGCCCGGTGGGGCCGCCAGACGACGGCCGGGTGCACCACGAGCCTGCTGCCCGGCGGGCACTTCTTCCTCCAGACCCAGCGGGCCCGGCTGCTCGACCAGCTGCGTGAGGAGGCGCTGCGCTCGCTGGTGCCCTGAGGTCCGGGGCGGACGGGGCGGGCCGAGGGCCCGGCCCGCCCGTCGCTCGTCAGCGGTCGTAGTACCAGGACAACGGGGCCGCGGTGGCCGGGGCAGCGGCGGGGGCGGGCGTCCGGTCCTCGGCGGGCGCGCAGCGGCGGCGGAGCGCGTCGAGTGCGGGGAGGGCGTCCAGGACGGTCCGGAAGGGCAGGCCGAAGTCGACGAGGCAGGCCACCTCGTCGACTCCGATGGAGCGCAGCCGCTCCACGGTCGCCGCGCACTTGTCGGGCGTCCCCAGCAGCGAGCGGCGCGCGTAGTAGTCCTCGGCCATCAGCTCGGCGACCTTGTCCTGTTCGTCGGCGCCGGAGTCGCGCCGCGCGCCGCCGACCGCCTCGTCGGCGCGCTTCTGGGTCATGAACGAGGCCAGGTACCGCTTGACGGGTTCGTGCACGAGGTCCCGGACGGCCTGCTCGTCGTCGCCGACGAACGTGTGCATGCCGACCGTGACCACACCGCCGCCCGGGTCGTGGCCGGCCTCCTCGCGTGCCGCCCGGTAGGAGGCGATGTTCTCCTCCAGCTTCTCCCAGCTGGTGAGCAGGGAGAGGACGTTGAGGTCGCGGCGGCCGGCCTCGATCCAGGTCTGCGGGTTGGAGGTGTGCACGAGCCACAGCGGCAGTTCGGGCTGCCGGGGCCGGGGGTAGGTGCGCACGTCCAGGTCGCGCCCGCCGGGGCCGGGGAAGGCCACGGTCTCGCCGCGCCACAGCGAGCGGAGCGTGGCGACGTGGTCGAGGGTGTACTCCCGGCGCCCCTCGTAGTGTTCGGGGTAGAAGACGAAGTCGCCCTGGTGCCAGCCGGTGGCCACACACACCCCGGCCCGCCCGCCGGAGAGCTGGTCGACGAGCGCCCACTCCTCCACCACCCGGACGGGGTGGTGGTGGGGCAGCACGACACTGCCCGCCCGGATGCGGAGGTGGTCGGTGGCGACGGCGAGCGCGGCGGACAGCACGGCCGGGTTGGGGAAGCTGCCGCCGAACTCCTGGAAGTGCCGCTCGGGGGTCCAGATCGCCGTGAAGCCGTGGCGGTCGATGAACCGGGCCACGTCGAGGATGAAGCGGTAGCGCTCCCCGAAGTCGTTGCGGTCGTTGGCGGAGAAGAAGTAGACGCTGAAGTCCATGGGTCGCGATCACCTGCTGCCGTTGGGGGAGGCGGGGGAGAGCGTCGCCGGGAAGAGGCTGCCCGGGAAGTCCTGCCGCCGCAGGAGGGGGTCGAGGGTGCGGGCGATCCGCCCGAGGTTGTCGTTGTGCGCGATGGTGTGGTGGTCGGCCGTCATCTCGTGGAGGGTGAGCAGGCCCCCGACGTGTTCGGCGAAGCCGTTGGACCGGTCGTCGCTGGTGCGCGGCACGGCCGGCAGGCCGTTGTCGTTGCCCGGTGCCAGGAAGCCCTGGGTGGCGTGGAAGAGGGTGGTGGGGATCGGGCTCTGCAGCGGCTCGGGCCGGTACTCCTGGAGGAGGTCGCCGTTGCGGAGCATGACCTCGTGCCGCACGAGGACCTGCCGCTTGATCACCTCGGGGTCGGGGCGCGCGGCGGAGCGCTCGTTGATGTGGCGGGCGACGACGGCGAGTTGCCCGTCCAGGTCCAGCCCGGCCAGGGAGTCGAGGGTGATCTGCTCGGCGACGCCCCAGCGCTGGCACATCGCGTTCCCCAGCATGACCAGGGAGAACGCCTCGGCCTCGACGGCGGTCACCGTCCCCCAGTCCACGCTGTCCCACGCCTCGGTGCCCGGCATGATCGGGTCGATGGCGATCAGGTGGGTGACCTCCTCCCCGGCGCACTGGAGCTGCCGGGCCATCTCGTAGGCGAGGACGCCGCCGAAGGAGCATCCGCCGAGCAGGAAGGGCTCGCCGGGGAACTGCTCGCGCAGCTCCCGCACGTAGTGGCCGGCCATCTCCCTGACGGAGGTGTAGGCGTGGGGGCGGGCCGCCGTGGGTCCCACGCCGAGCTGCTCCAGTCCGACGACGGGCTTGCGGGCGCCGAGGTGGCGGGAGAGGTAGATGGCGTAGCTGACCTCCCCGTACAGGTTGTGGGCCCAGATCGACCGCCGGTCGGCGCCGTGCCGGTTGATGGACACCACGGGCGAGGGTTTCGCCCGGGCGGTCGCCAGCGAGGGGCGGTGGGCGCGCGAGCGGGCGGTCTCCGCCGCGCCGTGGGGTGAGGCGAGCCGCCACGGTGCGACGTCCAGTTCGTGGACCACCGGCGGCGGCGCGATCCAGCGGTCGTAGCCGCCCGTCGGCCCCCGCACGCCCCGGACGGCGCGCACCACGCCGGCGGCCCCCAGGCCGCTCACCGGACGGGCGTGGTACGCCTGTGCGGACCGCACGAGGGCCTGGCGCCAGCGCACCGCCGTGGACACCCAGTGGTGCAGCCGCTCCCCGTCCATGGGGGCGTGGGCGGCCAGCCGTGCGACGGCGTCGGCCACCCGCTCCCGGGCCTCCCCGGAGGTCCCGGCCTCCCCGTCCCGCGGCCCGACGGGCCGGTCGGGGGCGCCCCACACGGCGGCGAACACGCCGGTCACCTCGGCGACGGACGCGGCCGGGGTCTCACCGGCGAACCCGAGGCCGGGCTCGGGCGTGCCCAGGAGCAGGAGTTCGGCGACCTCCACCCCCCGGTCCTGGAGCCGGCGCGCGGTCTCGGCGGCGACGAGCCCGGCCAGCCCGTGGCCGACGATCCGGCAGCCCCCTCCCGCGTGCTGCCGGGCGACGGCCTCGGCGCAGCGGTCGGCCAGGGCGTCGACGCCCTCGACCGGGGCCGCGCCCGTCGCGAAGCCCGGCGCCTCCAGCCCCCACACGGGACCGGCCTCGGCCAGGTGGTCGCGCAGGTGGAGGAGCCAGCTCAGCTCCCCGGTGTCGCCGAAGAGGCAGTAGGCGGGTGTCCCGCCGTCGCCGTCCGCGAACGGGACGAGGCCCACCGGTTCGGGTTCGGCCCGCGGGGGCGCCTCGGGGGACGGGGGCTCCGCCGCGGCCTCGTCGGCCGGGGGCACGGCGTCGGGCAGGACGTAGGACGCGTCGAGATGGGTCGTCAGCCGGTCGATGGTGGGGTGTTCGAGGATGGCGGCCATCGGGATGTGGTCGCCGTAGCGGGCCTGGATGGTCTGCATGATCCGCATGGCGCCGATGGAGTCCACCCCGTAGCTCGCGAACTCCCGTGTGGGCTCGACCTCGTGGGCGGGGATGCCGATGCCGTCGGCGACGGCGTCGAGCACGTGCCGACGCAGCCGGGTCAGCCGGTCGTCGCCGGGGCTGCCCGTCCCGGAGGGTTCAGCGGCCGTCACCGGTTCCGGGACCGGGGTGCCGCGTCGGGGAGGCTCGGCGGGACGGGGCCCGGACGGCGGGACGGGCGGGCCGGCGGCGGGCCGAGGGGCCGGAGCGGGGGCCAAGGCAGGAGCCGGGGCCGGGGCTGGAGCGGGGGCCGGGGCTGGAGCGGGGGCCGCCGGCGACGGCTCGGGCCGGGGGCGCGCGTCGGCTTCGGGGGCACGCTCGGCGGCGCGGCGTGGCCGGGCCGGCGGCAGCCAGTGGCTCTCGGGGGCGAACGGGTAGGTCGGCAGGGAGAGCCGGAGCGCCGCCCGCGCGGGTTCGAGTGTGCGCCAGTCGATGTCGGCGCCCGCCACCCACAGGTCGGCGAGCCGCGCGGGGTCGCCCGCGCGCGCCCGTTCCAGGGCGTAAGCGACATCCTTGGCGTCCCAGGCGTCCCAGGCGTCGTGGGCGTCCGGGCGGCGGCCGGGGCGGGCCGGGGCGGGGTCGGTGACGTGCAACCGGGGGTCCTCCCCGCCGTCCAGGTGGGTGCGCAGGACCTCCGCCAGCTCGGTCAGGGTCGAGGCGGCGACGGCCAGCCGCACCGGCAGGGCGGTGCGTCCGACCTGGAGGGTGTGGGCGACGTCGGCGGCGGACGTCCGGCCGAGCGAGCCGTCCGCCGCGCGCCGGGCCACCCAGGCGTGCAGGCGCTCCGCGTACGCGCGCAGCCGCTCCGGGTCGCGGGCGCTGAGGACGTGGAGCCGGGGCCGCCCCGGCTCCACGGAGCCGGGCACCTCGGGGCCGGGCCGCGCGCCGGGACGCTCCGGGGCCTCCTCCACGACCAGGTGCGCGTTGGTGCCGCCGAAGCCGAAGGAGCTGAGCCCCGCCCGCCGGGGCAGCGGGCGGCCGGTGGCCGCGTCGGTGCGTGACGGCCACGGGCGGGCCGAGGTGACGAGGTGGAAGGGCGAGCCCGCCAGCTCGATGCGGGGGTTGACCCGCCGGAGGTGGAGCGACGGCGCCAGCATGCCGTGCCGCAGCTGGAGGAGGACCTTGACGAGCCCGGCGATGCCGGCGGCCGTCTCCAGGTGCCCGATGTTGGTCTTGACCGTGCCCAGCCCGCAGTACTGCTCGGGCGCGGTCGACCCGAAGGCGCCGCGCAGCCCGGTCACCTCGATGGGGTCGCCGAGCGCGGTGCCGGTGCCGTGGGCCTCGACGTAGCCGATCGTCTCCGGCTCGACGCCCGCCCGCTGCTGCGCCCGGGTGATCACCTCGGACTGGGCGGCGGGGTTCGGGGCGGTCAGGGAGGCGGCCCGGCCCCCGTGGTTGGTCGCGGTCCCGGTGATGAGGCCGTGGATGTGGTCGCCGTCGGCCCGGGCCCTGCTGAGCGGCTTGAGCAGGACGGCGCCGACGCCCTCCCCGCGCACGTAGCCGTCCGCCCGGTCGTCGAAGGTCTTGCAGCGGCCGTCGGGGGCGAGCATGCCCGAGCGGGTGAAGGCGTCGAAGCCCGTCGGTCCGACGATGACGTTGACGCCCCCGGCGATGGCCAGGTCGCACTCCCCCGCCCGGATGGCCTGGACGGCCCGGTGCACGGCCACGAGCGAGCTGGAGCAGGCGGTGTCGACGGGTTCGCTCGGTCCGCGCAGGTCCAGCAGGAACGAGACGCGGTTGGCCAGGACGCTGTGGTCGTTGCCGGTCATCAGCTGACCGTCGACGTCGGCGCCGCGCTCGCGGGCGAGCTCGCCGTACTCGGAGGAGGCGACGCCCACGTACAGCCCGCAGGAGGAGCCGGCCAGGTCGGCGGGGTCGTAGCCGGCCTCCTCGACGGCCGACCACACCGTCTGAAGGAAGAGCCGCTGCTGGGGGTCCATGACGCGGGCCTCGCGCGGCGTGATCTGGAAGAAGCCGGCGTCGAAGCGGTCGACGCCGTCGAGGAAGCCGCCCCAGGGGCCGTGCTCGCCGCTCTCCTCCCCCGTCGCCGACTCCCTCGTCGCCGCGAAGCGGTCGGCGGGGGCCCGGGTGACGAGGTCGTGTCCGGAGACGAGGTGCTCCCAGAAGGCGTCCACGTCGCTCGATCCGGGGAACGCGCCCGCCATGCCGACGACCGCGACGGGTTCGTGCTCGGGCCGGGCGGGTCCGGTCGGGACGGGCGGCCCGGGCGGGACGGGCGGTCCGGTCGGGACGGGCGGCTCGGGCACGGGGGTCGGCGTCTCCGGGGCCGGGGCCGACGTCTTCGGGGCGGGCGGTTCCGCCGCCGGGGCCTCGCGGGTCTCGGCGGTCAGGTGCGCCACGAGGGAGGCGAGGTCGCGGAAGCCGTAGAGCAGCATGGGGCTCAGCTCGGTGGCGAACCGGTCGGAGAGGCGGTCGGCGAGCTGCACCATGGTGATCGAGTCGAAGCCGAAGTCGCTGAGGTGGTCACCGGGATCGATGTCGGCGGGGGCGACGCCGAGCAGCCCGCAGATGACGTCGATCACCACGGTCTCCACGGTGCTCCCGGAGTCGGGGGCCTGCGGGGCCTGAACGGCCGGGGTCCGCGGGCCGGTCGCGGCGGCGCCGGGGGCGTGCGGGCCCTCCTCGGCCGGCGGGGGTGTGGTCACGGCGGGCTCCTCGGTCTCGCGCACGGGGCTGTGCGGGTGCTCGGGCTCGGCGGGCGGGGTCGCCTCGGGGCGCTCCAGCCAGTAGCGGGCGTGGGCGAAGGGGTAGTGCGGCAGGTCGACGATGTCGCCCGGCCGGCCGCCCGGGTCGGGGGCCTCGTCGGAGGCGACGCCCTCGGTCCAGGCGCGGCCGAGGGCCAGCAGCGCGTCCTCGGTGGCCTGGGCCGGGGGTGCGGGCGGGAATCCGCCCCGCTGGTCGGCCGGGCGGGCCCGCCCGGTCATGCATCGGTGGTCCGCGCGCCCCTCGGCGTGGGCGTCGAGCACCTCGGCCGCCTCCGCCACGCTCCGCACCACGGCCGCCAGGCGCGCGGCCAGGGGTTCGCGTCCGACCCGGAGCGTGTGCACGACGTCCGCGAGCGCGAGCCCGGCCCCGGGCCCGCGCAGGTGGTCGGCGAGCCTGCGGGCCGCGGCGCGCAGCCGGTCGGGCCGGCGGGCGGAGAGCGGCAGGAGCATCGGTTCACCGGTGCCGTCCGGCCGGGGGGACGGCGTCCGGGCCGGTGCCTCCTCCAGGATGACGTGGGCGTTGGCGCCCCCGGCGCCGAAGGAGCTGACGGCGGCGCGACGCGGTGTGCCGTCGGCCTCCCGCTCCCAGGGGACGGGTTCGCGCACGACCCGGAAGCCGTCCGGCGCGGCGGTGGTGGCGCCGCCCGGTGTGGGGGCGAGCGTCGCGTGGCGCAGTTGGAGGAGGACCTTGGTCAGCTGGAGCAGGCCCGAAGCCGCCTCCAGGTGGCCGGTGTTGGGTTTGACGGAACCGACGTCGAGCCGCCGCCGGCCGTCCAGACCGTAGGCGCGGCGCAGCGCGGCCAGCTCCACCGGGTCGCCGACGGGTGAGCCCGTCGCCTGGGCCTCGACGTACTGGACGGAGTCCGGCTCCACGCCCGCCGCGTGCAGCGCCCGGCGGATCACCGCGACCTGGGCCGGCGCGCTGGGCACGCCGTAGCCGTCGGAGGGGCCGTCGGCGTTGAGGGCGGAGCCGAGGACGCAGGCGTGCACGCGGTCCCCGTCGCGCAGGGCGTCCGAGAGGCGTTTGAGGACGAGCGCGCCGACGCCCTCGCCGGTGACGATGCCGTCCGCTCCGGGGTCGAACGCCCGGCTGTGCCCGTCCCGCGCGAGCATGCCGGAGGCCGCCAGGGCCGTGTGGTGGCTGGGGTGCAGGATGAGGTTGACGCCGCCGACGACGGCCGCCGAGCACTCCCCCTGACGCAGGCTCAGCGAGGCCAGGTGCAGGGCCGTCAACGCCGACGAGCACGCGGTGTCGACCGCCATGCTGGGGCCGGTGAAGCCGAAGGTGTGGGAGATGCGGTTGGCGATGGACCAGGCCGAGGCGGCCGGGACGGGTCGGTGGCCCCGGCCCCACTGCTCCGCCGCGAGGAGCTGGTACTGGTGGTGCATGACGCCGGCGAAGACCCCGACGCCGGGGCCGCCGGGCGCGGTGGCCGCCCGCAGGGCGGACGGGGGCAGGGCGGCGTCCTCCAGCGCTTCCCAGGCGACTTCGAGCAGCAGGCGTTCGGCCGGGTCCATACGCTCCGCCTCGCGGGGCGAGACCCGGAAGAGGAGCGGGTCGAACCGGTCCACGCCGTCGAGGAAGCCGCCCCAGCGCTGCGCGTCGCGCTCCGGTGCCGCCGCGTCCGGGCCCGGGTGCCGGGTCTGGTCCCATCGGCTCGGGGGCACCTCGCCGACGGTGCGGCGTCCGGCGCGCAGCGCGGCCCAGAGGGCGTCGAGGTCGGCGGCTCCGGGGTAGCGCCCGGCGACGCCGACCACGGCGATCGGCTCGTCCGTCCGGCGGTCGGACGCGGGTCGGGGGGCGGCGGGCCGGGGGGCGGGCCCGTCCGGTGCCACCGGTTCGTCCGGTGCGCCCGCTTCGGGGGCCGACGGGAGGCCGGTCGGCTCCGGGACGTCGGCGGGGGCGCCCGCTTCGGGGGCCGGTGCCCCGCCCGCGGCGGCGGATTCCGGCGCCGCGTCCGGCCAGCGACGGGCCAGCGCCGGGCCCATCGCCTCGACGAGGCCCTCGGCGATCGAGCGGACGGACGGGCGGTCGACGAGCAGGCCCTTCGGTACCGGACCGAGGTCCCGCTCCAGCCGTTCGACCGCTTCCATGGTGGTGAGGGAGTCGCTGCCGTAGGAGGCGAGCGGGGCCTCGGCGTCCAGCTCCTCGGCGTCGAGCCGGAGCAGTTCCGTGTACAGCCGGGTGAGGTGTTCCACGGCCCGCTCCACGAGCGGGTGGTGGGCGGCCTCCGGCCGCCGGGCGGCGGCGCGGGGTTCCGGGCCGGCCGGGGCCGGGACCCGGCGCGGAGCCGGGTCCTCGCGGCGGTCGTGCGCGGCGGCTCCGGCCGCCGGGGCGGGCGCGGTGCGCTCCCGCCAGGCCCCCCGCTCGGCGACGAGGAGGTGCTGGCCCGCGCGGTGGTCCGACCAGCCTTCGACGGCGAACCGGCGCACGCCGCGCAGGCCCGCGTCGAGGAGCAGCGCCGACCACGCGCCGGGGTCGAGCAGCGGGGAGTGCGGCAGCCGCAGTTCGTGGTCGCGGGCGAGCCACCAGCCGTCCGTGAGGCCGAAGACGGGGGTGATGCCGTCCAGCACCCGGGTGGCCTCGTTGAGGACGAGGACCGCGCCCGGCCGCATGAGGGCGGCGACGTTGCGCAGCGTGCGCCGGACGTCGGCCGTGGCGTGCAGGACGTTCGTCGCGACGACCACGTCGTAGCGTTCGCCGCCGAAGCCCTGGGCGTGCACGTCGCCCGCGATGTCGAGGACGCGGAAGGCGACGTGGGGCCGTCCGGTGCCCAGCCGTTCGCCCGTGGCGCCCACCAGGGCCGCCGAGAGGTCCGTGACGTCCACGTGGAGCCGGCCGGCGTGGGCGTCGAGGGCGTCGAGGGACGCGAGCATCGGTTCGGTGGTCCCGCCGGTCCCCGCGCCGATCTCCAGGACGCGCACGGGGGCGCCGTCGGCTCCGTTGCCGGGGCGCAGCCGTTCGTGCACGGCGGTGCGGACGGCGCGGGCACTGAGGGCGTTGAAGTGCCGTGTGCGCGGGTCGTCGTGGTAGAGGGCGGCCACTCTGCGGTCCGACCCGCCGGGGAAGAGGACGTCCAGGCCCTGTCGGGCCCCGGTGAGGACCTCGGGGAGGGCGGCCACGCAGTCGTCGAGGAGGTCGAGCAGCGCCCGCGCGTGGGGGAAGCGGCCCAGGAGGGCGGTGCGGTCCGCCGCGCGGTCGCCGGGCCCGGTCGCCTCCGCCGCCTCGGGCGGCACCCGGAACGCCTCGCCGTCGGCACCGAGGTGGCCGCCGTGGGTCAGGGCCGCGAGCAGTGCCTCGAACAGCCGCCGCCGCCCCGGCACGACGCGGTGGCGTCGGGCGAGGTCCGCCGTCGTGAGCCGCTCCCCCGGTCGGCCCAGGCCGCCGGGGGACGTGGCGAGGGCGGCCAGGACGGCGCGGCGGGCGTAGGCGTCCACGGCGTCGAGGTAGTCCCCGTCGTACGGCTCGCCGCGCTCGGCGACCTCGGCGCGCAGGGCCGCGTCGAGCGCGGGCAGCACGGAGGCGGCGGGGGGTTGGGCATGGTGCACGGTCTCCGTGCCCACCGGCGTCACCTCGGCCAGGGCCGGGGAGGCCTTGAGCGGGACGATGTGGCCGTCTCCCCCGGCCAGGCCCTGCCGGAACGCGGCGACGCCCTCCTCGGCGGACAGGGGTGCCACGCCCCAACGGGCCAGCCGGGCGCGGTGCTCCCCGGTCGCGACGGCGCCCTCCTCGCCCCAGAACCCCCAGTCGAAGACGGTGACGGGCCAGTGGAGGCGGGCGGCCAGGTGGCGGCCGTAGGCGTCCTGGAAGGTGGAACCGGCCGCGTAGTTGGACTGGCCCGGGTTGCCGGTGTGGGCGATGGCGGACGAGAACAGGGCCAGGAAGTCCAGCGGTTCGGTGCTGAGCGCGTCGGCGAGCGCCGCGGTGCCGCGCACCTTCGGGGCGAGGGCCGCCCGGAACGTCGCGTCGTCGGCGGCGGCGATCGTGCGGTCGGCCAGGACGAACGCCGTGTGGATGACGCCGTCGACGCCGCCGAAGCGTTCGCGCATGTGGGTGACGGCCGACCGCAGGGCGTCGGGGTCGGTCACGTCGGCCCGCAGGTACGCGGCCCGGCCCCCGGCGTCGCGGAGGTCGCCGAGGACGGCGGGGTCCAGTTCGTCCTCCGCGCGTCGTCCGACGAGCAGCAGCCGGGCACCGTAGACGGCGGACAGGTGGCGGCCGATGACCCGGCCGAGGCCGCCCGCCCCGCCGACCAGGAGGTAGCGGCCCTTCTCGCGCAGCGGCAGCCGCTCGGGCCCCGGCTCGGGCAGGCGCGCCGGTTCGAGCCGCTTGACGAACCGGGCGCCTTCGCGCCAGGCGACCTCGGCGAAGGGCAGGCGGGCCGGCTCGGCGGCGACACGGGCCAGCAGGGGCTCCCAGTCGCCCGACGCCGCCGCCCGCTCCAGGTCCGGGCCGGCCAGGTCCAGGCAGACGGTGTCGAGGAAGGGCAGCTCGCGGGCGAGGGTGCGGGTCAGGCCGTGCAGCGAGGCGGCGAACGGGTTGCGGGTCGGCACCAGGGGGTCGACCTGCTGGCTGTCGCTGGTGAGGACGACGAGGCGGGCGCCGCGCGGGCGGACCTCGGTGAGGGCGCGGGCGAGGTGGAAGAGGGCCAGAGCGCCGCGACGCTGGGCGTCCTCCAGGTGGTCGAGGTCGGTGGGCGAGTAGCGCCGGTCCTCCACCCCGCCGAGGAAGTACACGGTCGCGGGTTCTCCGGCGGCGGGCAGGGCGCGGGCGTAGTCGGCGGGCGTCCGCAGGCCGGCGGGGTCCAGGTGCCGGGCCCGGTCCCCGTGGTGGGCCGTCAGGGCGGCGCCGAGTCCGTGGTCGTGGGCGCCGGAGAGGACGAGGACGGGCCCCCGGTGGCCGCCGTCCCCCGGCGGGGCGGGCGGGTCCACGCGCCACACGGGCCGGTAGGAGGGGACGGGCTCCGCCGTGGCGGCGGGGCGCACCACGGTGAGGCCGGTGAAGCGCACCAGGGCGCGGCCCTCCGCGTCGCACAGGGTGACGTCGCAGCGCACGGTGGACCCGTCGGGGTCGGCGGAGACCAGGCGGGCATGGGCGAAGCGGGCGGTGTGCGGACGGTCCCACAGGTCGATCCGCTCGATCGCGGCGGGACGGGTGGGCGGGTCCTCGACCTCGGACAGGGTGCCGTGGAGGGTGTGCAGGGCGGCGTCGGTCACGCCCGGTTCGAGCCACCAGCCGGTGCGGGCGGCCTGCGGTGGGGCGGCCAGCTCGGCCAGCGCCTCGCGCTCGCCGTGGTGGAGGTGCTCGACGAGGCGGTAGGAGGGCCCGAAGCGCAAGCCCTCGTCCTCGGCCCGGCCGTAGAGGGTCGCGCCGGGGGATCGGCGGGGGCAGCGGGCGCGGATCGCGGCGAGGTCGAGGGGTGCGGCGGCCGGGGCGGCGTGGGTCGTCTCCGGGTGCGGGCCGGGCGCGGCCGGGTGGGCGGTGACGGTCGCGTGGAGGACCGGGCGGTCGCCGCGCTCGGTGCGGATCTCGACGCGGACGGCGTCCCCCTCCCGCACGGCCCGGACGGTGGCGGGTGTGCCGTCCACGGTCAGCGGGGCGCGCAGCCGGACGGCGGAGAGGGCGGTGACGGGCCGTCCGGTCAGCCGGTGGGCGGCGGCGCGGGCCAGCTCCAGGTGGGCGACGCCGGCGAGGACGGGACGCCCCTCGACCCGGTGGTCGGCGACGACCGGGTCCGCCGGAGCCAGGTCGACGGTGAACTCGGCGCCGTCCGGGGTGCGGGAGGTCTCCGTCAGGGGCGGTGCGGTGCCGGGCGCGGCGTCCGGTGCCGGTGCGGCGCCGGGCTGCGCCGGGAGGACGGCGGGCCAGTGGGAGGGGCCCGCGAAGGGATAGCCCGGCAGGGGGACGACGCGCGGCCGGGGACGGGCGGGGTCCGCCGCCTCGGCGAGCGCCTCCCCGTCGAGCGCGGCACCCCGCACCCACAGCGCGGCGACCTCGTCCCAGCGGCGGGCGGCGCAGGCGTCCGCCGTCGTGGCGGGCCGCTCGCCGGGCGGCCGCGCGGGGCCGGCGCGGCCGGTGAAGTCCGCGACGCCCTCGGCGGCGAACCGGTCCAGTTTCTCCCGCAGTTCGGCGACGGAGGCGACGACGAGCGCCAGCCGGTGCTCCAACGCCTCGCGGCCGACGAGCAGGGTGTGGGCGATGTCGGTCAGGGAGGCGTCCGCGCCCGGGCCCGCCAGGTGGCGGGCGAGCCGTCCGGCCATCGCCGTCAGCCGGTCCGGGGTGCGGGCGGACAGCAGGACCGGCTGCGGGCGGTCGTCCTCGGCCCGGGGCGGGGAGGCGGCCGGTACGTACTCCTCCAGCACCGCGTGGGCGTTGGCGCCGCCCGCGCCGAAGGAGCTCAGCGCGGCGCGCCGGGGCAGGCCGCCGGGGCCGGGCTCCCAGGGCGCGGCGTCCCGCTGGAGCCGGAACGGGGTGGCGGCGAGGTCGATCCGGGCGTTGGGCGGGTCGCTGTGCAGTGTCGGGGCGAGGGTGCGGTGCCGCAGCTGGAGGAGGACCTTGGTCAGGCCGGCGATCCCGGCGGCGGCCTCGGCGTGCCCGATGTTGGCCTTCACCGACCCCAGGGCGCAGAACCCCCGGTCGGCGGTGTGGGCGGAGAAGGCCCGGGTCAGGCCCTCGATCTCGATGGGGTCGCCGAGTTCGGTCCCGGTGCCGTGGGCCTCCACGTAGCCGATGGTGCGCGCGTCGACCCCGGCGCGGCGCAGCGCGGCGCCGATCACGGACGCGTGGCCCCGGGGCGAGGGGACGGTGTAGCCGTGCGTGCGTCCCCCGTGCCGCACGGCGGTGGAGCGGATGACGGCGTGCACGTGGTCCCCGTCGGCCAGAGCGGCGGACAGTGGTTTGAGGACGACGGCGCCGACGCCCTCGCCGGGCACGAAGCCGGACGCGCCCTCGCCGAACGGGCGGCAGACGCCGTCCGGCGCCATCATGCGCTGCTCCGAGAGCATGGCGAACTTCATCGGGTGGAGGTTCAGGTAGGCGCCCCCGGCGAGGGCGATCCGGCACTCGCCGTGGCGCAGGCTCTCGCACGCCAGGTGGAGCGCGGTCAGGGACGCCGAGCAGGCGGTGTCCACCACCAGGCTCGGGCCGTGCACGTCGAGGAGGTAGGAGAGCCGGTTGGCGAGCGAGAACTCCATCGAGTAGGCGGAGACGGGGTTGCCCTTGCCCCACTCCTCGGCGGCGACCAGGTCGTAGGCCATGCCGGTGGTGCCGACGAACACGCCCACCGCGTTCTCCTCGCCGTCCTGGGAGAGACGGTGGAGGCGCGCCAGGGAGTATCCGGCGTTCTCGATCGCGGACCAGGCCGTCTCCAGGAACAGGCGCTCGGCCGGGTCCATGCGGCGGGCCTCGCGCGGGGCCACGGAGAAGAAGAGCGAGTCGAAGTGGGAGACGCCGTCGAGGAAACCGCCCCAGCGGGCGTAGCTGGAGCCCGGGCGCCGGTCTCCGGTGTCCGCCCAGCGGTCCTTGTCCCAACGGTCGGGTGGTATCTCCCGGATGGCGTCCCGGCCGTGCAGCAGGAGGTCCCACAGGGCGTCGGGGTCGGCGGCCCCGGGGTAGCGCCCGGCGAGGCCGACGATCGCGACGGCGTCGTCGGGGGCCGGGGGCGCGGTGGGCGCGGGGACGGGTGGCGCCGCCGCCGGAACGGAAGGGGCGGGGGTGGGGGCCGCGTCGGGGCCGGCGTCCGGGTCGGGGCGCGCGGGCCGTTCGGACGCGGGGGCGGCGGGCGGGGCGGCGTCCGAGGTCCCGGTGACGGCGCGGGCCGCGTCGGCGTGGTGCTCCACCAGGTACCGGGTGAGGTCGTCGACCGTGCGGTGGTCGAACAGCAGGGTGACGGGCAGGTCGCCGAACCGGTCCTCCAGGGCGACGGACAGCCGCTTGACCATCACCGAGTCGATGCCGAGGGCGGAGAACTCCTCGTCGCCCCGCAGTCGGCCGGGCGGGATGCGGGTCAGCTCCGAGACCAGGCCGAGCAGGTGACGGCGGGTCGCCTCGGCCACCGCCGCGGGCGCGGGGGCCGCGCCGGTGGGGCGGCGGTCCGCCTCGGTCCGTCCGGTCGGGGCGCCGTCGAGGCGCCCCCGCACGAAGGCGCCCGCGCGCTCCGCGTCACCGTGGACGACGACCAGCTCGGGCGCGCCGGAGCGCAGGGCCGCGGCCATCGCCCGCAGCCCGACCTCCGGCGGCATCTCCACCATGCCCTGCCGCTCGCGCACGGCCCGCCGGTCCGCCGCGCTCAACTCCATGCCGCCGCCGGACCACAGGGGCCAGCCGACGGAGACCGTCGCCCCGGCCCGCAGACCCCGGGCGACCTGCCCGGCGCGGTGGGCGGCGAAGCCGCCGAGCGCGCGTCCGGCCGCCGCGTAGTCGCCCTGCCCGGGGTGGCCGAGGTAGCCGACCATGGAGGAGAACAGCACGAAGAGGTCGAGGGGTTCGTCGCGGGTCGCCTCGTCCAGGTTGCGGGCGCCCAGCAGCTTCGGGGCCAGCACCCGGGCGTGCGTCCCGGGGGCCTTGTTGACGAGGTACGCGTCCTCGTTGACGCCGGCGAGGTGCAGGACGCCGGTGACCGGGCCGAACTCCGCGCGGGCCAGGTCCACGGCGGCCCGGACGTCGGCGAGGCGGGTGACGTCACCACGCAGGTACCGGACGTCGCCGCCGGCGCCCTCGATCCCGTCCAGGGCGGCCCGGCGTTCGGGGGTGAGCTCGCCGCGTCCCAGCAGGACCAGCCGGGCGGAGGTGTCCCGGGCCAGCACGGCGGCCAGGCCCAGCCCGATCCCGCCCGCGCCGCCGGACACCACCAGGACGCTCCGCTCGGGGAGGTCCAGGCGCGCGGGCAGGGGCAGCGTCTCGGGGGTCATCGTGCGCACCCAGCGGCCGTCGCCGTCGACCCGGGCCTCCTCCAGGGGCCGGTCCGACAGGGCCAGTTCGGCGAGGGCCGCGCCCAGCGGGTCCCGGCCGTCGGCGACGGCCAGGGCGACCGGGCGCAGCCGTCCGTCCTCCTGCGCCGCGACGGAGCAGAACCCGCCGAGCGCGTCGGCGGCCTGCTCGTGTGCGGGGCCGACGGCGACGCAGGCCAGCGCGATCCGCTCGGTGCCCGGTCGGCGGACGAGGGCCCGGGTGAGGGGGTAGACGGCGTCCAGGCAGTGCTCGGGGTCGGCTCCGGTGATCAGGACGACGCCGCTCGGCGCCGGGGCCGCCGCGGAGAGCTCGCGCCACAGCCGGGCCCAGTCCTCGTCGCGGCCGGTACCGATCCGGTAGTGGCCCGGACCCGTTCGGCGCAGCTCGTCGTCGGTGTCGGTGACCACGACGGTGGCCGCCGCCGTCGGCCGGTCCTGGTCCCCGCGGTGCCGGGCGGCGGCCTCGTCGAGGACGAGGAGCGTGCGGGCGGCGTCGACGGAGCCGTCGGGTGCCGCCGCCCCGCGCCGCCAGCCGGGCCGGAACCAGGCCAGCGTCCCCTCACCCCGCGCGGACGGCTCGGCGCCTTGGGGCCCGGTCCGGAGCAACGCCTTCGCCTCGGCGACGGACAGCTCCCCGCGCCGCAGCCGTTCGAGGATGTTCCGCCTGGACTCCTGGGGGTTCACAGCACACCTTCCATCAACCGTTCGGCTTCCACGACCGAGATCCGCCCGCTCTCCAGCGCGCCGAGCAGGTCGGTCAACCGCTCCTCCCCGTCGCGGTCCCCGGGTGCCGGAGTGCCGTCCAGGGGGTGCGCCCAGTACCGCGTCGCGGCGAAGGGGTAGGTCGGCAGGGGCACGCGGCGCGCGTCCCGCCACCCGTCGGCGGGGCTCCACGGTGCTCCCCCCTCGATCCAGCGCCGGGCGGCCTCCCGGAGCGCGGCCCGCTCCGGACCGGCGTCCGGAGCGGACGCGTCGGCCGGGGGCCCGCCGACGACGTCCGGATCGGGGGTGCCGGCCGTGTACCGGCGCAGGGAGGCCGCCAGGTCCTCCTCCGTCGCGGCCAGGACCGCCAGGCGCTGCGGCATCGCGTCGCGGCCCACCCACAGGGTGTGCGCCAGGTCCCGCAGGCCGGGCCGCTCCTCCGCCGACGGACCGGTGTCCCGCTCGGTGAGGAAGGCGTGCAGCCGCCGGGCCTGGTCCCGGAGCCCTTCGGCCGTCCGGGCGGACAGCGGGACGATCCAGGGACCGTCCGACGCCCGGTCACCGGCCGTCCGGGGATCGACGAACTCCTCCAGCAGCACGTGGGCGTTGGTGCCGCCGAGTCCGAAGGCGCTCACGCCCGCGCGGCGCGGTGCGCCGTCCTCGGTGGTCCACGGGGTGAGCCGGTCGACGACGAAGAACGGGCTGCCGTCCAGGTCGAGCAGGGGGTTCGGTTCGGTGTAGTGCAGCGTGGGCGGGAGCTGCCGGTGCCGCAGGGCCATGACGGTCTTGACGACGCCCGTCAGCCCGGCCGCGGCCTCGGTGTGCCCCACGTTGGACTTGACGGTGCCCAGGCCGCACCAGGGCGCGCGGTCGCCGGGACCGGTGGCGCCGTCCGACCCGGTGAAGGCCCGGCGCAGGCCCCGGACCTCGATCGGGTCCCCCACCTCCGTCCCGGTGCCGTGGGCCTCGATGTAGCTGATGGTGCGGGGGTCGACCCCGGCGTCCCGGTGGACGGAGGAGATCAGCTCCGCCTGGGCCGCGGGGTTGGGCATCATGAGCGAGTCCATGTGACCGCCCCCGCCGTGCGACACGCCGCTGCCGCGTACCAGGGCGTACACCGTGTCGCCGTCGGCGAGCGCCCGGGAGAGCGGCTTGACCAGCACCGCGACCGAGGCTTCGCCGCGCACCATGCCGTTGGCCCGCCGGTCGAACGCGGCGCACCGTCCGTCGGGCGACATGATGCCCAACTGGCCCAGAGCGACGAACAGGTCGGGTGTGAGGAAGAGGTGCACGCCCCCGACCAGGGCCGCGTCGCACTCGCCGCCCCGCACCGCACGGACCGCGCGGTGCAGCGCCGTCAGCGAACTGGAGCAGGCGGTGTCGACCGCCTCGCTCGGCCCGCGCAGGTCGAGCCGGTAGGAGACCCGGTTGGCGATGAGGCAGTGCCCGTTGCCGCTGACGACGTGGCCCTCGCGGTGGCGGCCGGCCCGGTGGAGGGCCCAGTCGTAGTCGTGGGAGGTGGCCCCGATGAAGACGCCGGTCCGGGTGCCGCGCAGGTCGGCGGGGCGGTGACCGGCGTCCTCCACCGCCTTCCAGGCCGTCTCCAGCATCATGCGCTGCTGCGGGTCCATGAGTTCGGCCTCCAGCGGCGTCATGCCGAAGAAGTCCGCGTCGAAGCGGTCGACGCCCTCGATGAAGGATCCCCAGCGGCTGTTGACCGTGCCGGGCGAACGGTGTGGGTCACCGAACACCTCGCGCCAGTCGAACCGTTCGGCCGGGATCTCCTCTACCAGGTGGACGCCGTCCCGCAGGTGCCGCCACCAGGTCCGCACGTCGGGTGAGCGGGCGAAGCGGCCCGCGAGTCCGACGATGGCCACGGGGTCGTCCTCGGCCCCGCCGCCCCCGGCGGCCGGGGGCGGCTGCGGCCTGGCGGGGGACGGGGTGCCGTCCGGTGCGGCCGACGTCGGCACCGGAGCGGGCGGCTCCTGACGGGACGCGCCGGACGGGCCGGCGGGGGCGACGGCGGGGGCGACGGCGGGGGCGGCCGGGGCGGCGGGGCGCTCCTCGGGCGGCGCGGCGGGACCGGGTGCGTGCTCCGCGAGGTAGCGGGCCAGCGAGGCGAGGGTGGGGTGTTCGAACAGCAGCACCTTCGGCAGCTTCCCGAACTCCGGCTCCAGGCTGCGGATGAGCTGGATGGCGCTGAGGGAGTCCATGCCGTAGCTGTCGAAGGGGGCGTCGGGGGTCACGGCCTCCTCGGCCAGGCCGAAGAACCGCGCGAAGACGGTCCGCAGCCGCTCGGTGACCTCCTCGGGGTCGGCCGTCACCGGCTCGTCGGGGTCGGCCGGGGCGGGCGCGGGGGCCGCGACGACCTCGGGTGCGGGGGCGGGTGCCGGGGCGGGCGCGGGGGCCGCGTGGTCGCGGGCCGGTTCGCGGCGGGCGACCGGCGCGGCGGCTGCGGGGACCCTGCCGACGACGACGGCGTTGTCGAACTCGTCCTCGGCCAGATCGGGGGCGCCCAGCGCCCAGGTGCGCTCGAAGCCCTGTTCCCGCAGGGCCCCCCGCCAGCCGGCCACGTCGAGGAACGGGGAGTCGGGCAGCCGGACGCCGGGGTCCACGCTGGACCAGTAGCCGGGCAGCGGTCCGATCATGGCCGTCATGCAGTCGCGGTTGCGGACCAGTTCCTCCAGGACCACGATGCCGCCCGGCGCGAGGAGCCGGCGGACGCGCCCCAGACTGGCCGCCATGCTGCGGGTGGCGTGCACGGAGTTGGCGGCGATCACCACGTCCACGCCCGACGCCTCGAAGCCCTGGTCCTCCGGGTCGCGGTCCAGGTCGAGCACGCGGCACTCGAAGGAGACGGGGGTGTCGGCGAAGCGCCTCCGGGCGGCGGGCAGGAAGGCGGGCGAGACGTCGGAGAACACGTAGTGCACGCCGTCCCCGTGCTCGGCCAGGGCCTCCAGCAGCCGCCGGGTGGTCCCCCCGGTCCCGCCGCCGATCTCCAGCAGGCGCACCGGCGTCCCGGGCCTGCGCTCGCGCAGGGACCGCACCTGCCCGGCGACCAGCCGGGCGACGATCTCGTTGTGGTGGTCCGCGACGGCGTTGCCGTCGTAGATGCGCAGCAGCAGGTCGGGGTGGTCCGGGGCGAAGAAGACCTCCAGCGGGTCCGCCTCGCCCGCCAGGAACTCGGGGAGCCGGGGCAGGCACACCTTGATCAGGTCGATCCAGGGCGCCAGCTCGGGATGGTCGGCGGCCAGGGCGTCGGCCTCCTCGACCAGGCGCGCCCGCGGCGCCCCGGTGCCGCCGGGCTCGGCGGGTGCGCGGGCGATCAGGGCGGCGAGGGCGTCGGCGAGCCTCCCGTACCGCTCCTCGTCGGCGAGCCGGCTCCGCAGTTCCTCGGCGGTGGGCGGGGTGTCCCGGCCCTCGCCGAGCAATCGCCGGCACCAGCGCCGCAGCAGGTCGTCGACGCGGTCCATGCCGGCGGCCGCGCGGCGCCCCGAGAACGGGCTCTCCGCGATGAGGCGTTCGACGGTACGGACGGCCGACTCGGTGACGTCCGGCGGCTCGGCGACGTCCGCCGACCCGGTGCGGTGCGCCGGGAGGGCGGGGGTGGGCTGGGGCGTGGTGGCCGGGGGCGTGGTGGCCGGGGCGTCCTGGGCGTCCTGGGCGTCCTGGGCGTCCTGGGCGTCCTGGGCGAACCAGTAGGTATCCCCGGCGAAGGGGTAGACGGGCAGCGGGACGCGCGGCACCCGCACACCGGTGGACGGGAGGTCCGCCGACCCGCCGCTCACCCAGTCCTCGGCGGCGGCCCGCGCCTCGCCCGCCGCCGGTCCGCCGAGGTCCACCGCGCGGCCCGCGACCCGCGGGGCGGCGAGGCAGTCCGCCAGCCCGGCCAGGAGCCGCTCCCGCGTCCCGGCGACGACGGCGGCGCGCAGGGGCAGCGCCTCGCGGCCCGTCCGCAGGGTGGCGGCGACCTGGTCGAGCCGCACTTCCGGGCGTTCCCGCAGGAACTCCAGGTGGCCCGCGAGGCGTTCGCGCAGCGCGTCCTCGTGGTGGGCGGAGAAGGGGAAGACCAGCGGGCCCGGGACGGCCGCGGGCACGGCGCGTGGGGGCGGTTCCTCCAGCACGGCGTGCGCGTAGGCGCCGCCGAACCCGAAGGAGCTGACGCCCGCCCGGCGCGGCACGTCCCCGACGCGGTCCCACGGCAGCGGTGCGGTGTTGATGTGGAGCGGGCCGCCGTCCAGGGCGCACAGCGGGTTCGGGGTGGCGAAGGACGGCATCGCCGGGATCGTGCCGTGCCGCATGGACAGCAGGGTCTTGACCACGCCGACCAGCCCGGCGGCCCCCTCGGTGTGCCCCAGATGGCCCTTGGCCGAGCCCAGGGCGCAGAAACCGGTCCGCGCGGTGTGCCGGCGGAAGGCCGCGACGGCACCGTCGACCTCCACCGGGTCGCCCAGCGCCGTCCCCGTGCCGTGTGCCTCCAGATAGGTGAGCGTCGCGGGGTCGATGCCCGCCTCGTCCCAGGCGCGCAGGAGGAGGTCCGTCTGGCGGGCGGGGTTCGGGGCCGTGATCGCCCCCGCCCGGCCCCCGTGGTTGACGGCCACCGACCGGACGACGCCGTGGACCGGGTCCCCGTCGGCCAGCGCCCGCTCCAGCGGCTTCACCAGCACCGCCGTGACGGCCTCCCCCGGCACGTAGCCGTCAGCCCGTGCGTCGAAGGCGTGGCAGCGCCCCGAGGGGGAGAGCGCGCCCAGCGCCGAACTGCGCAGGTAGTGCTGCGGGCTGAGGATCAGGTTCGTGCCGGCGGCGAACGCCGTGTCGCACTCCCCGCGACGCACGGCGGCCACGGCGAGGTGGAGCGCGTACAGCGAGGAGGAGCAGGCGGTGTCCACGACGCTGCTGGGTCCGGAGAGGTCGAAGACGTAGGAGGCCCGGTTGGCCGACATCGCCACCGACGTGCCGGTGACGTCGTGGGCGCCCGGCGGGCGGCCCCGGACGAGCATCTCCAGGTCGTAGTCGTTGAAGCAGCGGCCGACGAAGCATCCGGTGGACGACCCCCGGAGCCGGGCGGCGACCCCGGCGTCCTCGGCGGTCTGGTACAGGACCTCCAGCAGCAGCCGCGTCTGCGGGTCCATGCCCTCCGCCTCGGCGCGGGGCACGCCGAAGAACCCGGCGTCGAAGCGGGCCACGTCGTCCAGGAACGCGCCGTGGCCGCAGTCGGTGCCGTGCGGGCGGGTGCCCGTGGGGTCGTGGTGGAGCCGGTGGTCCCACCGGTCGGGCGGGACCTCGCGCACCAGGTCGCGGCCGGCGAGGAGGTCGGCCCAGAAGCCGTCCACGTCCCGGGAGCCGGGGAAGCGTCCCGCCATGCCGATGATCGCCACGGGCTGCTCGGCCCCGCAGCCGCCGGAGGACGTCGGCGCCGACCGGGCGGCGCGGCGCGGCGACCCGTCGCGCTCCCCGCCGGGCCCGGCGGAGGCGGTGGGCGCCGTCTCGGGCTCCAGCGCGGGCGTGGGCTGGGGCTCGGGCTCTGCGGTGAGCCTCGTCCGGACCTCCGGTCCGTAGGCGTCCACCAGGTGTGCGGCGAGGGCCCCGACGTCGGGGTACCGGAAGAGCGCCGTGGGCGGCAGCTCGCGTCCCAGCTCCCGCGACAGGCCGCGCACGAGCTCCACGACGTCCACCGACGTCAGCCCGAGCTCCAGGAACCCGCTGTCTTGGTGCGCACGCCGCCCGGCCCCCGGATCGCGGTGGTCGAGCAGGCGGGCGACGGCGGCGGTCAGGTACTCCTGCGTGCGGCGCAGGACCTCCGCCCGTCCGGCCCCGGCCGGCTCGGCGACCGGTGCGTCCCCGGTCGGTCCGGCCGCGTCGGTCACGTCGGTCACGTCGGTCGGTCCGGGCGCGTCGGTCGCGCTGATGACGTCCAGGTGGCCGAGCAGACGTGCGCGGTCGCCGTGGACCACCACGACCTGGGGCTCGTCGCGGTCGAGCACGGTGCGGAGCACGGCCAGGGCGTCCGCCGTCGCCAGCGGGATCGACCCGGTGCGGGCCAGGACCCGGTCGCGGACGGCGGCGTCGACGGACATGCCGCCGTCGCGCCACAGCGGCCAGTTGACGGCCGTGGTGCGTCCGTGACGCTCACCCGCCCGACGCCGCTCCTCCCGCCACACCGCGAAGGCGTCCAGGTGGCGGTTGGCCGCGCTGTAGTCGGTGGCACCGGGGTTCCCCAGGACCGAGGCGACGGAGGAGAACATCACGAAGTAGTCCAGCTCCGCGTCGGCGGTGGCCGCGTCCAGGTGGGCCGTGCCCCGCAGTTTGGGGGCCAGGACGCGGGCAGCGGCCGCCCGGTCCTTGTTGACCAGGAGGGCGTCGTCCACGATTCCGGCGCTGTGGACGACCCCGGTGAGCGGGCCCAGCCGCGTGGTCACCTCGGTCAGGGCCCGCCGCAGGGCCGCACCGTCGGCGAGGTCCGCCCTGACGTACAGGGCCCGGGCGCCGAGGGATTCGAGCTCGGCGACGGCCGCCTCCGTGGCGGCGTCGGGGGCCGAGCGCCCGAGCAGCGCGATGGAGACGCGGGCCGTTTCGGCGAGCAGCCGGGCGGTGTGCCGGCCCAGGGCGCCGGCTCCCCCGGTGATGAGGTAGGTGCCGCCGTCCCGGGCGAGCGGCACCCGCGGCGGGGGTCCGGCGTCCGGTACGGGCGGGAGGGCCGGGGCCGGGTCCAGCGGCTCGAAGGCCAAGACGGTCCGGCCGGTGCGGGTGTGCCGGACCTCGACGGGGGCGTCCGGGGCCGTCCGCGCGGCCACGGCCTCCGCGAGCAGCGCCGAGACGTCCTGCGGTCCGGCGTCGAAGCGCACCGTGGTGACCGCGAGTCGGGGCTGTTCGAGCCGCACGCTGCGGGCGAGGCCCCCCACCGCCGCCTGCGAGGGCGACTCGCCGTCGGCGGTGTGGGCGTGGAGGACGGGCAGCGTGTCGGTGCGTCCGAGGAGCCAGGCGCGGCACAGCAGCAGCATCGAGAGCACGGCTCCGGCGTCTCCCGGCGGCGGGGACGTCCCGGCGCGCAGCCCCCACAGGTGCAGCAGGCCGCCGGGCTCCTCGCCCTCGTCGCGCAGGGCCGCCGCGAGGGCGCGGTAGTGCTCCTCCTCCCCCGGATCGATCTCGAAGCCGTCGGCGGAGGTGCGGGCGTAGGCCATCGCGGGGCGGACCTGCACGACGCGGCGGGCGCGGGCGCGCAGGGCCTCCACCCGGCCGTCGTCGGTGTCGAGGACGACGAGCAGGGCACCGGCGAACGCGTCGGGCCGGTCGGCGTCCCGCGGCAACGCGCGGGCGTGCCACCGGGGGGCGAGGACCAGGGTGCGCGCCGCGTCCGCCGCCGGGGTTCCCGACGGGCGCGGGGCGTCGGAGGGGGCCGGTGGCGCGGGCTCGTCCAGCCAGTACCGCTCCCGGGCGAAGGGGTAGGTGGGCAGCGGCACCCGGACGGCGGAGTCGTCGGGCGGCCAGGCGGCGAGGGTGCCCGCCGCCCAGGCGGCGGCGAGCGCGTCCTCGCCCGCGGCCGCGTGGACGTCGTGCGGCGGTGCCCCGGTGGCCGCCGCGCCGGGGGCCACCCGGCCGCCGCGTGTCGGGCAGGCGGGCTCCTGACCGGCGGCCAGGGCCTCCAGGCCCGAGGCCAGTTCGCCGAGGTCCGCCGTGACGAGCGCCGCGCGGTGCTCCATCGGCCGACGGCCGTGGCGCAGGGTGTGCGCCACGTCGGCCAGGCGCAGTCCGGGGCAGTCCCGCAGATGAGCGGCGAGCCGCAGGGCCAGCACGCGCAGCCGCTCGGGGGTGCGGGCCGACACCGGCACGGCCAGCGGGCGGGGCGCCGTCGGCCCGTGCTCCCGCGCGGGCCGACGGTACTCCTCCACGATCAGGTGCACGTTCGCGCCCCCGGCGCCGAAGGCGCTCAGCGCGGCGCGGCGGGGTGCCGGCCGGCCGGTGCCCGGCTCCACGGGCTCGGGCCAGTGGCGGGCGGTCCGGGGCAGGTAGAAGGGGGTCCGGTCCAGCCGCAGCGCGGGGTTGACCTCGCCGGTGTCCGGGCCGGGGGGAATGGTGCGGTGCCGCAGGGCCAGCAGCAGCTTCGTCAGCCCCGCCACGCCGGCGGCGGCCTCCAGGTGGCCGATGCTGCCCTTCACCGAGCCGATCGCGCAGTACGCGCGGTCCTCGGTGTGCGCGGCGTAGACGGACGAGAGGGCTTCGATCTCGATCTGGTCGCCCAAAGTCGTGCTCGACGCCTGGGCCTCGACGTAGCCGATGGTGCGGGGGGAGACGCCGGCGTCGGCCAGGGCGGCGGCCACCACCCGGGCCTGCGCGTCGGGGCTGGGGACGGAGTAGCCGCCGGTCCGGCCGCTGTGGCGCAGCCCGGAGCCGGCGATGACGGCGTGGACGGGGTCGCCGGAGGCCAGGGCGTCGGCCAGGGGACGCACGACGACGGCCCCGACGCCCTCCCCGGGCACGTAGCCGTCGGCGCCCGCGCCGAAGGGGCGGCAGCGGCCGGTGGGCGAGAGCAGCCCCAACCGGGCCAGCCGCAGGTACTTGTAGGGGTGGAGCGAGAGGTTGACGCCGCCGACCACCGCGGCCCGGCACTCGCCGCGCCGGATGCTCTCCCCGGCCAGGTGCAGGGCGGTCAGGGCGGCCGAGCAGGCCGTGTCCACGGTCAGGCTCGGGCCCTGGAAGTCGAAGGCGTACGACACCCGGTTGGCCAGGTCGGACGCCCAGGACCCGGCCGGGCCCGCGTCGGCGTGCTCGTGCAGGTGCTCCAGGCCGAGGAGTTGGTAGTCGTTCCACATCTGGCCCGCGAAGACGCCGACGCCGCCCCCGGTCTGGGCGGCCAGGCCCTCCGGGGTGTGGCCCGCGTCCTCCAGGGCGGCCCAGGCCGTCTCCAGGAACAGCCGCTCGTGCGGGTCCATCAGGCGGGCCCGCTCGGCGGGGATGTGGAAGAAGTCGGCGTCGAACTCCGCCACGCCCTCGCAGAACGCGCCCCAGGGGCCGGGCCCCTCCGGGTCGCCGCTTGGGCCGTGGGGGCTCCGACGGTCCCAGCGGTCGGCGGGGACCTCGGTGACGCAGTCACGGCCCTCGGTCAGGACCTCCCACAGTTCGTCCGGGTTCCGCGCTCCCGGGTAGCGCCCGGCCAGGCCGACGACGGCCAGCGGCTCGTCGGCCGGCGCGACGGGCGGGGCGACGGGCGGGGCGACGGGCGGACGGTGCGCGGCGGGGGCGGTCGGCCGCCGGAGCGCGGTCGGGGCCGGCCGCGTCGCGGCGGGTCGCTCCGGCTCCGCCTCGGCGCCGTGTTCCGCCGAGGCGGTGAGGGCCCTCTCGTGCCCCTGGTCGCGCAGGTGGTCGGCCAGGGCCCGCACGGTGGGGTACTCGAACAGCAGCGTCGGGTAGAGCGGGCTGCCGATACGTTCCTCCAGCTCACCGGCGATGCCCAGCAGATCGACCGACGTCAGCCCGTGGTCGTAGAAGCCGATGTCCGGGTCGACGCCGCCGTCCTGGCGTCCCAGCCGCGCCGCGACCAGCGTGCCGAGCGCGGCCAGGGCGTCCGGGGCGCCGGAGGAGGACGGGGGCGGAGTCACGGCGGCGGGCGCGGAGTCGGCCGGTGGGGACGCCGTCGGCGCGGGCGGGGTGTCCGGTGCCCCGGGGGAGCCGAGTCGGCCGGTGATCAGCTCGGCCGACCGTACGCGCTTGGCCCGGAAGCCGAGGATCTCGGCGACGACGGTCCCGTCGGGCGCGCAGACGCGCAGGTCGGCGTCGAAGAGCTCGGCGTCCAGCCGGCCCCCGACCGGGCCGGGGACGTGCACGAGGTTCTCCGGGCCCACCCCGTGGGTGGCGTGGAAGCGGTCGATGTAGAGGGGGATGAACGGGTGGTCCGCGCCGGCCCGCTCCGCCTCCCGGAACAGCAGCATCGGGACGAGGGTGGCGAAGTCGAGCACCGCCGGGTGGACGTGGAAGTGGTCCAGGTACGGCTCGGCCTCGGCCGCCAGCCGCATCCGCGCCAGGGCCTCCCCGGGCGCGACGTGGACCGTTCCGGACGCCTTCATGAAGCCCCGGTGGTCGATGTCGAGCCGCTCGCGGACGAAGCCGTAGAGGTCCGCGACGTCGACCGTGTCCCGGGAGGCGTCGGTGAGCCCCGCCACGTCGACGCGGGGACGGTCGGCCGAAGGGGCGGGCAGCGGGTGGAGTTCCGCCGTGCAGTTGACCTCCCAGTCGGCGGCGGCCCGGTCCGCCGGTCGGCTGCGGACGGTGACCGGCAGCCCGGGCCCCGGCCCGTCCTCGGCGACCACGACCTCGACCCGGCGGCCGTCCGGGGTGCCGAGGACGGGCGCGCGGAAGACGATC
Source organism: Streptomyces chumphonensis (assembly GCF_014779715.1). Taxonomy (GTDB): domain Bacteria; phylum Actinomycetota; class Actinomycetes; order Streptomycetales; family Streptomycetaceae; genus Streptomyces; species Streptomyces chumphonensis. The sequence goes on from NZ_JACXYU010000001.1 coordinate 61,695, forward strand.
CGCCGCAGCTCCACGGCGGCCGGGTCCAGCCCGGCGCGGCCGACCAGGCGCAGCACGAGGTCGAGGAGGAACACCCCGGGGAGGACGGGGACGGTGTGCACCAGGTGGTCGCGGACCGCCGCGTCCTCGGCGCGCACGGTGGTCGCGGTGCGCCGGCCGGCGAGCGGGGCGAGCGGGTGGTCCGCGCGTGGGTTCTCCGCCATGGCTAGATCCATTCCTCCAGCTGGAGCAGGGGACGGGGTCCGGGGGTGGGGGCAGGGGGCGCCGCGGGGGGCCGCTGAAGCCAGTGGCGCGCCCGTCGGAAGACCGGTGCCGGTAGCGGAGCGCGCCGGATCTCGCGGCCCGCCCGCTCGGCGTCCGTCACACCGCGCAGGACGACGTGGCAGTTGGTCCCGCCGAAGCCGAAGGCGCTGATCCCGGCGCGCCGGACGCCGTGCCGGGGGTGCCAGGGCGCCAGCTCGGTCTGCGGGCGGAACGGTGACGCGTCGAAGCTGAAGCGGGGGTTGGGGCGCTCGCAGTGCAGCGTCGGCGGGAGGGCCTCGTGGACCAGGGAGAGGATGACCTTGTGCAGTCCGGCCATGCCGGCCGCCATGAGCAGGTGGCCGACGTTCGACTTGACGCTGCCGACCCCGCAGAAGCCGGTGTCGGCGGTGTCCTCGCGGAACACCTCGGTCAGGGCGCGCAGTTCGATCGGGTCCCCGATCATCGTGCCGGTGCCGTGGGCCTCGACGTAGGAGACGCTTCCCGCCGACGCCCCGGCCCGGTGCAGCGCGCTGCGGATGACCTCCCGCTGGGCGTCCGGGTTCGGGGTCGTCAGGCCCATCGTGCGGCCGTCGTTGTTCATCGCCGTGCCCTCGATGACGGCGAGCACCCGGTCGCCGTCGCGCAGGGCGGCGTCGAGGGGTCTCACCAGGACGGCCCCCACCCCCTCGCCCGGCACGAAGCCGCTCGCCGAGGCGTCGAAGACGCGGCAGGTCCCGTCGGGGGCCAGCGCGCGGGCGGCGCTCAGGGACAGGTAGGGGGTCTCGTCCAGGATGAGGTCGGCGCCGCCGACGACGGCCATCTCGCACTCGCCGGTCCGCAGCGCCTGGTGGGCCAGGCACAGGCTCGTCAGGGAGGACGAGCAGGCCGTGTCGACGACCAGGTTGGGGCCGCGCAGGTCGCGGAAGTGGGCGAGGTGGGCGCCGATGAAGTTCTGGTTGGTGCCGGTGGCGGTGGCCCGGCCGGGCACGGCGATCCGTGAGCCGTAGGTGCTGGTGCCCGAGCCGACGAACACCCCGACGCGGCGGCCCGCGATCTCCTCGGGCCGGTACCCGGCGTCGGCGAAGAGCTCCTCGGCCGTCTCCAGGAACAGCCGGGTGAGCGGGTCCATGTGCGCGGCGTCGGCCTCCGGGATGCCGAAGTAGCCCGGGTCGAAGTCCTCGATGCCGTCGAGGAACCCGCCCCACTTGCTGATGCTGCGTCCCTCCCGGTACTCGGGCGCGTACAGGGTGGCGATGTCCCAGCGGGACCGGGGCACCTCCCGGACGCCGGACCGGCCGTGCCGGAGCAGGTCCCAGAAGTGCTCGGTGGTGGGCGCGCCGGGGAAGCGCCCCGCCAGGCCGACGACCGCCAGCGGGAGGACGTCCGGCTCCGGGCGCCGGGCGGTGGCGGGGACGGCCCCGGCGGGTTCGGCGGCTTCGGCGGCCCCGACGGTCGGCGGGGTGCGGTCGGCGGCGGGTGCGGTGGAGCGGCCGCGGTCCCAGCGGGCCAGCCCGTCCGGGTGGTGCTCGACGAGGTACCGGCTCAACCGGGACACGGTGGGGTGTTCGAGGATGACCGAGGGCTCCAGGGGGGCTCCGGCGAGCGTCTCCAGCCCGGTGACGATGGCGGCGATCAGGATGGAGTCGACGCCCAGGTCGCTGAAGCGGGCGTCGGGGGTGACGCGGCCGTGCTCCAGTCCGAGTTCGCGGGCGAGGACGTCGGTGATGTGGGCGGCGCACCGCTCGACGAGGGTGTCCTGCCGGCCCGCCGCCTGCGCCGCGTCGGCCGACGGCCCGGGCTCGGTGGCCGGGGCGCCGCGCGGCGCGGGCCCAGGGCCCGGCAGCAGGGCCTCGGCCGCCTCGGGCCGGGCGTTGACGGCGATGAGGCTGGTGTGTCCGCCGGTGGCGAGCGCCGCGTCGAGCAGGGTCAGGCCCTGCTCCCGGGTGAGGGCCGCCAGGCCGTGGTCGCGGTAGCGGCGGCTGGTCACCTCGCCCATGCCGATCTCCGACCAACTGCCCCAGTCCACGGCGATCCAGCGGGTTCGCGAGCCCCGCACGCGCTCCCGCCGGGCGGCGTGCGCCGCGTAGGCGTCCAGCACGGCGTTGGCGCTCGCGTAGTCGCTCAGCCCCGGAGCGAGGGCGGGAACGGCGGCGCAGACGGAGGAGTAGAGCACGACGAAGTCCGGTTCGTCCTGCGCGAGGGCCCGGTCCAGGGCGAGCAGCCCGGCGCCCTTGGGTTCCCAGCAGTCGGTGATCTCCCGGTAGGACTTGTGGACGAAGGCGGGGGTGGGGGAGACCGAACCGGCGCAGTGCAGGACCCCGGCGACCGGGCCGAACCGCGCGCGGGCCGCGGTGAGGAGGTCCCCGGTGGCGTCCGGGTCGGTGAACGGGGTGTCGGGGAGCATGACCTCGGCCCCCGCCGCCTCCAGCCGCTCGATCGCCGCGACGCGTGCGGCCCACCACTCCCCCGGCGCGCGGTCCGCCCACCGCTCGCGGCCGGGCAGGGTCCGGCGGCCGGTCAGCACGAGCCGCCGCGCGCCCTTCGCCACCAGCAGTTCGGCCGCCGCGAGGCCCAGTCCCCCGGTGCCCCCGGTGATGAGGTAGGGGCGGTCGGGACGGATGCGGAACGCACCGAGGTGGCCGCCGGCCCCGGAGGCGGGCAGCGGCAGGCGTTCGAGCCGGGCGACGTGCCGGGCGGTCCCGTCGTAGCGCACCTCCGGTTCGCTTCCGGCCGCGTCCAGTTCGCGGAGGGCGAGGGAGAGCGGTCCCGGCGGCGCGTCGTCCGGACCGCCGGGCCTGGTCTCGACGGTGACGGTCCGCAGCGCGGCGTACTCCGCGCCCAGGGCCCGCACCAGGCCGGCCATGCGGGCCCCGGCCACCGACTCCCCGGGGAGGGACGCGGACGCGTCGGGCTCCGGCCCCGCCTGCCCCCGGACGTGGACGAGGCGCAGGGCGTGCCCGCGACGGTCGGCGGCCAGCGCCCGCAGCAGGGCGACGCGGGCGGCCTCCCGGGCGGTGCCGGGGCCGCTCGTGGCGTCGACCAGGTCGATGACGGCGTCGAGCGGCCCGTGGGACGCCAGGATCCGCTCGGCGAGGCGCCCGCCGCCCTCGTGGTCGTCGAGGTCGAGCTCGAACTCGTGGGCACAGAGCGCCGGGAGGGCGGAGGGTTCGCGCAGGACCAGCCAGCGCACGTCCTCGGTGGCGGCCAGTTCCTCGACGAGCCCGATCCCGGCCTCCCGCCCCACCAGGAGCAGGCGGGTGGCGGCGCCTTCGGGGGCCCGGGACGCGGGCGGCGGTGCCGGCCGCCACCGCCGGGCCAGGAGGTGCGGGACCGGTCCGGCCTCCGGGGCCGGTTCCGGGGCCCGTTCCGCCTCCGGGGCCGGTTCCGCGGACGGCACCGGGCGGGCGGGGGCGGCGGCGCCGGGTGCGGGCCGCGACGCGGGGCCGCCGGTCAGCACCGGGCCGTGGGCCGTGGAGTGGTCGAACGGGTAGCCGGGGAAGGGGACACGTCGTGCGCCGGGGACCCGGGGCAGCGTGACGGGCTCGCCCAGGGCCCAGCGCCGGGCGGTCTCGGCCGGCGGGGCGGGGTCCGGGGCGTCGTCGGACAGGCCGCTCTCCGTCGCGTACAGGCCCGGCGCCCGCCGGCCGTCCAGGTAGTGGTCGAGCCCGCTCACGGCCTGGTCGAGGTCGGCGGCGACCAGGGCGATCCGGTGGGGCAGGGCGGTGCGCGCCACCCGCGAGGTGTGGGCGAGGTCGGCGAGCCGGTGGGGTGTCGTCGTGAGCGCCGTCCGCAACCGGCGGGCGTACGCCCGCAACCGGTCCGGCCCGTGGGCGGACAGCACGAGCAGGTGCTCCCCGGCGTCGTCGTCGGCCGGTGCCGGGACGGGCCGGGAGGGCGGCTCCTCCACGACGACGTGCGCGTTGGCGCCGCCGAAGCCGAAGGCGCTCACCCCCGCCCGCAGGGGCAGCGGGCGGCCGTCCGGGTCCTTCGGCTCCCAGTTCCTCGTCTCGCGCAGGACGGTGAAGGGGCCGCCGGACAGGTCCAGGTGGGGGTTGGCGCGGTCGCCCGCCGCGTTGGGCGGCAGCGTGCGGTGGCGCAGCGCGAGCAGCACCTTGAGCAGACCGGCCACACCCGCGGCCGACTCCAGGTGGCCGATGTTGGTCTTGGCGGCGCCCAGGTGGCACCACGGCTCCGCCACGGCGGCCCCAGAGCGGGTGAACGCCTCGGTCAGACCGGCCACTTCGATGGGGTCGCCCAGCCGGGTCCCGGTGCCGTGCGTCTCGACGTACGACACCGTGCGCGGCTCCACCCCGGCCCGCCGGAGGGCGGCGCGGACGACCTCCGCCTGCGCCTCGGGGCGGGGCGCGGTCAGGGAGTGCGCGCGACCGCCGTGGCCCACGGCGGACCCCCGGATCACACCGTGCACCTGGTCCCCGTCGCGCAGCGCCAGGTCGAGGGGTTTGAGGACGACGGCCCCCACCCCCTCGCCCCGGACGAACCCGTCGGCGCGCTCGTCGAACGTCCAGCAGCGTCCGCTGCCGGAGAGCAGTCCCGCCCTGCCCAGGGACTCGAACCAGACGGGGTTGAACAGGGCGTTGACGCCGCCCGCCACCGCCAGGTCGCACTCCCCGGCCTCCAGGGCGCACAGCGCGCGGTGCAGCGCCGTCAGCGAGCTCGAACAGGCGGTGTCCACGACCTCGCTGGGGCCGCGCAGGTCCAGCAGGTAGGAGACCCGGTTGGCGATGACGGACTGCACGTGCCCGGTGATGGTGTGGCCGCCCACCTCCTCGGCGGCGCGGGCCAGGTGGTCGGCGTAGTCGGAGAGGGTGGCGCCGACGAACACGCCGGTGCGGCTTCCCGCGAGACCGCGCGGGTCGAGGAGCGCGTCCTCCAGCGCGTGCCAGGCCGCCTCCAGGAAGAGCCGCTGCTGCGGGTCCATCAGCCGGGCCTCGCGCGGCGGGACGCCGAAGAACTCCGCGTCGAAGGCGAGGATGTCGTCGAGGAAGCCGCCTCGGGGCGCGTCCCGCGTGAACCGTCCCGCCGGTGCGGGGCCCACGAGGTCGCGGCCGTCCAGGAGCTGGCGCCAGTAGGTGTCCAGATCCGGGCAGCCGGGCAGCCGGGCCGCCATACCGATGACGGCCACGGGCCGGGGCCCTCGCTCCCCCGCCGGCGTCGAGGGCGCCGCATCCGGTGCGGACCGGGGCTCCGGGGCGGCCACCGGCGGGGCCGCGTGGGGCCGCTGGTCCGGTTCCGGCGCGGCGGCGGAGTCCCGGGCCGCGATGACCGCGTCCCGGTAGCGTGCGCACAGCACGGAGGCCAGCGCGTCCACGGTGGGGTGCTGGAAGAACGCCACGGGCGTGAGCGCCAGCCCGAACCGGTCGTTGAGGCGGTTGGCGAGATCGGTGAAGAGGACGGAGTTGAAGCCGTAGTCGCCGAACTCGACCTCGGGGGCGATCTGTTCGACGGGCACCTTGACCAGCTCGGCCGCCTCCGCCCGCAGCAGGGCGCACAGCCAGGGGCGCAGGCCGTCGGCGGGCCGCCCGCCGGGCTCGGGGGCGTCCGGCGGCGGGCCGGCCGTGTCCGCCCGCGCCGCGGGGGGTTCGAGGGCGTCCAGGGCGGTGGTGATCCGCCGCTGGTCCCCTCGGGCGACCAGGACGGTGGGGGAACCGAGGGCGAGGACGTCCCGCAGCGCCGTGCGGGCCTCCTCGGAGGAGATCGCCGTCAGGCCGGTGGTCGTCGCGGTGAGGCGCCGCACGGCGTCGGGCATGCGCATGCCACCGTCCTCCCACAGGGGCCACACCGCCGAGACCGAGGCGCCGTGCCGCCGCCCCCGCGCGACGCGGGCGGCACGCTGCTCGGCGAACGCGTCCAGGACGCGGTTGGCGGCGCAGTAGGCGGCCTGGCCCGCGTTGCCGAAGGTGCCGACGAAGGAGGACATGAGGAGGAAGAAGTCCAACGCGTCGGCGGCCGTCTCCCGGTCGAGCAGCAGCGTTCCGGTGACCTTCGGCGCGAGGACGTCGCGGACGGCGGCGTCGGTCAGGTCGGCCAGCGGCGCGTCCCGCAGGACCCCGGCGGCGTGGACGACCCCGTGCGGCGGGCCGAAGCGGCTCCGTGCGGCGGCCATCGCCTGCGCCAGAGCGGCGGGGTCCGTCACGTCCGCACGCAGGTACAGCAGGTCGCCACCGGCCGCCCGGCACCGCTCGCGCAGCTCCTCCACCGCCTCCGGGGCGGCGGAGCGTCCCAGCAGGGTGACCGACGCGGCGCACGCGTCGGCGAGGAGGACGGCCAGCCGTCGACCGATCCCGCCCGCCCCGCCGGTGATCACGTAGTGCCCGCCGCGCCGCAGGCCGACCGGGCTGCCGCCGGTGGCGGGCTCGGCGCGGTGCCAGCGGCGCGTGCGGCGCTCCCCGCCGGTGAGGCGGACCTCCGTCGTGCCCCGGCCCGCCTCGGCCACCAGGTCGGCGAGCGCGGGTTCGGCCGTGTCGGCCCCGACCTCCACGCGGACCGCCCGGAACCCCGGGATCTCGTGGGCCAGGGCCCGGCCGAGCCCCGGGACGACGGAGCCGTGCGGGTCGTCCTCGTCGGCCGGTGCCGCGCACACGTAGGTGAGCGGGCCTCCGCCCGACGCGGCGCGCCGGGCCAGCGCGAGCAGCGTGGCGGTGGAGCGCTCCACGCCCTCCGCCACCGGCCCCCCGGCGTCGTCCAGCCCCCGGCGGTCCACCACGATCAGCTCGCCCGGGACGCCGGGCAGGTCGTCCGGGTCGGCCGCGTGGTGGTCGGCCCCCTCGCTCCAGTCCCGCGGGCCGCCGATCGCGACGACCGTCGCCCGGGTGACGGGCCGCTCCTCGGGAGCGGGGTGGGTCGTCGTCCAGCGCGGCGTGTAGTAGGCGAGCGGGGACGCGTCGGCGGGCGCCTCGTCGGGCCGCGCCCGGTCGGCCCGCGCGGGCGCCGTCTCGGCGGCGGGGAGCCGGTGGCGGGTACGGGCGAAGGGGTAGCCGGGCAGGGGCACACGGCGGCGCCCCGTGGCGGGCAGCACGGCCGACCAGTCGCAGCGTGCCCCCGCGCACCAGAGCCGACCCAGTTTGAGCAGGTCGCCGCGCTCGGCCAGGCCGCGCAGCAGACCGGTGGTCTCGGGACCGCCGTCGAGGAGGTCCGCCAGGTCGCGCCCGGCGCCGGACCGCTCGAACGCCACGCCGTTCAGCTCCCGGGCCGCCTCCTCGACGGTCCGTCCCGAGGCCGTGAGCGCGTCGAGGACGTCCCGCAGGTGGCGCCGGTCGCGGACGGGGAACGCGAGGCGGACGGCGTGCCGTTCCCGACCCTCCCGCAGGGTGTACGCGACGTCGGCCGGGTCCCGGTCGGCGCCGGGCCCGCGCAGCCACGCGGCGAGCCGCAGGCAGACCTCCCGCAGGGTGGCGTCCTCCCGCGCGGAGAGCACGACCAGTTCCGGGCGTTCCGGTCCGGCGTCCCCGGGGGCGCCCGTGCCGGTGGACGGCGGCTCCTCCACGACCAGGTGGACGTTGACCCCGCCGGCGCCGAACGAGCTGACGGAGGCCCGGCGGGGCGCTCCGGCCCGGCCGGAGCGCCAGGCTGCCGCCTCGCGCTGCACCTGGAAGAGACCGGTGTCGAAGTCGATGGCCGGGTTGAGCCGTTCGGAGTGCAGCGAGGGCACCAGCGTGCCGTGGCGCAGCTGGAGCAGCACCTTGGTGAGCCCGGCCAGCGCGGCGGCGGCCTCGGTGTGACCGATGTTCCCCTTGATGCTGCCGACCGGGATCGCACCGTCCGGGCCGGGCGAGCCGAAGGCCGCGGTCAGTCCGCGGATCTCGATGGGGTCGCCGAGCGCGGTCCCGGTCCCGTGCGCCTCGACGTAGCCGATGGTGGCCGGGTCGGTACCGGCCCGCCGCAGGGCCGCGCCGATCAGCTCCGCCTGCGCGGCCGGACTCGGCACGGTGAAACCGCTGGTGCGGCCACCGCTGTTGGTGGTGACCGCCTTGATCACTCCGTGGATGTGGTCGCCGTCGGCCAGCGCGTCCCTCAGCGGCCGGAGCAGCACCGCGCCGACGCCCTCGCTGGTGACCATGCCGTCGGCGCCCGCACCGAAGGGGCGGCAGCGGCCGGTGGGCGAGAGCATGCCCAGTTGGGCGTACTGGATCCGGCGGGCGGGGTGGAGGATGACGTTGACGCCGCCCGCGATCGCCGCCGAGACGGTGCCCGCGCGCAGGGCGTCGCAGGCGAGTTGCAGGGCGACGCCGGAGCCGGAGCAGGCGGTGTCCACCGCGATGCTGGGGCCGGTGAAGTCGAGGAAGTAGGAGACGCGGTTGGCGATCTGGTAGATGTCGCTGTTGGGGTAGCGGCTGAGGCCGTCCAGCGCGGCGTTGGCGCTGAGCACGGCGTGGTCGGGGCCCATGGAGGCCACGTACACGCCGACGTCGCGGCCGAGGCTCGCCGCCGTGTGTCCGGCGTCCTCCAGCGCGTGGTAGGCGGTCTGGAGGAACAGCCGCTGCTGCGGGTCCATCGTCTCGGCCTCGCTCGGTGCGAGACCGAAGAACAGCGCGTCGAAGGCGTCGACGTCGTCCAGGAGCCCGGCGGCGGCGGTGTAGGTGCGGCCGGGGCCGCCGTCGGGGTCGACGAGGTCGGCGCGGCCCCACCGCCGCGTCGCGTCCCCCAGCGACTCGGCGCCGGCCACGAGGTTGTGCCACAGCTGGTCGAGGTCTGCGGCGCCGGGGTACCGCCCGGCGACGCCGACGACGGCGATGGCGTCCTCGGCGGCTTCGGCGTCCTCGGCCGCGGTAGCCGGTGCGCCGGGAGCGGCGCCGTCCCCGGCGTCCGGCGCGGACGCCGGCGTCCGGGGTGGCGCCGGGGCCGCCGGCTCCGCCGGGCCGGTCGGGCCCGGGGTGCGGGCCGCCGGGGGGAGCACGGCGCGCGCGACGTCCCCCAGCGTGCGGTGTTCGAAGAAGAGGGTCGTCGGCAGCCGGCCGAAGTGCTCCTCCAGGGCGACGGTGGCGTCGACGATCTCCAGCGACTCCAGGCGCAGCGACTCGACCGTGGTGTCCGGGCCCAGGCGCGCCCCCGTCCGCCGTCCGGGCCGGGCCAGCACCCCGCAGACGCGGTCCAGCGCCTCGGCCCACGCGTGGGGGGCGACGACGCCCGCCGCCGGGTCGGCCGCGTCCGCCGCGCGGGCGGCGGGGGGCTCCGGATCGCCGGTGACCGCCCGGTGCAGCACCTCGGCGTCGACGAGGACACCGGCGAGGTCCGCGAGGGCGTCGAGCCGGGCCGTGCCGCCGGCGGAGGACGCCGCCGGCGCCGGTCGCGGGGCCCACGCCACGGTGTCCCCGGTGGCGGGGTCCGGGGCGTCCTCCGGCCGGAAGGCGACGCGCGCGACCTCCGCCAGCGGCGCGTGGTAGACGACCTCGCCCTCCGTCGGTGCGGGTGACGCCCGGTGGCCGAGGACGGCGTCGAAGAAGGTGCGGACGGGGGTGTTGCGGGCCGTCGGCCGGTGCACGGCGGTGAGGTGGCGGCATCCGTCGTGTTCCTCGACGGCGGAGGCCACCGCCGCGAGGAAGGCGTGCTCCACGCCCCGGCCCAGGACGCGGCAGCTCAGCAGGAAGGTGTCCAGCGTCGCGGTGTCCCCGTCGCCGTCCGCCCCGGCCCGGGTGATGGCCACGCCCACGAGCCCGTAGTCGCCGAAGCGATCGGTGACCTCGGCGACCCAGCAGCGGGCGCCCTCCGCCGACAGCGCGCCGAGCTGGGACTCCGTCCTGCGCGTCGGTGCGAGGTTGAACTGGTTCGTCCGCTGGGTGAGTTGAGCCGCCCGCGCCAACTGCTCCGGGGTCGCCTGGCGCACGTCGACCCGCAGGTCGAGTCCCCCGATGAACTCGCTCAGCGTCGCGGTCGCCTCGCGCAGGGCCGCGCGCTCGCGGCCGGCCCGGTACATCACCGTCCGCCGTCGGTCCTCGTCCGTCACCTCCGCCTTGTCGAACGCCCACAGCCGGTCCAGGAAGTCCGGCCACCGGGCGACGTCGGTGGGCAGGGTGAGCGCGAGCACCTCCGGGAGCTCGGCCCGCACGGCCGCGACCTCGACGGGATTGTCGTCGAGGAAGACGAAGGCGTCGGTGCCCAGGCCGAGTTCCTCGGCCAGCGCCCGGATGTTGCCGGGCTTGGGGTTCCAGTCGACCCGGCGGGCCGCCACGTGCTCGGGACGCAGCGGCATGTCGGGCCGGTGCGCGAAGACGGCGTCCACGTCCTCGTCGCTGTTCTTGCTGCACAGGCAGACCAGGACGCCTTCGGCGTGCCGCTCCACGGCCCACTGCTGCAGTCGGCGGTGCGCGGGCCCGATCTCGACGCCGTCGGCCCCGTCCTCACCGCACACCCCCCGCCACAGCGTGTTGTCGCAGTCGAGCACGAGGACCTTGAACGGCGGGGCCAGCAGGGAGTGCGCCGTCCGCGCCACGGCCGTCGCCAGCACCGTGCAGGCCGTCGGGGTGTAGGGGATGTGGGCGTGCTCCTCCCGTGCCGCGTCGTGGTGGCGCGGCACGGAGTAGGGGGCGCGCCAGTCGGGGCCGGAGACCAGGTGGACGCCGCGCACGCCCTCCAGCGCGGTCCGCACCCGCGCTTCGAGGGAGGAGAGCTCCTCCGCGCGCCGGTCCGCGGCCGTCGGGGAGGGCGGGCAGACCATGACGACGAGCGGCACGGCGTCGCGGCGGGCGGCCGTCGTGACGGCGGCGGCGAACTCCTCGGCCGTCCGCACGCCCCCGGCCCCGCGCGGCCAGTCCTCGAAGCGGAGCAGGACGACGTTGCAGCCGCCGACGTTGCCGGCGAACCCGCCCGCCGGGTCGAGGAGTTCCTGGAAGACCTGGCCGTAGGGCGAGAGCCGGACGGACACCTCCAGGCCGAGCCGCCGCGCCCAGAACTCCAGGCCCTCGCGCAGCGGTTCCGTGGTGAAGGTGGCCGCCACCGCCAGCGCCGCCCCCGCCCGTGCGGCGGGGCCCTCGGCGGGTGCGGACGGTTCCCGATCCGGGTCGGCGGCGGTCCCGGCGGGGGCCGGTTCGGCGACGGAAGGCGCGAAGACGTCGACGACCTCGGTGGCGCCCGGTGCGCCTCCGGCCACCATCCGGCGCACGATCACGGCCGCCGCCGTCTCCACCGGCAGCGCCTCCTCGGCGGCGGTGACGCTGTCGGCGAAGGTGGTGGCGAGCCGGGGCGGCCGGACGAGGAGGCCGGACAGTCCGGGGTGCTCGGTGACGGCGGCCGTCACCAGACCCTCGACCGCGCGCTTGGCGGCGCTGTAGTGGGACAGGCCGCGCGGCGGTGAGGCGGCGTACGCGGAGGAGACGGCCACGACCTGGCCGTCTCCGGCGGCCACGTCCTCGGCGAACGCCGCGAGCGGTGCGTGCGCGAGCCGCAGGGCCGCCTCCACGTGCGCGGCGGCCCGCGCCACGGCGTCCGGGTGCAGGTCCAACGCCTGCGCCGGGGGCCCCGCGTTCAGCACCAGGAGGCGCACCGGCCCCTCCGACTCGACGATCCTCCGCCGCGTCTCCGCGCACCACCGGGGGTCGCCGACATCCCCCCGGTGAAGGACCAGCCGCTCCCCGTCCGCGCCGAGGGCGGCCCGCAACTCCTCGGCCTCGGCCGTGCTGTCCCGGAAGGCCACGTGCACCCGGGCACCGGACAGGACGAGCGCGGCGGCCACGGCGGCGCCCAGGCCCCGGCTCCCGCCGGCCACGAAGGCGGTCCGGCCGACGAGCGGCCCCGGCCCGGGACCGCACCCGAGCCGGGTGCGGAGCAGGTCGACGGAGGGGGCGCTCCCCTCCCCGCGCACGTGCACCCGCAGCCCCACCCGGGCCCGCAGGTGACCGGCCGTCACCTCGCCCCGCAGGCGCAGTTGCCGGTAGCGCTCGTCCACCTCGGTGATCTCGCCCCGGGCCCGGAAGGCCGAACGCCGGGGGGCGGGTTCCGCGTCGAGGTCGAGGCCGCTGACCAGGGCCGCGCGACCGGGCGCCTCCATCCCCGCGAGCTGACTGGCCCAGGAGAGCACGGCCAGGTGCTCGGCGTCCAGGGCCCGTTCGGCGAGCCCCAGCCGGTCGGCCAGGGCGGACAGGGCCGGCCAGTCGGGTCGGTAGGCGGCCCCGACGGCCTGCCCCGGGGCGAGACCGTCCCACGGCGTACCGGCCGCCGTCCGCCGCAGTCGGGACCGGGCGGGCCGGGCGGGGGCCTCCCGCAGGGTCCCGGGCTCCACCGTGGCCAGCACCTCGATCAGGTCCCGCCGCCCGTCCCGCAGGCGCAGGACGAGGCGGCGCGGCGGCGCGGCCCCCTCCACGGGTCCGTCCGGTCCGGCGCCCGCGGCGGCGTCCTCGGGAGCGGCGTCCTCGGCCGACCACGCGTACCGCTGGCCGGGCGTCACCGGGCCGCGGAAGCGGGCGGTGAGCGAGGACACCCGCAGGCCGGGGCGGGCGGGGCCCGCGGCGAAGAGCTTGAGCACGCACAGCACCCCGTGGGCGACCGGTCGGCCGAACGGCGTGCGACGTGCGTAGGCGTCGTCGACGTGCAGCGGGCTGGCGTCACCGCTCGCCTCGGCGAAGGCCCGGACCTCTTCGGGGGTGACGGTGAGGGTGCCCGTGACGAGGTGGGGGTTCATGCGGTGCTCTTCCTCTCCGGAGAATCGCACGTCCGCCCCCGGGGGGCGGACTCCCTGCCGAGCGGGGGGACGGGTCAGGTGGCGACCGCCGAGCGTCCTCGGGACTCCTGGACGCGCCGCGTCAGCCCGGTCAGGACGTTGCCGGGGCCGATCTCGCGCAGCCGGGGGTCGGGGAGGTCGAGGACGTACTCGACCGTCTCGCTCCACCGGACCGGCTCGGTGAGTTGTCGGCGCAGCACGTCGGCCACCCCGGCGTCGCCGTAGGGGCGGGCGGTGGTGTTCGCGATGACGGGGATCCTGAGCCGTCCGAAGACGTAGCGGTCCAGGAACGCGGCGAAGCGCTCGGCGACGGGCCGCATGTGCCGCGAGTGGAAGGCGCCGCTCACCTTCAGCGGGACGACCGTCGTCGCGTGCACCGCGAGGGCGCGCGACGCCCTGCGGACGTCCTCGGGGCGTCCGGAGACGACGATCTGGTCCGGGGCGTTGAGGTTGGCGATGTCGACCTCGCCGCCGTCCGCCTCGATCACGGACCGGACCGTGTCCTCGTCGGCCCCGATGACCGCCGCCATGGCGCCCGGTCCGGCCTGCGCCATGAGGGCCGCGCGTTCGGCGACGATCTCCAGCCCGGTACGGAAGTCGTAGGCCCCCGCGGCGAAGAGGGCCGCGTACTCGCCGAGGCTGTGCCCGGCCACCACGTCGGGGATCACCCCCGTGGTGCGGACCGCGTCCACGTAGGCGAGGGCGTCGACGACGTAGACGGCGCACTGGGTGTACCGGGTGTCGGCCAGCCGTTCGGCGGGACCGTCGAGGCAGAGTCCGGCGATCGAGTAGCCGAGTGCGGAGTCGGCCTGGCGCACCAGGTTGGGGTAGGCCGCGAGCAGTTCCCGGCCCATGCCGAGCCGCTGCGAACCCTGACCGGCGAAGAGATGGACGGTGGTCACCAGCTGCTCCGGTTTCGTGTCGCGGAGGCCAGCGCCCCCAGCCGGTCGGACAGGACGCGGGCCGCGCCGCGCATCAGCATCTCGCCGAGCTCGTCGACGTGGCGGTCGCGCCAGTGCTCCCACGCGGTGCCGCGCAGGTGGGCGTTGAGGGCTCCCAGCGCGGGGCCGCAGTTGATCTGGTAGTCGACCTGGTGCTCGGCGGAACCGCTCATGGCCAGTCGGATCGACTGGACGAAGTACGCCTTGAACACCAGCAGCATCTTGTGCTTCGGGTCGCGTTCGGCGAGGTCCAGGGCCGCGGGGTTGGCCTTCTCGTAGTACGCGCGGGTCTCGTCCCACACCTCGTCGAAGCTGCGCCGGAAGTAGCGGCGCTGCAACTGCCGGGCCGTGCGCTCGTCGAGCTCCTCCAGACTTCCGTGGCGCTGGTAGAGCTCGTAGAGCCGGTTGGCCCGGGCCGGGTAGAACAGCCCGCGCCGCAGCACCTGGGCGCGCGCCCCGGTCTCCAGCATGTCCCCGGCGGGGACCACCGCCATGTCGTGGGCCTCGGCGGTCTGGAGCATGTCCTTGACCCGCTCGCTGGTGCCGCACTCCGCGGTGCACTGGTTGATGCTGCCCGTGAGCACGAAGTCGGCGCCGAGGACGAAGGCCGCGGCCACGGCCTCCGGAACGCCCAGCCCTCCGGCCGCCCCGACCCGCACCCCGGCCGCCGCCGGGAAGTCCCGGGCGACGCGGTCCCGTTGCCGGACGGTGTCGGGCAGCAGGACGACGAGCTGCCGCTGGTCGGTGTGGCCGCCCGAGTCCGCCTCGGCGCACACGTCGTCGGCCAGCGGGATCCGCTCGGCCAGTGCGGCCTCCTCCTGCGTGACGCGCCCCTCGGCCAGCAGGGCGTCCACCAGGGCGCGCGGTGCCGGTTCCAGGAACCACTGGGCCACCTCGGGCCGGGAGATCTTGGCCAGCACGCGGTGGGGGGCCCGCACCGAACCGTCCCGGCCCCGGTGCAGACCGCTGAGCCGGTAGTGCACCAGCGCCGGTGTCGGCCGGATGAAGGAGGCCGCCTCGACCCGCCGCACCCCGTGCCGGAGGAAGAGCCGGACCTGCTCGTCCTCCTTGGCCGGATTCTCGTGGGAGGCCAGCAGGTTGAGCCCGTAGGGCCGGTCGCCGAGTTCGCGGGCGAACCGCTCGATCGCCGAGACGATCTGACCGGTCCGCAGGCCGCCCGTGCCGAAGTAGGAGAGCAGGCCGGCGCGGCCCATCCGGACCACCATGTCCTCCGAGGCCACCGCCTTGTACATCGACCCGGCGACGTAGGCGTACCGCGCCCCGTGGTCCGCGCGGAAGGCGGAGCTGCCCAGGGCCTCCGGCGTGATCACGCCGGGCTCCCGGGGGTGCGGGTCGTTCGGTGCGACCAGTGTGGTCACCTCTGTCTCCCCTCGGCGCGCCGACTCTGCTCCACGGTCGACCTCAGCGGGCCCCCGCCGAGCCGCGCTGCTCGTAGCGGTCGAGGATGGCGGGCATCTCCCCGCTGACGAAGCGGAGGAAGCGCTCCATGTTGGCCAGCCGCACCAGCCGCTCCTCGGACGCCCCTTCGGCCCTCAGCTCCTTGAGCCCCCGCTCCGTGACGCGGTGGAAGTCGGGGAACTCGGCGAAGATGCCCCGCACCTTGGGGCCCCAGCTGTTCTCCCGGAGGCGGATCGTGTAGTCCCCGTCCAGCGGCCCCGAGCGCTCGAAGACGCTCACGGGGTCGTTCTCCGGGGTGAGCTGGTCGACGATCCGGTCGATGGCGGCGCGGGGCACGCCGAGGACCTTCTCGATCTCGGCGGGGCTCTGGACCGGCGGGTCGCAGATCATCATGTACCCCACGACACGGCCGCGGTCGTGCGGCATGCCGTCGTTCTCGAAGTAGTACTGGGCGACCTTCTCGACGAAGGCCCTCTCGCCGTCGTCCAGGAGCGCTGATGAGGTGGCGTCGGTCATGCGGGTTTCCCCTCGCTGCGGGTACGGGTCGTCAGGCGGAGACGGTGCGGCGGTGTTCCTCCCACCGCCGCGACATGTCGGCGAGGTCGCCGACGATGTGTCCGAAGAGCTCCTCGATCTCGGCGACGCGCTTGCGCCGCTCCGCACCGGCGTCGGCCAGCGCCTCCAGGCCGAACTGGAAGATCCGGTGGTACTCGGGCCAGCTGGCGAAGGTGTCGGACACGGCCTTGGGGTACCCGTCGTCCACGAGGCGGTAGCGGGGTTCGCGGCCGGGCTCCTCGACACGCTGGTAGAGACCCGCCAGCGTCAGCTGCTCGATGAGCTGCTCGATGGCCTCGGGGGTGGCGTCCACCGCGGCGCAGATCTGCTCCAGGGTCTGCTCCGGCGGGTCGCTGATGATCATCCAGGCCATCACGCGTCCCTTCTCCCAGGTCACACCGTGCGCCGTGTGGTAGTGGTGGGCGACCTCGTCCACGAACGACCGCTCGGCGGCGGTGAGCGTGTCGTACCGCTTCTCCGGCCCGGTGCTGTTCTCCACTGCTTCCGCCCTTTCGCTGCGTCGGACCGCGCCGCGTCCCCGGGGTGCCGGGTGACGAACGGCTTGGACTCGGCCGCAAGCGTTCCTCAAGGCGCCGCGCGGGCGCCCCCGGAGGACCCCCAGCAGCGACCCCAGTCCATCGCGGGTCCGGCGTGTGAACGCGCTGGTGACGGCCTCGGAGCAGGCTTTCGGAGGACCCGGTTCCGGGGGCTGCGCTGGTCGGTCCCCCGACGGCACCACAACGGCACGGCAGGACAGGACAGGGCACGGCAGGACAGGAGGCGTTCGCGCTCAGGCGGGTGTGCGTTCCCCCACCCGCAGCCCGCGATCGGCCAGCACCCGGGGCAGTTCGGCCCGCCGGCTGATCCCGAGCTTGGCGTAGGCCTGGCTGAGGTGCCACTCCACCGTCTTCACCGTCACGAAGAGGGCCTGGGAGATCTCCCGGTTGCTCATCCCCTCCGCCGCCTTGCGGGCGACCCGCTCCTCCGCCGGGGTGAGCGAGGCCGGGGAGCGCAGCGTGCCTCCGGCCAGCCGGTCGCCCGCCAGGCGCAGTTCGGCCCGGGCGGCGTTCTCCAGAGCGGAGGCACCGCTGGTGCGGGCGAGCTCCAGCGCGTGCTGGAGTTGCTTCCGCGCGGCGCTGCGGTTCCCGTCGCGCCGCAGGACGGAGCCCAGGGCGAGCAGCGTCCGGCCCCGGTCCGGGAGGTAGGGCAGCGGCTCGAGGATGTGGTGTGCCTCCTCCAGCCGGCGCAGGCCCTCCGCTCCGCCGAGCCGTTCGCCGTAGGTGCGCAGGGCCACCGCGAGCGGCCGGGCCGCACCGAAGGCGCGGGCGTGCTCGACCTCCTCCCGGGCGATCCTGCGGGCCGTGCCCGGATCGGCGGTGAGCGCCACCGCGTGCACGGCGTCGGGCAGCACCGCGCAGACGGCGGCCGGGTACCGCCAGCCCTGCCTGCGGACCTGTTCCCGGCAGGCGCACATCTCGGCGAGGCCCGCCTCGTGCTCCCCGAGGCGGATGCGCAACCGGGCCCTGGCCAGGCGCAGCGGGACGAAGTGGGCCGCCTCCGGGAGGCGGTCCGCGAGGTCGAAGCGGGCCAGGAGTTCACGGGCCTCTTCCGGCCGCTGCGTGTCGACCAGGCAGTGGACGAGCGCCGCCGCGGCGAGCGGAACGCCCATCGTCGTCAGTCGGCGGGCGTCGTGATCGCCCAGCACCCCGCGCGCCAGCGCCTCGGCCTCGGCCGTCCGTCCCGCGTCGAGCAGGACGCCGGCGCGCAGCGCCGCCGCCGTCGCCCCGGCCAGGAGCCAGCCGGCCTCCGACGCCTGGACCACCAGGTCGGAGAGGATCCGGTCGGCCAGGTCCGGGCGGTCGCACTGGGCCAGGGTCCAGGCCGCCACGGAGGCGTCGGTGATCTCGGTGTCGTGGGTCGGCAGCCGGAACGTGCGGCCGGCCGCCGAGGCCAGCCGCCTGACGCGGTTCACCGGCAGCCCCCGGGCCATGGCCTCGAACGCGGCGTGCGCCGCCGGAAGCGGACCGCGGCCGGCCCGGGCGCCCCTGCTCCGCCGGCCGGACCCCCCGGCGAGACGGGAGGCCATCGAGGCGGCGGAGGACCAGTGGGTGAGGACGGTCCCGCCCGGCTCCTCCTCGGCCAGCTGGCCGAAGACGCGGACGGCCTCCTCGGAACGGCCCACGGCCAGCAGGGCCAGGCCCATGTCCAGGCGCACCCGCAGGTCGCGCTCCGCGTCCGGGGAGCGGACCAGTGCCTGCCGCAGGTGGACGAGCGCCTCCGGGTCGCGCGAGCGCAACTGGGCCGACCCGAGGGCCCCGAGCAGGCGGGAGCGGTCCGGGGCGGACAGCGGTTCGGCCAGGGCCCGGCGCAGGTAGCGCACCGCGTGCTCCGGATGCCCGCCGCGCATCTCCTCCTGCGCGGCCGACACGAGGAC
Organism: Streptomyces chumphonensis; assembly: GCF_014779715.1. Taxonomy (GTDB): domain Bacteria; phylum Actinomycetota; class Actinomycetes; order Streptomycetales; family Streptomycetaceae; genus Streptomyces; species Streptomyces chumphonensis. The sequence goes on from NZ_JACXYU010000001.1 coordinate 79,957, forward strand.
GTCGGCGGCCCACCGCGCGGTGCCCGGCTCGGCGCGGCACAGGTGACCGGCGACCGTGGTGCTGTCGGCCCGCGCGGCGTACAGGCAGTGGGCCGCCCGGCCGTGGGCGGCGCTGCGGATGTGGGCGGGTGTCTCCGCGAACAGGATCCGCCCCAGCTCCGGTCGCTGGAAGGAGTAGGGCAGCCCGGGACCGAGGACCCCGACGTCCCGCAGCCCGGCGGCCTGCGCCGCCGCCTCGGCCTCGCCGAGTTCCGCCACGACCGCGCAGTGCCGGGGCCGGGCGTCGGCTCCCAGGACCGCGACGGCCGTGGCCAGCGCCGTCGCCTCGTGCGGCAGTCGGCTCAGCTGGCGCAGAAGACGGCGGGCGACCCTGGCGGGAGTCAGGAGCGGGACCTGTTCGGCGGTGGAATCCACCGGGGCCAGTCCGTGGCGGTGCAGTTCCTTGAGCAGTTCCTCCAGGTGGAGGGGGTTGCCGCCGGTCGTGGCCAGGCACGCCGCCGAGAAGCCGGCGTGGGGTTCACGTCCGAGGCGCTCGGCTATCCGGCGGCGGACCGCTTCGGGGCTCAGCGGCGCGAGGACGGCGTGGGAGGCCGACGGCAGCACGGAGGCGGACGTGATGAGGTCGCGGGTGTCGGCCGGGCCCGACTGGCCGCAGCTCAGCACGAGCAGGATGCCGCTGCCCTCCAGGCGGTTCGCCACGTAGTTCACGAACCGCAGGGACTCGACGTCCGCGCAGTCGGCGTCGTCGATGAGCAGGAGGAGCGGGCGCTCCCGCGCGAGGTTCCGGCACAACCAGTACAGGCCGTGCAGGGCGGAGTAGAGGTGGTCGTCCCGCGAGGCCGTGTCCTCCAGGCGCGGGTTGCGCGTGTAGTCGAAGAGGTCCCCGGCCAGGACCGCCGGACCGACCAGCGCGCCGTCCAGCACCTCCGAGGGCCCGACCCCCGAGCGGCGTTCGAAGAGCTGCCGCACCACGCCCCACCGGAAGCGCTGTTCCAGCACGTTGCCCCGGGCCTGGAACACCTGGAAGCCGCGGTCGGCAGCGTCGGCGCGGACGGAGGCCAGCAGGCCGGTCTTCCCCAGCCCGTCGCCGCCCTCGAAGATCACCATCGCCCCGTCCCCGGAGCCCACCCGTCGCAGGGCGGCGTCCGACAACGCGAGCTCGTCGTCGCGTTCGAGTAGAGAACATGCCTGTCCCATCGCGCATCCCTTCGCACAGAACCGAAATGAATCTGACGGACGGGAACGGCGGAGCTAGGTGGGACGCACCCGCCCCTGGGGTCGGAGGGCGGCGTGGACATACGAACTGAACAGCGAAGACGTCATCTTCGGTTCCCCCGAGTACGCGGTGAGGTCGGCACCTGTATGTGTTCGGAAACTAACACGACGGCGGGAGGGCGACTATGCCTGCGACATGGCGGCGGCCTGCGGGAGGCGCCCGTCGGCGACCCCGGTCGCCACAGCACGACGCCTCCCGGCGGACCGAAGTCCTCCGGGAGGCGGGTGCGTGGGACGTCAGGCGGGCCGCAGGCTCACCGGCAGCTTGTCGAAGCCGACCATCTGCGGGGGCACGGCCCAGGCGATGTCGCCGTCGCGGTCCACGGTGATCTCCTTGAACCGGTCGAACAGGACGTTCAGCACCAGCCTGGTCTCCAGCCGACCGAGCGCGTTGCCGATGCAGTGGTGGGTCCCGAAACCGAACCCGAAGTGGCGTCCCTCACTGCGCCGATGCACGTCGAACGCCTCGGGCTCGGGGAACTGGCGCTCGTCGCGGTTGGCGGAGCAGAAGCTCGCCGCGACGTGCTGGTTGGCCGGGATGGTCACCCCCGCCAACTCCACCTCCCGCGTGGAGGCCCGCAACCCCGTGGTGATCGGGGGGCGGTGGCGCAGCACCTCTTCGACGGCCTGGGGAATCAGCGCGCGGTCCGCGCGAACGGCCTGGCACGCCTCGGGGTTGAGGTCCAGCAGGTCGATCGAGTTGGCGATGGTCATGGTGGTGCTGATGTGGCCGCCCGCGAACATCACGTTCGCGAAGTTCACGGTCTCGTCCTCGGTGAGCCGTTCGCCGTCGAGTTCGGCGTTGGCCAACCGGGTCAGCATGTCGTCGCGGGAGGCGCCCTTGCGTTCCCGGACGCGCTCGCGCAGGTAGGCGATGGCCTCCTGCTGAAGCTCGCCGAGGGCCTCCAGGTAGCCCTCCTGGGCCATCTCCTCGGGCGTGACGTTCATGACCTTGCGCGCCCAGTCGTAGAAGAGCACCCGGTCCTCGGCGGGCAGTCCGAGGATCTCCAGGATCACGGCGATCGGAATGGTGTAGGCCAGGTCGGCCACCAGGTCCGCCTGGTCCCGGCCCATCATCTCGTCCACGATCTCGTTCGTGATGCGGATGATCTGCGGTTCGTAGGCGGCGATCGAGCCGGGTGTGAACGCCGTGCTCAGGATCTGCCGCACCCGCGTGTGGCGCGGCGGGTCCATCTGCGGGAGGCTCTCCAGCCCGGACTCGGGAAAGCCCATGCGGTGCATCTCGGACGAGTACGTGCCCGGGTTGGTCAGGACGTGCCGGGCGTCGGCGTAGCGATACACCACCCACCAGCCGGTCTGCGCGTCCCTGTGCACCGGATGCTCGTCCCGCATCAGTCGGTACCAGTCGTAAATGGCGGGGTCGTTCACGTTCGGCTGCGGAGGTACATCGTGTTCGGCGTCGGACACCCCATCACCCTTCTCACCCGGCGGGTCGGCCAGGGCAGCATCACGGGCCCCGGACCCCGCACGCACCGGGGAACGCCCCAGCACCGACCCCAGCAGAGGGGGCCGGTGCCGGGGCGGCACGGATCAGGCGTTGACGTCCCGGCGGTTGAACCGGAACAGGCCCACCCCGACGAACACGGCCGAGGCGACCACGAGGACGGCCGCGTCGGCCCACTGGAAGCCGTTCCGCAGCGGCTCGCCCCCGATGTAGTAGTGGAACGGGGTGAGCCAGGCGAGCCAGTCGGCGTCGAGCTGACCGGCGAAGGTGCTGGCCGTGTAGGCCAGGACGCCGACGGCGGCGCTGGCTGCCAGGACGACGTTCCGCTTGCCCGTCGCGGCCCCCACCCCGAGGGCCAGGGCGCCGAAGAAGACCGCGAGCAGCGCCAGGTTCAGGCACTGCGCCAGGAACTCCAGCGGCGTGACGCTCGTCAGCTCCGCACTGCTCCGGACGGTCAGCAGTCCGAGCCAGACCAGCACGGCGATGGCCAGGGCACCGACGGTCAGGGCCCAGAAGCGCTGCGCCGCCAGGCTCGTCCGCGTCACGGGGTGGGCCAGCAGGAGGTCGAGCTGCCCGCTCTCCTCGTCGCTGGCGACGGCGCGGGAGCCCGCCATGATGCCGTAGACCATGGCCAGCAGCGGCAGGATGACGCCGAACACGCTCGCGTGCAGGTAGCCCGCGGCGGTCGCGTCGATATTGAGGCTCTCGCGCAGGGCCTCCGGAAGGTTGGCGGTGTTCTCCTTCTGGGACGGGTAGGTGCTGGCGTACACGACGCCGACCAGGGCGATGCCGACGGCCCAGCCGATGAGGCCGCGGCGGCTGTCGGTGAGGGACTTGGCGAAGACGGCGGAGCTCACGTGGGTCCTTTCGAGGGTTCCGGGCGACGGGCGGCGGTCAGGACCGACTCGCCGACGTCGCCTTCGGGGCGGCTTCCGCGCCGTCGTAGTAGGTGTGGAAGAGCTCCTCCAGGGCGGGCTCGGTCGCCCGCAGGCTGAGGACCGTGTGCGCGGCGAGCGCCTTGACCAGCGCGTCCGGGCTGCCCGCCACCTGGCCCGTCAGGACCGTCCGCGTCTCGTCCAGGCGCAGCCGGTCGGCCCCGGCCACGTCCTCGAACGCGCCCGGGGGGACGGCCGCGTCGAAGGTCACCTCGATGTCCCTGACCGTTCCCGAGCGCAGGTTGGCCACCGCGTCGAGGGCCACCAGGCGCCCGTCGCGGATGATGCCCACGCGGTCGGCGACGGCCTCCACCTCGCTCATGATGTGGCTCGACATGAAGACGGTCTGCCCGGCGGCCGAGGCTTCGGCGACCATGTCCAGGAACGTCTGCTGCATGAGCGGGTCGAGGCCGGCGCTCGGCTCGTCCAGGATCAGCAGCTCCGGCTCGTGCATGAACGCCTGCACGAGACCGACCTTCTGCCGGTTGCCCTTGGAGAGGCTCTTGATCCGGGCCGTCTGGTCGAGCCCCAGCCGGTCGGCCAGCGCGTCGATCGCGGTCTGCGGGACGCCGCCGCGCAGAGCGGCGAGGAACCGCAGGTACGCCCGGACCGACTGGCGACCGTCGCAGACGAAGTCACCGGGGAGGTAGCCGACCCGGCGGCGCAGGGCCACACCGTCCGCACGGGGGTCGAGCCCCAGCACCCGCGCCTCACCCGACGTCGGCCTGATCAGGTCGAGGAGCAGCCGGATCGTCGTGGACTTGCCCGCGCCGTTGGGCCCGAGGTAGCCGAACACCTCGCCCCGCCTCACCTGCAGCGTCAGCCCGGTGAGGCCGCGGCGCGCACCGTACGCCTTGGTGAGCTCTCGGAGCTCCATCACATTGTCCATGGCGACAGAGTAACAGGATTCAGAGAATTTTGAAGCCTCTGATTTCTGTTCGGATTCGTTATGCTGGTCGGAGTTGTCGAGGAGGAATCGCGTGGACGAGATGGACGAGAAGGACGCACAGCTCCGTGAAGCCGCCGAGAGGCTCGCGCTGACGCTCTCCGAGAGCGGCATGCAGAAGGCCACGGCCCGGGTCATGACCGCGCTCCTCTTCAGCCGCCACGAGACCATGACCGCGGCCGACCTGTGCCAGGAGCTCCAGATCAGCACCGGCGCGGTCTCCGGCGCCGTCAAGCAGCTGATCCCCACCGGCATCGTCGAACGCGCGCCGGCCCCCGGAAGCCGCCGCGACCACTACCGCTTCCGCGAACACGCCTGGGCCACGTTGATGGGCAAGCAGAACGCCCTGCTGGACAGCATGTGGGACGCGGCCTCCGAGGGCCTCAAGGTGGTGGGCAAGGACAGCGCCCCCGGCCGCCGCCTGGACGAGATGCAGCACTTCTACGGCTTCATGCAGCGGGAGATGGCCGCCCTCATCGACAAGTGGCTGGAACAGTACGAGGCCGGCCAGGACTGACCAGGCCTCCGCGCTGCGACGCGGAAACGGTCGCGCCCCGGACCGTGCGTCCGGGGCGCGACCGTTCGCGGTACGAGGGGGCTCAGGCCCCCATCATGTGCACGCCGCCGTCGACGTGCACGATCTCCCCGGTCGTCTTGGGGAACCAGTCCGACAGCAGGGCGACCACGCCGCGCGCGGCCGGCTCCGGGTCCGTGAGGTCCCAGGTGAGCGGGGCGCGCGAGTTCCACACGTCGGCCAACTCCTCGAAGCCCGGGATGGACTTGGCGGCCATCGACTTGATGGGCCCGGCCGAGACGAGGTTGCAGCGGACGTCCTTCTCGCCGAGGTCGCGGGCGAGGTAGCGGGAGGTCGACTCCAGCGCGGCCTTGGCCACGCCCATCCAGTCGTACTTGGGCCAGGCCACCTGGGCGTCGAAGTCCATGCCGACGACCGAGCCGCCGCGCTGCTCCAGCAGCGGCAGCAGGGCCATCGTCAGCGACTTCAGGGAGTAGGCCGAGACCTCGACGGCCGTGGCGACGGACTCCCAGCCGGTGTGCAGGAAGTTCCCGCCGAGGGCGTCCTGGGGGGCGAACCCGATGGAGTGCACGACGCCGTCCAGCCCGACGCCCTCACCGAGGTGCTCGGTGACGCGGGCGGCGAGGGAGTCCAGGTGCTCCTGGTTCTGGACGTCCAGTTCGATGACGGGCGCCTCCTTGGGCAGCCGCCGGGCGATCCGCTGCACCAGGGTCAGCCTGCCGAACCCGGTGAGGACGACCTCGGCACCCTCCTCCTGGGCGAGCCTCGCGACGTGGAAGGCGATCGACGCGTCCGTGAGCACCCCGGTGACCAGGATGCGCTTGCCGGCAAGCAGTCCACTCATATCGTTCAGTGCCCCATGCCCAATCCGCCGTCAACGGGAATGACGGCTCCGGTGATGTACGCGGCCTCGTCCGAGGCCAGGAAGCGCACGGTCGCGGCGATCTCCTCGGGCTGCGCGTAGCGGCCCAGCGGCACCTGGTCGGTGATCGAGGCGCGCTGCTCGTCGCTCAGCACGCGGGTCATGTCGGTGTCGACGAACCCGGGCGCCACGACGTTGCAGGTGATGCCGCGCGAGCCCAGCTCCCGGGCGAGGGAGCGGGCGAAACCGACCATCCCGGCCTTGGAGGCCGCGTAGTTGGCCTGACCGGCCGAGCCCAGCAGGCCGACGACGGAGGAGATGAGCACGATCCGACCGGTGCGGGCGCGCAGCATGCCGCGCGCGGCGCGCTTGACGACGCGGAAGGTGCCCGTGAGGTTGGTGTCCAGGACGGACGCGAAGTCGTCCTCGGACATGCGCAGGAGGAGCTGGTCGCGGGTGACACCGGCGTTGGCCACCAGCACCTCCACCCGGCCCTGCTTCTCCTCGATCTCCTTGTAGGCCTGCTCCACCTGCTCGGGGTCGGTGATGTCGCACTTGACCGCGAGGAACCCGGCCGGCGGCTCGCCCGACCGGTAGGTGATGGCGACCTGGTCGCCGGCGTCCGCGAGTGCGCGGGCGATGGCGAGGCCGATGCCGCGGTTTCCTCCGGTGACGAGAACCGAGCGGCTCAAGGGACCACCCTTCCAATCTGTCGAGCTGTGCGTCGTGTCCGTCGCGTGGTCGCGGCCCGGTCCTGCCGGGTCGGGCCGTGCACCATGCAAACTATCGGTCCCGCCGACGCGGCACGGACTCGGGCGCCCACAGGGCCCCCGGCACACCCCTGTGGACTTCCTACAGAACCCGCGGTCCGCCCCGCCGGTGGCCCGGAACCCGGTGGGAATCGCGGCGGGGGCAGGGCATGATCGGCGTGCGACCTCGGGAGGACTGCTGTGCCACGATCGATCGACGAGACCTTCGCGGCGTTGCCGCTGCGACAGCTGGCGGACGCCGCCCTGGCCCGGGCCAGGGCGCTCGGCGCCGACCACGCCGACTTCCGGTGCGAGCGGGTGCGCAGCGCGGACTGGCGGCTGCGGGACGCCCGGCTCTCGGGCTCCTCGGACACCACGGACGCGGGATACGCGGTGCGGGTGGTGCACGGCGGGGCGTGGGGCTTCGCCGCCGGTGTCGACATGACGATGGAGGCGGCCGCGCGGGTGGCCGCCCGGGCGGTGTCGATGGCCAAGCTGTCGGCGCGGGTGATCCGGGCGGCCGGCTCGGACGAGTGGGTGGAGCTCGCGGACGAGCCGGGGCACGGGGAGCGGACGTGGATCTCCTCCTACGAGGTGAACCCCTTCGACGTCCCCGACGAGGAGAAGACGGGACTGCTGCGCGAGTGGAGCGAGCGGCTGCTGGCCGCCGAGGGCGTCGCGCACGTGGACGCCGCGCTGCTCGCGGTGCAGGAGAACAAGTTCTACGCCGACACGGCGGGCACGACGACGACCCAGCAGCGGGTGCGGGTGCATCCGCAGCTGACGGCGGTGGCGGTGGCGGAGTCCGGCGAGTTCGACTCGATGCGCACCGTCGCCCCGCCGGTGGGACGCGGTTGGGAGTACCTGACGGGCACCGGCTGGGACTGGGACGCGGAGCTGGCCGTGCTGCCGGGACTGCTGGCGGAGAAGATGGCGGCGCCGAGCGTCGAGGCGGGCGCCTACGACCTGGTGGTGGACCCGACGAACCTGTGGCTGACGATCCACGAGTCGGTCGGGCACGCGACGGAGCTGGACCGGGCGCTGGGCTACGAGGCCGCCTACGCGGGCACCTCGTTCGCCACCTTCGACCGGCTGGGCACCCTGGAGTACGGCTCGCCCGCCATGAACGTCACCGGTGACCGCACGGCCGAGCACGGGCTCGCCACCATCGGGTACGACGACGAGGGCGTGGAGACGCAGTCCTGGGACCTCGTCCGGGACGGGGTGCTCGTCGGCTACCAGCTGGACCGGCGCATCGCGCGGCTGACGGGGCTGGGGCGCTCCAACGGCTGCGCCTTCGCCGACTCCCCCGCGCACGTGCCGGTGCAGCGCATGGCGAACGTCTCGCTGCGGCCCGCGCCGGACGGACCGTCCACCGAGGAGCTGATCGCCGGGGTGGAGCGGGGCATCTACGTCGTCGGGGACCGGTCGTGGTCGATCGACATGCAGCGCTACAACTTCCAGTTCACGGGGCAGCGCTTCTTCCGCATCGAGAACGGCCGGCTCGCCGGGCAGCTGCGGGACGTGGCGTACCAGGCCACCACGACGGACTTCTGGGGCTCGATGGAGGCGGTCGGCGGGCCGCGGACGTACCTGCTCGCGGGGGCGTTCAACTGCGGCAAGGCCCAGCCGGGCCAGGTCGCCGCCGTGTCGCACGGCTGCCCGTCCGCGCTCTTCCGCGGCGTCAACATCCTCAACACCACCCAGGAGGCCGGCCGATGAGCAAGCCCACCGCACCGCACGAGATCGTCGAGCGCGCCCTGGCCCTGTCACGGACCGACGGGTGCGTGGTCATCGCCGAGGAGGAGTCGTCGGCGAACCTGCGCTGGGCCGGGAACGCGCTGACGACCAACGGCGTCACGCGCGGGCGCGGCGTCACCGTCGTCGCGACGGCCGACGGCGGGCGGGGCACGGCCTCCGGTGTCGTCTCGCGGGCGGGGGTGACGGAGGCCGACCTGGAGCCGCTGGTCCGGGCGGCGGAGGAGGCCGCGCGCACGGCGGGGCCGGCCGAGGACGCCCAGCCGCTGGTCTCCGGCGTCGCGGCGTCGGCGGACTTCACCGCTCCGGCGGCCGAGACCTCCGCGGAGGTGTTCGAGGACTTCGCCCCGGCGCTCGGCGCGTGCTTCGCGGCGGCCCGCGCGGGCGGCCGGAAGCTGTACGGGTTCGCCCACCACGGCGTCGTCTCCACCTACCTCGGCAGCTCCACCGGGCTGCGGCTGCGGCACGACCAGCCCACCGGGACGCTGGAGCTGAACGCGAAGACCGACGAGCACAGCGCCTGGACCGGACGCGCGACCCGTGACTTCCGGGACGTCGACCCGGCCGAGCTGGACGCGGAGCTGACACGGCGGCTGGCCTGGTCGCGGCGGCGGGTGGAGCTGCCCGCCGGACGGTACGAGACGCTGCTGCCGCCGACGGCCGTGGCCGACCTGATGATCTACCAGCTGTGGTCCTCCGGGGCGCGGGACGCCGCCGAGGGGCGCAGCGTCTTCAGCACACCGGGCGGCGGGACGCGCGTCGGCGAGCGGCTGGCCGGGCTGCCCCTCACGCTGCGCAGCGACCCGGGCCACCCGGGACTGGAGGCGGCGCCGTTCGTCGTCAGCCACGCCTCGGGGGACGACGCGTCCGTCTTCGACAACGGGCTGCCGCTGACGGCCACCGACTGGCTGCGCGAGGGCACGCTGAGCCACCTCCTCACCACGCGGCACTCCGCCGGGCTGACCGGGCTGCCGCTGACGCCGCCGGTGGACAACCTCGTCCTGGACGGCGGCGGCGAGCGCTCCCTGGAGGAGATGGTCGCCGCCTCCGGCCACGACCGGCCCGCGCTGCTGCTGACCTGCCTGTGGTACATCCGCGAGGTCGACCCGGCGACGCTGCTGCTCACGGGGCTCACCCGGGACGGCGTCTACCTGGTGGAGGGCGGCGAGGTGACGGCGGCGGTGAACAACTTCCGCTTCAACGAGTCGCCGGTGGGGCTGCTGGGCCGCGCCACCGAGGCGGGGCGCACGGAGCGCACCCTGCCGCGCGAGTGGTCGGACTACTTCACCCGGGCGGCGATGCCGGCCCTGCGCGTGCCGGACTTCAACATGAGCTCGGTGAGCCAGGGGGTGTGACCGGCATAGACTCTTCCCCGACCCATCCGTTCCCCGATCCTTTGGACGCAACGTGACACGCCTCGGCGATTCCGTGCGGCGCGCTACCGCGCTGCTCGCGCAGGACCTCTCCTCCGACGCCACGGTGGAGCAGCTGCTCACCGAGACGGGCTCGCGGCGTTATATGGACCTCGCCGACCTCCCGGCGAAGGACCAGGCGGAGCTGATCGCCTCGCGCTCGGTGGAGCTGCTGCCGGGTGCGGAGAAGCTGGCCGAGCAGATCGAGGCGCGGCGGGCCGAGGGCCGGGGACTGCACGTCAAGCTCGGCATCGACCCGACGGGCGCGGAGGTGCACCTCGGGCACGCGGTGCCGTTCATCGTGCTCAGCCGCTTCCAGCGGATGGGCCACGACGTGACGGTGCTGATCGGCGACATCACCGCCAAGATCGGCGACCCCTCGGGCCGGACGGCGGAGCGGCCCCCGCTCACGGACGAGGACATCGCCCGCAACCTCTCCACCTACCGGGAGCAGGTGCGGCCGTTCTTCGACTTCGATCGGGTCCGCTTCGTGCACAACAGCGAGTGGCTGGCCGGCATCACCCTCCCGCGGCTGATCGGCATCCTCGCGCAGGTCCCGGCCTCGCAGCTGCTCCAGCGGGAGGACTTCCGCAACCGGCTGGCCGCCGGGTCGGGGCTGACGATGTCCGAGCTGATCTACCCGGTCGCGATGGCGATCGACTCGGCCGAGCTGCACTGCGACCTCGAGCTGGGCGGTGTGGACCAGCTGCTGAACATGCAGATGGGCCGGCGGGTGATGGAGATCTACGGTCAGCAGCCGCAGCTCATCGCCGCCATGCCGCTCATCGAGGGCACGGACGGCTCGGGCGCGAAGATGTCGAAGTCCAAGGGCAACTACATCGCCCTCACCGCGCGGCCCGACGACGTGTTCGGCAAGATCATGTCCATCCCCGACCGGCTGATGGTCCCGTACCTGCGGGCCTGGACGGAGTGGACGGACGCCGAGCTCGACGTCGTCTCGGCGCGGATCGAGGAGCGCTCCCTGCACCCGATGGACCTGAAGAAGGTCCTGGCGGGCGAGGTCGTCTCGGCGCTCCACGGGCAGGAGGCGGCGATGGCGGCGCGCGCCGGGTTCGTCGCCCAGTTCTCGAAGAAGTCCTTCACCGACGTGGAGACCCTGCCGGTGGTGGACGTCGCCGAGCACGGCGGCGAGGGCATCGCGGCCGTGCTCACCAAGGTGCTGCGGTTCACGCCCAGCGCCTCCGCCGCCCGGCGGATCGCCAAGCAGAACGGACTGCGGATGGTCGTCGAGCCGGCGGACGGCGGCGAGCAGCGGGCGGTCGTCCTCACCGAGGGCGAGGCGCTGCGTCCGCTGGCCGAGGTGGCGGCCGAGAAGCTGGCCGAGCTGGACGTGCGGGGCTCGGTGTACCTGAAGGCGGGCCGGAAGGTCGCCGGGGTGAGCGGGCTGTAGCGGACGTGGGGCGCCGGACGGACCCGCTTCGAGGGGTTCCGTCCGGCGCCCCACCCGGTCCGACCGGCGACGGTGGCGCGCTACCGGGAATGGGAGCGTTTCCCCCGCCTGACGGACGCCCACAGGGGCGCTCCGAGGGCGACGATCAGGACGGCGCCGGCGAGTTGCAGCAGGTGCCGGATCCAGTCGATGCCGTCGGTGTCGTCGACGCCCATCCACCCCGCCACCGCGTTGCCGAGCAGGCTGCCGATGATGCCGAAGATGATCGTCAGCCAGATGGGGATGTCCTGCTTGCCGGGGAGGATCGCCCGGGCCAGGACTCCCAGGACCAGTCCCACGATGATTGCCCACAACCAACTCATGTCGCCTCCTCGTGCGGCGGGCGTGTGGACGTGCGACCTCCAGGCTGCCCACAGAACTCCGCCGTGCTCATCCGCTGCTGACCCGAACGGGTGAGGGCGGGCGGCCGGGCCCCGGGGCGGGGCGGCTCGGCGGGTGGGCGTACCGTGGAGGCGTCGGGCGATATCCACGGATACGCCGGGAACGGCGGGCGAGCGGGTGGTTCAGGGTGACGCGGAAGCAGCACGGCCCCGAGGTGTACCGGATCACCGGGGCACGGCAGGGCCTGACGGACGACGTGCGCCGGCGCCAGCGGCGCTATGTGATCTCCATGCTGATCCGGACGCTCTCCGTGGTGCTGACGGTGCTGCTGTGGAACGTGTGGGTCCCGCTGGCGGTGGTGACGCTGGTCCTGGGCGGGGTGCTGCCGTACGTGGCGGTCGTCGTCGCCAACGCGGGACGGGAGAACGCCCCGGGGCTGCCGTCGACGTTCGACGTCCCGCCCGAGCGGGCGGCGTTGGCGCCCTCGCACGTCGAGACGGCCGGTGAGCGACCTCCCGCCCCGGGCGGCGCGGGAACCGGCTCCGCGAGGTTCACGGCACCCGGTGCCACGTCGGCACCGGACGCCACTTCGGGGTCCCGGCGGCACTCGGCCCACGGCTGACGGGCGCCGGGGCGAAGGCTCGGCACCGGCTCGGCCCCATCATGGCCGTTCGGGTCACGCGGGCGTTCCCTGCGTGCCATACTTCCTAGGCGCTCCGTATCCCCCGTCGGAGCGACGATCGACGCCGGGCAGCTCCCCCCGTGGCTGCCCGGCGTCGTCATGTCCGCAGGTCACATGCTTGGATGGGCGGGTGACCGAGGATGCGACGCCGATCTGTTCCGCCAAGGGGTGCCGGGCACCGGCCGTGTGGGTGCTGGCCTGGAACAACCCCAAACTGCACACCCCGGAGCGGCGCAAGACGTGGCTGGCGTGCGAGGAGCACCGCGAACACCTGGCGCATTTCCTCGGCGTGCGCGGCTTCCTCAAGGACGTGGTGGCGCTGACGGACTGGGAGGCGCCGGGCGGGCCGGGGGGCCCGGCCGGGCCGGAGGGCGGCGCCGGATCAGCCGCCGATCGCTGACATCGGGCGGTCCGGCTGGATGAAGGACGGGTCGTCGATGCCGGCGCCCGCCTTCTTGCCCCACATCGCGGTGCGCCAGAGCCCGGCGACCGTGGCGTCGTCCGCGCCCGAGCGCATCGCGCCCCGCAGGTCGGACTCCTCGGTGGCGAACAGGCAGGTGCGGACCTGCCCGTCGGCCGTCAGCCGGGTGCGGTCGCAGGCCCGGCAGAAGGGCCGGGTGACGGAGGCGATGACCCCGACCCGCTGCGGGCCGCCGTCCACCAGCCAGCGCTCGGCGGGCGCGGAGCCGCGCTCGTCCTCCCCCTCGGCGGTGAGGGTGAAGCGGGTGCGCAGGGAGGCGAGGATGTCCCCGGCCGTGATCATGCCCTCGCGCTTCCAGCCGTGCTGGGCGTCCAGCGGCATCTGCTCGATGAACCGCAGCTCGTAGTCGTTCTCGAGCGCCCAGGCGAGCAGGTCGGGCGCCTCGGCGTCGTTGAGGCCGGGCATCAGGACGGCGTTGACCTTGACGGGCGTGAGCCCGGCGGTGCGGGCGGCGGCCAGGCCGCGCAGCACGTCGGCGTGGCGCTTGCGGCGGGTCATCCGCTGGAACACCTCGGGGTCGAGGGTGTCCAGGGAGACGTTGACGCGGTCGAGGCCGGCGTCCCTCAGGGCGGTCGCGGTGCGCTCCAGGCCGATGCCGTTGGTGGTCAACGAGAGCCGCGGCCGTGGTTCCAGGGACGCGCAGCGCTCCACGACGGACACCAGCCCGGGGCGCAGCAGCGGCTCCCCGCCGGTGAAGCGGACCTCCTCCACGCCCAGCTCCGTGACGGCGATGTGCACGAGGCGGACGATCTCGTCGTCGGTGAGGAGCTCGGGTTTGGCGAGCCACTGCAGTCCCTCCTCGGGCATGCAGTAGGTGCAGCGCAGGTTGCAGCGGTCGGTCAGCGAGACCCGCAGGTCGGTGGCGACCCGGCCGAACGTGTCGATGAGCATGCGCGCCAGTCCTCCCACGGTTGAAGCCTTGCTGGGCAGCGTACGCGAGCCCGCCACCATTCAACAGATCGTTGAAGTGACGATATGACCACCCTCTGTTAATTTCTGATGTATATCTGACTCATCATTGCCGTTCGACGTCGGGCGGCGATAGCTTCCCTCCGACCCCCGGACGGCCAACCCCGTTTACCGGACGGCGGGTTGACGCGCCGTGCCCGGACGCCCAGCGCCCGGCGGCGCGCCACGCCACCGTCCGACGCCGCCGCACGGACCCAGAGGACCCGTACGGCCCAAGGGGCCCGGAACGGCCCGGAACCACGAGGGCCCGGGAAGCACGACCCCCAAGTCCACCCCCCGACCACATGGAGACCCCATGGCATTGAGCCCCCTGTCCAGACGGCGCCGCCTGCTCGCGGTACCCGCAGGCGTGGCCCTGACCGTCTCGCTCGGGCTGATGCCCGGCGCGGCCACGGCGCTCGCGAAGGGGAAGCCCGCCGCAGAGGAGGGCCCGACGCTGTCGTACGTGCTCAACACCGACGCGTCGAAGAAGGCGGTCAAGAAGGCCAAGAAGGCCGTCAAGAAGGCGGGCGGCACCGTCGTCACGGCCTACGAGGAGATCGGCGTCGTCGTCGCCCACTCCGACGACCCGGACTTCGGCAACGAGATGCGCGCCAAGCGGGGCATCGAATCGGCGGGGGCGACGCGCACCGCGCCGCTCACCCCGGCGGCGACGACGGACGTCGGCGAGCCGGAGTACGTCAAGCCGCCCAAGGACGGCTTCCGCGCGGCCCAGGCCGACGGCGCGACGAACGAGCCGCTGGAGTCGCTGCAGTGGCCGCTGCCCCAGATCAAGGCCGACGAGGCGCACCGCATCAGTGAGGGCAGCCGCGACGTGACCGTCGCCGTCATCGACACCGGCGTCGACGACACCCACCCCGACCTCGCCCCGAACTTCTCCGCCGCCCAGTCCGCCAACTGCGTCGGCGGCGTCGCCGACACCAGCGCGGGAGCCTGGCGCCCGTACGTGGACGGCAGCTACCACGGCACGCACGTGGCCGGCATCGTGGCCGCCCCCCGCAACGGCATCGGCGTGGCCGGAGCCGCCCCGGGCGTCCAGGTCTCCTCCATCAAGGTGAGCGAGCCCGGCACGAGCCTCTTCTACACCGAGGCCGTCGTGTGCGCCTTCATGTTCGCCGCCGAGACCGGCGTCGAGATCACCAACAACAGCTACTACATCGACCCGTGGCTGTTCGCCTGCCGCGACGACGAGGACCAGGGCGCCCTCGTCGAGGCCGTGACCCGGGCGATGGCGTACGCCACGCGTGAGGGCGTCGCCCACGTCACCTCCTCGGGCAACTCCAACATGGACCTGGCCGCCGACGAACTCACCGACACCTCCAGCCCGAACGACACCACCCCCGTCGAGCGGACCGTGGACCCGAGCGTGTGCCCGGACATGCCCACCCAGCTGCCGGGCGTGACCTCGGTCGCCTCCACCGGCTCACACGGCGTCAAGTCCTACTTCTCCAACCACGGCCTGGGCGAGATCGACATCGCCGCGCCCGGCGGTGACGCCCGCTACCAGATCCCGGACGCCCCGGCCAAGAACGGCGGGGTCCTGTCGACCATGCCGGACGGGGAGTACGCGTTCCTCCAGGGCACCTCGATGGCCGGACCGTACGTCGCGGGCGTCGCCGCGCTCATCAAGAGCGAGGACCCGCACGTCACCCCGCAGGAGCTGGCCTGGCGGCTGAAGGCGCAGGCCGTCAGCACCCCCTGCCCCGAGGGAGAGTTCGACCCCAGCGGGGACGGGCGCTGGGCCGCCTCCTGCACCGGCACCCAGCACATCAACAGCTTCTACGGCTACGGCATCGTCGACGCCCTCGCCGCCGTGAAGTGACCTGACGGCGCCGGACGGCCCGCCTCGACCGAGGCGCCCCCGGCGAGCCCGCGGCCGGACCCCGCCCGGGGTCCGGCCGCGCGGTGTTTCCGGAGCGGACGGACCGGGGGGGGGACAAGCCGGACGAAGCAGGCGCTAGAGCGGCAAACCGAACCGGCGTCAAAGCCCTTGCGCACGGCCGGGCTTGTCCGGGCGCACGGTGGGCGATGTCAGTCGGGACCCGTATCCTCTGTGACCATGCTCGAAGATCAGACGGCACCGGGGAACCGGACTCAGTCAGCGCCCGGCGCACCGCGGATCCCCGCACAGCAGCCCGCGGGGTCCGGCTGGCCGTCGGACTACCCCGCCGGATACGCCGTGGTGGACGTGGAGACGACCGGGCTGTCCCGCGAGGACAGGATCGTGTCGGCCGCCGTCTACCAGCTCGACGCCCGGGGCGAGGTGGAGGACCACTGGTACTCCACGGTCAACCCGCAGCGCGATCCGGGGCCCACCTGGATCCACGGGCTCACGAGCGCGGTGCTGGCGGACGCCCCCCTCTTCGGGGAGGTCGCCGAGGAGTTCGGGCGGCGGCTCGACGGCCGTGTCCTGGTCGCCCACAACGCCATGTTCGACTGGACGATGATCGCCCGCGAGTTCGCCCGCACCGACCGCGAGCCGCCCGTACGGCAGCGGCTGTGCACCATCGCGCTGTCCAAGTCCCTCGGCCTCCCGCTGGCCAACCACAAGCTGGAGTCGCTGGCGGCGCACTACGGCGTCGTCCAGCAGCGCGCCCACCACGCGCTGGACGACGCCCGCGTGCTGGCGGAGACGTTCCGCCCGAGTCTGCGGCTGGCGGCGGCGGGCGGCGTGCGGCTGCCGCTGCTGTCCTGCACCCCGCTGACGGAGTGGTCCGCCGCGCCGTACGGCGGCCCCGGCGGCCAGGGCGGCGCCCGCCCCTTCGCGGCGGCGACGTGGCGGCCCTCGCGCAGGCGGCCGGCCTGCCCCTACCCGAACCCCGGCCGCTACCGCCCCGGCGGCACCCTCGTCCAGGGCATGCGGGTGGCCATCTCCGGGGACACCCAGACCGAACGGGAGCTGCTGGAGGACCGCGCCATCGAGGCGGGCCTGCACATCGCCACGAGCGTGTCGCGGCTCACGAGCCTGCTGGTGACGAACGACCCCTCCTCACCCACCGGCAAGGTGAACCGCGCCCGCTCGTTCGGCACCCCGATCCTCGACGAGGCGGCCTTCACCCAGCTTCTGCGGGACGTGGCCCCAGCGCCCGGGAGCTGAGCGCGGCGCGGTACCGTCGATGGTCGTGTACCGCTTCCTGTTGTCCCGCCAGTGGGTGATCCTCACCCTCCTCGGCCTCGCGCTGATGCCGGTCATGGTGCAGCTCGGCTTCTGGCAGCTGCACCGGCACCAGGACCGCGTCGCGCACAACGAGCTGATCGCCGACAGCCTCGCCGCCGACCCGGTACCCGTCACGGAGCTGACCGGTACGGAGCGGCAGCCCGCCGCCGAGGACCGCTTCCGCCGGGTGACGGCGAGCGGGGTCTACGACACCGGGCACGAGGTCGTCGTGCGCCGCCGCACCGCCGCCGACGGCCGCGAGGTGGGCTACTTCGTGCTCACGCCGCTGATCCGCGCGGACGGCACCGCGCTGCTGGTGAACCGGGGCTGGGTGCCCGGCAGCGGCGACCAGCGGACGTTCCCCGAGGTCCCGGACGCCCCCGGGGGCACGGTCACCCTCACCGGACGCCTGATGCGCGACGAGACGACGGAGGCGACGGGCATCAAGGTCCGCGAGGGCCTGCCGGACCGCCAGGTCATGCTCATCAACAGCGCGGACCGGGAGAAGGAACTGGGCCGGCCGGTGCTGGGCGGGTTCGTGGAGCTGACGGACACGGCGCCGCGGCCCGCGCCGGACGAGCTCGCCCAGCAGGTCCCCGAGCCCGACCAAAGCGGCATCGGCGCGCACATGGCCTACGCCGTCCAGTGGTGGCTGTTCACCGCCGCCGTCCCCGTGGGGTGGGTCGTGCTGCTGCGGCGGGAGCTGCGGGACCGGCGGGCCGCCGCTGCCGGGCCGACGGCGGACGGGCCGGGACGCGACGTGCCCGCCGACCGGCGTGACGCGCCCGCCAGGACCCCCGCCCGCACGGCCGCCGGGGCGGGCACGGCAGACTGACGCCCATGGATCTCGGGCTCAAGGACACGGCGTACCTCGTCACCGGCGGCACGCGCGGACTCGGTTTCGCCACCGCGCGGCAGCTCACCGCCGACGGGGCACGCGTACTGGTCACCGGGCGGGAGCGGGAGACGGCCGAGGCGGCGGCGCGGCGGCTCGGGCCGTCGGCCGTCGGCATGGCCGCCGACAACGCCGACCCGGCTGCCGCCGAACGGCTGGTGGACGCCGCCTTCACGCACTTCGGCCGCCTCGACGGTGTCCTCGTCAGCGTCGGCGGCCCCCCGGCCGGCGGCGCCGAGACGGCGACCGACGAACAGTGGCGGACCGCCTTCGACGCGGTGTTCCTCGGCGCGGTGCGGACGGCCCGGGCAGCCGCCGCGCGGCTTGCGGAGGGCGGGGTGATCGGTTTCGTGCTCTCCGGTTCGGTGGCCGAGCCGATCCCCGGCCTGACGATCTCCAACGGGCTGCGGCCGGGGCTCGCGGGTTTCGCCAAGTCGCTGTCGCTGGAGCTCGGGCCGCGCGGCATCCGGGTGGTGGGGCTGCTGCCCTCGCGCATCGACACCGACCGCGTCCGGGAGCTCGACGCGCTGTCCGGGGACGCCGACGCCTCCCGCGCCCGCAACTGCGCGGCGATCCCGCTGGGCCGCTACGGCACGCCGGAGGAGTTCGGGAAGGCGGCGGCGTTCCTGCTCTCCCCCGCCGCGTCCTACCTCACCGGCACGATGCTGCCGGTGGACGGCGGCGCCCAGCACCGCTTCTGAGCGGCCCGCACGGGGAACGGGCGGGAGCCGGGCTCAGGTCAGGCGTTCGGGGCGGCCCCGCGCTCCGCGCAGCCGCGCCTCGGCGGGCAGCGACTCCAGCCCGGCCGAGGCCCGGGCGTGTTCCAGCGGCCCCCGGTGCAGCGCGCGGACGAGGCCGGCCGGGCGCGCGTCGGCGCCCACCAGGACCCCGACGCGGGCCCTCGGCGCCCGCCGCCGCCCCACCAGGCGGGTACGGGCGCCGCGCACGCCGGGCAGCTCCTCCGTCTCCGCCGCGATGACGTCGGCCAGCGCCGACCCGCGCACCGCCGCCCCCGCGCCGTCGCCGCTGTCCACCAGGACGGCCGCGACGCGCCGGGAGCGCAGCTGGGCGATCAGCCACCACAACGCCACGACCAGCAGCACGCCGAGGACGGAGAGGACGACGGGCCACCACCAGCTCTCGTCGGTCCACTGGGTGCGGTCCTCCCGGGTGAGGAGGACCTCGTCGGGGTTGCGCCAGGAGTAGCCGTCGGGCGGCGTGACGTCGAGGCGGCGGAAGAGGTCGGTGCCGCCCGCGAGGCCGGCCGCCCCGAGACCCAGCAGCGCCAGGCCGGTGAGCGCCAGCAGCACCCGGTTGACGGTTCTCAGCATCGGTGCACCTTCAGCGTGGGTCAGTGGTGGTCCGGGCGGCGGACGTGGACCGACAGCCGGGGCTGCCGCGCCAGTCCCAGATCGGCCAGGGTGTCGGCCAGGACGCCGGTCAGGTCCGTGCGGACCTCCTCGACCTCCCGGAAGTGGGCGACCGCCCGCACCCGGGCCCTGCGGCGGCGGACCCGGACCTTGGCGCTGCGCACGCCCGGCACCTGGACCGCCTGCTCACGCAGCACCCCGGCGGCGGTCCCCCGGTCGAGCCCGGCCCGCAGGCCCGGCGCCCCGTGCATGGTCAGCAGGGCCCGCAGCCCCGGGGTGAGGGCCAGGAGCAGCAGCCACAGGCCCAGCGCCGCGACGAGAGCCGCACCGGCGATCGTCCAGGCGTCGCCGAGCTGGCGGGTGGCCAGTTCGTCAGCGAGTCCGGTGCGCCAGTCGGCGGCCTCGCGGCCGGCCCGGACGGCGATCAGGTCGTACAGGAGGAAGCCGACGCCGAAGAGCAGCACGAGGGCGACCAGGACCGAGGGCAGTCGGCGTACCGACCAGAACCGGCCGCGCCGACCCGAGCCCGGTTCCGGCTCCGCCGCGCCCCCCGCCGCGCCGGGCGGGCCCGTGACGTCGCGGTCGGCGGGCGGGGGGTCGAGGGTGCGGGGTGCGCCGGGGGACTCGTCGGTCACTGCACCCTCCCCGCCCGGTCGCCGCCCAGGTGCGGGGTGTTGAGCCGCTCGACGTCGACGGCCACCTCCCGCACCGCGAAACCGGCCAGCTCCCGCACCCGGACCACCACCCGGCGGCGCACCGCGCGGCACTGGGCGCCGATGTCGCTCGGGTACCCGAGCTCGACGGACACCCGCAGCCGGGCGGTGTCCGGCTCACCGGCCCGGCGGGAGCGGGAGCGGGAGGACACCGAGGCGTCACGGGCCCGACTCCCGGGCGCGGGCAGCTCGGCCGGGGCCGCGGCCGGGCCCCCGGGCGGCACGTGAGCCTCCGGGGCGCCGCCGTCGGGGGCGGCCGGCACCGGACGGCCGGTGCCGGCCGTGTCGTCCGGGCCGCGCAGAGCCTCGTGGGCGGCCTGGACGGCGATCTTGGCGATCACCTTGTCCGCGATCCGCGTGGCCCCGCGCTCGGCGGCGGGGACGGGTTCGAGCGCCACGGCTCACCGCCGACGATCGCTGCGGCCCCGGGCACCGAAGAACTCCCCCGGGTCCAGGTCACCGTCGGCGAACCTGCCGATGACGAATCCCACGGCGCCCAGCGCCGCCACGAGCAGAAAGGCTCCGAACCCGCCGAAATAGCCGGCGAAGCCCAGCGCCATTCCGGTGACCAAGCCGACGACCGCCATACTCATCCTGCGCTCCTTGCATCGCTCCGCCCGGACCTCACCGGGTCACCGCCCTCCTCGCGGGTCTTCCCCGCGGCGGGCCCGGCCACCCCACCCCGGTCTACCGCAACCTGGGCTGTTCCTCTTCCTCGTCCTCGTCCGGCTCGTCGGGGAGCTTGACGTCGCTGACGGCGATGTTGACCTCCACCACTTCCAGCCCGGTCATGCGTTCGACGGCTTCCACGACGCTGGTGCGCACGTCGGCGGCGACATCGGAGATGGAGACGCCGTACTCCACCACGATCTCCAGGTCGAGGGCCGCCTGCAC
This sequence comes from Streptomyces chumphonensis, assembly GCF_014779715.1. Taxonomy (GTDB): domain Bacteria; phylum Actinomycetota; class Actinomycetes; order Streptomycetales; family Streptomycetaceae; genus Streptomyces; species Streptomyces chumphonensis. Next base: position 100,847 of record NZ_JACXYU010000001.1, read on the forward strand.
CTCCCCCACCTCCGCCTTGACGCCGCGCGTCACGGAGCGGCCGCCACCGGGGACGCGGTCCCGTACGGCGCCGAAGGTGCGGGCCATCCCGCCGCCCATCGCGTGGACGCCGTCGACGTCCCGCGTGGCCATGCCGGCGATCTTGGCCACCACTCCGTCGGCGATGGTCGTCCTCCCCCGGCCGGCCGGGTCGCCGCCGCCCCGGTTGGCGCCCTGGGAACGCCCTGCCTGGCCGGTGTCCTTGGCCGCGGCGGATGTCGTCTCGGTCATCGCCTTCATCCCTTTCCGATCAGGCTGCTGGGAGGCGGAGAGGCCTGCCCCACTCCGCGACTCACCCTAGGTCTGACCCAGACGGGTACCCACCCGTTGCACGGCCGAACGGGTGGGCATGAGTCCGATTTCCGGCCCCGTACTCACCCGTTCGGTGTGCTGCGGCCCTGCGCGAGCCCGGCCGTGCCCACGCGCCGAGCCCGGCCGTGCCTACTCGCCGAGCCCGGCGAGCGCGTGCAGCCGTCGGCCCTGGGCGGCCCGTTCGGCCACGCGCTGCTCCTCGTAGTCCCGCTGGAGTGCGCCCTGGAGCAGCGCCTTCGTCTCGATCACCGCGTCGCGCGGGGCGGCGACCAGGGCGGCGGCGAGGTCGGCGGTCGCCGCCGCCAACTCGGCCCGCGGCACGGTGAGGTTGGCCAGCCCGCAGCGTTCGGCCTCCTGGGCGTGGACGAAGCGGCCGGTGGCGCAGATCTCCAGGGCGCGGGCGTACCCCACCAGGTTGACCAGCGGGTGGGTGCCCGTCAGGTCGGGGACGAGGCCGAGGCTCGTCTCGCGCATGGCGAACTGGGCGTCGTCCGCACAGACCCGCAGGTCACAGGCGAGGGCCAGTTGGAAGCCCGCGCCGATGGCGTGCCCCTGGACGGCGGCGATGGTGACGACGTCCGGCCGGCGCCACCAGGTGAACGCCTCCTGGTACTCGGCGATGACGGCGTCCATGTCGGCGGCTGGGCCCCGGGCCAGGTCCAGGAACGAGGGCTCGCCCTCGAAGCCCTCGGGCGTGAAGGCCCGCCGGTCCAGCCCGGCGGAGAACGACCGGCCCTCGCCGCGCAGCACGCAGACCCGCACGCTGCCCGGCAGCTCCCGGCCCGCCGCCGCCAGCGCGCGCCACATCGCCGGGGACTGGGCGTTGCGCTTGTCCGGGTTGGCCAGCGTGACCGTGGCCACGGCGCCGTCGTTCTCCGGGTCGACGGTGAGTCGCACACCGTCCTGGTCGAGCAGGGTCATCGCGTCCTCCGGTGGCTTGCCGCAGTGAAGTGACTGCAGAGTAACCACCCGGCCGGTCCGAGGATCGGCCGGGTGGGCCGCCGAAGGATGCGTCCCACCCGCTCCGGGAACGGGTGGTCAGCCGGCCTTCTTGCCCCGCGTGGCACCGCCGCGACCGCGCAGGGTCACTCCGGCCTCGCTGAGCATGCGGTGCACGAACCCGTAGGACCGGCCGGTTTCCTCGGCCAGCGCCCGGATGCTCGCGCCTGAGTCGTATTTCTTCTTCAGGTCCGCCGCGAGCTCCTCGCGCGCGGTGCCGGTCACCCGGCTGCCCTTCTTCAGAGTCTCGGTCACCCGTGCCTCCTCGTGGGAAGTGCGCTCTGAGTTCTCATGATCACCCCTCCCGCCGGTTCTGGCCACCCATTCGGCAAGGTCGATGGGATGAGCTTGACGCGGCGGACACCCGCTGTGACGGGCGCGACGGCCTCGACAGCGCGGCTCGGAGGCCGCTCAGGACCGGCGCCGACGCGCAAAGGGGCAGGTCAGCCCCGACGACCCCGGCGCCACCGCGGGTACGGGGCGAGCGAGCGCCCGGCGGCGTCCGGAGGGCGGGGTGACCGGGGGATACGAGCCGTCCTCACTCGGATGAAGGATCATGCGTCTACCCGCGCTCCGCGCGGCGACGGGCGATCCGTGACGCCCCGCGCCCGAACGGTAGCGCGACGTCACGGGAGCGGGTCATGCCAGTGCGACGAGGTCCGCGTAGTCGGCGCCCCACAGGTCCTCCACGCCGTCCGGCAGGAGGATGATCCTCTCCGGCTGAAGGGCGTCGACGGCGCCCTCGTCGTGGGTGACCAGCACCACCGCGCCGGAGAACGTGCGCAGGGCGCCGAGGATCTCCTCGCGGCTGGCCGGGTCGAGGTTGTTCGTGGGCTCGTCGAGCAGCAGCACGTTGGCGGAGGAGACGACCAGGGTGGCCAGCGCCAGCCGCGTCTTCTCGCCGCCGGAGAGCACACCGGCCGGCTTGTCGACGTCGTCCCCGGAGAAGAGGAACGAGCCGAGGACCTTGCGGATCTGCACGAGGTCCATGTCCGGCGCCGCCGTGCGCATGTTCTCCAGCACCGTGCGCCCGGGGTCCAGCGTCTCGTGCTCCTGGGCGTAGTAGCCGAGCTTGAGGCCGTGCCCGGGGCGCACCGCGCCCGTGTCGGGCTCCTCCACGCCGGCCAGGAGCCGCAGCAGCGTCGTCTTGCCGGCGCCGTTGAGCCCGAGGATGACGACGCGCGAGCCGCGGTCCACGGCGAGGTTGACGTCGGTGAAGATCTCCAGGGAGCCGTAGGACTTGGACAGCCCCTCGGCCGTCAGCGGCGTCTTCCCGCAGGGGGCCGGGTCCGGGAAGCGGAGCTTGGCCACCTTGTCGTTCTGCCGCTCGGCCTCCAGGCCCCGGAGCAGCTTCTCGGCGCGGCGGGCCATGTTCTGCGCCGCCACCGCCTTCGTCGCCTTGGCCCGCATCTTGTCGGCCTGGGTGTTGAGCGCGGCGGCCTTCTTCTCGGCGTTGGCCCGCTCCCGCCTGCGGCGCTTCTCGTCGGCCTCGCGCTGGGTGAGGTACTGCTTCCACCCCATGTTGTACTGGTCGATCTGCGAGCGGGTGGCGTCGAGGTAGAACACCTTGTTGACCACCGTCTCCACGAGGTTGATGTCGTGGGAGATGACGACGAGGCCGCCCCGGTAGGTCTTGAGGAAGTCCCTCAGCCAGACGATCGAGTCGGCGTCGAGGTGGTTGGTGGGCTCGTCGAGCAGCAGGATGTCGGCGTCGGAGAAGAGGATGCGGGCCAGCTCGACGCGGCGCCGCTGGCCGCCGGAGAGCGTGTGCAGCGGCTGGGCGAGCACCCGGTCGGGCAGTCCGAGGCTGGCCGCGATGGTCGCGGCCTCGGCCTCGGCGGCGTAGCCGCCCTTGGTGAGGAACTCCGTCTCCAGGCGCTCGTACTTCTTCATGGCCCGCTCGCGGGTGGCGCCCTTGCCGCCCGCCATCCGCTCCTCGTTCTCCCGCATGCGGCGGATGACGACGTCGAGGCCGCGCGCGGACAGGACGCGGTCGCGGGCGAAGGTGTCCAGGTCGCCGGTGCGGGGGTCCTGCGGCAGGTAGCCGACCTCGCCGGTGGAGGTGATGGCGCCCGAGGCCGGCTGCCCCTGGCCGGCCAGGCACTTGGTGAGCGTGGTCTTGCCGGCGCCGTTGCGGCCGACGAGGCCGATGCGGTCGCCGCGGGCGATGCGGAAGCTGGCCGACTCGATGAGGATGCGGGCGCCGGCGCGCAGCTCGAGGTCGGAAACGGTGATCACGGAAGAACTCCTGGACAGGACGACGTACGTACGGGCTGGCGGGCTTCGGGACGCGTGCCGCGGGGCGCCGCGCGTGCGTCGGGCGCGGCGGACGGCAGGCGGACGTACGTCGTCGGCTAATGCGTGCGGGGAGTTTCCATGTCGGGAAGTCTACCGGCGCGTCGCAACCGCTTTTCCCGCCGCCCGCGTCCCGTCAGGCACCGCCGGAGTGGACCTGGAAGGCCGCCCGGCGCACGGCACGGGCCAGGGCCGGGTCGGGATGCGCGGCGGCGAGCGCGACCAGGACCTGGACGGTGCGGGGGTGGCCGGTGGCCCGGACCTCCTCCAGGAGCCGGGGCACCGTCTCCCGCACGGCCGATTCCAGGTGGTCCACGAGGAGCTGGCTCTCACCGTGGTCCGCGACGGCGGCCGCCGTGTCCACCCACAGCCAGGCGGCCTCCGCCCGGCTGAGGACGCCGGGGGCGCCACCGGCCAGGTCCTCGGGGTCGGCGCCCTCGTGCTCCGCGAGCCACAGCAGCGCGTAGGGGCGCAGCGCCGGCTCGTCGGCGGCCTCCCGGACGGCGGGCTCGGCCGGGGCGCCGACGACGCGCAGCGCCTCGAAGGCGAGGGCGCGCACGAGGGCGTCCTCGCCGCGTGCCGCCGTGAGCAGCTCGCCGACGGCCGGGACGGTCGGACGGGCCGCGAGCCAGGCGCGGTACTCGGCGCGGGCCGGGCCCGGGGAGAGCCGCGCGCAGCCGCGCAGCATGTCCTCGGCGCACTGCTCGATGTTCCCGGCCGGGCTGAGGGCGGCGACGCAGATCTGTTCCAGCTTGACCCACACCGCCCAGTCCCCCAGGGGGGTCAGCACGGCCTGGCCGGGCCCGTCCTCCTGGCCGGGGGTCTGGCAGCGGGTGAGGGCGCCGACGGCGGAGAGGCCGTCCAGGACCCAGCCGAGCAGGGGCGTCAGCTCGGCTGGGTCCTGGACGGCCGCGGGACGGGCCGGGGCGCCGGCCGCGGCGCGCTCGGCGTGGAGTTCGGCGATGCGCTGGGCCAGCAGCTCCAGCAGGGCCGGTTCGGCCATCGGCCCGGACGTGAGGTGCATGACCGACAGCAGTTGGGGGGCGGCGACGACGACGTCCCCCACCAGGGACGCGTCGGCGCTTTCGGGGGCCGGGCAGGCCAGCGACCAGGCGTCGAAGAGGGCGACCCAGCCGCGCAGCACGGCCGAGTCGTCCCGGTCCCAGGCGCGCAGCCGCCAGCCGGCCCGCACGGTTCCGGCGTGCAGCTCGACCAGCCCGGCCAGTCGCGCCCGGTCCCACTGGACGGCCACCTGGTCCCGGGGCATGCGCAGGGCCTCGGCGGGCGGCCCGGGGTCCAGGGCCGGGGAGAGGTCACGTCCGGGGTCCAGGGGCCGCCCGTCGGCCCAGCGGGCGAGGCGCACGGCCTCGCCCAGGGCCGCGCGGGCCTGGCGCGCGAGCCGGTCGCGGGGCAACAGCCCGGCCGGAGGACGCGGTGCGGGCCGGGAGCGCCGCACGGAGACGGATCGGCGGGCCGAGGCGAGGGCCTGCCCGGGGACGATGCTCAGCCTGGTGTCTCGCGGGGTACGGGACGTCACGGGGTGCAGTCTTCCTGCTGAGCCCCGAAAAGCCCAAACCGTGGTCGACGTCACCCACATGGCGGGCCCGGGCGGGTGCGCCGCGACGCGCTCGCAGGAGGACGTCCCGGCGGGCGCGGGGGTCTCACATGAGCGGGGTGAGGAAGCGCCGCAGGGCCTCCTCGCAGCCCATCGGGTCGGCGTTCCAGGCACCGCCGTGCCGACCGCGCAGCACCTCCCGGACGGTCACCAGGTCGGGGCGGGCGGCGGCGTAGTCGATCGAGTCGCCCCAGGAGGCGACGCGGTCGCCGGGGCCGTGAAGGATCAGTACCGGCTCGGTCAGGCGCTCCGGGTCGGTGGCGTCGGCCAGCCGCTCGGGGGCTCCCTCGGTACGCGTCTCCGCCGCCCGCACGGCCAGCGGGAGGAGCGCGCGGGGCACGCGGCGTCCGGCGAGGGCGCGCACGGTGGTGCGCCAGTCGAGGACCGGCGAGTCCAGCACCAGGCCCGCGACGTGAGCCCGCAGCGCCGAGCGGGCGGCCGCGTACAGGGCCATGGTCGCGCCGGTGGACCAGCCGATGAGCACGATGCGGGCGGCGCCCCGGCCGACCGCGTAGCGCAGGGCCGCGTCCAGGTCGCGCCACTCGGCGTCGCCGAAGTGGTTGGCCCCGTCGCGCGGCGCGGGCGCCCCGGGGTCGCCCCGGTAGCCGAGGGAGAGGACCGGGAACTGCATGCGGTGCAGCAGCGGCAGCACCACCAGCGGGTGGTCCCTGGTCGTACCGAGGCCGTGCACGGCGATCACCCAGGTCTCCCGGGGGCCGGGCAGGTACCAGGCGGGCAGCGGACCGAGCTCCCCGGGGACCAGGACGTCCTGGCAGTCCAGCCCGAGGGCGTCGTGCGGGGAGCCGGAGTAGACCTGCGGGGTCAGCCGCACCCGGGTGCCGGGCCGCAGCGCGCCCCGGGTGACGCGCACGAGCCGCCGTACGACGGTGTCCGGGGACCCGCCGTCGACGTGGCCGCCCGGCCGCGGGGTCTCCAGCACGTTGCCGACGACGGCGTGGCAGCCGCGTCCGGTCAGCCCGTAGATGCCGGGGAGCAGCGAGTCGAGCGAGCGGGTGAGGGTGACCTGCCCCGCGGCGGTGCCGTGGACGGTCAGCGGGGGCCCGTCGAAGCCGGGCGGCAGGCCCCCGGCGTTGGGCCTGAGGGCGGCACCTGCCGCGTACCGGCCGGCCGCCACGGCGGCACCGGCACCCAGCACTGTGGTGGAGGCGGCGACGGCGGCCGCGGCTGTGGGTCGCATCCCGCTCAGTGTGCGGCGGGCGGCCCGGGGTCGCCAGCGGACGGCGTCCGAACGGGCCGCGCGCCCCTCACGCGCGCGGCTGGCCGTACCCCCGCAGCCGGGCCGCGACGGCGTCGAGCTCCCCGGCGGACAGGACGGCGGGAACGCGGCCCGGCACCGCGGCGGCCGCCAGCCAGACCCGGCACATCCACTCCAGCTGGGCGGTGTGGTCGTACGCCTGGTCCAGGTCGCGGCCGTAGACGACCGTGCCGTGGTTGCGCAGAAGGCATCCGGTGCGTCCGCGCAGCGCGGTCAGGAGGTGGTCGGCCAGCTCGGGCGTGCCGTAGATGGCGTAGGGCGCGACGCGGACCGGGCCGCCGAGCGCCGCCGCCATGTAGTGGACGGCGGGCAGCTCGTCCACGAGCGTGGAGGCGGCCGTCGCGTGGACGGCGTGGGTGTGCACGACGGCGGCGGCGTCCGTCTCCCGGTAGACGGCCAGGTGCAGCGGCAGTTCGCTGGTGGGCGCGCGGTGCCCGGCGGCGGGGCGGCCGTCCAGGTGGACGGCGCAGAGGTCGGCGGGCGTGAGGCGGTCGTAGGGCATGCCGCTGGGCGTCACCAGGACGACGTCGCCGACGCGGGCCGAGACGTTGCCGGAGGTGCCGACGACCAGCCCGGAGTCGGCGGTGCGGCGTGCGGTGGCGACGACGTCGCGCCACCGGGCGTGCCAGTGCGGCGGCGCGTCCTCGGCGGGCAGGGGGCGCGGGGAGGGCGCGGGCATCGGTACTCCTCGGCGGGCGTCGGGGCGTCGGCGGGCGCGGGACAGGTCTCGGAACGGTCACGGCGGCCGGAACGTCACCCGGAGGACGGACCGCGGTTCCGGCGGGGAACCTTCCCACCTCCACGCTCCGGCACCGGCGTTGACCTGCCGTGTGACGGGAGTCTCCCCGGAGTGTTCACGACGACGGAACCCCCTGTTCACGCGGCGGACGAAGGACCCGCCCAGCACCCGCCGGGGCAGGACACCCCGAAGCCCGCCCCAGTTCACCTTCCGTTCACCCGATGTCCTTACGTTCACCGAGCAACCTGACCGCCAAACTGATTGCCGGGTGAATGGAACACTTCACGCTGCTGATCGGGATCGTGATCGTCACGGCCCTGGTGTTCGACTTTACGAACGGCTTCCACGACACAGCCAACGCGATGGCCACCACCATCTCCACCGGGGCCATGAAGCCCAAGGCGGCGGTGACCATGTCGGCGATCCTCAATCTCGTCGGAGCGTTCCTCTCCATCGAGGTCGCCACCACCATCTCGAAGGGCATCATCGACGAGACGGCCGGCATCCGGCCCGAAGTGATCTTCGCGGGCCTGGTCGGCGCGATCCTGTGGAACCTGCTCACCTGGCTGGGCGGCATCCCCTCCAGCTCCTCCATGGCACTCATCGGCGGTCTGATCGGTGCGACGGTCGCCTCCGTCGGGATCGGCGCGGTCGACGGTGACGCCGTGCTGAGCAAGATCCTCATCCCCGCCTTCGTCGCCCCGGTCGTCGCCGGTCTGGCCGCCTTCCTGGCGACCAAGCTGACCTACCGGGCGGCGCGCAACGCGGACCCGGAGAAGACCTCGCGCGGCTACCGCACCGGCCAGATCACCTCGGCCGCCCTCGTCTCGCTGGCGCACGGCACGAACGACGCGCAGAAGACCATGGGCGTCATGACGCTGGCCCTGATCTCCGGCGGCGTCATCGCGGGGGACGCCGACCCGCCGCTGTGGGTCATCGCCTCGGCCGGTATCGCGATCGCCCTCGGCACCTACCTGGGCGGCTGGCGCATCATCCGCACCATGGGCCGCGGCCTCACCGACATCCACCCGCCGCAGGGCTTCGCCGCGCAGACGAGTTCGGCCGTCACCATCCTGGCCTCCTCCCACCTCGGCTTCTCCCTGTCCACCACGCAGGTCTGCTCCGGTTCGGTGATGGGCTCGGGCTACGGCCGCAAGGGCGGCGTCGTGCGCTGGAACACCGCGTACCGCATGTTCGCGGCCTGGGGCCTGACGATCCCGGCGGCCGGTCTGGTCGCGGCGCTGGCGGCCCTGCTGGCCGTCCAGGGCGACTGGGGCGTCACCGTGGTGGCCGTCCTCTTCGTGGCCGCCTCCGCCGCGATCTGGGCCGCCTCCCGCCGCACCGTCGTCGACCACACCAACGTCAACGACGACGAGCCCGGCACGTCGGCCGAGCCCGGCGACCGGGGCGCGGGCGACGGGGACTCCGGCGTGATGACCGCCGCCGTCCAGGCCGTCAGCCCGCCGCCGGCCGGCGCCCAGCGCGGTGACTCCCCGTCGGACGACGACCCGAACGCGGCCGAGCGCCGCACCCCGAGCGCCGTCTGACGACGCACGCCGGACGCCGTCCCACGGCGACGGAACCCGCTCCCCGCACCACGACCCCCCAAGGACAAGTCTGATGGACATCGACTGGGCAGCACTCGGCCAGGTCTTCGGCGTCAGCCTGGTGGCGACGGTCGCCCTCGTGGGCGTCTTCACCCTCGGCATCGTCGGCGGCTCGGCGCGCACGGCGGACGGCGGCACCGGGACGCTGGCCCGCGTGGGCTCCTACGCCGCCTACGCGGTCTGCGCCGGCGCCGTGGCGCTCGGCATCTACACCATCGCGGCCTAGCCGTCGAGGGCCCGCGCACCGGGCACGCGACGACGCGCCCGCACCACGGCGGAGGGGCACGGATCTGGTCCGTGCCCCTCCGCCGTGTGTCTGCTCACACTCTCCGACGCAGGTCAGCGCCGAGTTGACGGCTTCAGCGGGCCGTGGTGGACTTCGCGTTGCCAAACGGCGGCAGGGGAGGAAGCCGGTGCGAATCCGGCGCGGTCCCGCCACTGTCACCGGGGAGCACTCCCCCACCCGAGGCCACGGCCGCACGCGCGGCGGGAAGGCCGGGGGACGTGTCGATCCGGGAGCCAGGAGACTCTCGTCGCCGGACACGTCGAGCCAGGGCGCGGACCCTGAGTGAGGACACATCGCATGCCCGGCACCGCCAGCCCTCCGGACCGTTCCGCCCCGCCCACCGAGCAGGTGCCGACGGCGAGCTGACGACGCCATGGGCCGCACCTGTGCCGGGGTCGTCCTCGGCTTCCTCGGCGACGCCCTCCTCGCCGATCCGCGCCGCGCCCACCCCGTGGCCGCCTTCGGGCGCGCGGCGGGACGCGCCGAGCGCCTCCTGTGGCGCGACCACCGCGCCGCCGGGGCCGCGCACACCGCCCTGTGCGCCGGATCCGTCGTCCTCGCCGCCGCCGCGCTCGGCCGTGCGCTTCACCGGCTGCCCGCCCGGCACGGGAGCCCGGCGGCCGTCGCGCTGAGCGCCGCCGTCACCTGGAGCGTGCTGGGCGGTACCTCGCTGGCCCGGGAGGCGCGGACCGTCGCCGCCGCCCTGGAGGCCGGTGACGTCGAGGCGGCGCGGGCCCGGCTGCCGCACCTGTGCGGCCGCGACCCGCAGGCGCTGGACGCGGAGGGCATCGCCCGCGCGGTCGTGGAGTCCGTCGCCGAGAACACCTCCGACGCCGTCGTCGGCGCTCTCGTGTGGGGCGCGCTGGCCGGTGTTCCGGGCCTGGCGGGCTTCCGGGCCGTCAACACGCTGGACGCGATGGTGGGTCACCGCTCGCCCCGCCACCGCCGGTTCGGCTGGGCGGCGGCGCGGCTGGACGACGTCGCCGGGTGGCCCGGAGCGCGGCTGACGGCGGCCCTGGCCGCCGCGCTGGGGCCCGATCCCGCCGGGGCGCTGGCGGCCTGGCGGGCCGACGCCCACCGGCATCCCTCCCCCAACGCCGGCCCGGTGGAGGCGGCGTTCGCCGGGGCGCTCGGCGTCCGGCTGGGCGGCACGCTGGCCTACGGCGGACGGGTCGAGCACCGGCCCGTCCTGGGCGGCGCCTCGGGGCGGGAGGTGACGGTGGCGGACGTGGAGCGGGCCGTGCGGCTCTCCCGCCGCGTCGGGCTGGCGGCACTGGCCGTGACCGTCGCCGGGCGTGCCCTGGGCCGCGCGGCGGTGCGGTCGGGACGTGGGGCCGCGGCGGCACGCGCCGGACGGCGGGACGGGAGGAACCATGGCGGACGGTGACACGGGCGGGGCGCTGCTCGTCGCGGGGACGACCTCGGACGCGGGCAAGAGCGTGGTGACGGCGGGCATCTGCCGCTGGCTGGCCCGGCGCGGGCTGAAGGTCGCCCCCTTCAAGGCGCAGAACATGTCGCTCAACTCGTTCGTGACGCGGGAGGGCGCCGAGATCGGCCGGGCGCAGGCCATGCAGGCCGCCGCCGCCCGCGTCGAGCCGAGCGCGCTGATGAACCCGGTGCTGCTCAAGCCGGGCGGCGACCGGACGAGCCAGGTCGTCCTGCTGGGCCGGCCGGTCGGGGAGCTGAGCGCGCGCGGCTACCACGGGGGCCGCTCCGAACGGCTGCTGGGGACGGTCACGGAGTGCCTGGCCGAACTGCGCCGCACCCATGACGCCGTCATCTGCGAGGGCGCCGGCAGCCCGGCCGAGATCAACCTGCGGCGCACGGACATCGTCAACATGGCGCTGGCGCGGGCCGCGCGGATGCCCGTCGTCGTGGTCGGCGACATCGACCGGGGTGGCGTGTTCGCGTCCTTCTTCGGGACCACGGCGCTGCTGTCCCGGGCGGACCAGGCCCTGGTGTCGGGCTACCTCGTCAACAAGTTCCGCGGGGACGTCTCCCTGCTGGAGCCGGGCCTTGACATGCTGCGGCGGCTCACCGGACGTCCCACCCTCGGCGTCCTGCCCCACCGGCACGGCCTGGGCATCGACGAGGAGGACGGACTGCGCGTCTCCCTGCGCGGGACGGTGCGGGAGGCGTCCTCCGCCCCGCCGCACGGCGCGGAGGTACTGCGGGTCACGGTGCTGCCGGTGCCGCTCATGTCGAACTTCACCGACATCGACGCCCTGGCCGCCGAGCCCGGCGTCGTGGTGCGCTTCGGCGACCGCCCCGAGGAACTGGCCGACGCCGACCTCGTCGTGGTGCCCGGCACGCGCGGGACCGTCGGCGCGCTGCGCTGGCTGCGGCAGCGGGGGCTGGCCGAGGTGCTCGCCCGCCGGGCCGCCGAGGGCCGCCCGGTGCTGGGGATCTGCGGCGGCTTCCAGCTCCTCGGCGAACGCGTCGAGGACGACGTGGAGTCGCGGGCCGGCGTCGTCGAGGGGCTGGGCCTGCTGCCGGTGCGGGTGCGGTTCGCGCGCGCCAAGACCCTCGCCCGGCCCTCCGGCACGGCGCTGGGCGAGCCGGTGGAGGGCTACGAGATCCACCACGGCGTCGCCGACGTGCTGGGCGGCGAGCCCTTCCTCGACGGCTGCCGGGTCGGCGCGGTGTGGGGCACGCACTGGCACGGCTCGCTGGAGAGCGACGCGTTCCGCCGCGCGTTCCTGCGGCGCGTGGCCACGCAGGCCGGGCGGGCGTTCGTCCCCGCCCCGGACACGGAGTTCGGCGTGCTGCGGGAGGAACAGCTCGACCGGCTGGGCGACCTGATCGAGGAGCACGCCGACACCGCGGCCCTGCTCCGGCTCATCGAGGACGGCGCCCCGGCCGGGCTGCCGTTCGTACCGCCGGGCGCACCGGCACCCGAGGAAGAGGACTCCGTATGAGCAGCATGAGCACGCCCTACCCGTTCACCGCCGTCGTCGGGATGGCGGACCTGCGGCTCGGGCTGCTGCTGAACGCCGTCTCCCCCGCGATCGGCGGGGTGCTCGTGCGCGGCGAGAAGGGGACCGCCAAGTCCACCGCCGTCCGGGCGCTGGCGGCGCTCATGCCGCGGCTGGCGGTCGTGCCGGGATGCCGGTTCTCCTGCGATCCGGCCGCGCCCGACCCCGCCTGCCCGGACGGCCCGCACGCCGCGGAGGCCGGCTCCGGCGCGGTCGGCGGCGAGACGCGCCCCGCCCGCATGGTGGAACTGCCGGTCGGCGCCTCCGAGGACCGCCTGGTGGGCGCCCTGGACATCGAACGGGCGCTGGCCGAGGGCGTGAAGGCCTTCGAACCGGGCCTGCTGGCCGACGCCCACCGGGGCGTGCTGTACGTGGACGAGGTGAACCTGCTCCACGACCACCTGGTCGACCTGCTGCTGGACGCGGCGGCGATGGGCGCCTCGTACGTGGAGCGCGAGGGCGTCTCCGTGCGGCACGCCTCGCGGTTCCTGCTGGTCGGGACGATGAACCCGGAGGAGGGCGAGCTGCGTCCGCAGCTGCTGGACCGGTTCGGGCTGACCGTGGAGGTCGCCGCCTCGCGCGAGACGGAGGAGCGGGTCGAGGTCGTCCGGCGCCGGCTGGCCTACGACGCCGACCCGGCGGGCTTCGCCGCGCGGTGGACGGAGCAGGAGTCGGAGCTGCGGGAGCGCATCGCCACGGCGCGCGCGCTGCTGCCCGAGGTGCGGCTCGGTGACGGTGCGCTGCGCCAGATCGCGGCGACCTGCGCCGCGTTCGAGGTGGACGGGATGCGCGCCGACATCGTCATGGCGCGCACGGCGACGGCGCTGGCCGCCTGGGCGGGGCGCACGGACGTGCTGGAGGAGGACGTGCGGCGGGCCGCCCTGCTGGCCCTCCCCCACCGCAGGCGCCGCAACCCCTTCGACGCGCCGGGCCTGGACGAGGACAAGCTCGACGAGGTCCTGGAGGAGAACGGCGCCGGGGACGCCCCGGACCCGGACGACGACCCGCCGAACCCGCAGGGCCCCTCGGACGGGCCGGACGGGCCCGGCGACGGCCCGGACGGCGGGGGCCCGGACCGCGGGCCGGGCGGAGTGCCACCGCAGGACGACGCGTCGGCGCCCACCGACGCCCCCGCCGACTCGCCGGCCGGGCCGCCCGGCGACACGTCCGGCGAGGAAGGCGCCGGGCCCGAGCCGTCCGTCCCGCAGCAGGGCTCGGGGCCCGGCGAGGGACGTCCGGCCCCCGCCACCGAGCCGTTCAAGGCCCGCACGCTGTCCGTGCCCGGCCTCGGCGAGGGCGCGGCCGGGCGGCGCTCACGGGCCCGCACCGCGCAGGGGCGCACGACCGGGGCGCGTCGGCCGCACGGGGCGCTCGGGAAGCTGCACCTGGCCGCCACCGTGCGGGCGGCGGCACCGCACCAGCGCGCACGCGGACGGCACGGCGCCGGGCTGCGTCTGCGGCGGGACGACCTGCGGGAGGCGGTGCGCGAGGGCCGCGAGTCGAACCTCGTCCTGTTCGTCGTGGACGCCTCCGGGTCGATGGCGGCCCGGCAGCGCATGAGCGCCGTCAAGGGGGCCGTCCTCTCGCTGCTCCTGGACGCCTACCAGCGCCGCGACAAGGTCGGCATGGTGACGTTCCGCCGCTCCGGCGCCGAGGTGGTCCTGCCCCCGACGTCGTCCGTGGACGCGGCGGCCGCCCGGCTGGAGGCGCTGCCGACCGGCGGCCGCACGCCCCTGGCGGAGGGCCTGCTGACGGCCCGCGACGTGCTGCGGGTGGAGCGGATGCGCGATCCGGCGCGGCGTCCGCTGCTGGTCACCGTCACCGACGGACGGGCCACCGGCGGCGTCGAGCCGGTGCCGCGCGCCCGCCGGGCGGCCCGGCTGCTGGCGGCCGAGGGCACCGCGTCCGTCGTCGTGGACTGCGAGAGCGGGCCGGTGCGCCTCGGCCTGGCCGCCGAGCTGGCGCGGGACCTCGGCGGACCCGCGGTGACACTGGAGGAGTTGCGCGCGGACACCGTGTCCGCGCTGGTCAAGGACGTACGGAGGGTCGCGTAATGCCGAAGGGACAGCCGAGCGTGGTGCCGCAGGACGGGCTGACGACGCGTCAGCGGCGCAACCGTCCGCTGCTCATGGTCCACACGGGCACGGGCAAGGGGAAGTCGACGGCGGCGTTCGGTATGGCGCTGCGCGCGTGGAATCAGGGCTGGCCGGTCGGGGTCTTCCAGTTCGTGAAGTCGGCGAAGTGGAAGGTCGGCGAGGAGCGGGCGCTGAAGGTGCTGGGCGCCTCCGGCGAGGGCGGCAGCGTCGCCTGGCACAAGATGGGTGAAGGCTGGTCGTGGGTCCAGCGGGACCTGGAGGACAGCGAGGAGGCCGCCCGCGAGGGCTGGGAGCAGGTCAAGCGGGACCTGGCCGCCGAGACCCACCGGTTCTACGTGCTCGACGAGTTCGCCTACCCGATGCACTGGGGCTGGGTGGACGTCGGGGAGGTCGTCGACGTCCTGCGCGCCAGGCCCGGCACCCAGCACGTCGTCGTCACCGGACGCAACGCGCCGCAGCCGCTCCTGGAGGCGGCCGACCTCGTGACGGAGATGGGCAAGGTCAAGCACCCGATGGACGCGGGCCAGAAGGGCCAGCGGGGCATCGAGTGGTGATCGCGTGACGCACATCCCCCGGCTGGTCCTGGCGGCACCGGCCTCCGGGAGCGGCAAGACCACCGTGGCGACGGGCCTGATGGCCGCCTTCGCCGAACGCGGCATGGCCGTCTCCGGGCACAAGGTCGGGCCCGACTACATCGACCCCGGCTACCACGCGCTCGTCACCGGCCGCCCCGGCCGCAACCTGGACGCCTACCTGTGCGGACCCGAACGGGTCGCCCCGCTGTTCCTGCACGGTGCCGCCGGGGCCGAACTGGCCGTCGTCGAGGGCGTGATGGGCCTGTTCGACGGCGCGAGCGGGCTGGGCGAGACGGGGTCGACGGCGCAGGTCGCCAAGGTGCTGCGGGCTCCGGTGGTGCTCGTGGTGGACGCCTCCTCGCAGTCCCGGTCGGTCGCGGCGCTCGTGCACGGCTTCGCCTCCTGGGACACCGGGGTGCGGCTGGCCGGGGTGATCCTCAACAAGGTGGGCTCGGCACGCCACGAGGCGCTGCTGCGCGAGGCGCTGGAGGAGTCCGGGGTGCCGGTCCTCGGCGCGCTGCTGCGCAAGCCGCAGGTGAGCGCCCCCTCCCGGCACCTGGGCCTGGTCCCGGTGGCCGAACGCCGGGCGGAGGCGGTGGACGCTGCCTCCGCGCTGGCCGCGCAGGTGCGGGCGGGCGTGGACCTGGACGCGGTCCTGGCACTCGCCCGCAGCGCGCCGCCGCTGCCCGACACCCCCTGGGAACCGCCGGTGGTGCGCAGCCCGGCCCGCCGCCCGGTGGTCGCGGTCGCGGGCGGGGCGGCGTTCACGTTCGCCTACACCGAGCACACCGAACTGCTGCGGGCCGCCGGGGCGGACGTCGTCCCCTTCGACCCGCTGCGCGACGAGCGGCTGCCCGAGGGAACGTCCGGGGTGGTGATCGGCGGCGGGTTCCCCGAGGTGTACGGCCCGGAGTTGTCGGCGAACAGCCGCCTGCGCGAGGCCGTGGCCCGGTTCTCCGGCCCGGTCGCGGCGGAGTGCGCCGGGCTGCTCTACCTGGGCCGGGAGCTGGACGGGCTGCCGATGTGCGGGGTGCTGGACGTCTCGGCGCGGATGACGGGACGGCTGACGCTGGGCTACCGGGAGGCCGTGGCGCTGGAGGAGAGTGTGCTGGCGGTGCCCGGCACCCGGGTGCGGGGCCACGAGTTCCACCGCACGACGACCGAGCCCGGTGCGGGCCCCCGTCCGGCGTGGGGCATGACGCGCCCCGAGCGGCGCGTCGAGGGCTTCGTGCGGGAGCAGGTGCACGCGTCCTACCTGCACGTGCACTGGGCCGCCGAACCGGGCCTGGCCCAGCGGTTCGTGGAGAGGTGTGCGGCGTGGTCGCCCCCGGCCGGGTGACCGTGGGAATCGGCGCCCGGCGCGGGGCCGCGGCCGAGGAGGTGCTGGGCGTCGTCGCCGCCGCGCTGTCCCGCGTCGGTCTTCCGGCCGGCGCCGTCGAGTGCCTGGCCACGGTCGAGGCCAGGGCCGCCGAGCCCGGGCTCGTCGCGGCGGCCGGACGGCTGGGCGTGCCGTTGCGCGGGCACAGCGCGGCGGCCCTGGCCGAGGTGCCGGTGCCGCACCCGTCGGCGCTCCCGGCGGCGGCCCTCGGCACCCCGTCCGTCGCCGAGGCCGCGGCCCTCCTGGGGGCGGGGCCGGGGGCCGAACTGCTCGTTGCCAAACTGAGGTCGGCGCCCCTGACCGGAGGATCCCGGGTCACGTGCGCCGTGGCCGGGCGCCCACCCCGTTGATCCGCCCGCCCGTCCCCACGCACCAGCACCAGCACCAGCACCAGCACCACAGGAGTACACGTGACCACCGCGCCAGCCCTGCTCGCCGTCGGCCCCGGGACCCGCGACGCGTCCGGGACGGAGGGCGTCCGTTCGTTCGTCGGCCGCCTCGGTGACGGCGGGGCCGGAGCACCGGTGGCCTGGGCCCTGACCGGGCCGGGCGGCCCCTCGCCGGCCGAGGCCGTCGCCGACCTCGCCGGGCGGGGGGTGCGACGGCTGGCCGTCGTCCCGCTGACCCTCGACGTCGACCCCGGCGCGACCGGGCCGGGGGACGCCGTCGCCCGCGCCGTCGCCGCCCACCCCGGGCTGGACGCGGTCTGCGGGCGGCCCCTCGGCGCGCACCCGTTCGTCCTCGACGCGCTGGAGCGCCGGGTGGAGGAGGCGCTGGGCACGACGAGCCGGACGCCGGGCGACCGCGCGGACACGACCGTGCTGCTCGTCGGGCGGGGCACTGTGGAGCCCGAGGCCAACGCCGAGCTGCACCGGGCGGCGCGGCTGCTGTGGGAGGGCAGAGGGTTCGCGGGCGTGGAGACCGCCTTCGTCTCCGTCGCCGCCCCGGACGTCACCTCCGGGCTGGAGCGCTGCCGCGCGCTGGGCGCCCGGCGCGTCGTCGTCCTGCCGTACTTCCTCTTCCCCGAGGACGCCACGGACCGCGCGGCGCTTCAGGTGGAGGGCTGGTCCGCCGTGTACCCCGAGACGGACGTGCGGCTCGCGGGCGTCCTCGGCGCGGGTGCCTCACTGACCGGGCTGGTGTGGCAGCGCTACCGGGAGGCGCTGGCCTGCCCGGGCCGGGCCGGGGCCGGCTGCTGCGCCCACCCCCGGGCGGGGGCCCCCGGGGGCGCGCCGTGCGGGGAACCCGGCGCGGACTTCGGCGAGGGGCCGGCGCGGGCATGAGCACGCACGCTCCCACCGAACCGGACCTGCGCCACCACGGCGACGCGGAGGTGCGCGACGCGGCGGGCCTGACGGACCTGGCCGTCAACGTGCGCACCGGCACGCCCCCGTCGTGGCTGAAGGCCCGGATCGCGGCCTCGCTCGACTCCCTCGCCGCCTACCCCGACGACCGCCCGGCCCGGCGTGCGGTGGCCCGGCACCACGGCGTGCCGGAGGAGTGCGTCCTGCTCACGGCCGGAGCGGCCGAGGCGTTCGTCCTGCTCGCCCGCGCCCTGCGGGTCCGGCACCCCGTCGTCGTCCACCCGCAGTTCACCGAGCCGGAGGCCGCGCTGCGCGACGCGGGCCACCCGGTGGCGCGGGTCCTGCTGGAGGCCGCCGACGGGTTCCGGCTGCGGCCCGGCGCCGTGCCCGAGGAGGCGGACCTCGTCGTCGTGGGCAACCCGACCAACCCGACGTCGGTGCTGCACCCGGCGGGCGCCCTCGGGGCGCTGGCCCGCCCGGGCCGGACGCTGGTGGTGGACGAGGCGTTCATCGACGCCGTCCCCGGCGAGCGGGAGTCGCTGGTGCCGCACCTCGCGGAGCTGCCCGGCTCCGTCGTCGTCCTGCGCAGCCTGACCAAGACGTGGGGCCTGGCGGGCCTGCGGATCGGCTACGTCCTGGCCGGTGCGCCGGTCATCGCCGCGCTGGCGGAGCAGCAGCCGCTGTGGCCCGTCGGCACCCCGGCCCTGGCGGCGGCCGAGGCCTGCTGCTCGGCACGGGCCCGCGCGGAGGCCGAGGCGGCGGCCCGCGTCTTCGCGGCGGACCGGGCCCACCTGCTGGCCCGGCTGCGGGAGTTCGGGGAGATCGGCCACGCCACGGCCGCCCCCGAGGGGCCGTTCCTGCTCATCCACCACCCGGAGGGGGCGGAGCTCCGCGCGCGGCTGCGCCGGTCGGGGTACGCGCTACGGCGCGGCG
This sequence comes from Streptomyces chumphonensis, assembly GCF_014779715.1. Classification (GTDB taxonomy): domain Bacteria; phylum Actinomycetota; class Actinomycetes; order Streptomycetales; family Streptomycetaceae; genus Streptomyces; species Streptomyces chumphonensis. The sequence goes on from NZ_JACXYU010000001.1 coordinate 119,276, forward strand.
ACACCTTCCCCGGTCTGGGTCCCCGGTGGCTGCGGCTGGCCGTCCGGGACCGCGCCACGACGGACGGACTCGTGCGGGCCCTGGGCGCGGCGGGGGTGCGCTGAGCGGCGCCGTACCGCGCCGCCACCGCGCCCCCTGCCGCGCCCCGGCCCCGGTCCCGGCGCCTGACCCGGGGCAGGCTCCCCCGGCGCGCCCCGGGTCAGGCGCCGCGCCGCCGCAGCAGGAGCAGCGCACCGCCGACGGCGAGCAGGCCCGCCGCCCCGCCCAGCAGGTAGGGGGTGCGGGAGTCGCCGCCGGTCGCGGCGAGGTCGGGGCCCTCGTCGGGCTGTTCGACCCGCGCGGCCGGCCCGGCCTGCGGCACGGTGCCCTCCGGCTCCCGCCCCTCGGGGGCGGGCCGCTCCGGCTCGGCGGGCTCCGGGTCGGCGGCCTCCTCGGGGCCCGCGGGCGTGCGGCAGCTCACCTCCGCCAGGGTGACGCGGCCCTCGACCTCGGCCACGTTCAGGTTCAGGGGGTCGACGGAGACCGCGAGTTCCAGCGCCGCGGCCGCCGCGCCACCCGGGGTGCTCTCCCGCTGGGCGAAGGTCAGGCCCACCTCACCGACGCCCGGCACGGAGACCGTCGTCGGGCCACCGGCACGGAGCGCGACGCGTTTGCCGAGCACCGTCACCGAGCCCGGCACGTCGACCTCGGCCGTGGCGTCCGCGCCGAGGGCGCACTCGACCTCGGCGGAGACCGTCTCGGCCTCGATGACGGACAGCAGGGGCAGGCCGGGGAGGTGGACGCGGGCACGGGCGAGCGTGACGCCCGCGGCGGCGCGGTCGGCGGTGGCCTCGGCCCGCGCCTCGGCGACCTCGGCCCGCAGGACGCTGAACGGCTCACCGCCGTGCACCCCGTCGAGCTCGGCGGTGAGCGCGGTCTTCCCGGCGGTCTCGGGCCGGGGCCCCGCGCCGGGCGCGGAGACCTCGTTGAGTGCGGTCTCCAGGGGGATCTCGACGGTGTCGTCGAGCAGGGAGACGTCGAGCTGCGCACGCAGCACCGCGGCGTGGGCCGCGCCTTCCCGGCCCGCTCCGCCACCGTCCCCGGTGGCGTGGGCGGGCGCGGCCGCGGCGCCGGTGAGCGCGGTCGCGGCGAGCAGGCTGAGGACGGACGTGTTCACGGCAGGGAACCCCCACGGACGTACGGACGTCACCGCACGGCGTATGAGGGGACATCGCTCGTGCCGGTGACCGGGACCCCGTCATGGTTGACGCGGGCCGTCGCCCCCGTCCGCGTTCCCGGACCGGTTCACCCGGACGGGGCGCGGCCGAACACCGTGGCGAAACACCGGCCGCTACCGCACGACGCGCCCCCGCAGCACCACGCGGCGCGGCCGCGCCAGGACCCGGACGTCCGCGCGCGGGTCCTCGTCGTAGACGACGAGGTCCGCCGGCTCGCCCTCCCCCAGCGCCGGACGGCCGAGCCAGGCCCGCGCGCCCCAGGTCGTGGCGGAGAGGGCGTCCAGGGCGGGGATCCCGGCCCGGACCAGTTCCGCCACCTCCTCGGCGACCAGCCCGTGGGCCAGGGAACCGCCCGCGTCCGTGCCGACGAAGACGGGGATACCCGCGTCGTAGGCGGCCCGTACCGTCGCGTAGCGCCGCGCGTGCAGTCGGCGCATGTGGTCGGCCCAGCGGGGGAACTTCCCCTCCCCGCCGTCCGCCAGGTGCGGGAACGTGGCGATGTTGACCAGGGTGGGCACGATGGCGATGCCGCGCTCCGCGAAGAGCGGGATCGTCTCCTCGGTGAGCCCGGTGGCGTGCTCCACGCAGTCGATTCCGGCCTCCGCGAGGTCCCGCAGGGAGTCCTCGGCGAAGCAGTGGGCGGTGACCCGGGCGCCCTCCTCGTGCGCGGCGGCGATGGCCGCCCGTACGGCGTCGCGGGGCCAGCAGGCCGTGAGGTCGCCGACCTCCCGGTCGATCCAGTCGCCGACGAGCTTGACCCAGCCGTCGCTGCGCCGGGCCTCCCGGCGCACGTAGGCCACCAGCTCCTCGGGTTCGATCTCGTGTGCGTAGTTGCGGATGTAACGGCGGGTGCGGGCGATGTGACGCCCCGCGCGGACGATCTTCGGCAGGTCGGCGCGGTCGTCGATCCACCGGGTGTCGGCGGCCGAGCCCGCGTCGCGGATGAGGAGCGTGCCGGCGTCACGGTCGGTGAGGGCCTGCTTCTCGCTGGTGATCGCGTCGACGGCGCCGTGCGCGTCCAGCCCGACGTGGCAGTGGGCGTCGACCAGCCCGGGAAGGGCCCAGCCGCGGACCGTGACGACCTCGCGCGCCAGGAGGGGCCGGGTGTGGCTGATCCGCCCGTCGACCACCCATACCTCGTCGCGTACCTCCCGCGGTCCGACCAGGACCGGGCCCGTGATGTGCAGCACCGCGCTTCCGCTCATGCCCGCACTGTACGAGGGGGGCACCAAGGGGCACGAGCCCCCTCCGCGCTCCTCGACGGCGACGGGCCGAGCAGCGCGGAGGGGGCCCGCCGCGGGCCGGACACCGTGGGTCGCGAAGAATTCACCGACACGCTACGCTCACGGAATCGAGGGGATCGAATACCTTCTGAATTCGTTATTCTGCGTAGCCGCCCGTTCTCTTCTTCCCGCTTTTTCGCAGGTCAAACCAACTTCTTTATCAGCGGCCCGGAAAGCCCGCGATGCGGACAGGCGCCTCGGTCGTTATGCACCTGTGACAGACTCCACAGGGGCGGCGTTCTGGGCCGGCATGTCCGACATGACCAGTCATTTTACCCGCAGCCGGTGCCACAGGCGCGCCCGCGCGCGATAACATGTCCAGGCCCTGTGCGTAACCCCGCGCCACGATGCAATCTGACTTTTTCCTGGGTAAATTAAATCGACATGACCCCCGCACAAGCTGACCATGCACGTGCTCGAAGCGAATTCATCGGAATGCCCGAGGAACTGAAGCTCGACACCCCACGGGTGGACGACGGCGCCGCTATCTGGCGCATCGCCCGCGACTCCCGGGTGCTCGACCTGAACTCGTCCTACAGCTACCTCCTGTGGTGCCGCGACTTCGCCGCCACCTCCGTGGTGGCGCGGGACGGGAACGGCGACCCGGTCGGCTTCATCACCGGCTACATCCGTCCCCAGGAGCCCCGGACCCTGCTCATCTGGCAGGTCGCGGTGGACGAGAGCCAGCGGGGCCGCGGCCTGGCCGGAGCCATGCTGGACGGGTTGACCGCCCGTGTCGCCGAGGAACTGGGCGCGGACCGGATCGAGACCACGGTCACGCCCGACAACGTCCCCTCCAACCGGCTGTTCACCTCCTTCGCCGACCGCCACGGCGCGGGGCTGCACCGCGAGGTGCTGTTCGACGGCGAGGTCTTCCCCGGTGACGGGCACGAGCCCGAGGTGCTGTACCGCATCGGCCCGGTGCGCGCCCTCGCCGGCGCGCCCGGCTGAGGCGCCGCCCCGCCGGCCACCCCGCCGCGGCGGTCCCGCACGGCCGCCGCCCCACAGACTTCCTCCTCTTCACGACTCACTCCCAGGAGCCTTCCGTGACCATCACCCAGCCGGACCTGAGCGTCTTCGAGACCCTGGAGTCGGAGGTGCGCGGCTACTGCCGCGGCTGGCCCACGATCTTCGACCGTGCCCAGGGCAGCCACATGTACGACGAGGACGGCCACACGTACCTCGACTTCTTCGCGGGTGCGGGCTCACTCAACTACGGGCACAACAACCCGGTGCTCAAACGCGCGCTGATCGACTACCTGGAGCGCGACGGCGTCACGCACGGCCTGGACATGTCCACGGTCGCCAAGCGGGCGTTCCTGGAGACCTTCCAGAACGTGGTGCTGCGCCCGCGTGACCTGCCCTACAAGGTCATGTTCCCCGGCCCCACCGGCACCAACGCCGTCGAGGCCGCGCTCAAGCTGGCCCGCAAGGTCAAGGGCCGCGAGTCGATCGTGTCCTTCACCAACGCGTTCCACGGCATGTCGCTGGGCTCGCTCGCCGTCACCGGCAACGCCTTCAAGCGCGCCGGCGCGGGCATCCCGCTGGTCCACGGCACGCCGATGCCGTTCGACGCCTACCTCGACGGGTCGACGCCGGACTTCATCTGGTTCGAGCGCCTGCTGGAGGACTCCGGCTCGGGCCTCAACCAGCCCGCCGCCGTGATCGTCGAGACGGTGCAGGGCGAGGGCGGCATCAACGTGGCCCGGCCCGAGTGGCTGCGCGCCCTGGCCGACCTGTGCGAGCGGTACGACATGCTGCTCATCGTCGACGACATCCAGATGGGCTGCGGCCGCACCGGTGCCTTCTTCTCGTTCGAGGAGGCGGGCATCACGCCGGACATCGTCACCGTCTCGAAGTCCATCAGCGGCTACGGTCTGCCCATGTCGCTGACCCTCTTCAAGCCGGAGCTGGACATCTGGGAGCCGGGCGAGCACAACGGCACGTTCCGCGGCAACAACCCGGCGTTCGTGACGGCCACCGCCGCCCTGGAGACGTACTGGGCCGACGGCCAGATGGAGAAGCAGACCCTCGCCCGGGGCGAGCAGGTCGAGGCCGCCCTCGGCGAGATCGCCCGCGAGCACCCGGACGCCGTCGTGGAGTACCGCGGCCGCGGCCTGGTGTGGGGCATGGAGATGGCCGACAAGGCCGCCGCCGGCAAGATCGCCCGGCGCTGCTTCGACCTCGGTCTGCTGATCGAGACCTCCGGTCCGGAGAGCGAGGTCGTCAAGCTGCTCCCCGCCCTGACCACCACTCCCGAGGAGCTGGACGAGGGTCTGCGCATCCTGGCGCGCGCGGTCCGCGAGACGCTCTGACCCCTGTTGCGCCACCCTTAAGGCCCGCTCCCCTCAGGGGGGCGGGCCGCCCCGTAGCCAAGCGAGCAGAAAGGCACCACGAAGTGATCGTCCGTTCCCTTCAGGAGATCGAGGACACCGACCGGGACATCCGTTCCGCCTCGGGGACGTGGCGCAGCAAGCGCCTCATCCTGGCCAAGGAGAAGGTCGGGTTCTCGTTCCACGAGACCGTGCTCTACGCCGGTACGGAGACCTCGATGTGGTACGCGAACCACGTCGAGGCCGTCCTGTGCGTGGAGGGCGAGGCCGAGCTGACGAACGACGAGACCGGTGAGAAGCACTGGATCAGCCCCGGCACCATGTACCTGCTCGACGGTCACGAGAAGCACACGCTGCGCCCGAAGACGGACTTCCGGGTGATCTGCGTCTTCAACCCGCCGGTCACCGGTCGTGAGGACCACGACGAGAACGGTGTCTACCCGCTCCTCACCGAGAGCGACTAAGCCGTCGGCGCGGGTCACGGAGCCCCGAACAGGGGTTTTCGTGGCCCGCGCCGTCTTTGGAACGTTTCCTGTGGGGAACACGCCGACCCAGGGGTACTCCCCCGCAGGCGAACGACCTGGAAAGAGGACAGGGCCGTACGAGAGGAGAGGAAGGAAACTCCATGACCACCGCACCCGAGCGCATCACCGACCTGTATCCGACCCGGGGGACCACCGAGGTGGCCAGCCCGCGGCAGGACCCGGTGGTGTGGTCCGCACCGGGGGCACCCGGCCCCATCTCGGCCGGGCACCTGGCGGACTACGAGCGTGACGGGTTCCTCGCGGTCGACCGGCTGATCACCCCTGACGAGGTGACGGCGTACCGCGCGGAACTGGAAAGGCTCATCTCGGACCCGGGGATCCGCGCCGACGAACGCTCGATCGTCGAGCCGCAGTCGCAGGAGATCCGGACCGTGTTCGAGGTGCACAAGATCAGTGAGGTCTTCGCCGCGCTGGTCAGCGACCCCCGGGTCGTCGGCCGGGCACGGCAGATCCTGGGGTCGGACGTCTACGTCCACCAGTCCAGGATCAACGTCAAGCCGGGGTTCGGGGCCCGGGGCTTCTACTGGCACTCCGACTTCGAGACCTGGCACGCGGAGGACGGCCTCCCGAACATGCGGACCGTGTCGGTGTCGATCGCTCTCACCGAGAACTACGACACCAACGGCGGCCTGATGATCATGCCGGGCTCCCACAAGAAGTTCCTCGGCTGCGCCGGGGAGACTCCGAAGGACAACTACAAGAAGTCGCTGCAGATGCAGGACGCCGGCACCCCGTCCGACGAGGCACTGACCGAGTTCGCGACCGCACACGGTATTCGGCTCTTCACGGGCAAGGCCGGTTCGGCCACCTGGTTCGACTGCAACTGCATGCACGGCTCCGGCGACAACATCACGCCCTATCCGCGCAGCAACGTCTTCATCGTGTTCAACAGCGTCGAGAACACCGCTGAGGAACCGTTCGCCGCTCCGATGAGGCGACCGGAGTACCTGGGAGCGCGCGACTTCACGCCGGTTCGCTGACGCTCCGCCTGTCCCTTTCCAGATCGCGCCGTGGGTGCCGGTCGGGCCTGCCCAGGCCCGGCCGGCGCCCACGGGCGCGTGGGGCCGCCGCCGCGCGGGTGCCCGTTCGGGGGGCTCCGACGGGCACCCCGAACGCACGGCGCACCTGCCGCTGCCCGGCACCCCACGGCGCCGCCTAGCGTGCCCGGGGCGCGGATCGGGGCCCCCGGCCCGCGCCGACGCCAGGGACGCGGACCGTGGGAGCGATGTGCCGGAGGATCACAGGAGCAGGCGGGCGTGGGCCCTGGCCGTGCTGTGCGCGGCCCAGTTCGTGTCCATGCTCGACATCACGGTGGTCAACCTGGCGCTGCCGAGCATCCGCCGCGAGCTGGGCACCGGAGTGGCGGGACTCCAGTGGATCGTCGGCGCCTACGTGCTGGCCTTCGCCTGCTTCCTGCTGTCCGGCGGTTCGCTCGGCGACCGGCTGGGGCGCCGGCGGGTGTTCCTGTGGGGGCTGACGGTCTTCACCGCCGGCTCCCTGCTGTGCGCGGCCGCGCAGTCGCTGGGCGTCCTGGTGGCGGGCCGGGCCGTCCAGGGCGTCGGCGCCGCCCTGTTCGTACCGGCCACCCTGGCCGTGCTGACGCACCTGTACCCGGAGCCGGGCGAACGGGCCCGCGCGATCGGGGTCTGGTCGGGCGTCTCGGCCCTGGCCCTGCCGCTGGGTCCCGTACTCGGCGGGGTCCTGGTGGACGCGCTGGGCTGGGCGAGCGTGTTCTGGATCAACGGCCCGTTCGGCCTGGCGACCGTGGTGCTCGCCCTGCGGGTGCTGCCCGCGGTCCCGGCCCTGCCGCGCCGGTTCGACGTCCCCGGCCAGCTCCTCGCCGTCGGCTGGCTGGGCTGCCTGGCCGCCGCGCTGATCGAGGCCGAGCGTTCGGGATGGTCCTCCCCCGGCATCGTGTCCCTGCTCGGTCTGGCCGGTGTCCTGCTGGCGGCGTTCCTGGCGGTCGAGCACCGCTCGGCGGAGCCGATGGTGCCCCTCTCGCTCTTCCGCGACCGCCGGTTCGCGGCGTGCAACGGCGTCCTGTTCGCCGTCGCCTTCGGCCTCCTCGGGTCGTTCCTGTTCCTGTCGCTGTTCGTGCAGCAGGTGCAGGGGTACAGCCCCTCGCAGGCCGGGCTGCGCATGCTGCCGCTGCTGCTGCCCGCCGCGGTGGCCGCGCCGGTGGCCGGTCGGCTGGCGGCGCGCTACGACCCGGCGCTGCCCATGGTCTGCGGACTGCTGAGCACCGGCACGGGGCTGCTGGTGCTGACCACGGTGGAGGCCACCACCCCGTACGCCCTGTGGTGGCCGGCCCTGGTGCCGGTCGGCGCGGGGGTGGGCCTGACGATGGCCCCCACCAACGCCGCCCTGATGGGCTCCGTCCCCCCGGCCCGCGCCGGCATCGCCTCGGCGACGTCCATCGCCGGCCAGCAGGTCGGCAACGTGCTCGGGGTGGCGGTCGTGGGGGCCGTCGTGGCCACGGGGTTCTCGGCCTCGCTCACCGAGCGGGTCGACCGGCTCGGGCTGCCCCCGTCGGCCGGACGGGAGGTGGTGCGGGAGGCCGTGGACGGCGGACCGGAGGCCGTTGACCCGGCCGGCGCGCGGGACCGCGCGTGGAGGGAGGAGGTGGACGCCGCGCTCACCGACGGCATGCACCGCGGACTCGCCGTGAGCGGTGGGGTGTACCTGGCGGGGGCCGCCGCCGCGGCGGTCCTCGTCCCCGCGCGGCGGCGTCCGCGCGCCGGACCGGCCGACGGGCGGCGGGACGGCGGCCCGCAAGAGCCGGACCGGGGAGCGGTCAGACGCTGACGGCGGAGGCCAGTTCCGCCAGCAGGGCCCGCTCCTGCCGGTGCAGGAAGAAGTGGTCCCCCTCCAGCACCTTGAGCGTGAAGCCGGCGTGGGTGTGGCGCCGCCACCGGGCGACGGAGCCGACGGGCACCTCGGCGTCGTCGCTCCCGGCGAAAGCGGTGATCGGACAGGTCAGCGGCCGGTCCGGCCGGTGGCGGTAGGTGTCGGCCACCGCGAGGTCGGCACGGAGGATCGGAACGAGCAGTTCCATCAGGGACTCGTCGGCCAGCACGTCCTCCGGCGTGCCGTTGAACGCCCTCAGCCGCTCGCGGAACTGCGGTTCGGGCAGGTCGTGGTCGGGGACGGCGGTGCGCGGCAGGTGCGGGGCGCGGAACGCGCCCACGAACAGGTGGACCGGCGGACGGCGGTGGCGCCGCTCCAGCACCCGGGCCAGCTCGAAGGCGACCAACGCGCCCAGGCTGTAGCCGAAGAGGGCGTACGGCGCGTCGCCGGCGGCGAGCACGCGCGGCAGCAGCTCGTCCACCAGCGGTTCGAGGCGGGTGTGGGGCGGCTCGCTCACGCGGCTGCCGCGCCCCGGCGGCTCCACCGGCACCACCTGGACGAAGGCGGGCAGGTGCCGCTCCCAGTCGGCGTACATCCGCGCGGAGCCCCCCGCGTAGGGCAGGCAGAACATCCGCAGGGGGGCCGCACCCGCACGGTCGGCGGGGCGGTGGGCGGGGGGCGGGGTGGGGGCGGTGGGGTCCACGGTGCTCACTCCTCACGCTCGGTGCCGACGGCGGAGGAGTGCGCGGCGCTCCCCGCCAGCAGCGAGACGATGGTCTGGAACTGGATGTTGGAGGTGCCCTCGTAGATCGCGCCCACCTTGGCGTCCCGGTAGAGCTTCTCCACCGGGTGCCGGGTGGCGAACCCGTTCCCCCCGAGGGTCTCCACGGCCTGCGCGGCGGCGCGTTCGGCGATCCGTGAGGCCACGTACTTGACCATCGAGGTGGCCCTGAGCCGTTCGTCCTGCGGCGCTCCGTGCTGGAGGAGGCGTGCGGTGTCGTAGAGCAGGGTGCGTGCCGCCTCCAGTTCGGCCGCCAGAGCGGCCAGCGGGAAGCCGACCCCCTGGAAGTCGATGAGGCGGGTGCCGAACTGCCGCCTGGCGCCCGCGTAGTCCCACGCGTACCGCAGGGCGCCGTCCGCGAGGCCGACCAGTTGGGCCGCGATGCCGAGCTTGCCGACGACCAGGGTCTCCACCATGAGCGCCGCGCCGCCGTCCGGGCGGCCCACCAGGTTCTGCCGGCCCACCCGCACCCCGTCCAGGACCACCTCGCACGTGGAGCTGGCCCGGATGCCCATCGTGCCCGCCGGCGGGCCGACGGACAGCCCCGGAGTGTCGCGTTCGACGAGGAAGGCGCCCAGGCGGGGCGCCCGCGCGTCGCCGCCGGTCCGGGCGAAGACCAGGAACAGGCCGGCCCGCTCGGCGCTGGTGATCCACTGCTTGCGCCCGGTCAGGCGGTAGGCGTCGCCGTCGGGTTCGGCGCGGGTGGCGAGGGCGAAGGCGTCACTGCCCGCGTCCTCCTCGGAAATGGCGTAGGCGCCGACCAGGCCGGTGGCGAGCCGGGGCAGGAAGCGCCGCTTCTGGTCGCCGCCGCCGTGCCGCAGCAGGGCGCTGGCGACCAGCGCGTTCTGCACGTCGACGAAGACGGCCACCGAGGGGTCGACCTTGGCGAGTTCCTCGATGGCGAGCACCACCCGGAACAGGTCGCCGCCCGCGCCCCCGTAGGCCCGGGGCACCTCGATCCCCATCAGTCCCGCCCGGAACAGCTCCTGGACCAGCGCGTCGTCGAGCCGCCCCGCCTCGTCCATGGCCCGTACCCGGGGTGCCACGGCACTGCGGGCGACCTCGCGGACCGTGCGGCGCCACTCGGCGTCGGGCCCGGACAGGACGGTCAGCGGCGGGGGGCAGCCCGGAGGGGGTGTCGCGGTCATCACGGTCCTCTCAGCGGTGGGTGGAGGGCGGCTGGTTCCGGGCGGGCCGCGCCGGGAGGGGGACGGGCAGGTGCGGCGGGCGCTGCAGGCCGCGCCACATCTCCTCCTGGCCGCGGACGGCGAGGAGGCGGGTCAGCCGCACGAACAGCGGGCGGAGCAGCGGGTGGTCCACCCGGGGCGCGCCGCCGACCTTGAAGACGCGGTCGCGCACCCAGGCGACGCGCTCCTTGCGGACGCGCTCGTACGAGCGCAGGGCGGCGACCGGGTCGGCCGGGGACGCCGCCAGCTCACCGGCGAGGACGGCCGCGTCCTCGATGGCCTGGCAGGCGCCCTGGCCGAGCACCGTGGGCATGGCGTGGGCGGCGTCCCCGAGCAGGGTGACCCGTCCCGCGCCCCAGGTCTCCCGCCAGGGGCGGTGGTAGAGGTCGGTGCGGATGATCCGTTCCTCGGGGGTGTCGGCGACGATGGCGCGGGGCGGTCCGGTGAAGCCCTCGACGAGGCCGAGGGCCCGTTCGCGCAGCGTGCCGGGCTCGTCCCGCCCCCCGGCCGGGGCGAAGTGGCCCACGGTCCACGCCACACGGCCCCGCCCGACGTGCCAGGCGCCTCCGTTGACACCGCCCGGCCCCTGGAAGAAGTGGACCGTCTCCGGGGGCACTCCGCCGCTGCCGTCGCTGACGCCCCGGTAGGTCGTCACCCCGCTGTAGACGGGTTCGGCGTCGCCGGGCACCTGCGCGGCGGTGCGGGAGCGGATGCCGTCGGCGCCGAGCAGGACGTCCCCCTCGGCTTCCGCGCCCCCGTCGAGCAGCAGGCGGACGCGGTCGCCCTCGTCGCGGTGGCCGGTGACCGTCCGGCCGAACACGACGTCGGCCCCGGCGGCCTCGCAGGCCTCCAGCAGCACGCGCACCAGCTCGCCGCGCGCGAGGGTGACGCCGGGACTGCTGCCCGGTGCGGTGTAGCGCTGCACCGGGATGCGGACCATCGGCACGTTCCGCTCGGAGACGACCTGTCCGCGCTCGATCCGGGTGGTGCTCGCCGCCAGGCGCTCACCGAGGCCGAGGCGGGCGAGGAGGGTGGTGGCGTTGCTCCAGAGGTTCAGCCCGGTGCCGCCGGTCTCGATGGCGCGACCGCTCCTGCGCTCGTACAGCCGGACCGGGAACCCGTACCCGCGCAGGGCCAGGGCGGCGGTCAGGCCGCCGACGCCGGCGCCAGCGATCAGGACGGTGGGGCGTGCGGTCATGCGGTGCCTTTCGAGGAGGGCGGGGGGAGGAAGCCGGTGGCGGCCAGGGAGCGCAGGTAGCGCTCCAGCAGCGCGGCGTCCACCGTCGCGGGGCGCAGCCCGCCGGAGGCCCGGCGGGTGTGGGCGGTGTCGAAGACGGGCTCGCGCAGGCCGCCGCGGTCGTCCTCGACCCGCTTGCCGAACAGCGAGAGCGTGGGGCCCAGTCCGCTGTCGGACCGGGACTCCGCGTGACGTCGGCAGAGCTCGTACCAGTCGGGGTAGGGCAGCCGGCGGGCCGGGTACCCGGCTCGCTCCAGCGCCTCGGAGACGGTGTCGAAGCGGAGCCGCTCCGCGCCCGCGAACTGGTAGGTCCCGCCCAGGTTCTCCCGCGCCCGGGCGACGCGGGCGATGACGGCGGCGATGTGGTCCACGGGGACGATGTCGGTGCTGAAGGCGAGTTCGGGCACCGCGCCCACGACCGCACAGGCGCGCAGGACGTGGCAGAACACGTCGTCGGTGCGCCAGATCCCACTGACGGTGTCCCCGGCGATGCGGCCGGGGCGGTAGACGGAGACCGGCACGCCGCGTTCCCGGGCCAGCGCGACGATCTTCTCGGCCACCCACTTGCTCTGGTTGTAGCCGTTCTCGGCGGACGGGGGCTCGGCGGGCAGCTCGTCCTCGTACGCCATGAGGTCGCCCTCGCCACGCAGGGAGAACACCGAGAGGGTCGAGACGTGGTGGACGGGCTTGACAGGTCCGGTGCAGGCCAGCCGCAGGATCTCCCGGACGCCGCCGACGTTGGCCTCGCGCAGGTCGGCGTAGGGGCGGCCGAAGTTGACGCTGGCGCCGCAGTGGTGGATCTCGTCGACGTCGGCGGCCAGCCGGGCGAAGGCCTCCTCCCCCAGGCCCAGCGCGGGGCGGGAGAAGTCGCCCGGCAGGGCCCGGGTCCGGGCGCGGGTGCGCTCGTCCCACAGCCCCAGGCCGCGCAGGTGCTCCTCCAGGCGGGCGGCGGCCCGCTCCGGCCCCTCGGCGCGGACCAGGCACACCACCCGGGCCGAGGTGGTCTCCAGCAGCGCCTTCAGGAGGAAGGCGCCCAGGAAGCCGGTGGCGCCGGTGAGGAGGATCGTTCGGGGGTGCTCCCGCCAGGTCCACGCCCCGCGCACGCGCACGGCCGGATCGAGCGAGACGTCGGCGGCCGGGTCCGGTGCGTGGTGGCCTTCAGGGCCGCCGGTGACCGCCTCGGCCACGGCCCGGGGGGTGGGCTGCTCGAAGAGCAGGCGCAGGGGCACCCGCGCCTGCGGCCACGCGTCCCTGACCAGGGCGTGCAGCCGCGAGAGCGACAGGGAGTTGCCGCCGAGGGCGAAGAAGTCGTCGAGCGCGCCGACGCGTTCGGCTCCGAGCACGCGCGCGAAGAGTCCGCACAGCCGCTCCTCGGTGGGGGTGGCCGGCGCGGTGCGGGTTCCGTCGGCGTGGGCGCCGCCGGTGACGGGCGCGGGCAGCGCCGCGCGGTCCACCTTGCCGGTGGGGGTCGAGGGGAGCGCGGTGAGGAGCATCAGGTGGGCGGGGACCAGGTAGGCCGGCAGGTGTTCTCGGGCCAGGGCCCGCAGTTCGCCGATGAGCCGGGTCCCCGCCGCACCGTCGGACGCGGTGGACGGGCGGGGCACCACGTAGGCGACCAGCGTCCGGTCGCCCACGCCGTCCTCGCGGGCGGCGACCACGACGTCCGCGACGGACCGGTGGCCGCGCAGCACCGCCTCGACCTCTCCCGGCTCGATCCGGAAGCCGCGGATCTTGGTCTGCTCGTCCTGGCGGCCGAGGTACTCCAGCTCGCCGGTCGGCAGGTACCGCACCAGGTCCCCGGTGCGGTACACCCGCGGGGCGGGGTCGCCCGGGTGCTCGGGGTCGGGGAGGAACCGCTCGGCGGTGAGGTCCGCCCGGCCGAGGTATCCGCGCGCCACCCCGGGCCCGGCGATCCGCAGTTCGCCCGGCGCCCCGACGGGCACCGGGCGCCCGTCGGCGTCGGTGACGGAGAGCCGGGCGTTGGGCACGGGACGCCCGATCGGCGGGTGCCCCGCTCCGGTCAGGGCCCCGGAGAGGGTGGCGTAGACGGTGGCCTCGGTCGGTCCGTAGGCGTTGACCAGCCGCACGTACGGGGCCCACCGGGCCGCCACGGCGGCGGAGCAGTCCTCTCCGCCGGAGACGACGGTCCGCAGGGTGGGCGTCTCGGCGGGGTCGAGGAGGGCCAGCAGCGACGGCGGCAGCAGCGCGACCGTCACCGCGTGGTCGCGGACGGTCTCGGCGACGTCCACGCCCGCCGCGGCGTCGTCGGCCGGGGGCAGCACCAGGGCGCCGCCGCCGAGCAGGGCCATCGTCCACTCCCACACCGAGGCGTCGAAGCCGGTGGAGGCGAAGGCCAGCACGCGGTCGTCCGGGCCGACCGGGATCAGGTCGCGGCTGAGGTGGAGGTCCGCGACCCCCCGGTGGGTCACCACGGTGCCCTTGGGACGCCCGGTGGAGCCGGAGGTGTAGATGACGTACGCCGGGTCGTCCGGGCCGCTGAGCGGCTTGAGGTCCGTCGCGTCCGCGTCCCCGGGGCCGGGGTCCTCCCGGTGGTCGCGGTCGAGGAGCACGACGTGGCGGTGGCGCGCGCCGAGGAGGCCGCCGAGGCGTTCGCGCACGTCCTGCTGGGTGAGCACGACGGACGCCGCGCTGTCGGCCAGCAGGTACCGGACCCGCTCCGGTGGGTGGCCGGGATCGACCGGCACGTACGCGCCGCCCGCCTTGAGGATGCCGAGGATGCCGGTGTAGGTGTCGGCCGAGCGGTGTGCGCACAGGGCGACCAGGGTGCCGGGGCCGACCCCGAGCGTCCGCAGCCGGCGGGCGAGCCGGTTGGCGCGGGCGTTGAGCCGGGCGTAGGCGAGCTCGCCCCCGGGGCCGAACAGGGCGGTGGCGTCCGGCCGTTCGCGGACCTGTTCCTCGAACAGCAGGTGCGCCGGCGCCCCGGGCAGGGCACGGTCCGGGCCACGGCCCCAGCGTTCCAGGTCGGCGCGGTCGGCCGCCCGGGTGGCGGGCAGCTCGGACAGCCTCCGCCCGGGGGCCTCGGCCACGGCGTCGAGGATCTCGGTCAGGTGGTCGAGCAGGCGGTCGGCGGTGGCCTCGTCGAACAGGTCGGTGTTGTACTCCAGGGCGGCCTGCCAGGCGCCGCCGCGCGGCAGGACCTCCAGCACCAGGTCGAACTTGGAGGTTCCGGTGGAGGTCTCCAGCGGGCGGACGTCCGCGCCGCCCATGCGGACCTCGGGGATGTCGATGTTGCCGAAGGAGAGCACGGCCTGCACCAGCGGCGCCCGGGACAGGTCCCGGGCGGCCCCCACCTCGTCGACCAGGCGTTCGAAGGGCACGTCCGCGTGGGCGTAGGCGTCCAGGCAGGTGCTCCGGACGCGGGCCATCAGCTCGGTGAAGGAGGGGTCGCCCGTCAGGTCGGTGCGCAGCACCAGCGTGTTGACGAAGAACCCGATCAGGTGCTCCGCCTCGGAGCGGTCCCGGCCGGCCACCGGCGACCCCACGGCGAGGTCCCGCTGTCCGCTGTGGCGCGACAGCAGCACGCCGTAGGCCGCGAGGAGGACCATGAACACGGTGGCGTCCCCCCGCCGGCCCACCTCCTCCAGGGCGCGGACCAGTTCCACGGGCAGGGCCCTGACGCGCCGTGCGCCGCGGAAGGTCTGCACGGCCGGGCGGGGCCGGTCGGTGGGCAGGTCGAGGACGGGAAGGTCGCGCAGGCGGTCCCGCCAGTGGGCGAGCCGACGGTCGGCCTCCGGGCCCGCCAGCAGGTCGCGCTGCCAGGCCGCGTGGTCGCCGTACTGCACCGGCAGGTGCGGCAGGTCCGCCTCCCCGCCGCGCAGCAGGGCGTCGTAGGCGGCCACCAGTTCGCGGACGAAGACGGCGACGGACCAGCGGTCGCACACGGCGTGGTGGAAGACCACCGTGAGCACGTGCCGCTCCGGCGCCGTGCGCAGCAGCGTCACCCGCACCAGGGGCGGACGGCCCAGGTCGAAGGGCGTGGACGCCGCCTCGTTCAGAAGGCGTTCGCGGGCGGCGGCGCGCTCCCCCTCCGGCAGGGCGGTCAGGTCGAGCGCCGCGACGGGCACACGCGCGGCGGGGGCGACCGCCTGGAAGAGCTCGCCGTCCACCTCGGCGAAGGCGGTGCGCAGCGTCTCGTGCCGCTCCACCAGCAGGTTCACCGCGCGGCGCAGGACGTCCGCGTCGAGGGGGCCGTCGAGCTCCACCCGGCCGGGCATCAGGTAGGCGCGGGCGCTGTCCGGTTCGAGCCGGTGCAGGAACCACAGCCGCTTCTGGCCGGGCGAGGCGGGCAGCAGGAGGCGGCCCCGGTGGGGGCCGTCCGCCTCCGGCCGCCTCGGGAGCGGCGCCGGCCCGTCCCGGGGTTCGGGCGGAGAGGCGGTCGGGCCGTCGAGCTTGGCGGCGAGGGCGGCGACGGTGCGGTGGTCGAACAGCAGCCGGACGGGCACTTTGACGCCGCGCTTCTCGCCCAGCCGGACCGCAGCACGGGCGCCGAGCAGCGAGTGGCCCCCGAGGGTGAAGAAGTCGTCGTGCGCCCCGACGCTCTCCAGGCCCAGGACGTCGGCCCACACGGCCGCCACCTGTCGCTCCGTCGCCGTGCGGGGCTCGGTGAACTCCGGCGCGCGGTCGCGGGAGGCGGCGCCGGGCGCGGGCAGGGCGCGGCGGTCCACCTTGCCGTTGGGGGTGCGGGGAAAGGCGGGGAGGACGACGACAGCCGCCGGGACCATGTACTCCGGAAGACGTGCCCGGGCCGTCCGCCGCAACTCCCCCGCCAGGGCGTCGACGTCGTCCGGGACGCCTTCGGGCACGGCGTAGCCGACGAGCCGGCGGTCCCCCGGGGTGTCCTCCCGGAGGACGACCACGGCGTCGCGCACGTCGCCGTGCTCGCGCAGCACGGCCGCGACCTCGCCCGGCTCGACACGGAAGCCGCGCACCTTCACCTGGGAGTCCGCGCGGCCGACGAACTCCAGGGTGCCGTCGGCGCGGTAGCGGACGAGGTCGCCGGTGCGGTACACGCGGCCGGCGCCCTCCCCGCCCCGCGGGTCCGGCACGAAGTGGGCCCGCGTCAGCTCCGGCTTGCCGTGGTAGCCCCGGGTCACGCCCGGGCCGCCGATGTACAGCTCGCCGGGCACGCCCAGCGGTACCGGGCGGCCCGCCGCGTCCAGGACCAGGAAGCGGGTGTTGGGCAGCGGCCGCCCCAGCGGCACCGGGTCCTCGCCCTCGGTGTAGCGGTGGCAGGACGCCCACACCGTGGTCTCGGTCGGCCCGTACACCTGCCAGACCTCGACGCCGGCGCGGGCCATCCGCCGGGCCAGTTCCGAGGACAGCGGCTCGGCCCCGCACAGGCCGCGGAAGGGCCCGGAGGCCCGCCAACCGGTGTCCAGCAGCAGCTGCCAGGCGGCCGGCGTGGCCTGCCAGTACGTGGCTCCGGTGGCCGCCATGCGGGCGGCCAGCCGGTCCCCGTCGACCGCGTCGGCCCGGGGCACCAGCGCGACGGCCGCGCCCGTGGTCAGCGGCAGGAAGAAGTCGAGCACCGACATGTCGAACGCGTGGGTGATGGTGGCGGCCACGACGTCGTGCTCGCTCAGGCCGGGTGCGCGGCGCATGGAGTCCAGGAGGTTCGGCAACCGCCCGTGGGGCACCAGCACGCCTTTGGGACGCCCGGTGGAGCCGGAGGTGTAGATGACGTACGCCAGGTCCTGCGGGCCGTTCACCGTCTCGGGGTACTCCGCGCTCTCGGCCTCGACGGCGGCCCGGCAGCGCTCCTCGTCCAGCAGCACGAGGTGCACGTCGTGCTCGGGGAGCCGGTCGGTCAGGCTCGTGTGGCCCACCAGGAACCGCGCCCCGGAGTCGGCCAGCAGGTACCGGACGCGCTCGGCCGGGTAGTCGGGATCGACCGGCACGTAGGCGCCCCCCGACCTGAGCACGCCGAGGAGGGCGACCAGCAGGTCGGGCGTACGCTCGGTGAAGACCGCCACGCGCTCCTCCGGACGGACCCCCAGGCGCCGCAGGTGGTGGGCGAGGCGGTTGGCCCGCGCGTCCAGTTCGGCGTACGTCAGCCGGGAGCCGTCCAGGAACACGGCGGTGCGTCCACCGTCCCGCGCCGTTTGCTCCCGCACCATGTCGTGCAGGAGGACATCGCGCACCGGGGCGGTCCCGCCGGTGCCCCACCGCTCCAGCAGTCGCGCCTCGTCCTCGGGCAGGGCGGGCAGCTCGGACAGCCGGCGGTGCGGCGCGGCGGCGGCCGCTTCCAGCAGCGTGCACAGCTGGGTGAGCATCCGGTCCGCGGTGGCGGGATCGAACAGGTCGGTGCTGTACTCCAGTTCGGCGCGGAGTCCGCCGTCCTCCCCGGACGCGTCCGGGTCCGCCCCGGTCTCCGTCCCCGTCTCCGGCAGGAACGTCAGGAAGAGGTCGAGCTTCGCCGTACCGGGGTCGATCCGGACGGGCTCGGTCTCCAGGCCCGGCATCCGCAGGTCGTCGCGCGGTGTGTTGCCCAGCATGAGCATCACCTGCGCCAGCGCGCCCCGGGACAGGTCCCGGGGTGGCCGGAGCTCCTCCACCAGCCGCTCGAAGGGCACGTCCGCGTGGGCGTAGGCCTCCAGGCTGGTCTCCCGGGCCCGGTCGACCAGCTCGGCGAAGGACGGGTCGCCGGAGACGTCGGTGCGCAGCACGAGCGTGTTGATGAACAGCCCGATCAGGTGCTCCAGCTCGGGCCGGTCGCGGCCGGCCACCGGCGAGCCGACGGGTACGTCCCGCTGGCCGGAGTAGCGCGACATGAGGACCGAGAACCCCGCGAGCAGGACCATGAACAGGCTGGCGCCCCGCTCCCGCCCGAGCCGCCTGAGCCCGCGCACCAGCGGGGCGGGCAGCCGTGCGGTGCGGACCGCGCCCCGGAAGGACTGGACGGCCGGACGGGGCCGGTCGCAGGCGAGCTCCAGCACCGGCAGGTCCGCGAGCCGCCGTCGCCAGTAGGCGATCTGGCCGAGGAGTTCACCGCTCTCCAGCAGCTCGCGCTGCCACGCCGCGTAGTCGCCGTACTGGACCGGCAGGTCGGGCAGCTCCGGCTCGGCCCCCCGGGCGTGGGCCCGGTAGCAGGCGGCGAGTTCACGCACCAGGACCGCGCCGGACCACATGTCCCCGATGCCGTGGTGGAAGGTCACCACGAGCACGTGGTCCTCGGGTGCGAGCCGGTAGAGGGTCACCCGGGCCAGCGGCGCGGTGTCCAGGGGGAAGGGCCGGGCGACCTCCCGTTCCACCAGGGTCCGCAGCCCGGCCTCCGGGTCGGCCGAGGCGGACAGGTCCGTCACGGTGACGGGGAGCCGGCCGTCGGGACGCACGAGCTGTACCGGTTCGCCGTCCAGCTCGGCCAGGGACGTGCGCAGGGTCTCGTGCCGCCGTACCAGGGTGTCCACGGAGCGCTGCAGCAGCGCGGTGTCCAGGGGGCCGCGCAGCCGGGTGGCGCCGTGGCCGAGGTAGGCGGCGGCGCTGTCGGGGGCGAGCTGGGCGAGGAACCACAGCCGCCGCTGCCCGAAGGAGGTGGGCAGGACGTAGCAGTGCTCGTCGGTGCCGCTCTGCGGTGCTCCGGGGACGGTGGCCGGTCCGGCCGGGCTGCCGTGGTGCGCGTCGACGGTCACGGGCGCTCCTCACCGGCAGCCGGGCGGCGGACCGGGGTGCGGGGCCGGGCGAGGAGGGCGGGGCCCTCGGCGGCCGGGGCGGTCGGGCCGCGCAGGGCCTCGGCGAGTGCGGAGAGCACCGGCCGGTCGAACAGGGTGCGCACCCGGACCTCCCGGCCCAGCGCGACCCGCAGCCTGCCGACGACCCGGGTGGCCAGGAGGGAGTGCCCGCCGAGCGCGAAGAAGTCGTCGTGCGCGCCGACCCGGTCCACGCCGAGGACCTCGGCCCACACCCGGGCGATCTCGGTCTCGAGTGCGTCCCGGGGGGCGGTGTAGTCACCGGCGGCGCCCGGGCGGCGTCCGTCCGGCGCGGGCAGAGCGCGCCGGTCCACCTTCCCGTTGGCCGTCAGCGGAAGCTCGTCCAGGAGCACGAACGCCGAGGGGACCATGTACTCCGGCAGCCGGTCCCGGGCCCGAGCCCGCAGCCCGGCCGCGAGCGCCCCGTCCCCCGTCCCGGTCTCGGTGTCGGCGCCCGACTCCGCCCCGGACGGGACCACGTAGGCGACCAGCCGCACGTCGCCCGGAGCCTCCTGGCGGGCGGCCACCAGCACCTCCCGCACGCCCGGGTGCCCGCGCAGCGCGGCGGCCACCTCTCCGGGCTCCACCCGGAAGCCGCGGATCTTCACCTGGTCGTCGGCCCGGCCGAGCACTTCCAGCTCCCCGTTCTCCAGCAGCCGGGCCAGGTCGCCGGAGCGGTACATGCGCGAGCCGTCGCCGGTGAAGGGGTCCTCCAGGAAGCGCTCGGCCGTCAGCTCGGGCAGGCCGCGGTAGCCCCGGGCGACGCCCGGGCCGGAGACGTACATCTCGCCGCACACCCCGGGCGGTACGGGCCGGCCGTACCGGTCGAGCAGGTGGATGCGCAGGTCCGGCAGGGGACGCCCGATGGGGCTGCGGACGCCGGAGGCGGTGTCGGCGGCGGTGACGCGGTGGAAGGTGGCGTGGACCGTGGTCTCCGTGATGCCGTACATGTTGACCAGGCGGGGCGCGTCGTCGCCGAAGCGCTCGAACCACGGGGCGAGGGAGGGAACGTCGAGGTACTCGCCGGCGAGGATCACGTAGCGCAGGGGCGGGCGCTCACCGCCGTGGTCCAGCGCGTGCCGGGTGTAGGGGCCGAACGCCGAGGGGGTCTGGCTGAGCACCGTGACCCCCTCGCCCGCGAGCAGCCCGTGCAGGGCCTCGGGCGAGCGCGCGGTGTCGCGGTCCACGACCACCAGGCGCGCTCCGGTGGCGAAGGCGCCCCAGGTCTCGAAGACGGACACGTCGAAGGCGTAGGAGTGGAACATGCTCCACACGTCCCGCGGGCCGACGTCGAAGAGGGTCTCGGCGCCGCGCACCAGGCGGACGACGTTGGTGTGGGTCACCTCCACCCCCTTGGGGCGGCCGGTGGAGCCGGAGGTGAACAGGACGTAGGCCAGGTCCCCGGGAGCGGCCCCGGAGTCGGGGGCCGACGGCTCCAGCGCGGCGATCTCCGCAGCGTCCCGGTCGAGGTCCACCACGGGCCCGGCGACCGGCGGCACGCGGTCGGCCGCCGCCGCGTGGGTGACGAGGACGCGCACGTCGGCGTCGTCGAGGACGTCGGCCATGCGGGCGGCGGGCTGCGCCAGGTCCAGCGGGACGTAGGCGGCGCCGGACTTCAGGACGCCGAGGACGGCCGTCAGTTGGTCGGTGGAGCGCTCCAGGCACAGGCCGACGCGCTCACCGGGCCCGGCTCCGAGTTCCCGCAGTCGGCGGGCGAGCCGGTTGGCGCGCTCGTCCAGTTCCCGGTACGTGAGCCGGTCGTCGCCGCAGACGAGGGCGGTGGCTCCGGGGGTGCGAGCGGCCTGTTCGGCGAAGATCTCGTGCAGGCAGGGCGCGTCGGGGACGGGCTGCGGGGCGTGACCGCCGCCCACGATGCGGGCCCGCTCGCGGGGGGTGTAGGGCTCGACGTCGCCCAGTCGGCCGCCGGGGGCCGCCGCCATCTGGGCCAGGAGCTCGTGGAAGTGGCCCGCCAGTCGTTCGGCGGCCGGTTCGGCGAACCGCCGCCGGTCGTGGACGAGCCGGGGCGGCAGGTCCTCCTGGGGGAACACGACCATGGTGAGGGGGTAGTGGGGACGTCCGTCGTAGGCGAAGTCGACGATCTCCAGCCCGTGCAGCGCCATCTCGGGCGCCGGGGTGTTCTCGAAGGCGAGGTCGGTCTCGAACAGGGGGACCCCGCCGCCGGGCAGCCCGGCCCAGCGGGGGAACAGGTGCAGCGGGACGTCCGCGTGTTCGCGCGCCTCGGTCATCTCGTCCTGGAGCTGCCGCAGCCAGGGCAGCAGGGGGCGTTCCGGGTCGATGCGGGCCCGCACCGGGGTGGTGGTGATCATCGGGCCGACGATGGTTTCGGCGCCGGGCAGGTCGACGGGGCGGTGGGTGGAGGTGGCGCCGCTGATGACGTCGTCACGTCCGGTGTAGCGGGAGAGCAGCAGCATCCACGCGCCCTGGACCAGGGTGTTGAGCGTGAGACGGGTCTCCCGCGCCAGCGAGTCCAGGTCGCGCACCAGGGAGCCGAGCGAGCGGTCGGGGACGAAGCCGTGGCCGGGGCCGTCGTCGCCGGGCGGCCGGGGGCCGATCTCCAGGGCCTCGGGCGGCTCGTACCCCGACAGCGCCCGCCGCCAGTACTCCTCGGCCTTGCCCAGGTCCCGCCCGTTCCACCAGGCGACGTAGTCGCGGTAGGGGCGGGCGGGGGCCGGAGAGGGCCGCGTCCCGGCGGCGCGGGCGGCGTAGTTCTCGGCGAACTCCGCCAGGACCAGGCCGAAGGACCAGCCGTCCATGACGAGGTGGGGGAAGCTCCAGAAGAGCCGGTGGAGGTCGTCCCCGCAGCGGACGAGGGCCACCCGCATCAGCGGGGGTCTGCGCAGATCGAAGCCCCGGCGCCGGTGCTCGGCCGTGAACTGACGGTATCGGCGCTCCTGTTCGTCCTCCGGCAGACCGCGCCAGTCGATCTCCTCGACGTGCAGCGGGGCGTGGCGGTGGACCGCCTGGAGGGACTTGCCGACCTCCTCCCAGTGGAACCCGGTGCGCAGGACGGGGTGCCGGTCGACGACGTCCTGCCAGGCCCGCCGGAAGGCCCCGTGGTCCGGGGTGCCGCGCAGGGTGAAGGTGAGCTGCTCGACGTACACGCCGGACTCGGGCGCGAAGAGGCTGTGGAAGAGCATGCCCTCCTGGACGGGCGCCAGCTCGTAGACGTCCTGGAGCGTGTCGGGCTTCATCGGGTCTCCTCGGCGTGTGCCTGCGGGCTGTTCGGGTCGTGGGCGTCACCGCCGTCGGTGCCGAGCGCGTCGACGAACGCGGTGAGCTCGTCCGCGTCGAGGCCCGCCAGCGGGAAGTCGCTGGGGCTGAGTGATCCGGTGCCCGGCGTCCGGCAGTGGTCGGCGATGCGCCACAGCGCGTCGGCGAGGGCGTCCGCCAGCGGTGACAGGACGTCGGGCGGCGCCTCGCCGGAGCGGCAGGACACGGACAGGGACAGCCGTCCGCCCGTGAGCCGGGTGCTGACGACGAGCGGGTGGCCGCCCTCGGTGACGGGCGGGTGGAGCGCGGTGAGCACCCCGGCGGACTCCGGTGCGGCGCCCAGGTGGCGCAGGAGGACGCCCGGCGGGTCCGCGTCCGGTGCCGGCGGCGCGGCCCGGCAGGTCTCCTTGGCCGCGACCAGCGCCGCGTCCGGGTCCGTCGCCGCGACCAGGACCAGGGACCGCACGGTGGCCAGGCTGCCGATCGCGTGGGCGTCGCCCTCGTGCGCCGAGGGCGCGACGCGGGGGTCCCGCTCGACGCCGACCCGGACCGCGTCCGGGCCGTCCAGGGTGCCGAGGGCGAGACAGAGGGCGGCGGCCAGGGTCTCGACCACCGTGAGGCGGTAGGCGGTGGCGGTCCCCTTGAGGAGGTCGGCGGTCTCCTGATGGGTCAGTTCGGCGCCGAGCCGGTGGAGCACGTCGCCCTCGTCGGGGACGAGGGGCGCCCCGCCGGACGGGCCCCGACCGGTCTCCGTCCGGCTCGCCCCGCCGTCGTCGGGCAGGTGCCCCGAGGCGGCCGACCGGACCAGCCGCCGCAGGGCCTCGGTGTCCTCGGCGTCGCACACCGGCTCCGCGCCCCCGGCCGCCCGGTCGGCGGCGCGGGCGAGTTCCTCCAGCAGGGCCGAGGACGACGGGCCGTCCACGGCGGCCTCGTGCACCAGCCACAGCAGGCGGCGGCCGGCCGTGCCGAGGTCGAACAGCGCCGCCTTGGTGACGGGACCGCGCACCGGGCACAGCTCCTCGCGCATCTCCGCGGCCATCTGCTCCAGCGCCGGCTCCCGCGCGGACTCGGGGAGGGAGCCCAGGTCGATCAGGGGCACGGAGGTCTCCGTGCCGGTCCCGTCCGCGTCGGCGGGGGCGGAGCGGCGGAACCAGCCGCCCTCGTCCTCGACCAGCCGGGTGCGCAGGGCGGAGCGCGCGGCGACCAGGGCGGCCAGCGCCCGGTCCAGGACGGCCGGTTCGAGCTCGGGTCCGACCGCCAGCTCCGCGCGGTGGACGCCGCGCGGCACCGTCCCGTCGGCCAGCAGCTGGGCCTGGCGCGGTGTGAGCTCGGCGGTGGCGCCGGAGCCGGGCAGTTCGGTGCCCCGGGCCTCCAGCACGGCGGCGAGCTCGGCGAGGGTCTCCTGCTGGAACAGGTCGGCGGCGCTGAACTCCAGCCCCTCGGCGGCGGCGCGGGAGACGACCTGGATGCCCATGATCGAGTTGCCGCCGACCGAGAAAAAGTTGTCCCCCGGGCCGACGCCCGGGGTGCCCACGACCTCCGCGACGATCTCGGCGAGCCGGGCGGCCAGCGGACCGGCCCCGGCGTCGCTCCCGGCCGTCGGGGCGGTCGGGTCGGGGAGGGCGGAGCGGTCCACCTTGCCGTTGGAGCTGAGCGGCATCCGGTCCAGGACGACGAAGGCCGCCGGGACCATGTAGGCGGGCAGCACCCCCTCGACGAGGGACCGGACCGCTTCCGTCAGTTCCCGGTCGCTCTCCGGGCCGCGTTCCCCGCCGGGCGTGCCGGGGACGAGGTAGGCCACGAGCCGGCGGTTGTGCCGGTCGCCGGGCGCCGTCACGGCCGCCTCCCGCACGCCGTCGTGCCGCAGCAGGGCCGCCTCGATCTCGCCCAGCTCGATCCGGAAGCCGCCCACCTTGACCTGGAAGTCCTCCCGGCCGAGGAACTCGATCGTGCCGTCCGGCCGCCGGCGGCCGAGGTCGCCGGTGCGGTAGAGGCGTTCACCGGTGACGGGGTGGGTGACGAAGGAGGCGGCGGTGCGCTCCTCGTCGCGCCAGTAGCCCTCCGCGACGCCGACGCCGCCGATGTACAGCTCGCCGACGGACCACACCGGGCACGGCCGCAGCCGCCCGTCCAGCACGTGGAAGGTCTGGTTGCGCAGGGGCGTGCCGTACGGGACGGAGTCCCACTCCGGGTCGGCGGCCACGTCCGGGTCGACGGGGTGGAAGATCGACCACACGGCGGCCTCGGTGGCGCCGCCGAGGCTGACGACGCGCAGGTCGGGCGCGAGTTCACGCAGCCGGACGGGCAGGTCGAGGGGGATCCAGTCGCCGGAGAGCAGGGCGAGCCGCAGCGGCGGCCGGCCCCGCTCCGCGGCGCCGCGCTCGGGGCCCGAGAGGTGTTCGACGTACATCTGCATCAGTGCGGGCACGGAGTTCCACAGGGTGACGCCGTGCCGCCGCACCAGGGCGTCCCAGTGCTCGGGGTCGCGGCTGGTTCCGGGGCGCGGCAGGACGAGCCGGCCGCCGGCTCCCAGGACCCCGAAGACGTCGTAGACCGAGAGGTCGAAGCTGAGCGAGGACAGCCCGAGCACCGCGTCGTCCTCGCCCACACCGAAGCGCTCGTTGATGTCGACGAGCGTGTTCAGCGCGGCCCGGTGGGAGAGGACGACGCCCTTGGGCTCGCCGGTGGAGCCGGAGGTGAAGATCGTGTACGCCGGGTCGGCCGGGGTCTGGACGGGCTCGGGCGGGGTGCCGTCGGCACCGGGTGCGTCGCCGGGGTCGGC
Organism: Streptomyces chumphonensis; assembly: GCF_014779715.1. Lineage (GTDB taxonomy): Bacteria > Actinomycetota > Actinomycetes > Streptomycetales > Streptomycetaceae > Streptomyces > Streptomyces chumphonensis. The sequence goes on from NZ_JACXYU010000001.1 coordinate 144,425, forward strand.
GTCGAGGTCGACCTCGACCGTGCGGACGCCGTCGGGCCACTCCCGCTCGGGGCCGCCGACGCGCGTCAGCACCAACCGCACCCGGCCGCGTTCGCACAGGTGGTCCTGGCGCTCGGCGGGCAGGTCCGGGTCGACGGGCAGGTAGGCGCCGCCCGCGAGTTGCACGGCGAGGGCCGCGACGACCTGCTCGCAGCCCTTGTCCGCGGCGACGGCCACCAGGCGGCCGGGGCCGGTGCCCAGGGTGCGCAGCCGGTGGGCCAGGACGCAGGCGTGGCGGCGCAGTTCCCCGTAGGTCACCTCCCGGTCGTGGGCCACCACGGCGACCCGGTCGGGACGCTGTGCGGCCCGCTCCATCAGCGGTCCGTACAGCAGCCCCTCGGGCACGGGGCCCTCGGTGGCGTTGACGGCCTCGATCAGCTCCGCCTGCGGTGCCGGCAGGGGGCAGGGGACGGCGGCGCGCCAGGCGTCGTCGGAGGCGGCCAGTTCCTCGACCAGGGTGCGGAAGGTGTCGAAGACCGCCTCCATCACGCCGTCGGGGAACAGCTGCCGCACCCAGTGCCAGCTGAGCTGCACGCCCTCGGCGGTCTCCATCACCGCGAAGTCCAGCCACACCTGCGGGGTCTGGGCGATCTCGTGCAGGACGGAGCCGAGCCAGCCGAAGATCGAGGCGTCCTCGGCCGCGTTCTCCTGCACCAGCGTGCTCGTGAACACGACGGGCATGACCGAGCCGCTGGTGCCGCCGCGCACGCGGGCCATCTCGCGCAGGATCTCCACGCCGTTGAGGTACCGGTGCTCCAGGTCCTCCCAGCTCTGCCGCTGGAGCGCGGCGGCCAGGTCGGCGAGACCGGGGCCGTCCGCGAGGTCGACCGGCAGCAGGTCGAAGGAGGCGAACTCGCCGACCAGGTCGCGGACGTCCTCGTGCACCTGCAGGCGGTTGATGACGGTGACGTTGAGGGTGAAGCGGGGCTCGCGCGCCCAGGTCCCCAGGGCGGCCGCGTACGCGGCGAGCAGCGCGGCCGAGGGCGTCACCCCGGCCGCCGCCGCGCGCTCCTTGAAGCGGCCCCAGGCGTCGGTGGGCACGACCGCGTCGCGGGCGGTGAACTCGGGCTCGGTGAGCGAGGCGGGGTTGAGGGCCAGGGGCAGGTCCGGTCCCGGTGGCAGGTCGGCCACCCGGTCGCGCCAGTAGGCCAGGGACCGCTTGTACAGGGCGGTGGAGCGGACCTCCTCGGAGGCCAGGACGTAGTCCCGGTAGGACAGGCGCAGCGGGCGGATCTCCTCCTCGCGGCCCTGGTAGTACCGTCGCCAGTCCCGCACCAGGAGCCGGATGCTGCCGATGTCGGCGATGAGCAGGTCGAAGCTGAGGTGCAGCCGGGTGCGGCCGTCGGCGAGCAGGGTGACGCGGATGTCGAACAGCGGCCAGCGGTCGGCCGGACGGATCTCGTGGGAGAGGTCCGCGCGCAGTTCCTCCAGGGTGGCGTCGCCCTCCTCGGCGTCCGCGTCCCGCAGATCCAGCACCGCGAAGCGGTAGGGGCCGGTGTCGGGCAGGATCCGCTGACGCCCGTCGTCGTCGATGACGGCGCGGAGCATGTCGTGCCGGTCGACGACCCGCTGCCAGGCGGCCTCCAGCCGGTGGACGTCGACCTCCCCGTCGAGATCCACCTCCCAGTAGACGTGCGCGGCGACCCCGCCGCCCTGGAAGCTGCCCATGCGGCCGATCCACTGGGCCTGCTGCATCTCCGAGAGCGGGAACGGTTCGTGCAGGTGCTCGGGGTCGGGGACGGCGGCGGGCAGGCGTTCGCCGTCCTCCCCCGCGTCGGGGGCGGCGGGGGCGGAGCCGCCCAGCAGGGCGGTCAGGCCGGCGATGGTCGGGTCGGCCAGCAGGTCCCGGAGGGCGACGGCGGCACCGAGGTCGGCCTTGATCCGCTCGGCCACCCGGGCGGCGAGCAGCGAGTGGCCGCCCAGCTCCATGAAGTTGTCGTGGACGCCGACGGGCGCGACGCCCAGCAGCTCCTGCCAGATGCCCGCGAGCCGCCGCTCGCGGTCGTCACGGGGCTCGGTGTAGGGGGTCGTCAGGGGCGGACGCGGGTCGAGGTCGCCGGAGAGGACGAGCGGCGCCGGGGTGTCCGGTTCGGGCGCCGTGACCTCGGGCAGGCCGGCGGTCCGCTCGCCGCCCGCGGCCGGCTCGATCCAGTACCGGCGCCGCTCGAACGGGTGGGTGGGCAGGGCGATGCGGTGGCCCGTCCCGCCCTGGACGCGTTCCCAGTCCAGTTCGGCGCCCGCCAGCCAGAGCCGTCCCAGCGCCTCGGTGAACCGCAGGGCCTCGTCGCGCTCCCCGTCCTCGGCGGCGGGCGGCAGGCAGGAGACCGCGGTGGCGCCCCGGCCGCGGGCGGCGGGCCGGGCCAGGGCGGACAGCACCGTTCCGGGTCCGGCCTCGACCAGGACCGTCGGGCCCTGCTCGGTCACCAGGCGGATCCCGTCGCCGAAGCGCACCGGCTCGCGCACGTGGCGGGCCCAGTGCTCCGGGTCCGTGGCCTCGGCCGCCGTCGCCCAGGTCCCGGTGCGGTTGGCGGCGTAGGGCACCTGCGGCTCGTGGAGGTCGAGCGCGGAAACGGCGGCGGTGAACTCCTCCAGCATCGGCTCGACCATGGCGGAGTGGAAGGCGTGCGAGGTGTGCAGCGGCCGCCCGCCGACGCCCTGGTCGGCCAGCTGCTCGGCGTAGGCGTCGAGCGCCGTGGAGGGGCCGGAGACCACGCACAGCTCGGGGCCGTTGACGGCGGCGAGGGACAGTCCGGCGGGCAGCGTCGCGCGCACCCGTTCCTCGGGCAGGGCCACCGAGAGCATCCCGCCGGGGGGCAGGGCCCCCATCAGGCGCCCGCGCACGGCGACCAGGCGCAGCGCGTCGGGCAGGGACATCACCCCCGCGCGGCAGGCGGCGACGATCTCGCCGACGCTGTGCCCGATGAGCGCGTCCGGCCGCACCCCGAGACCGTCGAGCAGTTCGGCGAGGGCGTAGGAGACCGTGAAGAGGGCGGGCTGCGCCAGCTCCGTGGCGCGCAGCCGCGCCGAGGCGGCGCGCGGGTCGGTGCCGGGACCGGGCAGGATCAGCTCCCGCAGGTCCAGGCCGAGTTCCCCGGCCAGGGTCTCGGCGCAGAGGTCGACCTGCTCGCGGAAGACCGGCTCGGCGCGGTAGAGCCCGGCGCCCATGCCGGGGTGCTGGCTGCCCTGGCCCGGGAACATCAGGACGACGCGCGGCACCTCGGACGCCTGTCCGGTGGCCACCCGCTCCGCGTCGCGTTCGCGCAGGGCGCGGGCGGCGTCGGCGGCGTCGCGGGTCACCACCAGCCGGCGGTGGGGGTGGGCGGCCCGCCCGCGTTGCAGCGTGGTCGCGGCGTCGGCCGGGGCGCGGCCGGCCTCGCCGTCCAACGCCGTGGCCAGCTCGTCGGTGGCGCTCTCCAGGGCGGCCGGGGTGCGGGCGGACAGCGGCAGCAGGTACAGGTCGCGGGTGAGAGGGCGGGCGGGCGGCACGGGGGGCGCCTCCTCCAGGACGGCGTGGGCGTTCGTCCCGCCCATGCCGAAGGAGCTGACGCCGATGCGGCGCGGGACGGCGTCGGTCTTCCACTCCGTCGGCCCGGTGACGACGTGGAAGGGGCCGGAGTCGAGGTCGAGGCGCGGGTTGGGGCGCTCGAAGTGGAGCGACGGTGCGAGTTCCCGGTACCTGAGCTGGAGCACCGCCTTGATCAGTCCGGTGATGCCGGCCGCCTCCGCGAGGTGGCCGACGTTGGACTTCACCGACCCGATGGCGCAGGAGGAGGCGCCCCCGGCCGACGGCCCCATGGCCCGGGCCAGGGCGGTGATCTCGATCGGGTCGCCGAGGGGGGTGCCGGTGCCGTGGGCCTCGATCGCGGTGACGGTGTCGGGTTCGACGTCCGCGACGCCCAGCGCCGTGGCGATGACCCGGGCCTGGCCGTCGACGCCGGGGGCGGTGTACCCGATCTTGGCCGCGCCGTCGTTGTTGACCGCCGTTCCCCTGATCACCGCGTCCACGCGGTCGCCGTCGGCGAGCGCGTCGGCGAGCCGCTTGAGCACGACCACCCCGACCCCGCTGCCGAACATGGTCCCGGTGCCGTCCGCGTCGAAGGGTCGGGTGTGCCCGTCAGCGGAGAAGATCATTCCGTCGCGGTGCAGGTATCCGCGCCCCTGGGGGACCCGCACGGAGGCGCCGCCGACCAGCGCGACGTCGCAGTCGTAGGACAGCAGCCCCTGGGTGGCCAGGTGCAGCGCCACCATGGAGGAGGAGCAGGCCGTCTGCACCGCCACGGCCGGGCCGCTGAGGTTCAGGCGGTAGCTGACCCGGCTGGCGAGGTAGTCCTTGTCGTTGGTGACGAGCAGTTCGAGGGTCTCGGCGACGTCGGTGAAGCCGGCGCGGCCCGCCAGGAGGTTGGAGACGAGGTAGGTCGACAGGCTGCTGCCCGCGTAGACGCCGATCGCGCCGGGGACGGCGGAGGGGACGCAGCCCGCGTCCTCCAGCGCGGTGTGCGCCGTCTCCAGCAGCAGCCGCTGCTGCGGGTCGAGCAGGGCCGCCTCGCGGGCGTTGTAGCCGAAGAACGCCGCGTCGAACAGGTCGACGTCCGCCAGCAGGGAACCCGCCTTGACGTAGGCGGGGTCGGCGAGGAGGTCGGCGGGCACTCCCCTGGCGAGCAGTTCCTCGTCCTCGAAGAAGGTCACCGACTCCACGCCGTGGCGCAGGTTGTCCCAGAAGGCGCGCACGTTCGACGCGCCGGGGAACCGGCCGGCCATGCCGACGACGGCGATCTCGCCGCCGTCGAGCACGCCGGCGGCGCCGTCGCTCGGACCGTTGTAGCGGGGCGTTGTCATGCGTGAGGGCCTTCCTGGTGCGGCGTCGGCGCGGTGGGCGGCATCGGACGGCGTCCGGGTGCCCGGCGGTTCGCGGCACGGCGCATGCGGGCGCGGTCGCGTCCCTGCCGGGCCGCCCCGGTGGTGTCGCCGCCGCCGTCGAGGAACTCCGCGAGGCGGCGCACCGTGGTGTGCTCGAAGAGGCTCAGCAGCGGGAAGGTGCGGCCGAGCGCCGCGCACAGCTCCCGGTGCACCTGGACGACCCGCACGGACGTCGCTCCCAGGTCGAAGAAGTTGTCGGTGACCCCGATCGCGTCGATCTCCAGCGTGCGCTGGGCGACCTCCTGGACGGTGCGTTCCAGATCGCCCTCGGCCGCCACGTAGGAGCCGGGGCGCGGTGCGGCGGAGGTCGCCTCGGAGGCCAGCCTTCCCCGGTCCACCTTGCCGTTGGCCGTCAGCGGCAGCGCCGCCCGTTCGGTGATCGCGGCCGGGACCATGTACGACGGCAGCAGGGACGCCAGGTGGGAGCGGAGCCGCTCGGCCAGCGGCCCGCCGTCCGCGGGGTCCGGGGCCGTCCCCGCCTCGCCCGGCCCCGTTCGGTCGTGCGCCGGGCGCAGCCCGCCGACCAGCGCGTGCAGCACTTCGTGGCGTCCGTCCTCCAGGCGCAGCGCGGCGCGGAGCGCGGGCGTGGAGCGGACCAGACCCAACTGGCACAGGCCCAGGGGGCCCTCGGTCGCGGCCGTGTCCAGCAGCTGGGCCATCAGGCCGGCCTCCAGGAGGCAGAAGTCCCGGCTCCGGCGACCGTAGAGCGGGTCGATGGCCGCGTGGTCGGCGACGAGCAGGACAGAGAAGGCCGACCCGGCGAACGTCGCCCGGTTGGCCTCGACGTGGAGGTCGGGCGCCAGCCGGGCCCCGGGGTCGATCGCGACCAGCTCGCGCGTGGCGGGGTCGGCGTAGTACGTCCCGCCCGCCAGGCCGTCCACCCGGCCCTCGGCCACGTAGAGGTAGGTCTGGACGGGGTAGAGGGAACCGGCCGAGGCGTAGGCGTACTTGGGGAAGGGTCCGTCCTCCCGGCTGCTCAGTGGCGCCAGCAGCCGGGCCAGTTCGGCCGACGGCACCGGGCGCTCGTCGTACCGGCGGTGGCTGACACGGGCGTGCGGGTCGCGGGACGCCTCCTCGTCCGCCGTCGGCAGGCGGTGGCGCCGGCCGTCGAGATCGGTGCGGCGCCCGGCCCGGCGGGCCTTGAACGCCAGCCGCTCGACGGGGTCGGTGACCACCTCGCCCAGTTCCTCGGCGTCGTAGGCGTCCCGGCCGTCCTCGGCGCGGTCGGCGGCGCGGTCGGGAGGGGAGGCCGCCGGGACGACGCAGGCGGCCAACGCGCGGGCGTGCCGGTCGGTTCCGGTGGCGACGACGGCGGCCTCGGCGACCTCCGGGTGGCGGGTCAGCGCCGCCTCGATCTCGCCCAGTTCGACGCGGAAGCCGCCGATCTTCACCTGGAGGTCGTCGCGGCCGAGGATCTCCAGGTTGCCGTCCGGCAGCCAGCGGCCCAGGTCGCCCGAGCGGTAGAGGCGCTGACCGGAGCCGGGGTGGGTGACGAAGGAGGCCGCGGTGCGCTCCTCGTCCCGCCAGTAGCCCTCGGCCAGGCCCGCTCCCCCGATGTACATCTCGCCGGGGACCCCGACGGGGCACGGCAGCATCCGGTCGTCCAGGACGTGGAGGGTGTGGTTGCGCATGGGACGGCCGTAGGGGATGGAGTCCCATCGCGGATCGACGTCGCCGAGCGGGTTGGCCACGCACCAGATCGCCGTCTCGGTGGGTCCGCCCGAGGCGGTGACGGCGGCGCCGGGGGCCAGCGCCCTGATCCGGTCGGGGAGGTCCACGGGGATCCAGTCGCCGGACAGCCACACCGCGCGCAGGGTCTTCAGCGCGGGATGCGGAGCGCTCGTGGGCGTGCCGGACAGGTGCTCCACCAGCATCCGCAGCAGGGCGGGCACGGAGTTCCACAGGGTGACGCCGTGCTCGGCCGCCAGCTCCAGCCAGCGGCCGGGGTCGCGGACGGCGGACGGCTCGGGGAGCACCAGGGTGCCGCCCGCGCCGAGCACGCCGAACACGTCCCACACCGACAGGTCGAAGCTGAGCGACGAGAGCCCGAGGGCCACGTCCCCCGCCCCCACGCCCAGGCGCTCCCGGACGTCGAGGAGGGTGTTGAGGGTGGCCCGGTGGGTCTGCACGACGCCCTTGGGCTCGCCCGTCGAGCCGGAGGTGAACAGCACGTAGGCGGGGTCGGTGGGACGCTGGACCGGGTCCAGGGGGCCGCCGTCCTCCTCGGGGGGCTCGTCGAGGTCCACGGGGACGGCGACGACGCCGGCGGGCAGGTCCGGGGCCGCCCCGGACGGCACGAGGGCGAGGCGGACCAGCCCCCGTTCGAGGATCGTGTGCCGGCGCCGCTCGGGAAGGTCGGGATCGACCGGCAGGTAGGCGGCGCCCGCGAGGTGGACCGCGACGGCGGCGACCACCTGTTCGGCGCTCTTGGGCAGGTGGACGGCGACCAGGTCGCCGGGGCGGGCGCCCTGGTCGCGCAGGGCGCGCCCCAGTCGGCGGGCGTGATCGTGGAGGGCGGCGAAGGTCAGCCGGCGGTCCGGGGCGATCAGCGCGGTGCGGTCGGGATGCTCGCGGGCCTGCTCGACGATGCCCGTGAAGAGATGCTGTTCGGGCACGGGGGCGGCGGTGTCGTTGGCCTCCGCCACCAGGGCCCGGTGGGACGCGGGGAGGGGGTCGAACCCGCCCGGCGACCAGGCGTCCGCACCGTCCGCCAGCTCCTCCAGGAGGGTGCGGTAGGCCCCGAACATCTCCTCGACCATGCCCTCGGGGAAGCGGTCGGCCACCGCGTCCCAGTTGTAGGACAGCACGCCGTCGTCCTCGAAGACCTGGTGGTCCAGGAGGACCTGGGGGGTCTGGGTGACTCCGGCCACGGTCTCGCCCATCCAGCGCGTGCCCCACTCGCCCTGGGAGAAGTCCTGGTCGCGGCCGTGCTCGCGGGTGCTGGCGAACACGACGGAGGCGAAGGCCGAGGCGGGCAGGCCGCGCGTGCGGGAGATCTCGCGCATCACCTCCACGCCGCTGAAGTAGCGGTGTTCCAGGTCCTCCCACAGCCGGCGCTGGATCCGCGTGGCCAGACCCGCGACACCGTCGCCCGGCCGCAGGTCGACCTCCAGGAGCGTCACCGAGGTGAAGTCGCCGAGGATGTCGTCGATCCGCTCGTGCAGCGGCCAGCGGCTGAACAGCGGCACGTCGAGGGTGAAGTGGCCGGTGGCGCTCCAGGTGCCCAGCACGGTGGCGTAGGCCGCCAGCAGCAGGGCGGAGGGCGTCAGGCCACGCTCCTGGGCGCGCTCACGCAGGATGCTCCAGCGCTCGGCGTCCAGCCGCGCCCGGTGGCGTCGGCGCACCGGGACGCGGGCGGCGCCCCCTTCGGGCACCGGCAGCAGGGGGAGTTCGGGGCCGGGTGGCAGGGTGGGCACCCGCTGGAGCCAGTAGGCGCGCGACGCGGCGTGGACGGGGGTCTGCTCGATCCGTCGGGCGGCGAGCACGAAGTCGCGGAAGGAGACCTCGGGGGGCGGCGGCTGGGCGGCGGGGTCGGCGTACAGGTCCCCCCACTCCAGGAAGAACAGCCGCACGCTCGCCACGTCGAACGCCAGGAGGTCCAGACTGATGTGGATCCGGTGGCGGTCGCCGCCCAGCGCGGTGGCGCGGATGTCGAACATGGGCCAGGAGTCCAGCGGCAGGACCTGGTGGGCGAGTTCCTCGCGCACCGCCGCCAGGTGTCGCCGGACCGCATCCTCGTCCGCCCCGCTCAGGTCGTGGCACGGGATGTGGACGGCGGGCACCTCCTCGACGGGCAGGATGCGCTGGTGCCCGTCGGCGCTGACGACCGCCCGCAGCATCTCCTGACGCCGCACCAGCCGGTCGAGCGCCTCGCCCAGCCGCCGGACGTCGATGCCCTCGGCGGCCACCTCCAGGTAGAGGTGGATGGAGGAGCCGCCCAGGTCGTACGCGGTGCTGCGGCCGACGAGGTAGGCCTGCTGGATCTCGGTGAGGGGGAACGGCTCGTGGCGGCGGGCCGGGTCGGCCACCAGCTCGGGCCACGGCGTGCCGCCGCCCCGGTCGCCGGTGTCCTCGGCGATCCGTGCGGCGAGGTCGGCGACGGTGCCGCGCAGGAGGCCCGCCGTGGGCAGGGACACCGCGAAGTCGCGTTCCAGCCCGTAGCGGAGCGCGATGACGCGGAGCGACTCCAGACCCAGCGCGACCAGGGGCGTGTCGTCCCCGATGGCGTCGGCGGGCAGCCCGGTGGCCGCCGCGAGGCGGCGGCGCACCTCGGCCGCGGCGACCGGGCGGCGCAGCTCGGCCGGGAGGGAGCCGACCAGGACGCGCAACGCTCCGCCGGCGCCGGGTGCCGCGTCACCGTCGGCGCGACGCTCCGCCGAGGGTCCGGTGGTGTGCAGCACGGTCAGCTCGCCGTCGGAGTACGCCTGCCGGCAGCCGGTGCGGCGCATCTTGCCGCTGTCGGTGTAGGCGATCTCCTCCGGCTCGACCAGCACGACCTCGGCCTCGACCTCGTGGTCGGAGGCGACGGCGCGCCGGATGCGGTCGGCGAGGGCGGCCGGCTCCGCGAGGGCGCCGGACTCCGGTTCGGCGGCGCGGGGCACGGCCTGGACGACGACCAGGCGCTCGCCCTCCTCGTCGTCCACGGAGAAGGCGGCGACGGGCAGGGCCGCCAGCTCCGGGGCCGCCGCGCGGGCGGACGCCTCGATGTCCTGCGGGTGGAGGTTGCGGCCCCGGATGATGACGAGTTCGCGCGAACGGCCGCACAGGAAGACGCGGCCGTCGTGGGCGAAGGCGAGGTCGCCGCTGCGCAGCCAGGGGCTCGTGGAGCCCTCCAGCCGTCCGGTGAAGGTCTGCTCGGTCTCCTCCGTGCGACGCCAGTAGCCGCGGCAGACGGCGGGTCCGGCGACCCACACCTCGCCGACCCGGCCGGACTGCGCCTCGGTGCCCGTCCCGGGGTCGACCACGAGCACCCGCGCGGAGGGCCCGGGACGCCCGCACGCGGTCAGCGTCCGCACGCGCCCCCCGTCGTCGCCCTCCGCCACCCGCACGCGGCCTCGTTCGAGTTCCGCGGCGTCGACCGTCAGCGTCCTGGGCCCGTGTTCACCGAGGACGATCTGCATGGCCTCGGTGAGTCCGTAGGCGCAGAAGAGCGCCTCGCGCCGGAATCCCGCGGGGGCGAAGGCGTCGGCGAACCGGTCGAGGGTGCGCGGCTGGATCCGTTCGCCGCCGACCAGCGCGGTCTGCCAGGAGGAGAGGTCGTAGGAGCGGACGCGGTCCTCCCCCACCGCCTCGACGCACCGCTCGTAGGCGAAGTTCGGTCCGCCGCCGAGCACCGGGCCGGGGGTGTCGCCGATGGCGCGCAGCCACCGGCCCGGATCGTCGACGAAGTCGTCGGGCGTCATGTAGACGGCTTCGCCCCCGACGTACTGGGCCAGCAGCAGATGCCCGAGGCCCAGCGCGTGGTACACCGGCATCCAGCTGACGGCCGACCCGCCGTCGGGGAACCCGGTCAGGGTCCGGAAGTTCTCGAGCTGGGCGGTGAGCGCGGCCTGGTCGACGACCACGGCCTTGGGACGCCCGGTGGAACCGGAGGTGTACTGGAGCAGCACGGGACCGTCGGTCGGTTCGGCGCGCGGTCGCCAGTCGGTGCCGTCCTCCTCCGCGAGGGCGTCCACCTCGATCCAGCGGACGCCGTCGCCCGCCCGTCCCCACGCCTGACGCAGGGTGTGCGCGAGGTCCGCGGTGGTGAGGACGGCGCCGACCCCGGCGTCCTCGGCGATGCCCGCGATCCGGGCGGAGGCGTCCCGCGCGGCGCGCGGTGGCGGGCAGGGCACCGCCGTCACCCCGGCGTACAGGCAGCCGTGGAACGCGGCGAAGAAGTCGTGGCCGGGCGGCAGGACGAGCAGCGCCGGGGCCGGCCCGGATCCCGCCGGACGGTCCAGGCGCGCGGCGACGGCCCGCGCCCTGGCGTCCAGCCGGCCCCGGGAGATCGCCGACCCCCGGTCCCCGGGCCGGTGGCCCGGGGGCAGGAAGCGGTAGGCGGTGGCCTCGGGGTCGCGCCGCGCGTGGTCCAGAACGGCCCCGAGGAAGGTGGGGGCGTCGGTTCGGGGCGGCCCGGTGGTGGGGGCGGTCATCCTGGCTTGCTCCTGTTCCTGCTGCGTCGACGCGACGGCACGGCCGGGGGCTGGTTCCGGCTGCGGGTCAGCCCGCCGCCCCGCCGTCCGCGAGGGCCGTCCCGGTCGCCGCGGCTCCGTGGGGCAGCGCGCGGGAGGGGTCGTCCCCGGTCCCGACCATCTGGTTCTTGTCGTCGACGAAGACGATCCGGGGCTCGTGGTCGGCGAGTTCGTCCTCGGTGAGCTGCGCGTACCCGATGACGATCACCAGGTCGCCGGGCTGGACGAGCCGTGCCGCCGCTCCGTTGACGCCGATGACCCCGGAGCCGGCGGGCCCCTCGATCACGTACGTCTCCAGGCGTGCGCCGTTGTCGATGTCGACGACGTGGATGAGTTCGCCGGGCAGCAGGTCCGCCGCCCGCATCAGATCGGAGTCGATCGTCAGCGATCCCACGTAGTGCAGGTCGGCCCGGGTGACGGTGGCCCGGTGGATCTTCGACTTCAGCATCGTCCTGAGTTTCATGGTCATCCCCGCTGAGAGGTTGCGGTCCGGCCAGCAGCATGCGCGAGGGCCGCGAGCCGCCCCAGCCCCCTTCAGCGGGGCCGATGGGGCACCGGTGACGGTGGCCCATCGGGCACCCCGGGAGGGGCGGGGCCGATCCCCGGGCTCCGCCTTCGCGCGCCGGTGGGCGTTCCGCGGCCTCGTGGCGCGGGGCGAGGGCCCCGGTCCGCGATCCCGGTGTTCCCGTGTGTTCCGACCCACCCCACCCGCACGCAAGGCGATGTTTCAGGCGTTACATCTTCCGTCCACCGGACATGAGTTATAACGTCCCCGCCAGTGGAATGCGGCACTCCGCACGCGCCGCGCCCACTTCCCCCATCACGTCGATCCCACACCTGAGGAGGGTGGTCGATGAAGGAACAGGTGCTCGACTGCCATGTCATGGACCTGCACATTCCCCGCCGTTCCCCGCTCCTTCTCGATGTGGCGGTACTCCACGCGGACGAGGTCGTCAGACGGGGCCTGGAAACCCTGCTGCGCCACCTGGACGACGTCGGCTCCGTCCACACCGCCGCCTCCGCCGAGCTGCTCGGCCAGACGCTCGCCCACGTCACCCCGGACATCCTGCTGCTGCCCGCGTCCCTGGAGACCCCCACGCTCCGGGAACTGACCGGGGCGGCGCGGGAGGCCGGGACCAAGGTCCTCTTACTGCTCAGCGAGCTCGACCGGTACCACGTCCGGCGGGTCAGCGGCCTGGCCGTCGACGGCTTCCTCCAGGAGTCCGGACTGAGCGCCGAGGCACTCAACCAGGCGGTCACCGACGTCAGACGGGGCGAGATACCCGCGCCCCCGGGGCTGGTGCGGGAACTGCTGGCGGTGGTGAAGGCCGGGGAACGCCCCAGCCGCGGGCCGCAGCTCACCCCCCGGGAGGAGGAGGCGCTCGCCCTGCTGGTGCAGGGCATGAGCAACAAGCAGATCGCCCGCCGCCTCGGCATCTCCGAGCACGGGGCCAAGCGCCACGTCTCCAACGTGCTGGCCAAACTCAACTGCCCCAACCGCACGGTGGCCGCGGTCGTCGCCGTCCAGGCGGGCATCGCGGCGGCTCCGGCGCCGTGACCGTGCGGACGGGGCGGCGGCGCGGGGCACCGGGCCCGACCGGGCACCGCGTCCCGGGGACCCCGCACGGCCGCTCCGTCCGACCGTCGCCCTCGACGGCACCGGCTCCTAGGGTGTCGCCCCCGAGGAGCGGCCGGAACGGCTCCCGACCCGGCCGCTCCTCGGGGCGGCAGCCCACCGTTGCGAAAGGCGACCCCATGCGGAGCACCAGGACCGACCCCTCCGGACCCTCCGACCGGGACGACGGCCGCGCGCCGCGGACCGCCGTGGACGCCTTCCGGTCCCTGATGAGCGGCTTCCCCAGCGGCGTCGCGGTGGTGACCACCGTGGACGGGTCCGGCGCACCGCGCGGACTGACCTGCACGTCGATGTGCGGCGTGGGCCTGCACCCGCCGAGCCTGCTGGTGTGCGTCGACAACCGCAGCGGCACGCTGCGTGCGCTGTGCGAGAGCGGAGCGTTCGCCGTGAACCTGCTGCACACCGGGGGCCGGAGCACGGCCGAGACCTTCGCCACGCGGGGACGGGACCGGTTCGCCGAGGTGGCGTGGGAGCCGACGGCACGGTACCGGGTGCCCCGGCTGACCGAGGACGCCCACGCGACGGCCGAGTGCCGGGTGCTCCGCACCCATCCGGCAGGTGACCACACGGTCGTCATCGGGGCCGTCGAGGAGGTCCTCAGCCGGCCGGGCGCACCACTGCTGTACGGCCGGCGGCGGTTCGCCGACTGGTCCCGGCTCGCGGAGCCGACCACCGGCGAGAGGTGACGCCCGCTTCGGCGGGAGCACCCGTACCCGCACGGGGCGGTGCCCGGAGCGCTTCCGCTCCGGGCACCGCCCCGCCCCCCGTGCTCAGCCCTGGAGCCGAGCCAGATACGCGTGCTGGGCGGGCAGTTCGGCGACCAGCCGCTCGCTCTGCCGGCGCACGTCCGCGAACTGCCGCTCCGCCTCCGCGCCGTCCAGCAGCTCCAGCGCCGGATGGACGCGGGCCGGGTGGTGTCCCAGCCCGAGCAGCATCACGGCGTAGGAGTAGGGATCGAAGCCGTGGTAGTACGGGTAGACCCCGCCGCCGTCGGGCAGGCGGGCCTCCCATCCCCGCAGCCGTTCGGCCATCCCCTCGGGCAGGGCCCGCTCCTTGGCGGCCTTCCAGTAGGGGGTGTCGGCACGGGCGGCGGCCCGGTAGTGGAGGGTCAGGAACTCCCGCACGCCCTCCAGGCAGCAGGCGACCCGGTCGTTGTAGGCGTCGACGAGCGCCGGGTCCCAGTCCTCCCCCGGGAAGTGCTTGACCAACTGCTCGATGCCGTGCTGGATGAAGAAGATGCCGGTCGACTCCAGCGGCTCGACGAAGCCGCTGGACAGGCCGACGGCGACGCAGTTCTTCACCCAGGAGCGCCGGTTGCGCCCGATCCGCATCCGGATGTGGTTGGCCTCCAGCCCCTCCGCGCGGGGCCCGACGAAGCTCCGCAGCTCCTTCTCGGCCTCCTCGGGGGAGCAGAACTGCGAGGAGTAGACGTAGCCGGTGCCGATCCGCCCGAACAGCGGGATGGTCCAGATCCAGCCGCTGTCGCGGGCGGACGCCGTGGTGTAGGGGGCCATGCCCTCGCGCTCGACGTCCGTGGGCACCCGCAGGGCCACCGCGCGGTCGTTGGGCAGGACGTCCTGGAAGGACACGAAGTCCTCCCCCAGCGTCTTGTTGAGCAGCAGGCCCCGGAAGCCGGTGCAGTCGATGAACAGGTCGCCCCGGATCTCTCCGTGCTCACGGGTGACCAGGTGGGAGATCCAGCCGCGGTCGTCCTGCCGGACCTCCACGACGTCGTCCAGGACGCGGCGCACCCCCCGCCGGGTCCCGAAGTCGGCGAGGAAGGTGGCGAGCCGGGCGGCGTCGAAGTGGTACGCGTAGGGGAACTGGGTGTCCTGCTGGCTCATCGTCGTGCGCCGCAAGCGGTCACCGCCGTCGTGCAGCGAACGCTCGAAGAGCTCACCGTCGAAGTGCTTGGGCGAGCGCTTGGCCTCGCACAGGGCGGGCAGCACGTAGCAGGCCTCGTCGAACCGCCGGCCGTCGCGGCCACCGGACTTGAGCCACCAGTCGGCGAGCGAGAAGCCGTCCGCCACCCGCAGGCGTTCGAACGGGTGGTAGAAGTGCTCGCCGGTGCCGCGCCAGTTCTCGAAACGGATGGCCAGCTTGTACGAGGCGTTGCAGGAGGGCATCCACTCGTGCTCGGCCAGGCCGAGGTAGTCGAAGAAGTGGCGGACGGTGCTGAAGGTCGCCTCGCCCACACCGACGGTGGGGACGTCCGCCGACTCCACGAGGGTCACGGGCAGCCGGTCGCCGAAGGTGGCGCGCAGGTAGGTGGCCGTCATCCAGCCCGCCGTACCGCCGCCGACGATCACCACGCTGTTGACCATGCGGTCTGTCTCCTTCCGGGGTCTGCGGGCCTACCGGGGCGACCTGGGGGAGTCACCCGGCGTCTCCGCCACATCGGTCGTCCTCGGCCGCCGGACCGGCGGCGAGCGTGTCGCGCGACTCCCACAGGTGGGGGAAGAAGCGGTGCCGCAGGGTGCGCTCCAGGTACCCGATCTCGGTGCCCCCGGTCCCCCGGGCGGAGCCGCCGACCATGCGGCGCACCAGCGCGACGTGCTCGGTGCGCCAGCGCAGCCACAGCTCGTCGTAGTCCATGAGCTGCTCACTGACGACGTACAGGGGCGAGGCGGCGCCCTCGTCGGTGTACAGCTCCGCCCAGTCGTCCACGCCCGCGCGGCGGCCCGCCTCCCGGTGGGCGTCGGCGACACTGCGTCGCCCCAGGTTCCGGACGACCGCGTCGGGCAGCGCCCCGCCGCAGACCCCGCGCAGATCGCGCAGATAGCCCTCCTCCCGCAGCCCCGAGCAGAGCTCCAGCTCGCGGAACTGCGCGGACTGGAAGCCGCTCGCCTCACCGAGCAGGTTCCGGAAAGCGTGGAAGCTGTGCGGCGGCAGGTCCCGCAGGCTGCGCATCTGGACCAGGAGCGCGGTCATCACGTCGTTGATCCGGCGCATGACCGTGCAGCACTCCGGGAGCCGGTCGGCGTCCAGGAGCACGACCATCCGCCGCAGGTCGTGGGCGAGCAGCTTGAACCACAGCTCCATCGACTGGTGCACGACGATGAAGTGCAGCTCGTCCGGGTGGTCGCCGCGCGGCCGCTGGAGGTCGAGGAGGGTGGTCAACTCCAGGTAGTCGTCGTAGGTGAGCGTGCGGTCGGCGGCTTCCCGCCGCCGGCCCAGTGCCGTCACCATGGCGTGGCTCCTTCCGTCCTGGTTCGCGTCCCGGCTCCCGCTCCGGCGCCGTCGTGAGCACGGACCGGACCGCGGGAGGCGTCGCCGGCCGGCGGGCCGGGCGGCACCGGTGCCGTCGGCGCGCGGAGGAGGGTCGGCCGTGCGGCGTCGGGCATGCGTCTCTCCGGAGGTCGTCCGCGTCCGGCCACGGCCGGGGTGTCCGACCCTTCCCCTTCCGCGCGGCCGGGGGCAGCCCCGGTGGGAGTGGCAGACCGGACGGCTCCGACGTACCCGGTCAGGCACGCCGACCGCGTCCGGCCGCCTTCCCGGCCACGCGGTGGAGCCCGGCGCCTCCCGCGATCGGGACGCACCGGGCTCCACCGGACGTGGACGCCGGCCCGTGCTAGCGCGGATGGTCGGCGAGGACCTCCAGGAGGCGGTCGACGTCCGCGCCGCTGTTGTACAGGTGGAAGGAGGCGCGGAGGTTGCCCGCCCGCGCGGAGACCTCGACGCCCGCCTTGGCCAGCGCCGGCGCGGCGTCGCCCAGCCCCGGCACCGCGACGACGGCCGAGTCGGCCGGAACGGGACGGTGGCCCAGCTCCGTCGCCCCGGCACGGAACCGCGCGGCCAGCTCCCGGTTGTGGGTTCCGATCGCCGCCGGGCCGAGCTCCGCGATCAGCGCCAGGGAGGGCACGGCGCCGAGGAAGGGCAGGAAGGGCGGGGACTCGTCGAAGCGGCGCGCGGAGCGGGCGAGCTCGTCGATCGGTCCGTAGCACGCGTCCCAGGGCCGCTCCCCCGCGACCCACCCGGCGTGGGCGGGGACGAGGCCGCCCCCGTCCTCGGGCACGGTGAGGAACGACGTGCCGCGCGGGCACAGCAGCCACTTGTAGGCGCCGCAGACGGTGAAGTCCGCGAGCTCGGGGTCCATGGGCAGCCAGCCGGTCGACTGCGTGGTGTCGACGAGGACCCGGGCCCCGGCGGCCCGGGCGGCGGCGCGCACGGCCGCGAGGTCGGCCACGCGGCCGTCGGCGGACTGCACGGCGCTCACCGCGACCAGTCCCGTCCCCGGCCGCACCGCGTCCGCCAGCCCCTCCAGCGGCACCTGCCGCAGCCGCAGGTCGGGGCGGACGTGGAAGGGGTTGACGAGGGAACTGAAGTCGCCGTCGGCGACGAGCACTTCGGTACCGGCGGGGAGGGACTGGGCGATCAGCCCGACGTGCACCGCCACGGCCGACCCGGTCGCGACCCGCTCGGCGGGCAGGCCGACGAGGGCGGCGAAGGCGGCGCGGGCCTCCTCGACCCGTTCGTAGTAGGCGGTCTGGTCCATGCGCGCCTCGGCCATCTCCTGGACGGCGGTGCGCAGTACGGCCGCGGTCCGGGCGGGGAAGATCCCGTGGGCGGCGGTGTTGAGGTACGTGGTCTGCGGTGCGAACTCCTGGCTCAACGAACTCGGCATGATCGCATTCTCCGGCGGCCGGGAGCCCGCTGTCCATGGCGAGTATCGTTCACCTTTCTCAAAGCCTGCCTTATCCCCGCAGGTCAGCCGCGTGGATGAGGCCCGACTCCCCCGCGTGGGGGAGACGGGTCGTCGTTCGGCAGGAGGTGGGACGGGGGCCGCCGCCGCCAGAGTCGTCACCATGGACAGACTGCTTCGGCTCCGCCCCGCGCTGTGCGCCCTGGCGCTCCTCTCCTGCCTCCCCTACATGACGCTCAAGCTGGTCTGGACGAGCGGCGGGGAGGTCGGCATCCCGGCCGGGAGTCCGCTCCTGGAGCCCGGGTCGGCCGGGGTCATGGCGGCCGTCAACGGAGCGACGCTGCTCATGGACGCCGGCGTCGTCGTGCTGGCCCTCGCCCTGACCCGCCCGTGGGGACGGCGGCTGCCGGCGCCGCTGCTCCTGGCACCGCTGTGGGCGGCGTCCGGGCTGCTGGGGCCGGTGCTGCTCAGCACGGTGCTGGACACGGCGCTCCGGCTGGGCGCCGCCCGTCCCGCACCGCCCTCGGAACCGTTCCTGGACGCCTGGGTCTTCACCGTCGTCTACACCGGATTCAGCCTCCAGGCCCTCGCGCTGGGCGGACTGCTGGCCGCCTACGTCGGGCAGCGCTGGGGTGCGCGCCTGCGGGGCGGCGGCGCGGCCCCGCGGGCGGCCGGGCCGCGCCGATCCGCCGCCCTCGCGGCGGCGTTGGCCGCCGTCCCGTTCACCGCCCACCTGGGGCGGGGGCTCGGGGCCGGCGGGGACGGGACCGTCCCCGTGAGCGTCGTGCTGGCCCTCGCGGCGCTGTCCGCCGGTGCGGGGGCCCTGCGGCTGGGGCTGCGGCCGCGCGGGCCGTGGCGGGGGGCGGCCGTGGTGGGCACCTGGTGCGGCGGGGCGGCCCTCGCCGCCTGGGGGGCGTGGTGGCTGCTCGTGCCGCTCCTCGACGCCCCCGTCTCCACGGCGGACGGCCCGTCCGTGCTGTGGCGGCTCACCTATGCTGCCCAGGTGATCACCGGTCTCGTGACGCTCGGCGTGCTGGCGGGCGTCACCGCGCGCCGACCGGAGCCCGCCCGGCCCGCCCGGCCCGTCCGGCCGCAGTGCTGAGCCGCTCGGGCCGCCGCCTGCGCCGCCTCGCACGGCGCTGGGCGCACCTGCTGCTGGGCGGCGCCCTGTTGATGCCGTTCTTCCTCCTCTCCTCCGTTCTGGTGGGTCTCGCCACCGGTGCGGCGAGCGTGCCGGTGGCGGACGTCCCCGGCCAGCTGGCCGCGTACGCCCTCGCCCTGCCCTGCGCCGCCCTCGTCGGACTCTCCCCGCCGGTGCGGCCGTTGTCGGTGGCGGCGGTGCGGGCGCTGGGAGGTGTCGCCGCCGACCGGCTCGCCGACACCCCGGCCCGTTCCCCGTCGGCACGGCGGCGCGCGGCGGGCTGGTTCACGCTGCACACCGGCCTCGGGGCCCTCGTCAGCGGTGCGACGCTGGCCGTCCCGCCCGCCACGGTCGTGCTCGTGGCCACGCCCTTCTCCGCCGCCGTGCGCGGCTCCGGTCTCGGCTGGCCGCTCGGCTCCCCGTGGCTCGGCCCGGTGGCCGGACTGCTGCTGCTCACCGTGCCGGTGGGCGCGGCGGCGGGCGCCGGACGGGTGCTGGCACGGTGCGCCCCCGTGCTGCTCGGGCCGAGCCCGGCCGACCGGCTCGCCGCCGCCGAGGAGCGGGCCGAACGCCTGGCGGTCCGCAACCGGCTGGCCCGGGAGCTGCACGACGCCGTCGGTCACGCGCTGAGCGCCGTCACGCTCCAGGCGGGCGCGGCACGCCGGGTGCTCGACCACGATCCGGGGTTCGTCCGGGAGGCGCTCGCGGCGATCGAGACCACGACGCGGGACGCGGTGGCCGAACTCGACGCCGTGCTCGGCACGTTGCGGGAGGACGCCGAGGACGCCGGGCCGGAGCGGCGCGCCCCCGCCCCGACGCTGGCGGCCCTGCCGACGCTGCTGGCCCACGTCCGGGCCGCCGGAGCCGAGGTCGCGGCGCACCTGCCGGAGGACCTGGAGGGCCTACCGGCATCCGCCTCCCGCGAGGCGTACCGGATCGTGCAGGAGGGGCTGTCCAACGCGCTGCGGTACGCGGCCTTGGACCTTCCGATCCGGCTCGACGTGACCAGGAGGGACGAGGAGTTGACCATCACGCTCACGAACGCCGTGCCGGGACCCGCGCGGCGCGGGCGCACCGGCGGGCGCGGGCTGCGCGGCATGGCCGAACGGGCGGCGCTGCTCGGCGGCACGGTCGAGGCGGGTCCGTGCGCGGACGGCTGGCGCGTCGCGGCGCGGCTTCCGCTGCGGGGTGCGCGATGAGCGCGACGCGGATCGTGCTCGCCGACGACGAACGGCTCGTGCGGGTCGCGCTGCGGGCCATCCTGGGGTGCGAGCCGGACCTGGAGGTCGTCGGCGAGGCGGCCACGGGGGCCGAGGCCGTGTCCGTGGTGCGCGCACTGCGCCCGGACCTCGTCCTCATGGACGTGCGGATGCCCGAGGTGGACGGCATCCGCGCCACGGAGCGGCTGCTGGCGACGCTGGACCCGCCACCGCGCGTCGTCGTCCTCACTACCTTCGAGAACGACGCGTCCGTCTACGCGGCGCTGCGGGCCGGGGCCGTCGGATTCCTGCTCAAGCGGACCGCCGCGGAGGATCTGGTGCGGGCCGTGCGACTGGCCGCCCGCAGCGACACCCTGCTGTTCCCCGCGGCGGTGCGGGCCCTGGCGGCCCACCACGCGCCCGGTACCCGGGACACCCTCACCCCCCGGCTGTCCGCCCGGGAGGCGGAGGTGCTGCGCCTGATGGCCGAGGGCCTGAGCAACGCGGAGATCGCCGAGCGGCTGACCGTGGGTGCCGAGACGGTCAAGTCCCACGTGGCGGCGGTGCTCGCCGAACTGGGCGCCCGGGACCGCACCCAGGCGGTGATCACCGCGTACGAGCACGGCTTCGTCCGCCCCGGTGGACGGGGCTGAGCCGCCGCCGGCGCCCGGCGCGGACACCGCAGCCGCACGCCGGGGGGGCACGGAAGGGGCCGGGCCCCCTCCCCCGATTGCCACAGGTCACCCGAACGCCGCAACGGCGATCCTGAGCTGCGAGGACGCTCCGCCGCCCGGCCCGCCCGGCGGCGAAACGCGGACGGCCCGCGCCCGATCGCCTCGCGGCGGCCCCCGGCGCCCGGTTTCCTCGGCACATGAGTGCCGAACCCCGGCCTGGTGCTGAAGGAGTGAGCAGGATGCGCCCAGCCCGTGCCCTGACCGGTCTCGTGCTGTCCATAGCCGCCCCGGCGGCGTCGGGACTCACGGCGGCGCCCGCCCTCGCCGCGGACGCCTCGGTGAGCGGCGGCGCCACCGGGTCCCTGGCCGCCGCGGCGGTGCTCGCCCTGGGCGCGGCGGGCGGGAGCTGGCTGCTGCACCGGCGCGACCGGGACCGGCCCTGAGCGGCTGCGGCCGAGCACCGTCGAGGACCCGCCGGAGGCACACGATGGACCGAGCGCAGCGCCGCCGCGAGACGATCGCCGCGACCCTGACGGCGGTCGGGCTGTGCGCCGGGGTGTGGCTCATCGACCACAGCCCGCAGGACGAAATGCCCCCGCAACCCGCACCCGAGCAGGCCGTCGCCCCCTCCGAACGGCCGGAGGTCGCCGCCGGCTCGGGCGCCATCGTGCCGCTGCCGCCCGCGGAACCCGTGCGGGTGCGCATACCCGGCGTCCGGGTCGACGCGGCCGTCATGCCGCTCGGCCTGGAGGAGGACGGCAGCCTGGAGGTGCCCCCGCAGACGGCCGTGAACCTCACCGGCTGGTACCAGGGCGGGGCGACGCCCGGCTCCCGGGGGACGGCCATCATCGCCGGGCACGTCGACAACGCGTCGGGGCCGAGCGTCTTCTACGGCCTCGGGGCGCTCACGCGGGGGGACACCGTCGCCGTGGACCGGGTGGACGGGCTGACCGCCGAGTTCCGCATCCACGCCGTAGAGGTCCACGACCGGGACGCCTTCCCCGACGAGAAGGTCTACGGCCCCTCCGAGCGGGCCGAGATACGGCTCATCACCTGCGGCGGCGGCTACTCCAGCACGGAGGGCTACCTCGGCAACGTCGTCGTCTACGGCCACCTGACGGCCATCACCGTCACCCCCGACACCACCGCGGCGGCCGCCCGCGGGCCGGGCTGAGCCGGCGCCGGGCCCGGCGGAACCGTGCCGCCCGGCCGGTCGTTACGACGGGCATGACCGCAATGACTCCTGGCTCGAACCTGCCCCTCTCCGCGGCCCGGGTGGCCGTCGACGTCGCCGCTCCGGTGCGGCTGGACGTGTCGGGCCTGCTGATCACCGCCGACGGCAAGGTGCGTTCCGACGCCGACTTCGTCTTCTACAACCAGCCCTCCGCCCCGGGGGTCTCGCACAGCGGCGGCAGCGGTACCGACACCATCACCGTCGACACGGCCGCCGTCCCCGCCGAGATCGAGAAGGTGGTCGTCACGGCCAGCCTCGACGCTCCCGGGGCCACCTTCGCGGGCACCGAGCCGACCGGCACGGTGCGCGACGCCGCGTCCGGCGCGGTGGTGGCGACGTTCACCCCGCCGCGGCTCGGTCCGGAGACGGCGCTGGTCCTGGTGGAGGTCTACCGGCGCGGCGGCGGCTGGAAGGTGCGGGCCGTCGGCCAGGGGTACGCGAACGGTCTGGCGGGCATCGCCACGGACTTCGGGGTCACCGTGGAGGAGCCGGCCCCCGCCCCGGCGCCCGCCGCCCCGCCGGCGCCGCCCGCCCCGCCGGTCCCGCAGGCGGCCCCCGCACCGCAGCCCCCGGCCCAGCCGGCACCGCCCGCCCCGCCCGCACCGGGCGCGGGGAAGATCAACCTGGACAAGGGCCGCGTCGACCTGCGGAAGAACGAGACGGTCTCCCTGGTCAAGAACGACCGTCCGGTGCTCGGCGCCCTGCGCATGGGGCTCGGCTGGGAGCCCGCCTACCGGGGCAGGGACATCGACCTGGACGCCTCGGTCATCGCCTACGACGCCAACCGCAAGCCGATCGACGTCTGCTACTTCGGCAAGCTGAACATCCTACGCGGCGCGATCCAGCACTCCGGCGACAACCTCACCGGCGAGGGCGCGGGGGACGACGAGACGATCACCGTGCACCTGGACGGCCTCCCGCCGGAGGTCACGGGGCTGGTCTTCACCGTGAACTCCTACCGGGGGCAGAAGTTCAGCCAGGTGGCCAAGGCGTACTGCCGGCTGCTCGACACCGGCGGCCAGGAGCTGGTGCGCTTCGACCTGACGGAGTCCGAGCCGCGCACGGCGGTCCTCATGGCCAAGTTCATCCGGCAGTTCTCCGGCGAGTGGGAGATGACGGCGCTCGGGCACTTCCTCGACGCCCGCACCGCCCGCTCCCTGCTCAAGCCCGCCGGCCAGGCCCTGTGACCGCGCCGGCAGCGGTGCCGGTCGGGCACCGCTGACGCTGACGTCGAGCCCGGCGGGGCCGCCGGGCGACGCCGGGCCCCGGCCGCGCCCGGCTCAGGCGCGGCGGGAGCGGGCCTTGTAGGCGGCCTTGCGGGCCGCCTTGGCCGCCGTCCGGTCGGGGTGCACCCGGGCCATGGCCTCCAGCACCCGCGCCGTGGCCGGATGGTCGACGCGCCACGCCTTCTCGAAGAACCCGCTGTGCTGGGCCACGAGCCCGGCCATCAGTTCGCTCAGCTCCGGGGAGGCGGCCGTCGGGTCCTCGGGGTCCAGCTGGGCGGCGAGGGTGTCGACGGTGAGCCAGAAGATCAGCTCCTCGTCGGGCGGCGGCACGTCCCGCGCGCCCCGTTCGGCCAGCCAGACCCGGGCGAGCCCGCCCAGCTCGGCGTCGGACAGCACCGCGCGCAGGGCGGGCTCGGCCTCGGCACCGACCAGCGCCAGCCCCTGCTGGCACAGCAGGCGGCGGCGCGGAGCCAGGGCGTCGGCCCCCCGTGCGGCGCCGAGCAGCTCCTGGGCGGCCTCCGGGACGGGACGGCCCACGAGCCACTGCTCGAGCTCCGCCTGGGCCAGCTCCTCGGGGTAGCCGGACGCCGCACCGAGCAGGGCGGCCGCGTCCGCCTCCTTGAGGTCGCCGACGAGGGGGGCGGTGAACCCCGCCTCCAGCAGCCGGGCCCGCTCCCCGTGCACGCCCAGCGGCGTGAGGCGCACCATGCCGTACCGCGACAGCTCCTCGTCCTCCACCTCCTGGGCGGGCAACGGCTGTTCGTCGGCCTCTTGGAGCAACTCCTCGTCCATCGGGCGGTACTCGACCGCCCCGGCCGCCTCCAGACCGCGCAACTGCCCGTCCAGCAGCATCATCACGTCCGAGACCTCCTCCAGGACCGCGTCGGAGGGCTGCTCCGGGCCGTCGGGGTCGTCGGGCAGGACGAGCGACGCGGCCAGCACGGGCAGCGGCACCATGGCGCCCGAGGCGAGGGAGGGGTCGGTGGCGGTGAGGAGGTAGAGGTTGCCGAGCGCGCCGTCGAGCAGGTCGGCGGACTCCTCGGCCTCCCCCCCCAGCGCCTCGGGGTCGAGGGCCTCGGGGTCGAGCGTGCCGTCCGCGCCGGTGGCGTCCTCCAGGGCGTCCGCCAGCAGGCCCTCCATGGGGCGCAGGGCCGCCAGGCTGAGGGCGACCTCCCACACGTCGCGCCACAGCTCCAGGACGTCGGCCGGGCCGCCGGCGGTGAGCAGCTTCACGCTCTCCCCGGTGACCGCGACCTCCCCCGTCGCGGCGTCGTCGGCCGCCTCGTCGGCCGGTCCGGCGTCGGCGGCGTCCTCGGCGGGCAGGACTGCGGCCAGCCCCGTCTCGGTGGCGACCTGCCAGGCGTCGGCGAGCTCCTCGCGCCCCTCCGGCGTGGCCTCCAGCCCGAGCAGGTCGAGCGCCTCGGCGACCCTCGCCTCCGGGAGCTCGCCGCCCACCGTCAGGCGCACGCCGTCGCCGACCCACCGGGCGAGCGCGACGGCCCGGTTCAGCAGCGGCACGGCGAGCGCGTCCCGGGCCAGCTCTGCCTCGGCGGGCAGCCGCACGGGCGGCATGGGCGGACGGTCGTCACCGGTCATCGGCGTCGGGCTCCTCGCGACGGGGAAGCGGAAGGGTGGGCGGTACGCACGGCGGTGGCACGAGAGGCCCCGTGGTGCACAGCGGTTGTCAGCCGGCCACCCAGCCTAGCGCCGCTTCGGCCGGTACTCGCCCGTACGCGCCCATCGCCCCGGGTTCACCGGTCCGCCTGTTCCGGGCCACTCCACGTGCCTTGACATCGCCTCAGCTCTGGGCGATTTTTACGCGCGTAGAAATCCCCCGCGCCACCCCCATCCCGTCCCGGAGGGACCGCACGTGACCACTCGACACCTCTCCCGCCCCACCGTGGCGCTGGCCGCGCTCACCGTCGCGGCCGTGACCTCGACGCTGCTCGGGGCGAACGCCTCGGCGTCCGGACCCGCCGCCGCCACCGACGTCCGCATCCACGACATCCAGGGCGACACCCGCATCAGCCCGCTCGTCGGCCGCCAGGTCTCCGACGTCTCCGGCGTGGTCACCGGTGTCCGGCCCTACGGCTCGCGCGGCTTCTGGTTCCAGGACCCGCGCGGTGACGGCGATCCGGCCACCAGCGAAGGCGTCTTCGTCTTCACCGGGAGCACGCCCGCGGTCCGCCCGGGCGACTCGGTGCGCGTCAGCGGCCGGGTCGGCGAGTACTACTACGGCGGTACCGGCTCGGGCAACCAGTCGGTGACGCAGATATCCGGCGCCGACGTCACTGTCGTCTCCTCCGGCCTCCCGCTGCCCGCCCCCGAGGTCCTCGACGAGGACGCGGTGCCCGAGCGGTACGCACCGCGCGGCGACGCCGCCGACGGCGGCATCGAGGAGCTGCGTCTGCGACCGGGCCGGTACGCGCTGGACCGCTACGAGTCCCTGGAGGGCATGAACGTCCGCGTCGACGACGTCCGCGTCGTCGGAGCCACCTCCCCCTACCACGACCTGTGGGTGAGCATCGAGCCGGAGCAGAACCCGACGGCGCGGGGCGGCACCCGGTACGGCGGGTACGACGAGCAGAACTCCGGGCGGCTGAAGGTCACGTCGTTGACGCCGGTCTCCGAGCGCCCCTTCCCCACCGCCGACACCGGCGACCGCCTGTCCGCCGGCGAGGGCCCGCTCGACTACGACCAGTACGGCGGCTACCTGCTGGCCGCCCGCGAGCTGGGCCGGGTGACGGACGGAGGGCTGCTCCGGGAGGAGACGCGCCCGCAGCGCCGCCACGAACTGGCCGTGGCCTCCTACAACGTCGAGAACCTCGACCCGGGCGACCCGCAGGCCACCTTCGACCGCCTCGCGGAGGGCGTCGTGCGGAACCTGGCCACGCCCGACATCCTCGCCCTGGAGGAGATCCAGGACGACTCCGGCCCCACGGACGACGGGACGGTCACGGCCGACGCGACGCTGCGCAGGCTCACCGACGCCATCGTCGCGGCGGGCGGCCCGCGCTACGCGTGGCGCGGCATCGCCCCGCAGGACAAGGAGGACGGCGGCCAGCCCGGCGGCAACATCCGCAACGTCTTCCTCTTCAACCCCCACCGGGTGTCGTTCGTGGACCGGGGCGAGGGCGACGCCACCACGGCGACGGGCGTCTTCAAGCGGCGCGGCAAGGCCGCACTGACCCACTCCCCCGGCCGGATCGACCCGCTCGACGCGGCCTGGGAGGACAGCCGCAAGCCGCTGGCGGGCGAGTTCCGCTTCCGCGGCCGCCCGGTCATCGTCGTCGCCAACCACTTCGCGTCCAAGGGCGGCGACCAGAGCCTGCACTCCCGCTTCCAACCGCCGACCCGTTCCTCCGAGGTGCAGCGGCTGCGGCAGGCCGAGGTGGTGAACTCCTTCGTCAAGGACGTGCTGGCGGTGCAGCGCAAGGCGAAGGTGGTGGTGCTCGGCGACATCAACGACTTCGAGTTCTCCCCCACCACCGAGGCGCTGACGGACGGCGGCGTCCTGTCCAGCGCGGTGTACGCGCTCGCGGCCGAGGACCGCTACACCTACGTCTACCAGGGCAACGCGCAGGTGCTCGACCAGACGCTGGTGTCCCCCGGCATCCGCCGCTACGACTACGACATCGTGCACACCAACGCCGAGTTCGCCGACCAGAGCAGCGACCACGACCCGCAGGTCATCCGCTTCCGCCCGTAGGCGGACGGCGGGTGGTCACGCGTACGGGCCCGGCCGTCCCCCGGGGCCGCCGGGCCCGTGCGGCGCCGCGACCTGCGGCCCGTAGGGCGCCGTGGCCGGCCCGTAGGGCCCCGGGGCGGCGGTGCCGGCGCCGGGCGCGGGGCGCGGGCGCGTCCCCTCGCCCAGCACGTCGCGGGCCAGCAGGGTGGCCCCGGCCACCGCGCCCGGCATGAGGAGGACGGCGACGAACGGCACGAGGAAGGCGGCGGCCAGCGGCACGCCGAACCCCAGGACGAGCGCCTTGCGGCGGCGCAGTACCCGCATCCGCTCCCGCACGGGCAGCCCGCGCCGCTGCATCGCCACCGACGCCAGCTCCACGGTGAGGAAGAAGCCGGAGACGCACAGCCCGACCACGGGCACGACCGTCTGCCCGACGAAGGGCACGAAGCCCAGGAGGAACAGCGGAATCGCGAAGACCAGCGCCCACATCAGGACGTAGAGGCTGTCGCACGCCGAGGTCCACAGCTCGCGCCACAGCGGCCGGTCCGGCCCGGCGGGGCAGCCGCCCTCGTCCTCCTCGACCTTCTCGGAGAGCTTCTCGTAGAAGGGGTCGCCGATGAGCAGTGTCACGGCGGTGAAGGTGAGGACGGCGAGCAGCAGCCCGCCCGCGAAGAGGACGACGCCGACCGAGACGCGCAGCGCCGTCCGCCACGCCGCGCCCCAGTCGTCGGCGAACGGGGTGGCCCACTGCGCGATGTCCCCGGCGTACACGCCGAGCGCGACCAGGGCGGCCAGGTAGAGGACGAGGGCGATGGCGGCCGGGATCAGGCCGAACCCGTACCACCGGCCGTTCCGCGCGACCCAGCCCTGCCCCTTGCCCAGGCAGCGCGCCCCCGTTGCGAGATCACTCATGGCCGTCAGCGTAACGGCCCCGGTGGCCGGCCCCGCACGGGCCGGGCACCGGGGCCGGGAACAGGCCGCCGTCGGTGCTCAGTTGTGGCTGTGCAGGGCCTCGTTCAGGCCGCCCCAGGAGCCGCTGCGGGGCAGGGCCTCCACGGCGCCGCTGGTGGAGTTGCGGCGGAACAGCAGGTTGGTGGCACCGGAGAGCTCCAGCGCCTTCACCACCTGACCGTCCGGCAGGCTGACGCGGGTGCCCGCCGTGACGTAGAGGCCGGCCTCCACGATGCAGTCGTCGCCCAGCGAGATGCCGATGCCCGCCTCGGCCCCGAGCAGGCAGCGCTCGCCGATGGTGATGCGCTGCTTGCCGCCGCCGGAGAGCGTCCCCATGATCGAGGCGCCGCCGCCGATGTCGGAGCCGTCCCCGACCACGACGCCCGCGCTGATGCGGCCCTCGACCATGGAGGTGCCGAGCGTTCCGGCGTTGAAGTTGACGAAGCCCTCGTGCATGACGGTGGTGCCCTCGGCCAGGTGGGCCCCGAGCCGCACCCGGTCGGCGTCCCCGATGCGCACGCCCTTCGGCATGACGTAGTCCGTCATGCGGGGGAACTTGTCGACACTGGTGACGTTGAGCTGACGGCCCTCGGCGCGCGCGGCCAGCCGCACGTCCTCCAGCCGGTCCACCGGCACCGGGCCGAGGCTCGTCCAGGCGACGTTGGCCAGCAGCCCGAACACGCCGTCCAGGTTCAGCCCGTGCGGGCGGGCCAGGCGGTGGCTGATGAGGTGCAGCCGCAGGTAGGCGTCGTGCGCGTCGGCGGGCTTCGCGTCCAGGGAGTCGATGACGGTCCGCACGGCGACGGTCTCCACGCCCCGCAGCGGGTCCGGCCCGAGGGCGCGCGGGGCGGCCTCGCCCAGCAGTTCGGCGGCCCGCTCGGGGCTCAGCCGCTCGGTACCGGCCGGGCCGGGGGCGTCGACCAGCTCGGGGCGCGGGAACCAGGTGTCGAGGACGGTGCCGTCGGCGGTGACGGTGGCGAGCCCGGCGGCGACGGCGCCGGTGGTACGGGTGGTGGCTGCTTCGGTCATGGGGAGAACCTAACGTCCCCCGCCGCCGCCCCGCGAACCGGTCTCGCCCACCGATCCCGCCCGCCCGGCCTGCGCCGGGCGGGACGCGCGGCGGGCCCGACGGCCCGGCGGGTCTCCGCCAGGGCCGACGGTGCGCGCCGCCGCCTGCTCCGGCAACCTTCCTTGCCGGCTGGCAAGCTGGCTCCCATGGTCTCCACGGAAGACGGCGACGACCTCGGGCAGGCACTGGAAGCGGTCGGTCCCCGGCTGCGGGCGCTGCGGCGGCACCGCGACACGACGCTGGCCGAGCTCGCCGCGCGCACCGGCATCTCCGTCAGCACGCTCTCCCGGCTGGAGTCGGGGTCGCGGCGGCCCAGCCTGGAGCTGCTGCTGCCCCTGGCCCGGGCGCACGGCGTCACCCTGGACGAGCTGGTCGGCGCGCCGCCCACCGGTGATCCGCGCATCCACCTGAGGCCGGTGACCCACGGCGGCATCACGAGCGTGCCGCTGACCCGCAGGGCCGGGGGCATCCAGGCGTACAAGATGGTGCTTCCCGGCGCCACCGGCCACCGCGAGCCCGATCCGCAGACGCACGAGGGCTACGAGTGGCTCTACGTGCTCAACGGGAGGCTGCGGCTGGTCCTCGGGGAGCGGGACATGGAGCTCGCCCCCGGCGAGGCCGCCGAGTTCGACACCCGGCTGCCGCACTGGTTCTCCGCGGCGGGTGCCGAACCGGTCGAGCTGCTCAGCCTCTTCGGCCGCCAGGGCGAGCGTGCCCACCTGCGCGCCCGCCCCCGGACGCGCGACTGACGGCCCCACCCCGGGACAGCTCCCGAGCACGGTCACCGGCGGGTCGGAAAACCCGTGGCCGCCGCCGCGCGGTGTGGCTACGGTGGTCGGCGTCCGTCTGTCGTCCACCGGGCCCGTCGGCCCCGAGGAGAAGTGTCTTGATGCCCCGCACCGCGCCGAGCGCGCCTCGCCGCGCCGCCTAGCATCGTCCCGCCACGGCTCTCCGTGGCAGGTGGACGCCCGCTGCGGCGCCCCGTACCGCCCGCCCCCGCGCTTCCCGTGGAAGCCGTGGTGCGTGCGCGGCCTCCCGTCGAGGACCGCTCGGCCGGCTCTTGCTGTCGTTTCCGACCTTTCAGCAAGGAGCATCCCGGGTGTCCGACAACCCGCACAACATTCTCCAGATCGACACCTTCACCTGCGCGTGGTGCGGCCTCACGGTCACCACGGCCGCCGCCGACGGCGCGCGGCGTGAGCACTGCCCCTCCTGTCTGCACTCCCGGCACGTCACGGATCACGTGGCGGGCGGGCGGAGCCGCTGCGAGGGGCGGATGACGCCGATCGCCATCGCCGTGCTGCGCACCGGTGACTGGCAGGTCGTCCACCGCTGCGTGCGCTGCGACGAGCTGACCGCCGGCCCCGTGCAGCCGGACGACAACCAGCTCATCCTCATGCGCATGGCGGTCCGCCCACTCGCCCAACCGCCGTTCCCGCTCGAAGCCCTCGGCAGCCTGTGACACGGGAAAGGAGACCGACCATGCCACGACGCAATCCGTCACGCGCGCGGGCCGGGGCGGGCCGCCGCCCGCAGCGGCACAAGGACGTCCTGCACGGGGCGGGGGGCCACCGGGCCGACGCCTTCCGGTGCGTCCACTGCCGCCTGGAGGTGTCCCTCACGGCTCCGGGCACCGTCCACCGCAACCACTGCCCGCACTGCCTCACCAGTCGGCACGTCGACCGCCGGGTGCCCGGCGACCGCGCGTCCGACTGCCGGGGGCGCATGGAGCCCCTGGCACTGAGCACCCGGCCGGACGGTGAGTGGATGATCGTCCACCGGTGCCTGAGCTGCGGGGAACTCGGCGTGAACCGCATCGCGGGCGACGACAACGCCCTCGCCCTGGTGCGGATGGCGCTCAGGCCGCTCCGGGACACCACCCGGGCCGGCCGCACCCTCATGGCGCTGTAGGCAGCGGGGCCACCCGGCGGAGGACCGCCGGGTGGCCCCGCGAGGGGGTGCTCAGTGGGCGCCGCCGCCGAGGTTGAGGACGACGACGCCGACGACCACGAGGGCGATGCCCAGGATCCGGGTGAACGTCACCGGTTCGTCGATGAAGACCATGCCGATCGTGGCCACGGCGGCGGTGCCGACCCCGGCCCAGATCGCGTAGGCGGTGCCGACGGACATCGTCTTGAGCGCCTGTGCCAGGAGCACGAACGCGATGAGGTAGCCGACGACCGTCCCCAGCGAGGGCCACAGTCGGGTGAAGCCGTCGCTGAACTTCATGGAGGTCGTGGCCAGCACCTCGGCGAGGATCGCCGCTCCGAGCGTCAAGTACACCATGCCGCCGATCGTACGGATCACCGCGCGCGGCGAGGCCCTCGGCTCGTGGCGTCAGGAGTGGCGCAGGGAGGCCAGCAGGCGCTCCAGCGCGCGCTGGGTGTCGCCGAGATCGCCGGGGTCGGCGCTGTCCGCGAGCCACAGGGCGGCCTCGTTCATGGCGCCCGACAGCAGCCGGGCCAGCGGGGCGACGGGCTGGTCGGCGAGGACGCCCCGCGCGACGAGGTCGGCCAGCGCCTCGTGCAGGTGCCGGGCGGACGCGGCCTCGTCCATCGTGCGCCAGGTGTGCCAGCCCAGGACGGCGGGCCCGTCCAGGAGCATGATCCGCTGGACGCCGGGGGCCGCGGTGACGTCGAGGAACGCCGCGCAGCCGGCCGTCAGCCGGTCCCACGGGTCCGCCTCGGCCTCGGCCGAGGCCGCGACGCGGTCCCCCACCTCCTCCTGCACCTCGGCCAGGACGGCCCGGAAGAGGTCGGCCTTGCCGTCGAAGTGGTGGTAGAGGGCCCCCTTGGTCACGCCGGCCGCCGCGACGACGTCGGCCAGCCCGACCGCCGCGTAGCCGCGTTCCGCGAACAGCCGCCGGGCCTCGTCCAGCAGCGCCCGGCGGGTCCGGTCCCGCTGCCGTGCCCGCACCGTGCCCACACGCGTCACCCTCTCCCTTTGACATACCGATGGTATGCGCATAGCGTCGAACTTGACATACCCAAGGTATGCGAAGGAGTGAGCACCATGCTGACCAGCTTCTATCCCGTGATCTGCACCTCCCACCTCAGCGCGTCACGCGACTTCTACACCCGCCTCATGGGCTTCGAGGTGACGTTCGAGGCCGACTGGTACGTAAGCCTGCGGCGGCCCGGCGAACCGGCCTACGAGCTGGCGCTCCTCGACGCGACGCACCCCACCCTCCCGGAGGGCCACCGCCGGCCCGTCCAGGGGCTGCTGCTGAACTTCGAGGTCGACGACGTCGACGCCGAGTGGGAGCGCCTCGTCGTCCGCGCCGGACTGCCGGCCGCGCTGGAGCTGCGCAGCGAGGACTTCGGGCAGCGGCACTTCATCGTGGCCGACCCCGACGGGGTCCTCGTCGACGTCATCACGCCCATCGCGCCGAGCGCCGACTACGCCGAGCAGTACGCCACGCCGTGACGGCCGTCCGGGACGCACCGGTGCCCCGGACCGCAGCGCGGACCGGGGCACCGGACGCCGGGCGGGGAGGCCCCCGCACCGGCTCAGACGTTGAAGCCGAGGGCGCGCAGCTGCTCGCGGCCGTCGTCGGTGATCTTGTCCGGACCCCACGGCGGCATCCAGACCCAGTTGATCTTGAGTTCCTTGACGATGCCCTCGGTCGCGGACTTCGCCTGGTCCTCGATGACGTCGGTCAGCGGGCAGGCCGCGGACGTCAGCGTCATGTCGATCGTGGCCGTGTTGTCCTCGTCCACGTGGACCCCGTAGACCAGGCCGAGGTTGACGACGTCGATGCCCAGCTCGGGGTCGACGACGTCCATCATCGCCTCGTGGACCTCTTCCTCGCTGGCCGGCTTGGCCACGCCTGCTTCGGTCGTCTCGGTCATGCCGTCTTCTCCTTAACGGGGGACTCGCCCAGCGCCTGGGCCGTCGCGTCCTTCCAGGCCATCCAGCTGAGCAGCGCGCACTTGACCCGGGCCGGGTACTTGGAGACCCCGGCGAAGGCGACCGCGTCCTCCAGGACGTCCTCCATCGCGTCGTCCGGAGTCAGCTGGCCCTTGGACTGCATCAGCTCCAGGAACGTCTCCTGGACGCGCCGGGCCTCGGCCAGGTTCTTGCCGACCAGCAACTCGTTCAGCACCGAGGCGCTGGCCTGACTGATCGAACAGCCCTGGCCCTCGTAACTGACGTCGGCGACGGTGTCACCGTCGTAGCGCACCCGCAGCGTGATCTCGTCCCCGCAGGTCGGATTCACGTGGTGCACCTCGGCGTCGCCGTCGCGCAGGCCACGTCCGTGCGGGTTCTTGTAGTGGTCCAGGATCACTTCCTGGTACATGGAGTCCAGCTTCACGAGTCAGGCCACCCTCATCCGAAGAAGTTCCGAACGTACTCCAGGCCCTCGACCAGAGCGTCGACCTCGGCCGGTGTGGAGTACAGATAGAACGACGCTCGCGTGGTCGCGGGAATTCCGTAGCGCAGGCACACGGGCCGGGCGCAGTGGTGGCCGACCCGGACGGCGATGCCCTGTTCGTCCAGCACCTGGCCGACGTCGTGCGGGTGGATGTCGCCCAGCACGAACGAGATCGCCGCACCCCGGTCCTCGGCCGTACCGGGGCCGATGATCCGCAGGTCCGGGACGTCCTGGAGCCGCTGCACGGCGTACCCGGTGAGGGCGTGCTCATGCGCGGCGATGGCGTCCATCCCGATGCCGCTGAGGTAGTCCACCGCCGCGCCGAGACCCACGGCCTGGGCGATCGGCGGCGTGCCCGCCTCGAACTTGTGCGGCGCGGGGGCGTAGGTGGAGGAGTGCATCGAGACCGTCTCGATCATCTCGCCGCCGCCGAGGAAGGGCGGCAGGTCCTCCAGGAGCTCCTGGCGCCCCCAGAGCACGCCGATGCCGGTCGGGCCGCACATCTTGTGGCCGGTGAACGCGACGAAGTCCGCCTGTATGGCCTGCACGTCCAGCACCATGTGCGGTGCGGCCTGCGAGGCGTCGACGACGACGAGCGCGTTGACCTCCTGCGCCCGGCGGACGATCTCCTCGACCGGGTTGACCGTGCCCATGATGTTGGAGACCAGCGTGAAGGAGACGACCTTGGTCTTCTCCGTGATGACCTCGTCCAGGTTGGACAGGTCGAGCCGGCCGTCGTCGGTCAGCCCGAACCACTTCAGCTTCGCGCCCGTGCGCTGCGCGAGCAGCTGCCACGGAACGATGTTGGAGTGGTGCTCCATCTCCGTGATGACGATCTCGGTCTCGTGGTCCACCCGGTAGGGCTCGTCCGCCCAGCCGAGCATGTTCGCCACGAGGTTCAGCGACTCCGAGGCGTTCTTGGTGAAGATCACCTCGTCGCGGCTGGGAGCGTTGACGAAGGCGGCGACCTTGTCCCGCGCGCCCTCGTACAGGGCCGTGGCCTCCTCGGCGAGGACGTGCACACCGCGGTGGACGTTGGCGTTGTGCCGCTCGTAGTAGGTGTTCAGCGCGTCGAGCACCTGGCGCGGCTTCTGCGAGGTCGCCGCGTTGTCCAGGTACACGAGCCGCTTGCCGTCGTGGATCTGCCGGTCCAGGACGGGGAAGTCCTTGCGGATCGCCTCGGTGTCGAGGAGGCCCGGGAGCCCGGGACGGGAGGATGTCACGAAGTCGTGCCCCCCTTCACGTACTGCTCGTAGCCCTCGGCCTCCAGCTTGTCGGCCAGCTCCGGACCGCCGGACTCGGCGATGCGGCCCTTGGCGAACACGTGGACGTGGTCGGGCTTGATGTAGCGCAGGATGCGCGTGTAGTGCGTGATCAGCAGGGTGCCGACGTCGCCGCTCTCCCGCACCCGGTTGACGCCCTCGGACACGACGCGCAGGGCGTCGACGTCCAGGCCCGAGTCGGTCTCGTCGAGGATCGCGATCTTCGGCTTCAGCAGTTCCAGCTGAAGGATCTCGTGGCGCTTCTTCTCGCCGCCGGAGAAGCCCTCGTTGACGTTGCGCTCGGCGAAGGCCGGGTCCATGGACAGCCGCTGCATGGCCTCCTTGACCTCCTTCACCCAGGTGCGCAGCTTGGGGGCCTCGCCGCGGGTGGCGGTGGCGGCGGTGCGCAGGAAGTTCGAGACGGAGACGCCGGGGACCTCGACCGGGTACTGCATGGCGAGGAAGACGCCGGCGCGGGCCCGCTCGTCCACGGACATCTCCAGGACGTCCTCGCCGTCGAGGGTGACGGTGCCACCGGTGACGGTGTACTTCGGGTGACCCGCCAGGGAGTAGGCGAGGGTGGACTTGCCGGAGCCGTTCGGGCCCATGATGGCGTGGGTCTCGCCCTGCTTCACGGTCAGGTCGACGCCGCGCAGGATCTCGTTCGGCCCGCTGTCGGTGTCGACGGAAACGTGCAGGTCGTGAATCTCAAGGGTGGCCATGGGGCTTCAGGACTCCTGGGTGACGGAGACGAGCACGGCCGCGTCCGGGCCGTCTCCTTCGATCTTTACGGGGTACACGGGGACGGGTCGCGTGGCGGGGAGACCCGAGGGCTTGCCGGTGCGCAGGTCGAAGCTGGAGCCGTGCAGCCAGCACTCGATGGCGCAGTCCTCCACCTCTCCCTCGGAGAGGGAGACGTTCGCGTGCGAGCAGATGTCGTTGATCGCGAACACCTCGCCCTCGGTGCGCACGAGCGAGACCGGCGTGCCGTCGACGTCCACCCGCTTCGGGGTGTCGTCCTCCAGCTCACCGAGGCTCGCGACTTTCACGTATCCGCTCATGCCACCGACGCTTCCAGCTCTTCGTCGATCTTGGCGAGCAGGCGCTCCTGGAGGTCGGGCAGACCGATCTGCTGGACCAGCTCGGCGAAGAAGCCGCGCACGACCAGACGGCGCGCCTCGTCGGCGGGGACACCGCGCGACATCAGGTAGAACAGCTGCTCGTCCTCGAAGCGGCCGGTGGCCGACGCGTGTCCGGCCCCCTGGATCTCACCGGTCTCGATCTCCAGGTTGGGCACCGAGTCGACCCGCGCGCCGTCGGTGAGGACGAGGTTGCGGTTCAGCTCGTAGGTGTCGGTGCCCTCGGCGGCCTTGCGGATCAGGACGTCGCCGATCCACACCGCGTGCGCGTCCTGCCCCTGGAGCGCGCCCTTGTAGGCCACGTTGCTGCGGCAGTGCGGCGCGTCGTGGTCGACGAGCAGGCGGTGCTCCTGGTGCTGGCCGTCGTCGGTGAAGTACAGGCCGTACAGCTCGGCCTCCCCGCCGGGGCCCGCGTAGCTGACCCGGGGGTGCAGCCGCACGACGTCGCCGCCGAAGGTGACGACGACGGACTTGAAGCTCGCGTCCCGGCCGACCAGGGCGTTGTGCTGCGAGCAGTGCACGGCCGTGTCCGCCCAGTCCTGGACGGAGACGACGGTGAGCTTGGCGTTGTCCCCGAGGACGAACTCCACGTTGGCGGCGCGCACGGCGTCACCCGTGTGGTCGATGACGACGACGGCCTCGGCGAAGGCGCCCAGCTCGAAGACGGTGTGCCCGTAGGAGACGCCGCCCTCGCCGTGCAGGCCGACCCGGATCGGCTCCTGAAGGACCGCTTCCTTCGGCACCGTGACGACGGTGGCCTTCTCGAAGGAGCTGAACGCCTGCGCGGCGACCCGGTCCACCGGCTTGCCGGCCCGGCCGAGGCGGGCGTCGTCGCGGCCGACGGCCTCGACGGTGACGCCCTCGGGCGCGGAGATCTCGGCCTTCAGGCCGCCCGACGCCTCGGCGCTGCCGTCGTGCAGCCCGCGCAGCCGCGCCAGCGGGGTGAAGCGCCACTCCTCCTCGCGGCCGTGCGGCACGGGGAAGTCCGCCACGTCGAACGAGGGCGGTGCGCTCATCCGGGTGGCGACGGTGGACTCGGCGGCCACCGCGATGGCGGTGTTGCCCGCCGGGTTTGTCTGAGCCTCAGCCATGGCTACTACTGGTTCTCTTTCTCGGGTCTGGACACGCTCGGCTCTGACGCCGCCGAGCGCTGCGGGACGGGCGGGACGGCCGGCGTCAGCCGACCGCGCCCTCCATCTGCAGCTCGATCAGCCGGTTCAGCTCCAGGGCGTACTCCATGGGGAGCTCCTTGGCGATCGGCTCGACGAAGCCGCGCACGATCATCGCCATGGCCTCGTCCTCGGCCATGCCCCGGCTCATCAGGTAGAAGAGCTGGTCGTCGCTGACCTTGGAGACGGTCGCCTCGTGGCCCATCGTCACGTCGTCCTCGCGGACGTCGACGTAGGGGTAGGTGTCGGAACGGGAGATCGTGTCCACCAGCAGCGCGTCGCACAGCACGTTGGACTTGGAGTTCTCCGCGCCCTCGGCGATCTCGATGAGACCGCGGTAGGAGGTGCGGCCACCGCCCCGGGCCACCGACTTGGAGACGATGTTGGAGGAGGTGTTCGGCGCCATGTGGACCATCTTGGCCCCGGCGTCCTGGTGCTGGCCCTCACCGGCGAAGGCGACGGACAGCGTCTCGCCCTTGGCGTGCTCGCCCATCAGGTAGACGGCCGGGTACTTCATCGTCACCTTGGAGCCGAGGTTGCCGTCGACCCACTCCATGGTCGCGCCCTCGTAGGCGACCGCACGCTTGGTGACCAGGTTGTAGACGTTGTTCGACCAGTTCTGGATCGTCGTGTAGCGGCAGCGGCCGCCCTTCTTCACGATGATCTCCACGACCGCCGAGTGCAGCGAGTCGGAATTGTAGATCGGTGCGGTGCAGCCCTCGACGTAGTGCACGTAGGCGTTCTCGTCGACGATGATCAGCGTCCGCTCGAACTGGCCCATGTTCTCGGTGTTGATCCGGAAGTAGGCCTGCAGCGGGATGTCGACGTGCACGCCCGGCGGCACGTAGATGAAGGAACCACCGGACCACACGGCGGTGTTCAGCGCGGCGAACTTGTTGTCACCGGCCGGGATGACCGTGCCGAAGTGCTCCTGGAAGATCTCCGGGTGCTCGCGCAGCGCGGTGTCGGTGTCCAGGAAGAGGACGCCCTGCTGCTCCAGGTCCTCGCGGATCTGGTGGTAGACGACCTCCGACTCGTACTGCGCGGCCACACCGGCGACCAGGCGCTGCTTCTCGGCCTCCGGGATGCCGAGGCGGTCGTAGGTGTTCTTGATGTCCTCCGGCAGGTCCTCCCAGGACTGGGCCTGCTTCTCGGTGGACCGCACGAAGTACTTGATGTTGTCGAAGTCGATGCCCGACAGGTCCGAGCCCCAGTTCGGCATGGGCTTCTTGTCGAAGAGCTTCAGGCCCTTCAGGCGGAGCTTGAGCATCCAGTCCGGCTCGGACTTCTTGCCGGAGATGTCGCGGACGACCTCCTCGGAGAGGCCGCGCTTGGCGGCCGCTCCGGCCGCGTCACTGTCGGCCCAGCCGTACTCGTAGTTGCCCAGCCCCTCCAGCTCGGGGTGGGCGGTCTCCGTGGGGAGCGTCATGCGGGGTTCCTCCCGGCGGTGCTTGCAGAAGCTGTTGCGTGTGCGGTGGTCTCAGAGGTCAGCGCGGGCCCGTCTGCTCGCGGGACGAAGGTGGTGCACACCCCGTCGCCGTGCGCGATGGTGGCCAGGCGCTGCACGTGGGTGCCGAGCAGGCGGGAGAAGACCTCGGTCTCCGCCTCACACAGCTGCGGGAACCGCTCGGCGGCGTGCGCCACCGGGCAGTGGTGCTGACAGAGCTGCTCGCCGGTCGAGGCAGGGGCACTGCGTGCCGTAGCAGCGTACCCGTCCTCCGAGAGCGCCTCGGCCAGCACACGCGCGCGGTCCCGGGGGGCCGAACCCTCCAGACGCGCACGGTACCGCTCGGCCTGGGCGTTCGCCCGGGCCCGGGCGAACGCCGCGACGGCGGCCTCGCCCTGCTCGCCGCCACCGGCCATGCGCGCGATCCAGCGCATGGCGTCGACGGCGAGTTCGTCGTAGGCCTGGTCGAACGCGTCCCGACCGCCGTCGGTGAGGGCGAAGACCTTGGCGGGACGGCCGCGCCCCCGGTGCCCGTAGACCCGCTGGGCGCGGGCCTCCACGGTGCCCTCGGCGACCAGCGCGTCGAGGTGCCGCCGAACGGCGGCCTGCGTGAGCTCCAGCCGCACCGCCAGCTCCGCCGCGGTGGACGGGCCGTGGTCGAGGATGGAGCGGGCCACGCGATGACGGGTGCCGTGCTGCTCCTCCAGCGCGGCGGGCACACTCGCGAGCGCGGGGGCCGGAACCGGCTCCCGCGTCGTCGGCGCGTCTCCCGTGTTTTTCACAACGCCATTGTTGCGTAATTCGGCGAGGAGCGGCAAGCCCGGTTGTGACCTGCGGCAATGGGGTGCGTCACGTAAGGCAAGCCTTACTCGCGCGGGGTGTCCGACGGCCCCTCGACGCCCGGCGCCCGCCCCGGGGAGGCCCCGGGAGGGCGGCGGAGCGGCGCGGCCCCCCGGGCGTCGGCGCTCCCCGGCGCTTCCTAGACTGGCCCGCATGCACGAGAAGGCGGCCGTCGAGGTCGCGGGGCTGGTCAAGCGGTACGGCGGGACGACGGCGGTGGACGGCCTCGACCTGACCGTGGAGCACGGCACGGTCACAGCCGTGCTCGGCCCCAACGGCGCCGGCAAGACGACCACCGTCGAGATCTGCGAGGGCTACCGCAAGCCCGACGCCGGCACGGTACGGGTCCTCGGGCTCGACCCCGTGGCCGACGGCGCGGCGCTGCGGCCCCGGATCGGGGTGATGCTCCAGAGCGGCGGCGTCTACCCGGGCGTGCGGGCCGGGGAGATGCTGCGGCACATGGCCGCCCTGTACGCCCACCCCCTCGACGTCGACGCGCTCGTCGAACGCCTCGGGCTCGGCTCCTGCGGCCGGACGGCCTACCGGCGGCTCTCCGGAGGCCAGCAGCAGCGGCTGGCCCTGGCCATGGCCGTCGTCGGCCGGCCCGAACTGGTCTTCCTCGACGAGCCGACGGCGGGCCTGGACCCGCAGGCCCGCCGCGCCACCTGGGACCTGGTGCGGGAGCTGCGCGCCGACGGCGTCGGCTGCGTCCTGACCACCCACCACATGGACGAGGCCGAGGAGCTGGCGGACGCCGTGGCGATCGTCGACGCCGGCCGGGTCGTCGCCCACGGCAGCCCCGGGGAGCTGTGCCGGGGCGGCGCCGAGAACACCCTGCGCTTCTCCGGCCGCCCCGGGCTCGATCTCGCCTCCCTGCTGCGGGCCCTGCCGCCCCGGACGGGCGCGGAGGAGGTGGCACCGGGCGCCTACCGGCTGCACGGCACCGTCGACCCGCAGCTCATCGCCACCGTCACCTCCTGGTGCGCGCAGAACGGCGTGCTGCCCGACCGCATCGCCGTCGAGCGCCGCACCCTGGAGGACGTCTTCCTGGAACTGACCGGTAAGGAGCTGCGGTCGTGAACGGGATCGCCACGGGGACGCACTCCCCCGCCCCGGGGGCCGCGCCCGCCGGACGGATGATCGCCGCCCAGGCGGCCCTGGAGCTGCGGATGGCGCTGCGCCACGGGGAACAGCTCCTGCTCACCGTGGTCATCCCCACCCTGCTGCTCGTGCTGTTCAGCGGCGTGGACATCGTGGACCTGCCGGTCGACGGCGGGGAGCGGGTCGACTTCGTGGCCCCCGGGGTGCTGGCGCTCGCCGTGCTCTCGACGGCGTTCACCGGGCAGGCCATCGCCACCGGCTTCGAGCGCCGCTACGGCGTCCTCAAGCGGCTCGGAAGCTCACCGCTGCCCCGCTGGGGCCTGATGACGGCCAAGACGGCGGCGGTGGTCGGCGTCGAGGTGCTCCAGGTCGCCCTGCTGAGCGCCGTGGCGTTCGCGCTGGGCTGGTCGCCGGAAGGCAACGGGGCCGTCGTGGCGCTGCTGCTCGTCGTCGGCACGGCGGCCTTCAGCGGGCTCGGTCTGCTCATGGCGGGCACCCTGCGCGCGGAGGCGACGCTGGCGGCGGCGAACCTCGTCTTCGTCCTGCTGCTGCTCGGGGGCGGCGTCGTGGTGCCGCTGGAGCGGTTCCCGCAGGCCGCGCAGGACGTCCTCGCCCTGCTGCCGGTGACGGCCCTCTCCGACGGGCTGCGCGCCGTCCTCCAGCACGGTGCCGGGGTGCCGTGGACGGAGTTGG
Source organism: Streptomyces chumphonensis (assembly GCF_014779715.1). Classification (GTDB taxonomy): domain Bacteria; phylum Actinomycetota; class Actinomycetes; order Streptomycetales; family Streptomycetaceae; genus Streptomyces; species Streptomyces chumphonensis. The sequence continues at coordinate 185,040 of NZ_JACXYU010000001.1, forward strand.
GCATCCTGACGGCCTGGGCGGTGGTCGCCCTGACCGCCGCCGCCCGCTTCTTCCGCTGGGAGTAGCGGGGGGACAGGGGGTCACGTCAGGGGCGCGAACTCGGGCAGGGTGAGCGCCGCGTGGGCCGGTCGTCCCCCGTGCGGTGGCGCCGTACCGAGCCGGCGCAGCATGTCGTCGCGCCGTTCCAGGGCCCGTGCCGTGGTGGGGAACAGCAGGGCGTCGCCCTCGCCCACCTGTTCCTGGTTCGCGGTCACGAAGCCTCGGGTGCGTTCCTCGTAGGCGGCGAGGCCCGCCGCGTGGTCCCGGCCGGCCAGGGAGGCAGCGAGCATGTACGCGCCGACGAGCGCGAGGCTGGTGCCCTGGCCGGTGAGGAAGGAGGGCGCGTACGCGGCGTCGCCCACCAACGCCACCCTGCCCCGGGACCAGCGGGGCATGCGGATCTGGCCGACCGCGTCGAAGTAGGGGTCGGCCGCGTCGCGCAGTGCGGCCAGCAGGCACGGCACCTCCCATCCCGCGTCGGCGAAGAGCGAGGTGATCAGGTCCTGCCACGCCTCCCGGTCCCGGAAGGCGTGGGAGGGCGGCTCCGGATGGGCGACGTTCAGGAGGGCGTGCACGTCGTCGCCGTCCCCCACGGCGTAGAGTGCCGCGGCTCGCCCCGGCGTGTTCCACATGATCGTCTCGTGGGAGAGCCCGAGGGTGTTGGGCAGGGTGAACACGGCGAAGCAGAAGCCGAGGTGGCGGTGGAAGCGCTCCTCGGGGCCGAACACGAAGCGGCGGGTGCGCGAGTGCGCACCGTCCGCACCGACCACCACGTCGAACGTACGGCAGCCGCCCCCGCGGAAGGTGACGTCGACGCCGTGGCCGGACTGGGCGAGGGTGTCGACGGAGTCGTCGAACAGGAACTCGACGTCGTCGCGGACCGCCGCGTGGAGGGCGGCGGTCAGGTCGCCGCGCCGGACCTCGAGGTCCCTGCCCGCGACACCACCGGTGACGGCGTGCGGAGTGAGCGAGGCCACCGTCCCGCCGTCCTCGTCGAGGAAGGTCAGTCGGCGCAGGTCGATGTGCGCCTCCCGCAGTCGCGGCAGGATTCCCATCCTGCGGACGACCTCTAGTGCGGTGCCGCGGACATCTACGGGATAGCCACCGTCCCGCGGTGCGCGGGCCTTCTCGACCACCGTCACCCGGAATCCACCGCGGCTGAGCCAGTACGCGAGGGCGGGCCCCGCGACGCCGGCCCCCGATACCAGGACCGTACCCCTCGGCGTGACGCGGGTCATTCCTTGACTCCTTCGCTCATGGTCCGGGCGACCAGCAGGGACAGCGCCGTGACGGCACCGGCGATGACGAAGCCGATGACGAAGGCCGATTCGTCGGGGACCCCCGACCCGGAGGGGGTTCCGACGGTGAGGAGCGCGCCACCGACCTGCACACCCACGGCGTAGCCGATCACACGCGTCACCAGGACCAGGCCGGTGGCGATGCCGGTGTCACGCTGGTCCACGGACGTGGCGGTGCTCGTCACCAGCGCCGTGACGCACAGGCCGTTGGCGAGCGCGATGACCACCTTGCCGACGACGAGGTGCCAGACCTCGGTGTGCACCGCCGCCAGGGCGAGCAGGGCAGTGCTGACCATGGCGATTCCGGCGGTGACCACCGCACGTGAGCCGAAGCGCCGCGCACCGATCCCGGCGAGCGGACCGGCCAGCGACGCCGCCAGGGCGCCGGGCAGCAGGAAGAAGCCGATCTCGGTGGCCCCGGCTCCGAAGCCGTGGGTGCCGGCGGAGACGTCGAGGAGTTGCGGGACGAGATGGACCGCCACCGACGTGCCGACGCAGACCATGAACGTCAGCACACACGCCTTCCACATCGCGGGGCGCGCCAGCATGCGCAGATCGACGATCGGGGAGGCCGCACGGCGCTCCACGGCTGTCCACGCGGTGGCGAAGGCGCCCAGCGCCACGAGCAGGGCGCCGAGGAGGAGCGGCCGCGAGCCGATGAGGGGGGCCAGCGCGAGCGCGAGCATGAGGGTGGCGAGCGACGCGCTCAGGAGGCCCAGGCCGGGCCAGTCGAACCCCACGTCGTCCGGCCGGCCCGGCGGATCGTGCGGCATCAGCCCGGCCACCAGCGTCGTGGCCCCGATGACCGCGATCGTCGGCAGCGCGAACATCCAGTGCCGGGAGAGCCCCTCCGCCACGGGCCCCGCCGACAGCGTGCCCACCATCGTGCCGCCCACGAAGAGCCCGCTGACCACCCCGATGGCCACCTTCGCCGCGTCCTCGGGGAGGTGTTTGCGCACCACGATGAACGACAGGGGCAGCGCGCCCACCATCGCCCCCTGCAATATCTGGCCGAGCAACAGCACGGGCAGGTTCGGTGCCAGGGCGGACACCAGCCCGCCGGCCGAGACCACGGCCATCAGCCGGATCAGGACGCGCTTCCCGCCGTGGCGGTCGCCGAGCCTCCCCGCGACCGGCGTGGTGAGGGCGCCGGTGATGAGGAGCACGACGCTGAGTAACGCGCCTTCGGCGGGGCTCATATCCAGCTCGCGTTGCAGGAGCGGGAGCGTGGGCGCCACCACCGATTCGAGCGCGCCGGTGGCGACGGCCAGGGTGCCGAGGGCCCCTACGGCGGTTCTGCTCATGCGGACCGGGGGAGCCAGGGTCGCGGTCATGGATGTCCTCTCCGTCGTGGCTGGGCGGGGCGGTCGGGGATGGACCCAAGCTACACTACACCGTGCAGTGTAGAAAGATAGGATGGGTCGATGCCCACCACGAAGACACTCCGCGAGGGGTCCACGCGGAAGCGCGCCGCCATCCTCTCGGCGGCCCGGGAACTGTTCCTCACCGACGGCTTCGACCGGACGAGCGTGGACGCGATCGCCGCACGGGCGGAAGTGTCCAAGCGGACGGTCTACGACTACTTCGGCGACAAGCAGACGCTGCTGCGCGCGGTGCTCGACGCCGTCGGCCAGTCACTGATCACCACGATCCGGCGCACCCTCGACGACACCCTCTCCGAGGTCACCGAAGCCGCCGACCTCGAGGACGCCCTGGTCGCGTTCTCGATGAACATCGCCACGGACATGCTCGGCTCGGCGGAGTACGCGACGCTGCAACGGCTGGTCCGGGCGGAACCCGGTCACCCACCGCACCGGGGCTACAACTCCATGGCCGACACCCCGGACGAAGCACTCGCCGAGCGGTTCGCCGCACTCGCCGCCGCCGGGCTGCTCGACGTCCCCGACCCCCGGCTCGCGGCCGACCAGTTCGTCGCGCTGACCTTCGGCGTCGCGCTGGACAGGCTCGGCTCCGCGAACGCCGCGCGGGACACCCGGGTCCAACCCCTCGTCATCGAGGGAGTGCGCACGTTCCTCCGGGCGTACCGCACCACGTGAGACGGTCCGGACCCGGGCGCGGGCTCCACCGGTACGCCGCGTCCTCGCCGACCGCCGGAACGACCGCTAGGCCGGCGGGGCCCGGAAGCCCTCCGGGAGTCGGGCGGCGGCTGCCTCGTCCAGCAGCCACAGGGTGCGTGACCGGCCGTACGCGCCGGCCGCCGGGGCCTGCACCTCGCCGGCCCCGGTGAGGGCCACCGCCACGGCCCGCGCCTTGTCCTCCCCGGCCGCGAGCAGCCACACCTCGCGGGCCGCCCGGATCGCGGGCAGCGTCAGCGACACGCGGGTGGGCGGGGGCTTGGGGGCGCCGTGGACGCCGACGACGGTGCGCCCCGTCTCCCGCACCCCCGGCAGCTCCGGGAACAGCGAGGCCACGTGGGTGTCCGGACCGACGCCGAGCAGGAGCACGTCGAACGACGGCACCGGGCCGTGGTCCTCCGGACGCGACGCGGCGTCCAACTCGGCCGCGTACCCGGCCGCCGCCGCGTCGGCGTCGTCGCCGAAGGCGCCGCCGGACGGTTCCATCGGGTGGACGCGCGCCGGGTCGAGCGGGACGGCGTCCAGCAGGGCGGCCCGGGCCTGCGTCTCGTTGCGCTCCGGGTCCCCGGCGGGCAGGAAGCGCTCGTCGCCCCACCACACGTCCAGGCGGGCCCAGTCGACCGCGTCCCGGGCGGGTGAGGCGGCCACTGCGTGGAGCAGGGCGATGCCGTTGCGCCCGCCGGTCAGCACGACGGACGCGGTGCCCCGGTCGGTCTGGGCGGCGACGAGCGTGGTGACGAGGCGGGCCGCCGTGGCCCGCACCATCTCGTCCTTGGTGCGGTGGACGACGACCTGGGGGGTCGTGGTCATCGTGCGGCGGCCTTCCGTGCGGGCGCCTTGCGCCGGGACTCCCGGCCGGCGGCGGGCGGGTCGGACGGCCCGGCGGGCGCCTTCTCGGCGCCGAGGTTGGCCAGGCCGTGGCACAGGGCGTGGTGGTAGGCCTCGTCCGGGTCGAGGCGGCGCAGCTCCTCGGCGATCAGCTCCGCCGTGGTGCGGCGGTGGAGGGCGACGTGCCGGTCCGGCTGCCCCGGCACGGCGAGCAGGGCCAGCCGCCCGTCGGGCCGGTCCAGGCAGATCTCGCCCTCGGGCGTGGCGAGCCGGACGGCCGTGATGCCGGGGCCCTCGGACAGGGCGCGCGTCACCGGGACGCCCAGCCGGTCGGCCAGCCACAGGGCCAGCAGTTCCGTGCTGGGGTTGTGCTCCTCGCCCTCGACGACGGCGCCGGTGACGGTGGTCTGCCGCTGTCCGACGGCCCGCTGGTCCATCGCCGCCGCCAGGACGCTGCGCCAGGGCGTGATGCGGGTCCAGGCCAGGTCGGTGTCCCCCGGCGCGTAGGTCTCCGCCCGGCGGGCGAGCGTGCCGGCCGGGTCCTCGGTACGGGCGGCGTCGGTGATGCGGCGCTGGGCGAGGGCGCCCAGCAGGTCCTTGGACGGCACGGCCGGGCTGTCCTCGGGCCACCAGACGACGACGGGCGCGTCCGGCAGGAGCAGTGGCAGCACGACGCTGGAGGCGTGGCCCGCCAGCTCGCCGTGCAGCCGCAGCAGGACGGTCTCGCCGGTGCCGGTCTCGCCACCGAGCCGCACCTCGGCGTCGAGCCGGGCCTGGGCGCGGTCCCGGGGGGAGCGGCCGGGGCGGCGGATGACGACGAGGATGCGGGAGGGGTGCTCGCGGGAGGCGTCGCTGGCCGCCTTGAGCGCGTCGTAGTGGTTGCCCTCGTCGGTGACGATGACCAGGGTGAGGACCATGCCGACGGCCGGGAAGCCCGCCGCCCGCCGGGCCTTGACCAGCGCCGCGTTGACCTGGCTGGACGTGGTGTGGGTGAGGTCGATGTTCATGGGCGCCGCCAGCTCCTACCGTCGCGTGCCAGCATCTCGTCGGCCGCCTTGGGGCCCCAGGTCCCGGCGGTGTACGGCTCGGGTTTGCCGTGCCGCTCCCAGTGCTCCTCGATCGGGTCGAGGATCTCCCAGGAGCGTTCGACCTCCTGGTGGCGCGGGAAGAGGTTCGCGTCGCCGAGCAGCACGTCGAGGATCAGCCGCTCGTACGCCTCCGGGCTGGACTCGGTGAACGACTCGCCGTAGGCGAAGTCCATCGTCACGTCCCGGATCTCCATGGAGGTGCCGGGCACCTTGGAGCCGAACCGGATCGTGACGCCCTCGTCCGGCTGCACCCGGATGACCAGGGCGTTCTGCCCCAGCTCCTGGGTGTCGGTGGTGTCGAACGGCGAGTAGGGGGCGCGCTGGAAGACGACGGCGATCTCGGTGACCCGGCGGCCCAGCCGCTTCCCGGTGCGCAGGTAGAAGGGCACGCCCGCCCAGCGCCGGTTGTCGATCTCCAGCTTGATCGCGGCGTAGGTGTCCGTCTTGGACTTCGGGCTGATGCCCTCTTCCTCCAGGTAGCCGAGCACCTTCTGACCGCCCTGCCAGCCGGCCGTGTACTGGCCGCGGACGGTGTGCTTGCCGAGGTCGGCGGGGAGCCGGACGGCGTTGAGCACCTTCAGCTTCTCCGTGACCAGTGCCTTGGCGTCGAAGGAGGAGGGCTCCTCCATCGCGGTGAGGGCCAGCAGCTGGAGGAGGTGGTTCTGGATGACGTCCCGGGCCGAGCCGATGCCGTCGTAGTAGCCGGCCCGGCCGCCGATGCCGATGTCCTCGGCCATCGTGATCTGCACGTGGTCGACGTAGGAGCGGTTCCACAGCGGTTCGAACATGGTGTTGGCGAACCGCAGGGCGAGGATGTTCTGGACCGTCTCCTTGCCCAGGTAGTGGTCGATGCGGAAGACCTGGCTGGCGCGGAAGACGCCGTGGATGACCTCGTTGAGCTCCTGGGCGCTCGTCAGGTCGTGGCCGAAGGGCTTCTCGACGACGGCGCGCCGCCAGGAGCCCTCGGGCGCGTCGGACAGGCCGTGCTTCTTCAGCTGCTGCACGACCGTGGGGAAGAACTTGGGCGGGACGGACAGGTAGTAGGCGAAGTTCCCGCCGGTGCCCCGGGCCTTGTCCAGCTCCTCGATGGTCGTCTTCAGCGTGTCGAACGCCGTGTCGTCGTCGAAGACGCCGGGCACGAACCGCATGCCCTGGGCCAGCTGCTGCCAGACCTCCTCGCGGAACGGCGTCCTGGCGTGCTCCTTGACGGCCTCGTGCACGACGTCCGCGAAGTCCTCGTGCTGCCAGTCGCGGCGCGCGAAGCCGACGAGCGAGAAGCCCGGCGGCAGCAGTCCGCGGTTGGCGAGGTCGTACACGGCGGGCATGAGCTTCTTGCGGGACAGGTCTCCCGTGACGCCGAAGATGACCAGGCCCGACGGCCCCGCGATGCGCGGGAGCCGCCGGTCCTGTGCGTCACGCAGCGGATTGCCGTCGCCTGCCTGGCCTGCTGCGGGGCTCGTCACCGGCCTTACGCCTCCTTCGGGGCGAGACGCTTGAGCTCGGCTTCGGTGGAGGTGAGCAGGTCCGTCCAGGACTTCTCGAACTTCTCGACGCCCTCGTCCTCCAGCAGCCGCACGACCTCGTCGTAGGAGATGCCGAGTGCCTCGATGGCGTCCAGGTCCGCGCGCGCCTGCTCGTAGGTGCCGCGCACGGTGTCACCGGTGATCTTCCCGTGGTCCGCCGTGGCGTCCAGGGTGGGCTCCGGCATCGTGTTGACGGTGTGGGGCGCGACCAGCTCGGTGACGTAGAGGGTGTCCGGGTAGGCCGGGTCCTTCACGCCCGTGGAGGCCCACAGGGGGCGCTGCACGTTGGCGTTCTTGGCCTCCAGCGCCTTCCAGCGGTCGGAGGCGATGACCTCCTCGTACGCCTGGTAGGCGAGCCGTGCGTTGGCGAGGGCGGCCTTGCCGCGCAGCGCCGCGGCCTCCTCCGTCCCCAGCGCGTCGAGGCGCTTGTCGATCTCGCTGTCCACGCGGGAGACGAAGAAGGACGCCACCGAGTGGATCCGGGAGATGTCCAGGCCCTTCGCGTCGGCCCGCTCCAGCCCCGTCAGGTAGGCGTCCATCACCTGGCGGTAGCGCTCCAGCGAGAAGATGAGCGTGACGTTCACGCTGATGCCGGTGGCGATGGTCTCGGTGATCGCGGGGAGCCCGGCCAGGCTGGCGGGGATCTTGATCAGGGTGTTGGGCCGGTCGACGAGCCAGGCGAGCTGGCGTGCCTCGGCGACGGTCGGCCGGGTGTGGTGGGCCAGCCGGGGGTCGACCTCGATGGAGACCCGCCCGTCCCGGCCGCCGGTCGCCTCGTACACCGGACGGAGGATGTCCGCCGCGTCCCGCACGTCGGCCGTGGTGATCATCCGCAGCGCCTCCTCGACGGAGACGCGGCGGGCGGCGAGGTCGGTGAGCTGCTGCTCGTACCCCTCGCCCTGGGAGATCGCCTTCTGGAAGATCGACGGGTTGGTCGTGACGCCGACGACGTGCAGCTGGTCGATCAGCTCGGCGAGGCCGCCGGACGTGATGCGCTCGCGCGACAGGTCGTCCAGCCAGATCGCGACGCCCTCGTCGGAGAGGCGCTTGAGTGCGTCTGTCATAGGAATTGCATCTCCTGCTTGTCGCTTGTCGGGCAGTGGGTCAGCGCGCTGCGGCTTCGATGGACTCGCGGGCGGCGGCCGCCACCGCCTCACCGGTGAGGCCGAACTCGCGGTAGAGGGTCTTGTAGTCGGCGGAGGCACCGAAGTGCTCCAGCGACACCGCTCGGCCGGCGTCCCCGAGGTATCGGTACCAGGACTGGGCCACGCCCGCCTCGACGCTCACTCGGGCCCGGACGGCCGGCGGCAGCACCGCGTCCTTCCACGCCTGGTCCTGCTCCTCGAACCACTCCACGCACGGCATGGAGACCACGCGGGCCCGCACGCCCTGCGCGGCCAGCTGCTCGCGCGCCTCGACGGCGAGCTGCACCTCGGACCCCGTCGCGATGAGGAGGACGTCCGGGCTGCCGCCCTCGGCCTCCAGCAGGACGTAGCCGCCCTTGGCCGCGTCCGGGTTCGGCTCGTAGGTGGGCACGTTCTGCCGGGTGAGGGCGAGGCCGTGCGGGGCGGGGTGGATCGCGTGCCGCTCCATGATCTCGGCCCACACCGTCGCCGTCTCGTTCGCGTCGGCGGGCCGGACCATGTTGAGGCCGGGGATGGCACGCAGCGCGGAGAGGTGCTCGACGGGCTGGTGCGTGGGGCCGTCCTCGCCCAGACCGATCGAGTCGTGCGTCCAGACGTAGGTGACCGGCGTCTTCATCAGCGCCGCGAGCCGCACGGCGGGCCGCATGTAGTCGGAGAACACCAGGAACGTGCCGCCGTAGATGCGCGTGTTGCCGTGCAGGGCGACGCCGTTCATGACGGAGCCCATGGCGTGCTCGCGGATGCCGAAGTGCACGGTGCGGCCGTACGGGTCGGCCCCGGGCAGCTTGTTGCCGACCGGGAGGAACGAGGTCTCGGCGATGGTGGTGTTGTTCGAGCCGGCGAGGTCGGCGGAACCGCCCCACAGCTCCGGCAGCACCCCGCCGAGGGCCTTCAGCACGGCGCCGGACGCCTTGCGGGTGGCGACGTCCTTGCCGGGCTCGAACGTCGGCAGGGCCTCGCGCCAGTCCTTCGGCAGTTGGCGGTCGCGGATGCGCTCCCAGGTGGTGGCGCGCTCGGGGTTCGCCGCGCGCCAGGCGTCCAGCCGCTCCCGCCAGTCGGCCTGGGCCGCGCTGCCCCGCTGAAGGGCCTGCCGGGTGTGCGCGAGGACGGCGTCGTCGACGGCGAAGTCGGCCTCGGGGTCGAAGCCGAGGACGCGCTTGGTGGCGGCGACCTCCTCGGCGCCGAGCGCCGAGCCGTGCGACGCCTCGGTGTTCTGCGCGTTCGGCGCGGGCCAGGCGATGATCGAGCGGGCGGCGATGAGCGAGGGGCGGGAGGTCTCCTCCCGGGCCGCCGTCAGCGCCTCGTACAGGCCCTTGGGGTCGAGGTCGCCGTTCGGGGCCTGCTCGACGCGCTGCACGTGCCAGCCGTAGGCCTCGTAGCGCTTCAGGGTGTCCTCCGAGACGGCCGTCTCGGTGTCGCCCTCGATGGAGATGTGGTTGTCGTCCCACAGCATCACGAGGTTGCCGAGCCTCTGGTGCCCGGCCAGCGAGGAGGCCTCGGCGGCCACGCCCTCCTGGAGGTCGCCGTCACCGCACAGGACCCAGATCGTGTGGTCGAACGGGGAGGTGCCCTCGGGCGCCTCCGGGTCGTACAGGCCGCGCTCGTAGCGGGCGGCCATGGCCATGCCGACGGCGTTGCCGATGCCCTGGCCGAGCGGACCGGTCGTCGTCTCGACGCCGACCGTGTGGTGCACCTCCGGGTGGCCCGGAGTCCGGCTCTCCCAGGTGCGGAAGGCCTTGAGGTCCTCCAGCTCCAGGCCGTACCCGGCCAGGTAGAGCTGGATGTAGAGCGTCAGGCTGGAGTGCCCGACGGAGAGAACGAAGCGGTCGCGGCCCGTCCAGTGGGAGTCGGCGGGGTCGTGCCGCATCAGCTTCTGGAACAGGACGTAGGCCGCCGGGGCGAGGCTCATGGCCGTGCCCGGGTGGCCGTTGCCCACCTTCTGGACGGCGTCCATGGCCAGGACCCTCACGGTGTCCACGGCCCTCTGGTCCAGTTCCGTCCATGCGAACGTGTCGGCTTCTGTGGTGGTCGGCTTGGTGCTCACCCTGGCTCAGGGCTCCTCTCCGCATACGAAAAGCCGGTGACCTGTCCCTCACCGCGCGCTGCCGAGCCTACCGCCGCGCGCGTCGGCTGCCCGCCGGTGTGCGGCCCGCGGTCACGATCCCGGTGACCCCGTGTCGGGGGAACCCTCACGTTCGCCCCGATATTTCCCGCCCGGCCGCGCGGGACGCCGCCCCTCCCGCCGCGGACGGCGTCCCGCGCGGCCGGGCGCATACCGGCCCAACACGGCCACCCCCCGCAGTCGGGCCGCGTACGGCCGCCGTCTAAAGTGGCGTGGTACGTGCGAGACGTCGCCGGACGCGTCGTCCGGCCCTCGCTTGTTCCCACGCGGTGTGAGCCGCGGATGTCGCTTGTGATCAGGGGTGTTCGTGACGGCCGTCGAATCCCGTCCCGCGGGGAGTATCGCGCCTGCCCCCGGCGGCGAGACGCAGTCGGGCCCGCCGGTCATGGCGCGGGTCAAGGCGTTCGTGGCCCTCACCAAGCCCCGCATCATCGAGCTGCTGCTCACCACCACCATTCCGGTGATGTTCCTGGCCGCGCAGGGGGTCCCCGACCTGCTGCTCGTGCTGTGGACCTGCGTCGGCGGCTACCTGTCGGCCGGTGGGGCGAACGCCCTGAACATGTACATCGACCGTGACATCGACGCCCTGATGGCCCGCACCGCGCAGCGGCCGCTCGTCACCGGCCTGGTCTCCCCCCGCGAGGGGCTGGTCTTCGGCCTGACGCTCGCCGTCGGCTCGACGCTGTGGTTCGGCCTGCTGGTCAACTGGCTCTCGGCCGCCCTCTCCCTGGGCGCGCTCCTCTTCTACGTCGTCGTCTACACGATGCTGCTCAAGCGGCGCACCGCGCAGAACATCGTCTGGGGCGGCATCGCGGGCTGCATGCCCGTCCTGATCGGCTGGTCGTCGGTCACGAACGAGGTCAGCTGGGCCGCGGTCGTGCTGTTCCTCGTCATCTTCTTCTGGACGCCGCCGCACTACTGGCCGCTGTCGATGAAGGTCAAGGACGACTACGCCCGGGTGGGCGTGCCGATGCTGCCCGTCATCGCGTCGAACCGCGTCGTGGCCCGGCAGATCGTCTGGTACAGCTGGGTCATGGTGGCCGTGTCGCTGGCCCTGTACCCGCTGGGCTACGTGGGCTGGTTCTACACGGCCGTCGCCCTGGCCGCCGGCGGCTGGTGGCTGTGGGAGGCCCATGCCCTCCAGTCCCGCGCCAAGGCCGGCGCCACGGGGACCAAGCTCAAGGAGATGCGGCTGTTCCACTGGTCGATCACCTACGTGACGATCCTCTTCGCCGCCGTCGCCATCGACCCGTTCCTGCGCTGACCCCGTCCCGCGCCGACCTGCTCCCGTCCTGACGCACCGCCCCGGGCCGCACCGCCGCGGCCCGGGGCGGCCGCGCGTCGGCGCGCGAACCGTGGCGCGACCCACGGTGACCTGCTGGCCTACCCGGCGGTAGCCTTGCGCTATGGCAGAGACGCAGAGCAGCGAGACCCCCGCGCCGCGCGAGAGCGCGGCGGACGGCAAGGCGCAGCGGCAGGCCGCGCGGCTGGCCAAGCACATCACCGCGTTCGCCCGGCGCCACGGCGGCAGCGCCGAGGGACAGCTGGCCTACCTCGGGCAGCGGGGCGTGCGGATCGTCCTGGTCGGCGCGGACGGCGGCTGGGGCGACCTGGTGGCCACCAGCCACGCCGTCGCCCAGCTGGCCGTGGAGCGGGCCGGGATCACCGTCCGGGAGACGTTCGACGGGGAGATGGCCGCCAAGGTCCGCACCGGCCCGTACGAGTGGAGCCGGATGGCCGGCATGCAGATCGGCGGCCCCGCCAACCCGTGAGCACCACCGGGGCGCGCCGCACGGCCCGGCCCCGACCGGCGTGCGGCGCGCCCCGGAAGGCGATCCCCCGCTACGCGCTGGGGACCGGTGCCTCGGGACGGGCGGCGGCACGGCCGACCGCCTCCGGGGGCGCGGACGCGGTCGGCACCGGGGCCGTGCCGCGCTCGCGCAGGGAGAGCACGACGCGCAGGACGGCGATCCACACCAGGGTCGAGCCGAGCAGGTGCACGGCGACGAGCAGTTCCGGCACGTCCGTCAGGTACTGCGCGTAGCCGACCACGATCTGCGAGGCGAGGACGACCGTGAGGTCGCGGGTGCGGGCCCGGGGCCCGTCGGGGGCGTCCACGACACGCAGGAACACCCACAGGGCCAGCGTCAGCGCGACGACCAGCCAGGCGGTCGCGGCGTGCACCCGGGTCACGGAGTCCCAGTCCAGCGGGATGCGGGGGACGTCGCTGCTGTCGCCGGCGTGCGGACCGGCGCCGGTGACGACGGTGCCGACCGCGATCAGCACCGCCGAGGCCGCCAGCAGCGCCGCCCCGAGCTGCCGGACGCGGGGGCCGACGAGCGGACGCGGCGGACCGTCGCCCTCCCGGGCCCGGTGCCAGGTGAGCACCGTGACGGTGATCAGTGCGGTGGCCAGCAGGAAGTGCCCGGCCACGGAGTAGGGGTTCAGCCCGGTGAGCACGGTGACGCCGCCGAGCACCGCGTTGGCCACGACGATGAAGAACTGCGTCCAGGCGAGCCGGGTGAGGCCCCGGCGGCGCGGCTCGGTGCTCCGGGCGGCGACGATCGCCCAGCCGACGGCCGCGCACAGGACGTACGTCAGCATGCGATTGCCGAACTCGATGGCGCCGTGCAGGCCCATCTCCTGGGTGGCGATGAGGCTGTCGCCGGTGCACTTGGGCCAGGTGTCGCAGCCCAGCCCGGAGCCCGTCAGGCGGACGGCGCCGCCGGTGACGACGATGACGACGCTCATGACCACCGCGGTGAGGGTGGCCCGCTGGAGGGTGCGCTGGGACGGCGTCCAGCGGCTGGCGACGTACGCGAGGGGGTTACGCGCGGCTTTGAGCATGTTCGGCACCCCGCCATGGTAAGCGGGTGCTTGTGCGAGTTTTCACGAGGGTCCCGGCCGGGGACACGGGCCGCGCCCGGCCCGCTCCCCCGGCCGGGTGCGCTCAGCGTCCGCGCAGCGCCCGGTAGCGGGCCACGAGCGAGGAGGTGGAGGCGTCCAGCCCCGGCACGTCGGCGCCCTCCGTCAGGGCGGGCTCGATGCGCTTGGCCAGCACCTTGCCCAGCTCGACACCCCACTGGTCGAAGGAGTCGATGTTCCACACGGCGCCCTGCGTGAAGACCTTGTGCTCGTACAGCGCGATGAGCTGGCCGAGCACGGAGGGGGTGAGGGCGGTGGCCAGGATGGTCGTCGTCGGCCGGTTGCCGGGGAACGTCCGGTGCGGCACCTGCTCCTCGGCGATGCCCTCGGCGCGCACCTCCTCTGCCGTCTTGCCGAACGCGAGCGCCTGCCCCTGGGCGAAGAGGTTCGCCATGAGGAGGTCGTGCTGGTCGCGCAGGGGGCCCAGCTCGGCGACGGGCTCCGCGAACCCGATGAGGTCGGCGGGGACGAGCTTGGTGCCCTGGTGCAGCAGCTGGAAGTAGGCGTGCTGCCCGTTGGTGCCGGGCGTGCCCCACACCACCGGGCCGGTCTGCCAGGTCACCGGCCGGCCCTCGCGGTCCACGGACTTGCCGTTGGACTCCATGTCGAGCTGCTGGAGGTAGGCGGTGAAGCGGGCCAGGTAGTGCGAGTACGGCAGCACCGCGTGGGCCTGGGCGTCGAAGAAGGCGCCGTACCAGACGCCGAGCAGGCCCATGAGCAGCGGGGCGTTCTCCTCGGGCGGCGCGGTGCGGAAGTGCTCGTCGACGAGGTGGAAGCCGTCGAGCATCTCCCGGAAGCGCTCCGGGCCGACGGCGGTCATCAGCGACAGGCCGATGGCCGAGTCGTAGGAGTACCGGCCGCCGACCCAGTCCCAGAACTCGAACATGTTGGCCGGGTCGATGCCGAACGCCGCCACCTCGTCGGCGTTCGTCGAGACGGCCACGAAGTGCCGGGCGACGGCCTCGGCGCCCGCGTCCAGGCCGCGCAGCAGCCAGTCGCGGGCCGCGCGGGCGTTGGTGATGGTCTCGATCGTCGTGAAGGTCTTCGACGCGACGATGAACAGCGTCTCGGCCGGGTCGAGATCGCGCAGCGCCTCGTGCAGGTCGGCCCCGTCCACGTTGGAGACGAACCGGAAGTCCAGCTCGCGGGCGGTGTAGGGGCGCAGGACCTCGTACGCCATCGCCGGACCGAGGTCGGAGCCGCCGATGCCGATGTTGACGACCGTGCGGATGCGGCGGCCGGTGTGCCCCGTCCAGGCCCCCGAGCGGACCTGCCCGGCGAAGGCGCCCATGCGGTCGAGCACGGCGTGGACCGCCGGGACGACGTTCCGGCCGTCGGTCTCGACGACGGCGTCGCGCGGCGCGCGCAGCGCGGTGTGCAGCACCGCGCGGTCCTCCGTGGTGTTGATCTTCTCGCCGCGGAACATGGCGTCCCGCAGCGCACCGACACCGGTGGCCTCCGCGAGGGCGCGGAGCAGCGTCAGCGTCTCGTCGGTGACGAGGTGCTTGCCGTAGTCGAGGTAGAGGTCGCCGACCTGGACGCGGTACCGCTCACCGCGCCCGGGGTCGGCGTCGAACAGCTCCCGCAGCCCCACGTCCCCCAGCCGCTCGCGGTGCTCGGCCAGAGCGGCCCATTCCGGGAGGCGGTCCAGTCGTCCGCCGAACGTTGCGCCTGCTGCATTCATCTGCGCTGTCAGCCCATCCTTGTCGTCCGTTCCCCGCCGGAGACGACCCTATCGGGGCCGGATGGACCGATCCGCGCACCGGGAGCGGAACGACTAGATCTCGCCCCGGAGTTTGGCGAGGGCCTCGGCGAGGATCGCCTCGCCGTCCGCGTCGGACCGGCGTTCGCGCACGTAGGCCAGGTGCGTCTTGTACGGCTCCGTGCGCGGCGGGTCCGGGGGGTTGTCCTGGTCCGTGCCCGCCGGGAAGCCGCAGCGCGGGCAGTCCCAGGTGTCGGGAACCTGCGCGTCGCTGGCGAAGCTCGGCTTGGTCTCGTGTCCGTTGGAGCACCAGAAGGAGATGCGCAGGCGCGGCGCGGACTCACCGCGCTCGGCCTCACCCATCGGCCCCGCCCCGACCCTGCTGCCCCGGATCGCGTTGCCACCTGCCACGGTCGTAACTCCCTGCCTCAAGGTGCTGCGAAGTCGCCCTAGTGTACGTAGGGCCCAACGCGCGTCCCCGTCCGGGAGTTACCCCGCGAGGTGGAACGCGGTCCTCATGATAGGCAGCAAGGTGGCGTCCCTGTCAGCGGTGCGGCACCGGCCGGGCGGCGCCGGGGACCGCCTCAGGAGGACTTCATCATGATGCCGAGGGCGACGATGATCGCGAACCAGATGATCCCGACCACGATGGTGATGCGGTCCAGGTTGCGCTCGGCCACCGAGGAGCCGCCGACGGAGGACTGCATGCCGCCGCCGAACATGTCGGAGAGGCCGCCGCCCTTGCCCTTGTGCATCAGCACCAGCAGCATCAGCAGCGCGCTGAAGACGAGCAGGGCGATCGACAGACCCAGTTCCACGGTTGGACCAACTCTCGGACTACGGAAAACGGACGGTGGGGGTGGCGCCGCTCCGGCGCCGGGTGCACCGGTGGGTGCGGGCCCGGGGTGCGGGACCGGATCGCAGCGTGATCCGGTCCCGCACAGCCTACGACGGGAACGCCCCGCGGGCCCAGCCCGGCGGTGGGCTACTGGTCGCGGAAGCGGACGATCTTGACGAACTCGTCCACGTCCAGGGAGGCGCCGCCGATGAGCGCGCCGTCCACGTCCGGCTGGGCCATGATCGCGCCGACGTTGCCCGACTTGACCGAGCCGCCGTACTGGATGCGGACCTTGTCGGCCAGCTCGGTGTCGTACAGCTCGCCGAGACGTCCCCGGATCGCGTGGCAGACCTCCTGCGCGTCCTCCGGCGTGGCGACCTCCCCGGTACCGATGGCCCACACCGGCTCGTAGGCGATGACGAGGGTCTCCGCGTCGGCGGCGGGGACGTCGGCGAGGGCGCCGTCGAGCTGCGC
The DNA here is from genome assembly GCF_014779715.1 of Streptomyces chumphonensis. Taxonomy (GTDB): domain Bacteria; phylum Actinomycetota; class Actinomycetes; order Streptomycetales; family Streptomycetaceae; genus Streptomyces; species Streptomyces chumphonensis. The sequence goes on from NZ_JACXYU010000001.1 coordinate 201,118, forward strand.
GAGGGTGTGCGCGACGTGGTTGCCCGCCTTGCGGACGTCCAGGCCCTCACCGACGCACAGGATCGGGGTCAGGCCGTGCTTGAAGGCCGCCTTGACCTTCGCGTTGCACAGGGCGTCGTCCTCGTGGTGGTACTGCCGCCGCTCGGAGTGGCCGACGACGGCGTAGCTGCACTTCAGCTTGGCCAGCATCGGGCCGCCGACCTCGCCGGTGTAGGCGCCGGAGTCGTGCGCGGAGATGTCCTGGGCGCCGTAGGTGATCTTCAGCTTGTCGCCGTCGACCAGGGTCTGCACGGAGCGCAGGTCGGTGAAGGGCGGCAGGACGGCGACGTCGACGCCGTCGTAGTCCTGGTCCGAGAGGGCGAAGGCGAGCTTCTGGACGTGCGCGATGGCCTCAAGGTGGTTGAGGTTCATCTTCCAGTTGCCCGCCATGATGGGCGTGCGGGAACTCATGGTGGTTCAGTCCTCCAGTGCGGCGAGGCCGGGGAGCGTCTTGCCCTCGAGGTATTCGAGGCTGGCGCCGCCACCGGTCGAGATGTGGCCGAAGGCGTCGTCGGCGAAGCCGAGCGTGCGCACGGCGGCGGCGCTGTCACCGCCGCCGACGACCGTGAAGGCCGGGCTGTCGGTGAGCGCCTGGGCGACGGCCCGGGTGCCTCCGGCGAAGTCCGGGTGCTCGAAGACGCCCATGGGCCCGTTCCAGAACACGGTCGCGGCGTCGGCGAGCTTCGCCGCGTACAGCTTCTGCGACTCGGGGCCGATGTCCAGCCCCATCCGCTGCGCGGGGATGGCGTCGGCGGCGACCGTGACCGGGTGCGCGGGGGCCTTCGTCGCCAGGTCGGGGAAGGCGTCGGCGGCCACGACGTCCACGGGGAGGACGAACTCCACCCCGCGCTCCTTCGCCCGCTCCAGATAGCCGCGCACGGCCGGGATCTGGTCCTCCTGGAGCAGCGAGTCGCCCACGTCGTGGCCCTGCGCCCTGAGGAAGGTGTAGGCCATGCCGCCGCCGATCAGGATGCGGTCGGCCTTCTCCAGCAGCTGTTCGATGACGGCGAGCTTGTCGGAGACCTTCGCGCCGCCGAGGACGACCGCGTAGGGCCGCTTGACGTCGTCGGTGAGCTGCTTCAGCACACCGACCTCGGTGGCGACCAGCCCGCCGGCGGCGTGCGGCAGCCGTCGGGGCAGGTCGTAGACGGAGGCGTGCTTGCGGTGCACGGCACCGAAGCCGTCGCCCACGTAGGCGTCGGCCAGGGCGGCCAGCTCGTCGGCGAACGCGGCGCGCTCGGCGTCGTCCTTGCTCGTCTCGCCGGGGTTGAAGCGGAGGTTCTCCAGCAGCGTGACCTCGCCGTCGCCCAGAGCGGCGACGGTGGCCTTCGCGCTGTCCCCCACGGTGTCGGCGGCGAACGTCACCGCTCCCCCGCCGGTGCCGGCCAGCAGCTCGCCCAGCCGCCGCGCGACGGGGGCGAGGGAGAAGCGCGCCTCGGGCGCCCCCTTCGGACGGCCCAGGTGCGAGGCGACGACCACCCGCGCACCGGCGTCGGCGAGCTTCAGGATCGTCGGCACGGCGGCGCGGATGCGGCCGTCGTCGGTGATGGTGTCCCCCGCGAGCGGGACGTTGAGGTCGGCGCGGACGAAGACCCGCTTCCCGGCGACCCCTTCGGTGACGAGTTCGTCGATCGTCTTCATACGGTGATGTGGCTCCTTGGAGTTCGGCCCTGCGACATGGAACGAGGCCCGTGCGGCGCGCCGGTGCGCCGCACGGGCCTCGTTCCGGTCACTACTTCTCGGTGCCTGAAGGACCGCGGCGGTCCTACAGCTGGTTGCCGACGAAGAGGGTCAGGTCGACCAGACGGTTCGAGTAGCCCCACTCGTTGTCGTACCAGCCGACGATCTTGACCTGCTTGCCCATGACCATGGTCAGCGAGGAGTCGAAGGTGCACGACGCCGGCCAGTTGACGATGTCCGAGGAGACGATCGGGTCGATGGTGTACTCCAGGATGCCCTTCAGCTGACCCTCGGCGGCCTTCTGGAACGCGGCGTTGACCTCGTCCTTGGTGACCTCCCGCTCCAGCTCCACGACCAGGTCGGTCACCGAGCCGGTGGGCACGGGGACGCGCATCGCGATGCCGTCCAGCTTGCCCTTGAGCTGCGGGAGGACCAGGGCGGTGGCCTTGGCGGCACCGGTGGACGTCGGGATGATGTTCTCCGCGGCGGCGCGGGCGCGGCGCAGGTCCTTGTGCGGGAAGTCGAGGATGCGCTGGTCGTTGGTGTAGGCGTGGACCGTCGTCATCATGCCCTTGACGATGCCGAAGCTCTCGTCCAGGACCTTCGCCATGGGCGCCACGCAGTTGGTGGTGCAGGAGGCGTTGGAGACGACGTGGTGCTCACCGGCGTCGTAGGCGTCGTGGTTGACGCCCATGACCACGGTGATGTCCTCCTCCTTGGCGGGGGCGGAGATGAGCACCTTCTTGGCGCCGCCGGCCAGGTGCTTCGCCGCGTCCTCGCGCTGGGTGAAGATGCCGGTGGACTCGACGACGACGTCGACGCCCAGCTCGCCCCAGGGGATGTCGGCCGGGTTGCGCTCGGAGAGGACCTTGATGGTCTTCCCGTCGACGGTGATGGTGTCGGCGGTGTGCGTGACCTCTGCCTTGAGGCGGCCCAGGATGGTGTCGTACTTCAGCAGGTGCGCCGTGGTGGCGGTGTCGCCCAGGTCGTTGACAGCCACGATCTCGATGTCCGCGCCCTGCTCCAGGAGCGCGCGGAAGTAGTTGCGACCGATGCGGCCGAAGCCGTTGATGCCTACGCGGATCGTCACGAAACCGATCTCCTCGTCAGGTACGCCGGAAGAGGGTTCCGGCGAGCTTGTTTGGGTTGTCCCCGACCACCTTCGACCCTACCGCGCCGATGTGGCCCCGGTGACATCGACCGGCCCCGCACCGTGGCGATCCGGCCCTCGCCGGGCCCCGCCGGGGCGGTGACCCGTACGACCGGCCGGCGTCAGCCGACCATCTCCTCGGTCAGCGTGGATTCCGTGCCCGGCAGTCCGAGATCCGAGGCGCGCTTGTCGGCCATCGCGAGCAGCCGCCGGATGCGCCCGGCCACGGCGTCCTTCGTCAGCGGCGGGTCGGCGAGGGCGCCCAGCTCCTCCAGCGACGCCTGCTTGTGCTCCATCCGCAGCCGCCCGGCGGCGGCCAGGTGCTCGGGCACCTCCTCCCCGAGGATCTCCAGAGCCCGCTGCACCCGCGCGCCGGCCGCCACGGCCGCGCGCGCCGAACGCCGCAGGTTGGCGTCGTCGAAGTTGGCCAGCCGGTTCGCGGTGGCGCGGACCTCCCGGCGCATCCGGCGCTCCTCCCACGCCAGCACGGACTCGTGCGCGCCGAGCCGGGTGAGCAGCGCCCCGATGGCGTCGCCGTCGCGGACGACGACACGGTCCACGCCCCGCACCTCGCGGGCCTTCGCGCCGATCTGCAGCCGGCGCGCCGCGCCGACGAGCGCGAGCGCGGCCTCCGGGCCCGGGCAGGTGACCTCCAGCGAGGACGAGCGGCCCGGCTCCGTCAGCGAGCCGTGGGCGAGGAACGCACCGCGCCAGGCGGCCTCCGCGTCGCACGTGGCGCCGGAGACGACCTGCGGCGGCAGTCCGCGGATGGGGCGGCCCCGGCCGTCGACGAGGCCGGTCTGCCGCGCGAGCTGGTCACCGCCCGCGACCACCCGGACGACGTAGCGGCTGCCGCGCCGAAGCCCACCGGGAGCCATCACCACCAGGTCGGACTTGTGTCCGAAAATCTCCTCGATGTCTCTGCGCAACCGCCGCGCGGCGATGGCGGTGTCCAGCTCGGCCTCGATGACGATGCGCCCGCTGACCAGGTGCAGCCCGCCCGCGAAACGCAGCATGGAGGAGACCTCCGACTTGCGGCAGCAGGTCCGGGTCACGTGGAGCCGGGAGATCTCATCCTTCACCGCTGCCGTCATCGCCATGGGCCGATCCTTCCGTGCATCCGAAAAATACGGTCGTACGCCGCGGCCAGCCGTACCGGGTCGTGGCGGGCGTCGCTGTCCTGCGCGGCCACCGCCGCCAGCTCCACCGTGCCGCCCAGCCGCTCGGCGGCCTCGCGCAGACTCTGCTGGTCGGGGACTGCATCCTGGTCCGCCAGCACGACGTCGAAAGCGAGTTTAGGGGCGTGTCGGGCCAAAACCTCCAAATGACGCTGCGGGGAAAAGCCTGCGGTCTCCCCGGGCTGGGGTGCCAGGTTCAGCGACAGGACGCGCCGCGCCCGGGTCTCGGAGAGGGCCTGGAGCAGCTCGGGCACGAGGAGGTGGGGGATCACCGAGGAGAACCAGGAACCGGGGCCGACGACGACCCAGTCGGCGTCCAGGACGGCCTCCACGGCCTCCGGGACGGCCGGCGGGTCGGCCGGGACGAGCCGCACCTCCCGCACCTCGCCGGGGGTGAGCGCGACGGTGGCCTGGCCCACGACGGTGCTCGTCTCGTCGGGACGGTGCGGATCGTGCCCGCGCACCTGCGCCTGGAGCCGGAGCGGCACGGCCGACATGGGCAGGACGCGGCCGTGCGCGCCCAGCAGCTTGCCGACGAGGTCGAGCGCGGCCACGTGATCGCCCAGCTGCTCCCACAGCGCGACGATCAGCAGGTTGCCCACGGCGTGTCCGTTCAGGTCGCCGCAGCCCGCGAAGCGGTGCTGGACGACGCGCGCCCACGTCCGGCCCCACTCGTCGTCCCCGCACAGCGCGGCGAGCGCCTTGCGCAGGTCGCCCGGGGGAAGGACGTCCAGCTCGGAGCGGAGCCGGCCGCTGGAACCGCCGTCGTCCGCCACGGTGACGACGGCGGTGAGGTCACCGGTGATCCGCCGCAGCGCGGTCAGCGAGGCGGACAGCCCCATGCCGCCGCCGAGCGCGACGACCTTGGGCTGCCGCTTGCCGGAAAGGAGCCCGCGCCTGCGCAGCCGCAGCGAACGGCCGGTGACCGCGCTCATTCCCGTCCCATGTCCCGGTGTACGACGACCGTCTCCACCCCTTCGGCGGACAGCCGCCGCCCCAGGCGCTCGCTCACCGCGACGCTGCGGTGCTTGCCGCCGGTGCAGCCGATGGCGATCGTGACGTAGCGCTTGCCCTCCCGGCGGTACCCGGTGGCGATGAGCTGGAGCAGCTCCGCGTAGCGGTCCAGGAACTCCTTGGCACCGGGCTGGTCGAAGACGTAGTCGGCGACCTCGGGGCTGGTGCCGGTGAAGGGCCGCAGCTCGGGCACCCAGTGCGGGTTGGGCAGGAAGCGGCAGTCGGCGACCAGGTCGGCGTCGACCGGCAGGCCGTACTTGTAGCCGAACGACATCACCGTGGCCCGCAGCTCGGGCTCCTCCTCCCCGGCGAACCGGGCGTCCATCTTGGCGCGCAGCTCGTGCACGTTGAGCCCGGAGGTGTCGATGACCAGGTCGGCGTCGCCGCGCAGCTCGCGCAGGAGGTCCCGCTCGGCCTCGATGCCGTCGACGATCCGGCCGTCCCCCTGGAGCGGGTGCGGGCGTCGCACGGACTCGAAGCGGCGCACCAGCGCGTCGTCGGACGCCTCCAGGAAGACGGTGCGGCGGGTGACGTGCTTGGCCTCCAGGGTGGCCAGCGACTCCTTGAGCGCGTCGAAGAAACGCCGACCGCGGACGTCGACGACGACCGCGATGCGGGCGACGTTGCCCTGGGAACGGGCGCCGAGGTCGACCATGGTGGGGATCAGTGCGGGCGGCAGGTTGTCCACGACGAACCAGCCCAGGTCCTCCAGGCACTTCGCGGCCGTGCTGCGGCCGGCCCCGGACATGCCGGAGATGATGACCAGTTCGGGGACGGTCAGGTCCTCCGCGCCGTTGCCCTCGGCCGGCGTGCCCGCGTTCACGTGTGCTCCCGTGTCGTTCTCTGTGCGCTGCTGGTCCATGATCTCTCCCCCGGTCTCGGTGCTGCGGGCGGGTGCGCCCTCACCGTTCATCATCGTCGATGATTTCGCCCGTGGTGGTGTTGACGGCGGGAACGGGCCGTGACGAGCCGGCGAGCGCGGCGGCCACGGTCTCGGCGGTCTTGCGGCCTATCCCGGGGACCTCGCAGATCTGTTCGACGGTGGCGGCGCGCAGCTTCCTGACCGACCCGAAGTGCTTCACCAGCGCCTGTTTGCGGGCCTCGCCCAGGCCCGGCACGGCGTCCAGCGGCCCCTCCTTCAGCGCCTTGGAGCGCTTGCCGCGCTGGTAGCGGATGGCGAAGCGGTGCGCCTCGTCACGCACCCGCTGCAGCAGGTAGAGCCCCTCGCTGCTGCGCGGCAGCACCACCGGGTCGTCGTCGCCCGGCACCCACACCTCCTCCAGCCGCTTGGCCAGCCCGCAGACGGCGACGTCGTCGATGCCCAGCTCGTCCAGGGCCCGGCGGGCGGCGGCGACCTGCGGCTGACCGCCGTCCACGACGACGAGCTGCGGCGGGTAGGCGAACCGCTTCGGCCGCCCGTCGACACCGCGCGAACCCGTCTCCGGCGGCTCGTCGTCCTCCTCCGGGACCGCCCACTCGCCCGTCTCCCGGCGCTCGGCGAGATAGCGGCGGAAGCGGCGGCCGACGACCTCGTGCATGGCGCGGACGTCGTCCTGCCCGGCGAAGGACTTGATCTGGAAGCGGCGGTACTCGCTCTTGCGGGCCAGCCCGTCCTCGAAGACGACCATGGAGGCCACGACGTCGTCGCCCTGGAAGTGCGAGACGTCGAAGCACTCGATGCGCAGGGGGGCCGACGCCAGGTCCAGCGCCTCGGCGATCTCCTCCAGGGCGCGGGAGCGGGTGGTGAGGTCGGAGGCCCGCTTCGTCTTGTGCAGGGCCAGGGACTGCTGCGCGTTGCGCTCGACCGTCTCCATCAGGGCGCGCTTGTCGCCGCGCCGGGGGACGCGGAGGCTGACGCGCGCGCCCCGGCGGCCGGTCAGCCACTCGGCGACGGGCTCGACCGGCTCCGGCAGCGCCGGGACGAGCACCTCCCGGGGCACGGCCTCTCCCCGCTCCTCGCCGTAGAGCTGCTGGAGGGCGTGCTCGACGAGGTCGGCGCTGCTGAGCGCCTCCACCTTGTCGGTCACCCAGCCGCGCTGGCCGCGCACCCGCCCGCCGCGCACGTGGAAGATCTGCACGGCGGCCTCCAGCTCGTCCTCGGCCAGGGCGATCAGGTCGGCGTCGGTGGCGTCGGTGAGGACGACGGCCTGCTTCTCCATGGCCCGCCGCAGGGCCCCGATGTCGTCCCGCAGCCGCCCGGCCCGCTCGTACTCCATCTCCTCGGCGGCCTCGTGCATCCGCTGCTCCAGGCGCCGCAGGTAGGTGCCGGTGCGGCCGGCCACGAAGTCGCAGAAGTCCTCGGCGAGGTCGCGGTGGTCCTCGGCGCTGATCCGGCCCACGCAGGGCGCCGCGCACTTGCCGATGTACCCCAGCAGACACGGCCGTCCGATCTGCGCGGAGCGCTTGAAGACGCCGGCGCTGCACGTGCGCACGGGGAAGACGCGCAGCAGCAGGTCCACCGTCTCGCGGATGGCCCAGGCGTGCCCGTAGGGGCCGAAGTAGCGCACGCCCTTCTTCTTGGCGCCGCGCATGACCTGGACGCGGGGGAACTCCTCGTTCATCGTCACCGCGAGGAACGGATAGCTCTTGTCGTCGCGGTACTTGACGTTGAAGCGGGGGTCGAACTCCTTGATCCAGGTGTACTCCAGCTGGAGCGCCTCGACCTCGGTGCCGACCACCGTCCACTCCACGGAGGCCGCCGTCGTCACCATCGTGGCGGTGCGCGGGTGCAGGTTCGCCACGTCCTGGAAGTACGACGAGAGCCGCTGCCGCAGGCTCTTGGCCTTCCCGACGTAGATCACCCTGCGGTGCTCGTCACGGAAGCGGTAGACGCCCGGGGACTCGGGGATCTGCCCGGGCGACGGCCGGTAGCTGGACGGATCTGCCATGCCGTCCACCCTACGTGCGCACGGTGACAGGACCGGTGCGTCCCGTCCCGCCCCACGGCCGGCCGGGGCGGGCCCTCACCAGCCGCGTTCGCGCCACTCGGCGAGGTGGGGGCGCTCGGCGCCGAGCGTCGTGTCGGCGCCGTGGCCGGGGTAGACCCAGGTCTCGTCGGGCAGTTCGGCGAAGAGCCTGGTCTCCACGTCGTGCAGCAGTGACGCGAAGTGGTCCCGGTTCCCGAAGGTGTTGCCCACGCCACCGGGGAAGAGGCAGTCGCCCGTGAAGAGGTGCGGGTGGCCGTGGGGGTCGTCGTAGACCAGGGCGACCGAGCCGGGGGTGTGGCCGACGAGGTGGCGGGCGGTCAGCCGGAGCGCTCCGAAGGAGACGGTGTCGCCGTCCGCGAGGGGCACGTCGGTCGGGACGGGGATGCCCTCGGCGTCGTCCCGGCCGGCGTAGGTGCGCGCGCCGGTGGCCTCCACCACCTCGGCGAGCGCCTGCCAGTGGTCGCCGTGCCGGTGGGTGGTGACGACGCCGGTGACGCCGTCGGCCCCGATGAGGCCGAGCAGCGTGCCGGGCTCGTTGGCGGCGTCGATGAGGAGCTGTTCGCCGGTGGCACGACAGCGCAGCAGGTAGGCGTTGTTGTCCATGGGCCCGACGGCGGCCTTGGAGATGATCAGATCGGCCAGTTCGTGGACGTCGGCCGGGCCGCCGACCGTGACCTTTCCGGTGTAGGACATGTGGACTCCTGTGCGGCGGGGCCACGGCCGGTGGGGGCTGCGGCCGGTGGGCGGGGGCGGTGGGCGGTCAGAGGGGCGGCAGGACGGGCAGCGTGCCGGTCGAGGCGGTGAGGCCGGTGCCGGGGGTGCGGCCCGCGAGCCAGCACGCCAGGGCGGTGGCGGAGCCGGTGACCACGACGGGACCGGTGGCGTCGCCCAGGCCGTCGGGCCCGCCCGGCTCCGCCGCCCGGCCGGTGCGCCGGGAACGGCCGTCGTCGGTGCGCAGCTCGGTGGCGGGGACCTCGGCGTTGCCGGAGAAGCGCCGGGCCAGGTAGGCGATCAGGCGCTCGGTGAAGGCGGCCGGCAGGGCGTCCGGGCCGTGGCCGAGACCGAGGTCGAGGTGGTGCAGCTCGACCTCGACCTGGCGGCGGAAGGGGATGGCGCCGACGCGGTCGGTGACGCCGTTGCGGAGTTCGACGGTCCGCTCCCAGGCGTCGCCGTCGCCGCCCGCGTAGCGGGCGAGGACCTCGTCCAGGCGCCGGGCGGTGTCCCGCAGGTCGTCGAGGTGGGCGGCCAGGGGGCGCGGGGCGTCCCGCTCGATGTCGGCGTCCCGTGCCTCGGCGCTGACGTACATGGGCCGGCCTTCGAGGACGTTGACGAGGGCGTCGGCGTTGCGGGCGAGGTGGGCGAGGACGTGGCCGCGCGTCCAGCCGGGCAGGCGGGAGGGCTCGGTGAGGAGCGCGTCCGGGCCGGTGGGCCCGTCGGCGTGCTTCTCGAGCGCGGCCAGGAGCGTGTCGGTGGACTCGCGGAGTGCGGCGACGTCGTGCTGTGGCGAAGTCATGATCCAACGCTAGCGCCGCCCCACGTTCGGGTGAAGTCGGCTCCCGGAGCCGCGGACGGCCGAAAATCGAATGTGCGTGCTATAAGGTCGCGGTAGCGGCATCCCGAAGACATTCCGGCGGCGGCCCCCATACCCTGGTACGGGGGCCGGCCGTCCGGACCCCCACTCCACACGAAAGGTGCCAATCGGCGTGGCCGACCGTCTCATCGTCCGTGGCGCTCGCGAGCACAATCTGAAGAACGTCTCGCTCGACCTCCCGCGCGACTCCCTCATCGTCTTCACCGGGCTCTCGGGGTCGGGGAAGTCCTCGCTCGCCTTCGACACGATCTTCGCGGAGGGTCAGCGCCGCTACGTGGAGTCGCTGTCGTCCTACGCACGGCAGTTCCTCGGGCAGATGGACAAGCCGGACGTCGACTTCATCGAGGGCCTGTCGCCCGCGGTCTCCATCGACCAGAAGTCGACCTCGCGCAACCCGCGCTCGACGGTCGGCACGATCACCGAGGTGTACGACTACCTCCGGCTGCTGTTCGCGCGCATCGGCAAGCCGCACTGCCCCGAGTGCGGCCGTCCCATCGCGCGGCAGTCGCCGCAGGCCGTCGTGGACAAGGTGCTCGGCCTGGAGGAGGGCAGCCGGTTCCAGGTGCTCTCGCCGCTGGTGCGCGAGCGCAAGGGCGAGTTCGCCGACCTCTTCTCGGATCTCCAGACCAAGGGCTACAGCCGGGCCCGCGTGGACGGGCGGACGGTCCAGCTCTCCGACCCGCCGAAGCTCAAGAAGCAGGAGAAGCACACGATCGAGGTGGTCGTCGACCGCCTCACCGTGAAGGACAGCGCCAAGCGGCGGCTGACGGACTCCGTGGAGACGGCGCTGGGGCTGTCCGGCGGCATGGTCATCCTCGACTTCGTCGACCTCGACGAGGACGACCCGCAGCGTGAGCGGATGTTCTCCGAGCACCTGTACTGCCCCTACGACGACCTGTCGTTCGAGGAGCTGGAGCCGCGGTCGTTCTCCTTCAACTCCCCCTTCGGCGCCTGCCCCCAGTGCACCGGCATCGGGACGCGCATGGAGGTCGACCCGGAGCTGATCGTCCCCGACGAGGACAAGTCGCTGGACGAGGGCGCGATCCACCCGTGGTCCCACGGGCACAACAAGGAGTACTTCGGGCGGCTGATCGGCGCCCTGGCCGACGCGCTGGGCTTCCGCACCGACATCCCCTGGGCCGGGCTGCCGCTGCGGGCCAGGAAGGCCCTGCTGAACGGCCACCGGACGCAGATCGAGGTCAGCTACCGCAACCGCTACGGCCGCGAGCGCTCCTACACGACCGCCTTCGAGGGCGCGGTGCCGTTCGTGCGGCGCCGGCACTCGGAGGCCGAGTCCGACTCCAGCCGGGAGCGCTTCGAGGGCTACATGCGCGAGGTGAACTGCCCGACCTGCGAGGGCACGCGGCTCAAGCCGATCGTCCTCGCGGTCACGGTGAAGGGGCGGTCCATCGCGGACGTCGCGGCCATGTCCATCAGCGAGTGCGCCGACTTCCTGCGGGAGATGACGCTGACCGCGCGGGAGAAGAAGATCGCCGAGCGGGTCCTCAAGGAGGTCAACGAGCGGCTGCGGTTCCTCGTCGACGTCGGCCTGGACTACCTCTCGCTCAACCGCGCGGCGGGGACGCTGTCCGGGGGCGAGGCGCAGCGCATCCGGCTGGCCACCCAGATCGGCTCCGGTCTGGTGGGCGTCCTGTACGTGCTGGACGAGCCGTCGATCGGCCTGCACCAGCGGGACAACCACCGGCTCATCGAGACGCTGGTGCGGCTGCGGAACCTGGGCAACACCCTGATCGTCGTCGAGCACGACGAGGACACGATCCGCACCTCGGACTGGGTCGTGGACATCGGGCCCGGCGCCGGTGAGCACGGCGGCAAGGTGGTGCACAGCGGGCCGCTGGCCGAGCTCCTGGGCAACGAGCAGTCGATGACGGGCCAGTACCTGGCCGGGAAGAGGCAGATCCCGACCCCGCAGGAGCGCCGTGAGACCGACCCGGACCGCAGGCTGACGGTCGTGGGCGCGCGCGAGAACAACCTCCGCGACATCGACGTCGACTTCCCGCTCGGCGTCCTGACCGCCGTGACGGGCGTCTCGGGCTCCGGCAAGTCCACGCTGGTCAACGACATCCTCTACACGCACCTGGCACGGGAGCTCAACGGCGCCAAGGCGGTGCCGGGCCGCCACACCCGGGTGACGGGTGACGACCAGGTCGACAAGGTGGTGCACGTCGACCAGTCGCCGATCGGCCGCACCCCCCGTTCCAACCCGGCCACCTACACCGGGGTGTTCGACCACGTGCGGCGGCTGTTCGCCGAGACGATGGAGGCCAAGGTCCGCGGCTACCTGCCCGGCCGGTTCTCCTTCAACGTCAAGGGCGGCCGCTGCGAGAACTGCTCGGGCGACGGCACGATCAAGATCGAGATGAACTTCCTGCCGGACGTGTACGTCCCGTGCGAGGTCTGCCACGGCGCCCGCTACAACCGGGAGACGCTGGAGGTCCACTACAAGGGCAGGAACATCGCCGAGGTGCTGGACATGCCGATCGAGGAGGCGATGGACTTCTTCGAGGCCGTTCCCGCCATCGCCCGGCACCTGCGCACGCTCAACGACGTGGGGCTCGGGTATGTGCGGCTGGGCCAGTCGGCGCCGACGCTCTCCGGGGGCGAGGCGCAGCGCGTCAAGCTCGCTTCGGAGCTCCAGAAGCGTTCCACCGGCCGCACGGTGTACGTGCTCGACGAGCCGACGACGGGGCTGCACTTCGAGGACATCCGCAAGCTGATCACGGTCCTGGAGGGCCTGGTCGACAAGGGGAACACGGTCATCGTCATCGAGCACAACCTGGACGTCATCAAGACGGCGGACTGGGTGGTGGACATGGGCCCCGAGGGCGGCGTCGGCGGCGGGCTGGTCGTCGCCGAGGGGACGCCGGAGGAGGTCGCCGCCGTCCCCGCCAGCCACACCGGCAAGTTCCTGCGGGACCTGCTGGGCGAGCGGGTCAGCGACGCCTCGGTGAACGGCGGCACGGCGCGCCGGAAGCCGGCGAGGAAGGCCGCCGCGAAGGCGCCGGCCAAGAAGGCCGCCACCTCGCGTACCCGCAAGGCCGGTGCGAAGCGCGCCTGAGCCGCACGTAGGGTGGCCCGCGTGACACGTGACGAACAGCGACACCCCCGCCGCCGTACCGCGCTGCGCGGGGCGGCGGCCGGGGCGGCCCTGGCCGCCGGGGGATCCGCCCTCTCCGGCTGTGGCCGCCCCGGCGAGACCGCCACGCCTCCGCCGTCGACCCCGACGGCCCCCGTGGAGCTGGGTGCCGCGGACGAGGTGCCGGTGGGCGGTGCCCACGCCTTCCGCGACGCCAAGGTCGTCGTGTCGCAGCCCGAACCGGGCCGGTACAGGGCGTTCAGCGCCGTGTGCACGCACGAGGGCTGCGCCATGTTCGCCCTGCGGGAGTCGGCCATCGTCTGCTCCTGCCACGGCAGCAGCTTCGACACGACGACCGGCGAGGTGCTCACCGGACCGGCCCGCGAACCGCTGCCCGAGATTCCCGTCCGGGTGGAGGGCGACGGGCTGGTCGCCGGCTGACCTCGCGTCACGCCGCGTGCGCCGAGCCGGTGCCGACGCCGCGCCGGTGACCGCCACGGGGGCGGTTTCCCGCCGCGTCCGGCCCCGCGTCCGCCGCCGTCACCGCCGGGCCCTGCCACGCTGCGTGCGTGAGGCTCCCCCGACGTACGACCCGCGCCCTGCTGGGGGCGGCGGTCTCGCTGCTGCTCGGACCGGCTCTCGCGGCGCCGGGCACGGGGGCCGCCGGAGGTGCGGCCCCCGCTCCCCCGGCGGCCGTCCTCGCGGCGTCCGCCGGGGCGGCGCCGCGTCCGGCGGGCGGAGCGGACCCGGACCGTGTCCCGGAGCGCGGCGAGCGACCGGTCGCTCCCGGGGTGAGGCTCACCTCGTTCAGCGAGCCGCACGCCGAGGGGTGGGTGCGGGGCGACGTGCTGAGCGTGGATCTCGCCGGTGACGTCCGCGTCGACTACCTCGCCTCCGGCACGGTGACGCGGCGGCGGACCGTCAGCGAACTGGTGGCCCGGCACGAACCCGGGGCCGGACGGCGCACCGTCGCGGCCGTCAACGCCGACTTCTTCGACATCAACGGCACCGGTGCGCCCCTCTCGGCCGGGCTGCGGGACGGCAGGCTGACGCAGTCGGGGTCGCCGGACCCGTCCCCGGTCGCGGGATTCGGGCCGCGGGGAGCGGGCCGCATCCTGGAGCTCCTCTTCGAAGGGACCGTGCGGCTGCCCCGGGGGACGCGGCCGCTGGCGGGGTACAACGCCGCCGACCTCCCCCCGGGCGGCATCGGGCTCTACACGCCGGACTGGGGCGGCGCCGACCGGGCGCCGACCACGCACGGCGCCCGCTCCGCCGAGGTCACGGTGGCGGACGGTGTGGTCACCGCCGTCCACGGCGAGGGGGGCACCGGGCCGGTCCCCGCCGGGACGACCGTCCTGCGCGGCCGTGAGGCCGGAGCGGACGCCCTGGCGGCCCTCGTCCCCGGAGACCGGGTGGCGGTGCGGTACGCGGTCCGCGCCGGGGACGGCGGACCGCTGCCCCACACCGCGGTCGGCGGCCGGGAGCCCCTGGTCGTCGACGGCGAGCCCCGGGACTGGACAGGCCTGCCCAACAACGCCGCCGCGCCCCGGACGGCCCTCGGCCTCTCCGCCGACGGCGCGACGCTGCACCTCCTCACCGTCGACGGACGCCAGGCGGCGTCCGGGGGCGTGACCCTCACCGCGCTCGGCCGCATGATGCGGGATCTGGGCGCGTACCAGGCCCTCAATCTCGACGGCGGCGGCTCCGCCACCCTGCTGGCCCGGGAGCCCGGCGCGGCGCGTCCCCGGGTGGAGAACGCGCCGTCCGACGGCGCCGAGCGGCCGGTGCCCAACGGACTGGCGGTCACCGTGCCGCAGGGCAGCGGACGACCGGTCGGCTACCGGGTGCGGCCCGCGCTGGAGCCGGAGCGGACGCCGGTCTTCTCCCCGGGCCGCGACGGTCGCACGGACCGGGTCTTCCCGGGGCTGACGCGGCGGCTGACCGCCGTGCCGTTCGACGAGACCTACGGGCCCGCCGGCGGGAGCCCCCGGTGGAGCTCCGCCCGGCCCGCGCTGGGCACCGTGGACGCGGAGGGCACGTTCCGGGGCCTGCGGACCGGCCGGGTCACGGTGACGGCCGCCTCGGTCCACCCGGGCACCGGGCTCGTCCGGGGGCGGACGCGGCTGGAGGTGCTCGGCGCGCTGGAGCGGCTGCGGCCCACCACGGCCCGCGTCGCGCTCGCGGCGGAAGGGGACAGCGCGACGTTCGGGCTGGTCGGGGAGGACGCCGACGGGGCCCGCGCCCCCGTCGCCCCGAAGGACGTGACCCCGCTCTACGACGCGAGCCTGTTCGACGTGTCGGCCGACCCGGACGACGGCACGTTCACCGTCACCGCGCGCACCGCGGCGGCGTCCGGCCGGGTGGAGCTGTCGGTGGCGGGCCGGACGGCCACGGTCGCGGTCACCACCGGCCTCACCGAGCGCACCGTGGCGGACTTCTCGGACGCCGGGAGGTGGCGGTTCAGCGGCGCCCGCGCCACGGGGGCGCTGCTCCCGGAACCGGCCGGACGGACCGGGCCGGGGCTGCGGATGCGCTACGACTTCAGCGGCTCGACCGCCACCCGGGCCGCGTACGCGGACCCGCCGGTGCCCGTCCCGGTACCGGACCGGACCCGGCGCCTCACCCTGTGGGTGTACGGGGACGGCCACGGGGCCTGGCCCTCGCTGCACCTGACCGACGCGCGGGGCGCGGGGCACGTCCTGCGCGGCCCGCACGTGCGGTGGACGGGCTGGCGGCGGCTCACGTTCGAGGTGCCCCCGCGCGCGGCGCACCCGCTCACGGTGCGCCGGATCTATCTGGCCGAGACGCGGCCCGGCGCGCGGTACCGGGGGGAGGTGGTCCTCGACGAGCTCGCCGCGCACGTCCCGCCGGATTCCGCGGCGGACACGCCGGGAGCCCGGCCGCGCGGTGCGGCCGGGCTCCCGTCCGGTCGTTCAGGGCGTGCCCCCGCGCGGCCCGCGCGTCGGCGGAAGGCCTGCGGGAGCGGGGTCAGCGCGCCGCGACGTCGCTGTCCTCCTCCTGCGGGTCCGCTCCGTCCGCCGCCTGCGCACTCTGCTTCCTGGCGGCCATGAGGCTGGTGACGGTGGTGACCACCAGCACGCCGCAGATGACGCCGAGCGACACCGGGGTGCTGATCACCGGGACGTGGACGCCGGTCTCGTGCAGGGCGTGGAGGACGAGCTTGACCCCGATGAAGCCGAGGATGACGGACAGCCCGTAGGAGAGGTGGACCAGCTTCTTCAGCAGGCCGCCGATGAGGAAGTACAGCTGCCGCAGACCCATCAGGGCGAAGGCGTTGGCGGTGAAGACGATGTACGGGTCCTGGGTGAGGCCGAAGATGGCCGGGATCGAGTCCAGGGCGAACAGGACGTCCGTGGTGCCGATGGCCAGCATGACGATGAGCATCGGGGTCATCAGGCGACGCCCGTTCTCCACGATCGTCAGGCGGGTGCCGTGGTACTGGTCGGTGGAGGGGAAGCGCTTCTCCACCATCTTCAGGAAGCGGTTCTCCTCGAACTCCTCGTCCGTCTCGTCGGCGCGGGCCTCCTCGATCAGCTTCCACGCGGTCCAGATGAGGAAGGCGCCGAAGATGAAGAAGACCCAGGAGAACTGCGAGATGATCGCGGCGCCGGCCGCGATGAAGCCCGCGCGCAGCACCAGCGCGATCAGCACGCCGATCATCAGCACCCGCTGCTGGTAGATGGCGGGTACGGAGAACTTCGCCATGATGAGCACGAAGACGAAGAGATTGTCGACGCTCAGCGACTTCTCGGTGATGTAACCGGCGAAGAACTCGCCGGAGGACTTCGTGTCGCCGAACAGCAGCAGGCCGAGTCCGAACAGGACGGCGAGGGCGACCCAGACGGCCGACCAGATGCCCGCCTCCTTGATGGAGACCTCGTGGGGTTTGCGGCCGCCGATGAAGAAGTCGACGGCGATGAGGGCACAGAGAACGAGAATCGTCACGGCCCAGGTGGTCCAGGTTACGTCCACGCAGCACTCCTCCGGCTGTGGTCGCCGGAGGTCTCTTCCGCCCGGGGCAGTGCCGCAGGCCGATGCCCCGGGGCCGAATGGTCGGCCCGTACTGACGGGAACATCGCAGGTGGGAATACTCCCCTCCGCAAAAACCACCCTATGGGAAGGTCAAGGAATCACCAAGCGCCCGGGCGGAGTTGTCGCCCACGTCACATACCGCACGGGAGAGCGCCCGGTGACGCGGTGGACCCGCCGGGCCTGCGGACGGTCCGACCGCCCGACGGCCCTCAGCGGCCTCCCAGGCGGGCGCGGGCGGCGGCGAGCGCCCCGAGCACCTGGGGCAGGATCGCGCTCCCGGGCGGTACGTGGGGTGGTTCGTACGTCCAGACCTGACGGACCCACGGGTCGGCGATGTGGTCGTCGGGAACGGGGGTGATCCGCAGCAGGGACCGCCACAGCGGGTCCAGCAGCGGACCGTACGCGGCGGCGTCCTCGCGGTCCGCGACCATCAGCAGGTGCACGCCGACGGACGGGCCCTCGTCGGCCAGATACCGCAACCGGGTCACGGCGCGGTCGTCGAAACCGTGCGGGAAGTCGTGGACGACGAGGAGCTGTTCGCTCGTGTCCAGGCCGGGCGGCAGCGCGTCGGCGGCCCCGCTGCGGACGGCCATCTGCACGAGGTCCACCCGCTCGGTCAGCCGTTCCAGGACGGCCGCCACCCCGGCGGCGCCCCGGGCGGGCGGCTCCGCCAGCACGCCCGAGTCCACCAGCGGGCGCAGCGTGTGCGCGGCCGAGCCCGCCGGGTCGATCACCCGCACGGTGAAGCGGCCCGGCGGGTGCACGGCGAGGAGCCGTCCGGCGACGGCCGTCGCCAGCAGCCCGGCCTCGCGGCGCAGCTCACCGCCGTCCAGGACGGTGGTGGCCGGCCCGTCGCCACGGCCCGCGTCGATCCACAGGCCCCGCTCCAGCGGTAGCCGGACCAGCATCGGGATGCGCAGGCCGATGCGCTCCGGCAGGCTCAGATCGCCCAACCGCAGGGCCAGGGGCGCCTGCTCGGGAACGCGGTAGCCGTGCCAGACCGGGTTGTCCCACCGGGCGAACGCCGGTGGGAGCGCCGGTTCCACCACGGCGGCCTCGGCCGTCAGCTGGTCCAGGTCCCGGTCGAGGGCGGCGCGGGCGCGGGCGATCAGCTCGCCCTGCCGGGAGCGGGCCCGCTCCCGTGCCCGGTCGGCGGCCGGACCGGTGCGGGTGCGCGGGTCGGCGAGCACCCCGTCGATCTCCCGCTCCAGCCGGTCGTCGGCGAAGGAGACGGCGCCGCGGTAGGCCGCGACCGCGCGGGCCAAGTCCTCGAACATGCCCCAGACCTGGTTGTGCAGCCGCTCCTCCATGGACCAGCCCGAGGCGTCGCCCGCGACGGGCGGGGGCGGCGCGGCGGGCTCGCCGGAGGACGGCCGGGGCTCGGGCCGGGCCGGACGGCCGGGGTGGGTGACGTCCACGGCAGGACCCACCCTCCCGGCGCGGCCCGGGTGCCGGTAGTCGACGCGACCGGGTTGCGGGGCGGGCTCCTCCTGCGGCGGCGGCGCGCTCTCCCGCGTCCCCGCCGCCGAGGAGGCCAGGACCCGACGGGCGAGCGTCGCCGCGTCGGGAAGGCCGTGGTCGGCGCAGAGCGCCGCCAGCCCTCCCGCGTACCCCTGCCCCACGGCACGCACCTTCCACGCGCCGGCCCTGCGGTAGAACTCGACGGCCGTGACCGCGCTCTCGGCGGCGAGCCCGCCGAGGGTGTGGGCCAGCCGAGCGGCACCGGCCGCTTCGCCGACGACCACGCGCGGTGCACCCGCCGCCGCGAAGGAGGCGGGCCCGGCGGACGGGAGTGCCAGCCAGACCCGGACCGTGCGGGCCCCCTCGGGCAGCCGGGCGAGATCGACGCGCAGGTCGTGCGCGGGGGCGGGACGCCCGGGGGCGAGGAGCCCGGGAAGACTCAGGGCGTCGCCGTGGACGAGCCAGCCCTCGCGGCCGCGTCCGTCCGCGTCGGCCAGGGTCATCCCGGCGAGGACGGGGAGCGCGGCCTCGACGCGGACCGTCAGGTCCGTGCCCGGCAGCGCGTGGTTCTGTCCGCGCACCAGCTCGGCCGTCATCGACCGCTCCCCCTCGTCCACGTCCGGCCCCTACAGGTGCTGCGCTATGGCGGGCATCAGGTCCTGGAAGGTGCGGCCTTCGGCGGGGGCGCCGATGGCGGTCATGGACCAGCCGCCTCCCTGCCGGTGCACCTTCGCCATGATCTGCGCGGTGTAGGAGCCGCCACCGGTCAGGGTGTAGCGGGCCAGCTCGGTGGCGGTGTTCTCGTCCAGCAGGCGGCAGAAGGCGTTCTCGACCTCGGCGAACGTCTGGCCCGTGAAGGAGTTGACGGTGAAGACGATCTGGTCGATGTGGACCGGAACCCGCTGGAGGTCCACCAGGATCGCCTCGTCGTCCCCGCCCTGCCCCGCGCCGCCGACGAGGTTGTCGCCGGTGTGGGTCACCGAGCCGTCGTCGCTGCGCAGGTGCTGGAAGAAGACCACGTCCACGGGCTGCCCCTCGGCGAACAGCACCGCCGAGGCGTCGAGGTCGATCTCCTTGCTGCGCCGGCCGAAGAGGCCGCGCCGCGCCGCGGCCTGCCAGCCCAGGCCCATGCGCACCGCGGACAGGGTGCCCCCCGCGGCCTTCTCCAGGCTGATCGCCTGCCCCTTCGACAGATTGACCGTCACGTCTCGTCCTCTCCGGTGGTGTACGGCGCCGCGAACGCGGAGGCCGCTTCGAACCCTACGCAGTGCTCCGCGCGGCGTGCACGGGGATACCCGCGGTTTGTGGCGGTCCTGCGACAGTCCGGCCACGCCCGGGCCCGTCGGCGCCGCCCCCCGGGCCCGTGCTGGTCAGGCACGCGTCACTTCAGGCCCGCCTCACGCATCTGGCGCAGCTCCTTCTTCAGCTCACCCACCTCGTCCCGCAGCCGCGCGGCCACCTCGAACTGGAGCTCGGCCGCCGCGGCCCGCATCCGCTCGGTCAGCTGCTCGATGATCCCGGCGAGTTCGGTCGCCGGACGGTCGGTGGGCGCACCGTCCGCCGCGGCCTTCCCCGCCGCGCCCGCCGCGGCCTTCACCTGCCCCTTGCCGAGGGCCGGGACGGGGGCCCTCCCCCTGCGCTCGCCGTCCGCCGCCTGGCGGTAGCCGGTGCCGAGCAGTTGTTCGGTGTCGACCTCCTCGCGGGCGATGGCCGAGACGATGTCGCCGATCTTCTTGCGCAGCGGCTGCGGGTCGATGCCGTGTTCCTTGTTGTACGCGACCTGCTTCGCCCGACGGCGGTTCGTCTCGTCGATGGCCCGCTCCATCGCCGGGGTGGTCTTGTCCGCGTACATGTGCACCTGGCCGGAGACGTTCCGCGCCGCCCGGCCGATGGTCTGGATCAGGGAGGTGCCCGAGCGCAGGAACCCCTCCTTGTCCGCGTCGAGGATGGCCACGAGCGACACCTCGGGGAGGTCGAGCCCCTCCCGGAGGAGGTTGATGCCGACCAGGACGTCGTACTCGCCCGCCCGCAGCTCACGCAGCAGCTCCACGCGGCGCAGCGTGTCGACGTCGCTGTGCAGGTAGCGGACGTTGATGCCCAGCTCCAGGAAGTAGTCGGTCAGGTCCTCCGCCATCTTCTTGGTGAGCGTGGTGACCAGGACGCGTTCGTCCTTCTCGGTGCGGGTGCGGATCTCGTGCACCAGGTCGTCGATCTGACCCTCGGTCGGCTTGACGACGACCTCCGGGTCCACCAGGCCGGTGGGACGGATGATCTGCTCCACCACACCGTCCGAGCGGGACAGCTCGTACGGGCCGGGCGTCGCGGACAGGTACACCGCCTGGCCGATGCGCTCCTGGAACTCCTCCCACTTCAGCGGGCGGTTGTCCATGGCCGAGGGCAGCCGGAAACCGTGGTCGACGAGGGTGCGCTTGCGGGAGGCGTCCCCCTCGAACATCGCCCCGATCTGCGGGACCGTGACGTGCGACTCGTCGATCACCAGGAGGAAGTCCTCCGGGAAGTAGTCGAGCAGGGTGTGCGGCGGCGAGCCGGTCTCGCGCCCGTCGATGTGCAGCGAGTAGTTCTCGATGCCGGAGCAGGTGCCGATCTGCTGCATCATCTCCAGGTCGTAGGTGGTGCGCATGCGCAGCCGCTGGGCCTCCAGGAGCTTGCCCTGCTTCTCCATCGCCTCCAGCGTCTCGCGCAGCTCGTCCTCGATCGCCCGCACGGCGCGGGCCATGCGCTCCTCGCCGGCGACGTAGTGGGAGGCGGGGAAGACGTACAGCTCCGTGTCGTCGGAGATGACCTCGCCGGTGATGGGGTGCAGCGTGGAGAGCGCCTCGATCTCGTCACCGAACATCTCGATGCGGACGGCCAGCTCCTCGTAGACCGGGAAGACCTCGATGGTGTCGCCCCGGACCCGGAAGGTGCCCCGGGTGAAGGCGGCGTCGTTGCGGGCGTACTGGATCTCCACCAGACGGCGCAGCAGCGCGTCGCGGTCGACCTCCTCACCGACCTTGAGCGGCACCATGCGGTCGACGTACTCCTGCGGCGTCCCCAGGCCGTAGATGCAGGAGACCGAGGCCACGACCACCACGTCCCGCCGGGTGAGCAGCGAGTTCGTGGCGCTGTGCCGCAGCCGCTCGACCTCCTCGTTGATCGAGGAGTCCTTCTCGATGTACGTGTCCGACTGCGGAACGTACGCCTCCGGCTGGTAGTAGTCGTAGTACGAGACGAAGTACTCCACCGCGTTGTTCGGCAGGAGCTCGCGGAACTCGTTGGCCAGCTGGGCGGCCAGCGTCTTGTTCGGCGCCATCACCAGCGTCGGCCGCTGGAGCTTCTCGATCATCCACGCCGTGGTGGCCGACTTGCCCGTGCCGGTGGCGCCGAGCAGCACGACGTCCTTCTCCCCCGCCTCGACCCGCCGGGCGAGCTCGGCGATGGCGGTGGGCTGGTCACCGCTGGGCTGGTAGGGGCTGACGACCTCGAAAGGCGCCACCTTGCGTTCGATCTGGGATACGGGCCGCATGCTCACCACCGTACGGCGCGGCACCGACAACGTTCAGCTCGTCGTCATCAGGCACCCGTTTGGCGCCCATGCCGAGGCCGCCCGCACTGGAAAGGGTTCTTCACGGCCGCGTTGCCGACGCAGCGCGACGGAACGTCGACACAACGCGACACCGCTCGTTGACCAGAGCGGTGCCGCCGCTGTCCCTCACGTGAGGAGCCCCTGTGTCCCTTCGCCCCACCGCCCTGCTCGGCCCGCTGCTGGGTGCCTTCGCCCTCGTGCTCACCGCCGCCCCGGCCCCGGCCCGGCCCGCGCCCCTGGCGGATCCGGTCCCCCCCTCCCCGGCCGCCCACGCGGCCGGGCACCCCGCCGCCGTGCGGGACGTGGTGGCGATCGCGCACCGCGGCGCCTCCGCCTACAGCCCCGAGAACACCCTCGCCGCCGTCGACGCGGCACGTGACCTGGGCATCATCTGGGTCGAGAACGACGTCCAGCGCACCAGGGACGGCGAACTCGTCGTGCTGCACGACCCGACGCTGAGCCGGACGACGAACGTCGAGGAGGTCTTCCCCGACCGCGCACCGTGGAACGTCGCGGACTTCACGGCCGCCGAGATCGCGCGGCTGGACGCCGGCAGCTGGTTCGGCCCGCGGTACGCGGGCGAGCGGGTGCCGACGCTCGCGCAGTTCCTGGACCGGATCTCCGACCACCACCAGAAGCTGCTGCTGGAGATCAAGAAGCCCGAGCTGTATCCCGGGATCGAGCAGGACATCCTCGACACGCTGCGCGAGGAGGGGTGGCTGGACGCCTACCACGTGCGCCGCCAGCTGATCGTCCAGTCCTTCAGCGCCGACGCCCTGCGCCGGGTGCACGCGCTCAAGCCCGCCGTCAAGACGGGCTTCCTCGGCACACCGGACCCCGACGAGCTGTCCGCGTACGCGCGGTTCGCCGACCAGATCAACCCCCGCTACACCACCGTGACGTCCGAGTACGTCGACGCGGTGCGGGCCGTGCGGGGCCCGCACGGACGTCGGCTGGAGATGTTCACCTGGACCGTCGACGACGGCCCCACGGCGGCGCGGATGGCGGACCTGGGCGTCGACGGCGTCATCAGCAACCGTCCGGACGTCGTCCGCGACGCGGTCAGTGCGGGGGACGGAGCCGGCGACTGGCGCTGACGCGCTGTCGGCGGGGCCCCGTAGGCTCGCCCCCATGACCGCCACGTACGCGCAGCCGGCCTGGACGGTGGTGCCGGCGCCCGTCGGCCCGCTGCTGCTCCTCGCCACGGACACCGGGCTGGCGGCCGTCGGCTTCCACGCCGAGGGGCCGGCGGTGCCGCGCGCCCTGGACCGGTTCGCCGGGCCGCTGGGCACCGAGCCCGTCGAGCGGGCCGGGCACCCGGTGCTGCGCCGGGCCGCGCGGGAGCTCGACGGATACTTCGCCGGCCGGCTGCGCACCTTCGGGGTGCCGCTGGACTGGTCGCTGACCGGGGGGTTCACCGCGCGGGTGCTGCACGCCCTGGCCGCCACCGTGCCGTACGGCGCGGTGGCCACCTACCAGGACCTGGCCGACGCCGTCGGGGAACCCGGGGCCGCCCGGGCGGTCGGCGCGGCCATGGGCGCCAACCCGCTGCCCGTCGTCGTGCCCTGCCACCGCGTCGTCGCCTCGGGAGGCGGCATCGGCGGGTTCGGCGGCGGCCTGGAGGCCAAGCGCACCCTGCTCGCGCTGGAGGGCGTGCTTCCCGCTCCGCTGTTCTGAGTGCGGGGGCCTGCTGACACACTGCCGAGTGTGAACCCGCCGCACGAGCCCGGCGACGCCACGGCGTCCCCCGGCGCCCCGCCCGCGATATCCCCGACCGCCCCCGTCCTCGCCAAGGCCACGCCCGACCCCGCCGCGCCCGCCGTGCCGGACGCCGCCCGGCTCGCGGAGATCCGGCGGCGGATCACGCTGGTGCTCGTCGTCAGCCAGGTCCTCGGCGGCCTCGGCGTGGCGACGGGCATCGCGCTGGCCGCCGTGCTGGCCGAGGAGATCAGCGGCTCCGAGGCGCTCTCCGGGCTGGCCCTGACGTCCTCGGTGATCGGCACCGGGCTGCTCTCGCTGCCGTTCGCCGCGCTGATGGCGCGGCGCGGACGGCGTCCGGGGCTCACCCTCGCCTACCTCGTGGCGGCGGCCGGCGGCGCGCTGGTGGTGGCCGCGTCCGTCATCGGGAGCTTCCCCCTGCTGCTCGTCGGCATGGCGGTCTTCGGCGCGGGGTCGTCCGCCAACCTCCAGGCCCGGTTCGCCGCCGCCGACCTGGCCGCGCCCGAGCGGCGCGCCCGCACCATCTCCCTCGTGGTGTGGGCCACCACGCTCGGAGCCGTCGCGGGACCGAACCTGGCGGGCCCGGCCGGACGCAGCCTGTCCGGATTCGGTGTGCCCGATGCGGCCGGGCCGTTCCTGTGGGGTGCGGTCATCTTCCTCGTCGCGGGGGTCCTCGTCTGGATCCTGCTGCGGCCCGACCCGCTGCTGACGGCCCGTGCGCTGGCGGCCTCCTCGGCGGACGGCGGCGGGACCGAGGAGCGTTCCCTGCGCGCGGGCCGGGCGGCCGTGTTCGCCTCGCCACGGGCCCGGCTGGCCCTGGTCGCCGTCGCCGGCTCGCACACGGTGATGGTGTCGGTGATGGTGATGACGCCCGTCGACCTGAGCCACCACGGCGCCGACCTGGAGCTGATCGGTCTCGTCATCAGCGGGCACATCGCGGGCATGTACGCCTTCTCCCCGGTGATGGGCTGGCTGGCGGACCGCCTCGGACGGGTCGCCGTCATCGGCCTGGCCGTGGGCCTGCTGGCCTGTGCGACGGTCCTGGCGGGGACCTCCGACGGGGATCACGCCCGCAGCGCGGCCGGTCTCTTCCTGCTGGGGCTCGGCTGGTCCGCCGGCCTGGTGGCCGGTTCCGCCCTGCTCACCGACTCGGTGCCGCAGAGCGCCCGGGCCGCCGCGCAGGGCCTGTCGGACCTGACGATGAACGCGGCGGCCGGGGTCGGCGGCGCGCTGGCGGGGCTCGTCGTCGCGCAGGCCGGGTACGGCTGGCTGAACGCCCTGGCCGCCACGCTGCTGCTGCCGGTGGCGGCCCTGGCGCTGCTGGGCCGCGCCGGGCGCGCGTCCGACGGCTGAGCCCCGGGCGCCGCGTCCGGTCCCGGAGATCCGGCACGGCGCCGCGTCCGCTCGGCGGCGCTTCTCCTCAGCAGGGGTGGAGGCGGAACCCGACGCCCCGGCGGCCGCCGTTGCGCTCGGCGATACCGTCCATCACGCCGGTGATGAAGGTGCGGGCGTAGGTCTCGGGGTCCTCGTCGCTGAGTGCGGTGAGGTAGGCCCGGTGCTCGGCGAGGGAGGCGACGGCCCGGTCGACGTCCCGTTCCCCGACCTCCTGCACGTGGGTGGTCCCGGTGGGCGCGGTGACGGCCACCCAGCGCACGCCGTCCCACCGCTGGAGGGCTCCGTCGGCCAGCTGTTCGGGGAAGATCCAGCGGTTCCCGGCGTCCGCGACGGCGTCGAGGGTGGCCCGGCCGACGGCCTTGTGGTCGGGGGTGTTCCAGTACCCGCCGGGCCAGGTCTCGTCGAAGCTGAGGGTGACGACCAGTTCGGGCCGGTGGCGCCGGATCGCGGCGGCCAGGTCGCGGCGCAGGTCGACGCCGTACTCGATGACGCCGTCGCGGTGGGCGAGGAAGTCCACGTCCCGCACCCCGACGACGGCGGCGCTGGCCCGCTGCTCGGCCTCCCGGACGGGCGCGGCCTCGGCGGGCGACAGGGTGTCGATCCCGGCCTCGCCGCGTGTCACCAGCAGGTAGGTGACCTCCTTGCCGGCGTCCGTCCAGTGCGCGACGGCGGCGGCGGCCCCGTACTCCAGGTCGTCCGGATGGGCCACGACGGCCAGGGCCCGTTGCCAGTCCTCGGGCATCTGTGCCAGTTCTTCCGCCACGCGGGCCTCCCGTCGGTCGTTACGCATCCCGACCGATCCTCACACAGCCCATGCCGCGGAGGGCCCCTTTCACCGGTTCGCCCCCGCGCACCGGTGAAAGGCGCTTCCCGTGTCCCGACGGCTGCACACCGACCGTTCCTCCCTGGCCCACCGGCTCCGGTACGCCCTGCGGCATCCGACGCGGGTGCCTCCCTACCTGCGGCGGTTCGTCCGCGACCTGCGTCTGCGGCGGATGACGGGCGGCGACCACGTGGCCTACTACCGGGCGGTGATGAAGGACGACACCGCCCGCAACCCCGAGTCGGCGGTCGGCAGCGCCACGCACGAGCGGTGGCTCGCCCTGGGCGAGATGCAGTTCGACTACCTGGTGCGGCACGGCCTGAGCCCCGAGGACCGGATGCTGGAGATCGGTTGCGGGAACCTGCGGGCGGGTCGGCTGTTCATCGCCTACCTGGATCCCGCGCACTACCACGGCACGGACATCTCGCCGGAGATCCTCCTGTCGGCGCGGGAGACGCTCGTGCGGCACGGGCTGCAGGCCAAACTGCCGTACCTGACGCTGGTCGACGACCTGCGGCTGGCGCACCTGCCGGACGGGCACTTCACCGTCGTGCACGCGCACAGCGTCTTCTCGCACTCGCCCGTGCAGGTGATCGACGAGTGCCTGCGACACGTGGGCCGCGTCCTCGCGCCCGGCGGGTTCTTCGACTTCACCTACAACCGGACGCTCGGCGCCGAGCACCAGGTCCTGCGGGAGGACTTCTACTACCGCACCGAGACGCTCGTGCGGCTCGCGGAGTCGCACGGGCTGACGGCCCGCCCGATGGACGACTGGGAGGAGCTGCCCCACCGGCAGTCGAGGATCCGGGTCACGCACCGGGGGTGACGCCCGTCCGGCCGGTGGCCGAGAGCCCGGACCGGGCCTGAACGAGTGGTTCCGCGCCGCCATCCCGGCGACCCACCGGGGGTGGCGGCGTTCGGACACGCCACGCCGTGTCAATGAGTGTGATTGTCGTACTAATCATACTCATATGACTACGGAGCGGTACCTTGAGGCACCACACCCGACACCGTGCGGCCACCGTGCCCCTCGCCCTCGCCCTGCTGGTCCCCCTCGCAGGCTGCGGCGGCGGCAGCGCCGAGCCGTCCGCGCCGGCGAACGGCCGCACCCCGGCCTCCGCGACCGACGCGCGCAAGCCCTTCACCCTGGTCGCCACCGGCGACATCCTCAGCCACGACTCCGTCATCCGGCAGGCCGCCGCCGACGCCGACGCCGGGGGCGGCCACGACTTCCGCCGGATGCTCGCCGGCGCCGAACCCGTCGTGGCCGGCGCCGACCTGGCCATCTGCCACCTGGAGACGGTCCTGGGCGCGGACGACGGCCCGTTCAGCGGGTACCCCATGTTCCGCACGCCCCCGCAGGTCGCCCAGGCCATCGCGGAGACCGGCTACGACTCCTGCTCCACCGCGTCCAACCACACCCTCGACGCCGGCGCCGACGGCGTCACCCGGACCCTGGAGGCCCTGGACGCGGCCGGTGTCCGGCACGTCGGCTCCGCCCGCAGCGCGGCCGAACGCGACCGGCCCGCCCTCATGGCGGCCGGCGGCGCCCAGGTGGCCCAACTGGCCTACACCTACGGGACCAACGGCATCCCCGTCCCCGAGGACCGGCCCCACCTGGTCAACCTCACCGACCCCGAGCGCATCATCGCCGACGCCCGCGCCGCCCGAAAGGCCGGAGCCGACGTCGTCGTGGTGAGCATGCACTGGGGCACCGAGTACCAGGAGGCGCCCGACGACCGGCAGCTCGCCCTCGCCGAGGAGCTCACCGCCGCCCGCACGGACGGACGCCGCGCCATCGACCTCCTCCTGGGCACCCACGTCCACGTCCCCCAGCCCTACGAGAAGGTCAACGGCACCTGGGTGGTGTACGGCATGGGCGACCAGGTGGCGGGCGTCATGAACGACCCGCGCGGGCAGATGGGCTCGGCGGCCCGCTTCACCTTCGTCCCGCCGCGGCGGGAGGGCGGGGCCTGGCGGGTCCGCACGGCGGAGTTCGTCCCGCACGTCATGGACAACGACCCGCTGCGCGTGGTGAACCTCCCCCGCGCCCTCGGGGAGCGGCCCGACCACGCGCCCTACACCCGGGCCCTGGACGTCATCCGCGACGCGGCGCTGAGCCGGGGCGCCGAGGAGGACGGGCTGCGCATGGGCCGATGAGGCCCGGTGCCACGGGCCACGCGATGACCGACCGGACGGACGACGGCGAGCCGGAGTTCCGCGTCGCCGGGGAGCCGCGCCGCCGGTCCTGCGCCCGCGTGGACCGGCGCGGCGCACACGGCGGACGGCTGGAGGCCACCGTCGCCGCCGCCGAACCGCCCTGCGGCACGCGGACTGACACCGACTCCGCCGGACGTCAGCGGGTCTCGCCGGTACGGCCCCGGGCCTTGAGCCGGACGGTGGGGAGAGCCGGGGCGGGCAGCGGGGCGTCCGTGCAGTGCGCGACGGTACCGAAGCGGTCACCGGCCTCCCAGTCGTCCCGGGCGCGCACGATCTCCTCGTGGGTGCGCCCGACGAAGTTCCACCACATGACGAGCGGCTCCTCGAACGGCGTGCCGCCGAGCAGGAAGAGACGGGCCGGTGCGGCGGCCTCGACGGTCACGTCGCTTCGGCCCCGGCCGAGGTGGAGCAGGGCGCCGGGCGCCAGCTCCGTCCCGGCGATCGTGGCCGTGCCCGACAGGACGAGGACCCCGGTCTCGAAGGCGGGGTCCACCGGAAGCCGCAGGGTGCCGGGGCCGTCGAAGCTCACCTCGGCGCCGAGGAGGGGGCTGTGCACCCGGGCGGGCGACCGGGCCCCGGCCAGCTCGCCGACGACGACCGTCACCGTCGCCGCGCCGTCCCGCACGGTCGGCAGGTCCGCGTGGTGCTCGAAACGCGGCGGCTGGTGCCGCGCCTCGTCGGGCAGGGCGATCCACAGCTGGAGTCCGTGCATCACGGGCGGGTGGTCCGGCGGCGACTGCTCGGAGTGGGAGATCCCGTGCCCGGAGGTCATGAGGTTCAGTGCGCCCGGCACGATCGGCTGAAGGCTGCCGAGGCTGTCGGCGTGCACGATCTCGCCCGCCACCAGCCAGGTGACGGTCTGGAGCCCCGTGTGGGGGTGGGGTGCGATCTGCATGCCGGGGCGCTCGGCGACGTCGTCGGGGCCGAAGTGGTCCGCGAAGCACCACGCGCCGACCATCCGCCGCTCCCGGTGCGGCAGCAGCCGCCGCACCGTCGTGTACCGGCCCAGCGGTACGTCGTGGCCGGGGAGGAGCAGGCTGTCCGGCTCCTCGGCGGCCCCCAGCGTGCACCCGTACACGGCCGTTCCGGTCCGCGCTGCGTCCTCGCTCATGGCCCCGACCCTACGACGCCGCACCCGGCTTCGGACGGGTCGGCGCGAGGGCCGGAGCGATGGGGCCGCGGCGGGGGCGGGCGTCAGTCGGGGGCGGAGAACTCGGGGGGTGCGGTGGTCGGGGTGTCGCCCTGCGGCAGCTCGGTGTCGGGGCAGTCGCCGAGGATGCGGGCCAGCGCCTGCTTCTCCGCTTCGGTGACCCACAGTTCGTACTTCTGCTTGACGGCGACCTGGGCGGCCGCGTAGGTGCAGCGGTAGGGCTGGTGGGACGGGAGCCAGGTGGCGGCGTCGGCGTCGCCCTTCTGCCGGTTGGCGCCGGCGTCGACGGCCAGCAGGTTCAGGGGGTCGTTGGCGAGGGCGATGCGCTTCGCCGGTTCCCAGGTGCGCGCGCCCTTCTGCCAGGCGTCGGAGAGGGCCACGAGGTGGTCGATGTCGACCTCGCTGGGGCCGCCGCGTACGAAGTCGATGGTCGCGCCGGTGAACGGGTCCTCGGTGAGGGTGCCGGACTCGACGGTGCAGCCGTCCTCGTCCCGCGTGACGTCGTCGAGGTCGCGGGCGAGGATGTCGTCGCGGGTGCCGCAGTCGTTGCCGTCGACGTCGGGCCAGGGGCTGCCGAACATGCGGCGGTCGTAACCGTCGCGTCCGGCACGGCCCTTGACCGTGAGGTCGTCGAGGGCGGCCAGGGCGGGCCGCCCGTCGCCTGCGGGAGCCTGGCCGTCGGTGACGTCGTCGACGGTGCAGGAGGTGGCGGCGAGGAGAACGAGGACGCAGGTGGCACGAACGCGGCGCGATATCACGGGGGACGACCCTATCGGCCGACGGCCGTGCCGGGCAGGGCCCCTGCGCGCCCTTCCCGGCGCCGGACCCGGCCGGACGCCCCGTCACACGGCGACCGGCCGGGCGGGCGGCGTCAGATGCTCTCGAACCGGGCGGCCTCGACGTAGTCCGGACGCGGGTCCAGCGCGGCGGCGAGACGGAAGTGACGGCGGGCCTCGCCGGTGCGCCCCGCGCGCTCCAGCGTCCGCGCCAGCGCGAAGTGCGCGAAGGCGTTGTCCGGCTCCCGCTCGATGACGAGCTGGAACTCCAGCTCGGCGGAGCGCAGCTGGGCGGAGTGGAAGAACGCGCGGGCCCGCAGGAGCCGGGCCGCCGTGTTCTCCGGGTGCGCGGTGATCAGCGGATCGAGCAGCTTGACCGCACCCCGCGGGTCCTTCGCTTCGAGCAGCTTCTCCGCGGCACGGAAGTCGATCACGTTCGTCTGGGGCGTTCGGGACATCTGGGCGCCTCCTTCGGCCGGGACAACAGCCGGGTGACCGGAAGCATTCCCCCGCAGCGGGTCAGGCACGCTTCCGGAGCTGCTCCCACACCTCGCGCACCCGGGCCTGGAGTGCCTCCAGCGGGCCCTCGTTGTCGATGACGTGGTCGGCGACGGCCAGCCGCTCCGCCCGGGTGGCCTGGGCCGCCATCCGGGAACGGGCCTCGTCCCGCGGCATGCCGCGCAGCCGCACGAGGCGGTCCAGCTGCGTCTCCGGGGAGGCGTCGACCACCACGACGACGTCGTAGCGGGGGGCCAGGCCGTTCTCCGTGAGGAGCGGAACGTCGTGGACGACGACGGCGTGCTCGCCCGCCGCCTCCTGGAGCTCGGCGGAGCGGGCGGCCACCAGCGGGTGCACGATGGCGTTCAGCGCGGCGAGGCGCTCGGGGTCGTTGAAGACGACGCGGCCGAGGGCCGGCCGGTTCAGGGCGCCGTCCGGCAACAGCACCGAGTCACCGAACTCCGCGACGACGGCGGCGTGCCCCTCGGTCCCGGGCTCGACGACCTCGCGGGCGATGCGGTCGGCGTCGACGATCACCGCGCCGTGGGAGGCGAGGAGGCGTGAGACCTCGCTCTTGCCCGCCCCGATGCCTCCGGTCAGTCCCACAGTCAGCATGCCCGCAACCCTACGGGCCGTCTCACGCGTCGGGCTCGCCGGTGTCGCGTTCGCGGTCCGCGAGGAACCGCTCGAAGACGGCGCCCAGCTCCTCCGCCGAGGGCAGTTCGTTCGGCTCGGCGACCAGGCTGCCCCGGCTCGCCGCGCCGGCCACCGCGTCGTACTGCTGCTCCAGGCCCCGGACGACGGCGACGAGCTCGCCGTCCCCGTCGGCCAGCTGCCGCTCGATCTCCGTCTGCGTGGTGTGGGCGCGTCCGCGCAGGGTGTGGGCGATGGCCGGCAGGACCAGCCCGGTCGCGGCGGTGATCGTCTCGACGACGACGAGCGGGGCGTCCGGGTACGGGGAGCGGGCGACGTAGTGCGGGACGTGCGCGGCGACCCCCAGGACGTCGTGCCCGGCCTCGATCAGCCGCAGCTCCAGGAGGGAGGCCGCGCTGCCCGGCACCTGCGCCTCGTCGAACAGGCCGGGGCGGCCCGGGACGAGGTCGGCGCGGCTGCCGTGCGGGGTGAGGCCGACCGGGCGGGTGTGCGGCACCCCCATGGGGATGCCGTGGAACGTCACCGAGAGCCGGACGTTCAGCCGCTCGACGATCTCCTGCACCGCCGCGGTGAACGCCTCCCACTGGACGTCCGGTTCGGGACCGCTGAGCAGGAGGAACGGGCTGCCGGTGGCGTCCCGCAGCAGCTTCAGCTCCAGGGCCGGACGGTCGTAGGAGACCCAGCGGTCGCGCCGGAACGTCATGACGGGGCGCCGCGCCCGGTAGTCGACGAGGCGGTCCACGTCGAAGCGGGCCACCGTTGTGTGGGGGCGCCCCTCCAGCAGCAGGTCGGTGATCTGCTCGCCGGTCGCCCCGGCGTCGATGAAGCCCTCGAAGTGGTACAGCAGCACGAGACCGGCGCCGACACCCTGGTCGATGATCTCGTCCACCGACCGCAGGCCGCTCGGATCCCATTCGTACAGCTCACGCGGCTTCAACACGTTCTCCCTGCCCCTCCGTCGAGCGCTTCCGCCTGTGCCAACGCCCTTGCCCCGCGCGGAATTCCCTCGTCCGCCTCGTGGCGGTCGGGGCCGCCGGAGCGGGACGCCCCGACGCGGAAGGGCCCGCCCCCCGAGCGGGGAGCGGGCCCTTCCGTACCGTCGTGCACCGAACCGGCCGGGCCTCGGCCCGGCGCGGAATCAGCTCTGGCCGCCGGCCAGCTTCTCGCGGAGCGCGGCGAGGGCCTCGTCGGAGGCCAGCGCACCGGAGTCCTCGCCGGAGTCCGACGAGTAGGAACCGCCACCGCCGCCGCCACCCTGGCTGCTCGGGGCGGGACCGGCACCGGCGCCCTCGGCCTCGGCCTGGGCGTCCTGCTCGCGGGACTTGACGACCTGCGCCTGGTGCTGCTCGAAGCGCGCCTGGGCGACCGCGTACTGGTTCTCCCACTCCTCGCGCTGCTTCTCGTACCCCTCCAGCCAGTCGTTCGACTCGGGGTCGAAGCCCTCGGGGTAGATGTAGTTGCCCTGGTCGTCGTAGGACGCCGCCATGCCGTACAGCGTGGGGTCGAACTCGACGGCCATCGGGTCGGCGCCGAAGGACTCGTTGGCCTGCTTCAGCGAGAGGCTGATGCGGCGGCGCTCCAGGTCGATGTCGATGACCTTGACGAAGATCTCGTCGTTGACCTGGACGACCTGCTCCGGGATCTCGACGTGGCGCTCGGCCAGCTCGGAGATGTGGACCAGACCCTCGATGCCCTCGTCGACGCGGACGAACGCGCCGAACGGCACCAGCTTGGTGACCTTGCCGGGCACGACCTGGCCGATCTGGTGCGTGCGGGCGAACTGCTGCCACGGGTCTTCCTGGGTCGCCTTCAGCGACAGGGAGACGCGCTCGCGGTCCATGTCGACGTCCAGGACCTCGACCGTGACCTCCTGGCCGACCTCGACGACCTCGGAGGGGTGGTCGATGTGCTTCCAGGACAGCTCCGAGACGTGCACCAGACCGTCGACGCCGCCCAGGTCCACGAAGGCACCGAAGTTGACGATCGAGGAGACGACGCCGGAGCGCACCTGACCCTTCTGGAGGGTGGTGAGGAAGGTCTGACGGACCTCGCTCTGCGTCTGCTCCAGCCAGGCACGGCGGGACAGGACCACGTTGTTGCGGTTCTTGTCCAGCTCGATGATCTTGGCCTCGAGCTCCTTGCCGACGTACGGCTGGAGGTCGCGGACACGGCGCATCTCGACCAGGGAGGCGGGGAGGAAGCCCCGGAGGCCGATGTCGAGGATGAGACCACCCTTGACGACCTCGATGACGGTACCGGTGACGATCCCGTCCTCTTCCTTGATCTTCTCGATGGTGCCCCAGGCGCGCTCGTACTGGGCGCGCTTCTTGGACAGGATGAGGCGGCCTTCCTTGTCCTCCTTCTGGAGGACCAGGGCCTCGATCTCGTCACCGACGGCGACGACCTCGTTGGGGTCGACGTCGTGCTTGATCGACAGCTCACGGGAAGGGATGACGCCCTCGGTCTTGTAACCGATGTCGAGCAGGACCTCGTCCCGGTCGACCTTCACGATGACGCCGTCGACGATGTCGCCGTCGTTGAAGTACTTGATCGTCTCGTCGATCGCGGCGAGGAAGGCTTCCTCGGAACCGATGTCGTTGACCGCAACCTGCGGGGTGGTCACGGTGGTCTCGGTGCTGCTCGTCATGTGGTAAAGGGCTCCGGTACGGACACAGAAGTCGTAGGTACTGCTACGCCGTGAGCCCTTATCGCACCGCCGAAGCCGGACAGCCTGGGAGGTACTTCCCGAAACGCGAAAGCACCTCGACAACCGAGAGGACATACAACAGATGCGAGCGCGACCTGCTCCGTCCGAGGCGCGCAGGCCCGCAGCGCAACTTGTAGCATACGGCCGCAGCCGGGCAGGGTCAATGCACGTTTGCGACACGTGGGACGGATGGGGCGAAAGCCGCCCGCTCCGCCGCGTGTTCCGCGTCGGCAGACGTACACCGCAGTGTGCTCATCGCACGCCGCATGCACAAGATTTCCCACAGCCTATCGTTACGGTCGCCACACGAGTGCGACAGGGGTGCGAAGACGAGGATGAGTGCCGACGAGGGCGACGCCGTACGGCGCGGGGCCGACGAGGCCGAGAGCCGGCGGGCGAGCCGGCTGTGGTGGGACCGCAACGCGGACGACTACCAGAACGAACACGGCGCCTTCCTCGGGGACGACCGCTTCGTCTGGGGCCCCGAGGGGCTCACCGAGGACGAGGCGCGGCTCCTGGGCGACCCGGAGCGGCTGGCCGGAGCACGCGTGCTGGAGATCGGCGCGGGCGCGGCGCAGTGCTCGCGCTGGCTGGCCGCCCGCGGCGCCCGCCCGGTCGCCCTGGACGTCTCCCACCGCCAACTCCAGCACGCCCTGCGCCTGGGCACCGACGGCGTCACGCTGGTCGAGGCCGACGCCGGGGCGCTGCCCTTCGCGGACGCCTCCTTCGACCTGGCCTGCTCGGCCTACGGCGCCGTCCCCTTCGTCGCCGATCCCGTGCGCGTCCTCCGCGAGGTGCGGCGCGTCCTGCGACCGGGCGGACGGTGGGTGTTCTCCGTGACGCACCCCCTGCGCTGGGCCCTGCCCGACGAGCCCGGGCCCGAGGGACTGACCGTCTCCGCGTCCTACTTCGACCGCACCCCCTACGTCGAGCAGGACGAGGAGGGCCGCGCCCTCTACGTCGAGCACCACCGCACCCTGGGCGACCGGGTGCGGGACGTCGCCGCCGCCGGGCTGCGCCTCACCGACCTCGTCGAACCGGAGTGGCCGGCGTGGAACCGGCAGGAGTGGGGCGGTTGGTCCCCGCTGCGCGGGGCGCTGATCCCCGGCACGGCGATCTTCGTGTGCGAGCGGGACGCATGACGGCCGCCGCACGGGAGCGCGCGCTCGACCTGCCGGTGCGGGAGGCGCTGCCCCGGCTGCGCGACGCCCTGGACCGGGCGGGCACCGCCGTGCTCTGCGCCCCGCCGGGGTCGGGCAAGACGACGCTGGTGCCGCTGGAGCTGGCCGGTCTGGCACCGGGTGCCGGGGAGGACCGAACGCGCCGCCCCCGGCGCGTCCTGGTCGCCGAACCCCGGCGGATCGCCGCCCGGGCCGCCGCCCGCCGGATGGCGTGGCTGCTGGGGGAGGACGTGGGCGACCGCGTGGGCTTCACCGTGCGCGGCGAGCGCCGCGTCGGGCCGGGGACGTGCGTGGAGGTCGTCACCACCGGCGTGCTCCTCCAGCGGCTCCAGCGCGACCAGGAGCTGGCGGGCGTCGACGTCGTCATGCTCGACGAGTGCCACGAGCGGCACCTCGACGCCGACACCGCCGCCGCCTTCCTGCTCGACGTGCGGCACACCCTGCGTCCGGAGCTCCGGCTCCTGGCCGCCTCCGCGACCACCGACGCCGAGGGCTGGGCCCGGCTGCTGGACGCCCCCGTGGTGGAGGCGCCGGGCGTCGCCCACCCCGTCGAGACGGTGTGGGCGCCCCCGCCCACGCCCGTCGCGCCGCCGCACGGCCTGCGCGTGGACCGCGCGCTGCTCGCGCACGTCGCCGCCGTCGTCCGGCGCGCACTGGCGGAACGGGAGGGGGACCTCCTGTGCTTCCTGCCCGGCGTCGGCGAGATCGCCCGGGTGGCGGCGGCGCTGGAGGGCGCGGACGCCGACGTCCTCCAGGTGCACGGCCGCGCCCGCGCCGAGACCCAGGACGCCGTCCTCGCCGGGCCGGACCCGCACGGACGCCGCCGGATCGTGCTGGCCACCGCCGTGGCGGAGTCCAGCCTCACCGTGCCCGGGGTGCGGATCGTCGTCGACGCCGGGCTGGCCCGGGAGCCGCGCACCGACCACGCGCGCGGGCTCAGCGCCCTGACCACCGTGTGGGCCTCCCGGGCGGCGGCCCGGCAGCGTGCGGGGCGGGCCGGACGCGAGGCGCCGGGCACCGCCTACCGGTGCTGGGCGCAGGGGGAGGACGGCCGCAGGCCCCGCTTCCCGCAGCCCGAGATCGCCGTCGCCGACCTCGGCGCGTTCGCCCTCCAGGCGGCCTGCTGGGGCGCCCCCGGCGCCGAGGGCCTGGCCCTGCTCGACCCGCCGCCCGCCGGGGCCATGGCGGCGGCCGGTGCGGTCCTGACCGCCGTCGGCGCCGTGGACGGCGTCGGCCGCGCCACCGCGCGCGGCGAGGCCATGGCCCGGCTGGGCCTCCACCCCCGGCTGGCCCGGGCCCTGCTGGACGGCGCCCGCCTCGTCGGACCGAGAGCCGCCGCGGAGGTCGTCGCGCTGCTCAGCGAGGAGCCGCCGCGCGAGCTGGGGCAGGACCTGGGCGACGTCCTGCGGGCCGTCCGCCGCTCCCCCCGCGAGGCGTACGCCGCCCGGTGGCGGCGCGAGGTCGACCGGCTGCGCAGGGCGCTGCCGAAGGACGCCGCATCCCAAGACGGCGTGGACGGCGGCGTGGACGGCGGCCCGGACGCCCCCGGCGGCGTGGACGGGGCCGCGGGCCTCGTGGTCGCCCTCGCCCACCCGGAGCGGGTGGCGCGGCGGCAGGGCGGGACCGGCGCCTACCTGATGGCCTCCGGCACCCGGGCCGAGGTGACGAGCGGGCACGGCGGCGCACCCTGGCTCGCCGTCGCGGTGGCCGACCGCCCGGCGGGCGCCCCCGCGGCCCGGGCCCGGCTCGTCGCCGTCATCGACGAGGAGACCGCCCGGGTGGCCGCCGCCGCCCTGCTGCGGGAGGACGAGGAGGTGGCCTACGACGCCGGGCGCGGCGTCGTCACCGCGCAGCGCGTCACCCGGCTCGGCGCGATCGCCCTGGGCGGCGAGACCGTGCGGCACCCCGACCCGGAGCAGGTGCGCCGGGCGCTCCTGGAGGCGGTGCGCCGGGGCGGGACGGATCTCCTGCGCTGGCCGGAGCAGGCCCGGTCGCTGCGTCGGCGCATGGCCTTCCTCCACCGCACGCTGGGCGAGCCCTGGCCCGACGTCGGCGACGACGCCCTCCTCGCCCACGCCGCCACCTGGCTGACCGGCGACCGGCTGGACGCCGTCGACACCCTCGCCCTGCTGCGCGGCCTGCTCCCCTGGTCGAGCGGTGCGGCGGCCCGGCTGGAGGAGCTCGCCCCCGAACGCGTCGAGGTCCCCTCCGGCTCGCGGGTGCGCGTCGACTACACCGGCGACCAGCCGGTGCTCGCCGTCAAACTGCAGGAGCTCTTCGGCTGGACCCAGGCGCCCCGGCTCGCCGACGGGCGGGTGCCCCTGCTGGTGCACCTGCTCTCCCCCGCCGGGCGGCCCGCCGCCGTCACCGCGGACCTGGCGTCGTTCTGGGCCGAGGGCTACCGCGCCGTGCGGGCCGAACTGCGCGGGCGCTACCCGCGGCACCCGTGGCCGGACGATCCGACCACGGCGGTGCCCACCCGCCGGGCCGCCCCGCGCCGAGGGCGGTAGACGGGGCGGGCTCCGGCGTGACGCGTTCGCCGGTGCCGGCTACTCGACGCGGGCGGCGTCCTCGGGACGGGCGGCGGTGTCGTCACCGGACGAGCCGTCACCGCCTCCGGGCTCCCCGTCGTCCTGCGGCGTGCCGCTTTCGTCCCCGTCCGGCTCCTCGCCGTCGTCACACGGGTCGGCGGGGTCCTCGGCGTCCGGGTCCTCGGCGTCGGTGGCCTCGCCGTCCTCGCCCTCGGCGTCCTCAGCGTCCTCAGCGTTTTCGGAGGGGTCGGTGTCGTCGCTGTCCGCCGGGTTCTCCGACTCCTCCCCGTCGACGGCGTCCTCGTCGTCCGTCGGCTCCTCGGTACCGGGCTGCGGCTCCTCCGGCTCCTCGGGCTCCCCCGGGTCCACCGGGCACTCCCCCGGCTCCTCGCCGGGCTCCTCGGGGTCGGTGGGCTCCTCCGGCTCCTCGGGGTCGGTCGGCTCCTCCGGCTCCTCCGGGTCGGTCGGCTCCTCGTCCTTGCCGTCGTCCGGGGCGGGGCCGTCGCCGTCGGGGTCCTCGCCGGGCGGCGGCACGATGACGTTGTGGTCGTCGTCCACGGCGGGCGGCCTCGGCCGGGGGGTCTCGCCGCCCTCGCCCGGCTCGTCCCCGGCGGGGTCCTCGGGCTTCGCGGGCTTTTCGGGCTTTTCGGGCGGGTCGGTGTCCTTCTCGCCGGAGGGCCGGTCGGACGCGGGACGCCGCTGGGGCTCCTCGGCGACCGGGTCGGGCTTCGGCTTCTTCGGGTTGCCCGGCCCCGGCGAGTCGGGCAGTTGGCCGGTGCCGTCGGGGACCTCGTGGACGCCCTTGCGGTAGAACTCCAGCCACGACAGCACCGTGTTCAGGTACTCCCGCGAGGGGTTGTAGCTGAGGAGGGCGCGCTCCAGGTCGGCCGGGTCCGCCAGGTCCCGGCCGGCGGCGCACAGGTAGCGGCCCGCCGCGAGGGCGGCGTCGAAGATGTTGTCGGGGTCCTTGGCGCCGTCACCGTTGCCGTCGGCACCCCACGCCGCCCACGTGGAGGGGATGAACTGCATGGGGCCGACGGCCCGGTCGTGCACGGTGTCGCCGTCGTAGGCGCCGTTGTCGGTGTCCGAGATGTCGGCGAAGCCGTTGCCGTCCAGCTTGGGGCCGCGGATCGGGGAGAGCGTGGTGCCCTCTGCGTCGAGGGCACCACCGCGGGCCTGCCCGGACTCCACCTTGCCGATGGCGGCGAGCAGTTGCCACGACAGGTTGCAGCGGGGCTGCTCGCTCCGCAGCGTGCTCTCGGCCTGTCGGTAGGCGGCCAGGACCGTCGCGGGCACGCCCGCTTCGGCCGGGCCGGTCACCAGCGGGCCGTCGCCGTCCAGCTCACGGGAGCTGTCCGGCATGTCCGGCGTCTCCAGCGGGGGCAGCTCGGTGTGGTAGGGGGCATCGCCCCCGGTCGCCGGCGCGTCGTCCGCTCCGAGCGCCGGATCGTCCGCCGTGGGACTGGGCGGGGGCAGGGAGAGGCCGGGCGCCTGAGACGCGGTCAGGGCCACCATCGCGGCGGCCGCCACGGCCGTCGCGCTCACGCCCCTGCGGAGCCTGCCACCGGTACGACCCGTCATACGGCCGTTCCTCCCCTTGTCCCCGAATGGTCGCGACGCCCGTCATGTACCTGACTCCCGACAGGGCGGCGAAGGTGACGATACGACACGCGACGGCTTCCGGTCACGCCTTTCGCGGCACGACCCCGTCGGTCAGTGGGCCGCCGACTCCCAGTCCGGGCCCACCCCCACCGACACGTCCAGCGGGGCCCGCAGTTCCACCGCACCGGCCATTTCGGCGCGCACCAACTCCTCCACCGCGTGCCGCTCGCCCGCGGCGACCTCCAGCACGATCTCGTCGTGCACCTGGAGCAGCATGCGCGAGGTGAGATTCCGCTTCCGCAGCTCGGCGTCGACCCGCAGCATGGCGATCTTCACGATGTCGGCGGCCGTGCCCTGGATCGGCGCGTTCAACGCCATGCGCTCGGCCATCTCCCGGCGCTGCCGGTTGCTGGAGTTGAGATCCGGCAGGTAGCGGCGGCGGCCCAGCATCGTGCTGGTGTAGCCGACGGCGCGCGCCTCCTCCACGGCACGGTGCAGGTAGTCCCGCACGCCGCCGAACCGCTCGAAGAAGGTGTCCATGAGCCTGCGGGCCTCCTCCGGGCTGATGCCCAGCTGCTGGGACAGCCCGAACGCGGAGAGGCCGTAGGCCAGACCGTAGGACATCGCCTTGATCTTGCGGCGCATCTCGGGGTCGACCTGGTCCTTGTCGACGCCGAACACCTGCGAGGCGACCGTGGTGTGCAGGTCCTCACCGGAGGTGAACGCCTCGATGAGCCCGGCGTCCTCCGACAGGTGCGCCATGACCCGCAGCTCGATCTGGCTGTAGTCCGCCGTCATCAGCGACTCGAAGCCCTCGCCGACGACGAACGCGCGGCGGATCGCCCGGCCCTCGTCGGTGCGTACCGGGACGTTCTGCAGGTTCGGGTCGGTCGAGGACAGCCGGCCGGTGGAGGCGACCGTCTGGCTGAACGTGGTGTGGATCCGGCCGTCCGCCGCGATCGTCTTGATCAGCCCCTCGACGGTGGCGCGCAGCTTGGACTGCTCCCGGAACCGCAGCATCAGTACCGGCAGTTCGTGGTCCGTCTGCGTCGCCAGCCACGCCAGCGCGTCGGCATCGGTGGTGTAGCCCGTCTTGGTCTTCTTCGTCTTCGGCAGCCCGAGCTCACCGAACAGCACCTCCTGGAGCTGCTTGGGCGAGCCGAGGTTGAACTCGTGCCCGACGGCCGCGTGCGCCTCCCGCACCGCCTGCTGGGCCGCGTCGGCGAACTGCTGCTCCAGACCACCCAGCCACGCGCGGTCCGCCGCGATACCGGCCCGCTCCATGCGCGACAGGACCTCGGAGACGGGCAGCTCCATGTCGGCCAGCAGCTCCGCCGCACCCACCTCGGCCAGCCGCCCGGTGAACGCCTCCCCCAGGTCCAGCACCGTACGGGCCTGCCCCATCAGGGCGTCGGCCTGCGCCTGCTCGTCCGCCCCCAGCGCCAGCTGGCCCGAACCGCTCTCGGCGGGCTGCGGCAGCTCACGGCCGAGGAACTCCACGCTCAACGCGTCCAGCGCGAAGCTGCGCCGGCCCGGCTGCACGAGATAGGCGGCCAGCGCGGTGTCCGAGACGATCCCCTCGATCCGCCAGCCGTGCTCGGCGAACACCCGCTGCGTCGCCCGCGCGTTGTGCACCGTCTTCGGCCGTTCCCCGTCGGCCAGCCAGGCCGCGAACGCCTGCTCGTCGGGGGCGTCCAGCTCCGCCGGGTCGAACCAGGCCGCGGGGCCCTCACCGGTGGCCAGCGCGATCTCGTTCACCCGCCCCGCGCCCAGGTGCCAGTCGTCCACCGACGCCAGGCCCAGCGGACGTCCGCCCGCCGCCGCGTGCTCGGCCAGCCACGGCCCCAGCTCGCCCGCCTCCAGCACCCGGCCCGCCACCTCGACCCCGGCCGCCGGGGGCTCCGCGTCCGCCTCGGCGGCGGCCGGGTCGGCGGCGAACAGCCGCTCGCGGAAGTTCGGGTTGCGGATCTCCAGCACGTCCAGCAGCGACGTCAGCGTCTCGCGGTCGTAGGCGACCCGCTCCAGCTCCGCCGGACCGCAGGGCAGCTCGACGTCCCGCACCATCTCCGTCAGCCGCCGGTTGAGCTTGACCGACTCCAGGTGGTCCCGGAGGTTCTGCCCCGCCTTGGTCTTGATCTCGTCCACCCGCGCGACCAGCTCGTCGAACGAGCCGAACTGGCTGATCCACTTGGTGGCCGTCTTCTCCCCCACCCCCGGAATGCCGGGGAGGTTGTCCGACGGGTCACCGCGCAGTGCCGCGAAGTCCGGGTACTGGGCCGGCTCCAGCCCGTACTTCTCCCGCACCTTCTCCGGCGTGAACCGCGTCAGCTCCGAGACGCCCTTCGTCGGGTACAGGACCGTGACGCGGTCCGAGACGAGCTGGAAGCAGTCCCGGTCGCCGGTGACGATCGACACGTCGTACCCGGCGGCCTCGGCCTGCGTCGCCAGCGTGGCGATGACGTCGTCCGCCTCGAAGCCCTCCACCGCGAAGCGCTTGACGCGCATCGCGTCCAGCAGCTCCCCGATCAGCTCCACCTGCCCCTTGAAGCCGTCCGGCGTCTTGGAGCGGTTCGCCTTGTACTCGGTGAACTCCTGCGCCCGCCACGTCTTGCGCGAGACGTCGAACGCGACCGCGAAGTGCGTCGGCGCCTCGTCACGCAACGTGTTCGACAGCATCGACACGAAGCCGTACACCGCGTTCGTCGTCTGCCCCGTGGTCGTGGAGAAGTTCTCCTCCGGCAACGCGAAGAACGCCCGGTAGGCCAGCGAATGCCCGTCCATCAGCAGGAGCTTGCCCCCACCGCCCTGCTCCGCCCGCTCCGATGCCGTCTCCACCACGCCGTCCGCCACGCCGATCTGCTCGTCCTTTGCCACGGCACCGATCCTGCCACGGCCCACCGACACTCCCGCGACGCGGCGTCCCCGCGCCGCGGACGTCCCGGCCCGCGCCCGCCCGGCCCGCCGCCCGGCGTGGGAGGATCGCACCATGACGCGCGCCACTCCGTCCTCCTCCGGCGACCCCGTCCAGGACGCCCCCCAGGTCCGCCCGCCGCGCCGCTCCGCCGCCGGGCTGCCCGCCGTCGGCCACGCCCTGCGCATGGCCCACCGCGAGATGGGCGTCAAACGCACCGCGCTCACCCTCCTGCGCGTCAACCAGAAGGACGGCTTCGACTGCCCCGGCTGCGCCTGGCCCGAGGAGGCCGACCGGCACACGGCGGAGTTCTGCGAGAACGGCGCCAAGGCCGTCGCCGAGGAGGCCACCCGCGCCCGCGTCACCCCCGCCTTCTTCGCCCACCACTCCGTCGCCGACCTCGCCGAACGGTCCGGCTACTGGCTCGGCAAGCAGGGCCGCCTGACCCAGCCCGTCTACCTCGCCCAGGGCGCCGACCACTACTCACCCGTCAGCTGGACCCAGGCCCTGGGGATCATCGCCGACGAACTGCGCGCCCTGCCCTCCCCCGACGAGGCCGTCTTCTACACCTCGGGGCGCACCAGCAACGAGGCCGCGTTCCTCTACCAGCTCTTCGCCCGCGAGTTCGGCACGAACAACCTGCCCGACTGCAGCAACATGTGCCACGAGTCCTCCGGCACGGCCCTCACCGAGACCATCGGCGTCGGGAAGGGGAGCGTCCTCCTCGAAGACCTCCACCAGGCCGACCTGATCATCGTCGCCGGACAGAACCCCGGCACCAACCACCCGCGCATGCTCTCCGCCCTGGAGAAGGCCAAGCACAACGGCGCGAAGATCATCACCGTCAACCCGCTCCCCGAGGCGGGCCTGGAACGGTTCCGGAACCCGCAGACCCCCCTCGGTCTCGCCGGCCCCGGC
Organism: Streptomyces chumphonensis; assembly: GCF_014779715.1. Classification (GTDB taxonomy): domain Bacteria; phylum Actinomycetota; class Actinomycetes; order Streptomycetales; family Streptomycetaceae; genus Streptomyces; species Streptomyces chumphonensis. The sequence continues at coordinate 243,979 of NZ_JACXYU010000001.1, forward strand.
ACCCCGCTCACCGACCTCTTCCTCCAGGTCCGTCTCGGCGGCGACCAGGCCCTCTTCCGGCTGCTGAACAAACGGGTCATCGAGACCGAGGGCGCCGTCGACGAGGCGTTCGTCGCCGAGCACACCGACGGGTTCGCCGCGTTCGCCGACGCCGCCCGCACGGCCGACTGGGACGCCACCCTGGCCGCCACCGGCCTCGACCGCGACGCCGTCGAGGAGGCCCTGCGCCTGGTCCTCGCCTCGCGGCGCACCGTCGTGTGCTGGGCCATGGGCCTCACCCAGCACAAGCACGCCGTCGCCACCATCCGCGAGGTCGTCAACTTCCTCCTGCTGCGCGGCGACATCGGCCGACCCGGCGCCGGCCTGTGCCCCGTCCGCGGCCACAGCAACGTCCAGGGCGACCGCACCATGGGCATCGTCGAACGCCCGGCCCCCGAACTGCTGGACGCCCTGGGGCAGGAGTTCGGCTTCACCCCGCCCCGGGAACACGGCTACGACACCGTCGAGTCCATCCGCGCCCTGCGCGACGGCCGCGTCCAGGTCTTCTTCGCCCTCGGCGGCAACTTCGTCGCCGCCTCCCCCGACACCGCCGTCACCGAGGACGCCATGCGCCGCGCCCGGCTCACCGTCCACGTCTCCACCAAGCTCAACCGCTCCCACGTCGTCACCGGCGCCCGCGCCCTCATCCTCCCCACCCTCGGCCGCACCGAGCGGGACGTCCAGGCGAGCGGGGAGCAGTTCGTCACCGTCGAGGACTCCATGGGCATGGTGCACGCCTCCCGCGGCACCCTCGAACCGGCCTCGGAACACCTGCTGTCCGAACCCGCCATCATCAGCCGGCTCGCCCGCAGGGTCCTCGGGCCCACCAGCACCACGCCCTGGGAGACCTTCGAGCAGGACTACGGGCACGTACGGGACCGCATCGCCCGCGTCATCCCCGGCTTCGAGGACTTCAACACCCGCATCGCCCATCCCGGCGGCTTCACCCTCCCCCACGCCCCCCGCGACGAACGCCGCTTCCCCACCGCCACCGGCAAGGCCCGCTTCACCGCCGCCCCCGTCGAGCACCCCGAGATCCCCCCGGGCCGCCTCCTCCTGCAGACGCTCCGCTCGCACGACCAGTACAACACCACCATCTACGGCCTCGACGACCGCTACCGCGGCATCAAGGGAGGCCGCCGCGTCGTCCTCGTCCACCCCGACGACGCCGCGGCACTCGGCCTGGCCGACGGCGGCTACGCCGACCTGACCAGCGAATGGCACGACGGCACCGAGCGCACCGCCCCCGGCTTCCGCGTCGTGCACTACCCCACCGCCCGGGGCTGCGCCGCCGCCTACTACCCCGAGACCAACGTCCTCGTCCCCCTCGACGCCACCGCGGACGGCAGCAACACGCCCGCGAGCAAGTCCGTCGTGATCCGACTCACCCCCACCCGACCGTGAGCGAACGCTTAGCATCAGGACCGCCAAGCAGAGCCGCCAGCGATCGGAGCCGAACGACCATGGGCGAGAACACCGCCACCGTCTTCCCCCAGGAGATCCTCGACCAGTGGGCCGGGCTCGGCATCGACCTGCCGTCCCTCTTCTCCGCCGGACACCTCGGGGAGCGGATGGGGCTGAAGATCCTGCACGCCGCACCCGACCGCGTCGTCGGGACCCTGCCCGTCGAGGGCAACACCCAGCCCTACGGACTCCTCCACGGCGGCGCCTCCGCCGTCCTCGCCGAGACCCTCGCCTCGGTCGGTGCCATGCTCCACGGCGGCCCCGGCAAGGTGGCCGTCGGCGTCGACCTCAACTGCACCCACCACCGCGGTCTGCGCTCCGGCCTCGTCACCGGCACCGCCACCCCCGCCCACCTCGGCCGGACCACCGCCGCCTACGAGGTCGTCATCACCGACGAGCAGGACCGCCGCGTCTGCACCGCCCGCCTCACCTGCCTGCTGCGCGACGCCTGAGCACCACCACACGTCGAAGGGCCGGCCACCCCACGGGTGGACCGGCCCCTCGACCTCCGCCGCCGGGATCAGGCGGCGCCCTCACCCAGATACGCCTCCCGCACCCGCGGATCCGCCAGCAGCCGCGACGCCTCACCCGACATCGCCACCGCCCCCGTCTCCAGCACGTAGCCGCGGTCGGCCAACTGCAGGGCCTGGGAGGCGTTCTGCTCCACCAGCAGCACCGTCGTGCCCTGCTCGTTGATCTCCTTCAGGATGTCGAAGATCTGCGCCACGATGAGCGGCGCCAGACCCATCGACGGCTCGTCCAGCAGCAGCAGCTCGGGCTTGCCCATCAACGCCCGGCCGATCGCCAGCATCTGCTGCTCGCCGCCCGAGAGCGTGCCGCCCAGCTGCGTCCTGCGCTCGTGCAGGCGGGGGAACAGCGAGTACACCCGGTCCAGCGTGTCCCGGTCGGGGGACTTGAACCGGTACGCCCCCATCTCCAGGTTCTCCCGCACCGTCATCCGCGGGAACACCCGACGGCCCTCCGGCACGTGCCCGATACCGAACCGCACCAGGTCGTGCGACTTGATGCCGTCGACCCGCTCACCGTGCAGCAGCACCCGGCCCGAGCGCGGCGCCAGCATGCCCGACGCCGTGCGCAGCGTCGTCGACTTGCCCGCGCCGTTCGCGCCCAGCAGCGCCACGACCTCGCCCTCGTACACCGCGAGATCGATGCCCTTCAACGCCTCGATCGCGCCGTAGAACACCCGCAGGTCGCGCAGCTCCAGCACCGGAGTGCCCTCCGGCTGACCCGCGGCCTGCTCCTTCGTCACCTCAGCGGTGCCACTCATGCCTCGTCCTTCCCCGGACCGTCCTGCGCCGCGCGCTCGTCGGTCACCTCACCGTCACGGGCCTGCGGCACGCCGCCGCCGTCGGTGCCGTCCGCACCCTCGGCGGCCTCCTCGGGCTCGGCCGACGCACCCAGGTACGCCTCCACGACCGCCGGATCACGCTGCACCTGTGAGGGAGACCCCTCGGCGATCTTCTTGCCGAAGTTCAGCACCATCACCCGGTCCGCCACCGACATCACCAGCCGCATGTCGTGCTCGATCAGCAGCACGCTCACGCCCAGCTCCCGGTTGATCCCCCGGATCAGCTCCTCCAGCTCCAGCTTCTCCGTCGGGTTCGTCCCCGCCGCCGGCTCGTCCAGCAACAGCACCTGCGGATCCGTCGCCAACGCCCGGGCGATCTCCAGCCGCCGCTGGTCGCCGTAGCTCAACGACCCGGCGAGCTCGTTCAGCTTCGCCGCGAGTCCCACGAAGTCCAGCACCTCGTGCGCCCGCCGGTCACTCGCCCGCTCGGCCCGTCGCGCGTTCGGCAACCCCAGCATGATCGACACCGGGTCCGACTTCAGCCGCGTCTCCGCCGCGATCTTCACGTTCTCCAACGCCGTCAACGCGCCGAACAACCGGATGTTCTGGAACGTCCGCGCCAGGCCCAGGTGATTCACCAGATGCGGCTTGCGCCCCCGCAGCTCGTGTTCGCCCCCCGCACGCGGCCGGTAGGTGATCCGGCCCTCCTGCGGCACGTACGCGCCGGTCAGCGAGTTGAACAACGACGTCTTGCCCGCACCGTTCGGACCGATCACCGCGAGGATCTCCCCACGGCGCATGCTCAGCTCGACGCCGTCCAGACTCGTCACACCGCCGAAGCGCAGCGTCACCCCGCTCGCGTCCAGCACCAGGTCGCCGGCGTCCGGCTCCGGCCGGCCCCCGGGCCCCTTGCCCTTGATCAGCTCCGTCGTCATGACAGCCTGCCTCCCGCCGGCTCCGTCATCGCATCGGCGTCCGACTCACCGGACTCCGACAGCTTCAGCTCCCGCGCACGACGCCGCGACGGAATCACACCCTGCGGCCGGTAGATCATCATGATCACCAGCAGCACGCCCAGGTACATGTACCGGTCCTTGGGGTCCACGAAGTCCCGCAGCGCCTCCGGCAGCCACACCAGGAACGCGGCACCGAACAGCACACCGGCGATCGAACCCATACCACCGAAGATCACGTACGCCAGTACCAGCACCGACAGCAGGATGACGAAGTTCTCCGAGTTGATGTAGCCCACCTTCGACGCGTACGCGACACCCGCGACGCCCGAGGTCGACGCACCGATGGCGAACGCCATCAGCTTGAAGCGCACGGTGTTCACACCCGTCGACGCCGCCGCGACCTCGTCCTCACGGATCGCCGTCCACGCCCGGCCGACCTTCGAGTGCTCCAGCCGCCAGAAGAAGAACACCACGACCGCGATGAACACCAGCAGCAGGTAGTAGTACGGCATCGGGTCGATGACGCCCCACTCGTACGACCAGAACCCCAGGTCCAGCGAGAACCGCTCCACCTTGACGCCACCCGTGCCCCCGGTGACGTCGTCCAGGTTCTTCGCCGTCAGGTACACGATCTCGTGGAAGCCCAGCGTCACGATGGCCAGGTAGTCACCGCGCAACCGCAGCGTCGGCGCGCCCAGCAGCACACCCGCCAGCAGGCACGTGACGATCGCCACCGGGATGACCGCGAAGTTGTTCAACTCCATCGGCGGCTGCACGGGCAGCGCGCCCGTCCAGTACGCCGCGCTGTAGGCACCGATCGCGAAGAACGCGATGAAGCCGAGGTCCAGCATCCCGGCCCAGCCGATGACCACGTTCAGGCCGATCGCCACCAGGACGTAGATCGCGATCTGGTCCACCAGCACCGTCTGCCAGTACCGCTCCAGACCCGACGGCAGGAAGACCGCCGCCGCCACCAGAGCGCCCAACGCACCCCAGCGCAGCCACTTCTCCTCGCGCCAGGCACGCCGCAGCTTCCCGCGCGGCTCCTCGACCACCGACCGGTAGCCGTCCGAGACGGCCTTCACCTGCGGCGAGAGGAACTCCCTGACCGCCCACACCCCGACCGTCAACGCCAGCCACACCAGCAGCAGCGGCGAGGTGAGGTTCTCCTCCAGGGCGTAGAACAGGTCCCGCTGCGTGCCCTGCACGCCCGTCACCATCACCGCGAGGACCGCGAGCGCGATCATCGCGCCCAGCCGCTTCCAGCGCGGCCGCTGGTACCAGCGCACCGTCCTCAGCCGCTCCGCGGCCCGGCCGCGGACCAAAGCCTCCGCACTCATGCGGTCCTCCCCAGACGCTCGCCCAGCAGACCCGTCGGCCGGAACATCAACACCACGACCAGCACGGCGAAGCCCGCCACGTAGCGCCACTCCTCACCCCAGAAGTACACGGTGAGGGTCTCCACGATGCCCAGCAGCATGCCGCCGAGCATGGCCCCGCGCACGTTGCCGATGCCGCCCAGCACCGCCGCCGCGAACGCCGTGATCCCCGGCAGGAAGCCCATCGTGTACACGACCTTGTTGTTCACTCCGAAGAGGAACCCCGCCGCACCACCGAGCAGACCACCGATCACGAACGTCCGCGAGACCACCTTGTCGATGTTCACGCCCATCAGCGACGCCACCTCGGGGTCCTGCGCCACCGCGCGGATACTCGACCCCAGCTTCGTCCGGTTCACCACGTAGTCCAGACCGATCATCATGCCCACCGCGGACACGACGATCAGGATCATCGTCACGCTCAGCTCCGCACCGAAGAACGAGAACACCCTCTTGTTCTCGTACATGTCCGGCATCGACAGCGAGTTGCGGCCGAACAGCTTCCCCGCCAGGTTGTAGAGGAAGAACGACGCGCCGATGGCCGTGATGAGGAACACCAGTCGTGGCGCTTTATGTCGCCGCAAAGGCCGGTAGGCGACCTTCTCCAACCCGTACGCGACCACACCACCGAACGCCGCACCCGCGAGCATTCCGACCACGACGTACAGGACCGACTGCGCACCCGACGGGTCAGGAGCCGGAGCCCACACCGTCAGCGCCATCAGACCGCCGAAACCACCGAACATGAACACTTCGCTGTGCGCGAAGTTCAGAAGCTGAAGCACGCCGTAGACGAGCGTGTAACCGATGGCGATGACGGCATAAAGACAGCCGAGCACCACCCCTAGGACCAAGAAGTCCCAGAAAGCGTTGAGGGACATCGAACGACTTCCTTATGGGAACGAGCCACCGCCCCGCACGTTCAGCACGGCTCCGGCAGCAGCGGAGGAAAAACGCGGCCACCGCGGAGAACGGCGGACCGTGGAACACCGGTCGGCGCAATGCACGCGCGCATCGCGCCGACCGGGACCGGTCATCGCAGAAACCGGCCGAAACACCGGGCCGTCACCGGCCCCGGGGCGACGCGTTACTCGGCCGCCAGCTCGTCGATGTTCCCCACGTACCCGATCTTCTCGTCCTGGACCTCGTACATGTAGATGGTCTGGTTCTTGAACTCGCCCTTGTCGTCGAACGAGAACGTCTTCGTCAGACCCTTGTACTCCACGCCGCGCAGCGACTCCAGCAGCTTCTCGCTGTCCGACTCCGCACCGCCCGTCTCGGCGATCTGCGCGATGATCATCTGCGCGACGTCGTAGGACTCGGCCGAGTACGTACCGGGTGCCTGGTTGAACTCCGCCTGGTAGTCGTCGGCGAACGCCTTCGTCGCGTCCTCCTGCGTCGGGTCCGTGCAGGGGCAGGTCAGCTTCCAGCCGTTGGCCGCGTCACCGGCCAGCTTCACGAAGCCCATGTCGTTCGTGCCGTCACCGGACATCGTGGTGCCCTCGAAGCCCGCCTCGGCCAGCTTCGTCGCGAACGGGCCGGCGTCCTCGTAGTAGCCCGCGTAGATCAGCCCGTCGGCCTTCTGGCCCACGACGCTGCGCGCCGCCGCCGAGTAGTCCGGAGTCTTCTGCGGAACCGACTGGCGGACCACCTCGATGCCGGCGGCCGTCAGCTCCTTCTCGGCGACGTCCGCCAGACCCACGCCGTAGTCGGTCTTGTCGTCCACGACGACGACCTTCTCCGCGTCCGTCGCCTGGTCGAAGTACTTCGCCATACCCGCGCCCTGGGCCGAGTCGTTCGGCACCGCGCGCAGGAAGCTCTCGTACCCCTTCGTCGTCAGGTCGGGCCGCGTCGCCGACGAGGAGACCGCCGGGATACCGGCCTCCGCGTAGACCTCCGCGGCCGTGTCCGCCGGGCCCGAGAAGGCCGGGCCGATCACCGCGATGACACCTTCGTCAATTGCCTTCTGCGCGGCGGCGGTCGCCTTGTCCGGCTGACCCTGGTCGTCGGTCGGGAAGTACTCGATCTCGAAGTCGTAGTCGCCCGAGGCATTCGCCTGGTCGATCGCCAGCTTGATACCGTTCTCCATATTGGTACCAAGCTGGACATTGTCGCCGGAAAGCGGTCCCTGAAAGGCGATCTTGATCGTGTCGCCACCGCCACCGCTGTCACTTCCACACCCGGTCAGCGCGAGAGCGCTGATGGCCAGCGGCGCGGCCAGCTTCACAAAGGTCTTGTTGAGCACGTGGGAACCCCCTGGTCCGGCCCAGAACAGTTGGCAGCCGCCGGAAGACGACCGGCGGGAGCAAGACCGTACGAACGTACGGCTGGCCCGGAATCTATGCCGCAGGGAGCAAACCAAACAGACAACCGCCACAAGTGTGATGCGGCTGTGACCTGTGCCATGCGCCGGAAAGAGGACGGTCCTTACCGCTCACCGAACGAAACGGGAAGATCCTTTAAAGCGCCCCCGAGGGGCAAAAACGGGCGAGGCGGAACGAAACCGCCTCGCCCGCGCCCCGCGTCACCGCTGCTTGGCCTGCTTCTCCGCCTGCTTCTCGGCGGCGTCCTCGATGACGGCCTCGGCGACCTGACGCATCGACAACCGACGGTCCATCGACGTCTTCTGAATCCACCGGAAAGCGGCCGGCTCCGTCAGTCCGTACTCCGTCTGCAACAACGACTTCGCCCGGTCCACCAGCTTCCGGGTCTCCAGCCGCTGGGTGAGGTCCGAGACCTCCTCCTCCAGCTGCTTCAACTGCGCGAACCGCGACACCGCCATCTCGATCGCCGGCACGACGTCGCTCTTGCTGAACGGCTTCACCAGGTACGCCATCGCCCCGGCGTCCCGCGCCCGCTCCACCAGCTCACGCTGGGAGAACGCCGTCAGCATCAGCACCGGCGCGATGCTGTCCTCCGCGATCTTCTCCGCCGCCGAGATCCCGTCCATGACCGGCATCTTCACGTCCAGGATCACCAGGTCCGGACGGTGCTCCCGCGACAGCTCCACCGCGGTCCGGCCGTCCCCGGCCTCACCGACCACGGTGTACCCCTCCTCCTCCAGCATCTCCTTCAGGTCCATCCGGATGAGAGCCTCGTCCTCCGCGATCACCACGCGGGTCGTCGCGGGCGGCACGTGCGCGCCCCCGTCCTCGGGGACATCGGCCGGCGTGGGGTTCTCGGGGGCGTCAGCGGCGCTCACTGGTGCTCCTCGCATATCGAGCAGGTCGGGCCCCATGAGCCTATCTGCCTGCGGTATGGTGGTGTCACATCGAAGGCCAGGCGACCTTCCTTTCTTAGGCCCCGGTAGCCCAATTGGCAGCAGGCAATGGATTCAAAACCCATACAGTGTCGGTTCGAGTCCGACCCGGGGCACTTTTCCTTCCGTTCGAAGGTCTGGGCCCGCAGGCCGCTCCGCTGCTCCGGCTAACCCCTTCGGTCGGCCCCGCGTCGAACACTCCCCGCGGCATCGTCGCGCGCGACGCCCCGTGGGCACGCCCGCGCCGCACCGCGGACACGCACGTGGGGGCGAAGCTCTGAGCGACCCGCCCCCGCGGCGGCTGCGGTCAGCGGTGCTCCTCGCCGATGTGGTGGACGCGGACGAGGTTGCTGGTGCCGGGGACGCCGGGGGGCGACCCGGCGGTGATGACGACCGTGTCGCCGCGTTCGCAGCGACCGATCTTGAGGAGCTGTTCGTCGACCTGGTCGACCATCTCGTCGGTGGTGGCGACGGTCGGGCCGAGGAACGTCTCGACGCCCCAGCTGAGGCAGAGCTGGGCGCGGGTGACGGGGTCGGGGGTGAAGGCCAGCAGCGGGATGGGTGAGCGGTAGCGGGAGAGCCTGCGGGCGGTGTCGCCGCTCTGGGTGAAGGCGACGAGGAACCTGGCACCGAGGAAGTCGCCGACGTCGGCGGCCGCGCGGGCGACGGAGCCGCCCTGGGTGCGGGGTTTGGTGCTGGGGCTGATGGGCGGCAGGCCGCGCGCGAGGAGGTCCTCCTCGGCGGCGGTGATGATGCGGGCGGCGGTGCGGACGGTCGCGACGGGGTGTTTGCCGATGCTGGTCTCGCCGCTGAGCATGACGGCGTCGGTGCCGTCGATGACGGCGTTGGCGACGTCGGAGGCCTCGGCGCGGGTGGGCCGGGAGTTCTCGATCATGGAGTCGAGCATCTGGGTGGCGACGATGACCGGCTTGGCGTTGCGCTTGGCGAGCTTGACGGCGCGCTTTTGGACCATGGGGACGCGTTCGAGGGGCATCTCGACGCCGAGGTCGCCCCGGGCGACCATGAGGCCGTCGAAGGCGTGGACGATCTCGTGGAGGTTCTCCACCGCCTGGGGCTTCTCGATCTTGGCGATGACGGGCCGGTGGATGCCCTCCTCGGCCATGACGCGGTGGACGTCGCGGACGTCGGCGGCGCTGCGGACGAAGGACAGGGCGATGAGGTCGGCACCGTGGTGCAGGGCCCAGCGGAGGTCCTCGTGGTCCTTCTCGCTGAGGGCGGGGACGGAGACGGCGACGCCGGGGAGGTTGATGCCCTTGTGGTCGGAGACGAGGCCGCCCTCGATGACCGTGGTGCGGACGCGGGGGCCGTCGATGGCGGTGACGTGGAGGGTGACCCGGCCGTCGTCGACGAGGACGGTGTCGCCGGGGTTGACGTCGGCCGCGAGGCCCGCATAGGTGGTACCGCAGGTGGTGTGGTCGCCGGGGACGTCCTCGGTGGTGATGGTGAACGTGTCGCCGCGTTCGAGGAGGACGGGGCCTTCGTGGAAGGTGCCGAGGCGGATCTTGGGCCCCTGGAGGTCGGCGAGGACGCCGATGCTGCGCCCGGCGTTCTCGGCGGCCGTGCGGGCGTGGTGGGCGCGTTGTTCGTGTTGGGCGTGGGTGCCGTGGCTGAGGTTGAGGCGGGCGATGTCCATTCCGCTGTCGACGAGGGCTTTGATCTGCTCGTACGAGTCGGTGGCCGGTCCCAGGGTGCAGACGATTTTTGCTCGGCGCATGCGGCGAGCCTATGGCTTACCGACTGGTAGTCGTCCGGTGGCCGGTGGCGGGTGAATGACGTGGCGGCGAAGCGTCGTTGACGATTCTCCGGCGGGTTCTCAGAGGCGTTCGAAGCCGCGGTGGCGCTCCCAGTCGGTGACCGTGCGCTCGAAGGCGGCGAGTTCGGTGCGGGCGGCCTGCGCGTAGTGCGTGCCGACGGTGTCGCCGAAGGTCTTGGCGACGGTCTCGCTGGTCTCCCAGTGGTGGAGGGACTGGGTGAGGGTGGCGGGAAGCCGGGGGACGGCGGGGTCGGTGAGGGCGTTGTGGGGGTGGGGGTCGGGGAGGGGCAGCTCGTTCTCGATGCCGTGGAGGCCGGCGGCGATGAGCGCGGCGAGGGCGAGGTAGGGGTTGGCGTCGCCGCCGGGGACGCGGTGCTCCAGGCGCAGCGAGTGGCCCTGGCCGACGACGCGGACGGGGCAGGTGCGGTTGTCGCGGCCCCAGGTGATGCCGGTGGGGGCGAAGGCGCCGGGCTGGAGGCGCTTGTAGCTGTTGATGTTGGGGGCGAGGAGGAGGGTGAAGTCGGGTAGGCAGGCGAGCTGTCCGGCGATGAAGTGGCGCATGAGGGAGGACATGCCGTCGGCCGCGGTGGGGTCGGCGAGGACGGGGGTCCCGTCGGTGCCGCGCAGGGAGAGGTGGATGTGGCAGGAGTTGCCTTCGCCGTCGTCGTACTTGGGCATGAAGGTGACGGCGTGGCCCTCCTGGGCCGCGATGGCCTTGGTGCCGTGTTTGAACAGGGCGTGGTGGTCGGCGGTGGCCATGGCCTCGTCGTAGCGGAAGACGATCTCGTACTGGCCGGGGTGGACCTCGGCGCGGGCCGTTTCGAGGGTGAGTCCGGCGGCGGTCATCTCGCGGCGCAGGCGGCGCAGGAAGGGTTCGAGGTGGGTGGTGCCCTGGAGGGCGTAGTCGACGGTGTGGCGGGTGGCGGGGCGTAGGTCCTGGTAGTGGGCTTGGTGGGCCTGAGCGTAGGTGTCGTGGAAGACGAGGAACTCGAGTTCGGTGCCGGCGTGGGCGGTGAGTCCGTGGGCGGCGAGACGGTCGAGCTGGCGGCGGAGGATGTGGCGGGGGGCGACGGGGACGGGGGTGCCGTCGGGCCAGGTGGCGTCGGCGATGACCAGCGCGGTGGCGTCGTCCCAGGGGAGGGTGGTGTACGTGGTGGGGTCGGGGCGCAGGAGGAAGTCGCCGAACCCGGTGTTCCAGGCGTCGATGGCGTAGCCGGGGCCGGTGTTCATGTCGACGTCGGTGGCGAGGAGGTAGGTGCAGGCGCCGAAGCCGTGGGGGGCGGCCTCGTCGAGGAAGTGGGGTATGGCCAGGCGGCTGCCCTGGAGGCGGCCTTGCAGGTCGGGGAGGGCGACGATGATGTTGTCGAGGTCGCCGGCGGCGTGGGCGGCGCGGAGGTCGTCGTAGGTCATGGCTGGTCCTGGGCGGTGGCGAGGGGGTTGGGGATGCGGCCGTGGGTGACGTCGAAGCCCTCGTCGCGTTCGGCACGGTCGTGGAAGGCGCCGCCGAGGAGCTGTTCGCGGTTGAGGGCGATGCGGTCGAAGGCGGGGGCGAGGAGGCCGTAGGCGTCGGCGCGGTGCGCGTGTTCGGGGAAGCGCCGGTGGTAGCGCTCGATCTCGGCGCGGACCAGGGCCCAGAAGCGGGGTTCGGGGAGGTGGAGGTGGTCGGCGAGGAGGGGGGCGAAGTAGCGGAAGTGTCCGGCGAAGACGGCGCTGAGGAGGGAGTGGGCGAGTTCGCCGGCGGGCCAGCGCAGGAGGATCGTGTCGGCGCGTTCGGTGAGGTCGGCGTAGGCGGGGTGGGGTTCGGGGAGGAGGTTGACGTCTTCGGCGAAGTCCTTGACGGCGATGCCGATGGGCGTGTCGGTGGCGTCGTAGAGGACGACGGTGTTCTCGCCGTGGGGGCAGAAGGCGACGCCGTAGGCGTAGAGGTGGTGGAGGAGGCCGGGGAGGAGGGCCTGGAGGAAGCGCCGGAGCCAGTTCTCGGGGGTGCGTCCTGAGCGGTGGACGAGTTCGGTGACGAGGGCGCGGCCGTCGCTGCCGGTCGTCAGGAGGGCGGCCATGGTGCGGGCGCGTTCGCCGTCGCGCAGGTGGGTGTGGACGGGCTCGCGCCAGACGGCGCCGAGGAGTTCGTGGTAGCGGTAGGGGGCGTCGGGGACGGCCTGGTAGAGGGGGTGGCGGACGGAGACGGCGGCCACTTCGCCGAGGGGGTGGAAGCGGAGTTCCTCGCTGAGGTAGGGGTCGCGGGCGCGGAGGGTGTGGAGCCAGTGGCTGACGTCGGGGGCGGCGTGGGTGGGCTCGGTGGACAGGCCGCGCCAGACGAGGGTGTTGCGGATGAGGAGGGGGACCTTGACGTTGCGGCGGTGGGGGTGGTCGAGGTTGGCGAGGGTGCGGATGGACTGGAGGGGGCGGTAGCGGTCGGGGCTCTCGCCGAGGCGGACGATGCGGCCGTCGGCGAGGTAGGGGGCGAAGAGCGTCTCGACGGCCTCGTCCCAGTGGAAGGGGTGGACGGGCAGCCAGGTGTAGTCGGCGGGGTCGTGGCCGGTGCCGGCGGTGGCCTTGTCGAGCGTGGCGGCGTACTGGCCGCGGGTGTGGGCGTCGAGTTCCTCGCTCAGCAGGGTGTCGGCGGTGAGGCCGGGGGTGCCGCTGTAGGTGGCGAGGCCGGTGTGGACGGCCGCCCATATGAGGCGTATCTCCCCGGCGGCTTCGGGGGTGTAGGTGGCCGCGTCGCGGCCGGAGAAGCCGAGGCGGCCCTTGTTGAGGAGCATGCACGGGTGGCCGTCCTGGTGGGCCTCGAGGTCGAGGTGGTCCAGGTCGGCGAGGGCGGCGGCGGTGCGCTGCCGGGTGAGGGCCGCGGCGTCGGCCCGGCGGGTGGCGGTGAGTTCGCGGAGGATCTCGGCGGTGGTGGGTCCGTCCCAACCGAGCGTCGGGCGGGCGTCGAGGAGGAGCTGTTCGGGGCCGGGTTCGCCGTCGGGTGCCGGTGTCCGGGTGGGTGGGCCGGTCAGGCGCCAGGTGCCGAAGGTGCCGCGGGTGGCGGTGAAGGTCCAGTGGACGCCGCCGTCGAAGGTGAGGCGGTACGTGTCGGGCCGGTCCTCGACGGGCTCGGGGGTGAGGAGTTCCTCGTAGGCGAACTCCTCGATGGCTTTGACGAGCAGCCGGTGGCCCGCGTGTGCCCAGGTCTCGGGGGTGGGGCGGTTCATGCGTGTGCGTCCTTCGGGTCGGGTGCGGTGGTGCGGATGCGGCTGCGGGTGAACGCGAGGGTGAGGAGCGCGGCGGCGAGGAGGGCGGCGGCGGCGACGCCGAGGGGCAGGCCGAGGTCGTGGCCCGCCGCGGCGGCCGCGGCGAGCGGGGCGGCGATGAGGCCGGCGGAGCGGACGGTCTCGACGGCGGTGAAGGCGGGGCCCGCGGTGCCGGTGGCGCGGAACATGCGCAGTTCGACGGCTATCTGTGCCAGGCCGAGACCGAGGCCGAAGAGGACGCGTCCGGCGGCGAGGACGGGCAGGTTGTCGGCGAGGTACTGGACGCCGAGGCCGGCGCCGGTGACGGCGAGCGAGGCGGGCAGGAGGGTGGCGCCGTAGCGGCCGAGGCAGTGGCGGGCGGCGGGGAGGGTGGCGAGGGCGGCGGCGGAGGGGAGGAGGAAGAGGGCGGCGGCGACGGTGGTGCTGGTGCCGAGTTCGGTGGCGTGGGTGGTGAAGAAGGGACGGGAGACGCTGATCGCGAAGTCGAAGGCGACGCCGATGAGGGCGGCGGACGCCAGCAGGAGGAGCCAGGCGGTGCGTCCGGCGGGGTGGGGCGCGCGGTGTCCGGGCCGGGGGGCGGGAAGGTGGCGGAGGGTGCGCAGGAGCAGGGCGGCCAGCAGGAGGTCGAGGAGGGCGAAGGCGGAGATGCCGAGGCGGGGTTCGGGGAGGGCGAGAACGGCGGCGCCGGTGGCGGTGGCGGCGATGGAGGCGAGGTGGAAGACGGCGACGATCGCGCGGATTCCGGCGAGGCGGGCCGTGTCGCTGTCGGGTTGGCCTTCGGTGGCGTGGCGGCTGTACTCGCCGATGAGGGCGGGGTAGGCGAGCAGGAGGGAGCAGTTGGCGGCGACGGAGGCCGCGGAGAGCGCGGTGAAGGCGGTGTAGGTGGGGGCGAGGCCGAGGGCGAGGTCGCAGGCGGCGGAGGCGAGGAGGCCGGTCAGGACGAGGCGGTGGGCGGGCCAGCGTCGGGCGGCCAGGCCCCACAGGGGGAGGGCGGCGAGGCCGATGATGCGGCATATCCACAGGTAGTAGCCGGTGGCGCCGGTGTCGTCGATGGCGTAGAGGCGCGCGAAGAGTTGGGGCAGGAAGGGGGCGAGCGCGGTCTCGGCGACGAGGTAGAGGGCGATGACGGCGATGAGGACGCCGCGCAGGTGGCGTGCGGGTGGGGCGACGGCGGTGGCCCCCGTCGCGGCGGCGGCGGGGGCGGTGGGCTGGGCGGGTTCGGCGGGGTGCGTGGTGGCGCCCCCGCCGTGGGTGTGGGTGGTCACGGGCGGGTTCCCACGGTGGCCGGCGGGGTGGGCGTGTCGTGGTCGCCGTCGTGCCCGGTCGTGGGCGCGCCGAAGGTGGTCCAGGAGGTGCGGCGGGGGACGGGGAGGGTGTCGGCGCCGGTGGCGGCGTTGAGGATGGTGGCGGCGCGCCAGGCGCCGAGGGTGAGGTCGGGGGCGCCGACGCCGTGGGTGTGCATCTCCGCGTTCTGGACGTAGAGGGTGCCGGTGACGCGGGGGTCGAGGGCGACGCGGTAGTCGCCGTCGATCTGGTAGCGGCCCCGGGGGTCGAGGTCGATGAGGTCGAGGAGCGGGTCGAGGAGGGCGGGGCGGGTGGGGGCGTAGCCGGTGGCGGCGACGACGGCGTCGGTCGTGACGGTGAAGTCGCGCTGCTGCTCGGTGTGGTGGCAGGTGAGGTGGTAGCGGTGGCCGTCGTGGTGGGCGGCGGTGATCTCGACGCCGGGGTGGAGGTCGGCACGGGGGCGGCCGCCGCCGATGGTGCGTTCGTAGAGCTCGTCGTGGATCTCGCCGAGCGTCTCCTCGCTGACGCCCTTGTAGAGCTGCCACTGCCGGCGGGTGAGGCGTTCCCGGGTGGTGTCGGGGAGGGCGCGGAAGTAGTCGATGTAGTCGGGGGTGAAGTGCTCCAGGCCGATCTTGGAGTACTCCATGGGGGCGAAGGCGGGGGTGCGGGCGAGCCAGCGGGTGTGGGGGCCGCCGCGGCCGTCGCCGTCCTGGTGGCGGATGAGGTCGAGGGCGACCTCCGCGCCGGACTGGCCCGCGCCGATGACGGTGACGTCGTCGAGCGCGCCGAGTGCGGTGCGGTGGGTGCGGTAGTCGGCGCTGTGCAGGACGCGTCCGGTGTGCTGCGGGGTGAGGAGGTGCTGGAGGGCGGGCGGCACGGTGGGGGTGGTGCCGGTGCCGAGGACGATCTGCCGGGCGGAGAGCCGGGTGGTGGTGCCGTCGGCCGCGCGGTGGGTGACGGTGAAGGTGTGGGTGGTCTCGTCCCAGGTGAGGGCGGTGACGTGGGCGTCGAAGCGGGTGTTGGGGAGGCGTTCGGCGACCCAGCGGCAGTAGTGGTCGTACTCGCGGCGCGGGATGTGGAAGCGCTCGGAGAAGAAGAAGGGGAACATCCGCTGGTGGTGGCGGAGGTAGTTGAGGTAGGACCACGGGTTGGTGGGGTCGGCCATGGTGACGAGGTCGGCGAGGAAGGGCACCTGGAGGGTGGTGCCTTCCATGAGCAGCCCGGGGTGCCAGGAGAAGGCGGGTTTGCCGTCGAGGAACAGCGTGGTGAGGTCGGGGACGCGGTCGGCGAGTGCGGCCAGTGACAGGTTGAACGGGCCGATGCCGATGCCGACCAGGTCGTAGGTGGGCTGCTGGGCTGTCACCGCTGGGCCTCCGCGAGGGGGTTGGGTAGGTCGATGTAGACGGACTGGGTGTGGACGTCGCCGACGAGTTCGTCGAGGCCGTCGACGCAGGTGAGGTAGTTGCCCTTGCAACGCAGGGTGGGGGCGTCGAGGAGGAGGCCGAGGAGGCCGTCGGCGCCGGGGTGGGCGGTGCGCGCGGCGGTGAGGCGGGTGCGCAGGGTGGTCAGGAGGCGCGTCTCGTCGGCGAGTCGGAGGGCACCGAAGGCGCCGACGAGACCGAGGAGGTTGTTGATGCCGAGGTAGTAGGCGACGCGTTCGTCGACGAAGGTGTCGTCGAAGACGAGGTCGACGTCCTTGGTGGCGCCGGGCAGGAGGTCCTCGATGGCGTCGGCGTGGGAGGCGGCCAGGTAGTAGCCCTGGCTGTCGCGGTACCAGCCGGCGCGGGGCAGGCCGGTGTCGTCGAGGGTGACGAGGGTGTTCTGGTGGTGGGGTTCGAGGGCGATGCCGTAGTGGGCGTGGAGGGCGATGAGGGGGATCGCGAGGACGTCGAGGTAGCGGTCCAGCCAGAGTTCGGCGGCCTGGGCGGGGGTGAGGTGATGGGCGTGGGCGGCGCGGTGGACGGCGTCGGCGAGGGTGGCGCGGTGGGCGGGCGGGGTGCCGTCGCCGGTGCGCTCGGCGAGGAGGCCGGCGACGCACAGGGCGTCGTCGGGGCCGCCGTGGAAGGGGTTGTCGCGCAGGGCGGTTTCGAGGCCGGTCTCGGTGTCGCCGGGGCCCGCGGAGATCCAGGCGTGGTCGCGGAGGATGCCGAAGGCGGGGTGGTGCCGGCTCAGCCAGTGGGCGGGTCCGGCGGCCAGGAGGCGGGCGGCGCGGACGCCGAGGCGCATCTCGGCGCGCAGGTTGTTGCGCCGGGAGTTGGTGATGCGCATGCCGAGGGAGAGTTTGAGCTGGTGGGGGGCGTCCGGCCGGTGCACGGTGCGGACGGAGGAGGTGGGGTGCCAGGGGTCGCCGTGCGGGCCGAGGGGGGTGAGGAGGCCGTCGTCGATGAGGGCGCGGACGGCGGGTCGGCGCAGGATGTCGCGGGCCTGCCAGGGGTGGGCGGGGACGGGGAGGGTGCCGTCGGGGAGGGTCAGGCCGCGGGTGAGGGGGCGCAGGAGGTCGGCGGGGTGGGCGCCGGAGGTCGTCTCACCGGTGACGATGTCGGGGTGGGCGGCGAACCAGTGGAGGGGGAAGGCGCCGCGCAGTTCGGGTGAGTAGGTGTCGAGTTCCGCGTCGGATGCCTCTTCGCGGCTCTTGGGCGCGGGGTGGAAGGGGTGGCCGAGGAGGAGGGCCTGTTCGGCGTCGAGGAAGGGGGTGGGGCCGGTGGTGCCGGGGGGTTCGGCGCGGCGGGCGGCGAGGTGGGCGGCGGTGCGGCGGGCGGAGCCGAGGACGCGGGCGGCGGCGTCGGTGCCGTGGTGGGGCGACAGGCCGCGGCCGAGGGTGGTCTGCCGGATGGTGGCGGCGGCGACGAGGGCGGCGTCGGCGGGCAGCGGCGCGGCGTCGGGGGCGCCCGGGCCGGGGAGGAGCGCGGCGGGGCCGAAGCGGTGCCAGCCGGTGGGGCTGCGGTGGTGGACGGGGACGGTCAGGGTGATGCCGGTGGCGGGCAGCGGCAGGTGCAGGTCGTGCCCGGTGGGGGGCACGGGGGTGCCGGTCTCGCGGACGTAGGCGCGCAGCAGGGTTTCGGTGGCGGCGTGGTCGGCGGCCTGCTGGGCGTCGGGGTGGTCGAGGGGGTCGGGGGCGGGCGGCGGCGGGGTGTGGGGCACGGCGGGCTCCTGGGGTGGGGTGTGCGGCCGGGTCACAGGACGTGGCGTTCGGCTGCGGGGTGCCCGAGGAAGTGGGGCATGGCGAACTCCCAGCCGTAGGAGCCGGCGTTGGGGAAGACGACGAGGTCCCCGGCGCGGATGCGGTCGACGCGGACGTCGCGCAGGAGGGTGTCCTCGGGGGTGCACAGTTCGCCGACGACGGTCAGGGGCGCGTCCTCGGCGGTGGGGCGGGGCAGTTCGGCGGGCCAGTCGTCGACGGGCAGGACGGCGATGTTGTGGACGATGTCCCAGGAGGTGGGGAGCTGGAAGTGGTTGATGCCGCCGCGGAGCATGGCGTACCAGTGGCCGTAGGAGTTCTTGAGGTCGGTCACCTCGGCGGCGTACCAGCCGCACTCGGCGGCGAGGTAGCGGCCGGGTTCGAGGATGACGCGGACGCCGGGCGGGGGCGGGGTGTCGGCGATGAGGGCGCCGAAGCGGGCGGTGTCGAAGGGCTTCTCGTCCTCGAAGGCGACGCCGAGGCCGCCGCCGGTGTCGATCTGGCGCAGGTCGATGCCGTGGGCGCGGGCGGTGTCGGTGGCCCAGGTGACGCACCAGCGGACGTAGGCGGCGTGGGATTCGGCGTCGAGGTTGCCGGAGGCGGCGTGGATGTGGAAGCCGACGACGTCCAGGGCGGGGAGGGTGGCGGCCTCGGCGAGGACGGCGGGGACGTCGGGTTCGGGGACGCCGAAGGCGGAGGGGACGCCGCCCATCTGGAGGGAGCCGGTGAGGGGGATGTGCGCGGGGTTGACGCGCAGGGAGACGCGGGCGGTGGTGCCGTGCCGCTGGGCGATGTGGTTGATGCGGTGGAGTTCGAGGAGGCTCTCGGCGTTGATGCTCTCGGCGTCGGCGCGGACGAGGGCGGTGAGGACGGCGGTGGACTTGGCGGGTCCGGCGGCCAGGACCGGTGTGGGAGCGGCGGCCGGCCGGGGGTCGGTGCGGGCGTCCAGGGCGGTGCGGGCGAGGGTGAGTTCGCTGACGGAGGCGACCTCGAAGCCGTCGACGTGGTCGGCGAGGCCGGCCAGGACGGCGGGGTGGGCGTTGGCCTTGACGGCGTAGTAGACGGCGGCCCAGTCGGGCAGGGCGGCGCGCAGTTCGCGGGCGCGGGCGGCGGCGGTGTCGGGGTCGTAGAGGTAGGCCGCCAGGGGCGCGTGGGTGCGGGCCAGTTCCGTGAGCCGCGTGCGGACCCGCTCGGGGAGGCGGGTGAGCGGGTAGGCGGCGCGGTGGGCTGCGGAGGGCGGGAGCTCGATCGACACGGGGTCTGCCTTGACTGGTGGGTGCGGTCCGGGGGCGGGGCGGGCGTCAGCGCAGGGCGCCGACGACCATGGTGTGGCGGCGCCATCCGGGGTAGGGCTCGACGGTGCCGACCTTCTGGAAGCCGTACTTGGCGTAGCGGTCGAGGACGACGTCGTTGCCGTCGGCGAGGAGGGCGGCGGCGCGTTCCTCGGTGCGGTCGGCGATGAACGCCTGGAAGAGGGCGAGGCCGACGCGGGTGCGGCGCCAGGCGGGGGCGACGAGGAGTTCGCAGACGCCGACGGTGCGGCCGGGGTGTTCGCGGACGTACTCGGGTGCGGGCTGCGGGGTGAGGCCCTCCCACCACAGGGTGTCGGTGGGGAGGGTGTAGCCGTAGATGTAGCCGGCGACGGGCGCGTCGGCCCCCTCGGCCCCGGTGGCGGTGTCGGTGGCGCGGGCGGCGACGAGGGCGAAGCCGGGGCGTCCGGCGTGGCGGGTGAGCCGTTCGGCGATGGGCGGGTCGCAGTGGTCGCTGAGGCCGATGGCGTGGGCGTAGACCTCTTCGTAGGCGCGGGCCCAGGGGCGGGGGTCGGCGGCTATGTCGGCGCCGGTGTGGTGCTCGATGCGGATGCCGGCCGGGAGGTGGGCGATGAGGCCGTCGGGTCTGACGTCGGTGAGGGCGGTGGCGGTACCGGCGGGCATGGTGGTCCTCCAGGAGGTGGTGCGGCTTTGCGCCAGGGATCGGTTCGATTAGGCGAGGCTAAGCTAAATCACAGGGCGCTGCTTTCCAAGCGGGCCTGGGGGGCGGGAAGGGTCACCACGTCGGCGGTGGGGCTCAGTTCGGCGCGTTCGGCGACGAGCTTGAGCAGCGCGTCGAGGTCGGCGGCGACGGTCTGCGGGTGCAGGAGGGTGGCCTTGAGCCACAGGCGCCGGGTGCCGTCGTGGTCCTCGGCGGTGGCGCGGCCGAGGACGGCGAGTCCTTCGGTGAGGAGCTGGCGGCGGATGCCGGCGACGAGTTCGTCGCCCTCCTCGGCCGGGAGCCGGTCGGCGGCGACGGGCCGGAAGAGCACGGTGGAGATGCCGACGGGTCCGGGTCGGCGGCGCAGGGCCGGGTGGGCGTCGACGGCGTCGCCGAGGCGGCGGGCGGTGCGGACGCAGTGTTCGACGACGCGGCCGAGCCCTTCGCGGCCGAGGGCCCGCAGGGTGACGGCGATCTTGAGGGCGTCGGGACGGCGGGAGGTGCGCAGGGAGCGGCCGAGGAGGTCGGGGAGGCCGGCTTCGGTGTCGTCGTCGGCGTTGAGGTAGTCGGCGCGCAGGGAGAGGGCGTGCAGCAGCTCGGCGTCGGGGACGGCGAGGACACCGGCGGCGACGGGCTGCCAGCCCATCTTGTGCAGGTCGAAGGTGACGGAGACGGCGTGCTCGATGCCGCGCAGGGCCTCGGCGAGTTCGTCGCTGAACAGGAGCGGGCCGCCGTAGGCGGCGTCGACGTGGAGTTCGGCGCCGTGCCGCTGGGCGGTGAGGGCGATGGCGGGGAGCGGGTCGATGAGGCCCTCGTCGGTCGTGCCGGCCGTGGCGACGACGAGCGCGCGGTCGGCGCGGCCGGTGGTGTCGGCGAGGTCGCGCAGGGCCGTGTCGAGGGCGGCGGGGTCCATGCGCCCGCCGGGGCAGGGGATGTGACGGGGTGCGGGCAGGCCGAGGATCCAGGCGGCGCGGTGGACGCTGTGGTGGGCGTTCTCCCCGCACAGGACGTGCAGGGTGCCCCGGCCGTCGGTGGCGGCACGGGCGCGTTCGCGGGCCAGGAGCAGGGCGACGAGGTTGGACTCGGTGCCGCCGCTCGTGATGAGGGCGTCGGGCCGCTTCTCGGCCGGGTACATGAGGGTGGCGAGGGCGGCGGTGACCTCCTCTTCGACGACGGCGGCTGCCGGTGCCTGGTCCCAGGAGTCCATGGAGGGGTTGAGGGCGGAGGCGGCGAGGTCGGCGGCGGCGGCGACGGCCAGGGGCGGGCAGTGGAGGTGGGCGACGCAGTGGGCCTCGCCGGGGTCGGCGGCGCCCTGGGCGGTGGCGCGGACGGTGTCGTAGAGCGCGTCGTGGGCGCCGACGCCCTGGGCGGGGAGGATGGGGGTGAGGAGATTCCGGGTGCGGGCGGTGACGGCCTCGGGGCCGCCGGCGGGCAGGGCGCCGCCACGGGCGGCGGCGCCGTCGGCGAGGGCGTCGAGCGCGACGGCGGTCAGGGCCCGCAGGGCGCGCGGGTCGCCCGGACCTGCGGCGACGGCGGTGTCGGGGTACTGGCTCATGCGGCGGGCTCCACGTCGGTGAGGGCGTCGGCGAGGCGGGTGAGGACGGTGTCGGCCTGGGCGTCGGTGAGGACGAGCGGCGGCAGCAGGCGCAGCACAGAGCCGTCGCGGCCGCCGAGTTCGAGCATGAGGCCGCGGTCCAGGCAGGCCTTCTGGAGGGCGCGCGCGTAGTGGGGGTGGGTGGGCCGGGCGCCGGTGGCGTCGGGGTCGGCGTCGGGCTGGACCAGTTCGACGCCGATCATGAGGCCGCGCCCCCGGACGTCGCCGATGACGGGATGGCGCGAGGCGAGTTCGCGCAGGGCGCTGCGCAGGCGGGCGCCGGTCTTCTCGGCGTGTTCGGCGAGCTGTTCCTCGGCGACGGTGCGCAGGGTGACCTCTCCGGCGACCATGGCGAGGGTGTTGCCGCGGAAGGTGCCGGTGTGGTCGCCGGGCTGCCAGGTGTCGAGGTCGGGCCGGTAGGCGATGAGGGCGAGGGGCAGTCCCCCGCCGACGGCCTTGGAGGTGACGAGGATGTCGGGGGTGACGTCGGCGTGTTCGCAGGCCCAGAAGCGGCCGGTGCGGCCGATGCCGGTCTGCACTTCGTCGATGATGAGGAGGACGCCGTGTTCGGCGGTGATGCGGCGCACCGCGCGCAGCCAGCTCGCGGGGGCGGGGATGACGCCGCCCTCGCCCTGCACGGCTTCGAGGATGACGGCGGCCGGTGGCGCCATGCCGCTGCTGGGGTCGGTGAGGTAGGTCTCCAGGAGCCGGGTGCTGAGTTCGGCGCCCTGTTCGCCGCCGACGCCGAAGGGGCAGCGGTAGGCGTAGGGGTAGGGCAGGCGGGTGACGGGCTGGGCCGCGGCGGGGCCCTGGCCGTCGGCGCCGCGCATGCGCAGCGGGCCGGAGACGGAGGCGGCGCCGAGGGTCATGCCGTGGTAGGCGCCGGTGAAGGCGACGACGCCGGTGCGGCCGGTGGTGGTGCGGGCGAGTTTCAGTGCGGCTTCGACGGCGTCGGTTCCGGCGGGGCCGCAGAAGTGCAGGACGGCGTCGTCGCGCAGGTCACCGGGGAGGCGGCGCAGGAGTTCGGTGGTGAAGGCGTCCTTCTGCGGGGTGATCATGTCGAGGGTGTGGAGGGGTGCGCCGGAGCCGAGGGCGCCGTGGAGTGCGGCGATGACGGCGGGGTGGTTGTGCCCGAGTGCGAGGGTGCCGGCGCCGGAGAGGCAGTCCAGGTAGGTGCGTCCGTCCGCTCCGGTGACCTCGGCGCCGGCGGCGCTGACGGGGGCCACGGGGAGGGTGCGGGCGTAGGTACGGGCGGCTGACTCGCGTCGCGCCTGCCGGTCGAGGAGTTGAGCACGCAGCATGCGGCGAAGCCCTTCGGGTCACGGTGAGGTGGTGCGGTGCGCCGTTCGGCGCGCGGCCCGCACAAGCAGACTTAGGTTAGCCTAACCATCACCGTCGACGATACGGGGCCTCTGCCGTGGGGGGCTCGCGACCGACGCGTCCCCGACGGGTTCCGCCGGGTGGTCAACGGCCCTCCGCCCACGCGGGTTACGACCTCGGGCCGGCCGACGGGGACGTCCCGGGAGGGCGAGGAGCTCGGCGGGCCCGACGTCGCGTGCCGCGAACGGAGGCGCGGCCGGTCGCGTCCGGTCAGCCCCGCGCGGCGGGCCGGTCGTGGCGGCTGAGCGGGACGACGAGGGGCGCGCCGGTCTCCTCGTCGGTGCGGACGCGGGCCCGCAGCCCGAAGACGTCGGTGAGCAGGTCCTCCGTCAGCACCTTCGCGGGCGGACCGCTCGCGGCGATCCGGCCGTCCTTCATGGCGACGAGCCGGTCGGCGTAGCGGGCCGCCAGCGACAGGTCGTGCAGGACGAGGACGACCGTGCGGCCGGTGTCGTGGTGCAGCTCGCGCACCAGGTCCAGCACCTCGATCTGGTGGGCCAGGTCGAGGTGGTTGGTGGGTTCGTCGAGCAGGAGCAGCTCGGTGTCCTGGGCGAGGGCCATGGCGATCCAGGCGCGCTGCCGCTGGCCGCCGGAGAGTTCGTCCAGCGTGCGTTCGGCCAGGTCGTGGGTGCCGGTGGCGCGCAGGGCCTGCTCCACGACGCGCTCGTCGTCGCCGGACCAGCGGCGGTACCACGTCTGGTGGGGGTGACGGCCGCGGGCGACGAGGTCGGCGACGGTCAGCCCCTCGGGCGCGACGGGGCTCTGCGGCAGCAGGCCCACCAGGGACGCGACCTGACGGGTGGGCATGGTGTGGACGGGCTTCCCGTCCAGCAGCACCCGTCCGGAGCGCGGCTTCATCAGCCGCCCGAAGGCCCGCAGGAGGGTCGACTTGCCGCACCCGTTGGGGCCGATGACGGCGGTGACCGTGCCGTCGGGGATGTCCAGGTCCAGGTCGTGGACGACGGCGCGGTCGCCGTAGCCGAGGGTCAGCCCCTCGGCGCGCAGCCGCACCGGCGGGGGCGCGGCGTCCGCCGTGGCGGCTGAGCCGGCGGCAGAGGTGGGGGCCGGGGCGGTGGTGTCGGTCATGAGGTGCGGGCCTTTCCGCTGCGGACGAGCAGGTACAGCAGGTAGGGCGCGCCGAGGGCCGCGGTGAAGATGCCCACCGGCAGCTCCACGCCGCTGATCAGGGTGCGGCCGAGGAAGTCGGCCCACACGGTGACGGCGGCGCCCAGCAGCGCGGACGCGAACAGCGGGGGGTGGCCGGTGCGCAGGAGGCGCAGCGCGAGCTGCGGACAGGCGAGGGCGACGAAGGCGATGGGGCCGGTCGCGGCGGTGGCGACGGCGGTCAGGAGGACGGCGGTCAGGAGCAGGGCGGCGCGGGCGCCCGTCATGCGCACGCCCAGGCCCCGGGCGGTGTCCTCGTCGAAGGCGAGCGCCCCGAACTGCAGCGAGAGCAGGAGGGCGGCCGGGAGCAGCAGGGTGAGGGCCCAGGCGGCGGGGGCGGCGATGTCCCAGTTCGTGCCGTTGAGGCTGCCGTTGAGCCAGATCAGGGCGCGACCCGCGTCGACGATGTCCGCCTTGACCAGCAGCCAGGACAGCACGCTCGTCAGTGCCGCGTTGACGCCGACGCCGACGAGCAGGACGCGGTAGCCGCTGATGCCCTGGCGGACGGCGAGGACGTAGACGAGGAGGGCGGCGGCGAGCCCGCCGGTCACGGCGGCCGTGGGGATGCCCACGTCGCCCACCAGGCCCCCGGCCGCCCCGTTGGCGCCGGCGAAGACGATCACGCTGACGGCCCCGACGCCCGCGCCCGCGGTGATGCCCAGGATGTCCGGGCTGGCCAGCGGGTTGCGGGCGATGCCCTGGAGGATCGCGCCGGCCAGGCCCAGGGACGCGCCGACGAGGGCTCCGACGACCGAGCGGGGCAGCCGCAGCTCCCACACCACGAGTTCGGCGACGCCGTCGGCCGTGCCGAGGAGCGCCTGGAGGACGTCGCCGGGGCTGAGCGGGAAGTCGCCGCGTCCGGTGTTGAGGACGACGGCGGCGCACAGCGCGAGCGCGATGGCGCACGGCACGAGGACCGTGCGGGGCCGCCACACGGCCGAGAGCGGGCCGAGGCGCACCGGGGTGCGGCCGGGGACGCGGGGCACGGCGCTCCTTTCCTTGACGGGCCGGTGGCCCGCGGCGTCCGGACGGCCGGGCTCGGCCGGGGGCTCGGCGGCCGCCTCGCGGGCGGCGGGTGCCGGGCTCACAGCCGCACCGGCTTGCGGCGGCGGACGAGCTGGATGAAGACGGGCGCCCCGATGAGCGCGAGCATGATGCCGACCTGGAGTTCGCCGGGTCGGGCGACGACGCGTCCCAGGACGTCGGCCACGAGGACGAGGGTGCCGCCGAGCAGCCCGGCGTAGGCGAGCACCCACCGGTAGTCGGGTCCGGTGAAGTGGCGGGCGATGTGCGTGGCGACGAGGCCCACGAACCCGATGGGCCCGCAGGCGGCCACGGCGGCGCCGGTGAGGAGGGTGATGGCGGCCATGCCCACGGTCCGGGTCGCGCCGACGCGGACGCCGAGGGTGCGGGCCACGTCCTCGCCCAGGGAGAGGGCGTTGAGGCCGGGTGCGTTGTAGGCGGCGAGCAGCAGGCCGAGCACGATGAAGGGGAGGAGCTGGGCGGTGAACTCCAGCGGGCGGCCGTTCACGGCGCCGACGGTCCAGAAGCGGTAGGTGTCCAGCGCCTGCCGGTCGAAGATGACCATGCCGGCGGTGATCGCGGTGAACAGGGCGTGCGAGGCGGCGCCCGCGAGGGCGAGCGTGACGGGGGTCGCACCCCCGCGGGTGAGGGAGCCCACGAAGTGGACGAGCAGGGCCGCCATGGCCGCCCCGAGGAAGGCGAACCACACGTAGCCGTAGAGGTCGGTGACGCCGAGGAGGAAGACGGCGCCGACGACCCACATGCCGGCGCCCGCGCTGAGCCCCAGGATGACCGGGTCGGCGATGGGGTTGCGGGTGTGACCCTGCATCAGCGCGCCCGCGACGCCGAGCGCCACCCCGGCCACGAGCGCGAGCACGGTGCGCGGGAGCCGCAGCGCGTGCACGATGACGTCGGCCTCGGCCGTGCCGCCGGGGTTGCCCAGCGCGTTCCAGACCTCGCCCGGCGTCAGGGACTTGGAGCCGAAGGCGACGCTGGCCAGCAGGGCGAGCAGCAGCGTCGCGACGAGGATGAGCAGGCCCGTCCAACGGCGGTGGGCACGCCGCACGGCGACCTGTCGCCGCTTCCCCGTCCGGGGCGGCGCGGATAGCGCTTCGATCACAATCTCCTTCACCGGCACCATGCTGTAGGTTAGGCGAGCCTAAGCTTAGGGCGCACCCCCCCCCGTGAACGAAGGGACCACCTGATGAGAGCCCGCTGGCTCCCCCGCATCGGCCGCTCCGTCGGCGCCGTCACCGTCGCCATCGGTCTGTTCGCCACCGCCGCGTGCAGCAGCGACGACGCGGACAAGAATACGGACGACCAGGCCGACAAGAAGCCCGCGGCGTCCGACGCGGCCTTCCCGCGCACCGTCGAGCACGCCATGGGCGAGACGGAGATCGAGGAGGCCCCCCAGCGGGTCGTCGCCCTCGACATGACCTTCGTGGACGCGACGTTCGCGCTGGAGGGCAACGTCGTCGGGTACACCACCTTCACCGGTCCCGAGGAGAAGCTGCCGCCCTACTTCGGCGAGGACATCGAGACCTACGGGGCCGAGGCCGCGGAGGTCGGCACGCTCGACGAGCCGAGCCTCGAGAAGATCATCGCCCAGAAGCCGGACCTCATCCTCTCCGCGAAGGTCCGCCACGAGAAGCTGTACGACCAGCTCTCCGAGATCGCCCCGACCGTCTTCACCGAGGACACCGGCGCGACCTGGAAGGAGAACCTGGCACTGGTCGGCGAGACCCTCGGCAAGGAGGAGCTCGCCGAGGAGAAGGTCGACGCCTTCGAGACCCGCGCCAAGACGATCGGTGACGCCGTCCGGGAGAAGGAGGGCGCCAACCCGACCGTCTCCGTGGTGCGCTTCGTGGACGGCCCGACGCGGCTGTACAAGGAGGACACCTACGTCGGTGTCATCATCAACGACCTCGGCTTCGACGTCCCCAAGGACGCCCAGGGCACCGGCTTCAACGCCGACATCTCCGAGGAGCAGATCGCCAAGGTCGACGCCGACGACATCTTCGTGACCGCCTACCCGGACCCCGCCGGCGCCGGTGAGAAGAGCAAGAAGAAGTTCATGGCCAACCCGCTGTGGGAGCAGCTGGAGGGCGACGTCCACGAGGTCGACGACATCACGTGGATGATCGCGGTGGGTCTGTACGGCGCGGAGGTCGTCCTCGACGACGTCGCCACGACCTACGACGTGGACCCGGCCCGCGCGTAACACCGCACCCGGACGGCGACCCGCTTCCCGGCGGGGTGCCCGGCACGCCCCTCGTGCCCGGCACCCCGCCGCCGTCGATTCCGGGTGGCTCCGTGTGGCGGGGGTCAGCGCACGCGGGGGCAGGCGGCGCAGAGTTGAGCGCTGGGAAAGGTGTAGTAGAGGCAGCAGTTCATCCGGGTGCGGGTGCCGTCGGGGCGGAAGCGGGCGGAGCCCGCGAACGGCGGAGTGCCGCCGGGCAGCAGCGCGTCGGCGGCCCGGGCGGCGGCGGGACGGTCGCCCAGCAGGTCGCCCAGGTAGCCGAGGCCGTCGGCGAGTTCGTCGGTGGCCACGCCCCACATGCCGCGCGCGCCCCGGCGCAGCAGCGGGCCGAAGGCGGTGAGCAGCGGCTCCAGATGGGCGGCGACGGCGGCGCGCAGGTCGGCCCGCAGTGCCTCCTCGTCCGGGACGGTGCGCGCGCCGGGCAGGGCGGCGGCCGGGTCGCCGGGGAGGACGGTGACGCGCGTCGGCGTCAGCGCGAGGACGCCGCGTGCCTCGTGGTAGGCGACCCCGTCCGCGTCCAGCCACGGGACGCGTCGTTCGAGGTACCAGGGCGCACTCATCGCCAGGCACGCGACGAACGCGTACTGGTGCAGGATCTCCGTCGCGGCGACGTCGGGGCGCGGGGCGGCTCCCTGGGCGCTTTCCATGGCCTGGGCCTGACGGCTGAGGAGGTGGCCGCGCAGCGCGTCGTCGGCGGCGAGCGCCCGCCCGGTGAGCCAGCCGCCCCCGGTGGGCGGCTCGGTGGTGACGCGCAGCAGGGGGAACGCCGCCGCGAACCGGCGGTAGGTCCCGGCGGCCAGGTCCACGGGCTCCGGCGGCGCGGGCGCGGGCGGTACGTCCAGCGGTGCGGTGGTGGTCGGCACGGGCCCCCCTTGGTTCAGCGCGGTCGGCACGATCGGCACATCAGGTAAGCCTCACCTTAGAGCCACGATCACCTCCGGCGACACCCCTGCCTCCGCGCACGGGGCACCGGGCGGGCCGGCCCCACCGTCACGGCACCTTCCGTCAGACCACGCGGGTCCCCACCGAGACCGCGCAGGCGACAGAAGCTAGCAACCCGCCTCGACGCCGTCGTTCAGGTACGTCTCGACGCTGACCGAGTATCCCGCCCCGGTCGTCAGGTCGGGGCGGCTTCCGTGACCGTCCTCCCTGAGGATCTCGGCGGTGAGGAAGACGAGCCGCAGGGACATGTCCTCCCGGGTGAAGCACATTCCGCCGGGCGAGTCTTCCGGGCCCGGATTCCACCCGTCCCGCACCGCCGACGTCCGGTAGTGCGCGGTCACGTCCTCCCGTGTGCCGGGGAAGGCGTAGGTCCGGTCGGCGTACACCACGACGTCACCGCTGTCCGCCCAGCAACCGGCGTCCACCTTCTCGAACCCCCGGGCGACGGCGGCCCCGTCGGGCCGGGAGTCGAGGATGTCGAGCGCCGCCACGTCCCTCACCCGACCGTCGGCCCCTTCGCAACCTCCGGCAGCGTCCAGCAGCGCGCAGCCGGTGAGCGGTGCGACCCCGAGCACGGCGGAGAGGACCAGGGCTGTGTGGCGGGTGGTTCGCCTTGTCGGCAGGCGCAACGGGGGCTCCAGGGTGAAGGTCGCGAGGAGGACCCCGGGCGAGGGAGTCGTCCGCGCCGGCTCCGCGGCAGGCACGTACCGGTTCTACCAGTCGTCGTCACGCCGCGAGCTGTGCGGTGGGCCCGTCAGTCGAGGCAGAACTCGTTGCCTTCGGGGTCGGCCATGATCAGGTGCCCTGCGGCGAGCGGCGGGGACGGCTCATGCCGCTGGAGCCGGATGGCGCCGCGCCCGGCGAGCCGTTCGGCCTCGGCCTCCAGGGCCGCCATCCGGGCCTCGCCCTGGAGCCCGGGGGCGGCCCGTAGGTCGAGGTGCACGCGGTTCTTGACCTGCTTGCCCTCGGGGACGCGCTGGAAGAACAGCCGGGGCCCGGCGCCGTCGGGGTCGACCACGGCCGAGGCGTCGTTGCGCCGCTCCGGTGGTACGCCCATCGCCTCCAGGGCCTGCTCCCAGGTGGCGAAGCCGCCGGGCGGTTCCTGGAGGCGGTAGCCGAGCGCTTCGGTCCAGAACGCGGCCAGTGCGGCCGGGTCGGCGCAGTCGAAGGTGATCTGGATGTCGCGGGCCATGACGGCTCGCCTCCCGTCGGTGGAGGGGGTGGCGGTGCCTGCGGGGGCACTCATCACCAGCTTCTCCCGCGTTGCGGTCGGTTCCGTTCCGCAAGGGACGGGCGGTGACGCGTGTCCCCGCGGCGCACCTGAGCGGGCGCACCGCGTGGTCCGTTCGGCGGGTGGCGGGGTGCGGCCGGGGTGGGCCGGTGCCGTGGAGGCTCCGGCCCACCCCGGCCACGTCACCGGGCGGGCCGGGCGGTCAGCCGTCCGCCGCGGCCTCGCGGACGCGGAGGGCGCGGGCCAGGTCGTCCAGTGCGTCGGCCAGCGGGCGGCGCAGGGCGGGGTCGGGCTCGCTCTGCGCCAGGCACCGCTCGCCCAGGGCGAGGACGTGCGGCTCGACCAGGGTGCGCGGGAAGGCGGCCCCGGCGGCGAAGTGGGCGAGCGAGGGGCCCCGGCGGGCGGCGAGCGCGACGGCGTCGTCGAAGTACCGGTCGGCGTAGGGGCGGACGAGGTCGGCGTGCTCGGCGTGCCAGAAGCCCTGGGCGGTGGCGTTGAACAGGTAGTTGGACAGTTCGTCGCCGGGGCCGAACAGGGCGTCCCAGGCCGCCGCCTTGGCCTCGGCCGTCGGCAGGGCGGCCCGGCAGCGGGCGGCGCCCTCCCGGCCGGTCGCGCTGGCGTCCCGCTCGGCCTCGGCGTGGATCTCCTCCTCCCCCACGGCGCCGAGGACGGCGAGCCGGTGGAGGATCTGCCAGCGCAGTTCCGGGTCGAGGGACGGGCCGCCGGGGACGGTGCCCTCGGCCATCCACCGGGAGCACGCGGTGGGGTCGGTGGTGGTGGCGATGGCGGCGCGGACGGCGGTGAGCCGCAGGCCGGGGTCGGAGCCGTCGGCCGTCTTGGCCAGCAGCTCGCGGCACAGGGCGTGCAGGGTGGCGAGCGCCTCGGGGCGGCGTCCGGCGGGCAGCAGCCGGTCGGCGACCTCGGAGCGGGCGAAGGCGAGGACGGTCTGCACGACGGCGTTGTCCGTCTCGTGCGGGAGGTGGGCGCGGGCGGCGTCGAGGTATTCCCGCGGCGGGAGTTCGCCGTCGCGCACCATGTCGCGGGCGGCGTTCCACACGACGGCGCGGGAGAGCGGGTCGGGCAGGCCGGAGAGCGCGGCGCGCACGGTGTCCCAGGAGGCGGCGTCGAGCCGGATCTTGGCGTAGGTGAGGTCGCCGTCGTTGAGGAGCACCAGGTCGGGGCGGGGGCCGGGCCGGTCGACGGTGGTGGTGCCCGGGTCCTGCGGGACGTCGACGTGGGGGCGTTCGCGCAGCACGAGCTGGCCGGGCTCGGCCTCGGCGCGGTCGTAGACGCCGACGAGGAGCCGGTGCGGGCGGGTGCCGTCGTGGCGGATGTCCAGGCGCCACCGGTCGGGGGCGGCGTCGCCGACGGCGGGCACGAGGGTGTCGACGCCGCTGGTGCGCAGCCAGCGCTCGGCCCAGGCGTGGACGTCCTTGTCGGAGGCTCCGGCGAGGGAGTTGAGGAAGTCGGCCAGGGTGGCGTTGCCGAAGCGGTGGGCGGCGAAGTGGGCGTTGATGCCGGCGAGGAAGTCGGCGGGGCCCAGCCAGGTGACGAGCTGGCGCAGGGCGGAGGCGCCCTTGGCGTAGGAGATGCCGTCGAAGTTGAGCCGGGCGGAGGCGGTGTCGGGGACGGCCTCGGGGTCGGGGGCGACGGGGTGCGTGGAGGGGCGCTGGTCGGCGTCGTAGCCCCAGCTCTTGCGGGCGACGGCGAAGTCCGTCCAGGTGTCCGCCCAGCGGGTGGACTCGGCGAGGACCTGGTAGCCCATGTACTCGGCGAAGGACTCGTTCAGCCAGATGTCGTCCCACCAGCGCAGGGTGACGAGGTCGCCGAACCACATGTGGGCCATCTCGTGGGCGATGACCATGCCGCGGATCTGGCGCTGGGTGTCGGTGACGGCGGAGCGGAAGACGAACTCGTCGCGGAAGGTGACCAGCCCGGGGTTCTCCATGGCCCCGGCGTTGAACTCGGGGACGAACGCCTGGTCGTAGGAGTCGAACGGGTAGGGCTCGTCGAACAGTTCGTGGTAGCGGTCGAAGCAGCGGCGGCTGACGGCGAGGAGTTCCTCGGTGTCGGCGTCGAGGTGGTCGGCCAGGGAGCGGCGCACGTGCAGCCCGAAGGGCAGCCCGGCGTGCTCGGTGTGCACGGAGTGGTAGGGCCCGGCGGCGACGGCCATGAGGTAGGTGCTGATGGGCGGGGTCGTGGTGCACGTCCAGCGTCCGGGGCGGGCGGCGTCGCGGGTGGCGATGCCGTTGCCCAGCACCGTCCACGCCTCGGGGGCGGTGACGGTGACGGCGAACTCGGCCTTGAGGTCGGGCTGGTCGAAGCAGGCGAAGACCAGCGGGGCGTCGGACTGGCAGCACTGGGTGTAGAGGTAGGTGAGGCCGTCGGCCGGGTCGGTGAAGCGGTGCATGCCCTCACCGGTGTGCGAGTAGGGCATGTCGGCGACGACGCGCAGCTCGTGCTCGCCCGCGTCGAGACCGGTCAGGGCGATGCGGCCGTCCGCGTGGGCGCCGGCGGGCAGGGGGGCGCCGTCGAGGGTGGCCGTGTGCAGGGTGTGCGGCCGCAACTCCACGAACGTGTCGCCCGCGCGGCGCGCGGTGAAGCGGATGACCGTGGTGGCGCCGAACACCTCCTCACCCCGGGTGACGTCGAGGTCGACGGTGTAACGGTGGACGTCGAGGAGGGCTGCTCGGGCCTGCGCTTCGTCGCGCGTCAGTACGGACATGGCCACATCGTGCCTTACGGAGCGGACGGCGCCCACGCGGATTCGGCCCACTTCGGCGTCGCGGGGGCGGGTGGCCGACACCGTGTCCGCGGGGCGGGGGACGGTCGGCCGGTTGCACGAGACGGTGCGTATCGTCTAGCCTCGTCGACATGCCCACCCAACGCCCCGCCCACATCGCCATGTTCAGCATTCCGGCCGCCGGCCACGTCCACCCCGGCCTGGAGGTGCTGCGCGAGCTCGTCGCCCGGGGCCACCGCGTCACCTACGCCGTCCCCGCCGAGTTCGCCGACAGCGTGACCGCCGTCGGCGCCGAGATCCGCCCCTGGACGTCCACCCTCCCCACCGACGACAGACCCGAGGCGTGGGGCGAGGAGCTGATCGACAACCTGGAGCCGTTCCTCGACGACGCGATCCAGGCCCTCCCCCAGCTCGCCGCCGCCTACGCGGGCGACGAGCCCGACCTCGTCCTGTACGACATCGCCGCCTACCCGGCCCCCGTCCTCGCCCACCGCTGGGGCGTCCCGGCCGTGCAGCTCTCCCCCACCATGGTGGCCTGGGAGGGGTACGAGGAGGAGGTCGCCGAGCCGATGCTCGCGCCGCTGCGCACCTCACCGCGCGGCATCGCCTACTTCGCGCGCTTCCGGCAGTGGCTCGCCGAGCACGGCCTGGAGGGCACCGACCCCGAACGGTTCACCGCCCGGCCCCGGCGCTCCGTCGTCCTCATCCCCCGCGCACTCCAGCCGAACGCCGACCGGGTCGACCCGGCCGTCCACACCTTCACCGGCAGCTGCCAGGGGGACCGCGCCCACCAGGGCGACTGGACACGCCCGGCCGGCGCCGAACGCGTCGTGCTCGTCTCCCTCGGCTCCACCTTCACCGACCGGCCCGCGTTCTACCGGGCCTGCCTCGCCGCGTTCGGCGGGCGGCCGGGATGGCACCTGGTCCTGCAGATCGGCAAGCACGTCGACGAGGCCGCGCTCGGCCCCCTCCCGGCCAACGTGGAGGTGCACCGCTGGGTACCGCAGCTGCGCGTCCTCCGGCAGGCCGACCTGTTCGTCACCCACGCGGGCATGGGCGGCAGCCAGGAGGGACTGGCCTGCGGCGTGCCGATGATCGCCGTACCGCAGGCGGCGGACCAGTTCGCCAACGCCGACATGCTGGCGGGCCTCGGCGTGGCCCGTCGCGTGGACACCGACGACGCGACGGCCGACGCCCTGCGCGCCGCCGCCACCGAGCTGACCACCGACCCCGCCGTCGCCGACCGCTTCGCCGCACTCCACGCCGACATGGCCCACGAGGGCGGCGCCCCGCACGCGGCCGACCTCATCGAGGCCGAACTCCCCCGCTGACGCCCGCTACATCCCGTCCTCCGGGCCGCCCGCCAGCGTCTCGTGGTGGCGGATGACCTCGGCGATGATGAAGTTCAGCAGCTTCTCCGCGAACGCCGGGTCCAGCTTGGCGTTCTCCGCGAGCTGCCGCAGCCGGGCGATCTGCCGGGCCTCCCGCCCCGGGTCGGCCGGCGGCAGCCGGTGCGTCGCCTTGAGCCGACCGACCTGCTGGGTGCACTTGAACCGCTCGGCGATCATGTGGACGACGGCCGCGTCGATGTTGTCGATGCTCTCCCGCAACCGGTCCAGCTCGGCCTGCACGGCGGGGTCGATGGTGCTGTCGCTCATGCGGTCAGACCTTAGACGGCCGCGGGCGGCGGCGGGCGGTGCCGTCCACACGCTGAACGGCACCGCGGGCCGGTCCCGTCACCGGGCCGACCGCGCGCCCCGTGCCCTCCCCTCCCCCGGAGGCAGGGGACGCCGGGCGGCGCCCTGCCACCAGCGCCCGTTTCCACGCCCAACGGGGGAGGGCGTGACCCGGAACGGGCGCGGTGGCGCGGGCACACGGCCCGGGCCGGCGGACGCGCCGCACCCCCGGTGAAACGCGGTCCGCTGACCGGTCCCCATCCCACCGGACCCGACGGGCCCCGGCACCGTCGCCCTGCTTCCGGAAGAAACGCTTCTGGAAACCGGGCGGACGCGCCGGGGCCCGCGACCACCGGTCGACGAGGCGTCGGGCACCGCACGACCGAACCCCGGCCGAGCCCCGATACCGTCGGCCGCATGGGCATGGCGAGCGCGGTGATCGCGGGCGGCGGGACGACCGGGGCCTGCGCCGCGGTGCTGCTCGCACGGCGCGGGGTGCGGGTGGACCTCGTCGAGGCGCGGCCGGACTTCGGGGCGCTCGGCACCGGCGTGCTGCTGCACGGCAACGCGCTGCGGGTGCTGCGCGCGGCGGGGGTCTGCGACGCCGTCCTCGCGGCGGGGACGCCGTTCGACTCCCTCGCCGTCCTCCGCCCCGACGGCACCGTCCTCGCCGAGCAGCCGGACCTGCGCAGCGGCGGCCCGGACCTGCCGCCGACGTGCGGCATCACCCGCCCGCGCCTCCAGCGCATCCTGCGGGACGCGGTGACGGCCGCCGGCGTGCGGACCCACCTCGGACGGCGGGTCCGCCACGTCGAGCAGGACGGACCGGACGCCGCGGCGGCCACGGCGGCCACGGCGGTACTGGAGGACGGGGAGCGGCTGCGCGCCGACGTCGTCATCGCCGCCGACGGCGCGCACTCCGCCCTGCGCCACCTGGTCGACCCCGGCGCGCCGCAGCCCACCGGGTGGGCCGTGTGGCGGGCCCTGGTGCCCCGACCGGCCGACGTCACGCGCACCTGCCTGGCCTACGGCGGAGCCGCGCACATCGCCGGGTACGCCCCCATGGGCGACGACCTCGCCTACACGATGTTCGTCACCGACGCCCCCAGGACCGGCGAGGCGCCGCACCGCGCGGAGTACACCGACCGGGTGCTGCGGCTGGCCGCACGCTACGGCGGTCCCGTGTGGGCGGAGATCCGCCGCCATCTCGCGGGCGCGGAGATCCACCACACGGCGTTCACCCACTACCAGGCCCGGCGCTGGGCGTCCGGCCGCCTCGCGCTCGCCGGGGACGCCGCCCACTGCATGCCGCCCACCCTCGCCCAGGGCGCGGCCATGTGCCTGGAGGACGCCCAGGTACTCGCCGACGTCCTGACCTCGGGCGAGCACGACGTGAACGGCGCGCTCGCCGCCTACGCCGAACGCCGCCGACCCCGTGTGCGGCTCGTGGCCGACACCAGCATGCTGCTCGGCGAACTCCTCGCCACCGGGCGCCACCGGGAGGGCCCCGCCCTCATCCACCGGACGCTCACCGCGCTCGGCGCTCACCCGTGAAGCGACGGGCGCAGCGCCTCCCACCGCCGCGCCCGCTCACCCCACTCGGCCGGGGCGAGCACCACCATCCGGCAGGAGCGCAGCGTCTCCGGGCGGCTCACCAGCGTCACGACCTCCATCTCCCCCTTGACGGGGTGCCGCACCCCGCGCCGGTCCATCCCCTGGTGCAGGGCCGGGGCCGCGACGCGCGCCTCCCGCGACGCCCACAGCGCGGCGCTCTCCGGGGAGCCGCGCAGCTCCTCCACCAGCGCCCGCAGCGCCGGATCGTCGCGGTGCACCTGGTACGTCGACCAGACGATGTTGACCAGCGGCACGGCCCAGTCCTCCCGCCACCGCAGCAGCACCTCGCGCGCCTCCGGCCGCAGCAGCACCGCCCGCACGATGCTCGGTTCGGGCCGGGCCGCCCACGGCGCCGCCCAGGGGAACAGCTCGTGGTAGGCGTCGTTGGCGGTGACGACCTCCCAGGTGGTCACCGTCGCCAGGTAGGCGGGCGCGGGCACCATGTGCGGCAGCGCGCGCCACACCGGGTCGGGCTCCCCGACGGGAACGGGCGCCGGATGCAGCAGTTCCAGCAGCCACCGCGCCGCCCGGTCGTCCACCCCCAGCAGGGCGATCACACGCTGCGCCACGGCGACGGGCATCCGCTCCCGGCCCGACTCCCACTCCCAGTACCGGCGTTCGGTGTACCGCAGGAGCGTGGCCACCTGCTGCTGGCTCACGCCCCGGGCGCGCCGCCGCCCCCGCAACTGCTCCACCGACGGCGGGTCGAGCCCCAGCCCGACGGCGGCCCGGTACGCGTCCTCAAGCCGCCGCTCGGCCCGGTGGCCGCGCAACAGCTCCCGCACCGACCGCGCCGTCCCCGCGTCCAGCGCCCCACCCGAACTCCCGCCCATGCGCCACAGGCTAGGGGCCCCGCCGACCGCTGGCTCACATCGACCCCGAGCCCCCCGTCCCGCCGCCCAGTCGCGGACGCGTGGCTGTGACATACGCCACGCGGAGGTGGGAACCGGAAGCGAGTGCGTCGGTGCCGCTCCCGGGGAGAGGCGGTGGCCCTTCCCCTTGCTGCCGACAGCCTGACGCGAATCGGAATCCACTCCGCCCGGTTGTCACCGCACGAGTGTCCTCGGCGGTCTTCCCGCATTCCTTCGCGCGAACCTAGCCTCGCCGAGTCAAGGCGCAGCGCGTCTTCCATGACTGAGGGGGCGACATCACAGTGACCCTGTACAGACGTACGGTGTGGGGCTTATCCACTGCCGTGACCCTGCTCGTGGTCGCCACGAGTTCCGCTTTCGCACACACTCCTCCGGCTGAGACGAAGCCGTCCACGCCGGGAGCGACCACGACTTCGCTCGCGGCGACGAGCGAGGGCGCCCGGGTGAACTCGACGTCGGGCGGCGAAGCGGTCGAGCACTACTGGACGCCGGAGCGGATGCGCGACGCCCGCCCGGTGTCCGTCGACGCCGCGGGCCACGGCGAATCCGGCCACGAGAGGCGGCAGGAGCCTCAAGCATCCGGCACCGCCGGTTCCACCCCGCCTGCCGCGCCTGCCTCCGGTGAGATTCGGACGGCTCTCTACGAGACGTCCGTCGCCGGCAAGGTGTTCTTCACCGACCCTTCCGACGGACGTGACTACGTCTGTTCGGCCAGCGCGCTGAACAGCGCGTCGAAGCAGATGGTCATCACGGCAGGTCATTGTGTGCACGGCGGTGACGGCGGTGACTGGATGCGCAACTGGGCCTACGTGCCCAGGTACCGGGACGGAAACCGCCCCTACGGAACCTTCGCGGCGAAGGAGTTCCGGGCGTTCAACGGCTGGATCAACAACAGCGACCTCGACTGGGACGTCGCGATGGTGACCACGTGGCCGCGCGACGGCGACAAGCTCGTCAACGTGACCGGTGGAAACGGGCTGAGCTACAACTACTCCCGCGAGCAGGACGTGACCGTCAACGGCTATCCCGGGGACCGGGACAACGGACAGAGGCAGTGGTACTGCACCGGCACAACGGAGCGCGTCAGCGTCTTCGACGGCAAGATCCAGCTTCGATGTGACTTCGGGGGCGGATCCAGCGGCGGCCCGTGGATGCGCAAGTTCGACGACGCCTCCGGACTCGGCTACACCAATGGGGTCACCAGCACCGTCAACAGCGACGGCTGGAACAAGAGCCCGTACTTCGGGGACAGCGTCAAGCAGATGTTCGACGACCAGGGTTCGGCCACCTAGCCACGCGGTGGAGGCGCCCGCCGCGCGGCCGTGGTTAGGCTGAGTGGGCGGGCGCCGCCCGCAGTGTCACGTCTTCCGGGAGGCCGGCATCGTGAAACGTTCCGCACAGCGCAAGCTCGTTCTCATCATCGGCGTGGCCGGAGCCGTCGCGACGGTCGTAGCCCTGCGCGTCGGCCAGTCCCCCGACCCCACACCCGCCCCGCCCGGGGACACCTCGACCTCCGAGGTCCGGGAGCACCCCTCAGACGTGGAGGAGTACTGGACGGAGGAGCGCATGAGGGACGCCGACCCGGCGCCCATGCCGGAGGAGAACTGACCGGAGCGGATCCGCCGGTGGACCCGCGTCAGAGCGGGTCCGGGCGGTTCGGGAGCGCGCACTCGGCCCACACGGTCTTGCCGGGGCCGACACGGTCGCGCACGCCCCAGCGGGTGGCGAACGCCTCGATGAGGACCAACCCCCGGCCATGGTCCGCGTCCGACACCGGCACGACGCGCGTCGGCTGAGCCGGGTGCGTGTCCGACACCTCGACCCGGATCACGCCGTCACGGGCGTCCCAGGTCAGGTGCAGCGCGAAGTCCCGCCCCGGAACACGGCCGTGCAAGGCGGCGTTCGCGGCGAGTTCACCGACGACGAGCGCGACCGCGTCGTGCGGCGGCGTGCCGTACGGGTGTCCCCACGCGGTGAGCTGATGCGCGACCAGCAGACGGGCGAGACGTGCACCCCGCCGAGTCGCCGAGAAGCGCTGCGCGAAGCTGCGGACCGAGGGAGAGCTGGGCGTGTGAGGGGCTTGCATGCGGTTGATGCTGCTGCGGGATGACGCCCCGTCGGCAGGTCCAGCACCCATACAGAATCGCTTGTATCGGTTCACCCGCTGGACTGGGCGCATCACTGTGCGTGACCATGGATCAGTCGTGCGTGACGCAGCACGGGCGACGCACGGTACAGCACGCAACGGGGACCGGCACAGGGGAAGGCGGCTGCGATGGCGACGGACAACGGCGGTGCGGGCGGAGGTTGCGGCAACGGCGGTGAGCCGGAACTGTCGGACAGCCTCAAGACCTTCGGCGCGGTCCTCAAGGCGCTCCGGGACGAAGCCCGGCTCACACAGGAGCAGTTCGCTCCCCTGGTCCAGTACTCGGTGGCGTACATCGCCAAGATCGAGCAGGGCAAGCGCTTTCCGCCGAGAGACCTGCTCGACCGCGTGGAAGCGGTGCTGGGCCCCTCCGCCGCCAGGGTCCTCGCGGCCGCCGCCAAGAGCCTGACCCGCAAGGCGGGCCTGGCGTCCTGGTTCCGCCAGTGGGCGGGCATCGAGGAAGAAGCGATCTCGCTGTACACGTACGAGTGCCGAGCCATTCCGGGACTGTTGCAGCCTGAGTCCTACATCCGCGCCGCGTTCGAGCGCCGCCTTCCGCCCCTGTCGGAGGAGCAGGTAGAGCGCCAGGTCGCGACCCGACTGGAGCGACAAAAGCTTCTGACCGAACTGCCGCACACAGCCTTCAGTTTCATCATCGAGCAGGCTCTCTTGGAACGGCAGATGGGAGGCCCAAGCGTGCAGCGCATGCTGCTTGAGCAGCTCCTGGAAGCAGGTGTAAGGCGCAACGTCGAGGTCCAGGTAATGCCGCTTCGTCAGTACGATCACGCGGGCATCGACGGTCTCATGTACCTGGCCGAGACCTCGCGCCATGAGTGGGTCGGGTACGTCGAAGGTCAGCAGTCCAGCGTTCTCATCACGAACCCCGGCGATGTCAGCGCGATGCTTCAGCGCTATGGCAAGCTACGGTCGCAGGCCCTCGGCCGCGAAGCCACAGCAAGCCTGCTGGAGCAGATGCGAGGAGCGCTATGAGTAGCACGGAACTGGCCTGGACCAAAAGCAGCTACAGCGGCAGCTCCGGCGACAACTGCGTCGAAGTCGCCACCGGGCACGACGCCGTCCACGTCCGGGACTCAAAAGACACCCCACGCGGCCACCTCACCATCTCCCCCGCCGCATGGACCGCCTTCACCGCACTCGCAACCGACGCACACGTCTGACGCGCTCGGGGCCAGGTCACGGCGTGAGGTCGAGGACGCGGACGGGTTCGCCGACCCACCGGCCGGGAGCGACGGTGGCGACGACCGCCCCGTCGGGGCGTTCCTGCGTCGGCTGGGCCGCGTACCGGCAATGGGCGGCCGCCCAGGTGGCGTGCCGGGACACGGCCAAGGCAGCCGCGAGGTCCAGGTCGAGCACGGTGACCCCCGGGAGTGCGACGAGGTGTTCCGCCGTGCTAGGGCCGGAGCACGCCACACCGACCTCGGGCAGAAGTGTTTCTTCCCTTTCTCCGGCCACTCTTGTTATCAGCAGTATCTTTCCGTCTCAGCCGAGAGAGCAGAATCCCGATGAGGTGGGGCGCACGGCGTTCCGAAACGCGTCGCGGACATCACGAACGACCGCCGGGCGCTCCGAAGGAGTGATCGCCGATCTCCGATCCGGTGGTCCAGGGAATCCCGCGGGGGCGGTCCAGTGCCTCCAGCAGACGAGCCGTGGCGGAGTCGTCACCGACCGAGCCCTCGCATTCGCGCAGGTAGTCCTCGATGTAGCCCCGCAGCACGGCCGCGTCGATCGTTTCCGGGGCGGCACCGGCGAATTCGGCATGTGCGTGGAGGACGAGCAGCAACTCGTCCTCCACCCGGGCCAGCCCGGGACCGAGAGCGGGCTGGAAGTAGGGGAGGTCGAGCACGCGTCCGCCCAGGCGCAGGTAGAACCGGAGCCGTGCCGCCGCGTCACCGTGATCCACCGTCGACCCGGCGGCCGGGTTCGCAGAGCGCCCCAGGGGGTCGGACACCTCGGCCAGCACGAGGCACGGGTCGTACCACGTGATCCAGTGGCGCAGCGCCTCCCGGAGCAGCGCCCCGCCGGTGCCGGAGCCGCGCAGGCCCGGCCGCACCGCCAGCCAGGACAGGAGCACGACCCGCCGCTTCGCGTCCCACTCACCGATCGCGGTTCCCAGCGGTCTGCCGTCCGGGGCGTGGCTGGCGAAGACGGTCGCCGACCCGACGTTCACGAGTTTTCGCAGTTGCGCGGGATCGCCCAGTTCATCGGCCGTGAACGACGGTTTGAGGATCTCCTGGTAGATGCGGTCGAGTTCGGCTCCGGGGGCGGCGATGTGAGTGATGCGCTGACTTCGGGGCACCTGCATGGGTCGCTCCCCCACTTCTGGAAATGGAGACACGATGGCACAGCCCGCCGACGCCCACAAGAAGTGAGGACTTCCGGGGAGCACTCCTCAATGGCGTGATTCTGACGTACTGTCAAATCATCAGCGCAACGGCGAGAGGCGGAAGCACTCATGGCCGGTCTCGAACCCCCGCCCGAGAACATCTCTCCCTCATCCTCCGAAGCCTTTTCCGCCGAACCTCTCTGGGGAATCCGCCTGCTGGGCCGTGTCGTCAACGGGCTCACCCGGGAACCTCTGCTGCTGTGGGGTTTCGGGACCCTGTTGCTGCTCAGCACGGTGGTGCAGTTCCTGGGCTCGGCCTTCGCCACCTACGGCTGGCTGTTGCTGGCCGTCTACACCCTGACGACGCTCAGCTGGCTGGCGACCCGGTCCCGTCCGCGCCGTGATCCGCGCGGACGGGACCGGACACGGCTCTCGGTCCGGGGGAGTCGTGACGTGTCGATCGACGATACGGGGAGTATCCGTGGCAGAGGCGAGGCGCAGCGTCGTACGCACGTTACGGTCCGTCGTGCGAAGGGTGTTCGCATCACGGGATCGGGGAACATCGGCTCCGCCGACGGTCTCTCGCCCCCCAAAGGAAGGGAGGGCGCCGACGCCCCCGAGCCGCCCGGAGGATCGTGATCCACGGGGCGGTGACGACGTGCCCGTGGCGGATGGCGTCCCCGCGGCCCTGGCCCCCCACCTGCGGACGCTCCTCGCCGCGGCCGAGTCCGGTCGCCCGGCCAGGTTCCACGTCGTCGCCGACAGCGGCTGCGGCAAGACACTCCTGCTCTCGCAGGCCGCTGCGGCCCTCAACGGGCTCGGCTACCTGACCCTGTTCGTCACCGCGTCCGAACCCGCCTACGGTGCGGACGACACCTCGGGCGGTCTCGCACGTCTCATGGCGGACAAGGCCGCCTGCCGGCTGCTGATCAGCGCGATGGGCGACGACATCGCGCGGACCCGGGCCTTCTCCCCGCGCGCCGGGCGCGCCGACCGTGAGTCGACGGCAGGGGCCGCGGACGCCCGGGCCGAGCTGCGCTCCCGGGTCGAGGCCGCCCGCGTCACCGAAGCGCCCGGCCCTCTGTTGGGCGAGGCCGGCACCACCATCGTCGTGCGGAACTCGACCGGCGTCGTGGTCTCGGGATCGGGCTCGATCGCACCGACGGCCGACCAGACCGCCCAGCTGATGACCGACATCGACCGCATGGGCGACAATCTGATCACCGCACTGCGCGGCGTCCCCGAGCACATACCGCTGGCGATCGTGGTGGACGACGTGCACACCCTCCGTGGAACGAGCGTGGAACCGTGGCTGACCCGGGTGCTCGCGGGAGTCTCCCGGGCCTTCGTCATCCGCGCAGCGCGTCCCGCTCCGGGGCGGGGGGCCGTCGCCGAGCGGGAACGGGTGATACGGCTGACGCGGATGACCGCCGCGGAGTGCTCCGCGCACGCCGTGAGCGCCCTGGTGGCCGTCGGCTGGCCGAGCCACCGGGCGGAACGGGCGGCGGCCACCGTCTACGAAGTGACCCGGGGGCACCCGATCGCTGTCGTCACCTGCTGCGAGATCCTGGCGGCGGCCGACCACGGCGAGCGGGACCCCGCGACCATCCGCTCGCTGCTGACCGGCGCGGACCCCCACTGGGGAGCGGCGGGCGCCATCGCCACCGTCCGCGACCACGTGGACCGTTCGGCCCGGGCGCTCCTGGGGCGGCCCGTGGAGCTGTTCGACCAGCTGGTCGTCATGCGACGCTGCCGTCTCCCGCTCCTGGCCGCCGTCCTCCGGGAGCAGGGGGTCCTCGAAGAGGACGCGGGCCGACTCCACGACTGGCTCACCCAACGCGCGTTCACCACGCTGTTCGACGACGACCCCGACGAGGGCTGGCGCCTGCACGACTACCTGCGGGAGAACGCCGAACGGCTCCTGGC
This sequence comes from Streptomyces chumphonensis, assembly GCF_014779715.1. Taxonomy (GTDB): domain Bacteria; phylum Actinomycetota; class Actinomycetes; order Streptomycetales; family Streptomycetaceae; genus Streptomyces; species Streptomyces chumphonensis. The sequence continues at coordinate 286,740 of NZ_JACXYU010000001.1, forward strand.
GGCCGAGGAGCCCAGCCGCCACCAGCAGCTGCACGCGGCCGTCGAGCGGTACTACCGCGGGGTGCTCAACTTCGACGACCGGGCCGCGTACGCCGATGGTCAGCGCCACGAGGACCCGGCGTGGCAGCGCGAGTCCCTGGAGTGGCTGCACCACGCCGCCCGACTCGACCGCCGCGACTTCCCCTCGGTCCGCAACGCGATGATCCGGCTCTTCCTGGACGCCTTCTGGTGGTGGGACGCCGAGATCCCCTCGACCTACTGCGGCGAACTGCTCGCCGCCTACCGCGCCCTCCCCGCTCGACTGGACCTGGAGTGGGTCGACTGGCTCGCCGACTTCCGCACGAGCTACGTACCCGGGCAGGGCAACCAGATCCCCGGCCGGGACGTCGCGCGCTGGGCGGAGGCCGGAGTCGCGCTGAACAAGCTCTGCGCGAAGCTGGAACTCCGGCGTGAGAGCGATCCCACCGATCCCGACCTGCGGCGCGTCCACGCCATCACCTGCTTTCTGCGGGGCGACATCGCCTGGTACGGCAGCGACGGCTCGGACGGCTCCCGCACCCGGGCGGCGGCGTGGTACCGGGCGTGCGCCCGCACCTGCACCGAGCCCGCCTCCCACTGGATCGCCACGTGGGCCCGTTGGGCCGAGGCCACCCTGTGGGTGGAGGCCGACCCGGCCCACGCGCGCGCTCTCGCCGCCGGGCTCCAGGAGCGCGTCGAGGAGGACGGGGACCGGGAACTCCTCGTCTACCTCATCACCCTGTACGCGGAGCTGGCGTGGCGGGAAGGACGGCCGGACGACGCGTTCGACCTCCACACACGAGCCGTGCTGCACGCGTTCGTCTACCAGATCCGGCAGGAGTTGCTCCGACAGGCGCCCAGCGCCTACTCGCACTCCGTGCTCAGGTCCACGGTCGCCCGTGCCGAGGCGTGCTTCGCGGCCGCGGGCGAGGCGGGGCTGCACGACGCGGTGGCCCGTGCGGCGGCACGCGGGCGGGCGTACTTCGCCCCCTACTGGCTGCGTCGGGGGCTTCCGCCGGATCACCCGCACGGCTTTCCGCCGGGACCCGCCCCCGAGGATCTGGGCTCGACCCGTACCCGCTACGCCGACGACGTCCAATGGGTCATCGACGCGATGGAGGGCGAACTGGGCGCGCCCCTGGAGGACCCCCTCCGCACGAGCCCCCCGGAGCGGGGGGAGGGGGACGACGGCACGCCCACGGGTCGCAGGCCGCCACCGTGACCACCGGCCGCGGGGCGCCTGCCGCACGCGCGGCGGGCGCACGTGTCCGACGCCCGGCGGGGTCAGGTCTCGCAGGCCAGTTCCGCGCCGCAGACCGCGCAGCGGGCGCGCAGGGGCCCGCGTCCGGTGGGCAGGCGCAGCTGCTGGAAGCAGGTGGGGCAGGCGAAGGAGACGCGCGGCGGGGCGTCGGGGGTGAAGGCGTAGGGCGCGCCGGAGGGGGCCCGGCCGCGCCGGCGGTCGTGGGCGTAGCGGTGCCGGGCCAGCCGGCCGGCGGCGGCGAGCGGGGGGCGGCGGGCGTCGGCCTCGGCCTCCTTGCGGCCGGCCGTGTACGCGTCGTACGCCTGGGGGCTGGTGAACCAGGGCGCGGGGTCCTCGGCGAAGACGGCGGCGCGTTTGGCGAGGACGTAGCCGAACTCCTCGGGGGTGAGGTAGCCGAGCTTCTGGGAGGAGACGGCGTCCTGGCGGAAGGCGTCGAGCAGCAGCCAGCCCGCGCCGAGGTAGGTGGTGACGGTGTCGGTGAGGATCTCGTTGTCGCGGGTGCCGGGGAAGGTGAGGTCGAGCCGGTGCAGGGCGACGTGCGTGATCTCGTGCGCGAGGGCGGCGCCGATGTCGCGGCGGTGCTGCTTGAAGCGGGAGTTCAGCTCGATGAAGTACTCGGGTCCGGCTTCGAGCTCGACGGTCGCCGCGTGCTCCATGTCGCGGAATCCGACGATCATCCGGGCCTGCGGCAGGTGGAGCTGGGCGACGATCGCGGCGGCCACCCGCTGCACGGCGGTGTACAGCTCCTCGTCGGCGTCGATGGCGACGTCCGCCGGTGGCAGGCCGGCGTCGAACTGGGCGACGCCGTCGGCGGACAGGCGGCGGTAGAGCGCGGTGAGCGCCGCGCGCACGGTGTCCAGGTGCGGGAAGCCGCGTTCGACTCGGTCAGCGGTCACGCCGTCAACTGTAGTGCGGCCGTCGGTGTTCAGCCCTTGACGGCGCCCGCCGCGAGCCCGCCGGACAGGCGGCGCTGGGCGAGCACGAAGAAGACGAGGACGGGCAGGGTGATGAGGGTGGAGCCGGCCATGACCGGTCCCCAGTCGTTGCCGTGCTGGCCGAAGAAGCGGTGGAGCCCGACGGCGGCGGTGAACTTGGCGTCGTCCTGGAGGAAGGTGAAGGCGAAGACGAACTCGTTCCAGGCGACGATGAAGGAGAAGACGCTGGTCGCGACCAGGCCGGGGGCGACCAGGGGCAGCAGCACCGAGCGGAACATGCGCGGCCACGTGCAGCCGTCGAGGTAGGCGGCCTCCTCCACCTCCTGCGGGACGGCCGCCACGAAGCCGCGCAGCATCCAGATCGCGAACGGCAGCGAGAACGCCAGGTAGACGACGGTCAGGCCGAGGAGGCTGTTGAGCATCTGGAGGTTGCGCATCTGCACGAACAGCGGGATGACGAGGGCCTCCAGCGGCACCATCTGGACGATGAGCACCATGACGAGGACGGCCGTGCGGAGCCGGAAGGTGTGCCGGGCGACGGCGACGGCGGCCAGCAGGGCGAGGAGCCCGGCGAGGAGGATCGTCCCGGCGCCGACGAGGGCCGAGTTGAGCAGGAAGCGGCCGAAGCCGCCCTCGTCGAGGACGAAGCGGAAGTGGTCCCAGGTGACGCCGGAGGGCAGCGGGTCGGCGCCCCGGGTGTTGGCGCCGGGGTCGAGGGCGGAGGTCACCATCCAGTAGACGGGCAAGACGGTGAAGGCGAGCAGGGCGGCGGTGGCGACGGCCGTCCCGACGCGGCCGGGGCGGCCGGGGCGGGTCGGGCTGACCGGACGCGCCGGGTTCGCGGTCACAGGCGGTCTCCCTTCTCACCACTGCTTTCGGAGAAGAGCGCGCGCACGTAGCCGACCGTGATGCCCAGGAGGAGCAGCGTGAGGAGGACGGCGATGGCGGCGCCCATGCCGTACTGGCGCTGGGCGAAGGACTCGACGTAGGACCACACGCCGAGGTTGAGCACCTGCGGGTTGGCGCCGTTGCCGCCGGGCATGAGGTAGAGCTGCACGAAGACCTTGAAGTCCCAGATGGTGGAGAGGATGACCACCACGAGGAAGACGGGCTTGATGGACGGCACGGTGATCGTCCAGAAGCGCTGCCAGGCGCCTGCGCCGTCGACGATGCCGGCCTCGGTCAGTTCGCGGGGGATGGTGAGGAGTCCGGCGTAGACGGTGACGGCGACGAACGGGAAGCCGTGGTGGACGACGTTGAGCGTGGCGATGGCGTAGAAGCTGAACCGTCCGGTGAACCAGTTGGTGGCGGCCGGGTCGAGGAGGCCGAGCCCGCCGAGGCTCTGGACGACGGCGCCGTTCAGCGGGTCGAACAGCCAGATCCACACGTACGTCCCGGTGACGGCGGGCATGGCCCAGGCCATCATGATCGTGCCGGCGGTGAGGTTGCGCCAGAAGGGGCCGAGGCGCTGGAGGAGCAGCGCCACCAGGGTGCCGAGGACGACGGTGAGCACCACGCAGGCGGCGGCGAACAGCACGGTGTTGGGCAGGACGGTCGTCCACAGGTAGGACGAGCCGAGGATCTCGGCGTAGTTGTCGGTGCCGGTGAAGTTCGTGCGGCCGGAGACGATCTCGCGCAGGCCGTAGTCCTGGAAGGACATCCACACCACGCGGCCGAGCGGCCACAGCAGGAGCGTGCCGACGGCGAGCAGCGCGGGGGCCAGCAGGAGCCAGGGCCGGGCCCGGCGACGGCGGCGGGCCGCGCGGGCGCTGCGGGCGCGGGCGGCGGCGGTGGCGCGCGGGCCGGGCGGGCGGCGCCCGGGGGTGGGTCCGCCCGGCTGCGGGTCCTCGGCGGTGCGGGGGGCCTCGGGGGTCTCAGTGGCCAAAGGACCGGTCCATGTCGGCGGCGGCGGCGCGGGCCGCCTCCTCCACGCTCTTCCGGCCGCTCAGGATGGACTGCATCATCTGGGCGAGCGTCTTCTTGCCCTGGATCTGTCCGTAGGCGGGGGTGACGGGGACGGTGCGGCCCGCGTCGCGCATCTGCCGGGCGAAGGGGGCCACGAGCGGTCCGCCCTCTTCGGCGGCCTGTTCCACGAGGGAGGCGCGTCCGGCGAAGTAGCCGGACTGCTCGGCCCACCGGGCGGCGTAGCGCTCGGAGGTCATCAGCTCGACGAACTCCCAGGCGAGGTCCTGGTCGGGCGCGGTGTTGAAGACGCCGAGGTGGGAGCCGCCGAGGAAGGAGGGGCTCATGCCGCCCTCGGGGCCCGGGATGGGGGCGGCGGCGAGTTTGCCCTCCAACTCCGGGCTGTCGGCGACGATCGCGGCCGGGGTCCAGCTTCCGGCGACGGCCATGGCGACGTCGCCGCCGGTGATCCCGGCGACGAGGTCGGCCTCGTCCCAGGTGGTGGCGGCCTCGGCGGAGGTGCCGTCCTCGGTGGCGAGGGAGGTGTAGAACTCCAGCCCGCGCAGGGAGGCGGGGGTGCTGATGGCCGACGTCCATCCGCCGCCGCCCCGGGTGGCGAGGTCTCCGCCGGCGCCCCAGACGAAGGCGTCGAGGACGTACTCGCCGTCCCCGACGACGGGGAAGGGCAGCATGTCCGGTTCCTCGCGCTTGAGCGTGCGGGCGACCTCGCGCAGTTCCGGCCAGTCGGTGGGGGCGTCGAGCCCGTGCCGTTCGAAGACGTCCTCGCGGTACAGCAGGGCCCGCACGCCCGCGTACCAGGGGACGCCGTAGAGCCGGTCCTCGTAGGTCCCGGCGGTGCGCAGGGCGGGCACCATGTCCTCGTCCAGGCCCGCGTCCCGGGCGCGGTCGGTGAGGTCGGCCAGGGCTCCGGCGTCGGCGAACTCGGCCGTCCAGGTGGTGCCGACCTCGGCGACGTCCGGGGTGGTGCCGCCCGCCATGGCCTTGGTGAACTTGTCGTGCGCGTCGGGCCAGGGGACGTACTGGACGTCGAGTTCCGCGCCGGTGCGTTCGGTGAAGGCGCGGCCGACCTCGGCGAAGAAGGGCTTCGAGTCGGGGTTGGTGCCTTCCATGATCCACACGGTCAGTGTGTCGTCGTCGGCCGCGCCACCGCCGCCGCAGGCCGCCAGGGTGAGCGACAGGGCGGTGACCAGGGCGGCGGTACTCCGCCGGAGGCACTTCCTCATGGGCCGGGCTCCTCACGCGTCCACTCCACACCGTGCCGCCCCGGACACCGTGGGCGACGCTCCCACTGTGCGTCATTTCATATGATTTCGCGCGGTGCGGAACGGGCCGCCGCCGCCATTCACCCGACCGACACGCCCCCGATCCGGTGAGGGTGGCCCGAGCGGACGGGGGCCGGAGCAAGGGTGCCTGCGAAGCCGATGCCCGGCCCGACGGCCGGCGGGGAAGGAGGCGGCGTGACGGGTCCGCCCCAGCCACGCGTGCTCGCGGGACTCCTGGTGCTCACCGCGACGTCCGGGATGGTCGACGTCGTGGGCTTCCTCGCGCTCGGCCGGGTCTTCTGCGCCCTGACGACGGGCAACGTGCTCTTCCTCGGGCTGGCCCTGGCGGGTGAGCCGCAGCTCGCGGTGACGACCACGGGGCTCGCGCTGCTGGCGTTCGTTGTCGGCATCCTGACGGGGAACCGGCTGATCGACGTCGTCACCGCGCGGGGCGGGCGCTGGTTCCGGGGGGCCGTGGGGGCCGAGGCGCTGCTGCTGCTCGTCGGCGCGGCGCTGGCGTGGCGGCTGGCGGCGGAGACGACGCCGCAGGTCGGCGGACGTCACCTGGGCGTCATCGCCCTGCTGGCGACGGCCATGGGGGTGCGGGCGGCGACGACGCTGAAGGCGGCGGTGCCGGGATACTCGACCATCCTGGTCACGACGACACTGGCCCTGCTCTTCCGCGAGGGGCACGGCACCCGGACGCAGCGGCGGAACTGGGCCCTGGCGGTGGTGAGCCTGGGCGCCGGAGCGGCGGCCGGCGGACTGCTGCTGGAGGTGGCGGTCAGCCTCCCGATCGCCGTGGCCGCCGGGTGCGCGGCGGTCGTCGCGGTGGTGTGCGTGCCCGGACGCGAGCCGGCGGCGGGCCGCTGAGGGCGCGGCCCGCCGCCGACCGGGCGGGTCACTCCAGAGTGAGGGTGGGCGTCACCAGGGTCTCGCCCGTCGCCGCGTCGACGACGGCGCGGTCGCCCAGCGGTTCGTCCAGCTCGACGGTGACCTTCTCGGTGAGCAGCTGCTCGGTGCAGGTCTCGGCCGTGCCCTCCTCACGCCAGCCGCCGAGGACGACGAGGTCGTCGGACTCCGCGACGTGCACGCCGTGGTCGGCGTCGCAGGCTCCGTAGCCGACGGTCACGGTGAGGGTGTCGGCGCCCTTGGCCTTCTGGGCGGCGGGCACGGGCTGGAGGTCCGAGCCGGTGGCCCGGCCGTCGGCGGCCTCCACGTTGGGCCAGAAGTGCGCGATGGCGTCGGCCCGCTTCTCGAAGGGGGTGTCGCCGCTCGGCTTGAAGGGCTGGTCGTCCTTCTTCGGCTTCGTCGGGGCCTCCCCGTCCTCGCCCTGGACGCCGTCCGGACCGCCGTCCTCGCCGGGAGCGTCCTTGCCGGGCCCGTCGTCCTCCGCGTCCTTCGAGCCTTCGGAGTCGTCCGGCCCCTTCGGCTCCTTCGGCTGCTCGGACTGCTCCGACGTCTTGACCGAGTCGCTGCCGCTCTGGTTCGAGCCGTCGTCACCGCAGGCGGAGGCGGTCAGGGCGGTGGTGACCGCCAGGACGACCGCTACTGCCGTGTGCCGGGTCCTGCTGCGGGTGTGTCGCATGTTTCCTCCTCGCCGGGTGCGGGTTCGACGCGGCGGGCGCCGTTCCGGTTCCCGGTGCGGGTGATAAAGCCGTTGAGCGCCCCAGCGAGCGGGTCGTAGGTTCGCGGGATGGACACGCCTGCGCTGCTCGCAGCGGTGACCGAGCGCTTCGCCGTGACCGGGGCCGCCACTCCCCCGTGGCCCGACCCGCACCCGGAGCGCACGGCCCCGCCCGAGGAGGAGTACTCCCGCTGCTCGACGCCACAGCGGTACCGCATCCTCGCGGCCCGCGCCGAGGCATGGACCCAGGCGCTGACGGCGGCCGGGCTCGCGTCGGCTCACCGGGCCCCGTGCGACGCGGGGCTGTGGCGCGACGACGGCGAGCAGGTGCCGGAGACGGCGCGTTGGCTGCGGCCCCGCCGATCCGGCGCGCTCCCGCTGCTGTTCGCCTTCCGCAGCCTGCAAGGGGTGTCCGACGCGGTGGTGACGGTGGGCGCCGGGGAACCGGCGGTACAGGTGACCGGGCAGCCCGACTGCGGGTGCGACGCGTGCGACTACGGCTCGGAGGATCTGCTGGAGGCGTTCGACGAGGCCGTGCTCGCCGTCGTCACCGGCGCATTCGTCCACGTCGCCGCGCGGCGCTGGACGGTGGTGGCCACCGGGTCGGGTGAGTGGTCGTCGCAGAACCTGCCCGGAGGGCTGGACCCCGAGCGGGTGCTGGAGAAGGCGAGGAGCGGCCGTTCGCGCCACCGGGTGGTGCGCGGCACGTCCTGGGCCTGAGGGAGCGGCGGCCGAAGCGCCGGGGAGAGGTACCGGGGTCCGAAGGGCCCGCACCCGGTCGGGGGTGGGGCGGGCCCTTCGGCGGTGTCCGCACGCCGTTGTACGGGACAACGGTCGCCGAGGAGGCGGGCTCAGACGGTCAGAGCCCGGTCCGTCGGCTTGACGGGGGACGGCAGCGCGCTGCTGCCGGTCAGGTAGCGGTCCACGCCGCGTGCCGCGGAGCGGCCCTCGGCGATGGCCCACACGATGAGCGACTGGCCGCGCCCGGCGTCACCGGCGACGTAGACGCCGTCGATGTTGGTGCCGTAGTCGGCGTCGCGGTTGATGTTGCCGCGCTCGTCCATGGCGAGGCCGAACTGCCGGACCAGGCCGTTCTCCTGGTCGGTGCCGGTGAAGCCCATGGCGAGGGTGACGAGCTGAGCCGGGATGCGCCGCTCGGTGCCCTCCTTCTGGGTGAGCTTGCCGTCGACGAACTCGACCTCGACGAGGTGCAGCCACTGCACGTCGCCGTTCTCGTCGCCCTCGAAGTGGCTGGTGGAGACGGAGTAGACCCGCTCGCCGCCCTCCTCGTGGGCCGAGGTGACCTTGTACAGCATGGGGAACGTCGGCCACGGCTGGTGCGGGGCGCGGTCCTCGCCCGGCCGGGGCATGATCTCCAGCTGGGTGACGGACGCGGCGCCCTGACGGTGGGCGGTGCCGACGCAGTCCGCGCCGGTGTCGCCGCCGCCGATGACGACGACGTGCTTGCCCTCGGCGGTGATCGGCGGGGCGACGAAGTCGCCCTCCTGCACCTTGTTGGCCAGCGGCAGGTACTCCATGGCCTGGTGGACGCCGTTCAGCTCGCGGCCCGGCACGGGCAGTTCCCGCGCCGTCGTGGCGCCGGCGGCGATGACGACGGCGTCGTAGCGGCGGCGCAGGTCCGTCGCGCTCAGGTCACGGCCGATCTCGACACCGGTGCGGAACTTGGTGCCCTCCGCGCGCATCTGCTCGATGCGCCGGTTGATGTGGCGCTTCTCCATCTTGAACTCGGGGATGCCGTACCGCAAAAGCCCGCCCACGCGGTCGGCGCGCTCGTAGACGGCGACGGTGTGCCCGGCGCGCGTCAGCTGCTGGGCGGCCGCCAGCCCGGCCGGGCCGGAGCCGATCACGGCGACGGTCTTGCCGGAGAGCCGCTCGGGCGGCTGCGGGGTGACGTCGCCGTGGTCCCACGCCTTGTCGATGATGCTGACTTCGACGTTCTTGATGGTGACGGCGGGCTGGTTGATGCCGAGCACGCACGCGGACTCGCACGGCGCCGGGCACAGCCGCCCGGTGAACTCCGGGAAGTTGTTCGTCGCGTGCAGCCGCTCGCTGGCCGCCTCCCAGTCCTCGCGGTAGGCGTAGTCGTTCCACTCGGGGATGAGGTTCCCGAGCGGGCAGCCGTTGTGGCAGAACGGGATGCCGCAGTCCATGCACCGGCCGGCCTGCTTGCTGATGATCGGCAGCAGGGAGCCGGGGACGTAGACCTCGTTCCAGTCCTTGACCCGCTCCTCGACCGGCCGCGTCTCGGCCACCTCACGGTCGGTGGTCAGGAAGCCCTTGGGGTCAGCCATTGATCGCCGCCTCCATCATCTTCTCGTGGGTCTCGGACTCGGTGAGTCCGGCCCGCTCGGCGGCGTCCTTGGCGGCGAGCACGGCCTTGTACGTGGACGGGAGGACCTTGCGGAAGCGCGGCAGCGCCTCGGCCCAGTTCGCGAGGAGCTTCTCGGCGACGGTGGAGCCGGTCTCCTCCTGGTGCCGGCGCACGACGTCGTGCAGCCAGCGCTGGTCGTCGGCGTCCAGCTCCTCGACGGCCCCGGCCAGCTCCGGGTTGACGTTGTGGGCGGCCAGGTCGATGACGTAGGCGACGCCGCCGGACATGCCGGCCGCGAAGTTGCGACCCGTCTCGCCCAGGACGACGGCCGCGCCGCCGGTCATGTACTCGCAGCCGTGGTCGCCCACACCCTCGGAGACGACCGTCGCGCCGGAGTTGCGGACGCAGAACCGCTCGCCGACCTTGCCGCGCAGGAACATCTCGCCGCCGGTGGCGCCGTAGGCGAGGGTGTTGCCCGCGATCACCGAGTACTCCGCCAGGTGGTCGGCGCCCCGGTCCGGGCGGACGACGATCCGGCCACCGGAGAGGCCCTTGCCGACGTAGTCGTTGGCGTCGCCCTCCAGGCGGAGCGTGACGCCGCGCGGCACGAACGCGCCGAACGACTGCCCGGCCGAGCCGGTGAAGGTGATGTCGATGGTGTCGTCGGGCAGTCCGGCACCGCCGAACTTCCGCGTCACCTCGTGGCCCAGCATGGTGCCGACCGTGCGGTTGACGTTGCGGATCGGGATCTGGGCCCGCACCGGCTGCGCGGCCTCGGCGCTCTCGGCGCCCAGCGCGTCGGCGGCGAGCTTGACGAGCTCGTTGTCGAGCGCCTTCTCCAGCCCGTGGTCCTGCTCCACGACCTGGTGCCGCACGGCGCCCTCGGGCAGCTCCGGCACGTACATCAGCGGTGCCAGGTCCAGTCCCTGCGCCTTCCAGTGCCGCACGGCGCGCGAGGTGTCGAGCAGTTCGGCATGGCCGATGGCCTCGTCCAGGGTGCGGAAGCCCAGTTCGGCCAGCAGCTCGCGGACCTCCTCGGCGATGAACTCGAAGTAGTTCACGACGAACTCGGCCTTGCCGCTGTAGCGCGAACGCAGCACGGGGTTCTGCGTGGCGATGCCGACCGGGCAGGTGTCCAGGTGGCAGACCCGCATCATGACGCAGCCGGAGACGACGAGCGGCGCGGTGGCGAAGCCGAACTCCTCGGCTCCGAGCAGGGCGGCGATGACGACGTCGCGGCCGGTCTTGAGCTGGCCGTCGGTCTGCACGACGATGCGGTCGCGCAGGCCGTTGAGCAGCAGCGTCTGCTGCGTCTCGGCCAGCCCCAGCTCCCAGGGACCACCGGCGTGCTTGAGGCTCGTCAGCGGGGAGGCGCCGGTGCCGCCGTCGTGGCCGGAGATCAGCACGACGTCGGCGTGCGCCTTGGACACGCCCGCCGCGACGGTGCCGACCCCGACCTCGGAGACGAGCTTGACGTGGATGCGCGCCCTGGGGTTGGCGTTCTTCAGGTCGTGGATCAGCTGCGCCAGATCCTCGATCGAGTAGATGTCGTGGTGCGGCGGCGGCGAGATGAGGCCGACGCCGGGCGTGGAGTGCCGGGTCCTGGCCACCCACGGGTAGACCTTGTGGCCGGGCAGCTGGCCGCCCTCACCGGGCTTGGCGCCCTGGGCCATCTTGATCTGGATGTCGTCGGAGTTGACGAGGTACTCGCTGGTCACACCGAAGCGGCCGGAGGCCACCTGCTTGATCGACGAGCGCCGGGCGGGGTCGTAGAGCCGCTCGGGGTCCTCGCCGCCCTCGCCCGTGTTGGACTTGCCGCCGAGCTGGTTCATCGCGATGGCCAGCGTCTCGTGCGCCTCCTGCGAGATGGAGCCGTAGGACATGGCGCCGGTGGAGAACCGCTTGACGATCTCCGAGACGGGCTCGACCTCGTCGATCGGGATCGACTCGCGGCCGGAGGAGAACTGGAACAGGCCGCGCAGCGTCATCAGCCGCTCGGACTGCTCGTCCACGCGCTGCGTGTACTGCTTGAAGATGTCGTACCGGCGCTCGCGGGTGGAGTGCTGGAGCCGGAAGACGGTGTCCGGGTCGAACAGGTGGGGCTCGCCCTCGCGGCGCCACTGGTACTCGCCGCCGATCTCCAGGTCCCGGTGGGTCGCGGAGATGCCGGAGACCGGGTACGCCTTGGCGTGCCGGGCCGCGACCTCCTGCGCGACGACGTCCAGCCCGGCGCCGCCGATCTTGGTGGCGGTGCCGTTGAAGTACTGCCGGGTGAACTCCTCGTCCAGGCCGACGGCCTCGAACACCTGGGCGCCCCGGTAGGACGCCACGGTGGAGATGCCCATCTTGGACATCACCTTCAGCACGCCCTTGCCGAGCGCCTTGATGAGGTTGCGGAGGGCCGCCTCGGGCTCCGCGCCCTCCAGGAACGTGCCGGCGCGGACGAGGTCCTCCACCGACTCCATGGCCAGGTACGGGTTGACGGCGGCGGCGCCGTAGCCGATCAGCAGGGCGACGTGGTGGACCTCGCGCACGTCGCCGGCCTCGACCAGCAGCCCCACCTGGGTGCGCTGCTTGGTGCGGATGAGGTGGTGGTGCACGGCCGAGGTGAGCAGCAGCGACGGGATCGGCGCGTGCTCGGCGTCCGAGTGCCGGTCGGAGAGGACGATGATGCGGGCGCCACCGGCGATCGCGGCGTCCGTCTCGCGGCAGACCTCCTCCAGCCGGTCCGCGAGCGCGGGGCCGCCGCCGCCGACCCGGTACAGACCGGAGAGCGTGGTGGCCTTCATCCCGGGACGGTCGCCGTCGGCGTTGATGTGGATGAGCTTGGCCAGCTCGTCGTTGTCGATCACCGGGAACGGCAGCGTCACGCTGCGGCAGGACTCGGACGTCGGCTCCAGCAGGTTGCCCTGCGGACCGAGCGAGGAGATCAGCGAGGTGACCAGCTCCTCGCGGATCGCGTCCAGCGGCGGGTTGGTGACCTGGGCGAACAGCTGGGTGAAGTAGTCGAACAGCAGCCGCGGCCGGTCGGAGAGGGCGGCGATGGGCGAGTCGGTGCCCATGGAGCCGATGGGCTCGGCGCCGGTGCGGGCCATCGGGGCCAGCAGGACGCGCAGCTCCTCCTCGGTGTAGCCGAAGGTCTGCTGGCGGCGGGTGACCGAGGCGTGGGTGTGGACGATGTGCTCGCGCTCGGGCAGGTCGGCCAGCTCGGTGATGCCCTCCTCCAGCCACTCCTGGTAGGGGTGCTCGGCGGCGAGGGCGGCCTTGATCTCGTCGTCCTCGATGATGCGGTGCTCGGCGGTGTCCACCAGGAACATGCGGCCGGGCTGGAGGCGGCCCTTGCGGACGACCTTGGACGGGTCGATGTCGAGGACGCCGACCTCGGAGCCGAGGACGACGAGGCCGTCGTCGGTGACCCAGTAGCGGCCCGGACGCAGGCCGTTGCGGTCGAGAACGGCGCCGACCTGGGTGCCGTCGGTGAAGGTGACGCAGGCGGGGCCGTCCCACGGCTCCATCATCGTGGAGTGGTAGGCGTAGAAGGCGCGCCGGGCCGGGTCCATCGACTCCCGGGACTCGGGGCTCTCCCACGCCTCGGGGACCATCATCAGCACCGAGTGCGGCAGCGAACGGCCACCGAGGTGCAGCAGCTCCAGGACCTCGTCGAAGGAGGCCGAGTCGGAGGCGTCGGGGGTGCAGATCGGGAAGATCCGCTCCAGGTCCCGGCCCTCGCCGCCGAACAGGTCGGAGACGAGCTGGGACTCGCGGGCGCGCATCCAGTTGCGATTGCCCTTGACGGTGTTGATCTCGCCGTTGTGGGCGATGAACCGGTAGGGGTGGGCCAGCGGCCAGCTCGGGAAGGTGTTCGTGGAGAACCGCGAGTGGACCAGGGCGATCGCCGAGGCGAAGCGCCGGTCGGAGAGGTCCGGGAAGAAGGGCTCCAGCTGCCCGGTGGTGAGCATGCCCTTGTAGACGATCGTGCGCGCGGACAGGGAGGGGAAGTACACCCCGGCCTCCCGCTCGGCGCGCTTGCGCAGCAGGAACGCGAAGCGGTCCAGCTCCAGGCCGGTGCGCGGGGCGCCGTTCACGGCGGCGTCGGCCACGAAGAGCTGGCGGAACCGCGGCATCGTGGCGCGCGCGCCGTTGCCCAGCAGCTCGGGTGCGACGGGCACCTCGCGCCAGCCGAGGACCGTCAGGCCCTCCTCGGCGGCGATCGCGCCGATCCGGGAGGTCGCGGCCTCGGCCTCGGCCTCGTCGGCGGGGAGGAAGGCGACGCCGACGGCGTAACCGCCCGCCTCGGGCAGGTCGAAGGACACGGACTCGCGCAGGAAGGCGTCCGGGACCTGGACCAGGATGCCGGCGCCGTCACCGGAGTCCGGCTCGGAGCCGGTGGCTCCACGGTGTTCGAGATTGCGCAGAACGGTCAGCGCCTGCTCCACGAGCCCGTGACTCGCTTCGCCGGTGAGGGTGGCCACGAAGCCGACACCACAGGCGTCGTGCTCGTTTCGGGGGTCGTACAACCCCTGCTTGGCAGGGTGGGCCGCCATAGACGCTGCACGCATCGGCTCTCCCGTCGTCGTCGTGGCATGGAACGTGCCGAGGGACGACGTTGGCCCTCTGCGATCAAAATTTCGTGCAGATTACATGATGGTCAGTTTCCCGGAAAGTGGATAACCGAGTCCACCATACGGACGCCGAACGGGTGATCCGTACTCTGCGGAAGAGGTGTTGCCCCTGCTCACGCGGGGGGGTGCGGGCGTCATTGCTCGCAGCGCTATGCGCTTCTGCCCGGTGCCCACGATTCTGAAACCGCCGGGAAACGTGAAACCCGCCGCGGAAGCGCGAGGTCACCGAGCGCGGTCAGCCGATCGCGGCGCCCAGGAGCGACCCCAGGACATACGTGACCGCGGCGGCGGACCCTCCCAGGATGAACTGTCGGAGCCCGGTGTACCACCAGGGACGGACGGTGACCTTCGACACGGCCGCGCCGCACAGGAACAACCCGACCAGGGCCAGCACCACGGCCGGCCACACCTGCGTCACGCCCAGCAGGTACGGCGCGACGGGCAGCAGCGCGCCCACCGCGAAGGCGCCGAACGAGGAGAAGGCGGCCACCAGGGGCGACGGCAGGCCCGTCGGGTCGACGCCGAGCTCGTCGCGGGCATGGATCTCCAGCGCCTGGTCGGGGTCGCGGGAGAGCTGCTCGGCCACCTCCTCCGCCAGCGGATCGGCGACCCCCCGGGCCCGGTAGCGTGCGGCCAGCTCCCGCCGCTCCCCCTCCGGGTCCTCGCGCAGCTCGCGCCGCTCCACGTCCAGCTCGGCCAGGACCAGCTCCCGCTGGGAGGCCACGGAGGTGTACTCGCCGGCGGCCATGGAGAAGGCACCGGCGGCCAGTCCGGCCAGGCCCGTCAGGACGATGGTCTGCGGAGCGACGGAACCGCCCGCCACGCCGGTGATCAGGGCGAGGTTGGAGACCATGCCGTCCATGGCGCCGAACACGGCCGGACGCAGCCACCCGCCGTTGACGTCGCGGTGGGTGTGGACGCGGGGCCGCTCTCCTGGCAACACACGTCCGACGGTAGGCGGCGACCGGGGCCACCGCCAGCAAGGCAGGCCGAACTGACCGGCCTCAGCGGTGCCCCGTCACGCCCGGCCGGAGGGCCCGGCCGCGTCGGACGCCGCGTCGGCCTCACGGCCCGGAACCGCGTCCTCGGAGGTCGCCCCCGAGGCGCCGTCCGCGGAAGCGCCCTTCCCGGAGCCGTCCTTCGCGGGGCCGTCCTTCGCGGGGCCGTCCTTCGCGGGGCCGTCCTTCGGGGTGTCCTCGGACAGCGTCTCGGCGTCGGAGGCGGGCCGCACCCCGTCCGGGTCGGGCTCGACGACGGCCTCGCGGCCCGGGCGACGCCGGGCGGAGACGACGATGAAGGCCACCGCGGCCAGGAACACCAGCAGGGAGGTCCAGTTGTTCAACCGCAGGCCGAAGATCTCGTGCGCCTCGTCGATGCGCAGGTACTCGATCCAGAACCGGCCCGCCGTGTACCCGGCGACGTAGAGCGCGAAGGCCCGGCCGTGGCCGAGGCGGAATCGGCGGTCGGCCCAGACGACGAGCGCGGCGACGCCCAGGCACCACAGCGACTCGTACAGGAACGTGGGGTGGAACGTGCCCTCGTGCGTGCCGTTGTCGATCTCCACGGCCCACGGGAGGTCCGTCGCCCGGCCGTAGAGCTCCTGGTTGAACCAGTTGCCCCAGCGGCCGATCGCCTGGGCGACGGCGAGCGCGGGGGCGACGGCGTCGGCGTAGGCGGGCAGCGGGATGCCCCGGCGCCGGCAGGCGATCCAGGCGCCGAGCGCGCCGAACGCGATGGCGCCCCAGATGCCGAGGCCGCCCTCCCAGATCTTCAGCGCGTCGACGGGGTCGCGCCCCTCGGCGAAGTAGAGCTGGTAGTCGGTGACGACGTGGTACAGCCGCCCGCCGACGAGGCCGAACGGGACGGCCCACACCGCGACGTCGGCGACCGTGCCGGGACGGCCGCCGCGCGCCACCCAGCGTCGGCCACCGAGCCAGACGGCGACGAAGACGCCGAGGATGATGCACACGGCGTAGCCGCGCAGCGGGAACGGGCCGAGCTCGATCTCACCGCTCGACGGGCTGGGGATAGACGCGAGGATGTCCATGGCCCTTCAGACGCTACCCTGCCGGGCCCGGGAGGCGGTAACCGCCCGGGCCCGGCCCTCGTGCGTCACGCTGCGTCGGCCGCCGCCTTCTCGACCTTGACGCGCAGGCTCTCGGGGGTGAGCGGGTCGGTCGGGTCCCCGTAGAGGCTCTCGCCGTTCAGCAGGACGGTCGGGGTGGCGTTGTACTCGGAGGCGGTGAAGGCGTCGTTGGTGCGGGTCACCCGGGTGTCGTGGGTGCCGTTCTGGACGCAGGAGCGGAACTCGGGGCTGTCGAGGCCGGGGATCTCACCGGCGAGCTCGATGAGGCGGTCCTTGTCGGCGAAGGCGTCCTCCTGCTCCGGCGGCTGCTCGGCGTAGAGCAGGTCGTGGTAGGGGGTGAACAGTTCGGCGTCCTTGGCGCAGTGCGCCGCGTTGGCCGCGTACTTCGAGCCGTTCCCGCCCATGTTGCCGTCGATGATCGAGACCAGGTGGTACTCGACGCGGACCTTCCCCTCGTCGGTCAACTCGTGGACGGTGTCCTTGAAGGCCCGCTCGAACTGGGCGCAGCCCGGGCAGCGGAAGTCCTCGTAGATCGTGAGCGTGACGGGGGCCCTGTTCTTGCCCTCGGTGACGGGCGGCGCCGCCTTGCCGTCGCCCTTCTCCTGCGAGCCGCCGGCCGCCGCGTAGCCCACCACGCCGACGACGGCGAGCACGCCCACGGCGACGAGGCCGGCCTTCAGTCCGCGCCTGCGCTTGTGCGACGCCTGCTCCCGCTCGCGCTGCTCCCGCAGCCGCGCGACGGCGGGGCGGCTTCCCTCCTGGCTGCTGTGGCTCATCACATCCGGGCCAACGACCGTCCCGGCGTTTCGCCCGCGCTCCGCGCCGCATTTCCCCCGAAGGGACGACGACCTCGGACGGCTTGACGACCGCTGGGCGTGGTTTCGGACCGGTCGTCGCACGGAGGTGTACCGCTTGTCGCGCGCCCGGAACGTTCACCGCACGTCCCGGAGTGCCGCTTCCCCCGCGCTGTGACGCTGCTTACCTTCCCCCCAGTTCCCCCTGCCGAGGAGGCGTTCATGCCGACAGATCACCCACCGCACTCCCGCTCACCGGAGGAGGAGCGGGCGGAACGGACGGTGGCGATGCACACCGACGCGCGCTTCCTGGAGCTGAAGCGACGGCTGCTGGTCTTCGTCTTCCCGATGAGCGTCGCCTTCTTCGCCTGGTACCTGCTGTACGTGCTGATGTCCGCGTACGCACGCGACCTCATGTCCACGGTGCTGTTCGGGACCGTCAACGTCGCGCTCGTCTTCGGCGTGCTCCAGTTCGTCAGCACCTTCGGCATCGCCGTCCTGTACTCCCGCTACGCAGGCCGGCGGCTCGACGCGCTCGCCGACTCCCTGCGCGAGGAACTGCACGGGCGGGAGCCCGCCGCGCACGCCGGCCGTACCGCCCCCCAGGATTCGGAGCGTTCCGCATGATGTTCGCCGCTGAGACCAGCGATTCCAGCCGCGCCATCACGCTGCTGCTGTTCGTGTCGATGATCGCGGTGACCCTGGTCATCACGGTCCGGGCCAGCCGCCAGACGAAGTCGGCCGCCGACTTCCACTCCGGCGGGCGCGGCTTCACCGGGCTGCAGAACGGCTTCGCGATCGGCAGCGACTACATGTCCGCCGCCTCCTTCCTCGGTATCGCGGGGATGATCGCGCTGTTCGGCTACGACGGCTTCCTCTACTCGATCGGCTTCCTCGTCGCCTGGCTCGTCGCCCTGCTCCTGGTCGCCGAACTGCTGCGCAACTCCGGTCGCTTCACGATGGCCGACGTGCTGTCCTACCGCATGAGGCAGCGGCCCGTCCGGACCGCCGCCGCCGTCTCCACCCTCACCGTCTCGGTCTTCTACCTGCTCGCGCAGATGGTCGGCGCCGGCGCGCTGATCGCCCTGCTGCTCGGCATCGCCCCCGGTGAGACGTACCTCGGCATGGACGCGGACACCGCCAAGATCGCCGGGATCGTCGTCGTCGGCATCCTCATGATCGTCTACGTCACCTTCGGCGGGATGAAGGACACCACCTGGGTGCAGATCATCAAGGCCGGGATGCTGATGGGCGGCGCCTTCCTGCTGACGGTGATGGTGCTGGGCGTCTACGGCTTCGACCTCGGCGCCCTGATGAACGACGCGGCCGGTGCGAGCGGGGCCGGACAGTCCTTCCTCGAACCCGGGCTGCGCTTCGGCACGGAGGTCCCGGGCGACGCGCTCCAGACGCTGTGGAACAAGCTGGACATGATCAGCCTGGGCCTCGCCCTGGTGCTCGGCACCGCCGGGCTGCCGCACATCCTGATCCGCTTCTACACGGTCCCCGACTCCAAGACGGCGCGGAAGTCGGTGAACTGGGGCATCGGCCTCATCGGCACCTTCTACCTGATGACCCTGGTCCTGGGCTTCGGCGCGGCGGCCCTGGTGGGCAAGGAGGCCATCACCGCCCAGGACGCGGCGGGGAACACGGCCGCTCCGCAGCTCGCCGAGGCGGCGGGCGAGCACTTCGGCGGTTCGGGGCTGGCCGCCGTGATGCTGGCGATCATCGCGGCCGTCGCGTTCGCGGCGATCCTCTCCACCGTGGCGGGGCTGACCATCGCGTCGTCCTCCTCCCTGGCCCACGACTTCTACAACAGCGTGCTGCGCGGCGGTAGGGCGACCGAGCAGGACGAGGTGCGGGTCGCCCGGATGTCGGCGTTCGGCGTGGGAGCGGTGGCCATCGTGCTGGCGATCTTCGCGCAGAGCCTCAACGTCGCCTTCCTCGTGGCCCTGGCCTTCGCCATCGCCGCCTCGGCGAACCTGCCGACCCTGCTGCTGAGCCTGTTCTGGAAGCGCTTCAACACCCAGGGCGCGGTGGCCGGCATCTACGGCGGTCTGATCAGCGCGGTGGGACTGGTGATCTTCTCCCCCGTGGTGTCGGGCTCGGAGAAGGCACTCGTCACCGGCGCCGACTTCTCCTGGTTCCCGCTGGCCAACCCGGGCCTGGTGTCGATCCCGCTCGGCCTGCTGTGCGCGGTGGTCGGGACGCTCCTCTCCGACGAGCGCGACCCCCGGCGGTTCGCGGAGCTCCAGGTCCGCGCCCTGACCGGGGCCGGCGCCGAACCGGCGGGCGACCACTGACGCGCACCCGCCCGCGACCGCGGTGCCCCGGCCGACCGGCGTCGGCCGGGGCACCGCCGCGTGCCGCGCACGGCGGCGGGCGGCGGACGTCAGGGGGCGTGGAGGCGGAGGACGGCACGGGTGGCGCCCTCGGGGGGTGAGCCCCAGCGCAGGGAGACGCCGACCATCGTGGCGAACGCCAGGGGGACCGTCCACGCCGCGGGCTGGGCGAGCAGGACCGTCAGCAGGCCGGAGGCGTACGTGCCGGCCACCGAGGCGAGCGCGGCGCCCGTCGCCGAGACGCCGCCGACGACCAGGCCGCAGACCGCGCCCGGCAGGGTGAGGCGGGGCCACCAGATGCCGAGGACCAGCAGCGGGCAGAAGGTCGAGGCGGCGACCGCGAAGGCCCAGCCCACCATCACGTTGATGTCCACGTGCGCGGCGGGCAGGGACAGCAGCACCGCGACGAACGCACCGGCGGCCACGGCCAGCCGGAGCCGGGAGAGGCCGCTGCCGAACAGGTCGTGGGAGAGGCCGCCCGCCAGGGCGAGCAGCAGCCCCGAGGACGTGGAGAGGAAGGCGGCGAAGGCGCCGGCGGCCACGAGGGCCGTGAGCAGGCCGCCGAGGGTGCCGGGGGCGACCTCGCCGGGCAGGACGACGGCGACGGTGTCCGTGGCGCCCTGGTGCACGAGGTGCGGCGTCAGGACGCGGCCGAACAGGCCGTAGACCACGGGGAAGAGGTAGAAGACGCCGAGCAGGGCGATCACCATGACGGCCACGCGGCGCGCGGCCCGCGCGCTGGCGCTGGTGTGGAATCGCATGACGACGTGCGGCAGCCCGACCGCGCCCAGCGTGGTGGCCAGCAGGACGGACCAGGTGCTGAGCAGCGGGTACCCGGCGTCCCCGATGTCGAGCAGCGGCCGGCTCCAGCCGTCGGGGACGGTGACCGGTTCCAGCGCCCGCGCGCGGGTCTCCGCTCCGGCCCGCACGACGAGGAAGACGGCGGGCACGGCGATGAAGGCGAGCTTCACGAGGTAGTGGAACGCCTGCACGTACGTCGCCGACCGCATCCCGCCCATCGCGATCGAGCCGCTGACGACGAGGCCGGCCAGCACCACGCCCACCCAGTACGGCGTGCCGCTGACCAGCTGGAGCACCACGCCCGCGCCCTTGAACTGCGGTACCAGGTAGAGCCACATGATGACGAGCACGACGAGCCCGCACAGCCGCCGCACACCGGTGGAGGCGAGCCGGTACTCGGCGAAGTCGGGGACGGTGAAGGCGCCCGAGCGGCGCATGGGACCGGCCACCAGCGCGGCCACGGCCACGTACCCGGCGGTGAAGCCGACGGCGTACCACATGGTGCCGATGCCGTCCTTGAGGAGCAGCCCGGCCAGACCCAGGACGGAGGCGGCGGAGACGTACTCCCCCGCGATGGCCATGGCGTTCCAGCCGCCGCCGACCCGGCGGGAGGCGACGAGGAAGTCGGGAGTGGTGCGCGCCGCCCGCACGCCGTACACGCCGATGGCCAGGCTGGCGGCGATGAGGAAGCCGATGGCCAGCAGGCCGGTCACGCGGGCCCGTCCGGCGTCGTGCGGGTCACCGGCGGCCGTCCCGGGCGGGGCGGCCCGGACCGTCCCCGGTAGGTGCGGACGGGGGCCGCAGGCGGTCCTCCGTGCGCTCGGCGGCCCGCACGTGCCACGCCGCGATGAGCAGCAGGAGCGGATAGGTGGCGGTGGCGAGGACCAGCCAGGACAGGGGGACGCCGCCGACCGTCAGCCGGTCCAGGACCGGGAGCGCGGCGATGAGGCCGCTGGTGCCGAACAGGACGAGGGCGAGCAGGGCGACGGTGCGCACGGCGGCGCGGCGCTGGGCGACGAAGACGCGGCGGGCCAGTGCGGGGTCGGCGGGGCCGGGCAGCGGCAGCGGCCGCCGGACGCCGCGCACGCCGCGGGCCAGGGCGATGCGGGTCTGCGGGCTGCTGACCCGCACCCGCCGGGTGCCGGTCACCGCGCGGCCCGGCCCAGCCGCCCGCTGCGGGCGGCCTCGATGAGCTGCTCCTTCAGACCGCGTGCGTGGCGGCGGCTGACCGGCACGTCCCCGGCCGGGGTGGCGGCCACCAGCCCGGCGGAGCTGGTGACGCGCAGGTCGTGCACCCAGCCCACGGCCACGAGGTAGCCGCGGTGCACGCGGACGAACCCGGCGGGCGCCCACACCTCCTCCAGGTAGGAGAGGGAGAGCCGGATGAGGTGGGTGCCGTCGGCGGTGTGCAGCCGCACGTAGTCGCCGTGCGCCTCGGCGAACTGGATGTCGTCCCGCCGCACGAAGACGGTGCGCCGGCTGTGCTCGATCTGCACGACGGCCAGCTCGTCGGCGGGCGGGGCGCCCTCGGCGGAGGCGCGCCGGAGCCGGACGATGCGCGCGACAGAGTCGGCGAGCCGCTCGGGCCGGACGGGTTTGAGCAGGTAGTCCACGGCGCCGATGCCGAACGCCTCGATGGCGTGCGACTCGGAGGCGGTGACGAAGACGATCGCGGGCGGCCGCGAGAGCATGCTGATCACGCGGGCGACCGCCATGCCGTCCAGGCCGGGCATGGAGATGTCGAGGAAGACGGCGTCGAAGGCGACGCCGCCCAGCAGCCGGACGGCCGCCTCGCCGCTGTCCGCCGCCAGGACGTCGGCGACCTCGGGCATCTCGGCGAGGAAGGCGCCGAGCTCCTCGCGGGTGGACGGCTCGTCCTCGACGACCAGGACCTGCAACGTCACTCCGCCACCACTCCTCGCATGAAGCGCGGCACCCGGATGATCACCTTGGTACCGCTGTCGGGCGCGGTCTCGATGAGGAGTCCGTGCTCCGGTCCGTACACGGCACGCAGCCGCTGGTCGACGTTGGCGAGGCCGACGCCCCGGGCGGGCGGGCCGCCGCCGGCCAGGACGGCCCGCGCGAGGGCCGGGTCCATGCCGACGCCGTCGTCCTCGACCTCGATGACCACGAAGGGGCCCTCGCCGACGCCGGAGACGCTGATGTGGCCGCGTCCGGCCTTGCGCTCCAGTCCGTGCCGGACGGCATTCTCCACGATCGGCTGCACGACCAGGAAGGGGACGGCGACGGGCAGGATCTCCGGCGCCATGCGCACGGTGATGTCGAGGCGGTCGTCGAAGCGGGCGCGCTGGAGTTCCAGGTAGGTCTGGGTGGCCTGGAGTTCCTCGGCGACCGTGGCGTAGTCGCCCTGGGTGGAGAAGGAGTACCTCAGGTAGTCGGCGAAGTCGGTGAGCAGGCCCCGGGCGCGCGCGGGGTCGCTGCGGATGTGCGCGGCGATGACGGCCAGCGCGTTGTGCAGGAAGTGCGGGGATATCTGCGCCCGCAGGGTGCGCAGGTCGGCCGCGGCGATGCGGACGCGCGCGGTGCGCAGCCCGGCGTGGTCGAGGTGTTCCGCGACGAGCCGGGCGACCTCGCCGAGGTCCTCCTCGCCCAGGTCGCCCGCCGCGACGAGGCAGCCGGAGAGGTCCCCGGCGACGATGAGGGG
Organism: Streptomyces chumphonensis; assembly: GCF_014779715.1. Taxonomy (GTDB): domain Bacteria; phylum Actinomycetota; class Actinomycetes; order Streptomycetales; family Streptomycetaceae; genus Streptomyces; species Streptomyces chumphonensis. Next base: position 309,405 of record NZ_JACXYU010000001.1, read on the forward strand.
CGCCGCGCACAGCGGCGGGCGGCGCAGGGCGGTGCCGTGCTCGTACACCTCGGCGAGGAGCGCGTCGGTGTCGCTGCCGGCGGGCAGGGTGCCGTGCCGGGCGACGGGGCCGTCCAGGTCGGCCAGGAGGACGGCGTCCGCGCGCAGGAGCCGCCGGATGCGGCGGGCGGCCGGTGCCCCGCCCGCCCGCAGCCCGGCCCGCAGGTCGGTGCCGAGCAGCCGGGCCTCGCGCAGGGCGCCGATCGTCACCGGCAGTTCCGAGCCCGCGCGGCGGCGCTGCCGGCGGCGGTACCAGGGCGGGGGTGACGTGCTCGTTTCCACGGGCCGACGCTACTCGGTGCCGGGGCGCACGTCACGGCCCCGGCACCACCGGCTCCGGGCCGAAGGGCGGCGGTGCACGACCGCCGCTCTCGGCCCGGGCCGGCGTCGACGTCAGTCCCGGCGCACGCCGGCGGCGAGTTCGCCCGCCAGGCGCCGGACGCCCGCGAGGCCGGCGTCCAGGTCGTCGGGGTGCGCGAGGAGTTCCTTGACGAACGCCGAGCCGACGATGACGCCGTCCGCGAAGTCGGCCACCTCGGTCGCCTGCCGGGCGTTGGAGACGCCGAGCCCCACGCACACCGGCAGGTCGGTCGTCGCCCGGGTGCGGGCGACGAGGTCGGCGGCCTCGCGGCCGACGGAGTCGCGGGTACCGGTGACGCCCATGAGGGACGCGGCGTAGACGAAGCCGCTGCCCGCCGCCGTGATGGTGGCCAGGCGGGCGTCCTGGCTGCTGGGCGCGACGACGAAGACGGTGGCGAGCCCGTGGTGCGCGGCGGAGCGGCGCCAGGCGTCGGACTCCTCGACCGGCAGGTCCGGCAGGATGCAGCCGGCACCGCCCGCGGCGGCGAGTTCGGCGGCGAACCGCTCGGGGCCGTAGCGGTCGACGGGGTTCCAGTACGTCATGCACAGCACCGGCTTGCCGGTGGCGGCGTGGGTCTCCCGCACGGTGCGCAGGACGTCGGCGATGCGGACGCCGCCGCGCAGGGCGATGTCGTCGGCGGTCTGGATGACCGGGCCGTCCAGGACGGGGTCGCTGTGCGGCAGTCCGACCTCGACGACGTCGCAGCCGCTCTCCAGCAGGGCCGTGCAGGCGGCGATGCCGCCGTCGACGGTGGGGAAGCCGGCGGGCAGGTAGCCGACCAGGGCCGCGCGGTTCTCGGCCCTGGCTGCGGCCAGGGCGGCTTCGAGCAGCTCCAGGTTGCCGCGCGCCCCGGCGGGGACCTCGGGGAGCGTGTCGTGGTGGGCGGCGGGGGCGGGGGTGCCGTGGATGTGGGTGGTGCCGGCCATCACTCGGCCTCCGTCTTCTGCTGGGGCCGCGGGTGCTGGTCGGGGGCGGCGTCGGTGTCGGTGTCCGCGTCGGTGTCGTAGTAGCCGAAGTAGCGGGCGGCGGTGTCCATGTCCTTGTCGCCCCGGCCGGAGAGGTTGACGAGGACCACGCCGTCCGGGCCGAGCTCCCGGCCGAGGTCGAGGGCCCCGGCGAGGGCGTGGGCGCTCTCGATGGCGGGGATGATGCCCTCGGTCTGGGACAGCAGCCGCAGGGCCCGCATGGCCTGGTCGTCGGTGACCGGGCGGTACTCGGCGCGGCCGGTGTCCTTGAGGTAGGAGTGCTCGGGGCCGATGCCGGGGTAGTCCAGACCGGCGGAGATGGAGTAGGGCTCGGTGATCTGGCCCTCGTCGTCCTGGAGGACGTAGGAGCGGGAGCCGTGCAGGATGCCGGGCTCCCCGGCGGTGAGGGTCGCGGCGTGCTCGCCGGAGTCGACGCCGTGTCCGGCGGCCTCCAGGCCGACCAGCCGCACGTCCGCGTCGCCGATGAACGCGTGGAAGAGGCCGATGGCGTTGGAGCCGCCGCCGACGCAGGCGGCGACGGCGTCCGGCAGCCGTCCGGCGCGCTGGAGGATCTGCCGCCGCGCCTCGACGCCGATGACGCGGTGGAAGTCGCGGACGAGGGCCGGGAAGGGGTGCGGTCCGGCGACGGTGCCGAAGAGGTAGTGGGTGCTGTCGACGTTGGCGACCCAGTCGCGGAACGCCTCGTTGATGGCGTCCTTCAGGGTGCGGCTGCCGGAGGTGACGGGGACGACCTCGGCGCCCAGCATGCGCATCCGGGCGACGTTGAGCGCCTGGCGCCGGGTGTCGATCTCGCCCATGTAGATGGTGCAGTCGAGCCCGAACAGGGCGCAGGCGGTGGCGGTGGCGACGCCGTGCTGGCCGGCGCCGGTCTCGGCGATGACGCGGGTCTTGCCCATGCGCCGGGTCAGCAGCGCCTGGCCGAGCACATTGTTGATCTTGTGTGAGCCGGTGTGGTTGAGGTCCTCGCGCTTGAGGAAGACCCGCGCGCCCCCGGCGTGTTCGGCGAAGCGCGGCACCTCGGTGAGCGCGCTGGGCCGCCCGGTGTAGTTGACGAGCAGGTCGTTCAGCTCGGCGGCGAAGCCGGGGTCGTCCTTGGCCTTGGCGTACTCGGCGGCGACCTCGTCCACGGCGGCGACGAGCGCCTCCGGGATGAACTTGCCACCGAACGCGCCGAAGTAGCCTGCGGTGCTGGGCACCCGGCCTTCGGGGTCGGGGAGGAAGAAGTCTTCGGACATCGGAGCACTCCACGGTGAGATGTGGGCCACGGCGGCGGCACGCGGGTGACGTCGGCACGCCGGAGAGGTGGGTGCGGCGCGGCGACGCGGGCGGGCGCCGGGCGCCGTACGGGGAGGGAGGCGGTGGAACAGGCGTCCGCACGGGCGGTGGCCCGGTGACGCGGGGGGCCGGCCGGGAAGCGTGGCGTCACGCTGCGGTGGCCCGGTGTCGCGTCCAGGTCAGTCGCGGGACGGGGGCCTGCTCAGGCGCGCCATCGCCGCCCGTTGATCTGGCCGGGCTCGGCTCCGATGTGGTAGCGCACACGCCGTCCGCGCACACGCCGTGCGGGCGCGCGGCAGCCGCGCGGCCGGCAGCCGCGGGCGAGTCGGGCGAAGGTGCGGTTCACGCCGGTCAGCCTACCGAAGGTCAGCGGCCGTGCCGCAGCGCCGGGTGCGTCCCGGCGGCGACGAGGTCGGCCACGGCCGTGCGCGGGTCCTTGCCGGTCACCAGGGACTCACCGACCAGCACGGCGTCCGCGCCGTCGTTGGCGTAGGCGATCAGGTCGTGCGGGCCGCGCACGCCGGACTCGGCGATCTTGACGACGCTGTCCGGGATGGTGGGGGCGACCCGGGCGAAGTTGCCCCGGTCGACCTCCAGGGTCTTGAGGTTGCGCGCGTTGACGCCGATGACGCGGGCACCCGCGTCGACCGCGCGGGCGACCTCCTCCTCGTCGTGCACCTCGACCAGCGGGGTGAGGCCGATGGACTCGGCCCGCTCGATGAGGGAGACGAGGGCGTCCTGCTCCAGGGCGGCCACGATCAGCAGGGCCAGGTCGGCGCCGTGGGCGCGGGCTTCCCAGAGCTGGTAGGCGGTGACGATGAAGTCCTTGCGCAGGACCGGGATGTCGACCCGCTCGCGCACGGCCTCCAGGTCGGCGAGGGAGCCGCCGAACCGGCGCTGCTCGGTGAGGACGGAGATGACGGCGGCGCCGCCCGCCTCGTAGTCGGCGGCCAGGCCCGCCGGGTCCGCGATGGCGGCGAGCGCTCCCTTGGAGGGGCTGGAGCGCTTCACCTCGCAGATGACCTTGATGGCGTCGCCCTTCAGCGCGGCCACCCCGTCCTGGGCGGGCGGCGCCTTCGCGACACGCTCCTTGAGTTCGTCGAGGCTGACGCGCTGCTGGCGCTCGGCGAGGTCTGCGCGGACTCCGTCGATGATCTCGGCGAGCACACTCACGCGAGCGGCCCCTTTCTGCTGAGTTACGGAACGTCGCGGACAATCCCTGTGATGGTATCCGGCCAGGCACACAGGACCCGCATCCGGTGGAGCCGGATCTCACATTCCGGACAAAACACCCGGCGGACCTCCGGCTTCCGGGGTGAGCGCCGCACCGAGCGGCGTGTTGCGCACCACCGTGAAGGCCACCGCCAGCGCGGCCGCCCAGCGGACGTGCCCGGGGGCGGGCAGCGGCGGCGCGGCGGGCCGGAGGAACCAGCCCAGCCACAGCACCGCGAGGACCGCCGCACCGCCCACCACGGCGGCGTTGGCGCCGAGGGCGGTGAGCGGGTCGCCGGTGACGAGCGCGTGCACGGCGCGCAGCCCGCCGCAGCCGGGGCAGAACAGGCCGGTGTGGCGCAGGAGGGGGCAGGGGGGATAGTGGCCGGATTCGTTCGGGTCGACGCGGCCGACGTACGCGGCGCCCGCACCCGCCGCGACCAGGGCGGCCAGCGGAAGGAGCCGGGCGGTCACGGCCCCGGCGGCCGGGAGAGCGGTACGCGGCATTCGTCCAGCATCACCGGAGTGGGCCCGTGCCGCACTCCGGACGCTCCACGCGCCCGCCCGCCCCCACGGACGGCGCCCGCTCCCGGCGGCCGTTCGGGGCCGGGGCGGGCGCGTGGAGCGTGCTGCTCCCAGGGTCTGTCCGACGCGGACGCCGGTCAGGACTGGGTGGTGGCGGCCTCCTGGCGGCGGGCGACGAGCGCGTCGTCTTCCTTGGGCATGCCCATCCCCATGGCGCGCATCACGCCACCGACGACGCCGCCGAGGACGATCACGACCATCCCGGCCCAGAAGCCCACCGGCTCGGCCATGACCATGAACGCACCGGCGATGCAGAAGCCGATGAAGGCGATGGTGACGCCGGTCCATGCGGCAGGGGTGTGTCCGTGGCTGCTGTCCGCCATGAGTGGCTCCTCGGTCGATCTGAGAGACGGATGAGCGCCCCCGCGCGGGTGCGCGGGTGCTCACGGGCATTGTGTCAGGGCCCCTTCGGGCGGTCGTCCCCGGCCGTCCCGTCCGCCGCCGGGCGGTCCCCCGCGCCGTCGCCGGGGTCGTCGCCGGGGTCGTCGGTGGCGCCGTCGCCGGGGCCGTCGGTGGGGTCCTCGCCCCGGTCGAGGGCCTTCCAGAGGTCCTCGGGGCGGTCCGCGTCCGCACCGGGTCCCGGACGGGGCCGCCGCGCGCCGGAACCGCGCTCGTAGCGGCTGCCCATGGCGGGCCAGCGTCGGCCGTGGCGGAGGGCCAGCAGGCCGACCAGCACGAGCAGGGCGCCCCCGGCGGCGGCGACATAGGGCCACGCGCTGTGGCTCACGTCCCGGAGCGAGCCGCCGCTCAGCCCCGTCGCCGTGGCCGCCGCGTCGCTCAGCGCCCCGGTGTCGACGGCCCCCGCCAGCGCGGCGACGACGGCCCCCGCACCACACAGGGTGAGCGTCAGGGCGACCAGGAGCCGGGCGGCGCCCCGGACGGCGAAGACGGCGACCAGCGCGGCCAGGCCCACGAGGGCGAGGGCGCTGGGCACCCCCGTGACGTCACCGCCGCCCACCTCGACGGGCAACGCCCCGCCGGGGCCGGTGGCGACGGCCTCGCCCCACGTCTGGCCGGCCGAGACCAGGACGAGGGCGGCGCCGAGCGCGCCACCGAACAGGGCGGCGCCGAGGGCGCGTCGGGCGGCTCGGTCGCGGTCGGTCGCTGAGGGTGCGGTGCTCACCCCGCCACGCTACCTCCGAGCCGCCCGGCCGCATGGACCGCCCTCAGCACGGCCGCCGCCTTGTTCCGGCACTCGGTGTCCTCGGCGGCGGGGTCGGAGTCGGCGACGACGCCGGCGCCCGCCTGGACGTAGGCGGTGCCCTCGCGCAGCACCGCGGTGCGGATGGCGATGGCGGTGTCGGCGTCCCCGGCGAAGTCCAGGTAGCCGACGCAGCCGCCGTACAGCCCGCGGCGCACCGGCTCCAGCTCCTCGATGATCTGCAGCGCCCGGGGCTTGGGCGCGCCGGAGAGCGTCCCGGCGGGGAAGCAGGCCAGCAGCGCGTCGAAGGCGCTGCGGTCCGCGGCCAGCCGGCCCGTCACCGTGGAGACGATGTGCATGACGTGGCTGTACCGCTCGATGGTCATGAACTCGACCACCTCGACGCTGCCGGGCGCGCACACCCGGCCCAGGTCGTTGCGGCCGAGGTCGACCAGCATGAGGTGCTCGGCGCGCTCCTTGGGGTCGGCGAGCAGCTCCTCCGCCAGGGCGTGGTCGCGCTGGGGGGTCTCGCCGCGCGGCCGGGTGCCGGCGATGGGGTGGAGCATCGCCCGCCCCTCCTCCACCTTGACCAGCGCCTCCGGGCTGGAGCCGACCACGTCGAACGCGGTGCCGTCGTCGGGCGCCGACGGGTCGCCGAAGCGGAACAGGTACATGTACGGGCTGGGGTTGGTCGTCCGCAGCACCCGGTAGACGTCGAGCGCGGTGGCGTCCGTCGCCGTCTGGAAGCGCTGGGAGGGGACGACCTGGAAGGCCTCGCCGGCCCGGATGCGCTCCTTGACGTCCTCCACCGCCGCCCGGTAGTTCGCGCCGCCCCACAGCCCCTCGTAGGCGGGGACGGCGGGCTCGGGCAGGGGCGTCGCGCCGGAGGGCGCTGGGCGGCCGAGGTCGGCCGTCATCGCGTCGAGGCGGGCGACGGCGTCGGCGTACGCCTCGTCGACGCCGGTGTCCAGGTCGTTGTGGTTGATGGCGTTGGCGATGAGCAGGACGGTGCCGTCGCGGTGGTCCAGCACGGCGAGGTCGGAGGCGAGCAGCATGGTCAGCTCGGGCAGCCCGAGGTCGTCCTCGGCGCTGTCCCCGACCCGTTCGAGGCGGCGGACGACGTCGTAGCCCAGGTAGCCGACCATGCCCCCGGTGAACGGCGGCAGTTCCGGATCGCGCGGGGTGTGCAGCGTCTCCACCGTGGCCCGCAGGACGTCGAGCGGGTCGCCGTCGGTGGGGACGCCGACCGGCGGCGTGCCGAGCCAGTGCGCCCGCCCGTCGCGGACGGTCAGCGCGGCGGCGCTGCGGACGCCGACGAAGGAGTACCGCGACCAGGTCCGGCCGTTCTCGGCGGACTCCAGCAGGAAGGTGCCCGGGCGTTCGGCGGCCAGCTTGCGGTACAGGGCGATGGGGGTGTCCGCGTCGGCCAGCAGGCGGCGGACCACCGGGATGACGCGGCGGTCCTTGGCGAGCGTGCGGAAGGTGTCGAGGTCGGGGGAGGCGGTCATGTGAGGGGTCAGCGCTCCTGTTCCGGTGTGCCGGGCTGCGGGGACGGCGGGGCGGCGTCCGGGGCGGGGGAGGCCAGCGGGAGCCGGCCGGCGTCGAAGCAGGTCCGGTCGCCGGTGTGGCAGGCGGCGCCGACCTGGTCGACCCGGACGAGCAGGGTGTCGCCGTCGCAGTCCAGCGCCACGGACCGCACGTACTGGACGTGGCCCGAGGTGTCGCCCTTGACCCAGTACTCGCGGCGGCTGCGGCTCCAGTACGTGCACCGGCCCGTGGTCAGGGTCCGGTGCAGGGCCTCGTCGTCCATCCACCCCAGCATGAGGACCTCACCGGTGTCGTACTGCTGGGCGATGGCGGGGAGCAGGCCGTCGGCGTTGCGCTTGAGGCGGGCGGCGACGGCGGGATCGAGTGCGGTTGCGGGCATGGGATCATTCTGCCGCCGAGACGACCGAATCGGGAAAGCCGACATAACACCCTTACCCGGACGCCTCGTTCGGCCGGGTCCGCTGTTCCGAAGCTGTGACGGGCCCGGGACGTCGCACGTCGGTGCCATGGGGCATCCTTTCGTGCATGAGCTATCCTCCGCCGCCGAACAACCATTCCGGGTCCGGCGCCGGCGGCGGTTTCGGTCCGCCGCAGGGTTTCGGTCCCCCAGAGCAGCCCGGCCCGCCGGCCGGTGGCTACGGCTATCCCCAGCAGCCCCACCAGCCGGGACCCCCGGACGGCTACGGCTACCCCGGCCAGCCCGGGCAGCCCGGTGGCTACCCGGGCCAGCCGCCCTACGGCGGCCCCGGCATACCCGGGGGCCCGCCCGGTCCGCCCGGCGGGCCCGGGGGCTACCCCCCGCCGCCGCCGAGCGGGGGCAACGGGCCGAAGGTCGCCGTCATCGTCATCGCGGCCGTGCTGGTCGCCGCGCTCGCGGTGGGCGGCATCCTCATCGCCACCTCGGGCGACGACGAGCCGGACGTGAAGGCCGACAGCAGCGCCACGCCGACCGCGAGCGGCACGCCCGACCCGGAGGAGTCGTCGGACGCGCCGACGGGCGAGCCCTCAGACGAGGCGACCGACGACCCGTTCGACATCGACGTCCCGACCGAGTCGCCGTACCTGGAGTTCGAGGTGCTGGACCCGGGGACGTGCTTCGACCATCCGACGCTCAGCAGCGACGTCACCGAGATCGAGGAGAAGTCCTGCTCGGAGCCGCACGACGCGGAGGTCATCACCAACATCACGCTCTCCGGCGACTACGCCGACGACAGCGCGATCGGTGAGGAGTCCATCTCCCTGTGCGAGAAGGACGCGCAGGACAAGGTGAACGCCATGCCCGCCGACGGCAAGGTCTACTACCCCTTCGCGCTCTACCCGCTGCAGTCGACCTACGAGTACCAGGGTGAGGACACCGTCTCCTGCGCCCTGACGATCAGCGACGCCCAGGACGGCGACGAGCTCACCGGCTCGCTGCCCTGACACCGGCCGTAGGGTGGGCGTCATGTCGACTCATGCCCGGCGTGAACGCCTGCTCCTCGCCGACCTCCTGGAGGCGGCGGGTCCGGACGCCCCGACCCTGTGCGGACCGTGGCGGACCCGCGACCTCGCCGCCCACCTCGTCGTCCGGGAACGCCGGCCCGACGCGGCCGGCGGCCTCCTGATCAAGCCCCTCGCCGCCCGTCTCGACCGGGTGCAGGGCGAGTTCGCGGCGCGGCCGTACGACGAGCTCGTGGAGCTCGTCCGTACCGGCCCGCCGCGTCGCTCGCTCTACTCCCTCAAGCAGGTCGACGAGGCGGCCAACACCGTCGAGTTCTACATCCACGCCGAGGACGTCCGCCGGGCCCACCCGGAGTGGACGCCACGCACCCTGGACCCGGTCTTCTCCGACGCGCTGTGGAGGCGGCTGGAGAAGATGGCCAGGCTGCTGGGCCGCAGGTGCCCGGTCGGCCTGGTGCTGCGACGCCCGGACGGGCAGACGGCCGTGGTCAAGAAGGGCACACCGGTCGTCACCGTCACGGGTGAACCGGGCGAGCTCCTGCTGTACGCCTACGGCCGCCAGCGGGTCGCCCGGGTCGACGTCGACGGTGACCCGGACGCCGTCGGGCGCGCCGGGGAGGCGGAACTGGGCCTGTGACCGGTCTCAGCGGACCGGTCGGCCCGCCGCCCGCAGCGCGTCCTTGACCTCGGAGATCCGCAGATCGCCGAAGTGGAAGACCGAGGCGGCGAGGACGGCGTCGGCGCCCGCGGTGATCGCCCCCGGGAAGTCCGCGGGCTTCCCCGCGCCCCCGGAGGCGATGACCGGCACTGTGACGTGCCGACGCACCGAGGCGATCATCTCGGTGTCGTAGCCGTCCTTCGTGCCGTCGGCGTCCATGGAGTTCAGCAGGATCTCCCCCGCCCCCAGTTCGGCCGCGCGGTGCGCCCACTCCACGGCGTCGACGCCGGTCCCCCGACGGCCGCCGTGCGTCGTCACCTCGAAGGAGCCCGACGGGGTGCGCCGGGCGTCCACCGACAGCACGAGCACCTGGCGTCCGAAGCGCTCGGCGATCTCCCGGATCAGCTCGGGCCGGGCGATCGCGGCGGTGTTGACGCCGACCTTGTCGGCCCCGGCCCGCAGCAGCCGGTCCACGTCGTCGGGGGTGCGGACGCCGCCGCCCACGGTGAGCGGGATGAAGACCTGCTCGGCGGTACGGCGCACGACGTCGTAGGTGGTCTCCCGGTTGCCCGAGGACGCGGTGATGTCCAGGAACGTCAGCTCGTCGGCGCCCTCGGCGTCGTAGACCTTCGCCATCTCCACCGGGTCGCCGGCGTCGCGCAGGTTCTGGAAGTTGACGCCCTTGACGACCCGGCCCGCGTCCACGTCCAGGCAGGGGATGACTCGTACGGCCAGGGTCACGAACGTTCTCCTGAGACTTCTCGGTGTGCTTCCACTTCCACTTCCACCAGGACGCGGGAGTCGGCGAAGCCCGACACGACGACCAGCGTGGTGACGGGTCGCACCGCTCCGAAGACCTCCTGGTGGGCCCGGCTCACCGCGTCGACGTCGCGGGTGTGGGCCAGGTACAGCCGGGTGCGGACGACGGCCTCGACGTCCGCGCCGAGCTCGGCCAGGGCGTCGAGGGCGAGGGTGAAGGCCACGCGGGCCTGCGTGTGGGGATCGCCCTCCCCCTCCACCGCGCCGTCGAGGAACGGCAGGGCGGTGGCCGTGACCCGGTCGCCCGCGGCGACCGCGCGTGCGGAGCCGACGGCCTCCTCGAAGGGACTGCGGCCTCGCACGCGCTCGATGGTCATCCCGCCACCGCCTCCAGGGCCTCTTCCAGGGTGAACGCCTTCGCGTAGAGAGCCTTGCCCACGATGGCGCCCTCCACGCCCTGCGGGACGAGCGTGGCGATGGCCCGCAGGTCGGCCAGTGAGGAGACGCCGCCGGAGGCCACGACCGGGCGGTCGGTGGCGGAGCAGACGTTCTTCAGCAGCTCCAGGTTCGGGCCCTGGAGGGTGCCGTCCTTGTTGATGTCGGTGACGACGTAGCGGGCGCAGCCCTCGGCGTTGAGGCGCTCCAGCGTCTCGTACAGGTCGCCGCCGTCGCGGGTCCAGCCCCGGCCGCGCAGCGTGGTGCCGCGTACGTCGAGGCCGACGGCGATCCTCTCGCCGTGCTCGGCGATGATCTTCGCAACCCACTCCGGGGACTCCAGCGCCGCCGTGCCCAGGTTGACGCGGGTGCAGCCGGTGGCCAGGGCCGCCTTGAGCGAGGCGTCGTCGCGGATGCCGCCGGACAGCTCCACCTTCAGGTCCATGGTGCGGACGACCTCGGCGATGCGGTCCCGGTTGTCGCCGGTGCCGAAGGCGGCGTCCAGGTCCACCAGGTGCAGCCACTCGGCGCCCGCCGACTGCCAGGCGAGCGCGGCCTGGAGCGGGTCGCCGTAGGAGGTCTCGGAGCCGGACTCGCCGTGCACGAGGCGCACGGCCTGGCCGTCGCGGACGTCGACGGCGGGAAGCAGTTCGAGCTTCTGGGTCATCACAGGGTACCGATCCAGTTGGTGAGCAGCTGCGCTCCGGCGTCGCCGGACTTCTCGGGGTGGAACTGGGTGGCCCACAGCGGCCCGTTCTCCACGGCGGCGACGAAGCGCTCGCCGTGCGTGGCCCAGGTCACCCTGGCCGGCGCGATCGCCGGGTTGTGCACCTCCAGCTCCCACCCGTGCGCGGCGTAGGAGTGCACGAAGTAGAAGCGGGCGTCGGCGTCCAGCCCGGCGAAGAGCCGTGAGTCGGCGGGCGGTTCCACGGTGTTCCAGCCCATGTGCGGGACGACGTCGGCCTTCAGCGGTCCGACGGTGCCGGGCCACTCGTCCAGGCCCTCGGCCTCCACGCCGTGCTCGATGCCCCGGGCGAAGAGGATCTGCATGCCGACGCAGATGCCCATGACCGGGCGGCCTCCGGCGAGCCGGCGGCCCACCACCCAGTCGCCCCGGGCCTCCTTGAGCCCGGCCATGCAGGCGGCGAACGCGCCGACGCCGGGGACGAGCAGCCCGTCGGCGTTCATCGCGGCGTCGTAGTCGCGGGTGATCTCCACGTCGGCGCCAGCGCGGGCGAGCGCCCGTTCGGCCGACCGGACGTTGCCGAAGCCGTAGTCGAAGACGACGACCTTCTTCGCGGCGGCCGTGCTCACTGCCACACCTCCAGACGCAGGATGCCGGCGATCAGGGCGAGGGCGGAACCGGCTCCGAGGAGCCCGACCACGCCCTTGGGCAGGCCCTGCCGCCAGAACGAGATCGCCCCGCCGAGCAGGAACAGCCCGACGAAGACGAGGGCCGTCGAGACTCCGTTCACAGGGCGCCCTTGGTGGACGGGATGCCCGTCTGCCGGGGGTCGATCTCGCTGGCGTACCGCAGGGCGCGGGCGAGCGCCTTGAACTGGCACTCCACGATGTGGTGGGCGTTGCGCCCGTAGGGCACGTGGACGTGCAGCGCGATCTGCGCCTGCGCGACGAAGGACTCCAGGATGTGCCGGGTCATCGTGGTGTCGTAGTCGGGGCCGATCATCGGAGCCATGTTCTCGGGCTCGGCGTGCACGAGGTAGGGCCGTCCGGACAGGTCGACCGTCACCTGGGCCAGGGACTCGTCCAGCGGCACCGAGGCGTTCGCGAACCGGACGATGCCCCGCTTGTCGCCGAGGGCCTGCCGGAAGGCGGCGCCGAGCGCGAGGGAGGTGTCCTCGATGGTGTGGTGGCTGTCGATGTGCAGGTCGCCCTCGGTCTTGACGCTGAGGTCGAACAGACCGTGCCGGCCGAGCTGGTCGAGCATGTGGTCGAAGAAGCCGACACCGGTGGCGACGTCGACCTTCCCCGTGCCGTCCAGGCCCAGCTCGACCACGACGGAGGTCTCCTTGGTGGTGCGCTCCACCCGTCCCACGCGGCTCATCGCTCGTTCTCCTTCATCACTGCGCGTACTGCGTCCAGGAACGCGTCGTTCTCTTCGGGGGTGCCCGCGGTGACCCGCAGCCGGCCGGGCACGCCGTTGTCCCGGACCAGCACGCCGTGCTCCAGCAGCGCCTGCCAGACGGCGTGCGCGCCGCCCTCGCCGTCGAACCGGCCGAACTGCACGAAGTTGGCGTCGGACGCCGTCACCTCGCACCCGGCCGCCCGCAGCTCCGTCACCAGCCGGTCCCGCTCGGACTTCAGCCGCTCGACGTAGCCGAGCAGGGTGTCCGTGTGCTCCAGCGCGGCGAGCGCCGTGGCCTGGGTGACGGCCGACAGGTGGTACGGCAGCCGGACGAGCTGCACCGCGTCCACGACGGCCGGATCGGCGGCCAGGTAGCCGAGCCGGAGCCCGGCGGCGCCGAACGCCTTCGACATGGTACGGGAGAGCACCAGGTTGGGGCGGTCCCGGAGCAGCGGCAGCAGGGACGGGTGGTGGCTGAACTCGCCGTACGCCTCGTCGACGACGACGAGCGCGCCCTTCCCGCGCGCCGCGCGCTGGGCGGCGTCGTACACCGCGACCACGGTGTCGGCCTCGACGGCGGTGCCGGTGGGGTTGTTCGGCGAGCACACGAACACCACGTGCGGGCGGTGCCGCGCGATCTCCCGCCGGGCCGCGTCGACGTCGACGGTGAAGTCCTCCCGGCGGGAGCCGGAGACCCAGTCGGTGCCGGTGCCGCGGGCGATCAGCGCGTGCATCGAGTACGACGGGTCGAAGCCCAGCGCCGTGCGCCCGGGGCCGCCGAACGCCTGGAGGAGCTGCTGGAGGACCTCGTTGGAGCCGTTCGCCGCCCAGACGCCGTCGGCGTTGACCGCGTACCCGCAGGTGCGGGTGAGGTAGGCGGCGAGCCGGGTGCGCAGCTCGACGGCGTCCCGGTCGGGGTAGCGGTTGAGGCCGCGCGCGGCCTCGGCGACCCGTTCGGCGATCCGCGCCACCAGTTCCTCGGGCAGCGGGTACGGGTTCTCGTTGGTGTTCAGCCGGACGGGGACGTCGAGCTGCGGCGCCCCGTAGGGGGACTGGCCGCGCAGCTCGTCCCTGATCGGCAGGTCTTCCAGGACGGTCACGCGCCGGGCACCTTCCCGTCGAAGCGGGCCGTGAGGGCGGCGCCGTGCGCGGGCAGGTCCTCCGCCTCGGCGAGGTGCACGACGTGGTGGGTGACCTCGGCGAGGGCGTCGCGGGAGTAGTCGACGACGTGGACGCCGCGCAGGAAGGACTGCACGGACAGCCCCGAGGAGTGGCACGCGCAGCCGCCGGTGGGCAGGACGTGGTTGGAGCCCGCGCAGTAGTCGCCGAGGGAGACGGGCGCGTAGGGGCCGACGAAGACGGCCCCGGCGTTGCGCACCCGGGCGGCGACGGCGGCGGCGTCGGCGGTCTGGATCTCCAGGTGCTCGGCCGCGTAGGCGTCCACGACCCGCAGGCCGTGCTCGACGTCGTCGACTAGGACGACGCCGGACTGCCGCCCGGCCAGGGCCTCGGTGACGCGCTCGGCGTGCTTGGTCGCGGCGACCCGCGTGGACAGCTCCGCGTCGACGGCCGTCGCCAGCTCCTCGGAGTCGGTGACGAGGACGGCGGCGGCGAGCGTGTCGTGTTCGGCCTGGCTGATCAGGTCGGCGGCGACGTGCGCGGGGTCGGCGGTGGCGTCCGCGAGAATCGCGATCTCCGTCGGGCCGGCCTCGGCGTCGATGCCGATACGGCCCTTGAGCAGCCGCTTCGCCGCCGCCACCCAGATGTTCCCCGGGCCGGTGACGAGCTGGGCGGGAGCGCAGTCCTCGGTGCCGTAGGCGAACATGGCGACGGCCTGGGCACCGCCGGCGGCGTAGACCTCGTCGACGCCCAGCAGCGCGCAGGCGGCGAGGATCGTCGGGTGCGGCAGCCCGCCGAACTCGGCCTGCGGGGGCGAGGCCACCGCCAGGGAGGGCACCTCGGCCTCCTGCGCGGGCACCACGTTCATCACGACGGAGGACGGGTAGACCGCCTTGCCGCCCGGCACGTACAGGCCCACCCGCTCCACGGGCACCCAGCGCTCGGTGACGGTGCCGCCGGGGACGACCTGCACGGTGTGGTCGGTGCGGCGTTGGGCGCTGTGCACGGTGCGGGCCCGCCGGACGGACTCCTCCAGGGCCGCGCGCACGGCCGGGTCCAGCTCCTCCAGGGCCCTGCGGAGCGCCTCGGCGGGGACGCGCACGCGGTCCAGGGTGACGCCGTCGAACCGCCGCGCGTAGTCGATGAGGGCCGCGGTGCCGCGATGCCGTACGTCCTCGCAGATGGGCCGCACCTTCTCCAGGGCGGCTTCGACGTCGAGCTCGGCGCGGGGCAGCAGGTCCCGGTCGATCCCGCCGGGGCCGCCCGAGGAGGCGGTACCGCGCAGGTCGATGCGGGTCAGGGAAATGGTTCGCAGCACGGGTCCAGTCTCGCAGACGGCATGCGGTGACCTCGCCCCGTATCAGAGCGTGATACGGGTGTCCGTCGTCGGTGCTGACCGATAGCGTTGATCCCGTCACACACCGGTACGGCCGCTCGACCGGCGGCCGTCGGCGGAGGGGGGACGGGCGTGAGCGAGCCGCTGACCGACGGCGAGCCACCTGCGGAGCTGCGGCTCACGACGGCGGAGTGGGGCCTGTGGCAGGCCTTCCGCAACGGCAGCCGACACGACCTGCGCACGGGCGACCCCGCGCTGGACGACCCGGGCGGGGACGGGCCCTGGGGGCCCCGGCGCACCATCCGGGCGCGCGTGGTCGCGCTGCTGCTCCTGCACGGGCCGCCGCCGCTGCTCGGGCGCGTCGCCTCGCTGAGCCTGGCGGGGGCGCACATATCGGGGCGGCTGGACCTCTCCGGCGGCCGGGTGGGGGTGTACGTCGAGCTGACGCAGTGCCGCTTCGAGGAGGAGCTGCTGCTGACCGAAGCCCGGATGGGCACCGTCCGGCTGCTGGACTGCCGGCTGCCCCGGCTGGAGGCCGCCCGGGCCGGCACCGACGGCGACCTCCACCTCGCCCGCTGCACGGTCACCGAGGGGATACGGCTGACCGACGCGTCGATCGGCACGGACCTGCTGCTCAACGAGGCGACGGTCGGCAGCGGGGGCCGCACCCGCGCCATCGCCGCCGACGGCCTGACCGTCGGCCAGGACCTCCAGGCCAGCCTCCTGATGTGCGACGGGGAGGTGAGCCTGCGGGGCGCCCAGATCGGCGGCTCGCTCTACCTGTACGGCAGCGTCCTGCGCAACCATCGCGGCCGGTACGCGCTGCACGCCCCGGAGATGCACGTCGCCCGCTTCGCGCACTGCGCGACGTCCGGGCCCGGCACCGCCTACGTCGCCCAGGGCGTGACGCCGCCCGGCGGGGTGCCCTCGCCCCCGGGGCACCTCCCGCCGGGCCCGGACGGACGGCCCGCCGACAGTCCGGCGCGCGGGGTGAAGCGGTTCCAGTGCACCGGCGGCCTGAAGCTGGACGACGGGCGCTTCGGGGACTCCCTCGTGGTGGACCAGGCGCGGTTCACCCTCCGACGCGGCCAGGAGATCTCCCTGCGCCGCGTCCAGACGCCGGAGCTGTGCTTCACCCCCGAGCGGCCGGAGGAGGGGCGCGTCGTCCTGTCCGGAGCCACCGTGGGGAACCTCGTGGACAGCGTCGACAGCTGGCCCGTGCGCGACGGCCTGTGGATGGCGGGGTTCAGCTACGACCAGCTCATCCCCGTGGGCCCGTTCCCGCTGGCACGGCGGCTCGCCTGGCTGGCCACCGCGACCCCCGAGTACTCCCCCGGGCCCTACGAACAGCTCGCCACCGTCCTGCGCAACGGGGGCGAGGACGCCGAGGCCCGCCGTGTGCTCCTGGCCAAGCAGCGGCGCCGGCGGGAGACCCTCTCCCCCGTCGGGAAGGTGTGGGGCCACCTCCAGGACTGGACGGTCGCCTACGGCTACCGGCCGGGGCTGGCGGCGCTGTGGATGGCCGTCCTGTGGCTCGCGGGCGCGCTGTTCTTCGCGGGCCGCCGTCCCGAGCCGCTGGAGCAGGACAAGTACCCGCACTGGAACGCCGCCGTCTACGCGCTGGACCTCCTGCTGCCGGTGATCGACCTGGGGCACGACCGCGCCTGGAACCCGGCGGGGGCCGGCCAGTGGGTCGCCGTCGGGCTCGTCCTGGCCGGGTGGGTCCTCGCCACGACGGTCGCCGCCGGAGCGACGCGCATGCTCCGCCGGCAGTGACGTCCGCCGCGCGGGCGGGTCGGCCGGGGGCGGGGCCGGCCGGGGGGCGCGCGTCCCGCGCTCCTCGGCGCAGCCGGAGCACGCCGGAGCGCGGACGCGCCGTAAGGTGGCCGACTGTGACCATCGCGCTGCCTCTGTTCCCGCTCAACACCGTGCTGTTCCCCGGGCTGGTCCTGCCGCTCACCGTCTTCGAGCCGCGCTACCGCGCCCTCATGGGCGACCTCCTGGAGATCCCGGAGGACGAGCCGCGCCCGTTCGGCGTCGTGGCGATCCGGGACGGACACGAAGTGGCACCGACCGCGCTCGGCCTGCCCGACGGTTCACCTGCGCCCGACGCCGGCCCGGCCGCCGGCTTCGGCCCCGAGCCGATGGGGTCCTTCCACGGCGTCGGCTGCGTCGCGGACGCCTCGACCATCCGGGAGCGGGAGGGCGCCGAGGGCTACGAGGTGCTGGCGACCGGCACCACCCGGTTCCGGCTGCTGTCGGTGGACGCCTCGGGCCCGTACCTCGTCGGTGAGGTGGAGGAGCTGGAGGAGGACGGCGGCGAGGGCGCCGGGGCGCTGGCCGCCGGGGTGCTGCGGGCCTTCGGGGAGTACCGCAAGCGGCTGGCGGGGGCGCAGCAGCTGACGCTCACCACCGGTCAGGAACTGCCCGAGGAGCCGTCGGTGGTCTCCTACCTCGTCGCCGCCGCGACCGTGCTGGACACGGTGACCAAGCAGCGGCTGCTCCAGGCGCCGGACACGGCGTCCCGGCTGGCCGAGGAGCTGCGGCTGCTGCGCCGGGAGACGGCGGTGCTCGGCGAGCTGCCCTCGCTGCCCGCCGTGGACCTCACCCACCAGCCGACCAGCCCGAACTGACCCGCCCCGGCCGGAGCGGCCGGAGCGACGGAGGAACGAGGGGAGCACGGTGGCCAGGAAGACGCGCGGGGGCGGCGGCACGCCCGCCACGGTGGCGCTGACGGCGGCCGGGGTGGCGTTCACCGTCCACGCCTACCCGCACGACCCGGCGGCCGGCTCCTACGGCGAGGAGGCGGCACGGGCGCTGGGCATGGACCCGGCGCGGGTGTTCAAGACGCTGGTGGCCGAGGTGGACGGCGCGCTGACGGTCGCCGTCGTCCCGGTCACGGGCCCGCTGGACCTCAAGGCGCTGGCCGCCGCCGTGGGCGGCAAGCGGGCCGTCATGGCGGACCCGGCGGCGGCGGAGCGGTCGAGCGGCTACGTGCGCGGCGGCATCTCCCCGCTCGGGCAGCGGCGGCCGCTGCCGACCGTGGTGGACGTCTCCGCGCGGGCCCACACGACGGTGTGCGTCTCCGCCGGGCGCCGGGGCCTGGAGATCGAGCTGGCCCCGGCGGACCTCATCGCGCAGACGGGCGCCCGCACGGCGGCGATCGGCGGCTGAGCGGCCACAGCCGGGGCCTCGGTCCCGGGGCCGGTCCCGGGGCCTCGGTCAGGGACGCGGCGGCTCGCCGGGCGGCTGCGGCCGGGGGTGCTGCGGGGCCGGCGGGACCGCGCTGTTCGGGGGCCGGTCCTGCGGGGACACGTCCTTCGGGGGCCGGTCCTGCGGTGTGCCCCAGCTCTGCGGGGGCACCCGGGGGGCCGCCTCGCGCGGCCCGAAGGCGGCGACGAGCAGCAGGTGGGTGGTGAGGGCGGCCAGCGGCCACAGCAGCCACAGCACCCACCCGCTCAACTCCAGCGGCCCGCTGAACACCCCGCCCCGGCCGGCCTCGACGGCGCGGGCCGTCAGGTCGCCGCCCGGGCCGAGCAGGCCGCCGAACCAGGCGCCCGCCCAGGAGCCGAGCACCCCGCCGGAGGCGAGTCCGAGCACCACGCCGACGCCTCCCGCCCGGCGCAGCAGGAAGGCCACGAGACCGCTCAGCACCCCGAGGGCGGCGGCGAGGAGCGCGAACGTGCCCTGGACGCCGAAGGAGTCCTCGCTCTCGTTGTTGCGCAGGAAGGCGTCGCGCCCGTCGGAGATGTAGGCGACGTCGGGGGCCAGCCACCACCACAGCAGGCCGAGCAGCGCTCCGCCGGCGGTGACGGCGACCGCCGTGAGGATCCACTGCCACAGGTCGGACGCCCCCACGACCTCTCCGGTGGGCCCGCCGCGCTCCGGCGTGTCGACGCCCTCCCCGGCGGGGGGACGCGCGGCCCACGGGTCGTGGAGGGGCTGCCGCCCGGGCTCGGGCCCCGACGGGCGTCCTGGCTGGGGTGAGGAGGGGGTCGGTGCGGTCACCCCGCCATCGTGCCAGGCTCCGCCCGCCGCGCGGGAGCGGGGCGGTGCGCTCAGCGGACGGCGGCCCGGCGGTAGGCCCAGGCGGCGGCCGTCAGGGCGAGGGCGCCCACGGCGGCGCAGACCCCGAGGTCCACGGCGACGCGTGCCCAGTCGGGTGACGGGCCGAAGGTGGCCGCGAACGCCTCGACCCCGTAGGTGGAGGGAAGCAGGTCGCGCGCCCACCGCACCGCGAGCGGCAGCGAGGCGGGGGGCAGCACGCCGAGCAGCAGCGCGGCCGACATGCCCAGCTGCCCGCACAGCGTGGCGAGCTCGGGCCGGGGCGCGAGGAGCCCGAGGGCGGCGCCGAGGCCGGCCAGCGCGGCCCCGGTCAGCGGGATGACCCCGATGAGCACCCACAGCCCCGTCAGCGGCAGCGCGTACAGGACGCTGCCCGTCACGGCGGTGACGAGGACGCCGGGAACGGTGAAGGAGGCGTAGGCCCCGGCGGCTCCCAGCACCACGGCGGCCGGGGGCACGGGCAGCGTCGCGTAGTGGTCGAGGCCGCCGGAGGCGCGCAGCGAGCCGAAGTACTGGGCGAGCAGGTTCAGCGCGACGAAGGCGACGACGAGCACGCTCGACCCGGCCACCACCGCCCGCGCCTCCGGCCCGGGACCGGGCTCGACGACGCCGCGCAGCAGCACCATGATCCCGATGGACTGGAAGGTGGCGACGAAGAGCAGCGGGATGCGGGCGACGCGGGCGCGGGAGAGCTGCGCGCGGTAGACGGCGCACAGCGCGGGCCACAGCCCGACGGCCGGGGCGAGGGGGGCGCGGCCCTCCCCCGCGCCGCCCCCGCCGGGCCGGCTCCGGCTGCTCACCGCGGGCGCGCGGTCGACGGATGCGGCACTCACGCCTTCACCAGACCTTCCGTTCGGCCGCCGAGGGCCAGGTACACGTCCTCCAGGCTCGGCGTGGCCAGGGAGAAGTCGTCGAGCGCCGCGAAGGCGGGGCCGCCGGTGACGGCGGCGACCGCGGCGCGGGCGGCGTCCGGGGAGAGCCGCAGCGTCCAGCGCCGTCCGGAGCGCTGCGCGGTGGGACCGAGGGCCGCCACCTCGGGGACGTGCAGCGGCGGCTCGTCCCGCCAGACCAGCTCGACGCGCACGTCGTCGCCGACGAGGGCCTTGAGACCGCCGGGCGTGTCGCAGGCGATGACCCGGCCCCGGTCGAGGACGGCGACGCGGTCGAGCACGGACTCCGCCTCGATGACGTTGTGGGTGACGAGGACCACCGTGGCACCCCGCTCCGCGCGGCGGCGGTCGACGGCCGCCCACACCGCGCGCCGGGCCACCGGGTCCATGCCGGTCGTCGGCTCGTCCAGGACCAGCAGCGGACGCTCCCCGACGAGGGCGGTGGCCACGCAGGCGAGCCGCCGCTGGCCACCGGAGAGCCGCTTCAGCGGGCGGTGGCCCAGGACGGACAGCCCGAGCTCCTCCAGGACGGCGCCGGTGGCCCGGCGGGCGTCGTCGGCCGGCAGGCCGCGCAGCCGGGCGGTGGTCTCCACCGCGAGCCGCACGGTCAGCTCGTCCAGCGCGGTGGACTCCTGCCCCAGGTAGGCCAGCAGCCGGGCGGCCCGCTCGGGGTGCCGGACGAGGTCGTGGCCGAGGACGTCGATGTGCCCGGCGTCGGGCCGCAGCAGCCCGGTGAGCTGGCGGACGAGGGTGGACTTGCCGGCGCCGTTGGGGCCGAGGAGCCCGAAGAGCTCACCGCGCCGCACGGTGAGGGAGACGCCGTCGCAGGCCCGCACGGCGGGTGCGGCGGGCGTACCGCGCCGGGCCCGCTGGGCCGGGTAGGTCTTCACCAGGTCGCGTACGGCGCACGCCGGCCCGCCCTCGGTCTCGTCCTGTCGTGCGCCCGTCTCCACGAGCTACGAGGGTACGCGCCCGGCGGCGCGGATTCGTCACCCACCCGGCCCAGGCCGCGCGCCGGGGCACTCAGTGCTCGGCCGGAGCGCGTTCCTCGCCGGTGTGGGTGTCGACCTCGCGCCAGAAGCCCGCCCGGATGGCGTAGCGGTCGTGCTCGTCGATCTGGTCGTCCTTGTGGGCGAGCAGGCCGAACCGGGCGGCGTAGCGCAGCAGCTCCCCGTCGATCCGGTGCGGGATGCGCGGGTACTGGAGGGAGAGGCTGCCCAGGTGCGCGGCGCCGCCGAGCCGGGCGATCCAGCGGCGGGCGAAGACCTGGCCGACCTCGAACGGGTCGCCGCTGACGGTCGTGATGTCCTCCTCCCGGTCCGCCCAGCGCTGTTCGGCGGTGGTGAGCTGGGCGAGCATCGGCAGGGCGGCGACCTCCGGCGGCTCGGCCGGGGACCCGCCCCGGTCCACCCAGCCCTTGTCGGAGGACCAGCGCAGGGTGGCGTTCGGCGCGGCCGTCTGCGGCGGGCCCGGCGGGGCGACGGACGGCCGCGCGAGCCCGGCCAGGTCCTTCGGCGTGGGCACGCCCCTGGCGGCGGGCGGCTCGCCCGCCCCGGCACCCGCCCCGTCGCTCTCCTCGGCGGGCTGCGCCGGGCGCTCGTCGGGGGCCAGGCCGTTGCGGGCGGGGGTGGAGTCCTTGCCCGCCGTGCTGGGCGGATCGGGCAGCGGGGCGGCGAGGATGGCGGCGATGTCGGGCCGGGTGGCGGGCTGCGGGGCACAGGCCCCGGCCGGTTCCCTGGCCCGGACGGCGTGGGTGATCCAGGTCCGGTCCAGCACCCGGCGCTCGTCGGCCTCCGCGACGAGGTCCTCGGACTGGTTGTAGTCCCCGTCGGCCGCCTGCACGGCCCACAGGTGCACGGCGACGCCGTGCTCCTTGGCGGACATCAGCCCCGGCAGCAGGTCCCCGTCGCCGGTGACCAGGACGATGTCCGAGCAGGCGCGGTTGCGGGCGAGCTCCGTCAGCTCGGTGTGCATGGCCGCGTCCACGCCCTTCTGCGCCCAGCGGCCGTCGGTGCGGGTGAGGGCGCCGAGGCGGACCGTCACCCGGGGCATGACGCGCAACCGCCGGTGCTCGGGCTGCGGGACGCGGTCCGGGGCGCCGTCGAACCAGTAGATCCGCAGCAGGGCGCACCCCGTCTCCTGCTCGGCCCGGTCCCGAAGGGCCCGGATGAGCACGGAGTGGTCCACGGTGATCCGGGACCGGGAGGGCTCCCCCGCCAGCAGACTCGCGGCGGCACCCAGCAGGTACCCGGCGTCCACCAGGACGACGCAGCGGTCCACGGTTTCACCCCACTTTCCTCGGAACTCTTTCGAGTCTGCCCGACCGTACCGGGGTTATCTGCCGGAACTCGATCTTCGGCGTGGCGAATCCGTGAGCGGAGCGCGCAGGATCGTGCACGGACAGCGGTGCACACGAAGGGTATTGCCCGACATGCGAAGAGTGTCCGCCCGTGCGAATCTGATCACGGCCGAGTTCCAAGGACCTTGAGGAGGTTCATCGTGGCCAAGAACAAGAACCGAGATCGCCAGAAGCAGCAGCACCGCCCCGCCCAGGGCGGCGACGTGCAGAACCCGGGCGCCGACCGTCCCATGGACGAGGAGAACCCCGGCACGTCGGCCAAGCGCAAGAACAAGCCGCTCGGTCACAACTGACCGGACGCGGCACCGGCTTCACCTCGCACGCGGCACTGGTGAGTGAGGGCGCCCCGGAGACCCGGCGCGCCCTTACTCCCGTCGGCTCCCCCGGCGCGCCGCCCGGCCGAGCGCGCGGCCGGCCCTCAGCCCGCCAGGCAGGAGGGGCCGAGCAGTTCCTTGAGGTCCCCGAAGAGCGCCGGGTCGGCGGTGACGCGGTGGCGGTCCAGCCGCAGGACCGTCGTCCGCCGGGCGCCCTGGAGGCGCACCCGCACCTCGGTGGCCCCCCGGTGGTGGGTGAGCACCTCCCCCAGCCTGGCCACCAGCGGCGGGGTGACCTTCACCGACGGAATCGTGATCGTCACCGGCGCGTTGGCCGAGGCCTCGCTGAGGTCGGGCACCATCAGCTCCATCGCGACCAGCCGGGGCACGTCCTCCCGCTTGTCGAGCCGGCCCTTGACGAACACCACGGCGTCCTCCACGAGCTGGGTGGAGACCAGCTGGTAGGTGGCCGGGAAGAACATGCAGTCGATGGAGCCCGCCAGGTCCTCCACGGTGGCAATCGCCCACGCGTTGCCCTGCTTGGTCATCTTCCGCTGGAGGCCGGAGATGATGCCGCCGATGGTGACCGTCGAGCCGTCCCCGTACTCACCGCCGGTGAGCTGCGAGATGCCCGCGTCGGCCCGCTCGTTGAGGACGTGCTCGATGCCGAACAGCGGGTGGTCGGAGACGTACAGGCCGAGCATCTCCCGCTCCTGGGCCAGCAGGTACGTCTTCTCCCACTCCTCCGGCGTGAACTCCACGTCCAGCCCGAAGCCCGGGCCGTCGCCCTCGTCCGCCCCGAGGTCGCCGAAGAGGTCGAACTGCCCCTCGGCCTCCTTCCGCTTGACCTGCACGACGTTGTCGATCATCGGCTCGAACTGCGCGGTCAGGCCCTTGCGGGTGTGGCCGAGCGCGTCGAACGCGCCCGCCTTGATCAGTGACTCCACCGTCCGCTTGTTGCAGACGACGGCCTCCACCTTGTCCAGGAAGTCGGGGAACGACTCGTAGGCCCCCTTCGCCCTGCGGCACCGCACGACGGCGTCGACGACGTTCTGCCCGACGTTGCGCACGGCGGTGAGGCCGAAGACGATCGTGTCGTCGCCGCGCGGCGTGAAGTTGGCGTCCGACTCGTTGACGTCCGGCGGCAGGACCTTGATCCCCATCCGGCGGCACTCGTTGAGGTACACCGCCGACTTGTCCTTGTCGTCGCGCACCGAGGTGAGCAGCGCCGACATGTACTCGGCCGGGTAGTTGGCCTTCAGATAGGCCGTCCAGTAGGTGACCAGCCCGTACGCCGAGGAGTGCGCCTTGTTGAAGGCGTACCCGGCGAAGGGCACCAGGACGTCCCACACCGCCTGGATCGCCTCGTCCGAGAAGCCCTTCTCCCGGGCGCCCGCCTGGAAGTTGACGAACTCCTTCTCCAGGACCTCGGGCTTCTTCTTGCCCATGGCGCGGCGCAGCAGGTCGGCCTGGCCGAGGCTGTACCCGGCGAGCACCTGCGCGGCCTTCTGCACCTGCTCCTGGTAGACGATGAGGCCGTGGGTGATGTCCAGGACCTCTTTGAGCGGCTCCTCCAGCTCCGGGTGGATCGGCGTGATGTCCTGCTGGCCGTTCTTGCGCAGGGCGTAGTTGATGTGCGAGTTCATGCCCATCGGGCCCGGCCGGTAGAGCGCCGAGACGGCGGAGATGTCCTCGAAGTTGTCGGGCTTCATCATGCGCAGCAGGGAGCGCATGGGGCCGCCGTCGAACTGGAAGACGCCGAGGGTGTCGCCGCGCTGGAGCAGTTCGTACGTCTTCGGGTCGTCCAGCGGGAGGTCGAGCAGCTTGATCTCCACGCCCTTGTTCTTGGCGATGGCCTTCTGGGCGTCGTCCATGATCGTGAGGTTGCGCAGGCCCAGGAAGTCCATCTTCAGCAGGCCGAGGCTCTCGCAGCTCGGGTAGTCCCACTGCGTGACGACGACCCCGTCGTTCTTCGGGGAGAAGACCGGCACGTGGTCGATCAGCGGCTCGCTGGACATGATCACACCGGCGGCGTGCACGCCCATCTGCCGCACCAGCCCCTCGATGCCGCGCGCGGCGTCGATGACCTTGGTGACGTCCGGCTCGTTCTCGTACATCGAGCGGATCTCGCCCGCCTCGCTGTAGCGCGGGTGGCTCTTGTCGGTGATGCCCGACAGGGGCAGGCCCTTGCCCAGGACGTCGGCGGGCATGGCCTTGGTGATGCGGTCCCCCACCGCGTACGGGTAGCCCAGCACCCGGGCGGAGTCCTTGATGGCGTTCTTCGCCTTGATCGTGCCGTACGTGCCGATCATGGCGACCTTGTCGGCGCCGTACTTCTCCGTCACGTAGCGGATGACCTCACCGCGCCTGCGCTCGTCGAAGTCGATGTCGACGTCGGGCATGGAGACGCGCTCGGGGTTGAGGAACCGCTCGAAGATCAGCCCGTGGTCGATCGGGTCGAGGTCGGTGATGCCCATGGCGTAGGCGACGATCGAGCCGGCCGCCGAGCCGCGGCCGGGGCCCACGGCGATGCCCGCGTTCTTGGCCCACATGATGAAGTCGGCCACGACGAGGAAGTAGCCGGGGAACCCCATCTCGATGATGACGCCCATCTCGTAGGCGGCCTGCCGCTGACGGTCCTCCGGGACGCCGCCGGGGTAGCGGCGCGCCATGCCCCGCTTGACCTCCTCCTGGAACCAGGTGACCTCGTCGTAGCCCTCCGGCACGTCGAACCTCGGCATGAGGTTGCGCGGCTTGAACATGCCGGAGACGTCGACCCGGTCGGCGATGAGGAGCTGCGTGTTGCGGCAGCCCTCCTGCCAGGCGTCGGAGTTGTCGATCGCGTACATCTCGGCGGCCGACTTCAGGTAGTAGCCGGAGCCGTCGAACTTGAAGCGGTCGGGGTCGGAGAGGTTGCTGCCGGTCTGGATGCACAACAGCGTGTCGTGCGCGGCCGACTCGTGCTCGTAGGTGTAGTGCGAGTCGTTCGTGACGACGAAGGGCGCGCCCAGCTTCCGGGCGATCTCCTCCAGCCCGGCGCGGGCCCGGCGGTCGATGTCGATGTCGTGGTCCATCAACTCGACGAAGAAGTTCTCCTTGCCGAAGATGTCCTGGAACTCCCCGGCGGCCTTCAGCGCCTCGTCCATCTGCCCGAGCCGGATGCGGGTGGAGACCTCGCCCGAGGGGCAGCCGGTCGTCGCCATCAGGCCCTCGGAGTACTCCGCGAGCAGCTCCCGGTCCATCCGGGGCTTGCGGAAGAAGCCCTCCAGACTGGCCCGGGACTGCGCCCGGTAGAGGTTGTGCAGCCCGGTGAGGTCCCGCGCCCACATCGTCATGTGCGTGTACGCGCCGGCGCCCGCGACGTCGTCCCGCTTCTGGTGGGGCGCGCCCCACTTCACCGGCCGCGCGTACCGCCGCGACTCGGGGGCGACGTACGCCTCGATGCCCATGATGGGCGTGATGCCCGCGCCCTGCGCCTGGTGGAAGAAGTCGTAGGCCCCGTGGAGGTTGCCGTGGTCGGTCATGGCGATGTGCGACATCTCCATGTCCCCGCACGCCGCGAACATGTCCTTGAGCCGCGCCGCTCCGTCCAGCAGCGAGTACTGGGTGTGCACGTGCAGATGCGTGAACGGCTGGTCGGTCACGGGTGGGGAACCTCCGGCGCGGGTCTTCTGAGGGGCGGTGTCGAAGTCTACGACCGGGCACCGACACCGGGGCCCCAGCGGGCCCACCGGGCGTCCCGGGTCACGGAAGTATTCCGGTGTGGACCTCCCTCACTCCACGTTTACACCCGGCGTGGCACACTCGGGCGCGATGGGCGTGTCGACGAGTACCGGTATCCGGACAGCGCGGGCCGCGGTGTTCACCGCGGTCTGCGTCGTGCTGTCCGCGGGCACCCACGTGCTCCTCTCGGCGACCCCGGTCCCCCTGACGACGCTGCTCGCCGTCACCGGCGCCGTCTTCCTCTGCGCCTACCTGCTGGCCGACCGCCGGCGCGGCCTCGGCACCATCGCCGCGACGCTCGTGCCGCTGGAGCTGGCGGCCGACACCGTCTTCACCTCCGGGCAGGCCGCCTGCTACGGCACGGCGGGCGGGCCGGTCACCGGGCCGCTGCGCACCATGGGCGTCGACCTCGTCTGCGCGGGCGGCGGCTTCGGCACGCCGCTGGCGCGGATGGCCGCCGACACCCCCGCCCCGGCGCTGGCCCAGCCCGCCGCGCCCTGGCTGCTCCTGGGCGCCCACGTCCTCGTCGGGCTCACCGCCGCCGTCTGGCTGTGGCGGGGCGAGGAGGCGTTCGTCCGGCTGCTGCGCGCGGCCGCCACGCACGCCTACGCGCTGCTGTGGCCGCCGTCGGTGCGGGCCGTCGCCCACCCGCTGCCGCAGCCGCGCTCCGGCGCCGCCTTCCGCGCCGCGCACCGCGTGCGCACCGCCCGCGCGCTGCCTCTCCTGACGCACTCCGTCGTACGACGCGGGCCGCCCCGGCCCCTGGCCGGCTGACCCGGACCGACCCGGGCCGGCCGCCGCCGTCCGCCCGCCCACCCACGTGGGCGCGTCCCCCGTCACGTACCGATTCCACGGAGTTATCCGCATGAGCAAGCGCAACAGCCAGGAAGCCAAGAGGGCCGCCCGCGAGCGGCTGCGCGTCGAGCGCGAGCAGCAGGCCAAGAAGGAGAAGATGCGCCGCCAGCTCGGCGTCGCGGGCGCGGTCGTCGCCGTCCTGGTCGTCGCCGCCGGCATCGGCGTCGCGGTCACCAACATGACCGACAGCGGCGGCGAGGGGGACAACAGCGACTGGTCCGCCGCGTCCGCCGTCGCCGGGGAGCCCGAGAAGTCCAAGGGCGAGGGCGCCTACGAGGGCTACGTCGCCCCCGCGAACACGCAGGGTGAGAACGGCACGGACATCATCGTCGGCGACGAGGGCGCCGAGGACACCGTCACCATCTACGAGGACATGCGCTGCCCGGTCTGCGCCGCCTTCGAGCAGAACGTCGGCGACCTCGTCCTCAAGGACATCGAGGACGGCACCTACAAGGCGGAGTTCGTCTTCGGCACCTTCCTGGACGGGGACAAGCCGGACGAGCTCGGCAAGAGCAGCGGCTCCAAGAACGCGCTCAGCGCCCTCGGTGCCGCGCTGGACGTCAGCCCGGAGGCGTTCCTGGAGTACAAGAAGCTGCTGTACTCCGCCGACGTCCACCCCAGCGAGCAGATGGACGAGTTCGCCGACGACGCGCGGCTCGTCGAGATCGCGCAGGACGTCGAGGAGCTCAAGGGCAACGAGACGTTCGAGGAGAACGTCACCTCGGGCACCTTCGATCCCTGGGCGCTGAAGGTCTCGGACAAGTTCCGCGCCGCCGAGGGCGTCCAGGGCACGCCGACCGTCAAGGTCAACGGCGAGGTGGCGAAGAACGCCCAGGGCTACGCGCCGGGCACTCCGGAGGAGTACAACGCGGTCGTGACGCCGCTGCTGGAGAAGTGACCCGCCGCACCCGCTGAACGAGCCGACGGGCGGTGCCCTGCGAGCCGGGGTGCCGCCCGTCGGTGGGTGGCGCGGCGTCGACGGTCGCGTGAACAGCCGGAAGTCGTCTACCCGTTCGCCCCGGCGGGCCTCTAGCCTGCGCCCGTGACCCACGCTGACGCAGACACCCCGACCGCCGGCCCCTCGGACAGACCCGGCCTCACGCCGCACCGCCCCCGCCGCCGGACGGTGATCGCCGCCGCCGCCACGACCGCCGCCCTCGCGTCGCCCCTCGTGGCGGGGACGGCGGCCCGCGCCGCCGGGGGCGGTCCCGCCTTCCACCACGGCGTCGCCTCCGGGGACCCGCTCCCCGACGGCGCCCTGCTGTGGACGCGGGTCACGCCCGAGCCCGGCGCCGATCCCGGTTCCGGCCGGGGCGGCGCCCTGGACGTCGCCTGGGAGGTGGCCACCGACGCGGGCTTCACCGACGTCGTCGCCCGGGGCACCGTCCGCGCGGCGGCCGCGTCCGACCACACGGTGAAGGCAGACGTGCGCGGGCTGCGGCCCGCCACCGCGTACCACTACCGGTTCACCGCCGACGGCGTCACCTCCCCCACGGGCCGCACCCGCACCGCACCCGCCGACGACGCCGCCCCGGACCACCTGCGCCTCGGCGTGGTCTCCTGCTCGAACTGGGAGGCCGGCTACTTCTCCGCCTACCGCCACCTGGCCGGACGCGGCGACCTGCACGCCGTCCTGCACCTGGGCGACTACCTGTACGAGTACCCGACCGGCGGCTACGGCACGCGGGGCCGGACCGTCCGGCCGCACACCCCGGCGCACGAGATCACCACGCTCGCCGACTACCGTGCCCGGCACGGCCAGTACAAGACGGACGCCGACCTGCGGGCCCTGCACGCCGCGCACCCGGTCGTCGCGATCTGGGACGACCACGAGTTCGCCAACAACGCCTGGTCCGGCGGAGCGGAGAACCACACGCCGGGCGCGGAGGGTGCCTGGGCGGAGCGGATGGCGGCCGCGAAACAGGCGTACTTCGAGTGGATGCCGGTGCGGCCGTCCGTCGCCGGAACCACCTACCGGCGCCTGCGGTTCGGCACCCTGGCCGATCTGCACCTGCTGGACCTGCGCTCCTTCCGCGACGAGCAGGCCGGGGTCGGGGAGGGCGAGGTCGACGACCCCGCCCGCACGGTGACGGGCCGGGCGCAGCTGGACTGGCTGAAGGCGGGGCTGGACGCCTCCACGTCCCGCTGGCGACTGGTCGGCACGTCCGTGATGATCTCGCCGCTCGCCTTCGGCTCGGTCCCCGCCTACCTGCTGCGCCCCCTCGCCCGGCTGCTCGGACTGCCCGCCGAGGGGCTGGCCCTCAACACCGACCAGTGGGACGGCTACACCGACGACCGCCGCGAGCTGCTCACCCACCTGCGGAATCGCGGGATCGACAACACCGTCTTCCTCACCGGCGACATCCACATGGCCTGGGCCAACGACGTCCCCGTGGAGGCCGCGACGTACCCGCTCTCCCCGACGGCGGCCACGGAGTTCGTCGTCACCTCGGTCACCTCCGACAACATCGACGACATCCTGCGCGTGCCCGAGGGCTGGGCGAGCCCGGCGGCCTCGGGGGCGCTGCGCGCGGCCAACCGGCACGCGCGGTGGATCGACACCGACGCGCACGGGTACGGCGTCCTGGACGTCACGGCCGAGCGGGCGCAGATGGACTACCACCGCATCTCCGACAAGACCGACCCCGACGCGACCACCCACCCCGTGCGCTCCTACCGCACCCGGTCCGGTACGCAGCGTCTGGAGCGCGCGGAGCGGCCCGTACGCTGATCCCCATGAGCGGGGGAACACAAGAGCGTGTCGTGGACGGCCGGTTCGCGTTGCTGGAGCGTCTCGGCAGTGGCGGGATGGGCACGGTGTGGCGGGCCCGCGACCTCGTGCTGCGGCGTGAGGTCGCGCTGAAGGAGGTCCGTGCGGCCGAGCCGTCCACGGACGGCACGGACGCCGAGCGGTTGCGGGTCCGGGTGCTGCGCGAGGCGCGGGCCCTGGCCGCGCTGAACCACCCGAACGTGGTGACCATCCACCACATCGTCGACGAGCGGCCCCATCCGTGGCTGGTGATGGAGCTGGTTCCGGGGGCCAGTCTCCAGCAGCACTGCGCGGCGGAGGGCCCGCTCACCCCGGCGCGGGCGGCGCGGATCGGCCGGGACGTGCTGGCCGGTCTGCGCGCCGCCCACGCGGCGGGCATCCACCACCGCGACGTCAAACCGGCCAACGTCCTGCTCCGGCCGGACGGCGGGGCCGTGCTGACGGATTTCGGCATCGCCGCCGTGGGCTCCACCGGCCGCGTCACGGTCACCGGGGAACTCGTGGGCTCACCCGAGTACATCGCCCCCGAACGCATCCGGGGTGCCGGGGGCGACGCGGCCGACCTCTGGTCGCTCGGAATGCTGCTCTACGTCGTCACCGAGGGCCACAGCCCGCTGCGCCGCGCCGACACCCTGGCCACGCTGGCGGCCGTGCTGGAGGAGCCCGTCCCGCCGCCCGTGCGCTGCGGCCCGCTCACGCCTGCGGTGACGGCACTGCTGGTGCGGGAGCCGGAGGCGCGTCCGGACGCCGAACGGCTGGACGCCCTGCTCGCCGAAGCACAGAGCGCGGCGGAGGACGCGGCGGGCACGGAGGACGCGGGGACGCCGTCGGGGTCCGGGCGAACGCCCGTCACCCTCCCCGACCCGCCGCGCGCCCTCCCGCCCGTCGCGCAGAGCCCTCCGCCGGGGCCGCCGCCGGGGCCGCCGCCGGGGCCGCCGCCGGGGACCGGCGAGCCGTACCGCGCGACGGACCCGGCGCCCCCCGCGCGGCGACGGGGCGCGGTCCGGGTGCTCGGCGCGGCCGCCGCCGTGGCCGTCGTCCTGGGGGCGGTGGCGGGCGGCTTCCTGCTGGCCACCCGCGACGAGCCGCCGGCCGCGCGGGCGCCGGGCGCCGAGGTCGGCCCCTCCCCCGACACCGACGGGGCGGGGGCCGATGCGGCAGGCCCGGAGGCGACCGGCCCCGACGAGGCAGACGCCGGGGCGGACACCGCCGAGCGCCCGGCCGAACGGACCGCCGACCCCGAGCCCCCGGCGTCGCCGACGCCCGACGCCGGGACGCCGACACCGAGCGCCACCCCGTCGCCCTCCGCCCCGGTGCCCGGCACCTGGATCGCCCAGCTCCACTCGGAGCCCGTCTCCTCCGGCACGGCCGAGCGCGACCGGCGCCTGGCGGAGCTGCGGGCCACGGTCCCCGAGGCGCGGGTGCTGCTCAGCGACGACCACGCCTCGCTCAACCCGGGGTACTGGGTGCTCTACGCGCCCGGCCCGTTCACCGACGGCCGGGACGCGGTGGCCTACTGCGCCGACCGGGGCCGGACGACGGGCGACTCCTGCGTCGGCCGCTACCTCAGCGGCGACGCGTCCGACCGGGACCTCGTCTGCCATCCGGAGGGCGGCGGCAGCGGAAGGTGCACCCGTCCCTGACGGTCAGGGCGGCGGACGGTGCCGTAGCGGCCGGCGGGAGGACTCCCCGTCGGGTTCGGCCAGGTCGCCGTGGCCCTCGAACGGGCCGATCACTGCGTGGTGCCACGGGACGTGGAGCATGCGGCCGACCTCCCGCCGGCGGCCGGTCTCGCCCCGCCGATCGCGGCCGCGTCCCGGACCGCGCGGCCGAGCCGCCGGTGCCGGCAACCGTGGAGGGCGCGGGAGACCTCCGGCAAGTGAAGGTCGGGGTGGGGCAGGACGAACGGCTCGTCCCAGATGGAGGAGTACCGGACGCAGGGCCCGTCCCTGTCGGAGGCAGAGCGGCGGCTCGGCGGGCCGGCCACGGCCGGCGGCCTGACCGCACGCCGGGCCGGGGAGGGCCCGACCGGACGGGTCGGTCAGCGGAGGGGGGAGGCGGCCCGCCCGGTGTTCAGGGGCCGCTGCCGTAGGGGGCGTACAGGTCCAGGAGGCGGGTGCGCGTCCGGTGCAGACGCCGCCCGATGATCTCGGCGACCTGGCAGGCCAGGGCCCGGCCCAGCTCCGGGTCGTCGTCGCACACGCCCCGCACCGCCGCCGCGTCGAACTCCAGCGCGCTGACGTCCCCGGCGGCCTCGGCGCCCAGCCGCCAGGTGTACGGCGGCACCATCCACGACCAGCCGAGCAGGTCACCGGGGTGGAGGGTCTCGATGTGCGCGGGGCGGCGTCCGGCGACGTGCAGGTCGAGCGTGACCGTTCCGCCGCGGATGACCCAGAAGCGGTCGGCGTGACGCCCCTCCCGGAAGATGCGCGTCCCGGCCGGGAAGCGCACCGGCCGGCCCAGGGCGAGCAGCCGCTCCCGACCGTGCGGCGGCAGCAGACGGAAGGGATCGGTGACGGTGCTGACCACGGCGCGCCTCCCACGGCCCGGCGACGGACTGACCTCTTTCATCCTGGACCCGGCCGGGGGCGCCCGCCAGGGCTGAACGGCCCCGGCGGGTGGGCCGGCCGGGCCCACCGGGCGGGCCCCCGTGCCCGGCGGTTCAGCGCTCGGCGTCGACCTCCGCCAGGAAGGCGAGGGCGAGCCGCCAGGTGCGCTCGGCGGCTTCGGCGTCGTGGTCCGGGAGGTCGGGGTCGGTGTAGAGGTGGCCCGCGCCGGGGTGGCGGAAGACCTCCACGTCCGCGCCGGTCCTGCCCAGGTGCAGGTACCAGGTGTTCAGCCAGTCGCCGGGCTCGAACGGGTCGGGGTCGGCGACGTGGAGCTGCACGGGCAGGCCGTCGGCCGAGGCGTCCTCGGGCACGTCGTAGGTGCCGTGCAGGAGCAGCAGGGCACGGGCGTGCTCGTCGGCGAGGGCCAGGCTCTGGGCGAACGCGGCGCCCAGGGAGAGCCCGGCGTACACCAGTCCCTTCTCGGACAGCGGTGCGGCGGCGGCGACCGCGCGGCGCAGCAGCTCGTCCCACCCGATCTCCTCCTGGACCGCCCGGCCCTCGTCGAGGGTCGGCGCGGTCCGGCCGTCGAACAGGTCGGGGGTGTGGACCTCGTGTCCGGCCGCCCGCAGCCGTTCGGCCGCGGCCTCCACGGCGGGCCTGCGTCCGTACACCGAGTGGAACAGCACCACGGTGGCCACTGCGTCACGTCCTTTCCGTGTCTCGTGCCCGCCCCTGTGGGCCCGGGGCGGACGTCCACATCGTGCCAGGTACGGTCTGATGAGCCCATCGCCTGCAAGGAGTAGAGACCTCATGGAGAACGTGCTGCGACCGGTCATCGTGTTCGGCGGCGCGATCGTCGTGGCCTGGGTGGTCGCCTGGGCCGTGGACCGGCTGCTCGTACGCGTCGACGCCCGGCACCCCGAGACCCCGATGTGGGGGCTGCTGCGCCAGGGACGCTCGCCGTTCGCGGCGGTGCTGTTCGTGGCCCTGGTGCGCGGCTTCTTCGACAGCACGCACCTGGCCTCCGACCGGCAGCCGACCGTCAAGCTGTGGTTGACGATCATCATGATCGCCGCCTCCGCCTGGCTGGCGCTGCGCATCGCGGCGGCGGTCATGGAGACGGCGTCGACCCGTTACGCGGGCGTGGCCCACGACCCGGCCCGGGCCCGCCGCGTGCGCACCCAGCTGACGCTGATCCAGCGGCTGGTGACGGCCGTCGTCATCGTCATCGCGGGGGCGGCGATACTGCTGCAGTTCGACGGTATGAAGACCCTCGGCACGTCGATGCTGGCCTCCGCCGGTGTGCTCGGCATCGTGGCCGGTATCGCCGCCCAGTCGACCCTGAGCAACCTGTTCGCCGGGCTGTCGATCGCGTTCGGCGACATGGTCCGCATCGGGGACACCGTGGTGGTCGACGGCGAGTACGGCGTCGTGGACGAGATCACCATCTCCTACCTCGTGCTGCTCACCTGGGACGAGCGGCGGATCACCATGCCGGTGTCCTACTTCACGAACAAGCCGTTCGAGAACTGGTCGCGCGGGGGCCCGCAGGTCATCGGAACGGTCTTCCTGCACCTGGACCACCGCACCCCGGTCACCGAGCTGCGCGCGCAGACGGAGAAGATCGTCCGGGCCAGCGACAACTGGGACGGGCGCAGCTGGAGCCTGGTCGTGACGGACACCACGCCGTCGACGATCGAGGTCCGGGCCGCGATGTCGGCCCGCACCGCCGACGACGTCTGGACGCTGCGCTGCGAGGTGCGCGAACAGCTGCTGGCCTGGCTGCGCGACGAGCACCCGTACGCGCTGCCCCGCGTCCGCACCAGCCGGGAGGCCGACGGGCCGGGGCCGGTGCTCGACCGGAAGCCCTGACGCGTCGGGGCCGGGAGCGGCGGGTCCGGCCCGTCGGCCTCCCGGCCCGCGCCCCGGCTACGCGCTGTCGGCCCGGACGCGGTCCAGGGCGGCGCGCAGATCGTCCGGGTAGGTGCTCGCGAACTCCACCCAGCGGCCGTCGGACGGATGCTCGAAGCCGAGGCGCACGGCGTGCAGCCACTGGCGGGAGAGCCCCAGCCGCCGTGCCAGCGTCGGGTCGGCGCCGTAGGTGAGGTCCCCGGCGCACGGGTGCCGGTGGGCCGCCATGTGCACGCGGATCTGGTGGGTCCGGCCCGTCTCCAGCTTGATGTCCAGGAGGCTGGCGGCGCGGAACGCCTCGACGAGGTCGTAGTGGGTCACCGACGGCTTGCCCTCCGCCACGACGGCCCACTTGTAGTCGTGCTGCGGGTGGCGACCGATGGGCGCGTCGATGGTCCCGCTGAGCGGGTCGGGGTGCCCCTGCACGAGCGCGTGGTAGCGCTTGTCGACGGTCCGCTCCCGGAACTGCTGCTTCAGCAGGCTGTAGGCGCGCTCCGACTTGGCGACGACCATGAGCCCGGAGGTGCCGACGTCCAACCGGTGCACGATGCCCTGGCGTTCGGCGGCACCGGACGTGGCGACGGTGTACCCGGCGGCGGCCAGGCCCCCGATGACCGTGGGCCCGCTCCAGCCGGGGCTGGGGTGCGCGGCGACCCCCACCGGCTTCATGACGACGACGAGGTCGTCGTCGTCGTGCACGATCTCCATCCCCTCGACCGGCTCCGCCACCACCCGCACCGGCGCCGGCGCGGCGGGCATCTCGACCTCCAGCCAGGCCCCGCCCTGGACGCGGTCCGACTTCCCGGCCGCCGACCCGTCGACCCGGACCTTGCCGTCGGCCGCGAGCTCGGCGGCCTTCGTGCGGGAGAAGCCGAACATGCGGGCGAGGGCGGCGTCGAGACGCTCGCCCTCCAGACCGTCGGGCACGGGCAGCGTACGGACCTCGGGGGATGGTGGGGTACTCACCCGGTCGAGTATGCCCGACTCCCGCCACCCGTCCGGACCGGCCCCGCGTGCGGCCGCCGCGACCGGGGGTGACACTGCGACCACGTGACGGGAGCCGCCGCCCTCCGCCACGGGGAGGGAGGACGCCGTGGTCCCACGCGCTCCGGGACGCCGGCCGGTCCCGGCGGCCGCCACCGCGCTGGTCGCCGCACTGCTGGCCCTCGTCCCCCTCCCCGAACGGGCCGGGGCCCGGTGGGACGGGGACGTCGGCGGACCGTGCGCCATCGCGCCGGAGCCGCGCGGCTGGGTCGGCGAAGGACCCTACACCGGCCGGCACCTGCGACCGCTGGGCGAGCAGACGGCCACCGTCCTCATGGTCGACTTCCCCGACCTGCCCGCCCGCAGCCGCGCGGCCGAGCGGGCGGCCCACTTCACCGACTACGCCGCCGAGCACCTGCGCCGCTCCTCCCACGGGCGCTACCGCCCGCGCTTCGAGCCGTCGGACGGCTGGCTGCGCATGCCGCGCCCGTGGCCGGACTACGGAATCGAGCGCGGCATCCCGACGGCGACCCTCCAGCGGTACGTGGAGGACGCGATCGGCGCGGCGACGGACCGGGGCGTGGAGTTCGCGGAGACCGACCTGCTGATCGTCGTCGCCGACGACAACGTCCCGGCGAGCCCGATGACCTCGCAGGCCCAGACGTTCACCGCCCTGCGGGCCGGCGGGAGCTCCGTCACGGCCGCCGCGGTCGTCTTCGGGCGCGAGGGGGACAGCCCGGACTGGCAGCGCGGCAACTTCGTCCACGAGACCCTGCACCTGTTCGGCCTGCCCGACCTCTACGACACGACGCGGGGCGCCTCGACGGAGTTCGTGGGCGCGTGGGACCCGATGAGCGTGGCGGCCCGCAGCGACCTGCTGGGCTGGCACAAGTGGAAGTTCGGCTGGCTGGCCGACGAGGACGTCGCCTGCCTGCCGGAGGGCGGCACCGGGCTGCTGCGCCCCGTCGCGGCTCCCGGCGGCGGCAGCCTCGCCGTGGTCCCGACGGGACGGGCCACCGCGTTCGTCGCCGAGGCGCGCACGCGTACCGGGCTGGACGAGGGGATCTGCACGGAGGGCGTGCTGCTGTACACCGTCGACTCCGGCGTGCGGACCGGTCACGGACCGGTCCGGGTGCTGGACTCCACTCCGGGCAGCGGCGGCGGGGAGCGGTGCGGCGCCCGGGAGCAGGGGGCCCTCGCCGAACTGGGCGACGCGCCGGTGCGGCCCGGCGGCGGCCTGCGGGCCGGGGCCGCGGGCGTGACGGTGGAGGTGATCGAACGCACCGACGAGGGCTACCGGGTCCGGATCACCCGGTGAGGCCGGTGGGGCCGCAGGTCAGTCGCGGTGCAGCGTGCCGTCCGGATCGAGACCCCGGAAGGAGAGGATGACGATGAGCACACCGCCGCAGACGATGGCGGAGTCCGCCAGGTTGAAGACGGCGAAGTGGGCCGGGGCGATGAAGTCGACCACCGCGCCCTGGAAGACCCCCGGGGAGCGGAAGACGCGGTCGGTGAGGTTCCCGAAGGCGCCGCCGAGGAGCAGTCCGAGCGCGATGGCCCACGGGGTGCTGTAGAGCTTGCGCGCGATACGGAAGATCACCACGATCACGGCGGCGGCGATGACCGTGAAGACGATCGTCAGGGCCTCCCCCATGCCGAACGCCGCCCCCGGGTTGCGCACGGCGGTGAACCGCAGCAGATCGCCGACCACCTCGACGGCCGGCTCACCCTCCAGGCGCTCCACGACGATGATCTTGGAGACCAGGTCGAGCGCGTAGGCGACGGCCGCCACCCACAGCAGCACGGCCACGCGGCGCTTGCCGCGCGGCCGGCCGCCCTCGCCCGCCACGTCGTCCGTGGACTTCTCCGGCACCTCGTCGATGGCCTGCTCCGCCTCTGCTGTCACGGGACGAGCCTACGACACCGCCCCCGGCCGGCCCTCAGTGCCGCTCCTGCTTCTGCTTGCACTCCACGCACAGGGTGGCCCGCGGAAACGCCTGCATACGGGCCTTGCCGATGGGGTTGCCGCAGTTCTCGCACAGACCGTACGTACCGGCGGCGATCCGCTCCAGGGCCCGCTCGCTCTGGTACATCATCTCCCGAGCGTTCTCGGCCACGGCCATCTCGTGCTCCCGGGTGATGTTCTTGGTCCCGGTGTCCGCCTGGTCGTCCCCGGCGCCGTCGCCCGAGTCGCGCATCAGGCCGGCCAGGGCCCGCTCGGCCGCCTCGATCTCGGTCCGCAGCCGCTCGACCTCGGTCGCCAGTTCGCTCCTGGCCTCGACGACCTCGCCCTCCGTCCACGGTTCCTCGCCCGTCCGTACGGCCAGTTCGCCGGGGGCGGCCGCGATGCGGGCCTGCGGTACCGCCGTCTGCGTACCGGTCGTCGTCTTCTTCGCAGCCACCGTTCCGGCTCCCGTCTTCCGTGCGGCCTTCTTCGCCGCCGTCGTGGTGGGCTCGGCCCTCGCGGCCGGCCTCTTCGCGACCGTCTTCCCGGCGGACGCCCGCGTGGCCGCCGTCTTCTTCCCCGCCGTCTTCTTCGCGGGCGCCCTCTTCACCAGCTTCGCGGCCGGCTTCCCGGCCGACTTCTTCGCCGCCTTCCTCGCCGCCTTCCGTGCGGCGGTCCCGGCCGGCAGCTCCTCCGTCTCCCCGGCTTCCGCCGTCCTCGCCGCGGGTCGGCCCTCGGCCGGCGTCGTGTCGGCGGCTGACTTCTTCGCCCGGCCTGCCATCGCCGCGACCCCTTCACATAGTGTGATCTTGCTCGCGAATCGTGCCGGAACGATAAATCGGTACGAAGCACGCGGCAACCGGACGCGCCGTCCGGGCGCGATCTCCGCCCCCGGCCGAGCGCCGCCGCCGGGCACCCGCGAAGGCGTTGTGCCCGAAGGCCCGGGCGGGGAAACCGTTCGGCGGCGCTCCCGGGCGGCCCGTACACTGGGCGGCAGCGAAGGCGTTGAACGGGACGAGTAGCGTCGTCGAGCGGCCCAGAGCGACCCGGGGACGGTGTGAGCCCGGGGGCGAGCGCGGCGTGAAGATCACCCCGGAGCCGCCGGAAGAAAGCCCCCGCGCGGGGCGAGTAGAACCGGCCCGCAGGAGCACCTCCGGGTGCCCCGGCCCAACGAGCGGGCGGTGGTCACCAGCACACCGCCAAGGAGGGTGGTACCGCGGGAGGCGCCGTGCGGGCGCGTCTCGTCCCTCCGACGGAAGCTGCCCTGTCCGCCGGAGGAACCATCCGATGAGTCCCACCCCGCAGTACCGCCAGGTCCCCGCCCAGGTGGACCTGCCCGCCCTGGAGCACGCCGTGCTCGAGTTCTGGCAGGAGCAGAAGATCTTCGCCCGGACGCTGGAGGCGTCCGAGGGCCGCCCCGAGTGGGTGTTCTACGAAGGCCCCCCGACCGGCAACGGGATGCCGGGCGCGCACCACATCGAGGCCCGGGTCTTCAAGGACGTCTTCCCGCGCTTCCGCACCATGCAGGGCTACCACGTCTCCCGCAAGGCGGGCTGGGACTGCCACGGGCTCCCCGTGGAGCTGGCCGTCGAGAAGGAACTGGGCTTCAACGGCAAGCAGGACATCGAGGCGTACGGCATCGCGGAGTTCAACGCGAAGTGCCGCACCTCGGTGACGCGCTACACCGACGCCTTCGCCGACCTCACCCGGCGCATGGGCTACTGGGTGGACCTGGACGACGCCTACCGCACGATGGACCCGCAGTACATCGAGAGCGTGTGGTGGTCGCTGAAGGAGATCTTCGGCAAGGGCCTCCTCGTGCAGGACCACCGGGTGGCGCCCTGGTGCCCGCGCTGCGGCACGGGTCTGTCCGACCACGAGCTCGCGCAGGGGTACGAGACGGTCGTCGACCCCTCGGTCTACGTGCGCCTGCCGCTCACCTCCGGGCCGCTGGCCGGTACGGCCTCGCTGCTGGTGTGGACGACGACCCCGTGGACGCTGGTCTCCAACACCGCCGTCGCCGCCCACCCGGAGGTGACCTACGTCGTCGCCACCGACGGCACCGACCGCCTGGTCGTCGCGGAGCCGCTGCTGGGCAAGGCGCTCGGCGAGGGCTGGGAGGCCACCGGGGAGGGCTTCACCGGCGCGGAGATGGAGCGCTGGACGTACCGGCGCCCGTTCGACCTCGTCGAGCTGGCGGGTGCGAACTTCGTCGTGAACGCCGAGTACGTGACGACGGACGACGGCACCGGGCTCGTCCACCAGGCCCCCGCCTTCGGTGAGGACGACCTGAAGGTCTGCCGCGCCTACGGCCTGCCCGTGGTCAACCCGGTCCGGTCCGACGGCACGTTCGAGCCGGAACTCGACCTGGTGGGCGGCCAGTTCTTCAAGAAGGCCGACGAGGCCCTGGTGGCCGACCTGGACGCGCGCGGCCTGCTGTTCCGCCACGTCGCCTACGAGCACAGCTACCCGCACTGCTGGCGCTGCCACACCGCGCTGCTGTACTACGCGCAGCCCTCGTGGTACATCCGCACCACGCAGATCAAGGACGAGCTGCTCGACCAGAACGAGAAGACCCACTGGTACCCCGAGTCGGTCAAGCACGGACGCTTCGGGGACTGGCTGAGCAACAACATCGACTGGGCGCTCTCCCGCAACCGCTACTGGGGTACCCCGCTGCCCATCTGGCGCTGCACCGAGGACCACCTCACGTGCGTGGGCTCGCTGACGGAGCTCGGCGAGCTGACGGGGACGGACCAGAGCGGGCTCGATCCGCACCGGCCGTACATCGACGCGGTGACGTTCACCTGCCCGACCGAGGGCTGCTCGGCCGAGGCGACGCGCGTCCCCGAGGTCATCGACGCCTGGTACGACTCCGGCTCGATGCCGTTCGCCCAGTGGGGCTACCCGTACCGGAACAAGGAGACCTTCGAGCAGCGCTACCCGGCGCAGTTCATCTCCGAGGCGATCGACCAGACGCGCGGCTGGTTCTACACGCTGATGGCGGTCGGCACGCTCGTCTTCGGGCGGTCCGCGTACGAGAACGTGGTGTGCCTCGGCCACATCCTCGCCGAGGACGGCCGCAAGATGTCCAAGCACCTGGGCAACATCCTGGAGCCGATCCCCCTGATGGAGCAGCACGGCGCGGACGCCGTGCGCTGGTTCATGGCCGCCGGCGGCTCGCCATGGGCCGCCCGCCGGGTGGGCCACGGAACCATCCAGGAGGTCGTCCGCAAGACGCTGCTCACGTACTGGAACACCGTCGCCTTCCAGGCCCTGTACGCGCGCACCGGCGGCTGGGCACCGACCGGGGCCGACCCGGCGCCGCACGAGCGTCCGCTCCTGGACCGCTGGCTGCTCAGCGAGTTGCACGCGCTGGTCGACCTGGTCACCCGGGCGATGGAGAACTTCGACACCCAGCGGGCGGGCAAGCTCCTGTCGACGTTCGTGGACGACCTGTCCAACTGGTACGTGCGCCGCTCGCGCCGCCGGTTCTGGCAGGGTGACGCGGCGGCGCTGCGCACGCTGCACGACGTCCTGGAGACCGTGACGCGGCTGATGGCACCGCTGGTCCCGTTCGTCACCGAGCGGGTGTGGCAGGACCTGGTCGTGCCGGTGACGCCGGACGCGCCGGAGTCGGTGCATCTGGCGAACTGGCCCGTCGCCACGCCGGAGGCCATCGACGAGCGGCTGTCCGTGGACATGCTGCTGGTGCGCCGCCTGGTGGAGCTGGGCCGGGCCACGCGGGCGGAGTCCGGCGTCAAGACCCGTCAGCCGCTCTCCCGCGCACTCGTCGCGGCGCAGGGCTTCGAGCTGCTCGACGACGACCTGCGGGCCCAGATCGCCGAGGAGCTCAACGTCAGCCGGCTGGCCTCGCTGGGGGAGGTCGGCGGTTCGCTCGTGGACACGACGGCCAAGGCGAACTTCCGCGCGCTCGGCCGCCGCTTCGGCAAGCGGACGCAGCCGGTGGCCGCGGCCATCGCGGCGGCGGACGCGGCGGCACTCTCCGCCGCGCTGCGCGCCGGTACGGCCGAGGTGACGGTCGACGGCGAGCGGGTCGGCCTGACCCCGGAGGAGGTCATCATCACGGAGACGCCCCGAGAGGGCTGGTCCGTCGCCTCCGACTCCGGCGCGACGGTCGCGCTCGACCTGGAGATCACCCCCGAGCTGGAACGGGCCGGGCTGGCCCGGGACGTCATCAGGCTCGTCCAGACGCAGCGCAAGGAGTCCGGCTTCGACGTCTCCGACCGCATCGCGCTGACGTGGTCGGCCCGCACTCCGGAGGCGGCCGAGGCGCTGCGCGAGCACATGGGGCTCATCGCCGAGGAGGTGCTCGCCGACGAGGTCGACGAGCGCGGCTGGGACGAGACGGAGTGGGTGACGCGGCACCGCGAGGAGACCGGCCACCCCGTCTCGCGGGACGACGAGCTGGGCGTGGCGTTCGGGCTGCGGAAGCTCTGAGCCCGAGAGACGCCCCGGGCGTCCGGCTCCGGCCGGACCCCGGGGCGTCGGCGTGCCCGGACGCGTCTCCGGACGGCGGGCCCGGGACGACACGGACCCGGGAACGGCGAGAAGGGCCGGACCCCGGTGGGGTCCGGCCCTTCACATGCCGTGCGGAGGCGCGTGTCCTGCCGTCAGTTGTCGTCCTCGTCGATGAGGAAGCCCCGCATCGGCGACGGCGTCTGCTGCTGCATGGGCTGCGGGCCCTGCGGCCGGACGGGGGCCATCGGCTGGGTCATCGCCGGGGACATCTGCTGCTGACCGCCGTAGGTCTGACCGCCGCCCTGGTTGTGGCCGCCGCCGTGGCCGCCCATGGACTGACCGCCCCCCATGGACTGGCCGCCCATCGACTGGTGGCCGCCCATCGTGCCGCCGGACGGAGCGCCGGCGGACGCCATCGACGGGGAGGCCGGCAGGGACGCGGCGGCCGGGCTGCGCGGCGGCGCGAGCGAGTCGTCCGACTGGTTCTCCAGCTGACGCAGCTGGCTCTCCAGGTACGACTTCAGGCGCGTGCGGTACTCCCGCTCGAAGCCGCGCAGGTCCTCGACCTTGCGCTCCAGCGTGGCGCGGGCGGACTCCAGGGAGCCCATCGCGACGCGGTGCTTCTCCTGGGCGTCCCGCTCCAGCGCGTCGGCCTTGGCACGGGCGTCCCGCTCCAGACCCTCGGCGCGGCTGCGGGCCTCGCCGACGATCTTGTTGGCCTCGGAGCGGGCCTCGGCGATCGCCTGGTCGGCGGTCTGCTGCGCCAGGGACAGCACGCGCGCGGCACTGTCGTTGCCGCCGCCCTGCTGCATCTGCGGCGGGCCGCCGTGGCCGCCCATCGGACCCGGGCCCATCGGGCCGGGACCGTGCTGCTGATGCTGCTGGTGCTGCGGCTGGTGCTGCTGGTGCTGAGGCTGGTGCTGCTGCTGGCCGGGACCGTGCTGGCCGGACTGGGGTCCGCCGGGACCTGCGGGCAGCTGGGGTGCACCGGGGAGCTGAGGGGGGCCGCCCATCTGCTGCTGGCCGCCCATCTGCTGCTGCCCCGGAGGCACCGGCTGCGGACCTGATATGGCAGCGGGCACCGGACCCTGCTGCGATCGGTCCTCCGGAGGTTTGCGCATACCCTGTTGCTGCTGGCTCTGCGCGGCGGCCCGCGTCGCGGCGGCCAGCTTGGCGCGCAGATCCTCGTTCTCCCGCAGCAGGCGGGTCAGCTCTGCTTCGACCTCGTCAAGGAAGGCATCGACCTCGTCCTCGTCATAGCCTTCTCGGAGGCGGACGGTCGTGAACTGCTTGTTCCGCACGTCCTCGGGGGTCAGCGGCATCTCTTCACCTCAACGTAGGTCATCGGCATATCGGCAAGACCGTACTCGTTCACAGCCCGCCCACGATCCGGATCAGGATGAAAACGATGATCATCAGTACGAAGAAGGACAGGTCTAGCGCCACGCCCCCGAAGCGCAGCGGCGGGATGAACCGCCGCAAAAGCTTCAGCGGCGGATCGGTGACAGTGTAGGTCCCCTCCAGGATGACCACCATCGCCTTGCCGGGTTGCCATGAGCGGGCGAACATGAAGACGTAGTCCATGATCAGCCGGAAGATCAGCACGTACAGGAACAGGTTCAACACGACGAGGACCACTTGTTGTGCGATGCCCATCGTGCGCTTCCCTCTCCCCTGGGACCTGCCCGGCCGCCTGTCGGCCGGGGCTGTTTCCGGTGTTGCGTCTCAGCTCTGGTTGAAGAACCCGCCCTCTGCGATGCGGGCCTTGTCCTCCGCCGTTACATCGACGTTAGCAGGAGACAGAAGGAAGACCTTCTGGGTCACCCGCTCAATGCTGCCGTGCAGACCGAAGACGAGACCGGCCGCGAAGTCGACAAGTCGCTTTGCGTCCGTGTCGTCCATCTCGGTGAGGTTCATGATCACCGGAGTGCCCTCACGGAAGTGTTCCCCGATGGTACGGGCCTCGTTGTACGTCCGCGGGTGCAACGTGGTGATCCGGTAGGGCTCCCGCTCGGACACGACCTTGGGCATGATCACCGGTGCGCTCTTCTCCAGATTCGGGCGTTCGGATGTGATGGACGACACGGGGGCGATCCTGCTCACCCGGCCACCGTCGCCCACCAGGGCAGGTGTCTGTTCGCGCTCCCGCTGGGCAGGCGGCTGGACCACCCGGACGGGCTCCTCCGGCGGAGGCTCGTGGGCCGGCTGCCGCCGGTGTTCCCGCTCGGGCTCGGGCTCGGGTTCGAACTCGTCGTCAGGGTCGTACCCCCGGCCGTCATAACCATCGTCCTCCACGAGGCCGAGGTAGACCGCCATCTTGCGCATCGCGCCGGCCATGCTCCGCACCCTCCGCTCTGTGGTGGATCGGCTCCGTCACCGGTGGCCGCGCATCCACGTAGTCTGACCGTTTCGCCGGAAATGACCATATTTTCGTCTGTAGTCCGACTTTCTTGGCGACGTTACCCGAGGCGGGGACGGACTCCGAGTACCGCAGTGCCGACGCGTACATGTGTCGCACCCGCGGCCACGGCCTCCTCAAGGTCCGAACTCATCCCTGCCGACACCATGGTTGCAGCAGGATCGTTCCGTCGCAGCCCGCTTGAGATTTCCTCCAGGCGCGCGAACGCGGCGCCCGGTCGGCCCGCGTAACGGCCGGTCAGCGGAGCCACGGTCATCACACCGGCCAGGGAGAGACCCGGTGCCGCCGTGACCGCCGCCGCCAACGCGTCGACGTCGGCGGGGGCGACACCACCCCGGGCGGAGGCGGTCTCCGCGTCGGCGCCCTCCTTGTCGAGGGCCACCTGGAGCAGGCAGCGCAGTTCACGTCCCCGGTTCCGGGCCGCCGACGCGAGGGCGTCCACGAGCCGGATTCGGTCGACGGAGTGGACATAGTCACAGAAACCGGCCACCGCACGGGCCTTGTTGGTCTGCAACTGCCCCACGAAGTGCCACACGAGCGGCAGGTCGGCCAGCGCCTCGGCCTTCGGGCCGGCCTCCTGGTGGCGGTTCTCCGCCACGTGCCG
This sequence comes from Streptomyces chumphonensis, assembly GCF_014779715.1. Taxonomy (GTDB): domain Bacteria; phylum Actinomycetota; class Actinomycetes; order Streptomycetales; family Streptomycetaceae; genus Streptomyces; species Streptomyces chumphonensis. Next base: position 354,255 of record NZ_JACXYU010000001.1, read on the forward strand.
CACCCCGAGGTCGGCCAGCAGCCGTACGTCGCTCGCCGGGTAGGTCTTCGTGACGACGACGAGCGTCACCTCCTCGCGGGCGCGGCCCGCCGCCGCGCACGCGGCGCCCAGACGCTCCTCCACCCGCGCGAGGTTCGCGGCCAGTTCCGCCGCGCGCTCCCCCGGGTCGGCGTCCGCACCCGGTCCGCGTGTGCCCTCGGCCATCGTTCAGCCCTCCAGCCAGACGTAACTCGCCAGCCGCCCGGTGCGCTGCTCCCGGCGGTAGGAGAAATGGTCATCCGACTCCAGGGTGCACACCGTGTCGGCGACGATGTCGGCGACCCCCGCTTCGGCGAGCTGGGCGCGCACCCCGGCGGCCACGTCGACGGCCGGAGTGCCCTGCCGGGTCGTGGCGTGGGCGGCGGGCACCACGGCGGTCACCTCGGCCCGCATGGCCTCCGGCACCTCGTAGCAACGGCCGCAGACCGCAGGGCCGATGCGGGCGGTGAGGCGGGCCGGGTCCGCGCCGAGGGCGACCATGGCCCGGACGGTGGCGGGCACCACACCGGCGACCAGTCCCGGCCGTCCGGCGTGGGCGGCGCCCACGACACCGGCCGCGGTGTCGGCGAGCAGGACGGGGGTGCAGTCGGCGGTGAGGACGGCCAGGGCCGGCCCGCGCCGCGCGGTGACCAGACCGTCCACGGCGGGCGCGGGCGCCGTCCCCCACGGGCGGTCGACCTCCGCGACGTCGGCGCCGTGCACCTGGTTCATCCAGACCACGCGCTCGGGGTCGAGGCCGAGACCGCGGGCCGCCAGGCGCCGGTTGGCCCGGACGGCCGCCGGGTCGTCCCCGACCGCCCCGCCGAGGTTGAGGGTGCCATAAGGAGCGGCGCTCACCCCGCCCCACCGGTCGGTGAAGGCGAAGTGGGCGCCGCTGCCGTTTTCGTGCTGTCGTATCACGTCGCGAGAGGCCCGGTCCGTACGGTGGTGGCTACTTCAGGAAGTCCGGGACGTCCAGTTCCTCGGCCTGGGTGTCCTGGTAGTCACGGGCCGAGGGGACGTGCGGCGGGGTGACGGGGGACGCCTCGGCGGTCGGCGCGGGGTCGGCCGCCGGCTCGGGCTCCTCGTCGCGGGCCGGGACGCTGCCGAGCCCGCCGAAGGAGGGCCGCTCGTCCGGCACCGGCGGGGCGGGACGGGGGCCGCTGCCCGCCGACTCGTCCTTCCCGTAGGAACCGAGTGCCTTCTCGCGGTTCTTGGCCGGCGGCTGACCGCCGTCGAAGCCGGCGGCGATGACGGTGACCCGTACCTCGTCCCCGAGGGCGTCGTCGATGACGGCGCCGAAGATGATGTTGGCCTCGGGGTGTGCGGCCTCGCTGACCAGCTGGGCGGCCTCGTTGATCTCGAAGAGACCGAGGTCGGAACCGCCGGAGATCGAGAGCAGCACGCCGCGTGCGCCGTCGATGGAGGCTTCGAGCAGGGGTGAGGAGATGGCCATCTCCGCCGCCGCGACCGCGCGGTCGTCGCCCCGGGCCGAGCCGATGCCCATGAGGGCCGAACCCGCCTCCGACATGACGGACTTGACGTCCGCGAAGTCGAGGTTGATGAGGCCGGGGGTGGTGATGAGGTCGGTGATGCCCTGCACACCCGACAGCAGCACCTGGTCGGCCGACTTGAAGGCGTCCAGGACGCTGACCTGGCGGTCCGAGATGGACAGCAGCCGGTCGTTGGGGATGACGATGAGGGTGTCGACCTCGTCGCGGAGCGCGGCGATGCCGTCCTCCGCCTGGTTCGCCCGGCGCCGCCCCTCGAAGGTGAAGGGGCGCGTCACGACGCCGATGGTCAGCGCGCCCAGCGAGCGGGCGATGTTCGCGACCACGGGGGCGCCACCGGTGCCGGTGCCGCCGCCCTCCCCGGCGGTGACGAAGACCATGTCGGCCCCCTTGAGGACCTCCTCGATCTCCTCGCGGTGGTCCTCGGCGGCCTTGCGGCCGACATCGGGGTTGGCGCCGGCGCCGAGGCCCCGGGTGAGCTCGCGGCCGACGTCGAGCTTGACGTCGGCGTCGCTCATCAACAGCGCCTGAGCATCGGTGTTGATCGCGATGAACTCGACGCCCTTGAGACCGACCTCGATCATCCGGTTGATGGCGTTGACGCCACCGCCGCCGATACCGACGACCTTGATGACTGCGAGGTAGTTCTGCGGTGCTGCCACGTCGAAGGCCTCTCGCCTCGAGTTACGTGTCGCCGCGCCACACGTGGTGTGGACGCCGACCTATGCCGATGGGGCGGTTCGAACGCCGACCCCTAACCCTAACGGTCAAGTTTAGGGTTACCAGTGCCTGTCATTCCTTGGAGTCTTCGGAACGGACACTAAGTCGACACGCACTGCGCGTTCAACGAACACGCCGAACCTCCCGTTTTTCTTTTCACCCTATGTGATCACTCTCGGTGGTAACCAACCAGGGTGCCCACCAGGCCGAAAGACCGTCAACCGAGTTGTCGCGGCGGCGGCCAGGCGGGCGGGGAACGACGGGGACCGGTGCCCGCGCCGACGGCCCCGGCGGGCCGCCCGACGTCAACCACCCGAGACGGCCGGGGCGGTGGGGACGCTGACGTTGTAGTGGGCCGCGTCCGGCTCGGCCTTCAGCAGGGCGGTGAGGACCTTCGCCTTCGCCGCGCCCTCCTCGGCGCTCCCCCACAGCACGGTGCGGTCGCCCGTCAGCTCCAGGGTGACGGAGTCGTAGGAACGCACGCGCAGCGTTCGGGTGGCCTTGCGCGCCCCGGGGGGCAGGTGCGTCGCGACGCGCACCGCCGCAGCCCGCAGCCGTGCCGAACCGAAGAAGTCGTTGCTGCGCGAGGCGTCGAGGTCGAGGACGACCAGCGGCGCGCCCGCCGGGCGTTCCCGCACCTCCGCGTAGCGCACTCCCTCGGCGTCGACCTCGATGTACGTCCCCCGCTCGCCCGGCTTCTCCATCACCACCTCGGGCGTGCGTTCGGTGACGCGCAGGACGACGCCGTCGGGCCAGTCCCGTTCGACGCGGATCCGCGCGATGCGGGTCAGCGCCCGCCGCGTGCGGTCCTCGACGGCCCCGGCGTCCAGCGCGGCGAGCGGTTCGCCGGGCGGGACGTCGGCCGCGTTGCGGACCTGGTCCTCCGTCAGCTCGCGGACCCCCTGGACCGTGACGCGCTCCACGCGCAGCCACGACGAGCCGTACAGCACCCAGGCCGCCGAGCCCGCGAGGACCGCCACCAGGGCCGCCGCCAGGACGAGCCGGGTGCGGCGACGGCTCGGGAGCCGCAGCCGCGGCCGGCGCAACCGGGGAGGCCGGGGCGGGCGCGGGCGCCGCAGCGGGCCGGGCAGCCACCGCCGTCGCCCCTCGGCCCCCTCTCCGGCGGACTCCGACTGCTCGGGCTCGCCGCCGCGGGGTTCCGCGGCGGCGACCGGTCCGGCTGCGCCGCCCACTGCTCCTGCCTTCCCGGCCGCTCGCCGTGCGGCTAGGCCGCTCGGCGCGACGCGATCGCCTCGTGCACCATGCCGACCAGCAGCTCGTCGGCGTCCCGCCGGCCGAACTCCGCCGCCGAGCGCGCCATGTCGTAGAGCCGGTGCGGGTCGGTGAGAACCGGGAGCACGTTGCCCTGGATCCACTCCGGCGTCAGCTCGGCGTCGTCCACCAGGAGTCCACCGCCCGCCTTGACCACCGGCTGGGCGTTCAGCCGCTGTTCCCCGTTGCCGATGGGCAGCGGGACGTAGGCGGCGGGCAGCCCGACGGCGGACAGCTCCGCGACGGTCATCGCGCCCGCGCGGCAGAGCATCATGTCGGCCGCGGCGTAGGCGAGGTCCATCCGGTCCAGATACGGTACCGGGAGGTAGGGGGGCATTCCCGGCATGTTGTCCGTCTGCGGCAGGTCGTTCTTCGGGCCGACCGCGTGCAGGATCTGGATGCCCGAGCGCTGCAGGACGGGCGCGATCGCCTGCACGACCTCGTTGAGCCGCCGCGCGCCCTGCGAGCCGCCGGTGACCAGCAGCGTCGGCAGGTTCGGGTCCAGCCCGAAGGCGGCCCGGCCCTCGGCGCGCACGGCCTGGCGGTCGAGGGTCGCGATCGAACGGCGCAGCGGGATGCCGACGTACCGGGCGTGCCGCAGCTTGCTGTCCGGCGTGGAGACGGCGACGTACCGCGTGTAGCGGGAGCCGATCTTGTTGGCCAGGCCCGGCCGGGCGTTCGCCTCGTGGACGACGATGGGCACCCCGAGCCGTTTGGCCGCGAGGTACCCGGGCAGGGCCACGTAGCCGCCGAAGCCGACGACGCAGTCCGCCTTCGTGCGTTCGAGGATCTGCTCCGCCGCCTTGACGGTGCCGCGCAGCCGCCCGGGGACCGTGATCAGCTCGGGCGTGGGCTTGCGGGGCAGCGGCACGGCCGGGATGAGCCCCAGCTCGTAGCCGCGCTCGGGCACGAGCCGCGTCTCGAGTCCGCGTTCCGTGCCCAGGGCCGTGATCCCCACGGTCGGGTCCTGCCTGCGCAGGGCGTCCGCGAGGGCGAGCGCGGGCTCGATGTGGCCGGCGGTCCCCCCGCCGGCGAGTACGACATGCACCGAATTTCACCGCTCTCCGGACGACCGCTTCCTGACGGGTCGTCGCATCGTCTTCCGTCTCGCGCCACCCGGCGTCCTCAGGACACCAGGCTGCCGCATGGCCAGCGCCGCGCGTGCGGCGGGGTCGCTGCGGGAGAACGCGATCAGCAACCCGACGGCACACATCGTCGGCAGCAGGGAGGAACCCCCGTAGGAGAACAGCGGCAGGGGCACCCCGGCGATGGGCAGCAGCCCGAGAACGGCACCGACGTTGATGACCACCTGGCTCGTGATCCAGATCGTCACACCCCCCGCGGCGTATCTCACGAAGGGGTCCTCCGTGCGTCCGGCCACGCGGATACCCGCATAGCCTAGAGCCGCGAAGAGCATGAGAACGGACAGCGTCCCCGCCAGGCCCAGTTCCTCACCGGTGATGGCGAAGATGAAGTCCGTGTGGGGCTCCGGCAGTTCGCCCCATTTCTCCACGCTCGCCCCCAGTCCGGAACCGAACCACCCGCCCGAGGCCAGGGCGTAGAGGCCGTGCAGGGCCTGCCAGCAGCGGTCGTCGGGCCCGGGGTCGGACGCGCCGAGGCAGGCGAGCCGGTTCATGCGGTGGGGCGCCACCGCGATGAGGACCACGGTGGCGGCCGCCGCGCAGACCAGCGCGGTGCCGAACATGCGCGCGGGCGCTCCCGCCAGCCACAGCAGCCCGAAGAGCACGGCCGCGATGATCATGACCGTGCCCATGTCGCGGCCGAGCATCACCAGGGCGCAGATGAGCAGCGCCCCGGGGATCAGGGGCACCAGCAGGTGCTTCCACTGGGTGAGCAGGCCCCGCTCCCCCTTGCGGGCCAGGAGGTCGGCCCCCCACAGCACCAGGGCGAGCTTGGCGAACTCGCTGGGTTGCAGCATGAACGGCCCGCCCACGCTCAGCCAGTTCGTGCTGCCGTTCACCTCCACGCCGATGCCCGGCACCTGCACGAGGACGAGCAGCACCACGGTGATCAGCAGCAGCGGGTAGGACAGGGCGCGCAACAGCTTCACGGGGAGCCGGGACGCCACCAGCAGCGCGACGGTGCCCAGCGTCGCGGCCACGAGCTGCTTCTTGAAGTAGTACGTCGCCGGCAGGTCGAAGCGCAGCGCCTGGATCTGGGAGGCCGAGAAGACCATCACCAGGCCCAGCGAGGTGATGAGGAGGCTGCCGCCGAGGATGAGGTAGTAGGCGGTGAGCGGACGGTCCCAGGCCCGCCGGGCGCGGTCGTGCAGGCCCGCCACCCGCTGCCCGAGCGCTCCGCGCCCCGCCCGCACGGCGGACACCGGTGCCGGCGCGGCGCGCCGGGCCGCGGTGGGCGGCGTCCGGGGGGCGTCGGCTCGCGGGGCGTCGGGGGAGGGACGCCGGGGTGCCCGGTCGGCGGGGCGGGGCCGCCGCTCCCGCGCCGCCTCGCGGGTGGGCCGCTGGTCCGCCGTCATCTGGTCTCCCCTTCCGCCGGGCCGCCGGACGGTCCGGTGGGCCGGGACGACCGGCGGGGGCCTACGCCTCCCGGTCCTCGGGCGGCACGCTACCGGCCGCGCCGCCGAGCAGGCCGACGGCCTCGGCGAACGCCTCCCCGCGCCGCCCGTAGTGGGTGAACATGTCCATCGACGCGCAGGCCGGGGCCAGCAGGACGGTGTCGCCTGACCGGGCCAGCCCGGCCGCCGCCCGCACGGCCTCCGCCATCGCCCCAGTGTCCGTGCGGTCGAGGTCGACGACGGGCACATCCGGGGCGTGTCGCGCCAGCGCCTCGGCGATCAGGTGCCGGTCGGCCCCGAGGAGGACGACGCCGCGCAGCCGGTCGGCCGCCGAGCCGACCAGTTCGTCGAAGGTGGCGCCCTTCGCCAGCCCGCCCGCGATCCACACCACCGGCCGGTAGGCCGCCAGCGAGGCCTGGGCGGCGTGGGTGTTGGTGGCCTTGGAGTCGTTGACGTAGGTCACGCCGTCCACCTCGGCCACCCGCGCGATGCGGTGGGCGTCCGGGGAGAAGGCGCGCAGCCCGTCGCGCACCGCCGTGGGCGGTACGCCGAACGCGCGGGCGAGCGCGGCGGCGGCGAGCGCGTTGGCGACGTTGTGCGGCGCGGGCGGGCCGGCCGAGGGGGCGATGTCGGAGAGCTCGGCCAGCTCCTGGGCCTGCCGGTGCCGGTCCGGCACGAACGCGCGGTCCACGAGCAGGCCGTCCACGACGCCCAGCTCGGACGGTCCGGGCGTACCGAGGGTGAACCCGACGGCCCGGCAGCCCTCGACGACGTCGGCCTCGCGGACGAGCGCCTCGGTGGCCGGGTCGGCCGCGTTGTAGACGCAGGCGACCGTGTTGCCGCTGTAGACCCGGCCCTTGTCGGCGGCGTACGCGGCCATGGAGCCGTGCCAGTCGAGGTGGTCGGGGGCCAGGTTGAGCACCGCGGCCGAGTGGGCGCGCACGGAGGGCGCCCAGTGCAGCTGGTAGCTGGACAGCTCGACCGCCAGGACGTCGTACGGCTCGCCGCTGAGGACGACGTCCACGATCGGGGTGCCGATGTTCCCCACGGCCGCCGTGCGCAGCCCCGCCGCGTCGAGCACGGCGGCCAGCATCTGCACGGTGGTCGTCTTGCCGTTGGTGCCGGTGACGGCCAGCCAGGGCGCGTCGCAGGCCCCCGGCAGGGACCGCAGCCGCCAGGCCAGCTCGACGTCGCCCCACACGGGGACGCCGCCCGGCCGCGCGGCGGCAGCGGCGGCGAACAGCGGACCGTCGGGCCGCCAGCCGGGCGAGGTGACGACGAGTTCCGTGCCGGGCGGCAGCGTCTCCCCGTCACCGAGCCGCGCGCCGATGCCCTCGGCCGCCAGCGTCTCGGCGCGCTCGCGCTGCGCCGGGCCGTCGCCGCCGTCGACCACGGTGACGACGGCCCCGAGCCGGGCCAGGGCACGGGCGGCGCTCACGCCGCTCACCCCGATCCCGGCCACGGTGACCGCGCGCCCCTCGACCTCGGGCGGGTGTCCGGAGGCGTCCCCGAAGGGCGGCGCGGCGCTCACTTCTGGGCCGCCCAGGCCGCGTAGAAGATGCCGACGCCGACGATCGCGCACATGCCCTGGATGATCCAGAAGCGGACGACGACGAGGACCTCGCTCCAGCCCTTGAGCTCGAAGTGGTGCTGGAGCGGCGCCATCTTGAACACCCGCTTGCCGGTCAGGCGGAACGAGCCCACCTGGATCACCACGGACAGGGTGATGAGGACGAACAGGCCGCCGAGGATGGCCAGCAGCAGCTCGGTGCGGGAGATGATCGCCAGGCCGGCGAGGGCCCCGCCGAGGGCGAGCGAACCCGTGTCACCCATGAAGATCTTGGCCGGTGAGGTGTTCCACCACAGGAAGCCGAAACAGGCGCCCATGAGTCCGGCGGCGACGACGGCGAGGTCGAGCGGGTCGCGCACCTCGAAGCAGGAGGGGCTGCCGGTGATCGCGCAGGAGTCCTGGTACTGCCAGACGCCGATGAAGGTGTAGGCGCCGAAGACCATGACCGACGCGCCGGTGGCCAGACCGTCCAGACCGTCCGTCAGGTTGACGCCGTTGGACATCGCGAGCGTCATGAACAGGGCCCAGATGACGAACAGCACCGGGCCGATCTGCCAGCCGAAGTCCTGGGTGAAGGAAAGTCGGTCGGACGCCGGGGTGTTGCCGCGCAGATCCTCGAAGTTGAGTGCGAGGATCGCGAAGGTGACGCCGACGATGAGCTGGCCCAGCATCTTCGCCTTGGCCCGCAGACCCAGCGAGCGCTGCTTGACGATCTTGATGTAGTCGTCCAGGAAGCCGACCAGGCCCATGCCCGCCATCAGGAAGAGCACCAGCAGACCGGAGATGGTCGGTTCGCTGCCGGTGATCAGCTTGGTGAGGACGTAGGCGACGAGCGTCGCCAGGATGAAGGCGATACCGCCCATCGTGGGCGTGCCGCGCTTGCTGTGGTGGTCCCGGGGGCCGTCGTCCCGGATGTACTGCCCGTACCCCTTGCGGGCGAGCAGTTTGATCAGCAGCGGCGTGCCGATCAGGGTCAGGAACAGACCGATGACCCCGGAGAAGAGGATCTGCCTCATCGCCCGGCGACCCCGCCCTCAGGGCCGGCCAGCAGTTCCTGCGCGACCTGCTCCAGCCCCACCGAGCGGGACGCCTTCACCAGTACGACGTCCCCCGGGCGCAGCTCACTGCGCAACAGGTCGATCGCCGCCCGTGCGTCGGACACGTGCACCGACTCCTCACCCCACGAACCCTCGTTCTTGGCGCCCATGTCCAGCCAGGCGGCCTCCCGGCCGCCGACCGCCACGAGCCTGCTGACGTTGAGCCGGACGGCGAGCCGTCCGACCGCGTCGTGCTCGGCGAGCGCCGCCTCACCGAGTTCGGCCATCTCACCGAGCACCGCCCACGTGCGACGCGGCACACCGTCCGCCCCGCCCCCCGCCATCGCGGCCAGTGCGCGCAGAGCGGCCCGCATGGAGTCGGGGTTCGCGTTGTACGCGTCATTGACGACGGTGACGCCGTCCGCGCGCTCCGTGACGTCCATCCGCCACTTGGAGAGACTGCGGGCGTGGTTCAGCGCCTGTGCGATGGCGTCGGCGGGCATGCCCAGTTCATGGGCGACGGCTGCCGCGGCGAGCGCGTTCGACACGTGGTGCTCACCGTACAGGCGCAAGGTCACGTCACTGCACCCGGAGGGTGTGTGAAGCGTGAAAGAGGGTCTGCCGTCCGCGAGGGACACGTCCTCGGCCCGCACGTCGGCGTCGGCGGACTCGCCGAAGAGGACGACGCGGGCCCGGGTGCGGGCGGCCATGGCCCGCACCCGCGGGTCGTCGGCGTTCAGCACCGCGACGCCGCCGTCCCCGGCCGGCGGCAGGCACTCCACCAGTTCCCCCTTGGCCTGGGCGATCTGCTCCACGCCCCCGAACTCGCCGAGGTGCGCGGTGCCGACGTTCAGGACGAGACCGATGCGCGGCGGCGTCAGGCCGGTGAGATAGCGGATGTGGCCGATGCCGCGCGCCCCCATCTCCAGCACCAGGTGACGGGTCGTCGCGTCGGCGCGCAGCGCGGTGACGGGCAGCCCGATCTCGTTGTTCAGCGAACCGGGCGTCCACACCGTGGGCGCGTCGGCCTCCAGCAGCTGGGCGAGGAGGTCCTTGGTGCTCGTCTTGCCCGAGGAGCCGGTGAGCGCCACCACGGCCGTGCCGAGCGCCGTCACCACGTGCCGGGCGAGGGCGCCGAGGGCGGCGGTGACGTCGTCGACGACGATGGCGGGCACGCCGACGGGCCGGGTCGCCAGCACCGCCACGGCGCCGTCCGCCACGGCCTGCCGCGCGAAGTCGTGGCCGTCCACGCGCTGCCCGGCGTAGGCCGCGAACAGCCCTCCGGGGACGACCTCGCGGGAGTCGTACACCACCGGCCCGGTCACCTTCACCTGGGCGTCCGGTATGTCGTGGGGACGGCCGGAGACGACGGTGGCGATCTCGGCGAGTGTCAGCGGGATCATCGGGCGGGCCGCTCCTCGTCGGTGGTGGCGTGCTCGGTCCGGGGCTCCCCCGCGGTCCCCGCCTCGCGGCCGCCGCGCTCCTCGATGGCCGCGCGCAGCACCTCGCGGTCGTCGAAGGCGCGGACGACCCCGGCGATGTCCTGGCCGACCTCGTGCCCCTTCCCGGCGACGATCACCGCGTCGCCGGGCTCGGCGCGGGCCACGGCGACGGCGATCGCGGCGGCCCGGTCCTCCTCCAGCAGCACCGTTCCGCGCTCGTAGGACGGGACCTCGGCAGCGCCGGCCAGCATGGCGGCGAGGATGGCGAGCGGATCCTCCGAGCGCGGGTTGTCGGAGGTCAGCACGGCGGTGTCGGACAGCCGGGCCAGGGCCGCGCCCATCGGGCCGCGCTTGTGGGGGTCGCGGTCGCCGCCGCAGCCGAGGACGGCGTGGATGCGCCCGTCGGTGACCCGGCGCAGGGCCCGCAGCACGGACTCGACGGCGTCGGGCTTGTGCGCGTAGTCCACGACGGCCAGGTAGGGCTGACCGGCGTCGACGCGCTCCAGCCGCCCGGGGACGCCGGGGATGGCGGCGACGCCGTCGGCGGCCGTCTGCACGTCGATGCCGGCCACGACGAGCGCGGTGATGGCGCCCAGCGCGTTGGAGACGTTGAACGGCCCCGGCATCGGCGCGGCGGCGCGCACCCGCTGGCCGTCCGGCCCGAGGACCGTGAACACCGAGCCGAGCGGCCCGACCTCGACGTCGTCGGCGCGCCAGTGGGCGTCGGGGTGGCCCTCGGCGGAGAAGGTGGTGACGGGGACGCCCGCCTCGCGGGCGAGCCGCTGGCCGTACTCGTCGTCGAGGTTCACCACGCCGGCGCGGGACCGCGCGGGGGTGAACAGCTGCGCCTTCGCCTGGAAGTAGTCCTCCATGTCGGTGTGGAAGTCCAGGTGCTCCGGGCTGAGGTTGGTGAAGACGGCGACGTCGAAGACGCAGCCGTCCACCCGGCCCATGACGAGCGCGTGGCTGGAGACCTCCATCGCCACGGAGGTGACCCCGCGCTCGCGCATGACGCCGAAGAGGGCCTGGAGCTCCGTGGCCTCGGGGGTGGTGCGCTGCGCCTTCAGCCGCTCGTCCCCGATGCGGGACTCGACGGTGCCGATGAGGCCGGTCAGCTCCCCCTCCTTGGCGGCGGCGCGCAGCCCGCCGTCCACGAGGTAGGCGGTGGTCGTCTTGCCGGAGGTGCCGGTGATGCCGATCTGGAGCAGATCGCGGCCGGGGTCGCCGTAGATGGCGACCGCCAGGTGACCCATGTGGCGGCGCGGGTCGGGCACGGTGAGCACCGCGAGCCCGGCGTCCGCGCAGCGCTGGGCGCCCGCCGGGTCGGTCAGCGCCGCGACGGCGCCGCGCGAGGCGGCCTGGGCGGCGAAGTCGGCGCCGTGGAAGCGGGCGCCCGGCAGGGCGGCGTAGACGTCACCGGGCCGCACGGCACGGGAGTCGTGCGTGATGCCGGTGACGGCGGTCCGGGGAGGCTCGGCGGCGTCGCCGGGACCCGTTCCGGAGGAGGCCGGGCGCGGTTCCGCGATCCCCAGCGACCGGGTCAGCTCCGCCAGCTCGACGGGCCGCACTCCGGAGGGGCGCGGGGGGGACGTAGGGGTCTGATCAGCTTGTGGCACGGCGGTGAGGTTACCGGGCGCGCCCGGCGCGCCGCGAAGTGAGGGGCCGGCCCCGTGGGCGGTGCCCGCGGGGGCCGGCCGGTTGGCGGAGTCGCCGGTGATGGTGGTCACGTGGGGGGATCTTCCGTTCAGTCGCCCGGAGTGAAGGTGGTGGGCAGGTTCGGTGCCCTGACGCCGGTCGGCGGGGCCTGGAGGGTCTTCAGGGAGAACTGCAGGACGTGGCGGAACACCGGTCCGCAGACGGAGCTTCCGTGGTACCCGCCCTCGGTGGGGTTCTGGACCGCGCAGTAGACGGTGACGCGCGGGTCGTCCGCCGGGGCGAACCCGGCGAAGGAGGCGGTGTAGCCGTTGTAGCGGCCGGTCTCGGGGTCGACGCGGTTGGAGGTGCCGGTCTTGCCCGCCACCCGGTAGCCCGGCACGGCCGCCGGCTTGCCGGTGCCCTCCTCGTCGGTCACGACCTCCTCCAGCATCAGGCCCAGGGTGTCGGCCGTCTTCTCGCTGACCACCCGTTTCCGGTCGGGCTCCGGCGCGGGCTCGTAGCGTCCGTCCGGGCCGACCGTGCCGCGGACCAGGCTGGGGGTGACGCGGACGCCGCCGTTGGCGATCGTGGAGTAGACGGAGGCGGCCTGGAGGGCGTTGACGGACAGCCCCTGCCCGAAGGGGATGGTGTGCTGCTGGGCGGCGTTCCAGTCGCCGGGCGCGGCCAGGATGCCGGGGCTCTCGCCGGGGAACCCGAGGCCGGTGGGGCGTCCGACGCCGAAGGCCCGCAGGTAGCCGTGCAGGACCTCGTTGGCCTCCCGCTGGCTCTCGCCGAGCCGCTCCGCCGCCAGGATGGTGCCGATGTTGCTGGACTTGGCGAGGACGCCGGTCAGCGTCAGGTGGTACGTCTCGTGGTCGTGGTCGTCGGCGAACTTGCGGCCGGCGCGGGGCAGCCGGTTGGGCACCGTGACGTGCGTACCGGGGGCGGCGGCCCCCTCCTCCAGCACGGCGGCCATGGTCATGAGCTTGGCGGTGGAGCCGGGCTCGTAGACGTCCTGGAGGGCGGGGTTGCCGAGGTTCTTCGCCGAGACGGTGGACAGGTCGTTGGGGTCGAAGGCGGGGGCGCTCGCCATCGCGAGGACCTCACCCGACCGCACGTCCTGGACGATGACGTACCCGCCGTCCGCCTCGGACTTCTTGACCTGCCCGGTGATGGCCTCCTGGGCCGCCCACTGGATGTCGCGGTCCAGGGTGAGTTCCACCCCGGTACCGGGCGTCGGCGGCTGTTCCTGCCCGCCGGCCGTGGGCACGCGGCGGCCGGCCGACTGGGCGTAGGTGATCGTGCCGTCCTCGCCCGCCAGCAGCGTGTCGAGCTGCGCTTCCAGCCCGCCGCCACCCTCACCCGCGGAGTTGACGAAGCCCAGGACGCCGGAGGCCAGCTCGTGGCCCGGGTAGACGCGCTTGGCCCGGGGCTCGGCGTAGACGCCGGCCAGGACGTTGACGCCCTCCTCCTTCTCCTCCTGGTCCGCCAGGGTCTTCTTGAGGTCCTGGATCTGCCGCCACACCTGGGGTGTCTGCTGGAACGCCAGCCGCACGTAGCGCGGTGCGGGCGGGTCGGTGAGCCTGCGCTCCAGCTCCGCCGGGTCCTCGCCCAGTATCGGACCGAGCAGCGCGGCGGCCCGGGCGGGCGCGTCGGGCACTCCGGTGCGCTCCTCGCCGAAGAGGTAGGGGTCGGCGGTGATGTCGTAGGCGTCGACGGTGGTGGCCAGCTCGTGGCCGCCCCGGTCGGTGATGGTGCCCCGTTCGGCCGCGAGGGGGACGGTGACGTAGCGGTTGACGTCGGCCGCGGCGGCGAAGCTGTTCGCGTCGACGGCCTGCACCTGGAGCAGCCGCAGCCCGAAGACGAGCAGCACCAGGGTGACGGCCACGCTCAGCAGGCGCAGCCGGGTGCGCGGGGCGGCCAGCCGCAGCTCCCGGGGCGGGCGGGGCGGGGGCCGCCGACCGGCGCGGGGACGGGGCGGCGGCTCGCGCCGGACGCGGCGTGCGGCGGCGCGGCGCTCGTCGGCGGGTCCGGCGGCGGCCGGGCGGTGCGCCGGGCGGGCCCCACCGGCCGCCGGGCGGCCGGGTCGGGCCGGGCGCGGGACGCGGCGCCGGGGCGGCTCCGGCGGGCTCACCGGGCGTCCGGTGCCGGGGAGGGCTCGCCGAGGACGGTGCCGTCCGGGCGGAGGAAGACGGGGACGTCACCGGGGACCATGCCCAGCTCCCGCGCGCGCCGGTCCAGCGCGCCGGGTGCGGAGAAGGAGTCCACGTCCTGCTGGAGTCCCTGCTCCTCGTCGGTCAGCTCCCGCGTCTCCTGCCGCAGCTTGCCCAGCTCGAAGGAGCCCTCGTTGACGGCCGCGTTCAGCAGGAGCAGCGTCAGCAGGCCCGAACCGAGCAGGACGACGACCAGCAGGACGAAGGGGGTGCGGGCCGCGGTGGCGCCGCCGCCCGGGACGAGCCGGCCGATCACCGGCGGCCGGGTGCGCGGGGTACGTCCGGTCGTGCGGGTCATGCCGGTGCGACCTCCCGGATGCGTCGGGCGCCGCGCAGCCGGGCCGGGGCGGCGCGGCGGTTGCGGGCGACCTCTTCCTCGGTGGGCAGTTCCGCGCCCCGGGTCAGCAGTTCGAGCCGGGGCTGGTAGCGCTCGGGGACGACGGGCAGGCCGGGCGGGGCGGTGGTGGCGGCGCCGGCCGCGAGGACCTGCTTGACCAGCCGGTCCTCCAGCGAGTGGTAGGACAGCACCGCGATGCGGCCGTCCACCGCCAGGGCGTCCACGGCGGCGGGCAGGGCCCTCTCCAGCACGGCGAGCTCGCCGTTGACCTCGATGCGCAGGGCCTGGAAGGTGCGCTTGGCCGGGTTCCCGCCGGTGCGCTTGGCGGCCTGCGGCAGGGCGTCGCGGATCAGGTCCACCAGCCGGGCGCTGGAGTCGAACGGCTCCCGGTCACGCTCCCGGACGACGGCCTCGACGATGCGCCGGGCCTGCTTCTCCTCGCCGTAGGTACGCAGGATGCGCACCAGCTCCCCGGGCGGGTAGGTGTTGAGCACCTCGGCCGCCGACACGCCGCGGCTCTGGTCCATCCGCATGTCCAGGGGGGCGTCCCGGGCGTAGGCGAACCCCCGGGCGGCCTCGTCGAGCTGCATGGAGGAGACGCCGAGGTCGAAGAGGACGCCCTGGACGCGCGGGGTGCCGGTCCCGGCGAGCACGCGGGGCAGTTCGTCGTAGACGGCGTGCACCAGGGTCGCCCGGTCGCCGTACCGGGCCAGGCGCTCCCCGGCCAGTTTCAGCGCGTCGGGGTCGCGGTCGAGGGCGATCAGCCGGACCTCGGGGAAGGCGTCGAGCAGGGCCTCGCTGTGGCCGCCCAGGCCGAGCGTGCAGTCGACGACGACGGCTCCGGGCCGGGTGAGCGCCGGAGCCAGCAGCTCCAGGCACCGCCGGAGCATGACCGGAACGTGCCGTTCGTCGTGGTTGCTGGTCATGCGCCCTCTCAGGTCCCGGCTCGGCCCCGGCCCCGTCCCGGCGGGCGACGGAGGCCGTCGTGGCGGTCAGCGCCTGGCGTCGTCGACGGATGCGGGGCGTCCGGGTGTCGGTGAGGGCCGGGGAGGTCGGGAGGCCGGAACACCGGAGAAGCCACCCCGCCCGGCTCCCGCTCGCGTCACTCTAGTCCAGTCGTCGGCTCGGTCAATCAACCGGTCTGGCGCGTCCTGCGGGTGGTGGCGCCGACGCGGCCGTGCGCGCCCCGGCACCCCGTGCGCGCGGCTCGCCGGGCGGTGCGGGGGCGCCCGCACGGGCGCCGGGGTCCTGTGGAGTGCCTCACACCGCGCCCCCGGCTCGACCCGTTTTCCACCGAACGTCCGGTCTCACAACGCGCCGGGAACGCGGGGCGCGGATACCGTCGGACCATGTCGACCTCACCCCACCCGCGCGCGGTCACCGACCGCCTCGTCGCCGCCAACGCCGAGTACGCGACCTCCTTCACCGACCCGGGCATGGACGCCGCGCCGGTGCTGAACGTCGCGGTCGTGGCCTGCATGGACGCCCGGATCGACCTGCACGCCGCACTCGGCCTGCGGCTCGGTGACTGCCACACCATCCGCAACGCCGGCGGCGTGGTGACCGACGACGTCATCCGCTCCCTGACCATCAGCCAGCGCGCGCTCGGCACCCGCTCGGTCGTCCTGATCCACCACACCGACTGCGGGCTGATGAAGCTCACCGAGGACTTCCGGCACGACCTGGAGCTGGAGGTCGGCCAGCGGCCCTCGTGGGCCGTGGAGTCCTTCCGGGACGTGGACCAGGACGTGCGCCAGTCGATCGAGCGGGTCCGCACCTCCCCGTTCCTCCCGCACACTGACGATGTGCGGGGATTCGTCTTCGACGTGACGACCGGTCTGCTGCGCGAGATCGCCCCCGGGATCGCCCCGGGAAAGTGACGTACGGCCGCCGGTCTGTGAAGAATGAACCGTCAACGGCTCCGAGCCGTACGGACCCGAGGGGTCCGTACCGGCCGGAGCCGGGACGATTCGGGGTGGCCGGCCTCGTGACCCGTGAGGTCCGGCCTTCGGGAACGGGCCTAGGAGGGCCGGGTGACGACGTATGACACGCGAGAGAACCTCAGCGACCTGACCGCCACGGCGGACGGGGTGCGCCGCTCGGTGGAGAGCGTGATCGAGGGCAAGCCGGAGGCCGTCCGGCTCGCCCTCACCGTGCTCCTCGCCGAGGGACACCTCCTGATCGAGGACGTGCCGGGCGTGGGCAAGACCATGCTCGCGAAGGCACTGGCCCGGTCGGTCGACTGCTCGGTGCGCCGCATCCAGTTCACGCCCGACCTGCTGCCCTCCGACATCACGGGCGTCAGCGTGTACGACCAGGACCGACGCGAGTTCGAGTTCAAGCCGGGTGCGATCTTCGCCCAGGTCGTCATCGGCGACGAGATCAACCGCGCCTCCCCCAAGACCCAGTCGGCGCTGCTGGAGTCGATGGAGGAGCGCCAGGTCACCGTGGACGGGCACACGTATCCGCTGCCCGCGCCGTTCATGGTGGTCGCCACGCAGAACCCGGTGGAGATGGAGGGGACCTACCCGCTGCCCGAGGCGCAGCGCGACCGCTTCATGGCCCGGCTGTCCATCGGCTACCCGAGCACGGCGGCGGAGCTGGAGATGCTGGACGTGCACGGCGGAACGTCCCCTCTGGAGGACCTGCGGCCGGTGGCGCACGCGGACGACGTCGCCAAACTGATCGCGGCCGTGCGCGGCGTGCACGTCTCCGACGCCGTCAAGCGGTACGCCGTCGAGCTGGTGTCGGCCACCCGCAACCACCCCGAGCTGCGGCTGGGGGCCTCCCCGCGCGCCACGCTCCAGCTGCTGCGGGCCGCCCGCGCGGCGGCGGCCCTCGCCGGGCGGGACTTCACCCTCCCCGACGACGTCCAGTTCCTCGCCCTTCCCGTGCTGGCCCACCGGCTGCTGCCCACCCCGCAGGCCCAGCTGAACCGGCGCACCGCCGAGCACGTCGTCTACGACATCGTGCAGCGCACCCCGCTGCCGGACGCGACGCCGGGGTGGGGCGGGGCGCAGGCCCAGGTGCAGGCCCGGGGGTACTGATGGCGTCAGCGCCCGGGGACCGGGGCGCCGTCCGGCGGACGGGCTCGCTGCGCGCCTCGTTCGGCGGGCTCACCACACGGGGCCGGTCGTTCCTCGCCGCCGGTGTGGCGGCGGCGGTCTGCGCCTACCTGCTCGGCCAGCCCGAACTGCTCCGGGTGGGAGCGCTGCTGGCCGTCCTGCCGCTGGTGTGCGTCCTCGCCCTGCACCTCTCCCGCCACCGGGTGACCGGGGCGCGGCGCCTGAACCCCGCCCGCGTCGCCGTGCGGTCCGAGGCGCGGGTCCAGCTGCGCGTCGACAACGTCTCCCGCGTGCCCACGGGCATGCTCATGCTCCAGGACCGGGTCCCCTACGTGCTCGGCCCCCGGCCCCGGTTCGTGCTGGACCGGGTGGAGGGCGGCGGGCGGCGCGAGGTGTCCTACCGCATCCGCTCGGACCTGCGCGGCCGCTACCCCCTGGGCCCGCTCCAGCTCCGCGTCACGGACCCGTTCGGGATGGTCGAGCTGACGCGTTCGTTCAGCACCCAGGACCTCCTCACCGTGATACCGGCCGCGCAGCCGCTGCCGCCGGTACGGCTGGCCGGTGAGGCCACCGGGTACGGCGACGAGCGCCGCCGCGCCCTCGCCGTCACCGGTGACGACGACGTCATCCCGCGCGCCTACCGGCACGGCGACGACGTGCGACGCGTGCACTGGCGCTCCACCGCCCGGCGCGGCCAGCTCATGGTGCGGCGCGAGGAGCAGCCACGTCAGGCCAGGGCCACGGTGCTGCTCGACACCCGGCGCGGCGCCTGGGCGGGCTCCGGGCCGGACTCGCCGTTCGAGTGGGCGGTCACCGGCGCCGCGTCCGTCGCCCTGCACCTGCTGGAGCGCGGCTACCAGGTGCGGCTGCTGACGGACACCGGCGCGCTGACGCCCGGACCGGACGGCGGCTCCGCGGGTGGCGACGGCTCGGACACCGCGGGTCTGGTGCTGGACACCCTCGCCGTCGTCGGCCACTCCCCCGCGCTCGGCCTCGACCAGGCCGCCGAGGCCCTGCGGGACGGGGCCGGCGGGCTCCTGGTGGCCTTCTTCGGCCACCTCGACCAGGCGCAGAGCACCGTCGCCGCGCGGATGCGGCAGCGCTCCGGCGGCGCGGTCGCCCTCGTCGCCCGGGGACAGCAGGCCCCGCAGGCCGAGGAGGCGCAGATGCGCGCACTGCGGGAGGCGGGCTGGTGCGTCCTGCCGTTCACCCCGTACGACGCGCTGCCGAACGTCTGGCAGCTGGCGGACCGGGCGAACGGGGCGGGCTCCTCCGCCGCGCCGGCCCCGCCCACCCGGTCGGCCCCGCCGGCCCCGGCGTCCGCGCCGCCTCCCCCGCCGCCGGGCGCGCCGCCACCGCCCCCGGGGCCGCCGCCCACGGGACCACCGCCCGCGGCGGACGCCGGTGCGCCGGCGGCGCCGGGAAGCAGCGGGACGACCGGGACCCCGGGAGGGGAACGATGAGCGTACGGGCACGACTCACCCTCTGCGCCTGGGCCGCGACGCTCGCCGCCGCGACCGCGCTGCTGCCGCTGGTGGACGGCTACTCCTGGCTCCTGCAGGCCGCCGCCGTCCTCGGCGTGCAGGGCGCGCTCGGAACGGCGCTGCGGCGCGTCCCGGCCCCCCGCTGGTCGATCATCCTGGCGCAGGCGGTGCTGGCCCTGCTCATGCTGACGTTCCTGTTCGTGCGCGAGTCCGCCGTCGCGGGCTTCCTGCCGGGGCCGACCGCGTTCGAGCACTTCGGCACCCTGCTCGTGCAGGGCGGCGACGACGTGAGCCAGTACGCCATACCGGCGCCCGTCACGGACGGCATACGGCTGATGCTGGTCGGCGGCGTCCTGCTCGTCGGGCTGCTCGTGGACGTCCTCGCCGTCAGCTACCGCGCCGCCGCCCCCGCGGGGCTCCCGCTGCTGGCGCTCTACTCGGTCGCCGCCGGGCTGTCGGGGGACGGCGACGGGCGCTGGCTGTGGTTCCTGTGCGCCGCGGCCGGGTATCTGCTGCTGCTGCTCGCCGAGGGACGGGAGCGGCTCACCCGGTGGGGTACGGTCTTCGGCGACTCCCCGCCTCCGGGGGCCCTTGGTGCCACGGCCCGGGTACGGCGGGCCTCACCCGTGCGCACCGGCCACCGGATCGGGGTGGCCGCGCTCGGCCTGGCCCTCCTGGTGCCGCTCGCGCTGCCGGCGCTCGGGACCGGGCTGCTGGACTCCGAGGGACGGGGCACCGGGGGGCGGAGCGACGGCGGGAACACCGTCACGGCCGTCAACCCCCTCGTCGCGCTGCAGGACAGCCTGAACCAGCCGGAGAACCGGACCGTCCTCACCTACCAGACGGACGCGGAGGACGTCTCCGACCTGTACCTGCGGATCGTGGCGCTCGACGAGTTCGACGGGGAGGCCTGGCGTCCGTCCCAGCGGCGGATCACCGACGTCCCGCAGACGCTTCCGGCGCCGCCCGGCCTGTCACCGGCGGTGGACCGCGAGGTCGTCACGACGCGGATCGCGGCGGCCGACTGGTACGAGCAGAGCTGGCTGCCCATGCCCTACCCGGCACGGCGGGTCGCCGTGGACGGCCGCTGGCGCTTCGAGCCCGAGGGCCGCACCCTCGTCGGCGACGGCGGACAGACGACGGCCGACGCGCGCTACGAGGTGCAGAGCCTGGCGGTGCGGCCGACGGCCGAGCAGCTCGCGGACGCGCCGCGCCCGCCGGAGGGCCTGCTGAGCGAGTACACCGCGGTGCCCGACGACCTGCCCGGTGTCGTCCTGGAGCGCGCCCTCGCGGTGACCGCCGGGGCCGCCAACGACTACGAGCGGGCCGTCGCCCTCCAGGAGTGGTTCGCCCGAGGCGGCGGCTTCACCTACGACACCGAGGTGACGGCGGGCACGGGCAGCGAGGCCATCGTCCGCTTCCTGGAGCAGAAGGAGGGCTTCTGCATCCACTTCTCGTTCTCCATGGCGGCGATGGCCCGCTCACTGGGCATCCCGGCGCGCGTGGCCGTCGGCTTCACCCCGGGCGTCACGGCACCGGACGGCTCCCGCCTGGTGGGCCTCCAGGACGCGCACGCCTGGCCCGAGCTGTACTTCGAAGGCGTCGGCTGGACGCGGTTCGAGCCCACCCCCGCCCGGGGCACCACCCCCGAGTACGCGGTGCCCTCGCTGCCCGAGCCGGGCGCCACCGACGAACCGGACCTGCCGCGTCCCGAGGAGAGCGGCGAGCCCTCCCCCGGGCCGGAGGCGCGGGAGGACTGCCCGCCGGGCCTCGGCGGCTGCGAGGAGGAGCAGGGTGCCGCCGGCGCCTCGGACGGCTTCCCCTGGGACACCGTGCGGTTCGTCGCCCTGGTCGCGACCCTCGCGCTGGTCGTGGGGGCGCTGCTGCTCTCCCCGCTGCTCTGGCGGGCGTCCGTGCGGCGGCGGCGCTCCGGCGGTGACGCCCTCGCGTCCTGGCAGGAGCTGCTGGACGCCGGATGGGACGTCGGCATCCCGCCCGACGAGTCGGCCACGCCGCGGCAGAGCGCGGTGCGCCTGGTTCGGGCCGGACGGCTGGACGGCCCGGCGGAGGCCGCCGTCCACCGCCTGGCCGACGCCGTGGAACGGGCCTTGTACGCGCCCGTCCCCGGGGACGTCCCGGCGGGCGGGCACACGGCCGACGTCGAGCTGGCGCGGGCCGGGCTGCGAGCCGCCGCGCCACGGCGGACCAGGCTGCGCGCGACGCTGCTGCCGCGTTCGACCGTCCGGGTGGTGTGGGCCGGCTCCGAGCGGTGGGCGGCGCTGACCGAGGCCCACCGGGCCTTCTGGTCCCGTACCGCGGGCTCCCTGCGGGCCCTGCTCCAGCGCGGCTGACGCCGGCCCCACCGGGTGCGCCTTCGCCCCCCGCCCGTGACGGGCGGGGGGCGAAGGCGCACGGCCTCAGGCGTGGTTCCGCGGTGCCGGGCCGCTGGGCGGCAGGATCTGGAGGACCGGGCAGACCGGGCAGAGCGCAAAAAGCAGCCACCCGCAGGTGGCTGCCGCAGCGTCACAGGTCGGCGGACTCGGGGCCGGTGGCGGACGGGCCGGGGCGCCGCGGCCCGGGGGCGGGTCCGGCGGCCGGAGGCGGGCGGGGACTCCTACTGCTGCTCGTCGCGACGACGCTGCCAGCGGTCCTCGATCCGGTTCATCACGGACCGCCTGGGGGTGCGCTGCCGACGCCCCCGGCCCGCGCCGCGACCGCCGCCCTCACGGCCGTCACCGCTCTCACCATCCTGCCGAGCGCCCTCCGCGGGGGCCTTGCGCCAGCCCGTCACCGCGAGGACGGCGCACCCGAGCATCACGAGGAAGCCGACCACACCGAGCCAGACGATCTGGGCGACCATCCCGGCCATGAGGAGCGCGATGCCCACCACGAAGCCCGCTACCGCCTGGTAGACCCGGCGGCGGGACGGCGCCCGCAGGTCACTACCTTCGAGCGCTGTCGCGAACTTGGGATCTTCGGCGTACAGCGCTCGCTCCATCTGCTCGAGCATGCGCTGCTCGTGCTCAGAGAGCGGCACGGAGTCCTCCTACTCGTCGGTCGCGGGGGCGACCGGATGCGACCCTTTAAGGATAGGCAGGGAATCGCCCCCGTGAAACCCGCCCCTCTACGCCATTTCTCCCATCGGGTCCGGTATGACGGACCGCGGCAGTGGCTTGTTCATTCCCCTGCCCGCCGCCCGGCATGCCCCGGTGGTTCCCTCCGATCATACGGCGCCGTTGCGCTGATCGGGCGGCCCACGCTGTTCTGTAAGCCAGTGCACTCGCCCGGCACCCCGGACGGACCACCCGCGCGTGTGGCTCAGCCCACTTCGGCCAGCACGTGCAGCTGCGTGGCGACGGCGTGGAACGCGGGCATCTCGGCCGCCGCCGCCTCAAGCCGGGCGAGCGCCTCCACCGCACTCGGCTCGGTGTCCACCAGGGCTCCCGGCACGAGGTCGCTGAAGATCCGCACCCCGTGCACGGCGGCCACCTTCAGGCCGGTGTCGGCCACCAGGGCGGACAGCTGATCGGCGGTGAACCGCCGGGGCACGGGGTCGGAGTCCCCGTAGCGCCCGTCGGGGTCGGTCAGCGCGTGGTGGGCGTCCGTGAAGTGTCCGGCCAGGGCGCGGGCCAGCACGGCACCGCCCAACCCGGCCGCCAGGACGGACAGGACGCCGCCGTCCGGCCGGAGGGCCGCGACGGCGTTCCGCAGGCCCTCGGCGGCGTCGTCCACGTACTCCAGGACCCCGTGGCACAGCACGGCGTCGTACCCGCCGCGCTCGGCGACGTCCAGCAGCCCGTGGGCGTCGCCCTGGAGACCGCGCACCCGGTCGGCCACGTCCTCCTCGGCGGCGCGGCGCTCCAGCGCGAAGAGCGCGTTGGGGCTCGGGTCCACGACGGTGACGCGGTGGCCGAGCCGGGCCAGGGGCACGGCGAAGTGCCCGGAGCCGCCCCCGGCGTCCAGCACGTCCAGCTCCGAGCGGCCGGCCGCCTCGGCCCGGCGATGGAGGGCTTCCCGCAGCACCTCCCAGACCACGGCGGTACGAAGGGCTGCGCGCGGGCGGGACATGACGTGGCTCCTCGGCGGCGGACGTGCGGGGGCTGGCAGCCCCCACCCTATTGCCTCGCCACCGCCGGTGGTTCCGCCTCCACGCGGGCGCGCGGGAAGGCGGGCTGGGCTATGAGCATGCGCTCGACGATGCGCAGGAACATGGCGACGTCCCGCAGGAGGTCGTCCGCCTCCCGGGGTGTGACCGCGCCGCGTATCCCGGCCTCCGCCCGCGCGCGGCGTGGCGCCCCCGCGGCGAACAGGGCACTCCACTCGACGAGCTCGGGGGCGACCTCGGGCAGCACCTCCCAGGCGCTGCGGATGCGGCGGCGGGCCCGGGCGCCGCTCTCGGGACGGCCGCGGACGGCCAGGACCGCCGCCGCGGTGCGCAGCGCCGCCAGGTGGGCGGTGGCGTAGCGCTCGTTGGGCAGTTCGTGTCCCGCGGCCTCGTCGAGCCCGTGCTGGGCCTGGGAGAGCAGGTCGAGCGCGGCCGGGGGCGCGGCGCTGCGGCGCAGGACGGGGTGGATGTCGCTCGGGGGGCTGTTCAGCTTCTTCATGACTGGTGCCTCCTTCGCTTCCTTCGCTCAACGGTTCGTATGCGCACATCGTGGACCACCCCACTGACAATCGGCGCTGACCTGCTGCTACGCTTTTGCACTGACTGGTCAGTTCAAAAAAACGGGAGCGGGGAGGACGTATGGAGGGCGCGGCCGTCAGCGCCCGCGACCTGGGGCTGAGGGGCTCCAGTGGCGCGGTGTTCGAAGGGGTGAGCCTGGAGGCTCCACCGGGCGCCCTCATCGCCGTCACCGGCCCGTCCGGGTCGGGGCGGACGTGCCTGCTGCTCACGCTGACCGGCCGGATGCGCCCCACGTCGGGCCACGCCACCGTCGCCGGGCACCGGGTGCCCCAGCGGATGGGGTCCGTGCGGCGCGTCGCGGCGCTGGGGCCGGTGCCGGGCGTCACGGACCTGGAGCCGTCGTGGACCGTGACCGAGCACCTGCGCGAACGGGCACTGCTGCGCCGTCCCCGGCGCGGCCTGCGCCGGGAGCGGGCCGCCGAGCGCCGGGAGCGGGTGGCCGAGGCCCTGGACCGGGCCGGACTGCGTCCCGGGGACCTCCCCAAGGGTCCGCGCACGACGGTGCGGCACCTGGAGCGCCTGGAGGCCCTGCGCCTCGGCGTCGCCCTCGCCCTGCTCGACCGGCCGCGCCTGCTCGCCCTGGACGACGCGGACCTCAAGCTCTCCGACCCCGAACGCGCCGAGCTGTGGGAGCTGCTGCGGGGGCTGACGGAGGAGGGGACGACCGTGCTGGCGGTGTGCAGCGAGCCACCGCCGGACGTGCTCACGGTCCGCACCACCACCACCGGCGAGGGGCCCGGGGAACCGGTCGAGGAGCGGGACGACGCGCCGGGGGACGCCCCGGACGGGGAGCCGGGCGACGTACCGGGCGACGACACCACCGGAGAGGGGGACGCGGACGATGCGTGCACCACGACTGGCCGCGCTTGAGCTCAGGCGCTTCGGGCGGGGGCGACTGCCCCGCGCGGCGCTCGTCACGATCATGCTGCTGCCGCTGCTGTACGGGGCGCTGTACCTGTGGTCCTTCTGGGATCCCTACGGGCGCCTGGACCGCATACCCGTGGCGCTGGTCAACGAGGACTCCGGCGCGCGCGTCGAGAACCCGGCGGGCGACGGGGAACGGCGCGTGGAGGCGGGCGACGACCTCGTCGAGGCCCTGCGCGACAGCGACACCTTCGCCTGGCACGAGACGACGCCCGAGGACGCCGAACGGGGCGTGCGGGAGGGCCGGTACTACCTGTCGCTGACCGTCCCCGAGGAGTTCAGCACCAAGATCACGTCCAGCTCCGGGGACCACCCCGAGACGGGCGCGCTGCGGGTGCGGACGAACGACGCGAACAACTACATCGTCGGGCAGGTCGCCCGCACGGTCTTCTCCGAGGTGCGCGCCGCCGCGTCGAGCAAGACCTCGCGCGGCTTCTACGACAACATCTTCGTGGCGTTCTCCGCCGTGCACGACGCCACCCAGGACGCGGCCGACGGCGCGAGCGAACTCAAGGAGGGCATCGACGAGGCGAAGGACGGCTCGGGCCGGATCTCGGACGGCGCGGAGGACGCCGAGGACGGCAGCGGGGAGCTGACCGACGGGGTGGTGCGGCTCGACGAGGGCGCCGGACGGCTGGAGGACGGCGCACGGCGGGTCGCCGACGGCACCCAGCGGCTCGCCGACAAGGTGAACGGCATCGCCGAGGGGGTCGGCCCCTTCACCCGCGAGGACGGCGAGGACATCGCGACGGCCGCCGGGAAGGTGGCCGAGGGCGCGGAGGCCGCCCGGAAGCACCTCGACAGCCTGCCCGAGGACGCCGCCCGCGCCGTGCGGCTCACCGAGGCGGCGGCCGTCGGGATCGAGGGGCTGCACGAGCTGCTCTGCGTGCCCGGTGCCCAGGGGGGCGACGGGGGCGCGGGTGAGGCGGCGCCCCCGTCGGGGGGCGCCGACCGACCGGAGCTGCCGGAGCTGCCGGACCTGCCGGCCGACGGGCCCGGCGGGACGCCCGCCCCGCAGGGCTCCGTCCTCACCGACGAGCACTGCACCGACCTCGCCCGGTACGCCGAGTACAGCCGGGGCGGTGCGGACACGGCGGCCGACGTCCAGGAGCACATCGACGGCTACGAGGACCTGGACGACCTCGGCAAGGATCTCGACGCGCTGCGCGACGTCGCGCTGGAGGTGCAGGAGCAGGCTCCGCACCTGGGTGAGAACGTGCGGAAGGCCGTCAAGCAGGTCAACGCGCTCAACGACGGCGCCCAGGAGGTGCACGACGGCACCGAGGAACTGCACTCCGGCCTGACCCGGGCCGCCGGTGGCGCCGGCGCGCTGGAGAGCGGGCTGATCGAGCTGAGCGACGGCGCGGACCTGCTCGACGGGGGCATGGTGAACCTGGCCGACGGCTCCCTGCGGCTCGCCGAGGGCCTGCACGACGGCGTCGAGCAGATCCCCGACCACAGCGCGCAGGAGCGCGCCGACCGCAGTGCCGTCATGGCCGATCCCGTGCGGCTGACCTCCCGCGGCCTGCACGAGGCCCCCAACTACGGCACCGGCTTCGCCCCCTACTTCGTGCCGCTCGCCCTGTGGGTGGGCGCCATGGTGGCCTACATGCTCATGCCGGCGCTGAGTCGGCGGGCCTTGGCCGCGGGTGCCCCCGCCCTGCGCACCGCGCTGGCGTCGTGGCTGCCGGTCGCGGCCATCGGGGCCGTGCAGGCGTCGGTGCTGCTGGCGGTGCTGCACTGGGCGCCGGGGCTGGGCCTGCAGATGGCCAGGCCCGCCGGGACGCTCGGCTTCCTGCTCCTCGTGGCGGCCTGCTTCACCGCCATCGTGCAGTGGCTGAACGCCCGGTTCGGGCCGGCGGGACGGATCCTGGTGCTCGTCCTGCTGATGCTCCAGCTCACCAGCGCCGGAGGGACCTACCCGGTGCAGACGAGCCCGGACTTCTTCAACGCCGTCCATCCCTACCTCCCGATGACGTACGTCGTCGCGGGTCTGCGGCACCTGATCACCGGCGGTCCGCTCGGCCCGGTGTGGGAGGGCTGCGCCGTGCTGCTGGCCTTCACCGTGGCGGCCCTGGCCGCCACGGCGTGGACGGCGCGGCGCGGCTCGGTGTGGACGCTCAAGCGGCTCCACCCGGAGCTGACGCTGTGACCGGCGCCGCAACCGGCGCCGGCACCGGCAGGCCGCGCGGCCCGGCGCGCTCGGGAAGAGGACAATCATCGTCATGAAGAGCGGGAGCAACGGGCCGGGCGCCACGGCGGGCACGAGCGCCCGGCGCAGCGCCACCCGGCAGAAGCTGTACGAGGCCGCGGTGCACCTCATCGCGGAACAGGGGTTCTCGGCCACCACGGTGGACGAGATCGCCGAGGCCGCGGGAGTGGCCAAGGGCACCGTCTACTACAACTTCGCCAGCAAGAACGAACTGTTCGAGGAGCTGCTGCGACACGGTGTCGAGCTGCTGACCGGGCGACTGGAGGCGGCGGCGGCCACCGTGCGGGAGGGCGGGGGCGGCAGGGTCGACTCCCTGGACGCGATGGTCCGCGCCGGCCTGGAGTTCATCGACCGCTATCCGGCCTTCACCCAGCTGTACGTGGCAGAGCTGTGGCGCAAGAACCGCACCTGGCAGTCGACGCTGCTGGTGGTCCGGGCCCGGGCGGTGGCGGTGGTCGAGGAACAGCTGCGGCTCGGCGTCGAGGAGGGGGAGCTGAGCGGCGAGATCGACGTGCAGCTGACGGCCGCCGCCCTGTTCGGCATGGTGCTCGTGGCGGCGCTGGACTGGCAGGCGTTCCAGCCGGACCGCTCGCTGGACGACGTGCACGCCTCGCTGTCGCTGCTGCTCCAGGGCCGCGTGGCCGGACGGCCCTGACCCACGGCCGCCCGCCTCCGGGCGGAAGCGGGTGGGAGCGGGCGGGGGGAGCCGAACGGAGGGACCGGCCGCGGGGCCGGTGGGCCGGAAGCGGGCGGCCCCGGTCGCGCGATGACCGGTGCCGCCCGCTCGCCCCCGTTCCCCCCGTGTCCCCCGGTCCCCCTTCGGTTCCCCCCTGCCGGGGGACGCGGTGCGGCTCCGCCGCCCCGTGCCGGCGGTGCCGCGCCGCGTCGTCCCGGTGCGCACCACTCTGCCGTCCGGGCAGGTCACCGCCCATCCGCGCGGGTACTCAACCGGCGCTCTAGGTAGCGGTACTCACCCCCTGGGGTGGCGTCCCCACGCCGGACGGCCCCGCCCGGCGCGAGGGCCGGCCGGATGGCTAGAGTCGCTGGTCATGGCACGCGTGGTGGTGATCGGCGCCGGTCTGGGCGCACTGGCCGGGGCGGCACGGCTGGCGACGGCCGGCCACCGGGTGACGGTGTACGAGCGGTCCCGGACGTACGGCGGCGGCGTCCGGGCCCTCACCCGGGACGGGTTCACGTTCGACACCGGGCCCGCGCTGCTGCACCTGCCCGCCGTCTGGCGGGACCTCTTCCTGAAGACGGGCCGCGAGCCGCTGGAGTCGCACGTCACGCTGCGTCAGCTGGATCCGGGGGCCGTCCACCGGTTCGCGGACGGCACCGAGGTGCCGCTGCCCGTCACGCGCTCCGGCCTGATCGGCGCGCTGGACGCGGGCCTCGGCGCGGGTGCGGGGCGGCGCTGGACGGACCTGCTGGTGCGGGCGCGCGCCGTGTGGGACGCCACCCGCCGGCCGCTGCTGGAGGAGCCGCTGACCGACGCCCCGCCGCCGACCGACCCGTACCCGGCGCTGCGCCGCCGGGGGCTGCTGCGCCGCCGCGTGCCGACGTTGGCCGAGGTGGCCGCCGACGAACTGGCCGACCCGCGGGCGGCGGCGCTGCTGGAGAGCTACGCCGTGGCGTACGGTCTCGACCCGCGCACGGCCCCGGCGAGCACGACGGTCCTGCCCTACGTGGAGCACACCTTCGGCTCCTGGCGGGTCGCGGGCGGGATGCGCGCGCTGGCGGACGCCGTGTACCGGCGGTGCGTCGAACGCGGGGTGGAGGTCGTCCTCGGCACGCCGGTGGCCGACGTCCCGGTCCGGGCCGGGCGGGCCTGCGGCGTGGTCCTGGCCGACGGCACCGAGGTGGCCGCGGACGCGGTGGTGGACGGCCGGTGCCCGCACGCCGGCACCGCCCCCGGGCGGGCCCGGCTGACGGTGCTGCTCGCCCTGCGGGGCGGCCGACCGCCGGGCGCACCGCACCGCACCGTCGTCCACGCCCCCGACCGCGACGTGGCGCTGGCGGGCCTCTTCGACGGGGCACGCCCGCTCGCCGCCCCGACGGTCACGGTGCTGCGGCCGGACGACGCGTCGAGCGTGCCGGACGCGGAGCACGAGGCGGTGAGCGTCACGGCGACGGTGCCGCCGCACGCGCCCGCCACGGCGGCGGGGGCGCCGTACACCACGACGGACTGGTCGGACCCCGCGACCGTGGCGGCGGCGGTGGAACAACTCGCCGCCGCGGCCGGGACGGTGGTGCCGGAGCTCGCGGAACGCCTGCTGTGGCACGCCGTGCACACCCCGGCGGACGCCGAACGCGAGACGGGGGCGCCGGGCGGAACCGTCCCGGTGCCGGCCCTGGCGGGCGCACCGGACACCTACCGCCAGGCGCCCAACCTGGCGCCGACGCCCGGCCGTTACGCCGTGGGGGGCTGGGCGCACCCGGGCGGCGGACCGGCGCACGCGGGCATGTCGGGCGCCCTCGTGGCGGGCCTCATCACCGAGGGCCCGCACTGGCGCGGCTCCAGCTGACCGCGTCCGGCGGTCCCGGTGCGGCCGTGCCCGGCCGTCGGGCGCCGCCGTGCACAGCCGCACGGGAACGCTCAGTTGCGGGGCTGCTGGCCGGGGGCGGGGTAGCCGTAGTCGTAGTCGTAGCCGTCCTGGTACGGGTAGGGCTGCTGCTCCGGCGCGGCGTGCGGTGCGGCGGCGTCCCGCTGGTGCGGCACCTCCGCCCAGGAGCCCGGCTCCTCCGGGTACCGGCCGTAGGCGGCGGGCTCCTGGGCGGGGGGAGGAGTGGGGTAGCCGTAGGTCTCGTAGCCGCCGGTGTCGTAGCCGCCGGACGGGTGCCCGCCCTGCGCGCTGAAACCGCCCAGGGGGTCGGGGCCGCCCAGGGGGTCGTAGCCGCCGGGCGCGGGCGGGGCGGGGTAGCCGTACAGGTCGCCCTGGCCGCCACCGTCGCCCTGGTAGCCGTCGTAGGAGGCGTAGGAGGCGTAGGCGCCGGTCTCGGACTGCGGCGCCGGGGTCGGGTATCCCCCGCCGTAGGACCGGTCGTCGCGGTGGTCCCCCGTGTACGGGTCGGCCGGGAAGCCGGGGGTGTCCTGCGCGTACCCGGCGCTCGCGTACCGGTGCTCGCCGCTGTCGCCGAGTGGGTCGGGTGCGCCGCCCGGGCCCTGGGGCGTTCCGTACGGCGTGCCGTAGCCGCCGTCGTAGCCGTAGCCGCTCTCGTACCCCCCGTCGTAGCCGTAGCCGCCCGGCGTCGCGTACGGGTCGGGGGGCGCCGCCGCGTAGGGGTCCGCCTCCGGCTGCTCCCGCCGCCCGGCCTCACCGCCGTGGCCGTCGCCGCCGTCGGCAGCGTCCCGGTCGTACACGCCGTACTGCCCGGTGTCCTCCTCCGGGAGCGGTTCCATGCGGTACGCGGCCGTCTCCTCCAGCTCGGAGACCTCCAGCACCGGCGGCGCGTCGGCGGGTCGGGGCGGCGCGTCGGGGTCGGAGCCGTCCTTGGCCCGGCGGCGACGCGTTCCGGGAACGTTCTCCAGCGCCCAGCCGTGGTCGAAGCCCCGGCGGAAGGAGAGGGTGACGAGGAACTGGCCGACGGCGAAGGCGGCCGTGCCCAGGGCGATCACGGGGACGGAGCCCAGCAGCACGCCGAGGACGACGGTGAGGAAGCCGAAGAACGCGGTGAGGCGCCAGCGCAGGCGCGCCTTGTACTGGAGCAGCACCTCACCCAGCAGCCACAGCGCGACCACGCCGAACAAGATGTAGAGGACCGTCCAGCCCATGTACGCCCCTCTCGCAGAACCCCTAGTGCCGCGCGTGCAGTCCGAGGTTCTCGTAGATTTCCAGGGTCGCCGTGGAGTGGTTGAGCGTGATGAAGTGCAGCCCGGGGATGTCCTCGGCCATCAACGTCGCACTCAGCTCCGTGGCGTACTCGATCCCGACCGAGCGTACAGCCGCCGGGTCGTCCTTGACCGCCAGGATCCTCTTCGCCAGCTCCGGGGGGAAGGTCGCGTTGCTCAGCTCGGCGAAACGCTCGATCTGCCGCACGTTGGTGACCGGCATGATCTCCGGGATGATCGGCGTGTCGCAGCCCGCCGCCGCGACGCGGTCGCGCAGCCGGAGGTAGTCCTCGGGGTAGAAGAACATCTGGGTGATGGCGTAGTCGGCCCCGGCGCGGCACTTGTCGACGAAGTGCCGGATGTCGGTGTCCCAGTCCGTCGAGCGGGGGTGCATCTCGGGGTAGGCGGCCACGCCCACGCAGAAGTCCCCCGACTCCTTGATCAGTTCGACCAGTTCGTACGCGTGGGAGACGCCCCGGGGGTGCCGCACCCACTCCCCCATCGGGTCACCGGGCGGGTCACCGCGCAGGGCCAGCATGTTGCGGATGCCCGCCCCGGCGTACTGGCCGATGATGTTGCGCAGGTCGGCGACGGAGTGGTTGACGGCCGTGAGGTGGGCGACGGGCGTCAGCGTGGTCTCGGTCGCGATGCGCTCGGTGGCCCGCACGGTGCCGTCCCGGGACGACCCGCCGGCGCCGTAGGTCACGGAGACGAAGGTCGGGCCGACGGCCTCGATGCGGCGGATCGCGTTCCACAGGGTCCGCTCGCCCTTGGGTGTCTTCGGCGCCATGAACTCGAAGGAGTAGGAGCGCTTCCCCGAGGCGAGAAGCTCGCGGATCGTCACCGCGCGGTCGGTCCTGGTGGAGGAGATGCCGTGGGCCATGGACGAAGGCTAACCGCCAGTAGGGTCCGGGCCAGAGCCATGTCCACACCCTGGACGCCCGGGTGGACGCCGTCGGCCCAGGAAACGGCAGGTCAGCGGGTTCGCAACCGCTCCGCGAGCGAAGCCGCCGCCGCGTGCGGATCCGCCGCCCCGGTCAGCGCGCGGACGACGACGACGCGGCGGGCGCCGGCGTCCAGGACGGCGTCCAGGTTCTCCGGACCGATGCCGCCGATGGCGAACCAGGGCCGCTCGTCGCCGTGTGCGGCGCTGCGTTCGGCGGCGTACCGCACCAGCGCCAGCCCCGGGGCGTGCCGGCCTGGCTTGGTCGGGGTCGGCCAGCAGGGGCCGGTGCAGAAGTAGTCCACGCCCGGGTCGGTGAGGGCGGCGTCGACCTCGCTCTCGGCGTGGGTGGACCGGCCGATGAGCACGTCCTGCGGCCCCGGGCCCAGGAGGGCCCGGGCGGCCGGGACGGGCAGGTCGCCCTGGCCGAGGTGGAGCACGTCCGCCCCGGCGGCGTGCGCGACGTCCGCGCGGTCGTTGACGGCGAGCAGCTTGCCGTGCCGCCGGCAGGCGTCGGCGAGGACGGACAGGTGCCGCAGTTCCTCGCCGGCCTCCATCCCCTTGTCCCGCAGCTGGACGACGTCGACGCCGCCGGAGAGCACGGCGTCCAGGAACTCCGGGAGGTCCCCCTGCCGGGTGCGGGCGTCGGTGCACAGGTACAGCCGGGCGTCGGCCAGCTTCCGCACCGCGGAGTCGGACCCGGCGGTCGTGGTCTGCGCGGACATGAGGTCTTCTCCCCCTGGTGGGACGGCGGGGCGGGGACGCGTGCCCCGCCGCCGGGACGGTTCTGCGGCGCGGTGGACGCCGGTCTCAGACGGCGAGCGCCTGGGCCCGGCGCTTCACCTCGGTCCCGCGGTTCTCCCGGAGCGCCTGCGCCGGGTTGCCGGGCAGGGAGTCGTCCGCGGTGAAGAGCCACTCCAGCATCTCCTCGTCGCTGAAGCCGTCGTCCCTCAGCAGCGTGAGCGTACCGGTGAGCCCCTTCGTGATCCGGCCCTCGCCGATGAAGTCGGCGGGGACCATCAGGACCCGGTTCTCGCCTCGGCGTACCGCGATCAGTAGCCCTTCCTTGACGAACTGCCGCACCCGCGTCACCTCGACGTCCAGCCTCTCGGCGATGTCGGGGAGGGTGAGCCAGCTCGGCACGAGCGCATCGATCTTCGCGTCAATCTCGGTCACACCCCTAAGCCTGCCATCCGCCGGCGACAATCGGCACCGCGGTCCGCCCGGCATGGGCCAACCGGCTCCTCAGTCGGCGGCGCCGAGGGGCGGCGCCTGCCGCGCCGGGGCCAGGGCCGCCCGTTTCAGGGGCACCGCCGGATCGGCGGCCAGGGCGCGGTCCAGCGCGACGCGCCGCCGGATGAGCTTGCGGCCCTGCGCCAGGTCCCGGGGCCGGCCGACGGCGAGCAGGGCGTCGAGGACGCCGTCGCGCAGCCAGCACACGGCCCAGGAGACGCCGTCCGGATCGCCGCGCCACAGCACCTCGTCCGCGGCGCCGTGGTGCCCGGCGTACTGCACGAAGCGGCCGAACTGCTCGGACCAGAAGTACGGGACCGGGTCGTAGACCTCGGACCCGGCGGCCACGGCCTGCCCGGCGTCGCCGACGAGCCCGACCGCGACGGCGCCCGGGCCGCCCCGGGCGTTGTCCCAGTGGTGGACGAGCAGTCTGCGGCCGTAGCGCGCCGAGGGGAACGACGCGCAGTCCCCGACGGCGTACACGTCCGGCACGGACGTGCGCAGCCGCTCGTCGGCGAGGATCGAGCCGTCGGCGGCCAGCTCCACACCCGATCCGGCCAGCCAGCCGGTGGCCGGGCGGGCGCCGATGCCGACGAGGACGGCGTCGGCGGCCAGCACCCGCCCGTCGGCCAGCTCCACCTTGCGCTCGGGCTCGGCCCGGACGCGGGCCACCGCGACGCCGGTGATCAGCTCCGCACCGCTCTCGGCGTACCAGCCCCGCATCCGGGCGGCGATGTCGGCGGGCAGCGCGCCGGACAGCGGCTGCCCGGCGGCCTCGACGACGGTGACCGGGCACCCGGCCTCCCGCGCCGCCGTGGCGAACTCGGCCCCGATCCAGCCCGCGCCGACGATGACGACGCGCCGCCGTCCGCCCAGCACCGGCCGCAGCAGCTCGACGTCGTCCAGCGTGCGCAGCAGGTGCACGCCGGGCACGTCCGCACCGCCGGGCAGCGGGACGGGCTCCGCGCCGGTGGCGACGACCAGCCGGTCGTAGGGCACCGGCCCCCGGGCCGTGTCGACCTCGTGGTCGTCCGCGCGCAGCCCCGTGACGCGGCGGTCCAGCTCCAGCCGGACCCCGAGGGCGTCGAAGTCCACGTCGAAGGCGGACCCCTCCGCCTTGCCGCTGAGCACGGCCTTGGACAGCGGCGGCCGGTCGTAGGGGCGGTGCCGCTCGGCGCCGAGCAGGGTGACGGAGCCGGACCAGCCCAGCTCGCGCAGCTGCACCGCCGTCTGCACACCGGCCATTCCGGCGCCGACGATGACGACGCGTTCCGCGCCCCGGGGGCCCGGCCGGCCCGACCGGCGATGCTCGTGTGGTGAGGTCACACGATCACTGTAGACCGGCGTCTACGCGCGCAGTCCGGTCCCGCACCGGCCTTCCGCGTGACCCTCCACACCCCCGCCGGGGGCCGCGCGCCGCCGCGCCGGGGGCCGCGCCCCGGCCGGGTCACACCGCCTCGGTGACGGTCGGGGCGCCGTCCCCGCGCCCGCCGGCCCGCAGCCGCCGCGTCACGTGGTCGAGCGCCTCCCGCCCGGTCCGTGCGAAGTGGACCAGCTCCGCGAGCGGGACGGACAGGAAGCCCTCGGCCTCCATCCGCTCCAGCTGGGACCTGAGACCGTCGTAGTACCCGGCCGTGTTGAGCACCACCAGCGGCTTGCGGGTCAGGCCGTGCCTGCGCAGCTCCAGCAGGTCGGTCATCTCGTCCAGCGTGCCCGTGCCGCCGACGAGCACCACGACCGCGTCGGCCTTCTCCAGCAGCAGGGCCTTGCGCGCGCCGAGGTCGCCGGCCGTGACCATGTCCGCCACCCCGGGCCGGGCGACGTGGGCGAGGAACCCGACGGAGACGCCGCACAGCGTGCCGCCCGCCCGCTCCACGCCGTCGGCGACGACCTTCATCAGCCCGACGTCGGAGCCGCCCCACACGAGGGTGTGCCCGCCCCTCCCGAGCAGCTCGGCGAACTCGCGCGCCGGGGCCGTGTACCGCTCGTCGAGGTCGGCGGCGGAGAGGAACACGCAGATCTTCATGGCGCCGACGTTCACACGTCCGGCTCGTACGCCCCTGGGTTCCGGCTCGCCTCCGGCTCACGCCCGGCCCCGAGCACGGCGCCCGCTGCGGCCGGGCCGGGCACGGCAGTAGGGTGGTCCGCGCAACGCACACGCGGGAGCCCGGCGCACCGGGCTGAGAGGGAGGCGGACGGCCTCCGACCGTACGAACCTGATCCGGGTCATGCCGGCGAAGGGAGGAGCTGGAACCCATGCACGTGGTGATGGTGGGCGGCGGCGTGATCGGCCTGGTCACGGCCTGGCGGGCGGCGCAGCGCGGGATGCGGGTCACGGTCGTGGACCCGGCGCCGGGCGGCGGCGCGGCCCGGGTGGCCGCCGGCATGCTGGCGGCGGTGACCGAACTGCACTTCGGCGAGGAGCGGTTGCTGGCCCTCAACCTGGCCTCGGCCGCGGCCTACGCGGACTTCGCCGCCGAACTGACCGAGACGACCGGGCACGACATCGGCTACCGCGCGTGCGGCACCCTCGCCGTCGCGCTCGACGCCGACGACCGGGCCCACCTGCGGGACCTGCACGCCCTCCAGCAGCGCTGCGGACTGGACGCGCGCTGGCTCACCGGACGGGAGTGCCGGCGCCTGGAGCCGATGCTCGCGCCGGGCGTGCGCGGCGGCCTGCGCGTCGACGGCGACCACCAGGTGGACCCCCGGCGGCTGGCCGACGCCCTGCTGGCCGCGGGCGGAGGGGCGGGCGTCACCTTCCGGCGTGCGCGGGCCGAGCGGCTGCTGCTGGCGGGGGACGCCGGCGGCCGCGCGGTGGGCGTGGCCCTCGACGACGGCACCGAGCTGGGCGGCGACGCCGTCGTGCTGGCCGGGGGTAGCGAGAGCGGGCGTCTCGCCGGGGTGCCCGACGGCGTCCTGCCACCGGTGCGGCCCGTCAAGGGCCAGGTGCTGCGGCTGCGCATGCCCGAGACGCCGGGGCCGCCCTTCCTCTCCCGCACCGTGCGGGCCGTGGTGCGCGGCGGGCAGGTGTACCTCGTGCCGCGCGCGGACGGCGAGCTGGTCGTCGGGGCCACGAGCGAGGAGCTGGGCTGGGACACCACCGTCACGGCGGGCGGCGTCTACGCGCTGCTGCGCGACGCCCACGAGCTGGTCCCCGGCCTGACGGAGCTGCCGCTCGTGGAGACGCGCGCCGGGCTGCGGCCGTGCACCCCGGACAACGCGCCGGTGCTGGGCCCGAGCGCCCTGCCGGGCCTCCAGCTCGCCACCGGCCACTACCGCAACGGCGTCCTGCTGACGCCCGTCACCGGTGACGCCCTGGCCGCGTCGCTGGCCACGGGCGTCCTGCCGGACGCCGCCCGCCCCTTCAGCCCGCTGCGTTTCCGCTCCGGCGACGGCGCGTCCGCCGCCCCGCCCCGACAGGAGCTGCCCGTATGAACCGGATGACGATCCGCGTCAACGGCGAGGAGCGCGCCGAGGCGGTCGGGACCACCCTCGACGCCCTCGTCGCGACGCTGACCACCGCCCCCTCCGGCGTCGCCGCCGCCGTCAACGAGACGGTCGTGCCGCGAGGCCGCTGGGCCGCCACCGCGCTCGCCGAGGGCGACCGGGTGGAGGTCCTGACCGCAGTCCAAGGAGGCTGACCCATGACGACGGACACCCCGACGGTGCTCACGGCCGACGACCCGCTGACGCTCGGCGACCTCACCCTCTCCTCACGGCTCATCATGGGCACCGGCGGCGCGCCGAGCCTGGAGACCATGGAACGCGCCCTGGTCGCCTCCGGCACCGAGCTGACCACCGTGGCGATGCGCCGCGTCGACGCCTCGGTGCACGGCTCGGTGCTCTCCGTCCTCGACCGCCTCGGCATCCGCGTGCTGCCCAACACCGCCGGCTGCTTCACGGCGGGCGAGGCCGTCCTGACGGCCCGGCTGGCCCGTGAGGCGCTGGGCACGCGGCTGGTGAAGCTGGAGGTCATCGCGGACGAACGCACCCTGCTGCCCGACCCGGTGGAGACGCTGGACGCGGCCGAGACCCTCGTCGACGACGGCTTCACCGTGCTCCCCTACACCAACGACGACCCCGTGCTCGCCCGCAAGCTCGAAGACGTCGGCTGCGCGGCGATCATGCCGCTCGGCTCACCCATCGGCTCGGGCCTCGGCATCCGCAACCCGCACAACTTCCAGCTCATCACCGAACGCGCGGGCGTCCCCGTCATCCTGGACGCCGGGGCCGGTACGGCGTCCGACGTCGCGCTCGCGATGGAGCTGGGCTGCGCGGCGGTGATGCTCGCCTCCGCCGTCACCCGGGCGCAGGAGCCGGTGCTCATGGCCGCCGCCATGCGGCACGCGGTGGAGGCGGGACGCCTGGCCCGCCGCGCCGGGCGCATCCCGCGACGGCACTTCGCCCAGGCGTCCTCCCCGGTGGAGGGCGTCGCCGAGCTGGACCCGGAGCGGCCGGCGTTCACGCACTGACGTACGATCCGGCGACCCCATCCGATGATCGCCGAAGGACGCCTGCTCCATGAGTCACCATCCCCCGTCCGGCCCGGCCTACGGGGGCAGCCCGTACGGCGGGCCGCCCCGTCCGACGAACGGCCTGGCGGTCGCGTCCCTGGTGTGCGCGCTCACCTGCCTGCCGCCGGTGGGTCTGGTCCTGGGGATCGTCGCCCTGGCCCAAATCCGTCGGCGCCACGAGAGCGGCAAGGGCATGGCCGTGGCCGGCGTGGTCGTCTCGGCCGTGTCTCTGGTGGTCATCGCCGCGTCCGTGGTGGTGGCCGTGTTCGCCGGGGAGGAGAGGGAAGAGGACGGCCGCGCGGCCGGGACCACCGTCCCCACCCGGGTCGACCCGGCCACCATCGAGCCGGGTGACTGCTTCAACCTGGGCTCGCTCTCCGCCGAGGAGGAGACCGAGCACGGCTCCGCGGGTCTCGTTCCGTGCGACGAGCCGCACCAGGCCGAGGCCTACGCCGTCCTGAGCATGGAGGAGGGCCCCTGGCCGGGTGACGACGCGGTCACCGAGTGGGTCGGCGAGCAGTGCGCGCAGCACGTCGACGGCTACATCCTCGACAGCTGGACCGTTCCGGCCGACGTCTTCCCCTACCACTTGCAGCCGACGTCCCTCACCTGGGCGAACGGCGACCGAGGCGTCATCTGCACGTACGCCCACGAGGAGAGGGCGCTGGAGGGCTCGCTGCGGATCGACGCGACGACGCTCGACGAGGAGCAGGTCTTCTACCTCACGCACTTCGGCCGCGTCGACGCGGTCTACGCGGAGCAGCCCGCCTTCGACGACCTCGACGCGCAGCGGCGGTGGGCGGAGGACCTCTCCGGGACGCTCACCGAGCAGGCGGACGCGATGCACGAGCACGACTGGGAGGACGCGGCACGCGAGCCCGCGGCCGGGCTCGTTCAGGAGATGCGCGCCACGGCGGCGCTCTGGGAGGACGCGTCGGGCGCCACGGACGCCGCCTACGAGGACGCCTACGACGCGGCGTTCGACTCGCTGGTCCTGGAGAGCGAGGTGCCGCTGCGCCGGGCACTCGACCTGGAGTCGGACTGGTCCGTCGCCTTCCCGTCGGACGAGGAGTACGCGACGGACCCCGCGGACGAGGCGTCCGCCGCCGACGCCTGACGTCCGTCCCGGCGGGTGCGCCGGGGCGGTGGGGCGGGGCGCCGGGGCGGACGGCACGGGGAGGGTGCGGGTTCGTCACCGTTCCGCTGCAGTGCGGCGTGGGACCCGGCGGTCCGCGCACGGCGCCGGTGGCGGCTCGTAGAATCCCGGTGTGGACGCGACCCTTCAGGACCCGATGATCGGGCACGTGCTGGACGGGCGGTACCGCGTCGAGGCGCGGATCGCGGCCGGCGGCATGGCGACGGTCTACCGGGCGGTGGACACCCGGCTGGACCGGGTCCTCGCCCTGAAGGTGATGCATCCGTCCCTCGCCCACGACGACGGCTTCGTGGAGCGGTTCATCCGCGAGGCCAGGGCCGTCGCCCGCCTGGACCACCCCAACGTCGTCGGCGTCTTCGACCAGGGCATGGACGGCTCGTACGTGTACCTGGCGATGGAGTACGTCGCCGGGTGCACCCTGCGGGACGTCCTCGTGCGGCGCGGGGCGCTCCAGCCGCGGGCCGCGCTGGACATCCTGGAGCCGATACTGGCCGCGCTGGGCGCCGCCCACCGGGCCGGGCTCGTGCACCGGGACGTGAAGCCGGAGAACGTGCTGATCGGCGACGACGGCCGGGTGAAGGTCGCGGACTTCGGCCTCGTGCGGGCCGTGGACGCGCAGACGGCCCTGTCGACGACGTCGGTGATGGGCACGGTCTCCTACCTCTCCCCCGAGCACATCGAGCACGGGATCACGGACACCGGTGCCGACGTCTACGCGTGCGGCGTGATGCTCTACGAGATGCTGACCGGACGCAGGCCGCACACGGGGACGACCCCGGCGCAGGTGCTCTACCGGCACCTGCGGGAGGACGTGCCGCCGCCGTCCCGCGCCGTCCCGGGGCTCGCGCCGCCGCTCGACGCCCTGGTGGCGCGCGGCACGGCGCGTGACGCATCGGCGCGCCAGGCGGACGCCGCGGTGATGCTGGCCGAGCTGCGGGCGGTCCGGGCCGGGCTGACCGCGACCGAGCTGGACCTCGTCCCGCCGCGGGCCCGTGCCGACGACGGGGCCGACCGGGCCACGACCGTGCTGCCCCGGGTCGGCCGACGGGGCGGTGCGCGTGCCGACGCCGCCGAGCACACGACCGTCCTGCCCTCGACACCGCTGCTGCCGCGCCTGGAGGAAGAGGAGGAGCCCCCGGCGGGGCCGGATCGCCGCGCGGCGGCCCGGCGCGGCGGCGGGCGCCGCTCCCCCGGGCTGCTCGTGGGCCTGGTGCTGCTGCTCGTCGTCGGTGTGGGGGCGGGCGTCTGGTACATCAACTCCGGGCAGTTCACGCGGACGCCCAGCGTGCTGCGGCTGCCCCTCGCGGAGGCGGAGCGGCGGCTGGACGAGGCGGGGCTGCGGACGCGGGTGGAGGAGGTGCACAGCGCGAGCGTCGACGAGGGGCTGATCGTCAGCAGCGACCCCGGCCCCGGCACGCGCGTGCGGGGCAACGCCACGGTGACGATCAGGGTCTCGCAGGGACCGGACGTGGTGGCCGTCCCCGAGTTGGAGGGCGTGCCGCTGGCGGACGCCCGCCGGCGGCTGACGGACGCCGAGCTGGAGCCGACGACGGTGACGCGCGAGTTCAGCTCCTCGGTGGACCGGGGCGCCGTCATCCGCACCGAGCCCCCGGCGGGCACCGAGCGCCGGCCGGGGACGGCGATCGAGCTGGTCGTCTCCAGGGGTGAGCGCGTCGAGGTGCCGGACGTGGCCGGAGCCGAACGGGAGGACGCCCGGAAGACGCTGGAGCGGGCCGGGCTGGAGGTGGAGTTCTCCGCCGAGCGGGCGCACTC
Organism: Streptomyces chumphonensis; assembly: GCF_014779715.1. Lineage (GTDB taxonomy): Bacteria > Actinomycetota > Actinomycetes > Streptomycetales > Streptomycetaceae > Streptomyces > Streptomyces chumphonensis. The sequence continues at coordinate 394,366 of NZ_JACXYU010000001.1, forward strand.
CGCGCGGGAGCCCGGGACCGTCGCGCGGCAGTCGCCGCGTGCGGGCGCCACGGCGGCGGAGGGCGACACCGTGACGCTGACCGTCTCCAAGGGGCCGGAGTCGGTGACCGTGCCGGACGTCGTCGGGCTGGACGAGGACGCGGCCGTGGCGGCGCTGGAGGAAGCTGGCTTCGAGGTCACCGTGCGGAACCTCTTCTTCCTGGGCACGGTCTTCAACCAGTCCGTGGACGGCGGCGAGAAGGCCCCGAAGGGTTCCGAGATCACCATCTGGGTCCGCTGACCCGGCTCGGCCGCGCGCACCGGCCGGACGCGACTGCCGCCCCGGCGGTGCGGGAAACGATCACGGGAGGCCCGCGCCACCGTGCGGCCTTCCCGAGGAGACGCGACGGCAGGAGGAGCCGATGACCGGCGACGACGGGGACCGGCTGCCGCCCGACGAGGTGCTCGCGGCGATCGCCTATGTGGAGGCCGCCTTCCGGGGCGACCGGGACGCCCAGCGGGCCCTCGTCCACCGCGACGAGGACGAACGGCCGATGCCCGTCGTGCTGGCCGCGTTCGCCCGGCAGGTCATCAGCGCGCTCATGGACACCGTGCACGGCGTCGGCGACGACCTGTCCCCGCCGGAGCTGGCGGCGGCGCGGGCACGTCGGGAGGCCGACGTGACGGTCCGCGTGTCGGCGGTGCTGTCCGCCACCCTGGCGGCCTGGGCCGCCGGCAGCGACGAGCGGGCGTCGGACGCGATGGCGCACAGCGTCATCGCCTACGTCCAGGCGGTCGGCGCGGCCCCGAACGACGACGTCCTGCCGCTGCTCGCCCGGCTGCGCGCCGCCGCACTGCGGGCCGCCGGCCGCTCCTGATTCCGTTCACACCGCGTGCGGAAGCAACTTCGGGCGGTCGCCCGCCCCCCTCGACGCTGTGATCCGCCGCATAGGGCGCACGTCACGTACGACCGGGATTAGTGGACATGTCGCCCACCATGTAGGGCGGAAACGGACAAACCTGCCCCGGTGGGCTACGACGCCGGATCGTAGGTCACACCTTTGCCAGCGGGTTTTCCAGTCGCTAACAATCATTCACGTCGCATGGCGCCGTAGACGTGAACGGCTCCGCGCCGCTCAGGCCTGCGACATCAGCGATCTGGAAGAGGTTCGACCCCGCATGCCCAGCATCAAGCCGGAATCCAGGATTTCGACCGAGCTCCGCATGATCCCGGAGCACCTCCGCAACGAGCTTCCGGGTTACCTCCAGGAGCTCAAGGCAAACATCAAGGCCGTTCCCGGTCAGCTGCGCCAGGCCCCAGCCCAGCTGCGCGAGGTGCCCGCCCACCTCCGCGACGTCCCGGCGTTCGCCCGGAGCCTGACGCGCGACCAGCGCCACTCCGCGGCCGTCATATCCGGCGCCGCCGCCGCGGCCGTCGCCCTGACGCTGGTACCGACGACCAGTTCCGCGCAGGAGAACACGACCGTGGCCGAGGCTCCGGCCTCCGTCGTCCTCGGTGAGGGCGCGGGCGGCCGGCTCAAGAGCCTGCAGGAGCAGCAGGAGGCCGCCGACACCCGCGCCGCGGAGGCGGCGGCGAAGGCGGCCGCCGAGGCCGAGAAGGCCGAGAAGCAGGCAGCCGCCGAGGCCAAGGCGAAGAAGGAGCGCGAGGCCCAGGCCGCCGCCGACCGCAGCAAGCGCGCCGAGAAGCCGGCCGCCGCCGAGCAGCCGAAGCAGTACCCGAACACGCTCGACGGGTGGATCAGCGAGGCCATGGACATCATGGACGAGCACGACATCCCCGGCAGCTACGACCGCATCAAGTGGAACATCATGCGGGAGTCCAGCGGCGACCCGAACGCGATCAACGACTGGGACATCAACGCCCGCAACGGCGTACCCTCCATCGGCCTGCTCCAGGTGATCAAGCCGACCTTCGACGCCTACCACGTCGAGGGCACCCCGCGCGACCAGTACGACCCCGTCGCCAACATCGTCGCGGCCTGCAACTACGCCGCCGACCGCTACGGCTCCATCGACAACGTCTGGAGCGCGTACTGAGCCACCCCGAAGCGGGTGAACTCGGGGATGGCACCCTGAGCGGGTGAACGATTCCCCCCAGCAGCGACACGACGACGCGGCGTCCGGATCCTCCGGGCGCCGCGTCCGCAATCCCGTCGGCGCCCACATCCCCGTGGCCGGAGGGCTGGCCGCCGTCGGGCTCCCCTACGCCCGGGAGCTGCGGGCCGAGGCCGTCCAGGTCTTCGTCGCCAACCCCCGGGGCTGGGCCACGCCCACGGGGAACCCGCGTGAGGACGAGCGGTTCCGGGAGCACTGCGCGGCCGAGGGCGTCCCGGCCTACGTGCACGCGCCGTACCTGATCAACTTCGGCTCCCACACCCCGGCCACGGCCGAGCGCTCCGTCGCCTCGCTGCGCCACTCCCTGCGGCGCGGCCGGGACATCGGTGCGCTCGGCGTCGTCGTGCACACCGGCTCCGCGACGGGCGGGCGGGAGCGGTCCGTCGCGTTGGCGCAGGTGCGTGAACTGGTCCGCCCGCTGCTCGCCGAGCTGACCCGCGACGACGACCCGTGGCTGCTGCTGGAGCCCACCGCCGGGCAGGGCGCGTCCCTGTGCTCGCTGGCCGAGGACCTGGGCCCGTACCTGGACGCCCTGGACCGGCATCCCCGGGTGGGCGTGTGCCTGGACACCTGCCACGCCTTCGCGGCCGGACACGACCTGGCGGAGCCGGGCGGCGCGAAGGCGCTGCTGGACGAGATCGTGGACGTGGCGGGCCCGGGCCGGCTGCGCCTGATCCACGCGAACGACTCCCAGGACGTCGTGGGCGCGCACAAGGACCGGCACGAGAACATCGGCGCCGGACACATCGGCGCGGAGGCGTTCGGGGAGCTGTTCGGGCACCCGGCCACCGACGGCGTGCCGCTGGTCATCGAGACGCCCGGCGGGACGGCCGGGCACCGGGCGGACGTGGCCCGGCTCAAGGACCTGCGGGCGCGCCGGCCCTCCTGAGCACGGCCCCTCGGCGCGGCCCCGCACGCGCGACGGTGGGCCCGGACGGTCTCCACCGCCCGGGCCCACCGTCGCGTGGCGTGGAGTGCGGCGCCGAGGGTCAGCCTGCGGACTCGGGGCCGCCCAGCATCGCCGAGGCCTGCTGGAACGGGCTGAGGCCGGTCTGCGGCGAGACCTCGGCGGCCTCCTCGGGGGCGGAGCGGCAGGTGAAGCCGAGGAGCGTCATGGCCCGGCGGACCTCGCCCGCGCTGAAGTCCCGGCGGTCCTGGCCGGTGACGACCTGGCCCACCTGCTTGAGGGGGTAGTGGCGGCGGCCGATGATGACGGACTCTCCGGTCACCGGTTCGGGCTTGACACCCTTCATCGTCTCCAGCACGGCGTTCTTGGTCAGGTCGAACGGGAAGCGGGCGATGATGCAGCGCATGAGGACCTCACGGGGGATGGGGTGCGGACGGCCGGACGTGCGGTGGGGACGCGGCGAGTGCGGACGGCCGCTCAGGCGGCCGTGTCGTGGGGCGGACGCCGGCGGGCGCCGCGGCGCGTGGTCTGCCCGGGGCGGCGTCCACGACGCCCGCGCGACGCTCCGCCGGACTCGGCGCGCGCGGGGGCGGGCGCCGTGATGGTGACCGGGATGCCGGAGGGGGCCTGGGCACCCGTGATCCGTTGCAGTTCGGCCTCGCCCGAGCGCACCTGGGTGGTCTGCGGGACGATGCCCGCCGCCGCCAACAACCGGGACATCGCCCGGCGCTGGCTCGGGGTGACGAGGGTGACCACGCTCCCGGACTCACCGGCCCGCGCGGTACGGCCGCCCCGGTGCAGGTAGTCCTTGGGGTCCGTGGGCGGGTCGACGTTCACGACGAGGTCGAGGTCGTCGACGTGGATGCCGCGCGCGGCCACGTTGGTCGCCACGAGCACCGTCACGTGCCCGGTCTTGAACTGTGCGAGGGTCCGGGTGCGCTGGGGCTGGGACTTCCCGCCGTGCAGGGCCGCGGCGCGCACCCCGCTGCCGAGCAGGTCCCGGGTGAGCCGGTCCACCGCGTGCTTGGTGTCCAGGAACATGATGACCCGGCCGTCGCGCGCGGCGATCTCGGTCGTCGCGCTGCGCTTGTCCGCGTCGTGGACGTGCAGCACGTGGTGCTCCATGGTGGTGACGGCGCCCGCGGAGGGGTCGACGGAGTGGACGACGGGGTCCGTCAGGTAGCGGCGGACCAACAGGTCGACGTTGCGGTCGAGCGTCGCGGAGAACAGCATCCGCTGGCCCTCGCCGCGCACCTGGTCGAGCAGGGCCGTGACCTGGGGCATGAAGCCCATGTCGGCCATCTGGTCGGCCTCGTCGAGCACGGTGACGGCCACCTGGCCGAGGCCGCAGTCGCCCCGGTCCAGCAGGTCCTTCAGCCGTCCCGGCGTGGCGATGACGACCTCCGCGCCCGACCGCAGGGCGCTCGCCTGCCGACCGATCGACATGCCGCCGACGACCGTGGCCAGCCGGACCCGGACCGCGCGGGCGTAGGGCGTGAGGGCGTCGGTGACCTGCTGGGCGAGCTCCCGGGTGGGCACGAGGACGAGACCGAGCGGCCGACGCGGCTCGGCCCGCTGTCCGGCGGTCCGGGCCAGCAGGGCCAGCCCGAAGGCCAGCGTCTTGCCGGAGCCGGTCCGTCCCCGTCCGAGCACGTCACGCCCCGCGAGGGTGTTCGGGAGGGTGGCGCCCTGGATCGGGAAGGGCACGCTCACGCCCTCGGCGCCCAGCGCGGTGAGCAGGGGCGCCGGCATGTCGAGATCGGCGAACGACTCGACGGCGGGCAGCGGGGGCGTGACCGTGCGGGGAAGGGCGAACTCCCCCTGGACGGGAACGGGCCGGCGGCCGGCACCGCCGGAGCGGCCGCCACCACCGGAACGCCCGGCGCCGGAGGGGCGGGGGCGGCCGACCCGGCCGGAGCCGCCGGAACGCTGGGAGTAGCGGTCGTTGGAACGCGTGCGGTTCATACGGAACCTTCCTTGATGCGGCACGTATCAAGGAATTCCCGCAGCGGAAAGAGCAGCGCGGAGGATCACGAGAACGGGCCGAGTAGAAACTCAGAGGGCCCGGCCGGAGAGAAGAGCGGCAGCTCGCATGGAAACGATCCGAAGATTCGGTGAATTCACCGGGAGCAACGGGTTTCCCGCGGAGTGCGGTCCGGAGCTGGGCCTGATGTCGGGTGGCGCGGGCAGCCGGATCACCCGCCTGTGCGGGAGGTCCGGAAAAGCGATCGACCACGCCGGTTTCGCGGAACGAGCCGGGGCCCGCACCCTTCAGGTGCGGGCCCCGGCTCTTCTGTCATGCGTGTCGCGTCAGGAGGCGACGATGTTCTCGGCCGTCGGGCCCTTCTGGCCCTGCGCGATGTCGAAGGTGACCTTCTGCCCCTCGAGCAGCTCGCGGAAACCCTGGGCGGCGATGTTCGAGTAGTGGGCGAACACGTCGGGGCCGCCGCCGTCCTGCTCGATGAAGCCGAAGCCCTTTTCCGAGTTGAACCACTTCACGGTACCGGATGCCATAACAATTCTCCTTCGGGGCAGTGCCCGGGGCTCCGCACCGTGCGGGCCCCGCGTCGCCGCGATGATTAGCCCGTCCGGAAAACCGGAAATACATAAGTGCTGCTCCCGGTTTTGGCGGCCGGGAGCGGCACTCGAAGTCTGGGGAACCACAACTGCAACTGTTATCGACAGTAGCACGGGGCGACGGGCCCCGGCGCGGTGAACATTCTCCGCGGTCCGCCGTACGAGGTGGCGTCCTCGCGACCGGGTCGGGTTTCTCATTCCGCCGTCGTAGATTTTGCCAGGCCCGGACCGGAGCGTTCTGCCGCAGGGCCGGCCGTGTCGGCGCCGGCCGCGGGGGCCGGGGGCACGGCCCGAGGGGAGCGGCGTCAGGCGGTGCCGGCATCGTGCCGGTGCCCGGCGTCCGGGCGCCGCAGCTCCTCGTTCATGCGCCGGGCCTCCTCCAACTGGTCCTCAAGGATGACGATCCGACAGGCGGCCTCGATGGGCGTCCCCTGGTCGACCAGTTCCCGGGCGCGGGCGGCGATCTTCAGCTGGTAGCGGGAGTACCGGCGGTGCCCGCCCTCCGAGCGCAGCGGGGTGATCAGGCGGGCTTCGCCGATCGCCCGCAGGAAGCCGGGCGTGGTGCCGAGCATGTCGGCGGCCCGGCCCATCGTGTAGGCGGGGTAGTCGTCGTCGTCGAGACGGTCGAAGGAGTCTTCCGCGGTCATGGGCACCTCTGGTCGGACCAACACATCGAACGCATCGAGGGGCCCTGGTGCCGTACGGCACCAGGGCCCCGAGGGACGTAACACCATCTTCCGGCCTATCGCGGGGCCGGATTCCTCTGTGCGCACTCCCCCGAACCGGGGGACGTGCGCGGGGATCGCGGATTCTTGACCGTGTGACCACCTTCCGTTCCGGGGCCTGCGGCTCCCGGGCCGACCGCGGCCGCCCCGGGCGATCCTGATGGCGTCTACCTCCTTCTCTCACTCTCGCGTTCCGCACTCCTGGAAAACGTGCGACCCTCACACTAGGCCGGGCGAAGTCGGATGTCTACTCTCGCCACGACAGTTTTTCTCTCCGGGTTGCCCGAAGAGTTCTCGGTCGTCCCTCTCGGGCGGAGGTGCGGGGGAACCGTCGGAACGGACGCGGGGAGAGCGGGGACTGAGTGCGGCGTCACAACGGGACCCCGCCCGGCGCCTGAGCGCCCGGCTAGAGCTCCGGGCCCTCGCCCGGCTCCTCCTGGTAGGAGTAGCGCTGCTCACGCCAGGGGTCGCCGAGGTTGTGGTACCCGCGCTCCTCCCAGAAGCCGCGACGGTCGGCCGTCATGTACTCCACGCCGCGCACCCACTTCGGGCCCTTCCAGGCGTAGAGGTGGGGCACGACGAAACGGACCGGGAAGCCGTGCTCGGCGGTCAGGAGTTCCCCGGCCCGGTGGGTGGCGAACACGGACTGCTCGGCCGCGAAGTCCGCCAGGCGCAGGTTGGCGCTGTAGCCGTACTCGGCCCAGACCATGACGTGCGTGACCCCCTCGGCCGGGGGCGCCAGGGAGAGAAGGCTGCGCGCGCGCACTCCGCCCCACTCGACGCCGCGCATGCTGAACTTGGTCACGCAGTGCAGGTCGGCCGTGACGGTGTCGTAGGGCAGAGCGGAGAACTCCTCGTGCGTCCAGGCGTGCTTGTCGCCGTCCACCGTGGCGCCGAAGACGCGGAAGTCCCACCGCTCGGGCTTGAACCGGGGAACGGGCCCGTAGTGCGTGACCGGCCAGCCGCGCTGGAGCCGCTGACCAGGCGGGAGCTCTGCGTTCTCCGCTGCGCGGCTCTCCGGCTGACCCATGGTTCCATGGTGACAGACCCGGGCAGACGGCCAGGACGAGGCCCCGTCCAGCCCCTGAAATCAGGGCATTTCGGTAAGCCTTCACTTACTGGACGTACCCGCGCGGGGGTGCGAGGATGCGGCGCACCACACGCCGATCTTCGTCATGGGAAGGAGCCCGTGCCATGCAGGGCGACCCCGAGGTCATCGAGTTCCTCAACGAGCAGTTGACCGCCGAGCTGACCGCGATCAACCAGTACTTCCTGCACGCCAAGATGCAGGAGAACTTCGGCTGGACGAAGCTCGCCACGTACACGCGCGCGGAGTCCTTCGACGAGATGAAGCACGCGGAGCGGCTCACCGACCGCATCCTGTTCCTGGAGGGGCTGCCGAACTACCAGCGGCTGTTCCACGTGCGCGTCGGCCAGACCGTCACGGAGATGTTCCAGGCCGACCGGCAGGTCGAGGTCGAGGCCATCGACCGGCTGCGCCGGGGCATCGAGGTGATGCGGGCCAAGGGCGATGTCACCTCGGCCAACATCTTCGAGGAGATCCTCGCCGACGAGGAACACCACATCGACTACCTGGACACGCAGCTGGAGCTGATCGAGAAGCTCGGCGAGGCGCTCTACATCGCGCAGCTGATCGAGCAGCCGAGCACGTGACGGCGGCCGGCGCCCGGCCCGTCAGGCCGCTTCGGCGACCGCGTCGGCCCGCTGCGGCTCGGCGGTGAGCGCGGGCAGCCCCTGATCGACGCGCTCGCGGCGGGGGCAGGAACCCCGGCCGAGGATGCCCTGGATACGGCGGACACAGGACCCGCAGTCCGTGCCCGCCTTGCAGGCGGAGGCGATCTGCCGCGGCGTGCAGGCCCCGGCGTCCGCGTGCTGACGTACCTGCTGCTCGGTGATCCCGAAGCACGAGCAGACGTACACGCGGTCACCTCCCGGGGCACGGACGGGCCCCAGGAGGACCCGTGATCAATTAGGTTACCCTTACCTTACCCTGTTGTCCGGAGCCCGAAAAGCCCACTGGGGCGCGGATCGCTGTGACCCGCGCCCCAGACGCGTGCGGTGGGCGCCACCGTGGCGCGACCCGTCACTGGTGGCGGTACATCTCCGCGACCAGGAAGGCGAGGTCGAGCGACTGGCTGCGGTTCAGCCGGGGGTCGCAGGCCGTCTCGTAGCGCTGGTGCAGGTCGTCGACGAAGATCTCGTCCCCGCCGCCCACGCACTCGGTGACGTCGTCACCGGTGAGCTCCACGTGGATGCCCCCCGGGTGCGTGCCCAGCCCCTTGTGCACCTCGAAGAAGCCCTTGACCTCGTCCAGCACGTCGTCGAAGCGACGCGTCTTGTGGCCGGAGGCGGCCTCGAAGGTGTTGCCGTGCATGGGGTCGCACACCCACGCCACCTGGGCGCCGGACGCGGTGACCTTCTCCACCAGCGTGGGCAGACGGTCGCGCACCTTGTCGGCGCCCATGCGGGCGACGAACGTCAGCCGGCCGGGCTCACGGTCCGGGTCCAGGCGGTCGATCAGCGCGAGCGCCTCCTCCGGCGTCGTCGTCGGGCCGAGCTTGACGCCGAGCGGGTTGCGGATCTGGGCGCAGAACTCCACGTGGGCGTGGTCGAGCTGGCGCGTGCGCTCACCGATCCACACCATGTGCCCGGACACGTCGTAGAGCTTGCCGCTGCGCGAGTCCACCCGGGTGAGGGCGGCCTCGTAGTCGAGCAGCAGCGCCTCGTGGGAGGCGAAGAACTCGACCGTCTTGAACTCCTCGGGGTCCACCCCGCAGGCGTTCATGAAGTTGAGCGCCCGGTCGATCTCCCGGGCGAGCGCCTCGTAGCGCTGACCGGAGGGCGAGTTCTTGACGAAGTCCTGGTTCCAGGCGTGCACCTGCCGCAGATCCGCGTAACCGCCGGTGGTGAAGGCGCGCACCAGGTTCAGCGTCGAGGCGGACGCCTGGTACATGCGCTTCAGCCGCTCCGGGTCGGGGCGGCGGGCCTCGGGGGTGAACTCGAAGCCGTTGACCGAGTCGCCCCGGTAGGTCGGCAGCGTCACGCCGTCGCGCGTCTCGGTGGGCTTGGAGCGCGGCTTGCTGTACTGGCCGGCGATGCGGCCGACCTTCACCACCGGGACGGACCCGGCGTAGGTGAGGACGGCCCCCATCTGCAGGAGCGTCTTCAGCTTGTTGCGGATGTGCTCCGCCGACACCCCGTCGAACGCCTCCGCGCAGTCACCGCCCTGGAGGAGGAACGCCTCACCCCGGGCGACGGCAGCCAGGCGGTCCTTGAGCTGGTCGCACTCACCGGCGAAGACCAGCGGCGGATAGGACTCCAGCTCGGCGATCACATCGCGCAGAGCCGTCGAGTCCGGGTAGTCGGGCTGCTGCGCCGCGGGAAGATTCCGCCAGGTGGCGGTCGAGGTGCTGCTCTCAGCGTTCACGGTCACGGCACCCAGGTTACGGCGTCGCGGCGCGCCCTTCGGCCCGCGACCGCCAGATGAGACGGCGTTCTCATCCGACCGCTCGGCGCGGTGACGCGAGTCACGGAAGGCCGGGGAACGGGAACGGCGCCACCCGGGCGGGACGGAACCCGCCCGGGTGGCGCCGTGCGCCTCGGGCCTCAGTCGAGGGAGGCCAGCGCCTGGTTGAGGGTCTTCGACGGCCGCATCACGGCGGCGGTCCTCACCTCGTCGGGCTGGTAGTAGCCGCCGATGTCGGCCGGGGAGCCCTGCACGGCGACCAGCTCGTCGACGATGGTCGACTCCTGCTCGGCCAGCGTCCGGGCGAGGTCGCCGAAGGCCTCGGCGAGCTGCGCGTCGTCACTCTGGCGCGCCAGCTCCTGGGCCCAGTACAGGGCCAGGTAGAAGTGGCTGCCGCGGTTGTCGATGCCGCCGACCCGGCGGCTGGGCGACTTGTTCTCGCTGAGGAACGTGGCCGTCGCGCGGTCCAGCGTGTCGGCCAGGACCTGGGCGCGGGCGTTGTCGGTGCTCTGCGCGAGGTGCTCGAAGGAGACGGCCAGCGCGAGGAACTCGCCGAGGCTGTCCCAGCGCAGGTAGTTCTCCTTGACCAGCTGCTGCACGTGCTTGGGGGCCGAGCCGCCCGCGCCCGTCTCGAAGAGGCCGCCGCCGTTGATCAGCGGGACGACGGAGAGCATCTTCGCGCTGGTGCCCAGCTCCAGGATCGGGAAGAGGTCGGTCAGGTAGTCGCGCAGGACGTTGCCGGTGACGGAGATCGTGTTCTCCCCCCGGCGGATGCGCTCCAGCGAGAACGCGATCGCGTCGACCGGCGCCATGATCTCGATGCGCAGGCCCTCGGTGTCGTGCTCCGGCAGGTACTCCCTGACCTTGGCGATGAGGTTCGCGTCGTGCGCGCGGCCCTCGTCCAGCCAGAACACGGCCGGGTCGCCGGTGGCCCGCGCCCGGGTCACGGCCAGCTTCACCCAGTCGCGGACGGGGACGTCCTTCGTCTGGCACATGCGCCAGATGTCGCCCTCGCCGACCGTGTGCTCCAGCACCTCGGCGCCGTCCTGGTCGGTGACGCGGACCGTGCCGGTGGTCGGGATCTCGAAGGTCTTGTCGTGGCTGCCGTACTCCTCGGCCTTCTGCGCCATCAGGCCGACGTTGGGCACCGAGCCCATCGTCGACGGGTCGTAGGCGCCGTTGGCCCGGCAGTCGTCGACGACCACCTGGTAGATACCGGCGTAGCTGCTGTCCGGGATGACCGCCAGCGTGTCCGCCTCCTCACCGTCCGGACCCCACATGTGCCCGGAGGTGCGGATCATCGCGGGCATGGACGCGTCCACGATGACGTCGGAGGGCACGTGCAGGTTGGTGATGCCCCGGTCGGAGTCGACCATCGCCAGCTCGGGCCCCTCGGCCAGCTCGGCGTCGAAGGACGCCTTGATCGCCTCGCCCTCGGGCAGGTTCTCCAGGCCCTTCCAGATACCCCCGAGGCCGTCGTTGGGCGTCAGGCCCGCCGAGGCCAGCACCTCGCCGTAACGGGCGAACGTCTTCGGGAAGAAGGCGCGCACGACGTGGCCGAAGATGATCGGGTCGGAGACCTTCATCATCGTGGCCTTCAGGTGCACGGAGAACAGCACGCCCTCGGCCTTGGCCCGCGCCACCTGCTCCTTGAGGAACTCGCGCAGCACGGCGACGCGCATGACGGCGGAGTCGACGATCTCCCCGGCCTGCACGGGTACCGACTCGCGCAGCACCGTCGTGGAGCCGTCGTCGCCGACCAGCTCGATGCGCAGCGCGCCGTCCTTCGCGATGACGGCCGACTTCTCGGTGGAGCGGAAGTCGTCACCGGTCATGTGGGCGACGTTGGTCTTCGAGTCGGGGCTCCACGCGCCCATGCGGTGCGGGTGCGCCTTGGCGTAGTTCTTCACCGAGGCCGGGGCGCGGCGGTCGGAGTTGCCCTCCCGCAGCACGGGGTTCACCGCGCTGCCCTTGACCTTGTCGTAGCGGGCGCGGACGTCGCGCTCCTCGTCGGTCTTCGGGTCGTCCGGGTAGTCGGGCAGGTCGTAGCCCTGCTCCTGCAGCTCCGCGATCGCGGCCTTCAGCTGCGGGATGGACGCCGAGATGTTCGGCAGCTTGATGATGTTGGCCTGCGGGGTCTTGGCCAGCTCACCGAGGGCGGCCAGGGAGTCCTCGACGCGCTGCGAGGCGTCCAGCCGCTCGGGGAAGCTCGCGAGGATCCGGCCGGCGAGTGAGATGTCGCGCGTCTCCACGCGGACCCCGGCCGTCGCGGCGTACGCCCTGACCACCGGCAGGAACGAATACGTCGCCAGGGCCGGCGCCTCATCGGTGTGCGTGTAGATGATGGTCGAGTCTGTCACCGGGTGCTCCGCTCCACGATTGCAACATTGCTCGACATCAAGATATCTCGTGGCCCGCCCCCGCCTCGACCGGGCTCCACGCCACCTCCCCGGCCCCGGACCGTCAGATCCAGCCGACCGCGAGGGCGAGGAGGAAGGGGACGGGGACGAGGGCGGCCGAGCCGAGCCAGCGGCGCAGCGGCCAGCCCTCCTGGCGGGGCACGGCCACGTCGACGACGAGCAGCGCCCCGAGGACCACGACGCCGCCGACGGCCGCCCCGGCCAGGGCCCCGGCCACGTGGTCCTCGGCCTCCTTGTCGCAGCCGAGCCCGCCCATGCAGTCCACCAGCGGGTACTCGACGACGAGCCAGTGCGCGCAGAAGGCCGGGACGATCGCGAGGACGCCGATCAGCAGGTTGGCCAGCACGGCCGCCACCACGCCTCCGGCGGACGCGTGCTCGCGGTCGCGGTGCACGGCGTCCCCCTCCGTAGCGTCCCGGTGTTCCCTCCGGCCCGGTAGATGCACGACGGGGACGGCCGGTTCCACCGGGCCGGGACGCGGGCCTACCGCGCGTGGTGGGCCGCGGCCGAGAACGTCAGCAGCTGGGCGTCGAGCAGGGTGAGGTCGCCCTGGCGGGCGGCGGAGGCGTAGGCGTTGAGCAGGGCCTTCGTCGAGCGCAGGGCGGCCGGGGAGCGGCGGAGCAGGGGCTTCGTCCACTGGCCGACGACCTTGTCCAGCTCCGTGTCGGGCACCACGCGGTGGGCCACGCCGATCCGCTCCGCCTCGGCGGCGTCGAAGATGCGCGTGGTCAGGATGAGTTCGCGGATGCGGGCGGCGCCGACCTCGGACAGCAGGCGCTGGAGGGCGCCGCCCCAGGCGGTCGGGAGGCCGAGGCCGAGCTCGGGCAGCCGGAGGCGGGTGCCCTCGGCGGCGACGCGCAGGTCGCAGTGGAGCGCCAGGCCGAGGCCGGCGCCGATGACCTTGCCGTGCAGCCGGGCGATCGTGGCCACGGGGGCGGTGGCCAGGGCCTCGCAGACGCGACGGGCCTTGCCGCCGAGCGCGTGGAGGCCGGCGCCGGTGGGGTCCTCGTCGAGGAGGGTGCCGAACTCCTCGCGCGCTCCTCCCTGGCAGAAGTCGTCCCCGGCCCCGGAGAGCACCAGGACGCGGAGGTCGGTGCTGTCGTGCACGGCGGCGAGCACGGTGAGGAGGTCGTCGAGCATGGGGACGTCGACGGCGTTGCCCGCCTCGGGACGGTTCAGCCGGACGTGGAGGACGCCGCCGTCCCGCTCGACGTGGAGGGTCTTGAGGTCACCGGCGGGGAAGGGCTGTTCGGGCACAGGGGTTCCTTGGTTCTGGGGAGCGCGGGCCTGGGGGGGGTGGAGTGGGGGTGGCGCGAGTGGGGGTGACGCGTGCGGGCGGACGGCTCAGCGCACGGCGACGGGCAGCGCGGCGAGGTACCGGAAGGCGGCGCGGGGCGAGACCCACGTCGGCGGCGCGGTGACGCGCAGCGTCGGGAAGCGGCGGAGCACGTCGCGGACGAGGACGGCGGCCTCCATCCGCGCGAGGGGCGCGCCGAGGCAGTAGTGGACGCCGCCGCCGAAGGCGAGGTGCGAGCCGCCCCGGTGGATGTCGAAGGTGCCGGGGTCGGGGTACTGGGCGGGGTCGTGGTGGGCCGCGCCGATCATGACGTGCACCATCTCGCCCCGGGCGACGGGGACGCCGGCGAGCTCGGTGTCCTCGGCGGCGATCCGGCCGTGGACGTGTACGGGGGCGTCGTAGCGCAGGCACTCCTCGACGGCCGAGGGGACGTCCTCCGGGTGTGCGCGCAGCCACGCACGCTGTTCCGGGTTCTGATCCAGCAGCCAGATCACGGTGGACAGGACGGAGGAGGTCGTCTCCAGCGCCGCCATGACGACGAACTTGGCGAGGTGGTGGACGTTCCGGTCGGCCTGTTCCCGGTCGGGCTCGATGGAGTCCCACATGCGCAGCCAGTCGGAGACGGCGTCGTCCCCGGGCCGCTCGCGGCGTGCGCGGACCACGTCGGCGATGTACTCGACGAGCCGGATGGCGGAGCGGTCGGCCTGGGCGAGCTGGCTCTTGGTGGGCACGAGTTCCTGCGGCAGGGCCTGGTCGTGCGTGAGGACGATCAGTTCGTCGTAGTCCTCGGGGGGCAGTCCCAGCCAGTGGCCGATGACGGAGACGGGCAGCCGCTCGCTCACGAGGGTGGCGAAGTCGGCTTCCCCGTGCGCCAGTTCACCCTCCAGCCGGTCGAGCAGCCGCTCGGATATGCGCTCGATCGGCTCCTGCAGGGCCTCCAGGGCCGTTCTTCCGAAATAGCCCGCGGGGACGCTGCGTTGTTGCGTATGTTCAGGGGGGTTGAGGCCGGGGAGGCTGCGACTCCACTCCACCGAGGAGGGGTTGTTCCAGCGTTCGGCCGCGTTCTCCTGGCGGTTCCGCCAGGCGGTGTCGGGGGTGAGCCACTGCCGGGAGCGCCGCAGCACCTCGTCGCACGCCTCGTAGGAGTTCGCCAGGTACCCGCCCCAGGGGGCGGGTACCACGGGTCCGAGAGCGAGCAGCTTCGTGTAGACGGACCGGGGGTCGGCCTGCCCGTTCGCGGAGCGCAGTCGGGAGATCAGCGCGGCGACGGTCCGCCGGTCGACTCGGGGGGCAAGGGCGGTTCGCTCCACGGGAGGCTCCTCGTCTGCGATGTGATCAAATTCGCGGGCGACCTACCCCCCTCTTCGAACGTTCATCCAAGCCGGTCGTGCTTTTCGAATCGTTGCCTTGCTCACACCCTGTGCGACGGGTCCGTCACTGCCTGCGCCAGGACAGGAAGGTGCTCCACCAGCTGCTCTTCGCGGGCTTCTCCGGCGGGGCGGCGGGTGCCGAGGCGGCCGTGGGGGCCACTCGAACACCGTCGCGCCAGACGGAGTTGGCGGGGCTGCCTTCCGGCCGGCTCGGCGCGAACCGGGCCGGCAGGCTCTGCAGGGCCCGGTGGAAGGCGCCCTGACGCCAGACCAGCAGGTCGGCGGGGACGGCGAGTTCGACGTCCGGGAGCCGGTTGAGCAGCTTCTCGATGGCCGTGACGGCGATGAGCTGCGCCGGGTCCTTGGCCGGGCAGGCGTGCGGGCCGGCGCCCCAGGCGAGGTGGGCCCGCTTGCTGAAGGTGTAGCGGGACGCGGACAGGGCCGGGTCGGTGTTCGCCGCGGCGAAGCTGACCATGACGAGGTCGCCGGCCTGGAGCGGCACGCCGCCCAGGTCGACGTCCCGGGTCGGGTAGTGCGCCGCGTAGTTGGCCAGCGGCGGACTGTTCCACAGCACCTCGTTGATGGCGTCCTCGACGAGGAGTCCGGCGCCGTGGTGGCCGCCGGAGTACCGCTCGTCGGCGAGCAGCAGGCGCATCGCGTTGACGATGAGGTTCTGCGTCGGTGCGGTGCCGCCGCCCAGCAGGGTGACGAGCTGGTGCACCATCTCCTCGTCGGAGAGGCCGGCGTGGTGGCGCATGAGCCAGGAGGTGACGTCCTCGTCGGGCTGCCTGCGCTTGAGGGTGACCAGGCTCAGGAGGCTCTGCGTCAGCTCGGCGTTGGCCTCCTCCGCGTTGACGCCGTCGAACATGTCCGACATCGCCGAGACCAGGCGGTCGCCGATGTCGGCCGGGCAGCCGAACAGCTCGTTGAAGACGAGGAGCGAGACCAGCTTGGCGTACTCGGCGAGCAGGTCGGCGGTGCCGCGTTCGCAGAACTGGTTGACCAGGTAGGCGGAGACGTGCTCGACGTGCCGGCTCAACCGGTGGGTGTCCACCCGGGCGAGGCTGTCCGTCACCGCCTGGCGCAGCCTCATGTGCTCGGCGCCGTCGGAGAACAGGCAGTTCGGACGGTAGGCGAGCATGGGCAGGACGGGGCTGTTGGGAGGGACCTCGCCGTCGTTGAGGGCGCGCCAGCGGCGGGAGTCGCGGGCGAAGAGGTCCGTGTTCTGGAGCACCTTCAGCGCGGCGGCGTACTCGGTGACGAGCACGGCGTCCACACCCGGGGCCAGCTCGACGTCGGCCGCCGGGCCGTACTTGCGCAGGTGCTCGTAGAACGCCTGCGGGTCGGCGGCGAACTCCGGCCCGTGCAGCGGTATCCGCCCGCCGTCGCCGCCGCCGTCGTGTGCAGGGCACCCAGGAGGGGGGTTCTGGGCGTCTGAGTGGGGGTGCATGGGGGGGGCTCCTAGCTGATGCGGGTCTGCAGGTAGCGGATGAGAACCATCAGCGAGTGCGCCGACGACTTCGGGTCCCGCGCGTCACAGGTGACGACGGGGGTCTCCGGAAGCAGGTCGAGCGCCTCGCGCAGTTCCTCGTCGGGGCGGTCCGGCGTGCCGTCGAAGCGGTTGACGGCGATCGCGTAGGGCAGCCCGTACTGCTCGACGAGGTCCATGACGGGGAAGGACTCCTCCAGTCGCTCGGGGTCCACCAGGATCAGTGCTCCCAGCGCTCCCCGGCTCATGTCCTCCCACACCTGGACGAACCGCTGCTGACCGGGGGTACCGAACAGGTACAGGACGAGCCGGTCGTTGATCGTGAGACGGCCGAAGTCCATCGCGACCGTGGTGGTGGTCTTGCCCCGGACGTCGCCCAGGTCGTCGACTCCGGCCGCCGCCTGCGTCATCGTCTCCTCGGTGCGCAGCGGAGGAATCTCGGACATCGTTCCGATGAAGGTGGTCTTGCCCACCGCGAAGTGCCCGACGACGAGGATCTTCGCCGCCGTCTGCACCGCCGAGCGCACATAGGCGCCGTCATCCAAAACGGGCCTGGAGTCCATCCAGTACCTCCTGAAGCAGCTGTCTGTCGACAAGCGTGGCGCGGGGCGCCGGAGCGCGGGTGACGAGGTATCCGCCGTCGGCGAGGTCGGAAAGCAGGATCTTCACGACGCCGACCGGCAGCCGCATGTGACCCGCGATCTCGGCGACGGAAAGGTAGCCTCCCCCGCACAACTCCAGCACCGCCCGCTTCTCCGGGGAGAGCCGGGCCATGCGCTGTTCGTGATCGGCGGAAGCGGTGACCAGGGTGATCAGGCTGAAGCGGTCGTCCTCCGGAAGAACGCGGCCATCGGTGATCACATACGGTCGGACTAATTCCGCCGCCTCCGGCTCCTGCTCGCCAGGGTCGATCATGAGAGCGGGCCGGTGTTCTCGCGCGGCGGCGTGGACATCGCCTTGCCGAGCTGTCCGACGAGCTGCTGCATCCGGAAGGTGATGTCGGCCATGTCGACGTCCGGGGCGGCCGACACGGCCAGGTAGGCCCCTTCACCGGCGGAGATGAGGAAGACCCAGCCGCCGTCGAACTCGACGAGCGTCTGACGCCACCGCAGGTGCGGGGTGCCGCAGAAGCTCGCCACCGTGCGGCTGAGGGACTGCATGCCGCTCATCGCCGCGGCGACGGTGTCCGCGTGGTCCTTGTCGACCTCGTTCGAGCGTGCCATCAGCAGGCCGTCGGCGGAGACCAGGATGGCGTGACGGGCCCCGGGTACCTCCAGGGCGCTGTCAAGCATCCACGAGATGTCGTTGTTCACTGAACGCCATGCCCTTCGCTGTTCGCGTGGCTTGGATTGCCTGGGTCGGCCGCGTCGGTGGTGGGGACCGCGCGACCGGATCGGGTACCGCGCTGGAAGGCGCCCATGATCGAGGCGGTCTCCTCCTGTGAGCGGTGGGGGGTGCCGCCGGTCTCACCGCCGGCCGGGTCCGGCACGATCGCCATGGCGCCGCGCCGACGGCGCTTGGGTAGTCCGCCGGTCGTGGTGGCGAGCGGGGCCGTCGGCTCCGGGCCGCCGGCGTGCGGGCCGGGCGCCGGTGCGGGTGCTGCTGCCACGGGCGGCTCCTTCGCTTCGGGCATGCTCGTGAGCAGGTCGTCCGGCAGGAGCACCACGGCCCGCACACCGCCGTAGGGCGAGGTGGAGTCGACGGAGACGTTGAAGCCGTACTGGGCGGCGAGCACGCCGATCACGGCGAAGCCGAACTGCGGCGGATTGCCCAGACCGGCCACGCCGGAGGACCGCTGGCCGGAGAGGAGCCCGGTGGCGCGTTCCTTCTCCTCCTCGTTCATGCCGACGCCCGCGTCGTCGATGATGATGCAGACGCCCTTCGGCACGGACCGGATGTTGATCTCGATCATCGTCTCCGGCGCCGAGTAGCTGGTCGCGTTGTCCAGCAACTCGGCCAGCGCGACCGCTATCGGCTCCACGGCACGGCTGACGATGGCGAAGCCCGTCTGCGAGCGGATCTCCACACGCTTGAAGTGACGGATACGGCCCTTCGCGCTGCGCACGACGTCGTAGACGGACGCGACGGCCCGCTGCCGGCCCAGCCAGCCGTCGCAGAGAACGGCGATGGACTGCGCTCGCCGTCCGAACTGTGAATTCATGTGGTCGATTTCCATCAGGTCCTGGAGAATCGCCGACTCCCCGTATTTGCCCTGAAGTTTGGAAATGACCAACTGCTGCTCGCCCGCGAGGCCCTGAAGCGTTCGCATGGCGGCCTTGAGTGCGCTTTTCGTTTCTTCTTCCGCCCGGAGTTTGGCGTCCTCGACCGACGCCGAGTACTGGTGCTCCAATCCGGCGTAGTGCGCCCTGAGCTCGCTCTGTTCCTTCCGCAGTCTCTTGGCGGTCCTCCTGCCTCGCACGATGGCTGTCACGGCGAGGGGAGCGCCGACGGCGAGGCCCCAGACTGCGGGGTCCTGGATGTATTGCGTCATAAGACTCTCTTCAAGCGACTGGACCGCCAGGCACTGGACGCTTGAGCAGGATCGGCGCACCGAATCCAGCGCCCGGACGGCGCCCCCTGGCCTGGAGGCATTCACTCGTCTCGCCGACGCGGCGCGCGGGGGGCGGTTGGCTTCCGGGGCCCCCTCGGGCAGGTCGACAAAGTTCGGTGATCGTATCACCCGACGGGGGGTCGGGTTGTCACAACTACGAGTCCTACACGTGTGGTTGACGGGCCGTCCGCAATGCTGGCATTTCCCCCACGCGCAGCCGTGGTCCGACACCCCCGGAGCGGATCGAGTTCACCCACCGTTTCCCGGGACTCGACGTCCGTATCCCGCGAGCGCCGCGCCCCGGACGGCGCGCAGACTCGGCGCATGACGCATTACACCGCACTGCCCATACCGGACGCGACGCTGACCGCGCTGCGCGAGCGGGACGACGCGGGCCACCGCCCCCGGCCGGTCACCGCCGACGAGGGCGGCGAGCCGCTGCGCTGCTGCCTGCGCCGGGCGCGGCCGGGCGAGCGCGTCGTGCTGCTCACCTACGCCCCGCTGCGGCGGTGGGCCGCCCGCACCGGCGCCGAACCCGGCCCGTACGACGAGCAGGGTCCCGTCTTCGTCCACGCCGAGCCCTGTCCCGGGCCGGACCCCGAGGCGGTCGGCTACCCGTTCAGCAGGCCCGGGGCGCTGCGGTGCCTGCGGCGGTACGACGCGGCCGGGCGCATCGCCGGGGGGCGCCTGCTGACGCTGCCCGAGGAGCCCCTGCCCGCCCTGGAGGCCGCCTTCGCCGAGGCGTTCGCCCTGCCCGGCACGGCGCTGGTCCACGTCCGAGCCGTCGAGTACGGGTGCTTCCACTACGCCGTCCCCCGGCCGTGACGACGACCGGGGGACGGGCGGCGGGGTACGCGGGACGCCGAGCACGGCGCGCGGCCCGCGGCGGCGACGGTCAGCGGCGGAAGGGGCCGCGCACCTCGTAGGTGACGCCGTCCGTCCCGGCGACGAAACCCGAGGCGCCGCGCTGGGAGGAGAAGTAGAGCCGGGAGCCGTCCGGGGAGAAGGCCGGCCCGGTGATCTCGGACTCCTCGTGCCCGTCCACCCGCACCACCGGCGCCACGACACCGTCGGGGGTGATGATGTTGATCTCCATGTTGCCGCCGTCCTCGGCGACGTAGAGGTCCCCGCCCGCCGTGCCGGTGACGTTGTCGACGCCGTCCAGCGTGCCGCCGTCGGCACGTGCGTCGTAGACGGTGCCGAGCGTCTCGCGGCGGGCGTCGTAGGCCCAGACCCGGCCGTCGCCCTTGGTGGTGAAGTAGCAGACGCCGTCGTGGTAGTGGCAGCCCTCGCCGCCGTCGAAGTGGCGGGCCTCGGCGACCTGGTGCCGGGTCTGCGGGCCGAAGATCCGCGCGCCGGGATCGGGGACGCGGCGCCACTCGACGGCCTTGCCGTCCGGAGTGACGCACAGGACGTCCAGCCGCCCGGCCGACAGGTCCCCCCAGCGCTCGGGGGCGAAGCGGTAGAAGCAGCCGTCCTCCTCGTCCTCGGTGAGGTAGACGACCCGCCGCTCGGGGTCGCAGGCGGCCGCCTCGTGCTTGAAGCGTCCCATCGCCGGGCGGGCGACGGCCTCGCGGCGGCCGTAGGGGTCGGTCTCGAAGACCTTGCCGCGCCAGGTCTCCTCGCAGGACAGCCAGGTCTGCCAGGGGGTGGCGCCACCCGCGCAGTTGAGGGTCGTGCCCCACAGCGTGCGGTAGGCCCGGTCGACGGAGCCGTCGGCGCGGAACCGAATCGCCGAGACCCCGCCGATGAGGGGGAGTTCGGAGTTCGACACGTAGATCCACCCGTCCCCGTCGGGGAAGCAGGCCCCGCCGTCGGGCGCGCCGTGCCACAGGATGCCGCCGACGGGCCGCCCCGAACGGGCCACCACCCGGCTGGTGAAGCCCTGCGGCAGGGCGACACCGTTGCGGTCGGGCGGCAGCAGGGGGCCGTAGGGTCCGGCGCCCGGGACGGCCGCGGCGGACGCCGTCGCGGCGCCCTGCCACAGGGCGCCCGACACGGCGACGGCGCCCGCTCCGGCGGAGGCGGCACGGAGGAAGACACGACGCTGCATAAGTTACTCCCCAGTCAGACCGATGCGGTGCCACCGTGCCGCAGGGATCTTGCTCCGTACAGGGGGGTTGCGGCGAAAGCCCGGTGAACGCCGTGCGACGACCGGTCAGCCGGTGGGCGTGCCGAACCAGGTGCGCAGGCGGCCCTCCAACTCCCCCTGCCGCGTGCCGACCCACGCCACGTGCCCGTCGGGCCGCAAGAGCGCGGCGGGCACCTCGGTGGCCGGTCCGGCGGCACCGCACCCGGGGACGGTTCCGTCGAAGTCGTCGGCCCGGTCGACGCGGTCCGCCCAGCCGGCCGCGGAGAGCCGACCGGTCCCGTCGAGCAGCAGCCCGCGGCCGCCGCGCAGTCGCTCGTAGAGGCGCCCCCGCCCCAGCGGCACGTCCCGCATCCGCCGACCGACCAGCGGGTGCTCCTGCCCCAGGTCGTACCGGATGCCGATCGCCGCGATCTTCTCGACGAGGTGGCGGTTGACCTCCTCGATGTCCATCAGCTCCGAGAAGAGCCGACGCACCGCCTGCGCCCCCGGTCCCGGGGCGAGCAACTCGCTCTGCGCACGGGTGTTGTCCAGCACGTCGGCGGCGACCGGGCGGCGCTCGGCCGCGTAGCTGTCCAGCAGCCCCCGCGGTGCCCGTCCGGCCACCTCGGCCGCCAGCTTCCAGCCGAGGTTGAACGCGTCCTGGACGCCGAGGTTGAGGCCCTGCCCGCCCATCGGCGGGTGCACGTGCGCGGCGTCGCCGGCCAGCAGCACCCGGCCCACCCGGTACCGCTCGGCGAGCCGGGTGGCGTCACCGAACCGGGTCAGAAAGCGCGGCGTGTGCACGCCGAAGTCCGTCCCGGCGAGCTCCCGCAGGCGCCGCGTGAACTCCTCCAGGGTCGGCGCCACGGTCCGGTCCTCGGTCACCTCGGCCGTGCGCAGGACGAAGCGGAACACGCCCTCCGCGTGCGGGGCGGGCCCGCACATCAGGCGGGTCGTGCCCAGCTTCGCCACCGCGGCGGTCAGCTCGTCCGCGGGGACGGCCGCCTCCAGCTCGCCCAGCAGCCACTGCGCGCGGGCGGGCTCGCCGGGGAAGCCGACGCCGAGCAGCCCGCGCACCGTGCTGCGTCCGCCGTCGCAACCGACCAGGTGGCTCGCTCGCAGCCGGGTGCCGTCCGCGAGCTCGGCGGTCACCCCGTCCTCGTCCTGCGCGAGCCCGGCCAGGGCGTGGCCCCGCCGGATCTCGGCGCCGAGCCCGGTGGCGTGTTCGGTCAGCAGCCGCTCGGTGACGGTCTGCGGGATGCCGAGGAGGTAGGCGTGCGCGGAGTCCAGCCCCGCCGGCTGCGGCTTCGCGATGCCCGCGAACACACCGCCGACGGGGTACCGCCGGCCGTGCGCGAGGAACCGCTCCAGCAGGCCGCGCTGGTCCATCACCTCGATGCTGCGCATGTGCAGGCCGAGCGCGCGGACCTGGCGGGTCGGCTCCGCGTCCTTCTCCAGCACGAGCACCCGCACCCCGTGCAGCCGCAGTTCGGCGGCGAGCATCAGCCCGGTCGGCCCGGCGCCGACCACGATCACGTCCGGCATGAATCCCCCTGATGAGAAAAGCGGGTTCGGCCACCCCGACGACAGAACACGCCAAAGCATGCGGAAGGGCCGATTCCCGTGGTTTCCGGTGTCGGCTGGAGATTCTGCGCCACACTGGGGGCCTTGCCGCAAGGCCCCCAGTGCGCTATACGTTGAGCATGGCAAGGAGAGCGGAAAGCCTCCTTGCTTTTTTCGTGTGCGGGCCCTCGTCGTGTGCGGGCCCTCGTCGTGTGCGGGCCCTCGTCGTGCGCGGACGCGCCCGCAGGGCGTCAGGGCGTGACGACGATCTTCCCGTGGGTGTGGCCGGCCTGGTTCAGCGCGAAGGCCTCGGCCAGCCGGTCGAGGGGGAACACCTCGGCCACCGGAACGGTCAGCCGCCCCTCGTCGGCCAGCGCGGCGAGGGCGCTGAGGTCCGCCCGGCTGGGCCGCACCCACATCCACTGCCCGCCCCGCTCCAGGACGGCGGGGTCGGCGACGGAGGCGTGCCGGCCGCCCTCGGCGAGGGCGCCCACGGTCGCGTCGACGACACCGCCGACGAAGTCGGCGACGACGTCGGCGCCCTGCGGAGCGATCGCGCGGACCCGCTCGACCAGCCCTTCGCCGTAGGCGACGGGCTCGGCCCCCAGCTCCCGCAGCCGGTCGTGGTTGGTCGGTGAGGCCGTGCCGATGACCCGGGCGCCGAGGGTCCGGGCGATCTGCACGGCGAGCGACCCCACACCGCCGGCCGCGTTGTGGATCAGGACCGTGTCGCCCTCCCCGGTACCGAGGCGGACGAGCGTCTGGTAGGCGGTGAGCCCGGCCAGCGGCAGCCCCGCCGACTGCTCCCAGGACAGGGCGGCCGGCCGGGGCGCCAGGCAGCGCACGGGGACGGAGACGTACTCCGCGAAGGTGCCGCCGTGCACGTGGTCCTTGCGGGCGTAGGCGATCACCTCGTCGCCGACCGCGCACTCGGGGACGTCGATGCCGACCTGCTCGACGACGCCGGCGACGTCCCACCCGGGAACGACGGGGAAGACCGTGTCGATCATGTCCTTCAGCCCCCCGGACATGATCTTCCAGTCGACCGGGTTGACCGCCGCGCAGCGCACCCGCACGAGCACCTCCCCGGGGGCCACCCTGGGCAGGGGTCGCCGCGTCCCGGACAGGACCTCGGTGCCGCCGAACCGGTCGTAGGTCATCGCCCGCATCGTGGGGCCGTCGGTGTCCTCGCTCATCCTCACGCCTTCCGTAGCGATCCGTTCCGTCTCGGTTTGCCGTATCCCCACAGGTCAAACACGCCGGGCCGACCGGGATGCGGACGCGTCCCGCCTCCGGTGGGCCGCGGACGGTAGGGTGCGGGCATGTTCGCGCAGACCCGCACCGACTGGTGGTGGCCCGCTCATCCGGCGGCCACCTGACTGCGCGTATCCCTGACCAGACGCGAAGGCCGCCCGAGGGGCGGCCTTCGCGCGTTGACGGCACAGGTCGCTTCCTCCTCCGGGCACGGAAGGAAGAAGACCGATGGTGATCGAGAGACTGCTCGACGAACCCGACGGGCACGCCCGCCCCTTCGCGCTGCTGCGCCGCAGGACGCCGGGGCTGGAGCGGGACGTGGTGGAGGTGCTCGTCGGGGACGTCCGGGAGATCGAGCGGCTGGCCGAGATCCCCGACGACGGCCTCGGCGCGCTGGCGCTCGTCCCGTTCCGGCAGCTCCGGGAGCGCGGGTTCAGCGTCGCCGACGACGGGACGCCGCTCAGCGTGCTGGTGCCCCGCGAGCGGCACGAGGTGCCCGTCGCGGCGGCGATGGCGGCGCTGCCCGCCCACCCGGTGCGCGTGCGGGACGGGGCGTTCGACGTGGACGACGCCGCCTACGAGGAGGTGGTGCGGCGCGTCGTGCGGGACGAGATCGGGGAGGGCGAGGGGGCCAACTTCGTCGTGCGGCGGACGTTCGAGGGCTTCGTCGAGCCGGTCCACGACCGCTCCGGCGACGGCTCCCCGGGCGCCGGGTACGGGCCTCGGGACGCGCTGGCCCTGTTCCGCCGGCTGCTGGCCGGCGAGCGCGGCGCGTACTGGACGTTCGTCGTGCACACCGGGGAGCGGACGCTGGTCGGGGCCAGCCCCGAGGCGCACGTGCGGATGAGCGGCGGCACGGTGGTGATGAACCCGATCAGCGGCACCTACCGGTACCCGGCCGGAGGGCCGTGCGTCGGGGGGCTGCTGGAGTTCCTGGCGGACGGCAAGGAGACGGCGGAGCTGTCGATGGTCGTCGACGAGGAGCTCAAGATGATGTGCACGGTCGGCGACATGGGCGGGGTCGTCGTCGGGCCCCGGCTCAAGGAGATGGCCCATCTGGCGCACACCGAGTACGAGTTGCGCGGACGCAGCACGCTGGACGCCCGGGAGGTGCTGCGCGGGACGATGTTCGCGGCGACCGTCACCGGCAGCCCGCTGGAGAACGCCTGCCGGGTGATCCGGCGCTACGAGAACGGCGGCCGACGCTACTACGCGGGGGCGCTGGCGCTGCTGGGGCGGGACGCGGGCGGGGCCCAGACGCTGGACTCCCCCATCCTCATCCGCACGGCCGAGATCGACGCGGCGAGCGGCCGGCTGCGGGTGCCGGTGGGCGCCACGCTCGTCCGCGACTCCGATCCCGCGGGCGAGGTCGCCGAGACGCACGCGAAGGCCGCCGGGGTGCTGACGGCGCTCGGGGTCCGGGCCGCACGCCCGCGCCGGGAGGGCCCGGAGGTCCGCCTGGCCGACGATCCGCGCGTGCGGGCGGCACTGGCGCGGCGGCGGGCGGACCTCGCCCCGTTCTGGCTGCGGATGCGGACCGAGGACGAGCGCGGTCCGCTGCGCGGCACGGCGCTGGTGATCGACGCGGAGGACACGTTCACCTCGATGCTGGCCCACCTGCTGCGCTCCACGGGCCTGGACGTCGCGGTGCGGCGGTTCGACGAGCCGGGGGTGCGGGAGGCCGCCCTCGGGCACCGGGGCCCGGTCGTCCTCGGACCCGGTCCGGGCGACCCGTCGGACCCCGGACACGCGAAGATGCGCTTCCTGCGCTCCCTCGCCGGCGAGCTGCTGCGCGGGCACCCGCACGGCGTGCTCGGGGTGTGCCTGGGCCAGGAGCTGCTCGCGGCGGAGCTGGGGCTGGAGCTGGTCCGCAGGGACGTGCCGACGCAGGGGGCACAGGAGCGCGTCGAGCTGTTCGGCCGGTCCCGCACGGTCGGCTTCTACAACTCCTTCACCGCCCGCTGCGACGCCTCCGCGGCCGAGCGGCTGGCGCTGGACGGCGTCGAGCTGAGCCGGGACCCGCGCACCGGCGACGTGCACGCGCTGCGCGGCCCGGGTTTCGCCGGGGTGCAGTTCCACCCGGAGTCGGTGCTCACGCTGGAGGGCTCGGCGATCGTCGCCGAACTGCTGGCGTCGGTGCGGGTGTAGGCGCGGGCGGGGAGCGGCTGACGGCCGCGCGTCCGGTGCGGCACCGCGCCGGACGCGCGTCGGCACCGCGCCGGAGGCGTGCGGCTCAGCCGAAGAAGACCTCGTTCTCGGCGTACCGGCTGCGGTCGACCGTCTTGGGGGCGGCGACGGCGTCGGCGAGGCGGACGCGGGTCACCTCCGTGCCCCGCAGGGCGACCATCCGCCCCCAGGCCCGGTCGTGGACGGCGTCGATGGCGTGCAGCCCGAAGCGGGTGGCGAGCCAGCGGTCGAAGGGCGTGGGGGTGCCGCCGCGCTGGATGTGTCCGAGCACGGTGGCGCGGGCCTCGTGACCGGTGCGGCGTTCGATCTCCCGGCCCAGCCACTCGCCGATGCCGGACAGGCCGCCGAGCCGGACGGTGGTGTCGGCGGGCCGGGCGTTGTCGGCGACGACGACGATGGGGGCGTAGCTCGCCCCGAAGCGGGAGGTGACCCAGGAGCAGACCCGCTCCAGGTCGAAGGGGTACTCGGGGATGAGCACCCCGTTGGCGCCCCCGGCGAGGCCGGCGTAGGTGGCGATCCAGCCGCTCTCGCGGCCCATCACCTCCACCACCAGCACCCGCTTGTGGGACTCGGCCGTGGTGTGCAGGCGGTCGATGGTCTCCGTGGCGACGGTGACGGCGGTGTCGAAGCCGACGGTGTAGTCCGTCCGGGAGACGTCGTTGTCGATGGTCTTCGGGACGCCGACGCACGGCAGCCCGTGCTCGTCGGCGAGGGAGGCGGCCGCGCCGAGGGTGTGGATGCCGCCGATCACGATGAGCCCGTCCAGCCCCCGGGACTCCAGGGTCGCCCGCACCCGGGCGGGGCCGTCGGCCTGGGCGAGGGGGTCGGTGCGCGAGGAGCCGAGGATGGTGCCGCCGCGCGGCAGGGTGCCGCGCACGTCCGTGATGCCCAGCTCCGCCGCGTCGTCGACGAGCACGCCGCGCCAGCCGTCCCGGAACCCGACGAAGGTGTCGCCGTGGTCCTGGACGCCCTTGCGCACGACGGCCCGGATGACCGCGTTGAGTCCGGGGCAGTCGCTTCCCCCGGTGAGCAGTCCGACGCGCATGGCGTGCTCCCTTCCGTGATGGTGACGCGACGTCACGTTACCGGGTGCTCACGCGTCGTCGAGTCCGGTTTCGATGGCGTAGCGGACCAGCTCCACCCGGTTGTGGAGCTGGAGCTTGCCGAGGGTGTTCTGCACGTGGTTCTGCACGGTGCGGTGGCTGATCACCAGACGTTCGGCGATCTGCTTGTACGACAGGCCCTTGGCGACCAGCCGCAGCACCTCGGTCTCCCGCTCCGTGAGGTGCGGGGTCTCGGGGCCGTTCGCCTCCCGCGCGGTCGCGCCCGCGTTCCCCGCGCCGGCCTCCCCCGCCAGCCGCCGGTACTCGCCGAGGACCAGACCGGCCAGGCCGGGAGTGAAGACGGGGTCGCCGACGGCGGTGCGCCGGACCGCCTCGATCAGCTCCTCGGGGCCGGCGGACTTGACCAGGTACCCGGTCGCGCCGGACTTGACGGCCTCCAGCACGTCGGCGTGCTCGCCGCTCGCCGACAGCACGAGGACCCGCGGCGCCGAGCCCTCCCCCACCAGCCGCCGGCAGACCTCCACACCCGGCAGTCCGGGCAGGTTGAGGTCGAGCACGAGGACGTCGGGCCGTACCGCCTCGGCCCGGCGGACGGCCTGCGGGCCGTCCCCGGCGGTCGCGACGACGTCGAACCCGGCCGCCGCGAGGTCGCGGGCGACGGCGTCGCGCCACATCGGATGGTCGTCGACGACCATCACCCGCACGGGTGCTGCGGCCGTCCCGCTCGGGGCGTCAGTCATCTTTCGGCACCTTCAGCTCAACTTCCGTCCCCTGTCCGGGGATCGTGAGGACCTCCGCACTGCCGCCCAGCTCCCGCAGCCGTCCCCGGATCGAGAGTGACACACCCATCCGGCCCTCCGCCTCGGCCGCCGCCAGCCGTCCGGCGGGAATGCCGGGGCCGTCGTCGCGGACGGTCACGAGGACCGCGTCCGGCTCGTCCTCCAGCAGGACCCACGCCCGCGCCCCCGCCCCCGCGTGCCGCCGGACGTTGTCCAGGGCCGCGGCGACGGCTGCGGCGACGGCCCGCGCGGTCCGCGGGGGCAGCGGCACCGGGGCTCCCGGCTCGGCCAGGGTGACCCGGTGGCCCGCGAGCGGGGCGAGCAGCGACCGGAGGTCGACCGACCCGCCGTCCGGTGCCGGACCGGAGCGGGCCTGCGGGCTCCGCCGGGGCCCGGGTACCGACCCCGCGGACGGCTCGGCCGACCGGGGGCCCGGGCCACCGGAGACGAGGGAGCGCAGCGCCACCTCCTGCTCACCGGCCAGCCGGCCCAGCTCCGCCGCCTCACCGCCGAGTGCGGAGCCCCGGCGCTGCACCATGGCCAGGACCTGGAGCACGCCGTCGTGGATGTCCCGGGCCAGCCGCTCCCGTTCCCGGGTCGCCGCCTCGATGCGCAGCGCCTCGGCGAGTGTGCGCTCGGAGACGCGGGCCACCTCGACGACGTAGCCGATGCCGATGCTGGCGACGGTGACGAGCAGGATGTTGTGGACCGTGTCCCGCGACAGGTCCCCCCGCTCCACGACGTTGGCCGCGCCGATGATCAGGGAGGCCCCCGTCGCCCAGCGCCAGCCGCCCTTGATCGCGAACGCCAGCACCGCGCCCGCCACCCACACGGAGGGCAACGTCGGCCCCACGGCGTCCCGCGTGTCGGCCAGCGGCGTGATGAGGACGCCGGTCAGGGCGACGGCCAGGTCGGCGACGAGGAAGCGCGGCGTGCAGCGCTCGGCCGAGGAGACGTGGCCGAGGGTCGCCAGCGTCCACAGCGCGAGCACGGCCAGGTAGACGGCGCCGGGCAGCGGGCGGGCGTAGGCGTCGCTGTTCCAGCTGAAGACGGCGATGGCGTAGGCGCTGGTCAGCACCCGGTACCCGGCGAGCGCCCGCCACAGCGGGGCCTCGACCGACATCCCGCCGGCGACGCGCGGGGACCACCACGGCCGCCCGCGCCCGCGCGCGGTCCGGGCGTCCGCCGCTCCCCCCGCTTCCGGGGGCGTGCGCCCCCCGCCCCGTGCTTCCGTACCCGTCATCGGTCCCCCCGCGTGACGTCAGGCCGCGTGGCCGCCCTGCTCCGTGTCGCCCGGCCCGCCCTTCCCGGCGGGCCGGTCCGCGTGGCGCGCGGCCTCCTTGGCCGCCGCCTTCGCGGCCTTCTCCTCCTCCGCCTCCCGCTTGGCGGCCTCGGCGATCTGGCGCTTGGCGGCCGTGGCGTACATGTCCACGTACTCCTGGCCGGAGAGCTTCATGATCTCGTACATGACCTCGTCGGTCAGCGAGCGCTGGATGAAGCGGTCCCCCTCCATCCCCTGGTAGCGGCTGAAGTCCAGCGGCTTTCCGATGCGGATGCCCGGCCGCATGAGCTTGGGCACGACCTTGCCGGGCGGCTGGATCTTCTCCGTGTCGATCATGGCCACCGGGATCACCGGAGCCCCGGTGGCGAGCGCGATGCGCGCCAGCCCGCCGGGCTTGCCCCGGTACAGCCGCCCGTCGGGGGACCGGGTGCCCTCGGGGTAGATGCCGAAGAGGCCGCCGCCCTCCAGGACCTCCACACCGCTCCGGATCGCCGCCTCGGCCGCGCCGCGCGCGCCGGACCGGTCCACCGGGAGCTGACCGACGCCCTTGAAGAACGCGGCCGTCAACCGTCCCTTGATCCCGGGGGTGGTGAAGTACTCCGCCTTGGCCACGAAGGTGACCTTGCGGTCCAGCACGGCGGGCAGGAAGAAGGAGTCCGAGAAGGACAGGTGGTTGCTGGCGAGGATCGCCGGGCCCTCGGCCGGGACATGCTCAAGGCCCTCCACCCAGGGGCGGAAGGCAAGCTTCAGCGACCCTCCGATGGAGACCTTCATCGCTCCGTACAACAACCCGGGAACCTCCTGTGTCGACGTCCAGCACCTTATCCCGCCCCGGAGCGCCGTCCGCCGGGCGTACCGGACTACCCGGTGCCGGTACGTGCGCGTAGGGTGGCAGGACCCCTCAAGGCTCCACGTGTGCCCCGAATGGAGAACCACCGTGCCGTTGCTTCCCGGGTGCGAGCCGATGCGTCACGACGGCTCCGACGAGATCGGCGTCCTCATCAGCCACGGTTTCACCGGCGCCCCGCAGTCCGTACGCCCCTGGGGGCAGTACCTCGCCGACCGGGGGCTGAGCGTGAGCGTCCCGCTGCTGCCGGGGCACGGCACCCGCTGGGAGGACCTGGCCGTCACCGGCTGGCAGGACTGGTACGCGGCGCTCGACCACGAGCTGCGCCTGCTGCGGCGCCGCTGCCGCCAGGTCTTCGTCGGCGGCCTCTCCATGGGCGGTGCGCTGGCCCTGCGCCTGGCGGCCCGGCACGGCGACGCGATCAGCGGCATCGCCGTCGTCAACCCCGGCATGACGTTCCCCCGCCTCCAGGGCCACGCCCTGCCGGTCCTGCGCCACCTCGTGCGCTCGGCGCCGGGCATCACCAGCGACATCCGCAAGGAGGGGCCCGAGGAGATCGGCTACACCCGGGTGCCGCTGCACGCCGCGCACTCCCTGCGCACCCTCTTCCGGCTGACGCGGGGCGAGCTGCCGCAGGTCACCCAGCCGCTGCTGGTGATGCACAGCCGGGTGGACCACGTCGTGCCGCCTTCGGACTCGGCGCTGATCCTGCGCTCCGTCTCGTCCACCGATGTGACGGAGACCGTGTTGGAGAACAGCTACCACGTCGCCACACTGGACCACGACGCGGAGCGCATATTCGCCGACTCCCACGCATTCATCACCCGCCTGGCAGCGAGGAAGACCGCACGTGACGGAACGTGAGCAGGGCCCCGGCGAGGGCCGGGAGCCGCTGGACGAGGACGCCGCCTGGGCGCAGATCGTCGCCGGTTACGGAGCCGAGCCGCCGGATCCGCCGGGCGTCTGGGCGAGGGCCGAGGCCAAGGACGGGTCCGAGCGGTCCGCCGACACACCGGGCCCGGCCGCCGGGGAGGGCGGGGACGCCGCAGACCCCGGGGAGGCGAGGAGCACCGGTGACGGCGGTGACTCCGGGCAGGCCGGTGCGGCGGCCCAGGACGCGCCCGACGGTACGGCCGACGACACCGCCGGCACCGGGCGCGCCGGGGGCTCCGCCCGGGGCGACCTGCCGGAGCGCAGCATCACCGTCTACTCGGCGGGCAACGGTCCCCGGGACTGGGTGGCGCCCGAGCGCGAGGAGGACGACCACTTCGTCCCCCCGGAGCCGCCACCGCTCCCCCCGGCGGACACGACGACGAAGTTCGCCTGGCTGGCCGTGCTGGGCGGCCCCGCGCTGCTGCTGGCGGCCGTCCTGTTCGGCTGGGACATGACGTGGTGGATGTCCATGCTGGGCATCGGCGGCTTCCTCGGGGGCTTCGGCACACTCGTCATGCGCATGCGTGACGGCCGCGAGGACGACGACTGGGACGACCCGGGCCGGGGCGCGGTCGTCTGACGTCACCGCAGGCGCAGCGCCGCCAGCACCGGACGGTGGTCGGACGCGGCGCGCAGCGCCTGCGGGGTGACGCCCGGGAGGCCGACGGGGACACCGCAGCCGAGCACCTCCACGTCGGCGTCGGCGAAGACGGCGTCGATCCGCTGGTGCGGCCGGGCGGCGTCGGAGGTGTACTCCTCCCCCCACGGCCGGGCCTCCCAGCCGTCCCGCAGCCGCTCGCCGAGCCGCCGGAAGACGGCGCCGTCCGGTCGTTCGTTGAGGTCACCGGCCACGACGACGGGCCCCGGCATGGCGGCCACCCGGTCCAGCAGCGCGGTGGCCTGCCCGGCCCGCTCCCACGCGGCGAGGCTCAGGTGGCAGCTGACCACCGACAGCCGCGCCCGCTCGCCGAAGCGCAGCACCGCCGTGGCCAGGCCGCGCCGGTGCAGCCCGGGGGTGCGGGGCAACAGCACGTCCTCGGCGCTCTCCACCGTCGCGCGCAGGGAGGAGAGGATCATCGGCCCGCACGCCGTCGCTCCCCCGGTGACGTGGACCAGGCCGGTCCCGCGGGCCAGCCGGGACGCGTGCTTGCGCCAGCGGAAGAAGCGCGGGGCCTCCTGGACGCAGACGACGTCGGGAGCGCAGGCCCGGATGACCCGGGCCAGCGCCCCCTCGTCGTCCCGCAGGGAACGGATGTTGTAGCTGAGCAGACGGACGACGGCCGAGCCGTCGGCATCGGTACGGGATGCGGGCAGGTCCGCGAGCGGCTGCGTCATGCCCCTCACCGTACGACGAGGCGTGACGGGCCGTCAGCCGCGCCCTGCCGGGCCGTGCGTCAGCCCTGCCGGGCCAGGTCGGCCGCGCCGACCAGGCCCGCCCTCCCGCCCAGCTGCGCCGCCAGCACCTGCGCCTGCGGCCGCCACTGGGCGCCGACCAGCCAGCGGCGGTAGGACTTGCGGATCGGATCCAGCACGAGCTCGCCCTCGTCCGAGACGCCGCCGCCGACGATGAACGCGCCGGGGTCGAAGAGGGTCGCCAGGTCGGCCAGCCCGGCACCCGCCCAGCGGGCCAGCTCCCGGAAGGAGTCGATCGCCACCGGGCAGCCCTCCCGGGCCGCCTGGCTGATGTGCTTGCCCTGGACCCCGCCGGGCGTACCGTCGCCCAGGCCGAGCAGGATTCCGGCGTTCTCGGGGGTGGCCGCGGCGCGCTGCCGGGCGTACCGGACGAGGGCGCTGCCGGAGGCGTACTGCTCCCAGCAGCCCTGGTTGCCGCAGCCGCACAGCAGGCCGTCCGGCACCATGCGGATGTGCCCGAACTCGGCGGCCACGCCGAACCGGCCGCGGTGCAGCCTGCCGCCGATGACGATGCCGCCGCCGAGGCCGGTGCCGAGCGTGATGCACACGACGTCGTCGTGGCCCTTCCCGGCGCCGAACCGGTACTCGCCCCAGGCCGCCGCGTTGGCGTCGTTCTCGATGACGACGGGCAGGCCGACGCGCTGCTCCACCCTGTCCTTCAGCGGCTCGTGCCGCCAGGTCAGGTTGGGGGTGAAGAGCACCGTCGCCCGCTTGTCGTCGACGTAGCCGGGGGCGCCGATGCCGACGGCGTCCACCGGGTGCTCCGCGCTGGCCGTGCGCACCACGTCGGCGATGCCGTCGATCACGCCGTCGAGCGTCTGCGGGGTCGGTACCGTGCTGGTCTCGAGAATGTTCCCGGCCTCGTCGACGACACCGGCCGCGACTTTGGTACCGCCGATGTCGACGCCAATGGTGAGTCCCATATGTCCCTCAGCTTTAGGTGGAGCCCCGCTGAACCCAACGTTACCGGAGCGCCCGGGACCTGGGCGCCCACCGACCGCGGTGCGGGCACCCCGCACGGGGTGCGCGGGCGGACGGGGGCCGGAGGCGGAAGAAGTCAGTCCAGATCGATGTGCTCGGTGCCCGGCGGCTCGTCACGGCGGTCGTCACGGCGGTCGTCACCGGGGTCGGCCTCCGGGGCGGCGGGGGCGCGGTCCGTGCCGTCCGGGCGGCGGGACCAGCGCTGCTCCGCGTCCGTCACCGCCGAGCGGTACGCGGCCAGCAGCTCACCGCCCGCGGCCGACAGGTGCTCGAAGACCTGCGGGTTCCGCTCGACGACGGGCTCCACGGCCGCCCGGGCGCTCTCGACGAACTGCCGCGCCCACCGCTCGCCCTGGCCCACCGCGCCGAACGCCTGCCCGGCCAGCGGCGCCGCGACGTCCGCGATCCGGTCGGCGACGGACTCCGCGAGGCGGCGCAGCTCCTCCGCCGCGCTGCCCGGTCGCGGACCGTACTTCTCGCGGCGGCGGGCCTGTTCGGCCGCCAGGTCCTCGGCGCACGCACCCGCCCAGGCGTCGGCCTCGGGCTCGCGTTCGGTGGCGTCACTCATCGCGGCCTCCTGCGGCAGGTCTCGGTCACGGGCGCACCCGGGTTCCGGGGCGCCCGGAACGTTCGGACTTCCGACAGTACCGGTCACCGCTCGCGCGGCCACAGTGCGGGGTCGGGGCGGAAGCGGACCGCGAGTTCCCCGTCCGCGAGGCGCGCTCCGGCCACGGCGCAGCGGGTGAGGGCTCCGTCCAGCGGAAGGGCTCGGCGGTACGGGCCGATCGTGACGATCACCTCGTCGCCGCGCCGTACCAGGTCGAGCCGCTCCCGGACGGCGCCCGGCAGCGGGAGCCGCCACACCAGCTCGCCCTCGGTGTCCCTGCGGTCCTCCACGCGCGGCACCGGACGGGGCGCGGGCGCCGGCGCGGGAGCGGGCACGCCGAGCGCGGCCAACTCCTGCGGCGTGCGCGGCGCGCGGGGGCTCCAGGGGAGCTCGCGCAGCGGCACCGGGCCCAGAACGGTGCGCAGTTCGCCGACGGCCTCCCGCTGCCCGCCGCCCAGCGCGGCCAGGAACGGGTCGGGGGACGCGGCGGGCAGCATCCGGTTGACCGTGACGGCGTCCAGCGGGACGCCGTGGAGCGCGAGCCCGGCCCGCGCCTCGGCGACGACGGCGGGCATCCCGGCCTCGGCGCCCACCACCAGCTGGACCGACGTGCCGGGAGCCGCCAGCACCTCCCGGGTTCCGGCCAGCGCGTCCTGCCAGCGGGCGGCGGTCTCGTAGAGCCGGTCGGCGGGCGCGGGGACGCCCGCGAGCTGGGCGAGCACCGGACGCAGGGCCCGGGCCGCCTGCCGCTGCGGCGGCAGCAGGCGGTGCAGATAGCGGGCGAGCTGCTCGGGCAGGGCCAGCTGCGCGAGGGCCTCCCCGACGGGCGGCAGGTCGGCGACGAGGACGTCCCCGTCGCCACCGGCGCCCTCCGCGCTCGGGGTCCCGACCGCGTCGTGCAGGGCCCGGAGGGTGTGCAGGAGGGTGAAGGCCGCGGCGCCGGGCGGTTCGGTCAGTTCGTCCTCCTCCAGCGCCGTCGCACCCAGGAAGTCCAGTGCGGCCCTGCCCCGGCTCTGGAGGTCCAGCGCCGCCGAGCGGAACGTCCGCGCCACGTCGAGCCGCACGTGGCGCAGTCCGTCGACGGCGTGCAGCGCCTCGGGGAGCGGCTCGGGGCCGACCAGCACCGCGCGACGGCCCTCGCGTGCGGCGGCGAGCGCCGTGGCCGCCGCCACCGTGCTCCGCCCGGCCCCGCCGGTGCCGGTGACGAGGACCGTGCGTCGCACGTCAGCCCTGGTCGGCCCGGCCGGCGCCGGACTCGACGCGCTGCTTCAGGCCCTCCAGGGCTCGGTCGATGATGACCTTCTCGGCCTTGCGCTTGATCATGCCGAGCATGGGGATCTTGACGTCCACGGTCAGCTGGTAGGTGACCTCGGTGCGGTCGGGGCCGGCCGACGCCAGCCGGTAGGAGCCGTCGAGCGCGCGCAGCATCTGCGAGGTGACCAGCGACCAGCTGACCTCGTGCGCGGAGTGCCAGGTGTAGGCGAGGGTGTGCTCGTCGCGGATGGCGCCGGCGTCCAGCAGCAGCCGCACCCGCTCGGCGCGGCCTTCGGCGTCGGCGGAGAGCACCTCGGCCTCCTTGACCTCCCCCGTCCATTCCGGGTAGCGGGCGAAGTCGGCGATCACGCCCATCACTTCGGCCGGTGCCGCGTCGACGGTGATGCTCGACCTGGTGTGTTCCGCCATCGCTGTGGTCCTCCGCGTGACCCGTTCGAACTGCTGGAGCCGGTGCCGGTGCAGGCTATCGCGCGCCGGGGACGGGCACGTCACCACTCCAGGACGAAGGGCTCGCCGGTGGCGTTGAAGTGGCCGACGTTGACGCACTCGGTGGCGCCGATCCGCATGCGTCGGGCCAGTGGCTGGTGGACGTGGCCGAAGAGGGCGTAGCGGGGCCGCAGCGTGTGGATGGCCTCCAGGAGGGCGCGGCTGCCGTGCTCGAAGCGGCGGGCGACCGTGTCGTAGCACAGCTCGGGGACGTCGGGCGGGATGTGCGAGCACAGCACGTCCACCGGGCCGAGGGCGGCGACCTTGGCGGCGAACGTCTCGGGGTCCAGCTCGTAGGGGGTCCGCATCGGGGTGCGCAGCCCGCCGCCGACGAAGCCCACGGTGAGGCCGCCGATCTCCACGGTCTCACCGTCCACGACGGTGGTGCCCTCCCCGGCGTACTCCGGCCACAGCCGGGGGACGTCCACGTTCCCGTAGGTCGCGAACGTGGGGGTGGGCAGGGCGGCGAAGAGTTCGGCGTACTGACGGCGCACGGCGGCCTCGATCGCGGCCGCCCGGTCCGTGTCGCCCCACAGCTCCCGGGCGTAGGCGCGGGCCTCGACGTAGCGGCGCTCGGTGCGCAGCGCCACGTAGCGGCCCGCGGCCTCGGCGCCGAACAGCTCCGGGAAGATCCCCCGGCTGTGGTCGGCGTAGTCGAGGAAGAGGACGAGGTCGCCGAGGCAGAGCGTGACGTCCGCCCCGTCGCCCGCCCGGGCGAGGGCCTCGGCGTTGCCGTGCACGTCGCTGACCACGTGAACCCGCGTACGTCGCATGGCCCAACCTTACGGAAGCCGCCTCGCTATGCCCCGGCCCGTGCGGGGCGGGGCCCGGGCCGGCGCGCGAGGCCCGCTGTGCCGGGTGGGCCGGGTGTAGGGGGGTTACTACCGGTTTAGCGGCTTCGTGGACTAGGGTCGGTGGGCGGTCAGCCGCTCCGAGCCCGCCCGGCTCGGCCGGTGTGACACAGGGAACATCTGCCACCCAGCCCTGTACCGGTACCCGTACCGATGGGTAACGTCCGGGCCGTCCCGCACGCGAGACTCCTCCCGGTCTCGCCGCAACGGCAACACCCCGGCGCCGACGAGGAGCAGCAGTCTTGCGT
The DNA here is from genome assembly GCF_014779715.1 of Streptomyces chumphonensis. GTDB lineage: Bacteria > Actinomycetota > Actinomycetes > Streptomycetales > Streptomycetaceae > Streptomyces > Streptomyces chumphonensis. The sequence goes on from NZ_JACXYU010000001.1 coordinate 431,145, forward strand.
GAGTTCAGCCTTCCGGCCCTGTACGAGGTCCCCGCGGACGGCAACCTGACGGATCTGGTCCGGCGGAACGCCGCGCGGTACCCGGACCTCGCCGTGATGGCCCGCAAGGACCCACGCGACCCGGCCCGCTGGGTGGACGTCTCGGCGACGGAGTTCCTCGCCGAGGTGGAGGCCGCCGCCAAGGGACTGGTCGCGGCGGGCGTCGCCGCGGGCGACCGGGTCGCCCTGATGTCGCGCACCCGCTACGAGTGGACGCTGCTGGACTTCGCGATCTGGTGCGCCGGCGCGGTGACGGTGCCGGTCTACGAGACCAGCTCCCCCGAGCAGACGGCCTGGATCCTGGGTGACTCGGGCGCCGTGGCCGTCCTCGTGGAGAGCCCGGAGCACGCCAAGGCGGTCGAGGCGCTGCGCGACCGGCTGCCGGAGCTGCGGGACGTGTGGACGATCGACGACGGTGCCGTCGGCGAGCTGACCGAGCGCGGCACGGCCGCCGGCGTCACCGAGGGGGCGCTCGCCGAACGCGGTGCGGCCACCCGCGCCGACTCCCCCGCGACGATCGTCTACACCTCGGGCACCACGGGCCGGCCCAAGGGCTGCGTGCTGACGCACCGGGCGTTCTTCGCCGAGTGCGGCAACATCGTCGAGCGGCTGAAACCGCTCTTCCGCCCCGGCGAGGGCTCCGTCCTGCTCTTCCTGCCGACCGCGCACGTCTTCGGGCGCATGGTGCAGAACGCCGCCGTCATGGCGCCCATCCGGCTCGGGCTGGTGTCGGACATCAAGACGCTCACCGACGAGCTGGCCTCCTTCCGGCCGACGATCGTGCTCGGCGTGCCCCGCGTCTTCGAGAAGGTCTACAACTCCGCGCGGGCCAAGGCCGAGGCCGACGGCAAGGGAAAGATCTTCGACAAGGCGGCGGCCACCGCCATCGCCTACAGCGAGGCCCTGGAAGCACCGGGCGGCCCCTCGCTGGGGCTCAGGCTGAAGCACAAGGTCTTCGACCGGCTCGTCTACGCCAAGCTCCGCGCCGTCCTCGGCGGCCGCGCCACGCACGCCATCTCCGGCGGCGCCCCCCTGGGCGCCCGGCTCGGCCACTTCTACCGGGGCATCGGCTTCACCGTGCTGGAGGGCTACGGGCTCACGGAGTCCTGCGCGGCGACGGCGTTCAACCCGTGGGACCGGCAGAAGATCGGCACCGTCGGCCAGCCGCTGCCCGGCAGCGTCGTGCGGATCGCCGACGACGGCGAGGTCATGCTCCACGGCGACCACCTGTTCTCCGGCTACTGGAACAACGAGTCGGCCACGGCCGAGGTGCTGTCCGAGGGCTGGTTCCACACCGGTGACATCGGCACCCTCGACGAGGACGGCTACCTGTCGATCACCGGCCGCAAGAAGGAGATCCTGGTGACGGCGGGCGGCAAGAACGTCGCCCCCGCCGTCATCGAGGACCGCATCCGGGCGCACGCGCTGGTGGCCGAGTGCATGGTCGTCGGCGACGGACGGCCCTACGTGGCCGCACTCGTCACCCTCGACGAGGAGTTCCTGCCCCGCTGGGCGGAGGAGCACGGCAAGAGCGGGCTGGGCCACCAGGACCTGCTGGCCGACCCGGAGCTGCTGGCGGCCGTCCAGCAGGCCGTGGACGACGGCAACGCGGCGGTGTCGCGGGCGGAGTCCATCCGCAGGTTCCGCATCCTGCCCGCGCAGTTCACCGAGGAGTCGGGGCACATCACGCCCTCCCTCAAACTCAAGCGCAACGTCGTCGCCAAGGACTTCGCGCACGAGATCGAGGCGCTCTACACCTGACGCGTCCCCACCCCTGGGCCCGGACGCCCGCCACCCGGCTCCGGCGGGCGTCCGTCGGCCGTCCAGGCCAGCAGGGCGTCCGCCTCCCAGGTGTTGACGACGCGCTCGGTGGGGACGCCGCACTCCACCGCCCGCAGGCAGCCGTTCCCCTGCCAGTCGAGCTGGCCGGGCGCGTGGGCGTCGGTGTCGACGGCGAACAGCACCCCCGCGTCCACGGCCTGCCGCAGCAGCCGTCGGGGCGGGTCGAGCCGCTCGGGACGGCAGTTGATCTCGACCGCCGTGCCGCCGGCGGCGCAGGCGGCGAAGACGGCCTCCGGGTCGAACGTGGACTCCGGGCGGCCACGACGACCGCTGAGCAGTCGTCCCGTGCAGTGGCCCAGGACGTCCACCAGGGGGTTCTCCACGGCGGCCACCATGCGGCGGGTCATCGCGGGCGCGGGCATCCGCAGCTCGGAGTGGACGGAGGCGACGACGACGTCGAGCCGGTCGAGCAGCTCCTCCTCCTGGTCCAGCGAGCCGTCGCCCAGGATGTCGCACTCGATGCCCGTCAGCAGCCGGAAGGGGGCCAGCTCCTCGTTGAGCGCGGCCACGACGTCCAGCTGCTCGCGCAGCCGCTGCGGTGACAGTCCCCGGGCCACCGTCAGCCGTGGCGAGTGGTCGGTGAGCACGGCCCAGCGGTGCCCGAGGTCGGCCGCCGTGCGCGCCATGACGTCGATGGGGCTGCCGCCGTCGGACCAGTCGGAGTGCGTGTGGCAGTCGCCGATCAGGGCCGCGCGCAGGGCCCGCGCGGGCTCGGGCAGCTCCGGCGGGCCGGGCTCCTCCTCCAGCCGCGCCAGGTAGCCGGGCACGTCCCCGGCGAGCGCCTCCCGCACGACCCGGGCCGTGGTCTCCCCCACCCCGTGCAGGTCCGTCAGCGAGCCGTCCCCCGCCCGCCGTGCGACCTCCTCCGGCGGGAGGGCGGCCAACACGCCCGAGGCCCTGCGGAAGGCCCGGACCCGGTACGTGGGCTCCTGGGCCCGCTCCAGCAGGTACGCGATCCGGTCCAGCGCCGCGACGGGGTCCATGGGAGTCCAGCGTCGTCCCCCCGGAGCCGCCCCGCAAACGCGGACCGGTCCTCCGGCGGCACGACGGAGCGGCGCCCGGTGGGAGCAAGGGCGGCCCACGGGGCCTCAGGGAGCCCGGAGCAGCTCCTTCAACCGCTCGGCGAGCAGGTCCCAGCGCCAGCGCTCCTCCACCCAGGCCCGACCGCGCTCCCCCATGCGCCGCGCCAGCTCGGGGTCCCGGAGCAGCGCCGACACGCGCTCCGCCGTCCCACGCGGGTCGTCCCCGCGCACCACCCAGCCCGTCTCCCCGTGCAGGACGGCGTCGGGCGCGCCCCCCGAGTCCCCGGCCACGACCGGCAGCCCGGTGGCGGACGCCTCCAGGTAGACGATGCCGAGGCCCTCGACGTCCAGGCCGCCGCGCCGGGTGCGGCAGGGCATGGCGAACACGTCGCCCGCGCCGTAGTGGGCGGGCAGCTCCTCCCAGGGCACGGCACCGGTGAACCGCACGGAACCGGCGACACCGGTCTCCTCCGCCAGCCGGCGCAGCTCGCGGTCGTAGGGGCCACCGCCGACGATCAGCAGCACCGCCTCCGGCACCTCGGCGAGGATCCGCGGCAGCGCCCGGATCAGGGTGTCCTGCCCCTTGCGCGGCACCAGCCGGGAGACGCACACCACGACGGGGCGGTCGGCCAGGCCGAGCCGCTCGCGCACCGCGTCCCCCCCGGAGTCCGGGTGGAACGTCTTCTCGTCGACGCCGGGCGGCAGCTGCGTCATCCGGGCGGCGGCCTCCGGCGTCAGGGCCCGCTCGATCCGGGAGCGCGTGTACGCGCCCAGGTAGGTGAGGGTGTCCGTGGACGTGCCGATGCGCCGCAGCAGCCCCCGGGCCACCGGGAGCTGGGCCCAGCCCGCCTCGTGCCCGTGCGTCGTGGCCACCAGCCGTTCGGCGCCCGCCGAGCGCAGCGCGCCGCCCATCAGCCCCAGCGGGGCCGCCGCGCCGAACCACACGGCGCGGCAGCCGTGTTCACGCAGCAGCCCGACGGCGCGCCGCGTCACGCGGGGGGTGGGGAGCAGCATGGTGGCGCGGTCCCTGACGACGGTGAACGGCTGCTCGGCGTCGAACCGGGCGGTCGCCTCCCGCCCCTCGGCGGTGCGGTTCCAGGTCGAGGCGTAGACGACGACCTTCTCCGGGTCCAGCCGCAGCGCCATGCTGTGCAGGAACGCCTGGATCCCACCGGGCCGGGGCGGGAAGTCGTTGGTGACAATCAACGTCTTGTGCATCGCGCACGACAGTACCGCGTCGCCGGTGTCCGGCCCCGGCGACCACCACGTACGGTCGGTGGCATGCGCCTGCCCCTGGTCGTCTGGGCCCTGACCCGCACCGCCCTGCTCCTGTGCGTCTTCGGCGTGGTCACCCTCCGCGGGCCCGACGTGACGAGCGACGTGTCGGTGATCTACCAGAACTGGGCGGAGACGCTGCGGGCGGGCACCTTCCCGCAGGCGGACGTGACCTGGCAGTACCCGCCCGGCGCGGCCCTGCCCGTCCTGGCCCCGGGCCTGCTGCCCTTCCTGTCCTACCCGGCGGCCTTCTTCGTCCTGGTCTGCGCCGCCGACGCCGTCGTCCTCGGCCTCCTGCTGCGGCCCTCGCGCGCCCGCGCCGGAGCCTGGACGTGGATCGCGGGCGTCCCGTTGCTCGGGCCGACGGTGTACGCCCGCTACGACCTCCTGGTGACGGCGCTCGCGGTCGGCGCCCTCCTCGCCGCCGCCCGCCGGCCCCGGCTCGCCGGGGCCCTGGTCGGACTGGGCGCGCTCGTCAAGGTGTGGCCCGCGCTCCTGCTGACGGGCTACCGGGCGGGCCGGTCCGCGCGGCGGCTGTGGCTCGCGGCCGGAGCCACCGCCGCCGGGGCGGCGGCCCTGCTCACGCTGGCCCTCCCGCACGGTTGGGACTTCCTCTTCGCCCAGCGCGACCGGGGTCTGGAAGTGGAGTCCGTCGGCGCCCTCGTCTTCCACGTCGCACGGCACTTCGGGTGGTCGGGCCACGTCAGCCTGCACTACGGCTCGATGGAGTTCCTCGGCCCCGGGGTGGGCGTCGTGGCGACGGCGTCACTCCTGACGACGCTGGCGGCCTTCGGCTGGCTCCTGCTGTGGCGGACGCGCGCGGTGCGGTGGGGCCCGTCCACCCCGGCCGACGCGGCGTTCGCGGCGGTGCTGCTGTTCACCGTGACCAGCCGCGTCATCAGCCCGCAGTACCTGGTGTGGCTGACCGGGCTGGCCGCCGCGTGCCTGGCACTCGGCTCCGCCCGGCAGCGGACCCCGGCCCGCCTGGTGCTGGCCGCCACGGCGGTGACGGTGCTGGAGTTCCCGCTGTTCTTCGACGCCGTCGTGGCCAGCACTCCCGGGGGCATCGCGCTCCTCGTGCTGCGCAACGGGCTCCTGCTGGCGGCCGCCGGCCTGGCCTGCGCGGAGCTGTGGCGCTCGACCGTCCCCCGGTCCCGGGACGGGGGTCAGGGACGCGCCACCGCGCTGACGGGCATCATGCCCACCGGGTCGTAGCGGACGGCGGCGCCCGGGTAGGGGGCGTGGATGACCCGGCCGCCCCCCGCGTACATGGCCACGTGGCTCGCGTCGCTGCGGTAGATGACGAGGTCGCCCGGCCGCACCTCGGAGAGGGGCACCCGCCGACCGGCGTGCGCCTGCCCCTGCGAGGTGCGCGGGATCGAGACGCCCGCCTGCCGGTAGGCCCACTGCGTCAGCCCGGCGCAGTCGAACGCGCCCGGCCCCGCCTGCCCCCACGCGTAGGGGCGGCCCAGGGCGCTGTGCGCGGCGCTCAGAGCCGCGCCCGACCGTCCGGAGACGGACCCCGGCGGCACCGCGCCGCGCCGCTCGGCGCCCCGGGAGGCGCGCTCCTCCCGTTCGCGGCGCTCCTGCGCGGTCAGCGTGTTGAGCAGCCTGCGGGCGGCGGTGAGCTTGCTGCGCACGGACTCCTGATGCCGACCCAGGCGTCCGCGTTCCTCCTCCAGCCGCTCCAGTGTGCCCTTCGCCCGCTCCCGCTTGCCGTCCAGCAGTCGCTGGGCGGTGCGCAGTTCGCGCAGTTCGCCCGCCTTGCGGCTGCCGATGCGGTCCAGGGTGGCGACCCGTCCGAGGTAGCCGTCCGGGTCGCTGGAGAGCATCAGGGCGATCGTCGGGTCGAGCGCGCCCGACCGGTACTGGGCGCCGGCCAGCGCGCCGAGCGCGTTGCGCAGGCGGTTGACGCGGCCCTGGCCACGGGCGACCTCGTCCTGCGCGTGCTCCACCCGGGCCCGCAGGTCGGAGACCTTCTCCCGGACGGCGTTGAACTTCTCGGTGGCCCGTTCGGCCTCGGCGTACAGCCCGTCCACCCGGGCGTTGACCGACGCCACCGAGGGCTCCCCCGGCTCCGCCCCGGCGGGGACGGCGGTCATCGCGGCGGCCGAGGCGGCGGCAGCCGTCAGGACGGTGGCCCGCTTGCCGAATCCGGGCTGCGGGGTGTGTCGATGCGAGCCCACGAGCGGCCGCGCTCCTTCCGCTGACATCCCCTCCTCCTCGGACGGGGCGCCCGCACAGTAGCGGCCTTGCGGGTGCGGCTCAAAGCACCTCGCGGTGACGCTCGACGGCGTGAAGTTGACGCTCCGGGCCGTTCACCGGCGCCGTTGCGGCCCCGGAGCGGCGGACACGGCATGCGGCGCCCGCGGTGATTCACCCGCGGGAGGGAACACGTCGCGTCGCCGTGGACGGCGACGCAACAGGGGTCGTGGACGGCGACGCGACAGGGGCCGTGGACGGCGACGCGACAGGGGCCGTGGAACGGCGGATCAGATCCGTACGCCCCACATGAACGGCATCCCGGACCGCGCTATGGACTCGTACCGCACCTGCGCGCCCGGCTTGGGCGCGTGCAGCATCTGCCCGTTGCCCGCGTAGAAGCCGACGTGGCCGAGGTCGTTGCGCAGGATGACGAGGTCGCCGACCTGGAGGTCGCTCATGGAGTTGATGCGGGTGCCCGCGTTGGCCTGGGCCTGCGAGGTGCGCGGGACGGAGATGCCCGCCTGCTGGTAGGACCACACGACGAGGCCGGAGCAGTCGAAGGAGTTGGGCCCCTGGGCGCCCCACGCGTAGGGCGTCCCGACGCGCGTGGTGGCGGCCTGGTAGGCGGAGGCCGCGCGTCCGGGCGCCGCCTCCTCCTTGCCCATCTCGACCCGCTCACCGGCGGCCCGGCTGGCCCGCTGCTCCTCGGCGCGCATCTCGGCGCGCTCCTCCTCGGTGAGCTTGTTGAGGAGCTTCTGCGCCTCGGCGAGCTTGTCCTGGACCTTCTGCTTCTGGTCGCCGAGCTCCTTGCGGGTGTCGGCGAGGTCCTCCAGCTTCTCCGCCGCGTCGTCGCGCTGCTGCTTGAGCTGCCGCTGCTTGCTGCCGATCTTCTTGAGCGCACCGACCTGCTTGACGCTGAGCTGGTCCAGCGAGGAGGCGCGGTCGAGGTAGTCGTCCGGGTCCGAGGAGAGGAGCAGCTGGACCGAGGGGTCGAGCCCGCCGTTGCGGTACTGCGCGGTGGCGAGGGAACCGAGGCCGTTGCGGAGCTCGTTGAGGTCGTCCTGGCCGCGGGCCACGGAGTCCTGGAGCTCGTCGACCTCCTCCTGGAGCTTGTCGGCCTTCTCCTTGGCGCCGTTGTACTTCTCGGTGGCCGCCGCCGCGTCCTCGTGCAGCTTGTCGACCTCGGCCTTGACGCCACGCTTCGTCGGCTCCGGACCGGGGTCGGCGAAGGCGGAGTTGGAGGACAGGGCAACCGCCGCCGCGGCCGTCGCGGTCAGTACGGTCGCGCGGGTACGGCCCGGCTGCTTGGGACGACGGTGGGACGCCACTGGGGCGAGCTCCTTCTTCCTCAGCCGCCTGCCGGGCCCCGGACGGGCGCACCCTGCCCGGTGGACCGGCTCCGCTTGCGCGCTGCGGATTCGGCGGTTCCTCCACTGTCGCCCCGGATGGGCGATCAACCGTGCGGAGGTTCGAAGCCAGACAGTAGCGAGGTGCCGACGACTGCTCAAATCCTTGGGGCGAAAATCTCACCGCGCACCGCCATCCTTTACCAACATCACACAGGCAGCAACAGCCACTTGACGTTGGGTGAGCCGCAGTCGCGCACGGATGGCCGCACACCACGGGAAACCGGGAAAAGCGGACGCACCGCTCACGACCGGGCAAGTCGCCTGAGCAGCAGGGCCGATGCCACCGGACGCGCCCCGGCCTCGGCCACGCCGTCGGCCACCTCCCGGTCCGTGGAGACGACGACCACCGGACGCCCCCCGGGCTCCGCCCGCACCAGCCGCCGGATCAACTCGTCGGCCGTCTGGCCCGGCTTGCTGAACAGCACCCGCACACCGCGCGGCGGGGCCAGCAGCACCGGCGCGGCCAGCTCGGCCCCGTCGAAGACACAGGTGACCTCCGCGCCGGACTGGGCCGCGAGCCCCGCCAGCCCGCCGAGCAGCCGCAACCGCTGCTTCTCCAGCGGCATGGAGGGATAGCCGGTCTTGGTGACGTTGTACCCGTCGACGAGGAGGTGCACCTGCGGCAGCGCCAGCAACTGGTCCAGCAGCGCCGGGTCCTCCTCCGACAGCGCCCGGTGGGCGACGTCCTTCGGGCTCATCCGGCCCGGCTCCACCGCCTCCACGGTGTCGGCGGGGTGCTGGGCCACCGGGGGCAGCGCGAGCTCCCGGCGCAGCCCCTGCGCGGCGTCCAGCACGGTGTCCAGCAGCAGCCGCACCCGCATGTCCGCCACGCCGCGGCCCTCCCGCGCGGCGCGCCGTCCGGCCTCCAGCGCCGACTCCGCCTCGGCGACCCGCCCCCGCAGCCGCCGCGCCTCACTGTCGGACGCCGCCTTCTGCGCCTGGGCCTGCCCCCGGACCTCCTCCAACTCGGCGGCCAGCCTGCGCAGCGCCGCCTCACCGCGCTTGACGTCGGCCTGGGCGCTGCGCAGCCTGCGGTGCAGCCCCTCCATCTCGCGGCGGGCGTCGGCCAGCTCGGCGCGCAGCCTGCCGCTGTCGCCCCGCCCGGCGGCGCGGGCCTCGGCCAGCTCCGCGCGGAGCCTCTCCAGCTCCCGTTCGGCCTCCGCCCCGGCCCGCTCGGCCTGCGCCCGCTGTGCCTCCTCGCCCGCGGCGGCCACCAGCTTCGCCCAGCCCTCCGGCCGCACCACGTAGGCGAGGGCCGCGACGTCGACGGGGTCGGCGGCGGCGGGGGGAGAACCGTCCGCGACGGCCTCGGCGAGCTCCGGGAGGAGATCCCGCAGCCGGCCCGCCACGCGCTGGCGGAAGACGGCGTCCGTCTCCAGCGCGGTGGCCATGGCGTTCCCGCCGAACTTCGCCCGGCGGGCGGGGGTGAACTTGGCGTACTGACGCAGCGGGGCGGGGAGTTCGGCGACGGTCAGCCCGCCGAGCACGTCGCCGGTCAGCGACACGACCCTGCGGCGCACCCGCTCGGGCAACGGACGGTCCAGCACCTCGGCGGCACGCGACCGCTCCCCGGCGCCGCGCGGCCGCTCCCCGCGCGGCTCACCGCCCGTCGTCTCCTGCACGGCTCCACACCCGTCCGTCTCTGCCTCAGACCTCGGCTCCGGGCCGGTCCACCAACTCGATCTGGTCCACGGCGTTGCACCAGCGGCACCGCACGGACTCGATCGCCTCGCTCAGCACCTCCCGCTCCTCGACCCTGGGCTCACCGGCCAGATCGAGGTGAACGTACTCCACGACCCTGCTGCTGCGCGTCACGTCGAAGCGGGTGAGGTTCCCGCACAGGGTGCAGCGCCACCGCGTCTCGGCCGTCGGCTGAGGGACCGGCATGGTTCGTCCTCGACTTTCCTCGGGGCTTTCCGGGTCTGTGCTCACGGGCACGACGTTGTGCGGCGCAGGCTCCTACCTGCAACCCTACGGCCTGGAGCCTGCCCCGTGTGCCGGGTGGCCACGCCGTGGCCGAGCCGTCACCTGCGCGTGAGGCTAGGGTGTGCTTCGGACGTAGCGTCGTCCGCCCGGGGGCGAGCGGGCCCGACCGGGCGAGTGAGGGAGACGAGACCGTGATCACTTCGATCGTGCTCATCAGGACCAGCACCGATGCGATCCCCGAGGTCGCCGAGCAGATCGCCGCCCTGGAGGGCGTCAGCGAGGTGTACTCGGTGACCGGCGCGCACAACCTCATCGCGATGGTCCGCGTCGCGCGCCACGACGATCTCGCCGACGTCATCCCCGGGCGCATCAGCAAGGTGCCCGGCGTCCTGTCCACCGAGACGCACATCGCCTTCCGGACGTACTCGCAGCACGACCTGGAGGCGGCGTTCGCCATCGGGCTCGACTCCTGAGGAGCCCGGCCCACCCCGTCCGGGCCGTCAGCACCGCGACGGGCCGCGGCGCAGCAGTTCCTCGGCCGCCGTCAGGAAGCGGTCGATGTGGCCGCACGGGGTGCCCGCCCCGAAACTGACCCGGACGGCGCCCAGTTCACCCTCCTCGGGCGCGCCTCCGCACGCCCCGGGCGCCACGGCGTCGGCGCCCAGCAGCGCCCGCAGCAGCGGATGGGCGCAGAAGAGGCCGTCGCGCACCCCGATGCCGTACTCGTCCGCCAGGGCGGTGGCGAACTCCCGGCAGGACCAGCCGCTCACGGTGAACGACACGACGCCCACGCGCGGCGCGTCCGCCCCGAACAGGGACAGCACCCGGACCTGCGGCAGCCGGGCGAGTCCCGCGCGGAGCCGGTCCAGCAGCCGCTGCTCCCGGGCGACGAGGCGGTCGGCCCCGGCCTCCGTCAGGGCCCGGCAGGCCGAGGCGATCGCGTAGGCACCGATGACGTTCGGCGAGCCCGCCTCGTGCCGGGCGGCGGAGGTGTGCCACCGGGCGCCGACCGTCCCGTCCGCGCCCCGCACGACGCTGCGGCTCGCCCCGCCGCCCGCGAGGTACGGCTCGGCCTCCCGCAGCCAGTCCGCCCGGCCCGCCAGGACGCCGGCCCCGAAGGGCGCGTAGAGCTTGTGGCCGGAGAAGGCCGCGTAGTCCACGTCGAGCGCGCCGATGTCGACGGGGTGGTGCGGAGCGAGTTGGGCCGCGTCCAGGGCGATGCGCGCGCCGTGCCGGTGGGCCACGGCGGCCAGTTCCGCGACGGGCCACAGCTCACCGGTCACGTTCGAGGCCCCCGTGACGCACACCAGCTTCGGCCCCTCCGGCGCGCCGTCGAGCGCGTGGTCCAGCAGGGCCACCGCCTCCTGCGGGCTGCGCGGAACGTCCAGCCAGGTCACCGCGCGGCCGCGCCAGGGCAGCAGCACGGCGTGGTGCTCGGACGCGAAGACGAACACCCGCGTCCCGGCGGGCAGCACGGCGGCCAGCAGGGCCAGCGAGTCCGTGGTCGAACGGGTGAAGACGACGTCGTCGTCCGGGCGGCAGCCCAGGAAGTCGGCGACCGTGGCCCGGCTCCGCTCGAACAGGTCGGTCGACAGCTGCGAGAGGTGGCCGGCGCCCCGGTGGACGCTGCCGTACCAGGGCGCGTACTCGGCGACGTCCTCCCACACGCGGCGCAGGACGGGGGCGCTGGCCGCGTAGTCGAGGGCGGCGTAGGTGCGGGTCCCCGCACCGGCGGGGACCCGCACATCGGCGCCCAGCACGGGCAGCGGACCGTCACCACCGGTCTCGACGGGCGGACGGAGGGTGACGGCGGCAGGGGTGGCGGGGGCGGCGACGGTGGGTGCGGACATGCTGAGGCTCCAGGGACAGGGCGAGGGAGTTCGGGACGCGGACCGGTACCCGCGGGGGAACGTCCGGCCGCAGGGCTGCGGGGCCGCTCAGGGCCCGGGGGCAGACGCCCCTAACGCATTCGCTGACGCATCGGAGAACTCCCTCGACCGCGCTTGCCGCCGACCTTGCTGTCGTGCGGCCCGGTCATCACCCGGGGCACCCCGCCACGGTTGGAGGGTTGCCGGACAGCGGGCCGGGGCCATGGTCGCTGTCACTCGTGACCTGCGCCGAGTATGCCACAGGGGGCGGCGCCGCCCCACCCCGCCCGGCGGCGTCGGGCGCGAGGGCGGCCCGAGGTGGCCGCCCGTCCGGGACGCGCGGCCACCTCGGCCGTCAGGCGTGTGTCGCGGCGGCCCAGCGGTGCAGGGCGGCCTTGGCGGCACCGGAGTCGATGGCCTCCGCCGCGCGGGCGATCGCCGCCGGCAACTGCTCCGCGAGCGGCGCCTCACCCGGCGTCAGGGCCACCAACGCGGCGGCCGAGTTGAGGAGCACCGCGTCGCGGACCGGACCGCGCTCGCCGTCCAGCACCCGGCGCGCCACCTCGGCGTTGTAGGCGGCGTCGGCCCCGCGCAACGCCTCGACGGGCACGAACTCGATGCCCACGTCACGGGGGTCGAAGGACTCCTTGCGCACGGCGCCGTTGTGCACGACGTAGACGGTGGACGTCGAGGTGACCGTCAGCTCGTCCAGCCCGTCGTCGCCCCGGAAGACCAGCGCCGAGGTGCCGCGCTCGGCGAGCACCCCGGCGACGATGGGCGCCATGCGGGCGTCGGCCACCCCCGTCGCCTGGGCCCGTACCCGGGCCGGGTTGGTGAGCGGGCCGAGGAAGTTGAACGTCGTGGGGACGCCCAGTTCGCGGCGGGCTCCGGCGACGTGGCGCAGGGCGGGGTGGAACTTCACCGCGAAGCAGAAGGTGATGCCCGCCTCCTCCGCGACCTCGGCCACCCGGGCGGGGCTCAGGTCCAGGTTGACGCCCAGCTGCTCCAGGACGTCGGAGGCCCCGCTCGCCGAGGACGCCGCCCGGTTGCCGTGCTTGACGACGCGCGTGCCCGTCCCGGCGACGACGATGGCCGACATCGTCGAGATGTTCACCGTCTTGGCTTGGTCCCCGCCGGTGCCGACGATGTCGACCGAGGGGCCCGCCACCTCGATGGTGTTGGCGTGCTCGTACATCGTGCGGACGAGTCCGGCGACCTCCTCCACCGTCTCGCCCTTGGCCCGCAGGGCCACCGCGAAGCCCGCGATCTGGGCGTCGGTCGCCTCGCCGCGCATGATGCGGTCCATCGCCCACGCCGTGTCCCCGGCGGTGAGGTGGCGGCCGGCCAGCAGGGAGTTGAGCACGCTCCGCCACGAGCGCTCCGCCATGGTGTCGCCTCCGGCGGGGGTCACAGCGCTCATCGGGCACGCTCCTGTCGACTTGGCGTAGGCGGCCTGCGTGCGCACGCCGCGTCCCCACACTATCGGCCCCGCGTGACGCCGCAGGGCCCCGTCCACCGTCCGGACGTGGACGGGGCGGGGCCCTGCGGGCGGAGCGCGGCGTTGTGGCGACGCCGGGGGATCAGTGGTGGCCGTGGCCGGACATGATCTCCTGGTACTCCTTGGCCGTCGGCTTGGGGATCTGCGCGTGGGGGCCGAAGTAGCCCCGGCTGACGCGGACCCGCAGCCGCTCGATGGGTCCGACCTTGCGCTTGACGCCGTTCTCGTCGACGGCGGGCGGCAGCTCGGCCGGCTCGCGCTGCTCGTGCTGGGTGAGCAGGTGCAGCTGCTCCTGCGAGAGGGGCTCGTGCACCTCGACGAACTCACCGTGCGGGAGCCGCTTGATGATGCCGGTCTCGCGGCCGTGGAGCACCTTGTCGCGGTCCCGGCGCTGGAGGCCGAGGCAGATGCGGCGCGTCACGACGAACACCAGGACGGGGACGACGAAGAAGCCGATCCGGACGAACCACGTGATCGCGTTGATCGACAGGTCGAAGAAGATCGCCCACAGGTCGTTGCCGCCACCGACCAGCATCACGAAGTACCAGCTGATCCACGCGGCGCCGAACGCGGTGCGCGTCGGGGCGTTGCGCGGCCGGTCCAGCAGGTGATGCTCCCGCTGGTCCTTGGTGACCCAGTTCTCGAAGAACGGGTAGACCGCGATCGCCGCGAGCACCAACGGGAAGATCATCAGCGGGATGAACACACCGAAGTTGATGGTGTGCCCCGTCGGGATGACCCACTCCCAGCCCGGCATGACGCGGATGAGGCCCTCGGAGAAGCCCATGTACCAGTCCGGCTGGGCGTTGGTGGACACCTGGTCCGGCCGGTAGGGCCCGATCACCCACACGGGGTTGATCTGGACGGCGGCCGAGATCATCGCGATGACGCCGAAGACCAGGAAGAAGAAGCCGCCGGCCTTCGCCATGTACACCGGCATCAGGGGGAAGCCGACGACGTTGGAGTTCGTCCGGCCGGGGCCGGGGTATTGCGTGTGCTTGTGGTAGAAGACCAGGATCAGGTGGGCCACCACCAGGCCCAGCATGATGCCCGGCAGCAGCAGCACGTGGATCGAGAAGAACCTCGGGATGATCTCCGTCCCGGGGAACTCGCCGCCGTAGAGGAACATCGCCAGGTACGTGCCGACGACCGGCACGGCCAGGATGGCGCCCTCCATGAACCGGACGCCGGTGCCCGAGAGCAGGTCGTCCGGGAGCGAATAGCCGGTGAAGCCGGTGAACATGCCCAGGACCAGCAGCAGGAAGCCGAACAGCCAGTTCAGCTCGCGCGGCTTGCGGAACGCTCCGGTGAAGAACACCCGCATCATGTGCACGAACATCGCGACGAGGAAGATCAGCGCCGCCCAGTGGTGGATCTGCCGGACGAGCAGACCGCCCTTGACGTCGAAGCTGATGTCCAGGGTGGAGGCGAACGCCTCCGACATCAGGACGCCCTGCATCGGCACGTACGAGCCCTCGTAGTGGATCTCGGCCATGCTGGGCTTGAAGAACAGCGTCAGGTAGACGCCGGTCAGGATGATGATGATGAAGGAGTAGAGCGCGATCTCACCCAGGAGGAAGGACCAGTGGTCCGGGAACGCCTTCCGGATGTTCTTCTTCGCGGCTCCGTAGATGCCGAGCCGGCCGTCGGCCCAGTCGGCGATCCGCTCTCCGCGGGGCGCGCTGGCCCGGGGGCGGACGTTGTCGGCTGCGTTACTCATCCGCGCTCCCAGAAGCTCGGTCCGACGGGCTCGGCGAAGTCGTCCAGCGCCATGAGGTAGCCCTCGTCGTCCACTCCGATGCGCAGCTGCGGCAGCGGGTGGCCGGCCGGGCCGAAGATGACGCGGGCGCCGTCGGCCAGGTCGAAGGTGGACTGGTGGCAGGGGCACAGCACGTGGTGCGTCTGCTGCTCGTACAGGCTGACGGGGCAGCCGACGTGCGTACAGATCTTCGAGTACGCCACGATCCCCTGGTAGGACCACTCCAGTTCCTGCTGGTCCTTGATGTCCTCCGGCTCCAGCCGGACGAGCATCAGGGCCGCCTTGGCGATCTCCTTCTGGAAGGAGTGGTCGTCGTGCTCCAGCCCCTCGGGCAGCGCGAAGCTCAGCGAGCCGATCGTGATGTCCTCGGGGCGCAGGGCCTCGTGCGTGTTCTCGTTGACCAGGCGCTTGCCCCGGGCCCAGGCGGTGTGCCGCAGCTTGGTGCCCGGCGCGGGGCCGAGGCTGCCCAGGAGCACCACGCCGGAGAGCGGCACGAGCGCCAGGGCGCCGAACATGGTGGTGCGGATCAGCTTGCGACGGCCGAACTGCGAGTCACGGACGCCCTCGCCGAAGGCGGCCAGCGCCCCCGCCTTGTCCTCGTCGGCCGCACCGATGGGGTAGCGGTCCTGGACGATCTCCGCGCCGCTCATCAGGGTCCGCGACCAGTGGACGGCGGCGGCACCGATGCAGAAGAGCGCGACGCCCAGCGTCATGCCCAGCGCGAAGTTGACGGCGCTGATGCGGCCGATCGGGAAGATGTAGACGTACTCGTCCACCGGGATCACCGCGTAGGCGACGATGAAGCCGAGCGTCGCCAGCATGGAGACCGTGAACAGCATGGCCACCGTGCGCTCGGAGCGCTTGGCCGCCCGCTCGTCGATGTCCTGGATGCGCGGGTCGTGCGGCGCCAGTCCCGGGTCGGCGAACGGGTTCGTGTGCACCTCCGGCTCCGCGCCGGATGCGTCCTGCGCGGAGGGCAGGTTCTTGTCGTCTGACACGTTCTCGTGTGGTCCAGTCTCGCTACTCATGACTTCCTGGCCTTGGCGTTGTGGGCCGCGATCCAGACGGTGATCCCGATGAGGAGGGGCAGGCCGATGGCCCAGGCGAACAGGCCCTCGGCGACGGGGCCGAAGCCGCCCAGCTTGTAGCCGCCGGGGGTCTTGGCCTCGGAGGAGTTGACCTGGCCGAGGTAGGCGGCGATCTCCCGCTTGTCCTCCTCCGTCAGCACGGTGTCGGGGAAGGACGGCATGTTCTGCGGGCCGGTCTGCATGGCCTCGTAGATGTGCTTGGGGTCGACGTCGTCCAGCCCCGGGGCGTACCGGCCCTCGGTCAGGGCGCCGCCCTCACCGGTGAAGTTGTGGCACTGCGCGCAGTTGGTACGGAAGAGGACACCGCCCTCGGCGATCTCCTCGGCGCTGAGCCCCTCCGGGCTGTACTGCTCCTCCGTCGGGATGGCCGGGCCGGGGCCCAGGGAGGCGATGTAGGCGGCCATCTGGTCGATCTCGGCCTGCGAGTACATCACCGGCTTCTTGGGCGCCTGGGCGCCCGGGGCCTGCATGGGCATCCGCCCGGTGCCGACCTGGAAGTCGACCGCGGCGGCGCCGACGCCGACCAGGGTCGGGCCGTCAGAGGTGCCCTGGCCACCGGTGCCGTGGCAGCTGGAGCAGCCGACGGCGTAGAGCTTCTTGCCCTCCTCGATGGCGAGGGACTGGGCGGCGGGCGTCTCGTCGGCCTGCGCCTCGCCGGCGGGAGCGAACGCGGCGTACAGCCCCCCGGTGGCCGCCAGCGCGAAGAGGAGAACGACGATCGCCGCCAGCGGATGGCGCCGTCGTGCGGAGAGCTTTTTCACGGATTACCCCGGTGTCAGGATCTTCTGCGTCGATGTCTATGGCTCTGCTGTCAGGCCCCTGGCCCGACTACTTGATCAGGTAGATCGTGGCGAAGAGGCCGATCCAGACGACGTCGACGAAGTGCCAGTAGTAGGACACGACGATGGCCGCGGTCGCCTGGTGGTGGGTGAACCTCCGCGCCATGTACGTCCTGCCCAGGACGAACAGGAACGCGATGAGGCCGCCGGTGACGTGGAGCCCGTGGAAGCCCGTGGTCAGGTAGAAGACCGACCCGTAGGCGTCCGAGGCCAGGGAGAGGCCCTCGTGCTTCACGAGCTCGACGTACTCCACGATCTGCCCGCCGATGAAGACGGCGCCCATCACGAACGTGATCACGAACCACGAGCGGAGCTTCTTGACGTCCCCGCGCTCGGCCGCGAACACACCCATCTGACAGGTGAGTGAGGAGAGCACCAGGATGGTGGTGTTCACCGCCGCGAAGGGAAGATTGAGCGCATCCGCCTTCTCGGTCCAGAACTCGGCGCCCATCACCGAACGAGCGGTGAAGTACATCGCGAAGAGTGCCGCGAAGAACATCAGCTCCGAACTGAGCCAGATGATCGTCCCGACGCTGGTGAGGTTCGGCCGGTTGACCGACGGGTGCGCGTGCCCGGTTTCTACTGCTGTTGCTGTCGCCACGACCGACATTATGTCGGTCGCTTATTCCGTACTCACTTCGGGGGGTCCGGTTCGGTGTGTCCGCCCGTCGCGCACGGCGCGGACGTGGGGCCGCGGGGCGCGGCGGGAGTCGTCCGGAGTGCTGCCCGCCGGGGCCTTGGAGGAGTAGCATCCCCGGTAGCCGGGGAAGCCCGCACCACCTGTTCATCCCTGTCCCACCCGCCCCGGCAGAAGCGAACGCGGAGGAACGATGCAGCCGACGGCCACGGTGCTGGTCTACAGCGACGACGCGAACACGCGGGAGCAGGTGCGGCTGGCGGTCGGACGGCGGCCCGCGGCGGACGCGCCGTCGGTGGAGTACCTGGAGTGCGCGACGCTGCCGGCCGTGATCGCCGCGCTGGACGCCGGCGGGATCGACGCCTGCGTGCTGGACGGCGAGGCCACGCCGGCGGGCGGGATGGGCGTGTGCCGCCAGATCAAGGACGAGATCTTCGACTGCCCGCCGGTGCTGCTGCTCATCGGGCGGCGGCAGGACGCCTGGCTGGCCACCTGGAGCCGCGCCGACGCCGTCACCGCGCACCCGGTGGACCCGGTGGCCCTGGCGGACGGACTGGCGGGCCTCCTGCGGGAGCGGACGGCCCAGCACGCGGGCTGAGCCCCCCGGGCCCCCCGGGCCGTACCCGCCGCCGACGACGGCCCCGACGGCGGACGGGCGGGGTGCCGCAGAGGCACCCCGCCCGTCCGCCGTGCCGCTCACGCGGTGGGGCGCAGACGCCCCGCCCCGCCGCCGCTCGCGGCGGCCTCGGAGGTGTCCGGGGCCTCGGCGCTCTCGCGTTCTTCCGGGTCGTCGGTGTCCCCCGAGTTGCGGGGGTTGTGCAGGGCGCTGCCCTCGCGCCACTCCTTCCAGGAGAGGTTCCAGTCGCCGAACCCGTTGCCGAAGGCGGGCATGTCGGTCCCCTCGGTGTTGACGTGGGTCACCAGGTCGCCCTGCCGCACGTTGTTGAAGAACCACTCGGCGTTCGCGGTGCTCATCCCCGTGCAGCCGTGGCTGACGTTGGCGTAGCCGTGCGAGCCCGACGACCAGGGCGCCGCGTGCACGTACTCACCGCTCCACGTCAGCCGGGTGGCCCAGTGCACCGGCAGGTCGTAGGACTCCGAGCTGCCCGGCGCGATGCCGATGCTCGTGCTGGTCATCCGGACGAAGGACTGGCGGCCGAGGATCACCTTGACGCCGTTGCGGGTGCGGAACCCGGCCTTGCCGGTGGTGATGGGGAAGGTGTTGACGACCTTCCCGTCGCGCTTGACGGTCATCTGGAGCGACGCGGCGTCCGCGACGGCCTCCACCCGGTCCCCGGTCTTCAGTTCGAGCTTCTCGGTGGCGGCGCCGTAGAGGTTCTTGCGCACCCGCACCCCCCGCAGCCGGCTCTCCACGGTGATCTCGGCGTTGGTGGGCCAGTACTCCTTCGGGCGGTAGTGCAGTTTCTTGCCGTCCACCCAGTGCCAGGAACCGGTGACCTTCGGGGTGGAGGTGACCCGCAGGGCCCGCTCGACGATGCGCCGCTGGGCGTTCTCGTCGACGGGCTTGCTCAGTTCGGCGGTGAGGGGCTGCCCGACGCCGTACGTCCCGGCCTCCGGGCCGAACGTCACGTCGAGCCGGTGCTCCTCGGGCGCCTTCCGGGTGGTGAACGTGCGGTCCGTCCGTCCGGCGTGGCCGTCCTCGTTCTCGGTACTGACCTTCACGGTGTACTCGGCGCCGGCGACCAGGGGCGTCGTACTGCGCCATCGGCTCCCGTCGGCGCTGAGCTCGCCGCGGACGTAGCGGCCCTCCGTGTCGACGACGAGCACGTCCGTGATCCGGCCCTCCTCCCCCGTGGCGGTGACCTCCAGCGGCTTCCCGGCGTCGACGGCACCGCGTCCCTCGGTGTCCGCGCTGACGGCGACCTGGTCGGCGGCGTCGTACGGCTTCCCGCCCAACGGATGGGAGGAGTCTCCGCAGGCCGTCAGCACCACCGCCGACGCCAGCAGCACCGCGCCGCTTCGCGTGATTCGTTGCGATCCATGCGTCCCGTGCCTCATGCAGTAAAAAGTATGAATAGTGGGCAGAACGGGCGCGTTCAGTACGTACAAACGGGTCATCCCCGGAGGACACTCCGGGGATGACCCTTGACTTGCGGACCGTGTGTGTCACACGGCGGCGGCCCTACTGGTTCTGACCCTCACCGTGGTAGTACTCGAACACCCAGCCGAAGATCCCGACGAGGATGACGGGCGCCGAGATCCACATCAGCCACCAGCCGAACACCACGCTCATGAAGGCGAACGCGCTGCCCACGCCGAGCGCCAGCGGCTGCCAGCTGTGCGGGCTGAAGAACCCCAGCTCACCGGCGTCGTCGGCGACGTCGGCGTCCTCGCGGTCCTGCGCCCCGGTGTCCACGCGGCGCGCGGTGAAGGCGAGGTAGTAGCCGACCATGATGGACAGGCCGAACGCCATGAACAGCGCGGTGGTGCCGACCGGCTCCTTCGACCACATGCCGTAGACGACGGCGATGGCCAGGATGAAGAGGGCCAGCCAGATGAACATCTTGCCCTGGATCTTCACTTGCCGGTCTCCTTCTCACCCTCGGAGCCGCCGGTGACGGAGCCCGCCACCACGGCTTCCTCCGCGGCGTGGTTCTGCAACTGGTCGATCGCCGCGATCTCCGGGTGGTGCAGGTCGAAGGCCGGGGACTCCGACCGCACCCGCGGCAGGGTGAGGAAGTTGTGCCGCGGCGGCGGGCAGGACGTCGCCCACTCCAGCGAGCGGCCGTACCCCCACGGGTCGTCGACCTCGATCTTCTCGCCGTACTTGGCCGTCTTCCAGATGTTGTAGAAGAACGGCAGCATCGAGGCGCCGAGGAGGAACGAGCTGATCGTCGAGATCGTGTTCAGCGCGGTGAAGCCGTCGGCCGCCAGGTAGTCGGCGTACCGGCGGGGCATGCCCTCGGCGCCGAGCCAGTGCTGCACTAGGAAGGTGCCGTGGAAGCCGACGAACAGCGTCCAGAACGTCATCTTGCCCAGGCGCTCGTCCAGCATCTTGCCGGTGAACTTCGGCCACCAGAAGTGGAAGCCGGCGAACATCGCGAACACCACGGTGCCGAACACCACGTAGTGGAAGTGGGCCACCACGAAGTAGGAGTCGGAGACGTGGAAGTCCATCGGCGGCGAGGCCAGGATGACGCCCGTCAGACCGCCGAAGAGGAACGTGATGAGGAAGCCGATGGTCCACAGCATCGGGGTCTCGAAGCTGAGCGACCCCTTCCACATCGTGCCGATCCAGTTGAAGAACTTCACGCCGGTCGGAACGGCGATGAGGAACGTCATGAAGGAGAAGAACGGCAGCAACACCCCGCCGGTGACGTACATGTGGTGCGCCCACACCGTCACCGACAGGCCCGCGATGGCGATCGTCGCGCCGATGAGGCCGACGTAGCCGAACAGCGGCTTGCGCGAGAAGACCGGGATGACCTCGGAGACGATGCCGAAGAACGGCAGCGCGATGATGTACACCTCGGGGTGGCCGAAGAACCAGAACAGGTGCTGCCACAGCAGCGCCCCGCCGTTGGCCGGGTCGAAGATGTGCGCCCCGAAGACACGGTCCACCATCAGTCCGAACAGCGCGGCGGCCAGCACCGGGAAGGCCAGCAGCACCAGCACACCGGTGAGCAGGACGTTCCAGGTGAAGATCGGCATGCGGAACATCGTCATGCCCGGAGCGCGCATGCAGATGATCGTGGTGATGAAGTTGACCGCACCGAGGATCGTGCCGAAGCCGGAGAGCGCGAGGCCCATGATCCACATGTCGGCGCCGACACCCGGCGAGTGCTCCACGCTGGACAGCGGGGTGTAGGCGAACCAACCGAAGCTGGCGGCGCCGTTCGGCGTGAGGAAGCCGGCGACCGCGATGGAGGAGCCGAACAGGTAGAACCAGTAGGCCAGCATGTTCAGCCGCGGGAACGCCACGTCGGGCGCGCCGATCTGGAGCGGCATGATCCAGTTCGCGAAGCCCGCGAAGAGCGGGGTGGCGAACATGAGGAGCATGACCGTGCCGTGCATGGTGAACAGCTGGTTGAACTGCTCGTTCGACACCAGCTGGCTGCCGGGGCGGGCCAGCTCGGCGCGCATGACCAGGGCCATGACGCCGCCGATGATGAAGAAGACGAACGACGTGACGAGGTAGAGCGTGCCGATCGTCTTGTGGTCGGTGGTCGTCAGCCACTTGACCACGACGTTGCCGGGCTGCTTGCGCCGCACGGGCAGCTCGTTCTCATACGAGTCGTCTGCCGCGTCGGCACCCTGAGGTTCGTTGAGGATGCTCACGGGTTGTTCGTCTCCGCATTCTCGGCCGCTTCCGACTGCTCGATGGCCGCGGGCAGATAGCCGGTGTTGCCCTGCTCGGCCAGTTCCTCCAGGTGCTGCTGGTAGCGCTCAGGAGAGACGACCTTGACGTTGAACAGCATCCGGGCGTGGTCCGTGCCGCACAGCTCGGCGCACTTGCCCAGGAAGGTGCCCTCCTTGTTGGGGGTCACCTCGAAGACGTTGGTGTGGCCGGGGATCACGTCCTGCTTCATCAGGAACGGCACCACCCAGAAGGAGTGGATGACGTCCCGCGACGTGAGGATGAACTGCACGGACTCGCCCTTGGGCAGCCACAGCGTGGGGCCCGGGTTGCCGGTCTGCGGGTTCCTGTCGGCCGGGGTGCCGGCGACGTGCACGCCCTCGGCACCCTCGGGGACCGCCTCCATCATCCGGTCCGGGATGCCGTTGAGTTCGGCGGCGTCCCGGTTGTCGGTGGAGACGTCGCCGTCGACGTCCTCGAGGTAGTTGAAGCCCCAGCTCCACTGGTAGCCGACCACGTTGACGACGTGGTCCGGCTTGTCCGAGGTCTCCAGCAGCTCGGACTCGTCACGCGCCGTGAAGTAGAAGAGCACCGAGACCATGATGAGCGGGACCACGGTGTACAGCGCCTCGATGGGCATGTTGTACCGGGTCTGCGTCGGCACCTGGACCTTGGTGCGGGAGCGCCGGTGGAAGATGACGCTCCACAGGATCAGGCCCCACACCAGCACGCCTACGGCGAGCGCGGCGGCCCAGGACCCCTGCCACAGGGAGAGGATGCGCGGCGCCTCCTCCGTGACGGGGGTGGGCATGCCGAGGCGGGGGAGGTCCTCTGAAGTGCAACCGGTGGCGGTCGCCAGGACCAGGGCCGCGGTCAGCGCCGGCGGCAGCATCCGCCGCATCGGGCGCCGCGACGAGCGGTCGGAGCCGTTGGGACTCACGTAGCGCCTTCCCGAGAGTCTCGCCCGCTCAGCCGGGCGCGGACCTGGGTGACCGGGCTCCGGCCCTGGTGCGGGCAGGGTTTGGATGTTTATGCGGACCAAACCCTACTGGACACGATCTGAGCCCGTGCGGGGAGGGGGGCTAACGCGCCGACCCGCCGTCCGATGGGGTGGAATGCCCCGGTCCGCCGGAGCGCGGAGGCCGCGCCGGGACGCGCTAGCGTTCCCCTGTGCCCTACTTCGACGCCGCCTCCGCCGCCCCCCTGCACCCCCTGGCCCGGCAGGCCCTGCTGGCCGCGCTGGACGAGGGCTGGGCCGACCCGGCCCGGCTGCACCGCGAGGGACGCCGGGCGCGTCTGCTGCTGGACGCCGCCCGCGAGACGGCCGCCGAGGCCGTGGGCTGCCGTCCCGACGAGCTGGTCTTCACCCCTTCGGGCACGCACGCGCTGCACACCGCCGTCGCCGGCGCGTTGGCCGGACGGCGCCGGGTGGGCCGGCACCTGGTGGTCTCGGCGGTCGAGCACTCGGCGGTGCTGCACGCCGCCGCCCACCACGAGGCGGCGGGCGGCACGGTCGCCGAGGTGCCGGTCGACCGCACCGGGCGCGTCGTGGCCGAGGAGTTCGCGGAATTGCTCCGCACGGGTGGCCCCACTGCTCCGTCGGAGGGCCGCGGCACCGCCGGGGGGCCGGCGTCCGGCGGCGGGGCCACCGCGCTGGCCTGCCTCCAGTCCGCCAACCACGAGGTGGGGACCGTGCAGCCGGTCGGGGACGTGGCCGCCGCCTGCCGCGAGGCGGGCGTACCGCTGCTCGTCGACGCCGCCCAGTCCCTGCCGTGGGGTCAGGTCGGCGGGGAGTGGTCGATGCTGGCGGCCAGCGCCCACAAGTGGGGCGGGCCGAGCGGGGTGGGGCTGCTCGCGGTGCGCAAGGGCGTCCGCTTCGCGCCGCAGGGCCCGGGTGACGAACGCGAGTCGGGTCGCTCGCCCGGCTTCGAGAACCTGCCGGCGATCGTCGCCGCCGCCGCGTCCCTGCGGGCCGTCCAGGCCGAGGCGGCGGCCGAGGCCGAGCGGCTGCGTCCGCTGGTGGACCGCGTCCGGCGGGTCGTGCCGGAGGCGGTGCCGGACGTCGAGGTGGTCGGCGACCCGCTGCGGCGGCTGCCCCACCTCGTCACCTTCTCCTGCCTCTACGCCGACGGGGAGGCGCTGCTCCACGCGCTCGACGCCGTCGGGTTCTCCGTCTCCTCCGGGTCCTCGTGCACGTCCAGCACCCTGACGCCCAGCCACGTGCTGCGGGCCATGGGCGTGCTGTCGGAGGGGAACGTCCGGCTCTCACTCCCCCGGGGGACGACGGCACGGGAGGTGGACGCCTTCCTCGACGCCCTGCCCGGGGTCGTCCGCTCGGTGCGGGGCCACCTCGCGCCCCACGAGGCCGGGCCGGAGCGGGCGCACGGCGAAGCGGACTCCCTCACGGTGGACGCGCTCGGCAAGCGCTGCCCGATCCCGGTGATCGAGCTGGCGAAGGTCATCGACCGGGTGCCGGTCGGCGGCGTGGTCACCGTGCTCTCGGACGACGAGGCCGCCGGCCTGGACATCCCCGCCTGGTGCCACATGCGGGACCAGGAGTACCTGGGCGCCGAGGGCACGGCCTACCGGGTCCGCCGCCGCTAGCAACGGCGGACCGGGCGGACCGGCCGGCGTCAGCGGATGTGGGCCTGGACCTCGGCGGCGGCGTCCGCCCCGTAGGCCTTGGTGAAACGCTCCATGAAGTGGCTGCGGCTGAGGGCGTACTCCTGCGTGCCGACGGTCTCGATGACGAGCGTCGCGAGCATGCAGCCGACCTGGGCCGACCGCTCCAGGCTGACGCCCCAGGCGAGGCCGGAGAGGAAGCCGGCGCGGAAGGCGTCGCCCACGCCCGTCGGGTCGGCCTTCTTCTCTTCCTCCGGGCAGCCGACCTCGATCACGGGCTCGCCCGCGCGCTCGATCCGCACCCCGCGCGCGCCGAGCGTGGTGACGCGGGTGCCGACGCGGGACAGCACCTCGTCCGCCGACCAGCCCGTCTTCCGCTCGATGAGCGCCGTCTCGTACTCGTTGGCGAAGAGGTAGGCGGCGCCGTCGGTGAGGTCGCGGATCTCCTCGCCCTCCATCCGGGCGAGCTGCTGCGAGTAGTCGGCGGCGAAGGGGATGTCCCGGCTGCGGCACTCCTCGGTGTGCCGGAACATCGCCTCGGGGTCGTCCGCGCCGATGTGCACGAGGTCCAGCGCACCGACCCGGTCGACCACGGACTGGAGCTCGATGAGGCGGGCCTCGCTCATCGCCCCGGTGTAGAAGGAGCCGATCTGGTTGTGGTCCGTGTCGGTGGTGCAGACGAACCGGGCGGTGTGCAGCACGTCGGAGATGCGCACGGAGCCGGTGTCGACGCCGTGCCGGTCCAGCCAGGAGCGGTACTCGGCGAAGTCCCCTCCGGCGGCGCCGACGAGCACCGGGCGGGCCCCGAGCTGGCCCATGCCGAAGCAGATGTTGGCGGCGACGCCGCCCCGGCGCACGTCGAGGGTGTCGACGAGGAACGACAGCGAGACGGTGTGCAGCTGGTCCGCGACCAGCTGGTCCGCGAAGCGGCCGGGGAACGTCATCAGGTGATCGGTGGCGATGGAACCGGAGACGGCGATGCGCACGGCGGGCTGCTCCTGTCGGGGCGGAGGCGTAAGGACGGCAGACTCACGCTACCCGTTCGAGCGAACATCGCGGCACGTGTACCTACCGGCGGTTACTACCCGAAAGTAGGTCTTACTCGGCGGTGGATCCCTCGCTAACGTCGACCCATGACCCACGACAGCGGTGCCTCCACGACCACCGGCTCCCCCGAGCCGGAATCCCTCGACGAGCTGCGCGGCGACTGCGCCCGCATGGCCGGGCGCTGGACCTCCGGCACCAAGGCGTCCGTCCGCACCCGTGCGGCGGCCGAGCCGCTGCACGGCGTCCGGGTGCCCGACCGGTCCACCCGACTCGTGGAGGGCATGTCCGACTACGGGGACTGACCCCCGGCACGACACGTGCACGGAACCGGAAGCGCTCCCGCCCCGTCCCATCCGCGTCAGCACGACGGCGACGCCGAAGGAGCGATGCGGTGAGCACGGTGGAGACGGGCCCGCGGGCGGACGACGCACCGGTCGGCCCCGGCCGCGGACGGCTGGCCGCCCTCGCGGTCACGGTCGCCGTCCTGCTGGCCGGGGGCGGCACCCTCGTGGCCGTCGGCGACGGCGGGCGCGGTGAGCGCGGGACGCCGGACGCCGCCGCGCCGGGCGACGCCGATCCCCTGGTGCTGGACGCCTACCCGGCGCGGGAGTCGGCGGAGCGGGTCCCCGCGTACCGCGCCGAGGGCGACCTGCCCGACGGGCCGGACCGCGCGGCCGTGTACCGCACCGACGACAGCGCGGACGAGGAGACCGTGACCGCGCTGGCGCGTGCGCTCGGCATCACCGCGCAGCCGCGCCGGCAGGACGGCGCGTGGGTCGCCGCCGACGGCACCGACGGCATGGGTCCCGCGCTGCGGGTCGCGGCGAGCGACGGGGCGGCCTGGTCGTTCGTCCACTACGCGGCGCCGAGCGACGACCTGGGCGGGCCGCCCGAGGGCGGACGGGAGCCGGATGCGCCGCCGTTCGACGGTGACGCCCGGCCCGGGAGGGCGCCCGCCGCGCCGATCACCCCTCCGGTCACGAAGGAGGAGGCCGAGGAGATCGCCGCGCCCGTCCTGGAGGCCGCCGGCGTGGCCGGGGGTGCCACCGACGCCGGGGAGACGACGGGGTCGCTGCGCACGGTGGGCGTCGACCCGGCCGTCCGGGACCTGCCCACACAGGGCCGCCGGACCACGGTCACGGTCGGGGCGGACGGCCGGGTGGTCCGGGCGGCCGGGCACCTGGGCGCCGCCGAGCCGCTGGCCACCTACCCGGTCATGGACGCCGCCGAGACGCTCCGGGTGATGAGCGCACGCGGGGTGCCCACGACCGTCCACTGCGTCACGGCGCCGTGCCCCGCGCAGCCGGTGCGACCGCCGGGCGGCGAGGAGGAGCCGGTCGTCACCGGCGCCACGTTCGGGCTGAGTGCCCAGCTCTCGCGGGGGCGGACGGTGCTGGTGCCGTCCTGGCTGTTCCGGCTCGCGGAGGGGGGCGGGGACGGCCGCACGCTCGCCTTCCCCGCGCTGGACCCGGCGGACGTGACCACCGGGCACGCGGCCCCCGTCGATCCGGCCGCGCCGGGGCGCCCCGACGACGCCACGTCCACGCCCGCCGAGCCCGGCCGGGCGGACCCGGAACCGGCCGACCCGCCCCGGGCGGGCCTGGCGGTGGATGCCTACGCGGCCTCGGACCGCGAGCTGACCGTGCGCTTCACGGGGGGCGTGTGCGGCACGTACTCCGGGGTCGCGCGGGAGACGGGCGGCGAGGTGCGCGTGAGCGTGGCGGAGGAGCCGGACGACTCGGGACGACCGTGCATCATGCTCGCCCAGGAGATGAGCGTGGACATCGCACTGGAGAAGCCGGTCGGGGACCGGAGGGTCGTGGACGCGGAGGGTGATCCCGTGCCGCGCCGCTGAGCCGTCCGACGCCCTCCTTGAGCGGGCGCGGACGCACGAAGGGCGGTGCCCCTCCCGTGGGAGGGGCACCGCCCTTCGTGTCCTGCCGACGCGGCCGCGGTGCGGCTCGGGCTCAGCTGAAGGAGTCGCCGCAGGCGCAGGAGCCGGTGGCGTTGGGGTTGTCGATGGTGAAGCCCTGCTTCTCGATGGTGTCGACGAAGTCGATCGAGGCACCGCCGAGGTAGGGGGCGCTCATGCGGTCGGTCACGACCTTCACCCCGTCGAAGTCCTTGACGACGTCTCCGTCGAGCGAGCGCTCGTCGAAGAAGAGCTGGTACCGCAGACCGGAGCAGCCACCCGGCTGAACAGCGACGCGCAGCGCCAGATCGTCCCGGCCCTCCTGCTCCAGCAGGCCCTTGACCTTCGCCGCGGCGGCGTCGGACAGGATGATGCCGTCAGTCGTCGTAGCGGTCTCGTCCGATACGGACATCTGCTTCTCTCCCGGGTTGTACGGACTGCTCTGCCACCTGGGGAACAGGCGGGCCCCCGGATTCATTCCGGTGCCGGGGTCGTTCTTGTTCCGCTTATTCCGCCTTCATGCTCGCACACCGCAGGGGGGACGGTCACGGTCGTGCGGGGAGCGGACGCCGATCGGGGCGGGGTGTGCGTCACATCGCGGGGCCGGGCATCGTCACCCTGACGCGAAGGAGCTATCATAATAACGTCAGATAGACGAGAAACGGTGAAGTGACATGAGCCTCCCCCTCCCGGGGGCCGCTCTGAGCCAAGGGTGCGTGCCGTCAGCTTCCGAGGCGCCCGGTTTCGCCAAGAGGAGTGAACAACGTGAACGCAGCACAGCCGCTGGACGTCCAGCCCACGCCGCTGGCCCTGCTGCTCCTCGGCCGGGAGGCCGACCCCAGGAGCGAACGCGGCGTCGAGTGCCCCGGCGACCTCCCCGCACCCTCGGACCCCGACCTGGTGGCCCGCGCCCGTGCGGCCAAGGAGGCGCTCGGTGAGCGCGTCTTCGTGCTCGGCCACCACTACCAGCGCGACGAGGTCATCCAGTTCGCCGACGTCACGGGCGACTCCTTCAAGCTGGCCAAGGACGCCGCCGCCCGTCCGCAGGCGGAGTACATCGTCTTCTGCGGTGTGCACTTCATGGCCGAGTCGGCCGACATCCTCACCTCCGACGACCAGCAGGTCGTCCTCCCCGACCTGGCGGCCGGCTGCTCGATGGCCGACATGGCCACGGCGGAGCAGGTCGCCGAGTGCTGGGACGTGCTGGGCGAGGCCGGGGTGGCCGACGTCACCGTGCCCGTCTCCTACATGAACTCCTCGGCGGACATCAAGGCGTTCACCGGTCGGCACGGCGGCACGATCTGCACCTCCTCCAACGCCCGCCGCGCCCTGGACTGGGCCTTCGAGAACGGCGAGAAGGTCCTCTTCCTGCCCGACCAGCACCTCGGGCGCAACACCGCCGTGCGCGACATGGGCCTGTCCCTGGAGGACTGCGTCGTCTACAACCCGCACAGGCCGAACGGCGGGCTGAGCACCGAGGAACTGCGCGCCGCGAAGATGATCCTGTGGCGCGGCCACTGCTCCGTGCACGGCCGGTTCTCGCTGGACTCGGTCAACGACGTGCGCGCGCGGATGCCCGGAGTGAACGTGCTGGTGCACCCGGAGTGCAAGCACGAGGTCGTCGCCGCCGCCGACTTCGTCGGCTCGACGGAGTACATCATCAAGACCCTCGACGCGGCGCCCGCCGGGTCGAAGTGGGCGATCGGCACGGAGCTGAACCTCGTGCGGCGGCTGGCCGACCGCTACGCCGCCGAGGGCAAGGAGATCGCCTTCCTCGACAAGACGGTGTGCTTCTGCTCGACGATGAACCGCATCGACCTGCCGCACCTGGTGTGGGCGCTGGAGTCGCTGGCGGCCGGCACGGTCGTCAACCGCATCCGGGTCGACCCCGAGACGGAGAAGTTCGCCAAGCTGGCGCTGGAGCGCATGCTCGCCCTGCCGTGACCCTCCCCACCGGCCGCTGACGGCGCCGGGTGGCTCCGCGCGGAGCCACCCGGGGCTCGGCGTGCGGGACCCGGGCGTGCGGCGCCGCGCCGAACCCGCGGGCCGGGTCAGTCGCGCGTCGCGCAGAGGTGGAGGAGCGGGGCGACGGACCGGTAGGGGTCGGTGGCCCCCGCGCGCTCCTCCGCCGCCAGCAGCGGCTCCAGCTCCCCCTCCGACGGCTGCCGGTGCGGCGCGGGGCCGGGCTCCGTCCGGTGGCCGGTGAACACCCCCACGCCGTACCAGGTCCGCAGGGGCACCCCGGTGCCGGCGAGGGCCGCCGTCAGCGCACCGAGCCGGTCGGCCCGCGCCGCCACGCCGACGTGGTCGGTGCAGTGCGGATCGTCGAACGCGGTCAGCGCGCCCGCCCAGTCACCCGCCAGCCCCGGCCCCACGGCCAGTGCGTCGGCGTTGCGCACCAGCAGGGACAGCAGACCGCCGGCGGCCAGCACCCGGGCCAGTCCCGCCAGCAGCGGGCCCGGCTCCTCGACGTACATGAGCACGCCGTGGCACAGGACGGCGTCGAACGTCCCGGGCCGGAACAGCGCGCCGGTCGCCCGGGCGTCCCCGGTGAGGAGCCGCACGCGCCGACGCACACCCGGCGGCTCGCACTCCAGCGCGTCCCGGGCCGACCGCAGCATGCGGGGGTCGAGATCGAGTCCGGTGACCTCGTGGCCGAGACGGGCCAGCCGCAGCGTCTGCGCACCCTCACCGGCACCCACGTCCAGCACGCGCAGGCGTCGGCCCACCGGGAAGCGGGCCGCCAGCTCGGCGTCGAGCCGGCGGGAGACGAGCGTGCGTTCCACGAGGTCACGCAGCGCCGTGGCGTCGCCGGGCAGACGTCCGTCGGCACCGAACGCCTGAGTGGGAACGGCCATCAGCGGCGCGGCGACTCGCCACGGGCGATCTGCGGCTTGGGCAGCCGCATCCGCCGCATCTGGAGGGTGCGCATGATGGCGTACATGGTGACGCCGCGCAGGTTCTCGTCGGGGAAGCGCTCCCGCAGGGCCTTCTTCAGGCGGCGCGCGGTGAGCACCGAGTCGACGACGATCATCGCGATGACGCCCATCCACAGCACCAGCGAGATGTTCTTCGCCTGGACGCTGGGCACGATGCTCAGGATCAGGATGAGCACGGCGATGGGCAGGAAGAACTCCGCGACGTGCCACTTGGAGTCGATGAAGTCGCGGGCGAACCGGCGCGGCTGGCCCCGGTCACGCAGCGGGAGGTAGCGCTCGTCACCGGTGGCGAGCGCCTGGCGCTGCCGGGCCATGTCGGCCCGGCGCGCCTCGCGGGCCCGCTTGGCGGCCTCCTTGCGGTCGGCCGGCGGCTTGGAGATCGAGCGGCGCTGCGCCTGCGCCTCGCGCCGCTTGGGCGTGGGACGGCCCTTGGGCGCCTGCGGGTCGCGCTGCGGGGTCAGATCCTCGACCGGCTCGGTGGCCGGGGACTGAGCTTCCTTGGAACGGCTTCGGAACACGTGTCCCAGCCTACGGTGTGCGTGGGTGTGTCCCCCACCCGCACGGGGAACGATCCCGCAACGGTGACCCTCCCCCGGTGCGACGGGGCGGATCTTTCGCCTCCGCCGCAACGGTCGACCCCCTTTCGGGCGTCTCCACCCCTGGCGGGAGGCACCGGCGCCACGATCGTCCCGGAGAAGGAGCGCATCGGGGCGCGCACGGTGCGGTAATGGAAGCAGGGCCCGTACTGTGGGTTCTGTAGGGATGCCGAGGCGAACAGTCCGAAGGGGGCGCGCGAGGCCCATGAGCGGTGTCATGAAGCGGATGGGGATGCTGTTCCGCGCGAAGGCCAACAAGGCCCTGGACCGGGCCGAGGACCCGCGCGAGACGCTCGACTACTCCTACCAGAAGCAGTTGGAGCTGCTGCAGAAGGTGCGCCGCGGCGTGGCCGACGTGGCCACGTCACGCAAGCGCCTGGAGTTGCAGCTCAACCAGCTGAACCAGCAGTCCGGGAAGCTGGAGGAGCAGAGCAGGAAGGCGCTGTCGCTCGGCCGGGAGGACCTGGCCCGAGAGGCGCTCACCCGCAGGGCGGCGCTGCAGCAGCAGGTCACGGACCTGGAGACGCAGCACCAGACCCTGCAGGGCGAGGAGGAGAAGCTCACCCTGGCGGCGCAGCGGCTCCAGGCGAAGGTCGACGCCTTCCGCACGAAGAAGGAGACGATCAAGGCCACGTACACGGCGGCCCAGGCGCAGACGCGGATCGGTGAGGCGTTCACCGGCATCTCGGAGGAGATGGGCGACGTCGGGCTGGCCGTCCAGCGGGCGGAGGACCGCACGGCGCAGCTCCAGGCCCGGGCGGGCGCGATCGACGAGCTGCTGGCGTCGGGCGCGCTGGACGACCCGACGGGCACCGCCAAGGACGACATCAGCGCGGAGCTGGACCGCATCTCCGGCGGCTCCGACGTGGAGCTGGAGCTCCAGCGGATGAAGGCCGAGCTGTCGGGCGGCTCCGGCGGTGGCCAGCAGGCCATCGAGGGCGGCGCCCCCGGCACCGGTCAGGGGCAGTCCCAGCAGGACGCCCCCCGGTTCGACAAGCAGTGACGGCCGCGGGCCCCGCACGAAGGAGCGCGACGTGATCGTACGGATCATGGGGGAAGGCCAGGTGAAGCTCGACGACAACCACCTGGCGGAGTTGGACAAGCTGGACGACGAGTTGCAGCGGGAGCTCGACAGCGGCGACGAGGCGGGGTTCCGCCGCACGCTGCTGGGTCTGCTCGACGCCGTCCACCGGCTCGGTACACCGCTGCCGGACGACGCGCTGGAGCCGTCCGAGCTGATCCTCCCCGAACGCGAGGCGACGATCGACGAGGTCCGCGCGATGCTCACCGAGGACGGGCTGTTCCCGAACCCGTGACGTGCCGCCCGGCGCGCACCCGGCATCCCTGACGAGGGCGCCGGGGCCACCCCCTCCCGGGGTGTGGCCCCGGCGCCCTCGCGTGCGCGGGGGGGCCACGGCCGAGCAAGAGGGGCGGGCCCGCCGTTCGGCCGCGCTCTCCGGGCGGGCGAGGGGGCGCCGAGGCGACAATCCGCTCATGACGGTTGCCCTGGTCCGCTCCCCCGCACGCCGGTCCGTCGTCCGCTGCGCCGCCGCGCTGTGCACGGGTGCGCTGCTGGCGGGCTGCGCGGGCGTCGAGGGGAGCGACCCCTCGGCGCGCCGTGCCTCCGGTGCCCCCGCGCCCGCCCCGTCCACCCCCGGCGCGTCCACGGAACGCCCGGACCCGCCGGACCCGACGGATCCGGACGCGCTCCAGGAGCGCTACCAGCGCGTCGTGCGGGACGTCCTGCCGTCCGTCGTCCAGATCACCACCGAGGAGCAGCTCGGCTCGGGCGTGGTCTACGACGATCAGGGCCACATCGTCACCAACGCCCACGTGGTGGCGGACGCCGGGAGCTTCGAGGTCGGTCTGGCCACCGGCGGCCGTCCGCTGAAGGCGGAGCTGGTCGCCGCCTACGAGGACCAGGACCTGGCCGTCATCCGGCTGACCGATCCCCCGCGCGCGCTGCACCCGGCGGTGTTCGGGGACTCGGCGAAGGTGCGGGTCGGGCAGATCGTGCTGGCCATGGGCAACCCGCTGGGCCTGTCCTCCAGCGTCACCCAGGGCATCGTCTCGGCGGTGGGCCGCTCGGTGAGCGAGGGCGAGGGGCGGGCCACCATCGGGAACATGGTGCAGACGTCCGCCGCGATCAACCCGGGCAACAGCGGCGGCGCGCTCGTCGACCTCGCGGGCCGGGTCATCGGCATCCCGACGCTGGCGGCGCGCGACCCGCAGTTCGGCGCGGCTCCGGCGCCGGGGATCGGCTTCGCCATCCCGGCGTCGACGGTGCGCGACCTGGCGGGCCAGATGATCCGGCACGGCGAGGTCGTCGACCCCGACAGGGCGGCGCTGGGCGTCACCGTGCGCACCGTGCTGGGTGACGACTTCCAGCCCGCGGGCGTGTCGGTCGTCGACGTGACCGGGGACGGGCCGGCGGACGCGGCGGGGCTGCGCCCCGGGGACCTCATCGTGCGGGTCGACGAGGACGAGATCACCGACGTCGTCGGCCTCGCGGAGGCCCTGGCCGGGCACAGCCCCGGCGACCGCGTGGCCGTCACGGTCCGCCGGGGCGGAGCCCGGGAGCGGGCCACCGTGACCCTCGGGGAGGCGTGAGGCCGCCGCCGGGGAGCCGGGGACGCGTGAAGCCCGGACGGGCGCCCCCGGCTACTCGGCGGCGGCGTGCAGGCTCATGGGGCCGTAGACCTCGGTGCCGTCCTCCAGGAGCCGGACCTGGTCGACGCCGCCGTCCAGCAGCTCCTTCCAGGTCTCTCCCACCCAGGACTCGGCGTCGCCCTGGGTGGAGAAGTCCTCGACGGCGACCGGTGGGTCCACCCGGTTGCCGTCGACCGTCTCGAACTGCCACGTCCATGCCATGTCCGCCTCCTGGGCGCGCTCGGAGATTGCCGGAAGATCACGGGCATCCTGCCCGCAGCGTACGCGGGCAGTCCCCGCCGGGCGGACGAACCCGGCACGACGACGGCGGAGGTCCCCGTGCCGTCCCCGGACCGACGCGAGACGATCGAGGCGTGGACGTCACTCTGCTCGGCACCGGCGCACCGGCCGGTCTCCCCCGCCCCCACTGCCCCTGCGCCGTGTGCGCGAGCTCGACCGGCCCCCGGGCGCGGGCCGCCACCGCGGTGCTGGTGGACGACACGCTGCTCATCGACCTGACGCCCGGCCCGGCGTTCGCCGCCGCCCGCGCCGGCCGGTCGCTGCACGGCGTCCGGCAGGTCCTGCTGTCCCACCCGCAGGACGGGCCCCCGATGGAGGTGCCGGCCGGACTGCCCGCGCCCGTGCGCGTCCCCGACGGGCAGGACCTCGCGCTGATCAGCGGGCACCGCGTGCGGGCCGTCGCCCTGGACACACCGGGCACCGGCTACGCCGTCACCGGCCCGGACGGCCGGCGCCTGCTCTACCTGCCGCCCGGCGCCGCCACGGCGGGCGGGGGCGCGCCCCCGGCCCCCTACGACCTGGTGCTGCTGGACGTCCTCGGCCGCCCCGAGGCCCTCGCCCGGCTGCGGGCCTCGGGCGCCGTGGGACCGGCGACCGACGTCGTGGCCGTCCACGTGGACCACACCGTGCCCCCGGGGGCGGAGCTGCACCGGCGGCTGGCCGCCCTCGGGACCCGCGCCGAGCCGGACGGCACGACGCTGGCCGCCGCCGCCTTCCACGACGTGCCGGACGTGCCGCGCCGCACGCTCGTGCTGGGCGGGGCCCGCTCGGGGAAGTCGCTGGAGGCGGAGCGGCGGCTGGCCGCGGCTCCGGACGTCGTCTACGTCGCCACCGGCGGCACCCGGGAGGGCGACGAGGACTGGGCGGCGCGCGTCGACGCCCACCGGCGGCGGCGCCCGGCGTCCTGGCGCACGGTCGAGACGTGGGACCTCACGCCCCTGCTCGCCGAGGACGGGCCGCCGCTGCTCCTCGACTGCCTGTCGCTGTGGTTGGCGCACGCGATGGACGCGGTGGACGCCTGGTCCGACACCGTGTGGGAGAACGGCGGCGCGCGCCGGCTCGCCGAGCGCACCGAGGCGCTGACGCGGGCGGTGCGGGCGACGTCCCGCACGGTCGTCGCCGTGAGCAACGAGGTCGGATCGGGCGTCCACCCCGCGACCGCCTCGGGCCGCCGGTACCGGGACGAACTGGGCCGTCTGAACGCCGCGTTCGCCGCCGAGTGCGAGCACGTCCTGCTCGTCGTCGCCGGGAACGCGGTCGTGCTCCGGGGTGCGGACTGACGCCCCGGCACCGGGCCCGCCGACGCGTCCGCCGCGCCGGGTAACCTCGCCCCCATGAGCGAAGACCGCCTCAACCTGGACGACTTCGGCGACCTCATCGAACGGCCCGACGGCGGCGTCCGGCGGGACGCGGAGGAGCGCCGGCTGCGCACCGCGCCCCCGCGCGGCGCCCTCGGGCGGCTCGACGAGCTCGGCGTGTGGCTCGCGGCGGCCCAGGGCCGGGTGCCGGTGGCCCCGGTCGAGCGGCCCCGCATGGTCGTGTTCGCCGGGGACCACGGCGTCGCGGAGCTGGGGGTCTCCGGCCGGCCGGCGGGCTCCGCCCACACGCTGGTGCGGGCGGCGCTGGACGGCACCGGCGCGGCGGCGATCCTGGCCCGGCTGGCGGACGTGCCGGTGCGGGTCGTCGACATGGGGCTCGACTGCGACCCCGGTGAGCTGCCCGCCGAGGTGACCCGCCACCGGGTCCGGCGCGGGAGCGGGCGGCTGGACGTCGAGGACGCGCTCACCGCGCAGGAGGCCGAGCGGGCGTTCCGGGCGGGGATGGCCGTCGCCGACGAGGAGGCCGACGCCGGTACCGACGCCGTCGTGCTCGGCGACCTGAGCGTCGGCGGCACGACCGCCGCCGGCGTCCTCGTCGCCGCGCTGTGCGGGACGGACGCCTCGGTGGTGACCGGCCGGGGCGGCACCGGGATCGACGACCTGGCGTGGATGCGCAAGTGCGCCGCCGTCCGCGACGGGCTGCGGCGCGCCCGTCCCGCCCTGGGGGACCCGCTGCGGCTGCTGGCCGTCACGGGCGGCGCGGACCTCACGGCGATGACGGGCTTCCTGCTCCAGTCGGCGGTCCGCCGCACGCCGGTGATCCTCGACGGCGTCGTCTCCGCCGCCTGCGCCCTGGTCGCCCAGCGGGTCGCGTTCCGGGCCACCGACTGGTGGCTGGCGGGGCAGCGCAGCGGTGAGCCCGGCCAGGCCCGAGCCCTGGACCGCATGGCGCTCGACCCGCTGCTGGACCAGGGCGTGACCGTCGGCGAGGGCGCCGGGGCGCTGCTCGCGCTCCCGCTCGTGCGGGCCGCCGCCGCGCTCGCCGCCGAACTGCCCGTCGACGCCCCGGCCGACGCGCCCGTGGGCGCCCCCGCCGGGCCGGACGCCGGGCTCGACGCGACCTGACCCCCCGCCGTCGGGCGTCGGCGTCAGGCGTCAGGCGTCAGGCGTCAGGCGGACGGTCGGCCGCCGAGGGCGTTCTGGAGGCGGCGCGTGAGCGCGCCCCACCGGGCGTCGTGCCGGGCGGCCCGCCGCCGCGCCCGCTCCAGGGCGCGCGGACGACGGCGGTACACGCGCCGCGCCCACGGCGACTCGGGGCGGGCCAGGCGGAGCGCGGCGAAGAGCGCGAGGAAGGGGACCAGCACGCCCAGCACCGCCAGCACGAACCGGCCCTTGACCAGCGCGACCGCCGCGCACAGGACGTTGACGCCGACGACGGAGAACAGCTCCGCCCGGTTCTCCCGCTGCTCCTGCGTCAGTTCCTCCGTGCCGAAGGGTGCGTAGCCGAGGAGCAGCAGCCCGAGGAGCGCGGCGGTGAGGACGACCGCCTCGACGCTCTTGCGGCCGTTCTCCGTCCAGTAGACGTCGCTCAGGTAGACGATCAGCGCGAACTCGTCCAGGACGAGCCCGGCCCCCACCCCGAACAGCACGGCGAGCACCGGTGCGATCTCCTGCTCACGGGCGGTGGTCATCGCCCCGAAGCCGCCGACCATCATGAGGACCACGCCCGGGACGACGTGGTGGATGTGCACGCCCCCGGCGGACTCGACGTTGCGGAAGGGCCCGTGACCGGCCCGGATGAGCCGAGTCACCGTGCGGGTGACGAGGAACGTCACGAGGAAGGCGACGAGTGCCAGCAGCAGCGGCAGCTTGCCCGCGTCCACGATGTCCCGGCTCCACCACTCACCCATCGGCCCAGGGTCCGACGGCGCGCCCGGCTAGCCTGTCCCGACCATGAACGACACACCGCCGCGTCCCACGGACGGACTCCGATTCGCCTTCGGCACCCTCACCGTGCTCCCCGTCCCCGTCCGGCGGTGGGACCGCGCCGCCGCCCGCGCGGGCATGCAGTGGGCGCCGGTCGTCGGGGTCGTGGTGGGCGTGGCCGCCGGGGCCGTGGGCGCGGCCCTGCTCGGGCTGGGCGCCGGAGCCCTCACCGCGGCGGTGGCCACCGTGGCCGTCCCCGCCGTGCTGACGCGGGGGCTGCACCTGGACGGACTGGCCGACGTGGCGGACGGGCTGGGCAGCGGCCGGGACGCCGAGGGCGCCCTGGCCGTCATGAAGCGGTCCGACATCGGGCCCTTCGGGGTCGTCACGCTGCTGCTGGTGCTGCTGGGACAGGTCGCCGTGCTCGCCGAGCTGTACGCGCGGAGCTGGCCGACGGGCGCCTGGGGCTACGTCGTGGCGGCCACGGCCGCCCGCGCCGCCCTGACGCTCGCCGCGCGGCGGGGGGTGCCCGGGGCGCGACCGGAGGGGCTGGGCGCCGTGGTGGCCGGAACGGTGCCCCGGGCGCGGGCCGCCCTCGTCGTCGCGGCGGTGGCGTCGCTGGCCGCCGCGGGCGGCGCGCTCGGCGACCTCGGGGACGGCGGCGCCGCGCTCGGGGCCGCGTCGCGGTGCGCCGCCGCCGTGCTCGTCGGCCTCGCCGCCGCCGAGCTGTTGCTGCGGCGGTGCCGACGGCGGCTGGGCGGGGTCACCGGTGACGTCTTCGGCGCGCTGGCCGAATGCGCCGCCACCGCGGCGCTGTTGACCCTGGCGCTGGGCTGACGGAGGGTCCGGGGGCGGGGCGGAGGGCGGCGCTTCCCGGCCGGTTCACGGCCGCCCGCCCGGCGCGGCGGGGTGAGGCGTAGGCTCGACGTCACCCGACCCCCAGGGAATTCACACGAATCTCCGACGAACAGGATCGCCAGGACCGTGACTGCTCTGACCCTCAGTACCTCGTCCGCCGCAACGACGCGCGTGGACGCCATCGTCATCGGTATCGCCAAAAGCGCCGACGGCTCCGGCACCCCGGTCATCGCCCCGGGTGCCGAGACGGTGGACCAGGCCTTCGACGGGCGGCTCGCCTCCGTCCTGGAGACGCTCGGCGCGAGCGGCGGCGAGGGTGAGACCACCAAGCTCCCGGCGCCGGACGGGCTGAAGGCGCCGCTGGTGCTCGCCGTGGGCCTCGGTTCCGCCCCCGCCGACCCCGCCGTGGAGGGCGACGGCTACGCCCCCGAGACGCTGCGCCGGGCCGCCGGTGCCGCCGCCCGGGCGCTCACCGGGACGCGCAAAGCCGCCTTCGCCCTGCCCGTCACCGACGGCGCCGAGGCGGTCGCGGCGGTCGCCGAGGGCGCGCTGCTGGGCGCCTACTCCTTCACCGCCTACCGGGGCACCGAGAACACCGAGAACACGGCGAAGGCCCCGAAGTCCGGTGCCAAGGCCGGCAAGGGCGGCAAGTCGGCCAAGGACTCCGCGCGGGACGAGGCGAACGCCCCGCTGGCCGAGGTGACGCTGCTCGGCGGCAAGCCGCGCGACAAGGCCCACAAGGCCGCCGTCGAGCGGGCCGCCGTGCTCGCGGAGGAGGTCGCCCGCGCCCGGGACCTGATCAACACCCCGCCGAACGACCTGCACCCGGCCTCGTTCGCCACGCACGCGCAGAACGCCGCCAAGGAGCACGGCCTGAAGGTCGAGGTCCTGGACGAGAAGGCGCTCGCCAAGGGCGGCTACGGCGGCATCCTGGGCGTCGGCCAGGGCTCCGGCAGGCCGCCGCGCCTGGTGCGGCTCAGCTACACCCACGCGAAGGCGGCCAAGACGCTCGCCCTCGTCGGCAAGGGCATCACCTACGACTCGGGCGGCATCTCGCTGAAGCCCGCCGGTCACAACGAGACGATGAAGTGCGACATGAGCGGCGCCGCCGCCGTGTTCTCCGCCGTCGTGGCCGCCGCACGGCTGGGGCTCAAGGTGAACGTCACCGGCTGGCTGGCGCTCGCGGAGAACATGCCCTCCGGTGACGCCATGCGCCCGGGCGACGTGCTGACCATGTACAGCGGCAAGACGGTCGAGGTGCTCAACACCGACGCCGAGGGGCGGCTCGTCCTGGCCGACGCCCTGACCCGCGCCTGCGAGGAGTCCCCGGACGCCCTGGTGGACGTGGCGACGCTGACCGGCGCGATGGTGCTGGCCCTCGGCAACCGCACGTTCGGCGTCATGTCCAACGACGACGCCTTCCGCGCCGAGGTGCACGAGACGGCCGACCAGGCCGGCGAGCAGTCCTGGGAGATGCCCCTGCCGCCCGAGCTGCGCAAGGGCATGGACTCCTCCGTCGCCGACATCGCCAACATGGGCGAGCGCATGGGCGGCGGCCTGGTGGCGGGCCTGTTCCTGCAGGAGTTCGTCACCGACGGCACGCCGTGGGCGCACCTGGACATCGCCGGCCCGGCCTTCAACGAGGCGGGGCCGTTCGGCTACACGCCCAAGGGCGGTACCGGATCGGCGGTCCGGACGCTGGTGCGGCTGGCCGAGCGCACGGCCGACGGCGAGCTGGGCTGACCGGCCGGACGCACCCCGCACGACGCGGAGCGTCCCGGACGTGACGCGGGGGCCCTCCGCGCGGCCACCACAGCCGCGCGGAGGGCCCCCGCGCGTCCGGCTCCGGGCGTGCGGAGCCCGGGGGCGACCGCGCGCCGGACGGGCCGGGGAGCGGGCCGCGCCCGTGTTCGCCCTCAGCGATCAGCTCCGCCCGATGTGCCGGTGGACGGAGGCTGGAGCGCAGGCCGGGGGCGGTGTGAGACGTTCCCGACGTCTCACACACCGGCCCCGCGTCCCGCCCGGTCCCGACAAGTGCGAAGATGGGTTCTCGGCAGGACAGGGGCCCGCTCAACCCACAGGGCCGAAGCAGTACAGCGGCCGAACGCACAGCCGCCCGGTCACAGTCGACCGGCTCCGGCGCACCCATGCATGGAGGACGTGACGTGGCGAACGACGCCAGCACCGTTTTCGACCTAGTGATCCTCGGTGGCGGGAGCGGCGGCTACGCCGCCGCCCTGCGCGCTTCGCAGCTGGGTCTCGACGTCGCTCTGATCGAGAAGGACAAGGTCGGCGGCACCTGCCTGCACTACGGATGTATCCCCACCAAGGCGCTGCTGCACGCCGGCGAGCTGGCCGACCAGGCTCGCGAAGGCGCCGAGTTCGGTGTGAAGACCTCGCTCGAGGGCATCGACATGGCCGGTGTCCACAAGTACAAGGACGGCGTGATCTCAGGGCTCTACAAGGGCCTCCAGGGTCTGATCGCCTCCCGCAAGATCACCTATGTGGAGGGCGAGGGGCGGCTGTCCTCCCCCACCTCCGTGGACGTGAACGGCCAGCGCTACGAGGGTCGGCACATCCTGCTGGCCACCGGCTCGGCGCCGAAGTCGCTGCCGGGGCTCACCATCGACGGTGACCGCGTCATCTCCTCCGACCACGCGCTGGTGATGGACCGGGTGCCGAAGTCGGCGATCATCCTGGGCGGCGGCGTCATCGGCGTCGAGTTCGCGTCGGTGTGGAAGTCCTTCGGCGCGGAGGTCACCGTCGTCGAGGGCCTGCCGCACCTCGTCCCGCTGGAGGACGAGAACAGCTCCAAGCTGCTGGAGCGCGCCTTCCGCAAGCGGGGCATCAAGTCCTCGCTCGGCTCGTTCTTCGAGAAGGCCGAGTACACCGACGGCGGCGTCAAGGTCACCCTGGCCAACGGCAAGGAGTTCGAGGCCGAGGTGCTGCTCGTGGCCATCGGCCGCGG
The DNA here is from genome assembly GCF_014779715.1 of Streptomyces chumphonensis. GTDB lineage: Bacteria > Actinomycetota > Actinomycetes > Streptomycetales > Streptomycetaceae > Streptomyces > Streptomyces chumphonensis. Next base: position 472,006 of record NZ_JACXYU010000001.1, read on the forward strand.
GCCCGTCTCGCAGGGCCTGGGCTACGAGGAGGCCGGGGTCGCGATGGACCGCGGCTACGTCCTGGCCGACGAGTACTGCCAGACCAACGTGCCGTCGATCTCGGCCGTCGGTGACCTCATCCCGACCCTCCAGCTCGCGCACGTCGGCTTCGCCGAGGGCATCCTCGTCGCCGAGCGGCTCGCCGGGCAGAAGGTCGTGCCGATCGACTACGACGGCGTCCCCCGCGTCACCTACTGCCACCCCGAGGTCGCCTCGGTCGGCCTCACCGAGGCGAAGGCCAAGGAGAAGTACGGCGCCGACGCCGTCGTCACCCTCAAGTACAACCTCGGGGGCAACGGCAAGAGCAAGATCCTCAAGACGCAGGGCGAGATCAAGCTCGTCCAGGTGCGGGACGGGGCCGTGGTCGGCGTGCACATGGTCGGCGACCGGATGGGTGAGCAGGTGGGCGAGGCCCAGCTGATCTACAACTGGGAGGCGCTGCCGGCCGAGGTCGCGCAGCTCATCCACGCCCACCCCACGCAGAACGAGGCCCTCGGCGAGGCGCACCTGGCGCTGGCCGGGAAGCCGCTGCACTCCCATGACTGACCTGTCGGGCGCGACCCACATCCGTACCTTTCGTTAGGAGCAACCGAAACCATGCCGGTTTCCGTAACCCTTCCGGCGCTCGGCGAGAGCGTCACCGAGGGCACCGTCACCCGTTGGCTCAAGGCCGAGGGTGAGACCGTCGAGGCCGACGAGCCGCTGCTCGAGGTCTCGACCGACAAGGTCGACACCGAGATCCCCGCCCCGGCCGCCGGTGTGCTGTCCTCCATCAAGGTCGCCGAGGACGAGACGGTGGAGGTCGGCGCCGAGCTGGCCGTCATCGACGACGGCTCCGGCGGCGGCTCCGCCCCGGCGCAGGAGCAGCCCGCACAGGAGCAGGCCCAGCCCGAGCAGCAGCAGGCCCAGCCCGAGCCGGAGCCCGCCCAGCAGCAGGCCGCCGAGCAGCCCGCCCCGGAGCCGGCCGCCGCCCCCGCCGGTGGCGGCGCGTCCGGCACCGACGTGGTGCTGCCCGCGCTGGGCGAGTCCGTCACCGAGGGCACCGTCACGCGGTGGCTGAAGGAGGTCGGCGACGACGTCGAGGCCGACGAGCCGCTGCTGGAGGTCTCGACCGACAAGGTCGACACCGAGATCCCCGCCCCGGCCGCCGGCACGCTGCTGGAGATCCTGGTCGGCGAGGACGAGTCGGCCGAGGTCGGCGCCAAGCTCGCCGTGATCGGCGAGAAGGGCGCGGCCCCCGCCGCGCAGCCCCAGGCCGAGGCCCCGGCCCCGGCGCAGCCCGAGGCGAAGCCGGAGCCGCAGCCCGAGGCGAAGCCCGAGCCCGCCCCGGCGCCGCAGGCCCGGCCGGAGCCCGCCGCGGCCCCGGCTCAGGAGGCCCCCGCACCGGCCCCGCAGCCCGCCCAGGCCCCGGCCGCCCCGGCACAGCCCGCCCCGGCCTCCTCGGCCGGTGACGGCGGCGCCTACGTCACCCCGCTCGTGCGCAAGCTCGCGGGCGAGCACCACGTGGACCTGTCCACGGTGAAGGGCAGCGGCGTCGGCGGCCGGATCCGCAAGCAGGACGTCCTCGCGGCGGCCGAGGCGGCCAAGGCCCAGGCTCCGGCCGCGGCGGCCCCGTCCGCGCCGAAGGCCCCGGCGGCCCAGCCGTCCGAGCTGCGCGGGCAGACCGTGAAGATGTCCCGCATCCGCAAGGTCATCGCCGAGAACATGATGAAGGCGCTGCACAACCAGGCGCAGCTCTCCACCGTGGTCGAGGTCGACGTCACGCGGATCATGCGGCTCCGCGCCCGGGCGAAGGAGTCCTTCCTGGCCCGTGAGGGCGTGAAGCTCTCGCCGATGCCTTTCTTCGTGAAGGCCGCCGCCGAGGCGCTGAAGGTCCACCCGGCCGTCAACGCCAAGATCAACGACGACGGCACCATCACGTACCACGACGTCGAGAACGTCGGGATCGCGGTGGACTCGGAGAAGGGCCTCATGGTCCCCGTCATCAAGGGCGCGGGCGACCTGAGCCTGGCGGGCATCGCCAAGCGGACGTCCGAGCTGGCCGGCAAGGTGCGCGGCGGCGGCCTGAGCCCGGACGACATGTCCGGCGGCACGTTCACGATCAGCAACACCGGCTCGCGCGGTGCGCTGTTCGACACGATCATCGTGAACTACCCGCAGGTCGCGGAGCTGGGCATCGGCGCGACCGTGCGCCGTCCGGTCGTCGTGAACCACCCGGAGCTGGGCGAGACCATCGCGATCCGCGACATGGCCTACCTGACGCTCTCCTACGACCACCAGCTGGTCGACGGTGCCGACGCGGCCCGCTACCTGGCGGACGTCAAGGCCCGCCTGGAGGCCGGGGAGTTCGAGGGCGAGCTCGGCCTCTGACCCTCCCGCACCACCGGCGGCCCGTCCCGAACACCTCGGGGCGGGCCGCCGTCGTACCGCTCAGTCCGGCAGGGAGGCGAGCCAGGCCGTCAGCAGCCGGTTGACCTCCTCGGGCCGCTCCTGCTGGATCCAGTGCCCGCAGCCGTCCAGGACGTGGGAGGAGGTCAGGCCGGGGAGCGTGACGGGGTAGGCGTCGATCGCGTCGGCCATCCAGGTCGTGGAGGCGTCCAGGGAGCCACCGGCGAACAGGGACGGCTGCGGGATCGGTGCGCCCCGGTGGGGAGCGAGGTCCGCCCAGTCCCGGTCCATGGCGCGGTAGCGGTTGAGGGCCCCGGTCATGCCGGTGCGCTCGAACTCCCCGGCGTACACGTCGAGGTCGTCCTCGCCCAGCCAGGCGGGCCGTACACCGCGCGGGAAGCGGTCGCGCAGCCGGCCGCCGGGGCGGGCCAGGAAGTGCGGATCGGGCTCGCCCTCGCCGGGCATCGTGTCGCCGGACATGGCCGCGTAGAAGCCGGCCAGCCAGCCCCGCACGTCGGGCTCGATCTCCGCCTCGGCCCGGCCGGGCTCCTGGAAGTAGGAGACGTAGAACTCCTCCTCGTCCCCGCCCATCCCGGTGAAGACGTCGCTGGGGCGGGGCCCGCCCGGCGGCGCGTAGGGGACGCTCAGCAGTCCGACGGCGCGGAAGACCTCGGGGTGGAGCAGGGCGGAGAGCGCGGCGATGGTGGAGCCCCAGTCGTGCCCGACGACCACCGCCCTCTCCTCGCCCAGGGCCCGCACGAGGGCGACGTTGTCCTCGACCAGTTCCCGCATCCGGTAGGCGTCGACCTCGGCGGGCCGGGAGGAGCGGCCGTAGCCCCGCACGTCGGGCGCCACGGCCCGGTATCCGGCCGCGGCGAGGGCGGGGAGCTGGTGACGCCAGGAGTACCAGGACTCGGGGAAGCCGTGGACGAGCAGCACCAGGGGGCCGGTGCCCTGTTCGACCAGGTGCAGGCGCCCGGCGGGCGCTTCGACGGTGCGGTGCCGCGGGTCGGCGGACGGCGGGGGCTGGTGCATGGCGTCTCCTCGCTCGGCGGGTGGCCGTTGTCCTCCCGATCATGCGGTGCGGCGTCCGCCCCGCGCGAGCGCCGTTGCCGACCTGGCGAACGGTCGTCCAGGCGACGCCCGGGCGCGCACACCGGGCCCCAGTTCGCAGGCCGCAGCACCGCAAGGATTGCGGCACACCAGGGCGGAGGGGAACGTTCTGTGCGTGCTGACGTCGCGTCACCGGACAGCCTCCGCCGACGGCTCAGCTCCGCCATACGTCGGCCCGCTGTCCTCGGACGTCAACAGGTTGCTGATCGTCTGTAAAAAACCGGCCGCCGCAGGAGCCTTGCGGCGCGCCTGCGCCAACGAGCAGAGTCTCAGCCGCGGAACCCGTTCACACCGGTGTTCCGCCGGACCCCGGCCACCCCGCGTGCCGTTCTCGGCATGCCCCAACCCCCCAGCCGGCCGGGATCCGTGACCTGAAGGAGTGTGCGTTGAGGATTTCCAAGAAGTACGCGGTCGCCGGTATCGCGGCCGGTGCGGTGCTCGCGATGACGGCTCCGGTCACCGCCCAGGCGAACGGCTCCGGCGACGCCGAGCGGTACCAGCCGGAAATGATCACGGCACTGGCGGCGTCGCTCGACGTCACCGAGGCCGACGCCGTGGCCCTGCTCGACGACCAGGCGCAGCAGGAGAGGACGCTGGACTCGCTGGAGGCGAAGGGCCTGGACAGCGAAGGGGCGTTCTTCGACGAACGGGGTGACCTCGTCGTCAACGTGGCCGACGCCGCCGCGCGGGACCGGGTCGAGAAGGCCGGGCTCGACGGCCGCATAGCCGAGCACGGCGACGACGTTCTCCGTGATGTCATGAGCACGCTAAACGAGGCGGCGACGCAGCGGACCCCCTCGGGCGTCACCGCCTTCGGTGTGGACCTCGCCGACGACGTCGTGACCATCGAGGTGCGCGACGCCTCCGCCCCGGCCACGCAGGCGTTCCTGAAGAAGGCCGAGAAGTTCGGCGACGCCGTGCGCACCGTCGAGACCGACGAGCGGCTGGAGGCGCAGACGACGGTCTACCCCGGCAGCGAGATGAACCCGAACAACAACCCCAACAGCTGGTGCTCGGTCGGCTACGGGGCGCGGGACCGCTCCGGGAACCAGTACCTGGTCAGCGCCGGTCACTGCATCAGCCCGGACACGGGCCTGTACTTCGACGGCGGCCGGTTCGCCGTCGGCGACCACACGCGCTACAGCCTCGGCACCCGCAGCGTGGACATGGGCGTCGCCCGGATCGACCGGGGCGACTCCATCGCCACCCAGGTGGGCACCTGGGGCAACGGCTCGAACAAGGCCGTCCGCGGCAGCCAGCGCGGGAGCGTCGGCTCGACCGTCTGCAAGTCCGGCGCCACCACCGGCTGGACGTGTGGGGAGATCGACTCCTACAACCGGACGGTCACCTACGTCGACCGCTCGGGCGGCCCCGACACGGTGGTCACCGGCCTCGCGAGCTCCTCGGTCTGCACCGAGGGCGGCGACAGCGGCGGTGCCTACATCTCCGGCGACCAGGCCCAGGGCATGACCTCCGGCGGCCCGCTCAACCAGCGGTGCAGCGGAGGTGTCTACGCTTCGGGCAGCTCGTACTTCCAGCCGCTGGACGACGCCCTGAGCTACTACGGCCTCACCCTCAACACCCACTGATCACCACCGGCGGAACGGGGCGGCCCGCGCAGTGCGCGGGCCGCCCCTCGCGGCGTTCACCGCCGCACCGCACCACCCGGAGGAGCCCATGACGTCCGAGACCCACGGCAGGCCGGCAAGCCCCACCACCGGCCGGGCGACGTTCGCGGACGCCTTCCGCGGCGCGTTGCGGAGCCGCGGACTGACGCTGGAACGCGTCTGCGACCACCTGGCGACGAAGGGCATCAACGTCAGCCCGGCGACCCTGAGCCACTGGCAGCGCGGTCGCAGCCTGCCCGAACGAGCCCAGTCGCTGCGCGCGCTGCGGGAGCTGGAGAACATCCTCGGCCAGCAGCCCGGCGCGCTGACGTCCCTGCTGGTCGCACAGCGCCCGCGCGGTCGGACGCCCCACACCCTGCAGGACGTTCGGGCCTCCCGGCGGCTGTACGGCGCGGACTCCCCGATCGAGCAGCTGCTCGGAGACGCCTTCGAGCGGTTCAACGCGGACCTCCACGCGCTGTTCCTCCACGAGACGGTCGACATCGACGCCCGGCGCAGGTTGAGCAAGGTCCACGTGACGCAGATCGTGCGCGCGGTGCGTGAGGGGGCGGACCGGCTGACCGTGGCACACGTCATCGGACAGACGGTCCCGCCCACCCTCCGGGTGAGCGGCGGACGGCTCGGTGAGGTCCGGTTCGACGGCGACATGAGGTGTCTGATCGCCGAGATCCACTTCGGGCGGGTCCTGGCCAGCAACGAGACGGCGCTCATCGACTACACGGTGTTCGGCGACGCCCAGGTCGCGGTCGACGACCACTACGAGCGCGGTACCCGGATCAACCTCCGCGAGTACCTCCTGCACGTGCGCTTCCGTCCCGAGGCGCTGCCGGTGCGCTGCTACCGGTCGTACCGGGAGAACTTCCACACGGCGGTCCGGGAGACCCGCCCCGTCGCCCTGGATGCCTCGCACTCCGTGCACCTCCTGCCGGGGAAGTGCCCCGTCGGTGTGCACGGCCTCCTCTGGGAGTGGCCGGACCTGCCCCCCGAGGGGTGAAGGTGCCTAGCCCAGGATCAGGGCGGCGGAGGCGATGACGCCGACGGTGATGATGACCGCGCGCAGGGCCGTCGGGGGCAGTCGGCGGCCGAACCGGGCGCCCAGCGTGCCGCCGATCGTCGCGCCGACGGCGATGGCCGCGGCGGCCGCCCAGTCGATGTGCGTGACGGCGATGAAGACGACCGCCGCGACGCCGTTCACGATGGACGACAGGACGTTCTTCACGGCGTTCAGCCGTTGCAGGTCGTCGTCGAGGACGCTGCCGAACAGGCCCATCATGAGCACGCCCTGGGCGGCGCCGAAGTAACCGCCGTACACGCCGGTGCCGAGGACGCCGAGCCACAGGGGCACGCCGCCGTCGGCGTCGGCGCCGTCCGGGCGGCGCGAGACCAGCCAGCGGTTCAGGCGCGGTTGGAGCACGACGAGCACGCAGGCCGTCAGGATCAGGACGGGGACGACGGCCTGGAACGCCTCGGGCGGCAGCTTCAGCAGGAGCAGGGCCCCGATGAGGCCGCCGATCAGGGAGCCCGTGCCGAAGCGCAGGACGCGGCGGCGCTGGCCCCGCAGCTCCCGCCGGTAGCCCCAGGCGGCGCTGAGCACGCCCGGGACCAGGCCGACGTTGTTGGAGACGTTGGCGAGCACCGGCGGGTACCCGAACGCGAGGAGCGTCGGGAAGGTGATGAGGGTTCCGGAGCCCACGACGGCGTTGATCCCGCCGGCCGCGACGCCGGAGGCCGCGATGGCCGTCAGCTCCAGGACGCTCACGACGCCGTCCGCTTGTAGTAGTACGTGGTCGGCCGCAGGACGCCGGCGGGGTCGGCGGCGTAGTCGGGCACGGTGCCCGCCTCCGTCCAGCCGGCGGCCCGGTAGAGGCGTTCGGCGGGGCTGCCGGTCTCGGTGTCGAGGACGAGCAGGGTGATCCCGGCCTCGCGGGCGGCGTCCTCGGCGGCCCTCAGCAGGTCGCGGGCGACGCCCCGGCCGCGCGCGTCGGGGTGGACCATGAGCTTCGCCACGTCGGCGCGGTGCCGGCCGTTGGGCATGCCCCCGGGGGTCAAGGTGATGGTCCCCACGGCGCGTCCGTCCGGCGTGCGGGCCACCCAGACGAGGGCGGCGCCGGCGGTGACGGCGTCGGCCCGCGCGAGCCACCAGGACCGCGCCTCGGTGTGGGGCAGCGGGGCGAGGAAGCCGACCGAGGCGCCGTCGGCGACCACGTCGACCAGGAGACGGGCGAGGGTGTCGGCCTCGGCGAGGAGGTCCGACCCGGAGAGCGGCGAGATCGTCGGCACGATCAGGGACCCTACCGCCCGCCCGCACGGCGCACCGAGGTGACCGGTGAGTAGCCGGTGCGGTGGGCGCCGTATTGTCGGAGGTCGACAGTTAGGAGCGCCCATGGCACCGCCCGTCGTCCACTCACTGCGGGAGCAGATCCGCGAGCACATCGTGGAGGGCATCGTCAGTGGCCGGTGGAAGCCGGGCGAGCGGATCGTGGAGCGCCGCATCGCGGTGGAGCTGGAGGTCAGCCAGACGCCGGTGCGGGAGGCGCTGCGCGAGCTGGAGACGCTGCGGCTGATCGAGTCGGCGCCGAACAAGGGCGTGCGGGTGCGCGCGCTGTCGGCGGCCGACCTGGAGGAGATCTACCCCGTGCGGGCGGGCCTGGAGCAGATGGCGGCGGAGCTCGCGGCGCCTCGGCTGGCCCGGGACGTCTCGGCCCTGGAGCCGCACGTCGCCGCGTTGTACGAGGCGGACCGGGCGGGCGACGGTGAGGCGCAGGTGCGGCACACCGTCGCCTTCCACCGGGAGCTGGTGCGGGCGTCGGGCAACAGCGTGCTGCTGCACACCTGGGAGTCGCTGGGCATCGAGGTGTGGACCGCGCTGTCGATCCGCTGGCTGGGCACGGTGCAGCAGTCCTACGCCGAGGAGCACGACGCGGTGGTGGCCGCGTTCCGCCGGGCGGACCCGAACGTCGCGCAGCTGGTGAAGGACCACGTGCTGGGCTGCGCCCCGGCCCCGGGTCGCGACGTCCGCTGACGTCGCGGGCCCGGGGCCCACCTCGCCCGTCAGCCGCCGATGTAGGCGGCGAGGTGCTCGCCGGTGAGGGTGGAGCGGGCGGCGACGAGGTCGGCGGGGGTGCCCTCGAAGACGACCTTGCCGCCGTCGTGGCCCGCGCCGGGGCCGAGGTCGATGATCCAGTCGGCGTGGGCCATGACGGCCTGGTGGTGTTCGATGACGATGACGGACTTGCCCGCGTCGACGAGCCGGTCGAGCAGGCCGAGGAGCTGTTCGACGTCGGCCAGGTGCAGCCCGGTGGTCGGCTCGTCCAGGACGTAGACGCCGCCCTGGTCGCCCATGTGGGAGGCGAGCTTGAGCCGCTGCCGCTCGCCGCCGGAGAGGGTGGTCAGCGGCTGGCCGAGCCCCAGGTAGCCGAGGCCGACGTCGGCGAGCCGGGTGAGGATCTTGTGGGCGGCCGGCGTCCGCGCCTCCCCGGTGCCGAAGAACTCCTCCGCCTCGGCGACCGACATCGCGAGCACCTCGCTGATGTCGCGTCCGCCGAGGTGGTACTCCAGCACGGAGCCGTCGAAGCGTCGGCCCTCGCACTCCTCGCAGGTGGTCGCCACCCCGGCCATCATCGCGAGGTCGGTGTAGACGACGCCGGCGCCGTTGCAGTTCGGGCAGGCGCCCTCGGAGTTGGCGCTGAACAGCCCGGGCTTGACGCCGTTGGCCTTGGCGAAGGTCTTGCGGATCGGGTCGAGCAGCCCGGTGTAGGTCGCCGGGTTGCTCCGCCGCGAGCCCCGGATGGGGCTCTGGTCGACCGAGACGACGCCCTCGCCGGCGGGGATCGAGCCGTGTACGAGGGAGCTCTTGCCCGAGCCGGCGACGCCGGTGACGACGACGAGCACCCCGAGCGGGACGTCCACGTCCACGTCGCGCAGGTTGTGCCGGTCGGCGCCCCGGATCGGCAGCGTGCCGGTGGGCGTGCGGACGGTCTCCTTGAGGGCGGCCCGGTCGTCGAGGTGGCGTCCGGTGAGGGTGCCTGCGGCGCGCAGTCCCTCGACGGTGCCCTCGAAGCAGACGGTGCCGCCCTCGGTCCCCGCGCCGGGGCCGAGGTCCACGACGTGGTCGGCGATCGCGATCGTCTCCGGCTTGTGCTCCACGACGAGCACCGTGTTGCCCTTGTCCCGCAGCCGCAGCAGCAGGTCGTTCATCCGCTGGATGTCGTGCGGGTGGAGGCCGACGGTCGGTTCGTCGAAGACGTAGGTGACGTCGGTGAGCGAGGAGCCGAGGTGGCGGATCATCTTGACGCGCTGCGCCTCGCCGCCGGAGAGCGTGCCCGAGGGCCGGTCGAGGGAGAGGTAGCCGAGGCCGATCTCGGTGAAGGAGTCGAGCGTGCGCCGCAGGGTGGTGAGCAGCGGTGCCACCGAGGGCTCGTCGAGGCCGCGCACCCAGTCGGCCAGGTCGTCGATCTGCAGGGCGCAGGCGTCGGCGATGCTGAGGCCCCGGATCTTCGAGGAGCGGGCGCCCTCGCTCAGCCGGGTGCCGTCGCACTCGGGACAGGCGGTGAAGGTGACGGCGCGGTCGACGAAGGCGCGGATGTGGGGCTGCATCGCCTCCGGGTCCTTGGACAGCATCGACTTGCGGAGCTTGGGGAGCAGGCCCTCGTAGGTGAGGTTCACGCCCTCGACCTTGACCTTGGTGGGCTCCCGGTGGAGGAAGTCCCGCATCTCGCGCTCGGTGAACTCGCGGATCGGCTTGTTCGGGTCGAGGAAGCCGGACTCGGCGTAGGTCCGCACGGTCCACCAGCTGTCCGACTTCCAGCCGGGGATGGTGAAGGCGCCCTCGGCGATCGACTTGGAGTCGTCGTAGAGCTGGCCGAGGTCGATGTCGGTGACGGTGCCGCGGCCCTCGCAGTGCGGGCACATGCCGCCGGTGCGGCTGAAGGTCTGCTTGACGGCCTTGGCGTTGTTCCCGCGTTCGACGGTGACGGCTCCGCTCGCCCGCACGGAGGGGACGTTGAAGGAGTAGGCGTTGGGCGAGCCGATGTGCGGCCGGCCGAGCCGGCTGAAGAGGATGCGCAACATCGCGTTGGCGTCGGTGGCGGTGCCGACCGTGGAACGGGGGTCGGCGCCCATCCGCTGCTGGTCGACGATGATCGCGGTGGTCAGGCCGTCGAGGACGTCGGCCTCGGGGCGGGCGAGGGTAGGCATGAAGCCCTGGACGAAGGCGCTGTAGGTCTCGTTGATCAGCCGCTGGGACTCGGCGGCGATGGTGTCGAAGACCAGCGAGCTCTTGCCCGAGCCGGAGACGCCGGTGAACACCGTGAGCCGGCGTTTGGGGAGCTCGACGCTGATGTCCTTGAGGTTGTTCTCGCGCACCCCCTGCACGCGGATCAGTTCGTGGCGGTCGGCCGCCCGCACCGGGGGTGTCGGCGTGTCCGGCGTCGTGGACCTGCTCATCGTGTCTCCGTACAGGGTGGTGCGGCCCCGGTGGTGTGCCGGAGCGGCTGCGGGCGGTACGTGGGGTTACGGGGTGTCTGCGGGGGCCGGAGGGCGCGGCCCCGGGGCTGCGGCGGCGGTGCGCCGCGCGGCTCCACGGTAGCCGGGCCGCGTTCGGGCCGCAGGTCGATATCCCCGGGCGCCGAAGGTCAACCTCCGGCGCCCGGGGGCGGGTTCAGCGCCGGCCGGCCTGGCTGAAGCGCACCATGTTCCCGGCGGGGTCGCGGAAGGCGCAGTCGCGGACGCCGTAGGGCTGGTCGACCGGTTCCTGGAGCACGTCGGCACCGGCGGCGCGGAGGTGTTCGAACGTCGCGTCGCAGTCGTCGGTGGCGAAGATGACGGCGCGCAGGAGGCCCTTGGCCAGGAGTTCGGCCATGGCCCGCCGGTCGTCGGGCGAGGCGTTCGGGTCGGCCACCGGCGGTTCGAGCACGATGCTGACGTCGGGCTGCGCGGGGGCGCCGAGGGTCACCCAGCGCATTCCCTCGAAGCCGACGTCGCCCCGGACCTCCAGCCCGAGGGCGTCCCGGTAGAAGGCGAGCGCCTTGTCGTGGTCGTCGACGGCGATGAAGCACTGCGAAAGGTTGATCTCCATGCCCGTCACGCTACGGGCGGGGGCGTCGTGCGGGCTTCTCCGTTCCTGACCGGTCGGGTGTAGACCTTGGCGACGCAGGCCGGGACGGCGGCGCCCTCGGCGTGGTCGCGGGCCCGGTAGGCGCTCGGGGTCTCCCCCACCAGTTCGGTGAACCGCGAGCTGAAGGAGCCCAGCGAGGTGCAGCCGACGGCGACGCAGACGTCGGTCACGCTCAGGTCGCCCCGGCGCAGCAGCGCCTTGGCGCGCTCGATGCGGCGGGTCATGAGGTAGCCGTACGGCGTCTCCCCGAAGGCCGCGCGGAAGCTGCGGGAGAAGTGGCCCGGTGACATGAGGGCGACGCGGGCGAGGGCGGGGACGTCGAGCGGCTCCGCGTAGTCGCGGTCCATCGCGTCGCGGGCCCGGCGCAGCCGGACCAGGTCGTCCAGGTTCACCCGGTCACGATCCCACACCGGCCCGCCGGGCGGCGGGGCACGCCGGGTCCGCGCGTACCGCGCGGTCCGCGCGGACCCGGCGGGCGAGGGCACCGAGTGCCCGGTTTCGTGGCACGGAATGCCGATTTTGGCCCGTGGAACACATTTTCGCACCCCGGGCTTTGATCGATCATCGATCGAGGCTTATGGTCATCGGCGCGGGCTCACCCCTGTCCTGCCCTGCACCTTTCAGCCCCACCACCGTCCTCATCCCCGGAAGGCGGCCCACGATGACCCGTCCCGTACGCACCCCGGCGAGCGAGCTGGACCAGCTCCCCGACCGCGATCCGCAGGAGACCGCCGAATGGCGGGAGTCCCTGGACGCCGTGGCGGCCGAAGCCGGTCCGCGGCGCGCCGCCTACCTGGTGCGCCGGACGGTCGAGCACGCCCGGCACAGCGGCCTCGCCGTGCCGTCGCTGCTGGAGACGGAGTACGTCAACACCGTCCCCACCGCCGCCGAGCCGGAACTGCCCGGCGACCCGGAGATGGAGACCCGCATCACGGCCTGGAACCGCTGGAACGCCGCCGCCATGGTGACGCGCGGCAGCCGGTACGGCGTCGGCGGCCACATCGCCACCTACGCCTCGGCGGCCTGGCTCTACGAGACGGGCTTCCAGCACTTCTTCCGCGGCAAGGAGGACCCGGAGCGGCACGGCTCCGGTGACCAGCTGTACATCCAGGGCCACGCCTCCCCCGGGATCTACGCCCGCGCCTTCCTGGAGGGCCGGATCACCGAGGAGAACCTGGACCACTTCCGCCAGGAGGCCGGCGGCAAGGGCCTGCCGTCCTACCCGCACCCCCGGCGGCTGCCGTGGCTGTGGGAGTTCCCGACCGTCTCGATGGGCCTGGGCCCGCTCTCGGCCGTCTACCAGGCACGGTTCAACCGCTACCTGGAGCACCGGGGGATCAAGGACACCAGCCGCAGCCACGTCTGGGCGTTCCTCGGCGACGGCGAGATGGACGAGCCGGAGTCGACGGCCGCCCTCGCCCTCGCGGCGCGCGAGCAGCTGGACAACCTCACCTTCGTCATCAACTGCAACCTCCAGCGCCTCGACGGCCCCGTCCGCGCCAACTTCAAGATCGTGCAGGAGCTGGAGGCCCAGTTCCGCGCGGCCGGCTGGAACGTCGTGAAGTCGCTGTGGGGCTCGGCCTGGGACGAGCTCATCGCGCTCGACACCACCGGTGCGCTGCTGCGCCGCCTGCGCGAGGTGCCGGACGCGCAGTTCCAGACGTACGCCACCCGCGACGCCGGCTACATCCGCGAGCACTTCTTCGGCGCCGACCCGGCCCTCGCCGAGCTGGCGAAGCGGCTGTCGGACGCGAAGATCGCCGAGTGCTTCCACACCTCCCGCGCGGGCCACGAGCCGCGCAAGGTGTACGCGGCCTACCGGGCGGCCGTGGAGCACCGGGGCGCGCCGACCGTCGTCCTGGCCCAGACGGTCAAGGGCTGGACGCTGGGCCCCGGCTTCGAGTCGCGCAACGCCAACCACCAGATGAAGAAGCTCTCCGGCAAGGAGTTCCGCGCCATGCGGGACCTGCTGGAGCTGCCGATCCCGGACGCGAAGCTGGACGACGAGCTGGTGCCCTACGCGCACCCGGGCGCCGACAGCCCCGAGGTGCGCTACCTGCGGGAGCGGCGCGCCGAACTGGGCGGCCCGGCGCCGGCCCGCACGGTCCACCCGGTGGCGCTGCCGGCCCCGGCCGACCGCCCCTTCGCCGCGCTCGCCAAGGGCAGCGGCAACCAGGAGATCGCCACGACCATGGCGTTCGTCCGGCTGGTGAAGGACCTGATGCGGGACAAGGAGACCGGCAGACGCTGGGTGCCGATCGTCCCGGACGAGGCGCGCACCTTCGGCATGGAGGCGCTCTTCCCGTCCGCGGGCATCTACTCCCCGCTGGGCCAGACGTACGAGCCGGTCGACCGCGACCAGCTGATGTACTACAAGGAGGCCAAGGACGGGCAGATCCTCAACGAGGGGATCACCGAGGCCGGCGCCATGGCCGACTTCACGGCGGCGGCGACGTCGTACGCCACCCACGGCGAGCCGATGATCCCGTTCTACATCTTCTACTCGATGTTCGGCTGGCAGCGCACGGCCGACCAGTTCTGGGCGCTGGGCGACCAGCTGGGCCGGGGGTTCGTGGTGGGCGCGACGGCGGGCCGCACGACGCTCACCGGCGAGGGCCTCCAGCACGCCGACGGCCACTCCCACCTGATCGCGGCGACGAACCCGGCCGCGCTGAACTACGACCCGGCCTTCGCGTACGAGATCGGCGTCATCGTCAAGGACGGCCTGCGCCGGATGTACGGGGAGAACCCCGAGGACGTCTTCTACTACCTGACGGTCTACAACGAGCCCAAGCAGCAGCCCGCCATGCCCGAGGGGGTCGAGGAGGGCATCGTCAAGGGGCTCTACCGCTTCAACCGGGGAAGCGTCCAGAACCCCGAGAACCCCGACGCCGACGTGCCGCGCGTGCAGCTGCTCGGCTCCGGCACGGCGATCCACTGGGTCCTGGAGGCGCAGCGGCTGCTGGCCGAGGAGTGGGGCGTCGCGGCGGACGTGTGGTCGGCGACGTCGTGGGGCGAGCTGCGCCGCGACGCGCTGGAGTGCGACGCCGCCGCGCTGCGCGGCGAGGAGCGCACCCCGTACGTCACGCGGGTCCTGCAGGACGCGCCGGGGCCGGTGCTGGCCGTCAGCGACTGGATGCGGCAGGTGCCGGACCAGATCAGCCAGTGGGTGCCGGGCGACTACTCCTCGCTGGGCACGGACGGCTTCGGCCTGTCCGACACGCGGGAGAACGCCCGCCGGCACTTCGGCGTGGACGCGCGGTCCGTCACCGTCGCGGCGCTGGCGCGGCTGGCCCGGCGCGGCGAGGTGAAGCAGGAGACCGTCCGCGAGGCCGCCGAACGCTACGGCCTGGCCTGATCCACGGCCACGCGTGGGGGCCGCGACCGACGCCCGGTCGCGGCCCCCACGCCGCGTCAGATGGAGTGCTCCTCCGGGGACTCGGGCGGCAGCTCCACCTCCGGGTGGCCGCGCAGCTTGAGGATGGCCAGGGCGAGCCCGCCCCACACGACCACGATCGACACGATCAGCATCACGATGGCGCTGGCGGACATCAGGCACTCCTCTTCTCGTCGTCCGCGTCCGGCGGGACCTCCGCGCCGCGACGCCAGGGGATCAGGGACAGGACGATCCCGATGAGCAGGGCGCCACCGGCCACGCCCCAGCCCGCCCAGGCCAGGAAGCTGCTCGGGTAGTCCCCGTAGTTCTCGTCGATCTCCTGCGCGAAGGAGTCGATGAGCATCAGCCCGAGCACGATCGGCGTGATGATGCCCAGGCACAGCTTCCACCAGCGGCCCAGTTTGACCGCGGAGGTGGCGTCGGCGTCGCGTTGCAGGACGGGCAGCTTGCGCAGGAGCCAGGCGACGACGATGACGGAGATCAGCGAGGCGAGGGCGATCCCGTACCGGTTGATGAACCGGTCGGCGGCGTCCAGCAGGTACAGCCCGCCGTTGGTCGGGTAGAGCAGCAGGGAGACGAGCGCCACCAGCGTGCCCACCATCGCCACCGAGACGACCCGGTTGACCCGCAGCCGGTCCTGCACGGCCGCGACGATGACCTGCATGATGCTGATGAGCGACGTCCACCCGGCGACGACCAGCGACAGGAAGAACAGCACGCCGAAGAAGCCGCCCCACGGCATCTCCGAGATGATGGTGGGGAAGGCGACGAAGGCGAGCCCGAGACCGCCCTCGGTCTCGAAGACCGCGCCGCCGCTGCTCGCCGCGAGGAAGCCGAGGGTGGCGAAGACGCCGATGCCGGCGAGGATCTCGAAGGAGCTGTTGGCGAAGCCCGCCACCAGGGCGGAGCCGCTGAGGTCCGAGCGCCGTCCCAGGTAGGAGGCGTAGGTGATCATGATGCCGAAGCCGACGGACAGCGAGAAGAAGATCTGGCCGTAGGCCGCCACCCACACGTCCCCGTCGGTCAACGCGTCCCAGTCGGGGGTGAACAGGGCGTCCAGGCCCAGGTCGGCGCCGTCCAGGGTGAGGGCCCGGACGACGAGGACGACGAAGAAGACGATCAGCAGCGGAATGAAGATCTTCGCCGCCGTCTCGATCCCGTGCCGGATGCCGAGGGCCAGCGTGATCAGGACGGTGACCCAGATGGCCAGGAGCGGCCAGAAGACCCCGCCCACGTAGCCGCCGAGCTCACCGGGGGTGTCACCCACCTGGAGGAAGGTCCCGAACAGGAAGCCCTCCGCGTCGTCCCCCCAGCTCTGCCCCACGGAGAAGCCGACGTAGCGCAGGGCCCAGGCGAGGATGAGGGCGTAGTAGGTGGCGATGACGAAGCAGATCGCCACCTGCCACCAGCCGATGAACTGGGCCGGGCGGCCGAGCCGGAGGTAGGACGCCGGTGCGGAGCCGCGGTAGCGGCGCCCGATGGTGTACTCCATGATCAGCAGCGGCAGACCGGCCGTCACCAGAGCGATCAGGTAGGGCAGCATGAACGCGCCGCCGCCGTTGCGGTACGCCTCGGCCGGGAAGCGCCAGATGTTGCCCAGGCCGACCGCCGAGCCGATCGCGGCCAACAGGAAGCCCGCCCGGCTGCCCCACCTCTCGCGGGGTTGATCGCTCATCATCCAGATCCCCTTGTGACGGAATGCATGGGTATGGGTCTTTTGCACGCTAGCAGCGGCCCGTGACCCCCGCCCGCGGACACGCGTGCCGTACGCCCGCCCGCGCGGCGGCCCCTGACGGACCGGCACAATGCCCGGTTATGCGGGCCGCACGACTCATCAGACTGGTACTCCTGCTCCAGAACCGGCGGGCGATGACCGCCGCCGAACTGGCCGCCGAACTGGAGGTGTCGCGGCGCACGGTCGTCCGGGACGTCGCGGCGCTCTCGGAGGCCGGGGTGCCGGTCTACGCCGACCGGGGCCGGGCGGGCGGCTACCGCCTGATCGGCGGATACCGCACCCGGCTGACGGGGCTGGGACGGGACGAGGCGGAGGCGCTGTTCCTCTCCGGCGTGCCGACCGCCCTGCGCGACCTCGGCCTGGCGGACGCCGCGTCGGCCGCCGAGCTGAAGGTGCTCGCCGCGCTCGACCCGCACCTGGGCGACGCCCGGCGCGGTGTCGCCCAGCGCTTCCACCTCGACGCCCCCGGCTGGTGGCAGGAGCCGACGGCGCCCGGGCTGCTCCCCCGGCTGGCCGACGCCCTCTGGGACGACCGGCGGGTGACGGTCCGCTACCGGCGGCGGGACGCGACGGTGGCCCGGACGCTGGAGCCGTACGGACTCGTGCTGAAGGCCGGCGTCTGGTACCTCGCGGCCCGCGTGGCGGCCCCCGACGCGGAGCCCGCCGGGGAGGGGGGCGGGGAGGCGTCCGGGGAGGCGGCCTTCCGCGTGTACCGGGTGGACCGGCTGGTCTCGGTCGCGGTGCGGGAGGAGCGCTTCGGCCGGGCGGAGGACTTCGAGCTGCCCGCGTTCTGGGCCCGGCGTGCGGCGGCGTTCGCCCGCTCGCTGCTGCGCGAGGAGGTCGTCGTGCGCCTGACGGAGACCGGTGCGCGGCGGCTGCGGTCCGTGCACAGCGACCGGGCGGCGGCCGCCGAGGCACTCGCCGCCGGGGAGCGCACGGAGCGGGGCGGGCGGAACGTCGTGACGGTGAGGCTGCCGGTCGAGTCCCTGGACGTGGCGTTCGGGGAGCTGTTCGCGCTCGGCCCGGAGGTGGAGGTCCTGGCCCCGGACGTCCTGCGGGAACGTTTCGCGGAGGCCGCCCGGCGCACGGCGGCGCTCTACACCGACGTGCGCCGGGCGGGCCCCTGACTAGCGGTACTCCTCCGGGTCCGGGCGCGGCCCCGCCTCCTCACCGGCCTCCTCGTGGGCGTGCAGGTCGAGCAGGTAGGCCCACGCGTCCGGCTGTGAGCCGTCGGTGTCGGTCACGCCGTACTCCCGGGCCAGCGAGGCGCTGGAGAGGGAGTGGCCGTTGAAGCGGGCCCGTTCCGGGTCGGCGGCGAGCGCCGCGAGGCCCCGGGCCAGGTAGCGCGGTGTCTCGGAGACCGCGAAGTCCGGGTTCTGCCGCGTGCCCTCGCGCCAGCCGTCCTCGGTCACCTTGAAGTGGGTGTCGAGCATGGCCTCCGAGCGCAGCCAGCCGGGGGTGGCCACCACGGCCGTCGCGCCGTGGGCGGGCAGCTCCCGCGCCAGGCCGCGGGTGATGCGCAGCGGCGCGCTCTTGGCCAGGTCGTAGTAGAGGGGCTCGCGGTAGCGGCGGTTGTACTCGGCGGTGCCGTCCGTCACCTCGACGACGAGGCCGCCGGGCCGGCGGATGAGGAGCGGGATCGCGTAGTGGCTGGTGACGAGGTGGGTCTCGACACCCAGCCGCAGCGCCCGCAGCCCGTCGCGCAGGTCGTGCTCCCACATCGGCCGCCCCCAGCCGATGAGGTGGTCGCCGCCCCAGATGTCGTTGACGAGGACGTCCAGCCGGCCCTGCTCGCGCTCGATCCGCGCGACGGCGGCCTCGACCTGTGCGGGGTCCAGGTGGTCGGTGGGCACGGCGATGCCCGTGCCGCCGGCGGCGGTGACCAGCTCGGCCGTCTCCTCGATCGTCTCCGTGGCCCGTCCGACCTCGCTCACGTGGCGACGCGTCGTGCGGCCGGTCGCGTAGACCGTGGCCCCGGCCCGGCCCAGCTCGACCGCGGTGGCCCGGCCGGCCCCGCGCGTCGCTCCCGCGACGAGCGCGACCCGCCCCCGCAGCGGCCCGTCGGCGTCCTGCGGCGGCGTCGGTCCGTCGGCGTTCCGCTGCACCGGGGTGCTGTGTTCCGTCATGCCCGATTCGCTCCTTACGTCGGTGTCAGCGCACACGTTCGCACCGAATGGAGCCATCCACTGTCGTGTTTCCCGTGTTTGCCACCCGACCTTCGGCCGCCCGGGGGACTGGGCGTGCGGCAGGACGTCGCGGGGCTGATGCTGGTCGCGTGACGATGCACGAGGACGAGTTCTGGGAGCTGATCGACGGCGCCCGCACGGCGGCCGAGGGCGACCCGGACGAACAGGCGGAGCTGCTGGTCGAGCGGCTGACGGAGCTCGACCCGGAGACCGTCACCGACTTCGCACGGCACTTCGAGGCCCGGTACCGGCGGGCGTACCGGTGGGACCTGTGGGGCGCCGCCTGGGTCCTGCTGGACGGTGCGAGCGACGACGTCTTCGACGCGTTCCGCTGCTGGCTGATCGGGCAGGGCCGCAGGGTCTTCGAAGGCGCGCTGCACCGCGACCCCGACGCCCTGGCCGAGCTCCTGGGGGACTTCGACCCCGAAGTCGACGGCGACGCCGAGGAGCTGGGCTTCGCGGCCGACGAGGCGTACGAGGAACTGCTGGGCACCGAAGTGCCCGAGCTGGGCCTGCCCGACCCGCCGCGCGAGCCGGAGGGCACCCCGCTGAACTTCGAGGACGACCGGGTCCTGGCGGAGCGCTTCCCCCAGCTCTGGGCGCGCTTCCGCAGCTGAGACCCCGACCCGGGCGGGCGCCGCCGGCCGGTACGGCCCGCCCGTGCGACCGCTGTGCGCCCGTGCCCTGTCCATGCGCGTGTCCGCCGCATCCCGTAGGTCCGTAGGGTCGAACGGCGCTGGAGCTTTGGCGGAGCCCCCCAGGGGGCATGAGCCGGACAGCGCGACCGCCACACCGCCGCACTACGGTTCCCGACCCCGGGGAGGGCACGTGCTCAGCGCTGCACGCACACGTCGCACGGACGGCGCGGACGCCGCGGACGTCATCGTCATAGGAGCCGGGCTCGCCGGGCTCGCGGCGGCCCGACGGCTGGTGGGAGCCGGGCTCGCCGTCACCGTCCTGGAGGCCGCCGCGGGGATCGGCGGCCGGCTGGCGACCGACGAGGTGGACGGCTTCCTGCTCGACCACGGCGGACGGTTCCTCTGCGCGGACTGGCCCGAGCTGACCGGGACGCCGGGGCTGGAGGCACTGGCGCTGCGGCCGCTGGCCCCCGGCGTCGTGATCCGCAGCACCGAGCGCACGGCCCGGATCAGCGGGACCCGCGCCGTCCGGCCCGCGCCGGGCACGGCCGTGCCGCCGCCGGGGCTCGGAGGCACGGGAGGCGCACGCCACCCGGCGCGCGCCCTCACCAGTGCGCTGGACGCCGCCCGGCTGCGGAACCAGCTCGCCCGACTGGCCACCACACCGCCCGCCCGGCTCCTGGCCCGCGCCGACCTGCCCGCCGGGCGGGCCCTGGCCGCGCGCGGCGTGCCCGCGCGCGTCGTCGAGGCCATGCTGCGCCCGCTGGTCGGCGCCCTGCTGTGCGACCCGGAGCTCACCACGTCCAGCCGGGTCGTCGACCTGGCGCTGCGCTCGTTCGCCCGGCACGGGCTGTGCCTGCCGGCGGGCGGCGCGGCGGCCGTCCCCCGGCTGCTGGCGGCCGGGCTGCCGCGCGGCACCGTGCGCACCGGGGTGCGGGCCGTCGCCGTCTCGGCGAACGCGGTCGAGACGGCGGACCACGGCACGCTCGGCTGCCGCGCCGTCGTCATCGCCACCGGCGCCCCCGACGCCGCCCGGCTGCTGCCGGGGCTGCGGGTGCCGGGCTTCCACCCCGTCACCGTGCTGCACCACTCCGCCGACGCCGCCCCGCCCGCCGGCGGCGGGGCCCTGGTCCTCGACGCCGACCGGCGCGGCCCCGTGGCGCACTCCGTGGTGGCCTCCGCCGCCGACCCCTCCCGCGCGCTCCCCGGCCGCACCCTGGTGACGTCCGTGGTGCTGGGCCGCGAGGCGGCCGACCCGCCGGGCGTGCTGGACAAGGCGGCGCGCCGCCAACTGAGCGCGCTGCACGGCGTGGACGCGGACGCCTGGGAGCTGGTCGGCGCCTACCACCGGGCGCACGCGGCGCCCGCCGTTCCCGCGCCGCACGACGCCCACCGCACGGTCCGGGTGCTCACGGGGCTGTACGTGTGCGGCGACCACCGCGACGTCGGGACGCCGCAGGGCGCGCTGCGGTCGGCCGCCCGGGCGGCCGACGCCGTGTGCCGGGACTTCGGCGTCCGCCGCCCGGCCGCCCCGGTCGGGGCGGCCGCGGCGTAGCCGCGCCGGGGCGCCGGCCCGGACCCGCCCCGTCCGGGCCGGCGTCACCCACCGGCCATCCGACCTCTGCCCAACTGGTGGGTAACTGCCTTAGCCTTGCGCTGACTTGGTCTCCCCCACCAGCGAAGGCGGCCCCCCGTGCGCATGTCCTCGTCCCTGGCCGCGGCGGCCCTCCTGGCCGCCGCCGTCGCCGTTCCGGCCCACGCCGACCCCCGCACGTCCGACGCCGACACCCTCTCCTACGCCCAGAGCACCGGCGTGGGGGTGCACAACGCCTACGCGCAGAGCCGCTACCCCTACCTGGCCGACGCCCTCGACTCGGGCGCCGCGATGCTCGAACTCGACGTGTGGACCAACGGCTTCGGGGTCGGCTGGCGGGTGGCCCACAACGCGCCGCTGTGGAACGAGAACAACTGCGTCGACGCCGCCACCGCCGCCGAACTGCGGACCGGGAGCCGGAACCGGGACCTCGCCGGCTGCCTCGCGGACCTGCGCGCCTGGCACGACGCCGACCCCGGCCACCGCCCGGTCCTGCTGAAGATCGAGATGAAGGACGGCTTCAACGGCACCGGCGGACGCGGCCCCGCCGCGTTCGACGCCCTGGTGGAACGCGAGCTGGGCGACGTCCTGTTCCGCCCCGCCGACCTGCTGGGAGCGCACGCCACGCTGGACGACGCCGCGCGGGCCGGGGCCTGGCCCACGCGGGAGGCGCTGGCCGGGAAGTTCCTGATCCACCTCATACCGGGGACGGTCGAGCGGGGCAACCCGTTCGACTCGCTGTGGACCGACGTCGAGTACGCCCGGCACCTGCGGGCCCTGGCGGCGGCCGGGACGGCCGAACGGGCCGTCGCGTTCCCGGCGGTCCTGCGGGCGGAGTCCGGCGACCCGAGGGCCCGGTACGCGGACGCGGGGCTGCGTCCCTGGTTCGTCGTGTTCGACGGGGACGCCGCCGCGTACGCCGCCGGTGCGATCGACACCGCCTGGTACGCCGACCGGGGCTACCTGCTCGTCATGACCGACGCCCACGCCGTCCCGCCCGCCGTCGACGCCCGCAACCCGACGGAGGCCGAGGCGCGGGAGCGCGTGCGGGAGCTGGCACGCGCCCACGCCTCCGTCGTCAGCTCCGACTGGACGCCCCTGCCCCAGGTGCTCGGCACCGTCCTGCCGCGCGGCTAGCTCCGCGCGGCGGGCCCGTCGCGGCAGCCCGACGGGGTCGAGGCGGTACTCCTCCACCCGCGGCGCCCTCCGTCCGGCCGGCGCCGTCAGTGCGGCATGGGGATCTCGAAGTGCACCGTGCTGACGCCGGGGCCGTGTTCGCCCGTGGTGCGGGCGTCGAAGACCTCCTTGGCCACACTGCGCCAGAACGCCTCCGCGCCCTCCACGTTGACGTTGGTGTGCAGGTAGATGCTGTCGTAGCCGGGTGTCCCGGCGGCGAAGTCGCAGGCCCGCCGCACCAGCTCCCGTGCGAGTCCGTGGCGCCGGTGCCCCGTCCGCACGTACACCCGCACGATCTGGGCCGTCGTCACCGGGGGGTAGCGCTCGACCAGCCAGCGCGGGTGCGGCGGATGGTTCGGACCACCGGACCGCACGCCCGTGGTGGCGACGACCTCCCCGTCGCACACGGCCACCAGCAGCAGGTGTCGGGGGTCGTCCAGGTAGGTGGCCGCGAGGTCGACGACGTCCCGGTGCCACGCGGGCACGTAGCCGTACCCGAACTCCTCGTAGAAGGTGTCGAGCATCAGGCGCCGCGCTCCCTCCACGTCGGCGGGCAGGGCGGCGCGGACGGTGTACGGGGTGGCGAGCGGTGCGTCGGACATCACGCCTGTTCTTTCGGTCGAGGGGAGCAGGGGCCGCCGTCTCGCGCGGCGAGAAGATGACGGCCGATCAGGTGACAACGATAACCGTTATGGATAGTGTGCGCCTCGATCAACCCGCCATGCGCCCCGGGGTGCGCGGCGGCACGTCTTGAGTTCCTCACCCGCCTTGTGAGAAAGGGAAGCCGTGGCTCACCTGCTAGTGGTCGAAAGCTGGGTCGGATCGATGAGCAGGCTGCTGCCACGCGCGATCCGCGAGGCCGGCCACGAGTTCACCTTCCTCACCCGGGACCTGCACCACTACCTGCGCACCGCGCCGGAGGGCACCGCCCACCCGCTGCTCGGCGCCCGCCACGTGCTGACGGCCGACACCAACGACGCCGAGAGCCTGCTGCCGTTCGTCGAGCGGGCCCACCGGGCGCTGGGCTTCGACGGAGTCATCACGTCCTGCGACTACTACCTGCCGACGGCGGCCCGCGTCGCCGCCCGGCTCGGGCTGCCCGGAGCCGATCCGGAAGCGATCGAGGCGGCGTGCCGCAAGGACCGGACGCGCCGTCTGCTGGCCGACGCGGGCGTACCGGGCCCACGATTCGCCGTCTGCCGGGACTGGGCCGACACCGCCGCGGCGGCGCGTCGGATCGGCTATCCGCTGGTGTTCAAGCCGGTGGACCTGTGCGCCGGGATGTACGTCCGGCGTGTCGACGACGAGGAGGGGCTCGCACGCGCCTTCCGTGCCCTCGCGGACTTCCCCCTCAACGCGCGGGGTCAGCGGCGCGACCCGGTGGTCCTGCTCGAGGAGCTGCTCGAAGGGCCGGAGGTCAGCGTGGAGACGGTCTCCTCCGGTGGGACGGCGCACATCGTCGGCGTGACGGACAAGAGCGTCGGCGGAGCGCCCGCCTTCATCGAGACCGGCCACATGTTCCCCGCCGCGCTCACGCCGGGGGACGCCGAGGCGGCCTGCGCGACCGCGCGGGCGGCGCTGCGGGCGCTGGGGTTGGACCACGGCGTGTCCCACACCGAGATCAAGCTCACGGCCGACGGCCCCCGGATCGTGGAGGTCAACCCCCGTCCGGCCGGGAACCGCATCACCGAGCTCGTCCGTCACGTGACCGGGGTCGACCTCGCCGCCGCGTGCGTCGACGTGGCCCTCGGACGCGAACCGGACCTGCGCCGGCGCGACACCGGTCTGCGCAGCGCCGCCATCGCCTTCCTCGTCCCGGACACCGCCGGAGTGCTGGAAGCCCTCGACGGCGCGGACGAGGTGCGCGCCGCCCCCGGCCTCCTGGAGTTCCAGGCGCCCGAGCCCGGCCGCACGGTGAAGGTCGCGGGCAGCAACAACGAGTACCTCGGACACGTCATGGCGGGCGACGCGGCCGGGACGGGCGCCCGCGACCGTGCCGAAGCGCTGCTCTCCGTACTGTCGCCGAAGGTCGTGAGCCGATGACCGGGATCACCGCCCCGCCGGCCACCGTCTCCTCCTACGCCGAGCTCCTCCAGCGGGTACGCGGCGGTGACCTGGGGCCCGACCCGCGGACTCAGCGCATATCCGTCGCCTTCACCACACGCCAGTCCGTCCGGCACGACGGACGCGGCGGCGGCTACCGCAACGAGGTCCTGAGCCTTCGGCTGGCCGAGGCGACCGGGTCCTGCGCGGTGGAACCGGGCGAGCTGCCCGCCGACGCCGTCGAGGACTGCGTCGGCGCCGACGTCGCCCGGCTCCTGGACCACGACCTGACGGCCGTGCGCGTGGCGGCACTCGACGCCTACCTGTCCCACGCCCTCCCGCACCAGCCCGCCCAGGGGGCCCGGGACTACCCGCTGCCCGCCGGGACCTCTCTGGAGAAGTCCCGGGCCCGCGCGCGGGCCGTCGTCGAACTCCTCGACGTGCGGCGGGGAGGCACCGTTCTCGTCGTCGGGGTGGTGAACTCCCTGCTGGAGGCCCTGCGGGCCCGAGGGCTGAGGTACATCCCCTGCGACCTCAAGGGCGGCACCACCGAATGGGGCGAACCCGTGCGCCGGGACGCCCCGGCGGAACTGGACCGCTGCGACGCCCTCCTCGCCTCCGGCATGACCCTCGGGAACGGCAGCTTCGAGCCACTGCGTGAGCACGCGCTGCGCCACGGGAAACCACTGGTGATGTTCGCCCAGACGGGGAGCGCGGTGCTGCCGCGCCTCATCGGGGCGGGGGTCAGCGCGGTGTGCGCGGAACCGTACCCCTTCTTCTGGCTCCACGGCGGCCCGGGAACCGTGCACCGCTACGGCGGAGCGCTCTCATGACCGCGGCCGTACTCAGCCCCGCCGGGAACCGGGAGCTGCTCGCCCTGCTCGGCCGGACGCCGCTCGCCCGCGTCACCGCCGACCTGCCCTGCCCCCAGCCCGGCTTCTGGGCCAAGCTCGAAGGGCTCGGCGTCGGCGGAATGAAGGCGCGGGCGGCCGTCGCCATGCTGCTCGGCGCCCGGGAGCGCGGCGAGTTGGCGCCCGGCGCACCCGTGGTGGAGTCCACCTCCGGCACCCTCGGCATCGGTCTCGCCTTCGCGGGCCAGGCGCTCGGGCACCCGGTCGTTCTCGTCGGCGACGCCGAACTGGAAGCCCCGATGCGGCAGTTGCTGCGCGCGTACGGGGTGCGACTGGAGCTGGTCGACCGGCCGGCCGACCCCGGTGGCTGGCAGGCCGCCCGACTGGCGCGGCTGCGCGAACTCCTGGCACGGCTCCCGGACGCCTACTGGCCCGACCAGTACAACAACCCGGACAACAACGCCGGATACGCCTCCCTCGCGGCGGAACTCGCCGCCCAGCTCGATCACCTCGACGTGCTGGTGTGCAGCGTGGGGACCGGCGGCCACAGCGCGGGCGTCGTCGCCCCGCTGCGCCGGTACTGGCCCGGCCTGCGGTTGATCGGCGTGGACGCCACCGGCTCGACGATCTTCGGGCAGCCTGCCCGGCCTCGGCTGATGCGGGGCCTGGGCAGCAGCATCCATCCCCGGAACGTCGCCTACGAGGCGTTCGACGAGGTCCACTGGGTCGGGCCGGCCGAGGCCGCCGACACCTGCCGACGGCTGGCCAGGACCACGTTCGTCAGCGGCGGCTGGAGTACCGGTGCCGTGGCTCTCGTGGCCGCCTGGGCCGCGCGGGTCCACTCCGGTGCCGTCGTCGCGACCGTCTTCCCGGACGGCCCGCACCGCTACCTCGGAAGCGTCTACGACGACGACTTCACCGACGCCCACGGCCTCGACCTGAGCACGGCGGCGGCCCGCCCCGTCGAGATCCCGCATCCGCGCGCCGTGGAGGCGACCGGCTGGGTCAGGTGCCGGACGGTCACCGATCCGCTGGCCCCCGCCGCCGCCCCGCCGCCCTCGGGAGAACGCACGTGAAGCTCACCCAGCACACCGTGCGCCTCCGGCTCACCGAGCCCCTGCGCATATCCCGCTCCACGATGGCGGCCCGCGACGCCGTCTGGGTCTCCGTCGAGCACGAGGGGCGGCAGGGCCACGGCGAAATCGTCACCAGCGTCTACTACGGCCTCGACGCCGCCGCCATCGCCCGGTGGCTGCGCGGAGCGGCCCGGGAGCTGGTCCGCTTCCCCGACCCGGAGACCTGCCTCGCCGCGCTGCGCGACGGCGAGTGGCCCCCCGCCGACCTGCCGCCCGCCGTGGCGGCCGGGGTCGAGGCCGCGCTGCTCGACCTCTGCGGCAAGCGCGCGGACGTCCCGGCCCACCGGCTGCTCGGCGCCTCGGAGCCCCCGTCCGCCGCGACCGCGCGCACCATCGGCATCATCTCGCCGGGCAGGGCCGCGGCCCTGGCCGACCGCCTCGCACGCGACGGGTTCAGCGTCCTCAAGATCAAAGCGGGCGCCCCCGACCCGTACGACGACCTCGAACGCGTACGGGCCGTGCGCACCGTCGCGCCCCACGCGCGGTTGCTCCTCGACCCCAATGGCGCATGGACGGCCGAGACGGCGGCGGACTTCATCCCGCGCTTCGCGGAGCTGGGCGTCGAGGCCGTCGAGCAGCCCCTGGCCCCCGGCGACCCCGAGGCGCTGGCGAAGCTCGCCGAGCGTTCCCCGCTGCCCGTGATCGCGGACGAGGACGCCGTCGGGCTGGAGGACGCCCGGCGGCTGGCCGGGCGGGTGCGGGGCGTCAACGTCAAACTCGCCAAGTGCGGTGGCGTCTTCGCCGCGCTCCGCATCGCCGATCTCCTCCAGGGCAGCGGTACGGACCTGATGCTCGGCTGCCTGACCGCGAGCACCCTCGGCATCGCGCCCGCCGTGCACCTCGCCGACCGGGCCCGCTGGGCCGACCTGGACGGGCATCTGCTCCTGGCCCACGACCCGTGGAGCGGCATCGGCGGCGCGGACGGCACCGTCGCGGTGAGCGGTGGCCCCGGTCTCGGGGTCCGCCGTCGCGCCGACGAGGGGGCGGGGCGGGCGTGAAGACGTGGCAGCAGGTGCGCGACTTCCCGCTCGCCATCCGACTCCTCCTGGTCAACCAACTCGGCGTGAACATCGGCTTCTACCTGCTGATCCCGTATCTCGCCGTCCACCTCACCGAGAACCTGGGCATGTCCGCCGCCGTCGTCGGCATCGTCCTGGGCGTCCGCAACCTGAGCCAGCAGGGCCTGTTCCTCATCGGCGGCTCCGCCTCCGACCGGCTCGGCGCGCGCGGCGTGATCATCGCGGGCTGCGCGCTGCGCACCGTCGGCTTCGGGTTGTTCGCGCTCGGCGACGGGCTGGCGGTCCTGCTCGCCGCCTCGGTGCTCAGCGGTCTGGCCGGGGCGCTGTTCAACCCGGCCGTCCGGGCCTACCTCGCCCTGGAGGCCGGCGAACGCAAGGCCGAGGCGTTCGCCCTCTTCAACGTGTTCGCCACCACCGGTGCCCTGATCGGCCCGCTGCTCGGCAGCGTCCTGCTGCTGGTCGACTTCCGCACCTCCGCGGTCACCGCCGCGGCCATCTTCGCGGTACTCACCGTCGCCCAGGCCCTGGTGCTGCCGCGCCGCGCGGCCGTACCGAGCGGGAACAGCGTCCTGGCCGACTGGCGTGAGGTCGTCGGCAACCGGGCCTTCGTGGCGTTCGCCCTCGCCATGGTCGGCCTGTTCACCATGGAGAACCAGCTGTACCTCCTCCTCCCCGACGGGGCCCGCAGGGCGACCGGTTGGGACGGGGCGGCGGGCCTGGTCTTCCTGACCGGCACGCTCGCCAACCTGTGGCTGCAGCTGCGGATCACGCGGAGGCTGAAGGAACGGGGCAGCCGGGCGCGGTGGATCAGCGCGGGCCTGGCGCTGATGGCGCTCTCCTTCCTGCCGCCGATGCTCGTGACGGGCGGGGGCACCGCGCCGGGCGGCGTCGGCGAAGCCGTCCTGCGCTCGCTGCCCGTGCTGGCCGGGGCGCTGCTCCTGTACGCGGGCGTCATGGTCGCCCAGCCGTTCGTCATGGAGATGATCCCCGCCTTCGGCAGGCCCGAACTGACCGGCACCTACTTCGGGCTGTTCTACGTGGTCTCGGGCATCGCCGCCGCGGTGGGCAACACCGTCGTCGGGTGGGCCATGGACGCGGGCGAGCGGGCGAGCGCGCCCTGGCTGCCGTGGGCGTGCTGCGTCGCCTTCGGTCTCACCTCCGCCGTCGGCGTCGCCTGGCTGCACCGCCTCCGGGCCCTTCCCGGCCGCCCCGCCCCGGCGGCCGCGACCGCATGAGGAGACACGTATGACCACCGACGCGACCGGCGGCAACCTGCTGACCGACAACCCGGCGCTCTACGAGGCCCGCTTCCCCGACCCCGAACGTCTCGCCGGCCGCTGGGCCGAGGACTGCCTGCGGCGGTACGGAGCCGGGCCGCGCGTCCTGGACACCGGGTGCGGCACCGGGCGGGACGCCGCGTACCTGCACCGGGCGGGGCGCACGGTCACCGGTGCCGACCTGTCCGAAGCGATGCTCGACCACGCCCGCGTCCACCACCCCGGACCCGGATACGTCACCGCCGACCTGCGCCTGTTCGACCTCGGGCAGGACACCTTCGACGCCGTGGTGTGCCTGGACAGCGCCCTGCTGTACTGCCACACCAACGACGAGCTCGACGGCTTCCTCGGCTCGTGCCGCCGTGCGTTGCGGCCCGGCGGTCTGCTGGTCGCCGAGATGCGCAACGGCGCCTTCTTCCTCGGCCGTACCGAGCTCCTCGACGCCCCCTCGGTCCACCGCTTCACCTGGCGGGGCGTCGGCTACCGCTCCACCACCACGTTGTCCGTGGACCGCGGCGCCCAACTGCTGCGCCGCACCCGGGTATGGACGGCGGACGACGGCTCTCCGCCCACCGAGCAGCGGTCCGCGTGGCGCCTGCTCCTCCCGCAGGAGCTGCGTCATTTCCTGGCCGTCCACGGCTTCGAGGTCCTCGCCCTGCACGACGGTCCGGGGCCGCGCACCGACCCGCCGTGGCGCGAGGGGGACCTCCCCCGGTCAACGGCCGACGCCGACCGGCTGCACCTCGTCGCCCGCCTCCAGCACGGCCTCTGAGCCCGCCCACCGTCCGCCGCCGCCCCCCACGGCCCTGTATCCGCTCGCACCGCAAGGACACCGCCATGCACAAGACTCGCGCCTCCGCCCCCGTCGCGTCCCGCTTCCCGGAGCTGCGCCGCCGCGGCTTCCTCGCCGCCGCCGGAGGGGTGGCCGGTGTCGGCGCCCTGACGCTCGCCGGCTGCACCGGCGGCTCCGCGTCCTCGGAGGCCGCCGCCGAGGAGGACGGCAAGCCGCGGCGCGGCGGACGGCTCCGCGCGGCCTTCGCGGGCGGAGGCGCCGGCGAGACCCTGGACCCGCACCTGAGCAGCCTGTTCTCCGACGTGGCGCGGGCCAAGGCGCTCTTCGACAAGCTCGCCGACTACGGTCCGGACCTGTCGGCGCAGCCGAGGCTGGCGGCGTCGTGGGAGTCCGACGCCGGGCTGAAGCGCTGGACGGTCACGCTCCGCGAGGCGGAGTTCCACGACGGCCGGCCGGTCACCGCCGAGGACGTCCTCTACAGCTACCGCCGCATCGCGGACCCGGAGCAGGCGTTCCGCGCCAAGGCGTCGCTGGAACCCATCGACCTGGAGGCCAGCCGCGCCCTCGACGCGCGCACCGTCGAGTTCGTCCTCAAGCGTCCGACCGCCGAGTTCCCCAACGTGCTCGCCGCCTTCGGCGCCTACATCGTTCCCGAGGGCCCGCAGGACTTCGACACGAAGCCCGTCGGCAGCGGACCGTTCCGCTTCATCTCCTTCGCACCCGGCCGCTCCGCCGTGTTCGCGCGCAACGACGCGTACTGGGAGGGGGCACCGCACCTCGACGAGTTGGAGATCGTCGTCGCCAACGAGGAGTCCGCCCGGATCAACGCCCTGCTGGGCGGCCAGGTCGAGTACGCGCACGAGCTCAACCCCACGACCGCCCGGGCGCACGAGGGGAAGGGCCGGATCGAGATCGTCCGGCTGCGCAACAGCGCCATGCAGGCGTTCGTCATGAAGACCGACCGGCCGCCCTTCGACGACCAGCGGGTTCGCGAGGCGTTCTTCCTCATCGCCGACCGCCGGGAACTGGTCGACGGCGCCCTCTCCGGCGCGGGCGAGGTCGGCAACGACCTCTTCGGGAAGGGCTACGAGTACTACGCGGCCGACCTGCCCCAGCGCGAGCAGGATCTCGACCGGGCCCGGGCGCTGCTGAAGGAGGCCGGAGCCGAGAACCTCAAGGTCACCCTCGACACCTCGCCCGTCGCCTCGGGGTTCACCGAGGCCGCCACCATCTTCCGCGACCAGGCCGCCGAGGCCGGTGTCACCATCACCGTCAAGACGGGCAGCAAGGACAGCTACTGGAAGGACATCCTCGACTCCGGGACGTTCGCCTCCTACCGCTCCGGAGCCATGCCCATCGAGGCACACATCTCCCAGCGTCTGCTCACCGACTCCACGACCAACGCCACCAAATGGCAGCACGAGGACTTCGACGCCCTCTACCGGCAGGCCCAGTCCACCCAGGACAAGGAGGAGCGCGCGGCCGTCTACGCGCGCATGCAGCGGCGTCTGCACGCCGAGGGCGGCTTCCTCATCTGGGGCTTCGGCGACTGGATCATCGGCACGGCGCGCACCGTCCGGGGCGTGGCGTCCAAGGCCCCCGCCAACTCCCTCGACTGGGCCCGCTTCGACAAGGTCTGGCTCGCGTGAGCGGAGTCCGCTCCTGGGTGGTACGGCGGCTGCTGCTCGGCCTCGGCCAGACGGCGGCCGTCGTCCTGCTCGTCTTCGCCCTGACCGAGGCGCTGCCGGGGGACGCGGCCGTGGTGCTCGCCGGTGACCAGCCCGACCCGGACCGGATCGCCGCCATCCGCGAGGCCATGGAGCTGGACCGTCCCGCGCACGAACGTCTCCTGGACTGGGCGGCCGGGCTGCTGCACGGCGACTTCGGCACCTCACTCGTCTCCGACCGGCCCGTCTCCACGTATCTCGCGGACGGTTTCGGACCGACGCTGCTCCTCGCCGGCCTGACGGTGGCACTGCTGGTGCCGACCGGGGTGGGCCTCGGGGTGCTGGCCGCCCGCCACGAGGGCCGGTTCGTCGACCGGCTGGTCAGCTCGACGACGCTGGGCGTCTACGCGGTGCCGGAGTTCGCCTTCGGCGTGCTGCTGATCACCGTGTTCGCGCTGCGCCTCGGCTGGCTGCCGCCGACCGCCGTGGGCTACGGCACGGACCTCCTGGGCCATCCGGCGGCGCTCGTGCTGCCCGTCGTCGTGCTGCTGTCGCGGCCGGTGTGCTCCCTGGCCCGCCTGGTGCGCGCCGGCATGATCGACGCGCTCGACTCCCCGTACGTCGCGCACGCCCGGCGGTACGGCCTGTCGGGCGTGCGCCTGCGGTACGCCCACGCGCTGCCCAACGCGGTGGCGCCCGCCGCCCAGCAACTGGCCCGCACGATCGACTGGCTGCTGGGCGGCGTCATCGTCGTGGAGGCGCTGTTCGTGATCCCCGGGCTCGGCACCGTACTGATCAACGCCGTGGCCGAGCGTGACGTGCCCGTGGTGCAGGGCCTCGCGGTGGTCTTCGGACTCTCCACCGTCGTCCTCAACCTGGGGGCCGACCTGGTCACCCACCGCCTCACCCCTCGGGCGGGGGTGGCCGCATGAGGTCCCGCGCCGCACTCGGCGTCCTGGTCATGGGCGTGCCGCTCGCGCTGGCCCTGCTGGGGCCGCTCTTCGCGGGGGAGCCGGGCCCGCGGGCCGCGTCGTTCACGCTCGGGAACGGGCACTGGCTCGGCACCGACTTCACCGGCCGCGACGTGGGCCGCGAGATCCTGCTCGGCGGCCGGTCGGTGGTGCTCGTCGCCCTCGCCGCGACGCTGCTCGCCTACGTGGTGGCGCTGCCACTCGGCCTGATCGGCGCGCTGACCCACCGGACCTGGCTGGAGGAGCTGCTGATGCGGCCGCTGGACGTCCTGCTGGCCGTTCCCTCGCTGCTGATGATCCTGCTCGTGGCCTCGGTCCTCACCCCGGACGCCACCGGCCTCGCGCTGCTGGTGGCCCTGGTCAACATCCCGGACGCCGCGCGGATCGTCCGGGCGGCGGCCGCGGAGGCGGCGTCGCGCCCGGCGGTCGAGGCGCTCCGCATGCAGGGCGAGACCTGGTGGCGGATGGCCGTCGGCTACGTCGGCAGGTCGGTCGCCCGGACGCTCGCCGCCGACGCGGGCGTCCGGCTGACCGGGGTGCTGTACCTCGTGGCGACGGCGGCGTTCCTGGGCGTCGGCGTCGCCCCCGACGCCTCCGACTGGGCCGTGATGGTGGACCGCAACCGCACGGGACTGTTCGTGCAGCCCTGGGCCGTCGTGGTGCCCGCACTGCTGATCGTCGCATTGACCATGGGGGGCAACCTGCTCTTCGACGCCCTGCTGGAGAAGAGGAGGCGGGTGTGACCGTCGTCGCCGAGATCAGGAAGCTGCGCGTCGAGACGGGCGGTCGGGCGATCGTCGACGGAGTGGACGTGCGACTGGTGGCCGGGCGGATCACCGCACTCGTCGGTGCGTCCGGCAGCGGCAAGACCACCACGGGGCTCGCGCTGCTCGGCGCGTACCCGGCCGGCGCGCGGGTGTCCGGTGAGGTGCGCACGGTGGACGGGCTCGTCGGATACGTGCCCCAGCACCCGGGTGCCGTCCTCAACCCCGCCCGCCGCGCCGGCGCCCTCCTGCACGACATCGCCCGGGTCCAGACCCGGGCGATGCCCCGGGCCGAGCGCCGGGCCGCCGCCCGGGAACGGGTGCTGCACGCGCTCTCCCTCGCCCAGCTCCCCGACGGCGAGACTCTGCTGCGGCGCTACCCGCACCAGCTCTCCGGCGGGCAGCAGCAGCGGCTCGTGCTGGCCCAGGCGCTGCTGGTCGGCGCCCGGGTCGTCGTCGCGGACGAACCGACCACCGGACAGGACGCGCTGACCAAGCGCCGTGTCGTCGACCAGCTGGCGGAGGTCGCCCGGCAGGGCATCGCGGTGCTGCTGCTCAGCCACGACCTCGACGTCGTACAGGCCCTCGCCGACGAGGTCCTCGTCATGCGGGACGGCAACGTCGTGGAGTCGGGCCCGGCGGACCGCCTGTGGCACGCGCCACGGCACCCGTGGACCCGCGAGCTCCTCGCCACGCCCCCGGCGAGCGCCGGCCCGGCGCCGGCCGAAGGGGCCGGCCCCGTACTCCAGGTCCGCGACCTCACCGCCCGGCACGGCGGCACCGTCGTGCTCCGTGCCGACGTCCTCAGCCTCGGCGCGGGCGGGTGCCTGGCCGTCGTCGGCCGTTCCGGCAGCGGCAAGACGACCCTCGCCCGCTGCCTGGCCGGGCTCCACCGTGACCACGACGGTGACGTCCTGCTGGACGGAGTGCCCCTGCCGCGCAGCCTCCGCGCCCGCAGCCGCGGCCAACTGGCCTCCGTCCAGTACGTCTTCCAGGACGCGCGGGCCGCGTTCGACGAGCACCGACCGGTGGTGGACCAGGTGGCCCGCACGGCGGTGCGACTGCGCGGCGTGGCCCCGGACCGGGCGCGGGCCGAGGCGCTGGACGCCCTCGCCGGTCTCGGCCTGACCGGGGAACCGGTCCGGCGCGGACCGGACGAGCTCTCCGGCGGCGAGCTCCAGCGGGCGGCCCTGGCGCGAGCGGTGCTGGCCCGGCCGCAGGTCCTCGTCTGCGACGAGATCACCTCCGGTCTCGACACGGTGACCCGGCGTTCCCTCCTGGACGTGCTCGCCGCGCTGCGGCGCACGCGTCCGGACATGGGTCTGATCCTCATCACCCACGACCTGGACGTGGCGGCCCTGGCGACGCACGTCGTCGTCCTGGACGGCGGCGAGCTCGTGGAGCAGGGGCCGACCCGCGAGGTACTGTCCAGGCCCCGGCACCCGTTCACG
Organism: Streptomyces chumphonensis; assembly: GCF_014779715.1. Lineage (GTDB taxonomy): Bacteria > Actinomycetota > Actinomycetes > Streptomycetales > Streptomycetaceae > Streptomyces > Streptomyces chumphonensis. The sequence goes on from NZ_JACXYU010000001.1 coordinate 505,988, forward strand.
GTCTCGCTCACGGAGACCTCGGCGCTGCTGACGGCTCGGGCACGGGTCTGAGGACGGGGTCGGAACGACTCCGCGCCAGCGGTCGGGAACGCCCTCTGGGGTGGGGGACGGGGCCCGATTATCGTTCGGGCATGTTCGAATCGCGGCACATCAAGACGTTCCACGAGGTCGTGCGGACCGGGTCCTACACGGCCGCGGCCCGGGCGCTCGGCTATACCCAGCCCGCGATCACCCAGCAGATCAAGGCGCTCGAACGGGCCGTGGGCGCGCCGCTGTTCGTCCGGGTGGGGCGGCGCATGCGGCTGACCGAGGCCGGGGAGACGCTGGCGCGGCACGCGGGCGTCATCCTGGACACGATGGCCGTCGCCCACCAGCAGATGCGGGCGCTGCGGGGGCTGCGGACCGGGCGGGTGCGGGTGTGCGCGTTCCCCAGCGCGGGGGCGACGCTCGTCCCGGAGGCGCTGGCGCGGCTGGCGGCGGGCCGCGCCGGCGTCCGCGTCGAGCTCCAGGAGAGCGAACCGCCGGACTCCCTGCACCGCGTGGTGCGGGGCGCGTGCGACATCGCGCTGGCCTTCACCTATCCCGGGCTGCACGAGGAGGTGCCGCCGGAGCTGGTGGAGATCCCGCTGCTGGAGGACCAGCTGACGGTCCTGCTGCCCGCCGGGCACGCCATGGCCCGCCGCCGGGCGGTGAAGCTCGCCGAGCTGGCGGACGAGCGCTGGATCGCGGGCTGCCTGCGCTGCCGGACCAACTTCCTCCACGAGTGCGCCGAGTTGGGCTTCGCCCCCGACATCGTCTTCACCACGGACGACAACCTGGTGGTGCAGAGCCTGGTCGCCGAGGGGCTGGGCATCGCGATGATGCCGGGGCTCGTCCTGTCGTTCCTGGTGCACCGCAAGGTCGTCGGGCGGGCACTGGACCCGGCGTCGCGACGCCAGATATCCGCTTATGTGCTGCGGGAGCACCTGGAGGTGCCGGCCACGGCGCTCGTGCTTGACGAGCTGAGATCCGTGGCGGCGAACCGGGTCGGCTGCTGACCCCCACCCGTTCCATAAGCACATGTTGGGGGAAGGCGAAAGAACCCTCGTTGGACGTGATGGCAGGGCGGCGGGACGCTTTCGCCATGACCCCCTCAACCGACTCCACCGCCTTCGGAACCCGCACCACCGACCGCCTCACCGGTCTGGTCGACGAGATCCGCGACGTCGTCGGCCGGGGCCTGCCGCCCGACATCACCGCCTACCTCGTGGGCGAGAGGCTGGGCCCCCACCTGGGCACAGCGGACCTGCTCACCCCGCAGCAGCGGGAGGGCGACCCCGAGCACTACCGCCAGCACCTCCTGCACGCCGAACCGGGCGGCGGGTTCTCCGTCGTGGCGCTGGTGTGGCTCCCCGGGCAGCGCACGTCGGTGCACGACCACGTCTCGTGGTGCGTGACCGGTGTCCACGAGGGCGAGGAGCGGGAACGCCGCTACCGGCTCGTGCCCGCGACGACCAACGGCGGCCGGGCCCGCCTCGTCGCCACCGAGGAGGTGGTGAACCCGCGCGGCGCCGTGTGCGGCTTCGCCCCTCCCGGCGACATCCACCGCGTGTGGAACGGGTGCGCGGACACCGCGATATCCCTGCACGTCTACGGCGCCGACATCTCCCGGCTGGGCACCAGCGTCCGGCGCGTCTACGACGTCCCCGCCGACCGCTGATGGCGGCACCGGCCGCCCGCGCCGCCCGCGCCGACGCGCCGCGCGGCGTCCGGTGGGCCGTTCGGCGCGGCGCGGGGCACGGCGCGGGACGAGGTGTGCGGGGCGCGGGGCGCGGACCGGAGCGCGCCGCCGGGCCGCTGCCGGGGCTCGCCCTCGTCGCGGCGGGCGTCTGCGCCGCGTTCGGCGTGCACCTGCTGGTGCCGACCGTGCCCGTGCTCACCGCCGCGATGGTCCTGGGCGTGGCCGTCGCCCACCTGCCGCGCGCGGGCCGCTTCGCGCGCGGCCGGGGACGGCCCGGGCTCTCGCTGGCCGGGCGGCGCCTCATGCGGCTCGGCATCGTCCTCCTGGGCCTCGAACTGAGCCTCGGCCAGGTGCTGGACCTGGGCTGGGGGACGGCCACGATGGTGGTCGGCGTGGTCGTCGCGACCTTCTTCGGCACCCTGTGGCTGGGGCGCAGGCTCGGGCTGACCGGCGATCAGCCGCTGCTCGTCGCGACCGGCTACGCGATCTGCGGCGCGTCCGCGATCGGGGCCGTGAGCGAGGTGCGGCGCAGCGACGAGCGCGATGTCGCGGCCTCCGTCGCGCTGGTGACGCTGTGCGGCACGCTGGCCATCGCCGTCCTGCCGCTGCTGCACCAGCCGCTGGGCCTGAGCGACGCGGAGTTCGGTCGCTGGGTGGGGGCCGGCGTCCACGACGTGGGGCAGGTCGTGGCCACGGCGCAGACCGCCGGGTCGGCGGCCCTGGGCGAGGCCGTGCTGGTGAAACTCCTGCGCGTGGTCCTGCTCGCCCCGCTGGTCGCCGTGCTGGCCGGCCTGGTGGCGCGCCGCCGCACCGGCGGTGCGGCGGGGGTGCGGCGCCCGCCGCCGGTGCCGCTGTTCGTCGCCGGTTTCCTCGCCGCCGCCGCCCTGCGCACCACCGGCGTCCTGCCGGGGGGTCTCCTGGAGGGCGCCGCCACGGTCCGCGAGGTCCTGCTCGCCGCCGCGCTGTTCGGCCTCGGCAGCGGCGTCTTCCTGCCCGCGCTGACCGGGACGGGACGTCGCATGGCCGCCTTGGGGGCGGCCGCCTGGGTCGTCGTCGCGGGGCTGTCCTACGGGGGCGTGCTGCTCACGGCGTGACGCGGCCGGGGCTCACGCCCGGCGGCGCAGGGCCTCCCGCACGGCGTCGTCGGTGCGGGCCACGAGCGCCGTGCCGTCGTCGGCCGTGATGATCGGCCGCTGGATCAGGCGCGGGTGGGCGGCGAGCGCCGCCGTCCACTTCGGCCGGGTCGCCGCGTCGCGCGGCCAGTCCCGCAGCCCCAGCTCCCGCGCGACCGGCTCCTGGACGCGGGTGACGTCCCACGGTTCCAGGCCGAGGCGGGCCAGGACGGCCTCCAGCTCGGCCTCGCTCGGCGGGTCCTCCAGGTACCTGCGGACCGTGTACCCGGCACCGGCCGCGTCGAGCCGGGTGAGGGCGCTACGGCACTTCGAGCAGGCGGGGTTGATCCAGATCTCCATGCGGGCCCACTCTACGGCGGGGGCAGCGGGGTTCGTACGCCCCGGTGTTACCTGCTGGTAAGTCACGATTTCGCCGGAAAAGTGTCGTTCTCGTCTTGTCAGGCGCACAATGAAAGCGCGGCCAAGGCTTGCGTATCCAAGCTCTGAAGGGGGCGAGTCGAAATGGCCTCAGTCTCACACCGGCGGGGTGACCTGGCCGGTCACCCCGACGCCACCGAAATGCGGGAACGCTACGATCGCGTGCTCGGCGGCAGGGACGTGGCGCTGGTGGACGGGCCGGTCTTCCTGCTCGGTCTGTACTGCGCCGTGTCCCCCTGGGTCGTGCACTTCTCCGGCAACCAGGCGTCGCTGACGACCCACAACCTCATCATCGGTATCGCCCTCGGGCTGATGGCGCTCGGCTTCACCATGGCGCCGGACCGGATGTACGGCCTGAGCTGGGCGATCTGCGCGGTGGGCGCATGGCTCATCATCTCACCGTGGGTGGTGGGAACCAGCCCGGACGCGGGCGTCGTCCTGAACCAGGTCATCGTCGGCGGTGTCGCCTTCCTCCTGGGTCTGGCCTGCGCCGCGACGGCGATGCGCGTCAAGCGGGCGAACGGCTGACCGGAGCCGTCCCGCACGGGGCGGCGGCCCGGTCCACGCGTGAACGTCCACCCATCCCCCTGTGGCAGACGGGAGGTTTCCCACCGCGGCGGCGCCGCTCCCCCTCTCCAGCCCGATGCGGAGCGGCGCCGCCGCCTGTCCGGACCGGCCCGGGCGGGGAGTGCGCCCCCGTAGGCTGGCCCGCATGGCTCTGCGGACCACTGCGGCGGTGGGGGCGGCGCTCGGCGTCCTCGGCGCGGCCCAATGGCTGGGCGTCCGGGCGCCCCGGCGCGCCCGGCCCGGGGTCGCCCTCACGGCGACGGCCGCGTTGCTCGGCGTCGCCCGCGCGGCGGGGCTCGGCCGCGACGACCTCGGTCTCGCACCGTCACGGCTGCGGGCGGGCGCGCGGCTCGGGGGCGCGCCCGCCGCCCTCGTGGGCGTCGGGTACGCCGCCGGTGCGGCGCTGCCGGCGACGCGCGCGCTCTTCGCGGACCGCAGGGCCGCCCGGACCCTCCCCGGCGCGCTGCGCCAAGCCCTCGTCGACGTTCCGCTCGGCACCGTCCTGCTGGAGGAAACCGGCTTCCGGGCCGTGCTGCCCGCCCTGCTGCGCGAGCGGTGCGGCGCGGCGGGCGCGGACGCCGTCGCAGCCGCCCTGTTCGGGCTGTGGCACGTCGTGCCGTCCGGCGCGCTGGTCGAGGCGAACCCGGCCCTGGCCCGCGCCTCCGGGGGTGGCGCGCGTCCAGGCCGGGCCGCCACGGCGGCGGGCAACGTCGTGGTCACCGCCGCCGGGGGCGCGCTGTTCGGGCTGCTGCGGCGGCGCAGCGGCAGCCTGCTGGCCCCCGCCCTGACGCACACCGCGCTCAACGCGTTCGGGTACCTCGCGGCGTACGCGGTGCGACGCGCGGGGGCTCCGTCCCGTCCCCGGTGAGGTGGTCGGTGAGGATGCGGCGCAGCTCCCGGGCCGCCCGGGGCGGGGAGACGTCCGAGCGGTGGGCCACCGAGATCGTGCGGTGCAGTCCGGGCGGGGCCAGCGGCGTCGTCCGCAGCCCCGAGCGGTCGGCCACCATGCGCGGCACGACGGCGAGCCCGAGGCCGGCCCGGACGAAGCCGAGCACGGCGTCCATCTCGCCGCCCTCCACGCTGAACCGGGGCTCGAAACCGGCCGCGCGGCACGCGGAGAGCGTCAGCTCGCGCAGGTCGTAGCCGTGCCGGAACATCACCAGCGGCCGGTCCCGCAACGCGGCGACGTGGAGCCGCTTCCCGGCCGTGGGCGCGGGACCGGTCGGGGCCGACACGACGACCAACTCCTCCCGCAGCAGCTCGGCCGTGACGAGCGCGGGCGCCTGGCCGGGCAGGGGGGTGATGACGAGCGCCAGGTCCAGCTCCCCGGCGGCCAGGACGGCGACCAGATCGCGCGAGCCGCCCTCGTGCACGAGGAGTTCCACGCCCGGGTAGCGGTCGTGGAAGACGCGCAGCACGTCGGGCACGACGCTGGCGCACAGGCTGGGCGGGGCGCCGAGCCGGACCCGGCCGCGGCGCAGCAGGGCGACCTCCTGCACCTCCCGGCGTGCGGTCTCGGTGTCGGCGAGGATGCGGCGGGCCAGGGGCAGCAGCGCCTCCCCCGCGTCGGTGAGGCTCACGTGCCCGCGCGCCCGGTGGAACAGCTCCGTGCCCAGCTCGCGCTCCAGTGAGCGGATCTGCTGGGACAGCGACGGCTGGGCGACGTGCTCGCGCTGGGCGGCGCGGGTGAAGTGCCGGGTGTCGGCCACGGCGGCGAAGTAGCGGAGCTGCTGGAGCTGCATGGGCCCATGCTAGATGCGCTCATAGGAGGTGCCTATCGTCATGAGCCGTTTCATGTCTTGGACGGATCACGGTCGGCGCTTCTAGCGTCATCGGCATGGCACCGGCGACGAGGACCGACACCCGTCCCTCCACCGTGACGCTGATCTGGCGCACGACCGTGGGCAAGAAGGCCGTCATGGCCGTGACCGGCGTGGCGATGCTGCTGTATCTGGTCGTGCACATGCTGGGCAACCTCAAGATCTTCTTCGGCCCCGAGGACTTCAACGGGTACGCGCACTGGCTGCGCACCCTCGGCGAACCCTTCCTGCGCTACGAGTGGTTCCTGTGGTTCGCCCGCGCGGGCCTGCTCGCGTCCGTCGTGCTGCACGGGCTGGCGGCGTACCAGCTCACCCGGCTCGACCGGGCCGCCCGCCCGGTCGCCTACGTGCACCGGGACGCCCGCCGCGACTACGCCACCCGCACGATGCGCTGGGGCGGCGTGATCCTCGCGCTGTTCGTCGTCTGGCACATCCTCGACCTCACGACGGGCACCGTGAACCCGCGCGGCGAGGCCGGCAACCCGTACGGGAACGTCGTCGCCACCTTCAGCACCTGGTACGGCAACACCATCTACTGCGTGGCCATGCTCGCCGTCGGGCTGCACGTGCGGCACGGCCTGCTCAGCGCCGGACGCACGCTCGGCGCCGTCGGCCGCCGCTCCCAGCACGCCGTGCGCGTCGCCTCCGAGACGCTCGCCCTCACCCTGACCGCCGGCTTCCTCGCCGTCCCCCTCGCCGTCATGACCGGAGTGGTGAACTGAGATGACGTCCACGCCCGCACCCCCCGACCGGGCCGCCTACCGTGTCGGCACGCCGCTGCGCGACACCGCCGTGCCCGACGGGCCACTCGCCGAACGCTGGGACCGGCGGCGTTTCGAGGCACGGCTGGTGAGCCCGGCCGCCCGGCGGCGGCACACCGTCATCGTCGTCGGCACCGGCCTCGCGGGCAGCGCGGCCGGCGCGACCCTGGCCGAGCAGGGCTACCGCGTCGAGCAGTTCTGCTTCCAGGACTCCCCCCGCCGCGCCCACTCGATCGCCGCGCAGGGCGGCATCAACGCCGCCAAGAACTACCGCAACGACGGCGACTCCGTGCGGCGGCTCTTCCACGACACCGTCAAGGGCGGCGACTTCCGCGCCCGCGAGTCCAACGTCTACCGGCTGGCGCAGGTCTCGGCGGAGATCATCGACCAGTGCGTCGCCCAGGGCGTGCCGTTCGCCCGCGAGTACGGCGGGCTCCTCGACACCCGCTCCTTCGGCGGCGCGCAGGTCTCGCGCACCTTCTACGCCCGGGGGCAGACCGGCCAGCAGCTCCTGCTCGGCGCCTACCAGGCGCTGTCCCGGCAGATCGCGGCCGGCACCGTGACCATGCACCCGCGCACGGAGATGCTGGACCTCGTCGTCATCGACGGCAGGGCGCGCGGCATCATCGCCCGCGACCTCGTGAACGGACGCGTCGACACCTACCTCGCCGACGCCGTCGTCCTCGCCACCGGCGGCTACGGCAACGTCTTCTACCTCTCCACCAACGCCAAGAACTCCAACGCCACCGCCGTCTGGCGCGCCCACCGGCGCGGCGCGCTCTTCGCGAACCCCTGCTTCACCCAGATCCACCCCACCTGCATCCCGCGCTCGGGCGAACACCAGGCGAAGCTGACCCTGATGAGCGAGTCCCTGCGCAACGACGGCCGCATCTGGGTGCCGGTGACGCCGGGCGACACCCGCCCGCCGCACGAGATCCCCGAGTCCGAGCGCGACTACTACCTGGAGCGCCTCTACCCGGCCTTCGGCAACCTCGTCCCGCGCGACATCGCCTCCCGTGCGGCGAAGAACGTGTGCGACGACGGCCGGGGCGTGGGCCCCGGCGGCCAGGGCGTGTACCTGGACTTCGCCGACGCCCTCGCCCGGCTCGGCCGCGCGGCGATCGAGGAACGGTACGGGAACCTCTTCGAGATGTACGAGCGCATCACCGGCGAGAACCCGTACGACGTGCCGATGCGCATCTACCCGGCCATCCACTACACGATGGGCGGTCTGTGGGTGGACTACGACCTCCAGACCACCGTGCCCGGCCTCTTCGCCGTCGGCGAGGCCAACTTCTCCGACCACGGCGCGAACCGGCTCGGGGCCTCCGCGCTCATGCAGGGGCTGGCCGACGGCTACTTCGTCCTGCCGCCCGTGCTCGGCGACTACCTGGCGCGACTGCCGCGCGGCGCGGCGTGGCGGGTGGACGAGGACCACCCGGCGGTCCGGGAGGCCATGTTCGACGTCACCGACCGGCAGTACGCGCTGCTCTCCAACAACGGCGACCGCACCGCCGACTCCTTCCACCGCGAGCTCGGCGCCCTGCTGTGGGACCGGTGCGGGATGGCCCGGGACGCGGACGGGCTGCGGCAGGCCCTGGACCGCATCCCGGCGCTGCGCGAGGAGTTCTGGCACCGGGTGCGGGTACCGGGCAGCGGCACCGAGGTCAACCAGTCGCTGGAGCGGGCCGGACGCATCGCCGACCACCTGGAGCTGGCCGAGCTGATGTGCCTGGACGCCCTGCACCGCGCCGAGTCCTGCGGCGGCCACTTCCGCACCGAGAGCCGCACCGAGGACGGCGAGGCGGCCCGCCGGGACGAGGAGTTCTCCTACGTCGCCGCCTGGGAGTTCGCCGGCCCCGGCCGGCCGCCCGTGCTCCACCGCGAGCAGCTGGCCTTCGACCACGTCCACCCCACCCGACGGAGCTACGCATGAGGCTCACCCTGCGCGTCTGGCGACAGGCCGGTCCGGACGCCCCCGGCCGGATGGCCCGCTACGAGGTCACCGACGTCTCCCCCGACATGTCCTTCCTCGAAGTGCTCGACACCCTCAACGAGGAGCTGACCCTGCGCGGGGAGGAGCCCGTGGCGTTCGACCACGACTGCCGGGAGGGCATCTGCGGTGCCTGCGGCGTGGTCGTGAACGGGCAGGCCCACGGGCCGGAACGCACGACGGCCTGCCAGCTCCACATGCGGCACTTCGCCGACGGCGACACCATCGACGTCGAGCCGTGGCGGGCGGCGGCCTTCCCCGTCGTCAAGGACCTCATGGTCGACCGCTCGGCGCTCGACCGCATCGTCGCCTCCGGCGGCTACGTCACCGCCCCCACCGGCAGCGCCCCCGAGGCGCACGCCATGCCGGTGCCCAAGGAGGACGCCGAGCGGGCCTTCGAGAACGCCGCGTGCATCGGCTGCGGGGCCTGCGTGGCCGCCTGTCCGAACGGCTCGGCCATGCTGTTCACCGCGGCCAAGGCCGAGCACCTCGGCGCGCTCCCGCAGGGGCGGGTGGAGGGGGACCGGCGCGTGCTGGCCATGGTGGAGACGATGGACGACGAGGGCTTCGGCGGCTGCACGAACACCGGCGCGTGCGCGACGGCCTGCCCCAAGGGCATCCCGCTGCCCTCGATCGCCGCGATGAACCGCGGCTTCCTCGCGGCGGCCCGCCGGGCCCGCTGAGCGCCCGGTCACCGGGACGCTTCCGGGGCCCCTCAGGCCTCCCGGCCGCGCCCTCCTCCGACGCCCCCCGCGGGCGCGGGGGCCGGGGCGCCGGAGAGGACGTCCCGGGGCGTGAGCAGCGTGGCCGGGGACCCGGCGGGCGGGTCGAGCGCCGCCGCGACCTTCGGCGGCATGGCGGCGGGGTCGAGCAGCCCCCGGGTGACGGCGGCGGTCAGGGCGTGCCAGTCCCCCGCGCGGCGGAGCATCGCGTGGTCGCTGCCCGCCAGGACGACGCCGCAGGCGCGGGCCCCGGCCGCGCGGGCCCGGGAGGCCAGGCTCCAGGTGCCCCGGGGGTCGGTCATGCGGTCGCTCTCGTCGTGCAGCAGCACCAGGCCGCGTCCCGCGAGGTGGGCGACGGGCTCACCGGCCGGACACCACGGCGCGAGCCCCACGACGCCGCGCACCTGCGGGTGGCCGCCGACCCGCAGCGCCGCCCGGCCGCCCATGGAGTGCCCCACCAGCACCACGGGCACGTCCCCGAGCTCCTCCACGAGGGCCTCCAGCGCCACCGCGGCGTCCCGCGCGGCGTCCGCCCGCTCGCCGTTCCAGCCCCGGTGGCGGTAGCGCACGCGCGCGACGACGGGCCGTTCGGCCGCGCAGGAGCGGGCGACGGCCCGGGCGAAGGGCCGCATGCGCAGACCCGGCAGGTTCCAGCGCGGGGGCGGCTCCAGCGCGTCCGACCGCCCTCCGTGCAGGAGCAGCACGAGGGCGCCGGGGCGCGCCGGGCGTACGAAGGTCGCGTAGCGAGGATGATCCACCGGTGGGCTGCCTAACTGTCCGGGGCGGGCGCGCTGCGCGGTGCAGCGTATCCACCAACGACCACACCGGTGATTCGGTGCCCGGCGCCCCGCGGACGGGTCCGGATCGTGACGGCCCGGACGGACGGGCGGCGGCCCGCGTCGGCGGCGGGCTCAGCGCTCGCGGGGGGTGCGCAGCAGCGCCGCCAGCGTGAGGGAGCCCCAGCCCACCGACACGGCCACGGCGGCCGAGCGCTTGATCCCGCGCGGGAGGGTGGCGCCGAGGAGCGCGGCGTCGCCGAAGTCCGCGGCGACGCGCAGGGCCGTGGCCGTCCGCAGCGTCCGCTCGTCGCGGGCGGTGAGCATGGCCAGGCCGCTCGCGGCGTCCCGCCACACCAGGGGGCGCAGCGAGACCGCCGTGTCCGGCGCCGTCCGCCCCGCCTCGTCCACCAGGCCGGCCGACCGGGCCAGCAGCTGGGGGCGGGCGGTGAGCAGCAGGCCGTACGCGGTCGTGGCGGCCCCGATCAGCCGCAGGAGTTTCGTGTCCACCGTCGCCTTCCCTGTGTCGTGTGTCGCGGGTCGTGGGTCGCGCGGGCCGCGCGCCGGGTCACCCCCGGTCGGCCGGGAGGGACTCCGGCAGGCCGAAGGTGGCGAACAGCCGCGTGTCGAAGAAGGCGGCGACGTGCGAGACGCCGCCCTGCGCGAGCGTGAGGACCTGGAGGTGGAAGGGCTGGAAGGTGCCGTCCTCCGCCCGCATGTAGAGGCCGAAGGCGGGCTGGCCGTTGGCCCCCGCCGGGATCAGCCGCATCTCGCCGGGGCCGCCCGGGCAGCGGGTTCCGATGAGCTCGCCGACGGCGGCCGGCCCCTGGTACCAGCCGGTGAACGGCGGCATCTCCCAGACGACCTCCTGGCTGAGGAGCCGCACGATCTCCGCGACGTCCTTCACCTCGAAGGCGGCGACGTAGCGCTCCAGCAGTTCGCGGCGCTCCCCGTGGCCGGGCTCGGTCACCGTGTCCTCGGCGGGCGCGATCTGCTTGAGCTGGGCGCGGGCACGCTGCAGGGCGCTGTTCACCGACGCCGTCGAGGTCTCCAGCAGCTCGGCGACCTCGGCGGCGCGCCACTTGAGGACGTCCCGCAGCAGCAGGACGGCCCGCTGCCGGGCGGGCAGGTGCTGCAGGGCGGCCACGAACGCCAGCCGGACGCTCTCGCGGGAGGTGACGACGGCCGCCGGGTCGGCGCCGTCGGCACCGACCAGGGCGTCGGGCACGGGTTCCAGCCACGGCACCTCGCCCTGCTCGACCAGTTCGTCCGAGGGGTCGGAACTGGGCGCGCCGAGGCCGGTGGGCAGCGGGCGCCTGCTGCGGCTCTCCAGGGCGTCCAGGCAGGTATTGGTGGCGATCCGGTGCAGCCAGGTGCGCATCGAGGAGCGGCCCTCGAAGCGGTCGTACGCGCGCCAGGCCCGCAGGTAGGTCTCCTGCACGAGGTCCTCGGCGTCGTGCACGGAGCCCAGCATGCGGTAGCAGTGGGCCAGCAGCTCCCGCCGGAAGGGGTCGGCCAGACGGGGGAAGTCCTCGCTGACCCGGGTCTTCGTCGGGTTCTCCGCCATCGTCCCGCCCTCTCCTCGCCCGGAATCCCCGGTCGGTGTCGCGATGCCCGCCATCCTCGCAGAAGGCAGTGACAACGGCCCGCGCTGAAGGGCGGCGGCGGTACGTGCGGCCGCTCCGGGCGCCCGCGTCCGCGAGGGGGGTTCACCGTGCGGAGGCAAGTCGTCGGCACAGTGTGACGTGTCACAGACAAGCAGGCCCGCCTGTGGGAACTTCAACTCCGCTACCCCTCAGTACAGTTGCCGGACCAACGGCTCGCGACGCCCTGCCCACGCCCGGAGAGGACCGCATGAGCACTCTGGAAGGCACGACCTCCGACACCCTTGAGGGCATCGTCGACACCGCGCGGTACCCGCTGTCGGACCTCGCGAGCGCCGCGGGCCGGGAGGTCCTGGCCCGCGCGCGGCGGGACCTGGCCCGCGACGGCTGCACCGTCCTGCCGGACTTCGTCCGCCCCGACCTGCGCGCAGTGCTGCGGCGTGAGGGCGCCGCCATGGCCCCTCGGGCCTACGTCGACGTCGAGACCGTCAACGTCTACAACGTCGACGTCGGCGCCGAACTGCCCGAGGGGCACCCCGGCCGCCGCACGTTCCTGCGGGGCAACGCCTTCGTCGCCCGGGACCGCGTGCCCGGCGACGCCCTCATCAGCCGCCTGTACTCCCACCCCGCCTTCCAGGGGTTCGTGGCCGCCTGCTTCGGGCTGCCCGCCCTGCACGAGCTGGCCGACCCGCTGTCCGGACTCGTCCTCAACGTCGTCGCGCCCGGCATGGAGCACCCCTGGCACTTCGACACCAACGAGTTCACCGTCAGCATGCTGACCCAGGAGCCGCGGGCGGGCGGCGTCTTCGAGTACTGCCCGGGCATCCGGTCCGCCGAGGACGAGTGCTTCGAGGACGTGCGCGCCGTCCTCGACGGCCGGGGCGAGCGGCTCGTCCGCCGACTCCCGCTGCACCCGGGGGACCTCCAGCTCTTCCAGGGGCGCTACGCGCTCCACCGGGTCAGTCCCGTGGGCGGCGACACCGCCCGGCACTCGGCCATCTTCGCCTACAGCGAGCGACCCGGGGTGATCGGCAGCGTCGCCCGCACCCGGCAGCTCTTCGGTCGCGTCCTGCCCGCACACCTGGCGGCCGAGGGCCGCGCCGTCCGGGGCGACCGGCTGCTCGACTGACACCCACCGCACCCTCGGAGGCCGTCCCTGTGCGTTTCGACGCGACCGGCAAAGTCTCGCTCGACCACATCTACACCCAGCCCGACCCGCGCCCCTACTTCACCGCACTCCGCCCGCTCGGCTACACCGTCCCGCAGCACGCCAAGCCCTACTTCGCGAAGCTGGTCCGGGAGTACCGCGACACCCACGGCGTCGCGGTGCCGCAGGTGCTGGACGTCGGCTGCTCGTACGGCATCAACGCCGCGCTGCTGAAGCAGGACACGACGATGGAGGCGCTGTACGAGCACTACGCCCCCGGTGGCGAGGACCGGCGCACCCGCGCCGACCTGCTGGCCGAGGACCGCGCGCGGGCGCGCTCCCGGCACCCGGCCCCGGTCCGGGTCGTCGGGCTGGACACCTCCGCCGAGGCCCTGTCCTACGCGGTGCGGGCCGGTCACCTCGACGACGCCGTCCACGCCGACCTGGAGCGGGAGGAGCCCACGGCCGCGCAGCGGGAGCTCCTCGCGGGCACCGACCTGGTCGTCTCCACCGGCTGCCTCGGCTACGTCACCGAGCGCACCCTGACGCGCGTCGTCCGCGCGCAGGGCGGGCGCCGCCCGTGGATGGCCCACTTCGTGCTGCGGATGTTCCCCTTCGACCCCATCGCGCGGGCCCTGGCCGCGCTCGGCTACCGCACCACCCGCGTCGAGGGCCTCTTCCCGCAGCGGCGCTTCGCCTCCGCGCAGGAGCAGGAGCGCGTGCTGGCCGGCATGGCGGCCGCCGGCGTGGCGCCCGGCGACCTCGAAGCGGACGGCTGGTTCGCCGCACAGCTTTTCCTCTCCCGTCCCGACGAACCGAAACGAGAGCGTCCTTGAAGAGCATCTTCGCCCGCGAGGCCGAACTGCCCCGCGTGCCCCTGCCCACCCTGGAGGAGAGCTGCGAGCGGTTCCTCACCTGGTGCGCGCCGCTGCTGACCGACGAGGGACAGGCCGCCACCGAGGCGGAGGTGGCGGCCTTCCGGGGGCCGGGCGGCCCCGGCCCCGAGCTGCACGCCGCCCTGAGCGCGTACGACGCGAGCGAGGGCGTGCACAGCTGGCTCGACACGTTCTGGCCCTACCGCTACCTCGGCCGCCGGGACCGGATCGCGCTGAACGCCAACTTCTTCTTCCTGTTCGAGGACGCCGAAGCGGCCCAGGTGCCGCGCGCCGCCGGTCTTGTCGCCGCCGCCCTGGACCACAAGCGGCGGCTCGACGAGGACCTCGTGCCGCCCGCGACGCAGCGCGGCGTGCCGCAGTCCATGGTCCAGAGCGCCTACCTGTTCTCCACCACCCGCATCCCCGGCGCCGAGCAGGACACCGTCCGCGCCCCGTGGAGCGAGGCGTGGCCGGGACCGTCCGACGCCCGCCACATCGTCGTGCTGCACCGGGGCCATCTGGTGCGCATGGACGTCCTCGGCCCCGACGGCGTCCCGCACGACCTGGCGGACCTCGAAGCGGGCCTGCGGCACGTGATGCGGACGGCCACCGCCCCCGAGCCCTTCCCCGTCGGCCATCTCACCACGCTGGCGCGCGCCGAGTGGGCGAGCGCGCGGACCTCCCTCCAGGCCCTCGACCCGGGCAACGCCGAGGCACTGGAGGACATCGAGACCGCCCTGTTCTGCCTCTGCCTGGAGGACGTCGCCCCCGACGGGACCAAAGCCGCCTGCGACGAGCTGCTGCACGGCGACCGGGGCAACCGCTGGTTCGACAAGGCCGTGTCCCTGGTGGTGTTCGCCGACGGCCGCGCGGGCATCAACGTCGAGCACTGCGAGCTGGACGGCACGACCGTCCTCGGCTTCGTCGACGCCCTGCTGGAGAGCCCCGCCGAGGAGCGGGCCCGCGCGTCGGGGGCCCGCTCACAGGGCCTGCCCGCCGTGCGTCCGCTCGACTTCACCCTGGACGCGGCGCTGCGCGCCCGCGTCACCGAGGCCGCTGCCTCCTTCGCCGAGCACGGCGCCGCCACGGCCACCGCCACCGTCGCGTTCGACGACTTCGGCAGCGCCGCCGCCAAGGCCCTCGGCGTCTCCCCCGACGCCTTCGTCCAGTGCGCCTACCAGCTCGCGCACCAGCGCGCGAAGGGGCACCTGGGCGCGACGTACGAGTCGATCGCGACCCGCCAGTACCGGTACGGGCGCACCGAGGCGATGCGCGTCGTCACCCCTCAGATGCAGGCGTTCGTGAGCGCGATGGAGGACCCGGGGGCCGACGCGGAGACCCGTCGCGCCGCCTTCCACGCGGCCGCCGCGGCCCACGTGACCCGGGCCCGGCAGTGCCAGACCGGCCAGGCCCCCGAGCAGCACCTGTGGGAGCTGGAGCTGATCCAGCGCCGCCGGGGCGGCCCCCAGCCCGCCCTGTTCCGCTCCCCCGGCTGGCTGACGATGCGCGCCGACCACCTGAGCACCAGCTCCGCCCCCTCCACCCACATCCAGTACTTCGGCTTCGGTTCGACGAGCCCGCAGTGCATCGGCGTGGCGTACGTGCTGCTCCCCGACCGTTTCCACGTCTACCTGAGCACGCCCCGGCCGGTCGCCGCCGCGATGGAGACCTTCGCCGACGCCCTGCGGGAGGCCGTCGCCCAGCTCCGGGCGCTGCTCACCCCGTCCTGACCCCGTCCCCGATCCCCCGTCGCCCCCGGTCGGCCGCTCCACTGCGGGCGGTCGACCGGCCGCTTCCGGGCCGTCACCAGGCCTCGTTCTCCGCCCCGCCCGGCCCCTCGGCCCGTCGGCGCAGCCGCAGCGCGAGGAGCGGGAAGACCAGGACCGACACCATGGCCGCGCCCACCAGCGCCGCCGCCTCGTCCGTCCCGATGCGGTCGTCGTCGAGCCCGATGGTGGTGATGGCGACCACCAGCGGCAGGCACGTCGAAGCGTGCAGCATCAGCGCCCCGCGCTCGGGAACGGTGAGGTCGCGCGGCGCCGCCCAGAGCACCGGAAGGCCGCGCACCACGAGGAAGAGCAGGAGGAACGTCGGCACCAGGAGCAGCGCCCGGCCACCGGACAACAGCGCGTCGAGGTCGAACTCGATGCCGGTGACGACGAAGAACAGCGGCACCAGGAAACCGAAGCCCATCGCCTCCACCTTGCCCAGCACCTCCTCGCTGCTCCCGGGCACGGCGGCCAGGACCAGCCGCGTCAGCAGGCCCGCCGCGAACGCCCCCAGCAGGGCGTCCAGACCGAACGCCGCCGAGAGGGCCAGCATCGAGAACAGCAGCAGCATGACGAAGCGCACCGCGAACTGCCCGCTCGTGTGCAGCGTCCTCGCCACGAGATCCGCGAACCACGGGCGCCGGGGCCGCATCGCCCACAGCACCGCGACCGCCGTGATCACGGCGAAGACCACCAGCAGCGCCGCCGACTCCACCGGCTGACGCCCGCTCAGGAGCAGCGCGATGGCGATGATCGGCCCGAACTCCCCGACCGCCCCGAAGGCGAGGACGACCCTGCCGAACCGGCCGTCCAGCTCCCCCACGTCCCGCAGGATCGGCAGGATCGTTCCCAGCGCGGTGCTGGTCAGCGCGGTACCGAGCACGAAGGACTTGTCGATGTCCGCCCCCGTGAGCAGCAGGGCGATCCCGAGGCCCAGGCCCAGCGCGAGGAGCCAGGCTCCCGCCGAGCGCCGCATCGTGCCGCCCCGCACCTCGTCCAGGCCCAGCTCGTAGCCCGCGAGGAAGATGAGCATGGCCAACCCCAGGTCGGCCAAGGTGTCCAGCACCCGGCTCGAGTGGGCCCAGCCCAGGACGGCCGGGCCGATCAGCACGCCCAGTCCGATCTCGAAGATGACCAGCGGCACGCGGACCCGGCGGCCGAGCCGGTAGGCCAGCAGGGGCGCCAGGACCGCCGCCGCCATGATCAGGATCAGGGTCTCCGGATGCTCCATGCCCGCATTGTCCAGGAATCACCTGATGATGCCGGTAGCTGCCACCGAGCGGCAGACGGGTTTCAGGAGCCGGAGAGGACGACGAGCCGCCGCGTGGCCCGCGTCATGGCGACGTAGCGGTCGACCGCCCCCGCCACACCCGCCCCGAACGCCTCCGGTTCCACGAGGACCACCAGGTCGAACTCCAACCCCTTCGCCAGCTCCGGCGTCAGCGACCGCACCCGGGGCGTCGCCCGGAACGTCGGGTCGCCGATGACGCACGCGGTCCCCTCGACGTGCTCGGCGAGCCAGTCCGCCAGCAGCGGCCCCAACTCCGCCACGTCCCCGTAGACCACCGGCACCCCGCTTCCCCGCACGGACGTGGGCACGTTGGCGTCCGGCGACACCGCCCGGATCACGGGCTCGGCCTCGGCCATGACCTCCTTGGGCGTCCGGTAGTTGACGCTCAGCGACGCCACCTCGATCCGGTCGAACCCGAGCCGCCCCAACCGCTCCCGCCACGACTCCGGGAAGCCCCGCCGCGCCTGCGCCCGGTCCCCCACGACGGTGAAGCTGCGCGACGGACACCGCAGGAGCAGCATCCGCCACTCCGCGTCCGTCAGCTCCTGCGCCTCGTCCACGACGACGTGCGCGAACGGCCCGGCGAGCAGGTCCGGTTCGACGCCGGGCGCTTCGCCGCCGTCGGCCAGCGCGGCGCGCAGGTCCGCGCCGTGCAGCATCGTCACGACGCCCTCGCCGTCGTCGTCGCTCGCCAGCAGCGTGTCGACGACGGCGGACATCCGCGCGCGTTCGGCGGCCCGGGCCGCCGCCTGCCGCCGGTCGCGCCGCGACGCCTCCGGGTCGCCCAGCCGCTGCCGGGCGGCGTCCAGGAACGGCAGGTCGGAGACGGTCCACGCCTGCGCGTCGGCCCGCCGCAACGCCCGGACCTCCGCCGGGTCGAGCCAGGGCGCGCACCGGCGCAGGTAGGCGGGCACCGACCACAGGTCCCCGACGAGGTCGGCCGCCTCGATCAGCGGCCACGCACGGTGGAGGGCCGTCAGCAACTCCCGGCCGCGCCGCAGCGAACGGCGCAGCACCTCGGCCGGGACGTCGTCCGGAACGCCGTCGGCCCGCTCCTCCACCACGACCGCGAGCAGCTCGTCCAGGATCGGCCCGTGCGCCTCGTTGTGCGGCGTCCCCGGCTCCACCGCCGCGAAGGCCCGCGCCCACTCCCCGGGCCCCAGCCGCACGTCACCCAGCTCCGTCGCCACCGTCGTCACCTCGGCGGGCGGCTCCTCGTAGAAGCCGACGGCGGCCTCGACCGCCCCGACCAGGCGGGCCGAGGACTTCAGCCGCGCCACCTCCGGATCGGCCTCGGCGACCGCCGTGGCGCCCTCGGGGACCAGGTGCCGCAGCGTGCACGTCCGCACCCCCTCCTCCCCGAGGCTCGGCAGCACGTCGGCCACGTACCCCAGATACGGCTCGTGCGGGCCGACGAACAGCACTCCGCCCCTGCGGTGGCCCAGACGCGGGTCGGAGTGCAGCAGGTAGGCGGCGCGGTGCAGGGCGACGACCGTCTTGCCCGTGCCCGGGCCCCCGTCGACGACGAGCGCGCCCCGGGAACCGGCCCGGATGACGGCGTCCTGATCCGCCTGGATCGTGCCCAGCACGTCCCGCATCCGCGCCGAGCGGTGCGCGCCCAGGCTCGCGACGAACGCCGACTGGTCGTCCAGCGCGGCGTGCCCGGCCAGCCCCTCCGAGGTGAACACCTCGTCCCAGTAGTCGCTGACCCGTCCCCCCGTCCAGCGGTAGCGGCGGCGGGCGGCCAGCCCCATCGGGTCGGCGTGGGTGGCTCCGAAGAAGGGCTCGGCGGCCGGTGAACGCCAGTCGAGCAGCAACCGGCGTCCCGCGCCGTCGGTGAGCCCGACCCGTCCGACGTACACCGGCTCACCGCCGTCGGCGCCCACCATGCGTCCGAGGCACAGGTCCCGGCCGAAACGGCGCAGCGCACCCAGCCGACCGGTCAGCCGGTGCACCTCCGCGTCCCGGTCCATCGCCTGCCGCCCGGCCCCGCCCGGCGCCCGGCGCGCGACGTCCAGCCGGGCGGACACCTCGGCGACCGACTCCGACAGGCACGCCGCCAGGGCCGCGAAGTGCCGCTCGTCGTCGGCGATCAGTTCCGGGGCGGCCTTGGCCGCGCGGTGATCCGGCAGGTCGAAGGCACTGCTGGTCAAGGTGTTCACGTCATCAGCTCCGCTCGGGGTGTGCGCCCGCGCCGGTCGCGCGCGGCCGGGCCCGGAGGACCGGCGTGGTGCGCCCGGCGCCCCCGCGCCCCCGTGGGCCGCACCACGCCGTCCGGTCCAGGCCGAGGATTCTGCGCCACCGACGGGGCCTTGCCGCAAGCCCCCCGGTGCGCTATACGTTGAGAGTGGCAAGGAGCGTGCGACCTCCTTGCCTTTCGTCTTTCTCCCCGCACTCCAGTCGCCACCCCAGCCACCACCCCGGTCACCGCCCGGTCCCCACTTCGCGTCACCGCGACGTGACACCATGGCCAATACGCCTGTGTCCTGGTGCAGTTGACCCTGGACCGTACGAGAGGGGAATCCGGTGAGCAATCCCAACAAGGGGCTGGGCAAGGTCGAGGTGGCGCTCAAGTGGGATCCGAGCGCCGCCGACGCCCCCGACCACGACCTCGACATCATCGCCGCCGTCTACGGCACGGACGACCTCCACGGGACGCCCGCCTACCTGGCGCACTTCGACAGCCGCTCCCCCGACGGCACCATCACCCTCGGCAGGGACAGCCGCAACGGCCGCGGCTTCGGCGTCGACGAGTCGATGACCCTGGAGCTGGACCGCCTCTCCTCCCGGTACGGACGCGTGGTCGTCGGCGTCGCCATCCAGCAGGGCGGCGGCCGGGTGACGTTCGCCGACATCGCCCGCCCCCGGTGCACCGTCAGCGAGGGCTACACCGAACTGCAGAACCACGACTTCACCGACGTCCCCGACGCGACCGCCGCGACGCTGGTGGAGTTCGTCCGCGACTCCGGCGGCCCCTGGACGCGGCGCGAGGCCGTGCGCGGCTTCGACACCGACCCCCAGTCCTTCACCCGACTCATGGGCACCCAACCCACCTGACGGCAACGGGGAGGGCACCCTCTCTCTCGCCCACCGTCAGCCCGGATGCTGCCGGAAGCGGCCGTCGGCCGTGCCTTCCGACAAGGAACGACACGGCCGACGGACGGGAGCGGACCACTCAGGCCACACGACGGCGAACCGACATCAGCGGCACGTCGTCCGTCTCCGCCGCACCACAACCTTCCGCCGCAGTAACGAACGTGAGGCGGGAGGCGCACCGTCAACACCTCCGATCCCGATCAGGGTGCTTCGGCTCCGCTCGTAGCGGCACGCCGCCGCTGAACGCTGAGTGGTGCTGCCCGGTGATGTGTTGCCGTCCGGCGAGCACCACCGAGCCTCGGGTGCGAGGCCGTCAGGCGAACAGCGGTGTCGGCCGCTCGCTGTCGTGGATCAGGTCGATGCTCCCGAAGCGGGCCTCGTCGTGGTCCGGGCCGAGGGCGGCGACCGCCTTGCGGACACCTTCCTCGGGAAAGGGCCTGACCGATGGACGTGCCCGACCGGGCAGGTTGCCTCAGGGAGGAGAGACGGCCCGGTCGGCTACGCGGCGGAAGCGAGATCGCTCGTAGAATTCCGCCGGTGGGCCGTGCCGCAGCCGGCACACGTCAAGCACGCTCCACTCACGGGAACCGGGCCCAGAACACGGACGGAGCACTCTCATGGCACACGCGCACGTGGTCGAAGCGCTCAGCGCGGAGGATTTTCTGCGGAACCACCTGGAGCCCGGCCGGCCGGTCGTGGTGAGGAGAGCTCTGAACGACTGGAGGGTTCCCCCTCCCTGGGACCTACAGGATCTCAAGGAGCGCTTCCGCGACGCCGAGGTCTCACTTTTCGACACGCTCTTCACCCTCGAGGAAGTGGCCACCTTCGGCGACTACGTCGACGAGCACACCGGTCAGGGGGACGCCGGGATACCGCCCTATCTGCGCTGGTTCACCCAGCAGAGCCATGATCAG
Source organism: Streptomyces chumphonensis (assembly GCF_014779715.1). Lineage (GTDB taxonomy): Bacteria > Actinomycetota > Actinomycetes > Streptomycetales > Streptomycetaceae > Streptomyces > Streptomyces chumphonensis. The sequence continues at coordinate 526,593 of NZ_JACXYU010000001.1, forward strand.
ATGATCGTCGCCGATGACGCGTTCGCGGAACTCGCGGACGACTGGTCGATGCCGTCCTGGCTGCCCGAGGGGGACTATCTGCTCCCGCCGGCCGCCGGGCCCGTGAACGCCTCCCGTGACCGCTTCCCAGCGCGGGGCATGTTCGTCTGCGGCCAGGGCGGGCGGACGCGCCTGCACGTCGACCCCTGGGCCAGCGACGCGTGCCTGTGTCAGGTGACCGGCAGGAAGCGCTTCATCATGTACGGCCCGGAGACCGGCGAGTTCCTGACGGACTCGGAGGGCGGCACCGTGGATCTCGACCACCCCGACGAGAGCAGGTTCCCCCGCTGGAAACAGGCGGTGCCCACGCTCGACGAGGTCCTCTCGCCGGGAGACGCCGTCTTCATCCCCCAGGGCTGGTATCACACGGCCATCGCGCTCGATGACAGCGTCTCCCTCACCTGGAACTTCACCCATCGGGTGCACGAGGAGCGGTTCGAGACCTTTCTCCGGTCCGGCGGCGGTGAGGACCCCGTCATCCGCTTTTTCCTTGAGGACGTTGACCAGGGGTAGGGGTGCGAAGCCGACCCCCACGGCCACGCTGCCTGGATGATGCGTGCGCTCGCACACCAGTCGCTGAGCCTCAAGCAGTCCCACCACTGCGTCGACCTCGTCGAAGGCGCTCTACACACAGGTCTCGGCCACGTCGACGGCCAGACCGAGGCCCTCCTCCACATCACCCACGCCCGCGCCTACGCCGCCGTGGACGAGAACCCGTCGGCCGCAGAAGCCCTCCTCGCTGCCGAAGACGCCCCCTACGAGACGACGGCACCCAGCCCAGCTACTCACGCGTCGGCGGCCCCACTGCCGGCACCGTGGCCAGCCGCACCGCCCGCACGCTGACGGACCTCGCGGACCACATCGGCACCGAACGGCAGCACCGGGACGCCCTCACCCGCTGGGAGCCCCGAGAAGTACAGGCGTCCACGCCTTCACCCACGCCGCCCTCGGGGACAGCCTCGCCGCCCAGGCCCGTGCCGACGAAGCCGTCGCCGCCTGGACCCAGGCCCTGGTCCTCATGGAGGGCATGACCTCCGACCGGACCCGGAAGGCGATCACCTCGATCCGCTCCACCCTTGCGATCTACCAGCACGGCCGCGTTCCCGGCGCCGCCGATCTCGCCCGTCGCGCCCGCGAGGCCCTCGCCTAACATGCCCAACAACCCGCCCGACGAAGGGAACAACGTGACCCAGCAGACCGACGACCAGCCGAAGGCCCTCGGGCCGGCGCTCGAATCGATGACCCTGCTGGTCGCCGCCGTCATCGTCCACGACAAGGCCACCAACCGCATCGTCCTCCTCCAGCGCAGTGAAAACGCCAAGTTCGCCCAAGGCATGTGGGACCTCCCCGTCGGCAAGAGCGAACCGGGCGAGCCCATCACCGAAACGGCAGTCCGCGAACTCCACGAGGAGGCGGGCCTCACCGTGAAGCCCGAGTCCCTCAAGGTCGCCCACATCATCCACCGCGCCTGGGGCGTCGAAGCCCCCAACGGCTTCCTCACGGTCGTCTTCGCCGCCCACGAATGGTCCGGCGAACCCGAGAACCGCGAACCCCGCAAGCACGCCCAAGTCCGCTGGGTCGACGCCGACGCCATTCCCGAAGCCTTCGTCGACACCACCGCCAGCGCCCTCCACCGATATCTCACCGGAGGTCCGGACGTCTCCCTCGACGGCTGGCGATAGAGGCGCCAGCTGCGGCCCCACCGGTTGCTCGGGCAGACCCTTCACCACTCGAAATCGGCAACCGAGATCGACCGCATGATGACCGAACCAGTCGCCAGGGGCATCCCCACCCCGTGGCCGACACCACCGCCCCCATGCGAGAGCCCAAGGGGCATTGCGAGCAATTCGCCCAATGTCGCATCTCATTCATCATGTCGTAGTCGTTGCGTTTCCCTGGGGGACTGCCCTTGAATGTGGATGGCCAGGGGCTGGATGAGCAGCTTCGCCCCGCCCATCCTCGGCAGCGACGACCAGTCATGGGATCGGCCGCACCGATGGGTTGCGACGGTGAGCCGCTCCCGAGTCAGCTTGCGAACAAGGACTGGTGGGGGCTCGCGCAGCTCGGAAGGCGTTTGCCATGTAACGGCGGCGGCCCCCTGCTCGCGCTTCCCCCGCAGGCGACGACGCCAGGCTCGCAACTCCGCATATCAGGGCGGCACTCCGACCGGACAAAGGGCGACGGTCGCGATGGAACATGCCGCAAAGATCGTCCAGGCGCTCCAACCCCTTCCCGAGGCCACGAGCGGTTAACGACAACGCCCATGCGGCGGGACAGTCAGTCCCAGCCAGTGATCACATCGGAGACCCCCAAGTGTCCGCACACAGTCCGCAGGACACCCGATCAGGACCATCGGCCCCATCGCCAGCCATCAGAAAAAGGCCGGTTCAGCGCCCCCGGAGGGAAAATTCCCGCGGGTCACCGACCTGGCCGACCACTAGGGGGTGTCTGACAATTCCGGTCTGATCAGCGAGATTCGGCTGAGCTGGCAATCCGGAGGTACGCCGATCGGCTGGGGGGACTGGGCAGTGGCTACGAACGGCGGGCCAGTAGATGGGCGTCGAGGAAGCCCCGATCAGAGGCTGGATCGTGGAGCAGCCGGGCGAAGGGATCGAGCCCAGCATCGCCCAGCAGTTCGGCGAGGCGATCCACCGGCCAGCTGTAGGCGGGCGCCACCTTGTGGTCGAACCGGACCGGTTCTTGTCCGTCAGTCCCGAAGAAGGAGACCAGGATCAGACCGTCCCGTGCCAGGACGCGTACCTGTTCGGCGAGCAGCTCCGGTAGTTCTCCCGGAGGGGTGTGAATCATTGAGTAGTGGGCCAGTACGCCGCCGAGCGCGGCGTCCTCGATCGGCAGGGACTCCATCCGCGCCTCTTGGAAGCGGAGCGCCGGATGGGCCTGCCGGGCGTGGTCGACCATGCCGGGGGCAAGGTCGAGTCCGAAGGCGTCCAGGCCGAGTTCGTGGAGCATGGCTGTCAGATGTCCGGGCCCGCACCCGACGTCCGCTGTCCGCAGCTTGCCCGTCGCGCGCACCAGTTCGGCGAAGGTGCCGATCATGGCCCGGGAGAAAGGCTGTGTCTCCAGCCGGTTCGCGAACAGCGATGCGTACAGCTCGACGACACCGTCGTAGGCCGTCCTGGTCTCGTCCTGATGATTCGCCACGGGCAGGACCCTATAGCCGGTCTGATAATTGATCTTGTGGCAGGTCGAGGTGAGTTGACGGATGCGGCATGGAGGCGGATAGAGCCCCTTCTGCCTCAGGTGGACGGACGGGGCCGTCCGTGGCGTGATCACCGGCAGGTGGTCAACGGGGTGCTGTGGCGGCTGCGGACCGGCGCTCCGTGGCGGGATCTTCCCGACCGGGTCGGGCCGTGGCAGACCGCCTACGAGCGGTTCGCCCGCTGGGAGGCGGACGGCACCTGGGCACGGTTGCTGAAGCACGTTCAGGTCCGCGATGACGCGGTGGTCCGGGTGGAATGGACCGTCTCCGTCGACTCCACCAGCACGCAGTCGGCGCCCGCAAAAGGGGGATGCGAACGGCGACGAACTGGAAGATCCGGGGCGCTCGCAGGCGCGCCAGGCCCTCGGACGCTCCCGAGGCGGACTGACCACCAAAGTCCATCTCGCCGTCGATGGCCGGGGCCTGCCCCTGTCGATTGTGCTCACGCCCGGCAACGTCAACGACGCGACGGCGTTCGGCCAGGTCCTCGACGGCATCCGCACCCCGCGCCTCGGCACGGGCCGCCCGCGCACGACACCGGACCGCGTGCTGGGTGACAAGGCGTATTCCAGCAGGGCCATCCGCCATCTGCTGAGGCGCCGGGGCATCGCTGCCACGATCCCCGAGCGCCGCGACCAGGCGGCGAACCGGCACCGACGCGGAGCCCTCGGCGGCCGACCGCCGGCCTTCGACAAGGTCACCTACCGCGACCGCAACGTCGTCGAACGATGCTTCGCCCGCCTCAAGCAGTTCCGCGCGATCGCGACCCGGTTCGACAAGCTCGGCGACCGCTACCGTGCCGGAGTTGTCCTGGCTTCCTTGATCCGCTGGCTCCGCGAGTCCACGGATCATTCGTCAGACAGGCCCTAGGAGACGAAAGAAGGATGCCGCCGCGCGAGAAGCCTGGATGAGCTGGCGAGGGCCGCTACCCCACCATGAGGTAGCGGCCCTCACTGATGCTTCTGACATCAGATCAGAACACTGGCCGGGCGTGCGCACTCCGTGCACAAGAGGGTGGAAATCAAGCGGTGACGGTGAGAACTACCGAGGAGAGTTTCCACAGGTCACAGGCCGTTCCCAGGGCTTTCGCCCAAGTCACCCGGCGGGGCTCTTTAGATGTCGAAGTAGAGCTCGAACTCGTGGGGGTGCGGGCGGAGCTGCATCGGGGCGATCTCGTTGGTGCGCTTGTAGTCGATCCAGGTCTCGATGAGGTCGCTCGTGAAGACGCCGCCGGCCTGCAGGTACTCGTTGTCCTCCTCCAGGGCGTCGAGGACGGCCGGGAGGGAGGTGGGCACCTGCGGGACGCCCGCGTGCTCCTCGGGGGCGAGCTCGTAGAGGTCCTTGTCGATCGGCTCGGCCGGCTCGATCTTGTTCTTCACGCCGTCCAGGCCGGCCATCAGGAGGGCGGCGAAGGCCAGGTACGGGTTGGAGGACGGGTCCGGGGCGCGGAACTCGACGCGCTTGGCCTTCGGGTTCGAGCCGGTGATCGGGATACGCATCGCGGCGGAGCGGTTGCGCTGCGAGTAGACCAGGTTGACCGGCGCCTCGAAGCCGGGCACCAGGCGGTGGTAGGAGTTCACCGTCGGGTTGGTGAAGGCCAGCAGCGAGGGGGCGTGCTTGAGGATGCCGCCGATGTAGTAGCGGGCGGTGTCCGAGAGGCCCGCGTAGCCCTGCTCGTCGTAGAAGAGGGGCTCGCCGCCGCTCCACAGGGACTGGTGGACGTGCATGCCGGAGCCGTTGTCGCCGAAGATCGGCTTGGGCATGAAGGTGGCGGTCTTGTTGTTGCGCCAGGCGACGTTCTTCACGATGTACTTGAAGAGCATCAGGTCGTCGGCGGCGGCGAGGAGCGTGTTGAACTTGTAGTTGATCTCGGCCTGACCGGCGGTGCCCACCTCGTGGTGCTGGCGCTCGACCTCCAGGCCGGCCTTGGCCAGCTCCAGGGAGATCTCGGCGCGCAGGTCGGCGAAGTGGTCGACCGGCGGGGCCGGGAAGTAGCCGCCCTTGTAGCGGACCTTGTACCCGCGGTTGCCGCCGTCCTCGATCGCGCCGGTGTTCCAGGCGCCGGCCACGGAGTCGATGTGGTAGTAGCCGGCGTTGGCCTTGGTCTCGAAGCGGACGTCGTCGAAGACGTAGAACTCCGCCTCGGGGCCGAAGAAGGCGGTGTCGGCGATGCCGGAGGATGCGAGGTAGGCCTCGGCCTTCTTCGCCACGTTCCGCGGGTCACGGCTGTACTGCTCGCCGGTGATCGGGTCGTGGATGAAGAAGTTGACGTTGAGGGTGGCGTCCTTGCGGAACGGGTCCAGGCGGGCGGTGGACAGGTCGGCGACGAGCGCCATGTCCGACTCGTGGATGGCCTGGAAGCCGCGGATCGAGGAGCCGTCGAACATCAGGTTCTCGGCCGGGTCGAACGTGGCGGCCGGCACCGTGAAGTGCTGCATGATCCCGGGAAGGTCGCAGAAGCGGACGTCGACGAATTTCACGTCGTTGTCCGAGATGAACTTCTTCGCTTCGTCGGCGTTCTGGAACATCCAAGTCCTCCTAGTCCCGCCTCGACGGGACGGGATTGCAGCTTAAGGTCGCAGCCCAGTGCGGTGGTCCGCTGGGCTCGACCCTAGGCATGCGGGATTTCTCCAGCATGACCCGATTGTTTCGCCGATGTTAACCGGGTCGCTCCGGTTTCGGCTGGTGCGGCGCTTGAGGCTCGCGGGGTCCGCCGCGTCGTATACCTCCGGGGTCCGCCCGGTCGCCGTCGGGTGCCTGGGCCGTCCGGGTTACCGTGGTCGGGTGGACAAAAGGCAGGCAATCGGATCATGGCTGTCCGGCCCGCAGGCCGCGGCCGAGGACTTGCTGGGCGCGGACTTCGGCTACCGCGGTGAGCGGCTGGGGCTGCCCCGGGAGGGGCCCGGGTCGGTCGCGCCCACCGGGCGCCGGATCGGCGCCGTCTTCATCGACTGGATGCTGTGCCTGCTGATCGGGTACGGGCTGCTGTCCGGCGACGGCATGTCGAGCGCGGGCAACTGGGCGCTGCTCGTCTTCGGGGTGATGTCGCTGCTGCTGGTGGGCACGCTGGGCTTCACTCCGGGCAAGCGGCTGCTGGGCCTGCGGGTGGTCTCGGTGCAGGGCGGGCGGCTGACGTTCCCCAGGGCGGCGCTGCGGACGGCCCTGCTGCTCCTGTTCATCCCGGCGGTGGTGTGGGACCGCGACGCGCGGGGGCTGCACGACCGGCTGGCGCACGCGGTGCAGGTCCGCATGTGAGACGGGCGCCGGGCGCGCGCCGGGGCCCGGTGCGCGCACGGCGCGGAACGGCCGTGGGGCCCGCCGGAGGTTCCGGTCGGGCCCCACGGCCGTTGGTTCGGGTCCGTCGGTGCGGTTCAGCGGCGGCCGCCGCCGCTGGGTCCCTTCGGCATCCGCATACCCTTCGGCATGGGGCCTTTGGGAATCGGCATATTGCTCATCAGGTCCCCGACGGCCCGGAGCCGGTCGTTGACCTCCGTCACCTGTGAGCCCGCGAGGACGCGCGGCTTCTTGACGATCGTCGTGCGCAGCTTCTTGAGCGGCACCTCGCCCTCGCCGTTGCCGACGATGATCTGGTGCACGGGGACGTCGCCCAGCAGGCGCGCCATCTTCCGCTTCTCGGACCCCAGCAGGTTCCGCAGCCGGTTCGGGTTGCCCTCGGCCACGAGGACGACGCCGGGGCGGCCGACCGCCCGGTGGACGACGTCCTGGCTGCGGTTGATCGCGACGGCCGGGGTGACGTTCCACCCCCGCCCGATGTTGTCCAGTACCGCCGCCGCCGCTCCGGGCTGGCCCTCCATCTGTCCGAAGGCCGCCCGCTCGGCGCGGCGCCCGAAGACGATCGCCACCGCGAGGAAGGCCAGCAGGAATCCGAGGATGCCCAGGTAGATCGGGTGCCCGATCAGGAAGCCGATCGCGAGGACGACGCCGAAGGTGATCAGCCCCACGCCCAGCAGGATGAACCCGATCCAGCGATCAGCCCGCCGGGTCATCGTGTAGGTCAGGCCGATCTGCTTGAGTCGCCCTGGGGTCTCGGATTGTTCCTTCCTCGCCATAGGGGGAAGTTTACGTGGCCTCGGAAGTGCCTTCCGCTGCGGCCTCCAGGACGTGGGCGGCCTCCCTGCGGTCCCGGGCCCGGCGGCGGTCCTCCAGGACGGAGGTCCAGGCGTTGCGGCGGGCCGTGGCGTGGCCGCCGCGCAGCAGGACGGACTCCAGGGCCAGCAGCGCCGTGGAGAGGCCGGGACGGCCGGGGGTCACCGTGACGTCGTCGCGAACGGGGCGGGGCGGCATGACTGTTCCTCCACGAGGAGTGGCGTCGGCATACGCGGTACGTGACAACAGCATCACCGAACGGTGTTACCACCGTATGACCGGACGGTCAAAACGGACGAACGGTTTTCCCGCAGGGGGCCGCACCCCGACGGCCCGCGCGCATGGCTGGTCGGCCGACTCGGGCGGGCGCGGTGGCCCGGCGCCGGGCCACCGGCCGTCAGGCGCCGGGCCACCGGCCGTCAGGCGGCGGAGGACGCCTCCGCGCGGCGGTCGATCGCCTGCTGGTAGAGGCGGCCGGCGCGGTAGGACGAGCGGACCAGGGGGCCGGACATGACGCCGGCGTAGCCCATCTCCTCCGCCTCCTCCTGGAGCTCCACGAACTCGTGCGGCTTGACCCAGCGCTCGACGGGGTGGTGGCGCGGCGTGGGGCGCAGGTACTGCGTGATCGTGATGAGCTCGCAGCCCGCGTCGTGCAGGTCGCGCAGGGCCTGGCTGACCTCTTCGCGGGTCTCGCCCATGCCGAGGATGAGGTTCGACTTGGTGACGAGGCCGTCCTCGCGGGCGCGGGTGATGACCTCCAGCGACCGCTCGTAGCGGAAGGCCGGGCGGATGCGCTTGAAGATGCGCGGCACGGTCTCGACGTTGTGGGCCAGCACCTCGGGGCGGGAGGAGAAGACCTCCGCCAGCTGCTCGGGCACGGCGTTGAAGTCGGGGATGAGCAGCTCGACGCCCGTGCCGGGCATGAGGGCGTGGATCTGGCGGACCGTTTCGGCGTAGAGCCAGGATCCGCCGTCCTCCAGGTCGTCGCGGGCGACGCCGGTGATGGTGGCGTACCGCAGCTCCATCTGCTGGACGGACTCGGCGACGCGACGCGGCTCGTCGCGGTCCAGCTCGGCCGGCTTGCCGGTGTCGATCTGGCAGAAGTCGCAGCGCCGGGTGCACTGCTCACCGCCGATGAGGAACGTCGCCTCGCGGTCCTCCCAGCACTCGAAGATGTTGGGGCAGCCCGCCTCCTGGCAGACCGTGTGCAGCCCCTCCCGCTTCACCAGGGACTGAAGGGCGTTGTACTCCGGCCCCATCTTGGCCCGGGTCTTGATCCACTCGGGCTTGCGCTCGATGGGGGTCTGGCTGTTGCGGACCTCCAGTCGGAGCATCTTGCGACCGTCGGGTGCGACAGCGGACACGTCCGGCTCCTCAGGTTTCGATTCCTCGGCGCGTCCCAGGGTACGCCCCGTCTTCGGTGGTCCTCCCACCACGTCCGGCCAGGTGATCGCAGGACGGCACGACACGGCGGCTACCCGCCGGTAGAACGTCCGTGCGATCAGACCGCGCGCGGCAGCGGCACGGACTCCTCCAGGACGACCCGCAGGTGCTTCTCGACGACCGGCAGCACCTCGGTGACGCTCACCGGGCGGCCGAGCTCCCCGGAGAGCGAGGTGACGCCCGCGTCCCGGATGCCGCAGGGCACGATGCGGTCGAAGGAGGTGTTGTCGGAATCACAGTTCAGGGAGAAGCCGTGCATGGTGACGCCCTTGGCGACGCGGATGCCGATGGCGGCGAGCTTGCGGTCCTCGCCGCGCTGGCCGGCGTTGGAGGGCGCGTACTCCGGACCCATGAGACGGGTGTCGTACTCCTCGTCCTGGAGGCGGGGGTCGAAGTCCAGCGCGAGGCCGCCCAGTGACGGGCCGCCCTCGCCCTCCCCCGTCGGCGCGCCGAGGACCCAGACGCCGCTGCGGCCCTCCAGCCGGGAGGTCTCCAGGCCGAACTCGGCGCAGGTGCGGATCAGCGCCTCCTCCAGGCGGCGCACGTGCGCGACGACGTCGACCGGGCGCGGGAGCTTCAGGATCGGGTAGCCGACGAGCTGGCCGGGACCGTGCCAGGTGATCTTGCCGCCGCGGTCCACGTCGACGACCGGAGTGCCGTCCAGCGGGCGCTCGCTCTCCAGGGTGCGGCGCCCTGCGGTGTAGACGGGTCGGTGCTCCAGCAGCAGGCACGTGTCGGGGATCTCGTCCGCGAACCGCGCGGCGTGCACCTCCCGCTGCCGCTCCCACGCCTCGCGGTAGTCCACGGCGTCCGCGCCGAAGCCCAGGTGGACGTAGGCCAGCTCACTCACGGCCGCTCCTCTTCTCGACGTTCTCGACGTTCGCGCCGTTCTCGCCGTTCTCGACGTTCGCGCCCTTTCACAGGACGTTCTCGTCCGGCGGCGCCGACGCACCCGCCCCCTCACTCTACGGCGGCACCCGAACGGGGTACGGCGGTGGCCGCGCCGTACGGAACCGTTCCTGCCTCACACGTACGGATGAATACCGGGGGTCACTCTGCATATGCCCTGCTCAGAGGGCTAAGTTCACGCCCGTTCCGCAGGGCGCCCAGGCGTCCCCACCGTCCGAGGGGCAGGAGACCGCACAGCCGATGCCAACGGAACCACCCGGGACCCGACCGTCCCCGCAGCGCACCCACAACCGGCAGCTCGCCGCACTCATCGCCGAGGCGGGATTCTCCAACGCGGGCCTCGCCCGGCGCGTGGACCAGCTGGGCCTGGAACACGGGCTCGACCTGCGCTACGACAAGACGTCCGTCACCCGGTGGCTGCGCGGCCAGCAACCACGCGGCACCACACCCGCCCTGATCGCCGAGGTCTTCACCCGACGGCTGGGCCGTCGCCTGTCCGCCCAGGACCTCGGCCTCGATCCGTGCGCCCCGGTCTACGCCGGGCTCGAGTTCGCCGCGACGAGCGCGGAGGCCGTGGACATCGTGAGCGGCCTGTGGCGCAAGGACGCCGGCAGCCACCGCGAACTGCGGAAGATCGCGTTCACCCCCGCCGGCCTCGTCGTGCCCAGCCGGGACTGGCTGATCGGCCGCCCCGACGACCGGGTGGGACGCGGAGAGCCCGCGCCGCAACCGCCCCCCGCCCGCGTCCCGGTGCAGGGCAGCCGGGTCGGACCGCTCGCCGGCGGGCCCGGCGTTGGGCTGTCCGGCGGCGGACCGCTCGGCGGCGTGCCGCCGGGCGGCCGGGCGCCGCGCACGGAGCGGCCGGAGCGGCCGGAGCTGGTGGAACGCTGCCCGGGGCAGCGGGTCACCGCCGGCGATGTGACGGCGCTGCGCTCCGTCGCGGACCTGTTCCACGCGCTGGACGAGGCGCACGGCGGCGGCCACGCCCGGCAGGCGCTGGTGCGGTACCTGGAGCACGAGGCCGAGCCGATGCTGCGCGGCACCTTCGGGGACGCGCTCGGCCGACGGCTGTTCGCGGCGGCGGCCGACCTGACGCGGCTCGCGGGGTGGACGGCGTACGACGTCGCCGCGCACGGGCTGGCACAGCGGTACTACGTGCAGGCCCTGCGGCTCTCGCAGGCGGCCGGGGACCGGCCGTACGGCGCGTACGTGCTGGCGACGATGAGCGCGCAGGCGGTCTACCTGGGGCACGGCCGGGAGGCGGTGCAGCTGGCGCGGGTGGCGCAGCAGGGGGTGGGTCCGGGCGGGCCGGCCGCCGTGCAGGGTCTGCTGCACGCGGTGGAGGCGCGCGGGCACGCCCTGCTGGGCGAGGCACGCTCGGCCGCGGCGGCGCTGACCCGCGCGGAACGCGCTCTGGAGACGATGGGGCGGGACCGGGACGAGGGGGAGGGGCAGTGGGCGCGGGCGTTCGACGAGGCCCGCTTCGCCGACGAGTCGGGTCACTGCCACCGGGACCTCCAGCAGTACCGGACGGCCGCGCAGCATTCCGAGCGGGCGCTGCGGCTGCGCGGTGGCGGGCCGGGGCGCGGGACGGTGCTCAGTCGGCTCGTGCTGGCGACGGCCCGCCTGGGGCTGGGCGAGATCGACGGGGCGTGCGAGCTGGCGGCGGAGGCGGCGGGCGGCGCGTTCGAGCTGCGCTCGATGCGGGCCCACGAGTACGTGCGGGACTTCGAGCGCCGGCTGGAGCCCTACCGGGACACGGCTGCCGCACGCGGGTACCGCGAACGCGTCGCGGCCTTCGGCTGACGCTCGCACCCGTCACCCGGATAGCGGAGGCAGGCCATGCCCGGCGGGCGCTATCCGGGTGACGCCGTGCGGGCCCGGCGGCTAGCGTGCGGGAATGGTTGCCTCAGTGGAACCGGCGACGGAGCCGGTGTATCCGCCCAAGCCCCGGCCCGGGGACCGCGTCGCGGTGGTCTCGCCCTCCGGCGGGCTCGGAGAAACGTTCCCGCTGCCCTACGAGCTCGGGCTGCGGCGGCTGCGCGAGGAGTTCGGGCTCGACGTCGTCGAGTACCCGGGCAGCCGGGCGGCGGGGCTCGGGCCCGCCGAGCGGGCGGCGGAGCTGCACGCGGCGTTCACGGACCCGACGGTGAAGGCGCTGATCGCCACCATCGGGGGTGACGACCAGATCACCGTCCTGCCGCACCTGGACGCCGCGTTGGTACGGGCGCACCCGAAGCCGTTCCTCGGGTACAGCGACAACACGAACCTGCTGGCGTGGCTCAGCCGGTCGGCGGGCGTCGTCGGCTACCACGGCGGCAGCGTGATGGTGGAGTTCGGACGGCCGGGGCGGATGAGCGGGCTGACGAGCCGTTCGCTGCGGGCGGCGCTGTTCACCTCGGGCCCGTTCGAGCTGCGGGAGTCGCCGGTGTACGGGGACGTGAACACGCCGTGGGACGACCCCGCGACGTTCGCGGCCGAGCCGCGCATGGACCCGTGCGACGGCTGGTGGTGGCACGAGCCGCACCGTGTGGTGGAGGGCCGGGGCTGGGGCGGCTGCCTGGAGATCCTGGCGTGGCTGCTGATGGCCGACCGGGAGACGGAGCCGGCGGAGCACTACGACGGCCGGGTGCTGTTCCTGGAGACCTCGGAGGAGCTGCCGCGCGCCGAGGAGGTCTACCGGACACTGCGCGCGATGGGTGAGCGCGGGCTGCTGCGTCGCTTCCCCGCCCTGCTGATGGCCCGGGCCCGCACGACGTCCGTGTTCGACCGGCGGGACGACGGGGCCCGCGCCCGCTACCGCGCCGAGCAGCGGGCCGCGGTGCTGCGGGCCCTGCGGGAGTACGCGCCGGAGACGATGGCGGTCTTCGACGTGGACTTCGGCCACACGGACCCGCAGCAGGTGCTGCCCCACGGCGGGACGATCCGGGTGGACGGCCCGGCCCGGCGGATCACCGTGACGTACTGAACCCGGCGGGCCCGGCGCCGCCCCGCCCGCCGGGCCCGGCGCTCACCGCAGCCGGGCTTCCGCGGCGGCCAGGATCTCCGTGACGCGCAGCGCGTACGCGGCGTCGCAGGGGTGCGGCTCCTCCGCGAGGAGCGCGTCCACCGCCGCGGCGAAGGCGACGGGGGCGGGCTCCTCCCGCTCCGGCAGGCAGACGACGCCGGAGGTCCCCCGCAGTTCGGCGACGACCCCGGCGGCGGCCGGGGGCACCGAGTGGGTGACGGTCACGGTGCTGGAGGCCCCGCCGGTGTGGCGCAGCGCCAGGTGGACGGTGTCGCCGGGGCCGCGCGCTGCGGTGACGGCGTCCGGGTCGTCCGGGTCGACGTCGCCGAGCACGGCGGTCAGCACGGACAGGGCGTGCGGGCCGACGTCCCACAGCGCGCCCTTCTCGCGCCGCCAGGGCGAGGCGGTGTAGGGGCTGTCGGCGCCCCCGAAGACGGGTGAGTACCAGTCGGCGCGGCCGGTGAACCAGTCGCCGGTGACACGCTGTTCGGCTATCCAGCGGGCGGAGGTCGGAGCGAAGCGGAGGGTGAAGAAGACGACGGAGCGCACCCCGGCCCGGCGGACGGCGTCGGCGACCTGCCGGGCCCCGGGCACGGTGGTGGCCAGCGGCTTGTCGAGCAGCAGGTGCTTGCCCGCCGCCGCGGCGCGCACGGCGAGCCCCGCCTGGACGTCGGGCGGCAGGGCGACGGCGACGGCGTCGCAGTCGGCGAACAGGTCGTCGACGTCGGTGTGGGCGCGCGTGCCGTGGCGTTCGGCGAGCGCGGCGGCGGCCTCGGGACGCCGCCCCCACACCCCGGCCAGCTCGGCGTGCGGGTGGGCGGCGAGGGCGAGGGCGTGGGTGCGCTCGGCCCACGGCCCGGTGCCCAGGAGGCCGAACCTCACGCGAGCACCCCCTTCTCGCGGGCGTCCTCCTGGTGGGCGACGTACGCCTGCCGGTCCATGTCGGTGATGTGGACGGAGAGGTCCAGACGGCGGCCCGCGGCGGGGCCGATCCGCCGACGGGCCAGGTCCATGACCGAGCGGGCCAGCTCCGTCTTCGCCTCCTGGGTACGGCCGGACAGGACGGCGACCTCAATGTGGACCATGTCGACCTCCCCGTCCCCGTCGGCGATGACGCACTCCTCGATGCGGCGGAAGCGCGTCTTGCAGGCGGCGACCGAAGCGCCGATGGCGCCCTCGGTGACGGCGTGCAGCTCCTTGCCGAACGCGGCGCGGTCGAAGGCGGCGGCGAGCGGCGCCGCGTAGTCGACGGTGATCTGCGGCACGGTGGAGACCTCCCATGGGATGCGCGGTACAGGCCCAGACTACGGGGGCGTCCCCCCTCCGGACCTCCAGTCCCGCTCGTGGTGTCCCGGAGAGCGATGTCACCGCCGTTTAACGGCCGGGCAACTGCCGGGAAACCGCCCGCGCCGACAGTGACGGCAGCGCGACATCCGCACCGAGCTGCCGAAGGACACCGCCACGTGAGCTACAAGGCCGAGTACATCTGGATCGACGGCACCGAGCCGACCGCCAAGCTGCGGTCCAAGACGAAGATCCTCGCCGACGGCGCCGAGCCGCCCGTGTGGGGCTTCGACGGCTCCAGCACCGGCCAGGCGGAGGGGCACGCGTCCGATCTCGTGCTCAAGCCCGTCGCCTCCTATCCGGACCCGCTCCGCGGCGGGGCGCACCGGCTCGTGCTGTGCGAGGTCTTCACGACCGACGACCGGCCGCACGCCTCGAACACCCGGGCCCTGCTGCGCCCGCCGGCCGAGAAGTACGCCGCGCAGGAGCCCGTCTTCGGCATCGAGCAGGAGTACACCTTCTTCGACGGCGCCCGCCCGCTCGGCTTCCCCGAGGGCGGGTTCCCCGCCCCGCAGGGCGGCTACTACTGCGGGGTCGGCGCGGACGAGATCTTCGGCCGCGAGATCGTCGAGCGGCACCTCGACAACTGCCTGGCCGCGGGGCTCGGCATCAGCGGCATCAACGCCGAGGTGATGCCGGGGCAGTGGGAGTTCCAGGTCGGCCCGCTCGCGCCGCTGGAGGTCTCCGACCAGCTGTGGGTCGCCCGCTGGCTGCTGTACCGCACGGCCGAGGAGCACGGTGTCTCCGCGACGCTCGACCCCAAGCCGGCCAAGGGCGACTGGAACGGCGCCGGCGCGCACACCAACTTCTCCACCCGGGCCATGCGCGAGGGCTACGACGCGATCGTCGCCGCCTGCGAGGCCCTGGGCAAGGGCGACAAGCCCGCCGAGCACATCCGACGGTACGGCGCGGGCGTCGAGGCGCGGCTGACCGGTGCCCACGAGACGGCCCCCTGGAACGAGTACAGCTACGGCGTCTCCGACCGGGGCGCCTCGGTGCGCATCCCGTGGCAGGTCGAGGTGGACAAGAAGGGCTACATCGAGGACCGCCGCCCGAACGCCAACATCGACCCGTACGTCGTCACGCGGCTGCTGGTGGAGACGTGCTGCGCGGAGCTGGAGGCGCTGGACCTCGTCTGAGCCGCACGCGGCCACGGCCGCGCCGGGGTGCGGCGGTGCGGCGCCGAGCTGGGGAGGGACCCGGCGCCACCGTGCCGTGGTCCGGCATCATGGCACGGGCGGGACGTTTCTCCCCCCGCCCGTGCGGGTTTTTGTCACCGAGGTCCCGAAGCCGGCCCGACCCCGCCCGGCGGTGGCATCCGTGACCGACGCGGAGTTCGCTCGTTCAGCTGAACGTGGCTCTGAAGGATGCGACCTCTTCCCCGTCCCCGTCCGCCGGTCCCGTGGATGTCGAGCGGGCCGAGGCGGCGCTCGTCGAGCACTACCCGCGGCTGGTGCGCCTCGGCTATCTGCTGCTGCCCCCCGCGCTCGGTCGGCACCGCAGATCGCTGACCGCGCACGCCCTGGCGCAGAGCGCCCTGCCGCGCGGCAGGGTGGCCAAGGAGAAGCCGCCGCTGCCCGCGCAGCGCGGGTCCGGCCCGGCTTCCGCGTCCGCCGGGGGCGTCGACACCGAGTACGCCTACCTGCGGATGCGCGTGGTGCGCGGTGCGCTGGCGGCGCCGCGCCCGCCCCGGCTGGGCCGGTGGGAACTGGGCTGGCTGCCCCGGAGGCGTCCCCTGCTTCCGCAGGTGGCGGGTCTGCGGCTGTTCCCCGGGGCGGGCGGCGCGGACGAGGTGGCGCTCGAACAGGCCCTCTCGGCCGTCAGCGGGCCGGGCCGTGCGGCCTTCGTGCTGCGGGGTCTGGAAGGGCTCGGCGACGGGGACGTGGTCCGGCTCCTGGACGCGGCGGGGGTCGCCGCGCCCGAGGAGGCGCTGACCGAGGCGAACGGCGTGCGGGTACCGGCCGGCAGCCGGGACCGTCCGCTGCTGGAGTCCCCCGAGTTCGACGCCTGTTCGCTCCAGGCGCGGCCCACGGACCTGATGCGGCGGCGCCAGCACGGCCGGGCGGCCCTCGTGGCGGCCGTGGCGCTCGGGGTGTGCGGCATCCTGCTCGGCGTCCCCGGGGACGGCTGGGGGCGGGACGGCGCGGCGGCCCCCCTCTACGCGCGGAACCTCTCGGCGGAGCTCGCGCTGGATCCGGCGAAGCTCACCCGCGTCGAACCCGCCGCCTGGCGGGACGCCTCCCGCTCCGACCACGCGGTCTGGCCGACCCGGGGCGAGCTGGCCGAGGACCGGGAGCTGCTGCGGCGGGCCCTCGCGGTGTGGGCGCGGCCGGGCGAGGGGGTGGCGGTGACGGCGACGCCGGGCACGGCCCCAGGCCCGGCGGCCGGCCCCCCGCAGCTGCTCTACGCGGGCGTGGTGGACGGCGCCTCGGTGGTGCTGCTGCACGACGGACTGCGGGTCGTCCGGTACGCCGAGCCACGGGACGGGACGGAGGGCCCGGTGGCGCTGGACTTCGCCCGCACGGACGCGGCCTCGGACGCGTCGGCCGGCGCCGTCCTGCTGACCCGCAGCGACGGCAACGCGCGCTACCTCATGGCCCCCTGGGTGACCGGGCTGGCGGTCACCGACCTGCTCAACCCGGGCGACACCGGCACCCCCGTCAAGCGCCGCGCCGACGGCGTCACCGAGCCCGTGACCAGCCCTCCGCTGGGGCAGCAGACGTGCACGGCCTGGTCCGCGCTGCGCGTCTCCTCGGCCGGACGCGAGGACCCGTACCTGGTGACGGACCTCGGCGAGATCACCCCGGCGCACCTCACCTACGGGGAGCCGGGCGCGGCGCCGAAGGACCCGCTGAGTGCCGACGCGGAGGCGGCGCTCGCCCGCACGGCGTGCCAGCTGTCCTCGGTGGCCACCGCCGGGGTGCGCACGGTCAACACCTGGGCCTTCGCGACCCAGGAGCTGCCCGAGGACAACGGCACCGGCCGCTGGGTCTGCGCCCGCGCGGAGACCTGGCGCGGCACGGGTTCGCGGGCGTCGGTGCAGTTCCTGCCGCCCGCCGACGACCCGGCCACGCCCGGCGCCGTGACGGTGCGGGTCGAGGACCGTCCGGCGTGCGGCCCCCGCGAGCCGCGGGTGCTCAGCGGCGTGCTGTGGAAGGCCGCGGGCGGCACCTGGTACCTGCTGGCGGCGGGCAGCTCCGAGGTCACCTCGATCACGGCCTCGGGGGACGTCGAGGCCAGCGCCGAGGGCCGGCTGCTGGCCGCCGAGGCCACGCAGGGCGCCAAGGCGGACGTCACCGCGTCGCTGGAGGGCGGCGGAGAACTCAAGCCCCTGGCCGGTGAGGCGCCCTGACGCCGCCACCCGCCGCACCCACCCGGCCGTAGGGCCGCCCGGACGCCCGTCGCCCCTCCCCGCGACGGGCGTCCGACACGTCCCCCACGTCCGCCACCTCCGGCGGCTCCGGGACGCAGCACGGCGTGCGGCGCGGACGAGCCCGTCCGGCCGTGGGCGTCCGACGCTCGGCACACCGGCGCGGATCAGTCCTCCTCCCCCTCCGGCGGCTCCGGTTCCCGCACGTACCAGAGATCGAGGACGTAGCTCTCCACCACCGGACAGTCCGCCCATGCCCGGCCGATACGGTCCGGGGACCAGTGCTCCGCGGCTCCTTGCGCGAGGCACCGGTTGTAGTGGTCGGCCGTGGCACGCCGCCCGGTCCACGAGGCGTGGCCCTCGTACACGCCGGGACGCGGGAGCCTCATGCCACCGGCCGGTCCGAGGGTGAACCGGTTGACGACGAGTTCACCGGTCGCGGACTC
The DNA here is from genome assembly GCF_014779715.1 of Streptomyces chumphonensis. Classification (GTDB taxonomy): domain Bacteria; phylum Actinomycetota; class Actinomycetes; order Streptomycetales; family Streptomycetaceae; genus Streptomyces; species Streptomyces chumphonensis. The sequence goes on from NZ_JACXYU010000001.1 coordinate 544,478, forward strand.
CAGGGTCACCGGGGTGCTGCCTTCACACGCGGCCGGGCTCGGCCGGGGACCGTCCCAGAGCCGGACGGTGACGCGGACCGGGATGTCGGGCTGGAGGCTGCGGAGGTAGAGGTGGTACCCGTTTCCGGCGACCACCCGGCTCCGGGAGAGTTTCAGCGCCTCGTCGTCACCGAGGAAGGCGTCGGCGTCGTACACCTCGATGACACCCCGGTCGGGACGCGCACGCACCGTGTACTCGCTGACCAGCCGCATGCCGTGCCTCCTGTGGACGGACGACGTGATCTCCCGGAGAGGACTTGCGCAGCCTAGTGGCCGGCGCCGTCGGGGAGGGTCGCGGGGAGGAGAAACGTTGCGCCTCACGCGGGTCCATCGCGTCTCGACCAGGGCACCATCCGGCCTGCCCAGGATGGCGGTGCTTTGTCTCGACGTGAAAGGTGCGCCGCTCCCCATGAACGCTCCGGTTCCCCCCTCGGTCTCCGATGCCATCCGGGCCCGCCGTAGCTTGCGTCACTACTCCTCCCGGCCCGTCCCGCCGGAGCAGTTGGGCGAGTTGCTCGACCTCGCGCTGGAGGCGCCGTCGAGCTGGAACTACCAGAGCCGGTCCATCGTCGTGGTCTCCGATCCGCAGGTGCGGGACGGGCTCGTCGCGGCGACCGGCGGGCAGCCGCAGCCGAGGGAGGCGCCGGTCACCCTGGTGTTCGTCGCCGAGAGCGCGGCCTGGGAGGGCGATCTCGACGACATCTACGCGCAGGCGCGCGAGCGCGGGGCCTGGAACGAGGCGTTCATCGCCTCGTTCCAGGAGGGCGGGCAGGCGTTCCAGCGGGATCTGGCCGAGCGCGGGCTGCTGCGGGAGTACGCGGTCAAGGACGCCATGATCGCCGCGTCGTTCTTCATGCTCGCCGCCGCCGAGGCCGGTCTGGGCACCTCGCCGATGAACGGCTGGGACGAGCAGGAGGTCAAGAAGGTCATCGGCGTCGACGACCGGGACGACCTGGCCGTCGCCCTGGTGCTGGCGGTGGGCCACCCGGCCGAGGAACGGGTCCACCCCGGGCGCCGGCCACGGGAGCGGAAGGTCTTCCACGACCGCTACGGCGGATGAGCGCCGACGGCAACCACCCCACCGACCGCGGTCCACGGCGCACACGGCCCCACACGTCCCCGCTGCGATCCGCGAGCCGTCAGGGCTCCCACGGGCCCCGACGTACCACCGGACGAAGAACCACCCGAACCCCGGAAGATCCGCAAGTATCGGATGAGAGAGGCGTGTTGTCCGTGAAAAACCTGGTGCAAGTAGCAGGCGTCATCGATGCTGCCGAGGCGGCCATGCTGGTCGAGGAGAAGACGGACTGGCTGGGCTTCCCGCTGCGGCTGCCGTCCGGCAAGGACGACATATCCGAGGCCGCCGCCACCGACATCATCTCCGGCCTGCGGCCCCCGCACGCCGGCGTGCTGATCAGCTACCTGACGAAGGCGGACGAGGTCGCCGCCTTCTGCTCCGAACTCGGCGTCAAGGCGGTGCAGTTGCACGGAGACGTGGAGACGGCGGAGCTGCGGGCGCTGAAGGCGGCCCGGCCCGACCTGTACGTGCTCAAGAGCCTGGTGGTCAAGGAGGACAACGCCGACGAGCTGCTGAAGCTCGTGGACGAGGTCGCCGACTGTGTCGACATGTTCATCACCGACACCTTCAACCCGGCCACCGGCGCCAAGGGCGCGACCGGGCTGACGCACGACTGGTCGGTCAGTGCCGAGCTGGTACGCCGCTCCCCCAAGCCGCTGATGATGGCCGGCGGCCTGAACCCGGACAACGTGGCGGAGGCGATCCGCCAGGTGCGGCCGGCCGCCGTGGACGCGCACACCGGGCTGGAGGGCGCGGACGGCCGCAAGGACCGCGCCAAGGTGCGGCGGTTCGTCAGCGAGTCGCGCCGCGCCTTCGCCGAGCTCGACTGACGCCCCCGGGCTCCGGGGCGCAGGCCGGCTCGGCCGCGCCCCGGCCCCCGTACCGACGATCGTCACACCTCGGGGAGGGACCGATCATGACGACGCACGCCAACGTTCACCTACTGCCCCAGACCGACCAGCTCCGCGCCCTGCACACGGTCATCCGGGACCGCGAGGCGCGCCGCGAGGACTTCGTCTTCCATGCGCGCCGCATCATCCGGATGCTCGTGGAGTCGGCCCTGGACCTGCTGCCCTTCGAGGAGCACGACGTCACCACCCCGGTGGGCGAGACGTACCGCGGACTGCGGTGCGCCGCGAAGCTCTGCGCGGTGCCGGTCATCCGGGCCGGGGAGAGCATGGAGGCGGAGGTGCGCGACGTCCTGCCGGGCGTCCGCATCGGCAAGGTGCTGATCCAGCGGGACAAGCAGACCAAGCTGCCGCACCTGTACTACTCCCACCTGCCCGACGACATCGCCGAGCGGCACGTGCTGCTGCTGGAGCCGATGCTGGCCACCGGCGGCTCGGCGCTCGCGGCGATCGACGTCCTGACGAAGGCGGGCGTGCGGGAGGAGAACATCGTCTTCGTCAACTTCCTCACCTCGCCGGAGGGGCTGGAGAGGGTCATGGAGGCCCATCCCCGGCTGCGGCTGGTGACGTCCTCGGTCGAGGAGCGGCTCAACGAGCACGCCTTCATGATCCCGGGCATCGGTGACTTCGGCGACCGCTACTTCGGCACCGTCGACTCGGGTGCGCGATGAGCGGTCACCGCGTCATCGGGGACTCCGCGCTGACCGCGCTGGCTCCGGCCGTGTGGGGCAGCACGTACCTGGTGACGACGGAGCTGCTGCCGCCCGACCGGCCGCTGCTGGCGGCGATGATCCGGGCGCTGCCCGCCGGGCTGGTGCTGGTGGCCTTCGGGCGCACGCTGCCGCGCGGGGCGTGGTGGTGGCGGGCGCTGGTCCTCGGCGTGCTGAACATCGGCGCGTTCTTCTACCTGCTGTTCGTCGCCGCGTACCACCTGCCGGGCGGGGTGGCCGCGCTGGTGATGTCCGTGCAGCCCATGATCGTGCTGCTGCTCGGCGTCGGCCTGTTGCGGCAGCGGATCAGGGCGGTCCAGGTCGCCTCGTGCGCGCTGGGCGCCCTCGGTGTGGCGCTGCTGGTGCTCCAGCCACAGGCGGCGCTGGACGCCGTCGGCGTCGCGGCCGGGCTGGGCGGCGCGCTGTGCATGGCGGCGGGCATCGTGTTCACCAAACGCTGGGGCCGGCCCGAGGGCGTCGGTCTGCTGACGTTCACCGGGTGGCAGCTGACGTTCGGCGGTCTCGTGCTGCTGCCCGTGGCGCTGCTGGCCGAGGGGCTGCCCTCCGAGGTCACGGGCGAGAACGTCACCGGCTTCCTGTACCTGAGCGTCATCGGCGCCCTGATCGCCTACGCGGTCTGGTTCCGCGGCATCGAGCGGCTGCCGGCCCTGGCCGTCTCCTTCCTCGCCTTCGCCAGTCCGCTCGCGGCGACGGTCCTCGGCTACGTCTTCCTCGGCGAGTCCCTGTCGGCGGCCCAGCTCGCCGGTGCGGCGGCCGTCGTCGCGGCCGTGGTCATGGCGCAGCCGAGGCCGTCCCGCCGGGGCGGCACCCGGGCGGGCGGGACACCCCCGCCCGCGCCGCAGGAGGCGCCCGCGGACGCGCCCCGGGAGGCGCCTGCGGACGGGCCGCAGGACGCCTCGGGTGAGGCGACGCGGCCGTCCGTCACCCCGCACCACCGTCCATCAGCCGATCAGGGGGATCTCCGTGGAGACAGAAAACTACGCACGCATTCTCTGTAGACGCCTCGTCACCTGCCTGCCGAGCCTGCTGAACCAGCAGGCGGAGGCGCGGCCGGACGACATCGCCGTGGTGGCGCACGACCGGACGCTCAGCTACCAGGAGCTGTCCCGGACGAGCGGCCGGCTGGCGGCCTACCTCCACCACCTCGGCGCCCGGCCCGACGACTGCGTCGGCCTGTTCGTGGACCCGTCGGTGGAGCTGATGACGGGCGTGTGGGGCATCCTCGGCTCCGGGGCGGCCTACCTGCCGCTGTCCCCGGAGTACCCGGAGGACCGGCTGCGGTACATGATCGAGGACAGCCGGACCCGGATCGTGGTGACGGAGGAGGGCCTCGTCCCGCGGCTGCGGGCGCTCGCCCCGCAGGGCACCCGGATCGTCACGGTGGCGGAGGCCGAGGAGTTCACCGGACCGCAGCCGCCGGCGCCGTGCCCGAGCACGCTCGCCTACGTCATCTACACCTCGGGCAGCACCGGTAAGCCCAAGGGCGTGATGATCGAGCACAACAGCATCGTGGCGCAGATGCGGTGGCTGCTGACGAGCGGTCACCTGGGCCCGGAGACGACGGTGCTGCAGAAGACCCCGATGTCGTTCGACGCGGCCCAGTGGGAGATCCTCGCCCCCGCGACGGGCAGCCGCGTGGTCATGGGCACGCCCGGCATCTACCGCGACCCGGAGGCGCTGGTCACGACCATCGCCAAGCACGAGGTGACGACGCTCCAGTGCGTCCCCACCCTGCTCCAGGCGCTGCTGGACACCGAGGCGCTGCCCGCGTGCACCAGCCTCCGGCGGGTCTTCTCCGGCGGTGAGGCGCTGTCCAACCAGCTCGCGCGGCAGTTCGCCGAGCAGCTGCCGGAGGCGTCGCTGGTCAACCTCTACGGTCCGACCGAGTGCACCATCAACGCGACGGCGTACCTGGCGGACCCGGAGGTGCTGGAGGAGGGCGCCGGCTCGGTGCCCATCGGCATACCGGTGGACAGCACGCAGTGCTACATCCTCGACGCGAACATGGCCCCGGCGGGCATCGGGGAGACCGGCGAGCTGTACATCGGCGGCGTCCAGCTCGCCCGGGGGTACCTGCACAAGCCCGAGCAGACGCGGGAACGCTTCGTGGCGTCCCCGTTCGTGCCCACCGAGCGGCTCTACCGCACCGGGGACCTGGCCTCGTGGAACCCGGACGGCACCATCCAGTTCGCGGGCCGGGCCGACAACCAGGTCAAGCTGCGCGGCTACCGGGTGGAGCTGGAGGAGATCGCCCTCGCGATCGAGGAGCACACCTGGGTGCGCCGGGCGGCGGCCCTGGTGACCGACGACGCGCGCACCGGGTTCCAGCGCCTGGTCGCCTGCGTGGAGCTGAACCCGAAGGAGGCCGCCCTGATGGACCAGGGCGTCCAGGGCGGCCACCACATGTCCAAGTCGAGCAAGCTCCAGGTCAAGGCGCAGCTGTCGGGCGCCGGGCTGCGCGAGGACGCCGGGGGGCGCCCGGTGCTGGCGCTGCCGGGCCGCGCGGAGCCGGCCGAGCAGCGGCGCCGCGCGTTCGCCCGCAAGACGTACCGCTTCTACGAGGGCGGCGACGTCACGCGGGAGGACCTGCTGCGGCTGCTGGCCCCGCGCGGCGGGGCGGCGCGCTCCCGCCCGCTGGAGGAGCTGACGCTTCCGGAGCTGGGCACGGCCCTGCGCTGGTTCGGCCAGTTCCACAGTGACGAGCGGCTGCTGCCGAAGTACGCGCACGCCTCCCCCGGCGCCCTGTACGCCACCCAGATGTACCTGGAGACCGGCGGGCTGGAGTGCGGCGTCGAGGCGGGCGTCTACTACTACCACCCGGCCGACCACACGCTGGTGGCGATACCCGGCACGCCCGAGGTGGCGCCCGGGCGGCTGGTGGTGCACTTCTCCGGCAAGCGCAGCGCGATCGAGCCGGTGTACAAGAACAACATCCGCGAGGTGCTGGAGTTCGAGGCCGGGCACATGGTCGGGCTCTTCGAGGAGGTGCTGCCGGAGTACGGGCTCGACATCCGTCCGCTGGAGTACCGGGAGTCGGTGCGCGAGCGGCTGGACGTGGCGGCCGAGGACTACTACCTCGGCACCTTCGAGATCAGCGCCGCCGACGGGCGGCCCCAGGTGGACCCGACGGAGGTGTTCGTCCAGGCGCACGGCGACCGCGTCGCCGGGCTCCCCGAGGGCCAGTACCACTACGCGGACGGCGCGTTGGAGCGGATCTCGGACGAGCTGGTCCGGTCCCGGCACGTCATCGCGATCAACCAGGCCGTCTACGACCGGGCCGGCTTCGGCATCACGGCCGTGAGCCGGGCGCCGGAGCCGTGGCTGGAGTACGTGAGCCTGGGGGTCAAGCTGCACCACCTCCAGGCGTCCGGGCTCGGCCTGGGCCTCATGTCGGCGGGCTACAGCTCCAAGACGGGCAACCCGCTGCCGGCCGCACGGCGGATGGACGACGTCCTCACCGGCAGCGGCTTCGACACCGGCCCGCTGTACTTCTTCGTCGGCGGCCGGGTCAGCGAGGAGCAGCTGGCCAGCGAGGGCATGCACGAGGACGCGGTCCACATGAAGGGCCCGGCCGAGATGATCAAGGACGAGCTGGCCGGTATCCTGCCCGACTACATGCTGCCCAACCAGGTGCTCGTCCTGTCCGAGCTGCCGCTGACGGCGAACGGCAAGGTCGACTCCAAGGCGCTGGCCGCCTCCGACGCGGTCACCTCCGCCGAGGTCACCACGCCGTACGTGGCCCCGGCCACGCGGGCGGAGCGCTGGCTGGCCAAGGAGTGGGGCAGGGCCCTGAAGTACGACCACGTCTCGGTGGAGGACGACTTCTTCGCCTCCGGCGGCAACTCCCTCATCGCGGTGTCGCTGATCAACAAGGTGAACCGCGAGTTCGGGACGCGGCTGCCGATGCAGAGCGTCTTCCAGTGCCCGAAGCTGGGCGAGCTGGCGGCCCGCGTCGAGAACGACACGGAGGAGTCGTCCTCGCGGCTGCTGCTGCTCAACGGCCGCCCCGCGGAGGGTTCCCGTAAGCCGGAGGGCGGCGCGGCGAAGCGGCCCGTCTTCTGCTGGCCGGGGCTCGGCGGGTATCCGATGAACCTGCGGCTGCTGGGCGGCGAGGCCGGTGGCGGACGGCCGTTCTACGGCGTCCAGGCGTACGGCATCAACGCCGGCGAGGTGCCCTACCGGACGATCCGGGAGATGGCCTCGGCCGACGTCTCGGAGATCCTGTCCGTGCAGCCGGAGGGCCCCTACACCCTGTGGGGCTACTCCTTCGGCGCCCGGGTGGCGTTCGAGACGGCCTGGCAGCTGGAGCAGTTGGGCAAGGAGGTGGAGACCGTCCTGCTGATCTGCCCGGGCAACCCGAGCATCCGGTGGGCGGACGGCGACATGTTCGGCCGGCAGTCCTCGTTCGACAACCCGGCCTACGTGGCGATCCTGTTCTCCGTCTTCGTCGCCTCGCTCGGCGGTGAGGACCTGGAGCGCTGTCTCGCCAGGTCGCGTGACGAGGACAGCTTCGTGGACTTCATCCGGGAGGTCGTGCCCGCGCTGGACGAGCAGACGATCCGGCGGATCACCCGCATCGTCGGCGAGACCTACCAGTTCGAGTACACCTTCGAGGAGATGGCCGAGCGCAGGCTGCGCGCCCCGGTGACGATCTTCCGCGCCACCGGGGACGAGTACTCGTTCATCGAGGACGGCACCATCGACGGCGACGGGCCCCGGCCCACCATCGTCGACCTCGACGGCGACCACTACAGCGTGCTCAAGGAACAGGGCGTCGGCGAGCTGGCGTCGGCGATCCGCGAGCGCATCGGCGGCTGAGCCCGCGCCCGCCGCACCCGTACGCCACGCGTCCGGTGCCCCGCCCCGCGCGGCCGGGCACCGGGCGCGTCCGATCCACCTCAGGAGCAGCAGTCATGCCCCACGTGAGCCTCAAGCACTACCCCCGCGAGTTCACACCCGAGCAGAAGCAGCGGCTGGCGGACGCCGTCACCCGCCTCGTCGTCGAGCACTTCGAGGTGCCGGAGAACGTCGTCTCCGTCGCCCTGGAGGCCGTCGACCCGGCGCAGTGGCCGGAGAGGGTCGACGCGCCGGAGATCAGCGCCCGTCCCGACCTGCTCATCAAGACCCCCGACTACGGAAACTGAGGCGACACCCGATGCCCGAACACACCGCCCCGCGCACCACGATCCCGCTGGAGTACGGCGAGGAGGTGCGGGAGGCCCTGCACGCCGGGGAGCCGGTCGTCGCCCTGGAGTCCAACGTCATCACCCACGGCCTGGCCTACCCGGACAACGCGGCGACCGCGAAGAAGGTCGAGGACGCCGTCCGGGCGGGCGGCGCGGTCCCGGCGACGATCTGCGTCGACGAGGGCCGCGTCGTCGTCGGCATGAGCGAGGAGCGGATCGAGCGCTTCGCGCAGGCGTCCGGCATCCCGAAGGTCAGCAGCCGGGACCTGCCGGTCGTCCTCGCGCGCGGCGGGACGGGCGCGACGACGGTCGCCTCCTCGGTCGTCGCGGCCGAGCTGGCCGGTATCCCGTTCTTCTCGTCGGCCGGCATCGGCGGCGTCCACCGGGGCGCCGAGGCGTCGATGGACGTCTCCTCCGACCTCATCCAGTTCACCCGCTCCAAGGTGGCCGTGGTGTGCGCCGGGGCGAAGATGATCCTCGACCTGCGGCTGACGATGGAGTACCTGGAGACGCAGTGCGTCCCGGTGATCTCCTACCGCTCCGACGACTTCCCGGCCTTCTACTGCGTCTCCAGCGGCATCCGCAGCCCGCACCGGATCGACGACGCGGACGTGGTCGCGCGCGTCGTGGAGAACCACTGGGCGGCGGGCGCCCCCGGCGGCGTGCTGGTGACGACGCCGCCGCGCGCCGAGGACGCGGTGGACCGCGCCGAGACGGAGGCGGCCATCGCGGACGCGCTGGCGGCCGCCGAGCGCGACGGCGTCTCCGGCCAGGCGATCACCAAGTACCTGATGCGCGCCGTCGACCGGGCCACCGACGGCCGGACGGCCGAGGCCAACATGGCCGTGCTGATCAGTACGGCGGAGGTCGGCGGGCGGCTCGCCGCCGCCCATGCCCGGCTGCGCCGCGCGCGGCCCTCCTGACACCGGCACCACCCACCACCCGACCCACCCACCGAAGGACGGTCCGCATGACCACCACCCCACCGCACGCCGCGCTGTTCGCGCCGCTGACCCTGGGCAAGATCGCCCTGCGCAACCGGCTCGTCATGGCGCCCATGACCCGCAACCGGGCGACCGTGGACGGCCTCGCCACGCCCCTGATGGCCGAGTACTACGCCCAGCGGGCGCAGGCCGGGCTCATCGTCACCGAGGGCGTGCAGCCCAGCCAGGTCGGCCAGGGCTTCCTCAACACCCCCGGCCTGCACACCGACGAGCAGACCGCGTCCTGGCGGCAGGTCACCGACGCCGTCCACGCCGCCGGGGGCCGCATCGTCGTGCAGCTGATGCACTCCGGGCGCATCGGCCACCCGTCCCTCTACCCGAGCGCCCACCGGTCCGTCGCGCCCTCGCCGCTGGCCGCCGGCGGGCAGTGCTTCACGCCGCAGGGGATGACGGACTACGAGGTGCCGCACGAGCTGACGGTCGAGGAGATCGCCGCCACCGTCGCGGACTTCGCCGACGCCTCCCGCCGGGCGGTGGACGCCGGGTTCGACGGGGTCGAGCTGCACGCGGGAAACGGCTTCCTGCTGCACCAGTTCCTCTCCGACAACACCAACCACCGCACCGACGGCTACGGCGGCGACCTCGCCGGGCGCATCCGGCTCACCGTCGAGGTGGCCGAGGCCGCCGCCGAGGCGATCGGCGCCGACCGCGTCGGCCTGCGCGTCTCCCCGGCCAACCCGTACAACGACATCGTCGAGGGCGACACCGACGAGCTGTACGGCGCGCTGCTGCCGGCGCTGCCACCGCTGGCCTTCCTCCACGTCATGGAGGCCCAGTGCCGCCCGGTGACGCGGACGGTGCGCGAGGTGTGGCAGGGCGCGCTCGTCCTCAACCCGCACCGGGACGCGCAGGCCGGCGCCGTCACCCCCGAGGTGGCCGCCGAGGCGCTGGAGGAGGGGCTGGCCGACGCCGTCGCCCTGGGCGCCCTGTTCCTGGCCAACCCGGACCTGCCCGCGCGCATCCGCGCCGGAGGCCCGTACAACACCCTGGACGAGGGCACCTTCTACGGCGGCGACCACCGGGGCTACACCGACTACCCGACCCTCGCGTGAGCGTGCGGCAGGCTTCGGACCACCGGAAGGGCAGGACAGACCACATGAGCGGGACCGTGCAGCGCGAGGAGCGCAAACTCCTCCTCTTCTCCGGGCGTTCGCACCCGGAGCTGGCCGAGAACGTCGCGGCCCACCTCGGCACCGGCCTGGTGCCCACCAAGGCCGTCGACTTCGCCAACGGCGAGATCTACGTGCGCTACGAGGAGTCGGTGCGCGGCGCCGACTGCTTCCTCCTCCAGAGCCACACCGCCCCCATCAACAAGTGGATCATGGAACAGCTGATCATGATCGACGCGTTGAAGCGGGCCTCGGCGCGGAGCATCACCGTCCTCGTGCCGTTCTACGGCTACGCCCGGCAGGACAAGAAGCACCTGGGGCGGGAGCCGATCTCGGCCCGGCTCATGGCCGACCTGCTCAGCTCGGCCGGCGCCGACCGCATCGTGACGGTGGACCTGCACACCGACCAGATCGTCGGCTTCTTCGACGGCCCGGTCGACCACCTGTTCGCCCTGCCCGTCCTCGCCGACCACGTGCGCGGGCGCGTCGACGCCGACCGGCTCACCGTCGTCTCACCGGACGCGGGCCGGGTCCGCGTCGCCGACCACTGGTGCGACCGGCTGCACGCGCCGCTCGCCATCGTCCACAAGCGCCGCGACCCCCTCGTCCCCAACCGGGCGACGGTCCACGAGGTCGTCGGCGAGGTGGCGGGACGGGTCTGCGTGCTGGTCGACGACATGATCGACACCGCCGGGACCATCTGCGCGGCGGCCGACGCCCTGTACGCGCACGGCGCCGAACGCGTCATCGTCGCCGCGACGCACGGCATCCTGTCCGGGCCGGCCCTGGACCGGCTGAAGAACTCCCGGGTCAGCGAGTTCGTCTTCACCGACACACTCCCCACCCCGGGCGAGGTGGAGCTGGACAAGATCACCGTGCTGTCGGTGGCCCCGCTGCTCGCCCACGCGGTGCGGGAGATCTTCGAGCACGGGTCGGTCGCCGCCCTCGTGGGCGACCTCTGAGACCGGCCACCGCCCCCGGCCGGACGGCTCCGGGGGCGGTGTCGCGCTCGCCGCCGTCTCGTTAGGGTGACCCCATGGCTACCGGGGTACGACGCAGGATGGGTGTGGAGGAGCGGCGGCAGCAGCTCATCGCGGTGGCGCTGGAGCTGTTCAGTGAACGCTCACCCGAGGAGGTGTCCATCGACGACATCGCGTCGGCGGCCGGCATCTCGCGCCCGCTGGTCTACCACTACTTCCCCGGCAAGCACAGCCTCTACGAAGCGGCGGTGCGCGTGGCGGCCGAGGAGCTGGTCGACCACTTCCAGGAGCCGCACGAAGGGCCGCTCGGCGCCCGGCTGCTGCGCGTGATGGGCCGTTACTTCGACTTCGTCGCGAAGAACGGCCCCGGCTTCTCCGCCCTGCTGCGCGGCGGCATGGCCATCGGCCCGGCCCACGCCAACGCCATGATCGACCACGTGCGCCAGCGCGCCTACGAGGAGCTGCTCGCCCACCTCGGGGTCGGCGCCCCCGGCCCCCGGCTGGCCCTCGTCATCCGTTCCTGGGTCGGCGTCGCCGAGACCACGGCGTTGACCTGGCTGGCGGACCGGGCCGTCCCCCGCGCCGAGCTGGAACGCCAACTCGTCCACGACTTCCTGGCGTTGGCGGCCGTCACCGCCACCACGGACGAGGAGACGGCCGCACTGGTGCGGCACGTCATCGCCCAGGAGCCGCCGGACAGCCCCTTCGCGGAGCTGGTGTCCCGGCTCGTCGCGCTCGTCGCCTGAACCGCCGCCGACCCCCGCGCACCGGTGTCCGCCGTCCGGACGGCGTGCGCGCCGGGCCGCCGTGTCCTGCCCCGCCCGCTCCGTCGGCTGCGGAAGAGTGAACCCGGCTCCGACGGCGGGGTGCGCCCCGGCCGTCCGACCGACCGACGGAGGTTCACGGACATGCGGCGACGGACGTACGGAAGGGCCGTGACGGCGGGTGCGGCGACCGCCGCGCTGCTCCTGGGCGGCTGCGGTGACGACGGCGGCGACCAGGGGCCCCCGAGCCCCGGGGACGCCACCGGGCCCGCGACCGTCGCGGTGGAGTCCAGCCCGTACGGCGACATCCTGGTGGGCGAGGACGGGTACGCGCTGTACCTGTTCGAGGCCGACTCCCCCGGCGCGTCCACCTGCGCCGACGCCTGCGCCGAGGTCTGGCCCCCACTGACCACGGACGGCGCACCGGACGCGGGCGACCGGGTGGACGCCGACCTGCTGGGCACGATGGAACGCGCCGACGGCACCACCGGCGTCACCTACAACGACCACCCCCTGTACTACTACGAGCCCGACACCGAGCCGGGCGACGTCGGCGGCCAGGCCATCGACGACTTCGGCGGGCTGTGGTACGTCGTCGGCCCGGACGGCGAGCCGATCGAGGACGAGCGACCCGCCGACGAGGCGACCGACGAGCCGGGCCCCTACTAGCCCCCGCCCGCTCAGCTCCCGCGCTCACCCAGGACGCGGAAACCCGTCGCCCTCCGGGTCGAGGAGGGTCACCCGGGGCCGCCCGTCCCGCGCGGAGTCGACGCGGCGCGCACCGAGGGAGACCGGCCGCTCCACCTCGGCCACCGGAGGATCCGCCCCCGCAGAGCCGCACGGGGAGCTCCGATCCCGTCGGTGCGTGGGGGCCCCTCAGGCGGACGCTTCGGCGGCGATCCGGTCGAACTGGGCGCCCATCGCCTCGGCGAGTGCCGTGGCGGCGGAGAGCGGCCGGACCATGACGGTGAACTCGTCGATCCTTCCCTCCTCGTCGAGATGGAGGAGGTCGCAGCCCTGGATCTGCCGCCCGTTGACGGTGGCGGTGAAGACGAACGCGTGGTCGCGGGAGCCCGGTTGCGTGATCTCGCGGACGTAGGTGAAGTCCTCGAAGACGCGCATCACCCCACGGAGGATGGCGGCGGTGATCGCCTTGCCCGGGTAGGGCTTGAAGGCGACGGGGCTGACGAAGACGACGTCCTCGGCGAGCAGCGCCTCGACGGCGGCCGCGTCGCGGTCCTCGACGGCCTTGCGGAAGGGATGCACCACATCACTCCTGATCAATTAGTTGTCTAGGTGCATCGGAGACTATGACCGGGCGGCGTCGGCTGTCCATCCCCCGCGCACAGGCGGGGGCGTGGAGGACGCGAGGGACGCGCGGAGCGCGACGGGGATGGTCACTTCGTTGACTACTCAACGATGCGCTAGCGTGACCCCATGGCACTGCGCAACGCTGTGATGGCCGCGCTCCTCGACGGAGAGGCGTCCGGGTACGACCTCGCCAAGAGCTTCGACGCCTCCGTCGCGAACTTCTGGAGGGCCACCCCCCAGCAGCTCTACCGGGAGCTGGACCGCATGGAACGCGAGGGGCTGATCACCGCGCGGGTCGTCCGGCAGGAGCGGCGCCCCGACAAGCGGCTCTTCTCGCTGACCGAGACCGGCCGGTCCGCCGTGCGCGCCTTCGTGGCCGAGCCGCCGGGCAGGCCGACCACGGTCCGCGACGAACTGCTCGTCAAGGTGCAGTGCGCCGACGTCGGCGACGTCGAGGCCGTGCGGACGGCGCTCACCGCACGCCTGGAGTGGGCCGCGGCCAAGCTCGCCCGGTACGAGCGGCTCAGGGAGCGCCTCCTGAGCGGACGCACGGAGGACGAGTACTACGCGCAGGCCGAGCGGGTGGGGCCGTACCTGACGCTGCTGCGCGGCATGGCGTTCGAGCGGGAGAACATCCGCTGGGGCGAGACCGCGCTCCGCGTCCTGGAACGCCGCACCGGCACCGCCGCCCGCGCACCGGAGCACACCGCCCCACCGGAGTGACGGAACCGGCCCGGTCCGGCCCGGCCCGTCTGCGGCCGTCCCCCGCACGCCGGGTTCGCCGCCGGGCCGGGAGGGAAGTCTCCCCCGGAGTCCCGTGCGCGGCGTGACACGGGAACGGGACGCGGAGGCGACATGGCACGGCTGGGGTCGCGCGTCGCGGGGAGGGTGAACTTCGTGACCGGCGGGGTCGGTACCGGACGGACCGCGACACCGGTGATCGGCCACTCCTGCCGACTGGAGATCGAACGGCCGGAGAGCGGCAGCGTCGTGCGCGAGATCGCCTGCGGCCACCCGACGTGCCGTCAGCGGCTGCGGGTGCACGGGCTGCGCGAGGCGCGGGCGCGCCGCCGCGGGATCGGGCCCGTGCCGGATCGCGCGAAGAGGGTGGGCGGAAGCCTCCCCATCGGCTCCCGCCCACCCGTATCCGTGCCGCGCCCGGACGGGCCACCCCTGACCGCCACCCGGCCGCTCCACGGCGCGGACCGGGTGAGCGGGCTTCGAACTCCCCGCCCACCCGGCCGTTCACCGGCCGGGGGCGCCGGGCCGGGCGCCCCCGGCCGGGGTCAGCAGTCCCCGGCGCGCTGCCAGGCGTAGCTCTGTCCGGGGACCTGGCCGTAGTTCCAGTAGGCGCTGCGCCACAGCCCGCCCTGGTAGGAGACCGTGCTGCCCGGCGCGTAGTACTCCTGCGGACTCCACGCCCGGGCGTCGCACGGCTCGGGGTCCGGGCCCGGCCCGGTGCCGCCGACGTGCTGGCCTATCCAGGACCGGAACGCGGTGACGTCGGTGTAGATCGTGGCGTCACCCGTTCCGCACGTCGAACCGTTCTGGCCCGCGCGGCTGGTCGCCCCGACGAGTTCCCAGCGGCCGTCCGCCCGGACCAGTGCCGGACCGCCGGAGTCGCCGTAGCACGCCGTGTCGCGCGTGGTGCCGTAGACGCACAGCTCGTTGCCGGGGTTGAAGCCCGCCGCGCACATGTGGTCCGGGTTGATCCGGGTGTCGAGTTGCTTGAGCATCCGGGGCGGGGTCTGCTGGCAGCCCTGCTGCGGACAGGTCTGCCCCCAGCCCAGCAGCCGGGTCTCGGTCCGCGCGGCCGGGGAGGAGGTGGCCAGGGCGACCGGTTGGTTCGACACCGCCCTGCTGAGCCGCATCAGCGCGATGTCGTGGTTGCCCGGAAGGCCGTGGTACGAGGGGTGCTTGACGATCCGGGAGACGGAGACGGTCGTCCCGCCGCTGGAGTTGTCGTGGGAGCCGATGCGCAGCTGGAAGCGGGAGGCCGGCATGGTCCCACCGCCCTGGTCGGTGACGCAGTGGGCCGCGGTCACGACCCACTCGTCGTCGACCAGCGATCCGCCGCAACCGTGACGCCCGTTGACCTGGAGGGACGTCATGAACGGGTAGGACTCGGTCGCCTGACCGCCGCCCACGATGGGCTTGGGGGCTCCCCCGACGGGGGGCGACGGTGCGGCGTGCGCGGTGGCCGGTGCCGCGAGAGCGGCGGCCAGCAGCAGTGCGCTCAGCGCGCCGCGCAGGAGGGTACGGGGTCTCATAGCGTGGTTCCTTCGCACAGAGGTGAACGGAACGTGCCGTCCGGTGGGTGGGGGGTACCGCCGACCGGACATGAACTCACTATGGGAATCCGGTGACCTCCCGGATAATCCCAACCTCACATAAGGTCCCCCTATGGAGCTGGAGTTGCGGCATCTCCGCGTGGTCAGGGCCATCGCCGACCAGGGGACCCTGACCTCGGCGGCCCGGGAACTGGGGATGACGCAGCCCTCGGTCAGCGAGAACCTGCGCCGTGCCGAGCGGGCCGTCGGCGGGCGGCTGTTCCACCGCGACGTGCACGGAGCCCGGCCCACACCGCTGGGTGAGGTGGTGGCGGCGCACGCGGGCACGGTCATGAACGCGGTGGACCGGATGACGGCGGCCACGACCCGCCACCATGCCGGCGTCCTGCCCCCGGTCGTGCGCGTGCACTGCACCCCGGGCACGCTCGTCGCGCACCTCTCGGTTGCGGTGCCCGACGTCACCGGGTGCGACGTCGAGATCAGCACCGGCGCCCATCCGGGGCGACCGCTGGAGCTGCTGGCCGGACGTCGGTCCGAAGCGGCTCTGCTGACCTGCTTCCCGGACCCGCGACGCGCGGAGCGGGCCGTCTCACCGGAAGGGACGCGCCGCAGCGTGGTCGCGCGGGAGCCCGTGTTCGTCGGTGTGTCCGCGGATCACCGGCTGGCCGGGCGACGGGAGGTCCACCTGGCCGAACTGGCGGAGGAGACCTGGTGTGTCGATCCGGGGCCGCACCACGAGCTCACCGACCACCTCGTGCGGAGCTGCCGGGACACCGGGTACCGGCCCACCCTGCGCGCCTGCGACCACACCGAGGGGCTGCAACTGGTGGAGATGGGCCGGGCCGTGATGCCGTTCGCCCCGAGCGCCCGGCCCCGTGAGGGGCTGGTCTGTCTCGCGCTGAGGGGCACGCCCCTGCGGATGACGACCGCGCTGTACTGGCACCCGCTGGGCCCGCTGGCGGGCGACCGGGTGCAGGGCCTGTGGGAACGGCTGGTGCGGGCCCAGCACGACATCGTCGAGCGCACGCCGCGCTACCGGGCGTGGCTGGAACGGCACCCCGACTGGCGGACCACACCGCGCGCCATGGAGACCACCTCACCGCACGGCGCGTAGGGGCACCTTCCCCGACCCGGTGTCGCACGCCGGCGCGGAGCCGAGCCAGCCGGGGTTGCGCTCCCACCAGCCGGGTATGTGGCCGTGCGTGCCGACCAGCGCGCGGTAGGCATCGACCAGGCCCGCACGCACCCGTTCGGCCAGGGCGTCGTCGACCGGGCCGCCCTCCGCCCACAACAGCAGGTGACGGACGCGGACCGGGGCCCCGCGCAGCTCGCGCACCGGTCCGGGCGGAGCGACACCGGTGTCCAGGGCCTGCACCGCCATCACCACTGGATCCCCCCGCCGGATCAGCTGGGCGACCAGCAGGGGGTCGGTCGCACGGATCACCACGGAGCCGAGCCCGGCGAGGCGGCACTGCTCCAGCAGGTGGTGATCGAACTCGTCATCACCGTTGACGACCAGCAGCCAGCCGAGCCCCTCCAGATCGGCGAGGTCGAGCGCGGACCGGCGCGTCGTGGGGTGACCGGGCGGCAGCGCCACGAACACCGGCTCGCTCCCCACCGGGAGCACGCGCACACCCGGCGGTGGGGCGGCCTCGCGCCCGGGGAAGTCCACGTGGAGCACCAGGTCCAGCTCGCCCCGGGCGAGCACCTCCATGGCGACGGCCTGCCGGTCCACGACCGACAGGTCGGCGATGCGTCCGGGGAAGGCCCGCGCCGCGACGTCGCACAGGCGCGACGCCAGGGGTGTCGACCGCACCCCCATGCGCAGCACGGTCCGGTCCGGGGGCGCCCGGTGGGCGTGGACGGCCCGTTCCACGTCCTCCAGGGCGCCGAGCACGTCCCGCACGTGGGGCAGCAGCACCTCCCCGAGCGCGGTGAGCCGCACCCCGTGACGGGCGCGGGCGAAGACCTCACCTCCGACGGTCTCCTCGATCCGCCGCAGTTGGGCGGTCAGCGCGGGCTGGGAGAGTCCCAACCGCCGGGCCGCCCCGGTCACGCTTCCCGCCTCCTCCACGGCGGCCAGGCACCGCAGATGCCGCACCTCCAGGTCCATCGCCCGATTATGACGCCGCCGGTTCGCGGGGGAACCCCTCCGGTCGCGTCGTGTCGAAGGCGACCGGAGGACCCGCGGGAGAGCCGGGTTCGGCGCGTCGTGGGGTGGGGGGACCTCCACGGCGCGGCCCGCCGACGGCCCGGGAACGTGCCCGCACGGGGAGCGAGCGGCCGGAGAGCGGTGCCGTCGTGCGGAGGTTTCGGTGGAGGCGCCCGAGCCCCGACGGCCCGCCGTCAGTCGCGGGGCCGGGCGCGGCAGGGGCGGTTGCCGCAGACGTCGACGAGGAGGCCGGTCTTGAGGAACCAGGCCATCTGGAGGCGGGCGGCAGCGTCGTGGCGGGGGTCGCCGTGCGGGTCGTGGCCGGTGTCGGGCGGGGTGTTGGTCAGCGGCTGGTGGGGGCTGCCGCTGTCCCACACGACCAGCCCCGAGCCCCGGTCCAGGCGGCGCAGCGGACGGATGCCCCAGTACGGGTCGGCGTCCGGGCTGCGGCCCTCGGCCACGGCCGGGGTGTGCACGCGGGCGCCGACGGTGCGGGCCTGCACCTCGGCGGCGTGCGGCGTCACCAGGTGGTCGCCGAACGCCACGTGCAACAGCACCTGGTGGCGCGGGGTGCCGGGCAGCGGGTCGTCCGTCATGTGGTGGGCGTACCCGTTGGCCTCGCCCCGGTCCCAGAGCATCTGGAGCAGCGCGAACCCGATCTGCTGATCCAGCGTGTCGGGGTAGGTGGTGTCCAGCAGGCGCTGGAAGGGCGCGAAGCCGGTGCTGCGGTTGAGCAGGGTGCTGTAGTTCATGCCCGGGACGCCGAGCGCGGACCGCCGCACCTCCGTGGAGAGGGCGGTGACCATGCCGCCCATGATGGCGCCCTGGCTGTTGCCGTAGAAGCCGAGCGGTGCGTGGCGGCTGAGGACGGAGCGGCCCCGGGTGCCCGCGAAGGCCGGGTCGGCGGCCAGCCCGTCGGGGTGGGTCATGAGGCGGCCGAGCCACAGGGTGTTGAGCACACCCTGCTGGAGCCGGTCGGGGACGGTGTGGAAGTCGCTGAGGTCGGTCAGGGTGCGGGCGACGTGTGCGACGTCCTCGTCGGCCATGCCCTGCCACTTCGTCGCGCACAGGACGAAGTGGTGCTCGGCGGCGAAGGCCGTCACGGCGCCGGAGCCGACCTCGGCCTCCCGGCCGAAGAGGCCGTGCCCGTAGAGGCCGGGCCAGGCGGGCCGGGTGAGGGCGCTGCGCGGGATCTCGCACCGGAACGCGGCGACCTGCACGTTGCCCTCGGCCCGCTGCGGCAGCCCGTCGGGCCCGTACCGCATCCCGGAGCCGGGCGGTCCGCCCGGCCGGTCGAGGTAGGACGGCACGTTGAACACGCCGCGCACCGAGCGGGCGACGGCGTCGTCGCCGCCGTGCTCGCGGACCTCGGTGACCAGGAACTCGGGCGCCTCGTCGCCCAGTTCGCGGAAGGACTCGTCGCGCAGGTGCAGCATCCGCTCGCTCAGTCCGCGCTCGCTCGCCACGGTGAAGTCCCAGACGAGGTACGCGCCGCGCGGATCGATCCCGGCGCGGGCCAGCCCTCTCAGGGCGGGCCGCAGCTGCCGCTGCCGCTCGTACAGCGGGTCACCGGGGTGCAGGGGCTTCCCGGCGACCTTCCGGTAGGCGTCCGGGGCGGGGAGGGGCGTCCCGTCGGCGTCGCGCAGGTCGCGCAGGACGACGGCGTAGTGGTGGCCCTCGGCGAGGTTGCGGGCGGGGCGGACGATGAGGGCGCGCCGCGCGGGGTCGTCGGCGTTCGCGTCGAGTTCGGCCCAGTAGGGGTGCCGCTGCCCGGTGTCGAGGTCGAGCAGCACGATGGGCGCGTCCCGGTCGAGGGAGGCGCCGATGTCGGTGACGGGTGCGGCGCCCGTCCGGCCCAGGTCCAGGCCGGGTACCTGCGCGAGGACCATGGAGCCGGGTGAGAAGCCGTCGTTGCGGTTCCACTCCGCCGGGTCGACGTGCGTACCGCGCACGTTGGCGGGCAGCGCGTCGGCGACGAAGGCCACCCGGCGTCCGGTGTCGGTGGAGGCGTCGGGCACGGTGTGCCAGTCGCTGGGGAAGGGCAGCACGCACGCGGCCGGATCCAGCGGGTCGCAGCCGCGCGGCGCGGCCTCGGCCTCGGCCTCGGCGGGACGTGCCGCCGCTCCGGGCGCGAGCAGCCCCGCGGCGAGGACGAGCCCGACCACCACCGACGCACCCCGGCGCATTCTCATGCGCTCCCTTGTCCCACGCCGCCGGCCGTGCGTCCAGGCATCGGCGTGACCAACCCCGCCCCCGGGGGACGGCGACGGCCCGCCCCCGGGGTGGGGGGCGGGCCGCCGGTCGGGGGCGCGGGTCAGGTGGTCTGGAAGACCGCGACGGTGCGGGCGGGGACGGTGAAGGTGCCGGTGTCCCGCGCGTGGGACGCCGACCGCACGGTCTCGTCGGAGCCGGTGGCCTGCGCCTCGTGTAGCGCGTACTGCTTCCCCGCGGTGTCCGTGAGCCGCTGCTCCTGGCTCTGCGGCGTCGCGTTGAAGACGACGACGAGGTCGTCGAGCCGCATCGTGATGACGCCCGGCGTCTCCCCCTGGCCCGAGAGCGGGAAGGACAGCGCGCGCTGCACCTCGGCCGCGTCGGTCAGGGAGAAGGCGTCCTCGGAGGAGCGGATCGTCAGCAGGTCTCGGTAGGCGGCCGAGGCGCCCTCGATCTCCGCGCAGCCGGGGTTCGCCTGCGGGAGGGTCAGCAGCGGCCGGGCGAAGGGCCACTTGTCCTCGTTGTCCCAGGCCGGGGGCAGGCCCCGGGCGAAGCCGTTGCCGGCCGAGCAGTCCCAGTTGATGACGTTGAACCAGTCGCCGGAGTTGTAGCTGTTGCGGTCCAGGGACTTGCTGCGCAGCAGGTCGCTGCCGGCCTGGCTGAGCGCCGGGCCCTGGGAGAGCGCGGCCGTCGCCATGGCGAGGACCTGCATGCGCGCCCGGTCGGCGGCGGAGGTGTCGGTGGGCAGTTTGAAGGTGAGCGCGTCGTAGAGCGTCTCGTTGTCGTGGGCGTCGGCGTAGGCGAGCGCGTCGCCGGGGGCGTCGGCGTACCCGGCGGGCGAGCCGTTGTAGTCGACCTCGGCACCGGTCACCGCGCGGCCGGAGCTGTCGGTGAACCGGTAGTCGGCGAGGTTGCCGGTGAGGCCGACCTTGATGAGGTCCTGGTACTGGAGCAGCCGTGCCTTCTGCTCGGCCCGCGAGCCGTTCGCCTCCGAGTCGTTCGGGTCGGTGTAGAGGCCGGAGGCGAAGCCCTGCACGCCGGGGTCCGCGTCGAAGGGGCCGCCGCCGCGCACGGCGTCGCGGGCCCGGTCGGAGAAGGTGGCGATGCCGGTCCCGGCCATGTTCTGCTGCGTGGCCTGGACGAAGCGGGCGTCGTCGGCGACCTCCCCGAAGTTCCAGCCCTCGCCGTAGAGGATGATGCTCTCGCCGTCGACGCCGTCCTTCTCCGGCGTCAGTTCGTCCAGTGCGGCCCGGACGGCGAGGATGTTCTCCTTCGGGTGGTGGCCCATGAGGTCGAAGCGGAAGCCGTCGACCTTGTACTGCCGGGCCCAGGTGACGATCGAGTCGACCGTGAGCTTGCCCATCATGGTGTGCTCGGGCGCGGTGTTGGCGCAGCAGGTGGAGGTCGCGACGGTGCCGTCGGCCAGGAGCCGGTGGTAGTAGCCCGGCACGATGCGGTCCAGGACGGACTTCTCGTCCTGCCCGGCCGCGAAGGTGTGGTTGTAGACGACGTCCAGGACGACGCCCAGCCCCTCCTCGTTCAGGCCGCGCACCATCTCCCGGTACTCGCGGGTGCGGCCCGGCCCCTCGGGGTCGGTGGCGTAGGAGCCCTCGGGGACGGTGTAGTGCAGCGGGTCGTAGCCCCAGTTGTAGACGTCCTCGTCCCGCACCTCGCCCACGCACTCCTGCTGCCGCTCGGAGTCGGCGGGCAGGGCGGCCAGGTCGCAGTCGGGCACGGCCTGGTCGGCGGGGCGCTCGGGGGTGGTGGCGATGTCGTAGGTCGGCAGCAGGTGGACGTGGGTCGTCCCGGCGTCGGCGAGCTCCCGCAGGTGCGTCATGCCGTCGCTGTCCTTGTCCGTGAACGCCCGGTAGGTGCCCGGGTGCTGCGAGGTCGGGTCGGCGACGGAGAAGTCCCGCACGTGCAGCTCCTGGATCCGCGCGTCGCGCAGGGCGACCGGCTCGGGCTTGTCCAGCGTGTCCCAGCCGCGCGGGGCGAGCTCCGGGTCGTCCAGGTCGACGACGAGGCTGCGCTCGGAGTCCGTGGTGAGCGCCGTGGCGTACGGGTCGGTGACCTTGTTGGTGACGACCTCGCCCGCCTCGGGCGCCCAGACCGTGACGTGGAACCGGTAGGGCTTGCCCTCCCAGCCGCGGTTGCCGCGCGCGCTCCACACGCCGGTGGTGTCGTCGCGGCGCATCGGGACGGTGCGGCCGTCCAGGTCGAGCGCGACGTTCTGCGCCGTGGGCGCCCACACCGACAGGGTGGGACGCCCCTTGGCGTCGAAGACGGGCCCGAGGGCGGCGTCGGCCGCGCGCTCGCCGTAGACGTCGTCGAGCACGCCGGGGAGCTGCACGCCGGTCGCGGCGAGCAGGGCGCCGTTCGCGGCCCGCTGGGTGGCGACGACCTGGCCGCGCAGGGCCTCGCGCACCCGGTCGCGGTCGCGCGGGTCGACGCGGTAGGCGGTGTGGTCGGCCAGGTGCGGGAACTCCGCCCGCTGCTCCTCGGTGAGCCCGCCGTCGACGGGGGTCAGGCGCAGCCAGCGGCCCTCGTGGGTGAGGGTGCCGTTCTCGGCGAGGGCGATGCGGCCCTCGCGGTCGTGCAGGAGCTGGGTGGTGGCCGCGTCGTGGCCGGTGTTCCAGGCGACGGTGTCCCGGTCGATCCACTGCGCCTCGGCCCGGCCCAGGTCCAGGTCGGGGGCGCTGCCGGTGGTGGGCAGCAGGTAGCCGGGGGTGGCGCTGAGCTTCCACACCTCGCGGCCGTGGGTGGCGAAGTCCAGGGCCTGGTCGGCGGCCTCGTCCTTCTCGTCACCCTTGTGGATGATGTAGCTCAGGGACGTGGCGCCGTCGGCGAGCGGCACCTCGAACGTGGCGCCGAAGGCGTCGCTGCGGACGGGTGCGAGCGGCTTCGCCCAGTCCGTGGGCTCGGCCGCGCCCGTCCAGGTGTGCAGGCCCCAGCCGTCGTAGTCGCCGTCGGGGCGGTGGTAGTGGAGGACGGCGGTGTTCTCGTCCTGCGGCGGGTAGACGCCCTCGGGGCGTTCGTGGGCGGTGTCCTCGCCGCCCTGCTCGACCCACACCTCGCCGGAGCGGGCCAGGTCGATCGTGCGGGTGGCCCCGTCGGCGGCGCCGTCCTTCTCGATCGTGAAGCTCAGCGTGCCGCTCTCCTCGCCCTCGGCGGGCTCGATCCAGGCGAAGGCGCCGAAGGCGTCGCGGCCGGTGAAGGCGGCGGTGCGGTCCCCGGCGACGAGCCGCCAGCCGTCGTAGTCGCCCTCGGGGCGCTGGTAGTGGACGACGGCCCGGTCCCGCTCGACGGCCGAGGGCACCTCGGGCGCCGGGGGTGTGCCGGAGACGCTGTCGGCCCCGGCGGACGCCGTGCGGCCCGCGTGGTCGACGACGACGGCCCGGTAGCGCAGCGGGGTGCCGGGCGCCACGTCCTCGCCCAGGTGCTGGGTGACGGCGAACGGCGCGTGGTCGGCCGTGCCGAGGGTCCGCCAGCGGCCGTCGCCGACCTGCGCGGAGAACACGACGTGCCGCAGCCCGCCGCCCTCGACGTCCGCCCGCAGCTCGACGGTGCCGGTCGCGCCCTCGGCGGGGGCGGTCAGCGTGATGCCGGGCTCGCCCTCCGGGGCGGGCAGGGGCCGGTCGGCGCGGTGGACGACGGCGGACAGGGCCGGGACGGTGACCTCGACGGCCCCGTCCCGCGCGGTGACGTCCTCGCCCTCGCCGTACAGCGGCGCGAAGCGGGCGCCGTCGGTGCCGACGGGCACCCGCACGGTGCGCGGCTCCTGCGCGTTGTTGAGCGTGACGAGGTACTCGGTGGGGTCCTCGCCCGCGCTGAACCGGGAGGTGGCGTAGACGCCGGCGCCCTCGTCGGCGTACCGCTCGGTCTGGGTGCCGTCGCGCAGCGCCGGGTGCCGCGTCGTCAGCTCCGCCAGGTCGGCGATGGACCGGTAGAGCGGGTGCCCGGTGTCGTAGGCGTCCTGCGCGTGGGTGCGCTCGGGGCTGCCGATCTGCCGGTTGGTCTCCGCGTCGAGGTAGTCGGGGGTGCGGGAGGCGAAGAGGGGCTGGCGGGCGTCCTTGTCGCCGCCGGGGCCGGTGAAGCCCTGCTCGTCCCCGGAGTAGACGACGGGGTTGCCCCGGCTGAGGAACATCAGCTCGTGGGCGAGGGTGGCCCGGCGCAGCAGCTCGGCGTCGTCCGCCTCGGGGTTGTCCTGGGTGAGGAAGGAGCCGATGCGGCCCATGTCGTGGTTGCCGAGGAAGGTGACCTGCTCGTAGGCGTTGGACTCACCCGTGGTGTAGCGGTAGTCCTGCGCGAAAAGGTCGCTGAGCCGGCTCGCGTCGCCGCCGCGCGAGGCGAAGCCCCGGGCGGCGTCCTGGAAGGGGAAGTCGAGGGTGGAGTCGAGCCCGCCCCGCGTCACGTAGCGGGAGGTGACGGCCGGGTCGGCGGAGTAGACCTCGCCGAACATGAAGAAGTCGTCGTTGCCGCGCTGGGCCGCGTAGGCGTCCAGGGCCGTGGCCCACTGCGTCCAGAACTCCATGTTGACGTGCTTGACCGTGTCGATGCGGAAGCCGTCGATGCCGAAGTCCCTGACCCACCGCTGGTAGATCTTCTCCATCCCCTCGACGACCTCGGGCCGTTCGGTCCACAGGTCGTCCAGGCCCGCGAAGTCGCCCTGCTCGGAGGACTCCCCGGCGAACGTCGAGTCGCCCCGGTTGTGGTACATCGTCGGGTCGTTGAGCCAGCCGGGGACCTTGACGTCCTGCTCCTCCTCGGCCACGACGGGCGTGCGGGGGAAGGACTCCCCGTTCACGGCGGGGAAGGGCCCGCCGTCCGCGTGCGCGGCGTCGTCGAACGGCTCGCCGTCCTTCGTCAGGTAGGGGAAGGCGCCCTGGGACAGGTAGTGGTAGGAGTCCTCCTCGTAGGAGATGACGTCGGCGGTGTGGTTGGTGATGACGTCGAAGAAGACCTTCATGCCCTTGTCGTGGGCGGCCTTCGTCAGCGCCTTGAGGTCCTTGTTGCTCCCGAAGTGCGGGTCGATCCGGGTGAAGTCGGTGATCCAGTAGCCGTGGTACCCGGCCGAGGCGTTCTCGCCCTCGCCCTGGACGGGCTTGTTCGTGAACAGCGGCGCCATCCAGATCGCCGTCGTGCCCAGGCCCTTGATGTAGTCGAGCCGGTCGATCAGGCCCTTGAGGTCCCCGCCCTGGTAGAAGCCCTTGTCCTCGGGGTCGAACCCGGTCTCCAGCCGCCCGCCCGTCAGGCCGCCCTCGTCGTTGCCCCGGTCGCCGTTGGCGAAGCGGTCGGGCAGGACGAAGTAGAACTGCTCGCGGGTCAGTTCGTGCCGCGTCGGTTCGGCGGCGAGCTTCTCCTCCGACGGGGGTGGTGGCGCCGAGGCGTCCTCGTCGGGGGCGCAGGCGGACATGAGCGTCGTGAGCAGGCCGGCCACCAGGGCGGCGGCCGTGCCTCTGCGACGTGCGGAGAAACCGTTCAAGGGTCGCTCTCCTCGCGGGACGGTCGGGGCGGATCGGGGGATCGGTCGTCGGGGCAGGGGTGCCGCCCGGCTCCCGTCGGCGGGGACGGGTCGCGGGGGCCGGGCGGCGGTTCTACCGGGCCGGGGGCGCGTCTACCGGATCGGGCGCCGGGCGGCGCCGTCCGACGCGCGTCGAGGGGCGGTCAGGCGCGCCAGGCGTCGTCGAGCGTGACGCGGCCGTCGGCAGGCACGGTGAGGGAGCGGTTGCCGCCGCTCTCCCACGTCACCCCGCCACCGGAGTCCCTGCGGATGTACTTGTAGGCGCAGGTCGTCCCGGCGGGCAGGTCGACGTCGAGCTTCCACACCGGGTAGGCGGCCGGGTCGAGCTTCGGCGCGGCGGCGGTGTTCCAGCCGCCGAGCGCGGCGCAGTCCCCGGCGACGTGGATGTCCTGCCCCCACTGCGTGGTGGCGTCGACGGAGAACGAGGCCCCGCTGCCGTCCGGCGTCCCGGTGCCGCCGTCGCCGCCGCAGGTGCGGGCGCCGGTGTGCAGGGCGAGGGCGGTGTTCGGGTCGAGCGTCGCGGTGAACCGGCCGGAGCCGTCGACCCTCACGGTGTCGCCGCTCTGCACGTCGCAGTAGTCGCCGGAGGGCAGCGACGACTGGAAGGTGCGGGTCAGCGCGGATCCTTCGTGGTTGATGGCGACGTAGGCGGCGTCACCCCGCCCGAAGGCGATGGCGTCGTTGCCGTTGTCCCACCAGTTCGTGACGCCCCGCCCCCCGGCGGTGTTGCGCAGCGCCACCATCGAGGAGATCTCGCGCCAGTCGTGCTGGCACTTCCACCCGTCGGTGTAGCAGGCGTTCACCGTGCCGCCCCCGGGCGGGCCGTCGTCCTTGGCGGAGAACGCGTAGCCCGAGTGCACGT
Organism: Streptomyces chumphonensis; assembly: GCF_014779715.1. Classification (GTDB taxonomy): domain Bacteria; phylum Actinomycetota; class Actinomycetes; order Streptomycetales; family Streptomycetaceae; genus Streptomyces; species Streptomyces chumphonensis. Next base: position 570,625 of record NZ_JACXYU010000001.1, read on the forward strand.
CCGGCGAGCCGTACGGCCAGGCCAGCATGAAGACGTGGGCGAGCGTGTAGTCGGCGCCGTTCTTGTAGGTGAGGGTGTCGCCGACGCGCTCGGTGTCGTGGTTGGCCACGAACACGGCGGACCGCCCGCCGTTCATGTACCCCCAACCCTCCCCGAAGTTCCTCAGGTAGGCGAGGCGCTCGGACTGGAACACGCGCTTGAGGTCGCGCGCGTACCGGAACTCCTGGACGTCGCCCGTGCCGAGGTACTCCGCCGGGTCGACGGCCTCGCCGGCGCCGTGGATGGCCTCCTGCTTCCAGTACACGTTCGGGTCGGAGAGCTTGGCCTTGATCGCCTTCAGGTCGTCGGCCGGTATGTGCTTGACCGCGTCGACCCGGAAGCCGTCCACGCCCAGCGACAGCAGGTCGTTGAGGTAGTCGGCGATGCGCTGGCGCACGTACTCCTTGCCCGTCCGCAGGTCCGACAGGCCCACCAGCTCGCAGTTCTGCACCTGGTAGCGGTTGCGGTAGTCGATCGAGTCGTCGCGGCAGTCGTTGAAGTCCCCGTCACTGTAGGGGGCCCGCGGGTAGTCGTACTTCGTGTACGGCGAACCGCCGGTGCCGGTGCCGCTCCCGGCGCTCATGTGGTTGATGACGGCGTCCGCGACGACCTTCACCCCCGCCGCGTTGCAGGTGTCGACCATGGCGCGGAACTGGTCGCGGTTGCCGAGACGTCCGGCGATCCTGTAGCTGACCGGCTGGTAGGACGTCCACCACTGCGGGCCCTGGATGTGCTCCTGCGGCGGCGAGACCTGGACGTAGCCGTACCCGGCGGGACCCAGGTCGTCGGTGCAGGCGCGGGCTATGGAGTCGAACGTCCAGGAGAACATCACCGCCGTGACGTCCTTGGCACCGGGCGGCGCCGCCTGGACCTGGGGAGCGGGCAACGATACGAGCGCGCCTGCGGCGCCCGCCACGAGGGCGAGCGACGCGGCCGTGGTTCTACGGGCCACGATTCCTCCTGCCTGAGGGGAAGCTTGCTGCGGGGCCTTCGCAGGGCAACGCGCCGCGCCCGTAAGGCTGGTGGGGGGTGCGGCTTGTGGGGAAGCCGCTGCAAATCATTGAAAGACTGTGGAAGCTCTTCCGGGCCATGACCGTAGAAGACCCCTCCACCGCGGTCAAGAGATCGGACCAACCCCGGTAACGAAGGGGTCATCTGCCCGCAACATCTACTGCAAACTCTTGCAAGCTGCTACCTTCGGGCCGTCCCCGGCTCGTGGAGGACCGGGGGTCCGAGCCGGACCCCACGCGCCCGGCCCCCGGGCCGGGGACACCCACGGACCCGACCGACCCGCGTACCTCGGGCACGCCGCGCACGCCGGCACGCCGCGCACGCCGGCACGCCGCGCGCTACAGCACGCCGCGCGCACGGTCGATGGCCGCCGCCGCGTTGATCAACCCGACATGGCTGAACGCCTGCGGGAAGTTCCCCAACAGCTCACCCGTGCGCGGATCGATCTCCTCCGCCAGCAGCCCCAGATCGTTCGCGCACCCCGCGACCCGGTCGAACAACGCCTGCGCGCGGTCCGGCTCCCCCGCCATCGCCAGCGCGGAGACGAGCCAGAACGAGCACAGCGCGAACGTCCCCTCCCCACCGGCGAGTCCGTCCGCGTTCCCCGCGTCGGCGACGCGGTACCGCAGCACCAGCCCGTCCTCCGTCAGCCCCCGCGCCACCGCCTCCACCGTGGACCGCACCCGCGCGTCCGTCGGCGGCAGGAACCCGTACAGCGGCATCAGCAGCACGGCCGCGTCCAGCTCCTCGGAGTCGAAGGACTGCGTGAACGCCCGCCGCCGCTCGCTCCACCCCCGCTCCAGCACCGCCGTGTGGACCCGGTCCCGCGCCGCGCCCCAGACGGCCGTCCGCGCGTACCCACCCAGCTGCGGCGCGAGCCGCACCGCCCGGTCCAGCGCCACCCAGCACAGCACCTTCGACGACACGTGGTGCAGCGCGGGCCCCCGCATCTCCCACATCCCGGCGTCCGGCTCCTCCCACCGCCGCGCCGCCGCGTCCGCCAGCCCGGCCGCGAACCGCTGCACCTCCGGATGCAGCTCCCCGAGCCGATCCCGGTACAGGTACAGGGCGTTGAGCAACTCCCCGTAGACGTCCAGCTGCGTCTGGCCCCACGCGTCGTTCCCCACCCGCACCGGCCGCGAACCCCGCCAACCCGGCAGATGGCCGAGCTCACGCTCGGACAGGTCGTGCTCCCCGCCCACCCCGTACATGATCTGCAACGAGGAGCCCGCGTCGGCACCACCGCCGGCCGCGCTCGTCATGAAGGACACGAAGTCCACGGCCTCGTCGGGGCAGGACCCCAGATACAGCGCCTCCAGAGTGAGGCTCGCGTCCCTGATCCAGGCGTACCGGTAGTCCCAGTTCCGCTCCCCGCCCACCGCCTCGGGCAGCGACGTCGTCGGCGCGGCCACGACCGCCCCCGTCGGCCGGTACGTCAACCCCTTCAGCACCCGCGCCGACAACCGCACGGTGTCGCGGTGCGGGCCGTGGTAGATGTCGTGATCCGCCTCCCACGAACGCCACGCCTCCACCGTGTCCGCGATCCGCTCCCCCACCGCCTCCGGCGCCGTCGGCTCCGGCGGCACCTCCTCCGGCGGCGCCCACAACAACGCGAACCCCGTCCGCTCGCCCGCCCGAACGCGCACCCGCGCTCGCGCCGCGCCGCCGCCGTCCCGCAGCGCCACCGGCGACCGCAGCGAGCACGGATTCGGGCCGCCGAACGTCCGCGCCCCGCGCCCGTCCACCCGCAGCAACGGCCGCACCAGCCCGTACTCCGGCCGGGGCACGAACTCGACGTCGAACTCCACCTCCCCGTCCAGCCCCTCGACCTCGCGCAGCAGCTCGTGCGGCGGACGCATCCCGAGGTCGTGCCCCCGCTGCCCCTCCGGCACCGCCAGCGCGTCCCGCAGACACGCGGTGCCCCCGGCCGTCGTGAACGTCGTCTCCAGGACCAGCGTCCCCGGCACGTACCGCCGCCGCACGTCGAAGCCGCCCGTCGGCGTCACCGACCAGTGCCCCGCGTCCTCGCCCAGCAGCCGGGCGAACAGGGCGGGGCTGTCGAAACGCGGCAGGCACAGCCAGTCCACGGAGCCCCGCCGGTCGACGAGAGCGGCGGAGCTGCCGTCGGCGAGCATCCCGTAGTCGGCGATCGCGGTGGAGGTCACCCCACGCACCCTGACGGCCCCCCGACGCCCGGTCCACGACCCCGCGGGCGCCGCCGCCGAATTCCCCCCACCCGGCGGACGCCCACCGAGGCGAGGGCGGCGGCCGGGCAGGCAAGCACCACCGACACCCGCACCGAAGCAAGGAGGGATCCCCGCATGCGCGGGGAGCAGCGACCGAGGCGAGCCCCCGACCACCGGGCGGAGGGGCCATCCCCGCGTGCGGGGAGCCGGGAACATCGGGTCGCTTCACAGCGGGTGCCGGAGGGCCATCCCGTTTGCGCCGGGAGCAACACCACGAGCCTGTCGCCGTGGTGCACGCTCAGGGACCATCCCCGCGCATGCGGGGAGCAGTGCGCCTCTGAGAACCCGCCGCCGGCCACCTGGGGACCATCCCCGCACGTGCGGGGAGCAGTCGGTCTCCGCCCGCCCGATGAACCCGACCTGGGGACCACCCCCGCGTGCGCGGGGACCAGTCCCTGGAGGACACCGTCGGCGCGATGGCCCTGGGACCATCCCCGCGTGCGCGGGGAGCAGCGCGGCGTGCTCCTTGTCCCCTCCGGGACCCAGGGACCATCCCCGCGTGCGCGGGGAGCAGGCAGCGGAGCGCTGGCGGTGCAGGATCATGAGGGGACCATCCCCGCGTGCGCGGGGAGCAGATGGTCACCGTGTGCTCTGTGTCGGAAAGTCCGGGACCATCCCCGCGTGCGCGGGGAGCAGATCACCACCCTGACCCGCACCGCGCGGCCGGTGGGACCATCCCCGCGTGCGCGGGGAGCAGCGTGCACGAAGCCAAGACGGAAGACACGACTGGGGACCATCCCCGCGTGCGCGGGGAGCAGTCCTTGAGCATGATCAAGAAAGCGATCGAGGAGGGACCATCCCCGCGTGCGCGGGGAGCAGCTCGAATCGGCCCGGCGAACGCCAGGCATGGAGGGACCATCCCCGCGTGCGCGGGGAGCAGAATGGCGAGCGGCGGATTACTGTCACCGCCCCGGGACCATCCCCGCGTGCGCGGGGAGCAGCCACTTCCGCCATTGCCGTAGAGGGCCTGGAGGGGACCATCCCCGCGTGCGCGGGGAGCAGAACTCGTGGGTGAAGTCCTCCAGCCAGACGCCGGGACCATCCCCGCGTGCGCGGGGAGCAGCCGTCGGTGGTCCACTCCCCGCCCGACTCGACGGGACCATCCCCGCGTGCGCGGGGAGCAGGTGCAGTTCAGCCGGGCACGCCAGCCCGACGTGGGACCATCCCCGCGTGCGCGGGGAGCAGGCTGCGTGACCTGGGGGTTTACCCGGGCGGAGCGCGGTTTTTTATGACTTTCGTTGAGTCCGGCATTTCACCCATAGCGTGCATTGTTGTCATCGGTTGCCGAAGCGGCGGCGTTTGGAGGCGTTGCTCCAGCCGCGCCGTGGGGTGGTGGTCGGTGCGGGGTCGAGGGGTTTGGTTTTCGGGCGGTGGATGAGGGTGACGCCCTCGTGGTCGACGGGGTGCCAGGCGTGGTCGTGGGTGCGGAAGGTGAAGCCCTGCTCGTTGTCCGTGGTGTGGGCGAGCAGCGCGCGGCCTTGTCCGGCGTACTGCTGGACCTCGTTCCACAGCACGTCCCGGACGCGGGCGGAGGGGTTGCCGATGAAGACTCCGGCGGAGATCTCGAGGAGCCAGCGCGTGAGGAATCCGCGCAGGCCGACGGGGCAGTTGGTCAGGACGATCACGGTCACCAGGTCATCGCCTCCGGGACATCGTCGTCCCCGCCTCCGTAGTTCCGTCCGGCGGCGACCTCCTGGCCGCCGTCGCTGTGGAGCCGGACGACGTCCGTGTCATCGCCGGTGCCTCCGGCGGGTGCGGCGTCGGGCAGGAGGAGGTGCTTGATGTCGTCGACGCAGCGGTCCAGCAGCCCGGTCTGGGCGATGCGGTCGCGCAGGGCGCGGCGCGTGCGTGAGGCGACGTCCTCGTCGCCTTCGGCGGCGACGTCGAAGGCGAGCGGGATACCGACATCGGTCTTGTAGAGGTCGGCGATGTCGAGCACGAAGGACAGCTCGTGGCCGGAGTGGATGAAGCCGAGCGCCGGGCTGCACCCGAGCGACGTGACGACGGCGTGCGCGATGCCGTACATGGACTGCGCCGCCGCGGTGATGGCCTGGTTGACGGCGTCGCCGCTGGCGAAGTCGCCGGGGGTGTAGCGGCGTCCGCGCCACGGCACGCCGGTGCGTCGGGCCTCGGCCTTGTAGTGGTCCTTGAGGCGCCGCCCTTCCCGGCCGAGGAGTTCCTGGCGGGTGGAGCCGGTGGGGTCCTCGTCGGGGAAGCGCAGCCGGTACATGGAGCGGGCGACGGCGAGTCGGCTCCGGGGGTTGGCCCATTGGCGGGCCTGGGCCTCCATGAGGGCCGAGGAGCGGGTGAGGGCGCGGCCGCTCGCGTAGTAGCGCGCGCCTTGTTCGCCGACCCAGCAGACGGCGGCGCCCGTCTCGCCGAGGACGCTCATCGCCTGGTGCGTGACGCGGGTGCCGGGGCCGAGGAGGAGGGTGCCGATGGTGGCGGACGGGATGTGGGTGGTGCCGTCGGCGTCCTCGGCGGTGATGGCGTTGGCGTCGCGGTGGACGACGCAGCGTTCCAGGTAGACGAACGAGGTGCGGTCGCCGACCCGGGTGAGGTGGCGCGGGGTGAGGGCCGGGCGGCGGGAGACGGTCGTCATGGCCTCATGCCGTCCGGGCGAGGGGTGCGAGGGTCAGGAGGCCGCAGCCGTACGCCTTGGCGCGTCCGAGGCCCTGGGTGAGGGTGCGGCGCAGCAGCTGGGGGTCGGTGACGTCCAGCCGGCCCTCGAAGGTGACGGTGACGAGGGTGACGGGTCGGGGCTTGCGGCCGGAGGGGGCGGAGCGGCCGGGTTTGTCGAAGGCGCGGGACCGTTGGTCGCCGACGGTGAGTTCGTACCGGTCGCCGTGGTGTTCGGTCTTGGTCTTGTACGTGGTGCCGCCGGGCAGGAGGCGGTCGGCGTCGGGCTTCTCGACGATCTGGAATCCGGCGTCCTTCTGGCGCTTCAGCAGCCACCCCATCTGGTGGACGGGGGTGAGGTGGGCGGTGAGCTTCCTAGGCTCGCCCTCCGTGCGGCGGATGGTGTGGACGGGGTTGGCGGTGAGACGGAACGACCAGCGGTCGCCGGTGGTGAGGCGGTCGAGGAAGGGCGTGTAGGGGCGGGTCTCCCAGCCGGGCGTCTCCGGGTCGGCGAGCGCGGGCCATCCGGCCTGCTCGACGAGGTGGGTCAGGTCGGGGCGGTCGGGGCTGACGAGGTAGAGCAGCACCTCGGCCCGTGCCCGGTGGTCGAGGCGCCACAGCACGCGCGGGCCGCCGGACGGGGCGGTGGCGCCCTGCGCGTCGGACGGCAGCAGGCAGGGGAAGGACGACATGACGGCGGCGTGCAGGCGCTGGGGTGAGCCGAGGAGCCGACGGGCGCCGGGTCGCGCGGTGTTCACGCGGAAGCGGGTCAGGTACATCAGGGGCTTTCTGTTTCCAGGGCGTCGAACGGGTCGTGCGGCGGCGCGGCGCCGGGGTGGGGGACGTCCACCGTGGTCGTCACGACGGTGCGCAGGGCGTGGCGGCGCTGCGCCGGGGAGAAGCTGAGGGGCTGGTCGCGCTGGACGTCGCCCGGCTCGCCCTCCGCTCCCCCGGACGTCTCCCGCAGGACGTCGAGCCGGACGGTGGCCTCCCGGTGCCGCCGCCGGTACCAGGGGGCGGCCTGCCACGGCTCGGTGGCCAGGGCCCGGTGGAGGTCGGCGTCCTCGCGGACGCGCAGCTCCACGGGGTGTGCGGGCGGGCAGGAGCGCCGTCCGAGGAACGGTGTGTGGACGGGGTCGCGCAGGGCGGCGTGGAGCCGGTCGAGGAGCGGCCGTTCGCCTTCGACGGCGGCGACGAACACGGCGTCGGCCAGGTAGAAGCGCTCGGACAGGGGCATGGACTTGCCGGTGTCGCCGTGGTGGGCGGAGTGGAAGTCCCGGATGCGGGTGCCTGGTTGGTCGATGCGGACGCCGAAGCGGAGGGCGGCCAGGGGCCGCAGCCCGTCCTCGTCCTGCCGGTCGACGCCGGCCGCCGCCGCGAGGAGTCCGATGACGCCGCTCTTGGTGGGGGCGGACTCGGTGGTGCGGCGGGCGAACCGGGCCGTGGCCCCCCAGCTTTGGAGGGGCCCGGCGAGCCGCAGGGTCAGCACGCTCATGCGGGCGTGTCCAGGCGTTCGGCGACGGAGCGACCGACGGAGGAGACGAGGGTGCCGAGGTTGTCCACCTCGGTGCCGACGTCGGCGAGCTTCGCCGTGTTCGGGCCGACGCGCAGCACCCAGGTGAGGGTGGACGCCTGGTCGCCGTAGGCGCGCTCGACGTCGGGGATGTGGCCGGCCAGCCGGTCACAGGCTTCGCGGACGTGGCCGCCCTGGTCGCCGCGCACGGGCTCCTCGAAGGCCGCGACGTAGCTCATGGGGCGGGTGGTGCGCAGCGTGACGACGACGGCGTCGGGCAGGGTGTGGTGGCCGAAGGTGTTGATCTTCCCCTGGGGCAGCGAGGCGAGGAAGCCGTGCACGAAGGCTTCGACGGCGCGGCGCACGGGTTCGGTGCGCGGCTCGTCGTCGCGCAGGCCCGCGCCGAGGTTGGCGGCGAGCCGGTGGACGTTGAGCGCCGCGTAGCGGTAGAGGGTGGCGGAGTTGAAGTCGACGGTGCCGATCATTCCGGCGCCGGGCTCGGCGTCGGAGTTCTCGTCGTCCACGGCGGTGTAGTAGTCGGACTCGTTCTCCACCCGGTGGACGCTGAGCGCGTGGGCGACCTGGACGGCCGCGTCGACGTTGATGTCGGCGACGTCGGCGACCATGCGGCCGAAGAGGGCGATGTCGACGGAGTGCCGCGTGTCCGCGAGTGCCTTGGCGCGGCCCTTGTTGTCCCTCTCCTTGAGGAACGCCTTGATGTCGTCCGCGCCTTCGACGGCGAGCCGGGCGAGGCCGTCGAGCTGCCGGGAGCTGAGGAAGAGGAGGTACTTGGACTGGGCGACGGGGGCCGGCTCCCCGTCCTTCTCGGCGTTGGCCTTGCGCTTGGGCACCTCGATCTTCAGCCCGGCGGACTGGATCACCTCCGCCGCCAGTTCCCGCGCCCGCTCCCCGGCCAGGGATTCCTCGACGTCGCCGATGCGGGACGCGAGGAGCTCCACGACCTTCTTCGTGCGCACGCCGAGCTCGCTCGGGTCCAGCAGGTGCTCGTTCCCGAAGAACTCCCGGGTGGCACGCTTCCACGCCTGGCTGGACACCCGGGCCCTCGGCACTCCGCCGTAGATCGCGGACTTCGGCGCGCCGGTGTCGTCGCGGTTCAGGTTGCTGGGCGGCACGGTCTGGAGGGCGTGCACGTCGAGGAAGATGCGGTTCACGAGGCGTCCTTGTCGTGTGGTGCTGGTGTCAGGGGGCGTCGGGGGTGTCGGGCTGCGAGCCGTCCGGTGCGTGGTCGCCGCGCCAGGCGTGGAAGGAGCGGCCCCACTCGGCCCGCACGGTGGCCGGTCCGCCGGGCCACTGCCAGGCGTAGAGCTGCCCGGCGAGGAGGGCGTAGTCCAGTTGCGCGCCGTGGGAGCGCAGGAGGGTGACGATGTCCCGCAGGCGCTGGGCGAGGCCGGTCAGGTCGGGGGCGGTCCCGGCCCGCACGAGGCGCTTGCGCAGCGGTTCGTCGATCTCCCCGTGCTGCATCGTGGAGCGGATGGCCGCGCCCAGGCCCCGGCGGTCCTCGCGCGTGTCCCGGCGATGCATGCCGGTGTTGCGGGACTGCTGGTGGACGGCCCACAGCGTGAGCGCCACGTGCACGGCCCCCTCGGCCCGCACGAGTTCGGCCTCGCGCAGCGGGCGGGCGCCGTCGTCGGTGTCGTGCAGGGGGCCGGTGTCGACGAGGTCCCACAGGTCGGGGACGTCCCCGGCGGGGCGTCCGGCGCCGCGACGCAGCCGGGCCACGGCGGCCACGGCCTTCGGCCGGTCGGCGAGGTAGCCCTGTTGCAGGGCGGCGACGTGGCGGCCGGTCAGCTCGGCCACGCGTCGGCGGACGGGGAGGGAAGCGGGGGCGGTGACGGTCGTCATGCGGGGCGCCTTCAGGACGTGGTGGGTGCCGGGGCGGCCTCGGCGCCCGGCGGCCGTTGGTCGGCGGGGAGGTGGGGGTGGCCCAGGCACTCGTCCAGGGCGCGGCGGAACCACAGCCGTGCGAGGGCGGAGTTGAGCCACTCGGTGCGCTTCTTCAGCTCGACGGTCCGTCCCTGCCACGCCGTGTCCCCGGCCTCGGCGATCAGCAGGTCGCCGAGGCGTCCGACGATGCAGTGGACCTCCCGCCGCCAGTGGCCGCGCTGCTCCTCGGGGTCGGCGTGGCCGGTGAGGCCCGCGAGCCACAAGCGGTAGGGCCGCTCCAGCTCGCCGAAGGCACGATCCCGGGCGGTGGCGCGCGGGCCCTCGGTGTCCCGGCCGCAGGCGCGGGCCAGGTTCGTCGCGAGGTCGCCGAGGGCCAGGACAGCCCGGTCGGCGTCCCGGACGGCGCCCATCGCCTGCTGGGCGCAGGCGCGGTCGCGCTGGTGGAGGAGGACGACGGACATCGCCACGTGGTCGTCGACGACCTCGTCGACGACGGACTGCTGGGTGCCGTAGACGACGCCGACCGTGCGGGCCCGCACGAGGTGGCCGCGTTCGAGGTGGCCCTCGGTCGCCAGCCGGGCCACCCAGTCGAAGATCCGCGGCCGCAGGTAGGGGGCGGCCTCGGCGCCCTGGGAGCTTTCGCTCCGGTCGGCGATCAGCGCCTCCAGGCCCCGCCACGCCGCGCGGGCCGGATCGTGCTCGCGCGGCAGGTAGATCGGGGACGCGCCGAGCTTCTTCTCCTGCGCGGGGCTGCGCCGCCACGCGGTCATGGGCTCGCGCACGTGCTGGTTGCGCGGGCTCAGCGGATCGCCGTAGCCGAGGACGACGCCGTGCACGCCGTCGGCGTCGTGGTGCAGCCGCAGCCGCCGCGTCTGCCAGGTGTAGAGGTCGCGCAGGCCGGTGGGGGCGCGTTCGGCGCCGCCGGGCCCGTTCGGTGGGCGGCGCCAGGCGGGCAGGTCGCCGGGCCGGACGGTGAGTTCGGTCGTGTCGGCGGCGACGAGGTTGAGCAGCAGCGTCTCGCGCAGGTCGCGCCCCTCGGCGAAGACGCCGCCGAGCTGGCCGGCCCAGCCGACGCCCAGCGGGTAGACCTTGCCGCCCTTCACGCGGTCGTCACCGGCCACGCCGGTCTTGATCCCGGAGGTGTCGTAGGCGTGGGCGTGGACGACCCAGCGGGCGGCCTCGGCGAAGGAGAGCCGCTCCACGGTGGGCAGCCGGGCGGAGAAGAACGGCTCGCCGTTGGGGACGTCGGCGACGACGCGGTTGAGGGGGAAGACCTCGTCCTTCTCGGTGCGCAGGCGGGCCGTCTGGAAGAAGGGGGTCTCGGTGTGGAGGAGGTCGAAGCGGTCGCGGTGGGCGTCGAGGTACGCCCCGACCGGAGCGAAGCATTCCGGGTCGGACCACAGGTCGGACCAGTCCTCGATGTCCCGCGGGCCCTCCAGGGCGTCGTGCGCCACGGCCAGCAGCAGACGCAGCAGGGCGAACTCCTGCGTGGGCAGGTCCCCGACGAGGCGGCGTAACCGCGCGGCCTGGGCGAAGACCTCCCGCAGCGACAGCGCGTCCTGCGTGCCGTCGAGGCGTAACACCTCCACCCAGGGGCGGGTCGTCAGGTCGAACGACGGCGCTGCGTCGCGGCCGACGTCGTGGGATTCAGGCACGGGTCACCTCAAGGCCCTGCGAGCGGCTGTAGCTGAGTGTGAAGCCTGCCAGCCGGGTCTGACAGTCCTCGTCGAGTTCCAGGACGAGCTGCCCGGCGAGCCAGTGGCTCTCCTTGGTCTGCCAGGCGTCCACGCACCGCTCCTCCAGCTCGGCGATGGCCCGGTCCATCACCTCGGGCGCGGAGAACCGCATCGGCAGCCGCAGCCCGGACGCGGCCACCGCGCGCGCCGCGAAGGCCGTCGGCACCTGGTCCACGGGCAGGGCGAGGCCCGCCCGTTCCCGGCCGTGCCCGTCGGGCGGCAGCCAGGGCACGGTCGTCAGGCCGCCGTCCTCCCGTCGCCGCACGACGACGACCTCCAGGCTCTCCCGGCTGTCCCGCACCTGGGCCCGGCCCGCCGGGGTGTCGTCGACCTCGCCGACCCCGGCCGCGAGCCAGCCGAACAGCGGCCTGCCGGGCCTGCCCACCGGACCGAGCCCGAAGGTCGCGGCGCGCTCGGCCTGGTCCGCCCGGTGGCGCTCAAAGCGCGTGAACGCCTCCTCCAGGGCGTCGGCCCAGCCCTCGGGGATGTCGGGCTTCTCCCCGTAGGCCGCCTGCACCAGCGGGCTGATGTCCGACGGCAGCCGCACCGGACGTCGCGCGTCACCGTTCAGGTGGGGCCGCAGGGCGGCGGCCGACCGCAGCAGCGCGTACGCCCCGTACACCGCGACCGAGCCCCGCACCGGGGTCGGGACCGCCGTCGCCCAGTCGACGCCCGTCACCAGGCAGCGGGCGGTGCGCAGGCCCGGCGGCCGGTCGCGCTGGCCCGCGCCGCGCGGATGCCGGTGCAGCCGGCCCGCCCGTTGCAGCAGGAGGTCCACCGGGCACAGGTCGCTGACCAGCAGGTCGAAGTCGACGTCCAGGGACTGCTCGGCGACCTGGCTCGCGACCACGACGTGCGGCCCGGCGGGGCGGCCCTCGAACTTCTCCGGAGGACCGAACCGCCGCAGCAGGTCCGCGTCGTTGGCGGCGCGGTCCAGGTCCAGGAAGGAGGAGTGGGCCACCGTCACGGCGTCCTCGCCGAAGCGGACCCGTAACGCGCGCGCCGTCTCCAGCACCCTCCGGACCGTGTTGCGGACGACCAGCGCGCAACCGCCGCCCGCCAACTCCCGCCCGAGGCGGTCGGTGAGGACGTCGAGATCGTCGTCCAGCGGCTCCAGGGCGACGTCCGTGCCACGGCCGGACGACGCGGGCCGCCGCAGCACGGGCGTCCCACCCGGACTCACCGCCGTCAGCAGCGGATACGCGCTCTCCTCACCGACCTCCGCGAAACGCTCGTCACCACCGGCGCCCCGGCCCGGCGTCCCGGCGTAGGCTTCCGTCAGCGCGCGGCGCCGGGCGGCGGGAAGCGTCGCGGACAGCACGACGACCGGCACCCCGTAGGCCCCCAGCCAGGACAACACCCGATCGAGGTAGACGTTCATGTACGCGTCGTAGGCGTGCGCCTCGTCGATCACGACCACCTTGCCCGCGACGGCGAGGTGCCGCAGCGCCAGGTGCCGGCTCTTGAGCCCGGCGAAGAGGAGCTGGTCGATGGTGCCCGCGACGAAGGACGCCAGCACGGCCTTCTTCCGCCCCCGCAGCCACGTGTGCGCGACCAGCTCACCGGGCGCCGGTCCGCCGCCGTCGGCCCGGCGGTGCGGGGCCGACGACGGCGCGTCCATATCGACGGCGGCGACGCGCCCGCCCCGCCGCATCAGATCGGCGAAGCCCTCGTTCAGGGCCGCCTTCGAGTGCGCGAGATGGACGGCGCGGCGGCCCCCGTCGTCCGCGCCGGGCAGCCGCTCCAGCCAGTCCAGCAGACGCGGGAACATCGCGTTGCCCGTCGCCATCGTCGGCAGCGCGAAGAACACGCCGCCCGCGCCGGACCGGGCCGCGAAGATCTCCGCGACGGCCAGGGCCGCCTCCGTCTTCCCCTCCCCCATCGGCGCCTCGACGATCAGCAGGCCCGGCGTCTCCATCGACCGCGCGACGTCGACCGCCGCCTCCTGCACCGGCCGGACGCTCGCCCCCGGCGGCAGGTCGAACCGGGAGGCGAACAACCGCTCGGTGTCCTGCGTCGGTTCGGTCGCCGTCCACGGCGCCGGGAGATCCAGCCCCCGCCAGGCGGCGGCCACCCGCTCCGCGCCACTGCGGGGCCTGTCCTCGGGGAAGTAGGGGAAGAGGTCCGGATTGCTGGCGATCCAGTCGGCGACGATGACCACCGCCGTCAGCAGCACCTGCACCGGCTGCGGCAGCCGCACGGCCCGCCACGCTGCCAACCGCTCGCGGACGCCGTACTCCTCGGTGCAGGCGTCCAGCAGCTCGCCCTGGACCCGCCGCCACAGGTCCCGGCTCGGGCCGGAGGAACGCAGCAACTGGCCGTGCCCGTCCAGGTCCCTGATCTGCGCATGCTCCGGCGGCACACCGTGATGCCCGCCGACGGCCACCGCGAACTGGCCCGCCTGCCTCACCGTCCAGCCGTGCCGCTCCTCCAGCCACTCCCCCAGCAGCACCTGCCCGGCCAGCCCGTGGGGCGCCATCGCCCGATCCGGCCCCATCGCCTTCCGCGACCGCATCTCCAGGCCGGCGTCCCGCATCCGGTCCGCCAGCTCATCGACCTGACAGGCGAACGCAGGCGTCGCCTTCCCGATGTCGTGCACGCCCGCCAGCCACACGGCCAGCCGCCGCGCGTCCGCCTCCCCCTCCGGAAGGGCGTCCGCGACCAGCCGCCGCACACTCAGCGGCAGCCACTCGTCCCACACCAGCCCGGCGACGGCGGCGCTGTCCTCCATGTGACGCCACAGCGGCAACCAGCCGCCGAAATCCCGATCGTGCTTGGCCCACACCGACAGGACGGGCCCGTTCAACCTGCTCCGGAGGCCCTCCCGGGCCCTCCCCCCAACGTGCATGGGCATAGGAATACACGCAACGCACAGCGTGCGTCAGCCGATTGAAGGAATCGCGACGCCGCCGCTTTCGACCTCACCGGAGTGGCCACCGGGAGCCCGACCCAACCGTTACGATGACCGCTTTGAGCTGCCGCAGCCCTGGACACCGACCTGCGAAGTGAGCACCCTATGCACGATTTGCCGGAATCCGCGAAAGTCATGGAAAACTCGCACCGCACGCCATAAACCCGCAGGTCACGCAGTCTGCTCCCCGCACGCGCGGGGATGGTCCCCAGTCGGCGACCTGCTCACCCAGGGGGCAGTCCTGCTCCCCGCACGCGCGGGGATGGTCCCGGCGCCGCCCCGGCAAGGGGTTCGAGCAAGGACTGCTCCCCGCACGCGCGGGGATGGTCCCGCGCTGCCGGTGACGCCGAGGTCGCCGGTGGGCTGCTCCCCGCACGCGCGGGGATGGTCCCTCGTGGACGTACGCCATCACCCCGCTCGGCGGCTGCTCCCCGCACGCGCGGGGATGGTCCCGGGTCGGCGACGCACTACCGTTCTCCTTCATCCTGCTCCCCGCACGCGCGGGGATGGTCCCGTGCTTCCCGGCCTACTCGCCGACCTCCAGCACTGCTCCCCGCACGCGCGGGGATGGTCCCCGACCCGCAGACTAAGTGTCAGCCCTGGCCGCCTGCTCCCCGCACGCGCGGGGATGGTCCCTCGTACTCCACTCCGCGACGCTGCTCGGCGGCCTGCTCCCCGCACGCGCGGGGATGGTCCGAGCGTCGAGGGCTCGGCGGTGATGTCGCTGGCCCTGCTCCCCGCACGCGCGGGGATGGTCCCATTGCCCCTCGCAGCATGGGCAAAACCACCGACTGCTCCCCGCACGCGCGGGGATGGTCCCGCATCGAAGTCGGCGACGTCGGCCGGCTCGTCCTGCTCCCCGCACGCGCGGGGATGGTCCCAGCTCCACCTCCGCCGAGGTCGCCGGTGCGGGCTGCTCCCCGCACGCGCGGGGATGGTCCCTGGTGGGTGATCGAGACCACCGAGGACGGCTCCTGCTCCCCGCACGCGCGGGGATGGTCCCCGGCATGCCCACCGACCCGGCCGTGGTGCAGGCTGCTCCCCGCACGCGCGGGGATGGTCCCAGAAGAAGAAGGCCGTGGAGTACACCCTGGAGCTGCTCCCCGCACGCGCGGGGATGGTCCTGGGACGACGTCATCCTCCGGGCCCTGATCGCCCTGCTCCCCGCACGCGCGGGGATGGTCCCGGATGGTGTCCGCCTGCGGCGACAGGTCGACGACGAACTGGAGGGGGTTCACCAGCACGTCTCGCCGGCGAAACACGTCGCCGCCTCCGCAGGACCTCGCGTTCCTCCTACAGCTCGCGGACCCTTTGCGCAGACCTGCGTTCCCGGCTTCCAGCGGTGTGAGCGGCCCGGCCAGCGCCTCCGTCCGGCGGCCCCGGGGTCGGCTCGCGTCAGCCGCCCGACCCAGTTCCGAGGCGTCTCCGGGTTGATCCCCAGATCGGCGGCGACCGACCTGATCGTCACCTCGGGCCCGCGACTCCTACAGCGCGGCCGCGTCCGCCTTGAACTGCGGCAGGTAGCTCTTCATGACCACGAGACGCCCGTTGTCAGATCCTCAGAATCCAGCGTCTCGCGTGTCCAACATCAGGGGTCGAGGCCCGTGAGCCGCACAGGTTGGAGGGAAGCGCACGTTGAAGTGGAACCCGCGCTCCCGGCGTGCCACGTCATATATGCCCGGTCGAAGGCGGCACAGGTGCCAGCGTTCCGTACTTGATCCCTCGAAGGAGCAGTTGTCGGGCTTCGTACCTCCGCAGACCTCTGCTGGCCATCGTCTCCATAAGGCTCTCGACGCTACGTACCGCCCCGGGGGCCATTCCGGTGTCGTCGACCACCTCCGGGACGATTCGCCGCACAGCGTCAAGCAGCGCCGTGTCGTCCGTGCAACGAAGTTGGCCTGAAAGCCCCGGAGAGGCCGTCGCGTAGTGGCCGAATACCTCGTCCGTCTTCGGCGGCCAGCATGGTGCCCTCCTGCTCTGCACGGTCGTTCCCGGGCTGGCCAGTCCACCGAGCAGGGCGTCGATCCGGGGAACGATCACCGGCCAGGCGTACTTCCGTCTTGCACGCTGGCGGCCCTCTTCTCCCATGCCTCTACGTTGCGGCGGGTCGTCTGCCATGTCCCGTAAGGCAGTGGTCAGGAGTTCGAAGTCGACCGCGACTTCGGTCGCCAGTGCGCCGCCAAGGTCCCATTCGGGAACGAACCCGGCTGTATCTCCGAGGTAACCGTCGGACCTCCACGACGTGGGGATCAGCCGGCCGGTCACACCGTCCACCACGGTATCCCGGTAGCCACTCCAGTCGGATGCGATGACGGGCAGGCCGTAGGCCATCGCCTCGATGACTGCCAGCCCGAAGGTTTCCTGGGAGTTGTCGCCGAGCTGGAGGAAGACATCCGCGGCCGAATGCAGGAGCCCTTTGGTCCGCCGGGACGGATTCTCGACGAGAAGGACACGGTGTTCGAGGCCGAGCGCTCTCACCCGGGCGTTCAGCCGGTCGGCTTCTCCGCCCGTCGAATCGCCGGCGATCACCAGCACTCTGGACGGATGACGGTCGAAGGCTTTGAGGAAGGACAGGAGCGGGGTGTTCGGGTCCATCTTCGATCTCGACGCGAGGCGTCCGAAGCACAGGAAGACGGTGGCGCCGTCCGGGATGCCGAGACTCCGGCGTGCCGCAACAGGATCCACGGGGCTCAGCTCGCCGAGTTCGACGCCGAGCGGAATCAGGAACGGTTCGACGCCCCGGCGTTCTTCGGGCACCTTCGGACCCGCCGGGCATGAAGGGTCCCCGGCGATCGAGTCGGACACCCTCGCCCGGAGTCGACGCCATGCCTCGACGGCGCCCCTGCTCGTGCAGATCAGTGTGTCGGAAGCACCGAACAAGTCCGGTCTCACGGTGGACAGCATCGCCGTCTGAAGGGCGTCGGCCCCGTTGAGCGCGTGGCTGAGTCCTACCAGCGGCCACCCGTGCTCACCCCATCGACGGCGAAACACTGCGCCTTCGGCAAGTCGAGTGATCGCCTGAAAGACCACGACCCGTACACCGTCTGGTATCGCGAGCTCCTCGGGGAAGGCCAGCAGCGCCCGTTCGTGGTTGTCGTAGGCGGACAACAGGGCTCGCGCTTCGCGCCGGGCCAGGGTCGGGTTCGGCACGACGATGAACGGCTCGGCGACGGAGTACCGCAGGAGGCTCTGCAGCATCGCGTGCTCGGCGACCTGTGCACCGCCGATGGGCAAGCCGGGGTCCACGTCCTTGAGCCGCTCGTAGTGGGGCGGCAGACCGAGGAAGACGAGTCCGTATGACACTGGCTAAAGCTCCTCCGCTTCGTAACCCAGTCTGCGCATCAGCCCACCGTCCACCTGTTCCAGGGCGGCCTCCATGGCCAGCACGTGATCCCGGCCCACGGCCGGCGGTCCGTCGTCCGGTGGCCCGACCGTTTCGAGGGCCGGCGCACAGTGGTCCCACGGGCTGGGCCGAACGGGATGGGCGGGCAGACGGGCCGGCCGGCGGTCGCGGCCGAGCCCGATGTCCGTCCTCAGCCGCCGCAGGGTCCGACCGCTGTCGTGAACCAGGTCCTCGCACCTGACCACGAGCACGTGCAGGCCCAGGTCTTCCAGCGCGAGCCAGCTCCGGTAGTTCCGGTTGTACCGTGCGATCGCCTCGGTCGGCGCGGTGGGCGTTCGTCGTAGCATCCGCACCTCGAAGCGCCAGAGGCTGGTGAGCCATGCACGGGGGGCTTTGACGGAAACGACCGCGTACAGCCTCCCCGACGCGTAGGCGTCAGCGACCGGTGAAGCCCACCGTCTGATGAACGTCCTCTGCTCCGGACTACGTGGGTCGGTCGTGTCGGACGGGCACACGGTCGTCGTGCGGAGTAGAAACTCGTGTGCGGCGTCGGGGTGGCCGCGGGTCTGCGACCAGATGTGCGCGAAGGGGGCCGGTGGGCTGTGTTTGTCGCCGAGGGCGTGCATCAGCACCAGGAGATCGGAACACTCGTCAGAGAGCAGCATCCGGAGCAGATTGGTGCCCGTCCTCCGCTCTCCGTACTGCTTGACGACGATCAACGCGGGAGCCCCTTCGTCAGGCGCCGGAACGCTCCGACACTCGCCAGGGAGAACAGCAACCGAGTCCGCAGCGCAGGAGTACTCGAGTCGAGAGCGCTCCAATCGACGAGATCGTCCAGCCGTCCCGCCTCTGCCCGCATGAACGCGGTCAAGCGTGGATCACGGTACTCCGCCTGATCGAAGAAGTGACGGTGCGCACCTCCCGAACCGTCCGCGACGGACCAGAGGCGCCGAGGACGGCGGACGCCCTCCGTGGGGAACCGCAGCAGCACCGGTTCCAGCCGGCCGATGAGCTGGCGGTGTATCCGCCCCTTGACTCTGCGGTGCCACGGTGCCGCTAGCGCGATGTCGGACCACGCGTCGGAACAGAAGGGGACGGCCCACTGGGCGAAGCCCGAGACGGCGGCCAGGTCGGTGCCGGACTTGTTCGGCGTCCGCTCGCTGACGAACGCCTGGTCGAGCCCCGGTCCGAGCGTCTTGCGGGCGTCCAGCAGGCGTTCCAGCCGATCGCGCCAGCCTGATTCCCCGAGCACTGCTCGGAGTTCGGGATGAAGAGCCTTGGAATCACGTTCGGTCAGGGCGAGGCCATGGCGCAGCTGCCATCGCCGCAGCGCGTATCGGCCATGCGAAGGCAGCAGCCGCGAGGGAAAGCGTGAAGTGATCTCATCGTAGTAGTTCCTGGCCGCCTCACCGTTGAACCCGAGGAACAGCCGACCTCCCTGCGCGTACCGCGCGAACAGCACCCCGGGCCAGTGACTGACCGGCAGGACGCCGTTCGTCTGATGGACGATCCGGTCGGCCTCACAGAGGAAGTCCGATGCGGTGACCTCGCATGTCACCAGGTCGAGACCGAACTGTCCGGCGATCTTCCGGGCGATCAGCATGTCGTCGGAGTGCGGTTGGCCACATACGAGTGCAGGAGGGCGCACTCCGTTCCGCAGCAGAACCGACAGCAGCAGTCGGGAATCCAGGCCGCCCGTGAGGCACAGCACGTCGCCACCGCCACGCCAGGCCCGCATCACCTCAGACTCCAGCGCGTCACGCAGAGCAGCGACTGAGAAGCGGATTCCGTCCCGCGGACGACCTTCACGGATCAACGTCACCTCACCGCCGTCGACGGTCATCACGGAACCCGGCGGAGTCCGCCGGACGTCCTCTACCACGGTGTCCTCACCGACCACATGGCTGAGCGTGAGAAGATCACCGAGTGCCCGGTAGTTCCATCGCCAGGGCTCACCGGATCGGGCCCAGACTTCGCCGACTGTCGCGCCGTGCACGAGGCCGTTCGAATTGCGCGCGTAGAAGTAGAGCTGCACGCCCCCGCGCGAGGTGACGATCGTCGTCCTCCGCGGCTCGTCCGCGACGATGACGAACTGGCCGGGCGCGTCCAGAATCTCGTGAGGTGCCCCGGCCTCAAGGGACCTCGTCAAGCGCTCGGCCGGCCATCCACATTCACCCCGGACCGTGATATCGATCATTCGCCATGTCCTGTCGACGCTTCGATGTCACGGACCACGACGTCGGTCACGTCCTTCACCGTGCAGCGGCACATGGCGGTCTCATCCGAATCGAACGTGCCGTTCTCGAAAAGCTTGTTGGCCGGTGCGCCGCCACCACACACTGAGAAGTACTCGCATCTCCTTCTGCAACCCTCGACGCCGTCGGCGATCGATGTGGCCTGAGCCTTCAGGCTCGCACTGGCGTGCAGAGACGGCCAGGGCGTCCAGACATCCCCGATGGCGAAGGATCCGTACGCTGAATGCGTGAGCCCGACGAGCTCCGGTGAGAACGTGTAGAGATTGCCGTCAACGTCGACGTTGATGAACCCGAAGGGACGCGCCTGCTCGTTCACCGCACCGAAACCGCTGCCGGCGATCGACCGGCGGATTCGGTCGAACTCCCTTACGGGGATACCGGTGCGCTTCTCCCAGCCGACGAGGCGCTCGAGGAAGCCCTGCCAAGCAGGCTCGAAGTCGGCGGAAGCCAGTGACGCGGACTGGTGGCTGCCTTCGGTTTCCTCCACGTTGAAGCCGACGGACCGCGGAGCCAGATTCTCCAAGAAGTCGAGAAAGCGCTCCTGTCTCCCCAGCGTGGCGGGGGTCACCACGGAGATGGTGTCGAAGGGGACCCCTTCCTCGCGCAGGCGGGCAACCCCACGCATGGCCTTCCGGAAGCTTCCCTCCCCGCGCCGGGTGAGCCTGTGAGCGTCGTTGATCTCCTCCGGGCCGTCGATGCTCACGCCGACCCGGAACGAATGGTTCTTGAAGAGTCGGCACCAATCCCGGTCGACGAGGATGGCGTTCGTCTGCACGCTGTGCCTGACCTCGTAGCGGCCGGACAGACGCGAAGCCATCAGCGCGACCGCCTCCGCGTAGAAGGAAGGCCCTGCGGTGAGGGGTTCGCCCGCGTGCCATCGAACTTCGAGCACCTCGGCGTCGGACTCGGCGGACGCCAGCAACTCAGCCACGGCGTCGACCACTTCCAGTCGCATGACCTCGAACCGGCTCCGGTCGGGTAGGTAGCAGTAGGTGCAGGCGATGTTGCAGAATGGTGTGGCCTGAAGGACCACGTGCTGAACTCCGCCTCTGGTGTTCACCGCGATTGACTCCATGCGTAGTCTCCTGACATGAGCAGAGCGACATCCGCCGATCCGGAGTCGTTGGTCGCCCCGTCGTGGATCAGATTCTGAGGGGCGCACAGGTACGCGTCTCCGGGCTCGAGCCGTATCCTGAACAACGGCTCGCGCGGAAACGCGGAGAGGTACTCCTCCTTCAGGGATACCGAGTCGGTATCCTCAGACCGGCTTTCAGTCGGCTTCCCCAGGCGAGACAACATCCCCCGCACCGTCCACGGCGCGAAGATGAGATATCTGTGACTGAATCCGATGTTCACCGCGAAAAGAATCTGAGAGGAATCCCGGCGGTGCACGGGGAACCTCTGATGATTGTCGATATGGAGACCGACGAAGTGACCGCTGTCGAAGTCGAACGCTGTGGAGATGAGCCCCGGTCGGTTGACGACACAGTCAGCCGGGCCGCGCTCACGGCATCTTATGCCGTAATTCCGGCTGAGGAGATTCTCGATACTGGTGCGAACATGCTCGAGCGCCGCCCGTCGCTCCTCGACCGCACCGCCGGAGAGGGCCGGTAGAAGTCGGCGACGAGCGAGCTCGACGGCATCGGGCCCCACGCATACCGTCGTCACTGCACGGCTGAGCGGTGAGGCAGGCTGCTGCGTCGCCACCGGGCTCGGTGTCACGGAACGGGTTCGCCGCCAGTCCGCGTGAGGAAAATAGGCCGGTGGCCCGCCTGGCGGGCCGCCCTGGTAGATGCCCGGTGTGCATTCCAGTGTCAGGTCGGCGAGGTTGTGCAGTACGACATCCCCGCCCTTGAGGAGTGCCGATCCGATGGGTAGGATGCCGCTACTCATTCACACTCCATCCTGAAGGCGGCCAGTGTGGAATTGGAATTTCCGGGGGACGTGGAATTGATCAGCTGGTTACGTGACACCCCCGACGCCCCAGTGACACTGTCTAGCCGCGGGTCGTACCTGGCGGACGTCTCCGCGCACGGGCGACGGGTGTTCCATCCGCGTTCTCCCTGGGATCCTCCCGCAGGAGAGGCGTGCGGGCGCTGGAGCAGAAGAGACATGAGTGACGGGGAAGATCTTTCCCGCATCGTAGGGATGTTCCATCTCGGAGAGGCGTTCGCCGGCCGGCACCGACGAGAGCTGGTTCGTTCCCTGCGTGCAGCCGGTGGAACGACACAGGTGCCGGGACGGATCACGAGGGCCGCCGCAGAGGAGTGCGTGGCTCTCATCGAGGAGCAGGGCGTTCTCCGCTGCCTGCACAGGGAGCGCGAAGCGATCCACCTGGTGGCGACGTGCAGTCGCGGTACTGCGTATGACTACGGTTCGGGGGCCCACGTCGGACTGCACATCGACAACGAATGGCTGAAAGGGAATTCGTTTCGCCACGAGAGGAATCGCGCCTTCGGAGTGCTCGGCGTGAATCTCGGAACGGCGGAGCGGTATCTGCTCGTCGTCGATCGTTCCGCTGCGCAGATCGCCGGGGAGCTCGGCGAACCGGGCTCGGTGACGGTCGAGCGAATGAAAGACGAGTTCCTCGGAAGATTCCCGCTCTATCCAGTGCTTCAGGTCCGAATCGAGCCCGGCCAGGGCTACTTTTGCAACCCGCAGAACCTCATCCATGACGGCGCGACGAACAACTCCGGACCGGTGGATGTCAGTCTGTTCATCTTCGGGTATTTCGCGGCGATTGCGGGCCGGAACCAACAGCGATGACCGCTGGCGCTTCCGGCCCTTGGAACCGCTCACGGGTGCCGGTTCAGTTTCCCCACGTGCTGTGGGAGTAGCAGGACCCCTCGCTGGTCCCGCCGACGGTTTCCCGGGCCGACTGAATTCGGTTCTCCATCGATCGGACTTCGCCGGTGGACGAGAGCGCGACCGGCGAATCGGCGCGTCCGAGCATCTCCAGAAGTGCGTGATCCTCTTCGGCGGCGTGATTGATCATGGTGTACACGCTCCTTCAAGATCCTGTATTCACTGAGAACACAGTGCGTGGGCACACCCTAGCAACGGCCCCTAGCGGAAGCAATAATTCCATATTTCCCCGAAGCCGTGTGGCTTGATTCTTCGTGCGCACGATGCTCGAAGGTGGATCCGGTGTCGTGTGCAGTTACTGAACTTGTTCATCAGTTCTGAGCAGCGAAAAGGAAGATCACCCAAAGAGCCCGTAACACGATCTTGCCGAGGAATCCTGGTCGGGGCGTGACCGCTGTGACGATTGGGCGTTCGAGATGGTGTGACTACCCGGCCGTGGATCGTGGACGACGACTTGTGGGCTCTGATCGAGCCGTTGCTGCCGCCCAGGCCCGAGCGGTCGTCGGGCCACGGCCGGTACCGGACCGGCTGTGTCTCCAGGGCGTCCTGTACATGCTGAACAACGACATCGCCTGGCAACTGCTGCCTCTGAGGATCGGGTTCGGCTCAGGGCAGACGCGCTGGGGGCGGCTGGACCGCTGGCAGAAGGCCGGGGTCTTCGACCCTCCGACCGCTTCCGCTGCCGGGCAGCCAAGATCCCCGACGAACGTGGCTTTGCGACCAAGGGAGAGCTGGCCCGGGACATCGTCCGCCGCTGCCTGGCCGCAGGCCTGCCCGCCAACCTCGTCTTCGGCCCCGATCCGCCCACCCATCACCGCTGGGTGATGGCCCGCTGCGGTCTTGCCGACCCCTGCGAGATCGCCTACTACCTCGGCCACGCGCCCGTCGGCGTCAAGCCACCCGATCTGGCCGAGGTGGCCGGCGCTCGTAGGGTGATCGGGGAGTGCTTCCGGGCCGCGGAGTTCGTGCGGCTTCAACCTGAACGTGGTGCCACCGAGTCCGGCGGATTGCCATCATTACTTACCAGTGTTGCGCTGGAGCACCACGACTTCGTTGGCCATGCCGAGAATGATGTCACCGCGATGTGCCGCGCCTGCGCAGACCGCCAGAGGTTGAGAAAGCACTGCGACAACGCGGTTTGAAAGCAGGTCCCACACCCGCACCGTTTTGTCGAAACTGGCGGTGACGGCGTGGGGGCGGCCGTCAAGCTCCGTCACCGCCACCCCGTTCACCCCGTCGGTGTGGCCGGTGAGGGTGGCGTGTTCGGTGCCGGTGGTCAGGTCCCACACCCGCACCGTCTCGTCGTTGCTGGTAGTGACGGCGTGGGGGCGGCCGTCGATCTCCGCCACCGCGACCCCGTTGACCCAGCTGGTGTGGCCGGTGAGGGCCGTGCGCTCGGTGCCGGTGGTGAGGTCCCACACCCGCACCGTTTCATCTGCGCTGGTGGTGATGGCGTGGGGGTGACCGTCGATCTCCGTCACCGCCACTCCTCTCACCCCGTCGGTGTGGCCGGTCAGGATGGCGTGTTCAGTGCCGGTGGTCAGGTCCCACACCCGCACCGTCTCATCCCGGCTGGTGGTGATGGCGTGGGGGCGGTCGTCGAGATTCGTCACCGCCACCGCGTTGACCCAGCTGGTGTGGCCGGTGAGGGCCGTGCGCTCGGTGCCGGTGGTGAGGTCCCACACCCGCACGGTCCTGTCGTGGCTGGTGGTGATGGCGTGGGGGCGGTCGTTGAGATCTGTCACCGCCACCGCGTTGACCCAGTGGGTGTGGCCGGTGAGGGTGGCGTGTTCAGTGCCGGTGGTCAGGTCCCACACCCGTACCGTCTTGTCGTTGCTGGTGGTGATGGTGTGGGGGTGGCCGTCGATCTCCGTCACCGCGACCGCGTTGACCCAGTTGGTGTGGCCGGTGAGGGCCGTGCGCTCGGTGCCGGTGGTGAGGTCCCACACCCGCACGGTCTTGTCGTGGCTGGTGGTGATGGCGTGGGGGCGGTCGTTGAGATTTGTCACCGCCACCGCGTTCACTCCGTGGGTGTGGCCGGTGAGGGTGGCGTGTTCAGTGCCGGTGGTCAGGTCCCACACCCGCACCGTCTCGTCGTTGCTGGTCGTGACGGCGTGGGGGCGGCCGTCGAGATTCGTCACCGCCACCGCGTTCACTCCGTCGGTGTGGCCGGTGAGGGTGGCGTGTTCAGTGCCGGTGATCAGGTCCCACACCCGCACCGTCCCGTCGTTGCTGGTCGTGACGGCGTGGGGGCGGCCGTCGATCTCCGCCACCGCCACTCCTCTCACCGGGTCAGTGTGGCCGGTGAGGATGGCACGCTCGGTGCCGGTGATCAGGTCCCACACCCGCACCGTCTCATCCCGGCTGGTCGTGACGGCGTGGGGGCGGCCGTCGAGTCTTGTCACCGCCACCGCGTTCACTCCGTCGGTGTGGCCGGTGAGGGTGGCGTGTTCGGTGCCGGTGATCAGGTCCCACACCCGCACCGTCCCGTCGTTGCTGGTCGTGACGGCGTGGGGGCGGCCGTCGAGATTTGTCACCGCCACCGCGTTCACTCCGTCGGTGTGGCCGGTGAGGGTGGTGCGCTCGGTGCCGGTGGTCAGGTCCCACACCCGCACCGTCTTGTCCCGGCTGGTGGTGGCGGCGTGGGGGCGGCCGTCGAGTCTTGTCACGGCCACCGCGTTCACTGGGTTGGTGTGGCCGGTCAGGGTGGCGCGGTGAGAGGGGTGGACGAGGGTGCCGGTGGCCCAGCGGGGTGTCCAGGGACGAGTGCGGGCGAGGCTCGTGGCGAGGTCGGGTTGCTGGTAGCGGGCGGCGTCGATGGCGAGGACGTCGCGGCGGGCGGATGGGGCGAGTGGGGCGTGGACGGCTGCGGAGGCGCGGTAGACGGCTGCGGTGGTGCGGTCGGCTCTACCGGTGGTGGTGTCCAGGGCACGGAGTAGGGCAGCGGGGTGCGCGTGGACGAGGTATTCGGGGTCGTTCAGGAGGGTGGGGAGGGTGCCTCCTGCCGCGGCGTGCGAGGCCGCGTGCTGGCGGACGTAGGGGTGGGCTGCGTGCCAGTCGTTCACGCCGGTGGCCGGATCATGGTGGACCAGGGTGGTGAGAGTGCGTGCAATGGTGGCGTGGTCGTCGTGTTCGTGGCTGGTACGGCGCAGGTGTTCGGCCATGGTCTCGTGAAAGAGGCGATAGGCGGACCCGTCCGGCGTGGGGGTTTCGATGATGTAGGCCCCGGCATGGCGGTGTAGCCAGTCCAGGTCGTCCTGGGGGCAGGGCCGACCGGACAGGGCCTCGGCAAGCGGTCCCCAGATCGTGGACCAGGGCAGGCCGGCACCCTGCGCATAGGCCAGCGGGCGCAGGAGCCGTTCCACCTTGGGACTGTCGTCGCCGAAGCGGTCGAGGTAGGCAGCGAAGGCCTCCCTTGCGTCGCTGGGCAGGCGTTCGCGCCATTCCGGCTGGGTGGTGTCGATGTGGATCTGGCCGTGGACGAGGGCGCGGGCGGTCATCCGGGCCACTAGGTAGGAGAACCGTGCGCGTGCGGCGATGCCATCGGCGATGGTGGCGGCCAAGTCCGGCCGATGGCGGTAGGGAGAGCGGCTGTCCGGGTCCTGGGTGTCTTCGAGGAGGACGCGGGCGTAGGCAGCGATGTCGTTTCGGCTGATGTAGGCGGGTTTGTCGAGATCGATGACCTGGATGGCATGGCCGAGGGAGGGAACCTGGGGGCGACGGGTTCCGACGACGAGCCGTACCGGGGGCAGGAACGAGAGGGGGTGGAGGAGTTCGCGGGCGATGCGGTTGCCCTCCCTCGTGTCGCCGGCGGTTCCGGCCTCGTCGAGGGAGTCCACGACGACAGCCACCGGTGTAGTCCTGTCGGCCATCGCAGCCAGGACGTCGTCGCGGTCGGCCGGAGCGGGCAGGCGCAGGGCCGAGGCCAGGTCGGCCACCAGGTCGTCCAGCGTGACCCGGCGCGCGTGCAGGACGATCACCAGCCGGGAGACGACTGACGAAGGCTCGGCACCCGCCTGTCTTGTTCCGGATTCCGGGGTATCGGGGTCGGTGAGCGTCAGGAGACGACCCAGCAGGGCGGACTTGCCCGAGCCGGGGTCTCCGGTGATGACACGCGCTTTGCGGTCGTGATCACGGCTGGGGGAGTTGAGGAACGCCGTGAGTTCGTGCAGGGCGCGGGCGCGACCGGTGAAGTAGTCGCCGCGTTCGCCGGCGTGTTCCACACCGCGGCTGCGCGGGCCGAAGTGCCCGCTGTGGCGGCGGCGCAGCCCGGCGATGCTGGCGAGGTCGATGCCGTCGGCCGGTAAACCGGGCAGAAAGAGAGGGCTGGGGAAGAAGGGGTCCTGGCCGTCAGTTTCGGTCGTGGTCAGCCGGGCCTGCTGGCGGGGGCGGTGGACCTTGAAGTGGGCGTTGACGCGTTCGGTGACCTCGCGCACGCTCATAAACTGCTGGCTGGCGCCATGACGGCGGTGAGCGAAGACGTCCCCGAGGGCGTCGACGAAGACGTTCTCCTTGGCGCGTTCCTTGGCACGGGCCGCGGCCAGGTGCCAGCGATTGGCCCGCCCGCGGTGCAGGTCCGCCAGACCGAGGGCGAGCCGGCTGATGTCCGCGGTCCCGGCTCCGGCGTAGCAGGTGTCCAGCATGACCAGCAGGTGGCCGACCTTGCTCATCACCAGCGGGCGGGCCAGATCTTCGGCCGCCAGCGCTCTCGAGGTGCGGCCTGGCCTGCTGTCGGTGCACAGCAGGTAGTGGCGGTCCTCCTCGCAGACGCCGTGCCCGGCGAAGTACACCACCACCACATCCTCCGGCTCCAGGCAGGTCCCCAGGGCCCAGTCCTCGATGCCTTCCACGAGGTCGTCCCGGGCCGGATCGTGGGCGAGCCGGGTGAGGACGGACTCGTACCCCATCGGCTCCAGCAGGGCTCGGACCCGCCGCACATCCGTTTCGACGCCGGGCAGAGCGTCCAGGCCCGGGTTGTGGAAGCGGCCGACGCCAGCCGCGATCAAGTACCGCCGCCCGGGTAAGGCTTGTCCGGCCGCTGTGGTGGTCGTCATGCCGGCGCCGCCTGGAGACCGGCGGCGACGGCGGTCGCGGTCTTCGGGGCGGTCAGGTAGCGCTGGAAGTCGTGCATCCGTACGCCGTTGGTGATCGTCCGATCCTCCACCAAACCTGCGGGGCCGGACACGAAACGCGAGGCCAGCGAGCCCACCAGAGCGACGACGTCACCGGGATCGGCCACGTTCGTCCAGCGCACCACACCACCGGGCCACGCCCCACGCCCCTCCACCGGCAACGGGCTCAAGCGACGGAAGACCACCGGCAGTCCAAGCGGCGACCCCACCGTCACGAGATCCGTCACCGGCCACCCGGGGTTCTCGCACAACGTCTCGTAGGCGACCACCGACCCCAACGAATTCGCCACCAGCACCCGCGTGTCCGCACCGATCTGATCCCCCACCGCAGCACGGGCCGCCCGCCGAACCTGGGGCTCGTCCATGTAGCGGCGCACCTGCTTCAACTCCGCCACCAGCATCCGCTTCGACACCGGCTGGAAGAAACGCACCTCCGACAGGGCGTTCAGTGCCCCGCGCACCCACCGGGACAGCAGCAGCCGAGACACGGCGAACCCGGCCGGCCCCCGCGTCCCCTCCTCATCAGGAGGAGACACCCCGTCATCCAGTTCGGCCGCCCGCCGCCACCACGCAGCAAGGAGGTCCGCCTCCAAACCGTCCACCACATCGTGCTCATCCCACGGCGGCAGATCACCCGACCGGCTACCCGGCTCGACGAAGACGTCCCCGTAGAACGCACACGCCACATCGTCCGGCTGGAGCGCCATGCCCGACGCCAGCCTGACACCGTCACGGAGCGCGGCCCCCAGCCGCAACGACAGCAGCTCCGGCCCCTCGAACTGTTGAGCAATTCCGTGCACCAGCACAACACGCCCCACATCGGCCCTTCCCCGAGCACGATCCCTAAGCATTCAGCGTAGGCGCCCCGCCACAGACTCGACCGGCCGATCCGCGAAATCACGCTCCCGTTGATGGGCCCCTTTACGTAGACACCGATCAGGTTGACGGAGCCCTCATGCGCTGGAGCGACGAGGTCCACAGGCATCGGCCGTCGCCTCAGGAGCCACCAGGCCATCAAGTTCGTACAGATGTCCACTTGCCAGCAGCAGTCGTGCACAATCCCCGGCCTGGAACAGCCTGGGAACGATGGCTCTCGAACGTCCTGACCGACGCAGACTGGACGCCCCGTTTGAGCGGGCTGACGGCAGCGGCGACAGACTTCATCGGAGCGCCCGCAGGGACGTTGCCGCAAACGCTACGATGGCCCTTTTGAGCTGCCACCGCACCCCACGCCGACCACAAAGCGAGCACCTTATGAGCGATTTGCCGGATTCGGTGAAAGTCATGGAAAACTCGCGTCGCACGCTATAAACCCGCAGGTCACGCAGTCTGCTCCCCGCACGCGCGGGGATGGTCCCGCCTCGGAGCGGATGGTCGCGGCGCAGGCCCGCTGCTCCCCGCACGCGCGGGGATGGTCCCGGCAGCTTCCAGTACCGGGTGGTGAACCTCTTCTGCTCCCCGCACGCGCGGGGATGGTCCCGACGACTGGGCCCGCTTCGCCAACGAGACCCGCTGCTCCCCGCACGCGCGGGGATGGTCCCGGGTGACAGCAGTTCGCGCCCCAGCATTCGGCCTGCTCCCCGCACGCGCGGGGATGGTCCCCACCTGAACCTTGCCGGGCCGCTCGCTTTTCGCTGCTCCCCGCACGCGCGGGGATGGTCCGCGCCCGCAGCCCGTCCGGCGACGTGTCGGCGTCTGCTCCCCGCACGCGCGGGGATGGTCCTGGCTACCAGCTTGCCGCCGTCGTCCGGATTCGCTGCTCCCCGCACGCGCGGGGATGGTCCGTGGTTCTCGTGGCGTAGCTGCCGCAGCCGGGCCTGCTCCCCGCACGCGCGGGGATGGTCCGTGGTTCTCGTGGCGTAGCTGCCGCAGCCGGGCCTGCTCCCCGCACGCGCGGGGGTGGTCGGGGTTGGTCCCGCCACGGGCAGCGTGGCGTACTCGTACGCCACGCTGCCTCCTCCTGTGGTGGGCGCGGGCTGCCGAGGGCGTGGTCGGCGGCCCCGACGGGAAGAGAGACTGTGTTCGGTGTAGGCGGGCGTTCAGCCCGGACCGGGGGAGGGCCGTGCTCCGCATCCACTTCACCGATGTCGACCTCGGCCGCTTGCGCATCGCCACCGGGCCCGACGCCATGTGGGAAACCGTGCTCAGCCTGCACCATCTCGTCTCGCCCAGCACCTTCTTCGGTCCCTGGCAGCGGGTCACGCGGCGTGCGCTGGCCGAGGCGAGGCTCGGTCAGGACGTTCATCTGCTGACGGCCCTCTCCCCGATCAGCGCTTACTTTCCGGACTTTCTGACGCCAGCCGGGCCGGTCAGTGACTTCGGGGCCGGGGTTGAGGAGGTGTTGTCCACCTCTCGGAGCCAACTCCGAGAGGAGATCACCCTCCTGGCTGACGGACGCACCGATCCGCCCGCTTGGCTCGATGACATCTCCGCCGGACGCTCGCGAGCGCTGCGCCGTCTCGGGGTCGCGCTCCGCCGATACCACGCCGTCGCCCTGGCGCCCTACCGGACGACCGTCGCGGCGCATATCGACCGCGAGACGACGCGCCATACGGAACGCGCGCTGGGCGACGGCACCGAAGCCGTGCTCGGTCGGCTGGGGCCCCGCCTCCGCTGGCGTCCCCCGGTTCTGGAGGCCGACTACCCCTTCCCGAAGGAGATTCGTCTCGACGGACGCGGGCTCTGCCTCGTCCCCAGTTTCTTCATCAACTACTACCCGATCACCTTGGCGGACCCCGACCTCACGCCTGTTCTGGTCTACCCCGTCACACGGGGCCCCGTCTGGGTGCCCGAACGGTGCGGCACCACCTCCCGGCGGGACGACCCGCTCGCCGAACTTCTCGGCGCCACGCGCGCGGCGCTCCTGCGTCTGCTGGACGAGCCCGCGACGACCACGGTGCTCGCCACGCGGGCCCACACCTCCCCGTCCTCGGTCAGCCGCCACACCGGTGCCCTGCGGCGCGCCGGGCTCGTCGCATCCGACCGACGTGGGATGCACGTGCTGCACGTCCGCACGTCGCTCGGTACGGCTCTGGTGCACGGCCGCTGAACCTTTGCGCCACAACGCAAAGGGTTCGGCGGCGGCTCCCGCGTTCGTAGCGTCGTCTCGGACGAACCAGGAGGGGGTCTCATGCGGGGAACGACCATCGCCGCTCTGGGCACGACGATCGCTCTCGTCTGCGCGGCACTCGCCGGGTGCGGTGACGGCGGCGACCCCGCTACCAGGGAGGCGCCTCCCGGACGCGAACTGACGGGCCGGGAGAAGAGCCGACTGGACCGTGCCGAGGAACTGCTTGTCGCACGCTGCATGGCCGAACACGGCTTCCGGTACACGCCGAGCGAGCCCGCCGACGCGGAAACGGGCGGAGGTGGCGGCTACGTCCTGGACGACGTGGAGTGGGCCCGCGAGCACGGCTACGGCGGCGAACTTCGCCGGAAGGTCCTCACCGCCCGCAAGGACAACCCCAACCTGACGTACCGGGCCTCCCTCTCCGAGGACCGGCTCCGGGCATACACCGCCGCCCTGGGGGGCCGCCCGTCCGAGGGGATGCTCTCCGTGGAGCTGCCCGGAGGTGGCACCATCAGAACCGCACGAGGCGGTTGCCGCGCCACGGCTCAGGAGGAGCTGTACGGCCACCGGGAGACGTGGTTCCGCGTCGACAAGGTCCACGGCAACCTCGCGCCTCTCTACCTGCCGGACCTCGTGCAGGACGAACGCTTCACCGACGCCGTCGAGGCATGGGCCCGCTGCATGCGCGCGGCCGGGCACGACTACGCCGAGCCCCCGCACATCCGCGCTCAGCTCCCCACGCTCACCGAGGGCCTCAGCGCCCGGGACGCACACGATGTCGAGGTCGGACTCGCCGTCGCGGAGGCCACCTGTGCCCGAGACACCGGGCTGGCCCACACCGCGCGCGCCCTGCACGACGAGTACCGGGCGCCCGTGGCTCAGCAGTACGCCGAGGAGCTGACCACACACCATCACATGCGGCTCGCGGCCCTGAAACAGGCGAAGCAGGTCATCTCTTCCCAGGCATGACCTCGCCGCACCCCCACGAACCCCCGCGGCGACCGTCCGCGGGTACGGAGAAGGAGATCACCATGCGCAGAACCCGTCCCGTCCTCGCCGTCGTCGGACTGGCCTTCGCCACCGCACTCGGCCCTCTGCTCCCGGCGTCCTCGGCTGCGGCCGGAGAGAGGGACACCCAGGGCGCCGGCTGCGACAGTGAGTACTGGAAGTACGCCAACGACGGAAACGTCCGGGCCTACAGCGGGAACGACTGCTCCGGCCTCCTCGGTTCCAGCCCGGGGAACGACTCGAACTGGGGCAACAGCGCCGGAGGGTTCCGGGGTTCGGACAACAACGCGGCGTCGTCAGTGCTCAACACCGGCGTCCAGGACGCCTACGACACGGTGGCCTTCTACGACGCCTACAACTACGACTTCACGAGCAGCGGCTACGGCTGCCTGAAGCGAAACGAGCTCTACGCCGACAAGCTCACGGACAACAACTTCAGTCGCGGAGACGGCAACGGCGGCGGCCTCTGGTACGCCGACATGGACGACTCCATCTCCTCCCACCAGTGGGTCGGAGACGGCGCGTGCTGGTCCGGGGGCTTCATCAACTGACCTGACCCGGTGAGGGGGGCGAGCATGTGGCATCGGCGTTGCACGCCGGTGCCACACCGCTCCCCTGCGGCACGTTCCGGTGCCACGACGGCAGGCGCAGGAGGCCGGCGCGGCGACCGGCGTGAACCGCCGTCGCGACGACTGGCAGCGTGCAGAGTCGCGGCCAACCGGTGACGCGTTCGTTCCACCATCGACCGGCACGGAGCCGGGCAGGCCACGTCGAGGTCCACAACGTCCGCCGCGCAACATGCTCTTCGACACATAGGCACACGGAAACGGTGGCGGACGCACCCGGTTCGGGGGCCAACTGCGGTGACCACCGACTTCGTCGGAGCGCCCGCAGGAACGTCACCCCGAACGCTACGATGACCCCTTTGAGCTGCCACCGCACCCCGCACCGACCACAAAGCGAGTACCTTATGAGCGATTTGCCGGACTCAGCGAAAGTCATGGAAAACTCGCGTCGCACACCATAAACCCGCAGGTCACGCAGTCTGCTCCCCGCACGCGCGGGGATGGTCCCACCCGACAACTGGACGGGCTGGCGGGCGTGTTCTGCTCCCCGCACGCGCGGGGACGGTCCCGAGGGGTCGACTCCGTCGGGGACGACCTGCGGCTGCTCCCCGCACGCGCGGGGATGGTCCCGTGAGCACTCGGCGTACCGGGGAGAGAGGGTGTCTGCTCCCCGCACGCGCGGGGATGGTCCCCTGCCGTTTCGCATTCTCGACCCTGGCGACGCCTGCTCCCCGCACGCGCGGGGATGGTCCCTCGCGGCTCGTTGTCGTCGCACGCGAGTCCCTCTGCTCCCCGCACGCGCGGGGATGGTCCTCGGGGGACCAGCTCACCGACCACGAGACGCGGCTGCTCCCCGCACGCGCGGGGATGGTCCCGCCCAGTCGGAGTCGATGTAGTCCTGCGCCGGCTGCTCCCCGCACGCGCGGGGATGGTCCCGCCGAGTCGTCGTGTGGGGCACGCCCGGACCCTGCTCCCCGCACGCGCGGGGGTGGTCCCCGCAGTACCCGACGATGTCGCCGGTGGGTGGTGCTGTCTGCGGCTCTCACGGCCGGTGTCTCAGCGGGTTGGTGCCGCTGTCAGCCGGTGGCGGGAGGGTAGACGCTGTCGACCGTGTCCTGGTCGGTGGTGGTCTGCCACTCCATGACCTTGCTGCCGTCGGTGCGTTCCAGCACGTAGCGGTCGGCACGGAACCAGATGCTCTGGGCCAAGCGCTTGCCGTTGGCCGGGTAGGAACGCTCCACCGTGACCGTGGTGCTGCTGGATTTGGTGGTCTCGGTAGCGACCCTGGTCCGCAGTTGATAGCTGACGGTGGTACTGAGGGAGGCGGAGAAGCCCTTGTACTCCATCGAGGTTTCGGCGGTGACGGAAATTCCGGTGGTGGACTCCACCTCACGGGCGTTGGTGGTGGACATGCCCACGGTCGTGCTCTGGGTCTCCGTCTTGGCGATCTGGCCGCTGTGGTCGTAGGAGTAGACGACCTTGTAGAAGCCGTACCTCTTGAGGAGGTAGAAGGGGCTCTCCCGGGCCTTGCGGGCCTGTCCCAGAGCGTGGTCGGTGACCAGGGGGGAGGGGAGGACGGTCGTGCCGATGAGGACCTCAGGAGTCGTGTCGGGGTTGGGCCTGGCGTACCCGGTGGGCGCCGGGACAGGGTTGGCGGCCTTGTTCGTCGGGCCGACTTCCGCCTTGGTGATCCGGTCGTAGGTGGCCTCGCGTTCCAGCTCCCAGATCTGGGACTCCCCGTCCTTGCCGGACACCCGGTAGTACTTGTTGACCTGACCGTTGCCGTTGCCGAAGCCGTCGGGGGTGAGGAAGAGGCCGCCGTTCTTGTTGCTGAGCGTGTATCCGGTACCTTCCGGACGCAGAATCCAGATCTGACTGTTGCGGACGGCGACGTTCGAGGTGTTCTGCGGGTTGTCGAGGTTGACCCGCACGGTGCCGCTTGAGTAGTTGTCCGCAGTCAGAATGGTTCCGCCGACCTTCTGTTCGATCAGGTACTCGCCGTTGTCCAGACTCAGCACGTTCCAGGTCTGAGCCAGCCGGCCCTGACCGCTCGCGACGGACCGGTAGATCGTCGCGTAGCTGCTCGGGCTGAAGTCCGCACTCGTCAGGTACAGCCCCGTGCGCTTGTTCTTCAGCCGGTACGAGTAGCCCAGTTCCGGAGTCACCGCAGGCATCGTCAGTTCCCCTCCTCGTGCACTGTGACACGGGGAAACTACACACCGTCCACGGTCGGCGACAGAGGGCGAATTCCGGCCGCAGGCGGAAACCGATACCTTGACGGGACTGGTCTGAGGTGCCCCGATTGCGGTGGAGCCGGATTGCGGGACACTCCGTCGACCGGCGCTCCCGGGGACCTCCTTCAGACTCGCAAGCACGCGCATGAGTTCCGCCACCGGTCGTCGATCCAGCCGGGCCCAGCCAGGCCGTCCCACCGGCTGCGATGACCTTGGCGCCAGAAGGAGCCCTGCCGACTTGGCCCGCCAAGGAAGCCGATGTCCTTGTACCGGAGTTTCTGGTTGACGAACGCTCGGTCACCGCTGTTGCGCGCACGCAAAGGGACTCTCCAGGCCGACCTTGAGAGACGGCCGACCTGGAGGGGGTGGTTCTCACCGACGTCGGGAAGTCGGTGTCAGCACCCGCCGGGCAACAGCGGCGCGCTGAGGCGCTTCAGCGCCCGGGTCGACCCGGATACTCCAATGAGTGTTTCGAAGGCTCGGAGGTCAGGCCGGTCACGAAGGCGGACCAGTCGGCAGGGGTGAACACCAGCACCGGGCCGTTGGGGGTCTTGCTGTCCCGGACCGGTATGACGCCGGGAACGCTTACGCCGACCTCCAGGCACTCTCCCCCGTTGCTGCTGCTGTAGCTGCTCTTCCTCCACGTAATGGGCATCAGAATCCCTTCGCGATCATTAGGGCTTGAGCTGGTCGGACGACACCCCCGCGACGAAGGCGGACCAGTCGCCGGCCGTGAACGACAGCGCTGGGCCGTTCGGGTCCTTGCTGTCACGGACGGGGATGACTCCCGGGATGCCCACACCGACCTCCAGGCAGTTCCCACCATTGCTGCTGCTGTAGCTGCTCTTACGCCAGCTGACAGCCAGTTCCTTCGCAGTGTTCATCTGGTTCGGTACCTCACGATGTAAGTACGGATCAGCTCGGCAGAATCCTCGTGCGACAGGGCCTGGGCCCTGAGCAGATCATAGGCGTGGCGGGCGTGCGAGAGTTCGTGCGCTTCCAGCCCAATTCGACCTTGCGAGAAGCCGTCAACGTAGAGAACGTCCGGAGCCTCATCCAGGCTGAGCACCGTGAAGGCTCCTTCTACTCCTGGGTGCGCGGTCACACGTTCGGGCACCACCTGGATGACTGTCCTCGGTTCCTCCCCCGCCGTGAGCAGCCGTTCAAGTTGCCTCACCATGACCTGATGGCCGCCGATGGGACGCCGGAGGACCTGTTCGTCGAGGACGAACCAGGCGCGGGGTCGATCGTCGTCCTCCAGGATCGGCTGACGGCTCAGGCGTGCCGCGACGAGGGCGTTTAGGTTGTCCGGGCGGCCACTTGCCAGCAGCGGTCGTGCGTAGTCCTCGGCCTGGAGCAGTCCGGGGACGACCTGACTCTCGAACGTTTTGATCGACTTCGCCTCCCGCTCCAGTTCGACGTACGGGAGGAACCACTGCGGGTAGGCGTAGCGGAGGACGAGGGGGTGGAGGCGGGTGAGGTGGCCGTCGGTGTTGAGGGCGGTGTCGAGGTCGCGCGTCAGTTCCTCGGACGGTACGCGCTGGGCGGCCTCCAGTTTGCTGATCATCGACTGGGTGGTGTGGGCGCGCTTCGCGGTCTCGCCCTGGGAGAGGCCCGCTTCGGTGCGGAGTCGGCGGAGCTCGGAGCCGAAGAAGGCGAGCATGGACGACGAAGGGTCCGGTCCTTCGATTTCAACTGCCATGGTGTGTTCCCCTCATGACTGTTCGGTGGTCATAACCGCCGTGGATGACTGACAGTTAGTCATCAGGCCCCCGCTTTTCGAGCCTACGCCGTTCGGTAATGCTGTGAGTGCGAAACGTGAAAGCACGGCGGATGGGACGGGAACCGGTGGATGAAGTCGAGCGGGCCGAACGGGTGTGTGGGGAGCTGGATTCCGCGTTGAGGGCTGCGGGAATCGTGCTGCCGTCCCTGGGCTTGGACGTGGCCTCGTGTGCGAGCGTGCCGCCCCGGCCGTTGGTGGAGCTGGGGCGTTGCCGTCCCGAGACGGTGAAGGCGCTGGTGGCGGTCGTGCGGGCGGGGTCGGGCCGGTGACGGCGGCGGACGGCCTGGGCGGCCGGCTCCAGCGGCTCAGTCGGGAAATCGAGGCGCACTTGGGCGGGCTGGGAAGGGGCGCGTCACGGGTGTCGTACCGGTTTCGGGAGTTCCGCATCGCGCCGGACGAGGAACCGGACGCGGAGGACGTCATGTTCGCCGCGCAGTGCGCGGTGTGCGGGGAATGCGGGCGGCCCGGAACGGACCCGTCGGGGGCACGACAATGGATTGTGCGGCACCTCTCCGCACACCCCGAGCATTATTCATACCGGGAATTGGTCAGTCGTCCCTATCGGGCCGTTCCGGGGGCGTGGCGGTGAGCGGGGTGGCGGTGGACGGGTACCTCTGCTCGGTGTCGGCGCATCCGCTCGCGGCGGGGGCCGGGCACGAGATCGTGCTCGGCCGCCACCGGGCGTGGACTCCACGGCTGGCGGTGCGGTGGCTGCGGGGGCAGGCGGCGCGGCTGGCCGACGCGCTCGACCCGGCGCCCGGTCGGGGTCCCCTCCCCACCGCCGTGCTGCGTCCGGTGCTGGACGGGAGCCCGGACCCCGGCGGTGCGTTCCGGGCGTGGCTGGCGGATGACGGGCTCCAGGAGGAGCAGTTGGCGTCGCTGCGGTCGGGGCGGAACGTCGGAGTCACGGCGCGGGACGCGGAGTTGCTCTATTCCCTCTCCGCCCAGCCGATCCCGGTGGACGCGTTCCAGCCGTGGGGTCCGTCCGTCGTCGGGGCCCCGGTGGCGGGGGCGGGGGTGCGGGTGCCGTAGCGGCCGGGCGTGGCGGCCCCGGGCTGCGGGCGGCGCGGCGTCACGCCGGGGCGGCTCCGGCGAGGACGGCGGTGTGGACGGCGCGGGCCAGGCGGGCGCCCCAGCGGGAGCGGGGTCCGGCGAAAGGTTCGGGCGTGCGGCCGGGGGCGGCGGGTGCGGCGACGACGCAGACGGCGTCGGACGGGGTGCCGGAGCAGTCGGCGCCCGCGTCCAGGAGGGCCTGCACCTTGGCCTCGGTGGCGGTGGCGACGGCGTTGACGAGTGCGGCGTCGCCGAGCGGCACGGGCAGCACGACGACGATGTTGACGGTTCCGGCCGCCGGGGCGCCGATGCGTCCGGCGGCCGGGGAGGCGGCCCAGGTGCGGACGCCGAGGCCGGTGGTGACGACGGCGTGCACGCCGTCGTCGTGCGCCTCGGTGGCGGCGTCGACGTCGGCGGCGGTCATGAGGGCGGCGCCGGTGCCGTGCAGTCCGGCGCGGGCGGCGATGTCGGCGAGGTGGGCGGCCGGGTCGGTGCGCCGGTAGCCGGGCGGGACCTGGGCGTTGAGGACCCAGTCGCGCGCGCCGAGGCCGCCGCCGAGGACGGCGGAGGAGCACACCCGGCTGCCGGGGGCGAGTCGCCAGGCCAGGTGGGGGAGGCGCCGGCCGTCCTCCTCGCGTGCGCCGCGCACCGGCCTGAGCGTGGGCGCGGCGGGTGAGGACGTCATGGCGGGCTCCTGGGGGGGGCGGCGGGGCGCGGTGGGAGGGCGGCGGGCCGATCGATCGTAGGACGCCCGGCCCGGGGTGGCGGGACCGGGTCGGGTGGGGACGGACGCGTCGTGGGGGTGTGGTGGCGGGGTGGGGCGTGGCACCGTGGCGAGGATTGGTCTGGACCTCAAAGCGGGGGCCTGAGGCGGAGAGGGCGTGCGCGTGCGCGGGACGACGGTGTTACCCGGTGGCGGGAGTGAGGAGGAGCAGGCGTTCCCGATGCACCGGCTTGCGGTGCCGATGCCGAACGTCCTGCCGTTCGCGATGGGCACGTTCGACTCCATCGGCCCGATGTCGCGGGCGGAGTTCCCGCACCGGCACACGTTCTACGAGATCATCCACGTCACCGGGGGCTCGGGGCGGCACGTCATCGACCTGACGCCGTGGGAGCTGCGCCCGCCGCACCTGGGGGTGATCGTGCCGGGGCAGCTGCACCACTGGGAGGACGTGGTGGGGCTGGAAGGTTCGGTGGTGCTGTTCACCGAGGACTTCCTGCTGGACCACCCCGGCGACCGGGAGGTGCTGCGGCGGGCCGGTGAGCGGCCCTGGCTGGCGCTGGACGCGGCGGAGCACGCACGCACCGGGCGGCTGCTGGCCGAGCTGGACGCGGAGTACCGGGGTGGTGCGGAGGGCTTCGCGAGCGTGCTCGGGGCGTTGCTGCACGTCCTGGTGACGCGGGTGGGGCGGCTGGCCGCCGCCGGGGCGGATCGGGCGGGGTCCGGGCGGCCGGGCGGGGTGGCGGCGGAGTTCGTGCGGCTGGTGGGGCGGGGGGAGCCGGAGCTGTGGTCGGTGCGGGTGTGCGCGGACCGGATCGGCGTCACGTCCGGCTACCTGGCGGAGGCGGTGAAGGCGGCGACGGGCCGGACGCCGGGCGCTCTGGTGCGGGAGGCGCGCGTGCACGAGGCGAAGCGGCTGCTGGCCCGCACGGACCTGACCGTGCGGCAGGTGGCGGCACGCGTGGGGCTGGCGGACGCGGCGTACTTCTGCCGGTTCTTCCGGCGGGAGACGGGGATCAGCCCGGGTGACTTCCGGCGGGGCGCCGATTTGCACCACGACCACCGGATCGAGTCCATCGCCCCGCCGGGGCGGTCTGCGTAGCTTCGTTGCCGACCCCGACGCCCCCCACAAGGAGCTGACATGGACGACGAAGACCGCGGCGAGCAGCGGACGGGTGCCCGTCACCCGAGCCGGAAGACGGTGCTGCGCGCGGCGCTGGCGGTGGGCGTGGCCGCGCCGGCGGTGCTGGCGGGCGGGCCGGCGCTGGCCAGGACGCTGACCACGCGGACGGACGGCACCCCCGAGCTGACGCCGATGTGCGACGACGGGGACGACCCGACGCCGCCGCAGATGGAGGGGCCGTACTTCAAGCCCAACTCGCCGCGCCGGACGTCGCTGGTGGACGCGGGCACGCCGGGCACGCGGCTGACGGTGACGGGGTACGTGTTCGGGCTGGCCTGCCGGCCGGTGTCCGGGGCGCTGCTGGACTTCTGGCAGGCGGACAACAACGGCGGGTACGACAACGTCGGCTTCCGCTTCCGGGGGCACCAGTTCTCCGACGCCCAGGGCCGGTTCAGCCTGACGACGATCGTGCCGGGCCTGTATCCGGGGCGCACCCGCCACATCCACGTGAAGGTGCAGGCGCCGGGCCGTCCGATCCTGACGACGCAGCTGTACTTCCCCGGCGAGCCGCGCAACAACACGGACTCGCTGTACGACCCCAGGCTGCTGATGGCGGTGCGCAGTGTGGGCGGGGGGCGCGAGGCGGACTTCGACTTCGTGCTCAACGTGCCGCAGGACCCGAGCGACCCGCCCACCGATCCGCCCACGGACCCGCCCGGCGGCACCTGGAAGGCGGGCTCGGCCTACCGGTCGGGCGACCGGGTGACCTACGGCGGCTCCGGGTATGTCTGCCTCCAGGCGCACACGGCGCAGGCCGGCTGGGAGCCGCCGAACGTGCCCGCCCTGTGGCGCGCGGGGTGAGCTGAGGCGACCGGCGCCGGGCGAACGGCGCCGGTCCCGGGGCGTCCCACCTCTCTCAGGCCGGAGGTGGGCCGCTTCCGGGT
This sequence comes from Streptomyces chumphonensis, assembly GCF_014779715.1. Classification (GTDB taxonomy): domain Bacteria; phylum Actinomycetota; class Actinomycetes; order Streptomycetales; family Streptomycetaceae; genus Streptomyces; species Streptomyces chumphonensis. The sequence goes on from NZ_JACXYU010000001.1 coordinate 610,702, forward strand.
GCGCGCCGCCCCGGGAGGGGCCGGCCGCGCGGCTGAGCCGCCCGGGGAGGGGCCGGGCGGGTCAGCCGTTCCCGGAGTGCGGCACGAGCGGGCCGGGCGGGTCCGTCTCGGCGCTGCGGACGAGGGCGGCGGCGACGTCGCGCAGCTTGGTGTTGGTGCGCTGGGAGAGGGTGACGAGGATCTGGAAGGCGTCCTCGGGGGCGCAGCGGCGTTCGGCCTGGACGATGCCCATGGCCTGGTCGATGGTGGCGCGGGAGTGCAGGGCGTCGCGGAGCTGGTCGACCTCCGCCCTCAGCTCCGCGATCTCGCGGCGGGCGTCGGCCGCGTCCTGCGTCCGCCGGGCGAGGTGGTGGGCGTAGGCGCGCTGGGCGACCTTGGTGTGGGTGCGGGCGGTGGGGGTGTCGGTGCGCCGGTAGGCACGGCCGACGCGCCGCAGCTCCTGGTGGAAGAGGGTGACGTCCTCGGCGCTGTTCAGGAATCCGACGAGTTCGCCGTCCGGGGCGAGGAGCGGGCTGTTGACCGGGCTCCAGAACTTCTCCCGGAAGCCGCCGGGGCTGGCCTGGTGCGGGATGTCGTACTTCTGGACGTCCATCGTGTGCGGGCGCCGCTCGTCCATGACGTGGCGGAAGGACTCCAGGAAGTTGGGGATGCCGTCCGCCTCCGGGTCGTGGGGGTTGGCCGGGAACGCCTTGAACAGCGGCACGCCGATCAGTTCCTCGCGCTCGCGCATGGTCACGGTCGCGTACGCGTGGTTGACGTCCGTGATCACCAGTTCGGTGTCGAGGACGAGCAGCGGTGACACCGAGGCGTGGAAGACGGCCTCGAAATCTGCCGGGGGCGGAACACGCGGGGACATGGATGCCAACCTACTGCAGGTCGGCGGGCGCCTTCCGGTGTGTGTGGTCCGTACCACTCCTGAGGGGAGGGCCGCGCGGTGCCCGGCTGACGCGGGCGCCGGTTCACCCGGGGTGGGGCGGGGTTGACCGGCTGTCTACCGTAAGCCCATGGCAGAGACGCGAACGTCCGGCCCGGTGGGCCGAGGGGGACGGCGAGCCGTCGACGGTTCGGCGGGCGGGAACGGGTCCGTGGCCCGGAACGGGTCCGTGGCCCGGAACGGGTCCGGCGACGGCGACGGCGACGCGCCGGGGGCGCTGGGGCGGCGGGTGCACCGGCTGCGGACGGCCCGGGGGCTGACGCAGCGGGAGGTCGCGGAGCCCGCGTACACGGCGGCGTACATCTCGACCGTCGAGGCGGGCAAGGCACAGCCGTCCGAGCGGGCGCTGCGGCACATCGCCGAGCGGCTGGGCACCACGCCGGACGAGCTGACCAGCGGGCGTCCGGCCCACCTGGCCACCGACCTGCGGCTGCGGCTCACCGAGGCGCAGCGGTGCCTGGCGACGGCCGACCCGGCGGAGGCGGCGGCGCGCTACGCGGCGGTGGAGAAGGACGCCGGGCGGCACGGGCTGACGGCCGAGCGGGCCGCCGCGCTGGTGGGGCGCGGGCAGTGCGCGGTGGAGGGCGGTGACCTGGCGGCGGCGCGCGGCCTCTTCGAGGCGGCCGAGAGGCTGCTGGCGGAGGTGGGGGCGACGCTGCCGCGCCGCGTCCCGGCGCTGCGCGGGCGGGCGCTGACGCATCTGCTGGCCGGTGAACTGCGCTACGCCTGCTATCTGTTGGAGACGGCGCTGGACGAGCTGAACGCGGCGGGGCTGCGCGACCCGGAGGCGCTGGTGCTGCTGTACACGGCGATCATCGCGCCGTACATGGACCTGGGGGCGCACGCGCGGGCCGCGCAGGCGGCGGAGCTGGCGCTGGCGCTGGCCCCGGAGGTGTCCGATCCGGCGCTGGTGGCGCAGATGCACCGGGGTGTGGCGCGGACGCTGCTCGCCGAGGGCCGGGCGGCGGAGGCCGACGCGGCGCTGGTGAAGGCGGCGGACGCCTACCAGCAGTTGCAGATCCGCACCGAGCTGGCGCACTGCCACTGGATGCGCGGGTACGTCTTCGCGCAGTCCGGTGATCTGGCGCGGGCGGAGGACGCCTACCGCACGGCGCGGGACATGCTGGCCTCGCGGCGGGCCCCGCTCTTCGCGCACCAGGTGGGTGTGGAGCTGGCCGACGTGCTGCACCGCCGGGGCAAGGACGCGGAGGCCGAGGACCTGCTGCGGGAGCTGCTGTCGGGGCTCGGCCCGGAGCGCGGCGCCGTGCACGGGGCGGGCGCGCACCGGCTGCTGGGCCTGGTGGCGGAGGGGCGGGACGACGTGGAGGCCGCCGAGCGGCACTACGTCACGGCGATGGGGCTGCTGGAGCGGGCGGGGGCGGCCGGGGACCTGGCGGACGTCTGCCGGCTGCTGGGCGACCTGCTGCGGCGCACGGGCCGGGCGGAGGCGGCGCTGGACGCGTACCGCACCGGCCTCGGCCACCGCTCCGCGCCCGGCACGACGACTCTCGGCCCGGCCCCGGCCCGTCCGTTCTGAGCGGCCCCCGGGGTGGGCGGACCCCGGGTTGGGCGGACCCCGGGGCGGGTTGCCGTCGGCGGCGTCAGCCGTGCTGGTCCGGCGGTGGCGCCGGTGGCGTGGGCGGGTGACCGGTCAGTGCCGTGCCCAGGGCGGAGGCGACGTAGTAGACGGTGCGGCCCACGCGGTAGCGCGTGACGAGGTCGGCGTCGTGGAGCGCGGTGAGGTGCTCGGAGACGGTGGCGGGGCTGAGGCCGAGGTCGCGGGCCAGGGAGCTGGTCGAGGCGGGCTGGTGCAGGCTGGTCAGCACGGTGGCGCGGGTGCGTCCGATGAGGCGCTGGAGACTTCGCGGGGCCGGGGGGTGGGGCGCGGCGTGCCAGAGGTCGCCGATGCCGCGTGCGGGGTAGATGAGGGTCGGCTGCCAGGGTGCTTCGACGACGACCGTGAGCGCCGGCCACACGAAGGCGCTCGGCAGGAGCAGGAGGCCCTGGCCGCCGAGGGGGTGCCGGGCCCGGTGGGGGGCGGCGATGTGGAGTGCGCCGAGTTCGTGCCAGGTGAGGGTGGGGTGGAGGTCGGTGAGCGTGCGCAGGAGTCCGCCCTCGGCCAGCTGACGGGACCTGACGGCGATGTCCGCGTCGAGCAGGTCCCGGAGCTGGGGCCACTGCGGGGCGATGAGCCAGTTCCAGCAGCTGCGGATCAGCGTGACGAGCCCGTCCAGGGTGCGGGCGGGGTCGGCGAGGAGGCGCTCGGCGACGTCGGGGAGGGGAGGCGTGGCGCGTTCGGGGCCGTGCAGGCAGCGGTGGAGTTCCCGGCGCACGTGGGTGAGGGGGGTCCGCGCGACCCGGGCGAGTTCGTCCTCGATCTCCGCGAGGGGGCCGTCCGGGGGCGGGGTGAGGAAGTCCGGTGTGTATCCGGCGTGGGGCAGGAGGGCCAGCAGCGGGGCGAGTTGTTCCTCGTCGAGTTCGGGCCGCAGTCTCCTCAGCCAGGGCTGGTGGTAGGTCTGGCGGCGGGGGTCGGCGAGGGTGCGTACGGCGGCGACGGTCTCCCACAGGGGGGAGCGCGCGAAGCGGCACTTCAGGAGGTCGGCCGTCTCCACGAGCAACTGCACCGCCATGACCGCTCCCGCCTCCTTCCGGGTGGCTCACGGGCCGCGAGGGGCCGGTGGTTTCGGCTGTGTCCGAATCCATTGAACCCGCACCGGGGTGGTCAGGATGCTGCGTCCCATGTCTCAGCAGAGCGATCCCGCCGCCTCCGCTCCCCTCGCGCCCGCCCCCGTCGTGCCGGCGACGTACCGGTCGGTCCTCGCGGTGCGCGAGTTCCGCATGGTCTTCCTCGCACAGGTCATCGCGACGCTGGGGAACGTCGTCGCGCAGATCACGCTCGCGATCATGGTCTACGAGCGGACGCGGTCGCCGCTGCTGTCCTCGTTGACGTTCGCGCTGGGCTTCGCCCCCTACGTCTTCGGGGCGACCCTGTTGTCGGCGGTGGCGGACCGGCGTCCCGCCCGGGACGTCATGGTGGTCTGCCAGGCGGTCAGTTGCGCGGTGGTCGGCGTCATGGCGGTGCCGGGGATGCCGATTCCCGTCCTGCTCGCCCTGCTGCTGGTGCTCGGCACCGTCGCGCCGGTGTTCCAGGGCGCCCGTGCGGCGAGTCTGCCGGATCTGCTGTCCGGCTCCGGATACGCGCTCGGCCGGTCCCTGCTGCGGCTGGTCTCGCAGAGCACCCAGATCATCGGCTTCGCGGTCGGCGGGTTGCTGCTGCTGGTGATGACGTCCTCGCAGGCCCTGCTGGCGGCGGCGGTGACGTTCGGGCTGGCGGTCCTGCTGCTGCGGTTCGGGGTGCGGCGTCGTCCGGCCCGGCAGCCGGAGGGCGACGCGCGCGGTTCGGTGGCCCGCGCCTCCCTGTCGGGTGTGCGGCAGGTGCTGGCGGTTCCCGGGCTCCGTCCGCTGCTGCTGCTCACCTGGCTGCCGCCGGCGTTCGCCGTCGCGCCCGAGGCCCTGGCCTCCCCGTACGCGGACGAACTGGGCGGCGGCTCGGCCGCGGTGGGGCTGCTGCTGTGCGCCGCGCCGGCGGGTTCGGTGGTCGGCGAGCTGCTCGCGGGGACCCTGCTGAGCGCGGGGACCCGGGTGCGGATGATGCTGCCGACCGCCGCGTTGATGTTCGTGCCCCTCCTCGGTTTCGCGTTCCGCCCCGGCCTGTGGGCGTCGGTCGCCTTGCTGACGGTGTGCGGTCTGGGCTTCACGTACGCGATGGGGCTGGACCAGCGGGTGATCGACGCGACGCCCGAGGCGCTGCGCGGCCGGGCGCTGACCATCACGCTGGCGGGGCTGATGATCACTCAGGGGCTGGGGTTCGCCGCCGCCGGCGCGGTCGCGGAGTTCCTGCCGCCGCACGTGGTGATCGTGCTCGTGGGCTCCCTCGGCCTGCTGACCCTGGCCTGGTGCGGCGCGTCGCTGCGCGGTCGCGGCGCCGGGCGCTCCTGACCCGCGCGACCGTGTCCCTGCGGGAGTTCAGGGATGCCGGACCGTCCAGGTGTCCTGGCGGACGTCGATGACGGGCATGCCGGCCGCGTGGGCGGCGGCCACTCCGGCGCAGGTGTTCTCGAAGGCCAGGCAGCGGTGGGGGTCGGTGTGCAGCCGCGCGGCGGCCAGGAGGTAGGCGTCGGGGGCGGGCTTGAGGTGGGCGACGTGTTCGCGGGCGACGACGACGTTGAAGACGTCGGCCAGGCCCACGGCGGCGAGGCCCGCGCGGACGACCTGGCCGTCGTTGGCCGAGGCGACGGCGATGGGGACGGTGGCTGCCAGGTGGCGGGCGGCGGCGGCCACGGGCGGCACGGGCCGCGCACGGACGCTGCCGGTGAGCCAGTGGGCGCGGGTGCGGGCGACGAACTCCCGATCCGTGCACGGCAGGTCCAGGCCCAGGTCGGCGCGCAGGCGTGCACGCAGGGCGCCGAGGTCGGCCAGCGGCGCCTGGCGCAGCCAGGGTTCGGGGACGGTGAGGGCGAGGTCGTCGAAGGAGGCGCGGACGGCGTCGGTGTTGAGGGTTCCGGTGTCGACCAGGGTGCCGTCGAAGTCGAAGATCGCGGCGGCCGGACGCCGGGCGGGGACGAGGCCGACGCGGAGGCCGGCGGGGGCGTGGTCGGTCAGCACGGCGGGTGCTCCTGACGTATGAGGGCCAGGGCGTCGCGCAGTCCGCGGGCCGCCAGGGCGTGGATCTGGGTGCCGGTGGCCGTCAGCAGGGGCCGTGGGCCGGACATGACGGGCCGGTCGGTCCAGGTGCCGTCGTCGGTCTGGGTCTCGACGAGGAAGCGCAGGGCTTGTCCGATGGCGCCACCGACGTCCGGGAGGCTGCTGCCGTGGGTGGCCAGGGCGGTGAGGGCCAGACCGGTGGCGGTCGGACTGGAGTACGGTTCGCCGTCGATGCGCGGCCAACCGCCGTCGTCGCGCTGGGCGGCGAGGAGGGCGTCGACGGTGGGGCGGTGCGGGGCGTGGGGGTGTGCGGTGGTGCTGATCTCGGCCGCGCCGTAGGCCGGGGGGATGTACCAGTCGCTGGGCCAGTGCCCGTCGGCACCGTGGGCGGTGAGCCAGGTACGGGCCCGGGCGAGATCGAGGCCGGGCAGGGCGGCGGCCCCGATGCCGGCGACCATGTGGGCGACGACGTCCGGAGCGGGGGTGTCGTCGTGCGTGAGCCAGGTGTTCCACAGTCCGTCGCGGGTCTGGTGGCGGCGCGCGTAGCGGGTGGCAGCCGTGCGGACCCGCCCGGCCTGCGGGGTGCCGGCCAGCGCGAGGAGGGTGTTGCCGGTGGTGTCGTTGTCCGAGTCGAGCACCGCCGTGCAGGGCCAGCCGCCGTCCGGGTTCTGGGCCCGGGCGAGGAAGGCCAGGGCGGGGGGCAGGGCTGCGCGGTCGAAGTGGCGGTCGCCGCGCAGGCAGCGGACCAGCAGGCCGGTGTCCCAGACCTCGCTGACCAGGAAGCGCCAGGTACCGTCCGGACGCTGATCGGCCAGCAGGCTCTCGCGGGCCCGCAGGGTCACCCGGTGCCCGGGGGTCGCCCGGGTCAGGGCGAGGTGCAGCATGCCGGTGACCAGCGGCATGCCGTAGAAGGAGCCGTCCGGACTCTGCGCCCGCTCGAACTCCTCGACGTGGCCGACCGGGACCGGTAGGCCGAGAGCGGTGCGGGCGATGGTGTCGAAGGCCAGCAGCAGGGCCCGCTGCCAGGGTTTGCGGCGCGCCCCGCCCCCCGCCGCCAGCGCCCGGGCGACCTGGTCGAGCAGGCGGCGCGCGTCGGCCCCGGGCGAGGCCGCCGCGCAGGCGAGCGCGTGCAGGTAGAGGGTGCGCCTGGCCTGCGGACCGTCCTTCGCGGCCAGGTCCGTGAAGGCGGCACCGCCCCCGGTGGCGACCACCGCGACGAGCCACTCGTCCACGGCCCGCGTGAAGGGGTCGTGCTCCTGGGGCCGCGCCCGGGCCAGCCAGCGCACGGCACGCGCACGGGCCGCCTGCGCGTGCCGGACCCCGGCCAGGGAACACGCGACGACGGCGTTCTCCAGGACGCGCGGCTCGGACGGCACACGCCAGGCCCCGTCCCCGCCCTGGCCGTCGACGGCGAACCTCGTCGCCCTGTCCAGGCAGCGTCCCGCCGTCGCGGAGATGTCCGTGCGCCCGGCCGAGCGCGCCGACGCGCCGGTCACCGGCGAACCGACGTGCGGCACATCTCCGCCCTCCCCACGAGTCTCCGGGTGGCATTCCCACCCGTTCGCGCGACCAATCCCCGATCCTGCGGCGTAGGCGTGCGGCGCGAGGGCGCTCAGTGGGGCAGGGGGCGCAGGACGGCCCATTCCCGGTCCCGGTCGAGCCAGCGGGCCAGGGTGAATCCGGCGGCCTCGGCGATCTTCTCGAACTCCTCGTCGGCGTGGACGACGTCGGTCCAGGCGTGCGTCCAGGTGGTGTCGCCGTGCCGGCACTCCTGGGCCGCGTGGAGCACGCCGCCTTCGAGGCGGGCCTCGGTGATGGTGACGACCATCGGGCCGGAGCGCACGGTGTGGCCGGCTTCCAGGGCGGCGGCCCAGGTGGGCGAGGTGCGCTGGACGAGGACGAGCCCGTCGTCGGTGACGTGGCGGTGGCAGGTGTCCAGGAAGGCGTCCCGCTGGCCGGGGACGATCGTGTTCACCAGATATCCGGCGAGCACCACGGCGGGGAAGCGGTCGGGCAGCGCCAGTGTCTCGATGTCCGCGTGCACACGGGTCGCGGTGCGGACGTGGGCCAGCATCGCGGCGCTCTGGTCCACCGCGACCACGTGGTGGCCGAGTGCGGTCAGCTCGTGGGTGATCCGGCCCGCGCCGCAGCCGAGTTCGAGGATCGGGGCGCCGCGTGGCACGGCGCCGTGGATGACCTCCGGTTCCCGGCCGGCCGGGAAGGCGCGGTAGAGGCCGACGGGGCTTCCGTCCGGAGCGACGGGGCCTCCGTCGGAAGCGGTGCCGCGTCCCAGGGGGCTCACGCGGGCACCCCGCTCACCGGAAGCTCCCGCAGCCCCCGCAGGGTCGCGTGGCGCCAGTGGACCGGCTCCCCGGCCAGGCGCAGCTCGGGGGCGTGGCGCAGCAGTGCGGTCAGGGCCACGGCGCAGGTGAGGCGGGCCAGGGACGCACCGGCGCAGGCGTGCGCGCCCCACCCGAAGCCCAGGTTGTGGTTCGGGTCCCGGGTGAAGTCCAGGGCGTCCGGGTCGGGGAACCGCCGGGGGTCGCGGTTGGCGGCGGCGACGAGCACGATGACGTCCTGCCCCCGCCGGATCGTGCGGCCGCCGAGTTCGTGGTCGGCGGCGCAGACGCGGGAGACCGCCTGCACCGGGCCGGAGTGGCGCAGCAGTTCCCGGATCGCCGCCTCGCTCACCCCGGTGGTGCGGAGTTCCCGCCACCGGTCCGGAGTGCGCAGCAGGGAGAGGACGGAGGCCGCGACGAACCTGCTGCTGGGGGCGTAGCCCGCGTGCAGCGTGGCGCGCAGGGTGTTGAGGATCATGTCGCGGGAGATCCCCGTGTCGGTCCGTGCGCGGAGGAGGTCGCCGAGCAGTCCGCCCTGCGGGCGCTGGTCGAGCCAGTCGGAGATCTGGGCGCTGAGGTGGTCGCGGGCCGCGGTGCCCGGTGCGGCGGCCTCCGGGGTGAGGCCGGAGTCCATGGCCGCGACGATGGCCTCCGACCAGGCGACGATGTTCTTCTCGTCGGCGTCGGGCACACCGAAGAGTTCGGCGACGGCCGTGAAGGCCAGCGGCGCGGTGTAGTCCGTGACCAGTTCGCCGCCGCCGCGCTCCCGCAGTGCGTGCAGCAGCCGCTCCGCCCGGTCCTCCAGGCGGGCCCGGATCGCCGCGAAGTCCTGGTGGCGGTAGGCGTCCATGAGGACGCGGTGGACGGCGCCGTGCTCCGGCGGGTCCAGGGTCTGGATGCTGAGCAGGTTGTCCGGGACGTCGATACCGGCCGCCCGCAGGTCGGAGGAGAACGTCTCGGTGCGGCGCAGCGCGAGCAGGCAGTCCTCGTATCCGCTGACGACCCAGGCGCCCAGCGGCTCGTACCAGTGCACCGGATCGGCCGAGCGCAGGCGGTGGTACATGGGGTGCGGGTCGCGGATGGTGGCGTCGTCCAGCGGGCGGAACAGGTGCATCACGTGCCTCTCTGCCGTGCGTGACGGGCAGCGGGTGCCCCCGGGTTGCGTCGGGGGCACCCGCTGACCACTGGTGGATCAGTGGAGGTAGCGCATGGCGTCTCCCCCTCTCTTCGGGGCTCCGGGGCCGCTACGTCCGACGGGGTGTTCAGTGCAGGTAGCGCATGGTGGACCTCCTCGTGACGGGCCGCCCGGGGGCGGCGGTGGGGGGTGGGCGCGGGTGGCACCGCGCTCGGCGGCGCGGGTCTCCCACGCGATCGGAGGGGTGCGCGGACGGCCTGGCGCACCGGGTGGGGGAAGCGGGGTGGGGATCAGGGACGGCCGGGGGCGTCAGCGCGCGAGTACGGCCTTGCGGGCGACGTGCCGTCTGCGGCGTCCGCAGCGCGTGAAGAAGTCGACGCGCGGGGTGTCCCCGAAGAGGTCGAGCCGGACCCCGCGTTCCTCGGTCCATCCCTGGAAGCGGAACTCGCCGCCGCCGACGTGGACGAGGGCGATGGCCGGGCCGTCGGTGATCTGGAGGACGAGCGTCCCCGCGTCGTCGATCACGCGCGCGGGCAGGTCCGGTTCGGCTGATTCGGCGGCCTGGTCGTCCAGGCGCAGGGCGAAGGGAGGTACCGGGACCTCACAGCGGAAGTCGGCCGGTTCGAACGCCTGGAGCGGAACCTCGGGGCGGCTGAAGGCGACCTCGCTCACGGGGACGCGTCGGCGGAACGCCTCGGGGAACAGGGCGAACAGTTCGGGGCTGACCAGGCAGTCGACCACCAGGTGGATCCGCGCCCGCTCCCCGGTGTTGGAGACGCTGTGCGGGCGGCTGAAGTCCCCGTACCACAACGTTCCGGGCTGCCAGCGGTGCTGCACTCCGTCGATGGTCAGGACGGCGCCCGGGTTGGTGCGGATCGGCACGTGCACCCGCACGAACCCGTACGGCAGGCCGGTCGGGGTGTCGCGGTGCTCGGGGACGGTGACGCCCGGGGCCAGGGACATCAGACGGGCGCTGCGCAGTTCGGCGGGCAGCGACGCGAGGACCTCGGTGAGGTACGGCGCGTGCGCGGCCCACGGGGTGTCGGCGAACCCCTGGAGGCCGGGGCCGCCCGGGTCGGTGCGGTCGGGGTCCCCACCGGGGGCGCGCAGGGCGAGGCAACGCCAGTCGGTCTGCTCGGACGGGGTCAACCCGTCCCCGTCCACCAGGGATCGCTGGGTGCCCCAGGTCCGTGCGCCGAGTCGGTCCACATCGGCTTGCAGCTGTTCGGGGTCGAAGGTCTGCCGCAGTTTCGCGGCTTCGGGTAAGTCTGCGATCGGGTCGTTCGACACGCTCACGTGTTCCCCCTCCGGATGTTCGCCGGACCTGATGGAGCATTCATGGGCGGGTATGCCACGCGCAAGTGGGTATGCCGTCTTGACCTTTGCCCGGAATGTTGTTATTCGCGTGGCAGACGCTGGCCCTCTCCCGGTATCCGAACCGTCCTGCGCGCGACCGACACAGCTCCTGAGCTGCGTCATCTCCCCCCGCCGCGCGCGGGGGCGCAGCAGGTCCGGCCGGGGAGGACTTGCGCCCCCGCGAAGAGGCGCAGAAGAGCCGAAAGGCCGGAAAGTCACCCCACCTGGCGTGATACCGGGGTATGGGGGTCGCGCCCTTCGCGTTCGCCTTGACGGGTTGTCAGGGCCTCGTCAGAGCGTTAACTTAACTGCTCACACGCGTGTACTTAACCCCCCGCTTAAGCGTCGTGCGCCCCGCCCGGCCCAGCCGCCGTGCCCGGCGCCGCACCCACCCCCACGAGGAGACGCCCATGCGTCGACGCCGTCCCGTGCTCCTGTCCCTGACCGCCCTCGCGGCCGTGTTCGGCTGCGGACTCGCGGCCCTGCCCGCCACCCCGGCGAACGCCGGTCCGCCGCCCCACACCGAGTGGCGGGAGGTGTTCTCCCCCGACGGCTCGATCACCCGCGTCGAGATACCCCGGCAGCCCGAGCAGGCGCCGAGCGCCCGGGACCGGGAGGCGGCAGCCGCCGCCGAGGTGGTGCCCATCCGCCAGACCGGCCCCTCCGAGAGCCGGTTCGACATGGTGATCGTCGGCGACGGCTACACCGCCGCCGAGTCCGCCACCCTGCGGCGCCACGCGGAGGAGAAGTGGGCCGAGATCGCGGCCACCGCCCCCTGGGACCGGTACCGCGACGGCGTCAACGTCTGGCTGGTGAACGTCGTCTCCGCCGAGTCGGGCGTCGACCACGACCCGCGGCGCGGCGTCTACCGGGACACCGCGCTCGACATGCACTTCTTCTGCGGCGGCATCGAACGGCTGCTGTGCCTGAACGAGTCCAAGGCCCAGTCCTACGCCGCCCAGGCCCCCGACGCCGACGCGATCCTCGCCGTCGGCAACACCACCAAGTACGGCGGTGCCGGCTACCCGAGCCTGGCCACCGTCGCGGGCGGCAACGACCAGGCCGGGCGCATCGCCATCCACGAACTGGGCCACTCCGTCGGCGGCCTGGCCGACGAGTACTGGACGCCCGGCACCACCCACAGCGGCGGCGAGCCCTCCGAGCCCAACGTCACCACCGACCCGAACGGCGCCAAGTGGGCCGCCTACCACGGACGTTCCACCCCGGACGGCGGCGTGATCGGCGCCTTCGAAGGCGGCCACCAGTACGAGAACGGCATCTACCGGCCGTCGCAGGACTCGCTGATGCGCAACATCAACAAGCCCTTCAACCTCGTCGGCCTCGACGTCATGGACCGCGCCATCAGCGCCGAGATCAGCGACGGCCCCGGCACGGCCTGCACCGGCCACGAGAACACCCGCACCGGCAGCCTCCCCGCCGGGGGCTCGGCCCACCAGCCCGGCGGCGGCTCCTTCCACGCCGCAGCCGGCACCCACCGCGCCTGCCTGGACGCCCCCGACGGCGCCCGCTTCACCCTCGCCCTCCTGCACTGGGACGGCCGGGCCTGGCGGACGGTCGCCACCGGCGACGCCGACGGCAGCCTCCGGCACACCGGCGCCCGGGGCCACTACGCCTACCGCCTGAGCGCCGCCTCGGGATCGGGCGCCTACACCCTCGGCTACGACACCCCCTAAGGGGATCTGGCCCGCCGCCACCCCCGGCCCCGGGCCCCGCGCACGCCACGCGCGGGGCCCGACCGGCGCGGGGCGGCGTGGTGCGCGGCGGGACGAGGGGGGATCATGCTCGGGGAACGCCCGACGCGGCCCCCGCGCGGACCGCCACGGACGCGCCGCACCCCCGACGACGCGGAGGAGTGACCGATGCCCGACGAGCACGCCGGACGGCCGGCCCGGCCCGAGGACCTGATCGACGTCGCCCGGCTCGTGACCGCCTACTACGCGGTGCGTCCCGACCCGGCCGACCCGGCGCAGCGCGTCGCCTTCGGCACCTCCGGGCACCGGGGGTCGGCCCTCACCGGCTCGTTCAACGAGGACCACATCGCCGCCACCAGCCAGGCCATCTGCGAGTACCGGGCCCGGCAGGGCACCGACGGGCCGCTGTTCCTGGCCGCCGACACCCACGCCCTGTCCGAGCCGGCCCGCGTCACGGCGGCCGAGGTGTTCGCCGCCAACGACGTGACACTGCTCGTCGACGAGGCCGACGGGTACACGCCCACCCCGGCGCTCTCGCACGCCGTCCTCACCCACAATCGGGGCCGCGCCTCCGGACGGGCGGACGGCGTCGTCGTCACCCCCTCGCACAACCCGCCCTCCGACGGCGGGTTCAAGTACAACCCGCCGCACGGCGGGCCCGCCGGGTCCCAGGCCACCGGCTGGATTCAGGAGCGCGCGAACGAGATCGTCGCGGGCGGACTGAAGGAGGTGCGGCGGCTGCCCCTGGCCCGCGCGCTGGCCGCACCGACCACCGGCCGGTACGACTTCCTCGGCTCCTACGTGCGCGACCTGCCCTCCGTCCTCGACCTGGACGCCGTCCGCGCGGCGGGCGTGCGGATCGGCGCCGACCCCCTCGGCGGCGCCTCGGTCGCCTACTGGGGCCGCATCGCGGAGGAGCACCGGCTCGACCTCACCGTCGTCAACCCGCACACCGACCCCACCTGGCGCTTCATGACGCTGGACTGGGACGGGAAGATCCGCATGGACTGCTCCTCCCCCCACGCGATGGCCTCCCTGATCGCGGCGCGCGACGCCTACCAGATCGCGACCGGCAACGACGCGGACGCCGACCGGCACGGCATCGTCACCCCCGACGGCGGCCTGATGAACCCGAACCACTACCTGGCCGCCGCCATCGCCTACCTCTTCCGGCACCGGGAGGGCTGGCCCGCCGGGGCGGGCGTCGGCAAGACGCTGGTGTCCTCCGGCATGATCGACCGGGTCGCGGCGGACCTCGGCCGGGAGCTGGTCGAAGTCCCCGTCGGCTTCAAGTGGTTCGTGGACGGCCTGGCCTCCGGCACACTCGGCTTCGGCGGCGAGGAGTCGGCCGGCGCCTCGTTCCTGCGCCGCGACGGCTCGGTGTGGACGACCGACAAGGACGGCATCGTCCTCGCCCTGCTGGCCGCCGAGATGCTCGCCGTCACCGGACGCACGCCCAGCGAGCAGTACGTCGACCTCACCGAACGCTTCGGCGCACCGGCCTACGCCCGCGTCGACGCCCCCGCGACCCGCGAGCAGAAGGCGGCCCTCGGTCGCCTGTCCCCCGGCCAGGTCACCGCCGACACCCTCGCGGGCGACCCGATCACCTCCGTCCTCAGCCACGCGCCGGGCAACGACGCGCCCCTGGGCGGCATCAAGGTGTGCACCGCCGACGCCTGGTTCGCCGCCCGGCCCTCGGGCACCGAGGACGTCTACAAGGTGTACGCCGAGTCCTTCCGCGGCCCAGACCACCTGGCCCGCGTCCAGGACGAGGCCCGCGCCCTCGTCACCACCGCCCTGACCACCGGCTGACCGCCACCCGGCCACCGCCCCGGCCACCGCCTCCGCCGCCGTCGTGGTGGCGGGACGGGGTCGGCGGTGGTGTCCGCCGGTCAACAGGGCACGGAGCGGTACCGCGCCTTTTCGGCCAGATTCGCGGCCCCGAACCGCCGGGACGTGTGCCCCCCCTGGGGCCGGACGCACGGCTCGGTTCGGCTCGTTCCGCAGGCATATTCCGGTTTCACTCCTTCTTCACGTGACGCCGGTCGTCCACACCGCGCCTTCACCGAAGTTGACCGGAGTGCGACGCCAGGGGTCCGAAGTCCGTTGCCCGGCGCTGATCATGATGTGAGCATGACCGGTGCCCGATGACCGTCGCAGTCGGCGGAGGAACGGCGCACCGACCGGCCGGTCCGCCGCGTGCTGCGCCTGCCCAAGGAGTCCGTCACATGAAGCGATCGAGAATCCGTACGGCCATCACCGCGGCGACCGGCGCGGCAGCGCTCGCCCTCGGCGGCCTGGCCGCCGCGCCCGCAGCCGCCGCGCCCTCCAGCGCGCCGTCGGCACAGGAGAGCGCAACGGCTGCCTCCGGATTCTGGGCGTGCACCGTCCCGTCCGGGAAGACCTACAGCGACACCGACCGCCGCTTCCGGGGCACCTGCAACCCCTCCGGCTGGGGCACCAGCTACTACGTCGTCGACCCGGCCGACGGCATCTGGGCGTGCACCGTCCCGTCCGGCTACACCTACACCGACACCGACCGCCGCTACCGGGGCAACTGCAACGCCACCGACTACGGCACCAGCTACCTGCTGGCCGAACCCCGCACCGGGATCTGGGCCTGCACCATCCCGTCCGGCTTCTCCTACACCGACACCGACCGGCGCTACCGGGGCAACTGCAACCCGACCGGCTGGGGCACCAGCTACCTCCTGGTGGGCTGACCCCCGCTGCCCGACGTGCGCCGCGCCGCCACCACGGCGCGGCGCACCGCCCGCCGGGCGGCGACCCGGCCGACTACTCGCGTTCGGCCGGCAGATGGCTGAACGGTAGCCACCGGGTCGGACACTCCCACCCCTCTCGGCCCGGCCCTCCCCCGGTCCGCGCGGTCGCGGTAGGTTGGCCGAAACGAGGATCGGCAGCAGTGAGGTGACGACCCGTCGTGACGTCGAAGGGCACGGTGCGGGTCGCCCTGCTCGACGCCCACCCCGTCGTCCTCGCGGGCCTCGAAGCCTGGTACGCCGCCTCCGGCGAGCCCATCACGGTGTGCGCCACGGGACGTGACCTCGCCACCGCGCTCGCCGGGCCGGGCCGGGATGCGGACGTCGTCGTGCTGGACCTGCACCTGTCCCCGGGGCGCCGCGCCTACGAGGAGCTGCGGACGCTCGTCGCCCAGGGGCGTCGGGTGCTCGTCCACGCCCCGGGCGAGAGCCGGACGGCGGCGGTCACCTGCCTCGACCTCGGCGCCCACACCCTGATCACCAAGGCCGAGGGTGCCCAGCACCTGGTGGCGGCCACCCTCGCGGCGGCCCGGGGCACCGGCTACACCTCCCCCGCCCTCGCCACCCTCCTCGGCGGAGCCAACCGACCGGACCGGCCGCAGCTCGCCCCGCGCGAGAGGGACGTCCTGCTGACGTGGTTCCGCTCGGACTCCAAGTCGGCCGTCGCCGCCGACCTCGGGATCTCCGTCCGGACGGTGAACACCTACCTGGACCGCATACGCGACAAGTACGGCGACGCGGGGCGCCCGGCCCGCACCAAGGCCCACCTCGTCGCGCGCGCCGTCCAGGACGGCCTGATCGCCCTGGACGACCTGTGAAGGCGCGTGCCCGGACGCAGTCAACCCGTCAGTGCGGCCGCATGGTTTCCAGGTCCGCCTGGAGGCCGGCGAGCACGGACTCGATGGTGTAGCGGTAGAGGGCGTCGGCCACGGCCCCGGAGTCCGTGGCCGACGCCCGGAGCCACGGTTGCAGGGAGGCCCATCCGGTTCCCGCCCCGGCGGGCGCCGCCATCTCCATCAGCGCGGTCGCCGCCTCGCCCGCCGAGGGTCCGACGAGCCGGCGGTCGTCGTCCAGCGCGATGAGCAGCACGGCGCTGTTCAGCAGGACGCCGTAGGCCAAGGGGGCTCGGTCGCCGAAGCCGGCGGACACCAGCAGGCCGATGCCCCGGTCCATGATCGGCAGGGCTGCGGGCACGGTCGCTCCGTCCCGGGCCAGGCGACGGGCGACGCCCGGGTACCGGCCGATGACGTCCCGGCCGGACAGGAGCAGTTCCCGGAACCACTCCTGCCAGCCCAGCTCGGGCGACGGGTTCGGCATCGTGGCCACGACGCGCTGCACCACGGCGGCGACGACATCCTCGCGGTCCCCGACGTGGTGGGCGACGGTGTTGGGCCAGGTGCCCAACACCGTCGCCAGCTGACGGATGGTCCAGCCGTCCAGCCCGTGCTCCCGGGTGAGTTCCAGCGCGGCGTCGACCACCCGGTCAGGGGTGATCGACGGTCTGCGTCGCTTCGGGGGGACGGTCCGCTCTCCACGTCCCGGTCCACCGGGCCTCGCTGCCATGCCCGCCACCGTCTCACACCCCGGCCGGTCAGCCGACGGGCCGCAGGCGCCAGCCGCCGGCCCGTCGCCGCCCGTGCCAGAAGGCCGCGTACCGGCCGTCGGCGGCCACGAGCTCGGGGTGCGTGCCGCGCTCCACGATCCGTCCTCCATCCAGGACGAGGATCTGGTCCGCGCCGGTGACCGTGGTGAGCCGGTGCGCGACGACCAGCACCGTGCGCGTCCTGGCCAGCGAGGCGAGCGCCTCGGTGATGGCGGCCTCGTTCTCGGGGTCGACGGCGGCGGTGGCCTCGTCGAGCAGCACGATCGGGGACTTCTTGAGCAGGGCCCGTGCGAGGGAGACGCGCTGCCGCTCGCCGCCGGAGAGCGCCGAACCGCCCTCGCCGACCTGGGTGTCCCAACCATCCGGCAGGCGCTCGACGATCTCGTCGACCCGGGCCAGCCGGGCGGCCTCGACCACCTCGGCCGGGTCGGCGTCCGGGCGGGCGAGCCGGATGTTGTCGGCGATGCCGCCGTCGAAGAGGTACACGTCCTGGAGCACCGGGGTGATCAGGTCGGCCCGCTGCTCGCCGGTCAGGTCCCGCAGGTCGGCGCCGCCCACACGGATGGTGCCCGCGCCGGGCTCGGCGTCCAGGAAGCGGGCCAGGAGCCACAGCAGCGTCGTCTTGCCCGCGCCGGACGGGCCGACGATCGCCGTGGTGGTGCCCGGCTCCGCGGTGAAGGTGATCTCCCGCAGGGCCGGGGGACCGCCGTCGACGTGGGAGAAGGTGAGCCGGTCCACCTCGACCCGCGACCCGTCCAGGTCGGCCGGACGCGTGGGCTCCGGCAGCGGCGGCGTGGCCAGGACCTCGTTGATGCGGGCCAGGCTGTTGCGGGCCGTACGGATCTGCGCGCCGTACTCGGCCGACGCGGCCAGCGGCTCGGCGAAGCGGGCGAGCAGCGTGAGCAGGGCCACGAGCTCGGGAATGCGGTCCGGCTCGGTCAGGGCCAGGGACGCTCCGGCCACGAGCAGCGCCGTGAAGACCAGCTGCACCGTGAGGGCCGTCCCGCCCAGCGCCGGAAGGGCGCGGCGCACCTGCCGACGGCCCACGGCGTGCTGGGCGGAGAGGGCGTCGGCGAGCTGGACGTAGCCGTCGCCGGTGCGGCCCGCGGCGCGCAGCACGGGCTGGAGTCGGGCGAACTCCACGATCCGGTCGCCCGCCTCCGCGCTGCGGTGGTGCAGTTCCTCGTCGACGGTGGCGGCGCGGCCCGCCGCCCACCGGTAGACCGCGAACACCAGGGGGACCGCGGCGAGGGCGCACAGCCCCAACCGCCAGTCGAGCACGAGCAGCCCGGTCACCACGGTCACCGGCGTCACGGCGGCGGAGAGCAGCGGCTGGAGGAGGTGGGCGGGCAGTCCCATGATGTCGACGACGCCCTTGCTGGCCAGTTGACCGACGCGGCCGACGCGGTCCCCGCCGAACCAGCCGATCGGCAGTTGGGCGAGGTGGTCCCCGAGCCGGTGGTGCAGGGTGCGGGAGAGCAGGTGGCCGAGCCGGAAGCCGAGCTGCTGGCCGGCGTAGGACACCAGCCAACTCGCCACGACGGCCGCCGCGAGGGCGCCGAACCAGCGGGTCGCGGCCGCCACGTCGCCGCGCAGGAGATCACGCAGGACCGGGACGAGCAGGATATAGGCGAGGCCCTGCAACACGCCGTAGAGGACGAGTGCGGTGAGGTAGAGGCGGTAGGCCGGACGGTGTTCCGTCCCCAGCAGCCGTCCGAGTTCGCGGATCACGGGGTTACTCCTTGGGGGCGGTGGCGTCGGGGCCGGGGTCGGCGGCGTGGGGGCGGGACGGGAGCGGGTCGGGATCCGCCGTCGCGGGCAGGGCGACCGACCGGGCGGCCCACAGCCGGGCGTAGCGCCCGCCCGCCGCGAGCAGCTCGGCGTGCCGGCCGCGTTCGACGACCCGTCCGTCGTCCAGGACCAGGATCTGGTCCACGCCGGTGATCGAGGACAGTCGGTGCGCGATCACCAGGACCGTGCGTCCGACGGCCAGCCGGGACAGGGCGTCCTGGATCGCCGCCTCCGACTCGGGGTCGGCCCACGAGGTGGCCTCGTCCAGGACCAGCACGGGCGTGTCGGCGAGCAGGGCACGGGCGATGGTGACGCGCTGCGCCTGCCCACCGGAGAGGTGGGCGTCCTCGCCGTAGACCGAGTCGTAGCCCCGTGGGAGGGCTTCGATCACGGAATGGACATGGGCGGCCCTCGCCGCTTCCACGACCTGCGCGCGGTCGGCCCCGGGCCGTGCGAGCGCGATGTTGTCGTGCAGGCTCACGCGGGGCAGTCCGACGTCCTGGAGCACGAACCCGACCTGCCCGTAGAGCACATCGGACGGAATGTCCCGTACGTCGGCGCCACCGATCAGCACCGCCCCGGCGTCCGGGTCGGCGAATCGGGGCAGCAACCCGGCCAGCGTCGATTTCCCCGACCCGGACGCGCCGACGAGCGCGGTCACCGTGCCCGGTTCGAGCACGGCGTCGACGCCGCGCAGGACCGGCGTGCGGCCGTCGTAGCCGAAGGTCACCCCGCGCAGCTCCACCCGGTGCCCGTCGGGGCTCCTCGGGGTGCCGGGCTCAGGGACCGTCGGGGTGTTCAGCAGACCCGCGAGGCTCCCGGCCGCGGCGCGCGCCAGTTGCAGGGAGGTCGCCGAGTGCTCCAGGTTCAGCAGAGGTCCGGCCAGGCCGATGCCCAGGACGAGGAACGGCACGAGATCAACCGGCTCGCACCAGCCCGCCTCGACGAACCCGATGCCCGTACCGAGCAGTACGAGCAGCATGGTCGGGCCGGACACGGCGGCCATGGCGAGTGCGAACGGCCGCAGCATGGGCTTGGTCCAGTCGTGGAACGCCTCGGCGAAGGCGTCCGCCTCCCGCAGGAACCGGGCGTGGGCCCGGCGTCCCTGCCCGAACGCCTTGACCACCGCGATCCCACGGACGAACTCGACCGCTGCGGCGTTGATGCGGCCCAGCGCGCCCACGTAGCCCCGCATCTGCTCCCCGTAGCCCTGGGTGATCCGGGCGTACGCCGCAGCGAAGAGAACCAGGGGCACCATGCTGACCAGGGCCAGCCGCCAGTCCACCCAGAACAGGTAGGCGAGGGTCGCGACGGGCGTGACGGCGGCACCGGCGAAGTCGTTGGCCGCGTGGGCCACGAGGGTGTGCAGGGCGGAGACCTCGTCCTGCACGGCGGTCTTGACCCGGCCGCTGGCACGTCGGCCGAACCAACCGAGCGGCAGTCGGCCGAGGTGCCCCGCCAGCCGGGTGCGCAGGTGGTGGCTCAGATCGGCGTCGGCGATGTGGCTGATCGCGCCGGCCGCCCCGATCAGCACGAACCGCGCGACCAGGGCCAGCGCCGCGACGGTGACCACCGCCCACACCCGCCGGCGGTCCACCGGTGGGTCCAGCAGGGCCAGGGCGAGTTCGCCGATGCAGATGTAGGGGATCACCGCGGCCACGGAACCGAGCGCCTGGCACACCGCACCCGCGACGAGGCGACCGCGAACGGGAGCGATCAGCAGACGCAGCGCCGCGCCGTCCCCGGTGGGTTGTGCGCCGGTGGGTGCGCCGTCCTCCGCCCGGCCCCGTGGCGTCGGCGGTCCGGCGCTCGGCTGGGCGGGTGCGCCGCGGACGGCTGCCGTGTCCTCCACGGTGGCCGTGCCTCCGGTGGTGTCCGGCGTCATGCGTGTCCTCTCCTCCGTGGCGGAGCGCGCCGGACGTTTCCCGCGCCAACATCCCCACCGACTCAACGAAGGCAAGGCTAACCTAATTGGACGTTGTCCAATAGTCTCGACGCGGACCAGCGTTCCGCGAGGGTGGCTTCCGGATGCAACCGGCTGTGGCAGCACGGGTCTTGCCCGGGGGAGTCACCCGTGCGATAGATGTCCAGACCCGTACCGGCGAGCGGAGGCCACTGTGCGACGGATCGCCCCCTGGGCCGCCCTGACACTCGCCGCCACGCTGTCGCTGACCGCGTGCGCGGCCGGCGCGCAGGAGGGGGCGAACGGCCCCGAGGCACCGTCCGGTCTGACCGTCCACGCCGGAACGGCCACGTCCGTGCACGTCATGTGGAACCGGGCGGACGCCGGGGAGGACGTCAGCGCCTACGAGGTCCACCGCGACGGCGAGCGCGTCGCGGAGGTGTCCGGCGAGACGTACATGGTGGACGTCGACGGGCTGCGGCCCTCCTCCGCGTACACCTTCACCGTCCGGGCCGAGGACGGGGACGGCAACCTCTCACCGTTCAGCCGGGAGGTCACCGTCACGACGCTCTCCGACCAGCCGGACGAGAAGCCCCCGACGCGGCCGGAGGACCTGCGGGCACGGGCCGACGGCTCCCGGGCGGCCACGCTCACCTGGCGGGAGGCGTCCGACGACACCGGCGTGACGTCCTACGACGTCCTCCAGGGCGGCACCGCGATCCACAGCGTGACCGACGGCTCCACCACCACCCTCATCACCGGCCTGCGCCCCGGCACGACCTACCGGTTCACCGTCCGGGCCAAGGACGCGGCGGGCAACCTCTCCCCCACCAGCGACACGGCCACACTCACGACCGACAAGGGGGACGGCGGCGGCGAGAACACCGCGCCGACCGGCCTCCGGGTGGAGGCGGCCGACGACGGGAAGCACCTGGAGCTGTCCTGGGCCCCGCCGGACACCGGAGTGCGGGCCACCACGTACGAGATCCACCTCGACGGGGAGTTCGCCGCGACGCTCGTCTGGGACACCGACGAGGCCGAGGAACGCGTCACCCACCGACTCCCCGTCGACGGCACCCCGGGGACCCGGCACACCGTCACGGTCCGCGCCAAGCTCCCCGACGGCCACTGGGGCGCCTTCACCCCGCCGCACACCGCCACGACGGCTGCGGAAAAGCACCCCCACGAATAGGGTTCAGCGACTTCGGTCAGCGGCGCATGAGCGGGTCTCCGCGCTGCTGACCGAACCGCAGATCGCTGCTCCGACGGTCAATTTTGAGGGTGGGCGGTCAGCCACCTGTCCGCCCATTCACGCGTGGCGGGCTCGACATGTGGGAACGCCGCGATCCGCCGGGCGTGATCTCGCAGCCTCGAGACGTGTTCGGGCTGCGAGATCACCGCGAAGCCGACGCCCACCTGCCAGTACCCGGCGACCATGAGAACGTCCCCGCGCACTGAGGCCATCGCGAACGTGGGATTGTTCCGCCCGGTGCCGAGCACGCCCGACGCGCACCCGGCACCGGCGATGTCCCATCCCTCGGAAAGGGTCACGCGGGCCCACCGGTACGCCGGGATGTCCTCTTCGTCCGCCGTGCCGGCCTTCATCTCGATCCCCACGAGAAAGGTGCGTTCGCCACTCCTCCCGTCGCCGAACAGGCCGCTTGCGACCGCAGTGCGCTCCCATTCCTCATTCAACCTCGCTGTGAGATGGGGGGTGCCGTGGCGGAGAAGGACGTCCTGCCGCCCGTCTTCAGGAAAGAGCTGGGTCACGTACCGCGCCACCAGCGCGGGGAGGAGATCATCGACTTCCCCCACGACCTCTACGAGGTCGAGCCCTGCGGCGGACAGTCCCTTGACCAGTTCCGAGGCCACGTCGCTCTTTCCGTACACTCCAATCCCTTCCCGTTACCAGCGTCGAGCGTACTTATAGAAGACCGGATTGTTGTAGTCGTGCACGCCGTTCTTGTCGAGCGGGAACCACGCTATCTCTCCTCTCTTATGGTGGACCATGACACGGGTTTGGCCAGGCATACCCATGGCCTCCCCGTCAAAGATCGGTGAGTTCTTCCAGTCTTTCCAGTTGCGCACGTTTCCCTCGTTCCGCCAGAAGTCCGGCCCTGCACTCGTCACGCGCTGCGGGTAGGACGGGTCGGAGGCGACAGCACGTGCAAGTCTGTCGTGCTTCTTGGTGAGACGTGCTTGCTGGGCCCACTCGGTTCTGCGATTCTCGATGGCATCCGGCGAGTAGTTCTCGTCGGGCGTCCACTTGTTGGGTTTGCAGTTGTGGACGAGAACCGGCTGGGGCCCGGCCAGGGCGTAGTACGTGTGAAGGTCGCTGACGCTGAGGTTGTGGACCGTGGCCTGCTGGGTCCAGCGCTCAACCGAGGCGATCTGGACGTGCGTGCCCGCGCTGGTGCGAAGCCGCTGACCGGCTCGGAGGTCGGTGGCGTCAAGCCAAGCCGCCAGTTCGGGAACCCAGAACGGGTGGCCGTCTGTCGCAGTGACGGAGGCCGTCTCCTCGCCCTGGCCACCGTCGAGGTCGAGGGTGACCTTGACGAGGTTCTTGGCTCCCGTTCCGGTGATCTCCGCCGTGACCGTCTCAACTTCGGTCGCGCCCGTCTCCGGGTCGGTGGCCATCACCTTGTCGCCCAGCTTCACGTCCTCGATCGGCTGCGTGGTTCCGCTGGCCATGAGGACCCGGGTGCCGGGGACGAAGCTGTTGATAAGGCAGCTACCGCCATCCGGACCGTCCGGACTCTCCGCTCTCGACGGGCGGTCCGCGCCTGCTGGCTCGTCGCTTCCTTCCGAGCGGTTCTTGCGCGCCTTCTTCTTGGCTGCGGCGAGTTTGTCCTTGGCCTTGCTGAGCGTCTTGGAGTGCTTCCACATCCCCTTGACACCCGAGGTGAGATCGCCCAGCAGACCCCAGACACGCTTGACCATGCGGGCGCCCTTCGCCCACTGCCAGGGTGCGCCGTACTTGGCGAGGATCTTGCCCGCCAGGCCGCCGACGAAGGTGCCGGCGATGTTGAGCGCGGTCTCGCCGCAGGCCGCCAGGTCGCCGCTGGAGAAGCAGTCCATCGCCGCGTTGATGCCGAGGATGTCCTTGGCGATCTCGACGAGTTCCTTGGCGGCGTCGACGGTCTGCTGCCGGGCGGCGTTGTAGTTGTTCTGCGCCCGACTGACATCGGCCTTGGCTTCGGGAATCCCCGAGGAATCGTTGGAGCCGCCGTAGTTCCTCCAGTAGTCGACGGATGCCACCGGGTGGCCGCCGCCGATGCCGATCCACAGCAGACCCGACGGGTCGGAGTTGGTGACCGGGCTGTTGTTGGCGTAGGCGTAGCCGTTGATCTGCTCGGGGTCGGTGTAGTCGATGATCGGGTCGACCGAGATGAACTTGCCCAGTTCGGAGTCGTACTGGCGTGCTCCGATGTGGGTGAGTCCGGTCTGGCGGTCGATCGTGCCGCCGACGTAGCCCTTCTCCCCGGGCCACTGGCCGGTGGGGGAACCCCGGTCCTGGCCGTAGGGGTTGAAGCGGCGCTGGGAGACCTGGCCGGTCGCGGCGTCGACGGCCAGCTGGGCGGTGCCCTGATGGTCGTCGGCGAGGTAGGAGAGCGTGCCGTCGTCGGTGCGGACGGCGATGGTCTGGCCCGCGAACGCGTAGTACCGGGTGGCCTTGACCGTGGTCGAGCCGTTGGCGAGCCGCAGCTCCATGCCGGGCAGGTAGAGCGTGGTGGACGTGGCATCGCGCCGCAGGACGCGGTCGCCGTCGGCGTTGTAGACGTAGCTCGCCTCGTCGCCGCTCGCCTCGGTGGTCCTGGTCAGCTTGCCCTCGGCGTTCCACTCCAGGGTCTGGGTGTCGCCGCCGATGACGCGCTGGGTGGTGTTGCCGTTCACGTCGTAGACGTAGGTGGACTGCTGGTCCACCGTGGGGCCGTCCTCGACGACCTTGGTGACCGCGTGGGGACCGGCGTCGCCCTCGCCGTAGGTGTAGGTGCGGGTGGTGTCCTGGGCCGGGTCGAGGCCGGTGTCGTGCCGGACCTCCTGGGTGCGGTTGCCGATGGAGTCGACCGTGTAGGACGACCAGTAGGGTGCCGGGCCGCCGAGGGGTGCGGCGCCGGGGGCGGCGTCACAGGCGGACGGGCTACTGCCGGCCAGCTGGCCGCTGACGGTGCCGGAACCGGTGGCCGTCTGCGCGTCGGCCGCCGGGGTCCACGCCTCGGAGAGGCGTCGGCCGGTGTCGTAGGCGAAGCACTGGACGTCGGGGGCGGCGCCCGCGCGGTCCGCGATGGACAGGATGTTGCCCGCCGCGTCGTAGGAGTAGTCCGCCGAACGGAGCGGGGTCTGCTGCGTGGAGGCGTCGAGGACCGAGCTGGTGAGGCGGTCGGTGCCCTTCTCGTAGTCGTAGGTCTGCCACAGCGTCTCGCCGCTGTCCATGGTCAGGGCGAGCTGCTGGATCAGGCTGGTGGGCGAGTACGTCGTCTCCTTGACGTAGGGCGTGTCGTTGCCCGACAGGCCGGTGGCGCGCTGGAGTTCGTCGTAGTCGTAGGCGAGGGACTCCGCTCCCAGTCCTCCGGCGGCGGGCATTCCGGTGCTCTGGAGGGTGCCGTCGCGGTTGTAGCTCTGGGTGAAGGTGTAGACGCCCGCGAGGGCGCCTTCGGAGTCGGGCACCCGGTAGGCGGTCTTCAGCGGGCGGTAGTAGTCGTCCATGGACTGGACGACGGTGCCGAAGTATTCACTGCCACCCTCGACGTAGCGCAGGGAGGCATAGACCTTACCGAGCCAGCCCTCGCGGTCGTAGCGGGTCTCGGTGAGTTTGGTGCCGGTCTCCGGGTCGCCCTGCCAGGTGGTGGTGGGGCGGCCGAGTGCGTCGTAGACGGTGGAGGTCTTCTCGCCTCGGGCGTCGGTGCTCGAGATGAGCTGGTCGAGCTCGTCGTAGACCATCGTGGACGTGCCCGCGTCCGGGTCGATGTTCTCGACCTGGCGGCCCAGCTGGTCGTAGGCGTAGCGCCAGGTGTTGCCCTGGGAGTCGGTGACGGTCTCCAGTCGCCCGGCCGGGGTGAAGGTGTAGGCCGTGGTGTCGTAGCCGTTGCCCGGTCCGGCGCCGCCGCCGGGGTTCGGGGTGGGGCCGTCCCAGTGCCACACCTCGGTGGTCTGGCCCGCGGCGTTGGTGACGGTCGTGGTCGGCACGCCGCCCTCGGGCGGGTCGACGTGGGTGTACTGGCCGTCGTAGTCGGTGGTGGAGCTCCACTGCTCCACCCCGGCGACGGCGAACGTCTGCCGCGTGGGCCGACCCAGGCCGTCGTACGTGTAGAGCGTCTGGGCGCCGACCTCGCCGTCGGAGACGAGCAGCAGGTCCGACGAGGGCGCGCCTGCGGCGTTGTAGGTGGCGGTGGTCTTCCAGACCTTTCCGGTGCCGTCGTAGTGGGTGTCGGCGACCATGCGGGTGCCGCCCGGGCCCTCGGTCTGCTTCTGCCGGGGGCGCAGGAGGCCGTCGTAGAGCTGGTACTCGACGCCGTAGGTCCCGCCGACCTCCAGCTTCTCGGTCTTGACGGCGACGGGCTTGTCCCGGCTGATGGCGTAGGAGTGCTTGATGCTCGGCGACTGGCTCGTGGCCCGGTCCGGCATCCACACCGAGACGAGGCGGCCGAGCGGGTCGTACGCGAGGTCGGTGCGCTGCCCGTTGGGGTCGGTCTGGCCACGGGACTGGCCCCAGGCGGGGGCGTAGTCGGTGGTGGTGACGTGCCCGAGCGCGTTGGTGACCTCGGTCTTCGCGATGAGGCCGTGCGTGTCGGTGTAGGCGGTGGTGGTGGTCGCGCCGCCCGCGTCGGTCTGGGAGGTGGGGCGGCCGAAGGCGTCGTAGGCGGTGGTGCCGGTGGTCTGGTAGGTGGCGGTGGTGCCGTCGTGGGACGTCATCCGCTCGGTGGTGGTGGGGTCGCCCTTCGTGGGGGCGTCACCGAAGGCGCCGCCGTCGTAGGCGGTGCGCTCGTCGGCGAGGACGTCCGTCGTGCGGTCCGGGGTGGCCGAGCAGGCGACGGCCACCTTCTCGCTGCGCGAGGGGACCTCGTACATGTTCCGGCCGGGGTTGTCCGCGTACCACAGGCGGGTGCAGGTGTCGTCCTCGGTCGTGGAGAGGTCGCCGAGTTCCTCGATCCTGGTCGCACGGCCGCTGCGGACGGAGGTGTCGAACGTCGTCGTGGACTTCGTCTCGCGCCAGCTGCCGTCGGAGAGGGCCTTGAAGCCGCGCGACGTCCGCGGACGGACCAGGGTGGCCTTCGTCGTCTTCCAGGGCTTGGTCTGGGTCGCGGTGACGTGCTTCCACGGTTCGCTGATGGTCTTGGCGAGGACCGCGTCGCCGTCGTAGGTGGCCGCTTCCAGTTCGAAGCCGGTGTACTCCTTGTGCCCGGTGTGGCTCGTGCCGGTGGAGTCGGTGACGGTTTCGGTGCGGGTGCCGCCGCCGGGCTTCTTGTCGCCGTCCAGGCCCTGGAGGAAGGTGTAGTCGATCCGGGTGGGCATGGTCTGGCCGTCGCCGCTGGTGACGGTGACCTTGCCGTAGCCCTGCCACTGGTCCCAGGTCAGCATCTCCTCGTCGGTGATGCCGTCCTTCTCGCCGTGCCGCCAGCCGGCCGGGCCCTGGTAGTCGTAGCGGGTGACGAGGTCGCGGGCGCCGCCGGTGCGGTCGGTCTGGATGATCTCGGCGACGACGTACTTGTGGAACCAGTCGGTGATCGGGTCGATGTGGCCGGGCGGGGCCCAGCGCACGGGGTAGCAGCGCTTGGTCTGCTCACCGGGCTCGGGCAGTGCGCCGGCGGTGCACTCGGTGGGCGCGTAGTTGACGTCGAGCTGGGTGCCGGTCTCGGTGAGGACGGAGCTGAGGCGGAAGCGGTGGAAGGGGGCGATGTTGTCGCCGTTCTTGTCCACGCGGTTGACGAGCTGTTCGCCCTGGAGCTCCAGGGCCGGCAGCTCGGCGCTGCCGCCGACCTTGCCCTCGTGGTCGATCGTCGAGAGCCACAGCGTCTTGGAGTCGTCGCCGTTGTCGGTGAACAGGTGGGTGAACGTCCAGGCGTCCACGTCCTGGTAGGAGCCGCCGCCGGTGTGCATCTGGGTGGTGATGCCGGTGAGCCGCTTGCGCGTCCAGAAGGTGGCGGCGGCCTGGCTGACGTCGCACTTCGTGCCGGCCTTGCAGTACCGGTCGACGGGGGTGTCGGGCCAGTGCGCGGCGTTGGCCTCGGTGAACTTGCCCGCCGCGCAGTCGAAGTCCTTGGTGGGCAGGCAGCGTTCGGCGGTGGTGAAGACGACGCGGGCGGCGGGGTCGGTGCTGAAGACCTTCCCGTCGCGCTGCCCGTAGTCGACGCGCTTGAGGTAGCCGCCGCGGGTGTAGGCCGTCCCGTCGACGTCCGTCTTGCCGTTCAGCGCGTAGTGGTTGGTCTCCTTGCCGTACAGGTAGGACATCACGTTGCCGTGGGTGTCCTTGACGTAGTCCAGGTTCCAGCGCCAGCCCTGCTGGCAGTGGGCGTCGGCGAAGGTGGCGTCGTAGCAGGGCTCGCCGGAGTCGTCGCCGAAGACGGGCGTGGTCCAGGTGGAGTGGGTCTGCTCGTCGCCGGAGGACCAGCCGGGGCGGCGGTTGAGCCCGAAGTAGTACTCGGTGCCGTCGGTGGTGGTGACCTTCCAGTGCTCACCGTTGTCGTCGCCGTTGGAGGCGCCGGTGAGCTTCTCGATCCGGGCGCCGTTCTCACCGGTGAGGTGCCACTCGCCGGTGTCGTCGTCCTTGATCAGCTCGCCGGAGGCGCCGTCGAGCATCATGGTGGCGTTGTCGAAGGCCCAGCACTGCTCGGCGGAGGTGTCGTGCCCGTCGTCGGCGCAGGGCTTGTAGCGGCGCTCGATGTAGCCCGGCTCGAAGGAGAAGCCCTCGCCGATCCAGGAGCCCTGGTTGTTGGTGACCGAGGTCTGGCCGTCCACGGCCTGCGAGGAGTAGCTGAGCCCGATGCTCGGCTTCAGCCCGCCCGGCGTCGGGACCGTCCGGAACGGGTAGCTCCAGGAGAACCCGCCGGAGGACTTGGCCACCGACCACTCCGCCGAGGGCGAGAGCTTGGTGGCCTTGTAGTCGCCCTGGGCGGAGGAGTCGCCCGCGCTGACGGCGAGCAGCCGCACGGGTTCCCCGGCCTGGGTGGAGAGGCCGTCCCGGGCGCCGTGGGCCGCCACGGTGGCGGTCAGGGTGTGGTCCTCGACGTCGTTGCGCGTGGGCAGCGGTTCGGGCAGCTCCGGGCACTCCGCGCTGCCGGGGGTGGCGTGCGTGGCGCACTCGGGGAGCTCGACGAGGCGCAGCCGGGCGCCGTAGCCGCCGCCGTAGGCTTCGGCGAACTCGCCGTAGTCCAGAGTCAGTTCCACGGACGCCGGATCGGCCTCGCCGTCGGCGCGGGCGACCTTGAGCAGGGCCGCGCTGCCCGTCTCGGCGGCGCGTTCGCGGCCGAGCGAGGAGACGGTGACCTGGGCGGGGTCGGTGGCGGCGGCGTCGGCGGCCGTGACGGTGACGGGCAGGCCGCCGATCACGGTGGCCTCACCGGAACCGGGCTCCGCACCGACGGGCACCGTGGCGCTCTCGGCGCGCGGCCACTCGGCGCCGTCCAGGGTCGTGACGGCGGCGTCCCGCGCCGGGTCGGAGGCGCGGGGCTTCGGCTCGGCGTTCCTCCCCTCGGCGGGGTCGCCGGAGCTCTGGACGTCGGGTCGGCCGTCGCCGGTGTCGTCGAAGGCGACGAACTGTACGAGGCCGGTGGCCACGGCCAGGCTCAGCCCGACGGCGATCGGGACCTTCGCGCGGCGTGGCACGCGCCGGTCGGGCAAGCGTCCTCTGAGGGACTTCACTGGGTCTCCACTCCCTGGGTTGCCGGTGCGGGGCGGTACGGAGGCGAGGGCGCGGGTGCGGGCGCGCGCCGGGACCGGTGGCTTCCGGTCCCGGCGGCGCCCGTGCCGCGTCAGAGGTCCGGCGTGGCGGTCAGGGACGCCATGTGCCGGACGGCGACGGGGTCGGCGGCGCCCGCGTAGACCCGGACCTCGTCCAGGGCTCCCGCGAAGTGCTCGCTGCCGCCGTCGTGTGCGGAGCGGCCGACCTGGAGTCCGCCGGTGGCCTGCCACAGCGTGGTGTCGGTGGCGATGGCCGTGTCGGCGAGCTGTCCCTGGACGTAGAGCCGCAGTTCGTTGGCGAACGCGTCGTAGACGACGGCCAGGTGGTGGCCGGAGCCGCCGGTGGTGGGCAGTTGCTGGTCGTCGGTGACGGTCACGGTCGCCGCTGCGGCCGTGTCCTCCTCGGCCACCTCCAGCTCCCACTGGCCGGTCGTGGCCTGGTACCGCACCGCGAACCGGTCGGCCGCGGCGCCCGGCAGCGACAGGACGGTCTGGGACCGCTGCGGGTCCAGCGTGGTGGGCTGGGCCCGGACGGCGACGGTGAAGCTGGCGTCGCCGCCCACGGGCGGGGTGGCGGTGGCCGCGTGGCCTCCGGAGCCGTCCAGCTCCAGGTGCCCGTCGCCGACGAGCGCCGCCTCGTCGAAGAGCGGGTCGGTGGGCCGGTAGATCGCCGCGTTCCCGGCCAGTTCCAGCGGCTGACCGCCGTCGTGGACGTTGGCTGACGTGCCGTCGGCCGCGTCGTCCAGCATCCAGTAGCCCGCGCGCTGGGCCTTGACGGTGATCAGCTCCGCCACCTGCGCGGCGGGCAGGACGCGGGTGAAGGCCCGCACCTCGGCCAGGTCGCCGTGGAAGTGGTCGCGGTAGCCGGTGCGGTCCAGGGAGCGGCCGATCTGCAGCGGGCCGTAGGACGTCCAGGGCGAGTGCCGCGTGGCGCTGCCCTGGGCCTGCTCGTTCACGTACAGCCGCAGCGTGGGCCCGCCGGTGGCCTGGGCGTCGTAGACGCCGGTCAGCAGCGTCCAGGCGTCCACGACGGGGGTGACGCCGGCGGTGACCTCCCAGCGGCCGAGGGAGTCGACGTCGGAGACGGGGGTGGAGAACGTCCAGCTCCCGGCCGCCGCGTCGTAGCCGAGGACGAAGCCGGGTTCGCCGGTGCCGTCCTGGCTGACGACCGTCATGTCCCGGTCGAGGGAGGCCGGGCGGACCCAGGCGCTGACGGTGAAGCCCTCGGCGGTGTCGACGACGGTGTCCCCGGCGTCCAGGTAGGCGTCGCCGGTGCCGTCCAGGCGTGCGGCGTAGTCGGCGTGGCTGCCGGGGCCCGGGACCCCGAAGGTGACGCCCGCGCCGGCGGTCGCCGGGTGGCGGCCGGACTCGTCGTGTGCGTCCGGTGCGCCCGGGGTGTCGGCCAGGTTCCACTGCCCGGCGGCCGGTTCGCCGTCGGTGACGAGGAACTCGTGCTGCGCCCGGGTGCTGGAGTTGTTCGCCTTGTCGTACGCCTCCACCGTCACCCAGTGCCGACCCGCCGTCTGCGGGGTGCGGGTCACCGAGGCCGGGCCGCCGGGCTGTTCGGGGGCGAGGGCCTGCATGGGCTCGCCGTCGAAGGCGTAGCGGTACTCCACGACGTCGCTGCCGGGGCCGGCGTCGTCGGGGTTGGGGGTGAAGGTGAAGGTGCCGGGCGTGCCGACGCCGTGGTGCCAGATCCCGTCGTCCGGGTACTGCTCGGAGTCGACGTCGGGTGCGCCGGGCCGGGTGGTGTCGTAGACGAACTCGCAGCGCTGCGGGGTGCTGTCGTAGCTCCACGGGCCCCACGCGTCGCCGTCGTAGGCCCGTGCGGACCAGTACACGACGGTGTTCTCCGGGATCGTCTCCCGCACCTCGTGGGAGAAGGTCGTGCCGGGGTTGGGGGCCTTGTACGGCGTGTCGTACGTGTACGTCTCATCGACGCCCGAGGCGTTCTGCCAGGTCACCTTGAACCGCATCTTGACCTTGTCGGTGCGGGACGAGGTGTGGTCGGGGTCGCGGGCCTCGGCGCGCAGGACGGGGGGCCGCTCGACGTAGGGCCGGTCCGCGCCCCAGACGCAGGCGCCGCCGGGGTCGGAGGACATCAGCGTGTGGTCGACCTGCTCGGGCGCAGTGTTGTACCGCACGGACAGGTAGGCGTTGCCGCAGACGCGTTTCCACTCCTCGTAGCGGCCCTCGTCCGTGGTGCGCAGGCCGAGGGAGAGGGAGGACCAGTCGCCGTCGGCGGCGGCCTGCACCTCGGTGGTCAGCTCGCCGCCCTCGAAGTGCAGGTTGGCCTGGCTGGAGCAGGACGTCGGCGAGATCTTCCGGTCCACCGTCGCGAGGTAGTCGGCCCAGTCGTCCTTGGTGTTGGACCAGTCGCTGCCCGAGGTGACCTTGTAGTTCTTCCCGCCGATCCGGTAGAGGCGGATCGGTTCGGCTTTCGCGTCGGCCCAGTACACGTGGGCCACGCGGGCCGAGAAGGTGGCCCCCAGGATCTGCTTGCCCCGGAAGCCGGACACCGGCAGGGTGAACAGCGCCCGGCGCACACCGATCCCGTTGCAGCCCACCGGGTTGTAGTTGGTCGGGCAGCGGCCGACGCCCTGGTCGCCGGAGTACTTCCAGCTCTGCGCGGACGGCTTGCCCGACATCACGTTCGTCCAGGCCGAGCGGTTCACGGTCTTCTGGATGGGGTCGATGACGACGGGGAAGACGGTGTCCTCGCCGGTGAGCAGGTCCCGGTCGGGGACGAGGGCCAGCGCCTCGTCGGTGACCTCGATGTCCACCGGTGCCGTCCGCCCGCCGTCGCCGGGGCCGCGCAGGGCGGCGTCCTCGGCGGCGGCGTCGGTGGCGGCGTCGTCGGTGCCGGACCGCAGGGAGGCCGGCGTCACGGTGGCGGACGCCGGGGTGGCGGACGCCGGGGTGGCGTCGGAACCGGTCGTGGTGTCGGGGCCGTGCGGCGCGGCGGCGTCCCACATCACCGGCGCGCCGGCCTCGAAGACGGTGCCGCCGACGGCGGAGTCCACCACGCGCAGGGCACCGGACGCGTCCTCCTCGACGCTCAGCCCCCGGGTGCCGAGTCCCATCTCGATCCGCTTCAGCTCCGGCTGGGCGGCGGCCTCGGCGGACTTGACGACGAGCAGGTGCCCCAGGCCGTCGGTCTCGGCCCGGGCCACGAGGTCGACGCCGGGCAGCACCTCCTCGTAGGTGGCGCTGTCCCCCTCGACACGCGGCTCGGGCAGTTCCCCGCCGGGCCACGTGAGGGAGAACTCCCGTCCGGCCGTACGCATCCGGGCGAACGGACCGTCGCCGCCGCCGGAGAACTCCAGTTCCACGGTGGACGCCTTCGGCGACCAGCCGCCGTCCTCGCGCCGGGTCAGCGTCGCGTCGACGTCGACCCAGGCGCCGTCCCGCACCGTCCGGACGGGCTCGGTGTACTCGACGGCGGTGAAGGTGCCGTCGGGGTTGGCGAAGACCGTGCGGCGCTCCTCGTTCAACTCCGTCACCTGCACGCGTTCCCCGCTCCGCGTCGCCTCGGCGCGGGCCTCGCGCTCGGCCGCCGAGGCCGAGTCGGACGCGGTCGGGGCGGCGGGCGGTCCGGTGGGCAGCGTGGTCATGCCGGTGCCGAGGACGGCGAGGGCGGTGGCGGCCGTCAGCGCGGTGCGCGTCGTGGAGCCGAACCGCCCGCGCCGGCGGCCCGTGGGGCGCTGTCTGGTCACTGGGGTGCTTCCCGGGGTCGTCGCGGTGTCGTCTCGGGGGTCTCGGGGGTGTCCGCCGGTCATCAGCGCACCACCGCGCCGAACGCCCGCCGCTCGGCGGGCAGACCGCCCTCGCCGGGCTTCCAACTGACGGCCGCCTCGCTCCCGCCCGCGAGGACGTTGCCCCACGGCAGGGCGTGCACGCCGTGCCGCTCGGCCGCGCCGTAGGGCGTGGCGATGTGAAGGTGGCCGGTCGTGGCGGACAGGCTGGAGCCGACGTACTCCCGCAGGCCGTACGGTCCCGGCAGCCCCATCCGGCCGGCCTGGATCCACCGGTCGGTCGCGCCCGGTGTGCCGGCCAGGGTGAAGACCTGGACGGCGCCGGTGTCCCGGATGCCCGCCAGGTCCTCACCGGGGACGCCGACCGCCACCGTCACGCTCTCGGCGTTCGCGGGGGCGTGCGGTGCGAGGTTCACCAGGGACAGGTGCTGGCCGAACTGGTCGCCCGCCTCGCTGTCCCCGATGACGTCCGCGGCGTCCTGGCTGAGCTCGCCGCGCTGCGAGACGGCTCCGGAGGCCGTGACCTCCAGCAGCACGACCCGGCCCGCCGCTTCGGCCCCGGCGATGTTCTCCCCGGGCACTCCCACGGCGATCACCGAGTGGCTCGGGCCGGTCTCCCCCTCGGGCCGGTACGCGGTCATCGCCAGCGCCGCCCCGAAGCGGTCCCCGGGCTCGGCGACGCCGCCGACGCCCTCGCTGTCCTGGTCGAGACCGGTCAGCGGGGTCGGGATGCCGTGCCCGCTGAGCGTGTGGCTGAGGACCTGCGTGCCGCCGGAGAACGCGGCCGTCCCGATGGCCTCGCCGGGCGCGCCGATCGCGAGGTGGTGGCCGGTCGCGGCCACCGCGTAGCCGAACCGGTCGTCCGGCTCGACGACCCCGGCGACGCCGGGCTTGTCCTGGTGCACCGCCACGTTCACGTTGCCGCGCAGGTAGTGGACGGAGCCGGCGTCCCGCACGGAGCCGAGGTCCTCGCCCGGCACGCCGATCAGCAGGTAGGGCTCGCCCTGGGCGGTCTCCCCGGCGGCGAGCGCGTGGCCGAACCAGTCGCCCGCCTCGGCCCCCGAGGCGCCGATGCTGCCGCCGCCCTGGCCCTGGACGAGCTCGCGCGCGGCCCCGCCCGAGCCCAGGCCGTCGGCGCCGCCGTACACGACGTGCACGACGCCGGCGTCGGCCTGGCCCGCGACGTCCGCGTGGGGGACGCCGATCACGAGGTCGTCGTAGCCGTCCTGGTTCTCGTCGTACACCGCGAGCGCGCTGCCGTAGCCCTCGCCCGGCCGCGCGCCCCCGGGGACGCCCGGGGTGGCGCGGGAGAGCTCGGCGGTGGCTCCGTCACCGTGCACGATCCGGACGAGCCCGGCGCCCTGTGCGCCGGAGACCTCGGCCTCCGGGTCGGCGATCGCGGTGTCCTGCACGCCGTCGCCGTCGAAGTCCGTGGTGGCGCAGACCGGTGCGGACCAGGTGCGTTCGGCCCGGCCGTCGAGGTGCAGGCGCGCGGTGTGCCCGCTGTCCCCCGCGGCGTCCTCGGGGCCGACGACGCCGGTGAAGCCGTGGTGGCGGGCCTGCTCGGCCAGGGTGCACAGCGCGTGCGGCTGGGCGGCCAGGTCGGCCGCGTCGCCGTACAGGTGGCGGCTGTCGGCGGCGCCGCCCTGGTCGGTGTTGCACGCCGTGGAGCGGAACCCGCCGGTCACGGTGACGGGTTGGTCGCCGAGGGCGTGCCGCAGCGCCTCCAGCTTCCACATGACGCGCCGGGTGTTCTCGCGGGCCTCGGCGGCGGCGACGGCACCGCCGCTGTAGTCGGCGTTGCAGCCGTTGAGCTCGTCGAAGGTGAAGTGCGCCGGGGAGCAGTCGGCGCTCTGGAGGTCGTAGATCCGGGCGAAGGTCTGCGCACCGGCGATGCCGTCCGCGTCGAGCCCGTAGGCGGCCTGGAAGCGTCTGACGGCCGCTTCGGTCGCGGGGCCGAACTCACCGTCGACGGTGAGGGTCTTGCCGTATCCCGGGTAGCCCGCCACGCGGACCTGGAGTTCGGTGACGTCCTCCCCCGTCATCCCCTGGCTCAGGGTCCGGTCCCACGTGTAGCAGGCGTCGGCGGGGGCGACCGGTGGGGTCGCGGCGGTGCCCGACGGCACGGCCACCGCGAGGACCACCACCGACAGCAGCGCCGCCGCTGCCCGTCCGAGCCTGCGGCTCGGGGCTGGTCTGTGTGCCATGGAAGGTCAGCAACTCCCTGGTTCGGTGAGCCGGTTCCGTCGCGGACGGGGGCGGGCCCCGCGCACGCCGGACCGTGCCCGGGCGCGGGCAGGCGGATGAGTGCGGTCGGTCCACCCCTCGGGCCGCGTGGGGCCGCGGGAAGCCGGCGCGATCGGCCGGTGACGGGGCGGGTGGCACCACGGGTCCACGTCGTTCGCGTGGGGGGGGAGGGCGAGGAGTGGGCGCGGCGAGAGGAACGTACAGGGGGTTCTCACGGTGCGGTGACGGTCGAACGACCCTCAGGCGGCCCATCGGGCGCCCCCCGACCGGCCGTTGCCCGCGTCCCGGCGGCGGACCACTCGCCGGTGTCCCGGCCGACGGCGTCCCGCGTCCCGGCCGCGTCCCGCGCCGGGCATCGTCTTCGCAGGTCAGCGGCTGGGGAGGGAAGTTTCCGTCCCCCGATTTCCCGCGTTGGCATGGGGACGGCGGGGCTCGGGCGCGGGTCGTCGAGACTGAGCGGCGTTCGAAAAAAACGCAGAGAAAGAAGTGCGCATGAGACGCCTCCCCGCCGTCGTCGCGGCGGTACTGACCGCCGTCCTCGCGACGTTGCTCTCCGCTCCCGCCGCGCAGGCCGCCGACTGGCCCGTGGTCGGCGGCGGCAGCAGCGGCCCGCGCGTGACCGCCGTCCAGCACCTGCTCACCGCGCACGGCCACGGCACCACGGCGGACGGCGACTTCGGCCCCGCCACGACGGCCAAGGTCGAGGAGTTCCAGAGCGCCCGGGGGCTCACCGCCGACGGGTACGTCGGGCCGGCCACCTGGCCCGAGCTGGTCGTCACGGTGTCCGGCGGCAGCGACGGCAGCGCCGTGAAGGCGGCCCAGGTCCTGCTCAACAGCCACGGCCACGGTCTCGCGGTGGACGGCGACTTCGGCCCCGGCACGGACGCCGCCACCCGGGACTTCCAGAACGCCGAGGGCCTGTCCGTGGACGGGATCATCGGCCCGAACACCTGGCGTGCCCTGGTCTCGGGCGGCGGCTCCGGCGGCTCGGACGAGAAGCTGACGCACAGCCAGGCCGCCTCGATGTTCACCTCGGCGGGAATCGCCTGGTCCTCCTCGGGCAACTGCTCGGACCGCCACACCCGCACCTGCACCTCGTTCGACCAGCTGCGCCGCACCAGCGCCGAGGGCGTCATCGCGCTCAAGCGGGCGAGCGGCTGCTCGGTGCACATCACGGGCGGCACCGAGACCGGCCACGCGAGCGGCACCTACAGCCACTGGAACGGCTACAAGATCGACTTCGCGCCGTACTCCTGCGTCAGCTCCTACATCACCAACACCTTCACCTACCTGGGTCGGCGGTCCGACGGAGCGGCGCTGTACCGGGCGGGCACCGGCGACGTCTACGCCCGTGAGGGCAGCCACTGGGACGCCACCTACCACGGCTGATCCGCTGATCCGCCGGGGCTCGACCGCCGTGCGGACGCCGGAGGGGGGCGTCCGCACGGCGGGTCGGGATCAGCCGTCGCGCACGGACTCGTCCTCGGGCTCGACCGGCAGCGGGGAGTTCCCGCCCCGGTCCGTGCAGACCTCCCGCCCGTCCAGCAGCAGCGCGCAGGCCCGCACCGCACCGGGGAAGGGGGCCTCGACCATCGGTGAGTAGGTGTCCCCGTCGTACCGGATCGCCCGCTCCTGGGCGACACCGTCCTCCCCCTCGACCCGGGCGACGTCCCCGACCTCGGCCTCGGTGACCCGGGACCAGGCGGCGCGGCAGGCGGGGCTGTAGCGCAGTTCGACGTGCGCCCCCTCCACGACGGTGAGGGCCGCCGTCCAGACGCCGATGTGACAGCCCAGCCGCTGCGGGTCCTGCGCCCGGCACTCGAAGTCGGTGCAGCCCGGCAGTTGGGGGCTGCCCTCCTCGGACGCGCCGATCGCCCCGACCGCGTCGACCGTCCCGGACGTGCCGGTGGCCTCCGAGCCGCCGGGCAGCCGGCCCAGGAGCAGCCCGGCGGTGAAACTGAGGGCGGCGACCCCGGCGACGGCCGCGATCAGGACGGCCCGGGGTCGTCGGCGCAGCCGGGCCATCGGACCGGTGACGCCGGTGGCCGCCGGCGGGGGCGCGGTCCGCGCCACGTGGTCCCGCTCCGGGACGTCGGCGGGCGGCGGCGCCTCGTCGGGTGACGCGTCCGCGGGAGCGCCGCCCACGTCGTCGGCCGACGCGGGCTGCTCCCCGTCCCGGACGTCCTGCGGAGCCTCGTCCTCCCCGGTGTCCGGCTCCTCCTCGGACCGCTCCGCCAGACCGCGCAGCGCCAGCAGCGCGTGCGGACTGGCGCCGGTGGCGCGGGCGAAGGCGATGACGGCCTGCTCGGGCGGCAATGCCTTGGCGTTGAGGTAGCGCTCCCAGGAGGACTTGCTGTAACTGGTGCGGCGGGCCAGCGCGGCGAGCGTGAGACCGCTCTCCCCGCGTAGTCTCCGCAGCTCTCCCGACAGCTCCGGTATCCCCGTACGCGCACGTCGGCGCTCCGTGCCCATGATCCCCCTCCGCGGTCCCCACCCGGCACAGCACCATCGCAACGGCCTGCCAAGCCACTGGTCAGACAGGTCTCATCCTAGCCACGAGGGCGATCGGGCGAACAACCCCCGGACGTCGGACGGGGTCCGCGGTCCGGGGGCCGGGGCGCGGCGGGGTCAGGAGGGGGCGAGGGAGGTGGAGGCGCGGACGACGAGTTCGGGCTGGAAGACGAACTCGGTGCGCGGCACCGGGTCCCCGCCGATCTCCTCCAGGAGCGACTGCACGGCCGCGTGGGCCATCGCGCGGACGGGCTGGCGGACGGTGGTCAGCGGCGGGTCGGTGAAGGCGATCAGCTCCGAGTCGTCGTAGCCGATCACCGACACCTCGCCGGGGACGTCCAGGCCGCGTTCGCGGGCGGCCCGCACCGCGCCGAGGGCCATCATGTCGCTGCCGCAGACGATGCCGGTGCAGCCCGCCTCCAGCAGGGCACCGGCGGCCGCGTGCCCGCCCTCGACGGTGAAGAGGGTGTGCTCGACGCGGCCGTGCAGGCCGGCCTCGGCGGCGGCGGCCGTGAAGGCGTCCGTCTTGCGCAGCGAGGGAACGAAACGCGTGGGTCCGACGGCCAGGCCGACGCGCCGGTGGCCGAGTTCGGCCAGGTGGCGCACGGCCATGCGGGCGGCGGCGCCGTCGTCCGGGGAGACGAAGGGCGCCTTGATGCGCTCGTTGTACCCGTTGATGCAGACGAACGGCACGCCCCGCCCGGCGAGCCGCGCGTAGCGGTCGGGCGAGGCGGAGAGGTCGGCGTGCAGGCCGGACATGAAGATGATGCCGGTGACGCCGCGTTCGACGAGCTGGTCGACGAGTTCGTCCTCGGTGACGCCGCCGGGCATCTGCGTGCCGAGCACCGGCGTGTAGCCGTACCCGGCCAGGGCCTGCTCGATGACCTGGGCGAAGGCCGGGAAGATCGGGTTGGTCAGCTCCGGGATGACGAGACCGACCAGGCCCGCGCTGCGCTGCCGCAGCCGCACGGGCCGCTCGTAGCCGAGGACGTCCAGCGCGGCCAGCACCCGCTGGCGGGTGGCCGGGGCCACCCCCGCCTTGCCGTTGAGGACGCGGCTGACCGTCGCCTCGCTGACCCGGGCCTGGGCCGCGATGTCGGCGAGCCGGGCGGGCGCGACGGCCGCGCCCGGCTCGATGACACTCATGCGCTCCACCACAGCGTGGTGTCGCCCGGCAGGACGCCGTCGTCGGCGTAGGGGCCGCTGGCCAGCAGGACGCGGCCGGGGATCTCGGCCAGCGTCACCGGCGCGGTCGTCGTGTTGACCGTGCAGACGAAGGCGCCGCGCCGGAAGGCCAGGACGCCGGCGGGGGCGTCGAGCCAGGTGACGGCGTCGCCCGCGCCGAGGTCGGGGTGCTCGCGGCGGATGCGCAGGGCCGTGCGGTACAGCTCCAGGGTGGAGTCCGGGTCGCCGGTCTGGGCCTCGACGCTGAGGGCGGCCCACTCGGCGGGCTGGGGCAGCCAGCTGCCGTCGTCGCCGAAGCCGAGGGAGGGACCGGTGCGCGTCCACGGGATCGGGACGCGGCAGCCGTCGCGCAGGCCGTCCTGGCCGTTGGACTTGAAGAACGACGGGTCCTGGCGCACCTCGTCGGGCAGGTCGGTGACCTCCGGCAGCCCCAGCTCCTCGCCCTGGTAGACGTAGGCCGAGCCGGGCAGGGCCAGCATGAGCAGGCTCGCGGCGCGGGCGCGGGGGAGGCCGCCGCCCAGGCGGGTGCGGTGCCGCACGACGTCGTGGTTGGACAGCACCCAGGTGGTGGCGGCGCCCACGGGACGCAGGGAGTCCAGCGACTCGTCGATGACGCCGCGCAGCTCCGCGACGTCCCAGGAGGCGTTCAGGTAGTGGAAGTTGAACGCCTGGTGGAGCTCGTCGGGGCGCAGGTAGAGCGCGGTGCGGTCGGCGCTGGGCGTCCAGGCCTCGGCGACGCCGATGCGGTCGCCGCCGTACTCCTCCAGGATGAGCCGCCAGGAGCGGTAGATCTCGTGGACGCCGTCCTGGTCGAAGAAGGGCAGCACCTGGTTGCCCAGCAGCCTGAGCTGCTCGCCGTGGCCCATGTCCGGCAGGCCGGGGGCCTTGACCATGCCGTGCGCGACGTCGATGCGGAAGCCGTCGACGCCCATGTCCAGCCAGAAGCGCAGCACCGAGCGGAACTCGTCGCGCACGGCGGGGTGGTCCCAGTCGAAGTCGGGCTGCTCGGGGGCGAAGAGGTGCAGGTACCAGTCGCCGGGCGTCCCGTCGGGGTTCTTCGTGCGGGTCCAGGCGGGCCCGCCGAAGATGGACTCCCAGTCGTTGGGGGGCTGTGCGCCGTCCTCGCCCTTGCCGGGGCGGAAGTGGTACCGGTCGCGCAGCGGGGAGCCGGGGCCCTCGCGCAGGGCGCGCTGGAACCAGTCGTGCTGGTCGGAGGAGTGGTTGGGCACGAGGTCGACGATGACGCGCAGCCCGAGGGTGTGGGCGTCGCGGATGAGCGCGTCGGCGTCGTGCAGGTCGCCGAACATCGGGTCGATGGCGCGGTAGTCGGCCACGTCGTAGCCGGCGTCGGCCTGCGGCGAGGCGTAGAAGGGGCTCAGCCAGACGGCGTCGACGCCGAGTTCGGCGAGGTGGGGCAGCCGACGGCGGATGCCGGGCAGGTCGCCCATGCCGTCCCCGTTGCCGTCGGCGAAGGAGCGCGGATAGACCTGGTAGATGACGGCGTCGCGCCACCAGCCGGGGCGGCGGTCGCGGTCGGCGGCCGTGCCGGTCTCAGGTGCGGCGAGGTGCTGGGTCATGTCATCCCTGGGTGTCGTGAACGGGTGGGGGTGAGGCGCGTCGAGGGCACCGGACGCGTCAGGACTTGACGGCGCCGGCGGTCATGCCCGAGATCAGGTAGCGCTGGGCGAACCCGAAGACGAGGGCGGCGGGCACCGCGATGAGCACGGCGGCGGCCGTCATGGAGCCCCAGTCCTGGGTGTACTGGTTGACGAAGGTCTGGAGGCCGCGTGCGAGGGTCAGTTCGTCCTCGCCGGTCATGAACGCGGAGGCGTAGGCGACCTCGGCCCAGGCGGTGACGAAGCTGTAGAAGCCGGTGACGGCGATGCCGGGCTTGGCCAGCGGCATCACGAGCCGCCAGAACGTGCCGAACGGGCTCAGGCCGTCCACGCGCCCCGACTCGTCGATGGAGATCGGGATGGTGTCGAAGAAGCCCTTCATCATCCAGGCGCAGAACGGCACGGCGATCGTGAGGTAGGTGATGACCAGGCCGATGGGCTGGTTGAGCAGCTGGAACTTGGCCATCAGGTTGTACAGCGGCACGATCAGCACGGCCACCGGGAACATCTGGGTGATGAGCAGCGTCCACAGCAGCGGTCGCATGCCGGGGAACTTGAAGCGGCTGAGCGCGTAGCCGGTGGTCGAGGCGATGAACACGCCCAAGGCGACGGTCAGCACGACGACGAGCACGGAGTTGCCGAACCAGGTGAGGAACGCCGTCTCACCCAGGACGTGCGTGTAGTTCTCGGTGGTGAAGTCCTTGACCAGGTCCAGTCCGAAGGCCTCGTTGCGCGGCTTGAACGACGTCACCAGCAGCCAGAACGGCGGGAAGACGGCGACGACGACGGCGGCGAGCAGCCCCAGGTGCAGGGCGAGCGAGGCGAGCGGGCCGCGTTCGCCCCGCTTGCGGACGCGCTTCCCCCCGGGTCCCGGGGGCGGCGTGGCGGGGACGGCGCGGCCGGGCGTCGTGGCCTCGGCCGGAGTCGCCGGTCCCGTGTCGGTCGCGTGGTTCGGCATCTCGGTCACCACACCTCTCCCTGCTTGCGGAGCGAACGGCGGTAGAACACCGCGAAGATCATGAGGATCAGCAGGATGAGCACGCCCCAGGTGGCGGAGCCGGCGAAGTCCCGCGGGCTGCGGACGAAGGCGAGGTTGAACGCCTCGGTCACGAGGATCTCGGAGGAGCCGTAGGGCCCGCCCTGGGTGAGCAGGAAGATCACAGGGAACATGTTGAACGTCCAGATGGTGCTCAGCAGGATCACCGTGGAACTGACCGTGCGGATGCTGGGCAGTGTGATGTTGGTGAACCGCTGCCAGGGTCCGGCGCCGTCCATCTCGGCGGCCTCGTACAGCTCGCCGGGGATGGACTGGAGCGCGCCGAGGGTGGCGACGAGCATGAAGGGGACGCCGAGCCAGACGTTCACCGCGATGACGGCGATCTTGGCCCAGGTCGGGTCCTCCAGCCAGGTGACGCCCTCGACGCCGCCGCCGGTCAGGACGCCGTTGAAGACGCCGTCGTCGTTGAAGAGGAGCCGCCAGGCGAAGATCGAGACGAAGGCGGGCACGCCCCACGGCAGGATCAGCAGGACGCGGTAGAGCGCGCGGGCCCTGACCTTGCGGTTGAGCATGTTGGCCAGGGCCAGGCCGATGGCGAAGGTGAGGGTGACGCAGGAGACCGTCCACAGGATCGTCCAGCCCATCCGGCCCCAGAACGCGTCGCCCGTCAGCACCTCGACGTAGTTGTCGAAGCCGACGAACTCGTAGGTCGCCTCCAGCGTGCGGGCGCCGATGGTGCGCTCCACGTTGCGCTCGTCGGCGTTCGTCATCGAGAGGTAGACGCCCCGCGCGAGCGGGTATCCGATGATCACGCCGATCACGATGACGACCGGGGCGATCATCGTCCACGCGTACCAGTGCTTGGACAGCGCACGCCGCATGCGTCCCGGTGTCCTCTCGTCGTGCCCGCGCCGAGGGCCGCGGGCGGTGGTGCCACCGCCCGCGGCCTC
This sequence comes from Streptomyces chumphonensis, assembly GCF_014779715.1. Lineage (GTDB taxonomy): Bacteria > Actinomycetota > Actinomycetes > Streptomycetales > Streptomycetaceae > Streptomyces > Streptomyces chumphonensis. Next base: position 653,118 of record NZ_JACXYU010000001.1, read on the forward strand.
CGTCACCGGCTGACCGGTGTCGACAGCCATGGTCCTTCGTCAGCCCTTCCGTTGCGTCCCGACCCGGCCCGGCCCGGCGCCTACTTCCAGCCTTCGAGCAGGTCGCGGTACTGGTCGGCCGTCGAGTCGGCGGCCTCCTGCGGGGTGGCCGCGTCCTTGACGACCTTGGCCAGTTCCTTGTTCAGCGGATCGAAGAGGGAGGCGGCCTCGGGGATCCAGGCGCGCTGGACGGCCTTGTCGACGGCCGGCTTGAAGAACTGCACCATCTGGTTGTCCTTGACCGACTCCTCCTCGTAGACGGAGCCGCGGGTCGGCAGGAGGCTCAGCTCCTCGGTGGTGCGCTGCTGCACCTCGGCGGAGGACATGTACCTGGCGAACTCCTTGGCCGCGTCCATGTTGTCGGGGTCGGTGCCCGCGTAGACGGACAGGTTCCAGCCGCCCTGCGGGGCGCCCTGGCCCTCGCTGCCGGCCAGGACGGGGGCGACGCCGAGGTTGTCCGGGGCGTCCTTGAACTGGTCGCCCGCGAGGGTGCCGGCGATGGCCCAGGGGCCGTTGACCATCATGGCGACGTCGCCGTTGTTGAAGGCCTTCTCCTGGTTGGCGTAGCCGTCGGTGAGGTCGGTCTCGGCGACGCCCTCGTCGAGCAGCTCCTTGATGGTCTCGAAGGCGGCGACTCCGGCGGGGCCGTCGACCGTCACCTCCTTGGCCTCGGCGTCCACCAGGTCGCCGCCCTCGCCGTAGATGTAGGGCAGGAACCAGTAGGAGTCGTCACCGCGCAGGTAGAGCGGCGTGACGCCGGCCTCCTCCTTGATGGCGTCCGCCGAGTCCTTCAACTCCTCGACGGAGGTGGGCACCTCGACGCCCGCCTTCTCCAGCAGGGCCTTGTTGTAGAAGAGGGCGAGGGTGTCGGTCACCTGGGGCAGGGCGTAGGTGGTGCCGTCGTACTGGGTCGAGCCCCAGGGCTGCGGCAGGTAGTCGTCCTGGTCCTCGACGACGTCGTCCAGCGGCTCGATGAGCTGGAGGCTGGCGAAGTCCGAGACCCAGGCGACCTCGGTTCTCATGACCTCGGGCGCCTCGCCGGCGTTGGCGGCGTTCTTGAACTTGTTCTGGGCGTCGTCGAAGCCGATGTTCACGTACGTGACGTCCACCTTGGGGTGCTTCTTCTCGAAGTCCTCGGCGATCGCCTTGAACACGGCCTTCTCGGCCTCGTTCGAGGTGTCCCAGAAGGTGACGGTGCCCGAGAGCTCGCCCGAGCCGGTGCCGCTCCCGCTGCCGTCGCCGCTTCCGCCGTCGCCGCTTCCGCAAGCCGTTGCCGCAAGAGCCAGCGCCGCCACGAGTGCGGTGGTTCCTATGCCACGCCGCATGATGAAAGTCCTCCAAGGGTGGTGGGCCCGCGCGAGGGAGCCCTGACCGCTTCCTCTCGGCCGCTCTCGGCGGCGCCGGGCTGACCAGGAACGTAACAGCGCCGAAAACTTTCCGAAAGACCTTGCGGCAAATTTCTGCAACTCATGTTTCAGCCACTTACGCAAGGAGTTGCAGGGCTGCTAGGTTCCTCCGGACCCAGCGGGCGATCGGGCAAAGGGGAGATATCGATGAGGCGACGAAGAGGTCACGGAATCCGCTCACGGGCGGCCGCGGCGGGGGTCACGGCCCTGGCGCTGACGCTCGCGGCGACCGGCTGCGGGCCGGCGGACGACGGCGATCCGGCGGACGTCACAGGCTCGGTCACCTGGTGGGACACCTCGGGGCCGACCGAGGCGCCCGCCGTGCACCGGCTCGTCGCGGAGTTCGAGAAGGAGCACCCGAAGATCGACGTCGACTACGTGAACGTCGACTTCTTCGAGGCCCAGCAGCAGTACCGGGACGCCGTGCGGGACGGGAGCGGGGTGCCGGACGTGCTGCGGGCGGACGTCGGCTGGATGGCCGGATTCGTGCAGGACGGACTGCTGGCCGACCTCACCGGCACCGCGGCCGTCCCGGAGCCGGAGGGCTTCCTGGAGACCACCACGGCCTCGGTCACCTTCGACGGACGCACCTACGGCGCGCCCCAGGTCACCGACCCCCTCGCGCTCCTGTACAACAAGGAGCTCTTCGACGAGGCGGGCCTCACCCGTCCCCCCGACACCTGGGAGTCGCTGCGGGACGCGGCGCTGACGATCAAGGAGACGACGGGTGTCGACGGCATCGCCCTCAACACCGACCCGTACTACGCGCTGCCCTTCCTCTACGGCGAGGGCTCCGACCTCCTCGACCCGGAGCTGGCACGCATCACCGTCGCGGACGACGCCTCCGTGCGGGCCGCCTCCACCGCCGCCGACCTCGTCGACTCCGGCGCCGCCCGCAAGCCCCCGGCCGAGGACGCCTACGGGGCGATGCAGTCGGCCTTCCAGCGCGGCGAGGTCGCGATGATCTTCGACGGTCCCTGGGCGACGACCGGCATATTCGAGGGCGCGGCCTTCGACGACCGCGAGAACCTGGGCATCGCGCCCGTCCCGGCCGGCTCGACGGGCGAGCGCGGCTCCCCCACCGGCGGCCACAACCTCGTCGTCTCCGCCGGCACGGAGCACCCGGAGGCCGCGCGGCTGTTCGTCGGCTTCATGACGGCCGCCGAGCAGCAGGAGGAGCTCGCGCTGAAGCTGAGCCTGCTGCCGACGCGCAAGGCCGCCTACACCCGCCAGGTGCTGTCCGACCCGATCCGCAACTCCTTCTACTTCGCCAGCACCACCTGCGTGCCCCGGCTGTCGGTACCCGAGGGCGCCGAGCTGCTCGCGACGTTCGAGCCCCGGTGGGAGGCGATCCTGCGGGGCACGCAGCCGCCCGAGGAGGCCCTCGCGGAGACCGCCGAGACCTGGAGCACCTCCGTCCTGCCGGACTGGCCCGTCGCCCGCTGAGCCCGCGCCCCGCCCGCGCCTCCCCCGCCCCGGCGGGACGGGGCGGTGCGCGCGACGCGGTCCGGCCGGTACAGTCCGTTGCTGTGACCGCACGGCTAGCTGACATCGCAGCCCAGGCGGGGGTCAGCGAGGCGACGGTCAGCCGGGTCCTGAACGGCAAGCCGGGAGTCGCCGCTGCCACCCGCGAATCCGTCCTGACGGCGCTCGACCTCCTGGGGTACGAGCGCCCGGCCCGGCTGCGGCAGCGCAGCGCCGGGCTCGTCGGGCTGATCACGCCGGAGCTGGAGAATCCCATATTCCCCGCCTTCGCGCAGGTCATCGCCCAGGCGCTGACCCGCCAGGGCTACACCCCGGTCCTCGCCACCCAGACGCCCGGCGGCTCCACCGAGGACGAGCTGACCGAGATGCTCGTCGAACGCGGTGTGGCGGGGATCATCTACGTCTCGGGGCTGCACGCGGACACCACGGCCGACATGCAGCGCTACGAGAAGCTGCGCGGCCAGGGCGTCCCGTACGTCCTGATCAACGGTTTCTCGCCGAAGGTCCGGGCGGCGTTCATCTCCCCCGACGACCGGGCGGCGATGCGGCTCGCGGTCACCCACCTCGTCTCGCTCGGCCACGAACGCGTGGGGCTGGCGCTCGGCCCGGCCCGGTTCGTCCCCGTCCAGCGCAAGATCGAGGGCTTCCTGCACGCCGTGGAGGAGCAGCTCGGGCTGAGCGGACCGGACGCCGAGGCGCTCGTCCAGCACTCGCTGTACACACTGGAGGGCGGGCAGGCGGCGACGGGCGCGCTGCTGGAGCGGGGCTGCACCGGCGTGGTCTGCGCCAGCGACATGATGGCCCTCGGCGCGATCCGGGCCGTCCGGCAGCACGGGCTCACCGTGCCCGGCGACGTCTCCGTCATCGGCTTCGACGACTCCCCGCTGATCGCCTTCACCGATCCCCCGCTGACGACGATCCGGCAGCCGGTCAACGCCATGGGGCAGGCGGCCGTCCGCGCGCTCCTGGAGGAGATCGGCGGCACCCCCGCACCGCACGGGGAGTTCGTGTTCCTGCCCGAACTGGTGGTCCGCGGCTCCACGGCGGCGGCGCCCGCGACTGCGCGCGCGGGGACGGGCTGAGACACTGGGAGCGGTGTAGACCTCTCGGATGACGGGGGTCGGCCGGAACCCGACCGGAGGATGATCGGCGGTACCGGCCCGTCTGGCAGACTGACCTCTCATGGGGGTACCGACAACGCGACACGAGGGTGACGACGGGGTGGCGACGGCGAGTCCGCTGGCTGACAACGGAGCGTCGTCGAGGTCCCGGTGGGCGCGTGGACGGCGTTCCCCCCGGCGCCCGGTCATCTGGGTCGAGCTCGGCCTCATCGGCGTCAGCTACTTCGTGTACTCGATGATCCGCAACGCGGTGCCCGAGCACGAGACGGTCGCCATGAAGAACGCGCACTGGGTCTGGGACCTGGAGTCCGGCCTCGGACTGGCCTTCGAGGAGAGCTGGAACCACGCGATCAACAGCGTGACGTGGCTCATCGTCTCGATGAACTACTACTACGCCACCCTGCACTTCGTCGTGACGATCGGTGTACTGGTGTGGCTCTACCGGTTCCAGCCCGGCCGCTACGCGGCCGCCCGCACCGCGCTGTTCGCCACGACGGGCGTCGCCCTGCTCGGTTACTATCTGTACCCGCTCGCACCGCCCCGGCTCATGACGGGCGGTGACTTCATCGACACGGTCATCGTGCACGACACCTGGGGTTCGATGGCCTCGGGCAACATGGCCAACGTCTCCAACCAGTACGCCGCGATGCCCTCGATGCACATCGGCTGGTCCGCCTGGTGCGGTGTGCTCATCGTGCTGCTCGCCCGGCCCCTGTGGGTGAAGGCGCTGGGCGTCCTCTACCCCGTCCTGACGCTCGTGGTGATCGTCGCGACCGCCAACCACTTCTGGCTGGACGCGGTGGGCGGCCTGCTGTGCCTGGCCTTCGGGTTCGCCGTGGCCTGGCTGTGGTCCGGACGGCTGCCGCACCGGCTGCCCGCGCAGGCCGCGCGGCGCGGTCGGCCCGACGCCGGCGGCGTCCTCCCGGCGCGGGGCCCCGAAGCCGGCGCCCCCGTCCCCGCGAGCGCCCCGGCGGCGTCGGAACCGGCCGTTCCGGCGGGCCCCGACGACCGGCGGCAGGACGTCCCCCCGGCCGCCGTGCCGCAGGCCCCCGTCCGCGCGGAGCGGAGCGGGGGGCGCCCGGGCCCGGAGGAGCCCGCCCCGGCCCCGGTCCGTCCGGGGCCGGGCGGTCAGGCGCCCGCGCGCTCCTCGTCCTCGTAGAACAGCCGCTCCACGACGGCCCGGGCGCGCCGCGTCGTGCGCCGGTAGTCCTCCAGCAGCTCCCCGACGTGCCCCGGCTCGTACCCCAGGTACCGGCCGACGGCCGCCAGCTCGCGCGGCTCGGACGGGAAGGTGTCGCCGGGCCGGCCGCGCACGAGCATCACCGCGTTGCGCACCCGGGTGGCCAGCAGCCACGCCTCGTCCAGGACGTCGGCGTCGTCCCCGTCCAGCAGGTCGGCGGCGCGGGCGGCGGCCAGGGCGTCGCGCGTCCGGGTCGTCCGCAGGTCGGGCACCTCGTGCGCGTGCCGGAGCTGGATCAGCTGCACCGTCCACTCGACGTCGGACAGGCCGCCGCGCCCCAGCTTGGCGTGGGTCGTCGGGTCGGCGCCGCGCGGCAGCCGCTCGGACTCCATGCGCGCCTTCAGCCGCCGGATCTCCCGTACCGCCTCGGCGGACGGCCCGCCCTCCGGATAGCGCAGCGGGTCGATCAGCGCGACGAAGCGGCGGCCCAGCTCCGCGTCGCCCGCGACGGGCTCGGCGCGCAGCAGCGCCTGGCTCTCCCACGCCAGTGACCAGCGCCGGTAGTACGCCTCGTAGGAGGCGAGGCTGCGCACCAGCGGGCCGGACTTGCCCTCGGGGCGCAGGTCGGCGTCGATGAGCAGCGGCGGATCGGTGGTGGGCAGCTGCAGGAGGCGCCGCATCTCACCCGCCACGGCCAGGGCGGCCTCGGCGGCCTCGCGCTCGCCGACGCCCTCCCGGGGCTCGTGCACGAAGACGACGTCGGCGTCGGAGCCGTACCCCTGCTCCAGGCCGCCGAAGCGGCCCATGCCGATCACGGCGAACCGGGTCGGCAGCGTGTCCCCCCAGCGGGCCCGCGTCGCGGCGCGCAGGGCCCCGGCGACGGTGGCGGCGTTGAGGTCGGAGACGGCGCGGCCGACCCGGTCGACGGCCGGGGCCGGGTCGACGTGGGCCGGGGAGTCCTCGGTGCCGTAGGCGCCGATGATGTCGGCGGCGGCCGTCCGGAACAGCTCCCGGCGGCGCACCCCCCGCGCGGCGGCGACGGCCTGCTCGGCGGTGTCCGCGCGCCCGACGGCGGCCAGCACCTCCTGCGTGAGCGCCTCCCGGCCGCGCGGCGCCAGCTCCTCCGCGCTGCCCAGCAGGGCGACGGCCTCGGGCGCCCGCATCAGCAGGTCCGGGGCGAGCCGTCCGGCGGAGAGCACCCGGGCGAGGTTCTCGGCGGCCGCCCCCTCGTCGCGCAGCAGCCGCAGGTACCAGGGGGTCTTGCCGAGTGCGTCGGAGACCTGCCGGAAGCCGAGGAGCCCGGCGTCCGGGTCGGCGGAGTCGGCGAACCAGCCCAGCAGCACGGGCAGCAGCGTGCGCTGGATGGCGGACTTGCGGCTGACGCCGGAGGCCAGCGCCTCCAGGTGCCGCAGTGCCCCGGCCGGGTCGGCGTAGCCCAGTGCCTCCAGGCGCTCCCGCGCGGCCTGCGTCCGCAACCGCGTCTCGCCCGGCGCGAGCTGGGCGACGGCGTCCAGCAGTGGGCGGTAGAAGAGCTTCTCGTGCAGCCGCCGCACGGCGGCGGCGTGCCGCTTCCACGCCTGGTGCAGCTCGGTGACCGGCTCGGCCCGGAAGCCCAGGACCCGGCCCAGGCGGCGCAGGGCCGCGTCGTCCTCGGGCATGAGGTGGGTGCGCCGCATCCGGTGCAGCTGGATGTGGTGCTCGACGGTGCGCAGGAAGCGGTAGGCGGCGTCGAGGTCGGCGGCGTCCCGGCGGCCGACGTAGCCCCCGGCGGCCAGCGCCCGCAGGGCCTCCAGGGTGGTCGGACTGCGCAGCTCCGGGTCGCTGCGGCCGTGCACGAGCTGGAGGAGCTGCACGGCGAACTCGACGTCGCGCAGCCCGCCGGGGCCCAGCTTCAGCTCCCGCTCGACGTGGGCGGCCGGGATGCCGGCGATCACGCGGCGGCGCATCTGCTGGACGTCGGTGACGAAGTTGTCCCGCTCGGATGCCTGCCACACCAGGGGGGAGACCGCCTCGCAGTACGCCCGGCCCAGCTCCGCGTCGCCGGCCACGAAGCGGGCCTTCAGCAGCGCCTGGAACTCCCAGGTCTTGGCCCAGCGCTGGTAGTAGGCCAGGTGGCTGGCGAGGGTGCGGACGAGCGGGCCGTTGCGGCCCTCCGGGCGGAGGTTGGCGTCCACGGGCCAGATGGTGCCCTCGGCCGTGGTGTCGGCGCAGATCCGCACCAGGTGTGCCGCGAGCCGCGTCGCCGCCCGGAGCGCTCCCGGCTCGTCGGCGTCCTCGGGGGCGCCCTGCGGCAGCTCGGCGACGAAGATGACGTCCACGTCCGAGACGTAGTTCAGCTCCCGGCCGCCGCACTTGCCCATGCCGATCACGGTCAGCCGGCAGGCGGCGGCGTCCTCGGGGGCGGCGGCCTCGGCGATCGCCAGCGCCGCGCGGAGGGTGGCGGTCGCGAGGTCGGCCAGCTCGGCGGCCGTCCGGGCGAGGTCGCTGGTGCCGCAGACGTCGCGGGCGGCGATGCCCAGCAGGGCCCGGCGGTAGGCGACGCGCAGGGCGTCGGGGGTGTCGGCGCCCTCCAGGGCGGCCTCGAACTCCTCGACGCCCGGGTGCAGGTCGGCCGTCTCCCAGGTGACCAGGGACTGCCAGTCGGTGGCGTGGGTGACCAGGTGGTCGGCCAGGGCCTCGGAGGCTCCGAGCACCCCGAGCAGCCGGTCGCGCAGCGGCTTCGCGGCGAGGACGGTGTCCAGCAGCCGCTGGCCGCCGTCCTCGCCGCCGCACAGTCGCTGCGCCTCCATCAGCCGCAGCAGTCCGCGCAGGGCCTGGTCCGGGTCGGCGGCCCCGCCGAGCCCGTCGAGCAGCACGGTGTTGTCGCGGTGCGGGGCCAGCTCGGGGGCGGCCAGGAGGCGGGCGGCCTCGGCCGGGTCGGTGAAGCCGTACCGCAGGAGGCGGCCGAACGCGCTGCGGCGCCGCCCGCCCGCGTCCGGCCCGGCCGGCCGCTCGGCCCCCGTCGACGCCCCCGCGCCCACCGGACGTCCGCCGCTCACAGGACCGGCAGGGACTTGCGCAGTTCGAAGGCGGTGACCTCGGAGCGGTACTCCTCCCACTCCTGGCGCTTGTTGCGCAGGAAGAAGTCGAAGACGTGCTCGCCGAGCGTCTCGGCGACCAGCTCGCTCTGCTCCATCAGGTCGATGGCCTCGCCCAGGTTCTGCGGAAGCGGCTTGATGCCGAGCGCGCGGCGCTCGGCGTCCGACAGCGCCCACACGTCGTCCTCGGCGCCGGCGGGCAGTTCGTAGCCCTCCTCGATGCCCTTGAGCCCGGCGGCCAGGAGCACCGCGTAGGCGAGATAGGGGTTGGCGCCGGAGTCCAGCGAGCGGACCTCGATGCGGGTCGAGCCGGTCTTGCCGGGCTTGTACATCGGCACCCGGATGAGGGCGGAGCGGTTGTTGTGGCCCCAGCAGATGTAGGACGGCGCCTCGCCGCCGGCGCCGGCCGTGCGCTGGGTGCCGCCCCAGATGCGCTTGTAGCTGTTGACCCACTGGTTGGTGACGGCCGAGATCTCCCCGGCGTGCCGCAGCAGTCCGGCGATGAAGGACCGGCCCACCTTGGAGAGCTGGTACTCGGCGCCCGACTCGTGGAAGGCGTTGCGGTCCCCCTCGAAGAGGGAGAGGTGGGTGTGCATGCCCGAGCCGGGGTACTCCGAGAACGGCTTCGGCATGAACGTCGCCTGCACGCCCTGCTCCAGCGCGACCTGCTTCATGACCAGGCGGAACGTCATGATGTTGTCCGCGGTGGCCAGGGCGTCGGCGTAGCGCAGGTCGATCTCCTGCTGGCCGGGCGCGCCCTCGTGGTGGGAGAACTCCACCGAGATGCCCATCGACTCCAGCATGGTGATGGCCTGCCGGCGGAAGTCCATGCCGACGTTCTGCGGGGTGTGGTCGAAGTACCCGGAGGAGTCCGCCGGGGTGGGGCGGGAGCCGTCGACGGGCTTGTTCTTGAGGAGGAAGAACTCGATCTCGGGGTGCGTGTAGAAGGTGAACCCGAGGTCGGAGGTGCGGGAGAGGATGCGCTTGAGGACGTAGCGGGGGTCGGCGTAGGACGGGGAGCCGTCGGGCATCAGGATGTCGCAGAACATGCGCGCGGTGCCGGGCGCCTCGGCCCGCCAGGGCAGGATCTGGAACGTGCTCGGCGCCGGCTTGGCGATCATGTCGGACTCGTAGACGCGGGCGAAGCCCTCGATGGCGGAGCCGTCGAAGCCGATGCCCTCGTCGAACGCCTGCTCCAGCTCGGCGGGGGCGACGGCGACGGACTTCAGGAAGCCGAGCACGTCCGTGAACCACAGCCGCACGAACCGGATGTCCCGTTCTTCGAGCGTCCGGAGCACGAATTCCTGCTGCTTGTCCATATCCACCCATCCTCGCTGGTCAGGCCGCCCTGCCGGCACGGGCAGGGCCGGATTCGCGCTTCGAGCATGCCACCGCGCGGTTTCCACCACGTTTCCGCCGGGCCTGCCCCTCATTGTGCGCCACGGGCCCGATCTTGGTCGACCTGCCCGGCCGGACGGGTCGGGCGTCGGGCGGGTGGCCCGCTTGCCGCCCGGGCCCGCGGTTCTAGGCTGGGAGGTGAGCGAACGTTCCGGTCGCGGCGGGGCTCGTCGTCGACCGGGAGGACGACGGGAGATGAGAGCGATGGCTCTCGACGTGGTGGCGGGCGCGGCCGTGGACGACCTGCGTACGACGCTCTCCGGTGACGTGCTCGTGCCCGACGACCCCCCGTACGACGAGGCCAGAGCGCTGTTCAACGGCATGATCGACCGCCGTCCGGCGCTCATCGCCCGGTGCGCGACACCGGCCGACGTCGCCGAGGCCCTCCGCTTCGGCCGGCGACTCGGCCTGCGGATCGCGGTACGCGGCGGCGGGCACGGCGTGGCGGGCAAGGCGCTGGTGGACGGCGGACTCGTGATCGACCTGCGGCCCATGCACGACGTCACCGTCGACCCCGGGGCCCGCACCGCCCGCGTCGGCGGCGGGGCGACGATGGGGCACCTGGACCGGGCGGCCGAGCCCTACGACCTCGCGACGACGGGCGGCCGGGTCTCCACGACGGGCGTGGGCGGCTTCCTGCTGGGCGGCGGCACCGGCTGGCTGGACCGGAAGTTCGGGCTGGCCAGCGACAACCTGCTGTCGGTGGACCTGGTGACGGCCGACGGGGAGCGGCTGACGGCCAGCGAGGACGAGCACCCCGAGCTGTTCTGGGCGCTGCACGGCGGAGGCGGCAACTTCGGGGTGGCGACCTCCTTCACCCTGCGGCTGCACCCGCTGCCGGTGGTGACGGTGATGCTGCTGCTGTGGGGCCCGGAGCGGGGCCCGGAGGTGGTCCGCACCTACCGCGACCTGATGGAGACCGCGCCCGACGACGTCTGCGGCGGGGTCATCTACCTCACCGCGCCCCCGGAGCCGTTCGTCCCCGACGGGCTCGTGGACCGGCTCGCGTGCGCCGTCCTGGTCGTCTACACCGGCCGCGAGGCGGCGGCCCGGGAGGCGGCGGCTCCGCTGCTCGGGCTGCGCCCGGAGGGGCGGATGGTCGCGGAGATGTCCGACGCGGACCTGGAGTCCATGCTCGACGACCCGCCCGGCTACCGGAACTACTGGTCGGCCGAGCACCTGGACGCGCTCCCGGACGAGGCCGTGGACCGCTACTGCGCGCGGGCCGACGACATGCTCGTCCCCTCGCCGACCCAGCACGCGCTGTTCCCGCAGGGCGGGGCGGCCGGCCGCAGCACCGCCGACCACCCCCTGCCGTGGCGGCACGCCCGGTGGGCCGTGCACCCCTTCTGCCTGTGGGAGGACCCGGCCGACGACGAGCGGTCCCGGCGGTGGGCCCGCGCGGTGCGTGAGGACGTGCGGCCGTGGGCGAGCGGGGCGGTGTACCTCAACTTCATCGGCGAGGAGGGGAAGGACCGCGTCGTCGCCGGGCTGGGGGAGGACAACCACCGCAGGCTGGCCGAGGTCAAGGCGCGCTACGACCCGGAGAACGTCTTCCGGCTCAACCACAACATCGAGCCGGCGACGTTCGGCAGCTGACGCGGGGGTCCCGGGGGCTCCGCGGTCGCACGGGAGACATCGCGTCAAAGTGACGGTAATGTGGGGGTCGTGCCTCAGATTCGACTCGCCCTGAACCAGATCGACTCCACCGTCGGGGACATCACCCGCAACGCCGAGGCGGTCGTGCAGTGGACGCGCCACGCCGCGGACCAGGGGGCGCACCTCGTCGCGTTCCCCGAGATGATGCTGACCGGCTACCCCGTCGAGGACCTGGCGCTGCGCGCGTCGTTCGTCGACGCCAGCCGCGCGGCGGTCTCCGCGCTGGCCGCACGGCTGGCCGAGGAGGGGATGGGCGAGGTGCCCGTCGTCGTCGGCTACCTGGACCGCGCCGAGCACCACAGCGCCCGCTACGGGCAGCCGGCCGGTGCGCCGCGGAACGCGGCGGCGGTGCTGCACCGGGGCGGGGTGGCGCTGACGTTCGCCAAGCACCACCTGCCGAACTACGGCGTGTTCGACGAGTTCCGGTACTTCGTGCCCGGCGACACCCTGCCGGTCGTGCGCGTCCACGGCGTGGACGTCGCGCTGGCCATCTGCGAGGACCTGTGGCAGGACGGCGGCCGGGTCCCGGCGGCGCGCAGCGCGGGTGCCGGGCTGCTGCTGTCCGTCAACGCCTCGCCCTACGAGCGGGACAAGGACGACACCCGCCTCGACCTCGTGCGCAAGCGCGCGCAGGAGGCGGGGTGCACGACGGCGTACCTGGCGATGATCGGCGGGCAGGACGAGCTGGTCTTCGACGGTGACTCGGTGGTCGTCGGCGCGGACGGGGAGGTGCTGGCGCGGGCGCCGCAGTTCGCCGAGGGCTGCGTCCTGCTGGACCTGGACCTCCCGGCGGCGGCTCCGGAGCCCCCCTCGGGCACGGTGGACGACGGGCTGCGCGTCGAGCACCGGACGCTGTCGGCCGACCCGCTGCCCGGCTACGCTCCGACGGTGCGCGGCGAGGTCGCCGAGCGGCTCGGGGACGAGGAGGAGATCTACACGGCCCTGGTGGTGGGGCTGCGGGCGTACGTCGCGAAGAACGGTTTCCGCTCGGTGCTCATCGGCCTCTCCGGCGGCATCGACTCCGCGCTGACGGCGGCCATCGCCTGCGACGCCGTCGGCGCCGAGCACGTGTACGGCGTCTCGATGCCCTCCCGGTACTCCTCGCAGCACTCGCGGGACGACGCGGCGGAGCTGGCACGGCTGACGGGCCTGAACTTCCGCACGGTGTCCATCGAGCCGATGTTCGACGCCTACATGGCGTCGGCCGAGCTGACCGGGCTGGCCGAGGAGAACCTCCAGGCCAGGCTGCGCGGCACGCTGCTGATGGGGCTGTCCAACCAGGAGGGGCACATCGTCCTCGCGCCGGGCAACAAGTCGGAGCTGGCCTGCGGCTACTCGACGCTGTACGGGGACTCCGTCGGGGCGTACGGGCCGATCAAGGACGTCTACAAGTCGACCGTCTTCCGGCTGGCGCGCTGGCGGAACCGCTCGGCGGCCGAGCGCGGCGAGACCCCGCCGATCCCGGAGAGCTCGATCACCAAGCCGCCCAGCGCCGAGCTGCGGCCCGGCCAGGTGGACGCCGACTCGCTGCCGGAATACGAGGTGCTCGACGCCGTTCTGGAGCTGTACGTGGACCGGGACCTGGGAGCCGAGGAGATCGTCGCCCGGGGCTTCGACGCGGAGCTGGTCACCCGGGTGCTGCGGATGACGGACACGGCGGAGTACAAGCGCCGCCAGTACCCGCCGGGCACGAAGATCTCACCGAAGGGCTTCGGCAAGGACCGCCGGCTGCCGATCACCAACCGCTGGCGCGAGTCCGCCGGGCCGCGCGGCTGACGCGCCGCCCCGGCTCAGACGCGCAGGCGGTCCCGGGTGCGCCGGACACCCCGGGAGACGACGCGGGAGGCGGGCCGGGGTGGGGCACCATCGCGGTCCAGCCGTCCGGCGGCGACGGCGACCCCCAGGCCCAGCACGGCCAGCCCGGCGCCCACCAGGGACGGCGAGGTCCAGCCCCAGCCGGCCGAGACGGCCAGGCCGCCGAGCCAGGCGCCGCCCGCGTTGGCCAGGTTGAACGCCGAGTGGTTGGAGGCGGAGGCCAGCGTGGGCGCCGCCCGCGCCTTGTTCATCACCAGCAACTGGAGCGGTGTGGTGGTCAGGAAGCCCACGGCGCCGATGAGCACCACGGTGACCAGGGCCGCCCACCGGACGTGGGCCGTGAAGTGGAAGGCGAGCAGGACGAGGGCCAGCGCGGCCAGGGAGCCGTAGAGCGTGGGCCGCAGGGCCCGGTCGGTGAGCGGCCCGGCGACGAGGGCGCCGAGCGTCATGCCGATCCCGAAGAGGGCGAGGACGAGCGTCACCGAGGACTGGGCCAGGCCGGTCACCTCGGTGACCGTCGAGGCGAGGTAGCTGTAGACGGCGAAGACGCCCGCGAAGCCGAAGACGGCGGTGAGCAGCCCGAGCACCACCTGGCGGTCGGCGAGCGCGCGCAGTTCGCCGCCCAGTCCTGCGCCGGGCTCCCGGGGCAGCCGGGGCACGAGCGCCGCCAGGGCGGCCATGGCCACGACGCCGACGGCGGTGACGACGAGGAAGGTCGCCCGCCAGCCGAAGTGCTGGCCGAGGGCGGTCCCGGCGGGGACGCCGACGACGTTGGCCACGGTCAGGCCGAGGAACATCGCGGCGACGGCGCGGGCCCGCCGGTCCGGGGCGACGAGCCGGGCGGCGACCACGGCGCCGACGCCGAAGAAGGCGCCGTGCGGCAGCCCGGCGAGCAGTCGTCCGGCCAGGAGGGTGCCGAAGCCGGGGGCGAGCACGGAGGCCAGGTTCCCCACGGTGAACAGGGCCATGAGGGCGACGAGCATGCGGCGGCGCGGCACCCGGGCGCCGACCGCCGTCAGGAGCGGGGCGCCGACGACGACGCCGACGGCGTACGCCGAGACGAGGTGCCCGGCGGTGGGGACGGAGGTCCCCAGGTCCTCGGCGACGTCGGGGAGCAGGCCCATCATCACGAACTCGGTCATGCCGATGCCGAAGGCGCCGATCGCCAGGGCGAGCACAGCGAGGGGCATGCGGGGGCCTTTCGGGTTCGGTCGGGGCGTCGGGAGGCAGGTTATGTTCCTAGCCGGAACAAAGCCTCGCACGGCCGTGCCGCCACCACGAAACCGCCGGGGCTCCCTCAGTCGGACAGGGTGAGCGACGCGGCCACCGGCAGGTGGTCGCTCCCGGTCGCGGGCAGCGTCCAGGACGAGACGGGCTCCAGTCCGCGCACCATGATCTGGTCGATCCGCGCCATCGGGAACGACGCGGGCCAGGAGAAGCCGAAGCCGTCCCCGGCGGCACCCTGGGTGGAGCGCATCTGCGCGGTGACCGACGCCAGGGCCCGGTCGTTCATCGTGCCGTTGAGGTCGCCGAGCAGGACGACGTCCGCCAGCGGCTCGTCGGCGATGGCCCGGCCCAGCTGGTCGGCCGCGTCGTCACGCTGCCCCGCCGTGAAACCGGCGTCGAGCTTCACCCGGACCGACGGCAGGTGCGCCGCGAAGACCGCGACCGGCCCCTGCGGGGTGACCACCGTCGTCCGCAGGGCCCGCGTCCAGCCGATCTTGATGTCGACGGGAGCCGTGTCCCGCAGCGGGAACCTGCTCCACACCCCGATGGTGCCCAGCACCGCACGGTGCGGGTACTCCTCGGCCAGGGCCTGCTCGTACACCTCGGTCGAGCGCGTGGGCAGTTCCTCCAGCGCGACGACGTCCGCCCCCGACTCCGCCAGCGCCTCCGCCGTGCCGCGCGGGTCCGCGTTGCCCGCGTCGACGTTGTGGGTGAGGACCGTGAGGTCACCGCCCTCGGCCGCCTTGGTCGTCAGCAGCCCGCCGAACAGTCCCGCCCACACCACGACGGGCACGAGCAACGCGGCCAGCGCCGTCATCGAGCGCCGCAGCAGGGCGCCCACCAGCAGCACCGGGACGCCGAGGCCGAACCACGGCAGGAACGTCTCCACGAGGCTGCCCAGGTTGCCGACCGCGTTCGGCACCCGGGCGTGCAGGGCCATGGTGGCGCCGAGCAGCACGGCGAGGACGGCGAGGACGATGCCGCGACGCCAGATCCCGGGAGCACGCCAGCCCCGGCCGGTGCGGCCGTCCGCGGCGCCGGGGCGTTCGGCGGTCGACTCCTCGTCGCCCGCGGCCGCGTCCGTGTGCACCGTGTACGCCCGTGCCATGCGTGTTCCTCACTGCCGGTGGTCCAGTCCCGCTCGAGCCCCCCCTGGTCATCGAAGCACGAACCCGTGGCGGGCACGGCCTTCCGAGGGGAACTCCCGTACGGTCGAGCGCGGCCGACCGTACTGCGGGAAGGACGATCCCGTACATCCCCTCAGTTCCGCTTCCTGCCAGGTGAGGCGACTCACGGCGGGCCGCCGGTGGTCCGGAGGCGGACCGCGGCGCTTCCGTTCGACGGCTCCCGGGCACGAGGCGACAGCCTGGCGGCGCACCCGGCCGCGCCGCCGGGCCACCTGCGGCCCGGTGTGACGCGGGCCCCGCTCCCCTTCCCCCGAAGCCGCCCGGGGTGCCACCATGGACAGCGATCCGGAGACGCCGTCAGGGCGCTTCGAGACGACACCCCAGGAGCCCATGCCATGACGCATGCCCACACGGCTGCCGACAGCAGCCAGGCCGTGAAGAGTCTGTACGGTACGGCCCAGAACCGGCGCATCACCGTCCGCGACCTCGCCGCAGCCAAGGAGCGCGGCGAGAAGTGGGCGATGCTCACCGCCTACGACGCGGTGACCGCCTCCGTCTTTGACGAGTCGGGCATCCCCGTCCTCCTCGTGGGGGACTCGGCGGGGAACTGCCACCTCGGCTACGACACCACGGTCCCGGTCACGCTGGACCAGATGGCGATGCTCTCCGCCGCCGTCGTGCGCGGCACGCGCCGCGCCCTGGTCGTCGGCGACCTGCCGTTCGGCTCGTACCAGGAGGGCCCCACCCAGGCGCTGCGCAGCGCGACCCGGCTCGTCAAGGACGCCGGCGTCGGCGCGGTGAAGCTGGAGGGCGGCGAGCGCTCGCTGGCCCAGACGGAGCTGCTGGTCTCCGCCGGCATCCCCGTCATGTCGCACCTCGGGCTGACCCCGCAGTCCGTGAACACCATGGGCTACCGGGTCCAGGGCCGGGGCGACGAGGACGCGCACCGGTTGCTGCGCGACGCCAAGGCCGCGCAGGACGCCGGCGCCTTCGCCGTCGTCCTGGAGATGGTCCCGGCCGAGCTGGCCGCCGAGGTGACCCGCTCCCTGCACGTCCCCACCATCGGCATCGGCGCCGGCGGCGCCTGCGACGCCCAGGTGCTGGTGTGGACCGACATGGCGGGCCTCACCGGCGGCCGGGTGCCGCGCTTCGTCAAGCAGTACGCGCAGCTGCGCGCGGCCCTCGGCGACGCCGCGAAGGCGTTCGCCGACGATGTCGCGGAGGGCGCCTTCCCGCAGGAGGAGCACACCTTCCACTGACCTCTCCCGGCACACCGCGCGGCCCGTCGGCCCGGCCCATCCCCCAGCCCGCCGACGGGCCGTGGCGTGCCCGGTCCGGCGGCGCGTCGGCGGCGGCGGCGGATGTCGGCGGGGCGTCGGCGGCGACCGGCGGATGTCGGTAGGACGTCGGCGGCGGCTGGCACCGTCGTCGGCATGACGCGCACAACGAACGGAAGCGACCTCGCCGTGGACGTCCACGGCCTGGTCAAGCACTTCGGGGAGACCCGGGCCCTGGACGGGGTGGACCTCGCCGTGGCGGAGGGCACGGTGCACGGCGTGCTCGGCCCGAACGGCGCGGGCAAGACGACGCTCGTGCGCTGCCTGGCCACACTCCTCGTGCCGGACGCCGGCCGCGCGAGCGTCGCCGGGCTCGACGTCGTCCGGCAGCCCGCGTCGCTGCGCCGGGCGATCGGGCTGACCGGGCAGTACGCCTCCGTGGACGAGAAGATCTCCGGCTGGGAGAACCTCTACCTCATCGGCCGGCTCCTGGACCTCTCCCGCGCGGACGCCCGATCCCGCGCCGACGCGCTGCTGGAGCGGTTCTCCCTGACGGAGGCGGCCCACCGCCCCCCGCGCACCTACTCGGGCGGCATGCGCCGCCGCCTGGACCTGGCGGCGTCCATGATCGGCCGCCCGCGGGTCCTCTTCCTGGACGAGCCGACCACCGGGCTCGACCCGCGCACCCGCAACGAGGTGTGGGCGGAGGTCCGCCGGCTGACCCGCGAGGGCACGACCGTCCTGCTGACCACCCAGTACATGGAGGAGGCCGAGCACCTGGCCGGCGCGCTGACCGTCGTGGACCGGGGCAGGGTCATCGCCGAGGGCACGGTGGACGGCCTCAAGGCCCGGGTCGGCGGACGCACCCTGGAGATCCGTCCCGCCGATCCCGGCGAACTGCACCGGCTGCTGGGCGCCCTCGCCCAGTCGCGGGCCGCCGGTCCGGCCGCGCCCCGCGCCGACGTGGCCGAGGGCGTGGTGCACGTGCCCGTCGTGAGCGACGCGCACCTGACCGACGTCGTCCGCCTGCTCGCCGAGCGCGGCTTCGCGCTGGCCGGCGTCGGCACCCACCTGCCCAGCCTGGACGAGGTGTTCCTCGCCCTCACCGGTGAGCGGACCGCCCCCGCCGACACCACCGCACCCGCCACCGAGGAGGCCGCCGCATGACCACCGCGACCGCGACCCGCTCCCCCGCCCCGGCCCCCGTGCGCGACGTGGGCGCCCCCACGCCGCGCGACCACCTGCGGCACGTCGGCGCCCTGGTGCGCCGACAGGCCCTCCAGGCCAAGGGCGACCCGCAGTCGATGATGGACGCCCTGCTCATGCCCATCGTCTTCACGCTGCTGTTCGTGTACGTCTTCGGCGGCGCGATCGGTGCCGACGGCGACCGGGACCGCTACACCGACTACCTGATGCCCGGCATGATGGCGATGACGAGCATCGGCATCGCCATGGCCGTCGGCACCGGCCTCAACGAGGACCTGCGCACCGGCGTGATGGACCGGTTCCGGGCCCTGCCCATCGCCCGCTCCTCGGTGCTGGTGGCGAAGGTCGTCGTCGAGCTGGGGCGCATGCTCGTGGCGTTCGCCGTGCTGCTCCTGGTGGGGCTCGCCGTCGGAATGGACGTCGACGGCCGCTGGGCCGAGCTGGGCGCGGCCGTCGCGCTGACCGCGCTGTTCGGCACCTCGCTGCTGTGGATCTTCATGCTGCTCGGGCTGCTGCTGAAGAGCGCGCAGGCCATCCAGGGCGCCTCGTTCCTGGCACTGATGCCGTTGCAGTTCGGGTCGTCGATCTTCGTGCCGGTCGAGACGATGCCGGGCTGGCTGGAGGCGTTCGCCTCCGTCAACCCGCTCTCCCACGCCGCCGACGCCGCCCGGGGACTGATGATCGGTCAGGGGCCGGTGGCACAGCCCGTGCTGTGGACGCTCGTCTGGGCCGTGGGACTCACCGCCGTCACGGCCCCGCTGGCCGTGCGCACCTTCCGCCGTCGCACCTGAGCGCCCGCGCCCGGGGGCCGCGCCGGCCGGGGCGGGCGCACGCCCGCCCCGGCCGGTTCACGTCTGCCGGGGCGGGTGCGCGGCCGGGGCGGGCACCCGGTCGCGCGGGGCGCACAGCACGGCGACGTCGGCGGGGGCGAGGCGGGCGCCGTCGGTGTGGGCGCGGGCGTACGCGGCGTCCCCGAGCACCGGGCGGACGGCGGTCTCGGCACGTTCCCGGCAGTCCCGCACGTTGCGCGTGCCCGCGCCCAGCGGCAGGTCGCGGGCGTCGAAGGCGCCCAGCACCCGTGCGGCGTCCTCGGCCCGGCCGGCCCCCGCCAGCGCCTCGGCGGCGGTGGCCAGCTGCGTCGTCGTCAGGTGCGGGGCGACCAACTGGGTGACGCGGTCCTCGGCGGTGCGGGCGAGGGCCTCCCGCAGCAGGACGAGGGCCTGCCCGTGCGCGCCCTCCAGCACGTGCAGCCAGGCCGCTATCCCGTCGATCATGCCCCGGAACATCGGCGGCGAGCCCTCGTGGAAACGGGTCCGCAGGACGTCCAACTGCTCGCGGGCCTCGCGCGTCCGGCCGTACCGCCCGTGCCACATGGTCAGCAGCACCCGGGCGAAGACGACCACGTCCTCGCTCTGCCCCTCGCCGTCCCGCAACGCCTCCCGCAGGACGCGGCCGACCAGCTCCGGGTCCCCGTCGGCCTCCAGGTGGACGCCCGCCAGCCGGGCGCGCAGGAGGGGGACCTCGCTGTGGGCGCCCAGTTTCTCCGCGAGGGCGACGGCCGCCTCGTAGTTCCCGGCCGCCGCCGCGAGGTCGCCCCGGCGCTCGTCGATCTCCCCGTGGCCGGAGAGGGCCTGTGCGACCCCCCACGCGTCCTGGAGCCGGGTGAAGATCGCCAGGGCCTCCTCGGCGTCGCGGGCCGCCTGCTCCAGGGCGGGGGGACGTTCCAGCGCGAACCGGGTGCGCATGTGCAGCGCGAACGCCAGGTCCCACTCCTCCCCGCCGGCCCGGGCGGCGTCGACCGCGGCGTCCAGGGCCCCGAACAGCAGCTCGCCCTCGCTCAGGAGGATCAGCGCGTACAGCCAGGCGTAGCCGGGCGGGTGGCAGGTCTGCGGCAGGCCGGGCCGGTAGACGCGGGTGATCTCGCGCAGCCGGGCCCGGTAGGCGGGGTCCGACAGCAGGTCCATGTCGGGTTCGCCGCTGCACAACTGGAGGAGCCACGCACCGCGCCGGGCCTCGGCGAGCCGGTCGGGCGGCAGGGGCGGGGGGACGGCCGTGGCCCGCCCGGACACCGGCACGGCCGGTTCGGCGGGAGGCGCGAACGGGTCGGGGAAGAGGCCGCAGACCTCCCGGGACCAGGTGGTGACGTCCCGGGTGTGGCCGCGCAGGGTCCAGAACCACTGCAACCCGTGCAGGAGGCCGAGCGCCTCGTGCTCCTCCCCGGCGTCGACCGCCCGGCGCAGCGCGGCGCGGAGGTTGTCGTGGTCGCGCTCCAGCCGCTCCAGGTGCGCCCGCTGACCGGGACCGCGGAGCAACGGCTCGGTGGTGCGGGCGAGTTCGCGGTACGCCGCCAGGTGGCGCCGACGGGTGTCCGCCCCCTCCCCCGCCTCGTCGAGCCGCTCGGCGGCGTACTCGGCGACCGTCTCCAGCAGCCGGTACCGCATCCCGTCCGGCGTGGTGTCCGCGACGACCAGCGACTTGTCGACGAGGGAGCCGAGGAGCGGGACGACGTCGCGGGCGGCCACGCCCGCCCCCGCGCACACCTCCTCGGCCTGCTCCGGTGCGCAGCCGCCCGAGCACACGGCGAGACGGCGCAGGACGGCGCGCTCGGGCCCGTCCAGCAGGTCCCACGACCAGTCCACGACGGCGCGCAGCGTCTGCTGCCGGGGCAGGGCGGTGCGGCTCCCGCCGGTCAGCAGCCGGAACCGGTCCCCCAGCCGGTCCACGAGCTGGCGCGGGGTCAGGGAACGCAGCCGGGCCGCCGCCAGCTCGATGGCCAGCGGCAGGCCGTCCAGCCTTCGGCACAGGTCGGCGCAGGCCGTCGGGTCCTCGGCGGTGGAGAAGCCGGCGCGCGTCGCCGCGCCCCGGTCCTGGAGCAGGCGCAGGGCCATGGCCTGCGGCAGCGGGTCGACGACGACCACCGACTCACCTCCCACCCCCAGCGGCTCCCGGCTCGTGGCCAGCACCGTGACGTGCGGGCAGGAGAGGGCGAGCCGCTCGGCGAGTCGGGCGGCGGCGTCGATCACGTGCTCGCAGTTGTCCAGGAGCAGGAGCATGCGACGCGGCGCGCAGTGCTCGGCCAGCCGGTCGAGCGGGTCGGCGGCCGGAGCCCCGGCGCGGGTGGCCGCGCGCAGGCTCTCGGAGGTCCCGAGCACCGTCTCGCGCCCGCCGAGTGCGGTCAGCACGGCCTCCGGCACCGTCGCGGGGTCGCGGACGGAGGCCAGCTCCGCGAGCCGGACGCCGTCGGGGTAGTGGTCGGCCAGGGCGTCGGCCGCCTCCTGCGCCAGCCGGGTCTTGCCGCAGCCGCCGGTCCCCAGCAGGGTCACCAGGCGGTGGCGGGGCAGCTCGGCGCGCAGGGCGGCCAGCTCCTCCTCACGGCCGACGAACGAGGTCAGCCGGGGCCGCAGACTCCCCGGCGGGAACGCCGGGGCGGCGGGCGGCTCGGGAGGCGGGGCGGTCGGGGCGGTCGTCCGGGTGAGGAGCTCGGCGTGCAGGGCCCGCAGCCCGGGGCCGGGGTCGGTCCCCAGCCGCGCGGCCAGCCGCGCGCGGACCCCCTCGTAGTCGGCCAGCGCCTCCGCCGGACGCCCCGCGTCGCGCAGCGCCCGCAGCCGCAGGAGCTGGGACCGTTCGTCCAGGGGGTGCTCCGCGCACAGCTGCGCCAGCTCCGGCAGCGCCTGCGCGGCCCCGCCCGTCGCCAGGACGGCTTCGGCGCGCGCCCGGCGCGCCTCCGTGCGGCGGGCCTCGGCGCGGCGGGCCGCCGGGTCGACACCCGTCCGGTCGGCCGCGTCGGACAGGTCGGCCAGGGCGGGGCCGCGCCACAGCGCCAGCGCCTCGTCCAGCACGGACACGGCGGCGACCGGACGGCCGGCGTCCAGCGCGGCGATCCCCTGCGCGGTCAGCCGCTCGAAACGGTGGAGGTCGACGTCGTCGGGGCGGGCGGCCAGCCGGTACCCGCCGTCCGCCAGCTCGACGGCGTCCCGGCCGAGCGTGCGGCGCAGCCGCCCGACCAGAGCCTGCAACGCGGCCTGCGGGTCGGCCGGGGCGTCGCCCCCGGGCCACACCGCGCCGGTGAGCGCCGGCAGCCCGACGACGTGCCCGGGGCGGACGGCCAGTGCCGTCAGCAGCGCCCGCAGCCGGGACCCGCCCACCGCGACGGCGGACCCGTCGTCCCGCTCGACCCGTACCGCGCCCAGAACCCCGTACCGATACACGGCGCCATTGTCCCCTCCGGAGCGCGGCACCGCGCACCCCGGGCCCTCAGGCGTCCCGGGGGCGCTCACCCGCCGCCTCGCGGTCCATGCGGGCCTTGCGCCAGTAGAAGTAGGCCATGTTGGAGGAGACGCCGGCCATCAGGAGCCACACCACCCCGAGGAAGCTGCCGTTGACGAACGACAGCACCGCGGCCACCGTGGTGAGCACACAGACGAGCACGGCGTACAGGGCGATGCGGGGCATGGGGTGGGGCTCCAGGTTCACGCGGTCGGTCTTGCGCCTACGGCTCCCATTGTCCCCCATGCCCCCGGGCCGTCAGAGGTCGGTGAGGCGCAGGCCCGCGTGGGCCTTGTAGCGGCGGTTGACGGAGATCAGGTTCGCCACCAGGGACTCGACCTGGTGGGCGTTGCGCAGCCGGCCGGCGAAGACGCCGCGCATGCCGGGGACGCGGCCGGCCAGGGCCTGCACGATCTCGCAGTCCGCGCGGACCTCGCCGAGCACCATGACGTCCGTCTCGATCCGCTCGATCGCCGGGTCGCGCAGCAGCACGGCCGACAGGTGGTGGAACGCGGCCGTCACCCGGGAGTCCGGCAGCAGTGCGGCGGCCTGCTCGGCGGCGCTGCCCTCCTCGGGCACGAGTGCGTAGGCGCCCTTCTTGTCGAAGCCCAGCGGATTGACGCAGTCCACGACGAGCTTCCCGGCCAGCTCCTCGCGCAGGCCCTCCAGGGTCGCCGCGTGGCCGTCCCAGGGGACGGCCACGATCACCACGTCACCGCGCCGGGCGCACTCGGCGTTGTCGGCGCCCTCGACGCCGTGCCCGATCTCCTCGGCCGCACCGCGGGCGCGGTCGGCCGCGCGGGAGCCGATCACCACCTTCTGCCCGGCCTTCGCCAGCCGGTAGGCCAGGCCGCGTCCTTGGTCTCCGGTGCCCCCGAGCACGCCGACGGTGAGCCCGCTGACGTCCGGGAGGTCCCACGGGTCCTTCTTGGGTGCAGGTGCAGTCATGCCCCGATCCTGCCAGGCCCGGTGCGGCGGGACGGCGAACCCCCCGGGGCCCGCCGGGCCGCGCCGTAATCCGGTTGCCGGACGCCGCTGCCGGGCGCGAACATGGCCGGTCGTGCCCGCCCTCCTGCCCGACCTCGCCCCCTGGCGCACGTCGCCCGACTTCCGGGCCCTGTGGTGGGCCGGTGCCGTCGCCACCCTGGGCAGGGGCTTCACCGCCGTCACCCTGCCCTTCCAGCTCGCCCAGCTCACCGGGTCGCCGCTGGCCGTCGGCCTCATCGGCGTCGTCCAGCTCGTGCCGCTCGCCCTGTTCGGGCTGGTCGGCGGCGCGCTGGCCGACGCCGTCGACCAGCGGCGGCTCGTCCTGTGGGCGGAGGCGGGGCTGGCCTGCGTGGCGGGGCTGCTCGTCGTCAACGCGGTGCTGCCGGTGCCGCTGGTGTGGCCGCTGTACGCGGCGGCGGCGCTCTCCAGCGCGCTGACGGGCCTCCAGCAGCCCGCCATGAGCGCGCTGGTGCCCCGCGTCGTCGCGCACGGCCAGCTGTCGGCCGCAGCCGCGTGGAGCGCGCTGCGCTGGCAGCTCGGAGCGGTGCTCGGCCCGTCGCTGGCCGGGCTGGTCGTGGCGTGGGCCGACATCGGCACGGCCTACGCGGTGAACCTGCTGGGCTGCGGCCTCGCCCTGCTCCTGGCCCGGCGGCTCTCCCCGTCCCCGGCGCGGCCGGGCGCCCGGCGGGTCTCGCCGCGCGGCATCGCCGAGGGCGCCGGGTACGCGTGGCGGCGCAAGGAGCTGCTCGGCACCTACCTCGTCGACCTGGCCGTGACGTTCTTCGCCTTCCCGATGGCGCTCTTCCCGTTCCTCGCCGAGGATCTCGGAGCGACGTGGGCCCTCGGGCTGATGTACGCGGCCCTGCCGGCCGGCTCGGCCGTCGTCAGTCTGACCAGCGGCTGGACGGCGCGGGTGCACCGGCACGGGCGCGCGGTGGTCTGGGCGGCGCTGGGCACGGGGGCCGCCACCGCCGGGGCCGGCTGGGCTGCGGGCTCCGGTCTGCTGTGGCCGGTCCTGCTGCTGCTCGCCGTCGCGGGGGGCTTCGACATGGTCAGCGGCGTCTTCCGGCACACGCTGTGGGACCAGTCCGTCCCGGACGCGCTGCGCGGACGGCTGGCGGGCATCGAGCTGCTGTCGTACGCCGGGGGGCCGCAGCTCGGGCAGGTACGGGCGGGCACGATGGCGGACCTGACGTCGGTGCGCGCCTCGGTGTGGGCGGGCGGGCTGTTGTGCGTCGGGGCGGTGGGCCTGCTCGTGCTGTGCCTGCCGAGGCTGCTGGGCTACGACGCCAGGACCGACCGGTACGCCCGGGCCGTCCGGGAGGAGCGGGCCGCGGGGGCGTGACGGCGGGGCGTCGGGGCGTCAGCGGCCGGGACGGGCGTCGGGGCCGTCATCGGGGCCGTCGTCGGGGTCGTCGTCGGGGTCGTCGTTCCAGGCGGGGTCGGTGCGCCACTCCTCGTTCCGCTCCCGCGCCGTGTCCATCGCGTGGGCGGCCTCCGTCCGGCTGGGATAGGGGCCGAAGCGGTCGGCGGCACCGCACTGCGGGCCTTCCTCGACCGTGCCGTGCTTGAGGCAGTAGTACCATTCGCCCGGTTTGCCCGGGGTCCTGCGCTTGAAGAGAGCCATACCGGCATGCTGCCCCACCCGCGCCCGCCCCACCACGTCGGTCACCGCCCGGACGAAACCCCTAGACTCGCCCCCATGTCCAGCCAGTCTCTGCTCGTTCCCGGCACCCTGTCCCCGAGGCGTGTCGTCCCGGCCTCCATCGCGCGCCCCGAGTACGTGGGCAAGGAGGCGCCGACGCCGTACACCGGGCCGGAGGTGCAGGACGCCGAAACGATCGAGCGCATGCGGGTGGCCGGACGCATCGCGGCCGGCGCCCTGGAGGCGGCGGCGGAGCACATCGCGCCGGGCGTCACGACGGACGCGCTGGACGAGGTCGTGCACACCTACCTGTGCGACCACGGCGCCTACCCCTCGACGCTGGGCTACCGGGCCTTCCCCAAGTCGCTGTGCACGTCGGTCAACGAGGTCATCTGCCACGGCATCCCCGACTCGACCGTGCTGCGCGACGGCGACATCGTCAACCTGGACGTGACCGCCTACATCGGCGGGGTGCACGGCGACAACAACCGGACCTACCTGTGCGGAGAGGTCGACGAGGTCTCGCGGCTCCTGGTCGAACGCACCGAGGAGGCCCTGAACCGGGCGATCAAGGCCGTGCGTCCGGGCCGGCAGATCAACATCATCGGCCGCGTCATCGAGTCCTACGCCCAGCGGTTCGGCTACGGCGTCGTGCGCGACTTCACCGGCCACGGCATCAACAGCGCGTTCCACTCCGGGCTGATCATCCCGCACTACGACGACCCCCGGGCGACGACCGTGATGCAGCCCGGCATGACGTTCACCATCGAGCCGATGCTGACGCTCGGCACCCACGAGTGGGACATGTGGGAGGACGGCTGGACGGTCGTCACCAAGGACCGCAGGCGCACCGCGCAGTTCGAGCACACCCTCGTCGTGACGCCGACGGGCGCGGAGATCCTGACGCTGCCCTGAGCCGCGCCCCGTGGCAGGGCCGCCCCCGCCCGGCGCGGGAGCGACGGACGGGTAGGGTGCCGCCGTGCGGCGGACGGAACCGACGGAAGCCGGGGTCTCGGGGAGGGCACGGGCATGAGGGCGTGGGTGCGTGCGGCGGCGGTCACGGCGGCGCTGGCGGGCATGGTGGCGGGACTGACCGGCTGCATGACGGTCCACGGCGAGACGGCGATCGTCGCGGCGACGACGGAGGCCGAGGCCGGGAAGGCGCTGGAGCGCTACGTCCGGGTGACGAACGAGGCGCACGCCGCGTTCGACGCCGACCTGGCCACCACCGTCCAGAGCGGCTCCCTCGGCGACATGGAGCGGGCCTCGCTGACCGCGCGGAAGGCCGTGAGCCCCGAGGGCGACGCGGAGTTCGAGCCGCTGGAGCTGGGTGAGGCCGAGTTCCACATCCCCCGGCAGGCGGGCTGGCCCAAGTACTTCCTGGCCTCCGCGCCCGGCCGGGTCGGTGACACCGAGGCGCACTGGCTGGTCATGTTCTCGCGCGGCGGTGTCGACGCCGACTGGAAGGCGTCCTACCTCACGGTGCTGGCCCCCGAGGACGTCCCCGCGTTCGCACGGGACGAGGACGGCTACGCCGAGCCGCTGCGGGCGGACGCGGAGGACGACCTGTTCGTGCAGCCCGCCGAGCTCGGCGAGAAGTACACGGACTTCCTGCGGACCGGAAAGGGCGCGGTCTTCGCGCCCGGGCCGTCGACGACCGAGCGGCGCGAGACGCGGGCCGAGGCGGCGAACCGTCCGGCCGCCCGCAACGAGTGGGACGACAGCCCCGCCGATCCCGAGCGGTACCCGGTGACGGGCCTGTACACCGAGGGCGGCGGCGCGGTGGTGTTCTTCACCGTGCACCAGCACACCAAGCAGACGGTGGCCGACGGCTACACGCCGACCGTCGACCCGCTGGTGGAGCCGCTGCTCAAGGGGGAGGCGAAGCGGTCGCTCACGCAGTCCTACCTCTACCAGCAGCTCGTCACCGTGCCCGAGGAGCCGCTCCCCGGGGCGCGCGTCGACTTCCTGGGGCAGCGGTCCGCGCTGGTCTCCGCCGAGGGCGCCTGAGGCCGTCCGCGCGGCCGGGACGACGGGCCACGGGGCGACGGGGGGGGCGCACCGCAGCGAGCCCGCTTGGCGCCGCCGCGCCGGGGTACCAGGATCAGCGTTCCGCTCATCGAAGGAAAAGGGAGGACCGGTGCTGGACATCAGCACACTCACCTGGACGGTCACCGTCGGCCTGATCCTGGTGCTCCTCGCCGTGGACCTGATCCTGGCCGCGGCGCGCCCGCACCGGGTCGGCTTCGGCGAGGCCACCGCGTGGTCGGTGTTCTACGTGCTGGTCGCCGTGGCCTTCGGGGTCTGGTTCGCCCTGCGGTACGGCGGGGACTTCGGCACCGAGTACTTCGCCGGGTACATCGTCGAGAAGAGCCTGTCGGTCGACAACCTGTTCGTCTTCGTCATCATCATGACGACCTTCGCCGTTCCGGAGGAGCACCAGCACAAGGTGCTCACCTTCGGCATCGTGCTGGCCCTCGCCATGCGGGCGGTCTTCATCGCACTCGGCGCGACCCTGCTGGCGCTGTTCTCGTTCATGTTCCTGCTGTTCGGGCTGTTGCTGATCTACACGGCCGTCCAGTTGTTCCGGCACCGCGACGAGGACCCGGACGTCGACGACAACGTCATGGTCAGGGCCGCCCGCCGGTTCCTGCCGATCACCCCCGACTACGTGGGCGGCCGGCTCACCACGCGCGTCGAGGGGCGCCGGATGGTCACCCCGCTGTTCATCGTCCTGCTCGCCATCGGCAGCATCGACCTGCTCTTCGCGCTCGACTCCATCCCGGCGGTGTTCGGCGTCACGCAGGAGCCCTACATCGTCTTCGCCGCGAACGCCTTCGCCCTGCTCGGTCTGCGCGCGCTGTTCTTCCTCGTCAAGGGCCTGCTGGACCGGCTGGTCTACCTCTCGGCCGGACTGGCCCTGATCCTCGCCTTCATCGGCGTCAAGCTCATCCTGCACTGGGCGCACGTCGACCTCAGCGAGAGCGTCCCCGAGATCTCCACGCCGCTCAGCCTCATCGTGATCGGCGGGGTGCTGGCGGTCGTCACCGTGGCCAGCCTGCTGAAGACCCGGCGCGACCCGACGGCCACGGCGCACGCCGGCTCGCTGCGCGCCCACCCCCCGAAGGCCGCCGCGTCCGAGCGGGAGGACGGCGCCCGCTGACGGCGCCGCCGGTCAGCGGGCGGGCCAGGCGGCGGAGCCGTGGAAGTCCGGGTGGTCCTGGGCCGCGTCGGAGCCCGCGTAGGCGGCGCACGCGTCGGTCAGGGCCTCCAGCAGCGACAGGGGGTCGGGCAGCGGGCGCTCCGGCGCCCGCACCCACGCGACCTCCGGCCGGTGGACGCCCGGCAGCCGGGCCGGGGGGACGAGGACGTAGCTGCCCCGGCAGTGCCAGCGCAGGCCGGGGTGCTCGTCCATCGTCTCCGGGTGGCAGTCCAGCTCGCAGGGCCACCACTCGTCCTCGTCGTCGGGGGTGCGGGTGGTGGTGAAGAAGAGCAGCCGCTCCTCGCCGAGGACGGCCACCGGTCCCGTCTCCACGCCCTCGCTCTCCAGCCGCTCCAGGGCGGCGAGACCGGGTTCGTAGGGCACGTCGAGCACGTCGTGGACGATGCCGGTGGCCGTGACGAAGTTGGCCTCCGGGCGGCTGCGGGCCCAGCCCAGGACGGTGTCCGGGTCGCTGCTCGCCTGGGTCCGCCAGGCGAAGGACAGCGGGTGCCGGGCCGGGGTGGGGCAGCCGATGCGCTCGCAGGAGCAGCCGTACCCCTCGGGGTGGGCGGCCAGGGCGAGCGGGAATCCGGCGGCGGCGGCCGCGAGCAGCAGGTCCTCCCGCGCCCGCGCCTCCTGCTCCGCCCGCGTGACGGCGTTGCGCGCCCGGCGCCGCAGCCACCAGGAGACCCTGCCTTCCCGGCCTTCCCGTTCCATCCGCTCTCCCTCGCTGCCCGGGGCGCCCGCATCGCGTCCTGATGGTCCGCTGAATCCTCCGAGGATACGGAACGTGGGGCCATGTCCGGGAATCCGGCCCGGTGCCCCCTCGGCGCGGTCAGGAGTCGCGGGGGCGCAGACCGGCCAGGACGGTGTCGACCAGGGCGTCGGTGAAGGCGTGGGTGAGGCCGCCGGAGCGGGAGAGCCAGCGGGCGAAGAAGGGCCCGGTCAGCAGCTCGACGGCGACGTCGAGGTCGGTGCCGGGGGCGATCTGGCCGGCCTCCCGGGCGGAGCGGAGCCGGTCCCGGTAGGCCGCCAGCCCGGGTTCGTTCAGGCGCTCGGTGAACTGCCGGGAGAGGTCCGGGTCCAGGGCGCCGGCCACGGCCAGGGCCCGGTAGGGCGCCTCGAAGGCGGGGTCGTCGAACTCGTCGACGGTCGCGCGCAGGACGAGCTTGAGATCGGCGGCGAGGTCCCCGGTGTCGGGCAGGCCCGCCGCGTACTCCGGGTCCTCGGTGCGGGCGGTGAAGGCGTCGAGCAGGACGGCGGCCTTGGAGGGCCACCAGCGGTAGATGGTCTGCTTGCCGACGCCGGCCCGGGCGGCGATGGCCTCGATGGTCAGCCTGTGGTAGCCGACCTCGCCGACGAGGGCCAGGCTGGCGTCGAGGATGGCGCGCCGGGACCGTTCGCTGCGGCGGCCGGCGTCGGGGGTGCGGGCGGGTGTCCGGGGCATGGGGGCACGGTAGCAGCCCAAAGACGAGACGAACCGTCTTGACGAGACGAACCGTCTCGTTGCATGGTGGACGGGTCGCCGCACCGGCCCTCCCCGGACCGGTGGCGCGGCCACGCGGCGACGAACGCACCCGAAGGAAGGAGTCGCCCCATGAGCTCTGCACGCGGCAAGGACCTGCTCGGCGTCGGAGGCCGCCGGAACCACCTGTCCCGCAAGGCGCTCTCGGGCGCCGGAGGCAAAGGCGCGGGCGCCGGGCGGGGCGGCCCCCAGGACGTCATGGCCGCCCGGCGGGAGCTGGTACGCAGACTGCGGGAGGGACGCGGGTAAATCATCCGGAAGGATCAATGCGTTCTCGTTCCCCACGGTGGACCATGTGGTCACCAGTCCACGGCGACCCCGTGAGGAGCTCCCTTGTACGCAGCCCGGCGCTACCTGATGTGCCCACCGGCACACTTCCGTGTCACGTACTCCATCAACCCCTGGATGGACCCCGGCAAGCCCGTGGACCTCCCGCTCGCCGTCGCGCAGTGGGAGGTCCTGCGGGACCGCTACCGGGCCCTCGGCCACACCGTCGAGGAACTGGCGCCCGACCCGGGACTGCCCGACATGGTCTACGCCGCCAACGGCGCCACCGTCGTCGACGGACGGGTGCTCGGCGCCCGGTTCGCCCACCCCGAGCGGGTGGCGGAGGCCGCCGCCCACCGCGCGTGGTACCGGGCCCACGGCTTCGGGGAGATCCGCGAGCCGGACCACGTCAACGAGGGCGAGGGCGACTTCGCCGTGACCGCGTCCTGGCTGCTCGCCGGGCGCGGGTTCCGCAGCAGCCCGCTCTCCCACCCGGAGGCGCAGGAGTTCTTCGGCCGCCCGGTCATCGGCCTCGACCTGGTCGACCCGCGCTACTACCACCTGGACACCGCGCTGTGCGTGCTGGACGACGGCTCCGACAGCGAGGTGATGTACTACCCGCCCGCGTTCTCACCCGGCAGCCGGGCCGTCCTCGCGGGGCTCTTCCCCGACGCGATCCTGGCCTCGGAGGCCGACGCGCTGGCCCTGGGCCTCAACGCGGTGAGCGACGGCCACCACGTCCTGCTGCCCCAGGCCGCCACCGGGCTCTTCGACCCGCTGCGCGAGCGCGGCTACGAGCCCGTCCCCGTCGACCTGACCGAGCTGCTCAAGGGCGGCGGCAGCGTCAAGTGCTGCACCGCCGAACTACGGGCCTGACGGACGCGGTACCGCCGCCGGCCTGACGGCGGCACCACCTCCGCACCCACCGGGGCCCGGCGCGCCGTCCGGCGCCGGGCCTCCGCGTGCGGCCCCCGCTCAGTCCTCCGACGCGGGCCAGGGATCGCCCCAGTCGGTGTCGCGGGCCCGCCGGTAGGCGTCGCGGTGGCGCTTGGTGACCGTGGTGCGCGTCAGCTCCCCCTCGGGCGTGCACAGGTCCAGCAGGACCTGGCCCTTGCGGATCTGCGGCCTGCGCACGACGCGGGACGCCACCGCCTCCCCCGGCGGCACGTCCCCCGGCGGCACGTCCCCTGACGGCGCGTCCCCTGACGGCGCCTCCCTCGACAGCGTGAGCTCCGGGCGGACGGCGGCCACGTAGCTGTACTTCTCGTCCTCGTAGGGCAGCGTCGCGCCCTTGACCCTGCGGTGCAGGGACGAGCGGCTGACGCGGGCGGCGAAGTGGCACCAGTCGCGGCCGGGCTCGACGGGGCACCGGGCGTCGTGCGGGCAGGGCGCGAGGACCGTCAGCCCCGCCGCGAGGAGGTCGTCGCGGGCGGCGCGGACGCGCAGGTAGCCCTCCGGGGTGCCCGGCTCCACGAGGACGACCGCCCGGCCGGAGCGCGCCGCCGCCGCGACGACCTCGGCCCGGTCCGCCTCCGTCAGCTCCCCGAGGACGTAGGAGACGGTGACGAGGTCCGCCGGCGGCGGCTCCTCCCCGCCCGCCAGCCGGGCCCGCCGCCAGCTCACGTCCGGCAGCGCGGCGCGGGCCAGCTCCGCGCCCAGGGCCAGGGCCGGTTCGGCCCAGTCCAGCACCGTGCTCGCGCAGCCCTGCGGCCACGTCCCGGCGACGGCCCAGGTCGCGGCGCCCGTCCCGCCGCCCAGGTCGGTGTGGGTGGCCGGGGACCACCCCGGCAGCCGGGCGGCCAGCGCCGCGAGCGCCGCCGAGGCGGCGCCGTAGGTCGCGGGCATCCGGTAGGCGGCGTAGGCGGCGGCGTCGACGGCGTCGCGCAGGACCGGGGCGTGGGTCTGGGTGGCGCCCCGGTAGCTGGCGATGAGCCGTTCGACGGCCGCCGTGGCCTCCCGGGGCGGCAGGCCGTCCAGGAGGGCGTCCAGGGCGGCGCGGAGGTTCTGCTCGTGCACGGTGCCAGGGTAGGCCGGACGGGCGGCGGGCGGCGCACCGGTCGCCGCCGGGGCCCGGCTCACCGCGACCGTCCGCGTCGGGTCAGCGCACCGCGCGGGCCAGGTGGGTGGCGGCGGTGGCGCGGGGCGTGCTGTCCGGGCGCGCGGGCCGGAGCGGGTGGACGGTGGTCGCGAGGAGGACGAGGAAGGTGTCCGTCGCCCGGTCCAGCACCAGGCTCGTGCCGGTGAAGCCGGTGTGTCCGGCGGCGCCCCGCCCGGCCAGCTCGCCCATGAACCAGGGCTGGTCGACGGCGAACCCCAGGCCGGGCGCGTCCAGCAGCAGGGCCACCGACTCCGGCGCGAGCAGCCGGACGCCGCCGAGCGTGCCTCCGGCCAGCAGCGCGCGGCACAGGACCGCCAGGTCGCGGGCGGTGGCGAAGAGGCCGGCGTGCCCGGCGACGCCGCCGAGCGCGTGGGCGTTCTCGTCGTGGACGACGCCGCGCAGCAGCCCCCGGTCGGACTTGGCCACCGGCCGCCGCTGGTCCTCCGTGGCGGCGGCCCCGGCGACCGGCCCGTACCGCAGCCCGGGCAGACCGAGCGGGCCGCTCACGTGCTCGCGGACGAGGACGTCGAGCGTGCGGCCCGCGGTGCGTTCCAGCACGGCCTGGAGGGCGAGGAGGTTGAGGTCGGAGTAGCAGGGGCCGGTGGCGGTGGGCGGCTCCGCCCACAGCAGCTCCCACCCGTGCCCCTCGTGGAACGGCAGCTCGGGGCGCAGGCCGGAGGTGTGGGTGAGGAGCTGCCGCACGGTGACGCGGTCCTTGCCCGCCGCGCCGAACTCGGGGACGTGCGCGGCCACGGGGTCGTCCAGGCGGAAGGCGCCGAGCTCCATCCGCCGCACGGCGACGACGGCGGTGACGAGCTTGGTGAGGGAGGCCAGGTCGAACGGGGTGTCCACGCGGGCGGGCAGCGGGGCGGCGGCGGGCGTCCCGGCGGCGTCCCAGCGCAGGGCCCATCCCGTCGCGTGCTCCACCGCGAGGTACGGGCCGCGCCCGGCCGCCACCACGGCCGCCCCGCACCAGCCACGGGACGGCAGGGCGTCCACGTGGCGCACCAGGGCGGCCAGTTCACCGGCGTCCAGACCGGCCTGCCGCGCGGAGCCGGGCGTCAGCCCCGGCGGCGCCACGGGCGGCACATCCCCACGAAACCGGCGGTGGCCAGGGCCAGGGCCGCCACCTGCACGACGGCCATCGGCACCGCCGTGTGCTCCCCCGCGATGCCGACGAGCGGCGAGGCGACGGCGCCGACGAGGAACGGCGTCGTGCCCAGCAGGGCGGAGGCGGAGCCGGCCGCGTGCCCGGCCCGCATGAGCCCCTGCGAGTTGGCGTTGGGCAGGACCAGGCCCATGCCGGACATCAGGACGAACAGTCCCGCCGCGACGCCGATCAGGCCCGGCTCCCCGAACACGCCGGAGGTCATCAGCAGCAGGGCGACGGCGGCCGCGCCGGTGATACCGAGCCCGACGAGCAGGACCCGGTCCAGGTCGCAGCGGCCCACGAGGACCTTGCCGTTGAGCTGGCCGAGCGAGATCAGACCGATGGAGTTCACCATGAACAGCAGGCTGAACGTCTGCGGGGAGGCCCCGTAGATCTCCTGGACGACGAACGGCGAGGCCGCGATGTACGCGAACAGCGCGGCGAAACCGAGCGAGCCGGCGATGAGGTAGCCCACGAACGCGCGGTCGGCGAGCAGCCCGCGCATGGCGCGCAGCGCGGTGGGCAGCCCGCCCCGGTGCCGGTCGGCGGGGGCGAGCGTCTCCGGGAGGTACCGCGCGGTGACGAGGGTCAGCACCAGGCCGACGGCGGCCAGCGCGACGAACGTGCCGCGCCAGTCGGTGACCCGCAGCAGCTGGCCGCCGAGGACGGGGGCCAGGACGGGGGCGGCACCGGAGATCAGCATGAGGGTGGAGAAGAACCGGGCCATGGCCAGGCCGTCGAACAGGTCGCGGACGACGGCGCGGGCGATGACGATGCCCGCCGCGCCGGTGAGGCCCTGCACCAGCCGGAAGACCGTGAGCATCTCGACGCCCGACGCGAGGGCGCAGGCGGCGCTCGCGGCGACGTAGCAGGCCATGCCGACCAGCAGCGGCCTGCGGCGCCCGAACTGGTCGCTCATCGGGCCGACGACGATCTGGCCGAGGGCCAGGCCCAGCAGGCAGGTGGTGAGGGTCAGCTGGGCCTGGGCCGCCTCGGTGCCCAGGGCGTCGGCCACCTGCGGGAGCGCCGGCAGGTAGAGGTCCATGGTGAGGGCGGGCAGGGCGGTGAGGCTGCCGAGGACCAGCGTGAGCAGCAGCCCCGCCCGCTGGGCGCGGGTGAGCTGCGGCTCCTTGGGGACCGCTCCGGCGCGCGCGGGGGCGGCCTGCGCGGGGACGACGGGCCGCCCGGAGGCGTCCGTCGCGGAGGTGGCGGGAGGGACGGAGGGGGTCGTCGCGGGGGCGACGGACGGCGGGGCGGCCGGACTGCACGGGCCGGGGTCGGACATGCACCTCTCCAGGTTTTGTTGACGGCGCACACATTCTCCCAGGCGCACCGCCCCGACCCCAGCCGTCCGGGGCATGCGACCGATCACACCGGGCCCGGACGTCGCGTTCTCCCGGCGTCCCGGTCACCCCGCGCGCGGGGTGGCCGGGACGAGCGCCGAACCGGCGTCAGGCGGGGCGCAGCCCCGGGTCGCCCGCCGCCGAGACGAACGACGCGGCCGTCGTCACGGGCGCGCCGGGCGTCGTCACGTGCGACACCGTGCGGTAGTCGGCGCGCAGTTGACGCTCGTCGAGGGTGAGCAGGGTGTAGCCGCGGCGCCCGTCGTAGAACCGCAGGTGCGGGTTGGCGGCCATGAGCGTCTCCCAGTTGGCGGGCCGCTCCCGGCCGTCGCCGCCGCTGGAGACGGACGTGGTGACCACCTCGACGCCGACCGTGCGGGACGACGGGTCGTCGAAGTCCCGCTTGATGTCCAGGCCGTAGTGCACGTGGACGTCGCCGGTGAGCACCGCGAGGTTGCGCAGGCGCGCCGACCCGGCGGCGCGCAGCACCCGCTCGCGGGCGCCGGGGTAGCCGTCCCAGGAGTCCATGGACAGCGGCCAGGGGCCCTCGACGCGGTTGCGGCGGCGGGCGAAGACGACCTGCTGGGCCAGGACGTTCCAGGTGGCGTCGGAGGCGCGCCAGCCGTCGGCCAGCCAGCGCTCCTGGGTGGCTCCGAGGAGCTGGCGCGCGGGGTCCTGCGACGCGGGCGTGGGGACCTTCCAGCCGTCCCCGTTGGCCTGGTCGTCGCGGTACTGCCGGGTGTCGAGGACGTCGAGCTGGGCGAGCCGCCCGAACCGCAGCCGCCGGTAGAGGGTGAGGTCGGGGCCGTGGGGGCGCTGCGGCCGGCGCAGCGGCATGTTCTCCCAGTACGCGCGGTAGGCGGCGGCCCGGCGCACGAGGAACTCCTCGGGCGGCACGCTGTTCTCGGGGATGTCCCCGGCGTAGTTGTTCTCCGTCTCGTGGTCGTCCCAGGTGACGATCCAGGGCGCGGCGGCGTGGGCGGCCCGGAGGTCCTCGTCGCGCTTGTAGAGGGAGTACCGCAGCCGGTAGTCCTCCAGGGTGACGGTCTCCCGGGCGAAGTGGTCGGGCAGCCGCCGGTCGCCGGTGTACCCGCGCGCGCCGGCGGCGGCGCCCACGGCGTACTCGTACAGGTAGTCGCCGAGGTGGATGACGGCGTCGAGGTCCTCCTCGGCCGCCAGGTGCCGGTAGGCGGTCCAGTAGCCCTGGTCGTAGCGCTGGCAGGCGGCGAGGGCGAAGCGCAGCGCGTCCGGACCGGTGCCCGGCGCCGGGGCGGTGCGGGTACGGCCGACGGGGCTGAGGTGGGCTCCCGCGCGGAAGCGGAAGTAGTAGTCGGTGCCCGCCCGCAGCCCGTGGGGCTCGACGTGCACGGCGTGGTGGTACTCGGGGTGGGCGACGGCGGTGCCGCGCCGGGCAATGCGGCGGAACCGCGCGTCGTACGCCATCTCCCAGTGCACGGGGACGGGCCGCGCGGGCATCCCGCTGTCGGGCTCGAAGGGGTCCGGGGCCAGCCGGGTCCACAGCACGACGGACCCGGGCAGGGGGTCGCCGGAGGCGATGCCGAGGGTGAAGGGGTCCCGGGGGAACTTCGCCTCGCGCAGGTCGGTGGCGGCCCGCGCGGTGTCCGGAAGGTTGGTGGCGAAGGCGAGGGCGGCGGCCGCGCCGGTCACCGTCAGAAACCGGCGGCGGCCCACGTGGCGGGCTGCGGCACGGAGTTCGCTGTCTGCGCTCCCTGAGTGCGTCATGCGGAGCAGTGCAGCGGATCGGAGCGGCGCACCGTTGGCACGTACGCGACAAGCACATGGCCATCGGTTGACGTCGGGCACCATCCGGCTCGCGTACGCTGCGGACATGACGGACATCAACAAAACGTTGAACGAAGCGCGGGAGGCCGCCGCCGCACGGCCGCGCAGCGCCGTGGTGACGGGTGCGGGCTCCGGCATCGGCCGCGCCGTGGCCCTCGCCCTGGCCGAGGCGGGCTGGTCGGTCACCCTGGCCGGACGCCGGCCCGCCGCGCTGGAGAGCACCGCCGCGCTGCTCACCCCCGACGCCGCCGGGCGCGTCGCCGCCGCGCCCACGGACGTCACCGACCCCGACTCCGTGACCGCGCTGTTCGCCACCGCCCTCGACCGCTTCGGCCGCGTGGACCTGCTGTTCAACAACGCCGGCACCTTCGGCCCCGCCGTGCCGCCCGACGAACTCACGTACGCCGACTGGCAGTCCGTCGTCGACGTCAACCTCACCGGCGCCTTCCTGTGCGCCCGCGCGGCCTTCCGCGCCATGAAGGACCAGACGCCGCAGGGCGGCCGCATCGTCAACAACGGGTCCGTCTCGGCCCACGCCCCGCGCCCGCACTCCCTCGCCTACACCACGACCAAGCACGCCGTGACGGGACTCACGAAGTCGCTGTCCCTGGACGGGCGACCGCACCGCATCGCCTGCGGCCAGATCGACGTCGGCAACGCGGCCACCGAGCTCACGGCCCGCATGCGCACCGGCATCCTCCAGGCCGACGGCACGACGGCCGCCGAACCGACCATGGACGCCGCCGACGTCGCCCGGACCGTCCTGCACATGGCCGAACTGCCGCTGGAGGCCAACATCCAGTTCGCCACCGTCCTCGCCACGACCATGCCCTACATCGGCCGCGGCTGAACCTCCCGCGCGACTGGCGGACAATGGAGGCCGCCCCGGGGCCCGCGGCAGGCTGCCGCGCGCCCACGACCGCCCTTTCATCGCGGAGAGCCCATGCACGACGACGCACCACGGAGCACGGCACCGGGCGTGCAGGTCCGGTCGACGGACGCCCTGCGCGCCGTGCCCGACCATCGCGGCGGCGCCGTGTGGCGACTCGACCGGCCGGGCCGCCAACTCGACGCGAACCTCGTACGGCTGCCGCCCGGCAGCCGGGTCGGCGCGTCCGTCGAACCCGAGGTGGACGTGATCCTCTACGTCACCGGCGGCAGCGGCCGACTGGAGCTCGACGGCGTGGCGCAGCGGCTCCGGGCGGGCTCGGTCGTCTGGCTGCCGCGCGGCGCCCGGCGCTCGCTGGCGGCGGACGAGGACGGGCTGACGTACCTCACGACCCACCGGCGGCGCTCCGGCCTCACCGTCCGGACACGGAGCGAGGGCGGCGAACCGCCGTGCCTGCACCACCTGCTGTGCGACGCGTGCGGCCGTCCGGCCGCCGAGACCGACGCCCGCTTCTGCGCCCGGTGCGGCACCGCCCTGCCCGAGGCCGGATGAGCCCGGCTCAGGCGACGTAGAGCCGCCCGAGGGACGGTTCGAGCAGGTCGAAGGCGCGGGCCCCCTCGGGCGCGACGAGCCGCTCGATCTCCCACGCCGCGTACCCCGCGAGAGTGAGGTGCTGGATGCGCCCGAAGAGGACGCGGTGCACGGCGCCGAGCAGTCCCGCGACGGTGCGGGCGGTGGCGTCGCCACCCGGCGCCCCGCCGGCTTCGGCCAGCGCCTCGGCCAGCGCCTCCTCCCTGCGGTCGTGCAGGCCCCGCACGCAGTGCGTGAGAGTGGGGCTCTCGGCGGCCATGCGGGCGAACTCCGCCCCCGTGAAGCCCGTGACCGGATCGTGCGCGGCCAGGGACCCCTCGAAGGCGCGGCGCAACGCGCCCAGCGCCGACTCCCCGGGCCTGCGCGCCGCGACGGCCGAGGCCAGGGTCGCGACGAAGGCGTCCTGCCGGTCGAGGGCCAGGTCCTCCTTGCGCGCGAAGTAGTTGGTGACCGTCTTCTTGGAGACGCGGGCGGCGTCGGCGATCTCGGCGATCGTCGTGGCGTCGAACCCCTGGGCGAGGAAGAGCCGGGTGGCCTGGTCGGAGATGTGCTGCCGGGTCTCCTGCTTCTTGGCCTCCCGCAGTCCGGTCGGCCGAGGCGACGTGCCCGCACTGTCGTCACTCATGGGCGAATCTTACACCGGTAGTAAATTTACGTTGACACCCCTAAGGGACGGAGCTATTTTTACACTCGACGTAAATTTACGTGAGCGGCATATCTGGAGGAGCCCCCGTTGCCCGACCCGCGGACCGCCACCCCGACCCCCCTGCCGCCCCTGCGCACCCAGGCGGACCACCTGATCGCCCTGGGCGTCCACACCCGCGCCGCGCTCCCCGCCGCGGAAGTCCGCGCCTTCGCCGAACGGCACGCGGACGGCGGAGGGGGCACCCTGCTGGCCGTCCACCCCGAGCGCGCGCCCGCCTCCGTCCTCGCGCCCCTGCTGCGCCACAGCGGCAAGCCCGGCTTCGTCGTGACCGACATGCCCGACGTCGACCGCTTCACGCCCAGCGGGATCAACCTGCCCGAGAGCCCCCTGTACCTCGTCAGCGGCGTCGACCGGGGCGACCACCTGGCCAACTGGAGCCCGGAGGAGGCCCTCCCCGCCCTGACCGAGCACCACCGCACCCCGCTGCTGCTCACTGAAGGCATCCACTGGGTGCTCCAGCAACCGGCTGCCCTGGAACGCAACCGGTGCTTCATGACCATCGGCTCACGGCTGCGCAAGCCGAACGGCACCTACGACGCCCGCACCCCCGCGCTCTGGATCAGCAACGGCACCGGCCGCGACGGCCGGGAGCGGCGCGGCGCCCCCAAGGTCGGGTGGTGCTGGTGGCGCAACCGCCACACCTGGCTGGGCTTCGCCTCCGCCACGGGCCGGACACCGTCCGGCCCCGACCCGTCTGACCAGGGCGCCTAGCACGTTCGGCGGCCTCCGGCATGCGGAGGGCGCCGGGGCGTGCGCAGGGTGGAGCCATGGACACGGAACGCCCGGCCGAGCCGCAGTACCGGGTCGTGGTGGGGTCGTTCGGCGACGCCGACCACGGCTACCGGCTCGTCTGGCTGCGCGGCATCGGCTGGGAGCCGCTCACGGAGGAGGAGCTGGAGCCCCGTCTGCGCGAGGTCTTCCCCGACATCGACCTCGCCGACCCCGCTCAGGTGCACTGGGTCGACGAGCAGGAGACCTGGCCCGCCGCGCCCCATCCGGACGACGAGGGCTGAGGCGGGCCGGGGCGGCCCGTGGGGCGTCACGGTATGCGGACGCCCGACCCGCTGACGTGGATCCGCGCGTCACCGTGCCGCAACTCCACCGTCAGCTCCCCCGGCCGGCCGAGGTCGGCCCCCTGGTGCAGGGTGAGCACGGCGCTGTCCGGGACGAGCCCCAGCTCGCGCAGGTAGCCGCCCAGCGCCGCGGCGGCGGCGCCCGTCGCCGGGTCCTCCACCACACCCCCCACCGGAAACGGATCGCGGACGTGGAAGACCGTGACGTCCCTCGGATCGCGGTGGACGAGTTGCAGCGTCGTCAGATCGAGCCGCAGCATCAGGGCCTTGAGCCGCTCGACGTCGTAGTCGAGCCGGGCGAGCCGCTCGCGGGTACCGGCCGCCAGCACCAGGTGGCGGGCGCCCGCGTAGGCGATGCGCGGGGGCAGGGCGGGGTCGAGCTCCTCGGACCGCCAGTCCAGCGCGGCCAGCGCCTCCGCGAGATCGGCCGGGGCGATCTCCTCGGTGTACGGCGGAACGCTCGTCAGCGTCGCGCGCAGCTCCCCCAGCGGTGTCCGCACCACCGAGACGGGCACGGCACCCGCCCGCGTCGCGAACACCAGCTCCCCCGGCCCGATGCGCTCGGCCAGGGCGACGGCCGCCGCCACCGTGGCGTGACCGCAGAACGGCACCTCGGCGACGGGGCTGAAGTACCGGACGGTGAACTCCCGCCCCGAGCCGTCGCTGCCCGGCGCGGGGACCAGGAAGGCCGTCTCCGAGTAGCCGACCTCGGCCGCGACGGCGAGCATCGCCGCCTCGTCGAGCCCCGAGGCGTCGAGCACGACGCCGGCCGGGTTCCCGCCCTGCGGCGAGGAGGAGAAGGCGGTGTAGCGCAGGACGCCGGTGCGGTCCGTTTCAGACTGAGCGAGGTTCCCCATGCTCCCCGCAACCAACCGACCCCGCACCGTATTCCCCGACCCGCGTGAGTCGAAGACGACGATCCCCCGCGAACAGTGCTCACCGAACCGGGCGAGCTGCTCCGCGAGACCGACGGGCCGAGGAACCCGGGGAGTGGGAGAGGAGGACATCCCGCTCCCTCCGCAGCCTCATGGAGACGGCCGTCCGCCGCGCCGATGATCCGACGCGGGGACGGGACGCGTCGAGCGGGTCAGCGCTCCGACGCGAAACGCACGAACCGGCTCCAGCCCTCGTTGGCGACGGTGAAGGCCGGAAGGGTCGCGTCCTTGGAGTCGCGCACGTGGACGGCCTGTTCAGCGATCGCGACCTCCACACAGTCGTCACCCTGGCTGCCGCTGTAGCTGGACTTGAACCAGGCGAGTTCCGTCGAACCGCTGCTCATAGCTCTCCTCTTAGTCGCTCCAGCAGGGCCCGGGATTCGATGGGGCTCAGGGCCTGCGAGCGCAGTGTTTCATAGCGCTGGGAAAGCAGTCTCATCTCTTTCCGGTCCGAGATCAGCCGTCCGTTCTGCTGCCCCTCGGAGTAGCCGAACCACCGCCCCTCCGGTGTCTCCAGGATGCGCGTCGGCCCGTCCAGGCAGGCATGCAACCCGGCCTCAATCGAAACGAGCTGGAACGTCACGTTGCGCGGGGCAGTGAGGTCGAGGACATGGTCGAGGAGCTCGCGCACCACCTCCCGCTCGGCGAAACGACGACGGAAGACGTGCTCCTCGACGATGAAGCTGAACGGGGTCGTCGGCCGCTCCCGCATCATCACCTGCCGGTCCATGCGTGCGGCGAGTTGGGCCTCCAGCTCGTGGTCATTGCGCACCGGGATCGTGCCGTCGAACACCGCGCACGCGTACGCCTCGGACTGCAACAAGCCCGGCACCAGGCGGCACTCGTAGGTGGACAGGCTCACCGCCTTGCGCTCCAGC
Source organism: Streptomyces chumphonensis (assembly GCF_014779715.1). GTDB lineage: Bacteria > Actinomycetota > Actinomycetes > Streptomycetales > Streptomycetaceae > Streptomyces > Streptomyces chumphonensis. The sequence goes on from NZ_JACXYU010000001.1 coordinate 694,493, forward strand.
CGCGCCCACTGCCGGAACCACGCGGCGAGTCCCACCTCGCTCCGTGTGAGGTGGCGGGCGGCCTTGCGCAGGGCGCCGGTGTTTCCGAGCACTTCCTCGGCACGTTCCACGAACACCTGGTCCGGCATGCGGCGTCCCAGTTCCACGGAGGCCACCGTGTGCTTGGAGTACCCGACGTAGGCGGCGAGTTCGGCGCGGCTCAGGCCCGCGTGCTCGCGCAGGGCCTGCACGACCGCACCGAAGGTGCGCAGACTGTCCGAGGGGTGCGGCTCCCGCTCCCACTCCGTGTCGGTTCCCGCGTGCCCGTCGTCGGTGTCCCAGCCGGGCTCGGCCCCGACCTCACCCCCGACTCCGACCTCAATCCCCACCCCGGCCCCGACCCTCTCGGCGTTGCCCATCCGTCGCCCTCTCTCCGTGCCTCGCGCCTCGCGCTTGAACCGCGAAGGCCACCGAAGCCACTCACGGCATCACCTAGCGTGACCGAGGCGCACCGGTACCGTCTACCCTCAGTGCACGTACTCTCACCCCCCGTACGCGGTTCCGCGCACGCTCACGCCCCCGCGCCCCGGGCCGCCACCCCGTGCAGCGGCCGTGAACGACAGCGCGTCTGGCTCGTGGCACACCTGCCGACTCCACTCCGGCCGCTGTCGCGTGGCCAAGGGGGCGGTTCAGGCAGTTGATCTCGCCGGGTTTCGACGGCGAGATCAACACCTACTACTGAGGGCTCCGAGCTGCCGTCCGGCTTACGCGGGCAGCGCGGGGTGAACGACTACCGAGCCATCCTTGTCGCGGACGATCTCGATCGCTACATCCGTCGCACGGCCGTTGACCGTGACGTCGTCGCCCAACCTGTGAATCCGGTGCGCCGCGCTCATGAGGCGATCGACCTCACCCGGCGTGAAGACGGGCTTCAGACCGTTCGGACGGGCCAGTTCCAGTGTCGACAGGCGTACCAGGACACCGGCGATACCGGCCTCCAGTTCATCGAGGCGCTCCTGATCACGCTTAAGGACGCGGGTGAAATTCTCGAACAGATTGCCGGGCTCGCCCTGTGCGTGCTCGACCGCCTGGAGCACGACCACGCGCCGCATCAGCGCAATGGCCAGGGAAGCGAGTTCGACGTGCGTACGGAATGTGCCGCCATGGCCGTCGATGCCAGGGAACGACTTGGTCACGGCGCCGAGCCCGACAGCCTCGCCTTCGGACAGTCCGTCGAGTGCGCTCTGCCACCGGGAAAGGCGGCGGCCGGCTCTACTCAGCGCCGTGTCAATGGCATGGACCGCTGAGTCGAGTCCCAGCGAAACACCGAGCTTGCCCTGGTCGAGCAGGACCGCGGTGGCTTTGTCGATCGCGCTGCGGCAGGCGTCGAGTTCGCTGTGCTCGTCATCGAGCTTCTCTTCCTGAAGGTGCTCCAACAGTTGAGTGATGTGGTCGATAGCCCGCTGGCGCCTGCTGTCGGCGTGTGCACTCACCCCTACCGCCACGGCCATGAGCACGAGCGGCGCAGCCACCGTGAGCGCCACACTGCCGGCGGCCGCGGCACCCGCCGTCGCACCGGCCCCACCTACCGCACCGGCTGTCGTGGCCTTGCCCACCGGCACGAACGTCGCCGGTTCGACGAAGCGCCCCGCCGAGTTCACCAGTGAACCGTAGATGCCTCCTGCCGCGCCCTTCGACGGCAGCGAGCGGACCATGCCCTGCCCGAACTGGTCGGCGACCTTGGCCGGGATCACCATGCGGTAGAGGTTCTCGCCAGATGCGGTGGCTCTGGCCGTCGTCAGGGAACTGCGCGACGCCTGTGTGATGAGCTGCGAGAGACTCTGTGCCAAAGGGCTCGCCGCGTCAAGCGGGATGCCACGGGCGCGGTCCGTCGTGTCGGGCAACGGATGCAACTCAAGAGTGACGATCGGGTCGTCGGCCAGGGCGGCGAGCACTCCGCGCAGTTCAGCCAGGCGCTCGGCCGTCATCGCTTCGCCCACGCTCATCACCCCCGGCACGTGGACGTCAGCGGTCGCCAGCGCCAGCACGGGCACGGTTCTCTTACGGTCCCCAGCCATCGCTTCCCCCTTGTTCCCGACAGTGACCCAGGTCTGATGTCGAACGTGAACGGCGCGTGGCCGCGCTCGCGGGATGGCAGCTCCCAGAAGTTGCACGCCACGTATCGGACAGCTCCGGAACCGCGTCGGCTCCTTCGCGTACCCACTGTGCAATGATCCCATCACCGCACCCACCCATGCAGCCTCTTCAGATGTCGCGTGGGCTGCTCGGAACCACGGGCGACCACTAACGAGGCGACCATCATGAGAATGGCTGTCCACGGCCCGGAAGCGCAGCAGTTGATCGAAACAGCGATCGCACACACGAGTGATTCTGCGCAACATCGTTGTCGGAGCCGGTTGGCCGATTCGAACGTCAAGGCTCGGTAGGCGCACTCGTCGCTTCCCTCAGCGGGGGCAGAGGCTTCTGACCAGGGATCACTCCAGGCCATGGGCCCGTGGCGTAAGCGGCAGACGAGTCGTGCTGTACGCCGGATTCTGTCTCCGGTCGCCCTCGCGGGCGGCCGGGAGGCGGCCATCCATCTGGGGCCGGTGTCGCCACCGGCCTCGGTGCGGTCTACCCGCGAACTGGGGCGAGCAGCCCTCATGCGTCCGCGCAGGGCCGCCTCGCGACGGCCCCTCTTGACCTTGCTCCGGGTGGGGTTTACCGAGCCGCCCAGGTCACCCTGGGCGCTGGTGGTCTCTTACACCACCGTTTCACCCTTACCGGGCGCCGTCTCCGGCCCCCGGCGGTCTGCTTTCTGTGGCACTTTCCCGTGGGTCGCCCCAGGTAGGCGTTACCTACCACCCTGCTCTGCGGAGTCCGGACGTTCCTCGACGCGACCGGTGAGGTCACGCCGCGGCCGCCCGCACGGCTCGTCTGCCGTGGGGTCATCCTACGCGCTCAGGCCGGCCCGAACCGCACGGGTGACCTGCCCGGATCGGCGTGCAGGAGGCGGACGCGGAGGGGTTCGCCGAGCGGGAGGGGCGGACCGTCGGGCGGGACGGAGACGCGGCCCGCGACCGGGGGTTCGGCGAGGTGGACGGTGCCTTCGTGGGGCCGGTCCTCCCGGACGTCGGTCACGAGGCCGTCGAAGACCTCCCCGACGTGGTCCCACAGGACGGCGGCCGTCATCAGCTCCAGGCAGGCGTCGTCGGCCTCGGCGGCGCGGCGTTCGCCGCGTTCCATGGTGGCGGGGAGGGCGGCCAGCGCGCCGCCGGCCCATTCCGGCGGCTCCGTGCCCGCGACGGCGGCCAGGCACAGCTCGCCGGTGTAGCGGTCCACCAGGCGGCCCAGGGGCGCGGCGCAGTGGGTGTAGGGGGCGGCGACGGCGGCGTGCTCGGGGTGGTCGGGGCGGCCGGTCGGCCGGAGGGCGGGGCCGCCTCGGCCGAAGGCGGTGTAGCCGGCGCCGCGCAGGAGCGTCGTGCACTCCTGGAGGAAGGCGGCGTGGCGGGGGCGGCGGGGGTCGAGGGAGCGCAGGAGCGCGGCGTAGGACGTGTGCGGGGGCCAGGGGACGTCCAGCGCGCGGGCGACGCGGTGGAGGCGGGCCACCGCTCCGTCCGGGGCCTGCGGCAGGGTGCGCAGGACGCCGGTGCCGCCGTCGAGCATGAGGGCGGCGGCGGCCGTGCCGAGGAGCACGGAGAGCTGCGCGGTCCAGCGTTCGGCGGGGAGGAGGGGGCGGTGGTCGAGGCGGTAGCGGTCGCCGTGCGGGACGATCCGCTGCTCGGGCGCGTTGAGGGAGACGCCGCCCCGGGCGCGTTCCCGCTCCTCGCACAGGCGGCCGACGTCGCGCAGGAGGGCCACGGAGTCCTCGGCGGTTCCGTCGTCGAGTTCCCGCTGCACGGTGTCCGGGTCGAGCCGGGCGTGGGAGCGGACGAGGGCCCGGCGGACGTCGGTGGCGGTGAGGGTGCCGTCGGCGTCCAGGTCGAGTGTCCACAGCAGCGCGGGCCGGGGCACGTCGGGCAGCAGGCTCGCGGCGTCCTCCGCGATGCGGTGCGGGTGGAGGGGCACGCGCAGGTCGGGGAAGGGCAGGGCGAGGGCCCGGCGGTGGGCCTCGGTGTCCAGCGGATGGCCGGGGGTGACGAAGGCGGCCGTGTCGGAGACGGCGTGGTGGACGCGGAAGCCGCCGCGGGGCGTGCGGGCGAGGTGGAGGGCGTGGTCGAGTTCGTGTGAGCCGGGCGGGTCCACGGTGAAGAAGGGCAGGTGGGTGGCGTCCTCGGCGGGGAGCCGGGGGGCGCGGGCGGCGCGTTCGGCGTCGGCGAGGACGGAGGCGGGGAAGGCGTGCGGGACGCCGATCCGGTGGCGCAGGTCGTCCAGCGCCGCGCGCAGGGCGGCGCCGTCACCGCCGGTGATGTGCGGATGGCGGCTGGGCATACGGCGAGCGTAGGGCCGTAGGCTGCTGGTCGCCGCTTTTGCCCGACCGTGAGGAGAGATGACCGTGCTCGTGCTGCTGCCGCCGTCCGAGGGGAAGGCGTCCCCGGAGCCCCGCGCGGGTGACCGCACGCTGCGGCTGGACGCGCTGGCGCTGCCGGGGCTCACGGAGGCCAGGGAGCGGGTGCTCACCGAGTTGGTCGGTCTGTGCGCGGAGGCGGTGGGCGGGGACGACGCGAAGGCCCGGGAGGTGCTGGGGCTCAGCGAGGGGCTGCGCGGGGAGATCGCCCGGAACGCGGCGCTGGAGAGCGCGCCGGTGCGCCCCGCCGGGGAGATCTACACCGGTGTGCTGTACGACGCGCTGGGGCTGGGCACCCTGGACGCCGCGGCACGGGAGCGGGCCGAGCGCACGCTGCTGGTGTTCTCGGGGCTGTGGGGGGTGGTCCGGGTGGGTGATCCGATCCCCTCCTACCGCTGTTCGGGCGGCGTCAGGCTGCCGGGGCTCGGCGGGTTGGGGGCGTTCTGGCGCGGGCCGTTGCAGGAGGTGCTGCCGACGGCGGCCGGGGACGGTCTGGTGCTGGACCTGCGGTCGTCGGCGTACGCGGCGATGTGGAAGCCGAAGGGCGAGGTGGCCGGGCGGACGGCGACCGTGCGGGTGCTGCAGTCGAAGGTCGTGGACGGCGTCGAGAAGCGCTCGGTGGTGAGCCACTTCAACAAGGCGACGAAGGGCCGCATCGTGCGGTCGCTGCTGGTCGCGGGCGCGGAGCCGCGCACGCCGGCGGAGCTGGCGGGAACGCTGGCGGAGCTGGGCCACCGGGTGGAGCTCACGGCGCCGGAACGCCCGAGGCGGCCGACGCGGCTGGACGTGGTCGTCACCGACGTCCGCTGAGCCCGGCGTACGGCCGTGGTGCCGTAGGGCCGTTGACAGGGCGCGGAGCGTCGGCCAAGAATAAGCGACCGCTTAGTCTGCCTCTCCGGATCGGATGTGCCCATGCCCGCGACCCCGGCCGACTCCTCCCTGCTGATGTCCCGGAAGGACCTCGCCTTCCAGCTGTACGCGTGGCTGGACACCGAGGCCCTCGTCCGGCGGCCCCGCTACGCGGAGCACTCCCGGGAGACGTTCGACGCGGTGCTGGAGCTCGGGGAGCAGCTGGCCGCGCGCTACTTCGCCCCGCACAACCGCGCGGGCGACCTGGCCGAACCCCGCCTGGAGGACGGCACGGTGGAGACGATCCCCGAGGTGCGGGAGGCGCTGGCGGCCTTCGCCCGCTCGGGCCTGGTCTCGGCGACCATGGACGAGGACCTGGGCGGGATGCGGCTGCCGCACGTCGTGTCCACGGCCTGCTTCAGCTGGTTCCAGGCCGCGAACATCGCCACCTCCGCCTACCCGTTCCTCACCCTGGGCAACGCGCGGCTGCTGTGCGCCCACGGGACGCCCGAGCAGGTCGACCGCTACGCGCGCCCCATGCTGGCCGGGCGGTTCACCGGCACCATGTGCCTGTCCGAACCGCAGGCCGGCTCCTCGCTGGCGGACGTCCTGACGCGGGCGGAGCCGCAGGACGACGGCACCTACCGGCTGTCGGGCAACAAGATGTGGATCTCCGGCGGCGACCACGAGCTGACCGAGAACATCGTGCACCTCGTCCTCGCCCGCATCCCCGGCGGGCCGCCCGGGGTGAAGGGGCTGTCGCTGTTCGTCGTCCCCAAGCGCCTCGTCTCCCCCGACGGGAGCCCGGGTGAACGCAACGACGTCGTGGCGGCGGGTCTCAACCACAAGATGGGCTACCGGGGCACGACGAACGCGGCGCTGAACTTCGGCGAGGGCGCGCACCTCCCGGGGGGACGGCCGGGCGCGGTGGGCGAGCTCGTCGGGGAGCCGCACCGGGGTCTGGCCTACATGTTCATGATGATGAACGAGGCGCGCATCGGCGTCGGTGCCGGGGCCGCCGCGCTCGGCGTCACGGGCTACCTGAAGTCCCTGGCGTACGCGCGCAGCCGCCCGCAGGGCCGCCCGGTGACCGGACGCGACCCGGGCGCGCCGCAGGTGCCGATCATCGAGCACGCCGACGTGCGCCGCATGCTGCTGGCCCAGAAGGCGTACAGCGAGGGCGCCACCGGGCTCGTGCTGTACTGCGCGCGGCTGGTGGACGAGCAGCACACGGCCGAGGACGAGGCCGGACGCCGACGGGCCGGCCTGCTGCTGGACGTCCTCACCCCCATCGCGAAGAGCTGGCCCTCCCAGTGGTGCCTGGAGGCGAACAGCCTGGCGATCCAGGTGCACGGCGGGTACGGCTACACGCGCGAGTACGACGTCGAGCAGCACTACCGCGACAACCGCCTCAACCCCATCCACGAGGGCACGCACGGCATCCAGGCGCTCGACCTGCTGGGGCGCAAGGCCGTGCTGGACGGCGGCGCCGGGCTGCGGGCACTGGGTGAGACCGTCGCCGCGACGGCCGGGGAGGCCGCCGCGCGGGGCGGGGAGGCGGCCGAACTGGCCGCCTCCCTGACGGCCGCCTGGGAGCGGGTGACCACCGTGACGGCCGCCCTGTGGGCGACGGGCGAACCCGACCGGGCGCTGGCCAACGCGGCGGTCTACCTGGAGGCCGTCGGGCACGTCGTCCTGGCGTGGGTCTGGCTGGGGCAGTACCTGGCGGCCTCGGCGTCCGACGACGCCTTCCACCAGGGCAAGCGGCAGGCCGCGCGCTACTTCTTCCGCCACGAACTGCCGCGCACCGAGGCGCAGTTCGCCCTGCTGGAGAGCGGCGACACGACCGTCCCCGACACCGATCCCGACTGGCTGTGACCCCGGCGGCCGCCGGGGCCGGTCAGCGCAGGTGGGAGGTGTCGTTGAGCAGGCGCACCGAGGCGTTGCCGTCCGCGTAGTAGGCGACGGCCGAGACGGACGCCGCCGACAGCTCCATGCGGAACAGCGCCTCCGGCGGCGCGCCGAGCGCCAGCCGCACCAGCTGCTTGACCGGCGTGACGTGGGTGACCAGCAGTACGGTGCGCCCCGCGTGGCGGGCCAGCAGCTTGTCCCGGGACAGCGCGACGCGGCGGGCCACCTCGGCGAACGACTCGCCGCCGCCCGTCGGCCCGACGGTGTCGGAGGCCAGCCACGCGTCGAGGTCGTCCGGGTGGCGCTCCTTGACCTCGGCGAAGGTGAGGCCCTCCCAGGCGCCGAAGTCCGTCTCGCGCAGGCCCTCGTCGACGCGGACCTCCAGGCCGAGCCGGTCGGCGACGGCGGCGGCCGTCTCCCGGCAGCGCCGCAGCGGGGAGCTGACGACCGCCTGGACGGTGCCGCGCGCGGCGAGCGCGGCGGCGGCGGCCTCGGCCTGACGGCGGCCCGCGCCGGACAGCTCCGGGTCCGCTCCCCCGCTGCCGGAGAAGCGCTTCTGCGGGGTCAGGGCCGTCTCACCGTGCCGCAGCAGGACGAACGTCGTGGGCGCGCCCAGGTCCGCCGACCAGCCCGGGGGCGGCGCGGCGGGGGCCGTCGGACCGGTGTCCTCCACCGAGGGGGCGGCGGCCGGTTCGGGGACGCCGGAGGGCCGCCACCGCTCGCCGCGCTTCCCGGCGTCCATGGCCTCGTTGGCCAGCCGGTCGGCGTGGCCGTTGCGGGCGCGCGGGATCCACTCGTAGCGCACCGCCTCGGGTGGGAAGATCTCCTTGGCCTCGGCGGCGAGCGGCCGCATGCCGGGGTGCTTGATCTTCCAGCGTCCGGACATCTGCTCCACGACGAGCTTGGAGTCCATCCGGACCTGCACCGTGGCCTGCGGGTCGAGGTCGCGGGCCGCGTACAGCCCGGCGATCAGACCCCGGTACTCGGCGACGTTGTTGGTGGCGTGGCCGATGAACTCGGCCGCCTCGGCGAGGACTTCGCCCGTCACCGCGTCCTTGACCACCGCGCCGTAGCCCGCGGGGCCCGGGTTGCCCCGGGAACCGCCGTCCGCCTCGACGAGGAAACGCCGTGCCATCGTCCGCGTCACAGCCCCGACTCGGGGGTGCGGACCAGGATGCGCCGGCAGTTCTCGCACCGCACGACGGTCTCGGGGGCGGCCTCGCGCACCTCGTTCAGCTCGGTGATGTTCAGCTCCAGCCGGCAGCCCTCGCAGCGGCGCTGGAACAGCTTGGCCGCGCCCACGCCGCCCTGCTGCCCGCGCAGCTTCTCGTAGAGCTTCAGCAGGTCGGCGGGGATCGCGGCGGCGACGACCTCGCGCTCCTTGCGCACGGTCTCGATCTCGGCGTCGATCTCCCCGCTCGCGGCGGCGCGCCGGGCCCCGGCGTCCTCGGCCTTCTCCTGGACGGCGGTGACGCGCCCGGTCAGTTCGGTGACGCGGGCCGCGGCGGCCTCGTTGCGCTCCATCACCTCCAGGACGACGTCCTCCAGCGTGCTCTGCCGCCGCGCCAGGGACGCGATCTCGCTCTGCAGGCTCTCCAGGTCCTTGGGGTTGGTGACCATGCCGGAGTCCAGCCGCTCCTGGTCGCGGGTGGCGCGCTTGCGCACCTGGTCGACGTCCTGCTCGGCCTTGGTCTGCTCGCGCGCGGTGTCGCTCTCCTCGGTCTGGGCGGCGACCAGCAGGTCGCGCAGCTGCGTCAGCTCCTCCTCGCGGGTGCGCACCTCCTCGTGCTCGGGGAGGGTCTCGCGGCGGTGGGCGAGCTGCGAGAGCCGGATGTCCAGGGCCTGGACGTCGAGAAGGCGGATCTGGTCGGCGGGCTCGGCGTTCAGTTGGGGGCTCCTGAGTGGTCGGGATGGGGTCCGGACGTCGCGTGGGCGGTCCAGGGGTCGGTGACGGCACGGGAGACGTGCGTGCGCAGGTCCCAGCCGTACCGGTCGCTGATCGCGTCGAGCTGGGCGGCGGCCTGCGCGCACCAGGGCCACTCGGTGGCCCAGTGGGCGGCGTCGAGTAGGGCGAGCGGCGCGTGCTCGCGCGCCTCGGAGGCGGGGTGGTGCCGCAGGTCGGCGGTGAGGTACGCGTCGACACCGGCCGCCCGGACGGCGTCGAAGAGGCCGTCGCCGGAGCCGCCGCAGACCGCGACGGTGCGCAGGACGGCGTCCGGGTCGCCGGCGGCGCGGACGCCCTGGGCGGTGGCCGGCAGCCGCTCGGCGGCGTACTGGGCGAAGGCGGCCAGGGACATCGGCTCGGGCAGCTCGCCCAGCCGCCCGATGCCCCGGCGGCCCGCCGGGTCGTCCGGGTCGGGCGCGAGCGGCCCGGTGACACGCAGGCCGAGGGCGCCGGCGAGGGCGTCGGAGACGCCCGGGTCGGCGCGGTCGGCGTTGGTGTGCGCGACGTGCAGGGCGACGTCGTGCTTGATCAGCGTGTGGACGACGCGGCCCTTGAAGGTGTGGGCGCCGACGGTGGTGGTACCGCGCAGGTAGAGCGGGTGGTGGGTCAGCAACAGGTCGGCCCCGAGGGCGACGGCCTCCTCGGCCACCTCCCGTACCGGGTCGACGGCCACGAGGACCCGGGACACCTCGGCCTCCGGGTCACCGCAGACCGTGCCGACCGCGTCCCAGGACTCCGCCCCGGCGGGGGGCCAGAGGGCGTCGAGCGCGGCGATGACTTCGGACAGTGCGGGCACGGGGCCAGGCTACCGCCCGTCCGCGCACCGGCGGTGGGGCGGCGTCGGCCGGGAGCCGGAAGCGCGGGACGGACGGCGGGGGCGGGGCGGACGACGACGGGGACGGGCGTCCGCGCAGCACACTTCGGCGCGCGCGGTGGGGGGAATTCCGGCACCGCCACCTGATCGAATGAAGTCGGGTAACTCTTCCCCTTCGGACCTTCGTTCTCTCCCTAGCGTCGGTACCGGAGGTGATCGCCACATGACAGTCTGTGCGGTCCGACCAGGAACGGTCCAGTCCGAGCGACCCGGGGAAGGCACCGACGCGACGGCCGACGGGAGGACCGCGGCCCCCTGCCCGGACGGGCCCGCTCCCGCGCCCGCCGAGGCACCCGCCGACGAGAGCCCGGCGGACAGACCCTCGCCCGTCCTCCCCCCGCCGCCCTACCGGCCGCTGGCCTGCGTGCTCTCCGCCGACGGCGGCTACGCGGCCCGCCTGGCCTCGCCGGGCGGCACCGACCGGTGGTGCCCGGAGCGGTGGACGCTGGACGGGCCGGAGCCGTACGCCGTCCCGCTCCCCGGCAGCCAGCCCGAGGACCCGCACAGCCAGGTGCTCCCGCTCGCCGACGGCCGGGTGCTCATCCTGCGGCGCGTGGACGGACGGTACCGGCCCTCCCTGCTGTACCCCTCCGGAGCGGGCACCGGCGAGGTGCCGCTCGGGACGGTGGACGCGGCCCAGCTGGCCCTGCTGCCTCCGGCTCCGGACGGGCGCGGCGGCTTCGCGCTGGCGGCCGGGGCGGGCACGACCGTGCTGTGGCGGCTCGTGGGGGGCGACGGCCCCGAGCGGGTGGCCGTCGTGCCGGGCCTGTGCACGGACGGCGTGTGGCTCGACCGGGACGGCCGGATGCTGGCGCTGAACCGGCGCGGGGACGACGGCGTGGTCAAGGCCGTCGTGGTCGACCTCGGTCGGGGCGGCGCCGTCTCCCCCCTCCTGGAGATCGCGGAGGGCAGCAACGACCGGGTCCTGCTGGCCGACCCCGACAGCGGGCTGCTGCTGGTGCGCTCGGACGCGCCGGGCGCCGACCGCGTGGGCTGGGGCGTGCTCGGCAGCCACCGCCCCGTCCGCTTCCCGGAGGCCCTGCACCCGCCGGGCGCCACGGTCACGCCCTTCGCCGCCCAGCCGGGCCAGGCACTGCTGCCGGAGCGGTGCGCGGTGGCCCTGCGGGTGGACGGCGTCCCCCGCGCCGACCGCCCCTGCGACCCGGCGCTGCCCTGGCTGGCGCTGTGGCGGCCGGGGTGGCGGGCGGTGAGCTACGTCCCCGCGCCGCACGGCTGGCTGCGGGCCGGGCGGTTCACCGCCGAGGGCGCGCTGCTGCTGCCCTACGCGACGCCGGAGGTCCGCTGCGCGGTGGCCCGGCTGCGTCCCTCCGGGCCACCGGCCGCCCCGCGCCGGGCCGCGCACGCCGCGCCCCGGGCCGCCGGGCCCGGAGACGGAGGAGCGGCGCCGTCGGGCCGGCGGGCCCCCGGGGCGGACACCACGCCGGGGCCGGGCCCGGCGCGCCGTCCGGTCCCGCTGGCCCAGGCGCCGCTGGCCGCGGCGGGACGGTGAGCGTCGCGCCGCCAACGGCCGGTCCGCGCCCCCGCCCGCGACCCGCCCGCGACCCCGGTGTGACGCCGCGTCGGAGCGGCGGAGATCATCGGGGCCGCACACCGGTGAACCAACCACACGGAGCCTTCGGTATGTCCGAGCAGCACAGCACCACCCACGGCGAGCGGAACGGAGACGGGGCCCAGGGCCGGCACCGGGGGCCGGCGGCGTCCGGTGAGGACCGGGCGGGACCGCCGCACGGCCGCCACCGCCGCCCCGGCGGTGAGCCGGACGGCGGCCCGGCCGACTGACGCCGGTGCGGTGCGGGTCGCGCGGCGGCGTCAGGTGTGTTCGACGACGGTGTCGGTCAGGACCGGGGCGTCGTCCCGCCCGGTCGTCGTGACGGACACCTGGATGCGTCCGGCGTCCAGCCGCCAGGCCCGCACCCGCAGGGTGTCGCCGGGGAGGACGACCCCGGCGAAGCGGGTGCCGTAGGCGGTCACCCGGGAGACGTCGCCGCCGAGCGCGGTGTCGACGACGGCCTTGAGCGTCATGCCGTAGGTGCACAGCCCGTGCAGGATCGGCCGGTCGAATCCGGCCAGGCGCGCGAAGTCCGGGTCCGCGTGCAGCGGATTCAGGTCACCGCTGAGCCGGTAGAGGAGCGCCTGGTCCTCCCGTACGGGCCGCTCCAGCGTCAGGTCGGGCGCGCGGTCCGGCACCGGGAGGCGCTCGGTGGCCCCGCGCTCCCCGCCGAAGCCGCCCTCCCCCCGCACGAACAGCCGGGTGTCGCACGTCCACAGCGGCCCCGCCTCGTCCTCGACCTCCATCCGCAGGACGACGAGGGCGGCCTTGCCCTTGTCGTGGACCGCCGCGACGCGGGAGCGCTGGGTCGCGGCGCCGCGCACGGGGACCGGCCGGTGCAGCTCGATGCGCTGACCGCCGTGGAGGATGCCGGTCAGGTCGACGTCGATGCCCGGTGCGTCGATGCCGTCGACGAACGCCATGCCGCCGCCCGCCACGGTCACGAAGCTCGGCAGGACGTGCAGCCGGTCCTCCAGCGTGTAGCGCAGTTCGGCCGGGTCGGTGGCGGGGAGGCCGGCCCCCAGGCCGAGGTGGTACAGCTGCACGTCCCGGTGGTCCCAGGCGAGCTGCTTGACCGCGGGCGGGGCCGCGAGGACGGTGGCGACGTCGATGGGCATCTGCCGTGTCTCCCGGGGCGGTCGGGACAGAGAACGTGTTCCAGTTTCTGCTGATTCCTTGTATAACGCATCGGCCCGCCCCGGGGAACACCTCCGGTGCCCGCGCGGGGTGGGGCCCCGCACCGCCGGGCCGCGACGATGCGGCAGCATGGGCGCCATGACGACACCGAAGCCGGAGATCATCGCCGCGTTCGAGGCGGCCCAGGGCTTCATGCCCCGCGACGAGGGGCTGGCCCTGTACGCGGCGGCGGCGCGGGCGGCCCGGCTCGGACACCCGCTGCTGGAGGTCGGCACCTACTGCGGGCGCTCCACGATCCTGCTCGCGGACGCCGCCCGCGAGGCGGGCGTCACCGCCGTCACCGTCGACCACCACCGGGGCAGCGAGGAGCAGCAGCCCGGCTGGGAGTACCACGACCCCGGCCTGGTCGACCCGGAGGTCGGCCTCATGGACACCCTTCCCTCCTTCCGCCGGACGCTGCACGCGGCCGGGCTGGAGGACCACGTCCTCGCCCTCGTCGGCCGCTCCCCGCAGGCCGCCGCGCTCTGGGGGACGCCCCTCGGACTCGTCTTCGTCGACGGCGGGCACACCGACGAGCACGCGCACGCGGACTACGCGGGCTGGGTGCCGCACCTGGCGGACGGCGGACTGCTGGTCGTCCACGACGTCTTCCCGGACCCGGCCGACGGCGGCCAGGCCCCCTACCGCGTGTACCGGCGGGCCCTGGACTCCGGGGCGTTCACGGAGGAGCCGGGGACGGGCTCGCTGCGCGTGCTGCGCCGCACCGCGCCCGGGAGCTGAGGTGTCCCGGCCGCGCAGGGCGTTCCTCGCCGTCGCCGTCCTCCTGCCGTGCGCGCTGGTCGCGTTGGCCGTACCGCACCTGACGCGCCCGGACTCCGGGCGGCCGGCGCCACGGCCGGAAGCCGCCGAGCCGACGGCGGCGCCCGGCGCCACGGAATCCCCGCGCTCGGCACCGTCCCCGCAGTCCCCGGACGGGGACGCCCGGCCGCTGGCGGGCACCGTCGTCGTCCTGGACCCGGGTCACCACCCCGCCAACCGCGAGCACCCGGAGGCCATCTCCCGGCAGGTGGACGTGGGCACCCACCGCAAGGAGTGCGACACCACCGGCACGGCCACCGAGTCCGGGCGCGCCGAGGCGGAGTTCACCCTGGACCTCGCCCGCAGGGTGCGGGAGCGGCTGGAGGAGCGCGGCGCGCGGGTCGTCCTCACCCAGGACGGCGACCGGGGCGACGGCCGGGGCGGGGGGCCGGAGCGGGCGCGCCCCTACGGTCCGTGCGTCGACGAGCGGGCCCGCATCGGCAACGAGGAGGGGGCCGACGCCGTCGTCTCGCTGCACGCGGACGGGGCGGGTCCGACACATCGCGGCTTCCACGTCATCCTTCCGGCGGCCGTGCACGAGGGCGAGGCCGACACGCGTGCGATCACCGGGCCGTCGCGCGCGCTCGGGACGCGTCTGGTCGAGCACTTCGCCCGCGCCACCGGCACCTCCCCCGCGACCTATCTCGGCCCGCGGACCGCCGAGTCCGGGCTGGACGTGCGCGACGACCTCGGCGGGCTCAACCTCTCCACCGTCCCGAAGGTCTTCCTGGAGTGCGGCAACCTGCGCAACGCGCGGGACGCCGCCCTGCTGACCGACGCCGCGTGGCGCGACCGCGCGGCACGCGGGATCACCGAGGGCCTGGCGGAGTTCCTCACCGAGGACCGCGCCTGAGCCGCGACCGTATCGGCGGCGGGGGGACAGAGCCGGACAAGCCGTCGGGCCGCCCCGCGTCGGTGAGCGCAGCGCCCCGTGCGCCGGGACGGGAATCGTGGGGGTCGTCCCCAACCTGATCAGAGTGTCCGTACGATGGGTCACCGCCCCCGTGATGACCGGACCATGACGACGAGAGATCGACGAAGGATCTGACGTGAACAACCGCTCGCTCCAGCGAGGCGATGCAGTGGTGATCGGAGCAGCGGTCCTGCTGTTCATCGCCTCATTCCTCGACTTCTACACCATCGGCTCCGGCTTCGGGGACGAGGACAGCCGCAACGGATGGTCGAACTTCTGGTGGCCGGTCATGCCGACCGTCTTCCTCGGCGGCCTCATCGCCACCGTCCTGATCGTGGTCTCCCGCTTCGTGCCCGCGGAACTGCGGATCGTCGGCATGAAGCTGGACCAGTGGGGCATCGCGCTCACCGTGTTCGCCGTGTGGTCGGGCTTCTGGACGCTGCTCGCCAACCCCCTCGGCGCGAAGGAGGCCCTGGACGTCGGCGCGGGCCAGGTCATGGCGTTCATCGCGGTGATCCTGATGGCCGCCGGTGCCATCGCCACGCCGCTGCTGCCGCCGCTGCGCGCCGGTCTGATCCCGGCGGGCGGCTTCAAGCAGTCCCAGCCCTACGGCGGTCAGCCGCAGCCCGGGTACGGCTACCCCGGCGCCCCGCAGCAGGGCCAGCCGCAGCCCGGGTACGGGTACCCGGGCGGTCCGCAGCCGGGCGTCCAGGACCCGTCCTACGGCGGTCAGCCGCAGCCCGGCGCCCAGCCCGGCGTCGGTCAGCCGCAGCCCGGTCAGCAGCCGCAGGCGCCGCAGCAGGCCCAGGCGCCGCAGGCCGCGGCGGACCCGAACTTCCAGCCGTTCTGGTTCGCCGTGCCCGTCGCCCGCCCGCTGACCGGTGAGGACGGCTCGCCGACGCCGATCGCCGAACTGACCCCGGGCACCTGGTACCTGGCGGTCGAGCAGCGCGGTCAGGCGCTCATCGCGCAGACCCAGGACGGCCGTCGCGGCCTCCTCGCCGACACCTCCGGCATCCAGCGCGGCTGACGCGCCCCGCCGGGCGCCGGGCCCGCGCACCGACGGTGGCCCCGCCTCCTTCCGAACCACTCGGAGGGGACGGGGCCACCGTCGTGCGTACGGCGTTCAGCAGCAGGGCGGGGTGAAGTCCGGGGTGGTCGCGGGCACGCCGAAGACGTCCGTGGTCGCCGGGTCGCCGCCGAGCGCGGCGACCGCGAGGAGCAGCGCCCCGGCCGTCCACGCCGTCTGCTCGCGCGGCCAGACCGCGTCGTCCTCGAAGACGTAGCCCGTCCAGTACATCCCGTTCGCGGCCCGCAGGTGGTTGATGGAGCGGAGGATCTCCACGGCCCGGTCCGACTCCCCCGTCACCCACAGGGCGAGCGCGAGCTCGGCGCTCTCCCCGCCGGTCACCCAGGGGTTGGGCGTCACGCAGCGCACGCCGAGGCCGGGGACGACGAAGCGGTCCCAGTCGGCCTCGATGCGCTCCTTGGCGGCCGGACCGGTGACCGCGCCGGTGAGGACGGGGTAGTACCAGTCCATGGAGTAGCGGGACTTGTCGGCGAAGCGCTCGGGGTGCCGGGCGACGGCGTGGCCGAGCCGGCCGAAGGCCAGCTCCCAGTCCGGCTGCGGCTCCTCCCGGTGCTCGGCGACGGCCAGGGCGCAGCGCAGGGCCTGGTAGATGGAGGAGCACCCGGTCAGCAGCGCCTCGGTGCGGACGGTGCCGTCCGGCTCGCGCTTCCAGGCGACGGTGCCGTCCGGCTGCTGGAGGCCGAGGACGAAGCCCGTCGCGGCGGCCACGACGGGCCACATGCGGTCGAGGAACGTGTCGTCGCCGGTGGCCAGGTAGTGGTGCCAGACGCCGACGGCGACGTAGGCGCAGAAGTTGGACTCCCGGCCGAGGTCGGTGGGCGCCTTCGCGTCCCCGTCGGCGTAGGCGGCGTACCAGGAGCCGTCGGGCAGCTGGTGGCGGGCGAGCCAGGCGTAGGCCGCCTCGGCACGGGCGTGTTCGCCCGCCGTGTCGAGGGCCATCGCGGCCTCGACGTGGTCCCACGGGTCCAGGTGGTGGCCCCGGAACCAGGGGATCGCGCCGTCGGGGCGCTGCTGGGCGGCGATCCCCGCGACGGTGGCGGCGGCCTGCTCGGCGGTGAGGACGCCGGGCAGGGTGAGCAGTTCGGTGCGCTCCGGGCTGCTCACGCGGCGGTCCCGGCGGTGCTCGGCAGGTGCGGCTTGGTGGCGTAGGCGACGAAGCTCTTGCCGATGAGGGGGTCCAGGGCGCGCTCGGCGAGGCGGGTGGCCAGCGGCTTCTTCATGATGTCCCACACGAGCATCCTGTGGTAGGCGCGCACGGGCAGTGCGGCGTCCTCGCCGTCCCGGTGCACGCCGAAGGCGCACTTGAGCCACCAGTACGGGGCGTGGAGGGCGTGCGCGTGGTGGCTGCCGTAGGGGCGCAGCCCGGCCTCGCGCATCCGGGCCAGGAGTTCGGTCGCGCGGTAGATGCGGATGTGGCCGCCCTCGACCTCGTGGTAGGCGTCGGAGAGCGCCCAGCAGACCTTCTCCGGGCCGTAGCGGGGCACGGTGACGGCGATGCGTCCTCCGGGGCGCAGGACGCGGACCATCTCGGCGAGGACCCCCTTGTCGTCGGGGATGTGCTCCATGACCTCGGAGATGATGACGACGTCGAAGCTGTCGTCGGGGAAGGGCAGGGCGAGCGCGTCCCCCTCCATCGCGGTGGCGGTGGCCGTCGCCGGGGCCTCGCCGGCCTCCCGCATGGCGGCGAACCAGGTGGCCACCTCGCGGATCTCTTCGGCGTTGCGGTCCAGCGCGACGACGTGGGCACCGCGCCGGTAGCACTCGAAGGCGTGGCGTCCGGCGCCGCAGCCCAGGTCGAGGACGCGGTCGCCGGGGGCGAGCGGGAACCGGGAGAAGTCGACGGTCAGCACAGCGGGTTCTGCTTTCGTGAGGGTCGGGGCGGGCGGAGGCGGCCGGTGCCGGGAGCGGTCAGCCGGTGCGACGGCCGGTGGTGCTGTGGGCGATGGCGTCCCGGTAGTGCTCGGCGGTGCCGATGGCCGCCTGCCGCCAGGTGAAGCGGCTCAGCACCCGGGCCCGGCCGGCCCGGCCGAGCCGGGCGCGCAGCGGGGCGTCGGACAGCAGCCGGGTGAGGGCGGCGGCGAGCGCGCCGGGGTCCTGGGGCGGCACCGCGAGGCTCGTCTCCCCGTCCGGTCCGGCGACTTCGGGGATGGCGCCGCCGGTGGTGGCCACCAGGGGCGTGCCGGTGGCCATGGCCTCGGCGGCGGGGAGTGAGAAACCCTCGTAGAGGGAGGGGACGCAGGCGATCTGGGCACCGCGGACGAGGTCGACGAGTTCCTCGTCGCTGATGCCCTTGACGAACTCGACGGGGACGCGGCCGGTGTGGTCGGGCTCGTTCAGACCGAAGCGTTCGACGGCCCTGGCCACCGGGCCGCGTTCGGCCCGTCGGCCCACGACGACGACGTGGGCCTCGGGGTGTTCGGTGCGCACCTTGGCGAGGGCCTCCACCAGGTGGACGAGGCCCTTGAGGGGGACGTCGGCGCTGGAGGTGGTGACGATGCGGCCGGGCACCTCGGGGACGGCGGGGTCGGGGGCGAACCGCTCGGTGTCCGCTCCGATGTGGACGACGTGCACCCGGCCCGCGTCCACGCCGAGGTGGTCGACGATCTCCTGCCGGGAGGTGCCGGAGACGGTCAGGACGGACGGCAGCCGGCGCGCCACGCGGCGCTGCATGCGGGTGAAGCCGTACCAGCGGCGGACGGACAGGCGGCGCCGGAGGGTGGTGGCGGCGGCCAGGTCGAGCTGCCGGTCGACGGTGATGGGGTGGTGCACGGTCGTGACCAGCGGGGCACCGAGCACGCCGGGGCCGCCGAGCAGTCCGTAGCCGAGGGTCTGGTTGTCGTGGACGACGTCGAAGTCGCCGCGCCGGGCGGCCAGGTGGCGGCGGGCGCGCAGGGAGAACGTCAGCGGCTCGGGGAAGCCGCCCGTCCACATGGTGGCCACCTCCAGGGCGTCGACCCAGTCGCGGTACTCGCCCCGGCCGGGGGTGCGGAAGGGGTCGGGCTGGCGGTACAGGTCGAGGCTGGGCAGCTCGGTGAGGGGGACGCCCTCGTCGAGGACGGGGTAGGGCTGCGCGCCGATCACCTCGACCCGGTGACCGAGGCGGGCGAGCTCACGCGAGAGGTGGCGGACGTAGACGCCCTGGCCGCCGCAGAACGGGTTTCCCTTGTAACTGAGGAGGGCGATGCGCAGGGGGCGGTCGCCGTCACCGGTGCCCTGACGGGATCGGGCCGCCGCGTCCCGTATGGCCTCTGCGGTCACTCGCGGTCCCTTCTCGCCGGACTTTCGCGGGAGCGTAACGGCTCGCGCTAAGGTAGAACAAGTTTCAGATGCCTGCCCTCGGGGCCTCTGCCCTCCCTGAATCTACCGGCCGGTCACCCAGCCGTTCCGTCCGGAGCCGGTGATTCCCACCACGGCGCGCACCCTGACAGGATGCACGGGCCACCGGCGTCCCGCCCGCCGCGCCGCCGCCACCCGGACGACCCCGCACTGTGAGACCGACACACCGCACACCATGACGCCACCGACACCGCGACCTCATCCGAGAACGCCCCCGGGGACGGCCCCACGCGCGGCTGCGTACCCGCGCGCCGGCCTCGCTCCGCCGGACGGGCCCCCGCTGACCGAGCGGCAGGAGGAGCGCCGCCGCCGCATCCTGCGCGCGACGACGCAGCTCGCCCGCCGGGGCGGTTTCGACGCGGTGCAGATGCGCGAGGTCGCCGAGTCGGCTCAGGTGGCCCTGGGGACGCTGTACCGGTACTTCCCCTCCAAGGTGCACCTTCTGGTGGCCACCATGCAGGACCAGTTGGAGCAGCTCCTCGCGACGCTGCACAGGCGGCCGCCGACCCAGAGCGACCCGGCGGAGCGGGTGGCCGAAACCCTGATGCGGGCGTTTCGCGCCATGCAGCGGGAACCGCACCTCGCGGACGCCATGGTGCGCGCCCTGACCTTCGCCGACCGTTCGGCGAGTTCCGAGGTGGACACCGTGCTGCGGCTCACCACGGCGATCGTCCTGGACGCGATGGGGCTGACGGAGGAGCCGACACCGCGCCAGCTCTCCGCCGTACGGGTGATCGAACACACCTGGCTGCTGAGCCTCATCACCTGGCTGGCCGGGCGTGCCTCCCTCGACCAGGTGCGCACGGACATCACCACGGTGTCCCGGCTGGTGGAGCAGCCCCCCTCCGCCGTGTGAGAGAAGCGTGAGGGGTATGGGGGAGGCGTGCGGACGGGGTGAGGGCGCACGGTAGGCGCGCGTTCACGCCCCGTGTGCGCCCCTTTACTCCCCCATGGCTTGATTTGTGTCGTCCGAACACGTCCGGGCCGGATTCAATTGCGCGAGTACCACCGTCCCGGGGTACCCGGTCATCCCCGCCCGGGCCACTCCTGGCCGACGCGTGACCTGAGCTCCACGGAAGGAAACACCTGTGATCCGGGTTCTGCTCGTGCACGACGCCCGCCTGCTGAGATCCGGACTCGCCGAACTGCTCGGCAAGGCACGGGACATCACCGCCACCTGCACCCCCTGGCGGAGCGCCGAACGCGCCGCCCGCGCCACCCGGACCGACGTCTGCGTGGCCGACGTCGACGAACGCAACGGCGAAAGCCGTGACCTGACGGAGCTGATGCGCCACACCTCCCCACCCGGCTGTCGGCTCCTGGTGCTGGCCACCGCCGGCCGGCCCGGCCCGCTGCGGCACGCCTTCGAGGCCGACGCGCTGGGCTTCGTCAACAAGGACGCCAGCCCCGACCAACTGCTCACCGCGATACGCCAGGTGGCCGCAGGGGAACGTTTCGTCGACCCCTCGCTCGCCCTGGGCTTCCTCCAGGCGAGCCAACTGCCGCTCACCCAGCGGGAGCTGAGCGTGCTCTCACTGGCCGCCGAGGGGGCCTCGGTGGCGGAGATCGCCGCCTCCCTCCACCTGACCAACGGGACCGTGCGGAACTACATGTCAGCGATCACCCGGAAGACCGGCGCGCGCAACCGCGTGGACGCCATCTGCATCGCCCAGCGGTCCGGCTGGTTGTGACCCCCCGGCGGCGTCCCAACCGCCGCACAGGTCCCGGAAGAGCGCCGAGCCCGCCGCGACCTCGGCCGGGCGCCCCGCCACCGCCCGCGTGCCGTCCAGCACGAGCACGAGGTCCGCACGCCGCGCCGAGGAGATCCGGTGCGCGATGACGACGACCGTGCCCGGCCGGGCCCGGAACGCCAGCTCCGCCCGCGCCTCGGCGGCCGGATCCAGGTGGCACGTCGCCTCGTCCAGGACGAGGACGGGGTCCGGTGAGGCGTGGGCCCGGGCCAGGGCGATCAGCTGCCGCTCACCCGCCGAGAGTCCGGCCGGGTCCAGCACCGCGTCCGGGCCGCCGAGCCGCGTCAGCAGCTCCGCGCAGCCCACCGCGTCCGCCGCGCCGAGCAGCACCGCGTCCGGCACCGGACGCGGGCACAGATAGCCGAGGTTCTCGCGCACGGTGCCGGTGAAGACGTACGCCTCCTGCGGGAGGAGCGTCACCGGCCCGTGCGCGGCGAGGTGCCCGGAGGTGGGCCGCAGCAGGCCGGCCAGCAGCTGCGCCAGCGTCGACTTGCCGATGCCGCTCGGCCCGACGACGGCGAGGTGCCCCCCGCGCGGCACCGTGAGGTCCACGGCGTCCAGCACGGGGGCCGCGCCCCGGCCGTAGGAGAAGGAGACGGCCCGCAGCTCCAGGGCGGCGTCCGCGGCCGAGGGCGGTGGCGGGCGGTGCCGGACGGGGCCGTCGTCGTCGGTGGGCCCGCCGCGCAGCCGGGTGAGGACGACGGCCAACCGCGCCCCGGCGCCGCCGAGGCCGTGCACCAGGCTCTCCAGCGCCGGGGCGAGGGACTGGAGCAGGTAGGTCAGGGCGCCCGCGAGCGCGCCCGCGCTGACGCCCCGGTCGAGCAGCCAGGGGGTGAGCAGCAGCAGGAGGAGGACGGGCAGCCGTCCGCCGAGCCCGAGCGCCACGGCCCGCGTCGCCCCCCAGCGGGCCAGCGCGCTCGCGGCGCGCCGCTCGTCGGTGACGCGCTCCGCCGCCTCGGCCCGCACCCTCTCCTGGGCCCCGCAGGCGACGACGTCCCGCAACCCGCCCAGCGTCGCGTCCAGTTCGGCGGCCAGGGCCTCGTCCGCGTCCAGGAACCGGCGCTGCCGGCGGGCCAGCGGGCGCAGGCTCGCCGCGAACACGCCGAGGCCGCACAGCAGCGGCGGCAGGACGACCAGGAGCAGCAGCGGATGGAGGGCCGCCAGCCCGGCCAGGGCGGCGGCGGCCGTGAAGACGAAGGCCCGTCCGGCCATGAGGAGCCCGGCGAAGCTGTCCCGGGCGATCTCCACCTGGTGGGTGAGCCGGGAGACCGCCCCCGCGCCTGCGGCCCCGGCCGTACGCCCGGGCGTCACGGCGGCGTGCAGGCCACCGCCCACGACCCGTTCGACGAGCAGGTCGCGCAGGGGTTCGGTGAGGGCGCCCACGGCCCGGTGGACGCGGCCGGTGCCGAAGGCCCCGGCCACGATGCCCACGGCGCCCACCCCGAGCCAGGCCAGCCCGGTGGCGGGGCGGTCGCGCAGGAAGCCCTCGTCCAGGGCGCGGGCGACGGCCAGGCCGAGCAGGAAGGTATGGGCGGCCTCCAGCAGGGACCAGCCGGTCAGGGCCAGCAGGGCCCCGGGGCGGCGCAGCAGCCGGCGCGCCCCGGCGGCGAACAGGCCGCGCCGGGGCGGTGGTGCGTCGGCGGTCCTCCCGGGGTCGGGTTCAGGCATCGGCGGGCTCCGGCCCGGCGGCGAACACGGCGCGGTAGTCGGGCTCCTGCCACAGCCGGGCGTGCGGGGCGAGGGCGCGCAGGCGTCCCGCCTCCAGCCAGGCGACCAGATCGGCGCGGGCGGCGGTGGCGGCCCGGTGGGCGACGAGCAGCCGGGTGCCCGGCCGGTCCCCGTTCAGGAGGGCCTCGGTGACCTGGCGTTCGGTGGCGGTGTCGAGGCTGGAGGTGGCGTCGTCCAGGATGAGCAGCCGACCTCGGTGGGTGAACGCCCTCGCCAGCCCGAGGCGTTGGATCTCGCCGCCGGAGAGGGGCACGTCCGCGCAGGGCGTGTCGTAGCCGTGCGGCAGGGTGCGCACGAAGGTGTCGGCGCAGGCGGCGCGGGCGGCCCGCGTGATCCGCTCGGGGTCGGGTGGCGGCAGCGGGCCGAAGCCGATCGTTCCGGCGAGCGTCCCCCCGAGGAGGGCGGGGCGTTCGAAGGCGTACCCGACGGCACGTCGCAGCGCGGCGGGGTCGGCCTCGCTCAGCGGGACGCCGTCCAGCAGCACCTCGCCGTGGTCGGGCTCGGTCAGCTTCCCCGCCAGCCGGGCGAGTTCGGACTTGCCCGAGCCGGAGCGCCCCACCACGGCCACCGTCGTGCCGCCGGGCACGGTGAGGTCGACGCCGTCCAGCACCGTGCGCCCGCCCCGGACCGCGCTGACGCGGCGCAGCTCCAGCCGGCCCGGGCCCGGCGGCAGCGGCTTCGTGCCGTGGGGCGCGACGGGCACGGCGTGCACCTCGGCCAGCCGGGCGCCCGAGCGGCGGGCGCGGACGAGCGCGGCCAGCCGTCCGGTGAGCACGCCGATCCCGGCGGCGAGCGCGGCGTACCGGGTGGCGGCCAGGAGCGTGCCGACGCTCAGCTCCCCGGCGACCAGCAGGAGGCCCCCGGTGGCGACGACGGCCGTCTGGAGCAGCGGCACGAGGACCGCCGCCTGGGCGTTGGAGCGGCCCTGGACCCGCCACAGGCGGTGTCCCTCGCGGCTCAGTTCGGGCAGCGCGGCGAGCACCCGGCCGCGTTCGCGGCGCAGCGTCCCGGCGGCGGCGATGGTGCGGGCCCCGGCGAGCGTCTCGGTGAAGCGCCCGGCGATCTCCCCCTGGAGGCGCAGGTACCGCTCGACGGTGTCGCCGGTGCGCCGGGTGAACGCGCGCAGGACGAGCGCGAGGAGGGGCACGCCGAGCAGGAACGTCCCCGCCAGCCGCCAGTCGATGAGGACGAGGGCGGTCAGACCGCCCAGGGGGAGGGCGCAGGAGGCCAGCAGCGCGGCGACGGCGCCCGGTGCCGTGCCGCTCTGGGCGGCGAGCGCGGTGGCGCGGGTGACGAGGTCGCCCCGGCTGAAGCGGGCCGCGCCGGCCGGTCCGACGGCCAGGAGGTGGCCGATCAGCCGGGTGCGCAGGCGGGCGGTGGCGTGGGCGGTGGTGGTGCCCGTCAGCACGGTCTCGACGGCGTCGAGGAGGAAGAGGGCGGCCAGCAGGGCCGCGGCCCCCGTCAGGGCGGCGGTCGCCGGTTCACCGGCGAGCAGCAGGTCGAGAGTGTGGCCGAGGGCGGCCGGCAGCAGCAGGACGGCGGCGGCGTCCGCCGTGGTGACGAGGGCGAGCAGGGTGGCGCGGACGGCCTGGTGGCGCAGGGCGTCGCGGAGGACGCGGTCGGCGGGTGTCATCGGGCCGGTCTCCTCGGGCCGTACGCTCGGCCGGTCGCCTCGTGCCCGGCCCCGGTGGGCCGGGACGGTCCCGGGCGGGAGTGGTCCGCCGCCCGGGACCGGGCCTGTCCGGTGCGCTGACGCGTGAGGCGCCGGAGCGCCTCACGCGTCAGCGCGTCACCCGGAACACCGGTGCTGTGTCAGAGGCACAGGATGGTGCTGGCGGAGCTGACCTTGTCGCAGGCGAGCAGGCTGACGTTGCTGCCCGCGTCGCCGCCGGTCTCCGGGGTCTCCATCTTCTGCAGGTCGAGAAGCGCCATGATGTTTCCTCTCTGTAGGGACGGGGTGTTTCTTCCTGACCCCTGGCCGGGGCAGGTCATCGGGGCCGCGATGGCGGCGGGAGGAACGGCAGCCGGACGGGCTCGTCGTGCCGGGCGGAGCCGACGGCGAGCAGGCATCCGGCGGTGCCGGTGGACAGGTCCATGGACAGGCGCATCATCTGGTCGCCCGGGAAGGCGAGCCCGCCGCCGAAGGACATGGCGTACCAGCCGAGCGCGTCGAGCTGCCGCTCGACGTCGTCGGGCGACGCCTGGGGGGTGGCGGTGCGGGCCAGGTGCCAGATCATCCCGGCGCGGCCCCGGAAGAGTCCGGGCTGCGCGTAGAAGCGGGATCGGGCGGCGGGCAGGATCTGCCCGCGGGCCTCGTGGAGGGCGCTGTCGTCGGGCCGGTGGCTGAGGTAGTCGTCGAGGACGGCGGCGATGCCGACGCTGCCCGCGCCGAGGTACGGCATGGTGCGGGAGCCCTCGTCCACGTGGAGGGCGCCGTTGCCGTCGGGGACGCAGCGCGCGAGGTCGCGCCGCAGCGTCTCGCCCGCGAGGTCCAGCAGGGCGGTGTCCCCGGTGCGTTCGTACAGGCGCAGGAAGAGCAGCGCGGGCCCGGTGCCGCCGTGCAGGAGACCGGCTCTGGGTATGCGGCCGTCCTCGTCGCGCGCCCCGGCCAGCAGGTCGGCGGCGCGGCGGGCCGCCTCCAGGGCGTGGTCGTGCAGGGCGGGGTCGTCCGTCCGGGTGCCCAGGTGGTCCAGGGCCAGCCCCACGCCGGCGAGGCCGCCGTCGAGGTCGTGGCCGAGGCGCTGCCACCGCTCGGCCAGGGTGCGCTCGACGAGTTCGGCGGCGCGGGCGGCGTGGCCGAGCCGGTCCAGGACGAGGGCGACGCCGAGCAGCCCGTCGTAGAGGCCGAGCGGGGTGCGGCGCGGTGGCGCGGCGGTGTGGGCGAGGAGCCATTCCTCACCCTGCGGGTAGCGGGGCGCACCGGTCTCGGCGAACGCGTACAGGACGCCGGCCGCTCCGTGGGCGAGACCGAGACCCCGGCCCTCCCCGAACTGGGCGACGTCACCGGGGAACAGGCGGTCGTCGCGCTCGGGCGTCGCGGAGGCGAGGATGGCGCGGACCATGGCGTCGCGGCTGTGCGGCCAGTCACCGGGGTGGACCCCGGGCGCGCGGTCGGCGTCCGCCCGGCCACCGGACCGGGCGGCCGGCACGGGGCGCGCGGACGTGTTCCCGGGAGGGGCGCTCGGTGCGCCGCCCACGATCTCGGCCACCGCCGCGTCCAGGAACGACCGGGGCACGTCGGGGAACTGCTCGGCGACGACGTCCGCCAGGTGGGCCGCCATGCCCCGGTCGACGGCCAGCAGCGTCGTCACGGGCAGGAAGAGGGCCAGGCGCAGGCAGGCCAGGGCGTAGGTGTCGATCGCGAAGCCGCGACGGTCGACCGGGGCCAGGAAGCCGGGGTGCGCGACGGCCTGCCGGGGGTCGTCCTCGACGGGAGCGGCGGCCTCGAAGTCGAGCAGCGAGACGGACTTCTCGTCGGGCGCGACCATGATGTTGAACATGTGCAGGTCGTTGAAGACGATACCCCGTGCGTGCACGGCGGCGACGGCGTCGGTGACGGACTGGTGGACCGTCAGGGCCCACTGGGTGTAGTCGGCGACGGCACGCGGCGCGGGGTCCTCGGTCAGCAGCGGGTGCCGCTGGGCGAAGAAGGAGTTGAGCGTCTGACCGGGCAGGTGGTCCATCACCAGGAAGCGGTGGCCCTCCAGCGTGAACCAGTCCCGCACGCCGGGGGCCACGCCGCTGCCCGCGAGCCGTTCCAGGGCCGCCTTCTCGCGCTCCAGGCGGCGCACGGCGTCGGCGCCGTCGGCGGCCAGACCGGCGTGCGGGCGGCCCTCCTTGAGCACGACCTCCTCGCCGGTGCGGGTGTCCTTCCCGGCGTAGACGCCGCCCCCGTTGGAGAAGTGCAGGGCCCGCTCGATGCGGTAGGGCAGGTCGGCGACGGTCGCGGAGTTGCGGGCGTCCAGGTGCGGCTGGAGGCAGGCGGGCAGGGTGACCCACTCCGGGACCGTGAACACCGGGTCCCTGCGGTCGGGCACAAGGGTGCCCTCGGCGTTCTCCAGCGCGGGGACCAGCAAGCCGCTCTCGTCCAGGCAGTGCCGGGGGGCGAACGCGCCGTACCGCACGTAGAGCGGGCCGTCGGCCCAGCGCAGGTCGGTGAGGATGTAGGGCCCCGGCTCGCCGGCGAGCCGCGCGTCCAGCTCGGTCAGCACGGTGCGCAGCTGCTCCTCGTCCACCGGGTAGACGGTCACCGCCTTGCCGCTGTGGCCGCGGTCGGCGTACTTGGCGTTGCGCAGGTGGAGCAGGTGCAGGTCGGGGACGAACTTGAAGGCGACGCCGCGCGGGACGCAGTAGTCCCAGACCTGTTCGACGACGGTGCCGGCGTTGCCCAGCGTGGCCGAGACGTGCACCTTCCACCCCTGGGCGGGGAACTCGCCCCGCTCCGGTCGCAGCTCCAGCCAGTCACCGCTGCGGGCGGAGATCCAGCCCTCGGGGACCGGGCGACGGGCGGCGTCGAGCGTCGCGTCCCGCCCGCCGGCCGCGGCGGAGAGACGGTCGGGGGTCTCGTAGAAGTGCGGGTCGGCCAAGCAGTAGGCCTCGTACCGGCTGTCCATCGTCCCCCTTCGGTTCCGGGTCGGTCCACGGGGGTTCGGCCCCGTCCTCCGGCTCGGCACAGACATTTCCATGCCGCTGCGTGACCGAACAGTCACGGCTGTCATAGGACCGATATGAAAAACGCATGGTGTGTTGGACCCCGGTGGACCAGTCACCGTGCGACACCAAGGAGAACGCTGCGTGTCCACCCTGCCGAACGGGTGTGACCGGCGGCACCGCGGCCCGGGCCCGCTACGCCGTTAGAGTGTCCGGTGCAGTACCCGCCCTGGTCGGGGGAAGCCGGTGGGAATCCGGCGCTGACCCGCAACCGTGAACGGCACCGCAGGACCGCACCACGAGGAGCGGCTCCGGCGGTCCGCGAGCCGGAAGACCCGCACCACGGCGTGCCCCTCCCCCGGGAGGGTCCATGGCTCCCGGCGGAGCGTTCGCAGCGCGCCGCCGGCACCGTCGAGGTCTGCGGATGCCGAGCCCGGAGAGCCGCGCGCCCAGCGTGGCCCGCCCGTGGTGCCGGTGTGCGCGACCGCCACCGAAAGGCACCCGATGCTCCTGCGCCGCTGCGCCACGGCCCTGGCCGCCGCCACCGTCCTGAGCGCGTCGGCGGCACCCGCCGCCCTGGCCGACGCCTCCCCCTCCCCGTCCCCCGAGGTGACGCTCCCGGCGGGGCTGTACGGCGCGGGGGACCCGCAGTACGACGCGGTGTGGCGGCAGTCGACGGCGCTGCTCGCGCAGGACGCGCTCGGCGTCACCCCGGCCGAGTCGGCCGTCGCGTGGCTGGCGGACCAGCAGTGCGACGACGGTTCCTTCAGCTCCTACCGTGCGGACCCGCAGGCGCCCTGCGACGCGCAGACCCCGCGCGACACCAACGCGACGGCCATGGCCGTGCAGGCCCTGGCGGCGCTGCGCGGAGCGGACGCGGACGCGGTCGGGGACGCCGTGGCGTGGCTGGAGTCGGTGCGGGGCGAGGACGGCGGCTGGGCGTACTACGCGGGCGACCCGGCCTCCGACGCCAACTCCACGGCCGTCGTGGCGGGCGCGCTGAACGCGGCCGGCCGCGACGGCTCGGGCGCGGACTCCCCCGCCGCCGCGCTGAGCGCCTTCCAGCTCGGCTGCGACGCCCCGGACGGGCAGGCCGGAGCCTTCGCCCACGTCCCCGAGGAGAACGGCGACCTGAAGCCGAACGGCCTGGCCACCGCCTCCGCCGCGCTCGGGGCGCAGGGCCTGGGCCTCGCGGCCGAGGCCGCCGGGGAGGACGCCGGGAGGCCGACGCTCCCCGAGTGCGACGAGGACGGCCGGTTCCCGGCCGAGCGGTCCGCGCAGGCCGCCGCCGCCTACCTCAGCGCCGAGCTGGAGCGCAACGGCGGCTACCTGGAGTTCGCCATGCCGGGCGCCGAACCGCAGCCCGACCACAGTGGGACGGCGCTGGCCGTCATCGCCCTGGCGGCGGGCGGCTACGCGGACGCCGCGCAGGAGCCGCTGAACTGGCTGGCCGACCACCACGACCAGTGGCAGGGCCTGAACGAGAGCCCGGCGGGCCTCGGTCAGCTGGTGCTCGCGGTCCGCGCGGCGGGCGGCGACCCGCGGGCGTTCGGCGGCACGGACCTGCTCGACCGGCTGAGCGCCACCGGGCCGGAGCCGCAGCCGTCGAAGGAGCCCAAGGGAGTGGCGTCCGACGGCCGGGAGGACGCGGACGGCGAGGACGGGAACGGCACGGCCGTGTGGTGGGTCGTCGGCTCGATCTTCGTCGCGGGTGTCGGCGTCGGCCTGCTGGTGAGCCTGCGCAAGCGCGGCACGGGCCCGAACGGCTCGGCCGACGGGTCCGCGAACGGGTCCGGCGGTTCCTCGGGCGGCTCCTCGGGCGGGGACGCGCGCTGATGGGCCGCGTCCGCGCCTCGGCCGCCACCGCGCTCGCGGGCGTGCTCGGTGGCGTGCTGCTGCTCCTGCTCGGCGCCACCCCCGCGCACGCGGAGGGCTACCGGTACTGGTCGTTCTGGACGCGTGCGGACGACGGGGCCGACTGGGCGTACGCCAC
Source organism: Streptomyces chumphonensis (assembly GCF_014779715.1). Taxonomy (GTDB): domain Bacteria; phylum Actinomycetota; class Actinomycetes; order Streptomycetales; family Streptomycetaceae; genus Streptomyces; species Streptomyces chumphonensis. The sequence continues at coordinate 723,584 of NZ_JACXYU010000001.1, forward strand.
CCAGGGCCCGGCCACCCTCCGTCCCGCCGACGGCGCGGTGGTCGGCCTCCGGTTCGCGGTGACCGAGAACTCCGAGGACGCCACGCGGCCCCGGCAGCGCGACGGCTTCGCGACCGTCTGCGCCGACACCCCGCCGCGCGAGGGCCGCAAGCGGGTGGCGCTCGTGATCGACCCCGGCACCCCGGCGGACGCGCCCGAGGGCGAGACGCCGCCCGAGCCGTGGCAGGTCTGCGCCGCCGTTGCGCCCGACGCCTCGGTGGGCGACGCCCTGGCCGCCACCGCGCCGCCGCTGCGCTACGACGCGTCGGCGCTGCTGTGCGCCGTCGCGGGGTACCCGGCCACGGAGTGCGGCCCCGAGGTCGACGCCTCGGCGCCGCGTGCCGGGACGGACGGCGCCGACGGCGCCGGGGACGACGCGTCCGGCCCGGCGGGCGAGGACGGCGTCCCGTTCGGCCTGGTGTACGGGGGCGCGGCCGTCGTCCTCCTCGGCGGTGCGGCGGCGTGGCAGGCCCGGCGGCGTCGTCGGTCATGACCCCCGGCCCGCTCACGGCGCCCCGCTCCGCGCCGCTGCCCGCCCTGCGCGCCCCGCTGGCGAACCGCACCAACGCCCTGCACGCGGGCGCCTGGTGGCTGTGGGCGCTCGGGCTGGCGGCGGCGGCCTCCCGCACCACGAACCCCCTGCTCCTGGCGCTGCTGGTGGCGGTGGCCGGGTACGTCGTGTCGGCCCGGCGCACCGACGCGCCGTGGGCCCGCTCCTACGCGGTCTTCCTGCTGCTGGGGCTGGCCGTGCTGGCCATGCGGCTGCTGTTCGCCGTGGTGCTGGGTTCGCCGGTGGGCGGCACCCGGGTGCTGTTCACGCTGCCCGAGGTGCCCCTGCCCGACTGGGCCCAGGGCGTGCGGATCGGTGGGCGGGTCACGGCGGAGGGCCTGGCCTTCGCGTTCCGGGACGGGATGCGGCTGGCGGCGCTGCTGGTGTGCGTCGGCGCGGCCAACGCCCTGGCCAGCCCGGCGCGGCTGCTCAAGTCCCTGCCGGGCGCGCTCTACGAGGCGGGGGTCGCCGTCGTCGTCGCCATGACGTTCGCCCCCAACCTCGTCGCCGACGTGCGGCGGGTCCGGGCCGCGCGGCGGCTGCGCGGCCGGCCCGACCGGGGCGTGCGGTCCGTCCTCCAGGTGGCCCTGCCCGTGCTGGAGGGCGCGCTGGAACGCTCGGTGGCGCTGGCCGCCGCGATGGACGCCCGCGGGTACGGCCGCACCGCCCGGGTGTCGCCCGCCGTCCGGCGCACGACGACCGCCTGCACCCTCGGCGGGCTGCTCGGCGTGTGCGTCGGGGCCTACGGCCTGCTGTCGGCGGACGGCGAGGCGTTCGCGCTCCCCGCGCTGGGGCTGGGGCTGGCCGCCGCCCTGGTGGGGCTGCGCCTCGGCGGGCGCCGCGCGGCCCGCTCCCGGTACCGGCCCGACCGGTGGGGGGTGCGGGCCTGGCTGGTGGCCGGTTCGGGCGCGGCCGTCGCCGTCGGGATGCTCGCCGCCGCGGCGGCCGACCCGGCGGCCCTCACGCCGCCCGCCGTGCCGCTGACCGCGCCGTCGGTGCCCGTGGGCGCGGTGACGGCCTGTCTGCTCGGGCTGCTGCCCGCGTTCGTCGCCCCGCTGCCCGCCGGAAGGAGCGCGCCGTGATCCGTTTCGAGAACGTCGGGGTGACCTACACGGAGGCCACCGCGCCCGCCGTGTCGGGCCTCGACCTCACCGTGCCCGAGGGCGAGCTGGTGCTGCTCGTCGGGCCGTCCGGAGTCGGCAAGTCGACTCTGCTGAACGCGGTGTGCGGCCTGGTGCCGCACTTCACCGGCGGCACGCTCACCGGCCGGGTCACGGTCGACGGCCGCGACACCCGCACCCACCGGCCGCGCGAGCTGGCCGATGTCGTGGGCACCGTCGGCCAGGATCCGCTCGCGCACTTCGTCACCGACACCGTCGAGGACGAGCTGGCCTACGGCATGGAGTCGCTCGGGCTGCCGCCGGCCACGATGCGCCGCCGGGTGGAGGAGACGCTCGACCTGCTGGGCCTGGTGGAGCTGCGCGACCGCGCCATCACCACCCTCTCGGGCGGCCAGCAGCAGCGGGTGGCGATCGGTTCGGTCCTCACCACGCACCCGAAGGTCCTCGTCCTGGACGAACCGACGTCCGCGCTCGACCCGGGCGCCGCCGAGGAGGTGCTGGCCGTGCTGCAACGCCTCGTGCACGACCTCGGCACCACGGTGCTGATGGCCGAACACCGGCTGGAACGCGTCGTCCAGTACGCCGACCAGGTGCTGCTCCTGCCCGAACGCGGCGCGCCCGCCAGGCTCGGGGCGCCCGAGGCGCTCCTGGCCGACTCCCCCGTCCGGCCGCCCGTGGTGGAACTCGGCCGGCTCGCGGGGTGGCACCCGCTGCCGCTGTCGGTGCGGGACGCCCGGCGCCGCGCAGGCCCGCTGCGGGAGCGGCTGGCCCCGCACACGCCCGGCGCGCCCGACATGCCGCAGGACCCCACGGCCGCCGGGCCCGTCGCCGAGGTCACGGCGGTGGACGTCCGCCGGGGCCGCGGCACGGTCCTGCACGATGTCGGCCTCACCGTGCGCCCGGGCGAGACGGTGGCGCTGATGGGCCGCAACGGTTCGGGCAAGTCGACGCTGCTGCGCACCCTGGTGGGGCTGCACGAGCCCGCCCGGGGGCGGGTCGCCGTCGGCGGCCACACCCCGCACCGCACCAGACCCGGACGGCTCCTGCGGCACGTCGGCCTCGTCCCGCAGGACCCCCGCGACCTGCTCAGCGCCGAGAGCGTGGCCGCCGAGTGCCGGGACGCCGACCGCGACGCCACAGCGCCCCCCGGCACCTGCCGCGCCCTGGTCGCCGAGCTGCTGCCCGGGGTGGACGAGACCCTCCACCCGCGCGACCTGTCCGAGGGACAGCGGCTGGCCCTCGCGCTGGCCGTCGTCCTCACCGCCGCCCCGCCGCTCGTCCTCCTCGACGAGCCGACCCGGGGCCTGGACTACGCCGCCAAGCACCGGCTGGTCACCGTGCTGCGCGAGCTGGCCGACCGGGGCCACGCCATCGTCCTGGCCACGCACGACGTGGAGCTGGCCGCCGAACTGGCGCACCGCGTGCTCGTCCTGGCCCAGGGGGAGGTCGTCGCCGACGGCCCGACCGCCGAGGTGGTCGTCTCCTCACCGGCCTTCTCCCCGCAGACGGCCAAGATCCTCGCCCCCCGGCCCTGGCTGACGGTCGGGCAGGTGCGGCGGGCGCTGGAGGGCGCGCCGTGACCGCGCGCGGCGACACCCCGCGTCCCCGCACCGGACGGCAGGACCGTCCGGTGCGGCTGGGCCCCCGCTCGGCCGCCGCCCTGGCCCTCGTCTCGGCCACGGGCGTCGTGGCGTTCGGCTGGCCCCTGCTGGCCGACTCCGCCTCCGGACTCGCCCACTCCGCCGACGCGCCCTGGCTCTTCGCCGCACTGCTGCCGCTGCTGCTGGCCGTGGTCGTCGCCACCGTCGCGGACTCCGGCATGGACGCCAAGGCCGTCGCCATGCTCGGCGTACTGGCCGCCGCCGGAGCCGCGCTGCGTCCCCTCGGCGCCGGAACGGCCGGGCTGGAACCGATGTTCTTCCTGATGATCCTCTCCGGACGGGTGCTCGGGCCCGGCTTCGGGTTCGTGCTGGGCGCCCTGTCGATGTTCGCCGGGGCCCTCCTGACCGGCGGGGTCGGACCCTGGCTGCCGTTCCAGATGCTCACCCTGGGCTGGGTCACCATGGGCGCGGGCCTGCTGCCACGCCCGCACACCCTGCGCGGACGGCGCGAGCTGTGGCTGCTCGCCGCCTACGGCGCCCCCGCCGCGATGGCGTACGGACTGGTGATGAACCTCCAGGGCTGGCCCTACATCGCCGGGCTGGCCACCGGCATCTCCTTCGTCCCCGGCGACCCGGCGGCGGAGAACCTGGCCCGGTTCACCGCGTACTGGCTCGCCACCTCACTGGGCTGGGACGTGCCGCGGGCCGCGCTCACCGTCGTCCTCACCCTCACGGTCGGCGGCTCGCTCCTGCGCGCCCTGCGCCGGGCCACCCGACGGGCCGCCTTCGGGGCCGCCGTGACCTTCCGGCCGGCGGAGGGCGCCGGGGCCGACGACCGCGTGCGCCCTGCTCCCTGACGCCACCGGGCTTCCCGCGCCGCCCGGACGCGCCGCACGCTGCGCCGGTATCACCGGCCGCTCCCCGGCGGACGGCGCGGCGCGCCGGTGCCACCGGCGCGCCGCCGCGAAACCGGCGGCCACGACGGCGGCGCCCCCGACCGCGTCCAGCAGGTAGTGGTTGGCCGTGCCCATCACCACGACGGTCGTCAGCAGCGGGTAGAGGACGGCCGCGACGCGCAGCCACCGGTTCGACGTCAGCCGCAGGACGACGACCGTCGCCCACAGCGACCACCCGACGTGCAGCGAGGGCATCGCCGCGTACTGGTTGGAGATGCCGGTCAGGACGCCGAAGTCCGGGTCGTCGAAGTCCTGCGGACCGTGCGCGGTGTCCACGTAGCCCAGGCCCGGCATGAGCCGGGGCGGCGCCAGCGGGTAGAGCCAGAAGCCGACGAGCCCGAACAGCGTCGCGAGGGACAGCGCCGTGCGGGCCCAGCGGTAGGCGGGCGGGCGGCGCAGGTACAGGACGACGAGCAGCGCGATCGGCACCAGGAAGTGGAAGGCGCCGTAGTAGAAGTTCATGGCCTCGGTCAGCGCCCGCGAGCCCGCCGTGAACCGGTTGAGCCCGTGCTCGACGTCCAGGCCCAGCGGCCGTTCGAGGGCCAGGATCTGCGCGCCGTGCGCCTCGGCCGCCCCGCGCCCGCCGGCGGCCAGGGACCGCACCCAGGAGTAGACGAAGTAGCCGACGCGGATGAGGAGGAGCTCCAGCATCAGGTTCGGGCGGCTGAAGACCCCGGAGGGCTCCGGGCGGGACCACAGGGCGGAGCCGCGCGGGACGAACCGCAGCGCGCAGGCCGCCAGCACCGCCGCCAGCAGGGGGGCGTTCTGGCCGAACGGGGCGAGCCAGGGGATGTGCGGCACCAGCGCCTCGGCGTCCATCGTCATGACCAGTACGACGAACACCGGCCACACGTAGCGGTCGCTGCGGCGTCGGCCCACCCGGCCGACGGCGGCGAGCAGCACCCACAGCTGCTGGTGCTGCAAGGCCACCGGCGAGACGGCGACGGCGGCGCAGCCGGTGATCGCGGCGGCCAGCAGCCACTGGCCGTCGCGGGCGTAGAAGACCGCACGGCGCAGGCCGAGCACCGCCACCGCGGCGGCCAGCACCGCCCACAGCACCAGCTCCGGCGGGCCGGTCAGGCCCAGGCGCAGCAGCAAACCGTGCAGCGACTGGTTGGACAGGCCGTCCGACGCACCGCCCAGGCCGACACCGGCGACGTGGTGCGCCCAGTACGTCCACGAGTCCGCCGGGCGCACTGCCCAGGCCAGCGCCGTCACCACGGCGAAGACACCGCCCGCCGCGGCCGCCGCCCGGCCGCAGGACGAACGGGGCGGTCCGGCCGTCCGCGCCGCCGCCCACAGCGCGGCCGCGAACAGCAGCAACGGCGGCTGGAGCGCGGCGGCGAGGCCGACGAACGCCCCGGCCGGGCCCGGTCGACGGCGGGCACCGAGGAACCCGGCGAGGACCAGGAGCACGGGCAGGACGCTGGTCTGCCCGAGCGAGAAGGTGCTGCGGACGGGAGTGGAGACCATGAGCACCGCGATGGCGACGGGCAGTGCCGCGGCAGCCGTCCGGCGCCCGCGCACGTCCGGCAGCGCCCGCACGGCGAGCGCGGCGACCCCTGCCACGAGCAGCAGGGTGGTCGCCGTCCACACGACGCCCAGCCCCTGCCCGAACCCGGCCAGGGGTCTGAGCACGAGCCCGGCGAACGGCGTACCGGTGAAGCCCCCGTCACCGTAGAGCGATCCGTCACCGCTGAGCACGCCGCGCTCGCCCAGCCACACCCACAGGTCCGGCAGCCGCCGCTCGGGCGGCAGCCGCAGCACCGCCACCGCCTGCCGAGCCAGCAGCACCGCCGCCAGCAGCCACAGCAGCGCCGTGGCGGCGGGCGCAGCGCCCCCGAAGACCTGCCGACCGGCCCGCTCTCCCGTATCCGCCGTCACACCCGCCCCGTTCGTACGTCCTGTCGGACGTCATTCTCCCCGACGTTTCCCCACTGTTCGCTCCTCACCCGGACGCCGCACGCCCCCGGGACACCTGAGCGGCGGTGCCGGGGAGCGCGGCGCGGCGGTGGGGCAGGATGGGGACATGAGCATCGTGAAGATCAACGTCCTGACCGTCCCGGAGGAGCAGCGGGAGGTCCTGGAGCAGCGCTTCGGCTCCCGGGCCGGGGCGGTGGAGAACTCCGACGGCTTCGAGTGGTTCGAGCTGCTGCGCCCCGTGGAGGGCACGGACCAGTACCTCGTCTACACCCGCTGGCGCGACGAGGAGTCGTTCCAGGCGTGGATGGAGGGCCCGATGAAGGCCGCGCACCAGCGGGGCGGTGAGGACGCCCCGCAGCAGAGGCCCGCCGCCGCCGGGTCCACGCTGTGGTCCTTCGAGGTCGTGCAGCAGGCGGCGCCCAAGCACGGCTGACCGCTCACGGGTTCGCACCGGCCCGGGACGGGCCCGCGCTCAGCGGGCGGGCCCGTCCACCAGGTCGGCCAGCAGGTCGTCCACCGCCGCGCCGGGGAAGGACGCGTAGACGAGCGCCGGTTCCTCGCCCAGGATGCCCTCCGTCTCGATGAGGCCCGGGCAGGTCTCCCCCGACTCCACGTCGAAGGACGTCACCTCGCGGCCCGTGCGCAGCTCGTGGACGGTGACCTCGAAGGGCTGGGCGTGGAGCGGGTACGCCTCACCCTCCAGGGCGGCGACGCGGTCGCTGTACTCGCACGTGCCGATGCGCTCCTCCGTCTCCCGACCCCGGGCGCAGGCGACGAGCCGCGCCTCCTCGGGGGTCTTCGGCAGCCACTTCTCGTAGGTCCCGTACCCGTCCTCCACGTCGGCGTCGAACTCCACGTCCGAGCGGTCCTGGAGCACGTGGACGACGATGGGGTGCGGCCCCGGCCCGGTGTACTCGGCCGCCTGGTCCCATCCCTGGCCGCCGCGCTGGTGCTCGTAGCAGAAGACGCGCAGGTCGTCCAGGTCCTCGATCGCTTCCTCCGGGGACGCCGAGGGCGACGGCGAGGACGACGCGGGCGGCCGCTCGTCCTCCGCCGGGGCGGCCGTGTCCGGGCCGTCCGAGCAGCCGGCCAGGGCCGCGAGGAGCCCCCCGGCCGTCACGGCGGCCCACAGGCGGTGAAAGAGCCTCGTGCGCCGTCCGTACCCGTGCCTCGCCATGCGGTGCGTCCCCCTGTGCTCCGGTGCCCGTTCTCCCCCGACACGCCCAGTGTGCCACCCGTCACCCGCCCGGCCGGGCGGGGGCGGGGCCGGGTCGAAACGGAGGTGACGGCTCCGGTGGATCGCCGCGGCGGGCGGCCGGACGGGGGGTCAGAGGCCGAACGGCTCCGGGTACCTGACGGCACCGGCGGGGACCGGCCGGTCGTCGAGGGCGAGGGCGAGGAACGCCTCGGTGGGCCAGTCGTGGCCGGGCGGGGGCGTCACCCCGAAGTCCGCGCACGGCCGGAAGCCGAAGCGCGGGTAGTACGTGGGGTGCCCGAGGACGACGACCGTGCCCTCCCCCTCGGTCCGCGCCGCGTCCAGGGCCGCCCGGATGAGGGCCGTCCCCACGCCGCCGCCCTGCCGCTCGGGGACGGTGGCGCAGGGGGCGAGGGCGAGCGCCTCGGCGGAGGCGATGTGACAGCGGCTCAGCAGCACGTACGCCACCGGCTCGCCCTCGGGCGTCTCCGCCAGCATCGACAGGCCGGGAAGCCAGGCCGGGCCGCCGCGCAGCGCGTCGACGAGCTCCGCCTCGTGCGGCGTGTCGAACGCCGACCGCAGGATGCGGCGGACGGTCGCGGCGTCCACCGTGTCGCCCGGGATCTCCGCGCGGAAGTGCCAGTTCTCCTCAGCCATGGCGGCATCCTCGCACGGGAGCGCCCGGCTCACGGGTCGGCGTGGGCGGGTCCGCCCGCGCGCCGGATCAGCCGCGCGGGGCGCCGGGGCGGCGGCGCAGCAGGAAGGCCGCCAGCGAGCCCGCCGCGAACAGCGCGGCCAGGGAGAGCAGGGTGCCGCCCCAGCTGACGCCGAACAACCGGCCCCCGAAGTAGCCCAGGGCGACGCTGTAGCCGGCCCAGACGAAGCCCGCCACGGCCGACCACACCGCGAACGTCCGAGTCTGACGCCGCGTCGCGCCCGCCGCCATGCTCATCACCGTCCGCCCCGCCGGGGCGAACCGCGCCAGCACCATCAGCGGGCCGCCGCCCCGCCCCAGGGCGTGGCCGAGTCTGCGCTGGGCCGAGGACAACTGGCCGGAGCGGGCCATCACGGCGGCGAACCGCTCACCTCCGCGCCGGGCGAGGGCGAAGGCGGCCAGGTCGCCGAGGACGGAGGCGGCGGCGGCGCACAGCAGCAGGAAGAACGTTTCGGGCAACCGGGAGCCCATGCCCACGGCGACGGTGTCGGCGAACCCGGCGGCGGCCGCGGTGGCGGCGGTCATGAGGAGGATGCCGCTGGGCAGGACGGGCAGGAAGACGTCCAACAGGACGGAGAGCACGACGAGCACGTAGATCCACGGTTCGTAGACCAACGTTCCCAGCGTTTCCAACACCGTCACTCCCGGTCCCGCTCCTCGGGCGGGAGCCGTCTTCCGCCGTACAGCGTACGCGCGGTTCCCCCACACGGACCGCAGGGGTTCGCGTGGCGCCGTTCCCGCAGCGCGTTCGGCCCGGGCGGCGGGCACAGTGTCGGCCGTACGGCTCGGACAGGACTCAAGGCGCGAGGGAGCGGGACATGCTCAAGGGACCGGCGACGGCGGTCATGGCGGCGGCACTGGCGGTGCTGCCCGCGGCGACGGCGGACCGGGCGGCCGGTGCGGCGGCTCAGACGGCTCAGACGGCTCAGACGGACGGCACGTACCGGATGACGCGCAGCGCGGAGTTCGCCGTCGCGGAGCGGCAACTCACGCACTCGGCCGTGACGTACGCGCCGAAGGCGGTGCCCGAGGGCGCCGGAGTGACGGTGCGGCAGCGGCTGGACTCCGACGGCATGACGGTGAGCCTGACCGTCCGGGGCGCGGAGGCGGGCCGGACGTTCGGGGCGCACGTCCACACCCGGCCGTGCGGGCCGAGGCCGTTCGACCCCGGCCCGCACTACCAGCACGTCGAGGACCCGGTGCGGCCCTCCGGCGACCCGGCCTACGCCAACCCGTGGAACGAGGTGTGGCTCGACCTCACCACCGACGCGCGGGGCACCGGCACCGGCACCTCCCGGCAGACCTGGCGGTTCCGGGCGGGTGAGGCGCGTTCGGTGACGCTCCACCAGCACGCGACGCGCACGGGGCGCGGGGAGGCGGGCTTCGCGGGCGAGCGCCTGGCCTGCATCTCCGTCCCCTTCCTCCCCCGGGGCCGCTGACCGGCCGGCCGGGGCCCGGAACGCCACAGGCCCCGGCCGGCGCCGTCTCAGCAGCGGTTGAGGATCGCGGAGAGCGCCGACTTCTCGGCCGGGTCGACCTTCATGGCGTAGTTGTTCTTCACCCAGACCCACGAGCGCGCGTAGAGGCAGTGGTAGGCGGAGCGGGGCAGCCACTCCGCCGGGTCCCGGTCGCCCTTGGAGCGGTTGGAGCTCGCCGACACGGCGATGAGCTGCGCGGCGCTGAGGTTGTTGGCGAAGGAGCGCCGCTTGCTCCAGGACCAGGAGTGGGCGCCGGAGCGCCAGGCCTCGGCGAGCGGCACGACGTGGTCGATGTCGATGCCGGAGGAGTCGTACAGCGTCACCCCGTCGTACTGCGAGTACCACCGGCCGCTGACGGCGCGGCACTCGGAGTCCGTCACGACCCCGCTGCCGTCGCGCTGGAGGACGATCTCGCGGGTGTTGCAGCTGTCCCCCTGGGAGATCCAGTGCGGGAACAGGTCCCGGTCGTAGCCGCTCAGGGAGTCCTCACCGTCGACGGTGAGGCCGGCCAGCATGGTGCGCGCGGTCGCGGCGCTCGGCGGCGTGGGGGGTGCGGCCTGGGCGGTGGGGGCGGTGGCGACGAGCCCCGCGCCGAGGCCGGCGAGCGCGAGGGCGGTGGCCAGGACCGGACGGGAGTGACGCGCGTAGCGTCGGGACGGGCGGGCGGACAGGCGTATGCGGCGCATACGGGCTCCCTGGGGTGAGACCTGCGGCGAGTGGGGGACCGGTGGTGCCTGGAGGCAGGCTGTTCCCGCCAGATGGCGCACCGGAGGTTCGCGGGTTACAGACTGAAGACATGCTCACGTCAAATCAAGAGGTGTGCGGCCGCCCGCTCACCGAGGGGGAGGCGCGGGCGCCCCGACGGGCATGTCGTAGGCTGGCCGCACTGAAGGGGAGTAGCCCTCCGCCGGACCGTCGACATACTGGGCGGCTCACACCGCCCCGGCGCCCGGAGCGGCCCGCGTACGCGCGGCGCCGCCGGCGAGACCTTCGGCCGCAGTGTCCTGGACTCTGCCGTGCCGAAGCCTGCTCCCCCGCGGCCCCCCGGCACGGCCCGACCGAACGGGGAACGCATCCGTGTTCAGCCTGACCGTCACCGCCGTCGTCTTCGGCGTCGTCTTCCTCGCCGAACTGCCGGACAAGACCGCGCTCGCCGGGCTCGTCCTCGGCACGCGCTTCAAGGCGTCCTACGTCTTCGCCGGGGTCGCCGCCGCGTTCACCGTCCACGTGGCCCTCGCCGTGGCCGCTGGCAGCGTGCTGACCCTGCTGCCCGAACGGCTGCTCGCCGCCGTGACCGGCGCCCTCTTCCTCGGCGGCGCGGCGATGCTGCTGTGGCACAAGGGTGAGGACGACGACGGGGCGGCGCCGAGGGAACCCGCCGACCAGTCGTTCTGGAAGGTCGCGGGCAGCGGCTTCACCCTCATCATGATCGCGGAGTTCGGCGACCTCACCCAGATCATGACGGCCAACCTGGCGGCCCGCTACGAGGACCCGCTCTCGGTGGGGGTCGGCGCGGTCCTCGCGCTCTGGTCGGTCGCCGCCCTCGGCATCCTCGGCGGCCGGGCCCTGATGCGCCGCGTGCCGCTGCGGCTGATCACCCGCGTCGCGGCCGCCATCATGGCCGCGCTCGGTGTCTGGAGCCTGTACGAGGCCATCGCCTGACGGGCGGCGCGCCCCGGCCGGTCGGCGCGAGCGGCCGGGGCGTCACGCGCGCCCCGCCGTCACTCCCCGGCCGGGGTCAGGCACAGGCGGACGACGCCGTCGGCCAGGACGCGGACCCGCACCGCCTCCAGCGTGGCCACGTGCGCGGTGGGCGCGAACGCCCCCGCACGCGGGCCGACGCCGACGACCCGCATACCGGCGGCCCGGCCCGCTTCGACGCCCGCGGCGGAGTCCTCGAAGACGAGGCAGTCGGCCGGGGCGACGCCGAGGGCGGCCGCGGCCTTGAGGAAGCCCTCCGGATCGGGCTTGCTCAGGCCGACGGACTCGGCCGTGATGCGCAGCTCGGGCACGCGCAGCCCGGCGGCGGCCATGCGGGCCCCGGCCAGGGCCGTGTCGGCCGAGGTCACCAGCGCGTGCGGGACGTGCCGCACCGCGTCCAGGAAGCGCGCCGCGCCGGGGATCGGGACGACGCCGACGGTGTCGGCGGCCTCCTCGGCGAGGAGGGCGCGGTTGTCCGCGTGGTGCTCCGCCAGGGGGCGGTCCGGGAGCAGCTCGGCCATCGTCGCCCAGCCCTGCCGGCCGTGCACGACGGGCAGCACGTCACGCGGGTCGAGGCCGTGCCGCACGGCCCACTCGCTCCAGACGCGCTCGACGACGGCGTCGGAGTCGACGAGCGTGCCGTCCATGTCGAGCAGCAGGGCGCGGGCCGTGAGCCGGAGGCCGGGAGAGGTACCGGGCATGGCGGCTCCAGGAAACGAAGAGGAGTGGCTCCGCCCGCCGGTCAGGGGCCCCGTGACCACACAGTCACCACGGGCACGGGCGGAACCACTTTGTTTCTGCACCATACAAAACAAGCCGGGTCTCGCGCCACCCCGTGCCCTCCCCACCTGCCGCCCCGACTCCTCCGGGAGGCCGCCGTCCCCTCGACAGGACGGGACGGGAACGGGCACCCACCATGGACGTATGACGCACGCGCCGCCCTCCGGGCCCGCCACCCGCCAGGACAGGCGCACGCTCTACCTCGCCCTCAGCGCCCTGCTCATGGGCATGCTGCTCGCCGCCCTCGACCAGACGATCGTCGCCACCGCCCTGCCGACGATCGTCAGCGAGCTGGGCGGCATGGACCACCTCTCCTGGGTCGTCACCGCCTACCTGCTCGCCGCCACGGCCGCCACCCCGCTGTGGGGGAAGCTCGGCGACCAGTACGGCCGCAAACGGCTCTTCCAGGCGGCCATCGTCCTCTTCCTGATCGGCTCCGCCCTGTGCGGCGTCGCGCAGGACATGGGCCAGCTGATCGCCTACCGCGCCCTCCAGGGCCTCGGCGGCGGCGGGCTCATGGCGCTGTCGATGGCCATCGTCGGGGACCTCGTCCCGCCCCGCGAACGCGGCCGCTACCAAGGGCTGTTCGGCGCGGTCTTCGGCGTCACCAGCGTCCTCGGCCCGCTGCTCGGCGGTCTCTTCGTCGACCACCTGAGCTGGCGCTGGGTCTTCTACATCAACCTGCCGCTGGGCGCCCTCACCCTCCTCGTCATCGCGACCGTCCTCCACCTGCCCCGGCTGCGCGAGCGGCACCGCATCGACTACCTCGGCACCGCCCTGATCGCCGCCGTGGCCGCCGCCGTCGTCCTGACCACCTCACTCGGCGGCACGACCTGGGCGTGGGGCTCCCCCGAGATCGTCGGACTCGCGGTGCTCGCCGCCCTGCTGCTCCTGTGGTTCGTGCGCGTCGAGCGGCGGGCCGCCGAACCGGTGCTGCCGCCGAGCCTCTTCCGCAACCGCACCTTCACCCTCTGCGCGGTCATCGGATTCGTCATCGGCTTCGCGATGTTCGGCGCGCTGACCTACCTGCCGACGTTCCTCCAGGTCGTGCACGGCATCTCCCCGACGCTCTCCGGCGTCCACATGCTCCCCATGGTGCTGGGCATGCTGCTCACCTCGACGCTCTCCGGGCAGCTCATCACCCGCACCGGCCGGTGGAAGATCTACCCCGTGCTCGGCACCGCCGTCGCCGCCGTCGGCCTCCTGCTCCTGCACAACCTCGGAGTGGACAGCGGCGACTGGGAGATGAGCCTGTACTTCCTCGTCTTCGGCCTCGGACTCGGCCTGGTCCTCCAGGTCATCGTGCTCGTGGCGCAGAACTCCGTGCGCTACGAGGACCTGGGCGTGGCCACCTCCGGCGCGACGTTCTTCCGCTCCATCGGCGCGGCGGTCGGCGTCTCCGCCTTCGGCGCCGTCTTCGCCGCCCTGCTCGTACCCCGTCTGGAGGAGTCGCTCGCGGGCGCCGCCCTACCCCCCGGCGTGACCCCGCAGAACCTCTCCGAGGACCCGCGCGGCGTCGCGCGGCTCGCCCCCGGGGAACGCGCCGGAGCCCTGGAGGCCTACTCGGACTCCATCACCGACGTCTTCCTGTGGGCCGTCCCCGTCATGCTCGTCGCCTTCGTCCTCGCCTGCCTCCTGCGGGAGACGCCCCTGCGGGCCGGCGTCCAGGTGCCCGACACCAGCGAGACGCTCGGTCTGAACCCCGTCGAACGCTCCTCGCACGACGAGCTGTGCCGCGCCCTGAGCGTGCTCGGCAGCCGCGAGGGCCGCAAGGACCTCTACGTCCGGCTCATCGCCGACGCCGGGCTCGACCTGCGCCCGGCGTCGGGCTGGCTCATCCTGCGCATGCACCGCGACGGCAGCGTGGAACCCGCCCTGCTCGCCGACCGGATGGGGCTGGACCGGGGCGTCATCTCCGCCGGTGCCCGGCAGGCCGAGGAACGCCGGCTGGCGGTGCGCGAAGGGCTGGACCTCACCCTCACCCCGGCCGGGCACGCCGTCGCCGAGCGGCTCGCGCACGCCCGGGAGAACGCCCTGGCCACGCTGCTCGGAGACTGGTGGACGCCCGACCGACCCCGCGACCTCACCGACCTCGTCCACGAGCTCTCCCGGGACCTCGGCGGCTCCGAGTCGGAGACACCGCACCACGACGACGACCGCCACCCCGCGCCGCGCGGGCCGCTCGCACCGCCCGGCTGACGGCTCAGAGCAGCGCCTTCGCGTACCAGTGACCGGCCATGGCGTTCGCGTTGTACGGCGGCACCTCCGCGTAGCCACGCCGCTCGTACAACCGCCGGGCCGCCTCCAGCTCGGCGCGCGTGTCCAGCACCATGCGCGCCGCGCCCAGCCGCCGGGCCGCCTCCTCGGCCGCGTCCAGCAGCCCCTTCGCCACCCCCCGGCCGCGCGCGGCGGAGGCGACGTACATGCGCTTCAGCTCCGCCGTGTCCCCGTCCAGCCTGCGCACGCCCGCACAGGCCACCGGCTCCCCGCCCATCCGGACGACGAGGAAGACCCCGCTCGGCGGGGTGAGGTCGGCCCCCGTCCCCGTCAGGTCGGCGGGCGACACACCGATCGCGGCGCCCACCTCCCGCGCGTAGGCGTCGAGCAGCGCGCGGGACGAGGCCGCCGACACCGGCTCCTCGGCGACCACCCGGTCGGAGCCGGGCTCGGGGCGGGGGGACGACGGGCGCGCGGATGAGGACGGCATGCCACCAGTATCCCGCCGGGCGCCGAGCCCGGCGCACACGCCCGACCCCGGGCCGCCGCACGCGCCGGCGGGGCGAACCGTTCATGACGGCTTCATCACGGTCCTCGCAGGACGCCACCACCGCTTGACCGGCCGGTCCCGGGGTGGCGATCATGCGTCGCATGCGGCCCCTCCCCCCACGCGCTGCCGCGCTCGCCGCCTTACTGGCCGGCAGCGGTCTGCTCCTCGCGACGCCCGCCCCGGCCGTCGCCGCTCCCGCCTGCGGCCCCCAGCTCGGAGCGGCCGACGGCTTCACCGAGTTCGTCCTCGGCGACACCGACCGCTTCGGCGAGAGCGAGGGGGCCGTCGCCGCCGGCGGTGACGCCGACTTCACCCGCGGCTTCAGCATCGCGGGCCGGCCCGCCCCCACCGACTCCGTTCCCGAGGACACCACGCTCGTCGTGGGCGGCACCCTGCGCAACGGGGCGGCGGGCAGCTCGACGTTCACGGTCCTGGAGCGCGGCACCGCCGTGTACGGCGGGCTCGACGGCCGTCCGCCGGTGGTGAAGGCCGGCCTGGAGGCGACCGAGGGCGGCTCCCCCGTCGACTTCCCCGCCGAGTTCCGCTCGCTGCGCGCGCTGTCCGAACGTCTCGACGCACTGCCCGCACGCGGCAGCGTCGCACGCACCACGAACGACGGCGCGACCGTCGTGCGGCTGCTGGGCGAGGACGAGGACCTCAACGTGTTCCCGGTCAGCGCGAGCCGGCTGGAATCGGCGCAGAAGGTCCTGATCGTGGTCCCCGAGGGCGCCACGACGGTCGTCAACGTCTCCGGCCCCGTCTACGAGAACGGCCCGGCCCGCGTCGAGACGTCCACCGGGGAGGACGGGGACGGGCGCCGGGCGGCGGGCCGGCTGCTGTGGAACTTCCCGGACGCCACCACCGTCACCCAGCCCGCCGACGCCCACTGGCCCGGCTCCGTCCTCGCCCCGCACGCCGCCGTCGAACTCGACCCGGACGGGCGGGTGACCGGCACCGTCGTCGCCGCCTCGCTCACGGGCAAGGGCAGCGACACCCTGCGCGCGCCGTTCACCGGCTGCCTGGACACACCGCTCACGCCGCCCGACGGCGGCACGGGCACGGCCGGGGAGGACGACGCAGCGGCCGGCGGCGACGGCGCGGGCCTGCACCTGCGCGCCCTGCTCTTCGCCACCCTCGGCGCCCTCGCCGCCGGGGCCGCCGCCCTGTGGGCCGGCGCGGGACGCGGCCGGGGACGGGACCGGGAGCGGCCCGGCACCGGACATCTCGACGTGACGGCCGACGGCGGCCGGGGCTGACCGAAGGCCGCAACCGGCCCCCACCCCGAACGCTCAGGGCGCGTCCCGGGAGGTGTCCAGGCCCAGGTGCGCGAGCAGTTCCGGGGACAGGTCGGTGGCCAGCCCCGGCTCGGCCGTGGTGACGAGCGCGGGCAGCGCGCGGGCCAGGATCGACACCAGTTCGGCACGCGGAACGGTGGGGTCCTTCGCCCAGGCCAGGGCCGTGTCCTCCACGAAGCTGAACCAGCCCCGCAGCACGAGTTCCGTGCGGGGCGTCGGCCGGGCGACGCCCAGCGAGGCCGCCGCCCGCGCCACGAAGGCGCCGCGGATCTCCTCGTAGATCTCACTGACGTAGTCCGCACCCCCGGCCGACCCCCGCAGCAGGGCCAGGTACGGCTCCCGGCGGCGTTCCAGGAAGCCGAGGTAGCCGTCCAGGGACTGGGTCAGCTGCACCGCCCGCGACGCCTGCGGGTCCGGCCGCGCCGCCCGCAGGATACGGCGCGCGGCCGCCCGCACCACCGCCACGTAGAAGTCCCGCTTGGTGGCGAAGTAGTGGAACAGCAGCCCGCGCGAGATGCCCGCCTCGGCCGCGATCTCGTCGATCGACAGATCGTGGATCGGCCGTTCGGTCAGCATCCGCAGCCCGATGCCGACGAGCTGACGGCGCCGGTCCTCGGCACTGAGCCGGGCCCGGGCGGGGGCCGGCGGGGAGGGGGAGTCGGGCATGGACCTCATTCTAGGAAGCCGCCCGGGTGACCACCGGGGCCGCCCGCTCCCCCACCGGTCACCTGACCTTCAGGACGACCTTGCCCAGTGCCGTGCGCCGCTCCAGCGAGGCGATGGCCTCGGCCGCACCGTCCAGCGGGTGCAGCACCGGCTCGGGCACCGGCAGGGCCCCGGACGCCAGCAGCGGTTCGTACGCGGCCCACTGCTCGGCCAGGTACTCGGGGTGCGACAGCCACCAGGCGCCCCAGCCCACGCCGCGCACGTCCACGTTGTTGAGCAGCAGCCGGTTGACCTTGACCGTCGGGATCTCGCCGCCGGTGAAGCCGATGACGAGCACCCGCCCGGCCGGGGCGAGCGAACGGAGGCTGTCGGTGAACCGGTCCCCGCCGACCGGGTCGACGACGACGTCCACGCCCCGGCCGTCGGTCAGCTCCTTCACCCGGTCCCGCCAGCCGTCGGTGAGGACGACGTCCGTCGCGCCGGCCGCACGCGCGACCTCCGCCTTCTCCTCCGTGCTCACCACGGCGACGACCCGCCCGGCGCCCATCGGCCCCGCCAGCCGCAGGGCCGACGTCCCGATGCCGCCGGCCGCCCCGTGCACCAGCACCGTCTCGCCCTCCCGCAGCCCGCCGCGCCGGCCCAGCGCGAAGTGCACGGTGAGGTCGTTGAACAGCAGCCCGGCGCCGGCCTCGAACGAGACGTTGTCCGGCAGCCGGAACGTCATCGACGGCGGGACGGTCGCGACCTCGGCCATGCCCCCGCCGAACCCGGTCAGGCCCACGACGCGGTCCCCCGCCGCGAAACCGGAGCCCTCCGGCGCGCCGCGCACCACCCCGGCCACCTCGCTGCCCGGCACGAACGGCAGCTCCGGCCGGTACTGGTACTGCCCCCGCGAGAGCAGCACGTCGGGGAAGGCGACGCCCGCCGCGTGCACGTCCACCACGACGGCACCGGGGTCGGCGGGCTCCGCCGCCTCGCCCACCTCCACGGCCTCCGGCCCTTCCAGCTCCACGATCCGCACCGCCCGCACGGCCATCCCTCCTCCTGTTGAGCAACGCTCAACAACATACGCCCGACCCACGGCGGGAGCACAAGGCGTCCCTGCCACGCGTCAGAGCTCCGGGGATGTGCGCCCGCCCAGCGCGGAGCCCCCGCCCGGTCCCGTGCCGGGCCGTGGGGCGGGGCCTCGGCGGGCCGGCCGGCGCGGCCTAGGTCCGCCGGCGCCTCTTCGCCCCGGCCTTGCGCTGGTCGATCGTGTACGAGGACCACGCGCCGCGATGCAGATGACAGCGCGAGGCACCGACCATCGCGCGGTTCCGACAGCGGGTGCCCTTCTCCGTCCACGCTCCGCACCTGGACTGCCTGGTCGCCATGTGGTGCCCTCCGCCCTGCGTCGATCCGCTGTGACACGGCCATGGTCGGACCCGCCCCGCCCCCTCCGACAGGCGCACGGAGGACGGCACGGAGTCGCCGGGAAGCACGTGCGGGCCACCCACGCCACCGGCCCACCCCGGCGTGCGCCCGCATGAGTAGGCGTACTCATGCGCACACCCCCGCCGGCAGGCAGGCTGACAGGTCGGGCCGGACCGACGTCCGCCGACACCGCGACCGGGAGTGACGCGCATGACCCGACCGACGACCGGCCAGAGAGTGGCAGCCGTCGTCCTGCTCCTGTTGGCCGACCTGTTGGTCGTCGGCTGCCTGCTGTGGGGCTACCTGTGGACGGGGTGGCTAGACGGCTGGAACGAAGGCCACCCGCCGGAAGCACCCGGGCTGGCGCGGGAGTTCATGTGGTATCTCGCCGGGGGCGCGGTCGTCACCGCGGGCGCGCTGGCCGCCTTCGGCCGAGGCGCCTACGCCACCGTGCAGCTCGTGGTGCTGGGCGGCGGCGCCGCGACCTTCGCCGCCCTCGCGGCCCAGAAACCCTGAGCCGCACCCGCGCACGTCGACGTCGGAACGAACGGGCGGAGCCCCGACCGCCCTCGGCCGGGCCCCACGGGGCTGGTGGGCGCAGACGGGTTCGAACCGCCGACATCTGCCTTGTAAGGGCAGCGCTCTACCGCTGAGCTATGCGCCCGGACACGCGCACCCGGGGGTGGGCGCACGACGAGGGTAAAGGATAGCGGGCGGCCCGCGGTGCCGTGGCCTGCGTGCCGGGCGGGGTGCGGTGGAACAATGGTGGGGCCAGAGGCGGACACCCGGAGGGGATTGTGTGGCGGCGATGAGCGGGGGCGGCGGGACGCGGCGGTGGGGCTGGGGCGGCGGGCGCGCGGAGCAGCTGCGGGCCGGGGCGCAGGCCGCGAAGGACGCCGCCGCGGCGGCCTTCTACGATCTGGACACCGCCCAGCGTGACGTGCGGATCTCGGTGGAGACGATCGGCGCCGTGGACGCGTCGGGGCCCGGGCGGCGGGCGGTGGAGCGGTTCGCGGAGTTCGGGCAGCGGATCGACGCGGTGAGCCACGACTACATCCGGGCGGTGGACGCGCACGACCTGGACCGGGAGGGGTTGGAGCCGGGGGCCGCGCAGCAGGCGCTGCGGGATCTGGAGCGGGTCAAGGGGGAACTGGAGCGGACCCGCGCCGACCTGGGGCGGTTCGAGCAGGAGCTGACCCCGCTGCTCCAGCACGCGGAGGCCCAACTGGCGCAGGTGGCCCCGGCCGTGGAACGCGGGCGGCAGGCCCTGCTGGGGGCGACGCAGGCACTGGACGCCGCGCGGGAGGCCGGTTTCACGGCGGAGGAGCAGGCGGCCCGGCTGGCCGCGCTCGCCCCGGAGCTGACCCGGCTGAACGAGGGGGCGGCCCGGCACGGCGTCCCGGAGACGATCCGCCGGGCGGAGGACGTCCAGCGGCGGGCGGAGGCGGTGCGGGAGGAGGCGCGTCGGCTGCCGGAGCAGGCCGCCGAGATCGACCGCCGGCTGTCCAGCCTGCGGACGCGGGCCCAGGCGCTGGCCACACGGGCCGGGACGGTCGAGCCGGTGCTGAGCGAGCTGCGGCGGCGCTTCAGTGCCGCCTGCTGGGAGGATCTCCAGCACGTGCCGGCGCAGGCGCTGGAGGCGTCCCGGCGGGCCGAGGAGAAGCTGCGCGAGGCGCAGGAGGCGCGCCGGGCGCAGCGCTGGCCGGACGCGACGGCGCTCCTGGCGACGGTCCGGGCATCGCTGAACAGCGGGGACAGCGCCGTCTCGGCGGCCGGGGAGCGACTGGACCGGCTGAACGAGGTGGCGTTCAACCACGAGCGGGAGGCCGAACGGACCCGGTTCGCCGTCCGGGACGCGCAGAAGCTGGCCATGGCGGGGCGCAACACGCCCGACCCCCGGCACGCCGGCCCGCTGGACGAGGCGGTGGCGCGGTGGGAACGGGCGGTGGCGGGTCTGGAGGGCGGCGGCAGGAACCCCGACTACTGGCACTTCCTGACGGAGCTGGACGCGATCCGGGAGACGGTGTCCGCCGTGGTGCGGGACATCCGGGAGAGCCGGGGCGGGCAGCGCTGACCCGCGGCTATCCTGCGGGGTATGCCGAGGTATGAGTTCCGGTGCCGCGAGTGCGGCACGTCGTTCGAGGTCAGCCGCCCGATGGCGGAGTCCGGCGCGCCCGCGTCCTGTCCCCGGGGGCACGGTGACACGGTGAAGCTGCTGTCGGCGGTGGCGGTGGGCGGCACGAGCGCCGCACCCGCGCCCGCCGCGCGGGGCGGCGGTGGCGGATGCTGCGGGGGCGGCTGCTGCGGCTGACCGACGGGCTGGGTGCTACGCCCCGACGCGGCGCAGGGCCTCGTCGAGGATGCGCTCCCCCGCGCCGACCCCGACCTCCGGCAGCGCCGTGATGTGCGGGGCGGTCCAGCCGGTGTCGGCCAGTTCGCCGTGGCCGGGACGCCAGCCGGCGTCGGCGGCGAGCAGGAGGTCGGCGTCGAGGAGGGAGTCCCCGGCGGCGAGCGTTCGGCGGGCACCGGTCCGCCGGGCGACCTCGGCGACGGCGGCGCTCTTGGTGAGCGGCCGGGGCACGGCGTAGACCTTGCGGCCCTGGACGGAGACCGCCCAGCCGAGCGGCTCGGCCCAGGCCGCCAGGTCCTTGATCCAGGTCTGGGGCAGCAGGGACCGGTCCACGACGAGGTAGGCGAAGAGGTCCTCGGCGGTGCGCTCCTTCAGCAGCCAGGCCGGGTCGGACGTGCGACGCAGGTGGTCCCGGACCTCGGCGAGCGGGGCGCAGGCGTCGTCGAGGCGGGCCAGGACGGCGCGGTGCCAGTCGTGGTCGGTGCGGCCGTCGACCAGCAGGTGGCCGCCGTTGGCGCAGATGGCGAACGGCGCGGGCGGGCCCGGCAGCTGGATGCGCCGGTACTGCTCGCGGGTGCGCGTGGTGGTGGGCACCAGGACGCTGCGCGCGGCCAGCTCGGGGAGCAGCGCGGCGGCGCGTTCGGTGAGGTAGGACAGCGGCTTGCCCTGGTAGACCTCGACGCACAGCAGCCGGGGTGCCTCGGCGTCCGGCACGTCGAGGTGGAGCGCGGCGGCGGAGTAGATGAGGGTGCGGTCGAGGTCGCTGGCGACGAGCAGGGGTCCGGTGGGCGTCATCGGGCGGCCTTTCCGTCGGCGCCGGTGGCGCCCCTGGTGTAGCGCGGGTGGATGAGCCCGACGCAGGTGTAGGGCAGGTCGTCGGTCTCCTCGACGGGCACACCGCGCTGCCGGGCGAGCAGCCGGACGTGGTCGAGGTCGGCGCCCGCGCCGCGTCGGGCCAGGATGCGCCAGGGCACGCGGCGCAGGAGGACGCGGGTGGTCTCGCCGACCCCGGGCTTGACGAGGTTGACGTCGCCGATGCCGTACTCCTCGCTGATGCGTTCGACGGCCCGCCAGCCGTCCCAGGTGGGGGTGCGGTCGGCGGTGCGCAGGGCGCGGGCATCGGCGGCGGCGGCGGCCGCGACGTCGGGGAAGTGCGCGGCGACGGAGTCGAGGAAGTGCGCGGACAGGTCGCTCCCGGCGAGTTCCCGGTAGTGCTTGGCGCCGTGGAAGTCGCCGGGCCCGACGAGGTCGGCGCGCAGGACGGTGCGGGAGATCAGCCCGGACACGGTGGAGTTCAGGCAGGCGGACGGGATGAGGTAGTCCTCGCGTGTGCCGTAGGTGCGCACGCAGCCGCCCGGGTCGGCGAGGACGGCCAGGTCGGGGTCGAAGCCGGGGAAGGGGCGCAGGGCGTCGGCCAGTTCGCGCGTGATGGCGCCCTTGCCCGTCCAGCCGTCGACGAAGACGACGTCGGCCGGGTCGTGGTGGGCGGCGAGCCAGCGCAGCGCGGTGGTGTCGATGCCCCGGCCGCGCACGATGGAGACGGCGTAGTGGGGCAGGTCGAGGCCGTGGGCGTAGCGGGCCCAACGGCGCATGAGGACGCCGACGGGCGTACCGGCCCGGGCGAGGGAGACCAGGACGGGGCGCGGGCCGCGCTCGGCCAGGACGGTCTCGGTGACGGTGCCCACCGCGCGGGCGACGCGGGCGGCGGAGAGGTCGAGCGCGGTGTGGAAGAGCCGCTGGTATTCGGGGCTGGGCTGGTACTCGACGGGCAGCGACTCCGCGTAGTGGGCACCGCCGCGCTGGATGGCCTCCTCCCGCTCCTCCGTGGGGGCTTCGAGGGAGACGGCGGAGAGGTCCTGGAGGAGCCAGCCGCAGTCCTCGGCCGGGTAGGAGGAGAAGCGCGGGCCGCGCAGGGGCTGCGGGAGGGGGTCGGCCGAGGGCAGCGTCGCCCGGACGACGCGTCCGGTGCGGGTCGCGAGCCGGGCGAGGAGACCGTCGGGAGCGTGCAGGGCCGGGGTGTCGGCGGCGGCGTCGGTGATCACGACGATGGCGTCGAAGCCGGGGTCGTGGGGGTGGCCGCGCGGGGGGATGTTGTACGCGTAGCGGGGCCCGGGGCCGTCGGCGGGGGTGTCGTGGGCGGGGAAGACGATGCGGTGCCGGATGGCGTAGCCGGGATCGTCGACGGCGAGCACGGGCGAGCGGGTCGTGGTGGAGTAGCGGACCTCCGCGCCGGTGGCGCCGGTGAGGGCGTCGGCGATCCGCAGCGGCACGTACATCAGTTCCTCGGTGCCGAGCACCAGGACACGGCGCGCGTCCTTCGGCAGCGCGGCGGCGATGGGGTCGGCCAGGGCGGGCAGGGCGGCCTCCAGCCGGGCGCGGTGCTCGGGGGTGAAGCCGTGTCGGCCGCCTTCGGGGAGCCCGGCGGGCCAGGGAAGCTCCACCGGGACGATCTCGGCGGCGTCCGCCTCCGGGCCGCCGTCGGTCCGGGCGGCGGTCGCGGTGTCCGTCGCGGCGGGGTCGTCGGCCGCCTCGGCCTCGGCGATGAGGGCCGCCGCCCGCTCCAGGACGTCGGGCGGCAGCGTCAGCGTGCCGTCGGCGAGGGCCACGATGTCCACCCGCGCGCCGAGTTCGGCGGCGAACTTCTCCAGCGTCGCCGTGTCCTGCGGTGAGCGCATGTCGGTGAGGGCGACGACGACGTACCGGTCGCGCGGGTAGGCGCGGTGCAGTGCGGCGATGGTGTTGCGCACGGTGGAGCCGGTGGAGAACTCGTCGTCGACGAGGACGAGCGGCCCGGCGCCGGCCAGCAGCCGCCGGTCGGCGGGAAGCAGCAGGTGGGAGGTGTGGTGGGAGTGCTCCTCCTCGAATCCGGCGGCCCGGGCGTACCCGGGCACCGGACGGCGGGTGGAGTGCAGGTAGGGGGCGCGTCCGACGCCGTCGGCGACGCCGTGGCCCAGGCCCGTCGCCGTCTCCGCGTAGCCGAGGACGACGGCGCGCGCGGCGTCCTCCTCGCCGAGCAGTTCGCGGACGCGCCGGCCGAGCCCGAGCGCCGTGGCCAGGACGACACCGGGCAGCTGCGGGACGTGCTTGCCGAGCACCTGGGAGACCAGCAGGTGGGCCCGCTTGGGGTTGCGGCGCACGGCGAGGCCGAGCAGATCCCGGATGCCCTCACCCCTCAGCTCGACGCCGAGCCGCTCGGCCGTCCAGGTTCCCGTCCACATCACGCGTGTGTTCCGTCCTCTTCCGTGCCCCGGTGGTCGTGGTCGTGCTGGCCTGCGGCGAGGAGGTCCACGAAGTCGACGCCCTCGCGGGCGACTCCGAAGACCTCGGCCCGCAGCAGGGTGCGCTCGGCCCACGCCCGATGGGGTTTGACCTCGTTCATCTTGTTCGTGTACGCCGACCGCAGGACCCCGCCGCCGTGCCGCTCGGGCCGCAGGATGTCGGTGGCGTCGCTGAACTCCTCGTGGCTCACCACGGACAGGGCGTGCACCGGGGCCACGTGGGAGGGATGTATGCAGGTCTTGCCCTGCAGACCGTTGGCGCGGTCGAGCTGGATCTCGCGCAGGAGGCCGTCCATGTCGTGCTCGATCAGTTCGGCGCGCAACTCGTCCGCGCCCCGCCAGCGGAACGGGGAACTGCGCAACTGCGGCTTGAACATCCGCTCCGAGAAGCGGAAGTACTCCCACACCGGGCCGGTGACGGTGCAGCCGGTGCCGTCGTTGCGGCCGAGCACGTTGACGACGTCGGCGATGACGGTGGCGACCAGGCCGACGTCGTACGCCGTGATGTGCGGCGTCCTGCGCAGCCCGTAGACGGAGCAGAAGTCGGTGACGCCCAGCCGCAGGGCGAGGACGCGATCCCGGTACTTGTCGACGGAGCGCGCGATGCCGGCCAGCGTCTCGGCGCGGGTCTCCAGGTGGAGCACCTCGGGCGACTCGAGGACCGGCATGGCGAACAGGCGTCGCCCGCAGTCGCTCTCCGCACGGGCGAGGGCTTCGAGGAACGGCATGCCCCGGTCCTCGGTGAACTTCGGCAGCACATAACCGGACAACAGCCGCACCGCGTCGCCGAGCCGCGTGGTCAGCCGGGTGATCTGCCCGGCCTCCCGGACCCGCACGAACAGCAGCGGCAGGTCCGCGTCGGCGTCGTGCCCGGCCGCGTGCAGCGCGGTGAGCTGCCGCACCAGGTTGGCCTCGGCGGCCGGCACCTCGGCGTCGGCGATGGAGTCCTCCAGGCACAGGACCATGGAGACGACGCCGCGGTCGGCCATCTTCAGCACGTCCTGCGCGAGCTGCGGCCGGGTGGCGGGACTGTAGAGGGTCGCGCCGAGAGCGACGGCGAGGAGCCCGGCGGGGGACGCGGAGGTGAACTCCACCGGCTCCCGGTGGAAGAGCGCTTCCCGGACGGACGGTGCGAGGTGCCCGAAGTGGCGCATGGAACCCCCGTATCAGTGGTGCGCGCCGGGCCGTCGCGGTGGAACCCGGCCGGCTCATCGTACGTGCGCACGCCGGTCCGAAGCCCCCGCGCACATGAACGTCACCTTACCGACGGCCGACCTCCCGGCATCCGGGCCGCCGCGCCGGGCCAGGGGAGCACCGCGCCGAGGGCCCGAGCGGCAGGGCGAGCCGGGCCCGCGAGCGGCACGCCCGGCTTGCCCTGCCGGTCGGGGGCTCGGCAGGATGGCCGTATGACCCAGGTGATGGCGAAGGGCTCCAACATCGAGCTGCGGGCCACCGCGGTGCAGGCGGTGCTCCGCTGGTCCGGCGCCCCGGCCGCACCGGACATCGACGCCTCCGCACTGCTGCTGGGCGCGGACGGCAGGGTGCGTTCGGACGACGACTTCGTCTTCTACAACCAGCCACGGCACCCCTCCGGACTGGTGCGGCACCGGGCGAAGACCCGCGACGCCGAGGGCCTGTCCGACACCGTCGAGGCGGACCTGTCCTCCCTCGACCCGACGGTCGACCGCGTCATGCTCACCGCCTCGGCCGACGGCGGCACGTTCGGCGAGGTCGGGGGCGGCATGCGGCTGCTCGTGCGGGACGCGGTGAGCGGGACGACGCTCGCGTCGTTCGACTTCAGCCCGGAGACCGGCGCCGAGACGGCCATGATCTGCGGTGAGCTGTACCGGCGCGGGTCGGGCTGGAAGTTCCGCGCCCTCGGGCAGGGCTACAGCAGCGGGCTGGTGGGGCTCGCGACGGCCTTCGGCGTTTCGGTCGACGAGTCGGTCGACGGAGGGGACTCCGACGGCGACGCGACCCACGTCCCGCCGCCGCGCGCCTCCGGCGCGGGACCCGTGGGCGGGCCCGGGCCGGGCACGGTGCCGGAGCCGCCGCACGAGCCGGGGGTACCGGAGCCCGAGCCCGTCCCCCCGCCGGCTCCGGGGCCGCCCCCGCCCGCGCCGGGGCCCGTGCCGGAGCCCGAGCCGCCGGGGCCGGGGCCCGTACCGCAGCCGCCGCCCGCGCCGCCGGAACCACCGGCCTACCCGCCGGTTCCGGCCCAGCACCCGCTGGCCGGGCCGCAGCCTGCCTACGGATACCCGCAGCCGGTGGGCGGGCCGGCGTTCACCCTGCCGCCGCAGGGCCCGCAGTTCGCGTCCCCCCAAGGCTGACGGGCCGGGGCCCGGGCGTCGTCAGCGCCGGGAGGGGGACTTGTAGCCCCGGCCCCAGGCCATGCCCCAGCCGTAGAGCCGGTCCAGGTCGGCCTGGAACCCGTAGACGTACCGCACCTCGCGTCGGGCGATGAGATTGCCGTTCTTGTCGTGCTCGATCATGAGCACCGCGCAGGAACGTGCCTCGGGTGCCCGTTCGTCGAGCCCCACCTCCACCTGCGGTCCGCCGCTGGGGACCAGCGTCACGATGGCGTGCGTGCGGTCGAACGCGGGGGTGCCGTCGTAGATGTAGACGAAGAACAGCAGCCGCTTGATCTCGTCGGCGTGGTCGAGGTTGACGTAGATCGTCTCCCCGGAACCACTGCCGAACCGGTCGTCGCCGCTGAGTTTCACGTAGGGCGGATCGTGCATGTCGCCCACCAGGCCGCCGAGCGGCTGCACGACGCCCTTCGAGCCGTCCTTCAGCTCGTACATGCAGGCCAGGTCCAGGTCGACGTTCACCATGCCCTGCGTGTGGGCGTTCACCGGTTCGGGCTTGAGCATCTCCAGCGGGTTGCGCAGGGAGACGCGGCGACGCGGCCGGTCGTGGAGATCCGACGGGCGCATGCGCCAGGAGAGGTTGACGCGCAACGTGCCGGTGTGGGCGCCCTGCTGGGTGAGCGACACCTGCGGGTACCGCTTGGTCAGCTCCACCGCGTAGCTCGACGGGCCGCCCACCGTGTCGAACTTCGGCCCGCGATTCCTGGTACCGCTGCGCCAGTGCTCCCACAGAGAGACCACGTCCTGCCCCCATTCCCCGGTCCGCTCGGACAAACCCCGCGGGGCGGCCGTCCGGCACGGACGGCCGCCCCGCTCACAGGCTTCCGCAATCGGGGCGTCGCGACACCCCGATTCGCCCGTTGTTCATACTCCGGAGGTGACGCGCTTCTCCTCGGAGGGACTTCCCCCCTCACCCCCGTCGCCGTCCCCGCGGTGGAGCCGGTTGTAGCGCAGCGAGGACCAGAACGCGAGACCGATGAGGGTGACCCCGAGCAGCCCCGTGATCACCTCGTGAATCTCGAAGCGGATGGTGACGAGAAGGATCGCCGCCAGCGCACCGATCGCGTAATGGGCACCGTGCTCCAGGTACACGTAGTCGTCCAGCGTGCCCTGGCGCACCAGGTAGACGGTGATCGACCGGACGTACATCGCCCCGATGCCCAGACCGAGCGCCATCCAGAAGATGTGGTTGGTGATCGCGAACGCGCCGATGACGCCGTCGAAGGAGAACGAGGCGTCCAGCACCTCCAGGTAGAGGAAGAGGAAGAAGGCCGCCTTGCCGCCGACCCCGAGGGCCGTGACCTGCTGACCCGACCGGGCCGCCGCCTCCTCGGCGACGTGCTCGCGCTCCTCTTCCTCCTCCAGCTTGTTCTCGAAGAAGCCGGAGAGCCCTCCGACCACCAGGTAGGTGATCAGACCCGCCACACCCGACAGCAGCACCGTCGTGGTCTTGTCGGCGTGCCCGGCGTACTGGTGGGCGTGCGGGGCCAGGGCCATCGCGGAGACCAGCAGCGTGATGAGGGCGATGCAGACCGACAGGGCGTTGACGCCGCTCAGCTTGGCGAGCGGGCGCTCCAGCCACGGCAGCCACTTGTGCTCGCGGTCCTCGAACATGAAGTTGAGGAAGATCATCAGCAGGAACATGCCGCCGAACGCCGCGATCGAGGGGTGGGCGTCGGTGACCATCTGCTCGTAGGTCTTGGGCTCGCTCATCGCCAGGTCGACGGCCTCGATCGGCCCGACCCCCGCCGTGACGGCCACGATCGCCACCGGGAAGACCAGCCGCATGCCGAACACGGCGATGAGAATGCCGATCGTGAGGAAGATCTTCTGCCAGAAGGCGTTCATCTTCTTCAGCACACCCGCGTTGACCACGGCGTTGTCGAAGGAGAGCGAGATCTCGAGGATCGAGAGGATCGCCACCACGGCGAAGCCCTCCCAGCCCCAGAAGAACGCCGCGAAGGCCAGGCCCGCGGCTGTCACGCCGAAGGACCATCCGAAGGTTCTGAGGACCACTTGCTCACCCAATCTGTCGCACGGAGCTCCCCCGCGCCGCCCGCGCGGGCCGGCCCACAGCCCGCGGCGCGGACCACGCGACGTTCACGCCGAAGTGTAGGGCGGGCGCCGCGCGGCGCGGTGCCCGCCCGTGACCGGGCACGGAAGCCCGACGGTGCTCAGACGTTGACGCCGAAGTCCTGCGCGATGCCCCGCAGCCCGGAGGCGTAGCCCTGGCCGATGGCACGGAACTTCCACTCGCCCGCGTGCCGGTAGAGCTCGCCGAATACCATCGCCGTCTCCGTCGAAGCGTCCTCGGTGAGGTCGTAGCGGGCGAGCTCCCGGCCGTCAGCCTGGTTCACGACCCGGATGTAGGCGTTGCGCACCTGGCCGAAGCTCTGCTGGCGGGTCTCCGCCTCGTAGATGGAGACGGGGAAGACGATCTTCTCGACGTCCGCCGGGACACCGGCCAGATTGACCTTGATCGCCTCGTCGTCGCCGTCGCCCTCACCGGTGGTGTTGTCACCGGTGTGCTCCACCGAGCCGTCGGGGCTCCTGAGGTTGTTGAAGAAGACGAAGTGCTGGTCGCTGAGGACCTTGCCCTGGCCGCTCGCCAGCAGGGCGCTGGCGTCCAGGTCGAAGTCGGCGCCGGTCGTGGTGCGGGCGTCCCAGCCCAGGCCCACCAGGACCGCCGTCAGGTTCGGGGCTTCCTTGGTCAGCGAGACGTTGCCGCCCTTGCTGAGGCTGACTCCCACAGGTCCTCCAGGTGTGTGGCGCCGGGAGCAGCGCGCTCCCGGCCGTGATCGGTGTGGTCGGAAGGGTGCCGTCTGGAACAACGCCGCGGCCCCCGCCACCGGTTCCCCCGTCACGTCGCGTACGCGGGCGTGACACGGGGTCGGCGGCGGGGCGGGCACCGTCAGGCAGGCGTCACAGCGCTTCGAGGGCGCGGACGTATTCCTGCAGGTCACGAGCGTCGGGCAGACCGTTGACCACGGTCCAGCGGACGACGCCCTCCTTGTCGATGATGAAGGTCCCGCGCACCGCGCAGCCCTTCTCCTCGTCGAAGACGTCGTACGCGCGGGACACCTGGCCGTGCGGCCAGAAGTCCGACAGCAGCGGGTAACCGAGCTGCTCCTGCTCGGAGAAGACGCGCAGGGCGAAGGGGGAGTCGTTCGAGACGGCCAGCAACTGGACGTCGTCGTTGACGAACTGCGGGAGCTGGTCGCGCAGGGCGCACAGCTCGCCCGTGCAGACGCCGGTGAACGCGAACGGGTAGAACATCAGGACGACGTTCTTGCGGCCCCGGAAGTCGGCGAGGCCGACCGCCTCGCCGTGCTGGTTCTTGAGCTGGAAGTCCGGAGCCTTGGTGCCGACCACGATGGGCATGGGGTGCGATCCTCCGATGGGAGACGACGAAACGACGTTGGACGTGCCTCGCCACACCCTAATGCTCCGTGCACCGCAGGCCCCGGCCCCGGCCGGTACGCGTCCGTCCGGGGCGGGGGAAACGTGCCGGCGGTCGGGCTCAGCCCTTGGCCGCGCGGCTCGTCTTCGGGGTGACCAGCCGGCTGCCGGTCCAGTCCCTGCCGATGTTCATGGGCTTGGTCTGCTGCAGCCCGGCGGTCTGCGCCGCCTCGCCGATGTCGCTCGCCTCGACGTAGCCGTCCCGGCCCGTCTTGGGCGTCATCAGCCAGATCGGGGCCCCGTCGTCGACCAGCGAGATGGCGTCCACCAGCGCGTCCGTCAGGTCGCCGTCGTCCTCGCGGAACCACAGCACCACGGCGTCGGCCAGGTCGTCGTACTCCTCGTCGACCAGCTCGGTGCCCGTGATGGCCTCGATGCCCTCGCGAAGTGCCTGCTCGGTGTCCTCGTCGTTGCCGAGCTCCTGGACCACCTGTCCGGGCTGGAAACCCAGCCTTGCGGCGGGGTTGGTCCGCTCCTCCGCGTGGTCCGCGGTCGCGCTCACGGATTGCCTCCTGTCATGGTTCGAACGTAGTGGGACCCTCGCGTGTACGCGAGGTACTTGGCCGTAGTCCACACGTGCCGGGCGGATCGCGCAAGTACCCGGCCCTCCGAACTGCCCAAACGGTGACGTGTCCCCGCACAGTACGCATGCGCGGCGCGGCGCTCGGTGGCGGCCCGCGCACCGCGGGTGGGGGCGGCGCCCGCGCGCCGAGCGGCCGGGTGGGCCCGGCGGGCCACGATTGTCGCCCTACCCGCCCAAAAGCGCGACAGGACCGGGGTGGGCGTAAGGTTGCGATTTGGCCGACCGCTGCGGCCGGCCCCGCGCTCGCCGTCCTCGCGGACGTCTCGGGGAGCGCCTGGGTTACCTCTGGGTAGAGGTGACGCGGGCGGCCCTGCGGTGGACGATGGAGTCGGCGCGACACCAGCAGTGCACTACCGAGCAGCGAAGGAACAGCGTGGCTTCCGCATCCGATCGCAACCCGATCATCATTGGCGGCCTTCCCAGCCAGGTCCCGGATTTCGATCCCGAGGAGACCCAGGAATGGCTCGACTCGCTCGACGCGGCCGTCGACGAACGAGGCAGGGAACGTGCCCGCTATCTGATGCTCCGCCTCATCGAGCGCGCCCGCGCCAAGCGGGTGGCCGTGCCGGAGATGCGCAGCACGGACTACGTCAACACCATCGCCACCAAGGACGAGCCGTTCTTCCCCGGCAACGAGGAGATCGAGCGCAAGGTACTGAACGCCACGCGCTGGAACGCGGCCGTCATGGTCTCGCGCGCCCAGCGGCCCGGGATCGGGGTGGGCGGCCACATCGCCACGTTCGCCTCCTCGGCCTCCCTCTACGACGTGGGCTTCAACCACTTCTTCCGGGGCAAGGACGAGGGTGACGGCGGCGACCAGGTCTTCTTCCAGGGCCACGCCTCGCCGGGCATCTACGCCCGCGCCTACCTGCTGGACCGGCTCACCGAGGAGCAGCTCGACGGCTTCCGGCAGGAGAAGTCGGCCTACCCGAACGGTCTCTCCAGCTATCCGCACCCGCGCTCCATGCCGGACTTCTGGGAGTTCCCGACGGTCTCCATGGGGCTTGGCCCGATCGGGGCGATCTACCAGGCGCGGATGAACCGCTACATGGAGGCGCGTGGCATCGCCGACACCTCGCGCTCGCACGTCTACGCCTTCCTCGGCGACGGCGAGATGGACGAGCCGGAGTCGCTCGGTCAGCTCTCGCTGGCCGCCCGGGAGGGCCTGGACAACCTGACGTTCGTCGTCAACTGCAACCTCCAGCGGCTCGACGGCCCGGTGCGCGGCAACGGGAAGATCATCCAGGAGCTGGAGTCGCAGTTCCGGGGGGCGGGCTGGAACGTCATCAAGCTGATCTGGGACCGCTCCTGGGACCCGCTGCTGGCACAGGACCGCGACGGCGTCCTGGTCAACCGCCTGAACACGACGCCGGACGGGCAGTTCCAGACGTACGCCACCGAGACCGGCGCCTACATCCGCGACCACTTCTTCGGTGACGACCACCGGCTGCGGGCCATGGTCGAGGACATGTCCGACGACCAGCTCCTCCACCTGGGGCGTGGCGGCCACGACCACCGGAAGGTGTACGCGGCCTACAAGGCGGCCCGCGAGCACAAGGGCCAGCCGACGGTCATCCTGGCGCAGACCATCAAGGGGTGGACGCTGGGGCCCAACTTCGAGGGCCGCAACGCCACGCACCAGATGAAGAAGCTCACCGTCGACGACCTCAAGCGCTTCCGCGACCGGCTGCACATCCCGATCTCCGACCAGCAGCTGGAGTCCGGCCTCCCGCCGTACTACCACCCGGGCCGCGAGTCCGAGGAGATCCAGTACATGCACGACCGGCGCCGGGGCCTGGGCGGCTACGTGCCCACCCGGGTCGTGCGCGCGGAGCCGCTGCCGCAGCCGGGGGACGAGGCGTACGCGGCGCTCCGGAAGGGCTCCGGCAACCAGCAGGTCGCCACCACGATGGCGTTCGTCCGGCTGCTGCGGGACCTGATGAAGGACAAGGAGATCGGCAAGCGCTTCGTGCCGATCGCCCCGGACGAGTACCGCACCTTCGGCATGGACTCGCTGTTCCCGACGGCCAAGATCTACAACCCGCTGGGCCAGGTCTACGAGTCGGTGGACCGGGAGCTGCTGCTCTCGTACAAGGAGTCCCCCACCGGGCAGATGCTGCACGACGGCATCTCGGAAGCGGGCTGCGCGTCCTCGCTCATCGCCGCCGGTTCCGCCTACGCGACGCACAGCGAGCACCTGATCCCGGTCTACGTCTTCTACTCGATGTTCGGCTTCCAGCGCACCGGCGACCAGTTCTGGCAGATGGCGGACCAGCTGGCGCGCGGCTTCGTGCTGGGCGCCACGGCCGGACGCACCACGCTCACCGGTGAGGGGCTCCAGCATGCCGACGGCCACTCGCAGCTCCTCGCCTCCACGAATCCGGCGTGCGTGTCCTACGACCCCGCGTTCGGTTTCGAGATCGCGCACATCGTCAAGGACGGTCTGCGGCGGATGTACGGGGAGAACGCCGAGGACGTCTTCTACTACCTGACCGTCTACAACGAGCCGATCCGGCAGCCCGCCGAGCCGGAGGGCGTCGACGTCGAGGGCATCCTGCGCGGGCTGCACCGCTACCGGGCCGGCGAGCGGGGGCAGCAGCGGGCCCAGATCCTCGCCTCCGGCGTGGCGATGGGCTGGGCGCTGGAGGCGCAGCAGATCCTCGCGGACGACTGGGGCGTGCGCGCCGACGTGTGGTCGGCGACCTCCTGGAACGAACTGCGCCGGGAAGCGGTGGCCACGGAGGAGCACAACCTGCTCCACCCCGAGGAGGAGCAGCGCGTGCCCTACGTGACGCGCACACTGCGCGAGACCGAGGGCCCCGTGGTGGCCGTCTCGGACTGGATGCGCGCGGTGCCCGACCAGATCGCGCGCTGGGTGCCGGGCACCTACCAGTCCCTCGGGGCGGACGGCTTCGGCTTCGCCGACACCCGGGGAGCGGCCCGCCGCTTCTTCCACATCGACGCCCAGTCGATCGTGCTGGCGGTCCTGACCGAGCTGACCCGCGAGGGACAGGTGGACCGCTCCGCGCTCAAGCAGGCGATCGACCGCTACCAGCTGCTCGACGTACGCGCGGCCGACCCCGGCCCCGCAGGGGGTGACGCGTAGGTCCGGCCGAGGGACCGCGGGCCGACCCACTCCGACCGAACGGCCCCCGCGCCGCTGCCCACCGGGCACGGCGCGGGGGCCGTTCGCGTGCCCGGCCCGCTCCGGCTCCCGCGTGAAGCAGGGGGCGGGCGCGGGCGTGGTGGTGATGTGCATGATCTTCTCCGTTCCGCCGGTGGTCCGGCGCGGCCGGGCATCGCGAGATGGTGACCCGTGACGTCACGACCGTCACGGACTGTGACCAGCTTGGCCGGGCGGGGTCGGCCTGCCAAGAGCGGACCGACCGAATCACCGTCCGGGGTGGCGCAGTTGTCCACAACCGGCGAGTACTCCACAGGCGACGGGACGCGGGACCGCATCGCACGGGGTGTTGTGTCAGCCCGTGCCAGTTTGGTGACATTGCGCTGAGGCAGCGACTGCCAGAAGGCTCGCGGGTACCCTGAGCAGCTCGAACACACTGGAGGTGGACCGTGGCCGGACTGCGCGAACGCAAGAAGCAGCGCACCCGGGACGCACTGGTGCGCGCGGCGAACGAGCTGTTCGTGTCACGGGGGTACGAGCGGACGACGGTCGACGACATCGCCGCCGTCGCGGACGTCTCGCAGCGCACCTTCTTCCGCTACTTCGCGGGCAAGGAGGAGGTCGCCTTCGCCATCGACGTGATGATCCAGGAACGGTACGTCGAGAGCCTGAAGGCCCGCCCGCCGCACGAACGTCCCATCACCGCGCTCCGCAACGCCGTCGAGGACAGCTGGAACAGCATCGGCGAGGCCGTCGCCAGGATCGTCCCCCTCGACCTGCACATGCGGATGTGGCACCTGATCGAGACCACGCCCGCGCTCACGGCCGTCCAGATGCGCAACGCGATGGACATGGAGCACCGGCTGGCCCTGATCATCGCCGAGCGGGAGGGGCTGGACGTGCGCGCCGACCCCCGGCCGCAGGTCCTGGTCGCCTCCTTCTCCGCCACCATGCGCACGGCCATGCAGAGTTGGGGTCAGGGCCAGGACCTGACCGTACAGGGGGCTCGCGAGGGGGCCCGGGGCTACCTGGAGGCGCTGTCGCCGGCCCTCTTCGACGCCTGGCGTCCGGCCGCGGAGGAGGCACCGCCCCGGCAGCGCTGCGTGCGGCGCTGGACCTGAACCCGCCGTCCGACCGGAGGCGGAATGTGACGGACGTCACCAGCACACCTGATCGCGTGGTGGCGTCCTCCCCAGTGTGGCTCCTGTGACGTCGTCCTCCTCCCACCCCTCCCCGCCCGGCTCCTCCCACCCCTCCCCGCGCAGCTTCTCCCACCCCTCCCCGCCCGGCTACTCCCCCCTCCGTCCCCGCCCGCACGGGCCCCTGACGTTCCCCCTCCCCCGCTTCCTCAAGGCGGTGGCGGTGGTCTTCGCGCTGCTGGCCACGACCGGCTGGACCGCCCGGCAGAGCCACGACGTCCCACCGAACGCGTGGGTGGCGGCGCTCGCCGCCTGGGAGGAGGACACGTTCGCCGGACGTGAGCTGCCGGACGCGGGGGCGCGGCCGGACCGGGTCGCCGCGTTCTTCGCCTCGCTCTCCCCAGGGGAACGGCACCGGCTGGCCGACCGGCACCCCCTCGTGGTGGGCAACCTGGGCGGCGCCCCGGTGACGCTGCGGTACCGGGCCAACCGCACGGCGCTGGGCGAGGCCGTGCGGCGGGAGCGGGACGCCGCGTCGATCCCCGGTTCAGCGAAGCGGGACGGCACCTGGCGGGACGCCGCATGAACCGCTTCCTCTCCCTGCGCGAGGAGGGCCGGCACATCCTGGCGTTCGACCCCACCGGGCTCGGACGTGCGGCCGAGGTCTTCGGGGACCTGGAGAGCGCGGAGCGGATCTCGGTCGTCGTGCCCGGGGCTGACGTCGACCTGCTGACGTTCGAGCGCACCCGCATGAAGTACGCGGCGCCCTCCGGCATGGCCGAGGCGCTCCACGCCCAGCAGGGGCGCTCCGCTCCCGCCGTGCGGAGCGCCACGATCGCCTGGGCCGACTACACGGCGCCGCGAGGGGTCAGCGTGGACACCGCCACCGGGGAGCTGGCCCGGGCGGGCGCCGACCGGCTCCGCGACCTGCTGGCCGCGCTCCCCGGTGAGGGCGGGATCGCACTCATGTGCCACAGCTACGGCTCGGTGGTGTGCGGACTGGCCGCAGGCAACCTGCCCGAGCGGGTCACGGACATCGCGGTCGCGGCCAGCCCCGGGGTCCGCGCGGGGTCGGCGCGGGACCTGGGGGAGGACGTGCGGGTGTGGGCGATGCGGACGCCGGACGACTGGATCGGCGACGTCCCGCACCTGCGGGTGGCGGGCATCGGTCACGGCGCGGATCCGATGTCCGAGTCCTTCGGAGCCCGCCGCCTCAGCACGGGCGGGGCCACCGGCCACACCGACTACTTCGTGCCGGGCACCCGCAGCCTGGAGAACCTCGCGGCGGTGGGAACCGGGGCCTACCATTCCGCTGAACTGCGCTGACGCGGGGTGCGGCACGGGGGGACGTGCGGGCTCCCGGCGCATACGATGGGCCGCATGGGTGATGTGCTGGCCGGAATCCACTCCGCCTGGGAGTTCGACACCGACTCCGTGCTCATCCGCTTCGAACGGGGGATCCGCACGCCGAAGCTGTTCCAGGTCCTCCGGGAGCGGCGCGTTCCGTACGAGGCGCTGGCCCGCGTGGAGCTGGCGCCGGGGGTACGACGTGGCACGGTGGCGCTGCGCGCGGTACTGCGCCGGGGGGCCGATCCGCTGCTGGACGCCGCGGCGGGGCAGCTGAAGACGGGCTGCGATCCGTACCGGTTGGTGCTCCCGGCCGACCGGGAGACGCTCGCCGACTTCTACGCGACCGAGCTGCGCGGCGTCCTCGGCGCGGACGCGGAGCTCCCGGCCGGGAGGTTCCTGGTGCGGGCCCCGGAGCCGCCCCTCCAGTTCAAGGCGTACGACGGCAAGGCCGCGTTCGACGGCGGCACCGTCTCGTTCCGCTGGTTCTGGACGGGTGCCTCGTCCGCGAAGTGGAAGGCCGGCGACCAGTTCTTCGACGTCGCGGACCTGGAGGACGTCGAGTGGCGCACCCCGGAGGTGCTCGGCGGCCATCTGCGGCTGATCCGGCGGCCCGCGGAGGGCCGGGAGTCCCGGCCCGGGGAGCCGGATCAGGACCCGGCCGCCGTCGTCTTCGGGCTGGGGTACGGGCTCGTGCACGAGTCACTGCCGCTGGCGGCGGCCGTGCTGGCGGCGATCCGGGCGGACCGGGCGACGGCGCGGAACGCCGACGCGCCGGTGGGTGGCGGCGCGGGCGGGCCGTCGCCCCGGGCGCCGGGCGCGCTGCGGGCCGATCCGGCCGACATCGCCGAGCGCATCCGGCACCTCGGCGGGCTGCACGAGGCCGGGCTGCTGACGGACGAGGAGTTCTCCGTGAAGAAGGCGGACCTGCTCGCCGAGCTGTGAGCGTCCCCGCTCCCTCCCGTCCGGCTCCGGGCGGCACCCCGTCCCGTACGCTCGGGGCCATGGACAGTCTGCGGATGATCGACAACTGGCCGGTGACGACGGCGGCGGCCTCGGTGGTCCGGGCCGACGGCACCCTGGCGGGCCGGCACGGCCCGGACGGCCACCGGTTCGCCCTGGCCTCCGTGACGAAGCCGCTGACCGCCTACGCCGCGCTCGTGGCCGTCGAGGAGGGGGCGGTGGAGCTGGACGAGCCGGCCGGACCCGAGGGTTCGACGGTGCGGCACCTGCTGGCGCACACCTCGGGGCTGGCGTTCGACGAGCACCGGGTCATGGCCGGGCCCGGCGAGCGCAGGCTGTACTCCAACACGGGGTTCGAAGTCCTCGGCGACCACATCGAGAAGGCGGCGGACATCCCGTTCGCCGAGTACCTGCGCCAGGCGGTCCTGGAGCCGCTGGGCATGACGGCGACCGAGCTGAACGGGACTCCGGCGGCGGCTGCCGTCTCCACCCCGGCGGACCTGACGCTGTTCGCGGCCGAGCTGCTGGCCCCCACGCTCGTCGCCCGGCAGACGCTCGACGCGGCGACGACGGTGGCGTTCCCGGGCCTGCGCGGGGTACTGCCCGGATACGGCAACCAGTCGCCGAACGACTGGGGGCTGGGATTCGAGATCCGGGGGGAGAAGTCCCCGCACTGGACGGGCACCTCCTCCTCCCCCGCCACCTTCGGGCACTTCGGCCAGGCAGGAACGTTCCTGTGGGTGGATCCCGTGGCGGGAGCCGCCTGTGTGGCCCTGGCCGACCGCCAGTTCGGCGAGTGGGCGGTGGAGGCGTGGCCGCCCTTCACCGACGCGGTCCTGGCCGAGCTGGCCTGACGGACACAGCCCCGGCCGGTGCCGAGCCGTCAGCCGTAGCCGGGCTCGGCGTGCATCTCCCAGACCAGCAGCTCCGCACCGCCGTGCCCGGCGGCGACGACCAGCGCCTCCGCGTCCGTGACACGGGCGGAGTCACCGACGGCCAGCCAGCGGCCGGCCACCTCCAGGCTGCCGCGCACCACCTGGAGGTAGGCCCAGGGCGCGTCGGGCACGGCGGAGCGCTGACCCGCCCGCAGCCGGCGGACGTGCAGCACCGCCTGCGCACGGTCCAGGGCGTAGGGCGTGCCGTCCGCGATGCCCCGCACGACGTCGTACTCGGGCGCGACCCCGAAGACGCCGGGCACCAGCCACATCTGCCAGAACCGCAACGGCCCGGTGCCGGCGTTGCGTTCGCTGTGCCGCACCCCGTCCCCGGCGCTGAGCCGCTGGAGATCGCCGGGACGCACGACGGTGGCGTGCCCGGCGGTGTCGGTGTGCGTCAGCTCGCCCTCGGTCACCCAGGTGACGATCTCCAGGTCGCGGTGGGGGTGTTCGGCGAAGCCCGCACCGGGGACGAGCCGTTCCTCGTTGCACGCGACGAGCAGCCCGAACCCGGTGTTCTCCGGGTCGTAGTGTCCGGAGAAGGAGAAGGCGTGCCGGGTGTCGATACCCGCTGCGGCGTCTCCGCCCCGGTACCGCTCGGCCGCTCTGCGCACATCCACCATGCGTTTCACGGTACGTGCTTCCCCGGTGACCGGTCACCGGGGACCCCGGGGCGGCCCGGGCGGGGTCGCGAGGGGCCGGTCCGTGGACGTCGTACCGATAAGGCAGGCTTGTCCCGTGCCCGAACCCGCTGAGACCCCGCCGCCCCCCGTTCCCGACCATCCGCACGCGGCCACGCTGCGTCGGCTCCAGCAGCACTCCGGCAAGCTGGCCGCCGCCGCGATCGCGCGGATGGACGAGCAGCTCGCGTGGTACCGGGTCATGCCCCCGGAGAACCGTTCGTGGATCGGGCTGGTGGCGCAGGCGGGCATCGCGGCGTTCACCGAGTGGTTCCGCCACCCCGAGACGCCGCGCGCCATCAGCACCGACGTCTTCGGCACGGCCCCGCGCGAGCTGACACGGGCGATCACGCTGCGGCAGACGGTGGAGATGGTCCGCACCACGATCGAGGTGGTCGAGAGCTCCATCGACGAGGTGGCCGCCCCGGGCGACGAGAACGTGCTGCGCGAGGCGCTGCTGGTCTACGCCCGGGAGATCGCCTTCGCCACCGCGCAGGTGTACGCGCAGGCGGCGGAGGCGCGCGGGGCCTGGGACGCGCGGCTGGAGTCCCTGGTGGTGAACGCGGTGCTCTCCGGTGAGGCGGACGAGGGAGCGGTGTCGCGGGCGGCGGCCCTCGGCTGGAACGCGCCGGAACACGTGTGCGTGGTGTTGGGGAACGCCCCGGACGGGGACAGCGAGCTGACGGTCGAGGCGATCCGGCGCGCCGCCCGGTACGCGAAGCTCCAGGTGCTCACCGGTGTGCTCGGCAGCCGGCTGGTGGTCGTCGCCGGTGGCGCGGAGGACCCGCTGAAGGCGGCGAAGTCGCTGATCGGTCCGTTCGCCTCGGGGCCGGTGGTGGCGGGCCCGGTGGTCGCGGACCTGCTGTCGGCCACGCGGTCCGCGCGGGCCGCGGCGGCCGGGCTGCGGGCGGCGGCCGCCTGGCCGGACGCTCCGCGCCCGGTGCTGGCGGACGATCTCCTGCCCGAGCGCGCGATGGCGGG
This sequence comes from Streptomyces chumphonensis, assembly GCF_014779715.1. GTDB lineage: Bacteria > Actinomycetota > Actinomycetes > Streptomycetales > Streptomycetaceae > Streptomyces > Streptomyces chumphonensis. The sequence goes on from NZ_JACXYU010000001.1 coordinate 762,992, forward strand.
AGACCCCGCGGCGCGCGATCTGCTGGTGGAGGAGATCTACAGACCGCTGGAGGACGCCGGTTCGGCTCTTCTGGAAACACTGAGCGTCTATCTGGAGCAGGCGAGCAGCCTGGAGGGCGCCGCGCGGATGCTGTTCGTGCACCCCAATACCGTGCGCTACCGGCTGCGACGTGTGACTGATGTCACCGGCTGGTCGCCTTCGGACGTACGATCGGCGTTCACCCTGCGTATCGCACTGATTCTGGGACGGCTCGTCGACGCCGGGCCGCCGGCCCGTCCTTGACGAGCGACTTTGTGCAGGGTCCACAATTCCCACGAACGTTCTTCGTCTCGGTCCCCACCGGCGGGGACCTTCACCCCCAAGAGAGAGTGGAAGGGTGCTCGTACTCGTCGCTCCAGGCCAAGGCGCCCAGGCGCCCGGCTTCCTGAATCCCTGGCTCGAACTCCCGGGTGTCGCGGACCTGCTCACGCAGTGGTCCGAGATCACCGGGCTCGACCTCGTGCGCTACGGCACGGAGGCCGACGCGGACGAGATCCGCGACACGGCCGTCGCGCAGCCGCTGCTCGTCGCCGCCGGGCTGCTCTCCACCCGCGCGCTGCTCGACGGCGGCCCCCCGCTGGGCCTGGACCGCGTCGGCGCGGTCGCCGGGCACAGCGTCGGTGAACTGACCGCCGCGGCGACGGCCGGTGTGCTCTCCGAGCGGGACGCCATGGCGGTCGTCACGCGGCGCGGGCAGGCCATGGCCGAGGCCGCGGCCGTCACCCGGACGGGCATGTCCGCCGTGCTGGGCGGGGACGCCGACGCCGTCGTGGCCCACCTGGAGGGCCTCGGGCTGACGCCCGCCAACATCAACGGCGCCGGGCAGATCGTCGCCGCCGGCACCACGGAGCAGCTGGCCGCGCTCGCCGCCGAGCGGCCCGAGGGCGCGCGGGTGCGGGAGCTCAAGGTGGCGGGTGCCTTCCACACCCACCACATGGCCCCGGCCGTGGGCGCGCTCAAGGCGGCCGTCGCCGACCTCGCCCCCGGCGCCCCGACCGTCCGGCTGGTCTCCAACCGGGACGGTCGGGTCGTCACCGACGGCGGCGACTTCGTCGAGCGGCTGGTCGGCCAGGTCGCCAGCCCCGTCCGCTGGGACCTGTGCATGGACACCTTCCGCGAGCTGGGTGTCACCGCCCTGATCGAGGTGTGCCCGGGCGGGACGCTGACCGGGCTCGCCAAGCGCGCCCTGCCGGGCGTCAAGACCCTGGCGCTCAAGACCCCCGACCAGCTCGACGCCGCCCGTGAGCTCATCGCCGAGCACGGCACCGCCGAATAGGAGCACCGAGCCCATGCCCGCGAAGATCAAGCCCGCCCAGGGCTCCCCGTACGCGCGCGTCCTCGGTGTGGGCGGCTACCGCCCGACCCGGGTCGTGCCGAACGAGGAGATCCTCAAGCACATCGAGTCCTCCGACGAGTGGATCCGCTCCCGGTCGGGCATCGCCACCCGTCACTGGGCCGGGCCCGACGAGACGGTCACCGAGATGACCCTGCACGCGGCGGGCAAGGCCATCGCGGACGCGGGGCTGGCCCCCGAGCAGGTCGACGCGGTCATCATCTCGACCGTCTCCCACTTCAAGCAGACGCCGTCGGTGGCGACCGAGATCGCCCACCGGCTGGGCACCGGCAAGGCCGCCGCGTTCGACATCTCCGCCGCCTGCGCCGGCTTCGGCTACGGCCTGACGATCGCCAAGGGCCTCGTCGTCGAGGGGAGCGCGCGGTACGTGCTCGTCGTCGGCGTGGAGCGGCTCTCCGACCTCACCGACCTGACGGACCGCTCCACCGCCTTCCTCTTCGGCGACGGTGCCGGCGCGGTGATCGTCGGCCCCTCCCAGGAACCGGCCATCGGCCCGACGGTGTGGGGCTCGGAGGGCGACAAGCACGAGACCATCACACAGACGCTGCCCTGGGACGTCTACCGCGACGGCGGCAGGCCGGAGAAGTACCCCGCGATCCGGCAGGAGGGCCAGACGGTCTTCCGCTGGGCGGTCTTCGAGATGGCCAAGGTCGCCCAGGAGGCGCTGGAGGTGGCCGGGATCTCCGCGGAGGACCTGGACGTCTTCATCCCGCACCAGGCGAACATGCGGATCATCGACTCGATGGTGAAGACGCTCAAGCTGCCGGAGCACGTCACCGTCGCCCGGGACGTGGAGACGACCGGGAACACCTCGGCCGCCTCCATCCCGCTCGCCATGGAGCGGCTGCTGGCGACCGGGCAGGCCAGGAGCGGCGACACCGCGCTCGTCATCGGCTTCGGGGCGGGTCTCGTGTACGCGGCGACTGTCGTTACGCTCCCCTAGTCGGTTCACCCGGCCGGTCGGCCCGACCGGCCGTCCACCGCAACACATCAGCGCAACACATCAGAAGGAGCGCCAAGCATGGCCGCCACGCAGGAAGAGATCGTCAAGGGTCTCGCCGAGATCGTCAACGAGATCGCCGGTATCCCCGAGGAGGACGTCCAGCTGGACAAGTCCTTCACCGACGACCTGGACGTCGACTCGCTGTCGATGGTCGAGGTCGTGGTCGCCGCCGAGGAGCGCTTCGACGTGAAGATCCCCGACGACGACGTCAAGACCCTCAAGACCGTCGGCGACGCCGTCACGTACATCGCGGAGCACCAGGGCTGACGCCCGCTCGTTATGCGTTTGTCGCCACCCGGGGTACCGGGTGGCGGGTCACAACCCTCTACCCGTGGAGACAGGAATTCCGTGAACACGACCAATCGCACCGTGGTCGTCACCGGTATCGGCGCAACCACACCGCTGGGTGGCGACAGCGCATCGACCTGGGAAGGTCTGACGACGGGGCGCTCCGGCGTCTCGCGCATCGAGGAGGAGTGGGCGGCGGACATGTCCGTCCGCATCGCGGCCCGGGTGGCGGTGGAACCGACCGAGGTTCTCTCCCGCCCCCAGGCCCGCAAGCTGGACCGCTCCGCGCAGTTCGCACTGGTCGCCTCCCGCGAGGCGTGGGCCGACGCCGGGTTCGAGAGCGGGGCCGGTGAGCCGGGCACCCCGATCGATCCGGCGCGCGTCGGCGTCGTCGTGGCGTCCGGCATCGGCGGCGTGCAGACGCTGCTGAACCAGTACGACGTGCTGTTGCAGAAGGGCGCCCGCCGCGTCTCGCCGCACACCGTGCCGATGCTCATGCCCAACGGCCCGTCGGCGAACGTGAGCCTGGAGGTCAACGCCCAGGCGGGCGTGCACACTCCGGTGAGCGCGTGCGCCTCGGGTGCCGAGGCGATCGGCTACGGCATCGAGATGATCCGCACCGGCCGCGCCGACGTCGTCGTCGCCGGCGGCACGGAGGCGGCCATCCACGCCCTGCCGGTGGCGGCCTTCGCCAACATGATGGCGATGTCGAAGAACAACGACGCTCCCGAGCAGGCGTCCCGGCCCTACGACACCGCGCGGGACGGCTTCGTCCTCGGCGAGGGCGCCGGCCTCGTGGTGCTGGAGTCGGCCGAGCACGCGGCCCGCCGCGGCGCACGGGTGTACTGCGAGGCGGTGGGCCAGGGGCTGTCCTCCGACGCGCACCACATCGCGCAGCCGGAGCCGACCGGGCGCGGCATCGCCGCCGCCCTGCAGAACCTGCTGGACGCGACCGACCTGACGCCCGAACAGTGCGTCCACGTCAACGCGCACGCCACGTCCACCCCGCAGGGTGACGTCGCGGAGATCAAGGCGCTGCGCAAGGTCTTCGGTGACCGGCTGGACCAGGTGGCGATCTCCGCCACGAAGTCCATGACCGGTCACCTCCTGGGCGGCGCGGGCGGTGTCGAGTCGGTCGCCTCCGTGCTCGCGCTCTACCACCGCACGGCTCCGCCCACCATCAACGTCGACGACCTGGACCCGGAGGTCGACGCCGACATCGTGCGGGGCACGGCCCGCGCACTGCCGGAGGGCACGATCGCGGCGGTCAACAACTCGTTCGGCTTCGGCGGTCACAACGTCGTCCTGGGCTTCCGCTCGGTCTGAGACCCCTGGAGCAGCACGAAGGGCCGCACCCCGGGAGGTGCGGCCCTTCGTCGTGTTCGGAGCAGGAGGCTCAGACGACCTGGTGCAGCCAGCGGACGGGGGCGCCCTCCCCCGCGTAGCGGAAGGGCTCCAACTCGTCGTCCCACGGCTTGCCGAGCAGCCGGGAGACCTCGGCCGCCAGGTCCGTCTCCCCCAGCGCGGCCCGGTCCAGGGCGGCCCGCAGCCGGTCCTCGGGGATGAGGATGTCCCCGTGCATGCCGGTGACCGCGTGGAAGATGCCGAGCTGGGGTGTGGAGCTGTACCGCTCGCCCTCGGCCCCCGCGGAGGGGTCGGCCGTCACCTCGAAGCGCAGGAGGTGCCAGCCTCTGAGGGCGGAGGCGAGCTTGGAGGCGAAGCCGGGCTCACCCTGCCAGGACAGCTCCGCACGCCAGGTACCGGGTGCGGCGGGCTGCTTGATCCAGTCGAGGCTCACGCGGGTGCCGAGGACGCCGGCCACCGCCCATTCGACGTGCGGGCACAGCGCGCGCGGCGCGGAGTGCACATAAAGAACGCCACGTGTCGTCACCGGGACCTCCCGTGCGGTTCGAAGTCCGCCGCCTGCCATTGTTCCCCATGGGCAACGTGACCACCAGTTGCTGAGTTACGAACAGTAAACACCATCGACGGTCATTCTCCGCAAATCGGACGTCGCGTGACGTGCCGTCAGGGTGTCACCGGTGATCGGAACCGTTCTCCCCGGCCCACGTCCCGGTGGGCGTCCCGGTGGGGACGGCCATCACGTACCGTCGGGTAGACAAGCGCGAGGACGGCGTCGGGGAACGAGGGCGAGCGCATGACGGTCGGTGAACGGGTCCGGAGCCGGAGGTTCGGGCGCAGGGGCGCCGCGCTCACGGCCGCACTCCTGCTCGCGCTGGGCGGCGCGGCGTGCGGTTCCGAGCCGGAGCCGGCCGAGGAGACCGACAGCCGCAGGACCGTCGAGGGCCGACCCTCCCCCACCCCGACCGGCGACTGGGACACCGAACCCGAGTCCATCGCGGCCCTCGGGGACTCCATCACCATCGGATTCGACACCTGCTCGCTGCTGGCGGACTGCCCGGAGGCGTCCTGGTCGACGGGCACCTCCCCCGAGGTCGAGAGCCTCGCCGAGCGGCTCCTGGCGGACCCGACGGACGCGACGTGGAACTACGCCGTCGCCGGCTCCGACATGGCCGACCTGCCCGGCCAGGCCGCCCGGGCCGCCACCCACCGGCCCGATCTGGTCACCGTGCTCATCGGCGCGAACGACGCCTGCGCGCGCGACGTGGCCGCCATGACGCCGACCGACGACTTCCGGGCGGACTTCGAGCGGTCCCTGCGCACGCTGGAACACGAGTCCCCGGACACCCAGGTGTACGTGGCCAGCGTGCCCGACCTGAAGCGGCTGTGGTCGCAGGGCCGGGACAACGCGCTGGCCGCGCGCATCTGGCAGCTGGGCATCTGCCCGACCATGCTCGGCGACCCCGCCGCCGTCGACGCGGCGGCCACCGAGCGCCGCGAGCGGGTCTCCGCGCGGGTCGACGCCTACAACGCCGTGCTGGAGGAGGTGTGCGACGCCGCCGAGCGCTGCCGGTACGACGGCGGCGCCGTGCACGCGTACCGCTTCACGGCCGACGAGGTCAGCGGCCTGGACTGGTTCCACCCGAGCAGGAAGGGCCAGGCCGTGCTGGCCGAGCTCGCCTACGAACGGGTGACGGCGCCGCGGGAGCCCTGAGACTGGCCGGAAGCCGACGGCGCCTCCGCTCGGCCCTGCCGCATGGCCGCACAATGAGGTCGTGATCCCGAGCGTCCGCACCGCACGCGCCGTCGTCGTCGACGGACCGCGGGCCCATCGGCTGGTGAGCGGCCCCGTCGCCGAGCCCGCGCCGGGCGAGGTCCGCGTCGCCGTGGCCGCCGCGCTCGTCGACCCGGCCGACCGTGCCGTGTACGAGGGGCGGGCCGACGGCTCCCCGATCCACTACCCCGTCACGCCCGGCCGCGAGTGGTCGGGCACCGTGGAGGCGGTCGGTGCGGGGGTGACGGAGCGGCTGCTCGGACGCGCGGTCGCGGGCCGCGTCGAGCCCGGCGGGTGCCTGGTCTGCGCGCGTTGTCGTGAAGGGTCGTCACATCTGTGCGCGCGGCCGTCCGGTCGGTCGGGCCCCGGCGCCTTCGCCGACGTGCTCGTGCTGCCCGCCGAGCACCTCCACACGCTGCCCGACGACAGTGACCGGCCGACGGCCGCCCTGCTGGGACGCGCGGCCGTGGCCGCCGGGGCCGCCCTGGCCGGCGCGCCCGTGCCCGGAGAGCGGGTGGCGGTGCACGGTGCGGACACCCTCGGGCTGCTCACGGTGCAGCTGCTGGCCGTCTCCTCGCCCGGCGAACTGGTCGTCGTGGACCGGCGGGCGCACCGACTGGAACAGGCACTCGGGCTCGGCGCGGACCGGACGGTCGAGCCGGCGGAAAGCGCCGTCTGGCACGGGCGTTGCGACCTGGTGGTGGAGACGGCCGGGGAACCGGAGAGCGCCCACGGGGCGTCCCTGCTCGCGCGGCCCGGCGGCCGGATCGTGCTGGCCGGTCGTCCGGGGGCGGGTATACGCGGCCCGGACCCGACACGGCCGGCCTCGCACGCCCTGACCGTGCGAGCCGCGCCCGCCGCCTGGACGCACGCGGTGCGCGCCTTCCGGCTGGGCCGACTGCGGGCCGAACAGCTCGTGAGCCACGCGTTCCCGCTGGCGGACTTCGGCGCGGCGATGTCGCCGTCCGACGGTGGGCGGCCGAGGACGGGAGCGGTGCTGCTGCGGCCGTGAGCGGCCGACCGGCCCCGGCGGGCCCACGCGGCGGGGCGGGGCGGACGGGGAACGGCGAAGGCCGCCACGGCGGTCGCCGTGGCGGCCTCACGCCGGTCCGGGCCGGTCAGGCCGAGACGGTGACCTCGATGTTCCCGCGCGTGGCGCTGGAGTACGGGCACACCTGGTGCGCCTTCTCCACCAGGGCCTGGGCCGTGGCCGCGTCCACGTTCGGGATGTCGGCCCTGATCGCGACCTTCAGGCCGAAGCCGCCCTCGGGCGTCTTGCCTATGCCGACCTCGGCGGTGACGGTGGAGCCGGAGATGTCGGCCTTCTCCTGACGGGCGACGACTCCGAGCGCGCCCTGGAAGCAGGCGCTGTACCCGGCGGCGAAGAGCTGCTCGGGGTTGGTGCCGGCTCCGCTGCCGCCCATCTCCTTGGGCGGGTTGACGACGACCTCGAGCTGGCCGTCACTGCTGGCGACCTTGCCGTCGCGGCCGTTCTCGGCGGTGGCGACGGCGGTGTAGAGGACGTCGACGGGCTGGATGGACATGCGGTTCCTCCTAGGTGGGGAATTCACCGGACGGGCTCGCGCCCACGCCCCGTCCGGCGGGACGAGTCTAGAGCCTGACGCGCGGGGGTCAGTCGGCGAGGCGGACGATCATCTTTCCGGTGTTGCGGCCGCGCAGCATGCCGAGGAACGCGTCCACGGCGGACTCGATGCCCTCGCTCGTGGTCTCGTGGTACTTCAGCTCACCGGAGGCGATCCAGCCGGCGGTCTCCTCCAGGAAGCGCGGCATCAGCTTCTGGTGGTCGTTCACGAGCATGCCCGTGAGCCGCAGCCGCTTGCCGATGGCCAGGGCGAGGTTGCGCGGGCCCGGTGCCGCCTCGGTGTCGTTGTACTGGGCGATGGCGCCGCAGAGCGTGGCGCGGCCGTGGACCTTGAGGGAGCCGATGGCGGCCTCCAGGTGGTCACCGCCGACGTTGTCGAAGTAGACGTCGATGCCCTCCGGGGCCGCGGCGCGCAGCTGCTCGGCGACGGGGCCGTCCTTGTAGTTGAAGGCGGCGTCGAAGCCGTACTCCTCGGTGAGCAGCTTGACCTTCTCCGGGGAGCCGGCGCTGCCGATCACGCGGGAGGCGCCCTTGATCCGGGCGATCTGGCCCACCTGGCTGCCGACGGCACCGGCGGCGCCGGAGACGAAGACGGCGTCACCCTCCTGGAAGGACGCCACGTCGAGGAGGCCGGCGTAGGCGGTCAGGCCGGGCATGCCCATGACGCCGAGGTAGGTGCTCAGCGGGGCGAGGTCCGCGGAGACCTTCTGGGCGTGCGCGGCGTCGAGCGTCGCGTACTCGCGCCAGCCGAGGAAGTGCAGGACGTGGTCGCCGACCGCGAAGCCCTCGGCCTCGGAGGCCACGACGACGCCGACGGCGCCGCCCTCCATCGGGTGGTCGAGCCGGAAGGGGGGTACGTAGGACTTGACGTCGTTCATCCGGCCGCGCATGTACGGGTCCACGGACAGCACGGCGTTGCGCACCAGGATCTGCCCGGACGCGGGGGCCGCGACGGGTTCCTCACGCAGCGCGAAGTCCTCCGGAGTCGGCCAGCCGTTCGGGCGGGCTGTCAGGTGCCAGGCGCGGCCGGTCGTGGGCAGGCTCATCTCAGCTCCTCGAAGCACGGAAATTACTTCAGCATCTGAAACAACACTGCACCTAGATATTTCAGGTTGTCAAGTAAGTCGCTATGCTGGTGGGCATGACCCGTGCCAAGACCCCCGCCGACCGGCTCACCCTGGAGGTGCTGGAGCTGCTCGGCGACGTCGTGGGCCGCTACTACGAGGAGTACGACAAGGCCGCCGCGCAGCACTCGCTCACCGGGGCGCAGGCGCGGGTGCTCGCCCTGCTGGCCTACACCCCCATGCCCATGCGGCACCTCGCCCAGCGGCTCAAGTGCGAGCCGTCGAACGTGACGGGCATCGTCGACCGGCTGACCGCGCGCGGTCTGGTCGAGCGGCGGTCCGACGAGAGTGACCGCCGGGTGAAGCTCGCCGCCGTCACGCCCGAGGGACGACGGACGGCGGCCGCGCTGCGGGAGTCGCTCGGCGACTTCGCCCGCGAGCCGCTGGGACGGCTGGACGCGGCGGACCGCCGCACGCTGCGGGACCTGCTGCGCCGGATGCTCGGCACCGGCGAGCCGCCGGACGCCCCCGGCTGACGCGGCGGGCTCGGTGGGCTCGGGGGGCGGAGGTCAGCCGAGGTCGCCGCGCAGCCTGCGGGCGCGGAGCACGAGCTCCAGCTCGAAGCGGCGGTCGGGGTCGTCGACCGCCTCGCCCCACATCTCCCGGATCTGCCGCAGCCGGTAGCGCACGGTCTGCGGGTGGACGCCCAGCCGGGTCGCCACCTCCGGCGCGCCGCCGCGCGTCTCCAGCCAGGCCAGCATCGTCTCCGCGAGCCGCCTGGCGTGTGTGGGGCCGCACTCCTCCAGTGGGGCCAGCAGGCGGCGGCCGAGGTCGTCGATGAGTTCCTCGGGCGGCAGAAGCACCAGGGCCTCGGTGTGCTCGGTGCAGTCCAGCAGCCCGCCCGACGGCAGCAGTCCGCGCTCCATCAGCGACACCGCCGACTGCGCCCAGCGCAGGGACTTCGCGGCGTCCGCGACGCCCACCGGCGGGCCGACGGCGCCCGACCAGCCCGCCGTCGCGCGGCGCAGCAGTTCGCCCCGGCCCGCGGCGTCCGGCTCGGGCACGACCATGAGCGGCTGCTCGCGCTCCATGTCGAGCAGGACCTCGGGGCCGAGGGCGGGCGGCAGCGCCTCCCGGGCCGGCGGGACGAGCACCGCGACGGCCACCGTCTGCGGGACGGGCCAGCCGATCCGGGCCGCGCGTTCGGCGAGCACCGACTCCAGCCGCCCGCCGTGCCCGCTCTCGTCGAGCAGCAGGTCGAGCAGGCGGCGTTGCAGACGCAGCCGCTCCCCCGCCTGGCGGGCGGCGGCCTCGGCGTATCCGCGCACGGACTCGGCGACCAGGCCGTCGAGGTACTGGAAGCCCGACTCGGCCAGTTCGTACATCGCCGGGGCGGGGATCTCGGCCTGCTGCCCGATCTCCGCCAGCCGCCGCCAGGCCAGCCGCACACCGAGCCGGTAGATCGCCTGGAGGGAATCGAGGCTGCGGCCCTGGAGCAGCTCGCCCCGACCGAAGTCCTGGAAGACGGTGGGGTGCACGTGCGGGCTGCCGAGACCGGTGGCCAGGTGCTCCACGAAGTGTTCGAGCGCCCGGCGGATGCCGATGAGCGACATGGGCTCGCCCGAGGTCTCGTCGACGACGACGGGCAGGCTCGGGTGGGCGCGGCGGATCTCCCGCAGGATGTCGGCGGCGAGCACGGGGATCTCGTCCCGGGCCCGCGCGGTGAACGTGCGGACCTGGGTCTCGGGGACCGCCCCCCACGCGGACTCCACGGTCGCCGTCACGAGGTTCCGTCCTCCGCCGGCCCGTCCGGCCGCTCGGTGGGCTCGGCACTCTCGTCCCCGCCCTCGTCCTCGGAAGCGTTTTCGGCCCCGTCCGCGGGCTCAGCGGACGGATCGGTCGCTTCGGAGGGTGAGACGGACTCGGCCGGCGGGCTCGGCGCCTCCGGCTCGTGATCGGGGAAGTGCACCAGCGGCACGTTCGGCTGCTCGGTGTCGGCGTTCAGCATGGCGACGATGCCCACACCGGCGCCGACGGCGAGCAGCGCGGCAAAGATGCAGGTCAAAGCTGCTGCAAGGAGTCTGTGCATGGCGCGGGGGACCTCTTCTCGGCATGTCACGGCACCAGCTGTCGCCCCCGACACCAGTTTCCTACTGACGAGTTTGGAAGGGCATTGACGTGCTGTCAAGAGTTCGCTTACCGTCACCGGCCCAGGGGCTTGCCCGGACGACCGGAGGCTGCCCCGGCACGTTCACGCCACGGGGCGCCACCGGCCCCGCGCGCTGCGCGTCCCACAGCTCCGGTGGCGCACGTGGCACACCTCGACGCACGTCGCACCGCACGCAGCACGTTGAACGCGCACCACCCATCTCACCGGGAGCACCCGTCATGCGCCGTTCCGCTTCACCTCTGTCGCTGACCCTGCTGGGGCTCGGCGTGTTTCTGCTGGTCCTGGCCCCGATGCTGGCCTGGTACGTGGAACCGCGCGCCAAGCGCACCCCGATCGACCTGGACACCACCACGGTCTTCAAGGGCACCGGCGACTACTTCGACCAGCAGGCGGTCGAGGAGAAGACCGACGAACCGCTCACCGTCACCCGCCGGGTGCTCGGGAACGTCGCCGCGAGCGAACGCGGCGGCGTCGCCGTCTGGGACATCTCCCAGACCATCGACACCGAGCGCACGCTGGAGCTCGACGACCCGCGCAAGTCCTTCCAGTGGACGACCGAGCGGTGGGTCACCGACCGGAAGACGAACAAGCCGGTCCACTGCTGCGGCGAGACCCCCACCGAGTTCGCCGGGGACGCCTACCTGAAGTTCCCCTTCGACGTCCAGGAGAAGGACTACCGGTGGTGGGACGGCACGCTCGGGGACACCGTCGTGCTGGAGTACGTCGACCGCGTGACGGTCCAGGGCTACGAGGGCATGCGGTTCACCGGCACCGTCGACGCTACCCGGACGGGCTCCCGACAGGTGCCCGGACGGCTGGTCGGCATGAAGGAGACCCCGCAGGTGATGGCCGAGGAGTGGTACGCGAACGACAACATCGAGCTGGTCGTCGACGAGGCCACCGGCCGCATCATCCGGGCGACCACCGGCCCCCACGTGACGCTGCGGGCGCCGGGCGGGACGAAGCCGGCCGTCACCCTGCTGCACAGCGAGGGGCTGACGTTCAACGAGAAGACCCAGAAGAAGCAGGTGGAGCTGGCCCGCGCGGGCAGCTCGCAGCTGCGGGCGGTCGGGACCACCGCCCCCATCGGGGCGGGCGTCGTAGGCGTGCTGCTCGCCGCGGCCGGTGCCGTGCTGGTGGTGCGCGGCAGGCGTCCTGCGCAGTGACGTACGCCTCCCGGAGCGCGGCGGACGGCGCAGGTCGGCCGTCTTTGAGCGCCACGACGTGTACCCGCCGGTAATTCGGGGGCGAATTTGTCATACGGGTGAGTAGCCGCAGCCGTCACGACGACGAAAATTGAGCCATCCGATGGCCAGCCACCGCCCCCGGCTCCCGGCACTCGGTCCCACCGCTCACCACGCGGCCCCCGCGCACGAGACAGGCTCGCACTCCGCAGAACCGGCTCGTCCCCCTCGCAAGCCCAGCACCACCCCTTCGTCCACCACGCACCCTCACACGAGTGGAGCGCCCCATGCCCCAGCAGGTGCCCTCGGTGGCTCCCCACGCCGCCGCCGTACCGCCGCAGCGGTTGCCCGCCCCGGCGGGCACGGCGGTCGCCGCCGCCCTCGCGGACGCGGTCCCCTCCCGGTATCCGCGCCGCATCGTCTTCCTCGCCCGCCGCGACATCGGCAACCCGGCCGCAGGCGGTTCCGAGCTGCTCATCGACCGGATCGCCGCCGGTCTCACCGCGCAGGGCCACCAGGTCACGCTCGTCTGCGGCGGCCCGGCCGCCGAGCGCGACTACCGGGTGGTCTCCGCCGGCGGGGACGCCGGACACTTCCTGCGCGCCCGGCGCACCTTCACCCGTGAGGTCGGCGAGGCCGACCTGATGGTCGAGGTCTGCAACGGCATGCCCTACCTCGCACCCCTGTGGTACCGGGGGCCGACGCTCTGCTTCGTCAACCACGTCCACACCGACCTGTGGGGGATGCGCTACCCGGCGCCCGCCGCGCGGATCGGGCGGCGGCTGGAGCACTGGGCCCTGGCCCGCACCCACCGGGACAACCTGACGGTCGCCGTCTCCGACTCCACGGCCGACGCGCTGCGCGGCATCGGCGTCCCCGGCGACCGCATCCGCATCGTCCACAACGGGGTCGAGAAGCCCGGTCCGCCCGCGCCGAAGTCGCCCGAGCCGCTGTTCCTGGCGATGGGCCGACTCGTCGAGTACAAGCGCATCGACCTGCTGCTGCGGCTGTGGGAACGGGTGCGGCCGGTCACCGGCGGACGCCTCGTCATCGTCGGCGACGGGCCCGAGCGGGCCCGGCTCGAAGCGATGGCCGGGGACTCGGTGACGTTCGCCGGGCACGTCTCGGAGGCGGAGAAGCACCGGCTGCTCAGCTCGTCCTGGCTGCTCCTGCACCCCTCCCTCGTGGAGGGCTGGGGCCTGGTGGTGATGGAGGCCGCCGCGCGCGGCACCCCCGCCGTGGGCTTCGACATCCCCGGGCTGCGGGACTCCGTGGCCGACGGGGAGACCGGCCTCCTGGCACGCGGCGAGAGCTCCTTCGCCGCCGCCTGGTGCACCCTCGGCCTCTCCACCCCGCGCCGCACCGCCATGGGCGACGCCGCACGGGCGCGCGCCGCACGCTTCGGCTGGACGCGCACGGTCGAGGCGTTCCGCGAGGTGGCGGCCGAGGCGTGGCGGTACGGCTCCGCCCCGCCCGGGCCGTACCCGGGGACCCCGAGGTGACCGGAGTGAAGGACCCGTCCCTGCGAAGATCGGTCGCCCTGTTCCGAGCCTTCATGAACGAGCAGGACGACCCCGAGACCTGTTACTCCCTGCTCGCCCGCGACGCCGCCGACCAGGTCGAGCGGTACACCCCGCTGAAGGGCTCGACCGTCATCGACGTCGGCGGCGGCAGCGGGCACTTCACCGACGAGTTCCGGCGGCGCGGGGCGCGCGGCTTCCTCTTCGAGCCCGACCCGGCGGAGCTGCACGGCCACGGCCGCACCCCGCAGGGGGCGGTGCTGGCGGACGGCTACCTGCTGCCCGTCGCCGACGGGACCGCCGACGTCACCTTCTCCTCCAACGTGCTGGAGCACGTCGACGACCCCCGGACGTTCCTCAGCGAGATGGTGCGCGTGACCCGCCCCGGCGGGCTGGTCTACGTGTCCTTCACCAACTGGTACTCCCCGTGGGGCGGCCACGAGACCGCCCCCTGGCACTACCTCGGCGCCGAGCGGGCGCGCGCCCGCTACGCCAGGCGGCACGGCCGCCCGGCCAAGCACACCCTCGGCGAGAACCTGTTCGCCGTGCACGTCGGCCCCACCCTGCGCCACGTGCGGGCCCGCGACGACGTCGAGGTGCTCGCCGCGCGGTCGCGCTACTGGCCCTTCCTCGCCCATGCCATCACCCGGGTTCCGGTGCTCCGTGAGATCGCCACCTGGAACCTCCTCCTCATCCTCCGGCGGTGCCCCCATGACGACGACCACTGACCGCACGCTCGAGATGAGCGCCGTCGGGCCCGACCCGACCGGGCCACCCCGCAGCCGGTGGTGGCTGCTGGGTGCCTACGTGCTGGTCCTGGTCGCCTTCGTGGTGGCAGCACCGGGCAACATGACCTTCGAGACGAAGCTGGGCGTCGCCACCGACCCGTGGATGTTCCTCGGTGAGCTGGGGAACCTGTGGTCGGACCGCTCCGGCTTCGGCGGCATCGCCGACCAGTACATCGGCTACCTCTTCCCGATGCTGCCGTTCTACGCCCTGCTGGACTGGGCACCGGTGTGGGTGGCCGAACGCCTGTGGCTGTCGCTCGTGGTGACCACCGCCTTCTGGGGCGCGCTGCGGCTGGCCGAGCGGCTGGACGTGGGCAACCGCTCCACCCGGCTGCTGGGGGCCGCGGCCTACGCGCTGTGGCCGACGTTCACCATCATCGTCGGTTCCACCTCGGCCGGCGCCCTGCCCGGCGCGATGCTGCCGTGGGTGCTGCTGCCCCTGGTGGCGAAGGCGGACGGCACGGGCCCGATCGCCCGGGTGGCGGCGGCCCGCTCCGCGCTGCTCATCCCGTTCATGGGCGGCGTCAACGCGGCGTCCACCCTGGCGGCGCTCCTGCCGGTCGGCCTCTACCTGATCACCCGCACCGGGCGGCGGCGGCTGACGCTGCTGGCGTGGTGGATACCCGGCGTGATCCTGGCGACGCTGTGGTGGGTGATCCCGCTGCTGCTCCTCGGCGCCCACGGCGAGGACTTCATGCCGTACGTCGAGCAGGCCACCGCGACCACGTCCACGATGTCGGCCTTCGAGATGCTGCGCGGCGCGGGCAACTGGGTGGCCTACCTGAACTTCGGCGAGGCCTGGCTGCCGGCGGGCTGGACGATGGCCACCGCCGCGCTCGCCGTCGCCGGCAGCGCGCTGGCGGCCGCCGTCGGACTGGGCGGCCTGGCCCGGCGCGACATGCCCGAGCGGCGCTGGCTCGTGCTCACCGTCGTCACCGTCACGCTCGTCATGCTGGCCGGCTACGGCGGCGCCCTCGGCGCGCCGTTCGCCGAGGGGTTCCAGGGCTGGCTGGACGGCTGGCTCCGGCCGTTCCGCAACATCTACAAGTTCCAGCCCGGTCTCGCGTTGGCCCTCACCCTGGGCCTCACCCACCTCACCGCCGTGCTGGTGGCCCGGCGGCGCGGAGCCCGCGCGGCCGGTCCGGACCGCGTCGGCGCGCTGCGCGGCGCGCGGCTCGTGCCCGCGCTCACCGCCCTGCTCGTGCTGCCCGGGCTCGCGCTGCCGTACCTGAGCGGTGCGGTGCTGCAGCCCGGCGCGTTCGAGGCACTGCCCAAGCACTGGGAGCAGACGGCGGACTGGCTGGCGGAGAAGTCCGGCGACACCCGGGCCCTGGTCGTTCCGGCGACCGCGCACGGCGTCTACACCTGGGGCTCGCCCATCGACCAGCCGCTGCACGTGCTGGCCGACTCCCCCTGGGCGCAGCGGGACTACGTGCCCTTCGGACCGCCCGGCGAGCGCCGCATGCTGGACGCGGTGGAACAGGCGCTGATGAGCGGGGGCGCCGTCCCCGGTCTCCAGCAGTACCTGAACCGCGCCGGACTCCACTACGTCGTCGTGCGCAACGACCTCGATCCGGACCAGGTGGGCTACGTGCCGCCGCAGACCGTCAAGCGGACGCTGGAGGCGTCCGGCTACGAGAAGGTCGAGAGCTTCGGCCCGCTGACCACCGCCGGACGTATCCCGGCCGACACCCCGGTCATGCTCCAGGGCTTCTACCCCCGGCAGAAGTCGGTGGAGATCTACGAGCCCGCCGGTACCTTCGCGCCGTCGATGCCGGAGCAGGTGCGGGCCCAGGACGTGGCGCAGACCGCACGCGTCAGCGGTGGTCCCGAGGTCCTGCTGCCGCTGTCGGCGGACCGCGACTTCGGGAACCGGCCGGCCGTGCTGACCGGTGACGCCCACCCCGGTGTCGACGCACCGGACCTGCACGTGACGGCGGACGGGCTGCGGCGCGCCGACACCCGCTTCGGCCTGGTCAACAACAACACCTCCTTCACCTACACCACCGAGGAGCGCAACCACCCGGAGAGCCTCCAGGACGCGGGTGAGGAACCGAAGATGATCCTCCCGGTGGAGGGCACGCGGCACCAGACGGTGGCCACGCTGCGCGGCGCGAAGTCCGTCACCGCGTCCAGCAGCGGCAGCTGGCTCTTCCACCTGCCGCAGTTCGACCCCGTGCACGCCTTCGACGGCGACCCGGAGACGGGCTGGGCCGAGGGCAGCGCCGAGGACAGCACCGGCCAGTGGATCAAGGTCGAGTTCACGGGGCCGCTCGACGTCCCCGGCGAGATCGAGCTGACCCCGCTGCCGGACGACGGGCTGCGCCCCACGCCGACGGAGGTCAGCGTCGCGACCGACACCAGCCGGAAGGCGGTGCGCTCCACGCTCGACGGGACCGGCACGCAGACCGTCGAGGCTCCCGCGGGGGAGGCGAACTGGCTGAAGCTGAAGATCCTCGACACCGAGGAGCGGCGCCCGGGGCTGACCGGCGCGGGCTTCTCCGAGATCCGCATCCCGGGCGTGGAGGTCACCCGGATGCTGTCGCTGCCCGACGACGCCCCCGAGGACGCCGAGGCCGACGCCGAGGTCGTCTCCCTGCACCGCAACGCCGACCCCGGCGGCCTGAACCCGGTGGGCAGCGAACGCGCCCTGCACCGGCAGTTCTCCGTGGGCGAGGCCGGCGACTACGGCGTCGAGGCGAGCGCCCTGCCCGTGCCCGGCACGGCGTTCGACGAACTGCTGGACCGGGTCGCGCCCGGTGCGCAGGGCCGCATCACGGCGACCGCCGAGTCGACGAGCCCCACCGGGCTCTCGCTCAGCCCGCGCAACCTCGTCGACGGCGACCTGACCACGGCGTGGATCGCCGGGGACAGGCCGGTGATCAAGATCAGCTGGCCGCAGGCACGTCCGGTCGACTCCCTCGTGCTCTCCGCCGCCGGCGGCGTCTCGGCCCGTCCGACCGAGGTGACGATCACCTCCCCGGACGGCGCGGTGACCACGGCCGTCGACCGAAACGGCTGGGCCCGTTTCGAGTCGATGACGACCGACCAGCTGGAGATCACCGTCACCGGGACGGCCGACCTCACCGTGGCCAACCCCGTCGCCGGGAGCGACCTCCAGCTGCCCGTGGGCCTGAACGAGGTCTACATCCCCGGGCTGGACGACTTCCGCGTCGAGGCGCCGCTGAAGGAGGCGCCGTTCGAGCTGGAGTGCGGCGAGGGTCCGGCCGTCACCATCGACGGCACGTCCTACGACACCAGCGCCTCGGGCACCGTCCGCGACCTCACCGACCGCCGCCCCGTGGAGGTCCGGCTGTGCGGCGAGGGCGTGGGCCGTGGCGAGTCCGTCGCCCTGGACGCCGGTGAACACACGGTGGAGACCGGCGCCGACGAGGCCCTGGCCGTCACCGACCTCTCCCTGACCCGGGGCGACGTCCAGACCACCGGAGCGGACCGGGACGTGACCGCCACCGACTGGGAGGGCGACGAGCGCTCCGTGAAGGTGGAGCCGGGCAACGCCTCCTACCTGCGCACCCACATGGCCGTCAACGACGGCTGGACGGCCACGCTGGACGGCGAGGAACTGGAGTCCGTGCGGCTCGACGGCTGGCAGCAGGGCTTCCTCGTCCCCGAGGGCGAGGGCGGCACGGTGACGCTGGAGTACGGCCCCGCGACGACCTACACCGTCGGACTGTGGGTCGCGGGAGCCGCGATCCTGGGGCTGCTCGCGCTCGCCCTGGTCCGGCGCCGCGACGTCGACGAGGAGGCCGGCGCCGCTCCGGTGCCCGCCCCGAGCTGGCTCCTGGGCGTCGTGGCCCTGACCGCGGTGCTGGCCCTGGTCTCCGGGCCGTACGCGCTCGTGGTCCCGCTGGCGGCCCTGCTGGCCTGGTGGCGGCCCGCCCTGCTCGTGCCGCTCGCGGTCGGCTCCATGGCGGTGGCGGCGGTCCTCGCCGTCCTGCACGCCGACTCCGGCTTCGCGGAGGGCACCGGCGCCTACGGGCCCGCGGCCCAGGCGCTGGCGCTCCTGTCCCTGGTCGCGGCGCTGGTGACGGTCGGCCCCGGCCCTGGCGGACGCCACCGCGAGGGCGCCGAGGAGGAGGCGGGCCGCAGGCCCGCTCCGCACGGCCCGCCCGTCACGGCACCGCAGGGCCCCGCGCGGCAGGGCCCGGACGGCTACGGCAAGCCCGGCGCCGGCCACCCCGGCACCGGCCACGGCGACACCCGGGAGGAACCGAACCGATGACCCCTGAGCGCATCCCGTTCCCGGTGGTGGACGAGATATCCCGGCACTGTGTCGACGAGCGCGAGCCGGACACCGTCCACATCGAGATCCACCTGCCCGGCCGGCTCGACGAGGACCGGCTGCGCAGGGCGGTGCGGGATGCGCTCGGCCGTCATCCGCGCGTCCTGATGCGCGAGGCGCCGCCGCGCTGGTGGCGTCCCGGGTACGCCTGGGAACTGCCCGGGACACCGGACACCGACCCGGTGCGGTTCCCCGGCGACACACTGGCGGAGGCCCGCCACCGCTCGCTGCGGGACGCCCCGCCCCTGAGCGCCGCGCCGCCGCTGCGCGTCGAGGTGGTGGACGCCCCCGAGGGCGGCGGGTGCGTCCTGCTCGCGACGGTGAACCACACCGGCCTGGACGGACCGGCCTGCCTGCGGGTCCTGGCCACGGCGGCGGAGCTGTACGGCGGCGCGGACAACGCGCCCGCGCCGCCGCCCGTCCGCGCCGCCACCGGGCCGGACCGCCCGGAGCCGTCCGCGCCCCCCGAGCCGGGCTCGGCCTGGGCCCGTCCGGCGCGGCTCGCCGCCGACCACGGTGGCGGCCGGCCGGGGCACGGCAACGGCATGCACCTGGCCGACCTGCCCCTGCCGTCCCGGCCCAAGGGCTCTCCGTACACCGTCAACGACCAGCTCCTCGTCGCCACGTGTCTGACGGCCCTGCGGTGGAACCGCGACCACGGGCGGGGCGACCGGCCGGTGCGCATCACCATGCCCGTCGACGACCGGCCCCGGACCGCCGACATGCCCATCGGCAACGGCACCCGGCTCGTGGAGGTGCCCTTCGGGACACCCCACCGGGCCGCCGACGGCGACCCCGAGGCCGTCGAGGAGCTCCTGCGCGCCACGGCGTTGCGCACCCGGGCGCTCAAGGCGCTGCCCCGGCCGCAACTGGGCCGCAGCGGCGCGCTGCTGACGGCGCCGGTGCTGCCGGTGGGCGTGCGGGCGGTGTCCGCCCGGGCGCTGCGGCGGGGCCTGGGCCCGTGGGCCTCGACCACGCTGCTGTCGAACCTCGGACGGCTCGCCTACCCGATGGACTTCGGGAACGGCGCCGGACGGGCCACCGCCGCGTGGATCTCGGCCCCCGCCCGGATGCCGCGCGGGGTCTCGGTCACCACCATCTCGGCCGGGGGGCGCCTCCAGGTGGTGCTCCGCTGGTCGCGGGGCCGCCTCGACGACGCCGCCGGGCACCGGCTCGGCGAGCTGTTCGCCCGTACGCTGGCCGAAACGGCCTCCGGCCACGGCGGCCCGGCCGCCGGTCGTCCCACCGGACAGGAGGCAGCACGATGAGCGCACCGGCCGACAGCCTCAAGGAGCTCTACGAGAACCCGGCCACCCCGGTCGCCTCCGGCGCCGACCGCTCCCGCCGGCAGGCCGCCATCCTCGCCCGCGCCCTCGGGCCGGGCCCCGGCACCGTCCTCGACGTCGGCTGCGGGGACGGCACGGCGGCGGCCGTCGCGGCGCCGCTGCTGCCGGGGAAGCGGCTGGTCGGCAGCGACTGGTCCCAGGACGCGCTGCGTCGGGCCGGCGCCCACCTGCGGGCGGTGCGCGGCGAGTTGACGGCGCTGCCGTTCGCCACCGGCTCGGCCGACGCCGTCCTGTTCAGCGAGGTCATCGAACACCTCGTGGACCCGGACGCCGCCCTGGACGAGCTGCACCGCGTCCTGCGCCCCGGCGGCCACCTGCTGCTGTCCACGCCGAACCTGGCCGCCTGGTACAACCGCGGGCTGCTGCTCGCGGGCGTGCAGCCGGTGTTCTCGGAGGTGTCGATGCGGGGCATCCACGGACGCCCCGGCGCCCAGGTCGTCGGCCATCTGCGCCTGTACACCGCGCGGGCGCTGCGGTCGATGCTCCCGGCGGCGGGGTTCGAGGTCGTCCGCATGACGGGCGCGCCCTACCACGACGTCCCGGCCCCGCTGCGGCCCCTGGACCGCCTGGCGTGCCGGACACCGTCCCTGGCCTCGATCCTGCTCGTGCACGCCCGCCGCCGCGACCGCGCCGCCGGACCCGACCCCCGGGAGGGCGGCTAACCGTGTGGGTGGGCGTCGCCGCGGCGCTGCTGGCCAACCTGCTGTTCAGCGTCGGCTTCGTGGTGGAGAAGCGGGCGCTGTCCGGGCTGCCGCCGCTCGTAGCCGCGCGCCCCTGGCAGGTGCTCGCGCACCTGCTGCGCAGCCCGCTGTGGCTGCTGGGCGCCGGGGCGCTCGGGCTCGGCTTCGTCGCCCAGCTCGCCGTGTACCGCACGCTGCCGCTGGTGGCCGCGCAGGGCCTGTTCGTCACCGGTCTGGTGATGCTGCTCCTGCTCTCGCCGGTGTTCCTGGGAGAGAGGTCCTCCGGGCGCGAACGCGCGGCGATGGTGCTGATCCTGGCCGCGCTGGTGATGATCGTCCTGTCGCTGCGCGGCGGCGGGGAGTCCATCAGCCACGCCGCGCCGACGCCGCTGCTGCTGGGCATCTGCGTGCCGTCGCTGCTGCTCGGCCTCCTGGTGTTCGGCACCGCCGAGCGCCGCTCGCGGCGGCGGCACCGCATGCCCACGGCCGGCGTGCCCTACGGCGTCGCGGTGGGATTCCTGTACGGGGTCAGCTCGCTGGCCATCAAGGGCGTGGCCGGTCTGCTGGAGGGCAACGGCCTGGGCGGCTGGGTGCTCGCCGTGCTCGGCTCCCCCTACCCGTACCTGCTGATGTGCACCGGCTCGACCGGTCTGGTGCTCTCCCAGACGGCGCTGCAACGGTGCCGCGCCTCCCTCATCGTCCCGGTCTGCACGACGGTCACGTTCCTGTTCACCGTCGCCGCCGGCACGATCGCGTTCGACGAGCCGCTGCCCGAGGAGCCGCTGCGGCTCGCGCTGCGACTGGGCGGCGCGCTACTGGCCGTCGGCGTGCTGCTGGCCCTCCCCCGGCACGACGAGCCACCCGCCGCCGGGCCGACCGGGCCCGCACCCCGCGAGAGCGCGCCGCACGGCGCGGCACCGTACGACCCGGCCCGGCACGGCCCGGCACCGCACCCCGCCGACGGGCCGGTGCCCGTCCCGAGACCGCAGGCCCGTACGGAGGCGTACGGCCCGACCCCCCTGGCAACCGACCACCGCACGGAAGGCACCTTCCATGTCCCCTGACGACCCGCTGCTGGAGATCCTGGCCTGCCCCCTCGACAAGGGCACGCTGATCCTGCTGGAGGGCGAGCCGGCCCTCTACAACCCGCGGCTGCGCCGCCGCTACCCGATCGTGGACGGCGTGCCCCAGCTCCTGCCCGCCTCCGGTGAGCCGGTGAGCGACGAGGAGCACGCCCGCCTCAGCGAGCGCGCCGAGGCCGTATGACGCTCGCCGCCCGCCTCGGCCCGCTGCTGCCCGCCCGTGTCGTGGCGGGAGCGGCGGCCCGGGTGTACCCGCGATTCGAGCCCGAGCTGCGCCGGCTGGCCGACTTCTGCCCGCGCGGCGGCACCGCCGTGGACATCGGCGGCTGGTACGGCCCGTGGACACGCCACCTCGCGCGGCGCGCGGACCGCGTCGTCACCGTCGAACCGGTGCCGGGCCTCGCGGCCACCCTCCGGTCCACCGCACCGGGCAACGTGCGGGTCGTCGAAGCCGCCGCGGCCGAGAGCGAGGGCACGGCGACGCTCTGGCTGCCGACGGGCGGCGGCGAACGCGGCGTCTCCTCCCTGGTGCGTCGCGACCGGCTGCACTCCATGGGGCTCCAGGTGCGCACGGTCAGCGTCGACGGACTGGAGCTGGACGACGTCCGACTGGTCAAGGTCGACGTCGACGGGCACGAGGCCGCCGTACTGCGCGGCGCCGAGCGGACCCTCGCACGGTGCCGACCGGCCCTCTTCGTCGAGCTGGAGGTCCGCATCCAGCCCGTGGAGCCCGTGCTGGAGCTGCTGGCGGGGCACGGCTACACCGGCTGGGTGCTGCCGGACGCGCACTGGATCCCGCTGGGCGCGTTCGACCTGGCCGGGCACCAGGAGCGCACCGCGCACGTCGCCGAGCACGGGCTGCTGCGCCGTACCGTGCTGCCGCACCGCCGCTACGTCAACTCCGTGCTGTTCCTCCCCGACGGACGCAGCCCCCGCGTGCACGGCCCGGCCGAGCGCGGCGTGGCGCGCTGAGAGCCGCGTAGGGTGAACGGCATGGCCATCCGTACCGCCGTCGTGCCGCTCGCGGACGTCTTCCCGCTGCGCTGGGAGGTCCTGCGGCCGGGGCTGCCGCAGGAGTCCGCGGCCTTCCCCGAGGACGCCGGACCGGGCGCCTTCCACATCGCCGCGTTCGGGCCGGGCCCCTCGGGCGGGGCGGTGCTCGGGTGCGGCAGCTTCTACCCCGAGCCCTTCCCGCGTCCCGGCGGGCCCGCCGGGACGGCGTACCGCATCCGGGGCATGGCCAGTGCCGAGGCGGCGCGCGGCCACGGGTACGGCGCGGCCGTGCTGGCCGCCGGGAGCCGCGAGGCGGCCGCGCGGGGCGCGCGCGTGCTGTGGTGCAACGGGCGCGCCGAGGCCCGCGCCTTCTACGAGCGGCACGGTTACCGCGTGCACGGCGAGGAGTTCGTCATCGAGGGCGTCGGGCCGCACTACGTCCTGGTCAGGGAGCTGGACGCCTGACACCGGCCTGGGCGGCCCGCGCGGGCGGCATCCGGGCGGACCGTAGACTTGCCGCGTGGCGGGCAGGATCAACGACGACGACGTGCGGACGGTGCGGGACGCGGTCCCGATCGACACCGTCGTCTCCGAGTACCTCCAGCTGCGCCCCGCGGGGGGAGGCAACCTGAAGGGGCTGTGCCCCTTCCACGACGAGAAGTCCCCCTCCTTCCACGTGAGCACCGCGAAGGGGCTCTTCCACTGCTTCGGCTGCCAGGAGGGCGGCGACACGCTCGCCTTCCTGATGAAGGTCGACCACCTGACGTTCTCCGAGGCCGTCGAGCGGCTCGCCGCCCAGGCCGGGATCACGCTGCGGTACGAGGAGGGCGGCTACGGGCGGGCCAGCCAGCAGGGCGAGCGCACCCGGCTGATCGAGGCGCACAAGGCGGCCGTCCTCTACTACGCCGAGCAGCTCGACTCCCCCGAGGCGGAGGCGGGCCGCCGCTTCCTCGCCGAGCGGGGCTTCGACCAGGGCGCGGCCCGGCACTTCGACGTCGGCTACGCCCCCGCCGGGTGGGACCACCTCACCCGGTTCCTGCGCGGGCGGGGGTTCACCGACAAGGAGCTGGTCCTTTCGGGGCTCTCCCAGGAAGGGCGGCGCGGCCCGATCGACCGGTTCCGGGGCCGGCTCATGTGGCCCATCCGGGACATCTCGGGTGAGGTGGTCGGCTTCGGCGCCCGGCGGCTGCGGGAGGACGACAACGGGCCCAAGTACCTCAACACCCCCGAGACGCCCATCTACCGCAAGTCGCAGGTGCTCTACGGCATCGACCTGGCCAAGCGGGACATCGCCAAGGAGGGGCGGGCCGTCGTCGTCGAGGGCTACACCGACGTCATGGCCTGCCACCTGGCCGGGGTGACGACGGCGATCGCCACCTCCGGCACGGCGTTCGGCGAGGGGCATATCAAGATCCTGCGCCGCATCCTCATGGACAACTCGCGCACCGAGGTGATCTTCACCTTCGACGGCGACGCGGCCGGGCAGAAGGCGGCCCTGCGCGCCTTCGAGGACGACCAGAAGTTCGCCGCCCGCACCTCCATCGCCATCAGCCCCGGCGGCATGGACCCGTGCGACCTGCGCCTCGCCAAGGGCGACACCGCCGTGCAGGAACTCATCGACAGCCGTTCGCGGCTGTTCGAGTTCGCCCTGCGCTCCGTGGTGGACGAGCACGACCTGGACTCCGCCGAGGGCCGGTCGGCGGCCCTGGAGGCGGCGGCGCCCATCGTCGCGCAGCTCAAGGACCCCTCGCTCCAGCACGAGTACGCCGTGCGGCTGGCCGGCCTCCTCGGCGTCCTGGACACGCAGTTCGTCGTGCGGCGCATCGGCCAGATCGCCAAGTGGAAGCGGGAGGGCGGCGGCCGACAGCAGCGCTCCCGTCCCGGCCAGGCCGGGGAGGGGCCCGGGGGCCGCGCGCCCGCGCCGGCCCCCGGCCCCGCGCCCGGCAGGCGCGGACCGTCCCTGCACCTGCGCAGCCCCGCCCACCTCGTCGAACGGGAGCTGCTGAAGCTGGCGTTGCAGTACCCGGCGCTCGTCGCCCCGACGTTCGACGCCTACGGGGCCGACGAGTTCACCGCCGAGCCCTACGCCGTCGTGCGCGGGCTCATCGAGGCGGCCGGGGGCACCGAAGCGGCGGACGCGGACTACCTGGACCGGGTCCGGGACGCCGCCCCGGACGACACCGTGCGCAAGCTCATCACCGAACTGGCCGTCGAGTCCCCGCGCAACCCCGGCAGCGGCGCGCCCGACGAGGCGTACGCGGGCGAGCAGTTGGTCGCGGTGCGGCTGGCCGCCGTCCGGGCCCGGGTGGCGGAGCTGGAGGGCAGCGCCCGGCGGCTGGACGCCCAGGGGCGGGCGGCGGAGTCGGCGGCGGTGTGGCAGGAGCTGTGGGTGCTGGAGCAGTACGCGACGGCTCTGCGGGCCAGGGGCGCGTCCGCGCTCTGACCCCGCCCTGCGTAGTCCTACCGCCGCGTCCCGTAGCGGAAACCCAAAAAACCGTACGCAGACCCCTACAGAGTGCAGTGTGTCGTACCCCACACTGTTGACGGTGTCTCAACCCGTTGTCGAGCGCGACGCGTGGAGCAGCCGACGCGCTCTCACCACTGGGGACGGGCGGCGGCGCCGAGCCACCGCGACCGTCCTCGTCGTGCACGCCGTTCCCGCAACTGGCAGCGATCATTCCTGGAGGTCGCCCTCGTGCAGACCCAGACCCTGACCGGTTCGCCGACGCCCGCGTCGCCCCTCGCCCCGGCCGCCCCCGGCGGCTCGCCCGCGACGCCCGCCGCGCACCCCGAGCAGGTGCCCGCTCCCGGCACCGCCCCACCGCTGGGGCTGCTGGAGCCGCTCCCGCCGGAGCCGCCCGCCCCTCGGCGCGTGCGCGCGGTGGGGGCGCGTCCCGACGCGGGCGCGGCGCCGTCGGCCGACCTGTTCCGGCAGTACCTGCGGGAGATCGGCCGCATCCCGCTGCTGAGCGCGGCCGAGGAGGTCGAGCTGGCGCGCAGGGTCGAGGCCGGGCTCTTCGCGGAGGAGAAGCTGGCGGCCTCCGCGGACCTGGAGAGCGGCCTCGCCCTCGACCTCGACCGGATCGTGGTGCGGGGCCGCCTGGCCAAGCGGCGGCTGATCGAGGCGAACCTGCGCCTGGTCGTCTCCGTCGCCAAGCGGTACGTGGGCCGGGGGCTCACGATGCTCGACCTCGTGCAGGAGGGGAACCTCGGCCTCATCCGCGCCGTCGAGAAATTCGACTACGCGCGTGGATTCAAGTTCTCCACCTACGCGACCTGGTGGATCAGGCAGGCGATGTCGCGTGCGTTGGCCGACCAGGCCCGCACGATCCGTGTGCCGGTGCACGTCGTGGAGCTGATCAACCGCGTGGTCCGCGCCCAGCGCAGCATCCTCCAGGAACGCGGCCACGAGCCGACGCCGCAGGAGGTCGCCCTGCTGCTGGACCTCACCGAGGAGCGGGTCAGCGAGGTGCTGCGGCTCGCCCAGGAACCCGTCTCCCTGCACGCGCCGGTCGGCGAGGAGGACGTCCACCTCGGGGACCTCATCGAGGACGGGGACGCCCCCTCGCCGGTGGAGTCGGCGACGTTCCTGCTGCTGCGGCAGCACCTGAACGCGGTGCTCTCCACGCTCGGCGAACGCGAACGCAAGGTGGTGCAGCTGCGGTACGGCCTGCTCGACGGACGGCCGCGCACCCTGGAGGAGATCGGCCGGCTCTTCGGCGTCACCCGGGAACGCATCCGGCAGATCGAGTCCAAGACGCTCGGCAAGCTGCGCGACCACGCCTACGCCGAACAGCTCCGCGGCTATCTGGACTGACGCCGGACCCGACTCAGGCGGGGAACGCGCCGGGGTGGGTCTCGTCCCGCACGGCGGCGTACTGCTGGCGTACGGCCTGCCCGACCGGCAGGTCGTCGCCGGGGTCGCACAGCGTCGCGGCGGGCGCCGGCCACTGCGGGGGCGTCGCCGGTGTGTGGTGCCCGTGCGCGACGCCCAGGGCCCAGGCGGCCTGCCGCGCGGCCCCGAGCGTGGTGTAGTCGGCGGCCTGCGGGACGACGACCTGGGCGCCGAACACGGCGGGCGCGAGGGCCTGCACGGCGGGCAGCTCGGCGGCCTGGCCCAGCAGGAAGATCCGGTGCACCGCCACACCTCGGCGGCGCAGCACGTCGAGCGCGTCGGCCAGCCCGCACAGCATCCCCTCGAACGCGGCCCTGGCCAGGTGCTCCGGCTTCATGGACTCCCGCCGCAGTCCGGCCAGTGTCCCCGCCGTGTGCGGCAGGTCGGGCGTCCGCTCGCCCTCCAGGTAGGGCAGCAGGACCATCCCGTACGCGCCCGGTGAGGACTGGAGCGCCAGGGCGGAGAGCCGCTCCAGGTCGCAGCCGAGGAGTTCGGCGGTGCCGCGCAGGACGCGGACGGCGTTGAGCGTCCGCACCACGGGCAGGTGCATGCCGGTGGCGTCGGCGTAGGAGGTGATGGTGCCGCTGGCATCGGCGAGCGGTTCGTGGTGGACGACCGAGACCGAGCCGGAGGCACCGAGGGAGACGACGGCGTCCCCCAGCCCGATGCCGAGGCCGAACGCGGCGGCCATGGTCTCCCCGGTGCCGGAGGAGATGAGCAGGCCCTCGGGCGTGTGCCCGGCGACGTCGGCGGGGCCGAGCACCTCGGGGAGGGCGACCTGGTGTCCGAGGGCCAACTCGGCGAGGTCCGGGCGCCAGCCGCCGGTGGCGGCGGACCAGTAGCCGGTGCCCGAGGCGTCGCCCCGGTCGGTGGTGCGGCGGGCGGGGCGGCCGAGGAGCTGCCAGGTCAGCCAGTCGTGCGGCTGGAGGACGGCGGCGGTGCGGGCGGCGGCGTCCGGCTCGTTGCGGGCGAGCCAGCGCAGCTTCGTGACGGGGTTGCCGGACTGCGGGACCAGGCCGACGGCCTGGGCCCAGGCGGCCTTGCCCCCGAGTCCGTCGACCAGATCGGCGGCGACCGTCTGGGCACGCGGATCGTTGCCGACGAGTGCGGGGCGGACGGCGTTGCCGACGCGGTCGAGGAAGACGGCGGCGTGCTGCTGCGCGGAGACGCCGATCGCCTGCACTCCCTCCAGGAGGCCGCCCCCGGCCGCCTCGCCGAGCGAGAGCAGCCACGCCTGCGGGTCGATCTCCGTACGGCGTCCGCCGCCCTCGGGCGGCGGGACGGGGTGCGGGGCGTACCCCTGCCTGATGACGGCACCGGTGTCGGTGTCGCAGACGACGATGCGGGTGTACTCGGACGAGCTGTCCAGACCGGCGGCTATCCCCATGGCCACGATGATGCCGCATGGGGGTGCGGACACGAGCGAGCCCCCGCCCGTGCGCGGTGGCACGGACGGGGGCGGGAGGGTCGAGCGGAGCGCCGGTCAGAAGGAGGTAGATCCCGGTGCCCGCGCATCCTGGGAGCCCGGGTGACCGGAGGACGTCCGGCCACCCGGTGCCACCGGGGCTCAGTCGACCGCGGCGGCGCCGTTCTCCGAGAGGAGGTTGAGGTCCGACAGGATGTGCGACAGCGGGTCGTCGCCGTCCTGGATCGTGGAGTTCTCCGTGCAGGCCTGGCTGTTGTTGCTCGACAGGACGTCCTGGACGGTGATCGGCACGAGGCCCACGAGGCTGCCCACGTTGGTCTTCCCGTCCAGCGCCGCGATGCACGGCTTGTTCAGGGAGCCGTTGACCAGGCTCATGTTCGGGCTCATGTAGCCGCCCGTGGTGGTGTTGCCGTAGACCTGCTTCGCGCCGTTGCCGCTGGCCGCTTCCTGGTTCCCGTCGCCGACCGCGAGAGCGGGGGACGCAACGACACCGGTCACACCGACGACGGAAGCCGCCACAGCAGCCGTGGCGAGCACCTTCTTGATCACGAGTTTTCCTTCCGAATCTGGAATGCCCCGCTGCCGGAGCAAACTGGACAACTCACGATCCGGCGCAGAAGTTCTGCCCCTTCACTCGAACAGCTCAATGATGCGATTCTCGGATTCTTCCTACCGCAACCAGACGTCCCTGCTCGAAACGTTTCCGCAAGCATGAACACCCGTGAGGCGCCCAAACGTGGTACGGCGGCCTGGGGACCGGTGCTACGGCTTGCGTCCCACGCCTCCGTAGGAGTCCACGGGAACGGCGGAGCCGACCTGCGACGGATTCGGCCGCCACAGCGGGCAGGAGACGATCCCGGGCTCGACGAGGTCGAACCCGGCGAAGAACCCCCCGAGCTCCTCCGGGCTGCGCAGCCGGTACTGCACCTGCCCGCCCTCGTTGTGCTCCTCCTGCGCCTTCTTGAGCGTCTCGTCGGTGTCCGTGCCGTCGCAGACCAGCAGGTAGCTGCCGGACGGGAGCGCCTCCGTCAGCTCGCGGACGATGCCGAGCGCCTCCTCGTCGTCCGTGACGTGACCGAGGATGCCGCTGAGGATGAGGGCGACCGGCCGCTCGAAGTCCAGCGTGCGACGGGCCTCGGCCAGGATCGCCGCGGGGCGGTGCAGGTCGGCGTCCAGGTACGCCGTCGCGCCCTCCGGTGTGCTGGTGAGCAGCGCACGGGCGTGCGCCAAGACCAGCGGGTCGTTGTCGACGTAGACGATGCGCGAGTCGGGCGCCACCCGCTGCGCGATCTCGTGCGTGTTGTCGACGGTGGGCAGCCCCGTGCCGACGTCGAGGAACTGCCGCACCCCGGCCTCGTCGGCCAGGTACCGGATCGCCCGGGACAGGAACGCGCGGAAGGCGCGGGCGTTGGCCGCGATGGCCGGGAACGCCGCGGCGAACTGGTCCGCCGCCACCCGGTCGGCCTCGTAGTTGTCCTTGCCGCCGAGCCAGTAGTTCCACATCCGGGCCGAGTGCGGCACGCTGCTGTCGATCAGCGCCGCCGGGTCCTCGCCGGTCGGGCCGCCTTCGGCTATGGGTCCGCCGTTCGCCACGTTCATCTCCTGTTGGCCACGTCACATGCGATCTGTGCGATCAACGTACCGCCCCGCCCGTGGGCGGGCCACAGGCCGGTCCCCGCCGACGGCCGGTCGGCGGCGTGAGCCACGTCATGCCGCCCGGTCCGCGCCGCCGGATACCGTGCCCCTGCCCGGCCGCAGCGAACGGTCCGGGGCCCGCATCCGTCCGGACGGAACCGGAGGTCCGCCGTCGTGTCCGATGACGTTCCTCCCGCGGTGCCCGGCTACTCCGCCGACCTCTCCCCGCTCATCGCCGCCACCGCCCGCTGGCTGGTCTCCGCCTACCCGGCCGTCGGCGGGGCGATGAGCACGGCCCTCGCCGAGGCGCAGGCCCGCCAGGCGGCCACCGTCGCGGCCTGGCTGCGCTACCCGACGGCGGTGGACGCGGCGCTGGCGGCCCTGACCGGGGCCGGGGGCTCCGGTCGGCTGGACCGGCTGCTGGGCGCGGCGGGTGGCGATCGGGACGGTCCCGGCGGATTCGGCGATCCCGAGCGGGCATGGCGGACCTGGGTGGACGAGGTGGTCGCCAGCTGGGCGGCCTGCCTGCTGTCCTGCCCCGAGCTCGCCCGCAGCGCCGTGGCGGCGCTGTCCCCGGGCAACGGGACCGGCGGCGGGTCCGGCGGATTCGGCGAGTTCCGGCGGCTGACGGCCCCCGACGTCCACGACCGGCGGGCGGCACCCCTGCTGCGCCACCCCGATCTCGTGGCCGGGGTGGCCGACCTGCACCGCGCCGACCTGATCGCCCGCCTGCGGGACGATTCCGTCGCGGGCTGAACGTCCCCCCGCGCACCGTGCGGAACGCCGCGATGTGCCGGATCATGGCAAGCGCAGGCCGAGGAACGGCGGCGAGGACGTGAGATGGCCACAGGGCACGGCAGCGGCAGGTTCGCGGACGCCCTCGTCCGGCTGCTGGCCTGTGCCGAGCCGGACGATCTGCTGGCCGAGGCGGCGACCGCGCTCGCGCCCCGGGAGCGGGACGCGGTCGGCGTCCTGTACCGGCTGGACGCGGACGGATCGCTGCGGCTGACCGCCTCCTTCGGACTGCCGGTCGCCGATCTCGACGCCTACCGCGTCGTCCCCGTGGACTCCTGGCTGCCGTGTGCCCGCGCGGTGCGGGAGAGCCGGCCGGTCTGGACGACCGCCGGTGAGTACGGGGGGCCCGGCCTCCGCCCGGAGGGTCCCGGGAGCGCGCCGGTGCCCTCCCACGCGGAGTTCGTCGCCGTCCCGCTCCTCGTGGACGGCACCTGCCTGGGGGCGGTCAGCCTGCGGGTGCCCCGGGGCAGCGCGCTGGACTCCACGGTCGAACAGCGGCTGATGGCGCTGGCCACGGCCTGCGCCCACCGCTGGGAGCGGATCCTGGCCGGGGGCAATGTCGCCGCCGGCGACGAGGGGCTGCCGCCGAGGGCCCTGGCGGCCGGGCAGCGGCGGGTGACGATGCTGGAGATGGCACTGTCCAACGCCAGTATCGGCACCTTCGACTGGGACTTCCCCTCCGGCCGCATCGTCTGGGACGAGCGGTCCTGCCGGCTCTTCGGCATCAACCCCGCGGACTTCGACGGCCGCATCGAGACGTTCGAGCGGTCCGTCCATCCCGAGGACCGGGCGGTGGTGGCGGAAGCGGTCGCCAAGAGCCACCGGACGGGCAAGTACGACGTCAGCTACCGCGTCGTGCACCCCGACGGCACCGTCCGCTGGATCACGGCCGAGAGCCGCGTCGTCTACAACCGCGAGGGGAACCCGCAGCGCATGATCGGCATCGTCCAGGACCGGACGGCCGAGCACGACCGGGAAGCGGCCCGCAAGGCCCGCAGCGACTTCATCCTCGCCCTCACCCGCTCCCTGGCCGCCGCCCTGTCCACCGAGGACGTCGTCTCCGCCGTGGCCGCCGCGGCGCTGCGGGAGCTGGGCGGCACCCGGCTGGCCGTCTTCCTGCGGGAGGAGGACGGCGTCCTGCGGCTGGCGGGCTCCCGGGGCTACGCCCCCGAGCAGGTGCCGAAACTGCGGCGGCTGGGCGAGGTCAGCACCGACCACCCGCTCCTGCGGTCCGTCTGGGCGGGCACGCCCCTGTTCATCGAGAGCGCGCGCGAGTACCGCGAGCTCTTCCCCGACGAGCGGCTGGCCTCTCCCAGTGGCGGGGACGCCCAGGCGTGGGCGGTCCTGCCGCTGATGTCCGCCCGCACCCTCGTGGGCAGCTGCGTCATCACCTACGCGCGGTCCCGGAGCTTCTCCCCCGACGACCGGACCGTCTACACGGCCGCGGCGGGCATCATCGCGCAGGCCCTCACCCGGGCCTCCCTCTACGACTCGGGCCGGGGCCACCTCACGGAGCTGCAGCAGCTCATGCTGCCGCGCGACCTGCCCGAGCTGCCGGGGCTGGAGGTCGCCGTCCGCTACCGGCCGGGGTCGGAGGGCCTGGACGTCGGCGGGGACTGGTACGACGTCCTGCGGCTGCCCGGCGGCCGGGCCGCGCTGATCATCGGGGACGTCCAGGGGCACAGCGCGCGGGCGGCGGCGGTCATGGGGCAGATGCGCACCGCCATGCGCGCCCGAGCCGCCGAGTACCACTCGGCCCAGGGGCTCATGGCGTGGGCCAACCGCACGCTCTGCGACCTGGACACCGACCTCTTCGCGACGTGCGTCATCACGGAGGTGGACCCGGCCAGGCGGCGGCTGCGCATCGTACGCGCCGGCCACCCCTACCCCATGCTGCTGTGCGCCGACGGAACGGTGCGGGACATCGAGGTGCCGGGCGGCACTCCGCTCGGCACGTTCGCCGACGAGCCCTACCCCTCGTGGGAGACGGAGCTGGAGCCGGGCGGCACGCTGCTGCTGTACACCGACGGGCTGGTGGAGGCGCCGGGCTCCGACTACACCGGAGGGGTCACGCGGATCGCCGACCAGCTGGCGCGCGACCGGCACCTGCCACTGGACGTCCTCGCCGACCGCCTCGTGGCGCCGGCCGCCTCCCGCTCCCTGCACGACGACATCGCGGTCCTGCTCCTGCGTCCCGACGGCTGACCCGCCGGGAGGGCACCGGGCGGGCGCGGTGCGGGGGCGACCTCGGAAAATCCGCTCCGCCCGGAGGCCGATTCCGCCGTCTCGGGGCAGAATGGGGAAGCGCCAGGGGGTGCCCGCGGCACAGGTCGGTCCAGGAGGTGGTGCGGTGGTCCTCGAGCGCAGGCCCACGGCCCGCCGGACGCTCGCCGGTCGGGGCCGCGGGGCCTCGGCGGCGCTCCGCAGGACGCGTGAGGCGCTGGGCACCATGCTGGCCCCCCGCGACCGGCTGACCTGGCTGAACGAGGCGAGCAGCCGGATCGGCACGACCCTGGACCTGGAACAGACCTGTCAGGAACTCGCCGACTACGCGGTGCCCGAACTGGCCGACGGAGCGGCCGTCGACGTGCTCGACAGCATCCTGCGCGGCGAGCAACCCGTGACACCGCCGGCCGGGCGGCTGCCCGTGACGCGCGCGGTGGCCGTCTCGGAACTGCCCGAGCTCGACCTGGAGCCCGACCCGGTCGGCGACCTCTCCACCCGCCGTTCCGGCAGCCTGGTCAACCCCTGCCTGCTGGAGCAGCGGCCGGTGCTCGTCAGCCGGATCGAGCCGCACGAGTACGAGATGATCGCCCCCACCCGGAACGCGGCCCTGGCCATGCAACGGGCGGGTGTGCACAGCTACATGGCGGTGCCCTTGGTGGCCCGGGGCGTGTTCCTCGGCATCGCGGACTACGTGCGCGCCGGCACCCGGCCCGGCTTCACCCGCACGGACGTGTCGCTGGCGATGGAGCTGGCCACGAAGGCCGCCGTCTACGTCGACAACGCCCGGATGTACGGACGGGAGCGGCAGGCCGTCGTCTCCCTCCAGCGGAGCCTGCTGCCGCGCGCGACCCCCGAGACACCGGGCCTGGCCGTCGACACCTGCTACGCGCCCGCCAACGAACCGCAGGGCGTGGGGGGCGACTGGTTCGACGTCGTCGGACTGCCGGGAGGCCGGACGGCGCTGGTGGTCGGGGACGTCATGAGCCACGGCATGGCGGCGGCCGCCACGATGGGCCGGCTCCGGGCCGTCGCCCGCACCCTGATGAACCTGGACATCGCCCCCGAACGCGTCCTGGGCCGCCTCGACCTGGCCGCCCGCGACCTGGAGGAGGACCAGGTCGCGACCTGCCTGGTCGCCGTCCACGACCCCGTCGACCGGACGTACACACTGGCCGCCGCCGGACAGGTCCCGCCGCTCGTCGTGGACGGCCGGGGCAACGCCCGCTACCTGGAGATGCCCGTCGGCGCTCCGCTCGGCTCCGGAGTCATCCCCTACGACGCGGTCGAGCTGTCCGCCGAGGAGGGCGACCGGCTCGTGCTCTACACCGACGGGCTGATCAAGACCCGTGAGGACGACCTGGACCACTGCCTCGACCTGCTGCGCAAACGGGCGGGCGAGCTGCTGGCCGGCCGGATGCTGGGCGCCGAGGAACTGGTCCACGCCGCACCGACGGGCGTGCACCGCTTCGACGAGGCGGTGACCGTCGTCTCCGCGTCCTGCCCGGGCGGTGACGTCCTGCTCCGGCAGTGGGACCTGCCGGGCGACGGCGCGGCGGCGGGGCGGGCCCGCAGACTCGTGCGCGAACAGCTCGGCCGGTGGCGGCTGGAGGAGATGTCGGACGTGACCGAGCTGGTCGTCAGCGAACTGGTGGGCAACGCGCTGCGGTACGGGGGCGGGCCGGGCAGGCTCCGCCTGCTGCGGCACAGCCGCCTCGTGGTGGAGGTCTCCGACACCGGCCCCGACCTGCCGCAGATCCAGCACGTGTCGCTGAACGACGAGGGCGGGCGCGGCCTTCAGCTGGTCAACCTCCTGTGCCGCCGCTGGGGTTCGTGCCGCACCCCGCTGGGCAAGGTCGTCTGGGCCGAGCAGGACATCCCGCTCCCGGCGGAGTCGGACTGAGCACACCCGACGGTCGGCCCCGGCGGTCAGCGACGGTGGTCAGCGACGGCGCGCGCGCCGGGCGGCGGCCTTCTGGCGCAGGCCGATCACCGGTTTGAGGGGGAGGAAGAGCAGCCACGACAGCAGCGCGGCGGTCGGTGAGACGAACGCCAGCGGGACGGCCAGCCCGAACAGCACGACGGCGACGGCCACGTCGGCGTCGTCGAGCCGCTGGAGCCGCAGGGCCGCCGGGGTCGCCGCCCGCCCCGGGCCGCGGTGCGAGAGCAGCAGCAGCGCGAGATGGACCGCGTTGACGGCCGCGACCACGGCCGCGTACAGCGCGACGGCCGACGACTCCTCGGAGTAGTCGGCCAGGACGGCGGTGGGGAAGGGCACCAGCGCGACGAGGGCCAGGCCCAGCAGGGTCAGCCAGACGACGCGCACGTCGATCTCCGGGATGGCCGCCAGGATGCGGCGGTGGTCCCACCACAGCTGGGCGATGACCCAGAAGCTCAGCGCGTAGGCCCCGATGCCGGGAAGTGCCTCGCGCAGCGCGGCGTGGAACGCTTGCGGCCCGAGGTCCGGCGGGACGGAGAGATCGAGGACGAGGATGGTGAGCGCGATGGCGAAGACGCCGTCCGACAGCGCCACCAGGCGCTCGTCCGCCGCCCTGCCCGGTTCACGCACCTCCGGAGGACGCTGCACGCGAGCACCCTAGAGGCCACCGCCGGGGCGGGAGGAGGCCACACGCCGGGGCGGGAGGGGAAAGGGCGGCGCCGCAGGGGGCGCGGGCCCACACAGAACAGTCCCCGGTAGTCCTGGTCGGCACCCTCCGCCCCAGTCGTCGCTGAGGCTCCGGTGCCCTGGGACTGCCGAGGGCCTGGCCAGTACCTGACGAGAGTCTCTGTCGAGGACGTCTCCTGCGACGGTGGGGCTCTCCGGCTCCCTGGTGTACCGTCCATTTTGAACCTTTCGCACCATGTGCGTCAAGGCTTCGCCGCCTGCTAGGCGGCCTGTGCGGCACGCTCCTCGACGAGCCGGGCCAGCTCCCCCACGGTGGCGGCCTCCAGCAGTTCGTCGTCGCTGACGTCCAGCCCCAGCCGCTTGCCGAGCGCCATCGACAGCTCCACCATCGCCAGGGAGTCCAGGCCCGCCTCCTCCCGCGTGGCCTCCGGCCGCACGTCGTCCTCCGCCACGTGGAGATCGGTGATGAGAATGGTCTTGAGCTGCTCGTACACGATGTCTCCTTGAAGGGAAGGGCCACAGCCCAGGAGCGACGCGGCCTCCCGGCACCATGGCACGACGATCGCCCCCGCAAACGGAAAGCGCCGGGGCCGTCCCGACGCACCGGGCGCGCGACCGGACCCGTCGAGCCGTGGCCGGTCGAACACGGTCTCGACGCCCCCGTTCTACCACGCCCGGCCGGCTCGCGCCGTTCCATATCGGCCGTACACCGCCGGAGTTGCCCGCCCGACCCCGGCAAGTCCACACCGACCGCCGCTCCGTGACGGCATGTCGAACGCGGCCCCCCGGCAGTGCGGCGTGCGGGCCCACACGCGTCCGACGTCGCACGGAAGCACCGACCCGGCGACCGTGTGGCCGCTCCCGAGGCAACCACCGGGCGAACGCGCCGCGTTGCACCACGGCGCGGGAAGGCGACGAGCGGCACCGGCGGTGCGCGGCACGCCCCGCTCTGGCCCCCGCTCCCCCAGGGAGATAACGTGACCCCTCGTGACGGGGACAGCGCCGCGGCCGACCGGCCGGATCGGGATCTCAGTGCGATCGAGACCCACCATCGCCCATGCCGCCGCGCGCTCCGGCGTGACAGGCGGTTCGCCATGGCACACACCACCGACACCATCCGTCGACGTCCCGTGCACCGGAACGGCGGGGGTGCGCGGCGCGCGCACCCGCAAGCCCGTCTGACGCACCCGCCCGTCGCCGCACCCGCCCGTCGCCGCGCGGCTTCGGCGCGGCGTCCGGCGACACCGCTCGGTGCCCGTGCCCGTGCCGGGCGCGCCACCGTCTCCACCACCACGCCCGAGGGGGAACATGTCCGCGCAGGGGAACAAGAGGTTCACCGCCGAGGAACTCGAACACGCCAGGACCGACAACGAGCGGGAACGGGCGCTCCACGACCTCACCCAGGTACTCCCCGCGCCCGAGCTCGAAGAGGTCCTGCGCGCCCTGGGCGGACCGGAGACCCGGCTGGCCGGGCTGCCGCCGCTGAGCGCCGCCGTGCGCTTCGTGGACGCCGGACTGGAGCACCTGCGGGCCGGGCGGTTGTCGGCGGCGGACGTCCACGCGGCCGCCGCCACCGTGGCGGCCGGACGCGGCGCAGCGGACGTCCCCCCTCCGCAACCGCTGTTCGAGCGGGCGATCTTCGTCTTCGGCCTGCGGCGCGGAGCCAACCACGCCATATCCGAGTGGCTGCGCGGCCACTTCGACGAGGCGGAGGTCTGCTACCTCAACAGCGCCGAGATCTCCCTGTTCGAGACCGAGGGCGACACGCTGACCGTCGACCGCGACACCTACCGTCGGATGCCCGTGGACCCCGGGAAGCGCGTCCTGATCGTCGGGTACGAGAACCTCGACCCGGCCCACTTCCCCCTCCGGCACAACGCCCGGGTGGCGCGGCGCTCCGACGTGGTCGTGGTCCTGCGCGACTTCCCCAACACCGCCGCGTCCATCGCCCGGCAGGCCGACGACGACCCCGCCTTCGCCTACCGCTACCGCATCCGCGACCTGCTGGACCTGTGGAAGCGCTACGCCGACTACTTCGCGCGGCGGGCCTTCGGTCACACCTACATCGCCTTCAACTCCTGGTTCAGCGACCCGGACGAGCGGCGGGCCATCTCGCGGCGGCTCGGCCTGGACCACACCGACGAGGGGCTCAACCGGGTCAGCCCCTACGGCGAGGGCAGCTCGTTCGACGGGCTGCACCACGACGGCAGGGCCCAGGACATGGCCGTCCTGGGCAGGTGGGAGAGCATGCTGGACGACCGTCTCTTCCAGTTCCTGCTGCTCGCCGACGAGGAGGCGCTGGAGGCCGACGCGCACCTGTTCGGCGGGTTCCCGCACACCCGCGCGGAGCTGCTCCGCCGCTGGCGCGCCGGGGGCGGGTCCCGGTGAGGGTCCTCCACGTCATCAAGGAGGTGACCGACGGCGGAGCCAGCATGGGGCTGCTCCGGATGTGCGCCGACGGCCCCGGGGACGCGCGGCCCACCGTGGTCTCGCTCCTACCGCCCCGGCCCGCGCACCGCGCGGTCTTCGAGCGCGCGGGGGTCACGGTGCTGGCGGGGAAGGAGGCCGCCCGCGCCGCCGTGGCGGAGACGGACCTCGTGCAGGTGGAGTGGTGGAACAACCCCCACGTGAACGACTTCCTGGTCAACGCCGACCTGCCGCCGACCCGCGTCCTCCTGCACTCCCGGGGCCACTTCGACGCTCCGTGGATGTGTCCGAGCGACCGGCTGCTGGCACGCGTCGACGGCTGCACGGTGACCACGCCGAGCGCGGCTGCCAACCCGCGCTTCGAGAGCAACCGCCGTAGTGCCGGGCTGCCGCCCGCCCGGTGTGTCTTCTCCTCGGCGGGACCGGTGGCCACGGCCGGCCCCGGACCGGCACCGGTCCGGCACCCGGCCGGGCGCGAGGAGCGGCGGATCACCGTCGGCTACCTCGGCACGGTCGAACCGATCAAGATGCACGCCGCGATGATGGAGATCGCCGCAGGGGTGGTCGAGGCGGCCCCCGAGGTCGACTTCGTGTTCGCCGGAGACGGCGCCCTGTCCGAGTACCGGGCGGAGGCGCGGCGGCTGGGCATCGGCGACCGCGTGCGGTTCCTGGGGTTCCAGGACGATCCGGCCGCCTTCCTCGCGGGGCTCGACGTCTTCTGCTACCCCCTCAACCCCTACACGTACGCCACCAGCGAGAAGGCGCTCCAGGAGGCGATGCTCGCCGGGCTGCCCTGTGTGGCTCTCCCGGTGGGCGGCATCCGCGACCTGCTCACCGCGGAGAGCGCCCTGCTCGTCGAGACGCCCGCGCAGTGCGTCGACGCGTGCCTGTCGCTGGTGCGCTCCCCCGCCCTGCGCGAGCGCCTGGGGCGCGCGGCGCGGGAGAGGATCGAGCGTCTCACCGAACGCCGTGCGTGGCGCGGCCGGTTGACCGAGGCCCGCGCCGAGGTGCTGGCCCGGCCGGCCCGGGCGAGGTCAGCCCTCGGGGTGGACCGGGTGGCGCTGTTCGACCACTGCACCGACCGGCGCGGCTGGGAGACGGACCGGATGGACGAGGCGCAGCGGGCGGACTTCGCCCGGGTGGCCGCCTTCGTCGAGGACGACTACGCGGCCTGGCTGGAGTCCGGCCCACCGCGTCCCGACATGCCCGCGGTGCGGGCGGAGAGGATCTCATCGTGACTGACACGGCTGCCGGAGCGTCCGGCCTCCCGTCCGGAGGCGTCCGATGAACGCCGGGAGGACGATCGAACCGACGCACCGCTACCGCAACAACGACAAGTCGGTCGGCATCGGCAACGCGTTCTGGGACCTCTCGGAGGAGAACGGCCTCGCCGGCATCGTCGCCGAGCTCGACGACGGCGTCCTGCGCACCGGGGAGGGGCACACGTTCGTCAACTTCAGCTGCTGCTCCTACCTGGACCTGGACTCGCATCCCCGGGTGATCGAGGGGGCCGTCGAGGCACTGCGCCGGTACGGCGTGCTGGACCACTGCATTCCCCGCAGCCGGGTCCAGATACCGGCCCTGCTGGAGCTGGAGCACTCGCTGGGCGAGCTGTTCTCGGCGGACGTCGTCTCGGCCATCTCGGCCAGCGCGGCCAGCGCGGGCCTGCTCCCGCTGATCGCCTCGGGCCACGTGGGCGACGGCGAGCGGCCATTGATGATCTTCGACAAGAACTGTCACGTCTCGATGGCGCAGACCAAGCCGGTCTGCGCCGACGAGACGGAGGTCGTCACCTGCCGCCACCACGACCTGGACTTCATCGAGGCGCGCTGCAAGGAGTACTCCCGCGTCTGGTACGTCTGCGACGGCAGCGACAGTCTGGGCGGCTACGCCCCGGTCGCCGAACTCGCCGCGCTGCAGGACCGGTACGGCCTCCAGGTCTACTACGACGACTCCCACTCCCTGTCGGCGTTCGGGCCGCGCGGTGTGGGCTACGTCCGGTCGGTCGCCCCCGCCGCGAACGACCGCACCGTCGTGGTCGCCACCCTGAACAAGGCCTTCGGGACCAGCGGGGCCGCGGTGCTCCTCGACGGCCACCCGAAGCGGACGTTGCGCGTCATCGAGCGCTTCGCCGGCGCGATGAGCTACTCGCAGCCGCTCAACACCGCGGCCGTCGGCGCGGGGCTGGCGTCCGCCGAGATCCACCGGAGCGAGGAACTACCCGCGTTGCAGAAGCGGTTGCAGGAGAAGATCGCGCTCTTCGACGCCCACGTGGAGACCGCGCAGTCCGGTTCGACGTTCCCCATCCGGCTCGTTCCGATGGACGACGAGGTGGTCGTGGAGGCCGGCAAGCGCGTCTTCGAAGCCGGGTTCTACGTGTCGCCGGTGTTCTTCCCGATCGTCGCGCGCGGGACGGCGGGGCTGCGGGTGATGATGCGCGCCGGGCAGACCGACGAGCAGATCCGCGACCTGTGCTCCGTCCTGGTGGAGGTGGGGGCCCGGCCGGCCCCGGCGACGCGGACGGAGCCGGGCGCGTGAGGAGCACGACGCGCGCGATCCCGCGCAGTTTCCTGTACACACCGGCCCTGTCCCTGGAGCGGGTCCTGACGGCCCGCTCCTACGACGCCGACGTGCACCTGATCGACCTGGAGGACTCCGTCCCGGCCCCGGCCAAGGAGGAGGCGCGGGCGATCTGCCGCGCGGCCCTGGACCGGGCGGGCGACGCCCGGAACCTCGCCGTCCGCATCAACCCGGTGGGCACGGTCGACCACGTGCGGGACGTCGCGCTCCTGACGGACGGCACCGTACGGCCCGGCTACGTCTTCATGACCATGGTGCGGTTCCCCTCGGAGCCGCTGCTCCTGCGCGAGTGCCTCGCCTCGGCCGGGTGGAGCCCGGAGATCTTCGTGACGGTGGAGACCGTCGAGGCCGTCCACGACCTCGACGCGGTGGCCGGAGCGAGCGACGGGCTCATCCTCGGCTCGGCGGACCTGGCGGCCACCCTCGGCATCGACATCAACCCCACCGGGCTGCTGGCCACCCGGCAGGCGATGGCCCTGGCCTGCGCCCGGCACCGCACCACGTGCGTCGACACGGGCAACTTCCAGCTGGCCGACCCCTCGGCCCTGCACGAGGAGATCGCCCAGGCCCGCGCGCTCGGCTTCCACGGCAAGGGCACCGTGCACCCGAAGGAACTCGACGCCATCAACGCCGCCTTCCGGCCGAGCCCGCAGGAGATGGCGGAGGCCCGCACGGTCGTGGACGCGGTCCGCGCGGCGGGGGACGGCGTCACGCTGGTGGACGGGCGGATGGTCGGACCGCCGTTCGTGCGCCGGGCCCGCGAGACGCTGGGCCGGGGGGAGGCGTGGCAGGCCCGCTTCGGCACGGCCCGCCCCGGCCTCCCGGCCACGCCGTGACGGGCGGCCGGTCCCCGGCGGACGCCGGGCCGGCCCGTTCCTCCCTCCCCACCCCTGTGACGCACGAAGGAGTCCCCATGGCGCTGCGGCGCACCGGTGAGAACGAGTACACCGAGGAACACGGCGGTGACTACGAGGACTTCGAGCCCGGCATGGTCATCAGGCACTGGCCCGGCCGGACGCTCTCCGAGGCCGACAACACCTGGCTCACCCTGCTGCTCATGAACCAGCACCCGCTGCACTTCGACGAGAACTACGCGGCGGGGACCGGGTACGGCAGGGTCCTGGTGAACAGCTCGATCACCCTCGCCCTGGTCGGCGGGATGACCGTGCAGGCGCTGTCGGCCCGCGCCGTGGCCAACCTCGGCTGGGACCGGGTGCGGCTCGCCGAGCCCGTCTTCGTCGGGGACACCCTCTACGCGACCAGCCGCATCCTGAGCAAGCGCTGGTCCCGCTCGCGTCCCGGCCAGGGCATCGTGACGGTGGAGACCACCGGGACGAAGGCCACCGGGGAGACCGTCATCGTCTTCGAGCGCTCTTTCCTGGCCCGCTCGCGCGAGGCCCGGCCCGACGGGGACGCGGGCTGAGGTGTGGGGCCCCGTGGACGGCGTGCGCGTCGGCCACGGGGCCCGCGCGTCAGTTCTCGGCCGTGACGACGTCGTGGACGGCGGCAGCGGCGGCGGTGTCCTCGATCGACAGTCCCACGCCGCGGAACAGCGTCGTCCGACCGGCGGGCGGGGCGGCGTCACCGTCGAGGAGCGCGCCGAGTTCGTGCAGCGCGTCGGCGCGGATCAGCCCGGCGGCGAGCGCGGCCCGCACCTCCCCCGCCTCCTCCAGCGCGTCGGCCCGCTGCTCGACCGCGACGAACGCCGAGGCCAGCAGCTCCGGGGCGACCTCGACGGCGTCCTCGTGGGTGCCGCCGACCACGTTGACGTGGGCGCCGTCCGCCACCCACCCGGCCTCCACGACGGGCGTCGCGTCGTCCGTGGAGGTGGCGGTGCAGACGATCTGCGCGTCGCGAACCGCCGAGCGCGCGTCGTCGCACACCGTGACCCGCGTGCGCGGGCCGAAGCGCTCGCGCACCCACGCGGCCAGTGCCTCCGTGCGCGGCCGGGTCCGGGAGTGGAGCCGCACGGTGTGCACCGGGCGGACGGCCGCCATGCTGCGCAGCAGGGCCCGCGCCTGCACCCCGGCCCCGACGACCGCGAGGTCACCGGCGTCCGGCGGTGCGCAGAGCTCGGTGGCCAGCCCGGCGACGGCGCCCGTCCGCAGGGCGGTGAGCGCCGCGCCGTCCAGCAGGGCCGCCACCCGGCCCGTCCGCAGGTCGACGAGGGCGACGATGCCGTGGATCAGCGGCAGACCGCGGTCGGGGTTGCCGGGGGTGAGCGTGGTGATCTTCAGCCCCGCCACGCCCTGCCGCTCCCACGCCGCCGGGCTCACCAGCAGCTGGTTGCGGGGTTCCCCGCCCGTCTGCAGCAGGGTCCGGTCCGCGCTGTGGGCCCGGCCCCCGCGCAGGTCGCGAAAGGCCCGGCCCAGCGCGTCGACGACCGGGCGCAGCAGGTCGTCCCGGTCCAGCACGGACGGGTCGATCATCCGCGGGGCCCACGCCGCCGTCGCCCCGGTCACAGGGCGACCTCGCCGCCGTCGACGGCGATGTCGCCACCCGTCATCCACGCCGACTCGGCGGAGGCCAGGAACACCGCCGCGCCCGCCAGGTCCTCGGGACGGCCCGGGCGGCCCAGGGGGATGTCCTTGCCGCGCTCGCGCCACAGGTCCGGATCGTCGCGCCACTGAACGGCGTTGGACTTCGTGGCGGTCAGGCCCGGGGAGACCGTGTTGACACGGATGCCGAACGGCGCCAGCTCGTAGGCGGCACTCCGCGTCAGCATCGACAGCCCGGCCTTGCTGCACTGGTAGTGCGCCATGGCGCTGACGGCGCTCGACGCGCTGAGGGAGCTGATGTTGACGACGCTGCCCGGGGCCCCGGCGGCGCGCAACCGGGCCGCGAAGGCCTGGGTGGCGAAGAACGGGAACCGGAGGTTGACCTCCATGACCCGGTCGTACTCCTCCGGCGTCAGGTCCAGGAAGCCGGTGCGGGTCGCCGTGGCGGCGTTGTTCACCAGGACGTCCGGCAGCCCGACCGCCGCGGCCGCCGCGTCCATCAGCCGGTCGACGGCGCCGGTCGCGGCGGCGTCGAGCAGCGTGAAGTCCGCCGCGACGCCGTACCCGCGCAGCTCGGCGCGGGTCGAGCGGGCGGCGGGCTCGTCGTTCAGCGCGGTGAAGAAGACGTCGCACCCCTCGCGGGCGAACGCCGTGGCGATGGCGCGGCCTATGCCGTTCGCACCGCCGGTGACGATCGCCCGCCGCCCGTCCAGTCGGCCCACGGCCCGCCCCCCGTTCCCCATCAGATCTTCGGGGGGCACTCGACGTGGCACATCGCGAGCCCGTTGACGAGGACCGTCTGCACGGACTTCGTGATGAGCAGGCGGAACTCGTTCGCCTCACCGCCCTGCAGCACGGGGGCGCTGGCGTAGTACGAGTTGTAGATCCCGGCGATGTCGAGCAGGTGCCGGACGACGACGGCCGGGTCGTCCTCCTCGGCGGCCCGGGCCACCTTCTCCGGGAACTCCAGGAGGCGGAGGATCAGCAGCGCCTCCTGGTCGCTGACGTCGAACGCGCCGATGGCGGCGGCCTCCGGCAGCGGCCGGTCGTACTTGCGCAGGATCGCCCGGGCGCGGCAGGCGGAGTAGACGACGTAGGCGCCGCCCGCCTTCTCGAAGCCCGCGATGGTGGAGTTCAGGTCGTCCTTGGCGATGCTGACGGACGCCTTCATGTCCTTCTTGAGGTCGTTGAAGACGACCGAGCCGACGGCGAGCTGGCGGGCGGCCTCGTCGATCTCCTCCTCCGTCATCCCGCCGCTCTCGGCGGTCTTGGCGCGGAAGTGCTCGACGGACCCGGCCAGCAGCTCGTTGACGCCGGCGACGCTGTCCCGGCTGGAGAGCTTCTTGCCGGAGGCGGCGTCCACGTAGAAGCCGAACCACGTGTGCGTGAGGTTCAGCTCACCCGGCTCGGCCAGGCCCATGACCTCGGCGGCCTCGAACAGCCGCGAGAAGTGGACGCGCTGCTCCTGGCCCACCACGTAGTTGATGTCGGTCGGCGCGAACAGTTCGCGCCGCAGCTTGATGGCCCCGACGTCCCGGGTGGCGTAGATGCTCCGGCCGTCGGAGCGGCGGACGACGAGGCGCTCGCCCTTCTTGAGCGGCACGACGATCGCGCCGAGGTCCTTCCGCAGGGAGGTGACGGCCTTGTCCCGCGCCTCGGGCGTCATCTCGTCCTTCTCGACCAGGCCCGTGAGCTCGGCGGCCTCGCGGTCCACCATCTCCTGGGTCAGCTCGTAGGCCCGGCCGCCGCGGATGGCCTCGTCGACGGCGGCGTTCCCG
The DNA here is from genome assembly GCF_014779715.1 of Streptomyces chumphonensis. GTDB lineage: Bacteria > Actinomycetota > Actinomycetes > Streptomycetales > Streptomycetaceae > Streptomyces > Streptomyces chumphonensis. Next base: position 807,429 of record NZ_JACXYU010000001.1, read on the forward strand.
GCGTCCAGGTAGAAGCTCTCACCGATGGTGAAGTCGATGTCGATGTCGAGGGCGGCGTAGAACTCCCGGAAGTCGGCCAGGCTCCACCGGACCATGCGCAGCCAGAGCCCGACCTCCTCCGGGTCGCCCTCCTCCAGGCGCTGGAAGCGGGCGTCGGAGGCGGCGACGAACTCCTCGTACGTGCGCCGCAGCGCGTGCGCCTCGGTCACGCCGGGGAAGTAGGTCTCGATGACCTTCCGGTCGCTCTCGGCCGCGTGGTCGAGGTCGGTGCCCGCCGCGACGGTACGCTCCAGCCCGCGCCGGATGGCGTAGATGGACAGCAGCCGCTCGTTGTCGCCGAGGTCCGGGGGGAAGTGGGGCTCGAAGCGGCGGTAGCCCTCCAGCATGAAGCCGAAGCCGCCGAAGTCGTTGATGTGGTTGACCCGGTAGACCAGGGCGCCGCAGGCCTCGTAGAGGTTGCTCAGCACGTGGCCGATCATCGTCGACCGCAGGTGACCGGCGTGCAGCACCTTCGCCACGTTGGGCGAGGAGTAGTCGACGATGTGCGTGCGGTCGGCCCGGCGGTCGTTGTGCCCGAAGCGGCCGTCCAGGGCGACGACGGAGGCCACCCCGGCCAGGTACCAGGCGTCGGTCAGCCGGACGTTGACGTAGATGCCCTTGCGGCTGACCTCGGCGACGGCGTCGCCGAGCGACGGCGACGACAGCGCCTCGACGATCCACGGCACGTGGGAGGCGATGTACTCCTTCGCCCCGCCCTCCTTGAGGAGCCCCGTCAACCGCACCGCCAGGTCGGCGCCGAAGCGGGTGCGGTCGAGGATGTCGACCTCCCAGTCCAGCGTGTCGCGGCCGGACCGCTCCCGCAGTGCCTGCTCGATGCGCGCCTTGACGTGGGCCAGCGGATAGTCCCCGGCGGCCGGCGGCGTCGAGGCGCGTCGGCGCTCGCGCACGGCGTCGCGCAGGGCCTCCACCTCGTGCCGACGGGCTTCGTTCTGCTTGGCCAACTCGTTCATGGGAATCGCTTCACGCACCGTAGCAATAGTCGTTTTCGGGTGGGTGTGTCCGGTCCGTCCGGACCGTCACGAAACGGTCAGCTCCGAGCGGCTCCCCGTCCACCGTCGTCACGCGCGCGGAGCGTGGTGTCGCTCCGCAGCTCCGTCACGACGTCGACGATGAGGTCCTCCTGCCCGGCGACCACCTGCCGCCTGCCCAACTCGAAGAAGACGTCGCGCGGATCGACCCCCGCGCGGCGGGAGGCGTCCAGCACCCGGTTTTTGAAGCCCGAGAATACCCCAGCCAGTCCGCTCACGATGCTTTCGGAGCTGATGGTGGGAGGCGCGGGCATGAGGGTCCGCTCGGCCAGGTCGCCCGCGTCCAGGAGGGCGTAGAGGTCGATGCCGGTGTCGAATCCCATCCGTTCCAGCACCGGCACGACGACCTCCAGCTGGGTGTTCCCCGCTCCGGCGCCGAACCCCCGGGCGCAGGCGTCGACGATCGTGGCACCCGCCGTCGCGGCGGCGACCGAGTTGGCCACGGCCATGCCCAGGTTGTTGTGTGCGTGGAAGATCACCGGCACGTCCACCGCGGCCGTGATCGCGGTGATCCGTTCCGTGACGTCGGTGGGCAGGTAGTGCCCGGAGGAGTCGAAGATCCCCACGGCCCGCGCGCCGTAGGAGACGAGCGCCGCGCACTGCTCCGCCAGCCGCCCCGGCTCGGCCATGTGGCTCATGAGCAGGACGCCCTGCGCCTCGACCCCCGTCTCGCCGAGGAGGTCCAGATGACGCTCGGCGACGTCGGCCTCGGTGCAGTGGGCGGCGACGCGTACGACGTCCGCGCCGTGCCGGACCGCCCGCCGCAGGTCGTCGCCCGTGCCCCAGCCGGGCAGCATGAAGACGCCCATCCGGCTGTTCGGCAGGGCCTCGCGGACCACCGCCAGCATCTCGTCGTCGCGCAGCCTGGCCCGGCCGACCTGCAGGGAGGAGGCGCCCAGGCCGTTCCCGTGCCCCACCTCGACCACGGGCACCCCGGCGGCGTCGGCCGCCGCCGCGTAGCCGCGCAGCTGCTCCGCGTCGAGCCGGTGGCGCACCGCGTGGTGCCCGTCCCGCAGGGTGGGGTCGTGGATCACGATGCGCGGCCGGTCCTCCGCGTGCTCGTCCACCGTCCGGCTCACGACAGCTCCTCCGTGGCGCCCGCCCGGGGCCGACGCGCGGCGTACCGCTCGGCGATCAGCACGGCGGCCGCGTTGATGATGTCCAGGTTCCCCGCGTACCGGGGAATGCGGTCCCCCGCGGCCGTCACCTCGACCGCGACGAAGATCCGCTCGTCGGTGACGGTGCAGGCGGTCACCCGGTAGCCGGGGGTGTGGCGGCGCACCTCGGCGGCCGCGGCCTCGACGTGCGCCGCGACGGTGTCCTCGTCCGCGCCGGGCACGACGAGGGACATCGCGACGCGGAACGGTGCGGGTGGCCGCGCGGGGCTCAGGTTGACGATGGCCTTGACGTCGGCGACACCGGTGAACGTGCGCACGGCCGTCTCCGTCGTCGCGATGTACTCGTCCAGGTTGAGGCGGGTGGCCCGGCCCACGCTGACACTCGCGGCCGTGGTGACCACCTCGACGTACTCCGGGTACCGCGGCCGGCACAGGCGCGCGAGCGCGTGGAGGACGGGCACGGAGGCCTGGCCCCCGCAGCTCACCAGGTTGACGTTGCGGTGCAGCAGCGCGTCGGCGCCGTTGACCGTGGGCACGACCATGTGGCCCACCCGGCTCGGCGTGAGGTCGACCAGCAGCGTCCCGAGCGGCTCGAGCCGGGCCCAGTGCTCGGCGTGCGCCGTCGCGTTGGTGGCGTCGAAGACGACGTCGAACGGTTCACGCCCGGCGACCAGCGCGTCCACGCCGCCCGCCGCCGTCGCGCAGCCCAGCGCGGCGGCGTGCCGCAGACCGCGCGTCTCCTCGGTGCGCCCGACCACCAGTTCACAGCTCAGCGCCGGGGACCGCTGGATCTTGGTGACGAGGTCGATGCCGATGAGCCCGGCACCGAGGACGGCGACCCTCAGGGGTTCACTGCGGGGCATCGGCGAGCGACCTCCCCCGCGCCAGCAGCAGCCGGTCCGCCAAGAGCCCGCGCACGACGCGCAGCGCCTCCGCGCGCTGCGCCGCCTCCGGACAGTGCGTCTTCAGCAGGTCGCGCAGCGGGGTGGCGCCGTCGGCGTGCGCGAGCAGCAGGAAGGCGGAGGACGTCAGCTCCACGCCCGGACCGCCCCGGGGCCGGCTGGTGAGCCGGTAGGCGGGCCCGTCCTCGCCGACCGCGGCACTCAGCTCCACGCCCGGCGCCCGGGCCGGCAGGCAGTCCTCCAGCGCGTCGGCACCGGAGGGCGGCGGGACGGGGGCCACGACGCGGTCCTCGATCACCAGCGCGTCCATCTGCGTCGCCAGCAGCACGTCGACGGCCTGCGCGGGCGTCTCGACGATCGGCTCCCCGCGCACGTTCATGCTCGTGTTGACGAGGACCGGCACGCCCGTCCGCTCGCCGAACGCGGTGAGCAGCGCGTGCCAGCGCGGGTTGCGGACGCGGTCGACCGTCTGGACGCGGGCCGATCCGTCGACGTGCGTCACGGCGCCGAGGCGGTCCCGCCACTCGGGGCGCACCGGCACGACCCGCAGCATGTACGGGCTCTCCGGATCCGGGCCCATGTCGAAGAACCGATCGGCCACCTCCACCGGCACGATGGGGGCGTAGGGCCGGAACTCCTCCCGGTACTTGATCGAACGGTTGAGGTGCTCCCAGGTCTCGCGCTCGAACGGCGCGGCCATGATGGAGCGGTGGCCGAGCGCGCGCGGCCCGAACTCGGAACCGCCCTCGAACCAGCCGACCACCTGCCCGGCGGCCAGCCGTTCGACGACCTGCCGCTGCGCGTACCCGGCGACGTCCAGGAACCCGCCGCGCTCCCCCAGCGCGGCCTCGACCTCCTCGGGCCGGTAGGGGCGGCCCAGGAAGTCGTGCGGCACCTGGCCCCGCTTGGTCTCACCGGTGAGCAGGTAGTGCGCGGCCGCCGCGACACCCACGGAGACACCCGCGTCGTGGCTGGCCGGCATGGCGTAGAAACGGCGCACGCCCGACTCCCGCACCATGCGCTGGTTCGCGACGCTGTTGAGCGCCACCCCGCCGGCGTAGGCCAGGTCGGGCTCACCGGTCCGCTCCAGCACCCGGGCGGCCCGCTCGGTCAGCGCCACCTCCAGGTCGGCCTGCACCCGCGCGGCCAGGTCGCGGTACTCCATGGGGCCGCCCCGCCGGTTGGCCCGGCGAAGGTCCTGCTTCCACACGCTGCCGAAGCGGGACACCCCGTCGTCGTCCCGGGTCAGCAGACTCGCCCCGAAGCGCGCCGGGTCGCCGTAGGGGGCCAGCCCCATGAGCTTCCCGCCCTCCTGCCAGTCGCCGAAGACGTACTGGGAAACGGCCGCGTAGGTCTCCCCCAGCGAGGAGGACCCGCACATGGGGTGGAAGGACGCCGCCATGGCACGGTCCACCAGCCGGTAGCCGCTCCGGTCGAAGACGTACGCCGACTCCACGTGGTACGGCGGCCGGGGCACCGGCATCGGCGTGTTGGCGTACGCGGCGAGCTCGGGCCCCCGCAGGAGGAGGTCGTCGGCGCCGATCACGCTGCCGCCGGAGCCGTCCACCACCCAGACGGCCGACCGGTCGAACGGGCTGGAGAAGAACGTCGCGAAGGCGTGGGCCAGGTGGTGCGAGACGAACACCGACCGCTCACCCACCGGATCGAACAGGTCGAAGCTCTCGTCCGCGAAGGGGAAGTTGAGCCCCACCTGACTTGGGACCAGGTTCTGGGTGTTGAACGCGAAGAGGTCCACGTCGTCGGGCGTGAGCCCCGCCGCGTCGAGGCAGTAGTCGGCGGCGAGCCGCGTGTTGAGGTAGGGGCGGCCGTCCCGCTTGACGCGCGTGAGCCGTTCGAGCTGGATGGCGGCGACGACCTGCCCGCCGCGCAGGAGACACGCCGAGGCGTCGTGGCTGCACGACATCCCGAGCACGACGGGGCCGTCTTCGGCCCGGCTGGAGACCATGGAGGAGTGACCGCCTAGGAGTTCTGCGGAAGCGGCGCGTCGCGCAGCGGACGCGTCGAGCCGTAGCGCGAGACCTGCGTCGCGTTCTTCGGCTCCGAGTAGTAGTTGACGACCGAGGCGAGCCGGTCGTGGTCGGAGCGGTTGCGCGCACTGGCGTGGACCGTCAGGACGTCCAGGAACAGCGCGTCGCCGGGCTCCATGACGGCCGCTTCGACCGTGCTCAGGTCCAGGGTGTTCTCGCGCACCTGGTAGTCGTCCAGGTCCTCGTGCGGCAGAAGCTGCTTGTGCGAGCCGGGGAGCAGCTCGATGCCGCCGCGCTCCGGCGTCGCCGGGTCGATCGCGCACCAGAGGGTGAGCTGCCGCGCCGACAGGTCCGTCCAGTACGCGAGATCCTGGTGCATCGGTTTGCGGCGCCCACTTCTCGCGGGCTTGAAAATGAGCTTGGAGGAGTGCAGGTAGATGCGGGGCCCCATCAGATCCTCGACGTGATCAAGAACACGCGGAGAACCGAATATCCCGCGGAAACCGGCGTCGTTGTCGAAAGGCGCCGGAACACGGCGCAGCACCGGCGCGGCGCTTCCGTCCTGATCCCAGGCCGTACCGTCCGCAGCGGAGGCCGACGCGGACTCGGCCGCGGCGGCACGCTGGTAGTACGCCTTGATGTACGTGATGTCCTCCGGGCTCAGAAAGCCCGGAACTATGCAGTAACCGTCCCGGCTGAACTGCTCGGCCTGAGCGGCGGTAAGCGCCTTGAGCGTCATATGCCCGAGCGTACTGACGGACCACCACATGATCAACGTGCTTTTGGTGAAAGGACCTTCACGGTGTTCCCGCACCCCGCATTCGGGGCGGGGGTGGGGCGGCCGTCGTCATCCTACCCGGGTGACGCCGCCGCCCGCGCCGCGCGCACGGCGCTGACCTGCGGATCGCCGGCCGTCCGCTCTACACTGATCGCCGACACGACCGACCGAACGGGCGAGGTAAGCGCTGTGCGACGGATACTCCGCAACTCCCTTCGCTCCGGGACGCGTCGATGACGGCCGACGGACCGCCCACCACCGCCCCGGCAGACCGGGCGGCGGTGCTCTGCGGCCTCGGACACTGGCTCCCGCCCACGGTCGTGACCAACGAGGAGCTGAGCTCGCGGCTCGACACCTCGGAGGAGTGGATCCGCAGCCGCACCGGCATCTCCACCCGGCATCTGGCCGGCCCGAACACGGCCACCTCCGACCTGGCGGTGGAAGCGGGCGCCCGGGCGCTGAAGTCGGCGGGCGGCGGTGAGGTCCAGGCCCTCGTCCTCGCCACGACGACGCCCGACCACCCCTGCCCCGCCACGGCCCCGGACGTCGCCGCCCGCCTCGGCATGACGGGCATCGCCGCCTTCGACGTCTCCGCCGTGTGCACCGGCTTCCTCTACGGCCTCGCCACGGCGGCCGGACTCATCGCGGCGGGCACCGCGGAGCGCGTGCTCCTCATCGCGGCCGAGACGTTCTCCACCCTCCTGGACCCGCAGGACCGCACCACCGTGCCGATCTTCGGCGACGGCGCGGGGGCGGTCGTCCTGCGGCGCGGCTCCGCCGAGGAGCCCGGGGCGATCGGACCCGTCGTGCTCGGCAGCGACGGGGGACGCCGCGAGCTGATCGCCGTCGACGCGGGCGGCTCCCGCCGCCGCGCCGACGGACCGGCGGACACCGCGCCCGACGGCTACTTCCGGATGCGGGGCCGGGAGGTCTTCCGGCAGGCCGTCGAGCGCATGGGCGAGGCGTCCCGGAGCGCGGTGGCGGCCGCGGGCTGGTCGCTGGAGACGGTGGACCGGCTCGTGGCCCACCAGGCCAACGCCCGCATCACCTCCTTCGTCGCCTCGGAGCTGGACATCCCGACGGCGCGGTGCGTGCACAACATCGGACGGGTCGGCAACACCGCCGCCGCCTCGATCCCCCTCCTGCTCTCCCAGGCCGCGCAGGACGGCACGCTCACCCCGGGGCACCGCGTCCTCATGACCGCCTTCGGCGGCGGGCTGACCTGGGGCGCCACCACCCTCGTGTGGCCCGGGCCCGACCTCGGGTAGCTCCGCGCCGACGCGGCCCGAGGTGGGCGACGCCGAGGGGCGGCATGTCGGTTCGGCCTGGCGGAACAACCCCTGACCAGGGCTGGAGATCGCCCTCTTGATCGTTTAAGGTGTGCGTGCCGTGCCATAGTGTCTATACGCATGGCACCCGGGGGCCGCGCGGCGGACACCTGCTCGCCAGGAGCGGGCACTCCACCCCGCAGCGCGGTCACCGTCACAGAGGGGGGATTTCCTGATGAGCGACACCGATACCGCGTACTTCGGCATCAAGAGCGTTCCCTATCCCCGGTTGAGCCTTGACGAATTCCTGGCCTGGGGCCCGGAAGCCGTCATCAGGGCGGACACCCCCGCGGTGATCGACATCCTCCCCTCCCCCGACCCCGGGCACTACCGCACCGCCGTTCTGGAAAAGCTCGGGGACGCCACGGTGACACTGGTCCGGAAGGACCGCACCAAGGAGAACGAAACACGCGCCGAGGTCTCGAAAATACCCCTGCGGGAATTCTTCGAGAAGGAGCCCTACACCTCGAACACGGACGGCACCTACCGCGTCGTCTCCAACATCAAGCACCACGCGGAGACGATCAGCGCACTGCTCGGCTTCGACACCACCAGAATGTTCGACTACCGGGCCCCGCTGAACTCGGCGAACCTGTGGGTGAACTACGGCGGAATGCGGTCCCGCAACCACTTCGACGACCTGGAGAACTTCAACATCCAGCTCGAAGGCCGGAAGCGGTTCGTCGTGATGCCCCCGGGCTTCCGGAACTACTACGTCCGCTCACCCCTGCACGGCTACGCCAACACCTCCAGGAGCGTCCGCGTCGACCACGCCGACCTCGGCCGCTACCCCAGGCTCGCGGCCGCGCTGGCCCGGCGCCGGGACATCGTCCTGGAGCCGGGCCAGATGCTGTACCTCCCCATGGGCTGGTGGCATCAGGTCGACGCGATGGACGGCCTGAACATCAACCTCAACTTCTGGCTGTACCACCCGAAGATGCTGCGCCGCCCCCTCATGCTCGCCGACTCCCTCTACAAGGTCGCCTTCCGCAAACTGAACGGCCTCTACAACCTGCAGCCGGAGAAGCCGTAGGGAGCGCCGGGCTTCAGCCCTTCGCCCGGCGGCGGCCGAGGGCGACCAGGCCGGCCCCCGCCAGCAGGACGGCGGCACCCCCGCCCACCAGGTACGGGGTGTCGTCGTCGCCGCCGGTCTCGGCCAGCTCCGTGGCGTCCTCCGCCCCCTCCCCGCCCGTCGGCTCCTCCGGGGCGGAGGTCGGCTCCGTCGTGTCCTCGACGACGACCTGCTCCTCGACGGGCACGAAGCCCGAGGGCGGCTGGTCGCACCCGATGCCGTCCCGGTCGCGGTCCAGGTGCGAGCCGTAGTGCTCGTCGCCCCGCGGGATGTTCGCGTGGCCGGACTCGTACGCCTCGGTGCAGTTCGTGAACGGGTGGTTGCCGTCGTGTGCCTGAGCAGTCGTCGGCAGCACGGCGAGGACCACCGCGCCGGCGGCCACGCCGAGGGAGTTCTTGAGCTTCACGGGTACCTCTCGTCTGTACGTACGGGCGACGCGGGCGTCCGCCCCGTCCCCCCTGGAGTCCTGTCTCCGGGCGCGCTCCAGAGACCGCGCGAAGCGGTCGCAGTGGGGGGACTGGAACGTACTTCCTCCGGAAGCACGCAGACCGTAGCGCGTGCTCACCCATTCGGCAACAGACCACTTCAGAGGGTTACCTGAGCGCACGCACATCCGACCGCTCCCGTGTCCGACCGAACTCCGTGGCGCCGAGGACCCCTGCACCCCGCGCCACCCCCGCCACGGCCAGGGCGACGCCGACGAGCACGGCGCTCACCACGAGCGGCGAGCGGTGGCCGAGGCCGCCGCCCAGCGCGAGACCGCCCAACGCCGGCCCGGCGGCGGCCCCGACGTTGAGCGCCGCCGTGGCGAAGCCGCCGCCCAGCGTGGGGGCGTCCGACGCCGTGTACAGGGCCCGTGCGATGAGCGTCGAGCCCACGCCGAAGGAGAGCGCCCCCTGGACGAAGACGAGGATCAGCGCAACGACCGGGTTCGCGGCGGTGAGCGCGAAGACCGGCCAGCCCACCAGCAACGCCGCCCCACCGACCGCGAGCACCTGCCCGGAACGCGCGTCCGCCAACCGTCCACCCACGTTGACCCCGACGAAGGACCCGATGCCGAACAGCGCCAGCACGGCGGGCACCCACCCGGAGCCCAGCGCCGTCACATGGGTGAAGACGGGCGCGAGGTAGGTGAACGAACAGAACGTCGCTCCGTTGACCAACGCGCCCAGACCGAGGATCACCAGCAGCCGAGGCGCACGGAACGCCCGCAGCTCGTGACGGACGCGGGGAGCCGCAGGGTCGACGGGCGTCGCCGGAACGGACCGCAGCACCGCCAGGACGGCGGGGGCGGAGAGGAGCGCGACGCCCCAGAAGGCCGAACGCCAGCCCCACACCTCGCTCAGGACGGCCCCGAGGGGAACCCCCGCGACGCAGGCGAGCGTGACTCCGCTCAGGAGCACCGACGTCGCCCGCCCCTTGGCACGGGAGCCCGCCAGGCTCCCCGCCGTCGCGAGACCGACCGCGAGGAAGCCCGCGTTCGCCAGGGCGGCGACGACCCGGGTGACGAAGAGAACCTCGAAGCTGTCGGTGAGCGCACCGACGACGTGGGCGAGGAGGAAGGTGACGAGGAAGGCGAGCAGCGCCCGGCGGCGTGGCCACCGCAGGCTCAGCATCGCGACGAGCGGCGCGCCGACGACCATGCCGACGGCGAAGGCGGAAGTGAGCGAACCGGCGGCCTGCAAGGAGACGCCCAGATCGGCGGCCAGGTCCTCGACCAGCCCGGACAACATGAACTCGGACGTTCCCTGGGCGAAGACGGCCAGCCCGAGAACGTAGACGGCGAACGGCATGCAGAAGCTCCCACGACATCGCAGAACAGGGGGCACGACGCACGGACGGAAGGTCGGTGGTCGCGTGGGAGCGTCCCGGACGGATTCCGGACGTGCTCCCGCGATGCGGTGGATCCGTGGCGATCGGCGCGACGCGCTGCCCGGCGCGGGGCCGGAGGAAGCAGGGGTCGTCAGGGGGTCACGCGGTCAGCCACCGGATCACCGGTGGCCCGCTTCTCTCCGCCTCAGGACTCGACACGCACGCCAACCTAGCAACCCCCACCCACCCCGTCTCGTCCCTCCGGCAGAAACTCGCTGTCGGACCGGACACCGGCCGCACCCCGGCGTCACCACAGCCGGGACCTATTCCGCTCTGCCCGACCGATACCGCCTCGGGCCCGTACGCGATCAGTCCAAGGCTGCCCGCCGAGCACGCTTCGCGTCTGCACTCGCCCGAGCCGCAACGGCGAACTCACCCCGCTCACCACGCACGGCCAGCCTCTCGGCTGCCTCCGCCCGATTGCGGCGTGCCACGTTTTCCCGCAGATCGTCCAACAGGTCGTCTAACGGCTCAGGTTCGCCCATGCAGATATGTTGCCCCTGCGCCCGGACAAACCCATTTCTTGCTGAGCTGGGCCATCACGGCCGAGCGTTGGCGACGACGCGGTCGTGTAGTCCAGCGATGCAGGGGGCGCAACAGTAGACGTCAGCGATGACGTAGCCCGTTGTCTCGGCAACGCCGATCCGCAGAACGCGCGCACGGTGCCGACCGCACCAACCCCAGCACGGCCCCCACACCCAACGGTCGTCGCCCCCCGGCTTCATGGTCACAGCCACTCCCCCGGCACCATCCGGTACGGCAGGCGGAGCACATGCCGATACGTGAAGTGCTCCGGAAACCCGCGGAGGTGCACCAAGGCCCAACCGGACGCCGTCGTGGCGTCGGCCTCCTCCGGACCGAACTCCCCGCAGACGGCGCACTGCATGGCGTACGCCACCGGCTCCACGTCGGGCTCCGCGTCCGGCCGCACGACAAAGCTCCGGAAGCGGTAAGTCGCCCGGCTCATCGGCCCAGCTCCTCAAAATGCTTGCGGATGGCCTTGCTCAACTCGTCGCACCGGCGGCTCAGGTCGTCCTCGGGAGCCGGCTGCGTCTCGTCGCCCGCATCTCCCTCGTTCGCACAGAGCATCACGACACAGCCGCCTGAATCCGTACAACCGGCGCCTCCCACTCGCGCCCGCCACCCACCGGACGGAGATAAGCCTGCCGACTCACGACCTGACCGTCATCGGCCCGTTCCACCAGCACCCCCATCAGTTGTCCGGTCCGCCCCGTGCACGCGTCATGCACCAGCGTTCCCCGAGGAAACGGAAGCTCGTCAGCATGTCCAAGTGTCGCCATGTTCGGTGATCCCCTGCTCGCAACTTTTCAGTAAACAGATCATCGCTGTGTGCTGAGGTCATCGAGTTGGTCATGAGGCAGCGGGCTGGGCCGTCCGGGCGGTAGGTTCGAAAACGCCCAAACGACCCATGGAGGGGCCTTGAACGCTGCGCTGCGCCGGGCTATGAGCGAGAGGAAGTTGTCACCCCGTCAGCTGGCAACCCACGTGGGTGTCACAGCCAAGACTGTGGAACGGTGGTTGGGGAACGCCGAACTCGTCCCGCACGCGAGGAACCGCGCGGACGTGGCCGAAGTGCTGGGGGTTGATGAGCCGATGCTGTGGCCGAAGGCGATGCAAACGGTCGTCAAGACCGGACCGGACCGTGAAGTGGTCAGCGTGTATCCGTATCGCTCAGCCTGTCCCACATCGGTGTGGGCCGAGCTGATCCACGCCGCCGAGCAGGACATCGTCTTCGCCGGGTACACGAACTACTTCCTGTGGACCTCGCAGCCCGGTTTCCCGTCCACGTTGCGCACCAAGGCGGGTCGGGGCTGCCGCGTACGGTTCCTCCTGGGTGACCCCACCGGCGATGTCACCCGACAGCGGGAAGAGATCGAGGACGTGACGCTCTCGGTCTCCACACGCATCCGCGTATCCCTTGAGGCGCTGGAAAAGCTCGGCTCTCCGGAGGGTATCGAGGCCCGCTTCAGCAGCACCTTGGACGCGCCCCACCACGTCGGCTTGTCGCTGTTCCGCTTCGACGATCAGATGCTGGTCACGCCGCATCTGGCACGGCTGGTGGGCCACGACTCCCCAATGATGCACCTCCGCCGCCACCAGGACGACGGCATGTTCGACCGTTTCGCGCAGAGCACCGAGGAGCTGTGGGAGCGCGGACGGCCCGTGTGAGGGGCATGAGTGCACGACCTCAGGAGCGGGTGGGGCCGCACTGACCCTGCCGCGAACCGCTCGACGAGCGGGCACCCACTCATGCCGCCACCGGATACACGCTTCTTCCACCGCTGTGGAGCCGGACGGCAGGTGCTGAGGTGACTTCACCCGTCCCGAGCCGGACAGGGCTGGCCAGCTCCGCCGAGGTGTCTGACACGCAGCGACGTCCGCCCGGCGACGCCCACCCACGTCCGACGGCGTTCGTAGACTGACGTGCCGCCGACGGAAGGAAGACCACCATGCGACCCCAGCGTTTCGAGGCCCTCGTCCTGGATCTGGCCAAGAACGACCCCAGGGTCGGCACCGTCACCACGCTGAAGGAGGCCGGAGACGACCGGTACCCGTACGGGCTGGCTGTCCGCGTGGACGGCCGCGAGATGCGCTTCCAGTTCATCGCGCAGTCCCGCGACGGGGACAAGTTCACCGAGCCCGAGCGCGTCACCGAGGCCGAGCAGCCGTTCGACGTCGACCGGGTACCGGCAGGTGGTCTGCCCGAGGAACGGTTCATCGCCGAGCTCGTCGCCCGCTCCGGCTCCCGCGAACTCGTCGATGTCGTGATCTGGTCCTCTCGGCCGGACAACCGGGACGGCAACGAGGGGGCCAGCTTCTTCTTCGCCGACACGGCGAGGATCTACGCCCGCGTCGTCCGCTGAACCACCGACGGGCGTGCGTAAGGCACCACTGAGCACGGACCTGCACCACCATCCATCAAGGAGGTAGTCATGTCTGACCAGTCCGGTTGCGGCTCCTGCGGGGCCCGGGTGAGCGTCCCACCCGGCACTCCCTGCCCGCCCCACCAGCCCGCCGGTGATCGGGCCATGTGTCCCGGCGCCGGTCAGCCGACCCAGTAGCCGGACGCCCAGGCCCCCGCTCAGCTCTGGCTGGGCGGGGGCCTCCTCGTTGGGCGCAAGTTCGAGTAGTGGGAAAAACAGGATGGCTGGACCGCCGAGCGAATCACCCGACGGCCAGCCCCCTGCAGACGCAGTCAAGAGCGTCCCCGCGCTCGGGAGGGCAAGACCTACCCAACGTTGGGTAGGTCTTGCCCTCCCGAGCGCGGGGCAACCGACTCCGCGCGTGCTCACCGGCCCCGACCCCCGGAGCATCCCCGCACGCGCGGGGTAACGCCTCCTCCTGCCTGGCCCAGCTTGGCCCCTCCGAGTCGACAGTGCGCCGCCGGGGCCGACCCACATGGGTCGATCATCACGGAGATGCGCAGCCGGTGTCGCGGCATGAGGCGATCCGTGTCGGACACGGGCCGACGGCGGCGGGAGGGGCCGCCCGCGCTCGTCGCGAGCAGCCGGGCGGCGAGCACGAGCCGTCGGTGACACAGTCGAGCTCCGTTCAGCTGCGGCTGGTCGGGGGCTTCGTCATGTGTGATTGTTTGCTGCTCGAGCCGACAGCGGGCCGGCCGCTGATCTTCGCAAGGTCCGCACCCGCCCGTTCCCCGACCGCTCACCACTCGTTGTGCCGGTCGGTAGATTCCCATCGTGGAGCCCTGGAGTGGGGCGGGTGGGACTCGAACCCACGGCCGACGGATTATGAGTCCTTTTCGGCTGTTCCGATCCGCCCCGGCTCTTGCCCCGTCTTTCCCATAACTGCAGGTCAGAGGAATTTTGCCGTTCTGGCTCTGTGCAGGCTTTCCTGATCCTTCCGGGTCCTTCCGTCCCCTGCGTGTCCCCTGGAGGTCCTCCGAGAGCCCTCCCGAGGGAGTCACGTGGGGGTGTCTGCACAGATCTACGCAGGTTGAGCAGCGGGACAAGTCGAGGTCTGGACCCCGCACGCAGCGGAGAGCCTTACCGGAGCAACGTTCTCACCTCTCGTACCGGAGGTAGAGCCGAAGGGCTTTTCGCAGGTCAGCCACCGCTCCCCAGCGTAACGTGCAGCACCGTTCAAGCTGCCTCCGCGCCACCGAATTCGAGCGGCAGCACATCAGGGATCGCCGTGACCGGATCTTTCCTCCCGGGCTGCTGCACGGCGAGGTCGTAGCCACCGCCCCGCGCTGCTCCGGACCCGTGCTGGTGACGCTCGGCAGGGGGACAAGGCTCCAGTTCTGGAACGGCATCTCTACCGTGCCCGATACTCTCCGGACTACATGGAATTGGGCAGAGGCGTGGACATGGAGCAAAGGACCTGGGCCAGTGAACGTCGGCTGACGGCAATCAGTCGAGCGAGCCTGTCCGTCCCCGCGCGGCAGCCATTATCGACAGACAGGTCAGCCCCGGACGCACGGTTTTGGACTACGGCTGCGGACATGGCGGGGATGTGCGTGCCCTCCGGCAACTGGACTGCCACGTCACGGGCTGGGATCCCTTCTACCAGCCGGACACCGTGCTGCAGCCCGCTGACGTCGAACTGTTGACGTACGTCCTCAACGTCATCGAGGACCCTCAGGAACGGCGAAAGACCCTCAAAGCGGCTTGGGACCTCGCGGGAACTGTCCTGATCGCATCGGCCCGGCTCACGTGGGAGAAGTCCAAGGTCCGCGGCGAGGCATTCGGCGACGGGTTGCTCACTAGCCGGCAGACGTTCCAACACCTCTTCGGCGCCAGTGAACTGCGCAACTACGTCGAGGAAGTCACCGGAGTCCGCACCGTTTCGGCAACTCCCGGCATGGTGTATGCGTTCAAGGATGAGACAGCGCGACTCAGCTACCTCGCGCGGCGCATCATCCCCGACAAGGAATGGCTCGCTTCCGAGGACACGGCATCAGCTATCGCCGCCATCGTGGATCATGCCGAGCGGCGCGGTCGGCTGCCCCCCCCATGGAAGAGGTGCCCCAGCCGATGGCCGAACTCCTCGGCCAACTGCGTCCCAACGAGATCCGTCGACTCGTCCGTGACTCCGCAGACCAGGCCAAGGTCGAAGGAGGCGGCAAACAGAGCACGTTGAACACGCTGCTTTTTCTGGCCGTCGAACTCTTCAACGGCCGAGGGCCCTTCAGCAGCCTGCCCCTGAGTGTCCAACTCAACGTCCGCGCCTTCTTCACGTCGTACAAGGAAGCGTGCCAGCGCGCCGACCGCCTCCTGCTGAAGCTTCGCGACGACACATACATCGCGGGGCCATGAACGCCTCCGCGGTGGGGAAGCTGACCCCAACCGCCCCATACGTGCACCGCCGGGCCGTCGACCGCATGCCCACCGTGCTACGCCTCTACGAGTACTGCGCATCGATCGCAGCCGGCCGCCCGTCGGAGTGGACCGTGGCCAAGCTCCGGCACCGAGGACGTACCGTGAGCTGGCTCAACTACCCCGACTTCGACAAGGACCCGCATCCCCGCATCCGCTCTTCGTACCAGGTAGACCTGCAGAGCCTTGAGACCTCCCACACCTCTTACGCAGACTCCGTGAACCGCCCATTGTTCCACCGCAAGCACGAGTTCCTCGCTCCGGACGATCGCGACGTCGACCGGTACAAGAGACTGACCGCATCAGAGGTGCGCGCAGGCCTGTCGAATCACCGCACCTCATCGGCACAGAGAACGGCTGGGAGGCAGAACTCATCCGCTGTGGGGGCCAGCTCCGGGGGCACCGCCTGGTGCGGCGCACGTCCTCGTGAGGTCAAGCCGTGTCCGGCTGAAGCCTCTTGATGGTCTCCACGAGATCAGCCGGATCCAGCTCGGTCGTCTGGCTGGGGAACCACGAGAGGCGAAGCCCGTTCGAGGCTACCTCTGCCGGCAAGCCCATGGCGGTGAGTACGTGGCTCGGCGTGTACGAGGCGCTCGTGCAGGCAGACCCCGTGGCGACTGCGACCTGGTCCTTGAGCATGACGATCAGTGCTTCAGCGTCCACCCCGTCGAAGGACAGGTTCAGGATGTGCGGGAGGGTGTGCTCCTGGTCGCCGTTCACAGTGAAGCGGGTCTTACCCAGTGCCTCCAGCAGGCGGTCACGGAACGCGGAGGCTTCCTTCAGCCACCGGGCGTGCTCCTTGTGGAAGAGCTTCGCTGCTTCCACAAGCCCCATGATCAACGGGACAGGAAGCGTGCCGGGCCGCAGCCCTCGCTCCTGACCGCCTCCGAACATGATCGGCTTCAACGGGATCGCGTCCCAACCCCGATGCCGTGCAAGGAGCATCCCGATCCCCTTGGGGGCGCCGATCTTGTGACCGCTCACGCTGATCAGATCGATCGGGGCCGTCAGGTCCTGCGTCAACTTCCCGTAGCCCTGAGCGGCATCGACATGGAAGAAGGTCTCCGTCTCACGGATCTTGCTCGCCAGCTCAGCGACTGGCTGAACGACGCCGGTCTCGTTGTTGACGTGCATCAGAGACACCAGCAGCGTGTCCGGGCGAAGCCGCTCCATGACTGCTTCCACCGTGACCCGCCCCGACGCGCCGGGCTCGATGAAGTCAACCTCGAAGCCACGGGTCTGCAGGTGCTCCAGTGGCTCGATGACGGCCTTGTGCTCGACCGCAGAGGTGATGATGTGACGCCGCTCGGTCGCCTCACCGTGCGCCGCGAGCCCCAACAGGGCGATGTTGTTGCTCTCGGTGGCGCCACTTGTGAAGATCAGCTCATCCGGGTCTGCGTTGAACGTGCCAGCGAGGTGCTGGCGGGACTGCTGGACAGCACGCTTCGCACGAGTCCCGTACTCGTGGGTGCGACTGCCGGCGTTGCCGAACTCCTCGGTCATCCAGTACAGGACGACCTCGGCCACTCGCGGATCCACGCGAGTCGTCGCTGCCGCATCAAGGTACGTAACCATGGGGTCCACCACACTTCTGTTCGTTAAAGCCACGCAGGCCGTACGTGTTCTGAATGACGTACAAGTACGATACCGTTACGTAGGTGGGATCACCGTCACCTTCGCAGCTCGCTGACACCGCCACATCCTCTGGCTTCGACTACATCTTTCCAGCCATTCGAGGGGTACAGGCCGGGCGTGAGTTCTATGTATCCATGTGTCCGCTTCGTCTCATTCCGAAGATCTTCCTCTTCGACGAAGACGAACTGGCCCCCGAAGTGCGGGCCCAACGGGTACTGAACAAGGGGAGACTCCCCGCCCTTACCCGGTACATTGTGGACAATCCGGACGACTACGTCTTCAGTGCCCTCACCGCTTCCGTCGACGGTGAGATGCACTTCCAGAGCATCGGGGACTCCGGTGTGGGCATGCGCGCCGGTCAGCTGCGCATCCCCATGGCAGCCCGCTTCCTCATCAATGACGGGCAGCACCGCCGCGCAGCCATCGAGCAGGCCCTCAAGGAGAACCCAGATCTCGGTGAGGAGACGATCGCCGTCGTCTTCTTCTACGACGCCGGACTTGCCCGCTGCCAGCAGATGTTCGCCGACCTAAACCGCCACGCCGTCCGCCCGGCCAGGTCGATCGGAGTCCTCTACGACCACCGCGACGACCTCGCCATCATCGCGCGTCTGCTCGCGATGAAGTCCCCTGTCTTCAAGGGGCACGTCGAGATGGAGAACAGCACTCTGTCCCAGCGGTCCCGCAAGCTCTTCACCCTCAGCGCCGTCTACTACGCCACCCAGTCCCTCCTCCAAGGTCTCAAGGTCGACAAGGAGCGGGCGGAAGCACTCGCTGGCCTGTACTGGGAGGCAGTCGATACGGTCGTGCCCGAATGGGCACTGGTGCGAGGCCGTGAGATGACCGCTCCCGAAGTGCGTCGCGACTTTATCCACAGCCATGGCATCGCCCTGCACGCGCTCGGCAGAATCGGCAACACGCTGCTGAGGGAGTCACAGACGCAGAAGAGCTGGAAGTCAAAACTGAACCGTCTGAAGACGGTCGACTGGTCCCGAAGCAACACCGACTGGGAGGGCCGGGCTCTCGTCGGTGGCCGCGTATCGAAGAGTCATCAGAACCTGGCCCTTACGGTCAACTACCTTCGGCGGCATATGGTCTTGCAGCTCAGTCCAGAAGAACAGCGTGTAGAAGAAGCATACGTGCGAGGAGATTCATGAGCACCGCCACACGGACTGTCCCCTTCCAGGGACGCGGTCTCTCCGAAGTCGTGAGCGAGCTGACCGAGGAGGTTCGCGAGCTCTATAGCGCGGACGAGGTGCCCTGGGTAATCGGCTACAGCGGAGGCAAGGACTCAACTGCCGTCCTTCAGCTCGTCTGGCTCGCCTTGAAGGAACTTCCCGCCGCGCAGCGCACCAAGCCTGTGCATGTCATCAGCACTGACACACTCGTCGAAAACCCCATCGTCGCCTCCTGGGTCTCCCAATCCCTCGACACGATGAAGAAGGCAGCGACCGAACAGGATCTGCCTATCGAGCCCCACCGCCTCACCCCGAAGGTCGAAGACACCTTCTGGGTGAACCTCATCGGCCGCGGATATCCGGCGCCCCGGCCGAAGTTCCGGTGGTGCACCGAGCGCATGAAGATCAAGCCGTCGAACCGCTTCATCCGCTCGGTGGTACGCCGGCACGGCGAAGCGATCCTTGTGCTGGGAATCCGTAAGGCGGAGAGCCAGGCCCGTGCCCGTGCCATGGCCAAGCACGAAAAGGGACGTGTACGCGACCGCCTCTCACCCAACGGCAATCTACCCAACTCGCTTGTGTACAGCCCTATCGAGGACTGGACCAACGACGAGGTCTGGGCGTTCCTCATGCAGCAGGCCAACCCCTGGGGATACAACAACAAGGACCTGCTCACGATGTACCAGGGTGCCTCCAGCGACTCGGAGTGCCCCCTCGTCGTCGACGACACCACACCCTCCTGTGGTGACAGCCGGTTCGGCTGCTGGACCTGCACTCTCGTGGACCAGGACAAGTCCATGACCGCCATGATCCAGAACGACCCCGAGCAGAAGCGATGGATGCTCCCACTGCTCGCCCTGCGCAACGAGCTCGATGACGTCTCCAGCGAGAAGGAGACACGCGACTTCCGGCGCATGAACGGGCGAGTGCAGCTTTTCAACGACCGCATCATCCAGGGCCCGTATACGCAGAAGGCGCGCGCGGACTGGCTGCGCAAGCTCCTTGAGGCCCAGGCATACGTACGGAAGAACGGCCCTCAAGAAGCCCGCACGATCGAACTCATCACCATGGAAGAGCTGCACGAGATCCGCCGACTCTGGGTCTTCAAGAAGCACGAAGTGGAAGACATCCTGCCGCAAATCTACGAGGAAGCGACCGGCGAGAAGTTCCCCGGCCAAGACCTCGAAGAGCAACTCGTCGTCCGCGCTAGCGAGATCGAGCTCCTCAAGAAGGTCTGCGGCGACGACGAAATCCACTTCACAATGGTCCGCGAGCTCTTGGCTGTCGAACGGGAATACCGCACTAAGACCCGCCGTAAAGGGCTCTACGAAGCCATCGAGAAAGTCATCGAGAAGGGCTTCTACGAGGATGAGCAGGACGCACTGGAGTTCGCAAAACTGAAGCAAGAGGTGCAGAGTTCCGGAGCCCGCGCCGAGAAAGCCCCACAGGTGGAATCCCGCACGTTCGACGAAGAGAAGACCAATGCTTCTGCATAAGATCACCCTGCACGACTTCGGGGCGTATCAAGGGGAACAGCGCCTCGACCTCAGCACAAAACCCGGACGTCCCATCGTCCTTATCGGAGGGTTGAACGGCTGCGGCAAGACCACCCTGCTCGACGCCATCCAGCTCGTCCTCTACGGACCCAAAGCTGAATGCAGCGGTCGCGGTAGCCGCCCGTACAACGAGTACCTCCAGCAGTGTATCAACAGGAACGCCGACCCTAAGGCTGGCGCCTCCATCACATTGGAGTTCTCCATCGTGGTAGAGGGCGTGGAGCAGCACTACCGAGTTGTACGGAACTGGCTCTTCACGGGAGAGAAGACGCTCCGTGAATTCCTTACAGTCTTGGTAAACGGAAAGTTCAGTCGCACGGTCACCGAGACTTGGGCAGACCACGTCGAATCCATCCTTCCCCTTGACGTCGCCGCCCTATTCTTTTTCGACGGAGAGAAGATCGAGGAACTCGCTGACCCGCGAAGTGCGGCACGAGTCATCGAGTCCGCGATTCACTCCCTGCTCGGTGTCAGCGCGGTCAAGAGCCTCGGGCAGATCCTGAAAACGTTCGAGAACCGACAGCAGCTCTCCGGAGCGCATCAAGATGTCCTCGACAAGATCCGGGAACAGGAAGACGAATACAGCCACGCCAAGCAGGTGGCCGAGGACGCTAACCAGATGGCGTCCGCTGCGAGGTCGGATCTGGATCGATGTAAAAAGGAACTCCAAGACAGTGAGCGCAAGTTTGAGCGTGCAGGCGGCGTCGAGTACGAGCGTCGCAAGGAGCTTGAAGCGGCGCGGAATGCTCTCAAGAGCCAGGCTCAGACCACGAACAAGGCGCTCGTGTCACTGTCAGAAGGCGCTCTTCCCCTCCTTCTGCTCCAGGAGCAGCTCGAAGAAGTGAAACGCCAGGCAGAGCTGGAACGCGAGGCAGACGACGCCTCACGTGTCCTCGGCGTGCTGGAACAGCGGGACAAGTGGCTGCTGCAACAGATCACCAAGGAGCTGCCTGCCGAGGCGCGCACGGCTCTACGGAAGAAGTTGGCCGCCGACCGCAAGAAGCGCGCTGGTGTCGTCGATCTGCCGCAGAACCTCGGACTCCCGCACGATGCGTTGACGCAACTGATCACCCTGGAACAAGTTCTGGCCGGTGACACGAACCGAGCAAACGAACTACTCAAGGATGCAAGCAAGCTCGCTGAAGACCTTGAGATCGCCCAGCGTCGCGTCGACGCGGTACCCGACGACGAGGTCATCGGCACTCTCGTGATGGAGCGGCAGGCTGCCCTCGAGAAGGTGGCCGTGGCCGAAGCACAGGTCAAACGAGCAGAGGCCATACATGCCGAGGCCACAGCCCGGCACGTACGACTCAAAGAAGATCTGGACCGGTCCCACAAGTCCCGCCGAGAAGCCGAGTGGCGGTCGGAATGGCTCAAGCGGGTCATCCACTACTCGGACAAGACCCGCAGCACACTGACCAAACTCAGCGACGAGATGCTTGATCACCACATCGAGGTCGTTGAAGCAGCAGTTCTTAAGAGCTTCAACACCCTCATGCGCAAGCAGGGCCTTATCCGAGACATCTCGATCGACACCAGCAAGTACACGCTCGTCCTGACCGGCCCGGACAACGAGCCGGTCGACCCCCGCCGACTCAGCGCCGGCGAGCGGCAGCTCCTCGCAGTGTCGCTTCTGTGGGGCCTGGCGAAGGCAGCGGGGAACCGACTGCCTACGATCATCGACACCCCCCTCGGACGCCTGGACAGCCAGCACCGGAAGCACCTCGTGGACCGGTACTTCCCAGAGGCCGGTCGGCAGGTACTCCTGCTCTCCACAGATGAGGAGATCGACGAACAGCTCCTCAAGCGGCTCAAGCCCAACATTGCCCATACCTACACCCTCGTGCATGACGACAAGACCCTCGCCACCAGCGTTGAGTCCGGCTACTGGTGGACTTCAGGAGCAGCGTATGTCGCTTGAGACAGTCCGCCTCTCGCAGACCGCCAAGGACCAACTCGTATGGCTCAAGCGGCATACCGGCATCAGCCACTGGAACGTCCTGTGTCGGTGGGCGCTGGCATTGTCCCTCCGTGATCCGTCGACCCCGCTCGTACGGGACATTGTCACCGACTCCAACGTCGAGATGAGCTGGAAGACCTTCGCGGGAGCCCATGGAGACATCTACCTGGCGCTCCTGAAGCAGCGATGCCTCACAGATGGCGAAGAGGCAACCGACGAAGCCGTGTCCCGAACCCTCCTGGTACACATCCACCGCGGAGTCGGATACCTGCACGGCCGCCGAGATCTGAAGAGCATCAGCAACTTCGTGCAGCTCTCGGTCGCCTGACGACCCGTCGGGCAGAAGGCGGCCGGCTGGGACACTCGATCCCAGCCGGCCGCCTTCGTCATCCGGCGCAGTCTCCCGTCAGAGAACGTCCTTGATCTTCGTCAGGTACTGCTCCGTGAAGCTGCCCCACCACTTGCGCAGCTCCTTGTACTGATCCACCGGAGTCTCGTGCATGGACTCCGCCTTCGCGTACGCTACCAGGAGAAGCGTAATGGCTTCGATAGCGCGGCGTGCGGTCACCGATGCGTCCGGGCCTGTGCCCGAGCTGCCTCCGTTCTTGGACAGCAACTGCAGAGGCTCGTACATCTCCTGGTAGAAGACATGACGCTCATTGAGCCGGATGATCGTCTGCTCCTTGAGGTGCGTCAGCTGGAAGAGATCGTCTCCGGGGATGTCGACCGTCTCGATGACGAACGGGAGATCCTTGATCTCCTTCACGTAAGCGGCCTTCTCCTCCTCCGTCGTGTTCCGGCCAGCATCCTTTGCAAGGTTCTCGTACTCCCGCTCCTGCTGCTTTGGAGTGGGAACCTGCTTGACCCGACCCTTCGGCATCGTGCGATCCGCTTCCTTGAGCGCCTTCGTGATGGGAGCGTGCTCACCCGCCTTCACGGCGTCATCGCGGTTTACCTCGCCCCAGATGCGGTCGATCTCCTCACGAGCGTTGGGGATGACGCTCTCGGCGATGGTGCGAAGCGTCGCCCGCAGCTCATCTGCCGGAACCGCGCCGCGCTTGACGTTGCGGACGCCCATCATGCGGTCCAGTTCGGGGGTGAAGTAGACCTCGAAGCCGATGTAGCGGTCCTTGGTCTGGACTCCGCCCGGAAACAAGCGGGGCACGAGGGTGTAGTTAATCTCGCGATCGAGGCGCATGAAGCTGATGGCGCCTTCGTTCTCCGGGATACGGAGCTTTCTGGCGAAGGCGTCGCCGCCAGCACCCTTGAAGCGCAAGACCTGTGGCGGCGCCAGGGTGATGACCACGCGGATCTTGTGGTTTGTGTTCTGCACCTTGACCTCCTTGTTGAAGAAGGTCTGGCCGGGGAAGTGCTGGCCGCCCGCCCGGGAACGACCGCTGGTGCGAGCGAGTTCTTCAGTGACGACCTGGTCAGCCCACGTGCCCTTGCGGAGGAACGTTGGGTCGTGAGGCTTCAGATCCGTGAGGTCGACGGTGATGCGGATGCCGCTGCTCAGGAACTCCCGGAAGATGCGGGACAATTCCTTGTTCATCTCGACGCGGACGTGGTCCGGCGCACTACGCCCGTCTCCATCAGAGACACGGTCGATCTTCGACCACATCACCAGCGTGCCCGAGCCTTCGGGGAAGTAGATCTCCAGGTGGGCCGGGATCGGCTCGTCATCCGGGGGACGGATACCGACCTTCTCGCCGCGCTTCTCAGCTTCGATACCCTCTTCGAGGTCGAAGAAGACGTGCCGAATCCGGTCACTCCCGTCGACGCGGGACCACGCATCGATGCGCATGCCAACGCTGAGACCGGCGAGCTTCGCGCCGACACCGAACTTACCGATGGTCTTCTCAGACATGAACCTCTGCGAGAACCCGAGCTGCAGGTAATGCTGGAGGGTCTCGTCGTCCATCCCCTCGCCGTCGTCGATAAACGAGACCTGGGTAATGGACCTCTTGTTCTTCTTCATCGCCTCCTCGGTGATGATCTGGATGTGGTTCGCGCGGGCCTCGATGCTGTTGTCGATCACCTCGCCAACCGCCGAGGGGAAGTTGTGGCCGGACTCGCGGAGGCTCAGGAGGGCCTGGCCGGAGAGGACGATGGGGACGATGTTCGTGTCATCAGTGCTCATGGCGTGCTCCTAGAAATCGAGGGGACGGGGTTCGGGAACGTCCTGTCGAGTGCCCTCGCAGTGGCGCCGTTAGGACAGAAGGGGCAGCGCCGACCTGTGCCAGCCGGGCTTGCCGGGTGGATTCGGTTCATGACGGGGAAGCCCTCAGACCTGTACTGGTGGTACCAGGGCGATTCGACGGCGAAGGCTTGTTCGGGATTGCAGGTGGGGGCCACCAGGAAGCGACTCGCGAGTCCGCGCAGTGGATGACGGATCAGCCGACGGCGCAGGCAGGTATCAGAGCGTCCGTCGTAAACGGGGAGGGCATCGTTGGGGTAGTACCGCAGCAGCACGTAGGCACCGGCCGTGCCCGTCGGGATCTGCATGGTCACGACGCTCCGGGTGAACCGCAGAGCGGACCTGGCGGCCCCCCTGTACGGTTCAGCGACCCGGACGGGGTGTGACGCCATCACGCGGCGAAGCAGATGAGCGTGCGGGCGTGGTTGCGTACGGCGCGCCGGGCACGTTCGACCGTGGCTACCGAGACACCCGTGTGCTGTGCCGATTCCGGGACGGTCATCATGTCGAGCATCCCCTGAAGACAACCGACACCGTGCGGACCGAGAGTGGACGCGAAGGCGGCGAGCTCCCGAACGGTCTCAGTAACGAGGGCACGGGCCTCCGGGGTGTCGTACGTGACCATCTCCGCGGCCGGTGCCCCGTCGAAGGACACTGCCAGAACACGTCGGCGTGATGCGTCGGCCAGTGGACGACGCGCGGCGTTCTCACGTGAGGTGGCCTGGGACCGCCGAATCGTGCGGCGTGCGTCCCGGATGACATTCCGGCAGAGCTGGTCGGGGTTCTCTACCACACGCTCCTCACCGAGCGTCAGGCTCAGCGCCGTGTCAAGGACGTCGAGGTACTCGCTGTCCCAGGGCCGTGCTTTGTTCATGTCGTGCAGGCGGCGCATCGTCTCGAAGCGCACGTCGTCGAGCTGGAGCATCAAAGCTCCTCTCCGGGTGCCCGGCTGCTATAGCCGGACCCACTCAGTTGTTACCCGCTCTCCCTTTGGCCGTCGTCGCCGTCTGGTCGACTCCGGCATGAGCAGGTGCTGCCACTGTAGAGCGGCCCTCCGACAGTGCGGTGGGGATCGCTCACATGTCATAGGGGACAGGGCAACGCCGAACCCCCTCACACCGCAGGTCAGAGCAACTCGGCTCATCTGCTGAGACTTGACGTACCGTCCACCCGGCCGATCGAGCTCTCATCGGCTGGGGAACCTCGCTTCGAGAGCACAACCGCTGGATGGCTCATCTGAGCCCGTCGGCGGCCCGATGCGGCATATGCTGATCCGGATCTGTGTCCTGGGACGGACAGGCGCACACCAAGGGACGAAGACGGGGACAGAGTTGGGTGTCATAGAGGATGCCGACGCAGGCGCTGATGACCGGGCGGCCCTCCGGTTCGGCATGCTCGACGTAGAACAGGCGCCGGAATCACCAGGGATCTATGCCTGGTACGTGAAGTTCCATGCGAGCGTTCAGGACTGGGAGACCAACCCAGTCGACGGTCGAGACGCCTCGATCGAGGGATTCCTTGGCCTTCTTCGGGAGTACGCAAGCTTCTATGAACCGCTGCCGATAGCCCTGCGTGGCTCGGCCCCGTATGGAGGGCGCTGGGATGGAACCCTGGAATTGGACCACGGCGTCAACCATAAGCAGTCGCAGCCTTCTGAAAGTGGTGCCGAACGTCGAGAGAATGATCGACGTGAGCGGGACAGGGAAGCCCTGGAGAACACCATCAGCTCGCAGACAGGGCGCCGCGCACTGGCTCAACTCCTCGGTCGTGCGACACCCGTATTCTCGTCCCCGCTCTACATCGGAGTGGCTGAAAACCTGAATGAGCGTCTTCAGAAGCATCGGTCAAACTACAGCAGGGCTATGGAATGGCTTCGCAAGAGCCCGAATGACATGGAGAGATTGCGAGGCGACGCCAAGAATTTTGGCCAGCGCGCAGCCTCTCGCGGGATCCCTATGGAAAATCTTGAGGCGTGGATCATCGACTTGAAGGGGTTGGAATCTAGCACCTCCGTCAATTCATTGCGTGAGAGCGCGCAATCAGCCGAGTGGCTGCTCCATCGTCTGTTCGCGCCGGTCTTGGGAAGGCAGTAACTGTGTTGTTTCGTACTACGGGAAAAAGCACGTTTCGCGACTACGTGCAGGGAACTTGGGGGACCTTCACCACTCCTGCCGGGCGCGTTGACTACATTATGACGAAGGCGCGCCTGGGTGAGGAGTCGCCTGCCCCGGAGCGGCTGCTGACCCAGCACCTTTCGCCGGTCCGGGAAGTCATGGACGCAGAGATGCTGGACTTCAACCAGCTCCTGCAGCGTGACCTTGATGACCACCGTGTAGCGACAGGATTGATCCCGTATCTTCTTCAGAACCGCGCGACGGGGCCGGCGTTTTTCCCTCCGATCATGGCAGTCCTTCTGCCCTTCAGAGATGGCTCTCCCTCACACTTTCCCAATCTTGGGGGTGCCGAGGAGGTCGACGACAACGACCTGACGTGGGAGCAGGTTCAGGCTGGCGATGCCTTCGCGGTTCGCCGGGTGGTGGATCAGGATGGGAAATACCACCCAGTGAATCTCGCTCAGCTACGGTGGAATGAACATGCATCCCGGCTCGTTGTCCTCGATGGACAACACAGGGCCATGGCATTGCTTGCCATCGATCGCACCATGTCGCACAAGTGGCGTGGGAGTAAGGGCGAGAAATTCCGAGACTTCTATGAGAAGCAGGTGCAGCGCCACCTCTCCGAGGGAGGCGTTTCATCGCAGCTCGACCTTTCCAACGTAGAGGTTCCCGTCACAGTCTGCTGGTTTCCAGACCGCGTGGGTGAGTCCGGGCATGCGCATGAGGCAGCTCGGACGCTGTTCGTCGATGTCAACAAAGAAGCCAAGGAGCCCAGCGAGTCACGCATCATCCTCCTTTCGGACGCTGAACTCGTCAACGTCCTCACGCGGAGCATGCTGAGCGAACTGCGTGGGGCGGATAACAGTGACCTGCTTCCCCTCTATGCGGTCGAGTATGATAATCCTGAGATCAATACCACGCGCCCTGCACGTTGGTCCGTCCTCACTAATATCCACCTGCTCAAGGAGGCAGCGAACCGCTGTGTCTTCGGCCACCCTAAATACCTGACGGATGTCACTAAGAAAATCAGTGGGCGCGAGAAGGAACCCGAGCGAGACGCTTTCATGCGAAAGCAGCTCGAAGTTGCGGAACTGTTCCCTGCAGAGATTCAGGATGAGGGGTTCACTTACCGGCGTGACGCCATGGGGAACACGTATTTCCCGGTCGGCCAGTCGACAGTCCTGAGCGATCGATTCTCCGAGACTTGGGGACGAGCGATCCTCACTCTCCTGTCAAAGGTGGCCCCGTACGCCGCACACTCGCGCGCGCTGCGGCGCATGCAGGAGGGGTGGAATGGCGTCGAAATCTTTGCCTCGCTCGCTCGTGACGCCCTGTTCGGCGGGGTTGGTGTGTATTGGACGCTGAAGGATAGCTACGACCACTACACAGATAAGGCCAGGGAAGCGCATGGGGCGCTCAAGCGCAAGCCCGACGACGACGTGTTGCGCGCATGGGAAGTCATAGAGGAGAAGCAGAGCGAGTTCGAGGTATTTCGGTCAGACGAGTATCTCGGCTCAACGGCCGCCGAAAAACGTGAGGCCAGCAAGGCGTCGTACGCCGTTCTCAATACCCATGCTTGTCAACTCGGCATGGTGATGACCATGGCATCTCTCTGGGAGATGCGGAAGGCGGAAGTCGGGAACTGGAGCCTCGATGAACTTCCAGCTTTCGCTGAAGCTCTCACGCGTGGCTGGAATGCATTTTTCCTGCATGAGACCGGAAAGGGGAAAGCGAAGGATCGACGCTTGGCGTTTGGTAAGGGGGTCACGAACCCGATCAACCTGATCTCCAAGCTCGAAACTGCGCGGGCCGTCTACTTCCGATACTTCTGGCTCGAGGTGCTTGCTACCCCCGACTCCTGGCAACATGTCGCTGAATGGCTCAACGGGCGCAACGCGTTCGATCGAATGCTCTCCGACGCTCGTCGAATGTACCGAAGCTTTTGTGTCGAAGAGCGGATCAAGGCGCTCAGGACCGGACGCCCCGGTCAGACGGAAGAGCAGCGACGTAAGGCGGCAGTGGAACTAGCCACGAAGGAACTTCGCAAGGCCTTGGTCACATGGTTCTTTGTGACTGATGCGGAGTTTGAGGCATGGATTTCTTCGGAATCTTCGGCAACACCTCTTGAGCTTCCGGTTGCCATCGGCGAATCCGTTGAAACCGACGAGGAGGACGAGGCTGAGGAGTCCGACTCGCATCCGGACAGCTACGAGGATCTCCTCAACGACGAAGACGAGTAGGTGCGTGATTTCACGTCGCGTGCGTGGTCGCTCTGCAGTGGGTTTCACCAGCCGTGTCACCGTTCCGCTCGTGACCGGGAGAACCCGAGCGGGGCGCGTGAGGTAGTCCACTTCGCGCGCCCCCTGCGACGCTGACAAGCCGCGCTCCGTCCTATGATCATCGGAAGGAGCTGCATGGGTTCATCCACGCGACTTGGAGAAGCTCGGTGGGCGTCGGTGTCTCGGTTGCCCCACCAGGCGCCTGAGCTTTTCAGGCCTGGGACTGCTGCATAATCGGGTGACAGCGGGGTTCATGCAGCCAGGGCTGCGGGTGGGGTCATGATGGTCTCGTACTCGACGGGGGGCAATTGGCTCAGGCGTTTCTGACGTCGGTGTCGGTGGTAGGCCCGCTCGATCCAGGTGAAAATCGCGATCCGCAACTCCTGCCGGGTAGCCCAGACTTGGCGGTCGAGGACATTCTTCTGCAGCAGCGCGAAGAAACTCTCCATCGCGGCGTTGTCGCCGACGGCCCCGACCCGGCGCCCATCGAGCCGACCAAGTGTGCCGGGTGAGTACGGCGGCGACCGTTCCGGGACCGGAATTGCGATCCTCGGTCGGAATGCACGATGCAGCCCTCAGCCCCCTGCGACGGGCGACGGCGGACTCCAGCGCGGCCACTGCGAGGCGGGACTTCATCCGGGCGTCGATGGAGTAGCCCACGATGCGGTCGGAGTGCAAGTCCTTGACCGCGCACAGATACAGCTTGCCCTCGCCGGTCGCGTGCTCGGTGATGTCCGTGAGCCACAGCCGGTTCGGCCGGTCGGCGGTGAAGTTGCGGCGCACCCGGTCGTCGTGGATCGGCGGTCCGGCCTTGGCGTTCTTGCCGCGGCCCCGTCGCTTGCCGGAGGCGCTCCACCAGCGGTTGTCCCGGCAGATCCGCCAGGCGGTCCGCTCAGCCATCGACTCGCCAGCGGCGCGCGTCTCGTCGCGCAGGAACCGGTGGCCGAACTTCGGGGTCGTCGCGATGCGTGTCAAGCAGGGCATCGGCCCGTTATGCCTAAGACAGTTTGGCATTGATGACCGGTCGGGCAAGGGTGGCGGGCCAGATTGAGCACCCGGCACGTCACCGCCACCGGGACCCTGTGAGGGGCAGCTGCGGCGGCCAGCTCGCGGACGAGCGGGTACATCATTCTGCCGCCAAATTCGCCTGCGACAGATACGCCGCAGCCCTCCTGAGCACCTAGTTCTCCTGCTCCCGCAACCGGATCCGTTTGCGGCCTCGCGCAGCTCGGCGGACTCACCCGACGGCGTCACGGGCCCGGCGCCCTCATCGGTCTCGGCGCGGCGCAGTCACTTCGAGAGCGTGATCGGGTGGACCCCGAAGTCGGCAGCGATCTGCTCCAGCGTGACGTCGGGATCGCGGTTGCGCGCGACCCACACGCCGTTTTCGCGGAACTCCTTCGGATACGGCTTGGACACTGCGACATCCCTCCAGGCCGCCTCTCGGCAAGCCAGGTCAGGTGTCACCCGATCATGCAGCAGTCCCTGAAGCCCGATCTTTCGTTGGCGAGGCATACAACCCGTCGGCCGACATCCACCAGATCTGCGGCAAGCCAGCCACGATCACGGCGAGCGTGCGGTGAATCCGGACACCACTAGCCTCGATCTTGCATGACGGTCCGCGGAGGGAGTCGGTGGACCGTTTTGGTTTTGGAGGCTGATGGCGGGCATGCTGGCGGCCCCGCTTCGCGAGCCAGGACACGAAGCCGTGGGTGCCGCCGGCGGAGTCCGAGCGGATCAGCGTCTGTCGTCCTCGTCGGTAGCGCTTGGGCAATTGGGCCAGGGCGAGCTGGGCGGCAGTGTTTGAGCCCGCGTTTCCCGGTCTGAGGAGGGCGGCGACGGGCTCGCCGGTTCCGCCGGTCCGTGGTCGACGAAGGCCGTCAGTGGGTGATGGCCGTAGGTCTTCTTCCAGGTCGCGGCCGCGTCCTGCTTGTCGGAGTGGGCGATCCCGAGGACGCCGTCGAGGTCGACGGTGACCTGACCGTGGATGTCCGGGGCGTTCTCACCGGCCAGCGACCAGGCACGATGACGGACTTCGGAGCGTGCGGCCCGGACGGCCTGCAGGGCCTTCTCGCCGGAGGCGGCGAGGGTGTCGATCAGGCGGGAGACGGTCGGGGCGGAGGCGACCGGGCCGAAGACGGCCGGCTCGGCCCGCAGTACGGCGACGTCCGCGAGGCAGTCCCCGCCCAGTGCGACCGCCAGGGCGACGCCCAGGAGGATCTTGCCGGGATCGTGGACGGGCCCGCCGCTTCCGCCACGGAGCCAAAGCTGCGGATATCGCCTGGTCGAGGCCCGTCTTGCGGACCGTCTCCAGCAACAGGACCGCACCGGCCTGCGAGACCACCTGCCGACCGTCTCCCTGGAAACGGACACGTGGGTACGACGAGATAGGCTCTCTCACCCGGAAAGCGCTCTTCTCCTTGCAGCCAACAGGACCCTCAGCAAGTCCTATCGTTGCAGGTCAAGGGCACTTTCCGTGTTTCTGATCAACTCTTGGACAGCCCGCCTCGTGAAAGCGCGAGGTTGGCGCCCCGACCCCGGACCCCGTTCTACGACTGCGGGTCGCTGCCAGGCTCCATCGCACCGGTCAATTGCCACGAGCTACCGCGCTGGGGGGCCGCCCCAGGCGGGCCGCGCCTCAGCTCGAGAAGGCATCCCAAGCCGCCCTCGTCGACCGTGTACGGGCGGGTGTGGCGGAAGCCCGGGCCCCTCCCGCCATCGACTCGAACGGTAGTTTCAAGAACCTCGTGTCCCCTAAGTGTCCCCTGGGCACGCCCCCAGCACACCTCACCGCACCAACAGCCACAGCATCCCCGCAGGTCACAGCCCCAGGAACCACTCACGCCCCACTCGTTCACCGAAGTAACATCAACGGGGCGGAATCCGTTGGGCGAGACTTCGACCCACAGGCCCCCGAAAACACATTTACTCAGGTCAGAACGGATCTCTGGCCTGCGCTTGGTGGGGCGGGTGGGACTCGAACCCACGGCCGACGGATTATGAGTCCGCTGCTCTAACCGGCTGAGCTACCGCCCCGTTCGGCGCGTCGCGTACATCTGTACGCGCCGTCTGCCGCAGCATAGCCCCTTATACGATCTCCCGCCCGGACGGGGCTGCGGCCTTCGGGAGGGGAGACAACGATCACGTGGGACGTGGTTCCACGATCGGCGAAGATCACCAAAAAGGGCCCCTCGCGGGGCCCTTCGTGTGACGTGCTCCCCCGACTGGACTCGAACCAGTAACCTGCCGGTTAACAGCCGGCTGCTCTGCCAATTGAGCTACAGGGGACTGCCCTGCGCGGGTGCGTCCGCCGACCTCCGGGGGCGCTCCCTCGCTGCGAGCAATACATTAGCGCATGCCAGGGCGTGGTTTGAAATCGGTAAGCGCGCGGGATCTGGGCACCCTGGACAGTGAGCGTTGAAGACGAGCGGAAGGGTTGTCGAGCATGCGGTACCGACTGACGTTCCTCGCCGGTCTGGCGATCGGCTACGTGGCCGGCGCGAAGGCCGGGCGTGAGCGGTATGAACAGCTGCGGAAGGCAGCGGAACGGTTCACCGAGAACCCGGCCGTACGGAACACCTTCGAGGCCGCCGCCGTGAGCGGCCGGGACGCGGCGGGCAAGGCCGGGACGGCCGTGGCCGACCGGATGGGCGACCGGCTGCCGCCTTCGGTGAGCGACCGGATGCGGACGATGGCGGGCGGGCGGCGGAACGCCTCGGCCGGGGACGACTGGGGCACGAGCAACACCTGAACGGCCGTGTGGGGCCGGTGCCCGGAGCGGTTCGCTCCGGGCACCGGCCCCACACGTGTCCGCCGTGCGGGCGGTGGGCGGGCGGTGGGCGTGTGCCTCAGGCGGAGGGCAGGTCGGTGAGCGGGGTCGCCGGATCGGCGAGACGGTGGGGGTCGACGGCCCGGCCGGAGCGGACGAGGTCCTGGATGGGCCCGGCGACGTCCCAGACGTTGACGTTGAGCCCGGCCAGTACGCGGTTCTCGCGCAGCCAGAAGGCGATGAACTCGCGCTTGCCGACGTCGCCCCGGCACACGACCTGGTCGTAGGTGCCGGGCGGCGCCCAGCCGCTGTACTCCAGGCCGACGTCGTACTGGTCGGAGAAGAAGTAGGGGATGCGGTCGTAGGAGACGTCCTGGCCGAGCATGGCGCGGGCGGCGGCGGGGCCGCTGTGCAGGGCGTTCGCCCAGTGCTCGACGCGCAGCCGGGTGTCGAGGACGGGGTGCTGGACGGCGGCGGCGTCGCCGGCGGCGTGGATGGCCGGGTCGGAGGTGCGCAGGGCGGCGTCGACGGCGATGCCGCCGGTGGCGGCGTCCAGGTCCAGCCCGGCGGCGTCGGCCAGCGCGGCGCGGGGGGCGGCGCCGATGGCGGCGAGGACGCCGTGGGCGGGGTGCTCCTCGCCGTCGGCGGTGCGGACGGCGAGCACCTGCCCGTCGGCGCCGACGATCTCCGCCAGGGTGGCGCCGAAGACCAGCCGGACGCCGTTCTCGCGGTGCAGGTCGGCGAAGAGGGCGCCCAGCTCGGGGCCGATGACGCGGTGCAGGGGGGAAGGGTCGCGTTCGATGACGGTGACCTCCGCCCCGTAGCTCCGCGCGGCGGCGGCGACCTCCAGCCCGATCCAGCCGGCCCCGGCGATGACGAGGTGGCCGTTCTCCCGGCCGAGCCGGGTGAGCATGCCGCGCAGCCCGTCGGCGTGGGCCAGTCGGCGCAGGTGGTGGACGCCGGCCAGGTCGGTGCCGGGGACGTCCAGGCGGCGGGGCTCGGCGCCGGTGGCCAGGAGCAGCTTGTCGTAGCGCAGGACGGTGCCGTCACCCAGGCGGACGGACCGGGTGTGGCGGTCGATGTGGACGGCGGGCTGGCCCAGGTGCAGTTCGACCTCGGCGCGGGCGTACCAGGCGGGTTCGTGGACGAAGAGGCCCGCGCGCTCCTCGTCTCCGGTGAGGTAGCCCTTGGAGAGCGGAGGGCGCTCGTAGGGGTGGTCGCGTTCGTCGCCGATCAGTATGACCCGGCCGGCGAATCCCTCCCCGCGCAGGGTTTCGGCCGCCTTGGCTCCGGCCAGTCCGCCGCCGATGATGACGAAGGTCTCGTGTGCGTCCACCACGTGGTGCCTCCTCGCTGCCGTTCCGGTCGCCCCCCGGAAGGTTCACCCGGGAGCGTCCCGCACATGCGGGAACAGGGGAAGGGCGCACACCCATTGTGCGGACCGGCCGGTCCGTGCGGGGGTGACCGTCACTCCGCCCGGCGTGTTCGGTGCGCGGGGTGGGCGGGGAGGCGGGTGAGACGGGCGTGCAGGGCCCGGGCGGAGGGGTCGGTGAGGCAGGCGATCTGGTCGACGACGACGCGGACGCGGGCGGCGTCGTCGGCGGCCCGCGCGTGCAGGGCGCGGAACTGGGGGTCGAGGCCGACGGGCGCGCGCGGGATGAGCACCTCGGCCAGCTCGGCGAGGATGACGCGCTGCTCGGCGCGGAGCTTCTCCTGGTCGGGGCGTTGCATGACGTAGCGGTCGGCGACGGCCTTCAGGACCGCGCACTCCAGCCGGGGCCCGCGCGGCACGATGAGATCGGCGCCGTAGCGGGTGAGGGGGCCGCTGCCGTGGGCGGCGCGGGTGGCGTGCTCGGCGGCGAGGCAGAAGCGGCCGATGAGCTGGCTGGTGGCGTCCTTGAGCCGGGCCTGCGCGGTGGCGGTGCCGTCGTAGCCGTGCGGCCACCACTCCTGGTCGAGCAGCCGGTCGAGGGCCTCGGCCAGTTCGGCGTCCTCGGTGCCGGGCGGGGCGTAGCGTTCGCGGGCGACGGCGAAGACCTCCCGCCGCTCGGGGTCGGCGAGGAGGACGCCGGGGTCGAGGTGCCCGGCGTGCAGGCCGTCCTCGACGTCGTGCACGGAGTAGGCGACGTCGTCGGACCAGTCCATGACCTGGGCCTCGAAGCACCGGCGGCCGGGTGGGGCGCCGGCCCGGTACCAGGTGAAGACGGGGACGTCGTCGGCGTAGACGCCGAACTTCGGGGAGCCGGGGTCGTCGGGGTGGCCGCCCCGGGGCCAGGGGTACTTGGTGGCGGCGTCGAGGGTGGCGCGGGTGAGGTTGAGTCCGACGGGGAGGCCGTCGGCGGAGAATCGTTTGGGCTCCAGCCGGGCGAGCAGCCGCAGCGACTGGGCGTTGCCCTCGAAGCCGCCGCAGGGTTCGGCGATCTCCGCGAGGGTCTGCTCGCCGTTGTGGCCGAAGGGCGGGTGGCCGAGGTCGTGGGCGAGGCAGGCGACCTCGACGAGGTCGGGGTCGCAGCCGAGGGCGGCCCCGAGTTCCCGGCCGACCTGGGCGCACTCCAGGGAGTGGGTCAGCCGGGTGCGCGGGGTGGCGTCCCAGGCGTGCTCGTCGCCGCCGGGGGCGACGACCTGGGTCTTGCCCGCGAGGCGGCGCAGCGCGGCCGAGTGCAGGACGCGCGCCCGGTCCCGCTGAAAGGCGGTGCGGCCGGGGCGCTTGTCCGGCTCGGGCTCCCAGCGCTCGGTGTCGGTCGGGTCGTACGTGCGGTACGTGCCGTGCATGGGTCCGACGGTAGCCGGGCCCGCCGGGTCCCGTCAGGCGGCGGCGGGCAGGGCGGACAGGGCGGGACGCGCGCGGACGCGGGCCTCGTCGTAGCGGTGCAGGACGAGGCGGGCGAGGGCGGGGTGGGCGCCCAGCGGCGGTGCGGCCGGCACGCCGGGGCCCGCGGCGCGGGCGCAGCGGGTGGCGAAGTGGCCGGGCGCCGTGAAGTAGGAGGCCAGGGCGATGCGGCGGTGTCCGGCCGCGCGCAGGGCGGCGACGGCCCGGGGGACGGTGGGCGTGGCGGCGGTGGCGTAGGCGGGCCGGACGGGGGTGCCGCCGAGGCGGCGGGAGAGCAGGGCGGCGGTGTGCTCGGCGTCGGCGGCGGAGCGCGGGTCGCGGGAGCCGGCGGCGGCCAGGACGACGGCGTCGGGCGGGCCGTGCCGACGGCCTCGGGCCTCGGTCAGGCGGGCGTGCAGGGCCTCGGCGAGCAGGGGGTGCGGGCCCAGGGCGGCGGCCGGGACGGACCGCAGGTGCGGCGCGGCGTCGGCGGCGCGGGGGAGGTCGTGCCCCACGTGGTGGCCGCGGCCGAGGAGCAGCGGGACGAGGACGACGTCCCCGGGGGCGTGGGCGGCGAGGGTGTCGCCGAGCAGCGGGGCGGCCAGTTCGATGTGGCCCAGTTCCACGCGCAGGCCGGGCCGCTGGGCCCGGATCTCGGCCAGGAGCGCCTGGACGGTGGTGAGGGCGCGGGGGTCGCGGGAGCCGTGCGCGACGGCGACGAGCGTGGGGGCGTCCGTGGGGGCGTCCGGGCGCGGTGGGCCGAGGGAGGGGGTGCGGTGGGTGGTCGCCGTCATGTCTCCAGGGTGAACGGGGGCGGTTGCCGGGCCGTTGCGCAGGGGAAACGGCGGGTTGCGCGGTCCTCACGGCGTGCGGGGACCGGCGGGGAGGGGCTTGTTACCGGACCCGTAACACGGTGGGGGCGGTCAGGAAACACGCCCGACGCACGATGGGCGCCATGAACGCGACGCCCGCCCCGCAGCCCGTGCCGTCAGCCCGGATTCCCGGTCGGGAGCCCGATCGGGAATCCGCTCCGGGCTCCGTCGAGACGCACTGCCCGTACTGCTCGCTCCAGTGCGGCATGGGCCTGCGACCGGGCGGCGCGACGGGCCTGGAGGTCACCGAGCGGCCCGCCTTCCCCGTCAACCGGGGTGCGCTGTGCGGCAAGGGCCGCACCGCCACGGAGCTGCTGTCCTCCGGGGCGCGGCTGACGGAGCCGCTGGTGCGCCGCTCCCCCGGCGGCCCGCTGGAACCGGCGGGCTGGGACGAGGCGCTGGAGCGGATCGCGACGGAGCTGACGCGGGTCCGCGCGGCGTACGGGCCCGACGCGCAGGGCGTCTTCGGCGGCGGCGGGCTCACCAACGAGAAGGCGTACCTGCTCGGGAAGTTCGCCCGGCTGGTGCTGGGGACCTCGCAGATCGACTACAACGGGCGCTTCTGCATGTCCTCGGCGGCGGCGGCCGGCATCCGGGCGTTCGGGCTGGACCGGGGGCTGCCGTTGCCGATGGCGGACATCGCCGGGTCCGGCTGCGTGATCCTCGTCGGGGGGAACCCGGCGGAGACGATGCCGCCCGCGCTGCGGTACTTCACGGAGCTGCGGGAGAACGGCGGCAGGCTGATCGTCGTGGACCCGCGCCGCACCCGGACGGCGGAGCTGGCCGACCTGCACCTGGCTCCCCGGCCGGGGACCGACCTGGCGCTGGCGCTGGGTCTGCTGCATCTCGTGGTCGCCGAGGGGCGCACGGACGAGCGGTACATCGCCGAGCGGACGACGGGCTGGGCCGGGGCGCGGGCGGCGGCGATGGCGCACTGGCCGGAGCTGGTCGAACGGATCACGGGGGTGCCCGTGCCGCAGCTCCGCGAGGCCGTCGGGCACTTCTGCGACGCGGAGTCGGCCATGGTGCTCACCGCGCGCGGCCCCGAGCAGCAGGCCAAGGGCACGGACACGGTGGGGGCGTGGATCAACCTGACCCTGGCCACCGGGCGGGCGGGTCGGCCGCGTTCGGGCTACGGCTGCCTGACCGGGCAGGGCAACGGGCAGGGCGGCCGGGAGCACGGGCAGAAGGCCGACCAGCTCCCGGGGTACCGCCTGCTGACGGACCCGGCGGCGCGGGCCCACGTGGCCGGGGTGTGGGGCGTGGACCCGGACGTCCTGCCCGGCCCCGGCCGGAGCGCCTACGAGCTGCTCGACGCCCTCGGCCGCGACGTGCGGTCGCTGCTGGTGCTGGCCTCCAATCCGGTCGTCTCCGCGCCACGCGCCGCGCACGTGGAGGAGCGGCTGCGGGCGCTGGACTTCCTCGCGGTGTGCGACGTCGTGCTGTCCGAGACGGCGGCGCTGGCGGACGTCGTGCTGCCGGTGACGCAGTGGGCCGAGGAGAGCGGCACGCTGACGAACCTGGAGGGGCGGGTGCTGCTGCGGCGCAGGGCGGTGGACCCGCCGCCCGGGGTGCGGTCCGACCTGTGGGTGCTGGGGGCGCTGGCCGCGCGGCTGGGTTGGGAGAAGGGGTTCCCGGACGATCCGGAGGAGGTGTTCGAGGAGCTGCGGCGCGCTTCGGCGGGCGGCCCGGCCGACTACTCGGGCATCACCTACGGCCGCATCGCGCGGGAGGACGGCGTCTTCTGGCCCTGCCCGGCGTCGGCGGACGGCACAGGGGCGGATGGCACGGGAACGGACGGCACGGAGGTCGACGGCACGGGGGCGGGGACACGGCATCCGGGCACGCCCCGGCTGTTCCTGGACCGGTTCGCCACGCCGGACGGCCGGGCCCGGTTCGCTCCCGTCACGCACCGGCCGTCCGCAGAGGAGCCGGATGCGGAGTACCCGGTGCTGCTGACGACGGGCCGGGTGCTGGCCCAGTACCAGTCGGGGGCGCAGACGCGCCGGGTGGCGGAGCTGAACGCCGCCGCGCCGGGCCCGTTCGTCCAGCTGCACCCCCGGCTCGCGGAGCGGCACGGCATCGCCGAGGGTGATCCCGTCGCCGTCACCTCGCGCCGGGGACGGGCGGTCGCGCCCGCCCGCGTCACCCGGGACATCCGGCCGGACACGGTGTTCATGCCGTTCCACTGGCCGGGTGCGGGACGGGCGAACACGCTGACCAACCCGGCGCTGGACCCCACCTCGCGGATGCCGGAGTTCAAGGTCTCGGCGGTGCGGGTGGAGCGGGCGGGGGCCGAGTCGGCGGGATGAGCACCTCGGTGGTGGGGGAACGAGTGACGTCACGGGCCGAGGTCGGCGTCGAGGTCGGCGTCCAGGCCGGGCAGCAGGCCGAGGTCGGGCAGCGGGCCGCCTCCCAGGGCCTGCTCGGTCCAGACGACCTTGCCGGTGGGGGTGTAGCGCGTGCCCCAGCGCTGGGCGAGCTGCGCGACGAGGAACAGGCCGCGCCCGCCCTCGTCGGTGATGGCGGCGCGCCGCAGGTGCGGTGAGGTGCTGCTGCCGTCCGAGACCTCGCAGATCAGTGTGCGCTCGTACAGCAGCCGGACGTGGATGGGCGCGGAGCCGTAGCGGATGGCGTTGGTGAGGAGTTCGCTGAGGACGAGTTCCGTGGTGAAGGCGATGTCCTCCAGACCCCAGTCCGCCAGCCGGCGGGTGCACGCGGCCCGGACGCCCGCGACGGCGGCGGGGTCGAGGGGAACGTCCCATTCGGCGATGCGGGAGCGGTCGAGCAGCCGGGTGCGCGCGACGAGGAGGGCGATGTCGTCGCGGCGGTGGTCGGGGAGCATGCGGGCGAACACCGCCTCGCAGGTCTCCTCGGGGGTGCGGTCCGCCGGGTCCGCCAGCGTCGTCCGGAGCAGCGCGATTCCGGCGTCGATGTCGCGGTCGCGGTCCTCGACGAGGCCGTCGGTGTAGAGGACGAGCCGGCTGCCCTCGGGCAGGTGGAGCTCGGTGCTCTCGAAGGGCATGGAGCCGAGGCCCAGCGGCGGGGCGAGCGGGAGTTCGGGGAAGTCCACGGTGCCGTCCGGGCGCACCACGGCGGGGGCGAGGTGGCCGGCCCGGGAGACGTCGCACCGGCCGGAGACGGGGTCGTAGATGGCGTACAGGCAGGTGGCGCCCGTGATCCCCTCGCCGCCGGGTTCGTCCTGGTCGATGCGGCTGACCAGTTCGTCGAGGTAGGCCAGCAGTTCGTCGGGGGGCAGGTCGAGGGTGGAGAAGTTGTGCACGGCCGTGCGCAGCCGCCCCATGGTGGCGGCGGCGTGCAGGCCGTGGCCGACGACGTCGCCGACGACGAGGGCGACGCGGGCGCCGGGGAGCGGGATGACGTCGAACCAGTCCCCGCCCACCCGGGCCTGGGCCGGCAGGTAGCGGTAGGCGACGTCCAGGGCGCTCTGGTGGGGCAGGACGTGCGGGAGCAGGCTGCGCTGGAGGGTCTCGGCCATGGCGTGCTCGCGGGTGAACCGGCGGGCGTTGTCGATCGCGACGGCGGCGCGGGCGGCCAGTTCCTCGGCGAACGTCAGGTCGTCCTCGCCGAACGGCTCCGAGCCGGCCCCGCGCCAGAAGTTCGTCATGCCCAGGACGACGCCGCGGGCCTGGAGCGGCACCGTGACGAGCGAGTGGATGCCGTAGGCGACGGCGTGTCCCGCGCCGACC
This sequence comes from Streptomyces chumphonensis, assembly GCF_014779715.1. Lineage (GTDB taxonomy): Bacteria > Actinomycetota > Actinomycetes > Streptomycetales > Streptomycetaceae > Streptomyces > Streptomyces chumphonensis. The sequence goes on from NZ_JACXYU010000001.1 coordinate 847,011, forward strand.
GGGTCCTGGGCCCGCCAGGCGTCGGCGACTGTGAGGTCGGCCTCCAGCACCGCGTGGCCGCCGGCCAGGGCCGCCGCCATGGGGGTGCCCGGCGCGACGAAGGGGATGAGGTCGCCGACCGGCTGGAAGGGGTGGTCGTCGCGCACACCGCTCAGGGCGGTGCGGCGCATCTCCGTCGGCGGGCCGACCGGCTCCCCGCCGAGCGGTACGGGCTCCAGCAGCTCCACGGTGACGAAGTCGGCGAACCTCGGCACGGTGACGTCGGCCAGTTCCTCGGCCGTGCGGACGACGTCCAGCGTCGTGCCGATGCGCACCCCGGCGTCGTAGAGGATCTTCAGCCGGTCGCGGGCGACCTGCGCCGTACCGGACAGGGCGCTCAGCTCCGTGGTGTCCCGCAGGGTCGCCACCGACCCCGGGGGCCCGCCGTGCGGGGCCGTGGGCCTGGTGTTGACGGCCACCAGCCGGTCCCCGGCCAGGTGCACCTCGTCGGTGACGGCCCGGTGGGAGCTCAGCAGCTCGGCCGTGGACGGGTCCAGCCCCAGCTCGGTGACGTGGCGGCCGTCGGCGTCGGGGGGCAGTTCCAGCAGACGCCGGGCCTCGTCGTTGGCCAGCGCCAGCCGGCCGTCGTGGCCGATGATGAGCACGCCTTCGCGCACCGCGTGCAACACGGCGTCGTGGTGCTCGTACATCCGGGTCATCTCGCTGGGCCCGATGCCGCGCGTCTGCCGGCTCAGCCGGCGGCTGACGAGCGCCGCGCTCCCCACGGCCAGGGCCAGTGCGGCGGCCGCGGAGATGAAGATCACCGGGAGCTGGCCGTCCACGGACTCGCCCACGGTCTCGATCTCGACCCCGGCGGCGACCAGCCCGATCACCATGCCGTCCGGTTCGGTCACCGGCACGACGGCCCGGGCCGCGTCCGTCGGGTCGCCCCGGAAGATCTCGCTGAACGCCTCCCCCTTGGCGGCGCGCTCGACGCCGGAGGTGCGCTCGCCCACGAGGTCGGCGTCGGTGTCGGCGTAGCGGGTGCCGTCCGTGGCCATCACGGCGATGAAGTCCACGCCGGAGCCCCAGTGGGCCGCCTCCACGGAGGGCTGGAGCCGCAGCGTCGGATCGTCGGAGCGCAGGGCCTCCGCGACGCCCGGCGCGTTCGCGTAGGCCGCGGCGGCGGCCCGGGACCTGCGCTGCGCGTCCTGCTCGGTGTCGTTGCGGGCCTGGGTCGTGACGACGAGCAGCGCGGCGGCGATCAGCAGGACCGCGACCAGGACCTGCAGGAGGAGCACCTGGCCCGCGACGCTGCGTCCGCGCAGCTCCCACCAGAGGCCCGGGCGCCGCCTTCCGGCGTCCGGACCGGCGGGCCTTCGGCCTGTGGCACGCCTCCGTGGAGCAGAACGCCCAGGCATACCCCCTTTCTAGCACCAAGACCCCGGCGGCGACCCCCGTGGGCCGCCGCCCGGGTCAGGTCGGCGCGCGGACGCCCCGGGCCGGTCGCTCACCCGCGACGATCCACAGGCCCGGTGGCCGGAGCGGGGGCGGCGTCCGGCGCGTGGCCGTCGTGGTCGCCCCAGCCGGTGAACCGGTCCCAGGCCGGCCACGTCCCGCCCGTGTGCCGACGGAGGAGTTCGCCGGGCAGGCTGAAGGGCGGTGCCTTGTGGGGCTTGGCGAGGGCCTGCCCGACGATGGTGTCGTGGAGCACGGCCGCCGCGTGCAGCCGGGGCAGTTCCGCGTGTACGCGGTCGGTGTAGCCGGGCGGCAGCGGGCCCGGCCCCTCGATACCGAGGTCGAATCCGGCTCCCGCCGTCACCAGGGCGATCTCGGGCCGTTTGCGTCCCGCGATCTCGGGGCTCAGGTGCAGGGCGACGGCGTCCCAGACGACCTCGGCCCGGTCGTCCCCGAGCCCGTGTGCGCGCAGGAACCGGACGGCGAGGTCCGCACCGTCGAGGTCGAAGCGCTGGTCGCCGTCGCCGTGGTCGCTGAGACCGGTGTCGTGCAGGACGCAGCCGAGGAACAGCAGCTCGTCGTCGTAGTCCTGGTCGGGCAGGAGTCCGCGCCGCTCGCCGAGGGCGCGGCCGTAGTGGTAGGTGCGCAGGCTGTGGTGGTAGATCGCCGGGTGCTCGATCTCCCGGGCGAAGCGCGTGGCGGCCAGGGCGAGGTCGGTGCGGGGGAACGGAAGGGGCGCGTGGGCCTCGGACATGTCGGGCTCCCGTCGTGGCAGGTACGTTGACTTGGCCCCCTATAGATAGCACGCCTACATATGCACGTGCCGACCCGCCCTCGCCCGGTGGCGGCGCGCCCGGGTCCGCCGCGCGGTCGGGCGCATCACCGCCGACCAGGCGGGTACTCGGCGGCGGAAACCGGAGTCCAGGGAGAGAACGAACCATGACGGTGCCGGACGGGAACCGCCCGAAGACCGAGAAGACCGAGAACGCGCCCCGGACGCCGTCCGACGAGCCGGGCCGCACCCGGCCCGAGGACTCCGAGCACGGAGCCACGGGCCGCACGATGCGGGAGGCGCTGGAGGAGGCGGACGTCAGGCCGGAGGACTACGAAGAGGGCTGAGAGCCGAGGGCCGGGCTCCGAGCGGCGACGCCGGGAAGCGGCCCCTCACAGTGCGGGGGTGACGTAGAGCTCGGGGGCGGGGCCCCGGGCGGGGATCTCCAGGACCGGCACCGGCTTGCGGCCGGGGTCGCCGCCGCGCGAGGTGCTGTAGGACAGCGTGCCGCTGGCGCCGGCGACGGTGTTGTCCTCGTTGAGGAGGAAGAGCGCGCGGGCCGTCCTGGCGGCGCTCGGTGCCTGGCCGTCCTCGCCGCTGTGGGTCAGCCGCAGGGCGCGGACGGCGACCATGACGGCGTCGTGGTGGGCGGCGGCGTAACCGTCCTGGAGCGCGGCCTCGACGTCCGTCACCTCGGACAGCCGGGCGCGGAACGCGGCCTCGAACGGCGCGTACCCCTCGGGCACCGGGCCGGCCGCCCGCTCCTCGTCCGACCAGGCGGGGTCGGCGGCCGAGGCGTGCACGACGGTGACGCGGCTCTCGCGGAGCTTCTCGACCTCCTCGGGCGGTATGACGGGGCCGGTCTCCACGAAGAGGACGGAGACGGGTTCGTCGAGGCACGGCCGCACGTGCAGGGCGTCGAGGAACTCGCGCAGGTCCACGGTACGGCCGGAGAACAGGGCCATGTCGGCCTCCGCCGCGCAGAGGTTGCGCACGACGGCGTCGAAGTAGGTGTAGGCCACGTCCTCGGAGACGCTCCGGCCCTGGAAGGGCTGCGGCGCGTGGCCCGCGAGCTCCTCGGCGAAGGTGCGGGTGAAGGCGTCGGTCAGGGACTTCACGTGCAGGTCCGGCGGGCTCTCGTCGTGCACGAGCATCGCCGTGTCCAGCATGTCGCGCTCGCCCACGTAGGCGTGCAGGGCGGCCACGAAGTCGGTGTTGCCGGGCGTGACGCGGACGAGCCCGGGGATCTCGGCGTGGCGCAGGCCCGTGGCACTGGCGACCGAGGACACCATCGGCACGTCCTCGGCGGACAGCCGCTCGGCGGCCTCGCGGGTGGCCTCGACACTGGGGCCCAGCCCGACGACGGCGACGAGCGGGGCCCGGTCGTCGGTCATGCCGACGAGTTCGTCCACCACCGGCTCCCACTGGTCGTGCCCGCTGCCCGCGTTGGCCAGGTAGAGCTGGATCTGCGGGGCGGGATCACCGAGTTCGCGGGTGTGGTTCGCCCGCATCTGGGCGACGTGGGCGCCGTGCAGCGAGTGCAGGACCTGCTCGGGCGACAACGGACCGTCGGGGGTGGCGGACAGCGTGCTGAGGAGCGCCACCTTGACCGCCGAGCTCTCCTCGTCGGCCACCCGGTCGTTCTCGGCCTCGATCCGCTCCTGGACGGCGCGGTAGCGCTCACGCAGCCCCTCGCCGCCGCCGGGCAGGAACGCGGGGCCGCCGTCGGTGACGCCGATGCACTCGCCGTCCCGCTCGACGACGCCCGAGCCCGGCCCGTCGCACGCCAGCCGGGGCGGCAGCCACACGACGGCGGCCACGCCGGCGGCCAGCAGCACCAGGACGCCCGCGATGACGAGGAGACGGGTGAGGCGGCGGGCGGGGGGTGAGAAGTCGGTGTGGTCGACGGCGGAATCGCTCACGGGTGCTCCTTCGGGCGGGTCACATCCACCAACGGGCCTGTCGCTCGTAGTCGTCGGCCGCTTCGTGCAGGGCCACCAGACCGTCCGGGGAGTGCAGCGCCAGCGCCGTGAGCGCGTGGGACGACTGCGCGTACAGGAAGCCGCGTTCCACTCCCCCGGCCGGGTCGCCGACGACGCGCAGGGCCGCGAGGAGCCGGGTGACGTGGCCGGTGACGTCCCCGGCCACGGGCTCGGGGAGGTCCTGCACGAGGCTGCTGAAGTGCTCGTAGGGGTCCATGCGTTGTCGCTCCAGGCTGCCGCAGGGCGCCGTGGCGACGGTCCGCAGGAGCTCCAGCCAGGCCGTGCCGGTCGTCTCGGGGAGCAGCCGGGCCAGTTCGGCGGCCACCGCCGGGAGCTCGTCCCGGGCCAGCCGGTGGTAGAGGGTGCCGGGACCGTCGTCGCGTTCGCGGCAGAACGCGCCGAGGCGGCGGTGCACGGCCTGCCAGGAGACGGGGTCGTCGGCGGGGCGGTCGGCGAGGCGGCGCAGCAGCAGCCTGCGCAGGACCGCCGTCGCCGAGGCGCCCGTCGCCTCGTCCGCCCCGCCGCCGGGCGGCGGGGCGGCGGGGGGCGGCGCGGCGCCGTCCCACAGCCGGGCCTGGCGCACGGCCGCCGCCCAGGCCGGGTCCACGAGGTCGTCCTGGTGGCTCAGCCACAGGCCGTCCGCCTCCCGGCGGGCGGCGGCACCGGCCGCGAAGGCGGTGGCCATGCCGTCCCACTGCGGGCCGTCCGGCGCCGCGCCCTCGGCGGCCAGGAGCCGGCGCAGCAGGTGGTCCTCGGTGGTCCCGGCGTCCGGCTCCCCGTCGAGCCCCGTCCCGGGGGCCGGCCGCAGCAGGAGGCCGACGACGCCGCCGGGCTCGGCGGGGTGCCGTGCGGCGTGCGCGGCGAGCAGTCCGGCGACCTCCGGGTGGCCGCCGGTGTAGGTGTGCACGAGCCGTGCCAGCCGGCGGTCGGCGCGGCCGGTGGGGGCCTCCATGAGGCTCTGGACGTCGGCGCGGGTCAAGTCGGGCAGCCGGTGGCGCAGCCACACCGGGGGGTCGGCGGGTGGCGCGGAGCCGGGGGCGAGCCGTTCGAGTGCCCTCTCCAGGGGCGCGCAACCGGCGTCGGCCATCCCGGGGAGTTCGCCGCGCGCGGTGGCGACGACGGTCAGCGGCTCGGCCGCGTCCGAACCGCGCAGGGGTGCCCGCGCGTCGAGCAGGTGGCGCAGGAAGGCCCGACCGGCCGGGGTGTCGGCGTTGTCGAGCAGGACGACGGGCGTCGGCAGGCTGCGGACGCGGCGCGGAACGTCCCGCAGGTCGGCGAGGAACGCCTCGCAGAGCAGGCCGTCGAGCCGGGCCCGGGCGGCCAAGTGGTGCCGCTCGCCCGGTTCCTCGCTGCGCAGTTCGTGCGCGGCCCGGTTGAGGGCGACGAGGGTGTCGACGGCGCGGTCCGGCAGCTGCCGGTCGCGGTGGCCGTACCAGTGCTGCGCGCGGTCGGGGAAGGTGAACCCGGCCAGGGCGCTGAGCCCGTGCAGCGGGAGCTGTAAGGAGGTGGAGAGCACCCCGGCGGTGAGGCCGAGGTCCAGCGGGCTGTTCGCCACGTCCTGGAGGAACCGGTGGGGCCAGCTCTTGTTGCGCCGCTGCTTCAGCAGCTGCTCGACGTCCTGGCGGGCCTGCTCGAAGTCGAGGTGGGTCAGGTCCTGCCGCATGACGAGCAGGCCGATGAGGAGGCGTGGGAAGCGGAGCCTGCCGTAGCGCGGCCGGTGTCCGGTCAGCCCGGCGGCCAGGGCCGAGAGGGTGGCGGGCAGGTCCTCGCCGAGCGGGTCGCCGAAGTCGGCGCGCCCGTGCGGGATGTGGGGACCGATCTTGTCGGCGAGGACGTCGAGGAGGACGGTCTTGCCGCTGCCGTGCGGGCCCTCGAACACGACGACGGGCCGCCGTTCGGCCGGGTGGGCCGGGTAGTCGGGCTGCATGAGCGTGTGGACGGCCCGTACCGCCGTGTTGCGTTCGAAGACCGGTCTGCTGTCCGCCACGGTGTCCCTCCCCCGACCGAGCGTGACAGGAACATTTCCACACCCGGTGACACTGCGCCAACCCCGTGCCGTCGAACGGTGACGATTCGTGACCGAACCGTCAACTCCCGCCCCGGTCGGCGGACAGGGATGTCGCCGGAGCTATGGCCGGGTGCGGTCTTGGCAGGGCCGCCCGCGGCTGGCAGGGTCACGCCGTTCGTGTGCGTCCCCCAGCTCGGAGGAGACCCCCCATGGCACGGAAACGTACGGCGGCGTTGTTGGCGGCGGCCCTGGCGGCCCTGACACTCGGGGCCGCCCCGGCGCAGGAGGCGGAGGCCGAACGGGCCGCCTACGTCGTGATGCTCGACGGCGCGGGCCCCGGCGCCCGCGCGGTGACGGAGACCGGTGCGCAGGTGACGCGGTCCTTCGGCGCGGCCCTGGACGGCTACGCGGTGCGGGCGACCGAGGCGGAGGCCCGCGCGCTCGCGGGTCGGCCGGGCGTGCTGCGCGTCGTGCCGGACACCCCGGTGCACGCCCTGGGCACGGGCGGCGTGGGCGGCACGTCCACCGCGCACGGCCCCCGCACGGTGCAGGAGGACGCGCCCTGGCACCTGGACCGGCTCGACCAGGAACGGCTGCCGCTGGACGGGCGCTACGCCTACCCGTCCTCGGCCGGTGAGGGCGTGACGGTGTACGTCCTGGACACCGGGGTGCGCGTCACCCACGAGGAGTTCGGCGGCAGGGCGTCCCACGGCACGGACGTGGTGGACGGCGACGGCGTGGCCGACGACGGCAACGGGCACGGCACGCACATGGCCGGACTCGTGGCCGGTGAGACCTACGGCGTGGCGAAGAAGGCCGACGTGGTGGCCGTCCGGGTGCTCAACGACCACGGCAGCGGCACGACGTCCGGCATCATCGCGGGCATCGACTGGGTGGTGCGCAACGCCGACGGTCCGGCCGTGATCAACATGAGCCTGGGCGGCGGGCCCAACGCCGCGCTGGACGCGGCGGTCCGCAGCGCCATCGCGGCCGGGGTGACGTTCTCCGTCGCGGCGGGCGGGTCGAACGCCGACGCGGGCTCGTCCTCCCCCGCGCGGGTCGCCGAGGCGCTGACCGTCAGCGCCACCGACGAGCAGGACCGGCGGGCGCGCTTCGCGAGCTACGGCAGCGTCGTGGACCTGTTCGCACCGGGCACGCGGATCACCGGGCCGTGGCACACCTCGGACCAGGCGACCGTCACGCTCTCCGGCACCTCGACGTCCGCCGCCCTCGTCAGTGGCGCGGCCGCGCTGGACCTGGGCGCACGGCCCTGGGCGAGCCCCGCGTCGGTGGCCCGCCAGCTGAAGTGGGCGGCCACGGAGGGCATCGTCGTCGATCCCGGGCCGAACACCACCGACCGGCTGCTGAACGTCACCGGGCTCGGCTGAGCCAGTCGCCGGACGGTATGCGGGTGCCCCGCCCGCGCAGGCGGCGGGCCAGCGGCGGCGCGGCGACGTAGACCCACACCGTCTCCGTGCCGCCGCCGACCGGTCGGGCCTCGGCGGTGACGCGTTCGTAGAGGTTCGCGGTGCCGCCGGGGGTGTACCCCTCCAAGGTGTCGAGGGCGCGCAGGACCTCGGCGTACCGCGCGGCGGCCGGTTCGATGACCGCGCCGGTGACCTCGCCGTCCCCGGCGACGGCGTAGGGGTAGCCGGGGCCCTCGTAGAGGACGAACCCCGGCAGTGTCGCCGGGGTGGTGCGCGCCACGCGGCCCGCGAGCGTCCGGGCGTGGTGGTGCTCGCCGGGCCGCAGGGTGCCGTAGACGAAGAAGGGGAGGCGGGGCGACGGCGTCACGGTGCCGTCTCCTCCGCGACCCAGCGCGCGTAGTCCTCGCTCGCCCGCGCGACGGGCGTGGCGATGATCTCCGGGACGTCGTAGTCGTGCGCCTCCCGGAGGAACGCCTCCAGCGCGGCGTAGCGGGCGGCGGTGCTCTTGAGCAGCACCTGCCACTCCGGATCGGTGTGCAGCTCACCCTCCCACCGGTAGACGGAGGAGACCGGGCCGGCGATCTGGGCGCAGGCGGCGAGCCGCCGCTCCACTGCCCCGGCGGCCAGGGCCCGCGCCTTCTCGGCGCTGTCGGTGGTGGTGAGGACGGTCAGCAGTTCGGCCATACCGGCACCGTATCCACCACGCGGCCGGACGGGCCGGTGAGGTCGGTCCCGACCCGGGCACGGGGCGCGCCACGTCCGATCCGTTCAAGACGACGGGGACGCGCGGGCGTCACCATCGGGACATGGCACCTCGATTCGATCTCATCGGCATGGTGACGGCCGACATGGCCGCCACGCTCGCGTTCTACCGCCGTCTCGGCCTGGACATCCCCGCCGAGGCGGACACCGCGCCGCACGCCGAGGCCGTCGGGCCCGGCGGCGTGCGGCTGGCCTGGGACACGGTGGAGGTCATCGCCTCGATGCACCCCGGCTGGGAACTCCCCCGGGGCCCCGGACGGATGTCGCTCGCCTTCCGCTGCGAGGACCCGGCCGAGGTGGACCGGGTCCACGCGGAGCTGACGGCCGCCGGGTACCGGGGGCTCAAGGAACCGTGGGACGCCTTCTGGGGGCAGCGGTACGCCGTCGTCGAGGACCCGGACGGCAACGGCGTGGACCTTTTCGCCGAGCTCAACCCGTGACGCGCAGCAGCGCACCGACCGGCCGACCGGTGAGGGCGCGGGCCTCACGGGTGAGGTGGGCCTGGTCCGCGTAGCCGGTGAGGGCGGCGACCCGGGCGAGCGGGGCTCCGGCCCGCGCCCGCGTCAGGGCCCGCTGCAGCCGCAGGATGCGGGCCAGCGTCTTCGGGCCGTACCCGAAGGCGTCCAACGAGCGGCGGTGCAGCTGCCGTTCGCTCAGCCCCACCCGGCGGGCGACGTCCGCCACCGGCCGGCCGCGCGCCAGCGCGCGGGCCACCGCGCCGTGGAGCGGGTCCGGTGCGACCGCCGCGCGGGCCGCGACGGCCTCCAGCGCCGCGCCCCGGTCCGCGGCCCCGGCGACCTCCCCGGCCAGCCGTCGCACCCGAGCGGCGGGCCACAGCGCGTCGAGGGGCACCCGCAGGTCCCGCAGCTCGCGCGCGGGCACGCCGAGGACGGCCGGCCCCGTGCCCGGGGCGAAGCGCAGGCCCGTCCAGGCGGTGCCGGGCGGCGCGGGCGCCTCCTGGGCGCGGGTGTCGGGCCCGGCGACCACGAAGCCGGAGCCGCCCTCGCCGCCTCCCGCTCCGTCGCGCCAGATGAGGTCCATGCAGCCGTCGGGGAGCACCGGGGCCGGGGCCGGCGCGGGGTCCGCCGTACGGGTCCACAGGACGGTGCCGCCTCCGAGTCCCGAGGGGCGTTCCCGGTACATCGCGTTCACCCGGCCGTGACGGGCGCGAAGGCGTTGGCGTAGCCGACCCGCCGGGGTGTGGTGCCCGTGTCGTCGGGGTGGATCACCGGCTGGGGAGTCCGCCCCGGGCGCGGGTGCCGTCGAAAGGTTCCGCGAGTACGTCCACCCGCGCAGGGTAGCGCGGTACGGGCACGCGGTGTGGACGCACCCGTATGAGGCACGTGGTGATGCTGTCGCTGCGCGGCCGGGACGACTCGCGTCCGACGGGCGTTGAGGTGCGGGAGGTACTGGGACGGGCGCCGCGCGATGTCGGCGACTTCGTCAAGTCCGGTGCAGTCTCCGGGGTTTGGCTGGACCGAGCCCGACACCCGGGGTTCACCGAGAGTTAAGTCGAACGCCCGCATGACGGTGAACCCGGCCGTCAAATGCGGGCGTTCGTCGTACCGCAGCATGAGACGGGTGGCCGGAAGTGGAGAAGGGTGGCTGGTATGTGGAAAGTTACTCCTAGGATCTGAGAGATTCTGACCAGTGAAGCAGTGCAGGACGCGCGTCGTGTCCTACGGAGGGGCAGTGGCTTTGAGGACTCCATGCTGAAACGGCCGGTGGAGCGCACGGGGAAGCGGGGAAGACGGGCGAAGCGCCGGGACACCTGGTGGGCCGCCACGGCGGCCGTGGCCCTCGTGCTGGGCGCCGCCGGGGCCGCCGCGCCGGGCTCCGAGCCGTGGGTGCGGGTGACCCTCGGCGTCCTCACGGCCACCGCCGTGGTGGGCGTGGCGGCGACGTTCCGGCTGCGCGGCAGGCTCGCAGCGGCCCGTGCGGCGCAGGCCCGCGCGGAGTCCGTGGCCGGAGCGCGCGGCGCGGAGGTCGCCCATCTCGCCGGGGTACGGATGCCCGCGATCGCCGAACGCGTCCGCGCGGGACAGCGGTTGGACGGCCTGCCCGGCCCGGTCACGGCCCCGGAGGCGACCGGCGAGGACTTCGCCCGCGCCGTCGCCGCCCTGGTCGGCGGCCTCGGCTCGGACGACGCGGTACGCCGTGAACGCGCCCTGCGCGACTCGGTGCAGGCCGCCTTCGAGTCCGTCGCCCGCAACATGCACGCCATGGCGACCGTCCAGCAGCAGGTGCTGGACAACGTCGAACGGATCATCAGCGACGCCCGGCTCATGTCCGAGGTCATGAAGGCCGACCACGCGGCGGCGCAGATGACCCGCAAGGCGCAGACGCTGCTGGTGATGTGCGGCATCTGGCCCGCCCGCCGGGAGACGCGGCCGGTGACGCTCTTCGACTGCGTGCGCGGCGCGCAGTCGCGCATCGTGGAGTTCGGCCGGGTCGACGTGCACGGCGGGCAGACGCTCCACGTCGTCCCGCCCGCCGTCGAGGGCCTCATGCACACCGTGGCCGAACTCCTGGAGAACGCCACCGTGTTCTCCCCCTCCAGCACCCAGGTCGTGGTGACGGTACGGGAGGTGGGCGCCGGCGCGGTCGTGGAGATCGACGACGCGGGGCTCGGCATGCCCCCCGACGTGCTGCACCAGGCGCTCGGGCAGCTCCGCGACGACCTCGACCTCGCCCAGCTCGGCGCCGTCCCCCGGCTGGGGCTGGCGTGCGTCGGACGCTGGGCCCGGGAGCTGGGCTTCAACGTGGAGCTGACGGGGGCCTCCGCCTACGGCGGCACCCGCGCCGTCATCTTCGTCCCGCACCGGCTGCTCACCGAGCCCGTGCCGGAGGCGCCGCGTCCCGAGGTCCGCGCCCGGCCCGAAGCGCGGGACGGACACGCCTACGCCGCCCCGCCGCCGCTCGGCGCGCCCCACGATTCCGCCCGCGCACCGGCACCGGCCTATGCCACGGGACGCGCCGAGGAGCGGCCCCCCGCCCACGACGCCCCGGACGCCCACGACGGCCAGCCCACCCACCCCGCGCTGCCCCGCCGCCGCAACCGGCGACGGGCGCCCGGCGCCGGGCCCCCCGGGACGGAGGGCTCGGGCGGCTACGGGGCCAACCCGTCGCCAGCGCAGCCCGCGCAGCCCGCGCAGCCGCAGCCGTACCCGCGGCCCGCACCGCACGACCCTCCGCACGACCCGCAGCACGCCCGGCCGTCCGCACCGGTCTGGTCGCCCGAGGCGGCCCGCGCCTCCGTGGCCAGCGTCGTGTCCGGTTCGCGGCGCGGCCGGGCGGAGGCGCAGGACCCGCACGCCCGGCACACCGGCGCGCAGGACTCCGACCAGACCGACCACCACGATGGGGGCACGACGTGAACGGAACCATTGCCCGACTTCCCGACCTGGGCTGGATGTTGCGCCCGCTGACGGACATCCCGGGGGTGCGGCACGCCGTCGTGCTCTCCGAGGACGGCCTGCACCTGGGCCACGCGTCCGCCGAGGGGCTCTCCGGGACGGTCTCCCGACTCGGCCGGGACGAGGCGGAGTCGCTGGCCGCCGCGTGCGCCGCGATGACCATGACCAGCCGGTCCACGGCGACGCTGCTGTTCGGGCCGGGAACGGGCGTGCGGCAGCTGATGCTGGAGTCGGAGCACGGCTTCGTCCTGTTCACGGCCGCCGGGGTGGGCGCCCACCTCGGCGTCGCCACGGATCTGGGGGCCGACGTCGGCCTCGTCGCCCAGCAGATGCAACTGCTCGTCGCGAAGATCGGCGCGCACCTCAGCACCCAACCCCGGGATGCGGTGAGCCCGTCACGATGACGGGTCAACGGGAGGAACGGACGACGCCGGCCGTCCGCCCCTACGTCATCACCCGCGGCCGTTCCGGCGCGGCGAGCCCGGAGCTGCCGTGGGAGACGCTCGTCGTGGCGGTGGCCGCGGACCCGCCCGCCGGTCCGTCCGGGCTGCAGCCCGAGCACCGGCGCATCCTGGGGCACTGCCAGGGGCTGCTGTCGGTCGCCGAGATCGCCGCCCATCTGGGGCAGCCGCCCTCGGTCGTGCAGGTGCTGCTCGGCGATCTCGTCGACTGGGGCCTGATCACCACCCGTCCACCCGTCCCGGCTGCCGAACGCACCGATGTGACCATGCTCAGAAAGGTCCTCCATGGTCTCGAAAGCCGCCTCTGACCAGCCGGTCGTCCCCCACGACGCCGCACAGCCGGGCGCCGGGGGCGGCCCGGACCCCGAGCAGCACTACGTGCGGTCGAGCGTCGCCGGGGCGGCGAAGATCCTCGTCGTCGGTCCGCTCGGCGTGGGGAAGACGACGCTCATCGGCGCCGTCTCGGAGATCAAACCGCTGTCGACCGAGGCCGTCATGAGCCAGGCCGGCGCCCGGGTGGACCGGGGCGGGGAGCGGACGAAGACGACCACGACCGTGGCCCTGGACTTCGGCCGCATCACCATCGACGGTGAGCTCGTGCTCTACCTGTTCGGGACACCGGGCCAGCAGCGCTTCCTGCCCGCGTGGCGGGAGCTGGCGCGCGGCGCGCTCGGCGCCCTCGCCCTGGTGGACACCCGCGACCTGGAGGCGTCCTTCGACGCCCTCGGCCACCTGGAGGACCTGGGCCTGCCGTTCGCCGTCGCCGTGAACGCCTTCCCCGGCAGCCCCGACCACGGCGAACAGCGGCTGCGCGAAGCCCTGGACCTGCTGCCCCAGACGCCGCTGGTGGTGTGCGACGCCCGCGAGTACCGCTCCTCCGTCCAGGCCCTCATCGCCCTCGTCAGCCACCTCATCAACGCCGCGGAGCCCACATGACGAGCCCACGTCCCGACCACAGGTCCGCGCCGGGCGCGGGCCGCTGCCCGGCCACGGCGCTCTACGGGCCGCACCTGGACGGCGACGCGATGCCGGGGCTGTACGAGGAGCTGCGGCTGCGGCACGGGCCGGTCGCCCCGGTGACCGTCGCGCCGGGGATCGACGCCTGGATCGTCCTCGGCCACCACGAACTGCTCCGCCTGACCCGGGAGGAGCAGGACTTCTCGCACGATCCGCGCCGGTGGACGCTGCTGCGCGAGGGCCGGGTCCCGGCGGACTCGCCGATCATGCCCATGGTCGGCTGGCGGCCCGCGCTGCTGTTCGCCGACGGCCAGCAGCACCGCAGGATGCGCGCGGCCGTCTCCGACGCCCTCACCCGCATCAACGGGCACGAACTGCGCCGCACCGTGCGGTTCACCGCCGAACGCCTCATCACCTCCTTCGCCGAGCGCGGTGAGGCCGACCTCGTGCCGCACTTCGCCCGGAAGCTGCCCATGGAGGTCATCATGCGGCTGCTGGGGCTGGACGAACGCACCGGGCAGCAGCTCGTGCAGGCCATCGCCGGCACCGTCGTCGCCAACGCCGACTCGGCCAACGCCAGCCGCCGCATGGGCGCCATCCTCGGTCAGCTCATCGAGAACAAGCGCCGCGAGCCGGGCAACGACGTGACGTCCGCGCTCCTGGCCCATCCGGCCCGCCTGACGGACGAGGAGGTGCTGCACAACCTCGTCGTGATGTTCGTGGCGGGCAACCAGACGACCGTCAACTGGATCGCCACCACCTTGCGCATCCTGCTCACCGACGCGGCCTTCCGCTCCTCGCTGACCGGCGGTCACCTGACCGTGGACGACGCGCTGGACCTCGTGCTGTGGCGCTTCCCCCCGACGCAGAACTTCCCCGCCCGCTACGCCACCCGGGACCTGCACTTCGGTGGGCAGCACATCCGGGCCGGGGACATGCTGATCCTCGGCCTCGCCGCCGCCAACGCCGACCCGTCCGTCCTGCCCCCCGACGGGCGGCCGGTCACCGGCAACCGCGCGCACCTGGCCTTCGGCGCCGGGCCGCACGCCTGTCCGGCGCAGGACCCGGCCCGCCTCATCGCCCGTACCGCCGTGGACACCATCCGGCACCGGCTGCCGGACATGGAGCTGGCCGTGGACGAGCACGAGCTGGCGTGGGTCAAGTCGCCGTGGAGCAAGGGGCTGGCCGCCCTGCCGGTCCGCTTCGCCGACCCGCAGCTCCCCGCCCCGGCGGACCCGGGCCACGACCCCGGCGTCGTCGCGCACCCCGCTCCGGCGTACCCGCGTACCCCCTCGTCGTCGGCCCACGCGGGCCGCCCCGCGCAGCACCCCGTGCCCTATCCGCCCCACCCCCAGGGAGAGCGAAGATGACCGAGGTCCACAACGCGCCGCACCGCCTCGACCCGGCGGGCGGCTGCCCGCACGCCGCGAACGCCCGCTTCCTCGCCGAGGGTGCCGTCACCCGGGTCGTGCTCCCGGACGACGTCGAGGGTGCGATCGTGCTCGGGCACCAGGAGCTCAAGGAGTTCCTGTCCCATCCCGACGTGGCGAAGAACGCCCGCCACTTCACGGCGCTGGAGAACGGCGAGATCCCCGACGGCTGGCCGCTGCGGACGTTCGCCACCGTGCAGAGCATGACCACGGCCGACGGCGCCGACCACCGCCGACTGCGCTCCCTGGTGAGCCGGGCCTTCACCGCCCGCCGGGTGGAGGCGCTGCGCCCCCGGGTGGAGGAGCTGGCCGCCCGTCTGCTGGACGACCTGGAGCGGGCCGCGGCGCAGAGCGAGGACGGCACGGCCGACCTGCGCCGCAACTTCGCCATGCCGCTGCCCATGGGGGTCATCTGCGAGCTGCTGGGCGTGGACGCCGAGCAGGGCGAGCAGCTGCACGCCCTGTCCAACCGCGTCGTCTCCACCAGCCTCAAGCCCGCCGACGTGGTCGCCGCCAACCAGGAGCTGCTCCAGGTCCTCGCGCAGGTCGCGGCGGCCCGGGCGGCCGACCCGGGCGACGACCTCACCAGCGCGCTGATCGCCGCCCGCGAGGAGGACGGCGACCGGCTGAGCGAGCCGGAGCTGATCGGCACCCTGATGCTCATGGTCATCGCGGGTCACGAGACGACGCTGAACCTCATCACCAACGCCGTGCGGGCCCTGTCGGGCCACCCCGAGCAGCT
Organism: Streptomyces chumphonensis; assembly: GCF_014779715.1. Taxonomy (GTDB): domain Bacteria; phylum Actinomycetota; class Actinomycetes; order Streptomycetales; family Streptomycetaceae; genus Streptomyces; species Streptomyces chumphonensis. The sequence continues at coordinate 862,405 of NZ_JACXYU010000001.1, forward strand.
GGACGCCGTGCGGTCCGGCACGGCGGACTGGGGCGACGTCGTCGAGGAGACGATGCGCTGGGACAGCCCCGTCAGCTACTTCCCCTTCCGCTACCCCACCCGGGACCTGACCCTGGACGGCACGGTCATCCCGGCGGGCACACCGGTGCTCGCCGGCTACTCCGGAGCCGGACGGGACCCCCGGACGCACGGCGCGGACGCCGACGTGTTCGACGTCACCCGCACCCAGGTGCGCCACCTGTCCTTCGGGCACGGCGCCCACTTCTGCATCGGGGCGCCGCTGGCCCGCATGGAGGCGTCCCTCGCGCTGGAGGCCCTGTTCACGCGGTTCCCGCAGCTCACCGTGGCCGTGGACGAGACGGAGATCCCCCGGCGGGGCAGCTTCGTGGGCAACAGCGTGCCCGTCCTGCCGGTGCGGCTCACAGCCGCACCGTGACGGGGCTGAGGCCCGCGTTGCCCGGGGGAAACAGCCGGGAACCCACCGGGTAACAGCGACGCCGCACGCTGGGTGACATGACCTCGAAACAGCGTGTGGTGGTGATCGGCGGCGGCATGGCCGGAGCGCGGCTCGTGCAGCAGCTCGGCCGTGCCGCCGACGCCCCCGGGCGGTCCGGGCACGCCGTCACCGTGATCGGCGAGGAGCGGCACGCGCCGTACAACCGGGTGCTGCTCGCCGAGGTGCTGGCCGGGCAGTACACGCCCGACGTCATCGCCCTCCCGGCCCCGGGCCCCGACGTGCGGAGGCTGACGGGCGTCCGGGCGGTGCGCGTCGACCGGGACGAGCGGCGGGTCGTCTGCGACGACGGCGGCGTCGTCGCGTACGACGCGCTCGTCCTGGCCACCGGCTCGAACCCGGTGCTGCCGCCGGTACGCGGCCTGTTCGACGAGGGCGGCCCCGGCGCCGAGGCGGGCCTGCCCGACGGCGTCCATCCGTTCCGCACCCTGGACGACTGCGCGGCGCTCGCCGCGGCGGCCGGGCCCGGCACCCGGGCGGTGGTCATCGGCGGCGGGCTGCTCGGCGTCTCGGCGGCGCGCGCGCTGGCCGCCCGGGGGGCCCAGACCGTCCTCGCCCACCAGGGTGAGCACCTGATGGAACGCCACCTGGACGCCACCGCCTCCGACCTGCTGCGCACGCACCTGACCGGCCTCGGCGTCGAGGTGCACACCGAGTGCCGTGTCCGCGGCCTGGGCACGGGACGCGACGCCCGCACCGGCCACCGCACGGTGCGCTCGGTGACGCTGGCCGACGGCTACGCGCTGGACACCGACCTCGTCGTGCTGGCCTGCGGGGTACGGCCGCGCACCGGACTGGCGCACGCCGCCGGCCTCACCGTCGGCCGGGGCGTCGTCGTCGACGACGAGCTGCGCACCGACGACCCGCACATCTTCGCCGTCGGCGACTGCGCCGAACACCGCGGCACCGTCTACGGGCTCGCCGGACCCGCGCAGGAGCAGGCCGACGCCCTGGCCGCCGTGCTGCTGGGGCGGGATACCGCGACGCCCCGCGCCGCGCCCTCCCCCACGGCCCCGCCCGCGCCCGCGCGGGCCGGCGGCCCCTACACCGGCACCCGTGCCCTGACCCGACTGACCCTCGCCGGCCCCGGGCCCCTGGACCTGGCCGCCTTCGGGGAGACCGTGCCGCGGCCCGACGACGACGTCGTGCACCTGGCCGACGCCACCCGGGGTGCGTACCGCAAGGTCGTCGTCCGGGGCGACCGGCTCGTCGGCGGCATCCTGCTGGGCGACCTCGGCACCGTCGGCGCGCTCGCCCGCACCTGGGAAGGGGACGAGCCCCTGCCCTCCGCACCACTGCTCCACCTGCTCACGAACGATGGAGGCCTGTGACCGTGTCGCACTCGTCCCAGCCGCAAGCGAAGCCGACGATCGTCCTGGTCGGCCACGGAATGGTCGGGCAGCGCTTCCTCGAAGCCCTGGCCGCCGAGGGCGTCACCGCCCGCGCCCGCGTCGTGGTGCTGTGCGAGGAGCCCCGCCCGGCCTACGACCGGGTGCAGCTCACCTCGTACTTCTCCGGCGTCACCCCCGAGCAACTGTCCATGACGGACGAGGCGTTCCTCGCCGAGCACGGCGTGGAGCTGCACCTGGGCGACCCGGCCGAGACGGTGGACCGGGCCGCCCGCACCGTCACGGCCCGCTCCGGGCGGACGTTCCGCTACGACACCCTGGTGCTGGCCACCGGTTCGTACCCGTTCGTGCCCCCGGTGCCGGGCAGGGACAGCGCGGGCTGCTTCGTCTACCGCACCATCGAGGACCTGCTGGCCATCGAGGAGTTCGCGAAGGACGCCACCTCCGGCGTCGTCGTCGGCGGCGGGCTGCTCGGGCTGGAGGCGGCGGGGGCACTCAAGGGCCTCGGCGTGCGGGCGCACATCGTCGAGTTCAACGCCCGCCTGATGGCCCTCCAGGTCGACGACGGGGGCGGGTCCGCGCTGCGGCGCAAGATCGAGGACATGGGCCTGACCGTCCACACCGGCGTCGGCGGCAAGGAGATCACCGCGAACGCGGACGGTGCGGTGACCGGCATGGTCCTGTCCGACGGCTCCACCCTCGACACCGACATGGTGATCTTCTCCGCCGGCGTGCGCCCCCGCGACCAGCTCGCCCGCGACTGCGGCCTGGAGGTCGGCGAGCGCGGCGGCGTCGTCGTGGACGCCCGGTGCCGCACGAGCGACCCCGCGGTCTACGCGATCGGCGAGTGCGCCAAAGCCGTCGACGGCATGGTGTACGGACTGGTCGCGCCCGGCTACGAGATGGCCGAGGCGGCCGCCGCGGCCATCGCCGGAACGGCGGCGGGCGAGGGCTTCACCGGCGCCGACACCTCCACCAAGCTCAAGCTCCTCGGCGTGGACGTGGCCTCCTTCGGCGACGCGCACGGGACGGCCGAGGGCTGCCTCGACGTCATCTACGCCGACTCGCGCGCGGGCGTCTACAAGAAGCTCGTCATCGCCCCGGACGGCGCGCTCCTCGGCGGCGTCCTGGTGGGCGACGCCGACGCCTATGGGCTGCTGCGGCCGCTGACCGGCTCCGTCCCGCCGGTGGCCCCCGAGTCGCTGGTGCTGCCGGCCGGTGCCGGGGCACCCGCCCAGCTCGGCCCGTCCGCGCTGCCGGACGACGCCGTCGTGTGCAGCTGCCACAACGTCACCAAGGGGACGATCCGCGCCGCCGTGACCGAACACCGCTGCGGCACGGTGCCGGAGGTGAAGACGTGCACGAAGGCCGGCACCGGATGCGGCAGTTGCGTGAAGGTGCTCGGCCAGCTCGTGGACGCCGAGCTGACCGCCCAGGGCATCGAGGTGGACCCGGGACTGTGCGCCTGCTTCGGCCAGACGCGGCAGGAACTGTACGAGATCGTGCTCGCGCTGCGGCTGACGTCCTTCCAGCAGCTCCTGGACGGCCACGGCCGCCCCGAGGCGCGCGGCGGCGAGGGGTGCGAGGTCTGCAAGCCCGCCGTCGCCTCGATCATCGCCTCCCTCGCGCCCACCATCGGCGCCGGGGCCTACGTCCTCGACGGTGAGCAGGCGGCCCTCCAGGACACCAACGACCACCACCTCGCCAACCTCCAGCGCAACGGCTCCTACTCGATCGTCCCCCGCGTCCCCGGGGGCGAGATCTCGCCGGAGAAGCTCATCGTCATCGGCCAGGTCGCGCGGGACTTCGGGCTCTACACCAAGATCACCGGCGGCCAGCGCATCGACCTGTTCGGCGCCCGGGTGGACCAGCTCCCGCAGATCTGGGCGCGGCTGGTGGACGCCGGGTTCGAGTCCGGGCACGCCTACGGCAAGGCGCTGCGGACGGTGAAGTCCTGCGTGGGGCAGACCTGGTGCCGCTACGGCGTGCAGGACTCGGTGAAGATGGCCATCGACCTGGAGCTGCGCTACCGGGGCCTGCGCGCCCCGCACAAGCTCAAGTCGGCCGTCTCCGGCTGCCAGCGGGAGTGCGCCGAGGCCCAGAGCAAGGACTTCGGCGTCATCGCGACCGCGGGCGGCTGGAACCTGTACGTCGGCGGCAACGGCGGCGCCACACCCCGGCACGGCGACCTCCTGGCGCAGGACCTCTCCGACGCCGAACTCGTCCGGCTCATCGACCGGTTCCTGATGTTCTACATCCGTACCGCCGACCGGCTGGAGCGCACCTCGGTGTGGCTGGAGCGCATCGAGGGCGGCCTGGACCACGTCCGCGACGTCGTCGTGCACGACTCCCTGGGCATCTGCGCGGAACTGGAGGCCATGATGGCCGAGCACGTCGCGGGCTACCGGGACGAGTGGGCCGAGACCCTGGCCGACCCGGAGCGGCTGCGGCGCTTCGTCTCCTTCGTCAACGCCCCGGACGCGCCCGATCCCTCGGTGCGGTTCGTGCCGGAGCGCGACCAGAACAAGCCCGACCTCGACATCCTGGCCGGCCCGGACCTCCCCGTCCGCACCCTCGAAGGAGCACCCCTGTCATGACCGACGTGCTGACCCCGAACGCCCCCGCAGCGACCACCACGGCCACGGGCACGGCGCGCGTGGAGGTGCGGACCGGCGGCGTGTGGGCCGCCGTGTGCGCCGTCGACCACCTCGTCCCCGGACGCGGCGTCGCGGCCCTGCTGCCCGACGGCGGGCAGATCGCGCTCTTCCTCGACCGCACCGGCACCGTCCACGCCATCGGCAACCGCGACCCGTTCACCGGCGCCTACGTGCTCTCCCGGGGCCTGCTCGGCTCGGTGGACGGCGCGCCCTTCGTCGCCTCGCCGCTGCTCAAGCAGCGCTTCGACCTGGCCAGCGGACACTGCCTGGACGACGACACCGTCACGGTGCCCGCGTACGCGACCCGCGTGCGGTGACCCCGACCGGCGCCGCCCCGCCCTGTCCATCGGGCGGCGCCCCACCGTCCGGGCCCGGCCCGACCGCTACGCGCGGCCGCGCCGGGCCCGGCGCATGGAAGGCTGGCGGGGTGACGACGACAACGAACACCGCCCCCCTCCTGTACGGCTGCATGGGTCTGGGCGGCGCCTGGAACGCGGCCGGTTACGAGGCGGCTGACGTCGCCGAGGCCGAGGCGGCCGTGGCGGCGGCCCTCGACAGCGGGATCACGACGTTCGACCACGCCGACATCTACGGGCGGGGGAAGGCGGAGGCCGTCTTCGGCGAGGTCCTCTCCCGTACGCCGGGGCTGCGCGAGCGGATCACCCTCCAGAGCAAGTGCGGCATCCGGCTCGCCGACGGCGAGCGCCCCGGCGTCTACGACCTGCGCGGCGGGAGCATCACACGGCGGGTGGAGGAGAGCCTGGCCCGGCTCCGGACGGACGCGCTCGACGTGCTCCTCCTGCACCGCCCCGACCCCCTCGCCGACCCGGACGAGGTCGCCGAGGCCCTGACCTCCCTGCACCGGCAGGGCCTCGTCCACCGCTTCGGCGTCTCCAACATGAGCGCGGCGCAGGTGGCCCTCCTCCAGTCGCGGACGGACGTGCCGCTGGAGGTGAACCAACTGGAGATGAGCCTCCACCGGCGCGACTGGCTGGAGGCGGGCGTCCTCGTCAACACCCCCGAGGCCACCGGGAACGGATTCCCCCACGGCACGGTGGAGCACTGCCTGACCGCCGGGATCCGGCTCCAGGCATGGGGGGCACTCGCCCAGGGCCGCTACACCGGACGTCAGACGACGCAGGCCGAGCGGGCGACGGCGGAGCTGGTGACCCGGCTTGCCGAGGCGAAGGGCACGACCGCCGAGACCGTCGTGCTGTGGTGGCTCCAGCGCCACCCGGCGCGGGTGGCGCCGATCATCGGCAGCGTGCGGCCGGAGCGCATCCGTGCGTGTGCCGACGCCGCGCTCCGGCACCCGGCCCTCAGCCACGAGGAGTGGTACGCGCTCTGGCTGACGGCACGCGGCGCTCCCCTGCCGTGAGGGGCCCGACACCGCCGACCGCGCGGAGGAGACGGACCAGAAAACCATCGAAAAGACCCATGACGTATCCAAACGGACATGACGACCGGGGCCGCCTGACCCATCCTCAGAGGAACGACGCCGGGATTGGACCGATATAAAGAGGCGGCCGACGGGCGGGTGACCGGACTCACAGCTTCCCGGAGCCCGTACGACCGGACGATCGGGACCGTTCTCACCGCCGCACCAATTTCCCTGCTGACCAGGGATTTTCGGACATACGGAAAGATCCGCCCCGCTGACGCTCGGAATCGGCCCCGGCGCTCACCGTGCCGAAGGCCGCTCCCGGCGGTCCGGTCACCGGCCCCAGCCGCTTGTCTGGTGCAAAGCGTTGTGTCTACGGTTCCTCCGCACCGCATCGGATGCGGTGCCCCACCGCCGGGACGCCGAATCCTGCCGCCCGGCCGGGGGAATTCCTGAAAGACCAGGGCGGCAGGAGCGGGGGAACCAGGTAAGCGCCGTGCCGTGTATCCGTACCGGTACGGCTAGGGGTGAAGCCACGACCCGACGCGTTCCGGCGCGAGGGGAGTGGCCGGGCTTCTCCGGTCCGAATCCGACAGCTCACCTCGCAGGCGTAGGAGAGGAACACACCTATGTCCCGTGGTCGTCACCGCCGTCCGCGCAAAGCCCTGATAACCCGTCACGTCGCCCGTGCGTCCCTCATCGCCACCGCCGGCGGCGTCGCCGTGCCCCTCGCCGCAGGCTCCGCGAGTGCCGCCGACGTCTCCGTGTGGGACAAGGTCGCCCAGTGCGAGAGCACCGGCGACTGGTCGATCAACACCGGTAACGGCTTCTACGGCGGCCTGCAGTTCCAGCAGTCCTCGTGGGAGGCGGCGGGCGGCACGCAGTACGCCCCGCGTGCCGATCTCGCCACCAAGGACCAGCAGATCGCCGCCGCCGAGCGTCTGCTGGAGATGCAGGGCCCGGGCGCCTGGCCCGTCTGCGGCCCCCGCGCCGGCCTGACCCAGAACGGTCCCGCCCCGCAGATCGACCCGGCCGGGAACACCGCCGAGCCGAAGGCCGAAAAGGCCGAGACGCCCGCGAAGAAGGCGGAGCCCAAGCCGGAGCCCAAGGCCGAGAAGCCCGCCCCGAAGCCGGACAAGGCCGAGAAGGCCGAGAAGGCCGAGAAGAAGGCCGCGACCGCCGAGGACTACACGGTCGTCAGCGGTGACACCCTCTACGGCATCGCCACGGTGCACGCGGTGGACGGCGGCTGGAAGGCCGTCTACGAGACCAACCGCGGCGTCGTCGGCTCCGACCCGGACCTGATCTTCCCCGGACAGAGCCTGAGCCTGGACGTGACCGAGGCGGCGGCTCCGCAGCAGGACGGGGGCGCCAAGGCCGAGCCCGAGGCGGAGCCGAAGCCCGCGAAGCCCGCGAAGAAGGCGGAGCCCAAGCCAGAGCCCAAGCCGGAGCCCAAGCCGGAGCCCAAGGCCGAGAAGCCCGCTCCGGAGCCGGCCGAGGAAGCGAACAAGCCCGAGCCGAAGGCCGAGAAGCCGGCCGAGCAGGCGGCCCCGGCGAGCGGCTGGGTCCGCCCGGTCGACGCCTCGCCGAGCACGCCGTACCGCGCCACCGGCTCGTCCTGGTCCAGCGGCTACCACACCGGCGTGGACTTCTCCGCTCCGTCCGGCTCCACCGTGCGCTCGGTCGGCGCGGGCACCGTGGTCTCCGCGGGCTGGGGCGGCTCCTACGGCAACCAGGTCGTCATCAAGCACGCGGACGGCCGCTACAGCCAGTACGCCCACCTGTCCTCGCTCTCGGTCTCCACGGGCCAGAGCGTGAACGGCGGGCAGCAGATCGGGCTGGTCGGCTCCACCGGCAACAGCACCGGCCCGCACCTGCACTTCGAGATCCGCACCGGGGCCGGCTACGGGTCGGACATCGACCCGCTGGCCTACCTGCGGGCGCAGGGCGTCAGCATCTGAGCGCCTGCCCCACGGTTTCTCCCCCGACCCGGACCGGTCGTGCCGTTCGTCGGCGCGACCGGTCCGCGTCGTTCACGCGGCGGTGACGAGCCGTTGCGGCGACCGTCGCGAAGACGCCACGTGGCGCTCCTAGGGTCCTGCGGGCTGGACCCCGGCGCCACCTGGGCGACGGGGCAGAGACGACTCCGGTGAGGTATCCGTGGAACGTCGCTCCTTCCTGCGCGGCACCGTGGTGAGCGGTTCGGCCGCCGCCTTCGGTTTCACCCTCATGCGCGGCGCCGCCTACGCGGCCCCGGCCCAGCCGGGACCGAGCCCCTACGGTCCGCTCAACTCCCCCGACAGCAACGGCATCCGGCTCCCCGACGGGTTCGGCAGCCGGGTCGTCGCCCGCTCCGGCCAGACGGTGGGCGGCACCTCCTACGTCTGGCACCGGGCTCCCGACGGCGGGGCGTGCTTCCCCTCCGGCAGCGGCTGGATCTACGTCTCCAACTCGGAGGTCAACCCGGGCGGCGGAGCGAGCGCCCTCCGGTTCAACTCCTCCGGGTCGATCACCGGGGCCTACCGCATCCTCTCCGGCACCCGGCAGAACTGCGCCGGCGGGGCCATGCCGTGGGGCACGTGGCTGTCCTGCGAGGAGGTCGACCGGGGGTACGTCTACGAGACCGACCCCTACGGTACGAACGCGGCGGTGCGGCGCGCCGCGATGGGGCGGTTCAAGCACGAGGCCGCGGCGGCGGACCCGCAGCGCGAGGTCGTCTACCTCACCGAGGACGTCGGCAACGGCTGCTTCTACCGCTTCGTGCCCGACACGTGGGGGGACCTCTCCTCCGGCCGGCTCCAGGTACTGACGGCGGGCTCGGGTACCTCCGGGTCGTTCGGGTGGGCGGACGTGCCCGACCCGAGCGGCTCCACCGCCACGCGCTACCAGGTCTCGGCCGCCAAGCACTTCGACGGCGGCGAGGGCTGCCACTACGCGGACGGGGTCGTCTGGTTCACGACCAAGGGCGACGGCCGCGTGTGGCGGCTGAACCTGGCGGCGAGCACGTACGAGCTGGCCTACGACGACTCGCTCGTCGGCGGGAGCGCTCCGCTGACCGGGGTCGACAACATCACCGGCGCGTCCGGTGGTGACCTGTTCGTCGCCGAGGACGGCGGGAACATGGAGATCTGCGTGATCACACCGGACGAGGTCGTGGCACCGTTCCTGCGGATCGACGGGCAGTCGGGCTCCGAGATCTGCGGCCCGGCCTTCTCCCCCGACGGCACCCGGCTGTACTTCTCCAGCCAGCGCGGCACGAGCGGCAGTTCGTCCGGGGGCATCACCTACGAGGTGACCGGGCCCTTCCGCAGCTGACACCGTCGGCCCCGGCGGAGACTGAGGGGGCGGTGCGGCACCTCCGCACAGGTGCCGCACCGCCCCCTTCCGGTGCCGGGACCGCCGCGCGGTGAGGGTGCGCGGCGCGGCGGCCCCGGTGGTCCGGCCCCCGCGGTCAGCGGCTGTCGCTGCCCGCGCTCTCGGCCGCCGCCCGGCCCGCCTCCAGGCGGGCGACGGGGATGCGGAACGGGGAGCAGGAGACGTAGTCCAGGCCGACCTCGTGGAAGAAGTGCACCGACTCCGGGTCGCCGCCGTGCTCACCGCAGACGCCGAGCTTGAGGTCGGGCCGGGTGGCCCGGCCGTCCGCCACGGCGTCCGAGACGAGCTTGCCGACGCCGTCCTTGTCGATCGTCTCGAACGGGGAGACGCCGAAGATGCCCTTCTCCAGGTAGGCCGTGAAGAAGCTGGCCTCCACGTCGTCGCGGCTGAAGCCCCACACCGTCTGGGTGAGGTCGTTGGTACCGAAGGAGAAGAAGTCGGCAGACTCCGCGATCTGGCCGGCGGTCAGCGCGGCGCGTGGCAGCTCGATCATCGTGCCGAGCGTGAGCTTCAGTTCGACGCCGTGCTCCCGCTCGATCTCCTCGATGACGCGCTCGGCCTCGTCGCGGACGATCTCCAGCTCCTGGACCGTGCCGACCAGCGGGATCATGATCTCCGCGCGCGGGTCGCCCTTGGCGGCCTTCCGCTCGGCCGCGGCCTCGGCGATGGCCCGGACCTGCATGGTGAACAGGCCCGGGATGACAAGGCCGAGACGGACGCCGCGCAGGCCCAGCATCGGGTTCTGCTCGTGCAGCCGGTGGACGGCCTGGAGGAGCCGCAGGTCGTTCTCGTTGGCGTCCTTGCGGGCCTCGGCGAGCGCGACCCGCACCGACAGCTCGGTGATGTCGGGCAGGAACTCGTGCAGCGGCGGGTCGAGCAGCCGGACGGTGACGGGCAGTCCGTCCATCGCCTCGAAGAGCTCCTTGAAGTCGCCCTTCTGCAACGGGAGGAGGGCGTCGAGCGCCTGGCTCCGCTCGGTGTCCGTGTCGGCGAGGATGAGCCGCTCGACCAGTTCGCGGCGCTCGCCGAGGAACATGTGCTCGGTGCGGCACAGCCCGATGCCCTGGGCACCGAACCGGCGGGCGCGGGCGGCGTCCTCGGCGTTGTCGGCGTTGGCCCGCACGCGCAGCCGGCGGACGCGGTCGGCGTAGGCCATGACCCGGTGCACGGCCTGCACGAGCTCGTCGGCGTCGTCCGCGCCCGCGTGCATGCGCCCTTCGAAGTACTCGACCACGGGCGAGGGCACGACGGGCACCTCGCCCCGGTAGACCTTGCCGGTGGAGCCGTCGATGGAGACGACGTCCCCCTCGTCGATCACCAGCGTGCCCTTGCCGTCCGGCGCGGGGGCGGTCAGCTGGCGGCGCTTGGTGTCGACCTCCAGGTCCTCGGCGCCGCAGACACAGGTCTTGCCCATGCCCCGGGCGACGACGGCGGCGTGCGAGGTCTTGCCGCCCCGCGAGGTGAGGATGCCCTCGGCGGCGATCATGCCGTCCAGGTCGTCGGGGTTGGTCTCGCGGCGGATGAGGATGACCTTCTCACCCGAGCGGGACCACTTCACGGCGGTGTAGGAGTCGAAGACGGCCTTGCCGACGGCCGCGCCGGGCGAGGCGGCGATGCCGCGCCCGATCTGGTCGGCCTTGGCCGTGAGGTCGAAGCGCGGGAACATCAGCTGGGCGAGCTGCGCGCCGTTGACCCGCTGGAGGGCCTCGGCCTCGTCGATGAGGCCCTGGTCGACGAGTTGCGTGGCGATGCGGAACGCGGCGGCGGCGGTGCGCTTGCCCACGCGCGTCTGGAGCATCCACAGCTTGCCGCGCTCGATGGTGAACTCGATGTCGCAGAGGTCCTTGTAGTGGAGCTCCAGCGTCTCCATGATCTGCATCAGCTCGTCGTAGGACTTCCGGTCGAGCTGTTCCAGGTCGGCGAGCGGCACGGTGTTGCGGATGCCCGCGACGACGTCCTCGCCCTGGGCGTTCTGGAGGTAGTCGCCGTAGACGCCCTGCTGGCCGCTGGCCGGGTCGCGGGTGAAGGCGACGCCGGTGCCGGAGTCGGGGCCGAGGTTGCCGAAGACCATGGAGCAGACGTTGACGGCGGTCCCCAGGTCGCCGGGGATGCGCTCCTGGCGGCGGTAGAGCTTGGCCCGGTCGGTGTTCCACGAGTCGAAGACCGCGCGGATGGCCAGGTCCATCTGTTCGCGGGGGTCCTGCGGGAAGTCCCGCCCGGTCGCGGTGCGGACGATGTCCTTGAACCGGTCGACGAGGGTCCGCAGGTCGGCGGCGTCCAGCTCGACGTCGGTGACGGCGCCCTTGGCCCCCTTGGCCTCCTCCAGCGCCTCCTCGAACAGTTCGCCGTCCACGCCGAGGACGGTCTTGCCGAACATCTGGATGAGCCGCCGGTAGGAGTCCCAGGCGAAGCGCTCGTCCCCGGCCTGGGCGGCCAGCCCGGTGACCGAGGCGTCGGAGAGGCCGATGTTGAGGACGGTGTCCATCATGCCGGGCATGGAGAACTTGGCCCCGGAGCGGACGGAGACCAGCAGCGGGTCGTCGGCCTGACCGAGGCGCTTGTCCATCTGCCGTTCCAGCGCGGCGAGGTGCTCGCCGACCTCGTCCCGCAGCGCGGGGGGCTCGGTGCCGTTCTCCAGGTAGAGGCAGCACGCCTCGGTGGTGACGGTGAACCCGGGTGGCACCGGGAGACCGAGATTCGTCATCTCCGCGAGGTTCGCGCCCTTGCCACCGAGGAGATCCTTGAGGTCCTTGTTGCCCTCGGTGAAGGCGTACACGAACTTGGTGGGGTCCGTGGATACGTGGTGGTGAATTTCCGGCACGGGACTCGCTCCTCGTGTACGGCCTGCCTAGCTGCCCTGACGGCGGGGAGCGTACCCAGATCCAAGGCTGATGAGCAGGGGTAGCGGCACGTCACAGGGCCACAACCACCCATCCGCCAGCGGATCGAAAGTAAAGGCTCTCCCAAGGAGTCGACCGCGTCGCGTTCGAGAGGTGAACGCATCATGACGCAGCGCCGCTTCACGAACGCCCCACGGTCACCGTGAGCGACGATGACCACCGCCCGGCACCCCGACGGAGGTGGCACTGAGTGCCGCTCATTGGAGAACTGGACACACCAAGGGAGCGCTCATGTGAGCAGGTTTCATATCACCCGTGGCGAGAATCACGGAGACACCCCCGGCGCGTCCCAGGATTCGGACGTACGTCACCCCTCCGTCACCGGCGCCGCCCGAGCACCGCATCCGATGTGACGTGCGCCACACCCGTGCGGTATCCCACCCGCCGCGGTGGACCGGCGCCGGGCGGGGCGGGCGGGAACGCACGGCGGACGCCACCCCTCCCGGTCCACCTCGGGCGGGAGTTGACCGGGGGCGTCCGATTCACCGGCCCTGTCACGGTTCCGGCCGTCCGGTGTGTCAAGATTTCACCGGTGTGACCTACCTTCTGTTCCCGGCGCGGCCCGGACACGCATACTGCTGCGAGTTCGTTCACCCCACACCGGCGACGACCGCGCCGCCGGAACGACATCCGACACCGGAGCCCCTCGTGGACCGCGTGACCGAGACCGCGCCGCTGACCACCGTCCCGCACCAGACCGCCCCGCCCGAGCGCCCGGCGGTCCGCCCCACGGTGCTCGCCCGCCGCGCCGCACGCGTCCTGGCCGTCAACCGGATCGGTGGAGCGACCGTCCCGGCCCGCAGCCTCTACCCCCACCAGTGGAGCTGGGACTCCGCGTTCATCGCGATCGGCCTGCGGCACCGCTTCCCCCTCCGCGCCCAGCAGGAGCTGGAGACGCTGCTGGCCGCCCAGTGGGAGGACGGTCGCGTCCCGCACATCGTCTTCAACCCCGTCGTGCCGCGCGGGGCCTACTTCCCCAGCCCCGACTTCTGGCGGTCCTCCGACGCGGGCCGGCCCGCGGGCGCCCCCCGGGAGCGCGAGACCTCCGGCATCGTGCAGCCGCCCGTGCACGCCCTGGCCGCATGGCTGGTGCACCGGGCCGATCCCGAGCTGTCCCGGCGACGCGCGTTCCTGGCCCGCGCGTACCCCAGGCTGGCCGCCTGGCACGCCTACCTGGCAGACCGCCGCGACCTCGGCGGGCACGGGCTCGCGACCTGCGTCCACCCCTGGGAGCCGGGCATGGACAACAGTCCGTGCTGGGACGCGCCGCTGACCCGCGTCCCGCCCGCCCCGCGCGGCTCCTTCCGGCGCGCCGACCTCGACCACGGCGCCCCCGCCGACCGTCCGACGGACCTGGACTACGGCCGCTACGTGCGGCTGGCCGCCGACTACCGCGACTCCGGCTACCACGACGGCTCCGCCTTCGCCTTCGCCGTGGAGGACCCGGGCTTCAACGCGCTCCTGACCGCCTCCGAGCACGCGCTCGCCGACATCGCGCGGGAGCTGGGCCTGGGCCACCGGCGCGCGGCGCACGAGGAGCGGGCGCGGCGGCTCACCGGGGCCATGGTGCGGCGCCTGTGGTCACCGGAGAGCGGACAGTTCCTCCCGCGCGACCTGGTCGCCGGTGCCCTCGTCGCCGAGCGCAGCGCGGCCGGGCTGCTGCCGCTGGCCGTCCCGGGCCTGCCCGCCGCCGTCGCCGCGGCGCTGGTCCGGACCGCCGCCGGGCCGCACTTCGCGCTCGGCGCGGGCATCGGCATGGTGCCCAGCTACGACCTGCGCGGACGGGCGTTCGACCGGCACCGCTACTGGCGCGGCCCCGCCTGGTTCAACGTGAACTGGGTGCTGGAGCACGGCCTGCGCCGCCACGGGTACGCCGGGCGGGCCGACGCGCTGCGGGCCGCGATGCTGACGCACGCGGACACCACCGGGTTCGCCGAGTACCTCGACCCGGTCACCGGGGAGGCGCGCGGCGCGCTCGACTTCGGATGGACGGCGGCGCTCACGCTCGACCTGCTCGCCACCCGGGGCGAGCCCTGGACGGGCGGTCAGCCGCCCGAGGTGTCCAGCTCGGCGTCCGAGCCGACCGCCGCGCAGGCGTAGGGGTCGTCCAGCCAGCCGTCGGGCAGGACGACGCGGTTGCGCCCGTGCGTCCGACCGCGCGGGCCCTCGGCCCCCGGCGGCCAGGGCTGGTCCAGGTCCAGGCCGTCCAGCAGGGAGCGCAGCTCCGCCAGGGACGCCGCCGTCGCGAGCCTGCTGCGGGCCTGCGAGCCGACCGAGAAGCCCTTGGTGTACCAGGCGACGTGCTTGCGGAAGTCGATGACGCCCCTGGCCTCGTCCCCCAGCCACTCACCCAACAGCCGCGCGTGCCGCACCATGACGTCGGCGACCTCGCGCAGGGTGGGCGCGGCCGTCTCCTGCTCCCGGCCCTCGAAGACGGCGACGAGATCGCCGAACAGCCACGGCCGGCCGAGGCAGCCCCGGCCGACGACGACGCCGTCGCAGCCCGTCTCGCGCATCATCCGCACGGCGTCCCCCGCCGACCAGATGTCCCCGTTGCCGAGCACCGGGATCTCGGGGACGGCCTCCTTGAGGCGGGCGATGGCCGTCCAGTCGGCGGTGCCGGAGTAGTGCTGGGCGGCGGTGCGGCCGTGCAGGGCGATCGCGGTGACGCCCTCCGCCACGGCGATGCGCCCGGCGTCCAGGTAGGTGAGGTGGTCGTCGTCGATGCCCTTGCGCATCTTCATCGTCACCGGAAGGCCGTTCGCACCGGTGACGGCCTCGCGCAGGATGTCGCGCAGCAGGTTGCGCTTGTAGGGCAGGGCGGAGCCGCCGCCCTTGCGGGTCACCTTCGGGACGGGGCAGCCGAAGTTCAGGTCGATGTGGTCGGCCAGGTCCTCGTCGGCGATCATGCGGACGGCCTTGCCGACGGTCACCGGGTCCACGCCGTAGAGCTGGATGGAGCGCGGGCGCTCGGACGCGTCGAAGCGGACGAGCTGCATCGTCTTCTCGTTGCGTTCGACGAGCGCCCGGGTGGTGATCATCTCGCTGACGAACAGCCCCTTGCCGCCGCTGAACTCCCGGCACAGCGTCCGGAACGGGGCATTGGTGATCCCCGCCATGGGCGCGAGCACGACGGGGGGCGTCACGGCGTGCGGGCCGATCGCGAGCTGCTGGGACATGGCCTGAGGCTTCTTTCCGCTACTTCTTCTTCCGGTCCGGGCGCGCCGCGCACTCCCCGCAGGTGCCGAAGATCTCGACAGTGTGCGCGACGTCGACGAAGCCGTGCTCGTCGGCGATGGCGTCGGCCCACTTCTCCACCTGCGGCCCCTCCACCTCGACGGCCTTGCCGCAGGAGCGGCACACCAGGTGGTGGTGGTGGTCGTCCGTGCTGCACCGGCGGTAGACGGCCTCGCCCTCGTCGGTGCGCAGCACGTCCACCTCGCCGGCGTCGGCGAGGGACTGGAGCGTGCGGTAGACGGTCGTCAGCCCGACCGAGTCGCCTCGGTGCTTGAGCATGTCGTGGAGCTCCTGCGCACTGCGGAACTCGTCGACCTCGCTCAGTGCCGCCGACACCGCGGCGCGCTGCCGGGTCGAACGGCCGCGGACTGGGGGACCTGCGGTCGCCACCGTTGCCTCCTTAAGGGCACCCCTTCGGGTGAATCGGCTCGCCCTGGTCGCGCTCAATTGTGCCAGGTGTGGCAGCGGCGACCGGGCAGGCCCGTCAGCCCCCGGCCGGCTCCCTGCTCAGCAGGCCCGCCGGCGCCTCGTCCCCGGCCGCCCGCACCGCCCGCCGACGGGTGACGAGCGGCGTCAGCGCGGCCAGGGCGGCGAAGACGGCGATGGCCAGCAGGACGATCGTCGCTCCCGGCGGCACGTCCGCGTAGAACGACACCACCGTGCCGGAGACGGCCACCAGCGTGCCGAGGGTGACGGAGAGGCCGAGCGTCACCGCGAAGCCCCGGGTGACCTGCTGGGCCGCCGCGACCGGGATGACCATGAGGGCGCTCACCAGCAGCAGCCCCACGACCCGCATCGCCACGGTGACCGTCACGGCCGCCGTCACCGCGAGCAGCAGGTTGAGCAGCCGCACCGGCAACCCCGTCACCCGGGCGAACTCCTCGTCCTGGCAGACGGCGAACAGCTGGCGGCGCAGGCCCAGGCACACGGCGAGCACCGCGCAGGAGAGCAGCACGACGGCCGTCACGTCCTCGGCCGCGACGGTGGTGACCGAACCGAACATGGCGGTGAGCAGGTCGGCGGTCGAACCTCCGGGGGCCAGGTTGATGATCATGACGCCGCCCGCCATGCCGCCGTAGAACAGCAGGGCGAGGGCGATATCGCCCCGGGCCTTGCCGTACCAGCGCACCAGCTCGATGGCCACCGCGCCGGCCGCCGAGACGAGGACCGCCGTCCAGACGGCGTTGGTGCTGAGCAGGAAGCCGAGTGCCACACCGGTCAGGGCGATGTGCCCGATGCCGTCGCCCATGATCGCCTGGTGGCGCTGGACGAGGTAGATGCCGACGGCGGGCGCGGCGACGCCGACCAGCAGGGCGGCGAGCAGCGCGCGCTGCATGAACGCGTAGTCGAGGATCTCGATCATGAGAGCTGCCCCGTTTCGATCCTGGGGACGGCGGACGCCGGGTGGACGACCTCGCTGTCGTGCGGGTGGCAGGCCGGGTCGTGCAGCTGCTCGGGACGCGCGACGCGCTCCACCCGGCCGTCGCGCAGCACCACGGAGCGGTCGATGAGCGGCGCCAGCGGGCCCAGCTCGTGCAGGACGAGGAGCACCGACGCCCCCGACGCCACCTGGTCGCGGAGGGCGTCGGCGAGGACGTGCTGGCTGGCCAGGTCCACACCGGCCAGCGGCTCGTCCATGATCAGCAACTCCGGCTCACCGGCCAGGGCACGCGCGATGAGCACCCGCTGGTGCTGACCGCCGGAGAGGGCGCTCACCGAGTCCTTGGCGCGCCCGGCCATGCCGACCAGCTCCAGCGCGCGCTGGACGGCCGCCCGGTCGGTGCGGCCCAGCGGCCGCAGCCGGTGCCGGGCCAGCCGACCGGAGGAGACGACCTCGCGGACGGTGGCGGGCACGCCCGCCGCCGCGGTGGACCGCTGCGGGACGTACCCGACGCGCCGCCAGTCGCGGAAGCGCCGCAGCGGCGTGCCGAACAGCTCCAGCTCACCGGAGGTCAGCGGCACCCGGCCGATCGCCGCGCGGACAGCGGTCGACTTGCCGGAGCCGTTGGCGCCGAGCAGCGCGACGACCTCGCCGCGCCCGACGGTCAGGTCGATGCCCCGCAGCACCGGGCGCGCGCCGAGGACGGCGTGCGCTCCGCGCAGGGATATGACGGGGGCGCTGCCCCCGGGGGCCGGGACGTCCATGCGGTGCTCCTTACGTGGCTCCGGTCACTGGCTCCGGTCGCCGGCTTTGGTCACTCGGTGCCGAGCGCCTTCTGCAGTGCGGCCAGGTTCGCGCGCATGACCTCGAGGTAGTCGTCCCCGCGGGAGGCGTCGGTGATGCCCTCCAGCGGGTCCAGCACGTCCGTCTCCAGGTTGAGGTCCGTGGCCAGAGCCCGCACGGTGCCGTCGCTCGCGTTCGTCTCGAAGAAGACGGTCGTGACGTTCTCGCGCTCGGCGACGGCGTGCAGGTCCTTCATCCGGGCGCCGCTGGGCTCCGCCTCCGGGCTGATCCCGGCGATGGCCTCCTCGTGCAGCCCGTAGCGGGCGGCCAGGTGGCCGAAGGCGGCGTGGGAGGTGATGAAGGTGTGCGTCTCCGGGTTGCCCAGGCCCTCTTCGAAGGCGGTGTCCAGCTCGCCGAGCTCGGCGACGAGGTCGTCGGCGTTCTTGCGGTAGTCGGCCGCGTGGTCGGGGTCGGCCTCGGCCAGCGCCTCGCCGACGCCCTCCGCGACGGCGGCGTACTGCACCGGGTCCAGCCACACGTGCGGGTCGAGGCCGCCGTGGTCGTGCCCGTCATGGCCGTCGCCCTCGCCCTCGTGGCCGTGGTCGTCTTCCTCCTCGTGGCCGTGGTCGGCCTCGTCCTCGTGGCCGTGGCCGTGGTCCTCCTCGGCGGGCGCGCCGTGCGTCTCGGTGCCGCCCTCCGCGCGCGGGGCCCGCTCGGCCAGCTCGGACGCCTCGACGACGTACTCGACGCCGGACTGCTTCACCGCCTCGTCGACGGCGGGCTGCAACCCCTCGACGTAGACGACGAGCCCGGCCTCCGTCAGCTCGGCCGTCTGCTGCGGGCTGATGACCAGATCGTGCGGGTCGACGCCGGGGCCGGTGAGGGTGCTGACGGCGACGTGCTCCCCGCCGATCTCCTCGGCCAGGAACTCCATCGGGTAGAAGGAGGCGACGACGGCCAGCTTGCCGTCCTCGGTGGTTCCCGCGTCACCCGATCCGCAGGCGGTCAGCGCGGACAGGGCGAGGGTGCAGGCCCCGGCGACCGCGGTGGCGGATATGAGAGGGCGGCGTCGAGCGTTCATGACACTCATTTTCAACGCTGTTGGAAACCGTTGTCAAATTCGAACAGCGTTCGCACGCTCCGTGACCGGCCGGGCGTCGTCCTCCCCCGCACCGATTTGATCCGGGGGCCTCAAGCGCCGGTAACCTGAGCTATTCCGTCGTCGTTTCGTAACGAAGAGAGCACCGTGGCCGCCGACAAGATCGACACCATCGTCAGCCTCAGCAAGCGCCGTGGCTTCGTCTACCCCTGCAGCGAGATCTACGGCGGTCAGCGGGCCGCCTGGGACTACGGCCCGCTGGGCGTGGAGCTGAAGGAGAACATCAAGCGCCAGTGGTGGCGTGCGATGGTCACCGCCCGCGAGGACGTGGTCGGCATCGACTCCTCGGTGATCCTCGCGTCGGAGGTGTGGCAGGCCTCCGGCCACGTCGCCACCTTCACCGACCCGCTCACCGAGTGCACCTCCTGCCACAAGCGCTTCCGCGCCGACCACCTGGAGGAGGCGTACGAGGCCAAGCACGGCCGTCCGCCCGAGGGTGGCCTGGCCGACCTCAACTGCCCCAACTGCGGCAACAAGGGCACCTTCACCGAGCCCAAGCAGTTCTCCGGCCTGCTCTCCACCCACCTCGGCCCCACGCAGGACTCCGGCTCGGTCGCCTACCTCCGGCCGGAGACGGCGCAGGGCATCTTCACCAACTTCAGCCAGGTGCAGCAGACGGCGCGCCGCAAGCCGCCGTTCGGCATCGCCCAGATGGGCAAGTCGTTCCGCAACGAGATCACGCCGGGCAACTTCATCTTCCGCACGCGGGAGTTCGAGCAGATGGAGATGGAGTTCTTCGTCAAGCCGGGTGAGGACGAGCAGTGGCACGACTACTGGATGGAGCAGCGCTGGAACTGGTACCGGGGTCTCGGCCTCTCCGAGACCAACATGCGCTGGTACGAGCACCCCAAGGAGAAGCTGTCCCACTACTCCAAGCGCACCGCTGACATCGAGTACCGGTTCAGCTTCGGCGGCTCGGAGTGGGGCGAGCTGGAGGGCGTCGCCAACCGCACCGACTACGACCTGAACGCCCACTCCGCCGCCTCCGGCCAGGACCTGTCGTACTTCGACCAGGAGGCCGGCGAGCGCTGGACGCCGTACGTCATCGAGCCGGCCGCCGGTGTGGGCCGCGCGATGCTCGCCTTCATGCTGGACGCCTACATCGAGGACGAGGCGCCCAACGCGAAGGGCAAGATGGAGAAGCGCACGGTCATGCGCCTCGACCCGCGCCTGTCGCCCGTCAAGGTCGCCGTGCTGCCGCTCTCCCGCAACGAGCGGCTCTCCCCGAAGGCGCGCGGCCTGGCGCAGACGCTGCGCGGCCACTGGAACATCGACTTCGACGACGCGGGCGCGATCGGCCGCCGCTACCGCCGTCAGGACGAGATCGGCACGCCGTTCTGCGTCACGGTCGACTTCGACACGCTGGACGACAACGCGGTGACCGTGCGCGAGCGCGACACCATGAAGCAGGAGCGCGTCTCGCTCGACCAGGTCGAGTCCTACCTGGCGAGCCGCCTCATCGGCTGCTGACGCCCGTCGGGCCGGGGCCGCGCGCCACCCGCCCCGCCCCTCGGCCCCGGCCCGCCCCAGGCGGCCGGGGCCGAGGCGTCGGCGGCTCAGGTGCCCTTGGTCGGGCCGGTCGGGACCTCATTGGGCTGGGCGCCGCCGAAGCGCCGGTCGCGCTGGGCGTACTCCAGGCAGGCCCGCCACAGGTCGCGGCGGTCGAAGTCGGGCCACAGGACGTCCTGAAAGACCATTTCGGCGTAGGCGCTCTGCCAGATCAGGTAGTTCGAGGTGCGCTGCTCCCCCGAGGGGCGCACGAAGAGGTCGACGTCCGGCATGTCGCGGTAGTAGAGGTACTTGCCGAAGGTCTTCTCGTTGACCTTGCCCGGGTCCAGTCGACCCTCCGCGACGTCCCGCGCGATGGCCGCGGCGGCGTCGGCGATCTCGGCCCGGCCGCCGTAGTTGACGCAGAAGTACAGCGTCATGGCCCGGTTGTTCTTCGTCTGCTCCTGCGCGATCTGGAGCTCCTGCACCACCGACTTCCACAGCTTCGGCATCCGCCCGACCCACCGGATGCGGATGCCGAGGGCGTCCATCTCGTCGCGGCGGCGTCGGATGACGTCCCGGTTGAAGTTCATCAGGAAGCGCACCTCCTCCGGCGAGCGCTTCCAGTTCTCCGTGGAGAAGGCGTAGAGGGAGAGGTTCTTGACGCCCATCTCCAGACAGCCCTTGAGTACGTCGAGCACGACGGCCTCGCCCATGCGGTGCCCCTCGGTGCGCGGCAGGCCGCGTTCCTTCGCCCAGCGTCCGTTGCCGTCCATCACGACCGCCACGTGGTTCGGCACGAGTTCGGCGGGGATCTTCGGCGGGCGGGCACCGGACGGGTGCGGTTCGGGTGCGGTGTAGCCACGGGCCGCGCGCGACTGCCGGCTCAGCATGTTCGACTCCTTGACGTGCTCCCTGGCCTCAAGGCCAGTGACTGCGGCCTGGGTCGGGTGACCCTTCCGCGGGCTTCCTGCTTCACCGTGCTGTGCCGGGACCTTCGTCCTGGTCCTACCGGCGCTCCACGAGGCGTTCGGTGTCTCCGCCCGCCCGGCGGCGACGATACAGCGTCCTTCGAAGAGGACGTCGCGGGCCGCGGTGTGGTCGCGGTCGCGCACGGCCTTGGCACAGGCCCCTGGTGATCACAGAGTGTCGCCACTCCACGATCACCGGGCCTGGACCCGACGTGTCGTCGGAGACGGCACACGCCGCCTGTTCGCGCGCGGGCGGCGGATCGCTGGCGGGCCGCCGGGCGAGGAGGCTGTCGCCGGGCCGATCAGCGTCGCCGCAGTGACGAGTCGAGCAGCGCGGGCGGAGTGTCGTTCTTCTCGTGTGCGGCGAGATCGGTGCCGGGGGCGACGATGCCGTCGATCGCGTCGAGTACGTCCGCGGGGAGCGTGATGTCCGCGGCGGCGATCTGCGCATGCAGGTGGTCCAGCGTGCGAGGGCCGAGGAGGGCGCTGGTCACGCCGGGGTGCGCGGTCACGAAGCCGAGTGCGAGCTGGATCATCGTCAGGCCGGCCTCGTCGGCGACCTTGGCCAGTTGCTCGACGGCGTCGAGCCTGGCCCGGTTGGAGGGGGTGGTGGTGTCGAAGCGCTGCGGCATGAAGGTTGAACGGCTGGTGGTGATCTCACGGCCCTCGCGAATCGCGCCCGAGAGCCAGCCCGAGGCCAGTGGGCTCCACACCATCACTCCGAGCCCGTACTGCTCGGTCACGGGCAGGACGTGCGTCTCGGCACCCCGCTGCAGGATCGAGTAGCCGGGCTGTTCGGTGACGTATCGGCTCAGGTGGTGCTCGCGGGCGGCCCACTGGGCCTGCACGATGCGGTAGGCCGGAAAGGTCGAGGATCCGAGGTAGCGGATCTTTCCCGCGCGTTGCAGGTCGGTCAACGCCGACAGGGTCTCCTCGTCGCCGGTGTTCGCGTCCCACCGGTGGATCTGGTAGAGGTCGACGTGGTCGACGCCGAGCCGACGCAGGCTGTCCTCCAGCGCGGTGACCAGCCAGCGGCGCGAACCGCCCTGCCGATTGCGCTCGTCGCCCATCGGCAGGGTCGCCTTGGTGGCCAGCACGATGTCGTCGCGTCGCCCGGCGATGGCCCTGCCGACCATCTCCTCCGACTCGCCGCCGCTGTACACGTCGGCGGTGTCGATCAGGTTGATCCCCGCCTCCAGCGCGGCGTCGACGATGCCTGTGACCTCGTCCTGGGTGGTGCGTCCGATCTTTCCGAAGTTCATCGCGCCGAGCGCGAGGTTACCGACCTGCACGCCGGTGCGGCCCAGGATGCGGTACTGCATGACTGTGTCTCCTCGTGAGGGGTGAAGCGCGGACGTCCCACATGGCTTGGTCAACGGGCCGTGCTCTGACATCATGAGCAAAGCGGAACCTTGTTCCGGAAACGATACGGAACATTGTTCCGCTTTTGCAAGCGCAGAGTGGAAGGAGCGTGCGGTGGGCGACAGCGGCGAGAGCGCAGGACGGGCGGCCCCGTCCGGGCGGAAGGACGCCCGGCGCAACCGGGAAACCCTGCTCGACGCGGCCGCCACGGTCTTCGTCACGTCAGGCGTGGACGCGCCGGTACGCGACATCGCGGCCAAGGCCGGCGTCGGGCTGGGCACGATCTACCGCCACTTCCCGACCCGGGCAGACCTCGTCATCGGCGTCTACCGGCACCAGGTCGACGCCTGCGCCGATGCCGGTCCTGCCCTGCTGGCGACCGGCTCTCCGTACACAGCCCTCGGGCAGTGGATCGACCTCTTCGTGGATTTCCTGGTGACCAAACACGGACTCGCCGCCGTAATGCGGCCCGACAACGCCGACTTCGAGGCGCTGCACACCTACTTCCTCGACCGACTGCTACCCGTCTGCACCGAACTGCTCGACGCCGCGGCCGTCACCGGCGAGATCCGCCCCGACATCGACGCGTACGAGCTCATGCGCGGCGTCGGCAACCTCTGCATCGGCGCGGAGAGCGATACCCGCTACGACGCACGCCGCATGGCCGGACTCCTCGTCGCAGGGCTACGCCGACCACACGCATGACCTCGGCGACCCCGCGCGTGCGGCGCTGCGAAGAAGGCGCGCCATCGTCGCCCCGGATCGACCGCTCCCTCGGCCCTCGTCCTGCGCCGCCCGCCGCCAGGACTTCCCGTGCCGCGTGGCCTCGGAGGTCGGCAGGGATCAGCGTCGAGGGCATCCCGGTCAGCCCTTGTCGACGTACCGCAGCGAGCGCAGCCCCCGCTCCAGGTGCCAGTGCAGGTAGGCCGAGACGAGGCCGCTGCCCTCGCGGACGTGGCGGGGCTCGGTGGCGTCCGCCGTCGGCCAGTCGCCGGACAGCAGCGCGGCCAGCAGGCGGACGGCCTCGGGCGAGGGGACGACGCTGCCGGGTACCCGGCAGTCGGGGCAGACGGTGCCGCCCGCCGCGACGGAGAAGAAGCGGTTCGGGCCCGGCATGCCGCACCGGGCGCAGGCGTCGAAGCTGGG
The DNA here is from genome assembly GCF_014779715.1 of Streptomyces chumphonensis. GTDB lineage: Bacteria > Actinomycetota > Actinomycetes > Streptomycetales > Streptomycetaceae > Streptomyces > Streptomyces chumphonensis. Next base: position 886,108 of record NZ_JACXYU010000001.1, read on the forward strand.
CGCGTAGCCGCCGACGGCGAGCGAACGCAGGAGGAAGGCGTCCAGGACGAGCCCCGGCGCGTGCTCCCCGGCGGCCAGCGTGCGCAGGCCGCCCACCAGGAGCAGGTACTGCTGGACGTTCGGCTCCCCCTCGTGGTCGGTGAACCGTTCCGCCGTCTCCAGCATGGCCGTACCGGCGGTGTAGCGGGCGTAGTCCGTGACGATGCCCCGGCCGTGGGGTGCGATGGTCTCGGTCTGGGTGCACAGGGGCAGCCCCCGCCCGACGAGCTCGCTCCCCCGGGCGAAGAACTGCACGTCCACGTGGGAGAAGGGCTCCAGCCGGGCGCCGAACTTCGACTTCGTGCGCCGCACCCCCCGGGCCACGGCCCGTACCCGGCCGTGGCCCCGGGTGAGGAGGGTGATGATGCGGTCCGCCTCACCCAGCTTCTGGGTACGCAGCACGATGCCGTCGTCGCGGAACAGGCTCATGTGCCCATCTTCGCAGCCGCCGCGGACCCGCGGGCCCGTGCCCCGGCACGCGCGCCGCCGGTCCGTGCCCGTTGTGCGCGTCGTGGACGCGCGGCGGGCGCCCTACTCCGGCCGCTCCGCCGCGTGGAGGACGGCGGTGATCAGCGAGGACTGGGCGGAGGTGAGCCGGGGGTCGGCGCAGTAGACGGACGCGTCGTCCACGGTGATCTCGTAGGTGAACCCCTCGGGAACGCCGACCGGCGGCGTCTCGTGGCCCTCGGCCACGGCGGTGCGGGCCAGCGCGGTCAGCTCCGGGTCGGACGTCTGGAGGGTCGCCCGGCGGGGACGACCGCCCTGGCCGCCGGTACGGATGACGGTAATGTCCATCTCCTCACGGTAACCGACCGTACGCACCGTGCGAAGGCATGACAGGTCTCGCATATTGATACAGGTTCCGCAGGGCCGAGGACGCTCGGTTACGCTACCGCCATCATGCGATTCGGGCTGCTTCTCCTTAGCCGCCGCGGTGAGGGCCTGTAGCGGCCGACCCCCTCCCCGCGGAGTTCGGTGCTGCCACCGTCGGCCTTCTGCAGAAGCCACGCCGCGACAGGAGCCCACACCCCATGAGCAATCGCCAGCAGCCCTCGGGAATGCCGATCCACAAGTACGGCCCGTACGAGGCCGTGCACATCCCCGACCGCACCTGGCCGGACCGCCGGATCACCCGGGCGCCGCGGTGGCTGTCCACCGACCTGCGGGACGGCAACCAGGCCCTGATCGACCCGATGTCCCCCGCACGCAAGCGGAAGATGTTCGACCTGCTGGTGGCCATGGGCTACAAGGAGATCGAGGTCGGCTTCCCCGCCTCCGGCCAGACGGACTTCGACTTCGTGCGGTCGATCATCGACGAGGACGCGATCCCCGAGGACGTCACGATCTCCGTGCTGACGCAGGCGCGCGAGGAGCTGATCGAGCGCACGGTCGAGTCGCTGGTCGGTGCGCGCCGGGCGACGGTGCACCTGTACAACGCGACGGCGCCGACGTTCCGCCGCGTGGTCTTCCGCGGCACCCGCGAGCAGGTGCGGCAGATCGCCGTGGACGGCACCCGCCTGGTCATGGAGTACGCGGACAAGCTGCTGGACGACCGCACCTCCTTCGGCTACCAGTACAGCCCGGAGATCTTCACCGACACGGAGCTGGACTTCGCGCTGGAGGTCTGCGAGTCCGTGATGGACGTGTGGCAGCCGGAGGAGGGACGGGAGATCATCCTGAACCTGCCGGCCACGGTGGAGCGCTCCACGCCCTCCACCCACGCGGACCGCTTCGAGTGGATGTCGCGGAACCTGTCCCGGCGCGAGTTCGTCTGCCTCTCCGCCCACCCGCACAACGACCGGGGGACGGCGGTGGCCGCCGCCGAGCTGGCGGTGATGGCCGGCGCCGACCGCGTCGAGGGCTGCCTGTTCGGGCAGGGTGAGCGCACCGGCAACGTCGACCTGGTCACGCTGGGGATGAACCTCTTCTCCCAGGGCGTGGACCCGCAGATCGACTTCGGCCAGATCGACGAGGTGCGCCGCACCGCCGAGTACTGCAACCAGATGGAGGTCCACGCGCGGCACCCCTACGCCGGCGACCTCGTCTACACGTCCTTCTCCGGCTCGCACCAGGACGCCATCAAGAAGGGCTTCGAGGCCATGGAGGCCGCCGCCGCCGAGGCGGGGACGACGGTCGACGAGATCCCCTGGACGGTCCCGTACCTGCCGATCGACCCCAAGGACGTCGGCCGTACCTACGAGGCCGTCATCCGGGTCAACTCGCAGTCCGGCAAGGGCGGCATCGCCTACGTCCTGAAGAACGACCACAACCTGGACCTGCCGCGCCGCATGCAGATCGAGTTCTCGCGCATCATCCAGGAGAAGACGGACGCCGAGGGCGGCGAGATCACTCCGTCGCAGATCTGGGACTCCTTCTGCGACGAGTACCTGCCCACGCCCGACCGCCCCTGGGGCCGGCTCGCCCTGCGCAGCGCCCAGTCGGAGACGACCAAGGACGGCCACGACGCGCTGACCGTGGAGGCCGTCATCGACGGCGAGCAGACCGTGCTGGCGGGCACCGGGAACGGTCCGATCTCGGCGTTCTTCGACGCGCTGGCCGGGAACGGCATCGACGTGCGGCTGCTGGACTACGTCGAGCACACCCTCAGCCAGGGCGCCAGCGCCCAGGCCGCCTCGTACATCGAGTGCGCCATCGACGGCCAGGTCCTGTGGGGCGTCGGCATCGACGCCAACACCACCCGCGCCTCCATCAAGGCCGTCGTCTCCGCCGTCAACCGCGCCTCCCGCTGAGGAAGTTGACGGCCCGCCCGATCACGGACGGCCGCTGACCGGCGACGACCCCGGCCGGAACCACTGGTTCCGGCCGGGGCGTCATTTTGTCCGGTACTGGAGGCTGACGCCGACCCGTCCCTGTGGTTAACATCACGTCCTGGCGTGGCGACACCGGCGACGAAGCCGGGCGACGGAGGTGCGGCGTGGGCGGACTGCGCATGGCGGGCAGGCACCGGGGGGCGCTCCCGGCGGACGGCTGGGGACGCGTGGGCACGGGCCTGCGCACCGGCGTCCGCACCGCGTGGACCACCGTGGCCGACGGGGAGTTCTTCTGCGCCGCGTGCGGCGGCGACCGCAACTACGAGCGGCGCACCGGACGCCGGCGTCTGGAGCTGCTGGGCGTGCCCCTGCTGCGGGGCAACGCGACGGAGCCGGTCCTGGCGTGCACGTCCTGCGGGGAGCACTTCGGCCCCGAGGCCCTGACCCGCCCGACGACGACACGGCTGGCCGCGCTGCTGCGGGACGGTGTCCAGGGCGTCGCGCTGGCCGCGCTGGCCATGGGCGGCACCGACCACCCGGCGGCCCGCCGCGCGGCCGTCACGTCCGTGCACGCGGCCGGCTACCCGGACTGCACCGAGGAGCAGCTGCTCGCCCAGTGCGCGGCACTGCGGAGCGACACCTCCGCCGGGGCGTGCGTCGGGGTCGAGATCGAGCTGCACGCCACGCTCGGCCCCCTCGTCCCGCACCTCGCCGAGCCCGGCCGGGTGGGCCTGCTGCTGCAGGGCGCCCGCATCGCACTGGCGGACGGCCCGTACTCACCGGGGGAACGCGCCGTGCTGACCGCGCTCGGCAGTGCGCTGGAGTTCACCCCGGAGCAGACGCAGGCGCTGCTCGTGGCCGCGCCCGAGCCACGCTGACCCGGGCGCGGACGCCCGCCCGGCCGGCCCGCGCGCGGCGCCCGGAGAGAGGCCCGGGCAGCGGGTGGCTCGGTGTCAGAAGCCCAGGCGGCGCAGCTGCTTGGGGTCGCGCTGCCAGTCCTTGGCGACCTTCACGTGCAGGTCCAGGAAGACGGGGGTGCCGAGCAGCGCCTCGATGTGCGTGCGGGAGCGGCTGCCGACCTCCTTGAGCCGCTTGCCGCCGGGGCCGATCACGATGCCCTTCTGGCTGGGCCGCTCGATGTACAGGTTGGCGTGCACGTCCAGCAGCGGCCGGTCGGCGGGGCGGCCCTCGCGGGGCAGCATCTCCTCCACGACGACGGCGATGGAGTGCGGCAGTTCGTCCCGGACGCCCTCCAGCGCGGCCTCCCGGATCAGCTCCGCGACCATGACCTGCTCCGGCTCGTCGGTGAGGTCGCCGTCCGGGTACAGCGGCGGGCTCTCGGGCAGCATCGGGGCGAGCAGGTCGGCCAGCAGCGCGACCTGGCTGCCGTCGACGGCCGAGACGGGCACGATCTCGGCCCATTCGATGCCCAGTTCGCGGCCCAGCCGGTCGACGGCGATGAGCTGCTCGGCGAGTGCCTCGGAGTCCACCAGGTCGGTCTTGGTCACGACGGCGATCTTGGGGGTGCGCTTGACCTTGGCCAGCTCGGCCGCGATGTAGCGGTCGCCGGGGCCGGTCCTCTGGTCGGCGGGAAGGCAGAAGCCGATGACGTCGACCTCGGCCCAGGTGGAGCGCACGACGTCGTTCAGCCGCTCCCCCAGCAGCGTGCGGGGCTTGTGGAGCCCGGGGGTGTCGACCAGGACGAGCTGCGCGTCCTCGCGGTGCACGATGCCCCGGACCGTGTGCCGGGTCGTCTGCGGCCGGTTGGAGGTGATCGCGACCTTCGTGCCCACGAGTGCGTTGGTCAGGGTCGACTTGCCGGCGTTGGGTCGGCCGACGAAGCAGGCGAAGCCGGCGCGGTGCGGTGGGCTGGGAGGGGCGCTCATCCCCCCATTCTCCCTGATCGCCGGGGCGCCCCCGACCGCCGGCCGCCCGGGGGACCGGGGCGGACCGGGCGGGCCCGGCGCGGGCGTCAGCCCGCCGTCAGGGTGGCGCGGAGGGTGCCGTCCGGCGCGGCCAGCAGGACGGGCGTCGTGCCGCCCAGGTCGGCCACGGCCGCGAGGTCGCCGCCGGGCAGTGCTCCGGCGTCCGAGACGACGGCGGCGGCCTCCAGGGACTGCGCGCCGGACGCCACGGCCATCGCGACGGCCGTCTGCAGGGCCGTCAGCTCCAGCGAGGGCAGGGTCACGGTGCTCGCGACGTAGGTGCGGCCCGTCTCGTCGCGCACGGCCGCGCCCTCGGGCACGGCGTTGCGGGCGCGAGCGCTGCGCGCCAGGGTGATGATCTTGCGGTCCTCGGGATCGATGGCCTGGGCGTCAGTCATGGCGTCGAGCTTACTCGGGCGGCTGACGGCGGTTCACAGCCGCGTGGCGCCGGGGAAACTCCCGGCCGGGGACGGCGTGCCGCCGGCGGCCACCGCGCGGAGCTTCTCCAGGGCCAGCCGGGCGAAGGGCACGATCGACCCACCGCCCGGGTCCTCCCGGCCGGACTGCGCCAGGTGCACGGTGTGCGCGCCGACGCGGACGTGGACGACGTCGGCGACGACCGTGACCGGGCGGTCCCCCGTCCCCGGCCGCACGTACCGCACCGCCACGCTCTCGTCGCCCAGCTCCGGCGCCTCCGCCCGTTCGGCGTGGTAGTCGACCCGGTGACCCGCGGCCCTGGGGCCCTCGGTGAGCTGGAACCCCGGACACTGCCCGGCCGCCGCCCGGAAGGAGGCGAGGGCGCCCCTGGCGGCGTCGACGTCGGCGTGCGAGCCGGTGCGGGCCACCAGGAAGGGGCCGACCTCGGTCCGGGCGAAGCGGGCCTCGCCGCCGCCGGACGGGCCGCGGAAGAGGACCCGGCACGGCCCCTCGCCCGGTTCGGGGACACCGATGCCGCGCTCCCGGGCGGCGGCGGAGGTGTCGGCGGCCCAGCCGGCCGGCAGGTCGGCGAGGCTGAGCACGGCCAGCCGCAGCCCTTCCTCGGTGAGCCGCCCGGCCTGGAGGGTCGGCCCCGCCGGGCGTCCTGAGGTCCCGGTGCTGCCCGCGCAGCCGCCCGTCAGCACGACCGGCCCGGCCAGCAGGACCAGGACGAGCGCCGCGCGGGCGAGGCCCGGGCGCTGGTGCGCTTCCATGGCTCGCATGGCTCCCATGGGCGCACGCGCCCCGGGGGGCGGCCAGTGCCGTTCACCCGGCCGGGTGAGACGGGACGGCCGGGGTTACGGCGCGTCCTCGCCCGGCTGCTCGGCGTCGACGCGCTCGACCAGGACGCGGTCGATCCGGTTGCGCCGGCCCGCGGTGGACTCGGCGGTCAGGCGCAGCCCGGCGAGCGCGGGCTCGGCCGGGTCCTCGGAGAGGTCGGCGACGGCGGAGGCCCCGGCGATCGGGACGCGGCCGAGGAGCTTGGCCAACAGCCCGCCGACCGTCTCCACGTCCTCGTCGTCGAAACCGGTGAGGCCGTACAGCTCGCCCATGTCCTCGATGTCGAGCCGCGCGGTGACGCGGAAGCGCCCGTCACCGAGGTCCTCCACCGGTGGCAGCTCCCGGTCGTACTCGTCGGTGATCTCGCCGACGATCTCCTCCAGGATGTCCTCGATGGTCACGATCCCGGCCGTGGACCCGTACTCGTCGATGACGACGGCCACGTGGTTGCGGTCGCCCTGCATCTCGCGCAGCAGGTCGCCCGCGTTCTTGGTGTCGGGCACGAACGCGGCCGGGCGCATCGCCGAGGAGACCAGCTCGGACTCGGCGTCGCGACTGATGTGCACCTTCCGGGCCAGGTCCTTGAGGTAGACGATCCCGACGACGTCGTCCTCGTTCTCGCCGATGACGGGGATGCGGGAGAAGCCCGAACGCAGCGCGAGCGTCAGCGCCTGCCGGATCGTCTTGAAGCGCTCGATGGTGACCAGGTCGGTGCGCGGGACCATGACCTCGCGCACCAGCGTGTCGCCGAGCTGGAAGACGGAGTGCACCATGCGGCGCTCGTCGTCCTCGATCAGCGACTCCGACTCGGCCAGGTCGACCATGGCGCGCAGCTCCGCCTCCGAGGCGAAGGGGCCCTTCCGGAAGCCCCGGCCGGGGGTGAGGGCGTTGCCCAGGAGGATCAGGAGCTGCGGCAGCGGTCCCAGCACCCGGGTCAGGGGCAGCAGCACGTACGCGGCGGCCGTGGCGGTGTTCAGGGGGTGCTGGATGCCGATGGTGCGCGGGGAGACGCCGACGGCGACGTAGGAGACGAGCACCATGGTGCCGATGGCGACCGCGAGCGCCTGCCACGGCTCGGCGAAGTAGCGCAGGCAGGCGTAGGTGACCAGGACGCCGGCCGCCATCTCCGAGGCGACCCGGAGCAGCATCGCGAGGTTGAGGTAGCGGACCGGGTCGGCGGCGACGGCGGCCAGCTTCGCGCTGCCGCGCCGTCCGGTGCGCACCGCCTGCTCGGCGCGGAAGCTCGTGGTGCGCGCCAGTCCGGCCTCGGCGCAGGCGGCGAGCCAGGCGAGGACGACGAGGACGACCGCGAGGGTGAGAAGCTGCGTCATGGCCGCGTCAGCCCACGGTGGGGGCGGGGGACGGGCCGGTGAGGCCCGTCTCGGAACGCCAGCCGTCCACGATGGCCTGCTGGAGACCGAACATCTCCGCCTTCTCGCCGGGCTCCTCGTGGTCGTAGCCGAGCAGGTGCAGCACCCCGTGCACGGTGAGGAGCTGGAGCTCCTCGTCCATGGTGTGCTGCGTCGGGGCCTGCTCGGCCTGGCGGGCGGCGACCTCGGGACAGAGCACGATGTCGCCGAGCAGGCCCTGGGGGGGCTCGTCCTCGTCCTTCCCCGGCGGACGCAGCTCGTCCATGGGGAAGGACATGACGTCGGTCGGCCCCGGCAGGTCCATCCACTGCACGTGGAGCTGCTCCATGGCCGCGGCGTCGACGACGATGACGGACAGCTCCGACATCGGATGGATGCGCATCCGGGTCAGGGCGTAGCGGGCGATGTCGAGGATCGCCTGCTCGTCGACCTCCTGCCCGGACTCGTTGTTCACGTCGATGGACATGTGTGCGCTGGTGCTCTTCCCTCGTCTCGGCCTGCGGGCGGGCGCAGCTTACCGGGCGCCGCCGCCGCTTCCGTCACCGCTGCGGACGTCGTAGCGCTCGTAGGCGTCCACGATACGGCCCACGAGCTTGTGCCGGACGACGTCGGTGCTGGTCAGCCGGGAGAAGTGGACGTCGTCCACGCCCTGCAGGATGTCCTGCACCTGACGCAGCCCGGACCGGGTGCCGTTCGGCAGGTCGACCTGGGTGACGTCCCCGGTGATGACGATCTTCGAGTCGAAGCCGAGCCGGGTGAGGAACATCTTCATCTGCTCGGGGTTGGTGTTCTGCGCCTCGTCGAGAATGATGAAGGCGTCGTTGAGCGTGCGTCCGCGCATGTACGCCAGCGGCGCGACCTCGATCGTCCCGGCCGCCATGAGGCGCGGGATGGAGTCGGGGTCGAGCATGTCGTGCAGCGCGTCGTACAGCGGGCGCAGGTACGGGTCGATCTTCTCGTACAGCGTGCCGGGCAGGAAGCCGAGCCGCTCGCCCGCCTCGACCGCGGGCCGGGTCAGGATGATGCGGTTGACCTGCTTGGACTGGAGCGCCTGGACGGCCTTGGCCATGGCCAGGTACGTCTTTCCGGTACCGGCCGGGCCGATGCCGAAGACGACGGTGTGCTCGTCTATGGCGTCGACGTAGCGCTTCTGGTTCAGCGTCTTGGGGCGGATGGTGCGCCCGCGGTTGGAGAGGATGTTCTGCGTCAACACCTCGGCCGGTGTCTCGGCCGAGCCGTCGCCCTCCTCCCGCAGCATGGCGATGGAGCGCTCCACCGCGTCCTCGGTCATCGGCTGACCGGTGCGCAGGACGAGCATCATCTCGTCGAACAGCCGCTGGACGAGCGCGACCTCCGCCTCGTCGCCGGTGGCGCTGATCTCGTTGCCCCGGACGTGGATGTCCGTGGCGGGGAAGGCCTCCTCGATCACGCGGAGGAGGCGGTCGCCGGAGCCGAGCACCGTGACCATCGGGTGCTTGGCGGGAACGGCGAACCGGGCCTGTGCCTGTGGTGCCTGGGAAGTCGATGTCTGCGTCATGGGCCGGCGCTGGGCCTTGCTCATCCCTCTCCGTAGCGGCGATGCGTTGCGCTACCCAGGTTACGCCGCCGCACCGACACCGCCCCCGGGTTTTCCGCCCGGCGCCGCCGCTACGCCCGGGGGAAGCCGATGGTCGGCACCGCGCGCCGGAGCGGAAGGGCGCGCTCACCGTCCGCGAGGAGGGCGCGCAGGAACCCGTACCGGCAGTCGACGTCCGCGCCGACGGACGCGCAGCCGTGCACACGGTGGCACCAGGCGGCGATCTCCGGCCAGCCCGGCGCGGCCAGCGAGCCGCCGAAGTGCTGCACCGACAGGGAGGCCACCAGTCCGGCGAAGGCCAGCCGCTCGGCGAGCGGCCACTCGGCGAGCGAGGCCATGACGAAGCCCGCCACGAAGACGTCGCCCGCCCCCGTCGGGTCCAGGACCTCCACCTCCACGCCCGGGACCTCGGCCGTCCGCCCGGTGCGGCCGTCCGCCGCGTAGGCGCCCTCGGGGCCCAGCGTCACGACGGCCAGCGGCACGTGATCGGCCAGGGCGCGGGCGGCGGCGCGCGGGCAGTCGGTGCGGGTGTAGCGCATGGCCTCCTCCGCGTTGGGCAGGAAGGCCTCGCAGTGCCGCAGTTCGGTGAGGGCGGCCAGGTCCCAGCGGCCGGTCCCGTCCCAGCCGACGTCCGCGAAGACGCGCCCGCCGTCGCGTGCCGTCCGCGCGATCCACCCCTGGGGGGCGCCGGGCGTCAGCGAGGCCACGGCGGCGCGGGTCGGCGGCGGCACGGCGGGCAGCGGTTCGCGCGGCGGCGGGGCCTCGTGCCCGTGGGAGACCATCGTGCGCTCGCCCTCGTAGCCGAGCGAGACGGTGACCGGCGAGTGCCAGCCCGGCACGGTGCGGGAGAGGGACAGGTCCACGCCCTCGCCCTGGCTGAGCTCCTCGCGGCAGAACGCGCCGTACACGTCGTCGCCGAACGCCGCCGAGAGCCAGGTCCGCAGGCCCAGCCGGGCGAGCGCGGTGGCCATGTTCGCCACGCCGCCGGGGCTGGAGCCCATGCCCCGGGCCCAGGACTCCGTACCGCGCACCGGAGCCGAGTCGAGCCCGGTGAAGACGATGTCGAGGAAGACGGTCCCGGTCAGATACACGTCGCAGGCCGGGTCCTGCGGGGTCCGCACGGCGGCGAGTGGATCGAGCATGCCGCCAGTGTGCCCGACGCCCGGTACCGTCCGTCCCATGCGACTTTCCCTTCTGGGCGGGGGCGGATTCCGGGTACCGCTGGTGTACGGCGCGCTGGCCCGCGAGGACGGCGGCATCACGGACGTCGTCCTCCACGACACCGACCCGCTGCGGCTGCGCGTCATCTCCTCGGTGCTGGACGCGATCGACGGCGGCCCGCGCGTGCACGTCGCCGACGACCTCGACGACGCGCTGCGCGGCGCGGACTTCGTCTTCTCGGCGATCCGGGTCGGCGGCACCGCCGGCCGGGTGCGCGACGAGCGCGCCGCGCTCGCGGAGGGCGTCCTCGGGCAGGAGACGGTGGGGGCGGGCGGGCTGCTGTACGGGCTGCGCACGGTGCCCGTGGCCGTGCACATCGCCGAGCGGGTACGGGCCCTGGCCCCCTCGGCGTGGGTCGTCAACTTCACCAACCCGGCCGGGATCGTGACCGAGGCGATGGCGGCGGTCCTCGGCGACCGGGTGATCGGGATCTGCGACTCCCCCGTCGGCCTCGTGCGGCGCGCCGCCCGGGCGGCCGGGGCCGATCCGGACGCCGTCGACTACGACTACCTGGGCCTGAACCACCTCGGCTGGCTGCGCTCCCTGCACAGCGGCGGGCGCGACCTGCTGCCCGGCCTCCTCGCCGACCCCGCCGCGCTGGGCACCTTCGAGGAGGGGCGGCTCTTCGGCGCACCGTGGCTCGCCGCCCTCGGGTCCCTGCCCAACGAGTACCTGCACTACTACTACTTCCGCCGGGAGACGCTGGCCGCCGCCCGGGCGGCCGGTGAGACGCGCGGCGCGTTCCTGGCGCGGCAGCAGGGGGCCTTCTTCGAGCGGGCCGCCGAGGAGCCCGCGGCGGCGGCCGCGCTGTGGGAGGCGACGCGCCGGGAGCGGGAGGAGACCTACCTCGCGGAGGCGCGATCCGCCTCCGGCGGCTGGCAGCGCGACGCCGACGACCTCGACGGCGGGGGCTACGACCGCGTCGCCCTGGCCCTGATGCGCGCGATCGCCACCGACCGGCCGACCCGGCTGATCCTCGACGTGCGCAACGCGGGCACCGTCGCGGCGCTCCCGGACGACGCCGTCGTGGAGACGGTGTGCGAGGTGACCGGCTCCGGCGCCCGCCCGCTGCCCGGCGCCGCGCCGGGCCCCGCCGAACTCGGCCTCATGCTCCAGGTGAAGGCCGCGGAGCGGGCGACGATCGCCGCCGCGACGACCGGTTCCCGCCGCGCCGCTCTGCGGGCCCTCGCCCTGCACCCCCTGGTCGACTCCCCCGCCGTCGCCGACCGCGTCCTCACCCGCGCCCGGTGGCCCTGACCTCCGGTCACGGGCGCGCGAAGGTCAGGGGCGGGTGGGGGTGCGGTGGAGGAGGGCGAGGGGGCCGCGCCGCTCGGCGCCGTCCGGCGTGCGCCACCCGCCGGTGACGGAGGCGTCGGCGTCCCGGGCGGCGGCCGACTCCGGGCCCAGCACGCGCAGGAGGGTGAGGGTGTACGGCCCGGCGTGCACCCCGCTGGCGTCGCGCCCGTCGGTCACCGGCCACGGCGGCGGCGCGGCGTCGGCGCCGTCGCCGGCCGCACCGACGACCACGACGGAGTCGTCCGGGGTGTCGGAGGCGTTCTGGTGCTGCGGCCGGGCACGGCCCTGGAGAAGGGCGAGCAGCTCGGCCCCGAGCACGGGATCGCGGACGCCGTCGTAGATCCAGCGCTTCCCCAGCACCCCGTGCTCCGAGGTGCCGACCAGCGCGTGCTCGGCCCCGCCCAGCGGCGCTCCCCGGTAGGTGAGCGGTACCTGGTACGTGCGCGGCTCCGCCCCCGCCGCGTCCGTCACGAACATGAACTCCATCCCGACCGCGCCCTCGGGGTCGTCGAGCCGGAAACCGCCGGAGACCGCGAGGCGGGGCGCCCCGGCGGAGCCGTCGTACCAGGGTTGTGCGGGGAGCCATCCGGCGAGGAGGGCGAGCTTGCCGGGGTCCATGGTCGTCGCGTGAATCACTGCCATGATCACCCAACCACGGGACGCCCGCGGGCTATTCCGAAGCGGTCCGGCGGCGCGGCAGCGGCACGCGCTGCAGGTCGCGGGCCACCGTCAGCTCCCCGGTGAAGCCGGCCGCGCGGGCCTGCCCGGCGAAGACCGCGGGATCGGGGTAGCGCTGGGAGAAGTGCGTCAGGACCAGGTGGCGGACGCCCGACCCGGCGGCGACGCGGCCCGCCTGCCCGGCGGTCAGGTGGCCGTGCTCCCGGGCCAGTGCGGCGTCCTCGTCGGTGAAGGTCGACTCGATGACCAGGAGGTCGCAGCCCTCGGCCAACTCCCAGACCCCGTCGCACATCCGGGTGTCCATCACGAACGCGAACCGCTGGCCGGGACGCGGCGTGCTGACGTCGGCCAGCCGCACGCCCCGCAGTTCGCCCGCACGCTGGAGGCGCCCGACGTCCGGGCCGCTCACCCCGGCACGGGCCAGCAGTTCGGGCACCATGCGGCGTCCGTCCGGCTCCACAAGCCGGTAGCCGAAGGACTCCACCGGGTGGGACAGCCGTCGCGCGGAGAGGGTGTAGGAGCCGGTCCGCGCCAGGACGCCGTCGGCGGCGACGGGCTCGACGCGCAGCGGAACCCGCTCCCGGTAGGCCGTCGCGTACCGCAGGCGGTCGAAGAAGCGCTGCCCGCTCGCCGGGAAGTGGGCCGTCACCGGGTGCGGCACGGCGTCGAGGTTGACGCGCTGGATGACACCGGCGAGCCCGAGGGAGTGGTCGCCGTGGAAGTGCGTGACACAGAGCCGGTTCAGGTCGTGCGCGGCGACCCCGGCGCGCACCATCTGACGCTGCGTGCCCTCCCCCGGGTCGAAGAGGAACCCTTCGCCGTCCCAGAGCAGCACGTAGCCGTTGTGGTTGCGGTGGCGGGTCGGCACCTGGCTCGCGGTGCCGAGGACGACCAGTTCACGTACGGACATGCGAAAGGTGCCGGACTTCCGTGGTGGTGACGGCCGCGGCGGGCGCCGCGAACGGGCTCAGCCGGGCGGCCACTGCAGGCCGCGGCCGGCCAGGACGTGCGCGTGGGCGTGGAAGACGGTCTGCCCGGCGGCCGAACCGGTGTTGAAGACCAGGCGGTACGCTTCGGCCTTCTCCCCGGCGGCCACCTCACCGGCCTCCTTCAGTACGTCGGCGGCGAGTTGCGGAGCTTCGGCGGCGAGCGTGGCGGCGTCCGGGTAGTGCGCCTTGGGGATCACCAACACGTGGGTGGGCGCCTGGGGGTTGATGTCCCGGAAGGCGACGGTCGTCTCGGTCTCACGCACGACCGTCGCCGGCACCTCGCCCGCGACGATCTTGCAGAACAGGCAGTCGGCCTGCGGTTCTCCAGCCATGCCCCGGACTCTACCGCCCGGCCCCACGCGTCAGCCCCAACGGCCGGAGCGGCCGAGCAGCAGCGCGGCGGCGGCGGTACCGGCGGTGGAGGTGCGCAGCACGGTCGGCCCCAACCGGTACGGGCGCGCGCCCGCCTCCGCGCAGACGGCCAGCTCCTCCGGACTCACCCCGCCCTCCGGCCCGACGACGAGCACGATCTCCCCCCGCGGCGGGAGTTCGGCGCGGGCCAGCGGCTCGCCGCCCTCCTCGTGCAGCACGGCGGCGAACGCGGCCCCGGCCAGCAGCGGCCCGAGCTGCCGGGTCGAGACGGGCTCGGCGACGACGGGGAACCGCAGCCGTCGCGCCTGCTTGCCCGCTTCACGGGCGGTGGAGCGCCACTTCGCCAGCGACCTGGCTCCGCGTTCGCCCTTCCACTGCGTGATGCAGCGGGACGCCGTCCAGGGCACGATGGCGTCGACGCCGGTCTCCGTCATCGTCTCCACCGCCAACTCGCCCCGATCGCCCTTCGGCAGCGCCTGGACGACCGTGATGTTCGGGTGCGGCGCGGGCTCGGTGCGCACCTCCCGGACGTCGACCTCCAGCCGGTCCTTCCCGGAGGCGGCCGTCACCGTGCCGTGGCCTCCCGTCCCCGCGCCGTCGGTGAGCACGACCTCCTCCCCCGCGCGCAGCCGCTTCACCGAGACGGCGTGCCGGCCTTCGGGGCCGTCCAGCAGGACCGGCCCCGTCCGGAGCCGTCCCGGTTCGACGACGAAGACGGGGGCGGTCACGCCCGGCCCCCGGGCTCGGGCCGCGGGCCGGGCAGCGCGGCTCGGGCGTCGTACAGTTCGGCGGTCAGCAGGGCGACGAGCTCGGCGGCCGGCAACGGGCGCGCCAGCCGGTGGCCCTGCCCCGCCCACAGGGCCATGCCCTGCGGATCGCCCGCCGCCGCGGCGGCCTTGCGCAGGGGCGCGGTGAGGTGGTGGAGGTGCGGGTAGGCCGCCGGTGCGTAGGGGCCGTGCTCCCGCAGGAAGCGGTTGACCAGGCCCCGGGCCGGGCGTCCGGTGAACGCGCGGGTCAGCTCCGTGCGCGTGTACAGGGAGCTGGTCAGCGCCGCCTTGTGCAGCGGGTGGGCGCCCGACTCCGGGCAGACGAGGAACGCCGTCCCGAGCTGCGCCGCGCTCGCCCCCGCCGCGAGGACGGCGGCGATCTGCCCGCCGCGCATGATGCCGCCGGCCGCCACGAGCGGCAGCGGGACCGCCTCGGCGACGGCGGCCAGCAGCGGCAGCAGCGCGAGCCCGGCCCCCGAGGCGTCGGCGCGGGGGTCGTCCTGGTGGACGCTCAGGTGGCCGCCCGCCTCGACACCCTGCACACACAGGGCGGCGGCGCCGGCCCGGTGCGCGGCGCGGGCCTCGCTCGGCGAGGTGACGGTGACGACCGTCACCGTGCCCACCGCGGCGAGCCGCTCCAGCACCGCCGGGTCGGGGCAGCCGAAGGTGAAGCTGACCACGGGGACGGGATCGTCGAGCAGGACGGCGAGCTTGCCGTCGTAGCCGTCGTCGGTCCCCAGCTCCGGATCGCCCAGCTCCGTCTCGTACCACTCGGCCTCGCCCGCGAGCTGCTCCGCGTAGACGGCGATCCGCGCCGAGGCGTCCTTGCCGGGGCCGACGGGCGGCTGCGGCAGGAAGAGGTTGACGCCGAACGGCCGGCCGGTGCGCCGCCGCAGCTCCCGGATCTCGGCGTACAGGGCCTCCGGTGTCTTGTACCCGGCGGCGAGGAACCCCAGGCCGCCCGCCTCGCTCACGGCGGCGGCCAACTCGGGGCCGGAGCCGCCGCCCGCCATCGGCGCCTGCACGACCGGGTGCGCGTACAGGGCGCTCAGCGGGGGCGGTGGGTGTCCGGTCACCGGTGGATCACCGGCCGCTCCAGGCGTCCTTCAGCCGGGAGAACAGGCCCTGCTGGCCCGGCTGGAACTGGCCCGTGGGACGCTCCTCACCGCGCAGCTTCGCCAGCTTGCGCAGCAGTTCCTCCTGCTCGGGCTCCAACTTGCCCGGCGTCTGCACCTCGACGTGCACGATGAGGTCGCCCCGGCCGGAGCCGCGCAGGTGCGTCACACCCCGCCCGTGCAGGGGGATGGACTGCCCGGACTGGGTACCGGGCCGGATGTCCACGTCCTCGACACCGTCCAGCGTCTCCAGCGGGCACTTCGTGCCGAGCGCCGCGGCCGTCATGGGAATGGTGACCGTGCAGTGCAGGTCGTCGCCCCGACGCTGGAAGACGGGGTGCGGCGTCTCGCGGATCTCGACGTAGAGGTCGCCGGCCGGGCCGCCGCCGGGGCCGACCTCGCCCTCCCCCGCGAGCTGGATGCGGGTGCCGTTGTCGACACCGGCCGGGATCTTGACCGTGAGGCTGCGGCGGGAGCGGATGCGTCCGTCGCCCGCGCACTCCGGGCAGGGCGTGGGGACGACCGTGCCGAACCCCTGGCACTGCGGGCACGGACGGGACGTCATGACCTGGCCCAGGAACGACCGGGTGACCTGGGAGACCTCGCCCCGGCCCCGGCACATGTCGCAGGTCTGCGCCGAGGTGCCCGGCGCGGCGCCTTCGCCGCTGCACGTGCCGCACACCGTGGCGGTGTCGACCTGGATCTCCTTGGTGGTGCCGAACGCGGCCTCCTCCAGGGTGATCTCCAGCCGGATCATGGCGTCCTGGCCCCGGCGGGTGCGCGACCGCGGACCGCGCTGGGCGGTCGTCCCGAAGAAGGCGTCCATGATGTCGGAGAAGTTGCCGAAGCCGCCCGCGCCGAAGCCGGCGCCGCCGCCCGGGCCGGCCGGATCGCCGCCCAGGTCGTACATCTGCTTCTTCTGCGGGTCCGACAACACCTCGTAGGCGGTGTTGATCTCCTTGAACCGCTCCTGGGTCTTCGGGTCCGGGTTCACATCCGGGTGCAGCTCGCGCGCCAGCCGGCGGAATGCCTTCTTGATCTCGTCCTGCGAAGCGTCGCGCTGCACGCCCAGGACCGCGTAGTAATCCGTGGCCACTTACGACTCCGCGAGAAACTGTCCGACGTAACGTGCCACTGCGCGTACCGCTCCCATCGTTCCGGGGTAGTCCATGCGGGTCGGTCCGACCACGCCGAGTTTGGCGACCGTCTGGTCGCCGGAACCGTAACCGACCGACACGACGGACGTGGAATTGAGACCCTCGTGCTCGTTCTCGTGCCCGATCCGCACGGTGACGCCCGGGTCCGTGGCCTCACCGAGCAGCTTGAGGAGCACGACCTGCTCCTCCAGCGCCTCCAGCACGGGCCGGATCGTCAGCGGGAAGTCGTGCCCGAACCGGGTCAGGTTCGCCGTGCCGCCGATCAGCAGGCGCTCCTCGGTCTCCTCGACGAGCGTCTCCAGCAGCGTCGCCACGACCGCCGAGACCGCGCCGCGGTCCTCCGCGTCGAACGACTCCGCCAGGTCCTGCACCAGACGGGGCACCTCGGTGAACCGCTGGCCCGCGACCCGGCTGTTCAGCCGCGCCCGCAGGTCGGCCACGGAGGCCTCGCCCACCGGGTCGGGGCAGTCGACCATGCGCTGCTCGACCCGGCCGGTGTCGGTGATCAGGACCAGCATGACGCGGGCCGGGGCCAGCGCCAGCAGCTCCACGTGCCGCACCGTGGACCGCGTCAGCGACGGGTACTGCACGACGGCGACCTGCCGCGTGAGCTGCGCCAGCAACCGCACCGTGCGGCCGACGACGTCGTCCAGGTCCACGGCGCCGTCCAGGAAGTGCTGCACCGCGCGCCGCTCGGGCACCGACATGGGCTTGACGCCCGCCAGCCGGTCCACGAAGAGCCGGTAGCCCTTGTCCGTGGGGATGCGGCCCGCGCTGGTGTGCGGCTGGGCGATGTAGCCCTCGTCCTCCAGCGCGGCCATGTCGTTGCGCACGGTGGCCGGGGAGACGTTGAGGCTGTGCCGCTCGGTGAGCGCCTTGGAGCCCACCGGCTCCTCGGTGCCCACGTAGTCCTGGACGATGGCGCGCAGCACCTGGAGTCGACGTTCGCTGAGCATGGTGGCGCACCTCCCGTCCGGCCGTGCCTCGTCCTGCGTCGTCGTTCCCGGTCGTTCCCGGTCGTTCCCGCCCTGGCACTCGGGGGGCCCGAGTGCCAATTCCCGGGACCAGTGTACGGCCGGGTACCACGGCCCGGGCAAGGGCGGCCGGACCGACCGTACCCCGCGACGGGCGCGGCGGCCCCCATGCCGTTAGCGTCGGCCGTATGACGGCACTGCTGAGCGGGGAGTGGGAGGAGCCGGCGCCCGGCGTGGTGCGGCGGCGGCTGCCCGGCTGGGACGAGACGGTCGGCGCCGTGCGCGGGCGCGACGGCGTCCTCGTCGTCGACACCGGTGCGTCCCTGCGCGCGGGGGCCGCGATCCGGCGGCAGGTCCGGGAACTCTTCGGTCTTCCTGTGACGCACGTCGCCCTCACCCACCCCCACTTCGACCACGTGCTCGGCACCGCCGCGTTCGCCGGGGTCGAGGTCTACGGCGCGGTGGGCATGACGGCCCTGCTCCCCCGGCTCGCCGACGAGCTGCGCGCCGACGCCGTCCGGCACGGCCTGGCCCCCGACGAGGCGGCCGGGGCGGTCGACGTCCTGGTGGCCCCGCACCACCAGGTGTGCGGCGAGATGACGCTCTCGCTCGGCGGCGGGCGTCAGGTGATGCTGGCCAACGTCGGCCCCGGGCACACGGCGCACGACCTGGCCGTGCTCGTGCCGGGCGACCCGGAGGTCGTCTTCTGCGGCGACCTGGTCGAGGAGTCCGGCGAACCGCAGGCCGGGCCCGACGCGCACCCCGGAGCGTGGCCCGACTCCCTCGACCGCCTCCTCGCCCTCGGCGGGCCGGACGCCGTGTACGTGCCCGGCCACGGGGCGCTCGTCGACGCCGCCTTCGTCCGGGCCCAGCGCGACGCCCTCCGTGCCCGCTTCGCCACCGAGCCCGGAGACGCCTGAGGACGGCTCCGCGCGGGTCGGCGGGCAGGGCCGGGGCAGAATGCGGGGATGCGCCGCAACGACCGTCACAGCCGTTACGACAACGTCGACTTCACCGCGCCGTGGAAGCGCCGGGCCCCGGCGCCCGAGGTGGCCGCCGACGCCGGCCTCGTCGTCGAGGAGGCCGGCACGGGGTTCTGCGGCGCCGTCGTCCGCTGCGAGAAGACCGCCGAGGGGCCGACGGTCACCCTGGAGGACCGCTTCGGCAAACACCGCGTCTTCCCCCTGACACCGCGCGGCTTCCTGCTGGAGGGCCGCCCCGTCACCCTCGTCCGGCCCCGGCGGGCCGCCTCCCCGCAGCCGCCGCGCCGCACCGCCTCCGGATCGGTCGCGGTGCCCGGCGCCCGGGCCCGCGTCGCCCGCGCCGGGCGGATCTACGTCGAGGGGCGGCACGACGCCGAACTGGTCGAGCGGGTGTGGGGTGACGACCTGCGCGTGGAGGGCGTGGTCGTGGAGTACCTGGAGGGCGTCGACGACCTGCCCGCCGTCGTCGAACGCTTCGGGCCGAGCGAGGACGCCCGGCTCGGCGTCCTCGTCGACCACCTCGTGCCGGGCTCGAAGGAGTCCCGCATCGCCGAGTCCGTGGGCGGTGAGCACGTCCTGGTCGTCGGACACCCCTTCGTCGACGTGTGGGCGGCGGTGAAGTCCGCCTCGCTCGGCATCGACCGCTGGCCCGACGTGCCGCGCGGCCAGGACTGGAAGACCGGCGTGTGCCGGGCGCTCGGCTGGCCCCCCAACACCGGCGCCGCCTGGCAGCGCGTGCTGGCCGCCGTGCACACCTACCGGGACCTGGAGCCCGAGCTGCTGGGCCCGGTCGAGCGGCTGATCGACCACGTCACGGTCGGCGGGCCGACCGGCTGACGCGATCACGGACAATGGACGCATGCCCTCCGCACTTCCCGACGGCGAGCCCGTCCCCGCGGACGGCGCGCTGCCCGCCGCCGCCCTGGCCGGGAGCGCCGACCGTCCGCTCGGCTTCTACCTGCACGTCCCCTACTGCGCGACCCGCTGCGGGTACTGCGACTTCAACACCTACACCGCCGACGAGCTGCGCGGCGCGGGCGGCGCGTCGGCCTCCCGCGAGACCTACGCGGCGACGCTGACCGAGGAGGTGCGGCTCGCCCGCACCGTGCTGGGCGACGACCCGCGCCCGGTGAGCACCGTCTTCGTGGGCGGCGGCACACCCACGCTGCTGCCCGCGGCCGACCTGGGCCGCATGCTCGCCGCCGTCCGCGAGGAGTTCGGCCTGGCCGAGGACGCGGAGGTGACCACCGAGGCCAACCCGGAGTCCGTGGACCCGGCGTACCTGGCCGAACTGCGTGCCGTCGGCTTCAACCGCGTCTCGTTCGGCATGCAGAGCGCCCGCGCGCACGTCCTGCGGGTCCTGGACCGCACGCACACCCCCGGCCGGCCGGAGCGCTGCGTCGCCGAGGCGCGGGCGGCCGGGTTCGAGCACGTCAACCTGGACCTGATCTACGGCACCCCCGGCGAGTCCGACGACGACTGGCGGGCCTCACTGGACGCCGCCGTCGGCGCCGGGGCGGACCACGTCTCGGCGTACGCGCTGATCGTCGAGGAGGGCACCCGGCTCGCCCGGCGCATCCGGCGCGGGGAGGTACCGATGACGGACGACGACGTCCACGCCGACCGGTACCTCATCGCCGAGGAGACGCTGAGCGCGGCGGGCTACAGCTGGTACGAGGTCTCCAACTGGACCCGCTCCCCGGCCGGGCGCTGCCGGCACAACGAGCTGTACTGGACGGGCGCCGACTGGTGGGGTGCCGGGCCGGGCGCCCACAGCCACGTCGGCGGCGTGCGGTGGTGGAACGTCAAACACCCCGGCGGCTACGCCCAGGCGCTGGCCGAGGGCCGCTCCCCCGGCGCGGGGCGCGAGGTGCTGGCCGAGGAGGACCGGCGCGTGGAGCGCGTCCTGCTGGAGCTGCGACTGGCCGACGGCTGCCCGCTGCACCTGCTCGCCCCGCAGGGCGCCGACGCCGCACGGCGGGCCCTGGCCGACGGGCTGCTGCGGCCGGAGGCCTACGCGGACGGCCGGGCCGCCCTCACGCTGCGGGGCCGCCTCCTGGCCGACGCCGTGGTCCGCGACCTCGTCGACTGAGGCCGGGCCCCCGGCCCCACGCGGACATGCCGAAGGCCCCGCCTCCCGGGGAAGGAGAGGCGGGGCCTTCGGGTGGTACCGGTGTGCGCCGCACCCGCGTGGCGAACGCAGGCCGCGTGCGGCGCCGTCGTGCTTCCGTCGGTGCCCCGGGGACGGGCGGCTGATGAGAGGGCAGCCGCGATCCGTCACCGCGTCACCGCGGCGGGGCCGCCCGTGCGGCCCCGCGGATCACTTCTGGAGGCTGGAGACCTGGCGGGCCAGCGCCGACTTCTTGTTGGCGGCGTTGTTCTTGTGCAGAACGCCCTTGCTGACGGCCTTGTCCAGCTTGCGGCCGGCCACGGCGACGGCGGCGGTGGCCTTCTCGGCCTCACCGGCGGCGACGGCCTCGCGCACGCGGCGCACGGCGGTCTTCAGCTCGGACTTGACGGCCTTGTTGCGCTGGCGGGCCTTCTCGTTGGTCTTGATCCGCTTGATCTGGGACTTGATGTTCGCCACGAAGGAGCCTTTTCAGGATCGGAGATGTCTCTTCCGTGCGCTCGCGGCGGCCGGCGAAGAGGGCGCACGGCGGCACGAGGCACAGTCGCCCACGGTATCAGCAGGGCTGTTGACCGCCCTAATCGGACCGTACGCGGGGGACGTGGGACGATGGGGGCGACGTACCGAACCGCAAGCCATGACCTCGACAGGACCCCGCGTGCCCGCGACCCCCTCGAACGTGCCCGAGCCGCGTCGTACCGACCCGGCGCTGATCCGCAACTTCTGCATCATCGCGCACATCGACCACGGCAAGTCCACGCTCGCCGACCGGATGCTCCAGCTGACCGGCATCGTCGAGGAGCGCCAGATGCGCGCCCAGTACCTCGACCGCATGGACATCGAGCGCGAACGCGGCATCACGATCAAGTCACAGGCCGTGCGGATGCCGTGGTCGCCGACGTCGGAGGACGGCACCGCCACCCCGCACATCCTGAACATGATCGACACCCCGGGTCACGTCGACTTCACCTACGAGGTCTCCCGGTCGCTCGCCGCGTGCGAGGGCTGCATCCTCCTGGTGGACGCCGCCCAGGGCATCGAGGCGCAGACCCTCGCCAACCTGTACCTGGCGATGGAGAACGACCTCACGATCATTCCGGTCCTCAACAAGATCGACCTGCCGGCCGCCCAGCCCGACAAGTTCGCGGCCGAGCTGGCCCACCTGATCGGCTGCGAGCCCGAGGACGTCCTGCGGGTCTCGGCCAAGACGGGCGAGGGCGTCGGCGAGCTGCTGGACGAGGTCGTCCGCCTCGTCCCCGCGCCCGTCGGCGTCAAGGACGCCCCGGCCCGGGCGATGATCTTCGACTCCGTCTACGACGCCTACCGGGGCGTGGTGACGTACGTGAAGGTCGTCGACGGGGAACTCGGGCGACGCGAGCGCATCCGCATGATGTCCACGAACGCCGCCCACGAACTGCTGGAGATCGGCACCAACTCCCCCGAGATGACCGCGGCCGACGGCCTGGGCGTGGGCGAGGTCGGCTACCTGATCACCGGCGTGAAGGACGTGCGGCAGTCCAAGGTGGGTGACACGATCACCCAGTTCCACAAGGGGGCCACCGAGGCGCTGCCCGGGTACAAGGACCCGAAGCCCATGGTCTTCTCCGGCCTCTACCCGCTGGACGGCTCCGACTACCCGGAGCTGCGCGACGCCCTCGACAAGCTCCAGCTCAACGACGCCGCGCTGGTCTACGAGCCGGAGACGTCGGCGGCACTGGGCTTCGGCTTCCGGGTGGGCTTCCTCGGCCTGCTGCACCTGGAGGTCATCCGCGAGCGGCTGGAGCGCGAGTTCGGCCTCGACCTGATCGCGACCGCCCCGAACGTCGTCTACCGCGTGGTGATGGAGGACCGCACGGAGCACACCGTCACCAATCCGAGCGAGTTCCCCACCGGCAAGGTGGACGAGGTGCACGAGCCCGTGGTGCGGGCGACGCTGCTGGCGCCGAGCGAGTTCATCGGCGCGATCATGGAGCTGTGCCAGACCCGCCGGGGCAACCTCCAGGGCATGGACTACCTCTCCGAGGACCGCGTCGAGCTGCGCTACACGCTGCCGCTCGCGGAGATCGTCTTCGACTTCTTCGACGCGCTGAAGTCCAAGACCCGCGGCTACGCCTCCCTGGACTACGAGCCCACCGGCGAGCAGAGCGCCGACCTGGTGAAGGTCGACATCCTGCTGCACGGCGACAAGGTCGACGCGTTCTCCGCCATCGTGCACAAGGACAAGGCCTACGCGTACGGCGTCCGCATGGCCGGCAAGCTGCGCGAGCTCATCCCGCGCCAGCAGTTCGAGGTGCCCATCCAGGCCGCCGTCGGCTCCCGGATCATCGCCCGCGAGACCGTCCGCGCCATCCGCAAGGACGTCCTGGCCAAGTGCTACGGCGGCGACATCTCCCGCAAGCGGAAGCTGCTGGAGAAGCAGAAGGAGGGCAAGAAGCGGATGAAGGTCGTGGGCCGCGTCGAGGTCCCGCAGGAGGCGTTCATCGCCGCCCTCTCCAGTGACGACGGCGGCGAGAAGAGCAAGAAGTAGATCTCTCGTACGAGGCGGGAGCGAACCGGGTTCACCACCGGCTCTCTCCCGCCTTTTGCGTTCCCGCGCGCACCGGTGCGCGTTCCGTTTGTCCGACCGAAGAATCCGCCGCACGCACGGAATTCGGATAGGCGCGACGGGACAGCGGACCGGCCGGACGAAAAGGGCCGGTTTCGACGTTTCCCCAGTGGCCCTTCCACCGTTGTTCCCTCCGTATACCGACGGGGAAAGGGCGACGCGATGAGGCGACCGGACAGCGACGCTCCCTGCGTGGTCGACGCGGCACGACCGTACTGGGCGAAGCGCCGGAAACGTTGTGCCCGGTCACAAACCCGGGGCGGGCCGCAGCGTAACGAAAGCGTTGCGCCGCCGCAGGCTCTTTCGCCCCCGAGCCCTGGCCCTTAGTCTGATCAGCACTTCAGTTACTCGTGAGTCACCCCCCAGAACGACGCGGGCCACGGAGGATGTCGTGAGCGACACGCAATCCCAGATCGAACCCCGTCCGCCCTCCGTGGCGGCGCTGTTTCTCGAACGCATCGAAGCCACTCCGGAGAGTGAGGCCTATCGTTATCCGGTGCCGCCGGCATCGGGCTCCGGACCGGACGAGTGGAAGTCCTACACCTGGACCCAGGCGGCCGACCGGGTGTTCGCCGTCGCCGCCGGTCTGATGGACCTCGGCATCGAGCCCGAGCAGCGCGTCGCGATCATGTCCAACACCCGGGTGGACTGGATCCTCGCCGACCTGGGCGTCATGTGCGCCGGAGCCGCGACGACGACCATCTACCCCGGCACCAACGCCGAGGAGTCCGCCTACATCCTCGCCGACTCCGAGAGCCGGGTACTGGTCGCCGAGGACACCGCCCAGCTCGCCAAGGCCCGGGAGAAGCGCGCCGAACTCCCGGACCTCGCCCACGTGGTGGTCATCGACGCGGCCGGTGAACCGGTCACCGACCCGGCCGACCCCGAGGACTGGGCCCTGACGCTCGACGAGCTGATGACGCGGGGCCGCGGCTACCTGCAGAAGCACCCCGACGCCGTCACCGAGACCGTCCGGGCGCTCCGGTCCGACCAGCTCGCCACCCTCATCTACACCTCCGGCACGACCGGCAAACCCAAGGGCGTCAGGCTCCCCCACGACAACTGGTCCTACATGGGCAAGGCCATCGCCGCCCAGGGCCTGGTCGAGCCGGAGGACGTCCAGTACCTGTGGCTCCCGCTGGCCCACGTCTTCGGCAAGGTGCTGACGACCGGCGGGGTCGAGGTCGGGCACGTGACCGCGGTCGACGGCCGCATCGACAAGATCATCGAGAACCTGCCGGTCGTACAGCCGACCTACATGGCGGCCGTGCCCCGGATCTTCGAGAAGGTCTACAACGGCGTCGCCTCCAAGGCCAAGGCCGCCGGCGGCGCCAAGTACAAGATCTTCCTGTGGGCGGCCGAGGTGGCCCGCGAGTACGCCAAGGTGACGCAGGACAACCACCGGCGCACCGGAACGGCCTCCGCGCCCACCGGGCTGAAGGTGAAGCACGCGATCGCCGACAAGCTCGTCTACGCGAAGCTGCGCGACGCCTTCGGCGGACGGCTGCGCGCGTGCATCTCCGGTTCGGCCGCCCTCGCCCCGGACATCGGCTACTTCTTCGCCGGAGCCGGCATCCACATCCTGGAGGGCTACGGGCTCACCGAGTCCAGCGCCGCCAGCTTCTGCAACCCCGGCGAGGGCTACCGCACCGGAACCGTCGGCAAGCCGCTGCCCGGCTGCGAGGTCCGCATCGCGGAGGACGGCGAGGTCCTGCTGCGCGGCCCCGGCATCATGCAGGGCTACCACGGGCTGCCGGAGAAGACCGAGGAGGTGCTGGAGCCGGACGGCTGGTTCCACACCGGCGACATCGGCGAACTCTCCGACGACGGCTTCCTGCGGATCACCGACCGCAAGAAGGACATGTTCAAGACCTCCGGCGGGAAGTACGTCGCCCCCACGGAGATCGAGGGCCGCTTCAAGGCCGTCTGCCCCTACGTCTCCACCATCCTGGTGCACGGCGCGGACCGGAACTACTGCACGGCGCTCATCGCGCTCGACGAGATCGCCCTCATGGGGTGGGCCGAGGAGCACGGGCTGAAGGGCCGGAGCTACGCGGACGTCGTCGCCTCCCCCGAGGTGCGGGAGCTCGTCGGCGGCTATGTGGAGCGGCTCAACGAGAACCTCCAGCGCTGGCAGACGATCAAGCAGTTCCGCGTCCTGCCGCGGGACCTCGACGTCGAGCACGGCGAGCTGACGCCCAGTCTGAAGCTGAAGCGGCCCGTCGTCGAGCGGGAGTTCGGCCACCTGCTGGAGGAGATGTACGCGGGCGCGCGGGAGAAGTAGTCCCCGTCACGTGAGCGGCGCGGGGGCCGGGCCGGGGCGGACGCTCCGGCCCGGCCCCCGCCGTCCGTCCGGCTCACACCCGCCAGCGGCCGTCGCGCATCAGCAGCCGACCGGCCAGTTCGTTCTCCTCACGCCAGGCGCGCACGGTGCGCGGCCGGCAGCGGAAGAAGACCCAGTCCGCCCAGCCACGCGGGTCGAAGCCCGTGCGGGCGGCGAACGAGGCGCCCTCGTCCGGGGAGAGGCCGTCGGTGGCGACAGCCTCCGTGAGGGCCTCGACCAACACGACGTCGCGGGTGTGGCCGAGGGCGAGCCGCGCGAGCCCGCCGGTGCCCGTGGCACCGCCCGCGGCCCTGCCCGACAGCAGGTTGCGCGCCGTCGGGGTGCCGCGCCCGGTGCACAGCAGCAGGGTCTCACCGTCGAAGGCGAACGACAGGGGCACCATGCACGGCACCCCGTCCGGGGAGGCGGTGGCCACCCACACGTCCACGTCCTGCGCCAGTCTCTCCAGGACGTCACGCTTGCGCTGCTCGGCCGGACGGGGCGGGGCGGGATCGCGGTGTGTCATGGCGGCACGCTAAACGGCCCGCGCCGCCCCGACATCGGTCCCCCGGCCCACCGCGGCGTAGGCCCTTGGACCTCGGCCGTACGCCCGACCCGGGGGCGGCCGTGCCGGCGTGCACGGCCCGGCCCGCGTCAGTCCCGCTCGAGCCAGCCGTCGTGGGAGGCGGCCAGCGCGTCGAGCGCGGAGGCGTCCCACCGGGCCTCCGGGTCCTCCACCACGACGAGCCACTGGGCGTCCTCGGCGTCGTCCTCACCGGCCAGCGCGTCGCGCAGGAGCTGCGGCTCCTGCGGCAGACCGAGCCGTTCGGTCAGTTCCTCGGCCACTTCCTCCGCGCTGTCCCGGTCGGGCAGGACGAGCACGTGTCGTACGTCGTTCACCGGGCCATTGTGCCGGGTCCGCCGCCTGCGGCCGAGGGGGTGTCCGAGGGGCGTGGGATGCTGGGCGCGATGCCCCCGAAAGCGAAGAACACCGCAGCGGACCACGTCCTCGCGCCGTGCAGCCTCCTCGTCGGCCAGGAGGAGCTGCTCGTCGACCGCGCCGTGCGCCAGGTCGTCGACGCCGCGCGCACCGAGGATGCCGACACCGACGTGCGGGAACTGGCGCCCGGCGAGTTGCAGCCGGGCACCCTGGCGGAGCTGACGAGCCCGTCCCTGTTCGCCGAGCGCAAGGTCGTCGTCGTCCGGCAGGCGCAGGACCTGTCGGCGGACACCGTCA
Organism: Streptomyces chumphonensis; assembly: GCF_014779715.1. Taxonomy (GTDB): domain Bacteria; phylum Actinomycetota; class Actinomycetes; order Streptomycetales; family Streptomycetaceae; genus Streptomyces; species Streptomyces chumphonensis. Next base: position 912,891 of record NZ_JACXYU010000001.1, read on the forward strand.
AGGACGTCAAGGCGTACCTGGTGGCTCCCGCCGAGGAGATCACCCTCGTACTGGCCCACGCGGGCGGCGCCAAGGGCAAGGGCCTGCTGGACGCCGCCCGGAAGGCCGGGGCCCGCGAGGTGCCCTGCGCGAAGGTCACCAGACCGGCCGACCGGCTGGCCTTCGTGCGCGGGGAGTTCCGCGCGATCGGCCGCTCGGCCACTCCGGAGGCCTGCCAGGCCCTGGTGGACGCCATCGGCAGCGACCTGCGGGAGCTGGCCTCGGCGTGCGCCCAGCTCACCGCGGACGTCGAGGGGACGATCGACGAGGCCGTGGTGGGCCGTTACTACACCGGCCGCGCCGAGGCGTCGAGCTTCACGGTGGCCGACCGCGCGGTGGAGGGCCGGGCCGCCGAGGCGCTGGAGACGCTGCGCTGGGCGCTGGCCACCGGCGTCGCCCCCGTCCTCGTGACCAGCGCACTGGCCCAGGGCGTGCGCGCCATCGGCAAGCTGGCCTCGGCGCCGGGCGGCATGCGGCCGGGGGATCTGGCACGGGAGCTGGGCATGCCGCCGTGGAAGATCGACCGGGTGCGTCAGCAGATGCGGGGGTGGAACGCGGACGGGGTGTCGGTGGCGCTCCGCGCGGTGGCGGAGGCCGACGCGGCGGTGAAGGGCGGCGGCTACGACCCCGCCTACGCACTGGAGAAGGCGGTGGTGACGATCGCCCGCGCCGCCCGCTCGCGCTGACCCGTCCGGCCGCGTCCACCGCGAGCGCGCCGTCGAGGTCGGTGCGGTGGATCTCGGCACCGGCCCTTCGCAGGGCGGTCAGGGTCACCGGTGCGGGGTGGCCGTGATCGTTGTCCCGACCGCAGGAGACGAGAGCGATCCCGGGCGCCAGCCGATCGAGCAGCGGCGGGTGCTGGTGCGCCGACCCGTGGTGCGCGACCTTGAGCACGTCCACCTGCGGCAGGTCCGGACGGGCGGCCAGCAGCCGCCGCTGAGCGATCGGTTCGAGATCGCCGGGCAGAAGGACGGTCAGCCCCGCCGTCCGCAGCAGCAGGGTGACGCTCGCGTCATTGGTGCCCAGCCCCCGGGCGCCGGCGGGCGGCCACAGCACCTCCCAGCTCAGCCCCCGGCCGACGCTGCGGCGTTCCCCCTCGGACGCGGTCAGCAGCGGTACGCGCGCGGCAGCCGTCGTCCGCTCCACGAACCGGGCCTGCGCCGAACCGTCCGGGACGGTGGTGACCTGCACGGCGCCGACCGATCGGCCCCGGAGGACACCGGGCAGCCCGCGCACGTGGTCGGCGTGGAAGTGGCTGAGGACGAGCAGCGGTACACGGTCGACCCCGAGCCTGCGCAGGCAGCGGTCCATGGCCCGTGGATCGGGCCCGGCGTCGACGACGAGGGCCGTGCCGGGACCCGCCGAGACCACCAGGCCGTCCCCCTGCCCGACGTCGCACACGACCAGCCGCCAGCCCGGGGGCGGCCACCCGGTGACGGCCCGGGTGACGGGCGGCGGGCGCACCAGCGCCACGACCAGGAGCAGGGCGAGGCACGCGGCCGGCCAGGGACGCCGGAGTGCCCGGCGAGCCAGTGCGAGCGCCGTCAGGGACGCGGCCGCCAGGAGCGCGGCGCCCGACCAGCCGTCGGGCCAGCCCAGCTCCGCCCCCGGGAGGGCGCCACCCGTGCGGGCGACCAGGGCGATCCACCGGGCGGGCCAGGCGGCGCACCACAGCAGCGGTGCGGCCAGTGGCGGTGCGGCGGACACCACGGCCAGCGCCGCCCAGCCGAGCACCGTGACCGGTGCGAGGGCCGGCTCGGCGAGCAGGTTGCACGGGATGCCCACCAGGCTGACGCGGCCCGTGAAGACGGCCACCACCGGTGCGCAGGCGATCTGCGTCGCGACCGCGACGGACAGGACCTCCGCCAGGCGGTGCGGAACGCCGCGCCGCCGCAGGGCACGGCTCCAGCGCGGTGCGACGGTCAGCAGCGCGGCCGTGGCCAGGACGGAGAGCAGGAAGCCGTAGGAGCGGGCGAGCACGGGGTCGTGGAGGACGAGGAGCAGCACCGCGGCGGCCAGGGCCGGGAGCAGGGAGCGGCGGCGCCCGGTGGCGACGGCCAGGAGGGTCAGGCCGCCGCAGACGGCCGCCCGCAGCACGCTGGGCCCGGGTCTGCACACGGTGACGAAGGCGAGGATGAGCCCGCAGCCGAGCACGGCGGTCATCCGCAGCGGCACCCCGAGGCGGCCCGCCAGACCGCCGCGTTCGGCCAGCGAGGCCCGGCCGGGGGCGCCGATGAGGACGGTCAGCACCACGGCGAGCTGACTGCCGCTGACGACGATCATGTGCGTCATGTCCGCCGCCTCCACCGCCTGCCGGAGGTCCGGCGGAATGCTCGCCGCATCCCCGATGACCAGTGCGGGCAGCAGGGCGCGGGCGTCGGCCGGCAGCCCGGCACAGGCCGCGCGGAGATCCGCCCGGACGCGTCCGGCGATCCGCTGCACGGTGTCCGGCGGGGCGACGACCCGCGGTGACCCGGCACCGGAGGGGCGGAGCACCGCCGCCAGCTGCCCGCCCTGGCCGGGGAGGGGCGGGGAGAGGCGGGCGGGCAGCCGGAGCCGGGTCGACGGCAGCAGGGAGAGCCAGCGGTGCGGTGCGTCGACGACGGCCACGACGAGCACCGGGCTGCTGATCGCCGTCACCCCACCGTCCGGCGCGGTGACCCGCGTGGCCTCGGCGGTGACGACGACGGGGCGCGGGGCTCCGTCGGCACGGGGCCGCGCGAGACGGGGGTCCGCGGTGAGGGTGATCTCCACGGTGGCGTGTGCGCGCCGTTCGGCGAGCTCCGTCAGCGGCCCGGCACGGACCGCCGCCGTGTGCAGTGCGGCGACCACACCGCCGGCCGCCGCGCACAGCAGGGCCAACGCCGTGCAGAGCAGGACGCCCCGCGAGGCCCGCGCCGGACGGCGGGTCCGCGCGACGCCGAGGAGGACGCAGGCCGTCAGGCAGCAGCAGCCCGCTCCGGCGGCGACGAGAGGTCCGTCGGCCCCCAGGGCCAGGGCCGCCGCCCCCCAGGTCGCCAGGGCGGGCGGCACGAGCCGCAGGTCGGTCGGAGCCTCTTCGCGCGGGTGGGAGGCGCCGAGACGGTGGCCCGAGGCGGTGTGCGCGGCGGCTCGGGACGCGGCGGGCGTCGGTCCCGGCGGGGGATGCGCCTCCGCACGGGCGGCCCGACCGGCGCGGGCGGACGGTGTGGTCACGGGACGACCCGGTTCTCGAGTTCGGCGAACCGGCTGTCACCGATGCCGCCGACGTCCCGCAGCTGTTCGACGGTGCGGAACCCGCCCTGTTCCGTCCGGTGGTCGACGATCTTCCGGGCCAGGACGGGTCCGATCCCGGGCAGGGTGTCCAGGTCCTCGACCGTCGCGGTGTTGAGACTGACCGGTCCCGGCACCGGCCCGGGCCCCGCGCCGCCCTTCACCGGCGGGCCGCCGGGCGGCGGTGTCACGCCGACGAGGATGTGCTCGCCGTCGAGCAGCACACGGGCGCGGTTCAGGGCGACGGTGTCCGTCCCGCTGCGGACACCGCCGGCGGCCGTGAGGGCGTCCGCGACGCGGGAGCCCGCCGGGAGCCGGTGGACGCCCGGCTCGCTGACCTCGCCGGCCACGTCCACGAGGACGTGGCCGCGTTCGGCACCGGCCGGGGGTGAGGGCGATGAGGGCGATGAGGAGGACGGTGGGGCGGGGTCCGCCGCGGGCGCGGCGACGGCCGCCGGGACGCGGACGGGCTCCGGGCGGCCGGACCACAGCTCCCAGCCGGCGAACCCGGCGGCCCCCAGCAGCACGACGACCAGCGCGGCGAGCGCCCGGGGCTCCACGGCGCACCGCGTCTGGAGCCACAGCGGCAACCGGTCGCGCAGGCCGGGGCGCACGGGCGACGACGCGCCGGGCGGCGGCTCGGGCGGCGCCGGTGGAGGTGGGGAGGGCGGCTCGGGCGGGGAGTGCGATCCCGGATGAGGTGTCCGGTGCCGCCGGCGCTCCGCCGCCGGCGACGGTCGCACGGCGCCCCGCCGGAGCCGGCTGCGCCGGACGGCGTCCCGGGCCGCCGCGACGGCGTCGTGCCGCGACAGTGCGACGGAATCCGGCGACGCGCCCCCGCCCGAACCGGTCGGCGGGGGTACCGCGTCCACGCGGCGGTCCGGCTCCGGCTGCCCGGGCCCGGGCCGTGGTGCGGCAAGCAGAGTGGCGGCGCGGGCGCGGACGTTCGCCCGGTGCGCGGCGGACTTTCGCCCGGCGTGCTTCCGCCCCGGGCCCGTCGTGTCGGTCAGCGATCGAGGACTCATGCGCCCGACGGTAGGGACGTTCCCGATCCTTCGCCGCGCTCCACGCATTCCGGTGGAATACCGGCCGGTTGTGGACAACTCGACCCCTCACACAGGGGAACGCGCCACGGCGCGTTGACGCCGTCTCCTCCGCGGCCCGCGCGCCCGGCCCGATCAGCAGGGCGAGACGACGGTGGCGAGCAGGCCGGGGCCGGTGTGGGCGCCGATGACGGCTCCGACCTCACTGACGTGCAGCTCCCGCAGACCGGGCACACGGTCCCGCAACCGGTCGGCGAGCTGCCGGGCCCGCTCGGGCGCGTCCAGGTGGTGGACGGCGACGTCCACCGGGGCCGTGCCCGCCCGGGCGACGGCCAGTTCTTCCAGCCGGGCGATGGCCCTGCTGGACGTGCGCACCTTCTCCAGCGGCCCGATGCGCCCCTCGGTCAGCTCCAGCAGCGGCTTCACGGCGAGCGCGGAGCCCAGCAGCGCCTGGGCCGCACCGATGCGGCCACCGCGCCGCAGGTGCTCCAGGGTGTCGACGTAGAAGTAGGTGGACGTGTCGGCCGCGCGCTTCTCGGCCGCGACCACGGCGTCGTCGAGGGTGCCGCCGCGGCCGGCGGTCTCGGCGGCGGCGAGCGCGCTGAAGCCGAGGGCCATCCCGACCAGGCCCGAGTCCACGACCCGGACCGGGAGCGGGGCCTCGGCCGCGGCCAGCAGGGCGGCGTCGTGGGTGCCGGAGAACTCGGCCGACAGGTGCAGGGAGACGACGCCGTCGGCTCCGGCCTCGGCGGCCGCCCGGTAGGCGGCGGCGAACGTCTCGGGACCCGGCCGGGACGTGGTGACCGGACGCCGCCGACGCAGCGCCTCGACCAGAGCACGCGCGGAGATCTCGGCACCCTCCTCCAGCGGCTCACCGTCCACCACGACGGTCAGCGGCACCGAGGTGATGCGGTGCCGCCGCAGCGCCTCGGGCGGCAGGTACGCCGTGGAATCGGTGATGATCGCGACATGACGGGCCATGGCCCGGAGATTACTGCGTCGCGCGGGGCGGTGGCAGCCTGACCTCCGCCTCCGCACCGCCCTCGGGGGCCGGCGGCCGGCACGGTCGGCCGGGTACGGGCCCCGCCGACCGTGCCCCCGGGCCTCAGCCGGAGTAGCTCACCCAGCCTTCGACCGCCGTGGTGTTCGGCGGGCAGTAGACCCGGACGTTCCAGAAGGCGGAGTGGGGCCCCGACGTACGGGTGCTGCCGTCGGAGCAGCTGATGTGGGCCGACCACGTGGTGCCGCCCCACACGGAGCAGGAGATCGCGTAGTACCACTGGTACCCGTCGTCGTTGAGGCTGGGCGTACCGCAGTGGATGCCCAGGGCTCCGGCGGGGGAGAGCCCTGGCCGGACGTCAGCGGTGGCGCCCACCCGGGCCGTGGTTCCGGAGGGGGAGGACGCGGTCTGGGCCTGGGCCGGCCCCGCTGCGACGACGGCCGCGGCGGCGGCCGCGGCGAGACAGCCTGCGAGCTTCCATCCGTGCATGGCGATCACCTCGGTTCTCGAAGGGACACTCGACGTTCCGGAGTGCTGCGGGGTGCGATCGGTGACCCTATCCACGGAGAGGGAATTCCAGGCGACAGGTGAAGGAAAGGCGCCAAACGGACGCTGGCCGGTAACACGCTTGCGGAATATGCCCCGCAGAGGACCGCTGACGGGCGGACGGACACCGCACCGAGCCGAACCGGCCGCTCAGCGCGGTACTCGCGAGGACGACGCGGTCCGGGGCGAAAGCCGGGCGGTATCCGCCCTGTCCGCGCGGACGACATCCGTCAAGGGCCCGGCGCGCCGTCGAGATCGGCCGGATCGTGACCGCCGCCCCGGTACGCGCGCGCTCCACCACCGGCGGAGGGGACTACCCGAAGACGGTCCTACCCGTCCCCGGATTCGGACGTCTTGCGCAGGCCCGGTCGGGGCGGGCTCTGCGGCGGGTCGGACGGCGGCAAGGGGTGCGGCGCCGGTTCCGCGAGGGGCTGCTGCGGCGGGTCCCAGTGGCGGAGCGCACCGGACTCGATGGCGATCTGATCGCGCAGCGTGCCGAGTTCCTCCCCCTGGTGGCGTCGGGCGCGGTCCTGCGCCGCGAACCGCAGGGAGTCGGCCGATTCCCTGATCTCCTGCGCACGGCTCCGCAGTTCGGGAAGCCGAGCGGCGATGCGGGCGCGGTCGGGCTCGCGGTCCATGAGCGCGCCCATCTCCCGGTCCAGACCGAGGGCGTGCTCGTGCAGCCGGTCGAGCAGCGTGGCGGCCTCGGCCAGGGAGGTGTCGCCGGAGCGGGCGGCGGTCAGCTCGCGGCGCGTGCTGTCGATGGAGGAGCGGAGTTCGAGCCGGGCCCGTGCCAGCTCACCGACCGGGCCGAACTGGGCGGAACGGGCCCGCAGCGCCGTGGTGTCGATGGTCCTGCGGACCTCGGTGGTCGTGCGCTGGACACCGCCCCGCACCGCACGCGCGGCTTTGACGGTCGCGATCGCCCCGAGCACCACGAGCGCCAGGAAGATCAGGGACACCACCGCAACAGCGATCTCCATGGCCAGCCTTCCGTCCGTCGCCTGCCGTCGGTTCCAGCGTACGGGCTGCGGGGGTGGCGCGAGCAGGGGGAGCCCCGGATCGGTCCCGCAGCCGGACCCCTAGGGGATCACCCGGGTACCGCGCCCGACGGGGCCGCGACGCACGGCGGGCCACTCCGAGGAGTGGCCCGCCGTGTGAACTGTGGAGCTAAGGAGAATTGAACTCCTGACCTCTTGCATGCCATGCAAGCGCTCTACCAACTGAGCTATAGCCCCGGGTCTGGTCCCCCGCAGGGTTTCCCCCGCGGCGGCGAAGCCCACTGTACACGGATCGACGGGTGCGGCGCCAAATCGCTTGTCGGGCCCTCCCCGGGCCGCGCCGGAGCCGACGAGGCGGCCCGCGTGACGGCGAACGGGGCGCGGCGGCTCAGACGGTGACGAAGGAGTAGAAGCGCTTGAGCGTGCAGTGCTCGTCCAGCAGGCGGCCGTAGATCGGCTCGCCCTCCAGCTCGCGGTACGTCTCGATGGGGTCGCCCTTGATGATCAACGCTCGCGCACACTCGACACACCAGTACTGGTAACGGGCGTTGAGCGGCTCCATGTCCCGCACGATGGGCGTGCCGCTGCCGCACCAGTCGCACTTCCGGCTGTGTGCGCCCATTCAGGCCCCGGCCTCGGGGGTCGGTCCGGATGCGAGCTGGCCCTCGCGTGGGCGGTGGATGCGCCTGGGCACCGCGGCGTCCCTCCCTTTCGGGCTGTTCCCCCTGCTGGCGATGATTCTGCCACGTCACGACGGAACACAGCAGACCGTCCCGGTGCCGGGACGCCGAAATCCCGCCCTCCACACGGAGGACGGGATCAGTGTCGCTGTGGAGCTAAGGAGAATTGAACTCCTGACCTCTTGCATGCCATGCAAGCGCTCTACCAACTGAGCTATAGCCCCGCGCTCCCGGCTTCACCCGGTGTGACCGGGGGCCGCGAACGAGTAGAACTCTACCTGGCGACCAGCCGAAACGCGAAATCCGGCCGGAGCGGAACAGGCGGTTCAGTCGTCGTCCCCGAGGACGGGTTCGGGCAGGCTGCCGGCGTTGTGTTCCAGCAGCCGCCAGCCGCGCAGGCTCTCTCCGAGGACGGACCAGGAGCAGTTCGACAGGCCGCCCAACGACTCCCACGCGTGCGGCTCCAGCCCCAGCAGCCGGCCGATCGTCGTGCGGATGGTGCCGCCGTGGCTGACGACGACGAGCGTCCCGCCGTCGGGCAGCTTGTCGGCGTTGCGCTCCACGACGGGCGCGGCCCGGTCCGCGACCTCCGTCTCCAGCTCCCCGCCGCCGCGACGGACCGGCTCCCCGCGCTTCCAGGCCGCGTACTGCTCGCCGTACCGCTCGACGATCTCGTCGTGCGTCAGCCCCTGCCACTGCCCGGCGTAGGTCTCCCGCAGGGCGTCCTCGTGCAGCACCTCGTGGCCGGTGAGGGACGCCAGCTCGGCGGCCGTGGCACGGGCGCGGACGAGGTCGGAGGCGATGATCGCGTCGGGCCGCAGGGCGGCGAGGAGCCGGGCGGCACGGCGTGCCTGGCCCCGCCCCTCGTCGGTGAGGGGGATGTCGGTGGAACCCTGGAAGCGGCGCTCCAGGTTCCACGAGGTCTGCCCGTGCCGCCACAGGACGATCCGGCGCCCGCGCATCACTCCTCCTCCGCCGCGTCGGCCCGGGGGACGTCCTTGGTGCGGGTGGCCTTGGCGTCGGCGGGGAGGTCGAGCTCGGGGCAGTCCTTCCACAGCCGCTCCAGGGCGTAGAAGACGCGCTCCTCGCTGTGCTGCACGTGCACCACGACGTCGACGTAGTCGAGCAGCACCCAGCGGCCGTCGCGCTCGCCCTCACGGCGGACGGGCTTGGCGCCGAGCTCCTTGAGCAGCCGCTCCTCGATACCGTCGACGATCGCCTTGACCTGGCGGTCGTTGGGCGCCGAGGCGAGGAGGAAGGCATCGGTGATGGCGAGGACGTCACTCACGTCGTAGGCGACGACGTCGTGTGCGAGCTTGTCCGCGGCGGCCTGGGCCGCGGTGTTGATCAGCTCCATGGAGCGGTCGGTGGCGGTCACAGGTGAAGGCTTTCGGTCGGGAACACGGAGGAGTACACGGAAAAGTACGCCTCAAGGGTCTCACGACGCGCCGCACGTCACGTGCGAGGCGGGCCACCGCCCCGGCACGGGGCCCGGACGGTCGGCCCTCCGTCAGGAATCGAAGTCCGTCCCGAGGACGACCGTGACGTCGGCGTTGGCGGCGCCCTCCCCCTGCCGGACGGCGTCCTGCGGGAGTCCGAGGGTCTTCGCGACCTCCTCGGCCTTCTCCGCGTCCGCCTCGTCGGCGTAGGTCACGGTGCTGTCGTCGGCCGGGGCGTCGGCCTGTCGCGCGGGCACCACGGTGTAGCCGCCGTTGATGAGCGTGATCTGGGCGCTCTGGGCGGCGCCCTCCTCGCCGGTGGCGTCTCGGACGCTGACACTGACGGCGGCTCCCGGGTCGGAGTTGCGCACGGTGCCGCCCAGCACCTCCTTGACCAGCCCGCGCGCCGTCTCGTCGCTGAGCGTCCCGTTCTGCTCCACGGGGAGCAGGGTGGTCTCCAGCTTGTCGGCTCGGGCATGGGCGGCCAGTTCCGCGAGGGCCCCGCCGAGCTGGCCGTCGGTGAGCGACGGGTCGGGGATCTGCCCCAGGGCGACGACGGTCTCGGTGGCGGCGGCGGGGTCGGTGGAGAGCTTCTCCAGCACGGCGTGGATCACCTGCCCGAAACGGGCGAGCTGCCGCGTCTGCTCCTCGTCCTCGGCACGGTGGGTCGCGTACGCGACGGCCGCCGGCCCGCCCAGGTCGCGGTCGGGTCCCTCGGCGACGAGGGGCGGCTCGTCCTTCTCCGCCGCCGGGACGGTGGAGTCGGCGTCGAGGGTGATCCCGCCGACGGCCTCGACGAGGTTCTCCAGGAACGGGGTGTCCAGCCGCCACGTGCCCTGGAAGGTGGCGCCGAGAAGGGTCCCGAGGGCCTCTCGCGTGGCTCCCGCGCCCTGCCCCTCGAAGGACTGCCCGAGCGTCGTCGTGGTCCCGTCGGTCGTCGTCAGGGCGAGGGAGTTGGGCAGCAGGACGGTCGTGCTGCCGCCCGCGGCCTCGTTGCGGACGAGCAGGGCGGTGGAGACGTTCTCGGTGTCGATGTCCCGCAGGTGCAGGACGACCACGTCGGGCCGCTCCGCGCCGGCCCCGGCGGCCTCCGTCCCGTCCTCTCCCATGAAGGGCAGCTTGCCCGCCGACCACAGGTAGCCGGTGCCGCCGACGACCAGCAGCAGGACGGCCACCACGAGGGCGATCGTGCGGTGGCGTCCCCGCCGCTTGGCCTCCTCGCGGCGCTCCGTCCGGCTCTCGCTGAACTTCATCCAGTCGATGACGTCTTCGGACTGCCCGCTCTCCTCCTCGATGAAGGAGAACTGCTCCGTCCGGTACGGTTCGCCGTCGTCGGCCGGGCTCTCACCGGCGCGCTCGGCCGCGTGCGGCGGGCCGCCCCCGTCCTCGGCGCGACCGGAGCCGTCAAGGATCCCCTCGGGTGACGGCGTCCCCGGCGCGGGCGCGGGATCGGCCTCCGGCTCGGACGGGTACGGGGCGTGCGTCCCGTAGGCGGCCTGCTGCCCGTACCCGGGCTCCTGCGGGAACGACGGCTGCTGCCCGTACGGCCCGTACGCCGCCGACTCGTCGTACGCGGGGGCGGCGGGGTACGACGCCTCCGGGTAGGACGTCTCCGGGTAGGACGCCGGGTACGGCGTGGCGGACGCCTCCGGGTGGGGCGCGTAGGACTGCTGCGCGGAGTCGGGGAACGCCTGCTGCTGCGGCATCCACGCCGTCGCGTCCTGCCCGCCCTGGTAGGGGTCGTACCCGTACCCCTGTGCTCCGCTTCCCTCGGGAGCGACGTAGCCGTCCGGTGAGCCGTAGCCGTACTCCGGTGCGAGCGGCTGCCCGGGGGCCTCGGTGGCGGCGTGCCCACCGTAGGCGGCGGGGTTCGCCCCGTAGGCGTCGGGGCCCGGGGCGTACGGGTCCTCGTAGACCGGCCGACCGTACTCGTCGTACCCGACGAACCGCTGTGCGCCGTACGGTTCCTGTCGGTCGTTCACGCCTGCCGCCCCTCTAGCTGTTCGGTACCGACGCGTCCCGGTAGAGGCGGCGCTTGGTGATGTACCGCACGACGCCGTCCGGCACGAGATACCAGACGGGGTCGCCGTGCGCCACCCGCGCCCGGCAGTCCGTGGAGGAGATCGCCAGGGCCGGCACCTCGATGAGGGACACCCCGCCGTCCGGCAGGCCGGGGTCGGCGAGGTGGTGGCCGGGCCGGGTGACGCCGATGAAGTGGGCCAGGGAGAACAGCTCGTCCGCGTCCCGCCAGGTCAGGATCTGGCCCAGGGCGTCGGCGCCGGTGATGAAGAACAGGTCGTCGTCGGGGTGCTCGGCCCGCAGGTCCCGGAGGGTGTCGATGGTGTACGTCTTGCCACCCCGGTCGATGTCCAGGCGGCTGACGGAGAACTGCGGGTTGGAGGCCGTGGCGATGACCGTCATGAGGTAGCGGTCCTCGGCGGACGACACCTGCCGGTGGCTCTTCTGCCACGGCTGGCCGGTGGGCACGAAGATGACCTCGTCGAGGTCGAACCGTGCCGCCACCTCGCTGGCCGCGACCAGGTGGCCGTGGTGGATCGGATCGAACGTGCCGCCCATCACGCCGAGCCGGCGCCTGCCCGGGCCCGGCACTATGTGCTCTGCCATGCGCTGACCCTAACCGCTGTCGCCCCGCCGCCCGCTTCGTTCAGCGGTCCCGGTTGAAGCGGGTGGTGCCCCACAGCAGGAGCAGCAGGATGAACAGGCCGATACCGCCGATGAGCCACGGGTTGAGGCTGGCGTACGCACCGTGCTCCTCGCCTTCCGAGGCGATCAGGGACAGGGCGGGGGCGGAGCTGAGAAGTGTCATCGTCATCTGGACCTTGTCCGGGAGGGAACTGGGCAGGAGGTTCAGCACATCGTAAGCGGAGAGGATTCTCGCGGCCGGTGCACCCACCCCGTAGGCTGGGCCGGGCCGGTCGCCGAGACCGACCGGAGCGGCCTGTGAGGGGACGGGCCTGACGCACTCTCGCTACATGGGGGCCGTATGAGCGACAGCACCAGCAAGACCGGGCGCCTGCCGGGCCGTGACCGACGCCGCTTCCCGCAGATCTCCTCCCGGGCCTACGAACACCCCGCCGACCGCTCCGCGCTCGTGGCGCTGCGCAAGCTGACGGGCTTCGACACGGTCTTCAAGACCCTGAGCGGCCTGCTGCCCGAGCGCAGCCTGCGGCTGCTGTTCCTCTCCGACTCCGTACGGGTGGGCGACCAGCAGTTCGCCCAGCTCAACGACATGCTGCGCGACGCCTGCTACATCCTGGACCTGGAGCGGGTCCCGGCGATGTACGTGACGCAGAACCCCCAGCCGAACGCCATGTGCATCGGTCTCGACGAACCGATCATCGTCCTGACGACGGGCCTCGTGGAGCTGCTGGACGAGGAGGAGATGCGCGCGGTCATCGGGCACGAGGTCGGGCACGCGCTGTCCGGGCACGCCCTCTACCGCACCATCTTGCTCTTCCTGACCAACTTCGCGGTGAAGGTCGCGTGGATCCCGCTGGGGAACGTGGCGATCATGGCGCTCGTGACCGCGCTGCGCGAGTGGTTCCGCAAGTCGGAGCTGTCGGCGGACCGGGCGGGCCTCCTCGTCGGGCAGGACCTGGAGGCGTCGATGCGCGGGCTCATGAAGCTCGCCGGCGGCCACCACCTGCACGAGATGAACGTCGACGCCTTCCTCGCCCAGGCCGACGAGTACGAGAAGGCCAACGGCGACCTGCGGGACTCCGTGCTCAAGATCCTCCAGGTGCTGCCCCGTACCCACCCCTTCACCACGGTGCGCGCGGCCGAGCTGCGCGCGTGGGCGCAGAGCCGCGACTACCAGCGGCTGATGGACGGCCACTACCCGCGTCGCGACGCGGACGACGCCACGTCGGTGACGGACTCCCTCCGGGAGTCGGCCGGCCACTACCGGGACTCGGTGAAGAACAGCAAGGACCCCCTCATGGGCCTCATCCGGGACGTCGCGGGCGGCGCCGGCGACCTCGGCGGCAGGCTGCGCGACTTCGCGACGGGCGGCGGACGCCGGGCGGACGACCCCGGGACGCCCGACGGTACGGCGGACGGCGGCCGAAGCGGCACGCAGGGCGCGTAGCCCGCCCTCCCTCTGCGTTCAGCGGCGGGACGGGTCCGGCTGGGCCGCGTCCGCCAGCACCCCGCACACGGGCGATCCGAGGGGCCGGTCGGCGAAGGGGTCGGTGCCGGTCACCTCCTCGCCGTCGGCCGACTCGGCCGCGGAGAGCGGCCGCAGCGCGTCGGCGTGGGGCGTGCCGCAGGCCAGCGGGCCGGCCTGCATGACGACGTGCTCCAGGCGCAGCCGCTGGTCCAGCAGGTCCGCGCGCCGCATCACCATGCGCACCTGGCGCCGCACGGTGACCAGCGAGGAGCGTTCCTCGTCGGCCTGGCCGGCGGCCCGCACGGCGTAGACGAAGACGTGGTCGGCCGTGACCTCCAGCGCGTTCGGGTCGCGCTGGGTGACGGCCAGGGAGCCCCGGACGCGCACTCCCGCGTCGGACAGCGTCACCTTCTGGGTGTCGAAGCGGACCAGCCAGCCGGTCACGGGCGGGACGGCGTCGGCGCCGCCGGCGCTCTGGGTGGTGGTGCCCGTGGTCGCCGCCTCGCGCACGCTCCGGTCGAGGTCGGTGCGCTGGTCCGGGACGAGGAACCGCCGCACGGGGGTGAGGCTGCTGCCGCTCAGGACGCGGGAGTCCACCGCCGAGGCGACGACGTAGTTCTTGGCGAGGTCGAGGGCGGCCTGAACCTGCGTCTCGGTGAAGTCCCGGGTCGCCGTCGGTTCGGGCCGCGTCACGCCTGAGGCGCCGACCCGGAATTCGGCGGCGGGACCGGTGGCGAACAGACGTTCGGGGGTGCCCCCCGGCACCGGGCCGCGCGGGCTGAGGGGGACGACGGACGCCCGCAGCGGCGGAGCCTCCCCCACCGGATCCCGCTGGTAGGCGCCGGACATGCCCATGTACACGGCGGTGGCGAAGGCGAGGACCACCAGGGTGAGCAGGACGATCCCCTGCTTGACGGAGGACCCGCCCAGGCGCAGCACGCCGGAGGGCTGCCGCCGGACCGGGTGCTCCCGGTGCTCGGGGTCGTCCAGCCGTTCCTGCGCCGAGTACTCCTGCAGACGGGCCTGCCGCACGAACGACTCGTCGAAGACCGTCGAACGGAACTCGTCGTCACTGCCTCCCGGTATGCCGTCGGGAGAATCTGCACGCCCGGCCATACAGACAGAGTAGGCCGCTCGCGGGGTGTGTACACGCCCCGCCCCGCGTCGAGTTCGGGAAGGGGGACCGCGGGGGCGGCGGCTCAGGGGGCCTCGGCCGCTCCGACCGGGGCCTGCGGGCGGGGTGGTGCGGGGGCGCCCAGTCCGTCCGGCTCCGTGGAGGCCGGGGGGTTGCGCGGCTCCTCGCGCTGCGCGGGCGCGCCGCGCTGTGCGGCGGTGAGGGCCATGGCGACCGCGCCGACACCCATGAGGACGGCCAGCACCCAGGCGACCGGCCGGTACCAGCGCACCGGCGCCCGGTGGCGGGCGGAGCGCCCGGCGGCCCACGCGGCGTAGTGCGGATTGGGGTGGGCGCGGACGGCGTCGTCGTCGAACGGGTCGTTCTCGCCGTCGAGGTAGTCGTAGGACGGGTACTCCGAGGAGAAGGCGTCATCGGCGTCGTCCGGGTGCCCGTCCGGGCCTCCGTGGCCGCGGGCCTCCTCACGCGACGCGGCCGCCTCGGCCTCCGCCCTGGCCCGGGCCGCGGCCCGGTGCCGTTCGGCGGCGCTGGGCTCGTGCACCGCCGCCGCGCGGATGAAGTCCTCGTCGAAGACCACGGCGTCGAAGACGTTCTCGGCCCCGTGGTCGCGGTCGTCGGGCCCCTCGTCGTCGAAGGACGGTGGGCCGGTCGCCTCGTCCGGCACCCCACCAGGGTAGACCCGTTCGGCGCTCCGGGGCAGCGGATCGGCGCATTCCGCCGCGGGGGCCCGGGCCGGGTTCAGCCGCGCACGTGACCGTCGCCGGTGACGACGTACTTGGTGGACGTGAGCTCGGGCAGGCCCATGGGCCCGCGCGCGTGCAGCTTCTGGGTCGAGATGCCGATCTCCGCCCCGAAGCCGAACTGGCTGCCGTCGGTGAAGCGCGTGGAGGCGTTGACCATGACGGCCGTGGAGTCCACGAGCGACACGAAGCGGCGGGCGGCGGCGGTGTCACGGGTGACGATGGCCTCCGTGTGCCCGGAGCTGTAGCGGCGGATGTGGGCGACGGCGGCGTCCAGGTCCGGGACGACGGCGGCGGCGATGTCGTAGGAGAGGTACTCGCTCTCCCAGTCCTCCTCGGTGGCCGCGACCACGTCCGCGCCCGCCTTCTGCCAGGCCGCGTCGCCGTGCACGGTGACGCCGGCGGCGGCGAGGGCCTCCAGGGCGCGCGGCAGGAAGACGTCGGCGACGCCTTCGTGCACGAGGACGGTCTCCGCCGCGTTGCAGACGCTCGGCCGCTGGGCCTTGGCGTTCACCAGGATGTCCACGGCCATGTCGACGTCGGCCCGCTCGTCCACGTAGACGTGGCAGTTGCCGGTGCCCGTCTCGATGACGGGGACGGTGGACCCCTCGACGACCGTCCTGATGAGGGAGGCGCCGCCGCGCGGGATCAGCACGTCGACCAGGCCCCGTGCCGTCATCAGTTCGGTCACGCTGTCCCGGCTGAGACCGGGGACGAGCTGGACGGCGTCCGCCGGCAGCCCGGCGGAGGCCACGGCGTCCCGCAGGACGGCGACGAGCGCGCGGTTCGACGCGTACGCGGAGGAGGAGCCCCGCAGCAGGACGGCGTTCCCGGACTTCAGGCACAGCGCGGCGGCGTCGACCGTCACGTTGGGGCGGGCCTCGTAGATGATGCCGACGACTCCGAGGGGCACGCGGACCTGCCGCAGCTCCAGGCCGTTGGGGAGGGTGGAGCCCCGTACGACCTCGCCGACGGGGTCGGGCAGGGCGACGACGTCCCGCACGTCGGCGGCGATGGCCGCGACGCGCTCGGGGGTCAGGGTGAGCCGGTCGACGATGGCCTCGGCCGTGCCCGTCTCCCGGGCCTTCGCGATGTCCTCGGCGTTGGCGGCCGTGATCTCGGCGGTGCGCTCCACCAGGGCGTCCGCGATGGCCAGCAGGGCGCCGTCCCGTGCGGTGCGCGGCAGGGGCGCCAGGACGGTCGCGGCCTCCCGCGCGCGGCGGGCCGTGTCCAGGACGGGGGAGTCCGTCGCGTTCGCGGTGGCCGGGGTCGCGGGAGGCATCGAGGCGCTGGTCATGCCGTCAGCGTATGACAGGTCGTGCGGCCTTCTCACGCCGTCGTCCACGCTGCGAGACGCGGGCCACGGCACCGCCGCGCCCTCAGAAGGGGTGGACGCCGACGGGCGACGCGGGCGGCGGACCGTACCCCTCGGCGATGCGCTGGTGGTAGGTGTCCCGGTCGACGACCTCCAGGCCGACGATCTCCCAGGCCGGCAGCCGGGCGCTCGCCCGGTGCTCGCCCCACAGCCGCAGTGCGACGGCGGCTGCGTCCCGCAGGTCCCTGGCCTCTTCCCAGTACCGGATCTCGGCGTGGTCGTTGGCGTACCGGCTCGTCATGAGAAACGGGTGGTCGTGCGCGAGCTGCTCCAGCCCCCGGCGCACCTCACCGAGCGGCACGGCCGTCCCGGAGACGCTGAGCGTGACGTGCCACAGCCGGGCCGTCTCGGGTTCGGCGGTGCGCTCCTCGCCGTCCGCCGGCTGCGGAACGGTCGCCGTCGGCGCGGTGTCCTGCCGGGGAGGGGCGTCACCGACGCTGGCCAGTCGCCTCACGGCGGCCTCCTTCGCGGTCCTGGCTGGTGCCCGGGCTCCGTCCGTCGAACGTCCGTCGAACGTCCGTCGACGTCCTTCGGCGTCCTTCGACGAAGGGCCCCGGCGGCCGTACTCCCGACGGCCGCACCACAGTTGACCAGTCCCCGGGCACGCGCGTGACCGTTTTCGCGAAGGTGTCCGTGGAAAGGCTGACGCGGCGGCGCGGGATGGACGCCGGTCGGAGGTCGCCGAGGGTGTCAGGGGCGGAGCAGCACCAGGTCGTCGCGGTGCACGATCTCCCGCTCGTACTCCGGTCCGAGCTCGCGGGCCAGCTCCCGGGTGGAGCGGCCGAGCAGCTGGGGGATCTCCTTGGCGTCGAAGTTGACGAGGCCGCGGGCGACGGGGCGTCCCTGCGCGTCCCGCAGCTCCACCGGGTCACCGGCCGAGAAGTCGCCTTCGACGCGCTGCACGCCCGCGGGGAGGAGGGACGTACGGCGGCCGACGACCGCGTCGACGGCGCCGTCGTCGAGGATCAGCGCACCCTGCGGGCTGGAGGCGTGGGCGAGCCAGAGCAGCCGGTCGGCGCTGCGGCGCCCGGTGCGGTGGAAGAACGTGCCGGTCACCCGCCCGGCGAGGGCGTCGGCCGCGTGGCGGGCGGAGGTGAGGACGACGGGGATGCCGGCCCCGGCGGCGATGCGGGCGGCGTCGACCTTGGTGACCATGCCGCCGGTGCCCACTCCGGCAGCCCCGACGCTGCCGAGGGAGACGTCCGCGAGGTCGGCGGGGCCGTGGACCTCCTCGATCCGGGAGGCGCCCGGGCTGCTGGGGTCGCCGTCGTAGAGGCCGTCGACGTCGGAGAGGAGCACGAGGAGGTCCGCCCGTACGAGGTGCGCGACGAGGGCGGCCAGCCGGTCGTTGTCGCCGAACCGGATCTCGTCGGTGGCGATCGTGTCGTTCTCGTTCACCACCGGTACCGCGCCCATGGCGAGCAGCTGTTCCAGGGTGCGGAAGGCGTTGCGGTAGTGACCGCGGCGGCTGGTGTCGTCGGACGTCAGCAGGATCTGGCCGACGCGGCGGCCGTAGCGGGCGAAGGACGCGGTGTAGCGCGCGACGAGCAGTCCCTGGCCGACGCTGGCGGCGGCCTGCTGCCGGGCCAGGTCGCGCGGGCGGCGGTCGAGCCCGAGCGGGGCGAGTCCGGCGGCGATGGCGCCGGAGGAGACGAGGACGATCTCCTTCTCACGGCTCTCCCCGTGCTTGGCCAGGACGTCGACGAGCGCGTCCACCCGGTCGGCGTCCAGGCCCCCGGCCGCCGTGGTGAGCGAGGAGGAGCCGACCTTCACCACGATGCGCCGGGCCCGCTCGACCTCGTGCCGCAGGACCTCGTCGCGTGTCCCAGCTGCCGCTGCCACGGATACCCCCAGCCGTGCGTTCCTGACATATGCGCACCTGAGCGCGCCGTACGGCGGCAATCTACGTCAGGTCGCACGCGTTCCGCTCGCACGGCCCACGGGGCGGACGACCGGTCGGGTGCCGCCCCCGGCCGGGCGGGCGAGGGGCCGCCGGACGGCGTGAACGCGAGCTGTACGATGGAGGATCAGCCGGTTACGCACGATGACCCTTTTGCCCTGTCCAGGTCGCTGTTCGGTCAGCGGTCCGGACTGCCGTCGTCGGTCGACCGGCTCCTCCACCCTCTGTCGCCCGCCTCTTCAGGAGCCTGCCCCGTGCCATCCGCCGGACTCCTCTCCGCACGCAAGGGGCAGCTGTACGCGCTCCTCGCCCTGCTGGCGCTCTACGCGGCCCAGCTCGCCGGTGCGCTGCTGCCCAACCTGCCGCTGTTCGTCGTCGCCTCGGCGGGCGGGCTGGCGCTCGACCTCGTGGTGCAGCAGCGGCAGCCGAGGCTGCTGGCGGTGCTCGGCCGGGCCCGGTTCGACATCACGGCCCGGCAGCTCGTGCGCGACCTGCTGCTGGTGGTCGGGGTGGCGCGCCTGGCCGAGCCCAGCACCGCCGGCGAGGCGACGGTCGTGGCGGGCCTGCTGCTGGCCTACGCGACGCACTTCTCGTGCCAGCTGGTGGCGCTGCTCGTCCGGCGTGACCGGGCGCTGCCCGTCCTCACCCGCAACGTGGACGCCTCGCAGCTCGGCCTGAGCACCGCTCCCCCGCGCATACTGGCCCGGCAGCCGGGCCGCCGCCTGCTCTCGTTCATGGTGCCCGCCACCACGGGCCTGCTGGTGACGGTGGTGACGGGCGACATGGTGTGGGGCGTGACGGGCCTCGCGGCGACCGTCGTCGCCTTCGCCGCCGGCACGGGCTGGCTGGCCCGGTGGCTGCTGCGCGGGCGGCGCGCACCCGACGAGCGGACGACGCTCGACTGGCTGGACGCGTGGCTGGCCGCCTACCGGCCGACCCACGCCATGTACTTCTCCGGGGGCTCCTCCTCGGCGTACCAGGCGAACATGTGGCTCGGCACGCTGGCCGCCGTCGAGGGGCGTCCCCTGATCGTGCTGCGCGAGCGCTTCATGATGCAGAAGATCGCCGCGACCGACGTCCCGATCGTCTGCCTCCCCAAGGTCGCGCACCTGATGGCGCTGGAGCACTCCCCACTCAAGATCATGATTCATCCGGCGAACTCCGGGAAGACCTCGCAGGTCCTGCGTATCCCCTCCCTCAAGCACACCTTCGTCAAC
This sequence comes from Streptomyces chumphonensis, assembly GCF_014779715.1. Lineage (GTDB taxonomy): Bacteria > Actinomycetota > Actinomycetes > Streptomycetales > Streptomycetaceae > Streptomyces > Streptomyces chumphonensis. Next base: position 932,387 of record NZ_JACXYU010000001.1, read on the forward strand.
CACGGGGAGAGCGACAAGCTCTCCAGCTGCAACCCGTACGCGAAGGCCTACGACGAGGTGTGGGTCGCCGGACCGGCGGCGCGGGAGCGCTACCAGCTCGCCGACATCGGCGTCGACGACCGGGACGTGGTCGAGGTCGGCCGTCCTCAGCTCGCCCCGATCCGCCCCCTGACCGGGCCGCCCTCCGGGCCGTTCCTGAATGTGCTGTACGCCCCCACCTGGGAGGGCTGGACCGACGACCCGGGCAACACCTCGATCATGCTGGCCGGCGAGCACCTCGTCCGGGCCCTGTTGGCGGACCCGACGGTGCGCCTGGTCTACAAGCCGCACCCCATGACCGGCTCGGTGGACCCGCGGGCGGGCGAGGCCGACGCCCGCATCCGGGCGCTGATCGACGCGGCGAACGCCGCCCGGGCGGCCGAGCCGGGCCGCGACCGGCCGGGGCCGCAGGCGGCCGCCGACCTCGCCCGCCGCACCGCCGAGCTGAACGAGCTGGCCGACGCCGTCTTCCGGCCGGACGCGGACGACGTCGAGCGGATGCTCGTCCAGGCGCTCCCGGAGCCGGGGCGGGCCGAGGCCGTCGGCCGGGCGCAGGAGGCCTGCGAGGCGGCGTTCTGGGCCTCCGTGGCCGAGTGGGAGCACCAGATCGTCGACGGACCGCTGCCGGGCCTCTACTCCTGCTTCAACACGACGGACCTGCTGATCAGCGACGTCTCCAGCGTGGTCTCGGACTACCTGGCCAGCGAGAAGCCCTACGCGGTCGCGAACACCTCGGGGCTGGACGAGGAGGCCTTCCGCGCCGCCTTCCCGACGGTCCGGGCCGCCACGATCCTCACGCCGGACGCCGCCGGGGTGCCCGCGCTCCTGGCCGCCGTCCGCGACCCGGCCCGGGACACCCTCGCCGAGGCGCGTACGGAGCTCAAGCGTCACCTCCTCGGCCCGGACGAACCGCCCTCGCTGGCACGGTTCGACGCCGCCGTGCAGGCCCTGTGCGCCCGGGCCGACGCGCGGCGGGCCCGTCAGCCCGCCGGGGGCGAGGAGTCCCTGCGGGAGGACGCCCTCCGCGAGGAGACCCGCCTGCGCCTGGGCGAGTCCGTCCCCGGCGACGCGGAGGAGTCCGAGGACTCCGTGACGGCCTGACCCTCAGTCGAAGGGGTCGAAGGAGTCGTACTCCTGCCGGCTCTCGTCCCGCTCGGCGTCGCGGTCGCGGCGACGCTGGGCGGCGGGCCGGACGCCGTCCATGCGGTGGTCCTCGCCCCGGCGGCCCAGCATCTCCGCGCCGGCCATGACCGTCGGCTCCCAGTCGAACACGACGGCGTCGTCCTCGGCCCCGATGGCGACGCCGTCCCCTTCCCGGGCACCGGCCTTCAGCAGCTCCTCCTCGACACCGAGGCGGTTCAGCCGGTCGGCGAGGTAGCCGACGGCCTCGTCGTTGTTGAAGTCGGTCTGCCGCACCCAGCGTTCGGGCTTCTCGCCGCGCACCCGGAAGAGGCTCTCCGCCTCGCGGGTGACGGTGAAGCCCGCGTCGTCGACCGCCTTCGGGCGGATGACGATCCGGGTGGCCTCCTGCCGGGGACGCGCGGCCCGGGCCTCCTCGACGATGCCGGCCAGCGCGAACGACAGCTCCTTGAGCCCCTGGCGGCTGAGCGCCGACACCTCGAAGACGCGGTAGCCGCGCGCCTCCAGGTCGGGGCGGACCATGGCGGCGAGCTCCTGGCCGTCGGGGATGTCGACCTTGTTGAGCACGACGAGCCGGGGCCGGTCGGCCAGGCCCCGCCCGTACTGGTTCAGCTCGGCCTCGATGACGTCCAGGTCGGAGAGCGGGTCGCGGTCGGACTCCAGCGTCGCGGTGTCCAGGACGTGCACGAGGACGGCACAGCGCTCGACGTGCCGCAGGAACTCCAGCCCCAGGCCCTTGCCCTCGCTCGCCCCCGGGATCAGCCCCGGCACGTCGGCCACCGTGTAGACGCCGGCCCCGGCCGTGACCACACCGAGGTTCGGCACGAGCGTGGTGAACGGGTAGTCGGCGATCTTCGGCTTGGCGGCCGAGAGCACGGCGATCAGTGAGGACTTGCCCGCCGAGGGGTAGCCGACGAGCGCGACGTCGGCGACCGTCTTCAGCTCCAGCACGATGTCGCGCGCCTCACCGGGCACGCCCAGCAGCGCGAAGCCCGGCGCCTTGCGCCGCGCGGAGGCCAGGGCCGCGTTGCCCAGCCCGCCCCGGCCGCCCTCACCGGCGACGAAGCTCGTGCCCTCGCCGACGAGGTCGGCCAGCACGTTGCCCCGCTTGTCGAGCACCACGGTGCCGTCCGGGACGGGCAGCACCAGGTCCTCGCCGTTCGCGCCCATGCGGTGCCCGCCGGCGCCGGGCTTGCCGTTGGTGGCCTTGCGGTGCGGGCTGTGGTGGTACTCCAGGAGCGTGGTCACACTCTGGTCCACGACGAGGACGACGTCCCCGCCCCGGCCACCGTTGCCGCCGTCCGGACCGCCGAGGGGCTTGAACTTCTCCCGGTGCACGGAGGCGCAGCCGTGGCCTCCGTTACCCGCGGCGACGTGCAGCTCGACGCGGTCCACGAAGGTGGTCATGACGGATGCCTCCCGGCTTGGTCGGTGCTCTTGGGCTTGCTAACACACCGAGGGCGGAGCCGCTTCCCCGCGCGTGCGCGCGGGTGAGGCGGTCCGCCCTCGACGTGAATCCGGTCGTACGTGTGCGCGGTGCCGTTACTCGGCGACCGGCACGATGTTGACGACCTTGCGGCCACGGGCCGTGCCGAACTGCACGGAACCGGCGGCCAGCGCGAACAGCGTGTCGTCGCCGCCACGGCCGACGCCCGCGCCCGGGTGGAAGTGGGTGCCGCGCTGACGGATGAGGATCTCGCCCGCGCTCACGACCTGACCGCCGAAACGCTTCACGCCGAGGCGCTTCGCGTTGGAGTCACGACCGTTCCGCGTGGACGATGCGCCCTTCTTGTGTGCCATCTGTACTCAGTCCCTTACTTCGCCGGGGCGGGGATGCCGGTGATCTTCAGCGCGGTGTGCAGCTGACGGTGACCGATGCGCTTCTTGTAACCGGTCTTGTTCTTGTACTTCTGGATGTCGATCTTGACGCCCTTGTGGTGGTCCACGACCTCGGCCTGGACCTTCACGCCGGCCAGCACCCACGGGTCGCTGGTGACGGCGTCCCCGTCGACCACGAGCACGGTCGAGAGCTCGACGGTGTCGCCGACCTTGCTGCTGGACATACGGTCAACCTCGATGACGTCGCCGACAGCAACCTTCTGCTGACGGCCGCCGGTGCGCACGATCGCGTACACGCGGAACTCTCTCTCGTTCGTCGTCTGGAACCCCTGATGCCAGCCGTCGTCCGCAGGCGTCCGCGAGGACGTCCACGACAACCCGGGAGGGAGCGACGGCCTCTCCCCTCGGCCTGACCGGCCGGGTGGGAGGGAGGTGCTCAGGAGCACTGGCGCGTGTGACACGCCAGCGGTCAAGATTACGGCCCCTGACCAGGCCGGTCAAACCGGCCCCCGGACCACGGGAGCGGGCCGGACGGGTGAACCCGCCCGGCCCGCCACGTCACTCCTCCGTGGGGGCCGACACGGTCGGGCTCGCGGGCTGCTCGGCCGCGGCCGCCCGGGTCGCCGCCGTCTTCGCCGTCGACTTCTTCGCGGCGGCGCGCTTGGCGGTCGTCTTCTTCGCCGCCGTCTTCTTCGCCGGCGCCTTCTTCTCGGCCGCCTTCTTCGCCGTGGCCTTCTTGGCCGCGGTCTTCTTCTCGGCGGTCTTCTTCGCCGTGGCCTTCTTGGCCGGCGCCTTCTTGGCGGCCGTCTTCGCCGGCTCCTCCTCGGCCTCCTCCGCAGGCTCGGTCTCGGCCCCGGAGGCCGCCGGAAGGACGATCGCCTCGGCCGCCTCCCCCTGCGGCGCTCCGGTCGGGGCGGTCACCCGGCGGGTGGCGCGTCGACGCGCAGGGGCCGGGGCGGGCTCGCTCTCGGCAGTGGCGGGAGACGAGGCCGGTTCGGGCTGCGGCTGCGTGGCCGACGCCGCGACCGGCTCGTCACCGGGTGCCGCCGTCGTCCCGGCTGCCGGGATCACGGTCACCGCGGCCTGGGCCGACTCCTCGTCCGCCTTCGGCGCACCGGCGGGCACGGAGACCTTGCGGCTCACCCGACGACGTCCCCGGGGTGCGGGCTCGACTGCGGCCGACGGCGACTCGGCCTCGACGGGCGCCGGCTCGGGCGCGGTGACGGGCTCGGCGGCCGCCGCGACCACGGTCACCGCCGCCTCGGCCGACTCCTCGTCCGCCTTCGGCGCGCCCGCCGGCGCGGACACCTTGCGGCTGCCACGCCGACGCGTGCGAGCGGTCTCCCGCTCGGGCGCTGCGGCCGGCTCGGGCTCGGGCACCGCCTCGGGCGCGGGCTCGACGGCCGGCTCGGAGACGGGCTCCTCCGCGGTGGCGTCCGCACCGGCGGGGACGGCTTCCGCACCGGCCGGGGCGGCGGGCGCCCCGGACTTCCGGCTCACCCGGCGACGGCCCCTGCCCCGGTGCCGGGACGCGGCCTCCTCGGCCTCCGCGATGCTGCTGTACAGGTCCTCGTCGGGCTCGAAGGCCGGCTCGGGCAGCGCCTTGGGTGCCTGCTCGGTGACGGGCTCCAGGTCCTCGGGACGTTCCCGTGCCGCGGGCTCGGTCTCGGACTCGGGCCGGACCGGCGCGACGGGCTCGGCCTGCGACGCCTCCGGCTGGCCGCCGCCCTTGCCCTTCTTCTTGCGCTTGCCGCCGCCCCCGGCGGGAGCGTGTGCCTGCTCCATGTGCACGAGGAGACCGCGCCCGTTGCAGTGCACACACGGCTCGGAGAAGGATTCCAGCAGGCCCTGTCCGACCCGCTTGCGGGTCATCTGCACCAGACCGAGCGAGGTGACCTCGGCGACCTGGTGCTTGGTGCGGTCCCGGCCCAGGCACTCCAGGAGCCGCCGCAGGACGAGGTCCCGGTTGGACTCCAGCACCATGTCGATGAAGTCGATCACGATGATGCCGCCCAGGTCGCGCAGCCGCAGCTGGCGCACGATCTCCTCGGCCGCCTCCAGGTTGTTCCTGGTGACCGTCTCCTCCAGGTTGCCGCCCTGGCCGGTGAACTTCCCGGTGTTCACGTCGACGACGATCATCGCCTCGGTGCGGTCGATCACCAGCGAGCCGCCGCTGGGCAACCAGACCTTGCGGTCCAGCGCCTTCATCAGCTGCTCGTCGATGCGGTACGTCGCGAACACGTCGACCTCGGAGGTCCACCGCTGCAGGCGCTCGGAGAGGTCGGGCGCCACGTGGGTGACGTAGCTGTGAATCGTCTCCCAGGCCTCGTCACCGCTGACGACGACCTTGGTGAAGTCCTCGTTGAAGATGTCCCGCACCACACGCACGGTCATGTCCGGCTCGCCGTAGAGCAGGGTGGGTGCGTTGCCCTTCTGGGCCCGCTTCTGGATGTCCTCCCACTGGGCCTGGAGCCGCTTGACGTCGCGGGCCAGCTCGTCCTCGCTGGCTCCCTCTGCGGCGGTGCGCACGATGACGCCGGCGTCGTCCGGGACGACCTTCTTCAGGATCTGCTTCAGCCGGGAGCGCTCGGTGTCGGGCAGCTTGCGGCTGATGCCGGTCATCGAGCCCTCGGGCACGTAGACCAGGTACCGGCCGGGCAGGGAGACCTGGCTGGTCAGCCGGGCGCCCTTGTGACCGATCGGGTCCTTGGTGACCTGCACCAGGACCGACTGGCCCGACTTCAACGCCGTCTCGATCCGGCGCGGACCGCCCGAGACGCCCAGCGCCTCGAAGTTGACCTCACCGGCGTAGAGCACGGCGTTGCGGCCCTTGCCGATGTCGACGAAGGCGGCCTCCATCGACGGCAGCACGTTCTGGACCTTGCCCAGGTAGACGTTGCCGACGTAGGAGGTGGCCTGCTCCTTGTTCACGAAGTGCTCGACGAGGACGTCGTCCTCCAGCACCGCGATCTGCGTGCGCTCGCCGCTCTGCCGGACGATCATCTCCCGCTTGACGGCCTCGCGGCGGGCCAGGAACTCGGCCTCGGTGATGATCGGCACCCGACGGCGGCCCTGCTCGCGGCCCTCCCGGCGGCGCTGCTTCTTGGCCTCCAGCCGGGTCGAACCCTTGATCGCCTGGACGCCGTCGCCCTCGTCCGCCTTCTTCTTGCGCGGCTCGCGGACCTTGACGACGGTGCGCTCCGGGTCGTCCCCGGACGACTCGGCGGCGGCCGGAGCCTCGTCCCCACCGCGCCGACGGCGGCGGCGCCGCCGACGGGAGCTGCTGGTGGAGGCGGACGTGCCGCCCTCGTCGTCTCCCCCGTCGGACTCCTCCGCGCTGTCGTCCCGGCCCTCGCCCGCGGCGTCGGCACCGGCGCCCCGCGCGGACCCGGAGCCGTCGTCCTCGAAGGAGTGGTCGGCCGTGTCGCCGTCGCCGTCGCCGGCCTCACCCCGGCGACGCCGGCGGCCGCCCCGGCGGCGGCGGCGCGCCGGGCGCTCCCCCGCCTCGTCGGTGTCCTCGCGGGAGCCGTCCCCGCTCCCGTCGGCCGTGTCCTCGGAATCCTCGGTGTCGTCGGACTCCTCGGCGGCCGAGACGTTCCCGGCGTCCTGGGCCTTCCCCGACTCCGGGCGCTCCGCACTCCCGGCGGCGTCGGCGCGGCGACGGCGTCGGCGCGTCGGGCGCTCGTCGGCAGCGGGCTGCTCGTCCTCGGTCTCGTCCTCGTCCTCGGCCTGTGCCGCCGCCGCGGAGGCGGCGACGCTCTGCGGCGTCTGGAAGGTGGGCTCGGTGAACACCGGCGGCTGGAAGACGGCGGTGGGCGGAAGGGCCGGCTTGGTGCGACGCCCGCGACCCACCGCCTCGGAGGCCGACGCCGGGGCGTCGTCACGCTCGTCCGCGGCGTCGGCCCTGCGCGCCCGTCGTGCGGGCTTCTCCGGCTTCTCTTCGGAGGCCTGCTCGGGCTCGCGCTGCGGGGCGGGCTCACTCTTCGCGGAGGGCTCGCCCTTCGCGGCGGGTGCCCGCTTCCTCCGCCGCCCGGAGCTCTCCGGCTCCGCGGGCGGCGTGGCGGCGGCGGTCTCGGTGGCGGGCTCCTCCCCGGCCTCGGCCGGGGCGTCGGACGCCGGGGCGCCCGAGGACTCGGCGGCGGCCGGGGCGGTGCTCTTGCGCGTGGCCCGGCGCCGGGCGCGCGGAGGCTTGACCTCCGCGGTCGGCTCGGGGGCCGAGGACCGCGCCTCGGGCTGCTCGGTGGTCGCGGCGGGGGCCTCGACCGGTCCGGCGGCCTCCTCGGGGGCGCTCTCCCGGGCCTCGGGGGCGGGGGCGGGCGGACCGGCGGGCCGTGTCGCGGCCCTGCGTCGCCTGCGCGAGGGGAGGTTGTCGCTCGGCGTGGTGTTCTCCGGGCGCTCCGCCGGAGCGGATTCTGTCGGTTCGAGCATGCGCGGGTGTCTCCCGTCACGCTCCCGGATGCCACGCCTGCGCTCGCCGCGGATACGCGGCATCGGGACGGTGTCGCGGTCCGGGGCGCGGGCGCCGCACGGGAGCTGTTGTCTCACTCGCCGGTTCCTGGCCATCCGGCCCGGCTACGGCGAAAGTCTGTCGGTGTGTGCGCCGGCCTTCCGGCGGTACCCGGGTGGCTCCCTGGTGCCTGGCACGTCGGCGGCGTCGCGACGCCGCCCTACGCGGTGGGCCCGGGCGCCGTCGCGACGCTTGTAGCGTCGCGGTCGGGCGCCAACGGATCGGCCACCGTGCCGCTCTCCTCGTCGAGCGGCCCCTGCGCCAGCCTGGTCACCGCAGCGGGGACCGGCGGCGCCAGGCCGGCCGCTGCGCGGAGACCGGACAGGACGTCGTCGGGTCGTACAGCAGGTGTCAGGTGCCGTACCACCAGGCGCAGTATCGCACAGGGAGTGGTGTCCGGCCTATCGGGCGCCTCTCCCCCGGGCGTCCGGACGACCTCCAGCGAGGCCACCGCCGCACGGGCGTCGAAGGTGCGCAACCCCTTTTTCGTCTCCCGCTGCACCTCGACGCTCGGCGCGTCGAGGAACGCCCGGACGGCCGACTCGGCCTCGGCGGGCTCGACCCTCTCCAGCCGCAGCTCCCATCGGGAGGCCGTCAGGCGGTCGGCGAAACCGGAGGTGTGGGCCTCGACCGCGTCGAGCACGTCGAGACCGGGCGGCAGGGACGCGTCGAGCAGCGCGCGCAGCGCCTGCGGCTCGCGCCGGTCGGCCAGGGCGATCTCCAGGTACTCCGCCTCGCTCGCCGTCCCGGTGGGGGCGGCGTTGGCGTAGGAGACCTTGGGGTGGGGTGTGAAACCGGCCGAGTAGGCCATCGGCACCTCGGCGCGCCGCAGCGCGCGCTCGAAGGCGCGCTGGAAGTCTCGGTGGCTGGTGAACCTCAGGCGGCCACGCTTCGTGTAGCGCAGTCGGACGCGCTGTACGGCCGGTGCGGGCGGCGGGCCTTCGGGCTGTCGCTTCCCCAGGGGTCCTTCTCCTTGCTGAACGCGCCGCCCGGAGGGGGCGCTGGGTCGATCGGGTGCAAGCCTAGTCCGGCGGCCGGGGTCGCGACGTCGTCGGCACCCAGTAGCGGAGCTTCTCGGCCCGGCGGTCCTCGAAGACGCCGCCGCAGCGCTCGATGACCCTGCGGGAGGCCACGTTGTCGTGGTCACAGGTGATCAGGACCGGGTCGATGCCCAACTCCGCCGCGTGGGGCAGCGCGGCCCGCAGCATCGCGGTGGCGTGCCCCCGGCGCCGGGCCGAGGGACGGACGTCGTAGCCGATGTGGCCGCCCCACTCCAGCAGCCGCTGGTTGAGGGCGTGCCGCAGGGCGAGCCGTCCGAGGTAGACCTCGCCGTCGACCCACCACCACGTCGTGGAGGGGACGTGGCCGGGCGGGCGCGGCGTCGTCTCCAGGGCCTCCGCGCGGACGCCCGCCACGTACTGGGCGAAGCCCTCCGGGCCGCCCCACCGAGCCGCGTACAGCCGGATGTCCCGGCCGATCATGGAGGCGTCGTCCGCGCCGCCGCGACCCTCCTCGCGCAGCTCGTCCATGGCGGCGAGGAAGGAGGCGTGCACCCGCTCGGTGGGCGGGACGAGTTCGGGCACGGCCGCTACTTCACCACGGTCAGCGGCAGCAGCTTCTTGCCGGTCGGGCCGATCTGGATGGAGGTGTCCATCTGGGGGCAGACGCCGCAGTCGAAGCAGGGCGTCCAGCGGCAGTCCTCGACCTCGGTCTCGTCGAGGGCGTCCTGCCAGTCCTCCCACAGCCAGTCCTTGTCGAGGCCGCTGTCGAGGTGGTCCCAGGGCAGCACCTCCTCGTAGGCGCGCTCGCGGGTCGTGTACCAGTCGACGTCGACGCCGTGGCCGGGCAGGGTCTTCGCGGCGCACTCCATCCACAGGTCGTAGCTGAAGTACTCACGCCAGCCGTCGAAACGTCCCCCGGCCTCGTAGACCGCGCGGATGACGTCGCCGACCCGGCGGTCGCCGCGCGACAGCAGCCCCTCGACGATGCCGGGCTTGCCGTCGTGGTAGCGGAAGCCGATGGACCGGCCGTACCTCTTGTCGGCGCGGATCGCGTCCCGCAGCTTGCCCAGCCGCGTGTCGGTCTCCTCGGCGGAGAGCTGGGGCGCCCACTGGAAGGGCGTGTGGGGCTTGGGCACGAACCCGCCGATGGACACGGTGCAGCGGATGTCGTTCGACCGGGAGACCTCGCGGCCCTTGGCGATGACCTTCGTCGCCATGTCCGCGATCTGGAGGACGTCCTCGTCGGTCTCGGTGGGGAGGCCGCACATGAAGTAGAGCTTCACCTGGCGCCAGCCGTTGCCGTAGGCGGTGGCGACCGTGCGGATCAGGTCCTCCTCGGAGACCATCTTGTTGATGACCTTGCGGATGCGCTCGCTGCCGCCCTCGGGAGCGAAGGTGAGTCCGGAGCGGCGTCCGTTGCGGGTCAGTTCGTTGGCCAGGTCGATGTTGAAGGCGTCGACGCGGGTGGAGGGCAGGGACAGGCCGATCTTGTCCTCCTCGTACCGGTCGGCCAGGCCCTTCGCGACGTCGCCGATCTCGCTGTGGTCGGCGGAGCTGAGGGAGAGGAGACCGACCTCCTCGAAGCCGGTGTTCTTCAGACCCTTGTCGACCATCTCGCCGATGCCGGTGATCGAACGCTCCCGAACCGGCCGGGTGATCATGCCGGCCTGGCAGAACCGGCAGCCCCGGGTACAGCCCCGGAAGATCTCGACGGACATCCGCTCGTGCACGGTCTCGGCGAGCGGGACCAGCGGCTGCTTGGGGTAGGGCCACTCGTCGAGGTCCATGACGGTGTGCTTGGAGACCCGCCACGGCACGCCCGAGCGGTTCGGCACGACGCGGGAGATCCGGCCGTCGGCCAGGTACTCCACGTCGTAGAAGCGCGGCACGTAGACGCCACCGGTCCGCGCGAGGCGTGTCAGCACCTCGTCGCGGCCACCCGGACGCCCCTCGGCCTTCCAGGCCCGGACGATCTCGGTCATCTCCAGGACGGCCTGCTCGCCGTCGCCGATGACGGCGCAGTCCACGAAGTCGGCGATGGGCTCGGGGTTGAACGCGGCGTGGCCGCCGGCCACCACGATCGGGTGGTCGACGGTGCGCTCGGCGGCGTCCAGGGGGATGCCCGCGAGGTCGAGGGCGGTGAGGAGGTTCGTGTACCCGAGCTCGGTGGAGAAGGAGACGCCGAAGAGGTCGAAGGCGCCGACCGGACGGTGGGCGTCGACGGTGAACTGCGGCACGCCGTGCTCCCGCATCAGCGCCTCCAGGTCCGGCCAGACGCTGTAGGTCCGCTCGGCCAGGACGCGCTCGCGCTCGTTCAGCACCTCGTAGAGGATCATGACGCCCTGGTTGGGCAGCCCGACCTCGTAGGCGTCCGGATACATCAGCGCCCAGCGGACGTCGGCCTCGTCCCACTCCTTGACCGTGGAGTTCAGTTCGCCGCCGACGTACTGGATCGGCTTCTGGACGTGCGGGAGGAGGGCCTCCAGGCGCGGGAAGACCGACTCGACAGGCATGGGTGGTGTCCTCGGGTACGGGGGCTGTGCTGATACGGACCGTGCTGGCGGGCCACCGGGCGTCGTGGAGCCGGGGCCCCGCCGGAGCGGCGCGGGCCACGGCACGGCGCCGCGGTGATCCTCCAGCGTAACCCGTCCGACGGGACCACCCGTCCCGCACCCGTCGAGCCCCCGCCGCGCGTGCGGGGTGCGGCTCAGGCCGACAGCGGGCGCTGTATGCGGACGGACTGGAGCATGCCGATCGCGATCCAGACGGCGAACATCGACGAACCGCCGTAGGAGACGAACGGCAGGGGCAGTCCCGCGACCGGCATGATGCCCAGCGACATGCCGATGTTCTCGAAGGACTGGAAGGCGAACCAGGCCACGATGCCGGCCGCGATGATCGTGCTGTAGAGGTCGGTCGCCTCGCGCGCGATGCGGCACGCCCGCCACAGCAGGACGGCGAGCAGCAGCAGGATGAGCGAGCCGCCCACGAAGCCGAGCTCCTCACCGGCCACGGTGAAGATGAAGTCCGTCTGCTGCTCGGGCACGAACTGGCCGGTCGTCTGCGAGCCCTCGAACAGGCCGGTGCCGAAGAGGCCGCCGGAACCGATGGCGATGCGGGCCTGGTTCGTGTTGTAGCCGACGCCCGACGGGTCGAGGGCCGGGTTGGCGAAGGCCGCGAAGCGGTTGAGCTGGTACTCGTCGAGCAGTCCGAACAGCCACACCGCGACGGCACCGGCGGCTCCGGTGACGATCAGGCCGAACACCCAGCGGTTCGCGGCGCCCGAGGCCAGCAGCACGCCCAGGATGATCACCACGCACACCATGACCTGCCCGAGGTCGCCGACGACGGCGACGGGAAGGGCGGCCAGCGCCAGCGCCTGGACGACGGTGCGGTGGTCGGGATGCTCCCGGTCACCCGCGTCGACCTTCGCCGACAGCAGCACCGCCATCCCCAGGATGATGGTGACCTTGATGAACTCCGAGGGCTGGATCTGCAGGCCCGGGGCGAGGTTCAGCCAGGCGCGCTCGCCGTTGATCGTGGCGCCGAGCGGGGTGTAGACGAGACCGATCAGGACGAGGGCGAGCGTGTAGAGGACCGGCATGAGCGAGCGGAGCCGCTGATGCCCTATCCAGACGACGCCGATGGCCAGGGCGACACCGATGGCCGTGTTGACCACGTGCTTGTAGAGGAACTGCTGCGGGTCGCCGCCGGTCAGCTCGGTGCGGTTGCGGGTGGCGGACCAGACGAGCAGCGCGCCGACGGCGCACAGCAGCAGCGGCACGAGCATCAGCGGCCAGTCGAGCCGCCGGGCCAGCGAGCCGCGGGCGGTCACGCGGGACCACAGGCTCTTGGGCGGTCCGACGGCGCTGGTGTCGAAGGAGTGGACGCTCATCAGCTGAACTCCGCCTCACGCCAGAACTTCACCAGCTTGGGGTCGGTGCGCTCCGCCTGCACCGTGCCGGTCGGGCTGATCCTCGGCAGGTCCTTCTCGGGCTTCGGCAGCAGGGCCTTCTTCCGGTCGATGGAGCCGTCCTCCTCGACGCCGTAGATCGCGTCGTAGAGGTTGCGGACGGCCGGACCGGAGGCGCCGGAGCCGGTGCCGGCCTGGGAGATCGTCATGACGATCGTGTAGTCGTCGGTGTACGTGGCCAGCCAGGACGTCGTCTGCTTGCCGTAGACCTGGGCGGTGCCGGTCTTGGCGTGGATCGGGATCTCGTCGTGCGGCCAGGTGGTGAAGCGCCAGGAGGCCGTACCCCGGGTGGCGACGTCCTGGAGCGCCTGGTCGATCTGGGAGACCGTCTTCTTGGAGGCGGGCAGCTTGCCGTGCGCCGTGGGCTCGATCGTCTCGACCTCGCGGCCGTCGGGGCTGATGATCGCCTTGCCGACGGTCGGGTCGTACAGGGTCCCGCCGTTGCTGATGGCCGCGTAGCCGGTGGCCATCTGGATCGGGGTGACGAGGATGTCGCCCTGGCCGATGGCGTAGATGATGCTGTCGCCGGCCCGCAGCTGCATGCCCGTCTCGCAGTTCTCGCGGGCGAGCTTGGCGACGTAGTCCTTCTGCTCGTCACCGGTCTTCTTGGCGGCCTTGGCCTGCTTGCACCAGCTGTCCTTGTTCGCCTCCCAGTAGTCCTGCTTCCACTGGCGGTCGGGGATGCGGCCGGTGACCTCGTTCGGCAGGTCGATGCCGGTCTTCTTGCTGAGACCGAAGTCCTTGGCCGCCTTGTACAGGTGCTCGTCGGCCTCGCCGGGCTTCACCTTGGAGCCACCGTCCTTGCGCCACTCGGTGTGCCCGAGCCGGTAGAAGACGGTGTTGCAGGAGACCTCCAGGGCCTTGCCGAGGGTGATGGGCCCGTGGCCGGTGGACTCGAAGTTGGCGAAGCTGTGGCTGCCGAGGCTGTAGGAGCTGCTGCAGGAGTAGGTGTCGTCGAAGGGGTAGCCCGCGTTGACGGCCCCCATCGAGGAGACGACCTTGAAGATCGAGCCGGGGGCCGCCTGGCCCTGGATGGCGCGGTTGAGCAGGGGGTAGTTGGAGTTCTCCCCGGTGAGCTCGGCGTACTGCTCGGCGTCGATGCCCCCCACCCAGGCGTTCGGGTCGTAGTCGGGCTGGGAGGCCATGGCCACGATCCGGCCCGTCTTGGACTCCATGACGACGACGGCGCCGGAGTCCGCCTCGTAGGGCCGACCCGTGATCGAGTCGGTCTCCTTGCGGGCCGTCTCCATCGCCTGGTTCAGCTGGTACTCCGCGACGGCCTGCACCCGGGAGTCGATGCTGGTCACGACGGAGGATCCGGCCACCGGCTCGTCGCTGTCGGCCATGCCGAGGACGCGGCCGAGCTTGTCCACCTCGTAGCGCAGGACGCCCGCGTCGCCGCGCAGCTGGGTGTCGTAGGAGCGTTCGAGGCCGGAGCGGCCGACCTGGTCGGAGCGCAGGAGCGGCGAATCGGTGTCCTTGGCCTTCTGCACCTCCTCGTCGGTGACCGGCGAGAGGTAGCCGAGCACCTGGGCGGTGTTGGCCTTGTAGGGCGCGGGGTAGCGGCGGACGGCGGCGGGCTCGGCGGTGATGCCGGGAAAGTCCTCACCCCGCTCGCGGATGGTGAGGGCCTGCTGGGTGGTGGCCTCGTCCGTGATGGGGATGGGCTGGTAGGGGGAGCCGTTCCAGCAGGGCTGGGGCGTCTCGTTGTTGCACAGCCGCACCTTGTGGGCGACCTCTTCCCCGGTCATCCCCAGAACCTCGGCGACGCGGCCGAGGACGGCCTCCCCGTCGTCGCGCATCTTCATCAGCTCGGTGCGGCTGGCGGAGACGACCAGCCGGGTCTCGGTGTCGGCGAGCGGGACGCCGCGTGCGTCGTAGAGGGTGCCGCGCGGGGCGGGCTGCACGACCTGCTGGACGTGGTTGCCCGCCGCCTCCTCCTGGTACTCGTCGCCGTTGCGGATCTGGAGAAACCACAGCCGGCCGCCGAGCGTGAGGATCAGCGAGAAGACGAGGATCTGGATGGCGATCAGGCGGATGGTGACGCGCGACGTGCGCCCGGTCTCCGGAATGTTGCTCATGAGGCCCTCCCCGTCACAGCCGCTTGACTCCCTTGATGCGTCCCGCGCGGGTGCGCGGCGAGCGGCCCAGCAGCCCGCGTCCGCCGCTCCCGCCGCCGGCCCAGGCCCAGCCGCCCCGGCCCGGGCGACGCCCGAGACCGGCGCGCTTGCCGAACCGTCCGCCGCCCACCGTGCCGCGGGACAGCGCGCCCGCCCCGGCGGCGAGCGGCCCGTAGCCGCTCTCCCCCGCCGTGCCCGTGCCACCGGCGGTCTCGCCGAGGGGGTCGGGATCCGCGCGACGGGCCAGGGCCATGACGAGCGGCACGGTGAACGGGGCGAGCAGCAGGTCGTACAGCGTCGCGGTGAACAGCAGTCCCCCCAGGCCCACGTGGCGTGCCGCGCCGTCGCCGACGAGCGCTCCCACACCCGCGTAGAGCAGGGTGGAGGCGAGGGCGGCGCCCGCGACGACGAGCATGGGCAGGGTGGCGCTGCGGTGCCGGCCGCTCTCCGGCTTCGTCAGCCCGGCGACGTACCCGACGACGCAGAGCACGAGGGCGTAGCGGCCGACGGCGTGGTCGGCGGGAGGTGCGAGATCGGCCAGGAGTCCGGCGGTGAAGCCGATGAGTGCGCCGCTGGTGTGCCCGTAGACGAGGGCCAGACCGAGCACCGTCAGGAGCAGCAGGTCGGGTGTGGCCCCGGGAAGCTGGAGCCGGGCGAGCACGGTGACCTGGAGGACCAGGGCCACGACGAGCAGCGTCGCCGACAGCAGCATGCGGTTGAAGCGCATCGGCTACTCCACTCCCTCGTCGATCCCGGCCGCTCCGGCCACTTCCTCGGTGTCCCGGCCGACGGCGTCCGGATCGGCCGGGACGTCCGGCTCGGTCTCCTGAGGGCCCTGCGGGTCCAGTTCGTCCTGGCCGCCCTGGCCCTCCAGACCGTCCTGCCCCTCGGCGCCCTCCTCCAGGGGTTCGCCGTCCGGTCCCACGGTCACCGTGACGGTGGGGGTCGGCTCGGCCTTCGGCGGATCGGGGAGCACGGTGTCGCGGGGGTTCTCACGGGGCGGTTCGACGACGACACCGACGATGTCGAGACGGCTGAAGCCGACGTAGGGCTCGACCCGGATGGTGCGGGTGAGGCCGCCGGTGGTCGGGGGTACCTCGACGACCTTGCCGACGGGGACGCCGGGCACGAAGGGCCGGTCACCGCTGGAGCCGAAGGTGACCATGCGGTCGCCCTTCTTGACGTCGGCCTTGCTGTTCAGCAGTTGCACCGTGAGCCAGCTGTCGCCGCGTCCGGTGGCGAAGCCGAGCTCGTCGTTGCCCTCCAGCCGGGTACCGACGGTGAAGTCGGGGTCGGTGGCCAGCAGCACGGTCGACGTCGTGGGGCCGACGGTGGTGACGCGGCCGACGAGCCCGTCGCCGTTGAGCACGGTCATGTCGGTGGTGATCCCGTCGCGCTCGCCGACGTCCAGGGTGATGGTCCAGGAGAAGCCCTGGGCGGCTCCGATGGCGATGACCTGCGCGCCCTTGACGCCGTACTGCCCGGCGGCCGCCGTCCGCAGGAGCTTGTCCAGCTGGGCGGCGCGGGAGTCCCGGCGTTCGTCGGAGCCGAGCTGCGTCTTGAGCTCGGCGTTCTCGCGTTCCAGGGCGGCCAGCCGGTCGTGCCGGTCGCCGGACTCGCGGACGGCCGTTATGGCGTTGCCCACCGGGTCGACGGCGCCGGCGACGGCGTTCTCCACCGGCCCGAAGACGGACGCGGCGCCTTCCCGGGCACTGTCGAGCGGCGAGCTCTCACCACTCCTCATGTCCACCGTGATCAGTGCGAACGCGATGGCTACGAGGAGGATGAGCAGAAGCCGGCTTTCTCGGGAGTCCCTCACGTGCGACTGCCGTGCCTTCCCCTTGTCGGAACCGTGTCTGCCTTAAGGACCTTCGGTGCGATCCGGTGCGCTGTCCACCGGTATGACCCGGACGGGCGTACGGTCACCCGCCGTCCGGTCTCCACGGTCACCTGCGCGGCTGCGAGTCCAGGACCTGCTGGAGCGCCTCGAACTCCTCGACGCACTTCCCGGAGCCGAGCGCCACCGAGTCCAGCGGGTCCTCGGCGATGTGGATGGGCATGCCCGTCTCCTGCCGCAGGCGCTCGTCGAGGCCGCGCAGCAGGGCGCCGCCTCCGGTGAGGACGATGCCGCGGTCCATCACGTCGCCCGACAGCTCGGGCGGGCACTTGTCGAGCGTCGTCTTGACCGCGTCGACGATGGAGTTGACCGGTTCCTCGATGGCCTTGCGCACCTCGGCGGCCGAGATGACGACCGTCTTGGGCAGGCCGCTGACCAGGTCCCGGCCGCGGATCTCGGTGTGCTCGTCCTGTTCGAGGTCGTAGGCGGACCCGATGGTGATCTTGATGGACTCCGCGCTCCGCTCGCCGAGGAGGAGGCTGTACTCCTTCTTCACGTGCTGGATGATCGCGTTGTCCAGTTCGTCGCCCGCGACCCGGATCGACTGGGCGGTGACGATGCCGCCGAGGGAGATGACGGCGACCTCCGTGGTGCCACCGCCGATGTCGACGACCATGTTGCCCGTCGCCTCGTGCACCGGAAGGCCCGATCCGATCGCGGCGGCCATCGGCTCCTCGATGATGTGCACCTGCCGTGCGCCCGCCTGGGTGGACGCCTCGATGACCGCGCGGCGCTCGACCCCGGTGATGCCGGAGGGCACGCAGATGACGACGCGGGGGCGGGCGAGGTAGCGGCGCCGGTGCACCTTCAGGATGAAGTAGCGCAGCATCCGCTCGGTGATCTCGAAGTCGGCGATGACGCCGTCCTTCAGCGGGCGGACCGCCACGATGTTCCCCGGGGTGCGGCCGATCATCTTCTTCGCCTCGGCACCCACGGCGAGAATCCCGCCGGTGTTGGTGTTGATAGCGACGACGGACGGCTCGTTGAGGACAATTCCGCGCCCTCTGACGTACACCAGCGTATTCGCGGTCCCGAGGTCGATCGCCATGTCACGGCCGATGAACGACATGTTGTTCGCCATGAGGATACGTCTGGCCTTCCAGCAGGAGCGAAGTGGATGAGCAGGCAAGAGGGCAGGAAGCGCTGCGGATCGCGGAGGGTCTTCCGGAGGCCTCCATCGTAGTCGCGATGATTCGAACTACGAGGATCGGGTTCCCCCGCCATTGTGGTGCAGGCGACGACCGGACCTACCCCTGGTGACGTCGCGTCCGGGTGATTCGTTCCCGCCGCGGGCGACGAATATGCACGAGGCGGCCGGTCGGACCCGGCCGCCTCCGCGCGGCGTGAGGTGGCGGTGTCTCAACTGACGCACCGCCAGAAAAGGGATTCAGGCACCCCGGGGGAAGAAGATCTTCATCTCACGTTCGGCGGATTCGGCGGAATCCGAGGCGTGAATGAGGTTTTCCCGGACAATTGTTCCGAAATCCCCTCGAATGGAGCCCGGGGCGGCCTGGATCGGGTCCGTGGGACCGGCCAGCGCCCGCACGCCCTCGATGACGCGCTCGCCCTCGACGACCATCACCGCCGACGGGCCCGACGTCATGAACTCCAGCAACGGCGCGTAGAACGGCCGTCCTTCGTGCTCCGCGTAGTGCTGCTCCAGCGTGGCCCGGTCCAGCGTGCGCAGCTCCAGCGCGGTGATCGTCCAGCCCGCCTTGGCTTCGAGGCGGCCGATGATCTCGCCCATCAGGCCGCGCCGGACCGCATCGGGCTTGAGAAGGACGAGGGTGCGCTGGCTCATGGGCCGCTCCTTGCTTTCGTCGGGCCCGTTCGGGGGCGTCACGGGCACGGGGGGACGCGCTGAGGCTACACAACGAACGCGGTCGGACGCCCGCGGCCGTCGTTCAGGGAGCCGGCGGGGACGCGGCGGCCCGCTCCGCCTTCGCCCGGTCCACCGTCGTCCCGACCCTGATCGACACCCACCACAGGAGGGTGAAGACGGCCCCCAGGACGAACATCGTCGGCACCACGAAGCCGCTCGCGATCAGCGCGACCTGGAGGGCCCAGCCGAGCTGGACGCCGCCGGGGCGGCCGAGCATGCCGCACAGCAGCAGGCACAGGGCCATCGCGACGCCCGAGACGGTCCACACGGTGGCCGCTCCGTGGTCGGTCAGCCGCATGGCGACGAGACCCGCGAAACCGATGACGAAGAACTCCGCCAGCAACGTGGAGGCACACAGCGTTCGCATCAGCGGTCCTTCCCCAACAGCAGCCGGGCCTCGCCGACGGTGATCACCGAGCCGGTCACCAGCACCCCGGCCCCGGAGAACTCGTGCTCCTCCTCGGCCAGGGTGATGGCCGCCTCCAGCGCGTCGTCCAGCCGCGGCTCCACCTGGACCCGCTCCTCCCCGAACACCTCGACGGCCAGGGCCGCCAGGGCGTCGACGTCCATCGCCCGGGGGGTGGAGTTGCGCGTGACGACGACCTCGGCGAGCACCGGCTCCAGCGCCTCCAGCACGCCGCGCACGTCCTTGTCACCGCTCGGCCCGACGACGCCGACGAGCCGGCTGAAGCCGAACGCCTCGGAGACCGCCTCCGCCGTGGCGCGCGCACCGCCCGGGTTGTGCGCGGCGTCCAGGAGCACGGAGGGGCTGGAGCGCACGAGTTCGAGACGGCCGGGCGAGGTCACGGCGGCGAAGGCGGTGCGGATGGTGTCCACGTCGAGCGTGCGCCCCTGCTCGGCCCCGACGCCGAAGAACGCCTCGACCGCGGCCAGGGCCACGGCGGCGTTGTGCGCCATGTGCGCGCCGTGCAGCGGCAGGAAGAGGTCGGGGTACTCACCGCCGAGGCCGCGCAGGGTCAGCAGCTGCCCGCCGACGGCGACCTCCCGGCTGACGACCCCGAACTCCAGCCCCTCGCGGGCGACCGTCGCACCCTGCTCGGCGGCCCGGCGCATGAGGACGGCAGCCGCCTCCACGGGCTGCTGGGCCAGCACGACCGTCGCGTCGGGCGCGATGATGCCGGACTTCTCCCGGGCGATCTCGGCCGGTGTCCCCCCCAGCCGCTCGGTGTGGTCGAGGGAGATCGGGGTGACGACGGAGACCCCGGCGTCGATGACGTTGGTGGCGTCCCAGCTGCCCCCCATGCCGACCTCGACCACGGCGACCTCGACCGGCGCGTCCGCGAACGCCGCGTAGGCCATGCCCGTCAGCGCCTCGAAGAAGGAGAGCCGGTGCTCCTGGGTGGCGTCGACCAGGTCGAAGAAGGGCTTGGTGTCCTCGTACGTGCGGATGAAGTCCTCGGCCGGCAGCGGCGTCCCGTCGACGCTGATGCGCTCGGTCATCGACTGCACGTGCGGGCTGCTGTACCGCCCGGTGCGCAGTTCGAACGCCCGGAGCAGCGCGTCGATCATGCGGGCGGTGCTCGTCTTGCCGTTCGTCCCGGTGATGTGCACGGACTGGTAGGAGCGCTGCGGCTCCCCGAGGACGTCCATGAGGGCCCGGATGCGGTCCAGGCTCGGTTCGAGACGCGTCTCCGGCCAGCGGTCGAGCAGCTCCTGCTCCACCGCGCGCAGGGCGCGGTCGGTCTCCGGATCCTCCGGGCGGGCGGGCACGTCGTCGGCGGCGAGCGACCCGGCCTGGGTGCGCAGCGTGCGGCTGCCCGCCTCGATGACCGCGAGGTCGGGATCGCGCTGGGTCTCCTCCCCCACGATCTCCTCGAACTCCTCGAACGGGTCGCTCCCGAAGGGGTCGCCTTCTGGTCCTGTACTGCCTGGGGTGCCGGGGGTGTCGCTCACGCCGGCCAGTCTACGGAGGTCCGGCGCGGGCTTCGCGGGGGCGCCGCCCCGGAGCCACGACCCCCGCCGCCGCGTGTCACACTCGTGCCCATGCGCGTCTACCTCGGCTCCGATCACGCCGGTTACGAACTGAAGAACCACCTGGTGGAGTGGCTCAGGGCAGCCGGCCACGAGCCCGTCGACTGCGGCCCGCACCTCTACGACGCGGCCGACGACTACCCGCCCTTCTGCCTGCGGGCCGCCGAGCGCACCGTGGCGGACGGCGACGCGCTGGGCGTCGTGGTGGGCGGCTCGGGCAACGGCGAGCAGATCGCCGCCAACAAGGTGCGCGGCGTGCGGGCCGTGCTGGCGTGGAGCGAGCAGACCGCCGCCCTGGGCCGGGAGCACAACAACGCGAACGTGATCAGCGTCGGCGCCCGGATGCACTCCACCGAGGAGGCCACCCGCTTCGTCGAGGTGTTCCTCGCCACGCCGTTCAGCGGTGACGAGCGCCACGAGCGCCGCATCGAGCAGCTGGCCGGCTACGAGGCGACGGGAGAGCTGCCCCCGATCCCGGCCCACCACCCTCAGCAGGGCTGAGCCACCGAGAGCGGAGGACGCGGCGCCGGACATGCCCGAGGGCCACACGATCCACCGGCTGGCGGCGGACTACCGGGAGCGCTTCGGCGGCCGGGACGTGCGCGCGTCCAGCCCGCAGGGCACGTTCGCGGACGCCGCGGGGCGGCTGGACGGCCTCCCCCTGCTGACGGCCGAGGCGGTCGGCAAGCACCTGTTCCTGGGCTTCGGTCCCGGCACCGGCTGGGTACACGTCCACCTCGGCCTGTTCGGCAAGGTGTTCTTCGGAACGCCGGACGACCCGGCCGGCACCAGCCCGCCCCCGACCGTCCGGCTGCGGCTGGCGCACGGCGACGCCTACGCCGACCTGCGCGGGCCGACGCGCTGCGCGCTGGTGACCGACGCGGACAAGGACGCCGTCACCGCCCGGCTGGGCCCCGACCCGCTGCGGCCGGGCGCGGACCCCGACCGCGCCTGGGCGCGGATAGCGCGCAGCCGCACACCGATCGCCGTGCTGCTGCTGGACCAGAAGATCGTGTCCGGCGTCGGCAACGTCTACCGGGCCGAGGTGCTCTTCCGGCACGGCGTGCACCCCTACCTCCCGGGGCGGGAGCTCACGCGGGCGCGGTGGCGGGCGCTGTGGGACGACCTCGTCGCCCTGATGCCCGACGGAGTGCGGCACAACCGCATCGACACCGTCCGCCCCGAGCACGCGCCCGAGGCGATGGGCCGCCCGCCGCGCGTGGACGACCACGGCGGCGAGGTGTACGTCTACCGCCGCGCCGCACAGCCGTGCCACGTGTGCGCGACCCCGGTGCGGACGGCGGAGCTGGCGGGCCGGAACCTGTTCTGGTGCCCGGGCTGTCAGAAGCCGTAGGGCGACCAGGGGGCCCGCGTGCCCCGGAACGCCGTCGAGGCCGCCTCCAGCGCGCCCGGCCGCAGCTCCCGGACGAGGCCGGCCTCGGCCAGCCCGCTCAGCGGAACGCCGCCCAGGTAGGCCGCGCCGAGCTCCCGGACGTCGAGGGCCAGGTCGGCCGGGGCACCCGTGCGCTCGCACACGGCTCCCCCGACGTCCGCGCCCAGTCGCCAGCGGCCGGCGTTCCACGGGCAGAAGGCGTCGGCGACCTCCAGCACGACGTCGAGCGGGCCGCTGTAGGAGCGGGCCGCCAGCGCCGCGCCGACCTCGACCGGCCGCACGTACAGCTGGTCCGCGACGCGCAGCCGGCAACGGCGGGGGTCGGAGACGAGGTACTGGAACGGGTCGTCGACCGGTCGGCTGTCCAGCTCGATCGACGCGGTCAGGTCGATGCCGGCCAGGTACCGCCAGAGGGCGGCGCGGGCGCCCGGCTCCAGCGCCTCCAGGTCCCACACCCGGACGCTCCCGTGGGCACCGGACTCGTCCCACTGCGGCTTGACCGCGTACCGCGCGTAGCCGCGGAGTTCGCCGTTCCGCTCGGCCAGCACGCACTGGAGGGGTGAGGCACCGCCCCGCTCCGCCGGCGGGTCCTCGATCTGCCGCCGCGCCCAGACCTCGGAGGTCCGCGTCAGCATGCCGGGGCGTTCGGGCACCAGACGGGCGTAGAGGGCCTCGCAGTCCGGCAGGGCCTTGCCCGGGTCCGCCAGGCGCAGCCGGACGTCCTCGGCCTCGGGCGGAGCCGCGAAGGTGACGCGGGTCGTGTCGACGGTGGCGCGCAGCTTGCGGCTGGCCCCGCCGTAGCCGTACCGCCCGTAGATCGCCGGCTCGGAGGCGGTGAGGATCGCCAGCGGCTCACCCGCGGCCCGGACGTCGTCCAGCTGACGGCGCATCATGCCCGTCAGCACGCCGCGGCGACGGTGCGTGGGGGCGACGCTGACCAGGGACACCGCCGCCGAGGGCACCGGCGCGCCGCCGGGGACGGTCATCCGGAAGCCGTAGGCGGTGGCCGTCCCGACGACGTCGTCGCCGTCGACCGCGGCGAGCGCCCGCTCGGGCTCCCACACGCGGTACCAGGAGCTCCGCTCGGCGGGCTCCTTCGGATCACCGCCGAAGGCCCGGATCACCGTCCCGTAGTACGCGTCCCAGTCGTCGGGGCCCATCGCCCGGAGCTCGGTCGTCATACGTCCACAGGTACCAGGGCGATGCGAACGGAGCATCCGATTTTCGAACGGGATGACCATGGGCTGAGGTGGGGAATCGACGCACGCCGGACACCCGGATAGGCTCCCGAGCCATGGCAGGACGTACCGGTTCGGCCGGGCAGGCGGCCCGCACGGACCGCAGTCGTAAGGCGTGGCACCGGGCCCGGCTCCGGCTGCGGCGCTCCGGTGTCGACTCCTTCCGCGGGCACGGCTCGGACTGGCTCGTCTTCGGCACCCTGTTCCTCGTCGTGGTCCTCCTCACGTGGGGGACGGTCGCCCAACCGCTGTGGGTCGCGCCCGAGACGCTGGTCCTGCCCGTCATCGCGGGCGGGCTGCTGCTGCGACCGGTCAGCCTCCTGACGCTGTACGCCGCCTCCGCCGTCGCGCTGATCGTGGAGTCGGTCGTGCTGGGCCCCTACACCGACGGGGCCGGACGGGTGACGCCCGGCACCGTGCTCGTCGTGGCGGCCGTGGGACTGGCCGGGCTGCTCATCGCGCAGTTCCGGATGCGGGTGGGGGTGCCCTGGACCGGCGGCAGCACGATGCTCTTCGACCTGCGCGAGCGGCTCGGTGTGCAGAGCAGGCTGCCGCGACTGCCGCGCGGCTGGCACGCCGAGATGTCCCTGCGTCCCGCCGGGGGCCAGTCGTTCTCGGGGGACTTCGTCGTGGCGGCCCGCACGGGCAAGGAGCGCCGGATCCTGGAGATCGTGCTCACCGACGTCTCCGGCAAGGGCATGGACGCCGCGTCCCGCGCGCTCCAGCTCTCCGGTGCCTTCGGCGGCCTCCTCGGCTCCCTGCCGCCGCCCGCCTTCCTGCCCGCGGCCAACGCCTACCTGCTGCGCCAGGAGTGGGACGAGGGCTTCGCCACCTCCGTCCACCTGGTGCTGGACCTGGACACCGGCGACTTCGAGCTGCTGTCCGCCGGGCACCTGCCGGCGATGCAGCTGAGCGCCGGAGCGGGCACCTGGACGCCGCAGACCGCCGACGGGCCGCTGCTCGGTGTCCTGGACGGGGCGGAGTTCCACCCCGCGAAGGGCCGGCTGCGGCGCGGGGACGTGCTCATGCTCTTCACCGACGGCCTGGTCGAGGCACCCGACCGGGACCTGACGGAGGGCATCGACCGGCTGACCGGCGCGGCGGAGACGCACATCGCCACCGGATTCCGCGGCGCGGCCTGGCACCTGATCGAGCGGGTGGCCCGCGACGTCAACGACGACCGGGCCCTGCTCCTGCTCTGCCGGGACTGACGGACGGCAACGCCCTCAGCGCGCGGTGGCGTTCACCCTTTCCGGTGAGGTCTTCCCCGGGGTGTCGCGGAAGAACCAGTCCATCCTCGGCTCCACCACGGGCCGGAAGAGGCGCCGGACGGGCGCGGCGCACAGCGCGGTCATCATCACGAGCGCGAGCACCGAGATGACGAGGTGGCCCAGCGGGGTGTCGGCGCCCGAGAGCGCGTACCAGTCGAACTCCCGCGCCGCCTGGATGAGGTAGACGTGCAGCAGGTACGCGAAGATCGTGCCCGCTCCCAGCGCCGTGAACCACGTGGTCCGGCCCGGCGTCCACGCCACCAGGCAGGCCGTCAGCGCGAGTGCGCAGCCGAAGATCGCCAGGGTCATCACGGGACCCGCCCACCAGGGCGCGCCCAGTTCCTGGGCGGAGCTGGTGTGGAGGAGCCACTCGTCGTCCATCGCGGGCGCGGCCCAGTAGGCGAAGGCGAGGAACCCCAGGGCCACGGGGGCGGCGACGAGGCGCGCCGTCCTGGTCCGCACGAGGTCGAAGTGCTCACGGCGCAGGTGGAGGCCGAGCACGAAGAACGGCAGGAACTGCAGGACCCGCATGAGGTTCAGCTCGCCCC
Organism: Streptomyces chumphonensis; assembly: GCF_014779715.1. Classification (GTDB taxonomy): domain Bacteria; phylum Actinomycetota; class Actinomycetes; order Streptomycetales; family Streptomycetaceae; genus Streptomyces; species Streptomyces chumphonensis. The sequence goes on from NZ_JACXYU010000001.1 coordinate 957,227, forward strand.
CGATGCCCGGGGTCGCGCTCGCGACGGCGGCGACCGCGAGCGCCACGGGAAGCGGCCAGCGCAGCAGCTTCCAGACGGGGGCGGTGAGCCGCCAGATGAAGAGGGCGACGAGGAACCACAGGGCGTACCCGGGGCTGAAGAAGGACAGGGGGCGGTCGGGGTCGGCGATCTGACGCATGAACAGCGTGTAGACGACCTCGAAGACCGCGTAGGGCACGGCGACGCCCGTGATGAGACGGCGCACCTGCCCGGGGCGCGCCTCGAAGCTCCGCGACAGATAGCCCGAGACGAGGACGAACGCCGGCATGTGGAAGGCGTAGACGAACAGGTAGAGAGCGGCGATGCTCCGGTTCTCACCCGTCAACGGCGCCCAGGCGTGGCCCAGGCCCACCAGCAGGATCGTCAGGAACTTGACGTTGTCCAGGAACGGGTCGCGCGGCTTCGCCCGGCTGTCCCCGGCCCCTTCGGCGGCCGGGGAACCGGACGCGCGGAGCTCCGGTGCGCGCGTCGTGGGGGACGTCTGGGCAGGGGCGGTGGGGGACGCCGTCCGCCCGGAAGCAGGGGGGAACATCCACCGCACCATAGACGCGATAGAGGGGAAACGAAAACGAGCGGCGTCAGGTTGCCTGGAGAGGTCAAAATTCTTCACTTCGTGTCCACACCGTGACCATGCGGCCGATGATGCGCCCATGAGGCCCCACTTCGTCGCTTTTCGCCTTCGCGCGTGTCCGGGCCGCCACGCCCGCCCACCGCACCCACTTCCCGGTGTCCCTTCCCCGCGTTCGCGGTCTCACCGCTCCAACGGGCTCCTGCGCTCACCCGGTTGGTGGCACGATGGTGCGGGCGAGGGTGCACGAGCGGACCGACACCCTCAGGCCGGTGACGAGGCGTTCCGACCGAAGGTGTGATCTGTTGTGGCCATTTCGCTCTCTGTGGTGCTGTTGCTCGCGATCATCCTCGTGGTGATGATCCGCGCCGGCTCCATCAAAACGGGCCCGGCGATCGTCGCCGCGCTCCTCGGCTTCTTCCTGGCCTCCAGCGGCATGGCGCCGACCATCCAGAACTTCCTGGACTCGGTCGCCCGGTCGATCAACTCGATCAACTTCTGAGCCGGCCTCCACCGGCCTGCCGGCCCCACCGCGCCACATAGGGCGCGCACGCGCGGCACCGCGCGTGCGCGCGGAGGAGCAGCACGAAGAGACCACGAAAAGACCGCAGCCCGGACCTCGCGGGCCCGGGCTGCGGTCGTGGTGAGCGGGCGACGGGAATCGAACCCGCGTAGCCAGTTTGGAAGACTGGGGCTCTACCATTGAGCTACGCCCGCGAGCGCCTCACACGTGGTCACCGACCGCCGTGCGGCACGCAGTGCATCGTACGCCATGTACCCTACGTGTCGCACCGGCGGGGTGTGGCGCAGCTTGGTAGCGCGTCCGCTTTGGGAGCGGAAGGTCGTCGGTTCGAATCCGGCCACCCCGACCACGTAGTATGAAAGACGCGCGTGCCTGTGTCGTGTCCGTTTTTCCGCCGGGATACGTCTCCATACGTCTCCTGGTCGGGATGCGGGGCGCTCCAGCCTGAGGGCAGACCTCCTGAGGCGGACCTGCGGAGCAGGTCTGGCGCACGTCCGCAGAGCGTCCGAGGAACGTGCTCACCGTGCGTTGCGAGGACGACCATCCCGAGCAGTCAGCCCCAAGGAGACCGACCGTGAAGAGCGCCGTGGAGAACCTGAACCCGACCCGGGTTCGGCTCACTGTCGAGGTGCCCTTCGAGGAGCTCAAGTCCAGCCTCGACGCGGCGTACAAGAAGATCAACCAGCAGGTCACCGTGCCCGGCTTCCGCAAGGGCAAGGTCCCGGCGCGGGTGATCGACCAGCGGTTCGGCCGGGGCGCGGTGCTGGAGGAAGCCGTCAACGACGCGCTGCCGAAGCTGTACCAGAGCGCCGTCGAGGAGGGTGAGCTGAACCCGCTCGGCCAGCCCGAGGTCGACATCACCGAGCTCAAGGACAACGAGCTGCTCGCCTTCACCGCCGAGGTGGACGTGCGGCCCGAGATCGAGATCCCGGACTACTCCGGCATCGAGGTCACCGTGGACGCCGTCGAGGTGACGGACGAGGACGTGGACCAGGCCGTCGAGCAGCTCCGTGAGCGCTTCGCCTCCACCTCGCCCGTCGAGCGCGCCGCCGCCGAGGGCGACGTCGTCAAGCTCGACCTGGAGGCCAAGGTCGACGGCGAGGTCCTGCCCGACGGTGTCGCGAAGGGCATCGACTACACCATCGGCTCCGGCGAGCTGCTGGAGGGCATCGACGACGCGGTCACCGGCCTGGAGGCCGGCGGCACCGCCACCTTCACCTCCACGCTCAAGGGCGGCTCCGCGGCCGGCCAGGAGGCCGAGGTCACGGTGGACGTCGAGACCGTCTCCGCCCGCGAACTGCCCGAGCTGGACGATGACTTCGCCCAGCTGGCGAGCCAGTTCGACACGATCGCCGAGCTGCGCGACGACAGCCGCAAGCGGCTGGAGCAGAACAAGAAGTACGAGCAGGCGACCGAGGCCCAGCAGAAGGTGCTGGAGGAGCTCATCGAGCTCATCGAGGTGCCCGTCCCCGACAAGCTCCTCGAGGACGAGATCAACACCCGCAAGCACAACCTCGTGAACCACCAGCTCGGCCAGATGGGCATGGACCTCGCCACGTACCTGCAGCTGCAGGACAAGAGCGAGGAGGACTTCGACGCCGAGCTCAAGGAGCAGGCGGTCAAGGGCATCAAGACCCAGTTCGTGCTGGACGAGCTGGTCTCCAAGGAGAAGCTCAACGTCAGCCAGGAGGAGCTCACCGAGCACCTGATGCGGCGTGCCCAGTCCTCCGGCATGAGCCCCGACCAGTTCGCCCAGGCCGTCGTCGAGGGCGGCCAGGTGCCGATGCTCGTCGGCGAGGTCGCGCGCGGCAAGGCGCTGGCCCTGGTCGTCGAGTCCGTGACGGTGAAGGACAGCAACGGCGAGGTCGTCGAGCTGGACGACGAGGAGGAGGGCGCCGAGACGGTCGAGGCGGCCGAGACCGCCGAGACGTCCGGTGACACCGCCGAGGCCCCCGCCGCCGAGCAGGCGACCGAGGAGAAGAAGGAGGGCTGACCGCCCTCCCGGCCCGGCCGACGTCCCGCCGCAACGGGCCCGTGCGCACGCGCGCGCACGGGCCCGTTCGCGTACGGCGCAACGGTTCCGGGCCTCCCCACGCGACCAGCCGGAACGGTGCCTGCGCTCACAGCGAACAGTTCTCGGACCGGGATGGCCGCGCCGGACCTGCGCGTTAGGGTCCATGTACACGAAGACGCTAGCGACGGCAGGGGAGCCGCCTTACGGCGGCCCGGCCGTCCGGACACGAGCAGGTGGACACGTGACGCTTCCGATGCCTTCCGCCGCCGGTGAGCCCAACTTCGGTGGCGGGCTCGGCGACCAGGTCTACAACCGGCTGCTCAACGAGCGGATCATCTTCCTCGGCCAGCCGGTGGACGACGAGATCGCCAACAAGATCACCGCGCAGCTGCTTCTCCTCGCCGCTGACCCGGACAAGGACATCTACCTCTACATCAACAGCCCGGGCGGTTCGATCACGGCCGGCATGGCGATCTACGACACGATGCAGTACATCAAGAACGACGTCGTGACGATCGCGATGGGCCTCGCCGCCTCGATGGGCCAGTTCCTGCTCAGCGCGGGCACCCCGGGCAAGCGCTTCGCCCTGCCGAACGCCGAGATCCTGATCCACCAGCCGTCCGCGGGTCTCGCCGGGTCGGCCTCGGACATCAAGATCCACGCCGAGCAGCTGCTGCGGACGAAGAAGAAGATGGCGGAGCTGTCGGCCCAGCACACCGGCCAGACCGTCGAGCAGTGGAACCGGGACGCCGACCGCGACCGCTGGTTCAGCGCCCACGAGGCCAAGGAGTACGGCCTGCTGGACGAGGTCATCGGCTCCGCGGCCGACATTCCCGGCGGTGGCGGCACGGGCGCCTGAGCCCCTCCCCCGCCCAGCCGCCCGGGGCCCTGCCCGGCCCCTCCCGCAGCCCGCAGCAAGACCTCATGAGGATCACCAGGACGGTGGACACCCGATGAACAACTACCCCGGCGCCGGCCTTCACGAGCGCTCCGACGCTCGCTACACCGGCCCCTCCCCCGACTCCCGCTACGTCGTTCCCCGCTTCGTCGAGCGCACCTCCCAGGGCGTGCGCGAGTACGACCCGTACGCGAAGCTCTTCGAGGAGCGGGTGATCTTCCTCGGCGTGCAGATCGACGACGCCTCCGCCAACGACGTCATGGCCCAGTTGCTGTGCCTGGAGTCGATGGACCCGGACCGCGACATCTCGATCTACATCAACTCGCCCGGTGGCTCCTTCACCGCGCTGACCGCCATCTACGACACGATGCAGTTCGTGAAGCCCGATGTGCAGACCGTCTGCATGGGTCAGGCGGCCTCCGCCGCCGCCGTGCTGCTCGCGGCCGGCACCCCCGGCAAGCGGATGGCGCTTCCCAACGCGCGTATCCTGATCCACCAGCCGTACAGCGAGACCGGTCGCGGCCAGGTCTCGGATCTGGAGATCGCCGCGAACGAGATCCAGCGCATGCGGACGCAGCTGGAGGAGATGCTGGCCAAGCACTCCACCAAGCCGATCGACCAGATCCGCGACGACATCGAGCGCGACAAGATCCTCACCGCGGAGGAGGCTCTGGCGTACGGTCTGGTGGACCAGATCATCTCCACCCGCAAGACGTCGGTCGGGCTGGCGGGCTGATCCGCCCGGCAGACCGGCACCGTGGTGCCCCCCTTGGGCGTCAGTCGTTCCAAGGGGGGCCCATTCAAGGGCCTGGGCAAGGTACCTTCGAAAGGCAAGGACCAGGAATCGCCGGGGCCCCGGCGGTGACAGGCGAAGGGGAAGCACCTCGTGGCACGCATCGGTGATGGCGGCGACCTGCTCAAGTGCTCGTTCTGCGGCAAGAGCCAGAAGCAGGTGAAGAAGCTCATCGCGGGCCCAGGTGTGTACATCTGCGACGAGTGCATCGATCTCTGCAACGAGATCATCGAGGAGGAGCTCGCCGAGTCCTCCGAGGTCCGTTGGGACGAGCTGCCCAAGCCCCGGGAGATCTACGAGTTCCTGGAGGGCTACGTCGTCGGGCAGGAGGCCGCGAAGAAGGCCCTGTCCGTCGCCGTCTACAACCACTACAAGCGCGTCCAGGCGGGTGAGAACGGCGGTCCGCAGGGCAAGGACGACGCCATCGAGCTGGCCAAGTCCAACATCCTGCTCCTGGGCCCGACCGGCTCGGGCAAGACCCTGCTGGCGCAGACCCTGGCGCGCATGCTGAACGTCCCGTTCGCCATCGCCGACGCGACGGCGCTGACCGAGGCCGGGTACGTCGGCGAGGACGTCGAGAACATCCTGCTCAAGCTGATCCAGGCGGCGGACTACGACGTCAAGAAGGCCGAGACGGGGATCATCTACATCGACGAGATCGACAAGGTCGCCCGCAAGAGCGAGAACCCGTCGATCACGCGTGACGTCTCCGGTGAGGGCGTGCAGCAGGCCCTGCTGAAGATCCTCGAAGGCACCACGGCGTCCGTGCCGCCGCAGGGCGGGCGCAAGCACCCGCACCAGGAGTTCATCCAGATCGACACGACGAACGTGCTGTTCATCGTGGGCGGCGCCTTCGCCGGGCTGGAGAAGATCATCGAGTCGCGGGCGGGCGCGAAGGGCATCGGCTTCGGCGCGACGATCCGCTCCAAGCGCGAGATGGAGTCCGCGAACCACTTCGAGGAGATCATGCCGGAGGACCTGGTGAAGTTCGGGATGATCCCCGAGTTCATCGGCCGTCTTCCCGTCATCACCTCGGTGCACAACCTGGACCGCGAGGCGCTGCTGAAGATCCTCGTGGAGCCCCGCAACGCCCTCATCAAGCAGTACCAGCGGCTCTTCGAACTCGACGGCGTGGAGTTGGAGTTCGACCGTCCGGCGCTGGAGGCCATCGCCGACCAGGCGATCCTGCGCGGCACCGGCGCACGCGGACTGCGGGCCATCATGGAAGAGGTCCTGATGTCGGTGATGTACGAGGTGCCGTCCCGCAAGGACGTGGCCCGCGTCGTCATCACCGCGGACGTCGTCCACTCGAACGTGAACCCGACGCTCGTGCCGCGTCACCGCGGCTCGGAGTCCGGCCCGCAGGAGAAGTCGGCGTAAGGCGCCACCGAACGGCGTGGGGCCCGGGAGCAAGCCGCTCCCGGGCCCCACGGCGTTCACCGGGCGTCACTCGGCCCGGACGCGGGCCTCCGCCCGGAAGTCGGCCGTCAGCTGCGCCCCGGCCTCCATGGACGTCGTCCCCAGCAGGGCGAGCGGCATGACCATCCCCACCGTGCTGTGGTCCCCCCAGACGCACAGCGGCACGGACACCTGGACGCCCTCCTGCTCGTCCGCGACCTCCTGGCACTTCAGCACGGCGCCCTCGAAGCCCTCGGGTGTGAACGCCTCCGGGTCGCCGACGAACTCCGCGGTGCTCTCCTCGTCCTTCGCCGCCTCGCTCCGCACGAAGCGGAAGAAGTCGTCCACCGCGCGCTCCGGGTCCTCGACCTCGCCCCAGACACCGCCGAAGAACGCCATCCGCATGCCGGCGAGCGGGTTGTCCTCGCCCGAGGTGCCCGCGTCGTCCGGGTCGAGCGTGCTGTAGCTGCCCTGCACCGACGTGCCGTCCGAGATGCCCAGCCGCTCCATGACGGCCATGAACTCGGCGTCCTCGCGCGCGGCGCCGTCCGTCCCGCCGTCGTCCTCGGAGAGCCGGTAGTCCCCCACCTGCTGGGGGACGTCGAGGCGGTGGGGTCCGTCGTCGGCGATCGTGGAGCCGTCGCCGCCGGTGAGGAGGACGACACCCGCGACGAGTGCGCCGACCACGGCGAGCGCGCCGACGGTCAGGCCGACGGCCTTGCCCTTCGAGCGCCGCCGGGGCGGCGGGGGCGGTGCCTGCCCACCGTGGAGGTGGGCCTGCCCGTACGGCTGCTGCGGTGCGTACGGGCCCTGCGCTGCGGGCGGGTGCCCGTACGTCGGCTGGGCGTACGGGCCTGCGGGCTGCGACTGCGGGTTTCCGTACGGCGGGTACGGTGCGGGCGGCGCGCCGTACGGGTTCGGCTGCGGAGGCTGCTGACCGTACGGCCCCGGTGGTGGTGGCGGCGGTGGCGGCTGATGGCTCATCACGTTTCCCCTCCCGGTGCGTGCCGCGTGCACGCACTCACGTGTCGCCCTCATCCTCCCGGAACGCGTTCGACGCGTCACATCCGGTGCGGACGGCGCGGGGGCGGGCCCGGGGAACGGGCCCGCCCCCGGGCGGCGGCGTCCGTCCCGGTTCACTCGACCCTGACGCGGGCCTCCGTCCGGAAGTCGGCGGCGACCTGGGCCGAGTCCTCGACCGACATGGCCCCGACGACGCTCAGCGGCATCACCATGCCCACGGTGCTGTAGTCGGCCCAGACACACAGGGAGGTGCTGAAGGTGGTGGGCATCTCCTCGTCGGCCTGGGACTCGACCTCCTGACACTTCATCACCGCGCCGTCCAGTCCCTCGGGGGAGACGGACTGCGGGTCCCCGACCAGTTCGGCTTCGTCCGAGGGGTCCTGCTCCGTCTCCTCCCTCATCGCGGTGAAGAAGTCGTCCACGGCCTGCTCCGGGTCGTCGACCGTCCCCCACACGCCGCCGTAGAACGCCATGCGCATGGTGGCGAGGCTGCCCTCGTCCAGCGCCGACGGGTCGCTGGTGTCCAGGGTGGTGTACTGGCCCTCGACGGACTCGCCGTCGGAGACCCCGAGGGTCCGCAGGAACTTCTGGAAGTCCTCGTCCCCGCTGCCGCCCGTGCCGGATCCGTCGTTCTCCTCCAGCGTGTAGTCGCCGACCGCCTCGGGGACGACGAGTCGGTGGGGGCCGTCGTCGGCGACGTCGGAGTCGCCGTCCCCCGTGAGATAGAGGATGCCGCCGATGACGGCACCCACCACGAGGACGGCACCGACGGCCAGGGCTATGACCTTGCCGGTGCCGCTCTTGCGCGGCGGGGGCGGCGGGACGTACCCGCCGGGCTGCGGCGGGCCGTAGGGCTGCTGGCCGGGCCGGCCCGGGTAGCCGTACCCGGGCTGGGCCGGGGGCGCTTGCGGATAGCCGTAGCCGGGGGGCTGGCCGCCGCCGGGCCGGCCGTACGGCTGGGAGCCGTGGCCCGCTCCGTAGGGCCCCGGTTGCTGGGGCTGCTGTCCGTACGGGCCCTGCGGCGGCGGCTGGTGGTAACTCACGACGCTTCCCTCCGTGGGCATGCTCCATGCATGCGTTGACGCGTTACCGACATCTTGGCCGAGAAGAGCCGGAAGGTCCCCGGCGGCCACCGCTTGGGCTCCGGACCCTCACATGCCGGGCTCAGTCCGCCGCCACCCGGAGCTCGGCCCGCACGTCCGCGGTGAGCTGCGCCCCCTCGGCGAGCGACCGGGAGCCGCTCATCGGGATCGGCATGACCACCGCCACCGTGCTGTCATCGGCCCAGACGCACAGCGACGTCTCCTGGGCCCGCCCTTCGAAGTCGACGTTGCTCATGATCTGGCACTTCATCACCGCGCCGTCCAGCCCGTCCGGGCTCATCGCCTGCGGCGTGCCCTGGAGTTCGCCGTCCGCGTCCGCGGGCTGCTCGGTCTTCAGCTTGGCGAAGAAGCCGTCCACCGACGCCTCCGGGTCCTGCACGACGCCCCAGGCCCCGGCGACGATGAGCATCTCCATCGACTCCAGGGCGCTCGGGTCCTGGAGACTCTCCGGGTCGCTCGGGTCCCAGGTGGAGTACGCGCCCTGGGTGCCCTGGGCGCCCTCGACGCGCATCGCGTCGATCGCCTCGTCGAAGCCGGTCGTGTCGGTGGGCAGGCCGCCGTCCTCGCCCGCTATGAGCGTGTAGGTGTCCAGCAGCCCCTCGGGCAGGACCAGTTCGTAGGGCGCCTGGCCGCCGGGCCGGTCCGCCGGGTCCTGCGACGGGGAGTCGCCGTCGCGCTCCCGGTCGCCGTCGCCCCCGTCCTCCGTCCCGGGCTCCGCGTCCGGCCGGTCGGCGTCCTCGGGACCCTCTCCGCCCTCGGAATCCCGGCCCGCCTCGGCGTCCTGCGACGCTCCGGGCTTCCTGTCGGCGACGGCGGACGTGTCGTCGTCCCCTCCGGTGAGGAGCAGGACACCGGCGATGACGGCGCCGACGAGGACCACGGCGGCGACCGCCAGACCGATGAGCCTGCCCCTCCCGGGCCCCGCGGCCTCCGGTCCGGGTGCCGCGGGGGCGTGGCCGGGCGGGGGCGGGGGCGGGGGCGGCGGCAGGGTGGGCGGCACGTCGGCCGTCTCCTCGGCCGGTTGGTCGGAGGGGGCGGACGCGGCCGGCGGGTCGGCCGCCGGTGGCGGGGGCGGGGTGACGGGCGGCAGATCGAGTGACGGCGGACCGGCGGGCGGCGGGCCGGGCGGCCGGGACGGCTCGCCGGGCGGCTGGTCCGGCGGCGGCTGGTGGTGGCTCACGGTGCTTCCCTCCCCTGGCATGCCCTCTGCATGCGCGTACGCGTTCCGTACATCTTTCCGGGTCGGGGTGCGGTCTCGTACAGCGGCCTCGGGCATCCGGCGCGGGGGCCCTGCCCGCCGACACCGATGCGCTCCGGTGCCACCGCGCGCGAGGGCCCCGCACCGGGTGAACGTCCGGTGCGGGGCCCTCGGGCGGTGCTGACCGGGGGTCAGGGCCTGCGGTGGACCAGGTTCCAGGCCGTGGGCAGGGCCGCCATCGCGAGGGCGGCCTTGAGCGCGTCGCCGAACAGGTACGGCACGAGCCCCTTGGTCACGGCCTCCCCCACACCGAGGTCGGCGGCCACGGCGAGGTAGGGCACGCCGACGGCGTAGATGATCGCCGTGCCGACGGCCATCGTGCCGGCGGTGCGGAGCACGCTGCGGTCGCCGCCCCGGCGGGCGAGGGCCCCGACCACGACGGCGGCGAGCAGCATCCCGACGACGTAGCCGAACGCGGGCATGCCCGCACCGTGGCCGCCCTGCGCGAACCAGGGCACGCCGGCGACGCCCGCGACGAGGTAGAGGCCGAGGGAGAGCAGGGCGCGCTGGGCACCGAGCCCGGCGCCGACGAGGAGCGCGGCGAAGGTCTGGCCGGTGACGGGCACGGGGAAGCCGGGGGGCTGGACGGCGAGCTGTGCGGCGATGCCGGTGAGCGCCGCCCCGCCGAGCACCAGGGCCACGTCGCGCGCGACGGAGCGGCTGAGCGTCGTGGCGGGCAGGACGTCGGCGAGGACGGCACCGGGACGTGCGCCGACTGCGGCTGTGCTCATGCGTGAGCCTCCTGTGACGAGGGGGACGGGGGAGACCCGTCGACGCTATCCGAAGGCGCGCGGCGGCCGTCCGTGACGTTGGCGACAACGCTGGGCGTCTACAGTTGTGCGGACGGACATCGCAGGTGAAAGGCCGACCGTCCGGACAGCGGAGCGTGACGTGCGCCATTGAAGCGCGCGTGAGAAGCCGCTCACACTGGCGGGCGTTCCGGAGTGACCGCCTCCGTCGGCCCTGCGTCGATCTTCCGCTCCCCTCGTTCCCCCCTCCCCCTTTGGACCCCCATGGCTTCCTCCCCCACCCACGAGGCGTCCCCCTCCGCTCCGCCCGCCCCGGCGGACGACACGGGGACGCAGGGTGCCCTCACCCACGGTCTCAAGCAGCGCCACCTGTCGATGATCGCGCTCGGTGGCGTCATCGGCGCCGGGCTCTTCGTCGGTTCGGGGGCGGGCATCGCCGCCGCCGGGCCCGCCATCGTCCTGGCCTTCGCGGTGTCCGGGCTGCTGGTGATGCTGGTCATGCGCATGCTCGGCGAGATGTCGGCCGCACGTCCCGCGTCCGGGTCCTTCTCCGTGCACGCCGAGCGGGCGCTGGGGCCGTGGGCCGGGTTCACGGCGGGCTGGATCTTCTGGGTGCTGCTGTGCGTCGCGGTGGCGGCCGAGGCCGTCGCGGCGGCGGAGATCATGCTCACCTGGCTGCCGGGCACCGGGATGTGGATGTGGGTCGCCCTGTTCATGGCCGTCTTCTGCACCACGAACCTGGCCTCGGTGAAGAACTTCGGCGAGTACGAGTTCTGGTTCGCGGCGCTGAAGGTGTTCGCGATCGTGGCGTTCCTGGTCATCGGCGCTCTGGCGATCGCCGGGGCGCTGCCCGGCACCGACGCGCCGGGCACCTCGAACCTCACGGGGAACGGCGGCTTCTTCCCGAAGGGCGCCGACGGCCTCATCGTGGGGCTGCTCGCGTCGGTGTTCGCCTACGGCGGTCTGGAGACGGTCACCATCGCGGCGGCCGAGTCGAAGGACCCGGTGCGCGGTGTCGCCAAGGCCGTGCGGACGGCGATGTGGCGGATCGGCGTCTTCTACGTGGGCTCGATGGCCGTCATCGTCACGCTCATCCCGTGGGACGACGCCTCGCTGGCCAGCGGCCCGTACGCCGCGGTGCTGGACCACATCGGCGTCCCGGCGGCGGGGGAGGTCATGAAGGTCGTGGTCCTGGTGGCGCTGCTGTCGGCGATGAACGCGAACATCTACGGCGCCTCCCGGATGGCCTTCTCGCTCGTGCGGCGCGGCGAGGGGCCCCGGCTGCTGGGGAGGGTCAGCGGCGGCGTGCCACGCCTCGCCGTGCTGGCGTCGTCCGCGTTCGGTTTCTTCGCCGTGCTGCTGAGCCTGTGGTGGCCGGACACGGTCTTCCAGTGGCTGCTCAACATGGTGGGCGCGGCCGTGCTCGTCGTGTGGGGCTTCATCGCCGTCTCGCAACTGCGGACGCGCCGGAAGCTGGAGCGGGAGAGCCCGGAGAGGCTCGTGGTGCGGATGTGGGCGTTCCCGGTCCTGACGTGGGTGGCGATCGTCGGCATCGCCGGCATCTTCCTGCTCATGCTGCGGGACGGCGACACCCGCGAGCAGCTCGCCGCCACGGGCGGACTGACGCTGGCGCTCGCGCTGGTGGGTCTGCTGCGGCAGCGGCGGGCCGCGCGCACGGCGAACGACTGACGGCCGCCGGCCGCGCCGTCACCCCGCTCCCGGGAAGGGGGCGGCCCCACCGGGGCCGCCCCCTTTTCGCTGTCCTCGCACCTTGTTGCTGTTAGTGTCTTGTTGCAAGTGATGTGCAAGAGCAGGCCGAGGGGAACAAGCGCATGTCCACGCTGTACACGCTGCCCGAACTCCCGTACGACTACGTGGCGCTGGAGCCCGTGATCAGCGGCGAGATCATCGAGTTGCACCACGACAAGCACCACGCCGCCTACGTCAAGGGCGCGAACGACACGCTGGAGCAGCTGGCGGAGGCACGGGACAAGGAGAACTGGGGCGGCATCAACGGGCTGGAGAAGAGCCTCGCCTTCCACCTGTCCGGGCACATCCTGCACTCGATCTACTGGCAGAACATGACGGGGGACGGCGGCGGCGAGCCGCTGGACAAGGACGGCACGGGCGAGCTGGCGGACGCCATCGCCGAGTCGTTCGGCTCGTTCGCGAAGTTCAAGGCACAGCTGTCCAAGGCCGCGGCGACGACCCAGGGGTCGGGCTGGGGCGTGCTCGCCTACGAGCCGGTCACCGGCCGGCTGATCGTGGAGCAGATCTACGACCACCAGGGCAACGTCGGTCAGGGATCGGTGCCGATCCTCGTCTTCGACGCCTGGGAGCACGCCTTCTACCTGCAGTACCGCAACCAGAAGGTCGACTTCGTCGAGGCCATGTGGCGCGTCGTCAACTGGCAGGACGTCGCGGCGCGTTACACCGCCGCCAAGGAGCGCGCGAACAACCTGCTGCTCGCTCCCTGATCCGGGTCGGCGGACCGCCGACCCCTCTCGTCCCCTGCCCTCGTGATCGTCTTCTCACCGCTCACGGGCAGGTGTGCGGGGGCCTTCCCGGGTGCCCGACGCACCCGGGAAGGCCCCCGCTCCTCGGCTGCGGCGACCGCTCAGTCGAAGACCGGCTCGGCGTCACGGGTGCGCTTGATCTCGTAGAAGCCGGGCGTCGACGCCACCAGCAGCGTGCCGTCCCACAGCCGACCGGCCGCCTCACCCTTCGGGGCCGGTGTCACGACCGGGCCGAAGAAGCCGAGCGGGTCGCCGTCCGCCCCCGGCACGGCGATCACCGGGGTGCCGACGTCCTGGCCGACGAGCCCGATGCCCTCGGCGTGGGACGCGCGGAGCGCCTCGTCGTACTCCGTGCTCTCCATGGCCCGCACCAGCTCGGGGTCGAGCCCGGCGTCGACGAGGGCACCGGCGATCGTCTCGGCCGTCCGCTCCTCACCGCGCACGTGGAACCGGGTGCCGAGCGCCGTGTAGAGCGCGCCGAGCACCTCCGGGCCGTACTTCTGCTCGGCGGCGACGCACACCCGCACCGGGCCCCAGCCGGTGTGCAGCAGCTCCCGGTAGTGCTCCGGAAGCTCGTCGAGCTTGTCCTCGTTGAGGACGGACAGGCTCATCACGTGCCAGCGCACGGAGACGGGCCGGACCTGTTCCACCTCCAGCATCCAGCGGGACGTCAGCCAGGCCCAGGGACACAGCGGGTCGAACCAGAAGTCGGCGGTCGTCTTCTCGGACAACGGGTCTCCTCACATCGGTCACGGCACTACCACCGGTCGTAACGCCGCGCGACGCGGTCCCCATTCCCACCGGGGGGGCGGAAACCGGGCCTGCCCAGGTGGCCGGTGGTCATGGCATGCTGACCCCCGTTGTTCGATATGCGAGACCAGGTGTCACACAAGGAGTCGTTCCGTGCCCGGAGAGAACCTGACCCGTGAGGAGGCCCGGGAACGGGCCGAGCTGCTCACCGTGGACGGATACGAGGTGGCCCTCGACCTGCGGGGCGCGGTCGGACCGGCCCCGGGGGACGGCCCGCGCACGTTCCGCTCCACCACCACGATCCGGTTCCGCAGCTCCCGGGCGGGGGCCGAGACCTTCGTCGACCTGCTGGCACCGCACGTCCACTCGGTGACGCTCAACGGCGCGGAACTCCCCGTGGACCGGATCTTCGACGGCAGCCGGGTACGGATCGGCCCGTTGGCGGCGGAGAACGAGCTCACGGTCGACGCCGCGTGCGCCTACAGCCGCACCGGTGAGGGGCTGCACCACTTCGTCGACCCGGAGGACGGGGAGACCTACCTCTACACGCAGTACGAGCCCGCCGACGCCCGCCGGGTCTTCGCCAACTTCGAGCAGCCCGACCTCAAGGCGCCCTTCGACTTCACCGTCACCGCCCCGGCGGCCTGGACGGTGCTCAGCAACGGGGACCGGGAAGGCGCCCCCGAGCAGCACGGCGACGCCTCGGCCACCTGGCGCTTCGCGCGCACCCGGCCCATCTCGACGTACATCACCGCCGTCGTCGCCGGTCCGTACCACTACGTGGCCGACCGGTACCGCCGCCGCCTGGCCGACGGCACCGAGCTGACGATCCCGCTCGGCGCGCTGTGCCGCCGGGGGCTGGCCAAGCACTTCGACGCCGACGACATCTTCCGGGTGACGAAGGAGGGTCTGGACTTCTTCCACGACCACTTCGACTATCCGTACCCCTTCGGCAAGTACGACCAGGCGTTCGTCCCCGAGTACAACCTCGGCGCCATGGAGAACCCCGGCTGCGTCACCTTCCGGGAGGAGTTCGTCTTCCGGGGCAAGGTGACCGAGGCGTCCTACGAGGGCCGGGCCAACGTGATCCTGCACGAGATGGCCCACATGTGGTTCGGCGACCTGGTGACCATGGAGTGGTGGGACGACCTGTGGCTCAAGGAGTCCTTCGCGGACTTCATGGGCTCCTTCGCCCAGGTGGAGGCCACCCGGTTCGACGCCGGGTGGGTCACCTTCGCCAACCGGCGCAAGGCGTGGGCCTACCGGGCCGACCAGCTGCCCTCCACCCACCCGATCACGGCGGACATCCGGGATCTGGAGGACGCCAAGCTCAACTTCGACGGCATCACCTACGCCAAGGGCGCCTCCGTGCTCAAGCAGCTGGTGGCCTACGCCGGGCGGGACGCCTTCCTGGAGGGCGCGCGCCGCTACTTCAAGCGGCACGCGTACGGCAACACCCGCCTCGAACACCTGCTGGCCGTGCTCAGCGAGACCTCCGGACGCGACATGGGCGAGTGGGCCCGCGCCTGGCTCCAGACCGCCGGGGTCAACACGCTCACCCCCGAGGTGTCCTACGGCGGGGACGGCCGCGTACGCGAGCTGGCCGTCGTCCAGGAGGCCCCCGAGACGCACCCGGTGCTGCGGCCGCACCGCGTCGCCGTCGGCCTCTACCGCCGGACGGCCGAGGGCGGGCCGCTCACCCGGTACGCCCGCGCGGAGCTGGACGTGGCCGGGGAACGCACGGTCGTCACCGAGCTGGCCGGGGCCGAGCGGCCCGACCTGGTCCTCGTCAACGACGACGACCTCACGTTCTGCAAGACGCGGCCCGACGCCCGCTCGCTGGCCACCCTGCGCACGGACCTGGGCGCCGTCCAGGACCCGCTGGCCCGGGCCCTGTGCTGGTCGGCCGTGTGGAACCTGACGCGGGACGCGCTGCTGCCCGCGCGGGACTTCCTGCGCCTGGTGCTGCGCTTCGCGGGCACCGAGAGCGACGTCGGCGTGCTCCAGATGCTGCACGCCTGGACGCAGACGGCGCTCGACCACTACGTCACCGCCGGAGCGCGCGCGGGAGCGGCACGGGAGCTGGCCGAGGGCGCCGAGCGCGAGCTGCGCGCCGCCGAACCGGGCAGCGGCCACCAGCTGTCCTGGGCGCGGTTCTTCGCCGCGACGGCGGGCGACGACGCGCACCTGACCCTGCTCCAGGAGCTGCTGGACGGCGGGCAGCGGATCAAGGGCCTGGACGTCGACCAGGAGCTGCGCTGGGCGTTCCTCGGACGCCTCGCGGCCGCCGGCCGTGCCGACGCCGCGGCGATCGACGCCGAGCTGGCGCGCGACGACACCGCCTCCGGCAAGCGGCACCAGGTGCGCTGCCTGGCGGCGCGCCCCTCGGCGGAGGTCAAGGAACAGGCGTGGAACTCCGTCGTCGAGTCCGACCGGCTGTCCAACGCGCTCGTCGGCGCCACGATCAGCGGCTTCGCGCAGGGCGGCCAACGGGAGCTGCTGGCACCGTACGTGGAGCGGTACTTCGCGATGCTGGAGCGGGTGTGGGCGGAGCGCTCGATCGAGATCGGCATGTCCGTGGTGCGCGGGCTCTACCCGGCCTTGCTGAGCACCCCGCAGACCCTGGCGGCGACGGACACCTGGCTGGCGTCGCACGCGGACGCCCCGCCGGCGCTGCGCCGACTGGTGCTGGAGGCCCGCGACGACCTCGCGCGCGCCCTGGCCGGACAGGCGTGCGACGCGGCGGCCGAGGTCTGAGCACCGCGCCACTCCGTCCCTGGTGGGGCGGGGTGGCGCGGCCCGCTATCGGCAGTCGAACGGGCGTCCTTGAGGACGGAATCGTCCCGGTTCGTCGACGGGCCGGTAACAGCGGTTGGGGGCCCGGAACGGCCGGGCATCGCCCCGGCATGAACCACGACACTCCGCTCACCCCCCGCCTCCTCGGCGACCTCTCCGACGTCCGCAGGCGCGTCGTCACGGCCCGAACCCTGCGCGAGCGGGGGGTGCCGACCTCCCTCGCCCAGGAGCGCTGCCGTCGCGGCGGTCCCTGGCAGCGTCCGCTGCCCGGCGTGTACCTGCTGCACGCCGGGCCCCCGACGAGCGAGGAGCGGCTGCACGCCGTCCTGCTCTACGCCCGGCGCGAGCCGGCCCCCGGCGCGGTGATGATCACCGGTCCGGCGGCGCTGGCCCTGCACGGACTGGCGTCCGCTCCCCCGCTGCCGTCGCTGGAGCGCATCGACCTGCTCGTGCCGCACACCCGGCGGCTGCGCTCGGCCGGTTGGGCGCGGATCGTCCGGGCGCACGCGGTGCCCGAACCGCAGGACGTCGCGGGCGTGCCCCTCGCCCCGGTGGCCCGCGCGGTGGCCGACGCCGTGGAGCGGCTCACCGACGCCGTCGCGGTCCGGCGGCTGATGACGGAGGCGGTGCGCGGCGGGCACTGCGAGGCGCAGGTCCTGGTGCGGGAGCTGACCCGGGCGCGGGTGCTGTCGCGGCCGCACGTGGTGGACGCCGTCGACGCCCTCCTCGCCGAGGGACGCGCGCTCGGCGAGGAGCGGCTGTACGCCATGGTGCGCGACTGCGGACTGCCGGACCCGTACTGGAACGTCGACCTGCGCCTGCCCGCCGGACCGTACCTGGGCCACGTGGACGCCTACTGGCCCGGTCAGGCCGTCGCCGTGGAGCTGGACGTCCGGCGCGGCCTCGACGACGGCGAGGGCTTCGACGGCTTCGACGTCCGGGAGGCCGACACCGTGTGGACGGAGCACGTCCGCCGGAGGGAGGCGCTGGAGCGGCTCGGCGTCGCGGTGGTGCGGCTGTGCCCGCTGCGGCTGCGCGACGCCCCGCGGGAGCAGGCGGCGGTGGTGCGCACGGCCCTGATGACGTGGGAGGAGCGCGACCCGGCGGCCCACCTCGTGGTGCTGCCCAGGTGAGCCGCACACCGGCGGGGCGGGCGTGGAAGGATGGCGGGACCGCCGGCAATGAAGCCCGAGACTACCGATGAGGGAGACACCAGGTGCCTGGGACGAATCTGACCCGTGACGAGGCGCAGGAACGGGCGCGCGTCCTGACCGTGGACGCGTACACCGTGGAGCTGGACCTCTCCGGGGCGCAGGAGGGCGGGACGTTCCGCTCGGCGACGACGGTCCGCTTCGAGGCGAGCGAGGCCACGAGCACCTTCGTCGACCTCGTCGCCCCGGCCGTGCACGAGGTGCGGCTGAACGGCGAGGCGCTGGACCCGGCCGAGGTGTTCGCCGACTCCCGTATCGCCCTGCGCTCCGTCGCGGCGGGCGCGAACGAGCTGACCGTCGTCGCGGACTGCGCCTACACCAACACCGGTGAGGGGCTGCACCGCTTCGTCGACCCGGTGGACCAGCAGGCCTACCTCTACACGCAGTTCGAGGTGCCGGACGCCCGCCGCGTCTTCGCCTGCTTCGAGCAGCCGGACCTGAAGGCGTCGTTCCGGTTCACCGTCACGGCACCCGCCGGGTGGACGGTCGTCTCCAACGCGCCGACGCCGAAGCCCACGGGCCCGCAGGAGACGGTGTGGACGTTCGCACCGACGCCGCGCATCTCGACCTACATCACCGCGCTGATCGTCGGCCCGTACCACAGCGTGCACAGCACCTGGGAGGGCGAGGGGCGCAGCGTGCCGCTGGGCCTGTACTGCCGCCCGTCGCTCGCCGAGCACCTGGACGCGGAGGCGATCTTCGAGGTGACGCGGCAGGGCTTCGACTGGTTCGAGGAGAAGTTCGACTACCCGTACCCGTTCGAGAAGTACGACCAGCTCTTCGTCCCGGAGTTCAACGCGGGCGCCATGGAGAACGCCGGTGCCGTCACCATCCGGGACCAGTACGTCTTCCGCTCGAAGGTCACGGACGCGGCCTACGAGACCCGCGCCGAGACCATCCTGCACGAGCTGGCGCACATGTGGTTCGGCGACCTGGTCACCATGGAGTGGTGGAACGACCTGTGGCTGAACGAGTCGTTCGCCACGTACACCTCCGTCGCCTGCCAGGCGCACGCACCCGGCAGCCGCTGGCCGCATGCCTGGACGTCGTTCGCCAACCAGATGAAGACCTGGGCCTACCGCCAGGACCAGCTCCCCTCCACGCACCCGATCATGGCCGAGATCCGGGACCTCGACGACGTCCTGGTCAACTTCGACGGCATCACCTACGCCAAGGGCGCCTCGGTGCTCAAGCAGCTGGTGGCCTACGTCGGGACGGACGCCTTCTTCCGCGGCGTGCAGACGTACTTCAAGCGGCACGAGTGGGGCAACACCCGGCTCGCTGACCTGCTGAACGCGCTGGAGGAGACCTCCGGGCGCGACCTGACGGCCTGGTCGAAGGCGTGGCTCCAGACCGCCGGCATCAACGTCCTGCGGCCGGAGATCAACGTCGACGCCGACGGGACGATCCTCGACTTCGCCGTCCGGCAGGAGGCCCCGGCGCTGCCCGAGGGCGCGGCGGGCGAGTCCACGCTGCGGCCGCACCGCATCGCCGTGGGCCTGTACGAGCTGAAGGACGGCGCCCTGGTGCGCGACGAGCGCATCGAGCTGGACGTCGACGGCGCCGTCACCGAGGTCCCCGAGCTGGCCGGACGGGCGCGGCCCGCCGTCATCCTGCTCAACGACGACGACCTGTCCTACGCGAAGGTCCGCCTCGACGCGCAGTCCCTGGCCACCGTCACCGCGCACCTGGGCGACTTCACCGAGTCGCTGCCGCGCGCCCTGTGCTGGGCCTCGGCCTGGGACATGACCCGCGACGGTGAACTGGCCGCGCGCGACTACCTGGAGCTGGTGCTGGCGGGCATCGGCAAGGAGTCGGACATCGGCGTCGTCCAGTCGCTGCACCGGCAGGTCAAGCTGGCGCTCGACGTGTACGCGGCGCCCGAGTGGCGCGAGGAGGGGCTCTCCCGCTGGTCGCAGGCGGCGCTGGAGCGGCTGCGGGCCGCCGAGCCGGGCAGCGACCACCAGCTGGCCTGGGCCCGCGCCATGGCGGCCACCGCCCGCACCGACGAGCAGCTCGGCCTGCTCGCCGGGCTGCTGGACGGCAGCGAGAGCGTCGAGGGCCTCGCCGTCGACACCGACCTGCGCTGGGGCCTGCTGCTGCGGCTGGCGGCCACCGGCCGGGCGGACGAGGACGCCATCGCGGCCGAGCTGAAGCGCGACGCGACCTCGGCGGGCGAGCGGCACGCCGCGACCGCCCGCGCGGCCCGGCCCACGGCTGAGGCGAAGGCCGCGGCGTGGGCCGAGGTCGTGGAGTCCGACCGGCTGCCCAACGCGGTGCAGGAGGCCGTGATCGCCGGTTTCGTCCAGACGGACCAGCGCGAGCTGCTGGCCCCCTACACCGAGCGGTACTTCGCGGTGCTCTCCGAGGTGTGGCGCTCCCGCAGCCACGAGATGGCGCAGCAGATCGCGATCGGGCTCTACCCGACACTCCAGGTCTCGCAGGAGACGCTGGACGCGACGGACGCCTGGCTCGCCTCGGCCGGTGACGCCAGCGCGGCGCTGCGCCGGCTCGTGAACGAGAACCGGGCGGGCGTGGACCGCGCGCTGCGGGCGCAGGCCGCCGACCGCGCCACCGCCTGACCGGCCGACACCCCGAGGGGGTGGGACGCGCGGCACCCCGCGCGTCCCACCCCCTCCGGCTCCCCGCAGGACGCGCACATGCCTGAGGGCGCCCCGGCCGCGTCGGCCCGGGGCGCCCTCGGCGAGACGGGGAGGGTCAGCTCTCCTTGCGGGACTTGTCGCCCACCATGACCAGACCGCAGATCAGCAGGAACAGCAGCAGCGGTGCGCCCACGTAAAGGCCCAGCGTCTCGGCGACGCTCAGCCCCTTCGTGCCGGGGTCGTCACCGTCGTCGCGCGTGAGCGCGAAGGCGGGGGACGAGGTCAGCAGCATCAGCGTCGTGACGGCGCCGACGACTCCGGCGCGCGCAGCATAGTTCTTGACCACGGTCTGACCGTAGCGAACGACTCCGCGGCGCGCTCACCCGGGGTCGGCTAGGGAGTGACGCCGGGCGCCATGGCGGCGCGCAGGTCCGTGAGGAGGGCGTGCAGCCGGGGGGAGGCGAGCAGCTCCTCCAACGTGCCGGGTCGCCCCGCACCGTCGGCCAGGGGCAGGCGCCAGTTGGGGTACTCCAGGGACGTCCCCGGGACGTTCTGCGGGCGCCGGTCGCCGACCCCGTCCGGCAGCCACACCCCCACCAGCCACGCCGGGGTGGCGGCGAGGAACCGGTAGACGGCGCGCACGCGGGCCTCCTCGTCGCCGTGGCCGCCCGGCAGCAGGCCGAGCCGGGCGAAGAGGGCCAGCCACTCGGCGCGCTCGGCGGCGTCCGCCCTGCGGGCGGTGCGCAGCGGCTCACCCAGCAGGCCGAGCCGGTGGTGCAGTTCGACGTGGTCGCCGCCGAGCCGGGCCGCGGTGCTGGGCAGGTCGTGCGTGGTGGCCGTCGCCAGGCAGGCGTCGCGCCAGCCGGCGGGCGGGAGCGGTTTGCCGTCCCCCGCGTAGTCGCGCTCGAACCACAGCACCGAGGTCCCCAGCACGCCGCGTCCGGCCAGCTCCTCGCGCACGCCGTCCTCGACGGTGCCCAGGTCCTCGCCGATCACCATGGCCCCGGCGCGGTGGGCCTCCAGCGTGAGCACCCCGAGCATCGCCCGCGCGTCGTAGCGGACGTAGGTCCCGTGCGCGGGCGGCGCGCCCTCGGGCACCCACCACTGCCGGAACTGCCCCATGACGTGGTCCACCCGCAGGGCTCCGGCGTGCGCCAGGAGACCGCCCAGCAGTTCGCGGTAGGGGCGGTACCCGGAGGCGGCCAGCGCGTCGGGCCGCCAGGGCGGCAGGCCCCAGCACTGCCCGGCGGCGTTGAAGGCGTCGGGCGGGGCGCCGATCGACATCCCGGCGGCCAGGGCGTCCTGCTGGGCCCAGGCGTCGGAGCCGGAGGGGTGCACGCCCACGGCCAGGTCGTGGACGAGGCCGACGGCCATGCCGGCGTCCGTGGCGGCCCGCTGGGCCCGGGCGAGCTGGCCGTCGGTGAGCCAGGCGAGCCAGCAGTGGAAGTCCACCCGGTCCAGGTGCTGGGTGCGGGCGCGGGCGGTGCGGGCGGAGCGGGGGTCCGTGAGCCCGGTGGGCCAGGAGCGCCAGTTCGGGCCGTGCAGCTCGGCGAGGGCGCACCACAGGGCGTGGTCCTCCAGGGCCTGGCCGCCCCGGGCGAGGTAGGCGCAGTAGTCGGCGCGACGGCCGGGGCCGAGCGGGACCGTGCGGAGCAGCTCCAGCGCGTCGCGTTTCAGGGCCCACACGGCGTCCCGGTCGATGTGGGCGTCCTTGCGCAGGACGCCGTCGCGCAGCCGGGCCGCCCGCTCGGTGAGCCGCGCCATGCGGTCGCGGTCGGGGCCGGTGAGGTAGGCGTACTCGGGGACGTCCTCGACGCGCAGGTGGACGGGGTCGGCGAAGCGCCGGGAGGAGGGCCGGTAGGGCGAGGGGTCGGTGGCCGCGTCGCCGTCGGCGGGCACGGCCACGTGCAGGGGGTTGAGCTGGACGAACCCGGCGCCGGTGGTCCGGCCGGCCCAGGCGGCGAGTTCGGCGAGGTCCGCCAGGTCGCCCATGCCCCAGGAGCGGGAGGACAGGAGCGAGTAGAGCTGCACCATCAGGCCGTGCGAGCGGCCCTCGGGCGGGGCTAACCGGCGGGGGGCGACGATGAGGGCGGAGCGGGCGGAGCGGCCGTCGGGGGTGTGCGCCCGGAGCGTGTGCACGCCGAGCGGCAGGTCGGGGCCCGGATCGCGGCGACCGCCGTCCTCCGTGTCGACCCGCAGTACGGTGCCCGGTGGCAGCGGGGGCAGGGCGACGGCCGGGTCGTCCTGGCCGGAGCGCAGTACGACGGTGGGGGGCAGCAGGCGAGCGGCGGCCTGCTGCCCGTAGGCGTCGAGGGCCTGGCGGACGGCTTCGGGGGTGGAGGCGTCGACACCGAGCGCGGCGAGGACGGCGACGACCGTTTCCCGCGGTACGTCGACCGTCCGGCCGGGGCCGGGCGCGTAGGAGGTCGCGACGCCGTGTGCTGCGGCAAGCCGGGCCAGGCGGCCCATCAGATCTCCGAGTACTCCGCGCCGAAGCCGGCGCCGGTCGGCTCGCTGGTCAGCGGCAACTCGGCGGCGATGGGGGGCTCGCTCGTCAGCGGGGCGACGTCGGCGAGCGGGGGCTCACTGGTCAGGGGCGCTTCGAAGCAGCCGCAGGTGCAGGAGCCGTCGAGGCCGGAGTCCGGGTGGGACAGCGCGGCCAGGATGCGTTTGGAAGGATCACCCTCGTCCGCCCGGTCCTGTTTGGGCAGGGGGATGAGGGTGGTGAGCAGTTCGGCGGACGCGGCCACGGGGGCCTCCGTTCGTGGACGACAGGCTGGACACCCGGTGCCCTACCCACTGCGGGCGCGGGCATCCGCGATCGTCACCGAAACGTGTCTTAGGTCACGTCGCGAGAGCACCGGTGATTTTGTCGGTCGGGCCGGGCTGTCAACGCACAGCACACGGCTCAGCGGTCAGGACACACCAGATTTTACGGCAGCGAACGCCCGGGGCGCGCGCCGGGCCCCTTCCGCGCGCCCATTCCGCCGGGGACCGCAGGTCGGCACCGGGTGCCGGACGGCGGCCCCCTGCGGCCGGCCCCGGACGTTCCCACCGCCGCCCTCAGGGGCGGAATCCGGCGTCCCCGCCCACGTTGCGGATCACGCGGTGGAGGAGCCGGACGACGGTGACGTACTCCGCGTCGGACATCCCCGCCCGGATCTGGGCGAGGGTGGGCGTCATCACCTCCTGCCAGAGGTGGTCGACGAGCGCGTCGCCCGCCGGGGTGAGGTCGAGCGCGCCCGCGTCCCCGGCCGCGAGCAGGCCGCGCTCCAGGAGTTCGTCGACGGCCGTCCCCAGGTCGGAGACGTCCACGTAGGGGCGACTCGCGCCCACGACCTCGACCACCTCGTCCCGGGTGAGCGCCCGCGGAGCCTCGCGGACCCGGTTCAGCGTCCACCAGTGCGGCTGGCGGACGCCGCCGCGGGCCAGGCTGTCGCTGATGAACCCGACGATCGCTTCGCTCGCGGCGCCCGTCCAGTAGCCGAGCGGCTGCCGGAGGACCTCCTCGTCGGTGTACTCGGGCGGCGCGGCCGGGGCCCTCCCCGGCGTCGGCGGGGTGAAGCGGGCGGGCCCCACCGGTCGGGGGGAGGCGGTGCCGGTCGTCGGGGCGTCGGAGGACCGTGCGGTGGAGTGCGTCATGACCCGAACGCTAGAAGTTGAAGTCGACTTCAGGTCAAGCGAGTGCCGGGACCAGTTGCCACAAGCCCTTCGCGAGGGTCACCAGACCGCCGCCGAGGGCCAGGGCGAGGATCACCCGGCGGGCCCGGCCCTCCGGCGTCCGGGCGGCGACGAGGTGCCCGACCACGAGACCGGCGCCCAGGGTGGCCCCGGCCACCAGCCACGCTCCGCCGCTCAGCGCGGGCGGCCCCTTGGCCGCGATCGAGAAGACGTTCACCACCAGCCCGTAGAACTGGGCGTTCGGCACGAACGCGCGGGCCGACCACCCGGCGTTCACGGCGTACAGGGAGACGGCCGGGCCGCCCAGGCCGGCGGAGGAGTTCATGAACCCGCTGGCCGCACCCGCCGTGACAGCGCCCGCCGTGCCGCGCAGCGCGGGCAGCCGCACGCCGCGCACCAGGAGCAGCACCAGGAGGCTGAGCAGGGCGCCCATGCCCGTCAGCAGCACCGGCTCCGGCAGCGCCCGGGCGGTCACCGCGCCGAGCGGCACGGTGACCGCCGCCGCCGCGACCAGCGGCACCATCGACCGCAGCCGGACGCCGCGCCAGGTCGCCAGCAGGCCCAGGCCGCTGATCGCGACACCCGCGCAGTTCGCCGTCGACACCCCGTCCATCGGGCCGACGAGCAGCACCAGGAAGGGGGCGGCGACCAGGCCGAACCCGATACCGGCAAGCCGCTGCACGGCGGCGCCGGAGAACACGACGCCGCCCAGGAGCAGGAGGAACACCCAGCCGGTCAGCACGGGGTGAGGCTATGCCCGCCCCGTGCGCGCGGCTCAGCCGCCCCGGGTGTCGGCGAACCGCCGCCGCAGCGCGGCGTGGGCCCCCGGTGCGGCCCCGGCCGCGTCCAGCGCGAGCAGGGCCGCACCGAGGACGGGCGGCGCCGACAGCACCGTGACCCGCGCCCGCGGCGCCTCCTCGGCGAGCCGACGCAGCACGCGGCCGTGCAGCCGGGGGTGCCGGGCCGCCGCGACGCCGCCGCCGAGCAGGACGGGCGTCGGCTCCCCGAGCAGGCCGAGGCGGTCGAGCGTGACGCGGACCAGCGCGACGATCTCGTCCGCCTGACGGTCCACGAGCCGCCCCGCGACCTCGTCGGCGTCGCCGTCCCCGTCCCCGGCGACGGCGAAGAGGACCGGGGTCAGCTCGTGCCGCCGTTCGGGCGGCAGCTCCCCCAGGTGCAGGGCCTCGATCAGCTCGGGCATACCGGGGAGCCCGAAGTGCGCGGGCAGGGCCCGCGCGAGCAGGGTGGGGGCGCCGCGTCCGTCCGCCGCCCGGGCGGCGTGCCACAGCGCGGCGTCGGCCAGTCCCCCGCCGCCGCCCCAGTCCCCGGAGAGGGCGCCGAGCGCCGGGAAGCGGTGCACCCGGCCGTCGGGGGCGCGGCCCACGCAGTTGATCCCGGCGCCGCAGACGAGCGCGACGCCGTGCCGCGCGGAGCCGTCGTCGGGCAGGCCCGCCCGCAGCACCGCGAAGGTGTCGTTGACGACCTGCGAGGACGCCGCCCACCCCCGGTTCGCGACGGACGCGGCCAGGGCCCGCTCCTCGCGCGGCAGGTCGGCGTTGGCCAGGCAGGCGGCGAGGTGGTGGACAGGGTCGCCGGGGCGTCCCGGGGGTGCGGCGGTCAGCGCCGCCCGGACCGTCTCGGCCAGGGTGTCGAGGGCCCGCTCCACGGCGGCCGCCGCCTCCGCCGCGTCCGCCGCGCCCGTCGCGGGCCGGAAGCCCGGCCCCCGCGCGGTGCCCAGCACGCGGCCGTCGGTGTCGGCGAGCAGCACGTCCGTCTTGCTGTTCCCGGCGTCCACCGCGAGGACGCGGCGGGGCGTCTCCGCGCCGCTCAGGCCCACGGCAGGTGGTCCCGGTTGTGCGCCAGCAGCCGGTCGGTGAGCGCGTCGGCCCGGTCGTACTGGCCGACCAGGGGGTGCGCCAGGAGGGCGGCGAAGACGCGGTCCCGCCCTCCGCGCAGGGCGGCGTCCAGGGCGAGCGTCTCGTAGCCGGTGACATGGGCGACCAGACCGGCGAAGAGCGGGTCGAGGGTGGGGGCGGGCAGCGGTTCGGCGCCCCGCGCCGTCACCCGGGCGGGGACCTCCACCACCGCGTCGTCCGGCAGGAACGGCAGCGTGCCGGCGTTGCGCACGTTGACGGCCTGCACGGACCCCGGCGCGGTCCCCGGTGCGCCCCGGCCGAGCAGGGCGGCGGCCAGGGCGACGGCGGCCTCGGAGTAGAAGGCGCCGCCGCGCGAGGCGAGCAGCTCCGGTTTGGTGTCCAGGGCGGGGTCGGCGTACATCTCCAGGAGCCGCTCCTCCATCGCCGCGACCTCGGCGGCCCGGGCGGGCTGCTCCCGCAGTTCCGCCACCACCTCGTCGTGGGCGTAGAAGTAGCGCAGGTAGTAGGAGGGGACGGCGCCGAGGCGGGCGAGCAGCGCGGGCGGCAGCTTCAGCCGCTCGGCGATGCGTTCGCCGTGGTCGGCGACGAGCCGGGGCAGCAGGTCGGGCCCGTCGGGGCCGCCGTGCCGCACGGCGAGTTCCCAGGTCAGGTGGTTGAGCCCGTAGTGGTCGAGGTGGAGGGAGGCGGGGGGCAGGTCCAGCAGCCCGGCGAAGGTGCGCTGGAGGCCGATGGCGACGTTGCACAGGCCGACGGCACGGTGGCCGGCGTCCAGCAGGGCGCGGGTGACGATGCCGACGGGGTTGGTGAAGTCGATGATCCAGGCGTCGGGGGCGACCCGGCGCACGGTCTCGGCGATGTCCAGGACGACGGGCACGGTGCGCAGGGCCTTCGCCAACCCGCCGGCTCCGGTCGTCTCCTGGCCGACGCAGCCGCACTCCAGCGGCCAGGTCTCGTCCCGCAGCCGCGCCGCCTGCCCGCCCACGCGCAGCTGGACGAGCACGGCGTCGGCGCCCTCGGCACCGGCCGCGAGGTCGTCGGTGAGTGTGACGCGGCCGGGGTGGCCCTGCCGGGCGAAGATGCGGCGGGCGAGTCCGCCGACGCGCTCCAGCCGTACCGCGTCCGGGTCGATGAGGACGAGTTCGCCGATCGGCAGGTCGTCCCGCAGCCGCGCGAATCCGTCGATGAGTTCCGGGGTGTAGGTGGAGCCACCGCCCACCACTGCGAGCTTCACCACTCGGACAATAGGACTAGACCACTCGCGGGTCAACGGTACGGCGAACGGAACGCGGACGGGTGCCCGTCCCTGCGCGCCCGGCGCCTCACCCCTGGCGGGGTACGCCCTTCTCCAGGGACAGCCCGGCGTCGTCGACGATCCGGATGCCCGCCGCGTCCAGGGACCGCTTGACCCGCCAGCGCAGCTCCCGCGCGGCGGGCGGAGCCTCACCCGGCATCGTGCGGACCGAGACCCGCACCGTCATGGACTCCATCGTCACCGCGTCCAGGCCGAGCACCTCCACCGGACCCCACAGCTTCTCGTCCCACGGCGCGACGCCCGCCATGGCCCGGCCCGCGTCGGTGATGACCCGGCGGACGGCGTCCAGATCCTCGTCCGACCGCACCTGCACGTCCACCGCCGCCGTGGCCCAGCCCTGGCTCAGGTTGCCGACGCGCTTGATCTCGCCGTTGCGCACGTACCAGATCTCCCCGTCGTCACCGCGCAGCTTGGTGACCCGCAGACCGATCTCCAGCACCGTCCCGACGGCCTCCCCGGCGTCGACGCGGTCACCGACGCCGTACTGGTCCTCCAGCAGGATGAACATGCCGGTCAGCACGTCGGTGACGAGGTTGCGCGCGCCGAAGCCGATCGCGACGCCCGCCACACCGGCGCTCGCGAGCAGCGGCCCGAGGTTGATGCTGAACACCGACAGCACGGTCAGCGCGGCGGTACCGAGGATGAGGAACGAGGCGACGCTGCGCAGCACCGACCCGATGGCCTCCGAGCGCTGCCGGCGCCGTTCGGCGTTGATGAGCAGGCTGCCGAGGCCGCCGCCCGCCCCGTCCCCCTCCTCACCCGGGCGGTTCATCCGGGCGACCAGGCGGGTGATGGTGCGGCGCACCACCGCCCGCAGCACGAGGGCGATGACCACGATGAGGACGATGCGCAGCCCGGCGCCGAGCCAGTTCTCCCAGTTGCTCTGCACCCAGCCCGCCGCTTCGTCGGCTCGGCGGCCGGCGTCCTTCACGGTGTCGTCCACGGCGCCCAGCCTAGGCGGCCCCGGCAGGGGGACGGCAGGCGCACACGGCGACCCGGCGCCGCCCCCGCACTCCCTGCGCGCCCCCACCGCGCCCCGATGAGCGGGCGCCGCGCCGCGCCCCCGGCGCTCGGCCCCGCACGTCGCCCGAGGTGGGCCCGCACGGGAGCCGACACGGGATGTGGCGCAGAACACGGACAGCGCGTTACGTGATCGTGGTGGCGCGGTGACCCCCCGCCGGGACACACTGAGGGGAGATCGTCCCGGCACGAGCCACGTGCCGCAGACGTACAAGGAGGCACCGTGCCGCATGTCCTGGTCCTCAACGCGTCGTACGAGCCGCTCGGTGTCGTACCGCTCCGCCGCGCGCTCATCCTCGTCCTCAACGGCAAGGCCGTCAGCCTGGAGGACTCGGGCGCCCTGATGCACAGCGCGACCCAGGCCGTGCCCGCCCCCAGCGTGGTGCGGCTCAAGCGGTTCGTGCGGGTGCCCTACCGGGGTCCGGTGCCGCTGACCCGGCGCGCGCTGTTCGCCCGGGACGGCGGGCGCTGCGCCTACTGCGGGCAGACGGCGACGAGCGTCGACCACGTCGTCCCACGCAGCCGCGGCGGACAGCACGCCTGGGACAACGTCGTCGCGGCCTGCCGCCGCTGCAACCACGTCAAGGCCGACCGGCACATCACCGAGCTGGGCTGGCGGCTGCGCCACCAGCCGGCCCCGCCGACGGGACTCGCGTGGCGCATCATCGGCACCGGGCACCGCGATCCGCGCTGGTTGCCGTATCTGCAACCGTACGGCGCGGACGACGCACTGGCCCGGATCGACGGCAGAGCCTCTGCCTGACCCCGGGCCTTCGCATGGCCCGCCCGCGGCTCCCCCACGCGCCCTGCCCGGTCGGGGCGTGCAACCGTGTCGTCACGATCGGCGCCCGCAGCCCGGACGGGTCGTGCGACCAGGGCGGCCACGCGTCATACTGCACCCCGTAACCGGGGAGGGTTCGATGAGTGACCGAGGGGGAGGTCCCACACCGTGACGCAGCCGCCGACCGTGCAGCCGGCGCCCACGGGCCCGGTGGCGCCGCCGGGCCCGCCCCAGCCGCCGGTGCCGCCCGGCGCGGCGGTGCCGCCCGAGCCGTCCGGCCGCGCGCTGCGGGCCGAGGCCGTGCGCCGGATGAAGGCCGCCGCGACGACCGAGCCGGGGCGCCTGCGGATCATCGGCGCCGTACTCGTCGTCCTCCTGCTCGCCTTCGGCGCCGCGACCGCCTCCCAGGTGGTGACGCGGGCCTCGGCGGCGGACGACGTCATCGGCAGCAGCCAGCCGCTCAGCGCCGACGCGGCCGAGATCCACCGGCTGCTCGCCGACGCCAACACCACGGCGGCCAGCGGCTTCCTGGCGGGCGGCGAGGAGAGCCGCGCGGTCGGCGACCGCTACGACGACGACATCCGGCAGGCCGCCGAGCTGATCACCGAGGCGGCCGCGAGCGGGGAGGGCTCCCGGACGGCCCGCAGCCGACTGAGCGTCCTCAACCGTCAACTGCCCGTCTACACCGGTCTCGTGGAGGCCGCGCGGGCCAACAACCGGCAGGGGCTGCCGATCGGCGGCGCCTACCTGCGCTACGCCGACGAGCAGATGCGCGACGTCCTGCTGCCCGCCGCCCGCACCCTCTACGAGACCGAGGCGGCCCGCTACCAGCGCGACCACGAGGAGGCGACGTCCTGGCCCTGGCAGGCACTGCTGCTCGGCGTGGCCTCCCTCGGGGTGCTGGGCTGGACTCAGCGGCGCCACTTCCTGCGCACCAACCGGGTCTTCAACCGGGGGCTCCTCGCCGCCAGCGCCGCGACGCTCCTCCTGCTCTGCTGGCTCGCGGTCGGGCACGCCCTCGCGTGGTCCGGGCTGAACGACGCCCGCACGAACGGCGCCCGCTCCCTGGAGGTCCTCAACGCGGCGCGGGTGGCCGCGCTGGAGGCCCGGGGCGACGAGGGCATGACGCTCGTCGCACGGGGTGCGGGCGCGGAGTACGAGAAGACCTACCGGGAGAGCATGGCGGAACTGCTCGGCTCGGGGAGCGGGCCCCGTGAGGCGGGGCTGTTCCACGAGGCCGTACGCCTCGCGGACGGGCCCGCAGGCCGCACGGCGGTCGAGACGGCCTGGGAACAGACCCGGCAGTGGGACGAACGTCATACCGAGGTACGCGAGTTGGACAACTCGGGCGAGTACGCTGCGGCGGTGGCCAAGGTGATCGGCGCCGAGGACAGCACCGGCGAGGCGTTCGACCGGGTCGACGCCGCGCTGCGCGAGGCCATCGCCCACGAGCAGGACCAGTTCGACTCCGCCGCCGGCGCGGGCCGCTCGGCGCTGACGGGGCTGGCGCTGGGCGCGGGCGGCCTGGCCCTGGCCGCCGGGGCGGGAGCCGTGGCGGGTATCGGACGTCGACTGGCGGAGTACCGGTGAGCGGGGAGGACGGGACGATGAACGCCAGGCGTACGGCGTCCGGCGGGGCCGGGGAAGCGGAGCGGCACGGCGGACGCCGTCGGTGGAGGCCGCTGATCGCCCTCGCCGCCCTCGCCCCGGTCCCGGCCGCCCTGCTGACGGCGGCGCTGACGGCGACGCTGCTCGCCCCGGTGGACGTCCGGGGCGGGAACGCGGACGACACGGGGGCCGCCGGGCGTCCGCACGCCCGCCCGCGAACGGTGGCTCCCGCCGCCGCGGCGGCTCCGGAGCGGTGCGACGACGGCACCGAGGCGGCGGCGAGTCTGCGTCCTTCGGACGAGGCGGGCGAGGCGGTGGAGCGCATCCGGGAGCGCGGCCACCTCGTCGTCGGCGTCGACCAGAACAACTACCTGTGGGGCTACCGCAACCCGCACACGGGCTCCATCGACGGCTTCGACATCGATCTGGTGAAGGCCGTCGGCCGCGATCTCCTCGGCACCGACCCGAAGATCGTCTACCGCACCATCCCCACCGACCAGCGCATTCCCGCCATCCGGGACCGACAGGTCGACATGGTGGTGCGCACCATGACCATCAACTGCGAGCGGCGGACCGAAGTGGCCTTCTCCACGGCCTACTTCACGGCCGGTCAGCAGATCCTGGCCCCCCGCTCCGCCGACGTCACCGGGCACGACGGCTCGCTGAAGGGCCTGCGCACCTGCTCGGCCAAGGGCTCGACGGCGGCGGCGGCCATGGAGCGGGAGGACTTCGGCTCCTCCCAACTGCTCGTGCCGAACCAGCTCGACTGCCTGGTGCGGTTGCAACTCGGCGAGGTGGACGCGGTGGTGACGGACAGCGCCCTGGCCGCCGGACTGGCCGCGCAGGACCCGACGGTGGAGCTGGTGGGCGAGCCGTTCACCACGGAGCCCTACGGGATCGCGATGAACCTGGCGGACGAGGACCTGGTCCGCCGCGTCAACAAGGTGCTGGACGACTTCCGCTCCGGCGGTGACGACAGCGCGTGGCGGGCGTCCTACGACCGCTGGCTCGCCGACGTCATGCCGGACCGGACGCCCGAACCGCCGATCCCGCAGTACCGGGACTGAGCGCGTACGGCGGGCGACGGTGGCGGGTACGAGCAGGGCGCAGTCCGGACGAGAGCAGCGAGGTGGTCGATGGGGTCCGCGGAATCCTCCGGAGCGGTGCCGGACCGGGACGAGGTGGACCGGACACTGGCCCGGCTCGGCGCGGAGCACGAGGCCATCGAGTCCTCGCTGCTCGCCCTCCAGGACCACGCCGGGCGCAGGCTGCTGGAGGGCGCCGACCTGACCGGCGCGACCAAGCACCGCTGGGCCGCGGCCGAGGCCGCCATCAGCGTCCTGTGGAACCAGTTCGAGCGCTACAGCGACGCCCTCGCCACCGCCCGCGAGATTCGCGGCAGGCGCCGGTGGCCCGTTCGGGAGGACCTCGCCGCCCTGTCCGAACTGCTGCGCGGGCAGGGCGTCACCCTCGGCGGGGAGACCGGCGCACGCGGCGGACGACTGGCCGAGCGGCTGAGTCTGACGGAGCTCGTCGACCGGATGAACACCGGGTACGCCCGCGCGCTGGACGTCGTGGTGGCCGCCGACGCCGTCTGGTCGGTGCTGCCCGCGCGCATCGACCTCCTCGCCGCCGAGCTGGGCCGCATCCGCTCCCTGGCCCACTCCGTCGGCGTCCGCCAGGGCGAACACCCGGCGGGCGACGACCTGGAGGAGATCACGGCCGAGCTGGCCGCGCTGCGGCGGGAGGTCATCACCGACCCGCTCGCCTTCTGGCAGGCGGAGGGCGGCAGCAGCGCGCCCGGCGGCGGACGTCCCGACACCGCCCGGTACGACCGGGCCGCCCGGGCCCTGGAGGACGTGCGCCGGGAGATCGACGCCGTGCTCGGCGTGCGGCAGGACGCCGAGCAGCGGCTCATGCGGGTACGCGACGTCCTCTCCCGCGCCGACCGGACACTCGCCGAGGCGCGCACCGCGCGCGGCGAGGTACTGGCGAAGATCGCGGCGTCCGAGGTACCGGCCGTGAGCGGCCCGGCGACGGCGCTGCACGAGCAGCTCGGCACGGCGGCCGAACACCGCAGGCAGGCCCGGTGGAACCGGCTGTCGCCCCTGCTGGACGGCCTGGAGCAGCGCGCGGACGAGGAGTTGGAGCGGGCCCGGGACCAGTTGGCGGCCGTGACGGCGCCGCTCGCCGTGCGGGCGGAGCTGCGCGGGCGGCTGGACGCGTACCGGGCCAAGGTCGCCCGGCACGGGCTGGCCGAGGAGCCGCTGCTGACCGAACGGTACGACGCCGCCCGGCGCCTGCTGTGGAGCGCGCCCTGCGACCTGCGCGCGGCCGAGCGCGCGGTACTGCGCTACCAGCGCTTCGCGGTGGAGCTGCTGTCCCCGCCCGCCGCGGGCGCGGAGGAGAACGACGTGACGGGGAGAGGCGGACGATGAGCGCGCAGCGGCGGACGTGCCAGCAGCGGGGCTGCGAGGGGGTGTACGAGGACGTCGGCGGGGGCGAGCTGTACTGCGACACGTGCGGGCTCTCCCCGGTCGTGGCGCCCCCGCCGCCCCGGGCCGGGGCGGGCTCCGGACCGCCGCCGTCGGGCTCGGGCTCCCCGGGCGCGGAGGGTTCCGGCACGGGGGGTTCCGGCGCGGGGGGTGCCCTGCCGGCGCCTCGGTCCGGGGCGTCCTCGGGACACTCCTCCGCGCGTTCGCAGTCCTCCCGGCGGTCGGTCTCCGGGCGGCTGTCCCGTTCGGTGACCGGATCGCTGCGGGCCCGCCCCCTGTCGGTGCGCAGCTCGCGGGCGTCGGGTTCCGCCGGCACCTCCCGCAACCGGCTCGGCGCCGGCCTGGTCAGCGTCCCGGAGGTACCGCGCGCGGACCCGGCCTCCGCCGTGCTGGCGAACGCCGAGGTCCCCGAGCGCAAGCGGTTCTGCGGCAACGCGGACTGCGGCGGCCCCGTCGGGCGGTCCCGGGCCGGACGGCCGGGTCGCACGGAGGGCTTCTGCACCACCTGCGGGCAGCCCTACTCGTTCGTCCCCAAGCTGAACCCGGGGGACGTCGTGCACGGCCAGTACGAGGTGGCCGGCTGCCTGGCCCACGGCGGTCTCGGCTGGATCTACCTCGCGGTGGACCGGGCCGTCTCCGACCGCTGGGTCGTGCTGAAGGGGCTGCTGGACACCGGTGACCAGGACGCCATGGCGGCGGCGATCTCCGAGCGCCGCTTCCTCGCGGAGATCGAGCACGCCGGCATCGTGCGCATCTACAACTTCGTCGAGCACCTCGACCAGCGCACCGGCAGCCTCGACGGCTACATCGTGATGGAGTACGTGGGCGGCAAGTCGCTCAAGCAGCTCGCCGAGGAGCGGCGGGGCCCGGACGGCCGCCGCGACCCGATGCCCGTCGAGCAGGCGTGCGCGTTCGGCATCGAGGCGCTGGAGGCGATCGGCCACCTGCACGACAGGAACCTGCTGTACTGCGACTTCAAGGTCGACAACGCCATCCAGCAGCACGACCAGCTCAAGCTCATCGATCTGGGCGCCGTGCGCCGTATGGACGACCACGAGAGCGCGGTGTACGGGACGGTCGGATACCAGGCACCCGAAGTCGCCGAACGGGGGCCGTCGGTGGCCTCCGACCTCTACACCGTCGCCCGGACGCTCGCCGTGCTGACGTTCGACTTCCGCGGCTACACGAACATGTACGTCGACAGCCTGCCCGACCCCGAGAGCGTGGATGTGCTCACGCGGTACGAGTCGTTCTACCGGTTCCTGGTGCGGGCCACCGACCCGGATCCGGAACGGCGGTTCGGCTCGGCGGCCGAGATGGCGGAGCAGCTCACGGGAGTGCTGCGGGAGGTGGTGGCCGTCCGCAGCGGACGCCCCCGACCGGCCGTCTCCACCCTCTTCGGCCCCGAACTGCGCGTGGTCAGCACCGAGTTGCTGCCCCGAAGCGACGAGGACGTGTCGCTGCTCGGGGCCCGCCCGCCGAGCGGGCGCGGCGGACGGCACCCGGCGCGGGCCGTGACGGCGGGTGTCGGGCCGGTGCGGGTCACTCCGCTGGAGCCGCGGGCGGCGGCACTGGCCCTGCCGATGCCCGCCGTGGACCCGGAGGACCCGAACGCCGGCTTCCTCGCCGGACTCACCGGCGCCACCCCGGCGGACCTGCACGTCGCGCTGCGGTCGGCCCCGGCCGACTCCGTGGAACTGCGGCTGCGCTTCCTGCGGGCGCAGTTGGAGCTGGCACCGGTGGCACCGTCACGGCCGGTCGGAGCGGCCGACCTGGCCCACCTCTCCGAACAGTACGCGGAGGACTGGCGGGTGGTCTGGTACCGGGGCCTGGCGGGTCTGGTGGGCGGTGACCTGGAGACGGCCGCACTCGCCTTCGACGCGGTCTACGACGCCTTCCCCGGCGAGTGCGCGCCCAAGCTGGCTCTGGCGGTCAGCGCCGAGCTGCTGGGCCAGTGGGACAACGCCGAGGAGTTCTACCGGCTGGTGTGGTCCACCGACCCGAACCACGTGAGCGCCGCCTTCGGCCTGGCCAGGGTGCGACTGGCCGGCGGCGACCGGGCGGGTGCGGTGACGGCGCTGGAGTCGGTGCCCGAATCCTCCATCCACTACGTGGCGGCACGGGTCGCGGCGATCTCCGCGCGGCTGCGGCAGCGCGGCCCCCACGAGCCCGTCCTGCCCGACGTGGAGGCCGCCGCGCGGGAGTTGGAACGGCTCCGGACGCTCGGCCTCGACGCCCGACGCCGGGAACGGCTGGCCACCGAAGTGCTGGGCCGGGCCCTGGACTGGGTGCTGGCCGGACGCCCGACGGCACCCGGTGCCCCCGCCGGAGCCGGTCCGCTGCTCGGCAGCGAACCGACCGAGAGCGGGCTGCGTCTGGGACTGGAGGACTCCTGCCGACGGCTGGCGCGGCTGGCGCAGAGCGGGAGCGAGAGGATCTCATGGGTGGAGCGGGCCAACCGTCTCCGCCCCAGGACTTGGGTGTGAGGATGCCGCAGCACGACCGATACTCCACCTGCCCCAGCTGCGCCGAGCCGCTGGAGGAGGGCGACCTCTTCTGCGGGGGCTGCGGCCGCGACCTCGCGGCGCCGGCCCCGCACGCCCCGGCCCCGCCGCCGACGGCAACGCCGCCCGCCGTGCCGCCACCGCCCGCCGTACCCCCCGCCGCGCCGCCACCGCCCGGCAGGCCGCCCCGTCCGGCCGCGCCGCCCGCCGTACCGGCCCGGCGGCAGGCCGTGCCGGAACCCGCGCGGACGGGCGCGTCCGCCGTGCGCACCCCCACCGTTCCGGACTTCACCCTGGCGCCGCCCGACCCCGGCGCGGCGCGGACCGATCCGGCCGCGGCCGCGGCACACTCCCGGCCGCAGGACCCCGACCCCGCTCCCGCGAGCCCCCCGCACACCGGGCCGGCCCCCGGCGCACCCGATCCGCGCACCGGCACCGCCGCTCCCCCCGCCGGTCCGGAGCCGGACGCGGGCCGCACGGGGACGTGCGCCGGGTGCGGCACCGGTGGCTTCGACGCGGACGGCTACTGCGAGCACTGCGGTCACGCGCGACCGCACGGACGCGACCACCTCGAACAGGAGGTGCCCGGCGTGGCCGCCGCGAGCGACCGCGGACTGCGGCACCACCGCAACGAGGACGCCTTCGCGATCACCACCGCCCCCCGGCCCGGAACCGGCCCGGCGGTGGTGGCCATCGTCTGCGACGGTGTCTCGTCCTCCAGCCGCCCCGACGAGGCCTCGGCCGCCGCCGCGTGCGCGGCCCGCGACGCGATGCTGGACACCCTCCCGCGCGGCGTCCAGCCACCGCACGCCCTGCACGAGGCCCTGGGCGTCGCGGCCCGCGCCGTGGCCGCGTTGGCGGACGCCCGGGTGGACGGCGGCCACAACGCCCCGGCCTGCACCATCGTCGGATCGGTCGTGGCCGAGGACGTCCTGACCGTCGGCTGGGTCGGGGACAGCCGCGCGTACTGGGTTCCCGAAGACCGTTCCGCCCCGGCCGCCCGGCTCACCGAGGACGACTCCTGGGCCGCGCAGATGGTGGCCGCCGGGCTGATGAGCGAGGCCGAGGCCTTCGCCGACCCGCGCGCCCACGCCATCACCGGCTGGCTGGGCGCGGACGCCGAGGACGTCGAACCGCACACCGCGTCCTTCCGCCCGGAGTGTCCGGGTGTGGTGGTGGTGTGCACCGACGGCCTGTGGAACTACGCCGAGTCGGCGAAGGACATGGCCGACGCCGTGCCCGGGGACGCCCGCTCCCGGCCGCTCCCGGCCGCCCGGCAGCTGGTCGGTCACGCGCTCAGGGGCGGCGGGCACGACAACGTAACAGTGGCCGTCATCCCGTTCCCGGCGACGGCGCCGCGGGCAGGATCGGCCTGATGTGCAACTCCGGGGGGAGAAGCAAGAGATGGCCAACTTCGCCAAGTCCAACGTGCCGCGGTTCTCGGTCGACGTGTACCAGAACCCCTACCTGCCCGAGCACGGCCGGGAGGTCAACGCGATCGTCACGGTGACGGCGACGGGCGGCGGCACTCGGGGCCGCGCGGGGAGCCTGCCGCTGCCGGGCCCCCCGCGTGGTCCCGTGGACGCGCCCCGCGACCGGTCGCAGGGCACGCCGCCGGCCGCCGTCGTCCTGATGGTGGACTGCTCCGGCTCCATGGACTACCCGCCCGCGAAGATGCGCAACGCCCGGGAGGCGACGCGTGCCGCCGTCGACGCCGTGCACGACGGCGTCGCCTTCGCCGTCGTCGCCGGGACGCACACGGCGAAGGAGGTCTACCCCGGCGGCGGACGACTGGCGCTCGCGGACGCCGCGACCCGGGCCTCCGCCAAGGAGGCGGTGCGGCGGCTGACGCCGGGCGGCGGCACCGCCATCGGGACCTGGCTGCGGCTCGCGGACGATCTCCTCGCCTCCTCCGACGCGGCCGTCCGGCACGGCATCCTCCTCACCGACGGACGCAACGAGCACGAGGACCCCGAGGCGCTCCGGGAGGCGCTGAACGCCTGCTCCGGGCGGTTCACCTGCGACGCGCGCGGCGTGGGCACGGACTGGGAGGTCCACGAGGTCACCGGCATCGCCACGGCCCTGCTGGGCACGGCCGACATCGTCGCCGACCCCGCCGGGCTGGCCACCGACTTCACCGGCATGATGGCGGCCGCCATGGGCAAGGAGATCGGCGACGTGGCGCTGCGGCTGTGGACGCCGCAGGGCGCGGAGATCGCCTTCGTCAAGCAGGTGGCGCCGACGGTGGTGGACCTCACCGGCCGCCGGGCGCAGGCCGGTCCGCGCGCCGGGGACTACCCGACGGGATCGTGGGGCGACGAGTCCCGCGACTACCACGTGTGCGTGGCGGTGCCGCCGGCGGCGGTGGGCCGGGAGATGCTGGCGGCCCGGGTCTCCCTGGTCCGCCCCCGGCCCGGCGACGCTCCCGAGGTGCTCGGCCAGGGGCTGGTCCGGGCCCTGTGGACGGACGACGGCGCCGCGTCCACGGCCCTCAACGCGCAGGTGGCCCACTACACCGGTCAGGCGGAACTGGCCCGCGTCATCCAGCAGGGCCTGGACGCGCGCAGGGCCGGGGACGAGGGCGGGGCGACGGCGAAACTGGGCCGGGCCGTGCAGCTCGCGGCCGCCTCCGGCAACGGTGAGACCGCCAAGCTCCTGGCGAAGGTGGTGGACGTCGTCGACGTGGCGGCGGGTACTGTTCGACTCAAGGCGAAGGTCGCCCAGGCCGACGAGATGACGCTCGAAACCCGCTCCACGAAGACGGTGCGCGTCAAGAAGACCGGCAACTGACTGCGCTGCGGCGCCGCACGGAGGGGGAAGCCCGACATGCCGACTTGTCCGAACGGCCACCGGTCGGCGGCCGACGACTGGTGCGAGGTGTGCGGACACCGCATGACGGCACCCGGGGCGCCCGGAGCCGTTCCCCCGCCCCCGCCGGCGCCTCCGCCCCCCGCACCGGACGGCTACGGGTACGGCTACCCCGCTCCCCCGCCGCCCCCTCCCTACGACGGCCCCGGCGGCCCCGGCGGGCACGCGGGCCACGGCGGGCCGGGGGACAGCGGCGGCTACGGCTACCCCGGTGAGCAGGCACCGCCGTCCGGGCCCGGCATGCCGCAGCACCCCGGCGCCGGCATACCCGACCGGCCGGGACCGGCCGCGCCCGTGCCGCCCGGACCGACGCAGCACACCGAGCTGTGCCCGCAGTGCCGCACACCGCGCGAGCCCCACGCGCCGTTCTGCGAGGAGTGCCGCTACAACTTCCACACCCAGTCGCCGACGGCCTACGCGCCGCCCGCGCCCCCGCCCGGCTTCCTCCAGCAGGGTCCGCCACCGGTGTACGAGCGGTCCCGGCCCTCGCAGATGAACCGGCCCGCCGAGCCGCTGTCACAACAGCCCCAGCAGCCCGCGCACGCCCCCGAACCGGGCGACTGGAACATCGCTCCGCCCTCCACGCCGGTGGGGGAGCCCCACGGCCAGGGCGGCTACGGCTACCCGGGCCCCGGAGCGGGGACGCCGGCGCGGGGCACCGGGTGGATGGTCACCGTCGGCCCCGACCGCGAGTACTTCACCGCGATGATGCAGCGCAGCGGCCCCGAGGGCGCGACGCTGAACCTTCCCGCCTACTCCCCCGAGCAGCAGGTGCCGCTCAGCGGTCAGCAGGTCTCGATCGGCCGCAGGCGGCAGTCGACCGGTGAGGCCCCGGACATCGACCTCTCCAGGCCGCCCGAGGACCCGGGTGTCTCGCACCAGCACGCGCTGCTCGTGCAACAGCCGGACGGCGGCTGGGCGGTGGTCGACCAGGACTCCACCAACGGCACGACGATCAACGGCGGCGAGGACCCGATCCAGCCGTTCGTGCCGGTCCCCCTGCACGAGGGCGACCGCGTCCACGTCGGCGCCTGGACGACCCTGACCGTGCGCCGGGCCTGACGGTTCCGGGCCGCGCGAGGCCGCGCGAAGGCTCGGGTGAGAAGGTGGCCCAGAGTGATCGACGCCGTATAGCGTCAGGAGCATGACCACTGACGCTGCGATCACAGTCGAAGGACTGCGCCAGCGGTACGGGGATGTTCAAGCGGTCGACGGGGTCTCCTTCGAGGTTTCCCACGGCGAGTTCTACGGCATTCTGGGACCGAACGGCGCGGGCAAGACGACCACACTCGAGATCGTCGAAGGGCTCCGCCGACCCGACGAGGGACGGGCGACCCTTCTCGGGAAGCCCTCCTGGCCACGCGACAAGAAGCTGCTCGCCCGGATCGGCGTCCAGCTCCAGGCGTCGTCCTTCTTCGAACGGCTCACCGCACGCGAGCAGATCCACACCTTCGCGGAGCTCTACGGCATCTCCCGCAAGCGGGCCGACGCCATGCTGGAACGCGTCGGCCTGACGGACAAGGCCGACGTGCGGCAGGACAAGCTCTCCGGAGGGCAGGAGCAGCGGCTGTCGATCGCCTGCGCGCTGGTGCACGATCCGGAGCTGGTCTTCCTCGACGAACCCACGACCGGGCTCGACCCGCAGGCCCGGCGCAACCTCTGGGACCTCCTGCGCGGCATCCAGGCCGAGGGACGCACCGTGGTGCTCACCACGCACTACATGGACGAGGCCGAGACCCTCTGCGACCGCGTCGCCGTGATGGACCACGGCCGCATCCTGCGCGTCGGGCCGCCCGCCGAGCTCATCGGCGAACTGGGCGCGGCCTCCCTGGAGGACGTCTTCCTCCAGCTCACCGGACGGGAGTACCGCGAATGACGGCGCAGGACGGACCGGACACCCGGGAGGACCACCGGACGGCACACGGCGCCGGAGGTGCCGCGCGCGGCCCCTCCGGCGCCACGTCGCTGCGCACGCTCTCGCGGGCGATGGCCCTGGGCCTGCTGCGCGACCGGGCGGCCGTCTTCTTCATGCTCCTCTTCCCCCTGATGTTCCTCGTGCTCTTCGGGGCGCTGGTGAAGGACTCGGGCGCCTCCGAGTCGGAGATCGTGCAGGTCGGCGACGTCGCCGTGCTGGACGAGCTGCCCGACGAGCGGCGGGCCGAGCTGCGCGGCGTCCTGGAGGTCGAGAAGACCGACGGCTCCGAGGAGGCCCTGGACGAGGCGCTGGAAGACGTCCGCAAGGGCGACGTCGACGCGGTGGTGTTCCAGCGTGCCGACGAGGTGGAGCTGCGCTTCTCCGCCGCCGACTCCGTACGCGCCGGCACCGTCCGCTCGCTGGTCGACTCCATCGTCCAGCAGGCCAACCAGGCGGCGACGGGCCAACCCCCCGCCCACACCCTCGCCGCTCAGCAGGTCGAGGACGAGTCGATCAAGCCGATCCAGTACCTCACGCCCGGCCTGCTGGGGTGGGCGGTGGCCATGGGGGCCGTCTTCGGGCCCGCGTTCAACCTGGTGGCGTGGCGCAAGAAGCGCATCCTGCGACGCCTGTGGCTGGCGCCGGTCGACGCCTCCTCGGTCATCGGCGCCCGCGTCGGCGTCAACGTCGTGCTGGCCCTGACCCAGTTGGCGATCTTCCTCGGCGTCGCGACGCTGCCCTACTACGGCCTGCGGCTGACGGGCGACTGGTGGCTGTCCGTCCCGCTCGTCCTCGCGGGGACCCTGGCGTTCATGTCCCTCGGTCTGCTGGCGGGGGCCTGGGCCAAGACGGAGGAGGCGGCCAACGGCCTGGCGCAGATGATCGTGCTGCCGATGGCCTTCCTGTCCGGGGCGTTCTTCCCCTTGGACGGGGCGCCGCAGTGGCTGCGGACGGTCTCGGAGTTCCTGCCCCTGACCTATCTCAACGACTCCATGATGGGGGTGCTCTCGCGCGGGGAGAGCTGGGGCGACGTGCTGCCCGTGATCGGCGGGCTGCTGCTGTTCGGCGCCGTCTTCACGACGATCGCCTGGCGGGTCTTCCGCTGGGACGACGCCTGACGGCCCCGGCGCCGTGCGGTGACCGGAGCGGTCCGGCCCGGCCGGACCGCTCCGCGATCTGCGACCATGGGGGACGTGATGGAGATTCCGCGAGGCACCGTGCAGACGCAGACGTTCTTCGAGCAGGTCGGCGGCGAGGAGACGTTCCGACGACTGGCGAAGCGCTTCTACGAAGGCGTCGCCGGTGACGAACTCCTCCGTCCCATGTATCCCGAGGAGGACCTGGGACCGGCCGAGGAGCGCCTCGCGCTGTTCCTCATGCAGTACTGGGGCGGCCCGCGCACCTACAGCGACCACCGCGGCCACCCCCGGCTGCGCATGCGGCACGCGCCGTTCCGCGTCGACCGGGCCGCGCACGACGCGTGGCTGCGGCACATGCGGGACGCCGTGGACTCACTGGAGTTG
Organism: Streptomyces chumphonensis; assembly: GCF_014779715.1. GTDB lineage: Bacteria > Actinomycetota > Actinomycetes > Streptomycetales > Streptomycetaceae > Streptomyces > Streptomyces chumphonensis. Next base: position 999,053 of record NZ_JACXYU010000001.1, read on the forward strand.
CCCGGCGACCTGGAGAAGCAGCTCTGGGACTACCTGGTCTACGCCGCCAACTCCATGATCAACACACCGGGCTGACGGTCGGCCCCCGGCCGGGGCCACGGCCGGAGCCCACGGACGTCACGCCGGGCTGACGGACAGGCCCTCCGCGCGGCCGGTGCGCACGGCGACCGAGCCGTGCGGGGTGGCCAGGCGCAGCCACGGGCCCTTCGACAGCAGGCCCAGCGGCTCCGGCCCGCCGAGGAAACCGAGCGCGTGCGCCGCGTGCGCGGCGCGCAGCGGAAGCCCGGTCCGGCCCAGCGGCCGGGACCAGATCTCGTCCGCCAGCGCGTCCAGCTCCGCGCGGGTGCGCTGCTGTGGCGTCAGCGCCTCGGCACGGCGGCGGAACTCCGCGACGGCCGCCGCGGCCACCGAGCGGACGGCGTCCGACGGCAGCTCCCCCAGCCGCTGCCAGCCGCTGCGGGGCGGCAGCACACCGGCCCACGGCGGCCCGGTGACGGCGGCCGGCACGGCCAGGACGCGCGCGCGCTCGTCCAGCAGCTCCAGCAGTTCGCCCGCCGCCACGGTGGTGTCGAACGTCCGGGCCGGTTCGTCCAACCGGGCCGTGCGAACGGCGAGGACCTCGAAGCGGGCCGGGCGCGCGAAGAGCGCGACGACACCGTCGCCCGCCTGGATGCGGACGGCGGCCGTCTTCTCCCAGCGCACCAGCCGTTGCAGGAAGGCGGCCGTCGCGGCCGCCTCCCCGGCGTCAGCGAGCGTGAGGCGAGGCGGGGACATGGCAGGTGTCATCGAGGTAGGGCTCCAGGAAGGTCCGCTCCGCCTCGCTGAGTCGGCGCGGCCTTCCGAGGTCCAGGTCGTAGGGCACGACGACGGTCGCGGCGCGTGCGTAGACCGTCGTCGCGTCCTTGATCTCGTAGCCGACCGTGATCGAGGCGGTGCTGATCTTCGTCAGCCAGGTCTCGACCTCCACCGGCTCGTGCCGGTGCACCAGCGGCCGGAGGTAGTCGATCTCGTGCCGGGCCACCACGGCGCCGCTGGTGAAGGCGTCGGGGGCCGCCTCCCGCGCGAGCCGGAACATGAAGTCGACGCGGGCCTCTTCCAGGTACCGCAGGAACACGACGTTGTTGACGTGCCCGAACGAGTCCATGTCCGACCAGCGCAGAGGGCAGCTGTAGTGATGGCGCACGTGTGTCAGCCCCGGGTCAGCTTCTTGTAGGTGGCGCGGTGCGGGCGGGCCGCCTCCGGGCCGAGCCGCTCGATCTTGTTCTTCTCGTACGACTCGAAGTTGCCCTCGAACCAGAACCACTTGCTCTCACCCTCGTAGGCGAGGATGTGCGTCGCGATGCGGTCGAGGAACCAGCGGTCGTGGGAGACGACCACGGCGCAGCCGGGGAAGTCGAGCAGGGCGTTCTCCAGGGAGGAGAGCGTCTCCACGTCGAGGTCGTTGGTCGGCTCGTCGAGGAGGAGGAGGTTGCCGCCCTGCTTGAGGGTGAGCGCGAGGTTGAGCCGGTTGCGCTCACCACCGGAGAGCACGCCCGCCGGCTTCTGCTGGTCCGGGCCCTTGAAACCGAAGGCGCTCACGTAGGCACGCGAGGGCATCTCGACCTGGCCGACGTTGATGTAGTCGAGCTCGTCGGAGACGACGGCCCACAGCGTCTTCTTGGGGTCGATGTTCGCGCGCGACTGGTCGACGTAGGAGATCTTGACGGTGTCGCCGACCTTGATCGCGCCGGAGTCCGGCTCCTCCAGCCCCTGGATCATCTTGAACAGGGTCGTCTTCCCGGCGCCGTTGGGGCCGATGACGCCGACGATCCCGTTGCGCGGCAGGGTGAAGGACAGGTCGTCGATCAGGATCTTGTCACCGAAGCCCTTGGAGAGGTTCGCCACCTCGACGACGACGTTCCCCAGGCGCGGGCCCGGCGGGATCTGGATCTCCTCGAAGTCCAGCTTGCGGGTCTTCTCCGCCTCGGCGGCCATCTCCTCGTAGCGGGCGAGCCTCGCCTTGGACTTGGCCTGCCGCCCCTTGGCGTTGGAGCGGACCCACTCCAGCTCCTCCTTGAGGCGCTTGGAGCGCTTGGCGTCCTTCTGCCCCTCGACCTTCAGACGCGCCTGCTTGGTCTCCAGGTACTTGGAGTAGTTGCCCTCGTAGGGGTAGGCCCGGCCGCGGTCGAGCTCCAGGATCCACTCGGCGACGTTGTCCAGGAAGTACCGGTCGTGGGTGATGGCCACGACGGTGCCCGGGTACTTGGCCAGGTGCTGCTCCAGCCACTGCACCGACTCGGCGTCGAGGTGGTTGGTGGGCTCGTCCAGCAGCAGGAGGTCGGGCGCTTCGAGGAGCAGCTTGCACAGCGCGACGCGGCGCTTCTCACCACCGGAGAGGTTGGTGACGGGCCAGTCCCCGGGCGGGCAGCCGAGGGCGTCCATCGCCTGCTCGAGCTGGGCGTCGAGGTCCCAGGCGTTCGCGTGGTCGAGCTGCTCCTGGAGCTTGCCCATCTCCTCCATGAGCTCGTCGGTGTACTCGGTCGCCATCTGCTCGGCGATCTCGTTGAACCGGTCGAGCTTGCCCTTGGTGTCCGCGACACCGTCCTGGACGTTCTCCAGGACGGTCTTGGACTCGTCCAGCGGCGGCTCCTGGAGGAGGATGCCGACGCTGTAACCCGGCGAGATGAAGGCGTCGCCGTTGGAGGGCTGCTCCAGACCGGCCATGATCTTCAGCACGGTCGACTTGCCGGCGCCGTTGGGGCCCACGACACCGATCTTCGCGCCGGGCAGGAAGTTCAGGGTGACGTCGTCGAGGATCACCTTGTCGCCGTGCGCCTTGCGCGCCTTGCGCATGGTGTAGATGAACTCAGCCAAGAGAAACCGTCCGGCAGTCTGGTAGGTGTGAAGATGCGGGCGTCCCGCGCAGGGGGTGGTCCTCCATCCTGCCGTACGGGACGCCCCGGGCGGAAACCGGCCGTCGGCCCTCCCGCCCGTGGGTGACCCCCGGGTCACCCCGGGTGGCCGCGCCCGCCGCCCTCGCCGTCGGTGGCTTCGGCGCCGTCCGGATCAGCGTCGGCGCCCGTGCCGCGCCGCACCATGAGGAAGGCGAGGCCGCCGAGGGCGAGAAGGCCGACGGCCACGCCGATCAGCAGCGGCATGTCGGTGCTGCTGCCGGTCTCCGCCAGGTTCGGGTCGCCGTCACCGCCGGCGCCGCCGACGGTGACGGGCTCGCTGTGGGCGGTGAGCCCCTCCTCTGCCTCCTCCTCGGGCGCGGCGGCGATGGTCCGGCAGTCCAGCACCCCGGAGAACGTCTGCGCGAAGGTGCCGGGGCCGGGCACGGTGATCCCGTACCGCTGGTCCTCCCCCACCGGCACGGTGATCGTGTCGCCGGAGTCCGCCGGTATCGCGTGGTCCTCCTCGCCGAGCGTGAAGGTGAACGGAGTGTCGCCCCGGTTGACGACGGTCACGCCCACACCGCCCGCCGCGCAGTCGCGGCGGACGAAGACGGCCGGGACAGCGCCCTCGGCGGCCCAGGCCGCGGTGGCCGTGGCGGTGACCGAGGCGTCGCTGGAGCCGGCCACGACGAGGGCCTGGCTCGCGGCGTGCGTGCCCGCCCCGGTGAGCGTGCGGCCCACCGGCACCGAGGTGGTCGCCTGGACCGTGAGGGCGCCGCCCCCGTCCTCGGCGTCCTGGGGGACGTCGAACCACAGTCGCGTGCCGTCCCCGGCCGAGGTGATCTCCTCCCCCTCCTCGTCGACGACGCGCACGCCGTGCCGCGCCGCCTCCGGACCCGGCGTCACGCTGACGTTCCGGGCGGGCGTCCGCACCGTCACCGGACCGAGCCGTTCCCCGGGCCGGCCGGCCGCGGCGGGCCGCTCCAGATGCAGAGACGGCGCCGGTTCCCGCAGGCTGCGCGCCTCCCGCTCCAGGTGGTCGGCCAGCTTCTCGGCGTCCGGATCGACCGCCGTCACCTCGGGGCGCTCGCCGGAGGCGGAGCGTTCCGAGTAGCGCCAGATGGCCACCTGGGTGCCGGCGGCGGCGCTCTGCGGGGTGAGCCGCCGCGCCCCCGCCGCCTCGGCCAGCGCGACCAGGTCGTCCACCTGCGGATAGGAGTGCTCCACGATCCAGCGGACGCGGCCCGCGTCCGGGTTCCCCCGCAGCGAGGAGGACCGCCAGGGGACCTCCGCGTACCGGGCGTCCTGCTGGGTGGAGCTGTACATGTCGATGCCGTAGGTCAGCAGGCTTCCCCCGCCGGTGACGGACATCTCGAACAGGCCGGCGCCCGTCTCGATCTCCGCGCCGTCGTACCGGATGACGGCTTCCCCGCGTACCTTCAGACCGTCCAGCGTGGCCGTCGCACCCTCGTACTGCGGTCCCTCGACGCCGGCTTCCCCCGCCGCCGCAGTGCCGGCCCCCAGCAGCGTCGCCGCCGCCGCCAGCAGTCCCGTGAGCAGTGCGGCCGTCGCGCGACGGGTGGCAGCCCGTCCGCGTATCGCTCTCATTGCCGTCCCCTCGTCAACCCCGTGGTCTGCGGAATCGTAAGGATCAAGCCGAACACCATCCCCGATTTTCACAGGTGCCACGCGCAACGCAGCGGAATCGTTATCGCGGAATGCCGCGAACGCGGACACAACGCCGAACAGCCCGCGCACCGACGGCCCGTCACGCGGACCGACCGAGGGCGGCCCGCTCCCCCTCTCCCCCGCGTCACACAACCCGCCCTGCTCCGGGCGGACTTGTCCGAGTACCGCCACCATCGTCGTCCCGTCCACGCCGACCCGCCTCCCCGCTCCGTCCGGCCGGGCCCCTCGGCGAACCCGACCCGGCCCATGCTGGCGCGAAGGGCACGGACACGCCGGGGGCTGTGGACTACTGCCCGGTTGTGGACAACTCCGTCACCCTCCGGCGTCACCGACGCCCCGTCAGAAACGTCCGTACCGCCCGTTTCGCATGCCCCTTGCCCCCGGCACAGGGTGTGGCGGCTGTGACAAGAGGAAGGCCACCACCCGCGTGCGACGCGTGGTGACCCTTCCGAGCGGCGACCGGGCCGGAGGCCCTGTCAGTTCCCCGACGGCCCCCCGGCGGCGATGACGTACTGGCCGCGCACTTCGCGGTAGCGCATCAGTTCCGCGGCCACGGGTTCCAGGACCCTGGCCTGCCCGCACCCCGCCGCCAACCGCCGGAGGCGTCGCTCCTGCGCCTGCCCGTACGCCTGCGCCGGCGCCCGTGCGGCCAGTCGGCACACCCACGCCAGCAGGGGCGAGAGGAGCGCACCCCCGGCCAGCAGCCCCGCAGGTACCCACGGGTGGACGCCGAAGACGCCGAGCAGCGTGCCCAGCAGCCACCCGAGGCCCACGCACTGGACGGCCAGCAGCGCCGCCTGCCCCGCCGAGGCCGCCGTCCACCAGCGCGGGCGGGGCGGGCGCTGCGGCAGCGAGGCGTTCGCCACCGCGTCGTCGAGCGCCGCGGGCAGTCCCTCGGCCCCGCGCCACGCGGCCTCCCGCACCGTGCGGGCCCACGGTTCCGGCAGCCCGCGTGCGGCGTCGGCGGCCAGGGTCCGCACCGCCTGCGCCACGACGGGCCGGGCCGCCGGGTGGCCGGGTTCGGTGGCCTCCTCGGCGGCGGGGCCTTCGAACGGTTCCCCGCGGCGCTCCGCGCGGCGGACGGCGTACCCGTGCACGAGCCCGGCCCACGGGGTGCCGCAGGTGCGTTCGGCGTGCCGCAGCCAGGTCCGTTCGGCGGTCCGGCCGACGGCCGCCGCCCCCGCCGCCGTGCCCAGCCGCTCCTCGAACTCCTCGCGCACCCGGTCGGTCAGGCCCAGCGGCGGCAGGACGCCGTCGGTCACGTAGACGGGCCGCAACCTGCTCATGGCCAGGTCCACGTCGGCGGTCAGCCGACGCGCGGCGGCCGACCGCGAGGCGACGAGTCCGGCCAGCACGGAGCGGAGTTCGGGGACGCCCTGGCCGCTGAGCGCGGAGAGCGCGAGCACGCCGGCGCCCGGTTCGCCGTGCTCGCCGAGCGCCATGCCGTCCTCGTCGAGCACGCGGCGGACGTCGCCGAGGACTTCGTCGGCGGCGTCCCCCGCCAGCCGGTCCGTCTGGTTCAGCACCACGAAGGTCACCTCGGCGTGGGCCGCGTACGCCTTCAGGTAGCGCTCGTGGAGCATCGCGTCGGCGTACTTCTCCGGGTCGACGACCCAGACGACCGCGTCCACCAGGCGCAGCAGCCGGTCGACCTGCTCACGGTGCCCCGGCACGGCGGAGTCGTGGTCGGGGAGGTCGAGCAGGACCAGGCCGCGCAGCGCCAGGTGCGAGGCGTCGCGCAGGTGGGCGCGGCGGCGGGACCGCGTCGGCACGCCGAGACGTTCCAGCAGGCCCTCCGCCCCGGTGCGGTCGGTGGCGGTCTCCCAGACGCAGGCCACGGGGGTCGACGTCGTCGGACGGCGCACGCCCGCCTCGGCGAGCTGGGCCCCGGCGAGCGCGTTGAAAAGGGTGGACTTGCCGCTTCCGGTAGGTCCCGCGATGGCCACGGTGGTGTACTCGCGGGACAGTCGGCCCCGGGCGTCGGCCTCGTCCAGGATGCGGCCGGCCTCCGCGAGCGCGTCGGGTTCCAGCCGCGTCCGGGACAGGCCGACCAGTTCGCGCAGCGCGGTCAACCGCTCGCCCAGGCCCGCCTCCCGGCCACCGCGCCGGGCGGTCGCGGACGGGCCCTGTTCGGCCCGCGGTCTGCGGGCGGGTCCCGGGTCGTGCCCGACGGGACGGGTCGGGCCGTCCGGCTCCTGACCGGCGCCCCGTGGCGCGGGGCCGGTCCGGGTGAGGTGCGGCGGCAGCGGCTCCGGCGCCCCGGTGTCCGGCTCGCCCGCCGGTGGTCCGGGTGCGGGCGGCCGGGGCGCGACGGGCGTCACCGGTACCGGCTCCGGAGTCGGCGGGAGGGGGTCGTCCGGCCGTGGCGACGTCACCGCGGCCGGGGGCGGAACGGATCCGTCCGGGCGTGCCTCCCCGGAGCCCGCGAGGGGGTCCTCCGAGGGGGCGTACGAGGGCGCGGGGCCGCCGTACGAAGCGCTCTCGTGCGGCGGGCCCGCCTCCGGCCCCGCCGCACCACCGGGCCCGGGTGCGGGGTCCGGCGGCGGGGTCGGATCGGACGGCGGCGCGGGGCAGGCGCGCCGGTCGACGTAGCCGCCCTCGTACCCCCCGTCGAGCACGGGCACGGGATGCGGCCGGGCGCGGCGGGCGATGAGGCCGTCGTCCCACCGTTGCGGCTCCGTCTCGGCCGGGGGCGTGCTCGTGCCGCCCTCGCGGGTCTCACCCGGCGATCCCGTCACAGGGCTCACCTCTCCTTCTGCTCCTTCTGGAGTACGGACAGTGCGGCGATCAGCTCGACCTGCTGTTCGGGCCCGGCGTCCAGTTCCTCCAGGGGAGCCAGCCGCCGTTCGCGCTCGCCGCGCAGCGCGCGGTGGACGGAGGTGTCCAGGAGGCGGGCGCCGCGCTCCCGGAGCCGGATGGTGCCGGGAACCCCGATGATCCTGTGCAACGCCTCCTCGGCGGCCTGGGCGCGCGCCCCGCCGAGCAGGGCGGCGGCGAGCAGGGCGGCGACCTCCTCCACCGTGCACGAACCGCCGCCCGCCGCCCGGAACGCCTCGTCGGCCAGCTCCTCCAGGCAGCGCCGCCAGTGCCGGACGACCAGCCCCGTGCGGTCGGCGGCGGTGGCGCCGCCCTCGGTGACGGCGACGGGGACGCCGCCGGCACCCGGCTCGGCGCGCCAGGCGCGGGCGATCTGCTCCTCGGCCCCGCCGACCGCCCCGGCCAGCAGCGCGGACAACCCCTCGGCACAGGCGTCGAGCAGCTCGTCACCACTGCTGTCCGTGGGAAAGCCCCGCCAGTGGGCGACGGCGTCGCCCGCCAGCAGCTCGCCCCGCGTGAGCTGACGGCGTACCCGCTCCCCGGCCGCGTCGTAGGCGTCCTCGACGTGCTGGGCGAGCCGGACGGCGGCGGCGTGCTCGGCGGCGGAGGCGGCGGCCAGCTCGGGGACGCGGGTGCGCAACGAGTCCAGGGCGCCCCAGGCCGTGCGGTAGGCCGCGCGACCGCGCGCCGAGGCGTCCTGCGCGCGGTGGGCCAGCCAGGCCCGGAGCGGTTCGACGGCGGTGCCCGGCAGCAGTCCGCGCCCGCCGCCGGCCGACTCGGGCAGCTCGGGGATCGTGAAGCGCGGGACGTCTCCGAGGCCGGCCCGCTCCAGGAGGGCCGCGTACTGGCGCGCGACGTCGACGGCGATCTGGTGCGGCACCCGGTCGAGCACCGTGGCGAGGGTGACGTCGTACTCCTTGGCCGCGCGCAGCAGGTGCCAGGGGACAGCGTCGGCGTAGCGGGTGGCGGTGGTGACCAGGATCCACACGTCGGCCGCGCAGAGCAGCTCGGCGGCCAGGTCGCGGTTGGCGGCGACGAGGGAGTCGACGTCCGGGGCGTCGAGCAGGGCCAGCCCGGCGGGCAGCGAGCGGCTGCATTCGAGCAGCAGCGTCCCGGCCTCGGCGGGCGGCTCGTCGCCGTCCTGGGGGGCCGCCGCCCGGGCCAGCCCGGGCAGCACGCGCGCGTCGGCGAACCACGCGCGGTCGTCGGGGTGGCAGACGAGGACCGGGGTGCGGGTGGTCGGCCGCAGGACGCCCGCCTCGCTGACACGGCGTCCGATGAGGGAGTTCACCAGCGTCGACTTGCCCACGCCGGTCGAGCCGCCGACGACCGCGAGCAGCGGTGCCTCGGGCGCCCGCAGCCTCGGCACCAGGTAGTCGTCGAGCTGGGCCAGCAGTTCGGCCCGGGACTGACGTGCCCGCTCGGCCCCGGGCAGCGGCAGCGCCAGGCGTACGGCGGCCACCCGCTCGCGAAGCGTCACGAGCGCGTCAAGCAGTTCGGTCCGTGCTTCCAAGATCGCCACAAGACGAAGAATGCCCAAATGCGACAGTTTTTTGAAGCCTATTTGACAGGTAATGCCCCATATTGACCCATGCGGAACGAGCCGCGCGCCCCCTCCGAGGCATAACGAGTGCACAACACCCGCCGCACCCGCCGCACAAACCGATGCGTGAATCGCACCCGCCTGCGATTATCGGAGCGCTTCACGGAACCTCCACACCGTGGCGCGCGCGTGAAGCATCCAGGAGCCGCCAAGGACACCCCTATCCTTGTGCGAGCAAGGTCCCGGGGGCTCCACCCGACGCGTGACCATGACGAGCCCCCGTAGCTCAGTGGATAGAGCAGGTGCCTTCTAAGCACTTGGCCGTAGGTTCGAGTCCTACCGGGGGCACCACCGAGAGTCGGGCCGGACGTCCGGTCCGTCGACCCGAGGCCGCGTCCGGGCCCGCCCCGGCGCCGCTGCCGGAAAAACCACGTCGCGATTTCTGTTATCCCCGCCTCCGGGGCGGGGTCTCCCCTGTGTCGGATGATGGAGTCGGCGAGCCGGCGAACGGACACGGGTTCAGGAAGCGGGTCGGGTGTGGGCAGGGAATGCGACGTCGCGGTGGTCAGGGCGGCACAGAAGGGTGATCCGAAGGCGCAGGACGAACTGGTCGCCGCGTACCTGCCGCTCGTCTACAACATCGTGGGGCGCGCGCTGAACGGGCACGCCGACGTCGACGACGTGGTGCAGGAGACGTTCGTGCGCGCGTTGCAGGGCCTGGGTTCCCTGCGGGAGCCGGAGAGCTTCCGGTCGTGGCTGGTGGCCATAGCGACCAACCGGATCCGCGACCTGCGGCAGGGCCGCCGGAGCGCGCCCGACGAGGGCGGGCTGCAGGACGCGTGGGACGTCGCCGATCCCGGCGCGGACTTCGTCGACCTGACGATCATCCGGCTCGGCCTGTCCGGGCAGCGCCAGGAGGTGGCGGAGGCCACCCGGTGGCTGGACCCGGACGACCGCGCGCTGTTGGCCCTGTGGTGGCTGGAGGCCGCGGAGGAGCTGACGCGCGAGGAGGTGGCGCGGGCGATGGAGCTCACCCCGCAGCACACGGCCGTGCGGGTGCAGCGGATGAAGGCGCAGTTGGAGATCGCCCGGGTGGTCGTGCGGGCACTGGCGGCGGTGCCGCGCTGCGTCCTGCTCCAGGACGCGGTGGCCGGGTGGGACGGGCGGCCCTCGGCGCTGTGGCGGAAGCGGCTGGCCCGGCACGCCCGGGCGTGCACGGTGTGCTCCGGTCACCAGGCGGGGCTGGTGCCCGCCGAGCGGCTGCTGGCGGCGCTGGGGCTGGTGCCGGTGAGTGCGGGGCTGCTCGCGGTGCTCGGGCCGGACGCGACGGACTCCCTCGTGCTCGCCGCCCACGACGCGGAGGTGCCGGGCGGGTCCGACGTGGGCCCCCTCGGCGCGGCCGTGCCCGGCGGCGGGGGCGGGGCGCACCGGGCGGGCGGGACGCACCGCGCGGGCGGCCCGGGGACCCGGCGGCGGCCGGGAGCACGCCGTCGGACGGTGGCGGCCTCGGCGGTGGCCGTCCTCGTGGTCGGGGGCGCGATCGGCGTCGTCGTCCTGGGGCCGGGCGGCGGGCCCGAGCCGTCGGCGCAGAAGCCGCCGGTGGAGGCGGAGGCGCCGCTGCTGAAGGGGGCGCTCTCGTCCTCCCCCGCCTCACAGTCGCCGTCGGCCTCGCCCTCCGGGAGTCCCAGCGCGTCCCCCTCGCCGAGCCGGACCGCGCCGAGCCCGCCGAGCCCGCCGCCGACTCCCCGGAAGACGACGGAGCGTCCGGAGCCGCCCGCCACGCCGGAGCCGCCGGCCCCGGGCCCGCCGGGCGGCGGGCAGGTGGTGGACCTGGTCAACGCCGAGCGGGCGCGGGCCGGTTGTGGTCCGGTGCGGCACAACGACCGGCTGGAGACGGCCGCGGCGCAGCACTCGGCCGACATGGCCGCCCGTGACTACTTCGACCACACGGACCCGGACGGCGGCGATCCGGGCGACCGGATCTCGGCGGCCGGCTACAGCTGGAGCACCTACGGCGAGAACATCGCGCGGGGCCAGCAGAGCGCGTCCGACGTCGTGGCGGCGTGGATGGACAGCCCCGGGCACCGGGCCAACATCCTGAACTGCTCCTTCGAGGAGATGGGCGTCGGCAAGCACAGCGCGTCGGGCGGCCCGTGGTGGACCCAGGTCTTCGGAACCCGGCTCTGACCCTTGCCGTTTTCCATGGTCTGGACCAAGCTCCGGTCATGGAGCTGGAGCTGCGTCATCTGAGGACGATCCGGGCCATCGCGGAGGCGGGCAGCCTGACGAAGGCCGCCGCCGCGCTGGGGCTGGCCCAGCCCGCGCTGAGCGCCCAGCTCAAACGCGTGGAACGGATGCTGGGCGGTCGGCTCTTCGAGCGGTCCCGGCACGGTGTGCGGCCGACGGCGCTGGGCGAGCTCGTCCTGCACCGCACCCGCGTCGTGCTGCCGGCCGTCTCCGAACTCCAGGAGGAGGCCGTGCGGTTCGCGCACGGACGGCGGCCCGTGCCCGGCTTCCGGCTCGGCGGCACCCACGGCCCGCTGCTGGGCGGGCTGGTGGACCGGCTGGCGACCGCGCATCCGGGCGTGCCCGTCACCACACAGGCGTCGTGGTCGGAGCGGGAGATCGCGGAGTGCGTCGGAAAGGGACGGTTGGACTTCGCGTTGATCGGCACCTGCGGCGAAAGCGCACCGCCCGCCGCCGACCGGCTGGCCTGGCGGGAGGTGGGCACGGACCCGGTGTTCGTGATGCTCGTCCACGACCACCCCCTGGCGGCACGGCAGGAGGTGGCGCTGGCCGACCTGGCGCACGCCTCCTGGGTGGACGTGCCGGGCGACGGCTGCTTCGCCGACTGCTTCGCCGCCGCCTGCGCCCGGGCCGGTTTCACCCCGGCCTCCGTGTACGAGACGGACACGGCGTCGTGCGTGCACCTCGTGCAGGTCGGCCGGGCGGTCGGGCTGTGCCGGGCGACGTTCCCGCCCACGCCCGGCATCGTGACGCGGCCCCTGGCGGGGGCGCCGCTGCGCTGGCGGCACCTGCTCGGGTGGCACCCGGACGCCCAGGACCAGGAGGCCGCCCAGGCCGTGCTGGGCCACACCCGCGCCGCCTACGCCGAGGCGGCCGCCCGGGCCGCCTCGGCCGCCCCCTCGGCCACCGCTGCGTCCGCCCCCTCGGCCGCCGCCTCGAAGGGAGCAGCGGTCGCGCCCCACCCATAACGCCGGGACAGGGGGTGAGCTGAGCTCTCCTTAACTTGTCGTGCCCACGCCTACGGTTTCGGGCACCCCCCGAAAACCGAGGAGAGACTCATGCTCCACAGAACCCTCAAGGGCGTCTGCGCGGCCGTGCTCACGGCCGGCGCCCTTGTCGCGGCCGGGCAACCGGGCATAGCGGCGGCCGAACCCGCCCCGGTCAGGCCCCCGTCCGCTCCCGTCGCCGACCCCGGGCTGCTCACGGCGCTCCAGCGCGACCTCGGCCTCAGCGAGGACCAGGCCGAGCGGCGCCTGGCCGCCGAGAGCCGGGCCACCGCGGACGCGGCCGCCCTGCGCAGCGCGCTCGGTGACAGCTTCGCCGGTGCCTGGGTCAGCGGGAACGACGCCCGGCTGACCGTGGCCACGAGCGACGCGGCCGAGGCCGGCCGGATCACCGCCGAGGGCGCCCGGGCCGAGGTCGTCGGGCACACCCTGGCCGAGCTGGACGCCGTCAAGGCGCAGCTCGACCGGGCCGCCGTCAAGAAGGCGCCCGAGGCGGCGCCCGTCTGGTTCGTCGACGTCACCTCGAACGCGGTCGTCGTCCACTCACCGAAGCCCGCCCAGGCACGGGACTTCGTGGCCGCCAGCGGCGCCGACAGCGACCTGGTCAAGGTCGTGCGGTCCGACGAGCAGCCGCGGGCGCTCTACGACCTGCGCGGCGGCGACGCCTACTACATGGGGGGCAGCGGGCGCTGCTCGGTCGGCTTCCCGGTGACGCGCGGCTCGCAGCAGGGCTTCGCCACGGCCGGGCACTGCGGCCGGACCGGCACGACCACCTCCGGCTACAACCAGGTCTCCCAGGGCTCCTTCCAGGGCTCGTCCTTCCCCGGCAACGACTACGCCTGGGTCGCCACCAACTCCAACTGGACGGCCACCCCGTACGTGAAGGGCTCCGGCGGCGCCAACATCCAGGTGACCGGCTCCACGCAGGCCCCGGTCGGCGCCTCGATCTGCCGTTCCGGTTCCACCACCGGCTGGCACTGCGGCACGATCCAGCAGCACAACACCTCCGTCACCTACCCCGAGGGGACGATCACCGGCGTCACCCGCACCTCCGTGTGCGCCGAGCCCGGCGACTCCGGCGGCTCCTACATCTCGGGCAGCCAGGCCCAGGGCGTCACCTCCGGCGGCTCCGGCAACTGCCGTACCGGCGGTACGACCTACCACCAGCCCATCAACGAGATCCTGCAGGCCTACGGGCTCACCCTGAAGACCACCACCGACCCGGGCGACCCCGGCGACCCGGGAGACCCGGGTGACCCGGGCGGCACGTGGTCGGCCGGCACCAACTACAGCGCCGGCGACACGGTCACCTACGGTTCCGCCACCTACCGGTGCCTCCAGGGCCACCGCTCGATGACCGGCTGGGAGCCCCCGAACGTCCCCGCCCTCTGGCAGCGCCTGTGACCCCTTCCGAAGGGGCGTGAACGGCCGGGTCGCATGTGGGGATGCGGCCCGGCCGTTCCGCATGCCCGCGTCCGTCCCCCGGCCGGGGCCGGGGGACGGACGCGCCGTTGGGCCGTTGTTCACGCACCCGTCGGCCGGGGCCGGTCCCGCGGTCACCCTGCGGACGGGGCGGCCCGGGCAGGCTGGCCGGTATGACGCTCAGCGAACGGGACGACGGCCCGGCGCGGCAGGTGGCCGACGCCGAGCGGGTGCTGCGCGACACGCCCCTGGGCGGGCCGACCGTGGGGCGGCTGGCGCGTGCGCTGCGCACCCTGGCCCACGCCGGCGAACCGCGCCGCGCCGTGACGCGGTGCGCGGAGCTCCAGGACCTCGCCGCCCGACGCGGCGTGCCCGGCTGGGTCGCCGTCTTCGGCACCCTGCACGCGGAACTCCTGCTCCGCCAGGGCCGGGTGCGCGACGCCGAGCGGCCGGCGCTGACGGCCCTGTCCTGCCTCCCCGGCGACGACGGCGACGACGGCGACGCGTTCGTCCTCGCGCCGACGGCCGCCCTCGTGCTGGCGCGCACCGGCATGGGCCGGCACGCCGCCGCCGCGCGCATGCTGGCCCGGCCGGTGCGCACGGAGCTGCTGGGCTCCGTTCCGGGGACGGCCTACCTGCGGGCCCGGGGCCGGCACGCCCTCGCGACCGGTCAGCCGCACGCGGCGCTGACCGACTTCCTGGAGGCCGGACGGCTCGCACGGCTGCGCGGCGCCGACCGCCCCTCGGTGCTGCCCTGGCGCTCGGACGCCGCGCTGGCGCTCGCGCGGATCGGGGAACCGGTGCAGGCCGAGCAGCTGGCGCGGCAGCAGCTGGCGGGCCCGGAGGGGTGTGTGCCGTGGGTACGCGGGGTGGCCCTGCGGGCGTGGGCGGGAAGTGTGGAACCGCGCCGCCGCATCGGGCTCCTGGAGCAGTCCGCCGACGCCCTCGGACGGTCCGGGGACCGGCTGGAGCTGGCCCGGACGCTGGTGGACCTCGCGTCCGCCCTCCGGGCGCAGGGGGTCTCGGGCCGCGCGGGCGCCCTGGCGCGGCGGGCCTGGGGGCTGGCCCAGGCGTGCGGCGCCGAGGCGCTGTGCGCGGCGATCGACCCGGGGGCGGCGGGCCGCCCGGCCCCGCTCCCCCGCCCGGTCGGCGCCCGTGGGGGACCGCCCCCGGAGCCCGGCCGCACCGGCGCCGGGACCGGCGGGACGGACGAGGGCGCGCGGGCGGCGGCGCTGCTCAGCGCGTCCGAGCGGCGGGTCGCGGCGCTGGCGGCGCACGGCTACACCAACCGGGAGATCGCGTCCCGGCTGTACGTCACGGTCAGCACGGTGGAGCAGCACCTGACCCGCGTGTACCGCAAGCTGGACATCTCCCGCCGCCAGGAACTCCCGCTGGACCTGCGGCCGGAGTCAGACCTGGAGCTCACCGTCCGCTGACGCGGGCACGATCACCCGGGGCACGTTCCTCGGATGCCGGGGGCGCCGCCACTCGCGCGGATAGCCGACCGACACCTCCTCGAACGGCACCCCGTCGTACCGGGTGCTGCGCGGGATGTGCAGGTGGCCGTAGACCATCGTGTGGGTGCGGAACCGCCGGTGCCAGTCGGCGGTCAGGTCGGTGCCGCACCACTGCGCGAACTGCGGGAAGTGCAGGATGTCCGTCGGCCGGCGGACGAGCGGCCAGTGGTTGACGAGCACGAGCGGCGTCTGCGGGTCGCAGGCGGCCAGCCGCTGCTCCGTCGCGGCGACGCGGGCACGGCACCAGGCGTCCCGCGTCGGATAGGGGTCGGGGTGCAGCAGGAACTCGTCACTGCACACGACGCCGATGTCGTACGCCTCCTTGAGCGCCTGCTCCTTGGTCCGCGCCGTGGGCGTGCGCCAGCTGTAGTCGTAGAGCAGGAACAGCGGGGCGACGACGACCGGGCCGCCCCGGCCCGTCCACACCGGGTAGGGGTCCTCCGGGGTGAGGATCCCCATGGAGCGGCACAGTTCGACCAGGTGCAGGTAGCGCGCTTCGCCGCGCAGCCGCACCGGATCCTGCTTGGGGGTCCACAGCTCGTGGTTGCCCGGCGCCCAGATCACCCGGGCCCAGCGGCGGCGCAGGAGGTCCAGGGCCCAGCCGATGTCGGCCATCATCTCCCCGACGTCCCCGGCCACGATCAGCCAGTCGTCGTCGGACTCCGGGCGCAGCCGCTCGACGATCCTGCGGTTGTCCTCGTAGGCGACGTGCAGGTCACTGATCGCCCAGAGCTTTCCGTCCGGCATGCCTCGAACCTACGTGGTCGACACCGCCCGCGTCACCCCGGCCCCACCTCGGCCAGGACGCCCAACGTCACACGCCCAGAACGAGTTTGGCGGTGACGAAGTAGATGACGAGCCCGGTGGCGTCGACGAGGGTGGTGACCATGGGGGCCGAGACGACGGCCGGGTCGATGCGCAGCCGCTTGGCGAGGAGGGGCATCGTCCCGCCGATCGTGGCGGCCCAGGCGCAGATCAGCACCAGCGTCACACCGACGACGACGGCGACCTTGGCGCCGACGAAGGCGACCGCCACCCCCACGCCGAGGACGGCCAGCAGGCCCCCCAGCACCACTCCGACGCGGCACTCACGCCATATGACCTTCAGCAGGTCCGAGCCGCGCACCTCGCCGACGGCCATGGCGCGCACGCAGGCGGTGGCCGCCTGGGCGCCCGCGTTCCCGCCGGCGCCGATGAGCATGGGGATGAACATGGCCAGCGCGGCGACCTGTTCGAGGGTGCCCTCGAAGGCGCGCGTCACGCTGACCGTGAGCGTGGCGGCGACCAGCAGCAGGGAGAGCCACAGGGCGCGGTAGCGGGCGAGCTGCCACACCCCGGCGGCCATGTAGTGGCCGGCCCAGGGGGCGGAGCCGGACTGCCGTGCCATGTCCTCGGTGTCGGCCGCCTCGATCAGCTCGTCGGCGTCGTCGAAGGTGAGGAGGCCGACGAGCCGGTCCTCGCTGTCGACGACGGGCAGGTTCAGGTCGTTCGTCTCGCGCATGAGGCGGGCGGCCTGCTCGGCGGAGTCGGCGGCGCGCGCGAACGTCGGCCGGGTGACGACGAGGGTGGAGACCATCGCGTCCGGGGGGCTCAGCACCAGCTCCCGCAGTTCCACGATGCCCGTGAGGCGGCGGCTGCGGTCGACGACGGGGAGGGTGTACACCGTCTCCGCGTGCGCGCCCTTCTCCCGGACGGTGCGCAGGGCCTGCTCCACGGTGAGGTCCTGGGAGAGCGCCACCACCTCGGGCGTCATGTAGCGGCCGACCGAGCCCTCGGGGTATCCGAGGAGGGCCGCGGTCATGCGCCTCTCGTGCGTGCTGAGCCCGGCCAGGACCCGCTTGGCCACCTTGGCCGGCGCCTCGCGCAGCATCCGCGCGCGGTCGTCCGGGTCCATGCCCTCGACCAGGTCCCGGAAGGTGTGGTCCCGCAGCCCCTCCAGGATGGCCTGCTGGTCGACGGGCTCCAGTTCCTCGAAGACCGTCAGCGCCCGGTCCTTGTCGAGCAGCCGGAAGGCGATGCCGGCGGTCACGTTGTCCATGCGCGCCAGCTCGTCGGCGATGATGTGCGGCTGGTGGGTCTCCAGCCACTCCAGCGCGGTGTGCAGGTGCTGGTTCTCCACTATGTCCTGGAGCGATTCGGGCAGCTCCGGGTGGAGGTCGTCGGCGACAGGGCTCTGCGGCATGGAAACGTCCTCAGCACTGCGGTGTGGTCGGGGTCGGGCACCGGGGGCCTACCGCGGGCACCGCCCACTGTCGCACTGCCGTGCTAGCGGAGGTCGGCGCCGCGCGGTGACCGACTGGGAGGTTCGCCGCACTTCCGCATGATCATGGACGCCACCTCCTGTTCGTGCACCGCGTACCACCTCGGGGACGCCGTTGCAGGATACCGCCGCGTCCCGCGCGCGGGGGCGAGGGGTCCGGTGACCGGTGCGGCGGGTCCGGTGTCCGGTGAGCGGACGCCGCGGGACGGCACGCGGCGGTGGCGACGCGCACGGGCGGGACGAAAATTCGCCCCGGGCGGGCCGCGTACGTCCTGTTCAGGCCAACCCCCAGAGGTCTGGACCATCGGGCGTTCCCGCAGCCTCTTTACGCCGGTCTACGCGCGTGCAGTAATCGTGGCGTGCTCATGGCGAAAGCCAACGGCGCGCGCGCTGAACGCCGCACCATCCCGGCCCACCCCCACATCGCGCCAGGAGGCAGTCATGCCCGCGAACAGTTCACGCTCCCCCCACCGCCGCAGAGCCCGGTCCGGGACGGCCGCCCGCGCGGCCGCTCTCGGCGGCACGCTCACCGCCGTCCTCGCGCTCGTCCTCACCCTCGCCGTCCCCGCCTCCGCCGCCCAGCCGCCCGGCCCGGGCGAGCGGATCCAGCCCGGCGAGGCCTACATGGGCGTCGGCACCCGCATCGAGCAGGGCACCCCTCCCGGCGGCGACCGGGACGGCGGCACCCTCGCGCCCGCCGACACCAGCGGCGTCCAGGGCATCGACGTCTCCCACTGGCAGGGCTCCATCAACTGGAACTCCGTGAAGGCCGCGGGCATCGACTTCGCCTACATCAAGGCCACCGAGGGGACGAGCTTCAAGGACTCGCGCTTCGGGGCCAACTACACCAGCGCCTACTACGCGGGGCTGATCCGCGGGGCCTACCACTTCGCACGGCCCAACTACTCCAACGGTGCCACGCAGGCGAACTTCTTCGCGAGCAACGGCGGCGCCTGGTCCCGCGACAACCAGACGCTGCCCGGCGTCCTCGACATCGAGCACAACCCCTCCGGGGCCATGTGCTACGGCCTCTCCACCACGCAGATGCGCACCTGGATCAACGACTTCTCCACCACCTACAGGGCGCGCACGGGCCGCGACGTGGTCATCTACACCACGGCGAGCTGGTGGAACACCTGCACCGGGCGGTGGACCGGCATGTCCGACAAGGCCCCGCTGTGGATCGCCCACTGGGGCGTCAGCAGCCCCACCGTTCCCAGCGGCTTCCCGACCTGGACGATCTGGCAGTACACCGCGACGGGCCGGGTCGGCGGCGTCGCGGGCGACGTGGACCGCAACAAGTTCAACGGCTCGATGAGCCGCCTGCTCGCCCTGGCCAACAACACGGCCTGACCGCCGGACCGATCGGCGCACACCCGGAGCGGGTCGCCACCGCCACGGCCCGCCCCGGCGTGCGTCATCCGAGGGAGGCTCCATGCACCACCCCCACCTGAGCCGGCGCGGCCTGCTGATCGCCGGGGCGACGGGCCTGGCCGCCGCCGGTCTGCCGGCCGCCGGGGCCGCCGCGGCACCGGCCGTCGTCGAACCGGACATCGACGGGACGCGGGAGTGGAACGCCCGCCCGCCCAACGGGACGGTCCGCGTGCTCTCCCAACGCCCCGACAAGATCATCGTCCACCACACGGTGAGCGCGAACACCTCCGACTTCTCCCGCGCCCAGGCACACGCCCACGCCCGCTGGGTCCAGGACCTCCACCTGGACCGCAACGGCTGGCTCGACACCGGCTACCACTTCGTCAACAGCCGGGGCGGCTGGCTCACCGAGGGGCGGCACCGCAGCCTGAGCACCCTCCAGGCGGGCTGGGGCCATGTCATGGCGGCGCACACCTCCGGGCAGAACGACCGCGCCGTCGGCATCGCCAACGAGGGCTCCTACCACGACGGAGCCGTACCGCCCGCCGCCCAGTGGGAGGTCCTCGTCACCCTGTGCGCCTACGTGTGCGAGCGGTACGGCATCGCGCCGCACCGCATCCACGGCCACCAGGACTTCGGCGACACCCTCTGCCCCGGCGTCCTCCAGGACATGCTGCCCCGGCTGCGGCAGGAGGTGGCCGACCGGCTCCCCTGACCCACCGCCACCACCCACCGACGCCCTCCCCCACGCCCGGAAGGAACCCGTACATGCACGGCAGGCAGCAGCCAGCAGGCCACCGCTTCCGCAGATCGCTCACGGCCGCGGCGGCCGCCGGCGCCCTGCTCCTCACCGCCGCACCCGCCCTCGCCGGTGACGGCGGCGGGCGCGGCGGCGGCGCGGGCGGCGGCTGGGTCGACCGGCAGCTCTCCCGGATGTCGCTGGAGGAGAAGGTCGGCCAGCTCTTCGTCACCTACGCCTACGGCGAGACGGCGGACACCACCGACCCCGACGACGTGGCCCGCAACCGGCAGTGGCTCGGCGTCGACAACGGCCGCGAGGCCGTGGAGGAGTACCACCTCGGCGGGGTCGTCTACTTCGCCTGGTCGGACAACCTGCGCGAGCCCCGACAGGTCGCCGGGCTCTCCAACGGGCTCCAGGAGGCGGCCCTGGACGGTGACGGGGCGCGGGTGCCGCTGCTGATCTCCACCGACCAGGAGCACGGCGTCGTGAGCAGGCTCGGACCGCCCGCCACGCAGTTCCCCGGCAACATGGCGCTCGGCGCGTCCGGCCGGGCGGCCGACGCCCGGAAGGCGGCGAGGATCGCCGGCCGCGAACTGCGCGCCGTCGGGGTCAACCAGAACTACGCGCCCGTCGCCGACGTCAACGTCAACCCGGCCAACCCCGTCATCGGCGTGCGCTCCTTCAGCGGCGACCCCCACCTCGCGGCGGAGCTGACGGCCGCGCAGGTCGAGGGCTACCAGTCCGGCCGCGCCGGGGTCGCGGCGACGGCCAAGCACTTCCCCGGCCACGGCGACACGGACGTCGACAGCCACACGGACCTGCCCGTCATCCACCACACCCTGGAGGAGTGGCGCGAGATCGACGCGCCGCCCTTCCGCGAGGCCGTGCGGGCCGACGTCGGCGCGATCATGACCGCGCACATCCAGTTCCCCGAACTGGACCCGACCGGCGCCCCGGCGACCCTGTCGGAGCCGATCATGACGGGGCTGCTGCGCGAGGAGCTCGGCTACGACGGCGTCGTCGTCACCGACTCGCTGTCCATGGCCGGCGTCCGCGAGACCTACCCCGACGCGGAGGTCCCCGTCCGGGCCCTGCGCGCCGGGGTGGACCTGCTGCTCATGCCGCCGGACCTGCCGACGGCCTACGACGCGGTCCTCGACGCCGTCACCACCGGCGAACTCACCGAGGAGCGGATCGACCGCTCGGTGCGGCGCGTCCTGGAGCTGAAGCACGACCAGGGCATCGTGGCGCGGCCCTTCGCCGACGTCGACGAGGTGGCCGAACGGGTCGGGCCGCCCCGCCACCTGACCGCCGCCCAGCGGATCAGCGACCGCACGACGACCCTGGTGAAGAACGACGACGGGCTGCTCCCGCTGGCCGACGACGGCGGCAGCGTCCTCGTCACCGGCTGGGGCGCCTCCACCACCGCGCGACTCGCCGAGCGCATCGACGCCCGGGCCGGATCGGCCACGGCGCACTGGGCCGGCGGCGACCCCACCCCCGAGGCCGTCGACCGGGCGGTGGCGGCGGCCGAGGGCCACGACGCCGTCGTCGTCACCACCAGCGGCGCGGCCACGGCGCCGGGCCAGGCGCGACTCGTCCGCGCGCTGCTGGCCACGGGGAAGCCGGTGGTGACCGTCGCCGTCGGCAGGCCCTACGACATCGCCCACTACCCGCAGGCGACGACGCACCTGGCGACGTACTCCTACGGCGCCGTCGCCCTGGAGTCCGCCACCCGCGTGCTCTTCGGGGAGGTCGCCCCGCGCGGCACCCTGCCGGTGATGATCCCCACGGCGGACGATCCCGGAGAACCGCTGTACCCCTTCGGCCACGGGCTGGGGTACCGGCGATGAGCGGGAAGGAGCACCGGGGGATGCGACGCAGGAGTCTGCTCACGGGGTCGGCGGTCCTGGCCGGCCCCGTGGCGGCGGCCGGTGCCCTGGGGTCGCCGGCCGCCGCGGCCCCCGCC
This sequence comes from Streptomyces chumphonensis, assembly GCF_014779715.1. Lineage (GTDB taxonomy): Bacteria > Actinomycetota > Actinomycetes > Streptomycetales > Streptomycetaceae > Streptomyces > Streptomyces chumphonensis. The sequence continues at coordinate 1,020,510 of NZ_JACXYU010000001.1, forward strand.
GACCCGGCCCGGCGTCCGCCGGGCCGGGTACGGACGGGGTTCGACGCCCTGCGGCGCAGCGGGTACGCGTCGCTGGCCGGGCAGCGCGTCGGCGTCATCTCCAACCCGACGGGCGTGGACGCGCGGCTGCGGCACGTCGTGGACGTCATGGCCGGTGACGGCCAGGTCGACCTGGTCGCCGTGCTCGGGCCCGAGCACGGCTTCCGCGGCACCTCGCAGGCCGGGCAGGGCGAGGACTTCTTCGTCGACGAGAAGACCGGCCTGCCCGTGTACAACGCCTACAACAGCGCCGCCACCCTGCGCGAGCTGTTCACCGAACTACGCCTGGACACCGTGGTCTTCGACATCCAGGACGTCGGCGCCCGCTTCTACACCTACATCTGGACCATGTACCTGGCCATCGAGGCCGCGGCCGTACTCGGCCTGCGCTTCGTCGTGCTGGACCGGCCCAACCCGCTGTCCGGCCGGGCGGCGCACGGCCCCGTCCTCCAGCCGCGGAACGCCTCGTTCGTCGGGCTGAAGCCCATCGCCCAGCAGCACGGCATGACGGTCGGGGAACTCGCCGGGCTGTTCAACGACGTGTACGTCCCGCAGGCCACCGGCGGACGGCGGGCCGACCTGCACGTCGAGAGGCTGAGCGGGTGGCGGCGGCGCGACCGGTACGACGCCACCGGGCTGCCCTGGGTCGCCCCCTCCCCCAACATGCCCACCGCCGCCACCGCCCAGCTCTACGTCGGCACCTGCTACCTGGAGGCGACGGCCCTCTCGGAGGGGCGCGGCACGACCCTGCCGTTCCACCTCCTCGGCGCACCGGGCCTCGACCACCGCTGGCAGGAGGCCCTGACCGAACGCTCACTGCCCGGCGCGGCGTTCCGCGAGGCGTACTTCAAGCCGACGTTCTCGAAGTGGGCGGGACGCACCTGCGGCGGCGTGGAGGTGCAGGTCACCGACCCGGACGCGTTCGACCCGATCCGCACCGCGCTGGCCCTGGTCATCGACCAGCGGCGCCTCTTCCCCTCCTACGGCTGGCGCGACCAGGACGGCGGTGACAGCTACTGGCTGGACCGGCTGAGCGGCGACCGGGAGGTGCGGCTCGCCGTCGAGCGGGGCGCCGACCTGGACGACGTCACCGCCCTGTGGCAGGACGACCTGCGCGCGTTCCGCCGACTGCGCCGCTCCTACCTCCTCTACCGCTGACGCCACGCCCCCACGCCCCCACGCCCCCGGAAAGGCTCATCCGACCATGAAACGCAGGCAGTTCCTGTACGGCGTCGGTGCGGCGGGAGCCGCGGGCGCGCTCGGCGCGGCGCCCGCACACGCCCGCCGGCCCGCCACTCACCCGGCCCCGCGGCCACTCGGCTCGGCGCCCACCGTCACCCCCGCCGACATCCGGTTCCCGTCCGTCTCCCGGCCCCTGCGGTACGGCACGCCGCGCCAGGTCGGGCTCCTGCCCGACCACGTCGCCCGCATCACGACGGAGGCCGAGTCGTTCCTGACGCCCGGCCCGGGGCGGCCGACCCCGTCCTTCCCCGGCTGCACCCTCATCGCCGTACGGGACGGTGTGATCGTCGCTCACGAGGCACGCGGCCACGCCCTGCGCTACGCCGGCTGGGACGACCGGCGCGGCGAGCCCGTCGAACTGCCGCCCGACCGGTGGGTTCCCATGGCGAAGGACACGCTCTTCGACATGGCCTCCGTGACGAAGCTGTTCACCTCCACCGTCGCGGCGCAACTCGCAGAGCAGGGCGTCATCGACCTCGACGCCCCCGTCGCCCGCTACCTGCCCCCCTTCGCCGCGTCGGACCCGGCCAAGGCGGCCGTCACCGTCCGCCAGCTCCTCGTCCACCGCTCGGGCCTGGTGCCCTGGCTGAACCTCTACGCGCTGCCCGACGACCCCGACGGCGACAACGCGACCCGCATGGCGGCCATCTACACCTCGGCCCTGCAACGCCCGCCGGGGACCGGCTACGCCTACTCGGACCTCAACATGATCACCCTCGCCGTGCTGATGGAGGAGGTGACGGGCTCCCCCCTGGACGCCCTCGTCGCCGACCGGATCACCGGCCCCCTCGGGCTGCGCGACACGCTGTTCAACCCGCCGCCCGCGCTGCACGACCGCGTCGCCGCCACCGAGGACCAGCCCTGGACCGGCCGCGGCATGATCCGGGGCAGCGTCCACGACGAGAACGCCTGGGCGCTCGGCGGCGTCGCCGGGCACGCGGGCCTCTTCTCCACCGCCCGCGACATGGCCGTCTTCGCCCAGACGCTCGCCGACGGCGGGCGCTACGGACGCACCCGCCTGATGTCCGAGGACACCGTCCGCGCCGTGCTCACCGACCACAACGCCGACATCGGCGCCTCGCCGCGCGGCCTCGGCTGGCAGGTGGACCAGCGCTTCTACATGGACGCCCTCACCACGCCCGTGACCGCCGGACACACCGGTTACACGGGCACCAGCGTCACCGTCGACCCGCTCCAGCGCATGGTGTTCGTCCTGCTGACGAACCGCGTCCACCCCACCCGCGAGCGCGGCACGGACAGCGTCTACCGGCGCCGCCCCACCCGCGCCTTCGCCCGCGCCGTCCCCGTCCGCCCGACGAGCGGCCGCACGGCCTGGCGCGCCCACCCCGCCGGTGGCGACGCCGCCCACCTGACGGCGCCCCTGCGCCCGCACCCCGGGCGGGCGAGCGCCACCTTCGACCTGTGGTACGACACCGAACCCCGCTACGACGTCGGCACGTTCGCCGCCTCGACGGACGACGGCGCCTCCTTCTCACCTGTTCCCCTCACCCTGCGCACCCGCGCGGCGGACGCGCACCGCTGGAGTACCGACGGCACCTTCCACGGCTACTCCGGGCGCCGCTGGCTCACCGCCTCAGCCGAGCTGCCCCCGGGCACGACGCACGTCCGCTGGTCGTACGCGGTCGACGGCGGCTACGAGGGCCGGGGCGTCCACGTGGACCGGCTGCGCGTGACGTCCGGCGGCCGACCCGTCTTCGACGACACGCGCCCCGCCGACGCCGCCCGCCTGCACGCCGACGGCTGGTCCCCCACCCGCACCTGACGCCGCCCCCGTACCGGGCGCGTTTCGAGGTATTCGGAAAGGTCTGGAGCCCGGGGGTCGGCCCTGCGAACGTGGCGGCCACAGGGGCGGGCACGAACCGTGCGGCCCGGAGCGTGATGTGGAGGGGAACCCATGCGCAGCAAGCGTCAGCGGGCCGTGGCCCGGCTCGCGACAGCCGTCGGGGCGGGGGCTCTGGCGGCCGCCGGTCTGACGGCCCCGGCCGTCGCCGCCGAGGCGGGAGGGGCCGCCGGGCCGCAGGCCGGGAGCGTCGGCGTCCAGGGCGGCTACGTGGAGACGTGGATCCACGGCAACGTCCGGTACGGGCCGTCGACCGACCACGACATCAACTACACCGTGGCCGCCGGATTCGACTCCTACGGCCTGTGCTGGAAGCACGGCGGCTGGGTCACCGCCAACGGGATCGCGCACGACAAGTGGGTCAAGCTCTCGAACAGCGAGTGGATCTGGGGCGGCCTGCTCAAGGGCGACGAGACCGGCGGCGTGCACCAGCGCTGCTGACCCGCCGCACCTCACCGGGTCCCGCCGGAACGCCGCCGGCGGGACCCGTCCCGGGCCGGGCACGGCCCGTCGGGTGTCCGCGGCAGCGCATACCATCCGGTGCATAGCGTCCAGCTCGCCGGGGGGAACACGTTGTCCACTGCCGCCACGTCCGACCGGCCCGCCTGGCGGGTGCTGCTGGAGTACGTCCGCCCGCATCGCGGGGCCCTGCTGCTGGGTGCCGTGCTCTCGCTGATGACCGGGGCGACGGGCCTCGCGCTGCCGCTGGTCGCCAAGGGGCTCATCGACGACCTCTCCGCCGACCGCTCGATCGGCGGCGCGCTGCTCCTGATGTCGATGCTGATCGTCGCGAACGCGGGCATCGGGGCGCTGGGCGGCTACGTCCTGCAACGCACCGCGGAGTCGGTGGTGCTCGCGGCGCGGCGGGCGCTGACGTCGTACCTGCTGCGGCTGCGCATAGCGGCGCTGGACCGCACCGAGCCGGGCGACCTGATGGCACGGGTCACGTCCGACACGACGCTGCTGCGGGAGGTGACGACGGACTCCCTGGTCGGGCTGGGGACCGGCGGTCTGACGCTCGTCGCCACACTCGTGATGATGGGGCTCGTCGATCCGGCGCTGCTGGCCGTGACGCTGGTGGTGGTCCTCGGCGCGGGCTGCGTCATCGGCCTGATCGTGCCGCGCATCAACCGGGCCAGCAAGCAGGCACAGGCGTCGGTCGGCCTGATGGGGGCCGCTCTCGAACGGGTGCTGGGCGCGCTGCGCACGGTGAAGGCCTCGGGCGCGGAGGGCCGCGAGGAGCGGGCGGTGCACGCGGCGGCCGAGGAGTCGTGGCGGCAGAGTGTCCGCGCGGCGAAGTGGTCGGCGCTCGCCGGGAACACGGCCGGTCTGTCGATGCAGGTCGCGTTCATCACCGTGCTGGCGTTCGGCGGGGCCCGGGTGGCGACCGGGGCGATCGACGTGGGGACGCTCGTGGCGTTCCTGCTCTACGTGTTCTACCTGATGTCGCCGATCCAGCAGGTCGTGCGGGCGGTCACGCAGTACCAGGTGGGCGCGGCGGCCATCGCCCGGATCGAGGAGACGCGGGCGCTGCCCGCCGAACCGCCCGCGCGGGTGCGGCGGCCGGCGCCGGCGGCCGGGCCGGCCTCCGTCACCTTCGAGGACGTGCGCTTCCGCTACGCCGACGACCTGCCCCAGGTGCACCACGGAGTGAGTTTCACGGTGCCGCCGCAGGGGATGACGGCGTTCGTGGGCCCGTCCGGAGCGGGCAAGACGACCGTGTTCTCGCTCATCGAGCGGTTCTACGAACCGTCGAAGGGGCGCATCCTGCTCGACGGTACGGACGTACGGGAGTGGCCGCTGCCGGAACTGCGCGCGGCCATCGGGTACGTGGAGCAGGACGCGCCGGTGCTGTCGGGCACCCTGCGGGAGAACCTGCTGTTCGGCGCGTTGGAGGCCACGGAGGCCGAACTGCGGGACGTGCTGGCCACGACGCGGCTCGCCTCCCTCGTCGACCGGCTGCCGGAGGGGCTGGACACGCTGGTCGGCCACCGGGGGACGAAGCTGTCCGGCGGCGAACGCCAACGCGTGGCCATCGCCCGCGCCCTCCTGCGCCGACCCCGGCTGCTGCTGCTCGACGAGGCGACGTCGCAGCTGGACGCCGTCAACGAGGCCGCGCTGCGGGACACCGTGGCGGACGCGGCGCGCGGCACGACCGTGCTCGTGGTGGCGCACCGGCTGTCCACGGTCACCCGCGCCGAACGGATCGTCGTCATGGACGCCGGGCGGGTGCGGGCGGTGGGCACGCACCGCGAACTGCTGACGGCGGACCCGCTCTACGCCGAGCTGGCCACCACCCAGTTCCTGACCTCGGCGGCCTGACGCCTTCAGTCCGTCAGCAGGGCGAGCAGGTGGCGGCCCCGGGCGGTCAGCAGGACGCGCACGTGCTGCCCGTGGCGCTCCCGCCGGACGAGCCCGGCCCGTTCGAGCAGTCCGCAGTGATGGGTGACGGCGCTGGGCGCGCACACGAGCAGCGTGCTGAGCCGTCCCATCGTGGGGTGGTGGCGGGCGTGCCGCAGGAGGTGCGCGCGCATGGTCCCCAGCACGGCTTCGAGGGGGTCGGGGGCCAGCGGGGCGCGGGGGCGGGTTCCCCACGCCTCCCGCAGGCCGGGCAGGGGGTAGCCGACCCAGATGGCGTCCGCCCGGTCCAGGCTGACCACGGAGGCGGCGGTGCCGGACAGCAGCGGGACGAGGGTGACGCGGCGGTCGCGGAGGCTGGCGGCCCGGCCGCAGGGGTCCGGCAGCGTGAGGACGGTGTCGGCGAAGGAGACGCGGGGGCTCAGGGTGGTGAGCAGGGCGGCGACGGAGCCGCTGACGGCGGCCGTTCCGATCCGGGCGACCTCGCGGTCCATCAGCTCCCGGGCACCGCGCCAGTGCGGGGCGTACCACTGCCACAGCCCCGTCATGAGGGTGACGTAGTCGTCGACGAAGCGCCGGGGGCGGTCCAGGACGCGCTGCCACCGCACGGGGACGCCCTCGGGGAAGTCGGCGGTGAGGTCGGCGGCCAGGGCTTCCGGGGGCGTCTCCCGGATGGCTTCGAACTCCTCCTCCGGCCTGCGGCCTCCCAGGGGCGAGGGGGCGAGGACGTCGGGCACCCAGAGGGTCCCCGGGGCGACGGCGGGGCTGAGCACCCCGGCCGCGTGCGGCGCGCAGGCGCTCGCCACGGCCCGGCGCCAGGCGGGCGGGACGCCCTGGGGCCGGACGCCGAGCGCGTCGGCCAGGAGGGAGAGCATGCTCGGCAGCGGGTGGCGGCCCGCCGTCACCCGTACGTCGTCCAGCCGTCCCAGCTCCGCGACGGAAACCCTGTCCACCTGTCCCCCTACCGCGCGGTGGTGCGTACAGGAGGACGCGCGGTGGTCCCCCGCCGTTCCGTCCGCCCGCGGATTCGCCCACTGGTCACCCCCATCGGTAAACGGATCGCCCTCCGCGCGCTGTTACCGGGTGACGGGAGACACGACGGCCACGCGAGGACGCGCCGGACGGGAGGGCAGGGTGATGCTGGAACAACTGATGGTGACCGCGGGGGTGGGAGCCGGCGCGGCGGGGGTAAGAGTCCTGGTGCACTGGCTCGCCGTCCGGGAGCGGGAGCGTGTCTTCTCCCGCGCCCTGCGCTCGCGGGGGAGCGAGGTGACCGTGGAGTACCGGGACGCCAGGCTGACGGTCCGGACCGGCCGAGGAGGGGACGGCGATGAGCGACGCGCTGAACGCTGAGGACACCTCCCGGTGCGGACGGGCGGAGCCGTTCGAGGTCTTCTTCACCCGGACGTTCACCGGCATGTTCGCGCGGGCGCTGCTGCTGTGCGGGCACCGGCAGGACGCCGAGGACGCGGTGCAGGAGGCCTACGCGGAGGCGTACCGGCGCTGGGAACGGCTGAGCGGCTACGACGCCCCGGACGCCTGGGTCTACCGCGTGGTGCGGCAGCGCCTGTGGGCGACGGGGCGGCGCGACGCCCGGATGCGCGGCGCGGATGCGGGCGTCGCGGACCTGGAGTTACCCGCCCCGGCCGGGGTGGAGGAGACGGCGGAGGCCCGCGCCGTGCTGGCGGCGCTGGCGCTGCTGCCGCGCAGGCAGCGCACGGTGCTGGTGCTGCACTGTCTGCACGGCCTGTCCCAGGAGGCCGTCGCCGAGGAGCTGGGGCTCAGCCGGGGCGGTGTCGCGGCGAGTGTCTTCAAGGCCCGCAGGAGGCTGGAGAAGCTGCTGGACCTGCGGGAGCAGAGCTCCGCCGGGCCGCGCGACGGCCGGGACGGGCTGGCGACCTCCGGCCCGCGGGGACCGTGGGTGGTGCTGCCGGGTCGGGCCACCCGGACCGAGCCGTCCGGTCGCGGCCGGGCGGGCGCGGCGCTGGCGGTCGCGGAGGGGTGGCTGCGCCGGTGCGGGGCCGCCGGGCCGCGGGTCGCGGCCCGCGTGCGGGACGCCCTGACGGCCGAGGCGGGGCCGGGCGGCGTCGGGCAAGGCGGTCGGGAGTGACGGCGGCGTGGCGGGGCGCCCTGGCGCTGGCCCTGGTGGCGGGCTTCTACGCGCTGTCCTGGGGGCTGGTGCTCGGCTACGGCGCCCTGGCGCTCGGGGTGCTGTGGTGGACGGTGGACGGGCCGGGGCCGCTGACGTCGCCGATGCCGCTGTTCGCTGTGGCGTTCGGGCTGCCCGGCGTGTTGGCGGTGCTCCGCGGGCTGCTGGCCGGCGGCCGCGTCCCGGAGCCGGCGCCGGGCACCGTGCGCCTCTCCCGCGCCCAGGCCCCGAAGCTGTGGGATGCCGTGGCGGAGCTCGCGGAGCGGGTGGGCGCGCCGGAGCCGACGGAGATCCGGCTGTCGCCCGACGTGAGCGCCTCCGTCAGCGAGGACACGCGCTTCGGTCTGCGGGTGTCCTCGCGGCGGTTGGAGATCGGACTGCCGCTGCTGGCCGGCTTGCGCGCGGACGAGGTGCGGGCGGTGCTCTGCCACGAGCTCGGGCACTACGCTCGGCGGCACACGCGGTTCGGTGCCACCGTCTACCGGGGTTCGGTGGCGCTGCACACGGCCAGGTCGGGGATCGTGGCGGCGGCGGTCCGCAACCCGGTGGTGGCGATGTACTCGGGGATCCAGTACCGGGTGCTGGGCGCCTACGGATGGCTGTACGACGCCGTGTCGCTGGCCGTGCGGCGGCGGCAGGAGTTCGAGGCGGACGCGGCGGCCGCCGCCGTGGCGGGTCCGGCGGCGATGGCCTCGGCGCTGACCGCCGTTCCCGTGCTGGAGGCGGCGTGGGGGGACTTCCGGCAGCGGTTCCTGGACCCGATGGCCGCGCGCGGGCGGGTTCCGGACGATCCCGTGCGGGCGTTCACGGCGATGCTCACGGACACCGAGTACGGGGAGGCGCTGGAGGAGTGGCGGCGCGAGCAGCCCGAACGCGACCGGTCCCGGCTGGACTCGCATCCGCCCACCCCGGCCCGGCTGCGGGCTCTGCGGCTGCGGTCGGGGGCGGCGCCCGGCGCGGTGGCGGACCCGCGTCCGGGCCGGGTGCTGCTGGAGGGCGGCGCCCTGGAGGGCGGCCTGTCGGACGCTCTCCGGCGTGCGCTGCCGACTCCGACGGACCACCGCACGGTCGTGCAGCCGTGGGAGGAGTGGCTGGACGACGCGGTGGAGTTGCAGGCCATCGGCGCCGTGGAGGACCTGCGCGGGGCGCTGGCGCTCCTGGGCTCGGCACCGCTCCCGACGGTGGACGGCGTGCTCGGTCTGCTGGAGGCGGGGCGCGGGGAGGAGTTGGCCGGGGCGCTGTCGGCGACGGACTGGGGCACGGCCCGGTGGGGTGCTCCGGGGTCCTCGCAGCGGGCGGTGGCCGTGCTGGTGGGGCAGGCGCTGGTGACGGCGGGCCGGGCGGCGTGGAGTGTGCGCTGGGCGTCGCCGGGCGTGCTGGTCCCCTTCGACGAGGAGGCCCGGGAGGCGCACGCGTTGGCCGCGGCGGCGGTCACGGACCCGGCGGCGGCGGCCCGCCTGCGCTTCCTGCTCGTGGTGTGCGGCGTCAACACCGGCGTCGCCCTGACCCGGACCGGTGAGGTCTCGCGGCTGCGGGTCCCGCGCCCGGCGCGGGAGCGCGGACGCCGTCCGGCGCGGGAGGTGGGGCGTCGGGTGAACGTGGGCGGCATCGTCGTCGCGCTCGCCCTGCTGGGGGTGTTCGGCTGGAGTCAGCTGGAGCCGGAGCGCGATCCGGTGCGGCCGCTGCCCGCCACCTCGGTGGACCCCTTCCGGCCCGACCGCACCACCTCGCCCCTGCCGGTGCCGAGCGGCGTCCGGCCGTATCCGCCCCTGCCGGTGCCGGGTGTCTCACGGTCTCCGGACTGCGGGGTGCGGGAGCTGCCGGTGGGCGGCCGATGCCTGCCGTACGAGGCGGTCCTCCCCTCGTCGCGGCTCACACCGGTCGCCACGCCCCCGTTCACGCCGTGAGCCGACGGGCCTTGACCTCCTCCCAGCGGCGGCGCTGCTCGTCGGTCAGGCGGCCGCGGATCTCGGCGAGTTTGAGGAGGTTGGCCTCGGCGCCCGAGGTGAGGGTCTGCGCCTCGGCCTGGTAGTGGTCGTCGAGCAGCGCCTCCAGCTCCGCGGTGTTCATGACGGGTGCGAGGCGCTCGGCGAGCTTGTTGGTGTTGCGGTAGGAGCCCTGGAGGCGGAAGGGCGGTTCGGTGCGGGTGCGGTCGTCCTGTCCGGCGGAGGCGATGTAGGCGGCGTTGACGGCGAGGACCGTGCGCTGGACGTGGAGCAGGTTGCGCAGGACGCCGAGGATCTCCTCCAGTTCGCCGGGCGCGTAGGGGTGGCTCAGCGAGTCGGGCCGGGCGCCGGGCTCGCCGCCGGCCAGCCGCACCAGGAGGTCGACGTCGGCGCGCTCGCGGCCCGCCAGGGGGGCCAGGACGGGGTGGGAGGTGAGGGCGTTCTCGGTGTGGCTGAGGGCGAACAGGTGCTCCCGGCCGCTGAGGACGTCGCCGAGGTTCCACACGTCGGCACGGTTGGCCAGCATGTCGGGGACGCGGAAGCGGCTGCCGGACTCGGTGAACGGGTTCCCGGCCATGGCGACCGCGAAGCGCTTGCCGCGCAGGTCGTACGTGCGGGGTCGGCCGTCGGTCGTGGAGACGCCGTCGAGGCGGCGCTGGGCGTCGCACAGCGGGATGAACTTCTGGAGCAGTTCGGCGGAGAGGTGCTGGATGTCGTCGAGGTAGAGGCAGACGTTGTTGCCCATGTCCAGCGCGAAGTTGATCTTCTCGACCTCGCGGCGGGCGGCGGCGTCGGGGGCGGCGGCCGGGTCCAGCGAGGTCGTGCCGTGCCCCAGCGCCGGGCCGTCCACCTTGACGAACACCAGGCCCAGGCGGGCGGCGACGTACTCCATGAGCGTCGTCTTGCCGTAGCCGGGCGGGGAGAGGAGGAGCAGCACGCCCTGGCTGTCCGTGCGGCGCTCGGCCCCCGCCGCGCCGAGCTGTTTGGCCAGGTTGTCGCCGATGAGCGGCAGGTAGACCTCGTCGATGAGCCGGTTGCGGACGAAGGACGCCATGACGCGCGGGCGCAGGTCGGTCAGGCGCAGCCGGTCGCGTTCGGCGGCCAGCAGGGCGTTGCGGCGCCGGATGTACTCCCGGTGGGCGGGCACGTGCCGGGTGCGGAAGGCGGCGGTGCGGGCGAGGAACTCGTCCAGTCGCAGGGGCAGTTCCCCGTCCCGCAGCCGGGGGTGGGAGCCCAGCAGCCCGGGTACCGCGGTCGTCAGCGCGGCCGTGACCTCGCGGCGCTCCACAGCGGGGCCGCACAGTTCGACGGCGACGGCTTCGGGGAGGTCGGCCGCGTCGAGTCGGCGGGCGTCGGCGAAGGCGGCGAGCCAGGCCCCGGCGAGCTGGTGCCGGGCGGTGAGGTCGTCGCCCAGGCCGCGCAGGTCCTCGGCGAACTCCTTGGCCTCCGTGGAGCCCTCGCCGCCCAGCGCCGCGCGCAAGCCGTCCAGCAGGGCCCGCGCGGCGGCACCGGTGGCGAAGCGGGGTCCGCCGAGGGCCAGTTCCTCGACGAGGTAGGTGCCCGCCGTGCCGGCGGCGGTCTGCGGGGGGCCGTCGGCGTCGGCGGCCGTCCCGTCGAGGCGCAGTCCGTGACGGTGTGCGAAGTCCGCCACCGCGCGGTCCAGTTCGTCCGCCAGTTCACGCACGGCCGGTCCGGGCCCGAACGCGGCGCGGGCGCGGGCGAGGGACTGCGCACGCGTGGTCCACGCGGCGCGGACGCCCGCGTCGGTGCCGTACGCCCAGAACAGCTGGGCGGCGGCGCGGGCGGCGGGCGGGAAGCGCAGCAGGTCCGCCTCCGCGTGCAGGCCGAGGACGGCACCGAGGATCGCGGCGGCGTCATGGTCGTGGACGCCCCGGTCGTAGCCCTCGTCGTAGGCCGCCTCCGCCACCGCCCGGACGGCGTCGAGCAGGCCGTTCTCCCGCTGCGCGGCCCGGTGCAGATCCCGGGCGCCGGTCTCCGCGAGCACCCGTGCGGCCAGGTGCTCCGCCCGGTACACCTCGGGGGACTCCGAGGGCAGCGGGAGGTCCCAGAACGCCCGTGTCGCGGCGAACTCCTCGTCGCGGACGGGGGCCCGGTAGTCGGTGCCGGTGACGGCGAAGACGAGGGCCCCGTCCTGCGGGACGAGCGTCAGGTCGACGGGCTGGGTGTTGACGCCGAAGCGGTGGCGGCCGAGGCGCACGGCGCCCTCGGCGTCGTAGAGGTCCGCGCGGTCGCGCAGGGACCGGGCCGCCTCCTGCCGGGTGGCCTTGAGACGTCCCTCCAGTTCCTCGGCCCGCACGGGGTCGCCGGCCCGGCGCAGCTCCTCGGCCGTGGTGCGCACCTTGGCGACGAGCGGGTCGGCGGCGAAGTACGCGGCCACCTCCTCCTGGGTGGCCAGGGCGGCGGAGCGGCGGGCGACGGTGGCCAGGACGCGCGTGGCGGAGTCGGCGAGGCGCTCGGCGTGCCGGGCCCGCTCGTCCAGGGCGGCCTGCTTGCGGGCGGAGAAGGTCTCGTAGACCTCCTCGCGGCGCTCGCCGAGCCGGGCCAGGAAATCGTCGAAGACCCCGAACCGCGACTCCAGGTCCTCCAGCCGCAGCAGCAGCCGGCCCAGTTGCTCGTCGCACTCCTCGGGGGTTCCCGAGGCGGCCAGAGCGGCGGCCACGGCCTGCCCGAACAGGGCGGACTCGGCGGCGAACTCGGCGCGTCCCTCGCGCTCCAGCAGCTCGCGGCGGCGTCCGGTGACGACGGCGCGGGCCCGGTTGACGGCGCCGAGCACCTCCCCGATCCGCTCCATGAGCCCGGTCCGCACCGTGGCGTCGGCGATCTGGAGCGAACCGACCACGTCGGTGACGGCCTGCAGCCGCTCCGCCTGCTCGGCGATCCGCTCGGTGAGGACGTCCGCGTCGGCGACGCTCTCCGCCCGGCCCGCCTCGTCCGTGAGCCGGTCGACGGTGGCGCGGGTGTCGTCGAAGCCTTCCGGACGGGAGAGGTCGGCGACCGCGCGGCGGCCGGTGGCCTCCAGCGACGCGGCGAGCTCGTCGGCGAGCTCCGCCACCCGGTCCTGGTCGGCGTGGCGCAGTTCCCGCAGCGGCTCCACGCCGCCCTGGGCCCGGCGCAGTTCGGTCAGCAGGGTCACCCAGCCGCTCGCCCCGCCGGGCATCTCGCCCCGGGCCCGGCGCACCAGCGCGGTGACGGCGGCGGCCTTCTCCGCGACGGCGGCGCGGGCGCGCTCCCGCAGCTCCTCGACCCGCTCGAACTCGGTGATGACCTGCGCCGCCGCTCCGCCCAGCTCGGCCAGCGGCTCGTGCAGTCCTTCCAGCCCCTCGGCGTCCAGCCAGGGGAAGGCGTCGGCGACCCGGGCGCAGGCGGTGGTGACGGCCTCGAAGACGGCTGCGGCCGGGGCCAGTTCGTCGGCCATCCGGGCCACGGACAGGGTCTCGGCGATGCCGCGCACCAGCTCCGCGTTGCCGATCCGCCCGAGCGGTCCCGGGGCGGGTGGCGCGGCGGCGGCGTGCGCCTCGGAGACGAAGGGGGTGCGCCACACCTGCACCGGGTGGGCCCGGGACGGCTCGGCCTCGCGGGTGCGCAGCACCGCCAGGGTGCCGTCCTCGAACACGGCGTGCCCGTGGGCCGGGATCGGGGTGACGACCTCCTTGCGGATGACGTGGTAGGGCAGCAGCAGGGAGCGGCCCTCGGCCGGGGCGTGGAAGACGTAGAGGACGTCCTCGCCACCTGGGGCGCGCAGGACGCTCTCGTACTCCAGGCCCGAGGTGTCGGTGTCGAAGGTGCGGGCGGCCGAGCCGGCCGGGGCGGTGGCGAGGTAGTAGCCGCCGGGGAAGACGATGCCGTCGTCGTCGGGCAGCCTGCGGCAGGAGAGCCCGATGCCGTCGAGCCGGACGGCCTCGCCCGTCCGCTCGTTGAACACGAGGTGGCGGTGGGCGTCCTCGTTGTAGGGGCGGACGCGGAGCAGGAGCAGCGGGCCGACCCGGGCGTGGGCCACGTCGGCGTCGGCGAGCGCCTGGAGCGGTTTGTCCACGGGCTCGGAGTAGAACCCCTCGTCCGTCTCGGTGTCGTTGTCGGCCTTGAGGGTGAGGGCGCCCCCGACCGTGGAGAGGTACAGGGCGCCGCCGTCGACGGACAGGTGCGGGTGGCGGCCGGGGATGTGGTCCTCGCGCCGGGCCGGGACCCAGGTCACGTCGTGGGCGGGCGCGGTGAGGTGGTCGCGCTCGCCCTTGGCGTCGACGTACTCGGGTGTGCCGTCGGGCTCGACGCGCCAGCGCAGGACGCGGATGTCGGTCGGCCGGTCCCCGGTGCGGAACACCGCGAGCAGAAGGTCGCCGGTGCGGCGCAGTCGGAGCAGTCGGGCCTGCCGGTAGTAGCGGTGCAGCTCGGCGAAGTCGCGCCGGAACCGCTCACCGTCCAGGAGGCCGGGCAGGGCGTCCTCGCCCGCCTCGGTGACGTCGCCGTCCGCGATGCGGTAGAGCGCGAAGACGTCCTCGACCCCGGTCTCCCGGGCCCGGGCGGCGGGGGTGTGGAACCCGGCCAGGAGCAGCCCGCCGACCTGGGCGAGGTCGCAGGGCACGCGCGGCTGTTCGGTCCGCAGGGTGCTGTTGCGGCCCAGCTCCACGCCGCCGGCTCCGAAGGTCTCGGCACGACGGGTGTTGAGGGCCTGCGCCCGGGTGCGGAGGTCCCGCGCCGCGGTGGTCATGCGGGCCCGCAGCACGTCGTAGGTGGCGGTGTCCAACGTCCGGGCTGCGCCGGTCATCTCGGTGCTCCTCGTCATGGGTGCGGCGGGGGGAGGGGCGGGTGCCCACCCGCCCCTCCCCGGGCCCGGGGGCGTCCCCCGGGCCGCGGCCTCTCAGGCGGTGGGCCGGCCGTTGCCGGCGGCCAGCTTCGTCAGCAGTCCGGCGGCGGACAGGTCGCGCAGTCCGTCGGCGCCGAGGCCGTTCAGCATGGCCTTGACGTCCTCGGGGAACGTCGTGCCGTCCTTCGCCAGCCAGTCGCCGGCGAGCGTCTGGACGGTCTCGCTGCTGCCGACGAAGGCGTCGACGCCGCGACCGGCCGAGATCGCCCCGACCAGCCGGTCGAAGAAGACGGACTCGCCGCCGACGATGTCGATCTTGGCGTTCTCCAGCCCCGCGCCGACCAGCGTGGCCTGGGCCTCGGCGATCTTCCGGTGCACCTCGATCCCGGCGACCCGGATCTCCTTCTCGGCCTCCAGCCGCAGGCGGTACTCCTCGTGCTCGCGGCTCGCGTCGTCCAGCGCCGCCATCGCGGCGGCCTTGTCGGTGAGGCCCTCGGCCTCGGCCTTCAGCTTCTCCCGCAGCGCGTCGGCCTCGGCGAGGCCCATCTCCTTGGCGGCCTCGGCCTCGGCGTGACGCGTCTTGGCGAGGGCGTCGGCCATCCGCTCCTGGACCTCCGCCTCCGCGAGGCCGCTCGCGGCCTGGTCGGCGCGCTTGCCCTCGGCCAGCCGCAGGGTGGCCTCGGCGTCGAGGTCGGCGGCCTTGCGCCGGGCCTCGGCCAGGGTGAGCTCCTCGGCGGCGCGGTGCCTGGCCGCCTGCTCGGCCGCCTCGGCCGCCTTGATGTCCGTGACCAGGCGCTCCTGGGCCTGGGCCTCCGCCGCGATGATGAGGGCCTGGCGCTCCCGCTCGGCCTCCTCGACGGTGCGGAGCTTCTTGATCTCCTCCTCCTGCTGGGCGACGGTCTTCTCCACGGCGATGCGCTCGCGGATGACGTCGGCGATGTCCCGCTTCTCCGCCTCCACCTCCTTGTTGGCGGCGATGCGGCGCAGCTCGGTCTCCCGGTCGCGGGCGATGACCTCCAGCAGCCGGTCCTTCTCGATCCGCTCCCGCTCGACGGCCTCGACGCGCTCGCGGTTGAGCTTGGCGACGGAGACCTCGCGCTCGCGGTTCTCGTTCTGGATGCCGAGGGCCTCCTCGGTCTTCAGGTGCGCGGAGTGGGAGCGCAGCCGCTCCTCGGCCTGGACGCGGGCCGTCTCGGCCTCCTCGCGGGCCCGCACGGTCTCGATCTCGCGCTGCTGGCGGATCTCGGCGTCGGCCTGGCGGCGCTCGAGTTCGAGGACCGCCTCGCGGGCGTCGACGTTCTGCCGGGTGATCTCCTTCTCCTCGTTGCGCTCGTACTCGTTCGTGCGCACGTGCTCGGCGGCGGTCAGCTCGGTGATCTTGCGGATGCCCTGCGCGTCGAGGATGTTGTGCCGGTCGAGGCTGGCCAGCGGCGTCTGCTCGAGGTAGTCGATGGCGGCGTCCTCAAGGCTGTAGCCGTTGAGGTCGGTGCCGATGAGGGCGATGATGCGGTCGCGGAACTCGTCCCGCTTGGTGTAGAGGTCGGAGAAGTCGAGCTGCTTGCCGACGGTCTTGAGCGCCTCGGAGAACTTGGCGTTGAACAGCTCCTGGAGGGTCGCGCGGTCGCTGGCCCGCTCGGTGCCGATGGCCTGGGCGACCTTGACGACGTCCTCCCGCGTCTTGTTGACGCGCACGAAGAACGAGATGCGGATGTCGGCGCGGATGTTGTCGCGGCAGATGAGGCCCTCGTTGCCGGTGCGGCCGATCTCGATCGTCTTCACCGAGATGTCCATGACCTCGGCCTTGTGCAGCACCGGCAGCACCACCATGCCGGTGAAGGTCACGTCGACCGTGCGCATCTTGGACACGATGAGGGCCTTGCCCTGGGGCACCTTGCGGAAGAGGCGGCCGACCATGAGGAGCAGGACGAGGGCGATGAGCAGGATCACGGCGATCAGCACGCCGAATCCCGTGGTGATGGCATCCATAGCGGTGGGTTCCCTGTGCGTGTGAGAGGCGGAGCGGGACGAAGGCGGCGTCAGCGGCCGGGTTCCGGCTCCGGTGCGAGGTCGAAGGGGGCGACGCGGAAGAACTCGGCCTCGGCGTCGTAGTCGTAGATCAGCGCCGTGCTGCCGAGCATGAGCCGGGCGGCGTCGGTGGCCTCGGCCCGTACCTGGACGACGGCGGTGGAGCCGTCCTCGGCGGCCACCTCGGCCTGACCGAAGCCCGGGCCCACGCGGCCGGTGCGGATGGTGCACACCCGGCCGACGAAGTCGTCGCGGTTCACCCCGCGCTCGCCGGGCGCCAGACGGCGCAGCGGCACGACGAGCACGCGCGTGCCGGCCCAGGCGGCGAGCAGGGCGACGGGGAGGACGAGGAGGCGCTGCCAGCTCGCGGCGAAGAGCGCGGTACCGCTCAATGACACGAACCAGGCAATCGCGATGAGGAGAGAGAGCACCACGGCAACGGGCGCGCCGCCGAGTCCGAGGACGGCGAGACCGCCCGCGAAGCCGGTGCTGTGACCGATGTCCCCGGAGCCGATACCCTCCCCTCCCTCAGCGGCATCGACCCCGGGTACACCTGCTCCCCCGAGCAACACCGCAAGCCAGTAGCCGACTACGACGACGAGCGCGAAGCCGAACAGGACGGCGGGGAACGCCAGCGCGGCGTCCAGGAACCCTGCGGAACCAGCCATCGTCCTGCCCCCTCCCGGCTGCGGTGTGCCCTCATGGTGGCACTCGACGTGTCCACGACGCATTGCCCGATCCCGGCAATGTTTCGATGCGCACGTGTGCCGAAACGGAGTGCAACCGATCAGGGCCGAGGGCCCCGGGCTCAGAACTCCTCTTCGGGCCAGCCGAGCAGGCGGGCACCCATCGCGGCCGTCTCCAGGGTGTAGCGCTGCAACGCGTTCCCGGGGTCGTAGCCGGTCAGGGCGTGGATGCGGGCCAGCCGGTAGGTGAGGGTGCGGACGCCGACGCCGAGCCGTCGGGCCGCCTCGGCGTTCACGTAGCCGGACTGGGCGCAGGCCATCAGCGTCCGCACCAGGGGCTCGGCGCCGCCGCGCGCCTGCGTCAGCGGGCCCAGCACGGTGGTGACCAGGTCGGCGATGGCGCTGCGGTCCCGCAGGAGGACGGGGAAGACCAGCAACTCGGACGCGGTGAGCCGGACGGACGTCAGCCCGAGCCGGTCGGCCACGTGGACGGCGTCCAGCGCCTCCTCGTAGCTCAGCACGACACCGCCGGGCCCGGTGTGCTCACGGCCGAGGGCCACCCGGCGTGCCGCGACGTAGCCGGGGCCGGGCCGTTCGGCCAGTACCGCGAAGGCGTTCAGCACCGCGCGGTCGTCCCCGCTGGCGGCGATGCACACCAGACGGCCGTCCTTGGTCGTCAGCAGGGCGTCGCGGTCGCCGAAGCGGGCCACCAGCTCCCGCTCGATGCGGCGTACGGTCGGGTGGACGTCGTCGTACTGCTCGTGGCCCTCGCAGACGGCGACGGCGTGGGTGTGCGTCAGCCGGAGCCCGAACCGCTGGGCCCGCTCGGCCAGCCGGCCGAGGTCGCTGCGACCGTGCAGGAGGTCGTCGATGAACTCGCGCCGCTCGGCCTCCTCCTGGCGCACGGCCAGCCGCCGGGCCTGCTCGTGCCCCTCGCCCAGCGCCCCGACGGCCGCCTCCAGGGCGGCCAGGATGGCGTCGCCGGTGCGGGCCCGCTCGGCCGGACCGGCGGCACGCGTCACGCCCGGCAGGGTGCCCCACAGCGCCCGCGTCTCGCCGACGATGAGGGAGACGACCTCGCGGAGCCGGTGGCCGTCCTCGGCGGCGCGCTCCCCGAGGACGCGCAGGGCGTCCAGTTCGTCCCGGCGGGGCAGCCGCCCGGTCACGGAGACCTCGGCGAGCAGTTCCGGGTAGGCTCCCAGGTAGCTGCTGGACATCCCGGACCGCCGCACGGACACCTCCCCCGAGGGCCGACCCTCGGCCCTCCCTTCGCACGGACCACCCTAGCCAGGACCGGACCGGCGCCCCCTGACCGGGCGTGACCGCCTCCTCCCCCGGCCCCGCCGTACCTACCGGTAGTGCGGCGGAGGTCACATCTCCGCTTGCGGTAAAGCCGTGACGTGCGGGTACGGTGAGGCCCTAGGAGCAGCGTCAACAACATTTCTCAAGGTGTGCCGGGAAGTCTGGTCGGCAGCGTGACACGTCGCGCTTTGTACTCTCAGTGACCACCTGTGCCCGGAGGCCGATCGATGACGTCCACGCAGCAGACACCGAACCGCCGCCTGTTCGCCCGACCAGGGCTGAAGGAACGACGGCTGCTCGCCGACGCGCTGCGGACGGAGACGGTCGGTGGCCTGATGCTGCTGGGTGCCGCG
The DNA here is from genome assembly GCF_014779715.1 of Streptomyces chumphonensis. GTDB lineage: Bacteria > Actinomycetota > Actinomycetes > Streptomycetales > Streptomycetaceae > Streptomyces > Streptomyces chumphonensis. Next base: position 1,039,293 of record NZ_JACXYU010000001.1, read on the forward strand.
ATCGTGGCACTGGTCCTCGCGAACACCCCGCTCAGCGACCTCTACGAGCGCGTCAGCGACGCCCACTTCGGCATCGCGGCACTCGACCTGGACCTGTCCGTGGCGCACTGGGCCTCGGACGGCCTACTGACCATCTTCTTCTTCGTCGCCGGTATCGAGCTCAAGCGCGAGCTGGTCGTCGGCGAGCTGCGCAACCCGGCCGCCGCCGCGCTGCCCGTGGTGGCCGCCGTCTGCGGCATGGTCGTGCCCGCCCTGTTCTACGTCGCCGCGAACGCCGGCACCGGTGGCGACATGAACGGCTGGGCCGTGCCGATGGCCACCGACATCGCCTTCGCCCTCGGGGTGCTGGCGGTGATCGGGACCAACCTGCCCTCGGGCATCCGGGCCTTCCTGCTGACCCTCGCGATCGTGGACGACCTCGGCGCGATCATGGTCATCGCCCTCTTCTACACCTCCAAGCTCAACCTGTGGGCCCTGGCGGGCGCCATCGTCGGGCTGGTCGTGTTCTGGGCGCTGCACCAGAAGCTCAACGTGCGCGGCTGGTACGTCTACGTGCCGCTGGCCCTGGTCATCTGGGGGCTGATGCACGGCAGCGGCATCCACGCGACGATCGCCGGTGTGGCGATGGGCATGCTGCTGCGCGTCAAGACGCGACCGGGTGAGAAGGAGTCCCCGGCGGAGCACATCGAGCACCAGGTGCGTCCGATCTCGGCCGGGTTCGCCGTGCCCGTGTTCGCCGTCTTCGCGGCGGGCGTCAGCGTCTCGCTGGGCGACCTGGGCGAGGCGGCCGGTGAGCCGGAGGCGGTGGGCGTCGTGCTCGGCCTGTTCCTCGGCAAGATCATCGGCATCACCGGCGGCACCTACCTCGCCGCCCGCTTCACCAAGGCCGAGCTCAGCGACGACCTGTCGTGGTCGGACGTGGCGGGCATCTCGATGCTGGCCGGCATCGGCTTCACCGTCTCGCTGCTCGTGACCGAGCTGGCCTTCGACGACGCCGAGACCACGGAACACGTGAAGGCCGCCGTGCTGGTCGCCTCCTTCCTCTCCGCGATCGTCGCCGCCGTCCTGCTGAAGATCCGCGACAAGCACTACCGCAGGATCTGGGAGGAGGAGAACCGCGACGAGGACGGCGACGGGATCCCGGACATCGACCAGCGCGAGGAGGCCGAGCTCGCCGTGCGGGCCGCCCGCGAGGGCGCCGCGCGCGCCGAGACCGCCCGCGAGAACGCCGCGCGCGACGACGCCTCGGGCCGCGACGGCGAGGACGACGGGGGCGTCAGCGGGAAGCGCTGAGCTCCAGCCGGACGAACCGCGGCCGGTACAGCTCCACGTCCCGCTGGACGGCCGCGGTCGACTGCGTCACGTTGACGTCGTAGCCGAGCAGCAGGTCCGCCCCGGCGGGCAGCGCCCGGCCGCCGTGCGGTCCGCCGCCGCTGAACGCCGGGTGGGCCTGCGGGTTGTACACCACCGCCCCGGCCTCCCGGCCGCCGTCCGGCAGCGGCGGCGTGAGCGCGTCCGACGGGCCGTGCCAGGGCCCCTGGGGTGAGCAGGCCCAGTACGACGTCACGGTCGTCATGCCCCGGCCGTCCGGGCCGCCCGCGTCCGTGGTGAGCAGCAGCCAGGTGTCGCCGCGCCGGGTCACGGTGTAGGTGTTGCTCGCGCCGCGCCCGGGGTCCTCCCCCGGCGCGGCGCCGACGGGCAGGGGCGCCGCCGCGCCCGGATCGGCGCTCCAGGCCCGGCCGTCCCAGTACCGCCAGGCGGTGCGGTCGGCCAGCGAGCCGTCGGGCACCCGCGCCACGTGGGCCCGGGACGAGCGGCCCTGCGCGGTGCGCTCGTCCGCGCCGAAGACGTAGGTCCAGCCGTCCTCCCGCACCGCCGACGTCCCGTACAGCACCCGCTGCGCCGGGTCCGTCGCCGCCGGGACGTCGATCGGCTCGACGGACTCGACGGCCAGGTCCGGCAGGCTGAGGGTGGCCACCTCGGTCGCGCGCGGAATGCCGAAGAACCACGGGTCGCTGCCCTCCTCGCGCTGCCACAGCAGCACCCGCACCACCCGCTCGGACGAGCCGGGGCGACGCGGCTCGACGACGCCCTGCGCGGGCCAGCGCCACACCTCCCGGCCGTCGGCGGCGGCCAGGCCGGGGAAGAGGGCGCCGGGGCCGGGCCCCAGCAGCGTCCGCTCCAGGCGGCCGTCCGGCGCCATCACGACGCCCGCGTTGCGCACCCAGACCGGCGACGGGTCACGGGAGGGTCCGCCGAGCGCGGTCTCGGGGTGCACCCGGTCGAGGAAGGTGTCGGCGGAGAGCCACAGCGTGCGTCCGTCGGGCAGCCGCACCGAGCGGCTGCCGTCGCCGCCGGTCCAGTCGTCGGTCCGCGTGTTGTCGTCGCCGTACCGGGCGAACTCGCCGGTCATCGCCGCGTCGACGCGCCAGCCGGTGACGGTGAGCGGCGCGCAGGCGTCACGCGCCCGGTCCTGCCCCGTGTCGTCACCGCCCGGGCGGGCCAGCACGAGGACGGCGACCAGCGCGAGGAGCGGGCTCAGCAGCAGGCCGGTACGGACGAGGCGTCGTTTCCGGATGCGGTCCATAGGGCGGCCCAGGATAGGGCCCCGCGCGGCGGTGCCGCTGCGACGCCGGTCACCGCCGCCCCGGCCGCACGGCGTCGGCCAGCTCCTCCAGCGCCTCCGCGGTCAACTCGGCCGCGCGCAGCGCGACACCGTCGGGGTGGAGGGGATGGCGCTGCCACGCGGCGAGGGCGTCGCGCACCGGCGTCCAGTCCGTGGCCTCGCCCGCCCGGATCGCCGCTTCGGCCCGCCGGGCCGCGTCCCGCAGCGCGCGGGCGAACGCGGCGGCCCCGGGGTCCCGCGCGGCCTGCGCTGGGGGGAGGTGCGCCTCCGCCAGCATCGCCGCACGCCCCACCGTGGCCAGGGCCTGCTGCGCGTCGGCCGCCCGGCGCCGGGGCAGGCCGCGGTGGCGCACGGGCTCGCTGTCGGCCCGTGCGACCGCCTGGTCCCACTCCAACAGGGCGGCCCGGGTGTCCAGCAGGGCCTCCCGCACCTGGCGGGGCCGACGCCCTGCGGGCCCGCCGAAGCCCTCCTGCACCGCCGCCGCGTAGGCGGTGACGGCCGTCAGCCAGTCCGCGAGGCGTTCGCGCAGCCGGGGCGTCTCCCACGCGGGGAAGACCACGTAGGACAGCAGCGCCAGCACGCCGCCGAGCAGCGTGAGCAGGATGCGTTCCGGCACGGTCTGCGCCCAGCCCTCGCCCGCCACCCCGAGCAGGAAGACGACGTAGGCACCGATGCACAGGGAGATCACCATGTAGCCGGTGCGCATGAGCGCGTAGAGCAGGAAGACGCTGCCGACCGCGTAGGCCGCGGCCAGGTACGTCCCCGGGCCGGTGACCGCGATGACGGCCCCGGCGATCGCCACGCCCGTGACGGTGCCGACCAGCCGCGCCGCGCCGCGCGCGACCGTGCCGGAGAAGTCCGGGCGCAGGATCATCACGACGGTCAGCCCGACCCAGTAGCCGTGCCGGCTGGGCAGCACCTCGCCGACCGCGTAGCCGACGGGGACCACGGCCGTCAGGCGCACGGCGTGTCGGAACACCGGGGAGGACGCGCGCAGCTCCCGGCGCAGCGCCCGCAGGAGGACCGGGAGCTGGCCGGGCACGCCGGGCCGCCGCAGGTAGGGGCGGTGGCCGGGACCGGTCACCTCCACCGGCTCCTGCGCGGCCTCCACCAGCTCCTCGCTCAGGGCGATGAGCCGCAGCGCCGCCCTGCGGGCCGGGCCGGGCGGGAGGACCGGGCCGTCCGCCGGGACACGCAGCACGTCGAGGGCGTCCCCGGGCAGACGCACCGGCTCCACGCGCCGGATCGAGCGGGCCACCGCGTCCAGAACCGTCGCGGCGGCGTCCAGCAGCTCGCGGACGCGTTCGCGGGGCGGCCCCTCGGGGACGCCGCCGACCACGGGGTCCGCCAGCGAGGCCAGGACGGGCCGAAAGCGGTCGGCCAGCAACCGGTAGCCCTGCAACTGGCGCGGGCGGTGCCGGGCCTGCCGGGGCGTGACGGCCGCCGCCCGGCGGGCCTGCATCAGGGCCTCCGGCTCGAAGGGCGCCGTGGGGTCCGCGCGCAGCCGCCGGGCGTAGACGGCGACGGAGACGAGCGCGTCGGCCAACGCCTCCCGGCGCTCGCCCCAGCGGCGGATCGGGAGGGCGACGATCAGCGCGGCCTGCACGACGCCCCCGAGCGCGATGATCGCCGCGTGCTGGGCCGCCTCCGGCACGCTCGCGGGCAGGGTCACGACGACCAGCATCATCGCCACGGTGAACGCGCTGACGACGCCCGACACCGCCCCGGCCGCCCACGTCATGCCCGCCCCGAAGGACCACAGCCCCAGCATCAGCGCGAACGCCCAGGGCGTGTCGGCCAGGACGTAGCCGAGGAAGGCGCTCACCGACAGCCCGGCCGCCGCGGCCAGCGCCAGCTCCGGGCGCGGACGCCAGCTGCGCTGGAAGGTGGCGATGCCGGACGCGAACGCGCCGAAGGCCGAGGAGACGGCCAGCGCGGGCGAGCCCAGCCAGAGCGTGAGGGCCAGGATCACGGCCACCCCGCACGTCCCGCGCAACGCGAGCAGCGGTGTCACCGCCGCCCGCTCGATCCGCAGCCCGGAGCGCGCGGTGACCTTCAGGGCCGCCGCCCACCGGGCCGTGGCCCTTCCACCCATGATCACGAGCATACGGCGCCCCGCCCACCGGGCCCGGGTGCGCCACCGAAAACGCGTGGTGGTCCCGGGGGCGCCGGTTCTAGAGTCGCGGTCATGTCGGTGCGACCTCGTATGCGTGAAGCACTGCGCGAAGCCATGCGCGCCCGTGACCGGGTGGCGGTGAGCGCCCTGCGGACGACGCTCGCGGCGCTGGACAACGCCGAGGCGGTACCCGTGCACGACGCCGGTCCGCACGCCGCGGCCCTCCAGGACACGCCCGTGGGGGTCGGCTCCACCGAAGCGGCACGGCAGGCGCTGAGCGAGCGCGGTGTGGTGGAGATCGTCCGGTCGGAGGCCGACGAGCGGCTGGCGGCAGCGGCGCGACTGACCGCGCCCGCGTACACCGAGCGCGCGACGCGGCTGCGCGCGGAGGCAGCGGTACTGCTCGGCTTCCTCGACGGCCCGGGCACGGCGGAAGACGCGACCGCGCGGCGCCCCTGAGCCGACGCGGCGCGATCCCGTCGGACGCGGAGGGCATCCGTACGGGTGACGGACGGCCGGGCTGTGCGGCGAGCAGTTCGTCACGGGTGTCACCGTTACGCGGGTGGGCGGTCACGAACGGCGCACAGGGCGGCGTCGTGGTGACGGTGTGTCGCGCCTTCCGCACAGGGTGAAGCGCATCAGCCGTCACACCTGTGGAGGTCCCGAGACATGGCCGACCGTCGTCTGTGGTCGTACAAGGAGATCGCCGCGCACATCCGGGTGCAGCCCGACACCGTCCGGTCGTACCGCAAGCACGGGCTGCTGCCGGCACCCGACGTCGTGGAGGGCGGCCGGCCGTTCTGGTACGCGGACACCATCCGTGACTGGGTCACCCGTCGGCCCGGGGCCGGCGGACGCCGGGGGTAGCCCGGTAGACCGGAACGCATACGGGCGGGGGGTATAGGATGAAGCCGCACGACGTCATCGCGACAGACTGGAGGGCTCCATGAGCGGGACCACGATCACGTACCGGGTCAGCGGTATGACCTGCGGACACTGCGAGAAGGCCGTCACCGACGAGGTATCGGCCCTGCACGACGTGACGGAGGTGAAGGCGGTCGCGTCCACCGGCCTGGTCACCGTCACGGCCGCCGCCGAGCCCGACGACGCGGCCGTCCGGGCGGCGGTGGACGAGGCGGGCTACGAGCTCGTCGGCCGGACCTGAAGGCCGACGGCCGAAAAGCCGGGGAAAAAGGAGAACGCCCCCTCGCGAGTCCCCCCACGGGCTCGCGATCGGGGCGTTCCCTCCTCCCGGTTCCGATTCCCCCCACGGGATCGGACCGGGCGTACTTGCGGGCTGCGCGTGGACCGGAGGGCCGCTCAAAGCTCCCGGACACGTCAGCCCGTGACCGCAACTCCGCCGGGTGTCGCAGTCACCCGGTTCGACCCGGGGGACCCACGAAGGGTTGTACCCCCGATGGTGTGATGTGGATCACAACACGGCGACGGCCCCGGCTCCGCGAGGGAGCCGGGGCCGTCGTGGGCCGTTCGGGGTGCTCAGCGCTGCTCGACCGGGACGTAGTCGCGCTCGACGACGCCCGTGTAGATCTGCCGCGGGCGGCCGATCCGGGAGCCCGGCTCCTTGATCATCTCGTGCCACTGGGCGATCCAGCCCGGCAGCCGGCCGAGGGCGAACAGCACGGTGAACATGCTGGTCGGGAAGCCCATGGCGCGGTAGATGAGGCCGGTGTAGAAGTCCACGTTCGGGTAGAGGTTGCGCGAGACGAAGTAGTCGTCGCTGAGCGCGTGCTCCTCCAGCTTGAGCGCGATGTCCAGCAGCTCGTCGGACTTGCCGAGCGCGGACAGCACGTCGTGCGCCGCCGCCTTGATGATCTTCGCGCGCGGGTCGAAGCTCTTGTAGACGCGGTGCCCGAAGCCCATGAGTCGGACGCCGTCCTCCTTGTTCTTCACCTTGCGGATGAAGGACTGGACGTCGCCGCCGTCGCGCTTGATCCTCTCCAGCATCTCCAGCACGGCCTGGTTGGCACCGCCGTGCAGGGGGCCCCACAGCGCGCTGATGCCCGCCGAGATGGAGGCGAACATGTTGGCCTGCGAGGAGCCGACCAGGCGCACGGTGGACGTCGAGCAGTTCTGCTCGTGGTCGGCGTGCAGGATCAGCAGCTTGTCGAGCGCGCTGACCACGACCGGGTTCAGCTCGTACTCCTCGGCCGGCACCGAGAACGTCATGCGCAGGAAGTTCTCGACGTAGCCCAGGTCGTTCAGGGGGTAGACCACCGGGTGGCCGACGGCCTTCTTGTACGCGTAGGCCGCGATCGTCGGCAGCTTGGCCAGCAGCCGGATGGTGGAGATGTGGCGCTGCTGCTCGTCGAACGGGTTGTGGCTGTCCTGGTAGAACGTGGACAGCGCGCTGACGACCGAGGACAGCATCGCCATCGGGTGCGCGTCGCGCGGGAAGCCGTCGTAGAAGCGTTTGACGTCCTCGTGCAGCAGGGTGTGCTGCGTGATCTCGCCCCGGAAGGCCGCCAGCTCGTCGACGGTCGGCAGCTCGCCGTGGATCAGCAGGTAGGCCGTCTCCAGGAACGTGCCGCGCTCCGCGAGCTGCTCGATCGGGTATCCCCGGTAGCGCAGGATGCCCTGCTCACCGTCGAGGAACGTGATCGCGGACTGCACGCCCGCCGTGTTGCCGTAACCGGAGTCCAACGTGACCAGACCGGACTGGGCACGCAGCTTGCTGATGTCGAAGCCGGAGTCCCCGACGGTGCTCTCCACCACCGGGTAGCTGTACTCGCTGTCCCCGTGCCGCAGTACTACGGACTTCTCAACGTTGCCGCTGTCGCTCACGTCATCCCTCACCGACGTCGTCCCTCTTGTTGAATCGTCCCGAAGGTCGTTCGGGATTCAGAGGTGGAACCGGAGTGCCCTGACCGGTCCACTGTGTCCACTGTCGCTCAATAACTGCCGGACGGTGCACTCGGGGTCGGCCGAAGGGCGCCTGAGTGGCACGGAGTGCCGCACGAACGCTACGCTTCGGCGCCCATCGCGCGCAATCGATGATCGAGCATCGTGTGGCGCCGCCCCGCCGACACCGTCCGCACCGCCTGGCCCAGCGCCCGGCGGGAGCCGACCAGCACGACAAGCCTTTTCGCCCTGGTGACGGCCGTGTAGAGCAGATTGCGCTGGAGCATCATCCACGCCCCCATGGTGACGGGGATCACGACCGCCGGGTACTCGCTGCCCTGCGAGCGGTGGATGGTGACCGCGTAGGCGTGGGCCAGCTCGTCCAGCTCGTCGAAGTCGTAGCCGACCTCCTCGTCCTCGTCCGTGCGGACGGTGAGCGTCTGCTCCTCCTGGCTCAGCGCGGTGACGACGCCGACCGTGCCGTTGAAGACGCCCGCCACCCCCTTGTCGTAGTTGTTGCGGATCTGCGTCACCTTGTCCCCCACCCGGAACACCCGGCCGCCGAAGCGCTTCTCCGGCACGGAGGGACGGCCCGGGGTGATCTCCTGCTGGAGGAGGCCGTTGAGCGCCCCCGCGCCGGCGGGTCCCCGGTGCATGGGGGCGAGCACCTGCACGTCCCGGCGGGGGTCCAGGCCGAACTTCGCCGGGACGCGCCGGGCCGCGACGTCGACCGTGAGCCGGCCCGCCGCCTCGGTGTCCTCCTCGGCGAAGAGGAAGAAGTCCGGCAGCCCCCGGGTGAGCGGCGGCGTTCCCGCGTTGATCCGGTGCGCGTTGGTGACGACGCCCGACTGCTGCGCCTGGCGGAAGATGCGCGTCAGCCGGACGGCGGGCACGGGCCCGCCCTCGGCCAGCAGGTCCCGCAGCACCTCCCCCGCGCCGACGGAGGGCAGCTGGTCCACGTCCCCCACCAGGAGCAGGTGTGCGCCCGGCGCGACGGCCTTGACCAGCTTGTTGGCCAGCAGCAGGTCCAGCATGGACGCCTCGTCGACGACGACCAGGTCCGCGTCCAGGGGCCGCTCGCGGTCGTAGGCGGCGTCGCCGCCGGGCTTGAGCTCCAGCAGCCGGTGGACGGTGGACGCGTCCGCGCCCGTCAGCTCCGCCAGCCGCTTCGCGGCCCGGCCCGTGGGGGCGGCGAGCAGCACCGTGGCGCCCTTGGCGCGGGCGAGTTCCACCACCGAGCGGACCGTGAAGGACTTGCCGCACCCCGGCCCGCCCGTCAGGACGGCGACCTTGCGGGTGAGGGCGAGACGCACGGCGTCCCGCTGCTCGGGGGCGAGGTCGGCGCCGGTGCGCCGGGCCAGCCAGCCGAGCGCCTTCTCCCAGTCCACGTCGGCGAAGGCGGGCAGCCGGTCCTCCCGGGTGTGCAGCAGGCGGCGCAGCTGCCCGGCCAGGGACTGCTCCGCCCGGTGGAAGGGCGGCAGGTAGACGGCGGTCAGCCGCTCCTCGACGTCGTCCGGGTGCGGCACCCGTTCCCGGACGACGCCCTCCTCCTCGGCCGCCAGCTCGTCCAGGCACGTGATGACGAGGCCGGTGTCGACCTGGAGGAGCTTCACGGCGTCCGCGATGAGGCGCTCCTCGGGGAGGAAGCAGTGCCCCTGGTCGGCCGACTGGGACAGCGCGTACCGCAGCCCCGCCTTCACCCGCTCCGGGCTGTCGTGCGGGATGCCCACGGCCTGCGCGATGCGGTCGGCGGTGAGGAAGCCGATCCCCCACACGTCGGCCGCGAGCCGGTAGGGGTGCTCCCGCACGACGCCGATCGAGGCGTCCCCGTACTTCTTGTAGATGCGCACGGCGATGGAGGTCGAGACGCCGACCCCCTGGAGGAAGATCATCACCTCCTTGATGGCCTTCTGCTCCTCCCAGGCCGCGACGATCTTCCGGGTGCGCTTCGGCCCGAGCCCGGGTACCTCGATCAGCCGGGCCGCGTCGGCCTCGATCACCTCCAGCGTCCCGGTGCCGAAGTGGTCCACGATGCGCTCGGCGATGCGCGGCCCGATGCCCTTGATCAGCCCGGAGCCGAGATACCGGCGGATGCCCTGCACGGTGGCCGGGAGGACGGTCGTGTAGTTCTCCACCGTGAACTGCCGGCCGTACTGCGGGTGCGAGCCCCAGCGGCCCTCCATCCGCAGGGACTCGCCGGGCTGCGCGCCCAGGAGCGATCCGACGACCGTGAGGAGGTCCCCGTCGTGCCCCGCGTCCCTGCGCCGCAGCGGGGCGACCCGGGCCACGGTGTAGCCGGTCTCCTCGTTGGCGAAGGTCACGCGCTCGAGGACGCCTTCGAGCACGGCGGGCTGAAACGACATGTGACCGACCGTAGCGCCGACGGCCGACACCGGGCGAGGGGCGGCCGGGTCCTCGCGCGCTCCGGGCGCCGCACGCCGGGCGCGCGGGACCGGGTCGGCGCCGCCGCGTGAGCGCGGGGTGAGCGGGAGGTGACCGTCCGGGACGCCGTGGGCGCGGGGCCGGCCCCGGGCGCTTCCCCGACTTGCCCCGCGACGGCGTCATCGTCTTCAATCCTCCATGTAATCGTTTCCATGAACTCCCCACGACGAAAAGGTTGTTGACGTGGCGGGCAGACCGGTCACACCCGGCACTCCGGGCGGTACGGGCTCTTCGGGCGGCGGGGGTGTCGCGGGCATCAAGGACGTCGCGGCCGAGGCGCGGGTCTCCGTGGCGACGGTGTCACGCGTGCTGAACGGGAACCCGGCCGTGCGCCCCGACACGCGGGACCGCGTCCACCGGGCCATCACGGCGCTCGGCTACCGGCCCAACGGCGTCGCCCGCTCCCTGCGGACGGACCAGACGCGCACGCTGGGGCTCGTCATCAGCGACGTGCTCAACCCCTTCTTCACCGCCCTGGCCCGTGCCGTCGAGGACGAGGCACGGGCCCACGGCTACAGCGTCGTGTTCGGCAACGCGGACGAGCAGCCGGCGCTGGAGGACCACCACGTGCGGACGCTGCTGGAGCGGCGCGTCGACGGCCTGCTGCTCAGCCCCACGGACGACAACGCGTCCCAGGTCGCCGAAGTGGCCCGGTCCGGCGTGCCGATGGTGTTCGTGGACCGCTGGATACCCGGCTGCCCGGACGTGCCCGTCGTCCGTACCGACGGGCGGGCCGCCATCGCCGCGCTCGTCGGCCACCTGCACGCGCTCGGCCACCGCAGACTCGCCGTCATCACCGGCCCGTCGACCACCACCACCGGCAACGAGCGGCTCGACGCCTTCCTCGACGCCCTCGACGCGCACGGGCTGCCCACCCCCGGGCACTACCGGCAGGAGGGCGACTTCCGGGCCGAGAGCGGACGCCTGGCCACCGCCCGCTTCCTGGACCTCCCCGACCCGCCGGACGCCGTGTTCGCCACCGACAACCTCATGGCCCTGGGGGCGATGGACGAGATCCGGTCGCGGGCCCTGCGCGTGCCGGAGGACATCGCGCTCGCCGCCTTCGACGACATCCCCTGGTTCCTCCACACCGACCCGCCGCTGACCGCCATCGCCCAGCCCACCGAGGAGCTCGGGCACAGCGCGGTGCGCGCCCTCGTCAGCCTCATCGAGGGACGCCCGGCCCGGTCCGTCACCCTCACCGCCGACCTCGTCCCCCGCCGGTCATGCGGCGAGTAGCCGAGCGGCCCAGCACGCCACCGCAGGAAAGGGGTCAGCCGTTGACCAAGGACGCCGCCGCCGAACCCGCCCCGCCGGGCCCGCCGCTGCTGCGCACCGAAGGCGTCTCCAAGACCTTCCCGGGCGTCGTCGCGCTCGACGGGGTCGACTTCGCGGTGCGTGCGGGTGAGGTGCACGTCCTGCTCGGGGAGAACGGCGCGGGGAAGAGCACGCTCATCAAGGTGCTCTCCGGCGCCAGTCGGCCGGACGGCGGACGCGTCCTGATGGCGGGTCGGCCGGTACGGCTGCACGGCGCGCAGGACGCCGAGCGCCTCGGCATCGCCACGATCCACCAGGAGTTCAACCTGGTGCCGGACCTGACGGTGGCCGAGAACATCTTCCTGGGACGCCAGCCCCGCCGCTTCGGCCTGGTCGACCGGGCCCGGATGGAGGCGGACGCCGCGGCGCTGCTGGCCAGGGTCGGCGTCGACGTCGCGCCCACGGCCCGGCTGCGCGACCTCGGCGTCGCCCGGATGCAGATGGTGGAGATCGCGAAGGCGCTGAGCATCGACGCGCGTGTGCTCATCATGGACGAACCCACCGCCGTGCTGACCAACGAGGAGGTCGACCGGCTCTTCCGCATCGTGCGCCGGCTGCGCGACGAGGGCGTCGCCGTCGTCTTCATCACGCACAAGCTGGAGGAGGTCGCGGCCCTGGGCGACCGGGTGACCGTCCTGCGGGACGGGCGCAGCGTGGCCGAGGTCCCGGCCGACACGGAACGGGACGACCTGGTGCGGCTCATGGTCGGCCGCAGCATCGAGCAGCAGTACCCGAGGCGGCCGGGCCCGGTGCGGCCCGGCGGTGTGCCGCTGCTGCGGGTCTCCGGACTGGCCCGGGCGGGCGCCTTCCGTGACGTGGGCTTCGAGGTGCGCGGCGGCGAAGTGGTCGGGCTGGCGGGGCTGGTGGGCGCCGGGAGGACGGAGGTCGCGCGGGCCGTCTTCGGCGCCGACGCCTACGACCACGGCGCCGTGGAGGTGGACGGCCGCCCGCTGGCCCGGCACGACGTGAACGCCGCGATGGCCGCCGGGATCGGCTTCGTCCCCGAGGACCGCAAGGGTCAGGGGCTGCTGCTGGACGCCTCCGTCGGGGAGAACCTGGGCCTGGTGACCCTGCGTCGGGCCACCCGGGCCGGGTTGGTGGACCGGGCGGGCCAACGTCGGGCGGCGGCCTCGATGGCCGGTCGCCTGGGCGTGCGCATGGCCGGGCTCGACCAGCACGCGCGTACGCTCTCCGGCGGCAACCAGCAGAAGGTGGCCATCGGCAAGTGGCTGCTCGCCGACAGCAGGGTGCTGATCCTCGACGAGCCCACGCGCGGCGTCGACGTGGGGGCGAAGGTGGAGATCTACCGGCTGGTCAACGAACTCACCGCAGCCGGGCACGGCGTGCTGATGATCTCCAGCGACCTGCCGGAGGTCCTCGGCATGAGCGACCGCATCGTGGTCATGGCCCAGGGGCGCGTCGCCGGGGAGCTGGGCGGGGCCGAGGCGACACAGGACGCCGTGATGGCGCTGGCCGTCGGGACGCCCTGACCGGATCGCACACACGACGTCAGCGGCACGTACCCGCTTCGTACACACACCATGGACAGGGGAGGCACCTCGGTGACCACCGACGTGAAGAGAACCGGGCCGGGCGGCGGTCCGGGCGGGCAGGCCGGCCAGAAGCCCTCCGGCGGCCCGCCGGTGCTGGTGCGGGTGTTCCGGGACAACGGCGCGCTGACGGCCCTGATCGGCCTGGTCGCCGTCATGGCGCTGATGTCCCCGGACTTCCTCAACACCGGCAACCTGCTGAACGTCGGCGGGCAGGCGGCGGTGACGGCCATCCTGGCGTTCGGCGTCACCTTCGTCATCGTCTCGGCGGGCATCGACCTGTCGGTGGGCTCGGTGGCGGCCCTGTCCGCCATGGTGCTGGCCTGGACGGCGACGTCGCAGGGCCTGCCGGTGTGGCTGGCCGTGCTGTTCGCCCTCGGCACCGGGCTGGCGTGCGGGCTGGTGAACGGGCTGATGGTGGCCTACGGACGGCTGCCGTCGTTCATCGCCACCCTCGCCATGCTCTCGGTCGCCCGGGGGCTGGCCCTCGTGGTCTCCCAGGGCAGCCCGATCGCCTTCCCCGACCCGGTCTCGGCGCTGGGGCGGACACTCGGCGGCTGGCTCCCGGTGCCCGTGCTGGTGATGGCGGGCATGGCCGTCGTCGCCGCCGTCGTCCTCAACCTCACCTACAGCGGCCGGTCGATGTACGCGATCGGCGGGAACGAGGAGGCCGCCCGGCTGTCGGGCATCCGGGTGCCCCGGCAGAAGCTGGTGATCTACGGCCTGTCCGGCACGTTCGCGGCCGTCGCGGGCATCGTGCTGGCCTCCCGGCTGGCGTCGGCCCAGCCGCAGGCGGCGGCCGGGTACGAGCTGGACGCCATCGCGGCGTGCGTCATCGGCGGCGCGAGCCTGTCCGGCGGGGTGGGACGCGCGTCGGGGACACTGATCGGCGCGCTCATCCTCGCAGTGCTCCGCAACGGCCTCAACCTCCTGAGCGTGTCGGCGTTTTGGCAACAGGTTGTCATCGGGGCGGTTATTGCGCTGGCAGCACTAGTCGATACACTCCGTCGCCGTACATGATCGATCCGTACCGACAGCACGTGCACTACCTCCCTTTGTTAGCCGCCGATAGCAAGGAAATCGAGGCAAGTAGCCATGCGTACCACCAGACTCCCCCTCGCCGCCGTCGCCGCCGTCCTGGCCCTGACGGCCACCGCCTGCGGTGACGGCTCCGCAGCCGACGACGGGAGCGACACGATCGAGATCGGGATGTCGATATCGACGCTCAACAACCCGTTCTTCGTGGAGTTGCAGAAGGGGGCCGAGGCCCAGGCCGAGGACTCCGAGATCGACCTGACCATCACGGACGCCCAGAACGACTCGGCCACCCAGGCCAACCAGATCCAGAACTTCACCAGTCAGAACATGAGCACCATCATCATCAACCCGGTGGACTCCGACGCCGCCGGGCCGTCGGTGAAGGCCGCCGGGAACGCCGACATCCCCGTCGTCGCGGCCGACCGCGCCGTCAACGGCGCCGAGGTGAACACCACGGTGGCCTCCGACAACGTGCAGGGCGGTGAACTGGCCGCGGAGAAGCTCGCCGAGGAGATGGGCGAGACGGGCAAGGTCGTCGTCCTGCGCGGCATCTCCGGCACCTCCGCCTCCCGCGAGCGCGGCGAGGGCTTCGAGAAGGGCATCGCGCGGTTCCCGGACATCGAGGTCGTCGCGCAGCAGCCGGCCGACTTCGACCGGGCCAAGGGGCTGGACGTCATGACGAACCTCCTCCAGGCCAACCCGGACGTGACCGGCGTCTTCGCGGAGAACGACGAGATGGCGCTGGGCGCCGTGAAGGCCCTGGGCGAGCGGGCCGGGTCCACCGTGACCGTGGTCGGGTTCGACGGCACGGCCGACGGGCTGAAGGCCGTGCAGGCCGGCACGATGGCGGCGTCGGTCGCCCAGCAGCCGGACGAGCTGGGCCGCATGGCCGTCCGCAACGCCGCGCGCCTCGCCCGCGACGAGGACGTGGACGAGGAGATCAAGGTGCCGGTGAAGATCGTCACCAAGGAGAACGTGGAGTCGTTCCTCTGACCGGCACGGCGCACACGACGGACACCCCGCGCCGTCCGCTCGACGTCCTGGTCGTCGGCTCGGCCAACGCCGACCTGGTCACCGTCGTCGAGCGGCATCCGGCGCCGGGCGAGACCGTGCTCGGCTCCGACCTCACCGTCCACCCGGGCGGCAAGGGGGCCAACCAGGCCGTGGCCGCCGCCCGGTTGGGCGCGCGGGCCGGGCTGCTGGCCCGGGTCGGCGACGACGCGCACGGGCGGCTGCTCGCCGCGTCCCTGGCGGACGCCGGGGTCGACACCGGCCCGGTGCTGACGGGCGGGGCGCCCACCGGCGTCGCGCTGATCGCGGTGGACGGGCGGGGCGACAACACCATCGTCGTCTCCCCCGGTGCGAACGGCCGGCTCACCCCCGCCGACGTGGTCGACGCCCGCGCGGTGCTGGCCTCCGCCGCCGTCGTGTCGCTCCAGTTGGAGATCCCGTCCGCGTCGGTGGCCGCCGCCGTCCGGACGGCCGTGGCCGCCGGCACGCGGGTGGTGCTGAACCCCTCACCGCCCGCTCCGCTGCCGCCGGACGTGCTGGCCGCGTGCGATCCGCTGGTCGTCAACGAGCACGAGGCGCGGGCGCTGTTGCGCTCCCCGACCGGAGGCGCTCCGGCCACCGGGTCCGCCGACGCGGCGGACCCCGCCGAACCCGCCGACGCGGCCGGCCGGGCGGAGGCACTGCGGCGCCGCGGGCCGCGCAGCGTCGTCGTCACGCTCGGGGCGGCGGGGGCCCTGGTCTGCGGCCCGCAGGGCACCGAGCACGTCCCGGCACCCGCCGTCGAGGCGGTGGACGCCACGGGCGCGGGCGACGCGTTCACCGGCGCCCTGGCCTGGCGCCTCGCGCTCGGCGAGGACCTGGCGAGCGCCGTGCGGTTCGCCGTGCGGGTCGGGGCCGCGTCCGTCACCCGTCCCGGAGCGCAGACCTCCTACCCGGCGGCCGACGCCCTCCCGTGAGCCCGGCGCGGAACGCGCCCCGGCCCCGGCACGCTGCGCGCGTGCCGGGGCCGGGGCGTGGTGCGGGCGGGTCGCATCCGGTGCGGCCCGCCCGCCGGGGTCACGGAAGGCCGATCGGCGTCCGTTCCACCATCGGAGTGTCCAGCTTCGCGTCGTAGGGGGCCAGCGGCGCGGCGTCGCCGCCCGCCGAGCGGGCCGACGGACCGCTCTCGTCCGCCACTCCGGCCCAGCGCAGCACCGCGTCGGTGGCCGTGGCGCGCTCGTCCTCGGTCAGCGCGGCGATGTTGGCGCCGTGGTTGGCGCCGGGGGCGGTGAAGACGAACGAGTCGTCGGCGCGCGGGCCGACGCGGAACGGCTCCGCGCCCCACGGGTCGTTCTCACCGTTGACGAACAGCATCTCCGAGGACCGCCAGCGGACCCAGCGGTCGATGTCCTTCATCGCGTACCGGTCGAACCGGGGCATGGGGATGTCGTCGGGCACCGCGTTGCTCGGGTGGTAGACGTCCGGGTAGCGCAGCAGGCCCCGCAGGTGCGAGGGGGTGCGCAGCGTCGGGTAGCCCAGCTCGGTGGCCGCCTGGTAGTAGTACGGCGTGTAGGGCAGCATCCCCTGGTCGGTGTAGAAGGCGAAGCCGGAGATCTGGTCGATGTAGTCGTACAGCTCGTCCGTCGTGGCGTCCGCCGCCGGGGCGTCCAGGCAGTCGGCCTCGTCCTGGTACTGGAAGTAGGCCCACACGAAGTCGAGCACGACGACCTCGAAGGCCCGGTCCGGCGTCTCGTACAGCTCGAAGGTGTAGCCGCCGTCCTCCGCCCACTTCTCGTAGCGGTTCACCATCTCGTCACGCCGCAGGAACGCCTCGCGCTGGATGCCGTTCAGCCGCTCGCGGCACTCCTCGGTGGCGACGTTGCGGAAGAACCGGTCGTAGGCCGTGTTGTTGCGGACGTTGGTGTTGTTGGGCGCGACGTAGGCGACCGTGCCGTCCATGTCGTTCGGGTAGAACCGGCGGTAGTAGGTGGCCGTCATGCCGCCCTTGCTGCCGCCGGTGGAGATCCAGTTGCGGTCGTAGATGTCGTCCAGCGCGGTGTGTATGCGGTGCTGGTCGCTGGCGGCCTGCCAGATGTCGAGCTTGGACCAGTCGGCCGGCTCGGGGCGGGAGGGCGTGAAGAACCGGTACTCCATGGAGACCTGGTTCGCGTCCGCGATCCGCGTCGGCTCGCTGCGGGCCGGGTTGGTGTTCAGGCCGTACCCGGAGGTGAAGAAGACGGTGGGGCGGTCCTCGGACTTGTGCAGGAGCGAGATCCGCTGCTCGAACGTCCCCTTCCAGGGCCGGCGGTGGTCCACCGGCTGCTGGTACCCGAGGACGAAGAACCGGTAGCCGCTGACCGGCTTCTCCTCGATGAGCCGCATCCCGTCGATGTCGAGGATGCGGTCCTTGACGTCGGGAACGCCGGGTTCTGCCGTGGTGACGGCCCCCGCCGACGCGGTACCGGTACTCGCCGTGCCGATCAGCACGGCGAGGGCCAGCACCCATCTGAGCGCTGCGCGCATGAACAACTCCCCATGGGGTGTGGGTAGGTAGGGTCGCCGCGAACCTATCCGCCGATCGGCCCGACCACCACCCCCCGCCCGTCGGCGCCGGCGGCGTCGACACCGGTGCCGGTGTCGGTGGCCGGGCATAGGGTCGCGCCATGAACGACGTTGATGACGTGGGCGGCGTGGACGGCCTGGGCGACGCGCTCGCCACCGGGCCGCGGAACATGCGGCTGCTCCGGTTCGATCCGCTGGCGGAGGGTGCCCGGGAGGCGGACTACGTCCTGGTGGCGCTGTGGCACGGGGAGGCGCTGCTGCTGGTGAAGGTGCGGGAGCGGGCGTGCTGGGAACTGCCCGGCGGCAAGGTCGAATGTGGCGAGAGCGCCCGTCAGGCGGCGGTGCGCGAGCTGCTGGAGGAGACGGGGCAGCGTCCCGCGGCCCGGGCACTGCGGTTCGCCGGGTACGCGACGACGGCGATCGGCCCGGAACAGACCGTCCTGTGCGGTGCGGTGTTCACCGCGCGCACCGAGCGCCCGGAGGCGTTCACCCCGACCGAGGAGATCGCGGCGACGCACTGGTGGGACGGTGTGGCGGAGCTGCCCGACGGCGCGTTGCAGACCGTGGACACGTACCTGGCCGAGCTGGTGCGGCCGGGTACGTGACCCGTGGCGGCCTCAGCCCTCGTAGGTGAGGTTGGTACCGGAGTCCGGGTCGAAGAGGACGAGACGGTCGGGGTCGAACCAGACGGTCAGCTCGGCGTTCTCCCGGGCGCCGGAGGTGGCCGAGAGCCGCGTGACGAGCTGCGCGGTGCCGCCGGTCGCCAGGTCGGCGGAGCCGGTGACGTCGGCGAGGTCCTGGAGCTGCCGGGCCCGCACCCCTTCCGTCTCCAGGGCGAAGTGCGCGTACTTCTCCGAGCCGAGGGACTCCAGCACGTCGACGGTCGCGGTGAAGGTGCGGCCCTCCTCCCGGACGTGTTC
The DNA here is from genome assembly GCF_014779715.1 of Streptomyces chumphonensis. Taxonomy (GTDB): domain Bacteria; phylum Actinomycetota; class Actinomycetes; order Streptomycetales; family Streptomycetaceae; genus Streptomyces; species Streptomyces chumphonensis. The sequence goes on from NZ_JACXYU010000001.1 coordinate 1,057,713, forward strand.
CTCGACCAGTGCCGCGTCCTCGAAGTGTTCGGGGCGCAGGCCCACGATGAGTTCGCGCGGCGCGTCCGCGGCCTCCAGATGCCGCCGTACCCGGTCGGTGAGGGGCACCTCCCCGAGCGGCGTCCTCAGGTGCCCGTCCTCGACGACGGCGGTCAGGAAGTTCATCGACGGCGAGCCGATGAAGCCGGCGACGAACAGGTTCGAGGGCCTGTCGTAGAGGTGCTGCGGTGAGCCGATCTGCTGGACGTGCCCGGCCTGGAGGACGACGATGCGGTCGCCGAGCGTCATGGCCTCCGTCTGGTCGTGCGTGACGTAGACCGTCGTGGTGCCCAACTGCTTCTGCAACCGGGACAGGGAGGTGCGCATCTGGCCGCGCAGTTTCGCGTCGAGGTTGGACAGCGGCTCGTCCATGAGGAACGCCTTGGGCTCGCGGACGATCGCGCGCCCCATGGCGACGCGCTGCCGCTGGCCGCCGGAGAGGTTCGCGGGACGGCGGTCCAGGTGCTCGGTCAGGTCGAGGACGCGGGCGGCCTCCTCGACCCGGCGCCGCACCTCCTCGTGCGGGGCCTTCGCCAGCCGCAGCGGGAAGGCCATGTTCTCCCGCACGCTCATGTGCGGGTACAGGGCGTAGGACTGGAAGACCATCGCGATGTCCCGGTCCTTCGGCGCACGCTCGTTCATCCGCTCACCGTCGATGCGCAGTTCGCCCGTGGTGATGTCCTCCAGACCCGCCACCATGTTGAGCGTGGTCGACTTGCCGCAGCCGGAGGGCCCGACGAGGATCACGAACTCGCCGTCGCCGACGGTCAGATCGATGTCGGACACCGCGAGCGCGCCGTCCGGATACCGCTTGGAAACCTTGTCGAGAACGATCTCAGCCATGTTGCTACCCCTTGACGGCGCCGGAGGTCAGCCCAGCGACGATGCGGCGCTGGAAGAAGAGCACGAACAGGACGATCGGCACGGTGATCACCACGGCTGCGGCCGAGATGGTGCCCGTCGGGTCCTCGAACTGGGAGGAGCCGGTGAAGAACGACAGGGCCGCCGGGACCGTACGGGACGCCTCCGACGACGTCAGCGAGATCGCGAACAGGAAGTCGTTCCAGCAGAAGATGAAGACCAGGATCGCGCTGGTGAACACCCCCGGCGCGGCCAGCGGCGCGATCACCCGGCGGAAGGCCTGGGCGGGCGTGGCGCCGTCCATCTTCGCCGCCTTCTCCAGCTCCCAGGGGATCTCCCGGAAGAAGGCCGACAGCGTGTAGATGGCCAGCGGCAGCGAGAAGGTGATGTAGGGCAGGATCAGGCCGGGCCAGGTGTCGAACAGGCCGAGCTCCCGCTCGATGTTGAACAGCGGGGTGACCAGCGAGATCTGCGGGAACATCGCGATGAGCAGCGACACCCCGACCAGCGCCCGCTTGCCCGGGAACTCCAGCCGGGCGACGGCGTAGGCCGCCATCGTCGCCAGGGCGACGGCGATGAACGTGGCGATGAGCGCGATCCCGATGGAGTTGATCAGCGCCCGCACGAACTCGTCCGTGCGGAAGATGTCCCCGTAGTTGGAGAGCGTCCAGTCGCGGGGCACGAGGTTCCCGTCGGTGACCGTCTCCTTGGTCTTGAAGGAGAGCGAGGCGATCCACAGCACCGGCAGCAGCGCGTAGACGATCACCACCACGTTGACGAAGGTCCACCAGGTCCTGCGCCGGCCGGGCGACGCGGTCTCCACGGGCATCAGCGCCCACCTCCCTGTGCGCTGCTCCCGGGCGCCGCCGTGCCGAACAGCTTGACGAAGACGAACGCGATGATCGCCACCGCGATGAAGATGAGCACGGACATCGTCGAGCCGATGCCCAGGTTCAGCCCCTGGATCAGGTTGCTGTACGTGATCATCGAGACGGACGAGGTGTCGTTGGCACCGGACGTCAGGATGAAGATGTTGTCGAAGACGCGGAACGCGTCGAGGGTGCGGAAGAGCAGCGCCACCAGGATGGCCGGCTTCATGACCGGCAGCGTCACCTTCACGAAGCGCTGCCACACCCCGGCGCCGTCCATGGCCGCCGCCCGCAGCAGGTCGTCGGGGACGAGGGCGAGCCCGGCCAGCAGGAGCAGCGCCATGAACGGCGTCGTCTTCCACACCTCGGCGAGGATGATGATGGCCAGCGACGCCGCCCGCTCGGTCAGGGGCGCCGAGCCCGGGGTGACGGCCTCGGCGAGGTAGCCGGTGTTCGGCGTCCAGGCGTAGAACCAGGAGAAGGCGGCGACGACGGTGACGATGCCGTACGGGATCAGGGTCACCGTCCGCACCAGGCCGCGCGCGAGCAGCGTGCGGTGCATCGTGATGGCCAGGGCCATGCCGAGCACGAGCTCGATCGCCACCGAGACGACCGTGATGAACAGCGTCACGCCGAACGCCGTCCACCAGTAGGAGTTGGTGAGGACGACGGCGTAGTTCTCCAGGCCGATGAACTCCTGCTGCCCGGGGAAGCGCAGGTCGTAGCGGTGCAGGGAGAGGTAGACCGAGTACACGATGGGCCAGCCGGTGACGGCGACCATGACCAGGGCGGCGGGCGCGCACAGCATCCAGGCCAGGCGCCGCTCGGACCGCTTGCCCTCGCTGTGGGCGCCGCGCCGGACGCGGGTGGACGTCACGGGAGCACCCCCTGCGACTTCAGCGCGGCGTCGAGCTCCTCGCGCAGCGTGTCGGCCGTCTCCTCGGGATCGATGGCAGAGGGCGGGGAGAGGATCTTGGCCGTCACGATCGACAGGTTCTGGTAGACGGGGGTGAGCGGTCGCACGGCGGCGTCCTCCAGGGCGGCCCGGATGGTGTCCTTGGGCGGATACGCCATGTCCATGGTCGGGTTCGTCTCCGGGTCGGCCGGCTCCGAGGGATCGAGCGGCGTCTCGTCCTCGTACACGCTCTCCAGGCTCGGCGGGAGCCCGGAGCGCAGGGCCTGGAACTTCTGGCTCCGCGCGCTGCGCAGGCAGAGCGTGGCGTCGAAGGCCTCCTCCCGGTGCCGGGAGTAGGTGCTCACCGCCAGGTTGTAGCCGCCGACCGTGACCCGGCTCTCCTCCCCCTCCGCGAAGGACGGGTAGCGCGCCCACCGGAAGTGCTCCACCTCCTGAGGCTTCTCGGCCGCGTACGAGGCGTAGACGAACGGCCAGTTGAACTCGAAGGCGCCCTGCCCGGCCTGGAAGGCCAGCCGCACCTGGTCCTCCTGCATGTTCGTCAGGGAGGGGCTGGTGACCCCGGAGGTGGTGATCTCCTTCAGCAGGCGCAGCGCCTCCACCACGCCCTCGTCGACGACGGCCTCCGTGCCCTCCTCGTTGAGCAGCTGCCCGCCCGCGGAGGCGACGAGGCTGTTGAAGAACACCACCAGGCCCTCGTACTGGGCGCCGGTGAACAGCAGGCGGTAGGGCTCCCCCTCGTCCTTGAGCCGCCGCGCCGTCGCGAGCGTCTCCTCCCACGTCCGGGGCGGCTCGGGGGTGACGCGGTCGTCGTACCACAGGAGCTGGACGTTGGTGTTCTTCGGCGCGGCGTAGACCGCGTCCTGCCAGACCACCGTGCGCAGCGGCCCCGGGAGCACCCCCTCGGTCGCCTGCTCGCGCCGCTCCCCCGTCCACTCCACGATCCAGCCCGCCTCGGCGAACTCCGGGACCCAGGTGACGTCGAGGCCGAGGATGTCCAGGCCCTTGTCCTCGGCCGCCAGCCGCCGGACCATCTGCTCACGCTGACCGTCGGCCTCGCGCGGGAGCTGGTTGTAGACGATGCGGTAGCGGCCGTCCGCCTCCTCGTTGCACCGGTCCACGACCTGTTGGAGGTTCTCCTCGGGCGCGGTGTAGAAGTTCAGCACCGTTCCGCCGTCCTCCGAGCCGCAGCCGGCGAGCAGACCGGCCGCGAGCAGCGCCGCTCCCCCGACGCGGCCGGCGCGGCCCGGCGGACGGGCCCCCACCCGTCCCCGGGCCGCCGGACCGTTCGGCGGCGGGTGACGCCGCGCCCTCCCGGTCGCTCCCCACGCCTTCACCATCCCGGGCCTCCTCGCCCGCGCCAGCAGACGCGACACGCTCGCGGTGTGCCGGCCGGATGCGCGGCACGCTGCCCCTGTCTGTGCCACGTGTCACGGGACCTACACCCTCAGTAGGGCTCATTCGGCCCTGACGCGTCGTGCGGCCACCGGCAGGCGCTGCGGGAGGCGTCAGACGCGCGAGGGCGCCGGGACGCCGGTGAACGTGCGCCACAGCGCCGCGTAGCGCCCGTCGGCGGCGAGCAGCTCCGCGTGCGTGCCGTCCTCGACCACCCGTCCGTGGTCCAGGACGATCACCCGGTCGGCCCGCTGTGCGGTGGTGAGCCGGTGGGCGACGACGAGGGTGGTGCGACGCCCGGCGAGCCGGTCGGTGGCCTGGTTGACGAGCGCCTCGGTGGCCAGGTCCAGCGCGGCCGTCGCCTCGTCGAGCAGCAGGATCGCCGGGTCGACCAGCTCGGCGCGGGCGAGCGCGATGAGCTGGCGCTGGCCGGCCGACAGGTTGCGGCCGCGCTCCCCCACGGCGTGGAGGTAGCCGCCGGGCAGGGAGGCCACCATGTCGTGGGCGCCGACCGCCCGTGCGGCGGCCTCCACCTCGGCGTCGGTGGCCTCGGGGCGGCCGTAGGCGATGGCGTCCCGCACGGTGCCGGGGAAGAGGAACGGCTCCTGCGGGACGACCCCCAGGTGGCTGCGGTAGGCCGTCAGGTCCAGGTCCCGGACGTCGGCCCCGTCGACGAGGACCCGGCCCCCGGTCACGTCGTAGTACCGGGCCACCAGCTTGACCAGCGTGGACTTCCCGGCGCCCGTCTCCCCGACGAAGGCCACCGTCTGGCCCGCCGGGATGGTGAGGTCGAGCCCTTCGAGGGCCGCCTCGGCCAGCGGCTCGCCGTCGGCCGAGCGGTAGTGGAAGCGGACGTCGTCGAAGGTGATCTCCCCGCGCGGTCGGCCGGGCTCCACCGGCTCGGCGGGGGCCGGCGTGCTCGTGCGCTCGCGGAGCAGCTCGCGGATGCGGCCCAGCGAGACGACGGCCTGCTGGTAGCCGTCGAAGACCTGGGAGAGCTGCTGCACCGGGGCGAAGAACAGCTCGATGTAGAGCAGGTAGGCGACGAGCGCGCCCGCGGTGAGGGTGCCGGCCGCGACGCGGTCGGCCCCCACGACGAGGACGGCCGCCGTGGCCAGCGCCGCGAGGAGCTGGACGAAGGGGAAGTACACCGAGACCAGCCACTGCCCGCGCACCCGGGCCCGGCGGTAGCCGTCGCTGCGGCGGGCGAACCGGTCGGTGCCCAGGTGCTCGCGGCGGAACGCCTGCACCATGCGCAGCCCGGCCACCGACTCCTGGAGGTCGGCGTTGACGACGCTGACCCGCTCGCGGGCCAGCTCGTACGCCTTGACCGACTGCCGCCGGAAGAACACCGTGCCCACGACGAGGGGCGGCAGCGTCGCGAAGACGACCAGGGCGAGCTGGAGGTCGATGACGAGCAGGGCGCCCAGGATGCCGAGGAAGCTGATGATCGAGACGAAGGCGGTGACCAGGCCCGTCTGGAGGAACGTGGACAGGGCGTCGACGTCGGTCGTCATCCGGGTCATGACCGCGCCGCCGAGGTGGCGCTCGTAGTAGTCCAGACCGAGGCGCTGCAACTGGGCGAAGATCCTCAGTCGCAGGGCGTAGAGCACCCGCTCGCCGGTGCGGCCGGTGAAGCGGATGGCGGCGTACTGCGAGGCCCATTGCCCGACGACGACCAGGAGCGCAAAGGCCGCCGCCGTCCACACGGCCGCCAGGGCCGAGCGGGTCACGCCCTCGTCGATGCCGTGCCGGATCAGGACGGGGAGAGCCAGCATGGCCACGGCGTCCAGGGCCACGAAGACCAGCGCGAAGGTGAGCGGGCGGCCGAAGCCCGCCAGCAGGTGCCGCAGGCCGTAGCCGCCCTCCTCGCGCTGCGGCCCGCTGCGCTGCGGCCCGCTGCGCTCGGCGCTCTCCTCGTCGATCTCCGGGACGTCCGTGGCGGGCGGCAGGGCGGCGACCTTGGCCAGCAGCTCGGGGCTGCCGGGTGAGGCCGCCAGCTCGGCACCCCAGGAACCGGGCCGCCCGCTCTGCGCGGCCAGGGTGCCCGTGTCCCCCGCCCCGGCCGCGTCCGCGTCGCCGGACTCCTCCGGGCGCGCCCACAGCTCGGGCGTGACGCCGTCCACCCTGCGGTGGCCGTCGTGCGCCGCCTGCCCGGCCGGGTCGCGCGCGACGTCGCCCAGCTCGTCCGGGTCGGTGAGGAGCCGGCGGTAGAGCGGGCAGCGCGCGGTCAGCTCCGCGTGGGTGCCGGCGTCCACGAGCCGGCCCCGGTCGAGCACCGCGATCCGGTCGGCGAGGGCGAGGGTGGACTGCCGGTGGGCGATGAGCAGGGTCGTACGGCCGCGCATGACGCTGCGCAGTGCCTCGTGGATCTCGTGCTCGATGCGGGCGTCCACGGCGGACGTGGCGTCGTCGAGGATCAGCAGCCGGGGGTCGGTGAGGATCGCACGGGCCAGCGCGATGCGCTGGCGCTGCCCGCCGGAGAGGGTCAGGCCCTGCTCTCCGACGACGGTGTCGTAGCCCTCGGCCAGCTCCTCGATGAAGCCGTCGGCCTGGGCGGCGCGGGCGGCGGCGCGTATCTGCGCGTCGGTGGCGTCGGGAGCGCCGAAAGCGATGTTCTCCCGGACGGAGGAGGAGAACAGGAAGCTGTTCTCGGGCACCAGGCCGATCGCCGAGCGCAGGGAGGCCAGCGTCAGGTCCCGCACGTCGTGCCCGCCGACGCGCACGGCGCCGCCGGTGACGTCGTAGTAGCGCGGCAGCAGCATCGACACCGTCGACTTGCCGCTGCCGCTGGTGCCCACCACGGCGAGGGTCTCCCCCGGCCGCACCCGCAGGCTGACGCCGTCCAGCACGGGGTGGTCCGGGTCGTAGCCGAAGGTGACGCGGTCGAACTCGACGGACGCCGGGGCGTCGGCGGGCAGCTCGTGGGCGTCGGGCCGCTCGGTCATCTGCGGCTCGGTGTCGATGAGGTCGTAGACGCGCTCCACGCCGGCGCGGGCCTGCTGCCCGATCGTCAGCATGGCCGCGAGCATCCGGACGGGGCCGACGAGCTGCGCGAGGTAGGTGGAGAACGCGACGAAGGTGCCCAGCGTGATCGAGCCGTTCACCGCCATCCAGCCGCCCAGCGCCAGCATGGCGACCTGGCCCAGGGACGGCAGGGACTGCAGGGCCGGGGTGTAGCGGGCGTGGAAGCGCAGGGTGCGCAGCCGCGCCGCGTACAGCACCCGGCTGACGGCGCGGAGCTTGGCCTTCTCCTGGCCCTCCTGCCCGAAGCCCTTCACGACGCGGACGCCGGTGATCGCGCCGTCCACCACCGAGGCCACCGCACCGGCCTGCTGCTGCGCGTACCAGGTCGCCGGGAAGAGCCGGGCCCGGCTGAGCGAGGCGATCCACCACAGCAGCGGGAAGACGGCGAGGGAGACGACGGTGAGCAGTGGGGAGAGGATCACCATGACGACGAGCGCGACGGCGAACAGCAGCACGTTGCCGATCATCATGGGGACCATGAAGAGCAGGCTCTGCACCAGCTGGAGGTCGCTGGTGCCCCGGCCGACGACCTGCCCGGTGGACAGCTCGTCCTGGCTGCGGCCGTCGAGCCGCACGAGGGCCCGGTACATGTCCGTGCGCAGGTCGTGCTGGACGTCCAGGGCGAGGCGGCCGCCGTAGTAGCGGCGCACGAAGGTCAGCGCGTAGACGACGACGGCGGCGCCGATCAGCAGGGCGATCCACCGGGGCATGTCCGCCGTACGACCGGCGGCGACGTCGTCGATGACGGCCTTGGTGATCAGGGGGACGAGGGCCATGACGCCCATGCCGGCGAGCGAGGCGCCGAGGGCCAGCAGGACGTTGCGCCGGTAGTGCCAGCACTGGCGCGTCAGCCGCCGCGCCCAGCCGGGTGCCGCGGCACCCGTGCCGCCCGCGCGCGCGTGCTCGGTCCCGGTACCGGCCTCGTCGCCGGTCCCGGTCTCCGATGGTGCCGTCCCCGTGGTCACGTGGCCCCGCCCTTCCGGTCGTCCTGTCCCGCCGGAAAGCCCCAACGTCCCGGGGCCCGGTTTCATTCCACCTGGTCAGATCGGTGGTGTCGGGACGGGCGGGTCCGATCGGGTGGTGGTGGGAGGGGGCGGCGGCGCGGACCGGTCAGAAGCGCGGGCGTCCGTCGCTCGGCCGCAGACCCATGGCGTCCAGCCAGGTGGGGCGGCCGCCGCAGAGGATCTCGGAGAGGAGCAGGAGCCGGGTCAGCCCGTCCCACTCGGCCTCGTCCTGGAGGTCGGCGACGCACTCGATGCCGTCCGGCGCGATGACGGCGGCGGTGTGGTCGGCGGGCTCGACGGTGTCACGGTCGGCGGGGGCCGAGAAGCGGGCCCACACGGCCTTGCCGCTGGCGCCGGGCGTCGTCCATCCCCAGTCGTCGGCGAGGTGGTCCACGATCTGGAGGCCGCGGCCGCCCTCGGCGAGGTCGTCCGCGTCGCGCACGGCCGGTGCGGTGGTGCCGGGGTCGATGACGGCGCACAGGACGGTGCCGCCCTGCCGGAGGAGGCTCAGCATCACGGGCTGGGCGTTGGGCGGGTCCCACGGCTCGGCGCTGTGGCACAGCGCGTTCGTGACCATCTCCGACACGGACACCGCTATGTCGTCGGTCAGCTCCTCCAGGCCCCAGCCGCCCAGCGCCGCGCGGGCGTAGGCGCGGGCCTGGCCGGGCGAGCGGGGGCCGCACTCCAGCGTCCAGGCGGCGAAGGCCGAGGTGTCGACGGAGGCGGCGGCACCGGGGAGCGCGGCGGGCCGGACGGAGGGCTTCGCCGGGTGCCAGGTGCCGGGCCCCTCCGAGCGGTGCGCGTCGCCTGGTCCGCAGGGGTTCGGGGAACTGTACGAAAGGCCGGCGGACGTTTCGGGGGCAGCGGTAGCCGCCCACCTAGCCGGTTGAGTCATCGTCCAACCCCGCAGCCGTTGTCTCCGTGGCGCTCACGTCGCTGGGAACACTCTTGCGTGTCCCATCCTGTGGCATCTGTACTTACGGCTGCAAGTGCGGATGCAAGTACAGATGCAATTACGGGGTTCCCTGAGGCAGTATTCAGCCAGAGATCATGGTGGTACTGAAGTGACAAAAGAGGCAGAAGTGGCAGGTATGACAGGCACGGCACTCCCCACGACGGCGGCGCACGGCACCGAGACCCCCGAGGACGGCACCGGCGCCAACGGCGTGCCGGCCGACCGGCTGCTCGGCGTCCGGTGGCGCAAGAGCCGGCGCAGCAACCCCAGCGGCAACTGCGTGGAGGTGGCCGAACTGCCGGGCGGCCGCGTCGCCGTGCGCAACTCCCGGTTCCCCACCGGACCGGCCCTGATCTACACCGAGGCGGAGATCACCGCTTTCATCCTGGGCGCCAAGGACGGCGAGTTCGACGACCTCGTGACCGGTCGCTGACCCGTTGTACAGCCCGCTGCCGTAATGGGAGACTTGGCGACCGTCCCCTTACCACCAGCACCACAGAGCCCGCAGGAGCAGGCGTGATGTCAGCCCAACCCGAGTACGACTCCTCGGTCCGTCGGCTCCTGGCCCAGCCGCGCGGCGGGCCGACGGTGCTGCGCATCGTGCTCGGCACCCACCTGCGGCGGCTGCGGGAGGCCAGCGGCATCACGCGGGAGGCCGCCGGGGACGCGATCCGCGGCTCCCACGCCAAGATCAGCCGGCTTGAGCTCGGCCGCGTCGGCTACAAGGAGCGGGACGTCGCGGACCTGCTCACCCTCTACGGCGTGCACGACCCCGAGCAGCGCGAGGAGTTCCTCACCCTCGCCCGGCACGCCAACAACCCCGGATGGTGGCACCAGTACGGGGACGTGCTGCCCGGGTGGCTGGAAACGCTCCTCGGCCTGGAGGAGGCCGCGTCCCTGATCCGGACGTACGAGGTCCAGTTCGTGCCCGGCCTCCTCCAGACGGCCGCGTACGCCCGGGCCGTCACCCTGCTCGGGCACGGCCGCGCCGGGGACGCCGAGGTCGAACGCCGGGTACGGCTGCGGATGCGCCGCCAGGAGTTGCTGACGCGGGAGCACGGCCCCCGGCTGTGGGCCGTCATCGACGAGGCCGCCCTGCGTCGCCCGCTCGGCGGCCCCGAGGTGATGCGCGGCCAGATCCGGCACCTGCTCGACATCGCCGAACGGCCGAACGTCACCCTCCAGGTGGCGCCCTTCAGCATCGGCGGCCTGGCGGCGGCGGGCGGCCCCGTGACGCTGCTGCGGTTCACCGAGCCGGACCTCCCCGACATCGTCTACCTGGAACAGCTCACCAGCGCCCTCTACCTCGACAAGCGGGCCGAGGTGGAGACGTACATGGTCGTCATGGACCGCCTGTGCGCGGCCGCCGACACCCACGAGCGCACGACGGAGTTCCTGCGCCGGCTGCTCACGGAGCTGTGAGGCCCGCGAGCAGCCGGGCCCGGCTCAGATGAGGCCCTGCGCGAGCATCGCGTCGGCCACCCGCTCGAAGCCGGCGGCGTTGGCGCCGAGCACGTAGTCGCCCGGCGCCCCGTACCGCTCGGCGGTCTCGTGGCAGGTGGCGTGGATGTCGCGCATGATGCCCGTCAGCGCCTCCTCCACCTTCTCGTGCGTCCACGGCGTCCGGGCGGCGTTCTGGCGCATCTCCAGGGCGCTGGTGGCCACGCCGCCCGCGTTGGCGGCCTTGCCGGGCCCGAAGGCCACGCCCGCCTCCGTGAACGCCGTGACGGCCTCGGGCGTGCAGGGCATGTTGGCGCCCTCCGCGACGGCCTTCACGCCCGCCTGGACGAGCGCGGCGGCGGCCCGGCCGTCCAGCTCGTTCTGCGTCGCGCAGGGCAGGGCCACGTCCGCCGGGACGTCCCAGACGCTGCCGCCGGAGACGTGGCGGGCCGAGGAGCCGCGCCGCTCCGCGTAGTCGCCGAGCCGGCCCCGCTCGACCTCCTTGACCTGCCGCAGCAACGCGACGTCCACGCCCTTCTCGTCGACCACGTAGCCGCCCGAGTCGGAGACGGTCAGGACGTGGGCGCCGAGGGCCTGGGCCTTCTCGACGGCGTAGATCGCCACGTTCCCGGAGCCGGAGACGGCGACCTGCTGGCCGTCCAGCTCCTCCCCGCGCACCCGCAGCATCTCGGCGGCGAAGAGCACGGCGCCGTAGCCGGTGGCCTCCGTGCGCGCCAGGGAGCCGCCCCAGCCGGGCGCCTTGCCGGTGAGCGCGCCGGCCTCCCAGCGGTTGGTGACGCGGCGGTACTGGCCGAAGAGGTAGCCGATCTCGCGGCCGCCGACGCCGATGTCACCGGCCGGGACGTCCGTGTGCTCGCCCAGGTGGCGGTACAGCTCGGTCATGAAGGACTGGCAGAAGCGCATGACCTCGGCGTCGGACCGGCCGCGCGGGTCGAAGTCGCTGCCGCCCTTGCCGCCGCCGATACCGAGCCCGGTGAGCGCGTTCTTGAAGATCTGCTCGAAGCCGAGGAACTTCACGATGCCGAGGTTGACGGACGGGTGGAAGCGCAGGCCGCCCTTGTACGGGCCGAGCGCGCTGTTGAACTCGACGCGGAAGCCCCGGTGGACCTGGACGCGGCCGGCGTCGTCCTGCCACGGCACGCGGAACATCAGCTGCCGCTCCGGCTCGCAGATCCGCTCGACGATGCGCGCCTCCACCAGTTCGGGACGGGCCCGCAGGACCGGGCCGAGGGTGTCCAGCACCTCGTGGACGGCCTGGTGGAACTCCGGTTCACCCGGGTTGCGCCGCAGGATCTCGTCGTACAGGTCGTCGCGCATCGCGTGGCATCCTCTCCCTCGGCCTCCGTCTCCGCCGACCGTAGGGGCCTCGGAGGGACGTCGGGCCAAACTGTCGCACACCCCACAGGGCGCCCGGAGGGCGGGCGGGAGAAGTCCGGGGTGGGGGCGGGGAGAAACCCGGGGGTCGGGAAAAGGGAACGGCCCCGGAGAGTCAGGCCTCTCTCCAGGACCGTTCCGGCGGGGCGTCGCGCTGGTGGCACTTGACGGGCCAGCACCCCCCACAGGGCCAGCACCGCCGCCTAGCGTCTTCGACGCCCCGTCCCGCGGGATTGCGTGAGGGAGTCTGGTCGATAATCACCACGGTTTGCACATCGACCGAACAGAATCAGTAACGTTGCGTGTTAAATGAGTGGCAGGAAGTAATACACCTACCCGTCGGTAACCGAACGCCCACAAGCCCCCTACCAGCGGTAATGTCACCAGCGGTGGGCACGATGCCCAACAGGAACGGCCAACGGAGGCTTACAGGCCGCCGGGAACACGGCCGAAACGCATCGGTCACGCTGCCGAAATCATGGCCTTCCAGTGCACCGTGCACATGCGTACGGCCCATGCGGCCGTCCGGCGGGCCCGACGCCGGACGGCCGACACCGTCGGAGCCCCGCGTCAGCGGCCCGCCGCGATCTGCCGGGACATGATCGTCGTCAGCTCGTACGCCGTGTGGGACGCCGCGACGGAGGTGATCTCGGCGTGGTCGTACGCCGGCGCGACCTCCACCAGGTCGGCGGAGACCAGCCGACACCCGGCGAGGCCGCGCAGGATCTCCAGCAGCTCGCGCGAGGTGAGGCCGCCCGCCTCGGGGGTGCCCGTACCCGGTGCGTGGGCGGGGTCCAGCACGTCGATGTCGATCGAGATGTACAGCGGGCGGTCCCCGATGCGCTGGCGCAGCTGGTCGGTGACCTCGTCGACCCCGCGCCGCATGACGTCGGCCGAGGTGACGATGCCGAAGCCCATCTTCTCGTCGTCGTCGAGGTCCTTCTTCCCGTACAGCGGGCCGCGGGTGCCCACGTGGGACAGCGCCGAGGTGTCGAGGACGCCCTCCTCCACCGCGCGGCGGAACGGCGTGCCGTGGGTGTACTCGGCTCCGAAGTAGGTGTCCCAGGTGTCCAGGTGGGCGTCGAAGTGGAGCAGCGCCACCGGCCCGTGCCTGCGGGCCACCGAGCGCAGCAGCGGCAGCGCGATGGTGTGGTCGCCGCCCAGCGTCATCATGCGGGCGCCGCTGTCCAGGATCTCGTCGGCGGCGGCCTGCACCGTCTCGACGGCCTCGTCGATGTTGAACGGGTTCACCGCGATGTCGCCGGCGTCCGCCACCTGGGCCAGGGCGAAGGGGGAGGCGTCCTGAGCCGGGTTGTAGGGGCGGAGCAACCGGGATGCCTCACGGATCGCGTTCCCGCCGAAGCGGGCGCCGGGCCGGTAGGACACGCCCGAGTCGAAGGGGACGCCGACCACCGCGACGTCCGCGCCGCCGACCTCGTCCAGCCGCGGCAGCCGGGCGAAGGTGGCCGGGCCGGCGTAGCGCGGGACGCGGGAGGAGTCGACGGGACCGACGGGACGGCCGGAGGGGTGGGGGCTCGTCTCACTGCTCATACGCGCGAGGGTAGGTGGCGCGCGGGCGTCCCTGACATGGACGTTTCTGAGCGGAGAGGTGCCGGGTTTTGGACACATGGTCCATCGACCGCACGTACGGGCGACAATGGCGGCATGCCCGCACCCATGGAACCGCCCGTCGGCCCCCCGCCCCCGCAGCCCCCCGTGCCCACCCGCGCGGAGCTGGTCGAGCACCTGCGGCACACCCGCATCGCCGGGGACGTCGCGACACCGCGTGAGAACAACCTGGCGCACTTCCGGGCACTGGCCAACGGAGACCGGTACTACTGGTTCGGGCTCGAACTGGGCGACCGCTGGACCGACGAGCAGGACGTGCTGGCCGTCATGGCGGAGCGGGTGGGGGTCGTCGACGACCCGGGGCACCGCGCCGGGCAGGACACCATCGACCCGGACCTCACCGTGGACGCCCTGGAGCGGGCGGCCGTGCGGCTGCGCAAGGCCGCCGACGCCGGGGAGCGGGTCCTCTTCGCCACCGGCCACCCGGGCGGGCTGCTGGACGTGCACCGCAGCGTGGCCGCCGCGCTCCGCGTCGCCGGGTGCCACGTCGTCCGCGTGCCGCTGGGCCTGGTGGCCGACGAGGGCGTCGTCGTCCAGCTCGCCGACGTCGCCATGCACGAGCGCGGGGCGACCCTGTGGCACACCCACTCCCCCGAGCCGATGCGGGCCGTCCTCGACGCCCTGCCCCGGCACGGCGAGCCGCTGCCCGACCTCGTCTTCGCGGACCACGGATGGGCCGGGTGCGCCGGGCAGCGGGGGCTCGACACGGTCGGCTTCGCCGACTGCAACGACCCGGCGCTCTTCCTCGCCGAGGCCGAGGGCACGCTCGCGGTGGCGGTGCCGCTCGACGACCACGTGGTGAACCCGCGCTTCTACGAACCCATGACCGCCTACCTGCTGGCCGCCGCCGGGCTGGCCCTCTGACGTCCGCCGGGCCGCCCGGGGCCGGGGTCCGCGCGGCCCCGGGACGTCAGCGCGAGCGGGGGACGCGGACGGCGCCCTCCTGGATGACGGAGGCCACCAGGCGCCCGTCCGCCGTGTAGATGCCGCCCTTGCCGAGCCCCCGGCCGCCCTGCGCGGTGGGGCTCTCCTGGTCGTACAGCAGCCACTCGTCGGCCCGGAAGGGGCGGTGGAACCACATCGCGTGGTCCAGGCTGGCCCCGACCACGTCCCCGACCGTCCAGCCGCCCCGGCCGTGGGCGAGCAGGACCGAGTCCAGCAGCGTCATGTCCGAGACGTAGGTGGCCAGGCAGATGTGCAGCATCGGCTGGTCGTGCTCGCCGTCCAGCTTGCCGTTGGTGCGGAACCACACCTGCGAGCGCGGCTCGGCCGGGCCCTTCCCGGCGGCCGCGTAGGGCGGCTCGTTGACGTAGCGCAGGTCCACGGCCGCCCGGGCCTCCGCCAGCCGCTCGGCGACGCCGGGGTCGGTGAACAGGTGCGCGTGCCGGGGCAGCAGCTCGGCCGCCGTGGGCAGCGTCTCCGGGTCGGGGGCGTCCGGCATCGGCGCCTGGTGCTCCAGCCCGTCCTCGGCCACCTGGAACGACGCGGAGAGGTGGAAGATCGGCTGCCCGTGCTGGACGGCGACCACCCGCCGCGTGGTGTAGGAGCGCCCGTCGCGGATGCGGTCGACGTTGTAGACGATGGGCGCGCCGGGGTCCCCCATGCGCAGGAAGTAGGCGTGCAGCGAGTGCGCGGGGCGCTCGGCGGGCACGGTGCGCCCGGCGGCCACCAGGGCCTGCGCGGCGACCTGCCCGCCGAACACGCGCGGGATGATCGCGGAGCGGCTGGCGCCGCGGAAGATGTCCTGCTCGATCCGCTCCAGGTCGAGCAGATCGAGCAGGGACGCCAGGGCCTCGCTCACCGCTGGTTCACAGCCCCATCGACTTCGCGACGATCGAGCGCATGACCTCGCTCGTGCCGCCGTAGATGCGCGTCACGCGGGTGTCCGCGTACAGCCGGGCGATCGGGTACTCGCGCATGTAGCCGTAGCCGCCGTGCAGCTGGAGGCAGCGGTCGATGACCTTGGCGGCCAGCTCGGTGGTGAACAGCTTGGCGGAGGCGGCGTCGGCGGCGG
Source organism: Streptomyces chumphonensis (assembly GCF_014779715.1). GTDB lineage: Bacteria > Actinomycetota > Actinomycetes > Streptomycetales > Streptomycetaceae > Streptomyces > Streptomyces chumphonensis. The sequence continues at coordinate 1,073,254 of NZ_JACXYU010000001.1, forward strand.
TGAGCTCACCGGCGTCGTGCGCGTCCAGCGCCCGGTCGACGACGGCCTGCATGGCGTCGACGTCGGCCTTGCAGTCGGCGAGGACGAACTTGGTGTTCTGGAAGGACGCCACGGTCTGACCGAAGACGGTCCGGTCGGTGACGTAGCTCTGCGCGAAGCGCACGGCCGCGTCGGCCTGGGCGTAGGCGCCGACGGCGATGCCCAGCCGCTCCTGCGGCAGGTTGTGGGCGAGGTAGGAGAAGCCCTTGCCCTCCTCGCCGAGCAGGTCCTCCACCGGCACCTTGACGTCGGTGAAGCTCAGCTCGGCGGTGTCGGAGGTCTTCAGACCCAGCTTGTCGAGCGTGCGGCCGACCTCGTAGCCCTCGCTGTGCGCGTCGACGACGAGGATGGAGATGCCGCTGCGCCGGTCCTCCGGCGTGGGCGGGGCGGTGCGGGCGCACACCAGCACGCGGTCGGCCTGGACGCCGCCGGTGATGAAGGTCTTGGCGCCGTTGAGGACGTAGTGCGTGCCGTCCTCGGAGAGCTTGGCGGTGGTCTTCATGCCCGCGAGGTCCGAGCCGGTGCCCGGCTCGGTCATCGCGATGGCGGTCATCATCTCGCCCGAGACGAAGCCCGGCATCCAGCGGCGCAGCTGCTCCTCGGTGCCGTACTTGAGCAGGTAGGGCAGGCAGAGGGCGGTGTGGACGCTGGAGCCGCCGAAGCTGACCCCGGCGCGGGCGCACTCCTCGCTGATGACGGCGCTGAACTTGAAGCTGCTCTCGCCGGCGCCGCCGTACTCCTCGGGCACCTCGATGCCGAAGACGCCCAGCTCGCCGAGCTTCTTGTAGAGGTCGCGGGGCACCATGCCGGCCTGTTCCCACTCGGGGTAGTACGGGGCGACCTCATTGGCGACGAACTCCCGGACGGTCTGCCGGAACGCCTCATGGTCCTCGTTGAACACCGTGCGACGCATGGACGCGCCTCCCTCGGGTAGCTGTCGAACGCCTGTCTAAGCGCTTGCTCAGTCGAAGTTACCCAGCGGTCCCACCCGCTGTCCAGAGCCGCACGCCCCGTCCGCCCGGTGCCGCACCCGGCCGCCCGCACCGCCACCGGCGATCCCCTGCTACCGTCCGCCGACATGGACGACGACGGGGTGTACGTGGGCAGCGCGGGCCGGGACGCCGCACTGGACCGGGGCTGGCTGCTGGGTCACTTCAAGGAGGCCGGCGACCCGCGCCACAGCGAGGCCGTGGAGATCAAGTGGGGTGTGCACCCCGTGGGCGACCGGCGGACGCGGTGGGTCACCGGCGAGACCCGCACCGCGCTCCTCGTCCTCATCAGCGGGCGGTTCCGGCTGGAGTTCCCGGGCCGCAGCGTGACCCTGGCCGAGCAGGGCGACTACGTCGTCTGGGAGAAGGGGGTGGACCACTCCTGGTACGCGGAGGAGGAGTCCGTCGTGCTGACGGTCCGCTGGCCCTCCGTCCCCGGCTACCGCGCCGAGGGCTGACCGCCCTCCGCGCACCGCCCGCGGCCGAACACGCCCCGGCCGGGTTCCTGCTGACGGCGCCTCGGGCCCGCCCGCGCCGCACGGTCGGCTCCGGCCGACCGGCACCGCGTCCCGCCGGTGGGCCCCGGACACGACGAAGGCCCCTGCCTGGTCTCCCAGTACAGGGGCCTCGCCCTCAAGGGTGAACGACGGGACTTGAACCCGCGACATCCTGGACCACAACCAGGTGCTCTACCAGCTGAGCTACGCCCACCACGTCCGGTGACGCGACCGGCTTCCGCCGGCCGCCTGCTGCGGGGCTTCCCGCACCGGCCGGATACGAGTGTACAGGGTCGGGGCGGGTGCTCGCGCACGCCTTTTCGGGGTGCCCGCCCGGCGGCTCAGGCCCCGCCCGCGTGGCGGGCGGCGATGGCCTTGGCGGCGTCGGAGTCCGGGCCGGGCTGCGGCACGAAGACGGCTTCCCGGTAGTAGCGCAGCTCGGCGATGGACTCGCGGATGTCCGTGAGCGCCCGGTGCGTGCCGCCCTTCTCCGGGCTGTTGAAGTACGCCTTCGGGTACCAGCGGCGGGCCAGCTCCTTGATCGACGAGACGTCGACGAGCCGGTAGTGCAGGTGGGCGTCGAGCGCCGGCATGTCCCGGCTGAGGAAGCCGCGGTCGGTGGCGATCGAGTTGCCGCACAGCGGCGCCCTCCCCGCCTCCGGCACGTGCTCCTTCACGTACGCCAGGACACGGGCCTCGGCGTCGGCGAGCGTGGTGCCGCCGTCCAGGGCGTCCAGGAGCCCCGAGGTCGTGTGCATCGTCCGCACGACGTCCGGCATGGACGCCAGCGCCTCGGCGGGGGGACGGATCACGATGTCCACCCCCTCGCCGAGGATGTTGAGCTCGGCGTCGGTGACCAGCGCGGCCACCTCGATGAGCGCGTCGTCGGTCAGCGAGAGGCCGGTCATCTCGCAGTCGATCCACACCATCCGATCGTTCATGCGGGCAACCCTACGTTGACGGACGCGCCGCGCGGCCTCAGCCCGCCCCGTGGCCCCGCTGGCCCGGCACCCTGGCCGCGTACGCCTCGGCGCGCGGCCTGCCGTGCGTCGCGCCCCCGGCCCCTGCGGCGACCAGCGCGGCGTCCGGGAATCCGGGCGCCCCGTGGGCTTCGGAGCGGGCCGGCGGCATCCGGAGGGGAACCGAGGGTGGACCCCCCTCCGGACCGTCCAGCCCGCCCGCGTCGGAGGCCGCCGGGCGGCGCGCCCGGTAGGCCGCGCGGTACGTCGCCGGTGAGGCACCGAGCTGCCGCCGGAAGTGCCCACGCAGGGCGACGGGTGAACGGAAGCCGCAGCGCGCCGCGACCTCGTCCACGGAGAACTCGGAGTTCTCCAGGAGCCGCTGCGCCTGGAGCACCCGCTGGGTGATCAGCCACTGCAGCGGCGCGCTGCCGGTGAGCGCGCGGAACCGCCGGTCGAAGGTGCGCCTGCTCATGTACGCGCGGGCGGCCAGCGCCTCCACGTCGAACTGCTCGTGGAGGTGCTCCAGCGCCCAGGCGACGACCTCGGCCAGCGGGTCGGTCCCGATCTCCTCGGGTAAAGACCTGTCCAACCGGTGCAACTGGCCCACTTCGGAGGCGTTGCCCCGGCGGGGCGGCACGACGAGCCGCCGGGCGAGTGCCCCGGCGGCCTCGGCACCGTGGTCGCTGCGCACCACGTGCAGGCACAGGTCGATGCCGGCGGCGGTACCGGCCGAGGTGAGGATGTCGCCGTCGTCCACGAAGAGTTCCCGGGGATCGACGTGGACGGCCGGGTAGCGCTTGGCGAGCGTCGGCGCGTACATCCAGTGCGTCGTCGCCGGGCGGCCGTCCAACAGGCCCGCGGCGGCGAGGACGAACGCCCCCGTGCACAGGCCCATGACGCGCGCGCCCTCCTGGTGGGCGCGGCGCAGCGCCTCCAGGGCGGCCGCCGGTGGTGGTTGGGTGATCGAGCGCCAGGCCGGGACGACGACGGTGCCCGCCCGCGCGATGGCGTCTATGCCATGAGGAGCTGTCAGTTCGAGGCCGCCCGTGGTGCGTAGGGGGCCTTCCTCACCGGCGCATACCAGCAGCCGGTACCTGGGTACTCCCGCATCCTGCCGGTCGACGCCGAATACGGAGAGCGGGATCGAGCTCTCGAATATCGGCCCACCGCCGAACAGCAGCACCGCCACGATCTCGCGACGCCGCCGGGCGGTCAGTTTCCGGACGGGCGCGGGGCCGTGCGATGGGTCCTGGCTCATGTGGTCAAGCCCCCCTCAGTGGTCGCTTTCCTCTCGGTGTTGCACGGTTTCCCCCGCCGTGGTTCTCCAAGATCGAATCTACTGTGTCGTAGGCATCCGCAGTGACAAGTTCATCACTCAGTGCTTTGTCGACAACACAACGTGGCGTGAAGCATTCGATCACGTTGCGTTGCATCCGTCGACGCCCCGTGGGCGGGCGGGAGGCTCCCCGGCGGTGCCGCGTATGGTGCGTTCACGGGTTGCACTCCTTTCACTCCTGGTAGGGCGGCCGACGTCCACGATTCTGACAAGGTGTGTACCACGTTCGGAAGTTGGCCGAAAAGAGCGCCTGACAGGGGCTCGCTGTGCTGGGGACGAGCGTACGGCGGGTGCACGGGGCGGCCCGGTGGCGCACGACGGCACGGCGCCCGCCCGACAACCGCCGCTCAGAGCCTCCGGCCCGCTCCCGCGCCGGTCCGCGCCGCCGCCACGACTCCCGCCACGGGGTGCGCCGCGCCGGATCCGCCGCCGTGACCAGCGGTGACGCCCCTCCTCGCGAGTGGCCGGGTGTCCGGCCACTCGCGAGGAGGGGCGTCACCGCGGCGAGGCCCGGCACCCCCACCGCACCGCGATGACGGCTCGACCCGTCCTCCGCCGCTCCCCGGCCGCGTCACCGGTGGCGCACCAGGGGCGCACGGAGGCACGGAGCGGCAGTTCGGAGGCGATTCCGTGCCGTTCCACGATGCGGACGGTCGCCGCGCCGGACACCGGGGCAGCCGCCCGCGGCCGCCGAGGTGGCCGCGGGGGTCGGGCCCGTCGCCGCCCAGCGCGCGCGAGACGGCATTGCGCGGGGGCGCGCACTCGGGCATGCTTCGGCCTCGATCCCCGGACCGATCGAAGCCCTGGGCACGGCGCGTGTAGGGCCGTACCCTGGGGGTAGGGGGATGAAAAGGCAGTTCCCAGACTTTATTGAGCCCGCAACCATCCGTTAGCTCCTCACCCCGAGGACTTCTTCGCCGAGACAGCCATGGCCGGACACGAGATCCCCGAACCTGCGGACCGCAAGCCGGTCGCCGACGCCCCGGCGCTGCCCGACGCGGTGCCGGACGGCGCACCGGCCCCCCACCCGTGCGACCCGGCGTTCCAGCACGGCGTGGTCGTCGGCTTCGACGGCTCGCTGTCCAGCGAGCGGGCCCTCGCGTACAGCATCGGCATGGCCCGTCGGTCCGGTTCCGGTCTGATCATCGTCCACGTCGCCAACCGGCTGCCGACCACGGTGTGGGCCGGGTGCGAGCCCCCCGTCTTCGTCGACGTGCCCGACCACCGCACCGAGGTGCTGGGGCTGGAACTGGCCTGCGCGGACCACCTCGCCGAGGTGCCGTGGATCCTCGTCGAGCGCGGCGGCGACATCTGCCACGAACTGGAGGAGGTCGGCCGCGAGTACGAGGCCGACGCGATCGTCGTCGGGTCCACCCACGGCATCGTGGGACGCATCTTCGGCTCCGTGGCCGGTCGGCTCGCCCGCCGCGCACAGCGCCCCGTCGTCGTCATCCCCTGACGGTCCCGAGCGGCTCGCCGCACGTCCCTCCCGCTCCGCCCGCGCACGTCGAAGGGCGGCCCCGGGAGCGTGCCACCATACGCACCCGGAGCCGCCCTGCTGGCCCGGCGTCGCCCATTACGCCGAGCCCAGCCGCCGTACCGGAGACCGTCACTTCCCCGCCGGCAGCGCGTTGCCGGGTGTATGCCCGTCTCCGCAGCGCGCTGCACGTGCTACGAGCGAGTAGCTTGTCCCAACTCCGTTGGCCGGCCCGAACGTCGGAGCACCTCGGGCATCGTCACGTACGGGATGACGGCAGTCCTGGGCTGCCGGGGCCCGCAGACGGACGCACGAGAGCGACGCTCGCACGCGAGGCGCCGCATTGCCTTGCGGCGGGCGCCGCCGCGCCCCACCATCACGTCAACGGCCGGGAACCACGGCAGGACGCGTGACCGGAACCACGGTCAGGAAGTCGTCCAGCCCCTTGAAGTCATCCGGATTCGTGGTGAACAACGGCAGCTCCTCGGCCACGGCGACCGCTGCGATCATCAGGTCGGCCACCCGCCGCCTCGGCTTACGACCGGCCCCGATGACCCCGGCACAAACCCTCCCGTAGATGCGTGCTGCCTCGGAACCGAAGGGAATGGGATCGAACTCGTTCTCCGCCCGCTGCAGCACGTCCAGCCTCCGGGCACGCTCGGCGTGCTCGTCGTAGTCGCTCTGGTCCTCGTTCCTTCGTACCTCGTGCGGCCCTGCGGACAGCTCGGCCAGCGTGATGGCACTGATCGCCACCTCGGCGGGCAGCTCGCCCGGATCGATCGCCCTGCGGAGGATCATGATGTTCGTGTCGAGCAGACCCTGCCGGTGCTCAACGGGCATAGGGGTCCCCCTGCTCCTGGTCGGCAGTGGCTTCCTGGTCCCTGCGGAAGGCGTCAAGCGAAGGAGTCGGCGCGGTGGAGGACATCCCGGCGAACTCTTCGCGGGAGACGAATCGCCGACGCCGACGCAGAGGAATCAGTTCGCCGATGTGGTGCCCGTCACGCGTCACCGTGAACGCCTGACCGCTTTGGACGGCCTGCATGATCTCCTTGGACCTGCTCCGCAGGTCGCGCTGGGTGATCTCCTGCTGTGCACTCATGACATCACCATACGCGCCCCGTGCTACCTGGTGCCACTCGGTGGCACACGCTTCGGGTGCACCTGCCCGGGGCCCGGACCTGATCCGGGCCCCGGGGGAGGTCACTCGACGGTGACGGACTTGGCGAGGTTGCGGGGCTTGTCGATGTCCCGGCCCAGGGCCAGCGCCGTGTGGTAGGCGAGGAGCTGGAGCGGGATGCCCATGAGGATCGGGTCCAGCTCGGGCTCGTTGCGGGGGACGACGACCGTGTGGTCGGCCTTCTCCTGCTCGGTGTGGGCGACGGCGAGGATGCGGCCGCTGCGGGCCTTGATCTCCTCCAGCGTCGCGCGGTTCTTGTCCACCAGGTCGTCGTCGGGGACGATCGCCACCGTCGGGACGGCGGGCTCGATCAGCGCCAGCGGACCGTGCTTCAGCTCGGAGGCCGGGTACGCCTCGGCGTGGATGTAGGAGATCTCCTTGAGCTTCAGCGACGCCTCCAGCGCCACCGGGTAGCCCCGCACGCGGCCCACGAACATCATCGACTTGGCCTGGGCGTAGTCCGCCGCGAGCGCCGCGATGCGGTCCTCGTTCGCGACGATCTCGGCGATCTGCGCGGGGAGTTTGCGCAGCCCCTCGATGACGCGCTTGCCGTCGGCGACGGACAGGTCGCGGATGCGTCCCAGGTGCAGCGCCAGCAGCGCGAACGCCACAGCGGTGTTGGTGAAGCACTTGGTCGAGACGACGCAGACCTCCGGCCCGGCGTGCACGTAGACGCCGCCGTCCGTCTCGCGGGCGATGGCCGAGCCGACGACGTTGACGACGCCGAGCACGCGCGCGCCCTTGCGCTTGAGCTCCTGCACGGCGGCGAGCGTGTCGTACGTCTCGCCGGACTGGCTGACGGCGATGTAGAGCGTGTCCGGGTCCACGACGGCGTTGCGGTAGCGGAACTCGCTGGCCGGTTCGGCGTCGGCGGGGATGCGGGCCAGCTCCTCGATGAGCTGGGCGCCGATGAGACCGGCGTGGTACGCCGAGCCGCAGCCGAGGATCTTGACGCGGCGCACGGCGCGGGCCTCGCGGGCGTCCATGTTGAGGCCGCCGAGCCGGACGGTGGCGAACCGGTCGTCGATCCGGCCGCGCAGGACGCGGTCGACGGCGTCGGCCTGCTCGGCGATCTCCTTGTGCATGAACGTGTCGTGGCCGCCCATGTCGTAGGACTCGGCGGCCCATTCCACCGTCTCCGGCGTGGCGGACGTCCGCGAGCCCTCGGTGGTGTAGGTGCGGTAGTCGTCGGCCTTGAGGGTGGCCATCTCGCCGTCGTCCAGGGTGACGACCTGGCGGGTGTGGGAGACGAGCGCCGCGACGTCGGAGGCGACCAGCATCTCGTGCTCGCCGATGCCCAGCAGCACAGGCGAACCGTTGCGGGCGACGACGATGCGGTCGGGGAAGTCGGCGTGCAGGACGGCGATGCCGTAGGTGCCCTCGATGACGGCCACGGCTTCGCGGACCTTCTCCTCCAGCGTGGCGCCCTGCGCGCGGCCCACGAGGTGGGAGATGACCTCGGTGTCGGTCTCGGAGACGAAGGTGACGCCGTCGGCGGTGAGCTTGGCGCGCAGCTCGGCGGCGTTGTCGACGATGCCGTTGTGGACGACGGCCACCGTGCCCTCGGCGTCCAGGTGCGGGTGGGCGTTCTCGTCGCTGGGCGCGCCGTGGGTGGCCCAACGGGTGTGCGCGATGCCCGTGCCGCCCGCGAACCGCTTGGGCAGTCGGGACTCCAGCTCACGGACGCGGCCCTTGGCCTTCGCCGTCTTCAGGCCCGCGTTCTTCCCGGTGCCGCTGCTGTGGATGGCGATGCCGGCCGAGTCGTAGCCCCGGTACTCCAGCCGCTGCAGCCCCTCCAGCAACAGGGGCGCCGCGTCCCGCTTGCCGATGTACCCCACGATCCCGCACATGGGCCTCTCCTCGTCCGTCGTCGCACGTCGCTCAGCCGTAGACGATGCGGCGCAGCTGCCGGAGGCTGAGCTCGGGCGGCGCGACCGCCCGGTACGGCAGTTCCGCTTGGATGCGCTCGAAGATCGCCGGGTTGCGCAGCCCGGCGGACTGCAGTTCCCGGTGCCGGCGGCGCACGTAGTCCTCGGCGGTCTCGTCGAAGTACGCGAGCACGTCGAGGACGACCCGCGCGGCCTCACCGCGCGGCAGCGCGGTGGTGCGGGTCAGGTGGTCCACGAGGTCGTCGTGGGCCGGCGTCCGGCGTTCGAGCACGGACCGATACTGGGGCCCCGAGTGCGCCCACGCAAGTTTCCTGCCCGTTTTCGGGCATGTTCCCGACCTTCGACATCTGGAACCTGCCCGTCCGCTTCAGCCGCGGTCTCGGCGGTCCCGACGCGCAGGCACCCGCAGACGACGGCGCCCCCGCCCGTGACCAGGGAAAACCCCCTCCCGTCCGTACACCCGCCCCGGACGCGGTCCCGATCTTCGTCGTTTCCGCCAGTACGGCGGTCGGTCGGCGTTCGGACAGACTGCCCGCCGAAGGCCACGGCACGCCCCGGGAGGCGGCCGCCGGGCCGACGCCATGACCGGCACCAGGGGAGGACGGCACGATGGGTGGACAGCAGTACGACGCGATCGGTGAGGCGTACGAGGGCTTCAAGGCCCTGCCGCTGGAGCGGTACGTGGTGGTGCCGAGCTTCCTCGGACTCGTCGGCGACGTGCGCGGCAGGGCGGTCCTCGACCTGGCCTGCGGCACCGGCTTCTACAGCCGCGAGCTCAGGCGGCGCGGCGCGACCGAGGTGCTCGGCGTCGACATCTCCGGCGAGATGGTCGCCGTGGCCCGACAGGTGGAGGAGCGCGACGCGCTGGGCGTGCGCTACGAGGTGGGCGACGTGTCCCGGCTGCGTCCCCTGGGGCGTCGGTTCGACATCGCCCTGGCCGTCCAACTGCTCAACTACGCGGACGACCTGGCCACGGCCGAGCGCATGTGCCGCGCCGCGCACCGCAGCCTGCGGCCCGGCGGCGAACTGTTCGCCCTCAACCAGTCGCCCGACTTCCGCTTCGACGGGCCCACCCCCGAGAAGTACGGCTTCCGCAGCGTTCTCACCGGCGAGGAGGGCGAGACCGGGCCGATGGTCCGCACCACGGCCCTGCTCGACCCCCCGGTCTCCTTCGTCGCCCACCGGCCGCGCCGCGAGGTCTACGAGACGTGCCTGCGGGCAGCCGGGTTCAAGGAGCTGACCTGGGTCCCCCTGAAGGTCTCCGAGGCCGGACTGCGCACGTTCGGCGCGGCCCACTGGGCCGACCACCACGCCAACCCCCCGCTGGAGATGCTCCACTGCCGCGCCTGACGCCGCCCCGACGGCGCGCGCTTTCCTGCTGCGGAGAAGTCGCCGGAGGGCGGAGCCCGGCTCCAGCGTGTCGGCCGGCCTGGCCCCCTCTTGTGCCGCGCACGACCCGTTGCGCAGACTGACACCACGACAGAAGTAGGCGGGGGGGGCTCCATGGCGACGGAGGCGGAGCGCGCGCTGGGCGCCTTCATCCGCAACCACCCGACGGACAACGGCCGGCGCGGCCGCGTCGCGATCGTGGCCCTGCTGATCGGCCTGGCCTTCGCCGCCGTGGCCGTCCCGGTGACGGTGGCGGTCTTCTCCGAGGACGGCGACGGGACACCGCTCGCCGGACTGCTGTGGGGCGGCGCACTCGTCGGGCTCTACGGCGGCATCTCCAGCGGGCTCCGCACCCTGCAACGGCACGGCGAGGTCTTCGTGCTACGCGAGGACGGGCTGGTGTACCGCCGAACGGGGGAGACCAGGACACTGCCGTGGACCGGGATCGGCAGCACGGTGCAGCGAGGGCAGAACCACGCCTTGGCCCGACGCATGGGCTGGGACGTGCATCTGGTCATCCGGCCCCGCACGGGCACACGGCTGCTGCTGACCGGATACACCGAGGACGCGGCCCGACTGGCCGCCGAGATCGAGACCGCCGTGTCTACCGCAGCAGGCCGGCCGTCGCGCTAGTGCTCAGGTCTGACTTCGCGATCTTGTCGCGATCCGGCTGGGAACGGGTACTGTCACCGCGTGATCCCCGGTTGGTATGGGGACAACGAGGATCGTGCGGTGGCCGGAGACCACAGACAGCCACCACCGACGACGCTCCACCTACGAACGTGCCGGACAGATCACGAAACCGCACTGGGCAACCAGGCGGCGGACTCACCTTCACGGCCTTCGACGTGGTCGATAGCCTGTATGACCATGATGCGCGCTTGGATCCTGCCGATGCTGTTCGTGCTCAGCGGCACGGCCATCGCGACGGGGCAGGTCCTCAAGGGGAACCCCGGCACGGCCGCAGGACTCCTGCTGGCGTTCCTCACGCTCGCCGGCGTGAACTCACCCCTGATCTTCCCCAAGACGATCAGTGCGGAGGAGGCGCAGCGCCGCAGCGCGGACGACGGCCGACCGGTCGTCTTCTGGCGGCCGGGCTGCACGTACTGCATGCGGCTGCGCCTCCGACTCGGCCGCAGCGCCCGCCTACTGCACTGGGTGAACATCTGGCGCGACCCGGCAGGAGCCGCAGCGGTCAGAGCGGCCAACGACGGCAACGAGACGGTGCCCACCGTCGTCGTGGCGGGCCGGCCGCACACCAACCCCGACCCCCGGTGGGTACGCGAACAGCTCTCCCCTTCCGCGTGATCAAGCCGAAGGTAGGTGGTCGGGTCGGGACGTCGCCCGGGCCCGGCACGTGGTACCGCTGCCCCCGGGCGCCATACGGGGGACTCTCGGCAAGGTGACGGTGTGACTGCGGGGGCCGGGACGGGGCAAGGACGACCATGAACCCGTAACGCGGCTGCGACCCACCCCTGGAGGAACACGTGAGAAGCGAGGACGGCACGCCGGTGGCCGGCGGGGTCACCCCCGAACGCCTCGCCGGGCTCCGGGCATGGAACCTGGGACTGACGCTGCTGCACCTGGCCCAGGCCGTGGCGATCGTCCTCCTCGCCGGAGGCTTCTCGATCACCGTCACCTCCTCCGTTCCCGAGGGTCCGCCGGGGACGGAGGCGCCCGCCCCCGAGGCGCTGTTCGACGTGCCGATCGGCTGGGCCGTCGCCGTCTTCCTCGGCCTCGCGGCCCTGGACCACCTGCTGACGGCGACGGTCTGCCGCTCCACCTACGAGCGCGACCTCAGGCGGGGCATCAACCGGTTCCGGTGGGTCGAGTACGCGCTGAGCGCGACGCTGATGGTGCTCCTCATCGGCTTCTACTCCGGCATCACCGGCATCAACGCCGTCCTCGCCGTCGCCGGGGCCAACATCGGGATGATCCTCTTCGGCTGGCTCGAAGAGCTGATGAACCCGCCGGGGCGGGCGGTGACGACGATGCTGCCGTTCTGGTTCGGCACCCTGGTCGGCCTGGCGCCGTGGGCGGCGATCGTCTACAACGTCGTCGCGGCCGAGACCGTCCCCGGCTTCGTGTACGGGATCGTGGTCGTACAGGCCGTCCTCTTCTTCAGCTTCGGCCTCAATCAGTGGCTCCAGTACCGGGGCGTCGGCCGATGGGCCGACTACGCGTACGGGGAGAAGGGCTACCTGGTCCTCAGCCTGGTGGCGAAATCCCTGCTGGCCTGGCAGATCTTCGGCGGCTCCCTGTCCGGCTGACCCAGCCGTCACACCGTCCGTGTGCCGCGCAGCATGCGGGACCGGTCGTAGACCTCCCGGGCGACGGGGTGACCCAGGTGCGGCCGGAGCAGCGCCCGCATGTCCCGCACCCGGTCGTCACACCGGCCGGACTGGACGAGAGGGTAGTCGTCCAGGGCGAGATCCCAGTTCTCGCACGCTTCTTCCAACCTGCCGATCCGCAGCTGTCGCTCGGCGAGCAACGCCCGCTCACGAACCCGGGTACGGCGATGAGTCGAGCACATGAGACGGTTCGCCTCCGTCATGGCGTCCACTGATCCTGCGAGATCGCCCAGCGCGAACCGCACCTGACTGAAGTGGTAGTTCAGCGCGGCGGGATCGTAGGCTCCGAACGTTCTCTCGCGCGATTCCGCCCGATCCATGGCCCGCTCAGCTTGCGCCATGAAGTGCAGGGCGTTGCTCCGGTCGCCGATCTGGGCGTAGGAGTGGGCCTGCTGGCCGGCCAGGAAGGCCCGCATGCGCGGCCCGGCCTGCGGGGAGGCGGCAGCGGCGGCGTCCGCGAGGCGCTGGGCCTGCGGGCCGTGGCCGAGGTCCACCGCCTGCACGCTCATACCGCGCAGGGTCGTGCAGTACGTGAGGTGGTCGTCGGCCTGCCCCGCCAGCTCCAGGGCTCGCAGGTAGTACGTCTGCGCCAGTCCGTGCAGCCCTTCGTCCACCGCCATGTAGCCGGTGAGATAGCAGAGGTCCGAGGCGGCTGAGAGCATGCCCTTCCGGACCTCCTGCGCGGCGTCGGCAGCCAGGTAGGGCGCCACGGTGTTGACGAGGAATGAGGCCGCCATGGGCCGGGCGTGACGCCCGCCGAACTGGTCGTCCAGGTCGCTGATGCGCTCGGTCATGGCGGTGACCGTCTCGACGTCGTTCCAGCCGATCCGGGCCGCCCGCCCTGTCTGGACGGCCTCGACCCGCCCGACGACGTCCTGCCAGTCCGGGATCGTCAGGGCGACGGAGAACAGACCCGCCCCCAGCACACCCCGCCGCGAAGGGTCCATGTCCAGCCTCCCCAGGTCGACCAGGCTTTCCACGGTACTCGCGTGGGAGGCCGATGTATCCACGGCAAAGCCGATCTCCGCGAACGTGACCGGCCTGCGGCAGCGTCTGGCCAAGGCTTCCCGAACCAGGGGCCGCACGGGCTCCCTGGGCATGGTGCCATCCAGCCAATGACTCACCGCCGAATTGTCATACCGCAGTTGCATGCCGCATTCACGACCCAGGCGGTTGACGGCCTGGGCGAGTTGGGTCTGCGACCAGTCGGCCTCGACCAGTACCCGACGCAGTCCCTCATTCGGACACTTCGCTCCCACGGCATCAACTCCTGATTTCTGAAAGCCCTTTCAGGGCTTTCAAGTCCACCCCGCTCTTCCACCGTACCGCCGTCCGTAATCGCGCGGTTACGTTTGCGACAACGCAGGTGACCGACCCCAACCCGCGAGGAGAATGCATGCCCGCGACAGCGGCTTGCGGTTCCGCAGACGAATCGGACCCGGTGTTCCGACCGGAAAGGGCCTGTGCGACCACGGCTGGACCTCCCTCACACCCGGTCGACATCCCGGCCTACAGCGCGACGTGGCCCTGCGAGCCACGGACCGCCGGGCTGGCCCGCGACCTCGTGAGGACCGCGCTGCACACCTGGGAGCTCGACGAGCTGTCGGACCGGGCGACCCTCATCACGTCCGAGCTGGTGGGCAACTCCGTGCAGCACAGCGGCGGTCGCCTGCTCCGCGTCGGCGTCACCCGCCCTGAGCGGGACGTCGTGCGCCTCTCCGTCTCCGACAGGTCGACCGCGCACCCGGTACCCCGTCCCCCGGACCTCGGGTCGGAGCACGGCCGCGGCCTCCTCCTGGTGGAGGCGCTGGCCGACGCCTGGGAGACCGACGTCCGCGCCTGGGGGAAAGTCGTCCGGGCCGAACTGCACGTGCGGACCCCGCGTGTATGACCGGCAGCGCTTTCCCCTACCTGGCGCGGTGCTGTACCCGGACGATTCCCGGCCACGTCCCGCGCGGGCCGAACCCGGCGACGACCGCTGGGTCACCGGACTGTGCTGGCTCTACTGCCGCCGGGCCGACGTACCGGTCATCTGGATCGGCCCGGCGGCCTTCAACGGCATGCACGCACCGATGCACGCCTGCGAAAGATGCCTTTCCGAACTCGAATTCATGATCTGGCACCACGTCACCGGAGAGCAACGCCCTTCAAGGAGGACATGATGTTCGACCACTCGGAGCGCAAGGAGACCGTCGCGGAATCCCCGTGGGGGTGAGGGTTTGGCGGGCTACGCGGAGAGCGGCCCCTACGACCGTGTGATCGCCACCTGCGGTGTGCACACCGTGCCGGCCGAATGGCTCGCGCAGACCAGACCCGGCGGTGACATCCTGGTCACGGTCGGCGGGTGGATGCACGCGTCCGAACTCGTACGCCTCACGGTCGCCGACGACGGCACGGCCAGTGGCCCGGTTCTCGGCGGTCATGTCTCGTTCATGCTGGCCCGGCCCCACCTTCCGCCCCCGCTGGGCATCCTGCCGAACCTCGGCGAGGGGGACGCTGTGCCGACGGAGCTGGGTGCGGACGTGCTCGACGACTGGACCGCCCGGTTCGTCGCGGGATTCGCCGCGCCGCGCGCACAGCGGCTCACCCTGGATCGGGACGGCCGGACGGAACACGTCGTGGTCGACGTGGCGGCGGGATCATGGGCTGCCGTCTTCCGGGAAGGGGGACGGTGGATGGTCCGTCAGGGCGGCCCGGCGCGGCTGTGGGACGGGATCACCGAACGTGTCAGCCGGTGGCAGGCCGACGGGCGCCCGTCCGTCGTCCGCATGCGGCTGCACGTCGGCCCCGACGGGCAGCGCCTCACCTGGGCCTGACCGCCGGGCAGCGGCTCCCCTCGGGGGAAATCCGTGTGCGTCCGGCTGACCCGGGGGTGATGATGGCGGAATGTCACGTTCTTTCGCCGAGCTCGTCGCCGAGGCCGAGTCGGCCCCCACGGAGGGCTGGGACTTCTCCTGGCTCGACGGGCGGGCGACCGAGGAACGCCCCTCGTGGGGCTACCAGCGGGCGATGAGTCGGCGGCTCGCCGGGGTGTCGGCGGCGCTCGACGTGCAGACCGGTGGTGGTGAGGTCCTGGCCGGGGCGGAGAGGCTGCCGCCCACGATGGTCGCGACGGAGTCCTGGCCGCCGAACGTCGCCAAGGCGACCAGGCTGCTGCACCCGCGCGGGGTCGTGGTCGTCGCCGACCCGGACGAGCCGCCGCTGCCGTTCGCGGACGCGGCGTTCGACCTGGTGACCAGCAGGCATCCGGCGACGGTCTGGTGGTCGGAGATCGCGCGGGTGCTGCGACCGGGTGGGACGTACTTCGCCCAGCACGTCGGCCCCGCGAGCGTGTGGGAAGTGGTGGAGTACTTCCTGGGGCCGCAGCCCGAGGCGCGCCGGAGGCGGCACCCCGACGACGAGGGTGCGGCGGCGCGTGCCGCCGGGCTGGAGGTCGTCGACCTGCGCACGGAGCGGCTGAGGATGGAGTTCCACGACGTCGGAGCGGTGGTCTACTTCCTGCGCAAGGTGATCTGGACGGTGCCCGGGTTCACCGTCGAGCAGCACCGCGACCGCCTGCGTGAGCTGCACGGGAGGATCGAGGCCGAGGGCCCGTTCGTCGCCCACTCCACCCGGACCCTCGTCGAGGCGCGCAAGCCCGGGGGCGCGTAGGACGCGCGCCGCCTCCGCTGCCGAGGGGGCGGTCGGCTGCGGAGGCGGCGGGTCGTCGGAAGCGGAACGAGGCGGGTCAGGCGGCCTCGACGCCGAGTTCGCGGGCGATCAGCATGCGCTGGACCTCGCTGGTGCCCTCGCCGATCTCCAGGATCTTGGAGTCCCGCCACATGCGGGCGACGGGGTACTCGTTCATGAAGCCGTAGCCGCCGTGGATCTGGGTGGCCTCGCGGGCGTTGGTGACGGCGATCTCGGAGGAGTACAGCTTCGCGATGGCCGCCTCCTTCTTGAACGTCTCCCCCGCGACCATGCGTGAGGCGGCGTCGCGCCAGGCGAGGCGCGCGGTGTGGGCACGCATCTCCATGTCGGCCAGCTTGAACTGGATGGCCTGGTTGGTGCCGATCGGACGGCCGAACGCCTCCCGCTCGCGGGCGTACCGCACGGACTCGTCGACGCAGCCCTGGGCGAGGCCGGTGGCGAGGGCGGCGATGGCGATGCGGCCCTCGTCGAGGATGCGGAGGAACTGGGCGTAGCCCCGGCCCTCCTCGCCGATCAGGTTGGCGACGGGGACGCGGACGTCGGCGAAGGACAGCTCGCGGGTGTCGGAGGCGTTCCAGCCGACCTTGGAGTACGGCGCGGCCACGGTGAAGCCGGGCGTGCCGGAGGGTACGAGGATGGAGGAGATCAGCGGCGAGCCGTCGTCCTTGCGGCCGGTGACGGCGGTGACGGTGACCAGGCCCGTGATGTCGGTGCCGGAGTTGGTGATGAAGGACTTGGTGCCGTTGATGACCCAGGTGTCGCCGTCCCGGACGGCGGTGGTGCGGGTGCCCCCGGCGTCCGAGCCGCATTCCGGTTCGGTGAGGCCGAAGGCGCCGAGCATCTCCCCGGAGCAGAGCCGGGGCAGCCACTCGCGCTTCTGCTCCTCGGTGCCGAACCGGTAGACGGGCATGGCGCCGAGGGAGACCCCGGCCTCCAGGGTGATGGCCACCGAGGAGTCGACGCGGGCCAGTTCCTCCAGGGCGATGCCGAGGGCCAGGTAGTCGCCGCCCATGCCGCCGTAACTCTCGGGGAACGGCAGCCCGAACAGGCCCATGCGGCCCATCTCGCGGACGATCTCGTAGGGGAACTCGTGCCGCTCGTAGAAGTCGCCGATCTTCGGCGCGACCACGTCATGGGCGAACGCCTCGACGGTGCGGCGCAGTTCCTCGTGTTCGGGAGTGAGGCGGTGGTCCAGGGACATGGTGGTCACTGCTCCTTGTGGGAGAGGGCACGAACGGTGCGGGAGGGGCTGGGGCGGCCCAGCCGGTCGGCCATCCACGCGCTGGTGGCGGTGAGGCGGCCGAGGTCGACGCCCGTCTCGATGCCCAGGCCGTGCAGCATCCAGACGAGGTCTTCGGTGGCGAGGTTGCCCGTGGCGCTCTTGGCGTAGGGGCAGCCTCCGAGCCCGCCGGCGGAGGCGTCGACGGTGGTGACGCCGTGCTGGAGGGCGGCCAGGGTGTTGGACAGGGCCTGGCCGTAGGTGTCGTGGAAGTGGACGCCCAGCCGGTCGACGGGGAGACCGCCGTCGGTGAGCGCGGTGAGGAGGGCGGCGACGTGGCCGGGGGTGGCGACGCCGACGGTGTCGCCGAGGCTCAGCTCGTCGCAGCCCAGGTCGGCGAGGGCCCGGCAGACGCGGACGACGTCGTCCAGGGCGACGGGGCCCTCCCAGGGGTCGCCGAAGCACATGGACAGGTAGCCGCGCACGTGCGCCCCGGCGTCCTTGGCCCGGGCGACGACGGGTGCGAACATGGCCAGCGCCTCGTCGACCGTCCGGTTGAGGTTGGCCTTGGCGAAGGACTCGGTGGCGCTGGCGAACACCGCGATGTCGCGGGCGCCGAGGGCCAGGGCGCGGTCGAGGCCGCGCTCGTTGGGCACGAGGACCGGCAGGCGCACGTCCGGCGCGAGGCCGCTGACCTCGGGGAACAGCCGCTCGGCGTCGGCGAGCTGCGGCACCCACCTCGGGTGGACGAAGCTGGTGGCCTCCACCGTGGTGAGCCCGGCGGCGGCCAGCCGGCGGATGAACTCGGCCTTCACCTCCACGGGGACGACGGCCTGCTCGTTCTGCAGCCCGTCGCGCGGCCCGACCTCGTGGATGCGGACGCGGGCCGGGAGACCGGCCGCCGGTACGCGCATGGGCAGTCCGTCGGTCATGCGTCCTCTCCTCCCGTCCCGTGCGGGTCCACCACCGCCAGGATCTGGTCCATGGCGACGGTGCTGCCCGCTGTGACGTCCAGTTCGGTGACGGTCCCGGCGTGCGGGGCGGAGATGACGTGCTCCATCTTCATGGCCTCGACGATGACCAGGGCCTGGCCCGCCTCGACGGTGTCGCCCACCGCCGCCTTGACGACGGTCACCGTGCCGGGCATGGGGGCCGTCAGGGCGTCGGCGCCCGCCGCCCCGGCGCCACCGCGCAGGGCCGCCGCGACCGGGTCGTGGGTGTGCACGGCCCAGCCGGCGCCGTCGCGGCCGAGCCAGTGCAGGCCGCCGTCCCCCGCGTGGTGGAAGCGGTGGGTGACGCCGGCCCAGGCGAGCTGGACGCGGCCGGGCTCCACGGCGGCGAGTCGGGCGTGGACGGGCTCGGCGTCCCCGACCCGCACCTGCGCCGCGTCGCCCGCCGCCCGCACCCGGACCGTCACCGGGTCGTGGCCGGGCGCCTTGAGGTGGTGGACCGTCCAGGCGGGCTCGCCGCCCAGCCGGAAGCCGGAGGGTACGGCGAACGGGTCCGTCCAGCCTCCGGCGTCGGGGCGCGGGGCGAGGGCCGCCTGCCCGAGCAGGGCCGCCGCCGCGTACACCTCGTCGGGCACCCCGGTGGGCACGAGGGAGGCGGCGTCCCGGTCGACGAGGCCGGTGTCGAGGTCGCCGGCGACGACGTCGGGGTGGGCCAGCAGGGCGCGCAGGAAGGCGGTGTTGGTGTCGACGCCGAGGACGGTGGTGTCGGCCAGGGCGGCGCGCAGGCGGCGCAGCGCGGTGGGCCGGTCCGGGCCGTACGCGATGACCTTGGCGAGCATGGGGTCGTAGGTGGTGCCGACCTCGGTGCCCTCGGTGAGCCCGGAGTCCGTTCGCACCCCGTCGCCCGCCGGCTCGCGCAGCAGGCGCACGGTACCGGCCGAGGGGAGGAAGTCCACCCGCTCGCCGGTGACGCGGGCCGTCTCGGCGCAGATGCGGGCCTCGACCGCGTGCCCGGTGAGGGTGACGTCGTCCTGGGCGAGGGGCAGCGCCTCCCCGGCGGCCACGCGGACCTGCCACTCCACCAGGTCCAGCCCGGTGATCAGCTCGGTGACGGGGTGCTCGACCTGGAGGCGGGTGTTCATCTCCATGAAGCAGTACGCGCCCGGGTCGCCGCCCGGCACGATGAACTCCACCGTGCCCGCGCCCCGGTAGCCGCAGGCCCGCGCGGCGTCGGCCGCCGCCGCGCCCATCGCGGCGCGGGTGGCCGCGTCCAGCAGCGGACTGGGGGCCTCCTCGATGATCTTCTGGTGGCGGCGCTGGAGGGAGCACTCGCGCTCGCCGAGGTGCAGGACGTTGCCGTGGCCGTCGGCGAGGACCTGGATCTCGATGTGCCGGGGGCCGTCGATGAAGCGCTCCACGAGGAGCGTGTCGTCGCCGAAGGAGGCGCGGGCCTCGCGCCGGGCGGCGGCGATCTCGTCCTCCAGCACGGCGGCGTCCCGCACCAGGCGCATGCCCTTGCCGCCGCCGCCCGCCGAGGGCTTGAGCAGCACGGGCATGCCGATGCCGCGTGCCGCGTCGGCGAGCTGGGCGTCGGTGAGGCCGGAGCCGGAGGAGCCGGGCACGACGGGCACCCCGGCGGCCTGCACCGTCTCCTTGGCGCGGATCTTGTCGCCCATGAGCTCGATGGCGTCGGCGGGCGGGCCGATGAACACCAGCCCGGCGTCGGTGACGGCGCGGGCGAAGGCGGCGTTCTCGGCGAGGAAGCCGTAGCCGGGGTGGACGGCCTGGGCGCCGGTGACGCGCGCGGCGTCCAGCAGGCGCTCCACGTGCAGGTAGCTCTCGTTCGCGGCGGCCGGGCCGATGCGGACGGCGGTGTCGGCCTCGCGGACGTGCCGGGCGTCGGCGTCGGCGTCGCTGTGCACGGCCACCGAGCGGATGCCCATGGCGCGCAGGGAGCGGATCACGCGGACGGCGATCTCGCCCCGGTTGGCGATCAGCACGGTGTCGAACACGCGCGGGGCCGTGCCGGAAGTCGTCCTCGGTGTCATCTGTGCTCCCCTCACATCCGGAAGACGCCGAAGCCACCGTCGCCCAGGGGCGCGTTGGCACAGGCGGTCAGGGCCAGGCCGAGGACCGTGCGGGTCTCCAGCGGGTCGATCACGCCGTCGTCCCACAGGCGGGCGGTGGCGTAGTAGGCGTTGCCCTGCGTCTCGTACTGGGCGCGGACGGGGGCCTTGAACGCCTCCTCGTCCTCGGCGCTCCACTCCTCGCCGCGTCCCTCCAGCTGGTCCCGCTTGACGGTGGCCAGGACGGAGGCGGCCTGCTCGCCGCCCATGACGGAGATCTTGGCGTTGGGCCACATCCACAGGAAGCGGGGGCCGTAGGCGCGGCCGCACATCGAGTAGTTGCCCGCGCCGTAGGAGCCGCCGACGACGACGGTCAGCTTGGGCACCCGTGTGGTGGCCACGGCGGTGACCATCTTCGCGCCGTGCTTGGCGATGCCGCCCGCCTCGTAGCTGCGGCCGACCATGAAGCCGGAGATGTTCTGGAGGAACAGCAGCGGGATGCCGCGCTGGTCGCACAGCTCGATGAAGTGCGCGCCCTTCTGGGCGGACTCGGAGAACAGGATGCCGTTGTTGGCGACGATGCCCACGGGGTGGCCGTGGATGCGCGCGAAGCCGGTGACCAGCGTCGTCCCGTACTCGGCCTTGAACTCCTGGAACCGCGAGCCGTCGGTGACGCGGGCGATGACCTCGCGGACGTCGTAGGGCGTGCGGGAGTCGACGGGGACGGCGCCGTAGAGCCCGGCCGGGTCGACGGCGGGCTCCTCGACGGGTTCCACCGTCCACGGCGGCGTGCCCCGCGCGGGCAGGGTGGCGACGATGTTGCGGACGATGCGCAGGGCGTGGGCGTCGTCCTCGGCGAGGTGGTCGGTGACGCCGGAGGTGCGCGTGTGCACCTCGCCGCCGCCCAGCTCCTCGGCGGTGACGACCTCGCCGGTGGCGGCCTTCACCAGGGGCGGGCCGCCGAGGAAGATCGTGCCCTGGTTCCGGACGATCACGGCCTCGTCGCTCATCGCCGGGACGTAGGCGCCGCCGGCCGTGCAGGAGCCCAGGACGGCGGCGATCTGCGGGATGCCCCGGGCGGACATGCGGGCCTGGTTGTAGAAGATGCGCCCGAAGTGCTCGCGGTCGGGGAAGACGTCGTCCTGCATCGGCAGGAACGCGCCCCCGGAGTCCACGAGGTAGAGGCAGGGCAGCCGGTTCTCCAGCGCCACCTCCTGCGCCCGCAGGTGCTTCTTGACCGTCATCGGGTAGTACGTGCCGCCCTTGACGGTGGCGTCGTTCGCGACGATGACGGCCTCGCGCCCGCTGACGCGGCCGATGCCGGCGATGACGCCCGCGGCCGGGGCCTGCCCGTCGTACATCCCGTCGGCGGCCAGCGGGGCCAGCTCCAGGAAGGGGGAGCCGGGGTCGAGCAGCCCGTCCACCCGGTCGCGGGGCAGCAGCTTGCCGCGCGCGGTGTGCCGGGCGCGGGCCCGCTCCCCGCCGCCCAGCCGGGCGGCGGCCAGCTTCTCGCGAAGCTCTGCGGCCAGCTCCCGGTGGGCGGCCTCGTTCGTGCGCCAGGCCGGCGACGCCGGGTCGACGGCGCCGGCCAGCGGCGGTGCCTGCTGCATGCCCTGAGCCCCCTTGCTCACGGTTGCGGTCCTGCGGTTAATGTTCGTTAACCTCGCTCCTCAGGTTAACGTCCGCTAACCGGGCTGTCTAGAATTGCCCCCATGAGCACCGAGACCCCCACGGAGCCCCACGGCGCGGCCTCCCCCGCGCCGAGCCCCTCCGGGGCGCTCAGCCGACGTGACCAGATCCTGCGCGAAGCGGCTCGACTCTTCGCCGAGCGCGGCTTCCACGGCGTGGGGGTCGACGAGATAGGCGCCGCCGTGGGCATCAGCGGCCCCGGGCTCTACCGGCACTTCGCCGGGAAGGACGCCATGCTCGCCGAGCTGCTCGTCGGCATCAGCGAGCGCCTGCACGAGGGCGGCCGGATGCGGCTCGCGGAGGCCGTCGCCGCCGACGCCCCCGCCACCGAGGCGCTGGACGCCCTGATCGCCGGGCACATCGACTTCGCCCTCAACGACCGCGCGCTGATCACCCTGCACGACCGCGAGCTGGACCGGCTGCGCGACGCCGACCGCAAGCGCGTCCGGCGCCTCCAGCGCGAGTACGTGGAGCTGTGGGTGTCGGTGGTCCGCGAGGTCCACCCGGAGCTGGACGAGGCCGAGGCCCGCACCGCCGTGCACGCCGTCTTCGGCCTGCTCAACTCCACCCCCCGCCTCAGCCGCCCCGCCGCCCTGCCCGACCAGGCCGTGACGGCCGCCCTGCTGCACCGCCTCGCCCGGGGCGCCTTCGCGGCGGGTGCCGTCCGGAACGGCACCGCCCCGGACGGCATCCGCCCCGACTGACGCGGGCCCCGGCCCCGGCGCCGCCCCCACCGGACGACCCCGGGGCCCCGCCGTCCGGCGCGGGGCCTACGCCTCGGCGCCGTACGTCCCGTACTCCGGGCGGCCGGTCGTCTCGTAGACGTGGATCGCCAGGCCCCCGGGCGTCGTGGAGTTGCTCAGGAGCCGCAGACCGGCCGGGGCTCCGCCGTCCGGGAAGAGGCGGCGCCCGCTGCCCACGACCACCGGGGCGATGACGAGGCGCAGTTCGTCGATGAGACCGGCGCCCAGGAGGGACTGGGCCAGGCGCCCGCAGCCGTGGATCTGCAGCTCGCGGCCGGGCCGCCGCTTCACCTCGGCGACCTGGGCGGGGACGTCGCCGGACAGGATCGTGGTCGGGTTCCAGTCGGCCCGTGTCAGGGTGTGGGAGGCGACGTACTTGGGCGAGCCGTTGAGGACGTCGGCGAACGGGTGGTCGGTCATCCTCGGCCAGTCCCGCGCGAAGTTCTCGTAGGTGCGGCGGCCGAAGAGGAAGGCGTCGGCGGTGCCGAGCCACGTCCCGACCCGGCGTTCGAACTCCTCGTCCATGTGCGGCACCAGCCAGCCGCCCCGGGTGAACCCGTCGCTGGTGTCCTCCTCCGGCGAGCCCGGGCCCTGGTAGACGCCGTCCAGGGACAGGAAGGTCTGGAGTACGAGCCTCATCGCGCACCACTCTCTCTTCGGCGGGGTGTCCGTTCTCCTGTACCGACGTCCGGCGGCGCGGGGACTCATCGGACACCGGCCACCGGTTCCGGGGTCCGCGCCCCGCCGTGCGAACTACAGGATGTTGACGCCGTGGTCCGCGAGGTAGGCGACGGGGTCGACGTCGCTGCCGTACTCGCGGGTGGTGCGGACCTCGAAGTGCAGGTGCGGGCCGGTGACGCGGCCGGTGGCGCCGCTTCGGGCGACCAGGTCGCCGCCCGAGACCCGCTCGCCGGGCCGCACGTCCACCCGGGAGAGGTGCGCGTACAGGGCGAAATGGCCGTCCGCCATCCGCAGGACGATCATGTCGCCGTAGTCGCCGCCGTCCCCGGCGAAGTCGACGGTGCCGGTGCCCACCGAGTACACCGGGGTCCCGCTGTCGACGGCGTAGTCGATGCCGGTGTGGTGGCCGGCGGCCCAGTCGCCGGGGATGCCGTAGTGCGCGGAGACCCGGTGACGGCCGTTCAGCGGCCGGGAGTAGGGCGCCCCCGCCGCGCGGGGGCGCGCGCGGGCGCCGTCCTCCCCGGCGGAGGCCAGGTGTGCGACGCCCAGCGCGGGTACGCACCCGAGCGCCGTGAGTGTGCCGCCGCGCAGCAGCCCCCGCCGGGAGATGGGTGTGGGGACCTGCGTGCCACGGGTGTGCGCCATGGAGTCGCCTCCTCGCCTCGACGTCTGTCACTGCGAGGATGACCAGGGCGGACCCCGCACGCACCTTCTGCCGCGCCGGGACCGACCGAACGGCGTAGTGGGGCCGTCGCCGCCCCCGGGCGGCGGCGGGACCCCTCTCAACGGCGTTGGCCGCCGCACCGTCAGACGGCACGGGAATGACCGCCGTTGGGACGGGCGCCCGCGCGGTACCGCCCCTCGGGACCCGCCCGGTGGGCGGGCCGGGGAGCGGGCCGAAGCCGCAGTCGCGTCACATGCCTTGACACGTTCGCCGTCCTCCGGAAATCTCTTCGGCACATCACTCTTGAGAGCGCTCTCAAGCACGTGCACCCCTTCTTCACCCTCACGTCCCGCACGGTCGGGAGAAAGCGACGGCGCGCATGGCCACGAACGGCACAGCCCGCAGAAGCACCAGACGTCCCACCCGGCTCGCCGCGATCGGCGTGTCCGCCCTGGTGACCGGTTCGCTCCTGGCCGGGTGCGCCGACGACGGCGGCTCGGACTCCGACACCGGCCGCGCCTCGGACGGTGACATCACGCTCAACGTCGGCCTGTTCGGCACGTTCGGGTTCCAGGAGGCCGGGCTGTACGAGGAGTACGAGAAGCTCAACCCCGGCGTCAGGATCGAGCAGAGCGTCGTCGAGCGCAACGAGAACTACTACCCGCAGCTCCTCACCCGGCTCGCGAGCAACAGCGGCCTCGCGGACGTCCAGGCCGTGGAGGTGGCGAACATCGCGGAGGTGACCGCCACCCAGGCCGACAAGTTCGTCGACCTCGGCGGGCAGGAGGGCGTCGACCAGGGCGACTGGTTCGACTGGAAGTGGCAGCAGGGCACCACGGCCGACGGCAGGACGATCGCGCTCGGCACCGACATCGGCCCCATGGCCATCTGCTACCGCAAGGACCACTTCGAGGCCGCCGGGCTGCCCACCGAGCGCGCGGAGGTGTCGAAGCTGTGGGCCGGCGACTGGGAGAAGTACCTGGAGACCGGTGAGGCGTTCATGGCCGACGGACCCGACGACGTGGCCTGGGTCGACTCCGCCTCCGGCCTCTACAGCGCCGCCATCTCCTCCTCCGAGAGCCGCTACTACGACGAGGACGGCGAGGTCGTCTACAAGGACAACCCCGACGTGCGGGCCGCATGGGACATCGCCACGGCCGCCGCCGAGGCGGGGATGACCGACCGGCACGAGCAGTTCACCCCACCGTGGGACAAGGCGATGAACAACGGCACGTTCGCCACGCTGTCGTGCCCCGCCTGGATGCTCGGCTACATCCAGGACAAGGGCGGCGACAAGAGCGCGGACCTGTGGGACGTCGCCGACGCCCCGCGCCCCGGCAACTGGGGCGGGTCCTTCCTCGGCGTGCCGGAGACGGCGAAGAACAAGGAGGAGGCCGCGAAGTTCGTCGCGTGGCTGACGGCCCCCGAGCAGCAGGCGAAGCTCTTCGAGGAGCGCGGCAGCTTCCCCAGCGCCCCCGCCTCCTACGAGACGCCCGCGGTCGCCGACGCCACGCACGACTACTTCGGTGACGCCCCCATCGGCGAGATCTTCGCCCGTGCCGCCCAGGACATCCCGACGCAGATCATCGGCCCGAAGGACCAGATCATCGCCGAGAACATCGGCCGCAGCGGCGTCCGCCAGGTCGAGCAGAAGGGCCTCTCCCCCGAGGACGCCTGGCAGGAGGCGGTCAAGGCCGTCGACAACGCGCTCGACGAGTGAGGAACGGCATGACCACCACCGGTACGCCGGCCGCGCCGCCCCGCCCCGGCGGCGGCGCGGCCCCGCCGGAGGAGCGGCCGACGGCCCAGGAGCGGCGGCGGGCCCGCCGCAGCCGCCGCTACCAGCGCGACGTGCGGTGGAGTCCGTACGCGTTCGTGGCGCCGTTCTTCCTCTTCTTCGGCGCCTTCGGCCTCTTCCCGCTGCTCTACACCGGCTGGGCGTCGTTGCACCGGGTGTCCCTGACCGCGCCCACCGAGATGGAGTGGGCCGGCCTGCACAACTTCACCCGGCTGCTGGAGGACGAGTTCTTCTGGAACGCCCTGCGCAACACCTTCACCATCGGGGTGCTGTCCACCGTCCCGCAGCTGCTCATGGCGCTGGGGCTGGCCCACGTCCTCAACTACCGGCTGCGCGGCAGCACGTTCTTCCGGGTCGTGATGCTCGCGCCGTACGCGACGTCCGTGGCGGCGGCGACGCTCGTCTTCGTCATGCTCTACGGACGCGACTACGGCATGATCAACTGGGCGCTGGGCTTCGTCGGAATCGACGCCGTGGACTGGCAGAACGGCACCTGGACCTCGCAGTTCGCCGTCTCGACGATCGTGATCTGGCGCTGGACGGGGTACAACACGCTGATCTACCTCGCCGCGATGCAGGCCGTGCCCCGGGACCTGTACGAGTCGGCGGCGCTGGACGGCGCCTCGCGCTGGCAGCAGTTCCTGCACGTGACGGTGCCCTCGCTGCGTCCGACGATCCTGTTCACCGTCGTCGTCTCGACGATCGGGGCGACGCAGCTCTTCGGCGAGGTGCTGCTGTTCAGCTCCGGCGGCGGAGCGGCGGGCGGTATCAACCACCAGTACCAGACGCTCGGGCTGTACCTGTACGAACAGGGCTGGGTGAACCTGCACCTGGGGCGGGCCTCCGCCATCGCCTGGATGATGTTCCTGATCCTGCTGCTCATCGCGCTGGTCAACCTGCTGGTCGCGCGACGGCTGCGGAAGAGCCAGTGAGGAGCCGGTCATGACGTTGCTCAAGGACGCCCCGGCACGCCCGGCGCCGGCCGGTGACCGGCCGAGGGCCGGGCGTCGTCCCCGGGCGAAGGGGGCGGGCGGGCAGTTCCACGCGGGCCGGCTCGCCTACGCGCTCATCGCCCTCGTCACGGTGGTGTCGCTGTTCCCGCTGGTGTGGACGGCGGTCGCCGCCTCCCGCGACAACACGCGGCTGGCGGAGTCGCCGCCGCCGTTCTGGTTCGGCTCCAACCTGCCGAGGAACCTGGACATCGCCTGGCACGACGCCAACCTGGGCCTCGCACTGCTCAACACGGCGTTCGTGGCCGGATCGATCGCGCTGGGCACGGTGCTGTTCGGCACGATCGCCGGGTTCGCCTTCGCCCGGCTGCGGTTCCGGTTCCGCACCGCCCTGCTCATGCTGACGATCGGCACGATGATGGTGCCGCCGCAGCTCAGCGTCGTGCCGCTGTTCATGGCCATCGCGGAGCTGGAGTGGACCAACCAGCTCCAGGCCGTCATCCTGCCGACCTTCGTCAGCGCGTTCGGGGTGTTCTTCATGCGCCAGTACCTGACACAGGCCCTGCCGGGCGAGCTGGTGGAGGCGGCCCGGGTGGACGGGGCGCACAGCCTGCGCATCGTCTGGCACGTGGTCTTCCCCGTGGCCCGCCCGGCGATGGCCGTCCTCGGCATGCTGACGTTCGTCATGGCGTGGAACGACTTCTTCTGGCCGATCATCGCCCTCACCCAGCAGAACCCGACCGTGCAGGTCGCACTGACGGGCCTGGGGCGCGGCTACATCCCCGACCAGTCGGTGATCATGGCCGGCGCGCTCCTGGGAACGCTGCCCCTGCTGCTCGTGCTGGCCGTGTTCGGCAAGCAGATCGTCGGCGGCATCATGCAGGGGGCCGTGAAGGGCTGAGGACCAGGCCACCCCGCCCGCGGCCCGCCCCCCGGGCCCGGCCGCCCCGCGCCGATCCCCCGAGACCGACCCTCCGACCACCTCACACCTAGCTTTGGGAGCGCTCTCAGTTGACCAGCCATCCCGCCGCCGCCCCCGGCGGCTTCCCCGGCGGCTTCCTCTTCGGGTCCGCCACCTCCGCCTACCAGATCGAGGGTGCCGCCGCGACGGACGGCCGGACGCCGTCCATCTGGGACACCTTCGCCCACACGCCCGGCCGGGTGCTCGGCGGCGACACCGGTGACGTCGCCGTCGACCACTACCACCGCTGGCGCGACGACCTGGACCTCATGGCCGGGCTCGGCCTCCACACCTACCGGTTCTCCGTCTCCTGGTCCCGCGTGCAGCCGCACGGCACCGGGCCCGCCGACCAGCGCGGACTCGACTTCTACCGCGCGCTGGTCGACGGCCTCCTGGAGCGCGGCATCACTCCCTGGATCACGCTCTACCACTGGGACCTGCCGCAGGAACTGGAGGACGCCGGAGGCTGGCCCGAACGCGACACGGCCGAGCGGTTCGCGGCGTACGCGGAGCTCGTGGCCGACGCGCTCGGCGACCGCGTCGAGCACTGGACCACGCTCAACGAGCCGTGGTGCAGCGCCTTCCTGGGCTACGCCTCGGGCGTCCACGCGCCGGGCCGGACGGACCCGGCCGCCGCCCTCCGCGCGGCCCACCACCTCAACCTGGGCCACGGGCTGGCCGTCCAGGCCCTGCGCCGCGCCCTCCCGGAGGGGACGAAGGTCGGGGTGAGCCTCAACCCGGCCGTGCCGCGCGCCCGCACCGACCGGGAGGCCGACCGCGCCGCCCGGGACCGCGTCATGGCCCTGGCCAACGGCGTCTTCGAGGGGCCGATGCTGCACGGCGCCTACCCGCAGGTGCTGCTGGACACGACGGCGGGCATCACGGACTGGTCCTTCGTCCGCGACGGCGACCTGGACACCGCGCACCGGCCGCTGGACGCGCTCGGCGTCAACTACTACTCCCCGCTGCTGGTGTCGGCCGCCGACGGCCCCGGGGACGTCGAGCGGCGCGACGGGCACGGGGCCGGCGCGCACACGCCGTGGCCCGGCGCCGACGACATCGCCTTCCACCGGCCGGAGGGACTGCCCCTCACCCAGATGGGCTGGCCCGTCGACCCGAGCGGGCTGTCCGACCTGCTGCTGCGGCTCAGCCGCGAGGCTCCGGGGCTGCCGCTCTACATCACCGAGAACGGCATGGCCGCCGACGACAAGCCCGCCGACGACGGCACGGTCGACGACCCGGAGCGCGTCGCCTACCTGCACGGCCACCTGTCGGCGGTGCTGCGCGCGATGGAGCGGGGGGCCGACGTGCGGGGCTACTTCCTGTGGTCGCTGCTGGACAACTTCGAGTGGGCCTACGGCTACAGCAAGCGCTTCGGCGCGGTGTACGTCGACTTCGACACCCTGCGGCGCACGCCCAAGTCCAGCGCCGCCTGGTACGCCGAGCTGGCCCGCACCCGGACGCTGCCGCCGGCGCCCTGAGCCCGGGGTGGGGCCGTCCGCCGGGGGTCGCGGCCCCACCTCCCGGCGTCCGCCCGCCGGTCGGTGGGGGCCGGCGGGCGGACGCGCCTCAGCCGGCGGGCCCGGACGGGACGGGCGGACGCGGCACCCCGGGGCCGGTGCCCCGACGGCGGGCCCGCCCGCCCCGGGTCCGGGCGCCCGACCGGCCGTGCGGGCCGTGCAGGGCGAGCCAGACCCGCACCTCCGTCCCGCCGAGGACCGAGTGGCCGATGCGGACGTCGCCGCCGGTGGACTCCGCGAGGCGGCGCACGATGTCCAGCCCGAGCCCCGTGGAGCCCGGGCCGCCGTCGCCGTGGCCCCGGCGCAGGGCGGCGGCCGGGTCGGCGATGCCGGGGCCCGCGTCGGAGACGAGCACGATGACCGCGTCGTCGCCGTGGTGGACGTCCACGGAGAAGGCGGTGCCCTGCGGGGTGTGCCGGAAGACGTTGCCGAGCATGGCGTCGAGGGCGGCGGCCAGGTCCGCGCGGGCGACGGGCACCCGCACCGGCCGCTCCACCCCGGCGACGCGGACCCGGCGGTCCTCGTCCTCCGCGAGGGCGGACCAGAACGCCATCCGCTCGCGCACGACCTCGGCCGCGTCGCAGGCGGCGCTCACGCCGTTGCCCGGCGCCTGCGGCTTCTGCTCGCGCGCCGTGCGGATGATGCGGTCGACCTCGCCCTCCAGCTGGGCCACGGCGTGCCGGGTCTGCTCGGCGGCGTCTCCCCCGCCGAGCGAGGCGGCGTTCAGGCGCAGCACCGTGAGCGGGGTGCGCAGCCGGTGCGAGAGGTCGGCGGCCAGCTCACGCTCGTTGGCGAGCAGCCGCACGACCTGGTCGGCCATGGAGTTGAACGCCAGGGCCGCGTCCCGCAGTTCCGCCGGGCCCTGCTCGGGCACCCGGGTGCCCAGCCGGCCCTCGCCCAGGTCCCGGGCGGCGGCGGCCAGGTGCTCGGCGGGGCGGACCAGCCGGGTCCCGAGCCGGTCGGCGATGGCCACCGAGCCGACGACGAGGGCGAGCCCGACGCCGCCGAGCAGCAGCCAGGCCGTCGTCACGCCCCGGCCGACCTCGCCGTGCGGCACGAAGACCTCGACCACGGCGATCCGGCCCGCGTCCACCGCCGTCGGCCGCAGCAGGGCGTAGCCGCCGTCGACACCGACAATCGTCGCCCGGTTCCCGTCCAGAGCGCCGGCCGAGGCGCGCATCGTCCCGATCTCCGTGGGGGCTCCGCCGTCGGCGGCGGGCACCCGCACGGCGAGCCGGCCGGCCGCCCCGGCCTGGGTGCTCGCCACGGCCCGCTGGAGCTGCTCGTGCTCGGCGGTGATGGCCAGCGCCGGGGAGACGGCGGCGGCCTGGCGTTCCGCGTCGGCGAACGCGCGGTCGCGGGCCAGCTCGCGCACGACCAGGCCGAGCGGGACGGCGAAGGCGATGACCACCATCGCGGTCACCGCCAGCGACACCTTCACCAGCGCCCATCTCACCGCGCCGCCTCCGCCGGTGCCTCCAGCTTGACGCCGACGCCGCGCAGGGTGTGCAGGTAGCGCGGGCGGGCGGCCGTCTCGCCCAGCTTGCGGCGCAGCCAGGACAGGTGGACGTCGATCGTCTGGTCGTCGCCGTAGGACTGCCGCCACACCTCCGCGAGCAGGTCCCTGCGCGGGACGACGACGCCGGGGCGGGCCGCGAGGAAGGCGAGCAGGTCGAACTCACGCCGGGTCAGGTCGAGCGGCGTGCCGTCGAGGTGGGCCCGGCGGCGCAGCGGGTCGACGGCCAGCCCGCCGACGCGCAGGACGGTCCCGGCCGCCGGGCCGCCGCTGCCGCCGCCCGCCCGGCGCAGCACGGCCGCCATGCGGGCCGAGAGGTGTTCCACGGAGAAGGGCTTGACGAGGTAGTCGTCCGCGCCGTCGTTGAGGAGCCGGACGATCTCGGCCTCGTCGTCCCGCGCGGTCGCGATGATGACGGGCGTCTGGGTGACGCCCCGGAGCATCTTCAGCGCCTCGGCGCCGTCCAGGTCCGGCAGCCCGAGGTCGAGGACGACGACGTCGAACCCGATCTGCGCGACCTCGCGCAGCGCCGCGAGGGCCGTCCCGACACTGCGGACGCTGTGCCCGGCCTCGCCCAGGTGGCGGATCAGGGCGGACCGTACGAACGGGTCGTCTTCGACGACGAGGACGCGTGCCATGCGCGGCACGGTACGCACCTTGCTGACCGCTCCGCCATTAGGGTGAGGCGATGCGACAAGGATGGCTCCAGGGCGGGGCCTGGCTCCTGGCCACCGGAGCGGCGGTGACGCTGTCGTGGTTCGGTGTGCACACCGTCATGACCGGCACGGCCTACGACCCGCCGGTGACGACGCCCGTCGCCCGGGCGGACGCCGCCGAGTCGGCCTCGGGGACGCCGCCCGTCGCCTCCTCCGCCACGCACCGGCCGCCCGGCTCCCCCGCGCCGCCGGAACCCGCGTCACCCGCCGCCCCCGACGACGGGGACGGCGCCCCCGGCAGCGGCGAAGGGGCGGACGGCGCGGGCGAGGAGTCCCCCGGGTCCGCGACCTCGCAGACGACGCCGACCGGGGAGCCCACCGCCGGAGAGACGCCCGAGGACGCCCCCGCGCAAGCGCCCGGGGAGGACCGGGGCGAGGTGCGCAGCTACACCGCCGACGGCGGGCGCGTCGCCTTCGACCTGCGCGCCGACTCGGCGTCGCTCGTCTCGGCGACCCCGCACTCCGGCTGGGAGGTGCGGGTGTGGACCCAGGAGCAGTGGGTGCGGGTGACGTTCAGCCGGGGCGACCGGTCCTCGTCGGTCTTCTGCACCTGGCACGACGGACCGCCCCGCGTGCAGGTGGACGAGCGCTGACCGCACCCGGCGGCGGGGCGCGGGGCGTCGGCGCCCCCGGAGGCGGGCCGCGTCAGGCGAAGGTGCCCGGGGGCGGCGGCGGGGAGGGGCGGGCGGTGGCGTCGGTGGCGGGACGGGCGCCGCCGGTGAAGTCGGCCAGCGCGCGGCCGTGTTCGAGCCGGGCCGGGTGGGGGTCGGCGGCGGCCCGCCGGGTCAGTTCCGCCACCGGCAGCGGCCGGGCGGCCGCCAGCAGGACGGCGTTGCCGAAGCGGCGGCCCCGCAGCACGGCGGGGTCGGCCGTCACGCACACCTCGGGGAAGACGGCCAGCACGGTGGCGATCTGGGCCCGCAGGTGGGCCAGCGGGGGCCCGTCGGTCACGTTGACGGCGTACAGCCCGTCGGGGGCCAGGGCCCGGCGCACGTCCGCCAGGAACTCGACGGTGCCCAGGTGCGCGGGGGTGCGGGCGCCGTCGAAGACGTCCGTGACGACGAGGTCCGCCCACCCGTCGGGCACCTTGGCGAGCCCGGCGCGGGCGTCGGCGCCGCGCACCCGGATGCGCTGGCCGGCGTCCCACGGCAGGGCCCGCCGCACGAACGCGGTCAGTTCCCGGTCCACCTCGACGACCTGCTGGGTCGAGCGGGGACGGGTGGCGGCGACGTAGCGGGGCAGGCTGAGCGCGCCGCCGCCCAGGTGCACGGCGCGCAGCGGACGTCCCGGCGCGGGCGCCACGGCGACGTCGGCGGCGTGCCCGATGCGGCGCTGGTAGGCGAAGCCGAGGTGGGTGGGGTCGGCGAGGTCGACGGCGGACTGCGGCGCCCCGTCGAGCGTCAGCGTCCAGCCCCGCGGCCGGTCCGGGTCGGGCTCCAGCCGGGCCAGGCCGCCGGCCACCCGCTCGGTGACCGCCGCGCGGCCGCCCCGCTGCCGCTGCCCGGACCTGCTCGTCATGGGCCCAGTATCCCGGCCGACGCGCGCCGGGCGCACGGCGGGCCCGCCCCGGCCGACGGCGCCGTCGGTGCGCGGGCCGCCGCCGGACGTCAGCGGCAGCGCTCGGCCACCTCGATGACGCGGGCCGCCTCCCGCAGGGCCGCGCGCAGCAGCGCGGGTTCGGTGGCCGGGGCGCCGGCGCCCTCCGGGGGAAGGAGCCAGCACGCGCCGGTGACGGGCGGCGGGGTGGCACGCCCGCCCCCGGCGGCCGGGACGTGCGTGGGGGCGCAGGCGCTGCCCGGCACGTCCCAGCCGTCGGCGGTCCCCGGTGGTACGAGGAAGCCGAGGGTGGCTCCGGTGCCGTCGTGCAGCACGGGGCCGGCGCTGTCCCACAGCCGCAGGATGTCGGCGGCCTCCAGACCCTCCCGGGCCGGGACGGTGACCAGGTCGCACGGTTCCCCGGCGACGGGCCGCGGGGGCCTGGGCCGGACGACGTCCGTCCGTGCGGTGTCCGCCGGTCCGGTACCGCGGCCCGGGTGCGGGCCTGACCGTGCCGTGGTTCGCGGTCCGTCGGTGTCCAGCAAGGGGACCACTCCTCCGCCTCACGCAGCTGTGCTTCGTGCCGAGTCCAACGGGTCGACCCCCCTCGGGGCTACGGCGCACGCGGCGGCGGAGCATGGCGCTTCATGGCAGAACATGGCAGAACGCGGCGGAGCACGGCAGAAGCCCACGGGAAGCGGCCGGTTGATGCCCCGCGTGGACGAACCGGTGTGGCGCAGGTCTCACACCGTGTACCTTCCGGGGCATGGCGTCGTCACCTTCTACGTCATCGGGTTCCGGCCCGGTTCCGCCGTACCGCGCCCCGGCACCGCGGCCCAACACCGCGTTCCGGGAGCTGCGCGGACCGCGCTCCCCGGGGGAGTTCGCGGCCGCCGTCCGGCGGGCGGCGCGCGAGATCGGGGAGCGGGTATCGTGCGACGCCCGATACGTCGGGCGGGTGGAGGCCGGAGAGATCCGGTGCCCCAACTACGCCTATGAACGCGTGTTCCTGCACATGTTCCCGGGGCGCACCCTGACCGATCTGGGGTTCGCGCCCCGGGAGGCCGTCCGGGGGCGGAGGGCGCGCGGCCGGGGCGCGCACGCCGACGGGACGGCAGCCGCACGGCCCCGTGCTCCCCAGGCACCGGGGCAGCCGGAGGTGACGGACGACCCGCTCGCCCCCGACCCCACCCAGACCCTTCTGCACACTGACGAGGAGAGCGACGTGCTGCGTCGCGCGTTCATGACGGGCGGCACCGCCGCCCTGGCCGCGACCCTGGGGCCGAACCCGGGGCAGGCCGAAGCCTGGGCCGCGCCAGGCGTGACCGGCAGGGCCGGTGAGAGCGAGGCCGAGGCCGTCGAGGAGGCGGTGCGCCGCATCCGGCTGATCGACGACCAGCACGGGGCGGGCGCCCTGTACCGGCAGGCGGGCACCGCGCTGCGCGGCGCCTACCGGCTGCTCGACGCCGGTGTCCGCCGCCAGTCGGTCGCCGACCGGCTGCACAGCGGAGCCGGTGAACTGGCCCTTTCGGTGGGCTGGTTGGCTCACGATTCGGGCCGCGTCGAGGACGCCCGCTCGCACTACGCCGAAGCCCTGGCCACCGCCCGGGTCGCCGGGGACGCCGGTCTGGAGGCGCACGCCTTCAGCAACACCGCGTTCCTCGCCCGTGACGCCGGCCGCCCCCGCGAAGCGGTCCGCGCGGCGCAGGCGGGCCGGCGGGCCGCCGCCGGGCTGGGCTCCCCCCGGCTGCTGGCGCTGCTGACGCTGCGTGAGGCGGGCGGGCGCAGCGGGCTGGGCGACCGCTCCGGCTGCCAGGAGGCCCTGGGCCGGGCGCACGACCTGTTCGCGCGGGGCCCCTCCGAGGCCGACCCCGAGTGGATGAGCTTCTTCGGCGAGGCGGAGATCGCCGGCCTGGAGGCACAGTGCTGGGCGGCCCTCGGCGACTACCGCAGGGCCGAGGTGTGCGCCCGCCGGGCCGTGGCCCTCCAGTCGCCGCACTTCGTGCGCAACACCGCCCTGTTCACAGCCGAGCTGGCCGACGACCTGGCGGCCGCGCACGCCCCCGACGAGGCCGCCGCGCACGGCGCACGGGCGCTGGACCTGATGACGTCCGTGCGCTCCTCCCGCGTCCAGGCCATGCTGCGGCGCACCGCCCGGCGGCTGCTGCCGCACCAGCGGGAGCCGGACGTCGCCCTGTTCCTCGACCGCGTGCGGGAGGCGTAGGCACCGGCCGCGTTCTCTCCCCCCGCGGGGTTCAGCTCCGGGGATCCAGGTGGCCGGTGTCGTTCCAGCGGCTGAGGGCCGGTTCGCCGTAGGCCCAGCCGAGCACGGAGAAGCCGCAGGCGGCGAGCCCGATGCGGGCCCCGAAGCCGATGTCCTGGCCGAGCCAGCGCGCGCCGAGCGCCCGCAGGAGGTGGCCGTGGGCGAAGACCAGGACGTCCCGGTCGGCCGAGCGCGCCCAGTCGACCACCTCGTCGGCCCGGGCCGTGACCTCGGCGAGCGTCTCGCCACCCGGCGCGCCGTCCCGCCAGATCACCCAGTCCGGCCCGGCCTCCTCCCTGATCCGCTCGCTGGTCAGCCCCTCGTACCGGCCGTAGTCCCACTCCATGAGGACGTCCCAGGGCCGCGCGCGGGCACCGAAACCGGCCAGCTCGCAGGTCTCGGCCGCACGCCTGAGGGGGCTGGTGCGGACCTCGACGTCCGGCAGCCCGTTCCAGGGGGAGCGGTGCAGCCGCTCGCCGAGCAGCTTCGCCGTCCGGCGGCCCTCGTCGAGCAGCGGGAGGTCGGTGCGTCCGGTGTGCCGGCCGAGTCGCGACCACTCCGTCTCACCGTGCCGGACGAGCAGAATGCGCGGAGCCATGGGCGGGGAACCTCCCGGTCGTACGCGTTGTCAGCCGAAGATGCCAGACTGCCCCGGGTGACGCACGTGAACCACTCACCACGTCCGGATGGCGGCCGGCCCACCGTGCCCGCGCAGGGCACGGACGGTCTGCGGCGGCGCCTGGCGCGGCTGCGCGGGGACGGGCACCCGCCCCGGCCGCTGGACGCCCGGGCCCTGTCCGCGCTGGCCGCCAACCCCGGCTGCCGGCGCCGGGCCCTGCTGGACGGCGCCGGGGTGGACAAGACGGCCCTGGCCCGCGCGCTGGGCGCGCCCGCGCCGTTCGGCCAGTCCCAGTTCGCCTTCTCGCGCGGCCACGCCTTCGAGGCACGGGTGCACGCCGACGGCTGCGCCGCGCTGGTGCGGATGCTGCGGGCCGCCACCGCGGACCGCTCCCCCGAGCCCGCCGCCGTCGAGCAGCCCGACCTCACGGCGGACGGCCCCGCCGGGCGCGCGGCCCGCACCGCGCTCGCCCTGGCGGAGGCCGACGCGGCGGGCGCGGGGGTGTGGACGGTGCTGGTGCACCCGATCCTGGAGCTGCGCGTCGCCGGTTCGCCCGTCCACCTGGAGCCGGACGCCCTCGTCGTCGCGCCGGACGGCACCCGCACGGTGGTGGAGGTCAAGTCCTTCCCCATCCTGGACGGCACCGCCGACCCGGCGAAGGTCGGCGGCGCGGTGCGGCAGGCGGCCGTGTACGC
Source organism: Streptomyces chumphonensis (assembly GCF_014779715.1). Lineage (GTDB taxonomy): Bacteria > Actinomycetota > Actinomycetes > Streptomycetales > Streptomycetaceae > Streptomyces > Streptomyces chumphonensis. The sequence goes on from NZ_JACXYU010000001.1 coordinate 1,109,636, forward strand.
GCTGGCCCTTGAGGAGCGCGGGGACGCCGACCGGCTCGCGGACGTCGTCCTGCTGGTGTGCCCCAAGGACTTCTCCAACCTGCCCACGGCCGCCGCCGTCGACCTGCGCCGCCAGCTCGCGGCCGTCCGCCGCCAGCTCGCGCGGCTGACCCGGCTGACGGACATCGCCGCCGAGCTGCCGCCGGACGTCACCTTCGACCCCGAGCGGCCGGGCGAGGAGCTGGCCGACGCCGTGGCCCGGGTGCCCGCCGCCTACGCCCCCGAGTGCCTGGCCACCTGCGAGCTGGCCTTCCACTGCCGGGCGCGGGCGCGCGAGGCCGGTGACGTCACGGTGCTGGGGCGGGCCGTCCGGGGGGAGCTCGGGTCGCTGACGACCATCGAGGCCGTGCTGGCCGCCGCCCACGGGGACGCCCCCCAGATGGGCGCCACGCCGGACGCCGGGGCCGACCCGGCGGTGACCGCGCTGCGCCGCGCCGCCCGGCTCCGCGCGGAGGCGCTGGGCGGCGCGTCGGCCCGGGCGGGTGGGGTGCGATGACGCTGCTCGCCACCCTCGCCCGCATGGAGGCCGCGGCGGCCGGACGGGCCCGGCCGCTGGCGACCGTCCGGCACCGCCACCTGACCGACCGGCCGCTGGTGCTCGTCCCGCTGACGACGGCCGGTGAGGCCGGGGCCCCGCTCGGCGCCCTGCTCGGCACCGACCCCGAGGAGCCGGTGCTGCTCACCGTCGCCCAGCCGCGCGACCGTGACCTGCGGTTCCGCTTCCTCGCCGAGCTCGCCGACGTCATGCTGCCGCACCTGGAGTCGGCGCAGGACGAGGTGGAGGCCGTCGCCCGGCGCTCCGGCGAGGAGGCCGAGCTGTGCCGGGACGCCCCGCAGCTCCTGGTGCCGAACTCCGGCGGCGTCGCCTTCGTCCGGCTGCTGGGCCGCTCGATGCGCTTCCGCCGCACCGCCGAGGAGGATCCGGACACGCCGTATCCCGCGCCCGCCCGGGTGCCGCTGCTCGGACGCTGGCTCACGCACTACGGCGAGCGGTCCCGGGTGCCCGGCTCCTCGCTGCTGCTGGCCGCCACCGACCTGCTGACCCGGCACTGGGCCACCGGCCAGAGCGCGCTGGAGGACCAGCATCTGGGCGCCCTGCTCGGCTGGCTCCGCGCCGACGGGCCGGGGGGCGCCGAGGCCGCGCTGCGGGCCGAGACGGCACGGGACGAGGCGGGGCGGCTGCTGGTGCCCCCGGCCGGTCCCGCCACCGATCCGGCCTTCGACAACAGGGTCCTCGCCCCCGCCGTGGCCCGCTACGACGCCGGCGTCTTCGGGGCGGACGTCGAGATCAGGAACGCCCTGGCCGGGCAGCTCCGCCCGACCTGGGACGCGATGTGGGAGGCGCTCGCGCTGCTGCGGGAGCTGCCGCCGGGGGAACGCGTCGCCGGACGCTGGGAGGGGGACCGCTGGTCCTACACCGCCCACCGCGACCGGCTGCGGGCGGGTGAGCCGCCGCAGCCCCGGCGCGACGACGCGGTGACGGCGGCCCGCAAACTCGCCGCCCGCGAGCGGGACCAGGCCCGGCTGGCCGCGCAGGAGGCCCTGGACGATCCGCTGGTCATGGCCGCCCGGCGGCTGGCCGGCGAGGCGTTCAGCGGCACGGTGACGGAGGTGCGTCCGGCGTACTCGACGGGCAGACGGCCCATGCCGCGTCCCCTGGTGACGCTCCGCACGGACGACGCCCCGCAGCTCGGCGCGGGCACGAAGGTGTGGCGGGCGCTAGCCGACGGCCGGGCCCAGCCGGGCGAGTGCGCGGAGCTCCCCGGTCCCGGCCTGGTCACCGTCCGGCTCACCGGGGGCATGGGGCGCGGGAAGGAGCCGGCGCCGGGCAGCGTCCCGGAGCCGGGCGAGGCCGTGTGCTGGACGCTGTTCGAGCACCACCCGCGCGGCGGCCCCGACCTTCCGGACCCGGAGGACACCCCCTGGACGCACGGCGGCCCGCCCGGCGAGGCCCGGCCCGAACCCCCCGACCCCGCCACCGAGGAGGACCTGCTTTGACGGTCTCCGCATCCGTGACCGGCGCGCGGACGGCCGGGGACGACCCGGGCGCCGCCGCGTCCGCCGCCACCGCCGCCATCCTCGCCGACACCCTGCACGGGCGGGAGCGCGGCGTCGTCGTGGACTCGCCGCCCGGCGCGGGGAAGTCGACGCTGGTGGTGCGCGCCGCCCGCGAGCTGGCCGCCGCGGGCCGCCCGCTGATGATCGTCGCCCAGACGAACGCCCAGGTGGACGACCTCGTGGACCGGCTGGCCGTGGCCGATCCCGACCTGCCCGTGGGGCGGCTGCACAGCAGCGACCCGGCCGCCTACGACGCGGCGCTGGACCGCCACCCGGCCGTCCGCGCCTCGGCGAAGATCGCCGACCTGGCGGAGCAGGCCGTCGTCGTGTCCACCGCCGCGAAGTGGGCGCACGTGCAGGGTGGCGCCGTCGCCGAGCCGTGGCAGCACGCCATCGTCGACGAGGCGTACCAGATGCGCTCCGACGCGCTGCTGGCCGTCGCCCGGCTCTTCGAGCGGGCCCTGTTCGTCGGCGACCCGGGGCAGCTCGACCCGTTCAGCCAGGTCGGCACGGAGCAGTGGGCCGGCCTGTCCTACGACCCGTCGGCGAGCGCCGTCTCCGCCCTGCTGGCCCACCACCCGGGCCTGCCGCAGCACCGGCTGCCGGTGTCGTGGCGGCTGCCCGCCTCGGCGGCACCGCTGGTGTCCTCGGCGTTCTACCCCTACACCCCGTTCCGCAGCGGCACCGGGCCCGGGGACCGGCGGCTGGCCTTCGGCGTGCGCGGCGACGGCTCGGCCGTCGACCGGGTGCTGGACACGGCCGCCGACGCGGGCTGGGGGCTGCTGGAGCTGCCCGCCCGCCACACGCCGCGCACGGACCCGGAGGCCGTCGCCGCCGTCGCCGCCGTCGTGCACCGGCTGCTGGAGCGCGCGGGGCTGACGGCCGACGAGCGCGGCACCGGGCCGGCACCCCTGACGGCCGACCGGGTCGCGGTGGGCACCGCGCACCGCGACCAGGCGGCGGCGGTCCGTACGGCCCTGGCCGGGCGCGGGGTGGAGGGCGTCACGGTGGACACCGCCAACCGGCTCCAGGGCCGCGAGTACGACGTCACCGTGGTGCTGCACCCGCTGTCCGGACGGCCGGACGCCACGGCGTTCCACCTGGAGACCGGCCGGCTGTGCGTGCTGGCCTCCCGGCACCGGCACGCGTGCGTCGTGGTGTGCCGGGCGGGCGTCGCGGAGCTGCTCGACGAGCACCCCTCGGCGGAGCCGGTGCAGCTCGGGGTGGACGTCCGCTTCCCCGACGGCTGGGCCGCCCAGCAGGCCGTTCTCGCGGAGCTGTCCGCGCACCGGGTGCCCGCCTGAACCACGGGCGGGCCCCGGGGGCAGACAGTTCGCGGGGGTTCGCGGGACAATGGTCGTCGGTCTACGACGTGGAGGTACGTTCATGCCCGAGCCGGACTCGGCTCCTTCCTTCCGGCGGCCCGCCCCGCTGATCTTCGAGCCCGCCGCGAGCGCGGAGGAGGCGGAGCACTTCTTCGACCTGGAGTCGATCGCCGACCCGCGGGAGCTGCTGTCGCGTGCGACGGAGCTGGCGGTCGCCTTCCAGGCGGCGGCGGACCGGGCCATGGAGTACCAGGCGATGGCGGCCGCGCAGCTGGCGGACCCGCGCCGCTTCGACCGGCTGCCGGACGCCGCCATCGCGGACCGCGCCGAGTGGACGGAGGACTACACGCGCCGCATGGTCGCCTTCGGCAAGCAGCTGCTGCGCGACGCGACCCCCGACGGCAGCCCCTGAGCGAGGCGCCCGGGGCCGGGGCCGGCACCCGATACGGCGCGGCGGGCGGAGCGGCGTACGGTAGCGCAGGTGGGGGCGGCGTGTCCGGCTTTCGCTCATCTTGAGTGAGGACGCGAGCACTCCGGGTACATGTATATGTCATGAGCATCTCCTTCTGCGCGGACGCCCCCCCGCCCGACACCGCCGCCTGGCTCGCCTCGGCCAGCCCCTTCCCGCGCAGCGTCCGGGCGCTGTGGGCCGCGTTCCCCGACCGGCCACAGCCGCTGCCGTGCGGCACGGTCTTCGACGTCGTGAGCGTCCCGGCGGTGTTCGGCCGCCGGATGGTCGGGCACCTGGCGTCGGCCGGCGGCGTGGCGACGGGTCCGGTGGCCGTGGACCGGGGGCGGGCGCTGTTCTTCGCCCGGCCCGGTACGGCGCGGCGGCTGCCCGCGCTGCTGCGCTGGGAGGAGTGGCACGGCCAGCCGGGCGCGGAGGCCGTCCCCGCGCTGCTCGGCTACGGGCCCGGGGACGTCGTGGGCGTTCCGGCACCGCCGCTCCCCGGCGGGTCGGGCACCCGCTGGCTCGTCCCCCCGGACGGCACGCCCGCGGCCCGCCCCACGGGCGCCCGGGAGCTGCTCTGGGCGGCGGTACGGACGGTCCGCGCAGGTCGGGGGCACGGGCGGGACCTATCGATTTCCGCTCCCGGCGATGCTGGTGCTAAGGTCTACGACGTCAGCAGGCGCCGCTAGCTCAGTTGGTTAGAGCAGCTGACTCTTAATCAGCGGGTCCGGGGTTCGAGTCCCTGGCGGCGCACAGACGGCCGAAGGCCCTCCGCAGCAGCGGGGGGCCTTCGCGCATGGCCGGGCATGGCCGGGCCGGGTCCGCACGCCCGCCGGCCGGGCCTCAGGTCCGGGTGATCCGCACCGTCCACTCCCCCGTCGGGGAGCGGTCCAGTGCGGTGACCCGCACCGCGCCGTCGTCCACGGACAGGCTCTCCCCCACCCCGAGCGGGGCGTCCGCGAGCGGGGCGTGCACGGAGGTGCTGCGGCAGGCCGCCGTGCGCGGGTGGCCGTCGAGCACCTCGACGGGACCGCCCGCCGAGGCGGTGTCGCTGCGCACCCGGTAGACCAGCACTCCGGGCCGGCACAGCCGCTCGTCGTTGCCGACGGGCTCACGCACCTCGGCGACGACGACCTCGCTCGGCCCGGTCCGCGCGACGGCCAGCCGGGTCCCGCCGCCCGGGCCGGCGCCGCCCGGCGCGCGGCCCAGCGGCTGCAGGGCGTGGATCGAGGTGCCGGGGCCGCCGACGCAGTCCACCTGCTCGTCGTCGAGCCAGCCGAGCTTCCACTTGTGCCACCCGAAGGGGTCCGGGGCCAGTCCGAACTGGCTGCCCATCAGGTCCCAGTCGCCGACGTAGGTGTCCCAGTCGCCCTTGCCGTCCTGCGGCCGGTTGTACAGGTCGGGCAGGTCGAAGACGTGCCCGGTCTCGTGGGCGAGGACGTTGCGGTCGGCGGGAAACCGCTCGAAGACGGTCACGATGCGGCGCAGCTCGGTGCCGTCCACGGAGACGGGCTCGCGGAAGTTGACGACCTTCGTCGCGTCGGATTCGACGCCCGGCGCGTCGGGGTCGGCCACGAAGTAGACGACGTCGTAGTCGCCGAAGTCGAGCTGCGGGTCGACGACGTCGATGGCGTCGCGGAGGTAGGCGGCCCGGTCCTCGGCGTCCCAGTCGCGTGCTATGCCGTAGCGCTCGGAGGGGGAGGGCATCTCGGCCCAGTGGAAGGCCGCGTGCAGGCGCAGGTCGAAGCGGCCGTAGGAGGCGCGCTCGAAGAAGGCGCCGGTGGCGGGGAAGTGGTCGGCGGCGAGCCGGCCCGGAGTGATCAGCGGTTCGGAGTCGGGGAAGGAGAGGAACACCATCATCGCGTCGACGGTGCGCTCGGGGCGCACGTAGGCGTCGTTCCAGGTGTCGAGCCCCAGCGAGTGGTGGGCGTCGGTCCGCTGGAGCGCGCAGGGCGGCGTCCGGTCGGCGTCGGTGGCGGGACCCGCGAAGGAGGAGGTGCCGGCCACGGCGGCGAGGACGGTGAGGACCGCCGCCGAGCGGCGCAGCCGTCCCCGGCCCGCGCGCCGGGTGGACCGGTGGCGCGGCGGCCCGCCCGCCGGTATCCGGAACAGCCGGTGCACAGGGGGTGCGAGGCGCGTCGATCGCACGGGAACCTCCGAGAAACAGGCCCGGTCGGGATGCCGATTCCTCGTCCACTCTGTGGCGAAATGCCCTGCTCCGTCGCGTTGGACTAGGCCGGGCGGGCCATGGCCGGAGCATCACCCACCGTCATCACGCCGTGCGCCGTCCGCACGCCCCGCGGGGCTCGCACTGGCGTGCGCGCCCGCCCCCCTGCGGGTGTCCCGGCGGTGGGCGCTGCTGGCCCGCTCCACCCGAAAGCCCCTATGATCGGCTGACTTTCCAGTGACCAGACCCTCCGGGAGCGATCGGTGAACGCAACCCTGGACGCGCCGGGCGACGGCCCGCACGCCACCGGAGCCCCACCGCACCCCGCCACGGAGAGTCACCGCGACCCGTGCTTCCGTGCCGCCTTCGACAGCGCCCGGCTGGCGATGGCCCTCGTAGACCGGGCGGGCCGGATCGTCGCCGCCAACCCGGCGTTCACCCGGCTCCTGGACACCCCCGCCGGGACGCTCGACGGGCTCCCGCTGACCGAGCTGACGCACCTGGGGCTGGACCGCCGCACCCGCACCGCCTGCGCGGCCGTCCTGCGGGGCGAGCGGGCCGAGGTGCGCTGCACCCGGCGGCTCAAGCACCCCGACGGAACCCTGCTGTGGGCGGAGATCAGCCTGGCCCCCGCCGGGACGCCCGGCAACGCCGCCCTGCTGTCCGTCACCGACGTGAGCGAGCACCGCGAACTGCGCGAGCGGCTGCGCCACCTGGAGATGCACGACCCGGTGACGAAGCTGCCCAACCGCGTGCTCTTCTTCGAGCGGCTGGCCGCCGCCCTGACCGAGAGCGCCACCGGCCGGATCGGCCTGTGCTACCTCGACCTGGACGGCTTCAAGGCGGTCAACGACACCCTCGGGCACCGCGCGGGCGACGAACTGCTCGACCTCGTCGCGCAGCGGCTGGTGCACTGCGCCGCCGGGCCGCGCGGCGGACACCTCGTCGCCCGGCTCGGCGGTGACGAGTTCGCCCTGCTCGTGGAGAGTTCGACCGGGACGCGGCAGCTGACGGACCTCGCCGACGCCGTCCTCGCCGAGCTCCAGACGCGTCCCTTCCGGCTGGCCGGGCAGCGGCACACCGTCTCCGCCAGCATCGGTGTCGTCGAGCGCCCCACCACCGGGACGAGCGCCACCGAGCTGATGCAGGCCGCCGACACGACGCTCTACTGGGCGAAGGCCGACGGCAAGGCGCGCTGGACGCTCTTCGACCCCGAGCGCAACGCCCACCGCATGACCCGGCAGGCCCTCTCCAGCACCCTGCGGCCCGCCGTGGACCGGGGGGAGTTCGCGCTGGAGTTCCAGCCCATCGTCGGTCTGGCCGACGAGACGCTGCGCGGCGTCGAGGCACTGGTCCGCTGGCGGCACCCCCAGTTCGGGATGATCGGCCCGAAGGACTTCATCGGGCTCGCCGAGGAGAACGGCGCCATCGTGCCCCTCGGCCGGTGGGCGCTGGCCGAGTCGTGCCGCCAGGCCCGGCGCTGGCAGCTGGAGCACAGCGGCGTACCGCTGTACGTCTCGGTGAACGTCGCCGTGCGGCAGGTCTGGGACTCCGACCTCGTCGCCGACGTCGCCGACGTCCTGCGCGAGACCGGGCTGCCACCGGGCCTGCTGCAACTGGAGCTGACCGAGAACGAGGTGATGGGCTCGGCGGGACGCCCGCTGCGGGCCCTCCAGGCCCTGTCCGAGATGGGCGTGCGCATCGCCATCGACGACTTCGGCACCGGCTACTCGAACCTCGCCTACCTGAGCCGGCTGCCGGTGCGGGCCCTGAAGCTGGACGGCACGTTCGTGCGCGGCTTCCAGCCCGGCAGCGCGCGACGCACCAACCGGGCCGACGAGACGATCGTGACGTCCCTGGTCGACCTCGCGCACAAACTGGGGCTGACGGTCACGGCCGAGTGCGTGGAGGGGCCGGCGCAGGCCGAGCGGCTGCGCCGGATCGGGTGCGACACCGGCCAGGGCTGGCACTACTCCAAGCCCGTCGCCGCCGACCGCATCTCCGCCCTCCTCAGCGCCGCGCGCTGACCGCGCGGGGCCGGGGCGGGCGTCAGCGGAAGAGGGCGCCCAGCCGGTCGGTGCGCACCGCCACCTCCGCCAGCCGCAGCCCCTCCCAGACGGTGACCTGGTTGGCGGTCAGCACCGGCTTGCCCAGCGCCGCCTCCAGCTCGGTGAGGTGGTCGGCGCTGTGGAGCGCGGTGTCCGGCAGCAGCACGGCCTGCGCCGCCTCGTGGTCCCCGGCGGTGGCCATCGCGAGCACCTCCGCGCGGCCCCAGGTGCCGACCTCGGCCGCTGTGATGACGCCGCTGCCCCGCAGCGAGACGACCTCGATCCCGGCGGCCTTGAGGAACGCCCCGAAGTGCTCCGCGACGTCCGTCGGGTAGGTGGCGGCGACGGCGACCCGGCTGACGCCCAGGGCCCGCACCGCGTGCGCGAACGCGAAGGACGTGCTCGACGCGGGCAGCCCGGCCACGGCGGACAGGGCGCGCACCTGCTCGTGCGCGCCCTCCCAGCCGAAGACGAAGCTGGCGCTCGTGCACGACCACACCACGGCGTGCGCGCCCCGGCCGGCCAGGGCCGTCATGCCGTCGGCGAGGCGGGGCGCGGAGCCCATCTCGAGCAGCGCGTCCACGCGGTGCGCGTCCTCCCCGATGTCGGTGTGGACCAGCGGCAGCGAGACGTCGGCCCCCGCCTCGCGCAGGAGGGCCTCCAGCCTCGGGTAGTCGTCCTCGGCCGAGTACCCGGGGTACAGGAACCCCACGGTGTGCCGGGCCGGGTGCCGGGCGGCGTGCTGCATGAACCACTCCTGTCGCAGGTGGGGGCTGGTGCGGATGCGGACGGGGGCGAACGGCGCGGACGGGACCGCGCTCTCAGAGCGGCGGCTGGCCGCCCGTCAGGTCGTCGGGGAAGGCGGGCTCGACCAGCGGGTCGGCGAGCTCCGGCTCCGGGCAGGGCAGGGCCGAGCCCGCGAGGGCGACCTCGGGGGGCGCGTGGGGTGCCTCCCGCGCGTCGTCCTCGGGCGCGGCGGGTGAGGGCAGGCCGGACATCGCGGCCGGGCCGCGTCTGGCGACCGGGTCCAGCAGCGCCTGGTAGGGGCCGACCGCCTGCTTGCCGATGCTGCGCAGCGCGGACCAGACGGTCACCTGGTTGGCGGAGAGCACCGGCATCCGCAGCTCGGCCTCCAACTGCGGAATGACGTCGTAGGTGGGGAGGTTGGTGCAGCTGATGAACAGGGCGTCCGGCTCGCCGTCCGCCGTCGCCTCCCGCGCCATGCCGGTGACGTCCCGGTAGGGGACGCGCCAGATCTCCCGCGTGAGCCCCAGGTAGCAGCGGCCGGTGACCTCGATGCCCGCCTCGCCCAGGTAGTCCTCCAGGGCGTCGGTGACGGACTTGGTGTACGGCGTGACGAGGGCGACGCGCCGGGCGTCGATCTCGCGCAGCGCCTGGAGCAGCGCGCCGGAGGTGGTCAGCGCCGGCGTCTCGCCCGCGAGGTTCATGGCCGTGCACATCGCCAGCTCCCCGGCCTGCCCGCCCACGAACGAACCCGAGGTGCAGGCGTAGGCGACGACCTCCGGCGAGACGGCCGTCAGCGCCTGGACGGCCTCGCGCAGCGTGGCGTGCTCGCTGACCAGCCGCGCGAGGTCGAGACTCACCTCCACGGGCACGAACGGGGTCCGGGTGAGGTGCAGCGAGACGTCGTCGGGGACCCAGCGCCACAGCTCGCGATCCAGCGCGAAATCGAAAGGGGCCACGATCCCCACACCGCGCTGTGGACCGGGACCGCCGAGAAACGAGACATCCATTGCGAGCCCCTCAAACAGACGCAGGGATGGCCTATGGCCGCAACAAGAGGAGAAGCAGAGAAGAAAACGCAGACCGGCGGAAAGCCGGAGACGCAGGATCAGATGCCTTCATTGACGAAGGTAGTTTCCGATCCCTACCGTGGTCAATCCTTCACCCGATGCCGTACTCCGGCCGTGCCACCGAGTATCCCGCCCCTCCATCACCACTCCATCACCGCTCCGTTTCCGAGAGGTTTCCCACCCATGGCAGAACCCCGCGTCCTGGTGCTCGACGACGACCCGCCGCCGGATCTCCGGCGGCTGGCGGGGCGGGCGCGGGTGCTCCGCACCGACGAGTCGGGGCTGGCCGCCGCACTGCCCGAGGCGGACGTCCTGCTGGTGTGGAACTTCCTCTCCGACGCGGTGAAACGCGCCTGGCCCGGGGACGGTCCGAGGCCGTCGTGGGTGCACACCGCGAGCGCGGGCGTGGACCGGCTGCTGCCGGAGCTGGCGGGGTCGGACACGGTGATCACCAATGCCCGGGGCGTCTTCGACCAGCCCATCGCCGAATACGTCACCGGGTGGGTCCTGGCCATGGCCAAGGATTTTGCCGGTTCATGGGAATTGCAGCGTTCCCACCGATGGCAGCATCGGGAGACCATGCGGGTCGGGGGAACGCGCGCGGTCGTGGTCGGGTCGGGGCCGATCGGAAGGGCCATCGGCCGGACGTTGCTGGCCCTCGGCGTCTCGGTGGAACTCGTCGGCCGCACGGCCAGGGAAGGGGACGCGGAATTCGGTCACGTGAACGGCTTCGAGGCTTTGGACGGCCTTCTCCCGGAAGCCGACTGGGTGGTCTGCGCGGCCCCGCTCACCCCCGCCACCGACGGTCTCTTCGACGCGAAGGCTTTCGCCCGCATGAAGGACGGGGCGGCGTTCGTGAACATCGGCCGGGGCGCGCACGTCGTCACCGCCGACCTCGTCGACGCCCTGGGCACCGGCCGGCTGCGCGGGGCCGCCGTGGACGTCCTGCGGGAGGAGCCCCTGGGCCCCGAGAGCCCGCTGTGGGACGTGCCGGGGCTGTGGATCTCCCCGCACATGAGCGGGGACACGCTGGGCTGGCGGCGCGACCTCGCCGAGCAGTTCTGCGACAACTTCGACCACTGGGCGGCGGGCAGGCCGCTGCTCAACATCGTCGACAAGCGGCTGGGCTACGTCCCGGCGCACTGACGGGAGGACGCGTTGACCGATCTCACCGCCCTGACGGCGGGCCGGCTCGTCGCGGGATACGCCGCGGGTGACTTCTCGCCCGTGGAGGTCACGCGGGCGGCGCTGGAGCGCGCCGAGGGCGTGGACCCCCGGGTGAACGCCTTCGTGCGCATCGACGGGGACACCGCACTGGAACAGGCGCGCGCCTCGGCCGAGCGCTGGCGGCGCGGTGCGCCCGCCGGGCTGGTGGACGGCGTCCCGGTGACGGTCAAGGACATCCTGCTGCAACGCGGCGCGCCCACCTTCAAGGGGTCGTGGACGGTCCCGGGCGCAGGTCCCTGGGAGGAGGACGCCCCGTCCGTGGCGCGGCTGCGCGAACACGGCGCGGTGTTCCTCGGCAAGACGACCACCCCGGAGTTCGGCTGGAAGGGCGTCACCGACAGCCCCCGGCACGGCGCCACCGGCAACCCCTACGACCCGGGCCGCACGGCGGGCGGCTCCAGCGGCGGCGGCGCGGCGGCCGTCGCGCTCGGGGCCGGGCCGCTGGCCCTGGGCACCGACGGCGGCGGATCGGTGCGCATCCCGGCGGCGTTCAGCGGGATCTTCGCGCTCAAACCCACCTACGGCCGGGTGCCGCTGTACCCGGCGAGCGCCTTCGGGACGCTGGCGCACGTCGGCCCGATGACGCGGGACGCGGCGGACGCGGCGCTGCTGCTCGACGTCATCGGAGCGAGCGACCCCCGGGACTGGTCGGCGCTCGCGCCGTTCCCCGGCAGTTTCCGGGACCAGCTCGCGGGCGGGGTGGCCGGGCTGCGGGTGGCCTACTCCCCCGATTTCGGCGGCCGGGTGGCGGTGCGTCCGCAGGTCGCCGCCGCCGTGCGGCGGGCCGTGGAGACGCTGGAGGAGCTCGGGGCCCACGTCGAGGAGGCGGACCCGGGCTTCGAGGACCCGCTCGACGCCTTCCACGTGCTGTGGTTCAGCGGGGCCGCCCGCGTCACCCAGCACCTCGGCCCGGAGCAGCGTGCCCGGCTCGACCCCGGCCTGCGGGAGGTGATCGAGGAGGGCGCCCGCCACTCGGCGCTGGACTACCTGGCGGCGGTCGACGTCCGGATGGCGCTCGGGGCCCGGCTCGGCGCGTTCCACCAGCGCTACGACCTCCTCGTGACGCCGACGATGCCGGACACGGCGTTCGAGATCGGCGTCGAGGTCCCCAAGGGCTCGCCGCACCGGCGGTGGACGGAGTGGACGCCCTTCAGCTACCCCTTCAACCTCACCCAGCAGCCCGCCGCGAGCGTGCCGTGCGGACTGGACGGGGCGGGGCTGCCCATCGGCGTCCAGCTCGTCGGGGCCCGGCACGCCGACGCGCTGGTACTGCGCGCGGCGCACGCCCTGTACGGCACGGCGGTCCCCCGGCTGCCCGCGCCCCCGCTGCCGGCCGAGAGCGCGGCCCGTCCCTGATCGCTCGCGGCGGCCCGGCCGCGCCCCGCCGCCCGTCCGATCCGCCCGTTCCCCGACCCGCCCGACCCGCCGAGGAGAGACGATGGCCGACCGCTTCATCGAGGTGTCGCTCGACAAGCGAGGGGTGCGCTGCACCGCCAAGCTGCTGGACGACCGCGCGCCCGTCACCTGTGCCGCGGTGTGGGATGCGCTTCCGCTCGGCGGGGACGTCTACCACGCCAAGTACGCACGCAACGAGATCTACGCGCTGGTGCCGCCCTTCGCCCCGCAGGAGCCGCCGCTGGAGAACCCGACGATCACCCCGATCCCGGGCGACCTGTGCTACTTCACGTTCACCGACGTCCAGCTCGGCACGTCGTCCTACGGCTACGAGACGGACGCCCGGCACCAGGGGCGGGCGACGGTGGTGGACCTGGCGCTGTTCTACGAGCGGAACAACCTGCTGATCAACGGCGACGCCGGCTGGGTGCCCGGCATCGTGTGGGGCGCCGTGGTGGAGGGGCTGGACCGGATGGCGGAAGCCTGCCAGGACCTGTGGCGGTCGGGCGCGATCGGCGAGACCCTCTCGTTCCGCCGGGCGTCCTGAAAGCCACGCGGCCGGACCGCGGCTCGGACCACGCTCCGGGCAACGCCGAGGGCCCCCGCGTGAGCGGGGGCCCTCGGTCAGGTGCGCCGCCAGGGACTCGAACCCCGGACCCGCTGATTAAGAGTCAGCTGCTCTAACCAACTGAGCTAGCGGCGCGGGCGCCGGTGCGGTGACCGGCAGGAAAATCCTACCCGATGTCCTGGGGTGCCCGTGACCAGGCGGCGTCCCGGTCCCGCAGCTCGGCCAGGACCCGGCGCAGGTAGGGCCGGGGCACGGCGGGGAGCAGGAGGGACACGGCGTGCACCAGCTTGCCGAGGACGAAGGTGGTGTCCGGAGTGGCCCGCACCAGGTCCTGGACGGCCTCGGTGTCGCTCTGCTCGACGGCCTCGATGAGGACGGCCACGTGCGGGGCCGCGTCCTCGTCCGTCTCCACCCACCGCTCGCCGGGCGGGGCGGCGGCGGACGCGGCCAGCCGGCGCAGGACGCGGTCGCCCGCCTCGGGCGCGGGGTGGGCGCGGCGGACGGCGTCACCGGCGACGCGGCACAGCGCGGCGACCAGATCACGGGTGCGCTCGTCGCACTCCAGCTCCGCGAGGCCGGTGTCGAAGGCGAGCTGGTTGCCGTGCCGGAGGGCGAGCAGGAGACGTCCCGCCGCCGTGTCGGCCGTGGGGCCCGCCGCTCCCCCGGGGTCGGATGCCGTGCACTCGTCGGCCTGCCAGGACGTCCGCATGGGCCAAATCATGACATAGCCGCTGTTTCGCCTTCGGTACGGCGCGCGCCGACGTGCCGCGCGACGGCCGACGCGACCCGCTCCCGGCGTCCGCGCCGTGGGGGCGCGACCCACAACACCCCCTGAGGGAAGGGCCCGTACCCCGAACGGGCCACGACAGGGTTACCACCTGATCACGGCTGAAAGAGATGGGCATATCTTCAACGCGTCTGGGTAGCCGCGCGCCCATGGCTCCACCACCGAGGAAGTTCCAGACATTGAGCGAATCCAGTGGCATCGGGAGAAGACCCATCAGCCGCCGCACGCTGCTCGGCGGAGCGGCGGCGCTGGGTCTTCTGGGTGCAGCCGGGTGCAGCAAGGCACCCGCCGAGGGGGAAGTGGAGGGTGGCGATCTCCTGGAGAGGCTCCGGGATCGCGGGAACGTCCGGATCGGCATCGCGAACGAGCCGCCGTTCGGCTACATCAACTCAGAGGGGGAGGCGGCGGGCGAGGCCCCGGCCATCGCCAAGGTGATCTTCGAGCGGCTGGGCGTGCCCCGGATCGAGCCGGTGCCCACCGAGTTCAGCGCCCTGATCCCCGGGCTCAACGCCCAGCAGTTCGACGTGGTGTCCGCGGGCATGTACATCAATCCCGTCCGGTGCGAGCAGGTGCTCTTCTCCGATCCGGACTACCTGATGCTCGACGCGTTCATCGTCCCGGCGGGCAACCCCAACAACATCCAGAGCTACCAGGACATCGCCGACCAGGGCCTGCGGCTGGCCAGCGGCGAGGCGTACGCGCAGGTCTCCTACGCCGAGGCGGCCGGGATCTCGGACATCCTCATCCTCCCCGACCAGGTCGCCGGGCTCGACGCCGTCGTCCAGGGCCGGGTGGACGCCTTCGCCGGAACGAACGTCACCGTGCAGGGAGTGGTGGAGAACAGCCCCCGGGCGGAGTCCACGGAGCCCTTCCAGCCGGTCGTCGACGGCGAGCCCGCCTACGGCGCGGGGGGCACCGCGTTCCGGCTGTCGGAGAAGAACCTCCGCGACGCCTTCAACGAGGAACTGCACAAGCTCAAGGAGAACGACTACGAGGAGCTGCTCGAGATCGTCAGGCCCTACGGCTTCACCAAGGCCGAGATGACTGACCTCACCGCCGAGGAGCTGTGCTCATGAGTTCAGGCATCTTCACCGAGTGGTTCCTGCCCGGCGTGTGGATCACCATCCAGGTGACGCTCTACAGCGCCGCCCTGGCCGCCGTGGTGGCCTTCGGCGTCGGCATCGCGCGCACACACCGCCTGTGGATCGTGCGGTTCGTCGCCGGCACCTACTTCGAGATCTTCCGCGGCACCTCCGCCCTGGTCTTCATGCTCTGGATGGCCTTCGCCTTCCCGCTCATGTTCGGCTGGCAGTTCGTGCCGATGGCGGCGGGCGTCCTGGCCCTGGGCCTGACCTACGGCGCCTACGGCTCCGAGATCGTGCGCGGCGCGCTCCAGGCCGTCACGGCCGCACAGCGGGAGGCGGGCATCGCGCTCAGCTTCACCCGGGGCCAGCGCCTGCGCCGCATCGAGCTGCCGCAGGCGTGGCCGGAGATGATCCCGCCGTTCAACAACCTGCTCATCGAGCTGCTCAAGGGCACCGCGCTCGTCTCGGTCATCTCGGTGGCGGACATGACGTTCGCCGGGAACCTCTCCCGGCTCGCCACGAGCGAGAGCGCCCCGGCCTACACCCTGCTCCTCGTCTGCTACTTCGTGATCGCGTTCGCCCTGACGCGCGGCATGCGCGCGCTGGAGCGCAAGGCGAAGGCCGGGCTGGGCCAGACCCCGAAGAAGGGCCCGCTGTCCGGTCTGCTGAGCCGGAAGCTGAACCCCGAGGGTGAAATGTCACAGGCGAGGGCCGGCACGGCGGGAGGCCAGGGATGAACTGGAACTGGGACGTCGTCAGCGACTTCATGCCCTACTTCTGGGACGGTGTGGTCGTCACCTTCCAGGCGCTCGCCATCGGCAGCCTCCTGGCCTTCACCCTCGGCCTCGTCTGGGCCATCCTGCAGCGCTCGCACCGCAAGTGGATCAGCTGGCCGGTGCTCTCGATCACCGAGTTCATCCGCAACACGCCGCTGCTGGTGCAGCTGTTCTTCCTCTACTACGTGGTGCCCGAGATGGGCATCTCGATGTCCGCGCTCGCCACCGGCATCGTCGGCCTGGGTCTGCACTACTCGACGTACACCGCCGAGGTGTACCGGGCCGGCATCGACGGTGTTCCCGCCGGGCAGTGGGAGGCCGCGACCGCGCTGAGCCTGCCGCGCCGCCGCACGTGGACGTCGGTGATCCTGCCGCAGGCGTTCCGCCGCGTGGTCCCGGCCCTCGGCAACTACGTCGTGGCCATGCTGAAGGACTCGCCGATGATCGCGGTCATCGGCGCCTTCGAGATGCTGGGCGAGGCCCGCGCCTTCAGCAACGCCACCTTCACCATCGAGGCCTACGCGGTGGTGGGCGTCGCCTTCATCGTCATCGCCTACCCGGCCTCACTTCTGATCCGAGCCCTGGAGCGTCGTCTTGTCCAGTGACTTCACCCCTTCCCAGAAGGACGCAGCACAGCCCGAGTCCAGAGCGGCGGGCAGCGAGCTGATCCGCTTCGACAACGTCACCAAGCGGTTCGGCGACAACGTCGTCCTGGACGACCTGGAGTTCAGCGTCTCGGCCGGCAAGCACGTCACGCTCATCGGCCCGTCCGGGTCCGGCAAGACGACGATCCTGCGGCTGCTCATGACGCTGCTCACGCCCGACGAGGGCACGATCACCGTCGACGGCGACTACCTCACCCACGAGGAGCGGGGCGGCAAGCTCGTCCCGGCGGGTGAGAAGCACGTCCGGGAGGTGCGCAAGAAGATCGGCATGGTCTTCCAGCAGTTCAACCTCTTCCCCAACATGAAGGTGCTGCGCAACATCACCGAGGCGCCGGTGCACGTCCTCGGCCTGTCCAAGGACGAGGCCGAGCAGCGGGCCCGGGAGCTGCTGGAGCTGGTGGGCCTGACCGAGCACATCGACAAGTACCCGCTCCAGCTCTCCGGCGGCCAGCAGCAGCGGGTGGCCATCGCCCGCGCGCTGGCGATGCGCCCGCAGGTGCTGCTGCTGGACGAGGTGACGTCGGCCCTCGACCCGGAGCTGGTCGCGGGCGTGCTGGACGTGCTGCGCGACATCGCCCACAGCACGGACATCACCATGCTCTGCGTCACCCACGAGATGGGCTTCGCGCGGGACATCTCCGACGACGTGCTGATGTTCAACGAGGGCAAGGTCATCGAGTCCGGTCCGCCGGAGAAGATGTTCAACGACCCGGAGCACGAGCGCACCCGGGAGTTCCTGAGCGCCATCCTCTGAGCGGCGCCCGGACGGCACGCTGAGCGCGCGACCCCGGTGGGGCCGCGCGCTCAGCCGTCCGTCGGGGCCGGCGCGCCGTCCGGGGAGCGGAACGTCGTCCGGTAGGCGCTCGGGGAGACGCCGAGCGCGGCCTGGAGGTGCTGCCGCAGCGAGACGGCGGTGCCGAACCCCGCCTCGGCGGCCACCCGGTCCACCGGCAGGTCGCTCTCCTCCAGCAGGTGCCGGGCCCGCAGCACGCGCTGCTGGGTGAGCCACCGGCCCGGCGAGACGCCGACCTCCTCGCGGAAGCGCCGGGTGAACGTCCGCACGCTCATCCCCTCCCGCTCGGCCAGCTGCCGCAGCGTCAGCGGCTCGTGCAGCCGCTCGGCGGCCCAGGCCCGTGCCCGCACGGTCGATCCGGCGCCCACCTCACGCGGCACCGGCCGCTGGATGAACTGCGCCTGGCCGCCCTCCCGGTGCGGCGGGACGACGGAGCGCCGGGCGACGGCGCCGGCCACGGCCGTCCCGTGGTCGCAGCGGATCATGTGCAGGCACAGGTCGATGCCGGCGGCGACCCCCGCGGAGGTGAGCACCCCGGTGTCGTCGGTGTAGAGGACGTCCGGGTCGAGGCGGACGGCCGGGAAGAGGCCGCGGAACTGGTCGGCGGAGCTCCAGTGCGTGGTGGCCCGGCGGCCGTCGAGCAGCCCGGCGGCGGCCAGCACGAAGGCGCCGGTGCAGATCGAGGCCACCCGCGCGCCGGGCCGGATCCCGGCCAGGGCCGCGCGGAGGGCGGGGGAAAGCGCGGTGTCGTCGCGCGTGTAGTCCTCGTCGGCGGCCGGGACGACGACCGTGTCGGCGTCCTCCAGGATCTCCGGGCCGTGCGCCACGCCGACGGTGACGTCGGTGTCGGTCCGGACCTGCCCCGGCTCGGCCGCACACGTGACCACCTCGTAGAGCGGGCTGCCGTCCGGCGCCTCCGCGGTGCCGAACAGCCGGTGCACGAGGCCCAGCTCGATCGGCAGGAGCCCGTCCCGGACGAGGACGGCCACCCGGTGCCGGGGGCGTTCGGGATGGTGCGGCGGCACGGCGGTCACGGGGGTCGCTGCGGTCGTTGCGGTCACGGGGGTCATGGCCCGATTCTTTCACATCATGGCCATCAGGCCACTCGAACCGGCGCAGCCCGGAACCGAGGATCGATCGCATGACCTCGCTCACGACGCCGGCCCCGGCGCCGGCCACCCCGCCGCAGCCCCCCTCCGGACCGCGACGCACCCGGCTCCACCGCGCGTGGTGGGTGGCCGCCGTGGCGGCGCTCGCGATCACCGTCACCGGCGCGCTGTCCGGACTCCCCGGGCTCCTGGTCGACCCGCTGCACGAGGAGTACGACTGGTCCCGGGGCTCCATCGGCTTCGCCGTCTCCGTCAACATGGTGCTGTACGGGCTGACCGCGCCCTTCGCGGCCGCGCTCATGGACCGGTTCGGCATGCGGCGCGTGGTCAGCGGCGCCCTGGTCCTCATGGCCGCCGGTGCCGCCCTCACCCCGACGATGACGGCCGCCTGGCAGCTCACCCTCTACTGGGGACTGCTCGTCGGCCTCGGCACCGGCTCGCTGGCCATGGCGTTCGCCGCGACGGTCACCCTGCGCTGGTTCGTCCACCGCCGGGGACTCGTCACCGGGGCGCTGGCCTCGGCGAGCGTCGTGGGACAGACCGTCTTCCTGCCCGGCCTCGCCTGGATCACGGAGAACCTGGGCTGGCGGCCGTCCGTGGTGACGGTGGGGCTGGCCGCCCTGACCGTCGCCCCGCTCGCCGCGCTGCTGCTGCGCGACCACCCGGCGGACGTCGGCCTGCCCCCGTACGGCGCGCCCCGGGTGGTCCCGAGGACGCCGCCCGTCCCCGGCGCCGCGCGACGCACCCTGCGGGTCCTGCGCCGGGCGTCCCGCACCCCGACCTTCTGGCTGCTGGCGGGCGCCTTCGCGATCTGCGGCGCCTCGACCAACGGCATCCTGTGGACGCACTTCACCCCCGCCGCGCACGACCACGGCATGCCCACGACCGTCGCGGCGTCCCTGCTCGCGGCCCTCGGGCTCTGCAACGTCGCCGGAACCCTGCTGTCGGGCTGGCTCACCGACCGCTACGACGCGCGGCGGCTGCTGGCGGCGTACTTCGCCGGACGCGGCGTCCTGCTGCTCGCCCTGCCGGCCCTGCTCGCGCCGACGGTCCAGCCGCCGCTGATGGTCTTCGTCGTGCTGTTCGGGCTGCTCGACCTCGCGACGGTGCCGCCGGTGATCGCGCTGTGCCGGGAGCACTACGGGGCGGACAGCGCGATCGTCTTCGGCTGGGTCAGCACGGGCCACCAGGTCGGGGCCGCGGTGATCGCCGTGCTGGGCGGTGTGGCCCGTGACGTCTTCGGCAGCTACGACCTCGTGTGGGTGGCCGTCGGCACCCTGTGCGCCCCCGCCGTGCTGCTCTCCCTCGTGGTGCGGCGGGCGGCCGCCGCGTGAGGCCCCGCCGGATCCCCGGGTCGGCCCCTCCGGTCGTTCCGCGTCTCCTCCCTGGTCAGTGGCATATGCCGATCGTCGTAACGACCGGTTCCGGGTCGGTGGTTGGCGGTTATCGTGAAAGCCACACCTGTGACGTGACGCGACAGCAACGGCGCTGACGGTCACAGCTCCAGCGGTCACAACCTCCAAGGGGGCCACCGTGGTGATGCCGAAGCCCGTACCCGCCGCGCCCTTCCGCTCGGTCCAGTACGCCCTGCGGCTGCTGGAGGCCGTCTCCCGGACGGGCGGCGGCATAACGCGGGAGGCGCTGGCCCGGCGTGCGGGCCTGCCGCCCGCCGAACTGGGCCAACTGCTGGAGATGCTCCGCGCCGAGGGCTACGTCGAACGGCTGCCGGACGGCGGCTACGTCTGCGGCGAGGCGCTGAGCCGACTGAGCGCCTCCGGTGACCACCGACGGGAGCTGCGGATGCAACTGCAGTCCAAGCTGGCCGAGCTGCGCGACGACATCGGCGCCGCCGTCTACATCAGCCGCTACGAGGACGGGGAGGTCCGGATCACCCAGTTCGCGGCGGGCGCGCACGCGCCCCCGGTCGCCGAGTGGGTGGACTTCCGGGCGGCGGCGCACGCCAGCGCCGTCGGCAAGGCGCTGCTCACCCAGCTCGACCACGACGGACGCCGCGACCACCTCTCGCGGCACAAGACCATCCGCCTGACCTCCCGGACGACGACGAACGAGCGGGCGCTGTTCTCGGAGCTCGACAGCCGACCGCCGACGGTGCCGGTGCTCGACCTGCAGGAGTACGCCGTCGGCACGGTGTGCGCCGCGGTGCCGCTGACGGCGGGCGCATCGGTGGGCTGCCTCGCGCTGTCGATGCCCATCCAGCACGCCCACCGGCTGCGGTCGGCCGCCCGGAAGCTGAACGAGCAGGCGGCGCCCGTCCTGCTGTCGCTGTGCATCTAGCTTGTTCTTCAACCACCGCCCCAGGAGAAGGACCGTGCTGTCCCCATCGCCCGAAGGTCGGGAGTTGGTCCAGCTACGGATGCTGAGGACCAGTCGATGGCCATCAGGGTCTTCGATCCCGGCGCCCGGGGGTTCGCCGTCCCGGCGGTGGCCGCCGCACTGCCCGCGGCCACCGCCCTCGCGCCCGCTGCGCGCCGACGCGTCAGCCGACGGGTCAGCAGCTCAGGTTGTTCCCCGGCGTCGTCCCGAGGATCTGCGTGAACCGCTGGTAGTTGTCGATGCGGCTCTGCACCTGCGCCGGGTTCCTGCCGCCGCACTCCAGGGCCCCGTTGATGGAGCGGATCGTCTCACCGAAGCCGTGCCCGTTCACCATCGCGTGGTGGCCGCTCATCGTGCCCGGGCCGGACTGGGTGTTCCAGTACCACAGCGCCGTCTTCCAGGCGACCGCCGCGTCGTTCTGCACGCGGTGGGGGTTGTTCAGCAGGTCGATGCCCAGCGCGTCGCCCGCGGCCTTGTAGTTGAAGTTCCAGCTGAGCTGGATCGGGCCCCGCCCGTAGTACGCGGCCTGCCCGGCCGGGCAGCCGTAGGGCCGGCTCTGGTCGCAGTAGTGCGGGTAGTTGGCCTGGTTCTGCTCGACGATGTGGACGAGGCCGCCGGTCTCGTGGCTGACGTTGGCGAGGAACGCGGCGGCCTCCCGCTTGCGGGTCGTCTCGTTCCCGGTGTTGGTGAAGCCGGGGTAGGCCTCCAGCGCCGCCGTGAGGCCCTGGTAGGTGTAGAAGCGGTTCCGGTTCGGGAACATCTGCTCGAACTGCGCCTGGGAGACGAGGAACTCACCGTCGCCGGGCTCCTCCGGCGTGGGGTCCGTGCTGCCGTCCTCGGCGCAGGAGCCCCGACTCTCCCACACGCCCGAGCCGCCGGTGCCCGGCGTCTCGCCCTGGGTCCACCACTTGGCCCGCCAGTTCGTGTTGTTGTGCGAGGCGACGTCGCCTCCGACGTAGACCTTGCCGCTCTGCCAGGCCGCCTCGCACGCGGGGGCCGCACTGGCGGTGAAGCTCGGTACGAGTACGGCGAGCGCGCCGATCAGGCCGGCCGCCGCGAGCAAGGCCAGAATCCGCTGCTTCATCGATCACCCTTTCCCACGACCCCCGTGCTTGACGGGGGCAGTCAAGGGCATTGGTCTGTACCAGTCAAGGTATAGACCAAGGCTATGGGGCCGGGCCCGCACGGCCGACCGCGTCGTCCCCGCCCCGGACCCGGACGTCCACCAGGGTGCGAGAACTCGCGGCCCACCCCACGTCATGACGCCCACACACCCAACACAACAGTCACCACGACGTCCCAGAGGAACGCGCTGGCACCGTCCGGGGCGCGGTAGGATGACGCACGTCCGCGCCGCTAGCTCAGTTGGTTAGAGCAGCTGACTCTTAATCAGCGGGTCCGGGGTTCGAGTCCCTGGCGGCGCACCGCTGAGGCCCCCGTCCACGACGGGGGCCTCTCGCGTTGCCCGGCCTCGTCGGCCGCCGGGGCGCCGGTCAGGCGGCCAGTGCCCCCGCGAAGGGGCCCGCCTCCAGGGCGGAGAGGACACCGGCGAGGTCGACGGCGTTGGTCCGCGGCCCCCGGCAGACGGGCAGGCACGCCGGGCCCTCGGCACCGCCGAGCCGGCGCAGGAAGGGCAGCAGCACGGGCCGGGGCCCGATCTCGACGAGGTGCGTCGGGCGGTGCTCGGCCACCAGGTGCCGGACGGCGTCGGCGAACCGCACCGGCTCGGTGATCTGCCGTGTCCAGTACGCGGCGTCCAGGGGGCCGTCGGCCGCCGCACCCGTCACCGTCGAGTAGAACGGCAGCCGGGGCGACCCGCCCGGCACGCGGCGGGCGACGGCCGCGAAGCGCGGTACGACGGGCTCCATCAGCGGGGACTGGAACGCGTGCGCCACCCGCAGGTACCGGCAGGCGACGCCGTCGGCGGCGAGCCGCCCGGCGACGCGCTCCAGCCCGGGCAGGCCGCCGGACAGGACGGTGGCCCGGTTCGCGTTGTACGCGCTGACGCTCACGTCCGGTTCGCCGGCCGCCGCCTCGGTGGCCCGCTCGGCCGTGGCGCCGGTGGCCAGCATCCCGCCGCCGGCCGGCAGGTGCTGCATGAAGGCGCCCCGCAGCGCCACGAGCCGGGCCGCGTCGTGGAGCGGGAGGGCCCCGCCGACGACGGCGGCGGCGTACTCGCCGACTCCGTGGCCGGCCACCGCGACGGGCAGCGCCCCGGACTCCTCCAGCATGCGCGCGAGGGCGTAGCCGATGGCGAAGAGGACGGGCTGGGTGAACGCCGTCTGGTGCACGGCCGGGTCGCCGCTGAGGATCAGCTCGACCACCGAGCGTCCGCCCAGGAAGGGGACGAGCGCGTCGGCGGCCTCCTCCAGGTGCCCCCGGTAGCCGGTCGAGTGCAGGTACAGGCCCGAGGTCAGGTGCGGGTGCTGGCAGCCCTGTCCGGTGAAGACGAAGGCGGCCCGCACCCGGCTGCGGCGGTTGAGCGGGCGGGGCGTGCGCAGGGCGAGGAAGCGGGCCAGCTCGCGGGCGGTGGGGTAGA
Source organism: Streptomyces chumphonensis (assembly GCF_014779715.1). Lineage (GTDB taxonomy): Bacteria > Actinomycetota > Actinomycetes > Streptomycetales > Streptomycetaceae > Streptomyces > Streptomyces chumphonensis. The sequence goes on from NZ_JACXYU010000001.1 coordinate 1,132,816, forward strand.
GCTGGATGTCGGTGGGGTCGATGAGGGGTCCGTACTTCTCCTCGATGTCGCCGTACAGGCCGAGCGCGGCGACGGAGTCCAGTCCGGCCTCGGCGAAGGGGGTGTCGGGACCGATCGGGCGTCCCAGGTAGGCGGCGAGCCGTTCCAGCAGCCAGGCGCCGAACGCCTCGGCGCCCGGTTCCTCGTCCGGCGCCGCCCCTGCGGCACCGACCGGGGTTCTGGTCATCTCCTGCTCCTCGTCGAGTCAGCGGTTCCGTTCCGGTCACGCTCCGGTGCGGGCGGCTTCCGCGTACTGCTTGGCGTGGCTGAGCGTGGCGCCGCTGTTGGTGCTGAGGGCCGCGCGCAGGTGCCGCCGCGCCTCGGCGGTGGTGGCCTCGACCCCGTAGGTGCCGCGGACGCCCTCGGGGTCGAGGGTGATGGTGTGCCAGGCGGTCGCCCGCACCCGGGGTGCGCCCGAGGCGGCGCGCACCTCGGCGAGCTGCCAGCGACCGGTGTGGGCGCTCATGACCACGGGGAGGCGCCGCTGCTTGAAGACGATGGTGTGCCGGTCGGGGAAGCAGACGCGGACGGAGACGGTGTGGTGCAGGCGGCCGTCGGGCGTGCGGGAGTCCATGTCGAGATGGGCGAGGCCCTCTCCGGCCCCGGTGACGCGGGTGCGCACGATGTGCGGCAGCCGCTCCGGCCACCGCTCGGCCTGCTGGAGGTAGGCGTAGACGTCCTCCGTGCTGCCGTCGATGTCCACGGCGGTGCGGAAGGCGAACTGGAGGGCGTCGTGCCGCTCGCCCAGCTCGGCGTGGTTGCGCAGGGCGGCCATGCTGGTCGCGCTGTTGTCCGCCACGGCCTCGGCGACGCGTCCGGCCGCGGCGGCGTCCCCGGGGACGGTCCGGTAGCGGTGGCTCAGGACGAGCCGGGTGGCGCCGTCGTCGGTGGGCTCGATCCGCCAGCGGCCGCCCATGCGGAGCACCGGCTCGGCGGTGACGATCTGCTCGAAGCAGACCTCCCCGGCGGACGGGTCGAGTATGCGACGGGACGTCCAGCTCTCGACGCGCTCCCCGGCCAGGGCCCAGACCCGGACGGTCTGTTCCCGCACGGCCCGGCCGACGAGCCGGTCCTCGACGACCTCGGCGTGCACGATGGAGGCGAAGATCTGCGGCCAGCCGGTGATGTCGGCGATGAGCCGGTAGACGGCGCCGGGGGGCGCGTCGATCCCCACCGTGCGGTCGACCGTCACGTCCGCCGTGCTGCCGGGTTCTGGTCGTGTCACGTCGGCCTCCCCTTCGCCTCACCCACGGGCCCCGCGCACACCAGCGTCTCCGCCGACGATGGAACCCCACTCGAACCCGATCGCCCGTTCGAGTGATCCGGGACCGGCTGCCGCGCCGGGCGTTCCGCCGGGCTTCGGCCGGTTCGCGACCGGCGTGCGCCACCGTCCGAACCGGGTGGACCTGCTGCTCGGCATCCCGGGCCGCCATGCCCGGCACTGCGTGCCACCTGCGGTTTTTCTCGCGAGTCCGGTCGCGGCGGACGCGCCGCTCGCGCACACTGAGTCGTGCTGCCCGACCGTATGTCCGAGGGAGTTGACGCGCAGTGACGTTGATGGACGTGACCACGAGGCCGTCCGGGCCCGAGCCCGGCCCCACGCCGCTCGGCACGTACGCGGCCGGGGGCGAGGGGGCCACGGGGATCGAGGCCGCACCGGTGGTCCTGGCCCTGCTCGCGGGTGAGGACGAGGAGAACAGCGGCGAGCCGCACATCTGGCGCGGCATCGACTGACCGGCCCCGGGGGCGTCGCGGCCCCCGGGGTTCCGCGCCCGTCCGCACGGCCCGGTACGGGAGACGCGGTGGGGCGGGCGGCCGGGGGCGCCGCACATCACTTTGATCACATTCATCCGGGCATTCGCACGCCAACACCCGCAATCAGGTCATCACACTCTTGCGATCATGTGAGGGTTTCGCGAAGCTGACGCGCCGGTCACCGGTCGAATCTCATGCGCGGTGGGGGTCCGTCCACATCCTGGGGGTCTCCGGGAACCGGTGCGCCCCGTTTCCTGTCTTCGTACAGGCGGGGAGGCAAGACCCGAACGACGTCACGCACAACCCTGCGTGCGGGGGGATGGACACATGACGGCAGCAGGCGACTCCCGGCCGCCCGCGGACAACGACCCGTCACGGACGACGAAGCTGCGCGTCCTGCGGGAGCCGCGCGGCTCCCGTACCGGCGAGCACTCCCTCGGCCGCGGCCTGCGCTGGCCGCGCAAGGCGCCACCGCGCTACGACTACGAGCACTACAGCCGGCTCGCCGGACCGCTCACCCGCCCCGACCCGGACGCGCCCTACCGCGTGCGCTACCGCAGCCTGCTGGGTGACGAGCCGCACCGCGTCCGGGCCGGACTGCTGCTGGCCGCCGCGCCGTTGCTCTCCCTCGGCCTCTTCCTGTGGCTGATGCAGCCGCAGCACTGGACCCAGCGGGACGAGGGCTCCGTCTCGGACCTGGTACTGGCCCTCGACGTCGTCATGCTCGTCGCGATCGGTCTCATCGAGCTGTTCCGCACGCTCAACGTGCTCTCCAACTCCCACGCGACGCTCGTCGCCCGCGACCCGGTGCCCGTCGTGCCCGAGGCGGGCACGCGCGTGGCGTTCCTGACCTCGTTCGTGCCCGGCAAGGAACCCCTCTCCATGGTCACCAAGACCCTGGAGGCGGCCGTGAAGATCCGCCACCGGGGCACGATGCACGTGTGGCTGCTCGACGAGGGCGACGACCCCGAGGTGAAGGCCGTCTGCGCGAGGCTGGGGGTGCGCCACTTCAGCCGCAAGGGCGTGGAACGCTGGAACACCCCGAAGGGCGCCTTCCGGGCCAAGACCAAGCACGGCAACTACAACGCCTGGCTCGACGCCCACGGGGACGACTACGACTTCTTCGCCGGCGTCGACACCGACCACGTCCCCCTGGCGAACTACCTGGAGCGGATGCTCGGCTACTTCCGCGACCCCGACGTCGGCTTCGTCATCGGGCCGCAGGTCTACGGCAACTACGACAACTTCGTCACCAAGGCCGCCGAGAGCCAGCAGTTCCTCTTCCACGCGCTGATCCAGCGGGCGGGCAACCGCTACGGCGCCCCGATGTTCGTCGGCACGAGCAACGCCGTGCGGATCAAGGCGATCAAGCAGATCGGCGGCCTGTACGACTCGATCACCGAGGACATGGCCACCGGCTTCGAGATGCACCGGCACCGCAACCCCGTGACCGGCCGGAAGTGGCGCTCGGTCTACACCCCGGACGTGCTGGCCGTCGGTGAGGGCCCCAACGCCTGGACCGACTTCTTCACCCAGCAGCTCCGGTGGTCGCGCGGCACCTACGAGACGATCCTCGGCCAGTACTGGAAGGGCTTCTTCTCCCTGCCCGCGGGGAAGCTCTTCAACTACACGATGATGATCATCTTCTACCCGATCTCGGCGCTGAACTGGATTCTGGCGGCGCTCAGTTGCGCCCTCTTCCTCGGCCTCGGCGCCTCCGGCGTACAGATCGACCCGGTCATCTGGATGATGCTCTACGGCAACGCCTCGGCCCTCCAGGTGGGCCTGTACATCTGGAACCGGCGGCACAACGTCTCCCCGCACGAGCCGGAGGGCTCGGGCGGTCTCGCGGGCATGCTGATGTCGGCGCTCTCCGCGCCCATCTACGCCCGGTCGCTGCTGGACGCCGTGCTGCGCCGCAAGAGCAAGTTCGTCGTGACGCCCAAGGGCGACTCGGCCAGCCCCGACACGCTCATGGGCACCTTCCGCATCCACCTGTTCTTCATCGCCGTCTTCGGCGGCTCCCTGGTGGGGTCGTTCTTCCTCGGGCACGACCACCCCGCGATGATCACCTGGGCCGCGCTGGCCCTGCTGATCACGGCGGCGCCGATCATCGGCTGGCAGGTCACCGTCCGCAGGGAGCTGAAGCGGCGCCGGCAGCAGGGCCGGACGCCGGACGCCCCGGCGGACTCGGCCTCGTCGTCCGGGCCGGACTCGTCGTCCGGGCCGACCGGCCCGGCCGCCGAGGAAGCGGCGGCGCCGGACGGTGCGGAGGCCACCGTGCCCGGCCCCCGCACCGAGGACGCCTCGGTGGGCGGCCCCCACCGGCCCGCCGCGAGCCCCGAGGACACGATCCAGATCGCCGTGCGCCGCCCCCGGCACCCGGCCCCGCGCGCCTGACCCGCCGCCCCCCGCGGGGAGCCCGCGCCGGGCGCGCACCGCCACGGCCCGCGCGCCCCCACCGGGCCCCGCACCACCCCGTCCGCACGCCACCGCACGTCCGCCAGGAGTCCGAACCGTGAAATACCGTCCGAGCCGCCGTACCAAGCGGATAGCGATCTCGACGGCCGCGCTGCTCGCCGTCGCCGGGATGAACGCGCCCTGGCTGATCCGCTACGGCTCGGAGCAGTACCACGAGTACAAGATCAACCAGCCCGCGTACAAGGCCGACAACGGCAAGTGGCACGTGCTGGACGTTCCCGACGAGTACCGCATCAACACCATCCACGCGGCGCTGCTGTACACCGGCAAGGTGCTGCTCATCGCCGGTTCGGGCAACGACGCCGAGCAGTTCGACGCCAAGACCTTCCGCAGCGTGCTGTGGGACCCGAAGGACGACTCCTTCACCAACGTCCCCACCCCCGCCGACATGTTCTGTGCCGGGCACACCCAGCTCCCCGACGGCAACCTGCTCGTGGCCGGGGGCACGAAGCGGTACGAGACGCTGGAGGGGGACGTCGAGAAGGCCGGCGGTCTGATGATCGTCAGCAACGAGAACCCCGACGAGCCGATGACGCTGCCCAAGGGCACCAAGTTCCGGGGCAAGGACAGCGGGAAGGTCTTCCTCAGCCAGGACTCCCTGCTCGTGCCCCGGGCCGAGAAGACGGAGGACCCGGAGACCGGCGAGGTCACCGTCACCGCCAGCCAGGCGCGGATCTACGTGGAGGCCGAGCGGAAGGGCGAGAAGTACTCCACCGGCGCCACGGAGCAGTACGTCGTCATGGGCCTGGAGGGCGAGGACCAGCGCAACGTCTACGGGATGGCCAACAAGCTGTCCTTCGACAAGAAGGACTTCCAGGGCATCCGCGACTCCTACGAGTTCGACCCGATCGCCGAGGAGTACGTCAAGGTCGACCCGATGGAGGACGCCCGCTGGTACCCGACGCTGACCACGCTGGAGGACGGCCGCGTCATCTCCGTCTCCGGCCTGGACGACATCGGCGAGGTCTCCAAGAAGGTCGAGGTCTACGACCCGGAGACGAAGGAGTGGGAGACCCTCCCCTACGAGCGCTACTTCCCCACCTACCCGGGCCTGTTCCTCGCCCAGGGCGGTGAACTGTTCTACACCGGCACCAGCTCCGGCTACGGCCCGGCCGACGAGGGCCGCACGCCGGGCCTGTGGGACTGGCGGACGGACGAGTTCGAGCCCGTCCCCGGCCTCAGCGACCCCGACGCGCTGGAGACCGCCATGGGGGTGCTGCTGCCGCCCGCGCAGGACCAGCGCTACATGGTCCTCGGCGGGGGCGGCATCGGCGAGAGCGACACCGTCACCGACAAGACGCGCATCGTGGACCTGAAGCAGGACCTGCCCCGCTTCGAGGACGGCCCCGACCTGTACGAGCCCGTCCGCTACCCCAGCAGCGTCATCCTGCCCGACGACACCGTGCTCACGACGAACGGTTCGGGGGGCTACCGGGGGCTGAGCGACAGCAACGTCCTCAAGGCCGAGCTCTACGACGTGGAGACCAACAGCTCCCGTCCGGTGGCCGAACCGCTGGTGGGCCGCAACTACCACTCCGGCGCCCTGCTGCTGCCCGACGGCCGGGTCATGACCTTCGGCTCCGACTCGCTCTTCGCCGACGAGGCGAACACCAAGCCCGGCGAGTTCGAGCAGCAGATCGACGTGTACGAGCCGCCCTACCTCTTCCAGGGCGACCGCCCGGAGCTGGTCGACGACGCCGAGGAGACGCAGGTCGTCGAACTGGGCGGGAGCGCGGAGTTCCGTTCGAAGGACGCGGGGGCGGTGGCGGAGGCGCGGCTGATCCGGCCCAGCTCCTTCACGCACGTGACGAACGTCGAGCAGCGCTCGGTGGAGCTGGAGTTCACGACGACGGCCGACGGGGTCAGCGTCACCCTCCCGGAGGACCCCACCCTCGTGCCCCCGGGCTACTACATGGTCAACGTCATCGACGCCGAGGGCGTCCCCTCGGAGTCGGTCTGGGTCCACGTGCCCGGCCCCGGGGACGCGGGGTAGGACGGCTGAGCGACCGGCGGACGGTCCGGCCCCCGAGACCGGTCCGTCCGCCGTGGCCGCCGTGCCGCTGCCGTCACGCCGCCGTGACGCGGGCGGCGGCGCGGCTCAGCCGGCGCGCGGCGGGCCGAACCGGACCCACTGCGCGGTACTGGGCACGCCGTCCTCGTCCAGGAGGAACAGCATGTAGAAGCCCGGGATCGCGTCCTCGGGCGAGGGCGGCGCCTTGAGCTCCAGGGTGCCCTGGCCGCGCCGGACGATCTCCAGCTCCAGGTGGCGCTGGCTGGTGTTGACGGAGTGCGTGGCCGTCGACGGGGACAGGATCACCGCCCGTTCCACGTCCCCCGCCGTGCGGGAGCCGACCGTGAAGTGCTGCTCGTAGCGGAGCATCCGCTTCGGTGCCCGGCCCAGGTGGGGACGCTCGCCGCGATGCAGGTAGGCGGGTTCGTAGATCTCGACCGTGCCGTGCATGTCGTCGGTGATGTCGGGGTCGTTGGCGATCTGCTGGAGCTCGTCACCGGTGATCATGACGCGGCCGTCCGGCATCACGACCGCGTTGGAGTGGTAGCCGCGCGGCAGCCGCTGGACGGGCCCCAGGCGCCAGCCGCCGCCCGGCTCGCGCAGTTCGGTGCTGCGGTACTTCTGGTCGGCGTTGGGGTTGTAGGGGCCGTTGCCGTAGTCGCGGATGTCGGGGGCACCGTTGACGGTGAAGAGGCTGCCGTCGGGCAGGATCAGGGTGTTGTCCTGGGTGCGGCCGAACGCCTTGGAGCCGGACTTGGTCCAGGTGTCGTCCTTGAGCAGGTAGGTGGTCGGGTCGTTCGCGTCGCCGCCCATGTACAGGACGGAGTCGGGGCCGAGCGTGCCGTTGGGCAGCGGGACGGCCGAGCCGTACCAGCGCTCCACCTGCTTGCGGCCCTGCGGGCGGTCCGGCAGGTTCGGCAGGGTCCTCCGCGTCTGGCGGACCGGGTCGAAGGCCCACTGCTGGTCGGAGTCGCGGCCCAGGGCGTGGATGAGGCCGTCACGCAGCGCGAAGGTGTGCGGGTAGTCGTGGCGGAAGGGGGCCTCGACGGTGAGCCGCTCGACCGGGTCGCCGATCATCCTGGCCCCGGTGCTCATGGGCACGGGACGCCCCTGCGCCGGGAAGCGCTCGACGACCTCGGTCGGCGTCCCCCAGCCGCGCTCGGACTGGCCGGAGAAGATGTACTGGCGTCCGTCGGCCGCCGTCACGACCGTGGGGTACCAGCGGCCGACGGCCATGTCGTCCTGGCGCAGCCACTCCTCCTTCCACGGGTCGTAGAGGAGCGAGAGCTTGGCGCCGGAGCCCCCGTTGCCGCCGAGGTTGCCGCCGAAGACCCCGAGCATGCCGTTGGGAAGGAAGGAGTGGCCGGCGCAGAAGAACGGCGCCCTGCGCTTCTCGCCCCGGCCGTCCGGCATGTCGATGACCGGCGGGTGGGCGGCGGTGAAGGCGTCGGGGCCGGTGCCCCGGCGCGGATCCCACAGGAAGGCACGCCCCGCGTTCCGCGCGCCGATGATCTGGGTGGGCGCCGTTTCCCGGTTCGGGTTGTCCTCGACCGGCTCGAAGGAGAAGAGCAGGACCTTGCCCGTGGGGAGTTGGGCGATGTGCACCCCGTAGTCGGGCGAGGGGAAGAACTCGGTGAAGCGGCCGAACTCCTTCGGGGCGAAGGCCGCGTTCTTCTTCCGCTGGTCCTCGGTGAGCCACCGCAGGCTGTTCGTGCGGGTCGTCTGCGGGTAGTCGGAGGTGTTCTTCGCGGCGGCCCGGGTGCGCGCGTGGGCCTCGGCGTGCTCCCGTCCGATGGCGGCGGCCTCGGCGGGGTCGAACTGCGCCGCCACCTCCTCCGCGCTGACCTCCGGCACCAGGACGCCGCGCGGTGCCGGCTCGTCGTGGTGGTCGCCGCCGCCGTGGGCCGCGACGGGTCCGGCGGTGAGCGCCGTGAGCAGCGTGGCGGCGGACAACAGGGAACAGGCGGTGGCGGTGCCCGGGATCGTGCGATGGGCCATGGACTCCTCCTCGGGAGCGCGAGCGGCGATACGCCACGCAGGGTAACGACAACGCGACATAAAGTCGCAGAAGGACAGTGCAGAAAGCATTCGCCAGGGGCATATGTCGCGGAGGCGGCGCCCCGGTGGTGGCGCGTGGACGGCCGTCCGTCCGCCGCCCGGGCCGGGGCGGCGGACGGACGGCGAACGGATCAGCCGCGCGCGCCGCGCAGGAAGCTGCGGCTGGGGACGAAGAAGTACTCGGCGCCGCGCAGCGTCACCGACTCGGCCAGCGAGACCGTCACCTTCTCCCCCGCGACGCCGTGCTTCCTCGGCCAGTGCGTCGGCGTCTGTGCGCTACCGACCCCGACCACCGGGTCCTGCCCCGTGGAGGGCTTGCCGTCCACGCCGCCCGCGACGAAGTCGACGTCGTTGCACCAGCGGTCCTGCATGAACTCGAACTGTTCGGCGATGTCCGCCTGGGCACAGAGGAACAGCAGCCCGACGGTGCCGTCGCCCTCGTAGGAGATGCCACGGCGGGCGATGCGGCGCCTGCGCTCCTCCTCCAGGGTGCCGCCGAACCGCCAGACGGTGTCACCGCGCGGGTTCGTCTTGCGGGTGTGGGCCTGGTAGGGGCACTTCAGGCCGTCCTGGTCGCCGGAGAAGTCGAAGTCGTTCGGGATGGGGGCGTCCACCCCGGCCGCGGTGGCCGGCAGGTTGACGGGCGTGCCGTTGCGGAAGCGGCCGACCATGTACGCGCCGGCGAGCTCCTTGTCGCCCTCGTGCGGCTCCGCCCGGCCGTCGGCCTCCGCCAGCGCACGGGCGAGCCTCAGGCGCTGCGCGTCGAAGTGCGGGACGTCCTGCTCCAGCTTGCGGTAGACGACGAACGAGCCGTACCCGGTCTCCGCGTCACCGCCCGGGTCCTTGGCGAGGACCAGGCTGAGCGGCCCGCCCGGGTGCCACACGCTGTGCCCCTCCTCCTTCTTCGCCCGTTCGACGTCCTTGGCCAGGAAGTGCGGCTCGCTGACGCCGTCGGCGAAGCCGAAGTGCTCACGCGCGGGCCCGTTCGGACGCAGCCGGAGCACCTTGCCCGCCTCCTCGTGCACGACGCGCCCGGCGCGGGCGGCGAGCAGGTCGGCCCGGATCTCCTCCGCCGTCCGCTGCACCCGCTCCGGGTCGTCGTCGGCGACGATCACCAACGCGTGCAGGCTCTCCCGGAAACCCCGGTGCCACTGCTCCACCGGAGGGTCGCAGAGCTTCGTCAGCGTCGCGGCGTCCCGGCTGCCGCGGACGAACGCCTCGTCCGCCGGGAGCCGGGTGAAACCGAGCGCGCGGTAACCGGACGCCGAGAGCATGAGGTTGACGAAGACGTCGCTGGGGTTCCTGGCCAACTCCGCCTCCAGGAGGGCCTCCGGATCGACGAGGCGGCCCCCGCCGTCGCCGTCGTGACCGCCGTCGGGGTCGGGCCGGGCGCCGCCGCGGTCGCTTCCGGACCCGGCCGTGCCGCCGAACAGGGCGCCCCCGAGCCCCGCGCCGACCGAGCCGCCGAACAGGCCCGCCTGCGCGTCGAGCGTGAGCCGTGGGCCGTCGGCGAAGCGGAGGCCGACGGAGACGCCCAGCGGCCCGAAGCCGGCGGCGGCGAACAGGGCGGCCCGCCTGCGGGAGTCGTCCCACTGCTTCATCGCGGTGGTGACCCGGTCGGCCATGTCCGCCAGCCAGGCCCGGCCCCGGTCGCGGCGCGTGGCGTCGGCCGAGTCGGCCGAGTCGAACCGGACGAACAGGTGGCGGCTGTGCCCCCGGCCGTGGCTCTTGAGGATGTTGCCCTGGAGGTCCTCCATGAGGCGGCGTTCGGCCGGGTCGAACGCACCCTCCCGGTCGGCCGGGCCGATCCCGGTCTCCTTGTCGAAGTCGATCCTGACGGCTTCCATGGTCATGCGGGGCTCCCGTGGGCGTGGGCGGACACTGCCCCCCGTCTACCCTCCGTCACCGCCCCGCGGGGTCCGTTCCCGGGGAATCCGCCCTGTGCCCAAGCCGTTCCGCCCGCATGGCGGGCGCGCGCGGCGTGGAGCCCGCGCCGACGTGCCGCGGAGCGCCCGAGCGAGCGCCGGGAGTGCGCGCCGACGGTGCCGCGCGCTCGTGCGCTCCGCGCGCGGCCCGGTGCGTCATCGCGCGTTGCGCGCCAGCTCCAGGGCGTACGCGTGGTGCCACTCCCCCGCCTGCGGGCCGCCCCGGCAGGTGCCGTCGGACTCCCCGGGGCGCTTCACCCACAGGAAGGCGTCGATCCGCTCGTCGCCCGTCTCCGTCGTCGGCGGCCGACCGAGCGCGCGGCCCGGCGGGTTGCACCACGCCTCCTCCGCCTCGTCCCCCGGCACCGGCCCGTTGCCGTTGCGGCTGGTGTCGATGACGAAGGGCTTGTCGCCGACCATCGACGACAGCCGCTTCCCGTACTCCGCGTTGGCCTCGGTCGTCTGGTAGTTGGAGACGTTGAGCGAGAAGCCGTCGGCCTGCTCGATGCCCGCCCGGCGCAGCGGCTCGACCATGCCGCCGGGGTCGCGCACCCACTGCGGGTTCCCCGCGTCGACGTAGACGCGGGTGTCGGGCAGCGCGCCCAGCTTCGCCACCGCCTCGGACAGCAGGGCGTAGTGCTCGTCGTGCAGCTCGGCGGGGACGCAGCCGGGGACGAGGAGGTGCGGCAGGGCGTCCGGCTCCAGTACGACCCACGCCTCCCGGTCGCCGATGCCCGACACCACGCGGTCGATCCAGGCGCGGTAGGCGTCCGCGCTCTCGGCCCCGCCCTTGGAGTACTGGCCGCAGTCGCGGTGGGGGATGTTGTAGAGGACGAGCAGCGGCGTGCGGTCCGCCTCGGCCGCGGCCTCGGTGAGCCGACGGGCCTCCCCCTCCGGGTCCTCGGTGCCGATCCACTGCCCCGCGGGGCGCCCGGCGATCGCCTCGACGAGCTCCGCTTCCCCGGGCGCGTCCTGGCGGGCCTCGGCCAGTGCCTGTGCGGCCTTGCTCTCCGGGTTCACCCAGAAGGGACCCGGGTCCTCGGCCGCCCCGGAGGCGGGCGACTCCTTCCGGGGCGGGCCGTCCTCGTCCCCGTCCGAGGAGGAGCAGGCGCCCAGCAGCGCCATGGCCGCCAGCGCGGCCGTTCCGGCGAGCGCCCCGGTGCGCGTCCTGCGGGCGGCGTCCGTGCCGTACATCCACTCCCCCTCGCCACACGTGGGGCGGTGTGCCCCACGTCGCTCGATTCTCGCAAGACCGTCCGGAACGTCCCGGCGCGGGCCCCGGTTCACCCGGCCCGACGGTGGTGTCCGCCGGGACCGGTCGCTCCCGAGCCTAGGTGTGCCGTCGGGCGGATCGGCACCGGCGGCCGGAAACCCGTTCGGCCGCGCCGGGCGTGCCGCCGCCGGGAGGGCGGGGCACGGTCGAAGGGCATCGACCCGGAGGTTCGCCATGAGTACCGCATGCCCCACGAGGGTGACGTTCCGTACCGCGCTGCTGACGGTGGGCGCCGCCGCCCTCACGCTGTCCGGAGCCGGGCCCGCCGCGGCCGACCGGACGGGGCCGGTGGACCCGGAGTACTCCGGGTCGGTCGTCGTGACCCCGGCGAAGGTCCGGGCCGGCGGGCAGGTCGCGCTGCGGGTGGACTCCTGCGACGGGGACAAGGCGCTGGCCCGCTCACGCGCCTTCGTCGCCACCGTGACGCTCACGCAGACCGCCGACCAGACCCTGAGCGGCCACGCGGGCATCCGCGCCGCCGCCGAACCGGGCCGCTACGGCATCACCGTCGACTGCTACGACAAGACGGGCAACCTCAAGCGCGGGATCGCCGAGGGCTCGGTCTTCGTCGTCGGCGGGCGGCCCCACCCGGAACCGACGCACCACGACGGGGGCCGCGACGGGCACCACGAGCGGCCGGTGGCCCCCGTCCGCGCGGGCGGGGGCGGCACGGCGGGCGAGGACGACGACGCCTCGGCGTCCGTCGCCCTCGGGCTCGCCGGGGCCGGTGCCGTGGGTCTGGCCGGCTTCGCCGTCGTGCGGCGGCGCCTGGTGGCACGGCGCGGCGCCGACGGCTGACGCCGTGTCCGGCGAGGGGCGCTCCTCGGGCACCGGGCGGGTGATGACGGGCACGGCCTGGGCGGTGCTGCTGCTGGCCCTGTGGCTGTGGGGCAAGGACATCTCCGACACGGCGCCGCCCGGCGCCACCCGCGACGTCGCGACCTCCGAGCGGGTCCGGGACGAGGGACGCGTCGCCCTGCCCCCGGCCACCGAGCCCCTCCGGGAGCGGGCGGCGCCGCAGCGGGTCGTCATCGACGAACTGGGGGTGGACGCCGTCGTCGTCCCCCGGGGACTCGACCGGGACGGCGCCGTCGATCCGCCGCCGCTGGCGGAGGCCGACACCGTCGGCTGGTACGCGGGCGGCCCGGCGCCGGGCGAGGACGGCGCGGCCCTGCTCGTCGGCCATGTGGACACCGAGACCGACCGCGCCGTCTTCTACGAGCTGAGCACCCTGGAGCCGGGCGTGGCGGTGCGGGTGGCGCGGGCCGACGGCACGGCCGCCGAGTTCACCGTGGAGGACGTCGAGGTCGTGCCGCGCGACGGGTTCGACGCGGAGCGGGTCTACGGGGAACGGCACGAGGGCCGGGCGGAGTTGCGCCTCATCACCTGCGGGGGCACGTTCGACGAGAAGGCCGGTGCCTACACGGCGAACGTCGTCGTCTCCGCCTACCTCACGGGCTCGACGACCGCCTGACGGGCTCCGCCGCGGGGCGGTGGCCGTCTCGGCATGTGTCCCGGGCATGTCGGGGGACGGGGGCGGTGCATAGCATGGGCCGCATGAGCGAACGCAAGCCGATCGAATCGTGGCTGACCGACATGGACGGCGTCCTGATGCACGAGGGCGTGCCGGTGCCCGGGGCCGATGTCTTCATCACGAAGCTGCGCGAGTCCGGCAAGCCGTTCCTGGTGCTGACCAACAACTCGATGTACACCGCGCGCGACCTGCACGCCCGGCTGAACCGGATCGGTCTGGAGGTGCCCGCCGAGAACATCTGGACCTCCGCGCTCGCCACCGCGAAGTTCCTCGACCAGCAGCACCCGGGCGGCACCGCGTACGTCATCGGCGAGGCGGGCCTGACGACCGCGCTGCACGACGTCGGCTACGTCCTGAGCGACGCGGACCCCGAGTTCGTCATCCTGGGCGAGACCCGGACGTACTCCTTCGAGGCCCTCACCAAGGCCATCCGCCTCATCAACGACGGGGCCCGGTTCATCGCGACGAACCCCGACAACACCGGCCCCTCCCCCCAGGGGGCGCTGCCGGCCACGGGTTCCGTCGCGGCGCTGATCACCAAGGCCACCGGCAGGGAGCCCTACTTCGTCGGCAAGCCGAACCCCCTGATGATGCGCACCGGGCTGAACGCCATCGGGGCGCACTCGGAGACGTCGGCCATGATCGGCGACCGGATGGACACCGACGTCCTGGCCGGGCTGGAGGCCGGGATGGAGACGTTCCTCGTCCTCACCGGGCTGACGGCCAAGGAGGACATCGACCGCTACCCCTTCCGCCCGACGACCGTGGTGGACTCCATCGCCGACCTCGTCGACCTGGCCTGATCCGCCCCGGGGCGCACCGGTCGCGGGCCGGACGGTGCGCCCTACCATGGGCCCGATGAACGCATCTCCCCTGCGCGTCGGGCTCATCGGGTACGGACTGGCCGGTTCCGCCTTCCACGCGCCGCTGATCGCGGCCTCCCGGGACCTGAGCCTCCACACCGTCGTCACCTCCCGCCCCGAACGGGCCCGGCAGGCCCGCGAGGACCACCCCGGCGTCCGGACGGTGGCCGACGCCGACGCGTTCTTCGCCGACACCGGCGCGCTCGACCTCGTCGTCGTCGCCACCCCCAACCGCACCCATGTGGCGCTCGCCGAACGGGCGTTGCGGGCCGCACTGCCCGTCGTGGTGGACAAGCCGCTGGCCGCCACGGCCTCCGAGGCGGAGAGCCTGGCGGCGCTCGCCCAGGAGCGCGGGCTCCTGCTCTCCGTCTTCCACAACCGCCGCTGGGACGCCGACTTCCGCACCCTGCGGGCCCTGCTCGACCGGGGCGACCTGGGGACCGTGCACCGGTTCGAGTCCCGCTTCGAGCGCTGGCGGCCGAAGCCGAAGGGCGGCTGGCGCGAGTCCGGCGACCCCGCCGACGTCGGCGGCCTCCTGTACGACCTGGGCAGCCACGTGGTGGACCAGGCGCTGGCGCTCTTCGGCCCGGCCGCGACCGTCTACGCCGAGTCCGACGTGCTGCGCCCGGGGGCGGAGGCCGACGACGACACGTTCATCGCCATCCTCCACACCGGCGGCGTCCGCTCCCACCTGTGGGTCAGCGCCCTGGCGGCCCAGCACGGGCCGCGCCTGCGGGTGCTGGGCGACCGGGCGGCCTTCGTCACCCACGGGCTCGACCCGCAGGAGGACGCCCTGCGGGCCGGGGAGCGGCCGGGCGGGCCGGAGTGGGGTGTGGAGCCCCCGTCCGCGTGGGGCACGCTCGGCACCGTGGCCGAGGCGGCGCCCGTCCCCTCGCTGCCGGGTGACTACCCGGCCTACTACGCCGCCGTCGCCGAGGCGCTGCGCTCGGGCGGGGAGCCGCCGGTGACCGCGCTGGAGGCGGCCGACACGCTGCGGGTCCTGGAGGCGGCCCGGCACTCGGCGGCCCGCCGGGTGACGGTCACCCTGGCCTGACGCCGCCGCCCGCCGGCCGTCCCCGCCCGCCGTCCGCGGTGGAGGCGGGCGGGAACGCCCTCACGCCGGCCTCACGCCGGTTTCAGCTCGGTGCGCTGCCGCCCCAGGCCGTCGACCTCCAGCTCGACCACGTCGCCGGCCCGCAGGAAGGGCTTGGGCTCCGGCCTGCCGTTCGCCACCCCGGCCGGTGTCCCGGTGTTGACGACGTCACCGGGACGCAGCGTCATGAACTGGCTGAGGTGGCGCACGACCTCGGCCACGGAGAAGATCTGGTCGGCCGTCGTGCCGTCCTGCCGCAGCACGCCGTTGACCCACGTGCGCAGGCCGAGCGCCTGCGGGTCGGGGATCTCGTCGGGCGTCGCCAGGTAGGGGCCGAGCGGGTTGAACGTCTCGCAGTTCTTGCCCTTGTCCCACTGACCGCCGCGCTCCAGCATGAACGCCCGCTCGGAGACGTCGTGGGTGATCGTGTAGCCCGCGATCGCGGCACGCGCCTGCTCGTCGGTCTCCAGGTAGCGGGCGGTCCGGCCGATGACGACGGCGAGTTCGACCTCCCAGTCCGTCTTCTCGCTGCCGCGCGGCACGAGGACGGTGTCCTGCGGGCCGACGACGGTGTCCGGGGCCTTGAGGAAGACCAGCGGCTCCGCCGGGACGGGCTGCCCCGTCTCCTCGGCGTGGTCGCGGTAGTTGAGCCCGACGCAGACGATCTTCCCGATGGCACCGACCGGCGGGCCGACGCGCAGTCCGGTGGCGTCGAGGGCGGGGAGGGCCCCATCGGCCAGCGCCTCCCGGATCCGGGCGAGCGCGGCGGCGTCGGCGAGCACCGTGCCGTCGATGTCCGCGACGAGTCCCGACAGGTCCCGCAGGGTTCCGGCCCCGTCCAGGGCCGCCGGACGCTCCGCCCCCGTGGGCCCGACACGCAGCAGCTTCACAGTCACACTCCGAAGTGGTGAGGGGTCGCGATGGGGACGGCCATCAGAGGAATCGGGCGATCCTCCAAGAACCACTCACAAGAGCGCAACCACTATCCACGTACTGGACCGTAACTTCCACGAAATCCGTCGCCCGTGCGGCGTCGGCCCTGACGTCCCCGCTCAGACAAGAGATCGCCGGAGCGACGCCGAGGCCGACTACGGCCCGCCCGCGCCGGCGGAGGGTGCGCCGGGTGGGAGGTGTCCGCCGCCGACGGCGCGCAGGGCGAAGGGCAGGAGGCGGTCCGCCCTCTCCCGCGCGGTGGCCGGATCGATGTGTTCCGGTGGTTGGGAGGTGAGGAAGAAGCCGGCCATGACGGGTCCGAGCACCACGCCTCCGAGGAGGTCGTAGTCCTCGACGGGGGGAATCTCGCCGCGCTGGACGGCGCTGCGTACGACTGCCGCGACCCGCTCGTAGGCCGGTTCGAGGAAGACGGTCGTCAGCGACTCCGCGAGGGCCTTGTTGTGCGCGGCCTCGCCCACCAGGGCCCGCATCAGCCGTCCGCCCTCGCCGGTCATGACGGCGGCCTTGTCCCGGAGTACCACGCGCAGGTCGCCTTCGAGGGTGCCGGTCGCCGGGGGCTCGTGGGGCTCGATGAAGGTGGCCGCCGCGGCGACCACCAAGTCCTCCTTGGACGACCAGCGCCGGTAGAGGGTGGCGGTGGAGACTCCCGCCCGGGCGGCGACGGCGGCCGTGGTCAGCCCGCCGAAGCCGCTCTCGACCAGCACGACCAGGGTGGCGTCCAACAGGGCCCGGTCCCGGGCCGCGTCGCGGGGGCGCCCACGGCGGCGCGTGGGTGAGGCGGGTTCCGGCCGTCGCTCCGGCGGTGTGGTGCGGGTCATGGCGACGATCCTACCAACGAACGAAACGAAATCATTCCGTTTCGTATATGCTCGTCGGCATGAGCGCTTCCACCACCCAGAACGTGTCCATCACCCCGGACGACGCGGCGGACATCGTCGCCCGCCTGAACACCACCTTCGCCACCGGCCGCACGAAGCCCCTGGCCTGGCGCAAGGCCCAGCTGCGCGCCCTGCGGCGCCTGCTCGTCGAGCAGGCGGACGCCTTCACCGCCGCGCTCCACGCCGACCTGGCCAAGAACGCCACCGAGACGTACACCACCGAGATCGGTTCGACGATCAACGAGATCGACCACACCCTGCGCCGCCTCGACCGCTGGCTGCGCCCACGGCGCGTTCCCGTCCCCCTCGGACTGCGCCCGGGCCGGGCCCGTACGGTGCGCGAGCCCCTCGGCACCGTCCTGATCATCGCCCCCTGGAACTACCCCCTGCACCTGGCCCTCGCCCCCCTGGTCGGCGCGATCGCGGCGGGCAACACCGCCGTGGTCAAACCCAGCGAACTCGCCCCCGCCACCTCCGCCGCGCTCGCCCACTGGCTGCCCCGCACCCTGGACACACAGGCGGTGACCGTGGTCGAGGGCGCCGTGCCGGAGACGACGGCCCTGCTGGAGCAGCGCTTCGACCACGTCTTCTACACCGGCAACGGCAAGGTCGGCCGCATCGTCATGACGGCCGCGGCGCGCCACCTCACCCCGGTCACCCTGGAACTGGGCGGCAAAAGCCCCGCCGTCGTGGAACCGGGCACCGACCTCGCGACGGCGGCCCGCCGCATCGCCTGGGGCAAGTTCATGAACGCCGGTCAGACCTGCGTCGCCCCCGACTACGTCCTCGCCATAGGTGAGACCGCAACCGCGATCGAACCCCACCTGAGCACCGCGATCCGTGAGATGTACGGCACCGACCCGGCGCAGAGCGCCGACTACGGCCGCATCGTCAACGAACGCCACTTCGACCGCCTGACCGGACTCCTCGGCGACGGCCGGACCGTCACCGGCGGCGAGCACGACCGCGCCACGCGCTACCTCGCCCCGACCGTCCTGGCCGATGTCGACCCCGACGCGCCCGTGATGAGCGAGGAGATCTTCGGTCCCGTCCTGCCGATCATCCGTGTCCCCGACCTCGACGCCGCGATCGCCTTCATCACCGCCCGGGACAAGCCCCTCTCCCTGTACGCCTTCACCGCCACCGCAACGGCCAAGCGCCGCCTGGCCTCGGAGACATCCTCCGGCGCCCTGTCCTTCGGGGCCCCCATCGCCCACCTCGGCGTCCCCGGCCTCCCCTTCGGCGGCGTCGGCGAGAGCGGCCTCGGCCGCTACCACGGCGAGTACTCCATCGACACCTTCAGCCACACCAGGGCCGTCCTCGACAAGCCCCTCCTCGCCGACACCTTCCGCCTCGCCTACCCGCCCTTCACCCCCTCGAAGTCCCGACTCCTGCGCCGCCTCCTGTGAGGAACACGGCCCGCACCGGCACGGTGCCGGGCCGCACGGGTCAGACCGTCGGGCGGCCGGTCTCGCAGGTCCACCCCGCTCAGGTCCTCAACGGCCCGCTCCGCTGCCTCACCCACGCCAACCGCCGCGGCCCCGCCTGCGACGAGCCGCGGACCTGCCGGTCGGTCCGGGCGGGGCTGCCTGACGACGCGAAAGCCACTCGCCGATGAGCTCGCGGCCGGTCTCCGAGCCGGGCACCCGTGCGGCGTCGGCGCGTCCTCATCCCCCCAGCACACGGGTGGCGGTGTGGATCGCCAGCCCGGCCAGCGCGCCGACGACCGTGCCGTTGATCCGGATGAACTGCAGGTCACGGCCGATGTTGGCCTCGATCTTGCGAGCCGTCTGGTCTGCGTCCCACCCGGCGACCGTCTCGGTGATCAGCGACGTGATCTCGTGCCGGTAGGTGGTGACCACGTAGGAGGCCGCACCCTCGACCCAGTCGTCCACCTTGTGCTGGAGCCGCCCGTCCGCCGCCAGCCGCCGGCCCAGTGACAGCAGCGACGAGCGCGCCCGCAGCCGCAGCGCGCTCCGCTCGTCCTCCGCGGCCGCCACGATCATCGCCCGGACCGACGACCACGCCGAGGCGATCAGCTCCTGCACCTCGTCCCGCGCCAGCACCTCCGACTTGAGCCGCTCCACCCGCGCCCGGGTCTCCGGATCGTCCCTCAGATCGCGGGCGAAGTCCCCCAGGAACCGGTCCACGGCGACCCGCGCCGGATGGTCGGGCACGTCGCGGACCTCCGCCGCGAAGCGCAGCAGCTCCTTGTAGACGCGCTCGCCGATCCTGTGGTCCACGAACCGGGGCGTCCAGCCGGGCGCGCCGCCCGCGACCGCCTCCATGACCTGCTCCCGGTGGTTCACCAGCCAGTCGTGGGCCCGCACGCACACCAGGTCCAGGGCGCGCCGGTGCCCGTGGTCGTCGACGACGCGCTCCAGCAGCCGGCCCAGCCCCGGCGCGATCTCCCGCGCGTCGGCACGCCGGTTGATGGCCTCGCCCACGACGGCCTGCACGTCCGCGTCCCGCAGCACGGTGAGCGCGCCGCGTACGGCGGCCGCCAGTTCGGCCGTCACCCGGTCCGCGTGCTCGGGTTCGGCCAGCCACCCGCCGAGCCGGGAGCCGATCCCCACGGCACGCAGCCGGGAGCGCACCACGTCGTCGGAGAGGAAGTTGTCCCCGACGAAGTCCCCGAGGTTCTGCCCGAGCTGGTCCTTCTTCGTACGGATGATCGCCGTGTGCGGGATGGGCAGCCCCATCGGCCGCTTGAACAGGGCCGTGACGGCGAACCAGTCGGCCAGCGCCCCGACCATGCCGGCCTCGGCGGCCGCCGCGACATAGCCGGCCCACGGCCCCGCCCCGGCGTGTTCGGCCCACGTCGCCAGGCCGTACACGACGGCGGCCAGGACGAGCGCGCCCGTCGCGATCGCCTTCATCTGCCGTACGCCGCGCTGCTTCTCCACGTCGGCCGCCGTGAACGCGCCGAGATCCCGGGTGATCCCGCCCGTCCCGCCCCGACCACGCCCGCCGCCGTGCGCCCCGTCCACCGCGTCCTGCTCTGTACGTGTCATCACTCCACCCGTTCCGCGCCTGGCACCGATTGTGCGGGGTGAGCGCCCCGAACGGGGAACGCGCCCGGCGTGAGGTGCGTCCGGCGGGCCCGGAAGTCCGGCCCGCCGCCGCACGCGATGTGTCGCAGCACGCCCCCCGGGCACGTGACGGGCGGCGTGCGGGCGCGTGGGACCATGGCACCCGCGAACGACCGGTGCGGAGGGGCGACCGAGCATGACCACTGGCACACCGACCGCGCGGCGCGGCCCGGGCTACCTCCTGCTGGCCGGGCTCGCCGCGCTCGTGATCGCCGTCTCGGGCGTCATATACGTGGGGTTCGGCGGCGGCAACGCCGGCGCCGGGAGCCCGTCGGGCGGACCCGGCACCGGCGCGGCGACCTCCTCGGGCAGCTGGGTCGGCACCTGGGCCACCGCTCCCGCCGCGGCCGAACCCCACAACCCGCACGGCCACCCGGACCGGTCCCTGCGCACCATCGTCCGCACCACCGCGGGCGGGACGGCGACCCGCGTCCACCTGTCCAACGTCTTCGGCACGGCCCCGCTGACCGTCGGCCACGCCACCGTCGCCGTGGCCGCCGCCCCCAGCACCCCGACCGCCAAGGCCGGCACCATGCGGCGGCTGACGTTCGGCACCGAGCCGTCGGTGACCCTGCCACCCGGCGGCCGCGTCGTCTCCGACCCGGTGCGGCTCCGCGTCCCGCAGGCCACCGACCTGCTGGTGACCGTCCACACCCCCGGCCTCTCCGGCCCCGCGACCTACCACCCCTTCGCACGGCAGACCAGCTACCTCGCGCACGGCGACCGGGCCGGCGCGATCGAGGGCACCGCCTACACCGAACCCACCCCGTACTGGCGGTACGTGACCGGTGTGGACGTCTGGACCACCGAGACGACCGGCGCGATCGTCGCCCTCGGCGACTCGATCACCGACGGCATCGCCTCCAGCACCGGAGCCAACCGCCGCTGGACGGACTTCCTCGCCGAGCGGCTGCGCACCGAGCCGGGCGCCCCGCCCCACAGCGTCCTCAACGCCGGCATCAGCGGGAACCGGGCCTTGGCGGACGCCCCCGCCGGCTCCCCGTCCAACGGCGAGAGCGCGTTCCACCGGCTGGAGCGGGACGTCCTCTCCCGCGCCGGCGTCCGCACCGTCGTCCTCCAGCTGGGCCTCAACGACCTGATGCGCTCACCCCGGCGGATGGACGCGGAGACCCTCGTCAGCGGCCTGGAGCAGCTGGCCACCCGGGCACGGCAGCGCGGACTGCGCGTCGTCGGCACCACACTGACCCCGTTCGGCGGCCACGACCAGCACACGCCGAGGCTGGAGGCCGTCCGGCTCGCCGTCAACGAACGCCTCCGCACGAGCACGGCCTTCGACGCCGTCGCCGACTTCGACGCGGCCCTCCGCGACCCGCGGGCCCCGCACCGGCTGCGTGCCGCCTACGACTCCGGGGACCACCTCCACCCGAGCGACAACGGCAACCGCGCCCTGGCCGCCGCCGTCGACCTCGCCGCCCTCCGTCACACGCCCCGGACCGACGCGACGGAGCTGTGACACCGGCGGGGGCGGTCACCCCCGGCCGGACGGGCCCGCTCCGCCGTCCCGGCCCTCCGTGTACAGGCGCGCGATGACCTGTTCGATGTCCGGCTCCCGCACCGACAGGTCGGCCAGCGGATACCGTGCGGCGATGGCCGCGAGCACGGGCGCCGCACTGGCCGCCGCGGGGAACGCGAGCCACTGGCGCGGTCCGTCGGCGCGCACGAACCGGGCACCGGGCACCGCGATGGGCGCCGTCGGGCGCTCCAGGTCGACGACGAGGACGCGTTCGCTCTCCCCCGCCGCGTGCAGGGCGTCGAGCCCGCCGTCGTGGACCAGCCGCCCGTGGTCGATCACCATGACCCGGTCGCAGAGCTGCTCGATGTCGCCGAGGTCGTGGGTGGTGAGCAGCACCGTCGTGCCGCGCTCGGCGTTGACCTCCCGCAGGAAGCCGCGCACCTTCGCCTTGCTGACGACGTCCAGCCCGATCGTCGGCTCGTCGAGGTAGAGCACCTCCGGGTCGTGCAGCAGCGCCGCGGCGATGTCCCCGCGCATGCGCTGCCCCAGGGAGAGCTGCCGCACCGGCACGTGCAGCAGCGGAGCCAGGTCGAGCAGCTCCACGCAGCGCTCCAGGTTCGCCCGGTAGCGCGCCTCCGGGACGCGGTACAGGCGCCGCACCAGGGCGTAGGAGTCGCGCAACGGCAGATCCCACCACAGCGTCGTGCGCTGGCCGAAGACGACACCGATCCGGCCGGCCAGCCGCGTGCGTTCCCGCGCCGGATCGATCCCGGCGACCCGCAGCCGTCCGCCGCTGGGCGTCAGGATGCCGGTGAGCATCTTGATCGTCGTGGACTTCCCGGCGCCGTTCGGCCCGATGTAGCCGACCATCTCGCCGCGCCGGACGGTGCAGCTGATGCCGTCGACCGCCCGCACCTCGTGCCGGGTGCGGCGCAGCCGCCCCGCCGAGCGGCGCACGGTGAAGACCTTCTCCAGGCCGTCCAGTTCGATCAGTTCCACGTCGCTCCCCCCACAGGTACGGACACCGGTCAACTCCCCGTGCTGCGATAGCCGCGCAGCCCCCGCCGCCACGCCGCGGCCGCCACCGCGCAGCACAGCGCGGCGACGGCCGGCGAGGCGAAGTCCACCCACCCCGGCAGGCCGAGCGGATCGTCGCGCCCCAGGACGCGCAGGGCGGGCAGCCAGTTGACGAAGGCGAGCGGCACGACGAACGTGACGCCCTTCACCAACTCCGTCGCGAAGACCGTCGGCGGATACTGCAACAGCGTGTTGCCGCCGTAGGTGAAGGAGTTCTGCACCTCCGACGCGTCCTGCGCCCAGAACTGGAACGCCGCCCCGCAGGCGAAGACCGCCCCGAAGATCGCGGTGCCGCTCAGCACCATGACGGGCACCAGGGCCACCTGCACGGCCGACCAGGCGGCCGTCTCCAGCTGCGTCAGCGACCAGCCCAGCACGAGCAGGCTCTGGCTGACGCGGCCGAGGCGGCGCAGCGCGAAGCGGTCGGCCGCCACCTGGAAGAAGACCGGCACGGGGCGGACCAGCAGGGTGTCCAGGGTGCCGTCCCGCACCCGGGCCCCCAGCTTGTCCATCGAGCCCAGCAGGAGGTCGGCCAGGCCGAGCGCCATGCCGGTCGTGCCGTAGAGGAACGCCACCTCCGCCACGGTGAAGCCGCCCAGCGCGTCCACGTGCGTGAACATGATCATGATGGCGGCGAAATCGAGCCCGGTGACGGCGAAGTTGACCGCCACCGCCATGAGGAACGACGCCCGGTAGGCGACGGTCGAACGCACCCACATCGCCACGATCAGCCCGTAGGCCCGCGCTCCGTCAACCACCCTGCACCACCACCCGGCGGATCGCCACGCGCTGGAGGAGCCGCCCGGCGCCCAGCAGCGCGAGCGCCCACAGCGCCTGGAAGCCCAGCGCCCGCGCCGCGTCCGGACCCTGCCGCACCTCCAGCAGCACGTCGGCCGGGACCTGGAGCATCGACGACCACGGCAGCAGCCGCACCGTCTCCCCGAACGCGCCGGGGAAGAGCGTCAGCGGCAGCAGCATGCCGGAGAAGAAGACGCCGAGCAGCCCGCTCATCGCGCTCACCCCGCTGCCGTCCAGCAGCCAGAACGACGTGAGCACCACCAGGTACCGCAGCGCGAACCCCACCACCACGCCGAGCGTCACCGACGTCAGGAACAGCAGCCACGGCAGCGGCGTCGTCGGCAGCGCCAGCGGGAACGCCAGCGCCCCGACGGCCAGGGGGACCACGCCCCGGCCCAGCAGCTGGAACGCCGCCCGCCCGAGGTCGGCGGCCAGCCACCACAGCTGGAGGTCGGCGGGCCGGTAGAGGTCCACCGCCACGTCACCGCTGCGGATCCGGCCCTGCAACTCGTTCTCGGCCCCGCCGCCCATCAGCGCGGTGGCGGCGAGCAGGGCCTGCCCGATCCACACGAAGGCGAGGGCCTGCGGCAGGTCGTAGCCGCCCAGCCGGGGGCGCTCGCTCCACAGCGCGGTGAAGGTGAAGGCCAGGATGAAGCCGAAGGCCGTGTTGGTGACCACCCCGGCGACGGTGGCGACGCGGTAGGTGGCGTACCGGCGGAAGCTGCCGACGGCCACCACGAGGGCGAGCCGCGCGGCATGCATCGTCCGGGTCCCCTTCGGCGTCGTCCGGCCACGGGCCGACGGAAGCCCGTCGGTGGCGGTGGCGGTGGTGTGAACGCGCCGGATCGGTGGCGCGGCTGGGGGAGCCTAGCGGCGGGCCCGGGCGGCGGGCCACCGGTTTTCCACCGGACGCCACGCCGCCCGGGGACCGGTTCGCCGGGATGCTGGAGTGTCCTGGGGGGTGATGACGTTTGCTGCGTGTTTGAGTGCTATGGGAAGAAGATCCCGAAACCCTCGGGCAGGTCTGCCCTGCGGAACGAGACGCCGGACGAGGAGTCTGCGGACAGATGAGTGACGAGCCGACACGCGGCGACGACGCGACCCCCGGCGACGACGCCCCGGGCCCCGCGCACGGCACGGGCCCGGCCGACGAGGCCGCCGCCCCCACCGCGTCCGGGGAGCGCCGCACCCGACGGCGCACCGGGTGGCGGCGCCTCCTCCCCACCTGGCGCATGCTCGTGGGCGCCTTCCTGGTCTCCGTGGTGCTCGCCGCGGGGGCCCTCGTCCTCGGGTACCTGCTCGTGCCGATCCCCGAGCCCAACCGCGCCGCCACCGCGCAGAGCAACGTCTACCTCTACTCCGACGGCACACTGCTCGCCAAGGACGGCGACGTGAACCGGGAGAACGTGACGCTGGCCCAGGTGCCGAAGGACACCCAGCACGCCATGCTGGCCGCCGAGGACCGCGACTTCTACCACGAGTCGGGCGTCGACCCGACGGCCATGGTCCGGGCCGGCTGGAACATGCTGCGCGGCGAGGGCACCCAGTCCGGCTCCACCATCACGCAGCAGTACGTCAAGAACTACTACCTCTCGCAGGAACGGACGCTCACCCGCAAGGCGGAGGAGTTCATCATCGCGATGAAGCTGGACCAGGAGGTCGGCAAGAGCGACATCCTCGCCGGATACCTCAACACCAGCTACTTCGGCCGCAACGCCTACGGCATCCAGGCCGCCGCCCACGCCTACTACGACAAGGACGCGAGCGACCTCACCACCGCCGAGGGCGCCTACCTCGCGGCGCTCGTCAACTCCCCCAGCCGCTACGACGTCATCGCCAACCCCGACAACGAGCCGCGGGCCGTCGCCCGCTGGAACTACGTGCTCGACGGCATGGTCGGCGAGGGCTGGCTGACCGAGTCCCGGCGGGCCGCCATGGAGTTCCCCACGCCGCGCGCGATCGAACCGCCCATGGCGCTCTCCGGCCAGCGCGGCTACCTGCTGGAAGCCGTGCGGGACTACCTCGACAGCCACGGCATCGTCAGCACGTCGCGGCTCTCCGGCGGCGGCTTCCGCATCACCACCACCCTCGACAAGGACCGGCAGGAAGCCCTCGTGCAGGCCGTCGAGGAGCAGTTGCAGAGCAACCTGAGCGAGGACCGCGAGGTGG
Organism: Streptomyces chumphonensis; assembly: GCF_014779715.1. Taxonomy (GTDB): domain Bacteria; phylum Actinomycetota; class Actinomycetes; order Streptomycetales; family Streptomycetaceae; genus Streptomyces; species Streptomyces chumphonensis. The sequence continues at coordinate 1,158,290 of NZ_JACXYU010000001.1, forward strand.
ACGCCTACGTGCGCGCGGGCGGCACGTCCATCGAGGTGGCCACCGGCGACGTCGTCGCCATGTACGGCGGAGTGGACTACACCGAGCAGTACACCAACAACGCCACCCGCACCGACTACCAGGCCGCCTCCACCTTCAAGCCGTTCGTCTACGCCTCCGCCATCGCCAACAAGTCCCGCACGCAGAAGGGCGAGGCCATCGGCCCGAGCAGCGTCTACGACGGCACGAGCAAGCGCGAGGTCGTCAACGACGGCCACGCCATCGGCTACAACCCGCAGAACGAGGGCGACCGGTCCTTCGACGACATCCCCGTCAGCGAGGCCATGGACCAGTCCGTCAACGCCGTCTTCGCCCAGATGGGGGTGGACGTCGGGCCCGACAACGTCCGCGAGACGCTCGTCAACGCCGGCATCCCCGAGGACACCCCCGCCCTGCGCGACGCCGGCGCGTCCATCTCCCTGGGCACGGCCACCCCCAGCACCCTCCACCTCGCACAGGCCTACGCCACCCTCGCCCACCACGGCGAACGCGTCGACCACCGGCTGGTGACCGAGGTCACCCGGGGCAAGGAGGAGATCAAGGTCCCCGAGGTCGACGGCGTACAGGCCGTCCCCCGGGTGGCCGCCGACGCCGCCACCGCGCTGCTCCGGGGCGTCGTCGAGGGCGGCACCGGCACCGCCGCGCAGAGCGCCGGCCGGCCGGCCGCCGGGAAGACCGGGACCGCGGAGAAGGACCGCGCCGCCTGGTTCGCCGGCTACACGCCCGAGCTCGCCACCGTCGTCGCCGTCATGGGCCAGGACCCCGAGACCGGCGCCCAGAAGGCCCTGCACGGCGCGGCCGGGCTGGCCAAGATCAGCGGCAGCGGCTTCCCGGCCCGCATCTGGGGCCAGTACACCGCGGCCGCCCTGGCCGGGGAACCGGTCCGCGCCTTCGAGCTGTCGCCGAAGGTGCCCAAGCCCTCCCCGCTGCCCAGCGACGGCGCGTCCGGCAGCCCCGAGGAGGACGGCGGCGACGACGGGGAGGACGGCGGCGAGCCGTCGGACACGGGCCCCACGGCGGTGCGGGGCGACGGCTCACCCGACGGCACGGGCGACGGCGGCGGCGCCAGCAGTGGTGACGGCCCGGGTGACGCGGCCGACGGAGCGGAATCCGACGGCTAGCCCGACGGCGGGCGGGGGCCGGCGACCCGCTGGCGACACCGGCCCCTCGGCCTCAGTGGCCCGACGTCGCCTTGAGGCCGACCACGGCGACGAGCAGCAGCGAGATGAAGAAGATCCGGGCCGCCGTCACCGGCTCACCCAGGACGGCCATCCCGACGATCGCGGCACCGGCGGCACCGATGCCGACCCAGACGCCGTAGGCCGTACCGATCGGCAGCGTCCTGGCCGCCTGTGCGAGGAGCAGCATGCTCGCCGCGAAACCCAGGACCGTGAAGACACTCGGCCACAGCCGCGTGAAACCTTCGGTGTAGGGCAGCCCGACGGCCCAGCCGACCTCCAGCAGACCGGCCACCACCAGCAGAACCCACGCCATGACGCACACACCTTCCGTGAGGGATCACTCATCAGGTGCGTCGTCTTTGCCTTCACCCGGGGCGGTACGTCCTCACGTCCCCCACCCGGAGCGTTCCGGTACGGCGCGTCTCGTCGGAACTCCGGACATCCTACCCGAAGACGGACATCACAGGTAGAGCCCGGTGGAGTCCTCGGACCCGGCCAGCCGCTCGGCCGCCACCGCGTGCAGGTCCCGCTCGCGCATCAGCAGGTACGCGACACCGCGCACCTCCACCTCGGCGCGCTCCTCCGGGTCGTACAGCACCCGGTCGCCCGGCTCGACCGTGCGCACGTTCTGGCCCACGGCCACGACCTCCGCCCAGGCCAGCCGCCGGCCCACCGCCGCCGTCGCGGGGATCACGATGCCCCCGGAGGAACGGCGCTCCCCCTCGGGCACGTCGGTACGGACCAGCACCCGGTCGTGCAACATCCGGATGGGCAGCTTGTCGTCGGTCGTGTGCGTGCTCACGGGCCGACCGTATCCCAGGCCGCCACGCCGCCGCGCCCGGGCTCCGTCAGCGGTGCCTGCGCCGCGAGGAGAGGTACAGACCGGCCACGGCGACCGTGACCAGCGCCAACGGCACCACCCGTGCCAGGCGGGGCGCACCGTCCTCCGTCACCAGCTGGTCCCGCACCGAGCCCACGGCGCGGTTGGCCGCGAGGTAGGCACGTCCCGCCGTACGGTCCACCGCGGCGGCCGCCCGGGCCCTGGCGCCGTCCGCGATGGTCTTCGGGTGCACCCGCACCGCGATCTCGTCCAGCGTCGCGGCCAGCTGCTCCCGTCGGCGGACGATGTCCGCCTCGATCTGCGCGGGGGTCCTGTCGGGCACCGCAACTCCTCCGTCGAGCCGTCGCTTACGTCATGACTGCTGGACAGTCTGTCAGCTCACTCCCGTCCGCGCCCCACCACACCCCCGTTTGCGGCGCGGCTAGGCTCGGGGGCACGCATCACGACAAGGAGAGCCACCATGAGCGAGCGCCTGCAGCCCGGCGACACCGCCCCCGCCTTCACGCTCCCCGACGCCGACGGCCGGCAGGTCTCCCTCGCCGACTTCGCGGGTCGCAAGGTCATCGTCTACTTCTACCCCGCCGCGCTCACCCCCGGCTGCACCAAGCAGGCCTGCGACTTCACCGACAACCTGGGCGTCCTCGCGGACGCCGGCTACGAGGTGATCGGCGTCTCCCCGGACAAGCCGGAGAAGCTCGCGAAGTTCCGCGAGCAGGAGGACCTCAAGGTCACGCTCGTCGGCGACCCGTCGAAGGAGACGCTCACCGCGTACGGCGCCTTCGGGGAGAAGCAGATGTACGGCAGGACGGTGACCGGCGTCATCCGCTCGACGATCGTCGTCGACGAGCAGGGCGCCGTGGAGCGGGCCCTGTACAACGTGCGTGCCACCGGCCACGTCGCCAAGCTCCTCAAGGACCTCAAGATCCCCACCGACTGACCCCACGAGGCCCCGAAGCCCACCCCCTGACCGGCGTAACCGGCCGCTCCCCTGTTCGTTGAACGAACAGAAGGGCGGCCGGCCTGTTCGCGCCGCGCTTCGGGACACGGGGTGGCGAGCGCAGGGGGTCGAACGTGCCGATGACCGAGCACGGCGTCGATGTCGGGACGGCCGCGGCGTCCACCGGGGCTCGGTGTACACCGCCGGGCGGACCGCCCCACGCCCGCCGGGCCCTGGCCGACGCGGTCGCCCGGTCGTCGAACTGGGCGGAGGTCATGCGAGCGCTGGGCATGACCCCCGACCGGGCCGGGCGGACCGCTCTCCGGCGCGAGGCGGCCGAGTACGGTCTCGACACGGCGCACTTCACCCGCCGCAGCCCCTGGCGGAAGTACCCGGACGCGGCGATCGCCGAAGCCGTGGCCAGGTCGCGTTCCCTGCGCGAGGTGGCGTGCGCCCTGGGCGCCCGACCCGCCACCGGGACGCTCTCGCACCTCAGTCGCCGCATCGACTCGGCGGGGATCGATGTCGGCCACTTCCCCGGGCTGAACCGCCCGGAGCTCCATGTACAGATTCCCGAGCCGGAGCTGCGTCGGGAGGCCGCCCGCTGCACGAGCACCCGAGCCCTGGCACGTGCCCTCGGACTCTCCGACGACGCGGCGACACGTGCCGCGCTCCGCCGCACCCTGGACCGGTGCGGCGTCGACGTCCGGCACTTCAGCCACTCGCCCACCGCGCTGCCCGAGGAACGGGTGCGGGCCGCCGTGGCGGAGCACACGAGCGTGGCGGCCGTCGTCCGTGCCCTGGGGCTTCCGCAGACGGACGCGAACTGGCGCAGGGTGCGGCGTCTCATCACGCGTGCCGGGTGGGACACCTCCCATTTCCGCCGTCGACCGCGTGCCCGCACGTCGGCTTCTCCGGCCGCACGAGCGAGGCCCGAAGACGTTCTGCGGGTCACTCCCGCGACCAGCTCACGCACCCACCGGAGCAGGCTGCGCCGGGCGCTCGACGCCCTGGGCGTCGCGTACGCCTGCGGCCGATGCGGCAACGGCGGTTCCTGGCTGGGCGAACCACTGACCCTGCACATCGACCACGTCAACGGCGACTGGCACGACAACCGGCGCGAGAACCTGCGGTACCTGTGCCCCAACTGCCATGCCCTCACCGCTACGTGGTGCGGCAGGAACCGGAGCACGGGACGTGTGGCCGTCGTGCGCTCCCGGGCACCCGGACCGGGCGTCGCCGCCGCAGGCGATACGATGCCGGTGACCGGCGGCGGTGGCGCAACGGCGACGCAGCAGGTTTAGGTCCTGTGGCCCGACAGGGCTTGAGGGTTCGAATCCCTTCCGCCGCACTCCAGCACGCAGGGGCCCCTGACACGCACGGTGTCAGGGGCCTGTCGGCGTCTCAGCTCAGGACGTCGCGGAGAACGGGGACGAGGGCGCGGAACGCCCGGCCGCGGTGGCTGATGGCGTTCTTCTCGTCGGGCGTCAGCTCCGCACAGGTGCGCGTCTCGCCCTCCGGCTGGAGGACCGGGTCGTAGCCGAAGCCCCCCTCGCCGGACGGGGTGTGGCGCAGGGTGCCGCGCAGCCGCCCCTCGACGACCCGCTCCGTGCCGTCGGGGAGGGCGAGCGCGGCGGCGCAGGCGAAGTGCGCGCCGCGGTGCGCCTCGTCGATGTCGGAGAGCTGGGCCAACAGCAGGTCGAGGTTGGCCCGGTCGTCGCCGTGCCGGCCCGCCCAGCGGGCGGAGAAGATGCCGGGCGCGCCGCCGAGGACGTCCACGCAGAGGCCGGAGTCGTCGGCGACGGCGGGGAGGCCGGTGGCGCGGGCGAGGGCGTGCGCCTTCAGCAGGGCGTTCTCGGCGAAGGTGACGCCGGTCTCCTTGACGTCGGGGATCTCGGGGTAGGCGTCGGCGCCGGTCAGGTCGGCGGTGAGGTCGGCCGCGCCGAGGATGGCGCGCAGCTCGGTGACCTTGTGGACGTTGCGGGTGGCCAGGATCAGGCGTGGTGTGTGGCTCATGGGGTCAGCCCGGGGTGCAGACGTTGGTCAGCTCGCCCGTGGCGTCGCCGATCGGGGTGAGGTCGGGCGTCTGGCCGTCGTCGAGGGAGGTGCGGACGTTGTCGACGGCGTCGCGGAGGTCTCCGACGGCCTGGTTGACGTCGGCGTCGCCGGTGTTCTTCTCGATCTCGTCCAGGTCGTTGTCGATGGCGTCGAGTGCCTGGGCGGCGGCGACGGGGTCCTCGCCGGCGTTGCCGATCGCGTCCTGGAGGTCGTTGACGCTCTGGGCCACGGCGGCGGCGGTGTTGGCACAGCTGATCGCCTTCTCGACGGCGCTGCAGCCGAGAGTTGCGGTGGCCGCGAAGGTGGCTGCGGCGACGGTGAGCAGGGTGCGACGCACGTCGGGTCCTCTCCCTTGTGACGAATGCGCTCCGGGTACGGCCCGGCGGCCGGGCCGTACGCGGCGAATCCTGGGTGCAGCGTACGGCCCGTACCGGCTTGGACGTGAGGGGGCCCCGGGTGGTTGCCGGGTGTTACGGGGCGGCGAGGGCCTGGCGCTGGGCGCCGTCGAGCTGGGCGCAGCCGGCGACGGCGAGGTCGAGGAGGGAGTTGAGTTCGTCGCGGGAGAAGGGCTCGCCCTCGGCGGTGCCCTGGACCTCGACGAAGCGGCCGTCGCCGGTGCACACGACGTTCATGTCGGTTTCGGCGCGGACGTCCTCCTCGTAGCAGAGGTCGGTGAGCGGGACGCCGTCGACGATGCCGACGCTGATGGCGGCGACGGTGCCGGTCAGGGGCTGGGCCTTGGCGCGGATGAGCTTGCGCTCGTGGCACCAGGCGACGGCGTCGGCCAGGGCGACGTAGGCGCCGGTGATGGCGGCGGTGCGGGTGCCGCCGTCGGCCTGGAGGACGTCGCAGTCGAGGACGATGGTGTTCTCGCCGAGCGCCTTGAAGTCCACGACGGAGCGCAGGGAGCGGCCGATGAGGCGGGAGATCTCGTGGGTGCGGCCGCCGATCTTGCCCCGGACGGCCTCGCGGTCGCCGCGGGTGTTGGTGGCGCGCGGCAGCATCGCGTACTCGGCGGTGACCCAGCCCTCGCCGCTGCCCCGGCGCCAGCGCGGCACGCCCTCGGTGACGCTGGCGGTGCAGAAGACCTTGGTGTCGCCGAAGGAGACGAGGACGGACCCTTCGGCGTGCTTGCTCCAGTTGCGCTGGATGGTGACGGGGCGGAGCTGTTCGGCTGTGCGGCCGTCGATACGAGACATGGGGGCGAGCCTAGTGGGAGATGCGGAAGGCCCGTTCCGCAGGGGGAACCCGGGGTGGGGGTGCGGCCGGGTTCGGTGCGGCTACATCATGTCCTCGATCTCGGCGGCGATGGGGTCGGCGTCGGTTCCGATGACGACCTGGACGGCGGTGCCCATCTTGACGACGCCGTGGGCGCCGGCGCTCTTGAGGGCGGCGTCGTCGACCAGCGAGGAGTCGATGACCTCGGTGCGGAGGCGGGTGATGCAGCCCTCGACCTCTTCGATGTTCTTGATGCCGCCGAGCCCGGCGACGATCTTCTCAGCCTTGGTGGCCATGGGCGCTCTCCTGTGTCTCGGCGGGGTCGCCATGCGTCAGATTGCCACAGTGGCCCTCGGTTGGCCCAGGTTGGCGGGCGCTGGGGTGATGTGTGCCGAAAGATGGCGTGCAGCGGCTCCGGGGCCGGACGCCCGCCGTCCGTGGGACACGTCCGGGCTCCACCCATCGTCGCCGCCAGGTCGAACCGGGAGAGCGCCCATGAGCTCCGAGCCCACCCCCCGGAAGGACGCGAGGCCGCGGCGCGGCTGGCGGCAGGCGACGCTGGGGTCGTTGCAGAAGCTGGGGCGCAGCCTGCAGCTTCCGGTGGCCGCGCTTCCGGCGGCGGGGCTGATCCTGCGCATCGGCCAGCCGGACGTGCTGGGTGACGAGGGGCTCGGCTGGGACCGGCTGGCGGCGGTGTTCAGCGGGGCGGGCGGCGGGATCATCGACAACATCGCGATCCTGTTCTGCGTGGGGGTGGCGATCGGTTTCGCCCGCAAGGCGGACGGGTCGACGGCGTTCGCGGCCGTGGTGGCGTATCTGGTGTTCAGCAGCACCCTGGTGAGCGCGTTCACCGACGAGGTCACCGGCGACCCGGTGAATCCGGGGGTGCTGGGCGGGGTGGTGCTGGGGGTGATCACGGCGAAGGTGTGGGAGCGCTACCACCGCACGCGGTTGCCGGAGTGGCTGGGCTTCTTCAGCGGGCGGCGTTTCGTGCCGGTGTTGATGTCGTTCATCGCGCTGGTCCTGGCGGTGGTGTTCGGTTACGGCTGGGCGCCGATCGGGAACGGGCTGAACGGTGCGGCGGAGAGCCTGTCGGATCTGGGCGCGTGGGGGTCGGGCATCTTCGGGGTGATGAACCGGCTGCTCATCCCGTTCGGGATGCACATGCTGATCAACACGTTCGCCTGGTACCAGTTCGGCGCGTACACGGACGAGGAGGGCGAGACCGCCAACGGCGACTTCTTCCGCTTCCTGGCCGGGGACCCGGACGCGGGGATGTTCATGACGGGGTTCTACCCGATCATGATGTTCGCCCTGCCGGCCGCGGCGCTGGCCATGGCGCACTGCGCGCGGCCGGAGCGTCGCAAGGCGGTGTCGGGGATGATGTTCTCGTTGGGGCTGACGTCGTTCGTGACCGGTGTGACGGAGCCGATCGAGTTCTCCTTCGTATACCTGGCGCCCGCGCTCTACGGCATCCACGCGCTGCTGACGGGTGTCTCGATGGCGGTGACCTGGGCGCTGGGCATCCGGGAGGGCTTCACGTTCTCGGCGGGCCTCTTCGACTACCTGCTGAACTACGGGGAGGCGACGAAGCCGTGGCTGCTCATCCCGGTCGGGCTGGTCTTCGCGGTGGTCTACTACGTGCTGTTCCGGGTGGTGATCACCAAGTTCGACCTGAGGACGCCGGGTCGGGAGTCGGACGAGGAGATCGCCGCGATGGAGCGGGAGAACCTCTCGTGAGCGGAGCCGCGCCGGACGGGCGGACCGCCTCGGCGGGCCCGGGTCTCAGACCTCGTAGGTGGCGCCGGGGCGGGCCAGTTCCACGGGTCCGTCGAAGGCGGTCTTGGCGTCGCGGAGGTTGACCTGGGCGTCCGTCCAGGGCGGCACGTGGGTGAGGACCAGTCGGGACGCGCCGGCCCGCCGGGACGTCTCGCCGGCTTCGCGGCCGTTGAGGTGCAGGCCGGGGATGTCCTCCTTGCCGTGTGTGAAGGACGCCTCGCACAGGAAGAGGTCGGCGTCGCGGGCCAGCTCGTCCAGGGCGGGTGTCTCGCCGGTGTCGCCGGAGTAGGCGAGCACCGCGTCGCCGTGCTCGATCCGGAATCCGTACGCCTCGACGGGGTGGTCCACCCGTGCGGAGCGGACGCGCAGCGGGCCGAGTGCGAGCTCGCCGCCGTCGGTCAGCGTCCGGAAGTCGAAGACCTCGCGCATCGCGCCCTCCGACGGGACGTCCGCGTGGGCGGCCGTCAGCCGCTGCTCGGTCCCGGCGGGGCCGTAGACGGGCAGTGCGGCGCAGCGTCCGCCCTCGAAGCGGAAGTAGCGCACGACGAAGTAGGCGCACATGTCGATGCAGTGGTCGGCGTGCAGGTGGCTGAGGATGATCGCGTCGAGGTCGTAGAGTCCGCAGTGGCGCTGGAGTTCTCCCAGGGCGCCGTTGCCCATGTCGAGCAACAGGCGGTAGCCGTCGGCCTCCACCAGGTAGCTGGAGCAGGCGGAGTCGGCGGACGGGAACGAGCCCGAGCAGCCGACGACGGTGAGCTTCATAGGGGTGGGAACCTCCGCGCAGCCCGGTAGAGGGGGGTTTTCCGAGCGTAAGGGCCGTCGGCCCCGGCGGCTCCTCGGGGACACTATGTGTGCGCGGAATCACCAGTCAGTGTGACGTCCGTGCCCGGTGTCCGGCACGGGGTTCGACCAGCGCGGACGCCGGGGCCGCGGCCCTGCGCGCCGCCGGGGCGGCAGGGCCGGGGCCGCGTCGTCAGGCCCAGAGCTGGCCCTGGAGCCGGGCGACGGCCTCCTCGGTGGAGGCGGCGGTGTAGATGCCGGTGGACAGGTACTTCCACCCGCCGTCGGCGACGATGAAGACGATGTCGGCGGACTCCCCGGCGCGGACGGCCTTGCGGCCGACGCCGATGGCCGCGTGCAGGGCGGCCCCGGTGGAGACGCCGGCGAAGATCCCCTCCTGGGCCAGCAGCTCCCGGGTGCGGGTGACGGCGTCCTCGGAGCCGACGGAGAAGCGGGAGGTGAGGACGGAGGCGTCGTACAGCTCGGGGACGAAGCCCTCGTCCAGGTTCCGCAGGCCGTAGACGAGGTCGTCGTAGCGCGGCTCGGCGGCGACGATCTGGACGTCCGGGCGGTGTTCGCGCAGGTAGCGGCCGGCGCCCATGAGGGTGCCGGTGGTGCCGAGGCCGGCGACGAAGTGCGTGATCGAGGGGAGGTCGGTGAGGATCTCCGGGCCGGTGGTGGCGTAGTGGGCGCCCGCGTTGCCGGGGTTGCCGTACTGGTAGAGCATCACCCAGTCGGGGTGTTCGCCGGCGAGTTCCTTGGCGACGCGGACGGCGGTGTTCGATCCGCCGGCGGCGGGGGAGGAGATGATCTCGGCGCCCCACATGGCCAGCAGCTCGCGGCGCTCCTCGCTGGTGTTCTCCGGCATCACGCAGACGATGCGGTAGCCCTTGAGCTTGGCCGCCATGGCCAGCGAGATCCCGGTGTTGCCGGAGGTGGGTTCCAGGATGGTGCAGCCCGGGGTGAGGCGGCCGTCCTTCTCCGCCTCCTCGATCATGTGGAGGGCGGGGCGGTCCTTGATGGAGCCCGTGGGGTTGCGGTCCTCCAGCTTGGCCCAGATCCGGACGTCCTCGGACGGCGAGAGCCGCGGCAGGCGCACCAGCGGGGTGTTGCCCACCGCGGCCAGCGGCGCGTCGTAGCGCATCAGCGCATGCCCCCGGCGACGGCGGGGAGGATGGTGACGCTGTCCCCGTCGCCGAGCTCGGTGTTGATCCCGTCCAGGAAGCGCACGTCCTCGTCGTTGAGGTAGACGTTCACGAAGCGGCGCAGCTCGCCGCCGTCCACCAGGCGTTCCCGGATGCCGTTGTGGCGGGACTCCAGGTCGGTGAAGAGCTCGGCGAGGGTGCCTCCGTTGCCCTCGACGGCCTTCTGGCCGTCGGTGTAGGTGCGGAGGATGGTCGGGATGCGGACCTCGATGGCCATGGGTGTGCTCCTGGTCGGTGAAGTGTGCGGGGGCGCGAGGGCGTACGGAGGTGTCGCGTCGGCGGTGCGGGCACGCGCCGGACGGGCCTCAACACATGGCGCTGGAGAGGCGGCACAGGTCGACGTGCAGGCGCGCGACGAGCAGGCAGCCCGGGGCCTCGGTGTTCACGTCGTGGATAACCATGGGCACATCGTAGCGATTCCCGATCCCGGGATCGGACGGGCGTTTCATGATGCGGACGTTGGCGTCTCAGAACCGTTCAGGACGCCGTGACCTGGGCCGCCGGGGCGTAGGCGTCGACGATCCGGACGTCCTCCTCGGTCACCACACCGTCCACGATGCGGAACGAGCGGAAGGAGAAGGGGCCCTCGTCGTTGCCGCACTCGGCGGTGGAGACGAGCACGTAGTGCGCGCCGGGCTCGTTCGCGTAGCCGATGTCGGTGCGGGAGGGGTACGCCTCGGTCGCCGTGTGCGAGTGGTAGATGACCACGGGTTCCTCGTCCCGGTCGTCCATCTCCCGGTAGAGCTTCAGCAGGTCGGTGGAGTCGAACTCGTAGAAGGTGGGCGAGCGGGCGGCGTTGAGCATCGGGATGAAGCGCTCGGGGCGCCCCTGGCCCACCGGTCCGGCGACGACGCCGCACGCCTCGTCGGGGTGGTCCTCGCGGGCGTGGGCCACGATCCGGTCGTGCAGCTCTCGGGTGATGGTCAGCATGGGAACGAGCATACGCACGGGCGCCCGACGGAGTTCCGGGCCCCGTGGGCGTCTTCGGCGGCGGCCTTCCGCACGGTGCCCGGTCCGGCGAAATGGACCCGTGGGGTCGAATCCGCCGGAGGAAATGCGGCGGTGTCCGGAAATTCTTCCCCGCCCACCCGGCGGGCCCGGAAATACATGCTTACTGCAATCAATAACATGGAGGCCGGGCACGCGGTACCGGAAACGCCGTGTGCCCCCACCCGGGAGGGGCGGGGGCACACGGATCACTCGGCTTCGGAGCCGGTGGGGCCTGCGCGTCGGATTCGCGTCACGCCTTGCGGAGGGAAGCCTCCTGGGCCTCCTCGGCGGCCTCGGCCGCCTCGATCTCCTCCTCGGACTCGCCCGCGTCGCGGCGGCGGACGTAGTTGAGGACCTTGCGCAGCTCCTTCCGCACCACGGGGGCGAGGAAGTAGAGGCCCAGGATGTTGAAGAGGGCCGCCATGAAGAGCGTGGAGTCGGCCAGCGACACCAGCGTGCCCAGGCTGAGCAGCGCGCCGGTGACGATGATGATGGAGAACAGGACCTTGTAGACCAGCTCACCGGTCTTGCTGTAACCGAACAGGTAGCCCCAGCACTTGAGGCCGTAGTAGCCCCAGGTGATGACCGTGGAGAAGGCGAACAGGACCACGGCGACGGTCAGGATGTAGGGGAACCAGGGCAGCGCGGTGTCGAAGGCGTCGGAGGTGATGGAGATACCGGCGCCGGTGCCCGTGTCGAACTCCTCGCCCTTGATGGCCGCGTCACGGGTCTGCTGGTAGAGCGGGCCGCCCGCGATGACGATGGTCAGGGCGGTCATGGTGCAGATGATGACCGTGTCGATGAACGGCTCCAGCATCGCGACGAGACCCTCGGTGGCGGGGCGCTTCGTCTTCACCGCGGAGTGGGCGATCGGCGCGGAGCCGATGCCGGCCTCGTTGGAGAACGCGGCCCGCTGGAAGCCGACGATCAGGGCACCGATCACACCGCCGGCCACACCCTCGGGCTGGAACGCCTCGGTGAAGATGGTGCCGAGCGCGCTGGGCACCTCGGTGATGTTGAAGGTGATGACCAGCAGACAGGCGATGACGTAGATGATCGCCATGGACGGCACCAGGCGGCTGGTGACCGCGCCGATGCTCTTCATGCCGCCGATGAGGACCAGCGCGACGAGGCCGGCGAGGACGAGGCCGAAGAAGATCGCGCCGCCGCTGGTGGCGAAGATGCTGTCGTCCTGGCCGCCGGTGACGGAGACGACCTGCTCCAGGGACTGGTTGACCTGGAAGAGGTTGCCGCCGAAGAAGGTGAAGAACAGGAGGCTGGCGGCGGCGCCGATGGCGAGCACCTTGCCCAGTCCGGCCTTGCCCCGCTCCGCGAGCCCCTTGCGGAGGTAGAGCATCGGGCCGCCGTTGACGGTGCCGTCCGCGTTGAACTCGCGGTACTTCACGCCGAGCGTGCACTCGACGAACTTGGTGGCCATGCCGAGCAGGCCGCAGAGGATCATCCAGAACGTGGCGCCGGGGCCGCCGATGGAGATCGCGATGGCGACACCGGCGATGTTGCCGAGGCCGACCGTTCCGGACACCGCCGAGGTCAGCGCCTGGAAGTGGTTCACCTCGCCGGGCGCGTCCTTCTGGTCGTACTTCCCGCGCACCAGGCGGTAGGCGACCTTCAGGTGCCGGACCTGGGCGAGGCCGAAGTAGGCCGAGAAGACGAGACCGGCGACGACGAGCCAGCCGACGATGAGCGGGAAATCCGTCCCGAAGATGTTGACGGTGTAGAAGACGATGTCGCCCAGGAAGGTGGCGACCGGCTCAAATACGTTGTTTACCGCTTCGTCGACCGAGTCGGTCCACGTCGTTTCGCTGCTTGCCATGAAAAACCTCTGCCTAGTGCGGCGGACGGTAGTGGGGGGCCACCGGCGGGGTTACCGGTGCTGCGACGCAAGGGTTCAACCGCATGTACGAAAGCGGATCGCCACGCAGTCTCCTCCGAAATTCACCCAGGTGTCAGCCCCGCGGAAATATCGGATTGGCTGTTCCTACCACGGAGAGCTACGGATTTCGTGTGACACGAATCACACGCCCACATAACGGCCGCATCACAGTCTGGATGAACCACCCCAAATCATCCTTTTACAACGCTGAGTGACGTGCCGGACGCCGATTATCGACCGAAATCCGTGACGTTACGTGATCGTAGTACGCCGTACGGCTGCGGGCGGTGAAGCTCACACCGCGGACCGGGAACAAAGCGGCACGGTGCACCGCGGGGCCCGGCCCGGACCCAACCGGGCGCGCGGGCAGGGCCGTTCGGGACGGCGACGGTGGGTGCGGCGGCTCAGGGCAGCAGGGTCTCGATCAGGGACTCCTGGAGCGCGCCGAGCCAGAGGTAGGCCATCACCAACGGTTTCCGCGGGTCGCTGTCGGGCAGCCGGTACAGGTCGTCGGTGTCCTCGTCGACCTCGAGCCGCGCCCCGATCGTCAGACGCAGGTCGTTGAGGGCGCCGAGCCAGCGCCGGGACTCCGCGGGGGCGAGCGTGAGGACCGCGGCGCCCGACCCCTCCGCCGGCTCCAGCGTGTCGAGCGCGTGGACGACGGCCAGCCCGTCGCCGCGCTTGCGGGAGCGCAGCTCGGTCTCGGTGAAGCGCCGGAACTCGGCGCCCGCCTCGCGGGCCGCCCGGTCCTGGCGCTCCCCCGGTCCGGTGTAGGCGTCCGGGAAGAGGCGGGCGAGCGCGGGGTCGCTGGGCGGCTCGCTGGGCCCGTCGGCGAACAGCTCCGCCAGCGGGTCGTCGTCGGCTTCGGGCTCGTCGCCCGGGCCGATGAGCTCCAGCAGCTGCACGGTGAGACTGCGCAGGATGGAGATCTCCAGCTCGTCCAGCGCGATCACGGCGCCTCCGCGCACACGGGGCGAGGGCTCGAACTGGGCCGCCATCAGCGCTCCTGCTGGAGGGTCGCCCACAGGCCGTAGCCGTGCATCGCCTGCACGTCGCGCTCCATCTCCTCGCGCGTCCCGCTGGAGACGATCGCGCGGCCCTTGTGGTGGACGTCGAGCATGAGCCGGTGCGCCGTGTCCTTCGGATAGCCGAAGTACGCCTGGAAGACGTAGGTCACGTAGCTCATGAGGTTGACCGGGTCGTTGTGCACGACCGTCACCCAGGGGACGTCGGGCTCGGGCACCGCCTCGGCGGCCTCGCTCGCCTCGGTCCGTTCGATCTCCAGGGGTACGGTCACGGGTTCCATGCTGCCACCGCCCGGGGGTGGGTGCGCAAACGCCCCGCGCCAACGGGGCGATACGCGCCGGGGAACGGGGAGCGGACCTCGATATCGTCACACTGACGAAATGTGCGGTAGCATCGCCGCATGGACGTTGCTGGAGAGCCGGTTCTGCCGGTCGTCGTGCCCTCGACCGCGCTGTTCACCGACCACTACGAGCTGACGATGGTGCAGGCGGCTCTGCGCGGGGGCACCGCGCACCGCCGCTCGGTGTTCGAGGTCTTCACCCGCAGGCTGCCCGAGGGGCGCCGCTACGGCGTCGTCGCGGGCACCGGACGGGTGCTCGACGCCGTCGAGAACTTCCGCTTCGAGGAACCCGTGCTGGAGTACCTGCGCGCCCAGCGGGTCGTGGACGAGCCCACCCTGCGCTGGCTGGCCGACTACCGGTTCCGTGGGGACATCCGGGGCTACCCCGAGGGAGAGGTGTACTTCCCCGGCTCGCCGGTGCTGCGCGTGGAGGGCGGCTTCGCCGAGTGCGTGCTGCTGGAGACCGTGATCCTGTCGATCCTCAACCACGACTCGGCCGTCGCGGCCGCCGCCTCCCGGATGGCCGTCGCCGCCGGGGACCGGCCGCTGGTGGAGATGGGCGCGCGCCGCACGCACGAGCTCTCGGCGGTCGCCGCGGCCCGCGCCGCCTACGTCGGCGGCTTCTCCTCCACCTCCGACCTCGCCGCCGGATTCCGCTACGGCATCCCCACGGTGGGCACCAGCGCGCACGCCTTCACCCTCCTGCACGACACCGAGCGGGACGCCTTCGTCGCCCAGGTCGACTCCATGGGCCGGGGGACGACGCTGCTGGTCGACACCTACGACGTCGCCACCGCCGTCCGCACCGCCGTCGAGGTGGCCGGCCCCGAGCTGGGCGCGGTCCGCATCGACTCCGGGGACCTGCTCCTGCTGGCCCACCGCGTGCGCCAGCAGCTCGACGAGCTGGGGGCGGACAGGACGCGCATCATCGTCACCTCCGACCTGGACGAGTACGCCATCGCCTCGCTCGCCGCCGCGCCCGTGGACGCCTACGGTGTGGGCACCCGGCTCGTGACCGGCAGCGGCCACCCCACGTGCTCGATGGTCTACAAGCTGGTCGCCCGCGCCGACGGCGACCGGCCGGACGCGCCGCTGCGCCCGGTGGCCAAGAAGTCGATGGGCGGCAAGCTGTCGGTCGGCGGCGCCAAGTGGGCCGCGCGGCGGCCGGACGCCGACGGGACCGCCGAGGCTGAGGTGGTCGGCACCGGGCCGGTGCCCCCCGAGCTGGCCGGGCACCGGGTCGGCGTCGAGCTGGTGCGCGGGGGCCGCGTCATCGGGCGCGAGCCGCTGGACGTCCCCAGGGACCGGCACCGCAGGGCCCGCGCCGCCCTGCCGCTCTCGGCCACCCAGCTCTCGGCGGGGGACCCGGTGCTCGCCACCGAGTACGTCACGCCCTGAGGGACGGCGGTGCGCCGGGACGGCACCCCGTCGACCCCGCCGCCCGCCCTCCCGCAACCGGCCCGCGCTCACTAGGCTCGCTGGTACCGGCCGTCACCGGTCCGCAACTCCACCGCACACCGTTCGAAGGGTCCGCACCATGCACCGGGCACTGATCGTCGTCGACGTGCAGAACGACTTCTGCGAGGGCGGAAGCCTCGCCGTGAACGGCGGCGCGGCCGTCGCCGCCGCCATCACGGACCTGGTCGGGGACTCCGCGGCCGGGTACCGGCACGTCGTCGCCACACGGGACCACCACATCGACCCGGGGGACCACTTCTCGGAGCGCCCCGACTACGCGCGGTCCTGGCCGGCCCACTGCGTCGCCGGGACGGAGGGCGTCGGGTTCCACCCCAACTTCGCCCCGGTGGTCGCCTCGGGCGCGATCGACGCCGTCTTCGACAAGGGCCACCACACGGCGGCGTACAGCGGCTTCGAGGGCGCGGACGAGCACGGCGTCCCGCTGGCGCGCTGGCTGCGGGAGCGGGAGGTGACGGAGGTCGACGTCGTCGGCATCGCCACGGACCACTGCGTCCGGGCCACGGCCCTGGACGCGGCCCGCGAGGGCTTCCGCACCCGGGTGCTCCTCAACCTGACGGCCGCGGTCTCCCCCGCGACGGCCGCCACGGCGGCCGACGAGCTCCGCGCGGCGGGCGTCGCGCTGACCGGCGCGCCCGTCGGCTGACGGCCCTCCCGCCCCGCGGACCGGGCGGCGCACCCGCGGGGCGCCGCCCCGGCCCCGCGCCGTCAGCCCCCCGCCGGGGCGGCGGCGCGCGGCCTCGGCAACATGGTCGCCGGCTGCCAGAACCCGGGGTCGGCCGCCACGGCCTCCCGCCAGACCAGCCCGTCCGGGTGGTGCAGGACGGCGGTCACCTCGTCGGGCGTCGGCGGCTCGGCGTTGCCGCGCAGGTAGACGGCGCGCAGCCCCAGGTTGCGCAGCCGCGTCAGGGCGCGGGCGCGGTTCCCGGCGCGCACCAGGACGCGGATGCGTCCGGCCTGCGCGCCCCCCGGCCCGGCGAGGCTGAGCGCCACGACGACGCTCCCGTCCGGCTGACGAGCGTACCCGCCTCCTGTCATGATCAAGTTCCCCGTTCGGTCGTGTCCGGTGGTCACCACGCATTGAAACGCGAACGGCCGCCGCCCGCTAGAGGGCGACGGCCGTTACCGTGCTGACCTGCGGCCATGACCGTACGCGTACGGTCACGGACGCTCAGGCCATGATCACCACCACTTGGAGGGGCCGACCATGACCTTCATGTGCTTCCCGCTCCACGGCTGGTTGAGGATCGTGATGCGGGTGTTGGTGTCGGGCACCTTCACGCTGTGCGTGGGGTTCTCCTCGGACCAGTAGGAGCCGACGCGGTCGTCGAAGACCGGCTTGGGCAGGTGGCTCTTGATCTTCGTCGGCTCACCGCCCTTGTGGAGCGTGAAGCCCCACGTCGGGTACCAGCTGAACGTCGAGTCGAAGCCCTGGATCCGGTTGCGCATGAGCGAACCGTCCGACCACTTCAGGGGCTTGGCGTGGGCGTCGACGGGGAGGATCAGACCCTCGCCGGGGTGGACGCCGACGTTGTTGTCCGCCTGCGAGGTGTCCCACAGCCAGACCAGCAGGCCGGTCTGGTACTTGAAGTGCTCGACCCAGTTGGGACGGTCCGGGAAACCGAAGTTGTACGGGCCGGTCTTCAGGGTCTCGTCGTAGCCCGTGTACTGGCGGCTCTCGGCGATGTAGTACTGCGGGTAGGACTTGGTGAAGGACTCACCGATGCGGGTGAAGCCCTTGGCCGTCCACCCGGCGTCGCCGTCCTCGGCACCGTCCTCCAGGACGAGCTCGCCGTCGACCACGAGGGAGATCTCGTCGGCCGCGAAGCCCATCTCGGCCACGCCGCCGTCCGTGCGGTAGAAGAACCGCAGGTCGAACTCCTGGCCGACGTAGTCGTCGAGGCCGTAGACGAGGTCGACGTAGCCGCCGGACTCGCCGTCCAGCGCCGGGGTGTCACTGCCGTCCCGACCGATCGGCTCGCCGTTCACGGTGCCGTCGAGGGCGTTCCAGGTGGCGCCGCCATCGGTGGAGACCTGGGTGTACAGGTAGTCGTACCCGGCCTCGATCTCCCACCAGCCCTTGAGCGACAGGGCCGCGCCACCGGTCTTGCCGGTGAGGTCGACGCTGCGGGTCAGGGAGTTGGTGAGGTCGTCACCGCTGCCGCTCCACCACTGCGTCTCACCGGCCGCCGGCTTGACGACGGTCGTGGTGAGCTCCTTCTCCGGGAGCTCCACGAGCACCGCCTGGGCGCCCTTGCGCTTCTTCGCGTCGGGCTCGTCGGCCTGCGGCGCGAGGGTGTGGAACGACGTCGTCGCGGCCTTGGCCGTGTCGTAGTCGAGCCAGCCCAGCATCAGCTTGTCCCAGGCCGTCATCTCGCCGGCCCAGTCACCGATGGCGTCCTCGCCCTTGCCCAGCCAGGAACCGGAGGACATCAGCGACCAGTAGGCGACGGCGGACTCGCCGGTGCCCGAGGTGTCGTAGAGGTCCGGCAGGCCGAGGTCGTGGGCGTACTCGTGCGCGAAGACGCCGAGGCCGCCGTTCTCCGGCTGCACGGTGTAGTCGCCGACCCACACGCCCGTGTCACCGATCTCGGTGCCGCCGGCCCTGTTGAACTCCGGGCCGGTCTTGCCGTAGTCGGTGCCGTAGGCGTACCAGCGGTGCGCCCAGATGGCGTCCTCGCCCTGCGCGCCGCCGCCGGCGGACTCGTCCTCACCGGCGTGGACGAACTGGAAGTGGTCCAGGTACCCGTCCGGCTCGTTGAAGTCGCCGTCGCCGTCGTGGTCGTAGCGGTCCCAGACGTCGTACTCGGCGAGCTGGGCCTTGATGTCCTCGGTGGACTGCCCGGCGGCCTTCTGGTCCTCGACCCACTGGTTGACGCCGTCGCGGACGGCGTCCCACACGGTGGGGCAGTTGTTCTGGCCGCAGGCGTTGTTGCCGTAACGGGCCTCGTTGTACTCGACCTTGACCCAGTCGGAGACGGTGCCGTCGACCGAGTACTTGCCCGAGGACTGCGTCTCGAAGTAGGTCTTCACGCTGCCGGGGCCGTCACCGAAGTAGATGTCGGTGAAGTGCTCGCGGTCGAAGTCCTCCTGCCACAGCGTGGTGTTGTCCTCGTCGCGGTCCGGCTCGGCGATCTCATTGTGCAGCGGCCCGCGGGTACCACCGTACTGCGGGTCGACCTTGTCGCCGAACTCGATCAGGATCGTGAAGATCTTGTCGGTCTTGACCTGCTCCATCTCGACGTACTTCTCGTCGTCGAGCTTCATGACCTTGGAGCCGTTGCGCTCCACCGGCTTCTCACCGGACGCCAGCTTCTGGAGCGCCGCCTGCTTCTGGGCGTTCTGCTGGTGGGTGAGCGGACCTTCGAGGTTGTGGTCCACGTGCGAGGCGTGGTGGTCGGACGCCTGCGGGTGCGTCGTGTGGTCGTTCGCCGGTTCCTGGGCCTGCGCGCCGGTACCGGGCAGCATGACGACCGCTGCGCTCATCGCGGCGACGGCGGTGGCCAGCGCCGTTGTCCTCGATCTTATGGATCGATTTGTTCTGATCACGGGTGTGATGTCCTCCCCTGCAAGCACGGTGACTTGACGGGAGGCATTCGACAGGAGGGAAACAAGAAAAGACAGACCTTGTTTTAGACACGTCAAACCGGTACGTTGCTGATCTCGTCTGTGTCTTGACCACAACTGGCATCTGTCTGGGGATTCTTGACCGTGACTCGACCGTAAAGCGTCATCCGTCCGACGCGGGTACGTCTCCGTGCGCCCCCCGTGCACCGGCGCCGTGGGTCAGGTCACGCTTACTCACCGTTCCTCGCGGGCATCTCGCATCGTAGAGTCGTTCGACGGCCGCGCCTGACCTGACCGACCACCGCAGCTGACCCCCCGAGGACGGATTACGCCATGCCGCGCCCGAGCCCCGCCCAGATCGCCTACGGTCTCGCGACCGTCATGCTGACAGCCGTCGCTCTGCTGCTGCTCACCCGGACGGAGTCGGGCACCGGAGCCGTCCTCGTCGCGAGCGGTTCGCTCGTCCTCGGGCTGGTCGTCTCCCTCACCGTGCCGACCAGGGCCCGGGCCGCACAGACCGGTTCCGCCCCGACCGGCGCGGCGGTGCACCCGACGGCCGCCCGGCCCGCCACCGAGCGGCCACTGCCGGAGCCCTCACTGCGCCGCTGAACCGCCGCTCCCCCGGGCGCCCCGCGTCACGCCCGGACCACCACGGTCTTCGCCGCCTTGTCGTGCAGGCACTGGTGGTACGGCTGGTCCCACGTGCACCACAGGACGTTGACGAGCCAGAACAGGAACCCGAGGCACGGGACGACGGTCGGCAGTGAGTACACCGCCGCGCGGAACCAGCCGGGGTTCCCGGCCGGGAGCGCACCGTTGTCCAGCATGACGACCCGGATGCGCATGGCCATCTTGCCGAGCGTCTGCCCCCGGGTGGTGAGCATCAGCCCCTCGTAGAGGAAGTAGACGAGGGTGTAGATGATCGTCTGCGCGAAGTCCGAACCGTCGTAGGCGGTGTCCGAACCCTCCGTGTCGATCACCCAGGTGTTGAACAGCAGCCCGGTGACGACGAGCACGGGGACGGCCACGACCACCCAGTCGATGATGCGCGCGAGCAGCCGCTTGCCGCGCGACGCGAGCGGCGGCATCCCGGCGAGCGGGCTCGGCGGCCCGTAGCCGTACTCGCCGTAGCCGCCCGGCCCGCCCTGGCCGCCGTAGGGGCCCTGGCCCGGCGGTTCCTGGCCGTAGGGACCCTGACCGTACGGGCCGCCCGCCGGGGGGCCCGGGTCGCGCGGACCGCCGGCGCCGGGGGGCGGCGGCGCCGGGGGCGGCTTGCGGAACGGGTCCTCCTCCGGGGGCTCCCCACCGGGGCGCGGCTGGTCGGTGCTCATGGCCCGAGTGCATCGTGCCGTTCCCCGCCCCGCATCCCGCACGGTCCGTCCGGGGGAACGCCCCGGACCCCGTTCGGACCCGGCACACCCGCGGCCCCTCAGCCCAGCCGCACGCCCCCGGCCGTCGGGCGCCCGACGAACGTGCCGGCGGCCTTGTCGTGCCAGCACTGCCGCCACGGCCGGTCGAACAGGGACCAGGCGACGTTCAGCAGCCCGAGGGCCACGAGGGCCAGCACGCCGTGCAGCAGCCAGCGCACCGCTGCCGCGCCGAAGCCCGGCGGGGTCTGCTCCGCCATCCGCAGGACCTGCACCCCGCACACCTTCTTGCCGAGCGTCCGGCCCCAACGCGCCGTGGGCAGGGCCTCGTACAGCAGACCGAAGAGCAGGAAGGCTCCGACCACGACGGCGAGGTACCCGCCGGTGGTCCCGTCGATCAGCCAGATCTCCCGTGTGACGCCGGCCTGTTCGGCCGCGTCCACCTGGGCGCGCCAGTGGTCCAGCGCCTTGGGGACGAACGGCGCGGCCACGGCACCGGCTACGGCCCCCTGCACGAGCGTGTCGAGGAGCCGGGCCGCCAGCCGACGGCCGAAGGGGGCGGGTCGGGCCTGCTCCTGCGCGGCACGGAGGAACGGGTCGCTGACCGGCGGCCGCCAGGGCGTGACCGGACCGGCGCCGCCCTTCGCCTCCTCGGGCCGGGCGAGTTCGCGGACCTGCTGCGCCCAGCCGCCGGACTGCTCCTGCCCCGCGGGGGGCTGCCGCACCGGCTCCGGGGCGGGGGCCGGTGCCGGGGCGGGGGCCGCCGGGGCCGGGGCGGAGGGGGCGGGGGCGGAGGGGGCGACGGGCGCCGGTGCGGAGGGGCCGGTGGGCGCCGGGGCCTCGGCACCGGGGTGCGGCGGGCTGTCCGGCCGGGCCGCCCGCAGGGTGAACGTGGCGTCCGACCGCGAGGTCGGCGTCGGACGGGCCTCCGGCGGCGCCGTGGACGGCGGATCCTCCCGCACCGGGGCCGCCGGTTCGGGCCGCAGCCAGCCGCCCCGGGGGTCCGCGACCGGCGGACCGGCGGCGGAACCGCCGGACGTACCGGCCGCCGGACGGGCATCGGCCGGTGCCTGCGGATCCCCGGTCGGCGCGGGACGCTCGACGGACGCGGCACGCTCGGCGGGTCCGGCGGGGTCAGGGGCGTCGGCGGCGTCGGCGGCATCGGGGGATCCGGCTCCCCAGGAGACGCGCTCGGGGTCGGCACCGAAACCCGCCTGGCGGGAGGCGTCCGCCCGCCACGCCGGAGCCGGTCCGGGCTCGGACACGGAGGCCGGCTCGGGCGTCTCGTCCAGGAAGACGGGCCCGGTCTCCTCACGCGGCCCCGGAACGGCGTCCTGCGGCACGGCGGGCGCGGGGGGCGGTGCGGTCGGGGCCCCGCCGGGGAGGGGCGCGGCCGTGCCGGACCCGGCGGGCGGCGGCGCAGACGGGTCCCCGGCGCGCGGAGCGGGGCGGCTGGTGCCCGGTACCCACGCGACGCCGTCCCAGTAGCGGACGTACCCCGGGATGGACGGGTCGGGGTAATAGCCTGCGGGGGTGCTGCCGTTGGCGGATGCCGAGGGAGGCGCGCTCATCTGTCCGGTCCCGTATCTGCTTGGCCGAAGGTGGGTTGCAGCGTCCACATCTACCAGAGTCGGACCGGGGGTTGCCGGGGCGTCGCCCGACCCCATCACTTCGGGCACGAAAACTCTCCGGGCCGTCACCCGCCGAACGGATTCGGACAGGCGTGCGCGGATTCACTCCCGAAGTCGCGTAACGATCCGCCCGGTACGCGCTCTCACCGGGTGCAGTCCTGCGTCACCGCAGCATCCGAGGAAGGGTCTACGCGCATGCACACCACCGTCGAACGAGAGCTGGAGATGGTTCTGGTGCTGTCTCCGGAGCGCAGCGTCGCGGTTCCGGCGAAGCTCCTCTACCGCACCGACGACCCCTACGCCGTGCACGTCTCTTTCCACATCGGCTCCGACACCCCCGTGCACTGGACGTTCGCCAGGGAGCTGCTGGTGGAGGGCGTCTTCCGGCCGAGCGGCCACGGTGACGTGCGGGTGTGGCCGCTCTCCGCCGGCCACGGCGGGCGGCCGCAGCGGCGCAACGCGGTGTGCATGGCGCTCAGCTCGCCGGAGGGCGAGGCGCTGCTCCAGGCGCCGGCCGGTCCGGTGGCGGCGTGGGTGGAGCGGACGCTGCGGCTGGTACCGCCGGGACGCGAGTCGGCGGAGCTGGGGCTGGACGAGGCGCTGTGCGCCCTGCTCGGCGAGGAGTCGGGCGGTTGAGCCTCCCGTCGCCCGGGGCTCCGGAGCGCCGTCAGAAGAGCTTGCCCGGGTTGAGGAGGCTGAGGGGGTCGAAGACCTGCTTGACGCCGCGTTGCAGCTCCAGGCCGACGGGTCCCAGCTCGCGGGCCAGCCACTCCTTCTTCAGCAGCCCGACGCCGTGCTCGCCGGTGATCGTGCCGCCGAGTTCCAGCCCGAGGGCCATGATCTCGTCGAACGAGGCGCGGGCGCGGGCGGCTTCGTCGGGGTCGGAGGCGTCGAAGCAGACGGTGGGGTGGCTGTTGCCGTCGCCCGCGTGGGCCAGGACTCCGATGGTGAGGCCGTTGCGGTCGGCGACGGCGGCCACGCCCTTCAGCAGGTCCGCGAGCCGGCTGCGGGGCACGCAGACGTCGTCGATCATGGTGGTGCCCTTCACCCGGTCCAGCGCGACGAGCGCGGAGCGCCGGGCGGCCAGCAGCAGTTCGGACTCGGCGGCGTCCTCGGCGGGGACGACCTCGGTGGCGCCGGCGGCCTTGCACAGCCCGGCGACGGCGGCGAGGTCGGCGGCGGCGTCAGGGGTGTCGAACCCGGCGAGGAGCAGGGCCTCGGTGGTCTCGGGCAGCCCCATCCGGGTGAGGTCGTTGACGGCCCGCAGTGTGGTGCGGTCCATCAGCTCCAGCAGCGCGGGCGTGTGCGCCGGTTCGCCGCCACCGCCGTCAACGCCGCCACCGCCGCCCATGATGCGGCACACGGCGTCGCAGGCGGCCTCCACCGTGGGGAACTCGGCGGCCAGCGCGAGGGGGCGCGGCGGCTCGGGCCGCAGGGCCAGCACCGCGCGCACGACGACGCCGAGGCTGCCCTCGGAACCGACGAACAGCCGGGTCAGGTCGTAGCCGGCGACGCCCTTGGCCGTGCGGCGCCCGGTGGACAGCAGTCGCCCGTCGGCGAGGACGACGTCCAGTCCGAGGACGTACTCGGCGGTGACCCCGTACTTGACGCAGCACAGCCCTCCGGAGGCCGTGCCGATGTTGCCGCCGATCGTGCACTCCTCCCAGCTGGAGGGGTCCGGCGGGTAGCTGAGGCCGTGGGCGGCCACGGCCCGGGAGAGGTCCGCGTTGACGACGCCGGGCTCGACGACCGCGAGCCGGTCGACGGGGCTGATCTCCAGGATGCGGTCCATCTTCACCAACGACAGCACGATGCAGCCGTCGGAGGCGTTCGCGCCGCCCGACAGGCCCGTGCGGGCCCCCTGCGGCACGACGGGGGTGCGGGTGGCCGTCGCCGTCCGCATGACGTGCCGCACCTGCTCCACGGTGCGGGGCAGCACGACGACGCCGGGGGTGCCGGCGGGGCAGAACCCGGCCTGGTCCCTGGCGTAGGCGGCCGTCACGTCGGGGTCGGTGAGGACGGCCTCGCCGGGCAGTCCCTGCCGGAGTCGCTCGATCACCACGCCTGCGCCTGCGCCCATGCGTCTCAGCCTGCCAGCCGCGCGGTGACCCGGCAACGGCCGTGCGCCGGACGGGAGCTGGTGGCGTCCGTCCGGCGCACGTGCGGGTTGCGGGGCGGCTCAGAGGTTGCCGCGTCGGTCCTGCTCGCGCTCGATGGCCTCGAACAGGGCCTTGAAGTTGCCCTTGCCGAAGCCCATGGACCCGTGCCGCTCGATCATCTCGAAGAAGACGGTCGGACGGTCCTGGACGGGCTTGGTGAAGATCTGGAGCAGGTAGCCGTCCTCGTCGCGGTCGGCCAGGATCTTCAGCTCGCGCAGTTCGTCGATGGGCACGCGGGTGTCGCCGACCCACTCGCCGAGCGTGTCGTAGTACGTGTCCGGCACGTTGAGGAACTCCACGCCGGCCGCGCGCATCGTCCGCACGGTGGAGACGATGTCGTTGGTGGCGAGGGCGATGTGCTGGACGCCGGGGCCGCCGTAGAACTCGAGGTACTCGTCGATCTGCGACTTCTTCTTCGCGATCGCCGGCTCGTTGATGGGGAACTTCACCTTCTTGGTGCCGTCGGCGACGACCTTGGACATGAGCGCGGAGTACTCGGTCGCGATGTCGTCGCCGACGAACTCCTTCATGTTGGTGAAGCCCATGACCTTGTTGTAGAAGGTCACCCACTCGTTCATCTTCCCGAGCTCGACGTTGCCGACGCAGTGGTCGACGGCCTGGAAGGTGCGCCGCGCGGGGGGCTCGACGATCGGCTGCGCGGCGGCGAAGCCGGGCAGGTAGGGGCCGTCGTAGCCGGAGCGGTCGACCAGGGTGTGGCGGGTCTGGCCGTAGGTGGCGATGGCGGCGAGGACGACGGTGCCGTGCTCGTCCTTCACCTCGTACGGCTCGGCGAGCCCGGTGGCGCCGTGCTCGACGGCGTACGCGTACGCCGCGCGGGCGTCGGGCACCTCGATGGCCAGGTCCACCACACCGTCGCCGTGTTCGGCCACGTGCTCGGCGAGGAAGCGGCCGTGCTCGGTGACCGGCTTGATGACCGAGGTCAGCACGAACCGCGCCGCACCGGACTCCAGCACGTAGCTGGCCGTCTCGCGGCTGCCGTTCTCCGGCCCGGAGTAGGCGACCAGGCGCATGCCGAAGGCCGTGGAGTAGAAGTGGGCCGCCTGCTTGGCGTTGCCGACGGCGAACACGACCGCGTCCATTCCCTTGACCGGGAAGGGGTCGTCCTGCCGGGAGGTCTGGGCGTTCTGAAGGGTCTCAGTCATGTGCGCAGGGTCTCGCCGTTCCACAGGATGCGCAATAGTTTGACATGGCAATGAACAATCTGTGCAGCGGTATCGCGGAAGCACCGGGCGATCTGTACACAATGACCACGGAGGTGTGCGCATGGGCGTGGACGAGTTGGACGGCAGGCTGCTGGAGCTCCTCGCGGCGGAGCCCCGCATCGGGGTGCTGGAGGCGTCCCGCAGGCTCGGCGTGGCCCGCGGCACGGTGCAGGCCCGCCTGGACCGGCTGCAGAGCACCGGCGTCATCCGGGGGTTCGGCCCCGACGTGGACCCGGCCGCCCTCGGCTACCCGGTGACGGCGTTCGCCACCCTGGAGATCAAGCAGGGCCAGGGCGCGGACGTACGCGCCCATCTGGCCACCGTGCCGGAGGTGCTGGAGCTGCACACGATCACCGGCCACGGGGACATGCTCTGCCGCCTCGTGGCCCGCTCCAACGCCGACCTCCAGCGGGTCATCGACCGCGTGGTGGGGTTCGCGGGCATCGTGCGCGCCTCGACGGCGATCGTCATGGAGAACCCGGTGCCGCTGCGGATCGTGCCCCTGGTCCGCAAGGCGTCCGGACCCGCGGACCGCGGCGGGGCCTGACGGGTGCGGGGCGGGCGCGAGGCGGGCGCGGGGCGGGCCACGTGTCGGCGGTCGAGCGGCTCAGCAGGTCGGCGTCGGACGGTCCGCCCGGAGGTCGGCCAGCGCCTCCAGGGCGTCGTCGAGCGTGCCGACGGGGACCAGCCGCAGCCCCGGCGGGGCCTGCGCGGCCGCGTCCGCGCACTCGGCGCGCGGCACGAGGAAGACGGTCGCCCCGTCGCGCCGGGCGGCCTGGGTCTTCAGCGGAACACCGCCGACCGGGCCGACGCGTCCGGAGGCGGCGATCGTCCCGGTGCCCGCGACGGTGCGGCCGCCGGTCAGGCTGCCGTCGCCGTCCAGCGTGTCCACGATGCCGAGGGCGAACAGCAGGCCCGCGCTCGGCCCGCCGATCTCGTCGAGCCGCACGGTGACCCGCAGGTCCCCCTCGTCGAGCCCGAGTTCGTCCAGGGCGGCCCGCACGGCGGCCCGCTGGGAGTCGGCCATCCGCTCGTCGTTGTAGTCGCGGATCTCCTCGGGCGAGTCCCCGACGGGGTAGACCACCTCGCGGGGCATGACCGCCCGGTCGTGCGCGAACCACCCGGAGAGCACGTCGCCGATCCGCACGGTGGCGTCCGGACCGGTGGCCGCGATGGTGGTCATCAGCAGTTCGCCCTCCGGGTCCTTCGCCGCGTCGCCCCCGCGCACGGTGATGACCCGCTCGCCCCGGTACTCGCCGAGGACGTCGGCGGTGACGCCCGGCTGGACGAGGGTGTACGGCAGGGGGACGAGGGCGGCGGCGGCCACGAGAGCGGCCAGCACGAGGCCGCAGACGGCCAGCACCGGACGGCGGCGGGCGGCGAGAGCAGACATCACCCGTGCAATCTATGCGCTGCCTCGGGCCGGGGCCGAACCACCCGTGCGCGACGTCCCGGCGGGTGCGGCCCGCCGGGGGTCGGCGTCCGGCTCAGCGCAGGGCTTCCGCGACCTCCTGCGCGGCGGCCACGACGCGGTCGCCGACCTTCTCCGGCACCGAGTCGGAGAGCATCACCACGCCGACGCTGCCCTCTATCCCGGCCACCCCGAGCAGCGGCGCGGCGGCCCCGCTCGCGCCGGCCTCCAGTTCCCCGTGCGTCAGCACGTAGGAGTCCAGCGGGTCCGCGTCGGGGTGGCGGCCGGCGAGGATGGCCCGCCCGGCGGCGCCCCGGTCGAGGGGGTGCCGGAAGCCCGGCCGGTAGGCGACGTGGTAGTCGGTCCAGCTCGGTTCGACGACGGCGACGGCGAGCGCGTCGCTGCCGTCGACCAGGGTGAGGTGGGCGGTGGCACCGACCTCCTCGGCCAGGGAGCGCAGCGACGGCAGGGCCGCCTCCCGCACCAGGGGGTGCACCTGACGGCCGAGGCCCAGGACGCCGAGCCCGACCCGGGCCCGGCCACCGAGGTCCCGGCGGATGAGGGAGTGCTGCTCCAGCGTGGCGAGCAGCCGGTAGATCACGGTCCGGTTGACGCCGAGCTTGTGGGAGAGCTCGGTCACCGTCAGCCCGTGATCGGTGTCGGCGAGAAGTTTCAGGACTCTGAGTCCCCGGTCGAGCGTCTGAGAGGTCTCCGCGGTCACGACGCCCCCTTTTCGGGTCAGTGCCGGCGGCGTCCACCCTGCGCACGGATGCGTTGTGCGTCGCCGCCCGGGTCCCGTGGGCAGCGAAGAGGGGAGGCCACCGGTCGCGCTGGCAAGGGCCGCACCGGCTGCGCTCCGAGGCGGCGCTGCCACGGGGCGTGTGCGTGTCCGAAACTTAGCGACCCGATCCGCTCACCGGAAGACTTCGTCCAGAATCCGGGCACTCCGGGGTAGAGAGTGGCCCCCTTTTTACGCTCCATGTCCGAAAGGTGTCGGCGGCTGACCGCCGGTGTCCGGATGCCGTCGCGGGCGGCCCCACCGCGGGGGGGGTCACCGCATCCGCGTGGCCCACTCCCGCACCTTGGTGATGCGCTGGGTCAGCTGTCCCGCCGTCGCCTCGGCCGTCGGCGGCCCGCCGCACAGCCGCCGCAGCTCCGTGTGGATCACGCCGTGCGGCTTGCCGCTCTGGTGGGAGTAGGCGCCGACGAGGGAGTTGAGCTGCTTGCGCAACTCCAGCAGCTCCTTGTGCGTGACGACGGGACGGCGCTCGGCGGGCACCTCCAGCAGGTCCGCCTCCTCGTCGGGACGCCTGCGGCTGTGCGCGATCTGGCGCGCCTGCCGCTTCTGCAGGAGCAACTGCACCTGGTCCGGCTCCAGCAGACCGGGGATGCCCAGGTAGTCCTGCTCCTCCTCGCTGCCGGGATGCGCCTGCATGCCGAACTCGGCGCCGTCGTACATGACCCGGTCGAAGACGGCGTCCGACTCCAGCGCCTCGAAGGGCAGCAGGTCCTGCTCGCCGGTGTCCTCGTCCTGTTCCCGCTCGGCCTCCTTCAGCAGGTCGGCCTCCTCCGCGTACGGGTCCTCGTCCCCGCCCTTCTTCGGCTTGTCCAGGACGTGGTCGCGCTCGACCTCCATCTCGTGCGCGAAGCACAGCAGCATGGGGATGGTCGGCAGGAACACCGAGGCGGTCTCACCGCGCCGCCGGGACCGCACGAAACGCCCCACGGCCTGCGCGAAGAACAGCGGAGTGGAGATCGTCGTCGCGTACACCCCGACCGCCAGCCGGGGGACGTCCACGCCCTCGGACACCATGCGGACGGCGACCATCCAGCGGTCGTCGGAGTGGCTGAAGTCCTCGATGCGCTGGGAGGCGCCGGAGTCGTCGGACAGCACGAGCGTCGCGGAGCCGCCGGTGATCTCGCGGATGAGCTTCGCATAGGCGCGCGCGGAGTCCTGGTCGCTGGCGATCACCAGTCCGCCGGCGTCCGGGATGGCCTTGCGCACCTCGCTCAGCCGCCGGTCGGCGGCGCCGAGCACGCTCGGCATCCACTCCCCGCGCGGATCGAGCGCCGTGCGCCACGCCTGGGAGACGGCGTCCTTCGTCATCGGCTCGCCCAGCCGTGCGGCGACCTCGTCCCCGGCCTTGGTGCGCCAGCGCATGTTGCCGCTGTAGGAGAGGAAGATGACGGGCCGCACCACGCCGTCGGACAGCGCGTTGCCGTAGCCGTAGGTGTAGTCGGCCACGGAACGCCGGATGCCCGCGTTGTCCTCGGCGTACTCCACGAACGGGATGGGGTTGGTGTCGGAGCGGAACGGCGTGCCGGTCAGCGCCAGCCGCTTCGTCGCCGGTTCGAACGCCTCGAAGACCGCCTCGCCCCAGGACTTGCTGTCGCCCGCGTGGTGGATCTCGTCCAGGATCACCAGGGTCTTGCGCTGCTCGCAGCGGTTGCGGTGCAGCATGGGCCGCACGCCCACCCCCGCGTACGTCACCGCGACGCCGTGGTACTCCCGGCCGACCGGACCCGCGCTGTACTCCGGGTCCAGCTTGATGCCTATCCGGGCGGCGGCCTCCGCCCACTGCTTCTTCAGGTGCTCGGTCGGCGCGACGACGGTCACCTGCCGCACGACGTGGTGGTGCAGCAGCCAGGACGCCAGCGTCAGCGCGAACGTCGTCTTGCCGGCGCCCGGTGTGGCGACGGCGAGGAAGTCCCGGGGCTGCGCGGTGAGATAGCGGTCCATCGCACCCTGTTGCCAGGCGCGCAGCTTGCCCGCGGTGCCCCAGGGGGCACGGCCGGGGAAGGCCGGGGAGAGGTGGTGTGAGGTGGTAGTCACGGTCTCCGTGCGGTGGGGTCGACGCCAGGACCGCGCCAGCCTACCCGGCCCCGCACCCCGCCCGACCGCCACCCGGCGGTCGGACGCCGCTCACCCGAGCCGCCGCAGGAGATCCGCCACTTCCCGGCCTCCCGCGGTGCTCGGGTGTCCACCGGGGCGTTCTACTCTGTCACCACGGCGGAGGGGCGGATGGGGAGGCGGCCGATCGGGCGGCCGGTGGCGGCGCGGACGGCGGAGGCGATGGCGGCGGGCGTCACGACCAGGGGCACCGCGCTGACGGACTTCGCCCCGAAGGGCGCCACCACGTCGCGTTCCTCGACGAGTTCGACGATCCGCAGGTCCGGCGCGTCCAGTGCCGTGGGCAGGGCGTACCCGGTGAAGTCGGGGTGGCGCACGACGCCCCGGGCGACCCGCAGGTGCTCGGTGAGGGCCGCGCCGACTCCCTGGGTGAGGCCCGCCTCGATGCGGGCGCGGCACTGCGCCGGGTTGAGCACCCGGCCGACGTCCTGGGCGATCGCCAGCTCGACGACGCGGACGGAGCCCAGCTCGACGTCCACGTCGACCACGGCCCGCACGGCGGCGAAGGCCAGGCCCACGAAGGCGTCGCCCTGCCCGGTGTCGTCCAGCGGCTCGGTGGGGTGCGGGCGGCACTGGGCCGTGGCCCACAGCTCCTTGCCCTCCAGCGCCTCGGCGACCGTCGTGGACAGGACGCCGTCGTAGGAGGTGATCTTGCCGTCGGCGATGGACAGCAGCTCCGTGGACATGCCGAAGTTCGCGGCCAGCGGCTGGAGCAGCTGGGTGCGAACCATCTTGGCCGCCCGCTCCACGGCGCCGGCCGACACCCAGGTGTGCCGGCCCCGGGCGCCGGGCCCGGCGGGTGGCTGGTCGGTGTCGACGGGGGCGACGTGCACCTCGTCGACCCCCAGCACCTCCTGGACGACCTGCCGGGCCAGGGTCGTGAAGCCCTGCCCGGTCTCGACGGCGGCGCACAGCACGGTCGCGACGGCGCCGTCCACCTTCACCGTCGCCGTGGCGACCTCGTCCGTGCCCTCGGCGCCGAGCAGGTGGACCATGCCGACGGCGTGTCCCACCCCGCGCCGGACGGCGCCGGGCTCGCCCGCGCCCTCGGGGCCGCCGGGCAGGAGCCACTGGTCCGCGGGGCAGTCCTTGGGGAGCGCGGGCAGCGGCGCCTCGCGGACGTTGCGCAGAAGCTCGGCGACGGGCGCGGGGCAGGTGACGGCCTGCCCGGTGGGCAGGAGGTCGCCGGTGGCCATGACGTTGCGGGCGCGCAGCTCCGCCGGGTCCATGCCGAGCGCCTTGGCGAGCTTGTCCATCTGGCCCTCGTAGGCCGCGCAGACCTGGAGGGCGCCCTCCCCGCGCACGTGCCCGGAGGGCGGGTTGTTGGTGCGCACGGCCCAGCCGTCGATCGTCGCGTGCGGGACGACGTAGGGGCCGGCGGCGAAGGAGACGGCGGCGGCCAGCGCCTCGTGGGAGCCGTCGGCGTAGGCGCCGGCGTCCATGAGGATCTGCGCCTCGACCTTGACGAGCTTGCCCGCGCCGTCCGCGTGGTGCCGGTAGCGCAGCAGCGTGGGGTGCCGGTGGGGGTGGCCGAGGAAGGACTCCTCACGCCCGGCGGCGAGCTTGACCGGGCAGCCGGTGCGGATGGCCAGCAGGCCCAGCGGGATCTGGACGCTCAGGTCCTCGCGGTCGGCCATGGCCCCGGGCACGCCGGTGACGACGACCTTGACCTGCTCGGGCGGGAGCCCGCAGCAGGCGGCGACGCGGTCGCGGTCGGTGTGCGGGTCGGTGGAGGCGGTGTAGAGCTCCACGCCGCCGTCCACGCGCGGCACGGCGAGCCCGGCCTCGGCGCCGATGGGCGCCGGGTCCTGGCGGCCGACGCGGTAGAGCCCCTCCACGACGACGTCGCCGGTGGCGTCGGCGTCCCCGTAGCGCAGCGGCAGGTGACGCACCACGTTGCCGTCGGGGTGCAGCGGCTCGGCCTCGAAGGCCTTCTCCGGGTCGGTGACGGGTTCCAGGACCTCGTACTCGACGGCGATGGCCGCGACGGCCAGCCGGGCGGTGTCCGGGTGGTCGGCGGCGACGGCGGCGACGGCCTCGCCGTAGTGCCGCACCAGGTCGCGGGCGAAGGCCGGACGGTCGGCGACGCCCCGTCCGTGGTTGGCGTCGCCGGGCACGTCGGCGTGGGTGACGACGGCGCGCACACCGGGCATGGCCTCGGCCGGCCCGGTGTCGATGGAGACGATCCGGGCGTGGGGGTGCGGGGCCCGCAGGACGGCCGCCCACAGCAGGCCCTCGGCCCACAGGTCGGCCGCGTAGGCGTAGGTGCCCTGCGCCTTGGCGAGCGCGTCGGTGGGCAGGACGGACGCGCCGAGGCCGTGCGGTGCCGGTTCGGCGTGCGGGCGGGCGGACGGCAGCGGAGTGCCCCCGGCCGGGGTCGCCGTCACCGCGTCGCTGGACGTCACTGCGGGTCTCCCTCGTCACTGGGCCCGGCCTGCTGCGGGATGCGGGGTGCGCCGCCGGTGCCCTCGACGGCCCCGCCCCGGTCCTCGGGCTGCGGACGGGAGCGGGCCGCACGCTCGGCGGCGACCTCGCGGACGGCGTCCACGACGCCCCGGTACCCGGTGCAGCGGCACAGGTTGCCGCACAGGGCGGTGCGGATCTGCAGGTCGGTGGGGGTGTGGTTGCCCTCCAGCAGGTCGTGCGCGGTCATGGCCATGCCGGGCACGCAGAACCCGCACTGCACGCCGGACCGCTCGGCGAGGGCGCGCTGCACGTCGGAGGGGACGCCGTCGCGGGTGAGCCCCTCGACGGTGCGGATCTCGCTTCCGGCGGCGGTCGCGGCGGGCACCAGGCAGGAGGCGACGAGCCGTCCGTCGACCTGCACGGAGCAGGCGCCGCACTCGCCCTGGGAGCAGCCGTCCTTGGCACCGGCCAGGCCGAGGCGTTCGCGCAGGACGTAGAGCAGGGACTCGCCGAGCCACACGTCGGCGACGTGCCGCTCCGCGCCGTTGACGTGCAACGTGTACGAGACGAGCGGGTGTTCGTCGTCCTCGGCCGGGGGCGCGGCGGCGGACGGCTCCTCGGCGAGGTCCGACGGCGCGGTCCCGGCGGGATGGCCCGGCTCGGACGCCGCTTCGGCGGCGGACGGCCCGGCCGCGTCCGGGGCCGGCGAGGGGTGGGGGACGAAGGCGGGCGGTTCGGCGGGGAGCGCCGTGGTGTCCCACGTCCCGGTGTCGTACGGCTCGGCGCCGCCGGGTGCCGGGGCGGGCCACGGCTGCTCGGGTGGGTCGGCGGCGCCGGTGTCGGCGTGCAGCCGGCCTTCGTGGGAGCCGGCCAGTGCGGCGGCGGCTCCCTGGCCGAGTGCGGCGGCGTCCTGGCCGAGCCCGGCCGGGGGGGCCTGCCCGTCGGCGGGCAGGCCCTCGGGCGACGGGTCGGCGACGGCCGGCGCGAACGGCAGCGTCCAGGTGCCGGTGTCCGTCGGGTCCGTGGTGGCCGCGGGGGTGGGCGGTGGGATGACCGGCGGTTCCCAGCCCTGCCCGGTGCCGGGGGCAGCCAGCGGCGTGCGGCCGTCGTGGCCGGGGCCGGGCGGGCCGTGCTCCGTCACCTGCGGCGGGAGCTGGATGAACGCGGTGGCGTCGGCGTCGTACTCGCCACCCCAGCCGCCCTGCGGAGGCGCGGACGCGTCGGGGTGGGCGGACGGCGCGTGCGGGTCGTTGCTCATGCGAGCGCCCTCCCGAGTGCTCGGCGGGCCAGCGCGGCGACGGTGCGGCGCAGCTGGAGGACGGCCGGCGGCAGGGCGGGCGTCTCCCCGCCGTCCGGGCCGGGGACGGGATCGGGGATGCAGGCCATCGCCACGTAGTCGCCGAAGGCCCGCAGGGCCTCGGGGGCAAGGGCGACACCGCCCGCGACGCGGACCATGGACCAGTCGATGAGCGAGGCCACCCACTGCTCGGCCTCCAGCGGGCGCAGCGGCATGGGGGCGACGGCACCGACGGCGCAGCGCACGCCCCGCCGGGCGGGGTCGAGGACGACGGCGGCGGAGGCGAGGGCCCGGCTCGGGCCGGTGCGGCCGGTGGCCTTGAGGAACGTCTGCGGGGCGTGCAGCAGGGGCACGCGGATGTGGCCGACGACCTCGCCGGGGTTGAGCAGTTCGCGTCCGCTCAGGAGGTGGCTGACCGGCGTCTCGCGCCGGGCGCCGCCGGGACCGGCGACCACGAGCACGGCCTCCAGGGCGGCGAGGACGGGAAGGGTGTCGCCGGTGGGGGCCGCGCTGACGATGTTGCCGCCGAGGGTCCCGGCGTTGCGGGTCTGCGGCGGCCCGGCGGCGCGGGCGGCGGCGGCGAGGGCGGGGAAGAGGGCGGCGAAGTCGGGGCGGCCCATGCGGGCGTGGGTGAGTCCGGCGCCGAGGAGGCCGTGCCCGTCCTGGTACTCCCAGCTGCGGATCTCGCTGATCCGGCCGAGGCCGACGAGGGCCGCCGGGCGCAGCCGCCCGGCGTTGACGTCCACCATCAGGTCGGTGCCGCCGGCGACGGGCACGGCCGCGGGCATGGCGGTGAGTGCCGCCACGGCCTCGTCCAGCGTCGTCGGCAGGGTGACGGACCGCGTCACCCCGGGATCATGTGGCGCATGCGGTGCGTGCGTGCTCAACCCAGCTGCCCCTTCCCCGGTCTCCCGGATGCCCAGCCGTACCGTACGTGCTCACGGGGCGGACGTGGCAACTCTGGCACATGTCTTGACGCCGGAGGAGTGCAGGTCCATGACGGAATGGTGAGTTCCGCCCGGCGGGGGCGGCCGGGCGGGGGCTCGACGGCCGGGGGCCGGTGAATCGTTCCCGCGAGAACGCGCACGGATCGCGGCTGCACGTCCCCACGCTCGCAGGGCCGACCGCCCCGGTGCGGGGCGGTGCGCGGCTCTCACACGATCGGGGGCCCGGCGTCGCTCACGCGTGCGAACGCCGCAACCCGCCGGGCGCGGCCCGCCGGGGCGGGGCGCGGCGCCGCGGCACCCGGACCGGCCGCGCGGCGGCCGGCCCGGACCCGGGTCACTTCCGGCCGGCGTCCCCGCCGCCCTTGCCGTCCTTGCCGCCCTTGCCGTTCTTGTCTCCGCCGCTGGTCATGGACTCGTAGATCTCCTTGCACAGCGGGCAGACGGGGTACTTCTTCGGATCGCGTCCGGGCACCCACACTTTGCCGCAGAGCGCGACCACGGGCGTGCCGTCCATCGCGCTCGCCATGATCTTGTCCTTCTGGACATAGTGGGCGTAGCGCTCGTGGTCGCCATCACCGTGGGACACCTGGGGCGTCGGCTCGACCAGCGTTCCGGTCCCCGTGCCGCGCTCGGGCCCGGGCTCAAGAGGAGTGCTCATGGCTCCCAAGGGTACCGACCCGTCCGGGGTGCGGGACGGGCCTCAGTTGAGCGAGGGGTCGTCCGGATACGTGGCGACGAAGGCCAACTCGCCGCGCTGCCGCCGCAGCACCGCGCGCCACAGGCGCTCCGGGTCGGGCGAGGAGACGTCGCCGGGCTCGGAGTCCACGACGTACCAGGCCCCCTCCTCCACCTCGTCCTCCAACTGACCCGGGCCCCAGCCCGCGTACCCGGCGAAGATGCGCAGGAAGCCCAGCTCGGCGGCGAGGACCTCGGGCGGCGCGTCCAGGTCCACCAGCCCGATCGCCCCGTGCACCCGTCGCCAGCCGAGCGGCCCCTCGCTCCCCGGGATGAGCGCGACGCCCAGCGCGGCGTCCAGCGACACCGGGCCGCCCTGGAAGACGACCCCGGGGGCGCCCGCGATCTCCGCCCACGCCTGAAGGATGTCGCCCACGCCGACGGGGGTGGGGCGGTTGAGGACGACGCCCAGGGAGCCGCCCCGGTCGTGGTCGAGGAGGAGCACGACGGCACGCTCGAAGTTCGGATCGGTCAGTGCCGGAGTGGCGACCAGCAGCCGTCCGGTGAGCGAGGACACCTCGGAGGACATGCGCCCATGATTCCGTACGCGGCGCACCGCGGTCCACGCGCTCCGGCAGGTGCGCCACCCGTGGTGTTTCTCCTGGTGACGGCGTACGGGGGCGCGGACGGGCCGCGCCCGGGCGCCGGGCCCGCCCGGGGCGGGGCGTGCCGCGCGCCCCCGGGCCCGGGCGCGCGGGACCGCGCGGGACCTCCGTGGCCCGGCCGACCGGCGGCTACCATTCCTCTGTCTCCCGCCCACTTGTTCGTCCCCCGCCCAGTTTGTAGAGATCGCGAGTTACATGACCGGCAACGAAGACGTCCTGCTCGTCCACGGCGGCACCCCGCTGGAGGGTGAGATCCGGGTCCGCGGCGCGAAGAACCTCGTGCCCAAGGCGATGGTCGCGGCCCTCCTCGGCGGCGAACCGAGCCGCCTGCGCAACGTCCCCGACATTCGTGACGTGCGGGTCGTCCGGGGACTGCTGGAGCTGCACGGGGTGACGGTGCGCACCGGCTCGGAGGCCGGTGAGCTGGTGCTCGACCCGTCGAACGTGGAGAGCGCCGACGTCGCCGACATCGACGCGCACGCCGGCTCCTCGCGCATTCCCATCCTGTTCTGCGGCCCGCTGCTGCACCGGCTGGGCCACGCCTTCATCCCCGGCCTGGGCGGCTGCGACATCGGCGGCCGGCCGATCGACTTCCACTTCGACGTGCTGCGCCAGTTCGGTGCCACGATCGAGAAGCGCCCCGAGGGCCAGTACCTGGAGGCCCCGCAGCGGCTGCGCGGCACGAAGATCAAGCTGCCGTACCCCTCGGTGGGCACCACCGAGCAGGTCCTGCTCACGGCCGTCCTGGCCGAAGGCGTGACGGAGCTGTCGAACGCCGCCGTCGAGCCGGAGATCGAGGACCTCATCTGCGTCCTGCAGAAGATGGGCGCGATCATCTCCCTCGACACCGACCGCACCATCCGCATCACCGGTGTGGACCGGCTGGGCGGCTACCAGCACCGGGCCCTGCCCGACCGGCTGGAGGCCGCGTCCTGGGCGTGCGCCGCCCTGGCGACCGAGGGCAGCGTGTACGTGCACGGCGCCAGCCAGCGCGAGATGCTCACGTTCCTCAACACCTACCGGAAGGTGGGCGGCGCCTTCGCCGTGGAGGACGACGGCATCCGCTTCTGGCACCCCGGCGGCCCGCTGAAGGCGATCGCGCTGGAGACGGACGTCCACCCGGGGTTCCAGACGGACTGGCAGCAGCCGCTCGTCGTGGCCCTCACCCAGGCATCGGGCCTGTCGATCGTGCACGAGACGGTGTACGAGTCGCGGCTCGGCTTCACCGAGGCCCTGAACCAGATGGGTGCGCACATCCAGCTCTACCGGGAGTGCCTGGGCGGCACGCCGTGCCGCTTCGGGCAGCGCAACTTCCTGCACTCGGCCGTGGTGTCGGGCCCGACGAAACTCCAGGCCTCCGAACTGGTGATCCCGGACCTGCGGGGCGGGTTCTCCTACCTCATCGCGGCGCTGGCGGCCCAGGGGACGTCCCGCGTGCACGGCATCGAGCTCATCAACCGGGGCTACGAGAACTTCATGGAGAAGCTCCCCGGCCTCGGCGCGAAGGTGGAGGCGGCGTAGCCCGTCCGCGCGCACACGGCGAGGGGCGGCCGCTCCGGCCCCGGGGGCCGGGGCGGCCGCCCCTGGTTGCCGTGGGTTACTTGCCCTTGGCGGCTTCCTTCAGCTTCGAGCCCGCGGACACCTTGACGCTGTAGCCGGCCGGGATCTGGATGGGGTCGCCGGTCTGCGGGTTGCGGGCGGTGCGAGCGGCACGGTGGGTGCGCTCAAAGGTGAGGAAACCCGGGATGGTGACCTTCTCGTCGCCCTTCGCGACGACCTCGCCGACGGTCTCGGCGAAGGCGGCCAGAACGGCGTCGGCGTCCTTGCGGGTCACCTCGGCGCGGTCGGCCAGGGCGGCCACCAGCTCAGTGCGGTTCATGTGTGTTACTCCCGTGTTCTTCTTGCCGTTGAGGCGTGAGACGAAGCCGATGCTGCCAGGGCCCTCGGACAGTGCCGCGACCCGGGGTCTGCTCCCAGACCCTCGCGCCCGGCACGCATCCTGCCCGCACCAGTGGCGGGAAAGCCAATCCGGGGCCGTCGCATCACACGAAAAGCTCCGCCGTCCCGTCGCGCTGACGTTCCGCAGGCTTTGTCCGCCCGCAACCCTACGGCCGCCGGGCCGCGCGTCATCCCGCGACGCGCCGTACCCCCGCGTCGCGGGACGCCCCGACGTCCGGGTGCCCACCGTGCGGCGTTCACCCGGACGCGGGGCGGCGCCCGCCCGGAGACGGCCCGCGGCCGTGCGGGTCAGTTCGCCGGAGCCGCCTTCGCGGCCTCCCGGACGGCGTCCGCCACCGCACCGGAGACCTTCTCGTTGAAGACACTCGGAATGATGTAGTTCGCGTTGAGCTCGTCCTCGCCCACGACGTCGGCCAGGGCGCGGGCCGCGGCCAGCATCATCCCGTCGGTCACGGTGTGGGACTGGGCGTCCAGCAGGCCGCGGAAGACGCCGGGGAAGACGAGGACGTTGTTGATCTGGTTGGGGAAGTCCGAGCGGCCGGTGGCCACGACGGCGGCGGTCCGGCGCGCCACGGCCGGGTCGATCTCCGGGTCCGGGTTGGCGAGCGCGAAGACGATGGCGCCCTCGGCCATGGCCGCGACGTCCTCGGCGGACAGGACGTCGGGGGCCGAGACGCCGATGAAGACGTCCGCGCCCGCCACGGCCTCCTTGAGCGTGCCGGTGACGCCGTCGGGGTTGGTGTTGTCGGCGATCCAGCGCAGCGCGGTGCCGCCGTCGGCCGCCTTGAGGTCGTCGCGCTCGCAGTGCACGACGCCGTTGATGTCGCACACGACGGCGTGCTTGACGCCGGCCGCCATGAGCAGCTTGAGGATGGCGGTGCCGGCGGCCCCGGCGCCGGACATGACCACCCGCACGTCGCCGATCGCCTTGCCGACGACGCGCAGCGCGTTGTGCAGGGAGGCGAGCACCACGATGGCGGTGCCGTGCTGGTCGTCGTGGAAGACGGGGATGTCCAGGGCCTCGCGCAGCCGGGCCTCGATCTCGAAGCAGCGGGGGGCCGAGATGTCCTCCAGGTTGATGCCCGCGAATCCGGGGGCGATGGCCTTGACGATCTCCACGATGGCGTCGGTGTCCTGGGTGTCCAGGCACAGCGGCCAGGCGTCGATCCCGGCGAACCGCTTGAAGAGGGCGGCCTTGCCCTCCATGACGGGCAGCGCGGCCTGCGGCCCGATGTTGCCCAGCCCCAGGACGGCCGAGCCGTCGGTGACGACGGCGACGCTGTTGCGCTTGATCGTCAGCCGCCGGGCGTCCTCGGGGTTCTCCGCGATCTGCGTGCAGACGCGGGCGACACCGGGGGTGTAGACCATCGAGAGGTCGTCGCGATTGCGAATGGGGTGCTTGGACGACATCTCGATCTTGCCGCCGAGGTGCATGAGGAACGTACGGTCGGAGACCTTCCCGAGCGTGACGCCGTCGATCTCGCCGAGCCTGTCCACGATCCGCGCGGCGTGGTCGGTCGAGGTCGCGGCGACCGTGACGTCGATGCGCAGCCGCTCGTGGCCGGACGCGGTGACGTCAAGGGCGGTGACGTGACCTCCGGACGACTCCACGACGGTGGTGATCTGGCTGACCGCCGAGCCGCCGACCGGAACCTCCAGCCGGACGGTCATCGAGTAGGAGACGCTGGGCGCCGTTGCCATGCCGACTTCCTCTGCTTTCCCTCATGCACTTCGCGGGTGCGCGTTTGCCTCCGAATCGTCGCACCTACCTCCGGGTACGCGGTAAGCGGACCTTGATTCGGAAAGATAATTCCACGATACGAGAGAAAGCGTGCCGACGGAAGTCCCTCCCCCCGCACCGCCCGGTTCGGACCGCTCCGTGACCGGACGCACAACCGGCCTTGCCCACAAGGGAATCCCGTTTGTTAGCCTGGACGTGGCGTCGGCCCGATCCATGCCCCCGGGCCCAACCATCGTCGCTGCGAGCGACCACTTGCCGCGAGGCGAGCTGGCGGGTCGGCGCCACCTGACACGTCCGTGAGGCGGGTCCCGCACCGGGACCCGCCTCACCGCGTTCCGCGCCCCCTCCCCGCCCGGGGCGCCCCTACTCCCGCAGCAGGTCCGGCACCCCGTCCCCGTCCGGCAGGTCACGCTCGCCGGAGAGGATCGTCAGCCGCTGCGTGGCCCGGGTGAGGGCGACGTAGAGCACCCGCAGCCCGGCCGGGGACTCGTCGGCGATCTCGGCCGGCGTGACGACGAGCGTCGCGTCGTACTCCAGCCCCTTCGCCTCCAGGCTGCCGAGCGCGACGACCCGGTCACCGAGGCCGGCCAGCCAGCGGCCCGCCCGCTCCCGCGCGGCCATGGGGACGACCACCCCGACCGTGCCCTCCACCTCGTCGAGCAGCAGCTCCGCCTCCCGGCGCACCGCGTCGCCGAGGCCGCCGGGACGGCCGCGGGAGTCGGCGGGGCCGCCGACGACGGCGAAGCGGGGCACGAGGCCGGTCGAGCGCACCGCCTTGGGCGGTTGGGTTCCCGGCATGGCCAGCGCCAGGACGCGCGAGGCCAGCTCCGCGATCTCCGACGGGTTGCGGTAGTTGACGGTCAGCTCGAACCGCCGCCGGGGGCGGGTGCCGAGAGCCTCCCGCCGCGCCTCGGCCGCGTCCTCCTGGTCCGACCAGGACGACTGCGCCGGATCGCCGACCACCGTCCACGTGGCCTGCCGTCCGCGCCGGCCCACCATCCGCCACTGCATGGGGGTGAGGTCCTGCGCCTCGTCCACGATGACGTGGGCGTAGTCGCGGCGGTCCTCCCCCGCCCGCTCGGCCCGGGTCGCCCGGCGCGTGGGGTCGCGGTCGGCCGCCGTGGTCAGCTCGGCCAGGCCGGTCAACTGGTCCAACGGGTCCACCTCCCGCTTCCTCGGCCGCGCCGGCGCGCCGAGGACCTGCTGGAGCTCGTCCAGCAGCGCGACGTCGTGCACGGACAGCGGGCCCTGCCCGGCGGCGTCCAGCCGGGACAGCGAGCGGGCGAGGCGGCGCACCTCGCGGGGCTGCAGCACCCGGCGCGCCCAGCGGCCGAGGCGCCGCTCGTCGCGCAGGGCCGCGAGCACGAGCCGGGGCGTCAGCTCCGGCCACCAGGCGGCCAGGAACTCCTGGAAGGCGTCCTCCTCCGAGACGTCGTCGTCGAACGCCTGCCGCGCCTCGGCCGCCAGCTCCGGGTCGCTGCCCGGCGGGTGGCGCACGGGCCCGCCCGCCTTCTCCCACAGCGCGTCGAGCAGCAGCTTGCGGGCTCGGGGGCGCAGCAGGTTGACCGGCGCGGTGCCGCCGAGCGCGGCCGTCCGCACGGCCCGCAGCTCCTCGGCGTCCAACTCGACGCGGGCGCCGAAGACGACCACCCGCAGCCCGGCCCCCGCCCCGCCGGCCTGCTCCAACGTGCCGCGCGCGGCACGGCGCAGCACCTTCGCCATCCGGCTGGAGCCCTTGATCCGCGCGACGTCCATGGGGTCGTACGCGGCGGCCTCCGCTCCGTCGACGAGGGAGCCGAGCGCCCGGATCGCCACCTGCCCCTCCTCCCCCAGCGAGGGCAGCACGCCCTCGGTGTAGGAGACGAGCAGCGGGGTGGGACTGACGACGAGGATGCCGCCCGCGTACCGGCGCCGGTCCTGGTAGAGCAGGTAGGCCGCCCGGTGCAGGGCGACGGCCGTCTTGCCCGTGCCCGGTCCGCCCTCCACCTCGGTGACGGACGCGGCCGGGGCCCGGATGACCTCGTCCTGCTCGGCCTGGATGGAGGCGACGATGTCCCGCATGGTGTGGCCGCGGGCGCGGCCGAGCGCGGCCATCAGCGCCCCGTCGCCGACGACCGGCAGTTCCGCGCCGGCCAGGCGGGCGGTCAGTTCCGGCCGCAGCAGGTCGTCCTCGACGCCGAGGACCCGGCGGCCCCGGGAGCGGATGACCCGGCGACGGACGACGCGGCCGGGGGCGACGGGGGTGGCCCGGTAGAAGGGGGCGGCGGCGGGGGCGCGCCAGTCGATGACGAGCGGGGCGTAGTCGGCGTCGAGCACGCCGAGCCGGCCGATGTGCAGGGTCTCGGCGATGTCGGCGGTCATGTCCGGGCGGACCGCTCCCTCGGCGGGCTCCACGGAGGTGTAGGCGCCGTCGGGGCCCCGCTCCCCGTCCTTGCCGTCCAGCAGGTCGATGCGGCCGAAGAGGAAGTCCTCGAACTCGCTGTTGAGCCGGTTCAGGTGGACGCCGGCGCGGAACACCTGGGCGTCCCGTTCGGCGAGCGCGCCGGGCGTGCCGACCTGGGCGCGCCGGCCCGCGTCGGCCATCAGGAACTCGGCGTCGTGGATCTTCTCCGCCAGGCGGCGGTAGACCGCGTCCAGGTGGTTCTGCTCGGCGTGGATCTCGCGTTCCCGCACGCCGGTGTCCTGCGCCTCCAACGCAAGGGCCCCCTTCCGCTGTGTCCAGGGCAGCCGTCCACCGTACGCGACCCGGGCCCCCCTGCGCACGCACGACGACCCGGGGTGAGCTGCGGCGACGGGCGCGACGCCGCTCAGCCGGGGACGGTGACGAGGTGCTCCCCGTCCAGGGTGCGCACCTCGAAGCGGGCGATCTCGGGACGGTCGTAGGCGGCACCGCCCACGTACAGGCGCGGTTCCTCCCAGCCGTAGCCGCCGGCGGGCACCGACCACGTGGTGACCGTCTGCTCGGTCCCGTCGGTGCCGACGGCCACGAGGCCGCAGGTCCGCGGCCCGGTGACGCCGTCGAGCCGCACGGCGATCTCCGTGCCCCAGGCGCGCGGCACGGTGGAGACGGTGGCGGCGACCCGGGTGCCGGGGTCGGTGGCCGTCAGCTTGTCGCCGTCGGCGAAGACGGCCTCGGCCGCGCCGCGCGCCTGCGCCGGGCCGCCGTCCCGCTCGCTCCAGGCGGCGCCGGCGACCGGACCGGCGACGAGGAGGACGACGGCCGCGGCGACCAGGGCGAGCCGCCGACCGCGCCGCCGCCGCGCGGTGGCCGCGACCTCGTCGAGCAGCCCCGCCAGCAGCCCCGGACCGGGGCGGGCGGTGAGCGCGTCGGCGCCCGGGGCGTCCCGCGCGTACTCGGCGAGCACGGGACCGAGGCCCAGCAGTTCCTCCAACTCGCGCCCGCAGGCGCTGCACACGGCCAGGTGCTCCTCGAAGCGCGCCGCGTCGGCGGGGTCCAGCACACCGATGGCGTAGGCACCGACGTCCGTGTGGTGCGCGTGCGGGTCCCCGGTGGTCATGCCGTCACCCCCTTCTCCTCCAGCGAGAGCTTCATCGAGCGCAGCGCGTAGAAGACCCGGGACCGGACGGTACCGGGCGGCACCCGGAGCACTTCGGCCGCCTCGTTCACCGTGCGGCCCTTGAAGTACGTCTCCACCAGCGCCTCGCGGTGGGCGTCGGTGAGATCGGCCATGGCCTCGGAGATCGTCATGAGGCGCAGCGCGCGGTCGATCTCGTCGGCGGCCGGGATCGTCTCCAGCGGCGCGGCGTCCACCTCCTGCGGCCGGGCCCGTCGGCTGCGGTGACCGTCGATGACGATGCGGCGGGCGACCGTCACCAGCCACGGCCGCACCGACCCGGTGGCCCGCTGGAGCTGTTCGGCGTTGCGCCAGGCGCGCAGCAGCGTCTCCTGCACGACGTCCTCGGCGCGGTGGCGGTCGCCGCCGACCAGGCGCAGCACGAAGGCCAGCAGCGGTCCGGCGTGCTCGTCGTAG
Source organism: Streptomyces chumphonensis (assembly GCF_014779715.1). GTDB lineage: Bacteria > Actinomycetota > Actinomycetes > Streptomycetales > Streptomycetaceae > Streptomyces > Streptomyces chumphonensis. The sequence continues at coordinate 1,202,005 of NZ_JACXYU010000001.1, forward strand.
AGGGCTCGCATGAGGGCGTCGTCCTGCGACGTTCGGTCGGCCACGCCGGCATCCTCACTCACGGTGCGCCCCCCGGTCGATACGACGTGCGAGTTCTTGGCGCGTTCCGCGCCCACCCTTGCATACGGGCGGGGCACGCACTCCGTTCAGCCGGTGGGGCGCGGATCTCTCACCCGGAGGCGTCGACGGCCAGCCGGTAGCCGCGCTTGACGACCGTCTGGATCAACTTGGGCGCGCCCAGCGCGGAGCGCAGCCGGGCCATGGCCGTCTCGACGGCGTGCTCGTCGCGGCCCGCGCCCGGCAGCGCCCGCAGGAGGTCGGCGCGCGGCACCACCCAGCCGGGCCGCGCGGCCAGCGCGCCCAGCAGCGCCATTCCGGCGGGCGGGACGGGGCGCAGCTCGCCATCGACGACGACGGCGTGACCGCGGATCTCCAGCCATCGCCCGCCCACGGGCAACGGCCGTACCGCGCCCGGTAGTTCCGCGCACAGCAGCTGCACGAGCGGTCCGAGGCGGAAGCGTTCGGGCTGGGAGGTCGGGACGTCGTGGCGTTCCAGGACCGCCGCCGTCACCGGGCCGACGCAGGCGGGGAGCACGTCCGCGCGCAGCGCCGCCAGCACCTCCTCGCGCAGTCCGCGCTCCTCGGACCGGCGCAGCAGGGACAGCGCGGCGGGGGCGCTGGTGAAGGTGACCGCGTCCAGGGCCCGGGCGCGCAGGGCGTCGATCAGCCGGTCGAGCGCGGACGGGTCCTCCGGCGGCAGCCAGCGGTAGACGGGGACGGGCACGACCTCCGCGCCCGCCGAGCGCAGCGCCTCGCTGAAGCCCGGCAGGGGCTCGCCGTGCAGCTGGACCGCGATGCGGCGGCCCGCCACGCCCTGGGCCAGCAGCCGTGCGCGGACCTCGGCCATCGACTCCGACTCGGGGTACCACGCCTCGGTCAGCCCGGCGGCACGGATCGCGCCGCGCACCTTGGGCCCCCGGGCCAGCAGCTCGACGCCGTCGAGGCGGGCGAGCAGGTCCTCGCCCAGACCCCAGCCGTGGGCGGCCTCGATCCAGCCGCGGAAGCCGATGGCCGTGGTGGCGATGACGGTGTCGGGGGCGGCGGCCAGGAGCCGCTCGGTGGTGCTGAGGAGTTCGGAGTCGTCGGTGAGCGGCACGATGCGCAGGGCGGGGGCGTGCTGCACCACGGCGCCCCGGCGTTCGAGGAGCGCGATCAGCTCCTCGGCCCGGCGGGCCGCCGTGACGCCGATCGTGAAGCCCGCGAGGGGCTTGATGTCGTGCGTGGGTTCTTGCATGGGAAGTGGTCCTCGTCCCCTGGGGTCGCACACCGTGCAACCGAGCCTGCCCGTGCCGCGTGACAGGCTCGGTTCCACCGCGTTTCCCGCCTGTTACGCGGGGGTTCCGCCGTTCGTCGGATCGTCGTCGGCGGCACCGCCGCAGTGCCACCCCGTTCCGGTGGCGGTGCCGCCGGAACGGGGTGGTGCCGGTATCGCCGGGCCGGTCAGACCCGGGCGTAGGTGGGACGCTCGTCGGCCGCGTCCGCACGGTCGCCGGACACCGTGCCGGGGGCCGCCGTGCGGCGGCCCGTGGCAGCGGGGCGGCGGAGGTATACGGCCCAGGTGACGGCGAAGCACAGGCCGTAGAAGACCAGGAAGGCGGTGAAGGCGCTGATGCCCGTGCCGGTGGAGAGGAAGGACTGGCGGAAGGCCAGGTTGATGCCCAGGCCGCCGACCGCTCCGACCGCGCCGATGAGTCCGATGGCCGCCCCGGAGAGCCGGCGGCCGTAGCGGGCGGCGTCCTCGCCGGTGAGGCCGAGGGCGAGGGCCTTGGCGTGGTAGATGCCGGGGATCATCTTGTAGGTGGAGCCGTTGCCCACGCCGGTGAGGACGAACAGCACGATGAAGCCGCCGAGGAAGACGGGCAGCGACTCCTGGACGGACGCCAGGATGATCACCACGGTCGCGGCGGCCATGCCGGCGAAGTTCCACAGGGTGATGCGGGCGCCGCCGTAGCGGTCGGCGAGCGAACCGCCGAGGGGGCGGATCAGCGAGCCGAGGAGCGGGCCGATGAACGTCAGGGAGGCGGCCTGCAGCGGGGTGCGGTCGAACTGGTTCTGGAGCACGAGGCCGAACGCGAAGCTGTATCCGATGAACGAGCCGAACGTGCCGACGTACAGGAAGGACATGATCCAGGTGTGCCGGTCGCGCACGGATTCCCGAGCGGCGCCGGTGTCGTTCTGCATGACGCTCAGGTTGTCCATGAACAGCCAGGCGCAGACGGCGGCGACGACGACGAGCGGCAGGTAGATCGCCAGCAGCACGCGCGGCTGCCCGGCGCCCGCCGTGGCGATGACCGCGAGGGCGACGAGCTGGATCACCGGCACGCCCACGTTCCCGCCGCCCGCGTTGAGGCCGAGCGCCCAGCCCTTCCTGCGCAGCGGGTAGAACGCGTTGATGTTGGTCATGGAGGAGGCGAAGTTGCCGCCGCCGACCCCCGTCAGCAGCGCCACCAGCATGAAGGTCGTGTACGACGTGCCGGGCTCCATGACGACGTAGGCCGCGATGCCCGGCACCAGCAGGAGCGACGCGGCGATCACCGTCCAGTTCCGGCCGCCGAAGCGGGCGACGGCGAAGGTGTAGGGCACGCGGGCGAACGCGCCGACGAGCGTGGCCATGCCGACGAGGAAGAACTTGCCCGCCGCGTCGATCCCGTACTCGGGCCCCATGAAGAGGACGAGCACCGACCACAGGGTCCATATGGAGAAGCCGATGTGCTCCGAGATCACGGAGAAGAGCAGGTTGCGGCCTGCGATCCGGGCGCCCTTCTCCCGCCAGAACGTCTCGTCCTCGGGCTCCCAGTGGTCGATCCAGCGGCCTCTGCGCGGGCTGTCGGAACCTGTCCTCACGTCGCCTCCTCGTCACACGTCGTCATCGGGACCGAGAGTAGAGCGCCAGGGTTTCGGGCCTGTGGCGGAACGTGACACGGGCGAAACCTCCCGCTCACCTACCCGACGGCCGCCTGGTGAGCGGGCCGGGGCAGCCCGAGCACCGCGGTGACGGCCAACTCGTACAGGGAGCACTCCGCTCCGGGCACGGGGCCCGGACCCGCCGCGAGCAGCCTGGGCCCCTGGGCGGTCCGGACGACGGTGGCGTGCGTGAGGCCCACCTGGTGGTCGACGGCCTCCAGGGTCACCGTGACCAGGCGCCGGACGGCGCGCAGGTCCTCCGGGCGCAGGCCGGCCGGTGCGGGCCCGTCGGGGACGGCGTCCGTCCCGAAGACGTCTCCGTGGGCGGCCTGGCCGAAGTCCCCGCAGGCGGCGGTCGTGCCCGCGGGCGCCACGCTGTGCACCGTGTGGGCGCCGCCGTAGGAGTGCGCGCAGACGTCGTACGCCGGGCCGTCGAGGCACTCCTCCACCAGCAGGGGGCCCGTCTCCGGGGCCTCGGCGCAGGAGACGGCGAGGGCCTCGGCGTCCGCAGGGGTGTGGAGCAGGCGGGCCCGTCCCGTCGCGGGGCGGACGAGGCAGGGGAAGCCGGTGCGCCGGGCGGCGTCGGCCAGCCCGGGCGCGTCGCACCGCTCGGCCCGCACCGGGTAGGGGGTGTAGCGGTTGGCGAGCTCCCGCAGGGCGGCCGGCTCGGTCAACGCGCGTAGCACACCGGGCGGGTTACCCGGAAGGCGCAGGATCGCGTTGGCGTAGGACGCGTGCAGCGCGGACGCCGCGTCGAAGCCGAAGACGGACGTCTGGGGCATCCCGCTGAACGGCCGCAGCACGTTGAGCAGCCGCCGGGTGTCGCTCCAGTCGCACTCCACGGCCTCGTCGGCCTCGGCGAGGGTGCGCCGCATCCCCGGAGCCGCGAGGTCGGGGCCGACCACGAGGGTCCGGGCCCCGACCGCGCGGGCCGCCCGTACGGCCTCACCGCGGGGGTTGAGGAGCAAGGCCGTGGGCGTGGGGGGTGGCGATTTCATCTGACGGGCCCCCGAGTGTCCGTCAGAGGGGCGCGTGCGCGCCGAAGTCGGGCGTGGTCGGTGTTCGCTCCCCCGACCGCCACAAGCGTGGTCATGACGTCTCCGCTGTTGGGTCGACAGGCCGACGACTGGTCAGGTCCGGCCCGTTGTCGCCCGCTGATCATCACAGGGGCGCCACACGAGTGACAGGAAATCATCAGTTCGTCGCCGACGGCAAGGGTCTGCACGCCCTCGGTGGCCGACCCGGTCCCGATACCGGGACGAACCACCGCGAGGCCCGCATCGGAGCGGTGGGGGTGCGGGCCCCTACGCCCCCGGTCCGGAGGCGACCAGGTCCTGGTAGTCCTGGTGGCGGGAGAGCCACCCGGTCACGTACGGGCAGGTGGGCCGCACCAGCCGGCCCTCGGCGCGGATGGAGTCGAGCGCTCCGCGCGTCAGGTCGCTCGCGACGCCCTGCCCCTCGAACTCGGCGTCCACCTCGGTGTGGATCAGCTCCCGCACCCTGCCCCGGTCCCGGTAGGCGACGACCCCCGTGATCCGTTCGCCGAGACGGGCTTCGAACCGGTGCGGACCGGTGGCGTTGACGACATCGACGTCCACGTCGGCCTCCTTGCGTGCGTGCACCCGCGCAGACCGCGACCCCGCGCGCGCGGGGTCGCGGTGTCGGGGTTCTCCGTGCCCTGCTGGAGGCCGGTCCTCACGTCCCCCGCCGACGCGGCCCAGCAGCGCTCTGCCACATCTGCTTCACGCCACCTCCTCACATCCTCGGGGAGGCTTGCCCTTCCAGGCTACGCCCGCACGCCCCCCCACGGCGAGGCACGCCGAAGGGCCTGTTCCCGGAGCGGCCGAGGAGGCCAGGACCATCGCGTGGCGCGCCCGCGGGGTCGGATGGAACCTCCGCCTCGATAGACTGCCCGGCATGGGGGAGCGGGGAGCGGTGGACCGGGTCCTGCGCCCGGTCATCGAACCGACCGGGCTGACCGACTGGGCTCTCCCCCGCCCGGAGTCCCGCCCGAAGGAGGGTGGCGGCGGGCCGTACGACGCGGCGCGCGACCCGGCCTCGGTCCGCCGCCCGTTGGATCTGACCGCACCGCACGCCCCCTCCCTCGGCTGGCTCAGGCGTACAGCGGCCGCCGACATCTCCACCCTGAGCGAGCAGTTCGACGCCGTCGCCGCGCCGGACGACGGTTTCCGCATGACCGCCTGGGACCGGCTCGACGCGGCCGTCCTGCTCGTGGACCGGGACGGCGACCACCGGGTGGACGGCGACGCGGACGCCGAGACGCTCGTCGCCGCGATCGCCCTCGCCCGGTGCGGGTGGGCCGGGCTGACCCGTCGCACCCTGATCGTCCCCAGGCGCAGGCACCGCTGGGGAGGCGGGTCGCCGTACTTCCACTCCTTCTGCCAGGTCAACCCGCTGCACGGTCCGGGCATCTACGAGAGCGCCACGCGGGCGATCCGCATGCTGGGGGGACCGGGCGCCTCGGCCTCCTCGACATGGCTGTGCCCCTCGTGCCACCGCGACGGGGGCGCGCCGCTGACCCTGCCCGCCCCGGGACGTCTCAAGCGGCGGCACTACCGCGACACGACAGGTGTGCTGAGCCGTGGACCCGATGTCCAGTCCGTCGTCAACGCCGCCAGGGAGTTCGCCGGTGTTCGCTGAGATCCCCACGCTGCTGCTGAGTCTCACCGGCGCCGGCGGGGTCGCCGCCGCGTACGGGTGGCACCGCAGACGGGTCGGGCGGACGGCGCCGGGCGAGCGGGCGGAGTTCCGCGTTCCGCTGGCGGTGGTGCCGAGCGTGGAGCGGGAGGCGCTGGAGCGGTTGCGGCGGCAGGCACACGACGAGATCCTCGCGCTCTCCCGGGTGATCAAGGAGTTCGGGCTGTCTCTGCCGCCCTCGCCACTGGACGCCCGCGACACGGACGGCGCCGCGGCGGACCAGCCGGACGGACCGGGCGGGGCCGACTGCCCGCACGAGGGTCTCCAACGCGCGCTGGACGCCTACGCGGCGGCGGCCGCCGTGCTCGACGCGGCGCGCGGGCGGGTGGACGTCGCCGGTGTCCTCGTGCTGATCGCCGAGGGCCAGGACGGACTGACCGCCGCCCGGAACGCCGCCGAGGGACGGCGCGCCTCCACCCGCCCCCGCGTTCCGGTCTGCTTCTTCCACCCGTTGCACGGCCAGGCTCTGCGGCACGTGGAGTGGCGGGCCGTCGGCAGCGCCCGAACCCTGGAGGTGCGCGCCTGCCTCCAGTGCGCGTGGGATGTGCGGTACCACCGCCCGCCGGAGGTCCTGACCGACGAGTGCGACGGCCGGTTGGTGCCGTACTTCCAGGTCCCGGGCGACCGGAGCCTGTGGGCGGCGACCGGCTTCGGCTCCCTGGTCGAAGGGCGGCTCGCCGACCGGGTCCTGCGGGGCGACTTCACCCGCGCCCGCGCGGCGGCGCTGGAGCACGAGCGCTCCCGGGAGGGGAGCGGCCGGTAGACCCCGGGTCGCGCCCGGTGCCGAGTCGGCGCGGGTGGGCGCGAGCCCGCACGGATAAGGGCGTGCGGTGGGGGCTCGGGGTGTGCGAGCGTGCGGACCATGACACCGGAACCACCAGCCGCGCAGTCCGCCGACGCCACCGTGGGAACGGCCCCGTGATCAGTGTCCCCGCGGGGCGGGTGAGGCTCTCGGACCGCCGGACGCAGCGGAGTTGGACGGTGGACGTCCCGGCGTTCCGCCTCGCGCCCGTGCCCGTCACCCAGGACCTCTACGCCCGGGTCGCCGGGTCCCGGCCGGCCGCCGCGCGGGGCGAGCGGCTGCCGGTGGAAAGCGTCTCGTGGCGGGACGCCGTCGCCTTCTGCGACGCCCTCTCGGCGCGGGAGGGGCTCGCGCCCGCCTACCGGCGGCTTCCCGGCGGGGAGGGCGTGGTCCGGAACCCCGGCGCCGACGGCTACCGGCTGCCCACCGAGGCGGAGTGGGAACACGCCTGCCGCGCGGGCACCGGGGGTCCCCGGTACGGCCCGCTGGACGACGTCGCCTGGTACCGGCGCAACGCGGGCGAGCGGCTGCCCGAGGTCGGCGGGAAGCGGCCCAACGCCTGGGGGCTGTACGACATGCTCGGCACCGTCTGGGAATGGTGCTGGGACGTCTACGACGCCGAGGTCTACGGGGAGTACCGGGTGCTCCGGGGCGGCGGCTGGTTCGACGAGCACTGGAGCTGCCGGGCCTCCGTGCGGCGGCGCAGCCACCCCGACCTCCGCCTCGACGACGTGGGCTTCCGTCTCGCCCGCTCGGGGCCGGACGTCAGTGCGCGATCGCGTCGATGAGCGCGCGGGCGCCCCGGGCGAGGAGGGCGTCGGCCACGCTGAGGCCGAGGTCGGCCGGGTCCGCGGTGGAGGTCTCCTCCGCACGCAGGACGGTCGTGCCGTCCGGGGTGAAGACGCGGGCGTGCAGGTACACCGCGCCCTCCGCGCCCGCCCGGGCGTAACCGGCGACGGGCGTGTTGCAGTGGCCCCGCAGCGCGGCGAGCAGCGCGCGTTCGGCGGCCATCTCCCGGGCGGTGGCCGGATCGCCGAGCGCCCTCAGGGCGCTGAGCACCGGCTCGTCACCCTCGCGGCACTGGAGGCCGAGGACGCCGGCGCCGAGCGGCGGGCACATCGTCTCGACGGGGAGGACCTGGGCGATGCGGTCCGCGGAGCCGACGCGGTCGAGGCCGCAGACGGCGAGGACGAGGGCGTCCACCCGCTCCTCGTCCAGCTTCTCCAGCCGCCTGCCCACGTTCCCGCGGATCGGCACGCGGCACAGGTGCGGGTGGGAAGCGGCGAGCTGGGCCGCCCGGCGCACGGAGGAGGTGCCGATCCGGGTGCACGAGGGCAGCTCGTCCAGGGTCAGCCCGCCGGGGTGGACGAGGGCGTCGCGGGGGTCCTCACGCCGCATCCACGCGGCGAAGACGGTGCCCTCGGGGAGCGGCAGGTCGCCGGGGACGTCCTTCACGCAGTGGACGGCGACGTCGGCGTCGCCCTCCAGCAGGGTGGCGTCCACCTCGCGGGTGAAGGCGGCCTTGCCGCCGAGGACGGCGAGGTTGCCCGTCCATCGGTCGCCGTAGGCGGTGACGGGCACGACCTTCGTCGCCGTCCGGGGGAACAGCTTCGCCAGCTCGCGCCGGACCCGCTCCACCTGGGCCAGGGCCATCGGGGAGGAGCGGGTGGCGATGCGGATCAGCTCGGGGGCCACGTCCGCAACGCTAGGCGCCGGCGTCGGCCGGCGCTCCCGGGCCGGCCCGAACGGGTGGCCCCGACCGTCCCGTTCGGCGTCCGGGTGCGGCTCAGCGCCGTACCGGCCACAGCCGTGGACGGCGGCCGGCGGCGATGTCCTCCGCCCAGCCGACGGCCACGATGAACAGCGCGACGAGCGGCCAGACCAGTACGAACATCAGCGGCGGGTAGAGGCTGGTCAGCAGTTCGGCGTGGGTGGGCCAGACACCGGGGATGTCCCACAGCGGGTCCAGCAGGGGAATCGACGCGATGAGCGCGATCTCGTGCCAGAGGTACAGCGTGACGGCGCGGCTGTTGGCGAGCGTGATCGGTTTGTCCCAGCGGGCCAGCCGCTCCGGCAGCCGCTCCCAGGACGGACTGATCCGCAGCAGCAGGACGCAGAAGCCGAAGGACCACAGGGCCTGGGCGAGCGGGATGTCGTTCAGGTCCATGCCGTCGGCGCCCGGGTGCCCGGTGGCCCACCACAGGCCGACGGCCATGAACACCGGCGCGAGGGAGGGTGCGACGTAGGCGGGGATGCGTCGGAGCAGCCCGTCGTGGTGGGCGAAGCCCAGGACCCAGCAGGAGCCGAAGGTCACGAAGTCGACGACCGCGTGGCCGGTCTGGCCGGGGATCTCCACCAACCCGGTACCGAGCAGCGCGGTGAGGCCGAGGGGGGCGAGCAGCGTCACCCAGGGCAGCCTGCGGAAGCACCACAGCAGCAGCGGGGAGAGCAGCACGAACCAGAAGTAGGCCCGCAGGTACCACAGCGGCGCCGCCGCCTGCACGGCCCAGGTGTCGGAGAGCAGCCCGCCCTCGTCGCCGATGTGCCAGGGGAAGGGTGGGGAGCCGACCGGCACGACCCAGCACAGCAGCCGCACCCAAAACCAGACCTCCTCCCCCTTGGCCGGGCCCCAGCCCTGGTAGAAGAGCACGCTCAGGACGAGGACGCCGTACAGCCACAGGGGCAGCAGCAGCCGCCGGACGCGCCGCTTGATGACGCCGGGCGCCGGGCGCCGCAGCGAGCGGGCCATCAGCGAACCGGCGAGCGCGAACATCACGCCCATCGACGGGAAGAGGAACGTCAGCCACGCCCACCCGAAGGTGTGGTAGACGACGACCCGCAGCAGCGCGAGCGCCCGCAGGAGGTCCAGATAGCGGTCGCGCGACGCGGCGGGAGACGTCTCGGCGGGGGACGCGGGCACGTCCCGCGTCCCCCCCGCCCGGTGGCCGGGCGGGGGCACGGTGGCGGTCATGCGACGGGGCTCGTCTCTCGCGGTTCGGTGCGGTCCCCCGCCGCGGGCGCCGCGTCGACCGCGCCGGTGCGGCGGAGCTTCTGCCAGCGCAGTCGGCCACCGGTCAGTGCGGTGATCCAGGACTGGAGGAGGACGACGTACATGAGCTGGCGGTAGAGGATCTGCTGGAGCGGCAGGGAGAGCAGGTGCGTCATCTTCTCGCGGTCCAGCCGGAAGGCGTAGGCCGCGCAGAGGGCCTGGACGCCGAGGACGCCGAGCCAGGCCAGGACCGTCTTGCCGGTCGGGCCGAAGATGATGCCGTAGAGGAGGAAGACGTCGATGAGCGGAGCGAGCAGCGGTGCGACGACCATGAACGCCGACACCAGCGGCAGCCCGACCCGGCCGAACCGACCCGAGGCACCACGTTCGACGAGGGCGCGGCGGTGCTTCCAGATGGCCTGCATCGTGCCGTAGCTCCAGCGGTAGCGCTGGGACCACAGCTGCTGCACGGACTCGGGCGCCTCCGTCCAGGCGCGGGCCTTCTCGGCGTAGACCACGCGCCACCCGTCGCGGTGGAGCGCCATGGTGATGTCGGTGTCCTCGGCCAGCGTGTCGTCGCTCATGCCGCCGACGCGCTCCAGCGCCGTGCGGCGGAAGGCTCCGACGGCGCCGGGGATGGTGGGCATGCAGCGCAGCACGTCGTACAGGCGGCGGTCGAGGTTGAAGCCCATGACGTACTCGATGTGCTGCCAGGCGCCGATGAGCGTGTCGCGGTTGCCGACCTTGGCGTTGCCCGCGACGGCTCCGACCTCCGGGTCGCCGAAGGGCTGCACCAGCTCGCGCACGGTGGAGGGCTCGAAGACGGTGTCGCCGTCCATCATGACGACGATGTCGTGGCCGGCGTGGGCGATGCCGTTGTTGAGGGCGGCGGGCTTGCCGCCGTTGGGCTGCCGCACGACGCGCACGCCGGGTACGGCCATGGCCTCCACCACGTCGGCCGTGCCGTCGCTGGAGCCGTCGTCGATGACGATGACCTCGATCGGGTGGTCGCTCCGGGCGAGGGAGCGCACGGTGTTGGCGATGCACTTGCGCTCGTTGTAGGCGGGGACGAGCACGGTGACCGGCTCGGTGACCGGCGGGCCCCAGGAGAAGTCGGGCCGTCGGACGCGGCGGGCGTGCAGGAACGACAGCAGGAGCATCATGCCGAAGCGGGCGAAGACCAGGGTGCCGATGACCGCGAGGAGCACGGTGAGGACGCCCATCGCGTTCTTGGAGACGGTGACGGCGCCGACGAACGCCTTGCCCTTCCACAGCTCGAAGCCGCTCACCTGTGTGTGGGCGCTGCGCGTGCCCAGTGCCTCGGTGAGGTTGGTGAAGCGGTAGCCGCGGTCCCTGAGCTCGGGGAGCATCCGGCCGAGGGCCGCCACCGTCTGGGAGCGGTCGCCGCCTGCGTCGTGCAGGAGGACGATCGCCCCCGCGTCCTCCTCCTTCGGCATGGCGTTCTCGATGATCGCGTCCACGCCGGGACGCGCCCAGTCCTTGCTGTCGGTGTCGTTGAGGGCCGTGATGTAGCCCCGCCCGCCGATGTAGCGCGTGACCTCCCACCCGTTGTTGTCCAGCGCGTGGGAGTGGGAGGAGTAGGGCGGGCGGAAGAGGGAGGTGCGGATGCCGGCCGCCCCGGCGAGGGAGAGCTGGTTCTGCGCCAGTTCCCAGTCGATGCGGTCCCGGGTCTGCAGGCCCAGGTCCGGGTGGTTGAAGGTGTGCAGGCCGATCTCGTGCCCCTCGTCGACCATGCGCCGGACGAGTTCGGGATGGCGGGCCGCCATGGCGCCGGTGATGAAGAAGACGCCCCGGGCGTCGTAGCGGGCCAGTTCGTCGAGGACCTTCGGCGTCCAGGTGGGGTCGGGGCCGTCGTCGAAGGTCAGCACGATGGTGCGGTCCGGGACGCGGTGCGTCGTCGGTTCGGGCCCGCGGGCGTCGATGACGGGCCCGCCCTCCAGCACCTCCCGCGGGACCTCGTCCTGCGCGGTGGGCGCACCGACCCGGTGGTCGGCGAGGAACTCGCTGTGGACGTAGCCGCGCAGCAGCATCATCGCCACGACGGCGACGAGGACGAGCGAGGGCAGCAGGTAGCGCAGCGGCAGGCGGCGGGGACCGCGCTGCCGCCTGTGGGCGGCCTTGCTCATCGGTCCGCCTGGACGCCGTCGCCGGACTGCTGACCGTCGGGTTCGCCGGCGCCGTCCGGATCGCCGGACTCCTCGGCGGTCGGCGACGGTTCCTCCTGCGGGGTGTCGTCGTCCGGCGGCGGGTCCTCGTCGGCGGGGGTCTCGGGCTCGGTCTCCGGCTCGGGGCTCTCGGCGGGCTCCGGCTCGGCGTCCTCCGCCGTCTCGGGGGGCGCGGACGTCCGGTCGGACGGCCGGACGGGTTCGGGGGCGGCCGGGGGCGCGGGTTCGGCGGGGACCACGGGGTCGGCGGCGGGTTCCCGGGGCTCGGCGGCGACCCGCTCGGAGGCGGTGGAGGTGGGGCTCTCCTCGGGCTCGGCGTCGTCCGGTATGACGATCTTGTCCGAACCGGCGTCGTCCTGTCCGGAGATGGGCAGCCAGGGAGCGCTCGCGTTCCCGCCCGCGAGGCTGACGCCCAGCACCACGGCGTAGCAGGCGCAGGCGACCCCGAGGAGCCAGCCGACCCGGCGCAGCGTGCGCCGTCTCCGCCCGCTGCTGTCCACGAAGACAGGAGAGTTCAAGCTCATGATCTGTGTGCACCCCTCGACGACCGAGCGCTCTGTCGAGGGTCGCCACGAAGGTGCCGTTCACCCGCTGGGTACGTTCCGAACCGCTGCCGCGCCGGAACCTTCGCCCGGCGCCTGCCCGCCCTCAAACACCGCGTCGCGCTGAATCTACCGCACATCGCCGCACACAAGTCCGACGTATCACCCATCGGACGCGCACATCACATGACGATCCGATGACACCACGGGGCCCTGCGGACTCTCAGGTTCCGAGCGCCTCGTCCGCGGCGGGCAGCCAGGAGCCGGGCGGACGGACGAGCCACCCCTCCCGTGCGGCCAGCCGAGCCCCGGCCGTCAGCAGGGCCGTCAGCCCGGGGTGCCGCAGCCCCCGCCGCCACACCACCGACACCGGCGAGAGCGGCACCGGGTCCGTCAGCGGGCGCAGCACCATGCCGGGAACGTCGACGAACACCTCGCTCGCCAGCACGGACCAGCCCCGGCGGCGGACGACGCGGACGAACTCGGCGTCCCCCTCGATCTTCGGGAACGGCGGCGCGAGCCCGGCGCCGCGCCCGGCGAGGAGCAGCCGGGCGTAGTCCGTCCACTCGGCCGTGTCCGCGTTGCCCGCTCCCGCGTAGAGCGTCTCCCCGGCCAGTTCGGCGACGGGCACGACCGTGCGGGCGGCGAGCCGGTGGCCCTCCGGGAGCAGCACGGCGACCCGCTCGTGGCGGAGGAGTCGATGGTCGAGGTGTGTCCGCAGCGCGGGGTCGAGCCCGGCGACCCTCCCGAACGACACGTCGACGGCCCCGGCGACGATCCCGGCCGCCGCTCCCGCGAGCCCGCTGTGGAACCGGGCCACGAACTCCAGCTCGGGCGCCGCCTCCCGGACCGCGTCCAGCACCCGCTGCCCCGTGCTGACCGGCGCCGCGACGTCCACCACCAGCGGGCGGTCCCCGTCGAGGACGGCGGCGGCCAGTTCGTCGTAGGCCGTCAGGACCCGCCGGGCGTGCGGCAGCAGCCGTTCCCCGTCGGCCGTGAGCGTCACCTGCCGCGTCGTGCGGAGGAACAGCGGCACGGCCAGCTCCCGCTCCAGCCGCCGCACGTCGCGGCTCAGCGCCTGCTGCGCCACGAACAGCCGGGCGGCGGCGCGGGTGAAGTGCAGCTCCTCGGCGACGGCGACGAACGCGCGCAGCAGTCGCGGGTCGGGAGTGCGGGGCATCGGCCCATAGTGACAACGCGAGCGGGTGAATGGCCAGTCATCAGGTGTTGGACGCCGTCGAGCGGGCCCGGCCAGGGTGAACGCATGCCGTCCACCACCCTGCTGGCCGTCTCCGGGTCCACCCTCGTCGCCGTCGACCTCGGACCCCGGCCGCCGCGCCGCCCGCCCCGGCCCTCCCGTCTCGCGCCCTACGCGCGCCTGTTCGCCCGGCCGGGAGCGAAGGGCTTCACCGCGGGGAACCTCATCGCACGGATGCCGATGGGAATGTTCACCGTCTCGGCCGTCCTGATGATCGCCATGACCCGGGACTCGTACGCGCTGGCCGGGGCCGTCACGGCCGTGGGGCTCGGTGCGACGGCCGTCGTCGGCCCGCTCACCGCCCGGCTGGTGGACCGCTTCGGCCAGGCCCGCGTCGCCGTGCCCGCCGTCGCGGTGGCCGTCGCCGCCCAGCTGGCGCTCGTCCTGTGCGTCCGCGCCGACGCCCCGGACTGGACGCTCTTCGCCGCGTACGCCGCCTGCGCCACCATGCCGAACCTGGGCGGCATGGCCCGCGCCCGCTGGGCGCACCTCTGCGCGGGCGACGCCGCCGCCCGGCACACCGCCAACTCCTTCGAGCAGGCCGCCGACGAGCTCTGCTTCATGGCGGGCCCGGTCCTCGCCACCTTCCTGTGCGTCACGGTCGGCCCGTACGCCGGAACCCTGTCGGGTGCGGCCCTGCTCCTGGTCGGCACGCTGCTCTTCGCCGCGCAGCGCCGCACCGAACCGCCCGTCGCCGCCCGGGAGCCCGCCGCCGGACGCGGCCTCCTGCGGCGGCCGGGCCTGCCCGCGCTCCTGGTGACGTTCCTCGCCACGGGAGCGGTGTTCGGCTCCCTGGAGGTGGCCACCATCGCGTTCGCCGACGCCCAGGGGCGGCGCGGGGCGGCCGGACTCGTCCTCGGCCTCCAGGCGGCGGGTTCCTGCGCCGCCGGACTGCTGTACGGTCTCGCCCCGGCCGCCGCCGCCCCCGGTCGCCGCTTCGTGGTGTGCGTGACGGCGATGGCCTGCCTCATGGCCCTCCCCCTTGCTGCCGCCGCCGGCACCGGCAGCCTCGCCGTCCTGGCCCCGGCGCTGCTGCTGGCGGGCATGGCCACAGCCCCGACCATGGTCACCGGCATGGGGATCGTCCAGGCCACCGTCCCGCCGAGCCGCCTCAACGAGGGCATGACGCTCGCCGTCACCGCCCTCCTGGGCGGCGTGGCCCTCGGCGCCGCGCTCGGAGGCGGGGCCGCGGAGCACACCGGCGGGAGCACGGCCTTCACCGTGCCGGCCGCCGCCGCGCTCACGGCCGCCGTGGTGGCCGCCGTCAGCGCCGCCCTGCGGGCCCTGCGCCGCGTGCCCGGCGGGCGGGCACCTCGGGCCCCTCGGGCACCGGGGACCGCGCCGACCGGGCGGTGAACGCGCGAAGGCCCCCGCCGGACGGCGAGGGCCTTCGTGAGCAGTGGAGATGGCGGGAATCGAACCCGCGTCCAACGGTGCGGAGACAGGGCTTCTCCGAGCGCAGTCTGCTGTGCTTTTCTCAGCCCCGGCAGTCACACAGACAAGCTGCCGACGGGCTCAGTCACTGTGAGATGTCCCGGCAGACCCCGTGACCGGGTCTACGCGGTGAGTTCCCTAGCTGATGCCAGGAACCGGGTCGGGAACGCACCCGGGCTGACACTTCGCAAGTCGCTGATCAGGCAGCGAGGGCGAAGGAATCGCGCTTGGAGTTGGCGATTATTTTTTTGCGGCACATGGTTAGCGAGATCATTGCCGCGTTCCTCGGCTCGCTTCCCCTATCTCGACATCCGCTGTCGAAACCGATCATCCCCATGTTCAGTTGACAACCCCGCGAGAGGCG
This sequence comes from Streptomyces chumphonensis, assembly GCF_014779715.1. Lineage (GTDB taxonomy): Bacteria > Actinomycetota > Actinomycetes > Streptomycetales > Streptomycetaceae > Streptomyces > Streptomyces chumphonensis. The sequence continues at coordinate 1,217,262 of NZ_JACXYU010000001.1, forward strand.
GACCCCGTGCGGCACTGCTGTCGCCCATCGTACGGGATCAACCCGCACGACAGCCACCGTATTCCCGCGCGCTCCCACCGCTGGGCCCCGCACGGGCCGACCGCGCGGGCTCAGCGGCGGGCGCGGCGGCGCGCGGCGGAGATCGCCCGTTCCGCCTCCCGGCGGTCCTGCTTCTCCCGCAGCGTCTGCCGCTTGTCGTACTCGCGCTTGCCCCGGGCGAGTGCCAGCTCGATCTTGGCCCGGCCGTCCTTGAAGTACAGCGCCAGGGGCACCAGCGTGAGGCCGCTCTCCTGGAGCTTGCCCGTGAGCTTGTCGATCTCGGCCCGGTGCATCAGCAGCTTCCGCTTGCGGCGGGCGCTGTGGTTCGTCCACGTGCCCTGGCTGTACTCGGGGATGTGGACGTTGTGCAGCCACATCTCCCCTCCGTCCAGCTGGGCGAATCCGTCGACCAGGGACGCGCGGCCCTGGCGCAGCGACTTCACCTCGGTGCCCGTCAGCACGAGTCCGCACTCGTACGTGTCCAGGATCAGGTAGTCGTGCCGGGCCTTCTTGTGCTGAGCGATGAGTTTGCGACCGGTCTCTTTAGCCATAGCCGGACCATTGTTCCTCACGCCCGGGCGGCGAGGCCACTCAATACCGTCAGGCCCTTGTCCAGCGCGTCCTCCCCCTCGCCCACGGCGACGTCGGGCACGAGCCCGGCGCCCTCCAGGGTGCGGCCGCCCGGGGTCGCGTACTGGCCGACGGTCAGCTCGGCCACCGACCCGTCGGGCTGCTCCTGCGGCACCTGCACCGAGCCCTTGCCGAACGTGGGGCTGCCGACGACCAGGGCCCGGCCCCGGTCCTGGAGAGCTCCGGCGAGCAGCTCGGCCGCGCTCATCGAGCCCTCGTCGACCAGGACGACCAGCGGCCGCTCCGTGTCGCCGCCGCGCTCGGCGTGCAGGGCCCGCTGGCCCTCGCCCTCGCCGTAGGTGGCGACCAGGCCGCCGTCGAGGAAGACGGAGGCGGCCTCCGTGGCCTCCAGCAGCAGCCCGCCCGGATTGCCGCGCAGGTCCAGCAGGACGCCCCGGCCGGGCGGAAGGGCCTGGACGGCCTCGCGCAGCGCCTCGCCGGCGCCGCTGGTGAAGGCGCTGACCTTCAGCCGGGTGATCCCCTCGGCCAGGTGCACGACGGTCACCGGGTCCGTCGCCAGGCGGGCCCGCTCCAGCCGCTCGGTCCACGCGCGCTGCCCGCGCGCCAGCCCCACCTCGACGGCGCTCCCGACCGGGGCCGCCTCCGCGTCCCCGCGCAACCGGGCCACCACCTCGGTGACGGGCCGCCCGGTGACGTCACGGCCGTCGACCGTGCGCAGCCGGTCCCCGGGGCGGACACCGGCGTCCTCGGCGGGGCTGCCCGGCGTCACCCGGGCGACCACGACGCCGTCACCGGAGCCGCGCACCGCGATGCCGACCCCCACGTAGCGACCGTCCAGCGCCTGCTGCAGCCCCTCGTACTCCCGCGCGGTGTAGGCGGCCGACCAACGGTCACCGCTGCGGCTGACGGCCTCCTGCGCGTCGTTCGCTCCGCGTGGCTCGGCGACGGCGCCGACCGGGGCACCGGGGCCCCCGCCGCCGTCGTCCCCCGGCGCCCGGTCCGTGGTCCAGGAACCGGTGGCGAAGCCTGTCAGCAGCACTCCCGCGAAGACCAGCGGCAGTGCCGCCCCGCGGCCGATGCGGCGGGGCTGGACGAACATCCACGAGCCCGACATGAGGCGGAGTCTAGGACAGCACGGGCCGAAGCACGGCGGCTTGGCCGCACGGCGCCCGCGTTCTATCTCACACCCGGTTCACACGTTGAGGTACTTGCGCAACGTGAGGAAGGCGGCCAACGAGGGCATGAGCAGACCGACACCCACCACCCACGGCAACTGCTGCAGGACGGCGTCGTAGCCCACGAAGTTCACCACCTGGATCTGCTCCGCCAGGAACTGGTCGATCAGCGCGTACTTCCCGAGCAGCAGCATTCCGCAGGCCAGGGCCGCCCCGATCAGCCCGGCGATGGCCGCCTCCAGGATGAACGGCATCTGGATGTAGAAGCTCGACGCGCCCACCAGCCGCATGATCCCCGTCTCACGCCGGCGGCTGAACGCGGAGACCCGCACCGTGTTGACGATCAGCAGCATCGCCACCACGAGCATCAGCGCCATGACGAAGAGGGCGGCCTTGTTCATCCCGTCGAGCAGGCCGAACAGCGGCTCCAGCAGGGCCCGCTGGTCCTGCACCTCCTGCACGCCGGCCCGGCCCCCGAAGGCGCTGGCGATGACGTCGTACTTGGTGGGGTCCTCAAGCTTGACCCGGAAGCTCTCCTGCATCTGGTCCGGGGTGAGGGACGAGGCGAGCGGAGAGTCCTTGAACTGCTCCTGGTAGTGCTTGAACGCCTCGTCCTTCGGCTCGTAGTAGACCTTCTCGACGACGTCCAGCTTCTTGAGGTCCGCCTCGATCTCCCGCTTCTGCTGGCCGGTGACGGCGCCCCGGTCGCAGTGCTGGGGATCGTTCTCCGCGTCGTTCTTGTTGCAGAGGTAGATCGCGACCTGGACCTTGTCGTACCAATAGCCCTTCATCGCGCTGACCTGCTGGTTGGCGAGCAGCGACGAACCCAGCAGGGCGAGTGAGATACCGACGGAGACGATCACCGCGAAGGTCATCGTGAGGTTGCGGCGAAGGCCGGTGAAGATCTCCGACAGAACGAACTGGCCGCGCATGGCGTCCTTTCAGTGCTGATAGCCGTAGACGCCACGCGACTGGTCGCGCACGAGACGGCCCTGTTCGAGTTCGATCACGCGCTTGCGCATCTGGTCGACGATCTGCTGGTCGTGGGTCGCCATGATGACCGTCGTACCGGTGCGGTTGATGCGGTCGAGCAGCTTCATGATGCCGACCGAGGTCTGCGGGTCCAGGTTGCCCGTGGGCTCGTCCGCGATCAGCAGCATCGGCCGGTTGACGAACGCCCGGGCGATGGCGACGCGCTGCTGCTCACCACCGGACAGCTCGCCCGGCATCCGGTCCTCCTTGCCGCCCAGGCCGACGAGTTCCAGCACCTCCGGAACCGTCTTGCGGATCTGGCCGCGCGACCTGCCGATCACCTCCAGGGCGAAGGCGACGTTCTCCCCCACCGTCTTGTTGGGCAGGAGCCGGAAGTCCTGGAACACCGTGCCCAACTGGCGCCGCATCTGCGGCACCTTCCAGTTGGACAGCCGGCCCAGGTCCTTGCCGAGGACGTGCACCTGGCCGTGGCTCGCCCGCTCCTCCCGCAGCACGAGCCGCAGGAAGGTCGACTTGCCGGAACCGGAGGAGCCCACGAGGAAGACGAACTCACCACGCTCGATCTCCAGCGACACGTCGCGGAGGGCGGGGCGGGCCTGCCTCGGGTAGGTCTTCGAGACACTGTCGAATCGGATCACTGATTTACACCACGTCGGCCTGGGTAGAGGGGCATCGGGGGCCGCGGTGCGGCTCCTGTGTCAGTGGGCTGACCCTACGCGAAGCGGTCGTCACGCGGCAGCCCGGCTCCGGTTTTGCGCACGTATGCGTCGGCGGACGAATCCTGGCAGAGTGGAGAGCGGAGCAACCCTTGGGGAACGAATCACTCCGCGAGGGCGTTGGCGCGAAGGAGGAGGAGATCGCATGACATGCGACCGACTGGTGTGCGCCAACTGCGCGGGTCCGGTGAACGAGGCCCGCTGTTCCGTCTGCCGCGCCCAGCGGGCACGCCGGCACCGGGACGGCCTGTCGGCGGCGGTGACGCCCGCCATGCTGCTCGCCCTCCTCGTGGCCCTGCTCTCGGTGGCCCTCGCGGCCCGGGAGATGGCCCTCTGACGCCTGCCGGCGCGGCCCGCACGGTGCGACGCCGCTGACGTCGCACCTCCCGCACAGTGACCGGAACACCACGAGGGCCCGGACACCCTGGGTGCCCGGGCCCCGTGCACGGTGTGACTCCGCCCGTGGATCAGGCGGCCGCGCCGTTGCGGTTCATCAGACGGGGCAGCATACGGAAGCCCACCCCGCCGGCGATCATCGTCGCGGCGCCGACCAGCAGGAACGCCGTCTCCGCCGCACCGGTCTCGGCGAGCTCCTCGCCGCCGCCCTGCGGGGTGGCCGGCTGCTGCGGCTGAGGCTTCTGCTCGGGGGTGGTGATGTCCTCCTGGGCGCCACCGGCGCCCTGCGGCTGCTCGCCGCTGCTGCCACCCGCACCCTGCGGCTCATCACCATCGGTGTCACCCGTGTCACCGGAGCCACCGTTGTCGCCGGAAGCCCCACCGTCGGCCGCGCCGTCGGCCGCGCCACCGTCGGCACCGCCGTCGGCCGCACCGCCATCGGCGCCACCGTCAGCACCGCCGTCGGCCGCGCCACCGTCAGCACCGCCGTCGGCCGCACCGCCGTCAGCGCCGCCATCGGCACCACCGTCGGCCGCACCGCCATCGGCACCACCGTCGGCCGCACCGCCATCGGCACCGCCATCGGCCGCACCGCCATCGGCACCACCGTCGGCCGCACCACCGTCGGCACCGCCATCGGGCGCACCACCGTCGGCACCGCCATCGGCCGCACCACCGTCGGACGTGCCGCCGTTGGTGTCAGGAGTCGGGTCGCCCGGGTCGTCCCCACCGGACCCACCGGTGGTGACGGTGCCGGTCACGAGACCGTCGTCGCCGTCCAGCGTGGCGACGCTCTCCCCCGTGCCGCCGTTGCCCCCGGCGGCCTGCGCGACGCCGGCGACGGTCAGCGAGGCACCGGCGGCGAACACCGTTCCCGCGATGACCCGTGCCATACGCACTCGCGTCTTGGAATTGGTCACTACCAACTACCCCCAGTAGCTCTTCGTCATGGAGCAGCGGTACCGGGCGCTCATGGTGCCGGGGACCTTCAGCGAGGGAGCCCACGGCCACTTCGGCGGACCGGGCTTCCCACGCGCCCCCACATCTGCACACGTCCCTGACACACGCCTGCTGAGCGGACAGCTTTCCCAGTTTTCACAGCAGCGTCAAGCGACGGCCGGACGAAATGTCCGACTGCAACGACTACTTGTCGACAATGACGGGCCGGTGTGAGCCATACGACACCGGCCCGCCGCGCCGAGTCGTCAGCTCGCCGGGGACTCCTGCTGCTTGCGCCAGCGAATGCCGGCCTCCAGGAACCCGTCGATGTCCCCGTCCAGTACACCCTGGGGATTGCCCACCTCGTGGTCGGTCCGCAGGTCCTTGACCATCTGGTACGGCTGGAGGACGTACGAACGCATCTGGTTGCCCCAGGAGTTGCCGCCATCGCCCTTGAGGGCGTCCATCTTCGCCTGCTCCTCGGCCCGCCGGTGGGCCAGCAGCCGGGACTGGAGCACGCGCAGCGCCGCGGCGCGGTTCTGGATCTGCGACTTCTCGTTCTGGCAGGAGACGACGATCCCGGTCGGGATGTGCGTCATCCGGACCGCCGAGTCCGTGGTGTTGACGGACTGCCCGCCGGGGCCCGAGGAGCGGAACACGTCGACGCGGATCTCGTTCTCCGGGATGTCGATGTGGTCGGTCTGCTCCACGACGGGCATCACCTCGACGCCCGCGAAGGACGTCTGGCGGCGGCCCTGGTTGTCGAACGGCGAGATGCGCACCATGCGGTGCGTGCCCTGCTCGACGGAGAGCGTGCCGTACGCGTAGGGGGCCTTCACGGAGAAGGTGGTGGACTTGATGCCCGCCTCCTCCGCGTAGGAGGTGTCCAGGACCTCCGTGGGGTAGCCACGGCGCTCCGCCCAGCGCAGGTACATGCGCTGGAGCTGTTCCGCGAAGTCCGCGGCGTCCACGCCGCCGGCCTCCGCCCGGATGCTGACCATGGCCTCACGCTCGTCGTACTCGCCGGAGAGCAGCGTGCGGATCTCCAGCTCCTCGACGGACTTGCGCACCGACGCCAGCTCGCTCTCGGCCTCGGCCCGGGCGTCGGCGTCGTCCTCACCGTCGGCCAGTTCGAAGAGCACACCGGTGTCCTCGATCCGGCTGTGCAGCTCCTCGACCTTGCGCAGCTGGCCCTGGAGATAGGCCAGCTTGCTGGTGACCTTCTGCGCGTTGTCGGGGTCGTCCCACAGCGAGGGCGCCGCCGCCTGCTCTTCGAGCACGGCGATGTCGGCCCTCATCTTGTCGAGGTCGATCACGGCCTCGATCGACTCCATGGTCGAGGCGAGGGACTTCAGCTCTTCGGATACATCGACGACTGCCACGCCCACCAGCCTACCGGCTGACCGGACGGTGGCCCTGCGGTCCCGCCGGAAGGGGCGCGGGGAGGGGTCACTCGGCGGGCGCCCCGGGACCGGCGTCCGGCTCGACGGCCGGGGGCGGGGCTCCGTTGTCGTCGCCGTCACCGCCGAAGGCCAGCCAGCCGCCCACACCGAGGGCCGCCGCCGTGAGCGTCGCGGCGGCGGTGAGACGCACGCGGCGACGGCGCTCGGCCGCGCGGTGACGAGCGGACCCGGCACGCGGCTGCCCCGGCGCGCGGGGCGTGCGCGCCGTACCGTGCGCGCCGCCGGCCAGTTCCTCGGCCCCCGGCACACGCATGCTCGTGTGCGTCTCGCGATTGGCGGAGTCCGGTGCGGCGGTACCGCGTACGAGGGGGACGGCCCCTCGTACGGGCGGCGGCTCGTAGGCCGGCGGTTCCTCCTGGGGCACGGGCTCGGGCTCCGGCTCGTCGATGTCCAGGGCCGGGACGCCGAGCAGCCGGGGGTGCAGTTCGTGCAGCCGCGCGGCCAGTTCGGCGGCCCGCAGCCGGGAGGCCGGCGCCTTGGCCAGGCACTGGTGGACGAGGCGCCACAGCTCGGCCGGGACGCCCGGCAGGGGGGCGACGGCCTCCGTGACGTGGCGGCGCAGGACGGCACCGGGGTGTCCGCCGCCGAAGGGGGTGAACCCGGCGAGCGCCTCGTACAGCACGGTCGCCAGCGCGTAGATGTCGACGGCCGCGCGCGGCGGGAGCCCCTCGACGATCTCGGGCGCGACGTAGTCCGGTGTGCCCACGACCCGCCCCGTGCCGCCGCGACGGGGGGCGTCGATGAGCCGGGCCACGCCGAAGTCGGTGAGGAGGGCGTGCCCGCTCGCCTCGTCCAGCAGGATGTTCTCGGGCTTGACGTCGCGGTGGACGTACCCGGCCGCGTGCGCCGCCGCCAGCGCGTCGGCGATGTCCGCGGTGACGCGGACGGCGTCGGCGGGCGTCAGACGGCGGTGCCGGTCGAGCTGGGTGCGCAGGTCGGAACCCTGCACCAGGTCCATGACGAGCGCCAGGTCGTGGCCGTCCACCACGAGGTCGCGCACGCCGACGACCCGCGGGTGGTTCAGGCTCATCAGCGCCGTGCGTTCGTGCACGAACCTGCCGACGAGCTCCTGGTCGGCCGCCAGGTCCTCGCGCAGCAGCTTGATGGCGACGCGACCCTCCGGTCCCGAGCCCAGCCACACCGTGCCGGCGCTGCCCCGGCCCAGGATCCGGTGAGCGGTGTAACGACTGCCGATCTTCCGTGCCATGGCGTCCAAAGTACGCGGCGCGGGGGCGCCCGTGACCTGCGAACGCGGGTAACGGCCCAACTCGCGCCCCGAAAGTCGACAAAGCGCCGGAGTCAGCGTCCCGTGCCGGTGGTCGACCGTTCTCCGCTCAGCCCGCCGTGCCCCCGTCGGTGGTGGCGCCCACGCTGTCGCGGACGTTGTTGAACCAGTCGACCATCGTCTCCCAGAAGCTGCGGCCTTCGGCCACCCACTCGGGAACGGGGGTGAAGTTCCAGACCAGCGCGACGATCGCGACGAGCATGAGGATCATGAACAGGCAGCCCTTGAGGCAGCCGAGGCCCGGGATGCGCATGGGGTTGGCGCTGCGCCGCCTCGGCGGCCGGGGCTCGCGCGGGGCCCGCTCCGGGCGGCGCTGCTCGTACCGCTGCGGCTGCGGCTCGTACGACCGAGGCTGCGGCTCGTAGTGCTGGGGCGCGGGTGCGGGCTGCTGTGGCGCGGGCTGCGCGTACCGCTGCGGGGGCTCGGCGTACCGCTGCGGGGGCTGCGCGTGCTGCGGAGGCCGTGCGTCGGTGGGGCGCTGCGCGGCCGGGCGGCGGGCGGGCCGCCGCCGCAGCGGGTCCTGGTCCGGGTCGAGCGGCTGGAACTGCGTCTGGTCGTTGCGCTCCCGCGCGGCGCGCATCTGGTTCTGCCACGGGTGGGGGTCGTCCCCGGACGGCTGCTGCGGCGGTGGCTGCTGCGGCATCACGGTGGTGCGGTCGGCGCCGCCGCCCGGCCCGTCGCCGGGCGCCCCGTGCGGCATGACCGTCGTCGCCGCGTTCGGGTCGTACCCGGCGCCGGGGCCGCCGGACGGCAGGACCTGCGTCGGGTCGGCGTCGCCCGCTCCCGCTGCCGGAGTCGTCCCGGGGACCGGGGCGGGGCTGGGGTCGGGGGCGAGCAGGGCGGCCACGCCGAGGGCCGCCTCGTAGGCGGCCGGGCTCGCGGTGGGCGCCAGGCCGACCGCCACCGTCCGCAGGGCCCGGGCCAGTGTGACGGCGCCCGGCCGCTCCTCCGGCGCCTTGCGCAGGCAGTGCTCGATGACGGTCCACAGTGGCTCGGGGACGCCGGCGGGGCGGCGCGGCTGCTCGTTCAGGTGCCGGTGCAGCACTTCCAGCGCGCTGCCCCCGCTGAAGGGCGGCCGTCCGGTGAGCGCCTCGTAGAGCAGGATGCCGGCGCCGTAGACGTCGACGGCGGAGGTCTGCGGCCGGCCCTCGGCCGACTCCGGTGCGACGTAGGCGGGGGTCCCGACGAACTCGTGCGTGCGGGTGAGGCCCGGGGAGTCCGCGAGCCGGGCGATGCCGAAGTCGGTGAGCATCGGCCGCATGCCGTCGGCGTCCTCGGCGAGGAGGACGTTGGCGGGCTTCAGGTCGCGGTGAACGACGCCGTCGTCGTGGCTGGAGGCGAGGGCGTCGGCGATCTGCGCGGTCAGCAGGGCGGCGGCGACCGGCGTGAGCGGCCCGTGCTCGCGCAGGTAGCGGTGCAGGTCCGGGCCCTCGACCAGGTCCATGACGAGGGCGAGCAGATCGCCCTCCACCACCAGGTCGCGGGTGCGCACGATGTTCTCGTGGGTCAGGCGCAGCAACGCCGAGCGTTCGCGCAGGAAGCGCATGACGACGTCCGGGTCGCCGGCCAGCTCCTCCTTGAGGACCTTGATGGCCACGCGTTCACCGGGGCTGCCGGTGACCGCCGCCTCCGCGCCTGCCGCCTCGCGCTGGCGCCCGCGCCACACGGTGCCGGTGGCGCCGCGTCCGAGCGGCTCCTCGAGGAGGTACTTGCTGCCTACGGGCCGCACGTCATCGGCTCCCTGGTCGTTCCTGCCGGGCTGGGCGCCCGTCCGGATGGTCCGGGCTTGAATGATCTTGGACGCTGCCGGGCCGATCGGTCCAGCAGTCGGGCACGGCTCGCGCGGGCGGCCGCCCGCTCCACTGTAGTCGGGGCCCGGACGGACCGGCGGGGGATCGGGCGGAGCGCGTTCCCCCGCCGGTCACGGGGCGGCGGGGTCGGAGGCCACCTCGCCGGGCGGGGACGGGGGCGGTCGTGATACGTACGTGCTTGGTCGAAAGTGTTACCCCGTCAGATGTGAACTCGGTCACAAGCGGTCCCTCTTACGCGTGACCCGGCTCAATCAAGATCATTGGACCGTGCTCGCGGCATGCCTTGTCGGTCGCGGGTGGCAGGATGCACCGACGGGGCTGAACCGGGAGGGGCCGATGCCGAATCAGATCCGGCTCACCGTCCGTGGGCCACGCGCCGGCGCGGGGCAGGGCGCGGACGCGTGTGACGTGCTCGTCACCGCGCCGCCCGGCACCGTGCTCGCCGCCGTCACCGGCGGCCTGTCCGCCGCGTGGGCCGCGGCCGGCGCGGGCGCCGCCGCGCCGGCCGCGCCGTCGCGGGAGGGCGAGTCGGCCGCCGTCTTCGTGGGGGGCAGGCGGCTCGACGCCCAGCGGCACACCCTCGGCGAGCCGCCGCTGGTCGACGGCGCCGTCGTCTCCCTGCACCAGCCCTTCGAACCCCCCGCCGCCCCGACGCCGAGCGGCCCCCGGCTGCACGTGGTCGCCGGGCCGGACGCGGGCGGCGTCCACCTCCTGCACGGCGGTCACGTCCGCATCGGGCGCTCGGCCGACGCGGACGTCGTCCTGGACGATCCGGACGTGTCGCGGCTGCACTGCGTCGTGACGGTCGCGGAGACCGGTTCCGTCACCGTGGCCGACCTCGGGTCCACCAACGGCACCACGGCGGACGGCGTCCCCGTCGCGGAGCGCCCGGTCGCGCTGCGGCCGGGCACGTCCCTGCGGGTGGGCGAGTCCGTCCTGCGGCTGCGGACGGACCCGGTGGCCGTGGCACCCGAGCCGGGCGCGCCCGCGCCCCGGCGGAGCCCGGAGACCACCGGCCGACAGGGCGCGGCGCTGGCCTTCGTCCCGGAACAGGCCGGGCCCGACGGGGCCCGGGGCCGGGGCGGTCCCCCGGGGGCGGCCGGACCGACGGGCGGCGTCACGCACGGATCCGGACTGGCGGGCCCGCCCGCGCCGTTCCTGCCGCCCGGGCCGCCCACCCCCGGTCCGCCCGCGCCCACCCTGCCCGGCGGGCCCGCCGCGGCGGACCGCGCCGCCGTCGAACGGCGGGCGGTGCGCGGGATGAGCGCCTGGGCCCGCCGTCTGTCGGGCCGGCGGAACCTCCCCGAGCCCGGCGACGGCCTCCCCGGACCGCCGGCAGCGGCCGTGCCCGGTGGCCCGGTGCCCGCACCCGACCCGGGCCGCTGGCCGGACGCCGCCGAGATCCTGCTGACCGCCCTCGGACCCGGCCCCCGCCTGTGGGAGCGGCACCCCGCCCACCGGGACGCCCTGACGGTCCGCCTGGGCACCGCCCATCACGGGGCCCGCGCGGGCAGTCCGGTGACGGTGTCGCTGCGGGAGGCGGGTTCCCTCGGGCTGGCCGGCCCCCGGTCCCGCATGCTGTCGCTGGCCCGTTGGGTGCTGGCCCAGCTCGTCACCCTGCACCCTCCCGGCGGGCTGGAGGTCGTGCTGCTGGCCTCCGGCCGGGGCGCGTCCCGCACCCGGGAGTGGTCCTGGCTCGGCTGGCTGCCGCACCTGCGCCCGGCCCACGGCCAGGACTGCCGCCTGCTGTTCGCGTTCGACCGGGAGCAGGCCACCGCGCGCACGGCGGAACTCGCACGCCGTCTGGAGGAGAGCCCGCTCGGCCCCGACTGGACGAGCGCCGAGCCGGCGGACGTCATGGCCGCCGCCGCCCACCACACCGGCCCGGCCACCGTGCTCGTCGTGGACGGCGACCCCGGCTCGGCGGCGCTGCGCGAGTCGGTGGCGCGGCTCACCTCCGGCGGCGCGGCGGCGGGGGTGCACGTGCTGTGCCTGGCCGAGACGGCCCCCGCGACGCCGTCGTCGCCGCAGTCCGAGACGCTGGCCGCCGCGAACGCCGTGCTGCCCGCGTTCCGTGAGTGCGGTGCCGTCGGGCTGCTGAGCGGGGCCGTCGCCACGGCCGTCCGTGTCGTGCGCCGGGGCGGGGACCGCGCGGGCGAGCCCGCCACGCTGGACGGCGTGTCCCCCGCCTGGGCCGAGCGGGTCGCCCGGGCGCTCGCCCCGCTGCGGGAGGCGGAGGCCGTGGAGGCGGGCGTTCCGGCGCCCCGGCACGCCGCTCCCCTGCCGGACGGTTCCCGGTTGCTGGAGGAGCTCGGCCTGGCCCGGGCCACTCCGGCGGCGGTGCTGGCCCGGTGGCCGGAGGCGGCGGCACCGCCCGGAGCCGGCCTCGTCCTCGGCGCCGGTCCGCGCGGGCCCGTCGACGTGGACCTGGCGGCGGCCCACAGCCACCTGCTGATCAGCGGCGCTGCGGGGAGCGGCAAGTCGGAGCTGATCTGTTCGGTCGCGGCGGCCCTCGCGGCGGGCGACCGCCCCGACCGGCTGGCGCTCCTGCTGGTCGACGGCGGCACCGGCCGGACGCTGCGGGCGGCCACGGAGCTGCCGCACGTGTCGACGTACCTGGACGCCGGTGATCCGGTGCGGATGCGGGCCTTCGCCCAGGCCCTGAGCGGCGAGCTGAAGCGGCGCGCCGAGCTGTTGGAGGGCGAGTCCTACGCGTCGCGCGCCGTGCCCGGTCGGAGCGGCAACGCGGCGGCGGACACCGGCGGCCCCGAGGGCGCGGCGGTACCCGACCTCGCGGGAGGCGGCGTGGACGCCGACCGGGGCACGCTCCGGCTCCGGCCGCGCACCGCCGGTGGTGCGCCCGACCAGGTGCTGCCCCGGCTGGTCGTGCTGGTCGACGACCTCGACGCCCTGGTCGCCCCCGCCCTGGGCAACCCGGGCCGTCCGGCGGCCGGATCCGTGGTGCGCGCGCTGGAGACGGTCGCCCGGGAGGGCGTGCGGCTCGGCGTGCACCTCGTCTCGGCCACGGGCCGGCCGGACCGGACCGCCCACACCGCGGCGGACCAGGGGTCGGCGCTGCGCGTCGCCCTCGGCGGCTCCCCGGACGGGGGCGGCCCGGCCGGTCGCGGGGTGCTGCACCGCCCGGACGGCTCCTCGACACCGTTCCAGGCGGGGCGCGTGACCGCCCGTATCCCCCGCACGGCGACGCAGCGCCCCACGGTGCTGCCGCTGGACTGGGGGCGGGCCGGTGACCCGCCGACCCGGCGGCCCGTCCGTGAGCTGGGCAACGGTCCGACCGACCTGGCGCTGCTGGCCAGCGCGATGGAGCGGGCGACGGCCGAGTCGGGGGCGGTGCCGGTGCCGCCGCTGGTGTAGCGGGGGGGGTGGGGGCGGCCTCCCACGGATGGGGTACTCCGGGGTCGGCCGGTCGGGTGGGAAACGCGGTGCGGTGGTCCGGATGGCGTGGCACCGCGTGCGCGCCACGCATTATCGGCTTAACAGACCGGCCCCGTGACCGCGCCCACCCCTGGGATGTGTGCCGTGCCCCGCTTCAGCATCATCGTTCCCGCCCATCAGGTCCACGCCTACCTGCCCGAGTGCCTGGAGTCCGTCCTCTCCCAGTCCTTCACCGACTTCGAGCTCCTCGCGGTGGACGACGGCTCCCCCGACGGATGCGGCGGCCTCCTGGCCGAGGCGGCCGGGACCGACCGGCGGGTGACGGTGCTGCGGCTGGCGGAACCGGGCGGGCCGGGACCGGCCCGGAACGCCGGGATGGCGCACGCGCGCGGCGACTACGTCCTCTTCCTCGACAGCGACGACGCGCTGGCCCCCGGCGCGCTCCAGGCCGTCGCCGACCGGCTGGAGGACACCGCGGGGCCCGACGTCCTCGTCTTCGACCACGAGCGCGCCTTCTGGCACGGCCGCATCGAACGCAGCGTCCCCGCCGGCATGCTGGACCACCGCGAGCCGCAGGTCTTCCGCGCACAGGACCGGCCGGGGCTGCTCCGCCTCCCCGCCGTCGCCTGGAACAAGGCCTACCGGCGGGAGTTCCTGCTCCGGGGCGGCCTGCGGTTCCCACCCGGCGCCTACGAGGGCGTGCCCTTCACCTGGTGGACGCTGCTGACGGCCGAGGCCGTCACCGTGCTGGACCGCGTGTGCGTCCAGCACCGGCGCCGCAGGTCCGGCGGGCTGCTGGCGCAGGCGCCCCGGCGGCACTTCGACGTCTTCGGCCAGTACGACCGCGTCTTCGCGCTCGTCGGCGAACAGCAGCGGTTCGCCCGGTGGCGGCCGATCCTCTACCGCCGTATGAGCGACCACCTGGTCTCCGTCATCCTGGCCCCCGGACGGCTGCCGCGTTCCGCCCGCGCGGAGTTCTTCCGGCGCAGTGGCAAGCAGTGCGCGCGCTACCGGGACGCCGCCGGCCGCACCGACCTGCGGCACCTGCTGCTCCGACTCGGCGCCCGGCGCACGTTCCGCCTGCTGTGGGCGGCGGGAAGCCTGCGGCGCCGACTGCGCGCCGCCGTTCGCGCCGTGCGGGGCCCGCTGCTGCGGACGTACTACCGGATCCACCTGCGCCGGCGCGTCGACCCGGCGCTCGCCGTCTTCGCCGCCCCGGCCGAGGGCGGCTACGCGGGTGACCCGGCCGCGCTGGAGGCCACCGCCCGCCGGCTCGTCCCCGGGCTGCGCACCGCCTGGGTGGGCACCGCCGAGGAGGCACCGGACCTGCACCGCAGGGTGCGGCGCCTCCAGCCGGGCTCGGCGGCGCACCGGCGCGCCCTGGCACGGGCGAAGTACCTGGTGACCAGCGGCGACGTCGAGCCGGGGCTGCGCAAGCGGCAGGGCCAGATCCTCGTGCGCACCCACGTGGGCACGCCGCTCGCCCGGGAGGGCCTGGACCTCGGCCACCACCCGGTGGCCGGGCTCGGTACCGACTTCGCGACGCTCCTGTCCCGCATCGACGCGTGGGACTACAGCGTCTCGGCCAACCGGCACTCCACCCTCGCCCGCGAACGGGCCTACCCCGGCGCGTACACGACGCTGGAGTACGGCGCGCCGCGCAACGACGTCATGTACCGGGCCACGGCCGACGACGTCGCCCGCATCCGGACCGAGCTCGGCGTGCCGCCCGGCACCGTGGCCGTCCTGTACGCACCCGCCGAACGGGACTACCCGCACGGGCGGCCCCGGCTGGACCCGGCCCGGCTCGCCCACACGCTCGGCCCCGGCTTCACCGTGCTGGACGGCGGCGCGCCGCGCGGCCCCCACCGTTCGGCGACCCGGCTGTGCCTGGCGGCCGACGTCCTGGTCACCGACTACGCGCCGCTGATGTTCGACTTCGCCAACCTGGACCGACCCATCGTCATCCACGCCGACGACTGGGAGACCTACCGGGCCACCCGGGGCACCTACTTCGACCTCACCACCGCGCCGCCCGGCCCGGTCGTCCGCGACCTTCCGACGCTGGTGCGGCTCTTCCACAGCGGCGCCTGGCGGGCGCCGCAGGGCGCGGAGCTGCGGGCGGCGTTCCGGGAGCGGTTCTGCCCGTACGACGACGGGCACGCGGCCGAGCGCGTCGTGCGGGCCGTCTTCCTGGACGGCGCCGGGCTCGCGCCCGTCGTCCCGCCGCACGAGCGCAGGCCGGCCCCGCTGCCCCCGTCCGCGCCGCGCGTCGTGCGTCCTGCGGAGACCCTGCGTTCCACGCGCTCCGGCGTGTAGGACGCGGCCACACGAGCGCGGGCCGGACGGGCTGCTCCCCGTCCGGCCCGCGCTCGTGTGCCGTCCCGTCAGCGGTTGCTGCGCAGCAGGGTGCGCATGGTGCGCATGGCGACCGACAGGTTCGCCAGGTCGAACGTCTCGGAGCTGTGGATCTCCTCCAGCGTCGCCCGGGCCCGCCCGAGGATCGCGGCGTTCTTCTCCTCCCACGCCTTGAACCGCTGCTCGGCGGTGGCCGTGGCGTCGCCGCCCGACAGCACGTCCGCCGTGAGCAGCTGGTGCGCGGCGTACAGGTCCTCGCGGATCGCGGCCCGGGCCATGGACTGCCACCGGTCGGCGCGCGGCAGCTCGCTGACGCGGTCCTGGAGCTGGGTGATGTTCAGCCGGTCGGCGAGGTCGTAGTACACCTCGGCGACGTCCAGGAGCTCGCGTCCGGTGCGGTCGGCGACGGCCACGATGTCCAGGGCCGGGAAGACCGAGGAGAATCCGGCGACGCGGCGGGCCAGCTCCGAGGGCACGCCCGCGTTCTCCAGCTCCTCGTGGATCGCCTCGAACCAGGCCAGGTCCTCGCCCTTGAGCAGGGCGGGGAGCTGCGACCAGACCGTCTCCACCCGCTCGCTGAAGACCTCCACGGTCTCGGCGAGCAGGAGCGGCTGCGGGCGGTTGCCCAGCAGCCAGCGGGTGGCGCGCTCCACGAGGCGGCGGCTGTGCAGCCGGATGCGGGTCTGCGTCTCGGCGGCCACCCGGTTGTCGAGCGTCTCGACCTCGTCCCACACCCGGGACATGTCGAAGATGGCCCGTGCGGCGGTGTGCGCGCGCACGATCTCCTCGGTCGTGGCCCCCGACTCCTCCCGAAGCCGGTGCAGGAACGTCGAACCGCCCGTGTTCACCGTGTCGTTGACGAGCACGGTGGTGACGATCTGACGGCGCAGCGCGTGGTGGTCGATCTCCTCGGGGAACCGCTCGCGCAGCGCACCCGGGAAGTAGGAGTGGGCCAGCCTCCGCAGGTAGGGGTCGTCGGGCAGGTCGGTGCCGATCAGCGCCTCGGTGACGGTGATCTTGGCGTAGGCCAGCAGCACCGCCAGCTCGGGCTGGGTGAGGCCCTGCCCGCTGGTCTGCCGCTCCCGGATCTGCCGGTCGGAGGGCAGGTGCTCCAGGGAGCGGTCCAGACGACCCGAGCGGGAGAGGGCGCGCATGAAGCGGGCGTGGGCCTGGAGCAGGCCGGGGGCCGTCTCCAGCGCGTTGGCCAGCGCCACGTTCTGCGCGTAGTTGGTGCGCAGGACCAGCTCGCCGACCTCGTCCGTCATCTCGGCCAGCAGGGCGTTGCGGTGCTTGACGGTCATGTCCCCGTTGCCGACGACGGCGTTGAGGAGGATCTTGATGTTGACCTCGTGGTCGGAGGTGTCCACCCCGGCGCAGTTGTCGATCGCGTCGTTGTTGACCCTGCCGCCGCACAGGGCGTACTCGATCCGCCCGAGCTGGGTGAGGCCGAGGTTGCCGCCCTCGCCGACGACGCGGGCCCGCACGTCGCTGCCGTCGACACGGATCGCGTCGTTGGCCTTGTCGCCGACGTCCTGGTGGCTCTCGCTCGACGCCTTCACGTACGTGCCGATGCCGCCGTTCCACAGCAGGTCGACGGGCGCCTGGAGGATGGCCTGCATCAGCTCCGACGGCGTCAGCTTCGTCGCGGAGGACTCCAGGCCGAGGGCTTCGCGCAGCTGCGGTGAGACAGGCACCGACTTGGCGCTGCGCGGGAAGACGCCGCCGCCCGCGGAGATCTTGTCGGTGTCGTAGTCCGCCCAGGAGGACCGGGGCAGCTCGAACAGCCGGCGGCGCTCCGCGTACGAGGTCGCGGCGTCCGGATCGGGGTCGACGAAGATGTGCCGGTGGTCGAAGGCGGCGACCAGGCGGATGTGCTCGCTCAGCAGCATGCCGTTGCCGAAGACGTCACCGGACATGTCGCCGACGCCGACGACCGTGAAGTCCTGGGTCTGGGTGTCGTGGTCCAGCTCGCGGAAGTGCCGCTTGACGGACTCCCAGGCGCCGCGCGCGGTGATGCCCATGCCCTTGTGGTCGTAGCCGGCCGAGCCGCCGGAGGCGAAGGCGTCGCCCAGCCAGAAGCCGTAGGAGACGGCGACCTCGTTGGCGATGTCGGAGAAGGTGGCCGTCCCCTTGTCGGCGGCGACGACGAGGTACGTGTCGTCCTCGTCGTGCCGGACGACGTCCTTGGGCGGCAGCACCTCGCCGTTCAGCAGGTTGTCGGTGATGTCCAGCATCCCGGAGATGAAGGTGCGGTAGCAGGCGATGCCCTCGGCCAGCCACGCGTCCCGGTCCGCGGCCGGGTCCGGCAGCCGCTTGCCGACGAATCCGCCCTTCGCGCCGACGGGCACGATGACCGTGTTCTTGACCTCCTGGGCCTTCACCAGGCCGAGGATCTCCGTGCGGAAGTCCTCCTTGCGGTCCGACCAGCGCAGACCGCCCCGGGCGACCTTGCCGAAGCGCAGGTGCACGCCCTCCACCCGGGGCGAGTACACCCAGATCTCGTAGGAGGGACGCGGTGCGGGCAGGTCGGGAATCGCCTGCGGGTCGAGCTTCATCGACACGTAGTCGTGCAGCTCGCCGTCGTCGGTGCGCTGGAAGTAGTTGGTGCGCAGGGTGGCCTTGATGACGGTGAGGAAGGAGCGCAGCATGCGGTCCTCGTCCAGGTTGGCCACCTGGTCCAGGGCGCCGTCCAGCTCCTCCAGGAGCCCGTCGAGCAGTTCCCGCCCCGCGTGCTGCCGCTCCGGGGCGAGGCGCGCCTCGAACAGGCTCACCAGCAGCCGGGTCGTGTGGACGTTGCGCCGGAGCGTCTCCTCCATGGTGGCCTGGCCGAACTTCGCGCCCGCCTGCCACAGGTAGCGGGCGTAGGCACGCAGCACCATGGCCTGCCGCCAGGTCAGTCCGGCGGCCAGCACGAGGGCGTTGACGCCGTCGTTCTCGGCCTGTCCGCGCCAGACGGCGGCGAAGGTGTCCTGGAAGCGCCGGCGGGCGTCCTCGCCCAGGGCGTCCGCGCTGGGCTCCGGCAGCCGCAGCCCGAAGTCGTAGATCCACACCCGGGTGCCGTCGGCCGTACGCAGCTCGTAGGGCCGCTCGTCCACGACCTCCACGCCCATCGCCTGGAGGATGGGCAGGACGGCGGAGAGCGAGACGGGCTCACCGGTCCGGTAGATCTTGAAGCGGCGTTCGCCGGGAGCGGCGCCGACCGGTTCGTACAGGCTCAGCGCGAAGTCCTCGCCGGTCTCGTCCAGCTGCGCCAGGTGCTGGAGGTCGGCGACGGCCGCGCGGGGGGAGAAGTCCTCCTTGTAGCCCTCGGGGAACCCGTTGTTGCCGAGGGTGCCGAAGCGGCGGCCCAGCTCGGCGGCCCGCTCCTCGCCGCACTCGGCGACCAGGGCCTCCGCGAAGCCGTCGGCCCAGGAGCGCGCCGCCTCGGCGAGGCGGTGCTCGATGCGGTCGGCGTCGGCGTCGGTCAGGCGGCCCAGCCGCGAGCCCGGCTCGACACGGACGACGAAATGCAGCCGGGAGAGGACCGACTCGGTGTTCCAGGCGGTGAAGTCGACGCTGGTGCCGCCCAGTTCCTCCCGCAGGATGTCGATGAGCCGCAGCCGCACGTTCGTCGTGTAGCGGTCGCGCGGGAGGTAGACGAGCGCGGAGTAGTACCGGCCGTACTCGTCCTGACGGAGGAACAGCCGCAGGCGGCGGCGCTCCTGGAGGTACAGGACGGAGATCGCGATGGAACGCAGCTCGTCCACCGGGATCTGGAACAGCTCGTCGCGCGGGTAGGTCTCCAGGATCTGGAGCAGGTCCCGGCCGTCGTGGCTGTCGGGCGTGAAGCCGGCGTGCGAGAGCACGGCCTCGACCTTGCGGCGGATCACGGGGATCTGCCGGACGCTCTCGACGAAGGCGGACGCGGCGAAGAGGCCCAGGAAGCGGCGCTCGCCCACGACGTTCCCGTCGGCGTCGAACTTCTTCACCCCGACGTAGTCGAGGTACGAGGAGCGGTGCACGGTCGCACGGCTGTTGGCCTTGGTCAGCACCAGCAGCCTGCGCTCGTGCGCCTTGGCGCGGGCGTCGGGACTCAGCCGGTTGAACGACGGCGAGACGGGGTGCCCCTCGGCGTCGGCGGTGTGCGTCGGGTCCGCCCGCAGGATGCCCAGGCCGGTGCCGGGCACCGACTTGAGCACGTCCGACCGCTCCCCGCTTTCGTCGGTGGACCGCGCCAGCTCGTACTCGCGGTACCCGAGGAAGGTGAAGCGGTCGTCGGCGAGCCAGCGCAGCAGCTGGCGCGCCTCGGTGACCTCCTGCTCGGACAGGTCGTCGGTGGGCTCGTTCGGGAGCTCGTCGGCGATGGCCAGGGCCGTCCCGCGCATCTTGCGCCAGTCCTCGACGGCCTCCCGGACGTCGGACAGGACGCGGCGGAGGTCGAGGGTGATCTGCTGGAGGTCGGTGGCGTCCGTCTCCCGGTCGATCTCGACGTGGATCCAGGACTCGGTGACGGCGTCCGGCGGCAGCTGCTCGGGCCGGTGGGTGCTCGGCTCCGGGGAGAGCGGGTCACGCCCGGCGTCCAGCACCTCCAGCAGCTTGCCGGTCACGTCGCGGCGGACGATCACCTGCGGGTGGATGACGACGTGGATGCCCCGGTCCTCGCGGGTCAGCTCGTTGGTGACCGAGTCGACGAGGAAGGGCATGTCGTCGGTGACGACCTCCACGACCGTGTGGGTGCAGGTCCAGCCGTTCTCCTCGACGGAGGGGGTGTAGACCCGGACGTTCGCCGTGCCCTGGGGACGCTGCTGGGCGAGCCGGTGGTGCGAGAGGGCGGCTCCCAGCACGTCCACGGGCTCTCGGTCGGCCAGGTCCTCCGGTGCCGTGTGCAGGTAGTAGCGCTGGAGATACGCACCCAGCGCCTCCGGCGTCAGCCCCTGCACCGGGAGACTCCCGGTGGGGCTGCCCTCAGCGGCCTGGGCGGCTCGCCCGAGCAGATCGGCCTTGGCTTCGTCCAGCTTGGTCTGCATGTCCTCTGGCTCCTGTCGCGCGCCGTTGCGTGACGTCAGATGGGGTGTCCGGTCGTACAGGGCAAGACGTCGACGCCCTCGCGGGCCGTTCCAGTTCGACGGTATGCCGGGAAACTCGATCAGCAACCGGCACTGCCTCGCGACGTCGCGGGCGGAGTACGGGGAGGGCCACGTCGCCTACGTCCCCGGGCACGGCTATGGCGCTGATCACGGGGTAAGGCTATCTCCCCGGGCCGGGGGCGCGTCATGGTCCGTATGTGTACAAAAGCGGGGCCGGAAGTTTGACGGTCTGGACAGCCCCGTCACGCGACACGTGCCTTACCGGGCCATGCGCTCCGCCTCCGCCACGGCCTCCGCCAGCGTGTCGACCACCGGAACGCCGGCCTCCGCCAGGCTGGCCCGACTGTGGGAGCCCCCCGTGTACAGGACGGCCCGCGCCCCGACGTGCCGGGCGGCCAGCGCGTCGTCCACGGCGTCGCCGATGACCACCGTGCGCCGCGGGTCGACGTCCGTCAGCGACGCCAGATGCCGGGCCATGTGCGCGGCCTTCCCGTGCCCCGACAGCGGGGTGGCGAGGCCGTCGACCCGCGTGAAGCGGCCCTCGATGCCGTGCCTGCGCACCAGGGGTACGAGGTGGTCGTGCGGCGCGAGGGAGCACAGCGACTGGGTGCCGCCCGCGGCCTGCCGCGCCGCGAGCAGCTCGGCCGCGCCCAGCGTGAGCGTCACCGTGTCGACCCGGTCGAAGTAGTGCCGGTGGAAGCACTCGTTCAGCACGGCGAACTCCTCGTCCGTGGGAATCCGGCCGGTCAGCTTCTCGTAGAAGCGCGGCACCGGCACGCAGTACAGCTCGCGGTAGCGCTCCAGCGTCACCGGCTCCATGCCGACCTCGGCGAAGGCCAGGTTCGTCGCCTCGATGACGGCGTCGATGTCGTGCAGGAGCGTGCCGTTCCAGTCCCAGACGATGTGAGTGGTCTCCCCATGCATGCACTCGACGGTACCCGCAGGCACCGACACGCGGCCGGGCCCGCCCCCGGCGGGCCCGCCGCTCAGAGCAGGTCGCCCAGCTCCTGCGTGGCGTACCAGAGCAGCTCGTGGCCCTCCGCCCCGTCCACCGCGTGACGCGCGACCTCGTCGCCCCCGTCCGCCGCGTGCAGCGCCCCGACCGCGGCGGTGACGTCGGCCACGGCGTCCCCGGCGTCGACGTGCACGGCGGCCGCCTCGGCCAGCGGCACGGTCCCGTCCACCCGGACCCGGCCGACGGCGTCGTCGTCCGACCCCCGGTCGGCGACGGAGACGGCACGGTCGGCGACGTCGACCGCCACCACGACGCGGCGCCGGGGTGCCGCCGGGTCGTCCGCGAGCAGCCGCAGGGAGCCCAGCGCCGCCGCACCGAGGGCCGCGTACTCCAGCTCCTCGACGTCGTCGGACGCGCACCACGCGCGCAGCGCGGGCGTGACCGCGAAGGCGGCGAGCGGGGCGGGGCCGAGCTCGCCCCGCCGGTGCGCCACGGCCAGCCGGGGCAGGGTCAGGGGGACGTAGAGGCGCATGGACTGCCGCTTTCGTGTGAGGCCGGGCACCGGACTGCCCGCCAGGATACGGCCCCCGGGCCCGCTCGCCCGCCGAGCGGGCCCGGCCGCACCGCAGGTCAGTCGGGTCACCGGTCAAGGGGTGAGCGCCGGACGCCGGAACGGGTGAACGTGGGCAACGGCCGACGCGCGACAGGCGCGGCGTTGCACGAACGTGACGTCACGGATACAAAGAGTGACCAAAGCTACTGGCCAGTAGCGCAGCTTCCGTTCATCTCACGCCGCTTCACGGGGAATCACCATGATCACCACACACACCAGCCGGCCGCCCGGTCGCCAGGACAGCCGACGACCCTCACGGTCGGCGCTGGCCGCAGCCCGCCGCAGCGCACGGGACCGGCTGCCGCACTACTGGTTCGCACACCGGCTGCTCCAGGTCCTCAGCGGACAGCGGCCCGTGCACAGTCTGCTCGGTCACGTCGAGGGACGTGCCTACGACGACCTCCTGCGCATCGCACCGCTGGCGCCGCTCGCGGGGACGCGGCCGGGGCGGGAACCCGCACTCCTCCAGGTCGGCGCGTCCACCCCCGGCCCCGGGGTGCTGGAGGCCTACGCGCGGGTGCGCGTCGGGGAGCGCACCCGCGCCCTGGCCTTCCGACTCGAACAGGCACCGGACCGCCGGTGGCGGTGCGCCGCCGTCGAGTCGGATCTGAGCTGCCGCACCTGACGCCGGAGGGGCCGGAGACCACTGCGGCGGTCTCCGGCCCCTCCCGTCACGCTCGGCTCACTTCTTGCGGCGACGGCCACCGCTCTTCTGCGCCTTGCGCCGCTCCGCACGCGTCATCCCGTCGCCGGAGGAACGCGCCGTCGGACCGTCGGCGTCCTCCGCCACGAAGTCGCCCTCGACGACACCGCCCTCGCCGTCCACGGTGGGGGCGGAGAAGTGCAGGCGGTCCGGACGCTGCGGCGCGTCCAGCCCCTTGGCCCTGATGGCCGGGCGGGCCCCCGCCGGAACGGCGTCCTTCGGGGCCTCCTCCTGCCGCGACTCCTGCACCGGTACCTGCTCCACCTGCCGCTCGACCTGCACCTCCAGGTTGAACAGGTAGCCGACCGACTCCTCCTTGATGCCCTCCATCATGGCCTGGAACATGTCGAAGCCCTCGCGCTGGTACTCGACCAGCGGGTCCTTCTGGGCCATCGCGCGCAGGCCGATGCCCTCCTGGAGGTAGTCCATCTCGTAGAGGTGCTCACGCCACTTGCGGTCCAGGACGGACAGCACGACCCGGCGCTCCAGCTCGCGCATGATCTCCTCGCCCAGCTCCTTCTCCCGGGCGTCGTACTGGCCGTGGATGTCCTCCTTGACGGCCTCGACGAGGAACTCGGCGGTCAGCCCCTCGCGTTCGCCGACCTCCCCCTCCAGGTCGGCCACCGTCACCGAGATCGGGTAGAGCTGCTTGAACGCGGCCCACAGCCGGTCGAGGTCCCACTCCTCGGCGAATCCCTCGACCGTCTCCGCCTGGACGTACGCCTCGATCGTGTCGTCCATGAAGTGGCGCACCTGCTCGTGCAGGTCCTCCCCCTCCAGGACGCGGCGGCGCTCACCGTAGATGACCTCGCGCTGCCGGTTGAGCACCTCGTCGTACTTCAGGACGTTCTTGCGGATCTCGAAGTTCTGCTGCTCGACCTGCGACTGAGCGGAGGCGATGGCGCGGGTGACCATCTTGTTCTCGATCGGCACGTCGTCGGGGACGTTCGCCATGGCCATCACCCGCTCGACCATCTGCGCCTTGAACAGCCGCATCAGGTCGTCGCCGAGGGACAGGTAGAAGCGGGACTCGCCCGGGTCGCCCTGCCGACCGCTACGGCCGCGGAGCTGGTTGTCGATACGGCGCGACTCGTGCCGCTCGGTGCCCAGGACGTAGAGCCCGCCGAGCTTCTTGACCTCGTCGTGCTCCGCCTTGACGGCCTCCTCGGCCTGCTCCAGGGCGGCGGGCAGCGCGGCGGCCCACTCCTCGATGTGCTCCTGCGGGTCGTAGCCCTGCGCGCGCAGCGCGGCCTCGGCGATGGCGTCGGCGTTCCCGCCGAGCTGGATGTCGGTACCGCGGCCGGCCATGTTCGTCGCCACCGTGACGGAGCCCTTGCGGCCGGCCTCCGCGACGATGTGGGCCTCACGCTCGTGGTTCTTCGCGTTCAGCACCTCGTGCTTCACGCCCCGCTTCTTGAGCTGCTGCGAGAGGTACTCGGACTTCTCGACCGAGGTGGTGCCGACGAGGATCGGCTGCCCCTTCTCGTGCTTCTCGGCGATGTCCTCCACCACGGCGTCGAACTTCGCCACCTCGGTGCGGTAGATGAGGTCCGCCTGGTCCTTCCGGACCATCGGCTTGTTCGTCGGGATCGGGACCACGCCGAGCTTGTAGATCTGGTGGAACTCGGCGGCCTCGGTCATCGCCGTACCGGTCATGCCGGCGAGCTTGTCGTACAGGCGGAAGAAGTTCTGCAGGGTGATCGTGGCGAGCGTCTGGTTCTCGTCCTTGATGTCCACCCCCTCCTTCGCCTCGATCGCCTGGTGCATGCCCTCGTTGTAGCGGCGGCCGGCGAGGATACGACCGGTGTGCTCGTCGACGATCATGACCTCGCCGTCGATGACGACGTAGTCCTTGTCCTTCTTGTAGAGCTCCTTGGCCTTGATGGCGTTGTTCAGGTAGCCCACCAGCGGCGTGTTGACGGACTCGTAGAGGTTGTCGATGCCCAGCCAGTCCTCCACGCGGGCGACGCCCGACTCGTGGATGCCGACCGTGCGCTTCTTCTCGTCGACGTCGTAGTCGCCCGTCTCCGGCTTCTGGAGCCGGACGTCGGCGGGCTCGCCGCGCTCCAGGCGCTTGACCAGCTTCGCGAAGTCGCCGTACCACTTCGTCGCGGAGTCGGCCGGGCCGGAGATGATCAGCGGCGTGCGGGCCTCGTCGACGAGGATCGAGTCCACCTCGTCGACGATGGCGAAGTTGTGGCCGCGCTGGACCAGCTCCTCCTTCGACCAGGCCATGTTGTCGCGCAGGTAGTCGAAGCCGAACTCGTTGTTCGTGCCGTAGGTGATGTCGCACGCGTACTGCGCGCGGCGCTGCGCCGGCGTCATGTTCGCGACGATGCACCCGACGTCCAGGCCGAGGAACTTGTGGACCCGGCCCATGGTCTCGGAGTCGCGCTGGGCCAGGTAGTCGTTGACCGTGATCAGGTGCACGCCCGCGCCGGACAGGGCGTTGAGGTAGGCGGGCAGGGTACCGACGAGGGTCTTGCCCTCACCGGTCTTCATCTCCGCGACGTAGCCGAGGTGCAGCGCCGCGCCGCCCATGAGCTGCACGTCGTAGTGGCGCTGGCCCAGGACCCGCTTGGCGGCCTCCCGTACGGTCGCGAAGGCCTCGGGCAGCAGGTCGTCCAGCGACTCGCCGTCGGCGAACCGCTCCTTGTACTCGTCGGTCAGGGCCCGGAGCTCGGCGTCGGAGAGGTCCAGGAAGTCCTCTTCGATGGAATTCACCTGGTCCGCGATGCGGTGCAGCTTGCGCAGGATCTTGCCTTCGCCTGCACGCATGAGCTTGTTGAAGACGGACACTGGGGATGGTCTCCTTGCCGGTCGGGCCTGGCACGGTGGTGCGATGCTCGGCTGATCCCTCCCTCTCCCTGCCGAGGGCCTCTCCTGCCGAAAGCACGCCGCACCGGCCATCGTATGCGAGGGGCGCGCGCCCCTGTACCCCCAACGTGCCGGACCCCCGGAAGGTGCCGCTCCGACCCGGTGGACCCACGCCGACGGTGGCACCGTCCCGGCAGGGAACCCGTCACCCCCCTGAGCCACCCGGGGCTCCGTCAGGCGCCCGGGGGACGGACGCGTTGTCAGTCGTCCCTCCTACCGTGGGGCCCATGACGTCCGCGCCCGCACTGTCCCTGTCCGCCGACGACGCCCGTCGTCTCGCCCTGCGCGCCCAGGGGTTCCTGGGCGCCCCCGACCGCCGGGCGGGGGTGCGGGGCGTACTGCGGCGGCTCGGTGCGGTGCAACTGGACACCATCTCGGTGCTGGCCCGCTCGCACGAGCTGGTCCCCTACGCCCGGCTGGGTGCCGTCGGCCGGGAGGCGGTGGAGGCGGCGTACTGGTCGGAGCGTCACGCTTTCGAGTACTGGTCGCACGCCGCGTGTGTGCTGCCCGTCGAGGAGTGGCCCTTCTTCTCGTTCCGCAGGCGCGCGCTGCGCGCACGGGGCCGCCGCTGGCACGACCTCGCGGAGCGGGACGCGGTCTGCGCCCGGGTGCGCGACCGGCTGAGGGCCGACGGCCCCCTCACCGCGTCGGAGCTCGGCGGTGCGAAGAACGGCGGCGTGTGGTGGGACTGGTCCGAGGTGAAGATCGCCGTCGAGTGGCTGCTGGACACCGGCGAGGTCGTCTGCGCCGAGCGGCGCGGCTGGAAGCGGGTGTACGACCTGGCCGAGCGGGCCGTTCCCGGCACGCTGTTCCACGACGACCTCGACGACGCGGAGTGCCTGCGCCGGCTGGTCGGCCAGGCCGGTGCCGCCCTCGGGGTGGCGACCCGGGCCGACCTCGCGGACTACCACCGGCTCAGGGGCGCCCAGGTCGACGCGGTGCTCCCCGACACACCGCTCGTGCCGGTCGAGGTCGAGGGGTGGGGCAAACCGGCCTGGGCCGACCCGGCGGCACTCGCGTCCCCGCCGCGCGGCAGGCACCGCACGACCCTGCTCTCCCCGTTCGACTCACTGGTCTGGGACCGGCCGCGCACGGAGCGGGTCTTCGGCTTCACCCACCGGCTGGAGGCGTACGTCCCGAGGCCCCGGCGCGTGCACGGCTACTTCGCCATGCCCCTCCTGGCGGGCGGCAGGCTGGTGGGCCGGGTGGATCCGGCCCGGGAGGGCAGGACACTCGTGGCCCGCCAGGTCTCCATGGCCGGGCGCCGCGCCGTCGCCCCCATGGCCGCCGCCCTGGTCGAGGCGGCCACGTGGGTGGGCTGCGACGACGTCCGGGTGGAACGCTGCGACGACGTGACCCTGGCCGGAGCACTGCGCGCCGAACTCGCCACCACACTCCCGGCCCCCGCCGACTGAACCGGGCTCGGCAGGGACGGGCCGTCACCGGATCTCGAGGATCTTCTCCCGCATCGCGTAGACGACGGCTTCCATCCGGGAGTGCAGCTGCAGCTTCTCCAGGATGTTGCGCACGTGGTTCTTCACGGTGTTCTCACTGATGAACAGCTCCTTGGCGATGTCCCGGTTGTTCATGCCGGTCGCCACGAGCTTCAGCACCTCCAGCTCGCGGTCCGTCAGCCGCGGCGCCGGGACGAGCTTGCTCTCGTCGGTGCGCTGGATCATCGACTTGAACTCGGTCAGCAGCTTGGCCGCCATGGAAGGGCTGATCTGCGACTGACCGTCCGCGACGGCACGGATGGCGGCGCACACCTCGTCCGTGGAGATCTCCTTCAGCAGGTACCCGGTCGCGCCCGCCTTGATCGCGTCGTAGAGGTCGGCCTCCTCGTCGCTGATCGTCAGCATGACGATCTTCGCGCTCGGGGCGACCTCCTTGATCGCGGTGCAGGCCTCGATGCCGCCGCGCCGGGGCATGCGCACGTCCATCAGGACGATGTCCGGCAGCAGGTCGGCGGCCTTCTCGACCGCCTCGGCGCCGTCACCCGCCTCACCGACGACCTCGATGTCCTCCTCCGTCTGCAGCACGATCTCCAGGCCGCGACGGAACAGTTCGTGGTCGTCGACGACCAGGACGCGGACCGGCTCAGGCCGTTCGAACCGCCCGGTTCCCCGCACAGCGGCAGTGGTGCCGCCCCGGCTACCGGCGGGCATCGTGGGCCCGAAGCCGTCCGCCATCGTTCCTCCCCCAGCTGGCCATGCCCGGTCGGCGCCAACCGGGTTGGGCAGAAGGCCGGTTGGTCGTGACGCTCATGCTATCGGGGGCTCGGCCTCCTGCGGAGCGGCCGAACCGGCCCGCCGTGTCCGGACGGCGGGCCGCGTCACCGAGAAAGCCCTGACGGCCTCGCGGTGACGCGGCCCGCGTCGTGCCGGTGCGGCGGGGCTCAGCCGCCGAGAGAGCCCCCCGCGCCGGGCGGGATCTCCTCCGCGAAGGGGTCGGGGTTGAGGTGGATGACGCCGTAGTCGTAGGCGTGCCGGCGGTAGACCACGCTCGGCAGCTTGGTGTCGGAGTCGATGAAGAGGTAGAAGTCGTGCCCCACCAACTCCATCTCGTAGAGCGCCTGGTCGAGCGTCATCGGCGCGGCGTTGTGGGTCTTCTCCCGGCAGATCAGCGGCCCTTCGCCCTCCACTTCGAGGGGGCCGACCTTCCTGACGGAGGGCTCCTGGCTGACGTCGGCCTCGAAGGCGCCCAGTTCGCCGTTGCCGTTGAGCGTCGCGGCACCGGGCACGGTGGCGGCGACGTCGGCGGCCGGAATGCGGGCGGAACCACGGCGCGAGGTCCGCCTGTCGTGCCGCCTGCGCAGTCGCTCCTCGAGCTTCTCCGCCGCAAGGTCGAGTGCCGCGTAGGGGTCCTTGGCCGCCGCCTCGGCCCGGATGACCGGGCCGCGGTGGCGGAGGGTGATCTCCACACGGTCGGAACGGTCGGCCTGGCGGGGGTTGTGCTCCTTGGACACCTCAACGTCCAAGCGGGTCACCTTGGCGTCCAGCTTCTGGACCTTGTCCAGCTTCAGCTTCTCCGCCACGTGCTTACGGAACCGCTCGGGTACCTGTGTCTTACGGCCCTTGACGACGATGTCCACGCAGAACTCCGTTCCCGGACTGCCCGCCCCTGAGGACGAAGCACGTCCTTGGTGCACTGAGCCGGATGGCTCCGGTACCGACCGGTCGCCCTCCGGCACTACGTCGGGTTGCGACTTCCACCTCCTTCTCCCCCGTCGGGAAGATCGCCACCCACTCGGAAGAGGGGGGACCGGTGAGGATCCGGTGGTGTACGGCACCGCCGCACAGACTCCGCTGTGAGAAGAGTCCGGGGTGGCTCCTACCAGGAGGCCCGCAGCTCTCTCATTACCGAACGTACCCCGACTGGGGGACGGTCGGCACCCCCTACCGGTGCGTACCCCTCATGAGCTGTCCTCTTGCCTCTCGCTGTCACGTCACCCGACGGACGCTCACCGCCGGTATGCGATTCCATGCCCAGCCGCGCCCCGGTCATGCATCCGGCTGTGGCGCGACCCCGGCGTGGGTGCCACGGCGACCACCGCGGCCCCGGTCACGGTGGCCCCGGCCGCCGACAGCGCACGGGCCGCCTCGGAGAGGGTGGCCCCCGTCGTCATCAGGTCGTCCACGACCACCACCGGGCCCCGCCCGAGCAGCCGGGCGGCCGTCGGCGGCACGGTCAGCGCCCCGTCGAGGTTGCTCCGCCGCTGCCGCGGCCCCAGACCCGCCTGGTCGGCGACGTCACGCCGCCGACGCAGCACCGGCAGCAGCCGCGCCGGTGTTCCGCTCCGCCGCAGCTCCGCCACGGCCGACCCGGCGAGTCGGCGCACGGGGTCGTGGCCCCGGGCCGCCACGGCACGCCGCGCGGACGGCACCGGGACGAGCAGCCACGGGCCACCGCCGGAGGGCGGCCCGGCCCCGGCCCGGCCCGCGTGAGCGGCGACCGGGACCCGCGCGGCCCGGGCGAGGGCCCGCCCCAGCGGCGCCGCCAGCCGGAGAGCACCGCGCTCCTTGTGGGCCAGCAGCACGGCCCTGACCTCGTCGACGTACAGCCCGGCCGCGTACACCGGCGGCAGTCCCGACCGCGCCCGGGCCGCACCGCCCGGCCGCACCCGCCGGACCGGCCCGGCCTCCACCACCGCGCGGCACGGCGCACACAGGCCCGTGCGCGCCGTGCCGCACCCGGCGCACTCGGCCGACAGCACCAGATCCACGAGCTCCTGCCACCACATTCCCCGCATCACGCATGACGCCCCCTCCGGCCGACCGCGCGCCGACCTCACCTGACTACGCAGAGTAGTCAGGTGAGCGCGTCCCGGCAAGCCCCCTGCGGCAAGGGACGTCAGCCCGGGTAGACCGGCGCGGAGCCCTCATCGGTGACCTCCTGCCAGTCCCCGTCGCGGGGAAGGCGCACGATGCCCTCGGCGGAGAAGGCCAGCAGCGGCTTGTCCTCGTCCTCCGAAGCGGCGATGCTCTCGATCTTGTTGACGTTCGGCAGCTTCGCCGGGGTACCCGGGGAACCGTCGGTCGACATGACCCGCACCTGCTGCACGCCTCCGGCCTCCTTGCCGACCACCACCATGCGGCTGCCTCCCGCCCAGGAGACCGCGACCACGTTCTCCAGCTGCGGCGCCACGTCGCGCAGCCCCGTGACCTTCACCCGGGGCCGGCCGTCGTCGTCGTACTCGCGCTCGACCCGCCCCAGCATCAGCGTGACGGCGTCGCCCTCGCGGACCAGCAGGGCGATGCGGACTCCGTCCGCCGCCACGCGCAGCGCCTCGACGCGGCCCGCACCGAGCCCGTCGACGTCCACCCGCTGCGGCGTGCCCTCGCCGTCCCGCAACCGCAGCAGCCGGGGGTCCTCCGGGTCCTGGTCGGCGACCCACAGGTCGCCCAGCCCGTCCCAGCTGGGCGCGGTGAGCCGCGCCGACTCGCTCTCCCCCCGGCTGACCAGGACCGGAGCCTGGAACGGCACGTCCGAGTGCAGCGGTGCGACGTGCAGGCGGGCGCCGTCGAGCGAGACGCCGGCGGCCAGCGTCTCGCTCCGGCTCACCGCGACGTGCCGCATGGGCAGGCTGCCGGTGCCGAAGGGACCGTCGACCGGGATGCCGCTCTCCTGGGCCTCGCCGAGCGCGACCAGGCGCCGGTCACCGTCCAGGTAGTACTGCATCGCCGCGCGCCCGTTCAGCGCGCCGGGAGCGTACCGGTGCGCCTCCTCGTTCCCGAGGCCGCACAGACGCGCCCCACGCTCGTTCTGCAGGGTCACGCGGTGGACCCGCGCCGAGGACTGGTGATCCACGGTGTGCAGCAGTTGGGCCGCCATCCGTTCGCACTGCGTGCGCTGCACCCTCAGCGGCCGGTCCTGGACGCCGCTGGTGAGCTTCACCTGGAGTGCTCCCGCGTCGTCCAGCGCGAGGGTCTGCTCCGAGGCGAGCCGCACACCGGTCGGGTACGCGGAGGTGACGATGGGGCGCATCCAGTCCGTCGGCCCGCCGAGCAGCGCCCGCACGGTCTCGGTGACCGGGTCGATGCGGCGACGCACGTAGACGGGGTCGGCGACCAGCAGGTTCTTCCCTCGCGGGACGTCTCCGGCCTGCGGGCCGAGCCCCGCGTAGTAGTAGGTGTTCACCGAGCGGTAGATGCGCTCGAAGTCCGCCTCGCCGAGGACCAGGCCGTCCGGCAGCTGGTCGATGCGCCACTCCCCCTCCTCCTCCACGAGGTGGAAGGCGCCCAGGTAGGGCCCGGACGCCGGGGCGTAGGCGTGCTTGCCGTCCACCTCGGCGAGACGGGTGCCGGTGACTTCGACGGTGTAACCGCTCTCCTCGGCGTCCGGCAGCACCCCTGCGGGCGGGACGTCGGGCCCTCCGGAGACGACGGTCGTCCCCGCGAACGGGTCCCACTCCCCGGCCGTCTCCTCGGTCAGATACTGGCGGGCGGTCTCGTACTCGGCCTCGTCGCTGGTGGTGGCCTCCAGGAAGCCGCGGACGATCTGGGCAGGCCGTTCCCCCGACTGCGGAGGCACGCCGAAGACGCGGACCGTCGCGTCACCGTCCGAGCGCTGGTTTCCCTCGATGGGCTTCACCTCCCCGCTGGACGGCATGGACGCACAGCCGGTGAGCAGCATGAGCCCGGCCGTGAGCGCCGCGCCGGCCGCTCTGCGTTCAGCCCTCATCGCGACGTCCCCCCGTGCCCTGGGGCCGGGCGCCCGCAGGCAGCGCGGGCCGGGCCGACGGCGGACCGCCGCTGCCCGGGGCCCGCGTTCCCGCCGAACGGCGCCGCGAGTCGGCCGGTTCGAGCGGGATGGGCGAACCGCGCAGCACCTCTCCGGCCGCACGCGGCAGCGTGAGCCGGAACTGCGAGCCGCCGCCCGGCTCCCCCCACGCCTGCAGCCAGCCGCCGTGCAGCCGCGCGTCCTCGACGGCTATGGACAGGCCGAGCCCGGTACCGCCCGTCGTGCGGGCCCGGGCCGGGTCGGCCCGCCAGAATCGGTTGAACACCCGCTGTGCCTCCCCAGGTTTGAGCCCCACCCCGTAGTCGCGCACGGCGATGGCCACCGCGTGGTCCCCCTCCGCGAGGCGGACGACCACGTCGCGGCCCTCACCGTGCTCTATCGCGTTGACCACGAGGTTCCGCAGCACCCGCTCCACCCGCCGGGCGTCCGCCTCGGCGACGACCGGCTCCTCGGCGCCGAGCACCGTCACGCGGGTGCCCTTGGCGTCGGCCAGCGGCTCGGCGCCCTCGACCACCCGGTGCACGACCTCCCGCAGGTCGGTCGGCACCGCTTCCAGGGCCGCGGCCCCGGCGTCGAAACGGCTGATCTCCAGAAGCTCCGCCAGGAGGGACTCGAACCGGTCGAGCTGCCCGAGCAGCAGTTCCGCGGAGCGCGCCGTCACCGGGTCGAAGGAGTCACGCGCCTCATGGATGACGTCCGCGGCCATCCGGACCGTGGTGAGGGGCGTACGCAGCTCGTGCGAGACGTCCGAGACGAACCGCCGCTGCATCCGCGACAGCTCCTCCAACTGCTGGATCTTCAGTTGCAGGCTCTGCGCCATCTTGTTGAAGGACTCGCCGAGCCGGGCGATGTCGTCCTCACCCGTGACCTTCATCCGTTCCTGGAGCCGTCCCGCGGCGAGCCGCTCGGAGATGCCCGCGGCCATCCGGACGGGTGTCACCACCTGCCGCACGACCAGCCACGCGATGGCGCCCAGAAGGGCCACGAGGAAGATCCCCGCCGTCGCCAGCGTGCCCTTGACCAGGGTCAGGGACTTCTCCTCCGGCGTGAACGGGAAGAGGTAGTACAGCTGGTACGGGTTCCCGTTGACGTCGTTGAGCCGCTTGCCGATGATCAGCGCGGGTTCCCGGTCACCCTGCGCACGCACGATCTCGCCGTACTGCTGGTGGGTGTCCGGACTGGCGTCGAGTTCGCGGCGCAGCTCGGGCGTGACGGATTCCTCGGGCTTCACGTCGCCCGAGGCCCGGGGCCCGCGGGTGTTGGAGTTCTCGTCGGCGCTGAAGGGCAGCGTCTGGTCGTCGGAGCTGAGTGCCACGACCGAGTAGACCCCCTGGCCGCCGCTGGCGAGCTGCTGGACCAGCTGCGTCAGCCAGGCGCCGGCGTTCAGCACGTTGCGGCCACTCTCGGCGTCGGTCCCGCCGGCGGCCGCCGCGTTGTCGGCCAGCTCCCGGGCCACCGCGAAACCCCCGGCGGCCTGGCTCTGGGCCGCTTGCTGCTTGGCCTCCAGCAGACCGTTGCGCACCTGGCCGAACACCACGACGCCCAGCACGAGCACCACCGTCAGGGACAGCAGCAGGGTCGCCGCGACCACCCGCAACTGGAGGTTGCGCCGCCACAGCCGCAGCGCGGGCAGCAGCGGGCGGCGCACCCAGCGCACGAACATCCGGAAGAGGGGATGCGCACGGCTTCCGGTGCTGCCTTCGGCCAGCAGCCCCTCGGGGAGGAGCTGGCCGGCCCGGCGCACCGGCGCGAACACCCCGCCGCCGGTCGTGCCGCCGGTCCGCTCCGCCTTCGGACCGGGCGGAGCGGTACCGTCCCCGGCCATGTCAGCCCGGTCCCGCCTTGTACCCCACACCACGGACGGTCACCACGATGTCCGGCCGCTCCGGGTCCTTCTCGACCTTCGAGCGCAGCCGCTGGACGTGCACGTTCACCAGCCGCGTGTCGGCCGCGTGCCGGTAGCCCCAGACCTGCTCCAGCAGCACCTCGCGGGTGAAGACCTGCCAGGGCTTGCGGGCCAGGGCGACCAAGAGGTCGAACTCCAGCGGCGTCAGGGCGATCGACTGCCCGTCGCGCTTCACCGAGTGCCCGGCGACATCGATCACCAGGTCACCGATGGTGAGCTGCTCGGGCGTCGGCTCCTCCGAACGGCGCAGCCGCGCCCGGATACGGGCCACCAGTTCCTTGGGCTTGAAGGGCTTGACGATGTAGTCGTCGGCGCCGGACTCCAGCCCGACGACGACGTCCACCGTGTCGCTCTTGGCCGTCAGCATCACCACCGGGACGCCGGACTCGGCCCGGATCAGTCGGCACACCTCGATGCCGTCCCGGCCGGGCAGCATCAGGTCCAGCAGTACGAGGTCCGGCTTGGTCTCCCGGAACGCCGCGAGTGCCTTGTCGCCGTCCGAGACGAACGACGGTTCGAAGCCTTCACCACGGAGCACGATGCCGAGCATCTCCGCCAGCGCGGTGTCGTCGTCAACGACGAGGACGCGTCCTTTCATGCGTTCATCATCCCATTACCTGTTTGTGATGCTCGGGTGCGTGATCGGGAACACAACTCCGCCAGCCCCTCGGGCGTGACCGGGGACACCACTCCGGACTCCGTGACGAGTGCCGTGACCAGCTCAGCGGGGGTGACGTCGAAGGCCGGGTTGTAGACCCGCGCCCCCGGCGGGGCCACCGAGACGCCGGGCGCGAGCTCCGTCACCTCGTGACCCGCCCGCTGCTCGACCTCGATCCCGGCGCCGTCCTCGGTCCCCGGGTCCACCGTGCTGAGGGGAGCGACCACGACGAACGGTACGTGATGGTAACGAGCCAGCACCGCCAGCGGGTAACTGCCGACCTTGTTGGCGACCGAACCGTCGGCCGCGACCCGGTCGGCTCCCACGACCACCGCGTCCACCTCCCCGGCCGCGAACAGGGAACCGGCGGCGTTGTCCGGAAGCACGCTGTACGCCATACCGGACCGGGCCGCCTCCCAGCCCGTCAGCCGGGACCCCTGGAACAGCGGACGCGTCTCGTCCACCCACAGCCGACGCAGCGCACCCGCCCGGTGCGCGGCCCGGACGACGGCCAGGGCCGTGCCCTCGCCCCCGCTGACCAGGGTGCCCGTGTTGCAGTGGGTGAGGACGCGCAGACCCCCGCCCGGCAGCAGCTCGCGCAGCAGCGCCCAGCCGTGCCGCCCCATCGCCGCCCCGGCCTCGACCTCCTCCCGGTGCACGGCCCGCGCCTCCGCGAGCGCGGCGGCGGCGGCCTCCTCCGGCCCCGCTCCGGCGGCCAGCGCCCGCTCATGGACGCCGCGCACCCGGCGCACGCCGTAGCCGAGGTTCACGGCCGTCGGCCGGGCCTGTGCCAACTGTTCCGACGCCTCCTCGACGTCGAAGCCCCGGGCGGCCGCCAGGGCCACCCCGTAGCCGCCGACGACGCCCAGCAGCGGAGCCCCCCGCACCACGAGCGCGCGTATCGCCGCGACGAGGGCGGGGACGTCGGTGCAGAAGCACTCGACCTCCTCCCCCGGCAGCCGTGTCTGGTCCAGCAGGACCAGCACCGGGCCTTCGGGCGGCTCCTCCCAGCGCAGCACGGGCACTGCGTTCACTTCGTGATCAGCCATTGGCACAGTCTGCCCGCTCACCCCGCACAGGGGCAGGGCCTGGCACGACCTCAGGGGGCCCATGGCACGATGGCCCCTACCAGTGCCCCCGCGACCGAGGTGATCCCCAGTGAACGACGCTCCGGGCTGGGCCTCGCCCGGGTCTTCCGAGCCAGAGCCGCACGGCGACAAGGCCCAGGGCACCCCCGCTGCGGGAGACGGCCCGCAACACGGCGAGCGGCCCGCGCAGGCCGACCGCCCCGCGCCCACCGGCTGGTCGGCGCAGCAGCCGCCCTCCGCCGGCCCCACCGGCTGGGACGCCCCCGGCAGCCCGCCCGGACGGCCGGACGCGCCGGCCGGCTGGGGTCAGGGGCCCGGCTGGGGCGGCCCGCAGCAGTACGGCGCCCCGTACGCCCACGTCGCCAAGCCCGGCGTCATCCCCCTGCGTCCGCTCGGCGTCGGGGAGGTCCTCGACGGCGCCGTGTCCACCATGCGCGCCCACTGGCGCCCGGTGCTCGGCATCGCCCTGGGGATCGCCGTCCTCGTCCAACTGGTCACGACGGTGGCGACCGGGCTCTGGTTCAGCGACATGGGCGCGTTCCTGGCGCTGGAGGACGACACGAGTCCGACGGCGGAGGAGTTGTCCGACGCCCTCGGCCCGCTGCTGGGCAGCGAGGCCGTCCACGGGCTGATGACCGTCGTGGGCACCGTCATCGCCACGGCCATGCTGACCATGATCGTCAGCCGGGCGGTCCTGGGACGTCCGGTCTCCATCGGAGAGGCCTGGCGCGACGCCCGTCCGCTGCTGGGGAAGCTGCTCGGGCTCACCCTGCTCGTGACCCTGATCGTCCTCGGCGTGCTGGCCCTGTGCCTCCTGCCCGGCGCGGTGCTGGCGGCCGCCGGTTCGACCCTGGCCGGCAGCTTCTTCCTCCTGATCGGTTCGCTGGGCGGCCTCGTCCTCATGGTGTGGCTGTGGGTCCGGTTCAGCCTCTCCGCACCGGCGCTGATGCTGGAGCGCGGTACGGTCATCGCCGCGCTGCGGCGTTCGGGCAAGCTGGTGCGCGGCTCCTGGTGGCGGATCTTCGGCATCCAGCTCCTGGCGGCACTGCTCGTGTTCGTGCTGAGCCTGATCGTCTCCGTCCCGGTCGGCGGGCTCGCCTCCCTCGTGGACGGCTCG
The DNA here is from genome assembly GCF_014779715.1 of Streptomyces chumphonensis. Classification (GTDB taxonomy): domain Bacteria; phylum Actinomycetota; class Actinomycetes; order Streptomycetales; family Streptomycetaceae; genus Streptomyces; species Streptomyces chumphonensis. Next base: position 1,253,647 of record NZ_JACXYU010000001.1, read on the forward strand.
CCCGGCGGCAGCCTGCTCGGCGACGTCCCGGCCACGCTCACCTGGCCGTACCTGATCGTCACGGCCATCGGTGCGGTCGTGACGTCCACGCTGACGCTTCCCTTCAGCGCCGGGGTCACCGCCCTCCTCTACATCGACGCCCGCATCCGGCGGGAGGCTCTCGACCTGGAGCTGGCCCGCGCCGCCGGCGTACCCGGCCACGGGCCGCAGCAGCCCGGCCCCGGCACCGTCGCGGGCTGACGCGGTGACGGCGGTGTCGGCGGGCGGGCCCGCGGTGGCGTCCGCCGCCCCCGTCCCTCGGGGGGACGACGACGTTCCGGTCACCATCGGACGCGAGGCCGCCCGGGAGGCCGCCGAACGGGAACTGTCCGAGCCCGGGTACCGCGCCGACGAACCGGGGCCCGCGCAACGCGCCCTGGAGTGGGTCCTCGAACGACTGGACGACATCCTGGGCTCCGCCCTCGCGCTCACCCCCGGTGGCTGGGCCGGCCTGCTGGTCATCGCGCTCGTGGTGGTGGCCCTGCTCATCGCCCTGCGGCTGCGGCTGGGAGCCCTGCGGCGCCCGGAGCAGGGCCGCCCCGGCTCGCTCTTCGACGCGGCGCCGCGCAGCGCCGCCGACCACCGCGAAGCGGCCGAGCGCCACGCGGCCACCGGGGCCTGGGGCCCGGCCATTCAGGAACGTATGCGTGCCGTCGTCCGTGCCTTGGAGGAGCGCGCCCTCCTCGACCCCCGGCCGGGTCGCACGGCGGACGAGGCCGCCGCCGAGGCCGACCGGGCCCTGCCGGGCCACGCCGGGCCCCTGCTCGACGCCGCCCGGGCCTTCGACGAGGTCACCTACGCCCACCGGCCCGGGACGCGGACCGCGTACGAGGAACTGCGCGCCCTCGACCTGGCCCTCGCGACGGCACGCCCCCGCCCGGCCGCGGCCGGGCAGGACGGCGGGTCGCGATGACGTCCACCACCACGGCACCGCGAACGGCGACGACGTCGCTCTCCCCCACCGCACGCCAGGTCTGGAACCGGTCGCGCGGCCTGCTGATCGCCACCGTGATCCTCCTCGTGGGCGCCCTCGCCATCGCCGTGCTCCGCTCCGGGGAGCAGCACGGCGCTCTCGACCCACGCTCGGCCGACCGGCAGGGCACCCGGGCCGTGGCGGAACTTCTGGCCCAGCGCGGTGTGGACACCACCGTCGTCACCACGACGGCCGAGGCGGCGCGGTCCACCGCACCCGACACCACGCTGCTCGTCGCCCGACCCGACCTGCTGAACGGTCGTCAGCTGGAGGTGCTGCGCGCGGCCACGGCCTCGGGCGGAGGCCGGACCGTCCTGCTGGCCCCGGGCGCGACCTCCGTCAGCGCGCTCGCGCCGTCGGTGGAGACGCAGGCCCGCACCGCCCCCCGCACGATCGCCCCGCAGTGCTCGGCGGCCTACGCGCGACGCGCGGGCGAGGCCGACCTGGGCGGCCTGCGCTACCGCCCGACGGAGGGGGCGGCAGGCATCGACTCCTGCTACCCGGTGGACGGAGCGCCCACCCTGCTGCGCCTGCCAAACGGCGACGGCGACACCGTCATCACCGGCAGCGCCGACTTCCTGCACAACGCGACCCTCGACGAACAGGGCAACGCGTCGTTGGCCCTCCAACTCCTGGGGACACGCGAGCATCTCGTCTGGTACCTCCCTTCTCCGACCGATCCCGCCGCCGAGGCGTCCGGCGACGAGAGCATGGCCGACCTGCTCCCGCCCGGCTGGCTGTGGGGAGCGGTCCAGCTCTTCCTGGCCGCCGTGTTCGCGGCCCTGTGGCGAGCCCGCCGGCTGGGGCCGCTCGTCCCGGAACGCCTTCCGGTCTCCGTACCGGCCGCCGAGACGACGGAGGGCCGGGCCCGGCTCTACCGGCTGGCCGACGCGCGGGACAGCGCCGCCGCGGCCCTGCGGGCCGCCGCCCGGGAGCGCGTCGCTCCGTTGCTCGGTGTCCCCGCAGCCGACGCCCACGCACCGGAAGCGCTGGTACCCGCAGTCGCCCGGCACACCGGGGACCTCTCGACCACGCACTCCCTCTTCTTCGGACCGGTTCCGCCGGACGACGCCGCACTCGTGCGGCTGGCCGACGACCTCGACGAACTGGAACGCCGCATCACCCCCTCTCCGACCCCCGCCCCGACAGACAAGGACCGCACCTCGTGAGCGCCCCCTCCGCTGCCAACGCCCGCGCGGCCCTCGAAGCCGTCCGCGGAGAGATCGCCAAGGCCGTCGTCGGCCAGGACGCCGCCGTGACCGGGCTCGTCTTGGCCCTCCTCTGCCGTGGTCACGTACTGCTGGAAGGGGTCCCCGGCGTGGCCAAGACGCTCCTCGTGCGCACGCTGGCCGCGACGCTGGAACTGGACACCAAACGTGTGCAGTTCACCCCCGACCTCATGCCGAGCGACGTCACGGGCTCGCTCGTGTACGACGCCCGCACGGCTGAGTTCTCCTTCCAGCCGGGCCCGGTGTTCACGAACCTGCTGCTGGCCGACGAGATCAACCGCACACCGCCCAAGACCCAGGCGTCCCTCCTGGAGGCGATGGAGGAGCGACAGGTCTCCGTCGACGGCGTCCCCCGCACGCTCCCCGAGCCGTTCCTGGTGGCCGCCACGCAGAACCCGGTCGAGTACGAAGGCACCTACCCCCTTCCCGAAGCCCAGTTGGACCGCTTCCTCCTCAAGCTCACCGTGCCCCTGCCCTCCCGCGAGGACGAGGTCAGCGTGCTCACCCGCCACGCGGACGGCTTCAGCCCGCAGGACCTCGATGCCGCAGGCGTCCGGCCCGTCGCCGGGCCGGACGAACTCCGGGCCGCACGCGACGCCGTGGCCCGGACGTCGATCTCCCCCGAGATCGCGGGCTACATCGTCGATATCTGCCGCGCCACGCGTGATTCCCCTTCCCTCGGCCTCGGCGCCTCCCCCCGGGGAGCCACCGCCCTGTTGTCCACGGCACGCGCGTGGGCCTGGCTCACCGGCCGGGACTACGTCATCCCCGACGATGTCAAGGCTCTCGCACTACCGACGCTGCGTCACCGCCTCCAGCTCCGGCCGGAGGCCGAGATGGAGGGCGTGACCTCCGACAGCGTGATCCATTCGATCCTCGCCCACGTCCCCGTACCGCGCTGACCCGGTGCACTGACCATGGCGCTCACCGGACGCTCAGCCCTCCTCGCCGCCCTCGGCACGCTTGTCGTGGGCCTGTTGCTGCCGAACTGGACCGGCGTGCTCACCGTCCAGCTCCTGCTCGTACTCGCCATCGTCTACGACCTCATCCGGGCCGCGCCAGTGCGCACGCTCCAGTTCACACGTTCCGGTGACACATCAGTTCGACTCGGTGGGACCGCGACGGTCCGACTCACCGTCGTCAACACCTCACGTCGCCCGCTGCGCGCACGGCTCCGGGACGCCTGGCCCCCCAGCAGCCGGCCCCCGGGCACAGACGTCAACGCCTCACGCCACTCCTTGACCGTTCCGCCCGGCGAGGGCAGGCACGTCCTCAGCGTTCTCACACCCACCCGCCGGGGCGACCGGGACGCGGACCGCGTCACCGTCCGCTCCCACGGGCCCCTGGGCCTGGCAGCCCGGCAGGGAAGTCACCTCGTGCCGTGGACGGTCCGGGTCCTGCCCGCCTTCGACAGCCGCAAGCACCTGCCGGCCAAGCTGGCCCGGCTGCGGGAGCTGGACGGTCGTACCAGCGTCCTGACGCGCGGCGAGGGAACCGAGTTCGACAGCCTCCGGGAGTACGTCCCCGGAGACGACACCCGGTCCATCGACTGGCGCGCGACCGCAAGGCAGTCCTCCGTCGCCGTGCGCACGTGGCGGCCCGAGCGGGACCGGCACATCCTCATCGTGTTGGACACGGGCCGCACGTCCGCGGGCCGTGTCGGCGACGTCCCCCGACTCGACGCCGCCATGGACGCGGCGTTGCTCCTCGCCACCCTCGCCTCCCGCGCCGGCGACCGCATCGCGTTCCTGGCCCACGACCGCCGTGTGCGCGCACGCGTCCGGGGGCGCGGGCCCAGGGACACGCTCCCGGCCCTGGTGGACGCCATGGCACCGCTGGAGGCGACGCTCGTGGAGTCCGACGCCCGGCGTATGGTCTCCACCGTCCTGCACGAAGCCCGGCACCGTTCCCTCGTCGTCCTGCTCACCGGCCTCGACCCCGCCCCCGTCGAGGAGGGCCTCCTGCCCGCCCTCCCCGCACTGACGCAGCGCCACACCGTCCTGGTGGCCTCGGTGACCGACCCTCGAATCGAGGAGATGGCCGGGGCTCGCGGCACGGTGGACGGCGTCTACCAGGCGGCCGCCGCAGCGCGGGCCCGGGCCGAACGCCGCCGGAGCGCCGACCGGCTACGACGCCACGGCGCCACCGTCGTGGACGCTCCACCCGCCGACCTGGCACCGGCCCTGGCGGACGCCTACCTGACGCTGAAGGCCACCGGCCGACTCTGACGCCACTCCCCCTCACGTGCCCTCAGCGATACCGAGAGCCGGCGATGCGACGGCCGCGCCGAGGAAAGCGCCAGGGAACACGACGGTCCGCGGGACCCGGGCGCGGAGACGGACGTCGACACCACGCTGCCGCGGTACTTCGCCGCCGTGGCGGAGGCGGAAACGCTCACCCGTGCCGCAGAGGTCCTGTTCGTGTCACAGCCCGCGCTGACCCAACAGATCCGTCGGCTGGAACGCGGGCGGATGCCCTTCCTTCCGCGGAAACCCTGCGGTCGGAGTGGCCCGGCACCCGGCCGACGGCCGGAACACCGTCGTGCGGACCTTGGTGGAGTGCTGTGTGGAATGCACCGCGGGTGGTGACGAAACACA
>NZ_JACXYU010000010.1 GCF_014779715.1 Streptomyces chumphonensis
TTCCCCTCCAGATACAGGGCCGCCGCACCGGCGGCGTGCGGGGTCGCCATCGACGTCCCGCTCATGGACTGGGTACCGCCCCCGTTGCGGGTGGAGACGATGTCCCGGCCGGGGGCGAAGAGGTCCAGGCAGCGGCCGTAGTTGGAGAAGCCGGAGCGACCGTCGCCCCGGTCCGTCGAGCCCAGCGTGATGCCCGCCGCGACCCGGGCCGGACTGGTGCCGCAGGCGTCGGCGTTGCTGTTGCCCGCCGCGATGGCGGTCGTCACCCCGGCGGCGATGAGGCCCTGGACGGCCTGGTCCACCGAGGAGTTGGCGCCGCCGCCGAGCGAGAGGTTCGCCACGGACGGGCCGTCGGCGTTGTCGGCGACCCAGTCGATGCCCGCGATGATCTGCGACCACTGGCCCGAGCCCTGGCAGTTCAGCACCCGCACGGCGACGAGGTCGGCGTCCTTGGCGACGCCGTGGTCCCGGCTGCCGACGGTGCCCGCGACGTGCGTGCCGTGGCCGTTGCAGTCGGCGGCGTCGCGGTCGTTGTCGATGAAGTCGTAGCCGCTGACGGCCCGACCCTGGAAGTTGGGGTGGCTCGTGTCCACGCCGCTGTCGATGACGTAGGCGGTGACACCCGCGCCCGTGGCGGGGTAGGTGTAGGTGTCGTCCATGGAGCCGTCGACGCGGTCCAGACCCCACGACGGCGGGTTCGGCTGCTCGCCGACGGCGCGCGCGACGCCGTCCGCCTCCACGTAGCGCACCCCCGGAGCGGCGGCCAGCGCCTTCGCCTCGGCCTCCGTCGCGGAGATCGAGAAGCCGCGGAAGGCGGAGGAGTACACCTGCTTGACCGTGGCGCCGTGCCGCTCGGCCAGCGCCGTCGCCTCCGACCTCACCGAGGCCCGGGCACCCGCCCGCACGGAGGCGTCACCCTCCAGCGCCACGATGTACTGCCCCTTGACGACGCCCGCCGCCTCGGCGTTCCGTATCTGGCCGTCGGCGGGGGCCTGGCCCGCCGGGGCCGCCGCCACGGGCCCGGCGAGCGCCAGCACCGTCGCCGTGGCCGCTCCGACGCACAGCGCGCCGAGCTGACTTCTCCTTCTGCGCATACCACTGCTCCTGTCCATGGGGGTGGGGCCGGGCCCGGGGGAGACACCGGGACCGGGCGGGCCTCACCCTCCGCCGCGCGCGGTGCGCAAACAATCCGGACATCGGTAGGTAGCGCCTACCTATTCGTCGCACCACCCGTCCCGCACCGCGCTCAGTCCTCGGCCGGGACCTCCGCGCGGGAGGCGACGCCGAGCTTGCGCAGCACCTTCGCGACGTGCTGCTCGATGGTGCGCGGCGACAGGAACAGCACCTCGGCGATCTCCCGGTTGGTGTGGCCGAGGGCCACCAGCCGGGCCACCTCCCGCTCGCGCGGCGACAGCGCGTCCCCGTACCCGCGCCGGCCGCGCCGCGACGGCGTGACCACGCCCGTGCCCCGCAGCACGCGCCGGCAGCGGGCGGCGTCCCGCGTCGCGCCGAGGGCCGTGAACTCCTCCGCGACGGCGCCCAGGCGCCGCGCCGCCTCCGCCGGGTCCCGGCCGTCCGGGACGCCGAGGGCCAGCGCCGCCCGGGCCGCCGCCTCGGCCGCGCGGGCGGCCGGGTAGGGCCGGGGCAGCGCGGCGTAGGCGGCCCGCGCCTCCTCGAACGCCGCGACGGCGGCACCGTGTCGGCGCGCGGCCGTCGCCAGCACACCCCGGCACACGTGGACCGCCGCGTCCCCCGCCGGCGCCTGCCGCCCGGCGACGCCCGCCGCGAACTCCCGCGTGACGGCCTCCGCCTCGTCCAGGCGTCCGGCGCGCGCGTACGCCGTCACGGCCATCGGCACCAACTCCGCGCCCCACGCCCAGATGTCCTTGCGCCGCAGCCGGGCCAGCGCCCGGTCCGCCGTGGCGCAGGCGGCGTTGAGCCCGCCCCGGGCCGCCAGCAGCCGGACGGCGGCGCCGGAGGCCGACGCGAGGACGGGTGCGGGCGCGTTGTCCGGGTCGGCGACCCCGGCGGCGTCCAACCGTGCCGTCGCCTCCTCCCACTCGCCCCGGGCCAGGGCCAGTTGGCCGAGCACCACCTGGGCGTCGGCCGCGACGGCCGCCACGCCCAGGTGCCCCTCCAGAACCCTCCGGGCCCGTTCCGTCAGCCCCTCCCAGCGCCCGCCGTACCAGTCCAGCCGCAGTCCGGTGCCGACCGCGATGCCCTCGACGAACGTGGCCCCGTACTCGGTGGCCAGCCGCTCGGCCTCTCGCCGGAAGCGGTGGGCCGGACCGTCCAGTCCGAGCCAGGCGGCGTAGTCGGCGAGGTTCCCGCAGGTGCGGGCCACGTGCACGCGCTGCTGCGCGTCACCCTGCTCCGCGCTGCGCAGCAGCTCCTCCGCCTCCGGCCACACCGCCGGATCGCCCCGGCTGACGCGCAGCGCCAGGTGGTTGCCGCGCACGGCGGCGCGCAGCCAGCCGTCCGCGTCGTCACCGAGGAGCCCCTCGGCCCGCTCGATCCACCGCTCGTACACCCGGTACGGCTGCCCGCTCCAACTGGGCAGTGCCAGGGCCGCCATGCCCCGCGCGGCGAGCGGGGGCCGCTCCCGCAGCTCCTCCACCGCGACCTCGGTGTCCACCCGGCCCTGTTCGTACTCGCCCCCCTGGTTGTGCAGCAGGAGCCCCAGGTTGAGTCGGATCTCTCCGCGCAGTCCGTCCGGCAGCCGGTCGTCCTGCACGATCCGGCGGAGCAGCGCGGCGGCCCGCCGGTGCGAGACGGTGTTCACCGCCACCCGGCTGAGCCGGGTGGCCAGCCGCGCCCGCTCCAGCGCGGCGAGGTGCTCGTCGGAGAGGAGCCCTTCCAGCAGCTCCACCGCGAGCGCGAGGTCGCCCATCCGCTGGGCGGTCTCCGCCGCCGCCTCCCCGTACCGCCGCCACAGTGCGGGCTGACCTGACTCCCGTGCGTGGTAGGCGAGTTGCACGAGCGGGCGCGGCTCGGTCGACTCCAGGACCCGCACCGCGCCCCGGTGCAGGGCACGCCGGGCCGGTCCGGGGACGCCGTGGTAGACGGCCTGCTGCGCCAGCGTGTGCCGGAACCCGTAGCGGTCCGGGCCCACTTCGTGCAGGACGCCCGCCCCCAGCGCGTCCCGCAGCGCCGTCCCCGCCTCGGCCGGGCCGACCCCGGCCACCGCCGCGATCACCTCCTCCCCGGCGGGCACCCGCAGCGTCGCGGCCGCCCGGACGCAGGCGGCCGCCGCCGGGCAGAGCAGCGCCATCCGGTCCGCCATCGCCTCGTGCAGCCGCGTCGGCACCCCCAACTCCGCCAGCCGTCCCGTCGTGCCCGCGCCCTCGGGCAGCGCCCGCACGACCTCCTCCAGGACGAACGGGATGCCCGCCGTGTGCGCGTGCAGCGCCTCGGCCAGGGCGGCCGGGACGTCGGCGGTCCCGGTCAGCGCCGCCGTCATGCTGCGCACCCCGGTGACGTCGAGCGGACCGAGCGGCACGAGCACCGCCGTCGTCCCCGGCGGCTGCCGGTACGCCCGGCCCAGCGGCAGCCCCGCCCCCGGCAGCTCCTCGCGCCGGTAGCTCAGCACCGTGCTCAGCCCCTCGGGCGGGTCGTCCACCAGGAAGCGGACCAGGTCCCGCGTCCCCTCGTCGGCCCAGTGCAGGTCCTCGACGACGATGACGCCCCCGCCGACGTCCTCCAGGAGGGCCCGCACGGCCCGGAACAGCCGGTGCTGGTCCACGCGTTGGTCGGCCAGCGGCTCCGGCGCGGGCGGCAGCCCCTCGGCCAGCTCCGGCAGGTAGGGCCGCAACGCGCCGCAGACCGGGTTCAGCTCCCCCGGCAGCCTGCCCTCCAGCCGCCGCAGCAACTCGAACACCGGCCCGTACGGGAACGGTTCGCGCAGCGGATGGCACCCACCGGTCAGCACCGTGCGGCCGCGCACCGAGACGTGCCCCAGCGCCTCCCGCACGAGCCGCGTCTTCCCGATTCCCGCCTCGCCCTCCACCAGCACCACGGCCGGGGGGTGCGTGAGGGCGTCCAGCAGCGCGTGGAGTTCCCCCGTCCGTCCCACCAGAACGGGCGTCTCGGCACGACGAAGGACCGCGTCAGGCATGCATGGCTCCGTACCGTGGGGGGATACCCGGCGAAGCTAGCCCCCGCCCCGACCCCACGGCAATACACGCGGGCCGCCGCCGCGCCGCCCCCGGCGTGCCCACAGGTACCCGACACCGCGTCGCGAACAGGGACACTGGGGGAATGCTGGAGAGTGTGCGGTCCGTGGAGCCACGGGCCCTGACCGACGACCCCCACGCCGTCTACGCCGAACTCCGCACGGCCGGGCCCGTGCACCGGATCACCGGGACGGACGGGAAACCCGCCTGGCTCGTCACCCGGTACCAGGACGTCCGCCGGGCGCTGGGCGACCCACGGCTCGCCCTGGACAGGCGCCACGCCCTGCCGGGCAACTACACCGGCTTCAACCTGCCGCCCGCCCTCGACGCCAACCTCCTCAACATGGACCCGCCCGACCACACCCGCGTCCGGCGGCTCGTGGCGCGGGCCTTCACCCCCGGCCGCGTCGAGAAGCTGCGCGACCCCGTCCGCACCCTCGCCCACACGCTGCTGGACGCCGTCGAGCCGCTCGGCCGCGCCGACCTCGTCGCCGCCTACGCCGCGCCGCTGCCCATCACCGTCATCTGCGACCTGCTCGGCGTACCGGCCGCCGACCGCCCGGACTTCCGCACCTGGACCGACACCCTCATCACCCCCGACCCGGCCCGCCCCGAGGCCGCGAAGCGGGCCGTCGGCGCGATGCTCCGCTTCTACACCGGCCTCATCGCCGACAAGCGCGCCACGCCCGGCGACGACCTCCTCTCCGACCTGATCGCCGCCCGCGACGAGGACGGCGACCGGCTCACCGAGGACGAACTGACCTCCCTCGCCTTCCTCATCCTCTTCGCCGGGTACGAGAACACCGTCCACCTCATCGGCAACTCCGTCCTCGCCCTGCTCGACCACCCCGACGTCCTGGCGCGCCTCCGGTCGGAACCGGCCCTCCTGGCCCCGGCCGTGGACGAGTTCGCCCGCTTCGACGGTCCGGCGCCCCTGGCCATCCGCCGGTTCCCCGTCGAGGACCTGGACATCGGCGGCGTCACCGTCCCCGCCGGAGAGACGGTGCTGCTCTCCCTCGCCTCCGCCAACCGCGACCCCGCGCGCTTCGAGGCACCCGACGCCCTGCGCCCCGACGCCGCCGGTGCCGGCCACCTCGCCCTCGGCCACGGCGTCCACTACTGCCTCGGCGCCCCGCTGGCCCGCATGGAGACGGAGACGGCCCTCGCCGTCCTCCTCGAACGGCTGCCCGACCTGCGCCTCGACGTCCCCCGCGCCGACCTGCGCCACCGCCCCACCATCCGCGCCCGCGGCCTCCTCACCCTCCCCGTCACCTGGTGACCACGCCACCCGACGACGCCGTCCCGGCGGCCCCGAACGCGAACCCCTGACCCCGCCCGCCCGAGGTGGCACCCACCGTGACCACGCACTTCGACACGGCCGAGCGGCGCATCTGGCGGGGGCGGGCCGAGGCCTACGCCGCGAGTTGCGCGGGCCTGTGCGCCCACACGGTGCCCGCCCTGCTCGACGCGGCGGGTGTCGGGCCGGTCGCCGGCGTCGCGACGATCGGCCAGGTCAGTCCTGACGGGCCGGCCCCCGGAGACGGGCGCCCTCATCAGGAAGCACTACCGCGACGCGGGACCACCGCTGGGAGCGGGTGCGCGTCATGGTGAACGCGCTGCTCGAGGCCGGGGAAGCCGGAGACGAGCTGTTCGTCGTCGGAGGTGACGAACAGTTCCGGTTCGGGCTGCGCCTGTTGCTGGTCGGTATCCGTGCGGAGTCGGCGGCTCATCGGCCCTGACTCACAGACCCAGCCGCCGCGCGCTACCGTTTCGGCTCGACCTCGGCCCGGAAGGGGGCATGTGCGGTGACGACACGGTTCGACGCAGCGGTGGAGTCGGATGTCGAGGGGCTGCTGGCGGAGTTGCGCGAGGCAGCGGAGCCGGGCGCGCTCCACGTGGCGGCCTTGAGGTCCCTTTCCGACCTCGCGCGCAACGGCGAGCCGGACACGGCGATGGATGAACTGGGCCACGTAGTCGAAAGCTTCACCATCCCGCTGAGCCGATCGCAGTACGACACGATCGAGGAGTTGGCGACGCGTCTCGGGGAGCCGGAGATCCCCGAGGACCACGGGCTGCGCCGGTTCGTCTTCTGACGGAGGCGGCAAGCGCCGGGGTCAGGGTTCGGTGGCGGGCTGGAGGCTGAGGTGAGGGGACGTGGCGGGGAGCGGGGTGGGGCCGCAGTGGTGGCGGAGGGCGTCGGTGACGGCGTCCGGGTCGGGGCGTGCGGACGTCCAGGCGAGGTGGGCGTCGGGCCGGACCAGTACCGCGCCGAGGCCGGGGAGTTCGGGACACGGGCCGCCGGTGTGGACGACGCAGACCCGGCCGCCCCACGGCTCGGCGGCGGTGGCCGCCGCCCCGTCGGCGGTGAGGTCGAGGAGCAGGAACCGGCCGTCGCGCATGAGTGCGTCGGCGCGGACCGGTGCCGCACCGGGCAGCGGCAGGGTGCAGTGGGGGAGCCGGGCGCCGGGGCCGAGGCGGGACGTGCCGTCGGTGCCGTCGGTGCGCAGTCCGGCGAGCACCTGCGTGGCGAACCGCCGCCGCCGGGGCGAGCGCAGGCCCGCCAACGCGGCCGCCCGCGCGGTGCGTTCGGCGAGAGTGGTGCCGGTGGCCAGCCGGGTCGCCCGGTCGGTGGCGGCCAGCACCCGCCGGGCCTCGGGGCGGCGTTCGGCCTCGTAGGAGTCGAGCAGGCCGTCCGGGGCCCAGCCCCGCACCCGGGCGGCGAGCTTCCAGCCGAGGTTGACGGCGTCCTGGATGCCGAGGTTCAGCCCCTGGCCGCCGAGGGGTGAGTGCAGGTGGGCGGCGTCCCCGGCGAGCAGGACGCGGCCGGTGCGGTACCGGTCGACGATCCGCTGGTGCACCTTGAACCGGGCCAGCCAGCGGGCGTCGTACGGATCGGGGTCGTGGTCGAGCGTCGCGGCGAGGGCGGCGCGCAGTTCGGCGAGCGTCGCCGGCTGCGGCCGCCAGCCGTGGTCGTGGCGGGCGACGGCGAGCCGGTAGGACCCGTCGGCGTAGGGGACGGAGACGACGACGCCGCCCCGGCCCGGCAGGACGAGCACGTCGCGCGGCAGCGGCCTGCGCAGGTGGACGTCGGCGAGCAGGGGCGCCATGGCGTAGGTGTGGCCGTGCAGGGTGAGGCCGGACAGCTCGCGGACGGCGCTGTGCGCGCCGTCGCAGCCGACGACGTACTCCGCCCGCTCCTCCCACTCCCGCCGGGCCGCGCGCACGCGCAGGGTGACGCCGTCCCCGTCCTGGCGCAGCTCGGTGACCTCCGCCGCGCGCTGGACGGTGACGCCGAGGTCGGCCGCGCGGCGCGCGAGCACCTCCTCGGTGGTGCTCTGCGGGACGACGTTGACGTACGGGTAGGGCGAGTCGAGGGCGCCGAAGTCGAGGGGAGGGGCGGTGCCGACGGCCATGCGGCGGACGGGCCGTCCGGCGGCGGCCAGTTCCTCGGCGTGGCCGCGCAGGTGCAGCGCCTCCATGGTGCGGCTGTAGAGCGCGACGGAGCGCCACCCGTCCGAGGGCGCGGCGCGTCGTTCGAGGACGGTGCAGGGGACGCCGGCGGCGGCCAGTTCGCAGGCGAGGGTGAGCCCGGTCGGGCCGGCTCCGACGACGATGACGGGCTGTTCGGGGATGCGTGGGGACACGGGGCCTCCTCGGTTCCTGGGCGGCCGGTGGGTGGTCTGGCGGGCGTCGCGGGTCCGGTGCGGGTCCGGTGGGCGTCAGCCGGAGGGGCGCACGGTCCACTCCGTGAGCGCCGCCACCGGGTCGCGCACGGGGCCGGGGACGAGGGGCTGGAGGGTGTGCCCGAGCCCTTCGAGGAGCTGCACGCGCACGGTCAGCGGGTGGCGTCCGACGACGCGCCGCGCCGACCACTCCCCGTACATCTCGGGCCCGAGGACGGCCGGGGGCAGGCTGCCGGGGTGCTCGCCCTCGCCGTCGGTGAGGTAGCCGACGAGGTCGAGGCTGCCGTAGACGAGGTCGACGGAGTCGACGCGGGTGTCGATGAAGGTCTCCTCGTCGAGCATCGTGCCGACGAGGAGGACGCGGTCCACGTGGGGGACGCGGCCGGTCTCCAGCAGCCGCAGCACGGCCAGGCCGCTGACGGAGAAGCCGACGAGGCTGACGGGTCCGGTCACCACGTGGCGGTGGGCCCGGAGCAGCCCCTCCAGCCGTTCGACGCGGGCCCGCTCGTCGCCCTCGTCGACGAGGCGGCCGGGTGCGCGTGCGGGCATGTCGCAGGCGAGGACCTGGGCCCCGGCGGCGACCAGCCCGTCCGTCAGCCGCGCGAGGAGGCGGGCGTCGGTGCCGTCCCCGTCGAGGGCGGTGACGGCGCCGGGCCCGGCGAGGAGGACGGTGGCCGTCGGCGGCCGGGAGGGGAAGGAGCGCCGGACGCGGTAGCCGCTGCCGTCGGGCGCCCTCCGCCACATCGTCCGCCGGTGCACCTCCACGCGGCCACCGCCTCCCCGTCGCGTCCTTCACCGCGCCGCCACGCTAGGAGCGGCGGCTCGCGAACGGATGGAGCACGCGTGGTGTGGCGCAGCTCATGCGGCTCGCGGCGGGACGGGCCTTCACCTTGTGCACTTTGTTGCATAATCTCGTACCGGCAGCCCGTGGAGGCGAAGGAGTGTGGACGTGAGCCGGTACCCGAATCTGTTGCAGCCGCTCGACCTGGGGTTCACGACCCTGCCCAACCGGGTCGTCATGGGCTCGATGCACGTGGGCCTGGAGGAGGCCGAGAACGGCTTCGAGCGGATGGCCGCCTTCTACGCCGAACGCGCCCGGGGCGGGGTCGGGCTCATCGTCAGCGGCGGCATCGCCCCCAACGACGCCGGCCGCCCCTGGGACGGCGGCGCCGCGCTCACCACCGAGGCCGAGGCCGAGCGGCACCGCGTCGTCACCGACGCCGTCCACCGCGAGGGCGGACGCATCGCCTGCCAGCTCCTCCACTTCGGTCGGTACGCGCACCACCCCGACCTCGTCGCCCCCAGCGCGCTCCAGGCCCCGATCAGCGCCCACGTCCCGCACGCCCTGACCGACGCCGAGATCGAGCAGACGATCGACGACTTCGCGCGTGCCGCCGAACTCGCCCGGGGCGCGGGCTACGACGGCGTCGAGATCATGGGCTCCGAGGGCTACCTCATCAACGAGTTCATCGTCTCGGCGACCAACCAGCGCACCGACCGCTGGGGCGGCTCCTACGAGAACCGCATGCGCTTCCCCGTGGAGATCGTCCGGCGCGTCCGCGAGCGGGTCGGCCCGGACTTCATCCTCGTCTACCGGCTCTCCATGCTCGACCTCGTGCCCGGCGGCTCCACCCTGGAGGAGGTCGTCACGCTGGCCCGCGCCGTCGAGGAGGCCGGGGCCACCATCATCAACACCGGCATCGGCTGGCACGAGGCCCGCATCCCCACCATCGTCACCTCCGTCCCGCGCGGCGCCTACAGCTGGGTCACCAAGAGGCTGATGGGCACGGTATCGGTGCCGCTGGTGACGACGAACCGCATCAACACCCCGGAGAAGGCCGAGCAACTGCTCGCCGACGGCTACGCGGACATGGTCTCCATGGCCCGCCCCTTCCTCGCCGACCCGGACTTCGTCGCCAAGGCCGCCGAGGACCGCGCCGAGACCATCAACACCTGCATCGGCTGCAACCAGGCGTGTCTGGACCACGTGTTCAACCTCCAGATCACCTCCTGCCTGGTGAACCCCCGCGCCTGCCACGAGACCGAACTCGTCCTCACCCCCACCCGGCGCCGCAAGCACGTCGCCGTCGTCGGCGCCGGGCCGGCCGGACTGGCCTGCGCCGTCTCCGCCGCCGAACGCGGCCACGCCGTCACCCTCTTCGAGGCCGCCGACCACATCGGCGGACAGCTCGACATCGCCCGGCGCATCCCGGGCAAGGAGGAGTTCGACGAGACGCTGCGCTACTACCGCACCCAGCTCGACCTGCGGGGCGTCGACGTCCGGCTCGGCACGACCTTCACCACGGCCGACGCCGACGCCTTCGACGAGGTCGTCGTCGCCACCGGTGTCACCCCCCGCACCCCCGACATCCCCGGCGTCGACCACCCCAGCGTCGTCAGCTACCTCGACGTGCTGCGCGACGGCGCGCCCGTCGGCGAGCGCGTCGCGATCGTCGGCGCCGGCGGCATCGGCTTCGACGTCGCCGAGTACCTCACCGACGGCGGCGACGCCGCCAGCCTCGACCCGGAGACCTACTTCCGCCAGTGGGGCGTCGACACCGAGTACCGCGGCCGGGGCGGACTGCGCGAGCCCGAGCGCCCCAAGCCGCCGCGCACGGTCCACCTCCTCCAGCGCAAGACCAGCAAGGTCGGCGCCGGACTCGGCAAGACGACCGGCTGGATCCACCGCACCGAGCTGAAGCACCGGGGCGTCACCATGGTCGCCGGAGCCACCTACGACCGCATCGACGACGACGGCCTGCACCTCACCGTCGACGGCGACGCCCGCGTCCTGCCCGTCGACACCGTCGTCCTGTGCACGGGCCAGGACCCCCGGCGCGACCTGCACGAGGAGCTGCGCGCCGCCGGGCACACCGTGCACCTCATCGGCGGCGCGGACGTCGCGGCCGAGCTGGACGCCAAGCGCGCCATCCGGCAGGGCACCGAGCTGGCGGCGGCCCTCTGAGCTCCGCCGCCCGGCCTGCCTAGGATGCGGACATGTCCCTGCCGCACGCCATCCTCACCGCCCTGCTGGAGAAGCCCTCCTCGGGCCTGGAGCTGACGCGGCGCTTCGACCGGTCCATCGGCTACTTCTGGACGGCCACGCACCAGCAGATCTACCGCGAGCTGGGCAAGCTGGAGCAGGCCGGGCTCATCCGGGTCCTGCCCGCCGAAGCGCCCACGCGCGGGCAGCGCAAGGAGTACGAGGTGCTGTCCGCCGGGCGGGAGGAGCTGACGGCCTGGGTGGCGCGGGTCGAGGAACCGAGGGCCGGACGCGACCCGCTGCCGCTGCGCGTGCGCGCGGCGGCGGTCGTCGGCAGTGCCGGGCTGGCGCCGGAACTCCGCCGCCACCTGGAACTGCACCGGCAACGACTGGCCGAGTACCGGGACATCGAGCGGCGCGACTTCCCGCCCGGCCGCGACGCCGAACCCGACCGGCTCCGGCACGTCGTCCTCAAGGGCGGCATCCGCCTGGAGCACTTCTGGATCGAGTGGCTGTCGGAGGTCCTCGACGAACTGCCCGGGGACGCGCCCGCATGACCACGACGGCGGAGTACCTCGCCCACGTCGCCCGCGTCGGCCCCTTCTTCACCGTGCACACCGGCACCGCGATGCCGTCCCCCGGCTTCCTCCGCCTCGCCGACCTGCACACGCCGGGCCGTGCGCTCGACACCTACACCGCCTTCGTCGGCGCGCGCCTCGGCACCCGGGACGCGCGGGTGGCCGCGTCCACCGCCCACCTCGGCGTCGCCGCCCGGCTGTGGTCCCTGGCCCTCGCCTCCGCCGCCCTGCACGGCCGCGTCCCCGACCTCGGCGCTCTGTGGCTGCGCCCCGACCCGGCCGGCACGCGGTGGTGGCTCCCCGACCCCCGCGACGCGGACGGTCCCGACCCGGCCTCCGCCGCCTACACGACCGTCATGGCGGACCACCTCACACCCCTCGGCGACGCCGTCCGCCGCGGCACCGGCGTCTCCCCGCACACCCTGCGCGGAAACGCCGCCTCCGCCCTCGCCGGAGCCCTGCGCGTCCTCCTGCACGCCGCGCCCACCGCCCGCAGCGCCCTGCCCCTCACCCGGGCGCTGCTCGCCCGCGAGCCGCTGCGCGACGCCGGACGCCTCCACGTCGACGCCACCGGCGACCCCGCCTACGCCCGCCGCAACTGCTGCCTCTACTACCGCGTCCCCGGCGCCGCCACCTGCGGCGACTGCGTCCTGCGTCAGTAGCGGTACCGCACCTGGACGATGAGGAGTTCGTCCCCTTTGACGCGATACACGAGGCGGTGTTCCTCGTCGATCCGCCGAGACCAGTAGCCGCTCAGATCTCCCTTCAGCGGCTCCGGCTTGCCGATTCCGGTGAAGGGGTCGCGCTTGCACTCCTCGATGAGCCGATTGATACGTCTGACCATGCGCCGATCGGATTCGGCCCAGTGGGTGTAGTCGTCCCATCCCTGATCCGTGAAAACAGTCTTCACTCGGCCTCTTCGACGTCGATCAACTCACGCGGTGAGACGCGGCCCGCCTCTGCCTCGGCGATGGACTCGGCCAGGCGTCGGGCATTCGCCGGTGAGCGCATGAGGTAGATCGTTTCCTGCCAGGAGGAGAAGTCCTCCTCTGAGATCAGGACCGCGTTGCCGCTGCGCGAGGTGATGTGGACCGGCGTACGGTCGTCGTTGACCTGCTGAATCAGGGGGAACAGGTTCTTCCGGGCCTCGCTGGCTGTGATGGACATGGGTCGAACCCCTTTCATGGTACCACTTATCGTACCAGTGTTGACCGTCTTCGGCAGGTCTGTCACGCGCACGACGGGCCGGGTCCGGCGCTTCGTGCGCCGGGCCCGGCCCGTCGTGGCTCAGGGGGTCACTTGACGAGGTTCAGCAGCAGGTTGGGGGAGCCGGAGCCGGGGTTGCCGACGACGTCGCGCGCCGCCGCGTCCGTCAGCGCCGCGGAGACGTCCGCCGGGGAGGCCGAGCCGTTGCCCGCCAGGTAGAGGGCGGCGACACCGGCCGCGTGCGGGCTGGCCATCGAGGTGCCGGAGATCGTCTTCGTCGCGCCGTCGTTCCAGGCGGCCGTGATGTCCACGCCGGGGGCGTAGAGGTCCAGCGCCGAGCCGTAGTTGGAGAAGCCCGCCTGCCCGTCCGCGTCGTCCGTCGCGCCGACGGTGATGGCCTCCGGGACGCGCGCCGGGGAGACGTTGTTCGCGTCCTGGGCCTCGTTGCCCGCCGCGACGACGAACGTCACGCCCGCGGCCACCGCCCCGCTCACCGCCTCGTCCAGCGCCGGGTCCTGCGGGCCGCCCAGCGACATGTTGGCGACCGAGGGCCCGGAGGCGTTCTCCGCCACCCACTCGATGCCCGCGACGACCTGCGCGGTCGTCCCCGAGCCGTTGTCGTCCAGCACCCGGACGCCGACGACCTCGGCGTTCTTCGCGACGCCGTGCTCGGTACCGGCGATGGTGCTCGCGACGTGCGTGCCGTGCCCGTTGCCGTCCTGCGCGACGTCGTCGTTCTCGACCGCGTCGAAGCCGTTGCCCGCCCGGCCGCCGAAGTCCTCGTGCTCCACCATCACGCCGGTGTCGATGACGTACGCGGTGACGCCCTGGCCCCCGTCGTCGGGGTAGGTGTACGACTGGTCGAGCGGGAGGGCCTGCTGGTCGATGCGGTCCAGGCCCCAGTTCGGCGGGTCGGTCTGCTCGGCGGAGACCGTGTGCCGCTGGTTGACGTACACCTTCTCGACGGCCGGGTCGGCGGCGAGGCGGCGCGCCTCCCGCTCGGTGAGGGAGGCGGCGGCGTAGCCGTTGAGGGCGGCGTCGAAGGTGTCCTCGACCGTGCCGCCGTGCTCGGTGATCACGTCCTCGCCGGCCTCGCCCTCGCCGGCGGAGACCGAGACGGCCGACTCCTTCATCGTGACGATGTAGCTGCCCTCGACCGCCGACGCCGAACCGGCCCCGACGACCGTCGCCTCGGCCGGGGCCGCGCCCGCCGGGAAGGCCAGTCCGGTACCGATCGCCGCCGCGGCCACGGCCGCCGAGAGACCGACGGTCAGCTTCTTCCGCGTCACTGCCATGTGAACGTCCTTTACTGCTGTGTGGGGGGAGCGCCGTGGGGGGCGCGAGCGCCGTGGGGCGCTGACAGCAGACAAGCTCATGTACACGACAGCGAACAAGGGGCTCCGGATAACGGACATTTGAGGTGCATGGCGGCATTACGGCCCGACTCGGTCGGGGCCGGGTTGGACACCCGGGCCCCCGATGTCCAGCCGCGCCGCCATCATGCCGAGCTGGAAACGCGTCGACGCCCCCACCCGCTCCATGACGGCGCTCAGCCGGCGCTGGAACGTGCGGTGGCTGACGCCCAGCTGACGTGCCATGACCTGGTCCGTCAGACCCGTCGCCAGCAGGGCCAGCAGGCGTGCGTCGTCCGGAGGCAGCCCGTGGGCGGCCGGGCGCGGGCTGTCCGACAGGAAGTCCGACAGCGGCAACGCCCGCTCCCACAGCACCTCGAAGAACGCGCACAGCGCCTCCAGCAGCCCCGACGCGTGCACGACGATGCAACTCGCCACCTCGTACGGGGAGGTGCGCAGCGGCAGCAGGCCCGTCTGCTCGTCGGCGAGCAGCAGCTTCGTCGGGGCGTGCGGCAGGACGCGGGCCTCCTCGCCGAGGTCCGCGCACGAAAGGATGTCGCTGTGGGTGCTGTGGAAGGTCGCCAGCCCCTCCGCGTCGTACAGCACCCGGTAGGCGACGCCGCGCCGCATCGTCTCGCCCTGGAGCGGCATCATGCCGGTGCGCGGGTCGTGCCGGTCGGGGTCGCTGTTGACGTACGGCGGCCGGTCGATGCCCCGGATCAGCCGCCGCGCGGTGCGCTGGAGCTGGTCCACCTGCTGGATGACGGCCGCCCGGCCGACGACGACCTCCACCACGTCCAGCGGGTCGCGCGCCTCCGTGGTGGTCCGGAACCGGGCCGCCAGGTGGTGCACATGGCGCCGCGCCCGCTGCAACTCCTCCTCGCGCGCGGTCAGCAGCGCGGAGAACGCCACGTCCGGCTCGACCGGCAGGAACCGGTCCGGCTCCCGCCGCCCGCCGACGACGCGCTCGATCAATCCCAGCCCCTCCAACGCCCGGAGCGTCGAGCGCAGCCGGGGGACGGTCAGCCCGAGCCCGCCCTGGAGTTCCGGCACGGTGACCGCGCCGTCCACCAGCGCCTCGTACACCCGCTGCTGCGCCCCGTCCAGATCGAGTGCCTCAAGCATGCTCGGATCGTGACCTCGGCGGCGCGATCACGTCAATGGCGCGATGACGCCATACATGAGCCCCCCACAGCCCCTTCACACATCGGTACGCGCTGGTCCGAACCAAGGGGACCGTCCGCCGCGTTCACGTCGTCGGCTCCACCGGGCACCTGCGGTCCTCGGCCGGGCGCCGGCCCGTGGTCAGGAAGGTGGTGGCGGCTTCGTTCGCGCGGGTGTCGGCGCTGTACGGGTAGACGCCGTGGCCGCCCTGATCGACGATCACCATGAGAGCTGTGCGAACGGATCCTGGCGGCGGCCGCGGACATGCTCGCCGAGGACGGACTGACGGCACGCCTGAGCGTGCGCGCGGTCGCCGCGCGCGCCGGCTGCGGACCCTGGCCGAGGAAGGCGCACTGTCCGTCGACGACGTTCCGCGCAGTGCCCGCCTGCTGTCCACCGTCGTCAACGGGCTCGCGTTCCAGCGGGCGATGCCGGCGGAGGACACCCTCACGGAACGCGAGCGGGAGACGCTGTACACGGCGGTGGACGCGGTCCTGCGCCCGCACCCCCCCGCACCGCGACGGCGCCCCTCCCGACCGCTGACGCGCGAGGGGCGGATAGAGGAGTATGTTTCTCTAAAGTGTACTTCTCTATAGGAGCGAAGCGTGGACAAGCCCGCCGAGATGTTCGACCGGGACCACGAGTGGTCGGCGCTGAGCCGGTTCATCGCCGATCCCCAGCCGGGAGCGACGTTGGGTGTGGTCTCCGGGCGTCGCCGCCAGGGCAAGACGTTCCTGTTGGATGCCGCCTGCCGCGCGGCCGGAGGGTTCTATTTCGGGGCGACCGAGGCCGCTGACGCCGAGTCCCTCCGGCGGATCAGTGCGGCGATGACGGCCCACGTCCGACCCGTCAGCCCGTTCCACTTCGCCGACTGGTCGGAGGCCGTCGACGCTCTCCTCGCGCTCGGTGCCGACCGGACCGTCCCCGTCGTGATCGACGAGTTTCCCTACCTCGCCAAGGCCAACCCCGAGCTGCCGTCGATCATTCAGGAGGCGCTGCGGCCGCTGCGTGACCAGCGCACCGGCTCACGTACCCGGCTGCTCCTGTGCGGCTCGGCACTGTCCTTCATGGGACGGCTCCTGTCGGGCAACGCCCCTCTGCGCGGCCGGGCGGGCCTGGAGCTGGTCGTCCGTCCCCTCGACCATCGCCTCGCCGCCGAGTTCTGGGACATCGACGACCCCCACCTGGCGATGAAGGTGAACGCCGTGGTGGGCGGGACCCCCGCCTACCGGCGGGAATTCGCGCGCGGCGACACTCCGAAGGGCCCGGGTGACTTCGACGACTGGGTCGTCCGCACCGTCCTCAACCCCGAAACGCCCCTCTTCCGAGAGGCCCGCTACCTGCTGGCCGAAGAACCCGACCTTCGCGACACCGCCCTCTATCTGTCCGTCCTGGCCGCCGTCGCCGACGGCAACGCCACCCGAGGCGGCATGGCCGGCTACCTGGAGCGGAAGGCCACCGACATCGCCCACCCCATCAACGTCCTGGAGGACGCGGGCCTGCTCCGCCGGGACGCCGATGTCTTCCGTGACCACCGCCCCACCTACCGCATCGCCGAACCACTGATCGGCTTCCACCACGCGATCATGCGCCCGGTCTGGGACCAACTCGAACGCCCCGGCAACGCGGCGCGGGTCTGGCAGGCCAGCCGGCGTCGCTTCGTCAGCAACGTCCTCGGGCCCCACTTCGAACAGGTCTGCCGCGAATGGGCGTTGTACCACGCCGACCCCGATCTCCTGGGTGGTCTTCCCGCGCGCGTCGGCCAAGGCGTCGTGCACGACCCCAAAGCCCGCACCGGCCACGAGGTCGACGTCGCGGTCGTCGGCATCGCGGAGGGCGCCAAGCCACCGCTGCTGGCCATCGGGGAGGCCAAGTGGAACGACACCATGGGCGCGGCGCACATCGAACGGCTTCGGCGCATTCGCGACCTCATCACCCGGGCGGGCCGCTACGACACCACCTCCACCCGGCTCCTCTGTTTCAGCGGAGCCGGCTTCAACGGCAAGGCGGACGCCGCGGCAGCCGCCGACCCGGACATCCGGCTGATCGACCTGGCGGCTCTCTACGGCCGGACCTGACGCCCGGACCGGTGCGGCCGCAGGCGTCGCCGTCCGAGCATGACGGCCTGCTCTCGTGGCGGTTCGCTGTCCGGCAAACCGGTGCAGAACATCTGCGATCGGCACGCCACATGCTGACCGTCGCGCAACGCGCGGCGATCCGAGGACGCCGCCCCCGGCTACGCGACGTTCCGCACGCCGGTGTTCCTGAGGCGCGCGTCACGCGCGTGGGCCCCGGCGCCGCGTACGGTGCCGGGGCCCACGAGGAGCGGGAGGGGACGTCAGTCCTTGATCTCGCAGATGACGGTGCCGGAGGAGATCGACGCGCCGACCGCCGCGTTGAGGTCCTTGACGGTGCCCGCGCGGTGCGCGTTGAGGGGCTGCTCCATCTTCATCGCCTCCAGGACGACGACGAGCTCGCCCTCGGCGACCTCCTGGCCCTCCTCGACGGCCACCTTCACGATGGTGCCCTGCATCGGCGAGGCGAGGGCGTCGCCCGAGGCGGCGGAGGAGGACTTCTTCGCGGCGCGGCGGCGGGCGGGCTTGGCGCCGCCCGCGACGGCGGCGCGGGCCAGCGGCATGCCGAGCGACGCGGGCAGCGAGACCTCCAGGCGCTTGCCGCCGACCTCGACGACGACCGTCTCGCGGCTGCTCTCGTCCTCGTCCTCCTCGGCGGAGGCACCGGCGAAGGGCTTGATCTCGTTGACGAACTCCGTCTCGATCCACCGGGTGTGGACGGAGAACGGCTCGCCCTCGCGGCCGTGCACCTCCGGCGCGAAGGCCGGGTCGGCGACGACGACGCGGTGGAAGGGGATGGCGGTGGCCATGCCCTCGACGTCGAACTCGGCCAGCGCGCGGGCGGCCCGCTGGAGCGCCTGCTGCCGGGTGGCGCCGGAGACGATCAGCTTGGCGAGCAGCGAGTCCCAGGCCGGGCCGATGACCGAGCCGCTCTCCACGCCGGCGTCGAGCCGGACGCCGGGGCCGGCGGGCGGCTCGAACTTCGTGACCGTGCCGGGGGCCGGCAGGAAGTTGCGGCCGGGGTCCTCGCCGTTGATGCGGAACTCGAACGAGTGACCGCGCAGCGGCGGGTCGTCGTAGCCGAGCTCCTCGCCGTCGGCGATGCGGAACATCTCGCGGACGAGGTCGATGCCGGTGACCTCCTCGGTCACCGGGTGCTCGACCTGGAGGCGGGTGTTGACCTCCAGGAAGGAGATCGTGCCGTCCTGGCCGACGAGGAACTCGCAGGTGCCGGCGCCGACGTAGCCGGCCTCCTTGAGGATGGCCTTGGACGCGCGGTACAGCTCGGCGTTCTGCTCCTGGGTCAGGAACGGCGCGGGCGCCTCCTCGACGAGCTTCTGGTGGCGGCGCTGGAGCGAGCAGTCGCGGGTGGACACCACGACGACGTTGCCGTGCCGGTCGGCGAGGCACTGGGTCTCGACGTGCCGGGGGCGGTCGAGGTACCGCTCGACGAAGCACTCGCCCCGGCCGAAGGCGGCGACGGCCTCGCGCACCGCCGAGTCGTACAGCTCGGGCACCTCTTCGAGGGTGCGGGCGACCTTCAGTCCCCGCCCGCCGCCGCCGAAGGCGGCCTTGATGGCGATGGGGAGGCCGTGCTCCTCGGCGAACGTGACGACCTCGTCGGCGCCGCTCACCGGGTCCTTGGTACCGGCGACGAGCGGCGCGCCCGCGCGCTGGGCGATGTGGCGGGCGGCGACCTTGTCGCCGAGGTCCCGGATGGCCTGCGGGGGCGGGCCGATCCAGTTGAGCCCGGCGTCGAGCACGGCCTGGGCGAAGTCGGCGTTCTCCGAGAGGAAACCGTAGCCGGGGTGGACGGCGTCCGCGCCGGAGTCGGCGGCGGCCTTCAGCACCTTGGCGACATCCAGGTAGCTCGTGGCCGGAGTGTCACCGCCCAGGGCGAATGCCTCGTCAGCGGCCCGGACGTGCAACGCGTCCCGGTCCGGCTCGGCGTAGACGGCTACGCTCGCGATCCCGGCGTCCCGGCAGGCCCGGGCAACGCGGACAGCGATTTCGCCGCGGTTGGCGATGAGCACCTTGCGCACGATGGCTCCCTCCTTGAAACAAGCTGAGTTTAGGTACTGGCGACACCACACGCGCAGTCTTCCAGTGGGGTGAGCTTGCCCACACGATCCGTAGCCGGGGGGCGCGCCCCCGGCTTCCGATCCCTTGTCGTCCCACGGTACGCCGCGAATACGACGCGAACACGAGCCTGACCGGAGCATCGCGCTGTGGCCGACGTCTCCCCCGGTGATCGTGCCCGACGGCGGTGGCGTTTTGTGGAATCCCTACTAATGAACGGGGTTTTCTTTGCGACGCGCGGGTGACGGGCCGACGGGGTCCGAGCGACCCCTTGCCGCCGTCATTACCCCTGAGTAGCGTGCGCGGGCGACGGACGTGCCGCCAGGGGTGCGCGGACGGGAGGGGAGTGCGGTGGCACCGAGACGACCGGTGGCCGCGGTGACGGCCGTGGTGCTGATCCTCGAAGGGCTCGGTCTCGTGGCCGTGCACTGGGTCCTGAGCCTCTTCGTGCGTGGGCAGTCCATGTCGCTGGACGGGCTCGATCCCGACCACATGGTGTGGGGCGTCCGGGCGGCCGGGCTCGCGCTCGGCGGCTTCGTGGCCCTGTGCGGTGTGCTCGTCCTGCTCACGGCGGTGCGCGACCGTCCCCCCGGCCGGGCGGCGCGGGGCGCGCTGATCGGCTGCGCGGTCACCCACGGCGTCCTCGGCGCCGTCGCCGTCGGACTGGTCGGCTGGGGCGCGTTCGTCGTCCTGATGGCGGCCTTGGCGTTCGTGGTGCTGAACCTGCTCTCCTACCCGGCGCCGCCTTCCGCGAGCACGGGGCCGGTCTCAGGCGGCCCGAGCGGTCCACAGCGAGGTGATGGGCACCTCCAGGCGGGCCAGCAGCCGGCGCAGCAGGGGCAGTGAGAGGCCGATGACGTTGCCCGGGTCGCCGTCGATCCCCTCCACGAAGGGCGCCGACCGGCCGTCGAGCGTGAACGCGCCCGCGACGTGCAGCGGTTCCCCGGAGGCGACGTAGGCGGCGATCTCGTCGTCGGACGGTTCGGCGAAGCGCACGGTCGTCCCGGCCGAGGCCGAGGCCCGTCGGCCGTTCGCCGTGTCGATGACGCAGTGCCCGGTGAGCAGCACCCCGGCCCGGCCCCGCATGGCCTTCCAGCGGGCGATGGCGTCCTCCGCGTCGGCCGGCTTGCCCAACGCCTCGCCGTCCAGCTCCAGGACGGAGTCGCAGCCGACGACCAGGGCCCCGGCGGCCTCCGGGCGCAGGGCGACGGCGTCGGCCTTCGCCTCGGCCAGGACGAGGGCCAGCTGCCCCGGCGTCGGAGCGCCCAGCGCGTCCTCGTCGACCCCGCTGACGATCACCTCGGGTGCCAGCCCGGCCTGCCGCAACAGCTTGAGGCGGGCGGGCGACTGGGAGGCGAGCACGAGGCGGCGGGAGGGCGCGGCGGCAGCGGTCATGCGGACATAGTAAAAGGTTGGTCAACGCAGGCCGAGCACGATGGTCACCACCAGCACCACGGCGGCCAGCACCCATCCCGCCCGGCGCAGCTGCGCCTGCGCGGCGCGCAGTGACTCCGGGGGCCGGTCTGGGGGGTCGGACCAGAGCATGGGACCAGGGTGCACCCCGCCCGTCCCCGCCACCTGAGTACGCGTACTCATTCCCGGCGTACCGCGTCCCGCGCACCGGACGCGGGACGCGGGACGCCGGACGGACGCGTCAGGCGGGCCAGTACGTCGTCCGCCAGGCCGCGGGGCCGGGGTGCGGGACGCGGCGGGGGACGAGCCGCGCCGGGTCGGACCACTGGGAGACGTCCCGCGCCCCGGGCCCGGCGGACGCGGCCGCGGCGGCGCGGGCCTGGACCACGGCCAGCGCGGCCGCCAGTTCCTCGGGTGTCGGGTTGCCGCGTAGGACCTTGATCATCTTCGGCCTCCGAAGGTCAGAGCGGGATGTTGCCGTGCTTCTTGGGCGGCAGCTGCTCGCGCTTGCTGCGCAGCGAGCGCAGCCCCCGCACGATGTGGCGGCGCGTCTCCGAGGGCTGCACCACCGCGTCCACGTAACCGCGCTCGGCGGCGACGTACGGGTTGAGCAGTGTGTCCTCGTACTCGGCGGTGAGCCGGGCGCGCAGCGCCTCGCGCTCGCCCTCGTCCTCGACGGCGGCCAGCGTGCGGCGGTGCAGGATGTTGACCGCGCCCTGCGCCCCCATGACGGCGATCTGGGCCGTGGGCCAGGCGAAGTTGAGGTCGGCGCCCAGGTGCTTGGAACCCATGACGTCGTACGCGCCGCCGAACGCCTTGCGCGTGATGACGGTGATGAGCGGGACCGTGGCCTCCGCGTAGGCGTAGATGAGCTTCGCACCCCGGCGGATGATGCCGTCGAACTCCTGCTCCGTGCCGGGCAGGAAGCCGGGCACGTCGACGAAGGTCAGCACGGGGACGTTGAAGGCGTCGCACGTCCGCACGAAGCGCGCGGCCTTCTCGCTGGCGTCGATGTCCAGGCACCCGGCCAGCTGGAGCGGCTGGTTGGCCACGATGCCCACCGCGTGGCCCTCGACCCGCCCGAAGCCGGTGATCATGTTCGGTGCGAACAGGGCCTGCGTCTCCAGGAACTCGCCGTCGTCCAGCACGTGCTCGATGACGCCGTGCATGTCGTACGGCTGGTTCGCGCCGTCCGGGATCGCGACGTCCAGCTCCCGGTCCCGGTCGCTGGTCTCCAGGTCGACGTCCTCCGGGTAGACCGGGGCGTCGGAGAGGTTGTTGGACGGCAGGTAGGACAGGAGCGCCTTGACGTACTCGACCGCGTCCTTCTCGTCCCCGGCCATGTGGTGGGCGACGCCGGAGGTCGCGTTGTGGGTGCGGGCGCCGCCCAGCTCCTCGAAACCGACGTCCTCGCCGGTGACCGTCTTGATGACGTCGGGGCCGGTGATGAACATGTGCGAGGTCTTGTCGACCATCACGGTGAAGTCGGTGATGGCGGGGGAGTACACCGCGCCGCCCGCGCACGGTCCCATGATCAGCGAGATCTGCGGGATGACGCCGGAGGCGTGCACGTTGCGCCGGAAGATCTCCGCGAACAGGCCGAGCGCCGCGACGCCCTCCTGGATGCGCGCGCCGCCGCCGTCGTTGATGCCGATGACGGGGCAGCCCGTCTTCAGCGCGAAGTCCATGACCTTGACGATCTTCTCGCCGTAGACCTCGCCCAGCGACCCGCCGAAGATCGTGAAGTCCTGCGAGTAGACGGCGACGGGCCGGCCGTCGACCGTGCCGTAGCCGGTGACGACGCCGTCGCCGTAGGGGCGGTTCTTCTCCAGCCCGAAATTCGTCGAGCGGTGCCGGGCGAACTCGTCCAGTTCGGTGAACGAACCCTCGTCCAGCAGCAGTTCCACGCGCTCGCGCGCGGTCAGCTTGCCCTTCGCGTGCTGCTTCTCGACCGCGCGAGCGGAACCGGCGTGCGTCGCCTCAGCGGTACGTCGCTGAAAGTCGGCGATCTTGCCCGCCGTGGTGTGGATGTCGGGAGTGCTTTCCTGCTCGGACACGGGGAGCGGCTCCTAGTCGTCCTCGGGGCTACCGACTCGTAGCGTAGCCGCGACGGCCCGTGTCGGCGGTGCGTCGTTGACCACACCGCAGGACGGTCCGGAAGGGTGAAATCCGCTGATGCCGGACGGGCGGGACCGGGCGTCGGCCGCCCGCTGCCGCCGCCCCCCCGCCGACGGGGCGCCGCACCGGTCGTGAAGGGGCGGCGGCCCCGACCGGCACCTACGCTGTGATCATGACACCGCAGATGTCCTCGAACGCGCCGGGTTCCGCCGAGGGCGGAGCGTCCGCAGGGAGTCCCTGGGGCGACCTCGGACGGCCGCCGCTGAACGGCGCGGCCCTGCGTCGCGCGCTCCTCGTGCCCGACGGCCTGTGGAGCGACCTGGAGGTCGTCGCGCGTACCGGATCGACCAACACCGACCTGGTCGACCGGGTCCGCAGCGGCCCGGTGGAAGAGGGCACGGTCCTCGTCGCGGAGGAGCAGACGTCCGGCCGGGGCCGACTGGACCGGCACTGGGTCGCCCCGCCGCGCAGCGGCCTGTTCCTCTCCTTCGTCCTGCGCCCCGGCCCGGACGTCCCCCAGCGCGCCTGGAGCTGGCTCCCGCTGCTCGTGGGCGTCGCCACCGCCACCGCGCTGGCCCGCACGGCCGGGGTGGACACCATGCTGAAGTGGCCCAACGACCTGCTGGCCGAGGTGGACGGGGAGGAGCGCAAGATCGGCGGCATCCTCGCCGAGCGCACGGGCGACGCCGCGCACCACGCCGTCGTCGTGGGCATCGGGATCAACGTCTCGCTGGGCGCCGGGGAACTCCCCGTCCCGGAGGCGGGATCGCTGCTGCTGGCCGGTGCGCAGGGCACCGACCGGGACCCGCTGCTGCGCGCGGTGCTCCGCTCGGTCGAGCGGTGGTACCGCGACTGGCGCGCGGCCGACGGGGACGCGGCCGCCTGCGGGCTCCAGGAGACCTACGCCGCCGGCTGCGCCACCCTCGGCCGGAGCGTGCGCGCCCTGCTGCCCGGCGGGCGGGAGGTCGTCGGCGAGGCCGTCGCGGTGGACGGCGACGGGCAGCTCGTCCTGGCCACCGGGAGCGGCGTCACGCAGCCCGTGGGCGCGGGCGACATCGTTCACCTGCGGCCCGGCGGCTGACCGGGGCCCGGTCCGGCCGCCTCGCCGGACGTGAGCTACGGCACACCTGCCGTATCGTTGTGGCGGTAGCGCGGCGCGGTGGGCGCGGTGTAGGGAACGGAAGGGCAGTGCGCAGGTACGTCATGCGCGGGAACCGGGCAAGGGGCGGGCAGTGACCGCGAACGAATCGGCCGTTCCGCCCGCCGACGAGGGCGGCGGACGCCCCGGGGCGGCGGCCGGCGGGTCGGACGGGCGCGAGTCGCGGGACAGCACGGGCACCGCGACGGACCACGCCTTCTCCGAGGACCGCGACGGCGCCGAGGAGCGCGGCAAGGACAACCCCCTCGCGCTCAAGGTCGAGGAGCTGATCCTCGGCGCGGCCCGCACCTACACGCCGTTCCAGGCGGCCCGCGCCGCCGACGTCCCGATGGACCTGGCGGCCCGCTTCTGGCGGGCCATGGGCTTCGCCGACATCGGTCAGGCCCGCGCCCTGACCGAGGCCGACGTGCTGGCGCTGCGCCGCCTGGCCGGTCTCGTCGAGGCGGGGCTGCTGAACGAGGCGATGGCCATCCAGGTCGCCCGCTCCACCGGGCAGACCACCGCCCGCCTCGCCGAGTGGCAGGTGGACTCCTTCATCGCCGGGCTCACCGTCTCCCCGGAGCCCGGGATGAGCCGCATGGAGGTCACCTACCCGCTGGTGGAACTGCTGCTGCCGGAGCTGGAGGAGTTCCTCATCTACGTCTGGCGCCGCCAGCTCGCGGCGGCCACCGGACGCGTCGTGCAGGCGCAGGACGACGAGGAGATGGTCGACCGCCGGCTGGCCGTCGGCTTCGCCGACCTCGTCGGCTTCACGCGGCTGACCCGGCGCCTGGAGGAGGAGGAGCTGGGCGAGCTGGTCGAGGCGTTCGAGACGACGGCCGCCGACCTGGTGGCCGCGCACGGCGGACGGCTCATCAAGACCCTCGGCGACGAGGTCCTCTTCTCCGCCGACGACGCGGGCACGGCCGCCGAGATCGGGTTGCGCCTGATCGAGACGCTCTCCGGTGACGAGACGATGCCCGAGCTGCGCGTCGGCATGGCGTTCGGCACGGTCACGACCCGGATGGGCGACGTCTTCGGCAACACCGTGAACCTCGCGAGCCGGCTCACGTCGATAGCGCCGAAGGACACGGTCCTCATCGACGGCGCGCTGCGCGAGGAGCTGACGGCCGTCGGCGACGCCCCGCACTCGGAGAAGGACTCCGGGCCCGGCGCGGGCTACCGCTTCGCCCTCCAGCCGCTCTACCAGCGCCCGGTGCGGGGCCTCGGCGTCGTCGAGCCCTGGCTGCTGGGCCGTCGCGGCTGACGCCCGCCGCACCCCGGCCTCCCGCCCGCGTGGTTAGAGTGTGAGCGGTCGTTAACACACCCGCGTGGGAGGGATCGCCATGACGCGATACGGCGAGTACGTCGAGGTCCGCAAGGACGCCGGGACGCACGTCGCGGAGCTCGTGCTGGACCGGCCGAAGGCCATGAACGCGGTGTCGACGTCGATGGCGACCTCCATCGGGGAGGCCTGTGCGGCGCTGTCGGCCGACCGCGACGTGCGGGCGGTCGTGCTGACGTCCAGCAACGAGCGCGCGTTCTGCGTCGGCGCCGACCTCAAGGAGCGCAACCGCTTCACCGACGCCGAGCTGGGCCGTCAGCGGCCCTACGCCCGAGCCGCCTACACCGGCGTGCTCCAGCTCCCGATGCCCACGATCGCCGCCGTGCACGGCTTCGCCCTCGGCGGCGGCTTCGAGCTGGCGCTCTCCTGCGACCTGATCGTGGCCGACGCCACGGCCGTCGTCGGGCTGCCCGAGGTGTCCGTCGGCGTCATCCCGGGCGGTGGCGGCACGCAGCTGCTGCCGCGCCGGGTGGGTGCGGCCCGGGCGGCGGAGCTGATCTTCACCGCGCGCCGGGTGGCCGCCGAGGAGGCCCGGGCGCTCGGACTGGTGGACGAGCTGGTGGCCGAGGGGGCGGACCGCACCGAGGCGCTGGCCCTGGCCTCCCGCATCGCCGCCCACTCGCCCGTCGGGCTGCGCGCGGCCAAGCGGGCCCTGCGCACCGGCTGGGGGATGGCGCTCGCGGCCGGTCTGGAGGTGGAGGACGCGGCCTGGCGCACGGTGGCGTTCTCCGGTGACCGGGCCGAGGGCGTCGCCGCGTTCAACGAGAAGCGGACCCCGGAGTGGCCCGGGGAGTGACGGGCGGCGTACGGCCCGCAGCGCAGAGTGCGTCGAACCCTCCTAATCTGGGTCGTATGGGTGACGATGCCAGGCTCTGTGCGGTGCTGCGGCTTGCGCAGGCCATGGCCGCCGCCCCGGATTCCGCCGAGGCGGCCCGGGCGGCGGCGACCGGTGCGCGGACGGCGATGGACGGGTCGTTCGCGGCCGTCTCGGTGTGGGAGCGGGCGCGGGGACGGCTGCGCGTGCTGGTGAACGACGGGCTGCTGGCGCCGGGCGAGGAAACGTTTCCGCAAGACGAGTCGTACCCCGTCCACGACTTCCCGGAGATCGCCGAGTTCCTCCACGAGCGCTGGACGGGCGGCGAGGGCCCCCAGGCGTGGGTCGAGCGCGCGGACCCGGCCCCGCCCGCGCGCCCCACGCCCGGGAGCGCCGCCGGTGCCCCGGACGGGGGACACGGGCCGCGCCGCGCCGCCGCGCTGCGCCGCCGGGGGCGGGGGAGCTGCGTCGTCGCGCCGATCGTCCTGCACGGCCGGGCGTGGGGCGAGCTGTACGTCGCGCGCCCGCCGCACGGCGTGGTCTTCGGGCCGGAGGAGGCGGCGTTCGCGACGGTGCTGGCCGCCGTCGTCGCGGCCGGGCTCTCCCAGCACGAGCGGCTGGAGGAGGTGCGGCGGCTCGCGTTCACCGACCCGCTCACGGGCCTGGGCAACCGGCGTGCGGTGGACGCCCGGCTTGAGGAGGCGCTGGAGCGGCACCGCGCGGACGGCACGGTGGTGAGCCTCGTCGTGTGCGACCTCAACGGGCTCAAGGAGGTCAACGACACCGCCGGGCACGCGGCGGGCGACCGCCTGCTCGAACGTTTCGGCTGCCTCCTGTCGCGCTGCGGGGCGATGCTGTCGGGGCTGTCGGGACCGCCGGGGGTGTCGGGTGCGCTGGCCGCCCGACTCGGCGGCGACGAGTTCTGCCTGCTCGCCATCGGCTCCCCGGCCGACGAGGTCGTGGCCGTGGCGGAGGAGCTGTGCGTGCGGGCGGGCGAGCTGGAGGCGGGCCACGGCGTCGCCTGCGGGGTGGCGTCCACCGGCGACCCCATCGGGCCCGTGCACTCGGCCCGCCGCCTGCTGCGGCTCGCCGACGCGGCCCAGTACCGGGCGAAGGCGGCACGGGCGGGCAAGCCGGTGGTGGCCGGGCGGGAGATCGTCCACCTCGCGGACGGGACCGAGCCGCCCGCCGGGGAGCGCCGCCGCTTCCGGGGCCGCTGACGGGAGTGCCGGGCGGGGCGCCCTCCGACCGGTCGCGTCCGGGGCGTGACAGGAAGGCATTCAGTGCTTAGGGTGCGTGAATATGGATATGCAGCAGGCAGTCGTGACGGTCGGGTCCCGGGGCGTCGGCCCGGCCGACGTCCTCGCCGTCGCCCGGGGCGACGCGCGCGTCGAGCTGAGCGCCGAGGCCCTGGCCGAGGTCGCCCGGGCACGCGGGTTCATCGAGGACCTGGCCGCCAAGCCGGACCCGGTCTACGGCGTCTCCACCGGCTTCGGCGCCCTCGCCGTCCGGCACATCAGCCCCGAGCTGCGCGCGCAGCTCCAGCGCAACATCGTGCGGTCCCACGCCGCCGGCACCGGCCCGCGCGTCGAGCGCGAGGTCGTCCGCGCGCTGATGTTCCTGCGGCTCAAGACCATCGCCTCCGGCCACACCGGCGTCCGCCCGGAGGTCCTTCAGACGATGGCGGACGTGCTGAACGCCGGGATCACCCCCGTCGTCCACGAGTACGGCTCGCTGGGCTGCTCCGGCGACCTGGCGCCGCTGTCCCACTGCGCCCTCACCCTCCTCGGCGAGGGCGACGCGGAGGGCTCCGACGGCGTCGTGCGCCCCGCCGCCGAGCTGCTGGCCGCACACGGGATCGCCCCCGTCGAGCTGCGAGAGAAGGAGGGCCTCGCCCTGCTCAACGGCACCGACGGCATGCTCGGCATGCTCGTCATGGCCGCCGCCGACCTCTCCCGCCTCCTCACCGGCGCCGACATCACCGCCGCCCTCACCCTCGAAGCGCTGCTGGGCACCGACCGCGTGCTCGCCCCCGAGCTGCACGCCGTCCGCCCGCACCCCGGGCAGGCCGCCAGCGCGGCCAACATGGCGAAGGTGCTGGAGGGCTCCGGGCTCACCGGTCACCACCAGGACGACGCGCCGCGCGTGCAGGACGCCTACTCGGTGCGCTGCGCCCCGCAGGTCGCCGGAGCGGGCCGCGACACGCTCGCCCACGCCCTCCTGGTGGCCGAACGCGAGCTGGCCGCCGCCGTCGACAACCCGGTCGTCCTCGCCGACGGTCGGGTGGAGTCCAACGGCAACTTCCACGGCGCCCCCGTGGCCTACGTGCTCGACTTCCTGGCCATCGCCTGCGCCGACCTGGCCTCCATCGCCGAGCGCCGCACCGACCGGCTGCTGGACAGGAACCGCTCGCACGGCCTGCCGGCCTTCCTGGCCGACGACCCCGGCGTCGACTCCGGTCTGATGATCGCCCAGTACACGCAGGCCGCGCTGGTCAGCGAGCTCAAGCGGCTCGCCGTACCGGCCTCGGCGGACTCGATCCCCTCCTCCGCCATGCAGGAGGACCACGTCTCGATGGGCTGGTCGGCGGCGCGCAAGCTGCGCACGGCCGTGGACAACCTCACGCGCGTCATCGCGATCGAGCTCTACGCCGCCGCGCGGGCCCTGGAACTGCGCGCGGCGGCCGGCGGGATGCCGGCCCCGGCGAGTCTCGCCGTGCTGGAGGCCGCGCGGGCCGCCGGTGTCGCCGGCGCCGGGCCGGACCGGTTCCTGTCGCCCGACCTCGCGGCGGCGGAGGCGTTCGTGCGCGGCGGTGGCCTGGTGCGGGCCGCCGAGACGGTCACCGGCCGGCTGGCCTGACGACGCGCCGACCCCCGCCGGGCGTGCGGCGCCCCGTGGGGGTCGTCGTGGGGCGGGGGCGCGCGGTGGGGGCGTGCGGTGGCGCGTGCCGGTCAGAGCGCGGTGCGCGCGCGGCGCGCAGCGTGCGCGAGGAGCCCCGAGCCCGCCGCCAGGAAGGCGACCCCTCCGGCGACGTAGGGCATGCTGTCGAACGTCCCGGTCTCGGCCAGTCGCGGGCCGTCCGCGCCGGGACCGGAGGCGTCGGAGGCCTCGGTGCGGGCGGCGCTCTCTGACACGGACGAGGTCGCCCGGTCCGTGCGCGGCGGCTCCTCCTCCGGGGAGGCGTTCGCGGACGGGACGAACCACAACCCGCACAGCAGGCCGCCCGCCAGAGCCGAGGTCACCAGCGTGCGGCGGGGTCCGGCCACGAGGGCCTCCTTCAGTGGTGCAGGTGCGGTGTGCGTGGGGGGAGTACGGGGGAAACACCCGTGCGGGAGCCGATGTTAGCCAGCGCGGCGGGTCGTGGGGAAGCCCCGCAGGCGGGGCCGCCTACGCTCCGTGGCATGAACACAGAAGACACCCCCCGCTACGTCCGCCTCCAGGTCGAAGTCGTGCTGGAGGTCGCCGATCCGGAATCCCTCGCCCGGGCCGCGTCCGAGCACATCGCAGCGGACGAGTTCATGCCGGACGAGGAGCGGCGGGACGCCGTGACGGCCGTGGGCGGGGACACCGCGGAGGCCATCGCCTACCTCGTCGACCCGATCGACCTGGTCAGCGAGGTGCCGGGCGTCGAGCTCGCGCAGGCGTCGTGGAGCAGTGAGCTGATCGACTACGATCCCGAGTCCGAGCTCTGGCAGCTGGACGGCTTCGAGGACGCCGAACCGGCCGCGGCCGACCGGTAAGCGGAAGCGGAAGCCCGAGGCCGGTCAGGGTGCCCCGGCTGCTCCGGCGACGGCCGGTGCCGGACCGCCCGACGCCCCCGTGCCCCTCGCGCCCCACCCGTCACGGACATCCGCTTCGCTCGCCCGGGGCAGGTGCCACTGGACCTGGACCGGTGTTCTGGGCCACAGTTTGCTTCGGGGTGGAACGCGCCACAGACTCCCTTGCGTTCTTGTACGTACAAATGTGATGTCACATGCCCGATTTGATGGGCGCGCTCGCCACCCTGTGCGGCGCGGGGAGTCCAGGGCCTTCGAAGTGATGGAGAAGCGTGTGAAAACGGCCAGCAAGCACCGCAGGGGCATAGCGGTCACGGCTGCTCTGCTCAGTGGTGTCCTCGCGCTCGGTGCGTGCAGCAGCGAGGAAGCCGACGGCCAGGACGGTCCGGGGAAGAGCGACCCGTCGGGCGGGAGCTCCCAGGACGCGGACGAGCAGAAGCCGGAGTCGGCCGCGCAGATATCCATCGCGCCGGAGAACGGCACGGAGAACGCGGGCATCAACAACGACACCGAGGTCACCGTCAAGGGCGGCACCCTCACCGAGGTGACCATGACGGCCACCGCCGACGGCGGCGCCGTCGAGGGCGAGCTGTCCGCCGACAAGACCTCCTGGAAGCCCACCGGCCAGCTCGACCGCGCGACGGAGTACCGCGTCGAGGCGAAGGCCGAGGACACCGACGGGCAGCCGACCACGGAGAACGCGACGTTCACCACCGTCTCGCCCGACAACAGCTTCATCGGCTACTTCACCCCCGAGGACGGCGACACCGTCGGCGTGGGCATGCCGGTCTCCATCAACTTCGACAAGCCGATCACGAACCGGGCCGAGGTCCAGTCCGCGATCGAGGTCAACTCCTCCGGCCCCCAGGAGGTCGTCGGCCACTGGTTCGGCGACCAGCGCCTCGACTTCCGTCCCAAGGACTACTGGAAGCCCGGCACCGAGGTCCAGGTCAAGCTCTCCCTGGACGGCGTGGAGGGCGCGAACGGCGTCACGGGCGTTCAGGACAAGAGCTTCAGCTTCACGATCGGCCGTTCGCAGGTGAGCACGGTCGACGTCGAGAAGCACACGATGACCGTCGTCCGCGACGGCAAGGAGATCAAGACGGTCCCGATCTCCGCGGGCAGCAAGGAGACCCCGACCTACAACGGCCAGATGGTGATCTCCGAGATGTTCGAGGAGACCCGGATGAACGGCGCGACGGTCGGCTTCACCGACGACGACGGCGAGGGCGAGTACGACATCCCCGACGTGCCGCACGCCATGCGCCTGTCCACCTCGGGCACGTTCATCCACGGCAACTACTGGGGCGCCCCCTTCGGTGAGGGCAACACCAGCCACGGCTGCGTGGGCCTCCAGGACGTCAAGGGCGCCGACGACCCGACGACCGACGGTTCCTGGTTCTACGAGAACTCGATGGTCGGCGACCTCGTCGTCGTGAAGAACTCCCCGGACAAGGAGATCCAGCCCGACAACGGACTCAACGGCTGGAACATGCCCTGGTCGGAGTGGGTCGCCGGCTCCGCCGTCTGACCCACCCTGCACGGCCGTGGGGCCCGCACCCGAACCGGGCGCGGGCCCCACGGCCGTTCCGGCTACGCGTTGCCTTCTCGGCTACGCGTTGCCTTCTCGGCTACGCGTTGCCTTCTCGGCTACGCCGAGATGTGCTGGAACTCGCGGACGAAGGCCGCGCAGAACGCCTTGAGGTCGCCCGGCTTGCGGCTGCTGATCAGGACGTTCGGCCCGTCCTCGCAGCGGACGACCTCCTCGTCCACCCACGTCGCGCCCGCGTTGCGCAGGTCCGTCCGCAGGCTCGGCCACGAGGTGAGGCGGCGGCCCCGGACGACGTCCGCCTCGATCAGCGTCCACGGGCCGTGGCAGATGACGGCCACGGGCTTGCCCCGCTCGAAGAACCCCTTCACGAAGTCGACGGCCCGCTCGTCCGTGCGGAGGAGGTCGGGATTGGCCACACCGCCGGGCAGGACCAGGCCGTCGTGGTCCTCCATGCCCGCCCGGCCGACCTCGCGGTCCACCGGGAAGGTGTCGCCCTTGTCGAGGTGGTGGAACGCCTGGAGGGTGCCGCTCCGCGTGGAGAGCAGCTCCGGGGTCCCGCCGGCGTCCTTCACGGCCTGCCACGGTTCGGTCAGCTCGACCTGCTCCACGCCCTCGGGGGCGGCGAGAAACGCCACGCGCATGCTGCTCACGTCCTTGTCGTCGCTGGTCGGATCGTTCGTCCCGACGTCGGTCCCCGGCCGGGTGCCCGCCCGGCCGGGCACCCATGCCCTCTCGTCCCCGTTCGGCGGGCTAGCAGATGCGGGGGAGCTGTTCGCCGAGCGGCAGGTCCACGACGCGGGTGCCGCCGAAGGCGGTGCGGGCCACCACCGTGCCGGGATGCTCGGCCACGCACTCGCCGATCACCGCCGCCCCACGGCCGTGCGGGTGCGCGCGCAGGGCGGCCAGGACGGCGTCCGCCTCCGCGCGGGGCACCACGGCGACGAGCCGGCCCTCGTTGGCGACGTAGAGCGGGTCGAGGCCGAGGAACCCGCAGGCGTTCGCGACGGCCTCCGGCACGGGCAGGTCGCGCTCGGTGAGGACGACGCCGGTGCCGGACGCCGAGGCGATCTCGTTGAGCGTCGCCGCGACGCCGCCGCGCGTCGGGTCGCGCAGGACGTGCACGTCGCGCGTGACCCCGAGCATCGCCGCGACCAGTCCGTTCAGCGGCGCGGTGTCGCTCGCCAGCTCCCCGGCGCCGAACTCCAGGCCCTCCCGCAGGCTGAGGACGGCGATGCCGTGCAGCCCGATGGGGCCGCTGACGATCACCACGTCCCCCGGCACGGCGCGCTGCGGGCGAATGTCGACGCCGTCGGGGATCAGGCCGATGCCCGAGGTGTTGAGGTAGACGCCGTCGCCGTGCCCGGCCTCCACCACCTTGGTGTCCCCCGTGGCGACCGTGACGCCGGCCGCCTCCGCCGCCGCTCCGACCGCCTGCGCCACCTGCCCCACCACGGAGAGCTCGACACCCTCCTCCAGGATGAATCCGCAGGACAGGTAGGCCGGCTGCGCCCCGCTCATCGCCAGGTCGTTGACGGTGCCGTTGACGGCGAGGTCCCCGATGCACCCGCCGGGGAAGAACAGCGGGCGCACGACGTAGGAGTCGGTGGAGAAGGCGAGGCGGGCCCCGCCGAGCGTGACGGTGGCGGAGTCGCCGAGCCCGGCGAGCGTCGGGTTGCCGTAGGCGGGGACGAAGAGGTGCTCCATCAGCTCCGCCGACAGGGCACCGCCTCCGCCGTGGCCGAGTACCACCGTGGGGTGGTCCCGCAGCGGCGCCGGGCACGTCCACGCGGCCGGGTCCACGACCTCCCGCTCCGGAACGCCGCCCTCCGGAACGTCCGGAGCCTCGGGGGTCGTGGCGGTCGTCGTCTCAGCCAAGGGGGCTCGCCTCCTTCACGGCGTCGGTCGCGGCGGCGGGGGCGGGTGCCCGCCCCGCCGCCTCCCGCGCGGCCGGCGCGCCCGGGGTGAGTCTGCGGTAGAGGTAGTACGCGGCGCAGGCGCCCTCGCTGGAGACCATCGTGGCGCCCAGCGGGGTGCGCGGCGTGCACAGCGTGCCGAACGCCTCGCACGCGTGCGGCTTGATCAGGCCCTGGAGGACCTCGCCGCTGCGGCAGGCGGCGGGCTCGGCCGTCCGCACGTCCTCGACCTCGAAGCGGTGCTCGGCGTCGTAGGCGCGGAAGGCGTCCGACAGCCGCCAGCCGCTCTCCGGGATCGTGCCGATGCCGCGCCACGACCGGTCGGTGACCTCGAAGACCTCCTCGATCCGGGCCAGCGCCGGGGCGTTCCCCGCCTCCCGCACGGCTCTCGGGTAGGCGTTCTCCACCCGGTGCTCCCCGCCCTCCAGTTGGCGCACGGCACGCCGCACGCCCTCCAGGATGTCCAGCGGCTCGAAACCGGTGACGACGATCGGCACCCGGTACCGCTCCGCCAGCGCCGGGTACTCCTCGGTGCCCATGACGCTGCACACGTGCCCGGCGGCGAGGAAGCCCTGGACCCGGCACTGCGGCGCCCGCATGATCGCCTCCACGGCCGGGGGGACCCGCACGTGCGAGACCAGCAGGCTGAAGTTCGCGATGCCCAGGCGGCGCGCCTCGTGGACGGTCATCGCGTTGGCGGGCGCGGTGGTCTCGAACCCGATGCCGAAGAAGACGACCTGCCGGTCGGGGTTGCGGCGGGCGACGTCGAGGGCGTCCAGCGGCGAGTACACCACCCGGACGTCCCCACCCGCGCTCTTGACCTGGAACAGGTCCCGGCCGGTGCCCGGCACCCGCAGCATGTCGCCGAAGGAGCAGAAGACGACGCCGGGCCGTGCGGCGATCTCCAGCGCCTTGTCGATCATCTCCAGGGGCGTCACGCACACCGGGCAGCCGGGGCCGTGGATCAGCTCCAGGGAGTCCGGCAGCAGCTGGTCGATGCCGTGCCGGATGATCGAGTGCGTCTGGCCGCCGCAGACCTCCATCAGCGCCCAGGGCCGGGTCACCGTGGCGTGGATGTCGTCCAGCAGCCGGCGGGCCAGCGCCGGGTCGTGGAACTCGTCGATGTACTTCACCGGGTCGCCTCCTCGTCCGACCGGGTGGCGGCGGTGGGGGCCGTGGCCGCCACGTCGTCGGGGAGGTCTGCGCCGGCCTCGGCCGCCGCACGCCCCCAGGCGTCGCCGAACTCCTCGTCCAGCAGCCCCAGCTCCTCGAAGAGCCGCAGCGACGCCCGCGCCGACTCCTCGTCCAGGCGCTGCAGCGCGAAGCCGACGTGCACGATGACGTACTCGCCGACCTGCGCCTCCGGCACGTAGGCCAGGCACACGTCCTTGGTCACGCCGCCGAAGTCGACCTGCGCCATGGGGGTGCCGTCCCGCTCACCCGTTCCGACCACTCGTCCTGGTACCGCCAGGCACATGGCCCGCCTCCGTTCGTCTCGTGGGTGGGGAAGTGCGCAGCGGCTCCCGGGCCGCCACCATGAGCTGACCGAGGGCCAGGCCGCCGTCGCCGGGCGGCACCGCGCGGTGCCGCAGCACGGTGAAGCCGCCCGCGTCGAGTCCCTCGGCGCACGCCTCGTCCAGCAGCGCGTTGGCGAACACGCCGCCGGTGAGGGCGACCGTGCGCACCCCCGTCTCCTGGCGGGCGCGGCGGCAGACGGTGACCACCGCGTCCGCCACCGCCCGGTGGAACCGGGCGGCCATCACCTCCGCCGGGGTGCCGCGCCGGACGTCGGCCGCGAGGTCGGCCAGGACGGGTGCCGGGTCGAAGACCGTGACGCCCGGCGTCCCGGCCGTGCTCCGCGACCGCAGGGCGAACGCGTAGGCGGGGGCCGGGCCCGGCTCACCGCCCCGCCACACCCGCGCGGCGGCGGCCTCCAGTTCGACGGCGGCCTGCGCCTCGTAGCCGGCCCGGTGGCACACGCCGGTCAGCGAGGCCACCGCGTCGAACAGCCGCCCCATGCTGGACGTCGGCACGAGCGCGACGCGCCGCTCCAGCTGGCGGGCCAGCAGCCGCAGCTCCTCGTCGGTGCAGGCCGCCGCGCACGGCAGGTCCGGCGCCCAGGGGACGCCCGCCGCGCGCAGCCGGGCCAGCGCCGTGCGGCACGGGTTGGCCACCGCCGCGTCCCCGCCGGGCAGCGGCGCGTACGCCAGGTGCGCCACGCGGCGGTAGCCGTCGTAGTCGGCCAGCATGACCTCGCCGCCCCACACCGCGCCGTCCGCGCC
Source organism: Streptomyces chumphonensis (assembly GCF_014779715.1). GTDB lineage: Bacteria > Actinomycetota > Actinomycetes > Streptomycetales > Streptomycetaceae > Streptomyces > Streptomyces chumphonensis. The sequence goes on from NZ_JACXYU010000010.1 coordinate 35,644, forward strand.
GTACCCCGTCCCGTCGAAGGCGACGCCGATGACGGGGCCCGTGCCGTCCAGGCCGTGCTCGGCCATGGCGGAGGCGATGTGCGCGTGGTGGTGCTGCACGAGGACCGGCTGGTCGGCGTGGTTCCCGGCGCGGCCCCGGGCCCAGCGCGTCGCGTGGTAGCGCGGGTGCGGGTCGGCGGCGATCACCTCCGGGCGGACGCCGGTGAGTTCCCGCAGCCGCCGCTCGCCGCGGGCGAACGCCTCCAGGGCGGTGAGGTCGCCCAGGTCGCCCAGGTGGGGGGAGAACCAGGCGTCGGTGCCCGCGCCGAGGCACAGCGCGTTCTTCAGGTCCCCGCCGACGGCCAGCGCGGGGCGGACGGGCACGGGGAGCGTCAGCGGCGTCGGCGCGTAGCCGCGGGAGCGGCGCAGGACGAGTTCCCGGCCGTCCGCCCGTACCCGCACCACGGAGTCGTCGCAGGGCACGTCGATGCGGCGGTCGTGGGTGAGCCACGCGTCGGCGATGCCGCCGAGCCGGTCCAGGGCCTCGCCGTCGTCGGTCACGATCGGCTCCCCGGACCGGTTGCCGCTGGTCATGACGAGGACGCGCGGCCCCGGGGCGTCGCCCGGCAGCCCGAACAGCAGCTCGTGCACGGGGGTGTAGGGGAGCATGACGCCGACGTCGGGGCTGCCGGAGCACACGTTCCCGGCGAGTCCGGGGAGCGGCCCCCCGGTGCGGCGCAGCAGGACGATGGGCCGGTGGCGGCCCGCCAGGGCCTCCCGCTCGGCCGCCCCGACCTCGGCGAGCCGCGCGGCCGTCGTGAGATCGGCGCACATCACGGCGAACGGCTTCCCGCCGCGCGCCTTGCGCTCCCGCAGCCGGGCGACGGCGGACGCGTCGGCGGCGTCGCAGGCCAGGTGGTAGCCGCCGACGCCCTTGACCGCCACGATCGCCCCGGACGCCAGCAGCTTCCGCGCGACGCCGAGGGCCCGCTCGCCCTCGGCCGCCCGGACACCGGAGCCGGCGCCCGGCACGAGCCGCAGGCGCGGGCCGCAGGCGTGGCAGGCGACGGGCTGGGTGTGGAAGCGGCGGTCCGCCGGGTCGTGGTACTCGCCCCGGCAGGCCGGGCACATCCGGAAGGGAGCCATCGTCGTGGTCGCCCGGTCGTACGGCAGCGCGGTGGCGATCGTGAAGCGCGGTCCGCAGTGCGTGCAGGTGATGAACGGGTGCCGGTAGCGGCGGTCGGCCGGGTCGGCCAGTTCGCGCAGGCAGTCCGCGCAGGTCGCGGTGTCCGGCGGGATGCGGGTGCGTCCCGCGCCGTCCTCGGCGCCGTCCCCGCCGTCCTCGGCGCCTTCTCCCGCGCTGCTCTCTGAGGCCCGGATGGTGAACGCCGCCTCGCCGACGGCCGTCAGCGTCTCGTGGCGGACGTCGGCGACGTGCGCGAGCGGCGGGGCGTCCGCCCGCAGCCGCCGGCAGAACTCCTCGACGGCGTGGGCCGGGCCCTCGACCTCGGCGGTGACGCCGCCGGTGGTGTTCGCGACGTGCCCGGCCAGCTCCAGCTCGCCCGCCAGCCGGTGCACGAAGGGCCGGAACCCCACCCCCTGGACGACGCCCCGCACCAGCACGCGCCGCCGCAGGACGGAACCCGTTCCGGCGTCGGCGTCCGGGTGGGGGATGTGCGGTGCCCCGGTGATGCCTTCGGTCATGCGGCGGCCCTCACGGCTCAGGAACCGTCGGCGACGGTCTGGAGGACGGCGTCCGAGGGCTGCCCCGCCGGGGAGGCGATGACGTCGGACGCCGCCTCGTCCGGGCCCTCCGGTGCGGCCTCCGGGCCGGACTCCGCCTCCGGCGCGTGCTCGTGGCCGTGCTCGTGGGCGTGCGTGTGGCCGTGCCGCTCCAGGTGCTGTCGCGCCAGCACCGGCCGGTGCGGCGTCACCCCGCTGCACGCGGCCAGGACCCGGTCCAGCAGCCCGTCCACGCCCTCACCCGTGCGGGCGGAGGAACGCAGCACCTCCACACCGGGGTTGACCCGCTCGACGTGGTCCGCGAAGACCTCCTCGTCGAATCCCGCCGGCTGCGCGAGATCGGTCTTGGTCAGGACGACGAGGTGCGCGAGGCCGAACGCCGTCGGGTACTTGACGGGCTTGTCCTCCCCCTCGGTGACGGACATCAGCACCACGCGCAGCGACTCGCCCAGGTCGTAGGTGGCCGGGCACACGAGGTTGCCGACGTTCTCCACGAACAGCGCCCTGGTGGCGCGCGGCGGCCAGTCCGCCAGGTGCTCACGTACCTGGTCGGCCTCCAGGTGGCACAGGCCGCCGGTGAGCACCTGCTTCACCGGCGCGCCCGAACGGGCCAGCCGCCGGGCGTCGTTCTCGGTGGCCAGGTCGGCGGTGAGCGCGGCGACCGCGACACCGCGCTCACCGGCCCGCGTCAGCACCCGTTCCAGCAGCGCCGTCTTGCCGCTGCCGGGACTGGACATGAGGTTCACGGCGGTCATGCCGCGTGCGGTGAGGTCGGCGCGCAGCTCGGCCGCGAGCCCGTCGTTCTTCGCCAGCACCGCGTGGCGCAGGTCGACTGTCCGGCACATCATCGAACGTCCTCCTCAGGACAGGGACGGCGGGGGGACGCCCGCCGGGGCGTCCGGTTCCGGCAGGGTGACGGCGGCGATCTCCAGCTCCCGGCCGGTCAGCAGCTCCGCCGCGGACCGGCCGCAGCCGGGGCACTCCAGGGACGGCGGCGAGCCGACGGCGAAGTCCCCGGGGCAGCCGCCGCAGCGGGCCCGCGCCGGGACCTCCTCGATCTCCAGCCGGGCGCCCGCCAGGGCCGTGCCCTCGGCGGCGAGGCCGAAGGAGAAGCGCAGCGCGTCGGCGACCACACCGGCCAGCTCGCCCACCCGCAGGCGGACGGACTCGACCGACGCGGCGCCGTGCCGCCGGGCGGCCGCGTCGGCACTCTCGACGACGGCGGTCGCGATCGACAGTTCGTGCATGGACCGTCACGGTAGGCACCCGGGCGGCCCGAGCCCGGCGGGCGCGAGGGCGGGGCGGCGGGGTTTCCCCCGCCCGGCCCATGCCGTGCCGCCGGGCGGGCCCCCGCCGGGCGCGTCCCGCCACCGGGCCCGCGCGGCGCGGTCCACGATCGGGCTGTCGTCGGGCGCCGGCCGGGCGGCGCCCCGTACCGCCAGGGAGGCGGCCCATGCGCATCCTGCTGCTCGCCAGCGCGTTCAACAGCCTGACCCAGCGCGTCTTCACCGAACTGGTGGACCGCGGCCACGCGGTGGCGGTGGAGCTGGCGGCCACCACCGGTCCGGGGACGGAGGCGGAGGCGGTGCGGCGGCACGCCCCCGACCTCGTCCTCGCGCCGATGCTGACGAGCGTCCTGCCGCCCGAGGTGTTCTCGGCGGTGCCCTGCCTGATCGTGCACCCGGGGCCGCCGGGGGACCGGGGGCCGTCCGCGCTCGACCGGGCGCTGGCGGACGGCGTCGACACGTGGGGGGTCACCGTCCTGCAGGCGGAGGCCGAGCTGGACGCCGGGCCGGTGTGGGCGTCGGCGGCCTTCCCGGTGCCCGCGGGGCTCGGCAAGAGCGACGTCTACCGGGGGGAGCTGGCCGACGCCGCCGTGACGGCCGTGCTGAGCGCCGTGCGGCGGTTCTCCTCCGGCGCCGGGCCGCTGCCCGGGGACCCCGGTGCGTCCGGCCCCGGCTGGCGGCCGTACCTGCGCCAGGAGGACCGCCGCATCGACTGGTTCACCGAGCCGACGGCGTCGGTGCTGCGCACCCTGCGGGCGGCCGACTCCCGGCCGGGCGTCCTGGACACCCTTCTCGGCGCCGAGTGGTACCTGCACGGCGGCCATCGGGAGGACACCCTGCGCGGCCTGCCCGGGGAGGTCGTCGCGACGCGGGAGGGGGCGCTCTGCCGGGCGACGGTCGACGGCGCGGTCTGGATCCCGGAGCTGCGCGCCCGCCGCCGTCCGCAGGGCCCGCCCACCTGGCGGCTGCCCGCCACGACCGCCCTCGGCGAGCGGCTGCCGGCGGACGTGCCCGAGGTCCCGGCCCCGCTGTGGCCGCGCGCCGGTGACGCCGACCGCACGTGGGCGGACATCCGGTACGACGAGGACGGTTCGGCGGGCTTCCTGCGGTTCTCCTTCCCCGGCGGGGCGATGAGCACCGGCCAGTGCCGGCGGCTGCTGGCGGCCTACCGGTACGCCCGCACCCGGCCCACGGACGTCCTGGTGCTCGGCCCGGCCCGGGACTTCTTCTCCAACGGCATCCACCTGGGCGTCATCGAGGCCGCCGAGGACCCGGCGGCGGAGTCGTGGGCGAACATCTGCGCCATCGACGACCTGGTGGAGGCCGTCGTGACGACCACCGACCGGCTCGTCGTCTCCGCCCTGCCCGGGAACGCCGCCGCCGGGGGCGTGATGCTGGCGCTCGCGGCGGACGAGGTGTGGTGCCGGGAGGGCGCCGTGCTGAACCCGCACTACCGGCTGATGGGGCTCACCGGCTCGGAGCTGTGGACCTACCTCCTGCCGCGCCGGGTGGGTGCCGAGGCCGCGCGGCGCCTCACGCGGGCGGCGCTGCCGCTGAGCGCGGCGAGCGCGCACCGGGCGGGGCTGGTGGACCGCGTGGTGGAGGCGACGCCCGCCGGCTTCGCGTCCGAGGTCGCCCGGCTGGCCGTGCGGCTGACCCACTCGGCGCACCTGCCCGCGCGGGTGGCGGAGAAGAAGGCGCTGCGGGAGCGCGACGAGGCCGTCAGGCGACTGGCGGACCACCGGGCCGAGGAGCTGGCGGCCATGCGGCGGACCTTCCTCGACCCCCGGGCCCCCTACCACGCGCTGCGCTCGGCCTTCGTGCGCAAGGCCCGCCCGGCCGGCACGCCCGAACACCTCGCCCGGTACACCACCGCCGGGCACGCACTGTCACGCGTGTCCGATTTGTGAGCATTAGCACACCGTGTCAGCCTTTCTCGGGTGAGCCAGTAGCGGCCGAAAGGAAGCGCGCCATGACGACCACCGAGACGGCCCCCAGCGGCACGGGCGTGGAAGAGGTGCACATCCTGTGGACCTCTGAGGGCATGAGCTGCGACGGCGACACCGTCTCCGTCACGGCCGCCTCCCTGCCCAGCCTGGAGGACATCGTCCTCGGCGCCATCCCCGGCCTGCCCAAGGTCCACCTCCACAACAAGGTGCTCGCCTACGAGACGGGCGACGACTTCATGGAGGTCTTCCACCGGGCCGCACGCGGCGAGTTGGACCACCCCTTCGTCCTCGTCGTCGAAGGCTCCATCCCCAACGAGAACATCAACGGCGAGGGCTACTGGACGTCGATGGGCAACGACCCCGACACCGGCGAGCCCCGCCCGCTCAACGACTGGCTGAACCTCCTCGCGCCGCAGGCCTACGCCGTCGTCGCCATCGGCACCTGCGCCACCTACGGCGGCATCCACGCCATGGCCGGGAACCCCACCGGCTGCATGGGCCTGGCCGACTACCTCGGCTGGGACTTCCGCTCGGCGGGCGGCCTGCCGATCGTCAACGTCCCCGGCTGCCCCGTCCAGCCGGACAACTTCATGGAGACGCTCACCTGGCTGCTCCACCAGGCCGCCGGGCTGGCCCCCACCATCCCGCTCGACGAGCAGCTGCGTCCCACCTGGCTGTTCGGCAAGACCGTCCACGAGGGCTGCGACCGCGCCGCCTACTACGAGCAGGGCGACTTCGCGAAGGACTACAACTCGCCGAAGTGCCAGGTGAAGATCGGCTGCTGGGGCCCCGTCGTCAACTGCAACGTCACCAAGCGCGGCTGGATGGACGGCGTCGGCGGCTGCCCCAACGTCGGCGGCATCTGCATCGGCTGCACGATGCCCGGCTTCCCCGACAAGTTCATGCCCTTCATGGACGAGCCGCCCGGCGGCAGCGTCTCCTCCGGCCTGCTCAGCAGCACCTACGGGCCCCTCGTCCGCTCCCTGCGCTCCATCACCAACCGCACCGCGAACCACGAGCCCAAGTGGCGCCACAACCGGGCGGAGCTGACCTCCGGCTACGCCCCGCGGTGGACGGGCCGCTGACCTCCCGCTGACACCGCGTGAAAGGACCTCACCCCGTGACGACGACGCAGGCCAGGCCGACCGAGCAGCGCACCCTCACCGAGGTGGCGTTCGATCCGATCACCCGGATCGTCGGCAACCTGGGCATCTACACCAAGATCGACTTCCCCAACCGGGAGGTCGTCGAGTGCCGCAGCACCTCGTCCGTCTTCCGCGGCTACAGCGTCTTCATGAAGGGCAAGGACCCCCGGGACTCGCACTTCATCACCAGCCGCATCTGCGGCATCTGCGGGGACAACCACGCCACCTGCTCCGTCTACGCCCAGAACATGGCCTACGGCGTGAAGCCGCCGCCGCTCGCCGACTGGATCATCAACCTCGGCGAGGCCGCCGAGTACATGTTCGACCACACGATCTTCCAGGACAACCTGGTCTTCGTCGACTACAGCGAACGCATGGTCAAGGAGACCAATCCGAGCGTCCTTCAGCGTGCCGAGCGCACCCCCGCCCCGCGCGGCGACGTCCACGGCTTCCGGACGATGGCCGACATCATGCGCTCCTTCAACCCCTTCGAGGGCAGCACCTACAAGGACGCGCTCGTCATGAGCCGCCTCACCCGCGAGATGTGCTGCCTGATGGAGGGCCGGCACGTCCACCCCTCGACGCTCTACCCCGGCGGCGTCGGCACCGTCGCCACCCCGCAGCTCTTCACCGACTACCTCGTGCGGCTGACCCGCTGCCTGGACTTCATCAAGCGCGCCGTCGCCATGAACGACGACGTGTTCGACTTCTTCTACGAGGCCCTGCCCGGCTACGAGGAGGTCGGCCGCCGCCGCACCCTGCTCGGCTGCTGGGGCGCCTTCCAGGACCCCGACGTCGTCGACTACCGCTACCGGACGATGAACGAGTGGGGCAACGCCATGTTCGTCACCCCCGGCATCGTCGTGGACAACGAGCTCGTCACCACCGACCTCGTCGACATCAACCTGAACATGCGCATCCTCCTCGGCAGCTCCTACTACGAGGACTGGGTGAACGAGGAGACGTACGTCGACAAGGACCCGCTCGGAAACCCCGTCGACAAGCGGCACCCCTGGAACCAGACGACGCTGCCCGCCCCGCAGAAGCGCGAACTGGAGGAGGGCGGCAAGTACAGCTGGGTCATGAGCCCGCGCTGGCTCGACCAGCGGACCGGCGACCACCTCGCCCTGGACACCGGCGGCGGCCCCATCGCCCGGCTCTGGGCGACGGCCCTCGCCGGCAAGGTCGACACCCCCTACGTGCGGGCACGCGGCGGCAGCGTCGAGATCGACCTGCCGAAGACGCCCGGCATGGCCGAGGTCAACCTCAAGTGGACCCCGCCGCCCTTCCCCAACACCATCGAGCGCAACCGGGCCCGCATGTACTTCGTGGCCTACGCCGCCGGTATGGCCCTCCACTTCGTCAACGAGGCCCTGGCCGAGGTCCGGGCCGGGCGCACCAAGGTGTTCGAGGACTTCACCGTGCCCGACGAGGGCATCGGCGTCGGCTTCCACGAGGCCGTGCGGGGCGTCCTCTCGCACCACCTCGTCATCCGTGACAAGAAGATCGCCAACTACCACCCGTACCCGCCCACCCCGTGGAACGGCAGCCCGCGCGACATGTACGGCACCCCCGGCCCCTACGAGGACGCCGTGCAGGGCTGCCCCATCTTCGAGGAGAACGGCCCGGACGACTTCAAGGGCATCGACATCATGCGCACCGTGCGCAGCTTCGACCCCTGCCTGCCCTGCGGGGTCCACATGTACGTCGGCGGCGGGCGCACCCTGTCGCGGACGCACTCGCCCACCTTCGGCCAGCACCTGTAAAGGCGGCAGTGATGGCATCGGACGACGCCCGGGCCCGCGCGACCGTGGCGCGGGCCGAGGAACTGCTCTCCGGGCTCGACGCCCTGCCCGACAGCGCGGCGGCGGCCCGCGCCCGGGAGACCGTCGAGACCCTCGTCGGCCTCTACGGCGAGGCGCTGGAACGCGTCGTCGCACACACCGGTGACGACACGGCGGCCCTGCGGCGGCTGGCCGACGACGAACTCGTCGGCCACCTCCTCCTCGTCCACGACCTGCACCCCGACCCGCCGTCCGTGCGCGCCCGCCGCGCGCTGGACGCCGTCGCCGAGCACCTGCGGCGGCACGGCGTCACCGTGGCGGCGCGGGAGCTGACCGACGAGACCGTACGGGTGCGGATCACCGGCACCGCGCGGGGCTGCAACGCACCCCCCGAACCGCCCGAGCGGACCGTCCGGGACGCGCTCGCCGGAGCCGCCCCCGACCTCGCACGCGTCGACGTGGAGACGGCCCCCGACCCCGCGCCCGAGACCCTGATCTCCGTCGACTCCCTCTTCCAGCGCCCCGCCCCCACCCCCGCGGGGCAGCCGTGACCGGCCCGCCCGCCGCCCCCCGGCTCCGGGCCGTGGCGCGCCGCGCCACGGCCCGCACCGCCCCCGGCGGCGCGACGTCCGCCGGCCCGGCGGCCGAGGAGCGCTGCGACCTGTGCGCGGAGCGCCTCGCCCCCGACCACCGGCACCTGCTCGACCTGCTGACCGACGCGGTGTCCTGCGCCTGCCGCCCCTGCTCCCTGCTCTTCGACCGCCACGAGGCGGGCGGCGCCCACTACCGGCTCCTCCCGCAGCGACGGCTGCGGCTGACGGGCGCGCCGATCGAGGACCACCTGTGGGCCGGCCTCGGCGTCCCCGTCGACCTGGCCTTCTTCACCCGCAGTGCCGAGTCCGGGCAGGTCACCGCCCGCTACCCGAGCCCGCTGGGCACCCTGCGGGCCCACCCCGACCCGGCCGTCTGGCAGGAGGTCCTGGCCACCGACCCGGCCCTGGCCGACCTCGCCGACGACGTCGAGGCCCTCCTCGTCCACCGGGCGTCCGACCGGCGTGAGCAGTGGCTGCTGCCGCTGGACGACTGCTACCGCCTGGCCGCCCTCGTACGCGCCCACTGGAAGGGCCTGGGCGGCGGCACCGACGTGTGGCGGCACGTGGAGGAGTTCTTCCGGACCCTCGACGCGGCGTCCGCCACCGACGACACCGGCACGACCCGCACTCCGCAGGAGGCGTCATGGGTATCACCGTAGGAAAGCCCGACATCAAGGCCGACGCGACCGCGCACGTCAGGGGCGTGCGACGCGGCAACCACCAGGGCGCGGCCAAGCACCAGCCCGGCCACCTGGCCGGCGACCGCAGCACCGCCCGCCGCTCCACCGGCATCAACTCCGACCTGCGCGACCCGATCCAGCCCGACATGCCGAACCTCTCCCCGGCATGACGGCCCCGGAGCGGACGCCGGCCGCCGCACCCGACCTGCCCGACCTGGACTTCGCCGTCACCGGCGCCGAACAGGAACGGTTCGCCGCCGTGCCCGCCCTGCGCTTCGGCGTGGAGATCACCCGCACGGGCGGCGGCCCCGTCCGCTCCGTCAGCCTCACCACGGCCCTGCGCATCGACGTCGCCCGACGCCGGTACGACCCCGCCACGCAGCGGGCCCTCGCCGAGCTCTTCGGCGCCGCCGAACGCTGGGGGACCACGCTGCACCCCCTGGCCTGGGCGCAGACCACGCTCCAGGTGCCCGCCTTCGACCGGCGCACCCGGGTGGACGTCGTCGTGCCCTGCGGCTACGACACCGAGATCGCCGTCACCAAGTACCTCTCCGCCGTCCGGGACGGGGAGGTGCCGCTGGACTTCCTGTTCAGCGGCACCGTCTTCTACGCGGGCGCCGACGGCGGCCTGCGCACCGCGCGCGTCTCGTGGTCCAAGGACGCCACCTACCGGATGCCCGCCCCCCTGTGGCACGGACTGATCGGCCGCTACTACCCGGACAGCCCCTGGCTGCGGCTCCCGCGCGAGACGTGGGAGCGGCTCGACGCCTACCGGGTGCGCCACGTCCTCACCGACTGGGACGCCACCGTCCGCAGCCTGCTCGACCACGCCGAGACCGGCGAACAGCCCCCCGCCGGGGACCGGGACGCGCACACCACCGCCTCCTGACCCCCACCCCCTCACCCCACCCCCCCCCGAACGTCACCGACCGGAGTGTCATGGACGCCGCCGAGGCCGTCGAGAAGATCGTGCGCACCTGCCTCTACGAGGGCTACCTGCTGTGGCCCTACCGCAGGACCGCGCTGAAGAACACCAAACGCTGGACGTTCGGCGGGGTCTTCCCGCAGCGCTGCGCCGCCGACCTCGGCGAACCCGCCACCCAGCGCACCCAGGTCCTGCTGGACGCCGGTGACCGGCCGCCGCACGAGGTGCGGCTGAGCGTGCGGGTGCGCTTCCTCCACGTCGTGGACCGCGCCGTGCTGCGCGAGGGCCCCGGCGGACCCGAACCCGTCGACGCGGTGACCGTCGCCGGGGAGCGGTACGTCGCCTGGGAGGAGGCCACCGAGCGGGAGGTGACCCTGAGCCCGAGCCTCGCCGAGCTGTACGCGGCCCCCCGCACCGCCCCCGTCGACGTGCCGCCCGGCCGCGCCCGCGAGCCGCTGCACGCCGCCGACGGCGGCCACGTCGCGACCCTCGTCCGCAGCTGGCAGCGGCTGACGGGCACCGTCACCGTGAGCGCCGAGGCCGTCGGCGGCGGGGTGCACCGCGTCACCGTGCGCACCGCCAACACCACCGACTGCCCGCCGCCCTCGGCCGGGGACCGGCGGGCGCGTGAGAAGGCCGCGGCCCACGCCCTGATCTCCACCCACACCGTCCTGCACTGCGACGCCGCGCGGTTCGTCTCGCTGCTGGACCCGCCGCCCCCGCTGGCGGACGCCGCCGCCGACTGCCGCAACGAGGGCGTGTGGCCCGTCCTCGTCGACGGCGGCCCCGGCGGCCTGGGCGCCGCCCGCACCGACAGCACCGCCGGCGCCCACACCGTCCTCGCCTCGCCCGTCACGCTCTACGACTTCCCGGCCGTCGCCCCCGAGAGCCCCGGCGACCTCTTCGACGGCACCGAGATCGACCAGCTCCTCATCCTCACCGTCCTCAGCCTCACCGAGGAGGAACAGGCCGAGGCCCGCGCCGCCGACCCCCGCGCGCGGGAGATCCTCGACCGCTGCGCCCGGCTCAGCACCGCCGAACTGGCCGCGCTGCACGGCACCATCCGCGAGTTCCGACCGCTGGAGCAGGCATGAACGCGCCCTGGGAGGACACCACGTCATCCGCCGACGCCGCCCGCACCGTCCTCGTCGACGGCGTCGTGGTCGGCCGCGGCAGCCGGGTGCGGCTGCGTCCGCTGCGGCACGGCGACATCATGGACCTCGCCCTGGCCGGGCGGACGGCCGAAGTCGTCGCCGTCGAGGAGGACTTCGAGGGCGCCGTGCACGTCGCGGTCGTCCTCCAGGACGACCCGGGGCGGGACTTCGGCTCCGCCGCGCAGATCGGGCACCGCTTCTTCTTCGCCCCCGAGGAGCTGGAGCCCGCCTCGGATCCCGACGAGGGGGAGCGCCCCTCGCGCGTCCTGGTGGCGGGGATCGGCAACATGTTCCTCGCCGACGACGGCTTCGGCCCCGAGGTCGCCGCGGCGCTGCGCCGGGAGACGCTGCCCGCCGAGGCGCACGTCGCGGACTTCGGCATCCGGGGCATGGACCTCGCCTACCGCCTCACCGAGGGGTACACGGCCGCCGTCCTCGTGGACGCCGCCCCGCACGGCCAGCCGCCCGGCACGCTCAGCGTCATCGAACCGCCCCTGGACGACTTCGGCGACGCCATGCCCGAGGCGCACGCCATGGACCCGGTGAAGGTGCTGGCCCTGGCCCGCAGGCTGAGTGGCGGGGCCCCGCTGCCGCGGGTCCTGGTCGTGGGCTGCGAGCCCCTGGTGCGGATGACGGGCGAGGAGCCGGACGTGAGCGTGGGCCTCAGCGAACCGGTACGGCGGGCGGTCGCCGAGGCCGTGCCGCTGGTGACCTCGCTGGTGGCCGACCTGCTCGCGCGGAGCGCGATGGGCGAGGCGCGGAGCGCGATGGGCGAGGCGCGGGTGGGCGTCGGGGGCGAGGAGGCCGGAGGGGAAGCGGCGGGAGTGGGAGAGGAGGTGAGTCCGCGATGAGGAACGGCATCTTCATCCCGGCGGCCGTCGTCCGGCTGGCCGTGGGTCTGGTCACCCTGGCGACGGTTGCCGTCATCGCTTCGGAAGGTCCCGAGGCCGTGCGCTACATGAAGATGAAGCGCATGTGAGAGACGCGGTGTGCGGGACCGGCCGCCCGGCGTGCGCGCGGCGTGCGCGGGCGGCCGGTTCGGTTCGGCCCGGGCGGCATGACCTCCGAGGTCATCGACCCGGCGACCCGCCCGGTGGGACGGTGAACGCGTCGCAGCCACCGTCCGCACGAGGGGGAGACCATGACCGAGCCCGGCGCCGTGAACGCGTACGCCATCGCCCACTTGCGGGAGTTCCGTCCGCACCCGGACGTACCCCGCTACATCGAGCGGATTCAGGCCACTCTGGCGCCGTATTCCGGCCGATTCCTCGTCCACGGCGCCCAGGTCGAGGTGCTGGAGGGCAGCTGGCCCGGGGACGTCGTCGTGATCGGCTTCCCCGACCTGGCGAGGGCGCGCGCCTGGTACGCGTCGCCCGCCTACCAGGAGGTGCTGCCCCTGCGCACCCGGCACATCACCGGTGACTGCGTCATCGTGCCCGGCGTCCCGGCCGGCTACGACCCCGCCGAGACGGCCGCGAAGGTCCGCGAGGCGATGGGCCACCCCGAAGCTACCGACCGGTAGAAACCGCGCCCGCGATGTGCTTGGGTGGCCGTCCACCGTGGGGAGGGCGGCATGCGGAAGCACATCGCGGCGCTACTGGCGCTCGGGCTCGTCGGCGCCGTACTGGCCGTCGGCTACCTGTGGGCGGGCCCGTCGACGTCGGCGCGCGAGCGGCCCGAGGCCGGGGACGACCGGCCCGCCTACCTGCCGGGCGAAGCCCGGGACGCCGCCGAGGAGGAGCCGGAGGAGGCCGAACCCGCCGAACGGGACCCCGCCCGCGTCCTGTACATCGGCGACTCGCTCGCCATGGAGACGCAGGACGAACTCGGCCGCCGCGTCGGCGAGCTGGACCGCACGACGTACCTCAGCGCCCCCTACTCCGGCACCACCCTGTGCGACTACCTGGAGGGCCGCGACGTCGAGTCGCTCGTCCCCGCGAACGACAAGGCGGCCGCCCTGGTGCGCTCCTTCCGGCCCACCGTCGTCGTCCTCCAGTTCTGGGGCAACTCCTGGGGCTACACGCCCTGCATGGACCGCATCGGCTCCGGCACCCCCGAGTACTACGCCCGCTACACCGCCGACGCCGAGCGGATCACCGAGCAGATCCGGGGCGCCGCCGAGGAGAACGGCACCGCCGCACCGCGACTCGTCTGGGTCCTCCAGGGCCCCGACGCGATGGCGCCCGACCGCGTCCGCCGCGTCAACGCCGTCTACGAGGAACTCGCCCCGCGCACGGACGCCCTGCTCTCCGACGCCGGTGCCGCCGTCAGCCGCCCCGGCGCCCGCTACACCTGGACCCGCACGCTGCCCTGCACGCAGGAGGAGCGGGACACCCCGGGCTACTGCGAGGACGGCCGCACCCCGCTGCACCGCGAGGACGACCTGCTGCACTTCTGCCTGGCCCCGACGACGTCCGACCCCAAGCCCTGCCCGCGTCCGTCCCCCGGTATCGACCGCTACACCGCCGCCATCACCGCCACCGTGCGCGAGCACCTGGGCGGCTGACCCCAGCCGGGCGTCCCGGCCCCGAGGTCCGCCGCCATAGCATGGTCGAATGGTCCAAGTCCCCGCCGCCTCAAGGATATCCACCGCGCGACGGCGCACCCCGCCGCTGTGGGCCGTGCTGTTCGCGGCCTGCGCCGGACAGTTCCTCGTCGTCCTCGACATCGCCGTCGTCAACGTCGCCCTGCCCTCCATGCGCGACGACCTGGGCATGAGCGCGGCCGGACTGCAATGGGTCGTCAACGCCTACACCATCACCTTCGCCGGGCTCCTCCTCTTCGGCGGACGCGCCGGGGACCTCTTCGGCCGCAAGCGCCTCTTCCTCATCGGCCTCGCCGTCTTCACCCTCGCCAGCCTCGCCGGCGGCTTGGCCCAGGAGTCCTGGCACCTGCTGGCGGCCCGCGCGGTGCAGGGCGTCGGTGCCGCGGCGCTGGCCCCCTCCACCCTGACGCTCCTCACCGTCTCCGTCCCCGAAGGCCCGGCCCGGGCCCGTGCCATCGGCACCTGGACGGCCGTCGGCGCGGGCGGCGGCGCGGCCGGCGGCCTCGTCGGCGGCGTCCTCACCGAGGGCCTGTCGTGGCGCTGGGTGCTGCTGGTGAACGTGCCGATCGGAGCCGTCGTGCTCCTCGCGGCCGCCTGGTGGCTGGTGGAGACCCGCACCGGCGGACGGCGGCGGCTCGACGTGCCCGGCGCCGTCCTCGTCACCGCCGGGCTGGCCACCCTCGCCTACGGGATCGTCGAGACGGAGTCCACCGGCTGGGGGGCGCCCTCCGCCCTGGTGCCGCTGCTCGGCGGCCTGGCCCTCCTCGGGGCGTTCCTCGCCGTCGAGGCCCGCGCCCCGGTGCCGCTCATGCCGCTGCGGCTGTTCCGACTGCCGGCCGTGGCGGCGGCGAACACGGCGATGTTCGTCATGGGCGCGACCATGGTGTGCTCCTGGTACTTCATCACCCTCTACCTCCAGAACGTCCTGCTCTACTCGCCGATCGCGGCGGGCCTGAGCTGCGTTCCGCACTCCCTCGTGATCGTCGCCGCGTCGAAGGTGGCGCCGCGCCTGATGGTGTGGGCCGGACCGCGCAACGTCGCGGTCGCCGGCTGCGTCATGGCGGCCGCCGGGTACCTGTGGCAGAGCACCCTGCACGCCGACGGCACGTACCTGGGCACCGTCCTCGGCCCCGGCCTGCTGATGATGGCGGGCGCGGGCCTGACGGCGACCCCGCTCGCGTCGGCCGCCACCACGGGCGCCCCGACGGAGGACGCGGGCATCGCCTCCGGGCTCGTCAACATGGCACGCACGATGGGCGGATCGCTCGGCCTCGCCGTCCTGTCGACCGTCGCGGCGGCCCGGATGTCCGGCCCCGGTCCCGAGGGCCTCGCCCCCGGCTACGCCCTGGCCTTCCAGCTGGGTGCCGCCGTCCTGGCCGTCAACGCCCTGTTCATCCTCCTGGCGCTGCCCCGCGCGCCCCGACCCGCTCGGAAGGACCGCTGACCCACCTGGCACCATCGACACCATGATTCTTCAACAAAATGTTGCAGGTGGGTCGGCGGTGCCGGGGGTGACCGGGTGACGCGACCCCCCTCCCTGCGCCGTCGCGTCGCCGCCGAAGCGCTGGGCACCGCCCTGCTCGCCGCCGTCATCATCGGCTCCGGCATCCACGCGAGCCGGCTCAGCACGGACGTCGGCGTCGCGTTGCTGGTCAACGTCGCGGCGAGCGCCACCGCACTCGGGCTGCTCCTCGGCGTCCTCGGCCCCGTCTCCGGAGCCCACCTCAACCCCCTCATCACCCTCGCCGCCTGGTGGACCGGCGACGCGCCCCGCCGCGACGTCGCCGCCTACCTGCCCGCCCAACTGCTCGGCGGCCTCAGCGGAGCGGCCCTCGCCCACGCCATGTACGGCCTCCCGCCCCTGACGCCCGGCACCCACGCACGCTGGGGCCCCGGCGTCTGGCTCGCCGAAGCCGTCGCCACGGCCGGACTGCTCCTCGTGGCCTTCGGACTCGTCCGCTCCGGCCGCACGCGGCTCGTCCCCCTCGCCGTCCCCGCCTGGATCGGCGCCGCCATCCTCTTCACACCCTCCAACAGCTTCGCCAACCCCGCCCTGACGACCGCCCGTTCGCTCTCCGACACCTTCGCCGGGATCGCCCCCGCCTCCGCCCTCCTCTACCTCGCCGCCCAACTCCTCGGCGCCACGGCGGGCCTGGCCGCCGTCGCCCTCGTCTTCGGCCGCGCGACCACCCGCCGCACGGTCGTCGTCACCCGCTCCGCCACGGCGCCCGGTCAACCCGACCCCGAGCGCCCGGCGCCCGCACACCCCGCCTGATCCTCCAGACGCCCGCCTACTGCGGGGGCCGACGCCGTCCGGCCCGACGGGCGGCCCGCTCCGCGTCACCCACCGCCGCCCGCGCCGCCCGCTCCCCCTCCTCGGCCGCCGCCACCGCCTCCCGCGCCGCCGCCAGCTCCTCCGCCAGCGCGTCGGCCCGCTCCCGCGCCCCGGCCAGCCGCTCCCGCGCCGCCTCCAGCTCCGCGCGGCGCGCCGCCACGGCCCGTTCGGCGTCCTCCGCCGCCCGCCGTTCCTCACCCTTGCGGCGCTCCCGCTCGGCCCGCCGCTCCTCGGCCGCCCGCCGTTCGGCCTCCCGTCGCCCGGCCCGCGCCTCTCGCGCCCGCCGCCGATCCCGCGCCGCGTCCAGATCCCGCACCGCGCCCGGTTCGGCCCCCGGTTCCGCGCCCGGCTCGGCCGCCACCGCCGGGAACCCGGCCGCCGCCCGCAACGGCCGCACCAGCCGCCCCTCCGCCCACCGCCGGGCCGCCTCCGCATCGGCCAGCACCGCGTGCAGCGTCCGGCGGACCTCCTCCAGGACGTCGTCCCCCACCGGCCGCCCGGCGTCCGCCGCCAGCCGGCCCGCCTCCTGCGCCATCGCCCCCACCACCGCGTGCTGACGCGCGCCCAGCTCACGCAACCGCGCGCCGTCCAACTCCGCCTGCGCCCGCCGCAGCGCCTCGCCCAGCTCCACCAGCGGCCCGACCTCCTCCGGCCGCTCCCGCACCAGCGTGTTGCTGACCCACGCGGCCCGCGTCGGCCGCCGCAACTCCTTCAGCTCCGCCGCGAGCCGCCGCTCACCGGCCTTCCGCGCCGCCCGCACGGCCGCGTCCCGTGCCGCCGTGAACTCCTCCGGCGGCCCCCGGTACAGCTCGTCCGCGACCTCGTCGAACCCCACCCACCCATCCTCCCGCCCCCACCCCTGCCCCGCCCGTCGCACGGCGCCGAACGGGCGGTCACCTCCATGCGCCGGTGACGGCCGAACCGGCGATCCTGACCCTGCTGCACCCCTTCGACCAGCACAAATTCGCCCTCGACCACCGGAAGCGCGTCTCGCAACGGTGTCCCTTCGCGGTCCGCCTCGTTGAAGACGCGGTGATCGCCGGAACGCGCGCTCACCGACCGACCGGAACACGTCGGTCCACGACGAACGGATGAGGCAGGACGACCATGAAGTCTCGAACGGTGTGCACGTCGATCGGAGTCGCGCTGAGCGCGCTGATGGCATGTGGCATGGCCCAGGCGACGGCCAGTGCCGCCGACCCGGGCACGTACGCCAGTCGTGCTCCGATCGTCATCAAGAAGGGCGAGACCGAGGGGACGGCCTCCGTCTTCTGCAAGGACGGCTACCACGCGACCGGAGGCGGGTTCGTCTCGAACTACCGCCACGTCAGCCCGGTCCTCTCGGGACCCGCGTTCAAGAACGGTGAGGTGCGGGGATGGCGAGCCGTCCTGACGGTCGGTGACGCCGGGCCCAGGACGTCGGACCTGGACGCCGGCTACGTGAACGTCATCTGCGCCAAGGACGCCTGACCTCGTCGTTCAGGTGCCCAGGCCGTTCGTGTGGCCCGCCCCTCCCCGGGACGGGCCACACGGACGGCCGCATCCACCTGAACACCGGCTCACTTCTCGTCCACACGCCGAAGACCCCTGAGCTTGGCCCGGTGCCGAGGTCGCCGACGTCGACGCCCGTACTGGCCAGATCGACGATCTGGTCAGCCAACCGCTCCACCTCGGCTACGACGTTAGTGGGAACACCCCCTGCTACATGGTCGTGGTCAGGGTCGTATTCCCAGTGCCAATCCGCGCTCACCGGGTGGCGAGACCGACGGCCGCGTGGGCCGCGTCCAGGATGCGCCGATGTGAGCGGCCGCCCGGCGTGCCTGGGCGGCATCACCAGTCTCGGCGGCATCCTCCCAGCGTCGGAGATCCGCTGCGATCTCCGGGTGCCGCTGCACGTGGACGTGGACCGTCCACTGGGCGACGAACCGCTGGAGCGGTGCCGGATCGGAACCCTGCCGGGACTGATCGGCCGCATGGTCCAGCTCCCGTGTGAAGGCCGGCAGGGCGGCCGGGGTGACCCGGCCCACGGCCTGCCGCAGCGCGGCCACAGTGGCGGGCGGCTGAGGGATCAGCGGTTGCCCGGCGACGGAGGTAGTCATGGCGGCTCCCATGAGCGCGATTTTGATCCCGCGCCTCAGCGTCATGGGCGGTACTGCGCTATCGCCTCTCGAACGAGTGAAGGAGCGACCTTGAAGGGGGCTCGATCACACACGTATGTGATGAGAAGGCGGGCTTGCCCTTCAAGCCGAGGCTTCGATGCTGCGAGCCGTCGTGGGCCGATTCAGCCGTCCGTGCGGGCGATGCCGACGGGGCAGGAGACGCCGGTGCCGCCGATGCCGCAGTAGCCCGCCGGGTTCTTGTGCAGGTACTGCTGGTGGTACAGCTCGGCGGCGTAGAAGGGGCGGCCCTCGGCGGGCAGGATCTCGGTCGTGATGTCGCCGTAGCCGGAGGCGGTCAGGAGGCGCTGGTAGGCGTCGCGAGAGGCTTCGGCCTCCTTCTGGTCGGCGGGGGAGTGGGTGTAGACGGCGGAGCGGTACTGGGTGCCGACGTCGTTGCCCTGCCGGAAGCCCTGCGTGGGGTCGTGGGCCTCCCAGAAGAGCTTCAGCAGGCGCCCGTAGTCGACCTTCTCCGGGTCGTAGACGACGCGGACGGCCTCGGTGTGGCCCGTCATCCCCGAGCAGACCTCCTCGTAGGTGGGGTGCACGGTGTGTCCGCCCTGGTAGCCGACGAGCGTCGTCCACACGCCGTCCTGCTCCCAGAAGACGCGCTCGGCGCCCCAGAAGCAGCCGAGGCCGAAGTCGGCGACGGCGAGGTGCTCGGGGTAGGGGCCGAGCAGCGGCGTGTCGAGGACGGCGTGCGTCCCGGTGACGGTGAACGCGGGTTCGGTGCGGCCGGGCAGGGCCTGCTCGGGGGTGGGGAGGTGGGACGTGCGGTGGGCGAACATGGCGGGGCTCCCTGGGTGGCGCGGGCGGACGGTGGCGTCGGCGGGCGGGGGTCAGTGCAGGGGTGGCGGCGGGGTGGACGCGGTGCTGCCGCCGTGGCTCTCGTAGCCCGCGACGGCCAGCGCGCGGTAGGCGGCGTACGCGCGGGCCGGGTCCGGGGCCTCGATCCACGGCAGTGCGCCGACGTAGCCGTCCACGGCGCGCAGCGCCTCCATGGCCTCCTCGAAGCGCTCGGAGCGCACGAGCAGGCACAGCAGCAGGTGGAGGACGTGAGCCCGGACGGGGTGGTCGTCGGCCGCCTCGTTCACGGCGAACTCGGCCGCCTCGATCGCGTCCTCGACGACCTGGCTCTGGTACATCCCGCGGACCATGTTGGCCTCGGGCAGGTGGTCCCAGACGGCGAACAGCGGCAGGGCGGGGAGGAGGCTGCCCTCGGGGGCGTGGGCGGCGGCGTTCCGGGCGAAGGCGTAGGCGTCCTCGCGGGAGCCGTGCCACTTCTCCGACCAGTAGGGCAGGGCGGCCAGGTGCGCGCCCATGTGGTGCGGGGCGCGGCGCACGACCTCGTTCCACAGCGCCTCGAAGTCGGCGCGGCGGTAGCCGAGGCGGCGGGCGACGAACAGCTCGGTGAGGTGGGGCGTCGGGTCCTCGTCGGCCATCGCGGCCGCCTCGCGGGCGACGTTGCGGGCCTCCTCCAGGACGATGTGGTGGTCGGCGGAGGAGGGGTCGGCGAGGGCCTGCCAGACGAGGAACTGGGCGTAGACCTGGGCGGCGCTGCGGTCCTGGGGCCGCTCGGTGCGCCAGTTCCGCAGCCAGCGGGCGTCCTGCTGGCGGGCCTCGGTGGGGGCGTCCTTGGTGAAGGAGATGCCGCCCGGCGCGGGCCCCGGCTCCGGGGGCGGCTGCTCGGCGCCGGTGGCCCGTGCGGCGCGGAGTTCCACGGCGGCGGCTCCGGCCAGGGACTGCACGCGCTGCCAGCGCAGCTCCCAGTCGTCGGCGGTCAGGGCGAGCAGTCGGGCGACGGGCTCGTAGTCCTGGGTGCGCTGGGTCTCGGTCAGCGCCTCGACCAGCTCGTGGTCGGGCCCGGGCAGCCGGACGTCGAGCTCGGCGGCGGGCACGAAGCCGTAGGCGTCGGGATCGTTCGACCGGGAGAAGCCGCCCACGGCCGCCTTGACGGCCCGGCGCCGCTGCGTCAGGCGGGGCACCAGGAAAGCGGCGAGGGCGGCGACGACCAAGAGGAAGAGCAGGAACTCCATGGGTCCACGGTACGGCGCGCGCCGTACCGGACGGCGGGGGCGGCCGGAATTCCCGAGCCGACGTCCCGCCGGGCCGGGCAGCCCTTAGGCTCGCGGGCATGAGCCACGAGCACTTCGAGACGCTTGCCATCCACGCCGGCCAGGAGCCGGACGCCGCGACGGGCGCCGTCGTCCCGCCGATCTACCAGGTCTCCACCTACAAGCAGGACGGGGTGGGCGGTCTGCGGGGCGGCTACGAGTACAGCAGGTCCGCCAACCCCACGCGGACCGCGTTGGAGGAGAACCTGGCCGCGCTGGAGGGCGGGAGCCGGGGCCTGGCCTTCGCCTCCGGCCTGGCGGCGGAGGACTGCCTGCTGCGGACGGTGCTGACCCCGGGTGACCACGTCGTGATCCCCAACGACGCCTACGGCGGGACGTTCCGCCTCTTCGCCAAGGTCGCCGAGCGCTGGGGCGTGCGCTGGTCGGTCGCCGACACGGCCGACGCGGACGCCGTGCGCGCCGCCCTCACCGACCGCACCAAGGTCATCTGGGTCGAGACGCCCACCAACCCGCTGCTGGGCATCACCGACATCGCGCGGCTCGCCGACGTCGCCCGCACCGCGGGGGCCCGGCTGGTCGTGGACAACACCTTCGCCAGCCCCTACCTCCAGCAGCCCCTCGCCCTGGGCGCCGACGTCGTCGTGCACTCCACGACGAAGTACATGGGCGGCCACTCCGACGTCGTCGGGGGCGCGCTCGTCACCTCCGACGCGGCGCTGGGCGAGGAGCTGGCGTTCCACCAGAACGCCATGGGCGCCGTCGCGGGACCGTTCGACGCCTGGCTGGTGATGCGCGGGGTGAAGACGCTCGCCGTGCGCATGGACCGGCACTGCGCGAACGCCACCCGCGTCGCGGAGATGCTGGCGGCGCACCCGAAGGTCACCGAGGTCCTGTACCCGGGGCTGCCCGGGCACGCGGGGCACGAGGTGGCGGCCAAGCAGATGCGCGCGTTCGGCGGCATGGTGTCGTTCCGTGTCGCCGGGGGCGAGGAGGAGGCGGTCGCGGTGTGCGACCGCACCAAGCTGTTCACCCTCGGGGAGTCGCTCGGCGGCGTCGAGTCGCTCATCGAGCACCCGGGCCGGATGACGCACGCCTCGGTGGCGGGTTCGCTTCTGGAGGTGCCCGGCGACCTGGTGCGGCTCTCCGTCGGCATCGAGTCGGTGGACGACCTCCTGGCGGACCTCACCGACGCGCTGCGCTGAGGGACGGGGGCGGCGGTCGCCGGCCCGGCCGACCGGGTTCGTCAGCCCGGCCACGGCGGCGTCAGCCGGTCCGGCGGGAGCCGCCACGGTTCGGTGGCCGCCGCCCACCTCAGGAAGAGCACCGTCGCGCCCGCCAGGACCGTCCAGGCGAGGGTGCGGGCCGCGTTCCTGACGCGCAGCAGCCGCCCGCCGCGCGCGACGGCGCGGCGCGTCAGGTCGGGCGGCACGGGCGGGTGGGCCGTCTCCATCAGGCGGCGCACGGGAGCTTCCTTCGGGTCCTGCGGGACGTCGGGCCGGGCGTGCGGGCCGCCGGTCACCGCGCCGCTCCGTCGACGTGCGGAGCCGGTACGGGGCGGGAGCGCATCGTCGACAGGGCGTGGGCGTAGAGGGCGCGGACGCGGTCGGGCGGCAGGTCCAGCGTCGCGGCCGTCTGGTCCTCGCCGAGCCCTTCGTGCAGTCGCAGCACGAGGACGAGCCGTTCGCGGGTGCCGAGCCGGGTCAGGACGCCGCCCCGGGGGCGCCGGTGGCGCCAGGACGACGCGCCGAAGCGGGCGGCGAGGGCGGTGCGGGCGCAGGCGTAGGGGTCCTCACCGCGCAGGGTGTCCCAGGCGGCGTAGGTGTCCGCGAGGGCGGCCGTCAGCAGCCGTTCGGCGGCGGGGCAGTGGGTGGGGTTCTCGCCGGTCAGCAGCGCGGCGACGTGCAGGAGCCGGCCGGCCGCGCCCGCCGTGAACGTCTCGAACTCCCGGGCGCGACGGCGGTCCGCCGCTGCTCGCCGTGTTCCCACCCCGCCAGTGGACGTCCGGTGGGCCCGCCGGGTCAAGGCCCGTGCGCCGGGGTGGGTTCAGGACGGGCCGAGGGGTGCGTGCAGGTCGGACAGCGCCTCGTTGAACCGGGTGAGGAGGTCGCAGAACGTCTCGCGTTCGGCGTCCGACCAGCCGTCGGTGAGCAGCGCCATGAGGGCGCGGCGGGAGGCGCGCACCTGCGCCAGGCGCGCGGCGCCGCGCGCCGACAGCTCCAGCACGACGGCGCGGCCGTCCTCGGGGTGGGAGGTGCGGCTGACCAGGCCCGCGTCGACCAGGGGCGCCACCTGACGGGTGACCGTGGAGGAGTCGATGCCCATGCCGGCGGCGAGTGCCTTGACGCCGGTCGGGCCTTCCTGGTCGAGGCGGTTGAGGAGCAGGTAGGCGGCGCGGTCCATGGAGTTCCGGGCCTGGCCGACGCCGCCCAGCCGGGTCTGCTCGGCGCGGCGGGCGAACAGGGCCACCTGGTGCTGAAGGGTCTCGAACGTCGGCTCGACGTCGTCGCCCTGGGCGGGGACGGTCGCGCCGGGCGCTCCGCGAGGGTGGGAGTCAGTCGTCAGGTCCGGGTGCGTGGGCATGGCCGGGGTGCTCGCTTCTGTGGACGTACGGACTTACGGCGTCGTGCTGTCGTGAGGGTGGGCCACAGGGTACGCGCGTTGGGCGGATCGCGTACCGGTGCTGCGGTAACGACCTTGCACGGAGACCGCCGGGCGCGTACGGCGGGGGCCGCTGCCAGACTGGCGGCATGGTTGACAGCTCCCGTCCCCTCACCGTCGACGACGTACGGGCCGCCCACAAGGCGCTCTCCGGGGTCGCCCGGGTCACGGCGATGGAGGGCAGCCGGCACCTCACCGATCTCGTCGGCTCCCCCGTCCATCTGAAGTGCGAGAACCTCCAGCGCACGGGGTCGTTCAAGATCCGCGGCGCCTACGCGCGGATCGCCGGCATGCCGGCGGAGGAACGGGCCCGGGGCGTCGTCGCCGCGAGCGCGGGCAACCACGCGCAGGGGGTGGCGCTCGCGGCCTCGCTGCTCGGCGTGCGGTCCACCGTCTTCATGCCGCGCGGGGCGCCGCTGCCGAAGCTGGCCGCGACCCGCGAGTACGGCGCGGAGGTGCGGCTGCACGGTCATGTGGTGGACGAGTCCCTGGCCGCCGCCAAGGAGTACGCGGCGGAGACCGGTGCCGTCGTCATCCATCCGTTCGACCACCGCGACATCGTGGCGGGCCAGGGCACGGTCGGTCTGGAGATCCTGGAGCAGTGCCCGGAGGTGCGCACGATCGTTGTCGGGGTGGGCGGCGGCGGTCTGATCGCGGGGATCGCGCTGGCGGTCAAGGCGCTGCGGCCGGACGTGCGGGTCGTCGGCGTGCAGGCGGAGGGTGCCGCCGCCTACCCGCCGTCGCTGGCGGCGGGACGTCCGGTGGCGCTGGACGCGGTCTCCACGATGGCCGACGGCATCAAGGTCGGACGGCCGGGGGACGTGCCGTTCAAAATCGTTGGCGCACTGGTGGACGAGGTCCGTACGGTGTCGGAGGACGCGCTCTCCCGGGCACTTCTGCTGTGCCTGGAGCGGGCGAAGCTCGTGGTGGAGCCGGCCGGGGCGAGCCCGGTGGCGGCGCTGCTCAGCGAGCCCGACGCGTTCGCCGGGCCGGTGGTCGCGGTGCTGTCCGGAGGGAACGTCGATCCGCTGGTCCTGCAGCGCACGCTGCGGCACGGCATGGCGGCGGCGGGGCGCTACCTCTCCCTGCGGCTGCGGCTGACGGACCGTCCCGGCGCGCTGGCCGCGCTCCTGGGGGAGTTGTCAGTGGCGGACGCTAACGTCCTCGACGTCAGTCATGTCCGGACCGATCCCCGGCTCGGGCTCAGCGAGGTGGAGGTGGAGCTGCATCTGGAGACGAAGGGCACCGCGCACTGTGCGGAGGTGACCCGGGCCCTGCGCGGCGCGGGGTACACCGTCCGCGCGTGACCGGGCCCCACGCCGGGCGCGCGGCGGGCGGGACGCGACGCACCGCGCCGGACACGACCCCGACGCGATACAACGCGATACGTCGCGAGAGGTTAGGGTGTCCCTCGGAACGCGGGCGTGCCGCGCACCGAGCACCCCGGCCGACGCCCACGAAGCCGGTACCGCCGGCCGACCCGTACGGCGCACGCCGGTACGGCACACGACCACAGCAGCACAGCCACACGCTCACCCCCCTACTCCGGGAGAACCACAACATGCCAGGCGCCATCTACGCCGAAGGTCTGGTGAAGACGTTCGGCGACGTCAAGGCACTGGACGGCGTCGACCTCGACGTCCCCGAAGGCACGGTCCTCGGTCTGCTCGGCCCCAACGGCGCGGGCAAGACGACCACCGTGCGGGTGCTGACCACCCTCCTGCGGCCGGACAGCGGACGCGCCGTCGTCGCGGGCGTCGACGTCCTGAAGCATCCGAACGAGGTGCGCCGTTCCATCGGCCTCTCCGGCCAGTTCGCGGCCGTCGACGAGTACCTGACCGGCCGGGAGAACCTGACGATGGTCGGGCAGCTCTACCAGATGTCCGCACGCGACGCGAAGCGGCGCTCGGTCGAGCTGCTGGAGCGGTTCAACCTGGCCGACGCCGCCGACCGCCCCGCCAAGACCTACTCCGGCGGTATGCGCCGCCGGCTCGACCTCGCCGCCGCGCTCGTCGTCAGCCCGCCGGTGATGTTCATGGACGAGCCCACCACCGGCCTCGACCCGCGCAACCGGCAGGGCCTGTGGGACGTCATCCAGGAACTCGTCGCGGGCGGCACGACGCTGCTGCTGACGACGCAGTACCTGGAGGAGGCCGACCGCCTCGCCGACGACATCGCCGTCGTGGACCACGGCAAGGTCATCGCGCGCGGCACGTCCGACCAGCTCAAGCAGCGCACCGGCGGTGAGCGCATCGAGGTCGTCGTGCACGAGCGCGACCGCATCGCCGACGCCCGGGGCATTCTCTCCGGCCACGGCGCGGCCAGGGGCGCGGCGGCGGACGTCGCCGTCGACCAGCACACCCGCAAGCTGACCGTCCCCGTCAGCGGCGGGGCCAAGCTGCTCGCCGAGGTCATCCGCGACCTGGACGGGGCGGGCATCGAGATCGACGACATCGGGCTGCGCCGTCCCACCCTGGACGACGTCTTCATCTCCCTCACCGGCCACGCGGCCGAGCGGGGCGACACCGACACCGACACCGACGCGAAGGCCGGAGCGAAGGCCGACGCCGACACCGACACGACCCTCTCGGAGGACCAGAGTTGAGTACCGTCGACGCGCCCGGGGCCCCTCGGCGGCCCGTGGCGCCCAAGGCCCGCGGCGGTGTCGTCCAGTCCTTCTCGGACTCGCTGATCGTCGCCCGCCGCAACCTCATCCGCATGCTGCGGATCCCCGAAGTGATCATCTTCGGGCTCTTCCAGCCCGTCATGTTCGTCGTGCTGTTCAGTTACGTCTTCGGCGGCTCCATCAGCATTCCCGGAGCCGGAACCGACCCGGAGGACTACCGCTCGTTCCTCATGGCCGGCATCTTCGCCCAGACGGTCACGTTCGCCACGGCGGGCGCGGGAGCGGGCATCGCCGAGGACATGCACAAGGGCCTCATCGACCGCTTCCGCTCCCTGCCGATGGCGCGCGGCGCCGTCCTCACCGGGCGGAGCATCGCCGACGCCGTCCAGACGGCGCTCACCCTCCTCGTGCTGGCCGTCGTCGCCGTGCTCGTCGGCTGGCGGATCAACGAGGGCATCCTCAAGGCCCTCGGCGCGTTCGGCCTGCTGCTCCTGCTCGGCTACGCGTTCACGTGGATCGGCGCGCTCATCGGTCTGACGGTGCGCACCCCCGAGGCGGCGACCTCCGGCGGCCTGGTGTGGCTCTTCCCGCTGACGTTCGTCTCGATCGCCTTCGTGCCCTCGCAGAACATGCCCGGCTGGCTCCAGCCCGTCGCCGAGTGGAACCCGTTCAGCGCCACGGTGCAGGCCGCCCGGGAGCTGTTCGGCAACCTGCCGCCCGGGTTCCAGGCGCCGGACGCCTGGCCCATGCAGAACCCGGTCCTGGCCTCCGTGCTGTGGTCGGTCCTCATCATCGCCGTCTTCCGCACGCTCGCGGTCCGCAAGTACCGCTCCGCCACCGGCTGACGTCCCGGCCCGCCCGCTGTCCCCGCTCGCAGCGCGGCGACCGGGCCCGTACGGCGAAGCCCCCGCCCCCCGGCGTACCGAGGGAGGCGGGGGCTTCGCCGTACGGCGGTCCGGGCTCAGCCCTGGTAGGGCTTGGCCTCCAGGATCTTCACCATGGCCAGGTTGCCGTTGGGCAGCTCGTAGTCCGCCTCGTCACCGACCTTCTTGCCGTTCACGCCCTGGCCGAGCGGCGACTGCGGGGAGTACGTCTCGATGTCCGAGCTCGCGTACTCGCGCGAGGCCAGCAGGAAGGTGAGCGTGTCGTCCGCGTCGCCGTCGAAGGCGATCGTCACCACCATGCCGGGCTCGACGACGCCGTCGTCCGGAGGGGTCTCGCCGACCTTGGCGTTCTCCAGCAGCTGGGTGAGCTGACGGATGCGCAGCTCCTGCTTGCCCTGCTCCTCCTTGGCGGCGTGGTACCCGCCGTTCTCACGCAGGTCACCCTCCTCGCGGGCCGCCTCGATCTTCCGGGAGATCTCCAGGCGAGCCGGACCCGACAGGTGCTCCAGCTCGGCCTTGAGCTGGTCGTACGCCGCCTGAGTCAGCCAGGTGACGTTGTCGCTGGTCTGGGTCACAGGTGCTCCTTGCAGGTACTCGGGGGATCTCGGAAAACAAGCAACGCCCTGCCCGGAAGACATGCCTGACCGGGCGGGCGAAACATCGACCATAACAATTTCCGGGGAAAACGGAAGGTGTGACGGCCGTGGGTGCCGGCGGTCTCACTCACAGCGAACGCCGACCGGGCTTCGACGACCCGGCGGCCCGGCGGTCAGCCCGCCGCCTCCTTGCAGCCCACCAGCTCGGCCGCGTAGGCGCGCCCGGTCGTCTCCAGGGTGACTACCCGGTCGATGCGGCTCTCACCCGCCTCGAAGGTGAAGTCGGCCCGGCCCACCTCGCCCCGGTCGACGGAGAGCGCGCGCAGTGAGCAGACCCCGGTGACGCCCTCGTCCTTGCGGACCTCCAGGTGCACCTGCACCTCGGTCTCCGACACCGGACGGGACTTGATCAGCTCGCCGCTCACCGTCCCGGCCGTGCTGATGTAGGAGACGCCGATCCAGCCGAGCAGCGCGGTGAAGGCGATGCCCAGCACCAGCCCCGCCCTCCGCAGCCGACGGTCCCGCAGGGCGTCGTCGCCGGTGGGGCGGCCGTACCGGCCGGCGGGGGGCTGCGTCATGTCACGTCCGGGAGAATGAGGAATAGAACGGGGCGCTGCGTCAGTCACTATAGAAGCCGTGTTCCTTCACCAGTGAACGAGGATCGAAGAGCCTTGACCGAGCAGCTGCGACTGATGGCCGTGCACGCCCACCCCGACGACGAGTCGAGCAAGGGTGCGGCGACCATGGCGATGTACGTGTCCGAGGGGGTGGACGTGCTGGTCGCGACCTGCACGGGCGGTGAGCGCGGTTCCATCCTCAACCCCAAGCTCCAGGGCGACGCCTACATCGAGGCGAACATCCACGAGGTGCGCCGCAAGGAGATGGACGAGGCCCGCGAGATCCTGGGCGTCAAGCAGGCGTGGCTGGGCTTCGTCGACTCCGGGCTGCCGGAGGGCGACCCGCTGCCGCCGCTGCCCGAGGGCTGCTTCGCCCTCCAGGACGTCGACGAGGCGGCGGGCGCGCTCGTGAAGCTCATCCGCTCCTTCCGCCCGCACGTGATCACCACGTACGACGAGAACGGCGGCTACCCCCACCCCGACCACATCATGACCCACAAGATCTCGATGGTCGCGTTCGACGCCGCCGCCGACCCGGACCGCTACCCGGAGGCCGGCCCCGCCTGGCGGCCGCTGAAGCTCTACTACAACCAGGGCTTCAACCGCCGCCGCACCCAGACGCTGCACGACGCGATGCTGGAGCGCGGCCTGGACTCCCCCTACGGGGAGTGGCTCAAGCGGTGGGACGAGTTCCAGAAGGCCGAGCGCGACATCACGACGTTCGTCCCCTGCGGCGACTACTTCGAGGTCCGCGACAAGGCCCTGATCGCCCACGCCACCCAGATCGACCCCGACGGCGGCTGGTTCCGCGTCCCGATGGAGGTCCAGCGGGAGGTCTGGCCGACGGAGGAGTACGAGCTGGCGAAGTCGCTCGTCGACACCACCCTCCCCGAGAGCGACCTCTTCGCGGGCATCCGCGACAATTGAGCCCATGAGTGCTACGCAGGCCCTGCTGACCTCGCCCTCCGCCGCCGATCTGGTGACCCTCGCCCAGGAGCTGGACGAGAACAAGGTGACGCCCGGGGTCCTCGGCTTCATCGTGTTCGCCGTGATGGGGCTGGGGGTGTGGTTCCTGATGAAGTCCCTGAACCGCCACATGGGCCGGGTCGACTTCCCCGAGGAGACCGAACCGAAGAAGTGACGCGCCCGGCCGCCGATCCGCGCCCGCGGACCGGCGGCCGGGCCACACCGGCGCGTCAGGGCGCCGCGACGCCCATCGTGTCGCGGGCGGCGCGGGAGGGCACCATGCCCAGCTGCCACACCCGCCAGCCCTCCTCCGGCTCGATGCCGCGCTCCAGCATCAGGGCGTAGGCCTCCGCGCAGTCCGCGAGGACGGGATCGCGGTCGGGGTGACCGTCCGCCACCAGGTCGGCCAGCTCCTGCTGGGCCACCGCCGTGCCGACGACCGAGCCGCCCGGTGCGGCGAACGGCAGCAGCGTGCACCGCAGGAACCGGGCCCAGTCACCCCCGCGCCGGTCGGGGGCCGGGCCGCCCTCCGGGTCGCCGTACCCGGCCGTGAACAGGGCCAGCGCCTCGTCCGTCAGCCCCAGGGCCTGCGTCAGCCTGCCGTTGCCCGCGTCGATGACCGCGAGCTCCAGGCAGGACCACGCCTCACCGTGCGGGACGCCGACCCGCTGGAAGTCGCTGCGGGCGTCCTGCAGGAGCTGCCGTGCGAACCCGGAGTTGCGCAGCGACCCGGACGTCGCGGCCGCCCGCTGGTCGCGGGTCACCCGGCCCAGGTGATGCCGGGCACAGGCCAGCCCGTAGGCGTCCCGCATCCGGCTGAAACTCGCGCGGGCCCGCTCCAGCTCCTGCACCGCGCCGTCGCGGTTGCCGCTCTCCTCCAGGGCGAGCCCCAGGTAGTAGCGCGTCCAGGCGGCACCCCGGGGGTCCTCGCCCTCGCGATGCCGCACCAGCGCGCCGTGCAGCTCCTCCACCGCCTCGCCCGCCTCCCCGGCGTAGAGCCGGGCGCGCGCCAGCTCCGTCAGGGCCCACGCCTCGCCGCGACCGTCCTGGGTGCGCCGGTACTCCTCCAGCGCACGCTGGAGCTCGGCCTCGGCGCCGCCCACGTCGCCGGTGCGCAGCAGGGTCTGGCCCAGTTGGAAGTGCGCCCACGCCTGCCCGTGGACGCTCTCGCTGTGCCGGTGGCCCTCCAGCGCCTCCCGCAGCAGCCCGAGCGCCTCCCGCAGGCGTCCCCGGTCGCGCTCGACGGCGGCGAGGGCGTGCAGCGTCCACGCCCGGTCGCCGCGCAGCGCCTCGCCCGTCTGGAGCTCCAGCGCCTCCCCGAGCTTCGCCGCCGACTCCGCGAGCTTCCCCTGGTGGTGCAGCGTGATGCCCAGCTCGCGCAGGGTCCGGGCGGCCCCGGCGGCGTGGTCGGCCTCCAGGTACAGGCTGACGACCGACGTGAGCGTGGAGTGCGAGCGGTCCAGCTCGCCCAGCTGGCGGGCGGCGATACCGGTGCGCCACTGCACGGACCGCGTCAGCAGCCCCTGGTCGACGGCCTCGGTGAGGTCGCTCAGCTCGCCGAGCCGGTAGAGGTCACCTCGCAGCAGGCAGTAGTCGCACAGCGCGCCGAGCAGGTGCAGCACGGCCGACTGGTCGACCGCCGGGTCGGCGTGCCGCAGCGCGGCCGTGATGAAGCTCGACTCGTCGTCCAGCCAGCGCAGGGCGGCGTCCAGCGAGGCGAAGCCGTGCCCGCCGAAGTGCCCGGTGGCACGCGTCGACGTCTTGCCGTCCACCATGCGGATGACGGTGTCGGCCAGCTCCGCGTACGACCGCAGCAGCCGCTCCTGCGCGGCGGCCCGCTCCCCGGCCTCCTCCTCGTCACGCAGCCGGGCCAGCGCGAACCGGCGCACGAGGCCGTGCAGCCGGTACCGTTCCCCGCGCACGTGCTGGATCAGCCCGGCCCCGGCCAGGGCCGCCAGCTCGCGCCCTGCGGCGTGCTCGTCGGTGCCCAGCAGCGCGGCGGCCGCCGCCGCGCCGAGGCTCGCCCGCCCGGCGAGCGCGAGGCGCCGCAGCAGCGTGCGGGCCGCGTCGGACTGGTCGGCGTACCGCACCGCGAGAACGCGCCCCACCGGGTCCGCCGCGTCGTCCGGTCCCCGCGCGGCGAGCCGCCGGGCGAGCGCCCCCGCGTCCCCGTCCGCCGGGTCCCCGCCCTCGGCGAGTGCGGAGCCCGCCAGCCGCAGCGCGAAGGGCAGCCCGCCGCACCGGGCGGTCAGCTCGGCGTACCCGGCGGCGTCGTGGGGCCGCGCCGTGGCCCCGCCGCCGCGCCCCGCCGCGACGGCGCTCAGCAGCTCCTCCGCTCCGGACGCGTCGAGCCCGCCCAGCTCCAGGTGGTGCACCCGGGCCGTCAGCTCCGGGGGCAGCTCCAGCGGCCCGGTCGCGGTGACCACGACCAGGCTGTCGGACCCCTGCGGCACGAGTGCCGCCACCTGCGCGGCGTCCGTCGCGTCGTCCAGCACGACCGTGACCGGCAGATCCTCCAGATGCTGGTGGTAGAGCTCCGTGAGCCGACGCACCTGCTGCTCCTGCGCGGGCCGCTCCCGCCCCGAGGTGCCCCGGAACAGCAACTGCTCCCGGGGCGCGCCCAGCCGGTTGAGCAGGTGGAGCAGCGCGTCGCGGGTGCTGAGCGGTGTGCTGCCGTCGCCGCGCAGGTCCACCAGGCACGCGCCGCGGAACTCGTCGCGCAGCGCGTGCGCCGTGCGCACCGCCAGCGCCGTGCGCCCCGACCCGGGCGGCCCGTGCAGCACGACGACGGTCGGCCGCGTCTCCGTGGCCGTCCGCGCCTGCCGCACCCACTGCCCGACGCGCTCCAGCTCCGCCCGGCGGCCGGTGAACGGTTCCACCGGAGCGGGCAGTTGGGTGAAGGACTGGGCCAGCACGTTCCGCCGACGCGCCGCCGCACTGCGGTCCGTGCCGCGCAGCCGGGGCTGCCCGCCGCCGCTCCCCCCGGCGCGGGAGGAGCGGGCCCTCGGCACGGTGGCCCGCTGCTGCTCCAGGTACGGCCGCACGCCGCGCAGCTCCAACGCCGTCAGCCAGGCGAGCCGCAACTGCTCGACGCCGCCGGGCTGGTGCCGCGCGCCCGCCCCGGACTGGGCGGCCCACAGATGGGCGCCGACGATCCACGCCAGCGCCCCCGCCACGCCCGCCACGGCCACCAGCAGAGCCGCGCCCAGCGCCTCGCCCGAGCCGTACTCCCGGTCCCACAGCATGATCGCCACCGAGGCGACCACGACGGCCCCGGCGACCGGCCCGAGCGCCGCGCCGGAGAACCGCTCGCCCAGCCGCCCGGGCCCCGCCGCGTCCAACGCCCCGGCGAACGCCGCGTACTCCTCGCCGGCCCGCCCGGCGATGTCGTCGAGCGCGGCCCGGCCCCGGGCCAGCAGCACTCCGCCGTCGGCCCTCCCGCCGCTGCGCCGCACCTCCTCGTCCACCGCACGGGCCAGTACGCGCTCGGCCTCCGCGCGGTGCTCCTCCCTCAGTGGTGTGACCACGACCCCCGCCATACGCACCTCTCCCTCGAACGTGACCCCCAAGTCTTTCGCTTCCCGTCCCGGCGCGACACCCCGCGCCCCGGCGTGAGCGGGGGCGCCCGGATGCGCCGGGGCGCGGAGAAGCCGTCACCGCGATCGCCGGCCGGTTGGTGGCGACGAGGCCGTGGAAGCGGGCGCTTCTCGCAGAGGGCGACCGGGCGCCCTCTCGCGGAGCCGCGACGGGCCCGTGGGCTGACCCGGCAGGACGTGGCCGGCCCGTACGGGCGTCACGGTGAGCCGGCGGCGCGAGCGGTCGGCCGCCTCGCACGCCTCCTCACCCCAGGGCCGCCATCGATCGCGCATCGGCCCGCCCCGACAGCACGTCCGCCTGGTGGTCGAGACCGTCTCGCCCGGTTCGGAGACCACCGACCGGATCGTATGGAGCCTCAGGTCCCGGTCTTCAGGTGTCCACGATCAGGGGAGGGGCTGGGCGCTATGCGCGGACGCGGTCGTGGACGGGAACGCGTCCGCCGACCCGAAGACCGACCGCAAGAGTCAGTTCAAGGACCCGGTGCGGTGACGTGAGTTCCGGGAACAGTTCCCGCAGCTGCGACATTCGGTAGCGGACCGTCTGGGGATGGACGAACAACGCCGCCGCGATCTCGTTCCGCCTGCCCTGGTGCAGCAGCCACGCCCGCAACGTCTCCTCCAGCCGCCGCGCGGTCGCGGCGGGCAAGGTCTGCAGCGGTGCGAGGGCTCGGGCCCGCAGGTCCGCCAAAGCGTCCACGTCGGCGCTCAGGATCAGCTCGGGCAGGTGGTCCTCGGTGTCGCGAATCTCAGCGGAGACGGAGCGCGCGCGTACGGCTCGTGCGTACGAGGCGGACGCACGCGTCCACGGCCGGGCCGGGCCGACCACGGCGCTGCGGTTGTGCAGCTGTCGCAGGAGCCGCGATCGGTCGGCATCGGGGACGAGCAGCACTCCCAGGGCGTCCGGAAGATCGTCGAGGACGAGGGTGTTCGGGGCGAGCGTGCGGTAGGCGGGGCGGGCCTGGGCGGCGGGCAGCAGGACCGCGGTCAGCGACGCCGGAGGCTGCCATCCGGCCCGTTGAGCAGAGGCCCGCAGCACGTCCGAGGTCGCGTCCGCGAGGAGGTCGCGGGCCAGGTGTTCAAGGTGGCGCTCATGGGCCCGGCCCTGGGCGGCCAGTTCGTCGGCGTGGCCCGCGGCGCTCGCGGCGGAGAGCTCGTCGATGTAGGCGAAGGTCAGCTCGGCGAACTTGGCGACCTCGGCGGCGGGCAGACCTGCGGGCACGGCACCCGCTGCCAGGCAGCGCCAGGCGACGCGGGCGCCGACGCGGTAGGCGCTGAGCAGGGCGTCCATCGAACGGCCGTCGCGCACCTCGCCGCGGCCCAGTTCGTAGGCGGCGTCGCCGGCGTCGCCGCCCGTGGCGTTGCCGCTCGCCAGGTCCAGGTAGTGCCCGAGGGTGGTCCGGACGGCTCGGCGGATGGTGCCGCCCATGCGGCCCGAGAGGGCGTTGGCGTAGGGCGGGACCTCGTCGATGATCGCCTGGACGATCTCGTCGGCGGTGGTCTTCAGCGCGGCCCGCAGTGCGGTGACCGTCGTCTCATCCAGGGCCAGCTCGCTGGCCCGTCGGGTTGCATGGCTCATGGTTTCGTCTTCTGTGAACAATTCAGCGGGCCAGATTCACGTCCTGCGGTCAGGACTTTACCCCTGAGGCGCATCAAGCTGGAGTCATGACGAGTGCAGCCCTCCGCAGGGGGGCGTGGAAACTGCTGGAGATGGTCACGACGCCGGTGTTGCCGTCGGACTACCTCGACCTGGTCAGTCCGCTGCGTACGGGCGCTGACCTGCGGGGGCGCATCGAGGCCGTGCACCCCGAGACGGGCGACGCCGTGACCGTCGTCATCAGGCCGGGACGGGGGTGGCGCGGCCACACAGCCGGTCAGTACCTGCGGATCGGGGTCGACGTCGACGGGGTGCGCCTGTGGCGTGCCTACTCGCTCACCTCGCCGACGAACCGCCGGGACGGCCGCGTCACGATCACGGTGAAGGCGATCCCGGACGGCAAGGTCAGCAATTACCTGGTCCGCAGGGCGAAACCGGGCACGCTGGTCCAGCTCGACCAGGCGACCGGTGACTTCGTACTGCCGGACGCCAGGCCCGCCAAGGTGCTCTACCTGACGGCCGGCAGCGGCATCACGCCGGTGATGGGCATGCTGCGCGACACCGGGTTCGACGACGTCGTCATGATCCACTGCGCGCCACGGCCGCAGGACGTGATCTTCCGGGATGAACTGCACGATCTGGTCGCTGAGAAGAAGCTGCGCCTCACCGAGGTGCACACCGACACCGACGGCGTGCTCGACATCGCCCGTCTCGACGAACTCGTGCCCGACTGGGCCGAGCGCGAGACCTGGGCCTGCGGGCCCGCGGGCCTGCTCGATGCCGCCCAAGAGCACTGGAGCGCGCACGGCGTGCGAGAACGTCTGCACACCGAACGCTTCCGCCCCAGCATCGTCGTCCCCGGCGACGGCGGCGCGGTCACGTTCAGCACCACCGGCAAGACCGTCAGCGCGGACGGCGCCACGCCGTTGCTGGACATCGGTGAGGAGGCCGGCGTGCTCATGCCCTCCGGGTGCCGCATGGGCATCTGCTTCGGCTGCGTCACCCCGCTCAAGGCCGGCGCCGTCCGCGACCTGCGCACCGGCGGGATCACCGAGGCCGAGCCGGGCGTCCTCATCCAGACCTGCGTGTCCGCCGCCGCGGGCGCCTGCGACATCGAACGGTAGGAGCAATGTGACCGCCATCGACCCCACCGCCCACCTGACCGCGGAGCAGATCGAGGAGCTCGGCCGCGAGCTGGACGCGATCCGCGACGCGGTGATCGCCGACCTGGGCGAGAAGGACGCCGCCTACATTCGCAAGGTCATCTCGGCGCAGCGCAAGCTTGAGCTGGCCAGCAGGGGCGTGCTGCTGTTCTCGTTCTTCCCGCCCGCGTGGCTGATCGGCACCGCAGGTCTGTCCGTGGCGAAGATCATGGACAACATGGAGATCGGCCACAACATCCTGCACGGCCAGTGGGACTGGATGCGGGATCCGAAGATCCACTCCACCACGTGGGACTGGGATCACGTCTCGCCGCCCGAGCAGTGGAAGCACTCGCACAACGAGCTGCACCACAGGTACACCAACGTACTCGGCAAGGACAATGACCTCGGCTACGGCATCATGCGCGTCGACGAGGACCAGAAGTGGCACCCCTTCCACCTCGGGCAGCCGCTGTGGAACTTCGTCAACGCCTGCTTCTTCGAGTACGGCATCGCGGCGTACGACCTGGAGCTCGGCAAGAACCTCCACAAGCGCCGCCGCAAGAACCCGGAGTTCCGCGCGCGGGCCAGGGCCGTGGGGCGCAAGATCCGCAAGCAGGTGCTCAAGGACTACGTGATCCACCCGCTGCTGTCGGGCCCGTCGTTCCTCACCACACTCGCCGCCACGTTCACCGCGAACCTGGTCCGCAACCTCTGGTCCCACTCGGTGATCATGTGCGGGCACTTTCCCGAGGGCGTGCAGGTCTTCGAGCGCCGGTCGATCAGGGGCGAAACGCGCGGCCAGTGGTACCTGCGCCAGATGATGGGCTCGGCGAACATCAGCGGCAGCAAGGCCATGCACTTCATGACCGGCAACCTGTCGCACCAGATCGAGCATCACCTGTTCCCCGACCTGCCGAGCAATCGGTACGCCGAGGTCGCGGTGAAGGTGCGCGCGCTGTTCGAGAAGTACGAGCTGGAGTACGTCACCGGGTCGCTGCCCAAGCAGGTGTTCTCCGCGTGGCACAAGGTCTTCCGGCTCTCGCTGCCCAACAGGAAGCCCAGGGTCAAGACGCCGGACCGCGAGCCGGACCTCGTCGCCATCTGATTCCCGGGACCGGTTCAGCGCTCTCGGCCGCTCCGGTGCCACCGCCGCTTCCGCACGGCGGCGGGACGTGCCGATGCTGCTGTCGGTCGGTTACTCCGCCTGCCACTGGTGCCAGTAGCTGAACACAACCGGGTAGCTCAGACCTGCGATGTTTCCAAGGCGCATCAGCGTCGACGCGTATGATGAGTGGCCCGGCGAAGACATCGACGCATGGATCCAAGATCAACTGACAGTGGCTCCGGAGTGGCCGCCGGAGCGCTACGTCACCATCCGGCAGCACCTGGAGGGCGCCCCGCCCTCCGTCAGCCAAGACTGCGAGACGGCGGCACGGTGCCGGTTCGGTGAGAGGGGCTCAGTTCCGGCGCTGCCCGCTTCGCCGCCTCCGGACGTGTACGGGCCGGGTCATTTTCGACCGGCGCAGAGAGGGGGTGACGGGCCCCCGGGGCCCGTCACCGTTGGCTCAGATGAGCCAGCCGACGAGTTCGTGGATCAAGGCGCGGAGCGCCGCGCTGACCACCACGCGTGACCCCTCGAGAAGGACCTCACGACGCAGGACGAACTTGTGCAGGAATCGGGACACTGAACCCTCCAAGTTGTGACGGTCCGAGGGGTCCGCGTCCCTCGGGGAGGGTCGTGGCCTTGTCCCGAACCGCCGTTGCTTGGAAGGCTGGTGTGATTCCGCGCACCTCCCGGGGAGGCGTGCAGCAGTAAGTATTCTACGGGGCGCCGGTGTTGGCGCCAACGCAGATGAGTGCACTCCGGACGTCGGCCAGTGCGCGGTCGTTGCGCAGGGTGAGGGGTGCGGACGTGTCCGCGCCGCGCCGGCGTAGGAGTGTCTGCACCGGAGCGCGTGAAGGAGCCGTATGCCTTTGGACTCCCGTCTTTGGGGGAAGGCCCGGAACTTGGGGAGGAGTGCCCGCCTCGAGCAGAACATGCATCCGTTGATCTGCCATCTCCTGGATACGGCGGCAGTTGCCGAGGTCGTGTGGGATGAATTACTGACGGCGCATCAGCGGAGCGTGGTGGCGGAGGCGCTGCGGGTTGCGGAGGCGGAAGCGCGGGTGCTCGCGGCGTTCTGGGCGGGGCTTCATGACATCGGGAAGATCAGGGTGCCGTTCCAGACGCATGGGGATGGTCCGAAGGACGCGGACTCGAAGCTGCTGACGGCGGAGTTGGGCGGCGAAGCGGCGTACGTGTTCGATACCCGTGCCATCCAGGACAGGCAGTCGCATGAGGCGGCGGCGCACTGGTGGCTGGTGGGGCAGTTCCAGGAGATCGGCTATCCATCGTCGCGGCGGCGTCCGCAGACGCGGCTGGGCCACGCGGTGGCCCAGCTACTTGGCGGACACGGCGGCCGGTACCACCCGGTGCTGTACGACAAGGACTCCAGGTGCCCGGCAGCGCGACACCCCGGTCTGGGGGAGCGGGGCTGGGAGGAGCAGCGGCGGATCCACTTCGACGAGGTGCGCAGGGTGGTCGGGGCGCGAGTGCTTCCGCAGGGGCGGATGACGCCCGGCGCGGCCGTGATCCTGACGGGGTTGGTGATGCTGTCGGATTGGCTGGCCAGTATCGAGGAAGAGATCCGGACCCGACTCAGGGAGGGCGGGTGGGCCGGGACTCCTGAAGACCTGGACGCCTATTGGCAGGTCGCCCGCGATGCAGCTCCGCGGCTGGTGCGGCGCACGGAGCTGCTGGGGACGGGCTTCGCTCCGCCGCCTGATCCGGCGCGGTACGAAGACGAGGCGGGTCTTCGTGGAAGCCTAGCCTGTCAGTTGCCCGAGCTCGTGGCCGCGCACGGGCCGGGCATGGCCGTAGTGACCGCGCCGCCGGGGGAGGACCGTACGGAGACGGCTCTGCACGCAGCGGCGATCCTGGGGTATGCGGCCGGGGCCCGGGGGCTCTTCTATGCGCTGCCGACCGGGGCAGCGGCCGACAGCCACATGGCGCAGGTGCAGACCTTCGCCGAGCAGGCACTGGCCGGCCCGTGGCAGTCGCTCCTGCTCCACAGCTCCTCACGGATGAATCCGGCTGAAGCCGCAGGGGCGTGGGCGCGGGCCAACAAGGCCGCTGGGATCAGTGGAGAGCCCGGTGAGGAGTGGGCCCTGGCGGCGAACAGCTGGCTCAACTACCAGCACCGCGCGCTGCTGGCTTCGCTGGGCACGGGGACGGTCGATGAACTGTTGCAGGCCGTACTCCCGTCGCCGTTCAACGTGATGCGGCTGTTCGCCTTCTCGGGCAAGGTCATCGTCATCGATGAAGCGCATGCCCGCGGCGCCTGGGGGCAGAAGTTGATGCTGCGATTCCTGGAGTGGGCTGCTGCCCTGCGCGTCCCGGTGGTGCTGGTCACTGCGATGGCGGACCAATCGGTGGATGCGATGCTGGCGGCGTACCGCCGTGGCGCGGGCCAGAGCAAGCAGCCGGTGCCGCAGTCTCGTCGGTTGCCCGGATGGTCGTTCGTGGATGCGCACTCCGGCGCCGAGCACATCCCCGAGCAGCCGACTGCGGTCGGCCGTGCCGTTACGCTCAGCATCGAGGTCGTCGACGGCGAGCCGTATGACGAGGTCCGGGCAGCTCTCGCGCCGATGGCCGCGACCGGCCAAGGCGCGGCCGTCGTCTATCAGTCTTCTCCCGGGGAGGCCGTCCGCACTTTCCGGCGGCTCGCAGAGGATCAGCCCGGGTTCGACTTGCGACTGGTCCACGAACAGATGCGCAACAAGGACCGATGGCAGCGCCTCGCCGCGTGCCGGAGCAGCTTCTCCGACTCTGCTGGGGCTCGGGGCCCCTCGGTACTGGTGACGACGCCGATGCTGGAACACGTCCAGGGTTTGCATTTCGACCTCGTCATCTCCGGTCCGGCGCCGCTCGCCAACCTGCTGCTCCGCGCGGAGCAGCGGACCGGTGACGCGCCACGACTGCTGGTGCTGGGAGCGGGGGCGTCTGCCGCTCTGGATGACCCGGGGCTGGTATGGCGCACCGCCGAACTCCTCGGGGCCGGCCGGAGGGTGTCCTTGCCCGACGATCTGCCATCGCTGCTGGATGAGGTCTACGCCGACAAGCTCGTCGACGGGCTGGAGGATGCCGTGGCGCGTCAGCTGCGGCACCTGGACAACCAGCGCACGGTCCGCGAGCGCGCTGGCAGCGGTACCGCGGGCTGGGCAGCGGTGCCTGGGCCGCGGGGGCTGGACGGCGACCTCAGCCTCTTGAGCCGCTCCCATCCGGGGATGGGGCCTGAGCTGCTCGCGCGCGTTCTGGGCGAGGAGATGGTGCACGTCGTGTGCCTCTACGGCGGCCGTAACGAGCAGCACCAGCGGGTGTACCTCCTGGAACACGGTGTCCTCGAGCAGAAGCTCGTACGTGACGGCAAAGGTAGACCGAATCCGTCCCAGCTCGTCCCTCACCTGGTGCCGGTGCCGAAACGACTCGTCCAGGGCGTCGAGGACGACGCCAACAAGACCTGGCGCGATATGTCAGCTTTGGAGACCGTGCTCCGCTTGAACTTGACCCTCGAAGGCGGCCAGTGGGTGCGCACCACTCCCAGTCACCGGTTCCGCATGAGTGAACTAGGTCTGGAGATCGCGTACTTGGCGTGACGTCCCACGTCACTTGTACCTCTTCGCCTAGAATCGGTGCACGCTTCGACCAGGGGGGAGACGCGTGACCGCGCCTGCGTTCAATCTGATCGACCAGCCATGGATCCCGGTCGCGTGGGGGGAGGGGGAGTCAGGCCCTTCGGAGGTAGGGCTCAGGGATCTGTTCCTGCGTGCCCGGGGCATCCGTGCCCTCCTCATCCCGGAAGCTCCCGCCCACTCGGCGCTGCTGCGCCTGCTGTACGCGCTCACGGCCCGGATCACAGGCCTGGACGAGGCCGGGCCCGGAAGCTGGGGCGACCGGCGCGAGGACATCCTCGAACAGGGCCTGCCCGAGCAGAGCATCGAACTTCCCGACGGCCACCAAGCAGGCATCGAAGGCTACTTCGACCGGTGGAAGCACCGCTTCGACCTCTTCGGCCGCGACCGCCCCTGGCTCCAGGACCCCCGTCTTCCTCACCAGTGTGACAGCTCGAGAACCGCTGGCGTCAACAAGCTGGTCATGAGCCGGGCAGCGGGCCAAAACCACTCCTGGTTCGGACACTGGAGCAGCGAAAGACTCCTGCCCCCCTGCCGCTCACAGGCCGCGCTGGCGCTCCTGACCTGGCATTATTGGGGCGCCCCTGGTGCCTCTTCGACCCGCACCGTCGGCAGCACAAGCCACCACTACGCGAAGGCCGCACCGTTGCGGGCGGCACTGTCATACCACCCGGAGTGCGACAACCTCTTCCTGACACTGCTCGCCGGCCTGACTCCGCCGGACAGCGCCGTCAGCCGGGCCACCGACTTGTGCCCCTGGGAGCGCGACGATCTCCCCGACCCGCTCAAGCCGATGCCGGAGCCGCAGGGGCCGTGCTCACGGCTCACCGCCTGCTCCCAGCACGCGCTCTACCTCGTCCCTGCCGACGACGGCGAGCGCGTCGCCGACGCCTACATCACCTGGGCCTACGACGCGACACGGCTGCGGCCGGAGGACGACTACCTGATATGGGAGTTCGACAAGGACGGGAACACCTACCCCCGCTCCGCACGCTCCGTCCGGTCGCTGTGGAGGGATATCGACGCTCTTCTCCTCAAGCAGCTGGACGATGCGAGCCCTCTCCAGCCGAAGGTCATGGACCATGCCTTCGATGTAAGCGAGTACCTGCGGGTGCGCGCGCTGGGCTTCGAACAGGACGCCACCAAGTCGTCGAACTACCAATACCTCGATGCCGTCACCCCCGCGCTCCTCACCCGAGTCGAAGAGGACGCGGTGAGCACCGAACGGCCCGTACGCCAGCTTCGGGAACTCGGCGAACTCTTCGGGGGCCGACTGGAGTACGCCACGAAGAGAGCCTGGCTGGGGTACACGGACGACAAGAGGAACGATCCCGGAGCCTGGCTGGACGCGGTCGCGGCACGGTACTGGCCGGCAGCGGAGAAGGAGTTCTGGTCACGCTTCCGGCAACTGACACGGGTCGACGGCGCCGGTGACCCCGGCTTCGACTTCGAGGCCACGTGCCGCGCCTTCGCCCGGCACGCCCTGGACGCGTACGAGGTGGTGACCGACTCCGTAACCCGTACTCCGCGGGGCGCGAAGGCCGTCACCAGGGCAAGGGCGATCATCCTCGCCGCCCGGAAAGACCCGCTCAAGGCGATGGAGCAGATGAGGAAGCAGAAGTCCTAGCCATCGACCGCCGACCCGAGGACAGGACGTGACCACCCAAGCCCCCGAAGCGAGCCGGCCGCAGGG
Organism: Streptomyces chumphonensis; assembly: GCF_014779715.1. Taxonomy (GTDB): domain Bacteria; phylum Actinomycetota; class Actinomycetes; order Streptomycetales; family Streptomycetaceae; genus Streptomyces; species Streptomyces chumphonensis. Next base: position 77,099 of record NZ_JACXYU010000010.1, read on the forward strand.
CAGGCGTGCCGCCTACCTCGCCTTCGTCGACCACATCGAGCGCCTGTGCCGCCATGACCCCGGCGCCCGTGCCGCCCTGCGGTCGGGCCTGCGCCGCGACCTCGACCACCCACGCGCACGCGACATGCACCGGCTGCTGACGCCGCTCTTGCCGGAAGGGTGCGGTGACCGGGCGGCACAGGCCTACTACACGGTGGCCTCCCTGATCGCGGCCCAGCCGCGGCACGCCTTCGGGGCCGACCAGGACGAGGACGACGAGCGCGAAGAGGAACCAGAGCCCGTACAGAAGCAGGCTTCACAGGAAGCCGGGGAGCGGGAAGAGGAGAGCGAGCCGCCCAAGATCACTCCGTACGGTTCCTCGTTCGGTGCCGCTCTGGGATGTGCCGCCGCGGCGAAGGCCAAGCCCATGCGGCTCAGCGCGGCGGAGAGCAGCATCAAACGCCTGACCCGGCAGAGCATCCGCGGCGTCCACCTGCATCTGCCTGCTGCGGTCAACCAGGTGCGCGCCACCGACACCGCCATCGACTGGGGACAGTTGCTGGCAGACCTCATCGACTGGCCCTACCGATCGGGCCGCATCACTCGCCACTGGCTGCAGGACTTCTACCGGATCACCGCCCGCATCGACCAGGACTGACCACCCCACTGCAGGAGACCCCTGATGGCCGCCACACCCCGCTTCATCGACATCCACATCGTCCAGCCGGTGCCCTACGCGAACCTGAACCGGGACGACACCAACTCGGTGAAAACCGTGCTCTACGGTGACGCCCTGCGTACCCGTGTCTCCAGCCAGGCGTGGAAGCGGGCCACCCGCACGCATTTCCAGGAGGTGCTCGGAGACAGGACACTGCGCACCCGCCGTATCGGCGAGCGGGTCTCCGAGACACTGCGAGGCCGCGGGTGGGACCAGGAGCTCGCCGAACGAGCCGGCGCCCATGTGGCGGCGGGCAGCAGCGTCAAGTGGGAAGTGGCCAAGGGCCCGGACAAGCAACCCGTCAAGAACAAGGTCCTGACCAACGCCCTCATCTACCTCCCCGAGAACGCCATCGAAGCCCTGGCGGACATCGCCGAAGCCCACAAGGACGCGCTCACGACCGACTTCACCGGCGGCAAAGGCAAGAAGACCGAGAGCGTCCTTCCGAAGAACCAGATCGACAAGATCTTCCGGGAGCGGAACGGCATCATCAACCTCTTCGGCCGGATGCTCGCCGAAGTCGACGACGCCGACGTCGACGGTGCCGTGCAGGTCGCGCACGCCTTCACCACCCACGTCACCGAGGTCGAACTCGACTACTTCTCCGCCGTCGACGATTTCACCGAAGCGAAGAACGACGAGACCGGCAGCGGCCACATGGGCACAGCCGAGTTCAGCGCCAGCACCTTCTACCGGTTCGCCACAGTCGACCTTAAGGAGGTCGCCAAAAACCTGGGCGACGGCTGCACACTCGACCTTGAGGCCGCCCGCGAACTCACCGGCCAGTTCCTGCTGTCCTTCATCGAGTCCCTCCCGCAGGCGAAGAAGAACTCCACCGCCCCCCACACGCTCCCGCACCTGGTCCACGTCGCCGTCCGTTCCGACCGGCCGCTGTCCTTCGCCGCCGCCTTCGAAGAGCCCGTACGGGCAGCCGCGAACGGAGGCTTCGTGGGGCGCTCGGTGGCGGACGTCGACGCGTACGCCAACGCGGCGAACACCCTCCTCGGCCCCGAACGCGTCCTGCACGCGGCCCACGCCTCGCTCGATTTCGACAAGCTGCAGCACCTCGGCAAGCGTCATGCATCCTTCAAGGCGCTCGTCTACAGCGCCCTCGACGTCGCTCTTGCCGAGGTCCCGCAGTGACCGGACGACCCGCCCGCGGGCTGCTGCTGCGGCTCGCCGGCCCTCTCCAGTCCTGGGGGACGCACAGCAAGTACCTGTGGCGGGACACCGCCCCTTTCCCCACCCGGTCCGGAGTCATCGGCATGCTGGCCGCGGCCCTCGGGCGTAAGCGCGGTGCACCCCTCGACGATCTGACAGCGCTGTCGATGACGGTGCGTGTCGACCGGCCGGGGGTCGTGCTCTCCGACTACCACACCGTAGGCGGCGGGCTGCCCGCGAAGGAGACCGTGATCACGGTCGGCCGTGAGCGCCGGAGCGAAGGCAGGAGCACCCTGGTCTCCAAGCGCCAATACCTTGCCGACGCCGCCTTCACGGTCGCCCTCACCTCCGACGATGAAATGCTGCACCTGTGCGCCGATGCCCTGCGTGAACCGCACTGGACCCTCTACCTCGGCCGCCGGGCCTGCCCGCCCGAGGGCCCCGTCCTGTTGGGAACAGCGAACGACCCGTTGCACCACCTCGTACGGATCCCCCTGGCGGCCAAGAAGCCGCGCGGCGGCCCGCAGCCCGTCGAGTTCTACAGCGACAGGCGCCTCGGAGCCCTCCCTGTCAACTCTGACGCCGCCGACAGCGGCGACGGCAACCACCACAGCGGCGAAATCACCGACGAACCGCTCTCCTTCGCCCCGCTGGAGCGCGAATACCGGCCGCGCCGCCTGTACCGGCGAGCCGCGAACCTACCGCAAGCCGCATACGGAGGCTTCGGCACCGGCTACCTGGAGAAGCTCCAGAGTTATATCGACACCAACTTCGCCGAGCCGCAGAGGAGCACCCGGTGACCCTGTGGCTGACCCGCAGCGACCCCTCGCTCAGATATCCCGACGCCCGCCGACCGACTCATCGGCTACGTCAAGGGCATCCGTCCCCACCAGCGGATCCTGCGGACGATTCCCGACGAACCCGAACGCCCAGCCCGCGCAGCATACGGAATGCCGTTCCGAGCCGCGGAAGACCCGCATGGAGCGAGGAGTCTCCGGCGACGCCGCGTAGCCGGCCTCCACCGAGTGAGAAACCGCTCCGGACGCCCTCCTCGCCCGTCGCGGCGAACTGCGCTCCCGCCTGCTTGAACTACTGCCTTTGGAGGACCCGCATGACGGCACCGGCCCCCACAGCCGTTCTCACAGCGACGCTCGCCCGGATCCGGCTGAACCCCCGCAGTAGAGACGTCCAACGCGACCTTCGCGACGCCCGTGAACTTCACCGCACCATGATGCGGCTGCTTCCCCCGAGCGACGCCTCCGTCGCCCGCCAGGCCCACGGTCTCCTCTTCCGCCTGGAGGCCGAACCGCGGGCCGCGCACATTCACCTCCAGACCACCAGCACGCTTCACCCGGACCGGCTCCCGTCCGACTACGGCCACGTCCGGACCAAGGACCTCACCCCCATGTTCTCTGCGCTCCGTGAGGGCATCGGCGTGCGCTACCGCATCGTCGCCAACCCCACCAAGCGCATCTCCCTCCCTCCCGAGGAGGGCAAACGCGGCCCCGTCATCCCCCTCACAGGCGCCGAAGCCGATCAGTGGTGGCACCGGAAGGCCACCGAGGCCGGTCTCCACCTCCACACCCTCTTGCCCACCCCTCTGCCTGCGGCGCGCAGCCCGCGCGGCAAGGACAACCGCCCCCGGATGCGGCACGACCTCATCCGGTTCGACGGCACCGCCACCGTCACCGACGCCGAGGCTCTCACCCGCGCCGTCCTGACCGGCATCGGCCGCGGCAAACCCTACGGCGCCGGCTTGCTCAGCCTCGCCCCCGCCTGAACCCAGGGCCGCCGCGATGAGTCCCGGCTCCGCCGCTGCTGTCGGCCCCGCGCCTGGCACGCCCGAAGCCACGACGGGCACAGCCCGCACACGACCGGTCAGCTGACGGCCCAGGCACCGTGATGGCCCACCTGCGGGTGCCCCGCCGCCGTTGACGGCCCCGCACCAGGCCGGAGGTGGTCCTGGCCGACAAGGCGTACTCCTCCCGAGCGATCCGCGAGCATCTGCGCAGACGCGGCATCCGCGCGGTGATCCCCGTTCCGGCGGACCAGCAACGTCACCGACTGCGGCGGGGAAGCCGGGGCGGCCGACCACCGGCCTTCGACCGCGAGGCGTACAAGCAGCGCAACACCGTCAAGCGGTGCATCAACCGCCTCAAGCAGTGGCGCGGAATCGCCACCCGCTACGAGAAGACCGCGACCATCTACCTGGCCGGACTCCACATCGCAGGCATCTTCCTCTGGTCCGCCCGATGACCCAAACGAAACCGCCTAGCCCACAGGACGTCGGAGGCGCCGAGGGCGCGGGCGATTCCTCGTTGCTCACAGGGCCCCGAGGTCGACCGTGACAGGGAATGGCGCGGTGGCCTTCACGGTGCCGGTGAACACCTCGCCGTCCCGGTAGGCCCTGGTGGCGGGGTCGAGGACGTAGGTGTAGACGATCGGGACGCCGGTGGCGGCCTGTTCGACCCGCCAGTAGAAGGGGATGCCGGACTTGGCGTACTGGTCCACCTTCACGACGCTGTCGGTTGTTTCCGAACCGGGCGACACGACCTCGACGACCAGGAGCACGTGCTCGGGGCGGGTGGGTGTGAGGTCGATGGTCTCCGCCCGGTAGACGATGACGTCCGGACGGCGGTTGGTGAGGGGAACGTCCTGGAGGCGGACGTCGAAGTCCGTGTCGGCGTTCCACTCCGGGCCCGCGGCGGCGTCCAGGGCATTGGCCAGGAGCCGGGCCAGCCGGTTGTGCCGCTTGGAGGCGCTCGGGCTCCCGACGACCATCCCGTCCACGATCTCGATGCCGGCGCACTGCTCCTCGGACCAGGAGTCGTACTGTTCCGCGCTGATCTGCGTGTGCGTCCACGCGGGTGCCACCCTCTCGGCGGTCATGGAGTACCTCCTCCGAGGATGCGGTGCTGCTCGACTCAGCGTACGGCCCGCTTCCAGTCGGGCACCGGTTCTGGGTCGGGGCGGAACCTCCAGCGTCCGCAGGGCGACCTGGGTGCAAGAGGGGCGATCCGCATTCACCACGTGAGGGCGCATGAGTGCACATCGTCCCAGTAGGGCGCGGGCTTCCGGGTCGAACCGGCAGGGCCGTGTCGGCGTGAGAGGCTGGGGCGTATGAACCGGTTGGCTGGTGTGACCTCGCCTTATCTGCTTCAGCACGCTGACAATCCGGTCGACTGGTGGCCGTGGGGAGCTGAGGCGTTCGAGGAAGCGAGACGGCGCGATGTGCCCGTGCTGCTGTCGGTCGGGTACTCCGCGTGCCACTGGTGCCATGTCATGGCGCACGAGTCGTTCGAGGACGACGAGACGGCCGCGTACCTGAACGAGCACTTCGTCAGCGTCAAGGTGGACCGCGAGGAACGCCCGGACGTGGACGCCGTCTACATGGAGGCCGTGCAGGCGGCCACCGGGCAGGGCGGCTGGCCCATGACCGTCTTCCTGACGCCGGAGGCGGAGCCCTTCTACTTCGGCACCTACTTCCCGCCTGCGCCGCGCGCCGGGATGCCGTCCTTCCGGCAGGTGCTGGAGGGCGTGCGCGACGCCTGGTCCGGGCGGCGGGGTGAGGTGGACGAGGTCGCCGGGCGGATCAGGTCGGAGCTGGCGGGCCGCACGATCGGGTACGGCGCGGACGCCCCCGGCCCGCCCGGTGAGCCCGAGCTGGCCGACGCCCTGCTGGGGCTGACGCGGGACTTCGACGCGCGGCACGGCGGTTTCGGCGGGGCGCCGAAGTTCCCGCCGTCGATGGTGCTGGAGTTCCTGTTGCGGCACCATGCCCGGACGGGTGCCGACGGGGCGTTGGAGATGGTGCGGGCCACCTGCGAGGCGATGGCCAGGGGCGGGATCTACGACCAGTTGGGCGGGGGGTTCGCCCGCTACGCGGTCGATGCGGAATGGGTGATTCCGCACTTCGAGAAGATGCTCTACGACAACGCCCTGCTGTGCCGCGTCTACGCCCATCTGTGGCGGGCGACCGGCTCGGAGCTCGCACGGCGTGTCGCCCTGGAGACGGCCGACTTCCTCGTCCGCGAACTACTGACGCCGCAGGGCGGGTTCGCCTCCGCGCTGGACGCCGACAGCGCCGATCCGGTCGACCCCGACGGCCCGCACCGGGAGGGCGCCTTCTACGTCTGGACGCCCGACGGGCTGCGCGCCGCCCTGGGGGAGGACGACGCCGGGCTGGCCGAGCGGTACTTCGGCGTGACGCCCGAGGGCACCTTCGAGGAGGGCGCCTCCGTCCTCCAACTGCCCGACTCCACGGGCCCGGTGGACGGCGACCGGGTCGCGGGCGTCCGGGAGCGCCTGCTGGCCGCCCGGGACGGGCGCCCCCGGCCGGGCCGGGACGACAAGGTCGTCGCCGCGTGGAACGGGCTGGCCGTCGCCGCGCTCGCCGAGGTCGGTGCCTACTTCGAGCGCCCCGACCTGGTGAACGCCGCGGCCGCCGCCGGGGACCTCCTCGTGGCCGTCCACACGACGCAGCGCGCCGGTGAGCTGCGGCTGGCCCGCACCTCGCGGGACGGGGTCGCGGGCCCGAGCGAGGGTGTGCTGGAGGACTACGCCTGCACGGCCGAGGGCTTCCACGCGTTGTACGCCGTGACCGGCGACACCGCCTGGCTGGAGCTGTCGGGGCTGCTGCTGGACACCGTGCTGGCCCGGTTCGCCACCCCCGACGGCGCGCTCTACGACACCGCCGACGACGCCGAGGCCCTCATCCGCCGCCCGCAGGACCCCACGGACGGCGCCACGCCCTCTGGCTGGACGTCGGCGGCCGGCGCGCTGCTCACCTACGCCGCCTACACCGGCAGCGCACGGCACCGGGAGGCCGCCGAGCGGGCGCTCGGGGTGGTGCGGGCGCTGGGCGGTCGGGCCCCCCGCTTCATCGGGTGGGGCCTGGCCGTGGCGGAGGCGGCGCTGGACGGCCCGCGCGAGGTGGCCGTCGTCGGCCCGGAGGGCGACCCGGCCACGGCCGCGCTGCACCGCGAGGCCCTGCTGGCCCCGGCACCGGGTGCGGCCGTCGCGGTGGGGGCGGCGGGCAGCGCGGTGCCCGCGCTGCTGGCGGACCGCGGCCTGCTGGAGGGGCGTCCGGCGGCCTACGTCTGCCGCCGCTTCACCTGTGCGGCACCGACGGCCGACCCGGCGGTGCTGGCCGACCAGTTGCGCTCCTGACGGCGTTCGCCCAGGTCAGCGGGGCCGTGTCGGCCATCGTGGTGAAAAACATAACGCGCCGACGGGCCGACGCCCGTATCGTGACGGACATGCAGGTGATCCAGTCCACGAAGCTCGCCAACGTCTGCTACGAGATCCGGGGTCCGGTGCTCGAGGAGGCGATGCGGCTGGAGGCAGCGGGGCACCGCATCCTCAAGCTCAACACGGGCAACCCGGCGGCCTTCGGTTTCGAGTGCCCGCCGGAGATCCTGGAGGACATGCTCCGCAACGTGGGCAGTGCCCACGGCTACGGGGACGCGAAGGGGCTCCTCGCCGCCCGTCGTGCGGTGATGCAGCACTACCAGACGCAGGGCATCCAGCTCTCGGTGGAGGACGTCTACCTCGGCAACGGCGTCTCCGAGCTGATCCAGATGTCGATGCAGGCGCTGCTCGACGACGGCGACGAGGTGCTGGTCCCGGCGCCCGACTACCCGCTGTGGACGGCGTCCGTGTCGCTGTCCGGCGGCACGGCCGTCCACTACCGCTGTGACGAGCAGTCCGAGTGGATGCCGGACCTCGCCGACATCGAGCGCAAGATCACCGACCGCACGAAGGCGCTGGTGATCATCAACCCGAACAACCCGACGGGCGCCGTGTACAGCGAGGAGATGCTGCGCGGCCTCACGGAGATCGCCCGCCGGCACCGGCTGGTCGTCTGCTCGGACGAGATCTACGACAAGATCCTCTACGACGGCGCCGTGCACACCTCGACGGCGGCCATCGCGCCCGACCTGCTGACGCTGACGTTCAACGGCCTGTCGAAGTCCTACCGGGTGGCGGGCTACCGCAGCGGCTGGCTGGCCGTGTGCGGGCCGAAGGCGCACGCCCAGAACTACATCGAGGGCCTGACGATCCTGGCCAACATGCGGTTGTGTGCCAACATGCCCGCCCAGCACGCGGTGGCGACGGCGCTCGGCGGCCACCAGTCGATCAACGACCTGGTGCTGCCCGGCGGGCGGCTGCGCGAGCAGCGGGACGTCGTCCACGACCTCCTGACGCAGATCCCGGGCGTGACGTGCGTCAAGCCGAAGGGCGCGCTCTACGCGTTCCCCCGGCTGGACCCGAAGGTCTACAAGGTCAAGGACGACCGGCAGATGGTCCTGGACCTGCTGCGCGCGGAGAAGATCATGATCGTGCACGGCACCGGTTTCAACTGGCCGGAGCCGGACCACTTCCGCATCGTCACGCTGCCCGCGGCGCGGCAGCTCGCGGACGCGGTCAAGCGCATCGGCTCGTTCCTGGACGGCTACAGCCAGCCCTGACGCCCGACGGACCCCGTGCATCATGCATCGACTACAACTTTAGACAGAGTCCAAGCTAGGATGGTCTTCTGTAGCACGCAGGAGGCCATCCATGTACGAACCCAGCCGCACGCATCGCGGTCCCTCCGCCCACTCCGTCGCCGAGCAGCGGGCGGCGGCGAACGGCTATCCGCACCGCTCGCGCGAGGAGGAGCTGGACATCCGGCTCGCCGGGCACCTGACCGCCCTGCTCACCGTCACCGACGAGCTGCGCGTCCTGGAGCCGGATCCGGAGCTGGACGCCGCCGCGCACCGGCTGGCCACCCAGGTCGCCCGGCTGCGGGGCACGGCCCCGCTGCGGGCCGAGCCGACCTCCCCCGACGCGGGGGCCGGGCACGTCGAGGCACTGCACCGCCGGGCGCACACCCTCGCCGGCAACGCTCTGGTCGTCGCCACCGCGCGGGAGGACGTCCCCGGTGAGGCGATCGCCGCCGCACGCATGGAGGCGCACGCCGCCGCGCTGGGGTTGTGAGCCGGACGCCGGCGGGGTACCCCGGCCGGACGCGGAGGGGCCCGGACCACGTCACGCGTGGTCCGGGCCCCTCCGTCGTGGTGCAGCCCCGCCGGGACGCCGGGCACCGTGCCGGGACGCCGCCCGGCGGGCGGCGTCAGCCCAGTCGCTCGACCAGCGAGCGGTACTCGTCCCACAGCTCCTTCGGCGTGTGGTCGCCGAAGGTGTTCAGGTGCTCGGGCACCAGCGCCGCCTCCTCGCGCCAGACGTCCTTGTCCACGGTGAGCAGGAAGTCCAGGTCCGCCGAGGACAGGTCCAGCCCCTCGGTGTCGATCGAGCCCTGTGCGGGAACCGTGCCGATCGGCGTCTCGACGCCCTCGGCCTCGCCGTTCAGCCGGCCCACGATCCACTTCAGGACACGGCTGTTCTCACCGAAGCCCGGCCACACGAACGCGCCCTCGTCGTTCTTGCGGAACCAGTTGACGTAGTAGATCTTCGGCAGCTTGGCCGGGTCGGGCGCGTTCTGACCGACCTTGATCCAGTGGGCCATGTAGTCGCCCATGTTGTAGCCGCAGAAGGGCAGCATCGCGAACGGGTCGCGGCGCAGCTCGCCGACCTTGCCCTCGGCCGCCGCCGTCTTCTCGGACGCCACGTTCGCGCCGAGGAAGACGCCGTGCTGCCAGTCGCGGGACTCCGTCACCAGCGGCACGGCCGAGGCGCGGCGCCCGCCGAAGAGGATGGCCGAGATCGGCACGCCCTTCGGGTCCTCCCACTCCGGGGCGATCGTCGGGCACTGGGCGGCCGGGACGGCGAACCGCGCGTTCGGGTGCGCGGCGGGCGTCTGCGAGGCGGGCGTCCAGTCGTTGCCCTTCCAGTCCGTCAGGTGGGCCGGGGGCTCCTCCGTCATGCCCTCCCACCAGACGTCGCCGTCGTCGGTGAGCGCGACGTTGGTGAAGACGGTGTTGCCCCACAGCGTCTTCATGGCGTTGGCGTTGGTGTGCTCGCCGGTCCCGGGGGCGACGCCGAAGAAGCCGGCCTCCGGGTTGATGGCGTACAGCCGGCCGTCCTCGCCGAAGCGCATCCAGGCGATGTCGTCACCGATGGTCTCGACCGTCCAGCCCGGGAGCGTCGGCTCCAGCATGGCGAGGTTGGTCTTGCCGCAGGCCGAGGGGAAGGCGGCGGCGATGTACTTGGACTCGCCGCGCGGCGGGGTCAGCTTGAGCACGAGCATGTGCTCGGCCAGCCAGCCCTCGTCCCGCGCCATCACCGACGCGATGCGCAGCGCGTAGCACTTCTTGCCCAGCAGGGCGTTGCCGCCGTAGCCGGAGCCGAAGGACCAGATCTCGCGGTCCTCGGGGAAGTGGGAGATCCACTTGTCGTCGTTGCACGGCCAGGGCACGTCCTGCTCGCCCTCCGCCAGCGGGGCGCCGAGGGTGTGCACGGCCTTGACGAAGAAGCCGTCCGTGCCGAGCTGGTCGAGCACCTCCTGCCCCATGCGCGTCATGGTGCGCATGGAGACGGCCACGTAGGCGGAGTCGGTGAGCTCGACGCCGACGGCGGAGAGCGGGGAGCCGAGCGGGCCCATGCAGAACGGGACGACGTACAGGGTGCGGCCGCGCATCGAGCCGCGGAAGATGCCCTGTTCCCCCGCGAACACCTCGCGCATCTCGGCCGGGGCCATCCAGTTGTTCGTGGGGCCCGCGTCCTCCTCCTTCGCGGAGCAGATGAAGGTGCGCGACTCCACGCGGGCGACGTCGCGCGGGTCGGAGGCGGCGTAGTAGGAGTGGGGGCGCTTGACCGGGTCCAGCTTGGTGAAGGTGCCCTTCTCGACGAGCTCCTCGCACAGGCGCTCGTACTCGGCCTCCGAACCGTCGCACCACACGACGCGGTCCGGCTGGGTCAGGGCGGCGATCTCGTCGACCCAGCGCACCAGTTCGCGGTGCTGGGTGGGGGCTTGGGTGGGAGCCGCAGTGCTGCGCGCCACAATCGCTCCAGAGGGTGAGAGGGTTTTGTGTCCGCCCGGGGGCGGTATGTGCGGTTCTGTGCGTTGTTGTGCTGCGGCCCCGTGGGGGCTGCGACCCGGACGCTGCGGCGATGCTCATCCGGTGTCGACCACGCTCATCTGATCATGACCCTCTCGCTCGTATGTGTCCAGAGGGCCCACAGGTGAGCATCGCCACTCGCCGGGTCGTGTGGGGTACACCTCGAATCCAGGGGGTAAACCCCACTCCTTCACCTACGCCGCCGTAGGTACGCTGACGGCCATGACTGCCGCCGCGCCCGAACCCGCGTCTCCCTCCGCGCCCGATCCCGCGCCGGACTCACCGCCTTCCGCCCCCGGACCGGGGGCGGCGTCGCGCGTGACGGCCGACGCCCCGGGAGCGCCCGTCGCACCCCCGGCGGACCTCGACCCCGGCGGCCCCCCGCCTCCCGCGGCGCAGACCGCCCCGCCCCTCAAGCCCCGGCTGCGCGGCTGGCTGCACGCCGCGATGTTCCCCGCCGTGATGGTCTCCGGCATCTTCCTCACCGCGCTCGCCGACTCCACCCGGGGCCGCGTCGCCTGCGGTGTCTACACCCTGACCGCCTGCCTCCTCTTCGGCGTCAGCGCCCTCTACCACCGGGGCGACTGGAGCCCGCGCGTCGGAGCGGTCCTGCGCCGCCTCGACCACGCCAACATCTTCCTGATCATCGCCGGCACCTACACCCCGCTGACGATCCTGCTGCTCGACGGGGCCCGCGGCGACCTGCTGCTGTGGGGCGTGTGGGCGGCCGCCGCCTTCGGCATAGCCTTCCGGGTGCTGTGGGTCGGTGCCCCGCGCTGGCTCTACACCCCCTGCTACATCGCCATGGGCTGGGCGGCCGTCTTCTTCCTGCCCGACTTCCTGCGGGCGGGCGGCATCGCGGTGCTGGTCCTCGTCATCGTCGGCGGCCTCCTCTACAGTGCGGGCGGCATCATCTACGGCATCAAGCGGCCGAACCCCTCACCGCGCTGGTTCGGCTTCCACGAGGTCTTCCACTCCCTGACGCTCGCCGCCTTCATCGCCCACTACGTGGGGATCTCGCTGGTCGCCTACCAGCACGCGTGAGCGGTCAGAAGACGGTGCGCACGTAGTCCGTGACGGTGCCGTCGTCCGACACCAGCGGGATGAGCCCCCACTTGTCGAAGACCGTGCAGGGGTGCGAGAGGCCGAGCCCCACCCAGTCGCCGACCTCCGGCCCGGGGCCCCGCTCCACGCGCAGCCACGCGTGCTGGTCCGACAGCGCGGTCACCGTCAGCCCCTCGGCCGGACGCTCGGCACCGGTCAGCGCGTCGCGGACGCGGAGCGGGCGCGGCAGCCCGAGGTCGGCGGGCGCGTCGCGCTTGCCCGCGTTGAGGAACGCCTGAGCCGGCTCCGGGCGCGAGACGACCTGGGCCCACAGTGTGAACGCCGCCCGCAGACCCCCCTCCTCCGGCACCCGGTTGAACGGCGTGAGGGCGCGGTAGTGCCGGTCGTCGTGCGAGACGTAGGCGCCCGAGCGCAGCAGCTTCAGGACCGGCGCCGACAGCGGTGAGCCGAACTCCTCGTAGACGTCGGTCACCGCGTCGAACCAGGCGCTGCCGCCCGCGCTGACGATGATCTCGTCCAGCCCCTCGAACAACCCCATGCCGTCCAGGTACAGCGCGAGCGACGTCAGCCGCCGCATCCACGCCGTCACCCGCTCGACGGACGGATCGGGCACCTCGCCCTCGTAGCCCGCGACGCCGACCAGCCGCAGGCACGGCGTCGCCGCCACGGCCCGCGCCACGGCGACGCCCTCGGCCTCCCGGCGCACGCCGGTGCGCGCGCCGTCCCCGGCCCCGAGCTCCACCACGACGTCCACCGGCGAGGCGGCGTCCACCGCGCGCAGGGCGGCGTCCATGAGCTCCACACCCCGCACGGAGTCGACGTAGCAGACGAAGCGGAACTCCGCGTCGGCCGCCAGCTCCCCGGCGACCCAGCGCAGCCCGGCGGCGTCCACCAGCTCGTTGGCCAGGAACACCCGGCGCACCCCGAACGCGCGGCAGACCCGCGCCTGCGGCACCGTCGCGACGGTGATGCCCCACGCGCCGTGTTCCGTCTGGCGGGCGAAGAGCTGCGGAGCCATCGACGTCTTGCCGTGCGGCGCGAACGCCAGCCCGTGGCGCCCGGTGTAGTGCGCGAGAGCGGACAGGTTGTGCTCCAGCGCCTCGGCGGACAGCGCGAGGACGGGAGTGGTGAAGCCGCCGCCGAACAGGTTCCGCCGCTGCGCCGCCAGCTCCGCCACCGTCAGACCCTCGGCGTCCGGGGGCAGCCCCTTGAACCGGTGGTCGACGACCTCGTTCCGCAGCGCGCTCAGCCGGTCATCCGTCATCCCGGCAGCCTACGCCCGGCCCCGGTCCCGGCACCCCCGCCGCCGGCGTCACCGGTTCGGCCCAGCGCCCGGGCGCGGACCGTAACCCGGGGGCGCCCGCCCCGTTCCCCTTACCAGGAGCCGAGGTGCACGGGAGTGGGCGATGAGGCGGTCCGCACAGACGCGACGGGCACGGGCGGTGCGCACCCCCGCGGCCCGCCCGCCGGTCCGACGCCGACCGGGCCGCTGCGCCACGGCCGCCGCCGCGCTGCTGTTCGGCGTGGGCGCCGCCCTCGGGCCGGCCCCCGCCTCGGCGGCGACCGCCGGGGCCCCGGGGCCGGGCGGACCGGCGACCGGGCCCGCGCCGGCCGGGCCCGGCGGCCTGGCCGGCACCGTCGCCCTCAGCAACTGCTCCGGCGCGCTGATCCGCCTCCCGCGCTCCCGGCCCGCCGACCCGGCGCTCGTCCTGACCAACGGCCACTGCCTCCAGGACGCGGTGCCCGAGCCGGGGGAGGTGCGCACCGACGAGCCGTCCGGGCGCGGCTTCACCCTGCTGGACGCCGAGGGCGACCCGCTGGGCACCCTGCGCGCCGCCCGCCTGACGTACGCCACGGTCACCGGGACCGACGTCGCGGTGTACCGGCTCACGTCCAGCTACGCCGAGATCGGCGACCGCTTCGGCAGCGTCCCGCGCACCCTGGACGCCCGCCGACCCGCCGTCGGCACCGCCATCGAGATCCCGTCCGGCTACTGGAAGCACGTCTACCACTGCGCGATCGACGGCTTCGTCCCGGTGCTGCGCGAGGGCCGCTGGGCCATGACGGACTCCCTTCGCTACACCCGCGCGTGCGCCACCGTCGGCGGGACGTCCGGCGCGCCCGTCGTGGACAGCGCCACCGGCCGCGTCGTCGGCGTCAACAGCACGGGCAACGACGAGGGCGGGCTGTGCCTGGTGCACAACCCCTGCGAGGTCGCCCCCGGCGGCCGTGTCACCGCCCGGCGCGGCGTCAACTACGGCCAGCAGACGTACGGGCTCGTCCCCTGCTTCTCGGACGGCAACGTCCTCGCCCTCACGCGCCCCGGCTGCCGGCTTCCGGGCCGGTAGCCGGGGCGTGCCGGCGCCCCGGCGCGTTCAGGCGCACGGGCGACGGGGTCGTGCGCCTCCGCGCGCCCCGCCTCACACCCCTGTGCGCCGCTGCCATGGACGGCCGGACGGGTTAAATTCACCGCCCGCCCAGTCCCTGGGAGCACCATGACCATCCCGCAGCAGGCCACGTCGTCCCAGCCCGATGCGAACGACCGGCCCGACCCGCCCGACCACCGGCCGCCCCACGGCCCGCACGACACACGCCGGTTCGTGCGGACGGAGGCCACCCGCCTGCTCTGCGGCGGCGTCCACCTCGACCACGCGTTCCGCACCGCCGTCATCACCGAACTCGTGGACCAGGAACACCGGCCCGTGGCGCCCTCGCTCGGAGTCGACGTGGTCTCCGTCCTCTCCCACGCGCTGCGCGCCCGCGCCGTCGAGCTGCGGGCGGCCTCGGCGGTCATCGCCCTGTGGCTGTGCTTCCTCGTGCTCAACCTCGCCCTCGGCGGCACCACGTCCGACCCGGCCCTGTCGGTGTTCGGCGGCGGCTGGACGCTGCTCTTCGGCCTCGCCGGGCTGCTGCTCTTCCTGGCCCGGCAGACGTCCGGGCTCCCGGCGAGCCGCCTTCGGATCTGCGGCGTCCTGCTGGTCGCCCTCTGCCTCGTCCTGCTCCTCGTCGTGCCCCTCGCGGGCGGCGCCCCGGCGTTGTTCCTCGTCGGCCTGCTGCCGCTGGCCGTGGCCGTGCCGCGCTGGGCGCTGCGGTGGTGGCAGGCGGGCATCGTGCGCACCGAACTCGACCGGGACGCGTTCCGCACCGCGCCCGAACCGCACCTGCCCGCCTACGGGCGGTACCCGGCGATCGAGGCGGCCGTCACGGCGGAGCAGCACTCGCCGCTCACCGTCTACGACCCCTCGGGCCCCTTCGTCGGCGCGGGCGTGCCGTACAACCCGTGGACGGTCGCGCTGGAGCTCAAACGGGCGGACGCCACGGAGCCGGGGGAGGAGGGGCCGTCCGCCACCGGGTCGGGGGAGGACGAGCCGGCCGACGCCGTGCCCGCCCGCCTCACCGCCCGCGAGGTCATCGACGTCATCGGGCCGCGCCTGCTCGACCTGCGCCGCACCGCCTCCGACGACAGCAGGGACCGGCTGCGCGGGCTGGAGCTCGACGAGTTCGTCTACCTCCCCGGCGGCCTCGCCCGGCAGGCCGTGCGCCGGGACGCCGCCGCGCTGGACGAGCACCGGCGCGTCGCCGTCAACGAGGGCGGCGAGTGGCGGCGGCACTTCCTGCGGGTCCGCGTCGGGGCCTGGCAGGAGCAGCTCGTCGTCTCCCTCTTCGTCCGCGTCCACACCCAGGGCGGGATGCTCGTACTGGAGGTCGCGCCGCACGTCCTGCCGCCGGTGCGACGGTCCTACGCGAAGATCGGAGAACTGGCGGAGACCGAGGGCACCGACCCCCTCCGCTCCTACCTGCGCGCCCTCCTCAACGCCCCCGTGGCGCTCTTCGAGAGCCTGCGCACCGTCGGTACGGTCGTCCTGGCCGCCTGCCGCCGGTGGATGAGCCGGCCGCACCAGGGCCCGGCCGAGGGCCCCCGCCTCTCCGTGCGGGAACGGGGCGCCACCGCCACCGTCTCGCTGTTCCAGGAGATGGACGTCAACCGCTACATCCAGACGGTGCAGGACCGGATCGCCAGCGGGGTGCGGGACGCCCTCCGGTCGGCCGGATACCAGACCGACGAGTTCCAGCAGCAGATCGTGCAGGTCTCCGGCAACGGCATGTTCATCGGGAAGATGAGCGGCGGCACGGCACAGACGGGCGACCGCGCGCAGGTGATCAACGAGGCGGCCAAGGCCATACGAGGGGCGGCCAAGGCCGCACGAGGGAGCGGCACATGACCACGGAACAGCCGCAGAACGGCATCAGTGTCAGTGGCGGCATGTACATCGGCTCGATGAGCGGCGGCACCGCCCAGAGCGGCGACCACGCGCAGGTCGTCACCAACCCGCAGGGCTCGACCGTCTCCACCGGCGGACAGACCGGGCACCAGGTCCTGGCGGCCGGGCCACGGCTCCTCGCCGACGTGGCGCGGTTGCGCGCACAGCTGCCGCTGCTGGCCGCCGACGCGGACGGCGTCGCCGAGGCCGACGCCGGGCTGGCGGAGCTGGAACGTACCGGCGAGGCCGAACGCGGGCGGCTCGCCCGGCTCCTGGAGCTCCTGACGGCCGGTGGCAGCGCCGTCGCCGCCCTCGGCGCCGCCGCGCCCGTCGTCCAGGGCCTCCACGCCCTGCTCGGCCTCGGCTGAGGCGGGGTGACACCGTGACGTACTGGGACGAGGAGCGCGCCGAGTGGGTGGCCGGACCGCCCGCCGGACCGCCCGCCGCGCCGCCCGCTGTACCGCCCGCCGTGCCGCTCCCGCCGGCGGCGCCGCCGACGCCCGGCCCGCCGGGCGTTCCGCCTGCTCCGCCCGGCGGGACGACGGCCTGGCCCACCGCCCCCGCCGAACCGCCGGGCGGGCTCCCGACCCCGCCCGAGGACGCCGTCACACCGGCGGACGCACCCGTCGGTCCGCCGCGCCGCCCGCACCGCACCGCCCTCCTCGTCGGCGCCGCCGTCACGGCCGTCCTCCTCACGGGCGGAGGCGCGCTGCTGCTCGCCCTCGGCGGGGACGACGGCGACGCCGGGCCCGGCGCACCGTCCGCCGCGTCGCCGACCGGCTCCACCGCCGTCGACCCCGGGCCCGGGCCGGACGGCGGGCCCACCCCGACGTCGCCGTCCGACACCGCCGGGCCGGACCCGTCGCCGTCCGGCCCGTCCGTCGAACCGGGCGTCCTGCCGGACGGTTTCGCCCTCGTCGACAGCGCCCCCTACACGGTGGCGGCGCCGACCGGCTGGACGGCCTGGGAGAGCGGCGTGAGCACGTTCATCGGGGTGCCCGACGAGAGCACCCTTCTGCAGATCTTCCCGCTGGAGGAGAGCACGTCGGCCGAGTCCATGGACCTGGCCCGGGCCGAGGCGCTGACGCTGCCGGACTACGCGCCGGACGGCTCCGGTCTCGTCACCCCGTCCCGGGCCGACAGCGTGCTGCACGCCTACACCTACGAGAACGCGGACTTCGGCTCCCGGCTCGTCGTCGACGAGCGGTTCACCGCCGACGACGGGCGTCTGTACTGCCTGCTCACCTACGGACCCGCGGCGGACGCGACGGCGGTGGCCGACGTCCACCGCACCGCCCTGGCGACGTTCACCGTCACCGCCGTCGGAGCCGACCGACACCCGTAACGGGCCATCCCGCAGGGCCTCTTGCCGCTCCGTCACCACGGCGTCACAATCGGCGCACCGGCCCCACCGGTGACCTGGACCACATGCGGAGGTGCCCGTGCAGGACGCGACCCACGAGCCCGCTTCGACGCCGTCCCCCGAGGAGGGGAGGACCGCGCGGCGGGCGCGGTGGCGCTCCGTCGGGCCCGGCCTGGTCGTCGCCGCCACCGGCATCGGTGCCGGCGACCTGGTGGCGACGCTCGTGGTCGGCGGCCGCTTCGGGTACACGCTGCTGTGGGCGGTCGTCGTGGGCTGCGTCATCCGCATCGCGTTCGCCGAGGGCGCGGCCCGCTGGCATCTCGCCACCGGGCGCACCCTCTTCGACGGCTGGCGCTCCCTGGGCTCCTGGACGCTCCCCTACTTCGGCTTCTACGCCCTGCTGTGGGGCTTCGTCTACGGCGCGACGGCGATGTCCGCCAGCGCACTGCCCCTGGCCGCCCTCTTCCCCGGCGTCGCCGACCTCAAGGTCTGGGGCGTCGGCACGGCACTCCTCGGCCTGGCCTTCGTCTGGTGCAACCGCTACCGGGCCGTCGAGCGCCTGCTGACCGTCCTCATCGGCACCATGTTCGTCGTCGTGCTCGTGCTCGCCGTCCGCGTGGTGCCCGACGCGGGCGCCGCGTTCGCCGGACTGTGGCCCACCGTTCCCGACGGCTCCGTCGTGTACACCCTCGGCGTCGTCGGCGGTGTCGGCGGCACGATCACGATGGCCGCCTACGGGTACTGGGTCAACGCCAAGGGCTGGGACGGCCCCGGGTGGATGCGCGTGATGCGGCTGGACAACGCCACCGCCTACGTCACCACCGCCGCCTTCACCGTCGCCATGATCATCGTCGGGGCCGAGCTGCTGCACGCCACCCAGGCCACCCTGGACAACAGCCGGGGCCTGCTGGACGTCGGCGACGAACTGGAACGCCGCTTCGACCCGTTCACCGCCAAGCTGTTCCTCGTCGGCTTCTTCGCGACCTCCTTCTCCTCGCTGGTCGGCGTGTGGCACGGCGTCAGCCTGCTGTTCTCCGACTACGTCGCCCACCTGCCGCGCCGGGTCGCGCTCCTCGGCGGCGGCGTCACGGCCGGCCCGGACGAGGGCCCGTCGAACGGCGCAGGGGAGGTCGCCTCCGGAGCCCGGGAGCGTTCCCCCGCCTTCCGCTTCTACCTGCTGTGGCTGACCTTCCCGCCGATCACGCTGCTCTTCCTCGACCGGCCGTTCGCACTGATCATCGGCTACGGCGTGCTGGGCGCCCTGTTCCTGCCCTTCCTCGCCGGGACGCTCCTCGTCCTCCTCAACCGGCGCGAGATGCCCGCGACATGGCGCAGCGGGCCGCTCAGCAACACCATGCTCGTGCTCGCCGCCCTGCTGTTCGTCGTCCTGTGCGTCGAACAGATCCGCACGCTTCCCTGGTAGGGCTACTGGGGCACGCGGAAAGCACATATGGTGAGGAACGGCCATCCCGCCCGCACCGCGGCGGCCGGGGAGCCGTGCGCGACGCGACCGACGACGGGCAGGCAGATGTGACGACCGCGATAGCCGTGACCAGCCCCGAGCTGGTGCTCGCACCACCGGACCGGCAGACGCCCGGCGCCGTCGTCCTGGCACCCCCCGGCGACCGCACCCTGGACGCCGCCGTCACCGACACCCGGCAACTGCTGGAGCGGCACGGATTCCTCATCGCCCTCTACCCCGCCTCGGTACCCGCCGCCGTCAAGCAGCGCCTCCACACCGTCCGTTCGGTCCTGGAGAGCGACCGGATCGCCCTGGTGGAGTCCGAACTGCCGCCGCTCGCGCTCGCCGTGCTCGTCCGGCAGCTGCGCCAGCTCTCCACCACCGACCTCGGGCCCGGCGTCCTCGGCGCCGCCGTCCGGCTGCTCGCGCACTACATCCACGCCGGCGCCGTGCTCGGCTCCGTCGCCCGGCTCGACCGCGTCCCGGTCTCGCTCACCACCCACGCCAGGTCCTGGGTGCCGGGCAGCCAGTTCGCCGTGGTCACCGCGCCCGAGCCGCAACTCGTCCGGCTCGGCTCCGGCGCGAAGGCCCTCAAGGGCCCCGACTACGTCACCCGGCTCACGACCGCCGCCGGCCACCTGGGCTCCACCTGGCCGCGCACCACGCTCGCCGCGCAGTGGCAGGTCACCGGCGTCGAACAGGCCACGCTCCCCGGCGACTCGCCGCAGTGGTGGGGGACGGGCAAGCTCGTCGAGTTCGCCGCCGCGATCCCCGACATCTCGGTCCTCTACCAGCTCATCACCTCCGTGCAGCGGGCCCGGTGCCACTGGTGCGGACTGGAACTCATCGGTGACCGCTGCGTCTTCTGCTCCGCACCGCTGCCGCCCCCCGCCCCCGACGTCGGCCACCGCTCCGGCCCGCAGCCCGTCCGCCGAGCGCCCACGGCGTACCGGCCCGTGCTCGACCCGCACGAGGACACCAGCCCCGGCATGGTGATACAGCACCGCGAGGAGACGGCCCACGGCGCCGCACCGGACGTCGTCCCCTACGGAGCGCCGTACGGACCGCCGCACGGACCGACATGACCGCGGAACCCGGCGGCCCCGCGGGCGCACCCCGCACGCACCCCGACCGCCCCGCCCCACCCCGCCCCCCGACGCCCGCACGCAGCAGAGGTAGCGCCCCGATATGAACTCCCGCCAGCGCCGCGGCATCCTCCTGATGCTCCTGTCCGTACTCGGCGCCCTCGTCGCGTTCGGAGGCGTCCTCGCGGTCGTCAACGACGTGGAGTCCAAGGTCGGCCCGGAGGTGAACGCGTACGAGGTGAAGGAGGACGTCGAGCCCTACCAGGAGCTGCGACCCGAGCAGTTCAGCGAGGTCAGCATGCCGGAGCGCTGGCTCCCCGACACCGCGGTGACCGACCTCGACGCCATCCGGGGCAAGATCGCCCTCAACCCCCTCAAGCCCGGCTCCCTCCTGCAACGCGACATGATCGCCGACCGACCCGCCCTGGAGGCCGGACAGCAGGAGATCGCCATCATGATCGACTCGGCGACCGGCGTCGCCGGGAAGATCACCCCCGGCGCCCGCGTCAACGTCTACGCCACCTTCCGGGGCGAGGGCGAGGCCGCGGACGTCTCCCAGCTCATCGTCGAGTCCGCCCGCGTCATCGACGTCGGCGAACTCACCAGCATCGAGGACACCGGAGACGCCGACAGCGGCCGGACGCGCGGCACGTCCGACGCCGTCCCCATCACCTTCGCCCTCGACACCCGGGGCGCCCAGCGCATCGCCTACGCCGAATCCTTCGCCACCCACGTCCGGCTCGCCCTCGTCGCCCCCGGCGACGCGGGCGGCGTCCCGCAGGACGAGCGCACCTACACCCTCGGCGAGGACAAGTGAGGCCTCCCATGCACCCGACGGCCACCCGCATCCTCCCCGCCGTGGGAGACGCCGACCTCGCCCACGCCCTCACCGGGCTGCTCAACCGGCTCCCCGGCACCGAACCCCAGCCGCCCATCGGCAACTCCACCTCGCTCCTCGACCTGCTGGCCGCCCTCGGCTCCGAATCCGTCGCCGGGCTGCCGGAGGTCGTCCTCGTCCACGAACGCATCGGACCGCGCCCCGCCCTGGAGGTCGTGCGCGAGATCGCGCTGCGCTTCCCGGCCGTCGGCACCGTCCTCATCACCGGCGACGCCAGCCCGGCGGTCTACTCCGCCGCCATGGACAGCGGCGCGCGCGGCGTCCTCCCGCTGCCCGTCGGCTACGACGACCTCGCCGCCCGCGTCGAGGCCGTCGCCGCCTGGTCCACCGGCGTCCGCCGCCACCTCGGCCCCGGCGAGAGCCCGTTCGGCGCCGGTCGGGGCGGCACCCTGGTCACCGTCACCGGCGCCAAGGGCGGCGTCGGCACGACGCTGACCGCCGTGCAACTCGCCCTCGCCGCACAGGCGTCCGGCCGCGAGACCGCCCTGGTCGACCTGGACCTCCAGACCGGCGACGTCGCCTCCTTCCTCGACGTCCAGTTCCGCCGCTCCGTCGCCGACCTCGCGGGCATCAGCGACCTCACCCCCGGCGTCCTGCAAGACGCCGTCTTCGCCCACGAGAGCGGCCTCGCCCTGCTCCTCGCCCCGGCGGAGGGCGAACGCGCCGAAGAGGTCACCGAGACCGCCGCCCGACAGCTCCTCGTCGCCCTGCGCGCCCGCTACGACGCCGTCGTCGTCGACTGCGGGGCCCACCTCGACGCCGCCGGCGCCGCCGCCGTGGAGAACGCCGACACCGCCCTGCTCGTGACCACCCCCGACGTCGTCGCCGTGCGCGGCGTCAAACGCCAGGTGCGGCTGTGGGACCGCCTCCAGATCCGCAAGGCCGAGGACACCCTCACCGTCGTCAACCGGCACACCCGGAGCACGGAGATCCAGCCCCCGCTGATCGCCCGCATCACCGGCACCCGCGTCGCCCGCACGACCGTCCCCGCCGGGTTCAAGGAACTCCAGGGCTGCCTGGACTCCTCGCGCATGCACGAACTCGACAGCAAGGGCGCCGTCCGGCAGGCACTGTGGGCCCTCGCGGGCGAGGCCGGTCTCGCCGGCGGCGAGCGGCGCGGCGCCGACGGCGACCGGACGGACGGCGGCCGCGCGCTCGTCCCCGCGCAGCCCCCCGGCAGCGCACCGCCCACCGGCAAGGGCCTCGTGCCCTACGGCGCGCGCGGCACCCTCACCACACGCCGGCGCCGTCGCGGCCCGGCGGGGGAGGGCTGAGCCGTGCCCGGCCCGGCGGCGGGCGGCGCGCCGCGCGACGGCGGCCAGGTGACCGTGGAGTTCCTCGGCATGGTGCCGCTGATCCTGCTCACCCTCGTGCTGCTGTGGCAGTTCGTCCTCGTCGGCTACACCTTCACCCTCGCCGGGAACGCCGCCGACGAAGCCGCCCGCGCCGGAGCCGTCGACGACGACTGCGCCGCCGCGGCCACCGCGGACCTCCCCGCCGCCTGGAGCTCGGCCGCCTCCGTCGAGTGCGGCACCTCCGGCGGCCTCGTCCACGCCACCGTCACCCTCCGGGTGCCCGTCCTCTTCCCCGGCAGCGTCGCCTTCCCCTTCGACGTCACCGGCGAGGCCGCCCACGTGTCGGAGGCCCCGCGATGACACGCCCCCCGCAGCCCCGGCGGCGACGCGACCCGGCGCCCGCGCCCGACCGCGTCCCGGCCCGTGCCCCCGTCCGCGAGCGGGACGCCGGGCAGGCCGCCATCGAGTACCTCGGCTTCCTGCCGCTGCTGCTTCTGATCGCCCTCGCCGGCGTGCAGCTCGGCATCGCCGCGTACACCGCCCAGCAGGCCGGCACCGCCGCCCGCACCGCCGCCCGCTACGTCTCGCAGGACGACGACCGGGCCTCCGCCGGGGCCGGACGGAGCGCGCTGAGCGGCTGGCTCGCCGACGGCGCGTCCTTCGCGGAGGCCCGCGCCCCCGGCGAGGTCACGGTGACCGCCACCGTCGACATCCCCTCCGTCATCCCGTTCGTCGACTTCGGCAGCGCACGGAAGTCGGCCACCATGCCCCGCGTCCGCGACTGACCGCAGCCGGAAGGAGAGCACACCGTGAGCCTCAAGGCCCGCATCGCCGCGTCCCCCGACCACGCGGCGACCACCGACCGGCCCGAGGAGAGCCACCTCGTCGGCACCTTCCGCGCGAAGCTGCTCGAAGAGATCGACCTCGCCGAGATGTCGTCGCTCGGCGCCGCCGAACGCCGCACCCGGCTGGAACGCGTCCTCGGCCACATCATCAGCCGCGAGGGCCCGGTCCTCTCCACCGCCGAACGCGCCCTGCTCATCCGCCGCGTCGTCGACGAGGCCCTGGGCCTCGGCATCCTCGAACCCCTCCTCGAGGACCCGTCGATCACCGAGATCATGGTCAACGGCCCCGACCACATCTACGTCGAACGGGCCGGCCGCGTCGAACGCCTCCCGATGCGCTTCGCCTCCGGCGACCAGCTCATGCAGACCATCGAGCGCATCGTCTCCACCGTCAACCGGCGCGTCGACGAGTCCAACCCCATGGTCGACGCCCGCCTCCCCTCGGGCGAACGCGTCAACGTCATCATCCCGCCCCTCGCCCTCACCGGCCCGACGCTGACCATCCGGCGCTTCCCCCGCTCCTACACCCTCCACGAACTCATCGGCCTCGGCACGCTCGACGAGCCCATGACCCTCTTCCTCGCCTCCCTCGTCCGGGCGAAGTTCAACGTCATCGTCTCCGGCGCCACCGGCTCCGGGAAGACGACCCTCCTCAACGCCCTCTCCGGCCTCATCCCCGACGGCGAACGCGTCATCACCGTCGAGGACGCCGCCGAACTCCAGCTCCAGCAGCAGCACGTCATCTCCCTCGAAGCCCGCCCGGCCAACGTCGAGGGCAAAGGCCAGATCACCATCCGCGACCTCGTACGCAACTCCCTGCGCATGCGCCCGGACCGCATCATCGTCGGCGAGGTGCGCGGCGGCGAGACCCTCGACATGCTCCAGGCCATGTCCACCGGCCACGACGGCTCCCTCGCCACCGTCCACGCCAACAGCGCCGAGGACGCCCTGATGCGCCTCCAGACGCTCGCCTCCATGTCGGAGGTCAAGATCCCCTTCGAAGCGCTGCGCGACCAGATCAACAGCGCCGTCGACGTCCTCGTCCAGCTCACCCGGCACGCCGACGGCTCCCGCCGCGTCACCGAGATCGCCATCCTCGACTCCGCCGGACGCGAGGACTACCGCCTCGTCAGCGTCGCCCGCTTCCACCCGCGGCCCGTGGCACCCGACGGCGTCGTCCGCGGCCACTTCCAGCACCACCCCGTCCCGCGCCGCGTCGCCGAACGCCTCTACCTCAGCGGCGAAGCCCTCCCACCCACCTTCGGCGTCGGCGACACCGAACTCGAACTCGCCACCCGCGCCGCCCGCTGAGGACCCGCCGTGACACTCGACCAGCTGATCCCCCTCACCCTCGGCGCGACCCTGCTCACCTGCGTCCTCGCCGCCGTCGGCCTGCGGACGTACGCGGCGGGCCGCGCCCAGCGTCAGGCCCTCATCGACCGCCTCAGCCACACCCCCGCCCCACCCGGCGCCGACCGCCGCTTCGCCGCCCTCGACCGCCGACTGCGCCGCACCCCCTTCGGCCGCCGCCTCGACCACCGGCTCACCGCCACCGGACTCGACCTGACCCCCGGCGAGTTCACCGCCTACGTCACCGGCGGCGTCCTCGCCCTGTGGCTGCTCGCCCAGTCCCTGCTCTCCCCGTTCTTCGGCCCGCTCGCGGCCCTCCTCGGCCTCGTCGCCGCACACACCTTCCTCACCTGGCAACGCCAGAAGCGCATCGAGAAGTTCATCAACCAGCTCCCCGAGCTCGCGCGGCTCCTCGCCAACGGCACCCAGGCCGGCCTGGCCCTGCGCACCGCCATCACCATGGCCGCCGAGGAGATGGACGCCCCCGCCGGCGAGGAACTCACCAAGGTCTCCCACGCCCTCGGCGTCGGCCACACCCTCGACGACGCCCTCGGCGAACTCGCCGACCGCCTCCCCTCCCGCGAACTCGTCGTCCTCGTCACCACCCTCGTCCTCTCCAACCGCGCCGGCGGCCAGGTCGTCGGCTCCCTGCGCAACCTCACCGACACCCTCGAACAGCGCAAGGAGACCCGGCGCGAGGTCAAGACCCAGCTCTCCCAGGTGATGATGACCGCCTACGCCGTCCCCCTCATCGGCCTCACCGTCCTGCTGATGATGGACCGCGCCGGCTCCGGCGTCCTGGACCGCATGACCGGCACGTTCGTCGGCCAGGCGGCCGTCGTCGTCGCCTTCTCCCTCTACGCGGCCGGATTCCTCGTGATCCGCCGCATGTCCCGGATCGACGTCTGAGGCCCGCCGTGACCCTCCTCCTCGCCGCACTCGCCGCCCTCTCCCTCGCCGGCCTCGCCTACGGCATCCGCCTCTACCGGGCCGACGCCCGTCTCCCCGCCGACCTCGCCCTCGCCCTGGAGGTCGGCTCCACCCGCACCACGCCCGTCGGATCCGCCCTCGACCGCCTCGGCATGCGCTGGGCCCCGCTCGTCCTGCGCCTGATGGGCCCCCGCCGCGTCGACGCCGTCCGCCGCCGCATCGACCTCGCCGGCAACCCCGGCGGCCTCACCCTCGACCGCTACGCAGCCCGCCGCGCCGTCTACGGCGCCCTCGGCGCCCTCGGCGCCCTCGCCATGCTCACCCGCGGCCAGTGGCTCCTCGCCGCGCTCATGGCCGCCTTCGCCCTGTTCTGGGTCGAGGTCGGCATCGCCGCCTCCATCCGCATCCGCCGCGCCGAGATCGAGCGCACGCTCCCCGACTTCCTCGACGTCCTCGCCGTCGTCGTCTCCGCCGGTCTCGGCTTCCGCCAGGCGCTCGACCGCGTCGCCGACCGCTACGAGGGCCCCTGGGCCGACGAACTGCGCATCACCCTGCGTCAGATGGACATGGGCGTCAGCCGCCGCCAGGCCTTCGAGGACCTCCGACGACGCAACGACTCAGAACAGGTCGCCATGTTCGTCACCGCACTCCAGCAGGGCGAGGACCTCGGCGCGCCCATCGTCGACACCCTCATCGCCATCGCCGCCGACATGCGCCGCACGGACGCGCAGAACGCCCGCCGCCGCGCCGCTCGTGCCGTGCCGAAGGCGACCCTCGTCATCACTACCGTCATGGTCCCCGCGACCCTGATCCTCCTCGTCGCGGGCCTCTTCCTCGGCACCGAGACCGAGTTCAGCCGGATCACCGGTGAGTGACGTGCCCCCGACCCTTCATGAATTCCTACACAATTCACCCCAACCCCTTCGCGTGCGCAACCCGTTGTGGCAGAGTCACTCTCTGGAGCGAGTGTCAGCCACGACCGACGGAACCGCGAGGAGGCCGCGTCCCATGCCGGACCCTTCACGTGCCGCCCCCCGCGACGGTCTCGGCCCTGCCCCGCCTCCGTCCCACTCCACCGCCCGACCCCCCGCCCCCGTGCCCGACCCCGGAGAGGGAGAACCCCATGCCCCCCTTCAAGCCCCGCCTCGACGACCGCGGCCAAACGGCCATCGAATACCTCGGCATCCTCGCCGTAGTAGCCGCCATCATCGTCGTCCTCCTGGCCACCGACTTCGGTACCGCGATCGTCAATGCGATCAACGCTCAGATCGACAAGGTCACTGGAGCAGGCTGAGGCAGCATAACGGCGAAGAAGGGCAAAGTTTCCCCATATACATAACAGCTGTGGCTGGTCTACTCTTCCTTGCGCTTGCCTATTTTGCATTTGGGCAGTCTGCGGCGAGTCGTAGCGAGGCTCAAGGATCAGCCGACGCAGCTGCTCTTGCGGTGGCCTATGACATACGAGAGCAGTTCGCGGATCGACTGCTCGAAGACTCTGCTAGTCCTTCCGAGGTTGAAGAAGCCCTACTCGGGCGCAGCGTCCTGAATGGCGATCCGTGCCGACGGGCTGAGTATTTTGCTGAAGAGAATAACGCGGAAGCCTTGAGTTGCAGTATTCTACTGTCGGATGAAATTCAGGTAGAAGTAGGCGTGAAAGCGCTGGAGTCTGTCGGCGATACGGTGGTGCCAGGAACTTCTGACAGGTACGCAACTGCCGCAGCGAAGACTGCTATCGAGCCACTCTGTGCCCTTTCTCCGGGATCGGGCGGCTCCAATGGCGAAGAGGAGGGAAGAGTCAAGTTGGTTTGTGAAGAGGGTGAATTTTCCTACGAGCCGGGAGAGGTGCGCTCTCTTCCAGGCTTGGACGTGCTTTTCTCGATTCGACTTGTTGAATGAACCGCTGGGGGTTGAGGATGTCATCAGTGTCTTCTCTGCGGCGTAGCAGGACGATCCTGAGGTCGGCCATTGTTGTTGCATTTGTTGCTGGTTCCTTGGCATTGACCTCCTGTGGAGGAGGTGACGGCGCGCCGAAGGACGATCAGAGTGAGAAGTCTATTTCCGGGCAGGAAGATCAAGATAAAAACGTTTCTGAAGGAGTAGACACCGAGAATACTCTGGCGGTCCTGGAGGGATCAAACGGGGTGATGCTGACTATTCATTCAGCCGTTCGTGACGCCGATGGCTTCGTCACCGTACATGGTACGGCCAAGAATGAGGGAAGTGTGTCTTTCTCTGCGGCTGAATGGAGGTCGCAGGAAAATGCCATAAAGTCGAAATCTTCCATCTCGGGTGCGAGTCTGGTGGACAGGGGAGGCAAGAAGCGTTACATGGTTCTCAGGGACACTGACGGGCAGTGTTTGTGCAGCACGGGGATTCGTATCGCTTCTGGAGAAAGCAGTCCAATCTTTGCTCAATTTCCTGCGCCGCCGGCCAGTGTGACGACGGTTGAGTTGAGCGTTCCCTCAATGTCGCCGGCGACGGTCGACCTCGCCGAGGGGTGATTGAGATGGTGTATCGGCGCCTAGGTGTGGTGTCTTCGACTTGCGCCTTTACGGTCCTGGCGGTCAGCTCAGCGCCGATTCCGGCCTTGGCGGACTCGCCGGATGGGCCGGCCAGTCATCAAGCTCCTGTCAGAATCGACTCCAGATCTCCGCAACTCCTCATGCGCGACGGGGCGACGTTGGCGGAGTCGCGGGTCATCGACATCGTGCAGGTGGTTGAGGACGAGAACGGCGAAGAGCGTCGCGCGGACTCCAACGAGAAGACGACGTTCACGCTTCAGGCCGAGGTCCTCTTCGGCAAGGACAGCGCCGAGCTGAACAGCCAGGCGAGTTCCCGCATCAAGGACATCGCGGACGAGATCGACGAGCAGGGCTCGACCGAGGTGAACGTCTACGGGTTCACGGACAACCTCGGCTCCTACTCCCACGGGGTGAAGCTCTCGCAGGAGCGGGCCGAGGCCGTGCACGGCGAGCTGGTCACGCATCTCGAGAACGCGGGCATCACGTTCAACATCCGTGGATACAGCGAGGACTACCCGGTCGCGTCGAACTCGACGGAGGAGGGTCGTACGAAGAATCGGCGGGTGGAGGTCTCGTTCCCGCGCGACGAGTGAGCTGAGCGTAGTACGCTCGTCACTCTGAGCCGGTTCGTCCACTTCTCCCCCGTGACGGACCGGCTCAGGTCATGCCGCTGCCCGGTGTGGGTGGTGTTCCGGCCGCCGTCGTACGCGCGGGTCTTGTGTCCTGGGCCACGGGCTCGTGCTCTTCGACGATGCCGCCCCCGTGGTGATCCTCGCCTCCGGGCGTGATGCGAGGGCCGGGCGGCCTCGTGCGGCGTGGACGGTCGGCCGGGTCCGTCGTGCACATCCCGGTCTCGGGTGCGGGTGACGCCGGGCCCAGGCTCGTCCGGCCCGGCTCTGTGGACACGGAAACGCGCGGCGTCCGTTCCTGGGCGGTCACGGTGCGGGCGTCTCGGCGTTCGCGGGCTGCCACCCCCCTGCCACCATTCGCATGAAGGGTTGTGTCCGATTCCGGACACCGTGCACCCGGTGGTGCCACGGCCGTGTTCACGCGGTGGAGCCGCTGAGGTCGGGTGGCCAGACGACCAGGGTTGCGGTTCCGCGCTCAGGGCCCTCGGCCTCGTCGAGGGTGACGAGTTGGCCCGGGAAGGCCCGTTTGAGGGCGAAGGTGTCGGCCTGGGTGAAGGCGCCGCGCAGGACGAGGGCCTGTCCGACGGCGTAGACGGAGCGGGTGCCGGCGGGCATCGGCCAGTCGCCGGTCAGGAGTTGCGGCGGCGACTGCTCGACGCCGTCGGGCGGGCCCTCGCGGAGGTAGGCGGCGAAGCGGCTGGCGGCCTCCTGGGCGCGGGCTAACCCGGCAGCGTCACCCGAGCCCTGCGTCTCGTATGTGTTCATGTCCCCACCCCGGTTGAACGTTCATTTTCCTAGACTGATGACTTATGAAGTTAAGGCGTTTGCGCACGCGACGGCAAGGGGAAAAGGGCCGCGTATTCTAGCCACTCTGGCAGGTATGTAGCGGTCTTCTGCGGGATTTTGCTCTGCGAATATGCCGGACGTGCGGGGTGCATGGTCGCCGAGTCGCCCTCGTCGCCGTGCGGGTCGCGTGGGGTGGGGATATTTTGTGCCCGTATGCCCGGTTCTGCTTATCAGTCCGAACCGGTTCGTCGATCCGACCTGAAGGAAGACCACGGTGGCGAAGTCATCCAAGCGTGAACGGCAGTACGAGCACGTCAAGCAGAGCGAGATGCGGCGCGGCGGGCGCAGCGCCCAGCGGGCGGAGGAGATCGCCGCGCGCACGGTGAACAAGCAGAAGGCCCAGTCCGGTGAGACGCGCGGTGCCTCGGCGTCGGCCGGTCGCAGCGGCGGGCAGCGCGCGCGCTCGGGCGGTGCGGAGAGGACGAAGGAACAGCTCTACGACGAGGCCAAGCGGCGTGATGTCAAGGGTCGTTCGTCGATGAGCAAGGCCGAGCTCAAGGACGCACTGGGCCGGTGACGGCGAGTGGGCCCCGGCGTCGCCGACGACCCTCGGCGGAGCCGGGGCCTCGCGGTGCCCTCCTCGGATCCGCGCGCATCGGATGCCCCGTTCGGGGCACCCACGGTGAGGTAGAGGAACCCGAGGAGGAGCACGTATGGACCACCAGCCGGATCAGCATCGCGTCGCCGTCGTCACCGGGGCCGACTCCGGAATCGGCCGGGCGACCGCCGTCCGGCTGGCGGAGGCGGGTATGGACGTCGGCATCACGTGGCACAGCGACGCGGAGGGTGCCGAGCGGACGGCCGCGGAGGTCCGCGCTCTCGGCCGCCGGGCGGAGGTCGAGCACATGGACCTGTCCACGTTGCCCGACGCCGCCTCGGCCATCGACGTGCTCGCCGACCGTCTCGGCCGTGTCGACGCCCTCGTCAACAACGCGGGAACGGGCTCGTCCGTGCCCTTCCTCGAGTTGGGCCACGACCTGATCCGCACGGTGATCGACGTCGACCTCGTCGGTCCCCTCCTCTGCTCGCAGCGTGCCGCGCGCCGGATGATCGCCCAGGGTGACGGCGGCCGGATCGTCAACGTCACCAGCGTGCACGAGCACCAGCCGCGGGTGGGTGCCGCCCCCTACTGCGCGGCGAAGGGGGGCCTCGGCCTGCTCACCCAGGTCATGGCGCTGGAGTTGGCCGAGAGCGGCATCAACGTCAACGCCGTCGCACCGGGGGAGATCGCCACGCCCATGACCGGCAAGGAGGACGAGGACGTCGAGCGGCATCCGCGCCCGGGGGTGCCGTTGGGGCGCCCGGGTGATGCCCGTGAGGTCGCGGCGGTCATCGCCTTTCTCGTCGGGCCCGACGCCGGATACGTCACCGGTGCCTCCTGGGCCGTGGACGGCGGCATGCTCCGCATGGGGCCCCAGGCGGGCTCCCACCTGTCGGACGATTCCTGGCGCCGCGGCTGACGCCAGTCCGTCGCGGTGGCGTGGCGCCGGTGCGCCGCCGCCCGAGGAGTGACGTGACGGCGGCCGGGCACCCGAGGGGGAGGCCCACCCCCGAGGCCCGGCGGCCGTGCCGGGCGACTGGAGGTATCCGTGACACCCGTGACCACCCCGCGCCGCCCCGCGCACCCCGGCGCGGCTTCTCCCACCCACCCCGACGCGGCTTCTCCCACCCACCCCGACGCGGCTTCTCCCACCCACCCCGACCCTGCGGCGCCCACTCCCGGCCCCGGTGGTCCCGACCCCGGCCCCGTGCCCGGGCCGCTGCCGGGGCCCGTGCCGGTGCCGCCGGAACCGCCGGCCCCCGCGCCGCCGCAGCCCACCCCCGCGCCGGGGCCGACGCCGGAGCCGCCGTCGCCCGGGCCGGAACCGCAGCCGTCGCCTGCCTGAGCGACGGGGTCGGCTGACGTACCGTCAGGTGTGGGCTCGGCGGTCGCCGGGTTCACG
Source organism: Streptomyces chumphonensis (assembly GCF_014779715.1). Lineage (GTDB taxonomy): Bacteria > Actinomycetota > Actinomycetes > Streptomycetales > Streptomycetaceae > Streptomyces > Streptomyces chumphonensis. The sequence goes on from NZ_JACXYU010000010.1 coordinate 108,454, forward strand.
CGTGACGGGCCCGGCCCGCACGTGACGGATCACCCGGAGGGAACACCGCATCATGGCCACGACGCGCACCGCGACGACGCACTGGGAAGGCAGCCTGCTGGAGGGGAGGGGCCGGGTGGAGCTGGCGTCCTCGGGGTTGGGCACGTTCGACGTGTCCTGGCCGGCCCGTTCCGAGGAGCCCAGCGGTATGACGAGTCCCGAGGAGTTGATCGCCGCCGCCCACTCGGCCTGCTACCCGATGGCTCTCTCCGGGGCGCTCACCCGTCAGGGGCACACGGTGGAGTCGCTGGACACGCAGGCGGATGTCACGTTCCAGCCGGGTGAGGGCATCACCGGCATCGTGCTGAGCGTCCGGGCCCGGGTGCCCGGCCTCTCGGAGGAGGACTTCCGGGCCGCCGCGGAGGACGCGAAGCGGAACTGCCCGGTCAGTCAGGCCCTCGCCGCCGTCAAGAACATCACGCTCCGGGCCGAGCTGGTCTGAGCGCCACGGCCCGCGCGGGGAGCGCAGGTGGCGGCGGCCGGGCGGGCCGCCGTCACGCGGCCGTGGGACGGTCCAGGCGGTTGACGACGACCGGCATCCCCAGCAGCGTGTCCTCGCGGAACCGGCGGAAGCCGAGTCGCTCGGCGACGCGGAACGACGGCGCGTTGTCGGGGTGGATGTTGCAGGTGAGGTAGGGCTTGCCGCAGGTGGCGAACCCGAAGTCGACGCAGGCCCGGGCGGCCTCCGTCGCGTAGCCGTGGCCCCAGGCGTCCCGCCGGAGCGTCCAGCCGACCTCGACCTCGTCGAACTGCGGCCAGTCGATGAGCCCCACCCGTCCGACGAGTTCCCCGCTGTGTCTCAGCTCCACGGCGAACACGCCGTAGCCGCGCTCGCCCCACTGCGCGGCGAGGTGCCCGACCCGTGCGCGCAGCTGTTCGGGGTCGAGGGCCGGGAGGTAGCGGCCGACCTCCGGTTCTGACGTCAGCTCCACGATCCGGTCGGTGTCGTCGGCGGTCAGCGGACGCAGGTGGAGACGTTCCGTATCGATCACTCGATCGAGGTTAGTCGCGGTCCGGCGGTGGTTCCACTGTGACCGTGATGCCGGCCACCAGGCCCCACGCGGCCATGGCGCCGGCCGTCGCCTCCAGCACGTGCCGGGCGCGTGGCCGGGGCAGCCCGAGCCGTCCGGGCGGCATCGTGCGCACCGCCAGCACCCGCAGGTCCCGGGTCAGGTAGGCGACGTCGATGGCGAAGCGCATGCGGAAGGTGTGGACGCCTCCGGCCGGCGTCAGCAGCAGAGCGCCGTCCACGCCGTCACGACCGAGCAGCCCGCGGGTCCGGGCCCTCAGGGACGCCGCCACCTCCAGGGGAACGGAGATCTCCCCGACGCGGAGCAGCGCCGGGCCGTCGGTCATCCGCGCTCTCCTCACGGGTGGTCAGGTTAGCGCGGGGACGTCCGTAGGCTCGGCGGGTGGCCGAACTTCTGCTGGTGCTCGCCGCCGCCGCGTACGGTGCGGTGGCCGGCTGTCTGCTCGTGCGTCCCGCCCACCGGCTCGCCGTGCCGCCGGGAGAGCCGTGGCGGGACCGGTGCCCGCGCGGGCACGCCGTGACCGGTCGGCCGGGGCGGGGGCGGTGCCGGGCCTGCGGGGGAGCGCGGTACGGGCCGGCGCCCGGCCCGCTCGCCGTTCTGACGGCGGCGGTGTGCGCGGGGCTGGCCGGCGCCGTCGGCGGGCGGCCGGAGCTCCTCGTCTGGCTGCTGCTGACGCCGGTGCTCGTCCTGCTCGCCGTGGTGGACGTGGCCGTGCACCGGCTGCCGGACGTCCTGACGCTGCCGCTCGCCGGAGCCGCCGGCGCCCTCCTCGGGCTGGCCGCCCTGGTTCCCGCCGCGGGCGGGAGCTGGACGGGGGCGCTGCTCGGCGGTGCGGCGTCGGGCGTGGGCTATTTTGTGCTGTTCCTCATACATTCGAGGGGCATGGGTTTCGGCGACGTCAAGCTCGCGATCACCTGCGGGACCGCTCTCGGGTGGTACGGCCCGCAGGTGCTCCTGCTGGGGACGTTCGCGGCGTTCGCCCTGGGTGCGGCCTATGGGACGGCCCTGGTCCTGGCCCGCCGGGCGGGGCGCCGGACGCCGTTGCCGTTCGGCCCTTTCATGATCGTCGGAGCGCTGGCGGGGGTGGCGCTCGGCGGGTTGGCGGCATGAAAAACGGCAAGGGTGCACGGACCACCCCCGGGAAGGGGCTATGGTGGAATCCCCCCCTCGGGCCGGTCCGTATCCCCCCCACGGACCGGCCCGCTTTCTGTTGCGGTCAGCCGTCGCTGCTCCGGGCCCAGATGTTCGTGCCGGGTTCCGAGACGGCGTAGGTGTCGATCTCCGCCAGTTCCCGCGCGCTGAGCGGCGCGCCGGTGAGTGCGCCGACGTTCGCCTCCAGCTGGGCCACGCTGCTCGCACCGATCAGGGCCGAGGTCGTCCGGGGGTCGCGCAGCACCCAGGTGAGGGCGAGCTGGGCCAGGCTCTGGCCACGGCGCCGGGCGATGCCGTCCAGCGCGTGCAGCCGCTTCACGACCTCGTCCGTCAGGAGGGCCGGGTCGAGTGATGCGCCGCGGCTCGCCCGGGAGCCCTCGGGGATGCCGTGGAGGTACTTGTCGGTGAGGAGGCCCTGGGCGAGCGGGGCGAAGGCGATGCAGCCCATCCCCGCGTCCTCCAGGGTGTCGAGCAGCCCGTCCTCCTCCGTCCAGCGGTTGATCATCGAGTAGGACGGCTGGTGGATGAGCGGGCGCACGCCCATCTCGCGCAGCAGGGCCACGGCCTCGCGGGTGCGGGCGGAGTTGTAGGAGGACAGCCCGACGTAGAGGGCCTTGCCCTGCTGGACGGCGGACGCCAGGGCGCCCATCGTCTCCTCCAGCGGTGTGTCGGGGTCGTAGCGGTGCGAGTAGAAGATGTCGACGTGGTCGAGGCCGGTCCGGCGCAGGGAGGCGTCCAGAGAGGACAGCAGGTGCTTGCGCGAGCCCCATTCGCCGTACGGGCCGGGGTGCATCAGGTAGCCCGCCTTGGTGGAGACGACCAGCTCGTCGCGGTAGGGGCGGAAGTCCTGGGCGAAGAGCTTGCCGAAGTTGAGCTCGGCGGATCCGGGCGGCGGACCGTAGTTGTCGGCCAGGTCGAAGTGGGTGACGCCCAGGTCGAAGGCGCGGCGCAGGATGGCCCGCTGGGTGGTGAGCGCGCGGTCGTCGCCGAAGTTGTGCCACAGGCCGAGGGAGACGGCGGGCAGCTTCAGCCCGCTGCGGCCGCTGCGGCGGTACTCCATCGTGTCGTAGCGGGCGTCCCCGGCGCGGTAGTGCTCTGCATCGCTCGTGCTGGTCATCCTTACTGACTATCACGCCCGGCGATCGCGCCACAGGGCGTTCGGGACCGCACCGAGGCTGTGACGGTCCTGTGGCAAGCGGAGGGTCTGATGGGCAGTAGGCTGCCCTCGGCGTGCGACGAGGGCAGTGGAAGGGGCGACGGATCGTATGAAGGAGAAGCTGCGCGATCTGGTGGTCCGCCTCTACTCCCGCCGGGTGGAGGGGCATCTCGACCTCGCGCAGGTCCCCAAGCACATCGGTGTCATCCTCGACGGCAACCGGCGCTGGGCCAAGGCCTCCGGCGGCACGACGGTCGAGGGGCACCGGGCGGGTGCCGAGAAGATCCGCGAGCTGCTGAGCTGGTGCGACGAGACGGACGTCGAGGTCGTCACCCTGTGGATGCTGTCCACCGACAACCTGGACCGTCCGCCCAACGAGTTGACGCCGCTGCTGGGCATCATCGAGGACACGGTCCGGGGGCTCGCCTCCGACGGCCGCTGGCGCGTCCACCACGTCGGCACCCCCGACCTGTTGCCCGACCACACCCAGCGCGTGCTCAAGGAGGCGGCCGCCGCCACCTCGGGGCGCACGGGGATCATCGTCAACGTCGCCGTCGGCTACGGCGGCCGCCAGGAGATCGCCGACGCCGTACGGTCGCTGCTGGCGGACCGGGCGGGGCGCGGCGAGACGCTGGCCGACCTGGCCGACACGGTCACCATCGACGACATCGCCGAACACCTCTACACGCGCGGCCAGCCCGACCCCGACCTGGTGATCCGCACCAGCGGGGAGCAGCGGCTGTCGGGCTTCATGCTCTGGCAGAGCGCCCACTCCGAGTACCACTTCTGCGACGTCTTCTGGCCGGCCTTCCGCAAGGTCGACTTCCTGCGGGCCCTGCGCGACTACGCCGCCCGCCACCGGCGCTACGGCGGCTGACGCCGCCTCCCCGGCCGTCGGGTCGCGGCCCGTTCATCCGCGGGTGCCGGCGCGTTCGCCCGACCGACCGCATATGCCAAGGCATGCGCGGGGCGCGGAAAGGGAATACCCCAGGCAGGTCGACGCCCGCTGGAGGGCGCCGGCCCCGGGAGGCCCTTTGCTAGCCACGGACGACGCACGCAGCGTGCGGAGGACGCGGAGGGCCGGTGTCCGGCCCGTCGGCGGCGGGCGGCCCGGCCTGTTCCGCAGCGACCCGCCATCGGCGGTGCCGCGCACCATCCTCGTCCGAGGGGGTTCGTCCATCCGTGGTGACCAGCAAGAAGCGCCGCGAGAACGACCGGCGCACCTATGTCATCGACACCAGCGTCCTGCTCGCCGACCCGGCGGCCATGGCCCGATTCGACGAGCACGAGGTCGTGCTGCCCGTCGTCGTGGTCACGGAGCTGGAGGCCAAGCGCCACCACCCCGAGCTGGGCTACTTCGCCCGGCAGGCCCTGCGCAGGCTGGACGGGTACCGGGTCCGGTACGGGCGCCTGGACGCGCCGATCCCGATCGGTGAGCTGGGCGGAACCCTCCGGGTGGAGCTGAACCACTCGGATCCGGGCATCCTGCCCGCCGGCTTCCGCCTGGGGGACAACGACTCCCGCATCCTCGCCGTGGCCCGCAACCTCCAGGCCGAGGGGTTCGACGTCACCGTCGTCTCCAAGGACCTGCCGCTGCGCATCAAGGCGTCCTCGGTCGGCCTGCTGGCCGAGGAGTACCGCGCGGAGCTGGCCATCACGGACTCCGGCTGGACGGGCATGAGCGAGGTGACGCTCCCGGGGGAGGCCGTCGACGAGTTGTTCGCACCGGACGGTGCCGACACCGTCTCCGTGCCGCAGGCCGACGGGCTGCCCGTGCACACCGGCCTCGTCCTGCACTCGGAGAAGGGCAGCGCCCTCGGTCGGGTCACGGCCGACGGCCGGGTGCGGCTCGTGCGCGGCGACCGCGAGGCGTTCGGCGTCCACGGCCGGTCCGCCGAGCAGCGCATCGCGCTCGACCTGCTGCTCGACCCGGAGGTGGGCATCGTCTCGATGGGCGGCCGGGCCGGCACGGGCAAGTCGGCCCTCGCGCTGTGCGCGGGGCTGGAGGCGGTCCTGGAGCGCCGGCAGCACCGCAAGGTCATGGTCTTCCGGCCGCTGTACGCGGTCGGCGGTCAGGACCTCGGCTATCTGCCGGGCACGGCCGACGAGAAGATGAACCCGTGGGCGCAGGCCGTCTTCGACACGCTGTCGGCGGTCACCACGCGCGAGGTGATCGAGGAGATCGTGGCCCGGGGGATGCTGGAGGTCCTCCCGCTCACCCACATTCGGGGCCGCTCGCTGCACGACGCCTTCGTCATCGTGGACGAGGCCCAGTCGTTGGAGCGCAACGTCCTGCTGACGGTGCTCTCCCGCATCGGGCAGGGCTCGCGTGTCGTCCTGACCCACGACGTCGCCCAGCGGGACAACCTGAGAGTGGGCCGCTACGACGGCGTCGTCGCGGTCGTCGAGAAGCTCAAGGGCCATCCGCTGTTCGCGCACGTCACGTTGACGCGTTCCGAGCGGTCGCCGATCGCGGCCCTGGTGACCGAGATGCTGGAGGACGACCGGATCTGACCGGATTTCGCGCCAGGGGCACGTCGGTGCGGAAGCAGGGGAAAAAGGTACAAGGCGGCGTCAACTCCGCAGTGGAGGAACAAAGGTAGGATCACCGCACGAGGCGGGATGACACGCCGTCGAGAAGCGGAGCAGCGTAGCCGGGCCCAGCCCGGCTACGCTCGCTTTTCCACAAACCCCCTGAGGCAAACGGGATGTGAGCTTTGCCACGTCACTCGGAATTGCCTTCGCCCCCGCCCTTCCGGCAGGGTGTGGTTCCTGTCAGGCCCCGCATACGGCCACCCGCACCTCCGGGTGCAGCACCACACAACTCAACAGCCATCGACGCCGTATGCCGCCCGAAGCACCACGCGGGCTCCCCAGGGAGACTCCGCCCGGGCCCGTACCTCCTGTGGCCATGTACGAACATGTACGGACGGAGGTCAGTGCCAGGGGCACGATTGCGCCCGCGGGGTCACCACCGCGGGCAACTGTGGAAGGAAACTGTGTGACTGCTCGGATCTCGGTCCGGGGATTCGCCGTGGCATCCGCCACCGCGGTCACCACCGTCGGCGCCGTCGTCGGTGTGGCCTCCGGGAATCAGCAGGGTGCGGCCGAGCCGGTCGAGCTCGCCGCGTCCGACGCGACACTGCTCGCCGACCTGCCCGTCGACGGCAACACCCAGGTGCAGACCGCCTCCCTGACGCAGCAGGCAGACCTGCAGTCCGACGCCGCCAACGCCGCCGCGAAGAAGTCGGCCGAGGAGAGCGCGCGCAAGGCCGCTGCCAAGAACGCCCAGGCCAAGAAGAAGGCCGAGGAGGAGCAGCGGGCCAAGGAGGAGGCGGCGGCCGCCGCCGAGAAGCGCGAGGAGGAGGCGGCGGCCAAGCAGGCCGCCAGCCGCAGCGCCGAGCGCCCGGACACGGGCTCCTTCCCGCAGCAGTCCTCCTACACCGTCGCCGAGGTGCAGGCCATGGCGAAGCAGATCGTCGGCGGCGGCCAGTACCAGTGCTTCTCCAACATCGTCCAGCGGGAGAGCACCTGGAACTACCAGGCCGAGAACCCGTCCTCGGGCGCCTACGGCCTCGTCCAGGCGCTGCCCGCCACGAAGATGTCCTCGGCGGGTGCCGACTGGCGCACCAACCCGGCCACGCAGATCAAGTGGGGCCTCAACTACATGAACGAGCGCTACGGCAGCCCCTGCGGCGCCTGGGAGTTCTGGCAGGCCAACCACTGGTACTGAGCCCTCCCCCCCAGCAGCTCCGCGATGCCCCTCCCCGTCGGGAGGGGCATCGTGCGTGTCGGGCCCCTGCCGCCCTCCGCGTCGCCGGGGAGGCAACCGTCCGGTCGGGTAACGTCGTCCCCCGGTTGGGACACGACAGGACGGGCCGCGTACGGGGGCGAAGGAAAGACCAATGTCAGGATTCGAGCGGCTCAGGTCGGGCGCGTCGCGCGTGGCGTCCCGCATGGCCGAGTACCGGCAGCGCGCCGAGCGGGAACGCGAGGAGCGGGACCGCGAGCGCGGCCGGCGCGCGCAGCAGGAGACGGCCGTCGAGCTGCCCCCGCCGCCGTCCGTCCCGCCGCGGCAGCCCGAGCCCGCGTCCGTCATCCCGTGGGGCATCCGGGTCGCCTCGGAGGCCGGGTGGCGGCTGCTCGTGCTCGCCGGCGTCGCCTGGGTGCTCATGCAGGTGGTCGGCGCACTGAGCCTGGTGATCATCGCCTTCTCGGCCGGGCTGCTCATCACCGCGCTGCTCCAGCCGACCGTCGCGCGGCTGCGGCACTGGGGTCTGGGCCGCGGCCTGTCGACGGCGGCCACCTTCATCAGCGGCCTCGCGGTGATCGGGCTCATCGGCTGGTTCGTCGTCTGGCAGGTCATAGAGAACCAGGAGGATCTGACGCGGCAGGTCCAGGACGGCCTCGACGAGCTGCGGCAGGCCATCCTCAACAGCCCCTTCCAGGTCAGCGAGGATCAGCTCAACGACTTCGTCGACAACCTCAACCAGTGGATCGGCGAGCACAGCCAGGACCTCACGACCGCCGGGCTGGAGGGCGCGTCGTTCCTGGTGGAGTTCTTCAGCGGCACGGCCCTCGCGGCGTTCGTCTGCCTGTTCCTCCTCTACGACGGCCGTCGCGTCTGGCAGTGGTGCCTGCGATTCGTGCCGCTGTCGGCCCGCGAGGGGGTCGCGGGTGCCGGTCCGCGGGCCTGGATCACCCTGACCGGGTACGTGCGCGGCACGGTGATAGTGGCCATGATCGACGCCATCGGCATCGGCGTGGGCATCTGGGTGCTCGGGGTGCCGATGGCCGTGCCGCTGGCCGTCATCGTCTTCCTGTTCGCCTTCGTGCCGCTGGTCGGTGCGGTCGTCTCGGGCGCGCTGGCCGTGGTCGTCGCCTTCGTCACCAACGGGCTCGTCACCGCGCTGCTGGCACTCGGCGTGGTGCTCCTGGTGCAGCAGATCGAGGGGAACGTCCTCCAGCCGTTCATCCTGGGCCGCATGGTGCAGGTGCATCCGCTGGCCGTGGTGCTCACGGTCACCAGCGGATCGCTGCTCGCGGGCATCCCGGGGGCGGTGCTCTCGGTGCCGCTGGTGGCGGTGGTCAACACCGTCGTCGGCTATCTGCGGGCGTACGCGGAGGAACGCAACCCGCAGGCACGCCGCGTGCACGGCGCGACGGCGACGGACGTCTCACCGGCGGTGCCACCCGCCATGCCCGGGGGCCCGCCGGTTCCGCTCGGCTCCGCGGACCCGACGCAGACGACCGTGAGGGAGCTGGTCGAGAAGGAGTCCGGCGAGGGTGACGAGGGCGCGCCGGGCGGGGACCGCCCGCCGGGGGGCCCGCCTCCGGCCTGACGCCCCGCGTCCGCGCCGGCCGGGGCGCATCCGGGCGTCAGTACGGGGACTCGTGGGCCTCGGCGAACGCCTTCAGCCGGAGGGTGTCGGACTGCGTCCAGCCGTCGGGCGGCAGCACGGCGGCCCAGCCCTCGACGGCGTTCGTCCCGTAGCGGTGGCCGTGCGGCGCCCCGACGCCGTAGGACATGCTCATGTCCACAGTGGTCTGCCAGAAGGTGACGAAGGGGAACCAGCTCAGCTCCTCCGTCACATCCGGTCCCACCGGTTCCTCCAGCCACTCCGGAGGCCGCAGGGCGAGGTCGGGCGACCACCACACGATCGGGTCGGACGCGTTCTGCAGGTACACCACCCGGGGGAACTCCCACGCCCCCTCCGGGCGGTACAGGTCGCGCTGGGGGTACTGGGCGAACCGCACGTGCCGGCCGTCCTCGTACTCGGGGCGCCACACCGGGCTGCCCGGCTCGCGGTTGCGGGTCACGTCGGACCACACCGGGCTGTAGTTCGGCGGGCCCACGAGCAGCGCGCCGTCCGTCGAGGCGAGCAGGTCGTCGATGCCGTCGAAGGCGTCCTCCACCGCCGTGGCGCCCATGCTCTCGCCGAAGACGACGAACTTCGGCCGCTCGCCCTCGGGCATCTCGGCCAGCCGCTCCCGCACGGCGTCGACGAGGGTCTGCGTGGCCCGGCCCGCCTCCTCGCGGTCCACCACGAACGACACCCAACTGGGCAGGTAGGAGTACTGGATGGCGACGATGGCGGTGTCGCCGTTGTAGAGGTACTCCAGCGGCTCCGCCGTCCGGGCGTCGATCCAGCCGCTGCCCGTCGTGCCCGCGACGGCGAGCACCTCGCGGTCGAAGGCCCGGGTGCGCTCGAGCTCCGCCATGGCCAGAGCCGTCTGCTCCGCGTACCCGTCGGCGGCGGCCCGTCCGGCGTAGACGCGGATCGGGTCCAGCGAGGGGCGTTGCGTGAACGCGCTGATCTGCTGCCGGCTGAGCACGCTCCCGGTGAAGTTGCGGCCCTGGTACCCCAGCTCCGACCAGGAGATCAGGGAGTGCGGGCTCCCCGAGACGAACGGTGAACCGGACTGCACGATGCCGTCCTTCGTGCTCTGGTCCGTGTTGGAGGCGATGTGGGAGGCGACGTCGACGATGCCGCGCTCGAAGACGACGTCCTTGGCGCCGAACGTCACGACCATCGCGCTGGTCAGCAACCCGGCCGTCACGGCGACGGGCCGGGGGACGAAGCGCAGCAGGAGCTGGATGAGCCAACGCGTGCCCAGCCGGATCAGCCGGGCGATCAGCAGCAGCACCCAGCACAGCGCGGCCGCGAGCAGCGCGATCATCATGGAGTGCCAGGTCAGGGTGGGCGGCAGCTCCTGGAGCTTGCGCAGCTCGCGCTGCATCCGGGCGCTCTCGCCGAGCAGGAAGACGGTCAGGCCGAGGCTCAGGACCCAGTACACCTGCCACGCGTGCGCCCGGACCCGCCGGCGCGTCTCCTCGTCCGGCCGCCACCGCACGACGAACGGCACGATCCAGCTCAGCAGGGCGCCGATGCCGTAGCCGATGGCGGCCGTGATGCCGCCGATGACGCCCTGCAGCGCCCAGGGGCGGGGGACGAGCGAGGGCGTGAGGGAGAGCCAGAAGAACACGGTGGCGACGGTGGTCGCCGTCAGGTCGGGCCAGCGCCTGATCAGCCACGACTCGTCGGGCCGCTCCCAGTAGGGCCTGCGGACGACATCGAGCGTGCGCCTGCCGGCGCGCTTCCAGGGTGGCTCGGGGGGTCGGTCCTGGCCAGGGAAAGGAACCCGCTCCCCCGCGGTGTCGAGCATCGAGGTCTCTCCCGGCTGTCAATCCCTCACGTCAGCGACACGTTATGTGATGGTCGGCGCCGAACGAGGGACGCGTCGCTCTTTCGGGGGTGGAATGGGGGATCGCCCTTGGGGGCCGCCCCGGTGCCGCTCGTCGGTCCGCCTCCCAGTCTGCCGCGCCCGGGCGCCTCCGGCACCCGGTTTCCCGCAGCGACCGGGCGCGCCGTGCACACCATGGGTATACGCGAGATGTATACACGTGGTGTAGAGTCGTCGCCATGTCCATCAGTCACGCCCTTCTGGGGCTGCTCGAATCGGGGCCGAGCCACGGCTACGACCTCAAGAGAGCCTTCGACGCCCGGTTCGGGCACGACAAGCCGCTGCACTACGGCCAGGTGTACGCGACGATGTCGCGGCTCCTGAAGAACGGCCTCGTCGAGGTCGACGCCGTGGAGGCTGGGGAGGGGCCCGAGCGCAAGCGCTACGCCATCACGGACGCCGGGGTCAGCGACGTCGCGCACTGGCTGGAGCAGCCGGAGAAACCGGAGCCCTACCTTCAGTCCACCCTCTACACCAAGGTCGTGCTCGCCCTGCTGACCGGCCGGGACGCCGCCGCCCTGCTGGACACCCAGCGCGCCGAGCACCTGCGGCTCATGCGCGTGCTGACCCGCCGCAAGAGCGGTGGCGACCTCGCCGACCAGCTCATCTGCGACCACGCCCTGTTCCATCTGGAGGCCGACCTGCGATGGCTGGAGCTGACCGCCGCCCGCCTGAACCGCCTCGCGAAGGAGGTGACGTCATGACCGGGGAACAGAGCGGCGGCCCGCTGCTCGCGGCCAGAGGCGTGCACAAGGTGTACGGCTCCACCCCCGCACTCGCGGGGGCCGACTTCGCCCTGCACGCGGGCGAGGTCGTCGCCGTCATGGGGCCCTCGGGCTCGGGCAAGTCGACGCTGCTGCACTGCCTGGCGGGCATCGTCACGCCGGAGCGGGGAACGGTGCACTACCGGGGCCGGGAGCTGTCGGCCCTGTCCGACGCCGAGCGCAGCGCACTGCGCCGGGGGGAGTTCGGCTTCGTCTTCCAGTTCGGCCAGCTCGTCCCGGAGCTCACCTGCACGGAGAACGTGGCCCTGCCCCTGCGGCTCGCCGGAGCGGACCGCAAGTCCGCCGAGCGTCAGGCGCGGGAGTGGCTGGAGCGGCTGGAGGTGGACGACGTCCGCCACCACCGCCCGGGCCAGATCTCCGGCGGCCAGGGGCAGCGGGTGGCCATCGCGCGCGCCCTCGTCGCCACTCCGCGCGTCGTGTTCGCGGACGAGCCGACGGGAGCGCTCGACTCCCTCAACGGGGAGCGGGTCATGGAGCTCCTCACGGCCGCCGCGCGGGACACGCGTGCGGCCGTCGTGCTCGTCACCCACGAGTCCCGGGTCGCCGCCTACTCCGACCGCGAGGTCGTGGTGCGGGACGGCCGGGCCACGGACCTCAGCGGGCTGGCGGGCGCCGCATGATCCGCACGTGGCTCCGCGAGCTGGGCCTGGGGGTGCGCTTCGCGGCGGGTGGCGGCCGGTCGGGCTGGGCGCGGACGGCGCTGACGGCAGCGGGAGTGGGCGTCGGAGTAGCCGTGCTGCTGCTGGCCGCGTCGGTGCCGACCGTTCTCGACGGCTCCGAGGCACGGTCGGACGCGCGGCAGCCGGTGGGTGTCATGGGCGAGGACGCCGCGCCGCCCGGGCCGACGACGACGCTCATGGCCTGGAGCGGCACGACGTTCCGCGACACCCAGATCCTCGGCCGGCTCCTCCAGGCCGACGGCGACCGCGAGGAGGCGGTGCGCCCGCCGGGCGTCGCCCACTTCCCGGCGCCCGGCGAGCTGGTCGTCTCGCCCGCGCTGCGGGAGATGCTGGAGACCGAGGGGGAGCTGCTGAGCGAGCGGTTCCGCGGTACGGAGATCGTCGGCACGATCGGCCCCGAGGGGCTGAAGGGGCCGGGCGAGCCGGCGTACTACCTCGGTGCGGACGGGCTCGACACCGACAACGCCTGGCGCGTGACGGAGTTGGGGATGAAGGGGGGTGAGACACCGCTCGACCCGGCTCTCGTCGTGCTTCTCGTGGTGATGCTCTCCGTGCTGCTCATGCCGATCGTCGTGTTCGTCGCGACGGCCGTGCGGTTCGGCGGGGAGCGCCGGGACCGGCGCCTGGCCGCGTTGCGGCTCGTCGGTGCGGACATCGCGATGACCCGGCGGATAGCCGCAGGCGAGGTGCTCTTCGCCTCCCTGTTGGGGCTGGTGGTGGGCGCCCTCCTCTTCCTGGTGGGGCGCGAGCTGGTGGAGGGCCTCTCGATCTCCACGATCAGCGTCTACACCGCCGACATCGTCCCCGTGTGGTGGCTGGGCGCCGTCATCGTGATGCTCGTCCCGGTCATCGCGGTCGCGGTCACCCTGGCGGCTTTGCGCGGCGTGGCGATCGGCCCGCTCGGGGTCTTCCGGGAGGGGACGACGCGTCGGCGCCGGGTGTGGTGGCGGCTGCTGCTGCTCGCCGTGGGTGTGGCCATGCTGGTCTACTTCGGTCCGGACGACGCGGCGAGCACGGTCAACGAGTGGGGCATCTCCGCCGGTGTGCTGCTCATGCTCTGCGGCATCACGGCGCTGCTGCCCTGGGCCGTGGAGCGTGCGGTCACCCGGATGCGCGGCGGCCCGCTCTCCTGGCAGCTCGCCACCCGGCGGCTTCAGCTGAACAGCGGCATGGCCGCCCGGGCGGTGAGCGGTGTCACGGTGGCCGTGGCGGGGGCCGTCGCGCTGCACATGCTGTTCGCCGCCGTGGAGACCCAGCAGCGCGTCGAGACGGGGCACGACACCGACCGTGCCCAGGCGGTGGCGAGCAGGCTCATCGACGAGGGCGCGGAGCTCGGACCGTTCGTCGACCGGTACGCGACGGCCGAGGGGGTCACGTCCGCCCTCGGTCTCGTGCGCGGCTGGGCCGATCTCGACGTGGCGCTCGACGCCGACGGCAACCGGCCCGGTACCTCGTTCCAGATCGGCGACTGCCGCGTGCTGCGGGAACTGATCGAGGTGGAGGCGTGCGCCGACGGGGACGTGTTCGTCGTCCCCTCGCCCGACAGGGAAGCGCTCGCCCCGGGGGACCGGCTGGACCTCGCCGGGCCCGTGGAGGCGTCGGCCGAGTCCGCGCCCTCGTGGTGGACGGTCCCCGCCGCCGCCCGTGAGACCCACAGCATCCCGGGTCCGCACGGGGACCAGTACTACGGTGTCTTCGCCACCCCGTCGGCCCTGGACGTCTCCGGGGTGCCCAGCCTGTCGGCCGTGGCGCTGCTGGACACCGTGCCCGGGGACGAGGACGTCGTCGAGCACCTGCGCAACCTCGCCGGGGTGCAGGAGTGGAACGAGGGCGTCCATGTGCTGGCGAACACGAGGCTCACCTCCCAGTTCGCCACCATCCGCAACGCCCTGTTCGTCGGGGCGGTCGTCATCATGCTGATGATCGCGGCGAGCATGGTCGTCTCGACGCTGGAGCAACTGCGTGAGCGCAAGCGGCAGTTGTCCGTCCTGGTGGCGTTCGGGACGCGGCGGGGGACGCTCGGCGCCTCCGTGCTGTGGCAGACGGCGGTCCCGGTCGGGATCGGGCTCGCCCTGGCCTCGGCCGGCGGGACGGCGCTGGGCGTCCTGCTGCTGGACATGGTCGGGGCGGAGGTCACCGACTGGCTGGCCTTCCTTCCGCTCACCGCCGCCGGGCTCGGCATGATCCTGCTGGTCACGGTCGCGAGCCTGCCGATGTTGTGGCGGATGATGCGCCCGGACGGACTGCGGACGGAGTGACACCCCCTCCCCGGTGCGATAAAGTGCTATCACTTTGTAAGCAAGATCAGCACCGCGTACGGGGGAGCCCATGTCACCGTCCAACAAAGCCGTCGACGCGCCGGAGATGCCCGCGCCACCCGTGAAAGAGCACGTGGCGCACAGCCTCTCCGGCGCGCTCGGCCTCCTGCTGGCCGTGCTCGGGCCGCTGCTCGGCATCGGGCTCGTGCTCGGCGGCGTCGCCGTCGGCTTCGACCCGGGCGACCGGCCGGCGGTCGGCGTCACCCTGATCGTGGTCGGCGCCCTGACGACCGTCGCGGCGCTCTTCGCCTGGAACGGCGTGAAGATGGTGGCCCCCGGCGAGGCCCGGGTCATCCAGCTCTTCGGCCGCTACGTCGGCACCCTGCGCACCGACGGTCTGCGCTGGGTGAACCCGCTGACCAGCAGCACCAGGATCTCCACCCGCGTCCGCAACCACGAGACGGCCGTCCTCAAGGTGAACGACGCCGCCGGCAGCCCCATCGAGATCGCCGCCGTGATCGTCTGGCAGGTCGAGGACACCGCCCAGGCCACCTTCGGCGTCGACGACTACGAGGAGTTCGTCACCACGCAGGCGGAGACGGCCCTGCGCCACATCGCCACCAACTACCCCTATGAAGCGCACGCCGAGGACACCCTGTCCCTGAGGGACAACGCGGAGAGCATCACCGACCAGCTCTCCGCCGAGGTCAACGCACGGGTCGCGGCGGCCGGGGTGCACGTCATCGAGTCGCGGTTCACCCACCTCGCCTACGCCCCCGAGATCGCCTCGGCGATGCTCCAGCGGCAGCAGGCGGGTGCGATCATCGCGGCACGGCAGCAGATCGTGGAAGGGGCGTGCGGGATGGTGGAGACGGCCGTCGCCCGCATCACCGAACAGGGCTTCGTGGAACTCGACGAGGAACGCAAGGCCGCGATGGTCTCCAACCTGCTCGTCGTCCTCTGCGGCGACCGCGGCACGCAGCCCGTCGTCAACACGGGGTCGCTCTACCAGTGACGGAGCGCGGGGAGGGCCGCCGGGCCCGCAAGCAGGTGCTGCTGCGGCTCGACCCGGCCGTCCACGACGCGCTGGCGCGCTGGGCGGCGGACGAACTGCGCAGTACCAACGCACAGATCGACTTCATCGTGCGGCGCGCCCTCGCCGAGGCCGGCCGCCTGCCGGGTGACGCGCGCCCGCACCCCCGCCGGGGGCGGCCACCGCGCGCCCGGAGCCAGGACTCGCCGGAGGAGGGGGCCGGCGAGTCCTGAGCAGGGTGTACCAAGGTGGGGACACCCGTCGGCCGGAGGAGGCCCTGAGTGAGTGCCGAGAGCTGGATCATCGTCGCCGTCACCACGTTGGTGCTGTTGACGCTCTTCTTCACCGTCCGGCTGCTGGTGCAGCTCGTCCGGGCCCGGCGGCGGCTCCGTGAGTCGGGGATGCCGACGGAGAACAAGGTCGTCTTCTGGGCGGCGGTCCTCTATGTCCTCTCCCCGGTGGACCTCATCCCCGACCCGGTGCTGATCGACGACATCGGGGTTCTGCTCCTGGCCCTGAAGTCCCTGCACTCCGCCGCCGAGACCGCCGGGCTGCGGCCGGCGCCCAAGGGCGGGGCCCCCTGACACCCGGGACGCCGACGACACGCGCGGGTGTGCGACGCGCAGGCGTGGGCACACGAGGGACGTAGCGCCACGACGAACGCACGGAGGGAGACGCCATGCCGGCACTTCATCGACTGGCCAGCAGGCTCAGCCGTCAGCTGCGTCACGGAGCGGCTCCGAGAAGACGCCGCCACACGCCGCCGCACAGCCGGATCGGCCGCGGTCCCCAGGCCGTGGGGGTCGGCTCGCTCGTCGGCAGCATCGTCCGGACGGTGCGGGGCGTCTCGACGCAGGCCCGCCGCCCGCACGGACGCCACCCCCACGGGCGGGTGCACCAGCACCGCCGGTGAGCGCACCGGTGCGTCCTCGTCCGCGCGCCCCCGGCTTCGGCCGGGGGCGCGCGGACGTGTGCGCGGCTCCGGCCCGGGGGTGATCCACCGGCCCGAAGGGCCTCGGACGACGAGTCGCCCGAGCATGCGAGCGGCCCCGACCAGGCCGTCGGCCGTGGTCGGGGCCGTGGGTCACCGCACTCAGGACTGCGGGCGCCGCCCGTGGTTCGCGGCGTTCTTGCGGCGGGCCTTCTTCTTCCGGCGTCGCTTCGAGGACATCGAGCCTCCTCCGGGTACGGCGTACACGTTCGCGAACACCATAGTCCTGTCGTCGCGCGTCTTCCACCGCGCGCGCCGACCGGTGGGGCGCCGGTCAGCGTGCCGCTTCGAACCAGCCCTCCTGCACGCCGTGCGCCAACAGCTTCCGCGTCAGATCCCACAACGCGCCGGAGCCGTCCGCGATGACGGAGGTCCGTTCGCGCACGCGCGCCTCGGTGACGCCGGGGGCACGCCACGTTCCCCCTTCGTTGCCGACGTTCAGCAGGAGGGGCTGGAGCCGGTCCATGGCCTTGGCGAACCTGGCCTCGGGCGTACGCCGCTCCTCGAACTCGTTCCACAGCGCATGGAATTCCGCGTCCTGACCCTCGGGGAGCAGGGCGAACAGGCGTTTGGCCGCGTCGGCTTCGCGTTCCGCCTGGCTCTGCTTGGCCTCGTCGTCGAAGAGGCACGTGTCACCGGCGTAGATCTCCACCAGGTCGTGCACCAGGACGAGCTTCAGGGTGCGTCGCACGTCGATCGGCTCGTTCGCGTACTCGGCGAGGACCAGGACCATCATGGCCAGGTGCCAGGAGTGTTCGGCGTCGTTCTCACGGCGGTCGGCGGCGAGGAGGGGGCTCAGCCGCAGCACGGACTTCAGTCGGTCGATCTCGGCGAGGAACGCGAGTTGCTCCACCAGCCGTGGCGGCGTGCCGGGCGCGACCTTCTCAGGATCCAGCAGGGGCTTCAGCCGATCGGGGTCGTGCGGGGGCGTGTTCATGTTCTCTCCCGGGAAGGGTGGTCTCCGCGACGCGGACCGGACGCGTGGAATGCGCGCGCCCGGCGTCGGTGGCGAGGGCGGGTGGCTGCGGTCGGGGGGACGTGGTGCGGGGGCGAGTGCGGGCGTGCTCAGATGCGGAGCAGTTCGAGCAGCCGGGCGTGGTCGAGTCCTTCCACGATCGTGGTCACGGGCCGGTCGGAACGGGAGTCGCGCCAGTCGACAGCGGTCAGACCGTGTCCCAGGCTCCCCGGTCCGTAGCCGACGTAGACGCGGTGTCGCGCCACGTCGGTGACGACCGAGGGGTCGAGGGCGACGGCCATGGCCAGGGGGTCGGCACGGAAGTACGCCGAGCGCCGGGCGTATCCGGGCTCGGTGAGATAGCGGTTGTCCACGAGGCGCCCGAGGGTGGTGGCCGCCTCACTCCCGCCGCGGAAGAAGCCGTCGAACTCCTCCCGGACGAAGGAGTGCTTGAGCGTCGCCTCCCAGGTGACCAGTGTGACGTCCGTGAAGTTGGCGAAGACCAGATCCGCGGCGACGGGGTCGGCACCGATGTTGAACTCGGCGTTCAGGGTGAGGTTTCCGTAGCCGCGGACCGCCCCGCCCATCACGACGATCCGGCGCAGGAGGCGGGGCAGTCGTGGCTCCAGACGCAGGGCGAGAGCGATGTTGGTCAGCGGCCCCAGCGAGACCAGCGTGACCTCGCCCGGTCGGCGACGTGCCGCCATGGCCAGGGCCATGGCCGCCGGCAGGGCTTCTTCGGCCACCTCGGCCACGGGCCAGCGGGGGCCGTCGCCGAGGCCGTCGCTGCCGTGGATGTCGGCGGCGTCCGCGACCGCGGCGCCCAGGGGGCCACAGGCTCCGCGGTACACCGGGGTGCGGGCCGCCTCCTCCCCGAAGGCACCCAGCAGCCAGCGGGTGTTGTCGGTGACGGTGTCGATGCCCACGTTGCCGGCGACGGTGCAGATCGCGCTCACGGGGACGGTGGGTCGCTTCGGTGAGGGAGTCAGGGCCATGGCGAGGGCATGCGCGTCGTCCAGTCCGGGATCGGTGTCGATGATCAGGGCGCTCACAGCGAACTCCGTGGGTGAGGGGGTGGGGAACGGCGGCCGTCCGGGGCACGGCCGGTGCCTGGGCCGGGCGTCCGGCGGAACGACCCCGAGGGCGCTCCGCCGGACAGGGCCCGTGGGCGGGGCCGTCGCGGGAGGCGGGACGCGCCGAACCCCGGGGCGGACGGAGCGGGCGTCGGATCGGCCGGGGCTACCGGTCGGTCCAGGCCGCCGGCACGAGGCGCCCGGTGAGACTCCGGTAGCGGAGCATCGGCAGTTCGGGTTCCCGCTCGACGTGCTCCACGCGGAAGTGGACCCCGGACTTCCGCATCGACTCCAGCAGGACCTCCACCACCGCTCGCGCCAGTGGCGCGCCCGGACAGTAGTGCTTACCCGCGCCGAAGCTGAGATTGCGGGAGGCGTTCCCCCGGTCCCGGATCCGCAGGGGCTCCGGGAACTGCTCGGGGTCGAGGTTCGCCGTCGCGAGGCACAGGTTGATCCTCTCCCCCTCGTCGAGCCGGTAGGGGCCGACGGTGATGGGGCGACGCGCGTAGCGGCTGGCGAAGCGGAAGGGCGTGGCGATCCGGAGCACTTCCTCCCGCACCGAAGGGAGGGGGATGCGGGCGAGGATGTCGCTGTCGACGTGCTCTCCCACGACGCACAGGGCCGTGGTCGTCGGGTCGTAGGCGCCGGTGACGATCTGGGTGAGCAGGGCGGTGGCGGACTCGGGTCCGTAGGCCGGGTCGTCCCATAACGCGCCCAGCCTCGCCGTCAGCGGTGTCGGCGGATCGGACCGTGCCGTCTCCAGCCACGCGCGCAGCTCCTCGACGGCGGCCAGCGCACGGTCGATGCGCGCCATGTCGATGCGCGCGGTGGCGAGTTCGTCCATCACCGCCCCGCCCAGCCGGACCAGCCGCGCGGCATCGGCACGGCCGACGAGTACGACGATCGCCTCCAGCGCCATGGGGCGTGCCACGTCCCGGAGCCAGTCGACGGGTTCGCCGTCCGTCCCGGCGAGTCGCCGGTCGGCCCACCGGGCGCAGGCGGAGAGCGTTTCCGGGGTCACCGTCCCTCTCAGGAGGCGCACCGTCACCCGCCGGATCCGGTCGTGGTAGGCGGCGTCGGAGAACACGGGCCAGTGGGCGAGGAAGCGCTTGAGGGCCCGTCGCCGTGCCGCGTCCTGCTCGTCCATGGACGCGAGGCGCTGGTCGGTGGACCGCTCGGACCAGACGTCGCGGCTCAGCAGGAGTCGTCGCACGTCCTCGGACCCGAGCGCGTAGAGGCCACCGTTCTCGGCCGGCTCCTGGTACGGGCAGGACCGGGCCGCCCGGGCCAGGGCGGTGAGCGGGTCGCGCGCGCTGTAGTCGCCGAACACGTCAAGCATGGGGCCCCTCCACGTGTCCGGTGGCCGGTAAGCGCCCGGCCGTGTGCCCGGTCGTGTCCTGCCCCGTGGCCCCCTGGCCCTTGGCACCGGACCGGGTCCGGTTGGAGACGTGGAACATCATCGCGGAGCGGTCCCAGGTGGGCTCTTCGTCCGCCATCTCGATGATGCGGCGCAGGACGTCCTGCTCGTCCAGGATCGCTCCGACGGCCTCGGCCACCGTGATCTGCTTGGCCGGGCGCCAGACGCGTTCGACGCGATCTCCCGGCGCGATCCGTCCCTCCTCGAGCACACGGAGGTACACGCCGGGCCGCCGGGCGTTGTTGAAGCGCTTGGCCCAGCCGGGCTGCTTCATCCAGCCGCCGAACGTGCCGCACGCCATGCGGGGCGCTGTGACCTGCAGGAGCGTTTCTCCCACCTGCCACTTCTCGGCGAGAACGGCCCCGCAGGCGTCGAATCCGGCGAGATCGATGTTCTCACCGAAGACGCCGTCGCGGAGCGGGGTCCGGAGCTGCTCGGACCACCAGTCGAGGTCTTCACGGGCGTAGGCGTAGACGGCCTGGAGTTCGCCGCCGTGGAAGTCCGCCGCCTGCTCGTCGCCTTCGAGTCCTAGTTTCGTGACCCGAATACCGCCCTCGACGGGCAGCTTTTCGATGGCGGTTTTTCCGCGTCGCGCAAAATCAGAGGAAACACATGGACCAGTATTGATCGAAACAATGCGTCCCATGTGAAAAAATTAGCATCGCGTCGAGCGCCGGTCAACGGTTCAACTGTCGGAAAAGCAAATTCTTCGCGCGGGTACCACGTCATGGCAGATTCACCATGCGGTCGGGAAAGCGGGCGATGACGACTTCCTGAATAAAAGGTCATCGCAGGCCATTGGTCCGGCCATTTCCCGTGCTGACCCGCCATCGCGACGGAGGGAATTCCCGGCGGTCCGCCGACGGCGGGCCCGGACGAAGGGCGAGGTGTCGTCGCGCGTTCGACCGGGCCACGGCGTTCGGCTCCGCCCTGACGGAGCAGGGTCAGCGGGCGGCCCCGGCCCGTGCCACGACGAAGAAGGCGGGAACGTTCACGTGCCGACCGCCGGCCTTCACCGTTCCCTGGTAGTCGATGGGGGCGCTGGAGAGGATCTCGAAACCGACCTTCTCCAACTCTCGCTGCAGGGCGTTCTCCTCCCTGGCCACCGGGAGGGGGACGCGGTCGAAGACGAAGCCGAACTTCTCCGCGGGCACTCCCTCGCCCGCGAGCTGACCGACGATGAAGTCGCGGCTGGCCGGGGCGAGTTCGTAGAAGAAAGCGCCACCCGTGTCGCCGGCCAGGTGCGCGAGCGAGGTGGCGGCGAGGGTGAGTTCCTCGGGGGTGAAGGCGTGCAGGACGGTGCGGACGTACAGGCCGGCGTCACCGATCCGCTCGTGCAGGGCGGCGGCCTGCTCGGGCTTGAGCAGGTCTAACTGCTCGTACTCGATGCCGGGGGCACCGTGGTGCTTGCGGGCCCGCTCCACGGCGCTGGGTGCCACGTCCACACCGATGACCCGGTCGAAGTGCTGACCGATGGCGGCCGTCTGCGCGCCGTCTCCGCAGCCGACGTCGATGACGGGACGGGACGGGTCGAGCACGCTGCCGAACAGGTGGAGATGCGCGTGCGCGACGTAGGTGGGGTCCACATCCCACGGCGATGCTCCGCGGGCCTGAGGAAGGTCGGTCCAGAAACGATCCCACATGGTCTCGAAACGACTCACTGTGACTCCCTCTGATCGGTTACGACCGGTTGCACCTGCCGATCATGGACCCACGATGGTGGAAATGTAAAGAGAGCGACTGACGTTGCGCCGGTGTTCGTGCTCACCGGCCTCAGAGAAGATAAATGGCCACGTGAATTCCCTCAAATCACTTCTCGCGACCAGAGCACCACTGGAACCACTGGCACCAGCACGTCGAGGGCTTTCACCTATGGCTTATAAGATTCTTGCGCCCGCCGTCCAGGTGTGCGCAGGTTTCTCAGGCCGCCACCCGGAGAGGGCGGACGGGCAGGGCGTGCATCGCCTCGCGCAGAGCGTCCGCGAACGCGGTGAACTCCTCCTCGCGGGCCGTCCCCGTGCGCATGGCCAGCGCGATCCTGCGGGCAGGCGCCGGAGCGGCGAAATGCCCCGTGGACAGACGGTCGTTGCGGGCCGTCTCCACCCGCAGCGCCGTGCGCGGCAACAGGGTGACGCCGAGCCCGCCCGCCACGAGCTGGACCAGGGTGGACAGGCCGGCGGCCGTCGTCGTCACCTCGCCCGCCGCCCGGCCGGGCTGGGGGCGCCCGGCCTCCCGGCAGACCTCCAGGGCCTGGTCGCGCAGGCAGTGGCCCTCGTCGAGCAGCAGGAGCGGGAGGTCGCGCAACTGCTGCCGGGGGATGTCCGTGCGACCCGCCAGCGTGTGGTCGTGCCCCATGACGAGGACGAAGTCCTCGTCGAACAGCGGTACTTCGGTCACCCCGGGCGCCCCGAGGGGGACGGCGAGCAGCAGCAGGTCCAGCCGGCCCGAGGCCAGGCCGTCCAGGAGCGAGGCCGTCTGCTCCTCGTGCACCTGGAGGTCGAGGCGGGGATACCGGTGGTGTGTGAGCTCCAGCACGGTCGGCAGGAGGTACGGCGCGCAGGTGGGGATGACGCCGAGCCGCAGCGTCCCGGTGAACGGGGCGCGGGACGCCTCGGCCTCCTCCAGCAGGGCCCCGACGGCGTCCAGCACGGTCCGGGCGCGCACGGCCAGCCGCTCCCCGGCGGGGGAGAGGAGGACCCTGCGCGTGGTGCGCTCCAGGAGCCGCACCCCGAGCGTCTCCTCCAGCGCCGCGACGGCCCCCGACAGCGCGGGCTGGCTCATGCCGATCTCGGCGGCGGCCTCGCGGAAGTGCAGGTGCTCGGCGACGGCGGTGAAGGCCCTCAGCTGGGAGAGGCTGGGCTGACGTGCTTTGCTCATGAGACGCGTTCGTGAGGGGCCGGGGGAGAGGGCGAGGGTTCGGCGCGGCCACTGATAGCCGGGACCGATCAACACGGGAGAGTCTAGCTATTTCTGCGATCAATTCGCCCTGTGGCAGGGTGTGAGATCCGTCCAACCCTCAAGGGGAGCGCCCCGCGACCCGGGCGCGTTCCCCCACACCAAGGAGAGTCTGTGCTCACTGTCGGTGACCAGTTCCCCACGTTCGACCTGACGGCCTGCGTTTCGCTGGAGAAGGGCCGGGAGTTCCAGCAGATCGACCACAAGACGTACGAAGGCTCCTGGAAGTGCGTCTTCTTCTGGCCGAAGGACTTCACCTTCGTCTGTCCCACGGAGATCGCCGCGTTCGGCAAGCTGAACGAGGAGTTCGCCGACCGTGACTGCCAGATCCTCGGCGTCTCCGGCGACTCGGAGTTCGTGCACCACGCCTGGCGCAAGGACCACGAGGACCTGCGCGACCTGCCCTTCCCCATGCTCGCCGACTCCAAGCACGAGCTGATGCGGGACTGCGGCGTCGAGGGCGAGGACGGCTTCGCCCAGCGCGCCGTCTTCATCGTGGACCCGAACAACGAGATCCAGTTCACGATGGTGACCGCCGGGTCCGTCGGCCGGAACCCCAAGGAGGTCCTGCGGGTGCTCGACGCCCTGCAGACCGACGAGCTGTGCCCGTGCAACTGGAGCAAGGGCGAGGAGACGCTCGACCCGGTCAAGCTCCTGTCCGGTGAGTGAGTGAGGGCTGCGCAGAGATGTCACTGAACGACCTGAAGTCGGCCCTGCCCGGCTACGCCAAGGACCTGAAGCTGAACCTCGGTTCGGTGATCGGCAACTCCGACCTCCCCCAGCAGCAGCTGTGGGGGACGGTGCTGGCCTGCGCCATCGCCTCCCGTTCGCCGAAGGTGCTGGCCGAGCTGGAGCCGGAGGCGCGGGAGAACCTCACGCCCGAGGCGTACACGGCGGCCAAGGCCGCGGCGTCCGTCATGGCGATGAACAACGTCTTCTACCGCACCCGTCACCTGCTGTCGGACCCCGAGTACGGCAACCTGCGGGCGGGGCTGCGGATGAACGTCATCGGCAACCCGGGCGTGGACAAGACCGACTTCGAGCTGTGGTCGCTGGCCGTCTCCGCGATCAACGGCTGCGGCATGTGCCTGGACTCGCACGAGCAGATCCTGCGCAAGGCCGACGTCGACCGTGAGACGGTCCAGGAGGCCGTCAAGATCGCCTCGGTCCTCCAGGCCGTCGGCGCGACGCTCGACGCCGAGGCGGTCATCGCCCAGGCGTGACGCGGGGCCGCGCCGGGAGGATGCCGGAGCGGCCCGCACGATCACCGCGGTGCCCCGGACCGGCACGGTCCGGGGCACCGCTCTCGGTCCGGTCACCGCCTACGGCAGCGGCACCTCGAACCAGACCAGCTTCCCGGTGGACAGCCGGGTGGCGCCCCAGCGCCGGGCGATGCGGTTGACCAGGTAGAGCCCGCGCCCGCCCTCGTCCGTGGCCCGCGCCTGCCGCAGCCGGGGCAGCTGCGGGACGTCGTCCCCGACCTCGCAGCGCAGGGCGTCCGTGCGCAGCAGCCGCAGCGTCACCGGTCGTTCGGCGTACCGCACCGCGTTGGTGACGACCTCGCTGACCAGCAGCTCGACCGAGTCGGACAGCTCCTCTATGCCCCAGGCGGCCAGGGCCCGGCGGGCCAGCCGACGCGCCTGCCCGGCCGTCTCCGGGCGCGGCTCCAGCTCCCACAGCGCGACGTCGCTGGGCGCGATGCCGTCGAACCGGGCCGCGAGCAGGGCGATGTCGTCGTCCCGGTCACCCGGTCCCACGATGTCCAGCACCTCGTCGCACAGCGGCTCCAGCGGGGCCGAGGCGTCGGGGCGGGTCAGCCGTCCGGTCTCGGCCATCTTCTCGCGGAGCGTCTCGATGCCCGACCACACGTCGCGGTGGCGCGACTCCACCAGCCCGTCGGTGTACAGCAGCAGGGTCGCACCGGCGGGCGCGTCGAGCTCGACGGCACGGAAGTCCACGCCGCCGACGCCGATGGGCGCGCCCGGCGGGATGCGCAGGGTCTCCGCCGTGCCGTCCCGGTGCAGCATGACGGGCGGCGGGTGACCCGCGTTCGCCACGATCATCCGGTGGGCCACGGGGTCGTACACGACGTAGATGCACGTCGCCATGCGGTCCTCGCCCAGCCGCTGCGCCTGCTCGTCGAGGTGGTGCAGGACCTCCTGCGGCGGCAGGTCGAGCTGGGCCAGCGTCTGGGCCGTCGTGCGGAGCTGTCCCATGATCGCCGCGGACGTCGTGGAGTGCCCCATGACGTCCCCCACGACCAGGGCCACCCGGCTGCCGGGCAGTGGGATCGCGTCGTACCAGTCACCGCCGACGCGTGCCGACTCGGCCGCCGGGAGGTAGCGGCTCGCCAGCCGCACGCCGGTCGGCTGGGGCAGCCGGTCGGGCAGCATCGTGCGCTGCAACTCGTCGGCGATGTACGCCTCGCGGCCGTAGAGCACGGCCTTGTCCACCCCGAGCGCGGTGTGCGTGGCCAGCTGGGCCGCCACCAGGAGGTCGTCGCCCTCGAACGCGGGCCGTTCCGGACGGCGCAGGAAGACGGCCGCGCCGATGACGCGGCGCCGGCCGCGCAGCGGGGCCAGGACGGCTCGGTCGCCGGGCGGCATGTCGCGCTCCTGGCCCAGCAGCTCCCGCAGGGCGGCCCCGGCGGCCGGTGAGGTTCCGAACAGCGGCCGGACGCCGCGCAGCACCTCGGCCAGCGCCCCGCCGGTGCGGACGTCCGCCACCTCGGCGGCCCCGACGGCCGGCTGCTCGGCGAGCGTGGTCGGCAACGGCGGTCGCTTCCCGGCCGACGGCCGCGCGTCCGGTCCCGGCTCCGGGCCGGTCGGCGGCCCGTCCCGCGTCACGCCTCCCGTCCCGTCGCTCACCGGGGCGCCGGGTGCCGGGGCCGGGCCCGGGTGGGTCCGGTCGACGTAGTCGGGCAGCCGGTCCGTGCGCCGCAGCCGCAGTCGTACGGGGCCGGTGGGCCGCTCGTCACCGACCGGCAGCGGGTCGCGCAGGTACACCAGGATCGCGTCGGCGTAGGCGGGGACGGAGGCCCGGCACAGGCCGAGCACCGTCTCGTCCAGGTCCATGCCCCGGGCGATGCGGCGGGTGGCGGCCCCGACGAAGCGCAGCCGGTCGCCGCCGCGCCGGGCGTGCTCGCTGTCCTCCGGGGCGCGGTCGGGCGCGGTGCCGCCGGGGGCGGTGGGTGCGGGCACGGCGGCGCCCGGGGGCGCTTCGTCGGGGGTGTCCCCGGGCGCCGGACGGGCGGACCCACGCACGGGGCTGTCCTCGCCGCCCGCCGCGGCCTCGGGCCGGGCGTGCGGGATCGCCCGGTCAGCCGGCCGGGGCGTGTCCGCTCCGGCCGGTGACCGGCGGGGGGTGGTCGGGTGCTCCGTCACGCGTCGGGTTTCCATCCGTCCTGGGGGACACCGCCCGGCCGGGGGCCGGGGGAGGCTGACTGGGGCTGTGCTCCTCGGTTCTCTCGGCGGTCCGGTCCGGCGGTCGCTGCTGCCGCCGGTGGGGGGCGTCGACGTGGGCGTCGATACCCCGATACCCGGATCATGCCGTCGGGGAACGGAAGCGGAAGTCCGGCCTCCGGGGCCGGGGACGGCCCCGGCCGGGTGCACCGGGCGCCGGTCCGATGCTGCTCACGTGCGTGGCTCCTCTCGGGGGTGCCCATCAATTCCTGCCGAGCACGGGGGAGTTGCTGCGGTCCGTGATGCTGTGCGGGTGCGTCCGGAGGAAGATCCTACGGTTGCGGCCCCGGAGCGTATCAAGGTGGTCCCGGACTCAGCTCCATCACGATGCGCTCGGCTCGAACAGGTGGTGCGTCCGTCACCCGTCCCGGTGCGCCGGCCGGTCCCAGTCGCCCGGCAGCCGGGGGATGGGCCAGGACGGGTCCGGCCGCCAGTCCTCCCAGCCGTCGGTGAACGGCGGCCCCCACGCCAGCACGTGGTCCAGCGCGGCGCGGCCGGCCGCCCGCACCCGGCGCGCCTGCGCCGCGTCCATCAGCCCGGCGGCCTGCGCCTGGGCGAACTCGTCCTCGTCACGCCACTGCCAGCTGCGGTCCGCGTGCACCTCAAGGTCCAGGAAGTGGTCCTCCGAGTCCACCCCGTGGGACCAGCGCAGGCGCGGCTCCTCCAGGTTGACGTACCAGTTCTTGAACCGCCAGCCCGGCTCCCAGAACAGCCACACCGACCACGGGTCCGCCGGCCGCGCCAGCTTCAGGACGCCGGCCCCGAACCAGCGGCAGCGCGTGATCGTCCGCGGCTTGGTGTACCGCGTCTCCAGTGGCTCGCGGTGCACCGGCGTGCCGTCCGCGAGCTCGGGCTTGACGCACTGCGTCCCCGGTGCCATCCAGACGGCCAGCAGGTCGGGGGTGTCCCGCACCACGGTCACCGGACGGCAGATGTGCGGGTGGTCCTGGCCGTTCGCCCGGTAGCGCCACAGGATGTGCGTCCCCGGACTCCAGTGGGCGCCGGAGTGCCGGACGGTCCGTCCCTGCGCTGTCCGCTCCGTATCCGCTGTCATTCACGGATGGTACCCGCGCGACAACCCTCCGGCCCGGGGCCGGCCACCGCCGTGGCCGACGCCGCGCCGGAGCTGCGAGCGGCGCTCGACCGCGCGTCAGGGACGCGTCATCCGCAGGACGTCCAGGGCCTCGTCCAGCTGCTCCTCGGTCAGCAGGCCGCGCTCGACGTACCCGCCCTCCAGCACCGCCTCGCGGATCGTGAGGCGCTCGGCCAGCGCCCGCTTCGCGACCCGCGCGGCCTCCTCGTACCCCAGGTACCGGTTGAGCGGCGTGACGACCGACGGTGAGGACTCCGCGTACTCCCGGGCCCGCTCGACGTTCGCGGTGATGCCGTCCACCGCCCGGTCGGCCAGCAGCCGGCAGGCGTTGGACAGCAGCCGCACGGACTCCAGGACGTTGCGCGCCAGCACCGGCAGCATCACGTTCAGCTCGAAGTTGCCCGAGGCGCCCGCCGTCGCGACGGTGACGTCGTTGCCCGTCACCTGCGCCGCGACCATGAGCACGGCCTCGGGGATGACCGGGTTCACCTTGCCCGGCATGATCGACGAACCCGGCTGGAGGTCGGGGAGGTTGATCTCCGCGAGCCCCGTGCGCGGGCCCGACGCCATCCAGCGCAGGTCGTTGGAGATCTTGGTCAGGCTCACCGCGATCGTGCGGAGCTGCCCGGAGGCCTCCACCAGCCCGTCCCGCGCGCCCTGCGCCTCGAAGTGGTCCCGCGCCTCGGTCAGCGGCAGCCCCGTCATCCGCGCGACCTCGGCGATCACCTGCGCGGCGAAGCCGGGCGGCGTGTTGATACCGGTGCCCACCGCCGTCCCGCCGAGGGGCAGCTCGGCCAGCCGCGGCAGGACGGCGTGCATCCGCTCCACGCCGTAGCGGATCTGCGCCGCGTACCCGGCGAACTCCTGGCCGAGGGTGACCGGGGTCGCGTCCATCAGGTGCGTGCGCCCCGACTTCACGACCGAGGCGAACTCGGCCGCCTTGCGCTCCAGGGCGTCGGCGAGGTGCTCCAGGGCCGGGACGAGGTCCTCCGTGACGGCCGCGGTCGCGGCGATGTGCACGGAGGAGGGGAAGACGTCGTTGGACGACTGGCTGGCGTTCACGTGGTCGTTGGGGTGCACCGGCGCACCCAGGCGCTCACCGGCCAACGTGGCCAGGACCTCGTTCATGTTCATGTTCGAGGACGTGCCGGAGCCGGTCTGGAACACGTCGACGGGGAAGTGCTCGTCCCAGTGCCCGTCGGCGACCTCGGCGGCGGCCGAGACGAGGGCCGCCGCCATGTCCTTCTCCACGACGCCCAGCTCGGCGTTGACCGTCGCCGCCGCCGCCTTGACCCGGGCGAGCGCCTGGATGTGGGCCCGCTCCAGCCGCTGCCCGGACACGGGGAAGTTCTCCACGGCGCGCTGGGTCTGCGCGCGCCACTTGGCGTGGGCGGGCACCTTGACCTCGCCCATGGAGTCGTGCTCGATGCGGTATGCGTCACTCATGGGCCCGAGCGTATGCCGACGGCCCGCCCGGCTCAGCCGCGGACGGGAATGGACGTCACGAACGGCTGGGAGGGGCCGGGGTCGGTGAAGAAGTCGTTGCCCTTGTCGTCCACGACGACGAACGCGGGGAAGTCCTCCACCTCGATCCTCCAGACGGCCTCCATGCCCAGCTCCTCGTACTCCAGGACCTCGACCTTCTTGATGCAGTCCTGCGCCAGCCGGGCCGCGGGCCCGCCGATCGAGCCGAGGTAGAAGCCGCCGTGCGCGGCGCACGCGTCGGTGACCTGCTTGCTGCGGTTGCCCTTCGCGAGCATCACGAACGAGCCGCCCGCCGCCTGGAACTGCTCGACGTAGGCGTCCATCCGGCCCGCCGTCGTCGGCCCGAAGGATCCGGACGCGTACCCTTGCGGGGTCTTCGCCGGGCCCGCGTAGTACACGGCGTGGTCGCGCAGGTACTGCGGCATCCCCTCGCCCGCGTCGAGCCGTTCCTTGATCTTGGCGTGCGCGATGTCCCGGGCCACGACGAGCGGCCCCGTCAGCGAGAGCCGGGTCTTGACGGGGTGCCTGCTCAGCTCGGCGCGGATCTCGTCCATCGGCCGGTTGAGGTCGATGCGGACGACGTCGTCCTCGGCGGAGGCGGCGCCCGCCAGCTCCTCGCCCGTGGTCTCCGGCAGGAAGCGCGCGGGGTCGCGCTCCAACTGCTCCAGGAAGACGCCCTCGGCGGTGATCTTCGCCTTGGCCTGCCGGTCGGCCGAGCAGGAGACGGCGATGGCCACGGGGCAGGAGGCGCCGTGCCGGGGCAGCCGCACCACGCGCACGTCGTGGCAGAAGTACTTGCCGCCGAACTGCGCGCCGATGCCGATCGTCTGCGTCAGCTCGAAGACCTTCTTCTCCAGCTCCAGGTCCCGGAAGCCGTGGCCGGCGGCCGACCCCTCGGCGGGCAGCTCGTCCAGGTAGTGGGCGGAGGCGTACTTGGCCGTCTTCAGGGCGTACTCGGCGCTCGTACCCCCCACGACGATCGCGAGGTGGTAGGGCGGGCAGGCGGCCGTGCCCAGCGAGCGGATCTTCTCCTCCAGGAACCGCATCATCGCGGTCTCGTTGAGGACGGCCTTCGTCTCCTGGTAGAGGAACGACTTGTTCGCCGAGCCGCCGCCCTTGGCCATGAAGAGGAACGTGTAGGCGTCGCCGTCGGTCGCGTAGAGCTCGATCTGGGCGGGCAGGTTCGTCCCGGTGTTCCGCTCCTCCCACATGGTCAGCGGGGCCATCTGCGAGTAGCGCAGGTTGAGCTGGTCGTAGGCGTCGAAGACGCCGCCGGAGAGGGCGTGCTCGTCCTCGCCCTCGGTGAGCACGTTCTGGCCCCGCTTGCCCATGACGATGGCGGTACCGGTGTCCTGGCACATGGGGAGCACGCCGGCCGCCGCGATGTTCGCGTTCTTCAGCAGGTCGAGCGCGACGAAGCGGTCGTTGGGGCTCGCCTCGGGGTCGTCGAGGATCTTGCGCAGCTGCGCCAGGTGGTCGGCGCGCAGGAAGTGGGCGATGTCCTTCATGGCCTCGGCCGCCAGCGTCCGCAGTGCCTGCGGCGACACCCGCAGGAAGGTGCGCCCGCCCGCCTCGAAGGTGTCGACCCCCTCGGTGGTCACCAGGCGGTACTCCGTGGTGTCCTCACCCACCGGCAGCAGATCCGTGTACGCGAACTCGTGGGTCTCCGTGCGGGGACGGGCAGCCATGAAGACGGGTTCCTCTCTCGACGACGCGGCGACTCGACGGCTTCGGCGAGCGCGCATCACAGGGTAGAACGCCCGAGCCGCCCGGATCCTGTGAGGTTGGGCTCACCCGGACGCTCGCGATCTATCGCGATGGTCGGTACGCTGGCCGGTGCCGGGCCGGCGGTCGGGGCCGGGCGCCCGGGGCGGCGAGGCCGTCCGCGGCGGTGGGGACGAACCAGCGAGGGGACGGGACCCCTGCCTCCCGGCACGGGAGCAGCGGTCCGTCAACGGATCGGAGTGACGTGAACGGTGACGTGGACGGCGTGACGCTCAGCAAGCGGCCCACGGCGGTACGGGCCTCCGACGCCGACCGCGACCGGATCGCGGCCCTCCTCGCCCAGGCTCTCGAAGAGGGTCGGATCACCCCGTCCGAACACGGCGACCGCGTCGGGACGGCGTACGCCGCGCGGACCCTGGACGAGCTGACGCCCCTCGTCGCCGATCTCCCCGCGGGGCGCACGCCCCGGAGCGCTCCCGGGCCCGCCCCGGCGGGCCATGACCACAACGCGCCCGCCCGGTACGGCGTGCCGAGGTCCGGCCTGAGTCGCACCCTGGCCGCCGTCTTCGGCTCGGCGGTGCGCCGTGGGCGCTGGCGCGCGGGCGGCCCGCTGCACGCCGTCGCGGCCTTCGGCAGCGTGGAGATCGACCTGACCGAGGCCTTCTTCGACCAGCAGGAACTCGTCATCAACGCCTACGCCGTCTGCGGCGGGGTGGAGATCACCGTGCCGGAGAACGTGACGCTCCGGAACGAGGGCGCCGGCGTCCTGGGGGCGTTCGAGGTCGACGGGCTGACGGCCGACGACCCCCGCGCCCCGGTGGTCGTCGTGCGGGGCGTCGCCCTGTGCGGAGCCGTCGAGGCGAAGCCCGTACGGGGTCGACGCGTCCGCGACTTGCGCTCAAGTGGCGACTGAGCGCATAAGCACGCGTACAGCGGGTAGAGCTTCCGGCATCGCCTCACGCACGGCTCCCCCTGGTGAACTCCCGTGCGGATGAAGGCAGTCAGGGTGACTCCCATCGCCGTCGTCAGGAGTGGACCGTGCCGCGACCGCCGCATCAGTCTCTGCAGGCAGCCGTTCTCCCCCCGGCCGGGGCGCCGTCCGGCGCCCTCCGGGGGCGCACGCCCGACCGTGAGCAAGCCGGCCCCTGGCATTCCGAGGCGGTCTGCCGCCGGGACGAGGCCGGGCTGTTCTTCGCCCCCTCCAAGGAGCCGACGGCGGAGCGGCTGGCCCGCGAGCAGGCGGCGAAGTCCGTGTGCGCGCGCTGCCCCGTCCTGGTGGAGTGCCGCGAGCACGCCCTTCTCCAGCCCGAGCCGTACGGGGTGTGGGGCGGGCTGACGGCGGCGGAACGGCGCGTCGTGCTCGCCCGACGCCGCCGGCGGGACGCCGTCGCCCAGACCGACGCCGTCCCCGCGCAGGTGCGCCGCATCGCCTGAGCCACCGCGCGTCCGCGCCCGAGCCGAACCGGGGGTCGGCTCCGGCGCGGCGGGTCGGCTCAGATCGCCCGGTCGAAGTCCACGGCGCTGTACGCGCGCAGCTTGGCCAGCCGGTGCGTGGAGTCGATCTGCCGGATCGTGCCCGACTTGGACCGCATCACCAGGGACTGGGTGAAGGCGGTCTCGGCCCGGTAGCGCACCCCCCGCAGCAGGTCGCCGTCGGTGATGCCGGTGGCCACGAAGAAGACGTTCTCGCCGCTGACCAGGTCGTCCGTGTGCAGCACGCGGTCGAGGTCGTGGCCCGCGTCGACGGCCCGCTGCCGCTCCGCGTCGTCGCGCGGCCACAGCTTGCCCTGCAGGGTGCCGCCGAGGCACTTGATGGCGCACGCGGCGATGATGCCCTCCGGCGTGCCGCCGATGCCGAGCAGCAGGTCGACGCCGGCGCCCTCCCGGACGGCCATGATCGCGCCGGCCACGTCACCGTCGGAGATGAACTTGATGCGGGCTCCGGCCTCCCGCACCTCCTTGACGATGGTCTCGTGCCGGGGCCGGTCGAGGATGACGACGGTCACGTCCTCGGGCGCACAGCCCTTCGCCTTCGCCACGCGGCGCACGTTGACCGACGGCGGGGCGTCGATGTCGACGTACTCGGCCGCCTCGGGACCGGTGGCCAGCTTGTTCATGTAGAAGACCGCCGACGGGTCGAACATCGCCCCGCGCTCGGCGACCGCCAGCACGGACACGGCGTTGCCCATGCCCTTGGCCGTCAGGGTGGTGCCGTCCACCGGGTCGACGGCCACGTCGCACTCCGGGCCCGTCCCGTCACCGACGCGCTCGCCGTTGAACAGCATCGGCGCCTCGTCCTTCTCGCCCTCGCCGATGACGACCACGCCGTTCATCGAGACGGTCGAGACGAGGGTGCGCATCGCCTTCACGGCGGCTCCGTCCGCCCCGTTCTTGTCCCCGCGGCCGACCCAGCGTCCCGAGGCCATGGCACCCGCCTCGGTGACGCGCACAAGCTCCAGGGCCAGGTTGCGGTCCGGCGCCTCGGGGCTCACTTCGAGCGGGGACGGCAGATGGTTGTCCGACATCGGAACGCACCTTTCCACTCGGTCGGCCGGGAGGAGCCGCCGGGCAGTCAAGACGGGTGAGGGTACGTACGACCTTATCCGTCCGGTGCCAGGATGAGCAGGGGGCCCTCACGTCTGAGCGCCCGGCGGCGCGCGCCTCCCGACTGCGGGGCCGCTGCCGCGCTCGGCCGGGCATAAGGGACCATGGGGGCGTGGCAGCAACGCGTGGCATGACCGCCAAGACCGTCAAGACCGTCAAGGATATGGTGCTCTCGATGGCCGTGATCGGCATCGGCGCCTGGGGTCTCTACCTGTTCATCCCCGACGGGGACAGCGGGGACGAGCGTCCGCGGGAGATCTCCTACCAGGCGGAGTTGGTGACGGCCGAGCGGGCGGCGCCCTACGCCCTCATGGCCCCCCGGGGCCTGGACGACGCGTGGCGGGCCACCTCCGTCTACTACCGGGGGCAGAGCGACCACGGCGCGGTGTGGCACCTCGGCTTCGTCGACCCCGAGGTGGAGTACGCGGCCGTCGAGCAGGGCGACGGTGACCCCGGGAAGTTCGTGGCGAAGGTCACCCACCAGGCCGCCGACACCGGCGAGACCGTGACCGTCGACGGCGAGGAGTGGGCGCGCTACGAGGGGCAGAAGTACGACGCGCTCGTGCTGACCGCACCCGACGTCACCACGGTGGTGACCGGAACGGCCCCCTTCGCCCGGCTCACCGAACTGGCCGACGCGCTGGAGCCGCAGCGCTCCGACGCGCCGCAGCCGTCGTCGGGCGGGGACGGATAGGGCCGCGAACGAGCCCGCCGCCGGGACCGAGGGGCCCTGACGACGGCGGGCCGCTGCCGCGTCAGAGCGTGGTGACGGCGTCCCGGGCGGACAGCCGCGGGCCGCGCGGGCGGTAGGCGTCCTGGCCGGGGCGGCCGATGTTGACGACCATGATCGCCTTCTGCTTGCCGTCGCCGAAGAACTCCTTGTTGACGCCGTCCGCGTCGTACCCGGTCATCGGCCCGGCGGCGAGCCCGGCGGCGCGGACGCCCAGGATGAAGTAGCCCGCCTGGAGCGCGGCGTTCAGCGTGCCGGCCTGCTCACGCGTCTCCACCTCCGCGAAGACGGAGTCCTTCAGCCCCGGCATGACCGGGAACAGCTCCGGCAGCCGCTCGTGGAAATCGAGGTCCACGGAGAGGATCGCGGTCAGCGGCGCGGTCCGCGTCTTGGCACGGTTGCCCTCGGCCAGGTGCCCCACCAGCCGCTCGCGGGCCTCCGGGGAGCGTACGAGCGTGATCCGCAGCGGGGACTGGTTGAACGCGGTCGGCGCCAGCTTGACGAGGTCGTAGACCGCCTCGATCTGCTCGTCGCTCACCGGTTCGTCCGTGAAGGTGTTCGCGGTGTGCGCCTCGCGGAAGAGCAGGTTCTGCGCGGAGACCTCAAGGGCGAGTGCCGTGTCCATCCGGATCCGTCCGTTTCACATGTCGGGGGTCGTGGTGCTGCTGTCACCGGGGGAATGGTGAAGCTTCAACGATTATTCCCCGCGTCGCGCCCCCGTCGTCCCGCACCGCCCCCGGGACGTCACCCCCCGGCGCCACCCTAGGCGTCCTGGGCGCCCTCCGGACTGTCGGGCTTGTCGGTGTCGGCGGCCAGCGCCGCGTCCAACCGGGCCCGGGCACCCGCCAGCCAGCCCCGGCAGATGCTCGCCAGCTCCTCGCCGCGCTCCCACAGCGCCAGCGACTCCTCCAGCGTCGCCCCGCCCGCCTCCAGCCGCCGGACGACGTCGACCAGCTCGTCGCGCGCCTGCTCGTAGCCCAGCACCGCGTCCCCGTCGGGGCCCGCGCCGCCGCCCGTCACGCCGCCCGTGCCCGCGTCCGTCTCCGTGTTCGCCATGCGCTCCACCCTAGGCCGCCGGACTGACGGTCCCGGGCCTAGGACGACGGCCCGACGGTGACCGTGAAGCCGCCCTCGGCCACCCGGGCCCGCAGGGCGTCGCCCTCGGCCACCTCCGCCGCGTCCCGCACCACCGTTCCGTCCTCCCGCTGCAGCACGGCGTAGCCGCGCCGGAGCGTCGCGGCGGGGGAGAGGGCGACGACCCGTGCCCGGGTGTGCTCCAGCTCCCCGCCCGCCCGGTCCAGCTGGTGGCCCAGCGTGCGGCGGGCGCGCAGCAGCAGATCGTCCACCTGGTCCGCCCGCTCCTCGACCATGCGGTGCGGGTAGGCGAGCGCCGGGCGGCTCACGCAGTCGTTCAGGCCGCGCTCCTGGGCGTCCAGCAGCGCCGCGAGCCGGCGCCGCCCCCGGTCCCGCAGCTCCGCTATCCGCGCCGACTCCTCGCCCACGTCCGGCACGACGTCCTTCGCGGCGTGCGTCGGCGTCCGCGACCGCAGGTCGGCCACGAGGTCCAGCAACGGGGTGTCCGGCTCGTGGCCGATCGCCGAGACGACCGGGGTGCCGCACTCCGCGACGGCCCGCACCAGCCGCTCGTCGGAGAACGGCAGCAGGTCCTCCACGCTCCCGCCGCCCCGTGCCACGACGATCACCTCCACGGCCGGGTCCGCGTCCAGCTCCCGGACCGCCGCGATCACCTGCGGCACCGCGTGGACCCCCTGCACCGCGACGTTCCGCACCGCGAACCGCACGGCGGGCCAGCGCTGCCGGGCCGTCTCCAGCACGTCCCGCTCAGCGGCCGACGCCCGGCCCGTCACCAGCCCGACCAGCCGGGGCAGGAACGGCAGCGGTCGCTTCCGCTCCGCCGCGAACAACCCCTCCGCCGCCAGCGTCTTCTTCAGCTGCTCCAGCCGCACCAGCAGCTCGCCGACGCCCACCGGCCGGATCTCCGCCGCCCGCAGCGACAGCTGGCCGCGCGGCGCGTACCACTCCGGCCTCGCGTGCACGACGACCCGCGCGCCCTCCCCGACGAGGTCCGCCACCTGGTCGAACACCTGACGGAAGCACGTCACGCTGAGGGACATCTCGTGCGACGGGTCACGCAGCGTCAGGAACACCACCCCGGCTCCGGGCCGCCGGTTGAGCTGGGTGATCTGCCCCTCGACCCAGACCGCGCCCAGCCGGTCGATCCACCCGCCGATCAGCCGCGACACCTGCGCGACGGGGATCGGGGCCTCGGGCGACGTGTGGAGAGCCATGCGCGCGACACTACCGCCCGGCACCGACACCGCCGCCGCTCCGCCCGCCGCGCAACCCCCATGCGCCGGTGAGCCCGATCATCGGGCGCCCGTACGATGGGCCCATGAGTGCTGAGACCGCCCGCCGCGTCCTCCTCGCCGCCCCCCGTGGGTACTGCGCGGGCGTGGACCGAGCCGTCATCGCCGTCGAGCAGGCCCTGAAGCAGTACGGCGCCCCCGTCTACGTCCGGCACGAGATCGTGCACAACAAGTACGTCGTCCGCACGCTGGAGAAGAAGGGCGCGATCTTCGTCGAGGAGACCTCCGAGGTTCCCCCGGGCGAGATCGTCATCTTCTCCGCCCACGGCGTGGCCCCCGAGGTCCACCGCGAGGCCGAGCGCGGCAAGCTCGCCACCATCGACGCCACCTGCCCCCTGGTCACCAAGGTGCACAAGGAAGCCGTCCGGTTCGCCAAGGACGACTACGACATCCTCCTCATCGGCCACGAGGGCCACGAGGAGGTCATCGGCACCTCCGGCGAGGCGCCCGAGCACATCACCCTCGTCGACGGCCCCGAGGACGTCCCGAACGTCGAGGTCAAGAACCCGGAGAAGGTGGTCTGGCTCTCCCAGACCACGCTGTCCGTGGACGAGACGATGGAGACCGTCGACGCGCTCAAGGACAAGTTCCCCGCGCTCATCAGCCCGCCGAGCGACGACATCTGCTACGCCACCCAGAACCGCCAGACGGCCATCAAGCAGGTGGCCGCCGAGTCCGACCTCGTGCTGGTCGTCGGCTCGAAGAACTCCTCCAACTCCGTCCGCCTCGTGGAGACCGCCCTCGCGCACGGCGCCTCCGCCGGCCACCTCGTCGACCACGCCGGCGAGATCGACGAGGCCTGGCTCGACGGCGTCACCACCGTCGGCCTCTCCTCCGGCGCCTCCGTGCCCGACGTCCTCGTCGAGGGCGTGCTGGAGTGGCTGGCCGAGCGCGGCTACGCGGACGTCGAGGTCGTGCAGCCGGTGCGGGAGCACATCGAGTTCTCGCTGCCGAAGGAGCTGCGCCGGGACCTGCGCTCCGAGGCCGCCCAGAAGCTGACCGGCTGACGCGCCCGCCCGGCCCGCCCGCGTCGCTCAGCGGGCGGGCCGCCGGGAGCGCGGCGGTGCCGACTCGGCGCCGCGCGGCCCCGGCGGCTTCTGCGGCTTCTGCGCCTGCGGCTTCTGCGCCTGCGGCTTCTGTGCCTTCGGCCCGGCCGTCCTCCGCGCCGCCGCCTCCCTGGCCCGACGCTTGGCGGCGGCCAGCGTCGCCCGGCGCGCCAGCGCCGCCAGGGCCGTCGCCAACGTCCCCCCGTACACCCACGCCGCCTCCACGGCGAGTGCGGTGACCACCGTCATGACCCGCTCTCCGAACCCGCCGCCCCCCGATCCGCCGGTCAGCAGGACGAGCCCGGCCGCGTAGGCGATGGGCGCCACCACCGGGGCGGTGAAGACGTCGGCGGGCCGCACCCACACGACCGACGCGAGGCCGACCACGAGGAAGCAGCCCCCGTACACGGCCGTCGAGGCGTCCAGGAGGAGGCGGGCCAGCCCGGCGAGCAGCACCATGGCCGTGATCGTCAGCAGTCCGCCGCCCAGTGCCGTCAGCCGCAGCGCCGCCAGCCGGGTCACCGCACGGGGGGTCCGTGCCGCAGCGGCCCCCCGCCGTGCCGCCGGCCGCACGGGCCGTCCCCCTCGCCCCGTCCTCGCCGACCGTGGGACCGGCACCCGCTCCCGCTCACCCTGCCTCATGCGCTCCACGCCCCCAACGTAGGCGCCCACCACCCCGCTCACGCCCCCCTGACACGCCGCTGTCACCCTCGGCGTTCCATCGAAGGCGTGACGCCGTTGCGCCTTATTGACGCCCGAGCCGTCCGGCGGACTCCGGCGCCCGGCGCCCGTCGTCGCCCGTCCGGCGGCGCCCGTAGACTGGTGGGCGGCCCACACGCCCCGGGCCGCCCACCCCAGATCCGCTCGCTACGGGAAGTCGCCACGTGTCGCTCACGATCGGAATCGTCGGCCTGCCGAATGTCGGCAAGTCGACCCTGTTCAACGCCCTGACCAAGAACGACGTGCTCGCGGCCAACTACCCGTTCGCCACGATCGAGCCGAACGTCGGCGTCGTCGGCGTCCCCGACCCGCGACTGGCCAAGCTCGCCGAGATCTTCAGCTCCGAGCGCGTCCTGCCCGCCACGGTCGACTTCGTCGACATCGCGGGCATCGTGCGCGGCGCCAGCGAGGGCGAGGGGCTGGGCAACAAGTTCCTGCACAACATCCGCGAGTCCGACGCGATCTGCCAGGTCATCCGCGCCTTCCGGGACGAGAACGTCGTCCACGTCGACGGCAAGGTGTCCCCCAAGGACGACATCGAGACGATCAACACCGAGCTGATCCTCGCCGACCTCCAGACCGTCGAGAAGGTCCTGCCGCGCCTGGAGAAGGAAGCGCGCATCAAGAAGGACAAGCAGCCGCAGGTCAAGGCCGTCCAGGAGGCCAAGGCCATCCTGGAGGAGGGCCGCACCCTCTTCTCCGCCGGCATCGCCCAGGGCACCGAGGCCGCCGCCGCCCTCCACGAGCTGCACCTGCTCACCACCAAGCCGTTCCTCTACGTCTTCAACGTGGACGAGGACGAGCTGACCGACGACGCGTTCAAGGCCGAGCAGCGCGCCCTCGTCGCCCCCGCCGAGGCGATCTTCCTCAACGCCAAGCTGGAGGCCGACCTCGCCGAGCTGGAGGAGGACGAGGCGCTGGAGCTCCTCCAGTCCGTCGGCCAGGAGGAGCCCGGCCTGGCGACCCTCGCCCACGTCGGCTTCCGCACCCTCGGCCTGCAGACCTACCTGACGGCCGGCCCCAAGGAGTCCCGGGCCTGGACGATCAAGCAGAACGCCACCGCCCCCGAGGCGGCGGGCGTCATCCACACGGACTTCCAGAAGGGCTTCATCAAGGCGGAGGTCATCTCCTTCGACGACCTCGTCGACGCCGGCTCCGT
Source organism: Streptomyces chumphonensis (assembly GCF_014779715.1). GTDB lineage: Bacteria > Actinomycetota > Actinomycetes > Streptomycetales > Streptomycetaceae > Streptomyces > Streptomyces chumphonensis. Next base: position 147,634 of record NZ_JACXYU010000010.1, read on the forward strand.
CGCCGAGGCCCGCTCCCGCGGCAAGGCCCGCATGGAGGGCAAGGACTACGTCATGCAGGACGGCGACGTCGTGGAGTTCCGCTTCAACGTCTGATCGCGTCGATAGAGGTGGCCTGTACTGCGGTGACGTAGGTCCGGCCGCCGTGCTCCGCAGACCTTCGGAGGTCAGAGGGTGCGAATGACGGGAGCGGGCTTGAGGTCCTGGCGTCGATGCGGTCTCAGACCTTGACGACCTCCACGGGAGGGCCGCAGAGGAGTGTCAGGTCCCCGGGGTCGGAGGTGAGGACGGTGACCGGCCGGGGCGCGTTGCGGGCGATGGCGGCGAGAGTGGCATCGATGGCGTACTTGTGGCCGTGAAGGCGGTGGGTGCGAAGGAGGACGGCGGCCTGGTCGGCGATCTCCTTGGTGACGTCGTGGACGTCGACGCGGGAGAGGACCCACGTGATGCGGGCCGGGTGGATGCGTTCGTAGTCTGCCTCCAGCGTGGTCATGGCGCTGGTGGCGACGCGGACGCCCTCTTCTGCCGCCGCCTGGACCAGGGCCACGACGGTGCGGTCCTTGCGATAGAGCTTCGAGAGTCCTTCGCTGTCGAGCAGGAGGGTGCCGGGCATCAGGCGGCGGCCCCGGCCTGTCGGTGGTCGTGGCGCAGCAGCGCCCGGGCGGCCTCGACCTCCTCGCGGGTGAGAGCTTCGTTGTCGGTCTCGAAGTCGACGACGATCTCCCGCAGCCTGTCCATGGCGACTTTCTGTTCGAGAGCCTCGGCGACGTAGGCGGAGAAACCGCCGGGCCCGACATGGGCGCGTACGGCGTCGGCGAGATCCTCGGGCAGGCTGATCGAATACTTCCTACTACCGCTCATGGCGCCAATCCTACTGGTGGTCGTAAGTCTGGGGGGCGGCTGCGGCTGGGGAGCGTCGAGTCGAGTGGACTGCGCACCGTGGGCGGTGTTCTCGAAGCGGGCCCCTACCGGCTGCGGCAGATTCCCGGTGTCGGGCAGCGCACCGTCGACCAGATGCTCGCCGCCGCCCGCAGGCTCTCCGAGGCCGTGCACGAGACCGTGGCTGTCCACATCGACGTGGACCGGCCGGAACCGCGCACCACCGCGCTCGTCTCGGCCCTGCACGTCCTGGTGGAGGCCGGCCCAAACGCCCGGCGTGCGGTGGACAAGGCCACCGTCCTGGCGGAACGGCTCGGTCCGCTGCTGGCCGACGCGAGGCCCGCCGCCGGAAGGGTCCGGATGCTGCCGGCCGGCCGGGAGAAGAAGGCTCGCGCGTGGGCGGCGGTCGCCGAGACCCGGTCGCTGGTCGACGAGGCAGAGCAGGCCGGCCTGCCCGAGCTGCTCGCCCAGGCGTCGGTGGACCTGCTCCGGGGGCTCTCGTCCGACATCGCGGCCTGGGTGGACTTCGAACTCCGCTCCGCCGAGTACTACAGCCTGCTCGCCGAGATTTCCGGGCGGCTGCCGGACGTGGCTGCCGCAGAGGGCTTTCTGCCGGACGAGATCGCGGAGCGGGTACGGACCCAGCACCTCGACGACACGCACCGGCGGGTCTCCCTGCGCGGTTACCAGTCGTTTGGCGCACGGTTCGCGCTTGCGCAGCGCACGGTGATACTCGGCGACGAGATGGGCCTCGGGAAGACCATCCAGGCGATCGCCGTCCTCGCCCACCTGGCAGCCGAGGGGCAGAGCCACTTCATGGTCGTCTGCCCGGCGAGCGTCCTCGTGAACTGGACACGGGAGATCGAGGCCCGCAGCGACTTCATGGCCATGCGCAGGGCCGCGTACATGCGCCCCGAGAAGTCGGCCAAGCCGGACCGGCTTCGGGAGATCGTTCAGGAGGCCGGCGAGAACGGGCAGAAGACGGTGGTCTTCTCCAACTTCAAGGACGTACTGGGCGTGGTGAGAGATGTCCTCGCGGCCGGAATCGCTGGGGCCACTCCGGTGTTCGGTCCGCTGACCGGCGGCGTCCCGGCCCAGCGTCGCCAGGAGATCGTCGACGACTTCGCCGGTGTCCAGGGCCCGGCGGTGCTCCTGGGGCAGATCCAGGCAGCGGGCGTCGGCCTCAACATGCAGGCCGCCTCCGTCGTCGTCATCCGCGAACCCCAGATCAAGCCGACCATCGAGCATCAGGCGGTGGCCCGGGCCCACCGTATGGGCCAGGTCAGGCCGGTTCGCGTGCACCGTCTCCTCGCCACCGGAGGCGTGGACGAACGCATGGTGACGATGCTGGAAGCCAAGACGTGCCTGTTCGATGCATACGCCCGCCGCAGCGCCGTGGCCGAAGCCACCCCGGACGCGGTCGACGTGTCGGACACTGAACTGGCACGCCAGATTGTCGAGGAGCAGGCACGTCTGGGTATGACGGACGAGAGGCTCATGTCGGCCGAGTGAGGGCGTCCTCCGGCCCGCAGCCGGTCCGCAGGACACCCGTAAACGGCCGTCGGGAGCCAACGCGTGCCAACCAGGAGATCCCAGTTCAGGGCCTTGCGCGGGGCTCCGACGCAGTTCAGGATCAGACCGCAGGCATTCCGCTTCAACGTATAGCGGGTGACTCAACGCCACTTCGCTGATCTTCCACACATGCTGGTCACATGGGGTCTGACTCTTCGGGGTCAAGCCCCATGGTTTCCGCCGTGCTGGAGGTGGTGGATCTTCTGGTCTCTCGTCACCTGTCATCACCCCTCATACCCCTACCGTGCTGGATTCGTGCCGGGTGTCCTCGATCGCCTGCTCATCGACTTCCTTGGCCAGTGCCAGCTGCGGCCGGCTGGCGCCGTACTCGGCCTGAAGGGGAGGTGAGTGCGTGGTGGACTACCTTGAGTGACGTCGAGCGCGACGGGGTGGTTACTAACGTGTATGTTAGTAATGTGAGTGTTAGTGTCATGGGTGGAGGTGGGCGAGCGTGGTGGATTTCGTTGGCCGGCGACAGGAGCTGGCGACGTTGGAGCGGGAGCTCCAGAAGGTGGCGGCAGGAGTCGGCGGGGAGCGGCCCGGTCGGTGTGTGATGTTGCGTGGGCGGCGCCGGGTGGGCAAGTCGCGACTGGTCGAGCGGTTTGCGGAGCGCTCCGGGGCCCCGTTCTTGTTCTACGCGGCGACCGGCGCGTCCCGCCGTGATGATCTGGCACGGCTGGCCCGGGACGCCCGGGTGTCGACGCTGCCGTTGGCGGGGCTGGTGGCAGCCGCGCGGCCGGAAAGTTGGGATGTCGCGTTCGATGTCCTGGCCGCGGCACTGCCCGCCGACCGGGCGAGTGTGCTGGTCATCGACGAAGTGCCGTACCTGATGGACGTCGACGGCGCCTTTGAGGGGATGCTGCAACGGGCCTGGGATCGGGTGCTGGAGACCAAGCCGGTGCTGCTGGTTCTCATCGGCTCCGATCTGTCGATGATGGAGGCGCTGAACGGCTACGGACGCCCCTTCCATCAACGTGGTCGGGAAATGGTCCTTGGACCGCTCAACCCCGCCGAGGTGGGCCAGATGCTCGGACTGAATCCGGCCGAAGCCTTCGACGCCGCGCTGGTCACCGGCGGGCTGCCGCTGATCTGCTCGGAGTGGCCGCGCGGTGCGGGGCTTTGGGACTTCCTCGGCGAGGCGCTGAACGATCCGGTTTCGGCTCTGCTGGTGTCGGCCGAGCGCTCGCTGGCTGCCGAGTTTCCGCCGCAGGCCCAGGCGCGTACGGTGCTGGCGGCCATCGGGAGTGGCGAGCGGACCTTCACCAACATCGCCCGGGCAGCCGGCGGAATCGGGGCCACACCGCTGCAGAGAGCTCTGGAACTGCTGACGGACAAGCGGATCGTCGCGGGCGAGCTGCCTGTGTCGTTGCGCCCGTCGAAGGATCGCCGCTACCGCGTGGCAGATCCCTACTTGCGGTTCTGGCTGCACCTGCTGGGCCCGTCCATGGAAGAGATCGAGAGAGGGCGGGGCGATCTCACCTTGGCGCGCATCCGGGAGAACTGGACCAGCTGGCGCGGCCGAGCTGTCGAGCCCCTGGTCCGTGAGGCCTTGGCCCGGATCCTGCCCGACGAGTGGCTGCCTGCGGCCCCCGCGGTGGGCGGCTACTGGACCCGCACCAACGACGTCGAGATCGATATCGTCGGGGCCGACCGCGCCCCCGTCTGCAAGGAACTGCTCTTCGTCGGCTCCATCAAGTGGCTGGAGCAGTCGCCCTTCGACCGGCACGATCTGGCAGCTCTCCATCGCCACCGGGCGGCCCTCACCGACGAGCCTGTTCCCGTCGTAGCGGTTTCGCGCAGCGGAGTCGACTCGCCGGGGCTTGACGCCGCCTACGGCCCCGGCGATCTGCTGACCGCCTGGCCGCTGTGAGTGCCAGACGGCAGGGGACACGGGGTCGGAGATGGCCGACAGTGGTCCGGTGGCCGAGTTGCGCGACGCTGACGGCGCGCGGTCGTGAGCGGGTGGCAGCGCGGCGGGTGGGTTCGGACAGGTGAGCCAGGGGTGACGGCGTTCCGTTCCGGGGGCGGGGGGCCGCTCGGGCTGTCACCGTCGTGGTAGGGAACGCGCCGGTGGGGGCGCGGGCGAGGCGGGGTGGGTGTGGACGAGCGCGGCACGGTCGGTGGAGTCGTCCCGGGTGGGCGGCGGGGCGGTTCGGTGGCGATGCGTGCGGTGCCCCGGCACGTGGCGTGTGTGATGGACGGCAACGGCCGCTGGGCGCAGCGGCGTTCACTGCCTCGGACGGCGGGGCACCGGGCCGCCGAGACGACCGTCATCGACGTCATCGAGGCCGCGCGGGGCGCCGGTGTCGAGTGGCTCAGCCTGTACGCGTTCTCCACCGAGAACTGGGGCCGGCCCGGCGACGAGGTCGACTACCTGATGCGCCTGGTCCGCCGGATCGTGCGGAAGCACGCCCCGCTGCTGCTGGCCCGGGGCATCCGCTGCCGTTTTCTCGGGGTGACGGATCCGCGCATCCCCCGCGCGCTGGCCCGGGACTTCGCGGACCTGGCGACGCTGACCGGCGACAACCGGGGCATGACGCTGACGGTCGCCTTCGACCACGGGGGGCGCCGGGACATCGTCGAGGCCGCCCGGTCGCTGATTCGCGACGGCGTCCCCGCGGAGGAGGTGACCGAGTCGCGGTTCGCCGCGCACCTGCCGCTGCCCGACACACCGGACGTGGACCTCGTCATCCGGACCTCCGGTGAGCAGCGCATCTCCAACTTCATGCTCTGGAAGGTCGCCTACGCCGAGTGGGTCTTCCCCGAGGTCCTGTGGCCGGACTTCCGGGCCGCCGACTTCCTCGCCTGCCTGCACACCTACCGCCGTCGCGACCGTCGCTTCGGCGGGCTGCCGCCCCGGACGAACGGAGAACCACGATGACGCCAGGCGCTCCCCGTACGGACACCGCGCCACGGGAGGACGGGCCCGCCCTGTTCGGTCCGGGCTCGGAGTTCCACGCGCTCTTCGACGACCCGCGCTGGGCCCTCGCCCTGGTGCGGGCGACCGTGCTGGAGGCGGCGCACCCGCAGGTCGGTGCCGCCCTTCTCGACAACTCCACCTTCGTCACGCACCCCTGGCGCCGGCTCCGCAACACGTTCTTCAGCCTGCGCCGGATGTTCAGCCCCGATCCGGCGGTCCGGGAGCGGGAGGCCGCGCGGCTCAACCGGCTGCACGGCCGGATGAGCGGTTCCGACGGGCGTGGCCGGGCGTACGACGCGATGGACCGCGCCACCCGGGCCTGGGTCGTGGCGACCCTCTTCGAGAGTGCCGTCACCATGTGTCGCCTGAGCGGTCAGCCGCTCGACCAGGACACGATGGAGCGGATGTACGCCGAGTACCGCGCCTTCCTCGCGCTCCTCGACGGTGACGCCGAGGGGATGCCGGCCGATGTGCACGCCTTCTGGCCGTACTTCGACCGGGTCGTCGCGCACGAGCTGGAGAACACCGAGGCCGCCCGCGTCATCCTCTACCGGCTCTTCGACGACCTGCCCGCCCCGGCGCTGTTCGACGGCGCGCCGACGCTGTGGGCGGCGGGCCGGGCCGTCGCCGGGCCGCTGCTGGGTGCCGTCACCGTCGCCTCGCTGCCCGAGCCCTACCGTCGCCGGGCCGGCCTCCCGGAGACGCCGGGTGCGGAGGCCCTCATGCGGAGCGCCTATCTCGCCGCCGGGCTGGCCCGCTTCCTGCCGCAGGGCCTGATCAACGCCGAGAGCGTCATCCGGCTCCTCTCGCTCGACGGGGGCGGCGAGGACCCGAGGGCCCGCGCGGTGGCGGCTCTGGGCGGCCACGTGAAGCGGGCCTCGGCGCTGCTCCGCCTCCTCAATCCGCTGGACGACGCCCCGGTGCCGGACCCGGCGGACGCCGCGGAGGCGGGGGAGGCCCGGCGGTCGGCCGGGGACTTCTTCCGCCGGGTGCTGGACCAGACCGGCGACGGCCACCTCGACTGGCCGGACCTCGCCGCCATGGCCCGGGAGCTCGCCACCCGTCTCGACCTGGACGAGCCGGAGGAGACGCGGCTCTACGACGCCTTCGCCGCCTGGTGGCGCGAGTTGCAGGCCGCCCTCGACACGGACGGCGACGGTCGGGTCAGCGCGGACGAGTACGCCGCCGCTGTCCCCTCCCTGGCCGGCCCGGCCCTCATCCGCGTCGCCGAGGTGCTCTTCGACGCCACCGACCGGGACGGCAGCGGGTCGATCGACGCCGACGAGTACCGGGCGCTGTTCCGCACCGCCTTCCACCGCGACCTCGACGTCACCGAGGGCGTGTACGGCAGGAGCGCCTTCGTGGGCGACTTCCTCTCCTTCATGTCCGCCCGCCGCACGGGCACCCCGTACGACCCCCTCCTCACGGACGCCTGAGGACGGGCGGGCCGGACGGAAGCGGGTGCGGGCCCGGCGCGCGTGCGCCGGGCCCGCACCGCGGGGGTGGTGCCGGTTACAGGGTGAGGGTCCAGGTGTCGAGGGTGCCGGTGTCGTACCGGGCGGTGTCCTGGAGCCGGAGCTTCCAGGTGCCGTTGCGCGCCTCGGAGGAGAGGTTCACGGTGTAGGTCTCGTGGATGTCGTCGGCGCTGTCGTTGCCGCTGGCGTTCTTCAGGCGGTAGGAGCTGCCGTCGGGGGCGAGCAGGTCGACGGTGAGGTCGCCGCGCCAGGTGTGCTGGACGTGGACCTCGACCTTGCTGCTGGTGGAGGCGTTGCCGGAGCAGCCCGAGAGGGTGATGTTGCTGGTGACGGCGGAGCCGTTGTCGGGGATGGCGACGTTGTCACCGTTGGTGCCGGTGCACTGGGTGGGGTCCGGGTCGGGGCCGCCGCCCCCGCCGTAGGGGTTCTCCGCCTTGTCGGCCGCGTAGGTCAGCATGGGCTTGACCTGGTTCCAGAAGGTGTTCTGGCAGGAGTACGCGGGGTGGAAGCCGCCGCAGCTGCCGCCGCTGGGGCCGATCTCCCAGGTGAAGCTGGGGACGCCGAGGACGTCGTAGGCGTAGTCGTCGTGGCTGCCGCTGGCGTCGTAGAGGATCTCGCCGGGCTGGCCGTACTGCCATCCGCCGGCGAGCTGGGCCATGTCCCGGCCCATCTGGCGCAGGGCGGCGTCGTTGCCGGTCTCGACGCCGGAGTTGAAGCCCCAGGGGAACAGCACCATGTTGGAGTAGCTGTGCATGGTGACGAACATGCCCTGGGTGTCCGGGTCGGCGGCCGAGGTGTCGCCGCCGGACCGGGTGTCCGGGAAGAGGTCGCGGTACAGGTCGTGCAGGGCCTGGTTCTCGACCTCGGAGTCGGCGGACGGGCCCTTGTAGACCTGGGAGCACGGGTTGGAGCTGGTGCCCGCGCCGCCCCAGTGGCTGCCGTTGTTGCGGTTGAGGTCGATGCCCTCGCCGCTGCCGGAGTTCTCGGAGCAGTTGTACGGGCTGTGCGTGTGGTTGGCGTTCTTGCGGTGCCACTGGAGGCCGGAACCGCCGCCCATGAAGCCCTGCTGGACCATGTCGACGCCGTCGGGGTTGCCGATCGGCACGACCCAGACCTCGCGGGTGTCCAGGATCTCGGTGGCCGTCGGGTCGCTGCCGTAGCCGTCGGTCAGGTAGTCGATCCACCGGTAGGCCATCTCGCCGGTCGACAGCTCCCGGGCGTGGACCTGGGCCTGGACGAGGAAGCGCGGCTTGCTGGAGTTCGGCGAGAGCCGGCAGTCGCCGGACTGCTTCTTCGTGATGCAGATGGCCTTGATGTCGTAGCCGCCGGGGCGGCCGGTGGCCTTCCGCCACGAGTCGCCGATGTCGAAGACGGTGGCCAGCGTGGAGTGGTCGGAGGCGACCTGGTCGAGGTGGGCGTACTGGGCGTTGACGGTCCGGTAGCCGCCGTAGTAGGTCTCCTCGGCCATCTGCGCGCTGAGGCTCGGCGCCTGGCCGCTGCGCTTGGGCGCCTCCTGGGCGGCGGGGGCCAGCTTCTCGTGGACGCTCGCGGTCAGCCCGGCGTCCTTGAGGCTCTTGGCCGTCCTGGCGTCGCCGAGGACGAACAGGTCGTCGCCGTCGCGGTCCTCGATGAGGTCGAAGCCGGCGAGGGCGGCGGCGTCCGCGTGGGCGCCGTCGTGGATGCGGTAGACGTACGCGCGGTCGTCGGCGGACGCGGCGGACGGCGCCGGGGGTGCGGCGACGCTGCTGCCCGTCCCGGCCGCGACGGCTGCCGCGGTGGCGAGGGCCACGGCGGCGCCGAGTATCTTTCTCGTGGGCGTGCTGGTTCTCTTACGCATCAATGCTCCTGAGGGACTGCCATCCCTGTGGCGGTCGCCACTGCCCGTGGGGGGTGATGGCCAGGGGAGGCCCACCGGGTGACGGCGGGCCCCGGCCCAGAATCGGGGCGACCGGGCCCGCTGTAAATCGGCGTGCGCTTCCGGTCTCGGACAATGTCCGGTTCCGTCGGCGCGAATGCGGAGCTATCGGGCGTGCCGCGTGGATCTTGACGGCCGGTCGGCGGACGCTTTACAGTCCCGACGCGTCCGGCGACCTCACTGTCGGCGCCGGGAGGTACACGTGTTCCTGCTGGAGCCGGTCGGTCTCGGCCGGACGGAGAACGACGCCTACCTCACTCTGCTGGACCTGAAGAGGGCGACGGCGGAGGAACTCGGCGACGCCGTCGGCGCGTCCCCCGCCGTGCTGCGCCCCGCGCTCAGGCGGCTGCTCGACGACGGGCTGGTGCAGCAGATCGGCTTCACCCCCGCGGTCTTCGTGGCCGTCGCGCCGGAGGAGGCGCTGGCGGCGCTGATCCACCGCCGGCGCAGCGACCTGGCCCACATGCAGGTGCACGTCGAGAAGTTGGCGGACCGGCTGCGCGCGGGTGGCGGGCGGACCGCGCAGGGGATGCCCGTGGTGGAGCTGCTGGAGGGGGAGGACGCCGTCCTCGCCGCCGTGGTGCGGATGCAGCTCCAGGCCCGCGAGGAGATCATCGCCGTCGACGCGCCGCCGTACGCGGGCGGCCAGAGCAGCCCCAACGACCTGGAGCTCTCCCGGCTCGCCGCCGGGGTGTCCTACCGCTGCGTCTACTCGCGGGAGGCGCTGGCCTCGGCGGAGCAGTTCGCCGCCATGCGGCGGTGCGTCCGCGCGGGGGAGCGGGCCAGGGTGCTGCCCGGGGTCACGCTGAAGATGGCGGTCGCCGACCGGACGACGGCGCTGCTGCCCGTCTCCTACGCCCATCCGGACGCGGGGGCGCGGCTGCTGGTGCGCGAGTCCTCGCTCGTCGACGTCCTCGTGTGCTGTTTCGAGCAGCTGTGGGAGCGGGCGGCGCCCGTGGACGGGCCGGCGGCGGAGTGCGGGCCCTCGGCCCGGGACCGGGAACTGCTGGCCCTGCTCGCGTCCGGGTTGAAGGACCGCACGATCGCCCGTGCCCTCGGTGTGACGGAGCGGACGGTCGGCCGCCGGCTCACGGAGCTGATGACCCGGCTGGGGGCCGAGACGCGGTTCCAGGCCGGGGTGTTCGCGGCCCGGCAGGGCTGGCTCTGACGCGCCCCGGGCGCCCGCTCCGGCCGCTCGGGGCGGCGCGCCCGGGTTCACACGAGGGCGGTCACCGTCACCGTCACGCTCACCGACGCGTCGGGCAGCCGCTCGGCGACGGCCCGTTCGACGGCCGTGCGGGCGGCGCGGGTGACGTCGAGCGCGCGGTGCCCTCGGTGGACGGCCAGCCGCAGGTCGACGTGGACCTGTTCGCCGTCGGCCGTCGCGGTCCGCCGCAGCCGGGTGCCCCGGGCGGCGGCTCCGCGCAGGAAGCCGGTCAGGTCGGGGCGGAGGAACGCGACGCCGGGGGTGGCCTCGGCGGCGCGCGCCACGGCGTCGCCGAGCCGCGCCGTGGTGTCCTGCGGGACGTCAGTCATCGCTGTCCTCCGGTGGTTGCCCGACGACGTCGGCCGGGCGCGCCGGAGAACGTCCGGGGGAGGCGGTGTCGGTGAGGCCGGAGGTGTCGCCGAGGTCGCCGAGGTCGGCGAGGTCTGCGAGGTCGACGACGGTGACGTCCACCGCGTGCACGTCCATGCCCAGTTCCCCGCGCGCCGCCGTGGTGACGCGCTGCCGTACGGCGTCGGCCACCTCGGGGACGGGTCGTTCCAGGCCCGGCGGCGCCGTCACGTCCAGCAGCACGCGGACGGGCCCGCGTGGGAGCCGGGCGCCGGGGAACCGGAAGCGCCGCTGCGTGTCTCCGAGCGGAACGATGCGGCAGCTGCCGGCCCGGACCCCGGGAACGGCCTCCGCCGCCGAGCGGAACGTGCGGGCTGCGGCCGTCTCCACGATCCAGGCGTCCTCCTCCGGCTCGCCCAGCGGCACGGCGGCGCCGGGCCGCAGCTCGGTGCGCACGATGTCCATCACCCGGGCGGTGACGCCGGACGCGAGGGCGTCCCCCTCCCGGGCGGAGGCGTGCGCGGCGCGGGCCAGCTCGTCACGGACGAGGTCGTCGAGCGTGCGCAGGTCGGCGAGGGCCGCGGCACAGTGGGGGCACTGCCGGGCGTGCGGCTCGGCGGCGGCCGCCGCCGGATCGGACTCCCAGGCGTCCCAGAGGTCCTCCAACGCCCGCCCGCAGGGCAGCGCCTCGCCCTCCGGCCCGGCGGGCGGTCCGGGCCGGGGGCCGTAGGGGCTCATCTCCATGCGCTCATCGCCTCCGTGAGGTAGCGCCGTGCCCGGAAGACCCTTCCGCGCACGGCCTGTCGGCTGATACCGAGCATCTCCGCGATCTCCCCGTACCCGAAGCCGTGCAGCTCGCGGAGGACCCAGCAGGCCCGCTGCTCGGGGGAGAGCCCCGCGAGGGCGGCCGACAGGTCCCGCACCGCGGCTGTGGACTCCGCCGCCCGGACGGGCGACGCCTGGTGCTCGGGGGCCCGGGGTTCGGTGGTCGCGTCCAGCTCCGCCGTCGGGCGCCGGGAGCGCAGCAGGTTGAGACACCGGTTGGTGACGATGCGGTACATCCAGGTCAGGAACGCGGCGTCACCCCGGAACTGGGGCAGCCGCCGCCAGGCGCTGACGAAGGCGTCCTGGACGGCGTCCTCCGCGTCCGCCGGGCTGCCGAGCATGCGCGTGGCGAGGTTCAGCAGCACCGGGCCGTGCCGGCGCACCAGCACCTCGAACGCCTCCTCGTCGCCTTCGCGCGCCCGGGCGGTGAGCAGCGCGTCGTCGGGCCCGGGGCGCTGCTCCCGCCACCGGCCGGGGGCGGTGTCGCCGCCCGGCCTCTGATCGTCCTCCGGCACCCGCCGGTCTCCTCTCCGGTCCGTGGCACCCGCCGGCCCGCCGCGTCGGCGACCCGCGTCCACCCTGCGGGAGGGTACCGGCGGCAAGTCTTCCGAAGTTCTCACGATTTCGGCGTGACGACCGCCCGTGCGTCGGGTCCGAAGGGGTAGAAGCACCTTCCCTGGCAACGAACGACGCGGAGGAGACACCCGTATGGCTGCCAAGACCACGACCGTCAGCGCACCCCAGTCCTCGACCGAGCAGCTGGGCTCGGGCGGCGCCGGGGCGTCCGTCCCCACCGACGGCGCGGCCCGGGCCTCGGCCGTCCCGGTCACGCCGGGCGACGCGGCGGGTGGGCGCGGTAGGACGTCGATCGCCGACGGTGTGGTGGAGAAGATCGCCGGTATGGCCGCCCGCGAGGTTCCGGGCGTGTTCGCCCTCGGCGGCGGGTTCGCCCGGACGCTGGGCGCGGTGCGCGACCGGGTGCCCGGCGGCCGTCCGAACGTGGCGCGGGGCGTGAAGGTCGAGGTCGGCGAGCGGCAGACGGCACTGGACCTGGACATCGTCGTCGAGTACGGCGTCCCGATCCCGGACGTGGCCCGCGACGTCCGGGAGAACGTCGTCGCGGCGGTCGAGCGGATGACGGGGCTGGAGGTCGTCGAGGTCAACATCGCGGTCGGCGACGTCCACCTGCCCGACGAGGAGCCGGAGGAGCGTGTGGAGACGTCGCGCGTGTCGTGATCCCGCCGCCCGCGCACCGTGCGGGACGACGGCGACGTCTGCGGCCCGGCCCGGGTGCCGGGCCGCAGGGCTGTCCGGGGCCGTCGGGTCACGGCCGGGTGAGCGACGGGCCGCGCGGTGACGGGTCGTGTGCGTTCCGCATGCGTCGGTCGATGGTGGTGAAGGGGGCGGACCGACGCGTTCGACAGCACGTCAGGAGCGGTCGCACGGCTGGGGCCTGGTGTCGTCGTATACCGAACGGTGCATTCCGGGCGGGTCCTGATGGGGCGTCATGTCAGGGTTACGCGCGTTGCGTGCCGTATGGGATGACCTCCGTGTGACAGATGCATGAAGTGCCTGCAGACCTCTTGTGAGATTCCTATGGGTCCGCAAACCTTTCGGCTGACGGCGCGAATGTCATGTCCGCGTCCGTTCCCCCACCAGCGCACCACCAACGAGAAGGATCTCTCAATGGCAGTGATGCGTTCCCCCAAGCGCAGATGGTCGGCCGTGGCAGTCGCGGGCGCGGCGGCGGTCGCCATGGGCGTCGGCGTCGCGATACCCGCGTACGCCGCCGCCGATCAGCCCGAAGGTGTGATCGCCAACGCCGGCGCGCCGGGCGCGATCAAGGACCAGTACATCGTCACCCTGAAGGCGGGCGCACCGGACGCCGAGACCAGGGCCGGCAAGAGTCTGGTCACCAAGTACGGCGCGCAGATCGAGATCACCTACGAAGAGGCCCTCAACGGCTTCGCCGTCGAGCTCAGCGAGAAGCAGGCGAAGAAGCTCGCCGCCGACCCGCAGGTCGACTCCGTCACCCAGGACACGAAGGTGGAGCTGGCCGCGACCCAGCCGAACCCGACGTGGGGCCTGGACCGCATCGACCAGGTCGACCTGCCGCTGAGCAACAGCTACACCTACCCGGACTCCGCGGGTCAGGGCGTCACCGCCTACATCATCGACACGGGTATCAACCACACCCACAACGACTTCGGCGGCCGGGCCTCCTTCGGCTTCGACGCCTTCGGCGGCAACGGCAACGACGGCAACGGCCACGGCACCCACGTCGCCGGCACCGTCGGCGGCAACACCTACGGCGTGGCCAAGAAGGTCGACCTCGTCTCCGTCCGGGTCCTCAACGACCAGGGCTCGGGCACCACGTCCGGCGTCATCGCCGGTGTGGACTGGGTGACGGACAACGCGCAGAAGCCGGCCGTGGCGAACATGAGCCTGGGCGGCGGCGCCAACTCCAGCCTGGACCAGGCCGTCCGCAACTCCATCGCCTCCGGCGTCACCTACGCCGTCGCGGCGGGCAACAGCAACGCCAACGCCTCGGGCTACTCGCCGGCGCGTACCGTGGAGGCGCTGACCGTCGGCTCCACCACGCGCACCGACGCCCGGTCGTCGTTCTCCAACTACGGCTCGGTGCTGGACGTCTTCGCGCCCGGCTCGGACATCACCTCGGCGTGGATCGGCAGCAACAGCGCGACCCGCACTATCTCCGGCACCTCGATGGCCTCGCCGCACGTGGCCGGCGCCGCCGCGCTGATTCTCGGGGACGCCCCCTCGGCCACGCCGGACCAGGTCGACACGCAGATCACGGCCGCCGCCGCCGACGGGAAGGTCGGCAACCCCGGTTCCGGCTCGCCCAACAAGCTGCTCCAGGTCGGCGAGGGCGACCCCGGCAACCCGCCCGACGGTGACCGCTTCGAGAACGTCACCGACTACGCCATCAACGACAACAGCACCGTCGAGTCCCCGATCTCGGTGACCGGTCAGACGGGCAACGCGCCCTCCGGCCTCCAGGTCGAGGTCGACATCAAGCACACCTACATCGGTGACCTGAAGGTCGAGCTCGTCGCCCCGAACGGGACCTCCACCGTGCTGAAGAACTTCGGCACCGGCGGCAGCAGCGACAACATCAACCAGACCTACACGGTCGACGCCTCGTCGTCGCCCGCCAACGGCACCTGGAAGCTCCGCGTGACCGACAACTACTACTGGGACACCGGCAAGATCGACGCCTGGGCCCTGCAGTTCTGACCCTGGGTGACACCTGACCTCAGCCCCCGCCGCCCCGGCCGCGGGGGCTGAGGCGCGTCCGGGCCCGCGTCCCCCCGCTGAGCAGGGCGTCATCACATCGAGTGATTGCCTCGGAGGATATTGCGCCCGACCACCGAGCGTTGCCAAGCTGTGGCGCACGGTCAAACTGTGGGAGGACGCGTGGCTTTCGGTGAGCAGCCCGCATACCTGCGGGTGGCCGGGGACCTCCGGCAGAAGATCTTCGACGGCGTCCTGCCCCCGCACTCGCGGCTGCCCTCCCAGGCCAAGATCCGGGCGCACTACGGCGTCTCGGACACCGTCGCGCTGGAGGCCCGGAAGATCCTCATGGCGGAGGGCCTCGTCGAGGGCCGCTCCGGCTCCGGGACGTACGTGCGGGAGCTGCCCGAGCCCGCCCGCCTCCTGCGGGCCGGTCGGCGCACCCTCGGTCGCGCCGGGCCGTTCCGTCAGGAGCAGGCCGACGAGCAGGTGAAGGGCGCCTGGGAGTCGTGCAGCGAGCAGCAGGAGGCGGGCCCCGCCGTGGCGTCCCGGCTGCGGATCGAGCCGGGGGCACGGGTGATGTGCACGCGGTACGTCTTCCGCACCGACGGCGATCCGGTGATGCTCTCGACGTCCTGGGAGCCGCTGGCCCTCACCGGGCGCACGCCGGTGATGCTGCCGGAGGAGGGCCCCCTGGCCGGCCAGGGGGTCGTCGAGCGGATGGCCGCGATCGACGTCGTCGTGGACAACGTGCTGGAGGAGGTCGGCGCCCGGCCGGGGCGCGCCGACGAGATGACGGCCCTCGGCGGGGTCGCCGGGCACGGCGTCCTCGTCATCGCCAGGACGTTCTACGCGGGCGGCCTCCCCGTCGAGACGGCGGACGTGGTCGTCCCCGCCGACCGCTTCCGGGTGACGTACCACCTGCCGATCCGCTGACCCGCCGGGGGCGCTCCGTCCGGTGGTGCGCGCCCGGGTGGCCGGAAACCTGTCTGCTCGTGGTGGGACGAATGCGCTCCGTGAACGTCAGGCGTACGCTCAGGCATATGCGGACAGCAGCTTCGTGCAGGGGTGGGGAGAGGCGATGAGCGAGACCAGCACGTTGCCCTGGCTGGTGATACGCCAGGACGAGGACGGCGGCCGGTACCGCGTGGGCCGGTGCGCGACACGGGTCGAGGCCCAACGCCTCGCCGAACGGCTGCGCGCACCGCGCTCCGGCGTGCGCCCCGACGACACCGGGCCCGGCGGCCCGTCCGAAACCGGGGCGGCCGGGGCGCCCGAGGCAGGGCCTACCCGCTACCTGGTCGAGCGTTTGGAGCAGCCGAGCGGTGGCGCCGCCTGACGCCGGGCACAATCGGGGATGCGGGCAGGACGTCCGCCTTCGCCGGGGTGCCGCCCCAGACGCCCTGGTGAGGCCCGCCGAGCGGGGACGGGGGCGGAGTGAGCGAGGCACCCGGCGCCGGCGCACGCCCGGCCGACGCACGCCCGGCCGACGCGGGCTCCCCCGGTTCCGGGCCTCCCGGCGCACGCGGGTCGGTGGACTCCCTCCTGGACGCCCTGCGCTTCGGCGTCGTCATCCTCGACGTGCGGGGCCGCGTCGTGCTGTGGAGCACGACGACCGAGGACCTGCTCGGCTGGCGGGCCGACGAGGCGACGGGCCGCTCCTTCGCGGACTTCCTCGTCGAGGAACAGCCGGCCGCCCGGTCGGCCTCCCGCCTCTTCGCCGAACTGCGCCGCGGGCGCCTGTGGCGCGGCGTGGTCCGTGCCCGGCACCGGGCGGGCCACACGGTCGAGGTCGAGGGGTACGCCTCGCTCCTGGAGGACGCCGCCGGCGAGCCCTTCATTCTGGCCAATGTCGTGGAGACCGGCCGACTGCGTGCCGTCGAGCACGACCTCGCGGCCTTGGACGCCCTGTTCGACTCCTCCCCGCTCGGCATCGCCCTCTTCGACGACCGGCAGCGCTTCGTGCGGGCCAACGAGGCGATGGAGCGGCTGAACGGCACGCCGAGGGACCGCATGCTGGGCCGTACCGTCGAGGAGGTCTTCCCGGCGCCCTACGCACGCGAGATCGCGCGGGTGCAGGCCGCCGTGCTCGCCACCGGGCGCACGCTCGTGGACATGGTGATGGAGGCGCCGGACGGCAGCGGCCACCGCTCGGTCTCCTACGCCCGGCTGACGGACCGTTCCGGACAGGTGCTCGGCACGAGCTGCACGATCCTGGACATCACCGAGCGCCGCGAGGCCCTGGAGCACGTCGAGCGGGCCCGGCAGCGGCTGAAGCTGCTGGACGACGTGGGGCTGGCCCTCGGCGACCTGCTGGACGTCCGCCGGATGTCCGACGCCCTCGCCAGGGCGCTCGTGCCGCGCCTGTGCGACTACGCCGGGGTCATGCTGCACGGTGCCATCGCCACCGGTGACGAGCTGCCGGGCCGGCTGCCGATCGTCGGCGTGCCGCTCCTCCAGCTCGGCGTGGCGGGCAAGCGCGCCGGCCCGGAGGTGGAGCGCATGCTGCGTGTCGGGCAGGACATCGCGTTCGCGCCACGCTCCTTCTTCGCGACGACGCTGGCCACCGGACGTCCGCACCTGGCGCGGTCGCAGGAGGACCTGGTGACGGCCACGTACCCGGGCGATCCCAAGGTGCGGGCGGCGGTCGAGCTCGGCATCCACTCGCTGATGGCCCTCCCGCTGAGCGCGCGCGGCATCGTGCTCGGCCTGCTGGTCATCAGCCGCGCCGACGAGCGCGAGGGTTTCGACGAGGACGACGTGGCCCTCGGTATGGAGATCGGGGCGCGGGCCGGGGTGTCGCTGGACAACGCCCGCCTCTACGCGCGGGAGCGCGAGGGCGCCCTGATGCTCCAGCGCAGCCTGCTGCCCCAGCGGGTGCCGTCCCCGCCCGGGCTGGAGATCGGCTACCGCTACGTCCCGGGCAGCAGCGCGGCGGAGGTGGGCGGCGACTGGTTCGACGTCATCCCGCTGGCGGGCGGCCGGGTCGCCCTCGTCGTCGGCGACGTGATGGGGCACGGGCTGCGGGCCGCCGCGACGATGGGGCGGCTGCGCACGGCGGTGCGGACCCTCGCCGCCGACGACCTCGCCCCCGACGACCTCCTGCGCCGCGTCAACGACCTCGCCGACGACCTCGCGCAGAGCCCCGAGGAACCCCTCATGGCCACCTGCGTGTACGCCGTCTACGACCCCTCGACGCGGCACTGCGCCATCGCCAAGGCCGGGCACGTCCCGCCGCTGCTGCTCACCGTCGACCCGGCGACCGGCCGTCGGCACACCGAGCCGTTGGAGCTCCCCTCGGGCGCGCCGCTGGGTGTGGGGGAGGTGGCCTTCGAGCGACGGGAGTTCACCGCGCCGGAGGGGGCGGCGCTCGTCCTGTACACCGACGGGCTCATCGAGTCGCGGCACGAGGACATCTCGGAGGGGCTGTCCCGGCTGCGGAGGCGGCTCACCTCCGGGACGGGCGAGGTGGGCATCGAGGACCTCTGCGACGAGGTCCTCACGCTGCTCCCGCAGGGCGGCTCCGGCGGGCCGGGCGGCCCCGGCGGGCCGGACGACGTGGCCCTGCTCGTCGCCCGCCTCGGCGGGCTGCCCGGGGACAGCGCCGCGAGCTGGACGTTCCCCGCCGAGGAGACGGCCGTCCGGCGCGCGCGGGCCGCCGTGCGCGACACCCTGCACGCCTGGGACCTCGACCCGCTGGGCGACGAGGCGGTGCTCCTGGTCAGCGAACTCGTCACCAACTCCCTGCGCTACGCGCACGGGCCCATCGGCGTGCGCATGGTGCGCGGCGCGTCCCTGCTCGTGGAGGTGTCGGATCCGCTGCCCGATCCGCCCCGTGCCCGCACCCCGGCCCACGACGACGAGGGGGGCCGGGGCATCCAGCTCGTCGCGCAGTCCGCGCGCCGTTGGGGCACCCGGCACGGGCCCATCGGCAAGACGGTGTGGTTCGAGCTGCCCCTGCCTGGTTAGGAGTCAAGGAGCAGGCGGAGAGGTGCCGCCCACCGGCGACGGCGCCCGTGCGGGGGCCCCGCGTACGGGTGGTACCCGACAATCCGTCCCGCTACGGCCGACGGGGTGCCACACTTCTGTCGGTGCCGCTCGCCCGCGGCGGCACAGCACGACGACGGAACGTTCGGGGACGTTCCGCACAACGGGAAGGGGCGGCGTTGAGCGACATGCCAGTCGAGACGGGGAAGCCTGACGACGTACGCCGAGCCCTGGCCCTGCTCAACGCCGCCGGTGCCCGCATCGGCAACTCGCTCGACCTGGAGAGGACCGCGCGGGAGCTGCTCGACGTCGCCGTGCCGCAGTTCTGCGACCTGGCCTCCGTCGACCTGTACGAGGCGGTGCTCGCGGGGGAGGAG
This sequence comes from Streptomyces chumphonensis, assembly GCF_014779715.1. Taxonomy (GTDB): domain Bacteria; phylum Actinomycetota; class Actinomycetes; order Streptomycetales; family Streptomycetaceae; genus Streptomyces; species Streptomyces chumphonensis. The sequence goes on from NZ_JACXYU010000010.1 coordinate 166,392, forward strand.
CCCCGGCCCGGCCGTGGAGGGGAGGGCAGCGCACCGCTGCGGCGGGTCGCGCTCGCCAGTGCCGTCGGTGCGGTCGGCGAGGGCGCCCACCCCGACAACGTGCCGCTCGGCGCGACGCACCGGTTCGCCTTCGAGTCGCCGTGCGCGGCGGCGCTGCGCACGGCACGGGTGCGCCCGGTGCCGCCGACCGGCCCGGCGGAGCCCGACGACGCGCGGGGTGCGCGGCCGTTCGGGCTGGTCGTCCACTCGACGCTGGCGGTGCCCATGGTGGCCCGTGACCAGGTCCTGGGCGTGGCCCAGTTCTCCCGCGCCAAGGGCAGCGAACGCTTCGGGGAGCGGGACGCCGCCCTGGCGGCCGAGCTCGCCGCGCGGGCCGCCGTCTGCATCGACAACGCCCGCCTGTACCGGCGCGAACACGAGCGTGCCCTGATACTGCAACGCAGCCTGCTGCCCCCGGGCGACCCCGAGGCGGCCGGGCTCGACATCGCCTGCCGCTACCGTCCCGGCACCGCCGCCACCGAGGTCGGCGGCGACTGGTTCGACGTCATCGAACTCCCCGGGCACCGCACGGCCCTCGTCGTCGGGGACGTCATGGGGCGCGGGCTGCGGGCCGCCGTGACGATGGGCGAGCTGCGCACCGCCGTCCGCACCCTCGCCCTGCTGGACCTGGAGCCGGCGGAGGTGCTGGAGCGGCTCGACGAGATCGCCCGGGGGCTGGGCGGCAACCCCTACCGGCGGCGCGGCGGCCCGCTGGACAACCCCGACCACCTGAGCGAGGTCTACCTCGCCACCTGTGTGTACGCCGTGTACGACCCGGTCTCGCGCCGCTGTACGTTCGCCAACGCCGGGCACGTCCCGCCGGTGCTCGTCGAGGCGTCCGCCGGCCGGGACAGCGGCGGCGGCCCGCCGCTGCTGCTGGAGGGGCCGGGCGGTCTGCCGCTCGGGGTGGGGGGCGAGCCCTTCGAGCAGACCGACGTCGAACTCCCCGACGGCGCGCTGCTCGCCCTGTACACGGACGGGCTGGTCGAGTCCCGCGACCAGTCACTGGACGAGGGGCTGCTGCGGCTGCGGCAGGCCCTCACCGACGCCGACCGTCCGCTGGAGGACATCTGCGACCGGGTGCTGGCGGGCAACGGGGCACCGCAGGGGGACGACGACGTGGCCCTGCTGCTCGCCCGCGTGCAGGGGCTGCCGCCGTCCGCCGTGGGCGACTGGCGGCTGCCCTCGGCGGCCCGCTCGGTCGCCCGCGCCCGCGACCTGGCCTGCGCACAGCTCGCCGAATGGCACCTGGACGGGCTCACCGACACCACCGAGCTGCTGGTGAGCGAACTCGTCACCAACGCGCTCCGGCACGGTTCGGGCGAGATCCGGCTCCGGCTGCTCATGGAGCGCACGCTGGTGTGCGAGGTCTGGGACACCAGCCCCGTGCAGCCGCGCCGACGGCGGGCCCGCGACACGGACGAGGGCGGCCGGGGTCTCCAGCTCGTGGAGCTGCTCTCCGCCGGATGGGGCAGCCGTCGGACGCCGGGCGGCAAGGCCGTCTGGTTCGAACTCTCCCTGCCGCACGACGGCGGTCCCAAACCGCCGGACGCCCTGGACGCGATCCTGGACGCCTACCCCATGCTGTGACGGCCGCGGCACCTCCGTCACAGCACGGGGTACGCGTCCACTCGGGTGGGCTTGTGCCGGCCGGCGCCGTGTCTGCGCCGCGCGTGAGCTGACGGGCCGTTCGATGGCCTCTGAAAGATGTGATGAGCCGTCCATCGCACTAGTCGGCTTGTCGGGTCAGCTCCCGGAGGTAGATCGCCATGCCACCCGTGCCAGCCATCGCATCCGCTCCCGGGCGCAGGACGGCGACCGTGCTCGCCGCTGGCCTGTTGGTGGCCCCCTTCCTGGCCGGGTGCGGCGGCGAGGAGGATCCGAGCGAGGGCAAGAGCGGCTCGGCCCGCGACCTGTCCGTCGCCGAACGGGAACAGGTCCGCTTCGGGGGCACCCTGCGCTGGGCCGTCGACGCCGCGCCCGTCACGCTCAACGCCTACCAGGACGACGCCGACGCGGCCACGGACCGCATCGCCGCAGCCACCCTCCCGGCGCTGTTCACGCTCGACAGCCGGGGGCGTCCACAGCTCAACACGGACTACCTGGAGTCCGCCGAGGTCACCGAACGGGAGCCGCAGCAGGTCGTCGTCTACCGGCTGAACCCAAAGGCCCGCTGGAGCGACGGCACCCCGCTCTCGGCCGCCGACTTCGCCGCCCAGTGGCACGCCCTCGGCGGCGGCGACGGCGGGTACTGGGCGGCGCGCGCCGCGGGCTACGACCGCATCCACAAGGTCGAGCCCGGGAAGGAGGAAGGCCGGGTCAGGGTCACCTTCGCCCGCCCCTACGCCGACTGGCGCTCCCTCTTCACGCCGCTCTACCCCCGGTCCGTCACCGGCGAGCCCAAGGCGTTCAACACGACCTCCCGCACCAAGCTCCCCGTCTCCGCCGGTCCCTTCGCCGTCAAGGGCGGCACGCTCGACCCGACGTCGGACAGCGTCACGCTGGAGCGGAACACCGCCTGGTGGGGCGAGCGCGCCAAGCTGGACTCCCTCGTCCTCAAGGCCGTTCCCCCGGCCGAGCGCGGCGACGCGCTGGCCGCCGGCGAGCTGGACGTCGCCGAGATCCGACAGCCGGTGGCCGACCGCATCGCGAAGGCGGCCCGCCCCCGGACGGCGGGGGCGCAGGAGCACGGCACGGCCTCCGACGACGCGAAGGCGGCCGAAGAGGACGAGAAGGACGAGAAGGACGCGGCGGAGGAGGAGCAGGAGGCCGAGAAGGACGGCTCGGGCGGGGCCGACGAGAAGAAGGAGGCCGGGGAGAAGGCCGAAGCGGCCAAGGAGCGGGAGCGGCTCCGGCGCTACACCGTGCGCCGGGCCTACGCCCCCTCCTACGTCCAGCTGGCCCTGAACGGGACCTCCGGACCGCTGCGGGACGAGCGGGTCCGCCGGGCCGTCGCCCAGGCGCTGGACCGGGAGGCCCTGGCGCGGGCCGTGCACCGTCCGGCGGGGCTGCCGGTGCGGGCGCTCGGCAGCCACCTGCGGATGTACGACCAGGCCGGCTATCACGACAACAGCGCTGCCGTCGGGGAGGCGACCACGGCCTCCGCGTCCGGCCTGCTGGCCGAGGCGGGGTGGAAGGGCGGTCCGGCCGTACCCTCCACCGGGGACGGCACCGACGCCGCGGGGGCCGCCACCGCCGGCCAAGCCGACGCCGACGCCGCGAAGAACGGCACCGGGGACGGCGACGCGCGGCGGGCCGGGGCCGCCCGCCCGGTGCGGGCTCCGGCGTTCACCGGGGTGGCCAGCAGCTCCGAGCGCGGTCGCGCCGCCGTGCTGCGGCAGGCGGCCCACGCGGACGCCCGGGCCGCGAAGGCGGCCAAGAAGAAGGGCGGGAAGAACGCGAAGAAGCTCGCCGAGGCGGCCGAGGCGTCGCTGGCGGCGGCGACCGAGGCGTCCGACGCGCTGGACACGCTGCTGCACGCCGAGGCGAACCTGCTGCGCCTGAAGGAGGGGCGGGAGCTGGAGCTGCGCATGGTGCTCCCGGCCGGGGACGGCTCCGAGCAGATCCGCCGCACCGGCGAGCGGATCGTCGCGATGCTCCAGCGGGTGGGCGTCGGGGTGGAGGTGACCCGGGTGCCGGACGGGGCGTTCTTCCAGGACCACCTGGCCTCCGGCGACTTCGACCTGGCGTTGTACGGGTGGCCGGCCACGGCCTACCCGGCGACGGACACCCGGTCGATCTTCGCCAAACCGGTCGCGTCCCCGGACGGATCGCTGCTGATCGAGCAGAACTTCACCCGGGTCGGGACGGACCAGGTCGACCAGCTCTTCGAGCAGGCGGTCACCGAACTCGACGACGAGGAGCGCGAGGAGCTGATCCGGCGGATCGACGCCCGCGTCTGGGCGGCCGCCGGATCGGTGCCGCTGTTCCAGCCGCCGCAGCTGGTGGCCGTCGCGCGGTCCCTCGGCAACGCCGGGGCGTTCGGCCTGGAGACGCCGCGCTACCAGGACATCGGCCATGCGCGTCCCGCCCGTGCGCAGGAGGGGGCGAGCGCCGCCCCGGCACGATCCGGACAATAGTCTTGGTCACTTGACCCACTCCGGGTCCTGGGACATGCTCACCCTGTGCCCGACGCGATCCGCACCACCCGCACCACCCCGGCCACCGGCCCCGCGCGGCTGCGCGCGGCGACCGACGCCCTGGAGACCCCGTACGCCGTGGTCGACCTCGCCGCCCTGCGCGCCAACGCGGCCGACCTGATCCGCCGCTCCGGCGGCACGCCGATCCGGGTGGCCAGCAAGTCCGTGCGCTGCCGGGAGGTGATGCGCCGCGTCCTCGCCCTCCCCGGTGTGCACGGCGTCCTCGCGTTCACGCTCCCCGAGGCGCTGTGGCTGGCCGAGGAGGTCGACGACGTCGTCGTCGGCTACCCGAGCGTCGACCGCGCGGCCCTCGGGCGCCTGGCCGCCGACGAGCGGCTGGCGTCCCGGGTCACGCTCATGGTCGACAGCCCGGAGCACCTGGAGTTCACCGCCGCCGCCGTCGGGCCCGACGGTCCGCCGCTGCGGGTCTGCCTGGAACTCGACGCCTCCCTCCGGCTCGCCGGGGGACGCGTCCACGTCGGCGCCCGCCGCTCGCCCGTCCACACCCCGGGCGACGCCGCCCGACTCGCCCGGGCCGTCGTCGCGCACCCCCGGTTCACACTCGTCGGAGTGATGGCCTACGAGGGGCAGATAGCCGGCATCGGGGACGACCGGCCCGGCCCGAGCCGGTTCGGTGTGCGGGCCGTGCAGCGCGTGTCGGCCCGGGAGCTGGCGGGCCGCAGGGCGGACGCCGTGGCGGCCGTCCGCGCCGTCGCGCCGCTGGAGTTCGTCAACGGCGGCGGCACGGGGAGCGTGGAGCTGACGGCCGCCGAGCCCGCCGTGACGGAGGTCGCCGCCGGGTCCGGACTCTTCGCCCCGGCGCTCTTCGACCACTACACGCGCTTCACCCCGCGCCCGGCCGCCTACTTCGTGCTCTCCGTCGTACGCCGCCCCTCGCCCCGCCACGCCACGGTGCTCGGCGGCGGCTGGGTGGCCTCCGGGCCCCCGGGCCGCGACCGGCTGCCCACTCCCGTCTGGCCCCGCGGGCTGGGTCTGCTGGCCGCCGAGGGGGCCGGGGAGGTGCAGACGCCGCTCACCGGCCCGGGGGTGGCCGGGCTCCGGATCGGGGACCGCGTCTGGTTCCGGCACCCCAAGGCCGGCGAACTGTGCGAGCGCGTGGACGCGTTGCACCTCGTCGACGAGGCCGGCGGGGTGACGGCCGCCCCCACCTACCGGGGCGAGGGGCACGCCTTCCTGTGACCGGCGGTTCCACCGCCTCCCCGCCGGGCTCCGGCGTCAGCGGGCGACGGGGAGGCGGGCCCGGGCGGGAGGCCGTGCCGCCCGGGCCCGCACCCACGTGTCAGCGGGCGTGGACGGAGACCTCGTGCAGGGAGAGCCCGTACCGCGTCGCCCGCTCGGTGCCGTACACCCGCACGTGCCGGGCGCGGACGGGGTCGAAGCGCGCGGTCTCGACGCCCCCGGCGCCCGCACGGGTGGACCACACGCCGCGCCAGTCCGCGCCGTCGTCCGACACCTCGATCCGGTAGCCGCTCGCGTGGGCCCGCTCCCAGTCGAGCACGACGCGGCCCACCGTGCGGGGTGCGCCGAGGTCCAGGCTCAGCCACTGGCCGTCCTTCCAGCGGCTCGCCCAGCGGGTGCCCGTGTCGCCGTCGACCGCGTGGGCCGGGGCGTAGCGGCCGAAGAGGCTCCACTCCGTCGAACTGGCCGTCGCCGTCGCGTCCTCGGCCAGGTCGGGGCCCGGATCGTGCCGTTGCGTCGCGTTCCAGGTGTCGAGGTAGGACTGGGCTCCGTCGAAGAGGTCGTCGACGACGTCCTCACCGCCGATCCGGCGCATGTCCTCGATCCAGTCCGGCAGCAGGCCGTAGTGCGCGCCGCCGTCCACGTTGACGTCCCAGGTCCGTTCGCCCGTGACCTGCCGGTCCAGGAGCGAGCCGCCGTCGACGCTGCGGTAGGGGTAGGTCACCGGGTTCGGGGCGTCGGCGCCGCGCGGCGCCGGCCACCCTCCGACGCCGTTCATGTCGGCGCCGATGCCCAGGCCCGCGCCGTACTCCTCGCGGAGGTCCGCACCCGTCCGGGCCTCGTTCACGAAGTGCTCGCTGCCGTGGGCGTACTGGGCGATGAAGCCGCCGAGCCGGTAGACCCGCTCGGACCAGTCGCGGTCCATCCAGCTGTGGGTGGACAGCACGCCCGGGTAGTCCGCGGACTCCAGGATGTCCAGCGTCCGCCCGGCCGCCTTCACGCTCATGTGGTCGATCTCGACCATCATGCCGCGCTCCATCAGCCCGTCGAGGGCGTACTCGCCCAGCCGCGTCAGCCCCCGGGTGTTGCACCGGGCGCCCTCGTCGTAGCCGGGGACGCCCACCCCGGGCGGCAGCATCGCCTCGAACTGCGGCACGTCGGCCGTTCCGATGGGGTTGTCCCGCTGCGGCCCCCGGCACTCCTCGGTGGTCCACCAGGTGCCGGTCGACAGGAACTGGCCGATGTTGATGATCGTCCCCTGGGTCCCGGAGTCGAACCGCACCCCGCACAGGGCGTTGTCGAACTTGTGGCACAGGAACATGCTGCGCACGCCCAGGTCGTACAGCTCGTCCAGACCGCGGTCGATGTCGCCCCGGTCGCACCGCGCGAGGTCGAGGACCTGCTTGCAGCCGAACGGTTCGGACGTCTCGACGCCGAGGACGACGGCGAGCTTGCCGTCCTCGATGACCTCGCGCGCCTGCCCGGCGTCGGTGACGATGCGGAACCAGCCCTTGCCGGGGCCGCCGTACATGGTGTCGACGTAGGTCTGCATCGCGTAGGTCTTCTCGATCTGGAGCCGGATGGACTCCATCTCGTCGCAGCCCCGGTCCTTGAAGAAGTAGATCGAGCAGAGGACGCCGTTGGAGACCATGTCGGTGACCATCACGCGCTGTCCCGCGCGCCACGAACGCTCCACCCACGCGTAGTAGTTCTGCTGGTGGGTGAGCGACGCGTGCGTCGGCCACTCCGTGAACGTCGGCCAGCCCACGGGGTCGTGGCGCCAGTCCGGGTCGGCCGTGAGGTTCTCGAAGACGGCGCCCCTGCCGTCCGGGTAGTGCTCGGGGCAGTCCTTGAGCGCGTCCGCGACGCCGGCTTCGGAGAACGGTTTGCCGCAGATGAGACGACCGCCGAAGCCCTCGTTGGACATCAGGTGGTTGTGCGCGTCGACGTAGCCGCGCACGTCGCCGTCGGGGCCGGTGCCGGTGAAGGGTGCGCCGGTGACGTTGACCCGGGAGTCGGGCGTCGGCCGGTCGACGGGCTCGTACCACGGGACGCCGTCGGCGGCCCGGGCGCCCGGTGGTGCGGCGGCGCCCGCGACGAGGGCGAGGAGGAGGGCGGTCAGCGCGACCGCGGTCAGGGCGAGGTGGCGGCGTGGTCTCACGGTCGCTCCCGGTGTCGTGTGACGTGGGTCGCAACATAGAGTTGGTCAGATGACCGGGTCAATAGTCCCGGACGCACGACCACGCGGCGTGCCGAGCTCGCCGTGGCCACACCAGCGCGGACCCCGCGCGGGCCTGCGCGGCCCCTCAGGGAACGGGTCGCGCCAGCCCCACCACGTGGGAGGCCGCCAGGTCCAGCGCCGCGCCCGCCGCCCGGTCGTCCCCCTCGTTGAGGTAGAGCAGCGTCAGCCCGTCGACCACCGACGCCGTGTACCGGGCGAGCACCGGCACCGGCACCGTCCACGTGACGCCGCACCCCTCCGCCAGCGCCTCCAGCACCCGGGTGTTGGCCTCCAGATAGCTCTCGTACTGCCGCTTGGCCAGCGCGGCCAGCCCCGGACGGCGCAGCGCGTACTGCGTCAGCTCGTAGGTGACGCGGTGCTCGTCGGGGTGGCTCAGCACGTGCTGCCAGTAGGCGTCGAGCCCCGCGCGCAGCTTGTCCTCGAAGCCGCCGGCGCCCTTCAGGACCTCCAGCATCCGGTCGAGGGTGTGTCCGGTGATGGTCGCTATCACGTTCTCCAGCAGTTCCTGCTTGGAGCGGAAGCAGTAGTGGAAGGCGCCCAGCGGCATGCCGGCCTCGGCGACGATGGACCGCGTGGTGGCCGCCGCGACGCCGTCCCGGACCATCACCCGGATCGCCGCCTCGACCAGCAGCTCACGCCGTACGTCCGCCGACACCCGTGCCACGGCCGCCACCTCCTCGCAGTTCGCCTTCCGGCACCCTAAGCCGTGACCGAGGGGCCATCGCCGCACGTCCGGGCACCCGGGGCCGCTCGGCCCCGGACAGGAGCGGGGCGGCCCGGACGCGACCCGTACCATGGAAGGACCCAGGCCGCGGCGTCGACGATACGAGCCCGGCGGGCAGCCGGGCACACGCCCGCGCTGCCATCCACAACTCCGGGAGAAGCGCCGCACGCATGCCCACGCGCAACGACATCCGCAACGTCGCCATCGTCGCCCACGTCGACCACGGCAAGACCACCCTCGTCGACGCCATGCTCAAGCAGGCCGGCGCCTTCGCCGCACACCAGCAGGTCGACGAGCGGGTGATGGACTCCGGCGACCTGGAGCGCGAGAAGGGCATCACCATTCTCGCCAAGAACACCGCCGTGAAGTACCACCCCAAGAGCGGTGACGGCCCCGTCACGATCAACATCATCGACACCCCGGGCCACGCCGACTTCGGCGGTGAGGTCGAGCGCGGCCTGTCCATGGTCGACGCGGTCGTCCTCCTCGTCGACGCCTCCGAGGGTCCTCTCCCGCAGACGCGGTTCGTGCTGCGCAAGGCCCTCCAGGCCAAGCTGCCGGTCATCCTCTGCATCAACAAGACCGACCGCTCCGACGCCCGCATCGGCGCCGTGGTCGACGAGACCTACGACCTCTTCCTCGACCTGGACGCCACCGAGGAGCAGATCGAGTTCCCCATCGTCTACGCCTGCGCCCGGGACGGCGTCGCGTCGCTGACGAAGCCCGAGGACGGCACCGTCCCGGCGGACAGCGACAGCCTGGAGCCGTTCTTCACCACGCTCCTGGAGACCGTCCCCGCGCCGACGTACGAGGAGAACGCGCCGCTCCAGGCGCACGTCACCAACCTGGACGCCGACAACTTCCTCGGCCGCATCGCGCTGTGCCGCGTCCAGCACGGCACCCTGAAGAAGGGGCAGACCGTCGCCTGGATGAAGCGCGACGGCTCCGTGCAGAACGTCCGCGTGACCGAGCTGCTGATGACGGACGCGCTCACGCGCAAGCCCGCCGAGCAGGCCGGGCCGGGCGACATCTGCGCCGTCGCGGGCATCGCGGAGATCATGATCGGCGAGACGCTGGCCGACCCGGAGAACCCGGTGGCCCTGCCGCTCATCCAGGTCGACGAGCCGGCCATCTCCATGACGATCGGCACGAACAACTCGCCGCTCGTCGGCAAGGGCGGCAAGGGCCACAAGGTCACCGCCCGCCTGGTCAAGGACCGCCTGGACCGCGAACTGATCGGCAACGTCTCGCTGCGCGTGCTGCCCACCGAGCGGCCCGACGCCTGGGAGGTGCAGGGCCGCGGCGAGCTGGCCCTGGCCATCCTCGTCGAGACGATGCGCCGCGAGGGCTTCGAGCTGACCGTCGGCAAGCCGCAGGTCGTCACCAAGGAGATCGACGGCAAGGTCCACGAGCCCGTCGAGCGCATGACGATCGACGCCCCCGAGGAGTTCCTCGGCGCCATCACCCAGCTCATGGCGAGCCGCAAGGGCCGCATGGAGACCATGACGAACCACGGCTCCGGCTGGGTGCGCATGGAGTTCATCGTCCCCTCGCGCGGCCTCATCGGCTTCCGCACGGAGTTCCTGACGGAGACGCGCGGCACGGGTATCGCCCACTCCATCTCCGAGGGGCACGAGCCGTGGTTCGGGGACCTGCGCACCCGCAACAGCGGCTCCCTCGTCGCGGACCGGTCCGGCGCGGCCACGGCCTACGCCATGCTGAACCTCCAGGAGCGCGGCACGATCTTCGTCGAGCCGGGCACCGAGGTGTACGAGGGCATGATCATCGGTGAGAACTCCCGCGCCGACGACATGGACGTGAACATCACCAAGGAGAAGAAGCTCACCAACATGCGGGCCGCCTCCTCCGACACCACGGAGAACCTGGTGCCGCCGCGCAAGCTCTCCCTGGAGCAGTCACTGGAGTTCTGCCGCGAGGACGAGTGCATCGAGGTGACGCCCGACACGGTGCGCATCCGCAAGGTGAACCTCGACGCGCGGGAGCGCGCCCGCGCCGTGAGCCGCGCCAAGCGCTGACGTCCGGCCCGCAGGGGCCGACGCACCACGACGGGCCGGTCGCGGCGGAGTACCTTCCGCCGCGACCGGCCCGTCCGTCGTTTCTCCGGCCCCCGTGGGGCCCCGCCAGGGGGCCACACGGGGGTTTCTGGGTTTCTCTTCGGCGCCCGGCCGAGTGGCACACGTGCGGGGCACGCCCGAAAGGAGTGGTATGGGCGGAAAGTGACCACAGGACGAGGAGGCACCTCATGCGCGGAGCCAGGCGTGTCGGCTGGGCCGTCGCGACGGTGACGACGGTCGCCCTGGCCGCCGGAGCCTGCGGCGGCGGGGACGGTGGCGGCGGCGGTGACGGCGTCGTCCGGGCGTCGTGGGGCGACCCGCAGAACCCGTTGGAGCCCGCGAACACCAACGAGGTGCAGGGCGGCAAGGTCCTGGACATGATCTTCACGGGTCTCAAGGAGTACGACCCGGAGACCGGCGAGGCCAAGGACGCCATGGCCGAGTCCATCGAGACGGACGACCAGCAGACCTTCACGGTGAAGATCAAGGAGGGCTGGACGTTCTCGGACGGCACCGAGGTGACGGCCAGCTCCTTCGTCGACGCCTGGAACTACGGCGCCAACCTGGACAACAACCAGGTCAACGCGTACTTCTTCCAGTTCATCGAGGGCTACGACGAGGTCCACCCCGAGGACGAGGGCGCCGAGCCCACGGCCGAGGAGATGTCGGGCCTGGAGGTCGTCGACGAGCAGACCTTCCGCGTCACCCTCACCCAGAAGTTCTCCCTGTGGCCCGAGACGCTCGGCTACACCGCCTACGCCCCGCTGCCGCAGCTCTTCTTCGACGACCACGAGGCCTGGCTGGAGCGGCCGGTGGGCAACGGGCCGTACCAGGTGGAGTCCTACAACCGCGGTCAGTCCATGAGGCTGTCGACGTACGACGAGTACAGCGGGGAGGACGAGCCGCAGAACGAGGGCGTCGAGCTGATCGTCTACACCTCCAACAACACCGCCTACACCGACCTCCAGGCGGGCAACCTGGACGTCACCGACGACATCCCCGCCTCCCAGGTGCGCAACGCCGAACAGGACCTCGACGGGCGCTACATCAACCAGCCCGCCGGCATCATCCAGACCATCACCTTCCCCCTCTACCAGGAGGAGTGGGAGGGCGACGAGGCCGCCGACGTGCGGCGCGGTCTCTCGATGGCCATCAACCGGGACGAGATCACCACCCAGATCTACGGCGACACCCGCACCCCGGCCACCGACTGGACCTCCCCGGTGCTCGGCGAGGACGGCGGCTACGAGGAGGGGCTGTGCGGGGACGCCTGCACCTACGACCCCGAGCGGGCCCGGCAGCTCATCGAGGACGGCGGCGGCCTGCCCGGCGGCTCCGTCACCCTGACCTCCAACGTGGACACCGGCTCGCACCGGCAGTGGATGGACGCCGTCTGCAACAGCATCAACAACGTCATGGACGACAACAACGCCTGCCGCGTCAACCCCGTCGCGACGTTCGCCGAGTTCCGTGAGCAGATCAGCGCCGACCGCATGACCGGCATGTTCCGGGCCGGCTGGCAGATGGACTACCCGCTCATCCAGAACTTCCTCCAGCCGCTGTACTACACGGACGCCTCGTCCAACGACGCGGGCTACAGCAGCGGCGAGTTCGACCGGCTGGTGGACGAGGCCAACGCGGCGGCCGACCAGAGCGAAGCCGTCGAGACCTTCCAGGACGCCGAGCGGGTGCTCGCCGAGGACCTCCCGGCCGTCCCGCTGTGGTACCAGAACGGCACGGCCGGCTACTCGGACCGGGTGGACGACGTCCGCCTCAACCCCTTCTCCGTCCCCGTCTACAGCGAGATCACGGTCAACTGATCGCCCACCGGGGCCGGTCCGCCGCTCGCGCGGTGACCGGCCCCGGTCGTAGCTGAGGAGGGAGGCCCGTGGGGCACTACGTCATCCGGCGCCTGCTCCAGATGGTCCCGGTCTTCATCGGGACGACGTTCCTGATCTTCATCATGGTGCACGCCCTCGGCGATCCGGTCGCCGCCCTGTTCGGCGACCGCACCCCCGACCCGGCGACCGCGGCCCGGCTGCGCGCCGAGTTCAACCTCGACAAGCCCGTGTGGCAGCAGTACCTGCTCTACATGCGGAACATCTTCACCGGGGACTTCGGCACCGCCTTCAACGGGCGGCCCGTCATGGACCTGCTGGTCACCGCCTTCCCCATCTCGTTCCGGCTGATGCTGGTGGCCATCGCCTTCGAGCTGGTCCTCGGCATCGTGCTCGGCGTCGTCTCCGGGCTGCGCCGGGGCGGCGGCGTGGACTCCTCGGTGCTGCTGCTGAGCCTCGTCGTCATCGCCATCCCCACCTTCGTCACCGGGGTGCTCGCCCAGTTCCTCTTCGGCGTGAAGCTCGGCTGGACGGCCCCGGCGGTCAGCCCCGAGGCGCCCCTCAACGAGCTGATCCTCCCCGGGCTGATCCTCGCGCTCGTCTCGCTCGCCTACGTCACCCGGCTCACCCGGACGTCGGTGGCGGAGAACGCCCGCGCCGACTACGTCCGCACCGCCGTGGCCAAGGGGCTGCGCCGCCGCCGCATCACCACGCGCCACCTGCTGCGCAACTCGCTGATCCCGGTGGTGACCTACCTCGGGACGGACGTCGGCAGCCTCATGGCCGGGGCGCTCGTGACCGAGCGGATCTTCAACATCCAGGGCGTGGGCTACCAGCTCTTCCAGGGCGTCCTGCGGCAGAACTCGCCCACCGTGGTCGGCTTCGTGACGATCCTCGTGCTGATCTTCCTGCTCGCCAACCTGCTCGTGGACCTCCTGTACGCCGTGCTCGACCCGAGGATTCGCTATGCCTGAGCCGAACGAGCCCCAGGAGCCGCACACCTACCCCACCCCGGGCGCCCCCGAGCCCCGGCGGGCGATCGGCGGCGCGGGCGTATCCGCCGACCTCGCCTACGCCGAGGGCGAGACGCTGGAGGGCGACGGCCGGCGCGGACCGGACGGGGGGCCGGAGCAGGAGGCGGCCCGCAGCCTGTGGTCCGACGCCTGGCACGACCTGCGGCGGCGGCCGGTGTTCATCGTCTCCGGCCTGGTCATCCTCTTTCTCGTGGTCATCTCCGTCTGGCCGCAGCTGATCGCCACCGGTGATCCGCTGGAGTGCCGGATCAGCCGGTCACTCGGCGGCGCCGAGCCCGGCCACTGGTTCGGCTTCGACACGCAGGGCTGCGACGTTTACACCCGCACCGTGTACGGAGCCCGCGCCTCGGTGACCGTCGGCGTCTGCGCGACGCTCGGCGTCGCCCTGCTCGGCGCCCTCTTCGGCGGCCTCGCGGGCTACTTCGGAGGCGCCGCCGACACCCTGCTGTCACGGCTCACCGACATCTTCTTCGGCATCCCGATCATCCTCGGCGCCCTGGTGTTCCTCGCCATGATCACCGTGGACGGCATCTGGCCGGTCGTGGGCGTCATCACGGCCCTGGCCTGGCCGCAGATCGCCCGTATCGCGCGCGGTGCCGTCATCACGGCCAAGCAGAACGACTACGTGCACGCCGCGCAGGCACTGGGCGCGGGACACACCCGCATCCTGCTGCGGCACATCACCCCGAACGCCGTCGCACCCGTCATCGTCGTCGCGACGATCGCGCTGGGCACGTACATCGCCCTGGAAGCCACCCTGAGCTTCCTCGGCGTCGGGCTCCGACCGCCGACCGTCTCCTGGGGGGTGGACATCTCCAACGCCTCCGACGGCATGCAGTTCCGCAACGCGCCGCACATCCTGCTCTACCCGGCCGCCGCGCTGAGCCTGACGGTGCTGGCGTTCATCATGCTCGGCGACGCGGTGCGCGACGCCCTCGACCCCAAGCTGCGCTGAGGAGTTGACCGCAGGTGCCCCCACTGCTTGACGTGCGCGACCTGTACGTGGAGTTCCGCACCCGCGACGGCGTGGTCCGGGCCGTCAACGGCGTCGACTACTCGGTGGACGCCGGGCAGACGCTCGCCGTCCTCGGGGAGTCGGGGTCGGGCAAGTCGGTCACCGCGCAGGCGGTGATGGGCATCCTCGACTCGCCGCCCGGCTACGTCACGGGCGGCCGGATCCTCTTCCAGGGCCAGGACCTGCTGACCCTGACCCCCGACGCGCGGCGGCGCGTGCGCGGCGCCCGGATGGCGATGATCTTCCAGGACGCCCTCTCCTCGCTGAACCCCGTGCTGAGCGTGGGCTACCAGCTCGCGGAGATGTTCCAGGTGCACCGGGGGGACTCCCGGAAGGTGGCGAGGGCGAAGGCCGTCGAGCTGATGGATCGGGTGCGCATCCCGGCCGCCGCGCAGCGGGCCGGGGACTTCCCGCACCAGTTCTCCGGCGGCATGCGCCAGCGCATCATGATTGCGATGGCGATGGCGCTGGAGCCCGAGCTGATCATCGCCGACGAACCGACGACGGCCCTGGACGTCACGGTGCAGGCCCAGGTGATGGAGCTGCTCGCGGATCTCCAGCGCGAGTACCGCATGGGCCTGATCCTCATCACCCACGACCTCGGCGTCGTGGCCGACGTCGCGGACAAGATCGCCGTCATGTACGCGGGCCGGATCGTGGAGACGGCCCCCGTGCACGCCCTCTACAAGCGCCCGGCCCACCCCTACACCCGCGGCCTGCTGGACTCCATCCCCCGCCTCGACCAGAAGGGCCAGGAGCTGTACGCGATCAAGGGGCTGCCGCCCAACCTGCTGCGCATCCCGCCCGGCTGCCCCTTCCACCCCCGCTGCCCGCAGGCGCGGGACGTGTGCGCCGTCGACGATCCGCCGCTGTACGAGGTCACCGAGCGGGACGGCGCCCCCGTCCCCGGACGGGCGAGCGGCTGCCACTTCTGGAAGGAGACGATGTATGGCTGAGCCCGCCTCCGTCCCCACCGCGCAGCGCCCCGAGCGGAGCCCGCAGGAGCGCGGCGAGGTCATCCTGGAGGTCCGGGACCTCGTCAAGCACTTCCCGCTGACCCAGGGGGTGATCTTCCGCAAGCACGTCGGCGCGGTCCGGGCCGTGGACGGCGTCTCCTTCGACCTGCACCGGGGGGAGACGCTCGGCATCGTCGGCGAGTCCGGCTGCGGCAAGTCGACCGTCGCCAAGCTGCTCGTCAGCCTGGAGCGGCCCACCGCCGGACAGATTCTCTACAAGGGCGAGGATGTCGCCACCCTCTCGCGCCGGGGCCTCAAGGCCGTGCGCCGCAACATCCAGATGGTCTTCCAGGACCCCTACACCTCGCTCAACCCGCGCATGACGGTCGGCGACATCATCGGGGAGCCCTTCGACATCCACCCCGAGGTGGCACCGAAGGGGAGCCGGCGCACGCGCGTCCAGGAGCTGCTGGACGTCGTCGGGCTGAACCCGGAGTACATCAACCGGTACCCGCACCAGTTCTCCGGCGGGCAGCGGCAGCGCATCGGCATCGCCCGGGGGCTGGCCCTCAACCCGGAGATCATCGTCGCCGACGAGCCGGTCTCGGCGCTGGACGTCTCGGTGCAGGCGCAGGTCGTCAACCTGATGGAGCGGCTCCAGAAGGAGTTCGGGCTCGCCTACATCGTCATCGCGCACGACCTGTCCGTGGTCCGCCACATCTCGGACCGCGTCGGCGTGATGTACCTCGGCAGGATCGTCGAGCTGGGCACCGACCACGAGATCTACGAGCACCCGACGCACCCCTACACCCAGGCCCTGCTGTCGGCCGTCCCGGTGCCCGACCCGGAGCTGGCGGAGGAGCGGGAGCGCATCATCCTCACCGGCGACGTCCCCTCACCGGCGAACCCGCCCTCCGGCTGCCGGTTCCGCACGCGCTGCTGGAAGGCGGCGGAGCGGTGCGCCCTGGAGGTGCCGCCGCTGGCGGTACCGGCGGAGTACCGGTACGCGGAGGGCCCCGCCCACCACGACTCCGCCTGCTTCTTCGCCGAGGACCGGCCCGACCTCACGCACCCGGAGGGCTGACCTCGGCGGCACCGGCCGGTGCCGCTGTGTGTACACCGTGTTCCTCATGGGTAACAACCGATCCCGGCGCCTGAGGGCGCCGGGATCTACGGGCGTTGCGTCTGCATTGTCCCCCCGGCGGGCCTTAGGTGTTCGTACAACCACGGTTCGTATATCGGTGCCGCCTCGTTCTGGTTGCGGACAGATCACCGACGAAGACGCACTGTATGTGATCAAATGCCCGATGTTAACGATCGTTGTCAAGCACGTATGGACCTCGATCTGCATAACCTTTGCTCAAGAATCGGGCGGTGCCTCCCCAGCGCGCCGGAAACTCTTGACGCCGCAGTCCACGGGTTGCAAGAGTCCGCTCATCCCAATGGCACACCTAGTGCCACCGAATGACCGGGTTCCGCCAAAAACAGAGCGCGGGGGCACAACGCGATGACGAGTCCTCCCCAGGCTGCGACAGCCGGGAACGACACCACCACTGCCGGGGAATCGGCTTCCCTGACCGAGGAGAAGACCGACACGACCCAGGGCACGACGGCCGGCCGGTCCCCCGGCCAGCTCATGTGGATGCGCTTCAAGCGCGACCGCACCGGCGTGATCGCCGGCTGTGTGGTCATCTTCTTCTTCGCCATCGCGGCGCTGGCGCCGGTGGTCGGCTGGATCTACGGCAAGGACCCGTACACGTTCTACGGGCTCGAGGACATGTCGCTGCTCGACCCCTTCGGCTACCCCACGGGCAGCCCCGGCGGTGTCTCGGGCGATCACTGGTTCGGTGTCGAGCCCGACCTCGGCCGCGACGTCATGATGCAGCTGCTCTACGGCATGCGGACCTCGCTCTACACGGCCGTCCCGGTCACCATCGTCTCGGTGATCCTCGGGGTGCTCCTCGGCCTGGTCGGCGGGTTCTTCGGCGGCAAGACCGACTACTGGATCGGTCGCGTCACCGACTTCTTCATGGCGCTGCCCAGCCAGCTCTTCCTCATCTCCACCATGCCGGTGGTCGTGGCCCTCTTCGTGGCGCCGGACAAGGAGACGCCGGTCTACGTCCGGTTCCTCGCGATGCTGATCATCCTGTCCTTCCTCGGCTGGATGGGCATGGCCCGCCTCGTGCGCAGCGCGACGCTCTCCCTTCGCGAGCGGGAGTTCGTCGAGGCCGCCAAGGTCTCCGGCGCCTCCCGGTGGCGCATCCTCCGCAAGGAGCTGCTGCCCAACCTCTACACACCGATCCTGGTGCAGGGCACGCTCATGCTGCCCATGGCGATCCTGTCCGTCGCCTTCCTCTCCTACGTCGGCATCGGGTACACGGAACCGACGCCCGACTGGGGCCGGATGTTCCAGCGAGCAGGGGAGATCTACCAGGACAACCCCGTCTACATGCTCTTCCCCGGCATCGCGATGGTCATCTTCATCGTGAGCTTCAACCTCCTCGGTGACTCCGTACGGGACGCCATCGACCCCAAGGCTGGACGCTGAGCCGTCCGTTGGCAGGGGGGCTGCCACCCCTGCGCCGGGCGACCGGGCCCGTCAGGCAGCGCAACTGATCACGACAACAGGCAGGTGGAGAAACTCCATGAGGCTCCTTTCCACGCGCAGAGCGCGCACCGCGGTGGTCGCCATCGCGGTGGGCTCTCTCGCCCTGACCGCCTGCGGCGGCGACAGCGACTCGCAGACGAAGGACGACTCCAAGACGCAGGACGACGCCAAGGAGCAGTCCGAGGCCGTCGCCTACGGTGACGCCGAGGCCTCCAAGGGCCCGGCCGCACCGGTCGAGGGCTCCCGCGAAGGCGGCACGATCCGCGTCTACCAGCAGACGGACTTCTCGCACCTGGACCCGGGTCAGATCTACGTCAGCGACGCCGGTCTGCTGTCGGTGCTCATCCACCGCGGTCTCACCACCTTCGTGGAGGACGACGAGGGCGGCCTGACCGTCGTCGGTGACATAGCCACCGACTCCGGTACCCCCTCCGAGGGCGGCAAGGTCTGGACGTTCACGCTCAAGGACGGCATCAAGGACGAGGACGGCGACCCGATCGACTCGGGCGACGTCCGCCACACCGTCGAGCGCCTGTACGCCAAGCACATCACCGACGGCCCGACCTACCTGCAGCAGTGGCTGTCGGGTGAGGGCACCAAGTACCGCGAGGCCCTGCCCGAGGGCCCGTACAACGGCGACCACCTGCCGGACGACGTCCTGGAGACGCCGGACGACAAGACCGTCGTCTTCAAGTTCGACACGCCGCGCCCGGACCTGCCGCAGGCCCTGGCCATGGCCGGCTACTCCATCGTGCCCGAGGAGAAGGACACGAAGGAGAAGTACGACCAGAAGCCGACCGCGATCGGTCCGTACAAGATCGACGAGGTCAACTCCGGCAAGAACATGAAGCTCGTCCGCAACGACGAGTGGAGCGCCGAGACCGACCCGAAGCGTCACGCCTTCGTGGACGGCTGGGACATCACGTTCAACCACGACCGCGTGGACCAGTCCAAGCGCCTCGCCGCCGACCGCGGTGACGCCAAGAACGGCATCCAGTTCAGCGGCGCCGTGGACACCTCGCAGATCAAGAGCATCGTCTCCAACGAGGAGACGAACGCCCGGACGATCAAGGGCTACGCGCCCTACGTCTGGCAGCTCAACATGAACATGGACCGCATCAAGGACAAGAAGATCCGCGACGCGATCACCTACGCCCTCCCGAACGCCGACATCCTCCGTCCCGACGGTGGCTCCTACGGCGGTGAGCCGGCCGGCGGTCTGCTCGCCCCGACCGTCCCGGGCTACGAGAAGGGCTACGACCCCTACGGCAAGATCGAGAACCCGCAGGGTGACATCGAGAAGGCCAAGGAGCTCCTGAAGGAGGCCGGCGCCGAGGGCCAGAGCCTGGTCTACGGCTACGCCAACGTGCCGCACCGCCAGGAGCAGGCCATCATCATCGAGAAGGCGCTGGAGAAGGCCGGCTTCGAGGTCGAGAAGAAGGAGATCGACCAGGCCACCTACTACGAGCGGGTCGGCAAGGTCGACAACGGCCTGGACATCTACATGACCGGCTGGGGCCAGGACTGGCCGTCCATCTCCACCGTCATCCCGCCGCTGTACGACGGTGACCAGCTCGCCGACGGTTCGGCCGTCTACTCGCACATCAACGACGACAAGGTCAACTCCGAGATCGACCGGATCCTGAAGATCACGGACCCGGAGGAGGCCACCACCGAGTGGCAGAAGCTCCACCGGTACATCGTCGAGGAGATCAACCCGGCGGCTCCGCTCTACTTCACCAAGCAGCTGCAGATCCACGGATCGAACGTGGGCGGCGCCCGGTACAGCTCCGAGAAGAGCTACATCGACGTCTCCCGGCTGTTCCTGAAGTCGTAACACCCCGTTGAACCGGGTCCCCGGGAACGTGCGCGCGGCGGAGCGCGCGTTCCCGGGGGCCGTTCGCAGGTCCAACGTCTCCTCTCCCAGACCCCCTGCCGCCACCCCGAGAGCAGCGGACTCCCATGCTTCGATTTCTCATCCGACGGCTGAGCAGCGCGTTCGTGATCCTGATCCTGATCAGCGCGTTCACCTTCCTCATCTTCTTCGCCGCCCCGCGTGACCCCGCAGTGCTGGCGTGCGGAAAGAACTGCACCGAGGCCGCCAAGGACATCATCAGAGACAACCTCGGCCTCAACGATCCGATCGCCCAGCAGTACTGGGAGTTCATGCGCGGCATCGTCATGGGCCGGGACTTCTCGGTCGGCCGGTGTGACGCGCCCTGCCTCGGTGTCTCGTTCAACACCGACCTGATGGTCTGGGACACGATCGTCGACCGTCTGCCCCTCACGCTGTCCCTGTCGCTCGGCGGGCTGGTCATCTTCCTCACCCTGGGCCTCGGCGCCGGCCTCATGGCGGCCGCCAAGAAGGGCACGGTCACGGACAAGACCCTGAGCTCCATGTCGCTGGTCTTCAGCTCGATGCAGATCTACTTCCTCGGGCCGATCGTGCTGGGTGCGCTGGTCTTCAGCAGCGGCATCATGGAATCGCCACGCTATGTGCCCATCACCGAGGATCCGCTGGGCTGGTTCACCGGCCTGCTGATCCCCTGGTTCGTCATGGCGCTCATCTTCACCGCGCAGTACACGCGTATGTCGCGCTCCAGCATGATCGAGCAGTTGCAGGAGGAGCACGTCAGGACGGCCCGCGCCAAGGGCATGTCGCGCCCCTACGTGTTCTTCCGCTACGCCTGGCGCGGTTCGCTCATCCCCATCGTCACCATCCTGGGCATGGACCTGGGCGCCCTGCTCGGCGGTGCCATCGTCACCGAGATGACCTTCAGCCTCGCCGGCATCGGCCGCCTGGCCGTGGACGCGGTGACGAACATCGACCTGCCTCTCACCATGGGCGTGATGCTCATCGGCGCGACGTTCATCCTGATGTGCAACGTCGTCGTCGACGCGGCCTACGCCTACATCGACCCCCGCGTGCGGCTGGGCTAGGAGTACTTCCCGTGACCACACTCACCAAGACCGAGGACGCCCCGGCCCCGACCGGGCGGGACGCCTTCCTGTCGGTCCGCGACCTGCGGGTGCAGTTCTCCACCGAGGACGGCATCGTCAAGGCCGTCGACGGTCTCTCGTTCGACCTGGAGCGGGGCAGAACCCTCGGCATCGTCGGCGAGTCGGGCTCCGGCAAGTCGGTGACGAACCTGACGGTGCTCGGCCTGCACAACCCGAAGACGACCACGGTCACCGGGGAGATCGTGCTGGACGGCCAGGAGCTGACCGGCGCCAGGGAGAAGACCCTGGAGAAGCTCCGCGGCAACAAGATGGCCATGATCTTCCAGGACCCGCTGACCGCGCTGTCGCCGTTCTACACGATCGGCCGGCAGATCATGGAGCCGTTCCGCAAGCACACGGGCGCCAGCAAGAAGGAGGCCCGGGAGCGGGCCATCGAGATGCTGACCAAGGTCGGCATCCCGCACCCGAAGACCCGCGTCGACGACTACCCCCACCAGTTCTCCGGGGGTATGCGGCAGCGCGCGATGATCGCGATGGCCCTGGTCTGCGACCCCGACCTGATCATCGCGGACGAGCCGACGACCGCCCTGGACGTCACCGTGCAGGCGCAGATCCTCGACCTGCTCAAGGACCTCCAGCAGGAGTTCGGCTCCTCGATCATCTTCATCACCCACGACCTCGGCGTCATCGCCGAGATGGCCGACGACATCATGGTGATGTACGGCGGCCGGGCGGTGGAGCGCGGATCGGCCGCCGAGGTGCTGCGGGCGCCCCGGCACCCCTACACCTGGGGTCTGCTGTCGTCCATGCCCAGCCTGAGCGGCAACGTCCACGAGAAGCTCATGCCGATCCCCGGCAACCCGCCCTCGCTGCTCAACCCGCCCTCCGGCTGCGCCTTCCACCCGCGCTGCGGGTTCCGGAGCGAGGTGGGCGGGACCCTGTGCACCACCGACCGCCCCGAGCTCGGCGCGGGCCGTGCCTCCGCCTGCCACCTGACGGCCGAGCAGAAGCAGACCCTCTTCGTCGAGCAGATCAAGCCCCGGCTGGGCTAGGGAGACCGAACCATGAGTGACGAACTCACCCTGACCGAGCCGAAGGACACGCTCCCGGCCACGGGGGAGCCGCTGCTGACCGCCGAGAACCTGACCATGCACTTCCCCGTCTACGGGGGCTTTCCGTTCAAGCGGAAGGTGGGCGCGGTCAAGGCGGTGGACGGCGTCGACCTCCAGGTGTTCCCGGGCGAGAGCTTCGGTCTGGTCGGCGAGTCCGGCTGCGGCAAGTCCACGACCGGACGGATGCTGACGCGGCTGCTGGAGCCCACCGACGGCCGCATCACCTACCGGGGCCAGGACATCACCCGCGCGGGGCGCAAGCAGCTCGCCCCGATCCGGTCCGAGATCCAGATGATCTTCCAGGACCCGTACTCGTCGCTGAACCCCCGGCAGACCGTCGGGAAGATCATCAGCGCGCCGATGGAGATCAACGGCATCGAGCCCCCCGGCGGCCGGGAGGCCCGGGTGCGCGAGCTGCTGGAGATCGTCGGCCTGAACCCGGAGCACTTCAACCGCTTCCCGCACGAGTTCTCCGGCGGTCAGCGGCAGCGCATCGGGGTGGCCCGCGCCCTGGCGCTGGAGCCGAAGCTCATCGTCGCCGACGAGCCCGTCTCCGCGCTGGACGTCTCCATCCAGGCGCAGGTCGTGAACCTGCTCCAGGACGTGCAGAAGGAACTGGGCATCGCCTTCGTCTTCATCGCGCACGACCTGGCGATCGTCCGGCACTTCTCGCAGCGCCTCGCCGTCATGTACCTCGGCAAGGTCGTGGAGGTCGGTGACCGCGACTCGCTGTACAACGCGCCGCGCCACCCCTACACCCACGCGCTGCTCTCGGCGGTGCCCGAGGCCTCGCTGCACGACGACGACGCGCCCCAGCGTGAGCGCATCCGCCTCACCGGCGACGTGCCCTCGCCGATCAACCCGCCCTCCGGCTGCCGCTTCCGCACCCGGTGCTGGAAGGCGCAGGACGTCTGCGCGACGGAGGAGCCGCCGCTCGTGCAGCTCTCCGGCAACCGGGACGGTCATCTGACCGCCTGCCACTTCCCGGAGGACGGCGACGCGCTCTCCAGCGGCAAGGAGATCGTCATGGACGAGGCCCTGAGGCGCCTGGAGAAGTGACCCGGCAGGCCGCACACCGGCCCTGGGACGACGGTGCCGCCCGACCCCTGTGAAAGGGGCCGGGCGGCACCGTCGTTGCGGCGTCAGGACCCGGCGGCGTCGGTGGCGAGGCCGAGGGTGCGGCGGAGGAAGGCGACCTGGAGGAGCAGCAGGTTCTCCGCCACCTCCTCCTGCGGCGTCATGTGGGTGACGCCGGAGAGCGGCAGCACCTCGTGCGGGTGGCCGGCGGCCAGCAGCGCGGAGGACAGCCGCAGGGTGTGCGCGACGACGACGTTGTCGTCCGCGAGGCCGTGGACGAGCATCATCGGCCGCTGCGGGGCGCGCGCGCCGACCAGCCCGGCGTCGTCCACGACGGAGTTGGCCCGGTAGACCTCCGGGTGTTCCTGCGGCGTCCCGAGGTAGCGCTCCTGGTAGTGCGTGTCGTAGAGCCGCACGTCGGTCACCGGCGCGCCGACGACGGCCGCGTGGAAGACGTCGGGTCGGCGCAGTGCCGCGAGCGCGGCGAGGTAGCCGCCGAAGGACCAGCCCCGGATCGCCACCCGGGTGAGGTCCAGCGGGTGGTCGGCGGCCAGCGCGTGGAGGGCGTCGACCTGGTCCTCCAGCACGACGTCCGCGATGTTCCCCGCGATGGCCTTCTCCCACGCGGGGGAGTGGCCGGGCGTGCCCCGGCCGTCCGCGACGACGACGGCGAAGCCCTGGTCGGCGAACCACTGCGAGGTCAGGTACGCGTTGTGGGCGGCGACCACGCGCTGGCCGTGCGGGCCGCCGTAGGGGTCGAGGAGGACGGGCAGCGGGCCGTCCTGCTCCCGGTGGCCGGTGGGCAGCAGCACGGCGGCCGGGATGCGGCGTGCGCCCGCGCGCAGGAGTGTCGGAGCGGCCCGCAGCACGGGCGTCTCGGCGAACGACGGGACGAGGTGGCCGTTGATCTCGGCGCGGGCGCCGGGCTCGCCCAGGTGCGCGGTGACGAGCACCAGGGTGTCGCCGCCGCGCACGGCGGAGGCGTGGTGGGGCGTCGTCCCCCCGGCGTCCCCGGCAGCCGCGCCGGAGACCCGGCCGCCGCCGCTGCCGTCGAGCGCGGCGCGGTGGACGGCGACCTCGCCCGTGGTGTCGGAGGAGGCGCTGAAGAGCACGTCGTGCTCGCCGATGTCCAGGACGGCCCGGACGTGCAGGGCCGGATCGCTGAGGACGGCGTCCCCGACGTGCAGGGCGCGCGCCCCCGTCGCGTCGCTGACGCGCACGAGCCGCTCGCCGGGTGCCCAGGCGGGGGTGCCGGGGATGATCTCCAGCCAGGCCGGGTCCGTCTCGGTGAGCAGCGGCGTCGTCCGCCCGCTGTCCACGTCCACGGTGAGGTACTGCTGGGTGCGCTGGTCCCTGGCCTGGACGAGGAGCAGCGGAGGGCCGCCGCCCGACCAGTGGACCGCGACGAGGTAGGGGTAGGTCTCGCGGTCCCACGCGACGTCGAGGCCGGGCCCGTCGTCCGCGTCGCGTCCGTCGGCGTCCAGGAGCCGGAGCGTCACCTCGGCGTTGGGGGTGCCGGCGGCCGGGTAGGCCACGTCGGTGGGACGGCTCTCCGGGTGCGCCGGGTCCGCGATCCACCACCGTCGCACCGGGGCGTCGTCGACCCGGGCGACGAGCAGTCGGCGGCTGTCGGGGGACCACCAGAAGCCCCGGCTGCGCTTCATCTCCTCGGCCGCGATGAACTCGGCCAGGCCGTATGTGACGGTGTCCGCCTCGGGTTCCGCGAGCGGGCGGTCGCCGGTGCCGTCGGCGTGCACGACCCGCAGGGTGCCCCGGGCCGTGTACGCGACGCGCCGTCCGTCGGGGGAGGGGCGCGGGTCCACCACCGGTGTCGCCGAGGGGAGCTCGCGCGCGGTGCCCGCCCGCAGCTCGGCCACGAAGAGGCGGCCGGAGAGGGCGAAGGCGGCCAGCTCCACGGCGGCGTCCGTCGCGTACCCGACGATCCCCGCCGAGCCCTCCCGGCTGCGTTCACGCCGGGCGCGTTCCTCGGGGGAGAGCTCCTCGGCGGCGCCGCCGAGGAGCGCCCGCGGGTCGGCGGCCGGGTACGCGCGCGGCGCGTCGTCCCCGTTCACCTCGTGCACCCACAGGGCCTGTGCGCGGGCGTCGCCGCCGGGGGAGCGGAGGAAGGTGACGCGTGAGCCGTCGGGGGCGACGGAGAAGGACCGGGGCGCGCCGAGGGTGAAGCGCTGGGTCCGGGCGTGCTGACGCGGGAAGCTTTCCGAGCTACGGGTGTTGGGTGGCATGGGCCGAGCGTACGTGTGACCTACACCGCTGTGCGGGGGTCGGCGTTTGCGGGCCCGCACCGGAGGGGTAATGCGCCGGTGACGACGAGCGATGCCCGTCAGGGCAGATCGGGGGCCGGCGAGTGCAGGGCTGTTTAGCACCTGGCGCATCGCGCCGCGGGGTCGGTCTCCGACCTCCGGGGACGTGGCGTCGCCGGGGCCTCCCCCCACCGCCCGTCGCGCGCCGCGCGGCGCGAGCCGTGCCGCGTCGTGGTGAGCCCGCGTGCGGTCAACAGCCCTTGTCGGCACACGCGTTGATGAAGCCGTCGGACGGAGGCGTGCGCCCCCGTCTGCTCCCGTGCACCGACTCGTGCGGGCTCACGGGTCGTTATGATCAGTTGCGCGGCGTGGATGCGTGGGTATGCATGTCGTGCTATCCCCGTGTCATAAACCGCTATGACATGTTCGATCGTATGACTGTCCGATCTTTTGACTCGTACAACGACGCAGTCTTGGAGGTGAACCGCCGTGGCACTCTCGATTTCGGCGGTGGTGCTGCTGGCGATCATCGTCTTCTTGTTGATCAAGAAGTCGGGGCTGAAGGCGGGGCACGCCGTGGTCTGCATGCTGCTGGGGTTCTACCTCGCCAGCTCGTCGATCGCGCCCACCATCAGCGACTTCACGACGAGCGTCGCGGACATGCTGGGCAGCGTCAGCTTCTGACGGGCGGCGCGTAGGCTCGGCCCATGACCGAGTCCGCTCCCTCCTCCGACCGCCGGCTGCTGCTGGTGCACGCGCACCCGGACGACGAGTCCATCAACAACGGCGCCACGATGGCCAAGTACGCGGCCGAGGGCGCGCGCGTCACCCTGGTGACGTGCACCCTGGGCGAGGAGGGCGAGGTGATCCCGCCGGCCCTCGCGCACCTCGCCCCCGACCGGGAGGACGCCCTCGGCCCCCACCGCGTCGGGGAGCTGCGGGCGGCCCTGCGCGAACTCGGCGTCACCGACCACCGATTCCTCGGCGGCACCGGGCGCTACCGGGACTCCGGCATGATGGGCGCGCCGCAGAACGACCGTCCCGAGTGCTTCTGGCAGGCCGACCTGGAGGAAGCCGCCGGACTGCTGGCCTCGGTCATCCGGGAGACGCGGCCCCAGGTGCTCGTCACCTACGGACCGGACGGCGGCTACGGGCACCCCGACCACATCCAGGCCCACCGGGTCGCCGTGCGGGCCGTCGAGCTGGCGGCCGACCCGGCCCTCCGGTCCGTCGGCGGGGAGCCCCACCGCGTCGCCCGGGTGTACTGGAACTGCGTGCCGCGCTCCGCCGTCGCCCCCGAGGTCTTCGCCGGGAACCCGTTCCCGCGCGCGGCGGACCCGTGCGACGTCCCCGGCGTCGTCGACGACGCGGCCGTCGCCGTCCGCGTGGACGGCGGACCCGGCTGCGCGTCGGCCAAGGCGGCGGCGATGCGCGCCCACGCGACGCAGGTCGTCGTGGACGGCGACTGGTTCGCCCTCTCCAACCACCTGGGCCAGCCCCTGCACACGGTCGAGTGCTACGTCCTCCCGCCCGGCGACCACGTCCCCGGCGCTCCGCATGACGACCTGTTCGCGGGGGTGTTCGAGTGAGCCCCGTCCGGCTGATCTCCTACGCGGGTCTCGGCGTGCTCGGCGCCGTCACCGCCCTGACCGGCACGCTCGTGCACGCCGCCTGGTTCCCCGGTGGGCTGCTGCTGGCCCTGGCGGGCACGGCGGCCGTCTGCGTGGGCGGTTCCCTTCTGACGCGCACCCGCGCGGGCGCGGCCGTTCCCGCCGTCGCCTGGACCCTCACCGTGCTGGTGCTGTTGGTATGGACCAGGCCCGAAGGGGACTTCCTCTTCGGGACGGCGCTCGGCTCCTACGTCTTCCTCTACGGCGGCATGGTGCTCGCTGTGATCTGTGCCACCGTCGCGCCACCCGGAGGGTTGCGTTTCGACGGTCCAGGAGACCTTGCCGGACGCCCCCAGTAAGGTAGTGCCGCCGGCGAGCCGTACTCGCAACACCATCCCCATCGATGAGTGCGGCGCACCCAACCGGG
Source organism: Streptomyces chumphonensis (assembly GCF_014779715.1). Classification (GTDB taxonomy): domain Bacteria; phylum Actinomycetota; class Actinomycetes; order Streptomycetales; family Streptomycetaceae; genus Streptomyces; species Streptomyces chumphonensis. The sequence continues at coordinate 193,710 of NZ_JACXYU010000010.1, forward strand.
AGATCCTGTTTTGAGCCGTGAAACCGACAGTTCGAATCCGGCGGGCAACGAACCGGGCGAACCGAAGACCGAGACCACGCTGACCACGCGCATCCGCATCAACATTCCCGGGTCGCGGCCCATTCCGCCGGTCGTCATGCGCAAGCCGGTGAGCGAGGAGGAGGCCCGGGCCGACGAAGGCGCGCCCGCGCCGGACGCGGCCGGGCCGCCGACGCCGCCGTCCGGAACCGCCGCCCCGGAGGCCGGAGCGGGCGGCCGGGAGACCAGCTCCTGGTTCGCGCCCCGCAAGCCGCCCGCCGGTCCGCCGCCGCCGGACGAGCAACAGGCCCCGGACGCAGGACCGGTGTCGCCGCAGCAGACGCCGCCCGGTGGCACCGACACCACGCGGCCGCAGGCGCCCGCGCCGCACGCGCCGCCGCCCGGCGGGCCCGCCGGGCCGACGACCGGGGCGACGGGTGACATGCCGCTGCTGCCGCCGGAGTTCACGGTCGACGGTCCCGGACAGCAGCCCCCAGGGCCGCCGTCGGTCCTGGCGCCGCCGCCCGGAGCGCAGTTCGACACCTACGGCGAACCCGCGCCGCACGGCGCACCCCATGTGGACGACGTGGACGAGGCGCAGCACGACGCGCACCGGCCCGGCGTCGGTGACACCGCCCCCGGCGGGATCCCGGCGGTGTCCGGACCCGGGGAGCCGGCGCCGGACCCGTTCGCCGAGCCCGCCGCGCCCACGCCGCCCGCGCCCCGACCGGCTCCGGCGGCGTCCCGGCCGCCCGCCAAGAAGGGCCGCTCGAAGCTGACGCTGGTCGGTGTCGCGGTGGTCGGCGTCCTCGGCATCGCCTACGGCGCGGGGCTGCTCATGAATCACGCCGACGTCCCGAACGGCACCACCGTGCTCGGCGTCGACATCGGCGGTACCGCCAAGGAGGAGGCCGTCGCCTCGTTGGAGCGGCGGATCGGAGACCGGGCGACGGAACCGCTCACGCTCGACGTCGGCGGCACCCCGCACGAGTTGAAGCCCAGCGTCGCCGGGCTCTCCTTCGACGCCGAGACCACCGTGGCAGGGGTGTCGGGGCGCGAGTACAACCCGATCGCCGTGATCGGCTCGCTCGTCGGCGGTGAGCACCCGGCCGAGCCCGTCTTCACCGTGGACGAGGAGAAGCTGCGGGCCGCGCTGGCCGAGCTCGGCGGCGGCGCGGGCGGTGCCCAGGACGGGATGATCCGGTTCGAGGGCGGCGAGCCGGTCGTCGTCGAGGGCCGGGCGCGGCAGGCCGTCGACCCGGAGCAGGCGGCCGAGACCGTCGAGGCCGCCTACCGGGAGCGGGCGGCCACCGGCCAGGACACCGTGATCGAGCTTCCCGTGGGCGAGCAGACGCCCCAGGTCACCGACGCGGAGTTCGAGCGCGCGATCGAGGAGTTCGGCGAGCCCGCCATGTCCGGGCTGGTCACCGTGCGGGCCGGGACGGCTGAGATCAGCTTCAGCCCCGAGCGCTCCCTGCCCAAGTTCCTCTCGATGCGGGCGACGCCGGACGGCAAGCTCGTCGACCACTACGACCTGGAAGCGCTGGAGGAGCTGTACGGCAGCACCTTCGACGGTGTCCTGGTCACGCGCGGGGACGGCAGCAGCACGCCGGTCACCCCGGAGGACGTGGCCGGGGTGCTCCGCACCGCGCTGCTGGAGACGGACCCGGCGCAGCGGGTCGGCGTCATCGAGCTGAACGGCGGGTAGGCGGCGCGGGCAGCGACTCCGCGTGCCGGGCCCGGCTCAGTTGAGCCGGGCCCGCGCGGCGTGCGCCTCACCGCGTGCGCTCCGCGCGGCGTCCGGGTCGGCCGCCGCGACGAGGTCGGCGTACTCCTCCAGCGCCCGTGCGCCGCCGAGGAAGTCCCCGCGTTCCACCAGCAACCGGGCCCGCTCGTGCCGGAGCCGCACCGGGTGGTGCGGCAGCAGCAGGGACAACTCCACCGCCCAGAGCCGGACGTCGACGCGCTCCGGGCGGGCCGCGGCCCAGACCCGGATGTTGCCGAGGATCCGCCGCACGATGTCCAGCGGTTCGGCCGGGACCAGCAGGGACGGGGACAGCCGCCCGCCCGTCCCGAACCCCGCCCCGGCGACCAGCGCCCCGGCGTCCTCCGGGGAGAGCGGCCGGCCGCCCGCGAACGGGTCGGCCAGCACGTGGTCGGGCCCCTGCGGATCGCCGAAGCCGACGACGAAGTGGCCGGGCAGCCCCACCCCGTGGACCGGCGCCCCCGCCCGCCGGGCCACCTCCAGCCACACGACCGACAGCAGGATCGGCAGCCCGCGCCGGCGCCGCAGGACCGCCCCGAGCAGGGAGGAGTCCAGCCGCTGGTAGTCCGCCTCGGTGCCGTGGAAGCCCTCACGCCCGCCCAGCAGCCCGGCCAGGGCCCCCGCCCACTCCTCGGGGGTGCGTCCGGTGGCGTAGGGCAGCAGCCCGGTCAGCCGGTCCAGCTCGATCTGCCCGGCGTCCACGATCGCGTCCACCCGGCTCTCCGGGGAGACGACGAGCGGGGTCCCGCCCGCGTGCGGGGAGACCTCGCCCGCTTCCGGATCGGCCGCCGCGCAGATCAGCAGGCACAGCACCGCGAGGTCGGGGCGCTCGGCGCGGACGGCCTCGGAGAACCGTTCCCGTACGGTCGGGTCCATGGTGCGCCCGCCCCTCAGCCCCGCGACGCGGGGTCGTGGTGGCCGTGGCGGTAGTGGTGATAGCGGTGGTGCGCGGCGAAGCCGAGCCGCTCGTAGAGGGCGAGCGCCGGCTCGTTGTCCGACTCCACCTGGAGGTACGCCGCCGAGGCGCCCTCCGCCAGCGCCCGCCGGGCCAGTGCGGCCATGACCGCCGAGGCCAGACCCTCCCGGCGGCGGGCCGGATCGACCTCGACCGCCGCGAACCCCGCCCAGCGGCCGTCGACCACGCACCGCCCCACGGCGGCCGGTGCCCCCTCGCCGGGCACCGCGGCGAACCACACGGAGGGCCCGCCGCCGAGCACCGAGGCGACCTCGGGCGGCGCCTCGCGGGATCGCCGGTAGCGCGCCAGCCACCCGGCGTCGACCGTTCGGCTCAGCACGACCGTCGCCTCAGCGCCCTGCCCGGTGGCGGTGCGCCCGGCGTGCATCTCCTGCGCCACGTCGGCGACCGGGGCCAGCCCGGCGATCCGCACCTCGGCCGAGACCTCGCGCCGCCAGCCGCGCTCGTCCAGCGCCGCCGCCAGCGCTTCGTCGGTGCCCTCGGCCCCGGTGGCGACCTGGAGGTAGGCGGGCAGGCCGCGCCGGGCGTACCAGGCGGTGACGTGGTCGAGCGCGGCGTCGAGGGGCAGGCCCGGATCCCCCAGCGGCAGCACGGAGTTCGCCCGCCGGGTGAAACCGCCGGACGCGCGCAGCGTCCAGTCGCCCAGCCGCTCGCTCTCCACCGCGGGCCAGCCCCGCGCGGCGACGAGCGCCAGCTCGCGGTACCCCGCGGCCGGGAGCCCGCGACGGCGCGCCGGGGTGGGCGGCACGACCTTCGCGGCGACGAGACGCGTGGCCGGAATACGCACCGTCTCCCCGTCCCGTCGTGTGATCTGCACCACGCCGTGTGTCCACGAGGTGAGAACGCCGACCGTGTCGGTGAGCCGCCCCGCCCGTTCCCCGGGGTCCGTCAGGCTCCGAACGGATACACGTTTTCCCACGTCATCGGCGGTGATGCGAACTTCGTGCCGTCCGCTCATGGTGAATTCCACTGCTCTGTCTGACCCTCTTGTTCGTCTCGTGCCCGGGAACGGCGATACTAGATGCGGGCATCGACGACGCCGCGCTCCCGCGCGATATGGCCCTACCGAGGAGGAACGACAGCGTGACCTACGTCATCGCGCAGCCTTGTGTCGACCTGAAGGACAAGGCGTGCATCGAGGAGTGCCCCGTCGACTGCATCTACGAGGGCAAGCGGTCCTTGTACATCCACCCGGACGAATGCGTCGACTGCGGGGCCTGTGAGCCGGTCTGCCCGGTGGAGGCGATCTTCTACGAGGACGACACCCCGGAGGAGTGGCAGGACTTCTACAAGGCGAACGTCGAGTTCTTCGACGAGCTCGGTTCGCCCGGCGGCGCGAGCAAGCTCGGCCTGATCGACCGGGACCATCCGTTCGTGGCCGCGCTGCCGCCGCAGGAGCACAACGAGTGACGCGACCGCGTCCCCGCGCGTGACGCGATGCGCGACGGAACGCGTGGCACGACGGCGTGCGCCGGGCGCGCGCCGTCGACGTCGCGCCCCGGACGCCTGAGCCCACGCGGACACCACGGTCCCGTACGGTGCGACGCCGTACGGGACCGTGGTGTATGCCGGGGTGTGCGGTATGCCCGCCCCACGCGTCGCGCGTGTCCCGGACGTCGCTGCGCGTCCCGCACGTCACCGCCAGCGTGCCGCGGGCTTCCGCGCGCGACGCCGAGAAGAGAAAGCGAGCCCCCGCACGTGCCCACCCCGCCCTCCCTGTCGTCCCGGCTCCCCGTCTTCCCCTGGGACCGGCTGGAGCCGTACAAGGCCACCGCGGCCGACCACCCCGGTGGCATCGTCGACCTGTCCGTCGGCACGCCGGTCGACCCGGTGCCGGAGGTGATCCAGCGGGCCCTCGCCGACGCGAGTGACCGGCCCGGCTATCCGACGGTGTGGGGCACGCCCGAACTGCGGGACGCGATCACCGGGTGGTGCGCACGCCGCCTCGGCGCCCGGGGCCTTGGCCCCGCCGAGGTCCTGCCCGTGGTCGGCTCGAAGGAACTGGTCGCCTGGCTCCCGGTCCAGCTCGGGCTGCGACCGGGTGACCGGGTGGCCTTCCCGCGCCTGGCCTACCCGACCTACGAGGTCGGCGCGCGGCTCGCCGGGGCGGAACCCGTCGCGTACGACGATCCGCGCGACGTCGACCCGGAGGGGCTGCGCCTGCTGTGGCTCAACTCGCCGTCCAACCCGACCGGGCGGGTCCTCGACGCCGACGTGCTGCGCGCCACGGTCGCCTGGGCCCGTGAGCACGGGGTGCTGCTGTTCAGCGACGAGTGCTACCTGGAGCTGGGCTGGGAGGCCGACCCCGTCTCCGTCCTGCACCCGGACGTCTGCGGGGAGAGCCACGAGGGCGTCGTCGCCGTCCACTCGCTCTCCAAGCGCTCCAACCTCGCCGGCTACCGGGCGGCCTTCCTGGCCGGGGACGCCGGGGTGCTGGGGGAGCTGCTGGCGATCCGCAAGCACGGCGGGATGATGGTGCCCGCGCCGGTGCAGGCCGCCACCGTCGCCGCGCTGAACGACGACGCGCACGTGGCCGAGCAGCGCCTGCGGTACGCGGCCCGCCGGGACGCCCTGCGTGCGGCGCTGGAGAAGTCCGGGTTCCGCATCGAGCACAGCGAGGCGTCCCTCTACCTCTGGGCGACCCGCGACGAGCCCTGCTGGGAGACGGTCGCGGACCTCGCCGGACGCGGCGTCCTCGTCGCCCCCGGCGACTTCTACGGCCCGGCCGGCGACCGGTTCGTGCGGGTGGCGCTCACCGCCACCGACGAGCGCGTCGCGGAGGCCGTCCGCCGTCTCGCGGCCTGAGCCCCGGCGCACCGAAGCCCGGGGGCCACGGGATCACCGTGGCCCCCGGGCTTCGTCCGGGCCGGGCGGGTCAGAGGGGGAGACCCGCCAGGGAGCCCTCGCCCAGCGGCACGTTGCCGGTCAGCTTGTCGGTCGGCAGGGCGTCGGTGGGCAGACCGTCCTCGGTCACGTTCGAGACGGCCTTGCCGAGCATGTCGCCGCCCGGCGCGGAGGCCTCGTCCGCCAGGCCGTCCGCGATGGGCAGTGCGGACTTGCCGAGCGCCCCCACGGTGCGCCCGGCCGCCGGGACGCCCTCCGCCACGGCCTCGCTCCCGGCCGCACCGGCCAGCTCGGAGACGTTGCCGACCGCGCCGTCGACCCCGCCGCCGAGGTCCTGGCCGTCCAGGCTGTCCAGCGTGCTCAGCCCGCCGAGGGTGGGCGTGGCGGGCAGCGGGGCGGCCTGGGCCGAGCCGGCGGCGGCACCGACGACGGAGGCCGCGCCCGCGGCCGTCAGCAGTGCGCTCTTGGCGATCCGGCGCGTGAAGGACATGATGCTCCTTTGACGGAGGGGTGTTGAGGCTGGTCTTCCGCCCGCCGGGCGCTACGCGGTGGACGCTGCCCGGTGGACGCTGTGCCTATCGGCTCCGGCGCCCTTTTGGTTGCGGCCGCTCCGGGTAAAGGATTCGCAATGTGTCGCATCATATGGGTGGGGCAAAGCGGGCAATCCTCCTGCGCGGAAGCGCCGTTGTGCACCCGATACCCGGCCGCCGCAAGGGGGACGCCCCGTTCGTCGAGGCGGCCGGTGAAACCGGCGCGGCCGTCACCCCCGGTACGTGCGGCTGACACCTCCGAGTGACCCGGAGCGGGCCCCCGACCGTGACGCGGGGGCGTCAGCCCGCCGCGGCCGTGTCCTTCGGGGCGAGGGTGATCCGCACCTCGGCCCGGCCGGCGCCCTCGGCAGCGCGCCAGCCGTCGCCGGACGCGGCCACGTCCCACTCCCGGTCGGCGTACGCGACCTCGGCGATACCCAGTTCGGAGGCGTTCGCCACGGCCCAGTGCGCCAGCTCCCAGCCACGCCGCTCGTCCTGCCCGACCGGCAGGACGACCCGTTCGGCCGGCACACTGCGGCCCCCGCCGACGTCCGCGGGCGCGAGCGCGTCCGCGCCGAACTCCCGGGCCAGCTTCCGCCGGACCTCGCCCGCGTCGCCCGCTCGCGTCATCGCGATGCCGGTGCAGCTGAGGGACGCGGCGGCCTGGCCGGTGAGCGCCTCCGTGAGCAGGGCGGCCGTCGGCTCGTGCTTGGCGTACGCGTCCGGGAACCCGCTGCGCTGCACCTCCTGCGCGGCGACCGTCAGCGGCAGTTCGGTGTAGTCCGGCACCTCGACCAGGCCCTCGTAGAACTTTCCCGCCGAGTAGACCGGGTCCATGATCTCGTCCGGCGCACCCCAGCCCATCGAGGGCCGTTGCTGGAAGAGACCGAGCGAGTCGCGGTCGCCGTAGTCGATGTTCCGCAGGCTGGACTCCTGCATCGCGGTGGCCAGACCTATCGTCACCGCCCGGTCGGGCAGGCTCCGGGCCCGCGCCACGGCGGCGATCGTCGCCGCGTTGCGCGCCATCTCCGGCTCCAGCTCGTAGGGCTCCCGGCCCTCACCGCCCCGCACCACGCAGCGCGGCGCACCGCCGCCCGTCGACACGTACTGCACCACCAGGTAGCCGGCCAGTGCGAGCAGCACCACGCCCGCCGCGGTGAACCGCAGCCACCGCCCGCCCGTACCCGCTCGCGGCTCGCCCATGCGCTCAGCCTAACGGGCGTACGGGATCCCCCAGCCGGCACCGGTAGGGTCGGGCGCATGGCCGTATCGAAGCTGGACCTGCACCAGGACGCGGCGCGCCTCACCGCGCAGCTCGTCGACATCCCCTCCGTGAGCGGCGACGAGAAGGTCCTCGCCGACGCGATCGAGCGGGCGCTCGCGGAGTGCGGCCACCTCACCGTCGACCGGTACGGCAACAACGTCGTGGCCCGAACGCACCTCGGCCGCCCCGAGCGGGTCGTGCTCGCCGGGCACATCGACACGGTGCCCGTCGCGGACAACCTGCCCTCGCGCCGGGACGCGGACGGCTTCCTGTGGGGCTGCGGCACCTCCGACATGAAGGCCGGCGTCGCCGTCCAGCTGCGCGTCGCCGCGACCGTGCCCGAGCCCAACCGCGACGTCACGTTCGTCTTCTACGACAACGAGGAGGTGGCCGCGCATCTCAACGGCCTCGGCCACCTCGCGACGGCCCGACCCGACTGGCTCGCGGGGGACTTCGCCGTCCTCCTCGAACCGTCCGGCGGCGAGGTCGAGGGCGGCTGCCAGGGCACCCTGCGCGTCAAGCTGCACCTGGCCGGCACCCGCGCCCACTCCGCCCGCAGCTGGCTCGGCGACAACGCCGTCCACCGCGCCGCGCCCGTGCTGGCCCGGCTGGCCGACTACGCACCGCGCCGCGTCGAGATCGACGGGCTGGAGTACCGCGAGGGTCTCAACGCCGTCGGCATCGAGGGCGGCGTCGCGGGCAACGTCATCCCCGACGCCTGCGTCGTCACCGTCAACTACCGCTACGCGCCCGACCTCGACGAGGAGCGCGCCCTGGCCCACGTGCGCGAGGTGTTCGACGGCTGCGGCGTGCGCGAGCTCGTCGTCGACGACCACTCCGGCGGGGCGCTGCCCGGCCTCTCCCACCCGGCGGCGGCCGCCTTCATCGAGGCCGTCGGCGGCAGCCCCCGGGCCAAGTTCGGCTGGACGGACGTCTCACGCTTCAGCGCGCTGGGCGTGCCCGCCGTCAACTACGGCCCCGGCGAACCGAACCTGGCCCACAAGGTCGACGAGCGCGTCGAGGAGGCGCTGATCCTCCACTGCGAGGAGCGGCTGCGGGCCTGGCTCTCGTGAGTGGTGCCGCGTACGCCCGGCATTCCGGCGCGCGTCATCCGCGCCTGCGTACCCTGACGTCCCTGACACATCGGGAGGGAGCACGACATGACTGAGGCGGCGCAGGAGCGGGGCCCGCAACCCGGCGAACAGCGGCCGGAGCCGGCCGACGCGCGGGAGCCCCGTGAGCAGCACCTGGGCCCGGTGGTCCGGCGCCGGGGACAGACCCTCGCGGGGACGACGGACCAGCGGCTGCTGGAGTCCGCCGGCCCCTCGGACTTCATCCACCAGGACCCGTGGCGGGTGCTGCGGATCCAGTCCGAGTTCGTCGAGGGCTTCGGCGCGCTGGCCGAGGTCGGTCCCGGCATCAGCGTGTTCGGCTCCGCCCGCACGCACGAAGGATCCCCCGAGTACGCGGCCGCCGTCGCCATCGGGCGGGGCCTGGCGGAGGCCGGCTACGCGGTGATCACCGGGGGCGGCCCCGGCGTGATGGAGGCCGCCAACCGCGGTGCCTCCGAGGCCGGCGGGACCTCCGTGGGCCTGGGCATCGAGCTGCCCTTCGAGCAGGGGCTCAACCAGTACGTCGACCTCGGCGTCAACTTCCGCTACTTCTTCGTCCGCAAGACGTGCTTCGTGAAGTACTCGCAGGGCTTCGTCGTGCTGCCGGGCGGCATGGGGACGCTCGACGAGGTCTTCGAGGCCGTCACCCTCGTGCAGACGCGGAAGGTGACGCGCTTCCCCATCGTGCTGTTCGGCTCCGCCTACTGGGAGGGGCTGCTGGGCTGGCTGCGGAGCACGGTCGCGGCCGAGGGCAAGGTGTCACCGGGCGACCTCGACCTGCTCCACCTCACCGACGACGTCGACGAGGTCATCCGGCTCGTCGCCAAGTGACGGCGGTCGCGACCGGGCCGCCACGCGCCGCCCCGGGGCGCGGGGGCGGCCGGCTCAGGCCAGGCCGCGGCGGGCGACGGCGGGCGGCCGGTGTCCGGCGATGGACGCCACCATGTCCAGCACCTGCCGCGTCTCGGCCACCTCGTGCACCCGGAAGACCTGCGCGCCCAGCCACGCCGAGACGGCGGTCGTCGCGAGCGTTCCGGTGAGGCGCTCCTTCACCGGCCGGTCCAGCGTCTCCCCGACGAAGTCCTTGTTCGACAGGGAGACCAGCACCGGCCACCCCGTCGCCGTCATCTCACCGAGCCGCCGGGTGGCTTCGAGGGAGTGCCGGGTGTTCTTGCCGAAGTCGTGGCCCGGGTCGATGAGGACGCCCGCACGCGGCACGCCGAGCGCGACGGCCCGCTCGGCCAGCCCCACGGTCGTGTCGAGGATGTCGGCCATGACGTCCTCGTAGGCGACCCGGTGCGGCCGGGTCCGGGGACGCGCGCCGCCCGCGTGGGTGCACACCAGCCCCGTGCCGTACCGCGCGGCGACCTCCGCGAGGCGCGGATCGACGCCGCCCCACGCGTCGTTCAGCACGTCGGCCCCCGCCTCGCACACCGCCTCGCCGACCTCGTGCCGCCAGGTGTCGACGCTGATCACCACCTCCGGGTGGCGCTTGCGGACCTCGGCGACGAAGGGGGCCGTGCGGCGGATCTCCTCCGCGACCCCGACCTCCTCGCCCGGACCGGCCTTCACCCCGCCGATGTCGACGACGGCCGCGCCCTCGGCCACGGCCTGTTCGACGCGGGCCAGCGCGGGCTCGTCGCGGAAGGTCGCGCCCCGGTCGTAGAAGGAGTCGGGCGTCCGGTTGACGATCGCCATGACCACCGGCTCGTGCGCGCCGAACTCCCGCCGTCCCAGCCGCAGCATCGGGCCTCCCCTTCCGTCCTCACCTGACCAGCGCGGTACTCCGCGCACCGACCTTAGCGGCGCCGCCCCGGCCGCACCCGGCCGCCACCGGTGAGCGTCCGTCACCGGCCCCGTGCCGACGGAGGGGGCCGGCCGTCACACCGGCATGGCACGATCGGAGCCTGCAGGCTTTCCGAGGGGTCCGGGAGATCACGTGTTCTGGTTTCTGCTGCTCGCGATGCTCGTGGTCGTCGGGGCGGTCACGCTCGCCGTCATCGGCAGCGCCGACGGGACGGGGCGCACCGTCCGCGGCGGTCTGACGGACCCCGAGCCGGACCGGCCGCCCGTGGTCCTGCCGCAGGACCGCCCGCTCGGCCGGGCCGACGTCGCGGAGCTGCGGCTGCCCCTCGCGCTGCGCGGCTACCGGATGGACGAGGTGGACGACGTGCTGGACCGCCTCGGCGCCGAGCTGGCCGAGCGGGACGCCCGGATCGTGGAGCTGGAGGCCGCGCTGGCCGGTTCCCAGGCGGCGGCCCGGGGAGACGCGGAGCTCCTCGGCGGGCCCGTCGAGCCCGACACCGGCGAGCACGGGGACCCGGCACGATGACGGACACCGCCCGGGGCCCCGACGGCCTGGCCCGCTGCCCCTGGGGCGCGGGCCCGGCGGACTACACGGCGTACCACGACGCGGAGTGGGGCCGTCCGGTCCGCGGGGACGACGCGCTGTTCGAACGGCTGTCCCTGGAAGCCTTCCAGTCCGGCCTGTCCTGGCTGACGATCCTCCGCCGCAGGGAGGGTTTCCGCGCGGCCTTCGCGGGCTTCCGGATCGCGGAGGTGGCCGGCTTCACCGGGGCGGACCGGGAGCGGCTCCTCGCCGACCCGGGCATCGTCCGCAACCGCGCCAAGGTGGACGCCGTGCTGGCGAACGCCCGGGTGCTGGCGGGCTGGGCCCCCGGCGAGCTGGACGCCCTGCTGTGGTCCTTCGCCCCGGCGGCCCGCCCGGCCCCGGCCGCACTGGCGGACGTCCCGGCCAGCACGCCGCGGTCCGCGGCGCTCGCCGGGGAACTGAAGCGGCGGGGCCTGCGCTTCGTCGGCCCGACGACGGCCTACGCGACGATGCAGGCGTGCGGCCTGGTCAACGACCACCTGCGGGACTGCGCCTTCCGCTGACCCCGCCCCGGCGGGTGTCAGCGGCCCGTGTAGCGGGGCCGCGCCTTCTGGACGAACGCCTCGACGGCGATGCGGTGGTCGGCGGAGCCGCCCGCCCGCAGCTGCAGCTCGGCCTCCTTGCCCAGCGTCTGGGCCAGCGAGTGCGAGGCGCCGAAGGCCAGCGCCTCCTTCATCGCGGCGAACGCCACCGTGGGTCCCTCGGCGAGCCCGCGGGCGACGGCCTCCGCCTCGGCGGCGAGGTCCTCCGCCGGGACGACCCGGTGCGCCAGCCCCAGCTCCAGCGCCTCGGCGGCCTTCACCGCGCGCGGGAAGAGCAGCAGCTCGGCCGCCCGGCCGGGGCCCACGAGCCGGGGCAGCGTCCAGGCCATGCCCGAGTCGGTGGAGAGGGCCACCCCGGCGAACGCCGTGGTGAAGGAGGCCGTGTCCGCGATGATCCGGTGGTCGGCGGCGAAGGCGAACCCCGCCCCGGCGCCGGCGGCCACTCCGTTCACGGCGGCCACCACCGGCTTCGGCATGGTGGCGATGGCCAGGGTGATCGGGTTGTAGTGCTCCTCGACGGTCGTCAGCGCGGCGCCGCCGTGCTCCTCCAGCGCACCGACGTGCTCCTTGAGGTCCTGGCCGACGCAGAACGCGCGGCCGGCCCCCGTCAGCAGGACGGCCCGGACCTCCGGGTCGTCCGCCGCCCGGCGCAGGGCGTCCCGGAGGGCGTTCTTGAGCTCGTTGTCGAGGGCGTTCATCGCCTCGGGACGATTGAGCGTGATCGTCGCGAGGCCCTCGGTCATGTCGTAGCGCACGGTGTCGGCCATGCGCCCAGCATGGCGGAGATCATCCGGCGCCGATATACGGACGCCGGTGTGACCTGCGTCAAACCGGCCGCCCGGGGTGAGCCCGTGGTATTGCGGGGGTGATCCCCCGATTGGGGGGTTTTGCGCGAAGCGCTTGCCGAGGAGTTGACGAGCGATGTTGGTCATCGGGTCCTGCGATGCGGGATAATGGCCGGGAACCCATGTGTTCGATGCCGGTGACACGTGCCTGAGCAGGGGCCGTCGGCTGATGTTGAGCTGGTTTCAGGAAGGGGAACGAGCATGGCGGCCATGAAGCCGCGGACGGGCGATGGCCCGCTCGAGGTGACCAAGGAGGGGCGGGGCATCATCATGCGCGTTCCGCTTGAGGGCGGTGGGCGGCTCGTGGTCGAGCTGACCCCCGACGAGGCGGTCGCTCTCGGCGAGGAACTGAAGAAGGTCTGCGACTGACCTCGGCTCCGGCACCGCTTGATCTTCCGCCGCCCCCGCAGCGCCCTCGCGCGGCGGGGGCGGCGGTGTCGTTCGGTCCGGGCGCCGCGCGGCGCCGTCCTTCCCTCCGGAGCGTCCCGGCGCCTCAGCGGCGGACGGCACAGAGCAGTCCGTCGCCCACCGGCAGCAGCGAGGGCAGGAGCCGCGCGTCGTCCCGCACCGCCCGCAGCAGCTCCCGTACGCCCAGCACCTCCGCCGACTGGGCGCCCGAGTCCACGGTGCGGCCGTCGGCGAAGACGCCCTCGAAGCAGATCAGCCCGCCCTGCCGCAGCAGGCGCGACGACTCGTCCAGGTAGTGCGGATACTCGGTGCGGTCGCCGTCGCAGAAGACGAGGTCGTACCCGCCGTCCGCCAGCCGGGGCAGGACGTCGAGCGCCCGGCCCGGGATGAATCGGGCCCGGTTGGCGGCGAACCCGGCGGCCCGGAACGCCTCCCGGGCGAACTGCTGGCACTCCGGCTCGATGTCGACCGTGGTGAGGACCCCGTCGGGGCGCATGCCGTGCAGCAGGTGCAGGCCCGACACCCCGGTGCCCGTACCGATCTCGACGACCGCCTTGGCGTCCGTGGCGGCGGCGAGCAGCCGCAGGGTGGCCCCCGTGCCGTCGGAGACCGGACGCATCCCGGCCTCCCGGGCCCGGTCCCGGCACCAGGACAGCGTGACGTGCACCGTGCTGTCGGCGGGCTCCCCGCCATACGCATCGGCGAACGCCCAGCTCATCAGCCGGTTGCCGGTAATGTCCGTCTCCTGTCCCCGCGAATCACCCAACGGGACTGTATCCGTTGCTCCGGGAACCCGCTGATGGGACCACGCGTTGAAGGGGACAGGCAGGGAACGGCCCGGGGGGAAAGCCGGGCAAAGTGTTTATCCGGAGCTAACGGGTGAGGTGGCTATGGTAGGGGCTCCACTGGACACCACCAGAGCCACCAGGGGAGGTGCGGCTCATCGCGGTGACCGGGGTGTACTCCGGTACTTCCGACGGTCCTCCGCCGAGCCACCATCCGTGACAGACACCGCTGACCACCGTCAGGCCGCCGACTCCGCTCGTGACGCGGCGCCCGCCGCCCGCGCCACCTTCGCCGGCGAAGCGGACGGCCAGGCCTGGGCTCCTCCTTCCTGGGAGGAGATCGTCAGCACGCACAGCGCACGGGTCTACCGCCTCGCCTACCGCCTCACGGGCAACCAGCACGACGCCGAGGACCTCACGCAGGAGGTCTTCGTCCGCGTCTTCCGCTCCCTTTCGACGTACACGCCCGGCACCTTCGAGGGCTGGCTGCACCGCATCACCACGAACCTCTTCCTGGACACGGTCCGGCGCAAGCAGCGCATCCGCTTCGACGCCCTGGCCGACGACGCCGCCGAGCGGCTGCCCAGCCGGGAGCCCTCCCCGCAGCAGCACTTCAACGACACCCACTTCGACGCGGACGTCCAGCACGCCCTGGACACCCTGGCCCCCGAGTTCCGCGCGGCCGTCGTCCTGTGCGACATCGAGGGGCTGTCCTACGAGGAGATCGCCGCGACGCTCGGCGTCAAGCTCGGCACCGTCCGCAGCCGCATCCACCGGGGCCGCTCCCACCTGCGCAAGTCGCTCGACCACCGCTCGCCCACCCGTCGCGGAGCCCGCCGCCCCACCGCAGTGGCCGTGGGGGTGCCCGCGGAAGGTGGTGCCGTATGAACGGGACGCCCGGGCCCACCCGGGCCGAGCAGCACCTCGGTGACCGGCTCGCCGCCCTGGTCGACGGCGAGCTGAGCCATGACGCCCGCGAACGGGTCCTCGCCCACCTGGCCACCTGCCAGGGCTGCAAGGCCGAGGCCGACGCCCAGCGCCGGATGAAGAGCGTCTTCGCCGACACCGCGCCGCCGCCGCCGTCCGAGGGCCTGCTGGCCCGCCTCCAGGGCCTGCCCGTCAGCACGCAGGACGACACTCCCGGCCCCGGCGGAGGTGCCGGGCGACCGCACGTCAGCCCGCTCGCGTTCTCCTACTTCCCCGGCGGCGACGGCCCCGTCAGCCTGCTCCACCCCGAGCGGGGCTTCCCCGTGCACCGGCCGCCGGAGCCGGAGCGGGGTTCGGCCTCACGCGGCCGACGCCGGTTCGCGTTCGTCGCGGCGGGTGCGTTCTCCGTGGCCGCCTTCGCGCTCGGCGGCGCCCTCGGCCCCGGGGCGGCGGGCAGCGGCTCCCCGTCCTCCACGGGCCCCGGTACCGCGCCCCTGCGCCCGACGGCCGGTGTGGAGCGTCCGGCGGAGCGCCGCAACGAGACGGCGGGTCAGGCCGTCACGCCGGTGCGCCAGGGTCCCCAGGGCCCGGTGGCCGGCGGCGGCCCCACGGCCTCGGCCGTCAGCACCGCCGACCGGCCGCCGCGCCGCACCACCCCGCTGCTTCCCCTGGCGGGCGCTCCCGGCGCGCTCCACGCCCCGTTGCCACCGCCGTCCCTGCGGGCGCCCCACCTGCACCACCCCTCTCCGGCTCCGGGTACCGCGCCCCTGGCGATCTCGCGGCGCTGAGCCGTACCGCCGGGGGCGTACGGCCGGTGTCATCGGTGGTGCGGCCCGCCGAGGGCAACTGGTTCAATGCCTTGCGTCAGGACGAGCCGACCGAGTGGGGAACCGATGGACGAGGCGAGGGCCACCCGTACGACGCCGCAGTGGTGGAGCCGCCCCCGTCCGACCCCGCCGCCCCGGGCCACCGCGCCGGAGCCGCGGCGGGAGCCCCTCGGAGACGAGGCCGGCACCCGGCCCGTGCCCCGGCACGGCGAGGACCCGTACGCCACGCCGCCCTACGGCGACCCCGGGCCCTGGTCCCCCGCACCGCTCGTCCAGCACCCCGGGTCCACCCCGGCGGCCGGTACCCCCGTGCCGTCCGGAGTGGTTCCCGACGCCCCGGTGCCCGTTCCGGCGGCCCCGACCGCTCCCGCGTCGGCCCCGCCGACCGGGCCCACCGGGCCGGCGCCCGCGGGGCCCGCGCCCGTCCCGTCGGCATGGCGGGGCTACGACCCGTGGGCCCGCCCGCCCGCGCGGACGACGCCGCCGGCGGTCGGCACCGGACCGGGCCGAGCCCGCCGCGCGCGGCTGCTCGCCGTCCTCCTCGCGTGTGTGCTGGTCGCCGGGCTGGCGGGCGGGTACCTGGGCGCACTGCTGGAGCGCAACGGCGAGTTCGGTACGGTCACGCTGCCGCAGGCCGCACCCGTCGGGCCGGACCGGCCGGAGGACAGTGTGGCCGGGATCGCCGCCGCGACCCTTCCCGGCGTCGTGACGCTGCACGTCAGCGGAGGCGGTGCCCAGGGCACCGGGACGGGCTTCGTGCTGGACGAGCGCGGTCACATCCTCACCAACCACCACGTCGTCAGCCCGGCCGGTGCCGACGGCCGGATACAGGTGACGTTCAGCAGCGGCCAGACGGCCCAGGGCCGGCTCGTCGGCGGGGACGGCGGCTACGACCTGGCGGTGGTGAAGGTCGACGGCGTGCGCAACCTCAAGCCGCTGCCGCTGGGCGACTCGGACGCCGTCCGGGTGGGTGACCCGGTCGTGGCGATCGGCGCGCCCTTCGACCTGGCCGGAACGGTCACCTCGGGCATCATCAGCGCGAAGGAGCGCCCCATCACGGCGGGCGGCGACGACGCGAGCGACGTCAGCTACGTGGACGCCCTGCAGACCGACGCCCCCATCAACCCCGGCAACTCCGGCGGGCCGCTGGTGGACGTCGAGGGGCGGGTGATCGGGGTCAACAGCGCGATCCGGTCGGCCGAGGGGCAGTTGGGGGAGACCCGCGGCGGGTCCATCGGGCTCGGCTTCGCCATACCCGTCAACCAGGCCAAGCGCGTCGCCGAGGAGCTCATCAACACCGGCCGGGCCACCCATCCGGTGATCGGGGTGCGGGTGGACATGTCCTTCACCGGGGACGGCGCGCGCGTCGGCGTGGCCGACGGCGGTCGCCCGGCGGTGGTCGAGGGCGGCCCGGCCGACCGCGCGGGCATCGAGGAGGGCGACGTCATCACGGCGGTGGACGGCGACGTGGTCCGTACCGGCGAGGAGCTGATCGTCAAGATCCGCAGTCACCGTCCGGGAGACCGGCTGGACCTGACCGTCCTGCGCGACGGCCGGGAGGAGAGCGTCACCGTGACCTTGGACACGGCGGGCGGCGAATGAACCCCTGACCCCGACGCGTCGGGTCCACCGACTCCCGCCGGGCGCCCCCGTCCGGGTACCGTGACGGGCGGGGCCCGACACCCCGCCCGGCAGAGCCTTGGAGGAGCGGCACAGTGTTCATGGACATAGGAGCCCTCGAGTTCGTGGTGCTGTTCATCCTCGCCGTGCTCCTCTTCGGCCCGGACAAGCTCCCGAAGCTGATCCAGGACGTCGCGGGGTTCATCCGCAAGGTGCGGCAGTTCTCCGACAACGCCAGGGACGACATCAGGAAGGAGCTCGGTCCGGACTACCAGGACTTCGAGTTCCAGGACCTGCACCCCAAGCGTTTCGCCCAGAAGCACCTGATGGGGGAGGACGACGCCCTCGGCCTCAAGGAGCTGCGCAACAGCCTGGACGTCCGGGAGGACCTGCGCGCCCTCGACGTGCGCAAGGAGCTGACGGAGATGACCGACGTGGTGAGCGGCCGGGGTGCGCCCGGCCCCGTCGCCGCGGCCGGCACGGGCGCGGCGGCCGCCGGGGCCGCCGCCGGGGCCGGGCAGGGCTCCGGAACGTCCTCCACCGTCCCCGACCTGCTGCGGAAGAAGGACGTGGAGCCCGCGCGGACCCCGCCGCCGTTCGACGCGGACGCCACCTGAGGCCGGACACGTCGGATTCATCACCTGATCAACTGATCCCCTGATCGGACACGGCGCGTCCTGGTAGTTATCCTCCCTGTGTCCAGGGCAGTAAGCCCGGGTGTCACCGGCGAGGAGGCTTCGCGTACATGGAGAGCACCAGACGGGCGGCACAGACACCGGCGTTCGCCCCGGCTCCGACCGCACACCGCAGCGTGGACGGGTACCTCATGGCCGCCTTCCCGTGGTACGGGCTGGACGAGGCCTTCACCGGACCGCGCTGGCTGATGCAGGTCGGTGCCGCGGCCGACGGCACCGTCGAGCACGGCTCCACCGGCCACGGCGAGGAGCCGTCGCTGCGGGTGGAGACGAGCCCCCACGAGCAGCGCTTCGCCGTCGTCGTCACCGTGGCGAGCCGTCCGCTGCGCCGCAGCGCGGACGGCACGGGGATGCTGGAGGCCACCTCGGTCTCCTCGGCGGCCTGGCTGGCCGGTTCGGGCCTGCTGTCGTGCACGTGGCCCACGCACATGGAGCGGGCGCTGCGGCAGGACTGGCTCGACCAGCAGACGGCCATCGCCTGGGACCTGGCCGACCACGTCGGGGGCGAGGGCTGGTCGACGCTGAACCTGCCGGTGGACGGCACGCCCACGCCGTTCCACCACCGCGACTCCGAGTACGGCTGGGTGCTGGCGGGCTCGGCGGGGAACGACGTCCACATCGGGGCCTACGGGCGCGGTATGAGCGCCTACGGTCTCGGCTTCAGCGTGATCCAGGACATCACGGCCTACGCGGCGTCGGCGGCCGGGACGGAGTGAGGCGGCACGCGCACGGGGGTG
>NZ_JACXYU010000011.1 GCF_014779715.1 Streptomyces chumphonensis
CTCCCCTCCAGATACAGGGCCGCCGCACCGGCGGCGTGCGGGGTCGCCATCGACGTCCCGCTCATCGTGCTGGAGCCGGTGTCGGAGCTGTGGCTCGCGGAGGTGATGTTGCCGCCCGGGGCGAAGAGGTCCAGGCAGCGGCCGTAGTTGGAGAAGCCGGAGCGGCCGTCGCCCCGGTCCGTCGAGCCCAGCGTGATCGCCTCGGGGACGTCGCCGGGCGAGGTCCCGCAGGCGTCGGTACCGGAGTTGCCCGCCGCGATGGCGAACTGGATGCCCGCGTCGATCGCCCCCCGGGTGGCGTCGCGCAGGGCCTGCGGTTCGGCGTTCGGGCCGCCGGAGGTGAGGCTCATGTTGCCGACGGAGGGGCCGTCGGCGTTCTGGGCGACCCAGTCCAGGCCCTCGATGGCGTCGCGGTCCGGTGCGCTGCCGTCACAGCCGAGGACGCGGACGGCGACGAGGTCGACGTCCTTGGCGACGCCGTACTCCGCGCCGCCGATCGTCCCGGCCACATGGGTGCCGTGGCCGTTGCAGTCCTGCGCGGTGCCGTCCTCGTCGACGAAGTCGTAGCCGTGCGAGGCGCGGCCCTCGAACGTCCGGTGGCTCGTGCGGATACCGGAGTCCAGCACGTAGGCGGTGACGCCCGCGCCCGTGGCGGGGTAGGCGTAGGCGTCGTCCACGGAGCCGTCCACCCGGTCCAGCCCCCAGGACGGCGGCGAGGGCTGGGTGCCGCCCGCGGCCCGCACGAGCTGCGACTGCTGGACGTACCTCACCTGCGGGTCGGCGGCCAGTCGTCGGGCCTGCGCGGCGGTCATGTCCGCCGCGAAGCCGCGCAGGACGCTGGTGTAGACGTGGTCCGCCGTCCCGCCGTAGCGGTCGGTCAACTCCTCGGCCTGCGCGGCCACCCGCGCCTCGGCGCTCGCGGCGAGCGACGTCGCGCCGTCGAGGACCACGATGTACTGGCCCTCCAGCGCCCCCGGCGCGCCGGCGCCGACGACGGTGCCCTCGGCCGCGTGCGCCGGACCCGCCGCCAGGCCCACCCCGGCCAGCGCACCCGTCATGGCCAGGCCCGTGCACCAGGCCGTCAGCCGACGGCGCCGTGTTCGGACGAGCTTCATTGCCTGCCTCCGCATCGATGGCGACACCACGGCGTCCCCGGCCGTGGCGCCCCCACGATGGGGCCGGGGACGGGCCGGAACAATCCGGGCAACGGTAGGTAGGTGCCGGGTACGTGGCCGTGCGGGTGCTGCGGAGGTGCCCCGTGGGTGCCGTGCCCAGGCGCCCCGGAACCGCCGTCAGCGGTAGGTGAGGAGGGCGGGCGTGGCGTCGAGGTGGTCGTGGGCGTTGAAGGTGACGCAGGTCAGCCCGCGTCGCCCGGAGACGACCTTGGTGACCCCGGTGTTGACGGTGACGGGGTTGAGGACGCGCCACAGGGAGGCGTCACCGGCCAGGAGGCGCGAGACGACGAGCGAGACGGGTCCGCCGGACGTCACCACCAGCGTCGTCCCGCCCCGGGCGGCACGCTCGGCGGCCCGCGTCAGGGCGGCGTGCACGCGGGTGGTGAAGGCGCCGAACGGCTCGGCGTAGTCGGCGTCGTGCTCCCCGCCCGCCCAGCGGGCCGTGGCCCGCTCGAACAGCTCCTGGAAGGCGCGCGGGGAGGAGGCCGGACGCCCGGCGGCGTCCGCGAGCGGGGTGTGCGCGTCCACGACGTCCAGGTGGTCGAACTCGTCCCAGCCCGCGTCGGTCTCGACCTCGGGCGGGACCGTCCAGCCCGCACCCGCCAGCAGCGCGGCCGTCGTCTGGGCGTGGCGGGTGAGTGCGCCGCGCACGAGACGCCCGGGGACGACGCCCCGGGCGGCCAGGGACGCGCCGAGGAGGCGGGCCTG
This sequence comes from Streptomyces chumphonensis, assembly GCF_014779715.1. Classification (GTDB taxonomy): domain Bacteria; phylum Actinomycetota; class Actinomycetes; order Streptomycetales; family Streptomycetaceae; genus Streptomyces; species Streptomyces chumphonensis. The sequence continues at coordinate 1,884 of NZ_JACXYU010000011.1, forward strand.
TTCGTGGCCCGCCTCGGAGAGTACGTCGTAGTCGGCGGCGCCGAAGGACGCCTGGCCGTGGCGGACGAGCAGGAGGACGCTCACCGCCGCGCCCGCCGCATCACGCGCAGGCAGCGGCGTTCGAGCAGCCGCGTCATGACCCAGAAGTGCCGGAACGCGGGGTTCGTGGTCTGCCGGTGGTGGTAGCGGTAGTAGATCTGCTGGCAGATGACGGCGAGCCGGAAGAGGCCGAAGACCTCGTAGAACGCCCACTCCCGCTCGGTGAGGGTCAGGCCCGTGCGGGAGGTGTAGTACGCCACGACCTCCGCGCGGGTGAGCATGCCGGGCAGGTGCGTCGGCTGGCGGCGGAAGCGCCGGAACACCGGCCCGTCGCCCGCCTCGACCCAGTAGGCCAGGGCGCCGCCGAGGTCCATCAGGGGGTCGCCGAGGGTGGCCATCTCCCAGTCGAGCAGGCCGACCGGCCGCGTCGGGTCGTCGGGGTCGAGGACGACGTTGTCGAAGCGGAAGTCGTTGTGGATGAGGCAGATGCGGCGATCGCCCGGCTGCTCCGCGTCCAGCCAGGACATCACCTTCTCGAACGAGCCGGTGTTCCACGTGCGGGCCCTGCGGTAGCGCTGCGACCACCCGGCGACCTGCCGTGCGACGTAGCCCTCGCCCTTGCCCAGGTCGGCGAGGCCGGCCTCGTCCGGGTCGACGGAGTGCAGGGAGATCAGCAGGTCGAGGACGTTGACGCACAGCTCCCGGGTCCGCTCCGGCGTGAGTTCGACGTCCGGTGGCAACTCCTTGCGGGGAATGGGCCCGACCAGCCGTTCCATGACGTAGAACGGCGAGCCGATGACGGACTCGTCCGCACAGAACGCCACCATCGCCGGGACGAACGGGAAGACGGGGGCGAGCCGCTCCTGGATGCGGTACTCACGGCCCATGTCGTGCGCGCCCCGCGCCTTCTGGCCGCGCGGCGGGCGGCGCAGGATCAGGTCGCGGCCGGGGTGGCGCAGCAGGTACGTGAGGTTGGACGCGCCGCCGGAGAACTGCCGCACCCGCGGCCCGCCCTCCAGGCCGGCCGGGTCGTCGGCGTGCTCCCGCAGCCATCGGGCGACGGCGTCGACGTCGAAGGCGTCCTCCTCGCGGACCTCACGGGCTCCGGAGACGCGCTCGGCCCCGCTCACACCAGCCTCCGGACGACGGAGAGGGGCAGGACGCGCAGGGCCAGCCCGATCGGCACCCACGGCCAGGCCGGGACGTACGCCGTGACGCGGCGCCGCTCGATGGCGGCGACCATCGCCCGGACCCCGGTGGGGGTGTCGACCATGAAGCGCGTCTTCTGCGCGACGTGGGCGTTCATCTCCGAGCGGATGTAGCCGGGGTAGACCACCGAAACGTCCAGTCCGGGCACGCGCTCCGAACGCAGCCCCTCGGCGAGCGCGGCGACGCCCGCCTTCGTGGCGGCGTAGGTCGTCATGGCCTTGCGCATGCCGCGCAGCGCGGACATCGAGGAGATCATCACCAGGTGGCCCCGGCCCTGCGCGCGGAAGACCTCCAGGGCCGCCTCGCTCTGGGCGAGGGCGCCGACGAAGTTGGTCATCGCCGTCTCCCGGTTGGCGTCGTGCCGTCCGGTGCCCAGGGCCGCGCCCTTGCCGAGGCCCGCGTTGACGATGACGCGGTCGATCGTGCCGAAGTCCTCGGCGAAGGCCCGGAAGACGGTGTGGACGGCCTCCCCGTCGGTGACGTCGAGGGCGCGCGCCTCCACCCGACGGGCGGGGTGCGCGGCGGCGATCTCCTCCACCAGCGCCTTCAGCCGGTCGCTGCGCCGGGCGCACAGCGCCAGGTCGTACCCGAGCGCGGCGAACTGCCGCGCCATCTCCTCACCGAGGCCGGCGCTGGCCCCGGTGATGAGGATCGTGCCCTTGCCGCTCATGCCTTTCGCTCCCGCTCCCGCTGCTCGTCCGTTGGCCGGTCCGTTCCGTGCCGCCGGTCCGCTCCGTCCTGCTCCGCTCGTGCCTCGCCCTGCCGGATGCGTTGCCCGAAGCGGTACATCTGCCGGTCGTAGAGCGGCCGCAGGAGCCGTTTGGCCCAGTACGCGCGCCGTCCCGGCCCGTCGGTGAGGATGACCGGTCTGCCCGTACGGACCCCGGCCATGACCTTGGCGGCGATCTGGTCGGCGTCCAGCGGGGACCGGCTGATCAGCCGGGTCGCCACCTGCTCCATCAGCGGGTCGCTGCCGGGCAGGGACGCCGCGAGGTCGGTGCGGAAGAAGGACGGGCAGACGACGGACGTCGTCACGCCGTAGGGCGCGAGCTCGTAGCGCAGCGTCTCGCTGAGCGCGACGACGGCCGCCTTGACGGCGTTGTAGGAGCCGCTGGCCGGCGGGTGCGTCAGCCCGGCCATGGAGGCGGTGTTGACGATGTGCCCGGAGCCCTGCCGCTTCATCATCGGGGTGAACGTGCGGCAGCCCCGCACGACGCCGAAGAGGTTGATGTCGGTGATCCACCGCCAGTCGTCCATCGGGAGGACGTCGATGCGCCCGCCCGCCGCGACCCCGGCGTTGTTGACGAGGACGTCCAGACCGCCCCAGTGCTCCTCGACCCAGGTGTGGGCGTCGGCCCAGTCGGCGTCGGAGGTGACGTCGAGCCTCAGGAACGCCTCGCCCGGGGGCGGCGCGCCGGGCCGGTCCGCCGGGTCGGTCCGGTCGGTGACGAGGACGCGGTCGCCCGCCCGCGTGAAGGCGGCCGCCAGCGCCGCGCCCAGCCCGGAGGCGCCGCCGGTGATCAGGACCCGCCGGCTCATCGCCGCGCCCCGTACTTGGCCAGCTCCAGCCGGGCGACCATGCCCCGGTGGACCTCGTCGGGCCCGTCGGCCAGCCGCAGGGCGCGGGCGGTGACCCAGGAGGCGGCGAGCGGGACGTCGTCGGAGAGCCCGGCGCCGCCGTGCAGTTGCATCGCGAAGTCGATGACCTGCTGCGCCATGTTCGGGGCCGCGACCTTGATCTGGCTGACCTCGCTGAGCGCGTGCAGCGGTCCGCCCTGGTCGAGCTTCCAGGCGGCGTGCAGCACGAGGAGCCGGGTGGCGTCGATGGCGATGCGGGCGTCCGCGACGCGCTCGCGGTTGCCCCCGAGGTCGACCAGCGGCTTGCCGAAGCCGACCCGGGACAGGCCGCGCTCGCAGGCGAGTTCCAGGGCCTTCTCGGCCAGGCCGATGAGGCGCATGCAGTGGTGGACGCGGCCGGGGCCGAGGCGCCCCTGGGCGATCTCGAAGGCGCGGCCCGGTCCGGCGACGACGTGGGACAGCGGCACGCGGACGTCGGTGAAGGAGACCTCGCCGTGGCCGTGCGGCTCGTCGTACACGCCCATGGTCGGCAGCATGCGCTCCACCCGCACGCCCGGGGTGTCGCGCGGGACGATCACCATGGAGTGCCGGTGGTGCCTGTCGGCCTCCGGGTCGCTGAGGGCCATGACGATGAGCACGTCGCAGTCGGAGTGCCCGACGCCGGTGGACCACCACTTGCGGCCGTTGACGACGACCTCGTCGCCCTCGACGTCGGCCCGCAGCGCCATGTTCGTCGCGTCGGAGGAGGCCACGTCGGGTTCCGTCATGCAGAAGGCGCTGCGGCTGCGGGCGTCGAGGAGCGGTTCGAGCCACCGCTCGCGCTGCTCCGCGCTGCCGTACTTGAGCAGGACCTCCATGTTGCCGGTGTCGGGGGCGTTGCAGTTGAAGACGTGCGGGGCGAGGAAGGAGCGGCCGGTCTGCTCGGCGATCGGCGCGTAGTCGGTGTTGCTGAGCCCGGCTCCGCCGTCGGTGCCGTAGCGCTCGGCGTAGGGGCCCTCGTGCCCGGCGGGGAGGAAGAGGTTCCACAGCCCCTGGGCACGGGCCTTGGCCCGCAGCTCGGCGATGAGGGGCAGCGGCTCCCAGGGGTCGCCGGCGCCCGCGCGGCGGGCGGCGATCTCCCGGTGGTAGGCGGCTTCGGCCGGTTCGATCTCGGCGCGGATGAAGGCTCGCACGCGCTCGGTCAGGTCGGCCGCACGAGCTGAGGGGGCGAAGTCCATGGGCCGACCCTAGGACCTTGTTGAGCGTTGCTCAATAGCGCCGGGATCAGAATCACACCGGCCGCACTGTGCACGTGCACAGTGCGGCCGGAGGTGGGGCCGAAGGTCGGCCGGGCGTGCGGACGCCGGTCAGCGCGGCAGCAGACGGCGCGGGCCGCGCGCGGTGGCGACCAGCTCCTCCACCGTCGCCAGCTTGACGCGCGGACGTCCGTCCCGGCGCCCACGGGCCTCCTCGGCCCGTTCGATGGCGGCCAGCCCCCGGGCGTCGACGAGGTGCCGGCTGCGGCGCCGGGCCAGCCGGCGGAAGGCCCTCGCCCCGCCGGACGGCGCGGGCAGCGTCCCGGCGGCGGCGTCCGCGATCAGCGAGCCGACGGTCTCCGCCGCGCACGTGCGGTTGGCCCCGATGCCTCCGGACGGACCGCGCTTGATCCACCCCACGACGTACGTCCCCGGCCGGCCCGCGACCCGGCCGGCCTCGTGCGGCACCGTGCCGCTCGCCTCGTCGAACGGCAGCCCCGGCACCCCGACCCCCCGGTAGCCGACGGCCCGCAGCAGCATCCCGGCCGGGATCTCCGCCTCGCCGTCCGCACCGCCGACCCGCAGGGCGCGGACGCCTCCCCCGCCCTCCCCGGCTCCCTCGGCGCCGCCACCGAGGGCCGCCACCGGCGCGGAGCGGAACCGGAGGACGATGCGGCGCTCCGGCCCGGGCGGACGCGACCAGTCCACCCGCTCGCGCTCGGCGCCGCGCAGCGCGGCGGCCCGGTCCTGCGGCCCGGCGGCGTCGAGCGCTTCGGTGATCAGCGGGTCGTGGGCGTCCACGACCAGCCGGACGCCGTCCAGGTGCGTCAGGGCGAGCAGTTCGGACCGCGTGCAGGCGGCGTCCTCCGGGCCCCGACGGCCCAGCAGCACCACCTCGCGCACCCGGCTGCGGCGCAGGGCGGCCAGCGCGTGGTCGGCGATGTCGGTCCCGGCGAGTGTCTCGGGGTCGGCGACGAGGACGCGCGCCACGTCGAGGGCCACGTTGCCGTTGCCCACCACGACGACCCGCTCGGCGGAGAGGTCCACCGCGTCCGGGGCGACCTCGGGGTGGGCGTTGTACCAGGCCACGAACGTGGTCGCCGCGATGCTGCCCGGGAGGCCCTCGCCGGGGACGCCGGTGCGGCGGTCCGCCGAGGCGCCGACGGCGTAGACGACGGCGTCGTGGTGCGCGGCCAGTTCGTCCGGGGTGACGTCCCGGCCCACCTCCAGGCCGAGCGCCATCCGCACCCGGGGGTGGTGGTGGAAGCGGGCGAACGTCTCGCCGACGCCCTTGGTGGCGGGGTGGTCGGGCGCCACGCCGTAGCGCACGAGGCCGCCGGCCACCGGCAGCCGGTCGACGAGGGTGACCTCGGCGTCGGTGTGCAGCAGCAGGTCCTCCGCCGCGTACATCCCGGCCGGTCCGGTGCCGACGACGGCGACCCGGAGCGTCGGGAAGTCCGGCGGCAGCACGCGCTCGAAGCGGGGGCGGCCCCAGGCGTGGAAGTTCGGCCCGGCCACGGAGGTGCCGGGGTCCCGGCCCTCGAAGTACGCCGCGTTGAGGGCGGCGTACTCCTTCTGCCCGTCCGGCAACCGGTCCACGGGGACGACGGCGTCGACCGGGCAGGCGTCCGCGCAGGCGCCGCAGTCGATGCACGCCCGGGGGTCGATGTGGAGCATCTCCGTGCTGCCGAAGGCGCGTTCCTCGGGTGTCGGGTGGATGCAGTTGACCGGGCAGACGGCCACACAGGTGGCGTCGTTGCAGCAGGTCTGGGTGATGGCGAAGGCCATGGTGACGGTCAGCTCGCTCGGATCAAGGGGTCAGATCAGGTGCGCGCGCCGGTAGAACGCCAGCGCGGGCTTGGTGAGGAGGCGGGCGGAGGCGAGGAACTCCATGAGGCCCGAGCAGCTGGAGCGCATCATCGCCTTGTGCTGCTGGTTCGCCTTCGCCTCGGCGATGGCCCGCTCGGCGTCCAGCCCGGCGTTCTCGTACACCTTCTTGTTCACCATGCTCGTGACGATGAAGTAGGAGGCGACGGCGACGACGAAGGCGTTGATCTGGCGACGCGCCCACCCCGCCCCGCGCAGCCGTTTGCGCGTCTCGTCCCGGGCGAACTTCATGTGCCGGGACTCCTCGACGACGTGGATGTTGTTGATCGTCCGGACGAACGGCACCACCCGCTCGTCGCGCATCCAGTCGCGCTGCATGACGTCGAGGACCTCCTCGGCGACGAGGATCGCCGCGTACGCCGCCTCGCCGAACGCCAGCGTCTTGAAGGCGCGGCCCAGTTCGAGGACGAGCCGGTGCGGCCGGTAGGCGGGGGCGCCGAGCTTCTGCGCGCCCCGGGCGAACATGATCGAGTGCCGGCACTCCTCGGCGATCTCGGTCAGCGCCCACTGGAACTCCGCGCCGGTCGGGTCCTTGGCGTAGATGTCCCGCAGCACCATCTGCTGGAGGATCATCTCGAACCAGATCCCGGTGCTGGCGACGGACGCCGCCTCCTGCCGCGTCAGCTCCTTGCGCTGCGCCTCGCTCAGCTCGTTCCAGTACGCGGTGCCGTAGAGCGTGCTCCATTCGGGGCTCGCGCCGTGGAAGTCCTTGTCCAGCGGTGTCTCCCAGTCGACCTCGGTGGCCGGGTCGTACGCGAGCTGGGCGGCCGAGTCGAGCAACCGGCGGGCGACGTCCTGCTCGTCGGGCCGGTCCGCGCTTGTGGACAGGTCGGGCCGAACGGTGCTGCTTGCCATGGCGGAGCTCCTCGTTTCGCGTGCGGGGTCCCTGGTCGACGACGGCGGTGGGGCGGGCGGCCACCCCTTGTTAGACAGACCGTATAGCAAGCCTCGGAGGCTTTCCTACCCCTCGGTAAGAAGTTTGTGCCCCGCACGCACGCGCCCCCCGTCCCAGTCCGCGCGACGGGTGAGCCCCCGAGCCCGCGCCGAAGCGCCGTCCGGCCGCGCGCCAACACCGGATGAACGTCCGCTGAAATGCGCCCGGGCCCGGCCCACCGGCCCTGCGGGCGGCGTACGTTGGTGCGCCCGGCCGCCGCACACCCGGCCGGGCCGTGCGAGGGGGGACGGTTGTGCAGGCGATTCCGTGGGACGTCGTGCTCACGCTGCTGGGCGTGCTGGTGCCCGTCGTGGCGGCGCTGTACGAGTTCGTGCTCGTCGGCCGCAAACGGCTCGGGTACCGCATCCAGATGGACACCCCGGCCTTCGACGGACGGTACGGGGAGCCGTCCGTGCTCGTGCGGCGGCCCTCGCTGGTGCTCGTCCGCATCGAGAACAACGGGTCGACGAACATCGACGAGTCGGACTACGCCGTCGCGGGCGACGACCCGGTCGGCCTGCGCGTCCGCTTCCCCGAACGACGCGTCGTGCGCGCCTACACCTCCGAGGTGAGCGACCCGGGGCTGGAGCACGCGACCCCGATCCCCGAGCTGAACGCCCTCCCGGCCGAGGGCGCCACCGACGAGCGCGGCAACGGACTGCTGAAGCTGCCGAAGGTCCCGCTCAACCGCGCGCAGTACTACAAGGTGCTGGTCCTCCTGGACGAGACGGAGCTGGGCGTCGAACGCCGCCCCTCGTCCGGCCAGCGGCCCGAGCCCGTCATCGAGGGCGCCATCAAGGGCGGCAGCGTCCAGCACACGAGGAGCCGCACGGGCGTCTCCCGGGGCTCGGTGGGGATCATCGCCTCGCTCGTCGCGATCATCCTGGCCCTCGGCTACGTCGCCGACACCACCGAGGGCCAGGGCCCGCCGATCGACTGCGCCACCGGGCGGCTGACCCTCGTGGGCTCCACCGCCTTCGAGCCGACCCTGCGCGAGGCGACGCGCGCCTACACGCGGACCTGCCCCGGCGCCGCGTTCACCGTCGAGACCAGCGGCAGCAGCGAAGGACTGCGGCAACTGGACAGCGCGGGCGACGCGGCGGAGTCGGGCCACCCCGACGTCCTCGCCTTCACCGACGGCAGGAAGGCGGACGGCCAGCCCCAACTACTCCCCCGCCCGGTCGCGTTCACGCTGTTCACCCTCGTCGTCCACCGGGACGCCGAGGTCCAGGACCTCACCCGGGAGCAGCTGAGGAAGATCTACCGGGGCGAGATCCGCAACTGGAGCGAGATCGGCGGCGCCGACCTCCCGGTGCGCCTGGTCGGCCGGTACTCGAACTCCGGCACGCGGCGCGTCCTGGAGAACCGCGTCCTGGACGGCGCCCCCGAGCCCAACCTGACGTCCGACGACTGCCGCACCCGGCGCCCCCGCACCGAAGGCCCCGCCCTGCGCTGCGAACGCGGCTCCACCTCCGACGTCCTGGACACCGTCGTCGGCACCCCCGGCGCCCTCGGCTACAGCGCGCTCCCGGCGGCGGCCCGACGCACCGACGCACTGCACCTCGTGCGCATCGACGGCGAACGCCCCGACGTGGAGGCCGCCGACCGGGGCGCCTACCCGTACTGGGACACCGAGTACGCCTACACCTACGGCGAACCGCCCGCCCACTCGCTCGCGGCCGGCTTCCTGCGGTACCTCACCCACCAGGTCGGCCGGGACGTGATCCGCGCGGGCGGCCACCGGCCCTGCGCGGAGCTGCGCAACCCCCAGCTGTGCCGCCCCGAACCGACACCGCCGCCCGGCGGGTGAGGCGCGTGGGCGGCGAGGGCCGTCCGGTGACACGGGACCGGAGCCGTGCGGACGGGGGGGTGCGCCGCACGGCTCCGGTGGTTCGGGGGACGGGGGTCAGTTGGCGATGGTCGTCCACCGCGCGGCCGGGGCGCCGTCGTCGGTGGCCTGGACGACGAGGCCGTCCTCCCGGGCGGCCAGGGACAGACCGCTGTGCTTGGCCTTCACGGTGAGGGTTCCGTCGTCGTCGGTGATCTCCCACCGCTGGTTGGCGGTTCCGGTGCAGGTGTACTGGACGACCGCGGCACCGTCGTCCGCCGAGCTGCCCGCGACGTCGGCGCACAGACCGCTGCCCGCGTTCTTGAGCCGGTAGGTGCCGTCGTCGTCACGGGTGACGTTCCACTTCTGCGCGGGTGAGGCGGACTCCCCGGCGAGCCGGAGCTGCCCGGCGTTCTCGTCGCCCGGGGCCGCGAGCCGGCCCCCGCCCGAGCCGCTGACCAACGCGTACTGGCCGTCCTCCACCGGAGGAGGGACGACCTCCTCGGTGCCCGTCGTCAGCGCGAAGACGTGCACGGCGCTGTTCTTCGGCAGGGTGACGGCCGCGACCCGCTTGTCCGGGTCCACGCGCAGGGTCGTGGTGTAGAGGCGGTAGTCGATGTCCGGATAGGCCGGGCCGGAGCGGGTGTTCTTGCCCTTCGTGCTGAGAGCGGTCTTCGCGCCGTACGTGTCGGTGGGCAGGCAGCACCAGTTGGGGAAGCCCAGCGTCTCCTCGGCGGTGGAGCCGTCGGTGTAGTGGACGGTGGCCGTGCCCCCGGCGGAGCCGCTGGTGCCGGTGCCGAGGAAGGCCAGGGCGTTGCCCCCCGCGTCGCCGGGGACCTTGACCGTCTGCCCGGTGGCGGCGACGTTGTCCCGCGTGCCCGGCTCGGCGTCCGGCCAGGTGAACGAGAAGCCGTTCGCCTCGACCGTGGCGCCGGGCGTCGCGCCCTGCTCCGCCAGCCTCTCGGCGATGAAGCTGGAGCCGCCGCCGTCCAGGTCGCCCGGCTCCGGGTCGTCCGACGCCGTCACGCCGACGTTGTTCGCCGCCGAGGCGAGCGAGGCGTGCGCCAGGGTCGTGCCCGTCCCCGCCCGGACGTCGTAGGTCGTGCCCCGGGTCCGGTAGCGCGCGGCGGCGGTCAGCTCGTGGCGTCCCGGCTCGGCCGAGGCCGGGGGCGTCACCGTGTAGCCGACGGTGAACGTCTGCCCGTCGCGCAGGGCCTTGCGCGTCGTCGCGCCCCGCGCCGTGACGTCCCAGCCCTCGGGGGCGGTGACGGTGGTGCGGGTGACGTCGACGGGCTTGCCGGTGTCGTTGGTGAACGACGCCGTGACCTCCTGCGCGGCCTCGGGCGAGCCGATCACCGGCGTCGTCAGGTCGAAGGCCACGCTGCGGTCCTGCGGGTGCGTGCCGCCGACCGACCCGGCGCCGTCGATGCGCACGGTCGCCGTGCCGTCGGTCGGCACCGTGGCCGTCCGGATGTGGACGACGCCGCTCGGGGCGTCGTAGTACCAGCCGGAGTCGGCGGCGTTCAGCGCAGCACGGCTGCGGTACTCCGCGAGGTTGCGCTTGCCGGCCCGGACGCGTGCCGGCTCGGTGTTCGTGTGCACGCTCAGGCCGTAGCGCCGTTCGGCCGGCTTGCCCTCGTAGGCGCCCTCCAGCGCGCCGACGGAGACCGTCACCGGGCCGCGCTCGCGGGCCTCGGGCGCGGTGACCTCGAACCGTTGCGCGGCCGACTCACCGGCCGCGTGGGCGCGGGTGCGGCCGTCGTCCTCGTACAGGGTGAAGGAGGAGGTGCCCTGCGGGTAGACGTCCAGGTCGAGCTGCCCGGCGGCCTTGCCCTCCTGCCAGTCGAGGGTGCCCTCGGGGAACATCGGCACGATCGCGCCCGCCCGGACGAACAGCGGCAGCGTGTCCAGCGGCGCCCGGTAGCCGTCCAGCGTCCGCCCGCCCTCGTGGACGCGGCCGGTCCAGTAGTCGACCCAGCGGCCCTCGGGGAGGTAGATGCCGTCGCGGACGTCGCTGTCCTCGTAGACGGGCGCCACCAGGAAGTCGTCCCCGGCCAGGAACTCGTATTTCGCCTCGTCGCCCCAGGTGTTCGGGTCGTCCGGGTAGTTCAGGTACAGCGGGCGGGTCGGCCCGACGCCGTCCTTCGAGGCGTTCGCGCTGTGCGTGTAGAAGTAGGGCAGCAGCCGCTCGTGGAGCAGCATGTACTTCCGGTTGATGTCGGTGTACGGCTGGCCGTAGCGCCAGGGCTGCTTGTCGGACGCCGCCCAGCCGCTCATCAGGTACGTCATCGGCAGGAACATCTTCCACTGCATGTCGCGGACGTACGTCTCGGGGCTGCCGCCGAAGATGCCGTCCACGTCACCGGTGGTCATGTGCTGGCCGGACATGGTGGAACCGGCGTAGGTGGGGATCTGCCAGCGGATGTAGTCCCAGGTGCCGGACTGGTCGCCGCTCCACATCGCGCCGCAGCGCTGCGTACCGGCCCAGCCCTCCACCGTCAGGACGGTGGCCCGGTCCTCGCTGTGCTCCTCGATGCCGCTCTGCGACTCCTCGCAGGCGTCCAGCGCGAACCGGTACCCGGGGCCGACCCAGGCGACGTCGGTCTTGCGGACGCGGACGCCGGCGGAGACCTCCGACTCCTGCTCGGTGAGGTCCGACTCCGTCCACAGGCCGAGCTCCGCGCCGCGCTCGTGGAGCATGTCCGCCGTCTCGGGCAGCTGTTCGTAGCCGCAGCCGTAGCCGTCGTTGACCAGCATCCAGCCCAGCGGCAGCCCGTGCTCGGTGTAGCCGTCCGCGATCTCCTTCGCGTCCCGCAGCGTCTCGCGCTCGCCGCGGTTGGCGTTGTGCAGGTAGCAGTCGGCGTCACCGATCTCCAGGGCATACATCGGCATCATGGCCGGACGGCCGGTCAGCTCGGTGTACCCGTCGATGACCTCCTTGGCGTCGCCGACGAAGTAGTAGGCGTCGAAGCGCTGTTCGTCGTGGGTGGTGCGCACCGGGGAGCGGAAGTCGTAGGCGCCCGGCGCGAAGGTGTTGCGCAGGACGCCGTAGCCCTGACTGGAGAGGTAGAACGGCACGGCGTTGGGGTTGCCGCCGTCGTTCCAGTCGTAGTCGCGGGTGATGTCGATCGTCTCGTCGCGGTGGCTGAAGCGGCCGTTCTGCATGCCGCCGCCGAAGAACTGCTCGCGCTCGCCCTGGGCGAGCGTCTGCACGGTGCCCTCGTCCGACCACGCCAGCGGCGCCGTCTCGCGCCACAGCTCGCGCCCGTCCTCGTCGGCGAGGGCGAGCGTGGCGGGCGACTTGGTGATCGTCAGCGTGGCCTCGTCGGAGCGGATGACGTAGGCGTCGTCGGTCTCGGTGTGCGTGGACCCGGCGCCGTCGTGGTCGCGCCCCACGACGATGTCGGCGTCGGGGGCGTCCGGGTCGTCGGGGTCGTCGTTCGCGGGGTCGGAGAAGGTGCCGTCGGGGGCGAGGTGGACGCGGACCAGGTCGTCGTCGTGGAACGTCACCCGCAGCTTCGCCTCGCCCGAGGACACCGTGTAGGTGTCGCCTTCGGCGGAGAAGCCGGTGACGTCCCCCAGGGAGTGGGCGGACGGGGCGGCGGGCGCCGCGGCGTGCAGCGGCGCCGCAGCGCCGGTGGCGATCAGGGTGGTGGCCAGGACGGAGACGAGCAGGGGTGCTCTGACCGCATGGTTCATGAGCAGGCTCCGATACAGGGAAGGTGCCCTCGATGAAACGGCTCGGAACACGCATTCGTCAACACCAAGGATGCAAGTTCTTGCTCATTTCAGCGCCACACGAGTCATGAACACGCGCCACGCGCACCGTGCATGCACGCCGCGCGACGTCCCGCCGACCTCAGCGCAGCTTCTTCCCCGACAGCACGCACACCGTCTCGTGACGCCGCGGCGAGCCGTCCGGACCCCGGACGTCCCAGGCGTCCGGCCGCCGGTCGAACGCCACGTACCCCAGCCGCCGAGGGCCACCGGCGGTCCGTCCGCGACGCAGACCGCCAGGTAGTCGACCTCACCGAGCCGGGCCCGCTCCAACTGCCGTGCCACGTTGGCCAGATGCAGCTCCGAGCCCGCCCGGCCGCACTCCCGGAGATCCGCCGGACGAAGATCGCGCACCGTGAGCCGGTCCGCCGTCCCGCTCATGCTCGTCGCCTCCCGGCCGCCCAACCTCCGCCCCCGCCCAGCCCGTGCAACCGGATTCCCCGCACCACCGGGCGGCGGCCCCACCGGGGCGGGGCTACGCCGTGAGGGGGGCGGCCTCGTCGCAGAGGTAGGCGCGCATCGCCGCCGTGTGCGTGGGGAAGGCGAGGTCCACGGGCTCCGTGAGCACCAGCCACTCGGTGGCCTCGGCCGTCGGCCGGGACACGGGCAAGGTCTCCTCGGCCCGCTCGGGCAGGAGGGCGAAGAGGTTGAGGGTGGCGACGGCGCTCCGCGCGCCGAACAGGCGGACCTGCGCGGCGTCGGCCGTCAGCCCCGTCTCCTCCCACAGCTCCCGGACGGCGGCCTGCTCCCAGCTCTCGCCGAGCTCCATGTAGCCGCCCGGCAGCGCCAGCTGACCGCGACAGGGCTCGATGTCCCGCCGCACGACGACCAGCCCGCGCCCGCCCGAGGACAGCGCGACGGGCTGGAGGGCGACGGCGACCGGGAGCGGGTTGGCCCAGCGTGTCTCGCCGCACCCCGGGCAGTCCCTCGGCCACCCGGCGTCGGCCGCGTAACCGGTCCCGCAGTAGGGGCAGTGGGTGAACCTGCGACCGGGGGTGTACGCCATGGCGAACGGTTCCTCTCTGCGACGGCGCCCCACGGGCGCCCCGACGGCGGCGGCCCGTACCGCGACGCTCCCGCACGGGCACCCCCGCCCGCCGGCGCCGGCCGACGGGCGGGCGGAGCGCGGTGTCAGCCGCGCGCGGGCACGAAGTTGACGAGCTTCGGGGCGCGCACGATCACCCGGGCGACCTCGGCGCCCCCGAGGGCGGCCTGCACCTTCCCGGACCCGAGCGCCAGCCGCTGGAGCTCCTCCTCGCCGATGTCCGGCGCCACCTCCAGCCGGTCGCGGAACTTGCCCGCCACCTGCACGACGCACGTCACCCGGTCCTCGACGAGCAGCGCCGGGTCCGCCTCGGGCCAGCCCGCCCGGAGCACCGAGGGCTCCCGGCCGAGCCGGACCCAGCAGTCCTCGGCCGTGAAGGGCGCGAAGCAGGCCAGCATGCGGACCAGCGCGGACGCGCCCTCGCGGACGGCCTCGTCGCCCGGCCCGGGCGTGCGGTCGACGGCCTGCCGCAGGATGTTGGTGAGCTGCATCAGCCGGGCGATGCCGACGTTGAAGCGCTTGGCCTCCATCGCCTGCGTCGCCTCGTCCACCAGCCGGTGCACGGCCACCCGCAGCTGCTGGTCCGCGTCGCCGGACGCGGGGGCCGCCGCACCGACGTCCCCGGCCAGCCGCCACACGCGGGCGAGCCACTTCACCGAGCCGGCCGGGGAGACGTCCGCCCAGTCGATGTCGTCCTCGGGCGGGCTGGCGAACAGCATCGTGACGCGCACGGCGTCGGGGCCGTGCTGGGCGATCTGCTCCTGGAGGTTGACCAGGTTGCCCAGGCTCTTGCTCATCGCCTTGCCGTTCATGATCACCTGACCCTGGTTGGTCAGGCGGGTGAACGGCTCGGTGAAGGGGACCATCCCGAGGTCGTGCAGGACCTTGGTGAGGAACCGGGCGTACATCAGGTGGCCGGTGGCGTGCTCCTTGCCGCCGACGTACTCGTCGACGGGCAGCCAGGCGGCGATGCCGGCCGGGTCGAAGGGGCCGTCCTCGTAGTGCGGGTTCGGGTAGCGCAGGAAGTACCACGAGGAGTCCACGAAGGTGTCCATCGTGTCCGTGTCCCGGCGGGCCTCGCCGCCGCAGGAGGGGCAGTCCGTCCGCACCCATGCGGCCGCCGTCTCCAGCGGGGCCTTGCCGCCCTCGGAACGCAGCGTGTACCCGCTCTCGGGCAGCGTGACCGGCAGCCGGTCGTCCGGGACGGGCACCGCGCCGCACGCGTCGCAGTACACGATCGGGATGGGCGTGCCCCAGTAGCGCTGGCGGGAGAGCAGCCAGTCGCGCAGCCGGTAGGTGACGGCTCCCTGGCCGACCTCACGCTGCTCCAGGTCGGCGATGACGCGGGCGATGGCCTCGTCCTTGCGCAGGCCGTCGAGCGAGCCGGAGTTGACGAGGACGCCGTCCCCGGCCGTCGCGACGCCCGTCTCCGCCGGGTCGGCCTCTCCGGTGTCGACGACGACGCGCACCGGCAGGTCGAAGGCGCGGGCGAAGTTCAGGTCGCGCTGGTCGTGCGCGGGGACGGCCATGACGGCACCCGTGCCGTAGTCGGCCAGCACGTAGTCGGAGGCGTAGACGGGCAGCTTCTCGCCGCTGACCGGGTTGAGCGCGTGGCGGCCGAGGAAGACGCCGGTCATCGGGCGGTCGATCGCCAGCCGGTCCATCTCGGCCTTGGAGGCCAGGCCCGCCCGGTACTCCTCGAACCGGGTGCGGTGCTCGGCGTCGCACAGCTCGTCGGCCAGCGCGGAGTCGGCGGCCACCACGAAGAACGTCGCCCCGTACAGCGTGTCCGGGCGGGTGCTGAAGACGCGGACGGGCTCGTCGCGGCCCTCGACGGCGAAGTCGATGTGCGCACCGGTGGAGCGGCCGATCCAGTTCCGCTGCATGCTGAGGATCTCGTCCGGCCACTTGCCCTGGAGCTGGTCCATGTCGTCCAGCAGCCGCTGCGCGTACCGCGTGGTGCGGAAGAACCACTGGGTCAGGTTCCGCTTGACGACGTCCGTGCCGCACCGCTCGCACTTGCCCTGGACGACCTGCTCGTTCGCCAGGACGGTCTCGTCGTTGGGGCACCAGTTGA
This sequence comes from Streptomyces chumphonensis, assembly GCF_014779715.1. Lineage (GTDB taxonomy): Bacteria > Actinomycetota > Actinomycetes > Streptomycetales > Streptomycetaceae > Streptomyces > Streptomyces chumphonensis. The sequence goes on from NZ_JACXYU010000011.1 coordinate 17,493, forward strand.
CCGGCGCCTCCTTGCGGTAGGCGAGCCCGTGCTCGTACAGCTTCAGGAACAGCCACTGGTTCCAGCGGTAGTACTCCGGGTCGGAGGTGTGGAACCGGGTGCGCCAGTCGAAGGAGATGCCCAGGCGCTCGAAGGACTCGGCCTGGATGTCGATGTTCCCGTACGTCCAGTCGCGCGGGTCGAGGTCCCGCTTGCGGGCGGCGTTCTCGGCGGGCAGACCGAAGGAGTCCCACGCGATGGGGTTCAGGACCTGGTGGCCGCGCATCCGCGCGAAGCGGGCCATGGTGTCGCTGATGCTGTACACCTCGGCGTGCCCCATGTGGAGGTCGCCCGAGGGGTAGGGGAACATGCTGACGACAAGGGTGCGCTTCTCGTCCTTGGGGCTGGCCGGAGTGAGGTCCCCCGCCTCGAAGAGCCGCTCGTCCCTCCACACCCGGAGCCACCTGTCGATGTTGGCGTGCGGGTCGTAGGTCTCCCGGGCGGTGGCCCCTTGCTCGTCAGCCATCTGTTCCAGTCCTCGTCGCGGGCAGTGTCGGGTCCGTCCGGACCCGGTGTGGCGGTGGTGGCGGGATTCGCGCTCCGGGGACGCCGCAGGCCGACCCGGCTACCGCCCCCGACAGGGTAGCGCGGCTGCTCGCCGCGCCCGCCGGTGTGCCGAGGGCCGGGACGGGCGGCCGTCCGGGCCCGGAGTGCCGGCCGTCAGGGCCGGGCCGGGCCGGTCGACGTGCGGGGGACGAGGCGGGGGCGCAGGACCTCGTGGCGGTCGGCCGTGCGCCCGTCGACCGCACGCTCCAGCAGCAGCCGCACGGCGGTCCGGCCGAGCTCCGGGCGGGGCTGGTCGACGCTGGTGAGACGGGGCCTGACCAGCGCGGCGACGGTGCTGTTGTCGTAGCCGACGACGGACAGCCGCCCCGGTACCGGAACGCCGAGGTCGTGCGCGGCGTCCAGCAGCGCGACGGCGGTGAGGTCGTTGTTGGCGAGCAGGGCGGTGGCCCCGGAGGCGACGAGCGGGGCGGCGTGGGCGTGCAACTGGTCGGCGTGCTCCACCGCCAGGACCCGGGGCGTCAGTCCGGCGCCGCGGACGGCGGTCTCGTAGCCGCGCCGCCGCCCCTGCGCGGCCGGGCGGCGGGAGGTGGTGACGAAGACGATCTCGCGGTGGCCGAGGTCGAGGAGGTGCGCCACCGCCTGGCCCGCGCCGGCCGCGTCGTCGTTGGCGACGGTGTCGACGCCCTCGGGCGGGTGCTCGGGGCGGCCGACGACGACGACCGGGGTGCGGCGTGCGGCGGCCCGGAGGGCGTCGCCGTCCACCCAGCTGCTGATCGCGACGACGCCGTCGACGTTCAGCTCCACCAGGGTGCCGAGCTGGGTGGCGAGCCGCTCGGCGTCGCGTCGGCCGTGGGCCAGCAGGACGCCGAACCCCGCCTCGGCGGCGGCCTCCTCGACCCCGGCGACCACGTCGGTGTGGTACGGGTTCGCCAGGTCGGTGAGCAGGACCCCCAGCAGCATGGTGCGCCCCTGGACGAGGCCGCGTGCCAGGGCGTTGGAGCGGTACCCCAGCTGGTCGGCGGCGGCGGTGATGCGCGCCCTGGCGCTCTCGCTGACCCCGGGGCCGCCGCGCAGCGCCAGGGACACCAGCGACTTGGACACCCCCGCGACCCGGGCGACGTCGAGGATCGTGGGGCGGCGCGAGGGGGCGTGGGGCATGCGCCCAGTATGCAGCGAGGCGGCCCCGGACCGACCCGAGACACCCCTACCGCCCCTTGACCTGGAACGTTCCACCGAACCTCCTCGCCACGTACCTGGAACGTTCCAGAACCGACCCGTGCCCGTTGGCCCTCCGGGCGCCGGAAGTTCACCCACCGCTCCTACGTTCGCCGTCACGACACCGATCAGGGGAGCCGATGAACCACCCGCCAGCACACCTGCCGCCCGCCCTCGCCCACCGGCCGGAGGCTCTCCTGCTCGACTTCGGCGGCGTCGTCTTCCACACCGAGAAGCGGCCCGAAGGCCGCCGGGACGCGACCGCCCTGCTCCACCGCGAGCTGGCCACGGCCGGGCACGCGGTGCCCGAGGAGGAGCTGCGGGCCTCGCTCGACGCGGGCCTGGCGGCGCTCAAGGACTGGAAGAACGCCGCCGGCCGCCGTCGCGCGCCCGTCGAGCTGACCCACCGCGAGATCTGGGAGGACTTCCTCGCCTCCGACCTGCCCGAGCCGGTCCGGGCCGTCCTCGCGGGCAGCGCGGGCTGGCTTCTCGGCGCCCTCACACCGCTGCTCGCGGAGCACACCGTCCGCCCCGGCGTCCGCGACCTGCTGCACACCGCGCGGCGGCTCGGCGTCCGCGTGGGCATCGTCAGCAACGCCCACGCCGGGCGCTCGCACCGGGCACTGCTGCGCGAGCACGGTCTGGAGGAGCTGGTCGACGTGCAGCTCTACTCCGACGAGGTCGGCGTCCGCAAGCCGCACCCGGCCATCGTCGAACGGGCCGCGCGGGCCCTGGCGACGCGGCCCGAGCGCTGCTGGTTCGTGGGCGACACCCTGGACCGCGACGTCGCCGCCGGGCGCCGGGCCGGGGTGGCGGCCGTCGTCGTCACCCGCGACAAGCACACCGACCGACCGCCCTACCCCGTCGCCGTCCGGCCGGACGCCGTCTTCGACACCCCCGAGGGACTCGTCCCCGTCCTCGCCGCCGCCCGGGACACCCCGCCCCCGGCCTCCCCGCCCCACACCGGCCCGCAGCGGACCGACAGCCGCCCGGCGGCGCTGCTGCTCGACCACGGCGGCGTCATCGCCAACTCCGTCAAGGACACCGAGGGGCAGCGGGGGTTCGGGCTGCGCCTCGCCGCACGGCTGCGCCGGGCGGGGCACGACGTGCCGGACGCCGCCGCCGTCGAGGCCCTGACCACCGCGCGACGCGCGCACCAGCGGTGGAAGGGCGAGGCCGACGCCGCGCCCCTCGTCCCCGAGGTCACCCCCGTCCAGTACTGGCAGGACTTCTTCGGCACCGCCTTCGGCCCGGACGTGCGGGCCTGGCTGGCCGCCGAGGCCGTCGCGCTCAGCCACGAGTGGGCCCACGTCAAGAGCCGCCCCACCCTGCGCGAGGGCGCGGCCGACCTCCTCGGCCGCTGCCGCGAACTCGCCATCCCCGTCGCCGTCGTCTCCAACACCGTGTGCGGGCGCAGCGTGCGCGAGCGCATGGCCTCCTTCGGCATCGCGGAGCTGGTCGGCGTGCACGTGTACTCAGACGAGCTGGGCCGCCGCAAGCCGGACCCGCTCACCGTCCGCGAAGCGCTGCGCGCCCTGGCCGTGGACCCCGGGGCGTGCTGGTTCGCCGGGGACAAGCCCGGCCGGGACATGGCCGCCGCACGGAGCGCCGGGATCGGGACCACCGTCCTCGTGCGCGGCGGCTCGCTGGACGACGCCGCGCTGGCCCGCCACCTCACCACGCCCGGCCCCACCCGTCCCGACCACGTCGTCACCTCCCTGGCCGAGCTGCTCCCCCTGCTCTCCCCCCGTTCCTGACCGCGCGGTGCGGCGCCCGGCCCCCACCCGGCCGCGGCACCGCCCGCCTCCCCCTCGTCCGACGAAAGGCCACGGCACGCGATGTCCTCGTCCACCGCTCCCCGCACCACCGGCTCACCCCCGCCGGCCGCCCCCCGCCGCTCCCTCGACCCGACCGACCTCGGCTCGGCGCAGAAGCTCATGGTCTTCGTGCTGTCGATGACGCTCTTCGGGCTCGCCAACATCCTCACCGAGGTACTGCCCGAGGTGAAGCTCGGGCCGGTCGAACTCTCCGTCTCCTACCTGGCGTTCGTGCCGGTGGTGATGGTCTGCCTCTTCCACCCGCTGTACGCCGCGCTCGGCGCGCCGCTCGGCGAGATCGTCTTCGTCGACCTGCTGATGGGCGACTTCTCCGGCTTCGCCGAGCTGGAGGGCTACATCCAGCTCGCCCTCGGCCTCTACATCGCGGGCTCGCTGGTGCGCGACCCGCTCCGGCGGGGCCGGGTCGCGCTGGCGGCCGTCGTCGCGGTCGGCGTGGACAAGATGCTCGGCGGCATCGTCGACATCGGGAAGGTGTACGTCGGCGTGGCCGACGCCGAGTACGTCGAGGGCCTCGCGGAGAGCGTCCTGCTGCTGGAGGGCGTCGCCTTCTCCACCGACCTCCTCATCAGCGGCCTGCTGTTCGGCGCCCTGCCCGCCGCCTACCTGGCGCCGCGCCTGCACGGACGCATCGAGCCGCTGCTGGGCCTCGCGCCGCGCGACCCCGCCCGGCCGCTGCGGCTGCGCGCCCGGATCAGCGCCCGGTTCCTGCTGCTCGGCGTCTTCCTGACGTTCGTCGCCATGATCGCCGCGTTCGTGGAGGAGCTGGACGCCAACTTCGGCGTCTGGGAGCCGGGCTTCATCGACCAGTACGGGGAGAGGTTCCTGTGGATCGGCGTCTCGGCCGCGCTGATCGTGCTGGTCGCGGTCGTCCTCGCGGCCCGCGCGTCGGCTCGGTCCCGCGCGGCGCGTGCCGGAGCCCCGCGATGACGGCCCCCGCCCCGCACACCGGTCCGGCGGTCGAGGTCCAAGATCTCGTCTTCCGCTACCCCGGGGCTGCCGACGACAGCCTGCGCGGCGTCGATCTCACCATCGAGCAGGGCGACTTCACCGCCGTCGTCGGTGGCAACGGCTCCGGCAAGACGACCCTGTGCAAGACGTTCAACGGCCTCGTGCCGCACTTCTGGTCCGGCACGTACAGCGGCACCGTCCGTGTCTTCGGCCAGGACACCACCGAGACCGACGTCGCGGCCCTCAGCCACCGGGTCGGCTACGTCTACCAGGACTTCGGCAACCAGCTCGTGCGGCCGACCGTCCACGACGAGGTGTCCTTCGGCCCGGTGAACTTCGGCCTGCCCGACTGGCGCGCGCGGACCGAGGAAGCGCTCGACACGCTGGGCATCGCTTCGCTGAGCGACCGCTACACCTGGCAGCTCTCCGGCGGCCAGCAGCACCTCGTGGCCCTCGCCGGCGTCCTGGCGATGCGGCCCGGACTGGTGGTGGTGGACGAGCCGGTGGCCGAACTGGACCCGCAACGCGCCGAAGAGGTCTACCGCCGCCTGGCCGACGTCAACAGGCGGCTGGGGACGACGGTGGTCGTGATCGAGCACCACGCCGAGTTCGTCGCCCGGTACTGCCGCAGCGTGCTGCTCATGGCCGACGGCGCGCCGGTGTGGCACCTCCCCGTAGCCGAGGCCCTGGCCCGCACCGGGGAGCTCGCCGCGCACGGCATCCCCGCACCCCAGGTGGTGCGGCTGGCCCGCGCGGTCGAGCCCGAGGGGGAGGTGCCGCTGACCGTCGGGCAGGCCGTCGGATGGCTGTCCGCCCGCGCCGCGCGCCCCGTCCCCGACGCCGGTCCCGCCTCACCGCCGGAGGCGCCCGCACCGGCGAACGCACCGCACCCGCCCGGCCCGCCCGTCGTCGCCGCGCTGCGCGGCGTCCGACACGGCTACCGGACCGTGCACGGCGGCCTCACCCCCGTGCTGCGTGACGTGGACCTGGAACTGCGCGAAGGCGAACGCATCGCCCTCGTGGGCGGCAACGGGGCCGGCAAGTCCACTCTGCTGCGCCTGCTCACCGGGCTCAAGGTGCCGCGTTCCGGCACCGCCGAGGTCACCGGGACCGACACCCGTTCCGTCCGGCCCGCCGAACTGGCCGACCGGGTCGCCTACCTCTACCAGCGCCCGGAGCAGATGTTCCTCGCCGACAGCGTCCGGGCGGACATCGAGATGTACCCGCGCGGTCGCCGCCGCCCCGACACCGACGCCCTGGTGGCCGACGTGCTGGACCGTATCCGGCTCAGCGCACTCGCCGACCGGGACGGGCGCACCCTCTCCGGCGGCCAGCAGCGCCGGGCCACCCTGGGGATCGGCCTGGCCATGACACCCGCGCTGCTGCTCCTGGACGAGCCGACCTCCAGTCTCGACACGGCCACCCGCGACGACGTGATCGCCATGCTCGACGCCCTCGCGGACCGTATCCGCTGCGTCGTCGTCGCCACCCACGACATGCACCTCGTCGCCGAGTGGGCCACACGGGTCGTCGCGCTGGGCGAAGGCCGGGTACTCAAGGACGCTCCCCCGGCGGAGTTCTTCGCCGACCGGGAACTGCTGGATCGGGTCCGCGTCGTCCCGCCGCAGATCACCGCGCTGGGCACCGCACTGGGCATGGTGCCGCCACCCCTGACCGTGGACGAGTGCGCCGGACGCCTGTCCACCGCCGTGCAGGAGGCCGGAGCGTGAAGAGGACCGAACGCGACACCCTGAGCGTCGAGTGGGTCAAGCTCGAACTGCTCCGCACCGCCTACGCCACACGCGGCGGCCTGCTCGCCCGCCTGGACCCGCGCGTCGTGCTGTTCTGGTACGTGCTCATGGCGGCGAGCCCCTGGTTCACGCACAACCTGACCGTCCTGGCCCTGCTCTTCGCCCTGGCCGCAGCGGCCGTGGTGACCTGCCGGGTCGGTCCCCTCGTCGTCGGCCTGTTCGTCTTCGGCCTGATCACCGAGACGGGGTACCTCGTCACCGCCGCCTGGTTCTTCGACGGCGACCTCACCACCGTGCTGTCACTGGGCGAACTCACCCTGAAACTCGGCACCGTGAGCATGGCGAGCATGGCGGCGTTCGTGTCGCTGGACCCGGAGAAGCTCTCCGACGCCCTGCTGAGCCTGCGGGCGCCGGCGCTGGTCGGCTTCGGGGTCTCCTACGGGTACCGGATGCTGCCGATCCTCGTCGACGAGTTCCAGACGGTGATCGACGGCTACCGGCTGCGCTCCGCCCCGCCCGCGTCACGCGGCCTGTTCGGGTGGCGGGTGCTGCTGCGCGGCGCGAAGATCACCGTGTACGCCTTCTACCCGATGATGCTCAACACGGCCAAACGCACCCGCACGACGGTGGAGGCCCTGGAGACGCGGGGCTTCACGTACGCCATGGTCCACAGCGACGGCCGCCGCATCCGGCTGGCCCACCTGAGGGTCCGCCCCCTCGACCTCGCCGTCCTCGCGGTCACCGCCGCCCTCATCGCCGCCGCCTACGCCCTCGGCGCCCAGTACCCCACCTCCGCCCGGCTCTGAGCCCGCCACTCCCCCGGCAGTTGATACGCGCCATCACCCACACGGCCGCCCGCAGCGGCCCGAACGCCCCCCTGGCCTCGGCGAATTCCCGAAGGGGGAGGTCGCAGCGGGACGACTGCGGCACAGTGGGACCCGCACGTCGTGGGCCCAGGGGGCCGGCGGGCCTCGCGTCCGCGAACGCGGACCCCGCCCCGTCCCCTCGGCCCCGGCGACCGAGAACCGACGGACGCGTTGTGCGGCACCAGGAGGACATGTGGCCACCGAGACCTTCAGCATCGACAAGCGGCCCCTGGGGGAACTGCTGAGGCAGGTCGAGGCGGGGAAGATCCAGTTGCCCGAGTTCCAGCGCGGCTGGGTCTGGCCGTGGCCGAACATCGCGAGTCTGCTGGCCTCGGTGTCCCTCAACTACCCGATCGGGACGGTGATGCTGCTCCAGGGCGGCGGGGACGTCCGGTTCAAGTACCGGCCGGTCGAGGGGGCCGCCCCGAACGAGCGGGTGGAGCCGGAGTCGCTGGTCCTCGACGGGCAGCAGCGGCTCACCTCGCTCTTCCAGTCGCTGGCGATGGACAGCCCGGTGGAGACCCAGGACGAGCGCAAGCGCCGGGTCAGCGGCTGGTTCTACGTCGACATGGTCAAGGCACTCGACGCGCACGAGGACCGGGAGGACGCGATCCGCTTCGTCCCGCCCTCCCGCAAGGTCGTCAACTTCCGGGGCGAGGTCGTGGAGGACTACTCCACCCGGGAGTTGGAGTACCAGCACCGCTTCTTCCCGCTGCGCTGCCTCTTCGACAACTCCTGGGGCGACGGATTCGCCCGCCACTGGGGCTTCGCACCGGAGGAGATGGAGCTCTGGTACGGCTTCCGGGACGGCTTCATCCACTCCTTCAACCTCTACCACTTTCCCGTCATCCAGCTCGGCAACAGCACACCCCGGCAGGCGGTCTGCCAGGTCTTCGAGAAGGTCAACACCGGCGGTGTCACCCTCACCGTCTTCGAGTTGCTGACGGCGACGTTCGCCGCCGACGAATTCGACCTGCGAAGCCACTGGGAGGAGTGCCGATCCGCCTGGGACGCACCCGAGTACGCCATCCTGCGGGAAGTCTCCAACACCGACTTCCTCCAGGCCGTGACGCTCCTGGCCACCGCCCAGCGTCGGCGCCGGGAGCAGGAGGCCGGCACGGACGAGGAACGCCTGCCGCGCATCGGCTGCACACGCAAGGAGATGCTCGCGCTGGGCCTGGAGGACTACCGGCGCTACGCCCCCGACGTCGTCGCCGGGTTCAAGGCCGCCGCCAAGTTCCTGCGCCAGCAGTTCGTCTTCGACACCCGCTTCCTCCCCTACGGCACCCAGCTCATCCCGCTGGCCGCGATCTTCGCCCTCGCGGGCAACGACGCCGAAACCGCCGGCGCGCAGGAGAAACTGGCGCGCTGGTACTGGTCCGGCGTCTTCGGCGAGCTGTACGGCACGACGACCGAGACCCGCTTCAACCTCGACCTCCCCGATGTCGTCGACTGGATCCGCGGATCGACCCGGGAGCCGCGGACCGTCAGCCAGGCGCAGTTCACCGCGAGCCGGCTGCTGACCCTGCGGACCCGGCAGAGCGCGGCCTACAAGGGCATCTACGCGCTCCTGCTCAAGGCGGGCGCGGCGGACTGGCGGACGGGCGAGAAGGCGGAGGTCAGCGTCTACTTCGACGGGGCGATGGACATCCACCACGTCTTCCCGCAGTCCTGGTGCCAGAAGAACGGATACGACCGCTCCGTCTACAACTCCGTCGTCAACAAGACGCCGCTGACGGCCCGCACCAACCGGATCATCGGCGGCCACGCGCCGTCCGAGTACCTGCGTCGGCTCGCCAAGGCGGCGGAGACCAGCCCGGAGGGCGTCGACCAGCGCGTCGAGACGCACCTCGCCAACCCCGCGCTGATGCGGGCCGACGACTTCGACGGCTTCTTCGAGGAGCGCCGCAAGGTCCTCCAGGACCACATCGCCGCCGCGATGGGCAAGCCGGTCGTCGACGACCACATCCCCAACCAGCGCCCCGAGACGGCCGCCCCCGAGGCGGAGCCCGCCGCCACCCCTCCCCCAGGCCCGTAACCCCGACCCGCGTCCTCCCGCCGGCCCCGACACCCGGCGGGAGGCCCCGGCCCGCCGGCCCCTGATCTTCGCTCCCCTCCAGGCGTCGCTCCCGGCACAGCCGTACCAGCAGCGGATATTCGCGAGTGGAACCCGTGCGGGGCAGTCAACTCGTAGCATGTGTCAGGTCATTGGCCAGCTCAGGCCCAATGCGGTGTGATGCGTTGAGGCCATGGGAGGCCGTATGAGCACCATCAGGGCACTACGCGGTTGCGCCGAGTCCCACCTGCGCTCCTACACGGACCCCTGGGGGCCCAGAGCCTTCCGCACGTACGACCGGCAGGGCGACCCGACGCGGTTGAGCCCACTGGACTGCCTGGCACCGGCACTCCTCAGCGTCCGTACGGACTACAAACAGGTCGTGCCGTTGTTCCGCCCGGACGGCCCCGGAGCTCAGGTCCTCCAGGCCATGGAAGCGGTGCTTGCGGATGAGGCGTGTGCGACCGCCGATTTCCTGGAGGTGACACTGGACCCACCGACGGGGGCCTGGTCCCTCGTCGATCGTGCGCTGGTCGCCACGGGCGAAGCGGGCGGTCGTGGGCTGCCCGGGTTCAAGGCCGTCGCCGTCACCAAGATTCTCCACCGCAAGCGGCCCCGGCTCGTCCCGATCTTCGACAGCAGCGTCTACGAGTTCTACCTCGGCCGGAAGCCCCTGACCGGGGCCTACCGGGACACCCCTCGGCGCCTGTGGCCGCTCCTGCAAGCAGACCTGCGCCGTCACCGGGACTGGATCGAGGGCCTTACGACCCCGATCCGCACGCCCGATGAACGGCCGCTCAGCCTGCTTCGAGCGGCAGACATCATCATCTGGGAACACATGGCGACCGGGTGCACCGCATGACGGCGCCCGCAACGGAGCCGATGTGGCACTGCGGCTCCAGAGCGCCAGCCAGACGCTGGGCAACAGACGTGCCCCGCCCCTGAACGGGATCGGCGCGGGCACGTGATCGTGTGCCGGGGCGTCAGCCCAGCCGGTCGAAGGTGACGAGGTATTCCCAGGCGGTGTGGGTGACGGCGAGTTCGGGGCTCAGTCGGTCCCTGGAGTCCCTGACGTGGACCGTGCCCGCTCTCCTCACCACCTCGATGCACACATCACCGTCGGAACCGCTGGAGCTGCTCCTGAACCAAGACCGTTCATCGGTGCTACTCATAGCGCTCCTCGCACGTGGCGCAGCAGGCTCTTCGTCGTCGGACAGGGCAGGGCGTCGGTCCGCGATGGTGCCCGCGAACCGACGCCCTGCCTCAGGCGGTGCTCACCTCAGCGGTCAGGGTGTGGTGTAGCCGAGGGTGTAGTCGCCGGTGCCGGAGTAGGCGTGGACCCGGTAGCGGTAGTAGCCGGACGTCCCGTCGTAGGCGATCTCCTCGTCCGGCCCGCTGGTCGTGGAACGCGCCACCTCGCTCCAGCCGTAGCCACTCCACTTCTGCAGGTAGAGGTCGAAGTCGGTGCCGTCGGGTCCGTCCAGGCACGCGGTGTGCCGCCCGGAACCGGTCTGGAACCAGCTGCCGTCGGGCTGGATGGCGCTGCCACCGCTGCTCAGCGAGCCGCTCTTGGTGTTCTCGAACTCGGTGCACGTGCCCGGGTCGGGGTCCGTGTCGCCCGGGCGGCTGCCGACGTTGACCGCGGCCCAGGCGTGTGCGACCGCGAGCTGCTCAGGGCTGTCGACGCCGTACAGCTCACCGGCGGCCTGCAGGGTGTGGGTCCGGGCCTGCGCGAACGTCTCGTTCGGCATCATCTTCTCGGCCAGCGCCTTGAACCAGATCCTCTCGGCCTTGCCGATCCCGATGCCGGTCACCGGGTCGTCGTCGTAGGTGGGGCTGTCGTAGGTGACGCCGTTGACGACCTTCTGGCCGCTGCCCTCGGAGAGCAGGTAGAAGAAGTGGTTCGCGATGCCGGAGCTGTGGTGCACGTCCGCGTTGCCGGCGCCCGAGTACCAGTAGTCGAGCGAGCTGCCGTCCTTGCTGGGCTGGTCCATGTAGCGCAGCGGTGTGCCGTTTCCGCGGATGTCGATCTTCTCGCCGACCAGGTAGTCGGCGACGTCCTCGGGGTTGTCGGCGTGGAACTCGACGGCGGCGGCGAAGATGTCGGAGGTGGCCTCGTTCAGCCCGCCGGACTCGTTGCTGTAGATCAGGCCCGCCGTGTTGGAGGTGACGCCGTGCGTCATCTCGTGGGCGGCGACGTCGATCGAGGTCAGCGGCTTCTGGTCGTTGGCCCCGTCGCCGTAGGTCATGCAGAAGCAGGAGTCCTGCCAGAAGGCGTTGGAGTAGGCGTTGCCGTAGTGGACGCGGCTGGAGGCGGCGACACCGTCGCCGCGGATCCCCTCGCGGCCGTGCACGTCCAGGTAGTAGTCCCAGGTGAGGGCGGCGCCGTAGTGGGCGTCGACGGCCGCGGTCTGGCTGTTGGACGGTGAGCCGTTGCCCCAGACGTCGTCGGCGTCGGTGAAGACTCGGTTGCCGTTGTCGGAGTCACGGGTGGTGTGGCCGCCGCGCTGGGTGTCCTCCATGCGGTAGCTGCCGCTGGACCCGCTGGTTCCGATGGTCACCTGGCCGGCGTACATGCTGTTCCCGCTGCCGGTGTGCACGGCCTGGTACTCGTACAGCTTCTCGCCGGTCTTCGCGTCGGTGATGACGTGCAGTTCGTTGGGCGTACCGTCCTTCTGCGTGCCGCCGATCACGCGCTCCCAGGCGAGTGTGGGGTCTCCGTCGGCGGCCCAGATCACCTTGCGCGGGGCGCTGCTGCCCTTGGCCTGGGCCTTGGCGGGCTTCCGGTTCGCGGGCGCCTTGGTGGTGGGCACCGTGATGGGTGCGTCGGTCGCCTTGTCGACGACCTCGATGGCGCCGTCGGGGCCACGGTGCACGATGATCTGGCCGCCGAGGACGGGCAGTCCGGCATACGTGCGCTCGTAGCGGGTGTGGGTGGAGCCGTCCCGGTTCTTGACGACGTCCTTCACCTTGAGTTCGATGCGCTCGCCGAGTTCGAGGACCTGAGCCGTCTCGGCCTCCTGTCTCTCGGCCTGGGCTATCAGCTCGGCGCGTTCGGAGGGGCTGACCTCGGCTATCAACGCTCCGGGATCGAGTCGACCGTCGTCGGCGGCGGCGCTGACCGTGCCTGCCTGGAGGCCCACGGCCACCACGGCTGCCGTGGCGGCCAGGGCGACGGTGGTGCGGACGCGTCTGCTGCCGCGACGCGGAATGGTGGTACTCACGTGATGGCTCCTCAACTCATGTGGGGGGCTGAGATGGTGCAGCCGTGCAGAGGTGAGGCACGGATGGAGTGGGGCGGCCGTAGCCTCGCCCAGAGAATGAGGGAGGGCCGAAGGGACGGTAAGAGGGAAACCCCTTGCCCCGACGAGGCGTCATGCCGCGCGCGGACCGGGAAGAGGCTGGGGTGCGCGCTCCTCCGCCCGACCGGGCGGCGTCGCCGTCGGCCGGGCGTCCCGACGGCCTGCGGCACGCCCGCATCACACGGTGGCTGAACGCGGTCGTGGCCGTGCCTGAGATGGCCCGCCGCGTGGACGGACACGAGGAAGCCGCAGACCGCAAGATCACTACCGCACTGGAAGAGGAAGGTGTCGGAGGTGTGTCGCGACCGCTGAGAACCCATGACAACGGGCGGTACTCAGTGAGACTGAGTACCGCCCGTTGTTCTCGGCACGTGCCCTGGTCAGAGCGCTGATTCCGGCTGCTGACCTGGCGAGTGCCCCCGGCAGGATTCGAACCTGCGCACACGGCTCCGGAGGCCGTTGCTCTATCCCCTGAGCTACGGGGGCGCTGCCGCTGATCGCGGCGACGGGTAGAACCTTACCAGCTTGGAACGGGTGGTCATGAACGGGTTTCGGGCGAGGTCAGGTGGTGGGGTGGGTGGTGTGGAGGAGGGTGCTGAGCTGGGTGCGGGAGCGGATGCCGAGTTTGCGGTAGATGCGGGTCAGGGAGGCCTCGATCGTCTTGACGCTGAGGAACATGCGGGCGGCGACCTCCTGGTTCGTGGCGCCCTGGCCGACGAAGGCGGCGATGCGTTCCTCGCTGACGGTGAGGGTGCGCTCGTCGGACTGGGCGAGGTGGCGGCCGGCCTGGTCGATCCAGGGGCGGGCGTCGTGGCGGGTGAAGAGGGTGAGGGCCGCGGCGACGGCGGAGCGGGCGGGGGCGTAGCGGCGGCGGCGGCGTTCGACGCGGCCGCGCTGGAGGAGGCAGTGGCCCTGTTCGAGGGGCTGGGCGAGGGCCGCGAAGCGGGTGGCGGCGGCGTCCAGGAGGGCCAGGGCGCTGTCGGGGTCGCCGTGGGCGGCGTGGAGGGCGGCCTCGGCGCGGTCGAGTTGGGCGGTGACGCCGGGGCTGCGGGGGCCGGTGGCCAGGGTGGTGCGGGTGGTGCGGAGGAGGTCTTCGGCGGCGGCGAGCTCGCCGAGGCCGGTGAGGCCGGAGGCCAGGTCGGCGTGCCAGCGGAGGGTGGTGGGGGCGTCCGTTCCCTGGGCGCGTTCGAGGTCCTTCAGGCGGCGGAGGGCGGTGACGCCGCCCCGGGTGTCGCCGGTGCGCAGCCGGGCCTGGCCGAGGACGTGCAGGTGCCGGGCGAGGTGGACGGCGTCGTGTTCCTGTTCGGAGGCGAGGACGCCGCGGGCGGCGTAGGCGGCGGCGCGGGCGATGCTGCCGCCGGCGAGTTCGGCGACGGCGGCGCTGTGCCAGGCGGGGCCGGGGCTGGAGCCGGTGACCCGGGTGAGGCGGACGGCGCGGTCGGCGAAGTCGAGGGCTTCGCGGCAGCGGCCGAGGCGGGCGGAGACCTCGGCGAGGGCGGCCAGGACGGCGACGGTCTCCTCCCCGGTGCCGTGGCCCACGGGGGCGAGCATGGTGAGGAGCGCTGCGCGGGCCTCGGGCAGCCGGTCGTCGGCGGCGGCGAAGCGGGCGGCGAGGAAGCGGGGCGTCAGGTGCAGTCGTCCGTCGGGGGCGGCGGGGGCGGGGTGCGGCAGGCGACGGGCGTGGTCGAGGTGGGCGCGGGCGTCGCTGCGGCCGGTGCGGCGGGCGACGTCCGCCTTGACGGTGAGGGCCAGGGCCTCGGCTGCGGGGTCGGCGGCGACGCGGGCGTGCAGGACGGCACGGTCGGCCTCGGCCTCGGCCCGCAGGGGGCGGCCGTCGAGCAGGGCGGCCCAGGCCAGTCGGAGGCGGATGCGGGCCAGGAGGGCGGGGTCGTCGGCCGCGTCGACGAACGCGGCGGCGAAGATCTCGTCCCGGCCGGTGAGGTCCTGTCCGGCGAGGTCGATGAGGGCGAGGCGGACGTGGACGCGGGCGTCGGCCGGGGCGTCGGTGTGCAGGACGGCGTCCGCCGCGCGGTGGACGACGTGCGGGTGCTGGGCCGCCGCGCCGGTGCGGGCGGCGGCGAGGAGCCGGGCGAGGCGGTCGGCGGGGTGGGCGGCGGGGGTGCGTTCGGCGGCCAGGAGGTGGAGTTCGGCGGCGAGGCGGCCGGCGCCCTGGCCCCGGGCGGATTCGGCGGCGGCGGTGAGGGAGCGGGCGAGGTCGGCGTCGGGGTCGGTGGTGGCGAGCGCGTGGTGCCGGGCGCGGGCGGCGGCGTCGGTGACGACGGCGGCCAGGCTGATGTGGAGGGCGACGCGGTGGGCGGCGCCGGCGCGGGCGGCGATGACGTCGGCGGCGGCGGGCGGGGTGAAGCGGATGACCGGGGCGCCGGTGTCGTCGGTGACGACGAGTCCGGCCGTGGTGGCGCGGGCGATGTGGTCGTGGGCGGCGGGGCGTCCGCTGCGTTGGAGGAGTTCGACGGTGGGTCGGTCGGTCAGGGCGGCGGCGAGGAGGGTGTCCTGGGCCCCGGCGGGGAGGGAGGCGAGGCCCGTGCCGATCAGGGTGTGCACCTCGGGCGGCAGCGGGAGGGGCTCTCCGCTCCGGGGGACGCGGTCGGCGTAGGCGCGGGCCAGGGCGAGGAGGAGGCGGGGGTTGCCACCGGAGTCGGCGTGCAACTGGTTCACCAGGCGCAGGGGGAGCCCGAAGGGGTCGAGCAGGTGGGCGGTGTCCTCGGGGCCCAGGGGCGGGACGGGGGTCTCGGCGGTGTCCGGGAGCGGTGGCCAGGGGCCGGTCCCGAGGTCGTGGGAGGGGCTGCGGACGGCGAGGAGTGCGCGGGAGCCGTCGCGGTCGAGGGTGCGGCGCAGCCGGTCGAGGGCGCGGGCGTCGAGGCGGTCGGCGTCGTCGACGAGGACGAGGGAGGGGCGCCGGTGCCGAGCGGTGGGCCGGTGGTCGAGTGCGGCGGCGCGGTGGCGGACGACGCGCTCGCCGCGCGCGCGGGCGGTGGCGGCTAGGGTGGCGAGCAGGGCGGTCTTGCCGATGCCGGCGGGTCCGGTGAGGACGACGCCGGTGCCGGCGGCGAGGTGCGTTTCGGCGGTGCGGAGCAGCGTGGAGCGCCCCGGCGGCGCGGGGGCCGGCGGGGTGAGGTCATCGGCCGGCGGTGCGGCGTGGTCGTCGATGGTGTCCCCCGGGCGCGGTCGGACGGTCGCGCCGACCCTAGCGAGGGGCCTCCGGCGCCCTCAATGGCTTGCGCATGACAATTCTTGACGACGGCGGACGGCGCCGGACGGGCGGCTGCCCGGCCGCGCGGGGGAAGGCGGCCGGGCAGCGGGAGGGGCTACGCACCCGGCCCGTCAGGGGGTGTCGTAGCCGAGGGTGTAGGAGCCGGAGCCGGAGTAGGCGTACACCTGGTACCGGTAGTAGCCCGACGTCCCGGAGTAGGACACCGACTCATCGGGACCGGAGCTGGTACTGCGGTCCACGGTCGACCAGGACGAGCCCGACCACTTCTGCAGGTACAGGTCGAAGTCCGCACCGTCCGGACCGTCCAGACAGGCCCGGTGCGTCCCCGAACCCGAGCTGTAGTAGTAGCTCCCGTCCGGCTGGTGGTCCGCGTCACCCCGACCCGTCAGACTGCCCGTCCGCGTCGACTCATAGCCCCCGCAGGGGCCTTCGCC
This sequence comes from Streptomyces chumphonensis, assembly GCF_014779715.1. Classification (GTDB taxonomy): domain Bacteria; phylum Actinomycetota; class Actinomycetes; order Streptomycetales; family Streptomycetaceae; genus Streptomyces; species Streptomyces chumphonensis. Next base: position 33,681 of record NZ_JACXYU010000011.1, read on the forward strand.
GGGATCCGTGGCGACGAGCGGCAGGGTGAGGCTGCTGCCGCCGGGTTCGAGGTGGAGGGCGGTGCCGGGGCGGGGGCGCAGGGTGTAGTGGTGGTCGGTGGAGATGACGACGAGGCCGATGCGTCGTCCGGCGCGGAAGACGTGGTCCTTGGGCTGCATGGCGAACGTCAGCGCGTAGGTGCCGCCCTGCCGCAGGGGTTCGCTGCGGTCGGGTCCGTTCCGGTTCTGCGGGTCGAGCCAGCCGCGCGTGACGACGACGGGAGCGTCGTCCGCGCCCTCGGGTCCGTAGTCGACGAGGAGCGCGGTGAGGTTGGCCGCGTCGCGGTTGTCGACGCCTGCCTGGAGGGTGACGTCGGGGACGCCGGAGAGCCGGGCGTCGGCTTCCAGGGGCGCCGTGCGGTAGACGAGGCGGTTGGTGTCGGCCCGGTCCGGGGCGGTGGCGAGGGCTGCGGCGTCGCGGGTGCGTCCGGCGTCGGTGAAGCCCTGCCGGGGTCCGCCGCCGGCCGCGTCCGCGCTCAGGGTGCCGGGGGCGGTGGCGGAGTCGGTGGTGAGGCGCAGGACGGTGTCGCGGGCGGCGGGGTCGGGCCAGTCGGGGTAGCGGTGCCAACTCCCGTCGGCCAGCTGCACGTCGGCGGTGGGCTCGTCCATGATGCCGGTGTCCAGGCCCTTGACGTGTTCGTCGAACCAGCGGGCGATGGTCTCGCGGTGGTCCGCCCGGTCGGCGGGGCCGTGGCCGCCGTTGTGGAGCCAGATCTTGCGCGGCACGTCGTGCGCGCGCAGGGCCTCCCACCACTGGGCGTACTGGCCACCCTTGACGTTCCAGTCGGCCTGCCCGTGCATGACGAAGACGGCGGCCGTGACGTCGTCGGCCTTGCGGACGTAGTCCCTCTCCCGCCAGAACGCCGAGTGGTCGCCGGTGACGCGGTCCTGGGCGGCGGTGAGGGCGGCGATCTCGTCCTCGCACCCGGGGTTGCCGACGACGGCTTCGGCGAGCACGTCGGCGTCCTCGCCCTGGTAGCCGCCGGGGGCGACGACGAGTCCGTTGGCCCGGTAGTAGTCGTACCAGCTGGAGATGGCGGCGATGGGGACGATGGCCTCCAGCCCCTCGACGCCGGTGGTGGCGGCCATGTTGGGCAGTGTGCCGTTGTAGGAGACGCCGAGCATGCCCACGCGGCCGTTGCTCCAGGTGGCCTCGACGCGGCGACCGGAGGCGTCGTAGGCGTCGGCGCGGCCGCCCAGCCAGTCGATGACGGCGGTCGTGCCCCGGGTCTCGTTCCCGTCGCCGCTGGTGGGGCAGCCGTCGGAGTCGCCGGTGCCGAGGCTCTGGCCGAGGACGACGGCGTAGCCGCGCGGCAGGAAGTAGTCGTCGTACCAGCCGGGGAGGTCGGGGGCGGCCTTGGTGACGCTCGGGCCGTCCGCGCCCTCGGCACCCTGCGCGCCCGGGTGCCCTTCCTGCGGCAGCCGCTCGACGTCGACGTCGTGGAAGTCGGCCGGGTTGGTGCCGTAGCGGTAGGGCGTGTGCTCGAAGACGACCGGCAGTCCGGTGGCTCCGGCCGGGCGGGCGATGTCGATGGCGACGCGGTCCGGACGCCCGTCGTGGTCGGTGTCGACGTCGGTCTCGACGTAGAGCCGTTCCTCGACGACGGCGGCCGGTCGCGCCGTCCCGGGACCGGCGGACGTGCCGGGACCGGCGGTCGTCGCGGGACCGGCGGCGGCCGTGGCGGGGGTGGTGCCGGCGAGCAGCGGGAGGGCGACGGCGAGGGTGAGGGCCGTCGCGGCGGCGGCACGGCGGGGGGTGCTGCGCATGGGGGTGGGGCGTCCTTCCGGTGGTGCGGTCGGGACCGCCGGGCAGGTACGGGAGGGGGCGGGGGGCGCCGGTGTGCGGGTGGAGGCGCACACCGGCGCCGCTCGGTGGTGTGGCTATGTCACCGCCGGGTCAGGGGGTGTCGTAGCCGAGGGTGTAGGAGCCGGAGCCGGAGTAGGCGTACACCTGGTACCGGTAGTAGCCCGACGTCCCGGAGTAGGACACCGACTCATCGGGACCGGAACTCGTACTGCGGTCCACCGTCGACCAGGACGAGCCCGACCACTTCTGCAGGTACAGGTCGAAGTCCGCACCGTCCGGACCGTCCAGACAGGCCCGGTGCGTCCCCGAACCCGAGCTGTAGTAGTAGCTCCCGTCCGGCTGGTAGTCCGCGTCACCCCGACCCGTCAGACTGCCCGTCCGCGTCGACTCATAGCCCCCGCAGGCGGAGGTCCCGTTGACCGTCAGGCGGTAGGTGGCGGTCTTCGCGGTGTCCGTCCCGGTGCCCCTCACCGTCACGGTGTACGTGCCGGACGCCGCTGCGGCGGCGGCCGTCAGCGTCAGCTGGGACGACTCCCCCGAGGTCACGGACGACGGGCTGAAGGAGGCGGTCACGCCCTGCGGCAGGCCGGAGGCGGAGAGGGACACCGACTGGGCGGAGCCCCGCGTGGTCTCGGTCGCCACGCTCGCCGTGACGGCCGCGCCCGCGTCCACCGAGCCGGAGGACGGGGAGAGCGCGAGGGAGAAGTCGTTGGCGGACTGCTCGCCGCCGACGGTCCACACGGCGTGGGCGATGGCGTCGGCGTTGCGGTTCAGGGCGCCGTCGTCGATGTTGCCGATGCCGTCGCAGGAGCCGTGGTAGCAGGGGTCGTAGGCCCGGCCTGCGGTGCCGCCCCACAGCTGCGCCTCGGCGGAGGTCTTGCGGCCCTCAGCGCCGGTGAAGGTGCCGCCGGCGGCGATGCCGACCTCGATGAACGGGCCGTAGTCGCTGCGACCGCTGAAGTCGGTCCCGCGCGTGGGCCAGTTGATCGAGTCGAAGTAGTCCTCCAGGACGGTCTCCAGGTAGGCGGAGCCGTCGGGGCCCGGACCGGCGCCGACGCCGTCGGAGTTGTCGCCGTCGTAGATGAAGTAGCCGGGGTTGGGCGAGCCGATCATGTCGAAGTTGTAGTAGCCGCTGATCCTGGCCTGTTCGGCGGAGGAGAGGCTGTCGACGTAGCGGCTGGAGCCGATCAGGCCGAGTTCCTCGGCGCCCCACCAGGCGAAGCGCAGGTGCTTCTGCGGCTGGTGGTCGGTGCGGGCGACCTCCAGGGCGACTTCGAGGATGGCCGCCGAGCCCGAGCCGTTGTCGTTGATGCCGGCGCCGGAGGTGACGCCGTCGAGGTGGCCGCCGACCATGAGGACGTCGTCGGGGTCGCCGCCGGGCCAGTCGGCGATGAGGTTGTAGCCGGTGGCGCCGAAGTAGGTGAAGGACTGCACGCGCGTCTGGAAGCCGACGGCGTCGAGCTGGGCCTGCACGTAGTCGACGGACGCCTTGTAGCCGGGGCGGCCGTGGGCGCGGTTGCCGCCGTTGGCGTCGGCGATCCGCTGGAACTCGTTCAGGTGTTCCTTGACGCCTGCGAGCGAGATGTCGGGCGCGGCCGCCGCGGCGGCAGTCGTGGGGGACTGCTGCGGCTGTGCGCCGGCGCTTCCGGTGAACGCGAGGCCGGATATGGCCAGGGCCAGGGCCGCGACCGGGGCCGTCAAGCGTCTCAGCATCTCTTCCTCCCTTCGTGTCCCGTCCGGGCCCACCACCGGGCTCGGACGTGGGCCGGGGTGGCCCGGGGTCGAGGGTAGGAACGGCGGGCTCCGCCGGAATCAGGGAGAACCCTTGTCGTGCGGGGCGGAGTCGACGCGGAGCGCGAAAAGTCGGCGTCCCGGGTCTTGACGCTCTTGCTGACGAGCAGTCTCATAAAAGGACCGTCGATGTGACCGCCGGTAACGCATCACCGTGCCCCGATTCCGCAGCGAGGTGCCCCCATGCCCACAGCCTCCGCCCCCGGTACCGACCCCACTCTGCTGCGCGACGCACTCGGCCGCCTCAAGGACCGCGAGGCGGTCGCGGAACGGCTTCTGGAGGCGTCCCGCAAGCACTCGTTCGACCCGGACCGGGAGCTGGACTGGGACGCGCCCTTCGAGGAGGGCAAGTGGTTCTGGCCGCCGGAGCTCGTCTCGCTCTACGACACCCCGCTGTGGCGGCGGATGCCGGAGGAGCAGCGCAGGGACCTGGCCCGGCTGGAGGCCGCGTCCTTGGCGTCGCTGGGCATCTGGTTCGAGATCATCCTCATGCAGCTCCTCGTGCGGCACATCTACGACAAGCCGCTCACCAGCAGCCACGTGCGGTACGCGCTGACGGAGATCGCCGACGAGTGCCGGCACTCGATGATGTTCGGCCGCCTCATCACCCGGGGCGGCGCGGAGCCGTACCCGGTGAGCCGGCTGAACCACAACATGGCGCGGGTGCTCAAGACCGTCTCCACGACGCCCGGTTCGTTCGCCTGCACGCTGCTGGGCGAGGAGATCCTGGACTGGATGCAGCGGCTGACCTTCCCCGACGAGCGGGTGCAGCCGCTGGTGCGCGGGGTGACGCGCATCCACGTCGTCGAGGAGGCGCGGCACGTCCGGTACGCGCGGGAGGAACTGCGCCGCCAGATGGTGACGGCGCCGCGCTGGCAGCGGACGGTCACCCGGCTCAGCTCCGGGGAGGCGGCCCGCGTCTTCTCGGTCGCCTTCGTCAACCCGCAGGTCTACACGGACGCCGGGCTGGACCGGCGGGAGGCGCTGGCGCAGGTGCGGGCGAGCGCGCACCGCCGGGACGTCATGCGGGCGGGGGCGAAGCGGCTGACGGACTTCCTGGACGAGATCGGGGTGCTGCGCGGCACGGGGCGTCGGCTGTGGGTGAGCTCGGGCCTGCTGGCCGCGTGACGCCCCGCTCCCCCGGCCGGCCCGTCCCGCCCTGGCCGGGGTCGCCGGGGCACCCCCCGGTTACCCTGCTCAGCATGACTGCCCCCGCATACCGCCGACTGAGCGTGGACCAGCGGCGGGCCCAGCTCATCTCCACGGCGCTCGGCCTCTTCGCGCAGCGCCCGCCGGAGGAGATCACCCTGGACGACGTGGCCGCTGCGGCGGGGGTGTCCCGGCCCCTGGTCTACCGCTACTTCCCCGGCGGCAAGCAGCAGCTGTACGAGGCGGCGCTGCGCAACGCGGCGGACGCGCTGGAGAGCTGCTTCGACGAGCCGCACACCGGGCCGCTGACCGAGCGGCTGCTGCGCGTGCTGGACCGCTACCTGGCCTTCGTGGAGCAGCACGATGCCGGGTTCACCGCGCTCCTGGCGGGCGGCAGCGTCGCGGAGACGACGCGGACGAGCGCGATCGTGGACGAGGTCCGCCGGACCGCCGCCGACGTCATCCTGGGCCACCTGGAGATCGCGGAGCCGCGCACGCCGCTGCGGATGGCGGTGCGCACGTGGATCTCGGCGGTGGAGGCGGCGTCCCTGATCTGGCTGGACGAGGGGAGGGAACCGCCGCGCGAGGAGCTGCGGGACCTGCTGGTGGACCAGTTCGTCGGGCAGTTGATGGTCGCCGCGAGCCGGGACGAGCAGGTGGCGGGCGTGGTCGAGATGGCCGTGGCGCGGGAGCGGCCGGAGGGCCCGGTGGGTGAGCTGTTCCGTCGGCTGGTGCCCGTGATGGGCGTCGGCTCCACGCTCCTGTGAGACTGGACGCGTGAGAAGCGAGAGGACGACGTTCGTGGGCGGGCCGCTGGACGGCCGGGTGCTGGACGTCCTGCTGGGCCCGACCGGACGGCCGCCGAAGTGGTACGAGGTGCCGGTGCCGGACGCGGCGGGCGGCGCCCCGACCGTGCACGCCTACCGGCTGGAGGCGGCGGGCACGGGTCGGCTCGGCCTGCCGCGCGGCTGGCGGTACGTGTACGAGCCGGAGGGACGGCCACCGCGCAACTGGCCCCTGCGCCGACGGACCTGAGGAGGGCGCGGGCGCGGAGCGGTGCCCCGTGGGGGTGGTTCCGGGTGGGCCGGTTGCCCTACCCGACGGCGACAATATGACGATCTGACCTCCGTATCGCCTTGGGTGGACGGCGGAGGTGATGTCGTGTCAGTCGAACCCCGACGGCGTTCCCGGTACCGGGCCGCCGGGCTGTGTGCCACGACGGCCGCGGTGCTCGCCCTCACCGCACCGCTCGGCCCGCTGACGTCCCCCGCGACCGCGGGACCCGCCCCGCTGGACGCACCCCGGGACCGGCCCGACCGGCCGCGCGAGGACCCGGGTGGCGCGGGGAAGAGCGGGCCGGGGCGCGACACCGCACCGCCGGACCCGGTGTGGCAGGGGCCGCTGACCGGACCGCCCCGGCACCCGGACGAACCGCCGCGCCACGCCCCCCGCACTCCCGACGCCCCCGGCCCGACGGACCAGGACGGCAGGCCGCCCGCCGAGGAGGCGCCCGGACGTGCCCCCACCGCCCCGGAACCGGAGCGCGCCCCCGCCGCCCCGCCGCGCTCCGTCGGGGAACTCCTCGGCGAGCTGCGCGCCCTCTACCGGGACGCCTCCTCGGCGACCGACGACTACAACGCCGCCGAGGAGGCCCTGCGGGAACACCGCGCGACCGCGGACCGGCTCGGCCGGCGGCTCGGCCACGTCCGCGCGGAACTGGCCGCCGCACGCCGGGCGGCCGGGCGCCTGGCCCGCGAGCAGTACCAGGGCGGCTCCCCCGGCCTCGCCCCCTACCTGCGGCTGCTGCTCGCCGACGGCGATCCGCAGGAGGTCTTCCACCGGGGCCACCTGGTGGGCGAGGCCGCGAAGAGCCAGGCCGGCGTGGTGCGTCGGGTGGCGGCGGCCGAGCAGCGGCTGGAGCGCGCCGCCGAGCGGGCCCGCGGGGCCCTGGCGCGGCGGCAGGAGCTCGCCGAGGAGGAGGCCGAGCGCCGCGACGCCGTCCGGGAACGGCTCGACGAGATCGCCGGGCTGCTCGCCTCGGTGAGCGACGCGCAGCTCGCCGCCGTCCGGGAGCTGGAGCGCTCGCAGACGGCGACGGCGCAGCGGGCCCTGCTGGAGGACGGGAAGGTCGGGGGCACCCCCGCCGCGCCCACGACCCCCACGGCGGCCGGGGCCGAGGCCGTGCGCTCCGCCCTGGCGCAGGTGGGCAAGCCCTACCGGTGGGGGGCCGAGGGCCCGGAGTCGTTCGACTGCTCGGGGCTGACGTCGTGGGCCTGGGCCCGCGCGGACCGCGCCGTCCCGCGCACCAGCCAGGAGCAGTGGCGACGGCTGCCGCGCGTGGACCTGGCCGACCTGCGGCCGGGGGACCTGGTGGTCTACTTCCCCGAGGCCACGCACGTCGCCCTCTACCTCGGGGACGGGCAGGTGGTGCAGGCGCCGAGGCCGGGGGCGGCGGTGAAGGTCTCCCCGCTCGCCGCGAACCCGCTGCTCGGCGCCGTCCGCCCGGACGCGGACGGGCGGCCGCTGCCCGCCTACACGCCGCCGCCGCTCCCGCCGGGCGCACGCGAGGGCGCGGACACGGGGTACGCCTCGGCCCAGGCACCACCGACCCCGACGCAGGCCCCACCGCAGGCACCGACGCGAGGCGCGGGCGCCGACGACCCGTCCGGCGCCGCGCCCGACGCCGCGACGCCGGGCGTCAGCCGGTGACGGAGGCCAGGTACGCCTCGGTCTTCGCCGGGTCGTAGAACCACTCCTCGAAGTCGGCCGGGTTGTTGAAGCCGTTCGCGAACCGGTCGGCGACGGGCTGGAGCTCGCCCGCCGCGCCCAGCATGTTCACGACGTGCTCGGGCGGCGGGGCGAGCATCGCGTTCGTCCACGTGGTGACGTGCCGCGCGGTCTCCCAGTAGCGGTCGAACGTGGCCTGCATCCACGCCTCGTCGAAGGGCCGGTCGCCGTGTTCGAGGATGGCGGCCAGGTAGGCGGCGGCGCACTTGGACGCGGAGTTGGAGCCCTGGCCCGTGATCGGGTCGTTGGCGACGACGACGTCGGCCACGCCCAGCACCGCACCACCGCCGGGCAGTCGGCCGACGGGCTTGCGCACGGTCGGGGCGTAGCGTCCGGCGAGGGTGCCGCCCGCGTCCGTCAGTTCGACCTTCGTCGCGCGCGCGTACTCCCAGGGCAGGAACTTCTCCATGAGTTCCAGCGTCGTCGCCAGGTGCTCCGCCGGGTCCTTGATGTCCCGGAAGACGTCGAGCGGGCCGCCGGGGACGCCTTCCCAGAAGAGGGTGTCGCAGCGCCCGGACGTCGTCAGGCAGGGTATGACGAACAGCTCGCCGACGCCGGGCACGAGGTTGCAGCGCACGGCCTCGGTGTCGGGGTGCTCGGGGCGGGGGCCGAGCCCGTGCACGTAGGCGACGGCCAGGGCGCGCTGCGGGGCGTCGTAGGGGGAGCGTTCGGCGTCCCGGGCGAACATGGAGACGAGTTCGCCCTTGCCCGCCGCGACGAGGACCAGGTCGTAGGTCCGGGCGAAGAAGTCCAGGTCGGAGACGGCCGCGCCGTGGACGACGAGCTGGCCGCCGCGCTGGGCGAACGTCTCCAGCCAGCCGGCCATCTTCAGCCGCTGGTCCACGGACTGGGCGTAGTGGTCCAGGTGGCCGAGCCAGTCGATGGCCCGGGAGCCGTCGGGGGCGGCGACGGAGACGCCGAGCCCCTGGACGCGGGGCGCCTGGCTCTCCCAGAAGTTGATCTGCGTGTCGCGCTCGTGCTGGAGGGCCTGGTCGAACATGCACTGCGTGGACATGACCCGGCCGCCCCGGATCTCGTCCGCCGTACGGTTCGACATGACGGTGACGTCGTAATCCTGCGCCTGCAGGCCCAGCGCGAGCTGGAGACCGGCCTGCCCGGCACCCACGATGAGAATTCTGCGCATGTCGCACCTCTCCTTGAAACGGTGACGCGGCCTCGCACCCCCGGACGGGGCCGGCGGTGCTGGTGGACGTGTGGGGGGGCTGGGGAGCGGGACCTCAGGCGGGGGTGAGCGCGACCGCGTGGCCGACGAGGGCCATCAGGGCGTCGACGACGCTGTCGGTGCGCCGCGCGTCGATGACGACGACGGGCACGTGGTCGGGGACGGACAGCGCCTCGCGCACGTCCTCGACGTCGTAGCGGTGCGTCCCCTCGAAGTGGTTGACGGCCACGACGTAGGGGATGCCGCAGCTCTCGAAGTAGTCGAGGGCCGGGAAGCAGTCGTCCAGCCGGCGGGTGTCGGCCATGACCACCGCGCCGATGGCGCCCCGGACGAGGTCGTCCCACATGAACCAGAACCGCTGCTGGCCGGGTGTGCCGAACAGGTACAGCACCAGGTCGGCGTCGAGGGTGATGCGCCCGAAGTCCATGGCGACGGTGGTCGTCGTCTTCTCGGGGGTGGCGGCGAGGTCGTCGGTGTCCTCGCTGGCCTGCGTCATCACCGCCTCGGTGGTGAGCGGCTCGATCTCGGAGACCGCGCCGACGAAGGTCGTCTTGCCCACGCCGAACCCACCGGCGACGACGATCTTCGTCGCGATCGGTGCCCGCGAGGTGTCGCTCTCCCACGCGTGGAGCGTCTCGGCCGGCTGGACGGGGGCCAGGGGCGCGGGGCCGGTCAGGGCGTCGGGCCCGGACGCCGAGGGCCGCTCCGGTGCCGCGGTCGTGGAGGCGGCCGACGCGCTGGGCCCGGCCGGTGCGGATGGTGCGTTCGGTGCGGTGTCAGAGTCGGCGTAGTCCACCCAACACCCTTTCCAGTAGTGCGCGGTCGGGACGTCCGGCGCTCTCGCGGCCGGTTCCGTAAACACGGATGCGGCCCTGGTCCGCCAGGTCGCTCAGCAGGACCCGCACCACTCCCAGGGGCATGCGCAGCAGGGCGGCGATCTCCGCGACCGTGCGCATGCGGCGGCACAGCTCGACGATCGCGCGCATCTCCGGCATCACCCGGTCGCGCAGGCCCTCGCGGCTCAGACCGGGGAGTTCGCGCAGCGGCTCGGGCGCCTCGATGGCGGCGACGTAGGTCTCGACCAGCAGGACGTGGCCGAAGCGTGTGCGACCGCCGGTGAGCGAGTAGGGGCGGACCCGGGCGGGTTTGCGGTCGGCTCCCCGCACGGGCAGGGCGGGGTGCGCGGTCACTGGTCCAGCTCCATCGTCTTGCGCAGCTCGGTGCGGAGTTCGGGGGTGAGGACGTGCCCGGCCCGGCCCACGAACAGCGCCATGTGGTAGCCGATGACGTTCATGTCGCAGTCGGGGGTCGCGTACACGCCGAGCAGCGAGCCGTCGCTGATGGACATGACGAACAGCGCGCCGCCCTCCATGGCGACCATGGTCTGCGTGACCCCGCCGCCGTCCATCAGACCGGCCGCCCCCGTGGTGAGCGAGCCCAGCCCGGAAACGATCGTGGCCAGGTCCGCGCTCGACCCTCTGGGCCCCGCGACGACCCGCGCGCCGTCCGGACCGGCGCCGGACTGCGCCGGGTCGGAGGACAGCAGGAGCAGTCCGTCGGAGGAGACCACGGCGACCGAACGGATGCCGGGGACCTCCTCGACCAGATTGGCCAGCAACCAGCGCAGGTTGTCGGCTTCGCTGCGGCGTGTGTCCGCGGTGGTGGACGCGTTCACTGACGTGCCTCCTCGGTGCCACCCATGTCGTCCGCCCCCGGCCGGTCGTCGGACGGGCCCGGCCCTTCGGCCGGTTCCCCTCCGGTCCGGTCGGCGGACGGTTCGTCGGCGGCGATCCGCGCCGCCGCCTCGCGCAGGCCCTGGCGGGCCCCGCTCTGGAAGCCGCCGAGCCGCTTGCGCAGCTCGTCGGCGGTCACCCCGCCACGGTCCGGGGCGCCGGTGGCACCGGACCGGGGAGGGGGACTGGTGAGGTGCGGGGTGCGCTTGGGCAGCCCCTTGTCGGTGAGTCGGCGCCCGGCGGGCCGCTGCTCACCGCTCTCCGCGCGGGACGGCGGCGGCTCGTCGACGGCACGGGCGTGCTCGTCCGGCTCGGCGGGCTGCGCGGGCAGCCGGACCGCGGCGGGCGGCGGCGCGGACGCGGCGGGGACGGCCGGTTCGTTCTGCCCGGGGGCCGGACCCCGCCCTTCGGGGGCGGGGGCGGCCGGTGCGGTGTCCGGGGCCGAGCCGTCGCCGGGGTTCCCCGGAGCGGGATCGGGCAGCCGCCGGGCGGCGAGCCGGCGTCCGGGGCGCGGGGGCAGGGCGTTGGAGTTGGCCTCCGCCACCGAGCCCGGCATGCCGGTCGGCGTCTCCCCCGGCGCCGCGGCGCCCGGGACGCCGGGCGCGGGGCGGTCGGGCAGAAGGGCGCGCGGGAGCACGGCCACGGCGGTGATGCCGCCCTGACGCTGGGGCCGCAGCTGCACCCGGATGCCGTGGCGGGCCGCGAGCCGGGCGACGACGTAGAGCCCGAGGCCGAGGCCCCCGGCCCCCTGCCCGTCCGGCTCCGGGGGACGACGGTCCCCCGGCTCCCCCAGCCGCTCGTTCAGCTCCACCAGACGGTCGGCGGCCATGCCGATGCCCTCGTCCTGGACGGAGAGCATGACCTCGCCGTTCTCCAGCAGCCAGCCGGAGAGCTCGACCCGGGCGTCCGGCGGCGAGAACGAGGTCGCGTTGTCGAGGAGTTCGGCGACGAGGTGGCTGACGTCGTCCGCGGCGAAACCGGAGACCTGGGCGTGCGGCGGCAGGGAGGTCAGCTCGACGCGCTCGTAGCGCTCGATCTCGCTGAGCGAGGCCCGCAGGACGTCCAGCAGGGGGACGGGCTGGGGCTGGTGTCCGGCCGCGTGCTCGGATCCGGCGAGCAGCAGGAGGTTCTCGCCGTGCCGCCGCATCCGCGTGGCCATGTGGTCCAGGGTGAAGAGGGTCTTCAGGCGCTCCGGCTCGGCCTCCTTCTCCTCCATGGACTCGATGAGGGCGAGCTGGCGCTCGACCAGGCCGAGGCTGCGCAGCGCGAGCTGGACGAAGGTGCCGTGCACGGCCCCGTCCCGGCCGGTCAGCTCGGCCCGCAGCGCGTCCCGTTCGGTGCGCAGCCGTGTGCACTCGGCGCCGAGGCGGTCCCGCTCGGCATCGTGTCCGGCCGTCGCCTCCCCCGCCGTGCGGGCCCGTTCGTCCAGCCCGGCCGCCACGTCGCGCAGGGTGTTGACCGCGCGCACGACGTCGGCGAACTCGTCGTTGCGGCCGGTGTACCGCACCGGTTCCTCAGCGACCGGGTCGGCGGCCACCCGCATGCTGCCCCGGCGCACGGCGGCGAGCGGGCGGGCCATGGACCGGGCGGCGCTGATGCCCGCCCCCGCGGCCAGCAGCACCGCGGCGCCGAGCAGGGCGATGCGGAGCTGGAGCGCGGTGACGTCGTCGTCGCGGAGCTGTTCGAGCCGGGCCACCTCGGCGCCGGCCAGGGCGGAGTGGACGCCCCGCATCCGGTCGATGCGGGTGGTGAGGGCGGAGGCGACGCGCTCCGGGCTGACGTCCAGCTCCGCGTCGGTCAGCTCGGGGCGGTCGGCGAGTTCGTCGAGGTAGGTCTCCGCGGTGGTGACGTCGGTGCCGTTGACGGTGCTGCCGAACGTCTCGCGGGTGCGGTCCGGGGCCAGCCGCTCGAAGTCGGCGAGGGCACCCTGCTCGCGGACGCGGGCCGCCTGGGCTGCCGAGGCGAGGCGGCTGTCGCCGTCCTGCTCGGTGAGGACGCCCAGCAGCAGGCCCCGGGTCGCCGACGCCTGGGCGACGGCCCGGCCGAGGTGCGGCAGGGCGGCCGCGGTGTCGTCTCCGGCGCGGGCGGGCAGCTCCCGGGCGGCGGCCTCGGCCACGCCTCCGAGGGCGAGCACGATGTCGGTGTAGCCGGAGTGGGCCGCCTGCGCGTCCTTCGCCCCGCCGTCGGCCGCCTCGGCCTCCTGCCGCAGCTCGGGGAGACGGTCCAGCAGGGCTCGCACGTCGCTGGGGAGTTGGGGACGCAGCTCGGCGACCTTCCGGTCCACCCGGGAGCGGGACGCCGCGTCGGCCTCCTCGTCACCGGCCGCGACGGCTCCCGGGCGGCGGACGGTGTGGTTGACGGGCGACGCGGCCCCGGACGTACCGGTTCCCGTCGCGCCGGGGGTTCCGGTGCCGCCGGGGGTGCCCGGGTCGGGGACGCCGGTACCCCCCGTCGCGGTGCCCGGAACGCCCGGGTCGGGCACGCCCGGGTCGGGCACGCCCGGGTCGGGCACGCCCGGGTCGGGCACGTCCGGGTCGGTGACGCCCGGGTCGGGCAGGCCCGGGTCCGGTGCCGCAGCGCCGGGGACCTCGGCCTCGGGGACGTCCGGCGCCCTGTCGGCGCCGCGTTCGGCCAACGCCCGGACGGTGTCGTCCCGCTCGTCCGCCACGGCGTGGGCGAGGGAGACCGCCAGGCGGGCCGTCTCGGCCCGGTCGACGAGGTCCTGCGCCTGCGCCACGTCGGACGTTCCGGTGACGATGCTCGGGACGCCGGCCGCCACGACGGCGACCGTGCACAGGGCCACCGAGGCGAGCAGCCGGTTACGGACCCGGGCGCGGCGGCCGGGTGCCTCCTGGGGGGCGTCCTGCCGCTGACGGCGGCCGCCTCGAAGTCGCTGCATCCCCACCCGTGCTCGCATTCTCCTCACCGCCGTCCCGGTGCGACCGGGTAGGCGACTCCTACGGCGCGGCGGGACGAACGGATCGGCGCCACACCGCACAACGGCATACGACCCTGCACGGGTCGTCCGGGCGCGGGTGGGACTTCCTCTTCCCGGCCACTCGAAAAAGTGAACCTCACCCGCGAGTTGCGGAACAACTCCGACCATTGTCGCTGTCACGCGCCACCGGCACGTCAGGGTTGGAACCTTCGGCGGAGCGTGGAAGGATGCGCGCCCGCAGCGGCGCGGACCGCGCGATTCCGAAGGAACGGCGCGAAGTTCAGGGACCGGGCGGAGTCCCGATCCGGCCGGTCGCGGGCCGGGCCCGCCGCGGCGGGCCGCGGGGCCGGCCCTTCGGCACACTGGGCGCATGCGCGTAGAGATGGCCACGTTCCCCGGCTCCGCCGAAGTCCCCAACCAGGACCACGTTTCGGCGGCACTCCCCGCCTCGGGCACCGGCGGCGCGCTGGTCGTCCTGGACGGGGTGACGCCCCCCGCGGGGGACGACGGATGCCGCCACGGAGTGCCGTGGTACACCGCTCGACTGGGGGCCGGATTGCTCCAACTGTCCGGTTCGCGACGGGACATGACACTGGCCCAGTGCCTCGCGCGAGCAGTGGTCCATACCTCCGACGGGCATCGCTCAACCTGTGACCTTTCTCACCCCAGGACGCCGCAGGCAACCGTCGTCCTCGTGCGCTGGGACGACGAGGCCGTGGAACACCTCGTGCTCTCCGACTCCGTCCTGCTCCTCGCCTCCCCGACGGGCGCGGTGACGCCCGTCCTGGACCAGCGGCTGGACCCGGTGCGCGCGGCGGCGAGCACGCTGCCCCGCGCGGAGCGCGCCGCCCGCGTCGAGGCCCGGCGCAACGTCGCCGGCGGCTTCTTCACCGCCGCCGCGGACCCCTCCGTCGCCGAGCGGGCCGTCACGGGCACGACGCCCCGCGAGCGGGTCCGCTCACTGGCCGCACTGACGGACGGCGCCACGCGCTGGACGGAGACCTTCGGCCTCGGTGACTGGGCGGCCCTGCACACCGCGCTGTGCGAGCAGGGGCCCACGGCGGTACTGCGTCGGGTGCGGGCGGCCGAGGCGGCGGACCCGGAGGGCGTCGACCATCCCCGGGGCAAGGCGTGCGACGACGCGACGGCCGCCCTGGTGGTCCTCTGACCGCGCGTCCCCGGCCGCGGACGCCGGGCCCGGGGTCAGCGCGTCCCCGGCCGCGGACGCCGGGCTCGGGGTCAGGCGTGCGGCTCGTGCGGAGCGTTCAACCGGTGCAGGAGGCGGGCCAGCTCGGCGATGTCCGCGCGCTCCCACCCGGCGAGACGGCGCAGGTACCGCTCGCGCCGCGCCCCGCGCACCCGGGCGAAGCTACGCCGACCCCGCGCCGTCAGCTCCACCAGGAAGGCCCGCCCGTCGGCCGGGTCGGGGCTGCGGGCGACCAGGCCGAGCCGCTCCAGGGCGGTGAGCTGACGGCTCATGGTCCCCTTGCCGACGCCGAAGTAGGCGGCGAGCGCGGTGGCGCGCTGCGCCCCCGCCTCGTCGAGCCGCAGCATGATCCCGTAGGCGGCCGGTTCCAGGTCGGGATGGAGCTCGCGGGCCATCTCGCCCGAGGAGGCGCGCGCCCGGCGCAGGAGCACCGACAGTTCGCGCTCGAGGTCGAGCACCTCGGGGGCGGACCCCTCGTCCTCCACGTCAGCTTCCTTTCACCCACCGCTGCCGATCGGCGAGCGCCCCGGGACCGGGCCGCGGTCCGTCCCGCCGCCGTCGCCTCCGGCACTCTGCCGGGACCGACGGAGGCCAGTATTTCGCAGCCGGGCGGGCCCGCGCGCCACGCGGGGCGGGCCGCTCGCCCCGGCCGGGAACGCCGTTCCGCCGGGTCGGGGGGCCGGGTTTCAGGCGGGGTGGGGGTGTGCGGCGGAGCCCTGGCGCTGGTAGCGGCGCAGGGGCAGCCAGAGCGCGATGCCGGTCAGCAGGGCCAGCAGGTGGCTCCAGTCCGTCACCGGGTCCTTGAGCGTGACCAGGTCGGCCACGACGAGGGTGGCGAGGGCGCCGAGCAGGAGCCAGCGCGCCCACACCACGCGCAACACCCCCGCGAGCGCGCCGGCGCAGGCCAGCACACCGCAGCTGATGCCGTAGTCCAGTCGGCTCAGCGAGGACTCGGGAAGGTGGTCGAGGGCGACCGCCGCCGCGACGGTGAGCTGGGTGGCGAGCGTCGCGAGGACGTGCCCCGCGACGAACACGGCGGCCGTGCGCCAGCCACCGACCCGGCGCTCCAGGCCGGTCAGCGCGAAGACGAACCCGAAGGCGACGGGGGCCAGCAGCGGTCCGTTGTAGAACATCGCACTCGCCACGAGGACGAAGAGCGGCTCCTTGGACAGGTTCTGCACATCCGTGCTGGACCCGGCCAGCCAGCGCCCGACGACCTCCGGGTCGCCGAACTCCGTCAGCAGGGTGGTCGCGACCAGGAGCAGCAGGTAGCAGAAGGTGAACGGCGTGCCCTTGGGGTCGGGCAGCAGCCGGGCCAGGTGGCGGTGCGGAGGCAGGTGGGGCGGCTGGGGCGGAGTGCCCCGCCGGGACTCCGCGCGACCGGGGCGCGCGCCCTGCCGCGCGTCCGCCGGGCCGGGCGTCCGCGTGCTCCCCTCGCCGCGCGGCGCGTCCTCGCCGGACGGCGCCGGGGACGGCCCGCCGGACGCGCCGGTGTCGCGCTCGGTGGGCCGGGTGCGTGCCGCTCGTGCTGTGGTCCGCATCGACGGGCTCCCTTCCGTGCGCGGGTACGTTCGCCGGCGTCGGGGCCGCCGCCGTCCGCGTCCCGGTCCTCGGTCAATGTCAGTGGTCGACGCCACACCTGTCAACCGGCCGTAAGGGCATGTCATCGTACGCCGGACCCGGCCGGTCCCGGCCCGGTGCGGGCCCGGCATGGCCCGGCGGCCCGCACCCCCTCTACGCTGCTGCCACACACCTCGGGGACGGCACAGGCAGGCGGGGCAGATGGAGCACACGAACACGGCGCAGTCCCAGGGCGGCGCGGGCGCGGCGGCCACCCCCGGCGCGCAGCGGCGCGTCCTGGTCGTCGAGGACGATCCGACGATCGTCGAGGCGATCGCCGCGCGGCTGCGCGCGGAGGGTTTCGCCGTGCAGACCGCCGCCGACGGACCGGCCGCGGTGTCGGCCGCCGAGAGCTGGAACCCGGAGCTGCTCGTCCTGGACGTGATGCTCCCCGGCTACGACGGGCTGGAGGTGTGCCGCCGCGTGCAGGCGCGGCGGCCGGTGCCGGTGCTCATGCTGACGGCCCGCGACGACGAGACGGACATGCTCGTCGGCCTCGGGGTCGGGGCGGACGACTACATGACGAAACCGTTCTCCATGCGGGAGCTGGCCGCGCGCGTGCACGTCCTGCTGCGCCGCGTGGAGCGGGCGACCCAGGCGGCGGCCGTCCCCCCGGCGGGCTCGCTGCGCCTGGGCGAGCTGGAGATCGACCACGCGCAGCGCCGCGTACGGGTCACCGGGCAGGACGTGCACCTGACACCCACCGAGTTCGACCTCCTGGTGTGCCTGGCCAACTCGCCGCGCGCGGTCCTCTCCCGCGAGCAGCTGCTGGCCGAGGTGTGGGACTGGTCCGACGCCTCGGGCACGCGCACCGTCGACAGCCACATCAAGGCGCTGCGCCGCAAGATCGGCGCCGAGCGCATCCGGACCGTGCACGGCGTCGGCTACGCGCTGGAGTCCCCCGCGCCGGCCGGCGACGGCGCCTGACCCCCGGGTGAGCGGCTACCGGCCGACGGCCGGCCCCTCCGGATGCCGGGCCCGGGCCGAGCGGCCGTCCCTCAAGGCCAGAACCTGGGCCGCGCTGCGCCACGTGGACCCCTTCCGCTCCGTCAAGGGTGCGCTCGGCTGGCTGGTCAGCGTCTCCGTCGGCATCACGACGTTCCTCATCGTGGTCGCCCTCAACGTGGCGATCGAGCTGCGCGTCATCGTCATCCTCGCGGTGATCGCCTCGCTGCTGATCACGCAGTTCGTCGCGCAGCGCCTCGCGGCCCCGCTCGACGAGCTGACGGACGCGGCGCGCGCGATGGCCCGCGGCGACTACGCACGCCGCGTCCAGTTCGACCGACGGGACGAGCTGGGCGAGCTGGGGGCCACCTTCAACGTGATGGCGGCCGACCTGGAGGCGGCGGACCGGCACCGCAAGGAGCTCGTGGCGAACGTGTCGCACGAGCTGCGCACCCCCATCGCGGCCCTGCGGGCGGTGCTGGAGAACGTCGTGGACGGCGTGTCGCGGCCCGACCCGGAGACGATGATGACGGCGCTGCGGCAGACCGAGCGGCTCGGTGGCCTGGTCGAGCAGCTCCTGGACCTCTCCCGACTCGACCACGGCGTCCTGCCGCTGCGGGCGCGACGCTTCGAGGTGTGGCCCTACCTGGCGAACGTGCTCAAGGAGGCCAACATGAGCAAGCGCCAGGGGCACGCGCGCACGGACGTGCACCTGCACCTGGACGTCTCCCCGCCGGAGCTGACCGCGCACGCGGACTCCGAGCGGCTGCACCAGGTGGTCACCAACCTCATCGACAACGCCGTCAAGCACAGCCCGGCGCACGGCCGCGTCACCGTCTCGGCCCGGCCCGGGCGGCAGCCGCAGGGGCTGGAGCTGGAGGTGCAGGACGAGGGGCCGGGCATTCCGGAGTCGGACCGGGAGCGGGTCTTCGAGCGGTTCGGGCGGTCGGCGAGCGCCGATTCGGGCGACGGCGGCACGGGACTCGGCCTGGCCATCGCCCGCTGGGCGGTGAACCTGCACGGGGGCCGGATCCGGGTCGCGGAGTCGCCCCGGGGCTGCCGCATGGTCGTCACTCTTCCGGGTCTCGGTCGGCTGCCGGAGTGACGTAGGCTCGGCGACGGCGCCGTCCGTCGGTGTCGGGGAGACGTCTGTTCGGCCACCCGGGTGTGAAACCCGCGTGAACCGGTAACGCCTTCGAAAGGCTGTGGCACTCGATGGCCGCAGTCGTGGGCCGACGTACCCGGAACAGGCGAAACCCTGTGTCTTTCCCACCTCCGCGCGCCCTGAAACACCGCCCCAGATGTGACGTGCGCGACGACTGGCCGGTCCGGACTGCACCGAACGGCCTCGGGGGCGTAGCCTTGATTCCCGCTGTCCACCACCATGTGAAGCGGAAGAGGGCGGTTGCCGCCGTGTCGTCACAGTCCCCGAAGACCTCGAGCATCTCGACCGACCAGGACGGGCAAGGAAAGAGCCCCGTCACCGGTTTCGGTCACAACGAGTGGCTCGTCGACGAGATCTACCAGCAGTACCTCCAGGACCCGAACTCGGTAGACCGGGCCTGGTGGGATTTCTTCGCCGACTACAAGCCGGGCCAGACGACGAGTGCGGAGCCGCAGGCTCCCGCAGCCGCCGCCCCCGCGCAGGCCGGGCCCGCTCCGGCCCCCGGGGAGAAGCCCGCCGGGCAGCCGCAGGCCACGGCCCGGCCGGCTCCGCCGCGCGCGCCGCAGCCGGCCGCCCCGCAGGCCCCGGCCGAGCAGCCGAAGGCCGCCGCGCCCCGGCCCGCGCCGCAGGCCGAGCAGCCGAAGGCGCAGGCCGCCACGCCCAAGGAGCAGCCGAAGAGCGCCCCGGCCGGCGAGGAGCCGAGCACCGGCCCCGAGTACGTGACGCTGCGCGGCCCCGGCGCCGCCGTCGCGAAGAACATGAACGCCTCGCTGGAACTGCCGACGGCCACCTCCGTCCGCGCGGTCCCGGTGAAGCTGCTCTTCGACAACCGCATCGTCATCAACAACCACCTCAAGCGCGCCCGTGGCGGCAAGGTGTCCTTCACGCACCTCATCGGCTACGCCATGGTGCAGGCGCTGAAGGCGATGCCCTCGATGAACCACTCGTTCACCGAGAAGGACGGCAAGCCCACGCTGGTCAAGCCCGACCACGTGAACCTCGGTCTGGCCATCGACCTGGTGAAGCCGAACGGCGACCGTCAGCTCGTCGTCGCCGCGATCAAGAAGGCGGAGACCCTCACCTTCTTCGAGTTCTGGCAGGCCTACGAGGACATCGTCCGGCGCGCCCGCAACGGCAAGCTGACGATGGACGACTTCTCCGGCGTCACCGCGTCGCTGACCAACCCCGGCGGCATCGGCACCGTCCACTCCGTGCCGCGCCTGATGCCCGGGCAGGGCCTCATCGTCGGCGTCGGCGCGATGGAGTACCCGGCGGAGTTCCAGGGCACCTCCCAGGACACCCTGAACAAGCTGGGCATCTCCAAGGTCATGACGCTGACCTCGACCTACGACCACCGGGTCATCCAGGGCGCGGCGTCGGGCGAGTTCCTGCGCCAGATGCACCAGCTGCTGCTGGGGCAGAGCGACTTCTACGACGAGATCTTCGAGTCCCTGCGCATCCCCTACGAGCCGGTGCGCTGGAACCAGGACATCGACGTCTCGCACGACGACGAGGTCACCAAGGCCGCCCGCGTCTTCGACCTCATCCACTCCTACCGGGTGCGCGGCCACGTCATGGCCGACACCGACCCGCTGGAGTACAAGCAGCGCAAGCACCCCGACCTGGACATCGCCTCGCACGGCCTCACCCTGTGGGACCTGGAGCGCGAGTTCGCCGTCGGCGGTTTCGCCGGCAAGTCGATGCTGAAGCTGCGCGAGATCCTCGGCGTGCTGCGCGACTCGTACTGCCGCACCACCGGCATCGAGTACATGCACATCCAGGACCCGAAGCAGCGCAAGTGGATCCAGGACCGCGTCGAGCGCCCGTTCTCCACCCCGGAGCGCGAGGAGCAGCTGCGCATCCTGCGCCGCCTGAACGCCGCCGAGGCGTTCGAGACGTTCCTCCAGACGAAGTACGTCGGCCAGAAGCGGTTCTCGCTGGAGGGCGGCGAGTCCGTCATCCCGCTGCTCGACGCCGTCATCGACTCGGCGGCGGAGTCGCGGCTGGACGAGGTCGTGGTCGGCATGCCGCACCGCGGCCGGCTGAACGTGCTCGCCAACATCGTCGGCAAGTCGTACGCGCAGATCTTCCGCGAGTTCGAGGGCAACCTCGACCCGAAGTCCATGCACGGCTCCGGCGACGTCAAGTACCACCTGGGCGCCGAGGGCACCTTCACCGGCCTGGACGGCGAGGAGATCAAGGTCTCGCTGACGGCCAACCCCTCGCACCTGGAGGCCGTCGACCCGGTCGTCGAGGGCGTCGTCCGCGCCAAGCAGGACATCATCGGCAAGGGCGGCACGGACTTCACCGTCCTCCCCGTCCAGCTGCACGGCGACGCGGCCTTCGCGGGCCAGGGCGTCGTGGCCGAGACGCTGAACATGTCGCAGCTGCGCGGCTACCGCACCGGCGGCACCGTGCACATCGTGATCAACAACCAGGTCGGCTTCACGGCGGCGCCGGAGGCGGCCCGCTCGTCGATGTACTGCACCGACGTGGCGCGCATGATCGAGGCCCCGATCTTCCACGTCAACGGCGACGACCCGGAGGCCGTCGTCCGCGTGGGGCGGCTGGCGTTCGAGTTCCGGCAGGCGTTCAACAAGGACGTCGTCATCGACCTCGTCTGCTACCGCCGCCGGGGCCACAACGAGACGGACAACCCCTCGTTCACCCAGCCGCGCATGTACAACCTGATCGACAAGAAGCGCTCGGTGCGCAAGCTCTACACCGAGTCGCTGATCGGCCGGGGCGACATCACCATGGAGGAGGCGGAGCAGGCGCTCCAGGACTTCCAGGGGCAGCTGGAGAAGGTGTTCACCGAGGTCCGCGAGGCCGCCGTGACGCCGGGCCAGGAGGAGTCGGCCCCGCCGAAGCCGGAGTTCCCGGTCTCGCTGGACACGGCGGTCAGCCAGGAGGTCGTCAAGCGGATCGCCGAGTCCCAGGTCAACATCCCCGACCGGATCTCCGTGCACCCGAGGCTGCTGCCGCAGCTCCAGCGCCGCGCGGCCATGGTCGAGGACGGCACCATCGACTGGGGCATGGGCGAGACGCTCGCCATCGGCTCGCTGCTGATGGAGGGCACCCCCGTCCGGCTCGCCGGCCAGGACTCGCGGCGCGGCACGTTCGGCCAGCGCCACGCGGTGCTGATCGACCAGAACACCGGCGACGACTACACGCCGCTGCTGTACCTGACGCAGGACCAGGCCCGCTACAACGTCTACGACTCGCTCCTCAGCGAGTTCGCGGCGATGGGCTTCGAGTACGGCTACTCGCTCGCCCGCCCCGAGGCGCTGGTGATGTGGGAGGCCCAGTTCGGTGACTTCGTCAACGGCGCGCAGACGATCGTGGACGAGTTCATCTCCTCGGCCGAGCAGAAGTGGGGTCAGACCTCCGGTGTGACGCTCCTCCTGCCGCACGGCTACGAGGGCCAGGGCCCGGACCACTCCTCGGCCCGCATCGAGCGGTTCCTCCAGCTGTGCGCGCAGAACAGCATGACCGTCGCGATGCCGACGCTGCCGTCGAACTACTTCCACCTGCTGCGCTGGCAGGTGCACAACCCGCACCACAAGCCGCTGGTCGTCTTCACACCGAAGTCGATGCTCCGGCTGAAGGCGGCGGCCTCCCGCACGGAGGAGTTCGTCTCCGGCGGCTTCCGCCCGGTCATCGGCGACACGCTGGTGGACTCCGGCGAGGTCAGTGCCGAGGCCATCCGCAAGGTCGTCTTCTGCTCCGGCAAGGTCTACTACGACCTGGACGCCGAGCGCAGGAAGCGCGGCGCGACGGACACGGCGCTCATCCGGATCGAGCGGCTGTACCCGCTGCCCGCCAAGGAGATCCAGGACGCCCTGGCGCCCTTCACCAAGGCCCAGAAGTACGTGTGGGCCCAGGAGGAGCCGGCCAACCAGGGGGCGTGGCCGTTCATCGCGCTGAACCTGGTGGACCACCTGGACCTGATCATCGGCGCGGCACCGGACAACGCGGACCGGCTGCGCCGGGTCTCGCGTCCGTCCTCCTCCTCGCCGGCGGTCGGTTCGCCGAAGCGGCACGCGCAGGAGCAGGCGGAACTGGTCGCGGAGGTCTTCGACCTCTGACACCCGCGCCGTCCCGTCACGGGCGACCGCGTCACCCCGGGGCCGGGTCTCTCCACGGAGGGGCCCGGCCCCGGGGCGTCGCGGGCCGGGATCAGCCCATGGCCGCCTCGAAGTCCCAGTAGGGCCGGACGCGGCGCTGGGCGGAGAGGGTGTGCGGGTGCTGCGCCCCCAGGGCACGCGTCAGGCGCTGCAACACGTCCTCCTCCTGCTTGTCGGCCTCGGTCCGCTCCCGCAGCGACCGCAGGTCGGCCGCGAGGGCCGTCTGCGCGGACAGCGTCAGCGGATGGTCCTCGCCCAGCGCGTGCCGGGCGCGGCGCAGGGTGTCGCGACTCAGCTCGGCCGCGTCCTCCAGCCGGTCGTTGAAGTTGCGGCCCCGGGCGGCGTTCAGCGCGCAGCCCAGCACCCACGGGTGGTCCTGCCCGAGGGTGACCGCGAGCCCGGCGTAGGCGGACTCGAAGACGGCCATGGCCTCCGCGCGTTCACCGGCGGCCTGCAGGACGAGCCCCGCGTTGGACAGCATGCCCGTGGTGATGGGGTGGGCCGGGCCCAGCACACTGCGGAAGACGGCGGACGCCTGGTCCAGGTGGTCGCGCGCCTGCCCGAGGTCCCCGTGCTCGCGCAGGTAGTTGGCGTAGTCGGTCTGGAAGACGGCGGTCTGGTGGTGGGCACCGCCGTAGGTCTGCTCGAACTGTTCGAGCAGGCTCGCCATGACCCGGCCGACCTCCTGGTGGGGGCTGCCCGCCCGGCGTTCGCACAGCACGAGGTTGTAGCGGGCCCACAGCGTCTGCGGGTGCTGCGCGCCGAGGACCTGGACGTGCAGGCGCATGCCGAGCTCCTGTCGGGCCAGTGCGTCGCGGTAGCGGCCCATCAGGCGCAGGTCGCGGGCGCAGGCGGTCCCGGAGTAGAGCGTCGCCGCGTGCCGGGAGCGCAGCAGGGACTCGCGCATCCGCAGCGTCTCGACGTCCATCTCGTAGGCCTCGGCGTAACGGCCGAGCATGCGCAGGGCGAGCGCGACGTTGTGCCGGTTCGTCAGCGTGGTGTAGTCCTCGGGGCCGCGCAGCAGGAGGGCGTTCTCCAGCACTTCGCGCTGGAGCTGGAGGGATTCCCGGTACTGGCCGAGGTAGTGCAGGTCCTGGGCGTAGGAGTTGCTGGCGGTCAGCAGGGCGTGCTGGTCGGGCTCCGCGCCGGCGCGGAGCCGTTCGAGCATGCTGCGGTCCAGCTCGTAGGCCGTGCGGAAGTGGCCGCTGTTGCGCAGGATGTTGCCCTGCTGGGTGGTGAGCTCCAGCATCGCCCGCGAGTCGGGGGCGAGGAACTCCGACCACTCCTGTCGGACGCGTTCGGCGAGCTGGCGGCCGAGGACGTACTCCCCCGCGCGCAGGCAGTAGCGCAGGCAGTTCAGCACGGTGGCCTGAACGCGGGCGTTGGTGCTGATGAGCGCCCCGGACGGCTCCAGGTGCGGAAGCAGCTCGGCGTAGCGCGGCCAGTTCGCCGCTTCGAGCGGCTGCCCGGGGTCCGCCTCCGCGAGCACCCGGCGCACGACACGGCGGTAGGTCTCGCGGTCCTCGGCGGTGGTGAGCCGGCCGGCGACGTCGTGGACGAGCCGGTGCATGTGGATCGTCTCGTGGCGCGGGCTCGGCTCGCCCGAGCTGGAGGCGTCGGCCGCGGTGCGGGTGTCGCGGGTGATGACGGAGTAGTTGACCAGCGCGTCCAGGGCCCGGGTCCAGCCGGCCGGGTCCCGGCCGATCCACGCCAGGTTCTCGGGCAGCTCCCCCGCCGGGATGCCGTGCACGAGGCCGATGGGGATGCGGCCGGGGGCGAAGCACGTGGCGAGGGTCAGCAGTTCGACGGACTGCGGCTGTGTGGCACGCAACCGGTTGATCATGATCGACCAGGAGGTGAGCGACGCGTCGGAGTAGCCCTCGAACTCCGCCCGGCCAGAGATCGGGTTGACGCTGTCCCGCACCAACCTCATGTACTCGGTGACCGGCATGTGCGACTCGCCGAGCAGAGCCGCCGCCTGCGCCAGCGGCAGCGGCACGTCGCGGTGCTCCACGGAGACGCGTTCGGCCTCGGCCGCGGTGATGTGCGGGGCCCGCCGCATCAGGTAGGAGATCGACTCGTACCGCCGGAAGCCGGGCACGTCGACCACGTCGACCACGCGGCCCCAGTCGCGGTTGCGCGAGGTGACCAGCACATGCCCCGTCTGGCCGGGCGGCAGCAGCACGTCGGCTCCGTCGAGGTCGTCCCATCCGTCGAAGACCAGGAGCCAGCGCCCGTACGGTTCGCCGCGACGCAGCGCCTCCCGCACCACGCGGATGCGCTCACCGGTCTCGGAGCCGGTGCGCAGGCCGAGCTCGGGGGCGAGCTCGCCGTACCGCTCGCGCAGCGTGCCGCGTTGGTCGGAGGGCACCCACCACACGACGTCGTAGTCCGGGGTGAAGCGGTGCGCGTACTCGGCGGCCAGCTGCGTCTTGCCGATGCCGGGCATGCCGACCAGCGCACAGGCCGACACGCCCTGGTCGACGTCCGTGAGCCGCTGCTGCAGCTCCATCAGCAGGTCGTCCCGGCCCGTGAAGCGCGGGTTGCGGAGCGGCACCTCGCCCCAGACGACGGGCGGATCGTTGGGATAGCGGGACTCCACGCCGCCGAGCGTGCGCTCCGGCGCGCTCGTGGACAGCCCGAGCCGGGTCAGCAGGCGCCACTCGGCCTCCTCGGCGCCGACGGCCCACAGGTCCACGGGCTGCAGGACGGTCGTGGCCGGCAGCAGCGTGCGGTTGGTGAGGTTGACGGCGGCGAACCGGTCGGCGTGCTCCCGCAGATAGCCCCGGAGGACGTCGTTCCACTCACCCTCCCGGCGAGGGCCCAGTTGAAAGAACCAGTCGCTCAGCACCAGGATCACCCGGCTGCCGGAGAGCAGCAGGTCGGCGAAGGCCGTCTCCAGCGGCTCCTCACGCGGCGGGTTCCAGCGGTACAGGGTGGTGGTGTGGCGGTACGCCTCCAGGCGCCGCGCGATCCACGTGGCCCAGGGCCGGTTGTAGCCGGGGAAGGCGATGACGAAGTGCTCGCTGCGGTACTCGTCCACACCGCTCCCTGCCGACTGCCGCTGTGCGGCCATGCGCACGTCTCCCTCGTTGCGTAGGACCGCGCCATCCACGTCGACTGACGCGAGAGGGCATCACTCTACGTCACGATCGCTGGCTCTCGGTCAACCGTGGGGGATGCCGGGCCGATTCCCCAGACTCCGGTGGTACTCGCTCATCCCTATCGCGAACTCACGTCCAGCGTATGTGAGTTCGGACGAATTGAGGAGGACGGGAAGGGCCTGGCCGACCTGTTCCCAGCAGCGTTCGTATCGCTCCCGCGCGGCCTCCCGGACGTGCGCGGGGGCGGTGGTACCACGGGCGAGCCGGGCCCACAGGTCGGCCAGCGCCAGGTGCGCGTACGTGCCGTGCAGGACGCCCCGCACGGGACGGGGGTCGGCGCGCCAGCCGACGGTGTGAAGGGCTCCTCCCGCACCCGTCGGGAGCCGGAGGGCCTCCGACGGGCCGGTCGCGTCGTGCAGCAGGGGGACGAGGTCGTCCACGAGGTCGAGTTCGGTGTGGTGCGTCTCGTGGACGATGACGGCCGCCAGCTCCGCCGGTGAGCCGGGCCGGGTGGTGAGCAGGGCGCCCGGTGCCGCCCGGGTCGTCGCGCTGAGCCGGCCTCCGGCGGCGGCCGGGCCGTCGTGCGGAGTCGCGCCGAGCGGTACGACGGCGCGCAGCAGCGACCTCGCCTCCAGCGCCCGGAGGGGATCGGCGGTCAGCAGGACGGCCAACGCCGCGCGCCAGCGGTCCGCCCACGGGTACGCCCCCACCTCGACCCGGTCCGCAGCGGTGTGGGGTGTGCCGGTGGGCAGTCCCACCCCGCCTGCCGGCACGCGGTAGGGGTCGACGTCCTCCAGCCACACGCCAGCGCCGGGAAGCCGCCGCGGCTGCCGCCACCCCGGCCCTCCCCCGGCCAGAATCGGCCCCGGGGCCCCACCGGACCGTGCGGGCAGGCGCAGCAGCACCGCGCCGCCCGGTCGGCGCGGCGGCGCCAACCAGGCGGCGCCACGCCGCGCGGTGAGCCGGACCCACGGAGCGGTCGTGTGGAACACGCCCACGCCGGGTAGCGCGAGCACTCCGCCTTCCGTGGCCAACTCGGCCGAGAAGGAGGTGCCCGTGCGCAGGGCGACCGCAGAGGCGGTGGCCCCGAAGGCCGTCAGCGCTCGTTCCAGCCCGATGCCGTCCGGCGCGCGCAGTGCGGCGACCAGCCGGGCGCCCACCGTCGGATAGCCGAGCGCCGCGCGGGCCGCCCGCGGGTGGCGGGACTCGGCACGGGCGAGCAGGGCCCAGTGGAACGCGAACGCGCGGCGCGCCTCGGGCCGGACGGCGTCCGGGTACCGGCGCAGCCGGGTGTGCAGGGCCTTGAGGAGCACGAGCCGACGGTCCTCGACCGCGCGGTGCAGCAGGGCCAGATCGCCCGGCACGGGGCGGGTGGTCGCCAGGCGGGCGAGAGCCGGGCCCGGCAGCCGGGTCGGCTCCGTCACGCCGGTCGCCGCCACGGACGCCTCCTCGGGGAGCGCCTCCGGCGGCCGTGCCGCCCCGGAGGAATCTGGCTGGAAATCACCTCTCCCTCGACGCCCGGCGCAGGCCGGCCGAGGGAGGGGACGCCTCCGAGTCCGTGCCTCCTCCGCACCACACCTCGGCCAGCACCTCCGGGTCGCGCAGAAGGGCGTCGACCCGGGCCGAGAGGTACGGATCGGTCAGATCGGCCAAGGCCGCGAGGGTGACGTCGGCGAGGTCGGGTAGGGGGCGGGCACCGGGCGCACGGCCGGGCCACGCCGTCTGCACGTCCTTGGTCACCCTGCGCTCTCCTCCCCGCTGCCACCCACCGAACGCGCCCCGAACGGCTGCACGGTTCTTCCCGCCGTGCCGGATACGGAAACCCGTTCGGTCGCGCTTCGGTCACCGGCCGTCGAGTCCGGCCAGGCGCTGCCGGGTGGCCTCCACCTCCTCCCACGGCACCGGGTCGAGGTGGGCGACGAGCCGCCGCCACTCGACCGACGCCTCGCGGTAGGACTCCAGCGCGGCTCCGGGCCGTCCCTCGGCCTCCCGCAGCTCCCCCCGGGCGTGCAGGGCGCGGGCGACGCCCACCGACGGGCGGTCCTTTGCCGCCGCGCGGGCCTCGGCGAGCGAAGCGTCGAGGGAGGCCGCCGCGTCCGCCCGGCCCCGCGTCGGGGCCGAACCGTCGTCCGCCCCCTGGACGCGGCCGAGCTCCAGCCAGGCGGCCGAGCGCAGTTCGGCGTCGGCACCACGGCGCGCGGCCTCGGTGAGCAGGTGCAGCGCCTCGTAGCGGTCCGGCGGGAAGCGGTCCCTGCGGTAGCGCACGAGCAGGGCGCGGGCGAGGAGCAGCTGGAGGCGGGAGAAGAGCGGGGAGCGGCCCGGCACGGTGGCGAACGCCTCGCGCAGGACGCCCTCGGCGCGCGCCACGGTCTCCGGGGACGCCGTGGGGGCGTCGGCGCGGGCGAGCAGGTCCGCGCCCCATTCGGCGAGCACCTCGCACCGGCGCACGCTGTCGCGCGGTGCGCGGTCCGCGATCAGGTCGTAGGCGGCGTCGGTCTCCTCGGGGCGCCCGGCGTCCGCCAGGGAGCGGGCCCGGATGAGCAGCAGTCGATCTCTGAGGGCCGGGTTCTCGTCGTGCCGGCCGGTCAGCTCGTCAGCGCGGCTCACGGTCTCCAGTGCCTCCTCGGTGCGGCCGTGCAGCCGCAGGGCCGCGGCGAAGTCCAGCAGGGCTCCGGCCCGCAGTTCGTCGGGCACCTCCGCGGCCTGTGACTGCTCGCAGGCCGCGCGCAGTTCGGCCACCGAGCCGGCGACCAGCCGCGCCCTGGCCCGGGGTACCGGTTCGGCCTCGGCGCGGGCCGACAGCGCCCGTCCCAGACGTAGGTGCCGCGTGCGGCGCTCTTCAGGAGGCAGCGTTTCCGGTTCCAGGCCACTCAACACCTCAACCGCCGAGTCGAGTTGCGGAAGGCTCCCGGTGGTCAGCCACGTGTCGTGGTGGACGGCTGCCAGCTCCAGGACGGCCCGCGCCCGCCAGGGGTGGCCCGGCCCCGACCGCAGCACGGCCTCACCCAGCCACGACGCCGCCTCCTCCAGCAGCGCCCGGCGCGCGCCGGTGTCCCGCCGGACGGCGGGCGTGCCCGCCAGTGCGAGCAGGGTCCGGCCGAGGGCGAGCCGCGCGCGCACCCCGTCGGCGTCCGCCGCGGCGTCGGCCTCGGCACCGTCCAGGGCCTGGGTGGCGTAGTGCCGGGCCTGGGCCAGCAGTGCCGGGTCACGCTGCCGCCGCCACTCGCGCAGCAGCGACTCCGCCTTGCCCAGGGAGCCCGCGCCGTCCTCCGTGGCGGGCGCGGGCTGGAACCAGCGCACCACGCGTGCGGGCACCTCGGCGAAGAGCGACGTCTGCGAGGTGACGCCGCCGTCGTCGTCCTCCTCCCCGGCCAACGCCCTCGCCTGACCGGCGGCGCCGCCCGCCGCACCCCCCGCCGGGCCGGAGGTGAGCCGGGCGACCGCCCAGGCGGGGAAGTTCCGGGCGCCCCTGCCGAAGTGCCGGGCGACGAGCTGCGAGCAGTGGTGCAGCACGTTGGCCGCCGCGTCCTGCCCCAAGGACTCCAACAGCATCTCGCGCACGCCCCGCGCGAAGCGGTAGTGCGGCCCGGCGCCGATGCCGTGCGCCGGGCCCTCGACGGGTCCCGGCACCTGCCACAGCAGCCCGCCGAGCAGCACCTCGGCCAGCTCCATCGGCCCGGTGCCCGGAAGCAGCGCCCGCTGCACCAGCTGCATGACCGGCAGCGTCGTGGGGGCGGCGGCCAGGTGCGCGGCGAGCCTGCGGGCGCCCGGTGAGGCGGTCGCCGTGAACGCCCGCAGCACCTCCTCCGGGCTCCGCGCCGCCTGTCGGTGGGGGCCGGGAGCCGCGGTGGGCGGGTGGTCGGGCCGCAGCCAGGCGGCGGCGCCGCGCACCGCGACGTCTCCCGTGCCGGACAGGAGCCGCGCCCAGGCCCCGAGGGCGACCGCCGTGGGCGAGAGCACCGGCACCGGCCGCGCGCCGGGCGCGGGGTGTGCGCCGGGCCCGTAGCCGTCGGGGCGGAAGCCGGGCGGGCCGCCGGCGGGCTCGCGCAGCAGCCGGCCGGGGACGGCGGAGAGGGTCGTGCGCGGCCACAGCCGCGGCGGCAGCGGTTGCACGACGGCGACCGGTGCCGTCCCCGCCCAGCCGTGCAGCATCCGCTGCGCCGCGCCGCTGCGCCACAGCGGTCCCACGCCGTCGCTGACGACGAGGGTCAGGCGGCGGCCCGTCGGATCGCGGAACTGGCCGGGGGCGCGCAGCCGGGGCGCGCCCCCGCCGGCCGAGGTGCCGATGGCGGCGCCGCCGTCGGGGGCGGTGTGCAGGTAGTGGGCCTGCACGTCCCGGAAGACGCCGATCTGTTCGCAGACCTGCCGCAACTCCTCGAACATGCGCTCCCACACGACCATGGAGGGCGACGTGTCGAGGAGGAGCTGCATGTCGGTTCCCCAGCGTTCGACCGGGCGGAAGACGGGCCGCAGGACGCCGGCCCGGGCGCTGAGGTCGGCCGTGGCGTCCTCGTCGAGACGATAGCGGCCGGAGCCGGTCGGCGGCCGGTAGCCGCGCAGGGGGTGCAGCGCGCGCTGCAGGTCCAGCAGGCCGGGCAGGGCGGCGGCGGCCGGGGCGCGGACGGGGAAGGCCGTCGGCGCGGACCCGCCGTCACCCGGGCTCGGGTCGGGCGTGTCCGCTCCGGGGCCGCCGTGGACGTCCGGTCCGGGGGTGAACAGGGGCACGGGCGGCGTCGCCGGGGAGTCGCCCGGCCCGTCGGGGTCGTCGGGCGGTTCCGGTCGGCCGGAGGGGGACGCGGGTGCGTCGGCGTCCGTCGGCGCGGGCCGGTCCGGTGCCGCGCCCCGGGCGTCGCCGGGTCGTCCGGCGCCCCCTCCGGAAGCCGCCCGGGCCAGCCAGAGGGCGTCGGCGAGGTCCTCGGCCGTCGGGTCGAGACCGGCCGCCCGCAGCCGGGCCAGCAGGTCGCGCAGCGGCCCCTGCGACGCCACCACCGCTCACCTCGGCCGGTCGAGCGGCTGCATGAGGATCTCGGCGAGGCGGTCGCGGGTGACCCGCTCGGCCTGCGGGGTGTGCTGGGTGAGGTAGAGGGCGTTGAGCAGCTGGTCCGCGGCGATGACCGAGCCGGGGTCGCGGCTGAGGAACCGCTCGATGAGGTCCTCCCCCGCCGTGACCGCGTCGGCGCCGAGGTGGGCGGTGACCATGGCGACGAGCTGCTCCTCGCCGGGCGGCGCGAGTTCGAGCCGGATGCAGCGGCGCAGCAGGGCGGGCGGGAAGTCCCGCTCCCCGTTGGAGGTCAGGACGATGAACGGGAACGTCGTGCAGCGCACCCGGCCGCCCGCGACCGGCACCCGTGCGCCGTCGTCGGTCAGGACCTCCGCCGTGGGCTCCCGGTCGGCGACGCGTTCCAGCTCGGGGATGGTGAACTCGCCCTCTTCCAGGGCGTTGAGCAGGTCGTTGGGGAGGTCGAGATCGCTCTTGTCCAGCTCGTCGACGAGCAGCACGCGGGGGCGGGCCGAGGGCAGCAGGGCCGTGCCGAGCGGGCCGAGGCGGATGTAGGTGCCGATGGACGGTGGTCCGTGACCGGCCGCACCACCCGCCGCGCGCTCCAACTGGACGTCCTGCAGCCGCCCGATGGCGTCGTAGCGGTACAGACCGTCCCGCAGGGTCGTGCGGCTGACGATCGGCCAGCGCAGCACCCGGCCCAGCCCCAGCTCGTGGGCGACGGCGTGCGCCAGCGTCGACTTCCCCGCGCCCGGGTTTCCGGTGACGATGAGGGGGCGGCGCAGGTAGAGCGCCGCGTTGACGGCCTCCACCTCCTCCGGCCGGGGGTGGTGGTTCTCCACCAGGCGACGCCGCACGCCGAGGCGGCGGGCCGCGCTCGGATCCGTCTCGGCGGGGGCGGGCCCGCCGGGCGGTGCCGCGTCCGGGCTGCCGGCGGCCGTCTCCTCCCCGGCGTCGTCCCCGGCCGGTTCCGCGGCGTCCTCCCCGGCGGGTTCATGCGGCCGTCCGGCGGCGAAGTCGCGCCACGGCGGCGGCGGGGGCAGTCGGCGGACCCCGTCGTGCGGAAGCCCCGCACCCCGGTAGATGCGCCAGTCATTCACGGACGGCCTCCTCACGGGCTCGGTGGTCGACGGTACTCCCCGCGGCCGGGGCTGCGGAGCCCTCCGGCCGTCCGGAGAGCGTCACTTGACGCGTGCTCGACCGGTGGTTCACCAGGGCACCTCCGGGGTCGGATACGGCTCGTGGACCGGGCCGGTGCCGCCCGTGTACGGGTCGGGCGGGTCGAAGAGCAGGGCGATCGACCGTCCCCACGCCGTCTCCGGTTCGAGCCGGTCGGGGTCGCCGGTGCGGATGCGCAGGCTGCGCAGCGGGCCGTGCAGCCGCTCGGCCGTACGGACCTCGGCCACGAACTCCTCCGCCTGCCGGTGGAAATCGGCGCAATCGCTGTGCCCGGTGGCCTGTGAGCGCCAGATGACGACGGGGTGGCCGGCCGCGAGCGCGGCGTCCAGCGCCTGTGCGCCGTCGCCGTGGCCGACCCCGCCGCAGAAGACCGGGACGCTCGCCGGGTCCGCGTTGGAGAGCCGGTCGTAGGCGGCGAGCCAGCTCTCGCCGCGCGGCCCGGCGTCGTGGCCGTCCCCCGGCACGCCCGCCCGGAGCGGTACCGCCGCCAACGGCCCGTCCTGGGCGGCCGTCCAGCGCCGCTGCCACTCCTGGGTGGGCGCGACGGTCGTGCGCAGCAGGTCCCGGACGGCGACGACCCGCCGCTGCCCGAGCGGCAGGCCGTGCGGGTTGGTCCCCTCCGGTGTGCGGCGCGGCGCGAGTTCCCAGGTGTCGAAGGGCGTGTCGAACAGGTCGCGCGGCACCACGAACTCCACGGCGGCGAGCTGCCCGCCGACGTCGCACTGGTTCAGCGCCGCTGCCAGCGGGGCGCGCAGAGCGGTGCGCAGCTCGCCCCGCCGGTGGCCGGTGTCGTCGCCGTCGAAGCCCCGCACACCCCCGGCGTCCTCCCCGCCCGGCGGGTCGAAGACGAGCTTGACCTCCCACGGGTAGCGGTCGCCGTAGCCGCACGGGTGGATGACCACCCGGACGGCGGCGCGCGGCCGGGGCCGCTTGACGGTGCCCGAGCCGTCGCCGTCGAGGATCTCCTGCACCTCCTGGCGGATGTCGATGAGCGGTTCGGCGGCCGTGCGCACCCAGGCGCCCAGCTCCCGCAGCGGGCCCGTGTCGTCCTCGTGGCCGCGCGCCCGGACGAGGCTCGCGACCTCCGCCGCGTACAGCACGACGCCCATCAGCTCCCGTGCCTCGTCCCGCCCGTAGAGCAGCCCGACGCCCTCCCGCCAGGTGCGCGGCGCCGGCTCGTCCACGCTCGGCCGGTAGCGGCCCTGGAGGGTGCGCCGGCGCACGCCGTCCACCAGCGAGGCCACCTCCCCGGACGTCGCCGGCGGCGTCAACGCGGCCAGTCTGCCCAGGAGGTGGGCGCGCAGCGCCGGGTCGAAGCGCCGCATCCGGTCGCCCAGCAGCTCCAACTGGGCGTCCGTCCACGAGGAGTCGGAGCCGAGGGTGCGCTGGCGGGCCAGGTGGTGGGCGTCGTGGGCGGCGAGGACCTGCGTCAGCAACGCGTCGCCGCCGGGCAGCTCGCGCAGCGCGTGCAACGCGGTGACGGGGACGGCGAGACCCGCCGTGGGGTCGCCCTCGTCCCGCGCCTTGCACACGCCGATGACCTCGCCCCTGACCCGGTCCACCAGCGGGCCACCGGAGGTGCCCGCGACGGGGCGTTCGCCGCGCAGCAGGAGCAGCGGCCCGTCCAGCCCGCTGACCTGGCCCACCGCCGGCCGGTAGGCGCGCGTGCCGGTCGTCAGGGACCAGCCGTGCAGGGAGATGCGGCTGCCCTCGAAGGACGACCGGTCGCTGAGCCACACGCACGTGACGTCGACCGCCTCCGGAACGTGGACGAGCGCGAGGTCGGGGGCGGGCCACCCCCGCAAGACCTCGCCGGGGCGCGGCACGGGGTGGGCGAGGCGTACGGTGCCGGTCGTCCGGCCGCCCGCCCAGGTGACGCCCACGGCGTCCGTCGTGCCCCACACCTCGCCACCTCCTTCGGCCAGGACATGTGCGCAGGTCAGAACCCAGGTGGGGGCGATGAAGAAGCCCGTTCCCCAGAACGCGTCGCCAGCGTCGTCATACCCCTCTCCGGGGGCGGCGATGCGCACGGCCGCCCTGCGTACCAGCGCGTCCAGGGGGCTCACGGAGCGGACGGCGCGGAGGCGGCGGCGTCCGCCGGCCCGGACGTCCCGCCGGAGCCGTCACCCTCGCCCCGGCGCGGGCCGCGCTCCGACCACCTGAGCGT
Source organism: Streptomyces chumphonensis (assembly GCF_014779715.1). Taxonomy (GTDB): domain Bacteria; phylum Actinomycetota; class Actinomycetes; order Streptomycetales; family Streptomycetaceae; genus Streptomyces; species Streptomyces chumphonensis. The sequence continues at coordinate 67,621 of NZ_JACXYU010000011.1, forward strand.
CACGTTGATCGAGGCGGTGCCCTGGGCGTTGGCCAGCAGGCTGACCAGCCGCCCCTCCTGGGCCGCCAGTTCCAGGCCGAACTCGACGGTCACCTCGTCCGGCGCGGCGGCGGCCATCCCCATGCGCACGGACCGCACGACCCCCCGCACGGTGTCCGAGAGGCCCGAAGCGAGCTCCGCGACGCGGCCGGAGAGCGCGGAGTCCCGGTAGCCGCCCGGCGGACGCAGTTCCTGCGCCTCGCTGATCCGGGCCCACACGACGGTCCCGTCATCCAGCCGCAGCTGGCTGATGCCCTCACCCACGCGTCAACACCCCGTTCACACCTAGCCGTTGAACCCCCGGTCGGAGCAGCAGGCTAGCGGCGAGACGGGGCGGACGCGAGGGGCGGCGGTCGGCTGCGGCGGGGCGGGAACCGGCGGGCCGGACGGGCGCGCGGGACGCGTGCGGGCCCGGCATATCCTGCGGGGAGACACCCGACCGGCGACGGAGAGCACGTTGTACTTCACCGACCGAGGCATCGAGGAGCTGGAGAACCGGCGCGGCGAGGAGGAGGTGACCCTCGCGTGGCTGGCCGAGCAGCTGCGGACGTTCGTCGACCTCAACCCCGACTTCGAGGTCCCCGTGGAACGCCTCGCCACGTGGCTGGCCCGTCTCGACGACGAGGACGACGAGTGACGCCGGGCCGTCTCCGGACGCGATAGGTCGCGTTCCGTCCCCGGAGGCCGCGACCGGCGCGCGGCCTGCGCCATGCGCCCCTTGACGCGGGGTGAACGCGATGTATCGTGAAAAGCGCAAACGCGATATGTTGCGTGTCGTCCAGCCCGAATGGGGAGGGCCTTCCTGTGTCCAGCCGAAGCGAGCGGTGGGTCGAGAGCCCACAACGGCTCACCCTCACCGAGCCCGTCCACCGGGCGCAGATCCGTGTCGTCGGCGGCACCGTGAACGTCGTCGGTCTGGAGCCCGCCGCCCCGCCCCGGCTGGAGGTCTCGGCTCTGGACGGCCCACCGCTGCGCGTCGTCCAGGACGGCGGCAGCCTGACCGTCGCCTACGACGACGTGCCCTGGCAGGGTTTCCTCACACTGCTCGACAAGCTGCTCGACGGCACAGGTCGGCGGCGCAGCGCCGACGTCACGCTGGCCGTGCCCGCGTCCGCCGACGTACGGGTGGCCGTCGTCGGTGCCGACGCCGTGGTGTCCCGCATCGCCGGCCGGACCGAGATCCGCGGCGTCTCCGGGGGCACGACACTCGTCGGGCTGCGCGGCCCCGCCCACGCGCACACGGTCTCCGGGAGCGTCGAGGCCCAGGGGCTGGCGGGCGACCTCACGTTCCACTCGGCCTCCGGCACCCTCACGGTCGTCGACGGCGGAGCGGGGGCCCTCAGGGCGGACACGGTCACCGGTGACCTCATCGTGGACGTGAGCGACGCGCAGGGTGGGGCGTTCCCGGAGCCCGTCGGGGAGACCGGGGCCCGCGAGCCCGGGTCCGTTCCCGGCGCCCTGTGTCTCACCAGCGTCTCCGGGGAGGTCGCGATTCGCCTCCCCCGGCGTCCCGACGCCGTCGTCGAGGCCCACACGGGCGGCGGCTCCCTCTCCTGCGGGTTCGACGACCTCCGGGTCGGCGGCCACTGGGGCGCCAAACGCATCACCGGCACCCTGGGCTCGGGACGCCGCAGCGTGAAGGCCACGACCGTCTCCGGGAGCATCGCGCTCCTGCGCAGGAGCCCCTCCCCCACCGACACCCCCTCGTTCGTGAAGGACGCCTGACATGCCCCCCGTCTTCGCCCACGGCCGGCTCCGCCTGTACCTGCTGAAGCTCCTGGAGGAGGCCCCCCGGCACGGCTACGAGGTGATCAGGCTCCTGGAGGAGCGCTTCCGCGGTCTGTACGCCCCCTCCGCCGGCACCGTCTACCCCCGGCTGGCGAAGTTGGAGGCCGAGGGGCTGGTCAGCCACACCACCGAGGGCGGGCGCAAGGTGTACCGGCTCACCCAGGACGGCCGCGCCGAGCTGGCCGGCCGTCGCGGCGAGCTGACCGACCTGGAGCGGGAGCTCCACGACTCGCTGGCGGCCCTGGCCGGGGAGATCCGGGAGGACGTCCGCGGTTCGGCGGACGACCTGCGGCGCGAGATGAGGGAGGCCGCCGAGCGCACCCGAGCCACCGACGACGGCGAACCGGACGCCTGGTGGCAGACGGCCACCCGGGAGTGGAAGGAGGAGGCCCGGCGGGCCAAGGCTGAGAGCCGCAGGGCCCGCAAGGAGAGTCGTGCCGCCCAGGAGGAGGCCCGGCAGGCACGTCACGACGCCCAGCACGCGGCGCAGGAGGAAGTCCGCCGAATCGCTCGCGAGGTGCAGGACCGCGTCTCCTCGCACACCCAGACCGGGGACTGGCAGGGGGCGGTTCGGGAGGGCATGGCGCAGTTGGCCCGGGAGATGGGCCACCTCGGGCGCTTCACCGGAGACGCCTCGCCGTGGCCGTCGGCTTCCAGCGGGCCGAAGGAGGGCGAGGCGGACGAGCGCCCGGCGGACGGAGGCCCCGCAGCGTCCCCCGCACCGGAGTGGGCGACGGAGGGGGGCGAGCCGGGGGGCGATCCGGCACGCAGTCTGGAACGTCTGCTGGACCGCTTCCGGGACGACGTACGCGACGCCGCCCGCGACCACGGCGTCACCGAGGAGCAGCTCCGGGAGGCACGCCGTCATCTGTCCACCGCCGCCGCCCACATCGGGGTCATACTCCGGACCCCCCGCTGAGCCGAAGGACTCGGTGCGGGGCGGGCCGTCGGATCAGACCAGGGCCTTCTCGAAGAAGTGGTCCGCGTAGGGCCCGTCGTGGTAGGCCGGGATCTCCCGGTAGCCGCGCGCCGCGTACAGGGCCCGGGCCTCGACGAGGTCGGCGCGCGTGTCCAGGCGCAGGAGCACCGCGCCCAGTTCCCGCGCGGCCTCTTCCGCGGCGGCGAGCAGCAGGGCGCCGCCTCCGGTGCCCCGCCGCTCCGGCCGTACGAAGACGCGCGTCAGTTCCCCGGTACCGGGCTCCAGCAGCCGCACGCCCGCACAGCCGGCGACGTCCCCGGCGTACCGCCCGAGCAGGAAGCGTCCGTGGGGCGGCGCCAACCCGTCGCTGGGCTCCTCCTCCATCGCCGTGCGGATCTCGTCCGCCGTCGCGGGCCGGTCGTGGTACCGGCCCACGATGTCGGTGTAGTAGGCGAGCAGTGCTGCGCGGGCCTCGGCGCCGTCCACGGGCGCCGGGGCCACCGTCCAGAGCTCGGTGCCGCTCAAACCGTGAGCACGATCTTGCCGAAGAGATCGCCGGAGGCCATCTTCTCGAAGCCCTCACGCGCGCGGTCCAGCGGCAGCGTGGAGTCGATGACGGGACGCAGGCCCTTGGCGGCACAGAAGTCCAGCAGCCCCGCCAGCTCCTCCTTGGTGCCCATGGTCGAGCCCATGACCTTCAGCTCCAGGAAGAAGATGCGGTTCAGCTCGGCGGCCTTCGGGTGGTAGCCGCTGGTCGCCCCGGAGATGACCAGCGCGCCACCGGCCTTGAGGGACTTCACCGAGTGCGACCACGTCGCGGCACCGACGGTCTCCATCACGGCGTCCACCCGCTGCGGCAGGCGCGCCCCCGGCTCGAACACGGCCTCGGCGCCCAGCTCCAGCGCCTTCGCGCGCTTGGCCTCGTCCCGGCTGGTGGCGAAGACGCGCAGCCCCGCCGCCGCGCCCAGCGCGATGGCCGCGGTCGCCACACCGCCCCCGGCCCCCTGGACGAGGACGCTGTCCCCCGGCCGGACACCGGCCTTGGTGAACAGCATCCGGTAGGCCGTCAGCCACGCCGTCGGCAGGCACGCGGCCTCCTCGAAGGAGAGCTGTGCGGGCTTGGGCAGGACGTTCCACTGCGGCACGGCCACCCGCTCGGCGAACGTGCCCTGGTACTTCTCGGTGAGGATGGTGCGCGGTTCACGCGGGCCGACCCCGTGTCCCGTCAGCCCGATCACCGGGTAGACGACCACCTCGTTGCCGTCCGCGTCGATCCCGGCGGCGTCGCAGCCGAGAATCATCGGAAGCGCCTCCTCGCCCAGGCCGACGCCGCGCAGCGACCACAGGTCGTGGTGGTTGAGCGAGGCGGCCTTGACGTCGACGGTCGTCCAGCCGGGCGGCACGTCGGGCTCGGGGCGTTCCCCCAGCTCCAGGCCGGTCAGCGGCTGTTCCGGGTCCATGCGGGCGGCATACGCGGCAAACATGATCCTCAAGCTACGCGGCCAGGCGCCCGGGCGGAATGGGGTACCGCTGTGACACGCGCCGCGCACGGGTGACGGCGGTACGGACCCGGTCGGGTCCGTACCGCCCTCGGTGCGCCGTGGAGCTACAGGACCTTCGAGAGGAAGGCCTGCGTGCGCTCGTGCTGCGGGTTGGTGAGGACGTCCCGCGGGTTGCCGGACTCGACGACGACGCCGTCGTCCATGAACACGATGGAGTCCCCGACCTCTCGGGCGAAGCCCATCTCATGGGTCACGACGATCATCGTCATGCCGTCCTCGGCGAGGCCGCGCATGACGTCCAGCACCTCGCCGACCAGCTCAGGGTCGAGCGCCGAGGTGGGCTCGTCGAAGAGCATCAGCTTGGGCTCCATGGCCAGCGCCCGCGCGATGGCGACGCGCTGCTGCTGGCCGCCGGAGAGCTGGGCCGGGTAGTTCCGCATCCGGTCGGCGAGGCCCACCCGTTCCAGCAGCCGCTCCGCCCGTTCCCGGGCCACGGCCTTGGACTCGCCCTTGACCTGGACGGGCGCCTCCATGACGTTCTGCAGCGCCGTCATGTGCGGGAAGAGGTTGAAGCGCTGGAACACCATGCCGATGTCCTTGCGCTGCTCGGCGACCTCGCGTTCGCGCAGCTCGTAGAGCCGGTCGCCCTTCTGCCGGTAGCCGACGAGCCGTCCGTCGACGTACAGCCGGCCGGCGTTGATCTTCTCCAGGTGGTTGATGCACCGCAGGAAGGTCGACTTGCCCGAGCCGGACGGGCCGACGAGGCAGAACACCTCCTGGGCCGCCACCTCCAGGTCGATGCCTTTGAGCACCTCGGTGTGACCGAAGGACTTGTGGACCTGCTCGGCCTTCACCATGGGCAGGACCGGCTCCACGGTGTCCTCCTCGGTGCCGCTCGTCCCGGTCCCGGTGGTGCCGGTTGCTGCTGTCTCGCTCATACGGTGGTGCCTCCCACCTTGCTCGGCGTGCGGAAGGCGGTCAGCTGGCCCCGGATGCGCTGCAACGGGGTGGGCGGCAGGGAGCGGTTGGCGCCCTTGGAGTAGTGCCGCTCCAGGTAGTACTGGCCGACGTTGAAGATGGTCGTCAGGCCCAGGTACCAGACGGAGACGACGAGGTACATCTCCATGACGCTGTAGTCCGTGGTTCCCACGTTCTTGGCGACGTAGAACAGTTCCCCGTAGCCGATGGCGAACGCCAGCGACGAGGTCTTGAGCATGTTGATGTACTCGTTGCCCGTCGGCGGGATGATGACGCGCATCGCCTGGGGCAGCACGATGCGGCGCATCGTCTTGGAGCCGCTCATGCCGAGGGCGTGTGCGGCCTCCGTCTGACCGTGGTCGACGGACTGGATTCCCGCACGGCTGATCTCCGCCATGTAGGCGGCCTCGTTGAGCCCGAGGGCGAGCAGGGCGGCGACGAACGGCGTCATGACGTCGTTCATCTCGTTCCGGTAGATCGGTCCGAGGTCGACGTAGGTGAAGACCGCCGACAGGTTGAACCAGAGCAGCAGCTGGACGATCACCGGGGTGCCGCGGAAGAACCAGATGTAGGCGTAGGAGACCGCGGACAGCACCGGGTTGGAGGACAGCCGCATGACGGCCAGCAGCGTTCCCAGCACCACGCCGATGAGCATGGCGTAGACGCTGATCTTCAGGGTCTCCCACGCGGGCCAGAAGAACGTGCCGTCCGTCAGACGTTCGCCGACGACGGCCCAGGCGATGTCGCCGTTGACGAAGGCGAGGCCGATCGCGGCCAGGGCCGCGAGGACGAGGGCGGCGCCGATCCACCGGCCCCAGTGGCGCACGGGGATGGCCTTGATGGCGGCCGGGGGGAGGTCGGCGGTGGCCGTCTCCTCCGTCCGGAGCGTGTCGGTCTTGGTCAGCCGGGTCTCGCCGACCTGTGCGTCGCGCCCGGCGGCCGCGGAGGCCCGGTCGGCCTCCTGCGGCTCGCCCGGCGTGTCAGGTGCTTCGTTCACGGGAGTGTTGCCTCAATCAGGTGCAGGGGATGGCCCGGGGCGGTGCGGTCCGCCCTCACTTGCCCGCGTTGACGGTGGCCTTCTCCAGCGCGCCTTCCTCGGCGCCCCACTCCTTCAGCACCTCGGCGTACTCGCCGTTGTCCATGATCGCCTGGAGGGCCTTCTGTACGGCGTCGCGCAGTTCGGTGTTCTGCTTGTTGACGGCGATGCCGTAGGGGGCCGCGTCGATCTGCTCGCCGACGACCTCGAAGCGGTCGCCGCCACCGGCGGTCTTCTCGGTGTAGATGGCCACCGGGTAGTCGGTGATAACGGCCTGGACGCGGCCGTTCTGGAGCTGGGTGACGGAGTCGGTGTCCTTGTCGGCGATGAACGGCTCGATCTTGTCGTCACCGCACTTCTCGATCTGGGCCTCCAGCAGCGCTTCGTTGGCGGTGCCGCGCTGGGCGGCGACCCCGAGGCCGCAGAGGTCGTCGAGGGCCTCGATCTTCTCCGGGTTGCCCTTCTCGACGAGGAGCGCCGAGCCGGCCTGGAAGTAGTCGACGAAGTCGACCCCGCCCTCGGCGTCCTCGGCCGCGCCGTCCTGGCGCTCCTTGGTGTCGGTCATCGCCGACATGACGATGTCGTAGCGCTTGGAGTCGTTCAGACCGATGATCAGCTGGTCGAAGGCGGCGTCCTGGAACTTCAGCTCGACGCCGAGCTGCTTGCTCATCGCCTCGGCGAGATCGGGGTCGATGCCCTTGATCTCCTCGCCCTCGATGAACTCGATGGGCGGGTAGGCGATGTCGGAGCCGACGTTGATGACGCCGGCGTCCTGGATGTCCTTGGGCAGCTGGTCGAAGAGCGGGGCCTCGGAGGAGGTGGTCTCCTTCTTGCCCTCGTCGCCGCTGTCGGCGTCGTCCGTCTGGTCGCCGCAACCGGTCAGTATCAGGGCCCCCGTGACCGCGATGGCTCCGGCCGCGGCGAGACGACGGCGCGCGGACGGACGGCGGGTGATGCGTGCGGTCATGGTGAGGTCCTCCTGCGAGGGGTGAGGGGGCGTTCGGCAGGCAGCGGCTCACGCCTTCGTGGCACGCGACCCTGCGTAATGGGAGGAATCTTGCCATCCGGACACGCCCTGCAAGAGGGAAGCGATATCAAAATCGGATAACGGAGATCGGTGACCGAACACTGTTTGGTCGGTTTGAGCACTCCGGAGGACCCCTACCGACCGGATTGAGAGCTTCCTCACGCAACCGCGACCAGGTTGCGTGGAAAGTCCCCTTCACCTCCCGTGCTCCGCCCGATTGATCCGCATTCGCCGGATAAGTCCTCGATGATCGATCACCTTCCGTGGTCGCGACCCCCCGGGAACGAGAAACACGACTCGTGGCGCTCATCGTCATCCGGTACAAAGGGCTGCTACACCCCTCACCCGGGGACCAGGGCGCGTGTGCGGCGCGCCCGGCGTCCACAACCTCCCCCCTGAACGGTGGCGACCGCCCGACGGGAACGTGGACGCGGTTCCGCCCGCTCCTCAACCAGGCAGCGGTACCCTCGGCAATGAATTGGAATAAGGGGTCAAAGTGGCAGCGGAGATCGTGAATCCGCAGGAAGAGCTGGCCGAAGACGCGATCGACCCGGCCTTCGCACTGCACCGCGGCGGCAAGATGGCGGTGCAGGCGACGGTGCCCGTGCGGGACACGGCCGACCTGTCGCTGGCGTACACGCCCGGCGTCGCCAAGGTCTGCACGGCCATCGCGGAGCAGCCGGAGCTCGTGGACGACTACACCTGGAAGTCGCAGGTGGTCGCCGTCGTGACGGACGGCAGCGCCGTCCTCGGACTCGGCGACATCGGCCCTGAGGCGTCCCTGCCCGTCATGGAGGGCAAGGCCATCCTGTTCAAGCAGTTCGGCGGCGTGGACGCGGTGCCGATCGCGCTGGACACCAAGGACGCGGACGAGATCGTGGAGACGGTCGTCCGCCTGGCCCCCTCCTTCGGCGGCGTCAACCTGGAGGACATCTCCGCCCCGCGCTGCTTCGAGATCGAGGAGCGGCTCAAGGAGCGGCTGAACATCCCCGTCTTCCACGACGACCAGCACGGCACGGCCATCGTGACCCTGGCCGCCCTGCGCAACGCGGCCCGGCTCACCGGCCGCGCGCTGGGAGACCTGCGGGCCGTGATCTCGGGCGCGGGAGCGGCCGGCGTGGCCATCGCCAAGATCCTCGTCGAGGCGGGCATCGGCGACGTCACCGTCTGCGACCGCAAGGGCATCGTCTCGGCGACCCGCGACGACCTCAACGACGTCAAGCGGGAGCTGGCCGGCTTCACCAACAAGGCCGGGCGCTCCGGGTCGCTGGAGGACGCCATGGCGGGCGCGGACGTCTTCATCGGCGTCAGCGGCGGCACGGTCCCCGAGCCCGCCGTCGCGACCATGGCCGAGGGCGCGTTCGTCTTCGCCATGGCCAACCCCAACCCGGAGATCCACCCGGACGTCGCGCGCAAGTACGCGGCCGTCGTGGCCACCGGGCGCAGCGACTACCCGAACCAGATCAACAACGTGCTCGCCTTCCCCGGCGTCTTCGCCGGTGCGCTCCAGGTGCGGGCGACGAGCATCACCGAAGGCATGAAGCTGGCCGCGGCCGAGGCCCTGGCGGCCGTCGTGGCGGACGAGCTGAGTGCCGAGAAGGTCATCCCCTCGCCGTTCGACGAGCGGGTGGGCCCGGCGGTCACCGCCGCCGTGGCCGCCGCCGCCCGCGCCGAGGGCGTCGCCCGGCGGTAGGGCCGGGCCCGGGACGACGAGGGGCGGTGCGGGTTCCCACCCGCACCGCCCCTCATCCGTTCCCCGGCGCGGAGTGCGCCTCTCCGCCCGGGGAGGCTCGCCTCACCTCAGCCCGAGGACCATGGCGTCGCTCGGCGACGCCCACACCGTCCTGGCCTCGGCGAAGCCGCCGTCGAGGAGGGCACGTGCGTGCCACGCCGGGGACTGCAACTGCCCGTCCGCGTGGTCGTCCGCCGGGGCCCCGAAGATCCGGTCGCGCTCGGCGACGGCGGCGGCGAGCGCGGGGTCCGCGGCGGCGGCCCGCCACCACTCGGTCCAGTCCTGCGCTCCGGCCTCCTTCTCACGGGCCCGGCGAGCCTTGTCGTAGGCATGGGCGGCGGCGTTGATCCGGGGCGTGCGCTCGTCGGGCATGTGGTCGGCGTTGAGGAAGACGCCCCCGTCGCGGACGAGCCCGGCGATCCGGCCGTAGAGCGTGGCGAGTTCCTCCGTGCGCAGCCAGTGGAGCGCCGTGGCCGTCAGGACGGCGTCGAACCGCTGGTGGGGCAGGCGCGCCGGCCAGTCGGGGTCGCGCAGGTCCGCGCTGACGAAGCGCACCCGGCTCTCGTCGGCGAAGTGGCCCCGCGCGATGGTCAGCAGGGCGGGATCCAGGTCCACGCCGACGCTTCGGGCGTTCGGGAACCGCGTGAGCAGCCGATCGGAGATACTGCCCGTACCGCAGGCCAGGTCGAGCACGAGCGGCTCGGGCCCGACGAGCGCCTCCACGGTGTCGAGCATCGTCCGGAAGCGCTCCTCGCGGTCGGGGAGGTACCACTGCTGCTGCCGGTCCCAGGAGTGCTGCCAGGTCTGCCAGTCGGTGTGTGCGGCGGTGTCCGTCATCGCTTCCCCTCCACGGGTAATAGGCTGGATTGGGGGCCAGCCATTACTTCCCCGTCCGCAACGATAGACCTCGGCCGTAAGGACCACAAGTGGAACTGACCTATTACGCGGACTTCGCCGTGCGACTCGTCAACACCGAGCAGCCGCTCCGCGGCGAGGACACGCTCACCTCGGTCGAGGCGGTGCGGGAGCTGTTCGGGCCCAACCGGCAGACGGCCCGGCGCACCGCCGACGCCGACGTCACCCGCCTGCGCACCGTGCGGACGCGGCTGCGCGCCGTCTTCACCGCCGCCGCGGAGGACGACGAGGTCCGCGCGGTGAACCTGCTGAACGCGCTGCTCATGGAGTACCCCTGCAGCCCCCAGGTCGCCGGCCACGAGTACCGCGACGACGAGGGCAACCCCAAATGGCACATGCACCTCGCGGAGAACGCCGCCAGCGCGGGCGCCGGTTACACCGCCATGGCCGCCATCGGCCTCGCCTTCAGCCTCACCGACCTCGGCGTCGACCGCCTCGGCGTCTGCCAGGCCGACCCCTGCCGCAACGCCTACCTGGACACCTCCACCAACCGCTCCCGGCGCTACTGCTCCGACCGCTGCGCCACCCGGGCCAACGTCGCCGCCTACCGGGCCCGCAAGCGTCTGGAGAGCGGACGCACGGCCGACAGGGCCCAGCCGGTCACCGAGGCCACGGAGCGCTGAACCTCCCGCGGCGGCCGCAGCCGCACGAAGGCCCGGGCCACGACGAGTTCGTCGGGCACCGCCCCGAACTCGCGACTGTCGTTGCGCACGTAGGGATTGTCACCCCGTACCCACCAGCCGCCCTCCCGGCGGCCCACGATCCGCTTGACGACGAGCAGGTCGTGCTGGAACGGATGCCGCAGCACGACGACGTGCCCCGGCCGCACCGGGACGCCGTACCGCAGCACCAGCCGGTCCCCCGGCAGCAGGGTCGGCACCATCGACGGGTTGAACACCTCCGCCAGCCCGATCCGTCCCAGCACCAGCCGTCCTCCGTCCGGTCCATCCTCCGAAGGCCGCACGCCGCCCCTCGGACTTTCGCCCTAATCCAGCGGGCCCCCGCGCGAAAAGCCTTCCCTCAGGGAGTAATCTCGCACGTGAGAAGACGATCACGAGGAGGCCCAGCTCTTATGCTTTCCCGCCTGTTCGCGCCGAAGGTGGAGGTCAGCGCCCACTGCGACCTTCCTTGCGGTGTCTACGACCCGGCCCAGGCCCGCATCGAGGCCGAGTCGGTGAAGGCCGTCCAGGAGAAGTACCAGGCCAACGAGGACCCGCACTTCCGCGCCCGCGCCACCGACATCAAGGAACAGCGCGCGGAGCTCGCCAAGCACCACATCTCGGTGCTGTGGAGCGACTACTTCAAGCCGCCGCACTTCGAGAAGTACCCGGAGCTGCACCAGCTGGTGAACGACACCCTCAAGGCCCTCTCGGCCGCCAAGGGGTCGACCGACCCGGCCACCGGCCAGAAGGCCCTGGACTACATCGCCCAGATCGACAAGATCTTCTGGGAGACCAAGAAGGCCTGAGCCCGTCTCATGCCCTGTGGCCTGCGATGTCCCTGATCGCTTGGTCAACGTGTCCGCACCCGGTCCGTAGGCCGCCGAGAACGGCGTCCACGACGGACCGGGTGCGGTGTTTCTCCGGCCGGGCCCGGCAGATCCCGCACGCCCGAGCACGGACCCGCGAGCACCGACAGCGGCGTCGGACGCGAGACGGTCGGGTGAACAGCGGGGCCGGCTCCGCGAGGACGTCTCGACCCCGTTCTCTCGCATAGGCCAGGTCGCCGCTCCCGAAGCGGGCTTCGCCGTGGTCCGGTCCGAGGGCGGCGACCGCCGCGCCGACAGCTTCCTCGGAGTGGCTCTCGACTTCCAGGAAGGTCGGAAGGTCCGGCCGGGCGTCGAAGTCGTGGACGACGCCGTCGAGCCGCGCGGGACGACGCCGTCGAGCCGCGCACTCTCCGCGGTAGTTCTGCTGGTACGTGTGGCCGTGCCGCGCTGGTCGCGCAGCCGCGGCCGCTGCTCCCCCCGCACGGCGTCACTCTCGAAGATCAGACGCGCGAAGAGGCGTGCCCGAAGCCACGCTCGGCGTCGGCGGCCCGGAGCCGCGCGCGCGTCCCTTCCGCGTCGATCTCCAGGAACGTCGCCTCGTACGCGTTCTGCCCCTGGACGCCTCCGCTGCGGTCCGCACGTTCCCCGGTGCCGCCCGGCGGATGGCGCATTCGACGCGGTCCGGCCCGACCTCCACACATCCGGAAGCGACCCGGGGGCCGCCCTGTCCCTCATACTGAACGATGGTACAACTAGTACGTTCGTTCAACTGGATCGGAGGGGTGGAATGAGGGCGGAACCTTCGTCACGTGCCGGGTGGCGGGAGTGGGCCGGCCTGGCGGTGCTGGCGCTACCGACCGCGCTGTTGGGGCTCGATGTCACGGTGCTCTATCTCGTCATCCCGAGCCTGGCCGCGGACCTGCGTCCCACCGCGACGGAGACGTTGTGGATCATGGACACCTACGGATTCCTCATCGCGGGGTTCCTGATCACCATGGGAACGCTGGGCGACCGGATCGGGCGTCGGCGCCTGCTGATGATCGGCACCGCCGCGTTCGGCGCGGCCTCGGTCCTCGCGGCGTTCGCCCCCGGCGCCCACTGGCTGATCATGGCCCGGGCAATGCTGGGAGTGGCCGGGGCGACGCTGATGCCCTCCACGCTGTCCCTGATCAGCGACATGTTCACCGATGCCCGGCAACGGGCGTTGGCGATCGGCGCCTGGGCCACGATGTTCGCACTGGGCATGGCGGCCGGACCGGTCGTGGGCGGCGTCCTGGTCGCCGGCTTCTGGTGGGGTGCGGCCTTCCTGGTCGCGCTGCCCGTCAGCGTCTTCGTACTGGTCGCCGCACCGGCGCTGCTGCCGGAGTCCCGCACCGACGCCGGTCGGCCCGACCTGTGGAGCGTCGTCCTGTCCCTGACGGCGATGCTTCCGGCCGTCTACGCGATCAAGCATGTCGCCGCCCACGGCGTCGATGCCCGGGCGCTGACCGCCGTCCTGCTCGGCGGCGGCTCGGCCGTCGCGTTCGTCCGTCGCCAACTGCGCCTGAGGGAACCGCTGTTGGACATGAGGCTCTTCACCAACCGGGCCTTCCCCGCCGCCCTGACCGTCCTGCTGATCGGCCTGGTCGGTTTCGGCGGAATGATGTTCCTGATCACGCAGCACCTCCAGCTCGTCACGGGCCTCACGCCGATGGCCGCGGGCCTGTGGATGGGGCCGCCGGCACTGGCCATGCTGGTCGGGGGCATCGGTGCGCCCCTGGTCGCCACACGCGTCCCGCCGGGGAGCGTGATGGCCTCCGCCCTCGCGCTGTCCCTCGTCGGGTACGCCGTCCTCGCCTTGGCCGGGACCGACAGCAGGCTGAGTGTGGTCGTCGGGTTCGGGTTCCTCTACTTCGGCCTCGGGGTCATCGCCGCGCTCGGTACCGACATCGTCGTCGGGGCGGCACCGCCGGAGAGGTCCGGGTCGGCCGCCGCGCTGTCGGAGACCGTGCAGGAACTCGGGATCGCGGCCGGGGTCGCGCTCCTGGGCAGCCTCACCACGGCGATCTACCGGACGACGGTCGAGGCCCGGCCCGGACTGCCCCGTTCGGTGGTCGAGCCCTACGGCGACAGCCTCCCCGGCGCGACGTCCGTCGCGGACCAACTGCCGGCAGGGGCGCTCCGACACGCGCAGGACGCGTTCGTCGGCGGACTCAACACCGCCGCGCTCGTCGCGGGTCTGGCCATCGCCGGAGCAGCGGTCGTCTGCTTCGGGACGCTGCGCCACATCCGCCCCATCGGGGACGCGACCCCTGAGACGGAGCCGATAGCCTCGACTCCCGTGAACGGCGATGATCGGTGAGGTCAATGGCGGACGAGCAGGACACGGTCGATGGGCGCACGCTGCGCGGTCAACGCCGCCGAGCCCAGATCATCGAGGCAACGCTCGCGGTCGTCCGCCGCGACGGAGCCGCCGGTGTGACGCACCGGACCGTCGCCAAGGAGGCGGGCATCACCACCAGCCTGACCCTCTACTACTTCGCCACACTCGACGACTTGCTGGTCGCCGCCTTGACCAGCGTCACCAGCGAGTACACCCACCGCATCCGCCGACTCGTCGAAACCGAGGACGACCCTCTCGACGGGCTCGCCCGGCTCATCGCTGAATCCGCGGGGCCGGGCCGCGAGCGCGCCCTGGCCGAACGTGAGCTGTCCACCCTGGCCGCTCGCCGCCCCGTCCTGCGCCCCGCGGCCCGAGGCTGGCGCGACACCGTGGCCGAACTCGCCCGCACACAGACCGACGAGCCGGACGCCGTCGAGGCGTTCGTCGCCCTGTGCGACGGGCTGTGTGCGGCCATTCTGCTCGAATGCCACGATGCCGACCCGGACCACATCCGGGCGGTCCTGGGTAGGGCGCTACGAGGAACCACCCCCTAGCCTCCGGGCGGTTCGCGGACCGGTGCGGACGTCTCAGGTGACGCGGGCGGAGGGCTTCGCCGGGAGGAGCCGGGGCACGACGCGGACGTAGGCGACCATGCCGACCACTTCGACCAGCGTCTGGGTGACCACGACGACGGCCGCCACGGCGAGCTCGTCCGGCAGGGCGAGAGCCAGCGGCAGGACGACCAGGGAGTTGCGGGTGGCACCGGAGAAGACGATCGCGCGCCCGGCCGGGACGTCCAGGCGGAAGAGGCGGGCCACGGCCTTTCCGGCGAACGCCATGACGAGCAGGAAGGCGACGTAGAACGGGACGACGGCCGCGACATCGCCGAAGCCGTCGTCGAGCCCGGGGACCTGGGAGGCGACGACGACGAGCAGGGTCGCCGCCATCAGCGGCACCATCGTGGTGGTCGCCGCGTCGGCCACCGCCCGTCCGGCCGGTCGGCGCGCGGCCCACGCCTGGAGGGCCCACGCGAGGAGCAGCGGCAGGACGATCAGGGTCAGGAACGCCTCGACGAACGGCGCGGCCTCGACGACGTCGGCCAGCCCGGAGCCCATGAACAGGTACAGGAAGCCCGGCAGCAGGACCGTCTGCGCGACGAGGAGCAGCGGGGTGGCGGCCAGCAGCCTGCGGTGCGAGCCGCCGGCCAGCCCGCAGAAGACGATGACGTAGTCCACGCACGGGCACAGCAGCACCAGCAGGACACCGAGCCGAACGGCCTGGTCGGCGGGGAGGAACGGGAACAGGGCGGCGACCGCAAGCGGCACCACCGCGAAGTTCACGAGGAGCGCGGCGGACAGGAACCGGCCGTCGCGCAGTGAACGGACCAGGTCGGCGGCCGGGACCTGCAGGAAGGTGACGAGGAGCAGTGCGCCGAGCACCGGGTTGATCGCGTGCGCCAGGCCCGGGGCGAGGGTCGGCGCCGTCCGGCCGAGCAGGGCTCCCGCGGCGAGCGCGACCACGTAGACCGCGACCTGGTGACGTTCCATGCGGCCGACGAGCCCCCGCGACCCCTGCTGCGACACCCGCGCCGCTCCCTCCCGTGCGTTCGACGGCCGCCCGGTGGTGGCCCCGTCCCATCCTCACAGACGGCCCGGCGCGGGCCCACGCCTCGCGCACCGTGCGTACGGAAGTCCTGACGTGGAGTTATTGACGAACTTCTAGCTCGGCTGGAGGCGCTATGGGCGGTCGGCGGTCGAGATGGCTGGATATCGTCGTCCGGTGAGCACGTGTGGGGAGCCCACGGGCGACGGTGTGCCGTGGCCCTGGTGAAGAGGAACCGGCCGCTGCTGCGGCATCCGGCCCAGATGGTCGTGGCCGGATTCGCGACGGCCGTCGCGGCCGGGACCGGTCTGCTGATGCTGCCGGCCGCCAAGGCGGGCCCGGGTGGGGCCGACGCCGTGGAGGCGCTGTTCACGGCGGCCTCGGCCGTCTGCGTCACCGGGCTCGTCGTCGTCGACACCCCCTCGTACTGGTCGGGGTTCGGGCAGGCGGTCATCCTGGGGCTGATCCAGGTCGGCGGCTTCGGCATCATGACGTTCGCCTCCGTCCTGGTGATGCTGGTGTCCCACCGGCTCGGGCTGCGGGCCCGTCTCAGGGCCGCGTCGGAGACCAAGTCGCTCGGGCTGGGTGAGATCCGCTCGGTGGTCGTCGGTGTGGTGAAGGCATCGCTGCTCATCGAGGCGGTGATCGCGTTCGTCCTGACCCTCCGGTTCGGGCTGGGCTATGACACGCCCTGGCCGGAGGCACTGTGGCTGGGGGCCTTCCACTCCGTCTCGGCCTTCAACAACGCGGGGTTCGCCCTCTACTCGGACAGTCTGATGGGGTTCGTGGGCGACCCGTGGATCTGTCTGCCCATCGCCTCGGCCGTCATCGCGGGCGGCCTGGGCTTCCCCGTCCTGTTCGAGCTGCGGCGGCGCTGGCGCCGGCCACGCGGCTGGTCCCTGCACACGAAGATCGTGCTGGCCGCCAGCTCGGGGTTCCTCGTCGGGGGCACGCTGTTCGTCACCGCGCTCGAGTGGGGCAATCCCGGAACGCTGGGGCCCCTCGACGTCCCCGGCAAGCTCCTGGCGGGGTTCTTCCAGGGCGTCATGCCCCGCACGGCGGGGTTCAACAGCGTGGACACGGCGGAGATGAATCCGGCCACGTGGCTGGGCATGGACGTGCTCATGTTCGTGGGCGGCGCGAGCGCCGGGACGGCGGGCGGCATCAAGGTGACGACGTTCGCCGTGCTGTTCTTCGTCATCTACGCCGAGGTGCGCGGCGAGGCGTCGGTGAACATCTTCCACCGGCGGTTGCAGGGCGACGTCCAGCGGCAGGCGCTGACGGTCGTGCTGCTGTCCGTGGCGGCCGTGGTGGGCTCGACGGTGGTGTTCCTGGTCTTCACCGACTTCAGCCTCGACCGGTCCCTCTTCGAGGTGACGTCCGCCTTCGCGACGGTCGGCCTGTCCACGGGCATCACGGCTGACCTGCCCGCCCCCGAACAGCTCCTGCTCGTCGCGCTGATGTTCATCGGCCGGCTCGGCCCCATCACCGTGGCGTCCGCCCTGGCCCTGCGCCAGCGCGCCCGCCTCTACGACTTCCCCGAGGAGCGACCCGTCATTGGCTAGGAAACGCAGCGCCACGAGCCGCCGGAAGGTGGAGAGCGATTCCGTCGTCGTCATCGGTCTGGGCCGCTTCGGCCGCTCGCTCGCCCTGGAGCTGGTCGACGAGCAGACCGAGGTGCTCGGGATCGACGAGGACCTGGAAGTGGTGCAGTCCCTGTCCGGGGCGCTGACCCACGCGGTGCGCGCCGACTCCACCAAGGAGGACGTGCTGCGCCAACTCGGGGTGCACGAGTTCGACCGCGCCGTGGTGGCCATCGGGACCGACATCGAGGCGAGCATCCTCACCGCGTCGCTGCTGATCTCCTTCGGTGTCCGGGATGTCTGGGCGAAGGCCATCAGCGAGGCGCACGGACGCATCCTCGCCCAGCTCGGGGTCCACCACGTCGTCTACCCCGAGCACGACATGGGGCGGCGGGTCGCCCACCTCGTCCGTGGCCGGATGCTCGACTACATCGAGTTCGAGGACGACTTCGCGATGGTCAAGACGCGGCCCCCCGCCGAGATCGTCGGCCTCCGGCTGGCCGACAGCGGGGTCCGCTCGCGCTTCGGGGTGACCGTCGTCGCGGTCAAGCGTCCCGGCGAGGGGTTCACCTACGCGACGGCGGACACCGTGCTCGACGCGGAGGACACGATCATCGTCGCCGGACGCACCCGGCAGAGCGAGCGCTTCAGCGACCTGCGCTGAGCGGTGCCGCGTCCGGCGTCGACACCGGTGACCGGGGACGTTTCGGGGCGCCCTGAAAAGCTGGTCCGTGCCGCCGGACCGCTTCTACGCTGCGGGGTGTGCCGGGGGACGCCACGGCACGGCGCCCGGCCCGGGGGTGACGCGGGGGAACCCCTCGGGCCGGGCGCGCCGCGTCACAGGGAGCCGGTGAACAGCAGCCGGTTCGGGGAGCCGGGGCCGATGTTCCCGACCTGGTCCGGGGTCGCGGTCCGCGTCAGGAGGCGGGCGAGAGCGGCCGCGGAGACGTCTCCGTTCTCCTGCTGGAGCAGGGCGGCCACCCCGGCGACGTGCGGGGCGGCCATCGACGTGCCGTTCAGCGCGACGCCGCCACCGCCGAGTCGGGCGGAGACGATGTCCACGCCGGGGGCGTAGAGGTCCACGCAGGGGCCGTGGTTGCTGAACTGCGCCTCCTCGTCGTCGCGCCGGGTGGCGCCCACGGTGAGGGCCGAGTCGGCGCCGGCCGGGGAGACGGAGCAGGCGTTCCGGTCGGAGTTCCCGGCCGCCACGACCGGCAGCACCCCGGCCCGGGCGAGGTTGTCGACGGCGGCGTTGGTGGCGTAGGAGTAGCCGCCGCCCAGGGAGGCGTTGAGGACGGCCGGCTTCGCGGCGTTGCGCGCCGTCCAGTCCAGCCCGGCGATGATGCCGCCGGTGCTGCCCCGGCCCTCGCAGTCCAGGACCCGGACGCTCACCAGCGACACCTCGCGGGCGACGCCGTAGGTGCCGCCGCCCACCGTCCCGGCGACGTGGGTGCCGTGGCCGTTGCAGTCGGCGCCGTCGCGGCCGTCGCCGACGGCGTCGAATCCGGCCCCGGCGCGCCCGCCGAACTCGCTGTGGTCGTAGTCGATGCCGGTGTCCATGACGTAGGCGGTGACGCCCGAGCCGTCGCCGCCGACGCTGTAGTCGCCGTCGAGGGGGAGTTCACGCTGGTCGATCCGGTCCAGCCCCCAGGTGGCCGCGGGGGCCGCGGGGCGGGGCAGCGCGAGCGGGTCGTTCAGCCGCACGCGGGCGTCCTGCTCCACGGCGGCGACCCCCGGCGCCCGGCGAACGGCCGCCACCTGCGCGTCGGTGAGCGGGGCGGCGAATCCGAGGACGGCGGCCCGGTAGACGAAGCTCGGCTCCGCTCCGACGCCCCGAGCGACCCCGGCGGGGTCGAATCCGGCGTCGAGGGTGACGAGGTACCGGCCGGGGATCGGGTCGGCGCTGTGGATGAGCGGTGCGAGCACCGTGCGTTCGGGCTCGGGCGCGCCGCCGTCGGGTGCGGCGGCGACGAGGGGGGCGGGCAGGAGGGCCGCGGCGGTCGCCAGGGCCAGACGACGCGTCAGGGAACGGAACATCAGCGGTGCCTCTCGGACGGGGTCGGCGCGCGGCCCCCGGCACGCCCGCGGTCCGCATGACGTGTGCGACGGCCGTCGCCAGGACCATCGTCAGCGCCACGCCGTGGGCTTGAGCCCCTTCACCCGTCCGGTGGTCACCCGGCCGGTGGTGGCCCGGCCGGGGATTCGGCCCCCGGGTCCCCCGCCAGGAGCGGGCTCCCGTGGCGCAGCAGCCACCGGCGGTAGGCGTCGCAGCCCCGCGCGATCTCCGTGTACGCCTCGCGCAGGGCGGAGAAGACCTCGTCCGCGTCGGTCCCGGGAGCCGGGGAGGGGCGGGAGACGAGCAGGAGGCGGACGGTGAGCGGGTCGCCGGCGAGCGGGCGGACCACCAGCCCGGGTCGGCTGGCCGAGGTGGGCTGGCACGGCATGACGACCTCGCCTGCCGCTGTGAGGATGCCGGCGGTGTTGTAGTCGCCGAGGACGACTTTGGGGTTGAGCCCGGCGGCCGCGAAGACGCGGCGCAGACCGTCCCATTCGCCGTCGGCGGCCGGGTCGACCATCCAGCTGTCCTGGGCGACGTCCGCGAGGTCGATCTCCGCACGGTGGGCGGCGGGGTGGGAGGCGGACACGGCCACGAACTGCGGCTCCCGTTCGACGAGGACGCGCTGCTCCAGGCCGGGTGGCGGCTGCAACGGGCAGCCGGCGACCTCGTGGACGAAGGCCGCGTCGAGCTGTCCGGCGGCGACCATCCGCAGGAGGAGGTTGGCCGAGACCTCGAAGTGCACGGTGGTGTCGACACCGGGGTAGCGGGCGTGCAGTCGGCGCAGCCAGCCGACGACGGTGCTGCTGCCCGTTCCGCCGGTGCTGCCGACCCGCAGTCGTGCCTCGTCGGTCCGCAGCACGGCCTCACGGGCCTCGGTGATGAGCGCCGCCATCTCGGCGACGATGGGCCGGGCGCGGCTGAGGACGGTGCGTCCTAAGGGAGTGGGACGGCTGCCGGTGCGCTCCCGGACGAACAGCCGACCGCCCAGCGCGTTCTCGATGCGCCGCAGCTGTGTCGTCAACGAGGGTTGGGTCATGCTGAGTCGGCGTGCGGCGGCGCGGACGCTGCCCGCGTCGGCGATCGCACACAGGGCTCGCAGGTGCCTGACTTCCAACTCCACGCCCGGAGAATAGCCGCGGGCTCCGCAGCGTCACCAGAGGTGTGACCACGCTGGTCGGGCGGGCGCGGCGCGGGTGATAGCCCCGTCCTATCGCCTGGTGGCATCCTTCCCGCGCCCCGCCCGTGGCCCGGACACTCGCCTGGACCGCGATTCATCCGGCTCCGACCGGCCGCAACCCCCCACTCCACGGCGGCCGGTCGGTGCCCGGACGAGGAAGGGACCCCCCATGAAGTACCCGAAGCATGTCTTCTCCGCTGCCGTGGGCCTGGCCATGGCGGCGGGCCTCGCCGCCGTTCCGGCCACGACCACGGCGGCGGCCCCCGCCGCCCCGGACGGCCCGGCCCAGGCCGAACGGGCCTTCACCACCGCCGCCTTCACCGGCCCCAGGACCCCGAGCGCGGCCGTCTCCGACCAGGAGGCCACGCGGGCGTTCTTCGAGGCCGTGCGGGCCTCGGCGATGGAGAAGTACGCGGAGAACCCCGGCGCCCAGGCCGTGACGGTGACCTACGACGCCAGCCGCGCGCCGAGCTTCCGCACGCAGATCGCCCGCTCCACCCAGATATGGAACGCCTCCGTGAGCAGCGTGCAGCTGCGGGAGGGGTCGGGCGCGGACTTCCGCTACTACGAGGGCAACAGCTCGCGCGGCTCGTACGCCTACACCGACGGGCGGGGCAACGGCTACATCTTCCTCGACTACCGGCAGAACCAGGTCTACGACTCCACCCGCGTGACCACGCACGAGACCGGTCACGTGCTCGGCCTTCCGGACAACTACTCCGGGCCGTGCAGCGAGTTGATGTCCGGCGGCGGGCCCGGGCCGTCGTGCACCAACGCGTACCCGAACCGCAACGAGATCAACCGGGTGAACTCCCTGTGGAGCTACGGCCTCTCCGCCTTCGACAAGGAGCTCTCGGCCAAGTGAGCCCGGCGGCCGGGGCGCGTGCTCTCCCCCGGCCGCCGAGGGGCCGGCCCGAACGGCCCCGGTCCGCGGTGCCCGTCCGACCGAGGGGGTCGGGCGGGCACCGCGCTGTCGGTGCCGCCTGCCATGCTGGGTGTCCGGAACCGAGGAACGAGGGGGACACCGTGCTGCCGCCCGCCACCGACTCCATGTGCCTGCTGGCCGCCGCCGTGATCGTGCACGACGCGCGGCACGACCGGGTGCTGCTTCTACGGCGCGGGCCACGGGCCAAGTTCGCGCGCGGACGGCTGGACCTGCCGGTGGGGAAGGCCGAGCCGGGCGAGCCCGTCACCGTCTCGGCCGCCCGCGAGCTGCGCGAGGAGACGGGGCTGGTGGTCGCCCCCGAGGAGCTGGAACTCGTCCACGTCGTGCACGGCGCGCACGGGGCGGAGGCGCCCGGCGGCTACCTGACGGTGGTCTTCGGAGCGCGGTCGTGGTCCGGGGAGCTGGTCAACGCCGAGCCCGAGAAGCACTCCTGGGTCGGCTGGGTCCCCGTGGACGAGATCCCCGCGGACGCCGTGGCGCCCACCCCGGAGGCCGTGGCCCGCTACCGGGCCGGGCAGCGCCGGGTGCTGCTCACCGGCTGGGAGCCAGCCGCCACAGCGAGGTGATCTCGGCGGAGCGCGCGGCGTGCAGGGGGTCGTCGGGATCGGCCGACCGGGGGTGCGTGGGGCGCGCGTCCAGCCGGTCGACGACGGTGAGTCCGGCGGCGTCGATCAGGTCGAGGAGCGCGTCGCGGGTGCGCAGCCCGAGGCGCTCGGCGAGGTCGGAGAGGATCAGCCAGCCCTCTCCGCCGGGGGCCAGGGCGTGCGGCAGCCCGGCGAGGAAGCCGCGCAGCATCCGGCTGCCGGGGTCGTAGACGGCGCGCTCGACGGCCGAAGTGGGCTTCGCGGGCAACCACGGCGGGTTGCACACCACGAGCGGCGCCCGGCCGGGTGGGAAGAGATCGGCCTCGACGACGTCGATCCGCTCGGCCAGGCCGAGTCGTTCGGCGTTGTCCCGGGCGCAGGCGAGGGCGCGCGGGTCCTGGTCGGTGCCGACGACCCGGGCCACGCCGCGCCGGGCCAGTACCGCGGCGAGCACTCCGGTGCCGGTGCCGATGTCGTGGGCGACCGCGCGGTCGGTGGGCAGCGGGGCGCGGGCCACCAGGTCGACGTACTCACCGCGCACCGGGGAGAAGACGCCGTAGTGGGGGTGGACGCGGTCGCCGCCGAGCGCGGGCACCGGTACGCCCCTGCGCCGCCACTCGTGGGCGCCGATCACTCCGAGCAGTTCCCGCAGCGAGACGGCGAAGGGCGCGTCCCCGCCGGCCTGCGGCGGGCCGTACGCCTCGGCGCAGGCGGCCCGGACGTCGGGTGCGCGGCGCAGCGGCACCACGTAGCCCGGGTCGACCGGGACGAGCAGCATGCCGAGGACGCGGGCCCGTCGGCCCTGCTCCTGCCGGTGGCGGTGGAAGGCGTCGTACGGGTCCCGCGACGCCGCCACCGGTGCTGCGCGGTTGCGGCGCGGGCCGCGGTCGACGCGCCGGGCGAGGGCGGTCAGGAGCTGCCGGGCGCCCTGGTAGTCGCCCCGCCACAGCACGGCCGTGCCCTCGCAGGCCATCCGGTAGGCGTCGGCTGCGCGCAGCGCGTCGTCACCCTCCACCACGCGCCGGGGCGCCGGTGCCGCGGACTCGGAACGCCAGCGCAGCGCCGGGCGCGCGGAATCGAGGGGGAGGACGTCCATGGGGCGACTCTAGCCGGGGGGCGTGCGGCGTGTGCGTCTGCACCGTTTCTCCACGCGTGCGCGGTATGACAAAAGGTAAGGGATCAACTACCAGGGGTAAAAACCCCTCATGGCGACTCCCATCACAGCGAACGCCATGCTCGCCGCGCTGCGCCGGGAAGGGTGCGACGTCGTCGAGGTGGGCAACTGGCGTACTCACAACCGCAACCACGTCGGTGCGTGGGGGCCGGTGAACGGCGTGATGATCCATCACACCGTCACCAACGGCACCAGGCGCACCGTCAACCTCTGCCGTTACGGCTACTCGGGCCTCCCCGGTCCGCTGTGCCACGGCGTGATCACCAAGGACGGCCGGGTCCACCTCGTCGGCCACGGCCGGTCGAACCACGCGGGACTCGGCGACGACGACGTGCTGCGCGCGGTCATCGCCGAGCGCCGCACCCCCGCCCCGAACGAGCGCAACACCGACGGGAACACCCGCTTCTACGGCTTCGAGTGCGAGAACTGGGGCAACGGGCGCGATCCCTGGCCCGCCGCGCAGCTCGACGCCATCGCCCGCGCCTCGGCCGCCGTGTGTCGGCACCACCGGTGGAACGAGTGGTCGGTCATCGGGCACCTGGAGTGGACGAACCAGAAGATCGACCCACGAGGCTTCTCCATGGACTGGATGCGCGATCGCATCCGCGAGCGGCTGCGATGACAATCGTGGGGTGACCGCCCCCGAGCCCCGCACGCCCCCGCCGCCCCCGCCCGCCGTGTACCCGGCCGCTGGGGGCCCGCCGGACGTCCCGGGGCCGCTGCGCGTCGCGTTGCCGTCGCCGCTGACGGAGGTCCCGGACGACCGCTTCACCCGGCGCGGGCTCCGGCTGCTGCTCAAGCGGGACGACCTGCTGCACCCGGACCTTCCGGGCAACAAGTGGCGCAAACTCGTCCCCAATCTGATGGCCGCCCGGCAGGACGGGCACAGCACCCTGCTGACGTTCGGCGGCGCCTACTCCGGGCACCTGCGCGCCACGGCGGCGGCCGGACGGCTGCTGGGCCTGGCCACCGTCGGCGTCGTGCGGGGCGAGGAACTGGCGGACCGGCCCCTCAACACCTCCCTGGCCCGCTGCGTCGCGGACGGCATGCGCCTCCACTTCGTCGCCCGCGCCCACTACCGGCGTCGCGCCGATCCGGCGTACGCGGCCGAGCTGTGCGCCCGGCTCGGCCTGCCCGGCGGCGTGCACGTCGTGCCGGAGGGCGGGAGCAACGCGCACGCCGTGCGGGGCTGCGCCGCGCTGGGCCGGGAGCTGGCCGGGCACGCGGACGTCGCCGCCGTCGCCTGCGGCACGGGGGGCACCCTCGCGGGCCTGGCGGCGGACGGCCCCCCGGCGATCGGCGTGCCGGTCCTGCGGGGCGGGTTCCTGGGCGCGGAGGTCGCGCGGCTGCAGTGCGAGGCGTTCGGCGGCCCCCGGGGCACGTGGCGGCTGGAGGAGCGCTTCCACTGCGGCGGCTACGCGCGCGGCACCCCCGGGCTGGAGCGGTTCGCCACCGACTTCGAGGATCGCCACGGGATGCCGCTGGAGCGCGTGTACGTCGCGAAGCTCCTGCTCGGGATCACCACCCTCGCCGAGGAGGGGGCCTTCGCACCGGGCACGCGGGTCGCCGTCGTCGTCACCGGCTAAGGTCTGCCTCATGATCCGTGCCGCGACGCCCGCCGACGTGCCCGTCATCCTGGAGATGATCCGGGAGCTCGCCGCGTACGAGCGCGCGGCCGAGCACGCCCACGCGACCGAGGAGCAGCTGCACGAGGCACTCTTCGGAGCGCGTCCCGCGGTGTACGCCCTCATCGCGGAGACGGCCGGGACGGACGGAACACCGGGGGCCGACGGGGGCACCGGCACCGCCGGGGGCGAGCCGGTCGGCTTCGCCCTGTGGTTCCGCAACTTCTCGACCTGGACGGGCACCCACGGCGTCTACCTGGAGGACCTGTACGTGCGCCCGGCCGCCCGGGGCGCCGGACACGGAAGGGCGCTGCTCGCGGAGCTGGCGCGGATCTGCGTGGAGCGGGGCTACCGGCGCTTCGAGTGGTGGGTGCTCGACTGGAACCGCCCCTCGATCGACTTCTACCGGTCGCTCGGCGCCGAGCCGATGGACGAATGGACGGTGTTCCGCATGAGCGGCGAGCCCCTGCGAGCTCTGGCGGCCGACGCGGCACGGGCCGAGGAGCCCGACCCCCGCGCGGGGAGCGGGCCGGTAACGGGGGGCCGTGCGGAGGCACGGAGCAACGCAGCGTAATCTTCTTGGAATTGATACCGCCACACCTCTAGCCACGGACAGTGCCCATGTGTTTACGATGGGTGACGTCCATGGTGTGGGGCGGCGCGCGGCCGTCCGTGGGACAGCATGCCACGGATCGCGATAGCGTCGCAGGCGGACCATCTGCTTCGCGCCGGCCCGGCCCCCTGGTCGCCCGGGAGGCCGGCGGAAGTTCGGGGCAGGCCAACCAGTTTGTGCCACCTTGGAGGTGAGGGTGTCCCAGATCGTAGGTGCGGACAAGGACTTCGTCGAGGTCCGGCTGCCCGCGGCGGGTGCCTATCTGTCGGTGCTGCGCACGGCCACCGCCGGTCTCGCGGCCCGCTTGGACTTCACCCTCGACGAGATCGAGGACCTGCGCATCGCCGTGGACGAGGCGTGCGCGATCCTCCTCCAACAAGCGGTCCCGGGGTCCGTCCTCAGCTGCGTCTTCACTCTGGTGGGAGACTCACTGAGAGTGACGGTCTCGGCGCCCACGACGGACGGTCGCGCCCCGGAGCGCGACACCTTCGCCTGGACGGTGCTCTCGGCACTGGCCGGTGAAGTGGACTCGGCCGTGGCCGAGGACCGCACGGTCAGCATCAGCCTGCACAAGAAGCGCGGCGCCGGCCCCGGGGCATCGTGACCGATGCCGAGGGGCCGGCCCGGGACGAGGGGGCCGGTATGAACGACCTGGAGCACAATGCGCCGGTCGGCCGCCACGACATGGCGGCGGATACGGCGATCCCGGAGCAACAGGCCCGGCCGCACCCGGCCGACCTCGGCCGGCTTCCGGAGCGGGCGCAGCGGACGGAGGCCATGGACGAGCAGCCGCAGGAGCACGCCGCGGACGCCCGGCCGGGCGGCGGCCACGGTGCCACCGGGCACAGTGCCACCGGGCACGGCGGCCCGGCCCGGCAGCAGGCCGCGCAGGACCGCTACGGGGCCCGGGAGCTCTTCGTCCGGCTGCGCGATCTGCCGGAGGACTCCCCCGAGCGGGCGGAACTGCGCAACCGCCTCGTCCGCATGCACCTGCCGCTGGTCGAGCACCTGGCGCGCCGCTTCCGCAACCGGGGCGAGCCGCTGGACGACCTGACCCAGGTCGCGACGATCGGCCTGATCAAGTCCGTGGACCGGTTCGACCCGGAGCGGGGCGTGGAGTTCTCCACCTACGCCACCCCCACCGTCGTCGGCGAGATCAAGCGGCACTTCCGGGACAAGGGCTGGGCCGTGCGCGTCCCGAGGCGGCTGCAGGAGCTCCGGCTCTCGCTGTCCTCGGCGACGGCCGAGCTGTCCCAGCTGCACGGCCGGGCGCCGACGGTGCACGAACTCGCGCAGCGCCTGTCGATCTCCGAGGAGGACGTGCTGGAGGGGCTGGAGTCGGCCAACGCCTACAGCACGCTCTCCCTCGACGTGCCGGACACCGACGACGAGTCCCCGGCCGTGGCGGACACCCTGGGCGCGGAGGACGACGCGCTGGAGGGCGTGGAGTACCGGGAGTCGCTCAAACCCCTGCTGGAACAGCTCCCGCCCCGGGAGAAGAAGATCCTTCTGCTGCGGTTCTTCGGCAACATGACGCAGTCGCAGATCGCCCAGGAGGTCGGCATCTCGCAGATGCACGTGTCCCGCCTGCTGGCCCGGACACTGGCCCAGCTGCGGGACAAACTGCTCGTGGAGGAGTGAGGCACACGCCCCGCGCCGCCCGCCTCGTGACGGGTCAGCCGCCCGGCGCGGCCCCGACGCCGAGGGCGGCGGCCGCCCGGGAGTGGAACAGGCACACCAGCCCGGCCACGGCCGTGGCCGCGACGGCGAGCCCGGCCGGCACCCACAGCCCCGAGGAGGAGGCCATCTGCCAGCCGACGGGCAGGGCGATCAGCTGGGTGAAGACGGCCGGCCCCCGGCTCCAGCGGCGCAGCAGCCAGAGCCCTCGCGCGGTGGCCAGCGGCAGCACGGCGAGGGCGAGCACGGTGACGGCTCCGGTGAGCGCCTGCAGGAGGCCGTCCGTACGGTCCCCGATCAGGGGGAGAACGAGCATCGCGATGCCCACGCCGAGGACGGCGAGCCCCTCCAGCGCGACCAGTGCGGCGGCGACGGAGAGGCGTGTGGGCCGCTCGGCGGCCTCCTGCCCGCTCGCCCCGCCACGTCCCGGCGCCGGGCCCCCGGCGGGCGTCTGACGCTTGTCTGCTGTGCTCACACCCGCCAGCGTAGCCGCCTCGCCGTTCCGGGACGCGGGGAGCGCGGAAGGGAGCCGAAGGGCGGGTGGGGGCACGTCCTCCCACTCGGTAACCTGCACCCCATGCGCGCACTTCTCGTGGTCAACCCCAAGGCAACCACCACCAGTGCGCGGACGCGGGACGTACTCGTGCACGCGCTGGCGAGCGACCTCAAGCTGGAGGTGGCGACCACCGAGCACCGGGGGCACGCCCGCGAGCTGGCCCGGCGTGCGGTCGAGGGCGGGGAGACCGAGCTGGTGATCGCCCTCGGCGGCGACGGCACGGTGAACGAGGTCGTGAACGGACTCCTCGGCCACCACGGCCCGGACCCGGAGGGACTGCCCCGGCTGGCCGTCGTGCCCGGTGGGTCGACGAACGTCTTCGCCCGGGCCCTGGGGCTGCCGAACGACCCCGTGGAGGCGACGGGGGCCCTGCTGGGCGCCCTGGAGAGCGGCGGCGGCAGGACGGTGGGGCTGGGTCTCGCGGCCGGGACCCCGGACACGGACGACGCCGGGGTGCCGCCGCGCTGGTTCACGTTCTGCGCGGGCTTCGGCTTCGACGCCGGCGTCGTCGGCCGCGTCGAGCAGCAGCGGGAGCGGGGCAGGCGCTCGACGCACGCCCTCTACATGCGGCAGGTGCTGCGGCAGTTCGTCGGTGATCCGCATCGCCGCAGCGGCACGATCACCCTGGAGCGGCCGGACGGGGAACCGGTGGGAGGTTTGGTGGCGTCCATAGTGTGCAACACGGCTCCTTGGACGTACTTGGGGAACCGGCCGGTGTACGCGGCCCCCGAGGCGTCGTTCGACACGGCACTTGACGTGCTCGGACTCACCCGGCTGTCGCCGGTGGCGGTGACCCGTTACGGCACCCAGCTGCTGACGTCCTCGCCGGAGCGGGGCCCGCGCGGCAAGCACGCTGTGTCACTGCACGACGTGTCGGCCTTCACCTTGCATTCGCAGGTGCCGCTGCCGTTTCAGATGGACGGTGACCACCTGGGACTGCGAACGAGCATCAGCTTCACAGGTGTTCGGCGTGCACTGCGTGTGATTGCATAAGTCGAAGGGCCGAAAGTCCTTCCACTCGAACGTTTAGGCCAGCCTCCACCCACTAGAAGTACGGCTGTGAGGCAAGCGACACCAAGGAATCAAAAAAAACTTGCCGGAAGGGGTTGTATCCACCGCCGAGGTTTGCGAATCTCTTCATGGCGATCGGGACAGCGCCTTCGGCAGCCCCCGAGTCAGCCCGAACCCCCTCTTCAAAGCCGATGCGACCAGCGTCACATCTACTGGTCGGCCCTTCCTTTGTCGGGGGATTCGTGAAAGCGTTCACATTCACAAGCCACGTACCAACGCGTAGGAGATGGAGCAGCCATGGACTGGCGTCACAACGCCGTTTGCCGCGAGGAAGACCCCGAGCTCTTCTTCCCCATCGGCAACACCGGTCCTGCGCTGCTGCAGATCGAGGAAGCCAAGGCCGTCTGCCGCCGCTGCCCCGTTCAGGAGCAGTGCCTGCAGTGGGCCCTGGAGTCCGGTCAGGACTCCGGCGTCTGGGGTGGCCTCAGCGAGGACGAGCGTCGCGCGATGAAGCGCCGCGCCGCCCGCAACCGCGCGCGTAAGGCGACCGCCTGACGACGCCCGGCCTGGCCACCCGCTGCCCCGAGCCGCAGCACGCAGTGCCGGCGAGACACCGCTAGCACCCGCACGTCAGCCCGAGCCCCGGCTCCGACCCCACGGTCGGAGCCGGGGCTCGGTGCCGTGTCGGGCCCGCCGCCGCGGGCCGCTCGCGTCCGTGCGCCGGGTCAGCGCTGGTCGGTCGTGACCGGGAGGTCGAAGACCACGCGGGTGCCGCGCCCGGCGGCCGGCACCATCTCGAACGTGCCGCCCAGCTCGCCCTCCACGAGGGTGCGGACGATCTGCAGGCCGAGGTTTCCCGAGGTGCGGACGTCGAACCCGTCCGGGAGCCCCCGGCCGTCGTCCAGCACCGTCACCAGGAGCCGCGCGTCCTCGCCGCCAGACGGCCCGGGGCCGCGCACCGCACCGACCTCCAGTGTCCCCTGCTCGGCGGGGCCGTAGCCGTGCTCCAGGGCGTTCTGGAGCACCTCGGTGAGCACCATGGACAGCGGGGTGGCGACCTCGGCGGGAAGGATGCCGAACCGGCCCGTGCGGCGTCCCGTGACCTTGCCGGGTGCGATCTCCGCCACCATCGCGAGGACGCGGTCGGCGATCTCGTCGAAGTCGACGCGCTCGTCCAGGTTCTGCGAGAGCGTCTCGTGGACGATGGCGATGGAGCCCACCCGGCGCACGGCCTCCTCCAGGGCCTCCCGCGCGCTGCTGTCCCCGGTGGCGCCGATCCGGCGCGCCTGGAGGCGCAGGAGCGCGGCCACCGTCTGGAGGTTGTTCTTGACCCGGTGGTGGATCTCGCGGATCGTGGCGTCCTTGGTGATCAGCTCGCGCTCCCGGCGGCGCAGCTCCGTGACGTCGCGCAGGAGGACGAGGGAGCCGATCCGGGTGCCCTTCGGCTTGAGCGGGATCGCGCGCAGCTGCACCACGCACTCGTCGCCCTCGATCTCGGCCTCCCGGGGCGCCCAGCCGCTGGCCAGCTTCACCAGGGACTCGTCCACCGGGCCCTTGGCCGGGGCCAGCTCGGCCGTCGTCTCGCCGAGTTGGAGGCCGACGAGGTCGGCGGCGAGGCCGAGCCGGTGGTAGGCGGAGAGGGCGTTGGGGCTGGCGTACTGGACGAACCCGTCGGCGTCCAGCCGGATCAGGCCGTCCCCCACCCGGGGGGAGGCGTCCATGTCGACCTGCTGGCCGGGGAAGGGGAACTCCCCCGCCGCGATCATCTGCGCCAGGTCCGAGGCGCTCTGCAGGTAGGTCAGCTCCAGCCGGCTCGGGGTCCGGACGGTCAGCAGATTGGTGTTGCGGGCGATGACGCCGAGGACCCGGCCGTCGCGGCGTACGGGGATGGACTCGACCCGGACCGGCACCTCCTCGCGCCACTCCGGGTCGCCCTCCCGGACGATGCGGCCCTCGTCGAGCGCGGAGTCCAGCAGCGGTCGGCGTCCGCGCGGCACGAGGTGGCCGACCATGTCGTCCTGGTAGGAGGTGGGCCCGGTGTTGGGCCGCATCTGCGCGACGGACACGTACCGGGTGCCGTCGCGGGTGGGCACCCACAGGACGAGGTCCGCGAAGGAGAGGTCGGACAGCAGCTGCCACTCGGAGACGAGCAGGTGCAGCCATTCGAGGTCGGACTCACCGAGCGCGGTGTGCTGGCGTACGAGGTCATTCATGGAGGGCACGCCGCCGAGCCTAGAGGGTGCCCGGAAGCACTTCGGGCCGCGGCGCCTGGGTGAGACCCTCAACTCACCCGGCACCGCAGCCCGGAGCGACCTGAGACCCGGGCGCGGTCAGGGCAGAGAGCGCCGCGGATCTCGTTCCACCCTCCTGTGCGGGGAGGGCGGAGGCTTTCGCCGTTATCACCATTGTGGACTAGACCACTGGGCCTGTCCATGGTCTGGAGCGGTCGCGCGGGAACCGGCGAGCGGGTTCCCGCGCACGCCGCGGCCTCAGTGGGTCTCGGTGACCTTCGCCAGGGCCCTGGGGGCGTCCGGGTCCTGGCCGCGCGCGATGGTCACCTCGTAGGCCAGCATCTGGAGGGGGAGGATCTCCAGAACCGGCTGCAGCTCCTCGCGCACCCCGTCCACCGGCAGGACGAAGCCCGCCGAGGCGGCGTCCACCTGCGGCTTGGGTCCGACGACGACCAGGTCCGCGCCACGGTCGCGCAGCCGGTCCAGGACGGGCTGCAGCGCCTCCCCGCCCTTGCCGTCGGTCACGATGGCGATGACGGGCGAGACGTTGTCGACCATGGCCAGCGGCCCGTGCAGCAGGTCCGCACCGGAGTAGGACAGGGCGGGGATGTAGCTGGTCTCCATCAGCTTCAGCGCCGCCTCCTTCGCCGTCGGGTACCCGAACCCGCGTGAGGTCAGCACCATGCGCTCGGCGAAGCGGTACCGGCCCGCCAGGTCCTTGACCTCCTCGCGGCGGTCGAGGATCTGCTCGGCCAGCTCCGGCAGCGCGGCGGCGGCCCCGGCGCCGTCACCGCCGCGCAGGCCCTCGACGAACAGGTACAGCGCCAGCAGCTCGGCGGTGTAGGTCTTGGTCGCGGGGAGCGCCTTCTCCTCCCCGGCCAGCACGTCGATGTGGAACTCGCTGATCTCCGCCAGCGGCGACGCGGCGTTGTTCGTGACGGCCAGGGTGATCGCCCCGGCCTCCCGGGCCGCCCGGGTGGAGGCGACGAGGTCGGGGGAGCCGCCGGACTGGCTGACGGTGATGACCAGGCAGTCCGTGAGGTCCTGCCGGGCGCCGTACGCCGTCGTCGTGGACATGGAGGTGAGCCCGCAGGGCTTGCCCAGCAGGACCTCCAGGAGGTACTTGGCGTAGAGCGCCGCGTTGTCCGACGTGCCGCGTGCGGTGAGGAGCACGAAGCGCGGCTCGCGCGCGGCGATCCGCTCGGCGACCTCACGGATCCTCGGCGCGCCTTCGGTCAGGATGCGGCGCAGGACGGCGGGCTGTTCGGCCATTTCACCGGCCATGATCCGACCGGTCGTGGCGGTCATGCGGGGTGCCTCCAGTTGGCGTGGTGCGGTTGTTCCGGATTCAGCCGTCGGCCCGGCGGCCGGCGACGACCTCGGCGGCGGCGCGGGCGCAGACGCGGGCCGCGCCGTGTGTCGCGATGTGCGGGGCGCCCACGGGCGAAGCCTGCGGGAGTCCCATCTCGACCACGACGGTGTCCGGACGGGCGGCGAGCAGGGCGTCGAGCGCGGCGGCCATCCAGGAGTGCCGGTGGGCGTCGCGGACCACGGCGACGATCCTACGGTCCCCCGCCTCGGCCAGCACCTGTCCCGCCAGCGCCGGAACGCCCAGCGCATCGGCCTCCGTCTGGCTCCAGGAGCCGGTCCCGGTGCCCGGCAGCAGCCGGGTCAGCTCGGCGGCCAGCCCCCAGGGCGTCTCGTCGCCCACCGCGATGTTCGCGACGGGGGTGCACGCGGCGACGTAGACGGCCTCCTCGCACGGGACGAACGGCGTCGGCCCCTGCGTCACCCGAACCGCGCGCCGAGCCGCGGTGAGGCCGACCTCGGCGCCTTCGGGGGCGGGCTCCGGGAGCGGACGGGCGGCGGCGCGGCGCGTCCAGTCGGCCAGGTCGCGCACGCGGGCGGCGGCGTCGGCGAGGCGTTCCGCGGGCAGCTCGCCCTCCTGCACGGCCCGCACGACGGCGTCGCGCAGGCGCAGCACGATGTCCTCGTCGGCCAGGTTGCCGCCGACGCAGATGGCGTCGGCCCCGGCGGCGAGCGCGAGGACGGTGCCCCGCTCGATGCCGTGCGTGTCGGCGATGGCGCTCATCTCGACCGCGTCGGTGACGATCAGCCCGTCGAAGCCGAGCCCGCCGCGTTCGGCGGACGCGCGCAGCAGCCCGGTGAGGGCGGCGTGGCTGAGGGTCGCGGGCCGGTCGGCGTCGAGCGCGGGGAGCAGGATGTGGGCGCTCATGACGACCTTGCTCCCGGCGGCGACGGCGGCGCGGAAGGGGACGAGCTCCCGGACGCCGAGCGTCGCGAGCCCGACGTCGATGCGCGGCAGCGCGTGGTGGGAGTCGACGTTGGTGTCACCGTGCCCGGGGAAGTGCTTCGTGCAGGCCGCGACCCCGGCGGCCTGCATGCCCTCGACGTAGGCGGCGGTGTGCCGGGCCACCAGCTCGGGGTCGGCGCCGAAGGACCGCACACCGATGACGGGGTTGTGCGGGTTGGAGTTGACGTCGGCGGAGGGGGCCCAGTTGAGGTTCACGCCGCAGGCGGCGAGCCGGCGGCCGAGCTCCTGGGCGACCGTCCGGGTGAGCTCCGGGTCGTCGACGGCGCCGAGGGCGAGGTTGCCGGGGAAGGAGGAGCCGTTGCGGACCTCCAGCCGGGTGACGTCGCCGCCCTCCTCGTCGATGGCGACCAGGACGTCCGGGCGCACGGCGCGCAGCTGGGCCGTGAGGGCGGTGAGCTGCTCGGGCGACTCGATGTTGCGGCCGAAGAGTCCGACGGAGGTCAGGCCGTCGTCCAGTCGGCGCAGCAGCCAGTCGGGGGCCGTGGTGCCGACGAAGCCGGGTTGCAGGACGGCGAGGGCGTCCCGGAGGAGGGTGGTGGAGGCGGGGGCGAGAGTGGTCATGTCGCTATCCCTTCACCGCGCCGGCGCTGAGCCCACCGACGGCACGACGCTGGAGGAAGATGAAGAGGAGGAGCACGGGCAGGGCGAAGAGCGAGGACGCGGCCATGGTCGCGCCCCAGTCGTTGCCGAACGCCGACTGGAACTGGGTGAGCCACAAGGGCAGGGTGTACGCCTCGGGGTCCTTGTTGAGGACCAGCACCATGGCGAACTCGTTCCAGGCGGTGATGAAGCCGAAGAGCGAGGTGGACATCAGGCCGGGGGCGAGCAGCGGGAAGATCACCTTCATGAACGCCTGGGTGCGGCTGCACCCGTCGATCATCGCGGCCTCCTCCAGCTCCTTCGGCACGGCGGCGATGAAGCCGCGCAGCGTCCAGATGGTGAAGGGCAGGACCATGACGAAGTAGATGAGCGTCAGGAAGCCGATGCTGTTGAGGACCTCGGCGTCCCGGGCGATGAGGTACATCACGATGACCATGACTTCCCAGGGCGCCATCTGCGCCATCATCACCGCGAGGACGAGCCCCTTACGGCCCTTGAACCTCATCCGGACGATGGCGAAGCTCGCCGCGAGGGCGACGACGAGCGCGAGGGCCACGGCGCCCACGGTGACCAGGACGCTGTTGCGGACGAACGTCCAGAAGAGGTCGACCTCGGTGGCGGTGCCGTAGTGCTCGAACGTGGGCGAGAAGAAGAAGGTCGGGGTCTTGGTGAGGACCTCGGTCGCCGGCTTGAAGGACGTCGAGAACATCCAGTAGACGGGGAAGATGAAGAGGGCCGCCAGGACGAGCGCGAGGACGTTGGGCCAGATGCCGCGCAGGGTCTTGCGCCGCTTGGCGCGGGCCGCGTCGCGGCCCGGAGTGCCGCCGTTCTTCGGCGTGACGGCGTCGGGGGCCCCCGCCGGGCCGGCGAGGGTGGTGGGGTGGCTCACTGCTCGTCCTCCTGCTTGAGGATCAGGCGGAAGTAGAACGACATCGCGATCATGAGCAGCAGGATCGTCAGCACGGACGCCGCGGCGGCCACACCGAACTGCATCTGGCTCATGCCCTCGACGTAGGCGAAGACCGGCAGCGTCTCGGACTCGCGGTTCGGACCGCCCGCGTTGAGCGCGTAGATCTGCGCGAACGCCTTGAAGACCCAGATGATCTCCAGGAACGTGGTGATCAGGAAGAACGGCTTCAGCATCGGGAAGACCACCGAGCGGAAGATCCGCGCGTTCGAGGCACCGTCCATGCGGGCGGCCTCGTACAGCTCGCCGCTGATCGTCGTCAGTCCCGCGTACATGTTGAGCGCCACGAAGGGGACGGACGCCCACACGATGAGCAGGGTGACGATCGCGAGCGTCGAGAAGCCGGTGTCGAACCAGTTGTGCTGGTCGTAGCCCTCGAAGCCGAGGCTGCGCATCACCCAGTTCATGACGCCGAACTGGGTGTCGAACAGCCACCGGAAGACGGTGGCGGAGGCGACGATCGGCATGGCCCAGGCGAGCACCAGGGAGATCGAGAGGACCATCCGCATCTTCTTGCCGAGGCGGTTCAGCAGCAGGCCGATCAGGGTGCCGAACACCATGATCAGCACCACGTTGACCGCCATGAAGACGAACGTGCGCGCCACGACGGTCCAGAACATGTCGTCCTGGAGGAGCTCCGTGTAGTTGCCGAGGCCGGTCCACACCGTGGTGCGCGAGATCATCTCGATCCGGCCGAGCTGCTGGAGCGAGACGATCACGTTGCGGATGAGCGGGTAGCCCAGGAAGACGGCGAGGGCGACGACGGCCGGCCCGATCAGCACATAGGGCAGCCACCCGCTGGGCAGCGAGCGCCTGGGGCGTGGTGATGGTTCGGCCGGCCCCGGCGCCGGGTCACGCGGAGGCGGCTCCTCGGCTACGGGGGTGACGCCCTCGGTCTGCACGGTCATGGTCTTCTTCCTCGGCTACGGGCTGCGGAGGGGGAACGGGGTCCGGCGTGTCCCGGCCGGCGAGCGGCCGGGACACGCCGCGGCGGGCGTCAGCCCTGGTTGATGCGCTCGGTGATCGTCGTGTCGGCGTCCTTACCGGCCTTCTCCGGGTCCGAACCGTTGAGCACATTGGTCATGTACTGCTTGATCGGGTTCGGGTCGGTCTCCACGTTCGCCCAGCCCGGGGTGACGGGGGTGATGCGGCCGACGTCCGCGGCCTTGACCATGGCCTCGGCGAAGGAGCCCGGCTCGGGGGTGACCTGGGCGGCCTCGGAGTTCGGCAGCAGGGCGCCGCCGGTGGCCTCGGCGTACTTCTTCATCCACTTCTCGGAGGTCGCGAGCTTCAGCCACTCCTGGGCCAGCTCCTTGTTCTGCGAGCGCTCGGAGACGGCGAGGTTGGAACCGCCGAAGAAGACGTGGCCCGGCTGGTCGGCGCTCTTGCCCGGGATCGGGAAGTAGCCGAAGTCGGCCTCGCCGCCGGCCTCCTCGATGGCGGCCTGCGCGCCGCCGGCCTCCCAGCCCAGACCGATCCAGGACGCGACGTCACCCTTGGGGATGATGTCCGTGGACTGCTGCGGGGTGGACTCGTCGATGTCGGTCGGAGCGTTCGTGTAGGCGGCGAGCTCCTTGTAGAAGTTCATGGCCGCCTCGCCCTCGGGGGTGGCCAGCGAGCCCTTCCACTGGTCGCCGTCCTGGACGGCGAGGTCGCCGCCCTCGTCCCACAGGAAACCGGCGTAGATGTACCAGCTCTGACCCGGAAGGTAGAGGGGCTGGGCGTCCGTCTCCTTCTCGATCTTCTTCAGCCCGTCGAGCCACTCCTCACGGGTGGTGGGCGGCTCGACGCCGGCCTCCTCGAAGATGCTCTTGTCGTAGATCACGGCGCGGTTGGCGGCGTACCACGGCGCCGCGAAGAGCTTGCCGTCGATCTCGGTGGAGGAGACCATCCCCTCGATCCAGCTGTCGTAGCCCAGATCGGCCTTCATGTCGGTGAGGTCGGCGAGACCGCCGGTGACCGCGTATCCGGCGGTCTGGGTGTTGCCGAGCTCGATCACGTCCGGCGGGGTGTCCTCGGAGAGGGAGGTCGTGATCTTCTCCTGGATGCCGTTCCACTGCTGTTCCTGGATCTTGACGGTCACCCCCTCGTTGGCCGACTCGAACTCCTTGTTCAGTTCGGTGACCCACTCATCGGGCGCGGACCCGTCCATGACCCAGACGGTCAGCGTCTTGTCGCCTCCGCCGGAGCCGTTGTCGCCGCTGTCGTCGCTGTCCGAGCCGCAGGCGGACACGCCGAGCATCGCCGCGACGCCGATGGCTGCTATGAGCTTGCGCTTCACGTCACCCTCCCAGGGATGGAAACTTCCCGCCCACCGAGAAGACATACGACGAGGTAGTGCCTGTGGGGCTGGGATTGGTCTTTAATGGTTTAGACCAGTTCCCGCAGCTTGGCCTAGACCTATAGGGGTGTCAAGAGTGGACAGGAAGGGCCGTCCGGTCCGTTACCGGAACGACATCTGTGCCGGAGGATTCCCCTGGGAAACCGCCGTGCCAGGATGTGAGGCCGTTACGCACGGAGTCGGAGGAAGCCGGTGACGGCAGCAGGAGGACAGCAGACAGGGCGTCCGCCCCTCGGGGCGGGGGGCACCGCCGCGGCGGTGGGCGTCGACGAGCAGGGCACCGATCCGGGGACACCGCCGCAGGGCGCCACCCGGGTCGCGCGCGTCCCCAAGTACTACCGGCTCAAACGGCACCTGCTGGAGATGACCGAAACCCTTCCCCCGGGAACGCCCGTGCCCCCCGAGCGTACGCTGGCGACCGAGTTCGACACCTCGCGCACCACGGTGCGCCAGGCCCTCCAGGAGCTCGTCGTCGAGGGACGCCTGGAGCGTATCCAGGGCAAGGGCACGTTCGTCGCCAAGCCCAAGGTCTCCCAGGCGCTCCAGCTCACCTCCTACACCGAGGACATGCGGGCCCAGGGTTTGGAGCCCACCTCCCAGCTCCTCGACCTCGGCTACGTCACCGCGGACGACCGTCTGGCGTCCCTGCTCGACATCCCGCCCGGCGGTCGCGTCCTGCGGATCGAGCGACTGCGGCTGGCGAGCGGCGAGCCGATGGCCATCGAGACGACGCACCTGTCCCAGCGGCGCTTCCCCGCCCTGCGGCGCAGCCTCATGAAGTACACCTCGCTCTACACCGCCCTCTCCGAGGTCTACGACGTCCAGCTCGCCGAGGCCGAGGAGACGATCGAGACCTCCCTGGCCTCGCCCCGGGAGGCCGGGCTGCTGGGCTCGGACGTCGGGCTGCCGATGCTGATGCTCTCAAGGCACTCCTACGACCGCGACGGAGAGCCGGTGGAGTGGGTGCGCTCGGTCTACCGGGGCGACCGCTACAAGTTCGTGGCCCGCCTCAAGCGTCCGCAGTAGGCCGGGCACCCCTCCACCGCCCCGGCCGCACGAGGCGCACACCGGCCGGACACCGGCCGCTCGGCGCGCAACTCGACCGTTCGTCGTCCCACCCTCGTGTGACCCTAGTGACGGCTCCATAGGCCCTCACCTAGGGTTCCCCCGCACCTCAAGGATGATCACAGGGCGGAGGGCCGGAAGATGACCGAACCCGCAGCACCATCCGACCGGGGGACGGTGGGGCGTGGCAGTCCGTCACCGGCCCAGATCGCGATCTGGACGGCGGTGGCGCTCGCCGGCGCCGTCGGCTGGGCCATGCTCGCGCTCTCCCGCGGCGAGGAGATCTCGGCCGCCTGGATGGTCGCCGCGGCGCTGGGCACGTACGCCATCGGCTACCGCTTCTACTCCCGCTTCATCGCCTACCGGGTGCTGCGGGTGGACAAGACCCGCGCGACGCCCGCCGAGCGGCTGGACAACGGCGTCGACTTCCACCCGACCGACCGCCGGGTGCTCTTCGGCCACCACTTCGCGGCGGTGGCCGGAGCCGGTCCGCTGGTGGGCCCGGTGCTCGCCGCGCAGATGGGCTACCTGCCCGGCACGATCTGGATCGTCGTCGGGGTGATCCTCGCGGGCGCCGTGCAGGACATGGTGACCCTCTTCTTCTCCACCCGTCGCGACGGCCGCTCGCTGGGCCAGATGGCCCGGGACGAGATCGGCCCGTTCGGCGGTGCGGCGGCACTCGTGGCCGTCTTCGCCATCATGATCATCCTGCTGGCGGTACTGGCCCTGGTCATCGTCAACGCGCTCGCGGAGTCGCCGTGGGGCGTCTTCTCCATCGCGATGACGATCCCCATCGCCCTGTTCATGGGCTTCTACCTGCGGGTGCTGCGTCCTGGACGCGTGACCGAGGTGTCCGTCGTCGGGGTCGCGCTGCTGCTGCTGGCGATCGTCGCGGGCGGCTGGGTCGCCGAGTCCTCCCTCGCCGAGACCTTCACCCTCTCCAAGGGCACCCTCGTCCTGTGGATGATCGCCTACGGCTTCCTCGCCTCGGTGCTCCCGGTGTGGATGCTGCTGGCCCCGCGCGACTACCTCTCCACGTTCATGAAGGTCGGCACGATCGCGCTGCTGGCCCTCGGCGTCTTCATCGCCCTGCCGACCCTGAAGATGCCGGCCGTCACCGACTTCGCCTCGCGGGGTGACGGGCCGATCTTCGCCGGGTCGATGTTCCCGTTCGTCTTCATCACCGTCGCGTGCGGCGCCCTCTCCGGCTTCCACGCGCTCGTCTCCTCGGGCACCACCCCGAAGATGATCCAGAAGGAGACGCAGGTCCGCATGGTCGGCTACGGCGCCATGCTGACCGAGTCGTTCGTCGCGATCATGGCGATGATCACCGCCTGCATCATCGATCCGGGGCTGTTCTTCGCCGTCAACGCGCCCGTCGGGGCCATCGGGGACTCCGTGCAGTCGGCGTCGGAGGCCGTCGCGGGCTTCGGGTTCAGCATCTCCCCCGAGGCGCTGACGGCGGCGGCCGAGTCCGTCGAGGAGGAGTCGCTGCTCTCCCGCACGGGCGGCGCGCCCACGTTCGCCCTCGGCATGTCGGAGATCTTCTCGGCCGTCATCGGCGGCGCCGCGATGAAGGCGTTCTGGTACCACTTCGCCATCATGTTCGAGGCCCTGTTCATCCTCACGACGGTGGACGCCGGCACCCGGGTCGGCCGCTTCATGCTCCAGGACACCCTGGGCAACCTGTACAAGCCGCTGCGGGACGTGAGCTGGAAGCCCGGCGTGTGGCTGACGAGCGCGATCGTGGTCGGCGGCTGGGGCTACTTCCTGTGGGTGGGCGTCCACGACCCCCTCGGCGGCATCAACCAGCTCTTCCCGCTCTTCGGCATCGCCAACCAGCTCCTGGCCGCCGTCGCCCTGGCGGTGTGCACCACGCTGCTGGTGAAGTCGGGCCGACTGAAGTGGGCGTGGGTGACCGGTGTCCCGCTCGCCTGGGACGTCGCCGTGACGCTCACCGCGAGCTGGCAGAAGATCTTCTCCGGCGATCCCCGGGTGGGCTTCTTCACCCAGCGGAGCATCTACCAGGAGGGCATCGACAACGGTGAGGTGATCGCTCCGGCCAAGGACATGGACGAGATGCACACCATCGTCACCAACTCGACGGTCGACGGCGTCCTGTGCGCGCTCTTCGCCCTCCTGATCATCGTCGTCATCGTGGACGCGGGCCGCGTCTGCTGGAAGGCGGTCCACGCGCCGGAGACGGTGAAGCTGCACGAGGCCCCCTACCAGCGCTCCACCGTGGTGGCACCGGCCGGGCTCTTCGCCACCAAGGAGGAGAAGGCGGAGATGGCGGCGGCAGCGGCCGGGGACGGCGGCGGAACGGGGCCGGAGCGCCCGGTGGGAACGCGCTCGTGAGCCTGCCGGCACGGGTGCGGGCGCTGGCCGCCCGCACCCGGTGGTACTGGCGTGAGGCGACGGGGGAGGCCGCCTACGACCGCTACGTCGCCCACGCGCGCGCCCACGACCCGAACGCCCCGGTGCTCAGCCGCCGGGCCTTCGAACGCCGCCGGACGGACGCCCGCGAGGCCGACCCCCGCGAGGGCTTCCGCTGCTGCTGACCCCGGCCCGCCGGTGGGCCGCCGATCCCCCACGGCGGCGGCCCACCGGCGTCCGGGGCGTGCCACACCGCCCCGCGCCGTGCGGCGCGGGGCCGTGGCCGGGAGCGTGTTCGAAAAGAGCCGCACGATGTCCCGGCCGTGGAGGAGACTGGTCCCATGGACGTCACCACGGATCTCACCGTCCGCCCCGCGCGCCCGGAGGAGCTGGACACCATCGGGGAGCTGACCGCCGAGGCCTACCTCGGCGACGGGCTGCTGGACTTCGGGGAGGAGGACCCGTACCTGGCGGAGCTGCGGGACGTCCGGCGGCGCTCGCTCCACGCCGAGGTGCTGGTCGCCGCCGACGAGCGCGACGGCGAGGTGCTGGGTGCCGTCGCCTTCGTCGGCGAGGGCGGTCCGTACGCCGATCTGGCCGGGCCGGGCGAGGGCGAGTTCCGGATGCTGGCGGTCCGTCGCGAGGGACGGGGGCGCGGCGCCGGCGAGGCGCTGGTCCGCGCCTGCGTGGACCGGGCGCGGGCGCGGGGGCTCGCCCGGCTGGTGCTCTCCAGCCAGGCCGGGATGGAGCCCGCGCACCGGCTCTACCGTCGCCTCGGCTTCGTCCGCACGCCCGAGCGGGACTGGGAGCCGCTGCCCGGCTTCGGCCCCCTGTGGACGTTCGCGCGGGAGCTGGGCGCGTGAGGCGCTGACGCCTCCTCACCGCCGCCTTCGGTGCGCGACGCCGAGAGACACAACATGTGGGGGTGCCGGCAGCCGGCACCCCCACATGTATGCTCGACCCGCTGTCGCAGCAGGGGAATCCGGTGGAAGTCCGGAGCTGTCCCGCAACGGTGTGCGCGGTGCCGCAGGGCGCCGCGCGAGCCCGAGTACCTGCCGACGGCGCAACGATTCGTCCGGGCCTCGTGGAATGGGCCGGGGGACGTTCCACGGTGTGCTCCGCCCGCAGCGGCGGTCGGCCCGTGTGCGCCTGCCCGCCTCCCGCGCGGCCCCGCACAGCGAGGGAGAGCACACCCCGTGACCATCGCACCCGCGGAACCCGCGTCGGCCGAGTTGTCGCGCACGCTGACGGAGCTGACGGCCGACCTGCCCGCCGTCTCACCCGCCGCGGTCGCCGAGGCGGCGCTGCGGGGGGCCCGTCGCGCCGCAGGGCAGGGCGAGCTGCACGCGCTGGCCGTGGAGGCGGCCGCCGGGCTCATCGGCGAGGAGCCGCAGCACTCCCGGCTGGCCGCCCGGCTGCTGACGCTGTCCATCCGCCGGGAGGCGGCCGAGGAGGGTGCGGTGTCCTTCTCGGCGTCCGTGGCCGCCGGACACGCGGCCGGGCTCCTCGCCGACGCCACGGCCGCCTTCGTCCGCGCCCACGCCGCCGCGCTCGACGCCCTGGTGGAGCGTGCCGTGGCCGAGGGCGCCGACGACCGGTTCGAGTACTTCGGACTGCGGACCGTCCACTCCCGCTACCTGCTGCGCCACCCCGTCAGCCGCCGCGTCCTGGAGACGCCGCAGCACTTCATGCTGCGCATCGCCTGCGGCCTGGCGGGCGAGAGCGCGCAGGCGCTCGACGAGGTCGCGGAGCTGTACCGGCTCATGAGCTCCCTGGCCTACCTGCCCTCCTCCCCCACCCTGTTCAACTCCGGCACGCGCCACCCGCAGATGTCGTCCTGCTACCTCCTGGACTCCCCCCGGGACGAGCTGGACTCGATCTACGAGCGCTACCACCAGGTCGCACGCCTCTCGAAGCACGCCGGCGGGATCGGGCTGTCGTACACGCGGGTGCGGGCCCGGGGTTCGCTGATCCGGGGCACCAACGGGCACTCGGGCGGGATCGTGCCGTTCCTGCGCACGCTGGACTCCTCGGTGGCGGCCGTCAACCAGGGCGGTCGGCGCAAGGGCGCGGCCTGCGTCTACCTGGAGACCTGGCACGCGGACGTCGAGGAGTTCCTCGAACTGCGGGACAACACCGGCGAGGAGGCCCGCCGCACCCACAACCTCAACCTGGCGCACTGGATCCCGGACGCGTTCATGCGCCGCGTGGAGGCCGACGAGGAGTGGTCGCTCTTCTCCCCGGTGGACGTGCCGCACCTGCCCGACCTGTGGGGCGAGGAGTTCGACGCCGCCTACCGCGCGGCCGAGGCCGCCGGGCTGGCGGTGCGCACCGTCCCCGCCCGGCAGCTGTACGCGCGGATGATGCGCACGCTGGCCCAGACCGGCAACGGCTGGATGACGTTCAAGGACGCCGCCAACCGGACGGCGAACCAGACCGCCCGGCCCGGCACCGTCATCCACTCCTCCAACCTCTGCACGGAGATCCTGGAGGTCACCGACGACGGCGAGACGGCCGTGTGCAACCTCGGCTCCGTCAACCTCGCCGCCCACCTGACGGCCGACGACCGCATGGACTGGGAGCGGCTGGACGCGACCGTCCGCACGGCCGTGACGTTCCTGGACCGCGTGGTCGACGTCAACTTCTACCCCACCGACGAGGCGGCCCGGTCCAACGCCCGCTGGCGTCCGGTCGGGCTCGGCCTGATGGGCCTGCAGGACGTGTTCTTCCGGATGCGGCTGCCCTTCGGCTCGCCGGAGGCCCGGGAGCTGTCCACCCGGATCTCCGAGCGCATCATGCTGGCCGCCTACGAGCGCTCCGCCGAACTGGCCGAGCGGCACGGCCCGCTGCCGGCCTGGGAGGACACCCGTGCCGCGCGCGGCGTGCTGCACCCCGACCACTACCCGGACGCCGAGCCCGCCTGGCCGCAGCGGTGGCGGGCGCTGCGCGAGCGCGTCGCCCGTACGGGTCTGCGCAACGCCCTGCTGCTGGCGATCGCGCCGACCGCCACCATCGCCTCCATCGCGGGCGTCTACGAGTGCGCGGAGCCGCAGGTGTCCAACCTGTTCAAGCGCGAGACGCTCAGCGGGGAGTTCCTCCAGGTCAACGCCTACCTGGTGGCGGACCTGAAGCGGCTGGGCCACTGGCACGAGGAGACCCGCAGGGCGCTGCGCGAGGCGAACGGCTCGGTGCGGGAGCTGCCCGGACTGC
Source organism: Streptomyces chumphonensis (assembly GCF_014779715.1). Classification (GTDB taxonomy): domain Bacteria; phylum Actinomycetota; class Actinomycetes; order Streptomycetales; family Streptomycetaceae; genus Streptomyces; species Streptomyces chumphonensis. The sequence goes on from NZ_JACXYU010000011.1 coordinate 111,140, forward strand.
CGGAGGAACTGCGCGAGCTGTACCGCACGGCGTGGGAGATCCCCCAGCGCACGCTGATCGACATGGCGGCCGACCGCACCCCGTACCTGGACCAGAGCCAGTCCCTGAACCTGTTCCTTGCCGCCCCCACCATCGGCAAGCTCAGCTCGATGTACGCCTACGCGTGGAAGCGCGGCATCAAGACGACGTACTACCTGCGCTCCCGTCCGGCGACGCGCATCGCGCCGTCCGCCCGGGGCGCCGAGGCGACGGCCGCACCGGCCCCGGCCTCCGTCCCCACCCCCGTTCCCGTCCCCGCTCCCGCGCGGGCGTCCGACGCCGACGCCTGCTCGCTGGAGAACCCCGAGTCCTGCGAGGCCTGCCAGTGACCGCCCAGAACCTGCTCGACCCCGGCTTCGAGCTGACGCTGCGCCCCATGCGCTACCCGGACTTCTACGACCGCTACCGGGACGCGATCAAGAACACCTGGACCGTGGAGGAGGTCGATCTCCACTCCGACGTGGCCGACCTCGCGAAGCTCTCCGCCGAGGAGCAGCACCTCATCGGACGCCTGGTGGCGTTCTTCGCGACGGGTGACTCCATCGTCGCCAACAACCTCGTGCTGACCCTCTACCGGCACATCAACTCCCCCGAGGCGCGCCTCTACCTGTCGCGGCAGCTGTTCGAGGAGGCCGTGCACGTCCAGTTCTACCTGACGCTGCTGGACACCTACCTGCCCGATCCCGACGAGCGCGCCGAGGCGTTCGCGGCGGTCGAGCGCATCCCGTCGATCCGGGAGAAGGCGCGGTTCTGCTTCCGGTGGATGGAGTCGGTGGAGGACCTCGGGGAGCTGCGGACGCGGGCGGACCGCCGCCGCTTCCTGCTCAACCTGATCTGCTTCGCGGCCTGCATCGAGGGGCTGTTCTTCTACGGTGCCTTCGCCTACGTGTACTGGTTCCGCTCGCGCGGCCTGCTGCACGGCCTCGCGACCGGGACCAACTGGGTCTTCCGCGACGAGAGCTGCCACATGGACTTCGCCTTCCAGGTGGTGGACACCGTGCGGGAGGAGGAGCCCGACCTCTTCGACGAGGAGATGGCAGAACAGGTCACCGCGATGCTCCGGGAAGCCGTGGAGGCCGAGCTGCAGTTCGCCCGCGACCTGTGCGGCGACGGCCTGCCCGGCATGAACACCGAGGCGATGCGGGCGTACCTGGAGTGCGTCGCCGACCAGCGGCTCGTGCGGCTGGGGCTGCCGCCGGTGTACGGCTCCCGCAACCCGTTCTCGTTCATGGAGCTGCAGGACGTGCAGGAGCTGACGAACTTCTTCGAGCGGCGCCCCTCCGCGTACCAGGTGGCGGTGGAGGGCTCGGTGTCGTTCGACGACGACTTCTGAGCGGGCGCCGCCGCGGGCGCGTCTCATCCGTCGGTCGGTCACGTGAGCGTGCCGGGCGGGGGCTGCCTCCCCGCCCGGCACGGGCCGGTGCCGACGGTCCGCCGAGGTCAGATCCCGCAGCTGGAGGCCGACCAGAAGCGGCTGGAGCGGTGTGAGAGGTGGGTGTGGTCGTTGTGGCCGGGGTAGCCGGGGCCGAGGATGCCCCGGAAGCCGTGGTAGCGGGCCTGGCGGGCCAGCGTGCACAGGGAGTGCGAGCCGGAGCCGAGGTCGGCCGCGTCGCCGTAGAGGTGGCGGCTGTTCGACGACCCGCCGACGGCGCTGTTGCAGGCGTAGGAGCGGAAGCCGCTGGTGACGCGGATGGGCTGGTCGCCGAGCGCGTGCCGCATGGCCTCCAGTTTCCACATGGTGCGCTTGGCGTTCTCCCGCGCGGTGGACGCGCTGACGGCGCCACCGCTCCAGCTGGAGTTGCAGCGGTTCAGCTCCGCGAAGTCGAAGTGCGCGGGTGAGCAGTCGGCTTCCTGGAGGGCGTAGATCTTGCTGAACGTCTGCGAGCCGGCGACACCGTCGGCGGACAGCCCGTAGGCGGACTGGAAGCGTTTGACGGCGGCGGCCGTCGCGGGCCCGTAGGCGCCGTCGATGGCGAGCACGTTGCCGTAGCCGGGGTAGCCGGCCACGCGGATCTGGAGTTGGCGGACGTCGGAGCCCGAGTCACCCTGCCGGAGCGTGCGGTTCCACGTGTAGCAGGCGTCGGCGTGGGCCGTACCCGCCGTGGCGACGGTTCCGGTGATCGTAGCTGCTGCGAACATGACAAGTGCAAGAACGGTTCTGACCAGTCGTCTGCGCATGACTGAAGAGCGTGGCCGAGCCGGTTGTACCCGTCAACAACGACGGGGGAATGCCAATGGACGGCCCTCTGACGGCACGTCCACGCGATCCGCGGCCGGTGACCGTCGACACCGACGGTCACCGACGAGGTGGGTCGTCGCGGACCGGCCGACCCTGGACGGCCGGTCGCTCGGCCCGGCTACGGGTTCGGCACCGTCTCGTAGCGCGGAGTCGACTCGGCCATCTGCTTCAGCACGTCCTTGCGCTCCCGCTTGGAGAGCCGGTCGATGTACAGCCGCCCGTAGAGGTGGTCGGTCTCGTGCTGGAGGCACCGCGCGAAGTAGCCGGTGCCCCGCACGCGGATCGGCGCGCCGTGCACGTCCTGACCGGTCACCTCGGCGTAGTCGGGACGGGCCAGCTCGCTGTAGGCGCCCGGCACCGAAAGGCAGCCCTCCCCGCTGTCGTCGAGCCGGCGCCGCTCGGCGGGCAGCTCGACCGGCACCGGGTTGCACACCACGCCGACGTGGCGCACGCCGTCGTCATCCGGACAGTCGTAGACGAAGACCTTCAGGTCCACACCGATCTGGTTGGCGGCCAGGCCCACGCCCTCGGCGGCCCGCTGGGACGCGAACATGTCGTCCACCAGCGCGGCGAGCTCCTCGCCGAACTCCGTCACGTCCCGGCACTCACGGTGCAGCACCGGGTTGCCCACCACGGTGATCGGCCGGGCCGTGCCACGCTCGCGGTGCGCCTGCTCCCGGGCCTCGCAGTCCTCGGTGTCGACCACGAACTCCGCGTCCTCGGCGCCCGCCGGCTCCGGCCGGGTGTCCTGCTGCTGGCTCATGCCGCCGTTCGCCTTCCTCACAGCCTGCTCTTCCGCCCTACAGGGTACGGGGAGCCGGGCGTGCCACCGCCCGCACCGTCGGCTTCCCGCCAGGCCGCGCGGACGGCGTCAGCAGACCTCCTCCAGGTCCCGCCACTCGCGGGTGTCCGGGCTGTCGGCCACCCAGCTGTCCAGCAGGCCGCGCACGAGCGAGGCGGGCGCGGCCAGGCCGCACTCCCGCTCCGGGATCCACACCTGGCCGGGGCCTCCGGCCGTCATGTGGCCGAGCGGGCCGGGCTGGCCGGGCTCGCTGTGATCGTGCGGATCGTGCCGGGGAGCGGTGCCGTCGCCCTCGTCGCTCGGCATCCGCGACTCCGAGCAGGAGCGGCACAGCAGGCGCACGGACGACGACCAGTCCTCGGCGGCGAAGCCCGCGTCGGCGGCGAGCCGCTCCAGCGCCTCCCGGTCCGCCTCGGTGGCCGCCTCCAGCAGGACGACCCACGTCGGGACGGGGGAAGGCGCCCACAGCTCTATCTCGTCGAAGACCGGGAAGGCCGTGGGCCGCCCGGTGCCGTTCAGCGTGCGCTCCCCGTGCGGGACGCCGTCGTGCAGCACCACCTCGCCCCAGCGGCGTCCGGACGAGGGCAGCGGGATCGACTGCACGGCTATCCGCGCCGGGTCCAGCCGGCGGCCCCACACGACCTCCGACTCGCCCTCCGGGGAGAGCCGCAGCGCCGCGCTGCCCAACTCCATCCCCGTCGGCTCGCCGGTGGCCCCGGCGTCGGACGCGTCCGTGGGCACCTTCAGTCCGTACGCCTGCCAGGCGCGGCGGGCCAGCGGCCAGTCCTGCAGCGCGGTGGCGGCGATACCGACGTTCCACCAGTCCGGAGCACCGGCCGCCCGCTCCAGCAGGGCGACCGCCCGCAGCCCTGCGGTGCGGGCCTGCTCCCAGTCGTGCCGGAACTTGTGCAGCAGGGCGAGGTTGAACCAGGACTCGGAGAGCCACGGCTCCATGTCGGCGGCGCGCGTCAGCAGTTCGCCCGCGTCCTCGTACCGGCCGTCACCGATCAGGGTGAACGCGCGGTCGGTGGCCAGCCGCCAGTCGGTGGACGGCCGGTGCCGTGCCCTGCCGAAGATCTTCACGATGATCCCGCCTGATTCCCGCCTGTCGATGGTGGCGTCTACCGGTCGAGGGCGCCGCGTGCAGGGGCCGTGGGGAGCCCTGCGGAGCTCTGCCCCCGCATCCAACCATGCCCGCTCCCGCACGTGCTCATTACCCGACGGCCGGACCGTTCCTCACGGGTTTCGGGTCCTTACACGGTCAGCTTGCTCCAGCCGCACGCGGGGCGCGACAGGACGTGCGTCGGACGGGGAGGGCTGGGAGCGGGGTGCGGGCCGGGCGACCCGGACCCCTGCGGGGGCGGGAGGCGGCGGCCCCGGACGCGGCGCGGACGGCCGAACGGGTACGTCAGCGCAGGTGGGGACGGACGGAGGACGCCGGCCCGGCTCCACCCTCGTCGCCCGGCTCGGTGGCCGACGCGCCGTGGACGTATCCGGAGGTGTCCAGCACCGCCTGGTCCGGCACGGCGTCGCCGGCCCGGATCAGGTCGATCCGCCCCATCACCTTCGAGCGCAGATCCGTGGGGACGTCGTCGTGGCCGCAGCAGCGCTTGACGAGCTTCTTCACCGCCTGCTCCAGGCCGTACTTCTCCAGACACGGAGAGCACTCGTCGAAGTGCTCCGCCAACTTCTCGCGATCGGCGTCCGGCATTTCCTGGTCCAGGTACTCGTACAGGTGGTCCAGGACCTCTGAGCAGTCCGTCTCGTGCGGATCTCCGCAGCTCATGAGCCCGAGCCCTTCCGGTCGTGCGCTTCGTCGAACCCCCCGGAACCGGCCGTCGCCGCTGCCGCCCCCGCGGGGACGAGGCCGCGCTCGCGGGCGTAGTCCTCCAGCATCCCGCGCAGCTGACGGCGGCCGCGGTGCAGCCGGGACATCACGGTGCCGATCGGCGTACCCATGATGTCGGCGATCTCCTTGTAGGCAAAGCCCTCGACGTCCGCGAGGTAGACCGCGATGCGGAATTCCTCCGGCACGGCCTGGAGGGCCTCCTTCACGTCCGAGTCGGGCAGGTGGTCCAGCGCCTCGGACTCCGCCGAGCGCAGCCCCGTGGACATGTGCGACTCGGCACGGGCCAACTGCCAGTCCTCGATCTCCTCCGCCGCGCTGCGCTGCGGCTCCCGCTGCTTCTTGCGGTAGGAGTTGATGAAGGTGTTGGTCAGGATCCGGTACAACCACGCCTTGAGGTTCGTGCCCTCACGGAACTGGTGGAACGAGCCGTACGCCTTCGCGTACGTCTCCTGCACGAGGTCCTCGGCGTCCGCCGGGTTGCGCGTCATGCGCAGCGCGGCGGAGTACATCTGGTCGAGAAAGCCGAGGGCGTCCCGCTCGAAGCGTGCGTTGCGCTCGGCGTCGGTCTCCCGCGGTAGGCGCTCCGTACCGTCCTCGGTGCCCGTGACCGGACCCACCTCCTCCGTAGCGGCCGCGAGCCCTTCGTCGGACCCGCTCGAACCGGAGAATAGACGACGTTCCACGTCATTCGCCGCCTCAATCCTCACGGCACCGGCCAGCGCGAGCGTGGCCCAGTCCATGTCGACGGCCTGGGGACGCTGCGGGCAAGCGACTGAACCCATGGGGGCGGCTTCCTCTCCTGGTGCCTCGGTGACGTCCTGCGGTCGGGCGCCCGGCCTTCCGGCCCGGCAATCCGTCACAACAGCGCCGCCGCCGGGATCATTCCCGGCCCAGCCACCGGGTCACGGCGTCCACGATCAGCGCGGTCGCGGCGTCCTGCCCGGAGGACCCCGGCTGCCCGGCCTTCGCCCTGCGGGGCACGGCGAACCCGTGGTCGGCGGCGGGCACCTCGACGACCTCCGTCCCGGGCGGGAACTCCTCCGGCCGCCCGAACGGGTCACGCCCGCCCTGGACCACCAGGACCGGCACCCCGGCGCCCAGCAGCTCCTCCGCCCGCGACTTCTCCGGCCGACCCGGCGGATGCAGCGGGAAGGACAGCGCCACCACGCCGACCGCCCCCAGCCCCCGGGCCGTGCGACACGCCACCCGGGCCCCCGCGCTGCGGCCCCCCGCCACCACGGGCGGGCCCTCGGCGGCGAGCTCCGGCCACAGGGCCGTCCAGGCCGCGTCCAGCGTCTTCGGGGCGGGGGCCACCTTCCGGCCCGCCACCCGCCAGGGCTGCTCCACCAGGGCCACCGTCACCCCGTGGGCGGGCAGGGCCGCCGCCAGGGCCGCCAGGTCCCGGGCCTCGATGCCGCCTCCGGCACCGTGCCCGAGGGCCAGGACCCGGCGCGCCCCGGGGGCCCGGTGCCAGGTGACGCGGGCGGGCCCGGCGGGCGTCGTGATCTCGCTCACGGGGTGCTCGGGGCTTTCATCGGGTTCCTGGCCGCTCATGCCGCCATCAGACCACGGCACGCGCGGCAGGCCCGTCAGAACAGCGTCTCCTCCTCGGGAGCCTCCAGCTCCCTCACCAGTTCGGGCGAGTTGTTGCGGACGTTGCTGACCTCCGTGCTCACCGGGTAGGCGCGGTGCCGCCCCGTCGGCAGGCCGCCGAGCAGCTCCCGCAACTCGCCCTCGTCGTGACGCCCCGGGTCGAGCCAGGCGTCCCAGCGGTCCGCCGGGAGGGCGACGGGCATACGCGGGTGGATGTCCGCGAGCGAGCGCGGCCCGCCCGGCGCGGCGCCGGGCAGCTCGGCCGTCTCCGCCTCCGTGGTGATCACCGTGCACGTCACCCACCAGGCCCGGGGGTCGTCCTCCGGGCGCGTGGTGTCCTTCCAGAACTCGTAGAGCCCGGCCAGCGCCATGACCGAACCGTCCACCGGGGTGACGAAGTAGGGCTGCTTCCTCGGCCGCTTCCTGCGGCCCCTCTGCTCCAGGTCCAGCTCACCCCGGCCCGTCACCCACTCGAAGTACCCGTCGGCGGGCAGCAGGCACCGGCGGGAGGTGAACGCGCGCCGGAACGCCGCCTTCTCGTGCACCGTCTCGGCCCTGGCGTTGATCATCTTGACGCCCAGCTCGGGGGACTTCGCCCAGGACGGCACCAGCCCCCAGCGCAGGACGCGCAGTTGACGTACCGGCTCGCGACTCTCCGCACCCTTGAGCGGCCGGTCCAGGACAGCGTGCACGTCCTTGGTCGGCGCCACGTTCCAGTCCGGCGCCAGCGTCTCCTCCGGCTCCCACTTGCGCACATCGAACAGCCCGACCAGATCCTCCGGGCTCCGACTCGCCGCATACCTACCGCACATGCGTGCAAGCCTGCCACGGCGCTCCGACGGGCGGGGGCGGCGGAGGGGTCCGGCGCGGTGGGTGGGTCACGTGGTCTCGGGCGTGAGGGTGCGGGCGCTGAGGGCCAGTTCGTTGCGGAAGGTGATGTACGGGCGCACGCGGGTCGTTCCGCGCTGCGGGTGCGGCACTTCGACGGCGGGGTAGACGTCGGTCCGGCGGCGGTCGGCGGAGTCGCCGCCGATGCGGCCGAGCGGTGCCGGGGCGGCACCGGGCGCGGGCAGCAGGCGCAGGTCCCACAGGTCGTGCGCCGCGCCGCGTCGGGCCAGCGCCTCCCCGTGGGGCAGCGTCGCGGCGAAGCGGGCCCCGCCCAGTGGCCGCGCGGGCACGGTGAAGTCGTGCGCGGCGCCGAGCCGGGAGGCGGCGAGCAGGACGGCGTCGGGCCCGGGCTCGGCGCCGAACAGGCGGGCGGTGACGGCCGTCGCCCCCTCCCCCACGACGACCTGCTCCACCTCGGCGTGGGCCGGACGCAGCCACGTCCGCACGCTCAGATTGCCGTGCGCGGTGGTGTAGGGCACCCACGCGGCGACTCCCGCCTCCGTCGCCCGGGGCATGAGGGTGACCAGGGCGGCCGTCTCCACCAGTTCCGACCGCACGCGGCGCACCCGGCGCGTGCCGCTCCGCGCCACGTAGAGGTCCCAGCGGCCTTCGGCGAGCGTGTGGGCGTCCGGTTCGACGAGGGCCTCGATCCGGCCGTCCGCCGTGTCCGCGCGCGACGCGAGGGGCAGGACGATCTGCCGCCCCCCGGGGTCCGCGCGTCGGCGCAGGACGAGGTCCAGCGGCTCGGGCGGCAGACCCGCCGGGTCCAGCCGGACGACGACGCCCCCGTCGCGGGTGGCGGCGGCGCGGGCCTGCGGGGCGGGCGCCGCGCCCGGCGGCGGCTCGGGCGGCGTGCGGCGCGTGCGGCGACGCACGGTGGCGGCGGCCCGTTGCAGGCCGTCGGCCGCGCGCCGGCGCAACGGCCGGAGTTCCGTCAGCAGCCGCACGTAGCGCTCGGCGATCCGGTCGGGATCGTAGGCGCGGGCGGTGACGCGGGCGGCGGCGCCGAGGGCACGCCGCTCGGTGGCGTCGTCGATGAGCCGCAGAAGGGCCCCGGCGAACGCGTCCTCCCCGCCGGCCGGTGGGACGAGGAGGCCGTCCCGTCCGTGCGTGATGATCTCCCGGGGCCCGAAGGGGCAGTCGGTGGAGACGACGGGGACGCCGCAGCGCATGGCCTCGACGATCGTCATGCCGAAGGACTCCGCGTCGGAGGAGACGGCGGCGATGGCGCCCTTGGCCCACTCCGTCTCGATCGGCGTGACCGCGCCCATGAGCCGCACCTGGTTGTAGAGGCCCAGCTCGGTCACGAGGGCCCGCAGGCCCGCGGCCCCGGCGCCCCGCCCGTACAGCCGAAGGCTCCAGTCGGGGCGGTCGGCCGCGACCTTGGCGAAGGCCCGTACGAGCCGGTCGTAGCGCTTGACGGGGATGAGCCGGCCGGCCGCGACGACGGTGCGCGAGCCGCCGTCCGTGGGGGCCACCGGAACGGCGGGCACCGCGTTGGGGATGCACAGGATGCGGGTGCGCACGCCCGGCAGCACCGCGCGGTAGCGGGCGGCGTCGCTCTCGGAGACGGTGACGAACGCGTCGAGTCCGGCGACGGCGGTCTTCTGGTCCTCCCGCAGCTGCGGGTTGTGGAAGTCGTGGGTGAGGTGCTCCTGCCCGACGCGCACGTAGCGCGACGTCCCGTAGCGGTCGAGGTAGCCGTTCAGCACGGGTCTGGTGCCGATGACGGCGTCCGCGTCGGTCGTCCGCAGGTAGGCGGCGACGCGTTCGTCCGTCAGTCGGGTGGGGGCGAGGGGGCCGTTGCTGACGCCGCTGTCCTCCCACAGCGCGGTGGGCTCGGCGGCGTGGGGGTGTTCGCCGTCGTGGCCGGGGGCGCCCCGGCGGCACTCGATGAGCGAGCGGACCCGCACACCGGGGGCGAGGTCGAGCCGCAGCGCGTCCCGGGTGCGGTGCACGGAGACGATCTCGACGTCGTGGCCGGCGGCGGCCAGCGCACCGCCGAGGTTCACCGTGGAGCGGATCGTTCCGCCGATCCCGAAGGCGTTGTAGAGGAGGAAGGCGATCTTCACCTGGCACTCTCCTGTTCTCCGGCCTGCCCGTGGCCGGTCCGGACTGCTACCGCAAGGAGTGCTACGCCCGGGAGCGCCGAAGGTTGCTGAGGACACCGCCCGGATCTTTCTTCGAGGCCGGCCACACACGGGTGACGTGGCAAGGTGGGGCGACGGGCGGGAGCGGGAGAGGAAACCCATGGGCATCGACGACGTCACCGAGATGTGGGACCGGGTCACCGGTACCCAGCAGGCTCCGGCGGTGTGGCTGGTGATCGCCACGGGCCTGGTGGCGCTGGCCGTCGTGGGGATACGCGGCTCCTGGCGGTTCGCCCGCAACGCCGTCACGATCGCCCACGAGGGCGGCCACGCGTTGATGGCGCTGTTGACCGGACGTCAACTCCAGGGCATACGTCTGCACTCGGACACCTCGGGGCTCACCGTGTCGCGGGGGAAGCCGACGGGACTCGGCATGGTCCTCACGGCCGCGGCCGGTTACACGGCGCCGCCCCTGCTCGGGCTCGGCGGCGCGTGGCTCCTGCAGTCGGGGCGCATCACCGCACTGCTGTGGGGGACGACCGCGCTGCTCCTGGCCCTGCTGGTGATGGTCAGGAACGCCTACGGCGTCCTCAGCGTCGTCGCGACGGGGTCGGTGTTCATCCTCGTCTCCTGGCTGACGCCGGGCGAGGTGCAGGCCCTGTTCGCCTACGCCGTGGTGTGGTTCCTCCTCCTGGGCGGCGCGCGGCCGGTCTTCGAGCTCCAGGCCAGACGCCGACGGGACCGGGGACGCGTGCCGGCCGTCCCCGGTGCCGCCGGCACGGCCGGTGCCCCCGACAGCGACGCCGACCAGCTCGCCCGGCTGACCAACGTGCCGCCGCTGGGCTGGCTGCTCTTCTTCCACGCCGTCGCGCTGTGCTCCCTCGTCGGTGGCGGGAGCTGGCTGCTCGGGCTGTAGGGGGCGGCCGTCCCCGGGGCGGGCGCGGGGTGAGCGCGGGGTGAGCGCGGGGTGAGCGCGTGCGACGTCGCGCGGCGAGGGCACGCGCGCACGACCGACGCCTTGGCGCACGCACTAGAGTGAGGCCCATGACCGCCACCGCTGCTCTTTGGCCTGCGCCGTCCGCGTCCGGTGCCGTCGACGCCAACGTCACCGTGCCCGGCTCCAAGTCGGTGACCAACCGCGCACTGGTCCTGGCCTCGCTCGCCTCCGACCCGGGCTGGATCAGGCGGCCGCTGCGCTCCCGGGACACCGTCCTGATGGCCGAGGCCCTGCGCACGATGGGCGTCGGCATCGAGGAGGGCGTCGGCCCCGACGGCACCGGTGAGGCCTGGCGCATCATCCCGGCGGGCCTGCACGGCCCGGCCACCGTGGACGTCGGCAACGCCGGCACCGTCATGCGCTTCCTGCCGCCGGTGGCCGCGCTGGCCGACGGCCCCGTCCACTTCGACGGCGACCCACGCTCGCACGAGCGGCCGCTGCACGGCGTCATCGACGCGCTGCGCACCCTCGGCGCCCGGATCGACGACGACGGCCGCGGCGCCCTGCCGCTCACCGTCCACGGCGGCGGCTCGCTGACCGGCGGTCCGGTGGCGATCGACGCCTCGTCCTCCAGCCAGTTCGTGAGCGCGCTGCTGCTGTCCGGTCCCCGGTTCAACCAGGGCGTGGAGGTGCGGCACACCGGCGAGACGCTGCCGTCGATGCCCCACATCCGCATGACGGTGGACATGCTGCGGGCGGCCGGAGCGCAGGTCGACACCCCGGAGGCCGGCGGAGAGGCGGGCGTGTGGCGGGTGACTCCGGGCGCGCTGCTCGGCCGTGACCTGGTGGTCGAGCCCGACCTGTCCAACGCCCAGCCCTTCCTGGCCGCCGCTCTCGTGACCGGCGGCCGGGTCACCGTCCCGGACTGGCCCACGCAGACCACCCAGCCGGGTGACGCCCTGCGGGAGATCTTCACCTCGATGGGCGGACGGTGCGAGCTCGACGAGCGCGGGCTGACGTTCACCGGCTCCGGCGCGATCCACGGCATCGACGTCGACCTGTCCGACGTGGGCGAGCTGACGCCCGGCATCGCCGCCGTGGCGGCCCTCGCGGAGTCGGAGTCCGTGCTGCGCGGCGTCGCCCACCTGCGGCTGCACGAGACGGACCGGCTGGCCGCGCTGACCAAGGAGATCAACGGCCTCGGCGGCGACGTCACCGAGACCGCCGACGGCCTGCGCATCCGCCCGCGCCCGCTGCGGGGCGGCGTCTTCCACACCTACGACGACCACCGGCTGGCCACGGCGGGGGCGCTGCTCGGCCTGGTCGTGCCGGGCGTGGAGGTGGAGAACGTGGCCACGACGGCCAAGACCCTGCCGGACTTCCCCGGCATGTGGCGGTCCATGCTCGGCATGCCCGGCTGAGGACGGCGCCCGGCATGCGCCGCTACGGCAAGCACACCGACGAGGACGACATCCGGATCCGGCCCGGACGCCGGGGCAGCCGGCCCCGGACCCGCCTGCGGCCCAAGCACGAGGACGCGGCCGAGGGCTTCGTCCTCACCGTGGACCGGGGCCGCGTCACCACGCTCGTCGACGGCCGTACGGTCACCGCGATGAAGGCCCGCGAGCTGGGCCGCAAGGGCGTCGTGGTCGGCGACCGGGTCGCCGTGGTGGGGGACCTCTCCGGGGAGAAGGACACCCTCGCGCGCATCGTGCGGGTGGAGCCGAGGACGTCCGTGCTGCGCCGCACGGCCGACGACGACGACCCCTACGAACGCGTCGTCGTCGCCAACGCCGATCAACTGGCCATCGTCACCGCGCTCGCCGACCCCGAGCCGCGCCCCCGGCTGATCGACCGCTGCCTGGTGGCGGCCTTCGACGCCGGCCTCGACCCGCTGCTCGTCCTCACCAAGGCCGACCTCGCGCCCGCCGAGGAGTTGCTGGCCGCCTACGCCCCGCTGGGGGTACGCGCGGTGGCCGCCCGGCACGACGAGCCCGTCGCGGCGGTGCGGCACCTGCTCGACGGCCGGGTGACGGCGTTCGTGGGCCATTCCGGCGTCGGCAAGACGACTCTGGTCAACGCCCTCGTACCGGAGCGCAGCCGGGCCACCGGGCACGTCAACGCGGTCACCGGACGCGGCCGCCACACGACGACGTCGGCGCTGGCGCTGCCCCTTCCGGACGGCGGGGGCTGGGTCATCGACACCCCCGGCGTGCGGTCCTTCGGGCTGCACCACGTGGACCCGTCCCGCGTCATCCACGCCTTCCCCGACCTGGAACCGGGCACCGAGGGGTGCCCCCGGGCGTGCAGCCACGACGAGCCGGACTGCGCGTTGGACGCCTGGGTCACCGAGGGCCACGCCGAACCGGCGCGGCTGTACTCCCTGCGCCGACTGCTGGCCGCCCGGGAACGCCGCGAGGGCGACTAGGGATCGTCGAGGCGCGCGGGAGAGGCGGGCGGGGGAACGGCCCGGGTGCTGGCCCCTCCGGGCGGAGTCCCGGTGGGGGCCTCATGGCCGACGGGTCGGCGGGCCCGCGTCCGGGGCCGGTAGGCCCCCTCGGACGGAGGAGCCCGAGAGCAGCGCCGAGACGACGGCGGCGACGCGGGCCGGTGCGTCCGGTTCGGTCGGCGGTACGACGACGTAGGAGAGGGCCAGCCGCAGCCCCGCCTCGCAGGCGCGGCGCAGCTCGGCACCCCCTTCACCGCTCAGGGCGTCGAGGATGCCGGCGGCCAGCCGCTCGACCACCTGCGCGGGCGGGACCTCGGGGAGGGGCAACCGCGAGTTCCAGAAGCCGGTGAGCGCGGCGCGTACCAGCGGTTCCTCCCGCGCCCGGCAGAGGATCCACACGGCGGCGGCGGCGCAGCACACGGCCGGGTCGCCGCCGCTGCGCCGGGCGGCGGTGACGGCGTCGGCGGCGCCCGTCACGAAGCCGTCGACCTGGCGGGCCACGAGGGCGGCACCGAGGCCCTCCTTGGTGCGGAACTCGTTGTAGAGGGTCTGCCGGGAGACGCCGGCCGCCGCCGCGACCTCGACCATGCGCACGGTCGCCCAGGGCTGCGCCGCCAGGGCCGACTGGGCGGCGATCAGCAAGGACTCACGGGCGCTCGGCATGATCCCCTCCCCTGGCCGCGCGTCGGATGTGCGGCACAGGATCATGGCGGGGCCGGGGCAAGTCAAGACATCGGAAGGGTGACGTCCGTTCACCGTGCCCGCTCGCGACACGGGCACGCGCCCGGACGGACGGCCCATGTGGCCGGGCCACCGCCCACTGGATACTGTTCGATCATGCCGGACTATCACGATGATCTGCGTCTCGCCCACGTCCTGGCCGACGCCGCCGACGCCGCCACCATGGAGCGGTTCAAGGCGCTGGACCTCAAGGTCGAGACGAAACCGGACATGACGCCGGTCAGCGAGGCGGACAAGGCCGCCGAGGAACTGGTGCGCTCCTCGCTGCAGCGGGCCAGGCCCCGGGACGCCGTGCTCGGCGAGGAGTTCGGCACCGAGGGTTCCGGCCCCCGGCGGTGGGTCATCGACCCGATCGACGGCACGAAGAACTACGTGCGGGGCGTGCCGGTGTGGGCCACGCTCATCGCGCTGATGGAACGCGGTGAGGGCGGCGACCGGCCGGTCGTGGGCGTCGTGTCCGCCCCGGCGCTGCATCGCCGCTGGTGGGCGGCGCTCGGCAGCGGGGCGTACACCGGCCGCAGCCTCTCGTCGGCCTCGCGGATGCAGGTCTCCCGGGTGGCCCGGCTGCGGGACGCCTCGTTCGCTTACTCCTCGCTCTCCGGCTGGGAGGAGCGCGGTCGGCTGGGCGGGTTCCTCGACCTGACCCGCACCGTGTGGCGCACCCGCGCCTACGGCGACTTCTGGCCGTACATGATGGTCGCCGAGGGCTCGGTGGACCTGTGCGCCGAGCCCGAGCTGTCCCTGTGGGACATGGCCGCGAACGCGATCATCGTGCAGGAGGCGGGAGGCACGTTCACCGGGCTCGACGGCCGACCCGGTCCGCACAGCGGTGACGCGGCGGCCTCCAACGGCCTCCTCCACCAGGAGATGCTGGCCTATCTCGGGGGGCGCACCGCCCGTTGACGTGTCGGAGGGTCCGGGTGGCCGGATTCTCGTCGGAACGGGCGTCAGACGGGCTCGCACGCGGTCTTGTTGGGCGCCGGGGAGCGTGTGACTATGAAGACTCACCCGCTTGTGAGCTTGTGAATCCGTTCTCGTGCCGACAGGACGGCTCCCGGCTCCGCCAAGGAGGTGGCACGACGACCATGCCCATCCTCGTCCGCGACGCCATGACGACCCTGGTCCTCACCATCGGGCCCACCCACACCCTGCGCCAGGCGGCCTGCCTGATGGCGGGGCGCCGGGTGGGCGCAGCGGTGGTGTTCGACACCGACACCAGCGGGCTCGGCATCCTCACCGAGCGCGACGTCCTCAACTCCGTGGGCTGCGGCCAGGACCCCGACCGGGAGACCGCGCACGCCCACACCACGACCGCCGTGGTGTTCGCCTCACCGGACTGGACGCTGGAGGAGGCCGCAGGAGCGATGACCCGCGGCGGCTTCCGCCACCTGATCGTGCTCGACGACCGAGAACCGGTCGGCATCGTCTCCGTTCGCGACATCGTCCGCTGCTGGACCCTGGCGAGCGGCGCCGCACCGGATCCTGCCCGGCCCGGCGCCGTCGCCGTGTGAGCGCGGTCGAACGCGCCGGAGGGGCCGGAACACCGCACTGAGTGGCGGGTCCGGCCCCTCCGGCCTGGCGGCGGCGGTGACCCGCCGCGCAGGGCCTGGACCGCGGCGGACGACCGCTCGCCGCGGTCAGTGGCGTGGCGCGTCAGCCACGCAGCGCCCCGACGGCCGCCTCCAGACGCTTGCCGTAGTCCTCGTCGGCCCGGCGGAAGTTCTCGATGGCGCGCTGCGCGATGTCGTCGCGCGAGACCTGGGCGATGAAGCCGGCCAGGTTGCCGATCAGGCGCTCCTTCTCGTCCTCCGACATCAGCCGGTACAGGTTGCCCGCCTGGACGAAGTCGTCGTCCTCGGCGTGCGCCGGCGCCTCGTGCTCGCCGGTGACCCCCGAGACGGGCAGCGGCTCCCACAGCGGGCGGCCGGTCTCGAAGGGACCGCCGAAGCTGTTCGGCTCGTAGTTCTTCGCCCGGCCGTGCCGGCCGTCGTACATGACGCCGTCGCGCCCGTGGCTGCGGGCCTCGCCGGCCTTAGGGCGGTTGACCGGCAGGTGGTCGGCGTTGATGCCGACGCGGTAGCGGTGCGCGTCGCCGTAGGCGAACAGGCGCCCCTGGAGCATCTTGTCCGGGGAGGGGCCGATACCGGGCACGAAGTGGTGCGGGGAGAAGATCGACTGCTCGACCTCGGCGAAGATGTTCTCCGGGTTGCGGTTGAGCTCCAGCTTGCCGATCTCGACGCAGGGGTAGTCGGCGTGCGGCCACACCTTCGTCAGGTCGAACGGGTTGAAGCGGTAGGAGGCGGCCTCGGCCGCCGGCATGATCTGGACGGAGACCGTCCAGCTCGGGTAGTCGCCTCGCTCGATCGACTCCCGCAGGTCACGCTGGTGGCTGTCCGGGTCCTTGCCCGCGAGGACGTCGGCCTCGTCCTGGGTCAGGCACTCGATGCCCTGGTCGGTCTTGAAGTGGTACTTGACCCAGAAGACCTCGCCGGCCTCGTTGGTCCACTGGAAGGTGTGGGAGCCGAAGCCGTCCATGTGGCGGTAGGAGGCGGGGATGCCCCGGTCACCGAAGAGCCAGGTCACCTGGTGCGTGGACTCCGGCGACAGGCCCCAGAAGTCCCAGACGTTGTCCGCCTCCTGCGAGCCCGTGTACGGGTCGCGCTTCTGGGTGTGGATGAAGTCGGGGAACTTGATGGCGTCCTTGATGAAGAACACCGGGGTGTTGTTGCCGACGAGGTCGTAGTTGCCCTCTTCGGTGTAGAACTTCAGCGCGAAGCCGCGCGGGTCCCGGACGGCGTCGGCCGCGCCGAGGTTCCCGGCCACCGTCGAGAAGCGCAGGAAGACCTCGGTCTGCTTGCCGATCTCGGAGAGGAACGCCGCCCGGGTGTAGGGGGTCACGTCGGCGGTCACGGTGAAGGTGCCGTAGGCACCGGCGCCCCGCGCGTGCACGATCCGCTCCGGGATCCGCTCGCGGTTGAAGTGGGCCAGCTTCTCCAGGAGGAGCTGGTCCTGCACCAGGACGGGACCGCCCACGCCCGCCGTCTGGCTGTTCTGGTTGTCCGCGACGGGAGCACCGGCCTCCGTGGTCAGCGGACCGGTCGTCTCGCTCTGAGCAGTCACTCTCACGCCTCCTGCGTCTGTCCTGTCCCTTGGCTGTCGCCGACGCCGAGCCTACATTAGACTCAATCCAAGTCAAGATGAATATGAAACTCGTACAGTGTCCGACCAGGCGGGAGCCACTGTTAAGCTGGCCCCACCTGAACGATGGGTGGAATCGATGAGTGACCTTCTGGACCGACTGCGCGATCGCGGCTGGCGGCTCACCGCGCAACGGCGCGTCGTCGCCGAGGTCCTCGACGGTGACCACGTGCACTACACCGCCGACGAGGTGCACGCCCGCGCCGCCGAGAAGCTTCCTGAGATCGCTCGCGCGACGGTCTACAACACCCTGAGCGAACTCGTGGCGCTCGGCGAGGTGATCGAGGTCAGCACGGACGGGCGGGCCAAGCGCTACGACCCGAACGCCCACCACACCCATCAGCACCTGGTGTGCTCCCGCTGCGGCACCATCCGCGACGTGCACCCGGCCTCGGATCCGCTGGGCTCCCTCCCCGAGAGCGAGCGCTACGGGTTCAGCATCTCCGAGGCGTCCGTGATCTACCGGGGTGTGTGCCCCACCTGCGCCACCGCGGCGTAACGCCCCTCGGCGAGCGGAGCACCGGGCACCTCCGTCGGGCCGGAGACCCTCACCCGACGCCGCCGCACACCACCCCGTGCGCCGGAGCCCCGGGCCAGGCGTGGAAAAAGCCGGTGGCCCGGAACCTTGCGGTTCCGGGCCACCGGCTTGCAGTAGCGGGGACAGGATTTGAACCTGCGACCTCTGGGTTATGAGCCCAGCGAGCTACCGAGCTGCTCCACCCCGCGTCGTTGTGGTCCTCACTCTAGCCGTGGGGTGACGACCAGCGCAAATCAAGACGACGGCGGGGTTCGGCTCACGCGGACAGCTCGGAGTGCAGGGCGTCGCTGAGCCGGGCGGCGCGCTCCGCCACAGCGGCCGGGCCCAGCTCGACCGCACGGGCGCACCAGCGTCGGCTCTCGGCCAGCTCGTTGCGCCGGGCCGTGAGCAGCGCCAGCTGCAACGCCGCCCGGCCGTGGCCGGCCTCCGCCGCACGGGCCCACCACAACGCCGCCTCGGGCTCGGCACCCTCGCGCACCAGCAGCAGTCCCAGGTTGAAGGCACCGCTGGAGCTGCCCTCCTCCGCCGCCGTGCGGTACCAGCGCGCGGCCTCCACGACGTCGCCGCGCGCGGCCGCACACAGGCCGACCCGCACCTGCGCCCGACGGTGACCGGCCCCGGCCGCGTCGGCGTACCACCGCTCGTACTCCGGCACACCCTCCTGCGGCGGCCCGCCCGCGCTGCGGTGCTCCAGCAGCGAGGCCAACCGGAACGCCCCCTCCACGCTGCCGCCCTCCGCCGCACGACGCAGCACGTGCTCGGCCGCGTTCTCGTCGCCCTCGCGCAGGAGCGAGCCGCCGACCTGCAGCGCGGCCTCCGCGTGCCCCGCCTCGGCCGCCTGCCGGTACCACCGCATGGCCTCGTCCAGCGCCCCGCGACCGGAGTGCAGGATGCCCAGGTTGAAGGCGGCGTCCACGCTGCCCCCCTCGGCGGCCTTGGAGAACCACGGCTCCGCACCGTCGGTGTCGCCCCGCTGGAGGAGGAGCACGGCCAGGGCGTTGGCCGCCTCGGTGTGCCCGGCGTAGGCCGCCTTGCGGTACCACTGCTCAGCCTGCGCCTCGCGGCCCTGGCCGGCGCAGAGCAGGCCGAGGTTGAAGGCACCGTTGATGTCACCGGCCTCCAGGGCCGCCACGTACCAGCGCTCCGCCTCCGGCCGCTGACCCCGTTCGGCGTGGAGAGCACCGAGAGCATTGGCGGCGTTTCCGTCACCCTCGCGGGCGGCACGGCGCCACCATTCCTCCGCGGCCTCCTCGTTGCCCGCGTCACGGAGCAGGAAGCCGAGCGCACACGCCGCGCCGGGCTCCCCCTCACCGGCGGCGATCAGGTACCAGCGTCCTGCCTCCCGGGTGTCGCCCCGCTCCTCCAGGAGCACGCCGAGGTGCAGCGCGGCACCGCTGTGACCCCGTGAGGCGGCCTGCCGGAACCACGGTTCGGCCGTCTGCGCGCCCCTGTCGGAGTCGGTCAGCAGGTGCAGTGCGACCCGGTGGGCGGCCTCGCGGTGGCCGCCTTCGGCGGCGGCCCTGAACCAGGCCTCGGCACCGTCCTCGCCACGGTGGTCGAGCAGGTCGGCCAGGGCGTAGGCGCCCAGCGTGTGCCCGGCCTCGGCCGACTGCCGCAGCCAGTAGCACGCGGCGGACTCGTCACCGCGCTCGCGGTGGTACCTGCCCAGGGCGTGAGCGGCGGCGGCGGATCCGGCCACGGCCGCGCTGCGCCAGCACGCGGCGGCATCCTCGGCGCGACCACGCTGGTGCAGCAGGACGCCCAGGTTGTTCACGGCCGCCCGGTCCCCCGCCGCGGCGGCAGCCCTCAGGTGCGGCTCGGCCTCGTCGAGCTCTCCCCGCCGCAGCAGGTCCGCGCCGAGCGCGCTCAGCGCCGGCACACCGTGGACCGGTGAGGACGTCGCTCGCGCCGCTGCCACGGATGCGACGGCGAGGACGTTCCGGGCGTCATCGACCTCGGCGACATGTGGGGCGTCCCGGCGCTCCGCGCCGTCAAGCCTCGTCATCTCCCCCATAACGTCCATCGTCGCACCACCTGCAACCCGGGTACATCTGATATGCCGCAACCCGAGAGGTCGCTTCGGCGTTTTGTCGACTTCCCGATATGACGAGAGTTCAAACTCCTTCGTGCGAGGAAGAGTTGGCGCTCCTCATTGACTCGGAACAGCGGAAGGGCCCGGAGTCGATGACTCCGGGCCCTTCCGTGCAGTAGCGGGGACAGGATTTGAACCTGCGACCTCTGGGTTATGAGCCCAGCGAGCTACCGAGCTGCTCCACCCCGCGCCGTTGTGTAGACCACACTACCACGGCGCGGGGCGGCCCCTTCAGCACGGCCGCGTGCCCTCGGTCACGCCTCTCCGCCGCCGGTGTCCTCCCCGCCGCTCCCGGCGTCCTCAGCCCGCCGCAGGGCGTCCTGGAGGTCCTCCTGGGCGCGGCCGTACGCCTCCCAGTCACCCTCCTGGAGTGCCTGCTCTCCGGCTTCGTACGCGTCCTGGGCGTCCTGCAGCGCCTCGGCCAGAGCCGTCGGATCACCGGGCTCGGACGGCTGACCGGGCTCCTCCTCCGGCTGCTCCTCCTCCGGCTGCTCCGGCTGCTCGGGCCGCGGCTCCGCCGGCTGCTCGCCCTCGCCGCTGACCGAGAAGACCTCGTTGAGCGCGTCGGACAGGGTGTCCTCGTAGGCGATCTCGCCCCCGTAGGCGGCCAGCACCTTGCGCATACGCGGGTAGTTGGTGTCCGCACCGCGCACGTACAACGGCTCGACGTAGAGCATGCCGTCGTCCATGGGGATCGTCAGCAGGTTGCCGTACTCGACCTCCGAGTCGCCTCTTTCGAGGATGTTGATGGACTCGGCGATCTGTGGATCGGAGTTGAACCGGCTCTGCACCTGCTGCGGCCCGGACACCTCCATCGACGTCGGCACCTTGAGCACGCGGATCGTCCCGTAGTCGTCCGTCTCGGCGTCCGACTCCACCGCCATGAAGGCGCCCAGCGTCTCCCTGTTGTTGGGGTTGAAGGTGGTGGTCAGCGAGAAGCTCTTCTCGTCCTGACCGGGCATCTTCATGCTGAGGTAGTACGGCGGCACGGGCTCGTTGTCCCGTGTCGTGTCCGTCGGGATCTGCCAGCGCTCGCTGCCGCTGTAGAACTGGCTGGCGCTCTCCACGTGGTACCGCGTCAGCAGCTCGCGCTGGACCTTGAACAGGTCCTGCGGGTACCGCAGGTGGTCCAGCAGGTTCTCACTGATCTCCGAGCGCGGCTCGACCGTGCCGGGGAACGCCTTCATCCAGGTCTTCAGCACCGGGTCCTTGGTGTCCCACTCGTACAGCTTCACCTCACCGCTGTAGGCGTCCACGGTGGCCTTGACCGAGTTGCGGATGTAGTTGACCTGGTCCTGCTGGGCGAGCACCGTGCGCTGGCCGTCGGTCAGCGCGTCCTGGGTGGTGTCCCCCAGGGTCGTGCGCGAGGAGTACGGGTAGCCGTTCGACGTCGTGTAGGCGTCGACGATCCACTGGATCTTCCCGTCGACCACGGCCGGGTACGGGTCACCGTCGATCGTCAGCCACGGGGCGACCGCCTCGACCCGCTCCTTGGGCGTGCGGTTGTAGAGGATGCGCGAACCGTCACCGATGGCACCGGAGTACAGGATCTTCGGCTCACCGAAGGCCATGGCGTACGCCGCCCGGTTGAACGTCCCGGAGATGTCGACGCCGCTCTTGCCCTCGTAGGTGTACAGCTTCTCCTGGTCGTCGGCGACGTAGTCCAGCTCCTGCTGCGGCCCGCCGACGATGGAGTACATCGTCGTCTTCTCGCCGTAGTAGACACGCGGCTGGTATTCGGGGAGCTGGCCCTGGGGAGGCAGGTCGCTCTCGGTGAAGACCGGGGTGCCACCGCCCTCCTCGTAGTCCACCTCGGTGCCCTTGGCCGCGACGACCCCGTAGCCGTGGGTGTACTTGAAGTGGTTGTTGATCCAGTTGCCCTCGGGCACGCCCGCGATGTTGATCTCGCGGAGGCCGACGACCGTGTCCTGCTCCGCGCCGTTGGGCCCCTCGTAGCGGTCCACGTCGAGGTTCTCGGGGAAGGTGTAGTAGCCGCGCACCTGCTGCGACTGGCGGAAGGCCGGAGAGACGACGTTCGGGTCCAGCAGCCGGATGCTGGCGGTGTCACTCACCGCGTCCCGCTCCCGCTGGTTCCTCTCCTGCGTCTCCCCCTCGTCGGCCTCGGCCTCCTCCTGGGACTGGCCCTCGTAGTCCCGGTACTCGACGCCGTCGATGCCGTACGCCTGGCGCGTGGCCTCCATGTTCTTCTGGATGTACGGCGTCTCCTTGGCCTGCTGGTTCGGCTGGACCTGGAAACGCTCGACGATCGCCGGGTAGAGCCCGCCGATCAGGATGGCGGACAGGACCAGCAGCCCCAGACCGATCATCGGCAGCTGCCAGGTGCGGCGCCACAGGGCCGCGAAGAACAGCAGCGCGCAGATCCCGGCGATGAAGAAGAGGATCGTCTTGGCCGGGAGGTAGGCGTTGGCGTCGGTGTAGCGCAGCCCCGTCCAGTCGTCTGTGCCCCGGATGTCGCTGGACTTCACCGCGAGCCCGTAGCGGTCCAGCCAGTAGGCCACGGCCTTCAGCGCGACGAAGAGGCCGAGCAGCACCGACAGGTGCCCCGTGGCCTGCGTCGTGGCCCGTGCGCCGGGCGTCGTCAGACGGAGGCCGCCGTAGAGGTAGTGCACGAGCGCGGCGGCGATCAGCGACAGGACGACCACGGCGAAGCCGAAGCTCAGCAGGAAACGGTAGAACGGCAGGTCGAAGGCGAAGAACGAGATGTCCTTGCCGAACTGCGCGTCCTGCTCACCGAACGCGGTGCCGTTCACCCACATGAGCCAGGTGCGCCACTGGCCCGAGGCCGAGGCCCCGGCGATGAGGGCCACCAGGGCGGTGACGCCGATCAGTATCCACTTCTTGAACGGCGCGACGGCCATCCGGTAGCGGTCGAGGCTCTGCTGCTCCATCGACATCGCGCTCAGCGGCGGACGCAGCCGGTGCGCGAGCCAGATGTTCAGCCCGACCGCGAGGCCCATAAGGACGCCGAAGACGGCGAACAGGCCGATCTTCGTCCACAACGTGGTGGTGAAGACCGTCGTGAAGTCCAGGGACCGATACCACAGCCAGTCGGTCCAGAACCCGGCGAACATGACGAAAAGCATGGCCAGCACGGCCAGTACGCCTGCTGTCAGCAGCAGCGTCTTGGCGCGCCGGGATGGCTGGCCGACTCTGATCCGTGGCCCGGTGGGGCCCCCTGAGCCCCGGTCCGGCATCTGGAAAGCCAAGGTGCGCACCTCGAAGATCGCGATGGATGATGCGGCCCCGTAACGGCAGGGCTCACTCTGGTCAACTTAACGAAGCTTTACTCGGTTCCCGTTCCCGGGGCATCAGAAGGCACGATATGAGCATGAGCAACCTTCCCCTGGACGGAACCCCCCTGGCCGCGTCACCACTGACCCGTGCCGTGCTGGAAATCGACGACTACGCCTCCGGGCTCGGCTGGGACCAGCCCGCCCGCCTCTTCGCCCTCGTGGACACCGCGCAGCTCCAGGCCGACGAGCCGGAGCTGGCGGAACGCCTCGGCCTGTCCGGTCCGGACGCCGACCCCGACGCCGGCCGACCGAGCGCCGGACTCACCCCCGTCGAGCAGGACGAACTGCCCGACGGACTGCCACTGGACGAGTTCCTCGGCACCATCGCCTGGCCGGACGCGGTCACGGGCTGCGCCCTGACCGTCGAACGGCTGATGCTCCCCCCGACGGCCGAGGGCTCGGTCCCCACGGACCTGGACGAGGAGGCGCTGGCGGCGTGGGTCGCCCGGCACCCGGAACGGCAGGAGGTGCGGATGACGGTGGCCGTCCTGCGGGACGGTGAGCGGGAGGCCGCCCTGCGGCTGCGGGAGAAGGACGCAGCGACCGAGGTGCTGACGGGCTCGGACCTCGTCCCCGGACTCGCCGAGGCGCTGACGGCGACGTTCACCGGCTGATCCCGCCGCACCGCCGGTTCCGGCGGTGCGCCCGGTGCCCGGGCGGCGGCACGGGTCAGTTCGCGGCGCACACGGGGAGCGACTCGGTGTCGTCCGCGCGGATGTCCTCCAGCGCCGCCAGGGCGTCGTCCATGGTGGCGACCTCGACCAGCGTGAGGCCGTCCGGGCGGGCCTTGGCGGCCGTGGGGCAGTTGGCCTCGGGGGTGAGGAAGTAGCGGGCTCCGGCGGCGCGCGCGGCGAGGGTCTTCATCGTCACGCCGCCGATCGGCCCCACTTCCCCGTCGGGGGTGATGGTTCCCGTACCGGCGACGAACGTGCCGCCGGTCAGGTCCTCCTCGGTCAGCTTGTCCGTGATCCCGAGGGCGAACATGAGCCCGGCGCTGGGGCCGCCGACGTCCGCGAGCCGGATGTCGATCTCGAACGGGAACGTGTGCGCCGTCCCCGCCTGGATGCCGACGATGGCGCGGTCGTCCTCGGCCGCCGTCGTGGTGAGGGTGACCTCGCGCGTCTCCGCCGCCGCCGGGTCCTCGCCGGCCTCCTCGGCGGCCGTGGCGGCCTTGACGGGAACGACGGTGAAGACGACGTCCTCGCCGGGTTCGTGGGCGGTGACCAGCTCGGCGACCTCCGACGGCTCCGTCACCGGGGAACCGTCCACGGCCTTGATGACGTCACCGGCGCGCAGGGTGCCCTCGGCCGGGCCGTCTTTGACGACGGCCTTGACCACGGTCCGCTCGGCGACCGGGATACCCAGCTCACGCAGCGCCGCGACCTTGGCGGACTCCTGCGACCGGGAGAACTCCTCGGCGTTCTCCTGCTCGGCCTCCTCGGCCGTCGTGCCGTCGGGGTAGAGGGACTCGTGCGGAACGACGGCGGCGTCGTCCGAGATCCAGCTGTAGAGGGCTTCGCCGAGGGTCATCTCGTAGTCCGCGCCGGTCACGCGGACCGTCGTCATGTTGAGGTTCCCGGCGGTGTCGTAGGACTCCCGGCCGTCGATGCTGAGCACGGGCTCGCCGCCGTACTCGCCCAGCGTGTTGACGGTCGGCCCGGGGGAGAGTTCGGAGTAGGGCACCCGCACCAGGGCCACCGCGCAGAGCATCGCTATGAGGAGCAGCGTGGAGGCGAGGATCGTGGCGTGACGGCGAGACATGCCCCGACACTACGGGACCGGCCGGTCACCCGGCCGCTCGGGACGGGCCGTCCGGGGTGGGCTCCGGCGGGCCGGGCGGAGCGGTGTGGACGGGCTCGGGGCCCCTCCCCCGGCGGCCCCGGAGCGGCGGTGGCGCTCGGCGGCGGACCGCTCCATCACGGAACGGAACGCGTCGTAGCCGGCGACCCCGGCGGCGTCGCCGGTACCCCGCTCGGCGGACCGCCGGGCGGCCCAGGAGGCCCAGGAGGCCGCGTATATCGCCCCCGCCAGGGGTATGAGGAGCCAGACCAGCGACGCCATGCGAACCTCCCGGTCCCGCCGCCGGCCTCCACGGGACGGCGGCACGCGAACGGACAGTGCGGAGATTCCCACTCTTGGGGCCACTTTCCAGGCGTGCAACCGGACGTGTGCCCGCTCGGCGTCAGCCCGCGCCGACCCATTCGTCGGTGCCGTCGGCGAAGACCTGGTGCTTCCAGATCGGCACCTCGTGCTTGAGGTCGTCGATGAGCTTGCGGCAGGCGCTGAACGCCTCGCCCCGGTGGGGGCAGGAGACGGCGACGACCACCGCCAGGTCACCCACCCGGAGGTCACCCACCCGGTGGACGGCGGCCAGGGCCCGAACGGGGAACTCGGCGGTGACGCGCTCGGCGATCCGCCGCATCTCGGCCTCCACGCTCGGGTGGGCGGAGTAGCCGAGGCGGTCGACGTCGCTGCCGCCGTCGTGGTCGCGCACGGTGCCCACGAAGAGGGCCGTGCCGCCCGCCGCGCTGTCCCCCACGGCGGCGAAGACCTCGTCGAGCGAGAGCGGTGTCTCCCGGACGGCCAGCAGGCGGATCG
Source organism: Streptomyces chumphonensis (assembly GCF_014779715.1). Taxonomy (GTDB): domain Bacteria; phylum Actinomycetota; class Actinomycetes; order Streptomycetales; family Streptomycetaceae; genus Streptomyces; species Streptomyces chumphonensis. The sequence continues at coordinate 136,507 of NZ_JACXYU010000011.1, forward strand.
GGTCGGCGGCGCCCTGTTCGCCGGGGTGGTGGGCTGCGTCGTGCGTGTGTGCCATGGGCTCATGCTGCCGCACACGGCGTGGTTTCGGAAACGACCTTCCACCGTCCGGGCGCACGGGTGCCGCAGATTCCGAGCGGGGTCAGCGGCCGCGGCGCCTGCGGGCCCGACGGACCAGCGCCGCCGTGCCCACCAGCGCGACGGTCGCACCGGCGGCCCCGAGTGTCGTCGCGGCGTCCTTGCGGCCGAGCCTGCGTCCGGCGACCGTGTGCCGGCCCTCGACCTCGTCCAGGAGCGCGGCCAGCACCTCCTCGTTGGTCCACCGGGGACGCCATCCCGCGTCGTGCAGTCGGGAGCCGCTCACGACCCAGGGGTACATGGTGTACGCCAGGTCGCCGGCGGGCGAGGGCGTCAGGCCGAGACGGTGCAGCCGGGAGGCGGCGCCCAGCGCGACCGCCGAGGGCAGCTCCATCCGCCGGATACCCGAGAGCTCCTCCACCTCCTCCTGCTCCAGCCACCCGTCGCACCCGACGGCCAGCTCACCGTCCACCTCCTCCAGCACGGCGTACTCCAGCGCGCTGACCAGGTCCTCGACGTGGCAGAACTGCCAGCACGGCCGGGACCCGGCGACCACGAGCAGGCGCGGTGACTCGAAGTAGCGGGTCAGCGCCGTGTCCACGCCGCCCACGAGCACGGACGGACGCAGCACGGTGACGTTCAGGCCCGGATGCGCCCGGGGCGCGCGTTCGGCGAGCCGCTCGATCTCCAGCAGGTCGCCGACGCCGGTCGCCTCGGCGGTGGCGCGCAGCTCGGCGTCCTCCGCGAGCGGCACGTCGTTGTCCGGCAGGGCGCCGTAGACCATGGCGGACGTGCACAGCACGACGCGCCGCACCCCGGCCGCGGCGGCCGCCGTCAGCACCGTCTGCGTACCGCGCACGTTGTAGGCGGTCCGCGCCTCACCGTCGGACTCCAGGTCCAGGTCCAGGGCCAGGTGGACGACGACGTCGACCGGCTCGCCGCCGTCCTCGCCCGACCGCAGGCGCTCCGCGAGGGCGGGGTCGCGGACGTCGAGCGTGTGCCACTGCACGCCCTCCGTCTCGCCGCGCTCCTCGTCCAGGCCGACGACCTGCCTGATCGCCGGGGACGCCGCCAGTCGCGCCGTGAGCAGCGCGCCGACCCCGTGCGCCGCGCCGGTGACGGCGACGACGGGACCGGCAGCGCCGTTTCGCGCTGCGCGAACGTGGTGTTCGGGGGAACTCACCGGGCTGCTCCAGTGGTTGTCTCTGGTACGGGTGCGCAGGCCCCATCCTGCCTGACAGGTGTCTAGGCTGGAGGGAGTGCCCGCGAAACGGGTGGGCCGTTCCCGTAAGGACCCACCCACCCGACGCGGCGGTTCCGGCGCTCCCCGCGCCTTCCGCACGCGGTCCACCGGGCCGGCCACGGACCTGCACCGATCTGCCGGGCCCGGCCGACCCGACGACCCACCGACAGAGCCGAGGACTTTCCGTGAGTGACACCCCATTCGGATTCGGCCTCCCGCCCGAGGAGCCGGAGGACGGCGACGACGGCCGGAAGAAGGGCGGCGAGGGCGGGAACCCCTTCGGCTTCGGCGGCATGCCGGGCGGGCCGGGCGACCCCGACAACCCCCTCGCCGCCATGTTCGGCTCGCTGGGCGGCCCCGGCGGGATGAACCCGAACGACCTCGGCGCGGCCTTCCAGCGGCTCGGCCAGATGCTCAGCTACGAGGGCGGTCCGGTCAACTGGGACATGGCCAAGGACATCGCCCGGCAGACCGTCGCCCAGGGCGCGGCCGACGGCTCCAAGGACGCGAGTGTCGGCCCCCAGGAGCGGGCCCAGGCCGAAGAGGCGCTGCGCCTGGCCGACCTGTGGCTCGACGGCGTGACCTCCCTGCCCTCCGGCGCCGGGGCCACGGTGGCCTGGAGCCGTGCCGAGTGGGTGGAGTCGACGCTGCCGGTGTGGAAGGAACTGGTCGACCCGGTGGCGGAGCGGGTGGGCGCCGCCATGGGAGACGTCCTGCCCGAGGAGATGCAGGCCATGGCCGGCCCGCTGCTCGGCATGATGCGGTCGATGGGCGGCGCGATGTTCGGCACCCAGATCGGCCAGGCACTCGGTGTCCTCGCCGGAGAGGTCGTCGGCTCGACGGACGTGGGCCTGCCGCTCGGCCCGGCGGGCAAGGCCGCCCTCCTGCCGCGCAACATCACGGCCTTCGGCGAGGGCCTGGGCGTCCCGCAGGAGGAGGTCCGGCTGTACCTGGCCCTGCGGGAGGCGGCCCACCAGCGGTTGTTCGCCCACGTGCCGTGGCTGCGCTCACACCTGTTCGGCGCGGTGGAGGGCTACGCGCGGGGCATCGCCGTCGACACGGCCAAGCTGGAGGACGTCGTCGGACAGCTCGACCCGAGCCGCCCCGAGGAACTGCAGGAGAAGCTGCAGCAGGGCATGTTCCAGCCCGAGGACACCCCGGAGCAGAAGGCGGCGCTCGCCCGGCTGGAGACGGCGCTGGCCCTGGTGGAGGGCTGGGTGGACGCCGTCGTGCACGCCGCGGCGCAGCCGCACCTGCCCGGAGCGGACGCACTGCGGGAGACGCTGCGCCGACGGCGGGCGACCGGCGGCCCGGCCGAGCAGACGTTCGCGACACTGATCGGTCTGGAACTGCGCCCCCGCAGGCTGCGGGACGCCTCCCGGCTGTGGGCCTCCCTGGCCGACGCTCGCGGGGCCGAGGGCCGGGACGCCCTGTGGGAGCACCCCGACATGCTGCCGACCGCCGCCGACCTGGACGACCCCGACGGCTTCGTCCACCACGAGCACCCGGACTTCTCCGAGCTGGACCGGATGCTGGGCGCGGCGGCGGAGGGCACGGCACCGGAGGGTCCCGGGAAGCGCACCGACGGGGACGCCGACGGAGACGGGGACCGCCGGGGCGAGGGCGGCGACGGGAGCAAGGGCGACGACGCCCGGTGAGCCTGCACGAGGACGCGGTGCGGACGCTGAAGGAGTGGTCCGCACCGCCCGGGTCGCAGGAGCGGTTGCGGCAGGCGTACCTGGACCACCTGGCGTCCCGGCCGGACGCCGTGCGGCGCTCCTGCGCGTCCGGTCATCTGACGGCGAGCGCGCTCGTCGTCGACGCCGCCGCCGGCCGTGCGCTGCTCACGCTGCACGGGAAGCTGCGCATGTGGCTGCAGACCGGCGGGCACTGCGAGCCGCAGGACGCGACGCTGGCCGATGCCGCCCTGCGGGAGGCGACCGAGGAGTCCGGTGTGGCGGGGCTCTCGCTGCTGCCCGGTGGCCCCGCCCGGCTGGACCGGCACCACACGCCGTGTGCCTGGCACCTCGACGTGCAGTACGTGGCCCTCGCTCCGCCCGGATCGGTGGAGACGGTCAGCGCCGAGTCGCTGGAGCTGCGGTGGTTCGCCTTCGACGAGGTGGCCGAGGTGGCCGACGCCTCCGTCGTGCGGCTCGTGGAACGGGCCCGGCAGCTGCTCTGAGCGGCGTCCGGGACCGGGCCGGCCGCCGGCGCGGCGCCCGCCAGCCCTGCGCGGGGGGCGGGCGCCGCCGACGGGCCGGTCAGTTGGTGAAGACGTTGCCCCCGGTCGGGCGGTCCATGCCGAACTGGCCGCGCACGCCACCACCGAGCCGCGCGTTCTGCGGCGGCAGGAGCTCGCTGGGCTGGACGAGGACGAAGCCGTGGCCCATGAAGTTCAGCTCCCACCCCTCGCCGGTGTTGCCCCGGCGGCGCCACACGCCGGAGGAGCTGGTCTGGGCCTGCATCTGGACCGTCAGACCGGTCGACCAGGCGACGACGGCGTCCGAGTCGACACTGACGTAGCGCTCCGGGGTCACCGGCATCATGAGCGGCTTCCCGGAGGTCATGAGGGCCAGCTGTCCCTGACCGGTGATGAGCAGGTTGTACTTTCCCGTGCCCGAGATGCCGTACTGGCTGTCGACGCTGATGACCTCCCAGTGGAGCCCCGAGTCGAGTGCCAGGACGTAACCGCTGTCCACGGTCAGGCCGTCGCGCGGCACCTCCAGCACGTGCACGTCCTGTGCCAGGTTGGCGAAGAAGACCGTGCCCTCGCCCGAGCAGCGCATCAGTTCCAGGTGGTCGGCGCCCCGGCGCCGACCCCGGGGCTGGTACTCGCCGTCGAACTGGACCTGCCCCTGGTAGGCGATCATGCTGCCCTTGCGGGCGAGCACGTCCCGCCGCCCGCTCACGGCCACGCGCAGCATCTTGTCGTTCTGCAGGGCGAACGGCGGCGCGTCCTGCACCTCGGTGTGTGCGAAAAGCGGACTCTGCATGGTGTTCCTCCCCCTCAGCCGCGCACGCGCAGGCGGTCGGCGCTGTCCTCGCTGGGCTGGACCACGACGAAGCCCTGCCCGGAGAACCCGAGCTGGAACGCCTCCCCGCTGCCCCGCCCGATCAGGGCCGATGCCTTGAAACTGCGCTTGCCCTTCACCTTGAGCCTCGTCGACCAGGCGACCAGCGCGTCCGGGTCGACGTACGTCTCGTCCTCGCCCCGGCCGCAGTCCACGACGACCGGGGTCCCGCGGGAGGTCAGGGCCACCCAGCCGGTACCGGCGACGGTGACGTTGAACAGGCCCTGTCCGGCCAGCTTGGCCAGGCCCTTCACCCGCTCGACGCCGAACTGGAGGTGCGCGTCGAAGGCGAGGAGGTTGGTGCCGTTGACGGAGACGGAGTCGTCGGCGAGGTGCACGACGACGACCTCGGCTCCGTAGTCGGCGAGGTAGAGCAGACCGTCGCCGTGGCAGCGCATCAGCGGCGCGCCCTCGCCGGTGAGCCACTGGGCGGCCTGCTGCCGCACGGCCGGCGGGTTGGGCTCGTACTGCACGAACCCCTCGTAGGAGATCATGGATCCGGTGCGGGCGTACACGTCCTGCCCGGAGGCCATGGCGACCTTGAGGATGTGGCTGCCGTGGTTCTCCATCCGGGCGGCCGGCGGCGTCGGGGCGTAGCCCGCGAGCGGTTGCTGGGTCATGACGGGCTCCCTCAGACCTCGTAGGGCTGGACGACGATGAAGTTGCCGGGGGCGCCCCGGAACTGGAGGTTGACGCTCTCGCCGCTGTGCCCGGGATAGGCCGTGCGCCGCAGCCGGACCTGGCTGGAGACGATGACCTGCGCGGCGGACGACCAGGCGACGACCGCCTGCGCGTCGGCGTACGTCATCGGGGTGACGGGCAGCACGACGGGAGTGCCGTGCGTCTTGACCACGACGGTGCCGGTGCCCTGGAACTGCATCGTGAACAGCACCCCGCCCGGAATTCCGTGCCCCTCGATGCGCCGCACCTCGTAGTGCAGCGTCTCGTCGAAGGCCAGCACGTTCTCCGCCGAGACGCAGATCCCGTCGCCCTGGAGCTCGATCGGATGGAGATGGCTGCTGTCGTCGGCGAAGAAGACCTGACCGCGACCGGCGCAGCGCATGAGCTGCATCTCCTGGCCGGTGGCCTGCCCGACCACCCGCCCGACGAAACCGGCGCTCTTGTGGCTGAAGTCGACGTCGCCCTGGTACAGGACCATGCTGCCCTGGCGCGCGAGCACGGGCTGCGGGTCGACGCCGAGGTCGGCGCGCACCAGCTGGCCGTTCTGGAGCGTCCAGCGCCGGCCGACGGGGACCTCTCGGTACTTCTCCAGGCTGACGCGCAGCCCGGCGCCGCCCTGCTGGGGAACCCCGTACCCGCCGGGGACGGCCTGGCCGGGCGGCTGCTGGCCGAAGCCGGGGGGCGACGCCTGCGCGGGCACGCCGGGCGGTGCGTAGGAGCCCGGCGGCGGCTGGGGCGGTCCGGGGGGCTGCGCCACCGGAGCCGGCATCGGGGCGGCGATCGTCGGAGCCGCGTGCTGCGGAACGGACGCGGCGGGCTGCTGCGGGACGGGCGCCGGAGGCGGGGGCTGCACGGGGGCGGGCGCCGGAGGCGGGGACGGCGGGCCGCCGGGCGGCGGTGCGAAGGCCGGCGCGGGCCCGGCGGGCGGGGCGAAGCCGGGAGCCTCGGCCGCCTCCCCCTCCGGGGCCCGCGCCTCCTCGGCGACCTCACCCCCGAAGTGCTGGAGCAGCGCGGCCAGCCCGCCGTCGAAGCCCTGGCCCACGGCGGCGAAGCGCCAGACGTCCTTGACGTAGAAGTCTCCGAGCATGACCGCGCGCTCGGTGGTGAACTCCGAGCCGTCGAACGCGTAGCGCGCGACTTCCTCGCCCCCCGCGACGATGCGCAGGTAGCCCGGCGCGACCTGGGACATCTGGCCGTCGCCGTCGAGGGTGGCGGTGAACGACAGGCGGCGCACGGCGTCCGGGACCTCGTCGAACGTCACCCGGAAGGACTCGGTGTCGCCGGCTTGCGGGCCGAGCTGCCGGATGGCGCCCTCGGGGGACTCCGGCTGGTTGTAGAAGACGAAGTAGCGGTCGTCCGACAGGCGTTCGTCGGCGTCGAGTCCGAAGCAGCTGATGTCGAACGCCAGGCCGGGCCCGGTGATCTGCACGCCGATGTACAGATCCGTCCCCGCCGTCAGATCACTGAGTCTGGCCTTGTGGCCGCGTTGGAATTCCCTGGCCATGCGTAACGCCCGTCCCCCATCCGTGCTGGAACCTTGGCGTCAGGCTAACCGGTCCGGCCGCGAGGTCAGCCGTCGCGTGCGCCGCGGGCGTGCGGCAGCCGCCCGGCCGAGGCCACGCCCTCCAGGTAGCCGCGGGCCCGCTCCGTGCGCGGGTAGGCGTCGAGCAGCCGCCAGAACTCCGGCCCGTGGCCGGGTACGAGGAGGTGGGCCAGTTCGTGCAGCAGGACGTAGTCGAGCACGTACTCGGGCATGCCCTGCAGACGGTGGGAGAGCCGGATCGTCCCCTCGGCGGGCGTGCACGAGCCCCAGCGGGTGTTCTGGTTCGTGACCCATCGGACGGAGACGGGACGGGCCCGGCCGCCGAGGTACTGGTCGGACAGGCCGAGGGCCCGGCCGGCCAGCTCGCCGTCCGGAGGGGTGCGGCGGCTCTCCTGGGCGGCGAGCTTGTCGAGCATGACCGCGACCCAGCGCCGTTCGTCGGCGAGGGACATGCGGGCGGGAATGAGCACGACGGTGCGGCCGTCCTCCCGGTAGGCCGAGACGGTACGGCGGCGGCGGTCGCTGCGGCGCACTTCGACCCGCCCTGGGTCCGGGGCTTCTGCGGAGCTCGGCGACGGGACGCTGTCGAGAGGTTCGGCGGTCACGGTCCGACGGTACCGGCCCGGAGCGCGACTGCCGAGGCCACGTGACTCTCGCGCATGACTAGTACGACCATCACCCACTGCCTGTGGACAACTCAGCGCAACCCTGGGCGATCTGGTTCATGCTGAGGCCGGTTGCGAGGGTCGGCCGCATCGGTGCGGTCCGGCTGTTGGCAGGCGCGCGTCCGCAGAGGTCGGGCGCAGCGCCATGACGGAGGGGGCGGGAGATGCATCCGAAGATCAAGTCCGCGCTGCGCAGGAGCTGGCGGGACCGGCACACGGTTCAGTACGGGGTCACGCCCGCGCACGCGGTCGTGCTCGGTCCGGTGGACACGGCCACGGGAAGCTTCCTCGACCTGCTGGACGGCACGCGCAGCATGGAGCAGCTGAGGCAGCTGGCGAGGAGCCTCGGCCTGGGGCACGGCGCGGCGGACGGGGTCGTGGAGCGGCTGGCCGGTGCCGGCCTGCTGGACGACGCCTCAGCCGGGCGGGGCGCGGCGGCGGCCGTACCCGAGGCGTTGCGCCCGGATCTGGCCTCCCTCTCGGTCGTGCACCCGAGGGCGGGAACCGCGGTACGCCTCCTGGCGGCGCGCCGCTCCGCCCACGTCCAGGTCCGGGGCGGGGGCCGCGTCGGCGGCACACTGGCGTCGCTTCTCGCGGCAGCCGGGGTGGGCCGGGTCGACGTCGTGGACGGCGGCTGCGTGAGCGAGTGGGACACCGCGCCCGGCGGGTTGGGTTCCCGTCAGACGGGCGAGCGGCGCACGTCCGCGCTGCGCAAGGCGGTGGTCCGGTCCGCCCCCTGGTCGCGCCGTCCGCGAGGCGCCGCCCCCGGCCGTCCGGACGGCGGTCTCGACTTGGTGATCATCGCCCCGCGCGACGGGCTGGCAGCGTACGCCCCGGAGGCCGAAGCGGCCCGGGAGCTGATCGCCGCAGGCCGGCCACACCTGTACACCGGCGTGGTGGAGGCCACCGGATTCGTGGGCCCGCTCGTTCTTCCCGGCCAGTCGGCGTGCGCGGACTGCATACTGCGGGGGCGCGCCGCGCGGGAGCCCGCCTGGCCCCTCATGGTGGGCCAGTGGCGGCAGGCCCGGCGCACCGGTCCCGTGGCCTGCGACACGGCGCTGGCGACGGTGACGGCCGGGGCCGCCGCGTCCTTCGCCCTGAGCCTTCTCGACGGAGACGGCGGCGCCCGGCCCGGCATGCGCTGCTCGTTCACCCTGCCCGGGCTACGGCCCGAGGAGGAGGCTGTGCGACCGTATGAGGAGTGCCCCTGCGGGGCTGCGGCACAGGAGAGGGACGTGTCCGGCGCCACAGCCTCGACGTGGGACGCACCAGAGGTGACCATGGCGTCCGGGCCGGGTGGCGCCTGAGCCGCCGGAGCCGATCCGCGAGTTGGAGGGGTGCATGTCAGATCTTCCCCGCAAGGCAGTGACCCGGACCGCCAAGCTGGCCGCGCTGCCGCTCGGGTTCGCGAGCCGGACGGCGCTCGGCCTCGGCAAGCGCCTCGGCGGCCGACCCGCCGAGGCCATCGCCGCCGAACTGCAGCAGCGCACCGCTGAGCAGCTGTTCTCCACGCTCGGCTCCCTCAAGGGCGGAGCCATGAAGTTCGGGCAGGCCATGTCGGTGTTCGAGTCGGTGCTGCCCGAGGACGTGGCCGGCCCCTACCGCGCCGCGCTCACCAAGCTCCAGGAAGCGGCACCGCCGATGCCCGCGGCCACGGTGCACAAGGTCCTCGCCCAGCGGCTGGGCGAGGAGTGGCGGGAGCTGTTCCTCGAGTTCAGCGACAAGCCGGCCGCGGCCGCCTCGATCGGCCAGGTGCACCGGGCCGTGTGGCACGACGGCCGCGAGGTGGCGGTCAAGGTCCAGTATCCGGGCGCCGGGGAGGCGCTCCTCTCGGACCTCGCCCAGCTGGGCCGGTTCGCCCGGGTGCTGGGGCCCCTGGTGCCGGGGATGGAGGTCAAGCCCCTCATAGCCGAGATGCGGGAGCGGGTGGCCGAAGAGCTGGACTACGCGCTGGAGGCGGAGGCCCAGCGGGCCTATGCGGCGGAGTTCGCCGGGGACCCCGACGTGTGCGTGCCCGACGTGGTGCACCAGTGCGAGCAGGTACTGGTCACCGAGTGGATGGACGGGACACCGCTGGCTGCGGTCATCCGTGAGGGTGCGCAGGACGATCGCGACCACGTGGGGCAGCTGCTGGCGCGGTTCCTGTTCAGCGGCACCGCGCGCACGGGCCTGCTGCACGCGGACCCGCACCCCGGGAACTTCCGGCTGCTCGACGACGGCCGGCTCGGTGTCATGGACTTCGGCACCGTCAACCGCCTCCCCGAGGGGCTTCCCGAGCCGATCGGTGTCGCGCTGCGCACGACGCTTGAGGGGCACGTCGACACGGTGTACACGGTGCTGCGCGAAGAAGGCTTCGTCAGGCCGGACGTCGAACTCGACCCGGAGGCGGTGTACGACTACCTGCAGCCGCTCATCGAGCCCGCCGTCGCGGAGAGCTTCCCGTTCTCCCGGGAATGGCTGCGCAAGCAGACGGCCACGCTCGCCGACCGTCGCTCCCCCGCCTACCAGTTGGGCAAGCAGCTCAACCTGCCGCCCTCGTACCTGCTGATCCACCGCGTCTGGTTGAGCACGATCGGGGTGCTGTGCCAGCTCGGCGCACACGTGCGACTGCGGGACGAGCTGGAGGACTGGCTCCCGGGCTTCGCCGCGGACGCGGTGGAGGAGGACGGGGAGATCGAGGAGGACGGGGCCGAACCGCCCGAGGCGGAGAAGAGCGGGCCGGACGGGTCGGCCGCCGTGGCGGGCACGGTTGCCTGAGGTGTGACGCGCCGGGGCCGGGGCGCTGATGCGCCCCGGCCCCGGTTCCGGCGCGGTCCGCACCGGTTCTGCCGTGCTGCTGTCCTGGGTCAGGTCGTGTGGTGGTCACCGTTGTGCCGGTGCCGGATCACGGTCGCCTCCCTGGTGCTCAGTACATGACGGTCCTCGCGATGGCCCTGCGGGCACGCATGGAGGCACGTTCGGCCCTCCGCTGCATGCGCCGGGCGAGCACCAGCTGATACGCCAGTTGCTCGGCCTTGGCCTCGCTGCGGTACTGCTGTATTCGGGCCCTGCTCAAGGTTTCGGGCAGGAGTTGCATCTGACGGGTCCTGTTCTGTGGGGCGCCGGGCCGTTCGGCCCTGCCGCGCTCGTAGGCGGGGAAGATCATGTCGTTCATCGGGTCCTGCTCCGCGGGTCCGTGGGCGGACGGACTGTCGATCGTGCCGGGGGCGTTCATGCCGCGACCGGGTTCTTGCGAGGGCGGCCACGCGGCCGCTTGCGCGGCACCACGACGCCCTGGACGAAGAGCTCGCCGCCCCAGACGCCCCAGGGCTCGCGCCGGTCCTTCGCCCCGGCGAGGCAGGCCTCGCGCAGCGGGCAGGTCTGGCAGAGGGACTTGGCGTACTCGACGTCGGCGGGCGCCTCGGCGAAGAAGACCTCGGGGTCGTAGCTACGGCAGGGAACGGCCACGCCGAGCCGGTCGATGGCGTCGTCCAGCTCGGTGAGCTTGGGGAAGGCGGTCAAGGGGTCCTCCGTGGGATCAGGCGGGTTCAGGTCGGTCTGCGGTGACGGGGTGTGCGTCTGCACTGGTGACTTCCTCGTCTGTCGTTGTCGGTCCGGCCGGTGGCCGGGCTGCCTGGGCAAACAGAAGGGCCGCGGTACCCGGTGTGGGTTCCGCGGCCCTGGAAGGTGCCGACCTGATCGCCGATCAGGCTGGATCTCTCCAGGGTTCAGGCCCACGGAAGGCCCACATCGTGTGGTGCTTGCTGTACTGCTGCTTCTGGCTTGCGCCGGCATCCGCCGCCGCCGCGGCGAAGGCGCAGGCCTTGGCCTGTGCCGCCGCGAGCACTGCGGACGCCCCGGCCGGTCGCTCGGCACGCGTCCGGACACCGGACAGACCGGTGGCCGGGACTCCGGCGCCGAGGGAGCAGGTGGCAACGACCGAGTGAGCGGTCGTGAGGGCACGGGTGCTGCCGGGGGTGATGTTGATGATTCCGATCACTGGTCTCGCCTCCTCTCGGCGTCTCGGCCGGAAACCGGCCGGAGCCGGTCCCGAACATGTTCAGGGATAAGTACAGCACGGAGCGGCCGGAGCCGGAAAGCTTCCCGCCCTCTCCACGTTCCGAAGGCTATGGGGCGCGTGGCGGCGCGCGCAAACTATTTTTCCGGCGGGTTTCCGCCGGTCGGAGCGGGGGCGTCGGGGCCGGGTCGGGAAGCGGCTATTCCGCTTGTCCGGCGGTGGGTGCGGGGTCCCACTCCTCGCCCGCGCACAGCGCCAGCACCTCCGCACCGAAGGACCGCGCCTTGCGGGCGGTGACCCCGGCGATGGAGCGCAGCTCGCCCTCGTCGTCCGGGACGCGCTCCGCGATGGCCATGAGGGTCTTGTCGGTGAAGACGCAGAAGTCGGGCTGACCGATCCGTCCGGCCTGGGCGGAACGCCACTCGCGCAGTCGTTCGTACAGCTCTTCGTCGAGGTCGGAGGGGCAGCCCTCGCAACGCAGGAGCTTGACCTCCCCGGCGTCGGTCAGCGTGCGGCCGCACACCCGGCACCGCACCAGGGAGCGCCGCCGAGCGGGCCGCGCCCGCTCCCCGCCCCCCTCGGCGCCCCGCTGGGCGCCGGGCCCGCCGCCCACCACCGACCCGCTGGCGCCCGGCGAGGGCGAACCCGGCGCTCCGGAACCGGAGCCGGGCCGCAGGCCGTCGAGGAACCGGCTGGGACGCCGGCCGGGACGCCCGCCCGGCGTGCGCGACAACGACCACGACAACCGCAGGTGCTGCCGGGCGCGCGTCACCCCGACATACAGCAGGCGCCGCTCCTCCTCGACCTGTTCGGGGGTGCGGGCGTAGCTGATCGGCAGGACGCCGTCGCAGAGCCCGACCAGGAAGACGGCGTCCCACTCCAGGCCCTTCGCCGCGTGGAGCGAGGCCAGCGTGACCCCCTCGACCGTCGGGGCGTGCTGGGCTCCGGCCCGCTGGGCCAGCTCGGCCACGAAGTCGGCCACGGTGGCCCCGGGCCGGGCCCGCTCGACGTCCTCGGCCAGGCGGACGAGGGCCGCGAGCGACTCCCAGCGGTCGCGCACCGCCCCCGACCCGGCCGGGGGCTGCGGCGGCCAGCCCCTCCCCCGGAGCACCGCGCGCACCCGTGCGGCCAGCCCGCGCACGCCGGCGAGCAGCGGATCGTTGTCGCCCGCACGTGCCGCACCGCGCAGGGCGACACCGGCCTCCCGGATCTCGGGGCGCTCGAAGAAGCGCTCGGCCCCCCGCAGCTGACACGGGACGCCGGCGTCGGCGAGGGCCTGCTCGTACACCTCGGACTGGGCGTTGATCCGGTAGAGGACGGCGATCCCGCTCGGCGGTACGCCCGCGTCGATGAGCTGCCTCACCCGCCGGGCGGTGTCCTCCGCCTCGGCCGGCTCGTCCGCGTACTCACCGTAGCCGGGCTCCGGCCCGGGATCGCGCTGGGAGCGCAGTTCGAGGCGGTGCCGGGCGGCGCGGCCGGACGCCTGGGACAGCAGCCCGTTCGCCAGGTGGACGACCTGCGGGGTGGAGCGGTAGTCACGCACGAGGCGTACGACGGTGGCCGCCGGGTGCCGGACCCGGAAGTCCAGCAGGTGGTCCGGCGTCGCGCCGGTGAAGGAGTAGATCGTCTGCGAGGCGTCCCCGACGACGCACAGGGAGTCCCGCTCCCCCAGCCACAGCTCCAGCAGCCGCTGCTGGAGGGGGCTGACGTCCTGGTACTCGTCCACGACGAAGTGCTGGTACTGACCGCGGACCTGCTCGGCGATGTCCGACCGGTCCTGGAGGATGCCGACGGTCAGCAGCAGGACGTCCTCGAAGTCGATGAGGCCCCGCTCGCGCTTGAGCTCCTCGTACGCGGTGAAGACCCGGGCCGTCTCCCCGGCGTCCCGGGGGACGAGCCGCCCGGCGCGGGCGGCGGCGCCCGGGTAGTCCTCCGGAACGGTCCGGGTGACCTTGGCCCACTCGATCTCGCCCGTGACGTCCCGCAGCTCGGTGCGGTCCAGGCGCAGGCGGCTGCGGGTGGCCGCCTCACCGACGAGGGCCGCCTTGCGGTCCAGCAGCTGTGGCAGCTCGCCCCCCACGGCGCGGGGCCAGAAGTACTGGAGCTGACGCAGGGCGGCGGAGTGGAAGGTGCGCGCCTGGACGCCTTCGGCGCCGAGCTGGCGGAGCCTGCCCCGCATCTCCCCGGCCGCCCGGTTGGTGAACGTCACCGCGAGGACGCCGGCGGGGGGCAGCACACCGGCGCGGACACCGTAGGCGATGCGGTGGGTGATGGCCCGTGTCTTCCCCGTCCCGGCGCCGGCCAGGACGCACACGGGCCCGTGCAGGGCCGTGGCGACCGCGCGCTGCTCCGGATCGAGCCCGTCGAGCACCGCGTCGGCCGTCTCCGGGACCCGGGGGAGGGCGGAGGGGCGCGTCGCTGATGTCACCCCGCCATGCTGCCAGGTCCGCCCGGCGGCCCGCGCCGGCCGTCCACAGCCGGTGCGGGTTCGTCATACCGCCAAGGCTGGGGGCGGCCGGCCCGCTCGGACGTCGTACGGCGGGGGCACCGCCTCAGGCGCCGACCTTCTCCTTGATCTGCGCCAGGGACGGGTTGGTCAGCGTGGAACCGTCGGCGAAGAGCAGGGTCGGCACCGTCTGGTTGCCGCCGTTGGCCTTCTCGACGAACGCCGCGGACTCCGGGTCGAGCTCGATGTTGACCTCGGTGTAGGGGATGCCCTCGCGGTCCATCTGGCCCTTCAGCCGGCGGCAGTAGCCGCACCAGGTGGTGCTGTACATCGTCACGGATCCCTGCATGGGGCTGGTGCTCCTTCGCGTCGTGTGGGCTGGCACAGGGGGGAACGCGGCACGGGCCGCGAGGATTCCCGGCCGCCGGGGCTGTGCCGGGGCGCGGTGCCGGGGCGCGGGACGGTCAGCCGCGCGGCGGCACGGGCAGCGGGCCGCCGTACCAGCGCTCGACCAGCCGGGCGGCGATGGAGATGCCGGTGATCGGCAGCACCTCGCCCGCCCGGATCGCCCCGCCCAGCTCCTCGCGGGAGAACCAGCGGGCCTCCTCGATCTCGTCCCCGTCCACCTCGATGTCGGGGGACACGGCACGGGCCATGAAGCCGAGCATGAGGGTGGTGGGGAACGGCCACGGCTGGCTGCCGACGTACTCGACGCCGCCGACGGTGACGCCCGCCTCCTCGGCCGTCTCCCTGATCACCGCGTTCTCCAGGGACTCGCCGGGCTCGACGAAGCCGGCGAGGGTGGAGAAGCGCCCTTCGGGCCAGTGCACCTGGCGGCCGAGCAGGGCGCGGTCGCGGTCGTCGGTGACGAGCATGATCACCGCCGGGTCGGTGCGCGGGTAGTGCTCGGCACCGCAGGCGGGGCAGCGGCGGATGTGGCCGGCGGCCGCGATGACGGTGCGCTCGCCGCAGCGGGAGCAGAAGCGGTGGAGGCGCTGCCAGTTCTCCAGCGCGACGGCGTGGACGAGCAGCGCGGTGTCCCGCTCCGCGAGGAGGGCGCCGGCCTCGCGCAGTCCGGCGGGGCGGGCGAGGTCGTCCATGCGCCCGGGGAGCGCGTCCTTCTGGAGGGCGAAGTAGCGCACGCCGTCGGTGTCCGTGCCCAGGAAGTAGCGGTGGGACTCGGTGATCGGCGCGTCGAAGGACGGCATCGTGACGAGCTCGGTGCCGCCGTCGTCGGTGTCGACGACGAGGGCCTGGCCGCCGGAGACGACGAAACAGCGGGTGGTCGGGTGGCTCCAGGCGGCGGCCAGCCACGCCTCGTCCAGCCGGTAGCCCGCGCTGCGGTCGATGCCGCCGCTGGAGGCGAACGAGATCGGGCGCGCGGGGTGCTGCTCGGTGCTGGTCGTCACGGCGGTTCGCTGCTCCTCGTCGACGTGCTCGGGCGGGCGGGGCTGCCCGTCGAGCCTATCGGTGCCGTTCGGGTGGTCGTGTCGCCGTCGCACCGCCCGGGCCGGTGGACGGGCGGGTCGGGTGGGCGCGCGGGGGCGTTCCGGCGTCGGAGTGCTCGCCGTGCAGGAGCAGCCGCTCCAGCTCGGCGCGACCGGGGAGCGCGTCGGGCCGCACGATCCGCCCGCTGCGGACGTGCAGGAACGCGGCCCGCACGGCTTCGGGCTCCAGCCCGTGCTCCTCGGCCCAGGCGAGCCGGTAGAGGGCCAGCTGGAGGGGGTCCGCGTGCCGGCCGCGGCCGGTCTTCCAGTCGACGATCTCGAATCCGTCCGCGTCCCGGTAGACGGCGTCGATGCGGCCGCGCACGATCCGGCCCGCCAGTTCCAGCTGGAAGGGGGCCTCGACGCGGTACGGGGTGCGGTCGGCATAGGGGGTGCGGGCGAAGGCGTCCTTGAGGACGTCCAGGTCCCGCTCGTCGGCGAGCTCGGCCGCCGCGGGGTGCAGCTCGTCGTCCTCGGCGCCCGGCAGCTCGTCGGGGCCGAGCATCGGCAGGGCCAGCTTCTCGTACCGGGATTCGACCCAGGCGTGGAAACGGGTGCCCCGTCGGGCGGCGGCGGGTCGGGGCGGGCGTGGCATCGGCCGCACCAGGTCGCGCGCGTACTGTTCCGGGTCGGCGGCGAGACGGAGCAGGTCGGAGGCGGTCAGGACGGCGGGCAGCGGCACCTCGCGGCGGGTACGGCGGGTACGGCGCAGCTCTCCGGCCAGGGCGGTCAGGTCGCGGTCCCAGGAGGCGGCCAGCCGGGCCTCCTCGGGGGTGAGGCCGGACGCCTCCCGTGCGGCGGACGCCTCCGCCGGGGCGGCGGAGGTGTCCGGGGCGGTCGCGTCCCGGGCCGCGGACGCCTGGGCGGGAATCACCGGCTCGGGCGACTCCGGGGCGGCGAGATGGGCCTGCACGGCGTCGGCGGCCTCCCGGCGCCGCTTGAGGGCGGCGGGTTCCAGCGGCAACGGCCAGGCGCGTTCCCGCCGGGGACCGGCGAGGGCCGGGTTCTCCGTGCCCTCCGCAGGCTCGTCGGCCCAGACCTCCACCTCGCCGTGGGCGGGGTCGGCCTCGACGTGGTCCCGTACGGCGGTGAGGAACGGCGAGGGGCCGCGGGGCTTCTTCTGGCTGGGGCCCCACCAGTGCCCGGAGGCGAGGAGGAGGGTGCGCGGTCGGGTGAAGGTGACGTAGCCGAGCCGCAGCTCCTCGGTGGCCTGGTGCTCCTTGGCGGCCGCCTCGTAGGCACTGCGGTCCTTGGCCGTCCACCCGGTGAGCGCGGGGAGGGTGGCCGCGTCGCCGCGCAGGGGGTGCGGCAGCACCCGGGATTGGGTGAGCCAGGAGTCCTGGCCGCGTTCGCTGGGGAACTGCCCCGCGACGAGTCCGGGAACGGCGACGACGTCCCACTCCAGGCCCTTCGACTTGTGCGCGGTGAGCACCTTGACCGTGTTCTCTCCCCCGGGGAGCGAGCTGTCCAGGCCCTTCTCGTACTGGACGGCGGTGCGCAGGAAGCCGAGGAAGGCGAGGAGACTCGCCTCCCCGTCGAGGGAGGCGAAGCCCGCCGCGAGGTCGAGGAAGGTGCCCAGCGTCTCGCGGCGGCGGGCGGCGAGTGCCTCCGGGGACGCGGCGAGCTCCACCTCGAGCCCGGTGACGGCGAGGACCCGGTGCAGGACGTCCATCAGCGGGTCGGCCAGCGCGCGGCGCAGTTCCCGGATCTCGGTGGCGAGCCGGGCGAAGCGGACCCGGGCGGCGGCGGAGAAGGGCAGGTCGTCCTCGCTGCGGCCCGGGTTCGGGAAGGTGTCGAGGGCGTCGGCCAGGGAGACGATCTCGGCGGGGTCGGTGCCCTCGACGGCGGCGGCGAGCCGGGCGTCGGCGTCGGCGCGGTCGCGGGGCGGGGGGCCCGCCAGCAGCCGGGCGCGACGGCCCAGCAGGGCGAGGTCGCGCGGGCCGATGCGCCAGCGCGGGCCGGTGAGCAGCCGGACGAGGGCGGCGTTGGCCGTCGGGTCCTGGAGGACCTCGCAGGTGGCGACGAGGTCGGCGATCTCGGGCAGGTGCAGCAGCCCGGACAGCCCGACGACCTCGACGGGGAGGTCGCGGGCGACGAGGGCCGCGTGGATCTCGGCGAAGTCCGCGGCGCCCCGGCACAGCACCGCGATCTCCCCGGGCGGGGTGCCGGTGCGCACCGCGTGGGCGAGGGAGTCGGCCAGCCAGTCCAGTTCCCGTGCGTGGGTGTCCAGCAGGGCGCAGCGCACCCGCCCGGCCTGTTCGTCCCCGGGGGCCGGGCGCAGCGCCTCGACCCCGTCGTGCCGGGCGCGCAGCGGGGCGGCGAGGTCGTTGGCGAGGGCCAGCAGACGTCCGCCGCTGCGCCGGTTCTCGCTGAGGGCGTGGCGGGCGGCGGGGGCGGCGTCCGGCCCGGCGAAGTGGCGGGGGAAGTCGTCCAGGTTGGCCACGGACGCGCCGCGCCAGCCGTAGATGGCCTGGCACGGGTCGCCCACGGCGGTCACGGGGTGGCCCGTGCCGTTCCCGAAGAGACCGGCGAGGAGGACGCGCTGGGCGACGGAGGTGTCCTGGTACTCGTCGAGCAGGACGACGGCGTACTGCTCGCGCAGGAGCCGCCCGACCTCCGGGACGTCGCGGGCCAGGCGGGCGGCGAGTGCGATCTGGTCGCCGAAGTCGACGAGGTCCCGTTCCCGTTTGCGGGCCCGGTACTCCTCGACGAGGCCGAGCAGTTGGAGCCGGCCGCGGGCGGTCTGCGGCACCTTGCGCAGGGCGGCGTTGGTGAGCCGGACCGCGCCGCTCTCCAGGTGCGTGGTGAGCTCGGTGTCGTGGGCGCGCAGCCGCTCCGGCTCGACGAGGTGCTCGGAGAGCTCGGAGTCCAGGGCGAGCAGGTCCTCGACGAGGGCGCTGAGGCTCTTGGTGAGCGCGTCGAACGGGCCGGTCGCGGAGCGCAGGACGGACGCGGCGAGCTGGAAGCGGGTGGCGTCGGCCAGCAGGCGGACGGTGGGTTCGACGCCCAGGCGCAGCCCGTGCTCGGTCAGCAGGCGTCCGGCGAAGGCGTGGTAGGTCGAGATGTCCGGCTCGCCCGGTTCATCGTCCGGGGTCGCGGGGTCGGTGTCGAGGACGCCGGCCGTGACGAGTGCCCGGCGCACCCGGTCGGCCAGCTCGCCCGCCGCCTTGTTGGTGAACGTCAGGCCCAGCACGCGGTCGGGCGCGACCTGCCCGGTGCCCACGAGCCACACGACGCGGGCGGCCATCACCGTCGTCTTCCCCGACCCGGCTCCCGCGACGACGACCTGCGGCGCCGGGGGCGCCGTGATGCAGGCCAACTGCTCCCCGGTGAAGGGGATGCCGAGCAGCTCCCTGAGCTGTCCGGGGTCGCTGAGCCGTGCCGTCATCCCCCCGACGCTAGCGGGCCCCTCCGACAGCGGAGGAGACCGGGCCGGGGAGCAGCCCTCCTACACGGCGGTCGGGGGGCCGCCGACCGCCTCCTCCCGGAGGTCCTCCAGGGTGACGGCGTCCTCGGGCGCCTCGACGGAGACCCGCCGGTCGAACTCGGAGAAGGTGAGGGACTCCTCGCCCTCGGGTCCGTCGCTCTCGACCCGGAGGATGCGGGGGTTCTCGTCGTCGTTGGCGACGAGGATGGTCAGGGGGTCGCCGTCCTCCTCCTCGCCGGTGATCGGCAGGACCTCGCGGCCTTCGAAGGAACGGGGCGCGCCCACGGAGTAGTCCGACCCGCCGGAGTCGCCGCCCCCCGCGTCGTCGGTGGTCAGGTCGTCGAGCAGGGTGTCGAGGTCGCAGAAGTCCTCGAAGGCGTTGTCGCTCGACCCCATGTCGATCCAGCGGTCGGCCATGAGCTCGATCGCCCGGTCGGGCAGTTCCTCGTCGGGGCCGTTGCGCAGGAAGTCCGCGTCGGCCTTCATGAAGCCGGTTCCGTCGTTCAGGCCGACGAAGTCGAGGCCGCCGGTGTCCTGCCGCATGGTGCCGTAGCAGCCGGCGTCCCGGCTCAGCGTGAGGTCCATCTCGGTCGTCACCCCGTCGACGGGGAGGGTGCCGCGCATCCGGAAGGAGTCGAGCGCCAGCGTCGCTTCGCGGGTGGCCTCCTCGAGCTCGTCCACGGTCATGTGCTCCAGCCTGGTGCTGGTCGCCCGCTCGTAGAAGGAGCGGTCGTCGCCCGCCGCGCCCTCGGCGTCCGCTCCCCCGTCGTCCCGTCCGCAGCCGCTGAGGCCCAGCACGACGACGGCGGCGGCCACCGCCACGCTCCGCTTCCCCGTCTTCACCTTCGTTCGTCCCCTCCCCTGGTCATCGTGCCGCGACCGGCACGGTGCGCCATCCCATCACGCGGACGGCGCGGGCCCGTCGGCGGGGCGCGGCGACGTCCCGTGCCCGGCTCCCGGGGACCCGACCGCCCCTGCGGGTCACTCGACGACGTGGTGGCCTTCGGGGAGGGCCGGGCACGAGGAACGGAACGCGCAGTGCGCGCAGTGCCGTCCGGGGTCGGGCGAGAACCGTTCGTCCAGGACGCGTCCGGCGGCGGTGGCCAGGAGGTCCCCGATCCACTCCCCCGCCGGATCGGCGGACAGGGGTTCCTGTCGCTGGACGGCGGGGAGCGCGTCGCCGCCCTCCTTCTTCGGCGCGCCGACGCGCAGGTGGACGAGTTCGGCGCCCCCCGCCTCCAGGGCCGGGTCGCCCTCGCGCAGCGCGAGCTGGTAGACGGCGAGTTGGGGGTGGCGTTCGACGTCGGCGGTGGAGGGCTTGTTGCGTCCGGTCTTGAAGTCGACGACGTAGACCCGGCCCTCGGCGTCCTCCTCCACCCGGTCGATGCTGCCGCGCACCCTGATCCGCACGGCACCGTCCGCGCCGTCGAAACCGTCCGAGCCGTCCGAGCCGACGGGCAGCGTGACGTCGAAGGTCTGCTCGGTGGCGAGCGGGCGACGGCCGGAGCGGTCCAGGACGTGCCAGCGCAGGAAGCGTTCCAACGCGGCACGCGCGTTGTCCTTCTCCTGCCGCGACTTCCAGGGCGCCTCGAAGGCGAGGGCGTCCCAGACCGAGTCGAGCCGTTCGAGGAGCACGCCGAGGTCGGCCGGGGTCGTTCCGGAGGCGACCTCGTCGGCCAGGACGTGCAGGACGTTGCCGAAGCCCTGCGCCGTGCTGGCCGGCGCGTCGGCCTTCACCTCCCGGCCCAGGAACCACTGGAGGGAGCACTCCGTGGCCAGCTGGCCGACCGAGCTGCCGGACAGGGCGACCGGCAGGCGCGGGTCGCGCAGCGGGGCGGCGGACCGGGTGGGTTCGGCCAGCCCCCACCAGCGCTGGGGGTGGGCGGCGGGCACCAGGGCGTGGCCGTCGTCGTCGCGCAGGGCGGCGAGGCGGGCGAGCCGACGGGCGGCGGCCTCCCGCAGGGCGGGGCCGGCGGCGGGGTCGACGGTGGTGGCGCGCAGCTCCGCGACGAGCCCGGCGACGGAGAGCGGGCGTGGCGGCCGCCCGGCGACGTCCCGGGGGGTGACGCCGAGCTCGGCGAGGAACCGGGACGGCTGGTCGCCCTCCTCGGTGGCGCTCTTCACGGCGGTCACCACCAGGCGGTCCCGGGCCCGGGTCGCGGCCACGTAGAACAGTCGCCGTTCCTCGGCCAGCAGGGCACCGGGCGGGAGCGGCTCGGCGAGACCGTCCCGTCCGATGCGGTCGGCCTCCAGGAGGGAACCGCGGCGGCGCAGGTCGGGCCAGAGTCCTTCCTGCACGGTGGCGACGACGACGAGCCGCCATTCCAGGCCCTTGCTGCGGTGGGCCGTCATGAGGCGGACGGCGTCGGGGCGCGCGGCCCGGCCGGCGAGGGTGTCGGCGGCGATGTCCTGGGCGTCCAGCTCGGCCAGGAAGTTCAGGGCGCCCCGGCCTCCGCTGCGTTCCTCGGCGCGGGCGGCGGCGGCGAAGAGGGCGCAGACGGCGTCCAGATCACGGTCGGCGTTGCGTCCGGCGGCGCCGCCGCGTCGGGCGGCGCGTTCGAGCCGGTCGGGCCAGGTGGTGCCGTTCCACAGCTCCCACAGCGCCTCCTCGGCGGTGCCGCCCCCGGCCAGCAGCTCGCGGGCCTTGCGCAGGAGCAGACCGAGGTTCTGCGCGCCGCGCGCGTGGGCGGGGTCGTGGGCGACCAGGCGTTGCGGTTCGGCGAGCGCCCGCGCGAGGAGCTCGTCGGAGGGCCGGGGCACGGCGCTGCCGGCGGCGCGCTCCTCCTCGCGCAGCGCGCGGCCGAGGCGGCGGAGGTCGGCGGCGTCCATGCCGCCGAGGGGGGAGGCGAGCAGGGTGAGCGCGGTCTCCGTGTCCAGCCAGGCCCCGGCGCGCTCCGGTCCGTCCGGGGGGTCAGGGGTGCCGGGTGGGGCGTCCGCCGCACCGGCGACCGCGCGCAGGGCGGTCAGCAGGGGCGTCACCGCCGGTTCGCGGCGCAGCGGCAGGTCGTCGCCGGAGACGTCGACGGGCACCCCGGCGGAGGTGAGCGCGCGGCGCAGGACGGGCAGGGCCGCCCCGGCGCGTACCAGCACCGCCATCTCCCCCCAGGGGACGCCGTCCTCCAGGTGGGCGCGGCGCAGCAGGTCGGCGATGTTGTCGGTCTCGGCCCCCGGCGTGGGGTAGGTGTACGCCTCGACCCGGCCGCCGGAGCGCTGCGGCCGGGGTTCGCGGTGCGCCCGGACGGCGTCGGCGGGGAGGCGGGGCAGCGGCATCCGGCGGGTGAGGTGCCGGGTGGCGGCCAGCAGATCGCCTCCGGAGCGGCGGTTGGTGCGCAGCACGGTCGTCCGGGCGCCGGGGAAGGCGTCGGCGAAGTCGAGGATGCCGTTCACGTCGGCGCCCCGGAAGGCGTAGATGGACTGGTCGGGGTCGCCGAACGCCACCAGGGGACGGGCCGCGCCGGGCGGCCCGGCGAGGGCTTTGAGGAGCCGCACCTGGGCCGCGTCGGTGTCCTGGTACTCGTCGACGTACACCGCGTCGTAGGCGCCGGACAGGAACTCGGCGGCGCCGTCCGGCCCGGTGCGTTCGGCCAGGAGCACGGCGCGGTGGACGAGCTCGGCGTAGTCCAGCACGCCCTGGAGGTCCATGACGTCGAGGTACTCGGCGAGGAAGGCGGCGGCGGCCGACCAGTCGGGTCGGCCGGTGCGGGCGGCGAAGGCGGCCAGTTCGCCGGGGCCGAGGCCCAGCTCGCGACTGCGGGCGAGGACCGCGCGCACCTCGTCGGCGAAGCCCCGGGTCGTGAGGCAGGCGCGCAGTTCGCGGGGCCAGTCGATGCGCGGAACCCCTCCCTCCGCGTGTCCCGCCAACAGGTCGCGGATGTGGAGATCCTGTTCCGGTCCGGAGAGCAGCCGGACCGGCTCGGCGAAGTGTTCGGCATCCTGGTGGGCGCGCACCAGGGCGTAGCAGTAGGAGTGGAACGTCGTGGCCTGCGGGGCGGTGCCGCCCATCCGGGCGGCCATGCGGTCCCGCAGCTCGACGGCCGCCTTGCGGCTGAAGGTCAGCACCAGGACGCGCTCGGGGCGCACGCCCCGGCGCACCCGTTCGGCGACGGCTTCGACCAGGGTCGTCGTCTTGCCGGTGCCGGGGCCCGCCAGGACGAGCAGGGGGCCCCGGTCGTGGTCAACCACAGCCCGCTGCCCTGCGTCCAAGGCAGGGAGACGCGCCCGATCCGGCGGCGTGCGTACCAGCCGGTAGGTATCGGACATCTGGGGGGAACTCACGTGGATCGCCGGCCTCGGGGTCTGTGCTGGATGGTGCAGACGGTACGCGAGCGGACCGCCGGGCCGCAGTGCGTCTCCGCACTACCCCGAACGGCACGCCCGCCCCGGGGGACGCCGCACGATGACGGAAGCTGGACAGTGTGAACGGCCAGGAGCACCGCAGCCGCCGGGAGACCCGGTACGGCGCCCGGAACGTCCCGGTGCCGGGGCGCGTGCCGCCGTCAGGAGCCGTCCGGCCCGCCCGGCCCGGCCCAGCGGGCCCGGCGCAGGTCGAGCCGGGGCCCGCCGCCCGCGCCCGCCGGGCGCAGCGGCGTGCCCTCGTCGCGGTAGTGGCCCAGCGCCCGCTCCTCGCTGCCGCGCAGCAGGACGCCGTCGGCCCGCACGACGCGCCACCACGGGACGCCGCCGCCGTACAGGGCCATCACCCGGCCCACCTGGCGCGGCCCGCCGACCCGGGGTATCGCGCCGGACCGCCCGGCGTCGGCCGCGCGCTCCCCGGCGTCCTCCCGCAGCCACCGCGCCACGTCCCCGTACGTCAGGACGCGCCCGGCCGGGATCAGCTCGGCGACCTCCAGCACCCGTTCCGCGTAGTCAGGCAGCTCTCCCATGGGGGCCATCGTGCCGTACGCCTCGGACACGCCGGGCGGGCGGAACGTCGGAAAGATCACAGGACCGCCCGTCATCGCCCCCTGCTGCACGCGCCTGTCTGCGGCCCGTGCCACCATCGTCCGGGCGGTGACGCGTGATACGGGATCGAGAAGAGCACTCCGGACGTCAGCCGGGCGGGCCCCCTCCCCAGGAGGAGGGCCGCCGGGCCGGCGCGGTGCGTCCCGAGCCCGCCTCGGCCGGGCCGGATGACGACGGTCCGGCTCCCCGCCCCGGCACGGACCACGAGGCCGCCGCCGGGCCGCCCCGCCGGACGCGCGGCGGCCCCGGCGACCTGCGGGACCTGCTGCGCCGCATCGCGGGCGGCCCCGCCCACCCGGACTCCGACGTGTCCGAGCAGCTCGACGGCGACGAGCCGCTGCTGTCGGCCCGCGTCCACCGGCCGTCGGACCTGCTGCGCCTGCTGCTCGGCGCGGTCGGCATCGCCGTCGTGCTCGCCATCGCCTACTTCGCCCATGCCACGACGGCCGGGATCGAGCAGGACATCGACAAGGGCGCGGGCCAGGCGCCGCCGCTGGTCATCAGCATCACGGGGGTGGTCTCCAGCATCGCCGTCCTGATCGTGCCCGTGGCCTTCGCCATCGAACGGCTGATCAAGCGGGACGGGCTGCGCATCGCCGACGGTGTGCTGGCGGCCGTGCTCGCCCACGGCGTCTCGCTCGCCGTGGCGCTGTGGATCGCCGAGGCCGCGCCCGCACCGATCCAGGAGGCGTTCACCAAGTCGGCCCCCGGCGGGGGGCTGACCGACCCGGTGCACAACTACCTCGGGCCGGTGATCGCCTACATGACGGCGGTCGGCATGGCCCGCAGGCCGCGCTGGCGGGTGCTGCTGTGGGTGGTGCTGCTCGCCGACGCCCTCTCCGTGCTGATCAGCGGCTACACGACCTCCATGGCCATCGTCCTGACGGTGCTCATCGGCTGGAGCGTCGCCTACGGCACCGTCTACGCCGTGGGCTCGCCCAACGTGCGCCCGACCGGGCAGAACCTGCTGGCCGGCCTGCGGCGCGTCGGGTTCGCGCCGGTGAGCGCGGTGCGTGCCGAGGACGGGCAGGCCGACCACGACCGGGGCCGCCGCTACATCGTCGCCCTGGAGGACGGGCCGCCCCTGGACGTCACGATCGTCGACCGGGAGCAGCAGGCCCACGGCTACTTCTACCGGGCGTGGCGACGCCTCTTCCTGCGCGGCATCACCCAGCGGCGCAGCCTCCAGTCCCTGCGGCAGGCCCTGGAGCAGGAGGCGCTGCTGGCCTACGCGGCCATCGCGGCGGGGGCCAACGCGCCGAAGCTCATCGCCACCTCCGAGCTGGGGCCCGACGCGGTGATGCTCGTCTACGAGCACATCGGCGGTCGTCCGCTCGACGCGGTGCCGGACGCGGAGGTCACCGACGGGCTGATGGAGGCGGCGTGGCTGCAGGTGCGCGCGCTCCAGTCGCGCCGCATCGCCCACCGCAGGCTCAGCGGGGACGCGCTCCTGGTGGATCACTCCGACGCCGTGTTCCTGACCGACCTGCGGGTCGGGGAGATCGCGGCCGGTGACATCAGCCTGCGCATGGACGTCGCCCAGCTCCTGACCACCTTCGGTCTGCGCGTCGGGGCCGAACGCTCGGTGCGGGCCGCCGTGGACGTCCTCGGTCCGGACGCCGTGGCCGACAGCCTGCCGCTGCTGCAACCCCTCGCGCTCAGCCGGGGCACGCGGCACACCCTGCGCCGGCTCGCGAAGGAGCGCGCGGAGCGCGAGCGCGAGCGGGTCCTGGAAGCCGCGAAGGCGCACCGCGAGGCGCGGGAGGCCCGGGCGGCGGAGTCCGCCGACCGGCCGCACCCGGCGACGGCCGCCCGCGCCGAGCAGGCGGAGCACGTCCGGGTCGAGGAGTCCGAGCGGGAAGCCGTCGAACGGGTGGTGGAGGAGGAACGGGAGGAGGACCTCCTCGCGCAGATCCGCGAGGAGGTGCTGCGCATACGGCCGCAGGCCCCGGTGGCCCCCGTGCAGCTGCAACGGATCCGGCCGCGCACCCTGGTGAGCTTCATCGCCGGGGCGCTCGGCGCCTACTTCCTGCTGCCGCAGCTCGCCCACGACAGCGTCGGCGACATGATCACCGAGGCGCACTGGGGCTGGGTGCTGTTCGCCGTGGCCGCCGCCGCCACGAGCTACGTCGGCGCGGCGCTGAGCCTGCTCGGCTTCGTGCCCGAGAAGGTGCCGTTCCTGCGGACGGTGTGGGCGCAGGTCGCCGGCTCCTTCGTCAAGCTCGTCGCCCCGGCGGCGATCGGCGGTGTCGCGCTCAACACGCGCTTCCTCCAGCGGGCCGGGGTGCGGCCGGGGTACGCGGTCGCCAGCGTGGGCGCGTCCCAGCTGTTCGCCCTCGGGATCCACGTGCTGCTGCTGCTGACCTTCGGGTACATCACGGGGAAGGAGCAGGCCCCCTCCATCCCCCCCTCCCGCACGGTCATCGCGGGGTTGCTGACGGTCGCCGTCCTGGTGCTCATCGTGTCCGCGATCCCGCCGCTGCGGCAGTTCGTCGGCACCCGGGTGCGGGCCCTGTTCGCGGGCGTCGTGCCGCGCATGCTGGACGTCGCCCAGCGTCCGACGAAGCTGGCCAGCGGGATCGGCGGCATGCTGCTGCTGACCCTGGCCTTCGTGCTGTGTCTGGACGCCTCGGTGCGCGCCTTCGGCGGCGAGGTCAGCTTCGCCATGGTGGCCGTCGTCTTCCTCGCCGGGAACGCCCTCGGCTCGGCGGCACCCACCCCCGGTGGCGTGGGCGCGGTGGAGGGCGCGCTGATCGTCGGCCTCACCGCGCTGGGCGGGCTCCCGGAAGGAACGGCCATCTCGGCCGTGCTGCTCTACCGGCTGCTGACGTTCTGGCTGCCCGTGCTGCCCGGCTGGCTCGCCTTCACCCGGCTCACCGCCCGCAAGGCGCTCTGACCGACCGCTCCGGGTCGCCCGCGGGGGCGCGGCCGCCGGTCACCCGGTCGGGTCCGCACAACGGGCGGCGCCCGCGACGACGCGCTGACGATGGCAGTCCCGACCCTGGGAGCAGCCATGCCAGCAGCCGTCCGCCGGGGTGGCGCCCTCGCCGCCGCCGCTCTGCTCACCGTGGGCCTGACGGCCACGGCCGGGTGCGCGGGGAACACCGGTGCGCGGGACGAGCGCGCCGAGCCGCAGGCCGTGGGGCAGCCGCCGAGCCCGCCCCCGACGCCGGACCTGCCGTCCTCCCTGACGGAGCAGGAACTGACCTGGCGCGCCTGTCCGGCCGCCCCGGAGTACGGAGCGGGCGGCCCGCCGCAGCCGCCGGAACCGATGCCGGACGGCACGCAGTGGCGGTGCGCGTCGATGAAGGCACCGCTCGACTACGACGAGCCGGACGGCACGACGATCGACGTCGCCCTGGTCCGCGCCCGCAGCCGGGCGGAGGGCGACGAGCGGATCGGCTCGCTGATCTTCAACTTCGGCGGCCCGGGCGGTTCCGGTGTGACGACGCTGCCCGTCTCCGGCGCCGACTTCGCGACCCTCCAGGAGCGGTACGACCTGGTGAGCTTCGACCCGCGCGGTGTCGCGCGCACGGCCCCCGTCCGCTGCCTGTCGGACCGCGAGCTGGACGCCTACCACCAGGAGGCGACCGTTCCGACGAGCCGGGCCGAGGGCGAGGAGTACCTCGACGAGCAGACCGCCTACGCGCAGGCGTGCGAGAGCGACTCCGGCGGTGTCCTGCCCCATGTGCGCACGATGGACACCGCCCGCGACATGGACCTGATGCGCGAGGTCCTGGGCGACGACACGCTGCACTACTTCGGCGTCTCCTACGGCACGGAGCTGGGCGGCGTCTACGCGCACCTCTACCCGGAGAACGTCGGCCGGGCCGTCTTCGACGCCGTGGTGGACCCGACGCTGGACCCGGCGGAGTCCGGTCTCAACCAGACCAAGGGCTTCCAGCTCGCCCTCACCAACTTCCTGAAGGCCTGCGACGAGGACGGGGAGTGCCCGATCGGCGACACCCCCGCCCAGGGCGAGCAGGCGATCGTCGATCTGCTGGAGCGGCTGGAGGAGCAACCCCTGCCCACCGCCGACCCCGACGGGCGCGAGCTGAACGCCTCCCTCGCCTCCGCCGGCATCGCGCTCTCCCTGTACTCGCAGGATTTCTGGCCGATCCTCACCGAAGCACTCCAGGACGCGGTGGACGACGACGACGGCACCCTGCTGCTGCGGCTGAGCGACCTGCTCAACGGCCGCCGCGACGACGGCACGTACGACAACAGCCAGGCGGCGCTGACGGCGATCAGCTGCGCCGACGCCGAGCCGCGCTACACGCTGGACGACGTGCGGGAGTGGCTGCCGCGGTTCCGCGAGGCCTCCCCCGTCTTCGGCGAGACGGCCGCCTGGGGCCTGGTGTCCTGCCACGACTGGCCGGTCGAGGGCGTCTGGGAGCACCCCGTGGTCAGCGCGCCGGATGCGGCACCCATCCTGCTGATCGGCACGACGGGAGACCCGGCGACGCCGTACGAGGGGGCCGAGCGCATGGCGGAGCAGCTCGGTGGGGAGGCCGTGGTGCTGACGTACCGGGGCGAGGGGCACGGGGCGTACAACGGCGGCGACCCGTGCGTGCGCAAGGAGGTCGACGCGTACCTGCTGGAGGGTGAGGTCCCCGAGCCGGACGCGGAGTGCGGCGGGGCCTGACGGCCGCCGCCCGCGCCCGCGTGGAGGGGCCCGGAACCAGACGTTCCGGGACCCTCCGACCCGCGGGTCTGACCGCCGCTCCGCGGCGGACGGAGGGGACGGAACTTAGTAGACCGGCTTCTGTGGCTCGATCTGGTGCACCCACCCGATGACGCCGCTGCCGACGTGGACGGCGTCGGCGAAGCCTGCGTTCTTCAGGACCGCGAGGACTTCCGCGGAGCGGACACCCGTCTTGCAGTGCAGGACGATCCTCTTGTCCTGCGGGAGGTCCTGGAGGGCGCCCCCCATGAGGAAGTCGTTCTTGGGGATCAGCCGGGCACCGGGGATGGAGACGATCTCGTACTCGTTCGGCTCGCGCACATCGATGATGTCGATGTTCTCGCCCTCGTCGATCCACTCCTTGAGCTGCTTCGGCGTGATCGTCGAGCCGGCGGCGGCCTCCTGGGCCTCGTCGGAGACGACGCCGCAGAACGCCTCGTAGTCGATGAGCTCGGTGACCGTCGGGTTCTCGCCGCACACCGCGCAGTCCGGGTCCTTGCGGACCTTGACCTGGCGGTACGTCATCTCCAGGGCGTCGTAGATCATCAGCCGGCCGACCAGCGGGTCACCGATGCCCGCGAGGAGTTTGATGGCCTCGTTGACCTGGATGGAACCGATGGAGGCGCAGAGCACGCCCAGCACGCCGCCCTCGGCGCAGGAGGGCACCATGCCCGGCGGCGGGGGCTCGGGGTACAGGCAGCGGTAGCAGGGGCCGTGCTCGCTCCAGAAGACCGACGCCTGACCGTCGAAACGGTAGATGGAGCCCCAGACGTACGGCTTGTTCAGCAGCACGCAGGCGTCGTTGACCAGGTAGCGGGTCGCGAAGTTGTCGGTACCGTCGACGATCAGGTCGTACTGGGCGAACAGCTCCATGACGTTCGTCGAGTCGAGCCGCTCCTTGTGCAGGTTGACCTGCACGTACGGGTTGATCCCGAGGACGGTGTCCCGGGCGGAGTCCGCCTTGGACCGGCCGATGTCGGCCTGGCTGTGGATGATCTGGCGCTGCAGGTTCGACTCGTCGACCTCGTCGAACTCCACGACGCCGAGCGTGCCCACCCCCGCGGCGGCGAGGTACATCAGGGCGGGCGAGCCGAGACCGCCGGCGCCCACGCACAGCACCTTGGCGTTCTTCAGCCGCTTCTGCCCCTCCATCCCGACGTCCGGGATGATCAGGTGGCGGGAGTACCGGCGGACCTCGTCGACGGTGAGCTCGGCAGCCGGCTCGACCAGCGGTGGCAGCGACACGGAGACCTCAGCTTGGGTGGTCGGAACGTACGGTTGTTCTCTCCGTAACACTGCCACGCGCTATCTCATTCCGAGATGGCCGGTCCGGTCCGCGAGACGATGTCGTCCCAGTAGCCGGGCAGCGTCTCGAACGGATCGGTGCCGCAGCCCCGGGGGGACTCCGCCGGGCCCCTCCCACCGGGGCCGCGCCCGCCGCGCGGCCGGCCGGTGGCGTCCGTCACGTAGACGGTCCCGGCCCCCTGCCACCGGGCGAGGCGCAGGGCCTCCTCCAGGTGGCCGCGCGGGACGCCGTGGACGAGGTGGCAGAACCGCGAGGCCGGATGGTCGGCCGTCCACTCCGGGGCCTGCGACCAGCGGTAGTCGGCCCACCGCCCCCGGAACGTGACGAGCTGCTCGGCGATGGCCGCGTAGCCCGGGTCCGGGTGCGTGTCGTGGCCGAGCACCAGATGGAGGGCGGGGTGCCCGTGCCGCGCCCCGAGCCCGCGCAGCGCGGTGACGGCTGCGGTCGCGGCCGGGAGCGTGACCGCACCGGCGGGCGCGCGGTCCAGGTAGAAGCCGCTCACGCCGTACCAGTCGAGGAAGCGCGCGGCGTCCGTCAGCAGCTCGGGGCCGGAGCGGACACCCCGGCGCAGGTCCAGATGGCCGAGCAGGGGCACGCCGGAGGCCCGCAGCCGGGCCGCCGCCGCGAGGCAGTACGGGTCCGGGCGGGCTCCCGCGCCGCCCGTGACCGGCACCCGCAGCACCGCCCAGTGCACCGGGGCGCCCGGGCGGGCCAGCTCGGCCCACTCCACCGGTGCCACCAGCGGATGGGCGTACCCCGGTACGCCCAGGCCCAGCCACCCGGCCGTCCGGGCCGCGGGCGGCGGAGAGGGCCTCAGATCCGACACGCGGCCTCCATCCAGATGTCCGCGAGCGACTCCTCCAGCCCGATCCGGGGCCGCCAGCCGAGGCGGTCCCGGGCGGTCCTGACGTCGGCCTGCTGCCAGGCGCCGCAGCCGTCCGGGTAGGGGGGCTGGACGTGGCCGGTGCCCAGGTGGGGCTCGTCCAGCTCCAGTACCGAACCGGCGTATCCGGCCACCCGTACCAGCATTCCGGCGGCGTCCCGCAGCCGGACGGCCCGCCCGGTACCGATGTTGACGACGCCCTGGGCGGCGGAGAGGGACGCGGCGTGCACGGCGCGGGCCACGTCCCGCACGTCGACGAAGTCCCGCTGCACGCCGAGCCCGGAGAGCTTCAGCTCGTGGTCGCCGTGCTGCATGGCGCGCCGCATGGCCTCGGCGAGGCGCCCGAGCGGCGAACCGGCGGGCGTCCCCGGACCGGCCGGGGAGAACACGCGCAGCACGATGGCGTCGAGCCCCGAGCCGAGGACGAGCTCGGTCGCGGCGAGCTTGCTGACGCCGTAGTGGCCGCCGGGCCGGGGCATCGCGTCCTCGGCCGTCGAGGAGCCGGGCTGGGAGGGACCATACTCGGCCGCGCACCCGACGTGCACGAGCCGCGCGGTGCACCCACTGCGGCGCAGGGCCTCGCACACGGTCGCCGTGCCGACGGTGTTGTGCCGCAGCAGGTCGCGGGCGCTGCCCCGGATGGCGCCGGCGCAGTTGACGACGACGCCGGGGTGGACGGCGTCCAGGAAGCGGGTGAGCGCCCCCGGGCTGCCGCTGGACAGATCGAACCGGACGTCGGAGTCGTCGCGGCGGCCGAGCGCGGTGAGCTGGACGGCCGGGTCGGCGAGCAGGCGGTCGGCCACGTAGCGGCCGAGGAAGCCGTTGGCCCCGAGCAGCAGCACCCTCATCGTGCTTCCTCCCCCGGTAGGCGCGGAAGGCCGGCGGCGTGCGACACGGTCATCGGTGGGGCTCCTTGTGGACGAGGGTGGTCGGGGGTCTCGGGCGGCCGGACGGTCGGCGGGGGCGCCGCGCGACGGGCCGGTACGGGCACGGCGGCCGGGGTCGCGGCCTCCGGGCGGAAGGCGCCCCGCAGCGGATGGTGGGCGGCCGCGCCGGTCAGGTGGGTGACGGCCGGGGCGAGGAGGCACACCCACGCCAGGCCGCAGGCGGCGGCCTGCACCACGGCCGGGCCGCCGGTGTCGACCGCCCGGCGCAGTGGCGCGTCGATCGCGTCGAGGCCGGGCAGGTCCGCGGCGGCGGCCCAGCCGAGGGCGAGGGCCTGCACGGCGCAGGCCACCGCGAGCCCGAGGGCCGCCGGGCGGGGGAAGCCGTGCGCGGCCAGCAGCACCGCAGTGAAGAGGAGCAGGCCCGTGGCGGTGACGGCGGCGGTCCCGGCCAGGAGGTGCGCGTCCGGGCCGCCGACGCCGAGGGGCGCGCCGGTCAGCGCGTACCGGGCGGCGGCCTGGATCGCCAGGAGGGCCAGGCAGCACAGGGCGAGGATCCCGGCCAGCAGGGGACGGGCACGCGCGGCGAAGGCCCCCAGGCTCCGGCTGACCGCCAGCCGGTGCCGGGCCCCGGTCGCGAAGCGGTGCACGCACCAGGCGGCGGGCGCGACCGCGAAGGCCAGCGTCAGCGCGACCCAGCGGGGCGCGGGACGCAGCAGCGCCCCGCCGTCGAGGAGGGCGCCCAGGAGCCCGTCGCCGAGCAGCGCGTAACCCAGCAGCC
Organism: Streptomyces chumphonensis; assembly: GCF_014779715.1. GTDB lineage: Bacteria > Actinomycetota > Actinomycetes > Streptomycetales > Streptomycetaceae > Streptomyces > Streptomyces chumphonensis. Next base: position 168,642 of record NZ_JACXYU010000011.1, read on the forward strand.
AGACCCCCGCCAGGACCGGCGGCCACCCGAGCGGCACGCCCCGCAGCGCCGTCCGCAGGACCGCGCGCAGGACGCCCGCGACGAGCAGGGCGGCGAGGAGGGCGGCGGGCCACCGCAGCGAGGCGGGCAGCTGCGCGGGCAGGGGTGCGGGGAGGGCGAGGGCGCACAGCGTTCCCGGCAGGAGGGTCAGCGCCGCGCGCACTACGGTGCGCACCCCCTTCGGGCCCGGCGTCCGCGGCCACCGGGTCCGGCGGCCGGCCCTGCGGGGCCGGTCCGCCTTCGGCGGAGCGGGCGGCTCCAGCCGGGCCGAGCGGGCGAACAGCTCCTCGGCCAGGCCGAAGACGTCCCGGTGCCGGTAGCGGGCGGCGGCGCGGTCGTTGATCCCGTGCGCCTCCAGCGCGGCGGCGATCTCCAGCGGGTCGACGGCCCGCGCGCACAGCTCCCGGTGCTGGTGCAGCAGTGGCCGCACCGGATCGGCGGGCTCCCGCCGGACGGGGGCCCGTTCCTCGGCGCGGGGTGCCCCGGCGGCGGGCCGTTCCCGGCGTCGGGGCGTGGCACCGAGGGCCGCCGAGGACCGCTCGTTCCAGGCGCCGGGGCTCTGCGGGGCGCGCGGCTCGTACTCCACGGTACTCATCGGCCGCCCCCGCCCGCTCCGACCCGCGGCCCGGGGCCGACCGGTTCGCCGGGGCCCCGGGCCGGGCGGGCCCAGCTCGGCCGTCCGACCGGGGCCGGGGACGTCCGGGTGTGCGGCACGGCGGGCTCCCCCGCGCCGGCCGGCGCCGCCTCGGGTCCGAGGCGGCCGGACGCCCAGCGCACCGCCACGTGGGCCTCGGCGGGCCGCGCGAAGGGGTGGGCCCGGCCGCCGGACGTTCCCCGCCCCGCGCGGCGGCGCGCGATCAGCTCCAGGTACATCCCGTGGAAGGCCTCCAGGTTCTGTTCGACGGTGAACAGCTCCAGCGCGCGGGCGCGGGCGGCGGCGCCGAGGCGGGCCCGCCGGGCGGGGTCGCGGAGCAGTTGGAGGCAGGCGTCCGCCAGGGCGCGGGGGTTGCGCGGGGGCAGGACGAGGCCGGTGCCGCCGATGACCTCGCAGACGGCCCCGGCGTCCGTGGAGACGGTCGCGCGACCGCTGAACATCGCCTCCACCAGGGAGACGGGGAACCCTTCCACCGCGCTGGAGAGCACGACGACGGCGGCCCTGGCGTAGGCGTCGGCGAGTCGGGGGACCTCGGGTGATCCCACCTCGGTGAAGGTGACCGGGTTCGTCCCCACGCTGCGGGCGTCGCGCGCCTCGTCCGGGAAGAGCTGGGCGGCGAGGACGCGGCAGTGGGCGGCGTACGCGGGGTCGTCGGCCGGGCCGGAGCCGACGAGGAGCAGCCGGGCCCGGGGCTCGACGCGGCGTACCTCGGCGAACGCGTGCAGCAGTGCCACCACGTCCTTGGCCGGCTCGACGCGTCCCGTCCACACCAGCGTGGGCGCCGGGTCGGCCACGCCGTCGTCCTCGGCGACGGCGGTGAACGGCCTGCTCTCCATGCCGGGGTAGACGGTGCGCAGCTTGTGCCGCTCGGCGCCGCAGCGCTCCTGCCAGCGCCGGGCGTGGGCGTTGCCGGGCGTGATCACCTCGGCGCACCGGTACGCCTCGGCCGCGAGCCGGGCCTGGAAGGAGGCGAGCAGGGAGCGGACCGGGGCGGCGGACGCGGCGGGCGGCACGTCCCGGGCGGACCGCCGGGCCGCGCCGACGGCTCCGAGGTAGTGCTCGCGCACCCGCACCCCGTACTCGGTCAGGAGCAGCGGCGTGCCGACCCGGTGCCGGACGAGGAGCCCGGGCAGGGCCGCGGGCCCGGCGCCGACGGCGTGGCAGAGGTCGGCCGCGGTGAGCGCCGCGTCGCCGCCGCTCCCGCCGGGGCCGGGGCCGTACCAGTCGAGCGAGAGGGGGCGCAGGGCGCGTTCGAGCCGTTCGACGACGGCGAGCAGGTCCGGGACGGAGGCGGAGCGCGCGGAGCGCAGCGCTCCGGGGGCCCGGCAGGCGGACTCCAGAAGCCGGACCGCCTGCTCCGAGCGCAGGGCGGCGGGCAGCCTGCCGTGTTCGCGGGCGAGGTCGCCGAGCCCGTAGAGGCCGGTGGCGAAACGGTCCGCCTGTGGTTCCTCGGCGCACACGGCGGCGGCCAGTTCGGCGAAGTGCGCCGCGAACAGCGCGCGGGCGCGCCGTCCGTAGCCACGGCGCTCGCCGGGGCGTCCGACGGCGGGCGGACCCCACAGCCGGGCCGTCCGCACCTCCCGCACGGTCGGCGGCAGGGCGCACCGGGCGCCCTCGTCCTGACGACGGCTGCGGCTGAGCGCGTACACCGTGAACTCGTGGCCGCCGAGGCCCTGGACCAGCCGTCCGCACCAGGCGGCCGACTCGCCGCGCGCGTACGGGTAACCGCCCTCGGTGAGGAGCGCGATCCGCATGGCGTCACCCCCGTTCTTCTCCTGTACCGGCGCAACGGGACGACGCTATGCGGGGGATACGGGGGGATGATGGACGGTTGTCCGCTCTACCACCGGAAGGGGTGAACTACCGTGACCTTCCGCCGGTGCGGACGTTCGACCCCTGATAAGGGAGGCCCGGTCGACGCGCCCCGGGAGGTGGGCGGAGCCCGGCCGACGGCCTCAACCCTCGGGATGCGGCCACGCGTTGGGACGGCAGGTCGCCGAGCCCGAACTGAGCGTCTTCGTCTGCTGCATCATCACCGGAGCGAGGTCGCCGTCCTTCGCGCAGCCCACATGGCCGAGCCCGAGCCGGTGCCCGACCTCGTGGTTGATGAGCATCTCCCGGTACTCGCGGACGAGGTCGGGGCCGTAGGTCGGCGACCCCTCGCCCCAGCGGTAGGCGTTGATCATGATGCGTTCCGTGGACGCCGAGTCGCACGAGACGTTGTCGACCGTCGTGTCCAGACCCGACTTGGCGCACCACTCGGCCGTCGTCCCGGGGCTGGCCAGCGTCATGACGAAGTCGGCCTCGCCCTCGTCGACCCGCTCGAAGCTGTAGCGGCCCTCGTGGCTCCAGCTGCGCTCGTCGGTCAGGGTGGTGTGGACGGCGCGGGCGAACAGCTCCGGGTCCAGGCCGAGGTCGTCCTCCACCTCCACCCGGTAGGTCAGCTCCGTGCCCCGGCCGGCGCCCGGCTCCGTGCCGGGCACGACGGTGAAGCTGCCCGGACCGCTCAGGTCGGGGTCGACGGGCGTCGCCGTGGCGAGCTGCTCCTCGTACGTCGGCTCCGGCGGCGCGTCCTGGCCGGACCCGTCCTGCTCCGCTTCCCGCTCCGCGGGTTCCCCGGCGCGCTCCTCGCCGTCCGCCGCCCGGGTGACGGTTCCCCCCACCGTGCCGTCCTGGCCCAGGACGAGGAGGGTCGTGGCGGCGGTGACGGCCGCCGCGCACAGGCCGGTGAACATCCGCAGCCTTCCGGTGGCGCCGGGGACACCGGCGCCACCGGTGCCGGGGCGCTCGCGGCCGGGAGGCGGAGGGTCGGCGGGGGAACCGGCCGCGGGAGCGGCGCTCTCGGGGGAAGCGGTGGCGCGGCGGGAGCCGGTCGGCTCGTCCGCCTTCTCGACGGCGGCGCCGTCCGGCGCGTCGAAGGCCGCCACGTACTCCGACCGGGGCCCGGGGACCGTCGGCCGGGCCGGCGCGGGGGCGGGCGGGCCGACGGGCCGCTCCGACGCCGCCGGAGCCTCGGCCGGTGAGCGCGGCCCGGGGACGGACGCGGGGACGGACGGCGTGGGCGGCGGGTCGGCCGTGGCCCCTCGGGCACGACGGGGGCGGCTGTGTCGTCCCACGCGGCGTTCAGCTCCTGTCCGGCTCGGTCGTGCTGCCGTCCCGCGTCTCGGCCAGGAACCGGCGGACGGCCGCGGCCACCTCCTGGGGGTACTCCATCATCGCCACGTGCCCGGCGCTGGGCAGGGTCACCAGCCGGGAGTCCCGGAAGGCGCGGTGCGCCTTGCGGGCCATGCGGAAGGAGACCAGCCGGTCCCGTCCGCCGTAGACCAGCAGGGTGGGGGCGAGGACGCGTTCGGCCTGGCGCCAGAGCGAGTGCTGACCGCCGAGAGTGTAGGCGTCGACGACGCCGCGCGCCGAACGGGCCAGACTGTCCCAGAAGTGCGGCAGCCGCAGCCGCCGCTCGAACTCGGCGGCGGCCTCGGCGAGGTTCTCCTCCGTGGCCCGGGCGGGATCGCCGTAGCAGAGGTTCAGCAGCGCCCGGGTGCGCTGCTCGGCGGTCATGCCGCGGGAGAGCCGGCGATACCCCTGGACGACGCCCGGCACCGCCAGCAGTGCCGTCGGCAGGGCGGTGCGCTGCGGACGCAGCTCCGGTAGGGCCGGGGAGACGAGGGTCAGGGTGCGGACGAGGTCGGGACGGGCGGCCGCGACGCGGGTGGTGACGGCGCCGCCGAGGGAGTTGCCGAAGAGGTGCACCGGGCCGTGCCCGGCGGCGTCGAGGTAGCGGACGACCGCGCGGGCGTGGGCGGCCACGGTGTAGCGGTTGTCCTCGGGCGGGGGCGACCAGCCGAAGCCCGGCAGGTCGAGGGCGTCGCCCCGGACGTCCCCGGCGAGCTCCGTCATGAGTGCCGTCCAGTTCAGCGAGGAGCCGCCGAGGCCGTGGACGAAGAGGGCGGGGGGAGCGTCCTCGCGGGCCGGCGCGGGCGTCGAACGCACGGCGAGCGTGAGCCCGGGCAGGGAGACGGTCCGCGGTGGCCGCCCCGGTGAGCCGCCGGCCGCGGGAGCCGTCGGCTCGCGGTGCTGTGCGGCGGTCCGTACGTGCGGCTGGTCGGGAGAAACCATGCAAGGCATGTTACGACTCGATCACGCCAGCGATCACGTGTTCGGAGTCACAGATTCCCCATGGTGCGCCACGAGCGCCCCGTGCGGCTCCCCGGCCCCGGAGGCACCGCCGACGGAGCCGTCTCGCGCCGCCGTCCTCCTCACCCTAGGCTCGTGTGGGAAACCAGCACCGGGGTAGACACGCCGGGGTGAAGGGGTGGCGTTGCGCCAGCGGACCCCCAGCAGAACCCATCGAACCGGAGACCTTCGAGGACACCGTGAACGACGAAGACATCCGCCCCACCACGGACGAGCCCGGTACCGAGACGCCCGAGGCCGACGCGGCCGAGCAGCGCACCGAGGTCGGCGCGCCTCAGGACGGCCCCTCCGCCCCGACGATCCCCGACGACGTGAACCCCGCCGACGCCGCCGAGCAGGCCCGCGTCGTCGAGCTCGACGAGGACGACTACCGGTGACCGACCCGAGCGGGCCGGTCCTGACCGCCCGCCGCTTACCGAATCGGGACATAACCGGTCTCAGTCGGGCACCCCGTGTCCAGAAAGTGAAAATGTGCGCCCGCGACGCGCGCGTCCCGGTTACCCGAAAGTACGATGACGGATGCGGCGCATCTTCGCGTCCGGAACGAGCCAGGGAGGCGGCGTGACAGCCATGGAGCAGACCGAGGCACGCCCGCGGGGCACGCGCCTGCCGCGGCGGGCGCGGCGCAACCAGCTGCTGGGTGCCGCGCAGGAAGTGTTCGTGGCGCAGGGCTACCACGCCGCCGCGATGGACGACATCGCCGACCGTGCCGGGGTCAGCAAGCCGGTGCTCTACCAGCACTTCCCCGGCAAGCTGGACCTCTACATGGCGCTGCTCGACCAGCACTGTGAGGCCCTGTTGCAGGCCGTCCGCGAGGCGCTGGGGTCCACGACCGACAACAAGTACCGGGTGGCGGCCACGATGGACGCCTACTTCACGTTCGTCGAGAACGAGGGCGGGGCGTTCCGGCTCGTCTTCGAGTCGGACCTGACGAACGAGCCGGCGGTGCGCGAGCGGGTCGACCGGGTGAGCCTGGAGTGCGCGGAGGCGGTCAGCGCCGTCATCGCCGAGGACACCAAGCAGCCGCAGGACCAGGCGATGCTGCTCGCGGTCGGACTGTGCGGCATGGCCCAGATCACCGCGCGGTACTGGCTCGGGGCGGGGCAGCCCATTCCCAAGGACGCCGCCGCCTCGTTGATCTCCTCCCTCGCCTGGCGCGGCATCGCCGGCTTCCCGATGCAGGACTGACGGCCCCGGAGGGCGTCCCCGACGGGCGCCGCCGTCGCCCCGCGTGTTCGCTGCGGGCGTTGCGGCCCGGCGAATGCCGGACGCCCGGCCGGGCTAGGGTGAGGACACAGTGCGCGGTCGCCCGCGCAGCAAGTGAGCGTGTCGGAAGGGTCGAAGGGACATAGCGTGGAGGTCAGGATCGGCGTGCTGCACACGCCTCGCGAGATCACCCTGGAGAGCCGGCAGAGCGCGGAGGACATCGAGAGCACCGTGGCCGACGCCCTGGCCGGCAAGTCGGGGCTCCTGAGCCTGGAGGACGAGCACGGCCGCAAGGTGCTCGTCCCCTCGGACCGGCTCGCCTACGTGGACATCGGCGACCCGACGGCCCGCCGCGTGGGCTTCGGCACCGTCTGAGCCGTTCGGGGGCGCCGCACGAGCGGTGTTCCCACGGGCGCGGCCCCGCACGACCAGGGCGCACCCACGGCGTACGAGCGCACGGCAAACGGCGGTCGGGAGGAAGTCCTCCCGACCGCCGTTTGCCGTGTCCGCCGGAAAGGAAGAGTAAGAGCGGAACCGTCCCGTCACATTCCGTCGGCTCGGAGGTGCTCATGCTCGGGGAAGCGCTCGGCTCCGCACTCCTCGGTCTCGTCGTGGCCTGCGCCGCGTTGCGCGGCTTCCCGCGCCGCTTCGCGAACGCCCCCCTGGTGCTGGCCACCGGCACCGTGGCGGCCGCCGTGGGCGGCCTGGTCACCCGGGCGGTCGTCGGCCCGGGGCACCTGGCCGTATCGCTCCTGCTCGGCGCGGGGGCGGCCGCCGTCCTGGTCTCCCTGCTGCTGGACGGCCACCGGCGCGTCTACCCGCGCCCGTCCCTGGGCGGCCAGCAGCGGTAGGCCCCCCAGGGGCGGCAGGGCGCTCGGGCGGCGGCAGGGCCTACGCGGCGAGGCCGAGCGCGGCCATGCGCTTGGTGTGCGCCTCGGTGATGCGGGAGAACATCCGTCCGACCTCCGCCAGGTCGAAGCCCGCGGCGGCGCCGCCCACCAGCATCGTCGACAGCGCGTCCCGCTCGGCCACGACCCGCTGGGCCTGGGAGAGCGCCTCGCCCATCAGCCTCCGGGCCCACAGGGCCAGCCGCCCGCCCACCCGGGGGTCGGCCTCGATCGCCGCCCGCACGCGGTCCACGGCGAAGCTGGAGTGCCCGGTGTCGTCCAACACGCCGAGCACCAGGTCCCGGGTGTCGGTGTCCAGCCGTACCGCCACCTCGCGGTAGAAGTCCGAGGCGATGGAGTCGCCGACGTACGCCTTGATCAGACCCTCCAGCCAGTCCGAGGGCGCGGTCTGGCGGTGGAACTCGTCCAGCGAGGACACGAACGGCCTCATCGCGTCCGTCGGGTCGACGTCGATCTGGAGGAGCCGCTCCCGCAGCGTGTCGAAGTGGTGGAACTCCGCCGCGGCCATCGCGGCCAGCTCTCCCTTGTCGGTCAGGGTGGGGGCGAGCTTGGCGTCCTCCGCGAGCCGCTCGAAGGCCGCCAGCTCTCCGTAGGCGAGGGCGCCGAGCAGGTCGACGACCGCCGCACGGTACTGCGGGTCGGCGGACGCCCGCACCCAGTCCCGGGCTGCGGTTCCGGACTCGGGCTGCGGCGGGGTGGCGGAGGTCTCAGACGTTCCCATGCGGGGCACAATAGCCGTCCTCACCTGGTGCGTAAGTGGTGAGGGCGCGTCCACCGGGGGGCGGCCTCCCCCCGGGCCGGGGATCGCACCCGGTACACCTGCGTGGTTTCGCGGTACAGTGATATAGAGCCCGACGGACCACCGGCGGGCCTGTGCATGAGCGCCGGTGCATGCGAGACTGCACGGCACATGTACGAAAAGCCGTGTGCCGCGTTCCAGGCGGCGCGCGGCACGGTATGCAGCACCCACACCGGGAAGCCTCCCGGAAGCGGATGCCCGGTCGGTAGCACGATCGGCTCCGACCAGACCGCCCTCCGCACTGTGAGGGGCCGCTCGCGCGAGATGAGCGCTTGAGCGAGAGCTAGTGGTCCTGCGCCGCGCGCGATGAACGACGCGGACGTGGTACGACCCGCCTCGCCGCCTTGTGTCGCGTCTCATGGAAGAGGCAAGCTCCTGTCCACCACGACTTTCCGCGAACTCGGAATCCTCCCCGAGACCGCCGAGGCCCTTGAGGCCGTCGGCATCGTCACCGCCTTCCCCATCCAGGAGATGACGCTCCCCGTCGCCCTCGGCGGCGGTGACGTCATCGGCCAGGCCAAGACCGGCACCGGCAAGACGCTCGGCTTCGGACTCCCGGTCCTGGAGACCGTGACCGTCCCCGCCGACGTCGAGGCCGGCCGCGCCACGCCCGAACAGCTCACCGACGCCCCGCAGGCGCTCGTGGTCGTTCCGACCCGTGAGCTGTGCCAGCAGGTGACCAACGACCTGCTCACCGCCGGCAAGGCACGCAACGTGCGGGTCCTGGCCATCTACGGCGGACGGGCCTACGAGCCGCAGGTCGAGGCGCTGCGCAAGGGCGTCGACGTCGTCGTCGGCACCCCGGGCCGGCTGCTCGACCTCGCCGGTCAGCGCAAGCTGGACCTCAAGCACATCCGGGCCCTCGTCCTGGACGAGGCCGACGAGATGCTCGACCTGGGCTTCCTGCCCGACGTCGAGAAGATCATCCAGCAGCTTCCGGCGAAGCGGCAGACGATGCTCTTCTCCGCGACGATGCCCGGCCAGGTCATCTCGCTGGCCCGCCGCTACATGTCGCAGCCCACGCACATCAGCGCCACCTCGCCGGACGACGAGGGCGCGACGGTGGCCAACACCACGCAGCACGTCTTCCGCGCGCACTCCATGGACAAGCCGGAGATGGTCGCCCGCATCCTGCAGGCCGAGGGCCGAGGGCTGGCGATGGTCTTCTGCCGCACCAAGCGGACCGCCGCCGACATCGCCGAGCAGCTGAGCCGACGCGGCTTCGCCTCCGGCGCCGTCCACGGCGACCTGGGCCAGGGCGCCCGCGAGCAGGCGCTGCGGGCCTTCCGCAACGGGAAGGTCGACGTCCTCGTCTGCACCGACGTCGCCGCGCGCGGCATCGACGTCGAGGGCGTGACGCACGTCATCAACTACCAGACGCCCGAGGACGAGAAGACGTACCTGCACCGGATCGGCCGCACCGGCCGGGCGGGCGCGTCCGGCACGGCCGTGACCCTCGTCGACTGGGACGACATCCCCCGCTGGCAGCTCATCAACAAGGCGCTGGGTCTGGCGTTCCCCGACCCGGAGGAGACGTACTCCACCTCGCCGCACCTGTACGAGCTGCTCGGCATCCCCGAGGGAACCAAGGGCGTGCTGCCGCGCGCCGAGCGCACGCGGGCCGGTCTCGCGGCCGAGGAGGTCGAGGACCTGGGCGAGCCCGGCGGCGGCCGTCGCGGCCGTGGGCAGAGCCGTACGGCCCCCGCCGAGGAGCGCCCGCAGCGCAGCCGCACGCCGCGTCAGCGCCGACGGACCCGTGGCGGCCGCACGGTGGACGGCGCGGCCCCGGCGGCGCCCGCCGCCGAGGCCGCGTCCTCGGGCGCCCCGGCCGCCTCGGCCCCGGCCGCCTCGGGGGAGGACGGCGCGGCGCGCAAGCCGCGGCGCCGTCGCCGCCGCACCCGTTCGGCCTCGGCCGAGCAGACGGCGGACTGACGCCCCGCCCGCACCACCGCACCGGCCTGTGAGCGCCGGACGGCCCCGGCCGTCCGGCGCTCTCCCGTGTCGGGCCCCCTGCCGGTGGCGGGGTGGGGCCGGGGCGGCGGAGGGGCCGGCGCGTCGGGCCGTTAGCGTCGGGGCATGAGCAAGCCGCCCTTCCTCACGCTGCCGTCCGGAGCCCGCGCCCACCGGCTCGTCACCGCCCGCGGTGCGTTCGCCGTCCACACGTGCGGTCGGCCCCGGCTCGGTACCGCCCTGCTGCTGCCCGGCTTCACCGGCAGCAAGGAGGACTTCGTCGCCCTCCTCGGCCCACTGGCCGACGCGGGTTTCCGCGTCGTCGCGGTGGACGGCCGGGGCCAGTACGAGACCGAGGGCCCTGCGGACGAGGCGGCCTACCGCCTGCCGGAGCTGGCGCGGGACGTCCTCGCCCAGGCCGAGGCGCTGGACGCCGGAGGGGTGCACCTGCTCGGGCACTCGCTCGGCGGCCTCGTCGCCCGGGCGGCGGTGCTGCGCGACGCGTCCCCCTTCCGCTCCCTCACCCTGCTCAGCAGCGGTCCCGCCGCGACCTCCCCGCTCCAGCAGGAGCGGGTCCGGCTGCTCCAGGACGCGCTGCGCACACTGGGCATGGCCGAGGTGTGGGAGCGGATGCGCGCCCTCGACCCGCCGGAGGCGGCCGGGGCCGGTACGCCCCGCGAGGTCACCGCGTTCCTGCGGGAGCGCTGGATGGCCACCGCGCCCGCCCAGCTCATCGCCACCGGCGACATCCTGCTCGGCGAGCCGGACCGGGTCCCGGAGCTGGCGGCCGTGCCGCTGCCCCGGCACGTCGTGACCGGTGCTCTGGACTACGCCTGGCCGGTGCCGCTGCTGGCCGACATGGCGCGCCGGCTGAGCGCCCCGCACACGGTGATCGAGGGCGCCGAGCACTCCCCGAACGCCGAGCGGCCCCGGGAGACGGCCGCCGCACTCGCGGCCTTCTGGACGGACGTCAACCCGTGACGACCTGCCGGACGCCGTTGATGATCTGCTGCACGGCGATCGCCGACAGCAGCATGCCGGACAGCCGCGTCACCAGGACGACGCCGCCCTCCTTGATCAGTCGGACGATGGCCAGCGAGTAGCGCATCGTCAGCCACAGCACGACGTGCATGGCGACGATGGCGCTCCACACCGCCACCTGGCCACCGAGGCCGTCCGCCCGCTGCACGGCGATGATCACCGCGACGATCGCGCCGGGGCCCGCCAGCAGCGGCATGCCCAGCGGCACGAGGGCGACGTTCACCTCCTTGGTCTGCTTCGGCTCGTCGGTCTTGCCGGTCAGGAGGTCCAGCGCGACGAGGAGCAGCAGGAGACCACCGGCGATCATCAGCGCCGGTGTCGACACGTGCAGGTAGTCGAGGATCTGCCGGCCGAAGATGCCGAAGACGGTGATGACCGCGAGGGCGACGGCCGCCGCCTGCCAGGCCATCCGGCGCTGCACCTTCACCGGACGTCCGGAGGTGAGCGCGAGGAAGATCGGCGTGATGCCGGGCGGGTCCATGATGACGAAGAGGGTGAGGAACAGGGAGCCGAAGACGGCGGCGTCGAACATGGTGGTGCCTTGCGGGAGGTGGGGAGGACGGGTCGGGGGCGGCGGGTTCAGGCCGTGAACGGCCGGGCCCCGGAGCCCCGCGCGGCGATCTCGGCGTAGACGTCGGGCGACGTCGTGTGCTCGCCGAGCCGACAGGTCTTGCGGCTGCCGTGGTAGTCGCTGGAACCGGTGGCCAGCAGCCCGAGGTCGGCGGCGAGGCCGTGCAGGTGGGCCCGCGTGGCGGGATCGTGGTCCATGTGGTCGGCCTCGACGCCGTCCAGCCCGGCGGCCGCGAGCTCCGCGACGGCGCTCTCGGGCACGCACGCTCCGCGCTTGACGGCGAGCGGGTGGGCGAAGACGGCGACGCCACCGGCGCCCTTGATGAGCCGGACGGCGTCGAAGGGGTCCAGCTCGTGCTTGTCGACGTGGGCACGGCCGCCGTCGGCCAGCCACTGCGCGGTGAAGGCGGAGGACACGTCCGGTACGACGCCCTGCTCGACCATCGCCGTCGCGATGTGCGGGCGGCCCACCGCGCCGTCCCCCGCGATCCGGGCGACCTGCTCCCAGCTCACGGGCGCGCCCAGCTCCTGGAGCTTCGCCACCATGGCCCGGGCGCGCGGCACCCGGTCGTCGCGGACCAGTTCGCGCTCGCGGGCCAGCTCCGGCTCGTCCGGGTCGAAGAGGTAGGCCAGCATGTGCAGGCCGACCCCGTCCAGGCGGCACGACAGCTCCGCCCCGGTGACGAGCGTCAGGCCGGTGGGGAGGGCCGCGACGGCCTCGTCGTGCCCGGCGACGGTGTCGTGGTCGGTGAGGGCGACGACGTCCAGCCCGGCCCGGGCCGCGTTCCGCACGAGCTGCGCGGGGGTGTCGGTGCCGTCGGAGGCCGTGGAGTGGGTGTGCAGGTCGATCCGCACCGGCACGCTCCGAACGCTCGACGGGGACAGGGGACAACGGGCGGCCCCAGTCTAACCGCGGCCCTCGGCCGCTCCGACCGCCCCGCAGGCCCCGCTCACGGCCCGGGCGCCCGCGGGGGCTCAGCCGAGGATGCGCGGAGACAGCGCGCCGCAGGGCACGAGGTCCACTTCGGCCCCGGCCTGGCGCAGGTCGGTCAGGACGAGTTCGTCGTAGAGCAGCAGCCCGGAGTGGTCGGGCCAGGCCACGGCCCACAGCCACAGCCCGCACGCCTCCCCCGCGAACACGGCGCGGTCCGCCGGGGTGCCCGCCACGTGCCACAGCGGGGTGGGCCGTCCGGCGGCCATGACCTTGGCCTGCGGCGGCCCGGAGACGGTCAGGTGCGGACCGGGGTCGGGACCGGGGATGCCGGCGTACCGGGCGCCGAGGCCGACGCCCAGTTCCTCGGCGATCAGGACGAGCTCCCCGGGGCCGCCCAGCGGACAGGGGCCGGAGCAGGCGACGGCGGTCGCGCGGCCGCCGCTGCGGTCGTCACCCGCGCTGGCGACCCCGGTGAAGAGCCAGCCGACGGGGAGGGGCCAGGGCATCCACACCGGGACCCGCGTCCGGTTCACCACCACGCCGAGCGCGTCCACGCTGGGCGGGATCACCGGCTGGAGCGGGTGCACGGTGCCGTGCGCGTCGCACTGCCAGGTGTCGGCGAAGAGACCGGGTGCCCTGACCCGGCCACCGCATTTCGGGCAACTGGGTTCGCCCCTCATGGGCATCCACGGTGCTCCCCGAGTCGCCTTCCGTCAAGGACGATCACCCGGTCAGGGGTACCGCCGCGCGGAAGGGGTCGCGCAGATCCGTGCCGTGGGAGAGCCAGCGCTCCTGGAGGGCCTGGGCGCCGTGCACCCGCTTCCACGCCGCCTCGGTGGGGGTCATGGGCAGCAGCGGCAGGAAGCGGACGGGCTCCCGGGGGGCGTCGAGCTCCAGGTCCTCGACCATGCCGCCCGGCTCGGCCACCAGGACGGAGGTGAAGGGCGCTCCCGGCCACAGCGGCTCACCGACGTCGAGCGACGCCCCCGGGGCCACGACGACGCCCTCCACCTGGGGGGAGGCGGCCAGCACGGCGAGCGGGCGGAGCACCTTGTCGGTGTCCGCGCCGCCGGGGCGCACGGAGAGCAGCAGTTCGGCGCGCGGCCCGCGCTCGGGGTCGGCGAGCGCGGCCGTCGGGTCGCTCATGGGGGCCGCGGACATGCCGAGGGTGACGTAGCGGACCACCCCGACGGACCCGACGGCTCCGCCGACGGCCGGGCCGTCTCCGCCGTCGGCGCCGGGCGCGCTCTCCGTGTCGGCGAAGCGGAGGACCTCGATCCGGTCGGTGCCGAGGAAGGTGACCGCGGCCCGGGCGTCCGGTGCGCCGAGCGCGGAACGCAGGCGGGCCTCGACCAGTTCGAGAAGATCTGTCATACGTGGAGTTTAGGGGGGCCGTGCGGAGGGGAAAGAGACGCCGGTTTTCGGCCGTGCGGCCTCAGGAACGGGCGTACGGGGTGCTACCGTTGACCCGCCTGTCAAGGTGTAGGACCAGCGGTGGACACCGACGCTCCCTCCGGGGAGCCGACCGGAGGAGGTGGGGCGGACATGGATCCCAGCCGACCGTGCAGTAGCAGCCCGACCCCCGCCCGGCAGCGGCCCCGCTGACGTCGCCGTCCGCACCTTTCGGCTCCAGGCCCCCGGTTCCCGTGCGTCCCTCTCCGTGCGCCCGTGACCACCTCCACCGGGGCTCCGCGTGCTGTGCGGCGACCGCCCGCCACAGCGCCGCTGGCGGCTCGTTCCGCGTCCTCCCCGCGAAGGAGCCCAGCATGTCGATGATCCGTGACCTGCGCGCCGCCGTCCGGCCCGCGCGTCGGCCCTTCCGACGCGGCGCGGCCGGCGGCCCGTACCCGGGGTCCCCCGGTACGCCGTCGAGCGCGGTGGTCGACTGCGCCGTCTACCGCGACGGGCGCCGCAGCCCCGAGCGGCCCGCGCCGGACGAGGCGCTGGCCGCCGTCCGCGAGGGCATGCGCCCCAACGGCTCGCGCGGGTTCGTGTGGATCGGTCTGCACGAGCCCACCGAGGAGGAGTTCGCCGGGATCGCGCGGGCCTTCGGCCTGCACCCGCTGGCCGTGGAGGACGCCGTCCACGCCCACCAGCGGCCCAAGCTGGAGCGGTACGACGACTCGCTGTTCACGGTCATCAAGACCATCCACTACCGCGCGCACGCCGAACGCACCGCCGGGAGCCAGGTCGTCGAGACGGGCGAGGTCATGTGCTTCACCGGCGCCGACTACATCATCACCGTCCGGCACGGCGCGCAGGGCTCCCTGCGCGCGCTGCGGCACCGGCTGGAGGACGACCCGGAGCTGCTGGCCAAGGGCCCCTCCTCGGTCCTGCACGCCATCGCCGACCAGGCCGTCGACGGCTACCTGGCCGTCGCGGACGCCGTGCAGGACGAGATCGACGACGTCGAGATCGACGTCTTCTCCCCGCAGTCCGGCGCCGGACGGGCCGGGCAGCGGGCCGGCGGGGAGGCGGGCCGCATCTACCAGCTCAAGCGCGAGGTGCTGGGCTTCAAGCGGGCCGTCTCCCCCCTGCTGCGCCCCATGCAGCAGCTCAGTGAGCGGCCGATGCGCGTCATCGACCCGGACATCCAGACGTACTTCCGCGACGTCGCCGACCACCTGGCCCGCGTCAACGAGCAGGTGCTCGCCTTCGACGACCTGCTCAACTCCATCCTCCAGGCCAACCTGGCGCAGGCCACGGTGGCGCAGAACGAGGACATGCGGAAGATCACGTCCTGGGCGGCCATCTTCGCGGTGCCGACGATGATCGCCGGGGTGTACGGCATGAACTTCGACCACATGCCCGAGACGGAGTGGGAGTACGGCTACCCGGTCGTCATGCTCCTCATCGTGGCCTTCTGCTTCGCCATGCACCGCGGCTTCAAG
Organism: Streptomyces chumphonensis; assembly: GCF_014779715.1. GTDB lineage: Bacteria > Actinomycetota > Actinomycetes > Streptomycetales > Streptomycetaceae > Streptomyces > Streptomyces chumphonensis. The sequence continues at coordinate 183,829 of NZ_JACXYU010000011.1, forward strand.
CGGAACGGCTGGCTCTAGGCGGCGGCGCTCCGGGCGGAGCCCCGTCCGCGCCGCCGTCACCGAGCCGGTCGGGTTCGGCCGCCCCGGTGACGGCGGCCTCCTCCGGACCGCCCGCCGCCGCGGGCCCCGGGGCGCGCAGCACGAGCAGCAGCCCGGCCAGGATGACGCCGAGCGCGGGGTAGGCGACGGCCGGGGGCGTCTGGCCCAGCCACAGGGCCGCGATCAGCGCCGCACCCGGCGTCTCCAGCAGGATCGCCGTGGACGTCACCGACGGGCCCAGGCCCCGCACGACGCGGTTGAGGACGGAGTGGCCGAGCAGCTGCGCCGTCACCGTCAGGACGACGAGTTTCAGCCAGGTCTCGCCGCTGTATCCGGCGCCCAGGTCCGCGCCCGCGACCAGGCACGCCACCAGCAGCAGGACGGCCGTCGTCGTGTAGCAGACGAAGGTGTAGGCCGTCGTGGACACCGTCCGGCGCACCTCGGAGCCCAGCAGCACGTACCCGGCCGCCGCCATGCCGCCGCCGAGCGCCAGGGCGTCCCCGGCCAACGCGCGGGGGGAGAGCGACAGGTCGACGCCGGTCAGCAGGAGCACGCCCGCGAACGCGACCGCCGTCCCCGCCCACACCGGCCTCGGCTGGCGGTGGCCGCGCAGCCGCAGCAGCAGCGTCGTCCAGATCGGGGTGGTCGTCACCAGGGCCGTCGAGGAGGCGACGGAGGTCATGCTGAGGCTGGGCAGCCAGAGCGCGAAGTGCAGGGCGAGCAGGGCGCCGGCCGCCCCGGCGAGCAGGAGCGTCCGGCCGCCGAGCCCGGCCAGCTCGGCGCGGTGCCGGGCGAGGGCGACCGGGGTGAGCACGCCGACGGCCATGGCGTTGCGCCAGAACGCGATGGCGAGTGCGGGCGCCGCCGTGGCCGCGATGAGCGGCGCGGACAGGGAAATGCCGGAGACGGCCACGGCGAGCAGGAACAGGTCCGTGCCGTGCCCCTGCCCGGCACCGGTGGATCGGGCCGTAGGCGTCCGACCCCTCCCGCGCTGAGCGCCCACGTGCGTGCTCCTCCCGACCCGCTTCTCCGACAACCGGATCAGCCTACGGCGCGACCCGGCCGGGCGAGGCCCGCACGGTAGGGTCGGGCCATGACCGAGACCACGCCCGGAGCGTCCGGGGCCCTGTTCGGGCGGGCCCTGATCGAGGAGGCCGCGAAGAAGTCCGCCCTCGTGTGGGTGCGCGGCCCGCGGGGCGGACCGGCGCGCGCGCTGTGGCACGTGTGGCACGACGGCGCGGTCTGCCTCGTCGGCGACGGCCCCGGCGAGCAGCCGCTGGAGGGGCTCGGGCTGACGGACGGCGCGGCCGCGACGGTCAGCGCCCGCAGCAAGGACAAGGGCGGCCGGCTGGTCGTCTGGCCCGCCCGCGTCAGGGTGCCGGAGCCCGGCGGTGAGGCGTGGACGGCCACGGCGGAGGAGCTGAAGGGGAAGCGGCTGAACGCCCCCGACTTCGAGGCGCTTGTCGACCGCTGGAGCCGCGAGTGCCGCATCCTGCGCCTCGCGCCCGACGGGGAGCCGGTGGAGGCGCCCGGCGCGATGCCGTCCGCCGCGGTCGCGGCCCCGCCGGTGCCGACCCCGGCGACCACGCGCCGCCCCGTCCCCGCGGCACTCCCCCGGCTCCTGCGCGGGAAGCGCCGCGCCTGACGGACGCCACGGCGCCCCCGGAGTGGCGCCCGTCCCGGAGCGTCACTCCGGGGGCGCCTCCGCGGTGATCTTCTTGCCGTAGTCGACGACCTGGTCGTCCTGCGGGGCGCGCAGGGAGAACTCCTTGCCCCAGTCGGACATGGTGATGACGCCCGCGTCCCCGGCCCGCTCCAGCCGCAGCGGGTACGGGGTGCCGACGAGGGAGACGTCCATCATGCCGCCGTCCCCGTCGTCGGCCGCCACGCGGATCGTGCGGACGCCGTCGACCTCCCCGCGCGGGCCGGTCTTCCGCTTCCCGTCCATGGCGAGGACCCCCTCCAGCAGGACGTCCAACTCCGTGAAGCCGCTGAGCTGCGCGTAGGCGGGATCGCCCGGCGGCACCTTCACGTACTTGCCGTCGAGCTTGCCCGCGGCCTCCCGGTCGCTCTCGGTGGGCTCCTCGCCCTCCTGCCCCTGCTGGGCCCAGAAGTCGGCGTCGGCCTTGAGGAAGAGCTCCTTGTCGACCCGCAGGAGCTCGAAGCGGCTGCCGCCCTTGGCGGACACCTCGCCTATGCCGCCGACGTCCGTGAGCCGCATGTCGAGACGGTAGGTGCGGCCCTCGCTGAGCAGCGTGCCGGTGAGCCGCACGGCGTCGGCCCGTTCCGCCGCCGCCCGGGCCCTGTCCTCGATCTGCTCGGCGGTCAGCTTGCCGACGCCGTTGGTGCCCTGGTCCGGGTCCTCGCCGCCGCAGGCCGTGAGCATCGCCACAAGCCCCGTCCCGACGGCCCCCAGCACAACCCTTCTGCCGATCCGGGCCAATGCGGGACGTACTGCGGTCACGGCGGTCTTCCTCCGATGACGGTGGGCGTGGGGAACCGCACCCTACCCTTCCGGCGGCGGCACCTGACCGTGAAGGTCCGGGAGCGGTCGCCGTACCATCGTCGTATGGCTACCGACACGTACGGAGCGGCTCCCACCGACGAGGCGGTGCGCGCCGCGCTCGCCACGGTGAACGATCCGGAGATCCACCGTCCGATCACCGACCTCGGCATGGTCAAGTCCGTCGACATCGCCGCCGACGGCTCGGTGGCGGTCGGCGTCTATCTCACCGTCTCCGGCTGTCCGATGCGTGAGACGATCATCTCACGGGTCACCGAGGCGGTGCGCGAGGTCCCGGGGGTCTCCGGCGTCGAGGTGGAGCTCGACGTCATGAGCGACGAGCAGCGGCGTGAGCTGGCCTCGTCCCTGCGCGGGGGCCAGGCCGAGCGCGAGGTGCCGTTCGCCCAGCCGAACTCGCTCACCCGCGTGTACTGCGTGGCCTCCGGCAAGGGCGGCGTGGGCAAGTCGTCGGTGACGGTGAACCTGGCCGCGGCGATGGCCGCCGACGGGCTGAACGTCGGCGTCGTGGACGCGGACATCTACGGCCACTCCGTGCCGCGCATGCTGGGCGCCGAGGGCCGGCCCACCCAGGTCGAGGACATGATCATGCCGCCGTCCGCGCACGGCGTGAAGGTGATCTCCATCGGCATGTTCACGCCGGGCAACGCCCCGGTCGTGTGGCGCGGCCCGATGCTGCACCGTGCGCTCCAGCAGTTCCTCGCCGACGTCTACTGGGGCGACCTGGACGTCCTCCTGCTCGACCTGCCGCCCGGCACCGGCGACATCGCCATCTCCGTGGCCCAGCTGATCCCCAACGCGGAGATCCTCGTCGTCACCACCCCGCAGCAGGCCGCCGCCGAGGTGGCCGAGCGGGCCGGCTCGATCGCGGTCCAGACCCACCAGAAGATCGTGGGCGTCGTGGAGAACATGTCCGGGCTGCCCTGCCCGCACTGCGACGAGATGGTGGACGTCTTCGGCACCGGCGGCGGCCAGCGCGTCGCCGAGGGCCTCTCCCGCACGACGGGCACCAACGTGCCGGTGCTCGGCGCCATCCCCATCGACGTGCGGCTGCGCGAGGGCGGCGACGAGGGCAAGCCGGTGGTCCTGACGGACCCGGACTCGCCGGCCGGTGCCGCGATCCGCTCCGTCGCGGGCAAGCTGGGCGGCCGTCAGCGCGGCCTGTCGGGCCTGTCCCTGGGCATCACGCCGCGCAACAAGTTCTGAGCGGCCCCGA
>NZ_JACXYU010000012.1 GCF_014779715.1 Streptomyces chumphonensis
TTTGTGTGGGGAAGCCCCGTTGGACCTGGTCCAACGGGGCTTTTCCGCGTGGTACGGGCTCGCCGGGGACCACCCGACGTCCGGTGTGCCCGTCGGTGCCGGTAAGGTCGGAAGCAGGGTAGGAATCTTTCCCAGGGGAGGCCGGGTGGAGGTCCAGGAGACACGCGTCCAGACGGACCGGGTCCTCACCATCCCCAACATGCTGAGCATGGCCCGCCTGGCCGGTGTGCCGCTGTTCCTGTGGCTGGTGCTCTGGCCGGAGTTCGGAGGGCCGAACTGCGACGGCTGGGCCCTCGGGGTACTGGCGCTGAGCGGTGTCACGGACTACCTCGACGGCAAGCTGGCCCGGCGCTGGAACCAGATCAGCAACCTGGGCCGCATCCTCGACCCCGCCGCCGACCGGCTCTACATCCTCTCCACCCTCGTCGGCCTGACCTGGCGGGGGGTCCTCCCCCTGTGGCTCACGGGGTTGCTCCTCCTGCGCGACCTGGTCCTGCTCGTGAACGTGTGGCTTCTCGATCGGCGGGGGTTCGCTCCGCCGCAGGTGAACTTCCTCGGCAAGGCCGCGACCTTCAACCTCATGTACGCCTTCCCGCTGCTGCTTCTCAGTGACGGAAGTGGGTGGGTTTCGTCACTCGCGGCAATTTTCGGATGGGCGTTCGCCGGATGGGGTACAGCTCTCTACTGGTGGGCAGGAACCCTCTACGTGGTCCAGGTCCGCCGCATTCTCACAGCGGACGTTGCGACCGGCTGAGCCGCGCCTTCCACACCGTCACGGAGGCAGGCTTCCCCGCGGAAGTCGGGGACCCCGTCCGGGCTCGGCCGGTGGGACCGTCGTCTCTTGAAGGAGGACGCAACCGACATGAAGGCCGTCGTGATGGCCGGCGGCGAAGGCACCCGCCTTCGTCCCATGACCGCGAGCATGCCCAAGCCGCTCCTGCCGGTGGCCAACCGGCCGATCATGGAGCACGTCCTGAGACTGCTCAAGCGTCATGGTCTGACCGAAACCGTGGTGACCGTCCAGTTCCTCGCCTCCCTCGTCAAGAACTACTTCGGGGACGGGGAAGAGCTGGGGATGGAGCTCACGTACGCGAACGAGGAGAAGCCCCTCGGCACCGCGGGCAGTGTGAAGAACGCCGAAGAAGCCCTCAAGGACGACTCCTTCCTGGTGATTTCCGGAGACGCCCTCACCGACTTCGACCTGACGGATCTGATCGACTTCCACCGGGAACGCGGCGCGCTCGTGACCGTGTGCCTGACGCGGGTGCCCAACCCGCTGGAATTCGGGATCACGATCGTGGACGAGGAGGGCAAGGTCGAGCGTTTCCTGGAGAAGCCGACGTGGGGCCAGGTCTTCTCCGACACCGTGAACACCGGCATCTACGTGATGGAGCCGGAGATCTTCGACTACGTCGACCCGGACGTACCCGTGGACTGGTCGGGTGACGTCTTCCCTCAGCTCATGAAGGAGGGCAAGCCCATCTACGGCTATGTCGCCGAGGGCTACTGGGAAGACGTCGGTACCCACGAGAGCTACGTGAAGGCCCAGGCCGACGTGCTGGAGGGCAAGGTCGACGTCGATCTGGACGGCTTCGAGATCTCCCCGGGCGTGTGGGTGGCCGAGGGCGCGGAGGTCCACCCCGACGCCGTGCTGCGCGGCCCGCTCTACATCGGGGACTACGCCAAGGTGGAGAGCGGCGCGGAAGTGCGCGAGCATTCCGTGATCGGGTCGAACGTCGTCGTCAAGAGCGGTTCCTTCCTGCACCGGGCTGTGGTGCACGACAACGTGTACATCGGCGAGCAGACGAACCTGCGTGGCTGTGTGATCGGCAAGAACACCGATGTCATGCGGGCGGCCCGTATCGAGGACGGCGCGGTCATCGGGGACGAGTGCCTCGTCGGCGAGGAGTCCATCGTCCAGGGCAACGTGCGGGTCTATCCGTTCAAGACGGTCGAGGCCGGCGCGTTCGTCAACACGTCCGTCATCTGGGAGTCCCGAGGGCAGGCCCATCTCTTCGGAGCCCGGGGCGTCTCCGGCATCCTCAACGTCGAGATCACACCCGAACTCGCGGTACGGCTCGCGGGGGCCTACGCGACCACGCTGAAGAAGGGTTCGACCGTCACCACCGCGCGCGACCACTCCCGTGGTGCGCGGGCGCTGAAGCGGGCCATCATCTCCGCGCTCCAGGCCAGCGCGATCGACGTCCGCGACCTGGAGAACGTGCCCCTGCCCGTGGCCCGTCAGCAGACCGCCCGGGGCAGCGCGGGCGGGATCATGGTGCGCACGACGACGGGTGTGCCCGACTCGGTGGACATCATGTTCTTCGACGAGCGGGGCGCCGACCTCTCCCAGGGGAGCCAGCGCAAGCTGGACCGGGTCTACGCACGGCAGGAGTACCGTCGGGCCTTCCCCGGTGAGATCGGTGACCTCTCCTTCCCCGCCAGCGTCTTCGACTCCTACGCGGGTGCGCTGCTGCGGACGGTGGACACCTCCGGGGTCGCGGAGGCCGGCCTCAAGATCGTGGTCGACGCGTCGGGCGGCAGCGCGGGCCTCGTCCTGCCCAGCCTCCTGGGACGGCTCGGGGTGGACGCCCTGACGATCAACCCGGGGATGGACGAGTCGCGTCCCACGGAGACGGCGGACGGACGCCGCTCCGGCCTGGTCCGGCTGGGCGAGATCGTGGCCTCCGCACGGGCCGCCTTCGGGGTGCGCTTCGACCCGGTGGGCGAGCGGATCTCGCTCGTGGACGAACGCGGCCGCATCATCGAGGACCACCGGGCGCTGCTCGTCCTGCTCGACCTCATCGCGGCCGAGCGGCGCAGCGGCAGGGTCGCCCTGCCCGTGACCACCACCCGCATCGCCGAACAGGTCGCCGCCTACCACGGCACACAGGTGGAGTGGACGACGACGTCCCCGGACGACCTCACCCGGGTCTGCCGGGACGACGCGACGATCTTCGGCGGCGACGGCGGCGGCGGGTTCATCGTGCCGGAGTTCAGCTCCGTGTTCGACGGTGCCGCGGCCTTCGTACGGCTCATCGGCCTCGTCGCGCGCACCCAGCTCACGCTCAGCCAGATCGACGCGCGCATTCCCCGGGCCCACGTCGTGCGGCGGGACCTGGCCACGCCGTGGGCCGTCAAGGGGCTGGTCATGCGGCACGTCGTGGAGGCGGCCGGAGACCGGTCCGTCGACACCACGGACGGCGTCCGCGTCGTGGAGTCCGACGGCCGTTGGGTGATGGTCCTGCCCGATCCGGCGGAGGCCGTCACCCATCTGTGGGCGGAGGGCCCGGACGACGCGTCGGCCCAGGCGCTGCTCGACGAGTGGGCCGCCGTGGTGGACGGTGCCGGACGCTGATCCGCGCACACCGGATGGGCCCTCGGGCTCGGCCGAGGGCCCATTCGGTGGTAGGGGCGTCGACGTGCGACGATGTGCCACATGTCGCAGCAGCAGCCCGAACGGAGTACCGCGTCGCGGCCCGCGCGCCCCGACGCGTCCATGTCGCTGCTGACGAATGTCATGGAGCACAGCCTCGACGACGGTTACGCCGAAGCTGCGGCCCGCCGGGGCGAGACGGGTCGGGCGCGCCTGCCGCGCTCACTGCGCGGGAAGCTCTGGCTGGCCGGAGGGCTGGTCCTGGCCGGCCTCGTCGTGACCCTGGGGGCCGCGCAGGCCCGGTTCGACGCTCCGACGGTCGCCAAGGAGCGCGAGGAGCTCATCGACCGCGTCGAGGACGGCACCGAGGAGGCCGACGACCTGCAGGAGGAGGTCCGGGGTCTGCGGGAGGCCGTCGCGCGGATGCAGGACGAGGCGCTGCGCGGGGACGGCGCCGGGGCTGAGGACCTGGTGGGGCTGCTCGCGGGCGCCACCGCCGTCGAAGGGCCCGGGGTGGAGCTCGTCGTCGACGACGCCGAGGACACCGGCGGCGGCTCGGACGGGCCCCGGGAGTCCACGGGCTTCTCCGACACCGGTCGCGTGCGGGACCGGGATCTCCAGCTCGTGGTCAACGGTCTGTGGGCCTCGGGCGCGGAGGCCGTGTCGATCAACGACCAGCGGCTGAGCGCCCTGTCCGCCATCCGGGCCGCGGGCGACGCCATACTGGTCGACAACAAGCCCCTGGTGCCGCCGTACACCATCCTCGCGGTGGGGGAGGGCCAGGAGCTGGCCGACCGCTTCCGGTCGAGCGTGGACGGCCAGTACCTCCAGATCCTGGAGGACAACTACGACATCCGGACGCGTCTGGGGGTGCGGGACGCCCTGCGCCTCCCCGCGGCACCGAGCCTCACCCTCAGAACCGCCGAGCCGGTCACCAGTCGAAAGGGCAGCAATTCGTGATCGCCGTACTGGGCCTCATCGTGGGAGTCGTGGCGGGGCTGGTCCTCCGCCCGGTGGTACCGACGGTCGTGGAGCCCTATCTGCCCATCGCCGTCGTGGCGGCGCTCGACGCGGTCTTCGGCGGGCTGCGCGCGATGCTGGACGGCATCTTCGTGGACAAGGTCTTCGTCGTCTCGTTCCTGTCGAACGTCGTGGTGGCCGCCCTCATCGTCTTCCTCGGTGACAAGCTGGGGGTGGGCGCGCAGCTGTCCACGGGTGTGGTCGTCGTCCTGGGCATCCGCATCTTCTCCAACGCCGCCGCGATCCGGCGGCACGTGTTCGGGGCGTGAGGCCGATGAACGACGACAGGACACCGGACGAGGAGCGCGAACCGGACCGCGCAGAACCCGGCGCGACGGACCGGCGCGAGGTCGGCCCGCCGGCCGCCGACGCCCGCCCGAAGCCGCCGGGGGCGGCCGAAGGCGTCTCCGCCCCCGGTCCTTCCGAGGCCGAGTCCGAGGCCGAGACCCGGGGAACCGACGCGCCGGAGCCGCAGGTCCCGACCGGCCCGACTCCCGACACGCCCGGGAACGACCGGATGACCGGACGGCAGCGGCTCGCCGCCGGCCTCTGGCCGCCCCGGCTCAACCGGAACCAACTCATCGCGGCCGCCCTGCTGTTCGTGCTGGGTCTGGGCCTGGCCATCCAGGTGCGTTCGACCAGCGAGGACAGCGCCCTGCGGGGAGCGCGCCAGGAGGACCTGGTGCGTATCCTCGACGAACTCGACGACCGCACCACGCGCCTTGAGGACGAGAAGCAGCGTCTGGAGACGCAGCGCTCGGAGTTGGAGAACAGTTCCGACCAGGCCGAGGAGGCCAGGCAGCAGCGCGAGGAGCGTGAACGTCAACTCGGTATCCTGGCGGGTACGGTGGCCGCACAGGGCCCGGGCATCGAGGTCCGGATCAGTGGCCCGGCCGACGTCGTCGAGGCGGACCGGTTGCTGGACGCCATCCAGGAGCTGCGTGCCGCCGGTGCGGAGGCCATGCAGATCAACGACGTCCGTGTGGTGGCGGACACGTACTTCACCAACGCGGAGGGCGGTGTGAACATCGACGGCCAGTCGGTCTCACCGCCCTACGTCTTCGAGGTCATCGGCCGTCCGCAGGATCTCGAACCGGCGCTGAACATCCCGGGAGGCGTCGTGCAGAGCCTCCAGGGCGACGGTGCGACGGTCACCATCACCCCGTCCGACACCGTCGTGGTGGACGCCTTGCGGTCGGCGCAGCGACCTGACTACGCTCAGTCGCCGTCGCAGTGAGGTGCCGATGATCCTTTCCGGGGGTCGGCGGGCCCGTACGACGTCGCGTAGGGGAAACTGTCTACTGGCCGCGGACGTTGCCCGGGTGTCCGCTGTGGCCTGTGTGAGCATCAAGGGTCTGTCCTGCCCCGCGGGCGGGTCTGTTTCGTGCGAGGGGAATCGCCCGTGAGTTTTCTTTCCAAGCTGTTCGGCAAGCACAAGGACGCCGGTGGTGCACACCGCGCGCCCCGACACGCTGCCGCCGGGGACCAGGGGTCCGCCGGCGAGGCCGAGCGTCCGCTCTTCCGTCCCGACCCCGATGCCCCGCATGGCGGTACTTCGGCCGCGCCGGGCGGGGTTTCCGTTGACCGGGGCGCGGCCGCGCCCATAGGTTCCCAGGCACCAGCAACCTCACGTGGTGGAGGGTCCGGCGTGCCGATCTGTTCCAGGTGCGGGAACCGGGCCGCCGAGTCCAGCCGCTTCTGCTCCAACTGCGGCGCCCCGCTGAAGGGCGGTGCGCCGGCCGGCGAGCGTCCTTCCGAGACGACGTCGACGATCTCGATCACCGGTCTGGAGGCGTACGACGCCGAGGCCACCGGTCAGACGCCGATGCTCTCGCCCGAGGCGGTGGCGGCGATCGACGCCCTGCCGGTCGGTTCCGCCCTGCTGGTGGTCCGCCGCGGACCCAACTCCGGGGCGCGCTTCCTGCTCGACAGCGAGGTGACGACCGCCGGGCGCAGCCCGCAGAGCGACATCTTCCTGGACGACGTGACGGTCTCGCGCCGCCACGTGGAGTTCCGACGCGGGACCGACGGCGGATTCACCGCGTCCGACGTCGGCAGCCTCAACGGCACGTACGTCAACCGGGAACCCATCGACTCCGTTGCGTTGAACAACGGTGACGAAGTGCAGATCGGCAAGTTCCGGCTGGTCTTCTTCGCTCACCAGCGAGGCGTCTGACGCACGACCCGTCCAGGGAAGGTTCATGCCGCACACACCGTCGGGCGGCGCCCCACCGGGCGCCGCCACCGCGGACCGCGGGCCCGCCGATCGCGTTCCCATGAGCATCGGCTCGGTCCTGGGTCTGCTCCGGGAGGAGTTTCCCGAGGTCACCGTCTCCAAGATCCGGTTTCTGGAGTCGGAGGGGCTCGTCGAGCCGCGGCGCACACCGTCGGGCTACCGCAAGTTCAGCGCGCAGGACGTGGAGCGGCTGGCGTTCGTCCTGCGGATGCAGCGTGACCACTACCTGCCGCTGAAGGTCATCCGCGAGCAGCTCGACGCGCGGGACCGCGGCGAGCAGGTCGCCCTCCCGGGCCCCGCACAGCCGCCCGACCTGCTCGACGGTGCCGCCGCTCCGCTCGACACGGCGGGGGCGGCACGCGTCGGGCGGACCGAGCTGCTGGCCGCCTCGGAGATCACCGAGGAGCAGCTCGCGGAGTGGGAGTCCTACGGTCTGCTCGGCCCGGTGGAGAACGGCGGCTATCCGGCCGAGGCCGTGGAGGTCGCCCGCCTGGTGCTGGACCTCGGACGCTTCGGGCTCGAGCCGCGCCACCTGCGGGCGGTGAAGGCGTCGGCGGACCGTGACGCCGGCCTCGTGGAGCAGGTGGTCGCTCCGCTGCGTCGGCACCGCAATCCGCAGACGCGGCACCGCGCCGAGGCCACGGCCCGCGAGCTGGCGACGCTGGCGGTGCGGCTGCACGCCACGTTCGTCCAGGCGGCGCTGCGTGAACAGCGGGACTGACCCCTCCGGGGCGGCGGGATCGGGGGCCCGGGAGTGCCCGACTACCCAAACCGGCGGGGCAGCGCCTAGGGTTGCTATGTGAACGAGCTCGACGTCGTGGGTGTCCGGGTCGAAATGCCCTCCAACCAGCCGATCGTGCTTCTGCGTGAAGTAGGAGGCGATCGCTACCTTCCCATCTGGATCGGCCCGGGTGAGGCGACCGCCATCGCCTTCGCCCAGCAGGGCATGACCCCGGCCCGCCCGCTCACACACGACCTGTTCAAGGACGTGCTGGAGGCCGTGGGCCAGGAGCTGACGGCGGTGCGGATCACGGACCTGCGTGAGGGCGTCTTCTACGCTGAACTGGTGTTCGCGAGTGGTGTCGAGGTCAGTGCCCGCCCCTCCGACGCCATAGCGCTGGCCCTGCGCACGGGCACGCCCATCTACGGCAGTGACGGCGTGCTGAACGACGCCGGCATCGCGATCCCGGACGAGCAGGAGGACGAGGTGGAGAAGTTCCGCGAGTTCCTCGACCAGATCTCGCCCGAGGACTTCGGCACGAGCAACCAGTGATCCGCGGGTCGGCCGACGTCCCGTGGCCGCCCGGTGCGGAGCCGAACTGACGGCGATACCCGGTCCCTCCCGTGGCCAAACCACTCGTGAGGTCACTATCACCCGGCGTGCCGAGTGTGGCGATCGTTGACGCACCCGGGGTGACTGCCTACCGTCAAGGAGGCAGGTCCCGGCGGCGTCACCGCGGGGCGTGAAGGGATGGAGGGTCGGCGTGACCAGCACCGGCGAGGGCAAGGCCACGAACGGCCCGTTCCCGTTTCACGGGGCTCCCGCGCAGCCCGTCGGAGCAGTGCCCGCCGGTTCCCCGGAGCCGCCGGACGGCACGGCGGGGGAACGGCTCGGCTACCGGGGTCCCACCGCGTGTGCGGCGGCCGGGATCACCTACCGCCAGTTGGACTACTGGGCGCGTACCGGCCTCGTGGAGCCCAGCGTCCGGGCCGCCTGCGGGTCGGGCACGCAGCGCCTCTACAGCTTCCGTGACGTCGTCGTCCTCAAGATCGTGAAGCGGCTGCTCGACACCGGCGTCTCACTCCAGAACATCCGCACGGCCGTCCAGCACCTGCGCAGCCGGGAACTGTGCGACCTCACGCAGATGACGCTGATGAGCGACGGCGCCACGGTCTACGAGTGCACGTCGCCCGACGAGGTCGTGGACCTGCTCCAAGGGGGGCAGGGCGTCTTCGGGATCGCGGTCGGCGTGGTCTGGCGGGACGTGGAGGGCGCACTCTCCCAGCTGCACGCGGAACGGCTCGACACCGGGGAGACCCTGGTGCGGGAGCACCCGGGCGACGAACTGGCGCGCCGGCGCAACCGCGCGGGCTGAGGGCCCGGCCCGCCGTCGGCCGGTGGGAGAGCGGCTGTCAGTGCGGTGCGGCAGCATCGGTGGTGTGAGAGGTGCACCGACGATCCTCCATCTCGACATGGACGCCTTCTACGCCGCGGTCGAGCAGGCGGCGAAGCCGAGTCTGCGCGGCAAGCCGGTGGTCGTCGGCGGCCTGGGTCCGCGCGGCGTCGTGGCGACCGCCTCCTACGAGGCCAGGCGCTTCGGGGTGCACTCGGCGATGCCGACGGCGCAGGCACGGCGCCGCTGTCCGAACGCCGCCTATCTGACCCCGCGCTTCGCGCTCTACCGGCAGGTCAGCGACGCCGTGATGGCGTTGCTCGCCGAGCTGTCACCGCTGGTGGAGCCGCTGAGCCTGGACGAGGCGTTCGTGGACCTGGAGGCGGGCGGCACCCCGCCCGACGTCCGCGCGGCTCAGGCGACGGGGCGCAGGCTGCGCGGGGACATCCGGGCGGCGACGGGGCTCAGCGGCTCCGTCGGTCTCGCCGGCTCCAAGATGCTGGCGAAGATCGCCTCCGAGCAGGCCAAGCCCGACGGACTGGTGACGATCCGGCCCGGCACCGAGCAGGGTCTCCTCGCCCCTCTGAGCGTGCGGACTCTCCCGGGCGTCGGTCCCGCGACCGCCGACACGCTGCGACGTGCCGGGATCCACACCGTGGGAGAGGCGGTGGAGGCCGGCGAGGCGGAGCTGCTGCGGCTGCTCGGGCGCGCGCACGGAAGCGGGCTGTACGCCATGGCTCGCGGCATCGACGACCGCCCGGTGGTGGCCGAGCGGCCCTCGAAGTCGGTCTCGGTCGAGGACACCTTCGACATCGACGTCACCGACCGCGGCCGCGTCCAGCGGGAGCTCGACCGGCTGGCCGAGCGGTGTGCCGCCCGGCTGCGGTCCGCCGGTCGTTCCGGCAGGACGGTGGTCATCAAGGTCCGCAGCTACGACTTCTCCACCCTGACGCGGTCCGACACGCTGCGCGGGCCCACGGACGACCCGGTGGTGATCCGGGAAGCCGCCGCACGCCTGCTCGACACCGTGGACACGACGGCCGGGGTGCGACTCCTGGGGGTCGGGGTGAGCGGGCTGGCCGACTTCACCCAGGAGGATCTGTTCGCGCAGGCGCTGCCACAGGAGGCGCCCGGGCCCCGCACGCCCGGCGACGAACCGGCCGAAGGGGTGCCGCGGCTCCGCCCCCGGGGGCCGGGGGAGGAGCCGGCGTCCGAAGCGGCACCGCGCGGTCCGCACCGCTGGCTGCCGGGGCTGGACGTCCGGCACGCCGTCCACGGCCCCGGGTGGGTGCAGGGCAGTGGCGTCGGGCGGGTCACCGTCCGATTCGAGCGGCCCGGTTCCCCGCCGGGGCGGGTGCGGACCTTCCGCGCCGACGACCCGGCCCTCGAGCCCGGCGAGCCGCTTCCGCTGGTGCCGGGCCGTGACACGTCCGGCCGGGCGTCGGGCGGTGCGGGCGCTCAGACCTCCGCCTCGTCGTCCCCGGCGAGCCGCCCGAAGCCCTCCCCGCCCGCGGCCGTCCCCGACTCCCCGGCCGCGGGGATGTCCAGTCCGTAGTGGTGGTAGAGCTGCAGTTCCTGCTCGGGGGAGAGGTGGCGGCCCACGCCGAAGTCCGGGGCGTCCTTGATGACCGTGCGGGTGAACGGCACCCGCAGTTCCTCCTCGACGACCTCGCTCGGCCGTAGGGGGACGAAGGCGTCCCGGCCGAACAGCCCCGTGCGCACCGCGGCCCATTCCGGCTCACCGGTGGCGTCGTCGAGGTACACCTCGTCGACGACGCCGATCTTGCTTCCTTCGCGGTCGAACGCCTTGCGGCCTATCAGGCTGCGCGGGTCGATGTCGGTCTGCACGGTTCCTCCAGCGGGTGGGCGTTCGCTCTCCGGGGTTCCTTCACCACGAAAGGGCACTTTGTCCGGTACGGCCAGTCGAGCACGGGCCCGCCGTCGCTCGACCGGCCGCTGGTAGGCTCGAAGACGGCTGTCGACCCCGCGCGGGAGAGCCCTCCGGAACGAGTTCCGGGGGCGCCGAAGGAGCAAACCCTCCCCGGAATCTCTCAGGCACACGTACCGTGCGGACGAGGTCACTCTGGAAAGCAGGGCGGATCGCGGGCGCCACGGCGCCTCCGAGGTCCCCCCTCACCGACGGTGAAAGCCGGACGGCCCCTCACCGGGTCGGCCCGGTGAAGCTCTCAGGTTGAGATGACAGAGGGGGAGGCCGTCCGGGCACCCACGCCGTGGTGCCCCTCGCAGGTCGTACCGACCAGGAGGCCCCCGCAGATGACCACCGATCGCATCCCACGCTCCGCGCTGGACAGCGGTACCCCGTTCGAACGCCGGCACATCGGGCCGGACGCCGCCGAGCAGGCCAAGATGCTGGCGCACGTCGGCTACGGCTCGTTGGACGAGCTGACCGCCGCCGCCGTGCCCGACGTCATCAAGAGCACCGGGCCGCTGAACCTTCCGGGCGCCCGCTCCGAGGCGGAGGTGCTCGCCGAGCTGCGGTCGCTCGCCGACCGCAACCAGGTGCTCGACTCCATGATCGGGCTCGGGTACTACGGCACCTTCACACCGCCGGTCATCCTGCGCAACGTGATGGAGAACCCCGCCTGGTACACCGCGTACACGCCGTACCAGCCGGAGATCTCGCAGGGCCGCCTGGAGGCGCTGCTCAACTTCCAGACGGTCGTCGCCGACCTCACCGGCCTGCCGACGGCCGGCGCGTCACTGCTGGACGAGGCCACGGCCGCGGCCGAGGCCATGGCCCTGTCGCGCCGGGTGGGCAAGGTCAAGCAGGGGGTCTACCTGGTCGACGCCGACTGCCTGCCGCAGACGATCGCCGTGATGGAGACCCGGGCCGAGCCGACCGGCGTCGAGATCGTCGTCGCCGACCTCTCGGACGGCATCCCGGCCGACATCGCCGAGCGCGGCGTCTTCGGTGTGCTGCTCCAGTACCCGGGCGCCTCCGGCGCCGTGCGCGACCCGCGTGGCCTGATCGCCCGGGCCCAGGAGCTCGGCGCGGTCGTGACCGTCGCCGCGGACCTGCTCTCCCTCACCCTCCTGACCTCCCCCGGTGAGCTCGGCGCCGACATCGCCGTCGGCTCCAGCCAGCGCTTCGGCGTCCCGATGGGCTTCGGCGGCCCGCACGCCGGCTTCATGTCCGTGCGCGAGAAGTTCGCCCGCAGCCTGCCCGGCCGCCTGGTCGGTGTCTCCGTCGACGCCGACGGGCACCAGGCCTACCGGCTGGCGCTGCAGACGCGCGAGCAGCACATCCGGCGCGAGAAGGCCACCAGCAACATCTGCACCGCGCAGGTGCTCCTCGCGGTGATGGCCGGTCTGTACGCCGTCTACCACGGTCCCGACGGGCTCTCCGGCATCGCCCGCCGCACCCACCGCCACGCCACGCTGCTCGCGGCCGGTCTGCGGGAGGGCGGCGTCCGCGTCACGACGGACACCTTCTTCGACACGATCACCGCCGAGGTCCCCGGGCGGGCGGCCGAGGTCGTCACCGCCGCGCGCGAGGCGGGCGTCAACCTGCGCCTGACGGACGCCGACCACGTGGGCATCGCGTGCGACGAGACCACCGGCCGCCAGCAGGTGGAGGCCGTCTGGAGCGCCTTCGGGGTCCGCGCCGACCTGGCCGCCCTGGACCGGACGACCGAGGACGCCCTGCCCGCCGGGCTGCTGCGTGCGGACGAGTTCCTCGGCCACCCCGTCTTCCACCGGCACCGCTCCGAGACGGCGATGCTGCGCTACCTGCGCCGCCTCTCCGACAAGGACTACGCGCTGGACCGCGGGATGATCCCGCTGGGGTCGTGCACGATGAAGCTGAACGCGACGACCGAGATGGAACCCGTCACCTGGTCGGAGTTCGGTGGGCTGCACCCCTTCGCACCGGCCGAGCAGGCCGAGGGCTACCTCACGCTCATCCGCGAGCTGGAGGAGCGGCTGGCCGAGGTCACCGGGTACGACAAGGTCTCCATCCAGCCCAACGCCGGTTCGCAGGGTGAGCTGGCCGGTCTGCTCGCGGTGCGGGCCTACCACCGGGCGAACGGCGACACGCAGCGCACCGTGTGCCTCATCCCGTCCTCCGCGCACGGCACCAACGCGGCCAGTGCCGTGATGGCGGGGATGAAGGTCGTCGTCGTCAAGACCGGGGAGAACGGCGACGTCGACACCGAGGACCTGCACGCCAAGATCGCGCGCCACCGGGACGAGCTGGCGGTCCTGATGGTCACCTACCCCTCCACGCACGGCGTCTTCGAGGACGACATCTCGGACGTCTGTGCCGCCGTGCACGAGGCCGGCGGCCAGGTGTACGTGGACGGCGCGAACCTCAACGCGCTGGTGGGCCTCGCCCGTCCGGGGAAGTTCGGCGCCGACGTCTCCCACCTGAACCTGCACAAGACCTTCTGCATCCCGCACGGGGGCGGTGGCCCCGGCGTCGGCCCGGTCGGCGTCCGCGCCCACCTGGCCCCGTACCTGCCCAACCACCCGTTGCAGCCGGCCGCCGGACCGGCCACGGGCATCGGCCCGGTCTCCGCCGCCCCGTGGGGCTCGGCCGGGATCCTGCCGATCTCCTGGGCGTACGTGCGGCTGATGGGTGCCGAGGGGCTGCGCCGCGCCACCCAGGTCGCGGTGCTGAGCGCCAACTACATCGCCAAGCGCCTCGAACCGCACTACCCGGTGCTCTACACCGGGCCGGGCGGGCTGGTGGCCCACGAGTGCATCGTCGACGTGCGCCCGCTGACCAAGGCCACGGGTGTGACCATCGACGACGTGGCCAAGCGGCTGATCGACTACGGTTTCCACGCCCCGACGATGTCGTTCCCCGTGGCCGGGACGCTGATGATCGAGCCCACGGAGAGCGAGGACCTGGCGGAGATCGATCGCTTCTGCGACGCCATGATCGCGATCCGTGCCGAGGCGGACCGCGTCACCTCGGGGGAGTGGAGCGCCGAGGACAGCCCGCTGCGCGGAGCCCCGCACACCGCCGCCCAGCTCGCCGGCGCGTGGGACCGCGTCTACAGCCGTGCGGAGGCCGCCTACCCGGCGGGCGTCACGGCCGACGC
Organism: Streptomyces chumphonensis; assembly: GCF_014779715.1. Taxonomy (GTDB): domain Bacteria; phylum Actinomycetota; class Actinomycetes; order Streptomycetales; family Streptomycetaceae; genus Streptomyces; species Streptomyces chumphonensis. Next base: position 13,813 of record NZ_JACXYU010000012.1, read on the forward strand.
CAAGTACTGGGCCCCGGTGCGCCGCATCGACGGCGCCTTCGGCGACCGCAACCTCGTCTGCTCCTGCCCCCCGCCGGAGGAGTTCGAGGGCTGAGGCCCCCGCCGCGCGCGGCGGCACCGTGAGGGCCGCCGACCCGGAAACCGTCCGGGTCGGCGGCCCTCGCCGCGTTCCTCGGCCCCGGCGGGACTCAGGCCGCGGTCGTGACGTGGCGCGTGCCCGACGGCCGGTGGGGCGCGACGATCTTGCCGTCCGGCAGCAACTCGCCGGTGTCGTCGAACAGCAGGACGCCGTTGCACAGGAGGCTCCAGCCCTGTTCGGGGTGGTGGGCCACCGGGTGGGCGGCCTCACGGTCGGCGGAGTCGGCGGACGGGCAAGGTGGCTGGTGCTGACACATGGCGGTGGACTCTCGGCTCTCTCGCTGCGGTGTGATCTGCGTGCTGCGGCTGCTGTTCGTGTTCATCAGGCCGCTCCCCCGTGGGTGCTGGTGGTCCCCAGTGTCGTCCTACGACGGCCGTTCCGCAGGGATTTCCCGGGAGCCGCCCTCACGAGGTGAGGACGCGTCCCCCGTCCGGGCGGTTGTCACCGCTTCGAGTCATCCTCGAGTGCGGTGGCATGGCCGGTTGTGACTAGTCCCCGCCGGCGGCCGTACGCACACCTGTGCCCCGCGACGGGGTCGCGGGGCACAGGTGTCGCGCGAGGAGGCCCGGCCGATGCCGGAACGGCCACTAGGCCGGAGTGTGCAGCAGCGGTGCGGGCACCAGGCGGTGCGTCAGCAGGGGGAGCAGCGCGTCCACCCGGTGCGGGAGGTGCGGTGCGATGCCCGGCGGCGCCGGCGCCAGCGGGACCAGCAGGTCCTCCGGGGAGAGCGTGCCGTCCGTCGCGTCCACGGCCGGATCGCCGTGCAGCCACAGCGTGAGCATGTACAGCTCCGGTACGGACAGCAGCCGCGGCCGGTACGGGGCCGGGAGCGCGTCCGCGTGCCGCAGGGCGACCTCCGTCGAGCGGACGTAGGGTCCCTCGCCGAAGTGGGAGAAGGCCCAGCCGTCCGCCGTGAGCATCGCCTCAGCCGTGCCGACGGCCGTGTCGGAGCCGCGCAGGAGGAAGCGCCAGCCGGTCAGCCGGGGGCTGGGCGGCCCGCCGGGACCGGTGATGCCGGTCAGGACGTACACGGGCAGCGGCTGTTCGGGCCGCAGCCCGCCGTGCGCCTCGGCCGCGGGGGTGCCGCGCAGGGGCGCGGTGGACGAACCCAGCGCGGCGAGGACGCTGCGCAGGGCGGCTGCGGGAGCCTGGTGAGCATGCAGGGGCATGGCGGGTCGCCTCTCACTTGGGGAGACAGGAGGATGCGCGGCGAAGCACGGACGACGCTGACGGCAGACCCGAGGCACGCCCGGAACGGGCGGGAGAAGGGTGACCGGAACCGAGAGGCGTCACGTCACGGCCTCAAGCCGGAGTTTATACGACATTTGTTCCCGAGGCGTTTCCGCTACTCGTTTCGGGTGTGCCGCACAAGGAGAAATCCCGCCGGAAAGCGTATGCGCTCCACCTGCCGGTTCGCGCCGGGATGTTGCGCCGTGTTCCCTGGCCTCGGCAGCCGTGTGCCGAGGGGACGGCCGGAAAACGTCTGTGTTTGCCGTCACGCAGAGTGGGAAACAGCACCAGGCTACCGTATGCCTGCGGAATGTGCCGAGAGAAATCACCGGCCGGGTGAGCCCACGGGCACCCCCGCAGGAGTTGTCGATCGTGCCGCAGGGCATCATCGAGGCACTGCCGATCGAGGAGGGACACATCGTGGGGGAGAAGGTCGCTGCCGACGGGTTCGATCTCGCGGACCGCCGGCGCTACCGGGAGAAGCTCCACCGCTGCCTCCGCGCGCTGGACCTGCTGCTGGAGCAGCAGCGGTTCGAGCGTCCCCGCAACCTGATGGGGCTGGAGATCGAGCTCAACCTCGCCGACGCCGAGGGAATGCCACGGATGATAAACGAGGAGGTTCTCGGACGCATCGCGAGCCGCGATTTCCAGACCGAGCTGGGCCAGTTCAACCTCGAAGTCAATATCCTTCCGCACCGCCTCGGCGGTCGCGTACTGGACCAGTTGGCCGAAGAACTGCGCACCGGGCTGGCGTACGCCGACCGCAAAGCCCGTGAGGCCGACGGGCGGGTTCTGATGATCGGTATTCTGCCCACCCTCACCCCCGCCGATCTCATCTCCGCCAACTTCTCCAGCGCCGACCGCTACACGCTTCTCAACGATCAGATCATGGCGGCGCGCGGCGAGGAGATCCGCCTCGACATCGACGGCCCGGAACGGCTTTCCTACACCTCCGCCTCCATCGCTCCCGCCGCGGCCTGCACCTCCGTCCAGCTCCACCTCCAGGTCACGCCGAGCCGCTTCGCCGACGTCTGGAACGCCGCGCAGGCCGTGCTGGGGGTGCAGCTCGCCGTGGGAGCGAACTCCCCCTTCCTCTTCGGCCGGGAGCTGTGGCGTGAGTCCCGCGTCCCGCTCTTCCTCCAGGCCACCGACGCGCGTCCGGCCGAGTACGCCGCCCAGGGCGTCCGTCCCCGGGCCTGGTTCGGCGAGCGCTGGATCGACTCGCCCCGCGACCTCTTCGCGGAGAACCTCCGGTACTTCCCGGCCCTCCTGCCCCTGCGCGACGCCGAGGACCCCCTGGACGTCATCGAGCAGGGCGGCATCCCCGCCCTCGCCGAACTGGCGCTGCACAACGGCACCGTCTACCGCTGGAACCGCCCCGTCTACGACGTCTCCGACGGCGTCCCGCACCTGCGGGTGGAGAACCGCGTGCTGCCGGCCGGGCCGAGTGTCACCGACGTGCTCGCCAACACGGCCCTGTACTACGGCCTGGTGCGCGCCCTCGCCGACGAACAGCGTCCGGTGTGGAAGCGGCTGCCGTTCGCGGCGGCCGAGGAGAACTTCCGTGCCGCGGCCCGGCACGGCATGGACGCCCGGCTGACCTGGCCGCGCCCCGGCCGAAGCGGCTCACCGGCCGCCGTGCCCGCGCACCGGCTCGTGCTCGACGAACTGCTGCCGCTGGCCGCGACCGGCCTGGACGCCTGGGGGATCGAGCCGGCCGACCGCGACTTCTACCTGGGCGTCATCGAGCAGCGCTGCCGCCGACGCACCAACGGCGCGGCCTGGCAGGTCGCCGCCTACCACCGGGCCAGGGACGGCGGACTCGACCGGGAGAAGGCCCTTGCGGCCGTGGCGCGGCGGTACGTCGAACTCGCCGGCGCGGGGGAGCCCGTGCACACCTGGCCGACGCACGGCTGACGGCGCGCGGCACCCGCGCGCCCGTCCGCGGGGCGGGTAGGGCAAGCTGGTCCCCAGTCGACGCATGCCCGAGGGGAGCCATCACGTGAGGTCGTGGGCGGCCGGAACGACGGCGTCCAGCGTGACGCCCGTCCTGCCCGACGAGCGCGCCCGGGCCCTGCTCGGCCGCGAGACGCTGCTCGTCCTGGCCCTCTCCCTGGGGGCCAGTGCCCTGGCGGCGCTCATCAGCTTCACCGGCTCCCTGACCCGGCCGGGCGGACTGGCCGACCAGGCGGCGAACCTGAACAGCTCCCGGGCCCCCGACCGGCCCTGGCTGGACCTGGCCTGGCAGCTGTTCGGGATCACCACCGCGCTGGTGCCCGTCCTCCTCGTGGCCCACCTGCTGACGCGCGAGCCCGTCGGGTCCGGCGACGGCGGCTTGCGTCTGCTCGGCTTCGACCTGCGTCGGCCCGGCTTCGACCTCGGCTGGGGCGCTCTCGTCGCGGCCGGGATCGGCGGCAGCGGCCTACTGCTGTACCTCGGCGCCCGCGCCGCCGGAGCCAACCTCACGGTCGTGCCCGAATCGCTGCCCGACGTGTGGTGGAAGCTGCCCGTGCTGGTCCTCTCCGCCGTGCAGAACTCCGTCGTCGAGGAGGTCATCGTCGTCGGGTACCTGCTCCGACGACTCGACCAGCTCGGCTGGAGCCCGCTGGGCGCCCTCGCGGCCAGCTCCCTGCTGCGCGCCACCTACCACCTCTACCAGGGCATCGGCGGCTTCGTCGGCAACCTGGTGATGGGCGTGATCTTCGTCTGGCTCTACCGCCGTTGGGGCCGGGTGGGTCCGCTCGTCGCGGCGCACGCCTTCATCGACATCGTCGCGTTCGTGGGCTACGCCCTCCTGGCGGACCGGGTCGGCTGGCTGCCCACCGGCTGAGCCGCGTCCGAGCCGGTGCCCCGGGGCCCGGCCGCGCCGACCGTCACACGCCGACGCGCAGCCGGCCCTCCAGCACGGTGACGGCGTGTCCGGCCAGCAGGGTCCGGTCCCCGCGCAGCGTGGTGCGCACCAGGCCGGTACGCCGACCGCCTTGCCGTCCGGTGAGCCGCTCACGGCCCAGCCGGGCGCTCCAGAAGGGGGCCAGCGCGGTGTGCGCGCTGCCGGTGACCGGGTCCTCCGCGACGCCCACCGCGGGGAAGAAGCAGCGCGAGACGAAGTCGTGCTCCGCGTGCGGGTCGCCGGCCGGCGCGGTGACGATGAACCCGCGCCCACCGAACCGGCCGAGGACCGCGAGGTCCGGGTCGAGGGTGCGCACGGTGGACTCGTCGGCGACCTCCACCAGGAAGTCGCCCACGTCGGGACCGGTCCCGTGCACGCTGAGCGGTTCGACGCCCAGCGCCGCGGCGGCCCCCCGGGGCAGCTCGGCCGCCGTGAGCGGGGCGGTGGGGAAGTCCAGGGTCACGCACCCGTCCTCGGCGACGCTCGCGCCGAGCACCCCGCTCAGGGTGGCGAACCGCATGTCCCCGGTGGCCGGGTGTGCGGTGTGCAGGACGTGCGCCGTGGCCAGCGTGGCGTGGCCGCACATGCGGACCTCGGCGGCGGGGGTGAACCAGCGCAGCGCCCAGTCCGCCTCACCGCCCCCGGGCAGCGGGTGGGCGAAGGCCGTCTCGGACAGGTTCATCTCGGTGGCGACGCGCTGGAGGGCTCCGTCCTCGGGGAAGGACGCGGCGTCGAGGACCGCGACGGCCGCGGGGTTGCCGGCGAACGGGCGCTCGGTGAAGGCGTCGACGATGCGGATCTCCATGCGGCGGACGCTACGGCGCTCCGCGCGGGCCCGTCCATGGCCACCTCGGCGGCCGTGGACCGCTGGTCACGTCGGGTGGGAGCGGGACAGGACGCTCGCGGGCACGGGCGGACGGGGTGGCCCGGGGTGGGGTGGCCACCCTGCGAGACAGGAGCCATCGCGCTCGACACTCATGTTGGCCGTGGGCATGATGGCGGCATGCCGGAAGCCCCCCAAACCGCCGTTCCCCGCCGAGCCGGTGGCGGCATCGGCCTCGCCCTGACGTCCGCGTTCGCCTTCGGCGGCTCCGGGGTGGCGGCGAAACCCCTGATCGAGGCCGGGCTCGACCCCCTGCACGTCACCTGGCTCCGGGTGACCGGCGCCGCGCTGGTGCTGCTGCCCCTGGCGTGGCGGCACCGCGCCCTGGTGCGGGAACGCCCGGCGCTCCTCGTCGGGTTCGGCCTGCTGGCCGTCGCGGGGGTCCAGGCCTGCTACTTCGCCGCCATCGCCCGCATCCCCGTCGGCGTGGCGCTGCTGATCGAGTATCTGGGGCCCGCTCTCGTGCTGGCCTGGGTGCGCTTCGTCCAACGCCGACCGGTGAGCCGAGCGGCGGGTCTGGGCGTGGTCCTGGCCGTGGCCGGGCTGGCGTGCGTGGTGCAGATCTGGGCCGGTCTGCGGCTCGACGCCCTGGGGTTGCTGCTCGCGCTGGGCGCCGCCTGCTGCCAGGTGGGCTACTTCATCCTGTCCGACCACGGCGGCACCCCGGTCGACGGCCGCGGGGTGCCCGACCCCGTGGGCGTCATCGCCTACGGGCTCCTCGTCGGCGCCGTCGTCCTCACGGTCGTCGCCCGCCCGTGGACGATGGACGGGCACGTGCTCGCGCGGACGGCGCTGATGGGCGGGGCGGAGCTGCCGGCCGTGGTGCTGCTGGCGTGGGTCGTGCTGGTCGCCACCGTGGCCGCCTACCTCACCGGCATCGTCGCGGTGCGCAGGCTCTCCCCCCAGGTGGCCGGCGTGGTCGCCTGCCTGGAGGCCGTCGTGGCGACCGGCCTGGCCTGGGTCCTGCTCGGGGAGCGGCTGGCCGCCGTGCAGCTCCTCGGTGGCGCGCTCGTGCTCGCCGGAGCGCTGACGGCGCAGCGTTCGACGCCCGTCGCCGCGCCCGCGGAACCCGTCGCCCGGGGCGGGGACGGGGAAACGCGATTGCCCGAGGACGTCCGGCTTCCCTAAGGTGCCCCCATGCCGATGAGCGTGCTCTCCCCGCCCGCCGCCTGAGGCGGGCGGTCCGACGACGCACGCGGCGCCCGTGGGGCCCCGCGTCGGCCCCGGCTGCCCGCACACGGGACGAACTTCATCTTCGACTCGTCGTGGAGCACTCGGCACATGAATCCTCGAACCTCCTCCGCCGCCCTGCCCGTCGGGCGCGGCCTCCTCTTCGTCATCGTCTCCGCCGTCGCCTGGGGCACGGCCGGAGCGGCGGCGGCCCTCCTCTTCGACAGCAGCGGGCTGGGCCCGGTGGCCCTCACCTTCTGGCGCACCGCCGGGGGCCTGGTGCTGCTCGCCGCCGTACGCGCCGCGCGGCGGCCCGCCCGCCCCGCCACGGCGCCCGTCGCCGAGTCCGCACGGCGGCGGTTCACCCGCGTCGTGGCCACCGGGCTCGGCCTGACCGTCTTCCAGACCGCCTACTTCGCGGCCGTCGAGGCCACCGGGCTCGCGGTGGGCACCGTGGTGACCCTCGGCGCCGGGCCGGTGCTCATCGCCCTGGGCGGACGGCTGCTCATGGGCGAACGGCTCGGCCGTGGCGGCGCGCTCGCGGTGGCGGGCGCACTGGCCGGTCTCGGCATCCTCGTACTCGGCGGGGAGGGCTCGGGGACCGTGGTGCCCCGAGGCGTCGCCTACGCCCTGCTGTCCGCGCTGGGCTACTCCGCGATGACGCTCTACATCCGGTGGCGCGGCCGGGACGGGCAGGCCGCCGACCCGCTCGGGACCACGCTCTCGGCGTTCGCCGTCGGTGCGGCGCTGCTGCTCCCCCTCGCCACCGCAGAGGGGCTGTGGCCGCAGGGAGCGGACCTGACCCGCTCGGTGCTGCTGATGGCCTACGTGGCGGCCGTGCCGACGGCGCTCGCCTACGCGCTGTACTTCGCGGGGCTGGCCGTGGTCCGAGCGGCGACCGCCTCGGTCATCGCCCTGATCGAGCCGGTCACGGCCGCGCTCATCGCCGTCACGCTGCTCGGTGAGCACCTGGGCGCGGCCACGGTCACCGGGACCGCGGTGCTGCTGGCCGCGGTGACGGCCCTGGTGCTCGCCGAGTCCCGCGGGGCCTCAGGGCCGGGAGCCGGCCGTGAGGTAGTCCGGGGCGGACGTGCCGGGGCTCAGGTCGTCGGCCGGCACGGGGTCGCCGTGGACGACGCGGACGGGCACCAGGCCGCTCCAGTGCGGGAGTGACAGGTCCTCCGGATCGTCGTTCGGGCCGCCCGTCCTGACCTTGGCGGAGACCTCCTCCAGCTCCAGGGCCAGGACGGCGGTCGCGGCCAGCTCCCGGGCGTCGGCGCGCCGGGAGTCGGCCGAGCGGCCGGGGACCACGTGGTCGACGAGGGCGTCCAGCACGGTGGCCTTCTCCTCGGGGGCGGTCACCGGCGTCGCGGTGCCGTGGACGACCACCGAGCGGTAGTTGACCGAGTGGTGGAAGGCCGAGCGGGCCAGCACCAGCGCGTCGAGGTGGGTGACCGTCACGCACACCGGGAGGCCGGGGGCCGCGCCGGCCTCCCGCAGCGGGCGGGAGCCGGTGGAGCCGTGCACGTAGAGCCGTTCCCCGATCCGCGCGTACAGCGTCGGGAGCACCACCGGCCGTCCCTCGCGCACGAAGCCGAGGTGGCACAGGTATCCCGCGTCGAGGATCGAGTGCACCAGCGCGCGGTCGTAGGAAGCGCGTTCCCTGCCGCGGGTGGGGACGGTGTACGGCGTCGGCGCGTAGGAACCGGTCGCGTTGTTCATGGTGAGGTCCTCCCCATCAATGCACTAGTGCATAATGTGTATTGTGCTAGGAGACTACCCAATCACCGGACGGCGTGCGATCGAGATCGCCGAGAGCGTCGAACAGGGCGTGAACAGCGGAGCCCTGCCCCCGGGCCGCGCGCTGCCCGCCCTGCGCGACCTCGCCGCGCGCCTGGGCGTCAACCCCAACACCGTCGCCGCCGCCTACCGCACCCTGCGGGAGCGCGGGGTCGTGGAGACGGCCGGGCGGCGGGGCACCCGCGTCCGCGCCCGCCCCGCCAGCACGCCGCGGGAGGCGCTGCGACCGGCGGCGCCGCAGGGGACGCGCGACCTGGCGGCCGGGAACCCCGACACCGCGCTGCTGCCGTCCCTGGAGGCGGCGCTGGCGGAGGCGGCGGTTCGCCACACCCGACGCCCCACGCTCTACGGCGCTCCGGCGGTCAGCCCGGAACTGGCCGCCCTCGCCCGGTCGGCCTTCGACGCCGACGCGGTCCCCGAGGGTCCCGTGGCCGTCACCTCCGGCTCACTCGACGCCATCGAACGGGTGCTGGCCGCACATCTGCGGCCGGGTGACGCCGTCGCCGTCGAGGATCCGGGCTGGGGCAGCGCGCTGGACCTCGTGCCCGCTCTGGGTCTGCGTGTGCTCCCCGTGCGGGTGGACGACGACGGTCCCCTGCCCGGTGAGGTGGAGCGGGCGCTGGAGCGGGGCGCTCGCGCCCTGCTCGTCACCTCCCGCGCGCAGAACCCCACCGGCGCGGCCATCGGAGCCGAACGCGCGGACGCGCTGCGTGCGGTGCTCGGCACCCGGCCCGGCACGCTGCTGATCGAGGACGACCACGGCCACGGGTTCGTCGACCTGCCACCGCACACGCTCGCCGGCGCGACGACGCGGTGGGCCGTGCTGCGCTCCGCCGCCAAGGCCCACGGCCCCGACCTTCGGCTCGCCGTGCTCACCGGGGACGAGTTGACGCTCGACCGGTTGCGCGGCCGGCAGGCGCTCGGCCCCGGGTGGGTGAGTGTGCTGCTCCAGGAGGCGGTCGCCCACCTGTGGCGCGAGCGCGTCGTGGACACCGCCGCCGTCGCCCGCTCCTACACCCGGCGGCGTGACGGTCTGCTGGCCGAGCTCGCACGCCACGGCGTCACGGCCCACGGCCGGTCGGGGATGAACGTGTGGGTGCCGGTGCCCGACGAGACCTCCGCGGTGGCCGGGCTCCTGGGGTCGGGGTGGGCGGTCGCGCCCGGTGCCCGGTTCCGGCTGGCCGCGCCCCCCGGCGTCCGGCTGACCGTCTCCACGCTGCGCGTCGGGGAACTGCCGGGCCTCGCCGAGGACGTGGCCGCCGCGCTCCGCCCGTCCGAGGCCCGCCGCTACGGCTGACCGCAGGGGGCCGCAGGGGGCCGCGGCCCCCTGCGGAAGCGTCCCGCCCGCGTCAGCCGAGCAGGATGGCGTCCCCCGAAACGGTGATCTCCGCCGGCGGCAGCGCGCGCTGGGCCGGTCCGTCGACCACCGCGCCGTCCTCGACGGAGAAGCGGCTCCCGTGGCAGACGCAGTTGATCGTCCCGTCCGCCACCTCCTTGACGAGGCAGCTCTGGTGGGTGCACACCGCGGAGTACGCCGTGAACTCGCCGGCCACCGGCTGGGCGACGACGACCTTCTGATCGGCGAAGACCCGCCCACCGCCTTCGGGGATGTCGGACGTCTTCGCCAGTTCCTCGCCGCCCCCGCCCCCCTCCGGCGCGGAACCCGTCGCCCCCTCCTCGGGGGAGCCGCCCGGCGTCCCCTCGGGGTCCGGCTCCGCGGAGTCGGTCCCGCCGCAGGCGACGAGCACGGTGGTGAACCCGGCGGCTCCGGCCGCCGCGAGCACGGCGCGCCGACTGGTCTCTGGTGTCCTCATCGTGAACCTTTCCTCTGACGGACGGACCTGTGCCGGGGGGTACGCGCCGGGGACGCGGCGCGTTCACCGCGGGGCGGAGTTCTTCCCGCCCCACCGGGGCGGGCGTCCGGCCGAGGAGCGGATCAGCCCGCACCGCCCCGCCGCGCGTGGACGACGCGGCCGTCGAGGATGGTCAGGTCGACGGGCAGTTCCGGGATGTCGTGCGGGTCGGTGGCGCGCAGGTCGCCACCGAGGACGCACAGGTCGGCGACCTTGCCCGGCTCGATGGTGCCCTTCCACTCCTCGGCGAAGTCCTGCCGGGCGGGGTGGCAGGTGTAGGCCCGGAGCGCCGTCTCCAGGGAGACGCGCTGGTCCGCTCCGCTCACCCGGCCGGTGGCCTTGGACTCGCGCAGCATCATGGCGGCCACCCCCCGACGCCAGTCGGGCGCCGTGATGGGGGCGTCGGAGCCGACGCAGACGGCGATCCCCGCCTCCGCCGCGGACCGTACCGGCCACTGGTAGTCCGACCGCTCGCTGCCGACGATGTCGTCCATGAGGTCCGCGATGGTCCACTTGATGGCCGGGTTCATGTTGATGCCGTACCCGTGGGCGGCCAGCCGGGCCAGGCTCAGGGGGGAGGCGAAGTCGCCGTGGATGACGTAGTGGCGGGCGTCCGCCCGGGGGTGGGCCTCGTCGGCGGCGACGAACGCGTCGACGACGGCGTCGATCGCCCGGTCCCCGGTGACGTGGACGCCCAGCTGGTACCCCGCCGCGTGGGCGACCCTGATCATCTCCGTCAGCTCGGCCTGCTGCAGCCCGGCGTCGGCCCCGTGCACGCACAGCGAGCCGTTGGCCCCGTCCGTGTAGGGGTCGTGCATCCAGGCGGTCTCGTTCGGGGGCACGCCGTCGGCGAACACCTTGACGCCGATCGCGGCCAGCCGCCGGGGGTCGACGTCGTCGGGGACGGCGAGTCCGTCCAGCCCGGCCGTCACCTCGGCCGCCGAGCCGCCCATGGGCGCGGGCAGCAGCAGGACCCGCACCCGCGCGGCGAGTTCGCCCGCGCGGGCCAGTTCGACGTAGGCGTGCAGCGTCGCGGTGTCGAGGCCCCCGCCGAGGATCTCGGCGCCGCCGGGGCCGAGTCCCGGCTCGGTGTAGCTGGTGATGCCCTCGGCGTGCAGCGCCGCGACGGCTGTCCGGATCGCCTCCTTGCGCTGCTCCACGCTCGCGGGCGGCACCAGCTTCTGGACGAGTGCCTGCGCCGTCTCCTTGAGGATGCCGGTGGGCTCCCCGGCGTCGTCCACCTCGATGACGCCGCCCTCCGGGGCCGGCGTCGCGCGTGTGATGCCGGCGCGGCGGAGCGCCGCGGAGTTGGCCCACACCATGTGGCCGGAGAAGTCGGTCAGGCACACCGGGTGGTCGGGGGAGACGTCGTCCAGGTCGTGTCGGTGCGGCCGGCGGCCGGGTTCGGCGCGGCACTCCCGCAGGTAGCCGACGTCCCAGCCGAGCCCGGTGATCCACTGCCCGGGTGGAGTCCCGTCGGTGGCCCGCCGTACCGCGTCGGCGATGTCGGCGATCGACTCCACGGTCGGGTGGCCGATGTCCAGCGCGAACGGCGGCCGCGTCAGGGCCCAGGCCGCGCCGTGCAGGTGGGAGTCGTTGATTCCCGGCAGCACGGTCCGTCCGGCCAGCTCGACGACCCGGGTTTCCGGTCCGGCGAGTGCGGCGATCTCCTCGTCGCTTCCCACGGCGAGGATCCGGCCGTCCCGGACGGCCAGCGCCTGGGCCACGGAGAACGCGTCGTCGACGGTCAGCACGTCGCCGCCGGTCAGAATCAGGTCCGCTGTCTTCGACATCGATGACCCTCCTGGGTGGTTGAAGTGGAACGGGCGAGCGGGGTGGACGCGGCGGCGCGACGGGGTGGGGGAGGTCCGCGGTCCGCCGCCGGGAGGGCCGGGGCCGGTCAGAGGCCGAGCACGCGGCGGAGCCAGGAGAGGCGGGTGGCCAGGGCCGCCCGGGTGAGGTCGTGTTCCGGGGCGAAGACGTCGAAGCCGTGGAAGGCGCCCTGCCAGATGTGCAGTTCGGCCTGTCCGCCCGTGGCCCACAGACGCGAGGCGTAGGCCACGTCCTCGTCGCGGAAGAGCTCCGCGCTGCCGGCCTCGACGAACGCCGGGGGGAGGCCGGAGAGGTCGTCCGCCCGGGCCGGGGCGGCGTAGGACGACACCTCGGCCGTCGGATCACCGGCCCGCTCGCCCAACAGCGCGCGCCAGCCGAGCAGGTTCATCTCCCGCCGCCAGGTGCCGCTGCCGTCGTACTGGTGGCTCGACACCGTGGTGTTGGAGTCGTCGAGCATCGGGCACAGCAGCAGCTGCCCGGCCAGGTGCGGTCCGCCGCGATCCCGCGCCATGAGGGCGACTCCGGCCGCGAGGCCGCCTCCGGCGCTGCCCCCCATGACGACGACGCGACCGGGGTCCACACCGAGGTCCGGCGCGTGCCGGGCCATCCACGCGAGGCCGGCGTAGCAGTCCTCCACCGGTGCCGGGTCGGGATGCTCGGGGGCCAGGCGGTACTCCACGCTGACGGCCACCACGCCCAGCCGCGCGACCAGGTCCACCAGACGCGGCGTGTCCTGGTGCCGGTTCCCGCTGATCATGCCCCCGCCGTGGATGCTGTACAGCCCGGGCACCGGCGTCCCGCGGTGCCGTGGCCGCAGCACGGTGACGGCGAGGTCGGGGGCGCCGTCCGGGCCGGGGACCGTACGCTCCTCCGCCTCGACGTCCCGCGCACCGATGACCTCGTCGACGGGCGGCTGGGGGAAGCCGGCCGCGGCGGCCCGGACGGCCTCGACCGTCGCGGGTGGCGGGTCGGCCTCCTCGCCCCGCGTCATCGCGTCGAGGATCGCGGCGAGTCGGGGGTCGAAGGGGGCGGGGGTGACGCGCACGGGGTTTCTCCTGGGTCGGGCGGACGCGGGGAGGGGTGGGCCGGGGTCAGCGCGGCGCGGCGAAGGCGAGTGCGCGGGCGGGGTTGTCGACCATGATCGTGCCGATGGCCTCCTCGCCGACTCCGAGGCGCCGCAGCGCGGGCAGGAAGTGCCGGGGGATGTAGTCGTATCCCTGGCCGCCGTACTTCTTGAGCTGGATCTTCTGGCACACGTCGTGGCCGAGCACGATCTGCTCCGCGTACCCCTGCTCGACCAGATCCGCCACGCCCCGGGCGACCTTGTGGTCGCTGGTGAGGACGAGGTGCCCCCAGGGGCTGCCGGGGGAGGCCAGGAAGTCGAGCTCGACGAAGACGCCGCGTGCGAGGACGCGGCGGCCGAACGACGGGTCGGTGAGGACCTCCATGGCGTGGCCGAGGACGACGTTGGACGGTGGCACGCCCTCCTCGGCGAGGATGTCGAGCACACGGAGCTTGTCCTCGCCCACGCCGCCGACGTGGAAGGTGACCGGCGCGCCGGTCACCGCGCTCGCGCGTCCGCTCGCCCGCACGCTCTTGAGCTCGTTCGCGGTCAGCGGCGCCGTCTCCGCGCCGACCTCGCCGATGACGCCCGAGCGGATGCCGGTGCCGTCGGCACCGAGGACGACGTCGCGCACGATGGCGTCGGCGAGGTCGTCGACGTCGCGTGCGTCCATGTCCGCCGGGTGGAAGGGCGGCGTGTACCAGCCGCCGCCCATCACGATGTGGAGACCGCTCGCCCGTGAGAGCCGCAGCAGAGCCTCGGGGTCGCGGCCCAGCCCCACGGGGGAGACCTCGACCACGGTGCCGCCGCCGCTGTGCGCGAAGGCGAGCACCTCCGCGAGCATCTCGTCGAAGTCGCCCAGCACGTCGTTGTCGGCGTTCGGATGCCCGTGGCGGGTGCGCGCCAGGGTGCTGGCGGTGAGCGGTCGCGCGGCCTCGGGGGAGTCCTCGTGGGGACGGAGGAAGCCCGGGGGCCGCCGCAGGTCCACGAAGAGGTGCTCGTGCATCAGGGTGGCGCCGAGTGCCGCCGGGTCGACGGGGCCGGCGACCGTGAGGGCCTGTCCGGCGAGGTTCGGGATCTCGAAGGGGTAGCGGCTCACGAGGGGGCCCTCCGGTCGGCGAGAGTCAGCAGACGGCCGGGGTTGTGCGCGGTGACGGCCGTCACGAGGGCGTCGTCGGCCCCGAGCATCCTCAGGAAGGGGACGAACTGGCGCAGGACGAAGCCGTAGCCGCCCCCGCCGTAGGCCAGGAGCTGCGCCTTGGATCTGACGCCCTGCGACAGCAGGACGCGCTCCCCGTGGCCCCGGCGGGCGAGCTCCAGCACGGCGGCGGCGACGTCCTGGTCGTCCCACGTGCTGAGGACCGTGGGCAGTCGGCCGAGCTGGTCGAACCGCACGAACACGCCCCGCTCCAGGAGCGGTTCCAGGTCGTCGGGGCGGGGTGCGAGCCCGTCGCAGTGGCCGACGGCGACGCGCGAGAGGTCGGCGCCCTCCTCGGCGAGCACGTCGAGCACCCGGTGCTGCGTCGCCGCGTCCTCACAGCGGCGCAGGGAGATCGCGGCCCCCGTGGCCGCCGCCGCGCGGGCCGCCGCGACCAGGACGGCGTGCGCGGCGGGCATCGTCGGATCGAGAGCCCCGACTTCGCCGATGATGCCCGCGCGCACGCCGTCCACCCCCTCGGTGAGGTCGCGGACGATCTCCTCGGTGAGGCGTTCGGGGGCCGGGTCCGGGCCCGGCCCGGCGGCACGGGGAGCGGTCCCCATGACGACGTGCAGGCCGGTGGCCCGGGCGATGCGGCGCAGCCCGGCCGGACTGCGCCCGAGGCCGGGCGGCGTGGCGTCCACCAGCGTCGCCCCGCCCGCGTCCCGGAACGCGGTGGCCTCGGCGGTGGCGAGGTCCTCGTCGTCGAGCAGCCAGTTGTCCCGGTTGGGCGCGCCCGTGCCGATCTCGCCGAGCAGGTCCATCGTCAGCGGTGCCCGGTAGAGGCGGACCCGGCTCGCGGCCGTCGGGCGCGGATGCCCCACCGCCGCCCAGGCCGCCGCCGTGTCGCCGCGTGGTGCGACGTCACTCAGCAGGTGTTCGTGCGGGAGGACCGCGCCGAGTGCGTCCGCCCGGATCTCGCCGGTGACGGTGACGACCGTGCCGGTGGACGTCCGCGCGGCCGTCGGGGCCTCGGCGCCGGGCGCCGCGGGGTCGGTGGTGGACATGGCTGCCACGATAGCAGATAAGATATCTCATCGTATACGATTACTTCCGTGAGTGAGCCACCACCGAACGCGCCGACCGCCGTGCGGAGCGCCGGTGGGGGCCCGGAGCCGTCAGGTCTCCGCCGTCGCCCGACGCAGTGCCTCGGCGGTCGCGACCTTGTGCGCGCAGGCGACCCGTTCGACCTCCTCGGCCGGCGCACCCGCCTCGATCAGCTCCAGCATCCGCTCGTGCTCGGCGACCGATCGGCGGGCCCGGCCGGGCACGTGGCTGAAGGTGGAGCGGCGCATGTGGTCCAGGCGCGCCCACTCCGCCTCCAGCAGGACGACCAGGTGCTCGTCCGGGCAGTGCGCGTAGAGCGAGAAGTGGAACTCCCGGTTGAGCGCGGTGAAGGAGGTCGGGTCGAAGTCCTCCAGCGCCCGGGTCATCCGGGCGTTGATCTCCCGCGACCGCTCGATGTGCGGCGCCGTCATGCGGGGTGCGGAGATCGCCGTCGCGTACCCCTCCAGCCGGGCCAGCACCTGGAGCGAGTGCTCCACCTGCGCGGCGTCGAAGACGGCGACCCGGGCGCCGATGTTGCGGACCACCTCCACCAGACCGTCGGACTGCAGCCTGCGCAGCGCCTCGCGCAGGGGGATCGTGCTGACCCCGGTCTCCCGCGCGAGCTGGCTGAGGACGAGCCGGTAGCCCGGCCCGTACGTCCCGTCGAGGATGCGCGAGCGCAGCAGCTCGTAGCTGACCTCCGCCTTCGACCCCGTGGTGCGGACCGGTTTCTCCGTGGCGTTCATCGGCGTTCCCCAAACCCGGGCCGGACGGCCGCTGCGCGACCCCGGCGGTGTACTCGTGCGCTCATCCTGCAAGGACGTCCAGGACGGTACGGCGGAACGCCGCACCGGTCAGGGCCCCGTGGTGATCGCCCGGAACGGTCCGCAGCTCCGCACCGTCGACGAGGCCGGCGACCCGTTCGATCCCGCGCGTCATGACGTCATCCTCCCCGACGACGAGCACCGGCGGTGTCGCCCCCGTCCAGGAGCGCGGGGCGAAGGGGGTGGCCCGCAGGCCCTCCACGCAGCGGGCGAGCCCCGCGGCCCGGTCCCCGTGGGCCCGGACCATGCCCGCGATCGCCGCCGTGAACGGGTCGGCGGGCTCCGCGCCCTCGGTCACCGCCCGGTGCAGGGCCGGCACGTCCACCGCCTCGAACGGTTCCGCCGGGCTCAGCCCGCCGAGGACGGTGCGTCCCACCCGACCGGGGGCGGCCTCCGGCAGCGCCCAGACGAGCCGGGCCCCCAGCGAGTACCCCACGGCGTCGAAGCCCTTCGCGCCCGCCTCGTCCACCACGGTGGCCAGGGCCGCGGCCAGAGTCGGGGCCCCGGCCTCGCCGGGTGTCGAGGGGGCCGGGCTCTCCCCGTGGCCCGGCAGGTCGGGCACGAGCACCACGCGCCCGGTCCCGGCCAGGGCCTCGGCGATGCCGGTGTCGACCCAGTCGCGGCGGCCGTCGGAACCGAAGCCGTGCACCAGGAGCACGGCGGGCAGTTCGGCGTCCTCGCCGGGAATGAACGTACGGACATGCAGACCGGTACGGCTGTGCATCGGATCACGCACCCTTCGGAGCGATGGTCGTGGGCGGGGACGGGGTGTGATTCAGGCCATGTGGGCACCCCGCCCGCAAATCATGCGTGATATCGTATACGATTATTCGGCCGGTGTCCTTCCGGCCCCGTTCCGGTCAGGGCCGGTCCCCGCCGCCCCCGGGCTCCGAGACGTGCTCCGGGCACGCGTCGCCCGCCCCGCCGTTCCGCGCCCGAGGCCGCTCACGCCCAGGGAGAACCCCATGCCGCATCCGCTGGGAACCCAGCCGTCGAAGATCATCGCCGTCCACCTCAACTACCCGTGCCGGGCCAAGGAGCGCGGTCGCGTCCCGGAGCGGCCGTCCTACTTCCTCAAGCCCCCCTCCTCCCTCGCCGGCACCGGCGACGCCCTCGCCCGCCCGCGCGGCTGCGAGCTCATGGCCTTCGAGGGCGAGATCGCCCTGGTCATCGGCCGCCGTGCGCACCGGGTCGCGCCGGAGCGGGGCTGGGAGCACGTGGCCTGGGTGACGGCCGCCAACGACGCGGGCGTCTACGACCTGCGGTACGCCGACCGCGGTTCCAACCTGCGCTCCAAGGGCGCCGACGGCTTCACCCCGATCGGCCCCCGGCTCCTCGACGCCACCCGCCTCGACCCGGCCGCGCTGCGACTGCGCACCTGGGTCAACGGTGAAGCGGTCCAGGACGCCGACACCTCGGACCTGCTCTTCCCCCTCGGGGACCTGATCGCCGACCTCTCCCGGCTGGTCACGCTCGAACCGGGCGACGTCATCCTCACCGGCACGCCCGCGGGCGCCTCGGTGGTCTCGCCCGGCGACGTCGTGGAGGTGGAGGTCAGCACCCTGGACCGGGTCGACTCCAGTGGCCGGCTGCGCAACCCCGTCACGGAGGCGGAGCACGACCTCGCCCCCTGGGGCGCCATGCCCCGCGTCGACGCCGCCCTGCGCGCAGACGCCTGGGGCACCCCGCCCGCGGACGACGGCCCCGCCCTGGACGAGGGCCTCGCCCGGGACCTGCGCGCCCTGGCCACCGCCACCCTCAGCTCCCAGCTGCGCAAGCGCGGCCTCCAGCACATGACGATCGACGGCGTGCGTCCCACCGACCCCGGCGCCAAGCTCGTCGGCACCGCCCACACCCTGCGCTACCTGCCGCTGCGGGAGGACCTCTTCGAGAAGTTCGGGGGCGGCATGAACGCGCAGAAGCGGGCCGTCGAGGAACTGCGGCCGGGCCAGGTCCTCGTCATGGACGCCCGACGCGACCCCACGGCCGGCACCATCGGCGACATCCTGGCCCTGCGGGCGAAGGTGCGGGGCGCGGCCGGCGTCGTCACCGACGGCGCCCTGCGGGACAGCGCGGCGGTCGCCGCCCTGGGCCTGCCGACCTACTACGCCGCCGAACACCCGGCCGTCCTCGGACGCCGGCACGTGCCCTGGGACACCGGCGTGCCCATCGCCTGCGGCGGCGCCCTCGTCCAGCCCGGCGACATCCTCGTCGGCGACGCGGACGGCGTCGTCGTCGTGCCGCCGGACCTGGCCGCCGAGCTCGTCGCCGACTGCCTCGAACAGGAACGGCAGGAGCGGTTCATCGCCGACCGGGTGTCGGCGGGCGAACCGATCGAGGGCCTCTACCCGCTCGGCCCCGCCTGGCGGGCCGCCTACCAGGAGTGGCTGAGCACCCCGTCATGACCCCGACCCCACCCCTTCACCCCCGGAGCCAGCCATGAAGTTCCGCACCGATCCCGCCTCCATCCGCGGGTCCATCGCCCCCGTCATCACCCCCTTCACCGAGGAGGGCGCGGTCGACCACGCCGGCCTGCGGGGACTGATCCGCTGGCAGCTGGAGTCCGGCTCGCACGGCATCTCCCTGGGCGGTTCCACCGGCGAGCCCTCGGCGCAGTCCGCCGCCGAGCGCATCGCCGCCCTGCGGACCGCCGCCGAGGAGATCGGCGACCGGGTCCCGTTCCTGCCCGGCACCGGCTCGCACAAGCTGGACGAGACCCTGGAGATCACCGCCGCCGCGCGGGACGCGGGGGCCGACGCCGCCCTGGTCATCACCCCGTACTACGCCCGCCCCACCCAGGAGGCGCTGTACCGGTGGTACGCGACGGTCGCCCGCGAGTTCCCCGACCTGCCGGTCGTCGCCTACAACGTGCCGTCCCGCACCGCCGTCGACATCGCCCCGGAGACGGTCCGACGCCTGTTCACCGACTTCGACAACTTCGTCGGTGTCAAGGAGACGACCAAGGACTTCGAGCACTTCTCGCGGATCCTGCACGCCTGCGGCCGCGAGCTGCTGGTGTGGTCCGGGATCGAGCTGCTGTGCCTGCCGCTGCTCGCCCTCGGCGGTGCCGGGTTCGTCTCGGCGGTGGCGAACCTGGCGCCGAGCGCGGTGGCCCGCATGTACGAACTGTGGGAGGCCGGCGACTTCGACGCCGCCCGTGACCTGCACTACCGGCTGCACCCCCTCGTCGACCTGCTGTTCGTCGAGACCAACCCGGCACCGGCCAAGTGGGTCCTGGAGCAGCAGGGCCGCATCGCCTCGGGCCACGTGCGCCCGCCCCTGACGCCGCCCACCGAGGCCGGCCTGGCCCGCATCCGCGAGCTGCTCGCCGAGGGCGGCGACCTCACCCAGCAGCTCTGACCCCCCGAACGGAAGAGACGCCATGTCCACGAAGCCGACCACGGGTCGCCCCGCCGACCTGCCCGAGACGATCCGGCACTGGATCGGGGGCGGGCTCCTCGACAGCGCCGACGGGGCGACCTTCCCCGTCCACGACCCCGTCTCCAACACCCCCTACGCCGTGGCGGCCGCCGGTGGCCCCGAGGACGTCGACCGCGCCGTCGCCGCGGCGCGGGCGGCCTTCCCCGGCTGGTCCACCCTCGGCAACCGGGAACGTGCCCGCGTCCTGTACCGCGTCGCCGACGCCGTCGAGGCCCGCGAGGAGCGCCTGGCCGCGCTGGAGACCTTCGACTCCGGGCTGCCCATCACCCAGGCCAGGGGCCAGGCCCGACGGGCGGCCGAGAACTTCCGCTACTTCGCCGACGTCATCGTGGCGCTCGGCGAGGAGGCCTTCCGGGCGGGCGACCAGCAGATCAACTACGTCGTCCGCAGCCCCGTCGGGGTCGCGGGCCTCATCACCCCCTGGAACACGCCGTTCATGCTGGAGAGCTGGAAGCTGGCTCCGGCGCTCGCCTCCGGCTGCACGCTCGTCCTCAAGCCGGCCGAGTGGACCCCGCTGTCGGCGAGCCTGTGGCCCGAGATCCTCACCGAGGCGGGCGTGCCGGACGGAGTGGCCAACATCGTCCACGGGGTCGGCGAACGGGCGGGGCAGGCCCTCGTCGACCACCCGCTGGTGCCGCTGATCTCCTTCACCGGCTCCACGGACACCGGGCGGCACATCGTGCGCAGCTCCGCCGAGCACCTGAAGACGACGTCGATGGAGCTGGGCGGCAAGTCGCCGGTCGTGCTCTTCGCCGACGCCGACCTCGACGCGGCACTGGACTCGGTCGTCTTCGGCGTCTTCTCGCTCAACGGGGAGCGCTGCACGGCGGGCTCCCGCGTCCTGGTCGAGCGCCCGGTGTACGAGGAGTTCACCCGGCGGCTGGCCGAGCGCGCCGAGCGCGTCACGGTCGGCCCGCCCGCCGACCCGGCCACCGAGGTCGGGGCTCTGGTGCACGCCGAACACTACGCGCGGGTGCTCGACTACGTGGAGATCGGCCGGGGGGAGGCCAAGCTCGTGGCGGGCGGTTCCCGTCCCGCACACCTGCCGGAGGGGAACTACCTGCAGCCGACCGTCTTCGCCGACGTCGCCCGGGACGCCCGGATCTTCCAGGAGGAGATCTTCGGGCCGGTCGTGGCCGTCGCCCCCTTCGACGACGAGGCCGAGGCCGTCGAGCTCGCGAACGCGACCGAGTTCGGCCTGGCGGCCTACGTGTGGACGTCCGACCTCAAGCGGGGGCACCGCGTCGCGCACGCGGTGGAGTCCGGCATGGTCTGGATCAACTCGCACAACGTCCGCGACCTGCGCACGCCCTTCGGGGGCGTGAAGTCCTCCGGCCTCGGCCGCGAGGGCGGTGCACATAGTATCGATTTCTACACCGAATCGAAGATTGTCCACGTGATGCTCGGCGAGGCCCACACGCCCCGATTCGGTGCGTCCTGACCGTTAAGGAGTCACCACCCATGACGACCGCACCCGACGTCGTCCGCTCCGCCTACGCCCAGCTGGTCGTCACCGACCTGGCCCGGGCCCGGTGGTTCTGGTGCGACATGCTCGGATTCCACGTCCAGTACGAGGACGCGTCCGTGATCTGCCTGCGGGGCACCGACGAGCTCACGCACCACTCCCTCGTGCTGCGCCAGGGGGAGACGGCGGCCCTGGACCACCTCTCCTACCGGGTCCGCACCGGCGAGGACGTCGACCGTGCCGAGGCGTACTTCTCCGCCCTCGGCCTGCCCGTCCGCCGCGTCCCGAAGGGGACCGGGACGCCCGGCGTCGGGGACGCCGTCCGGGTCATCGACCCGCTCGGCTTCCCCGTGGAGTTCTTCCACGACATCGAACGCGCCGAGCGCCACATCCAGCGCTACGACCTGCGCCGTGGGGCCGAGATCGCCCGGCTGGACCACTTCAACATCTGCACCCCCGACATCCCCGCCGCCTACGCGCACTACGAGGCGCTCGGATTCGGCTGCTCGGAGACGATCGAGGGCGACGAGCACGAGCTCTACGCGGCCTGGATGTACCGCAAGCAGACCGTGCACGACGTCGCCTTCACCGGCGGCGCCGGGCCCCGGCTGCACCACGTCGGCGTGGCCACGCACGAGTCGCACCAGGTGCTGCGTACCGCCGACCTCTTCGGCTCCCAGCGCCAGGAGCACCACATCGAGCGCGGCCCCGGTCGGCACGGCGTCTCCAACGCCTTCTACCTCTACCTGCGCGACCCCGACGGCCACCGGGTGGAGATCTACACCTCCGACTACTACACCGGCGACCCCGACCACGAGACGTACCGCTGGAACGTGCGCGACGATCGCCGCCGCGACTTCTGGGGCAACGCGGTGATCGAGTCCTGGTACAAGGAGGCCTCCCCGGTCCTCGACCTCGACGGCCGCCCCCGGCCGGTCGTCGACGCCGTGCTGGACGAGTCGGCCGTCCGGGTCGGCGCGGACGGTCTGGGCATCGTGGAGCCGGACCGGAAGGACGGCTGAGGCACCGCCGCGGGGGCTCACGCCGAGCCCCCTCCCGGACGAAGCGCCGGACCGCGACGCGGTCCGGCGCTTCGTCGTGTCCGTGGCGGTGCCCGCGCGCGAAGTCCGGGCGATCACGCTCACGTCCCCGTCCGTGGACGCCGGCACGGCACGGCGCTGCCGCCGGCGTTGTTCGCCGGCGGCAGCGCGGGGAGGGGGACGGGCCCGCCGAGGGCCCGCGGGTCAGTGCGGAGCGCCCGAGCGCGCCTCGGCGGGTGGTGCCGTGGCCGCACGGCGCAGCCGGGGTCGTACGGCACCCCACACCAGCAGGCACCCGACCGATGCGGCGACGGCCATGGTCAGGGACAGGGTCAGGCCGCTCGCTCCGCCGAGCGCCACGAGAGGGGCGACGAGGGGCCCGACGGCGAAGGTCGACATGCCCAGCAGGGCCGCCGCCGTCCCGGCGCGTTCCCCGTGCCCGCCGAGGGCGAGCGAGGAGGCGTTCGGAGTGATCACGCCGTAGCAGAACAGCACGAGCGCCAGCACGACGAGCAGCACGGCCAGGCCGAACCCGCCCAGCACCGTGAGCAGCAGGCCCACGGCGGCCACGGCGGTCGCGGTCGTGCCCACGACGTACATCCGCGCCGGCCCCGCCCGCCGCACGACACCCCGGTTGACCAGCGCACCGAGCATCGCGACGACCGCGTTCACCGCGAAGACGACGCTGAACGCCTGCGGGCTGAGGTGGTAGCCGTCCTGGAGCACGAAGCTGATGGACGCCAGGTAGGTGAAGAACGCGGTGCCGGTGCACGCCCCCACCAGCAGATAGCAGACGAACAGCCGGTCGCGCAGGACGGTGCCGAAACGTTTCCCGGTCTCGGCGAATCCGCCCGCGTGCCGCCGCTCGGGCGCGAGGGTCTCCGGGAGCAGGGTGCAGACGACGACCAGCAGGAGGACGCCCACGGCGGCGAGGACGACGAACAGTCCGCGCCAGTCCAGCACCGCGGCGAGCTGTCCGCCCGCGACCGGTGCCAGCACCGGGGCCAGCGCCCCGACCAGGGCGAGCAGGCTCAGCAGCCGCGCGAGCTCGATCCCCGAGGTGATGTCGCGGGCGGCGGCGAGGGCGATGACGACGCCCGCGGACCCGGTGACGCCCTGCAGGAACCGCGTCACGAGCAGGACCTCGATGGAGGGGGCGAACGCGCACAGCAGCGAGAACACCGTGAAGAGGGCGACCCCCCACATCAGCGGGCGCCGCCGGCCCAGCCGGTCGCTGAGCGGACCCGCCACGAGCTGGCCGAAGGCGAGCCCGAGCATGCACACCGACATCGACGCCTGGGCCAGGCTGTCGCTGGTGTCCAGGTCGCGGGCGAGCTGGGGCAGCAGCGGCATGGACAGGTCCATCGAGAGCGGCCCGAACACCTCCATCGACCCCAGGACGAACGCGGCGCGGCGCGCGCTCATGACCCGCGCGCCCCGCGCCGTGGACGGCGTCATCCGGACCGGCCGGTGGCGCCGAGGACGCGCCGCATCCACGACTCCCGTGCGGCCACGGCGGCCCGGGAGACCTCGGTGTCCGGCGAGAACCCCGAGAAGCCGTGGTACCCGCCGGCCCACACCTGCAGTTCGGCCTGCCCGCCCGTCGCCCAGATCCGGGTGGCGTAGTCCACGGCCTCGTCGCGGAACACCTCGGCCGCGCCGACGGAGATGTAGGCGGGCGGGAGTCCGGAGAGGTCACGGGCGCGGGAGGGCGCCGCGTAGGGGGAGACGGCGTCGGTGCCCCGGACCGGGCCGAGCAGCGCGTCCCAGCCGGTGTCGTTGGTCGTGCGGTCCCAGATGCCGATGCCGTCGTACTGGTGGCTCGACACGGTGGTGTTGCGGTCGTCGATCATCGGGCAGTCCAGGATCTGCCCGGCGAGCGGCGGGCCGCCGCGGTCGCGGGCCATCAGCGCGACGGCGGCACTCAGGCCGCCGCCCGCACTGGCGCCGCTGACGAGGATGCGCGCGGGGTCGACACCGAGCGACGCGGCGTTCCGGGCGAACCAGACCAGCCCCGCGTAGCAGTCCTCGGCGGCGGCCGGAGCGGGGTGCTCGGGGGCGAGGCGGTACTCGACGGTCACGGCGACGGCGCCGAACGTCACCACGTCCTCGACGAGTCCGGCGAGCCCGAAGAACCGGTTGCCGAGGACCATCCCGCCACCGTGGATGCCGTAGACGCCGGGTGCGTCACGGGCGCCCGCGCGCGGTCGCAGGATCGTCAGCTCCAGGTCCGGCGCCCCGTCCGGACCGGGCACGGTGAGGTGCTCGAAGACCACCGGTCTCGTCCCGATGGCCGCCTCGACGGGGGGCACGAGCGTGGCGAAGTGGGCGCGGTTGGCGAGGATCGTGTCCGCGCGCAGCGGGATGCGCTCGATGAGGCCGCGGCAGGCCGCGAGGCCGGGTTCGAGCTCCGGGTCGTAGGGGACGGGCAGCGGTCCGCGACCGGAGGACGCCCGTCCGCCCGGGTCGGCTGTGTGGTGCTGTGCGGTCACGGTCAGGGGCCTTCCGGGTCGACGATGCCCCGGTCGACCCAGAACGGCTCGACGAGGGAACGGAGCTGCTCGGCACCGACACGCTCGACCAGGTCCAGGGCGGCGATGTTCTGCCGCACCTGCTCCAGTCGGGTCGCGCCGACGAGCGTGGTGGCGTTGGCGGGGTGGGTGAGCGTGAAGGCGACGGCGAGCTGCGCGGGCGTCGTGCCCAGCTCGCCGGCGAGTTCGGTGATGCCGGGCACGGTGGCGATGATGGCGTCCCGCACGGACCCCGGGTCGCGCCCGATCTCCCGCTCCGGGGAGGTCCGCCCGGCCAGGATGCCGCCCTCCAGGACGTCGGAGGACTGCATGCTCAGCCCCGCGGCGAACAGTTTGGCGAACGGCTCCCCGTCGGGGATGGCCCGGCGCGCCACGCTGTACTTCAGCTGCGCGATCTGCGGGCCGGGCACGCCGCGTTCGGCGGCGATGCGGCGCAGGGCGTGGATGTTCCCCGCCGACCAGTTGTTCACGCCCCAGGCGCGGATCAGTCCGGCCTCGATGAGGGTGCTCAGGTCGCCGACCAGGTCCTCCAGCGCGACGTCCTCGCGCCGCAGGTCTCCGAGGATCACCAGGTCGGCGTGGTCCAGCCCGGTCCGCAGGAACGCGTTCTTCAGCTGGGGTGCGAAGCCCTCGCCGTCGAAGGCCTCGATCCACAGCTTCACCGAGGCGAGGTAGGTGTCCCGGGGGACGGCGGCGGCCCGCATGATCGCGCCCCACAGCACGTCGGTGAAGACGGGGGGCTTTCCGGGCATGCCGTAGACGCCCACGTCGAAGAGGTTGACACCCTGGTCCAGGGCGTGGCGGACCAGGGTGACGGCGTCGGCGAAGTCCATCCGGTCGAAGGTGTGCCAGGAGCCCAGGGACAGCGCGGAGGCTTCGAGTTCGCTCGTGCCGATACGGCGCCGGGGGAGTACTGCGGTGGTCACGGGACGTTCCTTTCGGGGGGCGTTCAGGTGAGCCGGGGGTCGATGACGGCCTTGATCTCCTCGTGCCGGCTCATCGCGGTGATGCGGGCCGAGGCCTCCGCCAGGCCGACGCGCGGGCCGAAGAGCCGGTCCCACGGCATGCGTTCGGGGAAGGAGGTGAAGAATTCGATGGCGTCGTGGTAGTCGGCGATGTCGCCGTTGAGCGAGCCGACGATGCTGAGTTCCTTCCCCATCACCGTGCCGAGGGCGAGCGCCTCGGAGCCGGGCCCGGTGCTGCCGACGATGACGACGCGACCGCGCTGGGCCGCCATCTCCACCGCCTCCCGGCCTACGGAGGGGGCGCCCGCGAAGTCGAGCACCAGGTCCGCGCCGTGGCCGCCGGTGAGTTCCCGTACCTGGGCCACCGTCGCCTCGGAGCCCTCGGCGATGTCCACCGTCGCGTCGGCGCCGAACTCGCGCGCCAGGGCGAGGCGGGTGGACGGCGCACCGACCGTGATCACCTTCCCCGCGCCGCTGAGGTGGGCCACCGCCGTGGCGAAGAGTCCGAGCGCGCCCGAACCCTGGACGACGACGCGGGAACCGGGACGTACGCCGCCGACCCGGGAGAAGGCCCGCAGCACGGTCTTCGCCGCGCACCCGGCCATCGCGGCCCAGGTGTCGGGAACCGACTCCGGGAGGAGGAGCTTGGCCGCGTGCGGCACCACGTAGGCGTACTCGCTCAGCCCCGCCGTCGCGTACGGCGGGGCGTCGGACCGCTGCAGGAAGCCGTAGCCCCGGTGGGAGCAGGCGACCGGCTCCCGCAGGACGGCGCAGCCGTGGCACGCGCCGCAGGTCGACTCCGACCAGCCGATCCGGTCGCCGACGGTCAGGTCGCGACCGAGCGCGTCCCTGGCGTCGTCACCGACAGCGACGATCTCGCCGACCATCTCGTGGCCGAGCACCATCGGCAGCATGCCGGGGAAGCTCATCTTCCCCGACCAGATCTCGATGTCCGTGCCGCAGAGCGTGGTGCACAGGATGCGCACGAGGGCGGCTCCCGGTTCCGGTCTCACCGGCAGGGGCAGGTCGATCAACTCGAGCGCGGAGCCGTGTGCGGTGAGGACGGCCGCGCGTGTCGAGGAGGGGATATCCATCGGAACTCCTTCGGTATCGAGCGGTTTCTGAGGCTCGACGATGGGTTAGTCTACGGACGTTGACTCAAATGTCGAGACCCTGAGAGCCGCGAGGAGCCCCCGTGCGCACAGCCGACGGCGTCACCCCAACTGCACCGGCCGACCTGATCCTGCGGGGCGGCGTCGTCCACACCATGACCCCGGACGGCGGAGATCCGGGCGCCACCGCCATCGCGCTGCGTGACGGGATCGTCGTGCGCGTCGGTGACGACCGGGAGGTGCTCGCGCTCGCCGACGCCTCGACCGAGGTGGTCGAACTCGCCGGGCGCGCGGTTCTGCCCGGCATCAACGACGCCCATCTGCACGCCACGTGGCTCGGCGCCCTCTGGCCGCACACGCTCTTCGGTGAACTCGGTGGCGCCGGCCCCGCGCCGCTGCGCCCTCTGACCGACGACGCGCAGCGGCGGCAGGCGATCCTGCGCGCCGGCGAGCTGCTCACCTCCCTCGGCATCACCAGCTACACCGAGCCCGGCCTCGGCCCCGGCGAGGACCGCGGGGAGACCGGGGCGTTCGGCACGTCGGTCGCGGCGCAGTACCGCGCCCTGGCGGCCGAGGGGCTGCTGCGCTCCCGGGTCACGGTCCTGTGGCTCTACGGCGAACTCGACGGCCCGAGCGAGCTGGGCGGCTTCCTGACCGGCATGGCCGCCACCGACGGCGCGACGAGCGACCCCCGGTGGCTGCGCTTCGCCGGCGTCAAGATATTCGCCGACGGCATCCCGCCGATGCGTTCCGCGTACACGCACCACTGCTACGCCGACGGCGGCCGCTCCGCCCTCCTGGTGGCCGGTGATGACGACGCCGACCGCGAGGCGAACCTGACGCGCATGATCCTCGCCGCACACCGCGCGGACCGGCAGGTCGGGGTGCACGCCACCGGAGACCGGTCCGTCCAGGTCGCCCTCGACGCCTTCGAGGCGGCCCGGGCCGAGCGCGACGTGGACCTCGGCCACTACATCATCCACGGCGACCTGGTCACCGCCTCCCAGCTGCGCCGCATGGCCGCGCTCGGGGTGGGACTGGACATGCAGCCGGAGATCGCGCTGCTGACCCGGGACCTGGTGGACGACGCCCTCGGCCCCGGCTCGGCGGCGGCCGCGTGGCCGCTGGGGGCCGCGCTCGACGCGGAGGTCCCCCTGTGCCTGACCTCCGACGCGCCCGTGCTCTCCCCGGACTGGCGGCGTCAGATCGCCGCCGCCGACACCTGGATGGGGCCCGCGTCCGACCCCCGGCGGCGGATGGACCGGCTGCTGCGCTGCTACACCGTGGAGCCCGCCCGGCAGGACCACGCCGCGTCGTGGAAGGGGATGCTCGCCCCGGGCATGGCCGCCGACCTGTGTGTCCTGGAGGCCGACCCGTTCGGTGTCACCCCCGCCGAACTGCCCGACGTCGGCGTCGAGCTGACCGTGGTGGACGGCAGGGTCGTCTACGAGCACCGGGCGCGGGTCGAGGCGTCGAAGGCCGTGTGAGGTCCCCGGCCGGGGCCCGCGCCCGGGTGGCGGCGGGCCCCGGCCGCGGCGCCCTCAGGTGAGCAGCTGGCCGCCGTCCACCGGCAGGCTCGTTCCGGTGATGTGCCCGGCCCCCGGGCCGGCGAGGAAGACGGCCGCCGCCGCGACGTCGTCGACCGAGGCCAGCCGGCGCAGCGGGATGCGGTCCTCCCAGGCCCGGCGCTGCGGCGAGCCCTCGGGCAGGCCGACGGCCAGCATCTCGGTGAGCACGGGGCCGGGCGCCACGGCGTTGACGCGGATGCCGTGCTCGGCCAGCTCGATCGCGGCCCACCGGGTGAGTGCGTCCACGGCCGCCTTGCTGCTCTCGTAGCCGCCCATGCCCGGCGTCGGCTGCCGTCCGCCGATCGAGGAGACGTTGACGATCACCCCCGCCGCGCCGTGGCCGACCATCCGGCGCGCGACGTGCTGGGTCATCAGGAACGTGCCCACGACGTTGGTGTGCAGGACGGTCTCCAGATCGGCACCGGACAGGTCCAGGAGGGCGCCGTGGACCGTGAGCAGGCCCGCGTTGTTGACCAGCACCCCGATCGGCCCGAGCTCCTTCTCCACCGCGTCGAGCCCCTGGGCGATGGAGGGCTCGTCGGTGATGTCGAGAACCTGTCCCGCGACGCCCAGGGCCTCGGCCGTCTCCCGGACGCGCTGTGCGTCCCGGTCCGCGATCACCACGGTGTCGCCCGCGGCCGCGAAGGCCGCGGCCACGGCGCGGCCGATCCCGCCCGCTCCGCCGGTGACGAGCACGGTGCGTGCTTCTTGCATGGTCGCCTCCCTCAAGCCGTGACCCATGTCACGGTCAGCGGTATAGTATACAAGCGTAGACAAAAAAGCCGAGGCTTCCGGGAGGAGCTTTGAGCACTGCACAGCCCATTCCCCGCCGCCGACTGGGGCCGGACGGCCCCGAGGTCCCGGTGGTGTCGCTCGGGTCCTGGAACACCTGGGACCGCATGGACTTCGACGACGCGGTCAAGCTGGTCGCACGGGCCGCCGAGCTCGACTGCGCCTTCTTCGACGTCGCGCACTACAACATGGGCCCGCACGCCGAGAACGCCCGCACGGACCTGATCTTCGGGCGCGCGGTGCGGGAGGCCGGGCTCGCGCGCGCCGACTGGCGGTTCTGCGGCAAACTCTGGCTCTGGGACTACCCCGCCACGGGTTTCACCGAGCAGATGGAGACGTCGCTGGAGCGCGTCGGCGTCGAGAGCGCCGACATGGTCGTCGTCGGCGACTACCTCGACGACATCGACGTCGAGCGGGTCGTCACCGACGTCGCCGAGCAGATCGACGCCGGGCGGTTCACCACCTGGGGCGTCAACAACTGGCGCTTCACCGACCTGCGGGCCGCGATCGACGTCGCCCGCGGGCGCGGACTGGTGCCCCCGTCGTTCGCCCAGCTCAAGTACGGACTGGCCCGCAGGTCCATGGCGGAGGGGCGCTACTACGCGCCGCTGTTCGACTCCGGCGAGCTCGCCCTCCAGGCCTCCGACGTCTTCGAGGGCGGGGTCCTGGTGGGGAACCTCCGTCCGGGCCGCAAGATCGGCGCGGACGTCGGCGGCATCCGGGAGCGCGTCGCCGCGTCCTACGGCGAGGTGCGAGCGCTGGCCGAGAGCTTCGAGGCGACGCCCGCCCAGCTGGGCATCGCCTTCTGCCTCGCCAACCCCGCCACCGCGAACGTCCTGGTCGGGGTCTCCCGGCAGGCCCAGCTCGAGGACAACGTCGGCGCGATCGCGCTGCTCGAACGGGTGGGGGCGGAGACGCTGCGGGAGGCCACGGCCCACCTGTGGCTCGACCGCGACGTCGCCGCGGACGGCACCTGGTGAGCCCCACCGGCACCCCGCGAGCGGCCGCAGCGCCGCACACCGTAGGTACGACAACCCTTCAGGAGGACGACATGACCACATCCGCCACGCCGGCCACGCCCCGCACGCCCGACCGCATCGTCGACATCGCGATCGGCTACATGGGGGCCAAGCAGCTCTTCGCCGCCGCCCGCACGGGGATCTTCCGCGCCCTCGCCGACGGCGAGCGCGACGTCACCGCCCTGGCCGGGGCGACCGGGGTCAGCGAGCAGATGGTGCGCGTCCTCGCCGACGCCATGAACGGACTGGGGCTGCTGGAGCGCCGCGACGGGCGGTACCGGCTCGCCCCGGACGCCGCCGCCTACCTCGGTGGCGACGGCGAGCTCGACCTGCACCCCTTCCTCGGCTTCCTCAACGAGATCAGCTACGGCCACTGGCTGCAGTTCGACGCCACCGTCGACGCGACGAAGCCCGGTGAGCTGGAGATGAACGAGGAGCGCTGGAAGACGTTCATGGCCGGCGTCATGCGCTACAACGCGCTGCACGCCGCCATGCTGGCCCGCGCCTTCGACTTCGGCCCCTACCGGGACCTGCTCGACCTCGGAGGGCTCTCGCCCGAGTTCGCCCTCCACGCGTTGCGCGCCAACCCCGCCCTCACGGCCCGCTTCGTCTTCGATCCGGCTTCCACGGACTCCCTGAACCAGGCGCTCGACGCGGCCGGGCTCGCCGACCGCGCGACGGTCGAGCCCGCGCCGACCGAGTCGGCCCGGCCCGGTGGGGAGCACGACCTCGTCATGGTCAACCACGTGATCCACCGGTTCACCGCCGAGCAGAACCGCGCCATCCTCACCGGGGCCCGGGACGCCGCCCGCCCCGGCGCGACGCTGCTGCTGCTGGACTTCCTGCTGGACGACGGCGACCGTCAGCGCCCCATCGACGCCCTGCACGCTGGTGAGTACTTCGTCATCGACGGCACGGTCGTCTACCCGGAGTCCGAGGTCACGGCGTGGCTGGAGGCGGCGGGCTGGCGGCGGCGCGAGGTGATCGCCCTGCCGGGAAGCCCCCGTGTCGTCGTGGCGGAGGCCGTCTGACCAGCGCCCCGGTCGCGGTCGGAAGGCCATTCGGTCACCGGTTGATTTCGGCGCGGCGGGCCCATTGCCTTTTTCGCCGACGACCGTAGACTAACGGCCACGACGCGGGAGGTGGCGTGCAGATGAACCCCCGCGTACGCGCCACTCTCACCCCGCGGGCCGAAGGCTGTGACGGGGAGAGGAAAGGCGGTTTCCTCTCCCCGTCGATCCGGCACCAGCGCCCCTCATACTCGAGAGAAGATTCCATGAAGAGAATCTGGAGAGTCACACTCGCCGCGGTCGCCGCATTCGCGATGGCCGCGTGTACCAACACGACTGCCCCCTCCGACGGCGGCACCGGTACCGACGACGATATCAAGATCGGTACCCTGCTCGACGTCACGTCCTGGGACCCCGCCCAGGCCGACATCGGATTCGACGGTCCCTACCTCTCGGCCGTCTACGACCCGCTGGTCTCCCTGAACGAGGACTCCGACCCCGTCCCCGGGCTCGCCATGTCGTGGAAGTACTCGGCGGACCGGCTGAAGCTCACCATGGAGCTGCGCGAAGACGTCACGTTCAGCGACGGTGAGGTCTTCGACGCGGCGGCGGCCGTGCGGAACCTCGAACACCTCAAGGCCGGTGTCCGCTCCGGCGCCACCTACGCCAACGTCGAGCGGTTCGAGGAGGTGGACGAGGACACCATCGCGCTGCACCTGAAGCAGAAGGACGAGGCCCTGCTGTACTACATGGGTCTGGGCCGCAGCTGGATCGCCTCGCCCGCCGCGATCAAGGCCGAGACACTGGCCACCCAGCCCGTCGGCTCCGGTCCCTACACCTTCGAGTCGAACACCTCCACGCCGGGTTCGGAGTACGTCTTCACCAAGCGGCCCGAGCACTGGGACGACCAGACCTACCCGTTCGCCACCCTGCACGTGCTCCCCATCGCGGACCCGACGGCGAGCTTCAACGCCATGCTCTCCGGCCAGCTCGACGTCGCCTACGCCAACGCCACCGACATCCCCCGCGCCAAGGAGCGCGGGTGGAACGTCGCGGCCGACGTCGCCACCTGGGTGGGCATCCAGTTCACCGACCGCACCGGCGAGCGGCTCAAGCCGCTCGGAGACGTCCGGGTGCGCCGGGCCATCAACCACGCCTTCGACGGCGCGGCCATGCTCGAGTCCGTCGGCCAGGGCGCCGGAGCGGCGACCAACCAGGTCTTCCCCGCCGGCGGCCCCGTGCACGACCCCTCACTCGACGACCGTTACGCGCACGACATGGACCAGGCCAAGAAGCTCATGGCCGACGCCGGCTACGCGGACGGATTCGACGTGACGATGCCGATGTCGTCGATCTTCCAGCCGTGGCAGCCCTCCGTCGAGCAGACCCTGGGCGAGCTCGGCATCAAGGTCGCCTGGAAGGACCTGTCCCCGGCCGACTACCAGAAGAACGCCGCCACCTACCCGATGTTCGTGGCCGTCCTGGCCCTGGACTCCAACCCCGCGGCGTCGATGGACGGCCGCATCGTCTCGGAGCAGTGGTTCAACCCGAACCCCTCGACCCAGGACTTCCCCGAGGTCCAGAAGCTCGTCGACGAGGCGCTCGACACGACCGGTGCGGACCAGCTGCCCCTGATCCGCGAGCTCAACGAAGAGATCACCGAACAGGCCTGGCAGAGCGTCTGGTACCAGGCCGACAACACCTACTTCAGCGTCGAGGACATCACGGTGACGCCCATCACCGGGATGATGTTCCCGACCCTCCGATTCATCCAGCGCGGCTAGTTCCCGTCCCGGCCGGGGCCGTCCCTCAAGCGGACGGCCCCGGCCCCCAGAGGGGTCTCCCACCATGTTCAGATTCACGATCCGGCGGCTGATGTCAGGAGTCGCCCTCCTGTTGATCGTCACGTCCGCCACCTTCTTCCTGGCGCACCTGGCCATCGGCGACCCCACCGCCGGCCTGCTCGGCAACAGCGCCACCCCCGCCCAGCGGGCCGCCCTGCACGAGAAGCTCGGCCTGGACCGCCCGCTCTTCGTGCAGTTCTGGGACTGGTTCTCGCACGCCCTGCGCGGCGACTTCGGGACCTCGTGGCGCAACTTCCAGCCCGTCTCGGACCAGATCGCCCTGCGCGTCCCGGTCACCCTGTCGGTCGTGATCGCCGCGACGGTCCTGGCGGCCGCCCTCGGCCTCGCCGTCGGTGTCGCCACCGGACTGCGCCCGGGCGGCGCCCTCGCCCGCGTCCTCAAGCTCGCCTCGGTCGTCCTGTTCGCCCTCCCGGGCTTCTGGGTCAGCCTCGTGCTCGTGATGCTGTTCGCGGTCAGGCTGCAGTGGTTCCCCGCAGTGGGCTACGTGCCGCTGACGCAGTCCGCGTCCGGATGGCTCAGCTCCATCACCCTGCCCGCCGTCGCCCTGGCGCTCAGCGCGATCGTCATGATCGCCGAGCAGCTCCGCAACGGCTTCGTCGAGGTGACCAAACAGGACTACGTCCGCACGCTGCGCGCCCGTGGCCTGTCCACGCGCCGCGTGACGCTGCACGTGCTGCGCAACGCCTCGCCGGCCGCGCTCACCGTGCTCGCCGTCATGTTCGTGGGGCTGCTGGGCGGAGCCATCGTCGTCGAGATCATCTTCAACCTGCCGGGCATCGGCCAGCTCACCCAGTCGGCGTCCCAGATCGGCGACATCCCCATCCTGCTCGGACTGACCGCCGTCACGGTCGTCTTCGTGGTCCTCGTCAACTTCCTGCTCGACCTCGTGCTCGGGTGGATCAACCCGAAGGTGCGCGACATATGACCGACCCCTCCTACCCGGCCCCGGGCGGCGGCGCTCCGGCGCAGCAGCGGCTCTGGTCGCGCTTCCTGCGCCGCCCGCTCGGCGTCACGGCCCTGGCCGTGTTCCTGCTCATCGTCCTGGCGGGGCTCTTCGCCCCGCTGCTGGCCCCCTACGACCCCAACCTCGTCGACTTCTCCCTCACCCAGGCACCGCCGAGCGCCGAGCACCTGATGGGCGGAGACTCGGCCGGCCGGGACATCTTCAGCCGGCTCCTCTACGGCGCCCGCACGACCGTCTACGGAGCGGCCGTCGCCTGCCTCGTCGGCGTCCTGCTCGGCGTCCCCGCCGGAGTGGCCGCCGGGTACTTCGGCGGTCTCACCGACCGGATCTGCTCGTCGATCAGCGACGGCGTCCAGTCCGTGCCCGGCATGATCGTGCTGCTGATCGTCGCCGCCGGCACCGGGGCCGACTTCACGGTGCTGATGATGACGGTGGGCGCGTTCATGGCGCCCGGGTACTACCGCATCTCCCGTTCCCGGGCGCTGGCCGTGCGCAAGGAGCCCTACGTCGACGCCGCGCGGGTGGCCGGCCTCACCCACACCCGCGTCCTGCACGCCCACATGGTCCGGGCCGTGCAGGCGCCGGTGGTCATCCAGTCCGCGCTCACCGCGGGCGTCGCCATGGGCATGCAGACCGGTCTGCAGTTCCTGGGCATCGGCACCGCGTCGACCCCCGACTGGGGCCAGATGATGAACGACGGCTTCCGGACCATGGGCACGCACCCGCTGATCCTGCTGTGGCCCTCGGCCGCGCTGGGCCTGACGATCGCGGCCCTCGCGTTCATGGGGTCGACCCTCGCCGACCTGATCAGCGTGCGCACCGAGCCCGTCTCCCGGCGCCGCAAGCGGGCCGTGGCACCCGACGTCGAGGTGGTCCCGGCCACCGGACGCCTGGAGCACCCCGTCGAGGACAGCGCGCTGCGGATCGAGAACCTCCGCGTCACCTACCGCACGCCGCACGGGGACAAGCAGGTCGTCCGCGGCGTCTGCCTGGACGTCTCCCCCGGAGAGGTGCTCGGCATCGTCGGCGAGTCCGGATCGGGCAAGTCGCAGACGGTCTTCTCCGCCCTGGACCTGCTCCCGGCCGAGGGGCACACGAGCGCGGACGGCATCTGGATCGGCGGCGAGCCGGTGGGAGACCTGCCCCGGGCAAAACGCCACGCGCTGCTCGGCACCCGCGTGGGCTACGTCCCCCAGGAGCCGATGAGCAACCTCGACCCCTGCTACACGATCGGCCACCAGCTCACGGAGCCGCTGCGGTCCGTGCACCGGCTGACGAGGACGCAGGCGGGGGAGCGGGCCCGGTCGATCCTCCGGCGGGTCGGCATCGACGACCCCGACCGCGTGCTGGCCTCCTACCCGCACCAGGTCTCCGGGGGCATGGCACAGCGCGTCCTCATCGCCGGCGCCGTCGCGGGCAAGCCGCAGCTCCTGGTCGCCGACGAGCCGACGACGGCGCTGGACGTCACGGTCCAGGCGGAGGTCCTGGAACTCCTGCGCGAGTTGCAGGAGGAGTACGGCATGGCCCTCGTCATCGTCACGCACAACTTCGGTGTGGTCGCCGACATCTGCGACCGCGTCGCGGTGATGAGGCACGGCCGGGTCGTCGAGACCGGGGCGGTCGAGGAGATCTTCGCCAAGCCGGCCGACCCGTACACGGCGGAGCTCATCCGGGCCTCGCTGGACGACACCGAGAGCCGCGACGACCTCGACGCGGCGTGGAACAAGGCCGGACGGACGGTGCGCACATGACCGCGAAAACGAACGACGCCCCGCTGCTGGACGTGGCCGACCTCGTCGTGGACTACCGCCGCGGACGCCACACCTTCCGCGCGCTCAAGGGCGTCTCGATGACCATCGGGACGGGGGAGTGCGTCGGCCTGGTCGGAGAGAGCGGCTCGGGCAAGTCGACGCTCGGCAAGGCCATCCTCGGACTCGCCGACGTCACCTCGGGCACGATCCGCTTCGACGGCCAGGACATCACCCACCTCAAGGGTGCCGCCCGTCGCAGCCTGGCCGCCGACCTCCAGGTGGTCTTCCAGGACCCCTACGGTTCGCTGGACCCGACGATGACCGTCGGACAGATCCTCGCCGAGCCCCTGACGGCCTCGGGCGTCGGCAAGGCCGCCGCCCGGGCGACGGTGGTCGAGATGCTCGACCACGTGCGGCTCCCCGCCGACACGGTGACGCGCTACCCCAGCGAGTTCTCCGGGGGCCAGCGCCAGCGCATCGCGATCGCCCGCGCGCTCGTGCGCCGTCCCCGCCTCATCGTCTGCGACGAACCCGTCAGCGCGCTGGACCTGACCACGCAGGCGGCCGTGATCGACCTGTTCATCGACATCCAGCGCGAGACCGGTGTCTCCTACCTCTTCGTCTCGCACGACCTGGGCGTCGTGCGCCGCATCTGTCACCGGGTCTCGGTCATGTACCAGGGCGAATGCGTCGAGACGGGACCGAACGAGAGGGTCACGCGCGACCCCGAACACC
The DNA here is from genome assembly GCF_014779715.1 of Streptomyces chumphonensis. Taxonomy (GTDB): domain Bacteria; phylum Actinomycetota; class Actinomycetes; order Streptomycetales; family Streptomycetaceae; genus Streptomyces; species Streptomyces chumphonensis. The sequence continues at coordinate 50,001 of NZ_JACXYU010000012.1, forward strand.
CCTACACCCGCAGGCTGCTGCTCGCGTCCCCGGTCGCCGATCCGGCCCGCCAGGCCGAGCGCAGACGCAGCCGGCTCGGGCTGCGTTCACCATCCGGTCCGCCAGTACCGTAGGACGACCATGCCGAAGATTATCGACCACGACCAGCGACGCCGTGAGATCGTCGCCGTCGCGAAGAAGCTGATCATCCAGGGTGGCTTCGAGGCGGCGACGATGCGGAGCATCGTCGCCGAGGCGGGCTACGCCAACGGGGCCCTGAAACGGTACTTCCCCAGCAAGGACAGCATCGTGGCCGCCACGTTCCAGAGCGTGCTCGCGGAGATGAACGAGCGGATCGCCGCCGACGAGACGCCGGCCGACCCACGGGAGGCGCTCCGTCACGACGTCGAGGCGACCCTGCCGCTGGACACGTACCGGATCGACTCCGCGCGCGTGCTGCTGGCCCTGTGGGAGCACTCGATGGCCAACGAGGAGCTTGCCGCGCTCTACCGCGCCCACCTCCAGGACTGGCGCGGCCGGCTCGCCGAGCGCATCGCCGCCGCACGCGGCGCGGACGAGTCCGCCGACGCCCCCGCGGTGACCCACCTCGCGCAGGAGGTCATCGCGGTGGCCATCGGGGCCAGCGTCACCTCCCTGATGTTCCCGGACGGGGCGCTCATCCCGGAGTACCGCGCCTACGTCGACCGGTTGATGCAGAAGATCACCGACTGATCCGCACCGCGCGGTCGTTCGGTCCATGACGAGGTTCACCAGAAGGATCAGGTATGGATGTGCGAGGTCAGCTTCACATCGGAGGTGAGTGGACGGCCGCCGCCGACGGGGCGGAGTTCACCACCCGCGATCCGGCGACCGGCGCCGCCCTGGGCACCTGCGCCCAGGCCGGCACCGCGGACGTCGACGCCGCCGTCGACGCGGCACGGCGGGCCCTCGGCGACCCGGCGTGGGCCGGTCTGCCGGCGGCGGAACGCGCCCGGCTGCTGTGGCGCGTCGCCGAACTGATCGAACGGGACGCCGAGGCGCTGGCGGAGTGGGAGACCCGGGACCAGGGGCAACCGCTGTCGGTGTCCCGGGGCGTCAGCGTGGCCGGGGCCGCGGAGCACTTCCGCTACTACGCCGGCTGGGTCACCAAGCTCGAGGGGACGGTCGCGCCGGTCTCCTTCCCGGACACGTTGCACTACACGCGCCGCGAACCGGTGGGCGTCTGCGCGCTCATCACCCCGTGGAACTTCCCCCTGATGATCGCGGCGTGGAAGCTGGCGCCGGCCCTGGCCTGCGGCAACACCGTGATCCTCAAGCCCGCCGAGCAGACCCCGCTGACGAGTGTGCGGCTGGTGCGCCTGTGCGAGGAGGCCGGCTTCCCGCCGGGGGTGGTCAACCTCCTGACCGGCGGGCCCTCGACCGGCCGCGCCCTCGTGGAGCACCGCCGCGTCGACAAGGTCTCCTTCACCGGGTCCACCGAGGTCGGGCAGGCGATCGTGCGGGCCTCGGCGGGCGATCTGAAGCGCGTCACGCTGGAGTTGGGCGGCAAGGCGCCCAGCATCGTCGCCCGCGACGCCGACATCGACGCCGCCGTCGCCGGGAACGTGCAGGGGGCCCTGCTCAACAGCGGGCAGGTCTGCGCCGCCTACGCCCGGTTCTACGTCGACCGCCACCGGGCGGAGGAGTTCACCGAGAAGCTCGCGGCCGCCGTGGGCGCCCTGCGGCTGGGTCCCGGTCTGGCACCCGACACCCAGCTCGGGCCGCTGGTGACCGACGAGCATCTGCGGCGGGTGGACGCCATGGTGCGGGCCGGTGTGGCCGAGGGGGCGGAACTGGTCACCGGGGGAGACCGCGCCGACGGGGACCTGACGGCGGGACACTTCTACCGGCCCACCGTCCTGTCGGGCGTCCGGGACGCCATGTCCGTGGCCCGGCAGGAGGTCTTCGGACCCGTGCTGCCGGTGCTCACCTACGAGGACGAGGACGAACTCGCCGCCCGGGCCAACGACACCCACTACGGCCTGGCCGCCGCCGTCTGGACGCGTGACCTGTCCACCGCCCACCGGCTGGCGGCGGACGTCCGGGCGGGGGCGGTCTTCGTCAACATGCCGCCGATACCCGACCCCGCGGCTCCCTGGGGCGGGTTCGGGTCCAGCGGCTGGGGCCGGGAGATGGGCTCCTCCGCGCTGAACGTGTTCACCGAGACCAAGGGCGTCTGGATCCACCACGGCCGGCCCGCCCGCACCTGAGAGGAAGAACCGATGAGTGAGCAGCAGCCGGTGGCGCACGACGGCGTCCGGTCGGCCGTCGAGGCCTACGTGAGCGCGGTGAGCGCCGCGGATCCGGCGGCCGTCCGGGCCGCCTTCCGCCCGGACGCCCACATGTGGGGCTACCTGGGCGCGGAGTTCGTCTCCGCCCCGATCGAGGCGTTCTGCGAGGTGGTGGCGGCCGACACGGACACGGCCCGCTGGGTTCCGTCCTACCGGTACACCATCCGCTCGGTCGAGGTGAGCGGCGACGTGGCCGTCGCCGTGCTCGACGAGTTCGGCTACCAGGGCCACGACTTCACCAACCACTTCTCCCTGGTCCGGGCGGACGGCACCTGGCGGATCGCCGGGAAGACCTTCTTCCGCCACGACGGCGCCTGACCCGCGGCGGCACCACAACGGCCCGTCCCCCGTCGCGCTGAGCGCGGGGGACGGGCCGAGGCGTGTCACAGGTGGTAGGCGTACTCCGTGAACTCCCAGTCGGTGACGTGGCGGCGGAAGCGGGCGATCTCGTCGCGCTTGTAGGTCAGGTAGGAAGTGGTGAAGTCCTTGCCGAGCAGCTCGCCGAGTGCCGTGTCCGCCTCCAGTGCGTCGAGGGCGTCCGACAGGGTCGCCGGCAGGAGCGGGGCCCGAGCGGCGTCGTAGCCGTAGCCCTCCAGCGGGGCGGGCGGTTCCTCCCCGGCCGCGACGCCGAGCAGGGCCGCGGCGATGGTGCCCGCGATCAGCAGGTAGGGATTGGCGCTCGCGTCGCCCAGGCGCACCTCGAACCGCGTGGCCGCGTCGCGCTCGGGCGGGATGCGCACCATGGCGCTGCGGTTGTCCAGCCCCCAGTCGATCAGCCAGGGCGCGAGCGTGTCGGGCCCGAACCGCTTGTAGGAGTTGACCGTCGGGTTGGCCAGCGCGGCGAGGGCGGGCGCGTGGGCGAGGACGCCCGCTACCGCGTGGCGCGCGGTGGCCGACAGCCCGTACGGTCCGGCGCGGTCGGCGAAGGTGTTCCCGCCCCGGTCGTCGGTGCACGACAGGTGGAGGTGGAAGCCCGAGCCGCCGGTGTCGTTGAAGGGCTTGGCCATGAACGTGGCCAGCCGCCCCTCCGCGCGGGCGAGCTCCTTGACGGCGGCCTTGAAGGCGAAGGCGCGGTCGGCCGCCGAGGCGGCGTCGGAGTGGGTGAGGTTGATCTCGAACTGCGCCCCGTCGTACTCGTGGTTCCCGCCGCTGACGCCGATGCCGGTGTCGCGCAGCGACCGCAGGGTGCGCAGCAGGTGGTTGTCCGGGTCCGCGCGCAGGCCGGCGGTGTAGATGACGCCCGCCGCGTCGCTGTAGCGGCGCCAGCCGGTGCCGTCGGGGCCGGAGTCGCACAGGAAGTACTCCAGCTCCGGTCCCACGACGGGGTGCAGGCCCACCGCGGCGCACCGGTCGAGAACGGCGCGCAGCAGCTCGCGCGGGGACTCCGGGGCGGGTCGGCCGGTGGCCGGGTCCGTGACGTCGCCGAGGCAGGTGGCGACTCCGGGCTCCCAGGGGAGCGGGCGCAGCGTGTCGAGGTCGGGCGTGACGCAGATGTCGGGCAGTCCGGCGTCCAGCCCGCCGGGCACCGGCACGGTGTCGCCCTGGGGGCTCGTGTGGTAGACGGCGCGGCAGAAGGCCAGGCCGTGCTCGCAGGCGTCCGGGAGGTGCTCCAGAAGGAGGTCCCGGGCCCGTTCGGTGCCGATGAGGTCGGGATAGGTCACCCGGACGACGTCGACGCCCTCGGCGGCCAGTTGTTCCACGCGACGACGGACGGCTGCGGGGTCGGATGCGCTCACCGGTGGCTCCTCGGGGGAAACGGGTGCCCCGGGGCCGTGGGCTCCGGGGGATCGGGGTGAAGGACGAAGGGGGCGGCCTCGGACTGCTCGGGGGCAGGAGGCGGCGCGCGGCTTCGGTGTGCCCAACGTAGAGACGGCCGCGGTGGTCCCACAAGGGGTACGGGCCAGAAATTTATCCATCCGGATAGCTATTGACCCCGGGAGGTGCTCCTTCCTATCTTGTTTGGAGCCAAACGATCGACTGTCGCCTTCGCGCCGTTCCCGGCCGTCCCGCACGCGCCGACGAGCGCCCCCGGCCCTCGGTCACCCCGGGCCGCGGCCCCCGTCGGCCGCCCCGGCCGCGCCTCCCCGTCCCGTCCCGCAAGGAGCCTCCGTGACCCGCCTCCGTGGATTCCTCCACCCCAAGACCCCGACGGGTGACTCCTCGCTCATCCCCGAGCCCCCGTGGCACTACTCCGGCGACCTGCTCACCGTCGAGTACCGCACCGACCCCGCCCGCGTCCGCGAACTCCTGCCCGCGCCACTGGAACTCGCCGAGGAGGACCCCGGCGCCGTCGCCCTGATCTGGGCGGACTGGCAGTCCTGCTCCACCTCGGGCAGGGAGCTGCTCGATCCGGTGCTCGCCCAGTACAAGGAGGCATTCGCCGTCGTCCGCTGCGCCTACCGGGGGCGGACCTACACCCGCTGCGTGTACATCTGGGTCGACAAGGACTTCGCCGTCGCGCGCGGACTGCACCAGGGCTACCCGAAGAAGCTCGGCTCCATCCACCAGACGCGCCCCCACCCCTACGGCCCCGCCCCGCGCCTCGCCGCCGGGGCCCGGTTCGGCGCCACCCTCGCGGCGGCCGACCGGCGGCTCGCCCAGGCCGTGGTCACCCTGCGCGAGCCGTCCGAGCACAACGGCTTCGTCAACAGCCACCCCATGGCGCACCACCGGTGGCTGCCCTCGATCGAGAAGGGCGGGGGCCCGGCCCTGGACGAACTGGTCGAGTCCGGCGCCGCCTCGTTCGAGGCCGGGCAACCCTGGGTGGGGCAGGCCGAACTGGAGCTGTTCGAGGCACCCACCGAGGAACTGGCCCGGCTGGAGATCCGCGAGCCGATCGCCGCCTACTACCGGCAGGTCGGCGTGGTGTGGGACGGCGGACGGCTCCTGGAGTCACGCACGTCCGACACCCGGTGACCGCATCCCACCGCACGACCCTCAGGAGCCCAAGGCCATGAGCGCACACCTCACCACCGTCGCCGGTGTCGCCGTCGACACCCGGCACTGGATCGGCGGCGAACGCGTCGCCTCCACCGACACCTTCACCGACGTCTCACCCATCGACGGCGCGCCCCTGGGGGAGATCTCCCGGGCCACGGCGTCGGAGGCCGCCGCCGCCGTGGCCGCCGCCAAGGCCGCCTTCCCCGGCTGGGCCGCCACGCCCCGCGCGGAACGGGCCCGGCTGCTGCACGCCGTGGCCGCCGGCGTCGAGCGGCGCGCCGAGGAACTCGCCCTCGTCGAGACGACCGACAACGGCGCACTGCTGCGTTCGCACCGTCGTGGCGTCATGCCGCGCGTCGCCCACAACTTCCGGTTCTTCGCCGACCGGCTGCTCGGCCTGGAGCACGAGGACTTCACCACCCGCGACCACACCAACCACGTCACCTGGGACCCGGCGGGCCCGTGCGTGCTGATCACCCCGTGGAACGCGCCGCTGATGCTCGCCACCTGGAAGGTCGCCCCGGCGCTCGCCGCCGGGAACACGGTCGTCCTCAAGCCCGCCGAGTGGACCCCGCTGACCGCCTCCCTGCTGGCCGACATCGCCGCCGAGGCCGGACTCCCGCCGGGCGTCCTGAACGTGGTGCAGGGGTACGGCGCCGAGATCGGCGACGCCCTCACCGGTCACCCCGACGTGCGCCGCATCAGCTTCACCGGCTCGGTGCCGACCGCGCGGCACATCGCGGCGCGGGCCGCCGCGAACCTGACCCCGCTCAGCCTCGAACTCGGCGGCAAGTCCCCGCTGCTGGTCTTCGCCGACGCCGACCTGGACCTGGCCGTCGACCTCGCCGTCGAGCAGTACGACAACGCGGGCCAGGTCTGCCTGGCGGCCACCCGCCTCCTCGTGGAGGAGGCCGTCGCCGAGGAGTTCCTCCACCGCTTCGTCGCCAAGGCGTCCGGACTGCGGCAGGGCGACCCGCGCGAGGAGGGCACCGACATCGGCCCCACCATCCATCCCCGCCAGTTGGAGAAGATCGACGGCTTCGTGCAGCGCGCCCGCGCGGCCGGGGCGCGCGCCGTCATCGGCGGTCACCGGGGACCGGGGCAGTACTACGCCCCCACCCTCCTGACCGGGGTGCGGCAGGACTCCGAGGTCGTCCAGGAGGAGGTGTTCGGCCCCGTCCTGACCCTGCAGACGTTCCGCACCGAGGACGAGGCCGTCGCCCTCGCCAACGACACCCGCTTCGGGCTGGCCGCCACGCTGGCCACCGGCGACCGGGAACGGGCCGACCGCGTCACCGCGCGCCTGGTGGCGGGCACCGTCTGGGTCAACTGCTTCTTCGTCCGCGACCTCCGGGCCCCCTTCGGCGGCTCCCGCCGGTCGGGCGTCGGGCGCGAGGGCGACGTCTGGAGCTTCGACTTCTTCTGCGACCTCAAGAACACCGTCACCGCCCCGAAGGGATGGCAGGACCATGGGTGAGATCACCGGGGCGGGACTGCTCGCCCACGTCCCCACCATCGTGCTCCCCGAGGAGACCAGGCGGGAGCTGAACGAGGGCAAGGAGATCACCCTCGTCACCGGGCTCCGCGAGCTGCGCCGGGATGTCTTCGCGCGCGACGACTACGACACGGTCGTCGTGCTCGACTCGCACTGGGCCACCACCGTCGAGTTCGTCGTGACGGCCCAGTCGCGCCGGGCCGGGCTGTTCACCTCGGAGGAACTGCCGCGCGGCATGTCCCGCATGCCCTACGACTTCCCCGGCGACCCCGAACTCGCCCGCAACATCGCTTCCTTCGCCGACCGGCACGGCACCTGGATCACCCCGATCGACGACGCGTACCTGCCGATCTACTACGCCACCCTGAACCTGTGGAAGTACCTCGGCGAGGGGCTGCCCGACAAGCGCTGGATCACCATCGGTGTCTGCCAGACCGGGGACATGGAGGACCATCTGCGCCTCGGCCGCGCCCTGGCCGACGGCATCGCCGCCACGCCGGGCCGCCGCGTCCTGGTCATCGCCTCCGGAGCGCTCTCGCACACGTTCTGGCCGCTGCGCGAACTGCGCGACCACGAGGCCAGCGACCCGTCCCACATCTTCACCCCCGAGGCCCGGGCCGCCGACGAGCAGCGCATCGACTGGCTGACCCGGGGCCGGCACGACCGGGTCCTGGACACCATGGACGAGTTCTGGACCTACAAGCCCGAGGCCCGCTTCTTCCACTACCTGATGATGGCCGGGGCGCTCGGCGAGCAGGCGTGCACCGCTCCCGGGCGCCAGTACGGCGCGTACGAGAACTCCGTGGGCACCGGCCAGGTCCTGCTCTGGTTCGACCGGCCGTCCGGCGGCTGGACCGCCCCCCGCACCTCCGATCCCGCCGCTGCCTAGGCCCCCTCCCGAAAGGCTTCCACCATGCCCGAGTACCGCCGCATCCTCCTCGACGGCGCAGCCGTGGAGACCGTCCGCCACGGCGACGACCTGGTCGCCGGGGACGGACGCCGCGTCCGCGTCGAAGACGCCCACCACCTGCCGCCGGTCGTCCCGTCCAAGGTGATCGCCGTCCACCTCAACCACCGCAGCCGGGTCGAGGAGTTCGGCATCGGGCTGCCCGACACCCCCACCTACTTCCACAAGCCGACCTCGGCGCTGAACGGCCACCGGGGTGCGGTCGTGCGCCCCGAGGGCTGCGCGTGGCTCAACTACGAGGGGGAGGTCGCCATCGTCATCGGCAGGACCGCCCGCAACGTCGCCCCGGAGGACGCCGGGCAGTACATCGCCGGCTACACCGTGGCCAACGACTACGGCCTGCACGACTTCCGGGACACCGACGCCGGGTCCATGCTGCGGGTCAAGGGCTCCGACACGCTGTGCCCGCTCGGCCCCGGGCTGGTCACCGACTGGGACTTCCGCGGCAAGCGCCTGCGCACCCGCGTCAACGGCGAGACCGTCCAGGACGGCTCCACCGACGAGATGACGTGGGACATGCACTACCTCGTCGCCGACATCGCCCGCACCATCACGCTGTACCCCGGCGACGTCCTGCTGTCCGGCACCCCGGCCAACTCCCGGCCCGTGCGGCCCGGCGACGTCGTCGAGGTGGAGGTCGAGGGGCTGGGCACCCTCACCAACCACGTCGTCACCGGCCCCACCCCCATCCGGGCCGACGTCGGGGCGCAGCCGACCGCGTCCGAGGAGGTGCTGTCGACCGCGCTCGGCGGCGACTGGGAGTTCCGCGGCATCAGACCGCCGAGGCGCTGAGCGGGGGCCGCCGGTAGGGTCGGCCGCATGACCGACCCCGTCGAGCCCACCGGTGAGCGCAGCCCACGCAAGCGCGTCACCAACTACGGTTCGGGCCGGGCGGCCCTGCTGGACGCCGCCGTCCGCGTGGTGGCCCGGGGCGGGCTGCGCAAGCTGACCTACCGGGCCGTCGCCGAGGAGGCGGGCGTCACCCACGGGCTGGTCGTCCACCACTTCGGCTCCCGGGACGCGCTCATCGAGGAGGCCGTCGACCACGCCGTCCGCTCGTCGCTGAAGGTCAACGCCCTCGGCACCGGCGGCGGCACGGCGGACGACTTCGCCGCGGGGCTGGGGGACCTGGTCGTGACCGGGCCGGATCTCCAGGCCTTCCAGTACGAGCTGCTGCTGGAGAGCCGCCGCCGGCCGGAGCTGATGCCGCAGCTGCGCGCCCTGTACGAGGAGTACTTCGAGACGGCGCGGCGCGACCTGGCCCGGGTGTTGTCCCGGCCGGTCGACCGGGGCCTGTCCCGGCTCGTCTTCGCCGCGCTGGAGGGCCTGGTGCTGCACCAACTCGTCTTCGGTGAGCGGGAGGTGACCGAAGAGGCGCTGGCGGAGCTGCGGTCGCTGCTGCGGAGCCTGGCCTCCCCGGCATCCGACGCGTCCGACAGCGGGGACCGGACCGGGAGCTGACCCGGGACCACCGCTGAACCGCCGGGGCACGGACCGTACCGGGCGGACGTCGGTCCACCCTGACGAGCACATCGTTTGACCCGAAACGACTTTTCACGACAAGGAGGCCCACGGTGGACGCCACGTACGACGCCTGGACGCGCCGGGCCGGGACGCTCCGACTGGACGGCTCCCACCTCATCGACGGCTCCGCCCACGCGGGCGGCCGCACGTTCACCGTGGTCTCGCCACGGGACGGCCGACCGCTGGCCGAGGTCGCCGACGGCGGAGCCGCCGACGTCGACCGTGCCGTCGCCGCCGCCCGCCGGGCCTTCGACGTCGGGCCCTGGCCACGGCTCGCACCCGCCGAACGCGGACGCGTCCTCACCCGCGTCGCCGACCTCGTCGAGGAACGGCGCGCCGATCTCGCGCTCACCGTCAGCCTGGAGATGGGCAAGCCGATCACGGACGCCTTCGACATCGAGCTGCGCGCCCTGATCGCGACCTTCCGCTGGTACGGGCAGCTGGCCGACAAACTCACCGACACCTCCCCGCACACCGCACCCGACGCGCTCGCCCTCGTCACCCGCGAACCCGCCGGCGTCGTCGGCGCGGTCGTCCCCTGGAACTTCCCGCTGACGCTGGCGGGATGGAAGATCGCCCCGGCCCTGGCGGCCGGCTGCTCGGTCGTGCTCAAGCCCTCCGAGCGCAGCCCCCTGTCCGCTCTGCACCTGGCCCGGATCGCCGGTGAGGCGGGGCTTCCGCCCGGCGTCCTCAACGTCGTCAACGGCGACGGCCCCGTCGCCGGACGGGCCCTCGGGCTGCACCCCGGTGTCGACGTGCTCGCCTTCACCGGGTCCACGGCCGTCGGGCGTCACTACCTGCGCTACGCGGCCGACTCCAACCTCAAGCGCGTCTGGCTCGAACTGGGCGGGAAGTCCCCGAACATCATCCTGCCCGACGCCCCGGACCTGGAGACCGCCGCCGCCACGGCGGCCTGGGGGATCTTCTTCAACCAGGGAGAGATGTGCACCGCGCCCTCCCGGCTGCTGGTGCACTCCTCGATCGCCGAACGCGTCACGGAGGCGGTCGTCGAGCGAGCCCGGTCCCTGCGCGTCGGCGACCCCCTGGACCCCTCGACCGAGATGGGCGCACTGGCCGGCGAGGAACACCTCGACCGCGTGCTCGGACACGTCCACGCCGCCCTCGACGCCGGCGCGCGCCTGCGGACCGGTGGTGAACGCACCCTGGCCGAGACCGGCGGCACGTATCTGCGACCCACGGTCTTCGACCGGGTGGATCCCGACTCGGCACTGGCGCGCGATGAGGTCTTCGGGCCGGTCCTGTCCGTCCTCCCCTTCGACGACCTCGACGAGGCCGTCGCCCTGGCCAACGCCACCGACTACGGCCTCGCGGCGGGCCTGTGGACCTCCGACCTGTCCACGGCCCACCGCGTCGCACGTGCCCTGCGGGCCGGAACGGTCTGGGTCAACTGCTACGAGGAGGGCGACCTGACCGTGCCCTTCGGCGGCATGAAGCAGTCCGGCAACGGACGCGACAAGTCCGCCCACGCACTGGAGAAGTACACCGAGCTGAAGACCACCTGGATCCGGCTGTGAACCACGCGACCCGTCCCCTCATCGCCGTTCCGGCCCGGTTCTCCGCCACCACCTCCGCCCTGCGGTACGCGGCCGAGGTCAACGCCCGCGCCCTCATCGAGGCGCTCTGGCGGGCGGGCGGCGAACCCGCCACCCTCCACCCCCACGCCCCCGACGGCCGCTGCGACCCCGCCGAGACGGCCGCCCGCCTCGCCCGGTTCGACGGCGTCCTGCTGCCCGGCGGCGGCGACCTCTCGCCGCACCGCTACGGGGCCGCCTGCGTCCACGACGCCGTCTACGACGTGGACCACGCGCAGGACGCGTTCGACCTCGAAGTCGCCCGACACGCCCGCGCGGCGGGGATGCCGCTGCTGGCGGTCTGCCGCGGGCTGCAGGTCGTGAACACCGCGCGCGGCGGCACCCTGCACCAGGACATGGGCGGCCCGGACCGGGAGCACCGGCATCTCACCCACCCGGTGCGGCTCGCGCCCGGATCGGTCGTCGCGGACGTCATCGGGGCCGGGGCGACCGAGGCGTCCTGCTACCACCACCAGCACGTCGACCGGCTCGGCGCGGGCCTGACCGCCACCGCCCACGCCGCCGACGGCACCGTCGAGGCCGTCGAGGCACCCGGTGACCGGGGATGGTTCCTGGCCGTGCAGTGGCATCCGGAGGACACCGCGGAGACGGACCCGGCCCAGCAGCGCCTGTTCGACGCGCTGGTGGCCGCCGCCCGCGCCTTCCGCTGACCGGCGCGGGAGCTCAGCCCCTCGCGCGGCGGCCGCTGCGGCGCGGTGCGGGCTCCGCCCCGTCCCGCAGCGCGTCGCGCCGCTCCTCGCCGTGCTCCTCCACCTGGAGGACGACCCGGCGCAGCATGTCGGCGAGGTCCCGGCACTCCTGGTCGTCCAGCCGCGCGGTCACGAAGACCTCCTCGTCGTTGAACGCGGGGAACACCTCCCGCAGGAACGCCTCGCCCCGCTCGGTGAGGCTCAGCAGCACGAGCCGCCCGTCCGTGGGGTGCTCGCCGCGTCGCAGCAGGCCGCGGGACTCCAGGGTGCGGGCGACACCGGTCAGGGTCCCCTTGGAGATCCCGGCCTCCTCCGCGACACGCCGGGTCTCCGACTCGCCCCAGACCCACACCACCCACAGCACGACGAACGCCGTCCAGGTCAGGTCCGAGCCGCGCAGGACGGAGTTCTCCAGGTGGTGGCGCACGACGGCGGCGGCCCGGTGGATGTTGGCCACCGCCGCCATCTGCTCGCGCCGTACGGCCATGCCGTCGAGCCGAACCCGGGCGAGCCTCTCCGCCTCGGTGATGGAACGCCGGCCGGGCACATGGGCTCCTCGTGTCTCCCGTACTGAACCGGGCGGCCCACCGGGCCGCCCGGTCTCTGCGGCACACAGTCTAGAAGCGTGGCCGCACCGCCCGGGTCGTGTGTGGCGGGGTGCGGCCCGCCTCAGGCGTCGGTCTCCCCGTCCGGCGGCCCACCGTCGACGTCCCGTGCCGGAGCCGTGGGCAGCTCCGTCGTGCGCGGCAGCAGCTGTGCGGCGAGCAGCGTCGAGAGCGCCGAGGTGTCACCGCTGCCGCCGTCGGTGCGGACGACCACGGGCCGCGGCGCCTTCGACGCCAGTTCCGCGCCCACTTCGAGCCGGCGGCGGGCCAGCTCGTACTGGAGCACCGCGCGGTTGTCACGGTAGGCCCGGGCGAGGGCGCGCTGGGCGCGGGCCTCGTTCTCGGCGGAGATCAGGCCGCTGCGACCGCGCGTCTCGATCTCGAAGCGGACCCGCTGGGCGTTGGTCTCCTGCTCCTCCAGCAGCTGGGCCACCTGTTCGCGGGCGTTGTTGAGGGCGGCCTTCACCTCCACGACGCGCGCGTCGCGCACCTTCTTCGCCCGCTCGATGTCCATGCCGAGGCTGTCGATGCGGCGCTTGCGGATCAGACCCCACTCCTGTTCGTACGCCGTACGCTCCTTGGCGACCCGCTCCCTGGTGGCCAGGTGCTGCTGGTACTGCGTGGGCAGCTGGACGTCCGGGATGTTGGAGCCGGTGATGCGCACGCCGTAGCGCTCCAGCTGCCGGTTGAGCAGCTCCTGCATGTCGGCCACGTCCGAGCCGCGCAGGTCGTAGGCCCGCTCGGTGCGCATCTTGCGGGCGCGCTGGCGGATGGCGTCCTGGACGGCGCTGGAGAGGACCAGGTCGAAGTTGCCCGCGCCGATCGTGCGGACGAACCGGACCGCGTCCGTGATGCGGAACTTCAGGAAGAACTCGATCGACCGCAGCGGGACGTTCTCCTGCGTCGGACAGGCCATCACCGGGGCGGAGTACGGGATCTCGGTGGCCGTGTCGACCACGAAGTCCACCCTCGACCAGGGGTGCCAGAGGTAGTGGCGACCGGCGTCCAGGGTCCGGGTGACCGCGCCGTACCGGGTCAGCACACCGTTCGTTCCCTGTTCGATCTCGACGATCGAGGAACGCCACCACCACAGCGTGCCGATGGCCAGGAGCAGGGCGCCGGCGCCGTAGGCGAGTCCGGCGAGTGCGCCGTACGCGAGGTCCGCCGCGCCGTCGGAGTCCGTCTCCCGCAGCGACAGCATCACACCGGTGAGCAGCGCGAACAGGCTCAGCCACAGGGGCAGCATCCACCACAGCCTGCGCCGGTGGCGGGGGATGATGACCGGGACCAGCGTGCCCGCCTCGCCGCCGCGCAGCAGCTGGGCGATGTCGCTCCAGGGCGCGACCGCCTCGGAGATGACCGACTTGCGGTTGACGCGTGCGGTACTCACTGACCCGCCTCCTCGGTGTACTCGGAACCCTCGGCCGCTCTCGCCTGTTCGGCGGCGTCCCGGTCGGCCGAGGAGCCCTCGGGGGGCGCGCTCCCGGTCGACGGCACGGTGGGCCGCTCGGCCCGGAGCAGAGCCACGATCTCGTCCTCGCGTCCGGCGATACGGTCGCCGATGGCGGTGAGCTGCCCGCGCATGGCGGTCATGTCCGACTCGCTGAACAGCTCCTCGCCGCGTTCGCCGACCAGCTCCCGGGCCAGCCGGAGGAAGTCCACGCCGGCGGCGCCGTCGCCCTCTCCCGGGCCGCCGATGCGCACGAGGCGCGGCAGGTGTTCGGCGATCTGCTCAAGCGCGTCGAGAATCTGCTGCTGGTAGCGGTATTCGAGGATCTCCGGAGCCTCGGCCGCGGTGACCGCGCGGATGTCGAGGGCCTGGGCCTCCAGCAGCGCCGCGTTGGCCTTCGCCTCCGACTCGGCCTGCACGTAGCGCTGGCGGGCGAGGGCCTGGGCGCGGTTGGTCTCGCGTTCCACGGCGGTGTCCATCTGGGCCTGGTACTGGGCGATGTCGGCGTGGATCGCGGAGAGCGTCTCGTGGCTGGTCGCCAGTTCCCTGCTCAAGTCGCCCTCGTCCTGCTCCTTGCGGAGCATCAACGCGTACTCGTGGGTGTACGCCTCCTTCGCCATCCGCACCGTCTCCGGGGCGGCCAGGTCCATCCGGTAGTTGCGGTCGGACGGCTCCGCGTGCGTGATGTTGGCGTTGGTCAGCTCCACCGCGGGCCGGAACTGCTGGTTGAGCTGTTCCAGGAGGCGGCCGGTGTCCTCGCCCACCAGGTCGTAGATCCCGGCGGCCTCCTGTTCGTAGATGAGGCTGCGGATCGTCTCGCTCACCGCGTTGCTCAGCTTCTCCTCGAAGCCGCGGACCGCACCCAGGGTGTAGACGAACTCCGTCGCGTCGCTGATCCGGAACTGGATGAACAGGTCGATCGAGGCCTTCACGCCGCCCTTGGTCGGTGCTTCGCGCACCGGCGCGTTGAACGGATACTCGCGCGTGGTGTTGAGGATGTACGAGACCCGCTTCCACGGGCTGATCAGGATCACCCGGCCGGGGCCGACGACCTTCTCCAGCTTTCCGAAGCGTGTGATCAGCGCCTGGCAGCCGTCCGGGACCATCACCATGCCCTGCCGCCACCACACGAAGGCGACCGCGGCCAGGGCGATGACCCAGTAGTGCACCCCGAACAGCGGATTGGTCAGCGGGCTGTCGTCGATCGTGGACACGACCGCGGTACCCACCGCTCCCAGGATGACCAGGGACAACACGGGAAGCATGCTCAGGAACGAGCGGCCCCTCGGAAGCACCATCGGGCAGATCGCGTGGACCTGGTCGCCCCCCTCGCGCCGCTGTTCGCTGCGGTTGAGCGCCTCGCCGGCCTCGTCGAGGGGAACGGTCTTCTGCTCCATCACCGTGGCGATGGAGCCCCCCTGTTCTCTCGCGGCCGGAAAGTCGGCGGGGTCCATGCCCCCCTCCTCCGGCGCCGAGGACTCCTCGTCGGCGTTCTCCGGCTCCCGGCCGGCCCGTCCCCGGTTCTGCGGCCCGCCGGCCGACCGCCCGGTGCGTCGCAGCGCCTCCTCCTCGGCCGCCTGCCGGGGATCAGCGCCCGAGGCGACCGCTGAGGCCACCCTCCGCAGGCTCTGCGCCTTCGCTCCTGCCATCGTTCCCCCTTTTCCCTGCTCTCTTCTCGTGCCTGCATCGACGGTCCCGCCCGCCCGAGGTCCGTCGTGAGGGGTTCACTCGGACCGGGTCCGGGGCGGCGAGCGTACCGGGATCCCGTCCCGCGAGGGCGGTGCCCGGACCCGGCGCGCGGCGCGCCTACTTTCCGTCACCCGTCGATGTCACCGGGGTGGCCCGGAGTGTCGCCTCCCGCAGTTGGTCCAGACCTCTTGTCAAAATCCTATGCCTATAAGAATCTTTCAGTGGCGGGACGCCGCCGACGGCGCACCACTGGCCCGCCCCCGCGTCGTTGTGTACGCGCACGCACCCGCGCCCCCACCCCCCTGGGCGCCCCTGCGACGCGCGAGGACGCCCCGCGACGGCGGGACACGCACCGTCCGGCGTCGTCGAAGCCGACCCACCTCGTCACCGGTGCCCCCGGCACCGGTCGGGGCGTCGTTTCCGCGCTCTCGCTTCGGGCCGCAACCCGGCCCGGCCGACAGCGGGAGCAACGCCGCACGCCCCTCTCCTGCACGCCACGCAAACATCTGCGTGCCGCCGCGCGGACTCCGGTCCGCCGTGGCGGTCCACCGCTCCGCCGCCCGGTAGGGCACCCCCACGACCAAGGAGCCGAAGTGGCAAAGGAACGTCATGGAGTCGACCGCCGAGCCGTCCTGCGCGCCGCCGTCGCCGGTGGCGGCGGACTCGCCCTCGCCGGCACGCTGTGGCAGAGCGCCGCGCTGGCCGCGCCGGCCCAGAACGGCCCCGGCCCCTACGGTGCCCTACGGGCCGCGGACGCCAACGGCATCCGGCTGCCCGCCGGGTTCACCAGCCGTGTGGTGGCGCGTTCCGGGATGGCCGTTCCCGGCACCGGCCACATCTGGCACGGGGCCCCCGACGGCGGGGCCTGCTTCCCCGACGGACAGGGATGGATCTACGTCTCCAACGCCGAGCTCTCCGGCGGTCGTGGAGGTGTCGGCGCGCTGCGCTTCGACGCGCACGGCCGCGTCATCGACGCCTACTCGATCCTGACCGGCACCCACCGCAACTGCGCGGGCGGGCCCACCCCGTGGCAGACCTGGCTCTCCTGCGAGGAGGTGGCCTACGGCTACGTCTTCGAGACCGACCCGTACGGTGTCGCCGTGCCCGCCCGCCGGGACGCGATGGGGCGCTTCACCCACGAAGCCGCCGCGTGCGATCCGGACCGGCAGGTCGTCTATCTCACCGAGGACGAACGCGACGGCTGCTTCTACCGTTTCGTCCCCCACACCTGGGGCGACCTCTCACGGGGCGGCACCCTCCAGGTCCTGGTCGCCGGTGGTGGCACCAGCGGGTCCGCCGCTTGGCGGACCGTTCCGGACCCCACCCCGTCCTCGGGCCGGACCCCCACACGGCACCAGGTCAGCGGCGCCAAGCGCTTCGTCGGCGGGGAGGGCGCCTACTACGCCGACGGCCATTGCTGGTTCACGACCAAGGGCGACAACCGCGTCTGGCGCTTCAACGCCGCTGACGACACCTATGAGCTCGCCTACGACGACGACCTCGTGAACAACGGCCCGGCCCCGCTCACGAACGTGGACAACATCACCGGTTCCGCGCTCTCCGGCGACCTCTACATCGCCGAGGACGGTGCCGACATGGAGATCAACCTCATCACCCCGGACGAGGTCGTCACCCCCTTCCTTCGCATCGAGGGCCAGGGCGCCTCCGAGATCACCGGTCCCTGGTTCAGCCCCGCCGGAGACCGGCTCTACTTCTCCTCGCAGCGCGGCACGAGTGGCTCCTCCTCCGGAGGCATCACCTACGAGGTCACCGGACCCTTCCGGGCTCGGGGCGGCGGGCCCGGGGACACGACCCCGCCCACCGCCCCGTCCGCCCTCACCGTCGACGGTGTCACGCAGACCGCGGCCACCTTGCGGTGGACGGCCTCGACCGACGACACCGGCGTCCACCACTACGCGGCGGATGTGGACGGCCGCGTGGTGGACCCGGCGGTCGCCGCTACCAGCCACACGTACACGGGCCTGTCGGCCGCGACCACCTACGTTCTCGGTGTCACCGCCCACGACGCTGCGGGCAACGCCTCACCCCGTGCCACGCTCACCGTCACCACCGCCGGGGACCCGTCCGGCGGTGGCGAGTTCAGCAACCACACCGACGTGCCGATCCGGGACGGGGCCACCGCCACCTCCACCATCGCCGTCGGCGGTGTCGCGGACGCGGGGAGTTTCGAGGTGGACCTCGTGATCCTGCACACCTGGGTCGGCGACCTGACCGTCGAGGTGATCGCCCCCGGAGGCCGGGAGTGGCGGCTGTGGAACCGCTCCGGCGGCAGCGCGGACGACATCCGGCAGACGTTCACGCTGAACGGCACGGGCGTCGACGCGAACGGGATCTGGACGCTGCGCGTCCACGACCACGCCCACCACGACCAGGGCTACGTGGACTCCTGGACCCTGCGCTTCTGAGTCCGCAGGCCGCGCCTTCCGGTGGTGATCCGCCCCGTCCCGGAGGCCGCCGGAAGGCGCGGTCGTCAACCCCTCGACGCGCGGCGTATCGCCGGGTGGTCCGGCCTCCCGGTCCCACCGGGCCGTCGTGCCCGTGCGGGATCCCCGGCCGCCGGGCCTTCGGCGGCCGGGGATCGACGATGGGCGTCAGGCGGTCAGCCGGCCTGACGGCCCGCCCTGCGGCGGGCGAGGCCGAAGAACAGGGCGCTCACGGCGAACAGGCCGGCGCTCGCCGCCCAGGCCACGTTGGCCGAGGGCAGGGAGGTGGTGCTCTGCGCCGTGGTGGCGGCCATCGTCGGGTTGTGCTCGTCGCCGCCGTGCCCGTGGTGGCTGACGGTCGAGTGGGCCGCGCCCTCCTTGATCTCGGTCTCCGTCGGCGCCTCGGCCTCGGCGGCTCCCGCCGACCCGAAGACGACGTCGGAGCAGCCGTAGAACGCCTCGGGGCTGTCGTGGCGCTGCCAGACCTTGTAGATGATGTGACGGCCCGTACGGGCGGGGAGGTTGCCGGAGAACCGGTAGTAGCCGTTGTCGGTGCTGCGCTTCGTGGGGTGGGTGCCCACCGGCGTCGGGTCCAGGTCCGACCACTTCAGCGGCTTTGTCGGGTCGAAGCCCTCCTTGGTGATGTACATCGTCATCGTGCCCAGGTGGGGGGCGGTGATGCGCACGTTGAAGTCGTAGGACCCGGCGGTCACCGTGGTGGTCGGCCAGTCGGTCCTGGCCCAGTCCAGGGCGCGGTACTTCTCGCGGTTGGCGGAGCACAGCCTTCCGTCGGGAATGATCTCCTGGTGCCGGCCCGCGGCGTTGGCGATGTTCACCTCGTTCCAGTCGTAGAGCGGCTGGGTCCCGGAGTCGGCGATGAGGTCCTTGCAGACGGCGGACTTCGGGGTCTCCGGTCCTTCGGCGTAGCAGGCGCTCACCCGGCTGACCGGGTCGAACACGGAGCCGTGGGCGCTTGCGGGAGAAGGAGTCAGCGACAGGAGGGTCGCGGCGGACAGGACGGTGGAGGCTGCGGCGACGCGGCGCCGGGCTGAAGCCATGTGGGGGCTCACTCTCGTTCGTCGGGCCGTGGGGAGGCCCTGGGTCCGGTTAACACCCTTTTGGGGCAAGGGAGTTCGGATAGAGCTGCACCGGCAGAATCGCATTGGTACATACCAATGGGCAAGACGCGTGCAGCAGGTCCGTCCCGCCGCCCGGGAGCCGTCCGGGCCCGGCCCGCTCCCGGGCCGCCCGGCCGTGACCGGGCTCCGGGCGACTCTCCCCGTCGGTCACCCTCGGTTAGCATGCTCACGTCGTCCTGGTCCACGGGCCCGCCCGGCCGGCGCGCCCCGGCCTTCTCCCCGGCGCCCCGGACCGGTGGTCCTTGCGCCACGTCCCCAAGAGATGGGTGGTGAGAACGTGTTGGAAGAAGTGGTGGCGACCCGCTACGTCACGCCCCTGCGGGAGGGCGGGTCGCTGCCCGGGATCGTCGAGGCCGACGACCTCGGCACGTACGTCATGAAGTTCACCGGGGCCGGGCAGGGCCGCAAGACCCTCGTCGCGGAGGTCGTCTGCGGCCGGCTCGCCCGGGAGCTCGGCCTGCGGGTGCCGGACCTCGTCGGGATGTGGCTCGACCCGGTCATCGGCCTCGGCGAGCCGGACGAGGAGGTGCAGGAGCTGCTCAAGGCCAGCGGCGGCCTGAATCTCGGGATGGACTACCTCCCGGGTTCGCTCGGTTTCGACGCGCTGGCCTACCGGGTGGACGCCGTCGAGTCCGGCCGGATCGTGTGGTTCGACGCCCTGGTCGGCAACGTCGACCGCTCCTGGCGCAACCCCAACCTGCTCGTGTGGCACGGCGACCTGTGGCTCATCGACCACGGCGCCAGCCTGATCTGGCACCACAACTGGCCCACCGCCGCGGCGGCGGCGACGCGCCCGCATGACGCGTCCGACCACGCGCTCGCGCCCTTCGGGCCCGATGTGTCCGCCGCCGCGTCCGAGCTCGCGCCCCGCGTGACGCGGGACCTGATCGCGTCCTGCGTCGCCGACGTACCCGACGTGTGGCTCGTGGACGAGCCCGGCTTCGGCGGCCCGGACGAGGTGCGGTCGGCCTACGTCGACGTCCTGGCCTCGCGCGCCGAGGGCCTCCACGACCGCATCACCGTGGGAACACCCGGCACCGACGGGCCCTCGCGCGCGCCGGGGTGGCTCACCGGCCGGCCGGAGGCGGCCCGATGAGCACCGGTGCGGCCGACCGCGCCGTCTTCGAGTACGCGGTCCTGCGCGTCGTGCCCCGGGTGGAGCGCGGAGAGCTGATCAACGCGGGCGTCGTCGTCTACTGCCGGGCCCACGGCTTCGTCGCCGCCCGGACGGCGCTGGACGAGCGTCGCCTGCTCGCCCTCGACCCGGACGTGGACCTGCCCGGTGTCCGGGCGGCCCTGCGCGCCGTGGAGCACGTCTGCCGGGGAGGGGCGGAGGCCGGACAGGCCTCGGGTGACGACGTCGGCCGCCGCTTCCGCTGGCTGATCGCTCCGCGCAGCACCGTCGTCCAGCCCGGCCCCGCCCACACCGGGCTGACCGCGGACCCGGAGGCGGAGGTGGAGCGCCTGCTGGACCTGCTCGTGCGCCCGCCCCGGGCCGATGGCGGGAGCGGGGCCGGCGGCGGGCGGTCGGCCGTTGACAGCGGTGGGTCCGGCTTCTAGCGTCACCTCCACCACCTACTAAGCGGTTGCTCACCCCATCGAGGACGAGGAGAACCAGCATGTCCAGCACCGAGCAGCGCGTCGCGGTCGTGACGGGCGCAGCACGAGGTATCGGCGCGGCCACCGCCGTCCGGCTGGCCGAGGAGGGCCGGGCCGTCGCGGTGCTCGACCTCGACGAGGGCGCGTGCAAGGACACCGTGGAGACGATCACCGCGGCCGGTGGCCGGGCGCTCGCCGTCGGCTGCGACGTCTCCGACGCCGGTCAGGTCGAGGCGGCCCTCGCGAGGATCGCCACGGAGCTCGGTCCTCCGGTCGTCCTGGTGAACAACGCGGGCGTCCTGCGGGACAACCTCCTGTTCAAGATGAGCGAGTCGGACTGGGACACCGTGATGAACGTGCACCTGCGTGGCGCGTTCCTGATGTCGCGCGGCTGCCAGAAGCACATGGTGGACGCGGGATTCGGCCGCATCGTGAACCTCTCCTCCAGCTCGGCCCTCGGCAACCGCGGCCAGGCCAACTACTCGGCGGCCAAGGCCGGCCTGCAGGGCCTGACCAAGACCCTGGCCAAGGAGCTCGGCAAGTTCGGGGTGACGGCCAACGCGGTCGCCCCCGGTTTCATCGCCACCGACATGACGGCGGCCACCGCCGCCCGCGTCGGCATGGACTTCGAGGACTTCCAGGCCGCCGCCGCCTCGCAGATCCCGGTGCAGCGGGTGGGACGCCCGGAGGACGTGGCCGGTGCCGTCGCCTACTTCACCCGGGACGACAACGGCTTCGTCTCCGGCCAGGTCCTGTACGTCGCCGGCGGACCCCTCGACTGACCGGGCCACCCCGAGAGATAAGGCAGGACAGCGATGACAGCGCCCGACACCGGTCGCGTCGCCCTGGTCACCGGCGGGAGCCGGGGAATCGGCTACGGCATCGCGCAGGCCCTCGTGGCCCGTGGCGACCGCGTCTGCATCACCGGACGCGACGAGCAGTCCCTCCGGGAGGCCGTCGCATCCCTCGGGCCCGAGCGCGCCATGGGCGTGGCGGGCAAGGCCCGGGACGAAGCGCACCAGGCCGAGGCCGTGGAGCGGGTCATGGACACCTGGGGCCGGGTCGACCATCTGGTCAACAACGCCGGCACCAACCCCGTCTTCGGCCCGCTCGCCGAGCTGGACCTGGAGGTGGCGCGCAAGGTCTTCGAGACGAACGTCGTCTCGGCCCTCGGGTTCGCCCAGCGCACCTGGGCGGCCTGGCAGCGCGACAACGGCGGGACGATCCTCAACATCGCCTCGGTCGCGGGTGTCAGTGCCTCGCCGTTCGTGGGCGCCTACGGCGTCAGCAAGGCGGCGATGGTCAACCTGACGCTTCAGCTCGCCCACGAGATGGCGCCCGGCGTGCGGGTCAACGCCCTCGCCCCGGCGGTGGTCAAGACCCGGTTCGCCGCGGCCCTGTACGAGGGCCGTGAGGAGGAGACGGTGCGCCGCTACCCCCTCGGACGCCTCGGACTGCCGGAGGACATCGGCGGCGCGGCGGCGTTCCTCACCTCGGAGGACGCCGGGTGGGTCACCGGCCAGACCCTGGTGCTCGACGGCGGCCTCTTCCTCAACGCGGGCGTGGCCTGACGGCGTCGGCCCCACCCGCGCGCTCGTCCGGACCGGCGCCGGCCCCGAGGGGGTCGGCGCCGGTCCGCGTGGTCGGAGGACGGGCCGATGAACACCGGTGAGTCACCGTCGCTGCCGGTTCCGTGACGGTCGTGCGAACCGATGCAGAGGTGGTTGATCCGTCCATGTAGTTCCGGCGTTTGCTGCGGTAGGGTCTGCGTCGTCACAGGCTGCGGGGTCCGCCGCCGCACCTGGTGCGTTCCGCGCGGGGGGCCGAGAGTGGGCGAGTACCTCTTCCCAGCCGGCGAGTCCTGTCGCACGCACCGAGATCCGTTGTGGCCCCGTTCATCGAGGAGCGTGCACGTGTTCAGCCGGAAGAGGCTTCTCCGAAGCATGGCGGCAGGGTCGGTCATCACCCTGCTCGCCGGTTGCGCTTCACTGACCGGAGGAAGCGACGCGGAGGACGAGCCCATCATCGTCGGCACGACCAGCGCACCGAGCGCGCTGGACCCGGCGGGGGCCTGGGACGGGTCCTGGGAGCTGTTCCGCAACGTCTACCAGACGCTGCTGCACTTCCCGAGCTCCAGCGGCACGCCGGCCCCCGACGCCGCCAAGAGCTGTGCGTTCACGGACAACAGCAGCCAGGTGTACCGGTGCGAGCTCAAGGAGGGCCTGAAGTTCTCCAGCGGCCGTCCGCTGGACGCGGAGGCCGTGAAGTACTCGATCGAGCGGACGATCGACATCGCCGCGCCGCTCGGCCCGGCGCAGCTGCTGGAGTCGCTGGACCGGGTCGAGACCAGCGGTGACCGCACGGTCGTCTTCCACCTGAAGAAGTCCAACGCCACGTTCCCGCTCATCCTGGCCACGCCGGCCGCCTCACTCGTCGACCCCGAGGTCTACCCGGCCGACAAGCTGCGGGAGTCCGAGAAGGTGACGGCCTCGGGCCCCTACGAGCTGAAGTCCTACCGGCGCGACAAGGAGGCGGTGCTCGTCAGGAACACCGACTACCAGGGCTCCGCCGAGCTGAAGAACGACGCGGTGACCATCCGCTACTTCCAGGACTCCGACCGGATGATGCAGGCGCTGGAGAAGGAGGAGGTCGACCTGACCTTCCGCGGCCTGACCCCGGACCACATCAGCGCCGTACGGGAGGGCGACTTCGGGAACAAGGACGTCTCGCTGCACGACGTCGTCGGGACCGAGATCCGTTACCTGGTCTTCAACCCGGGGCTCGGGGCCGCCGGTGACGCCGCCGTGCGTCAGGCGATAGCCCAGCTCGTGGACCGCAAGGCCCTGGTGCGCGAGGTCCACCAGCGCACCGTCGAGCCGCTGTACTCGATGGTGCCCGGGGGCATCACCGGCCACACCAGCGCGTTCTTCGACGAGTACGGTGAGCCGAACCAGAAGAAGGCCGAGGAGCTGCTCTCCGCCGCCGGGGTGAGCACGCCGGTGGAGCTGACGTTCTCCTACACCACCGAACGCTACGGCTCCGCCACGAAGGCCGAGTTCGAGGAGATCCAGAGCCAGCTCAACTCCACGGGTCTCTTCTCGATAGAGATCGAGCACAAGCCGACCTGGGACGAGTTCCAGAGCGGGGTCAAGGAGGGCGAGTACGAGGTCTTCGGCCGCGGCTGGTTCCCCGACTTCCCGGACGCCGACAACTTCATCGGCCCGTTCGTCGGCGGTGAGAACGCCGTCGGTGTGCCGTACGAGGACGCCGAGCTGACCGAGGAGCTGCTGCCGGAGTCGCGGCGGCAGAGCGACCGCGCGGCGGCCGGCAGCGTCCTGAAGGAGGCCCAGCGCATCCTCGCCGAGGACGCCCGGTTGATCCCGCTCTGGCAGGGCCGCGTGTACATCGCCGCGCACGACGAGATCGCGGGCATCGAGTGGACGATCGACTCCTCGACGATCATGCGGGTGTGGGAGCTGCACCGTAAGGCGAGCTGGTAGCCGCACTGTCAGTGTGCGGCGGTACGTTCGATGGCGCCCGGCGGTTCCTCCGCCGGGCGCCATCGCGTATTCACGGAGGGGTGACCAGGTGATCGACATGCTGCCCGCGTCCTGGCAGGACGTACTCGGCGAGGAGCTCGACAAGCCCTACTTCAAGGAGCTGACGGAGTTCGTCGAGGAGGAGCGGGCGCGCGGTCCGGTGTACCCGCCGCGCGAGGAGGTCTTCGCCGCGCTGGACGCGACACCCTTCGACCGGGTCAAGGTGCTGATCCTCGGCCAGGACCCCTACCACGGCGAGGGCCAGGGGCACGGGCTGTGCTTCTCGGTGCGCCCCGGGGTGCGCGTCCCGCCGTCCCTGCGCAACATCTACAAGGAGCTGCACGCGGAGCTGGGGCACCCGGTGCCGGACAACGGCTACCTCATGCCGTGGGCGCGCCAGGGCGTGCTCCTGCTCAACGCCGTGCTCACCGTGCGCGCCGGAGAAGCCAACGCGCACAAGGGCAAGGGCTGGGAACAGTTCACCGACGCCGTGATCCGTGCCGTCTCCGCCCGGCGCGACCCGGCGGTGTTCGTGCTGTGGGGGAACTACGCGCGGAAGAAGCTGCGGCTGATCGACACCTCGCGGCACGCCGTCGTGGAGGGGGCGCACCCCTCGCCGCTCTCGGCGAAGCGGTTCTTCGGCTCCCGGCCCTTCGGCCGCATCGACGAAGCCGTCGCCGCGCAGGGGCACGCGCCCATCGACTGGCGCATTCCCGACCTGGCGGGCTGAGCGCCTGTCGTGGATCCGCCGCCCCGGCCGCTAGCGTCGGGGCGGCGGATCGCCCCGCCCCCGGACGCCGGCGCCCCCGGCCGCCCGTCCCCACCGCACGGGAGAACCAGGTGAACCAGCAGACCCCGGCCGAGCAGGCGATGACGACCCGGATCGGCCAGGCCGTGATGCTGCTGCACGGTGGCGACCGCGAGGAGGCGCGCAACCGCTTCTCCGCGCTGTGGGCCGAGTTGGACCACGACCGCGACCACCTCCACCGCGTCACGGTCGCCCACTACATGGCCGACACCCAGGACGACCCGCAGGCCGAGCTCGCCTGGGACCTGCGCGCGCTCGGGGCGGCCGAGGCACTGGCCGGAGCGCGGGCGGGCTTCGGGGGCCACGAGGTCGTCGTCCGCGGCCTCTACCCCTCCCTCCACCTCAACCTGGCCGCCGACTACCTCAAGCTCGCCCAGCACACCGCCGCCCGCCGGGAGCTGGACCGCTGCCACGCCGTGCTGGACGCCCTGGGCGACGACGCGTACGGCAGCGGCGTCCGGGCCGCCGTCGGCCGCCTGGAGCTGCGGCTGGCCGAGGCGGGCGGGGAGCCGCAGCGCCCGGACGGTCAGTCGCCGTAGGCGGCCCGGCAGTGGTCCCCGACGCGGCTGCCGGACTCCCAGCCGCCGTACACCTCCCCGAGCCGGCAGACGTCCGTCCCCCGCGCGGCGGAGGCGACGGGACCGGGCAGCGCGGTGGGCGGTGGCCCGGCCGGGGCCCGGCCACCGGTGGGCGGCGCCGGAGCCGGAGGTGCTGCGGTCGCCCGGTGCCGCACGCCCGCGCGCCCGTCCCGGGGCGCGCCCTCCGTGATCCCCGCGGAGGCGGCGGTGGGCCGGGGCCGGGGCGTGGTCAGCGTCTCGCGCGGGCTCGGCACGGCGGACCCGGGCGGGGTGCTCTCCGGGACGTCACCGTGCCGGTCGGCGGCCGGCTCCGGGCGCTGCTCGGCGGGCACGGTGACGCAGCCGGAGGCCGAGGCCAGGGCCACGCCGGTCAGAAGAAGGGCACAGGAGGCTCGTCGCACCGCACCCACTGTGCCGTACTCGACGGCGTCCGGTAACTCCCCGTGAGGGTGACGCGGGGGCGTCCCACCCGGCCGGAACGCCCCGCCCGCGCCGCGCGCCGTCGCCGGGGCGCCCAACCGGTGGCCCCGCCCCCGGCGTATGCTGCCCGCGTGCCGAAGGAGCGGCTGTCGTGGCGATCGAGGCGAGGAGACACGCGGTGAAGGTCGGCGTCATCGGGCTGGGAGACATCGCGCAGAAGGCCTACCTCCCCGTGATCGCCGCCCAGCCGGGGCTGGAACCGCACCTGCACACCCGGACCTCCGCCACCCTGCACCGTCTCGGTGAGACCCACCGCGTCCCCGAGGCCCACCGGCACGAGACGTTCGAGGGGCTGCTCGCGGCCGGCCTCGACGCGGCGTTCGTCCACGCGCCGACCGCCGTCCACCCCGAGCTGGTCGGCAGGCTGGTGGAGGCGGGCGTCCCCACCTACGTCGACAAGCCGCTGGCCTACGACCTCGCCGCGTCCCAGCGCCTCGTCGACCTCGCGGAACAGCGGCACGTCAGCCTCGCCGTCGGCTTCAACCGGCGTTTCGCCCCGGCCTACGCCCAGTGCCGCGAGCACCCGCGCGACCTGATCCTGATGCAGAAGAACCGGGTGGGCCTGCCCGAGGAACCGCGTTCCCTGGTCTACGACGACTTCATCCACGTCGTCGACACCCTGCGCTTCCTCGCCCCCGCCCCGCACGACCGCGTCGACGTCCGCGCCCGGGTCCGGGACGGGTTGCTCCACCACGTCGTCCTCCAGCTCTCCGGCGACACCTTCACCGCCGTGGGCATCATGAACCGGCTCTCGGGATCGGCGGAGGAGGTCCTGGAGGTGTCCGGTCAGGACACCAAGCGCGAGGTCCGCAACCTCGCGGAGGTCATCGACCACAAGGGCCAGCCCAGCGTCCGCCGCCGAGGCGACTGGGTACCGGTGGCCCGGCAGCGGGGCATCGAGCAGGCCGTCCTCTCCTTCCTCGACGCGGTACGGGCCGGCGTGACGCTCAGTGCCGCGGACGCCCTGCGCACCCACGAACTGTGCGAGCAGGTCATCACCGACATCCGGCAGCACGTCGCCTGACGAGGACGACGGCGGCCGCGCCGACCACGCCGATCGACCCGAGCGGCGCCCAGTCGCCCGCCCGCACGAAGAAGGTGCGCCCGCTCGCCAGCGGCACCTCGTACACGTGCGCCGCGCTCCGGTCCGCGTCCAGGCGCGGTCCGACGCGTGCTCCGTCCGGGCCGTGGACGACACTGACGCCGGTCAGGGTCGCGTGCACCACCGGGCGTCCCGTCTCGGCCGCCCGCAGCGCGGCCAGCGACGCGTGCTGCCGCGGGGCCCAGCTTCCCTGGAAGCTGCTGGTGGCCGACTGTCCCACCAGGACCTGCGCACCCTCGCGCACCAGATGCCGGCCCATGTCGGGGAACGCCGTCTCGAAGCAGATCAGTGGGCCGACGCGCACGCCGCCCGCGTTCATCACCACCGGCTCCGTCCCGCGCACCCGGTCCACGTCGGCCGCACGTCCCACCTCGGTGGCCCAGCCCAGGACGGAACGCAGCGGAACGTACTCCCCGAACGGGACCAGCCGCATCTTGTCGTACCGGTCGCCGGACGGACCTCCGGCGTCGACCAGCACCGAACTCTTGAAGATCCCCGGACCGCCCACCCGGCGCGCGTCCACGTTGACCAGCAGGGGTGCGCCGACATCGGCGGAGAGGGCGGCCAGCCGGGCCGCGAGGTCGTCGCGGGCCGACAGGTCGAAGCCCACGCTGCTCTCCGCCCACACCACGAGATCCACCTCCCGGCCGCTCAGCGTCCGCGTCAGTTCCACCCCCCGCGCGAACCGGTCACCCGCCTCGGAGAGTTCACCGGGCTGTACGACGGCCACCCGCACGGCACCGGTGGTCCGGGGCGGCTGTACCGCGAGCCACGTCCCGGCGATCACCAGTGCGCAGCACCCCAGCGCGGCGGCCGCGGTGCCCCGGACCGGACGCGTGGCGGGCCGGACGAGCAGCGCGGCGATCCCGACGTTGACGGCCACGATCAGCCAACCGACCAGCCACACCCCGCCCAGCGACGCCAGCCGCAGGCCCGGCTCCCAGGACCACTGGCTCGCTCCCAGCAGTCCCCACGGGCCGCCCGCGTACTCCCAGGAGCGGATCAGCTCCACCACGAGCCACGCCGAGGGCAGCACCACGACGGCCGCCGCCGTCCGACCCCGCCCGAGGGGGCCCGCACCGCCCGACCGCGGGCCCGCCACCCCGGCCCGGTCCGCCAGCAGCCGGTGGGCCAGCGCTCCCCAGGGCGCCCACAGCGCACCCAGCAGCGCCGCGAGGGGCAGGAGGAAGACGTGCAGGTGCGGGGCCAGCCAGTGGTGCGTCGCCAGGACGAGGCCGGTGCCGCCGAGCCAGCCGAACCACGCGGCCCGCCGCGCGTCGGGCGCGGCCCGCAGGAGCAGCAGCCAGGGGACGAGCGCGACGAAGGCCAGCCACCACAGGGCGGGTGCGGGGAAGGCCGCCGCGGGCAGCGCGCCCGCGACCAGGGCCGCGAGGCTCCACCACCGTCGTGCGGGTGCACGTCGCATACCGTGCCTCCTCCAGCGGCGGCCGGGGACTCTTCCAGTGTGCCCCGCCCACCGCTTCGGCGATCAGTGGCTCGGCCCCCCGGCGTACGGATCCAGGACGCCGACCCAGATGAGGACCAGCAGGGCCGTGCCCAGCGCCACCCGGTAGATCACGAAGGGCAGGAAGCTGCGGGTGGAGATGAACTTCATGAACCACGCGATGACCGCGTAGCCGACCAGACCACTCACGATGGTCGCCAGGATCGTGGGCCCCCAGGAGACGTGGCCGCCCTCGTCGCCGATCGCCGTCAGTTCCAGCGCTCCGGAGGCGAGGACCGCCGGGATGGCCAGGAGGAACGAGTACCGGGCCGCGGCCGCCCGGTTGTAGCCGAGGAAGAGGCCGCCCGTGATCGTCGAGCCCGACCGGGACATGCCCGGGATGAGGGCGAGGGCCTGGCAGAACCCGTAGAGGATGCCGTCGCGCACCGTCAGGTGCTCCAGGTCCTTGAGCGGCTTCACGGCCCGGTGACGGCCCCCGCCCCGCTCCGCCCGCTCGGTCGCACGGGTGGCCATCCGGTCCGCGACGCCCAGCACGATCCCGAGGACGATCAGGCTGAACGCGATGAGCTGGAGGTTGCGGAACGGCCCCTCGATGTAGTCCTTGAGGGTCAGTCCCAGCACGCCGATCGGGAGGCTGCCGACGATGACCAGCCAGCCGATGCGCGCGTCCAGGTCGCGCCGGGCCTCCTTGTCGACCACGGAACGCGACCACGCCCGGACGATGCGCACGATGTCCTTGCGGAAGTACACCAGCACGGCCACCTCGGTGCCGATCTGGGCGACCGCGGTGAACGCCGCGCCCGGGTCGGGCCAGCCGGCCGCGACGGCGGTCAGGCGCAGGTGGGCGCTGGAGGAAATCGGCAGGAATTCGGTGAGCCCCTGGACGACCCCGAGGATGAATGATTCGAACCAGGTCATGTCGGGATGCGCTCGTCCTTGTACTCGAGGATGGATACGGGGGCGGATCTGTTCGTGGCGGAGGAAGGTACCGGGGGTGTGACCGGTCCGATGCTAGGTCGGGGCACGGCTCAGGCGGCGGCACCCACCGGTTCGCCCCCGCGTGTTCCCGGTCGTTCCCGGCGGAGCCGGGTGAGGACGACGGCGGCGACCCCCGTGACCGCGAGGAAGGCGGAGGCGGCCAGGAACTCCGGCGAGGTGGGGTCCGCGGCGCGGCTGCCCGCCAACGCGTAGGCGACGGTGCTGGGGAGGGCGCCCACGGCGGTGCCGCCGAGGATCGCCGTCCAGCCCATCCGGGAGACGGACGCGGCGTAGTTCGAGGCGGCGAACGGTACTCCGGGCAGAAGCCGCAGGACCAGCACCGCGCGGAAGCCGTACCGGCTCAGCAGCCGGTCGCCGGCCGCCAGCCGTCGGCCTCGCAGCAGCGGGCGCAGGGCGTCCTGGCCGAGGAGCCGGCCCAGCCCGAACGCCAGCCCCGCGCCGAGGACCGTCCCCGCGAGCGCGGCGGCCGTGCCCGTCACCGCGCCGAAGAGCGCCCCGGCGGCCAGCGTCAGCACGGGCCGGGGTACGAAGACCGCCGAGCCGACGCCGTGGAGCGCCACGAAGGCGGGCACGGCCAGCGCCGTCGGCACGTGGGCGGCCCACCCCGGCTCGGCGAGCAGCCGCGGGTCGACCCAGGTGGCGGCGTAGAGGCCGGCGGCCAGGAGGACGCAGAGCAGGCCCAGCCGCAGGAGGCCGCCCCGGCCCGGCCGGGCGCCGTCGTGGGCGACCGGCTCCGTGCGCTCGGCGAGCGGCGGAGCGGACGGGACGGGGGAAGTGGGCGCGGGCACCGGTGGAGGGTAACCGACGAAGGTGAAGCACCGGCGGCGCAGCGGTGACGCGGGCGCCAACGGAAGCCCCCTGAGGCGGCCCGGCCCGTCTCCCCGCCTCCGGCCGGCGCGGCGGCCCGCCGCACAATGGAGCCGTGAACGAGCCCCTCCCCGTCGTCCGAACGGTCGATCACGGCACCGCACGCCTCCTACCCGACGTCGACCGTTCGCGGGCCTGGCTGCTCACCGTCGACGACGCCCCCCAGTCCTACGTCGACCTCGACGACACCGCCCACCTGGAGTTCGCGTACACGCGGCGCATCGCCCACGTCATCGACGCGGCCGGGCCGGGCGGGCCGCTGGACCTGCTCCACCTCGGAGGCGGTGGGCTCACCCTGCCCCGCTACACGGCGGCCGTCCGGCCCGGCTCGCGGCAGACGGTCGTGGACGCGGACGAGGCCCTGCTCGCCCTCGTGCTGGAGCACCTCCCGCTGCCGCCCGGAAGCGGGACGCGGACGCGCGCGGCCGACGCCCGGCGGGCCCTGGAGGCCGCCCCGGCCGGTTCCTACGACCTGATCGTCGCCGACGTCTTCGGCGGCTCGCGGATCCCCGCCCACCTGACGACCCGGGAGTGCGCCGAGGCGGCGGCGCGGGCCCTGCGTCCGCACGGTCTGCACGTGGCCAACATCGCCGACGGCGCGCCCTTCGCCTTCCTGCGCGCCCAGGCGGCGACGCTCGCCGCCGTCTTCGGCCACGTGTGCCTGATGGCGGAGCCCGCGGTGCTCCGAGGGCGCCGGTTCGGGAACGTCGTCCTGGTGGCCTCGGCCGCCGCGCTGCCGCTGGAGGCGTTGAGCCGCGCGTGCGCGGGCGACCCGTTCCCGGCCCGCGTCGAGCACGGTGCGGCGCTGCGGCGGCTGGTGGGGGACGCCCGGCCGGTTCAGGACGCGGACGCCCTCCCGTCACCGCCACCGCCACCGGGCTCCTTCAGCATCGGCTGAGCCGGAGCCGCCGCGGCCACCGTGTGGGCGGGCGCCGGTGTGCGCAGTCGCAGGTCCCGCACCTCGGGGACGCACAGGACGGCCGCCGTCAGCAGCACGACCACCGCCGACACACCCCACAGCGCCGTGTCCATGCCGACAGCCCCGGCGACGGGCCCAGCCAGCGAGGCCGCCACCGGAACCAGGGCGAGTGAGCCGAGCCAGTCGTAGGCCGCCACCCGGGAGAACTTCTCCTCGGGCACCTCCTGGTGCAGCGCCAGCATCCACGTGACGGAGAAGACCTCAACGGTCAGACCGCTGACGAACATCACCGCGCTCAGCGTCGGCGCGGTCACCGGCACGGCGAGCGCGGCGGAGGGCAGCGCCAGCGGAAAGACGCACAGCGCTCCGACGAGCAGCAGCCTGTGCGGCTTCCAGCGGGTCATCAGCACCGCGCCGAGCACCGTGCCCGCGCCGAAGGCGGCGAGTGCCGCGCCCCACGGCCCGGCACCGCCGAGGTGTGCCTCGGCGATGAGCGGGCCGTACACGGCTTCCGCCGCGGCGATCATCGCGTTGACGACGGCGAACTGAAGGACGATCGCCCACAGCCAGCGCCGCCCGGTCACCTCGCGCCAGCCTTCGCGCAGGTCGTGCAGCAGGCCGCCGGAGGGCGCACGCCGGGCCATGCCGCTGACGTCCAGGAACGCGCGCAGGGCACCGGCGACGGCGAAGGCGGCGGCGTCGACGGCGAGGACCCAGCCCGGCCCGACGGCGGCCACCAGGGCTCCGCCCAGCGCCGCGCCCCCGATGGCGGCGCCGTTCATGCCGATCCGGAAGACGGCGAAGGCCCGGCCGGCCTGCTCGCCCGTCACCGAAGCGAGCACCATGCCCTCGGCCGCCGGGGCGAAGAACGCCTGCCCGGTGCCGCCGAGCGCGGCGAGCACGGCCATGTGCCAGATCCGCGCCTCTCCGCTGAGGACGAGGACCGCGAAGAGGGCCTGGGAGAGGCAGTTGAGGGTGTTCGCGGCGACCATGACCCGGTGGCGGGGGAGCCGGTCGGCCACCGCCCCGCCGACGAGCACGAAGACGACCAGCGGCACCGTGCGGGCGGCCGCCACGAGTCCCACGTCGGTACCGGACCCGCCCGCCTGGAGCACGGCGAACGCGGCGGCGATCAGCGCTCCCGAGCCGCCGAGACCGGTGATCACGGCGGCGGCCGTGAGCAGCGTGTAGTTGCGGCCGGCCCAGGCGGGCCGCCGCCGGTGCCCCGGCCTCCGGGGCCGGGGCACCGGCGCCGTCACTCCTGTTCGCCGTAGGGGCGCAGGCTCGCGGTCATCTTGTCGATGGTCTTCTGCGGCACTTCGTCTTCCACGCCGGTGTCCGTGATCAGGATCCACAGGCGCAGCTCACGGGAGGCGTCGAGCCACGAGACGGCGACGGCCTTCCCGTCGGCCTCGCACTTGTTGCCCTTCTTCACGCCGCTCACGGTGGCGGTGGCGATGTGGCCCTCGATGCCGTGCTCGCTCTTGAACGGCTTGGACTCGGTCCAGTCCAGCTTGTCCCGGTCCTCGCCGTGCCGGTAGTAGACGAAGTTCTGGGCGGCCGAGAGCGCGGCCTCGCTGGTGTTCTTCGCCCCCTGCGCGCCCTTGGTGCCCACGGCCGAGCGGGAGTAGGTGCCCCCGTCGGAGTCCTTGCACCACCCGTCCTTGTAGTAGGCGGGGGCGCTCATGGCCACCTCGGGGACGGCGAAGAGGGCGCCGTCCTCCTGCTCCTTCTCGCCCCAGCCGATGATGGTGGTCTTGCTGCCCAGCTCCCAGTCCTCCGGGACGTCGAAGGCGCTGTGGTGCTTGGGGTTGATGACGACCTGCCAGCCGGACACCACCGGCTCGGGGTCCGGCTCGTCCTCACCGCTGCCGCGCGGACTGTCCGGGTCGCGCTGTGCGCCCTCCTCCTCGTCCTCGGACTCCTCCGGCTCCTCTGAGGCCTCATGGGAGGGGGTCGCGGACGCGGAGGGCGTGTCGTCGCCGCCCTTCGCCGAGGCGTTCGGCTCCTCGTCCCCGCCCAGCAGCACGACGCCCGCGACGACGGCGCCCGCGACGACGGCGAGGGACACCGCGATCGCGATCACGGTGTTCGCGCGCTTCTTCTTCCCTGGGGTCTCCCCGGGCGGCGGGCCGCCGGGGACCCCGGGCGGGCTCCACTGTCCCTGACTCTGCCCCGCGGGCTGCTGGTAGGGATTCGGCTGCTGATAGCCGGGTTGCCGGTACGGGTTGGGTTGCTGGTAACCCGGCTGCTGGTACGGATTGGGTTCCTGCGGGTTCTGGCCGCCCCCGGGCTGCTGCTGTCCTGGCCACATGACGTGAACTCTACGAGTGGGCGCGGCCGCTCCCCGGGCCAGCCCCCGTTTTGATGCGTGCCCAGGACATTCGGAGCCGTTTCGCGACGACCGATACCCGGTGAAGCTACCCGCTGGTAATGTCTGGCCCATGTCTGAGAACCTGCCGTCGATCGGCGAGCTGATGGCGGCCTCCGTGCCGATGGTCCGCACCCTCAACCTCGAGTTCACCGAGGCCACGGCCGAGCGCGTGGTCGTCGGGCTGCCCGACCAGAGCGAGTACCACAACCACGTCGGCGGTCCGCACGCCGGCGCGATGTTCACGCTCGCCGAGTCCGCGAGTGGCGCCATCGTCATGGCCGCCTTCATGGACCAGCTCTCCCGCGCCGTGCCGCTGCCCGTCCGCTGCGAGACCACCTACAAGAAGCTGGCCAAGGGGCCGCTCACCGCGACCGCGGTCCTCGGCCGTCCGGTCGCCGACGTCGTCGCCGAACTGGACGCCGGACAGCGCCCGGAGTTCCCCGTGCACGTCGACATCACCCGGCAGGACGGCGCCGTCACCGGCGACATGACGATCGTGTGGACCCTGCGCCCCAACGACTGAGGCGCCCGGCCCGGCCCCCCGTGCGTCACATACGGTGCACGCAGGCGCGGCACGGAAGCGACGAGCGAGGAGTGGGCGATGGCAGGAGCGTTGATCGCGGGCGTGGGCGGCGAGTCGCCGAAGGTGGACCCCGGGGCGTACACCGCGCCGACGTCGGTCGTCGTCGGTGACGTCACGGTGAGCGCCGGGGCGAGTGTCTGGTACGGCGCAGTGCTGCGGGGTGACATGGGGTCGATCACCCTCGGCCCGGACAGCAACGTGCAGGACAACTGCACCGTGCACGTCGACCCGGGCTTCGACGTCACCGTCGGCGCGCGCGTGTCCGTCGGCCACAACGCGGTCCTGCACGGCTGTGCGGTCGAGGACGACGTCCTCGTCGGCATGGGCACGACCGTGCTCAACGGCGCCGTGATCGGGGCCGGTTCGCTCGTCGCCGCGCAGGCCCTGGTGCCGCAGGGCATGCGGGTGCCGCCCCGCTCCCTGGTGGCCGGCGTCCCGGCCAGGGTGCGACGCGAGCTGACGGACGAGGAGTGGGAGCACATCCGGCTCAACGCGGCCGCCTACCGTGATCTGGCCGAGCGGCACCGCGCCGCGGTCGGCATGGGAGAAGTGGGCTGACGTGCCGCGAGCCGTTCCCGCGCCCCTGCGCCGGGCGCTGACCCGTACGGCCTCCCGCGCGGTGCACCGGGCCTGGAACCGGCTCCAGGAAGCGGGCGCCGTCACGCGTGAGCGGCCGGGCCCGCACGCCTTCCGGGGCATCGGCACGGGAACGCGGCTCGCGTTCCCGCAGGGCACCGTCTTCGGCGCGCCGTGGATCGAGCTGGGCGCGCACTGTGTCGTGGGCGCCGAGGTGACGCTCACCGCCGGGATGATGCCCGGACTCGACCTCGGCCCCGATCCGGTGCTGACCCTCGGCGACGGTGTCGTCCTGGGCCGGGGGAGTCACGTCATCGCCCACAGCCGGGTGACGATCGGTGACGACGTCTTCTTCGGCCCCTACTGCTACGTGACCTCCACCAACCACTCCTACGACGACCCGCACGAGCCCGTGGGGAAGCAGTGGCCGCGTGCGGCCCCGGTGGAGATCGGCTCCGGCAGCTGGCTGGGCCACGGCGCCGTCGTGCTCCCCGGCGCCAGGCTGGGCCGCAACGTGGTCGTGGCCGCCGCCTCGGTGGTGCGCGGCGACGTCCCCGACCACGCGGTCGTCGCCGGGGCGCCGGCCCGGGTGGTCCGGCGCTGGGACGCCGACGGGGGGTGGCAGCCGCCGCTGCGGACCCCGCCGCCCGTGCCCGTGCCCGAGGGGGTCACCGCCGAGCAGTTGCTGGCCCTGGCCGAGGGCGACGCCCTGGTGCCCGAGCCGGGCACACTGGAGGAGCGCCCGGAGCGCTGACCTGCTTGAGGAGGTGCGCGAGCCCGATGGACGCGCGGACGATGCGGATCGTGCTGACCGTGATCCTCGCCCTGCACGCGGTGGGGCTCCTGCTCCTGGCCCTGCGGCACCTGTGACGTCGGCCCGCGCCGCCGGCCGTCGCCCGTCAGCCGGTGGCCAGCAGGAGCGTGCCCATGACGGCCAGGCCCACGCCGGCCGTCTGCACCGGACGGAGCCGCTCGCTCAGCCAGCCGCGGGCGGCCAGCGCGGTGATGACCGGGTACAGCGAGGCGAGGACGGCCGCGATGGTGACGGGCCCGCTCTGCGCGGCGACCATGTACGTCCCGTTGGCCGCCACGTCGGCGAGGCCCACCAGCGCCAGTGCCGGCAGCGAGGCCCACAGCCCGGTCCGGCCGTCCGGCGGCAGTGCGGGGCGTCCCCGGCGGGTCTGCCGCAGCAGGGCCGCGCCGCCGACCGCGACGTTGCACAGCCGCTGGACGAACAGGGCGAGGAAAAGCCCGGTCATGGTCACGGAGGCGTGCTCGATGAGGGCCATCACCGCGCCGATGCCGAGCGCGGCGAAGACGGTGAGCAGCAGCGTCCGGCGTGCCACCGGCGTCCCGCCGGTCCCCGGTCCGCAGGCCAGGACGACGCCGGTCACCGCCACGAGGATGCCCAGGGTCTGGGCGCCGCCGGGCCGTTCGCCCAGCGCGAGGCCGACGCCCACGGGCACGGACACCGCGCCGAGGGCCGCGAGGGGGGAGACGACGCCCATGGGGCCGAGTGCCAGCGCCCGGTAGAACGCGAGGAGGCCGATCGGGCCGACGACACCGGCCGCGACGGCGAACCACAGCTGGGAGCCGATCTCCTGCCAGCCGCTCGTGGCCAGGACGATCGCCCCGAGCGCCACCGCCGCGAGGGACTGGGAGACCACGACGACGGTCAGCGCGGGCACGCGCCGCGTCAGGAGGCCGCCGCCGAAGTCGGCCAGCCCCCACATCAGGCTGGTCACCAGGGCGAACGCCACGGTCATCGCGCACCTCGCAGTACAGTGTGATGGACATCGGAGTCCAGCACACGGTAGTGCAACGTATGCAACTGTTCAATTCAAAATAATGAACTCTCGGGAGGGGTTCCGCACGTGACCGATCTGGACCATCTCACCCGGTCGCTCGCCCGCAACCTCAAGCGCCTCCGGACCGAGCGGGGGTTCACCCTCGACGCGCTCGCCGCCCGCGCCGGCATCAGCCGCGGCATGCTCATCCAGATCGAGCAGGCCCGCACCAACCCCAGCGTCGGTACCGTCGTGAAGGTCGGCGACGCCCTCGGCGTGAGCATCACCACCCTCCTCGACTACGACCAGGCGCCGCAGGTGCGTCTCGTCCCCGCCGAACAGGCCGTGCGGCTGTGGTCGACGCCGGCGGGCAGCCACAGCACCCTGCTGGCCGGCGCCGAGGCGCCCGGCCCCCTGGAGCTGTGGAGCTGGGTGCTCATGCCCGGGGAGGGCAGCACCTCCGACCCGCATCCGGCCGGGACGACCGAACTGGTGCACGTCCGCACCGGCGTCCTCACCCTCACCGTCGACGGGACGGACCACCGGGTGCCGAGCGGCACCTCAGCCTCGTTCGAGTCCCACGTGCCGCACGGCTTCCGCAACGCCGGTGAGACCCCCGTCGAGATGACCATGGCCGTCTCCGTCCCCGCCCCGCGCTGACGCCGTCCGGGGCGCGGAGCGGGTTCACAGCCGGGGGATCTCGATGGCCGGGCACCGGTCCATCACCATCTCCACACCGGCCGCCCGGGTGCGCGCGTACGCCGCCGGGTCGAGCACGCCCAGCTGGAACCACACCCCGCGCGCCCCGATCGCGACCGCCTCGTCCGCCACCGCTCCGGCCAGCGCGGAGTTCACGAACACGTCCACCACGTCCACGGGGAAGGGGACGTCGGCGAGCGAGGCGTACCCGCGCTCCCCGTGCACCGTCTCGGCCTTCGGGTGCACCGGCACGATCCGTTTGCCGTACCGCTGAAGCACCCCGGCGACCCCGTGGGCGGCGCGGCCGGTGTTTTGCGAGAGGCCGACCACCGCCCAGGTGTCGCCCAGTTCGGTCAGCATGCGGCGCACGGCACGGTCTGCCTCAGAAGGTTCCACGTTCATGACGGCGGCAACGGTGCCCGCCCCCGGCGCATTCCCGGCCCGCAGGCGGGACACGTAGGGTGGCCGCATGCAGGACCAGTACCTCACCGTCGCGGCTCCCGGTGTGCACGAGACGGAGGTCAACCGGTCCCGGTTCCGGTGCGCTCTGGCCCCGGCCGCCACCGAGACCGAGGCGCGGGCGTTCGTCGCGGCGATCCGCGCGGAGCACCCCACCGCCTCCCACCACTGCTGGGCCTACGTGCTCGGGGCGGACGGCGCGGCGCAGCGGTGCGGCGACGACGGCGAACCCGGCGGCACGGCGGGCGCACCGATGCTCCAGATGCTGCTCCGCCGGGAGGTCCGCTGCACGGTCGCCGTCGTCTCGCGCTGGTTCGGCGGCACCAAACTCGGCGCCGGCGGCCTCATCCGCGCCTACGGCGGAGCGGTGGGCGCGGCGCTCGACGCCGTGGGCACGGTGACGCGCAACCGGCTGCGCCTGGCCACCCTCACCGTGGGCCACGACCGCGCGGGCCGACTGGAGAACGACCTGCGGGCCGCCGGCCACCGCGTGCGGGACGTCCACTACGGCGCGCGCGTCACCTTCGAGGTCGGACTGCCCGCCGCAGACGTCGACACCTTCAGCGCCTGGCTGGCCGACGCCACGGCCGGGACGGCCCGGCTGGACCTGCACGGAGACGGCTACGACGTCTGACCGGGCGTCCGGCCGACCACCCGGCCCCGCCGTCCCCGGGAGCCGGGACCCGCCGCCCGGCGCCCGGCTGTCAGTACGGGGGCTTAGGGTCGGTGGCCATGCGACTGCTGCACACCTCCGACTGGCATCTGGGCCGCGGCCTGCACCGCGTCGCGCTCCTGGAGGCCCAGACCGCCTTCGTCGAGCACCTGGTCACCACGGTGCGCGAGCAGCACGTCGACGCCGTCCTCGTCGCCGGTGACGTCTACGACCGCGCGGTGCCGCCGCTCGGCGCGGTGGCCCTCTTCGACGAGACGCTCAACCGGCTGGCCGCCCTCGGGGTGCCCACCGTGATGATCTCCGGCAACCACGACTCGGCGCGCCGACTGGGCGTCGGCGCCGGGCTGCTCGCCCGCGCCGGGGTCCACCTGCGGACCGACGTCGCCGGCTGCGCGAGTCCCGTCGTGCTGGACGACGCCCACGGCCCGGTGGCGTTCTACGGCCTGCCCTACCTCGAACCGGCGCTCGTGCGCGGCAGCCTGGGCGCCGAGCACACGACCCACGCCGCCGTGCTGGACGCCGCCATGGGCAGGGTCCGCGCCGATCTCGCCACCCGCCCCGAGGGCACCCGCTCCGTCGTGCTCGCCCACGCCTTCGTGACCGGCGGTCAGGGCTGCGACAGCGAACGGGACATCACCGTCGGGGGAGTGGCGTCCGTGCCCGCCGCCGTCTTCGAAGGCGTCGACTACGTGGCACTGGGCCACCTGCACCGGTGCCAGACCCTCACTCCCCGGCTGCGCTACTCGGGTTCGCCCCTCGCCTACTCCTTCTCCGAGGCCGACCACCGCAAGTCGATGTGGCTCGTCGACCTCGACGGCGCGGGCGACGTGAGCGCCGAACGCCTCGACTGCCCCGTGCCCCGGCCGCTCGCCCGGCTGCGGGGACACCTCACCGACCTGCTGTCCGACGCGAGCCTGGACCGGCACACCGGTTCCTGGGTGGAGGCCACCCTCACCGACCCCGTCCGCCCCGCCGAGCCGATGGCCCGTCTCGCCGAGCGCTTCCCGCACGTCCTCAGCCTCGTGTTCGACCCGCAGGAGACCGCGCAGGGGCCGGTCCGCAGCTACGCCCAGCGGCTGCGGGGCCGCAGTGACCGGGAGATCGCCGAGGACTTCGTCGGCCACGTCCGTGCCGGGCGCGGCCCCTCCGCGGCCGAACGGACGGTGCTGCGCGAAGCGTTCGACAGCGTCCGCGTCACCGACGCCCAGACCGAGAAGGACCCGATCCGTTGAGGCTGCACCGGCTGACCGTCACCGCCTTCGGTCCCTTCGCCGGCACCCATCACGTCGACTTCGACGCGCTCTGCGGCGCCGGGCTCTTCCTCCTGCACGGGGCGACCGGCGCGGGCAAGACCTCGGTGCTCGACGCCGTCTGCTACGCGCTCTACGGAGGAGTCCCCGGCGCCCGGCAGACGCAGGGCCACGGCGGGCTGCGCAGCAGCCACGCACCGGCCGGTACGCCCACCGAGGTCACACTGGAGTTCACGGTGGGGGAACGCCGGCTGCGGACGACCCGGCGCCCCGAACACCGCCGCCGCAAGCACCGGGGCGAGGGCTTCACCACCGACAAGGCCCTCTCGCTGCTGCACGAGCACGACGCGGCCACCGGCCGGTGGCGCGCGCTCAGCCGATCCCACCAGGAGATCGGCAAGGAGATCGTCGAGTCGCTCGGCATGAGCCGCGAGCAGTTCTGCCAGGTCGTGCTGTTGCCCCAGGGCGACTTCGCCCACTTCCTGCGCGCCAGGGCCGACGAGCGCGGTGCACTGCTCGGCCGGCTCTTCGACACCGGCCGCTTCCGCGCCGTCGAGGCCCACCTCGCGGAGCGGCGGACCACCGCCCAGCAGCGCTTGCGGGAAGCCGACGCGACGCTGTTGGCCCTCGCCCACCGCATGGCGCAGGTGGCCGAGGGGAACGGCACCGACGAGCCGCTTCCCGCCCTGGCACCGGGGGACGAGGGCCTCGCCGGGACCGTGCTCGCCTGGGCGGCCCTCGCCCGCGGCACCGCGCGCGAGCGGCTCACCGGCACCGAGCTGGCTCTCCGGGCGGCCGAGCGCCACCACCAGGCGGCCCAGGAGCGGCTGGCCGCCGCCGAGGAGCTGGCGCGCCTCCAGGAACGCCACCGCAGGGCTCGCGGCCGGGCCGAGGAACTGGCCCGGCAGGCGCCCGAGCGCGACGCCGTGCGGCAGCGGGTCGAACGCGCCCGCAGCGCCGAGTCCGTCCTGCCCGCGCTGGCCGCCCGCCGCACCGCCGAGGCCGAGCACCACCGTTCGGCGCGGGCCGAGGACGAAGCCCGCGCCCGGTTGCCTGAACCGTTCCGCCAGGCCACGGCCGAGCACCTCACCGCGAGCGAACGCCGCACCCGTCAGCAGCTCGGCGCCCTGGAGGCGGCCCGCCGGGCCGAAGCCCGCGCCGAGACGCTCGGCCGCGAGCTGAACGGCCTGGACCGGGACGCCGTCCACGACGAGGCCGTGGCCCGCGAGGCCGAGGAATGGCTGGCTGTCTGGCCCGCCCGGCAGACCGCCCACCAGCGGCGCGTCGACGACGCCCAGGCGGCGGCCACCCGCGCCGAACAACTCGGCGCCCGGCTCGAACCCGCCCGCCGACGCCTGGACGCGGCCCGTACCCGCGACCGGCTGGTCGCCGAGCTCACCGGAGCCACCGAGCGGGCGCGGCACGCCGCGGACGCCGCGGCCGACGCCCGGCAGCGGTGGCTCGACCTCCGCGAGCGCCGGCTCGCGGGCATCGCCGCCGAACTGGCCCTCGCTCTGCGGCCCGGCGCCCCCTGCGCCGTCTGCGGCTGCGCGGAGCACCCCGCGCCCGCCGGGCCCACCGCCGACCACGTGGACGCGGCCGCCGAGGACGCGGCACTGGCGGATCACCAGAGAGCCGAGGCCGCACGGGAGGAGGCCGCACAGGCTCGGCAGGCCGTCGAGGAAGCCCTCCGCCACGCGCGTACGGAGTCCGGCGAGGACACGGTGAAGGACTGCGCCGCGCTCCTGGCCGGCCTGGAGGCCGACATCGGGACCGCACGCCGCGAGGCCGCCCAGGCGCACATTCTGCGCGAACGGCTCGACCAGGCCGAACGTGAGCACGAGCGCCGACTCGCCGAAGGCCATGAGGCCGCCCGGCGCACCGCGGCCCGCACCTCCCGCCGGGAGGCACTCCAGCACGAACTGCGCTCGCAACGGGACGCGG
The DNA here is from genome assembly GCF_014779715.1 of Streptomyces chumphonensis. Classification (GTDB taxonomy): domain Bacteria; phylum Actinomycetota; class Actinomycetes; order Streptomycetales; family Streptomycetaceae; genus Streptomyces; species Streptomyces chumphonensis. The sequence continues at coordinate 91,566 of NZ_JACXYU010000012.1, forward strand.
TGCGGCAGGCACGCGGGGACGCCCCGAGCGTGGCCGACCGCGCCGCCCGCCTGGCGGGACTCGCCGGAACGCTCGCCGAGGCCGCCGAGGCCGCCCGCCGGGCCGACGCAGCCGCGCGTCACCTGAAACAGGCCGACGCCGCGCTGGACGACGCCGCGTGGCGGGCCGGTTTCCCCGCGCCACAGGCCGCGGCGGACGCGGTCGTGGAGGCGGATGCCGCCCGCGCCCTGCGACGCAGGCTGGACGACTGGCAGACGGAGGAGGCCACCTGCGCCGCCGAACTGGCCGACCCGGCCGTCGGGGCCGCCGCGCGTGAGGACCCCGCCGACGTGGCCGCGGCCCGCCGGGCCGCCGAGGCCGCCGCCGACCGGCGCCGCGCCGCTGACGCCGCCGCCTCGGCCGCCCGCTCCCGCGCGACCGACCTCGACCGGCTCTCCGCGCGGGCCACCGAGGCCGTACGGGCGCTCGGACCGCGTCGGGCCGAGCACGAACGCGTCACCCGCCTCGCGGGTCTGGCCGCCGGCACCTCCGCCGAGAACGAACGGCGGATGCGCCTGGAGACCTACGTCCTCGCCGCGCGCCTCGAACAGGTCGCCGCGGCCGCCAGCTCCCGGCTGCACCGCATGTCGTCCGGCCGGTACACGCTGCTGCACTCCGACGACCGCGCCGGACGCGGCGCGCGCTCCGGGCTGGGGCTGCACGTCGTCGACGCGTGGACCGGACAGGAACGGGACACGGCCAGCCTCTCCGGAGGTGAGACGTTCTTCGCCTCTCTGGCGCTGGCGCTGGGCCTCGCCGACGTCGTCGGCGACGAGGCGGGGGGCACCCGGCTGGACACGCTCTTCATCGACGAGGGCTTCGGCAGCCTCGACGAGCAGACGCTGGACGAGGTGCTGGAGGTCCTGGACTCGCTGCGCGAACGCGACCGCTGCGTGGGCATCGTCAGCCACGTGGCGGACCTCCGGACGCGTGTCCCCGCCCAGTTGGAGGTCGTCAAGCGCCGCTCCGGTTCGGTCCTGCGGCATCACGCCGACGGCAGCGGGCCACCGGTCGGCGGCTGACCCGCGGGCGCGGACGGCCGTACCCGGGCACGCCGGAGCGCCGACCGGGTCACAGCCGGGCCAGCTCCACCGCCAGGTCGTCCAGCCCCAGGGATCCCTGGCTCAGCGCGGCCATGTGCCAGGCCTTCGCGTCGAAGGCCGATCCCGCGCGGGCGCGCGCCGCGTCCCGGCCGGCCAGCCACACCCGCTCGCCGAGCTTGTAGCCGATCGCCTGCCCGGGCAGCCCGAGGTACCGCACCAGCTCGCTCTCCACCGACTCCTCGTGCTGTCCGGTGTGCCGGGCGAAGAACTCCTGCGCCGACGCCGGGGTCCAGACCTCGCCGGGCCGGAACGGGGAGTCGTCGGGAATGCGCATCTCCAGGTGCATGCCGATGTCGATGATCACTCGGATCGCCCGCATCATCTGGGCGTCGAGGTAGCCCAGCCGACGCTCCGGGTCCGCCAGGAAGCCCAGTTCGTCCATCAGCCGTTCCGCGTACAGCGCCCACCCCTCGGCGTTCGCGCTCACCATGCCCACCGTCGTCTGGTAGCGGGAGAGGTGCTCGGCCCGGTGCACCCACTGCGCCAGCTGGAGGTGGTGTCCCGGCACTCCTTCGTGGTACCAGGTGCTCACGAGGTCGAACACGGGGAAGCGGTCGTGCCCCAGGGTCGGGAGCCAGGTCCGTCCGGGACGACTGAAGTCCAGGGAGGGCGAGGTGTAGTAGGGCGCAGCGGCCCCTCCGGGTGGGGCGATCATGGACTCCACGCGCCGGACGGGATCGGCCAGTTCGAAGTGCGTGCCGTCCAGGGCGTCGATGGCCTCGTCCATCAGGTCCTGCAGCCACCGGCGCGTCGTCTCGACGCCCTCGATCACCTGCCCGTGGGTGCGCAGGTGCCGCATGACCGCCCACGGGTCGGACGCGTCCGGGGCGATCCGGACGGCCTCCTTGCGCAGCTCCGCGTGCAGGCGGTGGAACTCCGACCAGCCGTAGGCGTAGGCCTCCTCCAGGTCCAGGTCGGTCCCGTTCCAGTAGCGTGCCCAGCGGGCGTACCGCTCTCGTCCGACGACGTCGGGAGCGTCGGCCACCGCGGGCCCGTAGTCGTCCGCGAGCCAGCCGCGCAGCTCCGCCAGCGCTCCGGTGGCGGCCCTGGCCGCCGCGTCGAGCTCACCGCTCAGGGATTGCGGACCCCGCGCGGCGAACGCCCCGAACCACCCACCGGAACCCGCCGTGCCGACCCACTCGGCCAGCTGGCCGACGACGGTGGTGACTTGACGCGGGCCGCCCGGCAACCCCGCCGCCAGTCCGGCGGCCAAGGACTCCCGGTACCCCGCCAGGGCCTCCGGAACGGCCCGCAACCGCTGGGCGACCGCGGCCCAGTCCTCCTCGTTCTCCGTCGGCATGATCGTGAAGGCCATGCGGGTCAGCTGCAACGGTGAGCTGAGGTTGCCCACCGCCCGCAGCGGCTCGCCCGCCTCTCGTACGGCCAGCTCGGCCGTGAGCCGTTCCCGGAGCAGCCGGGCACACCGCCCCTCCGCCGCGTCGGCGGCCTCCGGCAGGTCCGCGGCGTCGGCCAGCGAGGCGAGCGTCGAGCGCTGGAGGTCGGCGAGGGCCCGGCCGCCGTCGGGGGAGAAGTCCGGGAGCCGCCCGGCGGCCTCGCGTACTCCCAGCTCCGTGCCGACGACGGGGTCGAGCTGAACGAGGGCGTCGACGTAGGCGTCGGCGATCTGACGGGGGAGCGGGGCGGTACGCGTGGTCTCGGACATGCGCCCCATCCTCGTACGGAACGTTCCGCTCCGTCACCAGGTTCACGGGCCGATCCGGCCGCCGGTGTCCGGCGGCGCTCAGCCCGCCGGGCCGGGCCCGGGCTCCTGCGGCGGGAGCAGCGGCCCGCAGGACCAGTGCTGGAAGATCAGACGCGTCTCCACCCGGGCCACCTCCTTGCGCGAGGTGAACTCGTCGAGCACGAGGCGCTGGAGGTCGGCCGTGCCGGTGACGGCCACGTGCACCAGGTAGTCGTCGGGCCCGGTCAGGTGGAACAGGGAACGGGACTCGGGCAGGGCACGGACACGCTCCACGAAGGGGTCGATGAGGTCCCTGCGGTGCGGACGCACCTGCACCAGCAGGAGCGCCTCGACCGAGCGGCCGAGCTTCGCCGGGTCCAGACGCAGTTCGTGGCCCAGGATCAGACCGCTCCGCCGCAGTCGCGTCACCCGGTCCAGGCAGGTCGACGGGGCGAGTCCCACGGCGGCGGCGAGATCGCGGTACGTCGTCCGGGCATCGTTCTGAAGGAGCCGCAGAATCTCCAGATCGACCGGATCTAGTCGCACGGATTCGGTCATCGGCCGAACGTAGCACGGTGCCTTTCCGCTACGGACCGGTAGCTGTTCAGCATGCACGCATGGACACGACACCTTCCGCGTCGGGCACCCCCGACGCCCAGGCCCCCTACCGCACCACCGGGGCCCTGGCCACGCACGCCGTGCACGCCGGGCGCGAGGACCTCGCCGCCCTCGGCCTGCACGCCGCTCCGCTGGACCTGTCCACGACCTACCCCAGCTCCGACAGCCGGGGCGAGGGCCTGCGGCTGGACGAGTTCGCGGCCACCGGGGCGCAGCTGGAGGGTCCGCCCGTGTACGCCCGGCTGGACAACCCCACCGTCGGCCGTTTCGAGCAGGCACTCGCCCGGCTTGAGGGCACCGAGTCGGCCGTCGCCTTCGCCAGTGGCATGGCCGCCCTCACGGCGGTCCTGCTGGCCCGTTCGGCCGCCGGACTGCGCCACGTCGTCGCCGTCCGGCCGCTGTACGGCTGCAGCGACCACCTGCTGAGCGGCGGACTGCTGGGCACCGAGGTCACCTGGACCGACCCGGAGGGCATCGCCGACGCCGTCCGCCCCGACACCGCGCTGGTCATGGTGGAGACCCCCGCCAATCCCACGCTGGCCGAAGTGGACCTCGACGCGGTCGCACGCGCCTGCGGCCGGGTGCCGCTGCTCGTCGACAACACCTTCGCCACCCCCGTGCTCCAGCGCCCCCGGGAGCACGGGGCCCGGTTCGTGCTGCACAGCGCGACGAAGTACCTGGGCGGGCACGGGGACGTCCTCGGCGGCGTCGTCGCCTGCGACGAGGAGTTCGCCCGTGACCTGCGCCGCATCCGCTTCGCCACCGGCGGGGTGCTGCACCCGCTGGCGGGCTATCTGCTGCTGCGCGGGCTGTCCACCCTGCCCGTGCGGGTCAAGGAGCAGTCGGCGACGGCCGCGGAACTGGTGCGCCGCCTGGCCGCCGATCCCCGGGTGACGGCCGTGCACTACCCCCGGCTGGGCGGCGCGATGGTGGCCTTCGAGGTACGCGACGATCCGCACGAGGTGATCTCCGGCGTACGTCTCATCACCCCGGCCGTCAGCCTCGGCAGCGTCGACACGCTCATCCAGCACCCCGGATCGATCAGCCACCGCATCGTGGCGGCCGGGGACCGTGCGGCCGGTGGGATCAGCGAGAAGCTCCTGCGCATGTCCGTGGGCCTGGAGGACGTCGAGGACCTGTGGCAGGACCTCGACCTCGCGCTCAGCGGCCTTCGGCCCCGGCCGGAGCCGCGACGGGAGACAGCGGTGCGCTGATCACCATGGTGCCCTCCTCGATCTGGTAGTCCAGCGGCAGGCCGAGACCGCGCATGGCGGCGACCATGCCGGTGTTGGCCGACCGGGTCACGGCGTAGACGCTCTCGTACCCCGCCTCGACCGCCATCCGCACCAAACGGCCGAGCAGCTCGCCGCCGATCCCGCGGTGCTGCCAGTCGTCCTCGACGAGGAGGGCCACCTCGGCCTCGTCGCCGTCCCACAGCAGGTGTCCGAGCGCCACGAGCCGCCCGGAGGCCGTCTCCACCGCGAGGGTCCGACCGAAACGGGGCGACAGGAGGTGGGCCAGATAGCGGTCGGCGTCACGTACCGGTCCGTGGTAGCGCAGCCGCAGCGTGTCCTCCGAGCAGCGCTCGTGCATCGCCACCGCCGCCTCCAGGTCGCCGGTGTCGGCCCGGCGGACGGTGATGGCGTTGCCCTCGGGGAGGGTCAGGACGTCGCGGCGGCGCGGCACCCGCTGCCCGAGCCGCGCGTCGAGTTCCACCAGGGCCCGGGCACGCGCGAACTCGGTGGGGGTGAAGGGGAGCTGCGGTCGCTCCACCACGATGGCGCCGCCCGACGGGTCGGGCAGCCGCAGGACCGTCTCCTCCAGGACCCCTTCCGGCGGGACCGGTTCGCTCATCGGCTTCCCGCTCAGGGAGAGCGCCGGGACCGAGCGGATCGTGCAGCGGCCGAGCATCGCGCGCAGGGCCAGGGGGAGCTCGGCGGTGTCCAGCGCCGTGCGGGTGGCCACGGCCAGCACCCTGGTGGGCACGTCGACGAGTTCGTGGGCGTCCGCCCGCTCCAGCCAGGTGTCCCGTCCGCCGCCCGCCACCGCGAGGGCGAGGAGGCGGTTCTTCTCCAGCGCCGCCGGGGCACGGAGCATGAACTCGTCCACGGTCGCCGACTCGCCCAAGGGATGCGTCTGCAGAGCCAGGATGTCGACCTCGGCCTCGGCGAGCGCGGCGCACAGGGCCGCGAGCGCCCCGGGACGCTCGGGAACCGTCGTCCGCATCCGCCACAGCACCGGCGGGGGCGCGCTCGGACGCGCGTCTCCCTCCGCCGCCGCGGCGGTGCCCGTATCCGGGCCCGCTCCGGGGGGCCGTACGCCCTGCCTTCGGCGGCGCGGCCACCACCCGGTGCGCCGGTGAGGCCCGCGCCAGGTGGCCGGGGCGGTGGGGACGTTCGACGCTTCAGACATGCGGTCATCCTCGGGGACGGGTGTTGCCTCGTCACGAACGTTCTGTGACCGGTGGGTTAAGGATGGTTCTGTCGGTTTGGCAGTCATTTTCGTCATTTCAGCCGTTCCGGCGTGCGGGCTCCGGGTGGCCGGTCGGGCCACCCGCGCGGGTCGGCGGTCCGGCCGCCTCGGCGTTCCCACCAACGCCCGGCGGCGTTCGTGCGTTCCGTGCGTGGCCGGTGCGGCCGGCCGTCCCGCTCCGCGGTCGAGCCGGGCCGCACGGCGGGGGTGCGCCCCACGGATATCCGACTCGTTGCCGAATCGTAATGCGCTCGGGGTGTGGAAGGAACAGCATCATCAGCCATGCAGTGGCCGATGATGACGCACTGTCAGTGATCGTGTACGCGCGCAGCTCGGCGCGTGCCCGGGCCGGTGCGCCAGTGCCGGGCCCGTGAGGGGTCGAAGCGCTGGTCGGCCGCGCGTCGCGAGGGCCCGGAGCCGCCGGGGAATTCACCCCCCGGGCCCATCGGTGGATGCCACCCACGGGGCACCGGTGACCGCCGAACGGCCCAATCCGCCACGTTCACGGGCTCCCTGCGATATGCCGATTGCTCATTTCGAGTGAATATGCGGCCTGCTGCCTGTCCGGAACCGGACGTAGCGCGAGGCAGCCGTGACGCTCGGCGGTGGGCCGAGGGCTCACGGCCTGCCTCCCCCTACCGAAGGAGAACTCTCATGCGACGCATGGCGAAGACCGCGGCACTGCTCGCGGCGGCCACCGCCGTCATCCTCGCCGGCGCGGGCACCGCCTCCGCCGACGCCGATGCCCAGGGTGCCGCCATCGGCTCCCCGGGCGTCCTGTCGGGCAACGTCGTCCAGGTCCCGATCCACGTACCGGTCAACGTCTGCGGCAACAGCGTCGGTGTCATCGCGGCCCTCAACGGGACCGCCGGCAACGTCTGCGTCAACGACTGAGTCCTGCGGCGACCCGGCGCCGGGGCTCCCCGCCACCGTCGGGGGAGTGCCGGCGCCGCGCCCGGTCGCCCCTCCTCACAGGCCGCCGGCGACCCGCAGTACGGCTCCCGTGGTGTAGGAAGCCTCGGACGACAGCAGCCAGGCGACCGCTCCGGCGACCTCCTCGGGCTCCCCGGGGCGGCGCATGGGCACCCGCTCGGGATGCCGCCACGGCCGCCCAGGGTCGCCCATGGCCGCGTGGATGTCGGTCGTGATCATCCCCGGCTGCACCGCGTTGACGCGGACCCCCTCCTCGGCCAGTTCCTTCGACAGGCCCACCGTCAGGGCGTCGAGTGCGGCCTTGCTCGCCGCGTAGTGCACGTACTCGCCCGGGCCGCCCAGCGTCGCCGCAGCCGAGGAGACGTTGACGACGGCGCCGCCCCGGCCACCGTGCCGCCGCGACATGGCCAGGACCGCACGCCGGGCGCAGTACAGGGCTCCGAGCACGTTGACGTCGATGACGCGGCGCATGTCGGCGGTGGAGGTCTCGGTGAGGCGCCCCAGGGGTCCGGTGACACCGGCGTTGTTGACCAGACCCGTCACGGGCCCCAGTTCCCGGGTCACCGTGTCGAAGAAGGCGTCGACCTGCGTCTCGTCGCTGGTGTCCACCCGTACCGCCACGGCCCGCGCGCCGCTTGCCCGGACCCCGGCCACCGTCCGCTCGGCGGCCTCCCGGTCCCGCACGTAGCCGACGCCGACATCGTGGCCGTCGGCGGCCAGCCTTCGTGCGACCGAGGCCCCGATTCCCCGGCTGCCGCCGGTGACCACGGTGACCCGTCGCGCCATGTCTCGGCCCTTCCCGGCCCGACCCACGGGCCTTCTCCCGGCCCGTGGGGCCATTCCCAGCCCCTGGGGCCCTTCCCGGCCCGTGGGCCGCGGCAATCGCCGACCGGTGACGCTACCCCACCCCGGCGCCCCGCGGGCACGGAGGGCCGGGATTGGTCTTGACCAAGGCGGAGCGCGGCCGTAGTGTCACCAGGCATACGCAACAAGCTTTAATAAATAACCGCGTGAAAATCCCATGGGGACACGGCGATTGCGGAGGCAAGGGTGGGGACCACACAGGTGGACACGGTGCCGGAGCCGAAGTACTGGCACCTCAAGACAGTGCTGTCCGAAGCCCTCGACACCGAGTTCGCCGTCGGGCAGGTGCTGCCCAACGAGCGGGACCTGGCCGCCCGCTACGGAGTCGCCAGGGCCACCCTCCGGCAGGCCCTCGAACAGCTTGAGCTGGAAGGGCGGCTGCAGCGCCGGCGCGGCGTGGGCACCACCGTCGCGCCTCCGCGCATGGGGGTGGACGTCGCCACCGATCCCGGCGGCTGGCCGGGTACGGCCGAGGACGCCTGGCGGGTCGAGGACTGCTCCCTCGCGGCGCCGCCCGCCGCCGTCGCCCGGCTGCTGGCCGACCATCCGCCGGGCCCCTGCCATGTGCTGCGACGCGTCCGCAGCGAGCGCGGACAGCATGTGGCGACCGAGGTCCTCTACGTGCCGGGAGGCGTCACCGGAGAGGTGCCGGGCTCGGGCCCGGCCCGGGGCGGCGCCGTGCTGAGCGCCCTGCACCGGCTGGAACTCGACGGGCAGGACCGCTCGGTCGAGCTCGGCGCCGCGCGCGCGGACGACGCGCGCCGACTGGACCGGCTGCCCGGCTCCCCGGTGCTGGTCGTCACCACCCGCTATGTGGCCGGGGGGACGACGGTGGCCGTGGCGGTCGCCACGTACCGGGCCGACACCTGCCGCCTCACCTTCGGCGGCCTCCTGGATGCCGACCTGCTGGCCGGCTGACCGCGCGTCACCCCCGGGAGCGCCCCCGGCCCCGGGCCCGGAAGTGCCGGGCCCGACCTCACGCCGAAGCGGCCTCCACGGAGAACAACTGCTCCTCCACGTGGTTCAGCGCCACGCGCAACGCACCGGTGGACACCGCCGCTTCTCCGAGGACGGACAGCTCCACGCGCGGCGGGCGCAGGCAGTAGCGCTCCAGTTCCTTGCGCAGCGGCACCAGGACGCCGTCCAGCCCGGCCGCCCACCCGCCGATCACCACCAGTTCCGGATCGAGGGCCAGCACAAGCGCCGCCACGTCGTGCACGAGCCGCCTGATGTAGCGTTCCACGGCGAGCCGGGCCCGCTCGTCGCCGCTGCCCGCCGCACGGAAGACGCGGGCCACCGCCGCCTCGTCCAGCGGATGCAGCGGCTCGCCGGTCGTCGACAGGAGCCGTTCGGGGGAGTCCTCGCGGCCGAGGAGGTGCAGTGCGCCGATCTCACCGGCCGCCCCTCCGAACCCCCGGTGCAGCCGACCGCCGATCAGCGAACCGGCGCCCGGACTGAGCCCGGCCAGCACCATGACCACGTCCTCGCAGCCCCGCGCCGCACCCTGCCAGCGCTCGGCGAGCACCGCCGCGTTGGCGTCGTTCTCCACGATCACCGGGCAGCGGAACGACCTTCGGAGCCGCTCGCCCAGCGGCAGCCCGGTCCACCCCGGCAGGGCCGAGCACAGCCGCAGGCTGCCGTCCCCGCTGACGATGCCCGGCGTCCCCACGCCGACGCAGCGCAGGGTGGAGCGGGCCACCTCGCTGCGGCGCAGCAGGTCCGAGACGGCGGCCCGGACACGTTCGAGCCGTTCACCGGCGGACGCGTCCCCGGTGGTGGGCCGCTCCGCCGTGCCCACCGGACGTCCGGTCAGGTCGGACAGCACGGCGGAGACGCGGTGCGCCCCGATCTCGATGCCCAGCAGGTGGCCGGCCTCCGCGCGGAAGCGGAAGCGCCGGGCCGGCCTGCCCTGCCGCCGGGTGGCCGACACGCCGGCCGCCTCGGTGACCAGGCCGGCACCGACGAGGCCGTCGACGACCCCCTCGACCGTGGGGCGGGACAGCCCCGTCGCGCCGACCAGGTCGGTCAGGGTCGGTGACTCCTGCGCACCCCGCAGCGCCCGCAGCACGACAGCGGAGTTGATCCTGCGCAGCAGGGACGGATCCCCACCGGTGAGCCTCCCCACAGTCCGCCTCCCAGCGCCGAGTCCGTGGCCCGGATGCTATCCGTTGCCGCAGCTCACGGCGACCGGGATCGGCGTGGGACGGTCCCGGTCGGCGGTCAGGGACGACGGACGAGCCGCCCGGCCACGAGATGACCGAGGAAGAGGTAGACCACGGCGGCCAGTCCGTAGCCGCAGACGACGCGGGCCCATTCCGCGTCGAAGGTGAACAGGTCGTGGGACCAGCCCGCGAGCCACTGGGCCGCGTGCTGCACGAAGTTGACCAGGTCGTTGGCCCGGTTGGCTTCGAGCAGGTACATCAGGATCCACAGGCCCAGCACGAAGGCGAAAAGGTCCGCCACCAGTGCGATGATCCGTGCGGCGCTCAGGTACGTTCGTCGTGTGGACATGACAGCCTGCTTGCCGCTCGCGGGCGGCTGAAACCCGCCGGTTCCCCGGCTTTCAGAGGATGGCACCCGGCGTGTAGGCGGCGGCCTCCGGGTGGGCCCGGGTGACCTCCTCGACGCGCGCGACGACGGCCGCGACCTGCTCACCGGCCGCACCCGTGAACGCCAGCCGGTCCGCCATCAGCTCCGTGAGGCCCGCCCGGTCCAGCGGAATGCGGGCGTCGTCGGCGAGCCGGTCCAGCAGCTCGTTGCGCTCTCCACCGGCCCGCAGCGCCAGGGCCGACGCCACGGCGTGCTCCTTGATCGCCTCGTGCGCCGTCTCCCGGCCCACCCCGGCCCGCACGGCCGCCATGAGCACCTTGGTCGTGGCCAGGAAGGGCAGGTACCGGTCCAGCTCCCGCGCCACGACGGCGGGGAAGGCGCCGAACTCGTCGAGCACGGTCAGGAACGTCTCCAGCATCCCGTCGAGGGCGAAGAAGGCGTCCGGCAGCGCGACCCGCCGCACCACCGAGCAGGACACGTCACCCTCGTTCCACTGGTCACCGGCCAGCTCACCGGCCATGGAGGCGTAACCGCGCAGGACGACCGCCAGGCCGTTCACGCGCTCGCACGAGCGCGTGTTCATCTTGTGCGGCATCGCGGAGGAGCCGACCTGGCCCTCCTTGAAGCCCTCCGTCACCAGTTCCTGGCCCGCCATCAGCCGGATCGTCTTCGCCAGCGAGGACGGTGCCGAGGCGAGCTGCACCAGCGCGCTGACGACGTCGTAGTCCAGCGAGCGGGGATAGACCTGCCCGACCGAGGTGAGGCCGCGCGCGAAGCCGAGGTGGGCCGCGACGCGCTCCTCCAGCTCCGACAGCTTCGCCGCGTCCCCGCCCAGCAGATCCAGCATGTCCTGCGACGTGCCGACGGGCCCCTTGACGCCGCGCAGGGGGTAGCGCCCCAGCAGGTCCTCCAGCCGGGCGAAGGCGACGAGCAGCTCGTCGGCCGCCGACGCGAACCGCTTGCCGAGCGTGGTGGCCTGCGCCGCCACGTTGTGCGAACGCCCGGTCACCACCAGCGCCGCGTGCTCGCCGGCGAGCGTACCCAGCCGGGCCAGGAGCGCCACCGTGCGGTCGCGGACCAGCTCCAGCGACAACCGGATCTGGAGCTGCTCGACGTTCTCCGTGAGGTCGCGCGAGGTCATGCCCTTGTGCACCTGCTCGTGACCGGCCAGCGCGTTGAACTCCTCGATCCGCGCCTTCACGTCGTGCCGGGTCACCTGCTCGCGGCGGGCGATCGAGGCGAGGTCGACGTTCTCCAGGACCCGCTCGTAGTCCTCGGGGGCGCCGTCCGGGACGTCGATGCCCAGGTCCTTCTGGGCCCGCAGCACCGCCAGCCACAGGCGGCGCTCCAAGGTCACCTTGTACTCCGGGGACCACAGGACGGCCAGCTCGGCGGAGGCGTAGCGGCCTGCGAGGACGTTCGGGATGCGCGGCTTGTCAGTCACGCTGCCGGATTCTACGGGGTGTCCTCGCAGGCCAGCGGCGCCAGGTCGGGACGTTTGGGCAGGAGGCCGTCGCCGGAGGACCGGCCGGTCAGCCGCCGCCCGATCCAGGGAGCGAGGTGCCGGCGCGCGAACCGGAGGTCGGCCCGGCGCCGCACGAGCCACCCCGGCGGCACCGCGCTCGGCAGGGGGGCGTCCCAGTCGTCCTCGGCCGGGTGGCCCAGCCGCTGCCAGACGGCCTCCGCCACCCGGTGGTGGCCCTGCGCCGTCAGGTGCAGGCGGTCGTCCGCCCACAGCCGCGGATCGCTGAGCGTCCGCGCCCCGTACAGATCCACGACGAGCGCGCCGTGCCGGGAGCCGAGCTGGTCGACGAAGGAGAAGAGCTCCTCCATCCGGGCCCGGTAGCGTTCCAGCACCGGACCCTGCCGTCCGGGGCTGCGCATGAGGACCAGCTGCTTGCAGGCGGGCGCGAGCCGCTCGACGGACTCCTCCAGCAGCCCGCACACCCGTCCCATGTCACAGGACGGCCGCAGCACGTCGTTGAGCCCGCCCACCAGGGTGATCAGGTCGGCCTCCATCGCGGCGGCGAGCGGCACCTGCTCCGCGGCGATCTGGCCGATCAGCTTGCCCCGCACGGCGAGGTTGGCGTACCTGAACCCGTCGGTGCGCGCGGCGAGCCGGTCGGCCAGCCGGTCCGCCCAGCCCCGGTAGACGCCCCCGGGCCCCTGGTCCGACATGCCCTCGGTGAACGAGTCGCCCAGGGCGACGAAGCTGCTGATCTGCGGTGCGGTCTCCATGGCGGCGCCATCGTACCGAGCGCCCGGTCCCCGCCCGCGCGCACCCGCCCGGCCCCTTGTCCGCCGGCGCTGGGCCCGCCGGCGCTGGGCACGGTCACTCCGCCACGTCGCGCCCCATGAGCTCCCGCAGGACGTCCTCCAGCGTGATCAGTCCGACCGCCCGGCCGTCCTCGCCGATCACCGCCGCGAGGTGGGTGCCGCCGCCGCGCAGCGCACCGAGCACGTCGTCCAGCGGCGTTCCGGCCCGCACCCGGGCGATGGGCCGCAGGGCGGAGGGCGGGAACGCGGCGTCCGGCGACGGGGCGTCCAGGGCGTCCTTCACGTGCAGGTAGCCCAGCGCCCGTCCGGAGTCGTCGAGGACGGGGAAGCGCGAGTAGCCCGACTCGGCGCTCAGCCGCTCCAGTTCCTCGGCCGTGACGCCGCTCGGTGCGGTCACGACCCGCGCCGCGGGACGCACCACCTCGGCCACCGGGCGGCGGCCGAGCTCCAGGGCGTCCCGCAGCCGTGCCGTGGCCCGGTCGCCCAGCAGCCCGGCCTCGCCGGAGTCGGCCACGATGCGGGCGAGCTCGTCGTCGGAGAACGTCGACTCCACCTCGTCGCGCGGTTCCACCCGCAGGAGTTTCAGCAGGGTGTTGGCGAACGCGTTGATGGTGAACACCACCGGACGCAGGGCCCGCGTCAGCGCGGCCAGCGGCGGGCCCAGCAGCAGCGCGGTGCGGACCGGCTCCGCCAGGGCGATGTTCTTCGGCACCATCTCGCCGAACAGCATGTGCACGTAGGTCGCCAGGGTCAGCGCGACGACGAACGAGATCGTGTGGGTCAGCGCACCCGACAACCCGGCGGCCTCGAAGACCGGTTCGAGCAGGTGCTCGATCGCGGGCTCGGCGACGATGCCCAAGACCAGGGTCGTCAGCGTGATGCCCAGCTGGGCCGTGGCCATCAGCTGCGAGAGGTGTTCCAGCCCCCACAACACGCTCCTGGCCCGGCGGTCGCCGTCCTGGGCGCGTGGTTCGATCTGGCTGCGCCGGATGGAGACGAGGCTGAACTCGCCGCCGACGAAGAAGGCGTTGAGCAGGATCATCAGCGCGCCGACCAGGAGCTGGAGCAGTGTCATCCGCCGGCCTCCTCCGTCGCCGCGCGGCCCGGGCGGCGCGGCGTCATCGAGGCGGGGGCGTGCAGCCGGACGCGGGCGGCCCGCCGCCCCGCGGCGTCCGCCACCTCGAACCGCCAGCCCGCCACCTCCACCCCGTCGCCCTCGACCGGGATACGTCCCAGCTCCGTCGCGACGAGCCCGGCGAGCGTCTCGTAGGGTCCTGCCGGCAGGCGCAGCCCGATCTCCTCCACCTGGTCGGTGCGCGTCGCCCCGTCGGCGTCGTAGACGAGGCGCCCCTGCGCGTCGGTCCCGGCCGCGGCCAGCTCCGGGGCGGCCAGCGGGTCGTGCTCGTCGCGCACCTCGCCGACGACCTCCTCCAGGATGTCCTCCAGCGTCAGGACGCCGGCCGTGCCGCCGTACTCGTCGATCACGACGGCGATGCTGCGCCGCTCCGAGAGCTGGTCGAGCAGCTGGTCGGCGGGGAGTGTCCCGGGGACGAGCAGCGGCTCGGTGAGCAGCGCGTCCAGGTGCCGCTCCGTCCGCTCGGCGGGCGGCACGGCGAGGACGTCCTTGATGTGGACGACGCCCACGACGGTGTCGAGGCTCTCGCGGTAGACGGGGAAGCGGGACAGACCGGTGGCGCGCGTGGCGGTGGTCACGTCCAGCGCCGTGGCGCGGACGTCCAGCGCGTGGACCCGCACGCGCGGCGTCATCACGTTCTCGGCGGTCAGGTCGGCGAGGCGCAGGGTGCGGACGAACAGCTCCGCCGTGTCGGCCTCCAGCACTCCTTCCTTGGCGGAGTGCCGGGCCAGCGCGACCAGCTCCTGCGAGGACCGCGCCGAGGCCAGCTCCTCCGTCGGCCGCAGCCCCATCAGGCGCAGCGTGCGGTTCGCGGTGCTGTTCAGGTGACGGATGAACGGCCGGAAGGCGGCGGAGAAGAGCCGCTGGAGGGGGCCGACCCGGCGGGCCATCGCCAGCGGCGCCGAGATCGCCCAGTTCTTCGGCACCAGTTCGCCCACGACCATCAGGACCACGGTCGACAGGGCCGTGCCCAGCACCAGCGCCGTCGAGGAAGCGGCCCGCTGGGACAGCCCCACCGCCTCCACCGGCCCGGTGAGCAGGGCGGCGATCGACGGCTCGGCGAGCATGCCGATCAGCAGACTGGTCAGCGTGATGCCCAGCTGCGCGCCGGAGAGCTGGAAGGTCAGGGAGCGGACGGCCGCCAGCGCTCCCGCCGCACCCGGCTCCCGCGCGGCCGCGGACCGCTCCAGCAGACCGCGCTCCACCGTGGTGAGGGAGAACTCCGCCGCGACGAAGACGCCGCAGGCCAGCGTCAGCAGGAAGGCCGCACCCAGAAGCAGGACTTCGGTCATCGAGGCCCCCACGCCCCCTGAACACCACGGGAGGGGCACCGTGCGCGGCCCGCCGGACCGGAAGGTTCGCCCATGGCCGACGCTGCCCCCCTTCTCACCGTCGCGGGCAGGTTCTCCCAGCGTACGGGACCTCCGCGCAACGGCATCCCGGACCGTGACGGAGGCGTCGCGGCCCCTGCCCCCGTGCCGGTGAGGACGCAGCGCCGGTGAGGACGCGGCGCAGGAGCCGCCTGCGGCTCAGGGCTCGGCGTGCGGCGGTGCGAACCCCGTGCCGCCGAGCCCGGGAGCCAGCCAGCCGGGGGCGGCGGCCCGGAAGCGTTCCCCGTCCAGGGCTCCGGCACCGTGCGGCACCAGGCCCAGCAGAGGGGCGCCCGCCGCCTCGGGCAGGTCCGTCAGGTTGCACAGGGCCGCCAGGTCGGGGGCGGCCGGCCAGGAGCCGACCACGACGCCGGGGTGGCGCAGTCCGCGCGAGCGCAGCGCCTCGACCGTCAGGGCCGTGGCGTTCAGCGTGCCCAGCCCGGCGGGGGCGACCGGCAGCACCGGGGCGTCCAGCAGGCGGGCCGCGTCGGCGAGCGTCCCACCGTCCTCGTCGAACTGCACGAGCAGGCCCCCGGCGCCCTCGACGAGCACCAGGTCGTGGTCGGTGGACAGCTTCTCCGCCGCCTCGGCGACGTCCGCCGGGGGTACACCGGGCCGCCCGCTCCGGCGCGCCGCCGTCCGCGGGGCCAGCGGTTCGGGGTAGCGGGCCAGCTCCACGCCGGTCACCGACGCCCCGGCGAGCCTCCGCACCTCGGCGACGTCGCCGGGCTCCCCGGGCGCCACGCCGGTCTGGGCCGGCTTCAGCACCGCGACGCTCCGGCCGGCCGTGACCGCGCAGGCGGCGAGGGCGGCCACCGTCACCGTCTTGCCGATCTCGGTGCCCGTACCGGACACGAACAGGATCCTCACGCGCCGACCCCCGCCCGCGCCGCCGCGCACACGGCCGCACCGATGCGGGCGACGTCCTCGTCACCGGTGACGTAGGGCGGCATCGTGTAGACCATGTCGCGAAACGGCCGCAGCCAGACGCCGTGCCCGACCGCGGCCCGCGTCGCCGCCGCCACGTCCACCTCCCGGTCCAGCTGCACGACGCCGATCGCGCCCAGGACACGGACGTCCCGCACGCCGGGCGCGCCCTCGGCCGCCGCGAGCCCCTCCCGCAGCCCGGCCCCGATGCGCTTCACCTCGCCGGCCCAGTCCTGGGAGAGCAGCAGGCCGATCGAGGCGTCGGCCACGGCGGCGGCCAGCGGGTTGGCCATGAACGTCGGGCCGTGGGCCAGTACCGGAACCTCGCCCTCGGAGATGCCGCGCGCCACCTCGGTGGAGCACAGCGTCGCCGCCATCGTCAGGTAGCCGCCGGTCAGAGCCTTGCCGACGCACAGCACGTCGGGGCTGATCCCGGCGTGCTCGGACGCGAAGAAGGTCCCCGTCCGGCCGAAGCCGGTGGCGATCTCGTCGAGGATCAGCAGCACGCCGTGCTCGTCGCACGCCTCGCGCAGCACGCGCAGGTACGCGGGGGAGTGGAAGCGCATGCCGCCCGCGCCCTGCACCACGGGTTCGACGATGACGGCCGCCAGTTCGTCGGCGTGCTCGGCCACCAGCGCACGCAGCCGCCCGGCGTACTCCGGGTCCGGCGCGGCGTCGAAACCGGGCGGCGGCGCCGGGGCGAAGACCTGTCGGGGCAGCAGACCCGACCACAGGTGGTGCATGCCGCCGTCCGGATCGCACACCGACATCGGAGTCCAGGTGTCACCGTGGTACCCGCCCCGCCAGGTCAGCAGCCGCCGCTTGGCGGGCCGTCCGACCGAACGCCAGTACTGCAGGCACATCTTGACGGCCACCTCGACCGACACCGATCCGGAGTCGGCCAGGAAGACGTGCTCCAGGCCCTCCGGCGTGACGTCGACGAGCCGCTTGGCCAGCCGCACGGCGGGCTCGTGGGTGAGCCCGCCGAACATCACGTGACTGACCCGGTCCAGCTGCCCGCGGGCGGCCTCGTTGAGCACCGGGTGGTTGTAGCCGTGGACGGCCGACCACCACGACGACATGCCGTCCACCAGCTCGCGGTGCCCGGCCACCGGCTCGGCCAACCGCAGCCGCACCCCGGCCGCGGACTCGACGGCCAGCGGCGCCTCGCGGCCGGGCATCGGACCGTACGGGTGCCACACGTGCCGCCGGTCCAGGGCCAGCAGCCGGTCGGGGGTGAGCGGCTCAGGCATTGGGCGGCAGGTCGGTCCCGGCACCCCGGCGCCGGACCGCCACGAGGTCGGTGCGCGCGTCACCGGCGCCCGCCGCGCCGGCGGCCTCCGCCGCCACCGCGACCGCCTCGTCACCGGTCGCGGCGAGCCGCGCGGGCGGCTCCTCGGACGCGGAGTCGCCGCAGGGCGCGCACCCTCCGCCGGAACCGCAGCCGCCGGCCGCGAGCGCGTCGGCACGGTGCTCGGGCAGCGTCGTGGTGCCGCTGCCCTCCACCTCGAAGCCCGCGTCCGCGATCATGTCGAGGTCGGCCTTGCCCGCCTGGCCCTCGCTGGTCAGGTAGTCGCCCAGGAAGATCGAGTTCGCCAGGTGCAGGGCGAGCGGCTGGAGTGAGCGCAGGTGCACCTCACGTCCGGCGGCCAGCCGTACCTCGACGTCCGGGCACACGAACCGCACCATGGCCAGGATGCGCAGCACCCGCTGCGGCGTGAGGTGCCACTCCTTGGCCAGCGGCGTCCCCTCGAAGGGGATGAGGAAGTTCACCGGGACCGAGTCGGGGTCCAGCTCCCGCAGGGAGAAGACGACGTCCACCAGGTCGGCGTCGCTCTCGCCCATGCCCGCGATGAGCCCGGAACAGGCCGACAGGCCCGCGGCCTGCGCCTGCTGCACCGTGGAGACGCGGTCGGCGTAGGTGTGGGTCGTGGTGATGTCCGCGTAGGTGGCCTCGGAGGTGTTGAGGTTGTGGTTGTAGGCGTCCGCGCCCGCCTCCCGCAGCCGGTCGGCCTGACCGTCGGAGAGCAGGCCCAGACAGGCGCACACCTCCACGCCCTCGTGCTGCTCCTTGATGGCGGCGATGGTCTCCGACACCCGGTCCACGTCGCGGTCGGTGGGACCGCGCCCACTGGCCACCAGGCACACCCGTTTGGCGCCCCCGGCGAGCCCCGCCTGCGCGGCGGCCGCGGCCTGGTCCGGCTTGAGCCAGGTGTACTTGAGGATCTCGGCCTTCGACCCCAGCCGCTGCGAGCAGTACGAGCAGTCCTCCGGGCACAGCCCCGACTTCAGGTTCACCAGGTAGTTGAGCTTCACCCGCCGCCCGAACCAGTGGCGGCGGACTTTGCCCGCCGCGGCCACCACATCGAGCAGTTCGTCGTCTGAGGTCGCCAGCACGGCGAGCGCTTCCCCGCGCGTCGGCAGCTCGCGCCGCAGCCCCTTGTCCACCAGCGTGTTCAGCAGGTCCATGGCGCGCATCCTCGCTCACCGACAAGCCCCGGGCCAAGGCGGGATGGCACAACGGCGGCCGATCGGGGTGTGTGGATTGCCACACGGTGCGCCGGGCCCGGTCCGGTTAGGTTCGGGTGAACCGACGAACCGAGGAGCGCCCGACCATGGCAGAAGACCCGTTCGGCTGGCTCGACGCGGCACGCGAGCAGCGGGCGGACGCCGGTCTCGTCCGGCGGCTGCGGCCCCGCGCCGCCGACGACCCGCTGCTGGATCTGGCCGGGAACGACTACCTGGGGCTGGCCCGGGACCCCCGCGTCACGACGGCCGCGGGCGATGCCGCCCGCCGGTGGGGCGCGGGTGCCACGGGCTCGCGGCTCGTGACCGGATCGACCGGCCTGCACGCGGAGCTTGAGGCGGAGCTGGCCGCCTTCTGCGGGTTCGAGTCGGCTCTCGTCCTGTCCTCCGGCTACGCGGCGAACCTCGCCGCCGTCACCGCGCTCGCGCCCCGGCAGGCGCGCGTCGTGTCCGACGCCGACAACCACGCCTCCCTCATCGACGGATGCCGGCTCGCCCGCGCCGAGACGGTCGTCGTCCCGCACGCCGACCCCGGTGCGACGGCCAAGGCGCTCGCCGGACACCCGGGCCCGGCTCTGGCCGTCACCGACGCGGTGTTCTCGGTGGACGGCGACGCCGCGCCGCTGGGCGAACTGCACGGCGTGTGCCGTCGGGCGGGCGCGGCCCTCCTCGTCGACGACGCGCACGGGCTCGGCGTCCTCGGCCGCGGGGGGCGGGGCACGCTCGACGCGGCGGGGCTCGCGGGCCGCGAGGACGTGGTCGCCACGGTCACCCTGTCGAAGTCCTTCGGCAGCCAGGGGGGAGCGGTCCTGGCCCCCGCACGTGTCGTCGAGCATCTGGTCAACACCGCGCGCACGTTCATCTTCGACACCGGGCTCGCACCCGCCGCCGCCGGCGCGGCGCTGGCCGCGCTGCGCGTCCTGCGGGCGGAGCCGGAGCGCGCCGAGCGGGTGCGCGGCATCGCCCTCGCCCTGCACCGGGGCCTGACGTCGGCCGGTCTGAGCGCCGCGCGTCCGGACGCGGCCGTCGTCTCGGTGCGGGCACCCTCCCCGCAGGCCGCGCTGCGCTGGGCCGCGGACTGCCGGGCCGCCGGGTTGGCCGTGGGCTGCTTCCGTCCGCCCTCGGTGCCCGACGGCGTCTCCCGGCTCCGGCTCACCGCGCGCGCCGACCTCACCGACGCCCAGGTGACCCGGGCGCTGCGCACGATCGTCTCGCTGGCCCCTCAGGGCGCCTGAGAGCCCCGGCGGGTGCGCGCGTGCGCACGCCGCACCTGCCAGGGGAGCACGGCCCACAGGGCCACGCACGCCGTGAACGTCGCCGCACCGGCGACGATCCCGACGCCCCGGCCCAGCACGAAGTCGACGACGAGCAGGACGGCTCCGGTGAGGGACAGTCCGAGCACGGCGAGCCCCGCCGCCGCCAGTCGCGCGGAGACCTCCACGACCCGCCGCTTCGCCCCGCGGCGGAACAGCACCCGGTGCACGACGGCCGGCGTGGTGAACAGCAGGGCGCTCAGCGCGCTCAGCAGCAGCGTGGTGACGTAGGTGCCGCGCTGGACGTCGTCGAGCTCAGGGAAGCGCGGGGTGAAGGCCAGCGTGAGCAGGAAGGCGAACAGGATCTGTACGCCGGTCTGGATGACGCGCAGCTCCTGCAGCAGCTCCGCGAAGTTGCGGTCGTCGCGCTCCAGCGGCGTCTCGTGGCGATCCGGACGGTACGCCTCCATGCTCACCGACTGACCCCTGTGGCCCGCTTTACTCCTCCTGCTTCGACCTGGGGCGGGCCGTCTCCCGGTGACGCCACCGCCCGCCCAGCACCACGGCCGTGAGGCCCAGCAGGGCCCACGCGGACAGCACGAGGGCGGGAGCGGTGGCGGCGGTCCCGAAGTACGAGACCGAGCGCAGCAGCTCACCGGAGGCACCCGGCGGGAGCAGCCCACCGATCCACGCGACCGCGGAGGGCAGCAGCTCGGGCGCGGAGGTGACCCCGGAGAAGGGGTTGCCGAGCAGGACGAGGACGAAGGCCGCGAGGCCCAGGCCCCGGGTGCCCAGCACGGCGGCGGTGCCCGCCGCGGCGGCCGCGACGGCCAGGACCGTCAGCCCCAGGACTCCGGCCTCGGCCCACCAGTCGCCGGTCAGCACGCCGAGCCAGCTGTGCTGGACGGCGGCGGCCGTGAGCCCGACGAGGGCGGCGGCCGCCGTCAGCGCACCGGCGGCGCGGCCCCCGGTGAGGCCGAGGAGGGTGACGAGCGCGGCGGCGGCCACACCGGTCAGGGCGAGCGGGAGGGCACCCGCCGCGAAGGCCGCTCCGCGCGGGTCCGTCTCCGGCAGCGGCACGACGTCCGTGGTCCGCACCTCGGTCCCCGGCGGCGCCTGCGCGGCGACCGTCCGCTCCAGCAGCTGCGCCACGGCGGGACTCGCGGCCGAGGCGGTCAGCAGCTCCGTCCCGCGGGGGGACGCGATCAGGGCCCCGTAGACCTCACGGTCCTGGACGGCGGCCCGCGCCGCCTCGGCGTCCTGGTAGCGGTGCACGTCGAAGGCGTCCTCGGCGGGGCCGGTGGTGAGCCGTTCCGCGACGGGAGCGCCCGCCGGGGCGACGAGTCCGATCGGCAGGTCGCGGGGGGCCGTCCGGGCCGCCGGCCAGGCGAAGGCCCACAGGGCCAGCGCGGCGATCAGCGGGGCCGCGACGAGGACGGCGACCAGGCGTCGCCTGGTGCCGCCGTCCGGTCCCCGGCCGTCGCGGGCCGCCGCCTCGGTCGCCTCCGGGGGTGGGGTGGTGCGCGTCGTGGTCATCGTCGGGCCTCCAAAAAGAAGGATCGTTCGTTTTAGTGAGTCCAGCGTTGCGCCGCCTCCGGCTCTTGTCAAGAAGGAACGTTCGTTTTAGTGTGCCGCCATGGCACGCGTCTCCCAGGAACACCTCACCGCCCGCCGCCGTCAGATCCTCGACGGCGCCCGCCGCTGCTTCGCGCGCAACGGCTTCCACGCCACGTCCATGCAGGACGTGCTCCAGGAGACCGGCCTGTCGGCGGGCGCCGTCTACCGTTACTTCCGCAGCAAGGACGACCTCATCGCCGCCATCGCCTCGCAGGTGTTCGACGAAGTGGGCTCGGCGTTCGCCCAGGCCGCCGACGCGGAGGACCCGCCGCTTCCCGACGTGCTGCTCCCCGCCGTCCTGTGCCGCGTCCTGGCCGGGCCGACGCAGGCCACCCCGGCACTGGCCCTCCAGGTCTGGGCCGAGACCCTGCGCAACGACGAACTGGCGGCGCGGATGCGGGAGGGCTACGCACGGGTGCTGGAATCCTGGGTGCGCATCGTGCGCGGCTACCAGGAGCGCGGCCTGATGCGCGAGGACGTGCCCCCCGAGGACACGGCCCGCGTCCTCATCGGCGCCGCCCAGGGCTTCCTGGTCCAACAGGCGCTCTTCGGCCCGCTGGACCCGCACCTGCTGCGCACCGGGCTGCGCGGTGTGATGGGCATGGAGCCGCCCGCCCCCTGAGGTTCCCTGCCCGGGGCCGCCCCGCGCGACGTCAGCGGGGATGCGGCGGCGGTCGGCCCTGCTGCCCGCCGCCCGTCGCCGTCAGAAGTCCCACGGTCACCAACCCGAGGACGATCCAGGCGAACCACACCCACCCGCTGCCGCCCAGCCCCACGGTGTACGCCGTGGCCAGCACGAGTGCGCCGAGCGTCGTTCCCGCCATGACCTTCGTCGCCGTCGGCATCGCACACCTCCCTGGAGGGGCCGGCGGAGCCCGGACCGATACCGGACCCGCGGCGGCCCCGCCGCGTCCCGTCCCTCCATGGTCCCGTCGGGTGCGGGCGGGCGCACCCGGGCGGGGGAGTCCGTAGCCGTCCCCGGAGCGCGGAGCCGCTCAGCTCCGCCCGGCGGTGCTCCGCGCCTGGAGCGAGGAGAGGTAGGCGTTGTACGCCGCCAGTTCCGCGTCCCCGTCCCGCTCGGCCGCCCGGTCCAGGCGCCGTGCCTGGCGCTGCTCGGAGACGTACCACTGGTAGACGAGGGCGAGCAGCACCAGGACGGACGGGATCTCGCTGAACGCCCAGGCGATGCCACCGGCCGCGTTCTGGTCGCCGAGCGCCGTCACCCCGAGCGAGGCCGGGGGATCGGCGTAGGTGCCCACCATCGGTTCGCTGGCCATCATCAGGGCGATGCCGAAGAAGGCGTGGAAGGGCATGCCGGCGAACAGCTCCAGCATGCGCATGATGTACCCCGGCCGGTGCGGTCCGGGATCCACGCCCATGATCGGCCAGAAGAAGACCAGGCCGACGGCCAGGAAGTGGACCATCATCCCGAGGTGCCCCGGCCGCGAGCTCATCAGCGCGTCGAACAGCGGGGTGAAGTACAGCCCGTACAGGCTGGCGATGAACAGCGGGATCGTGAACGCGGGGTGCGAGATGACCCGCACGTAGCGGCTGTGCAGGAGCCGGACGAGCAGCTCCCGCGGCCCCGTGCGGCCCCGGCCCGCCGCCGGCAGGGCCCGCAGCGCCAGCGTGACCGGAGCCCCCAGCAGCAGAAGGATCGGGGACAGCATGCTGATGACCATGTGCTGCACCATGTGCACGCTGAACAGCACCATGCCGTACTCGTTCAGCGCCGTGCACATCATCAGCGCGATCGTCAGCACGCCCGTGGTGAAGGCGATGATGCGGCCGACCGGCCAGGCGTCACCGCGTCGTCGGAGCCGCGCGACACCCCAGCCGTACAGCAGCAGCGCCACGACGCAGCCGGTCAGGAAGAAGGGCTCACCGGTGAACGCCAGCCCGCGCCCCAGCGTGAACGGCGCCAGGTCCATCGACACGCCGTGTCCGCCGTGATCCATCCGCAACGCTCCTGATTCGTACCGATCGCCCGCACCAGAGTAGAACCGCCCCCGGACGCCACTGCGTCCGGGGGCGGCCAGGAGCGGGGGAGCGGCGCGTCAGGCCGGTTGGGTCGCCGCCGCGATGCGTTCGGCGCGCAGGGCCTCGTACCAGCGGTCGTCGACCGGCGGCAGCGCGTTGACGTCCAGCGCCAGTTTGAGCAGCAGGTCGGCGATCAGCGGGTTGCGGGCCAGGACGGGCCCGTGCATGTAGGTACCGAAGACCGTGTCGTTCCATGCGCCCTCCGTGCCGTCACCGGTGCCGTTGCCGTTGCCGAAGCGGACCCGGGCCAGCGGACGGGCGGTCGGCCCGAGGTGGGTGATGCCCTGGTGGTTCTCGAAGCCGGTGAGCTGCGGCAGGCGCAGGTGCTCGTCCATGTCGGCCAGCACGTCGCCCACGCAGCGCACGCCCGTGCCGCGCACCGAGGTGACGTCCAGCAGGCCGAGTCCGGGCTGCCGCTCGCCCTGGTCGTTGACGAACTCGTGGCCGAGGATCTGGTAGCCGGCGCAGACCGAGAAGACGATCGCGCCGTTGTCCACGGCCCGCTGGAGGCCGCCGTCGCGCACCAGGCGCTCCGCCGCGAGGCGCTGCGGACGGTCCTCGCCGCCTCCGATGAGGTAGATGTCGCCCGACGTGGGCACCGGCTGGTCGGAGCGGACGTCGATGCGGTCGACGTTCAGGCCCCGCTGGTGGGCCCGACGACCCACGACGAGGACGTTCCCCTGGTCCCCGTAGGTGCTCAGCAGGTCCGGGTACACCCACACGACGCGCAGGCTGCTGTCACTCATGCTCGAACTCCTCAACGGCGCCACGGTCAGTTGCCCACAGCGCGGCGCAGGTCCTGGAAGGCTGTGTAGTTGGCGATGGCCTCGATCCGGCCGGGCGGGCAGCGCCGCACGGCCTCCTCCGCGGTCTGGCACACCTGGAAGTCGACCCCGGCGACCTCCAGCCGCACCGCCAGATCCAGCCGGCGGTCGCCGATGACGCAGATCGGATGCCCGGCCAGCCGCCCGTAGTCGACGTCCCACAGCCAGGAGGTGTCGGTTCCGTCGGCACCTCGGGCGTTGACGGACAGGATCACCGGTGCGGGCGGCGGGTCGATCAGGGAGAACGTCTCCAGCCAGCCGGCGGGGTTCTTCGCCAGCAGCAGCCGCACCTCGCGGCCCTGGTAGGACACGACATCGTAGCGGCCGGCCACGGCGGTCACCGCGAACATCCGCTCCAGGGCCGTCTGCGGCGGCACGCCGAACGCGGCGGCCACGGCGGCCGACGTCGTGGCGTTGGCGCGGTTCGCCCGGCCCGGCAGCTGCAGGCGGATCGGCCAGGCGGACCCGTGCGGGTCCAGCACGTGGTCGCCGGAGAGCGCCCAGCTCGGCGTCGGACGGCGGAATCCGCACTCGCCGCAGGCCCACTCGTCCCCGGGCCGCTGGAGCACACCGCCGCAGGAGGGGCACGACCAGGCGTCGTCCTTCCACTCCTGTCCGGCGGCCACCCACACCACGTTGGCCGAGGAGGAGGCGGCCCACACCACCAGCGGGTCATCGGCGTTCGCCACGATCAGGGCCTTCGTCCCGGCCAGGCCCTCGCGCCAGCGCTCGGCGAGCATCCGCGTCTCGGCGGCGCGGTCGAGCTGGTCGCGGGAGAGGTTCAGCAGGGCGATGGCCTTCGGCGTCACGTCCCGGGCGACGGTCGAAAGGTACTTCTCGTCGACCTCGATGACCCCGTAGCGGGCACGCGAACCGCCCGCCAGCGCGGAGGTGATGCCGGCCGGCATGTTCGCGCCGAGCGCGTTGGACACGACGTCGTCCGGCTCCGAGCGGAGGGCCTCGGCGATCAGCCGCGTCGTCGTGGTCTTGCCGTTGGTCGCGGAGACGAGGACGACGTCCAGGTGCCCGGCCAGCCGCGCCAGCAGGTCGGGGTCGAGTTTCAGCGCCACCCGGCCGCCGATGACTGATCCGCTGCCACGGCCCGCCGCCCGTGACACCGCCGCCGCGGCCCTGCCCGCGCTCACCGCCAGCTTGGCGCGCGGTGACAGCGGCTCCGAGTTGCCCGACATCGTCGTTGATCCTCCTTGCGCTTCGGTCACACTGCACCCTATCGAGATCCGGTCGCTCGGCCCTCACCGCACCGCTGGCGACCGCGGCGGCGCCGTAGGCTGACGCCCATGCAACGCCGCGCCATCCCCGGCAGTTCCGGACGCGTCCACCCCGTCACCCTCTTCGGCACCGCGGTGCTGCACCGCCCGTGCGAGGAGGTCACGGCGTTCGGCGCCTCGCTGGCCGGCTTGGTCGAGGATCTGTTCGCGTCCATGTACGCCGCCCGGGGTGTGGGGCTGGCGGCCAACCAGATCGGCACGCCGCTGCGCGTCTTCGTCTACGACTGCCCCGACGACGAGGACCGGCGGCACGTCGGTCACGTCGTGAACCCGCGCCTGGTGCGGGCCGAGGGCGGCACGGTGCGCGGCCCGGAGGGATGTCTGTCCCTGCCCGGCCTGGAGGCGCGCACGGCGCGCGCCGACCGCGTCCTGGTCACGGGGCGGCGCGCCGACGGGAGCCCGGTGCGCGTGGTCGGCTCGGGGTTCTTCGCCCGCTGCCTCCAGCACGAGTGCGACCACCTGGAGGGAACCCTCTACCCGGACCGGCTCGCGGGGCTGCGCCGGCGCCGGCTGCTGCGTGCCGTCCGCCGAACGGACTGGGGTCGGGAGGCGTCCGCCACCGCGCGTCGCACGGGCTGAGCCAGGCCGGGCGCCGAGGGGTCTCAGAAGGCCCGGCCGCCGACCCGGTCACCGGCCGCGGCGAGCCGGCCCCACAGGAGATCGGCGAGGTGCTGCACCAGCTGGGCCCGCGAACACGGCCGGTCGGCCAGCCACCAGTCGCCGGCGGCGTGCATCATGCCGACGATGCCGTGGCCCCACACCCGGGCCAGCTCGGCGGCGCTCGGGCCCAGGTCGACCCGCTCGGCGATCACCTCGGCCAGTTCCTCGCCCAGGCGCCGCAGGAGTGGTGCGGTCTGCTGCCCGGCGGCGAACCCCTCCTCGCCCCGCGGGCCGCCGTCGGCGGGGTGCATGAGGAAGCGGTAGACCTGCGGCCGGGCCTCGATGGCGGCCAGGTAGGTGTCCAGGGTCGCCTCGACGCGCTCCCGCCGCCCGGCCGGGGCGTCCAGAGCGGCGCGGAGCGAGTCCAGCAGGGCGTCGGTGTGGCGCACGGCGAGGGCGCGGTAGAGGCCGCCCTTGTCCCCGAAGTGGCGGTAGAGGATGGGCTTGGTGATGCCCGCTTCGGCGGCGATGGCGTTCATGGACGCCTCGGGCCCTTCGCGCATCACGACGCGGTTGGCCGCCTCCAGCAGCTCCTCACGTCTGCGCTCGGTGGCGGTGCCCCGCCGTTCCTCGTGGTCCTTGCTCTCCATGGCGTCACTCCCCGCCCGTGCCCTGCGCTGCCCGCGCAACGTAACACCCCGCCGGGTGGCGCACGCGGCGGCCGAAGGGAGTTGACAGACCTTACCGACGAGTAACAGACTGAGTTACTGAAAGTAACACTCGCTGGAGGGCCCGCCATGACGGAGTTCGCGCTCGACCTCAACGACGACCAGAAGGCAGTGAAGGAGTGGATCCACGGCTTCGCCGCCGACGTCATGCGCCCGGCCGCGGCCGAGTGGGACGAACGCGAGGAGACGCCGTGGCCGATCATCCAGGAAGCGGCGAAGATCGGACTCTACTCGCTCGACTTCTACGCCCAGCAGTTCTTCGACCCCACCGGCCTCGGCATACCCATGACCATGGAGGAGCTGTTCTGGGGTGACGCCGGCATCGGCCTGTCCATCGTCGGCACCGGACTGGCCGCCGTGGGGGTCATGGCCAACGGCACCGAGGAGCAGATCGGCACCTGGATCCCGCAGATGTACGGGGACGCCGACGACGTCAAGGTCGCCGGCTTCTGCTCCTCCGAGCCCGACGCGGGCTCCGACGTCGCCTCGATGCGCACCCGCGCCGTGTACGACGAGGCCAAGGACGAGTGGGTCCTCAACGGCACCAAGACCTGGGTGACCAACGGCGGCATCGCGAACGTGCACGTCGTCGTCGCCGTGGTCGACCCGGAGCTGGGCTCCAAGGGGCACGCGTCCTTCATCGTCCCGCCCCGCACCCCCGGCCTCTCCCAGGGGCAGAAGTTCCTCAAGCACGGCATCCGGGCCTCGCACACCGCCGAGGTCGTGCTCGACGACGTCCGCGTTCCGGGCAGCTGCCTGCTGGGCGGCAAGGAGAAGCTGGACGAGCGGCTGGCCCGTGCCAGGGAGCGTGCGGCGAGCGGCGGTGAGCGGGTGAAGAACGCGGCGATGGCGACCTTCGAGGCCTCCCGTCCGGCCGTGGGCGCCATGGCCGTCGGAACCGCCCGCGCGGCGTACGAGGTGGCTCTGGACTACGCCAGGACGCGGGAGCAGTTCGGCCGCCCGATCATCGACAACCAGGGGGTCGCCTTCCAGCTGGCCGACATGCGCACCCGGATCGACGCCGCCCGCCTGCTCGTGTGGCGCGCGTCGTGGATGGCCACGACCGGCAAGTCCTTCGAGGCCGCCGAGGGGTCGATGTCCAAGCTGTACGCCAGCGAGGTGGCCAAGTCCGTGACGGCCCAGGCCATCCAGATCCTCGGCGGAAACGGCTACACCCGCGAGTACCCCGTCGAGCGGATGCACCGCGACGCCGCGATCTACACCATCTTCGAGGGCACCAGCGAGATCCAGCGTCTGGTGATCTCCCGAACGGTCTCGGGCATGCCGATTCGCTGATCCCGCGGCGCTCCCGGGGGCCGCGCCCCGCCGTCCCCGTTCCCGCCCGCGCGCAGGCGTCCGGGCGGGAACGGGAGCGGCGCGATGAGTTCCGGTCGCGCGAACCGTCGGTACGGGTGAACAGCAGTCACGAGCCCAGGAGCCTTCGATGCCCCGCATGACCGACCTCGGACCGGCCGCCTCCGGTGTGGAGGCGCTGCTGCCCGCCGTCGACGACACCCGCCTCGGCGACCCCACGCCCTGCCGCGACTACGCGGTCTCCACGCTCCTCCAGCACCTGGTGGAACTCACGGCGGCCTTCCGCGACGCCGCCGACAAGCGCTTCACGCCTCTCACCGACTCCGGCCCGGACCCGCTGGCGACGCCGCTCGTCGCCGACTGGCGCGTCCGGCTCCCGCGGCGGCTGCGGGAACTGGCGGCGGCGTTCGGTCATCCCGCGGCGTGGGAGGGCCGCACCCGGGCCGGTGGCGTGGACCTCACGGGCGAGGAGGCCGGGTACGTGGCACTGGGTGAACTCGTCCTGCACGGCTGGGACCTGGCGGTGGCCACGGGACAGCCCTATCAGGCCGACCCGGACGCCGTGGCGGCCTCGGTCGGCCTGTTGGAGTCGTTCGGCCCCGGAACCGAGGAGGGCCCCTTCGGCCCGCCCCTCCCCGTGCCGGACGGAGCCTCGCCGCTGGAGCGTGCCCTCGCTCTCAGCGGTCGCGACCCGCACTGGGCCCCGGCTGACCGCTGAACGGCACGGCGGGGGAGCGGGCGCTCGGGGCCGTGCCGGAGCACCCCGCCCGGTCCTCACGAGCCCGCGGGCTCCCGGTCCCTCCCGTCGTCCTGCCCGGGGAGGCCCGTTCCCGCTTCCCGGGCCCGCGGTCCGTGTCCGTCGTCCATCAGCGTCCGCTCGTCGAACGGCACCCGCCCCGCCAGGACCTCGGTGGCCCGCTCCTTGTCGATCTCCTTCGTCCACGTGCCGACCAGGACGGTCGCGACCGCGTTCCCGGCGAAGTTCGTCAGCGCCCGTGCCTCGCTCATGAAGCGGTCGATCCCGACGATGAGCCCGACGCCGTCGAGGAGTTCGGGCCGGTGGGACTGGAGACCGCCCGCCAGCGTGGCCAGACCGGCCCCGGTCACCCCGGCCGCGCCCTTCGAGGCGACGATCATGAAGACGAGCAGTGAGACCTGCTGACCGACGGACAGGGGATCGCCCATCGCCTCGGCGACGAACAGCGAGGCCATGGTGAGGTAGATGGCCGTGCCGTCCAGGTTGAAGGAGTACCCCGTCGGCACCGTGATCCCCACGACCGGTTTGCTGACGCCCAGGTGCTCCATCTTCGCGATCAGTCGCGGGAGGGCTGACTCCGAGGAGGAGGTGGAGAGGATCAGCAGGAACTCCCGCCCCAGGTACCTCAGCAGCGAGAAGATGCCGACACCGGCGACGATCCGCAGCAGCGCGCCCAGGACCCCGAAGACGAACAGCACGCAGGTCGCGTAGAACCCGATCATGATGACGGCCAGTGAGGTGAGCGCGTCCACCCCCGTCTCGCCGACGACGGCCGCGATGGCGCCGAACGCGCCGACCGGCGCCAGCCACATGATCATCGCCAGCACCCGGAACACCAGCCGCTGAAGGTGGCCGATCCCCCGCAGCACCGGTTCCCCGGCGGAGCCCATGGCCTGCAGGGCGAAGCCCACGAGCAGGGCCACCAGCAGGGCCTGGAGTACCTCACCGCCGGTCAGCGCGGAGACCAGGGTGGTCGGAATGACACCCAGCAGGAACTCCGTGGTCGACTGCGCCGCTCCGACGGCCTGCTCGGCGCCGGCGCCCCGCGTCTCCGCCGTGAGCCGGAGCCCGGAGCCGGGGTCGAGCAGGTTGCCCACCAGGAGGCCGATGGCCAGGGCGACGGTCGACATGGCGAGGAAGTAGCCGAGCGCCAGGCCGCCGACCGCTCCGACCTTGGTGGCCCTGCGGACGGATCCGATGCCCAGCACGATCGTGCAGAAGATCACCGGGGAGATCATCATCTTGATGAGGTCCACGAATCCGGACCCCAGGGGCTTCAGGGTGACGGCCACGCCCGGTGCCGCGAATCCCAGCACGATGCCCAGCACCACCGCCGCGATGACCGCGACGTAGAGGTAGTGCGTGCGGTCGCGGCGTCGTCGTGGAGTCCTGCTCTGCTCCTGCGTCGGTTCTGGCGGCGAGGTCTGCCCAGCCACGCTGTTCTCCCTTCCCCGGGGCGGCACGTGCGACTCACGGCCGGAATGTCCGGCCACTGTCCACCGGGAGGTGACAGCGGTCACCCTTGCGTTCATTTCGTTCATGGGCCCGTTCACGACGGCCCCGGGGGCCGCACCACGGCACGCGGCGGCGGCCGGCACTCTCCCGTGCCGGCCGCCGCCGTCCGTTCCTCACGCTTCGGGGTTCACGTCGCCCTCCTGCGCCGCACCCGCCGGGCCCCCAGGACCCCGCCGCGCTGCAGGACGGCCTTGACGACCGCGAAGATCGCGCCGTGCACGGCGGCCGCCAGCAGCACCTCGCGCCAGCTCCGCTCGATGTCCGTGGCGTCGGGGGTGTCCTCCTGGTGGGCGACGACCTTCCACACCTGTTTGAAGATCGCGCCGGCCACGACGCCGCCCACCAGACCGACCGACAGGGTGCCGGCCCTGTTCAGAACCGCGGACATCCCGTTCACCCCCATCCGTGACGCTTGCGCAGCACGAGGGCCGCGGCGACCAGCACGGTCACCACCGCACCCGCGGCGACCAGGGGTACGCGGTTGCGGCGGCCACCGGCCCGCGCCGTCCGTGCCACCCGGTGGGCCTGCTCGCGCGCGTCGACCGCCTTGCGGCGGGCCTGGGCCTTCACGTCCGCCTTCGCCGCCAACGCGGCGACGGTGTCACCGAGTTCGGCGCGGGTGTCCTTGACCTGCTCCCGCAGGACCCGCGGATCCCTGGAGGTCTCCGCCTCGAAGTCACGGCTCATCGGTGGGCCCTCCCCTTGATCTCGGCGATGTCGGCCTTCACGCTGCCGATCGCCTGCTGGGGCGCGGCCGGCGTGGCACTGTGCAGTTCCCTCTTGCCCACCATGGCCAGGACCCCGGTGATGACGAGCAGCACGCCACCGATGATCAACGCCGAGGCCCACACCGGGAGGACCAGCGCCAGCGCCGCGATGGCACCGGCGATCAGCGCCTGCAGGGCCAGGAAGCCCGTCAGGGCCGCGCCGCCGAACATGCCGCCGCCGATCCCCGCGTGTTTGCCCTTCTGCGCCAGCTCCGCCTGGGCCAGCCGCATCTCGCGACGCACCAGCTCAGAGAGCTGGGCCGACGCCCGCTCGACCAGCTCGCCCACCGAGGCCTCGTGCGCGTCGGCCGGCCGGCGGCGCACAGATCCGATCATGCCGTCCACCTCGCTTTCTTTCCTGGGGGCACCGGGTTGCCCGTGCGGCGCCCGTTGAAGCCCACCGCAGCGCGAACGGCCGCGGCGAAGTCACCCGTTCGGACGTCAGTCACGCAGCCTGAGCCGTACCGAACCGTCCAGTACCCGGGTTTCGAACGCCGGCTGCGGGGCGGTGGCCGGGCCGTGCACGTTCCACCCGTCGGAGAGCCGGAACAGGCTCCCGTGCCAGGGGCACTTCAGGCAGCCGTCCGTCAGGTGGCCCTGGGACAGCGGGCCGCCCAGGTGGCTGCACTGCTCGACCAGCGCGTACACACGGTCGTCGGCACGGCGGACCACCACCACGGGCACACCGTCGACACCGCACCGGACGGGCTCGTCCACCGGGAAGTCGGCCAGCGGCCCGACGTCGTGCCACCGTGAACCGATCCGCGCCGCCAGTCCCTCGGCGTGGTTGGCCCCGACGGCCTGCCGGTAGGCCAGGTGCCCTCCCAGCGCCCCGCCCGCCGAGACCAGGGTGAGCCCGGCGAAGCCCAGCACCCGCCCCAGTCCGTGCCGCCCGGCGATCCGGGCGGCCAGGGAACCGGCGTACAGCCAGATCGCGCCCGCGGTGGACGCCGCGTGCACGAGCCCCACGCGCTGCTGACCCGGTCGAAGCTCGGCCCAGTCCACCCACCCGGCCACCGCGGCCGGGACGGCACCCGTCAGTCCGAGGCCCACCAGGGCGCCGGCACCGCGCCGCTGCCCCGGGAGCAGGTCCAGGGCCGCCGCGGACATCCAGGCGCCCACCGGGAGCTGGACGAGCATCGGGTGCACCGGATGCCCGAGCCACCTGCCGTGGAGGACGTCCCGGGCCCGGCCGAGGGGCATCCCCTTCACCCAGGAGCGCAGCCGCGCGGCGGTGCTGTCCAGGGCGGACGCGCGTTCGACCCGGTCCACGGCGGTCATCACCCGGCCCGGGCCGTCCCGCGAGGGCAGCGCGCCCAGCACCGTCCGGGCGGCACCATCGGCGGCACCATCAGGTCCGTAGTTGATCGACATGAGGCGCCGGGTTCCCCCGGCCCGATCGGGCAAACAGCGGGTGCGCACGACCACCCGGCGGGCGTCCCCACGCTCTGTGACATACTCGGCCGCGCTCGTCGCAGTGCCGAAGTCGGGGGATTGGGTGAAGTTGCTACTGGCGGTGCTCGCCGCCGTGCTCGTGGTCGCCGTCGTCGTGGTGCTGGTACGCAGACTCCGCGCCGCCGACCGTACCGCCGCGACTCCCGCCCCGCGGGACCCGTTCGCCCCCGAGGACAGCACGGCCGGCGACCCGCGCGCCCTGAGGGCCGGCGACATGGTCGAGTACCTGGGGGAACGCCTCTTCGTGCGGGGTTCGTTGCGGCTGTCCGAGGGCGGCTACAGCTGGTCCGAGCACTTCCTCGACCCCATGGAGGACACGGGGGAAGGACGGCGCTGGCTCTCCGTGGAGGAGGACCCCACCCTTGAGGTCGTGCTGTGGAGCGCGTACACGGGCGACGAGCTCACACCCAGCCGTCCCACCCTGACGGTCCAGGGCGTCGCCTACCACCGCAGCGAGCACGGCACGGCGTCCTACCGTTCCGAGGGCACCACCGGCCTGGGCGCCACGGGACGCATGGAGTACGCCGACTACGACGGCCCGGGCGGCCGGAGCCTCGCCTTCGAACGGTTCTTCGGCGACCAGGGGCGCGGCAGTTGGGAGGCCTCGCTCGGCGAGCGGGTGGCCGACGGCACGCTGACCATCTACCCCGGCAGCGGCACGTGAGCGGCATAGCACTCGCCGCCCCCTACCTGGACACGGACGCCGACCAGCTCTCCTTCGCCCTGGACCTCCCGCCGTACGAGGCCCTCGCCGTCTCGGACCTGACGGTCGGCCCCCTCACCGTCCAGCTCCGCCTGCTCGGCGCCTCCCACCAGGTCTTCGCCGGACCCGTTCGGGAGACCGTCGCCTGCCTGCCCGGCCTGGCGGGCGGCCTGCCCGAGCAGGTCAGTTGGGCTTTCGAGGACTGGAACTACCGGTTCACGGCCCGCGTCCTCGACCACGGGCAGGACGACTTCAGCCGTGAGGTCGCCCGGCTGCGCGACCGGCACTCCGGACACCCGTGGGCGCTGTGCGGTGTCTTCCCCGGTTCGAAGGACGCCGTCACGGCCCTGACCGTCCGGCCGTGGGGGACCGGCCTGCGCTGGAAGACCTGGCACACCTACCCGCAGAGCCGCCGGATCGTGGCGACGCACACCTGGCTGGAGGCCCGATGAAGCCCGCTCGACCCGTCGCCTGCACCGCGCTCGCCGCAGCGCTCCTGCTGACCGGATGCTCCGGCGACAACGACGCCCGCGAGGTCCCGCGCGGCTGGATCGCCAAGGAGTACGGCCGCGACGGCCTCGACTACGTCGACCGGGGCGACGGGCCCTCCAAGGTCGCCGGGGAGATCGACGACCACCGCTCCGCCTTCTCCCGCACCACCAGCGGGGGCCGGGTCTTCCTGCGCTACCGCGACGACATCGTCGCGGTGAGCCCCCACCTCGGGGGCAGCCGGATCGAGATCGACGACTACCGCGACGGCTACAACCGCTGGCACAGCCACGTCGGACACGTCTGGCCGGCCCCCGGGAGCAGCGGCAACGGCTTCCGCGGCGGTGGCCCCGGCTCCGGCAAGTGAACCCAGCCCATCTCTCTCTCGCAGACGTCCCCTGAAAGGCACCACCGTGGCAGAGATCTTCGAGTCGGCAGGACAGGCCCTGCTGTACGGCCTGGTCGGCTTCGCCGTCATGGCCTGCGGCTTCATCGCCCTCGACCTGGTGACCCCCGGCAAACTGGTGCACGTGGTGTGGACCGAGCGCAATCGCGGAGCGGCCGTGCTCCTCGCCGGTCAGACCCTGGCGATCGGTCTGGTCATCGCCGACGCCATCGCCGCCAGCGAGTCCGAACAGGGGCTCGCGGACGGGCTGTTCAGCACCTTGCTCTACGGACTCGTCGGCGTGCTCGTCATGACCCTGGTCTCCGTCGTCGTCAGCCTCATGACACCGGGCCGGATGGGGCACGCCGTGCTCGACGACAACGGGGACCGTCCCCACCCGGCTGCCTGGGTCCAGGCGGCGATGTACCTCGGCACGGCCTTCATGGTCGGCGCGGCGCTGGCCTGACCGGCGCGTGAGCACCACCCGAAGCCCGGCCGCCTCCTCCCGGCTGCCGCGGTTCCTCCTGTTGCTCGCGGTCTTCCTCTGCGCCGCCTGCGGACTGGTCTACGAACTGGCACTGACCGCCCTCGGCAGCTACCTCATCGGCAACTCGGTGATGCAGACGTCGGTGGTGCTGTCCGTCATGGTCTTCGCCATGGGGATCGGCTCCCTGGCGGCCAAGCCCCTACGACGCCGGGCGGTGGGGGCGTTCGCGCTGGTCGAAGGGCTGCTCGCCCTGGTGGGCGGGCTCTCGGTGCTCGCCCTGTACGCCGCCTTCGCCTGGCTGCGCGTCTACACCCCGGCGATGATCGTCATCGCCCTCGTCGTCGGCGTCCTCATCGGCGCCGAGATCCCCCTGCTCATGACGATGCTCCAGCGCATCCGACGCCAGGAGGCCGGCGGGGCCGTCGCCGACATGTTCGCCGTCGACTACATCGGGGCGCTCGTCGGCGGCCTGTGCTTCCCGCTGCTCCTCCTGCCCACCTTCGGCCAGCTCAAGGGCGCCCTGGTGGTGGGAGTGGTCAACGCCGTGGCGGGCGTCATCGTCGTGCTGTGGATCTTCCGCAAGGAGATGCGGCGCGTGGTCCGCACCGCGCTGCTCACCGGAGTGGCCGGGGTCCTCGCCGTGCTGTCCGGTGCCTACGTGCTGGCGGACGACATCGAGATCTCCGCCCGGCAGCGCCTCTACCGCGACCCCATCATCCACTCCGAGACGACGCCCTACCAGGACATCGTCGTCACCCGCTCCTCCGCGTTCACCGGCGAGCCGGACCTGCGTCTGTTCCTCAACGGGGATCTCCAGTTCTCCTCCGTCGACGAGTACCGGTACCACGAGGCCCTCGTCCACCCCGGCCTGTCGGGGGAGCGGTCCTCGGTGCTCGTCCTGGGCGGTGGGGACGGGCTGGCGCTGCGCGAGGTGCTGCGCTACGAGGACGTCGAGGAGGTCACCCTCGTCGACCTGGACCCGGCGATGACCCGGCTGGCCGACTCCTTCGCCCCCCTGCGCGGACTCAACGACGGCGCGATGGACGATCCCCGCGTCACCGTGAGGAACACCGACGCCTTCACCTGGCTGCGGGACGTCGACCGGCGCTACGACGCGGTCCTCATCGACTTCCCCGACCCGGACACCGCTGCGCTGGCCAAGCTGTACTCGGTGGAGTTCTTCCACCTCCTGCGCGGCGCGCTGGCCCCGGGGAGCTCCGTGGTGGTCCAGGGCGGCTCGCCGTTCTTCGCCCCCAAGAGCTACTGGTCCGTCGTGGCCACCCTCCGCGCGGCGGGCTACGCGACCACCGAGTACCAGGTCGACGTCCCCAGCTTCGGCAACTGGGGGTTCGTCCTGGCGGCACCCGACGGCAAAGAACCCCCCGAAGCCCGCCTCGCCGAGAACCCGCCGCCGCTGAGGTTCCTCGACGAGGCCGTGCTGGAGGCCGCCACCGTCTTTCCGGTGGACCGACGCCCGCAGGACGTGCGGGCCAGCACGCTGATGGACCCGGTGATCCTGGAGTACAGCCGGCACGAGTGGCAGGCGTACTGACGTACACACGTACCGACCCACGCTCCGCGCGGTGGTGCCCCGGTCAGGAGGTCGCGTCCCCGAACCACACCGTCGTGACGTTGCAGAACTCGCGGATGCCGTGGCCGGCCAGCTCACGCCCGTACCCGGAGCGTTTGGTGCCGCCGAACGGCATCCCGGGGTGCGAGGCCGTCATCCCGTTGATGTACACCCCACCGGCCCGAAGGTCGTCCACCAGCCGTTCCTGCTCGGCCGTGTCCCGTGTCCAGGCGTTGGAACTCAGCCCGAACGGCGTGTCGTTGGCGAGGTCCACCGCCTCGTCGAGGTCGGCCGCCCGGTAGAGCGTGGCCACCGGTCCGAACGCCTCCTCGTGATGGATGCGCATGTCGGGGGTGATGCCGGCGAGGACCGTGGGCGCGTAGTACCAGCCCCGGTCGAGCCCCTTCGGCCGCCCTCCGCCGCACAGCACCCGCGCCCCCTTGGCCGTGGCATCGGCCACGAGCTCCTCGACGTCCGCCCGCCCCTGCTCGCTGGAGAGCGGCCCCACGTCCGTCCCGTCGGCCATCGGGTCGCCGACCGTCAGCGCGTCCATGCGTGCGGTGAAGCGCTCGGCGAACGCGTCGTAGACCTCGGTGTGCACGATGAAGCGCTTGGCCGCGATGCACGACTGCCCGGCGTTCTGCACCCGCGCCGTGACCGCCGTTCCGACGGCGCCGTCCAGGTCCGCCGAGGGCAGCACGACGAACGGGTCGCTGCCGCCGAGTTCCAGCACCGTCTTCATGATCTCGTCCCCGGCGACGGAGGCCACCGCCCGGCCCGCCGGCTCGCTGCCCGTGAGCGTCGCCGCCGCGACCCGCGGGTCGCGCAGGATGTCCTCGATCTTCCCGGAGCCCACCAGCAGCGTCTGGAAGCAGCCGGGCGGGTAGCCGGCGCGGCGGAACAGGTCCTCCAGGTACAGCGCGGTCTGCGGGACGTTCGAGGCGTGCTTCAGCAACCCCACGTTCCCGGCCATGAGCGCCGGCGCCGCGAACCGCACGACCTGCCACAGCGGGAAGTTCCAGGGCATGACCGCGAGGACGACGCCGAGCGGGCGGTAGCGCACGAACGCCCGCGAGCCGCCGGAGTCGCGGACGTCCTCGGGCCTGGGCTCCTCGTCCGCGAGCTCCGCCTCGGCGTGCTCCGCGTACCAGCGCATCGCCTTGACGCACTTGGCCGCCTCCGCCCGCGCGGCGGGCAGCGGCTTGCCCATCTCGGTGGTGACGGTGCGCGCCACCTCCTCCAGGTCCGCCTCCAGCAGGTCGGCCGCCCGTCGCAGCAGCCCCGCGCGCTGCGGGAAACCGGTGCGGCGGTGGTGCGCGAAGGCCTCCTCCGCCCGGGCGAGGCGCTCCTCGACCTCGGGGTCGGTCAGCGCGTCGTACGTCCTCAGCGTCTCTCCGGTCGCCGGGTTCACCGTGGCGATGCCCATACTCGCTGCCTCCTCTTCGCGGCGACGCGGCCGGGGCGCTCCCGGCCGGCCCCACCCGCGTACCCACTCTGCGCCGCCCGGCCCGTCCTCGCGCGCGGATGATCCGCCCGCCGCCGGGGAGACCGGGCCGCGCCCGGGGGGCCGGGACGGGGTGGGGCCCGGCGGCCTTGGGATGGGCACCCAACCGCCACGGAACGTTCACGCTCCGGAACCGGCCACCGTGGCACTCTCGGATGACCGGTGCACGTCAATCCGCTGGTCCGGGGCGTCATCCGGCCCGTGCGCGGCGGACCCCTCGGAAAGGACTCAGCCATGCCCGTCCTCCACACGGCGCGCCGGCGATGCGGTGCCGCACTGCTCGCCGGCGCCGCGCTCGCCGCCGTGACCCTGGGCGCCCCGGCCGCCGCCACGTCGTCGCCCGCCGCGGCGACCGGCTCCATAGCCGTTGCTCCGGACCTCGGCGCCTACGACGCCTACTACGACAGCGCGTACGGCAAGAGCGGCGAACAGCTCAGAGCCGCCCTGCACGACATCGTCAGCGAGCAGACCACCCTGTCGTACTCCCAGGTGTGGGACGCGCTGCGGGCCACCGACGAGGACCCGGACGACCCCTCCAGCGTCGTCCTGCTCTACTCGGGCTACTCCAAGAGCAAGTACGACAACGGCGGCAACGTCGACGACTGGAACCGCGAGCACGTCTGGGCCAAGTCCCACGGCGACTTCGGCACCTCCCGGGGGCCCGGCACCGACCTGCACCACCTGCGCCCCACGGACGTGACCGTCAACAGCGCACGCGGCAACAAGGACTTCGACCACGGCGGCAGCCCGGTCCACCAGGCCCCGGAGAGCCGGACCGACGGCGACTCCTTCGAACCGCGCGACGCCGTCAAAGGTGACGTCGCCCGCATGATCTTCTACATGGCCGTGCGCTACGAGGGCGGCGACTCCCACGCGGACCTCGAACTCAACGACCAGGTCGGCAACGGTTCCGCCCCGTACATGGGCCGGCTGTCGGTACTCAAGCAGTGGCACGAGCAGGACCCGCCCGACGCCTTCGAGTCGCGCCGCAACGACATCATCCACGACACCTACCAGGGCAACCGCAACCCCTTCATCGACCACCCCGAGTGGGCGGACAGCATCTGGCCGTGACGATGCCGCGGACCCCGCCGTCCCGGCCGACACCACCTCTCCCGACGGCCGGGGCGGCGGGGTCCGCCGACGACCCGGCTCCGACTCGACCCGGACGTGCCCCGGCGGGGCCCGCGCCGACTGTGTGAGCGGTGTACGTCCGGCGTCGACCGGCACCGTAATCTGAGGGGCATGGACGATCAGCGGCAAGGGCTGCACGCGCGGGTGCTCGCCGCGCTGGGTCCGGCCATCACCGGAGGGGAGCACCCGCCCGGGAGCGTGCTGCGCACCGACGAACTCGAACGGCGTTTCGACGTCTCCCGGACCGTGATGCGCGAGGCGATACGCGTGCTGGAGTCCATGAACCTCGTGCGGTCGCGGCGCCGCGTCGGCGTCACGGTGCTGCCGGCCGAGGAGTGGGACGTCTTCGACCCCCAGGTCATCACCTGGCGCCTGCAGGGGGCTGACCGCCCGCGCCAGCTGCGTTCGCTCACGATGCTGCGCTCCGCCGTCGAGCCGGCCGCCGCCCGCCTCGCGGCGGACCTGGCCACACCGAGCGAGTGCGCCGAGCTGACCGAGCACGCCCTCGGCATGGTCGCCACCTCGCGGGGTCAGCAACTCGACGGCTACCTCGTCCACGACGTCGCCTTCCACCGCGTCGTGCTGCGGGCCTCCCGCAACGAGATGTTCGCCCGCCTCGGCGACGTCGTCGCCGCCGTCCTGACCGGACGCACCGAGCACCACGTCATGTTCTCCGACCCCGACCCGCACGCCGTCACCCTGCACGTGCAGGTCGCCGAGGCCGTCCGCAACCGCGACGCGGCACAGGCGGAGGAGCTGACCCGTCAGATCACCCTCGGGGCCATGGCCGAGCTCGACGTCCTCGCTCCCTGAGCGCTGCCCTCCGCCGGGCGCCTCCCGTCCCTCCGCCCCGCCCCCGGTCAGCGGCGGTCCGCTGCCCGGGCACGTTGATCGACGCACCGCCGAGCCTGATATACGATACGGCACGTGTCGTATAGTAATGATGCTTCCGCGGCGCCGCGCGGTCGTCCGCGTGACGCCGAACTCGAGCGCCGGATCACGGCGACGGTGCTCGGGATCCTCGCCGAGAACGGTTACGAGGGGGTGTCGTTCGAGGCGGTCGCCCGGCGTTGCCGGACGTCGAAGGCCACCCTGTACCGGCGGTGGGCCTCGAAGCGCGACATGGTGATCGCCGCGGTCAAAGCGGGCCCCGCCCGCCGGACGTCGGCTCCGATGCCGCGCGGGGCCACCCTCCGCGAGGACCTGTTGATCCTGGCCCGGCTGCTGGAGCGCACGATGGCCGCAGCCGACAGCGGCGCGGCACTGATGCTGCTGCAGGCCGGGCTGGAGGACCCCGAGCTGTGCGATGCCATCGAGGAGTCCGTGGGCCCCACGGGGGCGCGCCTGCCGCAGCCGGTCATCGACGCCGCGGTCACGCGGGGCGAACTCCCCGCGGGCGCGAGCCCCTTCGCGTTCGAGGAGATCGTCGGAGCGGTCCTGCTGCTTCGCCGTGTCAACGGCCTGGCCGCCGACGACGACTACCTGGCCGTGCTCGTGGACACCGTGATCATTCCCGCCCTCGTCGCTTCTGCCGGCACCACCGACCTGCCCGCCGGAATCTTCTCCGGCCGCCTGCGGGCCCGTTCCGCCCACCACCCCCGGGAGCATCCATGACCCCGCACCTGACCATCGACGATTTCACCTACCGCACGGTCACCGGCAGCGGCGGTGTGGAGCTGAACGTCGCCGTCGGCGGCCACGGAGCGGCCCTCGTCCTCCTCCACGGCTTCCCGCAGACCCACTACATGTGGCGCCGGGTCGCCCGCGAGCTCGCGAGCGACCACACCGTGATCGTCCCGGACCTGCGGGGCTACGGCGCCAGCGGCAAGCCGGCCGCCCGGGATCCCGACACCTACTCCAAGCGCACCATGGCCAACGACGTCGTCGCGATCGCCCGCGAGCTCGGTCACGAGCACTTCGGTCTCGTCGGCCACGACCGCGGAGCGCTCGTGGCCGTCCGCGCCGGGCTCGACCACGCGGAGGCGGTGGACTACCTCGGCATCCTGGACGTGCTGCCGACCCTCGACACCTGGGCCGTCCTGCGGGGCGTGGAGGCCAAGGTCGCCTGGCACCTGTACCTGATGGCGCAGCCGGCCGGCCTGCCCGAGAAGATGATCGCCGCCGTCGCACCCGAGTTCTTCGGCTCCTTCCTCGACGCCTGGGACCCCGCGGGCACCACCTTCACCCCCGAGGAGCGCGCCCACTACGTCGAGAGCTCCGTCGCCGCGATCGACTCCATCGTGGCGGACTACCGCGCCACGGCCGGCGTCGACCTCGACTTGGATCTCGCCGACCGGGACCGTGGCGCGCGGCTCACGATGCCCGTCGGCGTCATCTCCCAGGACTGGGGCTCCCAGCTCGGTTTCGACGCCTCGGCACTCTGGCGCGCCTGGGCGCCGGACCTCACCTACCGGACCACCACCAGCGGCCACTTCATGGCGGAGGAGAACCCCGACGAGATCGCGACGTTCATCACCGAACTCGCCCACCGCGCCCCCGCCGCGCGGCGCTGACCCAACCGTGGCGCCACGTCGAGGACGTGCGCCCCGGTCGGGGCTAGAGGACCGCCCACAGACCCGCGGCGATGGCGAAGGCCGAGAGACCGAGCGTCGTCTCCATCACCGTCCAGGTCTTCAGCGTCGTCTTCTCGTCCATCCCGAAGAACCGGCTCACCAGCCAGAAGCCCGAGTCGTTCACGTGGGACAGGACCGTCGCCCCGGCGGCGATCGCCACGACGAGCAGGGCGGTCCGCACGTCGCCCAGGTCGGCCTCGGCGACCGCCCCCGCGATCAGGCCGCCCGTCGTCGTGAGCGCCACCGTCGCCGACCCCTGCGCCACCCTGAGCAGCGTCGCGATGACGAACGCCTGCAGGATCAGCGAGATGCCCAGCCCCGACAGGGAGGAGCTGAGCGCGTCGCCGATGCCGCTCAGCTCCAGCACGCCGCCGAACATCCCGCCCGCGCCGGTGATCAGAATGATCGAGCAGACCGGCCCCAGCGCCTGGTCCACGATGGTGCGGACGTGGGCCATGGAGGTGCGCGGCCGCCCCAGGACGAGGATCGCGACCACCACGGTGATCATCAGGGCCACCGGAGTCGCGCCGAGCAGGCCCATGAACGCGGCCGCCCCGACGTCCGGGTCCAAGGCCCCGGCGGTGCCCAGCGTGTTGAGCACGGTGTCGAAGGAGATCAGGACGAGCGGCACCAGAAGCAGCGCCGCCACCACGCCGAACCGCGGCGGAGTCCGGCCGAGCCGCACGGCCCCGCCGTCCTCCTGCTCCGCCTCCCGCTCCGCGCCGCTGAGCCCGCGCTCGTCGCGCACCTCGCCGAAGACGACGTCGGAGACCGGTACGTACACCCGGCGCCCGAGGAGCCGTGACACCAGGTAGACGCCCACGTACCACGCGGCCACCGCGATAGGGGCGCCGATCAGCAGGGTGACGCCGATGTCCCCGCCGAGTTGTTCGGTCGCCGCGACGGGCCCGGGGTGCGGTGGCACCATCGCGTGCATCGCCGCGAAGGCGCCGGCCGCCGGAAGGGCGTACAGCAGCAGGGAGCCGCCGAATCGGCGCGCCACCGTCAGGATGATCGGCAGGAACACCACGAGGCCGGCGTCGAAGAAGATGGGGAACCCGAAGCACAGGGCCGCGACCCCCAGGGCGAACGGCGCCCGGCTCTCCCCGAACCGGCCGATCAGGGTGTCGGCGAGGACCTGCGCCCCGCCGGTCACCTCCAGCAGCCGGCCGAGCATCACACCGAAGGCGACGAGCAGCGCGACGGATCCGATGGTGTCGGCGAAACCGAACATCAGCACGTCGGGAACGTCCGCCAGGGGGAACCCCACGGCGATCGCCGTGACGACGCTGACCCCGACGAGCGCGACGAACGCGTGGAGCCGCACCTTCATGATCAGGAACAGCAGCAGGGCGACCGCTCCCGCCGCGATCAGCAGCAGGACCGCCGTCCCGTAGGCGGGCTCGATGGCTTCCATGAGAACTCTCCCTGTCGAGGACCGGAAGGGAAGCTACTCGACAGGTACGACCTATTCAAGATGTCAAAATGAAAAGTCATACAAAAGAGCCCGGGCTCTCCGGCGGCCCCGTGGCGCGCTACGTCCTGTTCGGGACGTAGCCAAGATCCACGCCCCGGCACCCACCCGTCCGTGCCACGTCCGCCAGCAGCCCGGCCAGCCGCGGCGGCCACAGAGCCTCCCGCGTCCCCGCCAGCGCGCCCGGCGACCACCAACGCCACCCGAGGATGCCGTCCTCGGTGTGCGCGGCGGCCACGCCCGCCGCCGGCTCCCGACGCCCTCCGCGCCCGAGGAAGACGTGCTCGTGCTGCCGGACCGGCACGCCGGAACGCGTGTAGTCGTGCTCCCAGACGCACAGCAGCGCCCCCGCCCGGACGTCCGTCCAGCCCGTCTCCTCCCGCAGCTCCCGCAGGGCCCCCTCACGCGGCGTCTCGCCCGGGTCCAGCCCGCCTCCCGGCAGCGCCCAGTGGACGCCGACCTCCTCGTTGTCGTACCGGAACAGGAAGACCGCGCCGTCCGAATCCACCACGGCGACGCGCGCCGCCCGCCTAGGAGTTCGCATGCGGTCAGCCTAGGCGCGGCGCGGGCCTCTGCGGCGGGCGCCCGCCGCAGAGGCCCGCGCCGCGCCCTTGCCCTGTGCGTGCCCGACGCGAGAGGGTGCCTCGCCAGACACCGCACCCCGACACCGCCGTCCAGGAGCGCCCCGTGGCCCGCAGCTTCACCGTCTCCGAGAGCGTCGTCGTCCACGCCGACGCCCGCACCGTCTACGACCACGTCAGCGACCCCACCCTGATGGGCCGCTGGAGCCCCGAGAACACCGGCGCCACACTGCGGCCCGGCACCGGCACCGGCACCGGCACCGTCGCCGTGGGCACCGTCTTCGACGGCCACAACAAGCGCGGCCCGTTCCGCTGGACGACCCGCTGCACCGTGACCGAGGCGGAACCGGGGGAGTGCTTCGCCTTCCGGGTGACCGCCATCGGGCTGCGCCGTCCCGTCCTGCGCGCGGCCATCGCCACCTGGCAGTACCGCCTGGAGCCCGTCGCCGAGGGCACGAAGGTCACCGAGACCTGGACCGACGACCGCAGGTCCTGGCCCGACGCCCTCGCGGCCCTCTTCGACCGGGCGGCCACCGGAGGCAAGACCTTCGACGCCTACCACGTGCGCAACATCCGCACCACACTCGCCCGGTTGAAGGCCGCCGTCGAGGCGAACCCGGCGACCTGACACCGAGCGGGCCCCGGCCCGTACGCCCGACCGTCAGAGCCGCGACGCAGCCCCCTCATCCGATCGGCCCCGAGTACATGCGGCCCGGCCCATCCCTGCGGAGGCTGGGGGCATGGCACGCATCCACGGCACGCACGCCCGCGAACGCGGCGGCTTCGTCGGCGGGCTGGCGGGCGCGGTCACCCCGCGCGCCGCCCTGCTCGTGCTCGGCGTCCTCGCGCTCCAGCTCGCCTTCATCGCCTCCTACGTCGGCGCCTTCCACCACCCGGACCCCGACCGCGTACCCGTCGCCGTCGCCGCCCCCGACACGACGCGGTCCGCCCTGGTGGAGGAGCTGGAAGCCCTGCCCGGCGAGCCACTCGACGTCACGGTCGCCACCGCCGACGACCAGGAGGCCCGCGACGCCGTCGAGGACCGCAGCGTGGCCGGCGCCGTCGTCACCGGCCCGGCCGGCGACCGGTACACCCTCCTCGTCGCCGGCGGGGCCGGAGCCGCTCTGGTCGACGCCGTCGAGGGCACGTTCCGGGAGGTGGCGCGGCAGCAGGACCGACCGCTCACCGTGGAGGACGTCGCTCCCGCCGACGAGGGCGACGCCCGGGGCCTGACGTCCTTCTACCTCGTCGTCGGCTGGTGCGTCGGCGGCTACCTGTGCGCGGCGATCTTCGCCATGAG
The DNA here is from genome assembly GCF_014779715.1 of Streptomyces chumphonensis. Lineage (GTDB taxonomy): Bacteria > Actinomycetota > Actinomycetes > Streptomycetales > Streptomycetaceae > Streptomyces > Streptomyces chumphonensis. Next base: position 136,420 of record NZ_JACXYU010000012.1, read on the forward strand.
CTACGGAGCACGCCCCTCGAACCTCGCCCGGGCCGTCGTGCGACTGACCGCCCTCGCCCTGTACGCGGTGGCCGCCGGATTCGGCGGCGCTGTCATCGTCGGTCCCGTGCTGGACGCCCTGCCCGGCGGACTCCTGCCCCTGGCCGCCCTCGGCGCCCTGGTCGTCTTCGCCGTCGGCGCGACCACCCTGGCCCTCCAGGGCCTCCTGGGTGTGCTCGGCATCGGGCTGGCGATCCTCCTGGTGGTGGTTCTGGGCAACCCCAGCGCCGGGGGCGCCTTCCCCGCCCCGCTGCTGCCGCCGTTCTGGCGCGAGATCGGGCCGTTCCTCCCACCCGGCGCGGGAACGTGGAGCACCCGCTCCATCGCCTACTTCGACGGCGCCGCCCTGACGGGCCCTCTGGTGACCCTCGGGGTCTGGGCTCTCGCGGGCACCGCCCTGACCCTGCTCGCGGCGGCCCTGCGCCGACCGGGCACGGTACGCGTCACCGCGGCGGCCCGCTGAGAACCGCCGAGGAGCACACGATGAGGCACCCGGCCACCGTGGGACCACGCCCCGTTCCTCCCCGCGCGATCGCGCCCGGCCCCGCCCCGCGAACCCGCGCCGGACACCGGGCGCCGCTCACGTCGATTCCTGCGCCGGCAGCCCGGCCAGGTTGACCCGCCGGCGCCGCAGGGCGTCGATCCGCCGTCCGACATCTCCCGCTCCCCCCCCCGCATGACGGCGACGCTGCACTCCACGGCCGGTGATTTCACCGTGCCGGAGCCGGAGGCCGAACTGTCGGTCCTCGTCCGCACCGCCCGCCGACGGCCCCTCGGGCCCGCTGAGGCGGACGGTCGTGCCGCACGAGCGGCACCCACCCGCCGTCGAACACCTCGGCGAGGTCGCCAAGACGTACTACCTGCGGCAGGCCGCCGCCCAGGGACGGGACGACGCCGCGTTCGTGGACGGTCGAGGACGACTCGGTGAGGCGACGATCTGCAATCTCGCTTTCTGGGACGGCACCTCCGTCGTGTGGCCGCGCGCCCCGAAGCTCGACGGCACCACCATGGGGCGTCGTGCGCCGCCGACTGGAAGCGACGGACGTCCCCCAGCGGGCCGAGGACGTCACCCTCCACGGCCTGGCCGGGCTCTCCGGCGCCGTCGTGAGGAACTCCTGGACCCCCGGCGTGACCGTGCGGGAGATCGGCTCCGTACCGTTGCCCGAGGCACCCGGCCTCCTCGGGCCGCTCCACCGCGCCTACCGCGCGGAACCGGCCATCGCGCCGTGGCCCCGACCGCGGCCCGCCGGCCGTGCGCCGCGCGGACCCGAGGGCGTCGCACAACTCCCACGCGAGGACCAGTCCCTTGAACACCGAGAACCCGTGGATCGCCACACCCCTGACCGCGGACCTCTTCCGTGGCGCCATCGAACTGGAACGGACGGACCACGGCCTCCTACCGCACCGACTCCCGGCACGGGCCCGCGCCCAGCACAACGACGGACAACTCGCCATGGCCGAAGCCCAGCCCTCCGGCGTACGGCTGGCCTTCCGCACCCGAGCCACCGCCGTCGAACTGGACACCCTCCCCACCAAGCGCGTCTACGCCGGTACCCCGCCCCGACCCGACGGCGTCTACGACCTCCTCGTCGACGGTCGCCTCGCGCGGCAGGGCACCGTTCCCGGCGGCCACCTCGTGACCATCGACATGGCCACCGGAAGCGCCACCACCGTGCCCGGCTCGCCCGGCACCCTCCGCTTCACCGGCCTGCCGGACAGCGCCAAGAACATCGAGATCTGGCTCCCGCACGACGAGACCACCGAACTCGTCGCCCTGCGCACCGACGCGCCCCTTGAGCCCGCCCCCGCCGCGGGCCGGCCGGTCTGGCTCCACCACGGCAGCTCGATCAGCCACGGGTCCGACGCGGCGAGCCCCAGCGCCACCTGGCCGGCCCACGCCGCCCGGATCGGCCGGGCCGAACTGATCAACCTCGGTCTGAGCGGCAGTGCGCTGCTCGACCCGTTCACCGCCCGCACTCTGCGTGACACACCGGCGGACGTGATCAGCGTCAAGATCGGTATCAACCTCGTGAACACCGATGTGATGCGGCTGCGCGCCTTCACCTCGGCCGTTCACGGCTTCCTCGACACCATCCGGGACGGTCACCCCGGTGCGCCGCTGCTGGTCGTCTCTCCGATCCTGTGCCCCATCCACGAGGACACGCCCGGCCCCACCGCCTTCGACCTCGATGCGCTCGCCACCGGCGCGCTGCGGTTCCGGGCCACCGGAGAGCCGACGGAACGCGCCGTCGGCAAACTCACCCTCAACGTCGTCCGGGAGGAACTGAGCCGTCTGGTGGGGGAGAGAGCGGTGGACGACCCCCAACTGCACTACCTCGACGGCCGCGACCTCTACGGCGAGCCCGACGTCGCCGAACTGCCGCTGCCCGACGACCTCCACCCGGACGCCGCCACCCACCGCCTGATCGGTGAACGCTTCGCGGCCCGGGTTTTCTCGCCCACCGGTCCCTTCCGGCCCGCCCGTACCTGACCCGAAGGTCTCCCCGCGCCGCCGTCGGCCAAGCCGCACCGTCCGACCCGGGAAGGAGACGCACGTCACACAGCGGGCCGGTCACAGCGCACCGTGCCGCGCCGTCATGTGTGCGTACCCGCCGTCGGCAAGGAAGAAGACCTCATGGACGCCCGCTTGAACCTTCTCGGCAATCCGTTCGCCGGCACGTTCCTGAAGCACCTCAGTGCGGCGGGCAGGGTGGTCACCGACTCCGCCCTGCCCGCCGTGACGCAGGAACTCGTGAAGATCCGCGCTAGCCAGATCAACGGCTGCGGTTTCTGCACCGACATGCACACCAAGGAAGCGGCGCACGCCGGCGAGAACGTGACGCGTCTGCACCTCGTCGCGGCGTGGCGGGAGGCCACGGTGTTCACCGAGGCGGAACGCGCCGCCCTGGAGCTGACCGAACAGGGCACCCGGATCGCCGACGCCGCCGGCGGGGTCACGACCGAGGCGTGGGTTACGGCCGCGCAGCACTACGACGAGCCCCAACTGAGCGCGCTGGTCGCCCTCATCTCCCTCATCAACGCCTACAACCGGCTGAACGTCATCATCCGGCAGCCCGCCGGCGACTACCGGCCCGGCCAGTTCGCCTGACCCGCGAGGGCACCGGTGCGGGGCCGCGAAACCCGCCCCCGCACCGGACCGTCGCGCGGACCCGCAGAGGTGCCGCGCCCGGGCGCCCCACCGCCCCCACCACGCCCTTGCGCCACCCGACGCGACACGCCGCCTCGCGGACGGGCGGGCGGCGGCAACCGTCGCCCGCGCCGCGACGAGTGAGGAGCGCGCACGGCTGCCGGACCGCCGGGCGCCAGGTCAAGTCGGACCTCGACGCCTACACGGCCCCGCGCTCGTCCGAGCCCGCCGTGCCGATCCTTGAACTCCGTCCCGCCGCCCGGCCACTATGGAAGACGGCTGACCGCTCCACGCGACCACCAGGGAGGTGCACCGTGGGCCCCGCTCCCGCTCGGCGAGTCGCTCTCCTCGGGGGAGGCTTCTCCACGGACGACGACCGGCTACTCGACGACTGGGTGCTCGCCCAGACGCCCGCGCCTCGCCCCCGGGTGTGCTTCGTGCCCACCGCCAGTGGGGACGCCGACGCCTACGTCGAGCAGTTCCTGGACGCCTTCCACGGTCGGGACTGCCGCCCCTCCGTCCTGCGCCTCTTCCGACGCGAACTCGACGACGAGGAGCTGCGCACCCACCTGCTCTCCCAGGACGTCGTGTACGTCGGCGGAGGGAGCACCGCGAACCTGTTGGCCGTGTGGCGTGCTCACGGAGTGGACCGGCTCATGCGTGAAGCCCACTCACGCGGCGCGCTCGTGTGCGGCATCAGCGCCGGCGCGAACTGCTGGGCCGACGCGTGCCACACCGACTCGTTCGGACCGCTGACGCCCCTGCGAGACGGACTGGGCCTGGTGGCGGGGTCGGTGTGCCCGCACTACGACAGCGAACCCGGCCGCCGTGCCTCCTACCGGACGTCCGTCGCCCAGGGCCGCCTACCGGCCGGGTGGGCGCTGGAGGACGGCGTCGGTGTGCTCCTGGAGAACGGCCGTTTCAAGGAGGGGGTCACGCGTTCTCGCGGATCCCGCGCCTACCGGGTGTTCCCGAACGGCGCGGCCCTCGCCGAGGAAAGAGGGCTGACCTGCCGCCCGCTCGGCCGTTGACGGCGCCGGTGGCGCACTGCCTGCATCTCCGCGACCGCGCCGGCACCGACATCGCAGCACCCGTGGTCCCCACCCCGTGCCGTACTGCGCCCGCGGAGCCGTAGAAGCCGCCTGAGCTGTGACCAGCAGCCTCCCACAGGCCCCGACGCCACCGGGGAGCTGCGGCCGTTCACCGCCGAGGAACCTCGACGCGGCCGAGTCCGAGGTCTGCGCATGAGGCCGCCGTGTTCGGAGTGCGCCGATACCCGGTGGGCCGCGGGCGGCCGACGGGGCCGACCCGTCGATGAGGACGCTCGTGTCAGCGTGTACGCCGCGCTCGTCGCGGAGGATGACCCCGTGCGGCTCGGATCAGCGCGTTTCCTGGATGCGGACGAGGTTGCCCGCGGGGTCCCGGAAGGCGCAGTCGCGGATGCCGTAGGGCTGCTCCGTCGGCTCTTGGACGACCTCGGCGTCGCTGGCCTTCACCTTCGCGAAGGTGTCGTCAAGATCGCGGGACGCCAGCAGGATCCAGCCGTAGGTCCCCTTGGCCATCATCTCGGAGATGGTCCTCCGCTCCTCGTCGGTGATGCCGGGATCGACCGCCGGGGGCGCCAGAAGGATGGAGGTGTTCGGCTGCCCGACCGGGCCCACCGTGATCCAGCGCATGGTGCCCTGGCCGACGTCGTTGCGCACCTCGAAGCCGAGGACGTCGCGGTAGAAGCCCAGGGACGCTTCGGGATCGGTATGCGGGAGGAAGCTGGTGTGAATAGCGATGTCCATGGCGTTCAAGAGTAGACGCTGCCCGGGCGTCCGCTCCTCGTCCCCGGGCCCGTGTTCGCTCTCGCCGACACGGTATCCGTGCCCCGGAGCACGGTGGGTTGAACGGCGGCGGTGAAATCGGCCAGGACAAGCGTCTGAAAGGTGGGCGGACGGCGCGCACTTTCTCCGCTTCACGGCTGTCGAGAAACCGACCGAGGGAATGCCACTGCCGTGGGAGGCCCGGCTCATACGCTGTCGACATGGCGAGGGTTCTGACCGAAGAAGCCCACTTCACGTACCTCTTCGTGCGCCCGAGGACGCACGCGTCCACGAGGAGTCTTGTCCGCGTCGGCCTGGTTGGTGAGCAGGGAGCGAGAGGTCCTGTCACCCGTTCACCCACGCGTAGTACTCCACCCTGCGCGAAGCCCTCGGCTTCCTGGTTGATTTCGGTCGGCCGGGACGCGAACCCTCGGCTTGGTTGACGGTATGGAGAGCAGGCCGGAACTCGCCCGGCCCTCCCGCGTTCCCCTCTCGTCAGTCTCGTTCGAAGCGGACCAGTTCTCCGTTGTCTACAACGGCGGTCAGTCGTTCGCCTGGCAGCTCTGTGACGGGAATTCCGGTATCGGCGGCAATACGGTTCGCCGGTATGCGTTCCGGATCGCTGCCGCTTCGGTGGGGTGTCGTCAGCTCCGCTTGGTCTCCGTACAGCAGCAGTACACGGACGGGCATGCGTTCGGTCATGACTTCTCCAAGGATTCCGAGGCTATGATGCGGGGACTGACCACTCGACGTAGCCGCCTTCCCCTGCCCCCTCCGGCGCGTAGATGATGCGCTCGGGCCGCTGGTCCTTGGGGACGGGGAACATGACGAATCCCCTTACGCAGCCCCCGGCGCGCACGGGGGCGTCCATGGGGAATTGCGGCCGGGGCAAGTCGCCGCCGGTGAGGCCGGTGATATCGACCCGGGCGCCGTCGGGGAAGGCGAGCGACCACGGGAACTGGGAGACGACGATCTCCCCCTCTTCGACACAGACCTTCGCCTCGAGCTGGCCCCACGTCTCGTCGGGAATGCCGGGATCGTAGGGTTCGATGGTGGTGATGGGCTGATGGTAGGCGACCGCCGTGGTGCTGCCGCTCGCACCGATCACCGTCTCGCTGTCTTCGTGCCCCCATTCCCACGCCTTGCCCAGGGGCAGCGGCTCGGGCGCAGCTTTCGGCGAGCTGGGAGCATCGGACGGCGGCTGCTCGGTCGGCAAGGCGGCGGGCGATGCCGGAGCCGGCTCGATCGCCGGCTTGTCGTCGCTGGCGCAGCCGATGGTCAATACCAAGGGCAGCAGGAGCTCGGCGCTGCGGAGCGAGTTGCGCATGTTCTCCCCAAGGGACGGCATGTGATGAGGACATGATCTGCCGCAGACACGCCGAGCGCGTCGGATTCCGGTACGGCCTTATCACACTGTGATCTTGGAAGAGCGCATCGTCCTCGAGCCGGTGAGCGGATACGGGCGGCGCCTCCTCGTAGCGAGCGTCACGGCCGGCCTCGCCGATTGGGCATTCCGGGTTAATACACCACGTGCGGGCACGGTCGTCGTCCGCACGGCCGTATGCGCAGCACTCTTCGGGCACCAGACGCCCCAGGTGTCTGAGGGCGCCCACGGGTTCAGGCGTTCCAGCCGATGGAGGAGACGTAGGCGAACGAGTCGTACTCACTGCCGAGGTCGTGGATGACCTCGTCCCAGACCGCGTCCAGCGTCTCGGCGTCGTCGGTGAGCCAGGCGTCGACGGCGACGTCCCAGTGCCGGGGCCGCACGGTCAACCGCCGGGTTTGGAGATCCCGGCGGTGGCGGGGGTCAACACGGGTCTGGTCGACGGGGTCGATCTCGATGCGGGTTCCGCCCCGGGTGGTCAGTCGGCGTTTGAGGTCGGCGGCGACGTTGTGGCGCCGCAGGTCCCAGTACGCCGCGTCCAGCCTCTGCTGGTTGGCCTTGTTGGGTAGGCGTTCCTCGGCGAGCCACGCGAACAGCGTCCGGGGCGTGACGTTGATCCCGGCGCGTTCTATGGCGGCGTAGCCGGCGGCCGATGCGGTGAGGTAGCGCAGGCGGGCGGCGATGCCGCGTTCGGTGTCGGCGGGGGAGGTGATGCCGGTGACCATCCGCTCGATCCCCGCGCCGAGGGCGTCGGCGCCGGGGATGCCGTGGGCGTTGTAGTGGCCGAGGTTCATCCACCGCCCGGCCATCAGCGGCCCCCGCCGACAGCGGTGACGGTGTAGGTGACGGGCTGTCCGTCGCGGTCGGTCTTGACCTTCATCTCCGCCAGCCCCCGCCCCTCAGCCCAGGTCTGCCGCCAGTCTCCGGCGAGGTGGAGTTCGTCGGTGCCCAGCGCGCACATCACTCCCAGCCCGGCCTGGTGGGCCTTGTGCGCGCGGCCCCACAGGTTGGCGAAGGCCTGGGAGCGGATCAGATGCATCCAGTCCGGGCGGGCGATGTCGCGGTTGTGGGAGGACTCGCCCAGGGTGGAGACGAACTTGGAGTACATCGCCTTCACATAGGTGTTGGTCACCTCGTCCCCGGCGGCGAGGGCGTCGGCGCGGGCGGCGGCGAGGACCTGGCGCAGGCTGTCGAGGAAGGTCTCGGTCGCGTTCGAGGTCCACGACTCGTGGATGACCGGCGCCTCCACCAGCCGGTGCTTGGGCCCGGCAAGGCGCAGCAGCAGCCGCAGCGTCGGCTCCGTCACCCACACCGGCCCCGCCTCCTCCCGATCCCCCAACGGCGACGGCAGATCCGCATGCTCCCAGACGGGCGGCGTGATCAGATGCACCCCGGCCCGCTTACGGTCATGCTCCCCACCGACGGTGTGGGTGAGCTTCCCGATCGGCAGCCACGTCTTCAACGCCGACAGGTAGGCCGCGTTGACGTCCAGCGCCGTCACCCCCACCTCACCATCCGGATGACGCCGAAACCCCGGATGCCGCCACGACGGCCGCGCCTCCCAGATCAGATCCGGATCCGACTTCGACGGCTTACGCAGGATGTCCGGCAGCGCCGGATAGGCCGTGTGCTCATACCGCGCCTGCGCCCGGGTGCGGGCGAACAGGGCCATCACGTCCGGGATCGCCTGCTTGACCAGCGCCCCAGCCGCAGCGTCCGCGTCACCGCCGGCCCGGGTCAGCTCCTGGTCCACGGCCGCGGCGATCTTCTCCCGCAGTTCCGCGTGGACCTGCTCGGTGGAGGTGGTGCGGCGCCGGTTCTGGTGCCGGGCGTGCCCGGCCCGCGCCTCCCGTGCCACCGGGCTCTCCGCAGCCGGCGCCTGCGCGGCCTGGACCTGCGGCGCACCGGGGGCGGGCTGCGGCTGCACGGCGGTGTGCGGCTCCTGCGCCGGGGCGGGGGCGGGGTGGATCTGCGCGAGCCCCTCCAGGAGCCGCAGGTACTTCCCCCGCGACGGCGAGGACGGCATCCCGCCCGCCTCCCAGTTCGCCACCGTCTGCCGCCCCACCCCCACCGCCTTCGCCACCTGCTCCAGCGACAACCCCGCCGCCTTCCGCAACCGCACCCGCTCCGCCGGATCGTCAAAGGCCGCCGCCAGCTTCGCCTCCGCCAGCAGCGCCGCGACCCCATCAGCCCCAAGCTCACCACTCATGGCAACAGGATACATAAAAACCTAACGCCATGTTAGACATTCACTGGCATTCGAATGGGCGAAGCGCGTTCCGGTAAGAGACGGTGCGTCGATCGGGAAGCCGGCTGTGTAATCGAAGACTGGTCACGTTGGTCAGGGCCGGGCCGGAGATTCGCGGCAAACCGCCGCTTCCTCTCCCAGGAGCCTCCTACAGTGGCCTCATGAACACATTCGCTGGGGTGGCTCAGTCTGGGAACTGATGCTGGTGAAGCGCGCGGTCGGGACAGCCCTGTCGAACTCGGCGAGCGGCGGGTACAGCACGCTCCTGCGCGACGGCGCCCGGACCTTGGTCGGCCACGCGGACCTGCTCAACGGGAGACGAGCCGTCGCCGGGCTTGTCGCGGTCTCCGCGGTAGCGGGCGGTGCGCTCACCGCCGCCACCATGAAGGTGACGCCGCACCTTAAGACGAAGTTCCGCCCCGGGGCCCAGGACACAGCAGAGGAGGCGGCAGAAGCCACCTCTGACACCACTGCTGAGGATCAGGAGATCTCCAGGGGCCGCGGCTACGCGCTGTCTGACCCATCGGGCGTATCTCTCCAACGGCCTGATAGAGGTGCCGGTAACGATCAACCTTCGGCGACACACGCGTAAGGTTCGATGACAGGGCGCACCAGGAGACCGAGGATCAAGGCTCGCTCCAACACCATGCGGGAAGCATGTGACCTCACGTCAGGCGAACGCGATATGGCGCATGCTGATCACCCTTACATCGGCAGCCGTAGCCATCACCGGGGCCTCAGTGCGCGGCCTGCTCGCGCAGGAAGCGGCGCTCCTTGATCCGTCGACGCACCTGCCACCAGCGGGCGGTGTAGGCGAGGTCTTCCCGGCAGATATCCAGGAACGCATCACGGGCGGCCACCACGGCCTCGGCTTGTCGCTGGAAGCGGTCGGCGTTCTTCTCGCCCAGGTTCAGGTCGCTGGTGGCAGCAACGAGGATCTCCGCGGTGGCGATGACGTGCACGCTGCCGCACAGCCGCACCCCCTGCAGCGCGCCGATGAGTTCGCTGCCGAGCTCCCACGCCTGAGGCAACTGGCCCAGCAGCACCTTGTTCGCCGCACGCCCGGCCTCCCGACGGAGATGGGCGAACTGGTAGGCGTAGCCGAACGAGCGGGCGGATGCGTCCAGCAGCCGCCGGTATGCCTCCGCGCGGTCCTCGTTGCTACCCAGCCGGGGCACGCCTGTGGGCCGGTACCGTCCGATCAGAGCGCTGGCCACGCTGCCCGTGGCCTTGATGCCGGCAGCGGCCACGCCCGGCGTTATGAAGGTCATGCCCGGTTCTACCACCTGGCTGCTCCGGCGCTGGGGCGGACGCTGCAGCAGCCAGACCGGACGAGCTGTCTGGCACCGACCGGCAGGACCGGGCCTGGGTCAGCGACGCACTGTCCGTGGAGTCCACAGGCACTACGTGGTGTTGATGTGGGATGGACAAACTGTTCCATCCTGCTAAGGATGGGCTGTTATGGCGGATCACGTACTCCTGGAAGCCGGGGATGACCTGGTGCGGCAGCTCTCGCACGAGCGAGAGGCCGTCAAGGCTGTCTTGGAACTGGTGTGGAATTCACTTGACGCTGACGCCAACAAGGTCGACGTGATCATCGAGCGAGCCGGTACCACGGGCGTGGACAAGATTGTCGTCAGTGACGATGGGGACGGCATCACTCCGGAGAAGGCGTGGACTGCCTTCAGGCGAGTTGGAAACTCGAACAAGCGCGTAGGTGGCACAACTGACCGGCTCGGGCGCCCGCTCCACGGAAAGGCTGGCCGCGGGCGTCTGCGGGCCTTCGCCTTGGGCGACTCGACGCGCTGGACGAGCACGGCCCGCGCAACTGACGGCGCCATGATGCGTACCACCATTGAGTCGGACGTCCGTCGGCGAACGACGTGGACCATCGACTCACAGCCAGCAGCCGAGACGGATCGTTCGGGTACCAAGGTTGAGCTGTGGGGGAAACAGGCCAGCCACCTTAACAGGCTTCTGGAACCCAAGGCTGCCGCCCAGATCACGGCAGCTCTCGCCCCCTACCTGCTGACATGGCCAGATGTCCGGGTCACCTATGACGGTCAGCGCATCGACCCGCAGACCCAGATCCAAGCCGAGGAATTCGAGGACCTCAGCTTCGACTACGAAGGACAAACGCACCCCTTCCATATCCGGCTGATCCACTGGCGCACGGGAGCAGTGCGGACCATCGCTCTATGCGACGACGCCAGCGCCCCGGTGGAAAGCCTCGACGTCTCCGCTGAGCACGCTGACTTCTCCTACACTGCTTACGTTCTGTGGGCTCCCATGCCTCAGCACCGCAACGAAGTCCACCTCATCACGCTGGGCGGTGACACTCCCCTGGGGCCTCTGCTGCGCGTAACCCGCGAGTGGATCAGCACCCGGCTCGAAGAACGGCGACGACGCCAGCGCCGACAGCTCGTGGACCGGTGGATCGAAGAGGGCGTCTACCCCTATTCACGTCAAGCCATAGATGACCAGGCTCGCGCCGAGCAGGCGACGTTCGATTTGGTCGCCACCTCCATCAACCGCCACATCACCGGCGATCGGACGAAGAAGCGGCTCACGCTGTCACTGCTGCAGAACTCCCTGCGCCACAACCCTGACGAGATGGTGGAGATCCTGGAAAGGGTACTGAGTCTCAGCGGGGAAGACGTCAGTCACCTGCACGGCCTGCTTCAGCAGACCAGCCTGTCCAACATCATTCGCGCATCGTCCATCGTCACCTCGCGGCTGCAGTTCCTGACCGCTCTCGAGCACCTCGTGTTCGACGTGGATACCTACGGCGTCGTCAAGGAACGCGACCACCTCCACAAGATCCTGCAACGCGAGCTGTGGGTGTTCGGCGAAGAGTTCAACATGATGCGCAGCAGTGAGATCGGCCTGACCCGCATGCTGGAACACCACCGACGGGCAGTCGGCTGGGATCCGACCCCCGACGGACCCGTTCGCGTGGTCGACGGCAGCACCCGGCGGGTGGACCTGATGCTCTCTGCGGAAAGCCATGAACATGACCGTGTGCGGCACCTCGTGATCGAGCTCAAAGCCCCTTCCGTTGACGCCGACCGTGACCAGGCGCTGCAGGTTGACGACTACATGCAGGCCGTACTGAACGAGCCCCGATTCGCCAACGTCGAAACGACCTGGGACTTCTACCTGGTCGTCCGCTCGGTCAAGGACAGGCTCAAGCCCTCTCTCCGCCAGGCTAACAAGCCCGAGGGCCTGTACAGCGAACCCACCCAATACGAGCACGCCAGCGTCCGAGTCTGGGTGCGCACCTGGTCCGAGATCCTGCGCGAAGCCAAGCAGCGGCTGGAGTTCGTCAAGAACGGCATCGACCACAACCCCTCCCTGGGGCAGGCCCTCGCCTACCTCCAGCACCGTCACGGCGACCTCATTCCCGATCAACTTCGCCAGCCGGCAGGCGTGCCCTCCCCGCGTGCTGGTACAGCACACCACCCAGCCGTCTGAGGCAGCACCCCTATGGTGCGGGGCCGCTCGGAGACCCAGCTGCGTCGCCGTGCCACCGCCCAGCCAATCTCGAGAGGGGTCGGCAGCGGGCCACTGAGAGAATCGAGCCGTCAGTACCCGCCCCGGACGGCGCCTACCGCGTACACCGCTGCAGCGGGGCCACTGAGCCGGAGGGGAGCAGAGCGTCATGAAGTGGAGGGTGCTCAGCCAGAGGCGGCACGCGAATGGTCCTACGACGAACTCGCCGCTCGTAGCGGCCTGTCCCGCCGCACACTCATCGAGATCGAGCAGGGCCGAACCGTCGGCAGCCTCGCCACATGGCACGCCCTCGCCCACGCCTTCGACGCCCCTATCGATCAACTACTTGGACCTCTGTGCGCCGGGCACGAACCGCCCACGCACGTCCACGGAGCCTGAGGTCGGCCAGCACCGGCCCGTACACGGAAGCGTGAGAGCCACTCGACGAGTGAGCGAGCGGGGAACACCCGTCCGCCGCCTGCTGGTACCTCGACCTCACTGTCGGCGCATCCCTCCACGCACCGCTCGCGCAGTCTGTTCACGGCGCCGCGAGCACACCGCTTTCGAACCTCAGTGCCGCATGCGGGCAGACGTTCACAGGTGATCACTGAACAGTAGGACCCGGCTCGCGCGCTTGGCCCAGCACCCCAACGCTAAGGGCGACCGTCTCGGCAAGCGACATCGCCGCACACGCTAAGGCGAGTCGCAGATGCAGCTGCCGAACAGCGAGGTAAGCCCATGCCGAAAAAGCGCCGTAAGCCCCGAAAGCCCTTCCGCACCCCCAAAGGCGCCGCCGCGGCCCCTGCCCGTGGCCGCCCGTGGAGGGCACTGACGCCTCAGCCGGCGACCTGTGGGACGACTTCCTCAACCACTATCCGCGACACCGACGCTGCCGCGGCAGCGGTGGAAGGAGGAGCACGCGTTGAGTGGTGGGCCAACACGGACGGTGCCCCCATGCGGCATCAGATGATCGCCACCCAACGCGGCGCCACCGTGGAACAAGCCATCCTCCTGGACTTCTCGCTCGCAGCCGCCGTGAAGTGCGGGTGGCTGCAATCCGAGGACCGCGGCCGTACCCGGGACAGCGTGCTCGCCGAACTACAACAGCTCCACGACACCCTGCGCCCCTCTTTGGAAGCAGAAGTCCAAGCTGACCGCCCCGACTACCGAGCCAAGGGCTTGGAGGCCTTCGCCGAAGAAGACCCGCACGGCTACCCACGATTCGGATGGGGAGCCCGCTACGCCGTCTCCGAGGTGCGCCACTGGAACGACACGTGTGACATCGCGGCCTGGAACATGGGTGTGCGCTTCGCCTTCCTGAGCCCCTCCACCGACCACGTGCCCGAACTCCACCCAGCAGCACTCCACGTGAAACTGCGGCTCCGTGGCGTGCCCCTCATCGTCTGCGACGCGTGCGAGTACCCCATCACCAGCCGGCCCCCTCGCTGGCCCGGGGGTGTGGGTAACCCTCATCACCGAAAGCGGCCCTCTCTGCACGGACCCCGGCCCAAGCGTGACGAAGGCCCCGCCCCACCCGTACTGGTACACCCACGATGACGACCACTTCGGGCGCCCACATCGTCCACGTGACCAGGCCACCACGGCGACCGTCCCGTGAGACGCACAGAGGCCGGCACTGCCTGCGCCATTTCGGACCAGACTCGACGACGCCACCCGGCGCTACGGACCCCCGGTCACCGCCCCCCGCAGCCCATCCCGCAAGGCACCACCGGACAGGACCAACAACCGCACCAACAAACCTCACACGGACAGCACTTGCGCACCGGAGCACCCCCTCGCGTGCTCGCCGCAACCGCACTACGAGATGGGAAAGTTGCGCTGTGGATGTGACTGACGAACAGACGTCGCCAACCACCGTCGCCGCACTGGTCAGGCAGCGTTGGCAGTCCGTCCTGGACGAGGACGGACTCCTGGCGCGCTTCCGGGAGCCGGGATGGTCCTACCAGGAAGAAGTCCCTCGCCCCTGCCCCACGTGCGAGGCGACGCTGCACTCACTGCGCCGCCCCTACGAATCCGGCGGCCGCCAGTACCGCTACGTCGCCGTGGTGTGCCCGGCCTGCCCCCAGGCCTACACCCTGGCCGACCTGGGGGTGAAGACCTACGACAAGCTGACCGCTCCCCGCGAACCGCGCACGGGCGCGACCACCTCTCCCGTGACCCCACAACCGAAATCGACCGCTCCCAGCCCTCCTCCCCTCGCCACAACCACGACCGAACGGCCCGCGGAGCCTTGCCCGCCCGGCCCCACCACCTCCGCGAAACGGCAGCCCGCGCATGTATGGCCGCCGCACCTCGCCCTCCCGGCCGATACCGAACAGCGCGCCCTGCTGTGGTGCAAAGTGACCGCCCCGGACTGGCGGCCGTCCAAGCAGATGCTGACAGCAGCCGAGGACATCCGCGTCATCGTCCCGGCCGGCCCCGACTTCGACGCACTGCGCACCTTCCTGGCCCAACACGACGTCCCGGTCCGCAGCGCAGACCACTGGACAGAGGCTGAGCAGGTCGGCACCGTCGGGGACCTGGGCGGCGCCACGGACCTGGTGGCCCTCACCGCCACTGCCGCACCGGCGGCAGGCCCGGCCGCCTACGCAGCCCGCGACGCCTTCGCCGCACAGTGGGACGCGCTGGCGGACCTGCCCGCGAACGACGCGGCAACCCACGTTCCCGTGGCCGACCTGGTCCCCGAAGGCTGGCAGGAACTACTGCCGCACCCGACCTTCAACCCCGTCCAGGCCGCCGCCGTCCCCGCTGTCCTGGAAACCGACCAGCACCTGACGATCGTCGCACCCACCGGCGCGGGCAAGACCGCCATCGGCATGGTCGCAGCCCTCCAGACCCACACCCGGGGCCGCAAAGCGGCCTGGCTGGTGCCCCAGCGGTCCCTGACCGACGAACTCGACCGCGACCTGGAGACCTGGCGACGCGCCGGCCGCCGCGTCGTCCGCCTCACCGGCGAGTACGCCGTCGACGCCGAACTCATCCGCACCGCGGACCTGTGGGTGGCCACCACCGAGAAGTTCGAGGCGATCAGCCGCACCGGCTCCCTGCGCGCCGCCCTCGCCGAAGTGGGCTGCCTGATCGTGGACGAGATCCACCTGCTCGGGGATCCCACCCGCGGCCCGGTCCTAGAAGCGCTCCTGGCCCGGGTCCGCGAAGACAGCGCCCAGGTCCGGATCGTGGGCCTGTCCGCCACCGTCGCCAACGCCGGGCAGGTCACCGACTGGCTGGGGGCGCGCCTCATCCGCTCACCCTGGCGCCCGACACGCCTGACCTGGCAACTCCCTCTCCTGCCAGAGGCGGCCGAAGCCCCTGAATGGAACGTCCGCTCCCACGCCCGCACCGTCGAGGCTGTACGGATCGCCCGTGGCATCACCGAGACAGGAGGCAGCGTCCTGGTCTTCTGCGGCAGCAAACGAGGCGTGCGCGCCACGGCCCTCGCCCTGGCCGCCGACCGCGGAGTGTCCACCAAGGGCGCCGACCCTGACGACAGCGAACTCGTCGAGCGGCTGTGCACCCGCGCCGGCGTGCGCCTCCACTACCGCGACTGG
>NZ_JACXYU010000013.1 GCF_014779715.1 Streptomyces chumphonensis
TGTGTGGGGAAGCCCCGTTGGACCTGGTCCAACGGGGCTTTTCCGCGTTACGCGTGTGGCCTCGCCCACAGTGCTGTTTCGTTGTAGGTGCTGTCGATACGGTGGCCGTATGAGTGGCGGAGCACGTGTGATGTGGGACGAGGCGGTGACGGCCTACGACTTCGGCCCCGGACACCCGATGGACCCGGTCAGGCTGGCCCTGACGATGCGGCTCGTCGAGGCGTTCGGACTGGACCGCAGGACGGAGGTGGTGGCCGGCAAGCCGGCGGGGACGTCCTCGCTGGGGCTGGTCCACCGTGCCGACTACATCGACGCCGTGCGGCGGGTGTCGGAGAACCCGGCCGGGGCCGACGGCTCGTACGGGCTCGGCACGGAGGACGATCCGGCCTTCCCTGCGATGCACGAGGCCTCGGCCCTCATCGCGGGCCAGTCGATCGCCGGTGCCGACGCCGTGTGGCGGGGGGAGGCGCTGCACGCCGTCAACTTCGCGGGGGGCCTGCACCACGCGATGCCCGGCTCCGCCGCCGGCTTCTGCGTCTACAACGACGCCGCGCTCGCCATCGCCCGGCTCCTGGAGTCGGGGGCGGAGCGGGTGGCGTACGTGGATGTCGACGTCCACCACGGTGACGGTGTGCAGGCGGCGTTCTGGAACGACCCCCGGGTGCTGACCATCTCGCTTCACGAGCATCCCCGTCTTCTCTTCCCCGGCACCGGCTGGCCGGAGGAGACGGGCGGCGCGGACGCGGAAGGGTCCGCGGTGAACGTGGCGTTGCCGCCCGGGACCGCGGACGGCGGCTGGCTCCGGGCCCTCCACGCCGTGGTGCCGGAGCTGCTGGCGGCCTTCCGCCCGACGGTCCTGGTGACGCAGCACGGTGCCGACACGCACATCGAGGACCCGCTCGCGCACCTGGCCGTCACGGTGGACGCCCAGCGTGCCGCGGCCGTGGCCCTGCACGCGTGGGCGCACGCCTACGCGGACGGCCGCTGGCTGGCGTTGGGCGGCGGGGGGTACGCCGTCGTCGACGTCGTCCCCAGGACGTGGACGCACCTGGTGGCCGTCGCCGCCGGGGCGCCGATCGAGCCCGCCGCGCCCGTGCCGGAGGAGTGGCGCCGGACGGTGTACGCCGCGACGCGACAGGCGGCCCCGCGTCGGATGACGGACGGGCGTGAACCCGTGTGGCGGGACTGGGAGACGTCCGGGTACGACCCCGCCGACGCGCTGGACCAGGCGGTGCGGGCGACACGTCATGCGGTGTTCCCCGCCCACGGCCTGCTGCCGTAGGACCCCGCACCCCGACCGCACCGCACCTCCCGCCAGCACTCCGACGGGTGACGCGCGGCCGTTCCGGTCCGGGCCGTCCCGCCGGACGGCACGATGCTGCCTGTGGTGGGTCAGGACGCCCTGCGGGCGCATCTCGTCGCGGCCGGGTTGGCCGGAACCGTTTCCACGACGCGGGAGCAGAGTCTCGTGCGCTACCGACTGTTCGCGGCCGGGGATCCCCGGGCGTTGCTGGGCCTGGAACCGGAGGGCGTGTGGGACCTGCGGCGGCTGCTGACCCTGATGGGGTCGCGCTGCGGCAACTCGCCGGATCCGCGTGTGGTGACCGGCCGGGAGACGATCGATCCCGCGCTGACCCTCTCCGCGCTGGACGTCTTCGCGGACCGGCTCGCCCGCGCGGCGTCCCTGCGGTCGCCGGTGCTGCTCGGTACCGGGCACCCGGGGGCGTTGCTCGGCTTCTACGGGGCGTTGGCGGCGGCCCTGGAGGGGGCGGGCTGCCGGGTCCTGACGCCGGCCGAGGGGCGATGTATCGATTTGGCGACTCGTTTCGGCGTACGGGCGTGCACGTTGTCCTACGTACGAGGAGTGGCACTCGTCAGAGAGGGCGCGACTCTGTGCGCCCCCGATGCGCCGGGCGCACACACGCACTCCCCGCTGCCACTGCGTCTCGCGCTCGACGCGCTGGCCGCCGCCGGCGAGCCGTTGCCCGGACTGGTGATCGGAGATCACGGGTGGGCCTGCGGCGCAGGTCAGCTCGGTGTGGAGGCGATCGGGCCGGCGGACGTGAACGATCCGGCCCCGTTCGTCGGAGAGGCCGAGGGACGGGTCGCGGTCGCCGTCCCGGTCGATGACGCTGCGCGGCCCGGCAGCTACCGGGCGCTCACGCGCTATGTACTCAATCGCGCCTGTCTGTCACAGTAGGAGGCCGATCGCTACTCCTCTTCCCCACTTGCATCACCCGCCCCTAATCTGGGGAGGAGCGCGCATGCGAGCAGGTGCATCGGAGGGGAAGCCGGTGCCCGACATGTGCGAAAGGTTCAGGTGTGACATGGCTGCTGGTGAGAAGCCTCTCAGCGAGGTCAACTTTCTGACCGTGGCGGAAGTGGCCGCGGTGATGCGCGTGTCCAAGATGACCGTGTACCGCTTGGTGCACAGCGGTCATCTGCCGGCCATCCGGGTGGGCCGTTCGTTCCGCGTCCCGGAGAACGCCGTTCACGAATACCTCCAACAGTCGTATGTGGGGGTGGAAAGCGCCTGAGACAGAAGTACGGAGACCCTCGGATCACGACCACCACTCGGTGCCGGGTAGGCTGGGGCACCGTAGGTCGTGTGGGCTCGGACGCCCCGCACCGAGTGATCAAGTGAGCGAGGGTAGTCGTGGGCTCTGTTATCAAGAAGCGGCGCAAGCGGATGGCGAAGAAGAAGCACCGCAAGCTGCTCAAGCGCACGCGTGTGCAGCGCCGCAACAAGAAGTGAGCGAGCGCCGAGCACGCAGGTCCTAGTACCGGACCCCTCCGTGGCCCCCTTTCGCGATGGCGAGTGGGGGCTGCGGCGTTTTCGCGTCCGGTTCGCGTCCGGCGACGTGTGCGGGTCACGACGCGGAAACCCTCACCCGATACGGTGGCCTCGGCTGTTGCACCCGGCTGCGAGGAGGGCACGTGGGCAGGGTCGTTCTCGTCACGGGAGCCGCCCGGCGGATCGGCGGCCGGTTCGTCCGCCGCCTCCAGCGCGAGTCCGACGTCGATTCCGTCCTCGCCGTGGACGTCGTCCCGCCCGACGAGCCCCTCGGCGACGCCGAGTTCGTCCAGGCCGACATCCGCCACCCGTCGATCGGCAAGCTCGTCGTCGGGCGCGCGGTGGACACCGTGGTGCACCTCGACGTCGGGGGCGGCCCGTCGGCGGGGCGGCGCAGCCGGGCCGCCGTCAAGGAGACCAACGTCATCGGCACGATGCAGCTGCTCGGTGCCTGCCGGCAGGCACCCGCGATGCGGCGCCTCGTGGTGCGGTCCAGCACCCACGTCTACGGTGGGGCGCCGCGCGACGCGGCCGTGTGCGAGGAGACGACGGTGTCGGGCACGCTGCCCGGTGGCGGATTCGCCAAGGACACCGTGGAGGTCGAGGGCTACGTACGGGGGTTCGCCCGGCGGCGCCCCGACATCTCCGTCACCGTCCTGCGGTTCGCCGACATCCTCGGGTCGGCGCTCGATGAGGGGCTCGCCGGGTACTTCGCCCTTCCGGTGCTGCCGACCGTCCTCGGCTACGACCCGCGTCTGCAGTTCGTGCACGAGGACGACGCCCTGGACGTACTGGCGCTGGCGGCGGGGGAGCCGCGCCGCGGCACGCTGCCCGACGGGACGTTCAACATCGCGGGCGACGGCGTGCTGCTCCTCTCCCAGTGCGCCCGACGGCTCGGACGCCCGACCCTCCCGCTCGTGCTGCCCGCGCTGAGCTGGGCGGGTACCGCCCTGCGCACGGTCGGCGCCACCGACTTCTCACCGGAGTACGTCCGGCTCCTCACCTACGGGCGCGTGGTGCGCACCTCGTTGATGCGCGACATGCTGGGGTTCGAGCCCCGGTACACCACCGCCGAGGCCCTCGCCGGCTTCGCCCGGCGCCACGGGCCGGGTCTGCTGCCGCCGCGCGCCGTCGCCCGTGCCGTCGACCGAGTCCAGGAGGCGGTCCGCCCGTGACTGACGCCAAGGTCATCCCGTTCGACGACGACCGCGCGCGGCGGCGCGGGCGCGGTGTCGGTCGTCCGGCCTCCGGCTCGGCGGCTCCGGCCACCGAGCCGGCCCCGGACCGTCGTGAGCCCGGCCCGGAGGTCGTCGCGCCGCGCGGTGCGCCGGGTCCGGATGGGGACGCGGACCGGGACGCGGGCATCGGCGGGCGGGGGTCGGAGCCCGGCGTGCTGGACCGGCTCCTCGGCGACGGATGGGACCGCCGGGCCGCCCACGGGCTGTCGTTCCTGCGGCGGCGGCTCACCGGCGACTACCCCGTGGACGACTTCGGCTACGACGCCGACCTCACCGAGCAGGTGCTGATGTCCCTGCTGCGCCCGGTGTACGAGAAGTACTTCCGGGTCGACGTCCGGGGCGTGGAGCATCTGCCCGAGGCAGGCGCGGCCCTGGTCGTCGCGAACCATTCCGGCACCCTTCCGTGGGACGGGCTGATGCTTCAGGTCGCGGTGCACGACCACCACCCCGCCGACCGGCACCTGCGGCTCCTCGCCGCCGACCTCGTCTTCGCGCTGCCGGTCGTGGGGGAGTTGGCCCGCAAGGCCGGCCACACCCTGGCCTGTGCCCAGGACGCGCAGCAACTCCTGTCCCGGGGTGAGCTGGTGGGCGTCATGCCGGAGGGCTTCAAGGGCATCGGCAAGCCCTTCGCCGACCGGTACAAGCTTCAGCGCTTCGGGCGGGGCGGCTTCGTGTCGACGGCCCTGCGGGCGGGCGCGCCGATCGTCCCGTGCTCCATCGTGGGAGCCGAGGAGATCTACCCGATGGTGGGCAACGCCAAGACCCTCGCCCGGCTCCTGGGCGTGCCCTACTTCCCGCTCACGCCGACGTTCCCGTGGCTGGGGCCGCTGGGCGCGGTGCCGCTGCCGACGAAGTGGACGATCCAGTTCGGTGAGCCGATTCCCACGGACGGGTACGCGCCCGAGGCGGCGGACGACCCGATGCTGATGTTCAACCTCACGGACCAGGTGCGCGAGACGATTCAGCGCACGCTCTACCACCTGCTGGTGCAGCGCCGCTCGGTGTTCTTCTGACGCGGGGCGTTCCCCCGACGCGAGCGTGCCGCGTACCGCGCGGAGCCGGGTGCGTCACGACGGCGTGCGCACCCGGCGCGGTACCCCGTGGGGCACCCGGTCGGGAGTGGCTCAGCCCTGGTCCTCGACGTCGAGGCCGAGGCCGGGCAGGCCGCCGGGGAGGAGCGGCGGAATGGTGATCTCCGGGTCCGACAGCGGCGGTTGGTCCGTGCCGGGGAGGCTCGGGCCGTCCGAGGGGAGCGGGTCGAGCAGGCCGGGCTCACCGATGAGGCCCTCGTCGGGCGATGCGCTGCCGCCGTCGGAGGCCGAGGGGCTGGGTCGTCGCTGGCCGGAGTCGGGCGACCGCCCGTCCTCCTCACCGGGGCTGCCGGGGGCACCGGAGCGCGGCGCCGTCGGAGCCACGGTGTCCTGCTCCGTTCCGGTGGCCTCGTCGGGACCGGTGGTCGTGTCCCGGTTCTTCGCGTCCGGCTCGGTCGGCAGCAGGTCGGCGAGCGGGTCCACGTCCTCGCTTATGGCGTCGAAGACGGAGGTGACCTCCTCGCCGACCTCGTGGAGCGGGGCGGGCAGCCGGTCCCGCAACTGGACCCAGGCGCCGCGGTGGGACTCGGTGAACGCCGACAGCGAGCGCATCGGGTTGAGGTTGCCGTCCCGCTCGTAGAGGCCGCTGAGCAGCCGGTGGCCCTCGGCGGCGTTGACCCGCATCGCGGTGAGGGCGTTGCGGACCTCGCCGAGCGACTCGTGGTCGAGGGGGCCGCTGCGCTCGCGCTCCATGAGGCGCCGGGCCTCGTTCAGCCGCGTGGAGGCCTGGTCGAGATGGACGAGCCCGCGCTCGGAGTCGTCGCCCGCCATGTCCAGCTTGAGGTCCTCCATGCCCCGCTTGAGCCCGTAGAGGGTGTCGCCGGGCAGGGCGTCCGTGCTGGCGGCGGCGACACCGCCGAAGGCGCCGGCGGCGACACCGACGGTCAGCCCGCCGGCGGCCAGGCCCTTGCTGAGCCGCGTCCGGGGGCGGAGCCGGCTCAGCGGCTGCGCCCGGTGGGCGCCCCTGCCGGAGCGGGAGCGCTGTTCGGGCACATGGGCGCCGCCCGGCGCGAACTGGTTCTCCATCGCGGCGATGAGCTGGGCCCGCTGGACCGCCTTCACCTCCGGGTCCAGCTCGGGAGCGGGCAGTGAGCCGAGCCCTTCCGCGAGCGACAGCATGAGCCGCTGCTCGGCCTCCTCCGCGGGCTCGCCCCGGCCGGACGCGCGGTGGGCGTCGGGTGGGGCGGCCCCCGCGTGCGGGGCCTCGGCGTGCGGGGCCTCGGCCGCGGCATCCTCCGCCGCCGACCCGGCCCGCTCGTCGAGGGCCTGGGCGAAGGCGGCGGCCCGCCGGTTCGTGGACACGGAGCCGATCACGGGCGGCACCTCCTAACGTCAGCACGTGTGACTCCCGGGACCGTACGCCAGGTTGCACAGCCCTTACCGATACACCCGAACGAGTGAAGCCGGGCGGCCGGAGCGGGGCTGCGGGGAGTCCGCACACCCCCCAACGAGCGGCAGCGCGCCCGGGTTACGGAGGAACGATGATGTGACGGAAAAGATGACGTTCGGCTCATGAGGGGTCGCTCGGAGTGAGATGCCAGGGGGCTCGGAAGGGGTTCGGGGCCGCCACGCGCGGACGGCGCGGCCGCGAGCCGTGCGGGGGCGGCGCGCGACCGGCGGTCAGCGGACGTCGTCGGGCAGCAGCCGGGCGAGCGTGCGCACGGCCCGGTACTGGAGGGTCTTGATCGCGCCCTCGTTCTTGCTCATGATCCGGGCCGTCTCGGCCACCGACAGCCCGTGCAGGAACCGCAACGTGACGCACTCCTGCTGCTGCGGGTTGAGGCGGCGGACGGCGTCGAGCAGCGCGTCGTTGGACAGCCGCTCCAGGACGGAGTCCTCCGGGCTGCGCTCGACCTCGTTGGCGTCGAGCATCTCCCCGGTGGTGACCTCCAGCCGGAACCGGCTGGACTTGAAGTGGTCGGCCACCAGGTTGCGGGCGATGGTGACCAGCCAGGCGCCGAAGTCGCGGCCCTGCCAGGTGAACGTGCCGATGCGGCGCAGGGCGCGCAGGAACGTCTCGCTGGTCAGGTCCTCGGCCGTGGCACGTCCCCCGACGCGGTAGTAGATGTAGCGGTAGACGGTGTCCGCGTACTGGTCGTAGAGCATGCCGAAGGCGTCGGCCTCGCCGTCCTGGGCCCTCTCGACCAGGTCCATCATGCGGCGGCTGTCGCTGTCCGCCGCCGGGCGGCGGGCCGTGGACGTGCCGGCGGCCCCGGTGCGGCTGCGTCTGCCGAGTGCGGTGGCGGGCGCGGTACCGGTGGCCCGGTCGGCCAGCGCGTAGGCGGGGTGGGCGGGGGCGGCCCCCGCCAGGGCGGGGACGGCGTAGGCGGTGGGGACGAGTGAGCGCAGCCGGTCGGCGACCGTATCGCGCAGCCTGGCCAGGCCCGAGGCGTCAACCCCGACGTGTGGGTACACGGGACTCCCAGAGGCAGAGCTTCCATCACGTGCAGTGCGGGACCGACCGTCCGATGGTGGGACGTTTGGCACCGGATTGCGTCTGAGGAGAATAACCCTTAGTGCTGGCGGCACTACGCCTAGTTGTCGAAATCGCCGATTCGGTTCGTTTCGTTGCGGAACGGCGATCGATCATGATTCGAACGCGTGACGGTGATTGACCGTTCACGCATCAAGTGGGGTCGATTCACGGCCGAGTTGGGCTGGCGGGGGTCTCGGTGGACTACCCTGCCCCGGCCCGGGGAATGATGGCCGGATGGGCCGTCCGGAGCCGGGTGCGCACCACCCGTACGGTCGTGGTCGGCCGCCCGCCGCGGTGGGCGCCGGCTGCCGGTCCGTGGCTGGTCGGGAACGGTGTCCGGGCCGGGGAACCGGTTAACGGCGGCGGCGCTGGAGGGCGACGGCGGCTGCGGCGCCGCCCGCCACGGCCCCCACTCCGGCGGCCGCCGGCAGGCCCACGCGGGCCGCCTTCCGGCCGGTCCGGTAGTCGCGGAGCCGCCACCCGTTGTCGCGGGCGTGCTCGCGCAGCCGGCTGTCAGGATTGATCGCATACGGATAGCCGACGAGCGAGAGCATCGGAATGTCGTTGACCGAGTCGCTGTACGCGGCGCATCGTTCCAGGTCGAGGCCCTCTGCCGTGGCCAGGGCCCGTACGGCCTCGGCCTTGGCCGGTCCGTGCAGGGGCTCGCCCACCAGCCGCCCGGTGTAGACGCCGTCGACCGACTCGGCGACGGTGCCGAGCGCGCCGGTCAGGCCGAGCCGCTGCGCGATGATGGTGGCCGTCTCCACGGGGGCGGCCGTGACCAGCCACACCTTCTGGCCGGCGTCCAGGTGCGCCTGGGCCAGGGCGCGGGTGCCCGGCCAGATGCGGCCCGCCATGTACTCGTCGTAGATCTCCTCGCCGATGGCCATCAGCTCGGCGACCCGGTGCCCCTTCACGATGGACAGCGCGCTGGCCCGTACCTCGGCCATGTGCTCCGGGTTCTCCGAGCCGACGATCCGGAAGTACGTCTGCTGCCAGGCGAAGCGGGCCAGCTCCCGCGTCTCGAAGAACCGGCGCTTGTAGAGGCCGCGGCCGAAGTGGAAGAGCGCCGCGCCCTGCATGACGGTGTTGTCGAGGTCGAAGAAGGCGGCGGCCCGGACGTCCCCCGCGACGGGGAACTCCGGCTCGGTGCGTTCGGTCTTGCGCGCGGCCTCGGCCGAAGCCTCACCGGCGAGAACGCTCGCCTCGGTCGCCGCGCGCTTACGGGGGGTGAGCCATGCCAGTGCACCCATGGAGTGAGCATAGCCAGCGGAGCTGGGCGCTCCGGTTACGCCCCGGTGACCCGGTCGCGTCCGGCGGGACAATGGGGGCCATGGACACCCCACAGACCCCCTCCGCCCCCAGGACCGTGACCCTGATCGGCAAGCCGGGCTGCCACCTGTGCGACGACGCGCGGGTGGTCGTCACGGCGGTGTGCCGGGAGCTCGGCGCCGTGCTGGAGGAGAAGGACATCGAGCAGGACGCCGAGCTGCACCGCAGGTACTGGGAGCAGATCCCCGTGGTGCTGGTCGACGGCGCGCAGCACGACTTCTGGCGCGTCGACGCGGACCGGCTGCGCACCGCGCTGACCCGCTGAGGCGCCGGTCAGGGCCGGGGCCCGCGGGCGGCACCGCGGGCCCCGGCGTCGAAGGGTGTGCGTCGGGGCTGGGCGGGGCCGGTCGGCGGTGACAGGGTGGGACCGGAGCCCTCGTCCACCGCCCGGGGGGACGGCGAGTTGCAGGGAGGTGTCCGGGTTGGTGCGTGTGGCGCCGATCACTTCGGGCGGACAAATCGGACACCATCTTTGTGCACGCTTTCACAAAGGCATAGCCTGTCAGGGATGGAGCGGTACCGGCGCGCCCGGCACAGAGGACCGCTCACCTCCCCCAGCAGGCGCTGGGGGTACCCCAGGCGCAAACGGCAGGAGCACCGTGGCAACTGGCCGAAACCACCGACCGGCGACCCGGAGCCGAGGGATCCCCGAGGCCACCGTCGCCCGACTTCCGCTGTACCTGCGGGCACTGACGGCGCTGTCCGAGCGCTCGGTTCCCACGGTCTCCTCGGAGGAGCTGGCCGCCGCGGCCGGCGTCAACTCGGCCAAACTGCGCAAGGACTTCTCCTACCTCGGCTCCTACGGGACCCGGGGCGTCGGCTACGACGTCGAGTACCTCGTCTACCAGATCTCCCGCGAGCTGGGGCTGACACAGGACTGGCCCGTCGTCATCGTCGGTATCGGCAACCTCGGCGCCGCCCTCGCGAACTACGGCGGCTTCGCCTCCCGGGGCTTCCGCGTCGCCTCGCTCATCGACGCCGACCCGGCCATGTCCGGGAAGATCGTCGCGGGGATCGAGGTCCAGCACACCGACCTGCTGGAGCGGATCATCGCCGACAACGGCGTCTCCATCGGCGTCATCGCCACCCCGGCCGGGGCCGCGCAGCAGGTCTGCGACCGGCTGGTGGCCGCCGGGGTGACGTCCATCCTGAACTTCGCGCCCACCGTGCTGTCCGTGCCGGACGGGGTGGACGTGCGCAAGGTGGACCTCTCCATAGAGCTGCAGATCCTCGCCTTCCACGAGCAGCGCAAGGCCGGCGAGCTGGACACCGAGGCCGCGGACACCGCCGCCCCGGCCGCTCCGCCCGCCGTGTCCGTGACGCGCCGGGCGGCCGAGGACGCGGACGACGACACCGAGGCAGGGCCCGACGGGGACGTCCCCGCCGTGATGCCGGCATGAGTCTGCTCGTCGTCGGCCTGAGCCACCGCAGCGCACCCGTCAGCGTCCTGGAGCGGGCCGCCCTCGCCCCCGACGCCCGGGGGCCGCTGCTCGCGGACGTCGTGGGCGCCGAGCCCGCCACGGAGGCGGCGGTGCTGTCCACCTGCAACCGCATCGAGCTGTACGCGGACGTCGACAAGTTCCACGCCGGCGTCGCCGAGCTCTCCACGCTGCTCGCGCTGCACAGCGGCGTCGCGCTGGAGGAGCTGACGCCCTACCTGTACGTCCACTACGAGGACCGGGCCGTCCACCACCTCTTCTCGGTGGCCTGCGGGCTGGACTCCATGGTCGTCGGCGAGGGGCAGATCCTCGGCCAGATCAAGGACGCGCTGGCCGTCGCCCAGGAGCAGCACAGCGCGGGCAAGCTCCTGAACGACCTCTTCCAGCAGGCCCTGCGGGTCGGTAAGCGCGCGCACAGCGAGACGGGCATCGACAAGGCCGGGCAGTCGCTGGTGACCTTCGGCCTGGAGCAGCTCGCCGCCGCCGAGGCCGAGGCGCCGGACGTCGAGCGGTGGGCGAAGGACAAGCGGGCGCTCGTCATCGGCGCCGGGTCCATGTCCGCGCTGGCCGCCACGACGCTGTGGCGCGCCGGTGTCACCGAACTGGTGATCGCCAACAGGACGTTGGAGCGTGCCGACCGCCTCGCCGCCTCGCTGGGCGGCCGGGCGGCGACCATCACGGACGTCCCGCGGGAGCTGGCCGCCGCCGACGTGGTCGTCTCCTGCACCGGTGCGACCGGGCTCGTGCTGTCCGCCGCCGTCGTCGAGGCGGCCGTCGCCGGGCGCACGTCGCCCCTGGCCCTGCTCGACCTCGCCATGCCCCGGGACGTCGACGCCGTCGTGCACCGGGTGGCGGGCGCCCGGCTGGTGGACATCGAGTCGCTGGCCGAGGCCGCCGCCGACGCGCCGATGGCCGCCGACGTGGACGCCGTGCGCGGCATCGTCGGCGACGAGGTGGCCGCCTTCGGCGCCGCCCAGCGTGCCGCGACGATCACTCCGACCGTCATCGCCCTGCGCACCATGGCGTCCGACGTCGTGGCCGGGGAGATGGCCCGGCTCGAAGGCCGGCTGCCCGGCCTGGACGAGCGTGAACGCGCCGAGATCACGCAGACCGTGCGGCGCGTCGTCGACAAGCTGCTGCACGCGCCCACCGTGCGGGTCAAGCAGCTCGCCGGGGAGCCGGGCGGCGCCAGCTACGCCGACGCCCTGCGTGAACTCTTCGACCTGGACCCGCAGACGGTCGCCGCTGTCAGCAAGCCGAACAGGAGCGGCCATGAGAACTGAACGCCCACTGAAGCTGGGCACCCGCCGAAGCGCCCTCGCGATGGCGCAGTCGGGCCAGGTCGCCCGCGAGATCACCCGGCTCACCGGCCGGGACGTGGAGCTGGTGGAGATCACCACCTACGGGGACGTCTCGCGCGAGCAGTTGGCGCAGATCGGGGGCACCGGCGTGTTCGTGTCCGCGCTGCGCGACGCGCTGCTCGCGGGCGACATCGACCTCGCCGTCCACTCGCTCAAGGACCTCCCCACCGACCAGCCCGCCGAGCTGACGATCGCGGCGGTGCCGCCGCGCGTCGACCCGCGCGACGCCCTGATCGCCCGGAACGGCCTGACGTTCGAGCAGCTCACCGCGGCGGGCACCGACGCGGCGCCCGTCCGCATCGGGACGGGTTCGCCGCGCCGGATGTCGCAGCTGAACGCCTGGGCCCGTACCCTGGGCCACCGGATCGAGACGGTGCCCATCAGGGGCAACGTCGACACCCGGATCGGTTTCGTCCGTTCGGGGGAGCTCGACGCCGTCGTCCTGGCGGCGGCCGGCCTCACCCGCGTCGGCCGCCTCGACGAGGTGACCGAGCTGATCGACTCCGACGCCGTCCTGCCTGCGCCCGGGCAGGGGGCACTGGCCGTGGAGTGCGTCACCTCCGACGCACCCCTCGCCACCCGGCTCGCCGGACTCGACGACCCGTTCACGCGGGTCGCCGTGACCGCCGAGCGAACCCTCCTCGCCGCCCTGGAGGCCGGTTGCAGTGCGCCTGTGGGCGCGCTGGCCGACCCCCAGGCCGACGGGGAGGCTGTCACCGAAATGCGCCTGCGTGGCGTCGTCGGCACGATCGACGGCTCGACGCTGGTGCAGCTGTCCACCACCGGTCACGTACCGGCATCCGCCGTCGAGCAGACGGCCTGGGCCACGCGCCTGGGCCGCGAGCTGGCCGACGCGATGCTCGCCAAGGGTGCGGCCGGTCTGATGGGGGAGCGCGCACATTGAGCCCCACCACCGCCCAGAACGCGACCACGCCGAAGCCCCGGCCGTCCCGTGCCACCACGGACGCGGGCACGGCGAAAGCCGACGCGGCCACCGTGACGACGGCCCCCGCCGCCGTCGCGGGTACGGGCGCGCCGAGCGTCGCCCCGCCGGTGTCGTCCGCGCCGTCGCCCAACCGGCACCTCTACGGTGCCGACGGCCACGTGACGTTCCTCGGGGCCGGTCCCGGTGATCCGGGACTGCTCACCCTGCGCGCCGTCGAGGCCCTGGCGAACGCGGACGTCCTCGTCGCGGATCCACAGGTCCGCGACGTCGTGCGGCCGCACGCCCGGGCAGCCGTGGACACGCCCGTGCAGGCAGCGGCGGACGACTCGACCGAGACTTCCGCCACATCTGCCGGTGCAGCAGATCTTGTCATGGCGGCCGCGCGCTCGGGCAAGCGGGTGGTCCGTGCGGTCCTCGGCGACCCGGGCATGGACGCGGACGCCGCCGCCGAGATGCTGGGCTGCGCCGCCGCCGGCATCACCTTCGAGGTCGTGCCCGGCATCGCCACCGCCGTCGGCGTCCCCGCCTACGCGGGGGTCCCGCTGCGCAGCGAGCACGGCACGGACGTCCGCTTCGTCGACGCCCGGACCGCCGACGCCCGCTGCTGGACGGAGCTGGGCGCCTCCGACGCCACCGTCGTCATCTCCACGACGCTGGACGCGGTGACGGGCGCCGCCGCCGAGTTGGTCACCGCCGGGCGCAAGCCGGACACCCCGCTCACCGTCACCGTGGCCGGGACGACGACCCGGCAGCGCACCTGGACGGCGACGCTGGGCTCGCTCCAGCAGACTCTCAAGCAGGCCAAGGTGCTGCCGGCGGCCGACGGCGGCCAGTCGGTGATAGCCGTCGTCGGGGAGAGCAGCGCGCCCGCCCGGCGCGACCAGCTGGCCTGGTTCGAGTCCAAGCCGCTGTTCGGCTGGAACGTCCTGGTGCCGCGCACCAAGGAGCAGGCCGCGTCGCTGTCGGACCAGCTCCGCTCCTACGGAGCCGTCCCGGCGGAGGTGCCGACGATCGCCGTCGAGCCGCCGCGCACGCCGCAGCAGATGGAGCGGGCCGTCAAGGGCCTGGTCACCGGGCGGTACGAGTGGATCGCGTTCACCAGCGTCAACGCGGTGAAGGCGGTGCGGGAGAAGTTCGAGGAGTACGGTCTCGACGCGCGGGCCTTCGCGGGCATCAAGGTGGCCGCCGTGGGCGACCAGACCGCCGCCGCGCTGGTGGACTTCGGCGTCAAGCCGGATCTCGTCCCCTCGGGCGAGCAGTCCGCCGCCGGGCTGCTGGAGGACTGGCCGCCCTACGACCCCGTCTTCGACCCGATCGACCGCGTCTTCCTGCCGCGCGCCGACATCGCCACCGAGACGCTGGTGGCGGGGCTGATCGAACTGGGCTGGGAGGTCGACGACGTCACCGCCTACCGGACGGTGCGCGCCTCGCCGCCGCCCGCCGAGACGCGGGAGATGATCAAGGGCGGCGGTTTCGACGCCGTCCTGTTCACCTCCTCCAGCACCGTGCGGAACCTCGTGGGCATCGCGGGCAAGCCGCACAACGTGACCGTCATCGCCTGCATCGGCCCGGCCACCGCCAAGACGGCCGAGGAGCACGGGCTGCGCGTCGACGTGCTCGCCCCCGAGCCCTCGGTGCACCGGCTGGCCGAGGCGCTCGCGGAGTTCGGCGCCCGGCGCCGGGCGGCGGCCGTCGAGGCGGGCGAACCCGTCAAGCGGCCGAGTGAGAAGCGGCCGACGAGGAGGAGAGCGCGCTCGTGAGCAGCACCCACGGTGGAGACGGCGGCGTCGGCGCGGGGCACGGCGGTGCGTACGCCGGTCACGGCAGCCGCTACGGCGCCTTCCCGGCGGCGCGGCCCCGGCGGCTGCGCACGACGCCGGCGATGCGGCGCATGGTCGCCGAGCACCGGCCGCACCCCGCCGACCTGATCCTCCCGGCCTTCGTCCGGGAGGGCATCGGCGAGCCGGTACCGGTGTCCTCCATGCCCGGCGTCGTGCAGCACACCCGGGACACCCTGCGCAAGGCCGCCGTGGAGGCGGTCGAGGCGGGCGTCGGCGGGCTCATGCTGTTCGGCGTGCCCGAGCACAAGGACGCCGCCGGCTCCCAGGGCACCGACCCGGACGGCATCCTCCAGGTCGCGCTGCGGGACGTGCGCGGTGAGGTCGGCGACGACCTCGTGCTCATGTCCGACCTGTGCCTGGACGAGTACACCGACCACGGGCACTGCGGCGTCCTCGACGCGGCCGGGCGCGTGGACAACGACGCGACGCTGGAGCGGTACGCGGAGATGGCGCGCGTCCAGGCCGAGGCGGGGGCGCACGTCCTGGGGCCGAGCGGCATGATGGACGGCCAGATCGGCCACGTCCGGCAGGCGCTGGACGCGGCCGGGCACACGGACGTCGCGATGTTCGCCTACACCGCCAAGTACGCGTCCGCGTTCTACGGGCCGTTCCGGGAGGCCGTCGGCTCCTCGCTGAAGGGCGACCGCAAGACCTACCAGCAGGACCCGGCGAACGGGCGGGAGGCCATGCGCGAGCTGGCCCTCGACCTCGCCGAAGGCGCCGACATGGTCATGGTCAAGCCCGGCCTGCCCTACCTGGACGTCCTGCGGGACTTCACCCGCGAGGTCGACGTCCCGGTGGGCGTCTACCAGATCTCCGGCGAGTACGCGATGGTCGAGGCCGCGGCGGCGAAGGGCTGGATCGAGCGGGAACGGGCGATCCTGGAGACGCTCACCAGCTTCCGCCGCGCCGGTGCGTCGCTGGTCCTCACCTACTGGGCCACCGAGGCCGCACGCTGGCTCTCCGCCGGGCGTTGACGCCCGTGCGGGCGCCGCACTCCGACGTCCGCGCGGGCGGCCGGCGTGCGGTGCCTCACGCCGGCCAGGCGGGTGCGTCCCCTCCCCAGCGTGCGGGCGGGGACGCCCAGGTGCGCGGTGAGCCCGGGTAGGCGATCGGCGGCAGCGCGTGGACCAGGGTGCCGTGGGGGGACGCGGTCGTGGCCAGCCAGGGCTCGGGGGTGTACGGGGCCGCCGGGCCGCCGTCCGGGGGCGCGGACCGCAGACCGTGCAGCAGCCAGGAGGCGGTCCCCGCCAGGGACAGCCGCACGTGCCGCCCGCAGCCGTCCGTCCCGCGAGCGGTGAGCGCCCGCAGGACGGCCGCCGCGAGGAGGTACCCCGTCCCGTGGTCCAGCGCCTGGGCGGGCAGCACACCGGGCGTCCCGTCCGGGGCCGCCTCCACGGCGGCGATGCCGGAGGCCGCCTGGACGAGGCTGTCGAAGCCCCGCCGCCCCGACCACGGCCCCGTCCGGCTCCACGCGCTCAGCTGGGCCACCGTCAGCCCGGGGCGGCGCGCGAGGAGTGCCTCCGGGGCCAGGCCGTACCGGTCGAGGGAGCCGGGACGGTACCCGGTGACCACGACGTCGGCGGCGGCGAGCAGCTCCTCGAACCGGGCGCGGTCGCCCGCGTCGCGCAGGTCGAGCAGGGCGGAGCGTTTGCCCGGACCGGTGTCGAGGTGGGTGTCCGGGTCCTCCCGCAGCTCCGGCGGGTCGATCCGCAGCACGTCGGCGCCCAGCAGGGCCAGCGTGCGTGTCGCCACCGGGCCCGCGATGACGCGCGTCAGGTCCAGCACCCGCACGCCCCGCGCGGGGAGCGGCGCGGGCGGCAGCGGACGCGCCCCCCGGCCCCCGGCCCCCACCACGCGCTGCTCGAGAAGCGGCGTACCGGCCGCCCACGGCTCCGTCGCCACGGCGACGGCCAGGCCGCCCGCCGCGTATACGCGCTCCCGCACGGCGTGCGCGGGCCGGGCGGCCAGGGCGGCGGCCAGCCGCGGCGGTTCCGTGGACTCCGGCAGCCCCAGGGCGTCCAGCAGCCGGGCCCGGTGGTGCGGGTAGTTGGCGTGGGTGCGCACCCAGCCGTCGGCGGCGCGCCAGAAGCCGGACAGGGGCGCGAACGAGGTGGGGGCCCGGCCGTCGACGCGCAGGTGCCGCTCGCTGACGAACGCCGTCGCCACGGCGCCCTCGTGCACCCGGACCGCCGGCAGCGGTCCGCCGTTGCGGCACGCCAGCAGCTCCGCGGCGGCCAGCGAGCAGACCCCGACGGTGGCGCGGGCCAGCTCGCGCACCGGAAGCCGGGCCGGCAGCACGCCGGGCGCCGGCGTGTAGGTGACGCGCGCCGCCGCGTCGGGCGGTCCGCCCAGGGCCGCCCAGGCGTCCGCCGTGGCCGCGTCCCCGTCCGTCCCCATGCCGTCCTCCCGGCCTCGCGCGCCCGCGTCCGGCCCCGGTGGCCGGGAGGGGGCGCTCGGGGTGACGCTACCGGCCCCGGGCGGCGGCGGTGGCGCAGCCCGTCGCCGGGCGGGTACCCGCGAAGAGGTAGGCGGAGTCGGGGGAGGCCAGGTGGGCGCACAGCTGCGCGGACGGGCCGTGCAGGGTGATGGCGTCCGGGTCACCGCCGAACGGCACCGCGTTGCGGTGCAGCCAGTGCAGGGCGGCCTGCTGCGCGGCCAGCTCCCCGGCGGGCACGGTGACCAGGACGACATCCGGAGGGTCTGCCGGGGAGTCGTCCGGCGCGGTGGACGACCCGCCCAGCCGGACGTCCACGGGGAGACCGGCCCCCACGCTGACCCCGCGCGGCGTCGTCACCGTCAAGGCCCCACAGGCGTCGGCGCACGGCGTCCGGGCCGCGGTGGCGTCCCGCACCCCCTGCCACTCCTGCGCCGGGGAGGCGTAGGGCACGTCGTGGAAGACCCTGGCGGAGGCGGTGATCTCGCCGCGCAGTCCGCCCTGGTCCGTGCGGACCACGGACGGGTCGGGGTCCCCTCCCGACGCACGCCCGGCCGTGGCCAGGAGCCCGGCCGCCAGTGCGGCCGAGATCGCCCCGAAGGCCATGCGCTGTGCGACACCCGCACCCGTCATCGTCATGGTGCCCATGACGATGACGCTAGGAGGTCGAACCCCGCTGGAGCAGCCGTCCACCACCCGGGTCCGGAGTGGGGTTGGCCCCACCCCGGACCGGGGGCCCGCGCGCCCCCGGGGCGTCGCCGTGCGGGGTCGGGAGGAGCGCCGCCCGTCTGGGACAATGAGCGCACCCACCCACGCGGGATACACCCACCGACCGACCAGGGAAGTAAGGACGTGCCGACCGTGGCTCAGAGCACCGAGACCGACTGGGTCTCCCGATTCGCGGACGAGGTCATCGCCGACGCGGAGCGCCACGCGCCCGGCAAACCCATCGTCTGCGCCTCGGGGCTCAGCCCCTCCGGGCCGATCCACCTGGGCAACCTCCGCGAGGTCATGACCCCGCACCTGGTCGCCGACGAGATCCGCCGCCGGGGACACGACTGCGTGCACCTCATCTCGTGGGACGACTACGACCGTTTCCGCAAGGTCCCGGCGGGCATCGACCCGTCCTGGTCCGAGCACATCGGCAAGCCGCTCACCTCCGTCCCGGCGCCGCCCGGCAGCACCCAGCCGAACTGGGCCGAGCACTACAAGGCGGCGATGGTCACCGCGCTGGCCGAGTTGGGGGTCGAGTTCCGCGGCGTCAGCCAGACCCAGCAGTACACCTCGGGCGTCTACCGCGAGCAGATCCTCCTCGCCATGCGGGAGCGCGGCACGATCGACGCCGTGCTCGACCGCTACCGCACGAAGGAGAAGCCGGGCGGCAAGAAGGCCGGCGGCAAGCAGCAGAAGCCCGTCGACGAGGCCGAGCTGGCCGCCGCCGAGGGCTCCGGCGCGGCCGGGGAGGACGACGGCAGCGGCACCGGCGGGGACTACTACCCGTACAAGCCGTACTGCGGCAACTGCGAGAAGGACTTCACCACGGTCGTCTCCTACGACGACGACACCACCGAGCTGACCTACACCTGCGCCTGCGGGCACAAGGAGACGGTGCTGCTGCGCGAGTACGACCGCGGCAAGCTCGTGTGGAAGGTCGACTGGCCGATGCGCTGGGCCTTCGAGGGCGTGACCTTCGAGCCCTCGGGCGTCGACCACTCCTCGCCCGGCTCGTCCTACGTCGTCGGCGGCCAGATCGTCCGCGAGGTGTTCGGCGGGCGTCAGCCCATCGGCCCGATGTACGCCTTCGTGGGCATCAGCGGCATGGCGAAGATGTCCAGCTCGCGCGGCGGCGTGCCCACGCCGTCCGACGCGCTGGAGATCATGGAGGCGCCCCTGCTGCGCTGGCTGTACGCGCGCCGCCGGCCGAACCAGTCCTTCAAGGTCGCCTTCGACCAGGAGATCCAGCGCACCTACGACGAGTGGGACGCGCTGGAGCGCAGGATCGCGGAGGGCACGGCCCAGCCCGCCGACGCCGCCGCCCACGCCCGCTCGGTGCGCACCGCCGCCGGTGAACTGCCCCGCACCCCGCGCCCGCTGCCGTACCGGACGCTGGCCTCGGTGGTCGACATCACCCAGGGCTCGGCCGACCAGACGCTGCGCATCCTCTCCGAGCTGGATCCGGAGCGTCCCGTCACCTCCCTGGACCAGACGCGCCCCCGGCTCGACCGCGCCGAGCGCTGGATCTCCACCCACGTCCCCGCCGACCAGCGCACCCGCGTGCGGTCGGAGCCGGACACCGAGCTCCTCGCCTCCCTCGACGACGGGCAGCGCGAGGCCCTGCGGCTGCTGCTCGACGGGCTGAAGACGCACTGGTCGCTGGACGGCCTGACGACGCTCGTCTACGGCGTGCCCAAGGTGCGGGCCGGGCTCGACCCGGAGGCGAAGCCGACGCCCGAACTGAAGCTGGCCCAGCGGTCGTTCTTCGCGCTGCTGTACCAACTGCTGGTGGGCCGGGACACCGGGCCGCGCCTGCCGACGCTGCTGCTCGCGGTGGGCGCCGACCGCGTCCGCACGCTCCTGTCGGCGTGACGGGCCGACCGCGTGACGGCCGGACGGGGTGATCGGCGTCAGCCGACGACGCCGATCTCCTCGTTGAGGCGCTCGCGGCACTCCCGCACGTAGGGGCGCAGATACGCCTCGCTCAGCAGGCCGCCGTCCCGGTTCGTCACGCCGAAGCGATCGTTGAGTGCCCGGGACAGATCACGGGCGGTCGGCCGGGCGCCCCGCGCGGCGAGGTCGCGGTACGCCTGGAAGTACACGTCCTCCACGGGGACGCCGTCCGGGACCCCGGTCGGTTCGTCGGCGGGCGCCTCGACCGGCTCCGGCGGCGCCGGGGGGCGTCGGATGGGCCGGCGCCCCTGCGTCCCGGCCACGTACTCCGGCGCGGGCTCCCGAACGGGCACGGGTGCGGGCTCGGGCTCCGGTGCGGCGGCCGCGGGCTGCTCGGCCACGCGCTCCGGGACGGGTGCGGTTTCGGCCGGTGCGGGCCGGGGGGCCGGTGAGCGGTCGGGCTCCGGTGCGGCGGGGGGCTCACGATGCTCGGGCCGCTGCTCGGCCGGGGGCCCGGTGAGCGACGCCTCGGCCGAGGGCGTCGGCGTCGCGGCGAGCGCCGCCACGGACCGGCTCAGCGGTATCCCGTAGCGGGCGAGCTTCAGCGGCATGAGGTCCTCCACCGGCGCCCGCCGCCGCCAGGCCCGGCCGTACCGGGCGCGCAGCCGCGTCCGGTACACCAGCCGCTCCTGCTCCAGGCGTATGACCTCGTCGTACGACCGCAGTTCCCACAGCTTCATCCGCCGCCACAGCCGGAAGGTCGAGGGGAAGGCGAGGAGCCAGCGCGAGACGCGCACGCCCTCCATGTGCCGGTCCGCGGTGATGTCGGCGATGCGGCCGATGGCGTGCCGGGCCGCCTCCACGGAGACGACGAACAGCACCGGGATCACCGCGTGCATGCCGACGCCCAGCGGGTCGGGCCAGGCGGCGGCGCCGTTGAAGGCGATGGTGGCGGCCGTCAGGAGCCAGGCCGTCTGGCGCAGCAGGGGGAAGCCGATGCGCAGCCACGTCAGCAGGAGGTCCAGCGCGAGGAGGACGACGATGCCCGCGTCGATGCCGATGGGGAAGAAGGGGGCGAAGGAGCCGAAGCCCTTGCGTTCGGCGAGGTCGCGCACGGCCGCGTACGACCCGGCGAAGCCGATCGCGGCGATCACCAGGGCCCCGACCAGGACGACCCCGATGAGGACGCGGTGGGTTCGGCTGAGCTGCGTCGCGGACACCCGCGTTCTCCTCCCGCTCGGACACCTGAGCGGCGCCCAGCCTGACACACGTTGTCAAGGTCATGTCCGGCGGGAGGGGAACGTGCGGTTCCGCGCCTACTTGACGGCCGCGACGACCTGCTCGGCGGCCTTCTCCGCGCCCTTGCGGATCTCGTCGGCCTTCGGGTTGTCGGCGTCCTCGAACCCGGTGCCGGAGTAGTCCACGACGACCACGACGTTCGCGGTGCGGGCCACGACGCGCTGGTTGCGGTAGTCGCCGCCGTCGTCGCCCTTCTCCTCGCTGTCGAAGCCGATGGTGGTGGCCTCGTCGCCGAGGTCCTTCAGGGCCTTCTCCTCGACCTTCTTGTTCGCCTTGTCGCCGGTGATCTTCTCGACCTCGGAGGCGGCGGAGCGCGCGGCGCGGTCGTCGCCCGAGCCGACGTCGAGCACCGAGTCGTAGCGGCGCAGCGAGACGAACAGCGAGCGGTAGTCGTACTCGTCCAGCCCGGACCACAGGCAGCTGGTGTAGCTGTCGGTGTCCTTGCTCTTGAGGTTCTTGCCCTTCTCGTTCTCCGCCTCGGGGACGATGTCCTCGATCGTCTTCCCCGGCACCGTCTTGCAGGCGTCCGGCAGTTCGGAGAACTTCACCGGCTCCGGCTTCGGCTCCGAGGACTTCTCCGCCTCGGCGGACGGCTTCTCGGCGGGGGCCTTGGCGTCGTCGTCGCCACCCCCCAGGCAGCCGGTGACGAGGAGGGCGGGCACGGCCACCAGGGCCAGTGCGCGGCGGACGGTCAGGTTGCTGTGGAACATGGTGGATTCGCTTCCCGGTCTCGGGTCAACTGTCGAGCCGCTCGGCGATCTGCTGCGCCAGGCGGCCGGCCTGCCGTTGCAGCTCCTCGCTGTCGGGCAGGCGGCGCTTGTCGGTGGACCACTGGTTGTACTGGACGGTGACGATCACGTTGCCCTTGCGGAAGACCAGCGTGATGTCGCGGTGGACGCCGGCGTCGGCGGTGACCAGCTCGTCGTCGAGGTAGGCCGCTTCGCCGACGCCCTCCAGGGGGCGCGGGGCCAGGGCGGGGTCGGGGGTCTCCGCGTCCGGCTCACCGTCCGGGCCGGGGCCCGCCGGCGGGGTGCCGCCGGGGGCCGACGCGGGGTCGGGCCCCTCCTCGTCCGCTCCGGACGGTTCGCGGGACGCCTCGTCCCCGGGCGCCTCGGACGCCGCGCCCGACGGCTCCTCCGAGGCGCCGTCGGAGGGTTCCTCCGAGCCGCCGTCGGACGCGGCGGGGTCGGACGGCTCGTCGGTGGGCGGGGCGGTGGCGGGGATGTCCGCCTCCGTCGCCCGCTGGTCGAACAGCTCGACGGCGCGGTCGCCGTCGCTGACCTCGGGGTCGTAGGAGACGACGCGCTCGAAGTCCAGGGTCAGATGATGACTGCCCAGGGAGGTCGCGCTCTTCCACGTGCAGCCGACGCGGCGGTCGGTGTCGAACGTGACGGCCGCCTCGCCCTCCAGCGTCGCGTCGTCGGCCCCCCGGCCCACGTCCTCCGGGAACAGGGCGGCGCGCAGGCTCTCCCGGCCGAGCGATCCGCAGGGCTCCGGCAGCGTGCGGTAACGGCCGGGTTCCACGGACGTCTCGGAGGCGCCGGTCGAGCCCGACTTGCCGTCCGTCGTGCCCCCGCTCTCCCCGGCGTCGGCCGTGCAGCCCGTCAGGGCCACGGCCAGCGCCACGAGGGCTGCGGAGCCGCCCCGGTACGTCCTGCGCCGCACGTCGGCCTCCCTGCGTTCGCCTCGCCGAACTCGAAAACGTGTTGCCGCCCCGACGGGGCGGCAGAACACAATGTCTACAGCAACCCACGCGCCGACGCCCGGAATACCGGGTTCTTTGCCGTGCTTTGTCCGGATTCTTCGGTGGGTTGAGAATCGTCACGTAGGGGGAGCTGAATCACCGATGTCGTACACCGAGGTGCAGGGTGCCCGGGTGCCGATCCGCATGTGGACGGACCCGGCTGGGGTCGAGGACGTCGCGATGCGGCAGCTGCACAACGCCGCGACCCTGCCGTGGGTCAAGGGGCTGGCCGTCATGCCGGACGTGCACTTCGGCAAGGGGGCGACGGTCGGGTCCGTCATCGCCATGGACGGTGCCGTGTGTCCGGCGGCCGTCGGGGTCGACATCGGCTGCGGGATGTCCGCCGTCCGCACGTCGCTGACCGCGAACGACCTGCCCGGCGATCTGTCGGGGCTGCGGTCGAAGATCGAGGCGGTCCTCCCGGTGGGGCGCGCGCTGCACCGCGAGGCCGTCGATCCGGTTCGGCTGCACGGCTTCCCCACCGCGGGGTGGGACTCCTTCTGGTCGCGCTTCGACGGGGTCGCCGAGTCCGTGCACTTCCGGCGCGAGCGGGCGGCCAAGCAGATGGGCACCCTGGGTGGCGGGAACCACTTTTGGGAATTCTGTATAGATATGTCCGATTCGGTCTGGGTCATGCTGCACTCCGGTTCGCGCAACATCGGCAAGGAACTGGCCGAGCACCACATCGGCGTGGCCCGGAACCTGCCGCACAACCAGGGGCTCGTCGACCGTGACCTGGCCGTGTTCGTCGCCGACACCCCGCAGATGGCCGCCTACCGCAACGACCTGTTCTGGGCGCAGGAGTACGCCCGGCACAACCGCGACGTGATGATGGCGCTCTCGCTCGACGTGCTCCGCAAGGAGTTCAAGAAGGCGAAGCCGACCTTCGCCCCGGTCATCTCCTGCCACCACAACTACGTGGCCGAGGAGCGCTACGACGGCGTGGACCTCCTCGTCACACGCAAGGGCGCGATTCGGGCGGGCAGCGGCGAGTACGGCATCATCCCCGGTTCGATGGGCACGGGTTCGTACATCGTGAAGGGGCTCGGCAACGCGGCCTCGTTCAACTCCGCCTCCCACGGCGCCGGGCGGCGGATGAGCCGGAACCAGGCGAAGAAGCGGTTCACGACGCGGGACCTGGAGCGGCAGACCCTCGGTGTCGAGTGCCGCAAGGACGCGGGTGTGGTGGACGAGATCCCGGCGGCCTACAAGCCGATCGAGCAGGTCATCGACCAGCAGCGGGATCTGGTGGAGGTGGTCGCCCAGCTCAGGCAGGTCATCTGCGTCAAGGGCTGACCCGGTGCGCGCCCGCCGCGCGAAGGCCCCGTCGGTGGGCGCGGGCCGCGCCGTCAGTTCTCGCGGTGCACCTTGCGGTTGGACGCCTGGGCGCGCGGCCGCACGACGAGCAGGTCCACGTTGACGTGCGGGGGCCGGGTGACGGCCCATCCGATGGTGTCGGCTACGTCCTCCGCGTTCAGCGGCTCGGGCACGCCCGCGTAGACGGCCGCCGCGCGGTCGGCGTCGCCCCGGAAGCGGGTCAGGGCGAACTCGTCGGTGCGGACCATGCCGGGTGCGATCTCGACGACGCGCACCGGTTCGCCGCACAGTTCGAGGCGCAGCGTCTCCGTCAGGGCGTGCGCGCCGTACTTGGCGGCCGCGTAGCCGCCCCCGCCCTCGTAGACCGCGAACCCGGCGGTGGAGGAGACGACGACCACCGTGCCGCCGTCCCGGGCGTCCCGCAGCGCGGGGAGCAGGGCCTGGGTCATGTGCAGCACGCCGAGGACGTTGACCTCGTACATGGTCCGCCAGTCGGCCGGGTCGCCCTCGGCCACGGTGTCGGTGCCGAGCGCGCCGCCCGCGTTGTTGACCAGCACGTCCACGCCGCCGAGGGAGGCGGCGAAGGCGTCCACGGCCGCCCGGTCGGTGACGTCCAGCGGGTGTGCCCCGGCCGCCAGCCCGGCGTCGGTCAGTTCCTTCGCGAGCGCCTCGATCCGCTCGGCGCGGCGGGCGGTCAGCACGACCCGGTACCCGGCCTCCGCCAGTCGGCGCGCGGTCGCCGCGCCGATCCCGCTGCTGGCTCCGGTGACGACGGCGGTTCGCCCACTCATGCGCGGTCCTCTCTCGTGCCGGTCTCCCCGACCGGTCGCGTCCCTCTCCCCGCAGGCTAACGCGCGTGCGCTCGCGGCCCTCCGGGGCGTCCGGGCGCCGGGGTGTCCGGGGCGGATGTCAGCGGGGGACGAGGGTCGTCTCGGTCGCCTTGACGCTCGTCCAGACCGCGCCGCCCTCGGCCAGCCCGAGTTCGGCCGCCGCCTCGGGGGTGATCTCCGCGACGAGGTCGGGCGCCGCGTCCGAGGCGATCAGGACGCGGAGCCGGCTGCCGAGCGCGGTGATCTCGCGGACGGTGCCGGGCCACACGTTGCGCGGGCTGCCGCCCGGCCGTTCGCGGTGCACGGACACCGCCTCGGGCGGGATGATCGCGAGCGCCTCGGTGCCGGGGGCGACGGGTTCGGCGACGACGAGGTGCCCGCCGTCGTCGAGGGCGAGGCCGTCCGGGGTGCCGGTGCCGGGCCAGGCGTTGCGGCCGAGCATCCGCGCGACCCACGGCGAACGCGGGTGGCGGCCGACCTCGGCGGGTGGCGCGTCCTGGAGGGCCCGCCCCCCGTCCAGCACCAGGACCCGGTCGGCCAGGGAGACGGCCTCGACGGGGTCGTGGGTGACGATCAGGCAGACCCCGCCGAAGGAGCGCAGGTGGGTGCGGAGCAGGTGCCGCACGTGGGCGCGGGTGGTCTGGTCGAGCGCGGCGAGGGGTTCGTCGAGCAGCAGGAGCCGGGGGCGGGCGGCGAGCGCGCGGGCCAGCGCGACGCGTCCGGCCTGCCCGCCGGAGAGCTGGGCGGGTCTGCGGTGGGCCAGGTGGCCGACGTCGAGCCGCTCCAGCCAGGCGCGGGCGGTGCGGCGCGCCTCGGCGCGGCCCGCTCCGTGCGCCCGCAGCCCGTAGGCGGTGTTGGCCAGGGCGGAGAGGTGGGGGAAGAGGGCGCCGTCCTGCGGCACCCAGGCGACGCCGCGCCGGTGCGGCGGCCGGTCGGTGACGTCGGTGCCGCCGAGGGTGAGCCGGGCGTGGGCGCGGGGGGTGAGGCCGAGGAGGGCGCGCAGCAGCGTCGTCTTGCCCGCGCCGTTGGGCCCGACGACGGCGAGGGTCGTGCCGGGTTCGGCGTCCAGGACGAGCCGGGTGAACCCGGTGACGTCGGCGTGCAGAGCCCACCGTTCGCGGGGCGGGGCGGGGGTCGGGGGAGTGGTGTCCGGGTGCTGCGGTCGCGGCGGCAGGGGTTCGGGTTCGGGGACGGCGGCCCGGCGCCGCGCGGGCGCGGTACCGGCGGCCGTCCACCGGCCGCGCAGGGCGACGAGCACGGTCATGGCGACGGCGAGGAGCAGCAGGGACACGGACGTCGCGGCCTGCGGCTCCTCCTGGAGCAGCAGGTACACCTCCAGCGGGAGGGTGCGGGTGACGCCGGGCAGGTTGCCCGCGAAGGTGATGGTGGCGCCGAACTCGCCGAGCGCGCGGGCCCACGTCAGGGCGGCTCCGGCGGCGAGGCCGGGGGCGACCATGGGCAGGGTCACGGTGGCGAACACGCGCAGCGGGGAGGCGCCCAGGGAGGCGGCCGTCTCCTCGTAGCGGGAGTGCAGCCCGGCGAACGCGCCTTCGAGGCTGATCACCAGGAACGGCATCGAGACGAACGTCGCCGCGACGACGGCCCCGGTGGTGTGGAAGGGCAGCGTGAGCCCGAAGGTGTCCTCCAGCCAGGGTCCGAGCAGGCCGCGCCGGCCGAGGCCGAGGAGCAGCGCCACCCCGGCCACCGTGGGGGGCAGCACCATCGGCAGCAGGACCAGGGAGCGGACGAACGCCTTGCCGGGGAAGGGGACGCGCGCCAGCACCCACGCCAGGGGCACCCCGAGCAGCAGGGAGAGGGCGAGGGCCCAGCCGGACACCAGCAGCGACAGCCGCACGGCCTCGGCGGTGCCGGGCCGGGTGAGGTGGTCGCCCAGTTCGGCCCACTCGGTGCGGGCGAGGATGCCGACCAGCGGCAGCAGCAGGAACGCCACGGCGACGAGCGCGGGCAGGGCCAGGGCGATCGGGGCCCGGGGGGTGCGACGCCGTCCCGGGCGGCGGCCGGGCGCGGTGGCCGCCGGGGCGGGGCGCGGGGGCGGGGAGCTGTTCACGGGCGCGGCCTTGCGGGTCGAGGGCGGCTCAGGGCTGCTGGAAGCCGTACTCCGCCAGGATGCGCTGCGCCCGGGGGCCGCGCAGCCACTCCACGAAGGCGGCGGCCTCCTTCGGGTGCTCGGCGGCGTCCAGCGTGGCGGCCGGGTAGGCGGCGACGGCGTTCTGGGCGTCGGGGATCTCCACGGCGTCGACCGTGTCGGGGCTCGTGGCGGCGTCCGTGCGGTAGACGAGGCCCGCGTCGGCCTCGCCGAGCGCCACCTTGCTCAGCACCGCGCGCACGTTGGGCTCCTCGGACGCCGGTTCGACGTCGATGCCCTGCCGGTCCAGCACGTCCTGCCCGTACGCCCCGACGGGGACCTCGGGCGCCGCGAGGACGACCGTCAGGTCCGCGTCGGCGAGGTCGGCCAGCGTCTTCACGCCGTGCGGGTTGCCCTCGCCGGTGACGATGACGAGCCGGTTCTCGGCGAAGGTGACGGGTTCGCCGGCGTCGGCCGCCACGTCGGCCATGCTCTCGGCGCTGGCCGTGGCGATCACGTCGGCCGGAGCGCCCTGCCGGACCTGGGCCGTCAGCTCCTGCGACCCGGCGAAGGAGAACGTGACCGTGGTGCCGGGGTGGTCCTCGCTGTAGGCGGCCCCGGCCTGCTCGAAGGCGTCGGTGAGGGAGGAGGCCGCGAGGACGGTCAGCTCCGTCGTGGCGGCGTCCGCCCCGCCGCCTCCGGCCCCGCAGGCGGCCAGCGGGAGCAGCAGGGCGGCGGCGAGGGCGGACGTGGTGGCCCGGCGGCGGAGGGCGGAGGGCGGTGCGGCGGGCATGGCGGTGCGGTTCCTCACGGTGGGTGGCGCGGCTCAGCCGCGGTCGATGTGCACGCTGGTGGACTTCACGCGGGCGGTCGCCCGGACGCCGACCTCCAGGCCGAGTTCCTCGACGGCCTCCCGGGTCAGCAGCGAGACGAGCCGGTGCGGGCCGGCCTGGATCTCCACCTGGGCCGCGACGTCGCCGAGCGTGACGGCGGTGACGATGCCGGGGAAGGCGTTGCGGGCGGAGGTGTAGGGCGCCTGGTCCTCGCCGTGGCTTCCCTGGCCGACCTCGACGGCGAAGGCGGCCAGGTCGCG
Organism: Streptomyces chumphonensis; assembly: GCF_014779715.1. Taxonomy (GTDB): domain Bacteria; phylum Actinomycetota; class Actinomycetes; order Streptomycetales; family Streptomycetaceae; genus Streptomyces; species Streptomyces chumphonensis. The sequence continues at coordinate 27,932 of NZ_JACXYU010000013.1, forward strand.
GCCGTCGATGAGGCGGCGTCCGGAGTCGTCGCGGTGGGTCGCGACCCGTCCGGCGTCCGCCCAGCGGCGCGCGGTGTCGGGGCTGACGCCGAGGAGCCGGGCCGCCTGGCCGATGGTGTAGGACTGCATGTGCGTCAATCTACGGCCTCATCAGCCGCACCTGCAACCATGTTTGGATCTTCACCCTGGCAGATGCGGTACCGACGGGAGGAACGTACGAGAGGTCACCGCAGGGAGCGGTCCGCCACCTTCGCCACATGCGCCGCGAAGACGCGTTCCGCCTCGGGGTCCAGGGAGCGCAGGGCGACCATCGCGGTCAGGATGACGTCGCACAGCTCGCCGCCCACGTCCTCCCAGGTGTGGCTGAAGCCCTTGCGCGGGTTCTGGCCGAGCGCGCCGATCACCGCCTGGGCCACCTCCCCGGCCTCCTCGCTGACCTTGAGGATGCGCAGCAGCCGCTCCTGCTCCGGCGGCACCCTGCTCTCCCGCTCCAGCCACGCCAGCAGCTCCGCGACGGTCCGCCAGATGTCCTCGGTCATCGCCCGTCCTCCGCGTCCGCCGCGTCCGCGTCCGCCGCGAGGTCCGCGAACCGGCGCGCCGTGGCGTCGTCCAGCGGGTGGAACGACTCGACGGCCAGCTCCGAGAGCGTGACGTCGGCGGGCGCGCCGAACGTCGCGATCGTGCTGAACATCGCCAGCTCGCCGCGCGGGCTCCGCAGTCGGACCGGGATCACCACCGGCCCGGCCGCGCCGTCGTGCGCGGTGTCCGCCGTGCCGGGCGGGCCGTGCGCGGCGACCTCGTCGTACAGCGCGCGCAGCCCGGCGTCGCCGCTCGCCCGCACCTGGCGCAGGAGCCGGCCCAGCAGGTGCCCGCGCACCTCGTCGGCGTTGACCAGGCGCGGCAGCAGGCCCTCGGGATGCAGGGCCGTCCGGTACATGTTCGCCGGGGGGCCGAGCAGCGCGGGCGGCAGGCCGGTCAGGAGCCGCCCCATCGCCGCGTTGGCGCTGACGACGTTCCACAGCCGGTCCACGACCACCGCCGGGTGCGGCTCGTGCGCGCCGAGCATGACGTCGAGCGCCGACCGGACGGCGGCCATCCCGGCGGCGTCCATCCTCGACTCGTGGAAGGCGGGGGCGTACCCGGCCGCCAGCAGCAGCGTGTTCCGCTCCCGCAGCGGCACGTCCAGCGTCCCGGCGAGCCGCAGCACCATCGCCCGGCTGGGCCGGGCCCGCCCCGTCTCGACGCACGACACGTGCCGGGCGGAGGAGCCCGCGTCGAGGGCGAGTTGCAGCTGGCTGAGTCTGCGCCGCTGCCGCCACTCACGCAACAACGTTCCGACCCCGGGCAGTTCAGCGGTCTCCATCCGCCAGAGGGTAGTCAGCTCCGCCGCCCGACGCCGCCACCGCAGACCCGGCGCCTCCTCTGGCGGTGGGGGCTGGCCCCGGCCGCCGCCGGTGCCGTTGGCGGTGTGCGTACCGGCCGTCACCCACTACAGTCATGCCGTTACCGCTGGTCGTGGGAGTGGCCGGGGCGAGGGCGGGGCACATCGTCGTGCCCTGCGGGGAGGGCAGGCAGCGGAATGAGCCGTCGTTCGAGCGGGCTGGTCGGCGTGTGGGCCGAGATGCAGCGCCAGCAGCAACGTCAGCAGGTCGCGGCGCAACGGCAGCGGGTCGCCGACGCCCGGGAGTACGAGCGGCGGCAGCGGGCATGGCAGCGGGAGCAGGCCCGCGCCCACCGGGACCAGCAGGCCGCCTACCGGCGGCAGCGCACGGCCGATGCGCAACGACGCACCGACGAGCTGGAGTCGGAGGTCGCCGCGCTGACGGCGCTCCTGGCCAGTGGAGTGCGCACGGCCGCTTTCCGTACGGCCGCCCTCCGGGAGCCGGAACAGGTCGAGCCGTTCGCTCCCGGCACGCTGGCGCATCCCGTCCCGATGCCGGATCCGGGCGGCTACGCACCGGCCTCCGGGGGCCGGGTGTTCGGAGCTCAACGCCGGGCCCAGGCCGAGGCCGAGGCCCGCGCCCGCTTCGAACACGACTGGTACGCGGCCCAGGCCGCCGAGGCACAGCGGCAGACACGGCTGGCGGAGTACCGACGGCAGTACGACCGGTGGGCCGCGCAGCGGCTGGCCGAGATCCGGCAGCACAACGCCACCGTGGAGCGTCTCGGACAGGACCTCGCCGCAGGCGGAGCGGAGGCCGTCGTCGAGTACTTCTCCGCCGCCCTGTACGCGTCCGCCGGATGGCCGGACGGCTTTCCCCGGCAGGTGACCGCCGCCTACGACGTCGCGGCCCGGCAACTCGTCCTGAGCTGGCAACTCCCCGGCCCCGCCGTGATACCCGCCGTGAAGTCGGTGCGGTACGTGGCGGGCACGGACACGGAGAAGGAGACCCCGCGCCCCGCCACGCAGCGTCGGGCTCTGTACCGCGACGTGCTGGCCCAGTGCGTCCTTCTCGCCGTCAGGGAGGTCTTCTCCGCAGACGAGTTCACGACGCTGGACTCCGTCGCGTTGACCGGCTTCGTCGACGAGCACGACCCCGTGACCGGGCGGCAGGGCCAGATCGTTCTGGCGACCGTGACGGTGTCCCGAGCCGACTTCACCGGGCTCCATCTCGCCCAGGTCAGCGCCGTCGACTGCTTGGTGGACGGTCTCGGCGGCAGCCTCTCCACCCGCCCCGACCAGCTCCTCGCGGTACGCCCCGAACGACTTCCCGAGGACGTGGGGCGCGGCGTCGTCTCCCACGGCGACGACGCCGAGCCGGACCTGCACGCGATGGACCCGTTCGCGTTCGAAGCGCTGATAGCGGACCTCTTCCGGGCTCGCGGCATGCGGGCCGTCGCGACCAGCCGGTCGGGCGACGGCGGTGTGGACGTCGAAGCGGTCGATCCGGACCCGATCAGCGGCGGAAAGATCGTCGTGCAGGTCAAGCGCTACCGGAACACCGTGCCTCCCGCCGCCGTGCGCGAACTGTTCGGCACGGTGCAGGCCACCGGCGCGATCAAGGGCATTCTCGTCACGACCTCCGGCTTCGGCCCGGGGTCGCGAACCTTCGCCGAGGGGAAGCCGCTCACCCTGGTCTCCGGCCCGGAACTGGTCGCCCTGCTGCGGGAGAACGGCCTGACCGGACGTCTGGACGACGGCACGGCGGACGCGTGCCGGGCCGACGGTCCGCCCCCGCCACCACCGGAGTCGCCGGGCGGACACAACCTGCTCGGCCTGTCCTGGTCCGGGAGTGTGGCACTCGACGTATGCGCCCTGGTCTGCGCGGGCCCGCGCGTCCTCAGCGACGAGCACTTCGTCTTCTACAACAACGCCCGGACGCCCGAGGGCGCCGTCGCGGCGGTGCAGCCGACGGGGTCGGACCGGGCGAGCCTGCGCGTGGCGTTCGACGAGCTGCCCGCCGCCGCCGACCGGCTGGTGGTGGCCGCCGCCGTCGACCCCGAGTCCGGCCCGCCCGCGGACCTGGCCGGATTCACCGCGCCGAACCTGCGGCTCAGAGCGGCCGACGGCACGGAGCTGGGCACTCTGGACGTCTCCGACGGCCGACCCGGTGAGACCGCGCTCGTCCTGGGCTCCTTCCGCCGCCGTGCGAACGGCGACTGGGACTTCGTCCCGGGTGGCCGGGGCTACGCCGGTGGGCTGGAGGCGCTCGTGGCCGATCACGGAGTGCAGGTGGACTGAGCCGCGTCGCCGTGCGGGCGCGGGGTGGGGTGGGGCGTCGTACGGTGGGGAGAGGGGGACGGCCACGCGCGACGGTGAGGAGCACCGGTGAGCAGGAGCCCTGATACCGAGCACTGCGTCAGCGTCCACCTGACGGACTGCGGCCACGAGACGGCCAGTGTCGTCTTCGAGGTCCTGCGGGAGGCCTACCCGCAGGGGTGCGACGCCGGGCCGGTGCCCGCGCGCGGCACGGCGGAGGCGGAGCACCACGTGGTGTGGTCCTCGACCGTGGACACCGCGACGCCGCGCACCGACCGGGCCGGTGCCCCGGCGGCGCTGGTGGAGGACGTCCGCGCGGAGATCCACGGCGCCGCCCACCCCGTCCGGCAGGTCAGGGACGCCCTGGCCGCCGCCTTCGCCACCGAGGACCACGGCACGGTGCCGGGGGAGCACGAGGTCGAGGTCCGCCTGCGGCTCACCGCCACCCACCGCCCGGTCGGCTGACCCGCTGGCCTCAGGACCACGCGAGGCGGTAGGCCGCGTGACCGGCTTCGTGCATGCGGTGAACGAAGGACTCCCTCTCACGGCCAGGGGGCGTTCACGGTGTGGGCCGGGCGGCAGTCGCGGCAGTGGCCGGGGGTGGGGGAGCGGAAGACGCGGCCGCAGTCGCCTCGGCACTCCTGGAACGGGTGGGGTTTCGGTGGTGGGGGTGTGGTGGTGGTTCGGGGTGGGATGAGGGTGGTGAGGCGGTGTGCGAGGAGACCCGCGGGGGTGCGCAGGGGGTGGGGGAGGTCGGTGGTGAGGGTGGTGCGGATGGTGCTGAGTGGGGTGCCGCGTTCGAGCCAGGCGGCGACGGCCGGGGTGAGGCGGCGGATGTCGCGTTCGGGGAGGAGGAGGCGGGGGTCGTCGTGGTGCAGGCTCGCCAGGAGGTCTCCGGCGGTGCGGTGCCGGCCGAGGTTGGTGGTGCGCGGTTCGGGGAGCGGCGGCACTGGCGCAGGTGGGGTGGTGGGCGGAGGTGGGGCCGGGAGTTCGGCGGGGCCGGGCCTTGGGGCCGGGCGGGGATGATGAGTCGCCGGACGCCGAGGCGGCGGGTTGTCGGGGCGGTGGTGGCAGAGGGTGCGGGTGACGACGTGGCCGTTGGGGAGGCGGGTGCGGTGGCGGGTGAGGTAGCCGTGGGTCTCCAGTTCGCGGAGGGCGGCGGCGACGCGCGTCTCCCCTTCGGCGAAACGGGCGGCCAGCGCTTTGATGCCGACCTTCGCGCCTTCGGGGAGTGACTGGATGTGGACGGCGAGACCGATCGCGGTCGCGGACAGTTCGCGGTGTTGGGCGAGGTGGTTGCCGACCACGGTGAACCGTTCGGTGTGCCGGGCCCGTACGTGGGTGACGCCCGCCCGCGGAACGGCGGACGGCGTGCGGACCCGGGCGCTAAGCTGCGCCTCAGCCATCGGGAAGCTCCTACTTCCTCGGTGGTCAGGCCCTCGATCGGGATGCCAGTCCCGGATCGGGGGCCGTCGCATGTGTGTGGTTGTGTGATCGTCGCGAGCCTATGCCGGTCAACGGCCGCCCTGTCCAGCCTCTTCGGCGCTCATTCACCCATCCGGGTGCACGGGGTGAGGGGTGGGTGGGGGGAAGTTCTTTCGCGAAGATCCTTGAAAGCGGTTGGTGTCGGGGGTTGTCGGGTCCTCGTGCGCCGGGACGCGGTTCTCCACGACCCGGTGGGCGCGGTGTGGGCGGGTCAGGTGGGGAGGTCGAGTTCGGCCCAGACCGTCTTGCGCGGCGGCGGTCCGGTGCGGACGCCCCAGCGCGCGGCCAGTGCGTCCACGAGCAGGAGTCCGCGTCCGGACTCGGTGAGCCGGGTGGGCACTTCCCGGTCGGTGGCCGGTAGCCGGTCGCCGCGCGTGTCGGTGACCTCGATGCGGAGCGTCTTGTCCGTGACGGTCAGGCCGAGGAGGAAGTCCCGGCCCCGCACCCGTCCGTGCACGACGGCGTTGTTCGCCAGCTCCGCGACGATGTGCCCGGCCGACTGTGTCGGCAGCCCCCAGTGCCCCAGGTGCGCCACGGTCAGGAGGCGGGCCAGCCGGGCACCGCGCCGGGTGGGCGAGAGCATCACGGTGAACTGGTGGACCGGGGTGGGGTTTTCGGTCGAGGTGATTTCTGCGTTCACATCACCCAGCGTGTCCGCTTCTGTCTACCCTGAACAGTGACGCGGTCCGCACGCAGGGTGATCGGTCCGGGTGGTGTCCGGTCCTGTCCGGGCCGTCCGGGGTGACCGGTTGGCGCCGGGCGCGGTTGACCACGGCACGACAGAAGCGGGGCGGTTGTGATCGACGACGAAGGTCTGCTCGACGACGGCGCGGAGGACGACTTCGGCGCGCTCATGCGCACGGTCGGGCGTCAGCTCAAGCTGTGGCGCGAGGACGCGGGCATGACCCAGGCCGAGCTGGGCGTCGCCCTCAACTACAGCGAGGAGATGATCTCGGCGGTGGAACGCGGACGCCGCCTGCCCAAGCCGAACCTCCTGGAGCAGGCCGACGACGTCCTGGGCGCCGGCGGCAAGCTCAAGGCCCTGGCCCAAGAGGTCACCGAGGCCCGGTATCCGCGCAAGATTCGCAACCTGGCCAGGCACGAGCGCGAGGCCGTGGAGATGAGTGCGTACGAGAACCACAGTCTTCACGGTCTGCTCCAGACCGAGGACTATGCGCGCTCCCAGTACCAGATGCGGCGCCCGGTGTATGAGGAGGAGCTGGTCGAACGCAACGTCGCTGCGCGGCTCGGGCGCCAGTGCGTCCTCACCCAAGCTCACGCCCCCATTTTCAGTTTCGTTCAGGAAGAGGTGACCCTGCGTCGCCCACTCGGGGGCCAGGAGACCCAACGCGCCCAGTTGCGTCGGCTCATCGACCTGGGGCAGTTGCGCAACGTCGAAATCCAGGTCATGCCGACGCACCGAGAGGATCACGCGGGTCTGGGCGGACCCATGCAACTGCTGAAACTCCGGAATGGCGACCGATTCGGCCACCTGGAGGTGCACGGCTTCGCACGGACCGTCTCATCCCCGAAGGAGTTGCAACGACTTGAGATTCAGTATGGGATCATTCGGGCCCAAGCGCTCACGCCCCGGGAGTCGCTGGCCTTCATCGAGAAGATCCTGGGAGAGACATGACCGAGAGCAGCGTTCACCGTTCGCAACTCGCTTGGTTCAAGAGCAGCTACAGCAGCAATGAGCACGACTCCAACTGCGTCGAGGTCGCGAAGGCGCCTGACGCGGTGCATGTCCGGGACTCCAAGGTTCAGCGTGGTCCGAGCTTCGCCGTTCCGCACGCCGCCTGGGTCGACTTCATCTCGTTGGCCGCGAAGGGTTGATCAACCATGCTTGTCGACGGCACCTGGTTCAAGAGCAGCTACAGCAGCAATGAGCACGGCTCCGACTGCGTCGAGGTCGCGAAGGCGCCTGACGCGGTGCATGTCCGGGACTCCAAGGTTCAGCGTGGTCCGAGCTTCGCCGTTCCGCACGCCGCCTGGGTCGACTTCATCTCGTTGGCCGCGAAGGGTTGATCAACCATGCTTGTCGACGGCACCTGGTTCAAGAGCAGCCACAGCAGTAACGAGCCGGACTCCGACTGTGTCGAGGTGGCCGGAGCGTTCGACGTGGTGCACGTGCGCGACTCGAAGGACGTCCACCGCCGATCCGTCTCCGTCTCCCACCGCACGTGGAGCGCGTTCGTGAGGTTCGCCTCCGAGCGGTGATGCGCTGACCCGCGCCCCGCCCGGCCGACGTCGGCCGGGCGGGGCGCGGTGTGCGTGGCAGGGCTACGGCGCGATAGTCCCGGGGCATCGGTCGCCGCTCACCATTCCGACCGGAGACGGCACCGTGTGGTCGGGGCCGCAGTGTGCGGCTGACCCGACCACCCCGGAACGTGGCTCGCACTCCACGACCGCCGGGCCATCGCAGATCTAGCCGCGTCCGTCGCCACCCTCGTCCGCCGCGACGGGCCGGGCCCCTCGTACGTGCACTGGCACCTGCCCCGTCGCGCCCGGGCGTCCAGGAGTCGGAGGAGGGCAGTGACGTTCTTCCGCCTCGCCTACATGAGCGCACCGTCCGTCCATCCGGGCTGTCCGTGCACACCTCCCGCAAGGCACGTACCTGGAACGAACTCGACCTCACCGCCACTTGCCGTGGCGAGACGATGCGTTGGCAGGCCAAGCACGACCGCGACGCCTTCAAGGAGATCTGGCTGCTGTTCGACAACGAACACGGCCGCTTCCCGCTCTACCCCGGCGAATCCGTGTGGATCGAATACGCCTACAGCGTCGGCGATGACAAATGGGGCAACTGGTTCCAGCGGGCCGTCCGTCTGCCCACCGAACAACTCGAAGTCCAGCTCGCCTTCCCCGCCGCCCTCGACCCCGTCGTGTGGGGCACCGAGACCTCCATGACGGCGGAAGCCTCACCCCTGCGGACCCCGCCCGTCCGCAGTGACGACGGTGAGCTGAGGCAATTCACCTGGATCACGACCACGCCCGCCCTCCATGCTCGGTACCGTCTTGAGTGGAGATTCCGGACACGGTCCGAACACAATCCGGAACAAGGGGACTTCAGGTGATTGACGTGCGGCCCAGCCAGCAGATGCGCGACCTCGGAGTCGTCCAGCACGGCGCCGGCATCCTGGCCGAACCGGCCCGCTCCTTCACCCTGCCCGCCGAGCGCGACGAGGCCGAGCGCATCACCGATGAGTTGTTCGCCGCGATGGAACGGATCGGCCAGGTCCACCCCTTCGCGAAGGGCATGGGCATGGGCATCGCCGCCCCGCAGATCGGCATCGGCCGCTCCGCAGCCGTCATCCAGCCGCCCGGCGACGCACCCGCCGTCATCCTGCTCAACCCGAAAATCACCGACGGCTCCGACGAGCTGGACGAGCAGTACGAGGGCTGCCTGAGCTTCTTCGACGTTCGCGGCCTCGTCCCCCGCCCCCTGAAGATCACCGCCGAGACGACCTCCCTGACCGGCAAGACCACGACCACCTTGTACGAACGCGGCCTCGCCCGCCTCATCCACCACGAGATCGACCACCTCGACGGCCTGCTCTACACCGCCCGCATGCGCACCGGGGTCGAGCCGATCCCCGTGGAGGAATACCGACAGACCGGCAGGACCTGGGCATACGAGCAATAGCCGTCAACTCCACGTGGGGGTCGAGATACGAGCATCTGTCCGGAGCAGGTGAGCGAAACGGGACGGGGCGCGCATGATTGTGGCAAGCGACGACGGGTACGGTCGGGCTCGGCTGGGCGAAGGATCAGCGTCGTTCGCGTCCGACGGACCTCGACTGCGCACCGCGTGGTCGGGCCGGCCGCCGTGCTGCGGCCGGCCCGACGGGCGCGGTGCGTGGGGCCTCAGGGCCAGACGAGGCAGTAGGCCTCGTGGCCGGCTTCGTGCAGGCGGTGGCTGAAGTCCTGCCACTGGTGCAGGAGTTGGTAGACGTTGAACGCGTCGCTGGGACCGCCTCGGTCGGGGACGGTCGACCAGATGAACGCGGCCGCGCCGACGGACTCCTCGCCGACGCCGCGCAGCGGGTCGACGACCGTCATCGGCAGCTTGACGACCGCGTAGTCGGGGTGCAGGACGACGAGCTCCAGGGGCGGGACGCGGTGCAGGGGTATGCCCTCGATGCCGGTGAGCACCATCGCGGCCATCGTCTCCGGCTTGATCCGGGTGAACATGCCGTGGCCGAGCTCGTCACCGCCGAGCTCCTCGGGGCGCATGGACAGCGGCACCCGGGCGGCCGTGGCGCCGTCGGGCGCGCCGAAGTACTTGTAGGTCACCTCCATGCGGCCCCCGCCACTGCCGAAGTCCTCGCTCTCCGCCGCCTCCCCCCGGTGCCGGCCCCGGGGAACGCGTTCCGGCTCGAGGTCTCCGGCGCCATCGCCCGGTCCGCCTCCGCGCTGCATGTCACCACCCGACTGTTCGCCGCATCATCCCCCGGACACCGTCCGGGGTCACCCCCAGCCGTTCGCGGCGTGCGCCGCGCGACCCGATCATCGTCTCAGAGACCTCCCCCGCCCACGGCCGCCGAAACGCCCGGCCGCACATGCGCACGAGGCTCTGTCACCATGGCCTCTGTGAGCTATCCGTACCAAGCACCAGTATCGCAGTCCCTCTTCGACCGCGCGGCCGTCGTGACACCGGGAGGCGTGAACTCTCCGGTGCGCGCCTTCGGGGCCGTGGGCGGTACGCCCCGGTTCATGGTCTCCGGTTCCGGGCCGTACCTCACGGACGCCGACGGGCGGGAGTACGTCGACCTCGTCTGCTCCTGGGGGCCCATGATCCTCGGCCACCGGAACCCGGCCGTGCAGGAGGCCGTGGAGGCCGCCGTCGCCCGGGGTACGTCCTTCGGCACGCCCGGTGAGGGCGAGGTCGAGCTCGCCGAGGAGATCGTCTCCCGCGTCGCGCCGGTGGAGCAGGTGCGGCTGGTGTCCTCCGGCACGGAGGCGACGATGTCCGCGATCCGGCTGGCGCGCGGCTTCACCGGTCGGGCGAAGGTGGTCAAGTTCGCGGGCTGCTACCACGGCCACGTCGACGCCCTGCTGGCCGCCGCGGGCTCCGGTGTGGCGACGTTCGCGCTGCCGGACACCCCGGGCGTGACGGGCGCGCAGGCGGGCGAGACGCTGGTGCTGCCCTACAACGACCTGGACGCCGTGCGGGAGGCGTTCGTCGCGCACCCCGGCCAGATCGCCTGTGTGATCACCGAGGCGTCGCCGGGCAACATGGGTGTCGTCCCGCCGCGCGAGGGCTTCAACGCGGGGTTGAAGGCCCTGTGCGAGGAGCACGGTGCCCTCTACGTCTCCGACGAGGTCATGACGGGTTTCCGGGTCTCGACGGCCGGCTGGTTCGGGCTCGACGGCGTCGTGCCGGACCTGATGACGTTCGGCAAGGTCATGGGCGGCGGCTTCCCCGCCGCGGCCTTCGGCGGCCGGGCGGACGTCATGGCGGCCCTCGCCCCGGCCGGCCCCGTCTACCAGGCGGGCACGCTCTCCGGGAACCCGGTGGCGACGGCGGCGGGCGTGGCGCAGCTGCGGCAGCTCGACGACGCGGCGTACGCGCGGCTGGACGCGACGGCCGCCACGCTGCGCGGTCTGGTCACCGAGGCGCTGACGAAGGAGGGCGTCGCCCACACCGTGCAGCGGGCGGGCAGCATGTTCTCCGTGTTCTTCACCGACCGGCCGGTCACCGACTACGCCGGGGCGCGCACGCAGGACGCGTTCCGCTTCACGGCGTTCTTCCACGCCATGCTGGCCGCCGGGGTGTACCTGCCGCCGTCCGCGTTCGAGTCGTGGTTCGTCTCGACGGCGCACGACGACGCGGCCGTCGAGCGGGTCGCCGCCGCGCTGCCCGCCGCCGCGCGGGCCGCCGCCGAGGCGGTGCCGGCGTGACGGCGCCGCGCCGGGGCGACGGGCCCCCCGCGCCCGGCCGGGACAAGACGGTGACGGTCGTGCACCTCATGCGGCACGGCGAGGTGGAGAACCCGAAGGGCATCCTGTACGGCCGTCTCCCCGGCTACCACCTCTCCGACCTGGGCCGCCGGATGGCGGACCGGGTCGCCGAGTCGCTGGCGGGCCACGACATCGCGCACGTCGTCGCCTCCCCGCTGGAGCGGGCGCAGGAGACGGCCGCGCCGATCGCGCTGTCGCACGGCGTGGACGTCGGGGCGGACGAGCGGCTGATCGAGGCGGGCAACTTCTTCCAGGGCAAGACGTTCGGCGTCGGCGACGGCGCCCTGCGCCGGCCCGGGAACTGGCGGCACCTGCGCAACCCCTTCAAGCCGTCCTGGGGGGAGCCGTACATCGAGCAGGTGGTGCGGATGTCGGCCGCGCTGGACGCGGCGAAGGACGCGGCCCGGGGCCGGGAGGCGGTGTGCGTGAGCCACCAGCTGCCGATCTGGACGGTGCGCAGCTTCGTCGAGCGCCGCAGGCTCTGGCACGACCCGCGCAGCCGGGAGTGCACGCTCGCCTCGCTGACGAGCTTCACCTACGTCGGCGACACGATCGTCGCCGTCGCCTACAGCGAGCCGGCCCGCGACCTCGTGCCCCCGCACCTGCTGGCCGGGGCGCGCCCGGCGAAGCGCAGGGCGCCGCGGGCGGACGGTCCCGGGCGGGCTGAGGGGGCCGGGGCCTGAGCCCGGCGAAACCTCACGAACCGTGGCTGAACAGGGCGGACGTTCGGGACAAGGGGGGCGCGGGCAGGCGTTCGGATGCGCATGCGAAACTTTTCACATGAGTCTCCGCCGCGCCTCCCGGCGCCTTCCGCACCGTCGTGCCACGGCCGTCGCAGCGGCCGTCGTGACGTCCCTGGTGGCCTTGACCGCCTGCGGCTCCGAGGACGGGGTGAGCTCGGGTGACGCCGCCGGTTACGTCGCGGGCACCGGACAGATCACCGAGGTGCCCGAGGGCAAGCGGGTCGCGGCGCCCGACCTGGCCGGGGAGGGTGTGCACGGCAAGGAGCTGAAGCTCTCCGACCACCGCGGCGAGGTCGTCGTGCTCAACGTGTGGGGCTCGTGGTGCCCGCCCTGCCGGGGTGAGGCGCCGAACTTCGCCAAGGTCTCCGAGGACCTCGCGGACGAGGGCGTGCAGTTCCTCGGCATCAACACGCGGGACCTGGACGTCGCCAACGCGCAGGCGTTCGACCGCACCTACGGGATCGAGTACCCCAGCTTCTACGACCCGAGCGGGAAGCTGATCCTGAAGTTCCCCAAGGGCAACCTCAACCCCAAGGCCATTCCCTCCACGCTCGTCCTCGACCGGGAGGGCAGGATCGCGGTGCGCGCGCTCAAGCCGCTCACCGAGGAGGAGCTGCGGGAGATCATCGAGCCGGTCATGGCCGAGAAGTAGCCGGGGGACGCCGGCCCCATGCACGTTCTCGCCGCCGCCACCGACCCGAACCAGACGGTCGTCTCCGGAGCCCTGCTCCTCGCCCTGCCCATCGCGCTGTTCGGCGGGCTGGTGTCGTTCTTCTCGCCGTGCGTGCTGCCGCTGGTGCCCGGCTACCTCTCCTACGTCACCGGCATCGGCGGCAGCGACCTGGCCGAGGCCCGGCGGGGGCGGATGCTGGGCGGCTCGGCGCTCTTCGTGCTCGGCTTCACGGCCGTCTTCGTCTCCACGGGCGCGCTGTTCGGCTACTTCGGCGACACGCTGATGATGCACCAGGACGTGATCACGAAGGTGCTGGGCGCCCTGGTGATCGTGCTGGGGCTGTCCTTCATGGGGGCGCTGCCCTGGTTCAGCCAGCGGGAGTTCCGCTTCCACCGCAGACCCGCCGTCGGGCTGGTCGGCGCACCCGTGCTGGGCGTGCTGTTCGGGCTGGGCTGGACGCCCTGCATCGGCCCGACGCTCACCGCCGTCAACGCCCTGGCCATGCAGGAGGCCAGCGCCCTGCGGGGGGCCGTGCTGATGGTGGCGTTCTGCCTGGGGCTCGGGCTGCCGTTCATCCTGGCCGCCGTCGCCTTCCGCAAGGCGCTCGGTGCGTTCGCCTGGGTCAAGCGGCACTACGCGCTGGTCATGCGGCTCGGCGGTGGCATGCTGGTCGCCGTCGGAGTGCTGCTGGTCACGGGGATCTGGAACGAGATCGTTTACGAGCTGCAGGTGTGGTCGTCCGGCTTCACCGTGGGGATCTGAGGGCATGAGCGACATCGACACCTCCCGCGCCGACGAGACCGCCACCGGCACCGCCGTGGGCGACGCCGCCCGGCACGCCGACCGCGGCATCGCCGGGGACGCCGACGAGCGGGCCGCGGCGGCGCAGCTGTCCACCACGCCCAGCGAGGACGCGCCCGCCGCCGCCGGTATCGGCGTGCTCGGCTGGCTGCGCTGGTTCTGGCGCCAGCTCACCTCGATGCGGGTCGCGCTGCTGCTGCTCCTGCTGCTGGCCCTGGCCGCCGTGCCGGGCTCGGTGATCCCGCAGAACGGTGTGGACCAGTTGCAGGTCGACCTGTTCAAGGAGGACAACCCCGGGCTGTCGGCCGTCTACGAGAAGCTCCAGCTCTTCGACGTCTTCAGCTCGGTGTGGTTCTCGGCGATCTACCTGCTGCTGTTCGTCTCGCTCATCGGCTGCATCGTGCCGCGCAGCTGGCAGTTCGTCGGCCAGCTGCGGGCGCGTCCGCCGCGTGCGCCGCACCGGCTGGACCGGATGCCCGCGTACGCGACCTGGCGGACCGACGCCGAGCCGGAGGACGTCCTGGCCACCGCGCACCGGACACTGCGGAGCGCCCGCTTCCGCATCGCCGAGGGGGACGGCGCCGTCTCCGCCGAGAAGGGCTACCTGCGGGAGGCGGGCAACCTCCTCTTCCACCTGTCGCTCATCGTGATGCTGGTGGCCTTCGCCGTCGGGCAGCTGTGGAGCGTCGAGGGCGGCAAGCTGATCGTCAAGGGCGACGGCTTCTCCAACACCCTCACCCAGTACGACGACATCTCCGCCGGCGGCCTCTACGACTTCGAGGACCTCGACGACTTCGGCTTCACCCTCGACGAGTTCCACTCCACCTTCGAACCGTCCGGCCCGCAGAAGGGCACGCCCCGCGAGTTCCGCGCGGACGTCACCTACTGGGACGGGGCCGACGGCGCCGAGCGGCAGGAGTCGATCGAGGTCAACCACCCCCTGGAGATCGGCGACTCCAAGGTCTTCCTCATCGGTCACGGCTACGCGCCCGTCGTCACGCTCACCGACGGCCAGGGCGACCTCGCCTACCGGGGGCCCGTGCCGTTCCTGCCGCAGGACATCAACGGGACGGCGACCGGCGTCATCAAGATCCCCGACTACCGCGACGGGGAGGGCGAGCCGGAGCAGCTCGGCTTCGTCGGCCGGTTCACGCCCACCTACGGGCTGAACGCCGAGCTCGGCCCGCACTCGACGTTCCCCGCGCTCAACTACCCGGTGCTGGCCCTGTCCGCCTACCACGGCGACCTGGGCGTGGACGCCGGCCTGCCGCAGAACGTCTACAAGCTCGACCAGCGCAAGATGGAGCCGTTCACCGGCGCGGACGGCGACATCCTGCGCAAGTCGCTGCGCCCCGGGGAGTCCTGGGAGCTGCCGGACGGCGCCGGGACGCTGACGTTCGAGCGCGTCGAGCGCTGGGCCTCCTTCAACATCGCCCAGAAGCCCGCGAGCGGCTGGGCGCTCGCCGGCTCGCTCGCCGCCATCGCCGGGCTCGCGGGCTCGCTGTTCATCCAGCGCCGCCGCGTGTGGGTCCGGGCCCGGCGGGACGACGCCGGGCACACCGTCGTCGAGCTGGCCGGGCTGGGCCGCAGCGAGTCCGCGCGGCTCCCCGAGGAGCTGGACCGCTTCGTGGCGACCCTGACGGCCGAGGCCGCACCTCTCGAAGACGGCCCCGACGCCGACGCCGACCCCCCTGCCGACCGCACCGACCCCTCGCCGGACGGCGGCTCCGCCGTCGGCGCCGACCCCCGCCGAAGGAGCTGACCGACGTGAACCTCGCCGCGGCGAACAACCAGTCACTGGCCGACTTCAGCACCGTGCTCATCTACTCGGCGATGGCGGTCTACGTCCTCGCCTTCCTCGGCCACATCGCCGAGTGGACCTTCGGGTCACGCAGCAAGGTGGCCCGCACGGCCTCCGCGCTGAGCCCGCGCCGCCGGTCCGTCGTCGCCCCGGAGGTCCGGGCGAAGGCGACGGCGGGCGCCGCCGGGGCGGAGCAGGGCGGCGGCACCGCCGTCCTGGACCGGCCCAAGGTCGTCACCCGCTCGGCCGGCGCCCGCCCCGACGTGCCCGACGGACCCGGTGCGGCGGCCGGGGACGCCCAGGGCGACCTGTACGGGACGATCGCCCTCGCCCTCACCGTCCTGGCGTTCCTCGTCCACGCCGCCGGCGTCCTCACACGCGCACTGTCCGTGCAGCGCGTGCCGTGGGCCAACATGTACGAGTTCTCCACGACGTTCTCCATGGTCGCCGTCGCCTCCTACCTGGGCTTCGTCGTCGCCAAGAAGAACGTGCGCTGGATCGGGCTCCCGCTGGTCACCACCGTCCTGCTCGACCTCGGGCTGGCCACCACCGTCCTGTACGCCGAGAGCGACCAGCTGCCGCCCGCGCTGGACTCGTACTGGCTGGTCATCCACGTCTCGCTCGCCATCTTCTGCGGCGCGCTGCTCTACCTGGGCACGGTCGGCACCGTGCTGTACCTCTTCCGGGACCGCTACGAGGTCAAGCTGGAGGAGGGTCGGCAGCCCGGAGCGTTCGCCACGTCCGTCTTGGAGCGGCTGCCCTCGGCGGCCTCGCTGGACAAGTTCGCCTACCGCATCAACGCGGCCGTCTTCCCCTTCTGGACGTTCACGATCGTGGCCGGCGCGATCTGGGCCGAGAGCGCCTGGGGCCGGTACTGGGGCTGGGACCCCAAGGAGGTCTGGTCCTTCATCACCTGGGCCGCCTACGCCTGCTACCTGCACGCGCGGGCGACGGCGGGCTGGAAGGGCCGCAAGGCCGCCTACCTGGCCCTGGCCGCCTTCTCCTGCTACCTGTTCAACTACTACGGCGTGAACTTCCTCTTCAGCGGCCAGCACTCCTACGCCGGAGTCGACTGAGCCGGCCCGCGTCAGGCCAGGTAGGCGCGCCACCCGTCGGCCGGGGCCCGGCCGACGGGCAGCTCGCGGAGCTTCGCCAGGACGGCGGCGTCCTGGGCGTCCAGCCAGTCCACGAGCTGCCGGAACGACACCAGCCGCACGTCCGGGTAGCCGCCGCCGGCCATCCGCTTGAGCGACTCCTCGACGGCGTCCATGTAGATGCCGCCGTTCCACTCCTCGAAGTGGTTGCCTATGAACAGCGGGGCCCGGTTCGTCTCGTAGGCGCGCAGGAAGCCCTGGACGTAGGTCTCCGTCGCCTGCTCGCGCCAGGCCGGGTACTCGGCGGGCGGCCCCTTCGTCGTCCCGCCCGACTGGTTGACGAGGATGTTGTAGTCCATGGACAGCACCTCGAAGTCGTGCCCGGGGAAGGGCAGCGACTGGAGCGGCAGGTCCCACACGCCCTGCCGCTTGCGCGGCCACTGCTGGAGGCCGCCGGGGGAGCTGGAGTCGTAGCGCCAGCCCAGCTCGGCCGCCGCCGGGAGCAGGTTCTCCTGGCCCAGCAGGCACGGCGTCCGCGCCCCGATCAGCTCCTTGCCGTAGTCGAACGGCAGCGGCTCCAGGTCCGTGAACCCGGTGTTCGTCCGCCACTGCGCGACGAACGCGTGGGCCTGCTCGATCTCCGACCGCCACTCCTGGGGCGTCCAGTGCTCCACGGAGCCCTCGCCGCCGCAGAAGTGCCCGTTGAAGTGGGTGCCGATCTCGTGGCCCTCCAGCCAGGCGGCCCGCAGGTTCTCCAGCGTCCGGCGGATGTTGGCGTCCTTGAGGTAGCCGATGTCGGAGGCGCCGACCGGGTTGTTCGGCGGGCGGTACCGGGCCTGCTCGGACTCGGGGAGGAGGTAGAGGCCGGAGAGGAAGAACGTCATCGCCGCCCCGTGCTCCCGGGCCAGCTTCCGGAACCGGGGGAACAGCCCGTTGCCGACCTCCCCGGCACCGTCCCACGAGAAGACGACGAACTGCGGCGGCTTCTCGCCCGGCTCCAGCGGAGTGGGGGCGGGCGGCTGGTTCGGCTGCGGCCCGGTGTCGGCCGTGGAACCGTCACCGATGGGCTTCGGCTGCGGGGACTCGGCGCTCTTGCCCGGCCCCTCGCCGTCGGTCGTCGACCCCGGGCCGGAGTCGTCCCGTCGGAACGGTCCGGCGCAGCCGGCCAGCCCCGTCGCGAGGGACGCCGTCGCGGCGGCTCCCAGCCCCAGCAGCGTCCGTCGCTCCATGCCTGCCATGCCTCCCCCTCGGGTGCGGATGCGCTATCGCCAAGGAGGGAGTGTGCGTCCGGCCGGTTCCTTCCGGCCAGGGATTTGCCCAGCATTTTGCGTGCTTCCGCCGGGCGGGCGGGCGGACGTCACCGCGGGTGGTGCGGGACGTCACCGGGGGTGGTGCGGGGCGGATCAGCGCGCGGGCGGCGGGTCCTCCGGCCCGGCGTCCCTGGGCGCCGGGCCCTCGTCGGGGCCGGGCCCGCCGTCGCGCTCGTCGAGCGACTTCAGGAAGTTCGGGTTGTCGTCGGGCGCCACCCAGCGGCGCTCCTCGGAGCGGACGGCGCCGTAGGGCGCGTTGCGGCGCGGGCGCCCGGCGAGGAACCAGGCGACCGGGCCCAGCGGCGTGAACAGCAGGATGATGAGGATCCACGCCACCTTCGGCAGCTTCCGCACGTCCCGTTCGGGAGTGTTGAGGCACTCCACGAAGGCGTAGATCCACACCGCGAGCAGCAGCAGGACCGGCAGAACCTTCAGCATGTGGACAGCCCCCAGAGCAGGTGACCCCGCGCGAGTTCCGCGCGGGCGAGCGCGGCGTACGGCACCAGCCTACGGCGCCCGGGCCGCCGCCGTACGCGCCCCGGCGTCGACGGCTGTCCGGCATGCCGGATACTGGGACGTATGGCTTTCGACGATCTCCGTTCGCTGCTGCGGGCGCTGGAACGTGACGGTGACCTCAAGCGCGTCAAGGCGGAAGTCGATCCCCACCTGGAAGTGGGCGAGATCACCGACCGCGTCAACAAGGCGGGCGGCCCCGCGCTGCTGTTCGAGAACGTCAAGGGCTCGGCGATGCCGCTGGCCATGAACGTCTTCGGCACCGACCGGCGGCTGCTCAAGGCGCTCGGCCTCGCCTCGTACCAGGAGATCGGCGAGCGGATCGGCGGACTGCTGAAGCCGGAGCTCCCGCAGGGCTTCGTCGGCTTCCGCGAGGCGTTCGGGAAGCTGGCCGGGATGACGCACGTCCCGCCGCGCAAGGTCAAGGACGCGCCGGTGCAGGACGTCGTCCGCATGGGCGACGACGTCAACCTGGACGAACTGCCCGCGCTGTTCACCTGGCCCGAGGACGGCGGCTCCTTCTTCAACCTGGGCCTCACCCACACGAAGGACCCCGTGAGCGGGGTGCGCAACCTCGGCCTCTACCGGCTCCAGCGCCACGACCGCCGCACCATCGGCATGCACTGGCAGATCCACAAGGACAGCCGCAACCACTACCAGGTGGCCGCCCGGCGCGGCGAGCGGCTGCCCGTCGCCATCGCCTTCGGCTGCCCGCCCGCCGTCACCTACGCCTCCACCGCCCCGCTGCCCGGTGACATCGACGAGTACCTCTTCGCCGGCTTCGTGCAGGGCAAGCGCGTCGAGATGGTGGACTGCAAGACCGTGCCGCTCCAGGTCCCCGCCCAGGCGGAGGTCGTCCTGGAGGGCTGGCTGGAGCCGGGGAAGATGCTCCCGGAAGGCCCGTTCGGCGACCACACCGGCTTCTACACGCCGCAGGAGGACTTCCCGGCGCTGACGATCGACTGCGTCACCTCGCGCAAGCGCCCGCTGCTCCAGTCGATCGTCGTCGGCCGCCCCCCGACGGAGGACGGCCCCCTCGGCCGGGCCACCGAGCGCTTCTTCCTCCCGCTGCTCAAGGTGATCATCCCGGACATCGTGGACTACCACCTGCCGGAGGCGGGCGGCTTCCACAACTGCGCCATCGTCTCGATCGACAAGAAGTACCCCAAGCACGCGCAGAAGGTGATGCACGCCATCTGGGGCGCGCACATGATGTCGCTGACCAAGCTGATCATCGTCGTCGACTCCGACTGCGACGTCCACAACCTGCACGAGGTGGCCTGGCGCGCCCTCGGCAACACCGACTACGCCCGCGACCTCAGCGTCGTCGAAGGCCCCGTCGACCACCTGGACCACGCCTCCTACCAGCAGTTCTGGGGCGGCAAGGCGGGCATCGACGCCACCGAGAAGTGGCCTGAGGAGGGCTACACGCGCGGCTGGCCCGAGATGGTCACCTCCGACCCGGAGACCGCCGCGAAGGTCGAGCGGCGCTGGCGGGAGTACGGGCTGTGAGCGCGGCGGGGGCCGTGACGGGGCCGCCGCCCACCCCGGCGCCGTCCGGCCGGGTCCGGGCGTTCCTGCGCCTGGTGATGGTCGAGCACTCGATCTTCGCGCTCCCCTTCGCCTACATCGCCGCACTCACCGCGATGTACCGCGACGGCGGCTCGGTGCAGTGGTGGACGCTGCTGCTCGTCACCGTCGCCATGGTGACGCTGCGGACCTTCGCCATGGCCGCCAACCGCATCATCGACCGCGAGATCGACGCCCGGAACCCGCGCACCGCCTCCCGAGAACTGGTGACGGGCGCGGTCTCCGTGCGCACCGCCTGGACGGGCGCCCTCATCGCGCTGGCCCTCTTCCTCGGCGCGGCGGCGCTGCTCAACCCGCTCTGCCTCGCGCTCGCCCCGCTGGCCGTCGTCCCGATGGTCGTCTACCCGTACGGCAAACGCTTCACCACCTACCCGCACGCCATCCTGGGGCTCGCCCAGGCGATCGGACCCATCGGCGCCTGGCTCGCCGTGACCGGTGCCTGGTCCTGGGACGCGGTGCTCCTCGGCCTGGCCGTCGGCATCTGGATCGGCGGCTTCGACCTGATCTTCGGCTGCCAGGACGTGGCCGCCGACCGGGCGGAGGGCGTCCGCTCCGTGCCCGCCCGCTTCGGCATCGCCGCCGCCCTGTACGCCTCCCGCGCCAGCCACGGCGTCACCCTGGCCCTGCTGGCCTGGTACGCGCTGGCCACGGACGCCGGCGGGTTCTTCTGGGCGGGCCTGGTGATCGTCGCGGGCGCCTTCGTCTACGAGCACGGCATCGTGCGCCCCGGCGACCTCTCCCGCCTCAACCGCGCCTTCTTCACGGTGAACGGTTTCATCGGCATCGCCCTCTTCGTCTGCGCCCTCACCGACCTGGCGCTCCGGGGCCTCACGCTCTGACCCCTCTGAACTCTCTGAACCCTCTCTCTGACCCCTCTGAGGGAAGGGTCCCGCCGCACGTCACCCGTTCGGGTGTGGCATCCCCGGTCCCGGCCGCTGCGGCACGGGTGCCTTCGTAGCCTCGGCTCGTACCATGAGGGCATGGAAGGGAGAGCGCCGTGACGATCTCGGATCTGGACCGCCTGCACTCACAACTCAGCCGCCTGGAGGACCAGTTTCCGGGCTATACGACAGAGATCGTTGAGGGCAACATCGTGATGAGTCCAGTCCGCCCCTACCACCTCGAGACCATCGTGGCTCTTTGGACGGCACTGAAACCACAGTTGCCGGATGGCCTGGCCCTCATGGGCGATGTGAGTGTTCCGATCGATGAGGAGTTCGAGTTCTGTCCTGACTTGGCCGTCATCCCGGCTGCGGAGAAGGACAAGAACCTCACCCAATACTCCCCGGAACTCATCGATTTCGCCGCCGAGGTCGTGTCACCCACGAGCGTGCGCAACGACTACGAGGTCAAGAACGTGCAGTACGCCCGAGCGGGCATCCCGGTCTACCTGATCTTCGACCCGTACCAGGCGCACTGCGTCACGATGTGGAACCCGGGCCCGGACGGCTACCGGGGGCGGGACACGTTCCCCTACGGCGGGACGGTGTCGGTGGAGACGCCGGTCGGCAAGCTGAGCTTCGACACGGCGGTCCTCCCCGTCGACCGGGGCACCGCCGGCCGGTAGCGGGAGGCGCACGCGGCGGGCACGCCGCTCAGGCGCCGCGTCAGCCCCGGACGGGCGTGGGGGCCGCGGTGCCGAGGGGGTCGGCGGCGTAGGTGACGCGGACGACGCCGTCGTCGTGCCGGCGGACGGTCGCCGCGACGCCGAACACCTCGGCCAGCAGGGCGGAGGTCAGGGTCTCCAGCACCGGCCCGGAGGCGACCACCTCGCCCTCGTGCAGGACGACGACCCGGTCGCACAGCCGCACGGCGAGGTCGAGGTCGTGCAGGACGGCGAGGGTGGTGACGCCCGTGGAGCGGACGAGGTCCAGCAGCTCGAAGCGGGCCCGGATGTCGAGGTGGTTGGTCAGCTCGTCCAGGACGAGCAGCCGGGGACGTTGGACGAGGGCGCGGGCGAGCAGCACACGTTGCCGTTCCCCGCCGGAGAGCGAGGTGAACTCGCGCGCGGCGAGGTGTCCGGCGGTGCAGGCGGCGAGGGCCTCGCGGACGGCGCGGTGGTCGCCCGCGTCGTCCCGGCCGAGCAGCCCGTGGTGCGGGGTGCGGCCCATGGCGACGACCTCGCTCACGCTGAGCCCGACGGGGTTGCCGGTGGCGTCCTGGAGGACGGCGGCCGTGCGGCACGCGGCCTGGCGGGCGCTGAGCCGCCACACGTCGTCGCCGCAGACGCGGACGGCGCCGCGCTCGGGGCGCAGCGAGCGGTACACGGCCCGCAGCACGGTGGACTTGCCGCTGCCGTTCGGGCCGACGAGCCCGACGATCTCGCGCTCCCCCGCGTCGAGGGTCACGTCGTGCAGCACGGGCCGGCCGCCGAGGGCGACGCAGAGGTCTTCCACGGTCAGTCTCACGCGGCGTCCAGGGAGGTGTTGCGGCGCAGCAGCCACAGGAAGAAGGGGGCGCCGAAGAGCGCGGTGAAGATGCCGATCGGCAGTTCGTTGGGCCGGTCCACGGTGCGCGAGAGGAGGTCGACGGCGACGAGGTAGACGGCGCCGGTGACGGCGGCCAGGGGCAGCAGCCTGCGGTGGTCCCCGCCGCAGCTCAGCCGCACGAGGTGGGGGACGACGAGCCCGACGAAGCCGATGCCGCCGGCCACCGCGATCACGGTGCCGGTGAGCAGCGCGGCGAGGACGAGCAGCACGGCGCGCAGCCGGTGGACGTCGACGCCGAGCGCGGTGGCGGACTCGTCGCCCATGAGCAGGGTGTTGAGCCGCCGGGCCAGCAGCACGAGCGCGGCCGTCGTGGTGAGGATCACGGTCGCGGCGACGGGGAGCTGCTGCCAGCTCGCCCCGGAGACGCTGCCGAGCATCCAGAACATGACGGACCGCAGCTCGCCGGGGGTGGCCCGGAGCTGGAGGTAGCTGGTGGCGGCGAGGAAGAGGTAGCCGATGGCCACTCCGGAGAGCACGAGCCGGGTGGGGGCGAGCCGTCCGGCGCGGCGGCCGAGGAGGAAGGCGAGGCCGGCGGAGAGCACGGCGCCCAGGAAGGCGGCCGAGGAGACGCCGATCCAGCCGATGGTCAGGGGCAGGAAGGACAGCGCCAGGACGGCGCCGAGGGCGGCGCCGGAGGAGACGCCGAGGACGTACGGGTCGGCGATGGGGTTGGCCACGACGGCCTGGAGCACGACCCCGGCGACGGCGAGCCCGGTGCCCGCGAGGGCGGCGAGCAGGACGCGGGGGACGCGGAAGTCCCAGATGATCTGCGTGTGGACGGGGTCGGTGCCGGTGCCGCCGGTGAGCTGGGCCAGGACGACGCGCCAGGTCTCGTCCGGCGGCACGGAGACGGAGCCGACGCCCACGGCGACCAGCATGAGGGCGAGCAGGGCGAGGGTGAGCCCGAGCAGGAGGAGGGGCAGGGGCGGGGCGGCTCGGGCCTTCGGGTCGGCGGGGGCCGGCGCCGGGCGGCGGGTGACGGGGGCGGTGGCCCGGGTCATCGGACGGCTTCGGGGTGCAGCAGGGCCGCGACGCGTTCGACGGCGAGGTGGTTGGAGGGTCCGAGGTAGATCGAGTCGGACAGGACGGTGTACCGGTCGTCGCGGGCGGCCGGCCACTGCGGGAAGGCGTCGAGGAGGTCGCGGGCGTAGGTGTCGGCGTCGTCCCCGGGCTGCCAGGCGACGACGACGACGGCGTCGACCTGCTTCGCGGCGAGCTGCTCGGGGCTGAGGTCGGCGAACATGGTGGCGGAGGCGTCGGCGAAGGCGTTGCGGCCCCCGGCCTTGGCGAGGACGTCGTTCCAGATGCCGCGCGCGGCGACGGAGCTGTACGGGTTGGCGCCCATGCTCATGTTGGCGAAGATGACCAGGACGTCGGGGGTGTCCTCCGCGCTGTCGCCCTGGTTCTTCCGCGCCTCGCGCACGGCTGCTGCCGTCTTCCGGATGTGCCGTTCGGAGGCTTCGACGCGCTGCTCCGCCCGGTCGCGGACGTCGAAGACGGCGCCGAGGTCGCGGAGGAGGGCGTAGCTGTCCTCGATGGTCGGCGGGTCCTTCACGGCCGCGCGTTCGTCGCAGCCCGTGCGCGGTATGTAGGTGCGGGCGCCGGCCTCGGCGAGTTCCTCCCGGGTGGCGAAACCGTTCTCCGAGCGGAACCCGAAGCCGGTGGTGGAGAGCACCAGGTCCGGTGCGAGGTCGAGCATCGACTCCCGGGGGAAGTCCTGGAGTTCGTTGCGGCGGACGTCGCCGGTCGGCAGCTCGTCGATGGCCTCGGCCCGGCCCTTCACCTCCGAGTGGCCGTAGCTCTGGGCGTTGGCGACGATGCGGTCCTCCAGGCCGAGGTCGAGCAGCGTCGAGACCTCGGCGACCGAGGCGCCGTTCATCACCACCACGCGTTCGGGGGCTTCGGTGAAGGTCTGCTCGACGCCGCAGACGTCCAGGGTCACCGGGTAGCCCTCGCCCTCCCACGCCTCCCGCTCGCCGACGGCCGCGGCGGGCTCGGCCGAGCCGGTCGTGCCGCTGTCGGCCGGGGCGCAGCCCAGCGCGCCGAGGCAGGCGGTGGCGAGCACCGTGCCCAGGGCGACGGTGGTTCGGAACGAGGGCATGGCGACTCCAACGCACGGCGGGGGACGACGTCCTTCCGTGCAGTAGTCGGACGGCGGGCGCCCCGGGTTCCCGGTCGACGCCCGCCGTCGCTCACGTCACCCGCGCTCGGCCGGTGCGGGCAGCGCGCCGGTGGCCACGCAGTGGTCGAGGTAGCGGAAGACCAGCGCGCGGTCCGGGGCCGGGCACGTCACCCCGCTGCCGGCCAGCGCCGCCGTGGCCCGCTCGGCGCGCACGGTGCCGATGTCGAGCGTCTCGGGGCCCGCGCCGCCGCCGGTGTCCGGGGCCTCCCAGGAGTCGAAGAAGGACAGCGTGGTGGCGGCCACGCCCTCCCGCGCGGCCGGACGGGCGGTCAGTTCGGCGTGCCAGCGGGCGATCGGCACCGAGCGCACCGGGTAGCCGTAGGCGCGCAGCGACGCGTACAGCTCGTCGAGCCGGACGGGCGGCGCGGGGGCGTGGTTGAGGACGCCGCCGGGCTGCTCGGGGGCGAGCATCACCTCGACGAGGGCCCGGGCGACGTAGTCCACCGGGGTCCACACCTCCTGTTCGAACAGCTCGGGCAGGACGCCGTGCGGCACGCCGGTGCGCAGCACCCCCCACAGCACGTCCTGCGGGTTGACGTGCCCGGTGCGGGCCTCGCCCGTGACCCGCCCGAGCCGGTGCACGGTCACCGGCAGCCCCTGTTCGGCGGCCCCGCGGGCCAGCTGCTCGGCGACCCACTTGGACTGCTGGTAGCCCGTCACCAGGCCCGGGTGCGCGGGCAGGTACTCCTCCGGTACTTCGGCGGCCAGCGCCCGGGGCGGGGCGACGGACAGCGTGGAGACCAGGTGGAACGGGACGCCCCGGGCGGCGGCCAGCGTGAGCAGGTCACGGGTGGCCGCCACGTTGGGGGAGCGCAGGGAGGCGTACTCCCGCATGACGCTGACCATGGCCCCGTTGTGGCAGACCAGGTCCACGCCCGCCGCCAGGTCGGCCCACGCGGCCTCGTCCAGCCCCAGCCGGGGCCGGGCGAGGTCGGCGGGGAGCGGCACGATGCGCTTCGCCGCCTCCGGCTCGGGCGTCAGGCGCTGGGCCGCCAGCGCCTCCTCCAGCCGCCGCCCGGCCGCCTCGGCGTCCGGGGCGCGCACCGGGCAGACGACCTCCGCCGAGGTGCGGCGCAGGAGTTCGGCCAGGAGCTGGGCGCCGACGAAGCCGGTGGCGCCGGTGAGCAGCACCCGTCCGGGCCCGTCGGCACCCGTGACCGGGCGGGACGGCACCGGGCCGGGCAGGCGGAGGAGCGCGTCCTCCAGCGCCTGGGCGGGCGGCCCGGCGGCCGTCGTCCCCGCCCCGGGGCCCGGGTCGGCCGGGGCCGCTCCCGCCTCCGGGCCGGCGTCGGCGGCGGCGAGGGCGGCGGCCAGCCCGGCGGCGGTGGGGTGCTGGAAGAGCGTCGCCACCCGCACGTCCCGGCCGAGCCGTACCGTCAGCCGGTTCGCGGCCTGGATGGCCTGGAGCGACTGGCCGCCCGCGTCGAAGAAGTCGTCGTGCGCGGTCAGCCGCCGTCCGCCGAGTGCCTGCTGCCACACCTCCAGGATGACGCCGACGGTCGCGTCGGGGGGCTCCTGCTCCGCCGACGGCTCCGGCGCAGCAGGCGCCCCGGGTGCCGCGTCGGGCGGGGTGAGGGCCCTGCGGTCGATCTTCCCGGTGCCGGTGCGGGGCAGCCGGTCCGCCGGGACGAACAGCGCGGGCACCAGGGGGGCGGGCAGCACCGCGCGGGCGTGGGCCCGCAGCTCCGTCTCGTCCGGCGCCGGGGCCTCGGTGACGACGTGGGCGACCAGCCGCTTGGTGCCGTCGGGCAGTTCCTGCCCCACGACGGCGGCCTCCCGCACCCGCGGGTGGCCGAGCAGGGCCGACTCCACCTCGGCGGGCTGCACCCGGTGGCCGCTGAGCTTGAACTCGTCGTCCGCACGGCCCAGGAAGCGCAGCAGTCCGTCCGTGCCGAACCCGACGAGGTCCCCGGTGCGGTAGGCGCGCGGGCCGCCCGGCAGTTCGCTCAGCGGGGCGAACGCGGCGGCCTGCCGGTCGGGACGGCCGAGGTAGCCGAGGGCCAGCGAGTCGCCCAGCAGGTACAGTTCGCCGCCCGCCTCGGGGCCGGAGTCGCCCGGGGTCACGACGGCCACGGTGGTGCCCGGTAGGGGCAGGCCGATCGGCACCTGGCCGCGCGGGAGTTCCGGGTCGCCGAGGTCGGCCACGGTGGCCACCACGGTGGCCTCGGTGGGCCCGTAGGTGTTGAGCAGCCGGACCGAGTCGCCGACCGTGTCCCGCCAGCGGTCCACCCGCTCCGGGTAGGCGCTCTCGCCCCCGATGACGACGGTGTGCAGGTTCGCGGGCAGCGTGACGGCACGGCCCGCGACGGCGTAGGCGAGTTCGTTCCAGTAGGCGGTGGGCAGGTCGAGGACGGTCACCCCGTGTGCCTCGCAGGCCCGCAGCAGGGTGTCGACGGACTCGGTCATCTCCGCGGTGCGCAGGACGAGCGTCGCCCCCGCGCACAGGGTGACGAAGAGCTCCTCGACGCTCGCGTCGAAGTGCAGCGGGGCGAACTGGAGCACCCGGT
The DNA here is from genome assembly GCF_014779715.1 of Streptomyces chumphonensis. Taxonomy (GTDB): domain Bacteria; phylum Actinomycetota; class Actinomycetes; order Streptomycetales; family Streptomycetaceae; genus Streptomyces; species Streptomyces chumphonensis. Next base: position 54,784 of record NZ_JACXYU010000013.1, read on the forward strand.
CCTCGGCGGTGATCCCGTAGCGCTCCGTCGCCGCCGCGACGAACCGGGCCAGCGACCGGTGGCCGACGCGGACGCCCTTGGGGGTGCCGGTGGAGCCGGAGGTGAAGATGACGTAGGCCGCCTCCCCCCGCTCCGACGCCGGTTCCGGTGCCGGTTCGGAGCCCGGCTCGGTCTGGGCCCCGGGCTCGTCGAGGAGCAGCGTCCGGACGCCCGGTGGCACCCGGTCGGCGTGGGCGCCGAGGGTGACGACGAGGGCCGGTTCCGCGTCGTCGAGCAGGGCCGTGGTGCGGGCGGCGGGGGCCGCGACGTCCAGCGGGCAGTAGGCGGCCCCGGCGGCGAAGGCGGCGAGGACGGCGGTGACCGCCGCCGTCCCGCGCGGCAGCAGCACCGCCACCAGGGCCCCGGGCCGGACGCCGTGCCGGGCCATGCGTGCGGCCAGGGTGCGGGCGTCGCGGTCCAGTTCGGCGTAGCTGAGCACGCGGTCGCCGTCCACCAGCGCGGGCCGGTCGCCGTCCTCGGCGACCCGGGCGGCGAACAGCTCCGGAACGGTGCGGACGGGGCCGGGCAGCGGGCCACCGCTCAGGACGGTGACCCGGCGGCCGGGGGCGGGGCGCGGCGTCCGCCCGGCGGCGCGGCCGGCGTCGGGGGCGAGGCCGACGCGGGCGGTGGCCGTGCCGGTGCGCAGCAGGTCGAGCAGTTCACCCGCGCGGTCGGCGAGGTCGGCCTCGGTGTACAGCTCGGGGTGGGCGTCGAACGCGACGCGCAGACCGCCCTCGCCCCGGTCGTAGACGTTGACGGAGAAGTCGTCCACCGGTCCGGCGGTGAGGTTGTGCGCGGTGCTGGTCGCCGTCCCGAAGGTCAGGGCGTAGCCGAAGGGCATGATGTTGACGCCCGGCCCGGACAGCCGCCGCTCGGCGCCGATCAGCCTGGTGTCCCGGCGCAGCTGCTCGTAGCGGTAGCGCTGGTGCCGGGTGGCGGCGCGCAGCTCGGCCGAGGCGCGTACCGCGAGCTCGCGGAGCGTGTCGCCGGGCTCGACGGGCAGCCGCAGGGCGAGGATGTTGCGGACCATGCAGGGCACCCGCAGGCTCACGGAGCCGAGCCGGGCGGCGGCCGGGACGCTGAGCACCACCTCGGGTGCCCGGGTGTGCCGGTGCAGCGCCGCGGCCGTCCCGGCCAGGACGAGGTCGGGCCAGGTGACGCCGAGCTCTCCGGCGAGCGCTCGCAGCCGGTCGGCCTCCCGGGGGCCGAGGTCGGCGATGTGGCGGCGGAAGTCGCGGGCGGGCAGGGCGGTCCGGCCACTGGCCGCGAAGGTGGGCACGGAGGGCCGGTCGGCGAACCGTTCCGTCCAGTACCGGCGGTCGCGGCCGTGTCGCTCGGAGGCGAGGTAGGCGCGTTCCTCAGCCAGGACCGACTCCAGGGTGCCGAAGGTGCGTTCGGCAGGCTCCGTGCCCGCGTCGAGCGCCGTGTAGACCTCGGCGACGCGGCGGGCGACGAGCGAGAGCCCGTAGCCGTCCAGGGCGATGTGGTGCACCCGGTGGTACCAGAGGTGCTGCTCGGGGCCGGTGCGGAACAGGGCGTGGGCGAAGACGGGTTCGGTGCCCAGGTCGACGCGGTGGTCGAGGTCGGCGGCCATCCGGCGGTGCGCGGCGGCGTGCGGGTCGGGTGCGCCGGTGAGGTCCGCGTACTCCACCGTCGCGGGCCCGTCGTCCAGCACGTGCTGGCGCGGGACGCCGTCCGTGACGCTGAACCGGACGCGCAGGGCGTCGCTCTCCGCGATGGCGCGGCGGACCGCGGCCCGGAAGCGGTCCGGGTCGAGGGGGCCGTCGATGACGAGGTACTCGGCGGTGTTGAAGGCGGCGCTGTCCGGGTCGAACTGCTGGGCGGCCCAGATGCCCCACTGGGCGGCCAGCAGGGGCAGCCCGGGTGCGGTGGCGGCGGGGTCAGCGGGCATCGGGCACCGTCCGCGTCATCCGTTCGGTCAGCAGCTCCCACCACTCCTGGAACGAGCCGCGCTCGGCCAGGTCGACGTAGCCGACCTCGACGCCCGCGGCCCGCCAGCGCTCGGCGAGGGTGCTGACGCGCAGCGAGTCCAGCCCCGCGTCGACGGGGCCCTCGCCGAGGTCGACCTCGTCGGGGCTCTGGTGGAGGAACTCCGCCAGATCGGCCCGGAAGGAGGCCTCGGTGACGGCCTCGACTCGTTCGTTCATCGTCCTCTCCTGGGGTGCGTTCGGTGGGCGGGCCGGCGGCCGCGCGGCGCGCGGAACACCGGCCCGCCCGGACGGGCCGGGCACGGGGTGCGGGGTCAGTTGACCTTGCGGTCGCGGCCCGCCCACAGCCGGTCGCGCAGCTCGCGGCGGAGGATCTTTCCGCTGGGGTTGCGCGGCACGTGCGCGATCTCCTCGTAGGCTGCGGGGAGCTTGAAGGCGGCGAGCCGTTCGCTCAGGAAGCGGTGCAGCTCGCGGCGCGTCGGCGGGGTGCCGGGCGCCGGGACCCAGCACGCGTGCACGCGCTCGCCCCAGTGCTCGTCCGGCGCGCCGACGACGACGGCGTCGGCCACGCCCGGGTGCTTCTCCAGGGCGTCCTCGATCTCGGCCGGGTAGACGTTCTCCCCGGCGACGATGATCGTGTCCTTGATGCGGTCCTGGATGAAGACGTAGCCCGCTTCGTCCACGTGGCCCGCGTCCCCGGTGTGGACCCAGCCGTCGACGAGGGTCTCGGCCGTGCGCTCGGGCAGGCCGAAGTACTCGACCATCCGGGCCGGGGTGGCCAGGCAGACCTCCCCGACCCGGCCGACCGGGAGTTCGGCCCCCTTCTCGTCGACGATCTTGACCCGCACGCCCGGGTAGGGGCGGCCGGCCGCCCGCATCCGGGGCTGCCCGGGGCGGTGGTCGGCCGGCGGCAGGCACACGGCCGTGTTGCCGGTCTCGGTCAGGCCGTAGATCTGGGCGAACTCGGCGCCGAACACGGCGAGGCTGCGTTCGAGCAGGTCCTCCGTGATCGGTGAGCCGCCGTAGACGATCTTCCGCAGGCCGCTGAAGTCCGCCTGTTCGACCTGGGGTTCGGCGAGCAGCAGGCGCAGCATGGACGGGACGACGCAGGCCGTCGTCACCCCGTGTTCGCGCAGCGCCAGCACGGCGTCCCGGGCGGTGAACGCGGGCAGGGCGACGATGGTGGCGCCGCCGGCCAGGTTCTGGGTGGCCCACCACAGTCCGCCGACGTGGAATCCGGGGATGCCGACGAGGCTCACGTCCTGCGGTCGCCAGTCGATCCAGTCGACGCCCGCCTCCGCCATGGCGGTGCGGACGGCGGCGAAGGAGCGGTGGGCCAGGACGACGCCCTTGGGCAGCCCGGTGGTGCCGCTGGTGTAGAGCTGGACGACGGGGGTGTCCGCCGTGGGCTCGACGAGGTCCGCCGCCGTGCCCCCGGGAACCGCCGCGTCGGCCGCCGCCGCGTCCGCCGGTCCGTCCGCCGACTTCCAGCGGGCGTAGGCGTCCTGCCGGTCCTCGCCGAGCAGCACGTGCCGGGGCGGCCGGGCGGCCTCGTCCACCTGCCGCAGCAGGTCCTCGAAGGCGGACTCCAGGAACACCAGCGCCGCGCCCGAGTCGGCGAGGATGTGGGTCACCTCGACGGCGGTGAGCCGCCAGTTGAGGGGCACCAGGACGGTGCCGCTCAGGGCGCAGCCGTAGAGGATCTCGTAGTAGCGCTCGGACTCCTTGCCCAGGTACGCCACCCGGTCCCCCGGACGCACACCCGCCGCCCGCAGCCGCCGGGCCACGCGGTTCCCGGCGGCGAGGAGTTCGGCGTAGGTGAGGGTGTGCGGGCCGCAGCGGACGGCCGGGTGCTCGGGGCGCAGCCCGGCCTGGGTGCGCAGCGACTCGACCAGGGTGGGGAGCGTCATGTGCCCTCCGCCCCGGTCAGGCCGACGAGGGCGAGCTGGACGCCGCCGTCGCAGCGTCCCCCCGCCGCGTCGGCGTAGCGGAACGTGGTGTCGGCGAGCAGCAGCGGAGGGGCGTCCGCGGCGCGCCGGGGGCGGGTGAAGCCGGTGAACTCCATGGAGCCGGTGAAGTCGCGCGGGTCGACGGGGCGGCGGAAGTTGCTGCGGAAGCGCACGATGAGGATGTCGGGGAGCTGGTGGCGCCAGTAGTCCTCCAGCGTCCAGTCGGCGAACTCCGGCAGCAGCCGTTCCTTCACCGACTTGGCGACCGCGTAGTACATCATCTGGTTGTAGGCGATGTTGACCTCGACGGCGTTGAGGTGCCCGGTGTCGTCGATGTAGCAGGACTCCGGGATGGCGAAGGTGCCGTGGACGGCGACCCGGCCGTCGACGGAACGGGTCACCTCGGCCGTTCGCAGGTAGGCGCAGCCCGGCTTGTACGGCCGCAGCACGCGGGTGAGCAGCGGGCCGTCGGTGGGGTGGGACGTGACCGTGCCGGGGGTGGGGTCCTGGACGCGGACACCGGTCATCGCGGGTCCCCCTCCGGCCCGCCCTGCTCCCCGGGGACGCGCAGGCCCTCGTAGAGCGGCTTCTCGTCGTGCACGGTGACGCGGTAGGAGGCGGTGGGCTCGGGGGTGCTGGTGTGCAGGGCGCGGTGGATGAGGCTGCGGTTGTCCCAGATGAGCAGGTCGCCCTTCTCGAAGCTCTGCAGGTGGATGTTCTCGTGCCGGTACGTCTCGTCCCGCTGGCCGGTGGCCTCGTAGAGGCGGTCCAGCAGCAGGTCGTCGAGCGGCTTGCCGTCCTCGTCCTCGATGCCGACGGTGAAGCCCTCGCTGAGGTAGAGCACCGTCTCGCCGGTCATGGGGTGGGTGAAGGTGGTCGGGTGCGTCACCGGGGGCGACTTGCTCTCGACCTCGTCGATGATCTCGGACAGCGGCCGGTACACGTCGTGCGGACGGATCTTGAAGTACTTGCGCACGCTGTGGACGCAGCGGGTCCCGGCGATCTCCTGCCGCAGGTCCTCGGGCAGCCGCTCGTAGGCGCGGCCCATGTCGATGAAGTAGGTGCCGCGGTTGCGCTGCGGTATGACCTGCGGGTAGATGAGCGTGAGCCCGAAGGGGTTCGGCATGAACATGTAGTCGGCGTGCCAGAACTTGCCGGTCTTCGGGACGCCGACCTGCTTGCCGTCCTCCGGCACGTTGGAGGAGACGAACACCTCGGGCACCTCGGGGTGCTGGTACATCTCCTCGTAGTACGTCTCGGGGCGGCCGAGCCGGCGGCCGAGGTCGAGGTAGTCGCGCGGGGAGAGGTCCTGCTGCTTGAGCACCACGATCTTGTGCCGGTAGACCGCCTCCTTGAGCCGGGCGATGTCCTCCTCGCTCGCGGTGCGGTGGTCGAAGTCGGTGGCCTGGGCGCCGAGTGCGGCGTCGGTGCGGACGGTGATCTCCATGGTGGTCACTGCTCCTTCGTGCGGTGGGCGAGTTTGTCGTCGACGAGCCGGGCGGTGCTGCGCAGGCTGAACTCCTCGGTGATCTCGGTGTCGTCCACCGGGACCTCGAAGTCGCTCTCGATGCGCATGCTGATCTCGGTCAGCGTCAGGGAGTCGAGGCCGAGCGCCTGGTAGGTGGCGTCGGGGTCGGCGTCGGCCAGTTGCGGGTCGAGCGCCTCGACGACGGCGATCAGCCGGTCGAGCGTGGTCGTCGTGTCGTTCACGGGTGCTGCTCCTTCGGGGTGGGGGTCCCCGGTGTGCCGGGGCGGGGGGTCGGGGGGTCCGCTGGGGTGGCGGGGCGGACGGTCGGCGGCAACGCGGGCCAGCGCAGGACGCACGAGCCCCAGGTCAGACCGCCGCCGAAGGCGGTGAGCAGGACACCGTCGCCCGGCGTGAGCCGGCCGTCGGCCGCCGCGTCGCACAGGGCCAGCGGGACGGAGGCGGCGCCGGTGTTGCCGAGGTCCCGGATGTTGGTCACCAGGCGCTCCTCGGGCAGCCCGAGGTGCTCGACGACGGAGCGCAGGATGCGCAGGTTGGCCTGGTGCGGGACGACGTGGGCGACGGTGTCGGACTTCCAGTCCGCCGCGTCGAGCACGGCCCGGGCCGAGCCGCTCATGCGGACGACGGCGTGCCGGTAGACGGCCCGGCCGTGCATCTCGAAGAAACGTTCCGGCCCGGCGGGCGGACCGTCGTCCCCGGCCGAGCGCTGCCGGGAGCCGCCCGCCCGGACGGTGATGAGGTCCTCCCCGGCGCCGTCGCTGCCCAGGTCGAACGGGCCGAGGGCGCCGAGTTCCTCGGGGGAACCGGAGCGCAGCACCACGGCCCCGGCGCCGTCGCCGAAGATGACCGCGTTCGTGCGGTCCCCGGGGTCGACGATGGTCGAGTAGGCGTCCGCCCCGATCACCAGCACCCGGCGGGCGGCCCCGGTCGCCAGCAGTCCGGAGGCCGTGGCGAGCGCGTAGAGGAATCCGGTGCACACGGCCGCCACGTCGAACGCGGGCACCCCGGCCAGGCCGAGCCGGGCCGCCACCACGGGCGCCGTCGCCGGGCAGGGACGGTCCGGCGTCGTCGTCGCCACGAGGACGGCGTCGGGCGGCGCACCCCCGGCCGAGCGCACGGCCCGCCGTCCCGCCTCGACGGCCAGGTCGGAGGTGGCCTGCCCGGGCTCGATGTGCCGACGGTGGCGGATGCCGGTGCGTTCGGTGATCCACGCGTCCGTCGTGTCGAGACGTGCGGACAGCTCGGCGTTGTCGACGATCCTGGGCGGCACCCAGCCGCCCAGGCCGCAGAGCACCGCGACGGAGGGGGCCGACGGGGAGGTCTGGGCCATGGAAGGGCAACTCCTTCTCGCCTGAGGGGGAAACCGTGCGGCGCGGGTCACAGCCGCCACGGCGGAATCGGGTTCGGAGGGATCGGGAGGTGGTCGGAAGGTCGTCGGGAGGAGGGGGCGGGACGGCGACCGCGCGGTCAGCTCCGCAGGGTCCCCGCCGCCTTCCGCGGCCCCCTGCGACGGGCGGCGTAGGCCACGGCGGCGGCCAGCAGCGTCCCGGCGACGACGAACACCGTCGTGCGCAGCCCGTCCGCGCCGGCCGCCGCCGAGGCACCGCCGTCGGCCCCCGACGCCCCGGCGTTGGCGACGGCGACCAGGACGGCCAGGCCCAGCGCCCCGCCGAGCTGGAGCGCGGTGGACGCCGTCCCGGAGGCCACGCCCTGGTCGCCCGGCTCGATCCCGTCGGCCGCGACGATCCACAGCGCCGTCCACACCGCGCCCTGGGCCAGGCTGAGCAGGGTCAGGCCGGGCAGCAGGACGGGGTAGCCGCCGTCCTCGCTCATGGCGACGGCCAGCAGCGCCGTGCCGAGCGCGCCCGCGGCCAGCCCGTGCCGCAGGGTGGCGTTCGGCCCGAGCCGCCCCACCGCCCACTCGCCGGCCCGCGCCCCGACGGCCACCACCAGGGCGGGCCACAGGAAGGCCGCACCGGTGGCCAGCGGGTCCAGCCCGGCGACGCGCTGGAGGTAGAGCGTGAGGAAGTAGGGCAGCGCGCTGAACGTCGCGCCGAAGACCAGCGCCGTGGGCACGGCCGTCCGGACCCCGGGGGCGCGCAGCAGCCGTGGCGGGGTGAGCGGGTCGGAGCAGCGCCGCTCCCGCCGGACGTAGGCCGCGAGCAGCAGCAGGGCGAGGGCGCCGGCCGTGAGCACCTCCACGCTGCCCCACCCCGCCTGCGGACCGCGTACGACGGTGTAGACGAGGAGCGTCGCGCCGCCCGTCACCGCCACGGCGCCGGGGGCGTCGAACCGTCGGCCGGGCTCCCGCGCGGGGTCCGCCGGGAAGAGCAGCAGCGCACCCGCGGCGATGGCCAGCGCGGGCGGGATGTTGGCGTAGAAGACGGCGGCCCAGCCGAAGGCGTCCACGAGCACCCCGCCGGCCAGCGAGCCGGCGCACAGCCCGAAGGCGCCCATGGCCCCCCACACGGCGAGCGCCCGGTTGCGCGGGGGCCCCTCGGCGAACAACGTGCTGATGAGCGAGAGCGTGGCGGGGAAGAGGAGGGCGCCGCCCAGCCCCTGGGCGGCGCGGGCGGCGACGATGACGCCCGGCTCGTCGGTGGCTCCGCCGGCCAGTGAGGACACCGCGTACAGCAGGGCCGCCGTCACGAACATCCGGCGCCTGCCCAGCAGGTCGGCGGCGCGTCCGCCGAACAGCAGGAAGCCGCCGGTGACGACGACGTAGGCGCTCACGACCCACTGGAGGTCGTGCTCGGAGAAGCCGGCCGCCGTGCCGATGCTCGGCAGCGCGACGTGCACGATGTTGAAGTCGACGGCGATGACGAACTGCGCGGCGGCGAGCACCGCCAGCTGGGCCCGTGCACGTCCTCCGCCCGCCGGGCCGGCGGTCCGGTCCGCGCCGGACGGCACGGGACGCGTGTCTTCCCCTCGTTCCATCGTGCTCTCCCCCTGAACACACAATGCCGCGGTACGCGGTGACATGAATCACGCTGACCGTGTCGCCGCATAACCGTTGAAGCTCTCGCTCCGGTCGCTCCACTCTCACCCGACGCGTGTTCGGGGGCAAACAGGTCACACACTTTCGGACAGGGTGGAATCCCTCTTGCGCGAAGGGCGTCCCAAGGGTATTCGCGGAGGTGCGTTCGGTGATTTCCAGACGAATATGCCACCGCCGGGAACTGGAACGGAGACCCGCGGGGTCGACGCGAATGGCCGAAACCCGGGTGGACTTCCCGCAGGGTATTGAGAGGAAGTCGGATGGCGGAGCGAAAAAGTTCCCGAGCTTTCGGCGAAGGGTACGCGAATGGCGGTAAGCCGCTCCCTTCCGAGTTTCTACAGGAAGGTTTCCGATGTTTTCAGGGTGTGCCGCGTAATAGCCTGGCGCAGCCCTTGAACCGTCGTCAGGGCCGTCCACGGCCCGCACCGAGGGAGCCGTCGTCATGTCCGCACCGTCCGGCCCCACCGGGGAACGCGCGGGGAGCGTCCCCGCGACCGCCCCCGCGACCGTCCGCCCCGCCCCGACCGTCCTCTCCGCCTGGTACGGGACGGCCGCGTTCCTGCTGCTGCTCGCCGCCGTCTTCGCCGCGTCCTACGCGGTGGGCACCGCCGCCGGGCCCGTCGCCCCGGGCCTGCACAGCCCCGACGCCCCCGGCCAGGACGGCACCGGACACGGGGGAGGCGGGCACGGATGAGCACGGTCCCGCCCACCACCGAGGAACCGGACCGGCCGCTCGTCACCGAACTGGCGGTCGGCGGCATGACCTGCGCCGCCTGCGTCGGCCGCGTCGAGCGGAAGCTGACCAGGCTGGACGGGGTCACCTCGGCCGCCGTGAACCTCGCCACCGGCCGGGCCCACGTCGGCCACGCCCCCGGGATCACGGTGGACCGCCTCGTCGAGACGGTGGAGCAGGCCGGCTACACCGCCCGGCGCGTCGCCCCGCCCGGCGCCGGGAGCGCCGGAACCCCGCACGCCGACACCACCGCCCCAGCCACCGACGCGACCGACGCCACCGACACGGACGGCCCCGGCGACGTCGCCGACCTGGGACGTCTCCTGACGACCGCCTACCTGGCGCTACCGGTGATCTTCCTGTCGATGGTGCCCGCCGCCCAGTTCGACGCCTGGCAGTGGCTGTGCTTCGCGCTCTCCACCCCGGTCGTGCTGTGGAGCGCCCTGCCCTTCCACCGGCGCGCGGTGCGCGGTCTGCGGCACGGGACGGCCACCATGGACACCCTCGTCTCCCTCGGGGTGAGCGCCTCCTACGCCTGGTCCTGCTACGCGCTCTTCCTCGGCGGCGCCGGGGACCCCGGCATGCGCATGGACTTCTCGCCCGTCCCCCGGGCCGACGACGGCACCCCGCACGTGTACCTGGAGGCCGCCGTCGCCGTCACGCTGTTCGTGCTGGCGGGGCGGTGGCTGGAGGGCCGGGCCCGGTCCGGCTCGGGGGCCGCCCTGCGGGCCCTGGCGGAACTGGGCGCCCGCGACGTCGAGTTGTACGACACCGTCGGCGGCACGGGGACGGGCACCCGGGTCCCCGTCGCGGAACTCGGCGTCGGGCAGCACTTCCTCGTCCGGCCCGGCGAGAAGGTCGCCACGGACGGCGAGGTGGTCTCCGGGCACTCCACGCTCGACCTCTCCCTGGTCACCGGGGAGAGCGCCCCCGTCGAGGCCGGGCCCGGCACCCGGGTGGTCGGGGCCGCCGTCAACTCCTCCGGTCTGCTCGTCGTGCGGGCGACGGCCGTGGGCGCCGACACCCAACTCGCCCGCATCACCCGGCTGGTCACGGACGCGCAGGCCCGCAAGGCGCGGGCGCAGCGGCTGGCCGACGCCGTCTCGATGGTCTTCGTGCCGGCCGTCCTCGCCGTCGCGGTCGCCACCTGCGGGTTCTGGCTCGGCGCCGGAGCCGACGCCTCGGCCGCCGCCACGGCCGCCGCGTCCGTCCTCGTCGTCGCCTGCCCCTGCGCCCTGGGCCTCGCCATCCCCACCGCGTTCCTCGCCGCCACCGGACGCGGCGCCCAGCTCGGCGTGCTGGTGCGCGGCCCGGAGGCACTGGAACGGCTCCGCCGGGTGGACGTCATGCTCTTCGACAAGACCGGCACCCTCACCACGGGCCGCATGACGCTGCACGAGACGACGGTGCTGGGCGCACCCGACGGAGACGGGGGCCCCGGGGACGCCGGGGGGCCGGGGGCGGCGGAGGTCCTGCGGGTCGCAGCGGCCGTCGAGGCCGGGTCCGAACACCCCGTCGGACGCGCCGTCGTGGCCGCCGCCGAACGCCTCGCATCCACCGAAGCCCCCGCTCGCGCGACGGACTTCCGGGCCGAGCCGGGCGTCGGCGTCACGGGCCGCGTCGCCGGGCGGACGGTCGCCGTGCGACGTCCCCGGACGGGCGGCGCCCTGCCCGAACCCCTCGCCGCCGCGCTGCGCCGCGCGGACGCCGCCGGACGCACCGCCGTCGTGGTGGAGTTCGACGCGCGTCCCGTGGCCGTGCTGGCCCTCGGCGACACCCTGCGCCCCGACGCCTACCGCACCGTGGACACCCTCCGCCGTCAGGGCATCGAGCCGGTGCTCGTCTCCGGCGACTCCCGGGCGGCGGCCGAGGCGGCGGCCCGGGAGGCCGGCATCCGCACCGTCCACGCGGAGGTCACCCCCGAGGGCAAGGCGGCCAAGGTCGCCGAACTGCGCGGCCGGGGACGCCGGGTGGCCATGGTGGGCGACGGGGTCAACGACGCCGCCGCGCTCGCCGCGGCCGACCTCGGCATCGCCATGGGCAGCGGCACCGACGCCGCCATCGGGGCCGCCGACTTCACCCTCGTGCACGGCGGGCTGCGCGGCATCACCGACGCCGTGCGGCTCACCCGGCGCACGCTCGGCACCATCCGGGTCAACCTGCTGTGGGCCTTCGGCTACAACGTCGTCACCGTGCCGCTGGCCGCGACCGGGTGGCTCACGCCGATGTTCGCGGGGCTCGCCATGTCGGCCAGCTCCCTGCTCGTCGTCGGCAACAGCCTGCGGCTGCGCGGGTTCCGTCCGGCACCGGCGGCGGCGCCCCGCACCGGGCCGCCGCCGGGGGCCGACCGTCCCGTGAGGAGCCGTCTCGCATGAGCGCCGTCCGTACCGCGCTGACCGCCCTCGGCGCCGCCGCCGTCACCCTGCTCCTGCTCACCCTCTACACCGCCACCGGGGCCGCCGGTGAGGGCCGCCCGGAGATCGCCGTCGTCGACGGCATGGTCCTGGAGCCCACCAACGACCTCCAGGGCTCGGCCTACTTCACCCTGCGCAACACCGGCGAGGGGGCCGACCGGCTGCTGTCGGTGTCCTCGCCCGACCTCCCCGACGGCGTCATGCTCAGCCGCGTCCTCGTCCGGGACGGGGCCGGCTCGATGCGCCCGCTGGACTCGCTGCCCGTGCCGGCCGGGGCGGAGGTCCGCATGGACCCCTGGGAGGGGAACATCATGCTGAACCGGCCACCCGGGCTGAAGCCCGGGCAGCCGGTCCGGTTCGTCCTCCGGTTCGCCGTCAGCGGCGAGGTGGAGGCCGTGGCCACGACCGTGACGATCGCGGAGTTCAACTCCCGGTCATGAGCCCTCACCCATGAGCTTGCGGACCTCGGTGACCAGGACGGTCAGCGCGCGCCGCTCGCACACGGTGGTCTCCGGGTGCCACAGGTCCATCAGCAGGCAGGTCCGGGGCTCGGTGCCGTGGTTCCACGCCTCATGCTCGAAGGAGTAGTCGAACAGCAGGCACCTGCCCTGCTCCCAGGCGCGGGTCTCCTCCGCGACCCGGATGCCGCAGCCCTCCGGGATGTCCACGGCCAGGTGGAGGTTGATGGTGAAGTTCCACAGGTCGCAGTGCGGGGCGATGGCCGCCCCCGGGAGCAGGGTGGAGAAGTGGCACTCCAGCAGCGGTGAGAGCAGCCCCGGTTCGATGGCGTGCTCCCGCAGGATCCGTGCCGTCGTCGGGACGGCGTCCTCCGAGGACGGCACGGTGGCGCCGTCCCGGAAGAGGTAGAGGGCCTGCCAGTCGGTCTGCCGCTGGAGGTAGTGCTCGTAGTCGCCGAACATGGCGCGACGGTCGGCCCACGCCGTGGCCAACTCCGCGCGGATGGCGCCGTGGTGCGTCTCCAGCGCGTCGACCAGCGGCTTGATCTCCGGGTGTTCGTACGGGTCGTGCCAGGGTCGGGGCGATATGCCCGGCAGTACCCAGCGGGCCTTCTCCTGGAGCGGCTCGCGCCCCGTCCCGCCGGGCTCCAGCATGCGCTCGACCCGGTCCAGGGAGCCGGGGCCGTACTCCTGGGTCAGGGCCGCGAAGGCGGCTTCGATCTCCGGTGTCATGGGTGCTTCACCTTTCCGGTTCGCTGTGCGTCTTCTCGGGTGTGCTCGGTCGGGGCGCCCCGGGGGCGCGGCGTGCGGGCCACGCCCCCGGGGACGCCGTCCTGCGGGGCCGCGCCTCCCTACGCGGTCCTGATCGAGGCGGTCATCTCGCGCCGGGCCCGGGACACGCGGGAGCGGACGGTGCCCACCGGGCACCGCACGAGCTCCGCCGTGTCCGCGTAGGACAGCCCGACGAGCTGGGTGAGGACGAACGCCTGCCGCCGTGGCGGGTCCAGCGCGTCCATCAGGTCCCGCAGGGCCACCAGCTCCTCGAAGCCGTTGCCGTCCTCGCCCTGCGTCCGCTCCACGGCCGCCTGCCAGTCGTCGACCTCGGCGATGCGCGGCCGGGACGAGGCCCGGCGCCGCTGGTCGACGACGACCCGGCGGGCGATCGTCAGCAGCCAGGTCCGGGCGCAGGAGCGGCCCGCGAAGCCGTGGAGGCTCTGCAGGGCGCGGACGAACGTCTCCTGCGCCAGGTCGTCGGCGGCGTGGACGTCCCCGCTCAGGTGGGCCACGAAGCGCCAGACGTCCCAGTGGGTCGCGCGCACGAAGCGTTCGGCGGCGACCCGGTCGCCCCGCTGCGCGGCGAGCGCCCAGCGGGTCACCTTCTCGTCGTGGGAGGTTCCCGGACGCGTCGCGACGCGTCCGGGAACGGGTTCGGGCACGGAGTGCATCCCTGTTCCTTCGTTCCCAAGGGGGGCCGCGCTGGGGCAGCCCGGCCCCGGTGGAACCGGCCCGTCCCGGGCCGGCGTGACGTGGGCGCGGCCGTCGTCGAAGGTGTGGGGAGCGGCCGTGGGCACGGCGGGGCACGGCGGGGTGGTGCGGCGGTGGTCAGCCGACCGCGAGCACCGGGCCGGTCCTCGGGGGTGCGGGTGGCGTCCCGTCGACGTCGACGACGGCGGCGGGACGGGGTGGCGGGCCTCGCCGGGAGAGGGCGTGCCGCAGGTGCCGTTCCTCGCGGGGGACGGCGTCCTCCGTGCCGCCGGGGACGGCTCGGAGTTCGGGGAAGGGGACGCGGGCCCGGCACGGGGGGCTGAGCAGGGGCTCGAAGAGGGCCGCGACGAGCGCGCGCCCGATGCGGAAGGCCGCCGTCTCGCCGCGCCACAGCCACCAGCCGGTGATCGTCGCCGCGAGGAGGTGGGCCGCGGTCATCCCGGCCGAGCCGTGGGTCAGCAGGGACCAGGGGTCGAGGCCGGGGACGTCCTGCCCGGCGGTCATGCCGGGGTGGGCGGGGGCGGCGGGGACCGTCGCCCCGGCCATGCCGTCACCGCAGCCGCCGTGCCCGCCGAGCGTCGGATGGCCGTGCGGCCCGCCGGGCCCGCCCGGGGCGGCGTGCCCCTCGGACCCGGTGTGCCCGGCCGGGTGCGGCATGGCCGGGCCCGTGAGTGCCTGCACGAGGGAGAACGCCATGTGCAGCAGGGTCTGGACGAGGACCGAGGAGCCGATGACGGCCAGCGGGCCCCGCTCGCGGCGGGCCGGCGCGAGGCTGAGGGCGGCGGTGACGAGGAAGGCCGTGATCGGCGCCCATAACGGCAGCGAGTGGGACATCAGCACGTGGCCGACGGCCGCCGGAAGCACGCACACCGCGGAGAACACCCCGGCGCGGAGTGTGGGCGGTGCCGGAGGGCGGGCCATGCCCCTGATTGTGCCAGCCGTCCCTTTCGCCGCTCCACGAGGCGTCCGGGGGGTGGACGGGGGTGAGCGACGTCCACCGGGCCCGCGGTGCGGGCCGGTCGGCGCAAGCGGGCCGGAGCCGTCAGCTCCAGGGGCTCGGCCCGGCGCCGTACGGGGCCGGGCGGCGGCGCGGGGGAGTGCGGCGCAGCCAGAAGGCGGCGATCACCCCACCGATCAGGCCGAAGAGGTGTCCCTGCCAGGACACGCCGGAGGTGGTGGGGAGGACGCCCCACAGGATCGAGCCGTAGAGCAGCAGCACGGTGATGCCCACGGTGATGTCGAGCGCGTCGCGTTCGACGAAGCCGCGCACCAGGAGGTAGCCGAAGAGGCCGAAGACGACGCCGGAGGCGCCTGCGGTGTTGGTGCCGTCCGGAGCCGTCAGCCACACGCCGAGCCCGCTGGTGACGATGATGACGAGGACGACGCCGACGAACCGGCCGAGGCCGCGCACGGCTGCCAGGAAGCCGAAGATCACCAGGGGCAGGGTGTTCGCGGCGACGTGGTCCCAGCCGAAGTGCAGGAAGGCGGCGGGGAAGATGTCGGCGAGTTCGTCGGTCTCCCGGGGCTGGATGCCGTACTCGCTCACGATGAGCCCGCTGGAGCCGTCCAGGGCGGTCAGGAACCACAGCAGCGCGGCCCAGGAGAGCATGAACGTTCCCGCGGTGACCGCCCGCGAGCGGCGCGACGGCTGGGTGCCCGTCCCGCGCGGTCCGTACGACATGCAGACCCCCATCCGCCCGGCGTGTTTACAGATCCAGCGTACGCAAAGTGTGCAACAGGGAGGAGAGCTCCGGCTCGCGGAGGGTGACGAACGTCAGCGCGGCGAGCAGGTCCTGGGGGTGAAGCTGCGCGACGGAGGGCGCGGCGACGTAGGCGACCTCGCCGGGGGCGAAGTCCAGACGCAGCGGCAGGGTCGCCGCGTCCGGGCCGTCGGGGTTGCGGCGGTCGAGCCGGCCCAGGTCGACGGTGAGCGACGACAGGGCGCCGTGCCGGATCGCCAGGTCGAGCCGGACGGGACGGTCGGGGGCGTCCGTGAGCGGGGTGAGGTCCGGCTCGCCCAGGTAGTAGCGCAGCGGGTCGAGCGCGGCCGCCAGGGTGCGTCCGGCCGCCCGCCCCGGAAGGGTGACGGTCACGTGCTCGGCGCCGTCCCGCTCGCCGTCGGCCCGGACCGAGCCGTGCGCGCTGAGGGTGTCGCGCAGGGCGTCCGCGAGCTGGTGCTGGAGTTCGGCCGTCGTGAGGACGGACGTGGAGCGGGCCAGCCGCTCGGCGGGGGTGTCGGCACCGCCGCCGAGCACCTCGGCGAACTCGCCGAACTCGGCGGAGTCGACCCGCACCCACTCGCCGCGCAGGGCGGACTGCGCGACGTTCAGGGACGACGGCAGCTCGTCGGTGAGCCGCTCCAGCTCGGGCACGTGCCGCAGCACCGGCCCCCGGTGACCCACCTCCGCCGCGAGGGCCGCGAGGCCCACCCGCACGTAGAGCTCGTGGTCGACGGACTTGACCCCGAGGACGTCCCGGCCGCCGAAGCTGACGGCCGCCGCCGTGTCCACCCGGTCCGACCGGCCCAGGTCGCGCAGCGGCTTGTCCGCCTTGACGGCGAGAGCCACCTCCAGGTCGGCGAGCAGCCGGGCCTGCTCGCGCAGCCGTCGCTCGCCGGTGTCGGCACCGGTGCGCTGCCGGAGGTAGGCGTGGACCTCCTCCGGGGTGCCCTCCAGCCGCGCGGTGACCGAGACGGCCTCGTTCGCGCCGAGGCGGTCGACGGCGGCCTTCGTGCGGACGGCGGTGGTCAGCTTCTCGGTGGCCGTGCACGCCAGGGCCCCGGCCAGCAGGCCCGTGCACGCGAGCAGGGCGACGACGGCGGTGAGCGCCCGGCCGCGGAGGCGGCGGGGCGTTCCGGTGCGAGCGGTGATGGCGGACTCCCGGGCGGCTCGGCGAGCACGTGGTGCGTCGGCTGGTTCGCCCCATTGTCACCGCCGGCACCCGGCGTCCGGCACCGGCACCCCGCATCGGCACCCCGTCGGGGCGCTCCGACGGCACGGCACCCCAGCCCGTAGGCTCGACGTGTGATCGACGCCGAGCCACGCCGCCCCTGGATCGTCGGAGTCTCCGGTGCCTCGGGGACGCCGTACGCCGCCGCCGTCCTGCGGGCCCTGATCGCCGCCGGGGAGCCGGTGGACCTGGTCGTCAGCCGGGCCGCCCGGCTGACCCTGCTGGACGAGACGGGCCACCCGTTCCGGGACGCCCACTGGCGCGAGGACCTGCGGCGCTGGCTGGCCCGGGGCGCGGACGGCAGCCCCGACGCCTTCCCCGACGCGCTGCCCGAGGACGCCCCCGAGGAGCTCGTGCGGCACTGGCCGGCCGGTGACCTGGCCGCCGGACCGTCCTCCGGGTCCTACCCGGCGCGGGGCATGCTGATCGTCCCGGCCTCGACGGCGTGCGTCGCCGGGGTGGCGCTCGGGCTGTCCAAGGACCTGCTCCAGCGGGTGGCGAGCGTGACGCTGAAGGAGCGGCGCCCGCTGGTCGTCGCCGTCCGCGAGACCCCGCTGAACGGGCCGACGCTCCAGCAGCTCGTCGCGCTGGACCGGGCGGGGGCCGTGGTCCTGCCCGCCTCGCCCGCCTTCTACGCCGGTGCGCGGCACATCCAGGACCTCGTGGACTTCGTCGCCGGACGGGCGCTGGACGCGGCGGGGGTGCCGCACCGGCTGTACCAGCGGTGGCGGGGCGGGCTGGGTAGCGCAGGTACACCGCCCTCCATGGCTTAGATTCTGATA
This sequence comes from Streptomyces chumphonensis, assembly GCF_014779715.1. Classification (GTDB taxonomy): domain Bacteria; phylum Actinomycetota; class Actinomycetes; order Streptomycetales; family Streptomycetaceae; genus Streptomyces; species Streptomyces chumphonensis. The sequence continues at coordinate 72,026 of NZ_JACXYU010000013.1, forward strand.
CCGAAGAGAGCTCGTGCGGGACAACTGAAGGGCGAGGCGACGCATGGACGCCGTGGACAGACAGCTCATCCAGGCGCTGCGGGAGAACGGCAGGGCCTCCTACGCCGAGCTCGGCCGGCTGGTGGGCCTGTCGGGGCCGAGCGTGACGGACCGGATCAACCGGTTGGAGGCGGCCGGGGTGATCACCGGCTACCGCGCCACCGTCGACGCCCCGAGCCTCGGCCTCGGCGTCACGGCCCTCATCGGCATCCAGCTGTCCGACGCCACCGACCACGACGACGTCGCCCACCGGCTGCGCGAGCTGGAGGAGATCGAGGACTGCTGGTTCATCGCGGGTGACGACTCCTTCATGCTGAAGGTGCGGGGCACGGACGTCGACGGCCTGGAGCGGACCATCCGCCGGCTGTCCGGCACCCAGGGCGTCTCCCGCACCCGCACGACGATCGTGCTCTCCACGAAGTGGGAGAACCGCGTCGGCGAGCTGCCGGGCGGCGAGGCCCTCGGGGCCTGAGGGCCGGCGCGGCACGCGCCCCGGTGCGCGGTGGGCCGTCCCGTCACGCGGCGCCACCCCGCCCGGCTTGCCCCGAATAGGGGTGGCGTACGCTCGGGATGCTGCGAGCTGGAAGCGCGCGAGCGGAGGCCCGCGCAGACCCGAGGAGGCGCGACGCATGGACGCTGGGCTCAAGCGCGAGCTGGAGGAGAAGGTCCGCGCCGGCGAACGGCTGACCCGCGAGGACGGCATCGCCCTCTACGCGTCCGACGACCTGGCCTGGCTCGGCGGCCTGGCCCACGAGGTCCGCACCCGCAAGAACGGTGACGTCGTCCACTTCAACGTCAACCGTCACCTCAACATGACGAACGTGTGCACCGCGTCCTGCGCGTACTGCTCCTTCCAGCGCAAGCCGGGGGAGAAGGACGCCTACACGATGCGCATCGAGGAGGCCGTCAAGCTCGCCAAGGAGATGGAGGGCGACAACCTCACCGAGCTGCACATCGTCAACGGCCTCCACCCCACGCTCCCGTGGCGCTACTACCCGCGTTCGCTGCGGGCGCTGAAGGAGGCGCTGCCGGAGTCGGTGTCGCTGAAGGCGTTCACCGCGACGGAGATCCACCACTTCGAGACGATCTCCGGGATGGACGCGAGCGAGATCCTGGACGAGCTCATCGACGCCGGGCTGGAGTCGCTGACCGGCGGCGGCGCGGAGATCTTCGACTGGGAGGTCCGGCAGCACATCGTGGACCACGCCACCCACTGGGAGGACTGGTCGCGCATCCACCGGCTCGCGCACAGCAAGGGCCTCAAGACCCCGAGCACGATGCTCTACGGCCACATCGAGGAGCCGCGCCACCGCGTCGACCACGTGCTGCGGCTGCGCGAGCTCCAGGACGAGACCGGCGGCTTCCAGGTCTTCATCCCGCTGCGCTACCAGCACGACTTCGTGGACATGAAGGACGGCAAGATCCGCAACCGCCTCCAGGCCCGCACCACGATGGCCACCGGTGCCGAGGCGCTGAAGACGTTCGCCGTCTCCCGGCTGCTGTTCGACAACGTGCCGCACGTGAAGGTGTTCTGGGTCATGCACGGCGTGCAGACGGCGCAGCTCGCCCTCCAGCACGGCGCGGACGACATGGACGGCTCGGTCGTCGAGTACAAGATCACCCACGACGCCGACGACTTCGGCACCCCGGACAAGCTCACCCGCGAGGACCTGCTGGAGCTCATCCGGGACGCGGGCTTCCGCCCCGTCGAGCGCAACACCCGCTACGAGATCGTCCGCGAGTACCCGGGCCCGGAGGCCGGGCGCCGCGAGACGCCGCAGCCGATGCGGCTCTGAGACCGGTGGCGGACACCATGCGCTACGTGCTCGACCCCGGCATGGACCGGGCGACGGTCGACGGCGCCTGCCGGCTGTGGGCGGACGTCGTCAACGCCGGCGGGGCGGTCGGCTTCGTCCCGCCGGTGACGGCCGAGGACGTCCGGCCGGAGCTCCTCAAGCACCTCACCGCCATGTCCGAGGGACGCACCCGGCTCCTGGCCGGGCTCGACGCGGCGGGTGAGGTGAAGGCCACCGCCTTCTTCACGCTGAACACACACCGCCTGATGCGACACTGGGTGTGGCTGTACTCCGTGATGGTGCACCCGGACCTCCAGGGCACCGGCACGGGCCGGGCGCTCATGGCCTCGGCCGAGGAGGCCGCCCGCGCGATGGACGGCGTCCGGGGCATCCGGCTCACCTGCCGTGGCGGCATGGGCCTGGAGCACTTCTACGCGGCGTGCGGCTACAAGGAGGTCGGCCGGGTGCCGGAGGCGATCAGGGTCGGTGACGACGACTACCGCGACGACATCACGATGTGGCTCCCCCTGACGTGACGAGGCGCCCAGAGCCGGCAGCACCGGCAGAACCGGAAGGACCCGCAGCCCGCCGGGCCCCGGGCCCGCAGGACGAGAAAGAGACCACCGTGACCAGCAACCCGACCACGACCCCCCGGGCGGCGCTCCGCTACACCCTGCTGCGGCTGGGGCTCTTCGCCGCGAGCTTCGCCGTCCTGGCGGTGCTCGCCTACGTCGGCGTGATCCCGGAGGGGATCGGCAAGTCGAACCCGCTGTGGCTGGTGGCGCTGGCGATCGTCGTCTCCGCGCCGCTCAGCTTCGTCCTCCTGCGGCGTCAGCGGGACGCGATGGCCGAGCAGATCGCCCCGCGCGTCGAGAAGGTCTCGGACAACGTCAAGGCACGGCTCGCGGCCAACCGCGACCAGGAGGACGGCGTCGCGTAACGCTCGTCACAGCACGGCCGGCACCCCTTCGGGAATCACCCACGCCCGGAGGGGTGTTGTCGTCTCACGTCACCGGCTCCCCAAGGAAGGCTTTGGGCGGCCATAAGTCCCAGTGTTAGCGTGAGGCCCATGACGAACGCAGCCCCGACGCGCCCCGCCCCGCGGAGCGCCGCCCTCGTGGCCCGGCTGCACGTCGACCTCTGCCGCTGTCGGACGACGGCCTGTCGCCCCTGACCGCAGGTCTGGCGACATCCCCGCGTCCGGACGACAATCCCGGACGCTCCTCCTTCGTGTCATCCGTGCTGTACGTTCCGCGACCCTTACCGGAGTGTGTCCGTGTCCCCCACGCCGTCCCCGGCCGAGCCGTCGGCGACCCCGTCGGCCCCGTCGTCCGCCACCTCTTCGCTCCGCCGCCTGCCGAAGGTGCCCTTCTGGGCGCAGATCCTCGCCGGTCTCGTCCTCGGCGTGCTGCTGGGCTGGCTCGCCCGCAGCGCCGACGTCGACTGGCTCGGCACCGGCCTGGAGAAGACCGGTGACCTCTTCGTCCAGCTGCTGAAGCTGGCCGTCGCCCCGCTGGTCTTCTTCGCGATCGCGATATCGATCACCAACCTGCGCAACGTCTCCAACGCCGCCCGGCTCGCGGGCCGCACGCTGCTGTGGTTCCTGGCCACCTCGCTGATCGCCGTCTCGATCGGCCTGGCCATCGGCCTGCTCACCGACCCCGGCGCCGGCACCGGCCTCACCCCCGAGGACGGCGTGCGCCCGGAGAGCTCCGGCTCGTGGCTGGACTTCCTCACCGGCATCGTGCCGACGGACGTCATCACGCCGTTCACCGAACTCAAGGTGCTCCAGATCGTGTTCATGGCCGCCGTCGCCGGTGTGGCCGCGCTCAAGCTCGGCGCGAAGGCCGAACCGCTGCTGGCCTTCGGCGAGTCGGTGCTGGCCCTGCTCCAGAAGGCGCTGTGGTGGGTCATCCGCCTCGCCCCCCTGGGCACCCTCGGCCTCATCGGCAACGCCATCAACCAGTACGGCTGGGACCTGATCGGCCAGTACGCCACGTTCACCGCCGACGTCTACATCGGCTGCGCGCTGGTCATGTTCGGCGTCTACCCGCTGCTGCTGGCCCTCGCCGCGCGCGTCAGCCCCGTGCAGTTCTTCCGGGGCGCGTGGCCCGCGATCCAGTTGGGCTTCGTCTCCCGCTCCTCGGTGGGCACCATGCCGGTGACGCAGAAGGCCGTCGAGCGTCTCGGCGTGCCGAAGGAGTACGCGAGCTTCAGCGTCCCGTTCGGGGCCACGACCAAGATGGACGGCTGCGCCGCGATCTACCCGGCCCTGGCCGCGATCTTCGTCGCGGAGATCTTCGGGGTGAGCCTCGGCCTCCAGGACTACCTGCTGATCGTCTTCGTCTCGGTCATCGGCTCCGCCGCGACGGCGGGCCTCACCGGCGCGACGGTCATGACCACGCTCACCCTCTCCACGCTCGGCCTGCCCCTGGAGGGCGTCGGCCTGCTGCTGGCCATCGACCCGGTGCTGGACATGATGCGGACCGCCACGAACGTCACCGGCCAGGCCGTCGTCCCCGTCGTCGTCGCCGCCCGCGAGAAGATCCTCGACCGGGAGAAGTACGACGCGGCCACGTCGTTCGACCTGGACGACCCGGACAGCGGTGAGGACGCCGCTCGCCCGGTGGCCGCCGCCGTGTCGTAGCCCCCCGCCTCCCCGGGCCACTCCGCAGCCCCGTCGGTCCCGCGCCGGCGGGGCTGCGCTCGCCCCGGCGGAGTGGTACAGGCCGGAAGCCGCGGTGCTGTCTCGTGTCGAGGCATGAGCGATGAGTGGCGAGGGTGAGTGCTTGCACACCTCGATGATCTGGAGACCAGGGAGTACGCATGAGTGACGCGGTCAGCTGGGAGGACGCGAGGCGGGCGGCCCGCGAACGACGCAGGGCCGCCGGGCTGTCGGTTCGCACGCCTGCGGAGAAGCAGGCGGCGATGGGCCGGCTGGTGTCCGAGTGCGGGCGTACAAGCTCGCGGAGATCCGGCGGGAGCAGTCGCTGACTCAGCGCTCCTATGGAGAGGCTTTGGGCGGGCATCTCCGCGTGGTGGCGGATTTCGGCGACGCGGAGTACACGGTCCCCTGACCGCACCATACCTACCTGTGATCCCGCCCGGCCGAGCCCCCGCCCACCCCTGGGCGGGGGCTCGGCCGCAAGCGGTCCTACGCCCCGACCACGCCGCCGTCGACGCGGCGTACGGCGACGGTGGCGGAGCGCGGACGTCCGCCCGGGTCGCGGTCGGGCCAGTTGCTGACCGCACGCGGACCGCTCCGGGCGGGGGAGCCCCAGCGGGTGGTGCGCTCGCCGGGATGCTGGACGTTGACGAACAGCGTGCGGCCGTCCGGCGCGGCGGTGACGCCGGTGATCTCCGCTCCGCGCGGGCCGGTGAGGAACCGCCGCACCTCACCGCTGTCCGGGTCGGCGGCCAGCAGGGCGTTGTTGCCGAAGGCGTCGTGGCCGCCCTCGTCGCTGTTGAGCACGGCACCGGAGACGCCGGTGGAGATCCACAGCCGGCCGCCGCCGTCGCACCACAGCCCCTTGGGGGCGGCGAACGCACCCTCCGGGCCGGCCTCGGACGTGCCCCCGGAGACGAACCGCTCCCAGCGGAACCGTCGGGCCGTCGCGTCGCCCGCCTCCTCCGTCCACCGCAGGACCTGGCCGAACGCCGAGGCGGTGCGGACGCCGTGGCCGCTGTGCCGGTCCTCCTCGCAGCAGGCGCCGCCGCTCCCGCCGGGCAGGGCGAGGAAGCCCTCGCCGGGGCGGCGCACGGCGACCCGCTCGGGCCGGTCCAGCCGGGTGGCCCCCAGGGCGTCAGCGGCCAACCGCGTGCGGATCAGCACCTCCGCCTGGTCCGGCCAGCCGCCGTCCGCGGTGAGCGCTCCCCGGCCCTGCGCGAGGGGGAGCCACTCGCCGGTGCCCTCGTCCGCGAACCGGGCGACGTACAGGGTGCCGTGGTCGAGTGGGCTCCGGCCCGCCGCGCGGTGGTCGCGCCAACGTCCCTCGCCCACGAACTTGTAGAGGTACTCGCCGTCCTCGGCGTCCGCGCTGTACACGACGACGCGGCCCGCGGACTCCACGACCGTGGCCCCGCCGTGCGCGAACCGCCCCAGCGCCGTCCGCTTCACCGGGACCGCGCGCCCGTCGAGCGGGTCGATCTCCACGACCCAGCCGAAGCGTTCGGACTCCTGCTCCGGCGCGGCGAGGTCGAAGCGGCGGTCGTGCCGGTGCAGAGGGTGGCCGAAGCCGTTCCGGCTCAGGCCGTAGCGGACGTCCGCCTCGGAGCGCTGCCACTGCGGCTCGGACGTGCCGAAGTACGCGTTGGCGTTCTCCTCCGACGCCAGGTACGTGCCCCACGGTGTGACGCCGTGCCCGCTGCACGCGAGGGTGCCGCGCGGGGCCCGCCCCGACGCCAGTCGCGGGTCCTCGGCCGCCGGGCCGGAGAACGCCACCGGTGTGGCACCGGTGATCCGGCGGTTGCGCGCGGAGCCGACGGTGCGCCAGCCCCTCGACGTCCCGTCGGCGCGGCGGCGGTGCGTCACCTCGACCAGCGTCACGCCCTGAGCGGCCAGGACCTTTCCGGCGTCCGCGCCCAGCAGGGCCGGGTCGGCGCCCTCGTGACTGATCGCCAGCACGCCGCGCTGCCCGTCCGACCCGGTTCGTCCCGCCGGGAGGGGGAAGAAGGCGATGCCGTGGTGGTGGGAGCCGATCTGGAGTGCCTGCTCGGCGGCGGTGTTCCGACCGTCCGGTGCCCAGGAGGGCCCGGAGGGCGCCAGCGGGTCGCCCCAGGGGGCCAGGACCTCCGCGGTGTGGCCCTCGGGAACGACGAGCGCGTCGGCCTCACCGACCGGCACCGGTGCGAAGCCCGGCCGGGCACCCGGCCGTCCGCTGCCCGCTGCCACCGGGTGCAGGGCCGCGGCCGGGGTGGACAGGGCGAGTGCGCCCGCGAAGGCGCCCGCCCCTGCCCCGAGGACGCGTCGGCGCGAGAGCGTTCCGTGCGGCTGTCCCGGACCGTCAACTCTGCTGTGCTGTCGACGTCTTGACGTGTCGTCGGTGCCGACGGCCCGGTCTTCGGCGTCTTCGGTTGTCATGCGATGTCCTCACTGTTCGGTCGGTTCCCGACGTGACCGCGCAGTGTCCCCCTCCCACCGATTCCATCCATCCATGAACAGGCACCGCCGGTCAAGGAGTTGACCTCCCAGTAGAGAAGATGCTCTGCTGGTCGGACGCGTTGCCCAGTCCCGAGAGCCGCGAGCAGACGTCCCTCCCCGCCAGGCATCCCAGCGAGGCACGAAGGACAGTCGGAGGACTGATGGTCACCATCATCGATCGCAGCGTGTGGAAGGCGGAGCCGGGCAGACCGGTGGAGGGGAACTGGGACCCGCAGAAGGGCGGGGTCGTCATCCACCACATGGGGGGCGGCAGTCACCCCCCGGACAGCGGGCTGCACTGCTACGGGATGGTCAAGGACATCCAGAGCAAGCACATGGACCCCGGGTGGCGCGGCTGGCTCCCCGACTGGGCGCCGGGCTACCTGGAGACGTACGACGACATCGCCTACAACTTCGTCGTCTGCCAGCACGGCGACATCTTCGAGGGGCGCGGTCTGCACGTGCGCTCGGCCGCCAACGGCACGCGCTCCATCGTCGTCAGCCGCGCGGAGAGCGTCGGGGCCAACGAGGGCTTCTACGCGATCCTCGGCCTCCTGGGGCAGGAGGACCAGCCCTCCGCGTCCATGCGTGCCTCCATCAAGGACCTGATCGAGTACCTGCGGGAGCACCGCACCTACCCGGCGGGCCTCATGATCAGAGGGCACCAGGACGTGTTCGCCACGGAGTGCCCCGGCAACCTCCAGCCCTACGTCGACAACGACTCCCTGGAGCCCCCGGCGCCACCGCCGCCGGCCACCAGCGTCACCATCATCTCCCGGTCCCGCTGGGGGGCCCGCCCTCCGGTGGCCCACGAGCGCACGACGTGGTCCGCCCGCACCGGGTTCACCGTCCACTACTCCGCCGGCCCCACCACCCAGACGCCACGGCAGATCCAGAACTACCACATGGACGGCAACGGCTGGTCCGACATCGGCTACAACTTCCTCGTGGACGCCGGGGGCCGGGCCTACGAGGGACGCGGCTGGCTGACGGTCGGCGCCCACGCGAGCGGCCACAACACCAGCCACGTCGGCGTCTGCTTCATCGGCCGGGACGGCGACGCCACCCCGGCCGCCAAGTCGACCATCCGGGCGCTGTACCGCAAGGCCAACGAACTGAGCGGAAAGACGCTCACCCCCACCTACCATGGCGGACTGCCCGGCAACTCGACCTCCTGCCCCGGCGCGGACCTGCGCACCTGGGTCCAGAACGGCATGGACGCCGACGACATCCCGATCGGTGACTCCCCGCCGCCCAGCGACGGCGGGGGTGGCGGCGGAATGACCTCCGTCCGCTCGGTCTCCGCCCAGCAGCGCGCCGTCAACGCCCTCGGGTACTCACCCGCACTGGACGTCGACGGCATCTGGGGGCCGAAGACGGACGCGGGCGTCCGGTGGCTCCAGAGCCGCGTCGGCGTCACCGCCGACGGCCTGTGGGGCCCGGCCACCGAGGCCGCCTACACCGCGCACGTCGGCGGCGGCACGTCCGGCGGCGGCATGACGTCGGTCCGCTCGGTCATCTCCCAGCAGAGCGCGGTGAACTCGCTCGGGTACACGCCGCCGCTGGGCCTCGACGGTGTCTGGGGGCCGAAGACGGACGCGGGCGTCCGGTGGCTCCAGGGCCGCGTCGGCGTCACCGTGGACGGCCTGTGGGGCCCGGCCACCGAGCGGGCCTACTACTCCTATGTCGACGGCGGTGCCTGGCTGACGGTGGACGGAGACTTCGGCCCCGCGACGATCTCCGCCACCCAGCGGGCCATCGGCACCCCCGCCGACGGCGTCTGGGGCCCCGCCTCCCGCCGTGCCCTGCAACGGCACCTCAACCGCTGGGCGCACGCGGACCTGGTCGTGGACGGGGACTTCGGGCCGGCGTCGGTCCGGGCGTTGCAGCGGCACCTGAACCGGATGGGGGGTGCGGGGCTGGACGTCGACGGCGCCTGGGGAACGTCCACCACCACCGCGCTTCAGCGGACCCTGAACCGCGGGCGGTTCTGACGGCGCGACGTGCGCCGGACGCGGCGCCGCGGTGGCCCCCGGCCACCGCGGCGCCGCGCGGGTCCCCGGTCAGATGCGGCTGACCACGCCGCACTCCTCGCCCAGGCCGTCCTCGCCGCCCAGGGACTCGCTGCGGTCGTACGGGTCGGCGGTCGGGCCGGTGGCCTCGCCGTCGCCCATGCGGTCGGAGTCGAACGTCGGGTGCAGCAGTCCGTCGTACACCGAGCAGGAGCTGTTGCCCACCTCCATGTTGTACTCCGTGAGCCAGAGGGTGCCCTCGGTGGCCTCCCAGCGGGCCGGGTCGACGACCTCCACGTGGATCTCCCTGCGGACCAGCGTCCGCGTCACCTCGCCGGGCACGTCGGCGTTCTCCACCGCGTAGACGAAGGAGTAGTCGCTCGCGATGACGGCCTTCCCCTTGCCCTCGCCCGCGGTCACCTCCATCCGGCCGCGCACCCGGACGTCCTCGATCAGGTTCACCTCGTCGGTGTCGAACCGGGAGAACAGCCACAGCGGGTCCCGCTCCCTGCTGGGGGACGCCAGCGACTCCCGGGTCTCCTGGACCAGTTCCCGGCCGATCGGGTCCAGCAGCGCGACCGCGTCCGTCGGCTCGCCGCCTGCCAGCACCTCCGGGTCGAGGTTGGCCGCGACGAGGAACTCCTTCAGCAGCCGCGCCCCGTCCGCCACCCGTTCCGCTGACACGCCGTTGACCGCCTCGGCCTCCGGCAGTTCGACGGCGTCGGCCCCGGACTCCCAGCGCTGCGCGGGCGAACCGTTGAACGGCTCCTTCAGCGTCGGCCGGTCGGGGAACACCTCGTCCGCCGGCGCGGCGCTCGGCGCGGCCGTCTCGGCGGGCAGGGGCGCGGCCTCCCCGCCGCGCCCGAGGTCGAGGCCCGGGGCGGCGTCGTCCAGGTAGGTCACCACGCCGGCGCTCACCGCGAACAGCGCCACGAATCCGGCGATCCACCGGCCGGAGCGGTTCCGCCTCCCGCGCGTCCCCTGCCAGGCCGGGCCCGTGCGCCAGCCGTCCGGCTGCCACGGCTCGGGCTCCTTCGCCTTCCGTTCCCACCACCGCCTGGGCTGCCGCCGGGCCGCCTCCGCGTCCAGCTCCCGCAGCCGGGCCGCCACCATCCGGGCCCGTGCCGAGGGTTCCTTGGGGACGTCCGCGACGTCTCCGCCCTCGCGCTGGAACCGCAGCCACTCCTCGTCCGATATCGACGGTTCTCTCTCCGGCTTCCCGGTCCCTGACCCCTGCTCCACTGTGCAACCCACCTGAACGATCTTGCGACGGACCCGCGCGACGGTAGCAGCGCCACACATCTGTTCGGACGCGCGCGGATCACGCTTACGTCATGATCGCCGCGACGCGGTGCCGTCGAGTGAGTGGAGGACGACCCCGTCCGGGGCCAGGCGTTCGGGCAGGTCCGCCAGAGTGGGCAACTGCTCGATGTGGCGGACCCCGGTGGGCAGCCGACCGGCCAGTACCTCCCGGGTGGCGTGCGCCGCGACCAGTGCGCTGACGCGGCCCTGCCCCCGGCCGGTGACGGCGAGGGCCGCGTGGCGTCCGGCCCGCCAGGCGTCGGCGCGGACGGCGAAGGCGTCGCCGCCGAGGTGGGTCCGCGGCAGCATCGACGTCAGGGCCCGGCGCAGGGCGGGGTGGCGTGCTGCCGGACGCAGGGCGAACAGCAGGCCGGTGCTCAGGCGCGAGTCCAGGCACAGTCGGGTGGCGACCTCCGGGACGCCGAGCGTCCCTTGCAGCGTGTGCTGGTCGGAGAAGGGGAACGGGCGGGCCGTCCGCCGCCCGTGACCGGGGAGCGCGACGCGGCGCGGACGGGCGTCGCCGCGCGGTGCGGTCAGCGCCTCGACGGTCCAGCGCACCGCGTCGGCGCCGTGCCGTTCGCCCGCGCCGAGCAGCACCGTCAGCTCCAGCCGGTCGGCTCCGCCCACGGCGTGGTGCGCGCGCCCGGCGAGGAGGTTCGTCAGGCCCGGGGCCAGGCCCACGCTGAGCACCGCGGTGGCTCCGGCGGCGTCGGCGAGGTCGTCCAGCTCGGCGGTCCGGCGCATGAGATCCGGCTCGGCGTTCACGTCCACGAGGTGGATGCCCCGCTCCAGGCACGCCGTGGCGGGCCCGGCGTCCGGTGGCTGGACGCACAGCACGACGGCCGCGACGTCGCCGACCCCGGCGAGGGCCCGGCGGAATCCGTCGGTGTCGGTCACGTCCATCCGGACGCCGTGGGCGCCGGGGTTGCGTCCGGCGGTCCGCACACGGCCCGGGAACCACCGTTCCAGTGTCGTGCGCACGACGGAGCCGACGGCTCCCCGGCCGCCCACGACCAGCACCTGCCCATTCACTGTAGTCACGCTCCAACGAGTATCACTGTAGTGTGACTACAGTCAAAGCCCGCAGCCCGCCCGAGCCGCCCAGGGAGCCGCCGTGACCGCCGCCGTGACCCGCGCCGAGAAGACCCGGCGGACGCGTCGACGCATGCTGGACGCCGCCGCCGGACTGTTCTGCGAGCACGGCTGGACGGCCACGACGGTGCAGGACGTCGCCCGCGCCGCCGAGGTCGGCGTCCAGACCGTCTACTTCACGTTCGGCACCAAGCGGGCCCTGCTCACCGAGGTGCTGGACACCGCGATCGCCGGCGACGCGGACCCCGTCGCCACCCTCGACCGGCCCTGGGCCCGCGCGGTCGTCGACGCCCCCGGTGCGCGGGAGCAGCTCGCACGCCAGGCGGCCGGCGCCCGCGCCGTCCTGGAGCGGGCCGCGCCCGTCCTGGACGTCGTGCGGGGCGCGGCGGCCGCCGACGCCGAGATGGCGCAGGTGTGGCGCACCAACCAGCGCCAGCGGCACACCGTCCAGCTCCGCTTCGCCGAGGCCCTGGTCCGCAAGGCCGACGGCCCGCTGCGCGACGGCCACGACGCGGCCTCGGCCGCCGACGTCGCCCTGGCCCTCCTCGGCCCGGAGACCTACGGGCTGCTGGTCACCACGCAGGGCTGGACCCCCGCCCGCTGGGAGCACTGGGCCGCCGACACCCTCACGCGTCAACTCCTCCCGTAGGCCACCCCGTCGAGCCCCGCCCACGATCCCTCGGTCATGCGTCCGCACTACGCTGCGGACGCATGACCGAGGGGCTCCGCGAGCGCAAGAAGCGCCAGACCCGCCAGCGCGTCGCCGACGCGGCGGCCGTGCTCTTCGCCGCCCGGGGGTTCGACGCCGTCACCGTCGCCGAGATCGCCGAGGCGGCGGAGGTCTCGGTCAACACGGTGTACAACCACTTCGCGGCCAAGGAGGACCTCGTCCTCCCGCCGGAGGAGACGACGGCACAGCACCTCGCGGACGTCGTGCGGCGGCGGGGGCCCGGGGAGTCGGCGGCGCACGCCGTGCTGGCGCACCTGCGCGCCGAGCTCGGGGACCCCGACCGCCGGCGCGCCCTGACCGACGGCTTCGGCCGCACGTACCGGACGATGTGCTCCACGCCCGCGCTGACCGCCCGGCTGGAACGGCTGCGGCGGCGGATGACCGACGTCCTCGCCGCCGAGCTGCGGGCCGGGACGGGTGCGGCACCGGACGACCCGATGCCCCGCCTGGTCGCCACGCAGATCGCCGCCTTCCACTCCCTCGTGCACACCGAGATCGGGGAGCGCGTCGCCGCCGGGCAGGGGGCGGGAGAGATCACCACGGCGGTGCGCGCCCTCCTGGACGCCGTCGAGGAGCTGGGCGGCGAGCGCTTCCTCGGCTACGCCGTGCGCCCGGGCTGACGCGCCCCCGCCGCCCCCGTCGTCACCGCCGGGGGCGTCACCGCCCGGCGGCGTCCGGTGGCCGGACGGCGGGAGCCGGGGAGCGGTGGTGCGGTGAAGGTCACGGTCGAATGGTGTGCCGAGTCTGCACGCCCTCTGGTCGGAAGTGGTTACCGTACGGCAACCTACGGTTGAGTAACCTTTATCGACTCCTTGTCAACGCACGCGTCGGCGGAGGGCCGCATGTCCGCACAGAACAGCGCCGCCCCGCAGACGGCCGCCGCCCGAACGGCCGTCCCCGGGGCGGGACAACCGGTCCCGCAACGACCCCAGGGCCCACCCGTTCTCGTCCCGCCCCTGCTGCGCCGCGCCCGCGACGGCGTCGTCCGGCAGGCCGAGGTGCCACCGATCGTGACGTTCCCCCGGCACGGCTCGCTCGCCGACATCCCGTTCACCAACGCGGCCGAGGACCCCGACGCCGTCGTGCTGGCCCGCCGCCGTCCGGGCGGCGGCTGGGACGACGTGACGTGCGCCGAGTTCGCCGACCAGGTCCGGGCCGTGGCGCGCGGCCTCATCGCCTCCGGCATGCGGCCCGGCGACCGGCTCGCCATCATGGCCCCCACCTGCTTCGAGTGGACGCTGCTCGACTTCGCCGCCTGGGCGGTCGGCCTGATCACCGTGCCGGTCTACCCGACCTCCTCCGCCGCCCAGGTCCGCTGGATCCTCCAGGACGCGGGCGTCACGGGCATCGCCGTCCAGGACGTCGAGGGGGCGCGGCTCGTCAGCGGCATCCGGGGCGCGCTGCCGTGGCTGCGGCACCTGTGGCAGTTCAACAACGGCGCCCTCGACCAGCTCGCCGCAGCCGGACGGCCCCTCCCCGACGCCCTGGTCACCGAGCGCCGCTCCGCCCTCGGACCCGACAACGTCGCCACCCTCATCTACACCTCCGGCACCACCGGCCGTCCCAAGGGCTGCGTGCTCACGCACGGCAACTTCATGAGCGAGACGGACAACGCCGTCGAACTGCTGCACCCCGTCTTCCAGGCGGTCAGCGCCGAACCGGCGTCCACGATCCTCTTCCTCCCCCTCGCGCACGTCTTCGGCCGCATGGTCGCCATCGGCTGCCTGCGGGCCCGTGTCCGCCTCGGCCACGCGCCCAGCACCGACACCGACGCCCTGATCGCCGACTTCGCCGCGTTCCGGCCGACGTTCCTCCTCGCCATCCCCTACGTGCTGGAGAAGATCCACAACCGGGCCCGCGCCACCGCCGAGGAGATGCGCAGGGGTTCCTCCTTCGACCGGGCCGAGAAGGTCGCCGTCCGCTACGGGGAGACGTCGACCGCCGCCCTCACCGGTGCCGGACGCGGGCCCGGCCTCGGCCTGCGGGCCGCCCGGGGCCTCTACGACGCACTGGTCTACCGCCGCATCCGGGCCGCGCTCGGCGGCCACGTGCGCTACGTCATCTCCGGTGGGTCCCCCCTCGGTCGCCGGCTCACCGCCTTCTTCGCCGGCGCCGGCATCGAGGTCTACGAGGGGTACGGGCTCACCGAGACGACGGCGGCCGTCACCTGCACGCCGCCGCTCAAGCCCAAGCTCGGCACCGTCGGCTGGCCGATGCCCGGCACGTCCGTGCGCATCGCCGCCGACGGGGAGATCCTGCTCAAGGGCGGCAGCGTCTTCGGCGGGTACTGGGACGCCGAACGGCAGTCCGTCATCCCCGAGACGGACGCGCAGGGCTGGCTGGCCACCGGAGACGTCGGCGCCCTCGACGACGAGGGGTACCTGACCATCACCGGCCGCAAGAAGGACCTCATCATCACCTCGGGCGGCAAGAACATCGCCCCCGCCCCGCTGGAGGACTGGCTGCGCGCCCACCCGCTGATCAGCCAGTGCCTCGTCATCGGCGACAACCGCAACTACCTCACCGCGCTCGTCACCCTCGAACGGGACGGCCTCGGCCACTGGCGGCGCATGCACGGCAAGGAGGACCTGCCGATGCGCGACCTCGTCCGCGACAGCGACCTGCGGCACGCCGTCCAGCAGGCCGTCAACGAGGCCAACCAGCTCGTCTCGCACGCCGAGGCCATCCGCCGCTTCACGATCCTGCCCGGCGACTTCACCGAGGCCGCAGGGCACCTCACACCCAGCCTCAAGATCCGGCGCGACGCCATCGTGCGCGACTTCCACCGGGAGATCGAGGCGCTCTACGGGCCGACGCACCCGGATGCGGCATAACGGGACATCTCGCTAGCCTGGAAGGACGACCCAGGGAGTCCTGCGATGAGCACAGCCACCCACCGGCCGCACGACGCGCACCCCCACCGGCACGGCGCCACCTGCGGTCACCAGAGCGTCGAGCACGGCGACCACGTCGACTACGTGCACGACGGCCACCTGCACCGCGCCCACGACGGGCACTGGGACGAGTGCGAGCCCACCGCCCACGTGCGGCACCCCCGCCACGAGCACCGGCACGGGGACCTGTGCGGGCACGAGGCCGTCCCGCACGGCGACCACGTCGACTACCTCCACGACGGCCACCGCCACGCCGCCCACGGCGACCACTGGGACGATCACTGAGCCACAGCCCCGGCCCGGAGACGGGACCGTCGCCGACGCGAAAAGCGTTCGACGCCGGTCGACCGTCCGGTGAGGATGGGCCGGATGACGAACGCCATCCCCGCCCGCACCGACCGTCCGACGCGTTGGGACGAGCGGACGACCCTGACGACGATGCTCGACTACGCCCGCGCCACGGCCGTCGCCAAGTGCGCCGACGCCTCCCCGGACACCGCGACGGCCGCCCCGCTGCCGGGCTCCCCCCTGATGTCCCTCGCCGGAGTGCTGAGCCACCTGCGCTGGGTGGAGTACTGGTGGCTGCGGGTGGTCTTCCTCGGCGAACCCGACGACGCGCCGTGGACGGAGGACGACCCCGACCGCGAGATGCGGCTCGGCGCCCGGACGCCGCTCGCCGAACTGGTCGCCGACTACGAGGAGCAGAGCGCCCGGCACCGGGACCTCGTGGAGGCCCACGACCTGGACACCACCGCCCGCCGCACGGGCCGTGACGGCAGGGCCGTCACGCTGCGCTGGATCCTGCTGCACCTCGTCGAGGAGACGGCCCGCCACAACGGGCACCTGGACATCCTCCGCGAACTCGCCGACGGCACCCGGGGTTCCTGAGGGGCCCGAGGCGCAGCGAGGGGGCGGGGGCGGTCGGATGACCGCCCCCGCCCCGGCCTGCCCGGCAACGCGCGGTGCCGCGCCGGCCGCAGGTGTCAGCCGTGGACCATGTAGGCGCGGTCGTTGTAGATGCCGATGTAG
Organism: Streptomyces chumphonensis; assembly: GCF_014779715.1. Taxonomy (GTDB): domain Bacteria; phylum Actinomycetota; class Actinomycetes; order Streptomycetales; family Streptomycetaceae; genus Streptomyces; species Streptomyces chumphonensis. The sequence continues at coordinate 88,060 of NZ_JACXYU010000013.1, forward strand.
GCCGTGTAGCCGGGGGCGTCGATCCAGATCTGGCGCTGGTCGTCGGACATGCGCAGGCCGCCGGAGTCGCCCGAGCGCTGGTTGTTGCGCCAGGAGCTGGTCCGGTTCTCGAAGCCGTAGTCGTAGAGGTTGTGCCAGTACTCGTCGTTGAAGATGAGCCGGCGGCCGCCGCCGTTCGCGTGCTCGTACAGGCAGAGCCAGCCGTTGGCGCAGGCCGGGACGGCCGCGTTGCGCCGGGCGGCGGGGTCGGCGGAACGCTCGTAGCCGAGAGCGCCGTCCGCCTCGGCGGCCTCGCCGTAGCAGCGGACGTTCTCGGGGGTGTGGACGACGCAGGTGTGGGCGTCCAGCCAGCCGTCCCGGGCGAGGTCGATCGACTGCCCCGCGTAGTCGGCCGTCGCGCCGGGCGCGGGGGCCGGGGCGGCGGTGGCGGACGGCGCGGCGGTCAGGAGTCCGGCCAGGACGGCCGAGGCGCCGACGATACGGGCGGCGCGCGAGGGGGAGGTGCGCATCTGAGTCCTTCGGGTCATCCCCGGACGGGGACGGATCGGTCGCCGCCATCGTGCCCAGGGTGACGGCGCGATCACGCCATGACGCCGTCATGTGCACCCGGGTGGGCGGCGCGCGGGGTGGCGGAGCGGGTGTTCAACCCGGCGCGCGACGGGGCACCCGGGGCGTTGACGCGCATCGTCGACGAGAGGTGGACCCGATGTCCGCAACGGACCCCGGCGCTCCGAGCCCGGTCAGCATGGCGTGGAACACCGTGGCGAGCTACGACTCCTACGCCGACGCCCAGGCGGCCGTGGACCGGCTGTCGGACGAGAGGTTCCCCGTCGAGTACCTGGACATCATCGGCACGAACCTGCGCACCGTCGAACGCGTGACCGGCCGCTTCACCAAGGGCAGCGCGTCGGCCGCCGGCGCCGCCAGCGGCGCCTGGTTCGGCCTGTTCATCGGACTCCTCGTCGGGCTCTTCACGACGGGGCCGGTGTGGCTCGGCCTGATCCTCGGCGGTGTGCTGATCGGTGCGCTGTGGGGCGCCGTGTTCGGCTTCGCGTCGCACGCCGCGACCGGCGGACGGCGGGACTTCGCCTCACGGCAGAGCCTGGTGGCGTCCCGCTACGACGTCGTCGCCCGGGGCGGCCACGCCGAGGAGGCCCGCCAGGCCCTCCACCACGCCGAAAGCACCGACCCGCAGGGCTAGCCGGTCCGGCCCGATCACGGGCGGAGCCGAAAGGCGGAGCGCGGTGGCCGCTGTGTCGGGGCAGCCGTATTCCCGCTGGCCATGGTCGGCGGGCCACGACGTGGCGCATTCGGTCAGCACTCGATCGACGTCCGGTGCTGACCGGTAGAGAAGGACCGCAGCCGTTCCCGGCCCAGAGGCGCGGATCGCCCCTTCTCTGTCTACCGCCGCGCTCTCCGTTGAGCCCAGCGGCGTCCCAGCGGCCCTCGGGCCCGCCGCCCGCTACTCGTGGCGTTGCAGCCCGGGTCGTGCAACGCCGCACGCCACCCCTGCCGACGGGCTAGGAAACCACTGGGTGTGTTGACCCGCGGGCTTTTTGACGTGGGCGATGGGTGGCTGGCCACGCGGGTCCTGCAAACGCCCTCCCCCGTGGTGGCAGTGCGAGGGATCCGGCCAGTTTCCTCAGGGCGACAGTGAAGCGATCTTGCCAACCAGCCTCGGGTACACCGAAGTTCTGGGGTTTTTGGGGTGATAAGGCGCGGGCGCACCGTCACATCACGCCCCGGTCCTCGAGTCCTGATCTCGCATCCTCGGCCCGGATCTTGGTGCAGTGCTCTGGGGTGTGGATGTCAGGGTGACCGGCGTCGACAGGCGCACCATGCGCCCGTCGCTGCTCGTCGGCGGATTCCAGCAGGGGGCTGATCCGCTGTGATGACCGGGCCCGCACGGGCTCAAGGAGGGGAACCTTATGAGAAAGCGCGCAATCACGGGTATAGCCGGTTCGCTGATGATGGCTGGCCTGGCCTTCGCTCCGTCAGCTTCCGCCTACGACGGTCAGACCCTGAAGTCCGACGCGATCGGCTCGGACGCCACCTGCACGATGGACAGTACCGGTTCGGGTATGAAGGTGTACTGCAAACTGCGGGACACCAAGTCGGACGGCAACTCCGTGCGCATCGAGTGGAGCGGTCCCGGCAAGGACGGCAAGGACAACCTGCGCAGCGGTGAGGGCACCCACGCCAACTACACCTACACCTTCGCCCGTGAGGGCGCCTTCACGTTCAAGGCAGTCACCGACCGGGGTTGGCTCCCTGACAGCGTGGGCGCCACGAGGACTCTCCACCCCTGAGATGAGTGGATCAACCCATCGATGACGGCTGTGGTGCTGCCGGCCCGGTGGTCGGCAGCACCACTGCATCATGGGGGGCATTCGAGCGACGTCGGCGGAAGAAGGCGGGAAGCGCTGTGGTGCAGACCGAGGTGGCCACGGACTGTCTGATAGCCAGGGACGTACATGTCCGACTGGGCGGCGCCGATGTCCTCAGAGGCGCTTCCCTGAGCGTTGCACCCGGTGAGAGCGTCGCCGTCGTGGGAACCAGCGGGGCGGGGAAGTCGACTCTTCTGCAGTGTCTGGCCGGCGTCGTCACCCCCGACGCCGGTACCGTCAGCCTCCAAGGTCGACGCTTCGACCATCTGCCCGCCCGGCAGCGTTCCGAATTGCGCCTGCAGCGTTTCGGTTTCCTGTTCCAGTTCGGTGAACTCGTCCCCGAGCTCAGCCTTGTGGACAACGTGAGCCTCCCGCTGTGGCTCACCGGTGTCCCACGCCGCGCCGCCCGCGAACGGGCCAGGCCGCTGCTGGAAGCCACCGGTCTGGGTACCGACTTGCACGGCAAGCGACCTTCCCAGGTGTCGGGCGGGGAGTTGCAGCGAGCGGCGCTCGCCCGTGCCCTGGTGCACGAGCCCGCCGTCATCCTGGCGGACGAGCCCACCGGCGCTCTGGATTCCAGGACCAGCGATGCCGTCGTCGAGCTTCTGCTCACCGAAGCCGCCCGCACCGGCGCCGCACTCGTGGTCGTCACCCACAGCGAACGCGTCGCCCAGCGCATGAACCGCTCTGAGCGGATGGCCGACGGGCGGTTGACCGCATGACTGCCTTTCCCGACACCACCGCACCGTCCCACTCCGGCCAGGACACCTCCGGGTTCTCGAAGTCCCGCAGGACCGTCTCGGTCCTGCGCATCGGCGTCCACCTCGCCCTTCGGGCCCGCTCGTGGACGACCCTCGCCGTCGTGCTGTGTACAGCCGTGGGCACCGTCAGCCTTGTCGCCGCACTGTCGATGTCCCACATCATCGAGCAGCGCACCGCCCGCGCGGAGGCCCGTTCCCCGTACCACCTCTACGAGGAGAACGCTCAGCCCGACCAACATCAGGTGGTGTGGACGCCGCGCACAGGAGCCCTGGACGGTCAGCCCGTCGAGCGTTTCATCCTCGGTGTGCCCGACCGGCCCCGCACACCTCTTCCTCCGGGCTTGCCAGATTGGCCCGAGCCCGGTCAGGCCGTGGTCTCACCTGCACTGAAGACCGAGCTCGCCGATGCCCCCCCGGCCCTGGTGAAGGCGCAGTACGGGCAGATCGTCGGTAGCGTCACGGACGCCGGGCTCCTTCACCCCGATGAACGCGTCGCCTATGTCGCCGTCCCCGTCGGTGACGTCCCCGAGGCGACCCCGGTAGACGGTTTCGGCACCCCGCCCGACCCCGAGCTGTACGGCACTCTCGGAGAGGTTCCTCGCTTGGCGGGACCGGTGAAGTCCTTGCTGATGGTCGCTACGGTGGCGATCTGCGTGCCGTTGGCCATGCTGGTGCTGGGGAGTTCGGCGCTCCTGCGGGAACGGCGCCGCCGCACCCTTGCCTCGCTGGAGCTCCTTGGTGCGGCACCGACCACAGTGCGGCTGATCACCGCTGCCGAAGTGACCGCCGTCGCCGTCGTCGGCTGGACCCTTGGCGTTGCGGCGACCCCTTGGCTCATGCGAGCGGCGGCCTCCCTGCCGCCGGAACCGGCTGCGTGGTTCCCCGGCGACGTCGCCCTGCAGTGGATCCCAGCCTTGGTCACGATGGTCTTCTTCGTCACTGCGGCCGTGGTCACCGCACTGCGCGGCACACACCGCCCGCACCCGACCGGCAGACGTGAGCGGCGTTGGCGCAGGCTAGGGCCCGCTGTTCTCGGGATGAGTGGTCTGGCCGGTATCGCCGTCTTTCCCTGGGAGGCGAACGCCACGCCCAAGACCTGGGTGGTCTACGCGGGCATGGGCGCGCTCGTCGTCGCAGTGGCCGGCCTGGCGTGGGCCGGCCCCGTCCTGGTGCGAGCCGCCGGGCGAAGACTCTCCCACTCCGGCACACCCTGGCTTGCCCTGGGGAGCGGTCGCCTGGCCGCCGACCCACACACCGGCACCCTGGGAGCCCTCGCGATCGCTCTCGCCGTCGCGGCCTCCGGCATCGTCGGCTCCCTCACCAGCCAGATCGCCCACGTCGACACTGAGCTCTACCGCACCAGCTCCGACGAGGCCCTGACCGTGGTCACCACCGACCGGCTCCCTCTCGTCCGCGAAGCCCTCCCCGACGCCGCCGCACTCAGCCCCGTGTCCCTGGCCGACGTCCGCAACGGCGACGGCAGCCGGAACAAACTGATGGACGATCCCTACCTCGCCAACGCCGCGAGCGTGATGGTGGGCGACTGCGACACCTTCCTCACTCTGCTGAAGAAGGACACATCGCAGTGCGCCGACGGGGTCGTCGGTTTCGCTTCCGACGTCACCCCGAACCCGTTCCCACCCGGCGGCAGTGTTCACGCCATGCCACTCGACCCCTCCAGCGCTGGCCAGACCCCCGCCACCGCGTTCGCCGTTCCCGAGCCGAGCGTGACCTATGAGGCCCTGCCCGGCGTCGCCGGTACCGTGGGCGACATCTCCCTGCTCATCGACCACCGGACCTGGCAACTTTCCGGCGCCCCCGCCCTCCAGAGAGGGACGCTGATCCTCCCCGGCCAGGACGCCGACGAGACCGGAGTGCGAACCCGAGTGCTCGCGGCCGATCCGGCGGCCGACGTTCAGGACGACACCACCGCCTATGCAGAGCGCCTCAACCGCACCGGCCACTACCGCGGCTGGTTCACCTCGGCGGCCATCGTCACCCTTGCCGTCGCAGGCACTTTCGTCTTGGTCTCCGCGCTGACCGCCCTGATCGAACGCCGACGCGTCCACGCCTACCTGGGAATCGTCGGAGTACCTCCGCACGTCCTGGGACGCGCCTGGACCCTCTACAGCATCCTGCCCGTCCTCACCCTGCTGCCCATCGCCTGGCTGATGACCTTCCTGACCGACGTCGGCTACGACCGCTTGGTCCGCGTCCCCGTCCAGATCAACACCGGCCCCTACGTATCCGGCCTGCTCATCGCCATCGTGCTGACCGCACTCGTACAGATCATCGCGGTGTCAAGCGCCCCCCGCGAGGTACCACTCGACGCTCTGCGTACCCGCGACTGAAGTGGCGACCCGTGCACCGGCGGCGGGCTCGAGTCCGCCGCCGGCGGCGCGGCTACCGACCCGCAGGGCTGAGGTGCGAGGGGGTGTGCAACGGCAGGAGCCCCCGCCGGGGCGGGGGCTCCTTGGTGGTGCTTCTCGCGAATCAGGCCGGGGTCACGTTCTCCGCCTGCGGGCCCTTCGGGCCCTGCGTGACGTCGAAGGTGACGGTCTGGTTCTCCTCAAGCGACCGGAAGCCGGCCGCGTTGATGGCGGTGTAGTGGACGAAGACATCGGGGCCCCCGCCGTCCTGGGCGATGAAGCCGAAGCCCTTCTCGGCGTTGAACCACTTGACGGTTCCGGTAGCCATAAGCCCTCCCTGGGCCTATAAGGGTCGCCCTGCTCCAGAACCTGCAAGATGTCTTGAAGTCTGAATACGACAAAAGCCCGCGGTCACATGCTCCGCAGGCTTTGTACTGCAAGGAAACCAAACTGCAACTCGCTTGGAGCGTAGCACGCTCGGTGCGGGTGCGGTAGTGCTTCATGATCCGTGGCGTCGTGCCTGGTCGAGAGGGCGGCGGGACGGGTCCGTGCGGCGCGGGCGGGGGCCGGGCGTACCCTCCGCAGTGTGAGCGCGCACCGGAGATTTCCCCCCTCCCGGCCCCGGGTGGGGCACATCCAGTTTCTGAACTGCCTGCCCCTCTACTGGGGCCTCGCCCGGACGGGGAGCCTTCTCGACCTGGAGTTGACGAAGGACACCCCCGAAAGGCTGAGTGAACAGCTCGTGAACGGGGACCTGGATATCGCCCCCGTCACCCTGGTGGAATTCCTGCGGCACAGCGAGGACCTCACGGCCCTGTCCGATATCGCCGTCGGCTGCGACGGGCCGGTGATGTCCTGCGTCCTGGTGTCCAAGGGCGGGCTGGCGGAGCTGGACGGCGAGCGGGTCGCCCTCGGGTCGACGTCGCGGACCTCGGTGCGGCTGGCGCAGCTCCTGCTGGCCGAGCGTCACGGCATCACGCCGGAGTACTTCACCTGCCCTCCCGACCTGGGACAGATGATGCACGAGGCGCAGGCGGCGGTGCTCATCGGGGACGCGGCGCTGCGTGCGTCGCTGCACTACGCCCCCCGGCTCGGGCTCCAGGTCCACGACCTGGGGCAGATGTGGAAGGAGTGGACGGGACTGCCGTTCGTCTTCGCCGTCTGGGCGGCCCGGCGCGACTACCTGGCCCGCGAGCCGGAGGCCGTCCGCGAGGTGCACCGGGCGTTCCTCGCCTCGCGCGACCTGTCGTTGCAGGAGGTCGGGAAGGTCGCGGAGCAGGCGGCGCGCTGGGAGACCTTCGACGCGGACCTCCTCGCCCGCTACTTCACCACGCTCGACTTCCGCCTCGGTCCCGAGCAGCTGGCCGGGATCGCCGAGTTCGCCCGGCGGACCGGCCCGGACACGGGCTACCCGGCCGACGTCGCCGTGGACCTGCTGCCCGCACCGACCGGTACGCGGTAGGGCTGACCGGCCGTCCCCCCGGTGTCCTACGCTTACGCCGCGTGGCACACAGGGGGGATGAGGCATGGAGGCGCTGAGCGCGGACGACCCACGGGTCATCGGGAGCTACCGGCTGCTGCGCCGTCTCGGCGCGGGCGGCATGGGGCGGGTCTACCTGGGGCGCAGCGGCGGTGGCCGCACGGTCGCGGTCAAGGTGGTGCACGGCCACTTCGCCGCCGACGAGCAGTTCCGCGCCCGCTTCCGCCGGGAGATCGAGGCCGCCCGGCGGGTCGGCGGCCAGTGGACGGCCCCCGTCCTGGACGCCGACCCGGACGCGCCGACGCCCTGGGTGGCGACCGGCTACGTCGCGGGCCCCGACCTCCAGCACGCCGTCTCCCGGCACGGCCCCCTGCCCGAGCGCGGGGTGCGGGCCCTGGGTGCGGGCCTGGCGGAGGCGCTGTCGGCCGTGCACGGCATCGGGCTGCTCCACCGGGACGTCAAGCCGTCCAACGTCCTGCTCACCCTCGACGGCCCGCGGCTCATCGACTTCGGCATCGCCCGCGCCACGGACGCCACCGCCTCCCTGACGGCCACCGGCATGTCCGTCGGCTCGCCCGGCTACATGTCGCCGGAGCAGGTGCAGGGGCAGGACGTGGGCAGCGCGAGCGACGTCTTCTCGCTCGGCGCCGTCCTCGCCTTCGCCGCGACCGGCCGGCCGCCCTTCCCCGGTGACGGCGCGGCCGTCCTGCTCTACAAGGTCGTGCACGAGGAGCCGGAACTGCACGGCCTCCAGGGCGAGCTGTGGCATCTCGTCACCGCCTGCCTGGCCAAGGACCCGGCCGAGCGCCCCGCCGTCGCGGAGGTCGTCCGCTACCTGGCGGGGCGGGAGGGTGCCGCCGCGCTGGTGGCCGGGGGCTGGCTCCCCGGGCCGGTCGTGGAGGGCGTCAGCCGTCGCGCGGTGGCCCTGCTGGAGCTGGAGGACGAGGCGACGGAGGGTCCGAGCGGTCCGGACGGGCCCCCGCCGCCCCCGGGCCCGTCCACCCCGCCGCCGGGCCCGTCGACGCCGCCGCCGGGTGGCCCGTCCACCCCGCCGCCGGGTGGCCCGTCGACGCCGCCCGGGTCGTGGCCGGGCGGTCCGGCCGGGCACGGACCCGTCGGGCCGCAGCCCTACGCCGTCGCCCCGCAGTACCACCGGCCCCCACAGCACCACCAGGCGGCTCCGTTCCACCAGGCGTCCACCGGCGCCGCGCTGCCGCACCCGCGCGGCGACGCCTCCGGTGGCGGCGTCGTCCAGCGCGCCCTGCTCCTGGCGGCGGCCGGCATCGTGCTGGCCGTCCTCGTGACGCTCGCCGTCGTGCTCCTGCCCGAGGACGACGGCGGCCGGGCGGCGGCGGGGACGACGGCCGGCACGACGGCCGGCACGACGGCCGGGACGACGGAAGGGGCCACGGGCGGCGACGACGGCCCGGGTGAGGACGCCGTCCCCGAGGCGTTCGTCGGCACCTGGACCGGCACCGTGACCACCGACAGCGGCCTGGAGGCCGGCGAGCTGACCGTCGTCGTCGAGGAGGGGCACGTCGGCGGCGAGGTCGCGGAGCTCACCACGCGCTACCTGGGCCAGGAGTGCACGGGCGTGGGCACCGTGGAGTCGGTCGGCGCCGAGCGGCTGGAGCTGTCGGAACGGGCCGTGGAGAACCCGACCGTGCTGGGCGTCCCCCTGTGCAGTGCGAGCGACGCCTTCACCCTCACCCTCCGGGACGGCGGCGACACCCTGCGCTTCCGGGCGGAGGACGCGGCGGCGGGCAACCCGAGCGCCGACCTCACCCGCGGCGGGGGCTGACCGCCCGGCCGCCGGGTCCGTCGGCGCGCTGGCGTACGCTGGGCGCGTCGTACGCACCTGCCGGAAGGGGCCGCCCCGGTGACCGAGAACGCCGACCTCACGTCCGTCCTCGACCGCGCCGCTCAGGGCGGCCGGATCACCGCCGAGGAGGCGCTGGAGCTCTACCGGCACGCTCCGCTGCACGCGCTGGGCCGGGCGGCCGACGCCGTCCGCCGCCGCCGCTACGCGGGCACGGAGCACATCGCGACGTACATCATCGAGCGGAACATCAACTACACCAACGCCTGCGTCACGGCGTGCAAGTTCTGCGCCTTCTACGCGCCGCCCAAGAGCGACAAGGTGTGGACGCGCGACCTGGACGACATCCTGCGCCGCTGCGCGGAGACGGTGGAGCTGGGCGGCACCCAGGTCATGTTCCAGGGCGGCCACCACCCCGACTACGGCGTCGAGTACTACGAGGAGCACTTCTCCGCGATCAAGAAGGCGTTCCCGCAGCTCGTCATCCACTCCCTCGGTGCCTCCGAGGTCGAGCACATGTCGCGGATCTCCGGCGTCACCCCGGAGGAGGCCATCGAGCGCATCCACGCCGCCGGGCTGGACTCGTTCGCGGGCGCCGGGGCCGAGCTGCTGCCCGAGCGGGCGCGCAACGCCATCGCGCCGCTGAAGGAGTCCGGCGAACGCTGGCTGGAGATCATGGAGATCGCCCACCGCCTCGGCGTCGAGTCGACGTCGACGATGCTCATGGGCACCGGCGAGACCAACGCCGAACGCATCGAGCACCTGCGGATGATCCGGGACGTGCAGGACCGCACCGGCGGCTTCCGCGCCTTCATCCCGTACACCTACCAGCCGCAGAACAACGTGCTGAAGGGCCGCACGCAGGCCACCCTCTTCGAGTACCTGCGCCTGATCGCCGTGGCCCGGCTGTTCCTCGACAACGTCGCCCACATCCAGGGCTCGTGGCTGACGGTCGGCAAGGACGTGGGCCAGCTCTCCCTGCACTACGGCGCCGACGACCTCGGCTCGGTCATGCTGGAGGAGAACGTGGTCTCCTCGGCGGGCGCCAAGCACCGCTCCAACCTCACCGAGCTGCTGCACCTCATCCGGGCGGCGGGCCGCGTCCCCGCCCAGCGCTCGACGACGTACGAGCACCTGCTGGTCAACGACGACCCCGCGAACGACCCGGCCGACGACCGCGTCGTCTCCCACCTGTCGTCCACCGCCCTCGCGGGCGGCACGGCGCACCCCGAGCTCAAGCTCATCGACGCCGGCTGAGCGCCCGCCCGCCGTGCTGACGCTCCACGTGCCGGAGACCGGCGACGCGGTCCTCGTCGAGGACGGGACGCTCGTCGCCGTCGGCCCGGCGGCGGAGCTGGCCGCCGCCCGTCCCGGGGCACGGGAGCGCCGCTGGCCGGGCGCCATCGGTCCCGGCCACTGCGAACCCGACGCGGCCCGCCTGCTCCAGGACGCCTACCACCCCGACCCCCGGGAGGCGGCCGAGCTGGGCACCGCGCCGCTGACCGGTCCGGCGCTCGCCGCGCTCGGGCCGCTGGACGCCGCCCGGTGGGGCGGCAGCGCCCGGCGCGGCCTCCAGCGGCTGCTGGCCCAGGGGGTGACGGCCCTCGTCGGCCCGTTTGACCGGCCGCCGGTCCGGACGGCGGTCCGGCGCTCGGGCCTGCCCGTCCTGCCGGAGCCCGTGGCGCCGCGGCTGACGGTCGGGGGCCCCGCGCACTTCACGGTGACGGCGCCGGACGGCACCTGCCGCGCCGCCGTCCTGGCCGGCCGCATCGTGTACCGCGGCCGCTGAGAGCTCCCCGGGGCGTCCGGGAGCCTCCCCCGGCCCCCCGGCCCCGGCCCCCACACGGCCCCCGCCCGGCGCTAGGCTCGCGGTCGTGATCGCGAACGTGCGCAGCTTCCGACGGGGTCGGCTCTCGCGGGCGGAGGCCGTCGCGGCGGTCGGGGGACTCCGCAACCACCACACCGTCGCGCAGGTGACCGCCGCCCTGGACGGGTCCGGGGACGCCGTCCGCGACGTCTGGGTGGCCGACGGCGACCTGCACGTCCCCGGCGACCTCGACCTGACGCGGGAGCGTGTCCACTTCCTGGCCGTGCTCGGTGATCTCACGGTGGACGGCGTGTACCGCGACAGCGACGACCCCGAGTCCCTGCTGCTGGTGACCGGTGCCATGCGGGCCCGCGACGTCGTGACCGCCGGCTGGCTCGACGTGTACGGCGACCTGACCACCGACCGGCTCGTCGGCGACTACAACGACTGCTCCGCCCGCGTCGACGGCGACGTGCGGGCCCGCCTCTTCTACGGCGAGAACCACCACTTCACCATCGGCGGCGCGCTGCGGGCCGGGACCGTCATCGGCCGGCCGAGGCTCGACGTCGCCGTTCGGCCGGACGTGATCGACGAGGACGACCCCCGCATGCTGGAGCACTTCGACCGCGACCTCCTCGACGTGTTCGACGACCATGACGCGAACGGCGACGCGGTCACCTGCGTCGCCGGTCTGCGCGACGTCGCCGAGGTGAAGCGCCGGGTCGCGGCGGGCCTCCCGCTGCGCACCGCCGGGCCGCCCGGCCACTGACCCGCGCCGACGGCACCCCCGGCGCCGACGCCGGGCCGGGGAGGGTGAACAATGGCCGTGTGACGCGCGCCAGCCTGGAGAAGCAGCCCCACGACGTCGCCGCGATGTTCGACCGGGTCGCGGCCAAGTACGACCTCACCAACGACGTCATCTCGCTGGGCCAGGCCCGGCTGTGGCGCCGTGCCGTGGCGCAGGCGGTGGCCGCGCGCCCGGGGGAGCGCGTGCTCGACCTCGCCGCCGGGACGGGGACGTCCTCCCTGCCGTTCTCCCGGGCCGGCGCCTACACCGTCCCCTGCGACTTCAGCACCGGCATGCTGGCCGAGGGCCGACAGCGTCACTCCTGGCTGCCGTTCACGGCGGGCGACGCCACCCGGCTGCCGTTCCGCGACGACGCGTTCGACGCCGTCACCATCTCCTTCGGCCTGCGCAACGTGCAGGACACGCAGGCCGCGCTGGGCGAGATGCTCCGGGTGACGCGTCCCGGCGGCCGGATCGTCGTGTGCGAGTTCAGCCAGCCCGTGCTGCGGCCCCTGCGCACCCTCTACTCCGAGTACCTGATGAAGGCGCTGCCGCCGATCGCCCGGACCGTGTGCTCCAACCCGGACGCGTACGTGTACCTCGCCGAGTCCATCCGCTCCTGGCCCGACCAGCCCCAGCTGGCGCGGCGGTTGCAGCGGGCGGGCTGGTCCCGCGTCGCGTGGCGCGACCTGACCGGCGGCATCGTCGCCCTGCACCGGGGAACGAAGCCGGGCACCACGCCCTGACCCCGGAGCGGCCGGGCGCGACGCATAGACTTCCCGGACCAGTGCCCTCATCCCCGGGAGTCCTCGTGGCGGAACCGCAGTCGAAGCCGGCCTCGGAGCACCAGGCCGATGTGATCGTCGTCGGGGCGGGGCCCGCCGGGTCCACGACCGCGTACCATCTGGCCCGTTCGGGGCTCGACGTCCTGCTGCTGGAGAAGACGGCGTTCCCCCGCGAGAAGGTCTGCGGCGACGGCCTGACGCCGCGCGCCGTCAAGCAGCTCGTCGCCATGGGGATCGACATCTCCGAGGAGGCCGGCTGGCTGCGCAACAAGGGGCTGCGCATCATCGCGGGCGGCCAGCGCCTCCAGCTCGACTGGCCGGACCTGGCGAGCTACCCCGACTACGGACTCGTCCGCAAGCGCGACGACTTCGACGAGCAGCTGGCCCGGCAGGCCGAGAAGGCCGGGGCGCGACTGTACGAGCGCTGCAACGTCGGCGACCCGGTCCTGGACGCCGCCGGGCGCATCACCGGCGTCGAGGCGAAGCTCGGCGAGGACCGGCGGCCCGCCGTCTTCCGCGCGCCCGTGGTCGTCGCCGCCGACGGCAACTCCACCCGGCTGTCGCTCAAGATGGGCCTGCACCGCCGCGAGGACCGCCCGATGGGCGTCGCGGTGCGCACCTACTTCACCTCGCCCCGGCACGACGACGACTACCTGGAGTCGTGGCTGGAGCTGTGGGACCGCCGGGGCGCCGAGGACCGCCTGCTCCCCGGCTACGGCTGGATCTTCGGCATGGGCGACGGTACGTCCAACGTCGGCCTCGGCATCCTCAACAGCTCCAGCGCCTTCCGCGAGCTGGACTGGCGCGAGGTGCTGAAGGCGTGGTGCGCCTCCATGCCGGAGGAGTGGGGCTACACCCCCGACAACATGACGACGCCCATCCGGGGCGCCGCCCTGCCCATGGCCTTCAACCGCAAGCCGCACTACACGCGCGGCCTGCTGCTCGTCGGCGACGCGGGCGGGCTGGTGAACCCGTTCAACGGCGAGGGCATCGCGTACGCCATGGAGTCCGGGGCGATGGCGGCCGACGTCGTCGTGCAGGCGCAGTCCCGGCAGACCGCGCTCCAGCGTGAGCGGGCCCTGCGGCACTATCCCAAGGTGCTCGCCGACACCTACGGCGGCTACTACACCCTCGGCCGGGCCTTCGTGAAGCTCATCGGCAACCCGAAGGTCATGAAGCTCGCCGCCGAACGCGGCCTGTCGCACCCGCTGCTGATGCGTTTCACCCTCAAGCTGCTGGCCAACCTGACCGACCCGACGGGCGGCGACGCGATGGACCGCGTCATCAACGGCCTCTCCCGCGTCGCCCCCCGCGCCTGAGCGCACCCGCCCCGCACGCCGAGGTAGCGGCGGCCCTCCCCGCCTGATCGGGGGGCGGCCGCCGCTTCGGCGTCCGTCAGCCCTCGAAGCGGCGGCGCGCGTCCTCGATGTGCCCGAGGTGCCGCTGCGTCCACGCGCACAGGGCGTCGACCGTCGCGCGCAGCGCCCGGCCCGGCTCGGTGAGGGTGTACTCGACCCGAGGGGGAACGGTGGGGTGCACCGTCCGGTCGACGAGGCCGTTGCGCTCCAGCATGCGCAGGTTCTGGGTGAGCATCTTGTGGCTGACGCCCGCCACCTCGTCCCGCACCTCGCTGAAGCGCAGGGTGCGCTCACCGAGGGCTTCGATGATCAGGAGCGCCCACTTGTTGGCGACGTCCGAGAAGATCTCCCGGGCGAGCGAGTCGGCACGCCGCAGGTCCGCGTCCTCGGGCAGGTCCTGGCGCTGCCGCGTGGTCACCATGAGGTTCCTCCGTCACCGGAAAGTGCGTTCTTCCCGGTAGACGGTAACTCTCCTAGGGTTTCCCGGTAACCACTGGAGAGCACTACAGAAGGGCCCGGCCCATGGCCACCACGATCGACGCCTTCCACCGCAACGTCCCGGCCGAGAGCGCCTTCGGCTACGCGCAGGCCGTCAGGTCCGGCACTCTCATCCACGCCTCGGGACAGTTCTCCTACGACGACGCGGGCGAGTTCGTCCACGCGGACGACTTCGGCGCCCAGCTCGGGCAGACCTACGTCAACATGGACGCGATCCTGGACCACTACGGGGCGACCCGGAAGCAGATCGTCTCGCAGACCGTGTACGTCGTCGGTCTGCGGCAGAACGGTGCGGCCCTGATGGCGGGCAACCCCGCGTACTACGGCGACCACCGCCCCGCCAACACCGTCCTCGGTGTCACGGAACTGGCCTTCCCCGGCCAGTTCGTCGAGATCGCCTTCGTCGTCGACACGACGTTGCCGGCCTGAGCGGTCGCGCAGGCCGGCAACGTCGTAGTGGATCAGAGGACGCGGACCGCTCCGGTCGGCATGTCCCAGCTCATGTCCCGCTCGACGACGCCCGTCGAGGAGTTCTGGGCGCCCACGAACTTCCCGTCACCGACGTAGATGGCGACGTGGTAGGCGCTGCCCGCGCTGCCCCAGTACAGGATGTCCCCGGGCTGCACCTGGCTCAGCGGGACCTGCGTACCGGTCACGGACTGGTCCTGCGAGACGCGCGGCAGGTTGATGCCCACCTGGCGGAACGCGGCACCGGTGAGACCGGAGCAGTCGTAGGCGCTCGGGCCGGTGGCGCCCATGACATAGGCCTTGCCGACCTGGGCGCGGGCGAAGTTGACGACCGCCGCGGCGCTGCCGGTGGCGTTGGACGGCGCGGGCGCGGGCGCGCTCGTGGTGCTGGGGGCGTCGGGGCGCTCGGTGCTGCGGGACGCCGTGCGCCGCTCCTCGGCGCGCTCGGCGGCCGCGCGCTCGGCCTCCTCGGCGGCCTCGGCCTCGGCGGCCTCCTCGGCGGCCTTCTTGGCCGCGGCCTTGCGCTTGGCCTCGGCCTTGGCCTCGGCCTTCTCCCTGGTCTCCGCCGCGGCCTTCTTGGCGTTGGCGGCCGCCTGCTCCTTCGCCGCCTCCACGTCGTACTGGATGGCGATGGTCTGGGTGGCGTGCGCGGCCTCCTCGGCACCCGCGGTGAGGACGCCGCTCAGCGTCGGCATCTCGACCGTGCTGTCGACCGAGGACGCCTGGCTCGCGGCGGACGTCGGCGAGGCCGCACCGGTCACCGCGAGGGTCGTGAAGACGCCACCGGCAACACCCGAGCGGATCAGCGTGTTCCGGGAGGAACGCCGGGGTTTCCGGTGGCTTCGTATGTGAGCGTTCGAGGACATGGGGAAAGGGCTACCAGGCGTCCGACGTTCCCCTCAAGCGTCGTGTTCTGCACCACAGGCCCCGAGGTGGCGTCCGTTTCGCGGCATTTGATCCGGCGTCAGGGGGCGTTCAGGGGTCGCGTCCTGTCCGACTACGGGCCCACGACCACGCAGTTGTCCGCTTTGTCGGCCGCCGGGGCGGGCCTAGCATGTCTCGGCCCGGTAACGCCAACATGACAGTTGCCGCCGAGCAGGTTTGGTGACCCAGATCACAGAGTGAGTCGAACGCTGCTTCACCCTCTAACACCCCAAACGGACAATGCGCTGAATCGAGTCAACCGGCGCAATGTGTACGTTGACGCGCAGTCCTGACTTCGCGTCAGTGAGGGCCGGGCGGCTTCGGTCGGCAAGTTCCGGCAAAAGCCCCGAATCACCCGCCGTCGCCTCAGTCCGCCGGGCGCCGTCCGTCGCTGTCCTGGCGGAGCCGGTCGACCCGGTCGGTGAGGGCGTCGACGCGGGCGGCGAGCTCGGGGTGGCGGTCCTGGAGGAGGGTCCCGGCGTCGGTGAGCGGGGCGACGAGGCGGGCGGCGTCGTCCTCGCCCAGCGCGTCGGCGAGGCGGGTCACGGGGGAGTGCGGCCGGGTGGGCAGATCCGTGAGGGCGGTGACCTGCCCGGCGAGCTGGCGCAGCTCGGCGGCGTTCGCCCGTGCCCATGTCGTGACGGTGCGGTCCGCGGCCCGTCGGTCGCGGGTGGCCTGCACCCGCTCCTCGCCGGTGCTGCCCGCGGCGCCGGGGCGGACGCGCAGGTACCGCCGCTCGGCGGCCTGTCGGCTGGCGACGCCGAGCGGGCGGGCCAGGTCGGCCCAGCTGGCCCCCGCGTCGCGGGCCGCCTCGATGAGCCCGGCCTCCCATCCGGCGAGCCGGGTGCGCAGCTCGCGCAGGAGGAGGAGGGCGGCCAGGGCCTGTTCGGAGTCCGTCAGCCCGGCGTCGTGTCCCTGGCCGGGCCGGTGTGTGTGCGCCGTGCGCAGCGTGGCGTCGATCGTGCTCAGCGCCTCCACGGCGGCCGAGAAGGAGGTGGGTGCGCGGCGCTGGTGCGGGGCGTGTTCGTCGGCGGGTCTCATCGGGTCCCCTGGTGCGTCGTCGGTGGTTTCTGCCGGTGGTTCCTGTTGGCGGCTTCTGGTGGTTGCCGCTGTGATGTCATCCACTGGATGACGTCGTGAGTTGTCATCGTTTCGATGACATGCTACAACAGGAGGCAAGAACAGCGCATTGGCACTCACACGGTGATGGAGGTGCAGACGATGTTGATGCGCACCGACCCCTTCCGCGAGCTCGACCGGCTCACGCAGCAGTTCCTCGGTACCGCTGGGACGTGGTCCCGGCCGTCGGTGGTCCCGATGGACGCCTACCGGGAGGGCGACGCGTACGTGATCGCTCTCGACCTGCCCGGCGTATCCGCCGAGGCGATCGACATCGACGTCGAGCGGAACATGCTGACGGTCAAGGCCGAGCGCCGCCCCGCCGTCAACGGCGACGACGTCCAGATGGAGCTGTCGGAGCGGACGTTCGGGGTCTTCTCACGCCAGGTCGTCCTCGCGGACACGCTGGACACCGACCGCATCAAGGCCGACTACGACGCCGGCGTGCTGACCGTGCGCATCCCGATCGCCGAGCGGGCCAAGCCCCGCAAGATCACCATCGGCGAGGGGTCCGGGCGCAAGCAGATCAGCGGCTGAGTCGGCGCCGTCGACCGGCGGCGGGAGCACGGTCCTCTTTCCGACGGTGCTTTGAGGGGTTCCGCCCTCCCGCCGCCGCCCCGAGGAGGTGGCGTGGTGGTGATGCGAGCAGACGCGTTCCTCGACCAGGTGCGGGAACGCGGTGAGTACGGCACACGTGAGGAGGCCGACCGGGCGTCCCGGACCGTTCTGGCCCTGCTCGGGGCCCATCTGGTCGGCGAGGTCCGGTCGGAGTTGGCCGCCCGGCTCCCGGAGTCCTTCTCGATCATCCTGCTCAACCCGCTCCAGGCGTCGGAGCCGCTGTCGGCCGAGCGGTTCGTCCGGGCCACAGCGGCGTGGATCGAGGGAGCCACCGAGAAGACCGCGGCCTGGGACGTCGGCGCCGTCCTCAGCGTCGCCGCCGACGCGGCGGGGGAGGAGCTGACCCGCCGCATCCTGCTCCAGCTCCCGCCCGGCTACGACATCCTCTTCGGACACCCGCAGCACTAGCCGAACCGACCCGGCCCCTGGGGCCGAGACCATCCCAGCGACCAGCAGAGAAAGGCGTCACCGATGCTCACCCAGCGGCAACCGTCCGGTACGGAAAGGGCCGTCACCCACGCCCAGCTCCTGGAGCACGTGCGGTACGAGGGCGCGTACCCGACGCGCGAGCGGGCCGAGGAGGTCCTGTGCGCCGTCCTCTCCGCGTTGGGCCGACAGCTCTCCGGTGACGTCCGGGAGGAGCTGGCCGCCTGCCTGCCCGGCGAGGCCGCCCGCGTCCTGACCGGAGAGATACCCGACACCGTCCCCCTGACGGGTTCGTCCTTCGTGCACGACCTGGCCGCCCGCACCGGCGGGACCCCGGCCACGACGCGTTGGGACGCCGGCACCGTCCTGGCCGCCGTCGGTCGCCTCGCCGGGGACGACCTGCTGGATCGCGTCCTCGCCCGTCTGCCGCGTGGCTACGCCCTTCTCTTCGGCCGCGCCGAACTGACGACCGCGGCCTGAACCGCCGCTGGCACCGCGCCGCCACGGCCCCGGTCCTCGGCGGACCCGCTCTCGGCGCCTGCCGCGCCCGACCCGCCCCGGCGGTCAGGCGCGGCAGGCGCCTTCGGTGCGGCAGCCGCACGCCTCGGGCGCGGCACCGGCCGAGGGCATGGCCGCTCCGGTGGGGACCGTGCAGCAGCCCCGGCCCTGCCAGGCGTCGCGGCCCTCCTTGACGGCGACGGCGGCGATGACGAGGGCGGCGACGGGGTCGGCCCAGGACCACCCGAGAGTCGCGTTGAGGATCAGGCCGAGCAGCAGCACGGCGGACAGATAGGTGCACAGCAGCGTCTGCCGGGAGTCGGCGACGGCGGACGCGGAGCCGAGTTCGCGGCCGGCCCGGCGCTGGGCCGCGGACAGGAACGGCATGATCGCGAGCGACAGGGCCGCGATGACGATGCCGGTGACCGATCGTTCCGCCTCCCCGGTACCGGCCAGTGCGCGGACGGCGGCGACGGCGACGTACGCGGCGAGCGCGAAGAACGACACCGCGATGATCCGCAGGGCGCGCTGCTCGCGCGCCGCGCGGGCGGTGTGGTCGCGGGCGGAGAACTGCCAGGCGACGGCGGCGGCGGAGGAGACCTCGATGATCGAGTCGAGCCCGAATCCGATCAGTGCGGTGGAGGAGGCGATGGTGCCGGCGGTGATCGCGACGACCGCCTCGATCACGTTGTAGGTGACCGTCGCGGCGACCAGCCACCGTATCCGCCGGGCGAGTTCCTCGCGGCGGTCCGGGGACGGACCGGGGGACACCGAGGTCTCGGCGGTCATGGGCGGCAGCAGCCCTTCGTCTCGGCGTCGGTGCACGTGCGGTCGGACGCGACGGCCACCACGGCGGCGCGCAGGTCGTCCAGCGCGTGGCCGAGGCGGGCGTCGGCGAGTTCGTAGCGGGTGCGGCGCCCGTCCGGAACGGTGACGACCAGGCCGCAGTCGCGCAGGCACGCCAGGTGGTTCGACAACCGGCTCCGCGAGACGCCGAGCGCGTCGGCGAGGTCGGCCGGGTAGGCGGGGGCTTCGCGCAGGGCGAGCAGGATGCGGCAGCGGATCGGGTCGGCGAGTGCGCGGCCGAACCGGGCCAGCACCTCGATGTCGGAGGCAAGGGTCAGCACGCCATGAGAGTACACCTCTTCCTGAATTCAGGAAGAGGTGTACCGCCTGGCCGCTCGACGTCGAAGGGCCGCGGGATGGCGTGTGTGGCCTCGGCTAGCACGTCGAGGTGTCCATTGCGAATTTGGAAGGCCGGGCCTCCCTTTGCTAGGCGCACACCCCCGGAGCTGCGCCTCGGGGGGCGCACATGACGCCCCGTGCGCGTTCGCAGGCTTTGCGTGTGCTGATCCGGGTGGTGGTGACCACCGGGGCGGCGTCCGGGTGTTGAGGATCACAAAGACGGGGTCGGCCCCGTGTCGCATGTCACAGAGGTCGGGGCATAGGATGCAGGCACTCGGACTTGTGAACTGCCTCACAATCGCACGAGCGGACAGGCTAGTCATCCCGGACCCTGATCAGCGGAGGTCGTACAGCTGATGAGCACCTCAACGTCACACGCACCTGGCCGCGAAACCACCGAGGGGACGGTCTACACGGTCACGGGCGGGGACTGGGACGACGTCGTCCAGGGTGTCCAGGCGAACGACGACGAACGGATCGTCGTCAACATGGGCCCCCAGCACCCGTCCACCCACGGCGTGCTCCGCCTGATCCTGGAGATCGACGGGGAGACCGTCACCGAGTGCCGCTGCGGCGTCGGCTACCTCCACACCGGGATCGAGAAGAACCTCGAGTACCGCACGTGGACCCAGGGGTCGACGTACGTGACGCGCATGGACTACCTGACCTCGTTCCACAACGAGGCCGCCTACTGCATGTCCGTGGAGAAGCTGCTCGGCATCGAGGACCAGATCCCGGACCGGGCGACGATCATCCGCGTCCTGCTCATGGAGCTCAACCGGATCAGCTCCCACCTCATCGCCATCGCCACCGGCGGCATGGAGCTGGGCGCCACCACGGTGGCGGTCTTCGGCTTCCGGGACCGGGAGATGATCCTCGACCTCTTCGAGCAGATCACCGGCCTGCGGATGAACCACGCCTTCATCCGGCCCGGGGGTCTGGCGCAGGACCTGCCGCCCGGCTCGGTCGACGCCATCCGGGAGACGGTGAAGACCCTCCGCAAGAACTTCGGCGAGTTCGACACCCTCGCGACCAACAGCCCGGTCTTCAAGGCGCGATTGCAGGACATCGCCTACCTGGACCTCGCGGGCTGCATGGCGCTCGGGCTCACCGGCCCGGTGCTGCGCTCCACGGGCCTGCCGCACGACCTGCGCAAGACGGCGCCCTACTGCGGGTACGAGACGTACGACTTCGACGTCCCGACCACCGACACCTGCGACGCCTACGGGCGGTTCCTCATCAGGCTGGAGGAGATGCGCCAGTCGCTGCGGATCGTCGAGCAGTGCCTGGACCGGCTGGAGCCGGGCCCGGTGATGGTGGGCGACAAGAAGATCGCCTGGCCCGCCCAGCTCGCGCTCGGCCCCGACGGCCTCGGCAACTCCCTCGACCACATCCGGCAGATCATGGGCACCTCCATGGAGTCCCTGATCCACCACTTCAAGCTGGTCACCGAGGGGTTCCGGGTACCGCCGGGCCAGGCGTACATCGCGGTGGAGTCCCCGAAGGGCGAGCTCGGCGTGCACACCGTGAGCGACGGCGGCACCCGGCCCTACCGGGTGCACTTCCGCGACCCGTCCTTCGCCAACATGCAGGCCATCGCCGCGATGGTCGAGGGCGGCCAGATCGCCGACGTCATCGTGACGATCGCCTCCGTCGACCCCGTGCTGGGCGGCGTCGACCGCTGAACCCGCGCCGGGGGCGGCGTCCGGCGTCCGGCTCAGGCCGTACCGTCGGCCGCGGCCTCCAGCGCGGCGACGTCCAGCTTCTTCATGCCCAGCATGGCCTTCATCGCGCGGTCGGCCCGGGCGGCGTCCGGGTCGGCCAGCAGTTCCTCCAGCCGACGCGGGACGACCTGCCAGGACAGCCCGTAGCGGTCCTTGAGCCACCCGCAGGGCCCTTCCTCGCCGCCTTCGGCCAGCTTCGTCCAGTAGTGGTCGACCTCGTCCTGGTCGGCGCAGTCGATCGAGAGCGAGACCGCCTCGTCGAAGGTGAACTCGGGCCCGCCGTTGAGGGCGACGTACCGCTGGCCGTCCAGCTCGAAGTCGACGGTGAGCACGGTGCCGGCCGGGCGCGGACCGGCCTCGCCGTAGTGGGCGACGTGGGTGATCCGGGAGTTCGGGAAGACCGAGCAGTAGAACGCGGCGGCCTCCTCGCCCCGGGTGTCGAACCACAGGGTGGGGGTGATGCGCGGCATGGGGGTTCTCCTTCCGTACGGTCCGGGACGGCCGGTGGCGGTCCCACACCGGTGTGGACACCGGACGCCCCGGAAACTCATCGCGCCGTCCGCCGTCCGCCGTCCGCCCGCGGAAGGGACGGGTTGTGCGTGCGTGCACAAGGGAGTCGCGCCGTCACGGAACGGCACCCCGCCCGTCTCTCGCGCCGCACTCGGGGCCGCGTCGCTAGCACGTGAGGCTGTCCATTGCGAATTTGCATGGACGGCACATGTTTTGCTAGCTCAAACTCTTTCAACCTGCGGCGAAGCCTGCAAAAATTACCTTCGGTGACCGTTCGCGGGCTTCGCGTGCGAACACGGACCGTCGATCCAACCGCTGATCGATCACCGGGTGTTGAAGATCACAAAGTCAGTCCTGTACCCCGTGTCGCATGTCACAGAGGCGGAGGCATAGGATGCACCCACTCGGGCTTGTGAACTGCCTCACAATTGCACGATCTCTGCAACCCCTCGGGGCGGAGAACGGGCCCGCAGCGGACCCCAGCTAGTCATCGGCGACTGGAAGGAGCGAGGTGCGGTGAACGCCTACGTGCCCATCCTCGTGCTCGGAGCCCTAGGCGCGGCCTTCGCGGTGTTCTCCGTGGTGATGGCCTCGATCATCGGACCCAAGCGCTACAACCGCGCCAAGCTGGAGGCGTACGAGTGCGGCATCGAGCCCACTCCCATGCCGGCCACCGGCGGGCGCTTCCCGGTGAAGTACTACATCACCGCGATGCTCTTCATCGTCTTCGACGTCGAGATCGTCTTCCTCTACCCCTGGGCCGTCCACTTCGACGCCCTCGGGATGTTCGGCCTCGTCCAGATGCTGATCTTCGTCGGCCTCATCGGCGTCGCCTACGCCTACGACTGGCGCCGGGGAGGTCTGGAGTGGGACTGACCAGCACACATCTCGGGCCGGCGGACAACGGATAGGGGATCGGTATGGGAATCGAGGAGAAGCTGCCGAGCGGCTTCCTGCTCAGCACCGTCGAGAAGGCAGCGGGGCTCGCCCGCAAGTCCTCGGTGTTTCCGGCGACGTTCGGGCTCGCCTGCTGCGCGTTCGAGATGATGACGGCCGGCGCCGGCCGGTACGACCTGGCGCGCTTCGGCATGGAGGTCTTCCGCGCCTCGCCGCGCCAGGCCGACCTCATGATCGTCGCAGGCCGGGTGAGTCAGAAGATGGCGCCCGTCCTGCGGCACGTCTACGACCAGATGCCGAACCCCAAGTGGGTCATCTCGATGGGCGTGTGCGCCTCTTCGGGCGGGATGTTCAACAACTACGCCATCGTGCAGGGCGTCGACCACATCGTGCCGGTCGACATCTACCTGCCCGGCTGCCCGCCGCGCCCCGAGATGCTGATGGACGCCATCCTCAAGCTGCACGAGAAGATCCGGGACGAGAAGCTCGGCGTCAACCGCGAGCAGGCGGCCCGTGAGGCGGAGGAAGCGGCCCTGAAGGCGCTCCCGACGATCGAGATGAAGGGTCTCCTGCGGTGACCGACGACCAGCACCCCGAGGACGCCGGGGCCAACGGCGCCTCCGTACCCGCCGCCCGCACCGACGCCGGTGACGTCATCGGCGTCCGGCGCGGCATGTTCGGGCCCAGCGCCGGGGGCGACACCTCCGGCTACGGCGGCCTGGTGCGCACCGTGCGGCTGCCCGGCGCGGCCACCCGCCCCTACGGCTCCTACTTCGACGAGATCGCCGACGAGCTCGAGGGCGCCCTGGACGAGCAGGGCCTCGTGCCGTCGAACGTCATCACCAAGACCGTCGTCGACCGGGACGAACTGACCTTCCACATCGAGCGCGAGTACCTCAGGGAGGTCTGCCGCATCCTGCGCGACGACCCGGCGCTGCGCTTCGAGCAGTGCAGCGGCGTCAGCGGGGTGCACTACCCCGGCGACCAGGGCCGCGAGCTGCACGCCGTCTACCACCTGCGCTCGCTCACCCACGCCAGCCGGGTCGTGCGGCTGGAGGTCGGCGTGCCGGACGGCGACCCCCACGTGCCGTCGGTGGTGGAGATCTACCCGACGAACGACTGGCACGAGCGCGAGACCTACGACTTCTTCGGCATCGTCTTCGACGGCCATCCCGCGCTGACGCGGATCATGATGCCGGACGACTGGCAGGGCCACCCGCAGCGCAAGGACTACCCCCTCGGTGGCATTCCCGTCGAGTACAAGGGCGCCCAGATCCCGGCGCCCGACCAGCGGAGGTCGTACAGCTGATGAGCAACATTCCGCAGGCCACTGAGATGGGAGGTGTCGACCGGTGAGCGACGTCAGCCTGGGCATGCCGCAGTTGCCCGCCCCGGACTACCCCGCCGACGTGCGCGCCCGGCTCGCCGGCGACGCCGAGGAGATCGTCGGACGGTATCCGGACAGCCGCAGCGCGCTGCTGCCGCTGCTGCACCTGGTGCAGTCCGAAGAGGGCCACGTGACCCCGACGGGGATGCGGTTCTGCGCCGAGACGCTCGACCTGACCACCGCCGAGGTCACCGCCGTCGCGACGTTCTACTCCATGTACCGGCGCAGGCCGGGCGGGGAGTACCAGGTCGGGGTGTGCACCAACACCCTGTGCGCGGTCCTCGGCGGTGACGCCATCTTCGCCGCCCTCCAGGACCACCTGGGCGTCGGCAACGGGGAGACGACGGAGGACGGCGCCGTCACGCTCGAACACATCGAGTGCAACGCCGCCTGCGACTTCGCGCCGGTGCTGATGGTGAACTGGGAGTTCTTCGACAACCAGACCGTCGAGTCCGCCAAGCGGCTCGTCGACGAGCTGCGGGCCGGGGCCGAGGTGCGGCCGACGCGCGGTGCGCCGCTGTGCACCTTCAAGCAGACCTCCCGCATCCTGGCCGGCTTCCCCGACGAGCGCCCCGGCGCCACGGAGGCCACCGGCGGCGCGGGCCCCGCCTCGCTGGCCGGGCTCCGGCTGGCGAAGGGCGAGGCGCCCGCGGGCCGCGTCGTCGGACCGCGCGCCGAGCCGGCGCCGCCGAGGAGCGCCGCCGGTCCCGGCGGCACCCACCCCAGCTCGCACGACGCGCCCGAGCGCACCGCCGCCTCCGACCCGGCCCACCCCACCGGCCCCGTCCCGGGCCGGCCGGACCCGGCGGGCGCACCCGACGACCGGCGTGACGACCAGCGCGAGGAGGGGCGATGACGACCACGGAATCCGCCGAGAAGCTGCTCTCGCCCGTCCTGTCCGCCTTCTGGGACGAACCGGAGTCCTGGACGCTGGAGACCTACCGGCGCCACGACGGCTACGAGGGCCTGCGCAAGGCCCTGGCCATGGACCCGGACGAGCTGATCGCCTACGTCAAGGACGCGGGGCTGCGCGGCCGCGGCGGCGCGGGCTTCCCCACCGGCATGAAGTGGCAGTTCATCCCGCAGGGCGACGACAAGCCGCACTACCTCGTCGTCAACGCGGACGAGTCGGAGCCGGGCACCTGCAAGGACATCCCGCTGCTCTTCGCCAACCCGCACTCCCTCATCGAGGGCATCGTGATCGCCTGCCACGCGATCCGCTCCCACCACGCGTTCATCTACCTGCGCGGCGAAGTGGTGCCCGTCCTGCGGCGGTTGCACCACGCCGTCGCGGAGGCGTACGCCGCCGGATACCTCGGCAAGGACGCGCTCGGGCCCGGCAAGGACCTCGAACTCACCGTGCACGCGGGCGCCGGCGCCTACATCTGCGGTGAGGAGACGGCGCTGCTGGACTCCCTGGAGGGACGCCGGGGCCAGCCCCGGCTGCGACCGCCCTTCCCGGCCGTCGCCGGCCTGTACGCCTGCCCCACCGTGGTGAACAACGTCGAGTCCATCGCCTCGGTTCCCGCGATCCTCGCCAAGGGCAAGGAGTGGTTCCGCTCGATGGGCAGTGAGAAGTCCCCGGGCTTCACGCTGTACTCCCTCTCCGGCCACGTCGCGAACCCCGGCCAGTACGAGGCGCCGCTGGGCGTCACCCTGCGCCAGCTGCTCGACCTGAGCGGCGGCATGCGGCCGGGGCACCGGCTGAAGTTCTGGACGCCGGGCGGTTCCTCGACGCCGCTGCTGACCGACGAGCACCTGGACGTGCCGCTCGACTACGAGGGCGTCGGCGCGGCCGGCTCCATGCTCGGCACCAAGGCGCTCCAGTGCTTCGACGAGACGACGTGCGTCGTGCGCGCCGTCACGCGCTGGACGGAGTTCTACGCGCACGAGTCGTGCGGCAAGTGCACGCCCTGCCGCGAGGGCACGTACTGGCTGGTCCAGCTGATGCGCGACATCGAGGCGGGCAAGGCCGACATGGCCGACCTCGACAAGATCGCGGACATCGCCGACAACATCAACGGCAAGTCCTTCTGCGCCCTCGGTGACGGCGCGGCCAGCCCGATCTTCTCCTCCCTGCAGTTCTTCCGCGAGGAGTACGAGCAGCACATCACCGGCCGCGGCTGCCCCTTCGACCCCGCCCGGTCCACGGTGTGGGCCGACGGCGCGGGCGCCGACGGCGACGACGACAACGCACACCTGGAGGTGAACGCGTGACCGTGACCACCGACGCCAAGACCTCCGGGGGCGGCGAGGCCGAGCGCCCGCCGGAGGAGATGGTGAGCCTGACGATCGACGGTACCGAGATCAGCGTGCCGAAGGGCACCCTGGTCATCCGGGCCGCCGAACTGCTGGGCATCGAGATCCCGCGCTTCTGCGACCACCCCCTGCTCGACCCGGCCGGCGCCTGCCGCCAGTGCATCGTCGAGGTGGAGGGCCAGCGCAAGCCGATGGCCTCGTGCACCATCACCTGCACCGACGGCATGGTCGTCGCCACGCAGCTGACCTCCCCCGTCGCGGAGAAGGCGCAGCGCGGGGTGATGGAGCTGCTGCTCATCAACCACCCGCTGGACTGCCCGGTCTGCGACAAGGGCGGTGAGTGCCCGCTACAGAACCAGGCGATGTCCACCGGCAGCGCCGAGAGCCGGTTCGAGGGCCGCAAGCGCACCTTCGAGAAGCCGGTGCCGATCTCCACGCAGGTGCTGCTGGACCGGGAGCGCTGCGTGCTGTGCGCCCGCTGCACCCGCTTCTCGAACCAGATCGCCGGCGACCCGATGATCGAGCTGCTGGAGCGCGGCGCCCTCCAGCAGGTCGGCACCGGCGAGGGCGACCCCTTCCAGTCGTACTTCTCCGGCAACACCATCCAGATCTGCCCGGTGGGCGCGCTGACGTCGGCCGCCTACCGGTTCCGCTCCCGCCCGTTCGACCTCATCTCCTCGCCCAGCGTGTGCGAGCACTGCGCGGGCGGCTGCGCGACGCGCACCGACCACCGGCGCGGCAAGGTCATGCGCCGCCTCGCGCAGGACGACCCGGAGGTCAACGAGGAGTGGATGTGCGACAAGGGCCGCTTCGCGTTCCGCTACGCCCAGCGCCCCGACCGCCTCACCCACCCGCTGGTGCGCAACGCCGAGACCGGTGAGCTGGAGCCGACGGACTGGCCCGCCGCGCTCCGGGCGGCGGCCGAGGGGCTCGCCGGGGCGCGCGGCCGGGCCGGGGTGCTGACCGGCGGCCGACTCACGGTCGAGGACGCCTACGCCTACGCCAAGTTCGCCCGCGTCGCCCTCGGCACGAACGACGTCGACTTCCGGGCCCGAGCCCACAGCGCCGAGGAGGCCGAGTTCCTGGCCGCCCGGGTGGCCGGGCGCGGGGTGAGCCTGGAGGGCGCGGGCGTCACTTACCGGGGTCTGGAGGCCGCGCCCGCCGTGCTGCTGGTCGGGCTGGAGGCGGAGGAGGAGGCGCCCGGCGTCTTCCTGCGGCTGCGCAAGGCGCACCGCACGAAGGGCCAGCGCCTCTACGCCGTCGCCTCGCACGCGACGCGCGGCCTGACGAAGGCCGGCGGCACGCTGCTGCCCGCCGCTCCGGGCACCGAGACGGAGTGGCTGGACGCGCTGGCGGGCGGCGTCGGCCTGGACGAGACGGGGCAGCGCGCGGCCGAGGCGCTGCGCGCGGAGGGCGCCGTCATCCTCGTGGGCGAGCGGCTGGCGGCCGTGCCCGGCGCGCTGACCGCCGTCGTGCGGACCGCGACGGCGACGGGCGCCCGGCTGGCCTGGATTCCGCGCCGGGCGGGTGAGCGCGGCGCGGTCGAGGTCGGGGCGCTGCCGGGGCTGCTGCCCGGCGGCCGGCCGGCGACGGACCCGCGCGCCCGGGAGGAGACGGCCGCCGTGTGGGGCGTCGCCGACCTGCCCCGCGCCGTCGGCCGCGACACCGGGCAGATCGTGGAGGCCGCCGCCAACGGCGAGCTGGCCGCGCTGGTGGTCGGCGGCGTGGAGGTCACCGACCTGCCGGACCCGGCCCGCGCGGTCGAGGCGCTGGACGCGGTCGGGTTCCTGGTCAGCCTGGAGCAGCGGCCCAGCGACGTCACGGACCGGGCGGACGTCGTCCTGCCGGTCTCCGCCGTCGCGGAGAAGTCCGGGGCCTTCCTGAACTGGGAGGGCCGGACGCGTCCGTTCGAGGCCGCGATCAAGCCGGACCAGATGACGCGCCGCTTCGTCTTCCCCGACGCCCGGGCGCTGACGATGCTGGCCGACGCCCTCGACGTCCACCTCGGCCTGCCCGACGTCCGCACCGCGCGCGCGGAGCTGGACCGGCTCGGCGCCTGGGAGGGCGACCGGGCCGCCGACCCCGCCGCGTCCGGCGGCCCGTTGCCCGCCGCGGCGGCCGGGGAGGCCGTGCTCGCCGGGCACCGCATGCTGCTCGACCAGGGCCGGATGCAGGAGGGCGACGAGGCGCTGGCCGGCACCCGGCACCCGGCGCCGGCCCGGCTCTCCGCCGCCACCGCGCGGGAGGCCGGGGTCGCCGACGGCGACCTGCTCGCCGTCACCGGGCCGATCGGGACGGTGACGCTGCCGGTCGCCCTCACGCCGATGCCGGACCGGGTCGTGTGGCTCCCGCTCAACTCCACCGGCGGCGGGATCGCCCGGGACACCGGGGCGCTGCCCGGTGAGCTGGTGCAGATCGCCGCGGCCGAGGGCGCCGCCCCCACCGAGGCACCGGAGGTGCAGTCGTGACCGCAGTCGTGGCCGCCGTCCTGCCGGAGCGGACGGGCGTGAGCAGCCCGTCCGTGCTGGCCGTCGAGGACCTGTCGATGTTCGGGCAGGACCCGCTGTGGCTGATCGCGCTCAAGGCGGTGTTCTGCTTCGCGTTCCTCATGCTGACGGTGCTGATCTCCATCGTCATGGAGCGCAAGGTCATCGCCTGGATGCAGCGGCGCATCGGTCCCAACCGGCACGGCCCGTGGGGCATGCTCCAGTCGCTCGCCGACGGCGTGAAGCTCATGCTGAAGGAGGACGTGATCGTCAAGGGGGCGGACAAGTTCGTCTACGTCCTCGCCCCCGTCCTCGCCACGATCCCCGCGTTCATGGCGTTCGCGGTGATCCCCTTCGGTCCGGCCGGGAACGAGGTGTCGATCTTCGGCACCCGGACGACGATGCAGCTCACCGACCTGCCCGTCGCCATCCTCTTCATCCTGGCCACCGCCTCCATCGCCGCCTACGGCACCGTGCTCGCGGGCTGGTCCTCGGGCTCGACGTACCCGCTGCTCGGCGGCGTGCGCGCCACGGCGCAGATCATCAGCTACGAGGTCGCGATGGGCCTCAGCTTCGCCGCCGTCTTCCTCTACTCCGGGTCGATGTCCACCTCGACGATCGTCGGGGCGCAGGCCGACACCTGGTTCGCGGTGCTGCTGCCGGTGTCGTTCGTCATCTACGCCGTGTCCATGGTGGGCGAGGCGCACCGGCACCCGTTCGACATGCCGGAGTCCGAGGGCGACCTGGTGGCGGGCTTCAGCACCGAGTACTCGTCGATCAAGTTCGCGCTGTTCATGCTCTCCGAGTACATCCACATGGTCACCGTCTCGGCGCTGGCCGTCACCCTGTTCCTGGGCGGCTGGCGGGCCCCGGCGCCGATCTCCAGCGTGTGGGAGGGCGCCAACCACGGCTGGTGGCCGATGCTGTGGTTCTCCGTCAAGCTGCTGGCGCTGATGTTCTGCTTCGTCTGGCTGCGCGGCACCCTGCCCCGCGTCCGCTACGACCAGTTCATGAAGCTCGGCTGGAAGGTCCTCATCCCGGTCTCGCTCGTGTGGCTCATGCTCGTGGCCACCGTCCGGGCCCTGCGCAACGAGGGCTACGACTTCGGCGAGATCGTCCTGTGGGTCTCCGGCGGCATCATCGCGCTGCTGCTCGTGTCGTTCGTGGTGGACGTCTTCCGCGACCGGGGCGCCCGCGAGGCGGAGGCGGTGGCGGCCCGCGAGGCGGCCAAGCAGCGGTCCGATTTCGATCCCATGGCCGGCGGCTACCCGGTGCCGCCGCTGCCCGGCCAGTCCCTGCCACCCGTTCCGCGACGCCCCTCGCGCTGGGAGCGGGAGACCGCCTCCGTCGGAGCGGGCGCGCCGGAGGCGGGCGGGGCCGACAGCGAGAGCAAGGAGTCCGACGATGCCTAACCCCCTGGGCCCCGTGGCCGGCTTCGGCGTGACCTTCAAGGCCATGTTCAAGAAGCGGCTCACCGAGCAGTACCCGGAGTACAAGAAGCCCACCGCGCCCCGCTTCCACGGCCGTCACCAGCTCAACCGCCACCCGGACGGGCTGGAGAAGTGCATCGGCTGCGAGCTGTGCGCGTGGGCCTGCCCGGCGGACGCGATCTACGTGGAGGGCGCGGACAACACCGAGGAGGAGCGCTACTCGCCCGGTGAGCGCTACGGCCGCGTCTACCAGATCAACTACCTGCGCTGCATCCTGTGCGGGCTGTGCGTGGAGGCGTGCCCGACGCGGGCGCTCACCATGACGAACGAGTACGAACTCGCCGACCGCACCCGTGAGTCGCTCATCTACACCAAGGAGGAGCTGCTCGTCGGGCTGACGGAGGGCATGGTCGACTCGCCGCACGCGATCTTCCCCGGCATGACGGAGAAGGACTACTACCGGGGCCTGGTCACCGAGGCCGCGCCCGGCACCGTCCAGCAGGAGATCCACGACACGGGCACCCCGCAGTCGTCGGCGGACACCTTCGGACCGGACGAGCCGGCCTCCGCCGGTGCCTCGCCCGACGCCACGACGGCTCCCGGCGAGTCCACAGAGGGGGTGAAGCACCAGTGAGCACCGCAGCGACCGCAGCGAGTCTGCTCGCGGCCGACACCTCCACCGGCGAGGCCGTCCAGTTCTACGTGCTCGGCGTCCTCGCCGTCGCGGGCGCGCTCGGCACCGTCCTGCTGCGCCGGGCGGTGCACTCCGCGCTCTGCCTGGCCGGGACGATGGTGATCCTGGCGCTCTTCTACCTGGCCAACGGCGCCTACTTCCTCGGCGTCGTGCAGATCGTCGTCTACACCGGCGCGGTCATGATGCTGTTCCTGTTCGTGCTCATGCTGGTCGGCCGCACCACGGCCGACTCGCTGAAGGAGACGATCAAGGGGCAGCGCTGGCTGGCCCTGGGCTGCGCCCTCGGTCTGGCCATGCTGGTGATCGGCGGCATCGGGCAGGCCACGCTCGGCTCGGAGGCGTTCGTCGGGATCGGCGCCGCCAACGCCGAGTTCGGCGGCAACGTGCCGGGCATCGCCGAGCGGCTGTTCACCGAGTACGTCGTCGCCTTCGAGGTCACCGGCGCGCTGCTGACGATCGCGGCCGTCGGCGCCACCCTGCTCACCCACCGCGAGCGCACCGAGAAGGCCAGGACGCAGCGGGAGCAGGCGATCGAGCGGGTGCGGCTGAACCAGCACGTGCCCCCGCTGCCCGCCCCCGGGGTCTACGCCCGGCACAACTCCGTGGACCGCCCGGGCCTGCTGCCCGACGGGACGCCGTCCGAGCTGACGGTCAACCAGACGCTCCGCGAGCGCGGGCAGCTCCGTGAGGTCGGCCAGGAGCAGTTGGCCGAGGTGGCCGCCATCGACAAGCGCACCGCCGACTACCACGGCCGCGGCGAGGAGGCCCGTCAGTGAATCCCGTCAACTACCTCTATCTGGCCGCGCTGCTGTTCACGATCGGCGCCACCGGCGTCCTGATCCGGCGCAACGCCATCATCGTGTTCATGTCCATCGAGCTGATGCTGAACGCGGCCAACCTCACGCTCGTCGCCTTCTCCCGCATGCACGGCAACCTCGACGGCCAGATCATGGCGTTCTTCGTCATGGTCGTCGCCGCCGCGGAGGTCGTCGTGGGTCTGGCGATCATCGTGATGCTCTACCGCTCCCGTCACTCGGCCTCGGTCGACGACGCCAGCCTGATGAAGCTGTAAGGGGTACGTACCAGTGGATTCCTTGATCGGACTGCTCGTCGCGGCGCCCCTGCTCGGCGCGGCCGTCCTGCTGTGCGGCGGGCGAAGGCTGGACCGCACCGGGCACTGGCTCGGCACCGCGCTCGCGGCGACGTCCTTCGTCATCGGCGCGGTGCTGTTCTTCGACATGCTGGGCCGGGAGGGCGAGGACCGGGCGCTGCACCAGCACCTGTTCAGCTGGGTTCCGGTACAGGGCTTCCAGGCGGACGTCGCCTTCCAGCTCGACCAGCTGTCCATGACCTTCGTGCTGCTGATCACCGGGGTCGGGTCGCTGATCCACCTGTACTCGATCGGCTACATGGAGCACGACGAGCGCCGCCGGCGCTTCTTCGGCTACCTGAACCTGTTCCTCGCGGCGATGCTGCTGCTCGTCCTCGCCGACAACTACCTGCTGCTGTACGTCGGCTGGGAGGGCGTGGGCCTCGCCTCGTTCCTGCTCATCGGCTTCTGGCAGCACAAGCCGAGCGCGGCGACGGCGGCCAAGAAGGCCTTCATCGTCAACCGCGTCGGCGACATGGGCCTGTCCATCGCGATCTTCCTGATGTTCACCACGTTCGGGACGTTCGCCTTCGGCCCGGTGCTGGAGAACGCCGACCGGGCCGGGGAGGGCACGCTCACCGCCATCGGGCTGATGCTGCTCCTCGCGGCCTGCGGCAAGTCGGCCCAGGTGCCGCTGCAGTCCTGGCTGGGCGACGCGATGGAGGGCCCGACGCCCGTCTCGGCGCTGATCCACGCGGCGACGATGGTCACGGCGGGCGTCTACCTCATCACCCGCTCCGGAGCGATCTTCGACGCGGCCCCGACGGCGCAGACCGTCGTCGTCACCGTCGGCGCGGTCACGCTGCTGTTCGGTGCGATCGTCGGTTGCGCGAAGGACGACATCAAGAAGGCGCTGGCCGGTTCGACCATGTCGCAGATCGGCTACATGGTGCTGGCGGCCGGGCTGGGCCCGATCGGCTACGCCTTCGCGATCATGCACCTGGTGACCCACGGCTTCTTCAAGGCCGGGCTGTTCCTCGGGGCCGGCTCCGTCATGCACGGCATGAACGACGAGGTCGACATGCGCAAGTACGGCGGCCTGCGCCGCTACATGCCGGTCACCTTCGTCACGTTCGGTCTCGGCTACCTGGCCATCATCGGATTCCCCGGCCTGTCCGGCTTCTTCTCCAAGGACCTCATCATCGAGGCCGCCTTCTCGGCCGGCGGGGTGCAGGGCTGGGTGCTCGGCGGTGCGACGCTGCTGGGCGCGGGGCTCACCGCCTACTACATGACGCGCGTGATGATCCTGACGTTCTTCGGCGAGCCGCGCTGGAAGAACCGGCCGGCGCCCTCGCCCGCCTCCCCGGACGTCGAGCCGTCGGCGCAGGAGAGCGGGGAGCACGCGGAGCCCCACCCGCACGAGTCGCCGCGGTCGATGACCATCCCGATGATCGTCCTGGCCTTCGGCTCGGTGTTCGCGGGCGGCCTGTTCAACTGGGGCGAGGCGTTCGTCCACTGGCTGGAGCCGGTGACGTCGTTCGAGCACCCCCACCCGCCCATCCCGATCCCGGTGATCACGGCCGCGACCGTCACCATGATGCTCCTCGGCGTCGGCGTCGCCTGGGCGCAGTACGCACGCCGTCCGGTGCCGGTCGTCGCGCCGCGCGGCTCGCTGCTCACCCGGTCGGCCCGCCGCGACCTGCTCCAGGACGACTTCAACCACGCCGTGTTCGTCAGCGGCGGGCAGCACCTGACCCGCAGCCTGGTCTACCTCGACCACACGGTCGTGGACGGTGCGGTGAACGGGACGGCGGCGGCCTTCGGCGGGCTGTCGGGCCGGATGCGCAAGCTCCAGAACGGCTTCGCCCGCAGCTACGCGGTGTCGATGTTCGGCGGTGCGGCCGTGCTGGTCGCAGCCACCCTGCTGATGAGGGCGGTCTGATCCATGTCTGATATGTCATTCCCGCTGGTGACGGCCACGGCCGTGCTGCCCGCCCTGGGCGCGGTCGCCACCGCCGCCGTGCCCGCCGCCCGGCGGACCGTCGCGAAGTGGCTCGCGCTCGCCGTCTCGCTCGGCAC
Source organism: Streptomyces chumphonensis (assembly GCF_014779715.1). Lineage (GTDB taxonomy): Bacteria > Actinomycetota > Actinomycetes > Streptomycetales > Streptomycetaceae > Streptomyces > Streptomyces chumphonensis. Next base: position 121,905 of record NZ_JACXYU010000013.1, read on the forward strand.
CCTGGTGCTGGCGGGCTGGGTGCTGGCCGCCTTCGACGCGGGCGGCGAGCGCTACCAGCTCACCGAGTCCTACGCGTGGATCGCCGACTTCGGCGTGCGCTACGAGGTGGGTGTGGACGGCATCGCCGCCGCCCTCATCGCCCTCACCGCGCTGCTGATCCCGTTCATCATCGCGGCCGGCTGGCACGACGCCGAGCCCGATCCGGACGGGGAGGGGGCCGACGCGGGTCGGCGCTGGCGTCCCACGCAGGGCTTCTTCGCCCTCATCCTCATGGTCGAGGCGATGGTGATCATCTCCTTCGCCGCGACCGACGTGTTCGTCTTCTACATCTTCTTCGAAGCCATGCTCATCCCGATGTACTTCCTCATCGGAGGCTTCGGGGACCGGGCGCACGCGGCCGGGGAGGCGGAGGGCGCCAAGCAGCGTTCCTACGCCGCCGTCAAGTTCCTCCTCTACAACCTGGCCGGCGGCCTCATCATGCTGGCCGCCGTCATCGGCCTGTACGTCGTGACGGCCGACCAGCTCCCGGCGGGCACGTTCTCCCTCCAACAGATCGCCGAGGCCCGCGCCTCCGGTGAGCTGGAGATGGCGACCAACACCGAGCGGCTGCTGTTCCTCGGCTTCTTCCTCGCCTTCGCCGTCAAGGCGCCGCTGTGGCCGCTGCACACCTGGCTGCCGAACGCCATGGGGGAGTCCACCGCGCCGGTGGCGGTGCTCATCACCGCCGTCGTCGACAAGGTCGGCACCTTCGCGATGCTGCGCTTCTGCCTCGGCCTCTTCCCCGAGGCCAGCGCCTGGGCGACGCCCGTCGTCATCGTGCTGGCGCTGGTCAGCATCGTCTACGGGGCGCTGCTCGCCGTCGGCCAGCGGGACATCAAGCGGCTGGTGGCGTACGCGTCCATCTCCCACTTCGGCTTCATCATCCTCGGCATCTTCGCGATGACGAGCCAGGGCCAGAGCGGCGCGACGCTGTACATGGTCTTCCACGGCATCTCCACGGCCGCGCTGATGCTGGTCGCCGGGTTCCTCATCTCCCGGCGCGGCTCCCGGCTCATCGCCGACTACGGCGGGGTGCAGAAGGTGGCGCCGGTGCTGGCGGGGACGTTCCTGATCGGCGGGCTCGCCACCCTCTCGCTGCCCGGACTGGCGCCGTTCGTCAGCGAGTTCCTCGTCCTCGTGGGCACGTTCAGCCGCTACCCGGCGGCGGGCATCGTGGCGACGGCGGGCATCGTCCTGGCCGCGATCTACGTCCTGCTGCTCTACCAGCGCACCATGACCGGACCGGTCGACAAGCCGGAGATCGCGCGGATGCCGGACCTGCGGCCCCGCGAACTCGCCGTGGTGGCCCCGCTGATCGCCCTGCTGATCTTCCTCGGCGTCTTCCCGAAGCCGCTGACCGACATCGTCAACCCGGCGGTCGAGCACACGCTCTCGGACGTGCGTGAGACCGACCCGGAGCCGGAACTGCCCGCAGTGGAGGCCACGGAATGAGCGCGACCACCCTTTCCGGCGCGGCCGCCGCCGAGCCCGTCCACAGCCTGTGGACGGTCGCGGCCGAGGCGCCGTCGATCGAGTACGCCCAGCTGTCCCCGACGCTGATCGTCCTCGGTGCCGCCGTCGTCGGCATCCTCGTGGAGGCGTTCGCACCGCGGCGCGCCCGCTACGGGGTCCAGGTGGCGCTGGCCTCCCTCGGCTTCGCCGGAGCCTTCGCCGCCGTGCTGGCGCTCGCCATGGGCGGGTACGCCACCGACAAGGCCGCCGTCGCCGGGGTCGGGGCCGTCGCGGTCGACGGCCCCGCGCTGTTCCTCCAGGGCGTCATCCTCCTGGTGGCGCTGGTGGCCGTCTTCACCTTCGCCGAACGCCGCCTGGAGCCCCGGGCCGGCGGCGGACCCGTCGACTCCTTCGCCGCCCAGCCCGCCGCCGTCCCCGGCGGCGAGGGCGAGAAGGCCGCCGTCAAGGCGGGCTGGACGACGACGGAGATCTTCCCGCTGCTGCTCTTCGCGGTGGGCGGCATGCTGCTCTTCCCCGCCGCGAACGACCTGCTGACGCTGTTCATCGCGCTGGAGGTCTTCTCCCTCCCGCTGTACCTGCTGTGCGCGCTCGCCCGGCGCCGCCGTCTCCTCTCCCAGGAGGCGGCCGTCAAGTACTTCCTGCTGGGCGCGTTCTCCTCGGCGTTCCTGATCTTCGGCATCGCCCTGCTCTACGGCTACGCGGGCACCGTCTCCTACGCGGGCATCGCCGAGGTCGTCGAGGGCACGGTGCCCAGCCCCGGCCCGGCGCTGGCGGCCAGCATGTCCAGCGACGCGCTGCTGCTCGTCGGCGGGGCGATGGTCGTCATGGGCCTGCTGTTCAAGGTCGGCGCGGTGCCCTTCCACATGTGGACGCCGGACGTCTACCAGGGCGCGCCGACGCCCGTCACCGGCTTCATGGCGGCGGCGACGAAGGTGGCCGCCTTCGGCGCCCTGCTGCGCCTGCTCTACGTCGTCCTGCCGGGGCTGCGCTGGGACTGGGAGCCCGTCCTGTGGGGCGTGGCGATCGTCTCGATGCTCCTCGGCGCGGTCGTCGCCATCACCCAGACGGACGTCAAGCGGCTGCTGGCCTACTCGTCCATCGCGCACGCCGGGTTCATCCTCGCGGGCGTCGTCGCGACCTCGCCGGAGGGTGTCTCCTCCGTCCTCTTCTACCTCCTGGCCTACTCCTTCGTGACGCTCGGCGCGTTCTCCGTCGTGACGCTCGTGCGGGACGCGGGCGGCGAGGCGACGCACCTGTCCAAGTGGGCCGGGCTCGGGCGGCGTTCCCCGCTGGTGGCCGCCGTGTTCGCGGTGTTCCTGCTGGCCTTCGCGGGCATTCCGCTGACCTCCGGGTTCGCCGGGAAGTTCGCGGTGTTCAAGGCGGCCGCGGAGGGCGGCGCGGGCGCGCTCGTCGTCGTCGGCGTCATCGCCTCGGCCATCGCGGCCTTCTTCTACGTGCGCGTCATCGTCCTGATGTTCTTCTCCGAGCCCAGCCCGGAGGGCCCGACGGTGGCCATCCCCAGCGCGTTCACCACGGTCGCCATCGGCGTCGGCGTGGCCGTCACCCTCGTCCTCGGGGTGGCGCCGCAGTACTTCCTGGACCTCGCGGGCCAGGCGGGCGTCTTCGTCCGGTAGCGGGCGCGTCCGCCCCGGACGCCGCACGGCGGGAGCCGGGCAGCCACCGCTCAGGGTGGGTGCCCGGCTCCCGCCGTGCGCGGCCCGTCAGCCCTGCGGCAGCAGGTCCTCCAGGTTGCCGAGGTCGGTCGGCATGTCCTTGGGCGCCTCGGCGACCCGGGCGTAGGTGTCGGTGACGCCGCCGTTCCAGGCGACCTCCAGCTCCTCGCTGTCGACGCTCTCCACCGTGCCGCTGGCCCGGTCCTCCCCGCCGCCGTCGGGGCAGGTGAGGTCGAGCGTCGGCTTGTCCCCGTCCATCATCCGGCCGGTGCAGGGCGTGCCGCCGCGCACCAGGCTCACGCCGTCCGCCACGACCGTCAGCACGAACTCCTCGCCGTCCGCCTCCGTGCTCCAGACGCCCTGCACGGAGCCCGGCTGCTTCCCCGTCTCCGGATCGGCGCCCGGGTTCAGCGTCTCCTCGGCGGCCGGCTTCTGGTCGCCGTCGTCGCCGCTGCCGCAGCCGCCGAGCACCAGCGTCGCGGCCAGGGCCGCCGCTGCCGCCGAGGTCATCCGGAGGGACGTGCGCATTGCTTCTCCTCGGTGAGCGTGGGAATGGCGTCAAGCTAGCAGGGCTCGCCGCCGGGGGGCGTCAGCTCGCGGTGTCGGGCAGGTCGGGCAGCTCCGTCGGCAGTTCCGAGGGGAACCCGTCGGGCAGCTCGGGCGTCTCGGCGATCTCCGGCGGCCTGCCGAAGGCGTACTCCTCGCCGCTCGCCCACTCGATCGTCAGCTCCCCGTCCGTCAGCCCCGTGACGGTCCCCTTGGTGAACTCCGTGCCGTCGCCCTCGCAGACCAGGCTCATCGTCATGGGGCTCGCGTCGGCGTCGATCGTGCCGGTGCAGGCGGTCTCGGCCGAGACCGTGATGCTCTCCTCGAAGACGCCGAGGATGACGGGCTTGTCGGCCTCCGCGACGGTGATCCAGCCGCCCTGGAGGGCGTCGAGGTCGACCTCCCCGCCCGCCGCGTCCGGCGACGCCTCCGGCGAGCCCGACGCCGTCGGCTCCGGCTCGCTGTTCCCGCCGTCGTCGTCACTGCCGCCGCCGCAGCCCGTCATGAGCAGAGCCGACGCCGCCACGGCGGCGAACGTGCTCGCGATCCGCGCCCTGGTGCGCACGGTGCCTCCCCTTGCCTCGATGATGCCTTCGGTGGTGCTCGTCAGTGCTCGGTGGTGCTTGGTGGTGCTTGGTGGTGCTCGGTGGTGCCGTCGTCGGTCCGGTACGGGCTCCGGGGACGGTGGTCGCACCGCCCCCGGAGCCCGGCCGTCGGCCGATCCGGAAAATCGGCCAACAGTACCAATGCCGCCGCTCGCTCAGCTCTTCACGACGCGGCCGGCGACCTCGCCGAGCCCCACCCGTCCGCCGTCCGGCCCCGGCGCCCACGCGGTGAGCACGACCTCGTCCCCGTCCTCCAGGAACGACCGCGTGCCGTCGGGCAGTTCGAGGGGGTTCTCGCCCGACCAGGTCAGCTCCAGCAGGCAGCCGCGCTGGTGCTTCTCCGGGCCGCTGACCGTGCCGGAGGCGAACAGGTCACCGGTACGCAGCGAGGCCCCGTTGACCGTCATGTGCGCCAGCTGCTGCGCCGCCGTCCAGTACATCGCGGAGAACGGCGGCTCGGAGATCACCTGGCCGTTGAGCGTGACGGTGATGCGCACGTCGAACCCGGCCGGGTCGTCGGCGTCGTCCTTCAGGTAGTCCAGCAGCGGATGGGTGCGCTCCGGCGGCGCGACGCGGGCGGCGTCCAGCGCCTCCAGCGGCGTGATCCACGCCGACACCGACGTGGCGAAGGACTTGCCGAGGAACGGGCCGAGCGGCACGTACTCCCACGCCTGGACGTCCCGCGCCGACCAGTCGTTCACCAGGCACACGCCGAAGACGTGGTCACGGAACGCCGACTGCGGTACCGGCTCGCCCAGCCGCGAGGGCGCCCCGACGACGAAGCCGACCTCCGCCTCGATGTCCAGCCGCTGCGACGGCCCGAACACCGGCCCGTCCGGCGTGCGGCGCTGCCCCTGCGGACGCACCACGGGCGTCCCGGAGACCACGACGGTCCCGGCCCGGCCGTGGTAGCCGATCGGCAGGTGCTTCCAGTTCGGCGTCAGCGGCTCGCTGTCCGGCCGGAACATCTTCCCGACGTTCGTCGCGTGGTGCTCGCTGGCGTAGAAGTCGACGTAGTCGGCGACCTCGAACGGCAGGTGCAGGGTGACGTCGGCCAGTGGGACGGCCGTCAGCTCAGCCCGGCCCTCCCGCAGCCACGTCCGCAGCTCGGTGCGCACCGCCGTCCACACGGCGCGGCCCGCCGCGAGCAGCGGGTTCAGGGTGGGGGCGGAGAGGAGCTCGGCGTGCGGGGAGCCCAGGGCCGCCGCCGCGGCGCCCAGATCCAGCACGGTGTCGCCGAGGCGCACGCCGATCCGGCGCCGCTCCGGGGCGTCGGCCGTCGTGAAGACGCCGTAGGGCAGATTGTCCGGCCCGTAGAGGTCCGCTGGGGTGTCAGCTGGCATGGAGGATGCCCTCGCCTTCGAGGTCGTCGCCGGTCAGGACCGGGCACAGGCTATCGACCGACGTGCCTCACGTGATCCTTATGTGACCGGATACGCTTCCGGTGAGAACGCCACGCAGACGTGTACCCCGCAGTAACCCGCGGTGACCAGGTGAGAAATCGTCCGCAGACAGGAGAACCCCCGTGACCGTCGTCGGGCCCTTCGGGCTGAGCGTGCGGGACAAGGCTCTGGAAGCCGATGTCCAGGCCGGGTTGTCCGCCGTCGAGCACGGCCTGATCGCGGCGACCAAGAGCGACGTCCCCCTGGTCACCGACGCCGCCCAGCACCTCGTCCGGGCCGGCGGCAAGCGCTTCCGCCCGCTGCTGACCCTCCTCGCCGCCCAGTTCGGCGACCCGCACGCCCCCGGCGTCGTGCCCTCCGCCGTCGTCGTCGAGCTGACCCACCTCGCGACGCTCTACCACGACGACGTCATGGACGAGGCCGACGTCCGCCGGGGCGTCCCCAGCGCCAACGCCAACTGGGACAACTCCGTCGCCGTCCTCACCGGGGACTTCCTCTTCGCCCGCGCCTCCCACGTCCTCGCCGACCTCGGCCCCGAGGCCGTCCGCATCCAGGCCGAGGCGTTCGAGCGACTCGTCACCGGCCAGATCCTGGAGACGGCGGGCCCCCGCCCCGAGCAGGACCCCATCGACCACTACCTCGACGTCCTCGCGGGCAAGACCGGCTCCCTCATCGCCGTCTCCGCCCGCTTCGGCGGCCTGATGAGCGGCGCCGACGAGCGCACGGTCTCCGTCCTCACCCAGTTCGGGGAGCGCGTCGGCATCGCCTTCCAGCTCGCCGACGACGTCCTGGACATCGCCAGCGACGGCCACGAGTCCGGCAAGACGCCCGGCACCGACCTGCGCGAGGGCGTCGCCACCCTGCCCGTCCTCCACCTGCGGGCCCGCGTCGCCCGCAGCGGCTCCGCCGAGGACCGCGCCCTGGCCGGACTGCTCGCGGGCGACCTCGACGACGACGCCCGGCACGCCGAGGCCCTCGCCGGGCTACGCGCCCACCCCGCGCTCCAGGAGGCCCGCGAGTACACCGTCCGCTGCGCGGAGCAGGCCCGCGACACGCTGGGCCCGCTCCCCGACTGCGCCGCCAAGGACGCCCTCGCGGCGCTCTGCGACGCCGTCGTGCACCGCGCGGGCTGACCGGGCCCCGCGCGGGCGTCCGACCCTCCAGCGGACGCCCTCCGGCTGCCCTCCAGCGGATGCCTACAGCGGGTCGATCAGCTCCGTGGCCCGGAGCGCCGCACTGCGGGCCACCACGTCCTCCGGATGCCGCGCCGCGACGTCCAGCACCGTGTCGGCCAGTTTGATCGCGTGCTCGTCCCCGTGCGCCGCCGCCCGGGCGAACAACTCCTCGGCGCTCGCCGACCCCGGATGCGCCGCCCCCGCCGGACCCGCCGGACGGTAGGCGGCCGTCACCGCCGCCGAGGCCGACCAGGCCGCCGCCAGCCCCGGCTCCCACAGCGCGCGCGGCAGGTCCGGCAGCGTCCGCAGCACGGCGTTCGGCGCCGTCGCCGCGTGCACCAGCATCACGGCGCTGCCGTGCGCGTGCGTGGCGTAGTACCGCACGGCGGCGTCCACCAGCTCCGTCAGCCGCCCCGGCACGTCGTCCGGGCCCGAGACGTCGCGCGCCGTCGGCCAGTCCGGCAGCTCGGTCAGCTGGTCGAGCCGGTGGACGATGCCCCGGCTCTGGTCCGCCACCGGCGGCACCGCCCGCAACGCCTCGGCCGCCGCGTGCGGCGAGGACACCAGCGCCAGGTCGGCGGGCAGCGGCTGGTACCGGGCGGCCCAGTACCCCAGGCCGTGCGCCAGCTCCCGCAGCCGGGGCGCGTTCTCCTCCGCCCGCAACCCCACGACGGCGTGCCCGACGCGGATCACCGGATGCGTCGCCCCCGCCGCGATGCCCGGCAGCAGCCGGGGCCACCACGTCGCCAGCACCGCCCGCCACGGCTCGCGGGGGTCCGCCACCAGGAGCCGGTCGAAGTGGTCCAGCCAGTCACCCAGCCGACGCGGGTCACCCAGCGCGTCCGCCCAGGCGTCGTCCCGGATCGCGTCACCGGAGGCGGGCCGGTCCTCCAGCCGCGTCGTGTACCGGTCCAGCCAGCGGTGGACGCCGCCGCCCTCACCCCGCCGCACCAGCGCCTCGACGGCCATCGGCCCGTGGTTGCTCAGCCAGTCGTCGAACTCCGGCCCCGTCGTGTGCAGGCGCTCCAGCGCCTCGTCCAGAACTCCCGTGGTGTCCATGAGGAAACGCTACGCGCACGTAGCCCCCCACGAAACGGCACCGCGACCCGGCGCCCGTCAGCCCCGGACGGCGAAACCCAAGAACGCCACCCACGACCCCGCACCGACCACGAACTGCGGCCCGTCCGCGCGCTTGGAGTCCCGGACATGCACCGCCTCAGCACACTCCGCCACCTCCACGCAGTCGTCGCCGCTGCTGCTGCTGTACGTCGACTTACGCCACGCAGCGGCGACTTCGACGCAGTCTCCGTCGCCGCCGCTGCTGTAGCTGCTCTTGGACCAAGCCAGGTCACTCATGTTCTCAGGGCTCCTCGCATCCGCTGCAACAGGCTCTTGGAGTCTGCCAAAGACAGTGCCTGCGAACGCATCCTGGCATACCGCATGTGCAAGGTGCTGATGAGTTTCGCCGTGGTGATGAAGTGGCCGATTTCCTGTCCCTCGCAGTAGGCGAACCACTTGTTGTCGGGCGCCTCGGCGAGGCGCATCGGGCCGTGGAGACCGGCATGGCTTTCCGAAACCTCCGGCATGACCTGGACCTCGACGTTCCGCAGACCGCCGATCTCCAAGACGTGATCGAGTAGTTGGCCCGTCACCTCGACCCCGCCGGTTCGACGCTTGAACAGGTGCTCTTCCACGATGAAGCTGAATGCGGTGTTCGGCCGCTCATGCAGCAGTCGCTGTCGGTCCGCTCGAACCGTCCACTGCGCTTCGATGTCGTCATCGCCCAAAGGTGGAAGATGATCGGCGTAGAGGGCTCTGGCATAGGCCTCGGTCTGCAGGAGGCCCGGGATGAGTCGGCACTCGTATGTGTACAGGCTGATGGCTTCCGTCTCCATCCGCGCCCACTCGCGAAACCAACTCGCCAGTCCAGGGCGACGGGAGAGGTGACGGGCGGCTCCCCTCAGCGCGCCGAACGCGTCGAGGACCTCCTCGGCCCGCTCCACGAACGTGGCGGGCGGGAACCGGCGTCCCTGCTCGATGGAGGCCACCATCTGGACCGAGTACAGGACCCGGCGGGCGAACTCCTCCTGCGTCAGGCCGGCTCGTCTGCGGAAGGCCTTGACCACCTCGCCGAAGGCCTTGAGGCTGTCGGACGCCTCGGGCTCGCGGCCGCCGGAGGCGGAGCGCGCCGCAGCGTTGTCGTCCGTACCTGCCGCCATGCCGGACCTCCCGTGCGTGTCGCTGGCGTCACCCAATCGTCACGCAAGGTCACAGAGTCTGTCCACGTTTCGTACCCGTACGCCGACCGAGCGTAGGAGTCCTCCGGCCCTATACTGCTGAGACGGCGACGCCCGGTACTCGTTGCTCTCGCCATCGAAGGCATGTGCCGAGTCAGGGAGAAGAGGGGCTTTCGGCCGTACTCCGCAGGTACTCCAGCGTGTCGGCGCAGACGAAGCGGGCGCCCCGCGGTCCCCACCGCTCGGTGGTGTGCGCGACCATGACGGGCGAGAGGTCCACGCCCGTCGCCCGTACTCCTCGCTGGGCGAGGTGGGCGAGGGCCCGTCCGGTGCCGCAGCCGAGCTCCAAGACGGTCGCCGGGTCGCCGAGCAGTTCGGGACCGGGCCCGGACTGCGACGTGCGGGCGGTCCGAGAAGATCACAACGGGGTACGGTGCGCGGGTAAGCTCCCGACCGGTCCCCGCTCCTGCGCAGGCAATTGGCTTGGAAATGCTCATAGTTGACGTGAAGGCTTTGCACCAGGGGTACCGGGGGAAGCCGGTGGTCCGGGGTGTCAGTCTCGGGCTTGGAGCCGGTGCCTTCGGGCTGCTCGGGCCCAACGGGGCGGGGAAGAGCACGCTGCTGCGCAGTCTCGCCACCGTGAGTGCGCCGACCTCGGGGACGCTCCGACTCTTCGGTCACGACGTGCGCACGCGCAAGGAGTTGCGCGCGGCGCGACGCGGAATCGGGTATCTCCCGCAGAGTTTCGCCCACCCGGCCGACTTCACCGTCACGGATTTCGTGCGGCACTGCGCGTGGTTGCGCGAAGTACCGCGACGTGACATCCCACGTTCGGCGTCGGAGGCCATCGAGCAGGTGGAACTCCAGAGCCAGGCGGGCACCCCGCTGCGGAAGCTCTCCGGTGGCATGCGCCGCCGGGCCGGTATCGCCCAGGCCATCGCCGGCCGTCCGGCACTGATCATCCTGGATGAGCCCACGACCGGTCTTGACCCCCATCAGCGGGTTCGCTTCAGGGAGTTGGTGCGTGAACTGGCGCGGGACAGCTGCGTCCTGCTGAGCACGCACCTCGTCGAGGACGTGGCACACACGTGCGCCCGTATGGGCGTGCTGTACGAGGGCACACTGCGGTTCGTCGGGCCCCCTGCGGAGTTGCAGGCGCTCGGCACGGCTGACGCGCCGGGGGACACTCCACTGGAGCGCGGGTACGCGACGGCCCTCGGCGCGCCTCCCGTCCAGGATCGGGGAGGCGCCCAGTGACCGGATTCCTCATCGAGTTCCGACGGAGCCCGATGCGGTGGGCGGCGCTTCCGCTGTTCGCCGCTTCCGTAGCGATGGTCTTCTTCGTCGGCGGTTCATGGCAGGGCTCGTGGCCGGAGACGTCGGCGGCGACGACACGGGCGGCCGTGCCGTTGATGATCGCCGGGGTCGGCCTGGCCGCTCAGCAGGCGTCCCGGCTGCGCCGCAGCGGCTCCGATCTGCTGCTGGCCGCGCGCCCCCTGCCGCAGGTGGAGCTCACCCGGCTGGCCGCCGACGCCGCGTGGCTCTCTCTTGTCTATCTGCTGTGCACGGTTGCCGCCTGGGCGACGGCGGTGGGCGCGCCCGGCGGGCCCTGGCTCGAGTACCCGGTGTTCGGCCTGAGCGGCATCGTCTTCGCGCTGGCCCTGGGGCATGTGCTCGGCCGCCTCGCTCCGACCCGCTTCACCGGCGCGGTCGCGGCGATCGGCGGCTTCCTGCTGTTCAGCCTGGTCTTCAGCACCAACTTCTCCCCGCTGGCCTACACCGCCTTCTACCACGCGATCGACGTCCGTCTGTCCTCCGTGCATCTGACGTGGCGTCTCGTCGTCATGGCGCTGGCCCTGGCGGCCGCGTGCACGGTGGGCCGGCTGCTGGAGACCGGCGGTCGCAGAGTGGCGACCTCGGGCACCGGTGCCTTCTTCTCTGCGGCAACCCTCATCGCCGTGGCCGCCATGCCGGGAAGCGGCAGCCTTCTTCTGGCTGACCGGGAGGCCGAAGAGCCGGTGTGTGCGCCGGGTGGCGGTAGCTCCGTCTGCGTGTGGCCCGAGCACGCGGACCGTCTTCCGGAAGCGGTCGAAGCGGCGGGGAAGGTCGCCCGTGCCGCCGAGGGCGTTCTTCCTCCTCCTGCGCGGTACAGCGAACATGGGCTCGGGGACGGTGGCACCGGGGGCTTCACCCTGGACCATGGTTCCCGGGACCTCCTGCACACGCTCCTCCTTGAGCTGACCGATGCGCACAAGACGTGGTGCGAGGACGAGTCGGAGAAGGACCTGCAGAACCGGGTGAACGCGGGCCTCCGGCTGGAAGCGTGGCTTGAGGCGCGGGCGACGCGCTCCGCAGAGTTGCCGTCCTACGACTACGCGGGGGACGTCTCCTGGCAGCAGGAGGTCCGCGACGTGCTGACGCTCCCCGAACCGCGCCAGGTCGAAACCGCCACGACGTGGGCCGAGGAGATGCGGGCACCGTGCTGACGCGAGAAGACGGAGCGTTCTCCCCGCTCCGCAGCCACCTGTGGTCCCACCACGGCGTACGGTCCATCCTCTTCATGGCCGGGTGCGCCGTCGCCCTGACGTGGTGGGGTGGGCAGGCCGTCCTGTTCCCCAACCTCAGTGGCGAGGAGGCGATCCCCGCCACCGGGGCCGCGTTCGTTCCGCTTCTCCTGGGTGTGGGCGTGCTGATGTCGACCATCGACGACATGGCGGACTTCTCGCACACCGCCGCCCTGCCCCGGCGCCGCGTCCTCAGCCTGCACCTCGCCGTAGCGTTCGGATGTGCGACGACGCTCACCTGTCTCGCGCTGTTCCTGTCCCGGGACGCCGCTGCCGTCCCCCTGGCCCTGCGGAACCTGCTCGGCTTCACCGGGCTCTCGGCGCTCTCCGCCGCCCTGCTCGGCCCCCGGCTCGCCTGGCTGTTCCCCGTGGCCCATACCGTGCCGACGTTCCTGATCGGGTCGCCGGGGGAACGCGGCGCTGACGCGCGGTGGTGGGAGTGGCCCCGTGCGGCGGCGGAGAACGGAACGGCCTGGGCCCTGGCCGTCCTCCTGCTGGTCGCCGGTACCGGCGCCTTCCTGTGGCGCGCTGAGCGGTAGCCCGGAGGAAGGTTCCCGGCGGGAGTGGGAGGTGACTGTTCAGCCACGTCATGTGGGCGCCAGCACCATGGGGCCTACATGGGCCCATTCCACGCGCCAGTCGAACGGATCGTCACCGTTCTTGTCGCTGTAGAACACGGTGACGTCGTCGTTCGAGCGGTCCACGCCGATGTCCCGGATCTCATGGTCGCCGCTCTGGTAGTTGAGTGCCCAGCCCGTGAGCAGGAAATCGGTGTGGGAGGGGCTCGGGATGGAGATCTGCCGGCCTCCGCGTGCGCTACCCCGGAGTATGCCCGTGCTGACGTTCGTTCCTGCCAGGGGGCGTGGCACGGCGATGAAGTCCACGAGGTAGCCGAACGTGTCGTCCCCGTTCTTGTCGCGCATCGCCACATGCAGGTCCTTGCCCCGGAACCAGACGCCGACGCGGTCGAGCTCGTGGTCACGTCCTCCGGTGAAGAACATCTTGAAACCCACGAGAGCGAGCAGCGGGTCACCCGAGGCACGGGGGCGTACCGGGGCGTCGCCGGCGCTTGGAGGGATCGTCAGGGGGCGGACGACGTGGTCCACGGCGCCGACGTCGCGGACCTGGTACCGCTGGGCCCCCGGAAGCCGCAGGAGCGAGTGCGAGACGCGGTAGAAGAACTCCTCGCCCGCCGCGTTGGCGTCCTGCAGGGCCGGGTGCAGTTCTCCGTCCGGAAGGGCGATCGGGCTGAGGTCCGCGTTCGGTGAGAGGTCGTGGGACGCTCCTCCCGCGAGGACCTGTATCAGCTGGATCTCGTGGTCGCCCGGCGTCGGATCGCCGACGTCGTAGCCCAGGTAGAAGCCCCGCAGGGCGGGTGTACGTCCCTGGAAGGAGGGATAGGGCTCCCCTCCCTCGAAGGGTTTTGCGAAAGCTGCCGAACTGACGAACATGTCGTCACTTCCTCGCCTGTCGGCATCCATGTGCGAGAACTGGGGATCGCGGTGCTGAGCCCTGGGGGCGGGAGCGATCCGGCCGACGCGGAGTCGTCTCTCCGCACAAGGCGATGAAGGGCCTCACCATCTGCCCGGAGAACCCCTCCTCTCACCAGCGTAGTGCTGTGACCAGGGCGTTGCCATGGCGAGGCCGGACGGGAGAGGTGACCTCGCGCCTCGTCGGGACGAGGCGATCAGTGCCCCGGCACCTGTCGGTCCTCGGTCGCGTCGGACGTTCCGGACAGGGCGTGGAGGAGGGCGGGGCCGGTCCAGGGGCGGTGGAGGCCGGGCTGTTCGGCGGCGTGCACGAGGGCGGCGAGGCGGGCGTTGGCCGGGGCGGTGAGGCCGTGGCGTCGGGCCATCGCGACGACCTCGCCCTGGAGTGCGTCGACCTCGGTGGCGCGTCCGCGTTCCAGGTCCTCCCACATCGAGGAGCGGGCGTGGGCGTCGACGGCGAGGCTCGCGGCGGCCACGCGGCGGAAGGCGGCGTCCGGCAGGCGCAGCACCCAGGGCGTGAGGCGGGCCGGGACGGGGCCCAGGCGGGCGGGGCGGACGCCTGCAGCGGCGAACGCCGCCAGCGCCTCCTGCTGGCACCGGGCGAGGCACAGCCGGTAGGCGCGCTGCCCGAGTTGTTCGCGCAGGGGCAGGCCGGAGAGGGCGTTGACGGCGTTGTTGAGGTTCATGAGCAGCTTGGCGTGCTGGACGCGCGGCATGTCGTCGCGCGGTTGGACGTCCAGCCGGGCCGCCCGCAGCGCCGCGACCAGCGGTCGGGCGGCCGGGTGGGCGTCGAGCATCAGCGCCCCGGTGGTGCCCTGGTGGAACGTGCCGGGCCCGGTGTGGACGACGTTGTACGGCACCATCCCGGCGAGGACGGTGGTCTGCGGCAGGGCGTCCCGCAGGAGGCGCGCGTTGTGCAGCCCGTTCTGGAAGCTGACGACGGTGGTGTCCGGGCGCAGCCGTCCGGTCAGTTCGCGGGCGGCCGCGGCCGTCGCGGCGGACTTGACGGTGACGAGGACGTAGTCGGCCCCGGCCAGCGCGTCGGGGTCGGTGGTGCGGGTGAGCAACTCGGGTGGGACGTGGGCGCGGGCGCGGCCGGCGCCGCTGAGGGTCAGGCCGTCGGCCAGTCCGTCGAGGACGGACGGGCGGCCGACCAGGGTCACGTCCGTGTGCCGCGCCAGGTGTCCGCCCAGGTGGCAGCCCATGCTGCCGGCGCCGAGTACCGCGACTCTCACCGGGTCCCCTTTCCCGAGTTCGGAGTTACCCGACGGTACCGGCGGTCGGGCCGACGGCCCAGCCCTCGGACGTCGCGTCTCCCGTGGCCGGACGGGACCGCAGGGCAAAAGGGTTTGCCGAGGGCCGGTGGCCCCGGATAGGAAGCTCGCATGCTCAAAGGCGGCAAGGTCGGGCTGCGGGCCCGGCACGACGAGGACATCCCGATCCTGCGGGCCGAGCTCTACGACGACGTGGTGAACTCCGCCCGGTCCGAGGGTGGTCCGTGGCGGCCGTTGCCGCCCGGCACGAAGGATCCGCGTCTCGTCGTGGACGAGACGCGGGAGGGAAGCGTCTCCTTCTCCGTGGTGGAGCTGGCGGGCGGCACGTTGGTGGGCACCGCGAACCTGTGGGGCATCGATCCGCACAACCGGTCGGCGCACGTCGGCGTGGGGCTGCTGCCGTCCGCCCGGGGGCAGGGCTACGGCACGGACGTGGTCGGGGCGCTGTGCCACTACGGGTTCGTGGTGCGCAGCCTGCAGCGGCTGCAGATCGAGACGTTGGCGGACAACGTCGCCATGCTGCGCGCGGCCGAGCGCAACGGGTTCGTTCGCGAGGGGGTGCTGCGCTCCTCGGCCTGGGTCATGGGCGCGTTCCTGGACGAGGTGGTGCTCGGCCTGCTGGAACGCGACTACCGGCAGAGCGCCGCCGCTGCCGTGTGACTCCGTTCGCCTGGCCGGGCGTCGGTCGGGCCGGGACGCGAGTGTGGGCGATTCCTGGGCGTCCCCGGGGAACAGCGTGGGGGTGACGACGAGAACCGTCATCACCCCCACAGCGGCCGCAGGCGTGCGCGAACGCCCTCACGCGGCTGCTGACCTCCTCGGTTCCGCGGAGCTCGCAGGACTTCGCCGTGGAACCGAGGAGGGATCACCGCGTCGTGGGTCAGTACGACAGATCCCGCTGCCCCTCGATCACGCGACCGGCGATGTGGAGGTTGCCGTCGGAGTCGAGGATGGCGATGATCTTCTTGGTCGAGCCGTAGTGCGTCGTGAAGTAGATCTTGTCGGCCTCCTGAGAGGTCGAGTAGTTCGAGTTCACGGACAGCTCGATGCTCACCGGCGAGCTGATGAGCACGTCCTTCTTCGGTGAGTTCGGGTAGGTCTGGTTCTGCCGCAGTTTGATACGGCCGTGGGTGTCGCCCTCGTCCCAGTCCGTCGCGAGTCCGAGATCGATGTCCGCCATGTCTTCCCCTCCGGTGCTGCGGGCCGCGCGTCCCGGGCCTCTGGCGCCGTGTGCGGCGCGAAGCCCGACGACCTTCCCGCTCCCCAATGAATGATCCTGTCGGCTGAGTGGAACGTCGCTCCCCTCGCGCCGTTCCAGAACCTACACAGCTCGATCACTTCAGGAAGACGAAGGACTTGAGATGCTCGCATCTGGTCAACTCAAGCCACTACTAGACGACTTGTGATCACTTCTGTGTGAGTATGATGATCTTTTCGTGATGGGATCAGATCGCCCGCCCCGCGACGGCCGCAGGTCCACCGGTCGAACCGGACCGTCGGCGGCCCCTGCCCGTGGGGCCGCATGACCTCTCCTGGTAGGTCATGACGTCGTGGCGCTCCGCCTCGCCCCCGGAGGCCGGGTGCGAGTTCGTCCGGCTCCGAGGCGGCCTGACCAGCAGGATTCACCTGGCCTGCGACAGAGTCGGCCGTCCGCCCGCCCTGCGCTGCCATGGGCGGCAAAGCCGTCCCCCGGCCTGGGCGCCACCGTGTGCGTCGTGTGTCGCTGCTCCCTCCCTACCTCTCACCGGCGCCGAACACGCGTTGGACCGCATTCCACGCGGCCCCCGGAAGAGTGGTCCCTTCGTATACCGCTTGCCGGTCGCCCGGTCGCGCGGGAAACCTGCTGTGGCGGCGACTTGACGCGCACTTGCCCCGAACTGCTCCCGCCGCACTGCATTCGGCAAGAGAGAGGGCCAAGAATTGAACGAGTCGCACACTGTCGACAGCCCGCGGGCGAGTGGGATGGGAACGGGTTCGTTCGCGAGCCCCGACGACATCCCCGACAGCGGCCTGCGCTACGCGGTTGCCCTGCCGTTCTACCAGAAGCACGGCATTTACGTCGAGAACGCGGGTAGAACCATCGAGGTGAAAGGAGGGGCCCATGAGCTGAAGGTTGAGGAAGTGCGATCCACCACTCAGACGATCCCCGTGGGTGGCGGCGGTGATGACGACTGGCGTAGCACGCTCAAATCGGTAGTGGGAATCACCGTCAAAACTGCAGAAAATGCCCTGAGAGAAAAGTACCCCATCCTTCCTGACGGTGCGATTTCTGGCCTGCTCGGGTTCGGTGCAAGCAGTGCCGATTCGGTAGGCAAGAAGGAGACCATTTCCTTCGGTGTCAGTGATACGGTCAAAATTGTCCCCCTCATTGGGAAGGCCATCCTTGCCCGCCCCGTATATTTCAAGATCAAATCAGTATCCGACGAGTGGGTGAAGCAGCGCGCGGGGACCCTGAGGCTGGTGAGGGGAAGCGTCGTATCGGATGTCGTGGTGAAGACGGGTTGGATTCTGGAATGCCCCACCGCCGGGGGAGGTATGAGGCTCGCCCGGCAGATGCCGAGTCAGCCCCGGGCGGGGGTGGAGTACGATTTCCAAGCCGACACGATGCTCAACGTCCCTACGCCCATTCTCCCAGAAGTCGAAGAATGCGCGCCTCCTACGGGGCCGCCTGACCGGATGGCGACACGTGAAGGGGAAAGCGGCGTCCGGTGGCATTTTTCCGGGCCGCAAGAAAGCAGGGTTGAATCGCTGGGCAGTGGTCTTCGCAAAGAATCCGGGTGGCCGTGGGATCGCACCTGGAACACGGGGATCTCGGTGCGATGCCCACCTCCGAGGTACCAGGGAGACTCCAGGACGTACGGATGCTACCGGGTCAGGTACCGCGTGGAGGCGACGAGCCCACATGTCGGCAACTGGGACTGGGGGACCCGGTCGCAGGGAACGGTCTCCTTCACCCGGGGGATGAGGACAATCAGGGAGGACGAGTCCGACCCCAGGACCATGGCTCAGCACAACGGAATTCCTGCCGATGGCAGTGAGTACGAGTACGAATTGCAGTTCGACGCGAGCCTTGAGCCCGTACTGGCCAGGCCGAAGGTACACGTCGACATCATTCCCGTCAGATAGCGGCCACCTCAGGATTCCGCCCCCGTCTGCACGGCCCATACCGAGAACCGTGTGTTGGTGTACCGCGCGTTCGAAATCGCCGTACCGGTCGTCGATGCCCGGCCGCCACGTGAACGACCTGAACCGGCCACTGGGCATGGCGGATTCGGGTCGCACTCACGGACACGCCCGCCGAGAGGGCGCCCTCACGGAGACCGCCAGGGCCGGCATGGTTCCAGGGCGTGTTCGACAGTTGATCCTGCGGTCGGTCGCGGTGAGTTGCGGTTGCGGTGTGGGGCGGAAGGAGCTCCTGCCGCCTGGCGTTGACGTCCGGCCAACCGCTCGTCGTGCCAGACGTGTCCACGTCCGTCAGCACCAGGCATCAGGGGCTCATCGGCTCCCGCACGGTATCCCCAGCTCATCACGCACGACCCCCTAGGGGGCGGGTGCGACCTGTCGGGGCGGACGTCATCCCCGGGGTGTAGTGGGGTTGGCCCTGTCGGGTGACGCCGGAATCGCCCCGATCTGATGGGCTGGTCATACCACCCCGCACCGTTACGGGTGACAATGGCGGCGGAGGACACCAGGGGGTGGACGCCGCCCACGTACGGAGGTAGCGCACTTATGGAGCACCGGCCCAGCACGTCGCGCAACAAGGCGATGCGGTACGCGGTACCCGTCGCGGTGGCGGCCGTCGCGGCGGCGGGTGTCGGCCTGGTCCCGGCCCTCGCCGACAGCGGCGACCCGGACCTGCCGGACATCACGGCGCAGGAACTCATCACCAAGATCGCGGAATCCGACGTCGAACAGCTCTCCGGCACCGTCGAGCTCAGCTCCGACCTGGGCATTCCCGGGCTGGACGCCGCGTCCGACGGCGGCGGCCTCTTCGGCGGCCACTCCGGAGGGCCCGAGGAGAAGGGCGAGGACGGCGGGGGAGACCCGGCACAGGGCGGGACGGACTCCCCGGCCGACCCGGCGGGCAGGCTGACCGGGCTGCTCGCCGGTGACCACACCCTGCGGGTCGCCCTGGACGGCCCCGAGCGGCAGCGCGTCTCCGTGGTGGAGGACGCCGCCGAGTACAGCCTGATCCGCAACGAGGGCGAGCTGTGGGCGTACGACAGCGCCAGCGACACCGCCTTCCACGCCGAGCTGCCCGAGCACCCGGAGGGCGGCGAGGAGCACGGTAGGGGCGGCCCCGGCTCGCTCACCCCGCAGGAGGCGGCCGAGCGGGCGCTCGCGGCCGTCGACGACTCGACGTCGGTCACGGTGGACGGCACCACGAGCGTCGCCGGGCGGGACGCCTACGTGCTCGCCATCGCGCCGAAGGACGCGCCGGACTCCACGGTCGACGCCGTCCGCATCGCCGTGGACGCCGAGAACGGCACGCCGCTGCGCGTCACCCTGGACGCCCGGGGCGAGGGCGACCCGGTGGTCGAGGCGGGCTACACGAAGGTCGACTTCGGGAAGCCGTCCGCCGAGCTGTTCGACTTCACGCCGCCGAAGGGCACCGACGTCACCGAGGCGGACGAGCTGGCCGAGAAGCACGGCCGGGGCATGAACGGCCTGCCCGAGGGCCTGGACGGGCTCCCCGGCCTGCCGGGTGCCGACGGCGCCGACGGCCTGGGCGAGAGCGCGGAGGTCATCGGCGAGGGCTGGGACGCCGTCGTCAAGATCGAGGGACCCGAGGGCCTCGCGGGCGGCGAGCTGAACTCCCGGGAGGCGCAGCCGCTGCTGGACGCGTTCTCCGAGCGGGTCAGCGGTGAGTTCGGCGAGGGCCGCGTGTTCAGCACCACGCTGGTCAACGCGCTGATCACGGAGGACGGCAGCGTCTACGTCGGGGCCGTCACGAAGGACGGGCTGCTGAAGGCCGCCGGGACGGACTGACCGTCCCGCGCACGACCACCCCGCGCACGACCGTGTCGGGGGACGACGAGGGAGACACATGGACGCGCCGCCGACCGCCGGGGAACCGGCCGTGGAGGCCCGCGGGCTGAGCAAACGGTTCCGCGGCGGTCAGCTCGCCGTCGACGGCCTGGACCTGCGTGTGCCGCGCGGCAGCGTCTTCGGCTTCCTCGGGCCGAACGGCTCCGGGAAGACGACCACCATCCGGATGCTGCTCGGGCTCGTCACGCCCACCGACGGCAGCGCCGCCCTGCTCGGCCGTCCCATGCCGGCCGACGCGCGGCGGGTGCTGCCGAAGGTGGGCGCCCTCATCGAGGGCCCGGCGCTGTACGGGTTCCTCTCCGGCCGGGACAACCTGGCCCGCTTCGACGCCGCCGACCCCACCGCCGACCCGGCCACCCGCCGGGCCCGCATCGACGCCGCGCTGGACCGCGTCGGTCTGGGGGCGGCGGCCCGCAAGCACGCCCGGACGTACTCGCTGGGCATGAAGCAGCGCCTCGGCCTGGCCGTCGCGCTGCTCCAGCCCCGGGAGCTGCTGATCCTGGACGAGCCGACGAACGGCCTGGACCCGCAGGGCATGCGCGAGATGCGCACCCTCGTCCGCGAACTGGCGGGGGACGGCACGACCGTCTTCCTCTCCTCGCACCTGCTGGACGAGGTCGAGCAGGTCTGCACGCACACCGCCGTGATGGCGCGGGGACGGCTGCTCGCCCAGGGCCCGGTCGCCGAACTGGCCGCCGGTGCGCGGGGGCGCCTGGTCGTCACCACCCCGGACGCGGGCGACGCCGCCTCGGTGCTGAAGGAGCACGGCGTGACGGCGCTGAGCACGGAGGGGGACCGCGTCACCGGGGACCCGCCCACCGAGCCGGGCACCGACCTGGCCGACCTCAACGCCGCCCTCGTCCACGCGGGCGTCCGCGTGCGCTCCTTCGGCGTGGAGAACGGCTCACTGGAGGACGCCTTCGTGGCACTGACCGGGGAGGGCTTCGATGTCGCCGGCTGACGGGGCGGCGAGCGCCGTCCGCGCGGAGGCCGCCGCGAGCGGCCCGGGGACGGCCGTCCGGCGCCCGTCCCCGCTGTGGACGCTCTCCCTCTTCCGCAGCGAGCTCACGGTGACGCTGCGCCGCTGGCGCACCCTCGCCCTGCTCGGCATCCTCGCGGTGCTGCCGGTGCTCATCGGCATCGCCGTGAAGATCGAGACCGGCGGCGGGGACGGCGGCGGTGGCGGGGACGGCGGCGAGGGACCCGCGTTCATCAACCAGATCACCAACAACGGCCTGTTCCTGGTGTTCACCGCGCTCGCGGCCACCCTTCCGTTCTTCCTGCCGATGACGGTCGGTGTGGTGGCGGGGGACGCGGTGGCGGGCGAGGCGAGCGCGGGCACCCTGCGGTACCTCCTCGTCGCTCCCGCCGGACGCACCCGGCTGCTGCTGGCGAAGTTCGCCGCCCTGCTGGTCTTCTGCCTCCTGGCGACGCTCGTGGTGGCCCTCTCGGCGGTGCTGGTGGGCGCGGCGCTGTTCCCGCTGGGGGACATCACGCTGCTGTCGGGCGTCACCGTCCCGCTGTCCGAGGGGCTGCTGCGCGCCCTGGCCATCGCGGTGGCCGTGGCGGTCTCGCTGGTCGGGCTCGCGGCGCTCGGCCTGTTCGTCTCGACGCTCACCGGCAGTGGCATCGCCGCCATGTCCGCGACGGTGGGGCTGCTGATCACGGTGCAGATCGTCGGGGCGATCCCGCAGCTCGACGTCGTCCACCCGTACCTGTTCCCGTACCACTGGATGTCCTTCGCCGACCTGCTGCGGGCGCCCGTCCCCTGGGGCGACATCCTCGCCAACGCCGGGCTCCAGGGCGTCTACGCCGCCGTCTTCGGCTCGGCCGCCTGGGCCCGCTTCACCACCCGCGACATCACCTCCTGAGGGCTTCTCGAACGCCGCTCGACGGCCCCCGGACGCGCTCCGCGCCCGGGGGCCGTTGTCAGTGGTGACCGCTAACTTTGTAGGTGTCGGAGGGTGCCGGAGGGGGAGTCGGCACACGCTCGCGAGCGAGGAGGCGAGTCATGCCCGCAGGACTCACACAGGGCGCCGGCAGGGAGGTGGGGGCGCGGATCGTCGGGGCGATCCCGCGACCGCCCGCCGCCGTGTGGGACGTCATCGGCAGTGAGGAGGGGTCGGCCCCGTGGCCGGGGCCGGGTGCGCGGTCGGCTCCCGAGAGGGGCACGCAGGACACGACGACGGAGGGGACGACCGGCGAAGTGCGCAGATACCGCTCAGGAGACCGCAGCAGGCTCACCTACCGCCCGCACGGGGACGACCACCACACGACGTTCCAGGGGACCGTTTCCGTGGCGGCCGTGGGGCGGCAGGAGCTCCGCTTCCCCCGGGTGACGGACCGGATGGTCGCCGCGCTCGGCTGAGCCGGGCGTGCCGGGGGCCGGGCGTCGGCCCCCGGCACGTCAGGACGTCGGGCCGACGGGGGCCTGCGGGAGGTCGGCGGGGGTGACGCCGCCGGCGGGGGACGGCCGGCGGCGCCGGGCCTCCCGCAGCGCGGTCCGGTTGCGCCGGGCGGTGCGCAGGGCGTCGAAGGTCAGCACGCACAGCGCCACCCACACCAGCAGGAACCCGGCCCAGCGCTCGGGCGGCATCCGCTCGTCGAAGGCGAGCAGCCCCAGCAGGAACATGAAGGTGGGCGCGAGGTACTGGAGCAGGCCGATGGTGGAGAGCGGCACCCGCATCGCGGCCGCGCCGAAGAGGATCAGCGGCAGGGCCGTCGCCAGGCCGGCACCGGCGAGCAGCAGGGCGTGCGGCAGGCCCTCGGTGGTGAACGTCGACTCGCCGCGCCCGCCGAGGAACAGCAGGAAGCCGAGGGCGGGGAGGAACTGGAGCAGAGAGTCGGCGGTGAAGCCCTCCAGGCCGTCGAGCCTGGTCTGCTTCTTCACGAGGCTGTAGGTCGCGAAGGTGACGGCCAGCGTCAGGGAGATCCAGGGCACCTCGCCGTAGGCGACGGTCATGACGGCCACGGCCGCCGCGCCGATGCCGACGGCCGTCCACTGCAAGGGCCGCAGCCGCTCGCGCAGGACGACGACGCCGATCGCGATGGTGACGAGGGGGTTGATGAAGTAGCCGAGTGACGCCTCCAGCACCCGCTCCTCGGTGACGGCCCAGATGAACAGGTACCAGTTGACCGATATCAGGGTGGCGGAGACGGCGACGAGCCCGAGCCGCTTGGGCCTGCGGAACAGCGCGCCGATCCACGCCCAGCGGCGCACGGCGAGCAGGATCAGGGCGGCCGTCGGCAGCGACCACACCATGCGGTGCGCCATCACCTCGGCGGCGGACGTGGACTGGAGCAGGTGCCAGTACAGGGGCAGGAGCCCCCACATGCCGTACGCGGCGAACCCGTACAGGAGCCCGGTGCGGGTCTCGCTCGTGGACGACAACGCTGCCTCCTCCGTCAAGGTGCTGCTCATGATGAAGGTAACGCCCGGCACACCCCCTTGTCATTCCCGTAATGAGCAGACACTCATGACGCCCGTCACGCCCGCCCCGGCGGCCGGTCCGCGCCCGGCCCCGGGTGCCGGGGCACGACGTGCGGCGGCCCGTACCCCGGTGGGGCACGGGCCGCGTCGCGGTGGTGCGGAGGGTCAGCCGACGACCGTCCAGGTGTCCTTGCCGTGCAGCAGTGAGGACAGGTCGCCCTTGCCGTTCTGCTCGACGGCCTGTTCCAGCTGGTCGGCCATGAGCGTGTCGTACACCGGCCGCCGCACGCTGCGCAGGACGCCGATCGGCGTGTGGTGCAGAGTGTCCGGGTCGGCCAGACGCGACAGGGCGAACGCCGTCGCGGGTGAGGCGTCGTGCGCGTCGTGGACGAGTACGCCGTCCGTGCCGTGCGTGGCGACGTCCACGATCCGCAGCTCGCCGGTGGCCGCGTCGCGCACGACGCCCCGGGAGCCGAGGCCGTCCTCCGCCGGGGTGCCGAACCGGATCGGCTGCCCGTGCTCCAGCCGGATCACCGCCTCGACCGCCTGCTGCTTGTCCTTGAGCACCTCGAAGGCGCCGTCGTTGAAGATGTTGCAGTTCTGGTAGATCTCCACCAGCGCCGTGCCCGGGTGCTCGGCGGCCTGGCGCAGGACCTCGGTCAGGTGCTGGCGGTCGGAGTCCACGGTGCGGGCCACGAAGGACGCCTCGGCGCCGATCGCCAGGGAGACCGGGTTGAAGGGCGCGTCCAGCGAGCCCATCGGCGTCGACTTGGTGATCTTCCCGGCCTCGGAGGTCGGGCTGTACTGGCCCTTGGTGAGACCGTAGATCCGGTTGTTGAACAGCAGGATCTTGAGGTTGACGTTGCGCCGCAGGGCGTGGATCAGGTGGTTGCCGCCGATGGACAGGGCGTCGCCGTCACCGGTGACGACCCACACCGACAGGTCGCGGCGGCTGGTGGCCAGGCCCGTCGCGATGGACGGGGCGCGGCCGTGGATCGAGTGCATCCCGTAGGTGTTCATGTAGTACGGGAAGCGCGAGGAGCAGCCGATGCCGGAGATGAAGACGATGTTCTCCTTCGCCAGCCCGAGCTGGGGGAGGAACCCCTGCACGGCGGCGAGGACGGCGTAGTCACCGCAGCCGGGGCACCAGCGGACCTCCTGGTCGGACTTGAAGTCCTTGGCGGTCTGCTTGGCGTCGGCCGTGGGCACCAGCGACAGCGCGTGTGACGCGGACGCCGGGCCCCCCGTGAGGACGTCAGCCATGGTCGATGGCCTCCTTGATGACGGTGGCGAGCTGCTCGGCCTTGAAGGGGAGGCCGCGGACCTGCGTGAAGGGCTGGGCGTCGACGAGGTACGTCGCGCGCAACAGCATGGTGAGCTGCCCGAGGTTCATCTCGGGCACGATCACCTTGTCGTAGCGCTTGAGCACCGCGCCGAGGTTCGCGGGGAACGGGTTCAGGTGCCGCAGGTGGGCCTGCGCGACGGCGCCGCCCTCCCGCCGCACCCGGCGCACCGCCGCGGTGATGGGCCCGTACGTCGAGCCCCAGCCGAGGATGAGCACCCGTGCCGCGCCGTCCGCGTCGTCGACCTCCAGGTCGGGGACGTCGACGCCGTCGACCTTGGCCTGCCGGGTGCGGACCATGAAGTCGTGGTTGGCCGGGTCGTAGGAGATGTTCCCCGAGCCGTCCTGCTTCTCGATGCCGCCGATGCGGTGCTCCAGACCCGGCGTGCCGGGAACGGCCCACGGCCGGGCGAGCGTCCCCTCGTCGCGCTTGTAGGGCCAGAACACCTCGGTGCCGTCGTCCAGCGTGTGGTTCGTGCTCGTGGCGAACTGGGTGCGCAGGTCGGGCAGTTCGTCGGCCTCCGGGACGCGCCACGGCTCGGAGCCGTTGGCCAGGTAGCCGTCGGAGAGGAGGAAGACGGGGGTGCGGTAGGTGAGGGCGATGCGCGCCGCGTCGAGCGCCGCCGTGAAGCAGTCGGCCGGGGTGGCCGGGGCCACGATCGGCACCGGCGCCTCGCCGTTGCGGCCGTACATGGCCTGGAGCAGGTCGGCCTGCTCGGTCTTGGTGGGCAGGCCCGTCGAGGGGCCGCCGCGCTGGATGTCGATGATCAGCAGCGGCAGCTCCAGGGAGACCGCGAGCCCGATCGTCTCGGACTTCAGCGCCACGCCGGGGCCGGAGGTCGTCGTCACCGCGAGCGCACCGCCGAAGGCGGCGCCGAGCGCGGCGCCGATGCCGGCGATCTCGTCCTCGGCCTGGAACGTCCGCACGCCGAAGTTCTTGTGCTTGCTCAGCTCGTGCAGGATGTCGGAGGCCGGGGTGATCGGGTACGAGCCCAGGTACAGCGGGAGGTCCGCCTGTTGAGACGCGGCGATCAGTCCGTAAGACAGCGCGAGGTTGCCGGAGATGTTCCGGTAGGTGCCGGCGGGGAACGCCTGCGCCGCCGGGGCCACTTCGTAGGAGACGGCGAAGTCCTCGGTCGTCTCACCGAAGTTCCAGCCCGCGCGGAAGGCCGCGACGTTGGCCTCGGCGATCTCCGGCTTCCTGGCGAACTTCGTCCGCAGGAACCGCTCCGTGCCCTCGGTGGGCCGGTGGTACATCCACGACAGCAGGCCGAGGGCGAACATGTTCTTCGAGCGCCCGGCCTCCTTGCGGCCGAGGTCGAAGCCCTTGAGCGCCTCCACCGTCAGCGTCGTGAGCGGCACCGGGTGGACGGAGTAGCCGTCCAGCGAGCCGTCCTCCAGGGGGCTCGCGGCGTACCCGACCTTGGCCATCGCGCGCTTGCTGAACTCGTCGGTGTTGACGATGATCTCCGCGCCGCGCGGCAGGTCGGCGATGTTCGCCTTGAGCGCGGCGGGGTTCATCGCCACCAGGACGTTCGGCGCGTCGCCGGGCGTCAGGATGTCGTGGTCGGCGAAGTGGAGCTGGAAGGACGAGACGCCGGGCAGCGTCCCGGCGGGCGCGCGGATCTCGGCCGGGAAGTTCGGCAGCGTGGAGAGGTCGTTGCCGAACGACGCCGTCTCCGAGGTGAAGCGGTCCCCCGTGAGCTGCATGCCGTCGCCGGAGTCCCCCGCGAACCGGATGACGACCCGGTCCAAACGCCGTACTTCCTTGGCGTTCTCATGGCTGACCTGACTGGTCACGTGCTAGGACCTCCCTCGGGCCGGCGGGCTCACCGCCCATCGTACGTGCGCGTTAGGTTGACCTTCGTAAGGCTGACCGCATCGTGGACACGATAATGAGACACCGTGCCACCCGCGCCCGACGGCGTGCCGTCAACCCCCCGAAGGGGCTCGTCGTACGAACTGCCAGTCTGACCGGCAGGGATTGAGCCCGCCTTCATTGTGGGCGGAGACCTACGACCGGAGATAGGTGAGGACCGCGAGCACCCGACGGTGATCTCCGTCACTCGGCGCCAGCCCCAGCTTCATGAAGATGTTGCCGACGTGCTTCTCCACCGCACCGTCGCTCACCACCAGCTGCCGCGCCACGGCCGCGTTCGTGCGCCCCTCGGCCATCAGCCCCAGCACCTCCCGCTCCCGGGGCGTCAGCCCGGCCAGGACGTCCTGCTTGCGGCTGCGGCCCAGCAGCTGCGCCACCACCTCCGGGTCCAGCGCCGTGCCGCCCTCCGCCACCCGGGTGACCGCGTCCACGAAGTCGCCCACCTCCGCCACCCGGTCCTTGAGCAGATACCCCACCCCGCGCGTCGAGCCGGCCAGCAGCTCGGTGGCGTACTGCTCCTCGACGTACTGCGACAGGACGAGCACCCCCAGGTCGGGGAACTCCTCCCGCAGCTCCACCGACGCCCGCAGCCCCTCGTCCGTGTGCGTCGGCGGCATCCGCACGTCCGCCACCACCACGTCCGGCAGCCCCTCCGCCCCGGCCAACGCGCGCACCGTCCGGCGCAGCGCCTCGCCGTCCGCCACCCCGGCGACCACCGCGTGGCCGCGGTCGGTCAGCAGCCGCGTCAGCCCCTCGCGCAGCAGCACCGAGTCCTCGGCGATCACCACACGCACGCTCTTCCCCATCGTTCCCTGCCCTCGCCCCTGGCCGTTCTGCCGTCCTGCTGCCGTCGCCAGCATTCCAGAACGACGGCCCCGCCCCCACCGCCCGGCCTCACTCC
>NZ_JACXYU010000014.1 GCF_014779715.1 Streptomyces chumphonensis
ACACGCCGCAACCACCGCCTGACAGCCGCAGACGCCCGAGCCGCTCCCGCCACCGGGCTGACGGAACCGCCGGTCGGTCCGTGTGGCGGGGACCGGATCAGCCACGCCGCGGCGCCCCGGCGGGCCGTGGTCCCGGGTTGCCGGGTCTGGCGGTGAGGGGGCGTTGCGGGGCCTACGCTGGGGCACGTGCAGGATGTGAGGCGGCCTCCCCACAGAGGGGGCTGCTTCACCGTGCCCCGTGCTTAGCCCGACAGCTCCAGAAAGCGCGCCGTGTTCCGCACCTACCTGTTGCCCGTCGAGACGGCGGTCACCCTCTTCCCGCTCGTCGCCGCCGCGATCCTGGTGCCGGCGGCCGTCCGCGGGTACCGCAGGCGTGGGCGGGCCGGGGGCTGGCCGGTCCTGGTGTTCTACAGCTTCGTCTTCTACCTGCTGGCCGCGCTGCTGCAGACCGTGATGCCGCTGCCCGCCGACACCGAGGCCCACTGCGCGAGGGTCCACTACGCCAGGGAACCGCAGTTGGAGCCCTTCGCCTTCCAGGCGTCGATCGCCTCGGCGAGCGGGGGCGACTGGTCGGCGGGGCAGTTGGTGGGGCTCGCACCGACCTGGACGACCCTGCTCAACCTCGTGCTGCTGCTGCCGTTGGGCGTCTACCTGCGCTACTACCTGCGGCAGCGGTTCCTGCCGGCGACGGTGCTCGCGTTCGCCACCTCGCTGTTCTTCGAGACCACGCAGTACACCGGCCTGTGGTTCGTCTACGCATGCCCGTACCGGCAGTTCAACGTCGACGACCTGATCCTCAACACGGCCGGCGCCGTGCTGGGCTGGTGGGCCGTGGGCCCCTTCCTGCGCCTGCTGCCCGTCAACGACCCCGACCGGGAAC
The DNA here is from genome assembly GCF_014779715.1 of Streptomyces chumphonensis. Lineage (GTDB taxonomy): Bacteria > Actinomycetota > Actinomycetes > Streptomycetales > Streptomycetaceae > Streptomyces > Streptomyces chumphonensis. The sequence goes on from NZ_JACXYU010000014.1 coordinate 881, forward strand.
GCCGTCGCTACGCCGCGCGCATCACCCTGACGCGGCGGCTGCTCGCCCTGCTCACCGACCTGGCGGGCTGGCTCGTCGTCTGGACGCTGGCCATCGGGCTGCTTGGCGTCACCACGTCCTGGTACACCGGCCGCCAGTACGCGCTGCCACTCGGCGCGGCCCTGGGGCTGCTCTGGTTCTGGCTGCTGCCCGCCGTGTTCGCCACGACGCCGGGCAAGCGCGCGGTGCTGCTGCGCCTGGCCCGGTACGACGGCGCCCGGCCGGGCCCGCTCCGGCTGACGGCGCGCGCGTGCCTGCTCTACAGCCCGCTCGCCGTGGCCTGGACCGCCCTGGCCCACCGCACCGGCACCCTTGAGATCCCCGAGCTCGCCGGACGGCTGCTTCCGCACCTCACCGTGCTGCTCGTCCTGCTGGTGTGGGGCGCGCCGGGGTTGGCCTTCCTGCTCCGCAGGGAGCGGGGGGCCTGGTACGAGCGGTGGACGGACACGGTCGACACGGCGGTCCTGGAACGCGGCGCGACCCCGGTGCCGCCCCGGCGGGAGGCCGAGAAGGCGTATGCCCCGGCCGCTCCGAACGCCTCCGACGGCGAGCCCTGACGCCGCCGCGTCCAGCCCTCAGGTCGGGGACGGGGTGGGGGCCGAGGGGTGCACGGGGGCGTCGGGGACGTCGGCGGGGCGATCGGCGGCGAACTCCTTGCGCAGCACGGGGACGACCTGCTCGCCGAGCAGGTCGAGCTGTTCCAGGACCGTCGTGAGCGGCAGCCCGGCGTGGTCGAGGAGGAACAGCTGGCGCTGGTAGTGCCCGGCGTACGCCCGGAAGCCCAGCGTCCGTTCGACGACCTGGGCGGGCGAGCCGACGGTGAGCGGGGTGCGGGCGGCGAACTCCTCCAGCGTCGGGCCGCCGCCGTAGACCGGGGCGCGGTCGAAGTAGGGCCGGAACTCCCGCACGGCGTCCTGGCTGCGGGGGCGCATGAAGACGTGCCCGCCGAGCCCGACCACGGCCTGGTGGGCCGCGCCGTGGCCGTGGTGCTCGTAGCGGCGGCGGTAGAGCTCGACCATGCGGCGGGTGTGCGAGGGGGGCCAGAAGATGTGGTTGGCGAAGAACCCGTCGCCGTAGTAGGCGGCCAGTTCGGCGATCTCGGGCGTGCGGATGGAGCCGTGCCAGACGAACGGGGGCACGCCGCCGAGGGGGCGCGGCGCGAGCCGGAAGTCCCGCAAGGGGGTGCGCAGCCTTCCCTGCCAGGTGACGGTCTCCTCCCGCCAGAGCCGGTGCAGCAGCCCGTAGTGCTCGACGGTCAGGGGGAGCGCGTTGCGGATGTCCTGGCCGAACCAGGGGTAGACCGCCTCGGTGTTGCCCCGCCCGAGCATCAGGTCGACGCGTCCGTCGGCGAGGTGCTGGAGGACGCTGTAGTCCTCGGCGATCTTGACGGGGTCGTTGGTGGTGATGAGCGTGGTGGACGTCGAGAGGATGATGCGCTCGGTCAGGGCGGCGAGGTGGCCGAGCAGGGTGGTGGGTGAGGAGGGGACGAAGGGCGGGTTGTGGTGCTCGCCGGTCGCGAAGACGTCCAGGCCGACCTCCTCGGCCTTGCGGGCGATGGCGACGGTGGCCCGGATGCGTTCCGCCTCCGTGGGCGCGCGGCCCGTGGTGGGGTCCGGGGTGACGTCACCGACGGTGTAGATCCCGAACTGTGTGCCGGTCATGCGCGGGCCCTCCCGTGGGCTGCGATCCAGCCGGGTCGACGCGGACCGTCGCCGGTCCGGGCGGGCCGCCGCGCGGGGTCGTCCGCCGGTCTCCGGGCCGGCTCCGGAGGCGGTGCGTCACCCGGACACGACCTCCACCACCTATCGGTCGCGGCTCGTGGCCTCGTCGAGGACGAAGCCAAGGCCGACGCCGAGCAGCCAGACGTCCTTGGCCAGGGCGGTGCCCTCCTGGGTGGGGCGCAGGCTGCCCTCCTCGCGCATGCCGGGTGTGCGCAGGTACAGGCCGACCAGTCCGGCCGAGAACGCCGTGAGGGCGGCCCCGGCCAGGGCGGTCGGCACGACGGGCAGCAGCAGGGCCGCGCCGAGCGCCGTCTCCCCGGCGGAGAGCAGCCGGGCGAACGTCGTCGGGGGGAGCTTGTCCAGGAAGGGGTAGGCGTGGGTGGCCATGCCGTGGAGCCCGGCGGCGCTCTCCGGGTCCATGCGGCGTTTGCTGAGGCCGGAGTTGAGGATGAAGGCGCCCGTGGCGAGGCGCGGCGCCACGTGGCGGAGCTGGAGGGGCGGACGCATGGGACTCCCCGCGGTGCGGACGGACGGTGTCCCGGTCGAGCGTAGGACGGGGCCCGCGCGTGGGCAGCCGGAGCGCGTCCGTCCGGACGGGCGGGCGGGTCGGACGGGCGGGCGGGTCGGACGGGCGGACGGGCGGGCGGTCGGGCGGGCGGTCAGCGAGGCCGGTGGGCGTCAGGGGCGGGCGTCCGGGGGTGGGGGGAGGCAGTCGCGGACGGCGTCGCGGGCGGCCTCGCGGTCGGAGGGCACCAGGGCGATGCGGGTGCGGCGTTCGAGGAGGTCGGCCTCGTCGAGCGCGCCCTCGTGGCGCAGGCCGAAGCGCAGTTCGGCGCCGGTGATCCCGGCGGCCAGCGGGCGCAGGAGGTCGGGCCGCCCGGCGGCCTCGGCGAGGACGGCGGGGGCCTCCGTGCCGTAGCGGGCGACGAGCCGGGCGGGTGCGTCGACGCGGGCGAGCTCGGCGGGCGTGGCGGCGCCGACCAGCGGCAGGTTCCGCGTCCGGCACGGGCCCACGGGGAGACCGGCGTTGGCGGCTGCGGTGTCGACGGCGTCCTCGGCCATGCGCCGGTAGGTGGTGAGCTTGCCGCCGACGACGGTGATGACGCCGTCGCGCGAGGTGAGGACGGCGTGTCGGCGGGAGAGGTCGGCGGTGCTGCCCGCGCGGGCCTGGAGGAGGGGCCGCAGCCCGGCGAAGGTGCCGATCACGTCGGTGCGGAGCAGCGGGGTCGCGAGGACGGAGTTGACGATGTCCAGGAGGAAGACGACGTCGCTCTCGGGGGCGGTGGGGACGTCGGGGAGCGGGCCGTCGAGGGGTTCGTCGGTGAGGCCGACGTAGACGCGCCCGTCGGACTGCGGCAGGACGAGGGCGAACCGGCCGCGCGCGCCGGGCACGGGGATCGTGAGCGCGCTGCGCAGACCGCCGAAGGCGGCTCCGGGGAGCACGAGGTGGGTGCCCCGGCTCGGGCGCAACCGGACGTCGGGGACGAGCCGGTCGGCCCAGACCCCGGTGGCGTTGACGACGGCGCGGGCGCGGAGCTCGACGCGCTCACCGGTCGCCGTGTCGCGCAGGACCGCGCGGTCGCCGTGCAGTTCCTCGGCGGCGCAGCGGGTGAGGACGCGGGCGCCGTGGGCGGCGGCGGTGCGGGCGAGGCCGACGACGAGACGGGCGTCGTCGACGAGTTGCCCGTCGTGGGCGAGGTGGCCGCCGCGCAGCCCGTCGGGTCGCAGGCCGGGTGCGAGTTCCAGGGCGCGGCGGCGGGAGACGCGGCGGGCGGCGGGGAGGGTGCGCCCTGAGGTGCCGGCGCTGAGCCGCAGGGCGTCGCCGAGGAGGAATCCGGCGCGCAGGACGGCGGAGGCGGGCCGGGGGACGCCGGGGTGCAGCGGCAGCAGCATGGGCAGGGCGCGCACGAGGTGGGGCGCGGTGCGGGTGAGGAGGAGGTGGCGTTCGCGGGCGCTCTCGTGGGCGATGCCGAGTTGCCCGGTGGCCAGGTAGCGCAGGCCGCCGTGGACGAGTTTGGAGCTCCACCGGCTGGTGCCGAAGGCCAGGTCGTGCCGCTCGGCGAGGACGACGGTCAGGCCGCGCGCGGCGGCGTCGAGGGCGATGCCGGTGCCGGTGACGCCGCCGCCGACGACGACGAGGTCGACGTGCGGGCGTTCGCCGAGTGCTTCGAGGTCGCGGCGGCGGCGGGCGGCGTTGAGGGAGGCGCGGGGGTCGGCGGTGGTCACGGGGTGTCCTCCTCGGGACGGAGGTAGGCGTCGAGCAGGCGGCGCAGCTCGGCGGTGAGCCGGGGCAGCGGCAGGACGTCGTCGACGAGCCGCCAGGACTGGACGGTGGTCTGCACGACGAGGAGGACCATGCGGGCGAGTTCGGCGGGTTCGCCGTCGCGGATGGACCCGTCGGCCTGCCCGGCGCGCACCTGCTCCTCGGTGAAGCCCAGGGCGTCGCGCTGGCTGGAGCCGAGCCGCTGGAAGGTGTAGGTGACCAGGACCTCGGGCTCGGTGTCGAGGATGCGGGCGAGCAGGGCGTGGTCGCGCAGCGCGGTGACGATGTGCGCGGCGCCGGCGACGAGCCGGGTGCGGCCGTCGTGGCCCTCGGCGGCGGCGCGGGGGACGGCGGCCAGGGTGACGGCGCGCATTTCGCGGGTGAGGAGGTCGCCGACGAGGGTGTCGATGTCGCGCCAGCGCCGGTAGATCGTGGGTCTGCTGACCCCGGCGCGGCGGGCGACGTCGGTGAGGGTGAGGCGGCGCAGTCCGAAGGTGGCGATGGCCTCGTGGGCGGCGTCCAGAAGGGTCTCCGCGAGGGGGTCGGGGCCCGCCTCCCGGTCGCGGGCTTCGGCGTCGACCCCGTCACCGTCGTTACTGATTGACATCATATGCAAGACTGTAACGCATGACGAAACCGAGCCGCCGCGTCGCGCCGATGTCCTGGAACGCCTGGGGCGACCCCGCACACGCCACGTCCCTGCCCGAGTCGGTGCGCGCCCTGGTCGCCGACGTGCTCGGGGCGCCCCCGTGCCCGAGCCCGAGCGTCGCCCGGGAGGAGCTGGAGCTGCCGCCGAGCGCACTGCCCGCCGCCGCCCGCACGGCGCTGGAGGCGGCGGTCGGCGCGGCGCACGTCGTCACGGACGACGCCGAGCGCGTCCTGCACACCGGCGGCAAGAGCACGCCCGACCTGCTGCGCCGCCGGGCCGGTGACGTGGCCGCCGCCCCGGACGCCGTCGTCCTGCCCGCCGACCACGCGGAGGTGGGTGCGGCCCTGCGGGCCTGCGCCGACCACGGCGTGGCCGTCGTCCCGTTCGGCGGCGGCACGAGCGTCGTGGGCGGGGTGGAGCCGCTGCGCGGCCGTTTCGGCGCCCTCGTCGCGCTCGACCTGCGGCGGCTGGACCGGCTGGTGGCCGTCGACGAGGTGGCCCGGACGGCCACCCTCCAGGCCGGGCTGCGCACGCCGGAGGCCGAGGAACTGCTGGCCGCGCACGGCCTGACCCTCGGGCACCAGCCGCAGAGCTACGAGTACGCCACCATCGGCGGTTACGCGGCCACCCGCTCCTCCGGCCAGTCCTCGGCCGGGTACGGGCGCTTCGACGCCATGGTGCTCGGTCTCAGGGCCGCCACCCCGCGCGGGACGCTCGACCTCGGCCGCTCCCCCGGCACCGCCGCCGGGCCCGACCTGCGGCAGCTCCTGCTCGGCTCCGAGGGCACGCTCGGCGTCATCACCGAGGTGACGCTGCGGGTGCGGCCACTGCCGGAGGCGCGGCTGGACGAGGCGTGGGCCTTCCCCGACTTCGCCACCGGCACCGCCGCGCTGCGCGCCCTGGCGCAGGGCGGCACCCGCCCCACCCTCGTGCGGCTCTCCGACGAGACGGAGACCTTCGTGAACGCCGCGCTCTCGGGCCGGGAGGCCGTCCCCGGCTGCCTGGCCGTCGTCGCGCACGAGGGCACCGCGGAGCAGGCCGCCGCCGTGCGGGAGCTGACCGCCGCCACACTGCGGGCCGCCGGGGGCACGGAGCTGGGCGGGGAGCCCGTCGCGCACTGGCGGCACAGCCGCTACTCCGGCCCGTACCTGCGCGACGCCCTGCTGGACGCCGGCATCCTCGCCGAGACCCTGGAGACCGCCACCACCTGGTCGGCGCTGCCCGGGCTGCGGCAGGCCGTCACCGACGCGCTCACCGGCGCCCTGACGACGGCGGGCGGGCCACCCGTCGTGACCTGCCACATCTCACACGTCTACCCCGAGGGCGCCTCCCTCTACTTCACCGTCGTGGCCGCCTCCGGCGCGGACCCGGCGGCCCGGTGGCACAGCGCGAAGCGGGCGGCCGGGGACGCGATCGCGGCGTGCGGCGCTACCATCAGCCACCACCACGCCGTCGGCACCGACCACCTGCCCTGGATGGAGGCCGAGGTCGGCGCGCTCGGACTGGAGGTGCTGCGGGCGGTGAAGGACGTGCTGGACCCGGCCGGGGTCCTCAACCCGGGCAAGCTCGTCCCGGAGCTGCCGTGAGCACCGGCGGCCCCGGCGCGGCGCGGCCCCGCCGGATGACCCTCCTGGTCAACCCGGCCTCCGGTGGCCGGGCCGGGGAGCAGGTCGCCGCCTCGGCGGCCCGGCGGCTCCTGGCCCACGGCGTCGAGGTGGACGTCGTCGCCGGGCGGGACGCGGCCGAGGCCCGCGCCCGGGCGGCGGCGAGCGTCGCCGCCGGGGCCGACGTGCTCGCGGTGGCCGGCGGGGACGGCATGGTGCACCTGGCGCTCCAGGAGGTCGCGGGCACGGGGACCGCGCTGGCCGTGCTGCCCTGCGGCACCGGCAACGACTTCGCGCGCGTCCTCGGCATACCGCGCACGGACCCGACGGCGGCGGCGGAGGTGCTCCTCGGCGGCCACCGCCGCAGGCTCGACCTCGGCCGCTGCACCGAGCGGTCCGGCGCCGCGCCCGCGTCCCGCTGGTTCGCCACCGTGGTCACCAGCGGATTCGACTCGCTCGTCCTGGAGCGGGCCAACCGCATGACCTGGCCGCGCGGCCAGGCCCGCTACCGGCTGGCCGTCCTCGCCGAGCTGGGCGTCCTGCGGCCCCGGGCGTTCACCCTGGAGGTGGACGGACGGCGCGAGGAGCTGGAGGCGACGCTGATCGCCGTCGGCAACACGACGACGTACGGCGGCGGCATGCCGATCTGCCCGCACGCCGTCCCGGACGACGGTCTGCTCTCCGTCACCGTCGTCCCGGCGCTGACCCGGGCCCGGCTGGTGCGTTCCTTCCCGCTGATGCAGCGCGGCGCGCACGTGGAGCGGCCGAACGTGCGGACCTTCCACGCCCGCAGCGTGGCGCTGGACACGCCGGACATGCTGGCCACCGCCGACGGGGAGCCGCTGGGACGGCTGCCGGTGGCCGTCGAGGCGGTGCCCGGGGCGGTCGACGTCATCGTGCCGGCGCCGGTTGTCGGTGCGGGGGACTAGCCTGCGTCGACATGAGCTACGCAGAGGTCCGGGAGCTGCAGAACGCGCTGAGCACCGCGAACGACATCGCCTTCAACCTGGACGGGCAGCCGCCCGCCGACCAGCTCGCCGAGGTGGCGGACGCCTTGGCGCGCGCGCTCGGCGCCGTCCGGGCCATCCAGTCCGCCCGGAGCGGGACGACGGGCTGCCGCGAGCACCCGATGGGCGCCGTCGACCCGCTGTACGGCGACAAGGACGACCCGCTGCCGCCCGGCTGGGGCAAGTGCCTGCTGTGCAACGACCGCCGCCGCCGGGCCATGACCGACCGCCGCCGCTACCACCGCTGACGGCGGGCGCGGGCGCACCGGGGCCGTGCGTGGGGGCCGTGCGTGGGGGCCGTGCGTCAGAACACCGACCAGTCGGAGCGTTCGGTGAAGTCCTCCAGGGCGGCCATGGCGCCCACCGAGTTCCCGACGGCGTCCAGCCCCGGGCTCCACGCGCACACCGCGCCCCGGCCCGGCACGATGGCCAGGATGCCGCCGCCCACGCCGCTCTTGCCGGGCAGCCCCACACGGTAGGCGAAGTCCCCGGCGGCGTCGTACGTCCCGCAGGTCAGCAGCACCGCGTTGATCCGCTTGGCGTCGCTGCGGCTCAGCAGCCTGCTGCCGTCGGCGCGCAGCCCGTGCCGGGCGAGGAAGCCCCCCGCCAGCGCCAGGTCGCGGCAGTCGGCCGTGACGGAGCAGTGCGCGAAGTAGTGCGCCAGGACCTCGTCGACCGGGTTGTGCAGGTTGCCGAAGGAGGCCATGAAGTGGGCCAGCGCCGCGTTGCGGTGGCCGTGTCCGGCCTCCGAGGCGGCCACGGCCGGGTCGACGGCGATGTCCGGGTTGCCGGACTCGGCGCGCAGGAAGTCCACCACCGCCCCCTGCGCGTCGCCCGTGAGGCTCAGCAGGGCGTCGGTGGTGACCAGCGCCCCCGCGTTGATGAACGGGTTGCGCGGGACGCCCTGCTCCGACTCCAGCTGGATGAGGGAGTTGAACGGGTTGCCCGACGGCTCACGGCCCACCCGGCGCCACAGGCTCGTCCCGCCGTGCGCGAGGGCGAGGGCGAGGACGAAGAGCTTGGAGACGCTCTGCACGGAGAACGGCTTGCGCCACTCCCCCACGCCGTGCACCTCGCCGTCCACCGTGGCCAGCGCCATCCCGAAGTCGTTCGGATCGGCGCAGGCCAGCGCGGGGATGTAGTCGGCCGGGACGCCGCGCCCCAGCACCCGCGCCGCCACGTCCCTGGACCGCTCCAGCAGCTCGTCGTAGTTCACCGGCCCATTGTGTCCGCCGTGCGCGCGGTGGGGCGGCAGGGGTCCGGGCGGCCGGGGTCTCGGGTGCGGCCCGGCGTCGTCAGCGGTCGATGACGCGCATCTCGAACCACGTGGTCTTCCCGCGCGGCAGCAGGTCCACGCCCCAGCGGTCGGAGAGCTTCTGGACGAGGAGCAGCCCGCGCCCGCTGACGTCCAGATCCCGCACGGGCAGCAGGCAGGGCAGCCCCCGGGACGGGTCGCGCACCTCGACCCTGATCCAGTTGCCGCGCCGGAACATGCGCAGGGAGAAGTGCTCGGCGCCGGTGTGCCGGACGGCGTTGCCCACCAGCTCCGAGACGAGCAGCACGCCGTCGTCGGTGACGGTGGCCGGCAACCGCCACCGGACGTGCAGGACGGACGCGGCCAGCCGCCGCGCGAGCGCCGCCGACTCGGGACGGTTGCGGAAGTCCACCGGCGCCACGGTCGGGTCGCCCAGCAGTTCCAACGCGCTGTGTTCGGCCGCGTCCGCGACGTCCCGGGCCGCCCGCGACGCCGTCTCCTCCAGTCCCGCCATGGCCCCCATCATGGCGGGGATCGCGCCCCGGCGTGGGCGACTCCGCCGAATCGGCGGCCGCCCGCCGCCCGTTCACGGCGACGCGGGCTTGAGCGGATCGTGCCCGAGGCTCATGAGCCGGAAGCGCCGGTCCTCGTGGCCCGCCGTCGGTTCCAGGTCCGCGCGGCACCGGGAGTTGACGGTGTCGATGACGTCGCGCATGACGGCGAGGTCGGCGTCCGTCAGGTCGACCCGGCGCTTGCGCAGGATGGCCAGGACGTGCCGGCCCGTCTCGCCGCCGGCCTGGTCCGGGACGTCCTCGGCGCGCTCCGAGGCGGCCTCGGTGCGCAGCCAGTCGCTCAGCTCCTGGGAGGTCATGTTCACGATGCGGTGGAACTCGTCCCACAGCACGTCCCGCTCGATCGGGGAGATGTCCGACACCGTCTCGCTCCTCCTCACGCCGCGTGCGGCAGCGCGTCCATCTCGGCGGCGGGCAGTTCCGTCGCGTACACGCTGGTGCCCGGCTGGTGCCTGCGTCCGCCCTGGCCGAGGTTCCCGGCGATAACGGGGTCGAGGCCGATGTCGCGCGTGAGCCCGGCGCCGACCGCCTTGGCCCGGTCGTCGCTGCCGGAGAGCGGCACCGCCACGGGCGGGACGCCGTCGCTCCGGTGCGCGTGGTCGCGCAGCCGCCGCCACGGCAGGGTGTTGAAGGCCTTGACCAGGTTGCTGCCGGCGGTACGCATGCGGCCCCGGGTGCCCCCGGGCGCGGGGGACGAAACGGGCCCGGCACCCCGCGCGCGGGGTGCCGGGCCCTGGCCGGAGCCGGTGGCTCAGCGGAACGTCGCCTTGCCGGGGCCGTCCTCGACGAAGCTGCGCATGCCGATCTCGCGGTCCTCGGTGGCGAACAGCCCGGCGAACCAGTTCCGTTCGATGGCCAGGCCCGTGTCGATGTCGGCCTCTAGGCCGAAGTCCACGGACTCCTTGGCCGCGCGCAGGGCGATGGCGGGGCCCTTCGCGAGCCGCGCCGCCCAGGCGTGGGCCGCCTCGTACACCTCCGCGGCGGGAACGACCCGGTCCACCAGGCCCATGGTCAGCGCCTCCTCGGCCCGCACCTGGCGGCCGGTGAAGATGAGGTCCTTGGCCCGCGAGGGCCCGACCAGCCGGGAGAGCCGCTGGGTGCCGCCCGCGCCGGGGATGAGGCCCAGCAGGATCTCGGGCTGGCCCAGCTTGGCGTTGTCGGCGGCGATCCGGATGTCCGCGCTCAGGGCCAGCTCGCAGCCGCCGCCCAGCGCGTACCCCGTCACCGCCGCGACGACCGGCTTGGGGATGCGGGCGACGGCGGTGAACGCGTCCTGGAGGTCGCGGGCGCGCGCCACCATGGCCGCGTGGTCCATCTCCCGCATCTCCTTGATGTCCGCCCCGGCCGCGAACACCTTCTCCCCGCCGTAGAGGACCACGGCCCGCACGTCGTCGCGGCGGGTGACCTCCCCGGCCAGCTCGCGCAGCCGGTCCTGGGTGGCGATGTCGAGCGCGTTCATCGGCGGACGGTCCAGCCGGAGGGTGCCGACGCCGTCGGCCACTTCGAGGTTCACAGTCATGGCGGCAGGGTAACGCCCGTTAACCCGCGTGTCCCCCGCCGCCGGTGGTGACGTGTGCCGACGCCCCTCCCGGCAGCCGGGAGGGGCGTCGTCGCGGGCGGGCGGCGGTCTACCGGCCCCACTCGCTCCAGTCCAGGTTCCAGCCGTTGAGGCCGTTGTCCGGGGCGATCGTCTTGTCCTGGCTGTTCTTCACCACGACGACGTCGCCGATCATGGAGTGGTCGTAGAACCAGGCGGCGTCGGCCGCGGGGTCCCCGCCGCCCCGCTGGTCGAACAGGCCGACGCACCCGTGGCTGACGTTCCGCGCGCCGAACGTGGAGCGGCCCGCCCAGTAGTTGCCGTGCACGAAGGTGCCCGAGGTCGACAGCCGCATGGCGTGCGGGACGTCCTTGATGTCGTACTCGCCGCCGAAACCGACCGTGTCACCGTTCATGCGGGTCACTTCGTGCTTCTCGCTGATGACCATCTGACCGTTCCAGGTCGGGGTCTGCGGCGAGCCGGCCGTGATGGGGAGGGTCTTCCAGACCTCGCCGTCCCGCTCCACCGTCATCGTCTTCTTCTTCGCGTCCACCGTGGAGACCATCGAACGTCCCACCGTGAAGGTGACGTCCTTGTTCTGGGTGCCGTAGACGCCGTCGGCCGCCTCGACGCCGCCCAACCGCAGGCTCAGCGTCACCTCGGTGCCCGGCTCCCAGTAGTCCTCGGGCCGGAAGTCCAGCCGCTGGTTCCCGAACCAGTGCCCCCGGACCTCCACGGCCGGGTCGGCGGTGACCTCGACGCCGCCCGCGACCGCGTCGCGGTCCTCCACCGGGCGGCTGAAGCGCAGCGACACCGGCATCCCGACGCCGACGGTCGAACCGTCCTCGGGCGTGAAGTAGCCGATGAAGGTGTCCCGCGCGACGACGGTGGTGAACGTGGCGGTCTTGGCCGCCGTGCGCCCCTCGGCGTCCCGCGCCACGGCGTTGACGTGGTACTCCGTCCCCGTCGCCAGCGCCCGCTTCGGCTTCCAGGACGCGCCGTCCTCGCCGATGCTCCCCTCGACGGCCTCGCCCTCGGAGGACTCCACCGTCACGTCCGTCAGCGCGCCGCCCCGCGCCGTCACCTTCAGCGCTCCCGTGGTGGCCACGTCCTCCGCGCCGTGCCGCGGGGCGATGTCGACCGTCGCCCGCGACGGCCCGTCGGCGACCTCGGCCGCCTTGCCGGGCTTCTCGCCCCCGCCGTTCGCCTCGTCCTCGCCGCAGCCGGTCGCCAGCAGCGTCAGCCCCAGCAGCACCGCGACCAGACCCCGTCCCGCCGGGCCCTTCCGTCCTCCACGACCCCGCACTGCGCGGCCGTCCCGCACCCGTATACCCCGCACCCGTTCATCCGCCTTCGCCTGTGGCTCCCCGACCGCCCCCCACGGCGGCCCGTCGCGCCTGGATCGCGCGCACGGCACCGAGTCAACCGGAGAAAGATCACAGCCGGGCCCCGCGGTGTGTCACCGTTCCGTCCCAGAATCCGCGGGCCGCCCCGGACGCCCGGCGGTCCGGTTGGCGCAATCGACGGCCCTCCGGGGTGAGCGCGGGCGCGAGCGAGGGAAGAATCGCGAGGAGACCCACCCGCCGGGGGAGGCCAGCCGATGACGCAGGAGCCGGGGAGCACGGCGCTCGGGGAGCGTGACCACGAACCGCGCCGCACCACCGCCGAGCCCGGGCCGGACGCGCACCGGACACCTCGCGTGGGCGGGCGCCCGGTGCGCGGGACGGAGCCCGGCGGCGCGCGGCAGGACGTCTGGCCGGGCAGCCCCCAGCCGCTCGGCGCGCGCTACCGCAGCGGGCCCGGCGGCCTGCCGGGCACGAACTTCGCCCTGTGGGCCGGCGGCGCCGAACGCGTCGACCTGTGCCTCTTCGACGACGCCGGCCGGGAGACGCGGCACCCCCTCACCGAGCTCACGCACGAGATCTGGCACGGCTTCCTCCCCGGCGTCCACCCCGGACAGCGCTACGGCTACCGGGTGCACGGGCGCTGGGACCCGTGGTCCGGCGCCCGCTGGAACCCGGCCAAGCTGCTGCTGGACCCCTACGCCCGGGCGGTGGACGGCGACTTCGCCCTACCGCCGGAGGTCTACGGGCACGTCCGCGACTGGCCGCACCAGCACCTCGCCGACACCGTGCGCGACGAGCGCGACTCCGCACCGTTCGTGCCCAAGGGCGTCGTCGTGCACGACGGCGCCCCGGCCGGGCCGCCCGGCAGCCCGCCCGACGACGACTGGCGCGACGACCGGCGCCCGAAGACCCCGTGGGCGGACACCGTCCTGTACGAACTGCACGTGCGCGGGTTCACCATGCGCCACCCCGACGTGCCCGCACACCTGCGCGGCACCTACGCGGGCCTGGCGCACCCGGCCGCGATCGACCACCTCTCCCGACTCGGCGTCACGGCGGTGGAACTGCTGCCCGTCCACCAGTTCGCACACGAGGACCACCTGCTGCGGCGCGGCCTGCGCAACTACTGGGGCTACAACTCCATCGGCTACTTCGCCCCGCACGCCGCCTACGCCGCCTCCGGCACCCGCGGCCAGCAGGTGGGCGAGTTCAAGCGCATGGTGCGGGCCCTGCACGCCGCCGGCATCGAGGTCATCCTCGACGTCGTCTACAACCACACCGCCGAAGCCGGTGAGCTGGGCCCCATGCTGAGCCTGCGCGGCATCGACAACCGCGGCTACTACCGCCTCGCGGGCGACCCCCGCCGCTACGCCGACTACACCGGCTGCGGCAACACCCTGCACGTCGTGCAGCCCCAGGTGCTGCGCCTCATCACCGACTCGCTGCGCTACTGGGTGCAGGAGATGGGCGTCGACGGCTTCCGCTTCGACCTCGCCGCCGCCCTGGCCCGGTCCATGCACGACGTCGACATGCTCTCCCCCTTCCTCGCCGTCATCGCCCAGGACCCCGTGCTGCGCCGCGTCAAGCTCATCGCCGAACCGTGGGACGTCGGCAACGGCGGCTACCAGGTCGGCGCGTTCCCGCCGCTGTGGACGGAGTGGAACGACCGCTACCGCGACGCCGTGCGGGACTTCTGGCGCGGCGCCCTCCCCGACGTCCGCGACCTCGGCTACCGCCTCTCCGGCTCCAGCGACCTCTACGCCTGGGGCGGGCGCCGTCCCTACGCCTCCGTCAACTTCGTGACCGCCCACGACGGGTTCACCCTCCGCGACCTGGTCACCTACCACCACAAGCGCAACCTGGCCAACGGCGAGGACAACCGCGACGGCACCTCGGACAACCGCTCCTGGAACTGCGGCGCCGAGGGCGAGACCACCGACCCCGACGTGACGGCGCTCCGCCGCCGCCAGCTCCGCAACCTGACGACGACCCTGCTGCTCTCCACCGGCGTCCCCATGCTCGTCGCCGGGGACGAGATGGGCCGCACCCAGAGCGGCAACAACAACGCCTACTGCCAGGACAACGAGACCGGCTGGGTCGACTGGAGCCTGCTCGACGAGCCCGGCTGGCGCGCCCTGTTCGACCTGACCGCCCGCCTCGTCCGGCTGCGCCGCGACCACCCCGTGCTGCGCCGCCGGGCGTTCTTCTCCGGCCGCCCCCACGGCCCCGACGGCCTCCGCGACCTGGCCTGGTTCACCCCGCAGGGCACCGAGATGACCGAGCCCGACTGGTACGCGCCCGGCGCCACGCTCGGCATGTACCTCTCCGGACACGACATCCCCAGCCGCGACGAACGCGGCCAACCCGTCACCGACGACAGCTTCCTCGCCGTCCTCCACGCCGGCCCCGAACCGGCCGCCTTCCCCCTCCCCGGCCCGCCCTGGGCAACGGCCTACGAACTCGTCGTCGACACCGCACGCGAGACCCAGGACGACGCCCCCGGCACCATCCACCCGGCCGGCACCCGCGCCACCCTCCCACCCCGCTCCCTCCACCTCTACCGCACCCTCCCCTGACCCTCGGTCGCCGCGACGCGCTGGCGTCCTGGCGTCGACTGACACCGCGTCGTCGGCGCACGGGGTCAGGGGGTCACGTGGGTGTGCACGGTCAGTTCGGCGGCGGAGAGGTCGAGGGTGACGGTCACGGAGCCGAGGGCGGCCGTCGAGGCGACGTGGGTGCCACCGCACGGGATGCGCGCCGTGCCGTCCGGGAGTGCGCAGGTCCACCAGCGACGGGCGTCCAGGTGCCGCTCGTCGCGTTCGACGCGGGCCGCGCCGCCGGCCGCGATCCACTGCGCCACCCGTGCGTTCACGGCGTGCTGGACCGTGTCCAGGCGTTCGGTCAGGGCGGTCGCGGAGAAGCCGGACTTGCGCAGCGACTTGCCGAGCCGGTACGTGTCCACGCTGCCGTTCGGCTCGATGCGGGAGGTGGTGATGGCGCTCTGGTCGAAGTCGGGGTGGCCGAGGCAGTCCGTCCGGCGGGGCTGCTTGGTCCACAGGTCGGCCAGCGCCTCGTTGAGGGCGAGCGCGACGAGGTGGCAGGCGGTGTGTCCGGCGCTCAGGCCCGCGCGGTACTCCCCGTCCACGGCCAGTTCGACGTCCTGGCCGACCACGGGGGCGGCGGCGTCGTCCAGCGGGCCGAGCACGTGGACGGCCACGAACGACCACTCCGGGTCCCCCCGGCGGACGGGAATCGCGTCCGCCACGAGCAGTCCGTCGGCGCCCGGGCCGACGGCGCCGGTGAGCGCGTCGAGCACCGGGTGGGAGGTGCCGCCGAAGGTCACGGTCCCCCGGTCGGCGGGCTGGTCGGGCCAGGTGTGGTCCAAAGGGTGGAAGGGGGTGCGGTCCGTGACCAGCAGCAGTCGGCCGTCCTGGTCGCGGTCGACGAGCTGGACGCGAGCCGTCGCCCGCGAGGTGCCCTCCGGGAAGAGCACCTCGGTGGCGGGTGGCCGGACGGTGGTCGGGGTCATGGTTCGCGGCGCCTCCTCGCGGGACCGGTGCACGGGTGAGCCGCCGTCGGGTCGGTGGCCCACCCGCATCATGCCCCCTCGCCCGCCGCCGGTGCGACGGGGTTCGGACCGGGGGACCAGGGCTTGGGGACGAGTGGGGATCGGACGGAATACGCATGCGCGTGTCAGCACCCATCCGTACGATCGGTGCTGATGAGTGCCGTGGAGAACCTTTCGGTGGCCGACCCGGGGAAGAAGCGGTCGGCGGTGCGGTCGCTGCTGCGGCTGTGGCCCTATGTACGGCCGGTGCGGGCGCGCTTCGGGACGGCGGCGGCCGTGGCGGTCGTCGCGTCCTGCACCGGTCTGATCGTCCCGCTCGTGCTCAAGTGGATCATCGACGGGCCGGTGGCCGCGCGGGACACCGCCGGGGTGTGGTGGGGCGGTGCGCTGCTGCTGGCCGTCGGTGTGGCCGAGGCGGCCCTGTTCGGCCTGCGGCGCTGGCTCGTGGCCCGGCCGCTGGCGGGGGTCGAGGCGGCGATGCGCGCCGACCTGTACCAGCGCCTCCAGCGTCTGCCGGTCGCCTTCCACGATCGCTGGTCCAGCGGCCAGTTGCTGTCGCGGGCCACGGCCGACCTGAACCTGCTGCGGCTGTTCCTCGTGTTCCCGCTGACGTTCCTCCTGGTCAACGGCGTGACGATCGTGGTCGGCTGCGTCATCCTGCTGGCGCAGGACTGGGCGCTGGGGCTGCTCGTGCTGGCTCCGGTGCCGCCGCTGATCGTGCTGTGCACGGTCTTCAGCCGCCGCTACGCGGGCGCCGCCCGCACGGCGCAGGACCAGGTCGGCGATCTGACGACCGGGGTCGAGGAGTCGGTGCTCGGCATCCGGATCATCAAGGGGTTCGGCCGGCACCGCAGTCAGGCGCGTGCCTTCCGCGCCCTGTCCGAGCGGCTGATGGGCACGGAGTTGCACAAGGCGCGGCTGCTGGGGGTGGTGTGGGGGTTGATCCTCGCCGTCCCCGAGCTGGCGCTGGGGACGGCGCTGGTGCTGGGTACGGTGCAGGTCGCGGACGGCGCGCTGTCGGCGGGCACGCTCGTGGCCTTCCTCTCGACGGCGCTCGCGCTGCGCTGGCCGGTGGAGTCGATCGGGTTCCTGCTGGCGATGAGCAACGAGGCGTCCGGCGCGGCCGACCGGTACTTCGAGGTCATGGACGAGCCGGTACCGCCGGAGGCGGCGGGCGCCAACCCCGCCCCCGTCGGTGGGCGCGCCGGGGACGGGCTGCGGCTGGAGGGCGTGCGGTTCCGCTACCCGGACGCCGATCCCGGCGCCCCGCCGGTGCTCGACGGGGTGGACCTGCACGTGCGCACCGGGGAGACCGTGGCCCTGGTGGGGGCGACGGGCTGCGGGAAGACGACGTTGACGGCCCTGGTCCCCCGGCTGCACGAGGTGACGGACGGCCGGATCACGCTGGACGGTGTCGACGTCGCCGCGCTGCCGCGCGCCGAGGTGCGCGCGCGGGTGGCGGTCGCCTTCGAGGAGCCGACGCTGTTCTCCGCCTCGGTGCGGGAGAACGTCCTGATGGGAGCGCCCGGGGCGGCCGACGAGGAGCTGTGGCGGGCGCTGCGGGTGGCGCAGGCCGACGGGTTCGTGGCCGCGCTGCCCGCGGGGGCGGACACCGAGGTGGGCGAGCAGGGGCTGAGCCTGTCCGGCGGCCAGCGGCAACGTCTGGCGCTGGCCCGGGCCGTGGTGGGACGGCCGCGCTTCCTGGTGCTGGACGATCCGCTGTCGGCGCTGGACGTGCACACCGAGGCGAAGGTGGAGGCGGCGCTGCGGAAGGTGCTGGCGACGACGACGGCACTGGTGGTGGCCCACCGGCCGTCGACGGTGCTGCTCGCCGACCGGGTGGCGCTGCTCTCGGGGGGACGGATCGCGGCGGTGGGGACGCACGAGGAACTGCTGGCGGCCAGTGCGGAGTACCGCCGTCTGATGGCCGGTGACGAGGCCCGGGACGACGTGGCCCGGGAAGGAGCGCTGTGACGACGGTTTCGACGAGCACGCCCCCGAGCGGACCCGAGGGGCCGCCGGAGGCGAAAGCACCCGAGCCGGACCCGTTCGACCGGGACGTCCTCCCGGCCCCCGCGAACGCGGCGCGCACGCTGCTGCGTTCGCTGCTCGGGCCGCACCGGGCGCGGGTGGTCGTCGCCGCGCTCCTGCTGCTGGCCCAGCAGGCGGCCGTCCAGGGCGGGCCGCTGCTGGTGGCGTTCGCGATCGACGACGCGGTGCCCGCGCTGCGGGAGGGTGACAACGGCCCACTGGTCGCGGTGGCCGTGGGGTACGCGGTGTGCGCGCTGGCGGCGGGCGGCCTGCAGTACGCGTTCATCGGGGCGTCGGCGCGGATCAACCAGTCGGTGCTGCTGGAGCTGCGGGAACGCATCTACCGGCACGCGCAGGTGCTGAGCGTGGACTTCCACGACCGCTACACCTCCGGGCGGCTCATCTCGCGGGCCACGACGGACGTCGAGGCGTTGCGGGAGCTGCTGAACGAGGGGCTGCGGGAGCTGCTGGGCGTCTTCGTCTCGGTGGCCTACATCGGGGTGCTGCTGCTCTACCTGGACCTCGGTCTGGGAGCGGCGGCGTTCGCGTCGTGCGTGCCGCTGTACCTGCTGGTGCGCAACTTCCAGGTGCGGTCGGTGCGGGTGTACCGGAAGCGGTCGACGGCGATCGCGGGCGTCATCGTGAAGTTCGCGGAGACGCTGAACGGCATCCGCCCGGTGAAGTCCTTCCGGCGGGAGCGGGCGAACGACGAGGTGTTCCGGCGGCTCAACGAGGACCACCTGCGGACCAACGGCGACGCGATCCTGGAGATGGCGCGCTACGTCGTCTCCTCGCGGCTGACGGCGAACGTCGCCATCGCCGCGATCGTGGTGTGGGGCGCGTACCGGGTCGCGGACGGGACGCTGGCGCTCGGTGTGCTCGCGGCGGCGGCCCTGTACGTCCGGCGGCTGTACGACCCCATCGACCGGCTGGGCATGTTCCTGAACTCCTACCAGGCGGCGGCGGCCTCGCTGGAGAAGATCGCGGGCCTGCTCGCCCAGACGCCGGGCGTGCCCGAGCCGGTGCGTCCGCGTCGGCTGCCGGAGGCGCGGGGTGCGGGGCCGGGCCGGTCGGTGGTGTTCGAGAAGGTCAGCTTCGGCTACCGGACGGGCGGCGAGATCCTGCCCGCCTTCGACCTGACGATCCCGGCCGGTCAGACGGTGGCGGTGGTGGGCGCGACGGGAGCGGGCAAGTCGACGCTGGCGAAGCTGCTGGCCCGCTTCTACGACCCGACGGACGGGCGGGTGCTGCTGGACGGAACGGACCTGCGGGACCTGTCGGTGCCCGAGCTGCGCCGGGGCGTGGTGATGGTGACGCAGGAGGCGTTCCTGTTCTCGGGCACGGTCGCGGAGAACATCGCGCTGGGACGGCCGGACGCGACGCGTGCGGAGATCGAGCAGGCGGCGAAGGATATCGGCGCGCACGGGTTCGTCGCGGAGCTTCCGGAGGGGTACGACACAGACGTGCGCAGGCGTGGCGGCCGGATCTCGGCGGGCCAGCGGCAGTTGGTGTCGTTCGCGCGCGCCCTGCTGGCGGACCCGGCGGTGCTGATCCTCGACGAGGCGACGTCGTCGCTGGACGTGCCCGGGGAGCAGGCGGTGCAGCGGGCGATGCACACGGTCCTCGGCGACCGGACGGCGGTGGTCATCGCGCACCGGCTCTCCACGGTGGAGGTCGCGGACCGGGTGCTGGTGATGGCGGACGGCCGGATCGTCGAGGACGGGACGCCGGCGCAGCTGCTGTCGGGGGGCGGGCGGTTCGCACGGCTGCACGAGGCGTGGCGGGACAGCCTGGCCTGAGGGGCGCGCCCCCGCCGGGGCGTCAGGCGAGGGCCGTCCGGGCCGCGTCCCGGATGGCGTCGGCCAGCGCCCGGGGCGCCGTCCGGTGGGCGTGGTGCCCGTGCCCGGCGAGGGTGACGACGCGGGCGTCCGGCAGGGCGGCCGCCAGGTCGGCCAGGCGGTCGCGTACCCGGGCCGGGCTCCGGTCGCCCTCCACGAGGGTGGTCGGCACGTCGAGCCGTCGGAAGCGCTCGACGCCGGTGCCCAGGGCGTCGAGCGCCGCGATGTCGGCGAGGCCGGCCGCCAGTCTCGGCGTCGGCGAGGTGGGCCTGCGCACCGCCGCGAGCAGCCGTTCGACCCGCTCCGGCGGTTCCCGGGCGATGTCCCGCAGGTGGATGCGCAGGGCCTGGTCGGGGTCTCCGGCGGCCAGGGCAGCGCGGGCGCGGTGGACCGCCTCGCCTCCGACGAGCGCCCGGGTGGGCAGCGGGGGTTCGTAGAGGACGAGGCCCGTGGCCACGCCCGGTGCCCGCAGCGCGGTCTCCAGCGCGGCGACCGCTCCCGAGGAGTGCCCGACGAGGACGAGGGGTCCGGTCAGGAGCCGGGCGATCGCGAGGACGTCCGCCACCTCCACGGCCACGGAGTGCGTCGCCGGGGCGTGGGCGCCGGGGGCGTAGAGGCGGCGGGCGATCCTGACCACCCGGAAGTCGCCGGTCAGCGACGGAAGCACGGCGTTCCAGGCGGCGGGGGTCTCGCCGCCGCCGTGCAGGAGGAGCAGCGTCGGACCGCGGCCGTCGTCGAGCGCGGTGACGGGTGTCCCGTCGGCGGACGTCGTGCGGAGTTCTGCCATGCCCACCAGTGTGCGGCGCGGCCCGCGACGGCCGTCCGCCGGCCGGCCTCGGCGGCGGGCGGCGGGCGGACGGCGAGCGCGTCAGCGCATCAGGACGCCGGACTCGACGGAGGCGGCGCCCGCGGGCGGCATCGCCGCCAGGCCGAGCTCGGTGGGCCCGGCGAGCAGCGGGTGCGTGGGCAGGACACGGACGGTGTAGCCGAACGGTCCGGTGCGGTCGAGCGCCAACTCCCCCTCGTAGAGCCGACTGCCGCCGAGGTCGGGGCGTCCGGCCGGTTTGAGGACGACGGTCGCTGGGTCGGTGATGGTGTCGTTGTGGTCCACGCGGCCGGTCACGGCCTGCACCTCCACCTCTCCCGGTTCCAGCCCGCCGAGGGTGACGCGGACGCGGAGGGTGAGGCAGCCGCCCAGTTCGAGGGAGTCGGACGCGGGCCCGGCGGCCTCGACGTGGTCGACGCGCACCTGCGGCCACTCGGTGCGCACGCGGTCCTTCCACGCCGCGAGCTGCGCCGAGGCCGTGGGGTCGGCCGCCGGGTCCAGTGTGCGGTGGGCGTGGGCGGCGGGGGCGTAGAGCCGCTGCGTGTAGTCCCGGACCATCCGCTCGGCCAGCACCTTCGGGCCGAGCCGGGTGAGCGTCCGGCGGATCATCTCCAGCCAGCGGTCGGGGTGGTCGTAGAAGCAGGGGGTGACCTGCTCCTCCAGGACGGAGTAGAGCGCGGCGGCCTCGATGGCGTCCCGGCGGTCGGGGTCGGCTCCGGGCCCGTCGGCGGTGGGGATGGGCCAGCCGAAGTCCGGCTCGTACCACTCGTCCCACCAGCCGTCGAGCACGGACAGGTTGAGGCCGCCGTTGAGCGCGGACTTCATGCCGCTGGTGCCGCACGCCTCCAGCGGACGCAGCGGGTTGTTGAGCCAGACGTCGCAGCCGGGGTAGAGCTTCTGCGCCATGGCCATGCCGTAGTCGGGCAGGAAGACGATCCGGTGGCGCACGCGCACGTCGTCGGCGAACCGCACCAGCTCCTGGATGAGCCGCTTGCCGCCGTCGTCGGCCGGGTGCGCCTTCCCGGCGACGACGAGCTGGAGGGGCCGGTCGGGGTCGAGGAGCAGGTTCCGCAGCCGGTCGCGGTCGCGCAGCATGAGGGTGAGGCGCTTGTAGGAGGGGACGCGCCGGGCGAAGCCCACGGTGAGGACGTCGGGATCGAGGACGTGGTCGATCCAGCCCAGCTCGGCGCGGGCGGCGCCGCGTTCGCGCCAGGAGTCGTGGAGCCTCCGGCGCACCTCCTCGACGAGCTGTTCGCGCAGCGTGCGGCGCAGGTCCCACAGCTCGCCGTCGGAGAGCCTCGGCGCCCGGTCGGTGACCTCGGGGGCGACCCAGGTGGGGGCGTGGACGCCGTTGGTGAGGGAGGTGATGGGCACCTCGGCGGCGTCGAACCCGGGCCACAGCCCGGCGAACATCTGCCGGCTGACGTCCCCGTGCAGGGTGGAGACGCCGTTGGCCCGCTGGGCGAGCCGCAGCCCCATCAGGGCCATGTTGAACAGCTCGGCGTCGCCTCCGGGGGCGGTCTCGGTGCCGAGGGCCAGGATGTCCGCCGGGTCGACGCCGGGGAGTTCCCCGTCGTCGCCGAAGTAGCGGGCGACGAGGTCGCGGTCGAAGCGGTCGATGCCGGCCGGGACGGGGGTGTGGGTGGTGAAGACGGTCCCGGCGCGGACGGCCTCCAGCGCGGCGGCGAACGGCAGCCCCGCGTCGCTGAGCTCGCGGACGCGTTCGAGGCCGAGGAAGCCGGCGTGGCCCTCGTTGGTGTGGAAGACCTCCGGCTCGGGGTGCCCGGTCAGGCGGCAGTAGGCCCGCACGGCGCGGACGCCGCCGATGCCGAGGAGCATCTCCTGGAGGAGCCGCTGCTCCCGGCCGCCCCCGTAGAGCCGGTCGGTGACGTCGCGTTCGCCCGGCGCGTTCTCCTCGACGTCGGAGTCGAGCAGCAGCAGCGGGACGCGGCCGACCCGGGCCAGCCAGACGTGCGCGTGCAGCGCCCGGGCGCCGGGGAGGGCGAGGACGACGTCGACGGGGGCGCCGTCCGGCTCGCGCAGCAGCTCCAGGGGCAGCTCGTCGGGGTCGAGCACCGGGTAGCTCTCCTGCTGCCAGCCGTCGCGGGAGAGGGACTGCCGGAAGTAGCCGTGCCGGTAGAGCAGGCCGACGCCGACGAGGGGGGCGCCGAGGTCGCTGGCCGCCTTGAGGTGGTCCCCGGCGAGGATGCCGAGGCCGCCGGAGTACTGGGGCAGTGCGGCGGTGATGCCGAACTCGGGCGAGAAGTAGGCGATGGCGGCGGGCAGCTCGTCGTCGGCGTTCTGGTACCAGCGCGGCTCGGTCAGGTAGTCGTTCAGATCGCCTGCGCCCAGTTTGAGCCGACGCAGGAAGCGGCGGTCCTGGGCGAGTTCCGCGAGCCGGCCGGCCGACACGGACCCGAGGAGCCGCAGCGGGTCGCCACCGGCCGCCCGCCAGCCCTCCGGGTCGGCGTACCGGAACAGCTCGCGGGTCTCGGGGTGCCAGGACCAGCGCAGGTTGCGCGCCAGGTCGCCGAGGGGTCGTAGGGACTCGGGAAGGACGGGACGTACGGAGAAACGACGAATGGCCTTCACGGTTCGACCGTAGCCGGGCGGCACGGGGGATCGCGCGGGCGCGCGGGCGTTCGCGCGCCGAGTCCACCCGTCTCACGCCCTGCGCGCGCCCTGTGTGCGCCGGTCGCACACCCGGTGACGCTCCGGTGCGCCGTCCGTGGCGGACGGGGTGGCCACGGTGGCGTCGGAGCGTGCCCTCCCCGCCGCCCGGCCGCGAAACGCCCGGCCACACCGGCCACCCGAACGGACGCGGCCACCGCTCGGGCGGCGGGCGGGGCTGCTGCTCCGTCCGGAGGACGCCGCCGATCACGCTCAGTTGGCGCACACCTACGAGTAGTTCACCTTTTCGGGGTAAGCGAGGGACAGGGGTGGGCAGGTAATCCACCTGCGCGACGAGACCCCCGGCCGAGTGAACGCGGGCAGGAGCGGTCATGCCCGCACGGCCTCCTGGACCCGCAAAGCGGATACAAAGTACGAACGCCCTCTTTGCCCCCGATATCGACCACAGGTGAGAGCCCCATGATCGGTCGCATTCCCGTCCTGGACGTCCAACCGCTTGTCGAGTGCGGGCGTCGGCCCGCGAAGGCGGTGGTCGGCGAGACCTTCCAGGTGTCCGCCACCGTCTTCCGGGAGGGACACGACGCGGTGGCCGCCAACGTCGTCCTGCGCGACCCGAGCGGGCGCGGCGGCCCGTACACGCCGATGCGCGAGCTGGCGCCCGGCACCGACCGATGGGGTGCGGAGGTGACGCCGGACGCCGAGGGCCGCTGGACGTTCGTGGTGGAGGCGTGGAGCGACCCCGTCGGGACGTGGCTGCACCACGCGGGCGTCAAGGTGCCCGCGCGGGTCGACGTCGAGCTGACCTTCGCCGAGGGGGCCCGACTGCTGGAGAGGGCGGCGGCCGAGGTGCCCAAGAGCGAGGGCCGTGCCGTCGTGCTGGACGTCGTGGACGCCCTGCGCAACACCGCGCTCAGCGACGCGCGGCGGCTCGCCGCCGCCCAGCACGCGGAGCTGGCCGAGGTGCTGCGACGCCACCCGCTGCGGGAGCTGGTCACCGCCTCGCGGTCGATGCCGGTGCAGGTGGAGCGGCGGCGGGCGCTCGTCGGCTCCTGGTACGAGCTCTTCCCCCGCTCCGAGGGCGCCGTCGTCGGCCCCGGCGGCGAGCCGCAGCGCTCCGGGACGCTGCGGACGGCCGCCGAACGGCTCCCGGCCGTGGCCGCGATGGGCTTCGACGTCGTGTACCTGCCGCCCATCCACCCCATCGGGACCTCCTTCCGCAAGGGACGCAACAACAGCCTGGAGCCCGGCCCGCTCGACGTGGGCTCGCCGTGGGCCATCGGCTCCGCCGAGGGCGGGCACGACGCCATCCACCCGGACCTCGGCACCTTCGCCGACTTCGCCCACTTCGTGGAGACGGCGCGGGACCTGCGCATGGAGGTCGCGCTGGACTTCGCGCTCCAGGCGTCCCCGGACCACCCCTGGGTCACCGAACACCCGGAGTGGTTCCGCACACGGGCGGACGGCACCATCGCCCACGCCGAGAACCCGCCCAAGAAGTACCAGGACATCTACCCCATCCACTTCGACAACGGCCTCAAGGCCTACCGGGGCCTGGTGAACGAGACGCAGCGGGTGCTGCGGTTCTGGATGGAACAGGGCGTGCGCATCTTCCGCGTGGACAACCCGCACACCAAACCCGTGCGCTTCTGGGAGAAGGTGATCACCGAGATCAACCGCACCGACCCGGACGTCATCTTCCTCGCCGAGGCGTTCACCCGTCCCGCCATGATGCGGGCGCTCGCCCAGATCGGCTTCCAGCAGTCCTACACCTACTTCACCTGGCGCAACGACAAACGTGAGCTGACGGAGTACCTGACCGAACTGTCACAGGAGACGGCCGCCTACATGCGGCCCAACCTCTTCGTCAACACGCCCGACATCCTGCACGCCTACCTCCAGCACGGCGGGCGCGCGGCGTTCGAGGCGCGGGCCGTGCTCGCGGCCACCCTCTCCCCCACCTGGGGGGTCTACGCGGGCTACGAGCTGTGCGAGGGCACGGCGGTGCGGGAGGGCAGCGAGGAGTACCTGGACTCGGAGAAGTACGAGCTGCGCCCCCGCGACTGGGCGGCCGCCGAACGGGAGGGGCGCTCGATCGCGCCGCTGATCACGACGCTGAACCGGCTGCGCCGCCGGCACCCGGCGCTACAGCAGCTCCGCTCGCTGCACTTCCACCGCACGGACAACGACCAGATCATCGCCTACTCCAAGCGCAGCATCGAGCCCTACGCCGACTCAGTGCTGGTCGTGGTGAACCTCGATCCGTACCACACCCACGAAGCGACCGTGTCGTTGGATGTGGAGAAGCTCGGACTGACCGCCGCTCAGGAACGCGGCGCCGAGCTCTTCCCGGTGCGCGACGAGCTCACCGGCGAGACCTACCACTGGGGCAGGGACAACTACGTGCGGCTGGAGCCCGGACGACCCGGTGCACCGGCACCCGCGCACGTCCTCTCCCTGCGACCGTCCTCACCGACCGGAGGGTCACCCAACGATGAGCGTCAATGAGCCCGTCCCCGACACCTTCGAGGACACACCCGCCAAGGACCGCGATCCCGAGTGGTTCAAACGAGCCGTCTTCTACGAGGTCCTGGTCCGCTCGTTCCAGGACAGCAACGGTGACGGCATCGGGGACCTGAAGGGCCTCACCGCCAAGCTCGACTACCTGCAATGGCTGGGGGTCGACTGCCTGTGGCTGCCGCCGTTCTTCAAGTCGCCCCTGCGCGACGGCGGCTACGACGTCTCGGACTACACCTCCGTCCTCCCGGAGTTCGGCGACCTCGCCGACTTCGTGGAGTTCGTCGACGCCGCCCACCAGCGCGGCATCCGCGTCATCATCGACATGGTGATGAACCACACCAGCGACCAGCACGAGTGGTTCCAGCAGTCCCGAACGGACCCGGACGGGCCCTACGGCGACTACTACGTCTGGGCGGACGACGACAAGCGGTACGCCGACGCGCGCATCATCTTCGTCGACACCGAGCAGTCCAACTGGACCTTCGACCCGGTACGGAAGCAGTACTACTTCCACCGGTTCTTCTCCCACCAGCCGGACCTCAACTACGAGAACCCCACGGTGCAGGAGGAGATGATCTCCGCCCTGCGGTTCTGGCTCGACCTCGGCATCGACGGCTTCCGGCTGGACGCCGTGCCGTACCTGTACGCCGAGGAGGGCACCAACTGCGAGAACCTGCCCGCCTCGCACGACTTCCTCAAGCGCGTGCGGGCCGAGATCGACGCCCACTACCCGGACACCGTGCTGCTCGCCGAGGCCAACCAGTGGCCGGAGGACGTCGTCGACTACTTCGGCGACTACGCCAAGGGCGGCGACGAGTGCCACATGGCGTTCCACTTCCCCGTCATGCCGCGCATCTTCATGGCGGTGCGGCGGGAGTCCCGCTACCCCGTCTCGGAGGTCCTGGCCAAGACCCCGGCCATCCCCTCGGGGTGCCAGTGGGGCATCTTCCTCCGCAACCACGACGAGCTGACCCTCGAGATGGTGACGGACGAGGAGCGGGACTACATGTACGCCGAGTACGCCAAGGACCCGCGCATGCGGGCCAACATCGGCATCCGGCGGCGGCTGGCCCCCCTGCTCGACAACGACCGCAACCAGATCGAGCTGTTCACCGCCCTGCTGCTGTCCCTGCCGGGCTCGCCGATCCTCTACTACGGCGACGAGATCGGCATGGGCGACAACATCTGGCTGGGCGACCGGGACGCCGTGCGCACGCCGATGCAGTGGACGCCGGACCGCAACTCCGGCTTCTCCTCCTGCGACCCGGGCCGGCTGTTCCTCCCGGCGATCATGGACCCGGTCTACGGGTACCAGGTCACCAACGTCGAGGCGTCGATGAGTTCGCCCTCCTCGCTGCTGCACTGGACCCGCCGCATGGTGGAGATCCGCAAGCAGAACCCGGCGTTCGGGCTCGGCGACTACACGGAACTGCCCTCCACCAACCCGGCCGTCCTCGCGTTCCTCAGGGAGGTGCGGCTGCCCAGCGGCGAGGAGGACCTGGTGATGTGCGTCAACAACTTCTCCCGCTTCCCGCAGCCCACCGAGCTGGACCTGCGGACGTGGCGGGGCATGCACCCGGTGGAGCTCATCGGCGGGGTGCGCTTCCCGGCGATCGGTGAGCTGCCGTACCTGCTGACGCTGGCGGGGCACGGCTTCTACTGGTTCCGGCTGCGCCGCCGGCCCACCCCCGAGACGGCTCCGGAGCTGACCCGCTCCGCCGAGTCGGTGCCGCCGGCCGCACCGGTCGGGCCGGAGAACCCCGGCCCCCCGGTCCGTCCCACCTCACCCGTGCGCTGACGGCACGTCAGATGCACGCCCAGGGCGGCCCGGCGGGTTACTCCCGGGCCGTCCCGGGCACATGGAGAAGGACCCGTGCGGCCCGGCACCGCGCTCCGCCGCACGGTCGATCTCCCCTCAACACGTCCCGCACAGCCGGACACACCCTGCCGCAAACCGGGACACTTCGCGTACGTTTCGTGTGCCCGGGGGAAGGACGTCATGACCGCCACGCCGGACGGCTCCTCGCCCCGCACCGCTCTGTCCGTGGGCGGCGGGGCGGGCTCTGATCTCCTGCGCTCCCTCAGTCCCATACTGACCCGGTGGCTGCCCCGGCAGCGCTGGTTCGCCGGGAAGGGACGGCCCCTGGACGGACTGTCCCTCGCGGCCGCGACCGAGCTGCTGCCGTGCGCCGGAGGCGGCCGCGCGGACGGCGCACCCGGGCTGCTGCACCTGCTCGTCTCCGCGCACCAGGGCGGGAGCACCGACTGCTACCAGCTGCTGCTCGGGGTCCGGGCCGGCCTGCCGCCCTCGCTGACGCCGGCCCTGATCGGACGGCCCGCGTGCGGCCGGCTGGCGGGGCTGGCGGTCTACGACGCCTTCCCCGACGACCGGCTCACCGGCGTCCTGCTGGAGCGGCTGCGCACCGAGGGGACGCTCGGCCCGCTGCGCTTCGTGCGGGAGAAGGGCGCCGCCATCCCCGCCGGGCTGCCGGCCAGGCCCCTGCGCGCCGAGCAGTCGAACTCCTCGCTGGTGTACGGCGACACGTTCATCCTCAAGCTGTTCCGCCGCGTCAGCCCCGGGCTCAACCCCGATCTGGAGCTGCCGCTGGCGCTGGCCCGCACCGGCTGCACCCGCGTCCCCGCCCCCGTCGCCTGGTTCGAGGCCGAGGCCGAGGACCCCGTCACCCTCGGGGTCCTCCAGCCGTACCTGTCCGGTTCCAGCGACGGCTGGCGGCTGGCGCTGCACGCCCTGCACCGCGGGGCGGACTTCACCGGCGCGGCCCGCTCGCTGGGCCGGGCCACGGCCGAGGTGCACATCGCGCTCGCCACCGCCCTGCCCACCACGGAGCTGCGCGGCTCGCCGCTCGCCTCGCTGGCCGGGGACATGGCGACCCGGCTGAAGGAGGCCTGCGACGCCGTGCCGCAGCTGCGCCCCTACCGGGCCGGGCTGCGGGACGCGTTCGACGCCGTGGACGACCTGTCCCGCACCGGCGCGGCCTGCCCCGTCCAGCGCGTCCACGGCGACCTCCACCTCGGCCAGGTGCTCCGCACCCCCGGCGGCGGCGAGGGCGGACGGTGGTCGCTGATCGACTTCGAGGGCGAGCCCGCCAAGGAGCTCGCCGAGCGGCGCCGCCCCCAACCGGTGCTCCAGGACGTCGCCGGGATGCTGCGCTCGTTCGACTACGCCGCCTGCCAGCGCGGCGCCACCCCGGCCGCCCGCCGCTGGGCCGAGGCCAACCGGGACGCGTTCTGCGCCGGTTACGCCGAGGGCAGCGGCTCCGACCCCCGTGAGCACACCGTCCTGCTCCGCGCCTACGAGACGGACAAGGCCGTCTACGAGGTGCGGTACGAAGCCCACCACCGCCCCGACTGGCTGCCCATCCCGCTCGCCGCGATCCGTCGCCTCGCGCAGACACCGCACGCCCCCAGGAGGACGCTCTCGTGACCCCCCGCCCCGAGGTTCCCGACACCTTCCGCGCCGCTCCCCCGGCCGCGCCGTCGGGTCCGCAGTCCACGCCCCGGCCGCGCCACCCGGTCGCCGGGGAGGCATCCGCCCAGACCCTCACCGTCCGGCCGGCCCCCGCCGTCGCTGCGGAGGAACGGCGGCGGCTCCTCGACGGCGCGCACCACGACCCGCACGCGGTGCTCGGCGCCCATCCGGTGACCGGCGGCGTCGTCGTGCGCGCCCTGCGCCCCTTCGCCCGCAGCGTCACCGTGCTGACGGCGTCCGGCGCCGCCGAGCTGCCGCACGAGGCGGACGGCCTCTTCTGCGGCCTCCTCCCCCGCGAGGCACTGCCCGAGGACGGGCTGCCCGCCTACCGGCTGCGCGTCGCCTACGAGGGCGGCACCGTCGTGGAGACCGAGGACCCCTACCGCTTCCTGCCGACCCTGGGCGAGCTGGACCTGCACCTCATCCAGGAGGGCCGGCACGAGCAGCTGTGGCAGGCGCTCGGCGCCCACCCCCTCACCGTGGACGGCGTCACCGGCACCCGCTTCACCGTGTGGGCGCCGAGCGCGCACGGCGTGCGGCTGGCCACGGACCTCACCTACTGGGACGGCACGGGCCACCCGATGCGGTCGCTCGGCGCCAGCGGCGTGTGGGAGCTGTTCGTGCCGGGCCTCGGCGAGGGCACGCGCTACAAGTTCGACATCCTGCGCGCCGACGGCACCCACGGGCTGCGGGCCGACCCGATGGCGCGCCGCACCGAGTGCCCGCCGAACACGGCGTCCGTCGTGACCTCGTCCGACTACGCCTGGGGCGACGCGGAGTGGCTGGCGCGGCGCACGGCGCGTCCGGTGCACCGGGCGCCGTTCTCCGTGTACGAGGTGCACCTGCCCTCCTGGCGGCCGGGCCTCGGCTACCGCGAGCTGGCCGAGGAGCTGCCCGCCTACGTCAAGGACCTCGGCTTCACCCACGTCGAGCTGATGCCGGTGTGCGAGCACCCGTTCGGCGGATCGTGGGGCTACCAGGTCACCGGCTACTACGCGCCCACGGCGCGGCTGGGCTCGCCCGACGACTTCCGGTACCTCGTGGACGCCCTGCACCGGGCGGGCATCGGCGTCCTGATGGACTGGGTCCCGGCCCACTTCCCCAAGGACGACTGGGCGCTGGCCCACTTCGACGGCACAGCGCTGTACGAGCACCCGGACCCGCAGCGCGCCGAGCATCCGGACTGGGGGACGCTGGAGTTCAACTACGGCCGCACCGAGGTGCGCAACTTCCTCGTCGCCAACGCCGTGTACTGGTGCGAGGAGTTCCACATCGACGGGCTGCGCGTCGACGCCGTCGCCTCCATGCTCTACCTGGACTACTCGCGCGAGTACGGCCAGTGGTCGCCCAACGCGTACGGCGGCCGGGAGAACCTGGACGCGGTCCGGTTCCTTCAGGAGATGAACGCGACGGTCTACCGCCGCTGCCCCGGGGTGGTCACCGTCGCCGAGGAGTCCACCGCCTGGGACGGCGTCACCCGCCCCACCCACGAGACCGGGCCGCACGGCGTCGGCGGGCTGGGCTTCGGGCTGAAGTGGAACATGGGGTGGATGCACGACTCGCTGGTCTACGTCTCCAAGGAGCCGGTGCACCGCAAGTACCACCACAACGAGATGACCTTCTCGATGGTGTACGCCTACAGCGAGAACTACGTCCTGCCCATCTCGCACGACGAGGTCGTCCACGGCAAGGGCGCCCTGGTGGCCAAGATGCCCGGCGACTGGTGGCAGCAGCGGGCCAACCACCGCGCCTACCTCGGCTACATGTGGGCCCACCCCGGCAAGCAACTGCTCTACATGGGGCAGGAGTTCGCCCAGGGGGCGGAGTGGTCCGAGGAGCAGGGGCCCGACTGGTGGCTGCTGGACCCGGGCTACTCGGCCCGCGGCGACCACGCGGGCGTCCGCGATCTGGTGCGGGACCTCAACACCGCCTACACCGCCACCCCCGCGCTGTGGGAGCGGGACACCGAGCCCGCCGGGTTCGCCTGGGTCGAGGCCGACGCCGCCGACGACAACGTCTTCGCCTTCCTGCGGTTCGCCGCCGACGGCACGCCCCTGCTGGCCGTCAGCAACTTCTCCCCCGTCGTCCGGCACGCCTACCGCCTCGGCGTACCGGACGGCGTCCCGGCCTGGCGGGAGGCGCTCAACACCGACGCCGCCCGCTACGGCGGCTCCGGCGTCGAGGTGCCCGAGGCGGTGAGGAGCGAACCGGTCACGGCGCAGGGACGGCCGTCCAGCATCGCCCTGACGCTGCCGCCGCTGGCCACCCTCTGGCTGCGGCCGGCCTGAACCCGGGCCCGGGCCGGCCCGGGCCCGGCTCGCGGACCGTTCCCCGCTGGGGCACCGTGGGGAGGGAGGTACACCCCGACGGGAGGACGGTCCATGAGCGAGCACACGTACCGGGTGACGGAGATCGTCGGCACCTCGCACGAGGGGCTGGACGCGGCGATCCGCAACGGTCTCGGCCGCGCGGCACAGACCCTGCACGGCCTGGACTGGTTCGAGGTCACCCAGATCCGGGGGAACATCGAGGACGGCCGGGTGGAGCACTACCAGGTCGGCCTCAAGGTCGGCTTCCGGCTCGACGAGCCCGGCTGACCCGGCGGCCCCCGCGGGCACGGTGTCCCGGCCCCGGCCCGGTCCCCCGACCGTGGCCGGGGCCGGTCGCGGCCACGGTCAGGGCCGGGCGCCGTCGTCGGGGGGTACGCGCAGAGCCAGCAGGGCGACGTCGTCCTCCTCGGCCGCCGGCCGCGACCGGCGCAGCAGCTCGTCGCAGAACGCGTCCAGCGGCAGGTGCGCGAGCTCGGCGGCGTGCCGGGTCAGCAGCGCCAGCCCCTCGTCGACCGGCAGGTCCCGGGCCTCGACCAGCCCGTCGGTGTAGAGCACGAGGGTGCTGCGCGGCGGCAGGTCGATGGCGGCCTCCTCCCGCTCGACCGGCAGTTCGGTGCCCAGCAGCAGCCCGCTGCCCTCCTCCAGCAGCCGGGCGCCGCCGGCTCCGTCCAGCAGGAGCGGCGGCGGGTGCCCGGCGTTCGTCCAGCGCAGCCGCCAGCCGCCGTCCGGGCCCGCCGGAGTCAGCCGGGCGAAGACGAGCGTCGCCGTCTCGGCCTCGCTGATGTGCACCAGCGAGCGGTCCAGCCGGTCGACGGTCACACTCGGCCCGTCGGCCTCCTGCCAGGCGAAGGCCCGCAGCATGTTCCGCACCTGCGCCATGCACGCGGCGGCCTGGAGGTCGTGGCCCAGGATGTCGCCGATCACCAGCGCCGTGGCGCCGTCCGGCAGCCGGAAGGCGTCGTACCAGTCCCCACCGACGCGCGAGGCCTGCGGCGCCGCCCGGTACCGGCACTCCATCTCCAGCCCCGGCACGTCCGGCGGACGCGGCAGCAGGTGCCGCTGCATCGTCTCGGACACCCGCTGCTGACCGGCGTAGAGCTGCGCGTTGTCCACGGCCAGCCCGGCGCGGCGGGAGATGTCGTCGACCAGGGCCAGCTCGGCGGCGTCGTAGGGCTTCGGGTTGTCCGTGCGGGCGAGCGTCAGCGCACCGTGCACCCGGCGCGGCCCCGGCAGCGGCGCGATGATCGCCGAGCGCATCCCGATCAGGTCGAAGAGGTCGTGCTGCACCGCCGCGACACCCGAGTCCGGCGGGCCGACGTAGTCGTCCCGGCTCACGAAGAGTGAGGCCGTGGCACCCCGCAGCACCCGCGACAGCGGCCTGCGGGACGTCTCCAGCAGCGGCGGCATCGGACCCGCCAGCTCGGCCACCTCCACGTGCCGCCCGTTCTCCATGTGCACGACGGCCACCCGCTGGAGGCTTCCCGTCTCACTCAGCAGATCCACCACCGCCCAGTCCGCCAAACGGGGGACGACCAGCCGCACCAGCCGCCGCAGCCCCTCCTGGAGGTCCAGCGTGGAGGTCAGCACCGCCGTCGTCTCGGAGACCAGCGCCAGCCGGTCCGCCAGGTCCGCCAGCGCGGCGACATGGTCGGGCGGAGCCGGATCGTTCCCCAGGGCGGTGGACGCCCGCTCGTAGAACGCGACGGCGGCCCCCTCCCGCGACCCCGCGAACAGGTACGGCATGATCATTCCCGCGACGGGCAGCAGCCCCCCGTCCCCACGCTGGAACCACTGGTGGTCGAACTGCTCGGTGTGCCCGGCCAGGAACGCCCGCATCAGCGGGCACTGCGACCGTGGCAGCGGCTCTCCGGCCGGACCCCGGTGCAGCAGGTCGTGCGCGTCGCGCCCGATCATCTCCCGTCCCGTACGGCCCAGCAGCTCCCGTGCCCGCCGGTTCACCGCGACGACCCGCCCCCGGGCGTCCTGCACGGTCACCCCGGCCACCAGTCCGGTCAGCACATGGTGGATGTAGACGTCCTCAGCGGTACGCCACGCCACGGCAGGCCCTCCTCCGCACGTCTGCCCTGCCTTCAGTCTCCCGGCTCCCCCGCCCCCTCGCGCGCCCGGTCGCGCGCACGGGGCACGTCGCGGCCGCAGCGCCCCGCGACACCCGCACCGGCCCGGTGCACCGCCCACAGCACCGCGTGCAGCAGCGCCGTGTGCACCATGCGGCCGTCCGGCGAGGGCGGTGTGTGCCAGCTCAGCGGCCACGTCCCACCCGCCAGCGCGGGCACCCCGACATAGCTGCTGCGCGGGTCGCGGGAGGTGCCCCCGCTCGTCAGCAGCTCCGCCCCGGCGGGCCAGCGCCGCCGCGCCTCGCTGCCGGGGGCGATGAGGAAGTACACCGCCCGCTCCCCGTCCCGCTCCAGGATCACCGGGCCGGGATCGCCCCCGGTCAGCTCGGCGAACCGCAGGGCGATGTGCCGCCCCTGCGGGCCCCGCACCCGGACGGCGTCGAAGTAGACCCCCGCCAGACGCAACTGCACTCCGAGCAGCGGCACCCACGGGACGTTCGGATCACGCATTTCCCTGTTCACGGGACCACTGTCAGCGCGGTCACCTACTTTATGTAACGAAGTGAACTCGACGAGTCACCGACTGTCGAGCCTGCTCGAACGCGGGTTGTGGCGTGTTGAGCCATGTTGAAAGGGGAGAACACCATGGCCACCGAAGAACAGCGGGAGTCAGCCTCCGGTACACGCCGGGCCATCGCGGATCTGGTGCGCTCGGCACGCGAGGAGAAGGGGTGGTCCCAGGAGGAGCTCGGCCAGCGCATCGGCTACACGGCGGCGGCCATCAGCAAGCTGGAGACGTGCAAGGACGGCGTCACCATGAAGATGCTCGCCCTCCTCGACCGAGAACTCTTCGACGGCCGCCAGGTCTTGTCGAAGCTGGGTCCGCACCTGGAAGCCGACCGCTACCCACCCCACTTCAAGGACTACGCGCTCCTCGAACAGACCGCTCTGAGCGTGGCTGCCTACGAGAACATGGTGGTTGACGGTCTCCTACAGACCGAGGAGTATGCGCGCGCTGTACTTGAGTGCGGCTACCCGCCCCTTGAGGTCGACGAGATCGATCATTTGACGCAGGCACGAATGGACCGGAAGTCGACGCTCAGTCGCAGGACTCCAGTCCCATTGATCGAGGTGGTCATGGACGAGTCCGTGATTCAACGCCAGGTCGGTGACCGCAGGTGTATGTACCAGCAGATGCAGCACCTGGCTGAGGTCTCTGAGGCACCCAACGTCACCGTCCAGATCACTCCGCTGGACAGAGGATCACGCCGCTCGCACGCTGGCCTGCCCGGACCCATGCACATCGTGGTCACGCCGCAGCACCGGCAATTCGTACACCTCGAAGTGCAGCACCACAGTCGGCTCATCACGACCCCGGACCGCGTAACGGAGTTGGTTCAGCGCTATGCGATGATCCGCGCACAAGCTCTCAGCCCTGACCAATCGCTGGAGCTGATTCGGAAATCCGCGGAGGAGTGGAAGCAGTGATCGACTTGCACTGGTTCAAATCCAGCTACAGCGACTCCAGCGGCGGGGCATGCGTGGAGGTGGCGGCCTGCTCCCGCGCGACCGTGCACGTGCGGGATTCGAAGCAGACCGGGCGGGGCACGTTGAGCTTCCCGTCCGACGCGTGGTCGGCGTTCCTGGTGGACGTCGCGAAGGCGTGAGCGGGTCCACGGGTCTGTGGGAGCCGGACGCGGCGGGGGTGCTGCGGTTGCCGTCCGGCGTCCTGCTGAGGGGGCGGGCGCTGCGGAACGGACTCCCCGAGGGGCCGTCTCCTGACTTCGGGCTGTACCTGCTCGGCGAGGAGCCGCCGCCCACACCGTGGGAGGCCGCCTGGGTGCGGTGGCCCGACTTCCGGCTGCCGAAGGACCCGCGCGGCGCGCGGGAGCGGTTCGCCGAGGCACTGGTACGGGCGGCGTCGGAACGGGTGGAGGTCGCGTGCGGGGGCGGCGTCGGCCGGACGGGCACGGCGCTGGCCTGCATGGCCGTGCTGGACGGCGTCCCGGCGGACGGTGCCGTGGCCTACGTCCGCCGCCGCTACCACCGGAGGGCCGTCGAGACGCCCTGGCAGCGCCGTTTCGTCCGTCGCTTCGGGCGGGACCGCGTCGGCTGACGGTCGGGCCTCGCAGGGCGCGCCGAGCAACTACGGAGCACCTACACGCGTGTTGGATGGTGGAAGATCCACACGCAAGGGAGGCGACGCGTGGTGAGCGCAGACGTACGACCGGCCCGCCGGGCCGTCATGGCGATGGGTGCGGGGACGGTCCTGGCCGCCGGGCTGGCGTCGGCCTCGGACGGCACCGCGCGGGCGGAGGCGCCGGGCGGCGGCGAGGGCGTCGTGCGGGAGTTGCGGCGGCTGGAGCGGGAGCACACCGCGCGGCTCGGGGTGTTCGCCCGCGACCTGGCCACCGGCAGGACCGTGGTGCACCGGGCCCACGAGCGCTTCCCGATGTGCTCGGTCTTCAAGACGCTCGCCGCCGCCGCGATCCTGCGGGACCTTGACCGCGACGGGGAGTTCCTGGCGCGGCGGATCCGCTACCGCCTGGAGTACGTGGAGGCGTCGGGGTACGCCCCCGTCACCAGCAGGGCGGAGAACGTGTCGGGCGGGATGACGGTCGAGGCGCTGTGCGCCGCCGCCGTCAGCGAGAGCGACAACGGCGCGGCGAACCTGCTCCTGCGTGAGCTGGGCGGCCCCACGGCCGTGACCCGCTTCAGCCGCTCGCTCGGCGACCGCACGACACGCCTGGACCGCTGGGAGCCGGAGCTGAACTCGGCGGAGCCGTGGCGCGTCACCGACACCACCAGCCCGCGCGCGATCGGCCGGACGTACGCGCGCCTCGTCGTGGGCGACGCGCTCACGCGGGGCGACCGCGAACGGCTGACGGGCTGGCTGGTGGCCAACACCACCAACGGCGCGCGCTTCGGGGCGGGGCTGCCGGACGACTGGGTGCTGGCGGACAAGACGGGCGGGGGCAGCGACTACGGGGTGGCCAACGACGTCGGCGTCGTCCGGCCGCCGGGGAGGCCGCCGATCGTCATGGCCGTGCTGACGACCAAGCCGACGCTGCCGGAGGGGCCGAACGACAACGCCCTGGTGGCGAAGACGGCCGCGCTGCTGGCCGACGTCCTCGGCTGAGGGGATCGGCCGAGGACACCGACCGAGGGCATCGGCGGCCGTCACTCGCGCGGGAAGCGGTCCGTTTCGAGGACGAGGCCGAGGTCGGTCTGGGTGAGGTCGATGGGCTCACCGAAGTCGGCGATGAGCTCGGTGCGGTACGCGCCGTCCTTGGGGTGGGTGTAGAGGTGGCAGCGGCCGACGTAGGGGTCGGCGATGAGGTAGACCGGCACCTCGGCGGCCGCGTACGCCCGCAGCTTCACCCCGTAGTCGTTGACCCCGGTGCCCTTGGAGATGACCTC
Source organism: Streptomyces chumphonensis (assembly GCF_014779715.1). Lineage (GTDB taxonomy): Bacteria > Actinomycetota > Actinomycetes > Streptomycetales > Streptomycetaceae > Streptomyces > Streptomyces chumphonensis. Next base: position 37,600 of record NZ_JACXYU010000014.1, read on the forward strand.
CAGCACGAACTCCAGGTCCTCCGGCGCCAGCCGCCCCTTGGCGTCGGCCTCGGCCCCCTCCCTGACCTTCGTCAGGTCGGGGGCGAAGCCGTTCAGGTGCCCGGGGAAGTCGAAACGGACATCGGAATCGATGCTCTCATCGTCACCGAAGTGTTCGACCAGTTGAAGGTGCACCCTGCTGATGATCTTCCAGTGGATGCGGCGCTGCGGCGACATGTGGACTGTCCCCTCGACAATTTCGACCTTGTAGCCCTCGGGGACGGGCAGCAGTTGATCGAACAGCGCATCCAGCGTCAGCTCTTCTGCGTCGTCGTCGGCCATCTCGATCCTGTCAGCCAGTTCGACGGTCACGGTGCCGCTCCCTCCCCGCCGCGCCACACAGCGCAGCCGCACGGTCAACGATACGCACGGGCGACAGGACACGGGGGTGGTCGACGGACGACGGGTCACCCGCCCGGCGGACGCCGGGAGGTGACCACGGTGGCGGGCGGGTCCGCCGAGTGGTGCACACGCGGCAGCAGCCCGCTCCCGGCGAGGACGGCGACCGCCGCCGCGCTCTGGCGTTCACCGGTCTCGACCAGGAGCCGGCCGCCGGGGGCCAGCCAGCCGGCCGCCTCGGCGGCGACCCGGCGCAGGACCTCCAGCCCGTCCCCGCCGCCGTCGAGTGCGGCGCGCGGCTCGTGGAGCCGGGCCTCGGGCGGCAGCAGCGCCACCTCGCCGGTGGGGACGTAGGGCACGTTGGCCGTCAGGAGCTCGATACGGCCACGCAGCGCGGGCGGGAGGGGTGCGAAGAGGTCGCCCTCGTGGACGGTTCCGCCGTAGGGGGCGAGGTTGCGGCGGGCGCAGCGGACGGCGGCGGGGTCGACATCGGCGGCGTGCAGCTCGGCCGGGGCGAGGGCGTCGGCGAGCGCGGCGGCGACGGCGCCCGAGCCGCAGCACAGGTCGACGACGACGTCCGCCCGGCGGTTCCCGGCCAGCGCCCGCCGGACGAGGTGTTCGGTGCGGCGGCGGGGCACGAAGACGCCGGGTTCGAGGGCGATGCGCAGTCCGCAGAAGGCGGCGTGGCCGAGGACGTGTTCGAGCGGCTCACCGGCGACGCGCCGCTCCACCATGCGGGCGAGGCCGGACGGCCCCTCGGCCGTGGCGAGCAGCAGGCGGGCCTCGTCCTCGGCGAAGACGCACCCGGCGGCGCGGAGTCGGGCGACGAGCGGCCCGGGAAGAGGGCCGGACAGGGGTGGTACGGCTGGTTCGGAGATGCGCACGGCGTGCCTTTCGGTACCGAAGGGCGCTCACGCGGTCGCGTTCCTACGCGGGGTGAGGTGAGAGCGCCCGGCCTGCAACGGCGTTGATGGGTCCCACCTCCTCAGTCCCTCGTCCTGCTCCGTGATCCGGACAGCGTACCGCCACGTGTCGCGCCGCCGACGGGACCCCGGCGATGACTAGCGTCCTTCGGGGACGACGCCGGAGGACGCGATGCAGCAGGATGACACGCCGTCAGGGCGAGGCGCGACGCGGTACGACCCGAAGGGCGTGCCGGGCACGCGGCTGCGGGAGCGGCTGCGGGAGCCTCCGCCGGGCCCGGCGCGTCCGGGGTTCTGGCGCAGCCCGGTGCGCGGGGTGCGGTTCACCTCGGTGCTGGGCGCGGTGCTGCTGGTCGGCGTGCCGGTGCTGTTCGTGACGGGGCTGCTGTCGTACGCGGCGTACAACCCCGATCTGCGGGGCAACGACACCACACCGGACCGGGGGTGGCTGGGCTTCTACCTGTTCGCCTGGCCCACCGACCCGCACTGGCTGTACCGGCTCACGCAGGGGGTGCACGTCACCCTCGGCATCGTGCTGGTGCCGGTGCTGCTGGCCAAGCTGTGGTCGGTGGTGCCGAAGCTGTTCGTGTGGCCGCCGCTCCGGTCGGCGGCGCACGCGCTGGAGCGGCTGTCGCTGCTGTTCCTCGTCGGCGGTGTGCTGTTCGTCTTCGCGACCGGCATCCTCAACGTGCAGCTGGAGTACATCTTCCCGGGCTCGTTCTACCCGCTGCACTTCTACGGCTCGTGGGTGTTCATCGCCGCGTTCGTCGTGCACATCGCCACGCGTGTGCCGGTGATGGTGCGGGCCCTGCGGGGACGACGGCACACCGGGGACGAGGACGGGCTGGCCTCCCCCGCACCGGCGGCTCCGACGATCTCCCGGCGCGGCGCGCTGGGCGTCGTCGGGGCCGGTTCGCTGCTGCTGTTCGTGACGACGGCGGGGCAGAGCATCGGCGGCTCCCTGCGCGGGACGGCCCTGTTCGCCCCGCACGGCCAGGACCCGGGGCCGGGGCCGAACGGCTTCCAGGTCAACAAGACGCCCGCCGCCGTCGGCATCCGGCCCGAGGAACTCGGCGACGACTGGCGGCTGGTGGTGCGGGCCGGTGGGCGGGAACGGGTGTTCACGCGGGCGCAGCTCCTCGCGCTGCCGCAGGACGAGGCGGCGCTGCCCATCGCCTGCGTGGAGGGCTGGTCCACCGGTGACCAGCTGTGGAGCGGGGTGCGGCTCGCCCGGCTGGGCGCGCTGGTCGGCGGGACCGCAGGGGAGGACGAGGGCGTGTTCGTCGAGTCGGTGCAGAGCCGTGGAGCCTTCCGCTCGGCGGCCCTGCGCGACAACCAGGTCGGCGACCGGCGGTCGCTGCTCGCCCTGCGGGTCAACGGCGCCGACCTCTCCCCCGACCACGGCTACCCGGCGCGGGTGATCGTCCCGGCGGCGCCGGGGGTGCACAACACCAAGTGGGTCACGCGGCTGACGTTCGGAGCGGTCTGATGCGGCGACTGCGGCGCTGGTACGGCGCCTCCCCCCTGCACCTGCTGCTCCTGCTGGCCTCGCTGACGGTGACGCTGTACGCGGGGGTGCGGCTGCTGGACGGCGACACGGTCGGCGTCCTGGTGTGGTTCGTCGGCGCGGCCCTCCTCCACGACCTGGTGTTCCTGCCGCTGTACGCGGGCGCGGACCGGTTGGGCGGGGCGGCGCTGCGCAGCCCGCCGGGGAGGTGGGTCAACCATGTGCGGGTGCCGGTGTTCCTCGCCGGCCTGCTGCTGCTCGTCTGGTACCCGCTGATCCTCCGCCGGGTGCCCCACTTCACCCGCAACACCGCCCTGCCGGACGACGTCTTCCTCGGCCGCTGGCTGCTGGTGACGGCCGCCCTCTTCGCCGCCTCGGCGCTCGCTCTCCTCCTCCGCGCCCGGTGGTCGAACCTGTTCAGGTCCGCGCCACGCTGAGGTGGACGACGTAGTGCTCCTCGACCGTGCCCTGCGGGAAGAGGCGGGCCAGCCGGGCGCGCTCCTCGGCCAGGAACGCCCGACCGTCGTCGCCACGGACGAGGAAGGCCGAGTGGCTGCCGAGGTCGGCCAGGTGGGTGTCCGGGGTCATGGGGCGGGGCGTCCTTCCGGCTGGTGTTCGGTCCGGGGGTCGGCGGGTGCGGCCGGGTCGAGGGGGGAGGCGGGGTCGGCGGGGTGATGGGGCGTCTCGGGGGCGCCCTCGGCGGGGACGTCCTCGTCGCGGGTGGCGAGGAGGGACCAGCCGAGGGAGACCGTGATGGTGACCGCGATGAAGCCGAGGGTGAGGGGGATCGGGAGCTTGCCCACGGGGGTCTCGGACAGGATGAGCTTGGCCCCGGCGAAGACGAGGAGGGCCGCCAGGCCGTAGTGGAGGTACGGGAAGCGGCGCAGGAGTCCGGCCAGGCAGAAGTAGAGGCTGCGCAGGCCCAGCACGGCGAACGCGTTGGCCGTCCACACCAGGAAGGTGTTGGTGGTGATGGCCAGGACGGCGGCGACGGAGTCGACGGCGAAGATCAGGTCGGTGGCCTCGATCGCGACGAGCACCACGAACAGCAGCGTGGCGACGCGGCGTCCGTCGACGCGGATGAAGAAGCGGTCCCCGTGTAAGCGGGAGTCGGTCGGGATGGCCTTCTTCACCAGGCGGACGACCGGGTTGCGGTCGGGGTGGACCTCCTCGTCCTTCGAGAAGGCCATCTTCCAGCCGGTCCAGACGAGGAACGCCCCGAACAGGTAGGCGGTCCAGAAGAACACCTGGAGGAGTTCGGCGCCGACGAAGATGAACACCAGCCGGGCCGCCAGGGCTCCGACGACCCCCCAGAAGAGGACCTTGTGCTGGTAGGCGTCGGGGACGGAGAAGAAGGAGAAGATCAGCGCGAAGACGAAGACGTTGTCGATGGACAGGGCCTTCTCGATCAGGTACCCGGCGTAGTAGGTGGAGGCCACCTCCCCGCTCTGCCACGCCCACAGGACGAGCCCGAAGCCGAGGCCGGCCGCGATCCAGACGGCGCTCCAGATCGCGGCCTCCCGGAAACCGATGACGTGGTTGTCGCGGTGGGCGAGCAGGTCGACAGCGAGCATCACGCCGATGCCGAGCGTGACGGCGGCCCACACCCACAGCGGGACCGGGAACGAGAGGTCATTCATGGTGGTGGGTTCCTCGGGGCGGTACGGGTGGGTCGACCCGGAACCGGGCGGGCCCGGCCGGGGTGCAGGAACAACGCGTCGGGCGGTGGGTCGACGGGCCCGCCGCCGGGGGTACGGCACGGACGGCGGGCCGGCCACGGGCGGCGGTGGCCGCGATGAGCGTGTGCGCGTCGACGCCTCCCGGGTTGGCGCAGGACGCGTGCACGAGGGGCGCGTGGTGCCGGACAACGAGGTCCAGCAGCCCGGTCGCCGCGCGCAGCCCGCGTTCCGGCCGTCCGTCGGCCTCGGGCGGTCGGTAGACGGCCGGGATGTAGCCGATCCGCGCCCGGCCGACCGTCGGCAGGACCCGGCTCAGCACGGCGAGGGCGTCGAGGTCGGAGACCGGGCTCGGGGGCGCGGGCGGCAGGACCGAGATGAGCAGCAGCGGCACGCCCCGGGCGGCGGCGGTGCGGGCGGCGTGGTCCACCACCCGCACGTCCTCGGGGTGGTCGGTGAGGACGGCGGCGCCCGGCCGGGGAAGGGAGGTGCGGCCGGGCGGCGGCGCGGCGTGGGGCGTGAGGGAGAGGTGCACGGAACGGCTCCCTTCCGGGGAGGCGGTGTGACACGTCCAGCTTCACCCGAACAGTTTTGCGCGTCAATATTTACGCGAAATAATTTTCGTCAATATATGTTCGCCCGAAGCGCGTAGCCTGTGCCCATGAGCGTTCCCCCGACCCGCGGCGAGAGCTGGACCTTCCTGACCAACCACGCACGCGTCCTGCTGTGCCTGGCGCGCGACCCCGAAGCGCGGCTGCGGGACGTCGCGTCCGTCATCGGCATCACCGAACGCTCCGTGCAGCTCATCGTGGCCGACCTGGAGAGGGCCGGGTACCTGACCCGGACCCGTGTGGGCCGCCGCAACCGGTACGCCATCGACACCGGCCTCGCCCTGCGCCACCCCAACGAGGCCGACCATCCCGTCGGCGACCTGCTCAACACCTTCCTCCACCGCGAGGACGCCCCGCAGGAGGAGACGGGTCGGTGAGCACTGGAGCTTTCTACAGTTTGTTGATTCGGGTGAACGCACTGTAGGTCACGCGCTGTCACCGGGCTTAGCGTGACCGGAATGCACGCACGACCGCCCTTCGATGCCGCGGCGGCCCGCCGCCTGCGGGAGTCCCTCGGCATGACGCCGGCGCACGTCTCCTACGGCATGTGGGCCGCCTTCGGGCTCCGGATCGCCCCCGAGACCATCGCCGCCTGGGAGCTCCAGGAGGCCGGCCCGAACGAGACGGAGCTGGCCGCGCTCGCGGGCGCCCTGTGGTGCGCACCCGGCGACCTGCTGGGCACCCCGCGCACCCTGCACGAGTACCGCCTGCTCAAGGGCATCGCCCAGTCCGACGTCGCGCTCCGCATCGGGATGCCGACGGCCCGGTACGCGGAGGTCGAGCGGACGGGGAAGTGGACCGGCAGCGACCAGCAGGCCGCGACGCTCGCCGTCACCCTGGACCTCTCGCCGAGGACGCACATCGAGCTGATCGGCAAGGACGGCGCCCTGCGCGGGTACCTGCGCAGCGCGGCCGGATCGCGCTGGCAGGCGTACGTGAAGCCGGTGCACAAGCTGCTGCCGACCCTGGAGCGGTCCACGGTCGAACGCGTGCTGGAGCGGCTGAACGACGAGTTCCACAAACGCAGCTTCTCCTCCCTGAGCTGGATCTCCACCGAGACGGAGACCGGCAGCAACTCCGTGGACGCCGGGCGGCAGTACCTGGACGAGGTGACCGAGCACTTCTGGGCCCACCTGGCCGCGCTGCGCGGCACCGGCTGACGTGGGAACGACCGCCGCGCCGGGCGCGTTACCTGGAGAGAACGCAGGGCCCCGGAGGCGGCCGGTGCGGGCGCGCGGGGCAGCCGTACCGAGGGGACCGCCATGACGACCTCCGCCACCACCGCCCTCCGCGCGTTGTGCGGAAGCCTGCTCGCCGCCGGTCTGCTCGCGGCTCCGGTCCCCGCCCTCGGCGCGGCCCCCGCCCAGGACGGGGTGAGCGCCGTCGCGGAGGAGCTGCGGCAGGACCCGGTCTACGTCCATCCCGAGGCCCGGTCCGAGCTGTCCTCGGGTGAGGAGGCCCGACTGGAGGCCCGCATCGAGGACGCGGACAAGCCGGTCTTCGTCGCCGTCCTGCCCGCGACGGACGAGTTCCCCCCGGACACCGTGCTGGCGGACCTGCGGGCGCTCACCGGCGTCACCGGCGTGTACGCCGTCCAGCTCGGCGACGGCTTCAGTGCCGGGGCCGACTCCCAGGTGATGTCGCGCGACGCCGTGGCCAACCTGGAGGGCGCCGTCGAGCGGGAGCACGAGGACGCCACCACGCAGCTGACCTCCTTCGTGGACGAGGCGCTGCCCCAGGCCGACGGCACCGCACCGGCCTCGTGGGACGAGGGCGGCACCGAGGGCTCGGGCGCGGCCGGGCTCGCGACCCTCGGCGGGCTGCTCCTCGCGGGCGGCGTCGGCTTCTACGCCCTGCGCCGCCGCTCCCGCAGGCGCGAGGAGGAGCGGCGGCGCGCGGAGCTGGAGAAGCTGCGGGTCGTCGTCGACGAGGACATCACCGCGTTCGGCGAGGAGCTCAACCGGCTCGACTTCCGGCCGGGCGAGCCGGGCGCGGACGACGCCATGCGCACCGACTACACCCGCGCCCTGGACGCCTACGAGGGCGCGAAGGAGGGCATGGCCGGCGCCCGCGAGCCGCGCGACGTCCAGCCGGTCACGCAGCGGCTGGCCGAGGGGCGCTTCGCGCTCGCCACCCTCGACGCCCGGCGCACGGGGGCGCCGCTGCCGAAGGAGGACCGCACGCCGTGCTTCTTCGACCCCCGGCACGGCCCGTCCGTCACGGACGTGCGGTGGGCGCCGCCGGGCGGGACGACACGGCCGGTCCCGGCCTGCGCGGCGGACGCGGAACGCCTCGCCGAGGGTGAGGAGCCCGACTCCCGGATGGTGCCCACCGACCGCGGCCCGCAGCCCTACTGGAACGCCGGGCCCGTGTACGGGCCCTGGGCGGGCGGCTACTTCGGCGGCGCGCTGCTGCCGGGGCTGCTCATGGGCACCATGCTCGGCGGCATGATGACGGGCCCCGGCGCCTACGGCTACGGCGCCGGCACGGACGCCGCGGGCGGCGACGTCTCGGGCTCCGACTTCTCCCCCGGCGACTTCGGGGGCGGCGGGTTCGGCGGGGACGTCGGCGGGTTCGGCGGCGGCGACTTCGGCGGAGGGTTCTGACCGGCCGCCTCCCGGCGGCCTCCGCACCGGGCGGCCTCCGCGCCAGAATGCGGGGATGCGGAACCGGCCCAGCCTCGCCCGGCAGCTGTTCGTCCTCCAGCTCGCGGTGATCGTCGTACTGGTCGGGGCGGGCGCGCTCCTGGTCGTGCTCGACGCGCGCGACGACAGCGAGGAGGACGCCGAGCGCAAGGTGACCACGCTCAGCCTGGGCGTGGCCGAGCTGCCGAGCGTGCGGGACGCCTACGCGCGGCCGGCTCCGCGGCGCACGCTCCAGCCGCTCGCGGAGTCGGTGCGGGCGGCCACGGGCACCGACTTCGTCGTCTTCATGGCCCCCGACCGCACGCGCTACTCGCACCCGGACCCGGACCGGGTGGGGCGGCCGTTCCTCGGGACGATCGCCCCGGCGCTGGAGGGCGGCGTCGTCACCGAGACGTACCGGGGGACGCTCGGGCCCTCGGTACGGGCGGTGGTACCGGTGCGGGACGCGGCCGGACGGGTGCGGGGGCTGGTGTCCGTCGGCATCCTCCAGGAGCAGATCGGGGACGACGTGCGGCGGCGGCTGGCGCCGGTCGGTGCCGTGTCGGGCGGGGCGCTGGTGGTGGCGGCGACCGGTTCCTGGGGCATCAGCCGACGGCTGCGGCGGCAGACGTTCGGCCTCGGCGCACCCGGCATCGCCCGGTTGTACGAGCACCACGACGCCGTGCTCCGCACCGTCCGCGAGGGGCTGCTCATCGTCGATCCGGGTGGGCGGCTGACGCTGGCCAACGACGAGGCGCGGCGGCTGCTGGGCCTGCCCGAGGGCGCGGAGGGGCGTCCCGTGGCCGGGCTGGGGCTGAGCGCCCCGCTGGGCGGGATGCTGGCGTCGGGCACGCCCGTGCACGACGCGCTGTGCGTCGTCGGTGACCGGGTGCTGGTGGTGAACCAGGAGCGGTTCCGGCACGACGGCCGGGAGCTGGGCGCCGTCATGACCCTGCGCGACCACACCGACCTGGAGGCGCTGGCCGGGGAGCTGGCGTCGGTGCGGGGCTTCGCCGAGGCGCTGCGGGCGCAGGCGCACGAGTCGGCCAACCGGCTGCACACCGTGGTGACGCTCGTGGAGCTGGGCCGCACGGAGGAGGCCGTGGAGTTCGCGACGGTGGAGCTGGCCTCCGCGCAGCAGCTCACGGACCGGCTGACGGGCTCGGTGGAGGAACCGGCGCTGGCGGCGCTGCTGCTGGGGAAGGCCGCCCAGGCGGCGGAACGCGGCGTGGAGCTGGACGTCACCGACGACACCGCCGTCACGCCCACCCGGATCGCCCCGCGCGACCTGGTCACCCTGGTGGGGAACCTGGTCGACAACGCCATCGAGGCCGCGCTCGCGGGCGAGACCCCGCGCCGGGTGCGGGTCACCGCCCGCACGGAGGGCGACGGCGCCCTGTACGTCCGCGTCGCCGACTCGGGGCGGGGTGTGGACGGCGCCCACCTGGACGCGATCTTCCGGCGGGGCTTCTCCACCAAGGACGCCCCCGGCGGCGGCTTCGCGGACGGTGACGGCGGCCGGGGTGCGGGGCGGGGCCGGGGGCTCGGACTCGCACTGGTCAAACAGGTCATCAACCGGTATGACGGTGAGGTCGGCGTGCACAGCGGCGACGGCGCGGTCTTCACCGTGCGGCTGCGTACCGGCCCGGCGGGCCGGGGAACCGAGGCACCGTGATCAGAACCCTCGTCGTGGAGGACGACCCGCGCATCGCGGACGCGCACGTGCAGTTCGTGGAGCGGGTGCCGGGTTTCACGGCGGTCGGGGCGGTGCACCGGGGCGTCGAGGCCCTGGACCGCACCGCGCGCGAGCCGGTGGACCTGGTGCTGCTGGACTTCTACCTGCCGGACATGACGGGGCTCGCGGTGTGCCGGGCGCTGCGGGCCCGGGGCGATCTCACCGACGTCATCGCGGTCACCTCGGCGCGGGACGTCGAGATCGTGCGGTCCGTCGTGGCGCACGGCGTCGTCCAGTACCTGCTGAAACCCTTCACCTTCGCGGCGCTGCGGGACAAGCTGGAGCGGTACGCCGAGTTCCGCGAGCGGCTGGTGGCGCACAGCGGGGCCCCGGCGCAGCAGGACGTGGACCGGGCGTTCGCGGCGCTGCGCGGCAGCGTCGGCGGGCCGCTGCCGAAGGGCATGAGCAACCGGACGCTGGAGGCGGTCGTCGACCACCTGCGGAACGCGGCGGAGGGGCTGTCGGCGAGCGCCGTGGGGGGCCTGACGGGAACGTCCCGGGTGACGGCCCGGCGGTATCTGGAGCACCTCGCGGAGCAGGGGCTGGCGGAGCGGGCCCAGCGCTACGGAGCGGGGCGGCCGGAGCACCTGTACCACTGGCGCCGGTGAGGCGCGGCCGGGCGCGGGGCGCGGCGGGGTGGTGCGGAAGGGGCTGCCCCACGCCGTTGGGGGGCAGGACGCCGGATGCGGCGGCGGTCGTGCGGTGGTGCGGCATTCGGTGGTGCGGTGACCGGTGCGGCGGGTGTCAGAAGACGGCTTCGGTCTCGTCCATGCGGGCCTGCGGGACGGTCTTCAGCTCGCGGGTGGCGTCGGCGAGCGGCTCCATGACGACGTCGGTGCCGCGCAGGGCCGTCATCATGCCGAAGTCGCCCCGGTGGGCGGCCTCCACGGCGTGCCAGCCGAAGCGGGTGGCGAGGACGCGGTCGTAGGCGGTCGGCGTGCCGCCGCGCTGGACGTGGCCGAGGATGACGGGGCGGGCCTCCTTGCCGAGCCGGTCCTCCAGCTCGCGGGCGAGCCGGTTGCCGATGCCGGTGAAGCGCTCGTGGCCGTACTGGTCGATGACGCCCTTCTCGTAGGCCATGCTCCCCTCGGCCGGGCGGGCGCCCTCGGCCACGCAGATCACGGCGAACTTCTTGCCGCGCGAGAACCGCTCCTCGACCATCTTGCACAGCGCGTCGACCTGGAACGGCCGCTCCGGCAGGCAGATGCCGTGCGCGCCGCCCGCCATGCCCGCCTCCAGGGCGATCCAGCCGGCGTGGCGGCCCATGACCTCCACGACCATCACGCGCTGGTGGGACTCGGCCGTCGTCTTCAGCCGGTCCATCGCCTCGGTGGCGACGCCGACGGCCGTGTCGAAGCCGAAGGTGCGGTCGGTGGCGGAGATGTCGTTGTCGATGGTCTTCGGCACGCCGACGACGGGCAGCCCGGCCTGGGAGAGCATGCTGGCGGCGGTGAGGGTGCCCTCGCCGCCGATGGGGATGAGGGCGTCGATGCCGAGCCGCCCGAGCAGCTCCTCGCCCTCCGCGCACGCCTCCGCGAGACGGCCGCGCTCCAGCCGGGCGGAGCCGAGGATGGTGCCGCCCCGGGCGAGGATGCCCGCGACGGAGTTGAGGTCCAGCTCGCGGTAGCGGCCGTCCAGCAGCCCCTTGTAGCCGTCCTCGAACCCGATGACCGTGTCACCGCGGTCGACCACCGCGCGGTGCACGACCGAACGGATGACGGCGTTCAGGCCGGGGCAGTCGCCGCCGGCGGTGAGGACTCCGATACGCATGTGATCGCTACTCCTGATCGGGGACGGTCCGACGTTGGGCGGGGGGATTGTTTCATGTTCTGAACGCACGGCCGCGTGCCCGTCCGCATGCTGCGCCCGCCGTGCCCGGGGCGCCGCGGCGCCCGGGAAGGCGTCGCGCCGGGGGCGCGGCGGGGTCGCGCACCGCACGTGCGGGGGCGCGCGGTGCGCGCGTATCGTCGAGGCGGACGCAGGTCACAACGGGCCGGAAGCGGGTACGCGTCCTGCGGGAAGGGTCCGGGCGGGCCTGCCGCGCGGCCGCTTCCCCCTTCTCGCACGGACGTCCTCGCACCGCACCGTAGACCCAGGGGAGCTGACGGGTGAACCGCAGTGTGTACATCACCGGTATCGGCCGGGGCGACGGCCGACAGGTCGTCGAGCTGGGGGTGATGGAGCTGCTGACCCGGCAGGTCGGCAGGATCGGCGTGTACCGGCCGCTCACCCACGACGGCCCCGATCCGATGCTGGACCTGCTGCGCAGCCGCTACCGGCTGAGTCAGCCGCAGGGGGCGATGACCGGCCTCGGGTACGACGAGGCCGCCGCCCTCCAGGCCGACCGGGGCACCGACGAGCTGATCTCCCGCCTGGTCGACCGCCACCACGAGATCGCGGCCGACTACGACGCCGTCCTCGTCCTCGGCACCGACTTCGCCGACACGAACCTCCCCGCCGAGCTGTCGCTGAACGCCCGGCTGGCGAACGAGCTGGGCGCGCCCGTGCTGCCGGTCGTCGCCGGACTGGACCGCGGCGCGGACTCGGTGGTCGCCGAGGTGCGCAACGCCCACCACGCCTACGCCTCGCTGGGCTGCGAGGTGCTGGCCATGATCGCCAACCGCGTCCGCAACGGGCACGCCGCCGAGGCCGCCCGCTGGCTGGGCCGGCACCTGCCCGAGCCGGTCTTCGTCATCCCCGAGGAGCCCGCGCTCTCCGCCCCGACCGTCCGGCAGGTCGTCGACGCCCTGGACGCGCGGGTGATGCTCGGCGACGTGACGGGGCTGGCCCGCGACTGCCGGGACTTCGTCTTCGGTGGTGCGATGCTGCCGGCGTTCCTGCCCGCCCTCACCGAGGGCTGCATGGTGATCACCCCAGGCGACCGGGCGGACCTCGTCGTCGGGGCGCTGGCCGCGCACTCGGCGGGCGCGCCGCCCATCGCGGGCGTCCTGCTCACCCTGGACGAGCACCCGGGCAAGGAGACGCTGGCGCTGGCCGAGCGGCTCGCCCCCGGCACCCCCGTGCTCGCGGTGCCCGGCGGCTCCTTCCCGACCGCCGTGGAGCTGTTCTCGCTGGAGGGCAAGCTGAACGCGGCCAGCCCGCGCAAGGTGGAGGTGGCGCTCGGGCTCTTCGAGTCGCACGTCGACACCCGGCAGCTCACCGACCGGCTCGCCGTCGTCCGCAGCGACCGCGTGACGCCGATGATGTTCGAGCACGAGCTGGTCGAGCGCTCCCGCACGGCCCGTCGCCACATCGTCCTGCCGGAGGGGACCGAGGAGCGGGTGCTGCGCGCGGCGGAGGTCCTCGTGCGCCGCAACGTCTGCGACCTGACGCTGCTCGGCGACGAGACGGCGATCCGCCGGCGCGCCGCGGAGCTCGGCGTCGAGCTGCGCCTCCCGGGCACGGACGAGGCCGAGTGGGGCGGCGAGGGTGCGGCCGCCACCGTCCGCGTCGTGGACCCGGAGACCTCGCCGCTGCGGGAGCGGTTCGCCGACACCTACGCCCGGCTGCGCGCCCACCGGGGCGTGACGTGCGAGCTGGCCTACGACATCGTCGCCGACGTCTCCTACTTCGGGACGCTCATGGTGCAGGAGGGCCTCGTCGACGGCATGGTCTCGGGCGCGGCGCACTCGACGGCGGCGACGATCCGGCCCGCGTTCGAGATCATCCGGACCAAGCCGGACGCCTCGATCGTCTCGTCGGTGTTCTTCATGTGCCTGGCCGACCGGGTCCTGGTCTACGGGGACTGCGCCGTGAACCCGGACCCGGACGCCGAGCAGCTCGCGGACATCGCGATCCAGTCGGCGGCGACGGCGGCCCGGTTCGGGGTGGAGCCGCGCATCGCGATGCTGTCGTACTCCACGGGCAGCTCCGGTTCGGGCGCGGACGTGGACAAGGTGCGGCAGGCCACCGAGCTGGTGCGGGGTCGGCGTCCCGACCTGCTGGTGGAGGGGCCGATCCAGTACGACGCGGCCGTCGAGCCCTCCGTCGCGGCGACGAAGCTGCCGGACTCCCCGGTGGCCGGGCGGGCCACCGTCCTGATCTTCCCGGACCTCAACACCGGCAACAACACCTACAAGGCCGTGCAGCGGTCGGCCGGGGCCGTGGCCGTGGGGCCGGTGCTCCAGGGCCTGCGCAAGCCGGTGAACGACCTCTCCCGCGGCGCGCTGGTGCAGGACATCGTGAACACGGTCGCGATCACCGCCATCCAGGCCCAGCAGCGCGGAGCCGCACCACCGGACCCGGCGTCGGCCACCGCCGACGCACCCTCGCAAGGGAGCACCCCCGCATGACCGCCCGCCACGTCCTCGTCCTCAACTGCGGTTCCTCCTCGGTGAAGTACCAGCTGCTGGACATGGCCGACCACACCCGGCTCGCCGTGGGCCTGGTGGAGCGGATCGGGGAGGCCGCGCCCCGGCTGACGCACACCCCGGCCGACGGCGCGCGGCGCGAACGCGCCCTGGCGGCGCCGGACCACGAGAGCGCGCTGAAGGCCCTGGCCGCCGAGCTGGCGGCGGACGGCCTCGGCTTCGACTCCCCGCACCTCGCCGCCGTCGGGCACCGGGTGGTGCACGGCGGGCGCGCCTTCACCCGTCCCACGGTGGTCGACGACGCCGTGCTCGCGGAGATCGAACGGCTGGTGCCGGTGGCGCCGCTGCACAACCCGGCCAACCTCGGCGGCATCCGCGTCGCGCGGGCGATGAACCCCGGCCTGCCGCAGGTCGCCGTCTTCGACACCGCCTTCCACACGACGATGCCCGAGCACGCCGCCCGGTACGCGATCGACGTGGCGACGGCCGACGCGCACCGCATCCGCCGCTACGGCTTCCACGGCACCTCGCACGCCTACGTCTCGCGGCGCACCGCCGAGCTGCTGGGCAAGGAGCCCTCCGAGGTCAACGTGATCGTGCTGCACCTGGGCAACGGCGCCTCGGCGTCCGCCGTCGCGGGCGGGCGGTGCGTGGAGACCTCCATGGGGCTCACGCCCCTGGAGGGGCTGGTCATGGGCACCCGTTCCGGGGACATCGACCCGGGGGTCGTCTTCCACCTCGCCCGGGTGGCGGGCCTGAGCGTCGACGAGGCGGACACCCTGCTCAACCGGCGCAGCGGGCTCGTCGGCCTGTGCGGGGACAACGACATGCGGGAGATCGTCCGCCGGATGGACGAAGGGGACGACGCGGCGCGGTTGGCGTTCGCGATCTACACGCACCGGCTGCGGAAGTACCTCGGCGCCTACACGGCGGTGCTGGGGCACGTCGACGCCGTGGCCTTCACGGCGGGGGTCGGGGAGAACTCGGCCCCGGTGCGGCGGGCCGCCGTGGCGGGCCTGGAGGTGCTGGGCCTGGCGGTGGACGAGGAGCTGAACGTCGAGCGGGCGTCCACGGCGCGGCTCATCTCGCCGCAGTACGCTCGGGTCGCGGTCGCGGTGGTCCCCACCGACGAGGAACTGGAGATCGCCACGCAGACGTATGCCCTGGTCACAGCCGCGAACGGGTGAGCCAGATCACCCCCAGTACGTTTGGCTTCTAAACAAAACGATAGGATCGCACGCATGCGCCGTTCCAAAATCGTCTGCACCCTGGGCCCCGCCGTCGACTCCTTCGATCAGCTGAAGACGCTGATCGAGGCCGGTATGAACGTGGCCCGCTTCAACATGAGCCATGGCACCCAGCGGGAGCACGAGGAGCGGTACGCCCGACTCCGCAAGGCCTGCGAGGAGACCGGCCGCGCGGTGGGCGTGCTCGCCGACCTCCAGGGCCCGAAGATCCGGCTGGGCACCTTCGCCGAGGGGCCCGTCGAGCTCGTCCGGGGCGAGGAGTTCACGATCACCGTGGAGGACGTCCCCGGTGACCGGACCATCTGCGGGACCACCTACAAGGGCCTGAACGCCGACGTCTCCAAGGGCGACCCGATCCTCATCAACGACGGCAACGTCGCGCTGCAGGTGACCGAGGTCGACGGGCCGCGCGTCCACACCATCGTCATCGAGGGCGGCGTCGTCTCCGACCACAAGGGCATCAACCTGCCCGGCGCGGCGGTCAACGTGCCCGCGCTGAGCGAGAAGGACGTCGACGACCTCAGGTTCGCGCTGCGGATGGGCTGCGACATGGTCGCCCTGTCCTTCGTCCGGGACGCGAAGGACGTCCGCGACGTGCACCGCGTCATGGACGAGGTCGGCCGCCGCGTGCCGGTCATCGCGAAGGTGGAGAAGCCGCAGGCCGTCGAGAACATGGAGGAGGTCGTCCTCTCCTTCGACGGCGTCATGGTGGCCCGTGGCGACCTGGCGGTGGAGTACCCGCTGGAGAAGGTCCCGATGGTGCAGAAGCGCCTGGTGGAGCTGTGCCGGCGCAACGCCAAGCCGGTGATCGTGGCGACGCAGATGATGGAGTCGATGATCACCAACTCGCGGCCGACGCGCGCCGAGGCGTCCGACGTCGCGAACGCGATCCTCGACGGCGCCGACGCGGTGATGCTGTCGGCCGAGTCCTCCGTCGGCCAGTATCCGATCGAGACCGTCAAGACGATGTCGAAGATCGTCATCGCGGCCGAGCAGGAGCTGCTCTCCAAGGGCCTCCAGCCGCTCGTGCCGGGCAAGAAGCCGCGCACCCAGGGCGGGTCGGTGGCCCGCGCCGCCGCCGAGATGGCCGACTTCCTGGGCGCGAAGGCCCTGGTGGCGTTCACCAAGTCCGGGGACACCGCCCGCCGGCTCTCCCGGTACCGGGCCGAGCAGCCGATCCTCGCCTTCACCGAGGAGCCGGGCACGCGCAACCAGCTCACCCTCAGCTGGGGCGTGGAGACGTTCGTCGTCCCGCACGCGGAGAACACCGACGCGATGGTGGACCTCGTCGACCGGGAGCTCCTCAAGCTCAAGCGCTACAACGAGGGCGACGTCATGATCATGACGGCGGGCACCCCGCCGGGCGTCGTCGGCACGACCAACATGGTGCGCGTCCTGCACCTCGGCCACGACAGCTGAACCACCTCGTGCGGGCGCACCGCACGAGGAGCACCGAAGGGCCCGGGTCGCGGGCCCTTCGGCATGTCCTCAGTCGTGGTACTGGTTCATGCCGGGGATCGTCAGCGTGCCGCCGAACTGCCCGGCCTGCTTGACGTTGACGTCGGTGAAGACGGCGTAGGGCACGTTCAGCGGAGGCGGCGTGTCCGGGCTGAACGTCACGGGGATCAGCCCGAAGAGGTTGCCCTTCAGCTCCTCGGTGTACATGGTCACCGTGCCGTTCCGGATGGTGGACGTCGAGCCGCGCTCCGCCTCGACGTGGGTCGTCCCGCCGAGCGCGCCGGTGACCCGCTGGTGCAGGTCGCCGATGTCCACGGACTCGCTCGTGAACTTCAGGACCTTCTTGATCGCACCGCCGGCCGTCCTGACCTCCACGATGCCGTGGTAGTCGAGCTCCCTGAGCACGAGCTTCGAGGACTCCAGCAGCCACGGCTCGTCCGGCAGCAGCGGAAGGCCGGGCTCCAGCTCGGCGTCGGCCAGCGCCTCGGGGTCGTGCGTGGGGCAGGGGAAGGGTTCCTTGCCCCCGGGCGCCGGTGACTCCTGACCGGCCTCGACGGCCCCGGCGGCGTCCTCGGCCCCCTCCGACTCCTCGTCCGGCGACGCCTCGGGGAGCTCCTCGACGTCGGCCCCCGCCTTCTCGGCCGCGTCGCGGATCTCCCGCTCGGCCCGCTCCGCCGCCTCCTCCTCGGCGGCGGAGCCGGGCTTCCCGGCCGGCTCGGGAGCGCTCTCGGCGGGCTCCTCCTGCGACGGCGTGCCGTCTTCCGGGGACGACGTCCCGGGCTCGGCGTCGGCGCGCTCCGCGGTGGCCCGCTCCGGTTCCTCGCCGAGGCCGAAGAGGTCCTTCAGCGCGTCCCCCACCCCGAGGGGGTCCCAGGGGTTGTCGGGCTCGGGCTCGGCCGGCTTCTCCGGCTCCGGCTCGGCCGGCCGTTCGGGCTCGGGTGCGGCGGGTTCCTCCGGCCGCGACGGCTCCTCGGGCTCGGGTGCTTCGGGCTCCTGCGGCGTGTCGGTGGCGTCGTCCCGCTCGGGCTCGGGCCCGGTGCCGGGCTCCTGGTCGGCGGGCTCCTCCTGCGGCGGTGTGCCGTCCTTCTCCTCCGCGGGGTCCTCGGGCTGGGTGACGCAGGGCCCCGGAGCGAAGGGGTTGCCCGGCTCGTCGGCCAGCGCGATCTTGGGCGTCAGCCCCATGCCGAACAGCAGTGCGCTCGGCATGGCCGCCAGCGCGATCGCCCGGCCGGCGGGGGCCTGCACCTTCGTCAGGAGCGATCTGCGGGGGGCGGCGTGCCGGGGGCCGGTGCTGCCCCCGCGCGCGGGTGTGTCGTCACGCTGCACTGGGCTTCCCCCCGGTCGTCTCTGGCGTGGCGGCCGGCGCCCCGGGCTCGTCCCCCTCGCGGGCGCCGGGCACGGTCACGGCGTCGGCGGCGGGGGCCGCGGCCGGGGGCACGTCGTCCTCGGCCGCGGTGCCCCGTTCGTCGTCCGGCTCGTCCGGCGCGCCCGGCTGGTCCGGCTCGTCCGGGTCGTAGGGGGCCCAGGAGATCGACAGCGCACCGCCGACGAGCGAGAGGAGGAAGCCCATGAAGAAGCCGCCGAGGTTCGACACGGGTATGGAGATCAGGGCGAGCAGGATCGCGGCGATGCCCGCGAAGACCCGGACCACCGACTGGAACCACATCGTCAGGCCCAGGGTGACCAGGAGGACGCCGATGATCAGCGAACCGGCCCCGGCGGTGGTGGCCATCGTCAGCGTCAGATGGCCGAGCTTGAGGTTGGCGTAGGGGAAGTAGGCGATGGGCAGACCGCCCAGCAGGGTCAGCAGCCCGGCCCAGAACGGCCGGCTGCGCCGCCAGGCGCGGAACCGCAGCCGCCAGTCGGTGAATCGGCCGCGGGGACCTGGAGACTCGGCGCTCATGGAAAACAGCTCCCTGGAACCGGCAATGCCGTGGAGAACGGTGGTGAGAGGGGTGACGCGGGCGGGGGCGGGCCGCCCCCGCCCGCGTCAGGCGGTGCTCAGTAACACTCCTTGACGCCCTTGTGCAGGCGCAGGCTCAGGTTGCTGAGGTTGAACGTGCCGGCGGTGGTCGCCCACGCGCGCTGCTCCACGTTGGTCAGCACGGCCTCCTCGGCCTGCTGCGCGAAGCCGTACGGGTTGACGTTCTTCTCGGTCCCCGGCTGGATGCCCGGGCCCTTGTCCGCGTCCTTCGCCGCCACACCGATGTCGATGTTGGTGAAGGTCGCGTCGGCGTCGAGGTCGGCGACGTCCAGGTAGAGGTTCTTGGCCGTCACCGGGGTGTCACCGGTGCCCGCCGTCAGGTTGAGGCTGACCGAGCCGATGAACGGCACGTCCGGCGTCACCACGGACTGGCACATGTTGGTGATGGTCGCGCTTCTGAACCCGGAGACGGCGACCGGGTGGTGCGCCTCCTTGCCCTTGAGGTCGTACCCGTTGGTGTAACTGCCGTACTGGACGAAGTCTTTGCCGACCAGCTTGTCGGCGGAGACCTTGAACGACTGGCCGGAGACGCTGAACGACGCGGCGAGCGCGCCCTGCGCCAGGCCGATACCGACGGCGGCCGTCGCGGCCAGACTGGGCACCATCACGACGGCGAACCGCTTCCATCTGGTCCCGCCACGAACTTGGGACTTCATGACTTTCCTCCTTCTCGGACGTACATCCCTCGCCGGGCGCCCGCCGGGCGGGGATGGGAGAAGTGCTACGTCCTCGGGAAGAAGCACCGCCGACGACGACGCGTCACCCGCGTCGGGCCGACGGCGGTCACCCCCCGAGCGACAACCACTGCCCGTGCTGGCGCACGGGCCGCGGGACAGGCTCCGCCGTCGGCGAAGACCCCCCTGTCCACACTCCACCGGGGCATGGGGCTCCCCGGTCGCTCGGTGGGGACTTTCGTCGTCCCTGGGCGCCGGCCGGCTGCCGGGCCACGACGACGAACCGAGCGTGGCGATCGTCGTTCATGGACGGGGGGCGGCACAAGAGGTGCATTACCTGCGAGTAACGGCAGGATGACGACCGCGCGCCGGACGCGCGCCGTCCGACACCGTGGGTAGTCGCCGCTCTGGGGTGTTATGACACGAAATGGCGACCCCCTTGCGGACCAAGGGAAGCCGCCGACTTACCGGAAGTAACAGCGGCCGCGTTGGCCAAGATTTGGCAAAGCGCGGCCGCTGTTTGTCGCTATGTCAATAGGTGGTGACGCTCCGGCCCGGCAGAGCTCTCAGAAGAGCACCCGGGCGAGGGCGCCCCGGGCGGCGACGACCCGCGGGTCCTCGCCGCCGATGACCTCGAACAGCTCCAGGAGCCGCAGGCGGACCTTCTCGCGGTCGTCCCCCACCGTGCGCCGCACGGTGTCCACCAGCCGCCCGAAGGCGTCCTCGACGTGGCCGCCCACCAGGTCCAGGTCGGCCGCGCGCAGCTGCGCCGCCACGTCGTCCGGGCGGTCCGCGGCGTCCGTGCGGACCTGTCCCGCGTCCAGCCCCTGCACCCGGCCGAGCAGCTCCGCCTGGGCGAGGCCGAGCCGGGCCTCGACGTTGCCCGGGTCGCCGGAGAGGACGTTCTTGTACGCCTGCACGGCCCCGCCGAGGTCACCGGCGTCCAGCGCGGAGTGCGCGGCGGCCAGCGCCGGGTCCGCGGGAGGCTCGGGGGCCGCCTGCGGCGCCTCCTGCTCGGCACCGGGCGCCACGGGGGCGCCCTCGATGCCGAACTGCTGCCGGGCGGCCTCGACGAGCTGGTCCAGCACCTGGCGGATCTGCTGCTCGGGCGCCGCACCCTGGAAGAGGGGCAGCGCCTGGCCGGCGATCACGGCGAAGACGGCGGGGATGCCCTGCACCCCGAACTGCTGGAAGAGGGCCTGGTTCTGGTCGACGTCGACCTTGGCGAGGACGAACCGGCCCGCGTACTCGTGGGCGAGCTTCTCCAGGACGGGGCCGAGCTGCTTGCACGGCTCGCACCATTCCGCCCAGAAGTCGATGACGACCGGGACCTCGGCGGAGCGCTGGAGGATCTCGCTCTCGAAGCCCGCCTCGTCGACGTCGATGACCAGGCGGTCCGCGCCGCCCGGCGCCTCGTCGCCCTGGTCGGCGGAGGCGGCGCGCTGGGCGCGGGCCTCCTCCGCCTTCTGCCTGGCCTCACCGGCCGCCTTCACCGCGGCGAGGTCGACCACACCGCTCATGGACATGTTGCGTGGCTGCATGAGACCAGTCTCCCCCCTTCGCGCGGTGTTGTGTGCCGGGTCCCCACCCGGCGCGTGGTTGTCGCGTCGTGGTCGCGGAACGCCATTACGCTACGACGAGTAGCGTAATACATGGCGGGGATAGGGTCACCCCCATGGCGCGACCCCGCAGCACCCAGGCCGACCAGGCGATCCTGGACGCCACCCGCGCCGTCCTGGTGGAAAGCGGCTGGTCGCGGCTGACGATGGCGGCCGTCGCCGCCCGTGCGGGTGTGGCGAAGACCACGCTGTACCGGCGCTGGCCCGGCAAGAGCGAGCTGGTCGTGGACGCCGTCGCCGTCCTGTTCGACGAGCTCGAACTCCCCGACCGGGGCAGCCTCGCCGCCGACATCGAGGGCGTCGTCCTCTCCTTCGCGCACCTGCTGGGCCACCCCGAGACGAAGACGTCCCTGATGGCCGTGGTCGCCGAGTCGACGACCGACGCGGCACTGCGCGGACGGATCAAGGCCGCCGTCGTGGACCGCCAGAAGCGCCTCGTGGTCGAGGGCCGCGTGCGCGCCCAGGCCCGGGGCGAGCTGCCACCGGACGCCGACCCCGTCCGCACCGCGCGGTCCGTGGACCTGATCTTCGACGTCATCGCGGGCGCGGTCGTGCACCGCAGCCTGGTGAGCGCCGAGTCGGTCGACGCCGCCTGGGCCCGGCGCTTCACCGCCCTGCTCCTCGGCGGCCTCGCCGCCCTGGAGGCGTAGCGACCCCGGACGACGGGTCGCGCCGCGCCCCGCACGCACGACGGGCCGCCACCCCGCGCCTCGGCGGTGGTGACGGCCCGTCGGTGCCGCCCGGGGGTGCCCCCGCACCGGTCGTTCAGAAGCCGGCCGGCTCGGTGTAGACGCCCCACTCCTCGCGCAGGACACCGCAGATCTCGCCCAGCGTGGCCTCGGCCCGCACCGCGTCGAGCATGGGCTCGATCATGTTGGAGCCGTCCCGGGCCGCCCCCAGCATGGCGTCCAGCGCCGCGCGCACGGCCGCGTCGTCCCGGTGCCCCTTACGCTCGGCCAGCACGCGCACCTGCTCGCGCTCCACCTCGTGGCTGACACGGAGGATCTCCAGGTCCCCCGTCACCGAGCCGGTGTGGCAGTTGACGCCGACGACCCGCTTGTCGTCCTTCTCCAGCGCCTGCTGGTACTGGAAGGCGGCCTCGGCGATCTCCCCCGTGAACCAGCCGTCCTCGATGCCGCGCAGGATGCCGGAGGTGATCGGTCCGATCGGGTGCCGCCCGTCCGGGTGGGCGCGCAGCCCGCGCTCCTTGATCTGGTCGAAGATCTTCTCCGCGTCGGCCTCGATGCGGTCGGTGAGCTGCTCGACGTACCAGGAGCCGCCCAGCGGGTCGGCGACGTTGGTGACGCCGGTCTCCTCCATGATCACCTGCTGGGTGCGCAGGGCGATCTCGGCGGCCTGCTCCGAGGGCAGTGCCAGCGTCTCGTCCAGCGCGTTGGTGTGCAGGGAGTTGGTGCCGCCGAGCACGGCGGAGAGGGCTTCGAGCGCCGTGCGCACGACGTTGTTGTAGGGCTGCTGCGCGGTCAGCGAGACACCGGCCGTCTGGGTGTGGAACCGCAGCCACTGCGCCTTCTCGCTGCTCGCCCCGTAGACGTCCCGCATCCAGCGCGCCCAGATGCGGCGCGCCGCGCGGAACTTGGCGATCTCCTCGAAGAAGTCGAGGTGGGCGTCGAAGAAGAACGACAGGCCCGGTGCGAACCGGTTGACGTCCAGCCCCCGGCTGAGCCCGAGCTCGACGTACCCGAAGCCGTCGGCCAGGGTGTAGGCCAGCTCCTGCGCGGCCGTGGAACCGGCCTCGCGGATGTGGTAGCCGGAGACCGAGAGCGGCTTGTAGGCGGGGATGTCGCGCGCGCAGTGCTCCATCAGGTCACCGATGAGGCGCAGGTGCGGCTCGGGCTGGAAGAGCCACTCCTTCTGGGCGATGTACTCCTTGAAGATGTCGGTCTGGAGCGTGCCGTTCAGGACGCCCGGGTCCACGCCCTGGCGCTCGGCGGCCACCAGGTACATGCAGAACACCGGGACGGCCGGGCCGCTGATCGTCATGGAGGTGGTGACGTCGCCGAGGGGGATGTCCTTGAACAGGACCTCCATGTCGGCGGCGGAGTCGATCGCCACGCCGCAGTGCCCGACCTCGCCGAGCGAGCGCGGGTCGTCGGAGTCGCGGCCCATCAGCGTCGGCATGTCGAAGGCGACGGACAGGCCGCCGCCGCCCGCCTCCAGGATCATCTTGTAGCGCTCGTTGGTCTGCTCGGCGTTGCCGAAGCCGGCGAACTGGCGGATCGTCCAGGTGCGGCCCCGGTAGCCGGTCGGGTGCAGGCCGCGGGTGAACGGGTACTCCCCCGGCCAGCCGATGCGCTCGAACCCCTCGTAGGTATCGCCCGGGCGGGGGCCGTAGACCGGCTCGACCTCGTCACCGCTGAGGGTGGTGAAGTCGGCGTCCCGCTTGCGTGCGGCGTCGAACCGGGCCTGCCACCGAAGGCGGCCCTCTGCGATGGCGTCAGCGTCCATGGACACAAATTTACTAGGACGTCCAAGTATTTGGCCAGCGCCGCTGGTGGACGGCCCGTCGAGGACCGCTCGACGGGCTCGCGCGCAGGGGGGTCAGGCGCCCACGGGGGTGTCGGCGTCCCGCGCCTCGTCGGCGTCCTCGGCCTCGATCAGCGGCGCGACCTCCCGCGAGACCTGCTTCTCGACGAAGAACGCGACGAACGGGATGCACCCGGCCACCAGCACCCACAGCAGCTTGCCGAACGGCCACCGCGCCTTCGAGCCCAGGTCGAACGCGAAGACCACGTAGACGATGAAGAGCACTCCGTGGATCTGGGAGACGAGCATGGTGTCACCGGTGTCGAAGCCGTACTTCGCCACGATGAAACCCGTGAACACGAGCAGCCAGACGGCGGTGACGTAGGCCATCACCCGGTAGCGGGTCAGCACCTTCTGCTTCACAGAGCCATTCCTCGCATCAGGCAGCCCGCACGGCCGGGGTGCGGGGGCGGCCCCGGGCAGACTGCGGCGTCCCGTCGAGCGTAACCGGGTGCTCGGCGCGATCTTCGGGCGCCCCGGCGGGCGTCGTCCGGCGGTGGCCGCGCGGGCCCCGTCGCGGGCCCGCGACGGGCTACGCCTCGTCGAAGTCCCGGGCCGCTATGCGCAGCGGGCGCAGGAGCGCGAAGATCTCGGAGCACTCCTCGTCGTCGTAGGCGGCGAGCCCGAAGTCCATCGCCATGAGGTCGCGGGTGGCGGCGTCGCACACCTCGCGCCCCCGGTCGGTGATCGACGCCAGCGTGCCCCGGCCGTCGTGCGGGTTGGGCCGCTTGGCGACGAGACCGGCCCGCTGGAGGCGGTCGACCGTGTTCGTCACGGAGGTGGGGTGGACCATGAGCCGCTCGCCGATCTTCGACATCGGCAGCTCGCCGCGCCGCGAGAACGTGAGCAGCACCAGCGCCTCGTAGCGGGCGAAGGTCAGGCCGTAGGGCTTGACGACCGCGTCCACCTCGGCGAGGAGGATCTGGTGCGCGCGCATGATCGAGGTGATCGCCGCCATGGCCGGGACGGAGCCCCAGCGCTGCTTCCACAGTTCGTCGGCGCGGGCGATCGGGTCGAAGGAGAGACTGAGCGGCTTCGGCACGCCTACGACCCTACCCGGCGGTCATATGGTGGTCGTCCCGGTCTCAGCCCGTGGTCCCCGCGGGCCCGCCCGCCGCTGACCGCTCCGTGTCCCGGCCCGTCATTCACCGACCGGTATGCCAGGGTTGTCGGCGTTGCCCCCATAAGTCCCCTCGGTCCTTCCGGAGGAGAGTGGATGTCCGGCCGTCGAATCCGCGCGCTCACCGCGCTCGCCGCACTCCCGGTGCTCGCCGCCGCGCTGAGCTGCTCGGCCGGCTCGGGGGCCGACGCGCCGAGCGCCCGCGCCGGTTCGGACGGCGCGGGAGCCGGCCCCGGAGCCTCGCCCTTCTGGGTCGATCCCGCCAGCCCGGCCGCCCGCCAGGTCCAGACGTGGGAGGCGGCGGGCCGGGAGGAGGACGCCGACCTGCTGCGGCTCATCTCCGAGCGGCCGACGGCCGTGTGGCCGACCGCCGACGCCCCGGCCGACGACGTGCGCCGCGCGGTCGAAGGCGCCGAGGCGACGGACACCACCGCGGTCCTCGTCGCGTACAACATCCCGCACCGCGACTGCGGACAGTACTCGCGGGGCGGTGCGGCCGACGCCGGCGCCTACCGCGCCTACCTGGCGGAGTTCGCCCGGGCCGTGGGGGACCACGAGGCCGTCGTCGTCCTGGAGCCCGACGCCGTGCCGCACCTGGTGGACGGGTGCACGCCCGCCGTCCACCACGACGAGCGCTACACGCTCCTGGCCGAGGCCGTCGAACGCTTCGCCGCACTGCCCCGGACCACGGTCTACCTCGACGCGGGCAACCCCAGCTGGATCACCGACCCCCGTCGGCTGGTCCGACCGCTGGAGCGGTCGGGCATCGCGGCGGCGGACGGCTTCGCCCTCAACGTCTCGAACTTCCAGACCGACGCGGACGTGACGGCCTACGGGCGCCGGTTGTCCGCCGCGCTCGGCGGCAAGCACTTCGTGATCGACTCCAGCCGCAACGGGAACGGGCCGCTGGACGGGCGGGCCGACGTCTGGTGCAACCCGCCGGGACGGGCCCTCGGCACCCCGCCGACGACGGAGACCGGCGAACCGCTGCTCGACGCCTACCTGTGGATCAAGCGGCCCGGCGAGTCCGACGGGGAGTGCCGGGGCGGGCCGCCCGCCGGTCGCTGGTGGGCCGAGTACGCGCTCGGCCTGGCCCGGGGCGCCGCCCGCTGACGCCGACTCACGGCAGGTGCACCCACTTCGCGACGGACGGGGTGCCCGCGTCGTCGGTGAGGACGAGCATGTACCAGCCGGGCGGCAGGAGCGAGCGGTCGTCCGGGACGGAGAGCGTCACCTCGCCGGAGCCGCGTTCCATCCCGAGGGCGACGGAGCGCTGCTCGACGTCGGTGACGTGGGTGACGGCGCTGGGCCGCAGCAGGCGGGCCTTGGCGATCCGCGCGGCGTCCTTCGTCGCGAACGTCGCCTCGCCGCCGGGCGCGAGCCGCACCGGGCCGTCGCCGATGACGGGGCGGTTCTCCCCGCGCTCCCCGTGCAGGTAGGGCGGTGTGTAGACCTCGATCCGCTTCTCGAACGTGCCGAGCCGGGTGTTGTCCTTGTCGGCGTAGAGCGGGTCGGAGCCGAACGTCGCCACCCGGCCGTCGGGCAGCAGCAGCGCCTCCGCGTGGTAGTTCCGGCCGACCTCGGGGGCGGCGGCCTCGGTGAACTCCTCCGTCTCCGGGTCGTAGATCTGGGCGGCGAGGATGTCGCTGTCGCCGCGCCCCCGGTAGTCGCGGGAGCCACCGGTGGTGAAGACGGTGTCGTCGGGGAGGATGACGCTGTTGAGGTACCGGGTGGGCTCCGGCAGCCGCGGCCCGTCGCGGTAGGCGGGGTCCTTCCGGGTGAGGTCGACGATCGCGGTGCGGGCGGTGGACTTCTCCGACTCCCCCACGCCTCCGCCGCCGAGCACCATGACCTGCTGGTCCTGGGCCGGGGGCAGCAGCAGCGAGCTGGCGGTCTCCAGCTGGTCGGGGTCCTTGATGCCGCCGACCTCGTCGAAGGTGTTGGCCCCCAGGTCCCAGATCCCGGGCACCCGGCCCTTGTCGGCGGGCCCGTAGCCGGCGTTGGCGCCGGAGTAGAAGAGCTTGCCGTCGTCGACGAGGAAGAGCGCCGGGTACGTGGGGAAGTAGCGCTTGGGCCCGGTGGACCAGGACCGCGTCTTCGGGTCGTAGATCTCGTTGTCGCCCTGGAGGATCTCGCCGACCTCGTCCAGCCCGGAGACGGAGAGCACCGTGCCGTCCGGGAGGGTGACGAGCGTGGGGTACCAGCGGGCCTCGGCCATGGGGTCGACGCGGACGTACTTCTCGGCGACGGGGTCGAACTCGAAGGAGTCCCGGAGCCCCTGGAAGTCCTGCTTGCCCAGGTCGATCTTCTCCGCGAGGCCGTACAGGTTGTCGGCGGCCCTGCCCTTCAGCCCGACGATCTCGTACTGGGCGGCCTCGTCGGTGACGTACTCCTCGCCCTCCTCGGCGGCCTCCACGAACACGGTGGCCTCGCTGGCGGTGACGGTCACCTCGCCCGCGTCGTCCGTCGTCTTCTGCGCGCGCGGCACGAGGACGGGGGCGGTGCTCACGTACTCCTTGCCCTCCGGTGAGCGGAAGCGGGTGCCCTCGGGGAAGGTGCGGGGCTCGTCCGGGTTCTCGTTCTTGACGCGCATGGCCCCGCCGGCGCGCTTCACGTCCCCGTCGAGGACCTCGTAGCGGGCGGTGCCGCCCGCCACCAGCATCCGCCCGTCGGCCAACTGGGCGTGTCCGGCGCAGAACAGGTCCTCGGGGGTGGGTATGCGCTCGAAGGTGTCGTCCGCCGGGTCCCACAGAATGGTCGCGAAGGTGCCCGCGTCGAACTCCTCCTGGTTGTTGCCCGAGCCGGCGATCAGCAGCACCTTGCCGGTGCGCAGCAGCGCCGCGTGGATGGCGTTGGTCTGGTACTGGGAGGGGACGTCCATGACCTCCCAGGAACCGTACCGGGCCATGTACTCGGGCCGGGATATGCGGTACTCGTGCAGGCGTTCCTGGGCGAACCCGAGGGTGGCCGGGGCGTTGAGCGCCGCGAGGACCACCGTGATCCCGGTGCCTATGAGGGTCTTCTTGAACTGCTTGCTCGGGCGGTAGGGCATGGATCAGCTCCCGCTGGACGTGGCGACGAGGGCGGGTTCCCGCTCGTCGCGCGGTTCTCGGCGCACGCGGTGCGTGCGGTATTCGGTCAGGCTCCACAGGGCCACCGGGGCGAGCGCCACGACGAGGGCCAGCACCGTCCAGGTGCGCATGGCGGCGTGGGTGTGGCCGAGGACGAAGGACGCGGCGAGCCCGGTGCCCAGCACGACGATCCACAGCGTGTGCACGCGGAAGGTGCTGAGCCGGTCGGGGCTCGCGGTGTCGCCCTTCGGCGTCACGACGAACCGGCACGGCCGCCGCAGGACGGCGGCCACGGCGGAGCGGGCGTAGATCGGGGCGCAGATCGCGGACATGGCCATACCGGCCAGCCCGCCGGACCCCTCGGGCTCGTGCGGCGAGACGTTGTGCCGCCGGTTCCAGACGTACAGCCCGATCTGGAGGGCGGCCACGTCGCTGTACAGCATCATCCACACGGCGGCGCTCACCTGGGTGCCGGAGGCGCCGAGCCACAGGAAGAGGGTGCAGCTCAGCGCGCCGAGCAGCCAGGTCACCGCGCTCATCGGGTAGTAGGCCAGCATGAGCGAGTAGTTGAGGAGCTTCCCGGGCGGGAAGCGGTACGGGCGGCGCCAGAACTGCCGCAGGATCGTCTCGTACGTGCCGCGCGACCAGCGCGTCTGCTGGGTGAAGAAGTCCGTCCAGCACTCCGGTCCCTCGCCCACGGCCAGCACGTCCGGGGTGTAGACGGACCGCCAGGTGCGGCCGGTGGCGGGGTTGCGGGTGCGGTGCAGCTCGAACCCGGTCGCCATGTCCTCGGTGATGGAGTCCCGCAGCCCCCCGATCTGGAGGACGGCGGAGGTGCGCACCGCGTTGTTCGTGCCGACGAACATGGGCCCGCCGTAGCGGTTCCCGGCGCGCTGGATGAGCGCGTGGAAGAGGAACTGCTGGCTCTCGGCGGCCTTGGTGACCGCCGCGCGGTAGTTCCCGTACACCTGCGGGCCGACGACGAAGGCGACGTCCGGGTCGCGGAAGTAGCCGAGCATCCGCTCCAGGTAGTTCGGCAGCGGCACGTGGTCGGTGTCGACGGAGGCGAAGACGTCGTAGTCGGCGCCGTGCATGGCGAGCCAGGCGTTGTAGTTGCCGTGCTTGGTGCGGGCGCGGTGCACGCCGTCCGCCCGGTTCCACTCCTCGACGCCCTTGCGGGTGAAGTGGTGGACGCCCAGTTCGGCGCAGAGCGCGCGGGCCACCGCGTCGTCGCCCTCGTCCAGGAGCCAGACGTCCAGGGTGCCGTCGTGGCGCAGGGCGACCGCGCCCTCCAGCGTGGCGCGGACCATCTCGACGGGTTCCTTGCCCGGCACGTACGTCGTCAGGAAGGCGACCCTCAGGCCGGGTTCGGGCCGCACGGGGACGGGATCGCGGGCGACCATCGTCGCGTGGGCGATCGAGAGCACGTTCACGCAGCGGAACAGCTCGATCAGGCCGATGCAGCCGAGCATCACCCAGTCCGCCGCGATGAGCCAGCCGGGGGCTCCGGCGCGGTCGGTCCAGTGGCTCGGCCACACCAGCCACAGCAGCAGCACGGCCGACAGGGCCGGAGCCGCCGTCATCAGCAGGACGGCGCGCAGCCGGTGCGGCTCCCGGGAGAGCAGGCTGCGGTAGCGGACCCGGTACGGCGACTGCCCGGGTTCGGTGAGCGGTCCCGCGAGACGGCTGTACGTCTCGTAGTCGTAGCTCTCCGACCGCACGGTCCCTCCACACCTCGTTCGAACGAAGCCGACAGGTCCCAGCAGAAGGGACACGACGTGGTGTGTCGAACGGAGTGCGGAGGGTGTGCGGCCGGGGCGGGCCGGTTCGGGAGGCGCCCGGACGGCCGGTGCCCTGCGGAATCGCGGGGGCGGTCAGCGCAGGTGGCGCTCGACCGTTTCCACCTTGCGGGCTAGTCCATCCGTGACGCCCGGCCGGATGTCGGCCTTGAGGACGAGGGAGACGCGCGGCGCCCGTGCCTCGACGGCGGCCACCGCCCGGCGGACGACGTCCATGCACTCCTCCCACTCGCCCTCGACGGAGGTGAACATCGCGTCCGTGCGGTGCGGCAGGCCGGACGCGCGGACGACGCGGACGGCGTCGGCGACGTACTCCCCCACGTCCTCGCCGACCCCGAGCGGCGTGACGGAGAAGGCGACGATCATCCGGTCACCACGTCGTCGCGGTCCGCGCGGTCCTCGCGCCGTGCCCGGGCCGCGATGACGACGTCCTCGCTCTCCCGGCGGAGCATCCTGTCGGCGTAGAAGCCGCCGAAGGGCACCACGGAGAGGGCGGCGTACAGGGCGGCTCGGCCGAGCGGCCACTTCGCGCGGTTCCACGCGTCGGCCCAGAAGAGGACGTAGAGCACGAAGAGGAGGCCGTGCACCGCCCCCATGACCGGCACGGCGTTGAAGTCGGTGGTCCGCTTGAGCACCGAGCAGACGAGCAGCACCAGGAACGACACGGCCTCGGGCGCGGAGATCAGGCGGAGGCGACGGAGGGCGGAGGCGGTCTTCATGTCCACGGCGTTTCTCCGGGAGGGGGGATCGGGAGGCGGGTGGGGGGGAAAGAGCTTGTGAAGAGATGCACAAGCCTCCGCCATTGTGGCACCCTCCCCGGCCGTCACCCCAAGGGGGTAGGTTCGGCCGGGTGGCTCAGTTCCGACTCCAGGACGGCAAGGTGCTCGCCGTCGACCTCACGGGCGACGCCGTGCGCGCCAAGAACGGCTCGATGATCGCCTACGAGGGCGACATGACCTTCAAGAAGCTCACCGGCGGCGGTGACGGCCTGCGCGGCATGGTCACCCGCAGGCTCACCGGCGAGCAGTTGGAGGTCATGGAGGTGAAGGGGCACGGCACCTGCTACTTCGCCGACGCGGCGGGCGACGTCTCGCTGGTCACGCTCCAGCAGGACACCCTGCACGTCGAGGCCTCCAACCTGCTGTGCACGGCCGGCGGCCTGCGCACCGGGACGACATTCACCGGGCTGCGCGGCGCCTCCCAGGGCAACGGCCTGTTCACGACGACCGTCGAGGGCACCGGGCAGGCCGCGCTGACGTCCCAGGGCCCGGCGATCGTGCTGCGCGTCACACCGCAGACGCCGCTGCGGGTCGACCCCGGCGCCTACCTCGCGCACTCCGGCCGGCTGCGCCAGGAGTTCCAGAGCGGTGTCACGTTCCGCACCCTCCTCGGTGACGGCTCCGGCGAGGCGTTCCAGATCCGCTTCGAGGGCGAGGGCCTCGTCTACGTCCAGCCCAGCGAGCGGGAGACCTTGGGAGGACAGGTCTGATGGGCTTCACCCGGATCAGCGGGAAGATGATCGAGGCGCAGGTGGTCCCCGGGCAGCCGCTGTACAGCCAGCGCGGCGCGATGCTCGCCTACCGGGGCGAGGTCTCCTTCACGCCGAACCTGACGGGCGGCCAGGGCGGCGTGATGTCCGCCCTGGGCCGGCGGGCGCGGGGCGAGGCGGCGCCGCTCATGACCGTCGAGGGTCGAGGAAGCGTCTACTTCGGCCACGGCGGCCACCACGTGCACGTCGTCGACCTGGCCGGGTCGCTGCTGCACGTCGAGGCGGACCGGCTGCTGGCCTTCGAGGGCTCCCTGCGGCAGGGCACCGTCTTCCTCGGCAGCCAGGGCGGCGTGATGGGCATGGTGCGCGGCCAGGCCACCGGGCAGGGGCTGTTCACCACCACGCTGGAGGGCCACGGCTCGGTGGCCGTCCTCGCCCACGGCGGGGTGCTGGAGCTGCCCGTGACGCCGCGGCGTGCCGTGCACGTCGACCCCCAGGCGTACGTCGCGCACCGGGGCGACCTGCGCAACCGGCTCTCGACCGCGCTCGGCTGGCGGGACATGGTGGGACGCGGCTCGGGCGAGGCGTTCCAGCTGGAGCTCTCCGGCCAGGGAACCGTGTACGTCCAGGCCAGTGAGGAGAAGCTTTGAACGGTCCGGTCGTCTTCGACGCGCACACCCTGCCCGCGAACGACAACGTCCACGCGTACGCCTTCAGCGTCGACCTGGACGGGCAGTGGTTCCTCCAGAAGGGCAAGATGATCGCCTACTTCGGCGACATCCGCTTCGACGGCATCGGCCACGGCCCGCTGGACCACCTCGTGGCGCGCAGCTTCCACTCCCCCCTGCACGCGGCCGACTGGGTCGTGGCCCAGGGACGCGGCAAGCTGCTCCTGGCCGACCGCGCCTTCGACGTCAACTCCTTCGACCTCGACCAGGGCAACCTCACGATCCGCTCCGGCAACCTGCTGGCCTTCGAGGAGAGCCTCTCGCTCAAGCAGTCCATCATCCCCGGCTTCGTGACGCTCATCGGCACGGGGAAGTTCGTGGCCGCCTCCAACGGCGAGGTGCACTTCGTCGAGCCGCCGATCCGGGTGGACCCGCAGGCCCTCGTCGGCTGGGCCGACTGCCCCTCGCCGTGCCACCACTACGACCACGGGTACCTGCGCGGGTTCCTCGGCGGGCTGCGCGCGATGACGGGCGTCGGCGGCGCGTCCGGCGAGGAGCACCAGTTCGAGTTCACGGGTGCGGGCACGGTGCTGCTCCAGTCCTCCGAGACGGTCATGCCCGAGCAGCCCGTCGGCGGGACCCCGGCCGGGGGCGGGACGCCCGGCGGCGGCCCCGGCGCGAGCGGCGGCCTCGGCGGTCTCGGTGGTCTTGCCAGGTGGGCCGAGCGCTCTGGGTAGAGTCACGGCATGGACACCGACAACGGTGCGCGATGGCTCAGCGACGACGAGCAGCGGGCCTGGCGCACTCATCTCGACGTCAGCCGGCTGCTGATGTACCAGCTCGAACGTGATCTCCAGCCGCAGGGCCTCACCATGCACGACTACGAGATCCTGGTGAACCTCTCGGAGTCCGGTGACCGCAGGATGCGCATGAGCGACCTGGCCCAGGCCACGCTGCAGTCCAAGAGCCGCCTCTCGCACCAGATCACCCGCATGGAGAACGCCGGGCTGGTGCGGCGCGAGCACTGCGACACCGACAAGCGGGGGCTGTTCGCCTGCCTCACCGAGCACGGCTGGCAGACGATGCGGGACGTGGCCCCGCTGCACGTCGAATCGGTGCGCCGCCACTTCATCGACCTGCTCGGGCCCGGCCACCTGGAGACGCTCCTGGAGGCCCTCACCCCGGTGGCCGAGCACCTGCGCGGACACCGGGGCCGCGGCTGACGCGCCCGTGCGGTGCCGGGACGTGCGGCGCCGGGACGTCAGCTGAGCGGTAGCCGCAGGGCGAAGAGCGCGCCGCCCTCGGGGGCCGAGGACACCGTGAGGGAGCCGCCGTGCCGGACCGCGACCTCACGGGCGATCGCGAGCCCGAGGCCCGCCCCGCCCTCGTCACGGCTGCGGGCGTCGTCCAGCCGGACGAACCGTTCGAAGATCCGCTCCCGCTGCCCGTCCGGCACCCCGTCCCCGTCGTCCGCGACCTCCAGCACCACGTGGCCCGGCTCCTCGGCACCGGGCGGTCCGGTCCGCACCGAGACCCGGACCGACGCCGACGCGTGCCGCTGCGCGTTGTCCAGGAGGTTGCCCAGCACCCGTGCCAGCTGCCCGCGCGAACCGGTCACCTCGGCGTCCTCCAACGGCCCGGCCACCACCCGCACCCGGTCGCACCGGCGGCGGGCCAGCTCCTCGCGCACCACGTCCGCCGGCGCGACCCGCCCGCCGGCCGGGTGCTCCCCCGCGTCGAGCCGGGCGAGCAGCAGCAGGTCGGCGGCGAGGTCCTGGAGCCGCACGGTGTCCTGCACGGCCCCGGAGACGTCCAGCAGCTCCGGGTGGGCCGCACCGACCTCCAGCTGCGTGCGCAGCGACGCGATGGGGCTGCGCAGCTCGTGTGAGGCGTCGGCGACGAACCGGCGCTGCCGCTCGACGGACGCCTCCAGGGCCGCCAGCGTCTCGTTCGTGGTGCGGGCCAGCCGCCCGATCTCGTCCCGCACACCGGGCTCCGGGACGCGGCGGCCGAGGTCCGTGGAACGGGTGATCTCCGCCATGCCGCGCCGGATGCCCTCAACCGGGCGCAGCGCCCGCCCCACGACCCCGGAGGTCGTCGCCGCGACGACCACCAGCATGAGCGGGATGCCGACGAGCAGCGCGGTGCGGATCGTCTCCAGGGCGGCCTGCTCCACGGCCAGCGGGGCCCCGGCGTGGACGGTCAGGGCCTCCCCGCGCGGCGTCACGACCTCCGCGACGGCGAACCGGTAGTCGGCCCGGCCCGCGTCCTCCACGGTGGCGGTGCCGTCGACGAAGTCCACGTCGCCGTCCACCTGGCCGGGGCCGAGGCCGCCGTCGGTGGCGTTGTCGCTGTCGTCGTCGCCCCGCTCATCGGCGTCATCGTCGGCGTCGTCGTCATCGTCGGCGTCATCGTCGGCGTCACCGTCGTCGTCATCGGCGTCACCGTCGGCGTCGTCGTCACCGTCGGCCGTGCCGTCCGCCGGGCCGGGGGTGGGCGTGGGCGAGGGCGAGGGGACGGCGACGGGGTCCACGCTGCCGTTCGGGGTGCCGCTCAGCGCCACGAGCCCCTCGCTGACCGCCCGCACCCGCCCGGCGTCGTCCAGGACCTGGACCGGGTCGTCCGAGGTGTCGACCTCGCCCAGGGCCGTTCCGGTGGCCAACTGCCCGGCGATGTCGCGGGCCCGCACCTCGGCGCGCAGCTCCACCTCGCGCAGCAGGTTGTCCTCCAGCAGCCACAGCACGGCCGCCCCGGCGGCGGCGAGCGCCAGCGCCACCACGGCGGTCGCGCCCAGCGTCGCCCGGGCGCGCACCGAGGCGAACAGCCGGCGCGGACCGCTACCCGGCACGGTCCACCAGCCGGTATCCGGCGCCGCGCACGGTCGTGATGAGCCCGGCACCGAGCTTGCGGCGCAGCACGCTGACGTAGACCTCGACGATGTTCGGGTCGCCGTCGTAGGCGAAGTCCCACACGTGCTCCAGGACGTCGGCCTTGGAGACCACCTCGCCCGCCCGTCCGGCCAGATGCTCCAGCACGGCGAACTCCTTCGCCGTCAGGGCCACCTCCTCCCCCGCCCGCTCGACACGGCGGGCGGACCGGTCCAGGGTGAGGTCGCCCAGGCGCAGCACGGGTGCCGCGCCGCCGCCGCGCCGCCGCAGCAGCGCCCGGATGCGGGCGAGCAGCACGACGTAGGAGAACGGCTTGGTCAGGTAGTCGTCCGCACCGGTGTCCAGGCCCTCCGCCTCGTCGTACTCCCCGTCCTTCGCCGTGAGCATGAGGATCGGCGTCTCGTCCCCGGCCGCGCGGAGGGCCGCGCAGATCCGGTAGCCGTTCATGCCGGGCAGCATGATGTCGAGCACCAGGAGGTCGTAGTCGCGTTCGGTCGCCAGGAACAGGCCCTCACGGCCGTCGTGGACGACGTCGACGGCGAACCCCTCGGCACCCAGCCCCTGGGCCAGCGAACGGGCCAGCCGCCGTTCGTCCTCCACGATCAGCACACGCATGGGGCCAGCCTGGCAGACGCCACCTGAAGGCTTCTTCAGGTGGATTCAGCGGGGCTTCAGCATCCGCCCTGCACGGTGGTGAACAGCTCGGCCGGAGCAACGGACCGGCCGACGACGACCAGGGGAGGACACCCATGAAGCGCAACCAGATCATCGCCGTGCTCGCGGCCGCCGGCATCATCGCCGGTGGTGCGGTGACGGGCACCGCGCTGGCCAGTGACGACGGCGCCGACAGCGGCTCGCGTCAGCTGCGGAGCGCCGGCGCCGCCGACGCGGAGCCCGGTGCGCGGTCGGCCGCCGACCAGGGCCCCGCAGGCCCCCGGGAGGCCGTCGAGCGCGCCCTCGCGGAGGTGCCGGGCCTCGCGGCCGGCCTGGAGCTGGAGGAGGACGACAACCTCTGGGAGGTGCTGGTCCTGCGGGAGGACGGCACCTACCGCGAGGTCGAGGTCGACCGCGAGAACGGCCGCGTGCTGGGACAGGACCGCTCGGACGACGACAGCGACGACGACGCCGACGACGGGGACGGGCCCGCGTCCGTGCGCGCGGCGCTCGCGGGGGCGAAGGTGAGCCTGGCCGACGCCGCCCGCATCGCCGCCGGGCAGGACCGGGGGACGGTCGAGGAGATCGAGCTGGAGGACGGCTCCTGGGCGGTGGAGTACACCGACGAGGGCTCGTCCGACGACGCCGACGACGGTGTCCGGATCGACCTCACCTCGGGCGCGGTCTCCCCCGACACCGACGACGACCACGACGACCGGGACGACCGGGACGACAAGGACGACCGGGACGACGAGCGGGACGACAAGGACGACCGCGACGACGTCTGACGACCGGTCCGCGCCCGGCGCTAGCCGGACGTGACGCCCGCGACGAGCTCGTCGGCCGCCGCGTAGGGGTCCAGGGTGCCGTGCACGATGCGCTCGGCCAGTGCCCCGAGGCGGCGGTCGCCGTGCAGGTCGGCGATGCGCTCCCGCAGGGCGGTCACGGCGATGGTCTCGACCTCCCGGGCCGCCCTGCGCGTACGCCGTTCGGCCAGGACGCCGCGCTCGTCCATCCAGGCCCGGTGCTTCTCCAGGGCCTCGACGACCTCGTCGACGCCCTCGCCGCGTGCGGCGACGGTCTTGACGATGGGCGGGCGCCAGTCGCCCGGGCCCCGGGACTCCCCGAGACCGAGCATGTGGTTGAGCTCCCGCGCGGTGGCGTCCGCGCCGTCGCGGTCGGCCTTGTTGACGACGTACACGTCGCCGATCTCCAGGATGCCCGCCTTGGCGGCCTGGATGCCGTCGCCCATACCGGGGGCCAGCAGCACGACGGAGGTGTCGGCCTGCCCGGCGATGTCGACCTCGGACTGGCCCACACCGACCGTCTCCACCAGCACGACGTCGCACCCGGCGGCGTCCAGGACGCGGATGGCCTGGGGCGCCGCCCAGGCCAGCCCGCCGAGGTGGCCGCGGGTGGCCATGGAGCGGATGTAGACGCCGGGGTCGGAGGCGTGGTCCGACATCCGGACCCGGTCGCCCAGCAGCGCCCCGCCGGAGAACGGCGAGGACGGGTCGACGGCGAGGACGCCGACCCGCTTCCCGACCTTCCGGTAGGCGCTGACCAGCGCCGACGTCGAGGTCGACTTGCCGACACCGGGCGAACCGGTCAGCCCGACGACGTAGGCGTTCCCCGTCAGGGGGGCCAGGGCCGCCATCACCTCCCGCAGATGCGGGGAGGCCCCCTCCACCAGTGAGATCAGCCGGGCCACCGCCCGTGGCCTGCCCGCACGGGCCTGCTCCACCAGCTGGGGGACGTCCACCGCCATGCGTGCTGCGCTCCTCGCTGCGTCGTCGGCGCCATCGCCGTCGTCGCTGTTGTCGCCGGGCTGCCGTTGTCGCCGGGCCGCCGGTGCTTGCGGGTCCTACTTGCCGGGGACCTTGACGATCAGGGCGTCGCCCTGGCCGCCGCCGCCGCACAGGGCCGCCGCGCCGGTGCCGCCGCCGCGCCGCTTGAGCTCCAGCGCGAGGTGCAGGACGATGCGGGCGCCCGACATCCCGATGGGGTGGCCGAGGGCGATGGCGCCACCGTTGACGTTGACCTTCTCCGCGCCCACCCCGAGGTCCTTCATGGACTGGTGCGAGACGGCGGCGAAGGCTTCGTTGATCTCGATGAGGTCGAGGTCGGAGACGTCCAGGCCGTCCTTGCCGAGCGCGTGCTTGATCGCGTTGGCGGGCTGCGACTGGAGGGAGTTGTCCGGGCCCGCGACGTTGCCGTGGGCGCCGATCTCGGCGATCCACTCCAGGCCCAGCTCCTCGGCCTTCGCCTTGCTCATGACGACGACGGCGGCGGCGCCGTCGGAGATCTGCGAGGCGGAGCCGGCGGTGATCGTGCCGTCCTTGGCGAACGCCGGGCGCAGCTTGCCCAGCGACTCGGCGGTGGTCTCCCCGCGAATGCCCTCGTCCTTGCTGAAGACGACGGGCTCGCCCTTGCGCTGGGGGATCTCCACCGGGGTGATCTCGGCCTCGAAGAGGCCGTTCTTCTGGGCGGCGGCGGCCCGCTGGTGGGAGGCGGCGGCGATCTCGTCCTGCACGCCGCGCTCGATGCCCAGGCGCGTGTTGTGCTTCTCGGTGGACTCGCCCATGGCGACGTTCTCGAAGGCGTCGGTCAGGCCGTCGTGCGCCATGGCGTCGAGCATCTGGACGGCGCCGTACTTGTAGCCCTCGCGGGACTTGGGCAGCAGGTGCGGGGCGTTGGTCATCGACTCCTGGCCGCCGGCCACGACGACGTCGAACTCACCCGCACGGATGAGCTGGTCGGCGAGGGCGATCGCGTCGAGCCCGGAGAGGCAGACCTTGTTGATCGTGAGCGCGGGGACGTTCATGGGGATGCCCGCCTTGACGGCGGCCTGCCGCGCCGGAATCTGTCCGGCACCGGCCTGGAGCACCTGCCCCATGATCACGTACTGGACCTGGTCGCCGCCGATGCCCGCACGGTCGAGGGCGGCCTTGATGGCGAAGCCGCCCAGGTCGGCCCCGGAGAAGGACTTCAGCGAGCCGAGGAGCCGTCCCATGGGCGTACGGGCGCCCGCGACGATCACTGAGGTGGTGCCGGTCGTGCCAGTCATGCTGCGGCCCCTTCGGAGAAGGAAGTGAACGAGGGTTAATCGCCAATGTACTGAGCGGTACCTGGCCAGGTCACCGGTCGGAAGGTGTGACCGTGCGCACGTTGCGTAACCACCTCCGAAGCGTTGTCCTTGTTCCATGTTGACGCGTATCGACCACATCGGGATCGCCTGCTTCGACCTGGACAGGACGGTGGAGTTCTACCGGGCCACGTACGGCTTCGAGGTGTTCCACTCCGAGGTCAACGAGGAGCAGGGCGTCCGCGAGGCCATGCTGAGGATCAACGGGACGGACGACGGGGGTGCCTCGTACCTCCAGCTCCTGGAGCCCACCCGGGAGGACTCGGCCGTCGGCAAGTGGCTGGCCAAGAACGGCGAGGGCGTCCACCACATCGCCTTCGGCACGGCCGACGTGGACGGCGACGCCGCCGCGATCCGCGACCAGGGCGTACGGGTGCTCTACGACGAGCCGCGCACCGGTTCGATGGGCTCGCGCATCACCTTCCTGCACCCCAAGGACTGCCACGGCGTCCTCACGGAGCTCGTGACGTCCGCGCCGCCCACCGCGTCGCACGGCGACTGATCCCCGGTCCGCCCGCCCCGCCCGCCGTCCGGGCGCGCCGCGAACGCGGAACTCGGTAGAGTACGCGCACGGCTAACCGCCGTGGGCCCGTTCCGCGTGCCGCCGATGATCTGACACCATTTCCTCGGAGGCTCTACGGACGGCGCTCCGTGGAGCGATCCCGGACGCCACCGGAACAGCCTGCTCACCTTACCGACCAGGGGACGGATGGGACCGCGCAGTGCGGGGCTACGACCGCTACGAGGCTGACGACCACCTGTCGCGTTTCGAAGCCGAGATGGAACGGCTGAAGAAGGAACGGGACAAGGCGGTCGACCACGCCGACGACCTCGGCTACCAGGTCGAGGTGCTGCGCGCCAAGCTCCACGAGGCGCGCCGGAGCCTCGCCGCGCGCCCGGCCGGGTACGACAACCTGGCCGGACAGGCCGAACAGCTCCTGCGCAACGCCCAGATGCAGGCCGAGCAGCTGCGGGCCGACGCGGACCGCGAGCTGCGCACGGCGCGGGCGCAGGCCCAGCGCGTGCACCAGGAGCAGGCCGAGGCGCAGGCCCGCATGGAGTCCGAGCTGCACACCGAGGCGGTGCGCCGACGACAGCAGCTCGACCAGGAGCTGGCCGAGCGCCGCGCGACCGTCGAGTCGCACGTCAACGAGAACGTGGCCTGGGCGGAGCAGGTGCGGGCCCGCAGCGAGTCGCAGGCCCGGCGGCTGACGGAGGAGGCGCGGGCCGAGGCGGAGCAGACGCTGAACGCCGCCCGCGCGGAGGCCCAGCGGCTCGCGGAGCAGTCCCGGCACCGGCTGACCGAGGAGGCTCAGGGCGCCCGCGCGGAGGCCGAGGCGCTGCTGCGCCGGGCGCGGGCCGAGGCGGAGCGGCTGATGGCGACCGCCTCCGCGCAGGCCCAGGAGGCCACGGAGCACGCGGACCGGCTGCGGTCGGCCTCGGCGGCCGACGCCGACGCCGCGCGCCGGGAGGCCGCCGAGGCCGCGCGGCGCGCCGAGGAGCGGATGCGGGAGGCCGACGAGGCGCTGCGCGGCGCGCGCGCCGAGGCCGACAAGCTCCTGGAGGGCGCCCGCGAGCAGGCCGAGAAGCGGCTGGCGGACGCGGAGGCGCAGAACGAGCAGCGCACCCGGACGGCGAAGGCCCAGATCGCCCGGCTCGTGAGCGAGGCAACCGGCGAGACGGAGGCGGCCAAGGCGGAGGCCGAGCAGCTGCGGGCCGACGCGAGGGCGGAGGCCGAACGGCTGCGGGCCGAGGCCAAGGACCACGCGAAGGCGTCGGCGGCGGAGGAGACGGCGGCCCAGCTCTCCGAGGCGGCCCGCAGCGCCGAGGAGATCGTCGGCAAGGCGTCGCAGGAGGCGCGGGCCACGAAGAAGGCCGCGGCCGAGGAGGCCGAGCGGCTGCGTCGGCAGGCCGAGGAGGAGGCCGACCGGCTGCGCTCCGAAGCCCACGACATCGCGGAGGAGTTGAAGGGGTCGGCGCAGGCCGACACCAAGGAGTACCGGGCGAAGACCGTCGAACTCCAGGAGGAGGCGCGGCGGTTGCGCGGCGAGGCCGAGCAGCTGCGGGCCGACGCCGTCGAGGAGGGCGAACGCCTGCGCGCGGAGGCCCGCAAGGACGCCGTCCAGCAGATCGAGCAGGCGGCCTCCAAGGTCGAGGAGCTGCTGAGCCAGGCCAAGGAGGACGCCGAGCAGACGCGCGACGCCGCCACGACGGAGGGCGAACGCGTCCGCACGGAGGCCATCGAGCGGGCGACGACGCTGCGCCGGCAGGCGGAGGAGCTCGTCGAGCGGGCCCGCGCCGAGGCGGAGGAGCTGCGGCGGGACGCCGAGGAGCAGGCGGAGCGGGCCCGCGCGGACGCCGAGGAGGCCGGGCGCCGGCTGCGCGAGGAGGCGGACGAGCAGGCGGCGCAGACGCTCGCCGAGGCCGAGGCGGAGGCCGACCGGCGGCGCGGCGAGGCGGACGGGAAGCTGACCGCCGCCGAGGAGGAGCTGACCGGGGCCCGCGCGGAGGCGGAGCGGCTGCGCGAGGAGGCCCGCAGCGAGACCGAGCGGCTGCGCACCGAGGCGGCCGAGCGGCTGCGCACGTTGCGGCAGCAGGCCGAGGAGGAGGCCGAGCGGCTGCGCACGGAGGCCACCTCGGACGCGGCGCAAGCGCGCGTCGAGGGCGAGGCGGTCGCCGTCCGGCTGCGCACCGAGGCGGCCACAGAGGCGGAGCGGCTGCGCACGGACGCGCAGGAGACGGCCGACCGGGTGCGGGCGGAGGCGGACACGGCGGCCGAGCGGCTGGGCGCGGAGGCCGCCGAGGCGCTGTCGGCGGCACAGGAGGAGGCGTCGCGGCGGCGTCGGGAGGCCGAGGAGCTGCTGGCGGACGCCCGGGACGAGGCGCACCGCGAGCGCACCCAGGCGCGGGAGCAGAGCGAGGAGCTGCTGGCCTCGGCACGGCGCCGGGTGGAGGAGGCCCAGGGCGAGGCGGCCCGGCTGGTCGGCGAGGCCGAGGAGCGGGCGGCCGGGCTCGTCGCGGCGGCCGAGGAGCACGCGCAGCAGGTGCGGGACGCGGTCTCGGGGCTGCGCGCGGAGGCCGAGGAGGAGATCGCCGGGCTGCGTTCGGCGGCCGAGCACGCCGCGGCGACGCTGCGCCGGGAGGCGGCCGAGGAGACGGACGCCGCGAAGGCCCTGGCCGAGCGGACCGTCACGGACGCCCTGGAGGAGACCGAGCGGCTGCGCACGAGTGCGCAGCGGGAGGCCGACCAGGCGCGGGCGGACGCCGACCGGGTGCGGGACGACGCGCGAGAGGAGGCCGCGTGGAAGCTGGCGGAGGCCGCCGAGCAGGCCGACGAGGTCCGGGCGGACGCCGAGCGGGTGCGCGACGAGGCGCGGGCGGACGCGTCCCGCAGGCTCACCGAAGCCGCCGAGCAGGCCGACGAGTTGGTGGCGGAGGCCCGGCAGGAGGCGCTGCGCACCGCGACGGCCGCCGAGGAGCAGGCCGACACGATGATCGGCGTGGCCCGCACCGAGGCCGAGCGGCTCGTCGGTGAGGCCCGCGCGGACAGCCACGCCATGGTCGAGCGGGCGCGCGGCGACTCCAACACGATGCTGGAGGAGGCGCGCAGGGACGCCGGCGCGATCCGCGAACGCAGCGAGGAGCTGCGCGCCCGGGTGGAGTCGGAGGTCGAGGAGCTGCACGACCGGGCCCGCCGCGAGGCGGCCGAGGCGATGAAGTCCGCCGGGGAGCGGACGGACAAGCTGGTGAAGGCGGCCGAGGAGCAGTTGGCGGAGGCGCGGGAGAAGGCCGAGTCGCTGGTGTCGGAGGCGAAGTCCGAGGCGAGCAGCGTGCGCATCTCGGCGGTGAAGAAGGCCGAGTCGCTGCTGAAGGAGGCGGAGCAGAAGAAGGCCGCCGTCCTGAAGGAGGCCGAGCGGACGCGCGAGGAGGCCCGTGAGGAGGCCCGGCGGATCGTCGCCGAGGGCCGCGCGGAGCTGGACACGCTGGTGCGGCGTCAGGAGGACATCAACGCCGAGATCTCACGGGTGCAGGACGTGCTGGAGGCACTGGAGTCGTTCGAGGTGCCGGGCGCGGGCGGCCGGAGCGGGAAGGACGCCGGGCGCGAGGGGGGCTCCGACGGCAAGGCCGACAAGGCCGACCGGGGAAGCAGGGGCGGCAAGGCGGGCAGGGGCGAGAAGGACGACGGGGTCAAGGCCGGGGCGGGTGCGGGCGGTCCACGATCGGGTGGCAAGCCGTCCTGAGGTCACGGCCGGGCGGTACCCGGGCGCGCACGCCGGAAAGCCACCCGAAAGAGCGCACATTGTCCCCAGCAAACCCCACTCAATCGGCCATCCGCTCGATGACACGCCGCTTCGGCCCCTAGGATTCCGTCTAACACCTCACCGGTCTCTTTCGACAGGAACCCCATGAGCGACACTTCCTCCCCCTTCGGCTTCGAGCTCGTGCGGCGTGGTTACGACCGCGGCCAGGTGGACGACCGCATCACGAAGCTCGTCGCCGACCGTGACAGCGCTCTCTCGCGCATCACCTCGCTGGAAAAGCGCATCGAGGAACTGCATCTCGAGACGCAGAACGCCCAGGCCCAGGTCAACGACTCCGAGCCCTCGTACGCCGGACTGGGCGCGCGGGTCGAGAAGATCCTCAGGCTCGCCGAGGAAGAGGCCAAGGACCTGCGGGAAGAGGCCCGCCGGGCGGCCGAGCAGCACCGGGAGCTGGCGGAGAGCGCCGCGCAGCAGGTCCGCGACGACGCGGAGGCGTTCGCCGCCGACCGCAAGACGAAGGCCGAGGAGGACGGCGTCCGCATCGTCGACGCGGCCAAGGGCGAGGCGTCCCAGCTGCGTTCGGACGCCGAGCGGGACGCGCAGTCCAAGCGCGAGGAGGCCGACGCGCTCTTCGAGGACACGCGCGCCAAGGCCGCCCAGGCCGCCGCCGACTTCGAGACGAACCTCGCCAAGCGCCGCGAGCAGTCCGAGCGCGACCTCGCGTCCCGCCAGGCGAAGGCCGAGAAGCGGCTGGCGGAGATCGAGCACCGTGCCGAGCAGCTGCGCCTGGAGGCCGAGAAGCTGCGCACCGACGCCGAGCGCCGGGCCCGCCAGACGGTGGAAACGGCCCAGCGCCAGGCCGAGGACATCGTGGCCGACGCGAACGCCAAGGCCGACCGCGTCCGCAGCGAGTCGGAGCGCGAGCTGGCCGCCCTCACCAACCGCCGCGACAGCATCAACGCCCAGCTGACCAATGTGCGCGAGATGCTCGCGACGCTCACCGGTGCCGCCGTGGCGGCCTCCGGCGCCCCGATGGACGACGAGGAGGGCGCGGCGAAGAACGTGCCGGCCCAGCAGAGCCGCTGAGCGTCGCCACCGAGGTGACGTCCCGGTTCGTCCCGGGGCGGTTCGTCCCGGGACGAACCGGTCCAAGTGCCGCGCGCGAGTTGGCGCGGGGTGCTTGGACCGTCTAGCGTCGAGCCATGATCGAGCTTGACAGGCTCACGAAGCGCTACGGCACCACGGTGGCGGTGGACCAGCTCACCTGCACGGTCCAGCCCGGTGTGGTCACGGGCTTCCTGGGTCCCAACGGGGCAGGCAAGTCGACCACGATGCGAATGATGCTCGGTCTCGACCGGCCGACGGCGGGTGACGTCCGCATCGACGGCGAGCACTACGACCGGCTGCGCGACCCGCTCAACCACATCGGCGCGCTGCTGGAGGCCAAGGCCGTCCACCCGGGGCGGACGGCGTACAACCACCTGACGGTCCTCGCGCAGTCCAACGGCATCCCGCAGAAGCGGGTGCCCGAGGTGCTGGACCTGGTCGGGCTGGGCTCGGTGGCCAAGAAGCGGCCGAAGGGCTTCTCCCTGGGCATGGGCCAGCGGCTCGGGATCGCCTCCGCCCTGCTGGGCGACCCGAAGATCCTGATGTTCGACGAGCCGGTCAACGGGCTGGACCCGGAGGGCATCCACTGGATCCGCAACCTGATGAAGTACCTCGCCTCGGAGGGCAAGACGGTCTTCGTCTCCAGCCACCTGATGAGCGAGATGGCGCTCACGGCGGAACACCTCATCGTCATCGGCAGGGGCCGGCTGCTGGCCGACACCTCCATGCGGGAGTTCATCAAGGAGAACTCCCGCTCCTACGTCCGGCTGCGCACCCCCGAGCCCGAGCGGATGCGGGACGTGCTGGCGACGGCCGGTCTCACCCCCGTGGCCACCGAGGACGGCGCGCTGGAGGTGGACTCCG
This sequence comes from Streptomyces chumphonensis, assembly GCF_014779715.1. Classification (GTDB taxonomy): domain Bacteria; phylum Actinomycetota; class Actinomycetes; order Streptomycetales; family Streptomycetaceae; genus Streptomyces; species Streptomyces chumphonensis. The sequence goes on from NZ_JACXYU010000014.1 coordinate 81,957, forward strand.
TGGAGTCCGACCGGCTCGGTGAGCTGGCAGCCGAACACGGTCTCGTCCTGCACGAGCTGAGCCCGCAGCAGGCCTCGCTGGAAGAGGCGTTCATGCAGCTGACGGCCGAGGCGGTCCAGTACCACGCCCACGGCACGGGGAAGGGAGCCTGACCATGGCGCACACGACTCAGGTCATCCGCTCCGAGTGGACCAAGGCCACCACCGTGCGGGCCACGCTCTGGACGCTGGCCATCGCGTTCCTGGTCACGGTCGTCTTCGGCGTCCTGATCAGCCTGCTGCTGAACAACACCTTCGAGGACCTGCCGGAGCGCGAACGGCTGACCTTCGACCCGGTCCTCACGAGCTTCGCCGGGATGTCGCTCGGTCAGCTGGCGATGATCGCGTTCGGCATCCTGCTCGTGGCCAGCGAGTACAGCACCGGCATGATCCGGGCGTCGCTGGCGGCGGTGCCGCAGCGCGGCCTCTTCATGACGGCCAAGCTCCTCGTGGGCACGCTGCTGGTCCTCGTCGTCGGCATGGTCACCAGCTTCGTCACCTTCTTCCTGGGCCAGGCCGTCCTCGGCGACCTGTCGGTCTCCATCGGCGAGACGAACGTCCTGCGCGCCGTCATCGGCGGCGGGCTGTACATGACGCTGATCGCGGTCTTCGCGATGGGCATCACGTGGGTCCTGCGCAGCGCGCTGCTGGCCTTCTCGATCCTGGTGCCGCTCTTCTTCCTCGTGACGCCGATCCTGGCGAGCATCGAGGCCACGCGCGACGTCGGCTACTGGTTCCCCGACCAGGCGGGCACGGCGATCATGAGCGTGGTCGACACCGGCGAACGCCCGTACGGACCGTGGGGCGGCCTCCTCATCATGGTGCTCTGGACGGTGGCGGCCCTCGTCGCCGGCTACGTCACGCTCAAGAAGCGCGACGCCTAGGCACGCCCGCGCCGCCGCGCGCGGAAGACCGGCGACGGGCCGCCGGGGGTCTCCCCCGGCGGCCCGTCGCCGTTTTCCGCTGTCTGACGGGAACCGTTCAAGGCGGCGGGCGCGTCCTCGTCGTCGGGGGCAGCAACCCATGCCCCGACGCACGTACGGCCAGGGGCGAAGAGCATGATCGAGGCTTTCGGGCTGTCGAAGCACTACGGTGCCAAGACGGCCGTCTACAACCTGTCCTTCCAGGTGCGTCCAGGCATCGTGACCGGCTTCCTCGGGCCCAACGGCTCCGGGAAGTCGACGACGATGCGGATGATCCTGGGACTGGACGAACCGAGCAGCGGCACGGTGACCATCGGCGGGACGTCCTTCCGCCGGCACCCCAACGCCGCCCGGCAGGTCGGCGCCCTGCTGGACGCCAAGGCGCTGCACGGGGGCCGCAGCGCCCGCAACCACCTGCTGTGCCTGGCCCAGCTGTCGGGCATCCCGAAGCGGCGCGTCGACGAGGTGCTGGACATCGTCGGGCTGCGCTCCGTGGCCGGGAAGCGCTCCAAGGGGTTCTCCCTCGGCATGGGCCAGCGGCTGGGCATCGCGGCGGCGCTGCTGGGCGACCCCCGGGTGCTGCTCTTCGACGAGCCGGTCAACGGGCTCGATCCGGAGGGCATCCGCTGGGTGCGGCAGCTGATGAAGCGGCTGGCGGCCGAGGGGCGGACCGTCTTCGTCTCCAGCCACCTCATGAGCGAGATGGCCCTGACGGCCGAGCACCTCATCGTCATCGGGCGCGGGCAACTGCTCGCCGACCAGTCCGTCAAGGAGTTCATCGCCGCCAACTCCGCGGACTTCGCGCGCGTCCGGACGCCGGACACCGAGCCGCAGCTGCGGGAGAAGCTGACGGCCGCGCTCGCCGAGGCGGGTGGCCGGGTGGACCCGGAGGCCGACGGTGCGCTGCGGATCAGCGGGCTGCCGCTGCCCCGGATCAGCGACGTCGCGCACGCGGCGGACATCCGGCTGTGGGAGCTCTCGCCGCACCAGGCCTCGCTGGAGGAGGCGTACATGCGGATGACGCAGGGCGCCGTCGACTACGCCTCCACGGCCGTCCCGGGCGGGCAGCCCGCGGGGCCGGGGCAGCCGCCGCACGGGACGCCCCCGCACGGGATGCCGCCGCACGGCACGGCGCCGTACGCGATGCCGCAGGGCGCGCCGTTCGGCGCCCCGGCGGCACCGGGCGGCGGGTTCGTCCCGCAGCCGCCGCAGCCGCCGCAGACCGGGTTCGGTCCGCCCCCGCAGGGCCCGCCCGCCGCCGCGCCCGCACCCGTCCAGCAGCCCACGTCCGACCCCGAGGACGCCCGATGAGCACGCCCTACGCCGCCCCGCAGGCGGCCCCCGCAGCGCCCGGCCCGCACGGGGGCGTCGACCACCGGCCGGCCCGGCCGGTCGAGCAGAGCACCCATCTGGGCCACGCCATCGCCTCGGAGTGGACGAAGATTCGCTCGGTGCGCTCCACCATCTGGACGCTGGCGGTGATGTTCGCGCTGGTCGTGGGCATCGGCCTGCTCACGGCCCTCGCGCTGGAGTCCGGCCCGTACGCCGAACTGCCGGTGCTGGGCGGCGGGCTGTTCGGCATGATGCTCGGCCAGCTCGCGATCATCACCCTCGGCGTGCTGACGGTGACCTCCGAGTACAGCACCGGCATGATCCGCACCACGATGACGGTGTGCCCGAAGCGGACCCGCGTCCTGACGGCCAAGGCCATCGTCTTCTTCGCGCTGACGTTCGTGATGACGCTGGCCGCGACCAGCCTGACGGCGCTGATCCACTCCGCGATGCTGGAGGGGAAGCCGCTCTCGCCGTATCACGACCTGAACGTCGGCGCGGACCCCTCCCAGGCCGTGGAGACCGCGACGGCGACCTCCCAGCAGTGGCTCCAGGCCACCGTCGGCGTCTCGCTGTTCGTCGCGCTCCTCGGCCTGCTCTCGCTGGCCGTCGGCACGCTGCTGCGCAGCACGCCCGGCGGGGTGACGACGATGCTGGGGCTGGTGCTGCTGCCCTTCCTGATCTCGCTGTTCCTGATGACCGAGAGCACCCGGGAGCTGGGCGACGCGCTGCGCGAGTACTCCATGCTCAACGGGCTCTCGACGCTCTACCACATGCCCTTCGAGTTCACCGAGGACGCGTCGCAGGTCAACGGCTGGCCCCTGCTGGGGCTGCTCGCCGCCGTCACGGCGGCCGCCCTGATCGCCGCCTACGCGCGCATCAGCACGCGCGACGTGTGAGGCCGGGCCCCGGTGCCGGGCGGCGCTGCGCTTCCGCGCCGCCGCTCAGTACCGGGGCGCGTTCCGGGAGCGCCGCACCCGGGCCGCCCTGCGGTCCCGGGCCGACCAGCACGGGCCGTGCCAGTGCCGCCGGTCGTCGACGTCCCCGTCCCGCTGCCAGGCGACGACGTGCGGCGTCCCGGGCGGAAGCAGCTGGTCGCAGCCGGGGCAGCGGTAGGGCTTCCCGGCCGCGCCCCCGCTGACGCGGCGCACCACCCACTCCTCGCCCCGCCAGCTCTCGGTGCTCTCCAGCCCGATGCTCCGCCGTCCTTCCGCCGCGGGACCCTTGCCGTTGCTGACACCGCCGCGTGGGCGGTTGCGACGCGGAGACACGAGACACCTCACGGTTGACGGGACCGGCTGCCGGTCCCGGGGACGCGGACGGTTCCCCAGGGTAGCGGTCCGGCGGCGGTGGACGGCCGATCTCCCGGCGTGCCGGGGGCGCGGCGCACGGCGCGCGCACCTTTGCGCACGCCCGCCGCTCACGCCCGCGCGGACGACCCGGAGGCAAGGTGCGTCACGCGGTCGCACCAGCGGTCGAGGAGGACGCGGTCGTGGCCCACGGCCAGCAGCGCGGCCCCGGTGGCGGCCCGGTAGTCCTCCACCACCCCGACGAGCGCCGCCGTCGTGGACGCGTCGAGCATCGCCGTCATCTCGTCGCAGATCAGCAGCCGGGGCCGCAGGACGAGGGCCCGGGCGACGCAGGCCCGCTGCAGCTGGCCGTCGCTGACCTCGTGCGGGCCCCGGGTCAGCAGGTCCCCGCCGAGCCCGACGGTGGGCGCCAGCTCCGCCAGGCGGTCGGCCACCTCGGCGGCCCGACCGGTGGCCCGCAGCGGCTCGGCGATCAGGTCGCGCAGCGTCAGCCGGGGGTCGGCGGCCTGCCGGGGCTGCTGGAAGACGACGCCGACCGTCGTGCGCAACGCCCTCGGGGCCCGGTGCCGGAACCCGGGGACGGGCGTCCCCGCCAGCCGCACCTCCCCCGCGTCCGGGCGGTGCAGCAGGGCGGCGACGCGGGCGAGGGTGGACTTGCCGCAGCCGCTCGGCCCCAGCAGGCCCACCGCCTCCCCGTCGGCCACGGTGAGGTCGACGTCCCGCAGCACCGGGGTGCGGCGGTCGTATCCGGCGGTGACGGCGCGCAGTTCAAGCATGGGCGGGGTCCAGGGCGTGGTGGCAGGCGAGGCCGTCGGTCAGCTCCGGCCGCCGCGCGCAGGCCGCGGAGGCCCGCCCGCAGCGGGGGGCGAACGCGCAGCCCTCCGGGAGGGCGTCCAGCTCGGGCGGCATGCCGGGGATCGGCGTGAACTCCCGTTCCGGGAGGGCCGCGAGGAGTCCGGCGGCGTAGGGGTGGCGGGGGCCGGGAGAGCCGAAGAAGCCCTTGGCGTCGGCGAGTTCGACCACGCGTCCGGCGTACATCACGGCCACCCGGTCGGCGATGCGGGCGGCGGCGGACAGGTCGTGGGTGATCACCAGCAGGCCCCGCCCGTCGTCGGCGTGGCGGCGCAGCTCGTCCACCGTGCGGTCGACCAGCTCCCGGTCGAGTCCGGTCGTGGGCTCGTCGGCGATGAGCAGCGGCGCGTCCCCGACGAGGGCGAGGGCGGTCGCGGCGCGCTGGGCCAGGCCGCCGGAGAGCTCGTGCGGGTAGCGGTCGAGGTGGTCGCTGGGGAAGGCGGCGCGTGCGGCGGCCGCCGCCACGGCGTCCGGCAGCCCGCTCCCCCGGACGCCGGTCAGTTCGCGGACGGTCTCGGCGAGCTGGGACCGCACCGTGCGGACGGGAGTGAGGTGCCCGGCGGGGCTCTGCGGGATGAGCCCGATGCGGCGACCGCGCACCTCACGGGCGAGGACGTCCTCGTCGGCCGCCAGCAGTTCGCGGCCGTCGGTGTGCACGGCACCCCGCACCTGGGCGTTGCCGGGGAGCAGGCCGAGCAGGGCGGAGGCCAGCACGGACTTGCCGCAGCCGCTCTCCCCCACCAGCGCCAGGCACTGTCCGGCGGCGAGGGTGAAGGAGACGTCACGGACGGCGGCGACGGTCCGGCCGCCGCTCATGCGGAAGCGGACGGAGAGGTCCGCCACCGTCAGCAGGGGCGCGCTCACAGCATCAGCTCCGATCGGCGGCGGGGGTTGATCCGCTCGCGCCAGGCGCCGGCCAGCCCGGCGATGACGAGGGTGGGCACGATGATGAACAGTCCAGGGAACAGCGTGGGCCACCAGTCCCCGGCGAGCAGCGACCCGCGCGCGGCCTCCGTCATCGTGCCCAGGCTGGCCTGGTGCGGGGGGATGCCGAGGCCGAGGAACGACAGCGCCGACTCGTGCCAGATGGCGTGCGGCACCATCAGCACCGCCGCGAGCGCGGCCTGCGGCCAGACGCCGGGCACGAGGTGGCGGACCGTGACGCGCCACCGGGAGGCGCCGCCGGAGACGGCCGCGTCGATGTAGGGCCGCGAGCGCAGGGAGTGGATCTCGGCGCGCACGATGCGGGCCGTGGAGACCCAGTGCGTCAGTCCGACGGAGAGGATGACGGGCCAGACGCCGGGGCGGAACATCGCCACGATGAACACCCCGAGCAGGAGGTGCGGCACCGAGGAGATGCCGTCGACCACGCGCATCACCAGACGGTCCACGGAGCCCCCGAGCGAGGCCGCGAGCGCACCGACGCACACCCCGAGCACGGAGGCGGCCAGGGCCGCCACCAGGCCGACGAGCAGCGAGACGCGCAGCCCGTACACGCAGCGCAGCAGCACGTCGCGCCCGACGTCGTCGGTGCCGAAGGGGTGCTCCCAGGACGGCGGCCGGAGCTTGTTCGCCAGGTCGACGGCCTGCTGGTCCAGCGGGACGAGCAGGGGGACGAGGAGGACGGCGAGCGCGAGCGCCACTCCGAGGACGACGGAGGTGCGCACCCGCAGCGTGCGGTGGTCGCGGCGGCCCCGGCGGGCGGAGGCGGCAGCGCTCCACGGGCCGCCGGAGGCCGGGGTGGGCGGGCCGCCGGGACCCTCGGCGGCGGACGGGTCGGCGGCGGGGGCGGTCACATCTCCTCCAGCGCGACGCGGGGGTCGGCCAACCCGTACAGCAGGTCGGCCATGAGGTTGCCGAGCAGCACCGCCAGGGTGGCGAGCACGGTGAGGGCGGCGAGCAGCGGGAAGTCGCTGGCCGTGGCCGCGCGGACGGTGGCCGAGGCGATGCCGGGCCAGGAGAACACCGTCTCCACGAGCAGGGCTCCGGTGATGAGTTCGGGCACCCGGGAGCCGATGAGGGTCAGGACGGGCAGCAGTCCGGAGCGCAGGGCGTGCCCGTACAGCACCGTGTGCTCCTTCAGGCCCCGCGCCCGCGCTCCGCGCACGGGGTCCTCCCCCAGGGCGTCCAGCACGCCCTGCCGCACGTACAGCACGAACCACGGGGTCTGCGAGAGCGCCAGGACGGCGGCGGGCAGCGCCAGGTGCCGCAGCAGCGACCCCGCCGTGACGGTGTCGCTGTCGGTGTCGGTGAGTCCGCCGGCGGGCAGGACGCCCAGCTGGAGCGCGAAGAGCCACACGGCCAGCAGCCCGAGCCAGAACGGCGGGGCGGCCTGGAGCACGTAGGCGGTGGCGGTGACGCACCGGTCGAGCAGGCCGCCCCGGCGGCGGGCGGCGGCCACCCCGAGGAGGGCGCCGATCACGACGGCCAGGACGAAGGCGACCGCGCACAGCAGCACCGACCAGCCGATGCGTTCGGTGACGACCTGCGCGACGGGCTGGCGCAGGGTGCTGGAGTCCCCGAGGTCGCCGCCGAGCGCGGAGGTGAGCCAGCGCCACCACTGCTCGGTGAAGTGGACGTCCACGCCGAGGTTCTCGCGGAGCTGGGCGAGCGTCGCGGCGTCGGCCCGCAGGGCGGCGTCCCCGGCGTACTGCTTGACGGGGTCGAAGGGTGAGGCGGCGGCGAGGGCGAACAGGCCGAGGGTGACGGCCGCGAGGACGGGCACGGCGGCCAGCAGCCGCCGTCCGGCCAGGCCCGCCATCGGTCGCCACGGCAGGGCGGCGCGCGGGGCGCGGGCGGCGCCGCCCGGCTGCGGACCGTCCCCGGTCGGGGCCGTCGCGCCGTCCGGTGCGGCCTTGGTGAGGGGGACGCCGGGGGTCGGCGCGGTCACTTCCCGCGCCGCCAGTCCTCGATGTTCCACCAGGGGCCGGCACCGAGGCCGTGGTCGTGCGGCTCGACCTGGGTGGTGACGTTCTCCCAGTCGCCGCTCACGACGTACACGTGGTCGATGTGGGTGAGGAAGATGTGGCCGGGGTCGTCGCGCAGCTCGCGCTGCACGGCGTCGTAGGCGGCCTTCCGCACCTCGCGGTCGGCGGAGCGGCGGCCCTCCTCCAGCTTCTCGTCCACGGCGGGATTGGCGTAGCGGGCCATGTTGTGGAAGCCGTCGCCCGCGAGGTCGGAGTGGAAGAGGGTGTAGAGGTCGAAATCCGGGTCGGTGGGGTTGCCGCCCCCGGCGAGCACCGCGTCCTCCTTCATCGCGGGCTCGATGACCTCCCAGGTGCCCGACTCGACGGTGATGTCGACGCCGATCTTCTTGGCGTCCCCGGCGAAGGCGAGCGCGTGCTCCTGACGGACCTGGTCCCCGGCCGGGTACCAGAGCGTGAAGGCGGCCCGGCGGCCGTCCTTGACCCGGACGCCGTCCTCGCCGGGCTCCCAGCCCGCCTGCTCAAGGATCTCCTCCGCCTCGGCGGGGTCGTGCGGACGCTCGGTGCCCTCCGCGAACCACGGGCTGACGGTGGGCACCGCGCCGTGCGCGACCCGGCCCGCGCCGTCGAGGATGTTGTCCACCATCGCGGTGCGGTCGGTGGCGATGTCGAGCGCGCGGCGCACCGCTCGGTCCCCGGTGACCTCGTTCTCCGTGGGCATGGTGACGCCCCGGAAGTCGGCGGAGGTGGCCTCGACGATCTTCCTGCCGTCGCTGTCGGCGAAGGTCCGCGCGAGGTCGGGCGGCAGCACGGCGGCGTCGAGGTCGCCCGAGCGCAGCCGGGTGGCGCGGATGTCGTCGTCGTCGATGACGGCCATGGTGAGCTTCTCGACCTCCGGCTCGCCGCCCCAGTAGTCGGCGTTGGCGCGGAAGCTCAGCTTCTCGCCCCGGCTCCAGGAGGTGAGGACGTAGGGGCCGGTGCCGACGGGCTCGGTGTTGTACGCACCGGTGTTGACGTCCTGCTTCCCGGCCACGGCCTCGGAGGCGATCGGCAGCACGGTGCGCTCGGGGAAGGCGGCGTAGGGGTACTTCAGGCGGAAGACGACGCGGTGGTCGCCTTCGGCGGTGACGCTCTCGATCGCGTCGAGCTCCCCGCGTGCGGGGTTGTTGGTGTCCTCGTCGAGGATCGTCTCGTAGGTGAAGACGACGTCGGCGGCGGTGAAGGGCGTGCCGTCGGAGAAGGCGACGTCCTCGCGCAGGGTGTAGGTGTAGGTGAGGCCGTCCTCGCTCGCCTCCGGCAGCTCGGCGGCGAGCGCGGGCGTGAGCGTGAGGTCGGCGTCGCGGCTCAGCAGGCCGTCGAAGATCTTGGAGTTGCCGTCCTTGCCGTAGCCGAGCAACGGACTCAGGGTCTCCGGTTCGGTGGCGATGCCGACGACGTAGGAGGTGTCGGCCGAGCCCCCGCCGCCCTCGGAGGGCGAGGAACAGCCGGCGGCCCCCAGGAGTACCGCCGCCACCGCGGCGGCCGTCGTGCGTATCCGTCGGCCGGTCATGATCCACACCCTTGCTGAGACGGTGGCGTTATTGCGAACGGTGTGCAATTAAACAGCAGGGAACCGCACGGCGGGAGAGGGGGTGCGGCCCCTTTGTCCCGCTTGCCCGGCGCCGCTGTCACTCGTTCTGCTGATGATCGGACCAACTCGCTGGCGCGAGCGTGCCTTTGGCACGTGTCATGCGTTAGTGCGTTGGGGTGATCGTCGGGTGATCCCCGGTCGGTGCGAGGAGGCGATGACGATGCGGGTGGGTACGTTCGTACTGGCCGCGCAGTTCCCCGGGCAGGGCCAGGGGGAGGCGTTGCACCGGGCGGTGCGGACCGCCACGGCCACCGAGGAGGCCGGGCTGGACGCCGTCTGGCTCGCCGAGCACCACTTCGTCCCCTACGGGACCTGCCCCTCGGCGGCGACGTTCGCGGCCTTCCTGCTCGGCCGCACCCGGCGCATCGGCGTCGGCACCGCCGTCAGCGTCCTCCCCACCGCCCACCCCGTCGCCCTCGGCGAGCAGGCCGCGCTGCTGCACCACACCAGCGGCGGCCGGTTCACCCTCGGCGTCGGGCGCGGCGGGCCGTGGGTCGACCTGGAGGTCTTCGGCGGCGGGCTGGAGGCGTACGAGGAGGGCTACACCGAGGCCCTCGACCTGCTGCTGCGCTGGCTTCGGGAGAGCCGCGTCGACGCGGACGGCCCCCGCTACCGGTTCCGCGAGGTGCCCGTCGTGCCGTGCGCCGCGGAGGCGCTCACCGGGCCGCCCTCGGGCCCGCCCCTCGTCGTCGCCTGCGTCTCCGACGCCTCGGTGCGGTCCGCCGCCCGGCGGGGGCTGCCGATGCTGCTCGGCATGCACTGCGGCGACGAGGAGAAGGCCCGCATGACCGCGCTGTGGCGGCACGAGGCGCTCGCCTCCGGGCGCCCGCCGACGGACGTCGACGCCCTGGCGGCCGAGCACGTCTCGGCCGGTGTCGCGCAGGTGGCCGACAGCCGGGCCGAGGCCGTCGAGACCCTGCTCAAGGCGATGCCGGGCTGGCTGCGGCAGGGGCTCGCGGCCCATGTCACCGTGGACGGCCGCACGCGCGCCATGCGAGATCCGGTCGCCTACACGGAGCTGCTGTGCGACCTCCATCCCGTCGGCCCGCCCGACCTGTGCGCGGAGCGGCTGGCGCGGACGGCCGAGCGCACGGGTATCCGCCGCTTCGCCCTGCTCGCCGAAGGGTCCGGCGACCTCACGACCACCGAGGCGAACGTCCACCGCCTCGGCGCCGACGTGCTGCCGCTCCTCGGCTCCGAGGAGCGGCGGCAGCCGGTGGGAGCCGTCAGCAGTCCCGGAGGACCGGGGACTGGTTGAGCAACTGCCCCCGCACGGAGGTGAAGCGCTCCAGGCGCTCGTCCGCGGAGGCGTCGAGCGGGAACACCGCCACCCGGTGGCAGTTCTGGAAGGCGAGCCGCACCCCGAAGTGCCGCTCCAGCGCCCCCCGTATCGCGTCACTGGCCAGCGCCCGCAGGAGCTGACCGCGCGCCTGCTCGTCCGGCGGCGGGGTCTGGTTGTCGGCGAAGTCCCCGCCGTCGACCTGGAGTCGGGCGACGAGGGAGCTGACCATCTCCCATGCGTAGGGAAGGGAGTTCTTGACGCAGTCGACGAAGGCGGCTTCGTCGACCTCGCCTCGCTCGGCCTGTGCCAGGAGGGCCGGTGAGACGTCGAGCGACATGGGGTTCTCCTCTCGCGGCCCCGGACGGACCCAGGGCCGTACGGACGGAACAAGGGACCCCGCCCGTCCTGCGTATGTCGTTCGGCGACGCCCCCATCACCTACCGTAAGGCCGCGAGGGGCGCCCGACCATAGGGTTGCGCACACAACAGGCCACGCATGAACGGGGAGAAGCAGGGGCGAATCGCTCCGGCGTGCGGGGGTCGAGTAGCGTGCGCCCATGCGTCTCGTCATCGCCCGCTGCTCGGTGGACTACGCCGGCCGGCTCACGGCCCACCTCCCCCCGGCACCCCGGCTGATTCTGGTCAAAGCCGACGGCTCGGTATCCGTCCACGCCGACGACCGGGCCTACAAACCCCTCAACTGGATGTCTCCCCCGTGCACGCTCAAGGAGGCCGAGGACGGGGTGTGGACCGTGGTGAACAAGGCGGGCGAAAAACTGATCATCACGATGTCGGAAATCCTCCACGACTCGAGTCACGAGCTGGGGACGGACCCGGGACTCATCAAGGACGGCGTCGAGGCGCACCTCCAGGAACTGCTCGCCGACCGCATGGAGACCCTCGGCACGGGCTGGTCCCTGATCCGCCGTGAGTACCCGACGGCCATCGGCCCCGTCGACATCCTGGGCCGGGACGGGGACGGGGCGACCGTCGCCATCGAGATCAAGCGCCGGGGCGAGATCGACGGCGTCGAACAGCTGACGCGGTATCTGGAACTCCTCAACCGCGACCCCCGTCTGGCGCCCGTGAAGGGCGTGTTCGCGGCCCAGGAGATCAAGCCGCAGGCGCGCGTCCTCGCGGGCGACCGGGGCATCGACTGCGTGACCCTCGACTACGACGCCCTGCGCGGGATCGACGACGAGAAGCTGCGGCTGTTCTGACGGCGGCCGGGCCGCCGGCCGGGGCGGGCGGCACCGGGTCAGACGATCCGGCCCTCGGCGTCCTGCGTGGTGGACACGTCGCCGCCGCTCGTCGTCGGCTCCGGCTCCGGCCCGGCGGCCGACGTGCCGGAGGTGGTGTCGCCGGTGCCGCCGCCGTCCGCCGTGCCCCCGCCGTCCGCGCCACCCGTCTCGCCCGAAGGCTCGTCCGTGGGTTCCTCGGTCGGGCTCTCCTCCTCGGTCGGCTCCGGCGAGGTCGGCTCCTCCGAGGGCTCCTCGCTCGGCTCCTCCGTGGTCGGGTCGTCGGTCGGCTCGCCGCCGCCGGTGCCGCCGGACCCGCCGCCGGAGTCGCCGGGGGTGTCGGGGGACGCGTCGTCCTCGGACGGGGACGAGCCGCTCTCCGCGGGGGTCTCCTCGGACGCGGCCTCCGTGGGTGACCCCGAGGGTCCGCCGTCGTCCGTCGGCCCACCGCCGGGCGAGGAGGGGCCCGTCGAGGAGTCCTCGGCGTCGGTGGGCGAGGGGCTGTCGACGGCCGGGTCCCGGCCGTCGTCGATGTCGTACGTGCTGGAACGATCCGGCTGCACACGGTCACCGGGGCCGCCGGAATCGTCGGAAAGGTTGCTGAGCGTCACCACCGTGCCCAGCACGATCGCGAGAACCGCACCGGCGGCGGCCGCGACGACGTTGCGCCGGGTGCCGGTCAGCATGAGCGTGCGGGCCGCCCGGGTGTCGCCGTCGGGCGCCCCGGCCCCGCCCACGGTCGGCAGGGTGCTGGTCCCGAAGTCCCGCGCGCCCGACGCCGGGGGGCCCGACAGCGGGGCGACGGAGGGGACGACGGCGGTGTCGGCCTCGGCCCCGGCGGGCGGTGGGGCGGCGGCCCCGAGGGCCAGCGGCGTGCCGAGGGCGTCGGCGACGAGGGCCAGCGCGCGACGGCTGGCGAAGGAGCCGTCGCGGTCGGCGAGGCGGCCCCGCAGCTCCGTCGCCGTCTCCAGCTCGGTGCGGGCGCGGTGCGGGTCGCCGACACACAGGGCGTGGACGCCCAGCTCGTGGTGGAAGTAGGTCTCCTCGGCCAGCTCGCCGGCCTGGACGGCGGCCTCGACACCCGCCGTGAGGACGCGCTGCCACGCCGACCAGCGCCCGGCCGCCGCGAAGACGGGGGCGGCCGTGTGGGCCAGGAGGACGGCCGTGCTGTCGTGTCCGGCGGCGCGGGCACCGGCGACGGCGGCGAGGAGGGTGTCCGCCTCGGTGGCCACCCGCTCCGGGGTGACGGACGGGTGGCCGGCCCACCAGGCGTAGTGCTGGGCTGCGGTGCGGGCCCGCACGCCCGCGTCCTCGTCGTACCCGGCGGCGGCGAGCTGTTCGGTGACGCCCGCCGTGAGGCGGTAGTGCGCGCCGGCGGCGGTGGCGAGGCCCGTGGACGTCAGCTCGGCGAGCGCCGCGTCGGCGTGCTGGTCGTCGAGGAGGGCCGGGAGGTGGGCCGCCTGGGGGACGGCACCGCCGAGCGCCACGGCGAAGCGCAGCACCTCGCGGCCCTGGTCGCTCAGGGTTCCGGCCAGCTCCGCGGCGGTCACCGAGGCGACGGAGAGCGACGCCCCGTCGTCCTCCGCCGCCGGGTCGAGGGTGACGGCCTTGTCGAGGGAGACGGCCGCGTCGTCCTCCTCCGCGTCCGGGGCCCCGCGCCGCCGCAGCAGGGCGGCCGCCTGGACGAAGCGCAGCGGCAGGCCCTCGGACTCGAACCACAGGTCGCCCGCCCAGTCGGCCTCCTGCTCCCGCAGCGGACGGCCGGCGGCCGTCTCCAGCAGCTCGACACAGGCGGTGCGGCTGATGCCGCGCAGGAAGACCTCTTCGAGGTCCGAGCCGGGGGCGGGGGCGGCGACGTCGGGGGTGGCGGAGAGCAGGAAGGCGCACTCGGGGGTGGCGTCGAGCAGCTCCTCCAGCGCCTCCCCGCCGAACTGGAGGTCGTCCAGGACGACGACGGCCCCGACGTCCGCGAGGAGGTCGAGGAGCCGGTCGTCCTGCGGCCGGTGCCGGGAGGTCTTGTAGACGGTGGCGTACAGCTCGTACAGCAGGTCGCCGACGCCGCGCCCGTGGCCGCTCAGCCGAACGACGCCGTCCGGGGCCAGGTCGGCGCAGTCGGCCGCGACGGCGTCGAGCAGGGCGGTGCGGCCGGCGCCGGAGGGCCCGCTCAGCCGGACGGACCGGCCACGGGCGAGGAGCCGGACGAGACGCGCACGCTCCTCGTCCCGCTCCAGCAGGGGCAGCTCCAGCGCGGCCTCGCCGACGGGGGCGGGCGGCGTCGCGGTGCGCCGGCGCTCGGCGCGCTGCTCGGGCGTGCGGCGGCGCGGCGCGGTGGGCCCGCGGTCCGGCGGACATGGCTCGATCTCGCTGCCGTCGACGGGGTTGACGGTCAGCAGGTAGTCACCGGCGACCAGTTGGACCGTCCGGGCCAGAGCTCCGCTGTCGTGGCTCTCGCGGCCGTCCGTGTCCTCAGGTCCACCGTGGGGCGGGTGCATGGTGAAAGTCCCCCAGATGCGGTGTGCGGTACTCCCTGGGCCCTTCCCGGCAGTGAAGCGAACCCTAGACGCCGGTGGGGCCCCGATACAGCCCGACCCCCGCGCGTGGGCGGAATCGTCATGGCTTTGTGAGCGTTTCGCCCTCGATCGCGAGGATGCGGTGCAGCCGGGTCGCCACCAGGAGGCGCTGCATCTGCGGCGGGACGTCCCGCAGCACCAGGCGCCGGCCGCAGCGCCCGGCGCGGCGGTGGGCGCCCATGATGACGCCCAGGCCGGTGGCGTCCCACGAGTCGAGCCGGGCGAGGCTGAGGACGAGGTCCCCGTTGCCGCCGTCGAGCGCGGTGTGCAGGGCGGATCGGGCGTCCGCTGCGCTGCGCACGTCGAGGCGTCCCCCGACGTACAGCTCGGCGTGGTCGCCCTTGATCTGCATAACCCGCTCCCGGTGCCCGTGGCTCTTACGCTGCGTGAACCTTCATATCCGAATGTCTCACCACACCTGACCGTGGGTCCGGTGGTGAAGTTGCTGTCCGTGGGTGAATCGATACGGAATTCACCCCGTCGGGTGACGGGTCCCGCCGTCCGGCGGCGTGGGCCGCTCAGTAGCGGTAGTAGCCCTCGCCGCTCTTGCGGCCCAGGTCGCCCGCGTCGACCATGCGGCGCATCTGCTCGGGCGCCGCGAACTTCTCGTCCTGCGACTCGGTGTAGATGTTGTTCGCCGCGTTGAGCAGGATGTCGATGCCCGTGAGGTCGGCGGTGGCCAGCGGGCCCATCGCGTGCCCGAAGCCCAGCTTGCAGGCGATGTCGATGTCCTCGGCGCTGGCGACACCCGACTCGCGCAGTGTGGCCGCCTCGACCACCAGGGCGGTGATGAGCCGGGTGGTGACGAACCCGGCGACGTCCCGGTTGACCACGATGCAGGTCTTCCCCACGCCCTCGGCGAAGTCGCGGGCGGCGGCCAGGGTCGCGTCGCTGGTCTTGAGACCGCGCACCAGCTCGCACAGCTGCATCATCGGCACCGGCGAGAAGAAGTGGGTGCCGACGACCCGCTCGGGGCGGCGGGTGGCGGCGGCGATCTTGGTGATCGGGATGGCGGAGGTGTTGGACGCCAGGACGGCCTCGTCCTTCACCAGGCCGTCGAGCGTGCGGAAGATCTCCTGCTTGACCTCCAGCTTCTCGAAGACGGCCTCCACGACGACGTCGGCGTCGGCGGCGGCGTCGAGCTCCGTCGTGGTGGTGATCCGGGCGAGCGCGGCCTCGGCGTCCTCGGCGGTCAGCTTCCCCTTGGCGACGAACTTCGCGTAGGAGGCCTCGATGCCGCCCCGGCCCCGGGCCAGCGCCTCGTCGGTGACGTCACGCAGGACGACGTTCCAGCCCGCCTGGGCGGAGACCTGCGCGATGCCGGAACCCATGAGTCCGGCTCCGATGACGGCGAGCTTCCTGGCTACCAACGTCGTGTCCCCTCATAAAACAGTCACCTGTGCGTGCTCTCAGGCGGACCATAGCGTCCGTGAGCGGGGCGTGGGTGGCGAAGAGATGCGTGTCACGTCTCACCAGACGGACATCACATCGGATCGTTATCGCCCGTGCGCTCCCGGCCAGTTGACGGCCCGGACCGGTCCCCCGATCCGTCGGCCGGGCCACGGCCGGGCGGACGCGGAGCCCGCCGGAACGCGGGCGTCCGCGCGCGGCACGGCGGGTCGGGGCGGGCGGCCGGCCCGCCACGGCCCGCTCCCGACCGGACGCCCGGCCGGGCTAACCTCGGCCCCATGGTCAACCTGACGCGCATCTACACCCGCACCGGCGACGACGGCACGACGGCGCTGGGCGACATGAGCCGCACGCCGAAGACGGACACCCGCATCTCGGCGTACGCCGACGCGAACGAGGCAAACGCGGCGATCGGCGTGGCCATCGCCCTCGGCGACCTGGCGGAGGACCTCGTCACGGTCCTCACCCGGGTGCAGAACGACCTCTTCGACGTCGGCGCCGACCTCTGCACGCCCGTCGTGGAGGACCCGAAGTACCCGCCGCTGCGAGTCGAGCAGACGTACGTGGACCGGCTGGAAACCGACTGCGACACCTTCCTCGCGGAGGTGGAGAAGCTGCGCAGCTTCATCCTGCCGGGCGGGACGCCCGGAGCCGCCCTGCTGCACCAGGCGTGCACGGTCGTCCGCCGCGCCGAACGCTCCACCTGGGCGGCGCTGGCCGAGCACGGCGAGACGATGAACCCCCTCACGGCGACCTACCTCAACCGGCTCTCGGACCTGCTCTTCATCCTGGCCCGGACGGCGAACAAGGCCCGGGGCGACGTCCTGTGGGTGCCCGGCGAGAACCGCTGAGCCGACGCCGACCCACCGCCCGGCGGGGCGTCTCCCCCGCCGGGCCCGGTACGCGCGCTCAGTGCGCGATGCCGTCGATCAGTTCGCGGGCGCCCTGCCGCAGGAGCGCGACGGCGACGGACGTGCCGAGGGTCGCCGGGTCGAGTCGGCCCGCCCATTCGTGGGCGTTGAGCACGGTCTTGCCGTCGGGCGTGAAGACGCAGGCACGCAGCGACAGATCGTCCCGCCCGGCCCGCGCGTACCCGGCGATCGGGCTGTTGCAGTGCCCCTGGAGCACGTGCAGGAACATCCGCTCGGCGGTGGCCTCGCGGTGCGTCGCCGGATCGCCGAGGCCGCTGACGGCGTCGACGAGTTCGGCGTCGTCCTCCCGGCACTGGAGGGCGAGGATGCCCGCGCCGATCGGCGGGCACATCGTCTCCACCGACAGGACGTCCGTGGCGACGTCCATCCGCCCGATGCGCTCCAGCCCCGAGACGGCCAGCAGCAGCGCGTCGGCGTCCCCGGCCGCCAGCTTCTCCATCCGGCGCCCGGCGTTGCCGCGCATGGGCACGCACTCCAGATGCGGGTGCGAGGCGGCGAGCTGCGCCCTGCGGCGCACCGACGACGTCCCGACGCGGGTCCCGGCCGGCAGCTCGTCGAGGGTGAGGCCGCCGGGGTGGATCAGGGCGTCGCGCACGTCGTCGCGCTGGAGGAAGGCGGCGAACGTCGTACCGGCGGGGAGCGGGCGGTCGGCCGGAATGTCCTTGACGCAGTGCACCGCGAGGTCGGCCGCACCGGCCAGCAGCGCGGCGTCGACCTCCTTGGTGAACGCGCCCTTCCCGCCGAGCCGCGCCAGGTCGCCCATCCACCGGTCGCCCGCCGTGGTGACGGGGACGACCTCCGTGCGCACGCCCGGGTGCAGTACGGCCAGTTCGGCGCGCACCCGCTCGACCTGGGCCAGGGCCATCGGGGAGGAACGCGACACGATACGGATCAACTCAGGCACGGCCATGGACACACGATAGTCCGTCAGATCACCGTCGCCCGACGCCCGTCCGGCATCCTTCGGCCCCTTCGCGGCCCCCGGTCGCCCGACCGGGCACGATGACGCCGGGCACCCCTGCGGAACCGACCCGACCGGCGCCGCTCGGACCCGACCGTCCTACCCGCTGGTAACGATCGGGCCCGGAGGCTAGGCGGAGGGCCGTGCCCTGGTCTGTAATGGCCCCGTCCCGCACGTGGTGGCGCCGCTCCGGGCAGCGCCGACCGGCTCGTACCGGAGGTAGGCCCCTTGAACACCAGCGCCCCCGCCACCCCCTCAGGCCGCGGGGTCGGTGCCCTCGGCCTCGTCCTCGGCGGGCTGGCCGTGGGGGTCGTCACGGCCGGGGTGGTCCTCCTCGCCGGTGACCACGACGGCGTCCCCGACGACGGGCCGCACCGGCTGCTGCCACCGGAGGCGGCCGGTACCTCCTACCGCACCGGAGACGCCGTCCTGCCCGAGGGCGCCGAGCGGACCGTCGCGGCCTTCGGCGTCGAGAACGCGACGACCGTCAACGCCAACTACGCGGACGGCGAGGAGCAGTTCGCCATCTTCGCCGGAGCCTGGGGCCGCGTCGACGACCCGGCACACGCCGTGGACGCCGCCTTCGCGCAGCTCGACGCCGCCGTGGCGCAGGACCCCGACGCGACGACGGAGCTTCGCGGCGAGCCCGGGCGCGTCACCCCGGAGGGTGCCGAGGACGCCGTCGTGACGTGCCGGCTGGCGGTGGGCACCGGCCTGCGGTCCGAGGAGCCGCAGGAGACGCAGTTCTGCATGTGGGCGGACCACAGCACCGCGGGCATGGTCGTCGTCTCGCGGGCGAGCGGGCGGATCAGCCGGGAGGAGGCCGCGCGCTTCACCGCCGACCTGCGCCACTCCGCCCGGCTGCCCGCGTCGTAGGGTGAGGCCCCGCCCGATCCGAGAGGACCGCCCCGTGCCGGACGACGCCGCACCCGCTCCGCGACGACCCGACGCCCCCGACGCCGTCGGCTTCCCCGCCACCGGCCGACGGGTGCTGGTGACGGGCGCGGCGCGCGGTCTCGGCCGGGCCGTGGCGCGGGCGTTCGCCGCCGCCGGGGACCGGGTGGCCGTCCACTACGGCACCCGGCGGGCCGAGGCGGAAGCCACGGCGGCGGGCCTGGAGGGCACCGGACACGTGGTGCTCGGGGCGGACCTGGCGGCGCCCGGGCGGGCGGCGGAGCTGGTGGACGCGGCCGCCGCCGCACTGGGCGGCGTCGACGTGCTGGTCAACAACGCCGCCGTGAACACGCCGCATCCGCCGGTCGGGACGGGGGCGGCGGAGTGGGCCGACGCCTGGGAACGCCACGTCGCCGTCAACCTGCTGGCGCCCGCGCACGCCTCCCACGCCGCCGCGCGGCACATGATCGCCCAAGGGGCGGGCGGCCGGATCGTCAACGTCGGTTCCCGCGGGGCGTTCCGCGGTGAGCCCGACCATCCGGCCTACGGCGCGACGAAGGCCGGGCTGCACGCGCTGGGCCAGTCGCTGGCGGTGGCGCTCGCCCCGCACGGGATCGCCGTCGCCTCGGTGGCGCCCGGCTTCATCGACACCGACCGCGTCGCCCACCGCCTCCGTGGCGCGGAGGGCGAGCGCATCCGGGCGCAGAGCCCCTTCGGCCGGGTCGCCACCCCGGAGGAGGTCGCGGCCGCCGTGCTGTGGCTGGCCTCGCCGCAGGCGCAGTGGAGCTCCGGTACCGTCCTGGACCTCAACGGCGCCTCCCACCTGCGCACCTGACGCCCCGACCGCCCCTGCGGCGGCCTCGGGGGCGGCGGTCACACCCCCCGCGAAAGGGACTGCTCGCCGGTGGCCCACGCGGGTAGCCTGCCGGACATGTCTGCATCGGGGCCGTCGTTCACCGGGGTGCACGAGCTGCTGTCCATGATCAGGAGCCTCATCGCGCGACGGCGGTTCCTGTCCGGCACGCCGGACACGGAGGTGCGGGGCGACCATCCGTTACCCCTGGTGTGCCTGCTCCGCGAGGAGGGCGCGAACGACTTCCTCCCGGCTCTGCACCGGGCGCTCGGCGGCCACGACGCGCCGCAGGTCCCGCACGCCTATCTCGACGCGGCCGCGGTGGACGACCACGTCCTGGACCGCTGGGCGAACACGGACCGGCAGACGCCTCCCCTCCTCCCGCTGCTGGACGAGCTCAGCGCCGCGCTCGGTGCCGACCGGTTCGGCGGGCGTCCGCTGAGGTTCGGGCTCTACGGACTCGCGGACTGGTTGACGGCCCAGCGGCTGTCCCCGGAACAGGGGGGCCACGAACAGGAGATCGCCGACCTCCTTCGACGCCGGAGCGGTCGGGTGCGGGAGTCCGACGCGGCGGCGCTCACCGGCGCGTTCGCCGCCGCACCGACCTCCGTCGGGACGGTGGGCTCGATGCTGTACCTGCTGGTGGCGGCCGGTCGACGGCTGGGGCTGCGGCGGATCGGACGCCGCGTGCCCGGGCTGGGCCGCGAGGCGCGTTGGTTCATGCGCCGCCAGCCGTACATGGTCCCCCGGCACTCCACGAGCTTCGCCGGGTTCGCCGAGCGGCTCACCGAGGGCCGGCGCGCCTCGGAGAATCCGGAGCAGGTCAGGAAGCTGCTGGTGCACGCCTTCCTGGAGGACCTGCGCCGGGTCTACCGTCGGCGGCACCGCCACCTCCTGCCCAAACGCTCCGGATGGCGGCGGACCGCCTACACCACGGTGCTCCTGGACAACGTGACCGAGGAGAACGGCGGCTGGGAGCTGCTGCGGCTCATCAACGAGGTCCGCAACGAGACCGGCGAGCTCGATCCGCTGCTGGTCGTGGCGGCGGCCCCGCGGCGGCCGAGCTCCCCCGAGGCGGAGGAGTCGGCCGAGCCCCACCCGCCCCGGGAGGCGCACCGGGCGCTGGAGCACTGGCTGAACACCCTGCCCGGCAGACGGCAGCGGCTGGTGGAGAACGCCAGGTACCTGTGGATCGGCCTGCCCCCGCAGAGCGGTCAGGGCGATGAGGACCCCGGTGCGGGCGACGCGTGGCGGACCGTCGCGTCCTTCCGGCCCCGCGCCGCTCCCCTGCCGGCCTGCCGGGGCGTCGCCGAGCTGCTGCTGTCCGCCGCGCTGGTGCTGACGCTGCTTCCGGTCACCGCGAACGTGGTGAGGTCCTGGAGCGCCGACTGCGCCTACGTCCGGCCCGGTTTCGTCGACGGTGTCTCCGTGCGGGTCGCCGAGTTGGGCCGGAAGGACCGCCAGTGCATCGGCTACAGCGACAACGCGGTGCAGGTCTTCGGCACCAATCCCCGGCTCCGCGCCGCGCAGGCCGCCATCTTCGAGCAGAACGAGGTGGCCGCCCGGCTGCACGACCAGCAGCCCGGCCGTCCCTACCTGGGCATCGTCCACTTCGTCGGTCTCACCCATCGGGCGGCCTCGCCCGACACCGACCACGCGGCCGCCGAGGAGCTGGAGGGGCTGCTGCTGCGGCAGCGGGCGCAGAACGTGAAGTCGGAGACGCAGCCGCTGCTGCGGATCATCGTCGCCAACGGCGGGGACGGGATGCGCAAGGCACCGGAGGTGGTGCGGGACATGCTCCATCCGCTGTTCGACGCCGACCCCTCGGTGCTGGGCGTGGTGGGGCTCGACCGGACCGTCGAGGAGACCGAGCGGGCGATCACGGAGCTCGGGCTGGCCGGGATCCCGGCCGTCGGCACCACCCTCACCGGCTCCGGGCTGGCCGACCTCTCGCCCCTGTACTTCCAGATGGTGCCCGACAACACGCGGCAGGCCCGGCTGATCGCCCGGTACGCGACGCACCTGGGGGCGGGGAAGGTCACGCTCCACCACCCGGAGGACGGGGACAGCTACGTGGACAGCCTCCTGACCGCCACGCGTGCCGAGTTGGGGGCGGCGGGTCTGGCCACGGAGTCGCGGGGCTGGCGGTCCGTCGGGCAGGTGGCGTCGCTGTGTGCCGACGACACCGACCGTGGGGACGAGATCGTCTACTACATAGGGCGGGAGAACACCTTCTTCGACTTCATCAGGTCCGTGACCAAAGGCTGCACCAGCCGACGCGGGCTGCCGCGCGTCATCGCCGCCGACGCCGTGTCGCGGTTCGTCGCCCAGAAGGAGAACCGCCGACACAGCTCCCTGGCGGGCCAGCCGATGGCCTACGTGGGCATGGGGGCCCTGGTCACCCTGGCCGGGTCCTCCTGCGTCGAAGAGGGGCGGCCCGCGTCCCTCCTGGGTCCGGGCACCCCACTGGACGCGTTCTGCGCCGGCTACGCGAACCTGCACCGCGAGCTGGCGCGCACGCTCCCGGAGGACGAGACGCCGCAGATGCCGTGGCCCGCCGAGCGCACCGGTACCACCTACGACGTGGCCGGGCTCTTCGTGGACGCGACGGCCGCCCTCCACGAGCGCCTCGGCCCGTCCGGACCCGGCGCCGCCCCGCACCGCGCCGCCGTGGCCCAACAGCTCCGCGACAGCACGTTCCAGGGGGCGACGGGCGAGGTCGACTTCCGGGAGGACCGAGTGGGGAACACCCGCAACCTGGCGGTGCTGGAGGTGACCGACATCTACGACCTGGCGTCGGCACCCGGCTGCGTCTTCATGCTCGGTGACCTCTTCCACCCCGGCCAGCCGAGGGACACCGCCACGGGGTGTCCGCGCTGAGCCGCTCGGCGTGGGAGCGTGGAGGCGTGCGGAGAGCGGAGCGGGGGCGACGGCGGTGACGGGCAGGAGCAGGCCGGTGTTCGCGCGGCTGTACGCCCGGCTGGCGGGGCCCGCGCTGGAGCGGGCCGGGGTGGACGCGTACCGGCGGAGCCTGCTCGCCGGGCTCGACGGCGAGGTGGTGGAGATCGGTGCGGGCAACGGGCTGAACTTCCCGCACTACCCGGCGTCGGTGCGTCGGGTGGTGGCCGTGGAGCCGGAGCGGCACCTGCGCGCGATGGCCGGGCGGGCGGCCCGGACGGCG
Organism: Streptomyces chumphonensis; assembly: GCF_014779715.1. Lineage (GTDB taxonomy): Bacteria > Actinomycetota > Actinomycetes > Streptomycetales > Streptomycetaceae > Streptomyces > Streptomyces chumphonensis. The sequence continues at coordinate 104,286 of NZ_JACXYU010000014.1, forward strand.
CCGGTGCCGGTCGACGTCGTGGACGGCGCGGCCGAGGGGCTGCCGTTCCCGGACGGTGCGTTCGACGCGGCGGTGGCCTGCCTGGTGCTGTGCTCGGTGGCCGACCAGGAGCGGGCGCTCAGAGAGGTGCGGCGGGTGCTGCGGCCGGGCGGGGAGCTGCGGTTCTTCGAGCACGTCCGCTCGGAGAGCCCGGGCATGCGCCGGGTGCAGGGCGTGCTGGACGCCACGCTGTGGCCCCGTCTGATGGGCGGCTGCCACACCGGGCGCGACACCGGCGCCGCGATCGCGGCGGCCGGTTTCGAGGTGACCGGCCTGCGCCGCCTGCGTTTCCCCGCCACCGCACGCGCGACCCCGTCGAGCGGCCACATCCTCGGCACGGCCGTCCGCCCGTGACGCGCGGCCGCTCCCGGCGTGCGGGCGCCCCCGCGCCACGACCTCGCGCGGGGGCGTCCCCGGCCCGTGCACCGCTTCAGGACTGCGGGGGGCGGTCCTCGCCACGTCCGCGCGGCTGCTCGTCGCCGAACCGCTCGTTGAGCTTCTCCTGCGCGGTGTCGACGTGCTTGCTGTGCTTGCCCCCGGTGCGCTCGTCGACGGCGTCGCCCGCCTTCTCCACGCCCTGGCGGGTCTGTTCCGGGTGGCCCTTCAGCATTCCCTTGAGCTTATCCATCATGGACATGGCTGTTCCTTCCGCCGTTTGCGGTGTCCTCGTCCAGCATCACCACACCTGCCGCACATCCGCATCCGCAGGGCTGTGAGCAGCGACGGGTGCGGTCAGGCCCGCGCTCCGGAGGCGGTGCCGGCGATGAGGTCGGCGGCCCGCTCGGCCACGAGGAGGACGGTCACCATCGGGTTGATCGTCGGCATGGTGGGGAAGACGGAGGCGTCGACGACGCGGACCCCGTCCACGCCGCGCAGCCGCAGGTTCGGGTCCAGGACGGCCAGGGGGTCGTCGGACGCGCCCATGCGGCAGGTGCCGGCCGGGTGGTAGACGGTGTGCGCCGCGCGGCGCCCGTACGCGGACAGTTCCGCGTCGGACTCCACGTGCGGTCCGGGGGCGACCTCCCGCAGCAGCCAGGACTTCAGCGGCTCCTCCCGGGCGACCCGTCGGGCGAGCTTCAGGCCGTCGACGATCGTCTTCTCGTCGTAGCCCTCGGGGTCGGTGAAGTAGCGGAAGTCCAGGGCCGGTTTCTCCGTAGGGTCGGCGCTGCGCAGCCACATCCGCCCGATCGAGCGGGCGCGGGGCACGTTGGGCGTCATGCAGACGCCGTACTCCGGTTCGGGGTAGCCGAGGCGGGCCGTGTTGACGGTGAAGGGCACCTGGTAGAAGTGGAACATCAGGTCCGGCCGGGGCCGGCCCCGGTCGCGCCGCACGAAGAGTCCGGCGTCGGAGTCCATCGCCGAGTTCGGCGGCAGCGGGCCGCGCGTCTCCCAGAGGATGACGGACTCGGGGTGGTCCAGCAGGTTCTCCCCCACCCCCGGCAGGTCGGCGACGATGTCGATGCCGTGGCGGCGCAGCTCCTGGGCGGGGCCGATGCCGGAGAGCATGAGCAGCCGCGGGGTGTCGATGGCGCCCGCGCAGAGCAGGATCTCCCGCTCGGCGCGGACGACGGTGGTCGAGCCGTCGGCGCGGCGGACGCGGACCCGGGTGTGGCGGCCGTCCTCGTCGGGCAGCAGCCGGTACGCCCAGGTCTCCAGCAGCAGGGTGAGGTTCGGCCGGTCCATGACGGGGTGGAGGTAGGCCACCGAGGCGGAGGAGCGGTAGCCGGTGTCGGGCTCGTAGGCGAGGGAGAAGAAGCCCGTGCCGTCGGGGAAGGGCTCGGCGTTGAAGTCGTCGATGACGGGGACGTCGAGCGCGGCGGCAGCCGCGGCGACGAAGTCGACGGCGATCGGGTTCCGGTCGGCCTCGGCGACGGGGACGATGTTGGTCTGGAGCCGGTCGCGGTAGGGCAGGATCGTCTGCGGGTCCCAGCCCGCGCAGCCGCGTTCGGTCCACTCCGTGAGGTCCTCCGGCAGGGGGAGGAAGCTGATGAGGGTGTTGTGGGAGGAGCAGCCGCCGAGGACGCGGGCGCGCGAGTGCAGGATGTGGGAGTTGCCGCGCGGCTGGTCGACGGTGGTGTAGCGGTAGTCGAAGTCCGAGTCGAGCAGGTTGATCCAGTTGCGCAGCTTCAGGATGCGTTCGTCGCCGACGTCGCTGGGGCCGCCCTCGATGACGGCGACGCGGTGGTCGGGGTTCTCCGAGAGGCGGGCGGCGAGCACCGAGCCCGCCGTACCCCCGCCGATGATCACGTAGTCGTACGCCGTCTCGCCGGCTGCCGTCGTCGCCATGGGTGCGGCCCCCTCAGCCCTTGAACCAGCCGGACGGTGCCGGCGCGAGGTTCTGGTAGATGTGCTTGCTCTCCTGGTACTCGTGCAGCCCCGAGGGGCCCAGCTCGCGCCCGATGCCGGAGCGGCCGAAACCGCCCCACTCGGCCTGTGGCACGTAGGGGTGGAAGTCGTTGATCCACACCGTGCCGTGCCGCAGCCGGTTCGCCACCCGCTGCGCGCGGCTCGCCTCGCTCGTCCACAGCCCGCCGGCCAGGCCGTACCGCGTGTCGTTGGCCAGTGCCACGGCCTCGTCCTCGGTGTGGAAGCGCTCCACGGTGACGACGGGGCCGAAGATCTCCTCCCGGACGACGCGCATCGAGCGGTCGCAGTCGGCGAAGACGGTGGGCAGGAGGAAGAACCCGCGCTGGAGCTCCGGGTCGTCGGGCCGCCGTCCGCCGCAGGCCACGCGGGCGCCCTCGGCCCGGCCGATCTCCAGGTACTCCTCCACCTTGGCCCGGTGCTCGGCCGAGCTGAGCGGTCCGGACTCCGTGCCCTCGGCCAGGCCGTCGCCCAGCCGGATGCGGGAGGCCCGGTCGGCGAGCGCCGCCACGAAGCGGTCGTGGACGGCGTCCTCGACCAAGAGCCGCGAGCCGGCCGAGCAGACCTGACCCGAGTGCAGGAACGCCGCGTCGAGCGCGTAGTCGAGCGCGGCGTCGAAGTCCGCGTCCGCGAAGACGATGTTCGGGTTCTTCCCGCCCAGTTCGAGGGCGATCGTCTTGACGCCGTCGGCCGCCGCCGCCATGATCCGCCGCCCGGTGTCCAGCCCGCCGGTGAAGGAGACGAGGTCGACCTCGGGGTGGGACGTCATCGCGGCGCCGACCGTGGCGCCCGGACCGAGGACGAGGTTGGCCACCCCGGGCGGCGCGCCCGCCTCGGCGATCAGCCGGATCATGTGCAGGGTGGTGAGCGGCGTCGTCTCGCTCGGTTTGAGGACGAAGGTGTTCCCGGCCGCGAGCGCCGGTGCGACCTTCCAGGACGCCTGGAGCAGCGGGTAGTTCCACGGGGCGATGAGCGCGCACACGCCGACCGGGTGGTGCACGACGCGGCTGAGGACGTCGGGGCCGATGTCCAGCACCCGGCCGCCGTCCTTGTCGGCGATCTCGGCGAAGTAGCGGAAGCAGTTCGCCACGTCGTCGACGTCGATGCGGGCCTCGGTGAGCGTCTTGCCCGTGTCCAGCGTCTCGGTGCGGGCGATCTCCTCCTTGTCCCGCAGCAGGAAGCGGTGCACGCGGTGCAGCAGGTCGGCGCGGTGGCGGGTGGGGGCGTCGGACCACACGCCGGAGTCGAACGCCCGCCGCGCGGCCCGCACGGCCCGGTCGACGTCCGTCTCGTCGGCGTCGTCCACGGTGGTGACGACGGAGGCGTCGAACGGGTTGACGACGTCGTGCCGACCGCCGGCCGCCGCCACCCATTCACCGTCGATGTACAGCTCGGGCACGCGGGCACTCCCTCGGACGGTGGCAGGAAGCACCACCATCGAACGGAGCGCGCCACCTGGCCACCCGGCGCACCGCCGGTTTCGGCCCCCCGGGGCGCGGAAGCACCCTGTCGGGTCAGTGCCGGGTCGTCCCCGGACCCGCGACCGGGCCCTCGCCGCGGACCGCCCCCGCACGCGCCGGGGCCAGCGTCGGGTAGTCGGTGTAGCCGGTGGCCCCGCCCACGTACATCATGTGCCGCTCGCGCAGCGCGTTGAGGGGTGCGCCGAGGCGGAGCCGCTCGACGAGGTCGGGGTTGGCCAGGAAGGCGCGTCCCAGGGAGACGAGGTCGGCCCCCGCCTGCAGCAGGGCCTCCCCCGCCGCTCGGCCGCCGTCCGGGGGCGGTGCTCCCGCGCCGAGGGCGGGATTGGCGATCAGGGTGCCGGGCCAGGCGGCGCGCAGGGTGCGGAAGGGGGGCCGGTCGGGGTCGGCGAACTCGTGGTGCAGGTACACCGGGCCGATCCGCGCCAGGGCGGCGACCAGGGCGGGGTAGACCTCGTCGGAGGCGCTCTCCTCGATGCCGTTGAAGGTGGCGCCCGGGGAGACGCGCACTCCGACCCGGCCGGGCCCGATCGCCTCGGCGACCGCCCGGACCACCTCGACGGGGAAGCGGACGCGCCCCTCGACCGTGCCGCCGTAGGCGTCGGTGCGGAGGTTGGTCCCGCGCGCGATGAACTGGTGCAGGAGGTGCCCGTTGGCTGCGTGCACCTCCACCCCCGCGAAGCCGGCTTCGACGGCGCTGCGGGCGGCGCGGGCGAAGTCGGTGACGGTGGCGCGTACGTCGTCGGCCGTCATGGCGCGCGGCACGACGGCGGGGCGGCGCCCGCCGGGCGTGTGGATCGTCTCCGGCAGCGGGACCGGGGAGGGGGCGAGGGGCGTCAGGCCGCTGGTGTCGGGGTGGCCCACGCGTCCGCCGTGCTGGAGCTGGAGGAACATCCGTCCCCCGGCGGCCCGGACGGCGTCGGTGACCCGGCGCCACCCGGCGATCTGGGCCGCCGTGTGGATGGCCGGGGTGCCGGGGTACGTCCGGCCCACGGCGTTGGGCGTGGTGGCCTCGGCGATGATCAGGCCGGCCGTGGCGCGCTGCGCGTAGTAGGTGGCCATGAGGGGCCCCGGCACCCCGTCGGCGTCCGCACGGTTGCGGGTCAGCGGCGCCATCACGAGGCGGTTGGGCAGGTCGAGCGCGCCGAGCCGGGCCGGTTCGAGGAGCGGGGACGGCGTTGTCGTGTGCGTCATGCCGGTACGGTAAAAGGTGACATCCATGTCAGGTTCAAGTCCGGCGGCACCCGGTGGAGGCGGCATGCGGATCGGCGAACTGGCCCGGCGCAGCGGCGTGAGCGAGCGCTCGCTGCGCTACTACGAGACGCAGGGCCTGCTGCGGGCCGAGCGGACGCCGGGCGGGCAGCGGCGCTACGGCGCGTGGGCCGTCGACCGGGTCGTGCGCATCCAGGCGCTCTACGCGGCCGGGCTCAACAGCCGCCGGATCGCGACGCTGCTCCCCTGCCTGCGCGACGCGGACGGCGGCCCGTCCGAGATCGCCACGGGGCGGCTGGTCACCGAGCTGACGGCGGAACGGGCCCGCATCGACCGCATGATCACCGACCTGCTCCGGACCCGCGACATCCTGGACGAGGTGATCGAGGACGCCTCGGCGCCGCCGCCCCGCTCACCGCTGCGGCCTCCCGGCTGAGGCGGCGGATGCGCGGTCCCCGGCCGCGCCTTTCGGCGGCCGCTTGGGCCAGATGGTGTAGCCGAGCGCGATGAGCACGGCCAGACCGGCGACGTACTCCATCCGGCCCTGCCACGCGCGCAGCGGCGCCACGTCACCCGCGTCACCGACGTACCAGATCGCCGCCTGCAACAGCCCGGCGGCGATGGCGGCGGCGCCGATGGCCCGGGCACTCATCCGCCACTCGTGCGCGGCCCGCGCGCTCCCGTAGCGCGGCGGCCGCACCGGCGGCGGGCCGCCCGCGAACCGGTGGGCGAACCGGGCGTCGGCCCAGCGGACGAGGTAGTGGCCGTGGGTGACCGTGAAGCCGATGTAGACCGCCGCCAACCCGTGCCGCCAACCCGGCTCCCCGCCGTCCCTCAGATCGGCGGCGGTGGCCACGAGCAGCACGACCTCCAGCAGGGGTTCGCACAGCAGGACGGCCAGCCCGGCGCGGGGCATGCGGGCGAGGTAGCGCAGGGCGAGACCGAGCGCGAGCAGGACCCAGAACCCGATCTCGGCGGCGATGATGAGGGCGAGCAGCACGACGGCTCCTTTCCGTGCCTCCAGCCTCTCCGCCGGGGCCGGCCCGGTCGTCGTCGCCGGTGACGATCCGCCCCTGCATCTTTCGATGTACCCGCCGCCTCCACCGGGGGGCGGAGGCGGCGACGGCCCCGGACGTGCTGGGATGGGGCCCATGCCGTTCGTCCTCTCGCCGCGCCCGCACCGCTCGGACGTGCTGATCGCCGTCGCCGGGCTGCTCGCGGGGCTGCTGCTGTGGCGGCTTGAGGTGTTCACCACGCACCAGGGCTTCGGCCGGAAGTACGGCGGGTGGGCCGTACTTCCGCTGCTGCTCATGTGCGTGGCCGTGCTGCGGCGCCGCGACCCGAGGCCCTGGGTGGTGGCGGTCGCCTACCTCGCGCTCGTCGGCGACCAGCTGACGGGCGGGCTCCTGGCGACGCTGCTCCTGTTCACCGACGTCATGTACGCCGCCGTCATGTACGGCAGCGCCCGGCGGGCACGGCTGCTGCCGCTGTGGACGCTCGTGGTGGGCGTGGCCTTCACCCTCGGCATGCTGGCCCTGCTGCGCGAGCCGGAGGGACTGGTGCTGGGCATGTTGTTCGCCCTGGTCACCGCCGCGCCCGCCTACACGGGGCTGCTCGTGCGCAACCACCGTGACGCGGCGGCCGCCGAGCGGCTGCGGGCCGAGCAGACGGCACTGCTGGCGGAGATGGACCGCACTCAGGCCGTCGCGTCCGAACGGGCGCGGATGGCCCGGGAGCTGCACGACCTGGTGGCCAACCACCTCTCCGCCATCGCCCTGCACGCCACGGCGGCGCAGAGCGTCGACGACGCGGCCGCCACCTCGCGAGCGCTGGGCGTCATCCGGGAGAGCAGCGTGCAGGGGCTGGCGGAGATGCGGCGGCTGATCGGCATCCTGCGCGAGGAGTCCGACGACGGGGAGGAGCTCGCCACCCGGCCCACGCTGGACGGCCTGCCCGCTCTCGTCGCCCACGCCCGGTCGGGCGGCGCGGCGGACGGGCTGCGCTTCGCCCTCCACGACGGCCCGGCGGAGGCCGGGGGCGTCCCGGCACCGGTGGAGCTGGCCGCCTACCGCGTCGTGCAGGAGGCCCTGACCAACGCGCTCAAGCACGCCGCCCCCGGTGAGGTGAGCGTGCGCCTGGAGCGGGCGGGCGATCTGACGGTCACCGTGTGCTCGCCGCTCGGCCGGGCCGGCCCCCGGGTTCCCGGCTCGGGCGCCGGGCTCGTCGGCATGCGGGAACGGGTCGAACTGCTCGGCGGCACGTTCGCCGCCGGGCCGGACGGGGACGTGTGGCGGGTGCGGGCCCGGCTGCCCCTGAGCGAAGGAGCTGAGCGCACGTGACGATCCGGGTACTCGTCGCCGAGGACCAGGCCTCCGTTCGGTCCGGCCTGGTGCTCATCCTGCGCGGCGCGCCGGGGATCGACGTCGTCGGGGAGGCCGGGGACGGGGAGGAGGCCGTGCGGCTGGCCCGCGAACTGCGACCCGACGTCGTCCTGATGGACGTGCAGATGCCGCGCCTGGACGGCGTCTCGGCCACCCGGGAGATCGTCGCCGCGCGGCTGGCCGACGTCCTCGTCCTGACGACGTTCGACCTGGACGCCTACGTGTTCGGGGCGCTGCGGGCCGGTGCGGCCGGCTTCCTGCTGAAGAACACCGACGCGGCGGGGCTCGTCGACGCCGTCCGGACCGTGGCGGGCGGCGAGGGGACGATCGCGCCCTCCGTGACCCGGCGGCTCATCGCCGAGTTCGCCGACCCGGCCGTCGCACCCGCACAGGCGCCTCCCGAACTGGGCACCCTGACGGCACGGGAGCGGGAGGTGCTGGCGCTGCTGGGCGAGGGCCACTCCAACGCGGAGGTCGCAGCCCGGCTCTCGATGGCCGAGGCCACCGTGAAGACGCACGTCAGCCGCGTCCTGCGGAAGCTCGGGCTGCGCAGCCGGACGCAGGCCGCCGTACTGGCCAGGGAGTGGGGCGTCTCGCCCTCCTGACGTCCCCTGACGCCGCCTCAGCGCCCGCCGTACAGCGGGCGGCAGGGCCCGTCACGCCCTCGTTGCAGGCGTACAGAAGGGGTCGCCCGCACGGCGTCCCGGGCCCAACTCAGCGGCGCCTTAAGGGAACCTTAGGTTGCGTCGGATTTGGTCCAGACCTATTGACCAGTGGTCCAGACCTCCTTAGTGTCCCTGACAACTGCGGGAGGGCGTGAGGCACGTCACGCCTTCCACGGGCGGCGCAGAAACCCCCATCGGACCGGCCCCCACCGGCCCCAGCTCATGGAGCGCTGTTGAATACACAACGCAGCACGAGACGTCGAACCGGACGCCGGGCTCTCGCAGTCATGGCGGCCCTGCTCATCCCCGCCGGCGGTCTGGTCTTCATGGCCACCCCGGCTCAGGCGGCCGAGGAGGCCACGGCCACGTTCACCCGGACCGCCGACTGGGGAACGGGCTTCGAAGGCAAGTGGACCATCAAGAACACCGGTGACACCACGCTGAACAGCTGGGAGCTGGAGTGGGACTTCCCCTCCGGCACCGCGGTGACCAGCCACTGGGAAGCGAAGGTCACCAAGAGCGGTGACCACTACACCGCCGTCAACCTGGGCTGGAACGGCACCATCGCCCCCGGTGCCAGCGTCAGCTTCGGCTTCGGTGGCACCGGTTCGGGCGCGCCCAGCGGCTGCCTGATCAACGGCAAGGCGTGTGACGGCTCCGGCGGTCCCGACCCGACACCGACCCCCACGGACCCGACGCCGACGCCGACGGACCCGAACCCGACCCCCACCGACCCGAACCCGACGCCCACGCCGCCCGGTCAGCACATCAACCTGGGCTACTTCACCGAGTGGGGCGTCTACGGCCGCGACTACCACGTCAAGGACCTGGTCACCTCCGGTGCCGCCGAGAAGCTGACGCACATCAACTACTCGTTCGGCAACGTGCAGGGCGGCAAGTGCACGATGGGCGACAGCTACGCCGCCATCGACAAGGCGTACACCGCGGCGGGTTCCGTGGACGGCAAGGCCGACACCTGGGACCAGCCCCTGCGCGGCAACTTCAACCAGCTCCTGAAGCTGAAGAAGGCCTACCCGCACATCAAGATCCTGTGGTCCTTCGGCGGCTGGACCTGGTCCGGCGGCTTCGGTGACGCCATGAAGAACCCGGCCGCCTTCGCGTCGTCCTGCCACGACCTGGTGTACGACCCGCGCTGGGCCGGTCTCTTCGACGGCATCGACCTGGACTGGGAGTACCCCAACGCCTGCGGTCTCAGCTGTGACAACAGCGGCCCGGACTCGATGCGGAAGATGATGCAGGCCTTCCGTGCCAAGTTCGGCCAGGACCAGCTCGTGACGGCCGCGATCACCGCCGACGCCTCCAGCGGCGGCAAGATCGACAAGGCGGACTACGCCGGTGCGGCGCAGTACACCGACTGGTACAACGTCATGACGTACGACTTCTTCGGCGCCTGGAACAAGACCGGTCCCACGGCCCCCCACTCGCCGCTGACGTCGTACAACGGCATCCCGCAGGAGGGCTTCAACTCCGCCGACGCGATCGCCAAGCTGAAGGCCAAGGGCGTGCCCGCCAAGAAGCTCCTCCTCGGCATCGGCTTCTACGGCCGCGGCTGGACCGGCGTGACGCAGGCCGAGCCGGGCGGCACCGCGACCGGTGCGGCTCCGGGCACCTACGAGGCCGGCATCGAGGACTACAAGGTCCTCAAGCAGCGCTGCCCGGCCACCGGGACCATCGCGGGCACCGCATACGCCAAGTGCGGTGACCAGTGGTGGAGCTACGACACGCCCAGCACCATCAAGGGCAAGATGAACTGGGCCAAGCAGCAGGGCCTGGGCGGTGCGTTCTTCTGGGAGACCAGTGGCGACACCGCGAACGGTGAGCTGGTGACCGCCATCCACCAGGGCCTCAACGGCTGACCCGCTCGATCTGACCCACCCCCCGATCGCCGGGGAGACGGCCCGCCCGCCGTCTCCCCGGCTCCTTCGTGTGTGGAGCGTGCTCCCCCGCACCCGGACCCCCGCAGCGCGCAGGAGAGGCCGGGGATCAGGGGTCAGGGGGCAGGCGTCGGGCCCGGCCGGAGCCTCGGGAAACGGGCGACGCCCCGTGTCCGCACCGGCGCCGGGGCGGCGCGAGAGCTGCGGGCGGGCGTCCCATCGCCCCGGGCCGGGCCACGGACACGACACGGCCCGGCACCCTGCGGGGTGCCGGGCCGGTGAACGGTTCGAGGGGGGGAGCGGAAGGTCTACGCGACGTTGACGCGTTGGCCGGGGGGCGCGGCCTCCAGCCAGGCGAGGAACCCCGTCAGGGCGTCCTCGCTCATCGCCAGCTCCACCGGGGTGCCGTCGTGCAGGCAGCTGAGGACGACGGCGTCGGAGAGCAGCGCCAGCTCCTCCTCGCCCTGCGGGGTACGGCGGCGGAGGACCTCGACGGCCTCACGCACGAGCAGTCGGCGCGGCCGGAGCGCGTAGGAGAAGACGCGGTACCACTCGACGCGGTCACCCCGGTAGCGGGCGATGCCGTAGCTCCAGCCCCTGCCGGTCGGCTCCTCGCTCTCCTCCTTGGGCACGTCCCAGCGCAGGCTGCAGTCGAACGTGCCGCCCGACCGCTGGATCAGCCGGCGGCGCAGCCCGAAGACGAACAGCGCCGTCAGCACCAGCGCCACGAACAGCCCGCACAGCACCAGGGCGAGGGTCACGTGTCACCGACCTCCTCGCATCTCCCCGCATGCCGCGCGCGGTGCGCGGATACGCCCTCCATGATGACTCAGCCGCGGACCGTCCCGGAGCAGCGCTCCGGAGCCGTCCGCGGCTGATTGACACGTACCCGCGGGTTCAGCGTGCGACCGCCACGGCCCGCAGGCGGACGTCGGCGCGTCGTTCCGCCGCCGCGTCCAGGTCCGACTTGGCCTTCTCGAGCGCCCGCTCCGCGCGCTCGACGTCGATCTCGTAACTCAGTTCGGCGATCTCGGCCAGCAGCGACAGCTTGTTGTCGGCGAACGAGATGAAACCGCCGTGCACCGCCGCGATCACGGTGCCGTCGCCGCTCTCACCGGTGGTGCGGATCGTGACCGGCCCGGACTCCAGCACGCCGAGCAGCGGCTGGTGACCGGGCATGACGCCGATCTCACCCGAAGAGGTGCGCGCGACGACCAGCCTGGCCTCGCCCGACCAGACCCGGCGGTCGGCGGCGACCAACTCGACGTGCAGCTCAGCCACAGTGGCTCCTCAAACTGGGATTTCTCAAGAATAGGGGGTACGGCGGGCGGGGGCCGGACCGGGTCCGGCCCCCGCCTTCCGCTGGGCCCGGGCGTCAGGAGACGCCGAGCTCCTTGGCCTTGGCCTTCAGGTCGTCCAGGCCACCGCACATGAAGAACGCCTGCTCGGGGAAGTGGTCGTACTCACCGTCGGCGATCGCGTTGAACGCGGCGATCGACTCGTCCAGCGGAACGTCCGATCCGTCGAGACCGGTGAACTGCTTCGCCGCGTGGGTGTTCTGCGACAGGAAGCGCTCGATACGACGGGCGCGGTGGACGGTGAGCTTGTCCTCCTCGCCGAGCTCGTCGATACCGAGAATGGCGATGATGTCCTGGAGGTCCTTGTACTTCTGCAGGATCCCCTTGACGCGGGAGGCGCACTCGTAGTGCTCCTGCGTGATGTAGCGCGGGTCCAGGATGCGGGACGTCGAGTCCAGCGGGTCCACCGCCGGGTAGATGCCCTTCTCCGAGATCGGACGGGAGAGCACCGTGGTGGCGTCCAGGTGGGCGAAGGTGGTCGCCGGGGCCGGGTCGGTCAGGTCGTCCGCGGGGACGTAGATCGCCTGCATCGAGGTGATCGAGTGACCACGGGTCGAGGTGATGCGCTCCTGGAGCACACCCATCTCGTCGGCCAGGTTCGGCTGGTATCCCACCGCGGAGGGCATGCGGCCCAGCAGCGTGGAGACCTCGGAGCCGGCCTGGGTGAAGCGGAAGATGTTGTCGATGAAGAACAGCACGTCCTGCTTCTGCACATCGCGGAAGTACTCCGCCATGGTCAGACCGGCCAGGGCGACGCGCAGACGCGTGCCCGGCGGCTCGTCCATCTGGCCGAAGACGAGGGCCGTCTGCGGGAGCACGCCCGACTCGGCCATCTCCTCGATGAGGTCGTTGCCCTCACGGGTGCGCTCGCCGACACCGGCGAACACGGAAACGCCCTCGTGCAGCTTGGCCACACGCATGATCATTTCCTGGATGAGGACGGTCTTGCCGACGCCGGCGCCGCCGAAGAGGCCGATCTTGCCGCCCTTGACGTACGGGGTCAGCAGGTCGACGACCTTCAGGCCGGTCTCGAACATCTCGGTCTTGGACTCGAGCTGGTCGAAGGCCGGGGCCTTGCGGTGGATCGCCCAGCGCTCGGTGACCTCGGACTCGGCCTCCGGCTCGTTGAGGATCTCGCCCAGGGTGTTGAACACGCGGCCCTTGGTGACGTCACCGACGGGGACGGTGATGCCGTCGCCGGTGTCGGTCACCGGGGCCTGGCGGACCAGGCCGTCGGTGGGCTGCATGGAGATGGCACGCACCAGGCCCTCGCCCAGGTGCTGCGCGACCTCCAGGGTCAGCGTCTTGGTGGTGCCTTCCTCGGCCGGGTCGGCGACCTGGACGGTGAGGGCGTTGTAGATGTCCGGCATCGCGTCGACGGGGAACTCCACGTCGACGACCGGGCCGATGACCCGCGCGACGCGGCCCGTCGCGACGGCCGTCTGAGCAGTGGTGGTCATAGTTATCGGTCACTCCCCGCAGAAGCGTCGGCCAGCGCGCTGGCACCACCGACGATCTCGCTGATTTCCTGGGTGATGTCGGCCTGGCGGGCCGCGTTGGCAAGCCGCGTGAGCGACTTGATGAGCTCTTCCGCGTTGTCGGTCGCCGACTTCATCGCCCGACGGCGGGCCGCGTGCTCGGAGGCGGCGGCCTGCAGCAGGGCGTTGTAGACCCGGCTCTCGACGTACCGCGGCAGCAGCGCGTCGAGCACCTCCTCCGCCGACGGCTCGAAGTCGTACAGCGGCTGGACGCGCTCGGCGGCCTTCTTGCCGGCCTCCGGCTCCGCGTCCGACGACTCCAGCGTGAGCGGCAGCATCCGGCGGTCGACCGGCTCCTGCGTCATCATCGAGACGAACTCGGTGAAGACGATGTGCAGCTCGTCGACGCCGCCGTCCGCGGTGTCCCGTCCGATGGCCTCGATGAGCGGCGCCGCGATCCTCTTGGCGTCCGCGTACACGGGGCTGTCGGTGAAGCCGGTCCAGGAGTCCGCGACGGTCTTCTCACGGAAGTTGTAGTACGCCACGCCCTTGCGGCCGACGACGTAGGTCACGACGTCCTTGCCCTCCGAGGAGAGCCGCTGGGTGAGCTGCTCCGCCGCCTTGATGGCGTTGGAGGAGTACCCGCCGGCCAGACCGCGGTCACTCGTCACGAGCAGCACGGCGGCCCGCTGCGGAGCCTCCACCTCGGTGGTCAGCGGGTGCTTGACCTCCGCGCCGCCCGCCACCGCGGTGACCGCGGCGGTGAGCTCCTCGGCGTAGGGCGTGGAGGCCGCCACCTGGCGCTGCGCCTTGACGATGCGCGAGGCGGCGATCATCTCCATCGCCTTGGTGATCTTCTTGGTGGCCTTGACGGACTTGATCCGCCGCTTGTAGACCCGGAGCTGGGCACCCATGCTCAGCCCTCGCCCAGAAGCTTGCCGTCCGAGGTCTCGAACTGCTTCTTGAAGGACTCGACGACCTCACGCAGCTTCGCCAGGGTGTCGTCCGACATCTTGGCGCCCTCGCGGATGCCGGTCATCAGGTCCTTGTGCTCGCGGTGGAGGAAGTCCAGCAGCTCCTTCTCGAAGCGGCGGACGTCCGCGACCGGGACGACGTCCATCAGACCGTTGGTGCCGGCCCAGATGGAGACGACCTGGTCCTCGGTCGGGTACGGCGCGTACTGGCCCTGCTTGAGCAGCTCCACCATGCGCTGGCCCCGCTCCAGGGCGGACTTCGAGGCGGCGTCCAGGTCCGAACCGAAGGCGGCGAACGCCTCCAGCTCACGGAACTGGGCCAGGTCCACGCGGAGCCGGCCGGAGACCTGCCGCATGGCCTTGTGCTGCGCGGAGCCACCGACACGGGAGACGGAGATACCGACGTTCAGCGCCGGGCGCTGGCCCGCGTTGAAGAGGTCCGACTCCAGGAAGCACTGGCCGTCGGTGATGGAGATGACGTTGGTCGGGATGAACGCCGACACGTCGTTGGCCTTGGTCTCGACGATCGGGAGGCCGGTCATCGAACCGGAGCCCATCTCGTCGGAGAGCTTGGCGCAGCGCTCCAGCAGCCGGGAGTGCAGGTAGAACACGTCGCCCGGGTAGGCCTCGCGGCCCGGCGGGCGGCGCAGCAGCAGGGAGACGGCGCGGTAGGCGTCGGCCTGCTTGGACAGGTCGTCGAAGATGACCAGGACGTGCTTGCCCTGGTACATCCAGTGCTGGCCGATGGCCGAGCCGGTGTAGGGCGCCAGGTACTTGAAGCCCGCCGGGTCGGACGCCGGGGCGGCGACGATGGTCGTGTACTCCAGGGCGCCGGCCTCCTCCAGCGCGCCGCGCACGCTGGCGATGGTGGAGCCCTTCTGGCCGACCGCGACGTAGATGCAGCGGACCTGCTTGCTCGGGTCGCCGCTCGCCCAGTTGGCCTTCTGGTTGATGATCGTGTCGACCGCGAGCGCCGTCTTGCCGGTCTGCCGGTCGCCGATGATCAGCTGACGCTGGCCACGGCCGATCGGGGTCATGGCGTCGACGGCCTTGTAGCCGGTTTCCATCGGCTCGTGCACCGACTTGCGCTGCATGACCGTGGGGGCCTGCAGCTCCAGCGCGCGGCGGCCGTCGGTCTCGATCTCCCCGAGACCGTCGATCGGGTTGCCCAGCGGGTCGACGACCCGGCCGAGGTAGCCCTCGCCCACCGCCACCGAGAGGACCTCGCCGGTGCGGCGCACCGTCTGGCCCTCCTCGATGCCGCTGAACTCACCGAGGACAACCGCACCGACCTCGCGCTCTTCGAGGTTCAGAGCGAGGCCGAGCGTGCCGTCCTCGAACTTCAGCAGCTCGTTCGCCATGGCCGAGGGCAGACCCTCGACCTTCGCGATGCCGTCACCGGCAACGCTGACCGTCCCGACCTCTTCGCGCGAGGCCGCGTCCGGCGTGTACGACTGGACAAAGTTCTCCAGCGCGTCCCGGATCTCATCCGGCCGGATCGTGAGCTCCGCCATCTGGGTTCCCTGCTCTCCTTGTTGGGCCCGTATGTATCTGCTACGGCCCAACTCGGGCCGCTACGTACTGCTTGTTGAGTTGGTGGTGACCGGCCGGCTCAGCCGGCCATCCGCCGCTCGACCTCTTCGAGGCGGGCGGCCACGCTGCCGTTGATGACGTCGTCACCGATGCGCACCGTGATCCCGCCGAGGACCGCCGGGTCCACGTCGAGGTTCAGGTGCACCTCCCGGCCGTAGAGGCGGGTCAGGGCGGCGCCGAGGCGCTGCTTCTGCCCGTCACTCAGCGGAACCGCGGAGGTGACGACCGCGACGGAGCGGTCGCGACGCTCGGCGGCCAGCTGGGAAAGGGCCTCCAGGCCACCTTCCAGGCTACGGCCTCGCGGCTGACCGACCAGGCGGATCACCAGGCGCTCGGTGGCGGGCTGGGCCCGGCCCCCCAGCAGCCGGTGCAGCAGCTCGGTCTGCGCGCTCTTGAGCGACGCGTCGCCGACCTTGCCGCTGAGCGCCGACCGCAGCTCCGCGGAGGAGGCGACGATCCGGCCGAACCGGAACAGCTCGTCCTCCACGTCACCGAGCGTGCCCGCCCGGTCCGCGGCGACCAGGTCGGCGCTGTCCGCGAGCTGCTCGACGGCGTCCACCAGGTC
This sequence comes from Streptomyces chumphonensis, assembly GCF_014779715.1. Taxonomy (GTDB): domain Bacteria; phylum Actinomycetota; class Actinomycetes; order Streptomycetales; family Streptomycetaceae; genus Streptomyces; species Streptomyces chumphonensis. The sequence continues at coordinate 120,288 of NZ_JACXYU010000014.1, forward strand.
ACGCGAGCGCGACCAGCGGGCGCGGACCATGCCGGAGACCAGGTCAACGGCCTCACCGCTGACCTGGCCGCCCAGCAGACGGCCCACAAGCCCGGCCTTCGCCTCGCCGGCCTGCGCCGGGTCGGTGAGCGTCCGGCGCAGGCGCACCTCACGGTCGAGCAGCGTGGTGACGGAGGCCAGCTCGTCGGCGAGCAGCGTCGCGTCGACGGACGTGTTGTCCGTCAGCGCGTTCAGCCGCTCCCGCGCGTCGGCCAGTGCCTCGCGACTCGCTCCGTTCATCGGGCGGCCCCGGTCTCGGCCTTGGCCTCCAGGTCGTCCAGGAAGCGGTCGATGGTGCGGCTCTGCCGGGCGGTGTCCTCAAGGGACTCCCCGACGAGCTTCCCGGCCAGGTCGGTGGCGAGCTTGCCCACGTCCTGGCGCAGCGCCTGCGCGGCCTGCTTGCGGTCGGCCTCGATCTGGGTGTGACCGGCGGCGATGATCTCCTCACGCTGCCGCTGGCCCTCCGCACGCATCTCGGCGATGAGCGCGGCACCCTGCTCCTGCGCCTCCTGGCGCAGACGCGCGGCCTCGTGCCGGGCCTCGCTCAGCTGAGCCCGGTACTCCTCCAGCGTCTGCTGCGCCTCGGCCTGGGCAGCCTCGGCCTTCTCGATGCCCCCCTCGATCGCCTCACGCCGCTCGTCCAGGGCCTTGTTGATGGCCGGGAGGAGCTTCTTGGAGAAGACGAAGAAGACGATGCCGAAGGCGAGCAGGCCGATGACGACCTCAGGCCAGACCGGAAGCAGCGGATTCTGCGGGTCCTCGGCTGCCAGGTACATCATGATGGACCTTTCGTCGAAATAAGGCTGCGGTCCGCTCAGGTAAGGATGAACGGAACGACGAAGCCGATCAGGGCCAGGGCCTCGACGACCGCGAAGCCGAGCAGCATGTTCTGGCGGATGAGGCCGGCGGCCTCGGGCTGGCGGGCGATGGCCTGCACACCGTTACCGAAGATGATGCCGACGCCGACACCGGGGCCGATGGCGGCGAGGCCGTAACCGATGGTGCCGACGTTGCCTTCAACGGCCGCGAGGGTCTCGAGAGCAGCAGACATTCCGTTGGTTCCTTCTCTTGGTGGGCCGGTGGGTGGTTGGTCCACCGGACGACTTGGGGGTTGGGCGGGTGGCTCGGTGGCGCGGGGCCGCTACCTCAGTGGGCCTCTTCGAGCGCCTGGGAGAGGTAGGTGGCGGTCAGCACCGTGAACACGTAGGCCTGCAGTGCCTGGATGAAGAGCTCGAAGACCGTCAGCACGATCGTCATGGCGAACGAGGCCGTGGCGTAGACGGTGCCGAGGACGGTGCCGAGCATGTACCAGGTGGCGATCGTGAAGATGAGGATCAGCACGTGACCGGCGAACATGTTCGCGAAGAGTCGCACGGCGAGGGTGAAGGGCCGGACGAAGATGTTCGACACGAACTCGATCGGCGTCAGGATGACGTAGATCGGCTTCGGGAGGCCGCTGGGCACGCACAGGTTGCGGATGCCGCCGACGAACCCGTTGGTCTTGAACGTCACCGTCATGTAGGTGGCCCAGACGACGATCGCGAGACCGGCCGGGTAGGCGATGACGGAGGTCACGGGGAACTGGGCGACCGGGATGAGGGCCCAGAGGTTCATCATCCAGACGAAGAAGAACAGCGAGACCAGCAGCGGGACGAACGGCTCGCCCTTCTTGCCGATCACCTCGCGTGCGATGCCCTTGCGGACGAACTCGTAGCCCGCCTCGGCGACCATCTGGAGTTTGCCGGGCACGACCTTCGGGTTGGAGAAGGCCATCCAGAAGAAGGTCAGGATGATGGCCGTGCCGAGGACCGCCAGCAGCATCGGCTTGTTGAAATCGATCCCGCCGACCGTGAACATCGGGTCGAAGATGAACGACCACACGCTCGGGGCCTCGAAGCCACAGCCTTTGAACAGGTGGCAGTCGGTCTCGAAGGCGAGCAACTGGTCACTACTCACCGCGAGCTCCTTCGGTCGGACGCATAGGTACGGCTACCTCGATGTGTCGGCGTGGCGCAGGCCACGGAGCGGCACTGGACTGGGTATCGCGGGAGGCAGAACCGGCCGGCGCGACGGCAGGGCGGCTCGCAGCAGGAAGATGGGGAGCACGCGACGCTGTCCCGCACAGCGCACGCTCCCTCGCTCGCCACCCTCTCGGCGTCGGACCATAGCAGTCCACCGAGGGGGTCTTTATATCGCCCCTACTTTCGGCGCATGCGCGGACGGCGCTCATGCACGTGGCTCCGCGTCCGCGGACCGGCCGGAGTCGGACGGCTCGACGTACAGCTGCTTCACACGCGTGTGGGTCCAGGCCTGCGCCGCGAGCCACACCAGCAGGCAGGCGAGAACGGTGAGACCGAAAACGCGCCCGTCCATCCAGGTCGCGTCCCGGAACAGGAGCAGGAGGACGAGCATGACGCCGACCTGCGTCGTGTAGACGAGGAATCCGGCGCCCAGGAGGAGCTGCGGCCACGCCTCACCGATGCGGCTGATCGCGTAGAGGCCGAGACCGAAGAAGGCGATGACCACGACGGTGCCGAGCGCCGCTCCCAGCGCACCCTCGGCACCCGCGACGGCCGCGCCGACGAGGACGCCGACCAGCCCGGCGCATGCCGTGGGAATCGCGGCGCCGCGGAGAATCCGGGCGTCGTTCGACTGCATAGGTTGCTGCTCCAGCGGGGAACGGGGGGTGTGACGTGACCGTGTGGCCGAGCGTAACCGGCGGTGCGGAGTGCGCGGATCGCGGCCCCTGTGCGGGGCTCGCCGATCACCTCACCGGCTCTCGTGAACGGTATCACAAACTATTTGATGAGGTCTTTACCAAGTTGGTGTGCCAGGCGTCACACTTGAGAGTGCACACCCTCATCCGTGCACTGACCGGACGATCACGTACGGGAGTTGACATCGCGGTGACGTGAGGGTCGACGGTCGGTGAGGGCGGTGGAGCCGTGGGGGCGGGCGGCCGGGCCGCCCGAGCGCGTCACGCCGACGGGCTCGGGGGCCGCGTCGTCCAGGGGTTCGGCCCGCTCCGCCCCGCGGGGACGGCGGTAGCGCGGGGGGACGAGGCGGTCGGCCCAGCCGGGGACGCGCGGCGTGAAGCGCGGCAGCAGCAGGACGACGAGTCCGGCCGCGCACAGGGCGACGACCGCGAGAACGATCACCAGGCTGCGCGACTTGACCGAGAAGGCGACGGCACCGAACGCGATCAGCGCGGACCAGAAGTACATGGTGATCACGGCGCGGCTGTGCGAGTGCCCGATCTCCAGCAGCCGGTGGTGGAGGTGGCCCCGGTCGGCGGCGAACGGCGACTGGCCCTGCCAGGTCCGCCGGACGACGGCGAGCAGCAGGTCGGCGACCGGCACCGCGAGGATCGTCAGCGGCAGCAGCAGCGGCATGTACACCGGCACCGTGGCCTTGACCGCCGACTTCTCCGAGCCCTCGAACAGCCGCAGCGCGTCCGGGTCGACCTGGCCGGTGATGGAGACCGCACCGGCCGCGAGCACGAGCCCGATCAGCATCGAGCCGGAGTCGCCCATGAAGATGCGGGCCGGGTGCATGTTGTGCGGCAGGAAGCCGAGGCACATGCCCATGAGCACGGCGGAGAAGAGCGTCGCGGGGGCGGCCGCCTCGATGCCGTAGCTGTACCAGATCCGGTAGGCGTACATGAAGAACGCCATCGCGGCGATGCACACCATGCCGGAGGCCAGGCCGTCCAGACCGTCCACGAAGTTCACGGCGTTGATGGTGATGACGACGAGGGCCACGGTCAGCAGCGTGCCCTGGAGCGGGGTGATGCCGACCATGCCGACGGTAGGGATGGGGAGCCACAGGATCGTCAGGCCCTGCCAGACCATGACACCGGCGGCGATCATCTGGCCGCCCAGCTTGACCAGGGCGTCCACGCCCCACTTGTCGTCCAGCACACCCAGCAGCCAGATGATGCCCGCGCCCGCCAGGAGCGCCCTCGGTTCATCGGAAAGCGTGAAGACGTCACCGATGTTGGTGAGTTGCGAGGCCACCAGGAGACCGGCGCACAGGCCGCCGAACATGGCGATGCCGCCCAGGCGCGGGGTGGGCTCACGGTGCACGTCGCGGGCCCGGATCTGCGGCATCGCGCCGGCCGCGATGGCGAACTTCCGGACCGGACCGGTCAGCAGGTAGGTGACCGCGGCCGTGACGCACAACGTCAGCAGATATTCCCGCACGGGCTCCCCAGAGGATGCATGGGCGACGTGGGCCCCGAAGGCCCACAGACTACGACACGGTGAGGACGGCGGCCGGTTCCCCGGCCCGTCGTGCCCACGACCCTACGCGGGCGCGGGCACCCCGGTCAGCGCGGTGACGACCGGGTCGAGCGCGAGGCTGATCTCCTCCCCCACGCTGCGGAAGTACGTGATCGGCGCTCCGTACGGATCGTAGACCTCGTCCGCCTCGGCGCTGGGCGCCTGGAGCCACCCCCGCAGGGCCGCGGCCGCCTGCACCAGGGCGCGGGCACGCTCCGCGACGCCGCCCGGCGAGGCGGCGTCCGGCAGGCTGGCGGCGTCGATGGCCCGCACCAGCCGGGTGAACTCCTTGAGCGTGAACGTACGGAGTCCCGCCGAGTGGCCCATGGAGATGACCTGGGCCCGGTGGTCGCGGGTCGCCGTCAGCACCAGGTCGGCGCGGATGACGTGCTCGTCCAGGAGCTCCCGGCCGAGGAAGCCGACCGGGTCGGCGCCGTAGTCGGTGAGCACCGTCGCGGCGTGCTCCTCCATCGGCGCGCCCTCGTGCCCCCAGGTGCCGGCGCTCTCCACCAGCAGCCCACCGACCAGCTCCCCGTCCAGCCGCGCCGCGAGGGCATGGCGGGTCAGCCGCTCGGTGATCGGCGAGCGGCACACGTTGCCGGTGGAGACGTGGAGGATGCGGAAAGGCCGGCCGGCCGGGACCGTCGTCGGTATCCCACGCCCTTCAGGCGCGGTCAACTGGCCTCCTCGAGGTCCGGCACCACCGCGCGCAGCTCCGCCGCGCTGAGGGCCCCGGCGCGCAGCAGCACCGGGACCTTCCCGGTGACGTCGACGATCGAGGAGGGCACGGTGTCGGGCGTGGGCCCGCCGTCCAGGTAGACGGCCACCGAGTCCCCGAGCATCCGCTCGGCGGCGTCGCAGTCCTGCGGCGCGGGGTGGCCCGTGAGGTTGGCCGAGGAGACGGCCATGGGCCCGACGTCCGTCAGCAGCTCGATGGCCACCGGGTGCAGCGGCATCCGGACGGCGACCGTGCCGCCGGTCTCCCCGAGGTCCCACGTCAGGGACGGCTGGTGCCGGGCGACGAGGGTGAGCGCGCCCGGCCAGAAGGCGTCCACGAGCTCCCAGGCCGCCTCCGAGAAGTCGGTGACCAGGCCGTGCAGGACGTTCGGGGAGCCGACGAGCACCGGCGAGGGCATGCCCCGGCCGCGGCCCTTGGCCTCCAGCAGGTCGGCGACGGCCTCGGGGGTGAAGGCGTCGGCACCCACGCCGTAGACGGTGTCGGTGGGCAGCACGACCAGCTCACCCCGGCGGACGGCGGAGGCGGCCTCCCGCAGCCCGGTCTTCCGGTCGGTTGCTTCGGTGCAGTCGTAGCGCCGTGCCATTACGGCACCTCCCTGCGGGCTGTGGCGAATCGCGGACGGTTGTTGAGATCGGGGTGGTCGGCGGCGTCGGCCCAGCCGCGGTCCTCGGCGAAGATCCACGGCACCTGGCCGCCCTGGGTGTCGGCGTGCTCGACGACGACGAGGCCGCCGGGCCGCAGCAGCCGGTGCGCGGTGCGCTCCAGGCCCCGGATGAGGTCGAGCCCGTCCTCACCGGAGAAGAGGGCGAGCTGCGGGTCGTGGTCGCGGGCCTCGGGGGCGACGTACTCCCACTCGGTGAGCGGGATGTAGGGCGGGTTGGAGATCACGAGGTCGACCTGGCCGTCCAGCTCGGGCAGCGCGGTGCGGGCGTCGCCGTGGTGGAGGCGGACCCGGGAGCCCTCGGTGTTCCGGCGGGCCCAGTGCAGGGCGCCCTCGTCGAGCTCCACGGCGTGCACCCGCGAGCGGGGCACCTCCTGGGCGAGGGCGAGCGCGATGGCGCCGGAACCGGTGCACAGGTCGACGATGAGCGGTTCGGCGACGTCCATCGCCCGGACGGCGTCTATCGCCCAGCCGACCACCGACTCCGTCTCCGGGCGCGGCACGAACACGCCGTGGCCCACGTGCAGTTCGAGGTAGCGGAAGAAGGCGCGCCCGGTGATGTGCTGGAGCGGTTCGCGGGCCTCCCGGCGCGCGACGACCTCCCAGTAGCGGGCGTCGAAGTCCGCGTCCGTGACGCGGTGCAGTTCGCCGCGCCGGACGCCGTGCACGAACCCGGCCAGCTCCTCGGCGTCGAAGCGCGGCGAGGGCACTCCGGCGTCGGCGAGGCGCTGTGTGGCCTGGGCGACCTCCGCCAGCAGCACGCTGCGCGCGGTCTGCGGATGCGGGGATCGCCCGCCGGGAGACTGCTCCATCTGTTCCTCACCCGTCCCCTGTGTGCGCTCAGCCCGCCGCGGCCAGCTTGGCCGCGGCGTCGGCGTCCACACACGCCTGGATGACGGCGTCGAGTTCGCCGTCGAGCACCTGGTCCAGGTTGTACGCCTTGAACCCGACCCGGTGGTCGGAGATCCGGTTCTCCGGGAAGTTGTAGGTGCGCACCCGCTCGGAGCGGTCCACGGTGCGGACCTGGCTGCGGCGCGCGTCCGACGCCTCGCGCTCCGCCTCCTCCTGGGCGGCGGCCAGCAGCCGGGCCCGCAGGATGCGCAGGGCCTGCTCCTTGTTCTGGAGCTGGCTCTTCTCGTTCTGGCAGGAGACGACGATGCCGGTCGGCAGGTGCGTGATGCGGACGGCGGAGTCCGTGGTGTTGACGGACTGACCGCCCGGCCCGGAGGACCGGTAGACGTCGATGCGCAGGTCGTTCGCGCTGATCTCCACGTCCACGTCCTCGGCCTCGGGGAGGACGAGCACCCCGGCGGCGGAGGTGTGGATGCGGCCCTGGGACTCGGTGGCGGGCACGCGCTGGACCCGGTGCACGCCGCCCTCGTACTTCAGCCGGGCCCAGACGCCCTGGCCGGGCTCGGCGTTCGCCTTGGCCTTCACGGCGACCTGGACGTCCTTGTAGCCACCGAGGTCGGAGCCCGTCGCCTCGATGATCTCCGTCTTCCAGCCCCGGCGCTCCGCGTAGCGCAGGTACATGCGCAGGAGGTCTCCGGCGAAGAGGGCGGACTCGTCGCCGCCCTCGCCGGCCTTGACCTCCAGGATCACGTCCTTGTCGTCGCTCGGGTCGCGCGGGACGAGGAGGAGGCGCAGGCGGTCCGTGAGCTCCTCGCGGCGCACCTCCAGCTCCTTCACCTCGCCGACGAACTCCGGGTCGTCCGCGGCCAGTTCGCGGGCCGTCTCGATGTCCTCACCGGTGCTCCGCCAGGTCCGGTACACGCCGACGATCGGCGTCAGCTCCGCGTAGCGCTTGTTGAGCCTGCGCGCACGCGCCTGGTCGGCGTGGATCGACGGGTCGGCGAGCTGCCGCTCCAGGTCGGCGTGCTCGCCGATCAGTTCCTCGACCGCCTCGAACATCGGGCTTTCCTCACTGGAAGAAACGGGGCGAACAGAGCGAAGGGAGGGGGCGTACGGCGACGACAAAGCGCCGGTCCCGCACCGCCGTGGGGCGGCTGCGGGAACCGGCGCTGAGGGTCGCTACTTGGCCCCGGCCTTCTTGCCGAAGCGGGCCTCGAAGCGGGCCACGCGGCCACCGGTGTCGAGGATCTTCTGCTTGCCGGTGTAGAAGGGGTGGCACTCGGAGCACACGTCGGCGCGGATCGTGCCGTCCTGGACGGTGCTGCGGGTGGTGAACGACGCGCCACAGGTGCAGCTGACCTGGGTCTCGACGTACTCGGGGTGGATGTCGCGCTTCACGGTCTCTCCTAGGTATCGGGAGGGCGCCGGGTCGCCGTCGCGGGATGCGGGGCGTGAACCGGGGCCGACGGTCCAGTCTGCCATCACTGGCCGCACCGGCAAAAACGAGGTGCCGCCGCCGGATATTCCCGCCGCTCGGCGGGCTCCACGGGGCTCCGCACGGACGAGGGGCCGCCCGGGTGGGGCGGCCCCTCGTGGCCCGTCGAATCGTGGCCCGTGGGGCCCGTGGGGCCCGTGGGACGACGTACGGCGCTGACGCGGTCGTCAGTCGTTGTTGCCCGGGGACGGGGTGTTCTTCTGGATCTGCATGAGGAACTCGGCGTTCGACTTGGTCTGCTTCATCTTGTCCAGCAGCAGCTCGATGGCCTGCTGCTGGTCCAGGGCGTGCAGCACCCGGCGCAGCTTCCAGACGATGGCCAGCTCGTCGCTGCCCATCAGGATCTCCTCCTTGCGGGTGCCGGACGCGTCCACGTCCACCGCCGGGAAGATGCGCTTGTCGGCGAGCTTCCGGTCGAGCTTGAGCTCCATGTTGCCGGTGCCCTTGAACTCCTCGAAGATCACCTCGTCCATCCGCGAGCCGGTCTCGACGAGCGCGGTGGCGAGGATCGTCAGGGAGCCGCCGTCCTCGATGTTGCGGGCGGCGCCGAAGAACTTCTTCGGCGGGTAGAGCGCCGTGGAGTCCACACCGCCGGAGAGGATGCGTCCGGAGGCGGGGGCCGCCAGGTTGTAGGCGCGGCCCAGGCGCGTGATGGAGTCCAGCAGGACGACCACGTCGTGGCCGAGCTCGACGAGGCGCTTGGCCCGCTCGATGGCCAGCTCGGCGACCGTCGTGTGGTCCTCGGCGGGGCGGTCGAAGGTCGAGGAGATGACCTCGCCCTTCACCGACCGCTGCATGTCGGTGACCTCTTCCGGACGCTCGTCGACGAGGACGACCATCAGGTGGCACTCGGGGTTGTTGCGGGTGATGGCGTTGGCCACCGCCTGCATGATCATCGTCTTGCCGGTCTTCGGCGGGGCCACGATCAGACCGCGCTGTCCCTTGCCGATGGGCGAGACGAGGTCGATGATCCGGGTCGTCAGCGAGCCCGGGTCGTGCTCCAGGCGCAGCCGCTCCTGCGGGTACAGGGGGGTGAGCTTGGTGAAGTCCGGGCGTCCGCGGCCGGTTTCGGGCGACATGCCGTTGACCGAGTCGAGCCGGACGAGCGCGTTGAACTTCTCGCGCCGCTCGCCCTCGCGGGGCTGCCGCACCGCGCCGGTGACGTGGTCGCCCTTGCGCAGACCGTTCTTGCGGACCTGGGCCAGGGAGACGTACACGTCGTTCGGGCCCGGCAGGTAGCCGGAGGTCCGCACGAACGCGTAGTTGTCGAGGATGTCGAGGATGCCCGCGACGGGGATCAGGACGTCGTCCTCGGCGACCTGCGGCTCGAACTGCTCGTCGCGGTTGCGGCGGCCCCGGCGGTCGCGGTAGCGGCCCCGGCGACCGCGGCGGCCGCCGTCGAAGTCGTCGTCGTCGCGGTGGTCGCCGCGCTGACGGCCGGCTCCCTGGCCGCCGCCCTGCTGGCCGCCCTGGCCGCCGTCGCCCTTGCCGCCGCCGTCGCCCTTCCGGCGGTCGCGCTGGCGGTCCCGCTTGCTCTGGCGGTCCTGCTGCTGACCACCCTGGTTCTGCTTGCCGTCGCCGCCCTTGCCGCCGTCGGCCCGGCCGCCGTCGCCCTTGCCGCCGCCGTCGCCCTTGCCCTCGGCGGTGTCGGCGGCGCTCTCGGCCTTGGCCTGACCGCCCTGGGCGCCCTGGCCGCTCCGGTCGGCCTTCTCGGCACGCTCGGTCCGCGCCGCGCCCTCGGCGGGCTGCTCGTTCTTCCGGCGGCCGCCCTGGTCGTCGCTGACGGGCTGGCCGGGAATGTCGATCTGCTGCTCGGCCGGGGAGTCGGCGGTCTCGTTCCGAGTCTCCTTGGCGTGCTGACCGGTGTCCCCGGCGTCCCCGGTACGGGTCCGCGAGGTGGCGCGACGCTTCGGCTTGGCCTCGGTGGCGCTCGGGGCGGCGGCCTCACCGTCGCCGGCGGGGGTGCTCCGGCCGCCCGCGGCCTCGGCCTGCTTCTCCTTGATGACCTCGATCAGCTGGCTCTTGCGCATCCGCGCGGTGCCCCTGATACCGAGGCCGGAAGCGACCTGCTGCAGCTCCGCCAGGACCATGCCCTCAAGGCCGGTGCCGGAACGGCGCCGCCGTCCGGCGGTACCGGAAGGTGCACCGGTGGCAGGCGCGGCAGAGGCGTCCGTGGCAGGCGCGTCGGCGTTCACGCCCATCAGATCGGTGGTGTCGCTCACGAAGGGTCCTTCCCTGGAGCGGACGTCGGCCTGTCTGGCTCGGCGACCGGTTGTGCTGTCCGGCTGCGGCCCTGGTTGGGAGGACCGTGCCGGGGCGGTGGTCCCGCCTGTGCGTACGGCGGAGAGATCAATTCGTCAAACACATCGAACACGTCGAACCCGTCGACCACATCGAGTGGGTGCGCACGTGCGTGGCGCGAGGCGCGGCAGGCTCTGCCTGCGTGGATCGCGCCGGTTCCGGGGCAGGCTGGCCACAACTCCGCATGCTGCTCGGACAGTGTGGGTGGCTCCCGGAAGAAGGGGTGGCCCCGGAAGGGGACGCTGTGCACCGCACCGGTGTGGCTGCGGATGCAGACTTGAGGTTAACACTACCGGGTCCTTCAAACATTCCCCCTCTCCAGCACCGGCAATCGTGTCACTGCCCCTGCCCCGTGCGGACGGATTCCGCCTCCGTGCCGGTGCGCGGGGCGGGGTCGGCGCCCCCGCCGCTGTTCAGCGGCAGGACTTCGGCGCCGGACAGGTCGAGATCCAGCCGGTTCGCGGTCCAGCCGGCGCCGGCGGCCCGGGCGATCCGCTCCGCCTTCCGGGCCGTTCCGTCGCCGGTCAGGGCCAGGACGGTGGGACCGGCACCGGAGATGACGGCGGGGACGCCCTCGGCGCGCAGGCGCGCGACGAGTTCCACGCTGTCGGCCATCGCGGGGGCCCGGTACTCCTGGTGGAGCCGGTCCTCGGTCGCGGGCAGCAGCAGGTCGGGACGGCGCGTGAGGGCCTCGACGAGGAGGGCCGCCCGGCCGGCGTTCGCGGCGGCGTCGACGTGCGGGACCATGCGCGGCAGAAGGCCCCGGGCGGCTTCGGTGAGCACCGGCTTGCCGGGCACGAAGACGACGGGGACGAGGCCGGGCGACGGGTCCATGCGCAGGGCGCGGGCGGCTCCGGCGTCCGTCCAGGCGAGCGTGAAGCCGCCGAGCAGGCAGGCGGCGACGTTGTCGGGGTGGCCCTCGATCTCGGTGGCCAGCTCCAGCAGGGCCGTGTCGTCCAGCTTCTCGGGCCCGCCGGTCGTCACCGCGCGGGCGGCGACGATCCCGGCGCAGATGGCCGCCGAGGACGAGCCGAGGCCCCGTCCGTGCGGGATGCGGTTGGCGCAGACGATCTCCAGGCCGCGCGGCTGTCCACCGAGCACCTCGAAGGCCGTGCGCAGGGAGCGGACGAGGAGGTGGCTCTCGTCGCGGGGCAGGGTGTCGGCGCCCTCACCGGCGATGTCGATGTGCAGCCCCGCGTCGGCGACGCGGACGACGACGTCGTCGTACAGGCCCAGGGACAGGCCGAAGGCGTCGAAGCCGGGCCCGAGGTTGGCGCTGGTGGCGGGCACCCGTACCCGGACGGCGGCGGCGCGGAAGGCTGGACCGGCCATCGCTCGATGACTCTCCTTGGTCGGTGGACGTGCAACGCCCCGGGTGGCCGCCGTGGGGTGCGGCTTCCTGGGTGCCGCGACAGCGCGCGGCAGTGGCCCCTGGCACATGCGTGCGCGGCGGGCGGGGATGACAACAGCCTATCGAAGGAAGGTTCAGTGGCTCCACAGGGCGCACGGGAGGCGCACGATGCGTGTCGTGCACCGACCCGTGCATCCACTGGCGGGTCCACCGCACCGGCCGGGGAAGGGCAGGGTGGTACGGGGGCTGCCGGGCCGCTCAGGCCAGGCCGAGGCGCGCGGCGGCCGCCGCCGCGTCCACCGGGACGGTGACGGGCTGCGGGGCCCCGGCGACGGCCCAGTCCGGGTCCTTGAGCCCGTTGCCCGTCACCGTGCAGACGACGCGCTGCCCGGGGTCGACGCGTCCGGCCTCGGCGGCCTTCAGCAGCCCGGCGACGGAGGCGGCCGAGGCGGGCTCGACGAAGACGCCCTCCTGGGCGGACAGGAGCCGGTAGGCGGCGAGGATCTGACGGTCGGTCACCTCGTCGATCAGGCCGCCCGAGGCGTCCCGTGCGGCCTCGGCGAACTCCCAGGAGGCGGGGTTGCCGATGCGAATCGCGGTGGCGATGGTCTGCGGGTCCTTGACCGGCTCGCCGCGCACGATGGGGGCCGCGCCGGAGGCCTGGAAGCCCCACATGCGCGGGGTGTGCGTGGCGAGGCCGTCGGCGGCGTACTCCTGGTAGCCCTTCCAGTACGCGGTGATGTTCCCGGCGTTGCCGACGGGGAGGACGTGCAGGTCGGGAGCGTCGCCGAGGCGGTCGACGATCTCGAAGGCGGCCGTCTTCTGCCCCTCGATGCGTACCGGGTTCACGGAATTGACCAGCGCTACCGGGTAGTTGTCGGACAGGCCGCGCGCGAGGGTGAGGCAGTCGTCGAAGTTGCCGTCGACCTGGAGGATCTTCGCGCCGTGGACGAGGGCCTGCCCCATCTTCCCGAGTGCGATCTTGCCCTGCGGGACGAGCACCGCGCAGACGATCCGCGCCCGGACCGCGTAGGCGGCGGCGGAGGCGGAGGTGTTGCCGGTGGAGGCGCAGATGACGGCCTTGGCGCCCTCCTCCTTGGCCCGGGTGATCGCCATCGTCATCCCGCGGTCCTTGAAGGAGCCGGTGGGGTTGGCACCCTCGACCTTGAGATATACGTCACACCCGGTGCGTTCGGAGAGCACCTGGGCGTGGACGAGGGGCGTGCCGCCCTCGCCCAGGGAGACCACCGGAGTGGCGTCGTCGACCGGCAGCCGGTCGCGGTACTCCTCGATGATGCCCCGCCACTGGTGGGTGGCGGCGGCGGGGGCGCCTACGGTTGCGGACATCTCTCTCATTCCCCTTCGACCCGCATGATGCTCGCCACGCCGCGGACGGTGTCCAGTCGGCGCAGCGCCTCGACGGTCGCGCTGAGGGCGGCGTCGGATGCTCGGTGGGTGACGACGACCAGGGAGGCGTCACCGGCGACGCCCTCCTTGCCCTGCTGGCGGACGGTGTCGATCGACACCCCGTGCTCGGCGAAGACGAGCGCGCACTGGGCCAGCACGCCGGACTTGTCGGCGACGTCGAGGCTGACGTGGTAGCGCGTGACGACCTCGCCCATCGGGCTGACCGGCAGCTGGCTGTAGGCCGACTCCCCGGGCCCGCGGGCGCCGCTCAGCTTGTTGCGGCACGCGGCGACGAGGTCGCCCAGCACGGCCGAGGCGGTGGGCGAGCCCCCAGCGCCGGGGCCGTACAGCATGAGCTGCCCGGCCGCCTCCGCCTCGACGAACACCGCGTTGTACGCCTCGTGGACGGAGGCCAGCGGGTGGCTGAGCGGAATCATGGCCGGGTGGACGCGGGCGGTGACGCTGCGGCCGTCGGCCGCGCGCTCGCAGATGGCGAGCAGTTTGACGGTGCAGCCCATGCGGCGCGCGGAGGCGATGTCGGCGGCGGTGACCTCGGTGATGCCCTCGCGGTGGACGTCGTCCAGGCCGACGCGGGTGTGGAAGGCGATCCCGGCGAGGATGGCGGCCTTGGCGGCGGCGTCGAAGCCCTCGACGTCCGCCGTCGGGTCGGCCTCGGCGTAGCCGAGCGCGGTGGCCTCGTCCAGGGCCTCCGCGTACCCGGAGCCCTGGGTGTCCATCCGGTCGAGGATGAAGTTGGTCGTGCCGTTGACGATGCCGAGCACACGGTTGACCGTGTCCCCCGCCAGCGACTCCCGCAGGGGGCGCACCAGCGGGATCGCCCCGGCGACGGCGGCCTCGTAGTAGAGGTCCGCACCGTGCTTCTCGGCGGCCTTGTGCAGGGTCGGCCCGTCCTCGGCGAGCAGCGCCTTGTTGGCCGACACGACGCTGGCGCCGTGCTCGAACGCCGAGGTGATCAGCGTCCGGGCCGGCTCCAGTCCGCCGATGACCTCCACGACGACGTCGACGTCCTCCCGGGCGACGAGCGCTGCGGCGTCCGTGGTGACCAGGTGCTCCGGCACGCCCGCGCGCACCCGGCCGGGGCGGCGGACGGCGATGCCGGCCAGTTCCACGGGGGCGCCGATGCGGGCGGCGAGGTCGTCCGCGTGCGTCGTCATCAGGCGCGCCACCTCGGAGCCGACCACTCCACAGCCCAGCAGCGCTACCCTCAGCGGACGCGTACGCATCATCTGACCTCGATTCTCGTCAATGTCGGTGCTACAAGTCTCACCCACCGGACCGGGCTTTCCCTGCGGGGTCCAGCATGTGAAATGTCCTTCTCACGGTGTGTTCGGACGCGCGTTCCCGCGGGTGCGGTCCGGCCTGGACGCGGGGCCTGCTCACCCCACGTCGAGCCGCAGCAGGTCCTCCTCGGTCTCCCGCCGGACGATGACGCGGGCGGCGCCGTCGGCCACGGCGACGACGGGCGGGCGCGGCACGTGGTTGTAGTTGCTCGCCATCGACCGGCAGTAGGCGCCGGTGGCGGGGACCGCCAGCAGGTCGCCGGGTGCCAGGTCGGCGGGGAGGAAGGCGTCCCGCACGACGATATCGCCGCTCTCGCAGTGCTTGCCCACCACCCGGCTGAGCATCGGCTCGGCGGTGGAGGCGCGCGACGCGAGGGCCACGCTGTACTCGGCGTCGTAGAGCGCGGTGCGGATGTTGTCGGACATGCCGCCGTCCACGCTCACGTAGGTGCGCAGCTGCGGCAGCGGCTTGACGGTGCCGACCTCGTAGAGGGTGAACGTGGTGGGCCCGGAGACGGCGCGGCCCGGCTCGACGGACAGCCGGGGCACGGTCAGGCCGGCCAGCTCGCACTCGCGGCGCACGATCTCGCCCAGCGACTTGGCGATCTCGTGCGGCTCCTTCGGGTCGTCCTCGGCCGTGTAGGCGATGCCGAGGCCGCCGCCGAGGTCGATCTCGGGCAGCTCGACGCCGTGCTCGTCGCGCACGTCCCTGAGCAGCCCGACGACGCGGTGGGCGGCCACCTCGAAGCCGGAGGTGTCGAAGATCTGCGAGCCGATGTGCGAGTGGACGCCGAGCAGCTCCAGCGCGTCGAGCTTCAGGGCGCGGCGTACCGCCTCGGCGGCCTGTCCCCCGGCCAGCGGGATGCCGAACTTCTGGTCCTCGTGGGCGGTGGCGATGAACTCGTGGGTGTGCGCCTCGACGCCGACGGTGACGCGGATCTGCACCTTCTGGCGCACGCCCAGCTCGGCGGCGAGGTGCGCGACGCGGGCGATCTCCTGGAAGGAGTCGACGACGATCCGTCCGACCCCCGCCTCCACGGCGCGGTGCAGCTCGGCGGCGGACTTGTTGTTGCCGTGCAGGGCGATGCGCTCGGGCGGCATGCCGGCGGCCAGGGCGGTGGCCAGCTCGCCGCCGGTGCAGACGTCGAGGTTCAGCCCCTCCTCGCGCAGCCAGCCCACGACGGCACGGCACAGGAAGGCCTTGCCCGCGTAGAACACGTCGGCGTCGTCCCCGAACGCCTCCCGCCAGGCCCGGCAGCGGGCCCGGAAGTCGGCCTCGTCGAGGAAGTAGGCGGGTGTGCCGAACTCGGCGGCGAGGTCCACGACGCTCATGCCGCCGACGGTGAGCACGCCGTGCTCGTCGCGGGTGGCGGTGTGCGGCCACACGGGGGCGGCCAGGGCGTTGAGGTCGGCGGGCGGCGGGGTGTAGTGGCCCTCGGGCAGCACGTCGGCGTGGCGGGGCCCGGCGGGGTGGGCGGAACGGCTCATGGCTTGCTCGTGTGTCCCCTCAGAGATGGTCGGGTGCGCTGATGCCGAGCTGGGTCAGGCCGCCGGCCAGCACCGTCCCGGTGGCCTCGGCGAGGGCCAGGCGGGCGCGGTGGGCGGCCTCGGGTTTCTCGTCCCCGACGGGCAGGACCGAGCGCTCCGCAGGCGCGTACAGCACGTCCAGGAAGGCGTCGGCGGTCCGCACGAGGTGCCGGGCGAGGGCGGGTCCCGCGAGGCGGGCGGCGTCGGCGAGGAGCGCGGTCAGGGCCTGCTCGGCGGCGCCGGGCAGGGCCTCCGGCCGGGCCGTGAGGCCGAGGGCGCGGGCCCCCTCGCACAGCGCGACGGTGCGCGCGCGGGCGTACTGGACACGGAAGAGGGGGCTGCACGGGCGGCGCGCGAACGTCGGCGGCTCGCCGGTGAGCGCGGCCCAGCGCGCGGCGTCGCGGGCCGGGTCCTCGGGCAGCGTCGCGGGGCGGGGGCGGGCCAGCAGCGCGGCGACGAGGCCGGCGCCCCGGTCGGCCAGGGTGATGTTCAGGAAACCGGGCCCGCGGACCTCCACCCGGGCGATGCCGGGCTCGGCGGCGAGGCGCTCCCGCAGGACGGCGGCGACCTCGGCGGCGGACCGGCCCGAGCCGGCGGCCAGGCGCAGGGCGAGGTTGGAGGCGTAGTCGGCGTCGCCGTGCGGGGGGCGTCGCAGGGTGACGCGGTCCGGCGGCTCGGCGGGGTCGGGCAGCGCTCCCTCGGCGACGGCACGGCTCCACGCGTGCCGCACGGTGCGGGAGAGCTGCGCGGGGGTCACGGGGCCAGCGTAAGGAGCGCGGGGCGAACCAGGCGAATCCGTTTCAGCCTCAGGGACGCCTGACCACGTAGGCCGCATCGTCGAACACGGAGCGCGACGGGGGGAGCTGCGGGGGCACGCCGGGCGTCCGGAGAGCGGGGTGCTCCCGGGACGTGCCCCCGCCGTGGCGCAGGCGGCGCACGAGGCGGACGAGCTCGGCCGGCTCGAAGGGCTTGGCCAGGTAGGCGTCCACGCCGCGTCCGGAACCGGACCGGGAGGAGGCGCTGACGATGGCGACGGGGATGTGCCGGGTGCGCGGGTCGGCGTGGAGCTGCTCGGCCGTGCGCAGCCCGTCCAGCCGGGGCATGGCCACGTCGAGGGTGATGACGTCGGGGCACACGTCGTGGACGACGTCCAGGCACTCGGCACCGTCGGCCGCGGTCAGCACCTCGAAGCCGTCCAGTTCGAGGTTGACCCTGATCAGCTGCCGGATCACCGTGCTGTCGTCGACCACCAGCACCCGGCCGGATGCACCTGCCACCCCGTCAGGGTAGGTGGCCCTGAGTGAAACCGTCCGGCTTTTCCGCTTTTCCGCCCGGACGGGACGCCGGGGCCGGGACCGCCGGAGCGGGGGCGTGCGGCTCAGGTCCGCCAGACGGCGGCCACGGCGTCGACGCACGCGGCGGCCTGGGCCCGTCCGGCGCGGGCCGCCGGGCCGCGGCGGGCCGGGTCGAGCGGGTTGCGTCCGAACGCCGCGCGGGCCGCCGCGTCCGGGATCACGACGGCCACCTCGGTGCCCGCCGCCCGCAGGCCCTCCACCTGGTCCCGCAGGGTGGGCATCGGGCCGACGGCCCGGTGCATCGGCGCCAGCACGATCACCCGTTCGCAGCCCTCGGCGAGGTCGGCGTTGACGAGGGAGCGTGCGCCCCCGTCGATCCAGTGGCGCCCGCCGATGGCGACGGGCGGCCACACGCCGGGCACCGCGCAGCTGGCCGCCACGGCGTCGACGAGCTCCGCGCCCCCGTCGGCGTCGAACACCCGGAACGCGCCGCTCTCCGCGTCCACCGCCGTGACGAGGAGCCGCCGCTGCGGCCAGCGCCGCGACGGCAGTCGCGTCCCGATGACGGTGCGCTGGTCGGCGACGTCGTGCGTGGGGGCGGCCAGGGCGATGCGGCCCAGTCGCACGCCGAGGTCGGCCGCGCTCCGGGACCGGCGGAAGGCCAGGGCGAAGCGGCCGAGTGTCACCGGCCCGACCCGGGCCGCGTGCCGCTGCCCTCCGCCCCGGGCCGGGGCTCCGTCCCGGGCCGGGGCCTGCGCGCCGGACGGAGGGGCGGGGTGCCCCTGGGCGCCCGGCTGCGGGCGGGGCCGCGCGGAACCCAGCTGCCGGGCGTACAGCTCGTCCAGCGTGCACAGGCCCGAGGTGATCTGCGCCCCGACGAGGGACCCGGCCGACGTGCCGATCACGACGTCGGCGTCGCTCACGTCGCAGCCCGCTTCGGCCAGTCCGGTCAGGAGTCCCGTCTCCCAGCCGATCCCGGTCATCCCGCCACCGCCCAACACCAGTGCCGTTCGGCCCATTTCACCCCTCCACCGCCCGCCCGGGAACTCCCGCGGGGCGCATGACGTTGGGGGCGGGGGCGACCCCGCCCGCATCGGTGGCGACCCCCGGTCCGGGGCCCGTCGCGCCGCACCATAGGTTCTTCCACAGGAAGGCCTCGAACTCAATCCGTGAAGGCTGTGCATGCACTCCTTGAATCTGGCCCTGGAAGGCGAGCCCACCGGCGGCATCGCGGGCTGGGCCACCTCTCTGGTGGAGACCATGGGCGGCCCGGGCGCCGGCCTGGCGATCGCGCTGGAGAACCTCTTTCCCCCCCTTCCCAGTGAGATCATCCTGCCGCTGACCGGTTTCGCCGCCGGGCAGGGCGTCCTCTCACTGGCCTCCGCGCTGTTCTGGACGACGCTCGGCTCCGTCGTCGGGGCCGTGGCCCTGTACTGGATCGGCGCGCTGCTCGGCCGGGACCGCATGTTCGCCGTGTGGGACCGGCTGCCGCTGGTCAAGACGGCCGACCTGGTGCGCACGGAGGAGTGGTTCGCCAAGCACGGCAAGAAGGCGGTGTTCCTCGGCCGGATGGTGCCGGTCTTCCGCAGCCTGATCTCGGTTCCCGCCGGTGTGGAGCGCATGTCGGTGCCCACGTTCCTGCTGCTGACCACGCTCGGCAGCGCGATCTGGAACACCATCCTGGTCCTGGCCGGTTACTGGCTGGGCGACCAGTGGCACGTCGTCGAGCAGTACGTCGGGGTGCTCTCCAAGGTCGTGATCGGCCTCACCGCCGTCGCGCTGATCGTCTTCCTCGCCCGCCGCATGCGGCCGGCCTCGGGACGTCACCGGCGCTCCTGAGCCGCACGGCTCGTCGCAGCACGCGGGGGCGTGCCCGGTGACCCGGGCACGCGTCGCAGCACGCGGGGGCGTGCCCGGTGACCCGGGCACGCCCCCGCGGTGTTTCGTCACGGGCCCGCGGGT
>NZ_JACXYU010000015.1 GCF_014779715.1 Streptomyces chumphonensis
TGAACACCACCCGGTTCCTCATGGCCTCCGGCGACGTCGTCATCGGCTACCTGCTGCTGCGCGGCGCGGCCGTCGCGGCGGAGAAGCTGCCGAGCGCACCGGCGAAGGACACCGCCTTCTACGCGGGCAAGATCGCCGCGGCGAAGTTCTTCGCCACCAACGTCCTGCCCAACGTGGGCGTGCAGCGCGAGCTGGCGGAGTCCATCGACCTGTCGCTCATGGAGCTGGACGAGGCCGCCTTCTGAGCGGTCACCGCTGCTGAAGCGAGCACGTCACGGACGTGAGCGCGACGGGCCCCACACCCGGTCGGGGGGTGTGGGGCCCGTCCGCGTCCCCGGCCTGGACCGGGAGCCGAGCGGAGGCCCCTGAAGCGGTCCGTATCCTGGACCGTATGCACCAGCACCACGACCGGTTCGACCGTCGCCACACCGACGACCTCCTGTCCTTCCTGGCCGCCTCGCCCACTCCGTACCACGCGGTGGCGAACGCCGCCGAGCGGCTGGAGAAGGCCGGTTTCCGCGCCGTCGACGAGACCGAGGCGTGGGACGGCGCGACGGGGGGCCGCTACGTCGTGCGCGGCGGTGCCCTGATCGCGTGGTACGTGCCGGAGGGGGCGACGCCCGCGACACCGTTCCGCGTCGTCGGCGCCCACACCGACTCGCCCAACCTCCGCGTCAAGCCGGAGCCGGACACCGGGGCGCACGGCTGGCGCCAGCTCGGGGTGGAGATCTACGGCGGCACCCTCCTCAACACCTGGTTGGACCGCGACCTCGGCCTCGCCGGGCGCCTCGCCCTGCGCGACGGCGGCACCCGGCTCGTCAACGCCGACCGCCCGCTGCTGCGCGTGCCGCAGCTCGCCATCCACCTGGACCGGGGCGTCAACGACGGCCTGAAGCTGGACCGGCAGCGGCACATGACCCCGGTGTGGGGCCTCGGCGAGGCCCGCGAGGGCGACCTCCTCGCCTTCCTCGCCGAGGAGACCGGGCTGGACGCGCCCGACATCGTCGGCTGGGACCTCATGCTGCACAGCGTCGAGGCACCCGCCTACCTCGGCCGGGACCGGGAGCTGATCGCCGGGCCGCGCATGGACAACCTGCTCTCCGTCCACGCCGGGACGGCCGCGCTGACGGCCGCCGCGGAGAGCGCGCCGCCGTACATCCCGGTCCTCGCGGCGTTCGACCACGAGGAGAACGGGAGCCAGTCCGACACCGGCGCGGAGGGGCCGCTCCTCGGCAACGTGCTGGAGCGCTCCGTCTTCGCCCGCGGCGGCGGCTACGAGGACCGCGCACGGGCCTACGCGGGCACCGTCTGCCTGTCCTCCGACACCGGCCACGCGGTCCACCCGAACTACGCCGAGCGGCACGACCCGACGCACCACCCCCGGGCGGGCGGCGGCCCGATCCTCAAGGTCAACGTCAACCAGCGGTACGCCACCGACGCCACCGGACGCGCCGTCTTCACCGCCGCGTGCGAGCGGGCCGGGGTGCCGTGGCAGACCTTCGTGTCGAACAACGCGGTGCCCTGCGGCACGACGATCGGCCCGATCACCGCCGCCCGGCACGGCATCGCCACCGTCGACATCGGCGTGGCCATCCTGTCGATGCACTCGGCGCGGGAACTGGCCGGTGCCGACGACCCGCACTACCTGGCGGCCACGCTCGCCGCCTTCCTCGCGGGCTGACGGCTCCCGCTCACAGCCACGCCTCGGCGCCGGGCGGTGCCAGCACCTGCTCCGTCCAGATGGTCTTGCCGCGCCGGGTGTACCGACTGCCCCAGCGCTCGGTGAGCTGCGCGACGAGGTACAGGCCGCGCCCGCCCTCGTCCGTGGCCCGTGCCCTGCGCATGCGCGGCTGGGTGCTGCTGAGGTCCGAGACCTCGCAGATCAGCGTGTCCGCACGGGTGAGCCGCAGCTCCACCGGCCCACCCCCGCCGTAGCGCACGGCGTTGGTGATCAGCTCGCTCGTCACCAGCTCCGTCGTGAACGCCATCGCGTCCAGGCCCCACGCGTCGAGCTGCCCGAGTGCCAGTTCCCGCGCCTCGGGGACGGAGGCGGGGTCGGGGTCGAGCGTCCACGCCGCGGTGTCCCCGGCGTCGATCGCGCGGGTCCTGGCCAGCAGGAGGGTGACGTCGTCCGACAGCGGCTCGTCCGGCAGGCTCGTCCTGAAGTGCTCCACCGTCGCCGCGAGCGGTCGCCGCACCGGGTCCGTGGCGCGCAGCGCGCGGCGCAGCTCCGCCATGCCGTCGTCGATGTCGCCCCGCCTCGGCTCGACGAGGCCGTCGGTGTAGAGGGCGAGGACGCTCCCGGGCGGCACGGCGACCTCCACCGGCTCGAACGGCAGGGAACTCACGCCGAGCGGCGGCCCCGGATGGATCTCGACGTACCGCACGTCGCCGTCCGGGGTGACGAGCGCGGGCGGCGGATGTCCGGCGCTGGAGAACGAGCACCGCCGCGTGACCGGGTCGTACACCGCGTACAGACAGGTGGCGCCCAGCGACTCCCGGGCCTGGTGGCGGCCCTCGTCGCTGGTCGCCACGTCCAGCTGGGTGACCAGGTCGTCGAGGTGGGAGAGCAGCTCCTCCGGGTCCAGGTCGAGGTCGGCGAGGGTGCGCACCGCCGTGCGCAGCCGGCCCATCGTCACGGTGGCCTGGAGGCCGTGCCCCACCACGTCCCCGACGACCAGGCCGACGCGGGCGGAGGAGAGCGGGATGACGTCGAACCAGTCGCCGCTCACCCCGCCGCCGCCCGCCCCGGCGGGCAGGTAGAGGCTCGCCGTCTCCACTCCGGCGCTGGACGCCGTCGCGGGCGGCAGCAGACTCCGCTGCAGGCTGACGGCCGCGCGGTGCTCGCGGTGGAAGCGGCGGGCGTTGTCCACGGCGAGCCCGGCCCGGGCGGCGATCTCCTCCAGCAGCGCCAGGTCCTCCCGGCCGTAGGGCGCGGAGACGCCCGTACGCCACAGCGTCACCGTGCCGAGGAAGGCGCCCCGGGCCCGCAGCGGCGCGCTGAGGGCGCTGTGCGCGCCGGGCATGTGCGGCGTCCAGTGGCGCTCCGCGGCCCCCGGAGCGCCGTCGCCGGGCCCGGCCGCGTCCGGGTCCGGGAGGTCGGCCAGGAGGACGCCGCCCGGCTCGGGCCCGCCGCGCGGCGGCACGGTGACGCGTCCCGTCGTCGGCAGGAGGCCCGGGTCGGCACCGACGACGGCGCTGCGGGTGACGAGCAGCTCCCCGTCGCGGTTCACCACCGGCTCGTCCCCCCGCAGCACCCCCTCGGCCAGGCCCACCAGGACCCGGTCCGCGAAGTCCGGCACGAGCACCCGGGCCAGGTCCTCGCAGGTACGCGGCGCCGACAGCTCCGCCCCGAGGATCGCCGTGGCCCGGTGCAGCAGCTTCAGCCGCTTGCCCGCCTGCTCCTGCTCGGTGATGTCGGTGAAGGCGGCGGCCGTCCCCATCAGCTGCCCCCGAGGGCTCTGCAGCCGGAACCCGGACATCGACAGCAGGGCACCCTGCCGGGGGTCGGCCAGGGTGCGCACCCGCAGCGTGGCGCCCAGCACGGGCTCGCCCGTCGTCATGATCAGGTGCAGCCAGCCCTCGAGCTGCTCCGCGTCCTCGGGCTGGGCCACGGCCTTCAGGCGCAACCCGTCCAGGTCGGCCGGCACCCCGCTGTAGGAGAGGAGCGAGAGGTTGCTGCGGACGATGCGCATCTCCGGGTCGAAGACGGCGAGCCCGATGCGCTGCTGGGTGAAGAGGCCCTCCACCAGGGAGTGGCTCTGCCGCCACAGGTCCAGCAGCTCCGCCCGGGCGCCGAGCACGAGGCGGCTGCGGGCGTGCCCCCGACCGTGCCCCCGATCGTGCAGGGCGAGCACCCGCAGCCCCACGGGCACCTCGCTCCCGTCCACGTGCCGCAGCGTGAGCTCGCCCTCCCAGCCGGGACCGGCGCAGCCCTCGACGGGACCCGGCCAGGCGTCCGGGTCGGCGAGCAGTTCCCGCGCGGGCCGGCCGCACGTCTGCCCGGCCGTCCATCCCAGCAGGTCGCGCGCGGTGTCCGCCCAGCTCTCCACCGTGCCGTCCTCGGCGAGCACGGCGGCGGCGAGGCCCGACACCGAGAACTGCTGAAGTGACGCACGTTCGGCACGCGACATCGCGAACACACCTCATTCGGGGCGCGACTACGCCCATGGTCCCCCACGCCCCCGGCCGCCGCACGGCGCCCGCAACCGTCCGGGCGACGGGCGGCGGCTGTGACGGGAAGGAGCCGCGCCCATGACAGTGCTGTGAAACTCGCGTACGAGAGTTACGTCCCACGGGGGAGCACGGGGGCAACGGGGAAGAGGGGCGCACCGCTGGCGGTGCGCCCCTCGGCCGTTCCCGGGCGCCCGCGCGCCCCCGGCTCAGCCCGTCTCGTCCGCCCCGGTCGTGTCCAGCCCCGCCAGGACCAGCGGCAGCCGCGTGGCGCCCCCCGCCCGCTGCCGCACGGGCACGCCCCAGTCCTGCTGGTGCATGTGGCAGGCGGGGTACTCGTTCGCGGGATCGTCGTCGCAGGACGCCGCCATCGCCGACACGTGCAGGACACCCTCCGGCACCGCCGGGTCGAGCACCAGCTCCCGGCGCAGCGCGGTGTCCTGCCCGGCTCCCCCGACCAGCAGCTCCGGCGGGGTGGAACCGACCAGCAGCCGGCTCGCCGGGCCGAAGCGGGTGTCGAGCTTCTGCCCGGCGGGCGGGGAGAACAGGACGTCCAGGATCAGCGCCCCCTCCGCCACCTCGGTCGCCGCCCGCTGCGTGCGGTGGGCCACCGAGGCCACGGCGACGGCCTCCTCGGGCAGCCGCAGCCTGGTCAGCCGGTGCCGGGCCGACTCCACGACGACGATCTCCGCCCCGGCCGTGCCCCCGGGCCCGTGGGCTCTCCCGTCGGCGTCCCCGGCGGGCAGCACGGCCGCCGACGGTTCCCGCAGGTCGGTGGCGAGCGTGCTCACCTCGTCCGTCGCCGGGTCGTACCGGCGCAGGGCGTGGTTGTAGGTGTCGCTGACGGCCACCGAGCCGTCCGGCAGCGCCGTGACGCCCAGCGGGTGCTGGAGCAGCGCCTGCCCGGCCGGACCGTCGCGGTGCCCGAAGTCGAACAGCCCGGCGCCCACGGCCGTGCGCACGACGCCGTCCCGGTCCAGCCAGCGCAGCGCCGAGGTCTCGGAGTCCGCGATCCACAGCCGCTCGGCGGTGGCCGCGAGGCCCGACGGCTGGGCGAACCACGCCTCGGCGGCCGGGCCGTCGACCAGGCCCTCGTTCGTCGTCCCGGCCGCCGCCTCGACGACGTCGGTCTCCGGGTCGTACGTCCACAGCTGGTGCACCCCGGCCATGGCGATCCACAGCCGGCCGCCGAACCACGCCACGTCCCACGGCGAGGACAGCGCCACCTCCCGCGCCGGACCGCCGGTCGCCGAACCCTGCCACCACTGGCCGCCCGTGCCCGCCAGCGTCCGCACCTCGCCCGTGGCGAGGTCCAGGCCCCGCAGCGCGTGGTTGACCGTGTCCGCGACGACGACCTCACCGCCCGGCAGCAGCGCGAGGCCCTGCGGTTCGCTGAACCGGGCCACGTCCGCCGGGCCGTCGACGAGCCCGCGCTCGCCCGTCCCGATCCGCCGCACGACGCTCTCGCCGTCCGGCGCCAACTCGACGAGCGCGTGCCGGGTGGAGTCAGAGACGAGGAATCCGCCACCGGGCAGGGCCAGGGCCTTGCCCGGGAACCGCAGGTCCGTGGCGACCGGCTCCGGCGGCACGTACGGACCCTCCCCGCGCCGCAGCGTCCCCTTCGCCGCGTGCTCCGCCTCCAGCTCGGCGACGAGCGCGGCGATGGCGTGGGCATGCCCCTCCCCGGCGTGCTGCGCCACCACGTACCCCTCCGGGTCGATGACGACCAGCGTCGGCCACGCCCGTACCGCGTACTGCTTCCACGTGGCCAGCTCCGGGTCGTCCAGCACCGGGTGCGCCACCCCGTACCGCTCGACGGCGTCCACGACCGCCCGGTGCTCGGCCTCGTGCGCGAACTTCGGCGAGTGCACCCCCACGATCACGAGGGTGTCCCGGTGCTTCTCCTCCAGCTCCCGCAACTCGTCCAGCACGTGCAGACAGTTCACGCAGCAGAAGGTCCAGAAATCCAGCAGGACGATGCGTCCGCGCAGGTCGGCGAGGGTGAGATTCTCCCCACCGGTGTTGAGCCAGCCGCCCTTCCCGACGAGCTCGGGAGCACGGACACGGGCACGGCGGGACGCGGGCGCGGGGGTGGGCGCCGGGGCAGCATCGTTCATACGCCCAGCTTGCCACCGCCCCGCCCCCGCCCGGGCGGGGGCGGGCACTACGCCGGGCAGCCCAGGGACTTCCTCGCGGCGGCCACGAAGTCCCCGTACAACTCCTCCTTCGGCTTCAGCCGACTCTCCGCCAGCTCCTGGGCCTGCTCCATGTGCCGCGGCGGGTTCTCGCCTTCCTCGGCACCGAAGGCCATGATCATCAGATACTCGTCCCCGCCGCAGATCACCTTTTCCGCCCGGGTGTTGCGGTTGTCGCGGTCCGTGGCAGGGGTGTACCGCCCGATCACCTGCTGCTGCGTGGTGAGAGCGAAGGCGACAGCGGCCTGGGCGTCCTCGCGGCCCAGTTCGCGACCCACGACGCAGCTCCAACTGTCCGATGCACTGCCCACCACCGTCTGTTCCAGCGGCGCACCGGCGTCCTGTGAGCGCGTCGCGACGAAGCCGGGCAGGCCGCAGTGGTCGGTGTCGGGAAGACCCTCCGGCGAAGGAGCCTGGGGCACGGAGGCGGAGAGCCGGAACTCCTTCGTGCCACACCCCTTGAGCTCGGCCATGGTGGCGGCATAGGACATGAGCGCTTCCGCGAAGGGGCCGCGCGGGGGCGCAGGCAGCTCGCCGAGGAACGCGCGCCGCAACCTGAGAGTTACCTGTACCGGCTCCTGGGACGGGAAGTTCTCCGCACACGCGTCAGGCAGGAGCACAGCTCCACGTCCCCGTTCCGTCCAGCCGCTGACGCCAGAACCCAGTGGTGCGGCTTCGCTGTACCAGCTGGCGCTCAGGGGGACCGGTTGATACGGACCGCCCCAGCCCGTGGAAGTGGTGAACTCCGCCACGTCCCCGTTCGGCAGAACCACGTTGCAGCGGGACACCTCTCCCAGGACCTCGGCCGCATCGGACTCGAACTCACCCGACTCGTTCACAAAGCTCTTCCAGGACGGCTCGTCCTCCACCGCCTCCCCTCCCGCCAAGGGGGAGAGGGCCTCGCGGGTCAGGTATCCCTCGCAGTGCTTCGGCTCCGGTTCCTCGCCACCGATCACCCAGTAGGCGAACCCACCAGCCCCGGCACAGAGGGAGGCAAGAGCGAGAGCAACCACCGGCCGTCGGCCCACCGGCCGCCGCGCGACCTTCTCGCCGGCACTCATTCCCAGTCTCCCGTCGAACCACCGGAGTCAGTGTGGCCTGCCGAGTAACGACTCAGAACTTCGTCAAGGACCACACGCTGGAAATCCCCCTCGCCCAATTCCGGGTCACTCATCCCCACTTGTTTGCCGCGGAGGTTGAACATCTTCTCCAGGCGCGGAAGTCCGTTTTTCGTGTAGTGCTCGATGAGCTCTTCGGTGGTTTTGTCGGCGACCTCCTTGTTCAGGGCCTCCGCGTTCTCCCCGGCACCGATATCGATGAGACGCTGTATAGCGTCACCGAAGATCGGAGTTCCCGTCACCAAAGCACCGGCGGCATGGTACTGGTAGGTCTTGTTCCAGTTGTTGCGGTCGATTTCCTCATCCCGGTCGGCACCGAGGACGTCAGCGCGAATGGTGTCCAAGGCGCCCATGGCCTGACCACTCCGCTGGGCGACGTCCACGGCCTTGTCGCTCCCGTTGCGTAGGTCGTCCGCATCGAGTGTGTGGATGTCTCCGGCGATGACCTCCATTTGGGAGTCGTGGATGGTTCGGAAGGCTGCACCGTCCTCGGCGACACCTCGAATGAAGTGGTGCATGGTGGTGCGGTCGACGTCGACGCCGTTCATCTCGGAAGGAACGTGGCCGAGCTTGCCGAGGATGTCGTGGACGTCTTCGGGGTAGTGGGCGAGGGTGTTGGCGAAGTTCTGGCGCATGTTCTCGGGAATGGCGCCCTTGTCGACGGCGGATGCATCCGCGTACTCCGTGATCACGTGCTCCAGCAGCCGGGACTCCTCCGGGCGGTGCCGGGCGAAGTCGTCGGGCGTCTCCGTGCCGGGGGCGTGGCCGGTCATCGCGGCTTCCAGGGCGGCACCGAAGCCGGTGCGGCTGTCCGCGTCCGCCGTGTCGTCGCCGGGCTGTTCCGCGTTCTTGGCCGGGGCATGGGTGTCGACGACGTGCCAGTCCCGGTCGTGCGCCAGGTACTGGAAGCGGTCCTCGCCCTGCTCGGTGGCGGGGTCGAAGTAGGCGGTCGACGCCGCCGGGTCCTTGCTCATGACGCCGAGGACACCGTCGAGCGGATCGTTCGCGAACCACCCGTTCCGGCTGTCGTCGAACGTGCCGTCGCGCTGCCGCTCGCCTGCGAACGTCCCGCGCAGGTCCCAGATGTCGGGGTCGCCGCCCTGGCCCCGGTCCTCGACGGCGCGGATGTCGTCGGCGAGGTCGTGGAGGAACCGGTCGTCGTAGCCGCCGCCCTGCTGGAGGAGCGAGACGAGGCTCTGGTAGCCGCGCACGTCCTGCACGTCCTCGGGACCGTGGTCCGTGAAGTCGAGCCGGTACTCCTGGACGCCGGCCTCCCGGAGGTCGGCGCGCCACTGCTCGTAGAACCTCTTGTCCGTCGCGGTGTCCTCGCCGTCGACGGTGGTGGCGGTGCTCACGGCGTTGGCGAGGTGACCCGTCAGGTCGAGGTGGCGCTTCCTGTTCCCCGTGTCGTCGGTGTAGGCACGTTCGGCCAGCTCGTTGTGGATGCGGATGGCACCGTCGGGGCCGCCCAGCGAGGTGAGGAGGGTCCGGCTGAACTCGGGGTCGCCCTCGTTGGCCTCCATGAGGAAGTCCAGGTCCTCGTATTCCCTGTCCGTGAGCGTCTCACCGTTTTTGATCTTCTCGTAGAGATCGTCGACCTGCCGGCTGTTCACCTCCCCGATGTCGCCCGTGAGCGACGTGTCGAAGCCGTAGACCTCCTGCATGCTGACCGGGGGCGCCATCAGGGCCTCATTGGCGTTCTGGTCCGCCTGCCGCACCGCCTCGACCGCGTCGGTGATCTTCTGGTTCCAGGACGCCTCCAGCTCCTGGCGGGCGAGGTGGTGGTGCTGGTACGCCTCCCGCTCGTCCTCGGGCAGCGTGCCGAGGTTCAGGGAGCACCGCCCGTAGGCGTCGACGTCCATGCCCGCGCTCTCGGCCTCGGCCTTGACGTCGAAGACCCGCTGACGCAGGGAGGTGAGCGTCGTGTAGGCGTCTTCGAGCAGTCCGCTGACGGCTCTGGCCTCGTTGCGTGCGCCCGCGTACTCCCGCTGGGTGAGCTGGGCCTGGTTCCGGAACATGCCGGCTGCCTGCCCGCGCCAGGAACGCTGCTCGTCCGCCTCCACCGCGGCTTTCACGTGGTCACGGTAGTCGTCGTGCAGTTCGCCGAACCGGTCCCCCATCTTCTTCCACGCCATGGAGGCGTCGTGGAGCACGGACAGGTCGGCGCCGACGATCGTCTCGAAGTCCACCGGCATGAACGCGTGCGCTCCTCACAGATCCGATAGGCGGCTGTACGGGGGTGGCGAAGGGTGCCCGGCGGTCCAGGGTGGCGCGTGGTCGCCGGCGTGGTCGGAGATGGCGCTCTGTCCGCCGACCCCGAGGAAGGAGGAGTAGGTGGCGGCTTCGTTGCCCTGGAAGAGCACACCCGTGTGGCGAAGGGCGCCGAGCTCCCGCTCCAGGCGCCCCCGCAGCCGTGTGAAGGCGGTCTCCCACTCGCCCATGCGGTGGGCGAGGCCGTCGCGGACGTCCCAGTCGCCGAGCGCCCCGGGGCTGAGGGCCACCGACGCGCCGGACCCGCCGACGACGGCCTCGCTCGCCGAGTCGGCCAGGACACCCGCCTTGTGGGTGTCGGGACCGAGGTGCTCCTCGATGTACCGCGCGGCTCTCTTCTGCTGCCCCTCCGACCACGCCAGATCGTCGGCGATCTGCTCGTCCTCGGACATGGCGGCCCCCCTCCATGATCGCGTCAAAGGCCCCAGCATAGGGGGCCGTCGGGGCGCCGCTCGGGGCGCGGGCCGGGCGGGGGTGGGTCAGAGGACGCGGTCCTTGAGGGCGGGGAACTCCTCGCGGACGGCGGCGACGCGGTCGAGGTCCAGGTCCACGGTGAGGACCTGCTCGGTCGCGTCGGGGAGTTCGCCGACCGGGTCGCCCCACGGGTCGTACACGGCGCTGCGCCCGGCCTGGGGGACGTCGGCGTGGGTGCCGGCGGTGCCGCAGGCCAGGACGTAGCACTGGTTCTCCACGGCGCGGGCGCGGGCGAGCAGCGTCCAGTGCCCGGCGCGGGCGGCGGGCCAGCCGGCGGGGACGACCAGGAGGGCGGCGCCCGCGTCGGTCAGGGCGCGGAAGAGTTCGGGGAAGCGCAGGTCGTAGCAGGTGGCGAGGCCGAGGGTGGCGCCCGCCGCCTGGACGGTGACGGGCGTGGTGCCGGCCGCCATGAGGGTGGCCTCGCCCCGGTCGAAGCCGAAGCGGTGGATCTTGCGGTAGGTCGCGACGAGGTCGCCGTCGGGGCCGAAGACGAGAGAGGTGTTGTACAGGGCTCCGTCGGCGGCGCGTTCGACGACGCTGCCGGCGTGCAGCCACACTCCGGCGTCGCGCGCGGCGGCCGACATCGCCTCGGCGGTGGGTCCTTCGGCGGCCGGTTCGGCGGCGGCCTCGAAGTCCCGGAAGGCGAACGCCCCGACGGTCCACAGCTCGGGGAGGACGACGAGGTCGGCGTCCCGCTGTGCGCGGACGAGCGAAGCGGCTTTCGTCCGGCGGGTGTTGACCGAGTCGTCCTGATCGACACCGAATTGGATCAGCGAAGTGCGCACGGTCTCCTCGTCCCTGGGTCGTAGGTTCACGCCGGGCGCCGGGCCGCGCCTCGAAGCGCCTACGATCGTCACCCAAAAGCGGTGCCCGGGTGCCCGCCCGCAGACTAACTTGAAGGGCATCCGCCCGCGAACAGATCCGTACCGTTGCCACGAGGGGCCCCGTGACCGAGCACCCGAGCCTTCAACCCTACGTCGACGCCTGGACTCACTCCGTCGAAGCGATATCCGAGCTGGTGCAGCCGCTGGTCGAGGGCGAGTGGAACCGCGCCACGGCTGTTCCCGGGTGGTCGGTGCGGGACGTCGTCTCGCACGTGATCGGCCTGGAGTGCGAGCTGCTGGGCGATCCGCGCCCGATCCACACGCTGCCGCGCGACCTCTACCACGTCACGGACGAGACGAGCCGCCGGATGGAGGTGCAGGTAGACGTCCGGCGGCACCACACGGGCGCGGAGATGACCGGTGAGCTGGAGTACACGGTCATCCGCCGTTCCCGGCAGCTGCGGAACGAGAAGCGCGGGCCGGAGGCCACGCTGCGGCACCCGCTGGGGCACGAGGTCACGATGCGGGACCTGCTGCGGGAGCGGGCGTTCGACGTGTGGGCGCACGAGCAGGACCTGCGGCGTGCGCTGGGCACGCCGGGCAACCTGGACGCGCCGGGGGCGCACGTGGCGCGGGACGTCTTCATCGCCGCGCTGCCCGCCGTGGTCGCCGAGCGGGCGTCGGCCCCGGCCAACTCGGCGGTCGTGTTCGACGTGAGCGGTCCGGTGGAGTTCATGCGCACGGTACGGGTGGACAAGGAGGGCAGGGCGACGGTCAACGGGAGCCCCTCGCTCGGCCCGGCGGTGACGTTCGCCCTGGACTGGGAGACCTATGTGCGGCTGGCCTGTGGCCGGGTGCGCCCGCAGGCAGTGGCGGACCGCGTCAAGGTCGAGGGGGACCAGCGGCTCGCCGAGGCGATCCTGGCCCACTTCGCCGTGACGGCGTGACGGCCGCGGCGTAGCGGCCGGCGGCGCGGTCCCGGCGGCCCGGTCACGTCTGCGCGGGGACGTGGACGGCCTCGACGCGGCTCGCGACGATCCGTTCGCGTTCCCTGCGGTCCGCCCGCCGCCGCAGCCGCAGGATCTGGCTGACGCCGAGCGCCTCCAGGAGGAAGACGGCGGAGAAGGCGACGCGGAAGTTGTCGCCGGTGAGGTCGAGCAGGACGCCGACGGCCAGCAGCGTCGTCATGGAGGCGGTGAACCCGCCCATGTTGACGATGCCGGAGGCCGTGCCCTGGCGCTCGGGCGGGTTCGCGGGGCGGGCGAAGTCGAAGCCGATCATGGAGCCCGGCCCGCAGGCCCCGAGAACCAGGCAGAGCACGACGAGCGCCCACAGCGGGGTGCGTCCGGGCCAGTACAGGACGGCGGCCCACAGCAGCGCGGTGGCGGCGACGGTGCCGAGGGCGAGGGGGGCCCGGGCCCGGTGGTGCCGGGCGACGGTCTGCCCGTAGACGAGCCCGACGGCCATGTTGGACAGGACGACGAGGGTGAGGAGCGTGCTCGCGCCCTCCATGCTCAGGCCCTGCGCGCGCACGAGGAAGGGCAGGCCCCACAGCAGCAGGAACACCATGGCGGGGAACTGCGTGGTGAAGTGGATCCACATGCCGAGCCGGGTGCCGGGTTCGGCCCAGGCGGCGGAGATCTGGCGGCGGACGTAGCCGGGGCCGTCGTGGCGCGGGACGGCGGCGCGGCACCCGGCCGGCTGGTCCTTGAGGAAGCCGAGCACGAGCAGCAGGCCGAGGAGTCCGGCGACGGCGCTGCCGGCGAACGTCGGTGTCCAGCCGAAGCCCGCCAGGACGCGGGCGAGGACGAGGGTGGTGATGAGGTTCCCGGCCATGCCGATGAGGCCCGCGAGCTGTGCGACGAGGGGGCCGCGCCGGGCGGGGAACCAGCGGGCGCCCAGGCGCAGCACGCTGATGAACGTCATGGCGTCCCCGCAGCCGAGGAGGGCGCGGCAGGCGAGGGCGACGGGGTAGGAGTCGGCCAGGGCGAAGCCGAACTGCCCGGTGGTGAACAGGACGATGCCGAGGGAGAGCACCTTGCGGGTGCCCCAGCGGTCCACGAGCAGGCCGACGGGTATCTGCATGCCGGCGTAGACGAGCAGTTGGAGCAGGGAGAACGTGGACAGCGCGGAGGCGTTGACCTCGAACCGCTCGGCGGCCTCGATGCCCGCGACGCCGAGGCTCGTGCGGTAGGTGACGGCGATGAAGTAGACGACGACGCCGATGCTCCACATGGCGACGGCGCGGCGCCCGCCGGGCGGGTCGCCGGGCAGCCGCAGCGCGGCGGCCGCGCCCGTCATCGCACATCGCCCCGCAGCAGGGCGCGCACGGAGCCGACGTGCCGGTGCACGGCGGCGACGGCGGCGTCGGCGTCCCCGGCGCGGAGGGCGTCGAGGATCTCGCCGTGTTCGGCGATGTTCTGTGCGATGCGGCCGGGGTGGGCGTGCATCACGGCGACGCCCATGCGCAGTTGGCGGTCCCGGAGCTGGTCGTAGAGGCGGGTGAGGATCTCGTTGCCGGTGCTGCGGACGAGGGTGGCGTGGAAGCACCGGTCGACGCGGGCGACCTGTGCGAGGTCCCCGGCCTCGGCGAGCTCCCGCTGCCGGTCGAGCAGTTCCGCCAGTTCGGCGATGAGTGCGGGGCCCGCGGGACGCCGGGCGGCGTGCTCCTCGACGAGCAGCCGGGTCTCCACGACGTCGCCGATCTCCTGGACGGAGACGGGCAGCACGAGGGCGCCCTTCTTCGGGTAGAGCCGCAGCAGCCCTTCGACCTCCAGGCGCAGCAGCGCCTCGCGCACGGGCGTTCGGGAGACGCCGACGGCGTCGGCCAGCTCCCCCTCGGTCAGCAGCATGCCGCCCTCGTACCGGCGCCCCAGGACGGCTTCCTTGACGTGGGCGTAGACGCGCTCGGCGGCGGGAGGACGCTTGTCCGGGGTCGCGGACACGGTGGCGGAGTCGATCGTGGACGCGGTGGTGGGCGCGGCGGCGGTGGCCCTGGGGGACGACATGCGCACACCTTAGATACAACAGCGTGCCGAGCGGGCCCGCTTCCACGATGCGGACCCCTCGGGAGCCGCGCAGGCCGGCGGGACGCGACCGGCCCCCGGCGCGGGGTGCGCGCCGGGGGCCGGTCGGACGGTACGGGGGCCGCCGCGGCGGCGGCCGAGGGGGCGGTCAGCCCTCCTTGCCGGTGGAGACGACGAGGGAGACCTTGTCCTCCTCCGGGTCGAACGGCTGGTACGCCTCGGGCTCCTGCTCCAGGACGGTGTTCTTGCCGTAGATGGCCTCGTCCTCGTAGGCGATGTCCGTGTCGAGGCGCCAGCCGGCCTCCCGGATGCAGTCCTTGACGGAGTCGATGTGGTGGAAGGTGAGGTCCGGCATGGAGACCGGGGACTTCTCCCCCTCCTCCTCGTCGAGCGAGTAGTCGTACGCCTCGGTGCACGTCTCGGCGTCGATCTTGCGGGACGGGTCCTCGTCCTTGAACGCCGGTTCGTCGTCCTCGGGCTCCGGCTCGGGCTCGGGCTCCGGTTCGGGGGCGTCCTTGGTGGGCTCGCCGCCGGTCGGCTCGGGGGCGGCGGCGGGGGACTCCCTGGCCACCGGCTCCTTGTCGTCGTCGGCGAGCGCGCCGATGACGACCAGGCCGATGATCACGACGAGGGCCGTCACGGCGGCGACGGCCACGATCATCACCCCGCGGTTGCCGCCGCCGTTGCCCCCGCCGGTGGTCGGGGCGCCGGGGCCGCCCGGCTGCATCGTGTACGCCGGCGTCGGGTAGCCCTGCTGGTGCGTGGGCGGCGGCGGGGTGGAGGGGCCGAAGCCCTGCTGCGGCGGGTAGGCGTAGCCGCCCTGGGGCATCGGCGTCGTGCTGGGGGGCGGCGGGGTGCCCGTGGCGCTGACGGGCGGGAAGACGGACTGCGCGACGCCCGCACCGCTGTGCTGCGCGGGCCCGCCGGTGACGATGGCGGGGCTCACGCCGGTCGTCGCGCCGGAGCCGCTGATGCGCAGGGCCTCCGCGCGCATGGCCTCGGCCGTGGGGAACCGCTCGTTCGGGTTCTTGCGCAGCGCGCGGGCGACGAGCGCGTCCACCGCCGGGGGCAGGGCCCGGTTGATGGAGGACGGCGGAACGGGCTCCTCCTGGACGTGCGCGTAGGCGATGGCCAGCGGCGAGTCGGCGTCGAACGGCAGCCGTCCGGTCAGCAGCTCGAAGAGCATGATGCCGGTGGTGTAGAGGTCGGAGCGGGCGTCCACGCCGCGCCCGAGCGCCTGCTCGGGCGAGAGGTACTGGGGCGTGCCGACGACCATGCCGGTCTGCGTCATCGACGTCACACCGGACTGCATCGCACGGGCGATGCCGAAGTCCATGACCTTGACGACCCCGCGCCGGGTCAGCATGACGTTGCCCGGCTTGATGTCGCGGTGGACGAGGCCCAGCTCGTGGCTGGCGTCCAGGGCGGCGAGCACGTCGGCCGCGACCTTCAGCGCCTTCTCGGGGGGCATCGCGCCGTGCCGGCGGACGTCGTCGTCCAGCTCGTTGCGCAGGGGCTTGCCGTCGACGTACTCCATGACGATGTACGGCACGAGGGCGCCGTCGATCGTGTCCTCGCCGGAGTCGAAGACCGAGACGATGTTGGTGTGCGTCAACTTGGCGACGGCCTGCGCCTCGCGCCGGAAGCGCTCGCGGAAGGCCGCCTCCCGGCCGAGCTCCGAGTGGAGGGTCTTCACCGCGACCTGGCGGTCCAGCACACTGTCGTAGGCGAGGTGGACGGAGGCCATGCCGCCCGCGCCGAGCAGCTCCCGCAGCTGGTAGCGCCCGTTGCCGACGGTGCGGCCCTCGAAGTTCCCCGGCTGCCCGCCGCCGACGTCGGTCATGTGGCTGCTCCCCCTTGGCGCCGCAGCCCTGGACGGGGCCAGTCTCTGCGCATGTACGGTTGCTCCTGCTGCTCGGGACCAGTCCCGAATCCCAGCCAAGTCTGCCCTAGGGGTGGGACGAGTCAAGCCGCGTGCCCGTTCCGTGACCCGTTGCACGGATGGTCGGGGCACCGGCCGGGTAGCAGGGGGTGAACCCCGCTCCCGGTGGACGCAACTTGCCAGCCCCAACCCCGAGCGGATTGGATGGCCCTTCCATCCCCCCACACGCGCGCCCGCGCCCTGCGGGTTCCAGACACGGCGAGGACTGATGGGACAGACGCAATCCCCGGGAGGCCCCGAGGGCCCCGACGAGGCCACGGGCGGAGCGTCCGGCCCTCCTTCCGGGGCGTCCGGTTCCGCCGGGTCCACCGGTTCCTCGGGCTCCTCGGGCTCCGAGACGTGGGGGAAGAACGGCCTGGTCGGTGACGGTCGCTACCGGCTGCTGCGCCGCATCGGACGCGGCGGCATGGCGGAGGTCTTCGCCGCCGAGGACGTCCGTCTCGGCCGCACGGTCGCCGTCAAGCTGCTGCGCAGCGACCTCGCCGAGGATCCGGTCTCCAAGGCCCGCTTCACCCGCGAGGCGCAGTCCGTCGCGGGGCTCAACCACCACGCCGTCGTCGCCGTGTACGACTCCGGCGAGGACACGGTCGACGGCAACACCGTGCCGTACATCGTCATGGAGCTGGTCGAGGGCCGCACGATCCGTGACCTCCTGCTCACCGCCGAGGCGCCCCCGCCGGACCAGGCGATGATCATCGTCTCCGGTGTCCTGGAGGCGCTGGCCTACAGCCACCAGCACGGCATCGTCCACCGCGACATCAAGCCGGCCAACGTCATCATCACCGACACCGGCGCGGTGAAGGTGATGGACTTCGGCATCGCCCGCGCGCTGCACGGCGCGTCCCAGACGATGACGCAGACCGGCATGGTCATGGGCACGCCGCAGTACCTGTCCCCCGAACAGGCGCTCGGCAAGACCGTCGACGCCCGTTCCGACCTGTACGCCACCGGCTGCCTGCTCTACGAGCTGCTCACCCGGCGCCCGCCCTTCACCGGCGAGACGCCCCTCTCGGTCGTCTACCAGCACGTGCAGGACGAGCCCGTGCGGCCGTCCGAGGCGGCCGACGGCGTCCCGCCGGAGCTGGACGGCCTCGTCATGCGCTCCCTCGCGAAGGACCCGGACGACCGGTTCCAGTCGGCGGAGGAGATGCGCGGGCTGATCCAGTACGCCCTGCGGCAGTTCCAGGACCAGGGCGGCCACACGGGCGGCCTGTGGAACACCGGCCCGGTCACGACGACGGGCGCCACCCCGGCGATGGGCATGGCCGCGGCGGGGGCCGCCGCCGGTTACGGCTACGGCGACGACGCGCTGGGCCAGACGCGCGGCCAGCCGGCCCCGCCGATGCTGCTGGGCCGCCCGGACCGCGACGACGGCGGGTTCGAGGGCGCTCCCCGCGAGGGTGGCCGGGGCGGGGGTCTGAAGTACGCGCTGATCTCCTTCTTCGCGGTGCTGGCGGTGGCCGCGGGGGTGCTCTTCGCCTTCAACAACGCCGGAAGCGACGACCCGGCGGCCCCGGGTCCGGGCGAGACGTCCCAGTCCCCCACCGACGAGGAGTCCACGCCCGAGGAGGAGCCGGAGGAGACGCCGGACGACGACCCGACGCAGGACGACAGCGGCAACGGCGGCGTCGACACCCCGCCCACGGACGTCTGGACGCCGCCGACGAACGAGCCGTCGGAGCCCACCGGCGAGCCCACCGACGGCACCAGCGAGGGCACCGGCAGCGGCTCCCCGGACGGCGGCGCCGACGGCGGCGGTGGGGACGGCGGCGCGGACGCGGGTGCGGACGGCGGCGCGGACGGCGGAGCCGACGGTGGCGCGGACGGTGGCGCGGACGGCGGGGCCGACGCGGGTGCGGACGGTGGCGCGGACGGCGGGGCCGACGGTGGCGCGGACGGTGGAGCCGACGGTGGCGCGGACGGAGGCGCGGACGGCGGAGGCGGCGGCACCGAGCCGGACGGCGGCGGCTCCGGCGAGGCGGGCGCCGCGGGCGTCGGCGGCTGACCCCGCTCGCGGCCCGGGCCCGCGCTCAGGCCGGGTGGGGGCGGTCGGCCTCGGCGCGCAGGCGGGCCACGTACGCCGCGGCCTGCGCCCGCCGGGCCATGCCCAGCTTGCCGAGCAGCGTCGAGACGTAGTTCTTGACGGTCTTCTCCGCGAGGTGCAGCCGGTCGCCGATGGCCCGGTTGGTGAGGCCCTCGCCGATGAGGTCGAGGATGCGGCGCTCCTGCTCGGTGAGGGTCGCCAGGCGCGGGTCGCCGCCCGGTCCGGACGGGGTGCCGCGCAGCCGGTCGAGGACCCGGGCGGTGGCGACGGGGTCCAGGAGGGAGCGTCCGGCGGCGACGTCCCGGACGGCGGCGACCAGGTCCGTCCCCCGGATGGCCTTGAGGACGTACCCGGCGGCGCCCGCCATGATCGCGTTGAAGAGGGCCTCGTCGTCGGCGTACGAGGTCAGCATGAGGCAGGCGACGCCGTCCGTCCGGGAGCGGATCTCGCGGCAGACCTCGACGCCGTTGCCGTCGGGCAGCCGGACGTCCAGCACGGCGACGTCCGGTCGGCTGGCGGGGACGCGGGTGAGCGCCTCGGCGGCGGTGGCCGCCTCGCCGACGATGACGAGGTCGGGCTCGGCGTCCAGCAGCTCGTGCAGCCCGCGCCGGACGATCTCGTGGTCGTCGAGGAGGAACACCCTGATCTGTCCGCTTTCGGGCACGATGCCAGTCTCACATATTGACCCCCCGCTTGCTCTTCCCGTGGCTGCCGCCTCCGGGTTAACGTGCGTTAGTCCTTCGAGGCTGCAAGGCTGTGACCAGTGACGTTCCCGGCCGAGGTGACCCGGACCGCGAAATACTTGGATTTCCAAGGAAAATTGCAGGTCAGCGGTCCTTCACCCCTGTGCCGGGTTACTGGGTAACGTGCCTTGTGCGGGCCGTCGAACGGGACACCTGTCACCGCTCGGTCCGACCGCGCCGCACCCCACCCCGTGCGCCGTATCGGCACCGGGCGAGCCGCACTGGCTCTTCCGGAGACCCCGGGGGCCGGACAGACGGAGGAGCACACGTGACCGTGGAAAGCACTGCCGCGCGCGGAACGTCGCGCAGCAGCAGCGGAAAGCGCACGGCGGCGGCCAAGACGGCCGCCAAGAAGGCGCCCGCGAAGAAGTCGGCGAGCCGCGCCAAGCGCGGCTCGGCCCCCGCACAGCCGGAGCTGGTGCAGCTGCTCACCCCCGAGGGCGAGCGCGTCGAGCACCCCGACTACGCCATCGACCTGAAGCCCGAGGAGCTGCGCGGCCTGTACCGCGACATGGTGCTCACCCGGCGCTTCGACTCCGAGGCGACGTCGCTGCAGCGGCAGGGCGAGCTGGGGCTGTGGGCCTCGCTGCTGGGTCAGGAGGCCGCACAGATCGGCTCCGGCCGGGCGCTGCGCGACGACGACTACGTCTTCCCCACCTACCGTGAGCACGGTGTGGCGTGGTGCAAGGGCGTGGACCCGGCGAACCTGCTCGGCATGTTCCGCGGTGTGAACAACGGCGGCTGGGACCCGAACAGCAACAACTTCCACCTCTACACCATCGTCATCGGCTCGCAGGCGCTGCACGCCACGGGCTACGCGATGGGTGTGACGAAGGACGGCGCGGACTCGGCCGTGGTCGCCTACTTCGGTGACGGCGCCTCCAGCCAGGGCGACGTCGCGGAGGCGTTCACCTTCGCCGCCGTGTACAACGCGCCGGTGGTGTTCTTCTGCCAGAACAACCAGTGGGCCATCTCCGAGCCCACCGAGAAGCAGTCCCGCGTCCCGATCTACCAGCGCGCCGCCGGCTTCGGCTTCCCCGGCGTGCGGGTGGACGGCAACGACGTGCTGGCCGTGCTGGCCGTGACGCGGGCCGCCCTGGAGCACGCCCGCTCCGGGCAGGGTCCGATGCTGGTGGAGGCGTTCACCTACCGCATGGGCGCCCACACCACCTCCGACGACCCGACCCGCTACCGCGCCGACGACGAGCGCGTGGCGTGGGAGGCCAAGGACCCGATCCTGCGGCTGCGCACCTACCTGGAGAACGAGGGCCTGGCCGACGAGGCGTTCTTCGCCGGGCTGGAGAAGGAGAGCGAGGAGCTCGGCGTCAGCGTGCGCGAGAAGATCCGCACGATGCCCGACCCCGACACGATGGCGATCTTCGAGAACGTCTACGCGGACGGCCACGCGCTCATCGACGAGGAGCGCGCCCAGTTCGCCGAGTACCTCGCGTCCTTCGCCGACGCGGACGAGACCGCTGGAAC
This sequence comes from Streptomyces chumphonensis, assembly GCF_014779715.1. Taxonomy (GTDB): domain Bacteria; phylum Actinomycetota; class Actinomycetes; order Streptomycetales; family Streptomycetaceae; genus Streptomyces; species Streptomyces chumphonensis. Next base: position 20,293 of record NZ_JACXYU010000015.1, read on the forward strand.
CGCCGGAAGGGGCCACTGACATGGCTGCCAAGAGTTCGGGCCAGCTGCCCGTCGCGAAGGCGATCAACGAGTCGCTGCGGGCCTCCCTGGAGGCCGACCCGAAGGTCCTCGTCATGGGTGAGGACGTGGGCAAGCTCGGCGGTGTCTTCCGCGTCACGGACGGGCTCCAGAAGGACTTCGGCGAGGACCGCGTGATCGACACGCCGCTGGCCGAGTCGGGCATCGTCGGCACCGCGATCGGCCTGGCCCTGCGCGGCTACCGGCCGGTGGTCGAGATCCAGTTCGACGGGTTCGTCTTCCCGGCGTACGACCAGATCGTCACCCAGCTCGCCAAGATGCACGCCCGTGCGCTCGGCAAGGTGAAGATGCCGGTCGTCATCCGCATCCCCTACGGCGGCGGCATCGGCGCGGTGGAGCACCACAGCGAGTCGCCGGAGGCGCTGTTCGCGCACGTCGCGGGCCTCAAGTGCGTCTCCCCGTCGAACGCGAACGACGCGTACTGGATGATGCGCCAGGCGATCGAGTCCGACGACCCGGTGATCTTCTTCGAGCCCAAGCGGCGCTACTGGGACAAGGGCGTCGTCGACACCTCGGCGATCCCGGCCCCCCTGCACGAGGCGCACGTGGCCCGTCCGGGCACGGACCTCACCCTGGCGGCCTACGGCCCGATGGTGAAGACCTGCCTGGAGGCCGCGGCGGCGGCCGAGGAGGAGGGCCGCTCGCTGGAGGTCGTCGACCTGCGCTCCATGTCGCCGATCGACTTCGACACCGTCCAGCGGTCGGTCGAGAAGACCGGCCGGCTGGTGGTGGTGCACGAGGCGCCGGTGTTCTACGGCTCCGGCGCGGAGATCGCCGCCCGGATCACCGAGCGGTGCTTCTACCACCTGGAGTCGCCGGTCCTGCGGGTGGGCGGCTTCCACGCGCCCTACCCGCCGGCCCGCCTGGAGGAGGAGTACCTGCCGGGCCTGGACCGGGTGCTCGACGCCGTCGACCGCTCCCTGGCGTACTGAGCAGGGGCTGAGGAGAGTCGTGACGATGACTGCGAACGCGCAGCGCTTCCGCGAGTTCAAGATGCCCGACGTGGGCGAGGGCCTGACCGAGGCGGAGATCCTGTCCTGGCACGTCAAGCCGGGTGACGCGGTGACCGACGGCCAGGTCGTGTGCGAGGTCGAGACGGCGAAGGCCGCCGTCGAGCTGCCCATCCCCTTCACCGGGACGGTCAGCGAGCTGCACTTCGGCGAGGGCACGACGGTGGACGTCGGGACGTCGATCATCACCGTCGACACCGACCCGTCGGCGGGCCCCGCCCAGGACGGCCCGGCGGCGCCCGCCGAGGAGGTCGCGCCCGCCGCGCCGAGCGCGCCGGCCGCCCCGGCCGAGCCCGCCGAGGAGGCACCGGAGGAGGGCAAGCGGCAGCCGGTGCTCGTCGGCTACGGGGTGTCGGCCTCGTCCACCAAGCGGCGACCGCGCAAGCAGGCGGCGGCCGTACCGGAGCAGGGCGCGGCCGACGCGCTCCAGGCCGAGCTGAACGGCACCGTCCCCGGGGCGCCCGCCCCGGACGCGCCGACGGCCCCGGCCGCCACCCGTCCGCTGGCCAAGCCGCCGGTGCGCAAGCTGGCCAAGGACCTGGGCGTGGACCTGGCCCGCGTCACCCCGACGGGGCCCGAGGGCACCATCACCCGGGACGACGTGCACGCGGCGGCGGCACCGCCGGCGCGGCCCGAGGCCCCGGCGGCCCCGGCCGCGCGGGCCGAGGCCGAGCCCGCTGCGGCGCCCGCCGTGGAGCCGCAGTCCATGGCCGCCATCCGGGAGCGCCGGGTGCCGGTCAAGGGCGTCCGCAAGGCGACGGCGGCGGCGATGGTCTCCAGCGCGTTCACCGCGCCGCACGTGACGGAGTTCGTCACGGTCGACGTCACCCGCACGATGCGGCTCGTCGAGGAGCTCAAGCAGGACCCGGACATGGCGGGGCTGCGGGTCAACCCGCTGCTGATCGTCGCCAAGGCCCTGCTGACGGCGATCCGCCGCCACCCGGACGTCAACGCGTCGTGGGACGAGGCGAACCAGGAGATCGTCTACAAGGACTACGTGAACCTGGGCATCGCCGCCGCCACCCCGCGCGGCCTGATCGTGCCGAACATCAAGGACGCGCAGGCCAAGACCCTGCCGGAGCTGTCGCGATCGCTCGGCGAGCTGGTCGCCACGGCACGTGAGGGCAAGACGTCCCCCGGCGACATGCAGGGCGGCACGGTGACGATCACCAACGTCGGCGTGTTCGGCGTCGACACCGGCACCCCGATCCTGAACCCCGGGGAGTCCGCGATCCTCGCCTTCGGCGCGGTCAAGCTCCAGCCGTGGGTCCACAAGGGGAAGGTGAAGCCGCGGCACGTCACCACGCTGGCCCTGTCCTTCGACCACCGGCTGGTCGACGGCGAGCTGGGCTCGCGCGTGCTGGCGGACGTGGCGGCCGTCCTGGAGCGCCCGAAGCGCCTGATCACCTGGGGCTGAGCCCCGCGCACCACGTACCGCAGCCCGTCCCCGGAACATCGGGGACGGGCTGCGGGCGGTTTCGGGGCACGTACGGGCCCTGGGGTTCGGACGCTCCGGGGGCGCCCCCTCGGGGCGCCCCCGGAGTCAGGGGCCTCAGAGGTAGGGGCCGGAGCGTCCGGGGCCGCGCTCGGCGGCGTCCTCGGGCACGGTGCCGGGCGGCAGGGCGCGCCGCATCTGCTCCAGCTGCGCGCGGGCGGCCATCTGCTGCGCGAACAGGGCCGTCTGGATGCCGTGGAAGAGCCCTTCGAGCCATCCGACGAGCTGGGCCTGCGCGATGCGCAGTTCCGCGTCGCTGGGCACCACGTCGTCCGTGAAGGGGAGCGAGATGCGCTCCAGCTCCTCGATGAGCTCCGGCGCGAGCCCGTCCTCCAGCTCCTTGACGGAGCTGTGGTGGATCTCCTTCAGCCGGGCGCGGCTGGCCTCGTCGAGCGGGGCGGCCTTCACCTCTTCGAGAAGCTGCTTGATCATGCTGCCGATGCGCATGACCTTGGCGGGCTGCTCGACCATCTCCGTGATGGGTACCTCGCGCGACTCCTCGTCGCCCTCCCCGCCGCCGGGGGTGCTCAGCGCCATGCCGTCCGGGCCGACCACCAGGACGTGTGAACGGTCTTGCGGCTGTTCGTTCGTCGGCTGTGTCATGGGTCCATTCTGCACGGCGCCCGCGGGCTTCCGGGGGCGCTACCGCCGACGCAGCCGCAGGCCCAGGAAGGCCAGGCCGAGGCCCACCGAGGCCATGCCGGCGCCGAGGGAGAGGACGGGCAGGACGGGTCCGCCGACGGGCGGGGCGGCGGCCTGCCGGACGGCGGCGGCGCCGTCGGCGGATTCGGCCTCCTCCGCGTAGTCGGCGTAGAGGTCGTAGGTGCCGAAGGTCTCGGCGGGCCGCTCCGGCAGCGGCACCCAGGGATGGGCGGGGGCCCGGGACACCGTCCGGGGCACCGGGCTCCGGTCGGCCACGGGCTCCTCCGCGGGCGCGGGTGGGGAGGGCTCGGATGCGCTCGGCGACGGGCTGCCGGGATCGGCGGAGGGGGAGCCGGACGGCGTGGCGGTGGGTTCGGTGGGCGCCGTCGGCGCGGGCGACACGAATCCGGGTGGGCGGGGGCCGTCGGGGCCCACACCCGGTTCGGGGGAGAACCGGTAGCCGTCCTCCTCCGGGAGGACCCAGCCCGGGGGCCGACTCGGCTCCGACTCCTGCCCGGGGCCCGGACTCTCGGCGAGGGCGGGGACGGGGAGCAGTACGGCGGCCCCGACCAGCAGGCCCACGGCGTGCGCTTTCACTGCGTGACTCCCCTCTCGCCCCGTGCGGCCCCCAAGCCCCGTGCGGCCCATGCGGCCCTCTCGGCTCGGTGAGCGCGTCCATCACACTGACCGGTGACCAGCGTCACACGTCGGCTCATGTCCGGCACCTTGGGCGGGAACCTCCACGCTCAGTGACGACCATGTGACGCGAAGCCGCTCCCCGACGGCGTGCGTTCCCGTCGCTCCAAGGGCGTGTGCCCCGGCGCACGCACCCACATGCGCGCCCCTTTCGGCCCGCGAACCACCTCGGGCACCACCGGCTCCCCCTCACCTCACCAGCACGACCTTCCCGACGTGCGCGCCGCCCTCCAGCACCCGGTGGCCCTCGGCGGCGTCCGCCAACGGCACGGTGCGGTCCACGACGGGCCGCACCCGGCCGCTGCCGATGAGCGGCCACACGTGCTCGCGGACGGCCGCGACGATCGTCGCCTTCTCCGCGACGGGACGGCCGCGCAGACTCGTCGCCGCGATCGCCCCGCGCTTGGCGAGGAGCGCGCCCAGGTTCAGCTCGCCCTTGACCCCGCCCTGCAGCCCGATGACCACGATGCGCCCGCTGACGGCGAGCGCCGCCACGTTCGGCTTCAGGTACTTGGCGCCCATGATGTCGAGGATGACGTCGGCGCCGTGGCCGTCCGTCGCCGCCTTCACCTCTTCGGTGAAGTCCTGCTCCCGGTAGTTGACGAGGATATCGGCACCCAGTTCGGCGCAGCGAGCCAGTTTCTCCTTCGTCCCCGCGGTCACGGCGACCTTCGCGCCGACCGCCTTGGCGAGCTGGACGGCCATGGTGCCGATGCCGCTGGCCCCGCCGTGCACCAGGAAGACCTCGCCCGGCCGCAGGTTGCCCACCATGAAGACGTTGGACCACACGGTGGCGGTCACCTCCGGCAGCGCCGCCGCCGTCACGAGGTCGACGCCCTCGGGCACCGGCAGCACCTGTCCCGCGGGTACCGCGACGCGTTCGGCGTACCCGCCGCCGCTGAGCAGGGCGCACACCTCGTCGCCCACGGCCCAGCCCGCGACACCCGGCCCGACGGCGGCGATCCGCCCGGAACACTCCAGACCGGGGTAGGGTGACGCTCCCTCAGGCGGCGGGTAGAGACCCTGACGCTGCAACAGGTCGGCGCGGTTGACGGCCGCGGCGGCCACGTCGATCAGCACCTCCCCGTCGCCCGCTTCGGGATCGGGCACCTCGGCCCACACCAGCGCCTCGGGACCACCGGGTTCGGGAATCGTGATCGCACGCATGGGCACGACGCTACCGTCTGCGCCCGGCGGCCCGGTGATCGCGACGTGTCGGGTCGCTGACGGACTCGTGGTCACCCGGACGCCGCCCGCGACGCCGGGCGGGGAGCACGCGACCCCACGCGGCATGATGGCGCATATGAGCGAAGAACCGACGCGGCGCATCGGCATCCTGCTGTTCCCCGAGGTGGAGGAACTCGACGCCTTCGGACCGTGGGAGGTGCTGTCCCACTGGACGCGGATCTATCCGCAGGACGGCTGGGAGGTGTTCACCTTCTCGGCGGAGGGTGGCGCGGTGACCTGTGCCAAGGGCCTGACGGTCCAGGCGCACCGCGGTGCGGCCGAGGCGCCCCCGCTCGACGTGCTGCTGTACCCCGGGGGCGACGGCACGCGGACGATGCTCAAGGACGAGGCGCACCTGGCGTGGCTCCGGGAACAGCGCGCGAACGTGCCGCTGCTGGCGAGCGTGTGCACGGGCGCCCTGGTCTACGCGGCGGCGGGACTGCTGGCGGGGCGGCCGGCGACGACGTACTGGCAGGCCCTGCCGGAGCTGGCGGCGCTGGACGCGACGGTCGAGCTGCGGCCCGACGAGCGCTTCGTCGACGACGGCGACCTCGTCACCTCATCGGGGGTGTCCGCCGGGATCGACATGGCCCTGCACCTCGTGGCGCGGCTGGCCTCCCCGGAGCGGGCGCGCGAGGTGCGCAGGGGCATCCAGTACGACCCCGAGCCGCCGGTGTGACGCGGGGCTGACGGCGGTCACTGCCCCAGGTCGTCGCGGGGGGACTGCCAGTCCCGCTTGGCGGCGGGCTGCATCTTCGGCGGGTTGCGCAGCTCGCCGGTGTCGTCCTCGTCGCCCTTGCGCAGCTTCTGCACCGGCTGCTCCTCGTGCGAGCGGCGGATCACGACGACGCGGTCCTGCTGCTGGAGCGCGGCGGCGGCCGGCTCGTCGAAGTGCAGCAGCCGGTGGCCCCTTATGACGGCCAGGACGAGGTCGGGGCACTCCCGCGGCGAGCGTCCGACCTCGGCCTTGGTGACGGGGCGTTCGGCCAGCGTCATCCCGATGCCGGTCTGGATGAGGTCCTCCATGACCTGGCCCGCGCTCGGGCTGATGAGGGACAGGCCCAGCAGCCGTCCGGCCGCGCCGGAGCTGGTGACGACGGAGTCCGCGCCGGACTGCTTGAGCAGCGGCACGTTCTCCTCCTCCCGCACGGAGGCGACGATGTTGAGCTTCCGGTTGATCTGCCGCGCGGTGAGCGTCACGAGGACGGCGGTGTCGTCGCGCTGGGTGGCGATGACGACCTGCCGGGCCCGGTCGATGCGCGCCCGCTCCAGGACGCTGGAACGGGTGGCGTCGCCGACGACTCCGGCGAACCCGTCGGCGTTGGCCGCGTCGATGACCTTCGCGCTCGGGTCCACGACGACGATCTGCTCCTTCGTCGCACCGGCCGCGAGCAGCGTCTCGGCCGCCGAGCGGCCCTTCGTCCCGAAGCCGACGATGACCGTGTGGTCGCGCACGGTGGACCTCCAGTGGGACAGCCGCCACTGCTGGCGGGTGCGCTCGGTCAGCACCTCCAGCGAGGTGCCGACGAGAATGATCAGGAAGGCGACACGCAGCGGTGTGATGACGAAGGTCGTCAGCATCCGCGCGGTCTCGGACGTGGGGTAGATGTCGCCGTAGCCGGTCGTGGAGAGCGACACGGTGACGTAGTACACCGAGTCCAGCAGGGTGACGCCGCCGCCCGCGTTGTCCGCGTAGCCGTCCCGGTCGAGGTAGACGACGGCGACCGCGATCAGCAGCACGACGTGCGCCATGAGCAGTCGCTTGGCCACCTGGATCAGCGGACCGGTGAGCTGCCGGGGGAGCTGCACCCGGAAGGTGTACTCGTCCGCGTAGGCGATCCGTTTCCGGCGCGCCGTGAGCGGGTTCTCGAACTTCATGGAGGGGTCACCGGTCAGTTCCGGGGCAGGCCGAGCAGATGGACGGGGGCGCCCGCCCCGGCGCCGCCGGGCGGGATGACCGCCAGGGCCGTGGCCGAGGCGATCCCCCGGAGCATAGCGGGGCCGTGGAAACGCAGGGGTGTCGCGGTACCGCGCCGGTGGGAGACGGGCACGAGCCGGGTGTCCTCGGGGTGGCCCTGCACCCGTTCGGCGAGCCGCGCCGGGCCGGGGCCCGCCTCCGGGTCGCGGTCGGCGAGCGTGCGCAGCAGCGGGTCGGCGAGCGTCAGCAGCGCCGAGACGGCGGCCAGCGGGTTGCCGGGCAGCCCCACGACGTGCCGCCCGTCGGGGAGCGCCGCGAGCAGCATGGGATGACCGGGGCGCACGGCGACGCCGTCGACGACGAACGTCGCGCCGAGCTCCCGCAGCGCGGGCCGCAGGTGGTCCACGGGCCCGGCGGCCGTCGACCCGGTCGTCACGAGCACCTCGGCGTCGCCGCCGGTGAGCGCGTCCCGCAGCGCCGAGGCGCTGTCGCCCAGGTGCCGGGTGGCGACGACGTCCGCGCCCAGCTCGGCCAGCCAGGGGGCGACGAGGGGGCCGAGCGCGTCGCGGACCCGGCCGCCGGCGGGGACGCCCTCGGTCAGCAGCTCGTCGCCGAGGACGAGGACCTCGGCGCGCGGGCGGCGGGTCACGGTCAGCCGGTCGTACCCGGCGGCGGCGGCGAGCCCCAGCACGGCCGGGGTGACGAGGGCCCCGGCGGGCAGCAGCAGGTCGCCCATGCGGCACTCCTGGCCGCGCGGGCGGATGTCGCCGCCGTGCGGCGGGGTGGCGGGCGCGGTCAGCCGACCGCCGCCCGCGAAACCGTGCTCGCCGCGCAGGACGGCGGTGGCGCCGTCGGGGACGCGGGCGCCCGTCGCGATGGCCACCGCGTGCCCGTCGGGCAGCCGCTCGGGGGTGTCACCGGCGAGGACGCCGGGCCCGGAGTCGTCCAGCGCCCACGGTCCGGGGCCGGCGACGGCCCAGCCGTCCATGGCGGAGGTGTCGAAGGCGGGCAGATCGGTGAGGGCGGGCAGGGGCTCGGCCAGCACGTGGCCCAGCGCCCCGGGCAGCGGCAGCTCGGCCGGCTCGCCGGGGCGGGCGGCGTACCGGGCCGCCGTCCGGGCCTCCGCCCAGCCGACGGCGGCGGGCCGGCCGGTCTCGCGCGAGGCGCCCGGCGGGCCGCCGCCGGGGGCGGGGCCGAGCGCGGCGTCGAGCCCGGCCGTGCCGTTGGCGAGGGCGAGGGCGTCGTCGAAGTCGTCATCCATCGCGGGCGTCCGGGGGTGGGAAGGAGGGGTCATGGGGGCCTCGCGCTCTGAGCCGTCAGCCGGCGGGGGGTGGGGTGCCCGGGGAGGTGCCCGGACCGCCCGGCGCCTCCTCGTTCCAGCGGTCGGCCAGGGCCGCCGCCTTGCGGACGGCGACGGCGACGTCCTCCGGCGAGCCGCCCCGGCGGGCCGCGGCGTAGCCCACGAGGAACGTCGTCAGGGGCGCCGCCGGGCGGGCGACGCCGTGGGCGGCGTCCCGGGCGAGGTCGAGGACGGCGGTGATGTCGACGTCGAGTTCGAGGCCGAGCTCCGCCTTGACTGCGGTGGTCCATTCATCCAGCACACGCCCATGCTCCCTGATGCGGGCGCGGGCGGCGGCGATGTCCTCCCAGGTGTCGCAGTCGGCGCCGGTGTCCGCCGCGACCCGGCGCACCGCGAGTTCGGCGGTGAGGAGCTTCAGGGGCAGGTGGTCCAGCCGGCCGTGCTCGGTGGCCAGCAGCGCCAGCTCGCGGCGCAGCGGCTCGGCCCGGTGGACCGCCAGGAGGGGCTGGTCGCGGCCGTCCGCGGTGGCCAGCGCGCACTCCGCGGCCGGGTCGTCGGCCAGCGCGGCGCGCAGCAGCCGGACGGTGTCCGGGGCGAGGAAGGGCAGGTCGGCGGAGAGCACCAGCACGGTCCGGGCGGTGACGTGCCGCAGTCCGGCGTCGAGCGCCGCGAGCGGGCCGCCGCCCGGGCGGGTCTCGCGCGTCCACGTCACCGGCCGGACGGTGGGCCTGCGCGGGCCGACGACGACGGTGCGGGCGGCGTCCGGGCAGGCGGCCAGGGTGCGGTCGAGGAGGGTGCGTCCGCCGACGGTGACGGCGGGTTTGTCCGCGCCCCCCAGGCGCCGCGCGCCCCCACCGGCCAGCACGACCACGTCGTATGCAGCTACCACGCCGAGAAGCGTACGGGGGCGCCGGACCCCCGGCGGGCCCGGCTATCCTGCGACGGGCGGGAAACCGCGATCACCGTGCGCCGGGCGTGCACTCGGGCGTGCGCGGGGCGCGGGCGAACGGGCTCGGAGCGACCGCGCACGGCACACACCGGCTCGGTACGACGACGAGGGCTCGATGAGGTTGTTTCGTTCCACCGGGGCCCCGGCGACGACCGGGCCGCGGCACAGGGGCCGCGCCGCCGTCGCGGCGGGCCTCCTGGTGGCCGCGGTGATCACGGTGCTCGTCCTCACCGGCGGGCCCGGCACCACCGGCACCCCGGCGGACGACGGACGGGACCGGGCCCCCGGACACCTCGCCCTGGGTCCGGCGGACCTGGCGGAGCAGCGCACCGTCACGGTCCTCGCCCCCGGCGTCGAACACCTCGCGATCCGCCGGGGCGACGCCTCCCCCGACGAGCACTGGACGCTCACCGTGGGCCTGGGCACCTCGGAGGCGGAGGTCGCCGAGCTGCGACGCCGCGTACAGGAGGCGGGCCACACCCCGGTCCTGAGCGACGTGGCGGGTGCCGATCCCGGCCGCCGCGACGGCACGGGGCCGGGGACGCTGGTGCGCGTCGGGGCGTACGCCGGTGAGCGGGAGGCGGAGCAGGCCCGCGAGGAGCTGGCGGAGCGGGGCGTGCGCACCAGGGTGCAGCACACCAGCGGGGACGGACGCACCGCGACGGGGCCGTGGTCGGTCCACGTGCTCATGATCGATCCGGAGGAGTTCGAGGGGCGCCTCACGGCGGAACTCGCGGCGGGGACGGTGGCGGGCCGGGAGACCGTGAGCTCTCTGGTCGGCCGGACCGGAGCCCTCGCCGGTGTCAACGGCGGCTTCTTCGTGCTCGGCGAGCGGGACCGCCCGGGGCAGGGCATCGCCGGCACGGAGGGCGACCTCGCGGGCGTCTCCGTGATCAGGGGCGAGCTGCTGTCGGAGGCCGTGAACGGGCGGCCCGCCCTGGTCCTGCCCGACGGTTCGGGCGCGGAGGCGACGATCCGGCGGCTGCGGACCCGGCTGTCGGTCCGGGTCGGCGGGGCGTCGCACGAGGTCACGGGACTCAACCGCGGGCCCGGCCTGATCGTCAACTGCGGCGGCGTCGGCGCGCAGACGCCCCTGGCGCGCCCCGCCCACGACTGGACGTGCGGCAACGCGCACGAGCTGATCGCGATCACACCGGAGTTCGGCGCGCGGGCGCCGGGGGGCGCGGGCCACCAGGTCGTCCTGGACGGCGACGGCCGGGTGACCGGGGTGCGGGACGGCGGTGGCGGGCCGGTGCCGGCGGACGGCCTGGTGCTGCGGGCGACCGGTGACGCCGCGACCTGGCTCCGGCGCCACGCCACGATCGGGTCGAGCGTCGAGGTGACCGAGGACGTCGTGGACGTCGGAACGGGAGGGGTGCTGCCCCGTTCGGCCGGAACCTCGGTGGTCAACGGCGGCCCGCTGCTGTTGCGGGACGGGACCCTCGCGCTCGATCCGGAACGCGACGGCTGGAGCCCCCGGGACATCGCGGCCACCGACCGGACGGAGTGGTTCACCGACTGGTACCTGCGGCGGAAGGCCCGCAGCGCCGCCGGAGTGACCGCGGACGGGCGCCTCCTGCTGATGACCGCCGACGGCGACCAGCCGGGCCGGGGGATCGGACTCACGATCGGCGAGACGGCCGAGGTGATGCGCTCGCTCGGCGCGGTGGACGCCGTCAACCTCGACGGGGGCGGCTCGGCCGCCATGGCCGTGGACGGCACCCTCGTGTCGAGCCCGAGCGACGCGGCCGGGGAGCGGCCCGTGGCGGACGCGCTGCTGGTGCTGCCCTGACGCGCGCCCCCGGCCGTCGCGGACGACCGGGGGCGGCAGGCCGACGCCTGGTGGGTCGGCGTGCGTCGGCGCGGGTCGGCGCGGGTGGTCAGAGGGTGCGCAGGAGCACGGCGGGGTGCTCGACGCAGTCGGCGACGTACCGGAGGAAGCCGCCGGCCGTGCCGCCGTCGCAGACCCGGTGGTCGAAGGTCAGCGAGAGCTGGACGACGTGCCGCACGGCCAGCTCGCCCTCGTGCACCCACGGCTTCGGCACGATCCGGCCGACGCCGAGCATCGCCGCCTCGGGGTGGTTGATGATCGGCGTCGAGCCGTCCACCCCGAACACGCCGTAGTTGTTGAGGGTGAACGTGCCGCCCGTCAGCTCGGCCGGGGAGAGCCGGCCGTCGCGGGCGGCGTCCGTCAGCCGCTGGACTTCGTCGGTCAGCCCCTGCGCGTCGCGCCGGTGGGCGTCCTTGACGACGGGCACGACGAGCCCGCGTTCCGTCTGGGCGGCGAAGCCGAGGTGCACGGCGGGGAGCCGCACGACCTCGCGCCGCTCGGTGTCCACGGTGGAGTTCAGTTCGGGGTGGCGCGCCAGCGCGGCCACGCAGATCCGGCCGAGGAGCGCCAGGAGGGAGATCTTCGGCCCGGCGGCGTTCATGGCCCGGCGGGCCGCGAGCAGTTCCGTGGCGTCGGCGTCGACCCAGCAGGTGGCGTCGGGGATCTCGCGGCGGCTGCGGGCGAGCTTGTCCGCCACGGCGCCGCGCACGCCCTTGAGGGGCACGCGCTCGCCCTCCGGCTCCGCTGGGGGAGCGGCGGCGTGGGCGGTCGGGGCGGCGGCCGGTTCGGGGCGGGCGGCGGCCCGCTCGACGTCGGCGCGGAGGATCAGCCCCTGCGGGCCGGAGCCCGGCACGGTGTGCAGGTCGATGCCGTGTTCTCGGGCGATGCGGCGCACGAGCGGGGAGATGACGGCGAGGGGCGCACGTGTCCGGGCGTCCGCCGGTTCGTCCGCCCGCGCCACGGGGGCGCGGGGCGCGGGGCGGGGGCGCGTCGGCGCGGGGGACGGCGCGGGGGCGGCCGGTCGGGCGGCCCGGCGGCGCCGGCGCGGCGCCTCGCTCGTGCCGTAGCCGACGAGGACGTTGCCCGATCCCTCCTTCCCACCGGCCGTGCCGGACGCGGCAGACGCGGCGCGCTGCACGGACGGCACGGGGGTGCCGTCGACGACCTCGACACCGTTCACGGCGGGCTTCCCGTCCCCGCCCGTCGGCGCCGAGGCGACGGTCACCAGCGGGGCGCCGACGGGGATCTCGTCGCCCTCCGCGCCGAACCGGGCGGTGACCACGCCGCCGTACGGGCAGGGCACCTCCACCATGGCCTTCGCCGTCTCGACCTCGACCACCGGCTGGTCGATGGCCACGACGTCCCCGACCTCGACCAGCCACCGGGCGATCTCGGCCTCGGTCAGTCCCTCGCCCAGGTCGGGCAGGGTGAACTCGCGCACCTCGGGCATCAGCGTCCGTCCCCTTCCGTCCACCGCGACTCCCACTGGAGCCTGTCCACAGCGTCCAGGATCCGGTCGACGCCGGGAAGATGGTGGCGCTCCAGCATCGGCGGCGGGTACGGGATGTCGAACCCGGCGACGCGCAGGACGGGCGCCTCCAGGTGGTGGAAGCAGCGCTCGGTGACGCGCGCCGCGATCTCCCCGCCGGGCCCGCCGAAGCCGCCTGACTCGTGGACGACCACGGCCCGCCCGGTGCGGCGCACGGACGCGGTGACCGTCTCGTCGTCGAACGGCACGAGGGAGCGCAGGTCGACGACCTCCAGGTCCCAGCCCTCGGCCGTCGCCGCCTCGGCGGCCTCCAGGCACACGGGCACGGAGGGGCCGTAGGTGAGCAGCGTCGCCGAGGTGCCGGTGCGCCGGACGGCGGCCCGCCCGATCGGCTCCACGGCGGCGGGCGCCCGCGGGTCCCAGTCGTCCTTGGACCAGTAGAGCCGCTTGGGCTCCAGGAAGACGACGGGGTCGTCGGAGGCGATGGCCTCGCGCAACAGACCGTAGGCGTCGGCCACCGTCGCCGGGGTGAGCACGTGCAGGCCGGGCGTGGCGATGTAGTACGCCTCGGAGGAGTCGCTGTGGTGCTCCACCCCGCCGATCCCGCCGCCGTAGGGCACGCGGATGGTGATCGGCATGGGCAGGGCGCCGCGCGTGCGGTTGCGCATGCGGGCGACGTGCGAGACGAGCTGCTCGAACGCCGGGTAGGCGAAGGCGTCGAACTGCATCTCCACGACCGGGCGCAGCCCGTACATGGCCATGCCCACGGCGGCGCCGAGGATGCCGGCCTCGGCCAGCGGCGTGTCCGTGCAGCGCTCGTCGCCGAACTCCTCCGCGAGCCCGTCGGTGACGCGGAAGACGCCACCGAGCGTGCCGACGTCCTCGCCGAGCACGTGCACGGCCGGGTCCTCGGCCATCGCGTCCCGCATGGCGCGGTTCAGCGCCTGCGCGAGCGGCGTGGGCTTGCGGGCGGGGGCCCGGGTGGCGTCCGCCGGCCGGCGGGTGGCCGCCGTGCTCATCGGCCGTCCTCCTGTCCGTGCTGGGCGTGCGGGTCGGGTGCGTCGTGCTCGTCGTGCTCGTCGGCCGCCGCCAGTTCGGCGCGCAGCTGCTCGGCCTGCTCGCGCAGCTGGGTGGTCTGCTCGGCGTACACGTGGTCGAACAGGGACATCGGGTCGAGGTCGGCCTCGGCGTTCATCCCGTCCCGCAGGTCGGCGGCCATGCGTTCGGCGGCCTCCCGGGCGGCGGCGATGCCGTCCTCGTCCAGCAGCCCGCGCCGCGTCAGCTCGGACTCCAGCAGGGCCACCGGGTCGTGGGCGCGCCACGCCTCGACCTCGGCATCGACCCGGTAGCGGGTGGCGTCGTCGGCGTTGGTGTGCGCCTCCATCCGGTACGTCACGGCCTCGACGAGCGTGGGCCCGCCGCCGCGCCGGGCGCGGGCCACCGCGTCGGCCAGCACCTCGTGCACGGCCGCCGCGTCGTTGCCGTCCACCAGCCGGCCGGGCATGCCGTACCCGACCGCCTTGTGGGCGAGCGTCGGGGCGGCGGTCTGCTTGGCCAGGGGCACGGAGATGGCGAAGCCGTTGTTCTGCACCAGGAAGACGACGGGGGCCTGCCAGACGGCGGCGAAGTTGAGCGCCTCGTGGAAGTCGCCCTCGCTCGTGCCGCCGTCGCCGACGAGGGCGAGGGCCACGACGTCGTCCCCGCGCAGCCGCGCGGCGTGGGCAAGACCGACGGCGTGCGGGAGCTGGGTGGCGAGCGGGGTGCTGAGCGGCGCGATGCGGCACTCCAGCGGGTTGTACCCGCTGTGCCAGTCACCGCGCAGGAGGGTGAGCGCCTGCGCCGGGTCCAGGCCCCGGGCGACGGCGGCGAGGGTGTCCCGGTAGCTGGGGAAGAGCCAGTCCCGCTCCTCCAGCACGAGGGCGGCGGCGACCTCGCACGCCTCCTGGCCGGTGGAGGACGGGTAGACGGCGAGCCGGCCCTGCTTCGTCAGGGCCGTGGCCTGCTGGTTGTAGCGGCGGCCCTTCACCAGCTGCGTGTACAGCTCGGACATGAGCGCCGGGTCGAGCTCGGCGCCGGTCCCCAGGACGCGGTGGGGGCGCTCGTCCGGCAGGAGGGGCGCCGCGTCGGTGAGCGGCCGCCACTTCGGGGGCGGGGCAGGGCGGTATGCGCCGGTCTGCGCGGTGACCGTCATGTCGGGCGCACCTCCGGTGGTTCGGGGGCGGACGTTCGGGGGGGGTGGCGGTGGCCACGGAAGTGACCGGGGTCTCTCCCCTACCGATTGTTCGGTCCGGAGTGCATTCTGGCTACAGGTGGTACCGCGCTGTGGACGAATGGCCGCTCCCGGCGGCCGGACCGCACCGGACGTCCAGAGAGGGAGGGCCCCACGCCGTGGCGGATGAACAGATGGCCGACGCCGGGGTCCCCGCGCGCCCGCTGGACGGGGTGGACCGGCAGATCCTCGGCATCCTCCAGACGGACGGCCGGGCCTCGGTCCGCGCGATCGCCGACCGGGTCCACATCTCGCGGGCGAACGCCTACGCCCGCATCAACCGGCTCGTCGAGGACGGCGTGATCCGGGGCTTCAGCGCCCGCGTCGACCACGAGCGCGCGGGCCAGGGCGCGTCCGCCTATGTCACGCTCAAGATCGTGCAGAACACCTGGCGCACGGTGCGGGCCCAGCTCGAACAGCTGCCGGGGGCGACCCACATCGCGCTGGTCAGCGGCGACTTCGACGTGCTGCTGCTCGTCCACACCCGCGACAACCGTGCGCTGCGGGAGCTGGTGCTGACCCGCATCCAGGCGATCCCGGAGGTCCTGAGCACGCGCACGCTGCTGGTCTTCGAGGAGACCGACCTCCATCCGGCGCCCTAGCGCGCCGGGCGGAGGCGTTCCGGCCCGGCCCTCAGGCGCGGCGCGTGGCCGGGGCGCTGAACGAGATCCAGACGTCCGGCGGCACCTGCGGCCGTCCCGGCACCGGCCTGCGCTCCTCCGTCCACGCGTCACCGGTGAGCTCCGTGGCGACGCGGCGCCAGAAGCGCGCCGCGGCCCGGTTGGCGTCCTGGAACGCGATGTCCCACGGACCGGGGTGCCGGGCCACGATCTCCCGTACGGCGTGCCGCCCGATCCCCGTCCGGCGCGCGCCGCGCACCACGAAGAAGCTGTTCAGCACGCGCGTCGGCGTGTCGAGGCCCCGGACGAACGCGAAGCCGGCGGGGCGGGCGCCGCTTGTCAGGAGGTAGGGCGCCCAGCCGGGTGCGGTGAAGGCCATCCGGAGCCGGTGGTCGTCGAAGGTCCCATCGGCGCGGGGCAGTCGGCCGTCGAACTCCGACAGGTCGTGGCGGAACAGCGGCCACAGTCGCTCCACGGTGGGACGGTCGGTGCTGTCGGCGAGGCGGACGGACGTCTCGGACACGGGACCCCTTCCGGGAGATGGGCGATCGGCGGACGTCCCGTGCCGGGGGAAGCCCGCGCGGCGCGGGAGGCGGAACGTGAAGAAGCCTCCCCGGCACGGACGCGGGCGTCCGCCGGGGAGGCTTCATGGCTGTGGAGCATTCTCGCACGCGCGGGCGCGGTGCCCGCTCACTTCCCGCCGGGAAGCGGTCAGTTGCCGTAGTAGGTGTCGAAGGTGCGGGAGAAGTCGCGGCCGTTGAACTCGTCCCAGTTGATGGACCAGGTCATCAGCCCCCGCATGCCGGGCCAGGTGCCGTGCGGCTGGTAGGAGCCGCAGGAGGTGCCCCGGGTGAGGCAGTCGAGCGTGCGGGTCACCTCGGCGGGCCCGATGTGGCCGTTGCCCGCGTGCGACGAGGCCGGCAGGCCGACGGCCACCTGGTCGGGGCGCAGCGGCGCGAAGAAGGCGTCCTGGTCGCCCGCGACGGGGAAGCCCGTCAGCAGCATGTCGGTCATGGCGATGGGGAAGTCGGCCGAGCCCATGGTGTGGTGCCGGTCGTCCAGGCCCATGATCGGCCCGGAGTTGTAGTTCTGGACGTGCAGGAGCGTCAGGCGGTCCCGCAGGGCGTGGATGACCGGCAGGTAGGCGCCCGCGCGCGGGTCCTGCCCGCCCCACTGGCCCGAGCCGTAGAACTGGTAGCCGAGCTGCACGAAGAACGTCTCGGGCGCCATGGTGAGGACGAAGTCCGGGCCGTACTTCGCCGTCAGCGTCTCCAGGGCCGAGATCAGGTGGACGATGACGGGGCTGGTCGGGTTGCGGAAGTCGGTGTCGCCGTTGTCCAGGGCCAGGGAGTGGCCCTCGAAGTCGATGTCGAGCCCGTCGAGCCCGTACCGGTCGATGATGGAGCTCACGGAGGTCACGAAGGCGTCGCGGGCGGCGGGCGTCTCCAGGCGGACCTGGCCGTTGGCGCCGCCGATGGAGATGAGCACCTTCTTCCCGGCGGCCTGCTTGGCCTTGATCGCCGCCGCGAACTCCGCCTCGGTCTCGACCTCCGGGCACTCGCCGCGCGGGCACAGGTCGAACCGGATGTCGCCCGAGGTCGGCGTGGTGGGCTCACCGAAGGCGAGGTTGATGACGTCCCAGGAGTCGGGCACGTCCGCCATGCGGGTGTAGCCGGAGCCGTTGGCGAAGCTGGCGTGCAGGTAGCCGACCAGGGCGTGCTGGGGGAGCTTCCCGCCGCCGTCCCCGCCGCCGCGGCCGGTGGTGACGGTGACGGCCGCCGAGCGGGCGGACTCGCCGTACGCGTTGGTGGCCGCGACCTCGAAGGTGTAGGCGGTCTCCGGGGTGAGGCCGGTGGCGGTGGCCGACGTGCCGGTGGTGGTGCGCGCGGGCTCGCCGTTGCGGTAGAGCCGGTAGCCGGTGGCGCCCGGCACGGCGTTCCAGGTGAGCGCCACGCTGGAGGAGGTGACCGTTCCGGCGGTCAGGCCCTCGGGGACGGCGGGCGGCTGCTGGTCGCCCGGGTCGCCGCCGGGTCCGGTGAGGGAGAGGTCGTCGGCGTGGTAGGCGGGGGTGCCGTACCAGCCGTGGGTGTAGACGGTGACCGAGGTCGTGCCGGGGCCGGTGGTGAAGGTCGTCGACAGCCGGGTCCAGTCGCCCGCGGAGGGCGTCCAGGTGGAGACGTCGGTCGTGCCGGTGCCCCGGGCGCCCAGGTAGACGTAGGAGCCCTGGAACCAGCCGCTCAGCGTGTACGCGGAGTCCGGCCGCACGGAGACGGTCTGCGCGCACTCGGCGTGGTGGCCGCCGCCGGGGGTCGCCTTCAGCGCGGCGGTGCCGCCGTGGACGGGTGTGGAGACGGGTGCGGCGCTGCCGGCCGGGCACCGCCAGCCGTCCAGGCCGGACTCGAACCCGCCGTTGCGCAGCAGTTCGGCCTCCGCGGCCTGGGAGCTCTGCGCGGTGGCGGTGAGCCCGCCGCAGGCCAGCGCGACGGCGAGCAGCGTGGCCCGCAGCCGGTGGCGGGGACGGGCGGGCGGGCGCGCGGTGCCCCTGGAACGTCTGAAGCGGCTCACGACTGCCTCCGGGCTCGGGAAACGGGTGCCGAGAGCGGAATTTGGTCCAGACCAATTACGGTGTCAAGGGTTCGCGCAGCCCCGCGTCCCCCGCACCGAACACCGCCCGGCACCGGCGGACGACGGCCGGACACCGGGCGGTTCGGACGGGCAGGCAGGCGGGCGGTCAGGTGACGCGCAGCCCCGCGAAGGCCATGCGGACGACGGCGGCGGACACCTCGGGGGCCGCGGAGCCGCGCTCGGGCCGGTACCACTCCACGATCGAGTTGATCATCCCGAACAGCAGCCGCGTCGCCAGCCGCACGTCGATGTCGGCCCGCAGGTCGCCCTCGGCCGCCGCCTGCTTCAGCAGCTCCGCGACCTGCTGGTCGAACTCCCGGCGCCGCGCGAGCGCCCACCGCTCGGTGTCGGTGTTGCCGTGCACCCGCAGCAGCAGCGTGACGTAGGGCAGCTCGGCCATCAGCACCTCGGCCGTGCGCCGCGTGACGTACTCCAGCCGCTCGACGGCCCGGCCGCCCGTCGCGCCGGGCTCGGCGAGGATGCCGAACAGCCCGTCGAGCGCGCGGGCCACAGCGCGCCGCAGCAGCTCCTCCTTGCCACGCACGTGGTGGTAGATGGACGACTTGGAGATGCCCGCGGCCTTCGAGAGGTGCTCCATGCTCGTGCCGTCGTAACCGCGCTCGTTGAACACGCGCACCGCGACGGCCAGCAGGGTGTCGGGGGTGTACGTGTCACGGCGGGCCATGGTCACGATTGTCCCCCCGCCGGCCCGGAGCGGCGCAGCAGCCCCTGCGAGGGGGCGTAGCGGCCGGTGGGGTAGGCGCCGTGGAGGCCGCGCAGGACGGACGCGGCCCAGCCCGCCCCGAGGGCGTCGCACCACTCCAGGGGGCCGCGCGGGTAGTTCACGCCGAGCCGCATCGCCGTGTCGACGTCCGCCTCCCCCGCCACGCCCCGGGCGACGGCGTCGGCGGCGAGGTCGGCCAGCATCGCCACCGTGCGGGCGACGACGAGGCCGGGCACCGGCTCGATGACGCTGACCTGCTTGCCCAGGGCCTGGAAGAGCCCGGCCGCCGCCGCCCGGTCGGCCTCGGAGACGTCGTCGGCGCAGCCCAGGGCGATGCGGGTGGCGGTGCGGTAGTCGAGGGCGAGGTCGAAGTGGATCTCGCCGGGGGCGGGGGCGCGGCCGTCGGCCAGGCGCAGCCGGGCGCCGCCGGGGAGGACGAGGTACCCCTCGTCGGCGTGCACGGTGAGCCCGGTGTGCGACGCGTCCGCCGGGACGACGCCGATGCCCGCGTCGGCCAGCAGCTCCGGCAGGACGGCGGCCGGGCCGAGGGAGCCGTGCACGGTGACCTGGCGGGGCGCCGGGTGCCGGGGTGCGGTGTGCGGCGCGGGCCGCTCGGCGTTCCCCGCCGCCTCCCCCGCCGCCTCCCCGTGCGGGAACCAGCCGTGGCCGGACTTGCGGCCGAGCCGCCCGGCCTCCACCAGCCGCCGCTGCGCGAGTGAGGGCGTGAACTTGGGGTCCTGGAAGAACGCCTCCCAGACACTGCGGGTCACGGCCTCGTTGACGTCCTGCCCGATGAGGTCGGTCAGCTCGAACGGCCCCATGCGGAAGCCGCCGCTCTCGCGCAGCACGGCGTCCAGGGTGGCGGGGTCGGCGGCGCGCTCCTCCAGCAGCCGGAACGCCTCGGCGTAGAAGGGCCGGGCCACCCGGTTGACGATGAAGCCGGGGGTGTCGGTGCAGCGCACCGGGGTCTTGCCCCAGGCGGCGGCCAGCTCGCCGGCCCGGACGGCGGTCGCCTCGTCGGTGGCGTGGCCGCTGACGACCTCCACCAGCGGCAGCAGCGGCGCGGGGTTGAAGAAGTGCAGCCCCACGAACCGGCCGGGGCGCCGCAGCGCGCCCGCGATGGCCGTGACCGACAGCGAGGAGGTGTTCGTCGCGAGCAGGCAGGTGTCGGCGACGACGGACTCCAGCGCCTCGAAGAGCAGCTGCTTGGCGCCCAGGTCCTCCAGGACCGCCTCCACGACGAGCCCGGCGTCGGCCAGGTCGCCCAGCTCCTCGGCGGCGTGCAGCCGGCCCGCCGCCGCGTCACGCTCGGCCGCCGTCATGCGGCCCTTGGCCACCAGCCGGTCGAGCCGGGCGGTGACGGCCCCGGCGGCCTGCTCGGCGCGGCCGGGCGCCACGTCGTGCAGCCGCACCCGGTGCCCGGCGACGAGCGCGACCTGGGCGATGCCCTGGCCCATCGTTCCCGTCCCGACGACCGCCACGGTCCCCGCGTCCGGCGCGTTCTCCACGCTGGCCATTTCAGCCCCCTTGTCCCGACCGATCGTTCGGTTACTCTAACGGTGTCCGCAAGCCCGCGCCCAGCTCGACGAGGAGTTGGTCTTCGATGACCACCGCGCTCACCGCCAGGCAGCTGATCGACCAGCACCGTCCCACACTCGACCAGGCTCTGGAGACCCTCCGCACCCGGGCGTACTGGTCACCGTTCCCCGAACATCCGAAGGCCTACGGCGAGAACGGCTCGCTCGGCCCCGCCGAGGGCCAGACCGCCTTCGATGCCCTGCGCGACGCGCGCTTCGAGCTCGACCAGCCCGGCACCCGGGGCTGGACGGGCGGCGAGACCTCCCCCTACGGCTTCCCCCTCGGCATCGAGTACCCCACCCCGGACGTCGACGTGCTGCTGCCCGCGATGCGGGAGGCGATGCCCGCCTGGCGGGACGCCGGACCGGAGGCCAGGGCCGCCGTCTGCCTGGAGATCCTGACCCGGATCAACGCGCGCACGCACGAGTTCGCCCAGGCCGTCATGCACACCAGCGGGCAGGCCTACATGATGGCGATGCAGGCCGGCGGCCCGCACGCGCAGGACCGCGGCCTGGAGGCCGTGGCGTACGCCTACGCCGAGCAGACCCGCACCCCGGCCGCCGCCGTCACGTGGAGCAAGCCGCAGGGCAAGCGCGACCCGCTGGAGCTGACCAAGGAGTTCACCGCCGTGCCGCGCGGCGTGGCCCTCGTCATCGGCTGCAACACCTTCCCCACCTGGAACGGCTACCCCGGCGTCTTCGCCTCCCTGGCCACCGGCAACGCCGTCCTCGTCAAGCCGCACCCGCGCGCCGTCCTGCCGCTCGCGCTGACCGTGCGCGTCGCCCGGGAGACCCTCGCCGAGGCCGGCTTCGACCCGAACCTCGTCGCGCTCGCCGCCGAGCGGGACGGCGAGGGCATCGCGAAGACGCTCGCGGTGCGCCCCGAGGTCCGCATCGTCGACTACACCGGCTCCACCGCCTTCGGCGACTGGCTGGAGGCCAACGCCCGGCAGGCGCAGGTCTTCACCGAGAAGGCGGGCGTCAACACGATCCTCTTCCACTCCACCGACGACTACCGCGGCATGCTCGCCAACGTCGCCTTCTCGCTGTCCCTCTACAGCGGCCAGATGTGCACCACCCCCCAGAACCTGCTCATCCCCCGCCACGGCATCGAGACGGACGCCGGGCCCAGGACGTACGAGGAGGTCGTCGCCGACCTCGCGGGCGCGGTCGACAAGCTGCTGGGCGACGACGCCCGCGCCACCGCCCTGCTGGGCGCGATCGTCAACCCGGGCGTCGCCGAGCGGCTGGACGGCGCCGCCTCGCTGGGCGAGGTGGCGCTCGCCTCCCGCACGGTCGAGCACCCCGACTTCCCCGACGCGACGGTACGCACGCCCGTCATCGTGAAGCTGGACGGCGCCAAGCCGGAGGCGGAGGCCGCCTACCTCAGCGAGTGCTTCGGCCCGGTGTCCTTCGCCGTCGCCGTCGACTCCACCGACGACGCCGTCGCGCTGCTGCGCCGCACCATCCGCGAGCAGGGCGCCATGACCATCGGCGCCTACACCACGGACGCCGCGACGGAGCGCCTGGTCGAGGACGCCTGCCTGGAGGAGTGCGCCCAGCTCTCCCTCAACCTCACCGGCGGCGTGTACGTCAACCAGACCGCCGCGTTCTCCGACTTCCACGGCTCCGGCGGCAACCCCGCCGCGAACGCGACGCTGTGCGACGCGGCGTTCGTCGCCCCGCGCTTCCGCATGGTCGAGGTCCGCCGCCAGGCTTGACCCCGCCGCCGCCACGCAGCCCCGGCCCGCCCGCGCGCCCCTACCCCGCGCGGGCGGGCCCGCGTCCGGCCGGAAGCCTCAGGGCGTGCCGTAGCGCGGCAGAGCGGCGGTGTCCAGCACCACACCGAGCGGCTCCGGCAGGGGCACATCCTCGCCGAACTCGCCGTGCAACACCCCTTGGTACTCACCGCCCTTGGGTCGGCTGTACAGCGCCCACAGGCCGCGTCGCGGATCGATGCTCAGCAGCAGCCCGACACCCGCCGCGGCGTACCACGCGCCCTTTCCGGCGATGTCCTTCGCGCGCTCGGAGGTGGAGATCACCTCGACCGCGAGCTCCACGTCGCCGGGGTCCGCGAGCCAGTCGTCGTCCTGGTCCCACTCCTCGGGCAGCAGGACGAGGTCGGGAGTGCAGTAGTCGTCCGCGTCATCGGGGAACGCGATGGACGACACCTCGTACGCACCCAGCCCCGTCGGCAACACGGGTTCGAGCTGCCTCCGCAGCCGCCGGATCACCCCCGCGTGCTTGCCCCGGCGGGTCGGGGACATCACCAGCTTTCCTCCCAGAATCTCGACACGCAGACCGGTCGCCCGCTCGATCTCTTCGGCAACGGTGCGCAGATTGCCGGGGCGTGCGCTCATGGCAGGCATCGTCACGTCGTGGCCTCCGCTCCGTGTCGGGAAGAAGCACGGCAGGTCCGCACCGTACGTGCGCGGCGTCGGGTCAGGTGGGTGGGCGGGTGGCGCACCAGTGGTAGAGGGTCATGGCGGTGCTGGTGGCGAGGTTGTAACTGGAGACCTGCGGGCGCATGGGCAGGGCCAGCAGGTGATCGGCCCGCGCCCGCAACTCCGCCGAGACGCCGTGCCGTTCGGTACCGAACGCGAGGACGGCGTCATCCGGCAGCACCGCCTCGCGCAGGTCGGTGCCCGCCGGGTCCAGCACGTACAGCGGGCCGGGCGGCAGCGCGCCCGTCTCCACCCGCTCGACGGCGGTCGCGTAGTGCAGCCCCGCCCCGCCGCGCACGGCCGCCGGGTGCCACGGGTCGGTGGGCCCGGTGGTGACGACGCCGGTGATCCCGAGCCCCGCCGCCAGCCGGACGACGGCGCCCACGTTCCCCAGGTTGCGCGGGTCCTCCAGCAGGACGACGGGCGCCGACCGGGGCCGGGCGCCGAGCGCGGCCAGGTTGGCGGCCCGGTCGCGGCGGGCGGCGAGCGCGGCGACGCCGGTGGGGTGCAGGCGCGGCACGAGCGTCCGCAGCACCTCGCCGTCCACCTCGACGGCCGCCGCCGTCAGGCGCTCCGCGACGTCCGGCGCCAGCTCGGCGGCCAGCTCCCGCAGCCCGGCGGCGTCCCGCGTCAGGACGGCGTGGACGTCGGCCCGAAAGCGCAGGGCGTGCTTGACCGCGTGGAAGCCGTCGAGCAGCACGGCGCCGCCCGCCGCCGCCCGCCACGCGCGGACGGCCCGCCCGGGGTCGTCGTCCGTACGCCCGGCGCCCGCGGTGTTCTCCCTGCTCACCCGCGCAAGGGTAGCGAGGTGGCGAGGTCGCGAGCGGGCCCGACGGTCACTCCACGGCGAGGACCATCCCGCTGCGCGGCCGGGTGGGGATGTGGCCGAGGGGAATGGCCAGGTCCTGCTGCGGCACCGTGTACGACAGCCCGGCGAGCCGGGCGGCCAGCGCGGCGATCAGGGCGCGGGTGGCGTCCTCGCCGGGGCAGCGGTGGCCGGTCGCCGCGTCGCCCCCGCCCTGCGGCACGAGGACGTCCGGCGCGATGTCGCCGTGCCGGAAGCGGTCGGGGCGGAAGGTGTACGGGTCGCCCCACACCTCGGCGTCGTGGTTCTGCCCGTACAGGTCCAGCAGGAGGAGCGTCCCGGCGGGGATGTGCTCGCCCTCCCACGTCAGGTCGGTCGCGGCCCGCCCGGCCACGAACGGCGCGAACGGGTAGAAGCGCCGCACCTCGTCGGCGAACGCGTAGGCGTGGTCGGCGTCGGCCAGCCGCTCCCGGTGCGCGGGCCACCGGTGCAGGGCGTGTGCGGCGAAGGCCGCGTACCAGGCCACGGCGACGGTCGGGCGCAGGACGTTCAGCACCTCGACGGCGGCCGTGTCGGCGGGCAGGAGGGAGCCGTCCGCGTCCCGGTGCCAGGCGATGCGGGCGAGCCCGGAGTCCTCCGGCACGGGGGCCGAGCCCCGGCGGACGTCCGCCACGAGCCCGGCCAGCCACGCCTCCCGCTCCTTGCGGGCCCTGCGGGCCCGCCAGTGCCGGGGCCCGGCCGTCGCGAAGCCGTCGACCATGGCCAGCAGGTCGGCCGCGAGGGGCCGCACCTCCTGCCCCGCGACGGGCACGCCCGCCCACCGCGTGACCGCGCGCGTCAGCACGACGCCCGCCTCGTCGAACAACACGATCGTGTCCTGCTCCCGCCAGCCGGGCACGGCCTCCTCCCACGCCAGCGCGAACTGCTCCGCGAGCGCCTCCACCCCCTCCGGCGACGCCGCCACCCGCATCAGCAGGGCCTTGCGCTCCCGGTGCGCCTCCCCGTCGAGCCCCTGCACACCGCCGTGGCCGAACAGGGTCGCCACCACCGGCTCGGGCAGCGCCCCGCGCCGCCGCACGTGGCGCTCGTCGTAGAAGAAGCGCACCGCCTCCACCCCGCGCAGGGCGACGGCCCGCTGTCCCATGAGCCGGGTCCGGACGATCGGGCCGGTGTGCGCCCGCCACCGGTCGGGCAACCAGGCGTAGCCCTCGGAGGCGAGGGCGAGTGTGCTGTCCATGGCGCCGGGGTTGCCCGTACGGCCCACCTGAAACGGCGGGCGCGCCGCCGCGGGCTCCACCCGCCGAGGCCGCACCGCTCCGGGGCGGCACCCTCCCGGCGCCGCACGAGACCCCCGGGTGAACAATTGTTCGCCATGTACACCGACCCGAACCACGCGTTCCTGGCCTCCGTCGAGCAGCGGCTGGCGGCCGACGGCTGCGCGCCCCGCTGGGACGACTGGGGCGGCGCCCCCGTCCTCGTCGGGCGCCGCACCGAGTTCCAGTGGGGCTGGATGGCGACCAAGCTGCACCTGTTCACCGTCGCGACGGCCGTCCCCGAGATCACCCTGCCGCTCGTCGAACGGTTCACCCAGGACGCCATGGCCTACGCCAAGCAGCACCGGGGCAGCATGGTCACGGACTTCCGCAACGGTGCGGCCGTCTTCCCGGTGCTGGTCTCCCCGCGCGTGGAGCGGGCCGCGACGGCCTGGGCCGAACAGGACCAGCGCAGCCGGCTGTCCTGTTTCGCCCGCCCGGTCGTCGTGGACACCACGCACGGCTACCTCGGCTACTTCCGGGGCAGCGCCGTGATGGGCCTCATCTACTCCGACCACCTGGTGCGCAAGGCCGCGCAGTACTTCCACCCGCAGCCCCCGCACCCGCAGCACCCCCACCCGCACGCCCCCCGCTGACGGCCGGGGTGCGACAGGCCGCCGGGCTCCGGTGGTCGGTGCCGGTGCCGGGCCGTCACGGCGCCGGCGGCACCCGCAGATCCGTGCAGCCCCCACGCCGGACCTGGTCCTCGGCGAACGCCGTCACGTACCCGCGCAGCCGCTCGCGCCACTCCCTCTTCTGGGCCTCCGTCCGTGGTTCGGCGTCCTCCCCCTCCTCCCGGTAGGGACTCTCGTAGTCCCACGCGGCGTAGCCGACGTTCTCGTCCTCGCACCTGGCGACCGCCCACGCCCGATGATCGGTGAGTTCGGGCTCCCAGGTGGCGCCCCTGTTGAGCCCCGACGACGGTGTGCGGACGTGGTGGTACATCTCCCGCATCTCCCCCGCCCACTCGCCGCGCCAGCTGGTGAGTTCGACGAGCGGCCGTCCACGGTCCGCGCGATTCCCGTGCCCATCCCCCGGTGCGTGCAGGGTGCACCGGCCCACGAGGCCGCCGTCCGCGACGGCCATCTGGACCACCCCGTCGGGCCCCGCCCCCGGGACGCGCGCGGTCGTGAGTGAGCCGCAGGCCGTTCCCTCCGCCTGCGCGCGGGGAACGTACGCGCCCTGCTCCGGGACCGCACCCTCCTGCGGCGCGGGCAGCGGCTCACCACCGCAGCCCAGCTTCTCGGTCATCTCGTTCGTCATCCGGACGGCGAGCCGCAACATGGCCGCCTTCTCCGCACGGCTGGAGGCCAAGTACGTCCAGGTGCTCACCAGGAGCCGGTGACGCTCCCCACCCTCGGCACGGCCGGGGCACTCCGGCATGAGGTGGACCAGGCTGTTGTTGTTCTCGAACCCGGGGAGCCCGTCGGGCAGCGCCGCGTACGGCATGTAGGCGGACCAGGCGTAGGGAACCTCGCGCTCCGGTCCACGGGAAGAGGCGTCCACCGCGACAACGACCGTGCCTTGGTCACTTCGCAGCACGCATGCGTACCGACCGGCCTCCGCGTCGAAGGACTGCTCGTTCGAATCGAGCAGCACGCCCTTCCGCACGATCTCCAGGTCGTCGGCGGGCAGCTCGCCCCCGCACGCCTGGCGGGCCAGCCACCACTGCTCCACCGGCGCCCGGACCGAGAGCCCGAGCACGACCAGGACGGCCAGCACCCCTCCCACGCTCCACAACGTCCGGCGGTGCCGCCACGCCCAACTCTCCACACGTCCCCCGTCATCGAACCCGTGCACCCTGCTCCGCCAGTCTGCAAGCCCCACCCCCCGCACCCTCAGGCCGGGGTGGCCACCGCACACCCCCGCACGCCCCCTCGCGCCCTTGCCGTGCGACCCGAAGCAATGTCACCCTCCGTAGTGTCACGCTGAGAGACGGAGGAGTCACCATGGGAGATCACCGCAAGCCGGAGCCCGACCTGGGCCGGGGCAAGCCGCCCCCCGGCAACTCCGACGGCAAGGTGCCCCCGCCCCCGCCCGGCGGCGGCAAGCACAAGAAGGAGTGAGCGTGCGGGAGTTCGGCGGGTTGCGGCAGCGGCTCGCGGCGGCGATGGAGGCGTCCGGGGAGTGGCCGGAGCGCTCGCCGTGGCTGCGGGACGCCGTGGAGACGCTGCCCCGGCACGCCTTCGCCCCCGACCGGCTGTGGCACTGGACGGGCCACGCCTACGTCCCCGTCGACCGGGCGACCGCGCTCGATTCCTGGGCCGCCCTCGTCTACGCCGGGCCGGACGACGCGGCCGTCACCCAGCTCACCGACGGCGTCCCCTCCTCCAGCCTCTCCTGCCAGGGCGTCGTGGTGGACATGCTCGACTCGCTACGCGTCGAGCCGGGCCACCGCGTGCTGGAGCTGGGCACGGGCACCGGGTGGAACGCCGCGCTGCTCGCCCACCGCGCCGGGCCGGGCCGGGTGGTCAGCGTCGAGGTGGACGCGGAGCTGGCCGAGGCCGCGCTGTGGCGGCTGCGCGCGGCGGGCGCCGACGTCGCGGTGCACGTCGGCGACGGCGCGGCGGGCCGCCCGGAGGACGGCCCGTGGGACCGCGTGATCGCCACCTACGCCGTGGACGAGGTGCCGTGGCCGTGGATCGCCCAGACCCGCCCCGGCGGCCGGCTCGTGTTCCCCTGGGGACGGCTCGGGCACGTGGCGCTCACCGTCGCGGACGACGGACGCTCGGCGACGGGGTGGGTGCAGGGGCTCGCCACGTTCATGCCCGCGCGCGGCACCCCACCCGGCGCCGACTGGTGGCACGTCCACGACGCCCGGCCGCACGGCACCGCGCGACCCTTCCCCCACGACGTCCGGGCGCTGCGTGACGACGCGCACCTGCTGTTCGCCCTGCGGGTGGCCCGGCCTGACATCCACGTCGTCCCCGGCCCCGCCCCGGGCCCCGGGCCGTCCGGCGGTGAACCCGTCGTACGGCTGCACGACGGCGCGGCGTCCTGGGCCGTCCTCACCGGCCACGACGGCGCGGCCGTCGCCCGCCAGGGCGGCCCCCGGCGGCTGGCCGACGAGATCGCGCGCGCCTGGGACTGGTGGACGGCCGAGGGCTCCCCACCGCTGTACGACTTCGGCATGACGGTCGCCCCGGACCACTCCTTCGTGTGGTGCGGTGACCCCGAAGCGGGCCCGGTGCGGGAGCGACCCGCTTTTCCACACTTCTCGAAATCCTCGGCCCCGCGATGAGTTTCCGCTTGGCTGGGAGTCTCCCCCACCGACAGCGGCAGAGGCCCCGAGGACCGAGGAGACGGCCACCATGCGCAAGATCGTCAACGCCACCTACATGACGCTCGACGGCGACATCACCAACATGCAGGACTGGCACATGAACTACTTCGGCGCGCAGGCCGAGGTCGCCGCCCGCAGCCAGCTCGCCGAGAGCGACGCCCTCATCATGGGCCGCAAGACCTACGAGGGCTTCGCGCCCGCCTGGTCCGCCCAGGCCGGCCAGAACGCCTTCGCCGACCGGATGAACGACATCACCAAGTACGTCGTCTCCTCCACGCTCAAGAACCCCGACTGGTCGAACTGCACGGTCCTCGACGGCGACGTCGCCGCCCGCGTCCGCGAGCTGAAGGAACAGGACGGCGGCAACATCCTCCAGTACGGCTTCGGCGACGTGACGCGCCTGATGCTGGAGAACGGCCTCCTGGACGAGTTCAGGGTGTGGCTGCACCCCGTCCTCTCCGGCAAGGCCCAGCCGTCCGACCTCCTCTACCGCGACCTCGGACAGCACACGTTCGACCTCACCGGCACCGAGACCCACGCCACCGGCCTCGTCATCCTCACCTACACCCCGAAGCGCTGACGGGACGGCGGGCGGCGGTCAGGCTGCCATGACCTGGACGTCGTACTGCCGGATCCACCGATCCCGTGTGACGAGGGTCAGCCCCTCGATCTGAGCCTGAGCGACCAGGAGCCGGTCGAAGGGATCACGGTGGTGCCCAGGGAGCCGCCCTGCACGTACACCGTGGCCCGCAGTGATCGGCAGACCGGTGAACTGGGTATCCCGCGCTCTTTCCGCAAGGTCGTCCACCCCGCTCAGCTTGCCCAGGGACTGCTTGATCGCGATCTCCCACGGAGTCACCGCGCTCACATACACGCCGGGCTCGATGTCGAGCATGTCCTTGATTTCGCCGGACAGCTCGGGGGAGTCGTCAAGCCACCACAGAACCACGTGGGTGTCGAGCAGGAGCCGCATCACCGCGCCCCGAAGGCATCGGCGAGATCATCGGGAAGCTCATCGAAGTCATCGGCGATATGAACACGTCCACGCAGGGAACCACGCCCTGTCCGCCTCACCTTCTGGCGCAACGGGACGACCTTGGCGA
Organism: Streptomyces chumphonensis; assembly: GCF_014779715.1. Taxonomy (GTDB): domain Bacteria; phylum Actinomycetota; class Actinomycetes; order Streptomycetales; family Streptomycetaceae; genus Streptomyces; species Streptomyces chumphonensis. The sequence continues at coordinate 49,691 of NZ_JACXYU010000015.1, forward strand.
CGGGCTCCCCGGCCTTGCTGATGACGACTTCCTCACCACTGGCGACCTGTTCCAGAATGCGGGAGAGATGGGTTTTGGCCTCGTGCACGTTGTACTGACGGGCTGCGTCCACAGCTTCCTCCCAACGGTGGCCACCAAATGAACTAGGCAGTGGACTAAGCATACCTCTGTCCTCTCTCACACGTAGCGGGTGCGGGCGCGGGCGGCCTCGAAGGCGGCGCGGGCGCGGGCGGCGGCGGGTGGCAGGCCGGGCGGCGGCTCGGGCGACGGCACGAGCCCCGCGCAGGGGCGGCAGATCCCGGTGCGCTGCCCGCGCGGCAGCGGGTCGCGGCACTCCGCGCACTCCGCCAACGGCGGGGGCGGCGGCGTCCTCGGGGCGACGGGCGGCGGCAGCTTCGCCGTCAGCCGGTGCGCCACAAACGCCGCCGGGGCGTGCACCCGGCGCGGCAGCCCCGCCGTCAGCGCCTCCCGCAGCTCCGCCTCCCCGACGCCTCTGGCCAGCCACTCCCGCGCCAGCGGCGCCAGCCGCGCCGCCTCGGCGACGCCCAGCCGCAGCCGGGGCTCGTCCCGTCCGAGTGCGGCCAGGACGCGAGCCGCACGTCCCGAGCCGGCGCCGTCACCACCGCCGGGGTCCGGCTCGTCCGACACCGGGAGGTCCGGCGCCGGGGCGGGGACCGGGCCCGGCTCGGGTCCCGGCCTGGGCTCCGCGTGCCGCTCGGCGTCCGGTGCGGCGGGACGGGGAGGGTGGGGTGTGTTCTCCGGTTGTTCTTCACCCTTGGGTGAGTCGCCGACGGCCCGTTCCCCCGGTTCGCCGACCGGCAGCACCCGGCCGCCCGGAGCCCCGGCGAAGGCCGCGTCCACGGCGGCGGCCGTGGTCAGCGGCACGTTGGAGATGAGCACGACGGTCTGCCAGCGTCCGGACTCCCGGTCCTGCGTCTGCCGGGTGTGGACGTACCCCTCGGCGGCGAGCTGCTGCCGTGCCTTGCGGACGGTGATGCGTCCCTCGGGGAGCTTCTCGCTGAGCGAGGTGAACGTCTCCCGCGAGCCCTCGGGCAGCGACAGCGCCCACTCCAGCATCCGCACGGCTGTACTGCTCAGCCTCGGATGACGGATCAGCTCGTTGGGAATCTGCGAGTAGAAGCGCGTCGGCGCGATAACATGCCGGAGCATCCCAGGGCCCTCCATTGACCTTGGTGATGAAGGCCCTCACCGGTGTTGCTAGCACCGTTGAGGGCCGCTTCATGCGGGCTGCACGAAGCGTGCGTTTGTGATGACTCTAATCACAACGCCCACCCCGTGCGCCACTCGATCAAAACCGGTCAACTTGCCTATCGGAACAGTCGGGTTCGGCGGTTCACCTCGGCAAGGTCGGCACGCAACCGCTCAGCCGCGGTGGCCTCCCGCAGCTGGTCGCGCGGGCAGTCCCACTCCACGCCACCGCGCAGCGGCCGAAGCTGCACGAACCGGCCCAACTGGTCCATGACTTCGCCGACCCGGCCCGTCCGCAGGTCCACGGCGCACGCGCCGCGCTTCGGCGTCACGGCCGCTTCCGGTGCCGCAGGACGACCGCGAGCTGCCGCGCCGTCTCCACGGTGCACCGTCCTAGGTCGATCAGCGGCGAGGGCTCCGTCCCGGCCGCCGACACCGGGTCGATCCGGAGCGAGGGCAACACCAGTCCCACCAGCCGCAGTTCCTCGCGCAGCTCGTTCGCCGCGCCCTCCGCCTCCCGCAGCCGCTCCAGGGCCATCCTGCGCCCGTCCGTCATCGCCATGTGCGTTGGTGCCTTTCACGTTGGGTATCCCCGTTCGGCACACAGCGTGGCGAGTCGTACCTAGGATGGGGAAGTGTCAAGCCCTTCAGATCCAGAAGGCTGAAACGAGGCCCTGACCATGCCTTCCAGCAAGCCACTTGACCCCCGCGCCTCCATGGCCGCCTACCTCGGCTCGCGCGTCCGCAAGCGCCGCGAGGCCCTGGGCTGGACGCAGCGCGAGCTGGGCTGCCACGTCCACGTCTCCCACAACCGCATCGCCCAGGTGGAACTCGCCACCGACCCACCACCCCGCGCCCTCGCCGACGCCATCGACGTCGCCCTCGACGCGGACGGCGAGATCTCCGACCTCTGGTGGCACATGACCCGCGAGACCTACGTCGACTGGGTCCGCGAGTACATGGAGAAGGAGGCCAGAGCCGTCAAGGTGCTCACCTACGCGGCGCACTCGGTACCCGGCCTTCTCCAAACAGCCGCCTATGCCCGAATCAGCCTGCGCGAGGGACTTCCTCACCTGGAAGAGGAGGAGCTGGACCGACAGGTAGAAGCAAGGCTCAGCCGAAGGGTGCTGTTGGAAGGCGACGACCCGCCCTTCCTCTGGGGTGTCCTCGACCAAGCAGCGCTTCATCGCAGAGTCGGCGAGCAGGCCACGATGCACGAACAACTGTCACACCTGCTGGCCCTGGCCCGACATCCGCACATCACCTTTCAAGTGCTCCCGTTTGAAGCGCCGCAACACCCGGTCACCGGAGGCTCCCTCACGCTCCTCTCCCTTCCGGACGGCCCGGACGTGGCCTATTTGGAGGGGTACTCCTGCGGTGAACTCGTAGAGCTGCCCGACCGTGTCACCCGATACGCTCATGCGTACGACCTCTTGCAGGTCAATGCTCTGCCACCAGCGGCCTCCCAGCGCCTGATCCGGGACACAATGAAGGAGCACTACGCATGAGCCCCACGACCCCTGACCTCCGTTCCGCGACCTGGTGCAAGTCGAGCTACAGCGACAACACCGGCGGCGCCTGCGTCGAGGTGGCCCGGGACTTCCCCGGCGCGGCCCGGTGGCGGAAGTCCAGCTACAGCGACAAGTCGTACGGTGACTGCATCGAGGTGGCGGACGGGTGTGCGGGGGTCGTCCCGGTCCGGGACAGCAAGCGGCCGGACGACGCCGCGCTCGTCTTCCCCGCCGCCGCCTGGTCCGCCTTCGTCGCCGACGTCAAAGAATGAGCGGGAACGGTCCGGGGTGCACACCGGAGTCGCTGTGACGCGATTCGTGCCCGGTGGGCATGCACCTTCGACGGTGGGTGCCGAACGGAGTTCCGGGTTCTCCACCGTCGTACCGGAGACGTCGACGTGGCGCGCTTGGACCGATGGCCGACGTCCTGAGATGTGCCCATCCCCGGCTAGGCGGCGCAGGAGAGCCGAGCCGAGTGGGTACTCGGCTCGGCTCGGTGCTACGCGCTGAAGAGCCGCTCGATGTCGTCGTCGGTGATCTCCGTGAGCGACGCGTCGGAGGAGCCGCGCTGGGCCATGGCCCCGAGGATCTTGTCGAAGTCCCCACCAGCGCGCTTGACTTGGAGTCGGACCAGGCCCAGCGAGGATCGCGCGTCGAAGGCGACCAGCAGGATGGCGTACGTGGCCACGATCGAGATGTGGAAGTAGTCCTGCTGCCCCTCGTGGGGCATTACCGAAAGCTCGCGCTCCCGGATCAGCTTGGCCAAGTCGTCAGAGCCGCTGCCTGCGGTCACGGAGGCGAGCGAGGTCACGTCGTACTGCTCGTGCTCGCCCGCCGCCGCCACCTGTCGGCCGTCCTTGTCGATCAGGAGGACGGCTTTGGCATTGGCGTCCTTCTGAAGGCGGCGCACGGTCTCCTTCAGGTCGTTGATCTCTTCGGTGTCGAGGCCGGAATCGGCGGTCGTCACGGCAGGATCCTCCGCATGTCGTGGGACGGTCGGCCCTAGCGGGCCGGCTCGCACTCACTCTACCGACGCGATAACTCTCGGAATGCGGTCAGGGACCGAAAGTGGTCGCCGGTCCGCAGGGTGCACGCCGACCCGCACCCCGGTCGGCTCTCACGGACCCACTCCAGGGGCTCGCTCACAAAGGCACAGGACAGGTGGTGGTGGCGCGGGTACCGTGACCGCATGTCGCTCAAGAAGACCACCGTCATGGTCGACGAGGACGACCTCCTGGCGATCAAGGAAGCTGCGGCGCGGGAAGGACGCACGGAGTCGGAATACTTCCGGGAGGCGTTCCACATCGCCGCTCTGCGGACGCGTCGATGGGACGAGGACGGGGACATCCCCCAGCTCGACTTCGGCGGTCCTGTGAGCGCTGAGGAGATCCACCGGTCGGTGTCGGACGCCATGGCGGAATCGGAGTTGTCGTCATCGGCGCCACCTCCGGGCTGGTCGCGGCCCTCCACACGAAGGACCGGGAACACCAGAGGGCACGTACAGGGCTACGGAAGGCGGCGCTGACCGTGGTGTCGCCCCTCGTGGCCCTGGAGATCGAGCACATCACGACGCGCAACGTCGACCGGCGGTCCGCGCTCGCGGTGAACGACTGGCCCCTCGCCCAGGAGCGGACCGACCGACGGGACTTCAGGGCCATCACGCCGCTGACCGGAACCCACGCCTTCCGCATCCTTCCCGACGATCTCTCCGCATGCTGAGGCGGCTTGCGGCGCGGGCCTGGCACGCCACGCGGGGGCCGATCCAGTGGCGGGTGCTGTGGCTGGCCAACGCGACGTTCATGGTGGGGGTGACCGGCGTCGTCCGCGACGACGCGGGCCGCGTCCTCCTGCTCAAGCACCGGATGTGGCCGGAGGGACGGCAGTGGGGGCTGCCGTCCGGGTACGCGATCCGGGGTGAGGAGTTCGGCCGGACGGTGGAGCGCGAGGTGAAGGAGGAGACCCGGCTCGACGTGCGGGCCGGGGAGCTGATCCACCTCAAGAGCGGCTACCGGCTGCGGCTGGAGGTGGCGTACGAGGCCCGGCTGACCGGCGGCACGCTGTCGCTGGACGGCTTCGAGATCCTGGACGCCGGCTGGTTCACCCCCGACGACCTGCCCGAGGACCTCCAGCCCGCCCACCGCCCCCTCATCGCCCGCACCGACCGACCAGGGGCCCGGGACCGGGACGCTACCTAGCGTCCTGCCGGGCCAGCCATCGCGTGATCAGCCGGTTCGTTTCCTCCGGCTTCTCCTGCTGGATCCAATGGCCGCAGTCCAGGCTGACGACGTCCACGCGCGGCACGAAGTCCGCCAGTCTGTCGGACTTCCGGATCACGTCCCGGTCGCCGTAGATCATGAGTGCGGGCTGCTGGATGATCGGGTCCACGTCCGCCAGGAGATGCCAGTTGCGGTCGAGGTTCCGGTACCAGTTCACGCTGCCCGTGAACCCCGTTGATTCGAAGGCGGAGACGAAGACGGCCAGTTCGTCGTCGCTCATGACGGGATCACCGAGTGGCGTCTCCGCTCGGGCCAGCTCGATCAAGGCCATACCCGGCTGAGGCTCCCCGGGGGGCTCGTTCTTGCGGTACAGGTTGCGCAGGAACCGGAAGGTGTCCTCTTCGAACACGGCCTCGGCGACACCTGGCTGCCGGTTGAAGTGGACGAAGTAGAAGTCGCCCCCGAACACCTCTTCCATGAACGCGATCCAGGGCTTCTCTCCGCGCTCCTGGTACGGCAGGCTCAGGTTGATCAGCTTGTCGACGCGGGCCGGATGCAGCAGGGCCAGCCCCCAGACGACCATGGCACCCCAGTCGTGACCGACGAAGGTGGCGTCCTCGTACCCGTAGTGGTCGAGCAGCGCCACGAGGTCACCTGCCAGGTGCTCGATGTCGTAGGCCGTCACGTCGGCGGGACGGGACGAGTTCCCGTAGCCCCGCTGGTTCGGGGCGATGACGTGGTATCCGGCTGCGGCGAGAGCGGGCATCTGGTGACGCCAGGAATAGGCGTGCTCCGGCCAGCCGTGGCAGAGCACCACCGGCTTCCCGGCATTCTGCCGTCCCGCTTCGAAGACTTCGAGCTCCACGCCGTTGACGGAGACGAGGGTGGGCTCGGGAAAATCGACTGGGCTGGGCATGTCCTTTTCGCTCCTTCTTTCAAGGTGCCGGACCGCGAGCGTTCCGGGGGCCGATACGGCCGTGGGCGGTGGGGGGCACCGCTGAGGCCATGACGCCATCCTGCCGAGCGAAACCGGTCATCTCCTGACCGGTTTGTTGTGCCAGTGTCGTCGGTATGCGAACCGACCGGCTGGTGGCCGTCCTCCTGCTGCTGCAACGGCGGGAGCAGGTGACGGCGGCGGAGGTCGCCCGGGAACTGGAGGTTTCCGAGCGCACCGCCCGTCGCGACCTCGACGCGCTGGCCATGGCGGGGGTGCCCGTGTACTCCGTGCCGGGCCGGGGCGGCGGCTGGCGCCTCGTGGGCGGGGCCCGCACCGACCTGTCCGGGCTGACCGCGCCCGAGGCCCGTGCCCTGTTCCTGGTCGCCGGTCAGGCGACGGCTGCCACGCCGGCCGTCAAGGCGGCGCTGCGCAAGCTCGTCCACGCCCTGCCGGAGCCCTTCCGGGGGCAGGCCGAGGCGGCGGCGTCCTCGTTGGTCACGGACCCGCGGCGGTGGGGGGCGAGCCGGAGCGAGCCCCGACCGCCCCGCTTCCTCGACGCGCTCCAGGACGCGGTGATCCGCGGCGTCCGGGTACGGCTCGGCTACGTCGACCGTGAGGGCGCCGGAACCGAGCGGACCGTCCACCCGCTGGGCATCGTCGCCAAGGGCTCGTCGTGGTACCTCGTCGCCCACACCGAGGCCGGTCGGCGGGTCTTCCGCATCGACCGCGTCACGTCCGCCGCCCCGACCGGCGATCCCGTGCACCGGCCCGAGGACTTCGACCTGGCCGAGAGCTGGCGCGAGATCGCCGACGAGATCGACCGCAGACGGACGCCCCTGAAGGTCCACGCGCTCTGCGCACCCGACGGGATGTACCTGCTGCGGATGATGCTGGGCGGCAGGCTCCAGGTGGGCGGTTCCACGCCGGACGGCCGCATCGAGGTCGTCATCGGCGGCGACCACGCGTACGCACTCGCCGGTGAACTCGCCGGGCTGGTCGAATGGCTGGAGGTGAGCGGCCCCCCGGACGTGCTGGACCACCTGGCCTCGATCGGCCACGCGCTCGTCGCGCGCTACGGCTGAGACCGCCCTGCGGACTCGAAGCCCGGCCGGTGCGGTCGGGTTCGTGGACCTCCGGAGTGCGGCGAGGCGGGACCGGAGGGCGTCAAGGCCGCCCGGCCGGGGGCTTCTCGGCGATCAGGAGGGCGTAGCCGAGGACGCCGTCCGCGACGGCCGAGCGGGCGGCGGCCAGGACGGTGGGGGCGGCGGCGAGGTCGATGTCCGCGGCGGCCAGTCTGTCGGGGGCCGTCATGCGCGCCAGGTTCAGGCGCGCCTCGATCTGGTCGATCATGCGCAGGAGGGCGGCGTCGTGGGGTTCGGTGCGGAGGGTGCGGAGCCCGGCGGCGGAGAGCAGGTCGACGTACCCGGCCAGGGGGAGCGCGTCCGCGACGCAGGCGATGCGGGCGGCCAGGCCCGTCAGCTCGGCCGGGAGGCGGTCGGTGTCGGCGGTGACGTCGGTGATGCCGACCCGGCCGCCGGGGCGCAGGACGCGGGCGAACTCGGCGGCGGCCCGGCACTTGTCGGGGAAGGTGCACAGCGCGCACTCGCAGACCAGGGCCGTGAAGTCGCCGTCCGGGTAAGGCAGCCGCTCGGCGTCGCCGGTGGTGAAGGACACGCGGTCGGCGTGCCCGGCGGCCTCGGCCGTGCCACGGGCGAGGGCGGTGTTGGCCGGGGAGTAGTCCACGCCGTCGACGCGCACGCCGTACGTCTCGGCGAGCAGCAGCGCCGTCGTGCCGCGCCCGGAGGCGACGTCGAGCACGCCGTCGTCCGGCCGGAGGGCGAGGGCGTCGGCCAGGCGACGGGTGAGCGCGGTGCCGCCGGGGTGGTAGGAGTCGCCGAGCAGGAGGGTGACGACGTCGGAGGAGTAGGCGGCGGCGCAGCACGCCTTGACGTCGTCCCGGGGCGGGGGCTGGCTCATGCCGTGGTCTCCTCGTCGGTCGCGGGCCGCAGCATCCGGGAGCCGTACGGGGTCGGGGCGAGCCGGTCGGCGAGCGGAAGCGCGTTGGGGACGACGTCCGCGACGGGCACACCGGACATCTGTTCCCGGACCTGCTCGCGGTAGCCGACGGAGTTGTAGGCGCAGAACGGGATGAGGCGGCCGTCGGGGGTGATCTCCTCCACGCAGCACTTCATGAGCTGCTTGACGTTGAGGGTGTAGGGGTCCTGGAAGTCCTGGACGACGATCATGAACGCCTTCTCACCGAGGGACTTGACCGCCTCGGGGAGGTCGATGCCGCAGGCGTCGGCGCAGTCCAGCGCCTCCGCCGTGGCGCGGAGCTGTTCTTCGGTGGTGTCCGTCCCCATGAAGGCCGAGGCCGACCAGAGCTTCTCCAGCGCCTCGCGGATGCCGTCGTCGGGCATGACCCGGTTGGAGACGTAGTCCAGGTAGTCCTCGACCTGGAGCAGGCGCGGGATGGGGACGACGGTGCGGGCACCCGGTTCGCCGTCCACGAGCAGGTAGGTGATGGAGCGGCAGGTGGGGAAGCAGCAGGGGACGGGGAAGAAGTCGCCCTTCTGGAACCAGCCCGGCAGCTGCTCGCCCACGAGTCTGATGACGTCCGGGTTGGTGAGGCGGTTCAGCGGGTCGAACGGCACGTGGCGGCCGGAGTGCGTGACCGGCTGGAAGGCCACCGAGCGGACGGCCGGGTGGTCGACGCCGTACTCGATGATCGCGCCGAGCTCGTGCTCGTTGAGGCCGCGTTCGACGGCGGCGACGAGCGTCACCGTCAGCCCGGCGTCCGCACAGTTGGCGAGCGCCTTCTCCTTGAACCTCCGCAGGTCGCGGCCCCGGATCTCGCGGTGGGTGCGCTCGTCGAAGCCGTCGAACTGGAGGTAGACGTTCACGGACCTGCCCGGGACCTGGTTGCGCTTGCCGAGCTCGGCGACGAAGTTCCGGTCCGTGGCGAGGCGGATGCCGTTGGTGTTGAGGTTGACGTTGCGGATCGGGCGTTCCTGGGCGAGGTCGATGAAGTCCAGGATGTGCTTGTGGATGGTGGGCTCGCCGCCGGAGAACATCACCACCTCGGGCTCGCCCTCGCTCTCCACGAAGGCGTCGAGCATGCGCGCGCACTGGTCGTGGGTGATGGAGTAGCCGTCCCCCGCCTGGTGGCCGGAGTCCGCGAAGCAGATGGGGCAGTCGAGGTTGCAGCCGGTGTTGACCTCGATGATGCCGAGGCAGGCGTGCTGCTTGTGCTCCGGACAGAGGCCGCAGTCGGACGGGCAGCCGTCCCTGACCTCGGTCTGGAAGGTGAGCGGGATGGTGCCGGGCTTGTTGAAGCGGGCGGAGGCCAGGTACTCCTCGGCGTCCCCGTAGACCAGCGCCTCGAACCCGCCGTGCTCCCGGCATCGTTTGCGCAGGTAGACCTTGTCCTCGCGGATGTTGACCTGGGCGTCGACCGGGGTCTTGCAGACCGGGCAGATCGACTTGGTGAACTCCACGAACACCTCGTCGCGGTCCTGCTTGCGGGGAGCGGTCACGGTGAGTCCACCTTCGTATCGGAGGAGTGGGTACGTGGTGCGGAGCCCTGCCGTCGCACCCCGCGCAGCAGCACCCCGGCGTACACCAGCAGCAGCCCGTCCTGCACGAGGACGGGCCAGCCGAGGCTCTGCGTCAGGTAGGTGCCGAAGCAGCCGCAGTTCTCGACGGTCAGCCCGCGCAGGAAGCCCTGCACCGCCAACCCCGCCCACAGCAGCGACACCCCGGTGTAGACCCACACCGGGGTCCGTGCGGACGACCGGGGGCGCAGGAGGAACCACAGGCCGCACAGCAGCTCACCGGCGATCAGGGTGACGGCCAGCGCCGTGGCGGCGCCGCCCTCCACGACCTCGTAGGCGGCGAGGATCTCCGGCATCGCGCCGAAGGAGGCCAGCTGGCCCACCGCCATCGCCGTGAACACCGTTCCGAGCACCAGCCGAAGCACCATGCGGGGCACGCTAGCCAGCCGAAGGCCGTCGACTCTGTAAGCGCCCTTACACAGCGCCGGTGTCCACACCCCGCGTGCTCAGCCGGCCTCGTCCGTGAGGCCGCCCGGGTCGAGCACGGTGATCCGGCTCCTGGCGAGGCGGATGAGGCCGCCGTCGGCGAACTCGCGCAGCACCTTCGTCGTCGTCTCCCGCGAGGTACCGGCCAGCGCGGCGACCTGCTGGTGGGTGAGCGCGATCTCCGGCGAGCGGCCCCCGAAGATCCGGGGTCGGGACTGCGCGGCGAGCGTCAGCAGGGTCGTGGCCACACGCTGCGGGACTGACTTGAACACGCTGTCGGACAGGCGTTGTTCGAGGTCGGTGAGACGGCGTCCGAGGATCTCGGTGATACGGGCCGCGATACGCGCGTCCGACAGCAGGAGGCGGCCGACGTCGGCGCGGCTCATGACGCACACCGTGACGTCGTCCAGCGCCTCCGCGAAGTTGTCGTACATGCGCTGCCCGAGCAGCACCATCTCGCCGAAGATCGTGCCCGGCTCGATGAGGGCGCAGGTCAGCGCCCGTCCCTCGGGCGAGACCCGGAAGATCCGGACCCGGCCCTTCTTCAGGATGAACAGCACCTCGGAAGGCTGGGACGAGGAGTAGAGGAGTTCCCCCGTGCCGTACGTCTTCATCGGCGCGGCGGCGGCGATGGCGTCCATCTCCCGCGCGTCCAGGTCACGGAAGATGTCCACCTCGGAGATGCACCACGTCCTCTCCGCCCCCTCGTCAGCGGCCTGCGTCATGCGGTACGTCTCCTCGCGTCGTTCCGGCGCCCACGGCGGCGGCGCGGCCTCCGCCGCCGACCGGGCGAGCGCCCGCGCGCCACACACCGGACCGTAGTCGTCCCGGGCGCCGCGTGGGGGCGCGCTGCCCCGGTTCGGCACCGCCGACGTCATCTCCGGTCCCGGGCGCCCCGCGCGCTCGCGCGGCGCTCGGCCTCCCGGCATACGGACGCCAGCGTCTCCGCCACCGTCGCCTCCCACCGCTCGGCGACCAGCCGGCCCCAGCGCTCCCCCGGCGCCCAGCCGTCCGTGCCCAGCTCGCCCCGGTACTCCAGCCGGGTGCCGCCGTCCTCGGCCTCACCGAGCAGGAAGGTCTCGACGACGAACGGCACCGGGCCGCGCACCAGCCGGAAGTCCACCCGCTCGGGACGCGTGAAGCGCACCGTCTCGACCGTCTTCGCCGTGAGGCGGCCACCGGCCACGGGGGTGTAGTGCTCGGCCAGCACCATGTCCTCCCCACGCTCCAGCACCCGCAGCTTCTCGCGCATCGCCCGGGTGGCCCGGCCCAGGTAGGGCTGGGCGATCACGTCGAACACGACGTCCCTCGGTGCGGGCGTGTCCACGGCCTGCGGCCCCAGCGGACGGGTCCGCCGTCCCACGCCGACGTCCAGCGGTGCCGCCGCCGTCACCAGTCCCAGGTACCCGGCCACGGCGGCGCCCCCGGCACCCACCGCCAGCCCCAGCCGTCCGGCCCACGCCATGTCCGTCCCTCTTCCCTCACTCGCCCGGTCACCCGCGTGTCCGGTCGTCCGCTCCGTCACTCCGGCTCCCGGTGGTCCTCCACGACCACACCGGGCCCGAACGCCGCATGGCCCGGGATCCTCCGGGCCGGCGGGCTCGGCCGGGGGTGGTACCCGGCACCGTGCGGCAGGCTCGCCCCGCCCACCCGCACCGTGTAGTACCGGGCGACGCCCTTCCAGAAACACCACGTCCTCGTCCGGCTCGTCGCGACGTACTCGCGGCGCAGCGCGTCCGGCGGGACGTAGGGGTTCCCCTCCACCGCGACGGTGCGCGCCACCTCCGCGACGACCGTGCCGTTCCATACCGCGCGCGTCACGAGCACCCACCTGCCCTTCGTCCGTGCCGCACACGCGACGGTAGGCACGACCTCCGGCCGCCTTCGGTGACCGCGCTCACCGAAGGCGGCCGACACTCCGACGTCTGCACGCGCCGCCGACGAGGCGCCGCTACCGTCGGCGCATGGATCACGTCGCCGGGGAGTCCCGCCACATCAGCGTCCGCATCGACCGCCCGGCGGGGGAGGTCTACGCCTACGCGTCGGACCCGGCCCACCTGCCGGCGTGGGCCGAGGGGTTGGGCGGCTCCATCGCGGAGATCGACGGTCGGTGGGTCGCGGAGGACGCCCCCATGGGACGCGTCGAGGTCGCCTTCGTACCGCGCAACGAGCTGGGCGTCCTGGACCACCACGTCACACTGCCCACGGGCGAGACCGTATACAACCCGCTCCGTGTGCTCGCGGACGGCGCGGCGAGCGAGGTGGTGTTCACCCTGCGGCGGCAACCGGGAACGAGCGACGTCGACTTCGAGCGGGACGCCGACATGGTCGCCGCCGACCTGGCCCGACTCAGGGCACTGCTGGAGTCGGCGTAGCGGAGCATCCGCTTCCATGATCACGGACCGTGATGTCTCCGTGATGTAAACCACAAGCTACGTGTGAGTAATCTAAGGCCCGCAGAAGCACTGGCCTGCTTCCGCTCCGGGGCGCGCGCTCCCTGATCTCTCCCCACCTCGCAGCTCCCCGCTGCGTGACCGACAGGAGTTCCCATGCGCCTGCGTCGTGCCCTCGCGTCCCTCAGCGCCCTGGTGGCCGCCGCCCTGGTCGTCCCCCTCACCTCCGCCCCCGCCCAGGCCGACACCTCCGAACCCGTCGTGTTCATCCACGGCTTCGCCGGGAAGAGCGGTCAGTTCTCCACGATGACTTCGGACTTCAAGGCGAACGGCTACAGCGACGACCAGCTGCACGTCTTCGGGTACAACTCGTTCCGCTCCAACGCCACCATCGCCGGTCAGCTGTCCGACTACATCGACGGCGTCCTGGCGAGGACCGGCGCCGGCAAGGTCGACATCGTCACCCACTCGATGGGCGGCCTCTCCTCGCGCTACTACCTCAAGAACCTCGGCGGTACGGCACGCGTCGACGACTGGGTCTCGCTCGGCGGGCCGAACAACGGCACCGCGATCGCCGGGTTCTGCAGCTTCCTCATCACCTCCTGCAAGGAGATGCGCGCCGGGTCGGGCTTCCTGAACCAGCTCAACTCCGGTGACCCGACCCCCGGCAACGTCAGCTACACGACGTTCCGTTCGCCCTGCGACCTGGTCATCAACCCCGTCAGCAGCACGATCCTGTCCGGCGCCGACAACCGGAAGACCGCCTGCCTCGGGCACATCGGGATGATCTCCAACGGCGGCGTCATCGACGCCGTCCGCAACGTCGTCCGCTGACCGAGCCGGACGCAGCCCTCGGCCCGCTCCGACGTCACCCCGACGCCGGAGCGGGCTGACCGCATAGGCCGGTCGGACGACGCCGTGCCGCTTCTTCGGGACGACGGTCCGGTCAGGATTCGAGCGCGCGGCGGGCTTCGGTGTAGGAGTTGCCGGGAACGAGATCGGCCATCCGGTCGAAGAAGGCCCTGCCTCCGGACCGGAGGGCAGCGTCCAGGGCTGCCGAGGGAGCATCGGAGGTTCTGGTGTCCCGGCCGACTTCGGCGCTCACCACGACACGAGACCCGACACGTCGGAAGGACAGCTTGATCGGCTGATCGGGGAAGTACGTCTCCGCATACCCCGAGGAGTGCAGGCACGTCAGCATGTCGGCCATGTAGCACCACAGCTGATCGACGTAATCCCACTCCTCGGTTCCGAGGATCTCGGTTCCTCCCACGGACAGCCGGACGGCGCCCTCGACGTAGTCCGTGTCGGGCGGAGGCATGCGACACGCGGCTGCGGTCACGAACCGGCCGTCCTCGTCCCGCAGAAACGTCTCGACCTCGACCACCGCGCCAGCACCCCGTGCCGGCTCACTTGGGATAGAACTGGCCAACTCTGCCCCTGTTGATTCCGAGCGTGTACTCCACGCCGTCCACCGTGCCGTTCAGTGGATACACGCCCTTGGCACCCTTTTTGATCAACTCCTCACGATTCTGACGCATGACCTGCTCGATGGCCTTGCGGACGTCGTCTACGCTCATGCGGCTGTCCAGGAACGTCTGCCGGCTCTTGACCGAGCCATCCCAGTATTTCGGATGGTGCCGCTTGAGGATGTGCTCCATGCCCTTCTTGTCGAGCAGGAAGGTGTGGTGCCCGAACTGGAACCGTTGGCTGCTCCACTCGCGCAAGGCGGGAAGGCACCCTCCCTTGCTCGGGACAAGAATCGGTGAGCCGGCGACAGGACTGCTGTCCCAGTGGCCGACGACCGTCAGCGCGGTGGTCCGCTCGGCCGGAGAGAGGTGCGCGGCCGACGCGGGGGCGGGGCCCCCGCCCTGCGGGGCGGGCTGCTTCGTCGCGCAGGTCTTGGCGTCCTTGGCCTCCTGGCGGACGCGGTCCACCAGGGCCTTCGCCTCGGTGACGGCCAGGGCGCGGGCGTCGACGAGGGTGTTGGCACGGTAGGGGAAGCGGTAGGTGACCGGGCGACCGCCGGAGCGTCGGGAGTCCGCCTCCGCCTTGGCCTTGTAGCGGGCCTCGACCGAGGCGAAGACCGGACCGGCCTCGGGCGCGGAGCACTTGAGGGTGCCGGACACGGCGCTGCCCTTGACGGGGAAGGTCGAGGGCGCGCTGGTACAGCGGCCTGCGCTCCGTCCGTCGATGGTGATGCTCGCGCTCATCACCGCGGTGACCTCGCCCCGAGTGACGCGTTCCTTCGCCCGTGCGGTCAGCTCACCGTCGAACTCCTGGGCCACCGAGCAGCCGGACGGCCCGCAGGACAGGTCGCCGGAACCGTCGAGCGTGAAGACGATGCCTCCGTCGGAGGCATCGCCGAGTCGCTCGGCCTGCCGCTCCAGCGTCTCGTACAGATCGGAGACGTCGTCGCCGGTGACGGGAGAGAACTCCAAGCCGTCGGAGTCACCGTCCGCGAGCGGGCCGATCGTGACGCGCGGCAGCTCGGCCGGGGCACCCTTCTCGGGCTGCTCGGCCCTCTCGCGCAGCCGCTCGGCCGCCTCGCGGAGGTCGTAGGGCTCCAGGGCCAGGACGCGGTGCGGAGGGGTCCTCGTCACGCTGAGGCGACCCGCCGGGGTGTCGGCCTGGAGCGCCGGCACCCCGCCGATCTCGGCGGCGTGCGGGCCGGGGTCCTTCGGGTCCGGGAAGGTGTCGGTCTCCTGGAGAGCTTCGAAGAGTTCGGCTGCGAGCTGCGGAGGGGACCGGTACTGGTCGAGGACGTCGTCCAGCAGGTCGGACTCGCCGAGGGAGCCGACCTGCCACCGGCCGGGAACGTCGCCCTCCTCGCCATCCGCGCTCTCGGGGTCCGGCGCCGGGTCGTCACGGAAGCGGGTGAACGTCTTGTCGTCGATGCGCAGGACATCGCGGCCGTAGCTCTTGGAGCCGTCCGTGCTGCCGTACTGGATGCCCGACGCCGTCACCGTCACGTCCCGTTCGGTGATCCCCGCGACGGCGGTGTCCCGGTACTGGAGCCCCGGTGTGACGGCCAGCTCTTCGACCGCCTCCTCGAACGGCCCCCGGTGGGCGGGTACCTCGGCTTCAGCCCCCTTGCCATCGGCGGTCGGGGAGTCCGTGTCCGAGGAGGACGCCAGGAGGAGGAATCCGGCGACGAGGGCGAGGACGAGGGTGCCGACGCCACCGAGGAGGAGCAGCGTACGGCGGTCGGCCCAGCGGCCCCGGGAAGGAGGCGGGGAGGCCGAGGGTGCCGTCGTCGGCTTCGGCGGTACGGCGGCGGGATGCTCGGGCGCGGTGGGGTGCCCGGGTCCGGGGGTGGGGGTGGGGGTGGGCCGGTCCTGTCCGGGTTCCGGTCCGCCGTTCATGCCCGGACCTTGCCGCTCGCCAGATCGGTGCGCCACGTCAAAGCTGCCTCCTCGTCCGCCGGCGGCCGGTGCCCGCACACGGCCCTGGGGTGACGCACCGCCAGGACCTGACGCCACGTCGGTTCTGCGGGGGAGTTTGGGGCAACCCGGGGCTGTTGGGGGCGAAACCCCGGAAAGTTGGTCCAGAAATGTCGCAGCCTATGCCCCGGGCACGACCGCCGGGGGACGAAGTCGTGCGCCTTGCGGCGAGACGGGATGGGCCCGGCGCATCGGCTCAGGCCCTGTCCACGGCCGTGAAGAGGGTGTTGTCGGGGGGTACGCCGGTGTGGTCGGCGTCGTCGGCGCGGTAGCGCCAGCTGAACGGGAGGCCGTGCGCGTGGCGGTGGTCCGGGCCCGTCATGAGCTGGAAGTGGACGTGGGGCTCGGAGGAGTTGCCCGAGTTGCCGCAGCGGGCGATCGGCTCGCCGACGGAGACGCGGTCCCCCGGCGTGACGGTGAGCGAGCCGCGCCGCAGGTGGGCGAGGAGGGCGAACGTCCCGCCGCCGAGGTCGAGCACGACGTGGTTGCCCAGCAGGTGCCGGGCGCCGAACAGCTGCCGCACGAAGCCCTCGGCCAGCAGGTAGCCCAGCGCGGGCCAGGACGTGCGGCTGAGGTGGTCGCGCGCTCCGTCGCTGACGCGCACGACCACACCGTCGCCGGGGGCGAGGACGGGCGCGCCGAAGGCCGGGAACTCCTCGGGGCGGCGGGTGAGGGGCCACCAGGCGAAGCCGGGCCGGTCCGCTTTCTCGGGGTCCTCGGGGTCCTCGGGCTCGTGGACGACGTCGACGGCGAAGGTCTGCGCGCACGTGTGCGTGCCGTGGCTCGGGGTCCGCCCGGCCGGGCTGTTGAGCGCCCGCCACCGTCCCGTGACGGGGACGGCCACGGCCACCGGCTCCGCACCGGCCTGCGCCCGCCGCCGGGCGCGGTGGTGCAGCAGGTGGCCGACGCCGGACAGGGCCAGCAGCACCAGCCCCAGCAGCCACACGGCCCTCGACCAGGTGACCAGGAAGACGCACAGCGCGCCCACCGCCAGCAGCACGTTGCGCCACCTGCGCATGCCCGCACACTCCTTCGCTCGCCCGCTCCGGCCCGACCGGCCGCCGCGACCCACCGTAGGGCCCGGCGGGGGTGCCGCCGTGTGACGGATGTCAGCGGTCGGTGGACGAGGGCGCGGTGGACGGGCGGGCGTCCGGCTTCCCGGGCCCCGGCTCGACGTCCGGCTTCCCGCCGGGGGAGGCGTCCTCGGCGGCGGGCCCGGCGGCGTCGGCCGGGGCGCGCGGGCCGGGCACGGCCACCGCCGGACGGCGGCGGAAGCGGGACGCGAGGCGGGAGGCGCGGGCGCCGAGCCAGACCAGGAAGACGGTGGGGAGGAAGACGGCGTCGGCCGCGATCATCGCCATCGAGAAGAACGGCAGCCCGAGGAGGACCGCGATGGAGAGGTGCTCGACGATCATGACGGCGAGCAGGACGTTCTTCACGCGGCGGTTGAACAGGGTGAAGGGGAAGGCGACCTGGACGATGACCGTGCCGTAGGTGATGAGCATGATCATGGTGCCGTGGGAGCCGAGGGCCTCGGAGAGGGCGGGCCAGGGCGAGAAGTAGTCCAGGTGCATCGGGTAGTAGACGGCGGTGCCGTCCTGCCAGCGCGAGCCCTGCACCTTGTACCAGCCGGCGGTGGCGTAGATGAGGCACACCTCGGCGATGATCACCAGCAGGGCGCCGTTGTGCACGAGGTTGGCCAGCGCGTCGAGCGTGGTGCGCGGCGCCCCGGGGGCGTAGCGGCGCACGACCCACCAGGCGGTCTGGGCGGCCCACAGGAGGAGGAAGACGACCGCCCAGCCGGGCGCGAGCAGCCCGAGGCCGAGGCAGGTCACGAGCGCGACGCCGGTGAGGGCGGCGAGGACGACGCCGGTGGGGTCCGCGCCCCGGTCCGGCTGCGGACGCCGCCGGGCCCGGCGCGCGTCCAGGGACCACACCTGCCCGCAGCGCGTGAGGACGAGGTACATGGCCATGAGGTGGATGACGTTGTCGCCGCCGTCCCCCATGAAGACGCTGCGGTTCTGCAGCGACAGCACGCCGATCATGAAGAAGACGGACATGGTGCGGGTGCGCCAGCCGAGGAGCAGACCGGCGCTCGCGGCGACGGCGAACAGGTACACGGCCTCGAACCAGAGCGTGCCGTCGGACCACAGCAGGACGGTGAAGGCGTCGTTGTCGCCGATCAGGCGCTCGGCGAGGGTGAAGCTCCACGGCGAGTCGGGGCCGTAGAGCTCGTGGCGGTGCGGGATCTCGCGCAGCAGGAAGAACAGCCAGGTCGCGGCGAAGCCGATGCGGACGATCGCCGTCTGGTACGGGCCGAGGGCCGTCCCGGTGACGCGGAGGAAGCCGGTCAGGAGGGCGCGGTCGAAGCGCATCGCGAAGGACGGTTCGCGGGGCGCGCCCGTGGGCGGCGGGGCGGCGGGGGGCACCGGGTGCGTCATCGGGCGGCCTCCGGGATGTCGGCGCTGACGACGGGCCACCACGGCAGCACGCGGTAGCGGGTCTCGGTGTTCACGGACTCCTTGCTCCACGGCGGCGGTTCGACCGTGCTGCGGGCGGAACGGAGCTGGACCTTCGTCACGCGGTCGGCGCCGAGCCGGGGGCCGAGGCGGAGCATGACGATCCGCTTGAGGTAGCTCTCGGACATCTCGCCGCGCGAGCCGTTGGGGAGGTTGTCGTCGTCGTGCGAGCCGGTGAAGAAGTCCCAGGCGCGCCGGAGCTCGTTCTGGTTGGTGTGGCTGGGGAAGGGGTTGCCGCGGATGCTCTCGGCGTCCATGGCGGTGAGGTCGACCCAGCCGGTGCGCCGCAGGGAGCCGTCCTCGTCGCGTATCTCGGCGCGGGCGTGCACGGCGACGTTCTGCTGGAGGGGGTTCGGGGCGAACAGCTTCCAGTTCTGCTCGAACTCGGGGTAGATGTAGTCGTCGAGCGTCTCGTCGTGCTGGCGGCTGAGCGTGTTCGACGGCGCGACGTGCAGGAAGACGGCGCCCAGGTGCGCGGTGACGGCGACGGCGACGGCCGCGGCGGCGACGACGAGCAGCAGCTTCGGGAGCAGCGGCAGCGCCAGGACGCTGGCCGCGCCGTCTGCCTGCCCGGCCTGCCCGGCCCGCCCGGCGAGCGGGGCGCCCTCGACGTCCGGGGCGTCGGCCGTGCGGGGGGCGTCGGTGGGCGGCTCCTCGGAGGGGGCCGCCACGCGCGGCCACGGTTCGGCGGGTGTTCGCGGTGCCGGCGGCCTGTCCTTGGACTCCATGCGCTCCCCGTCTCCCTCGGTGCGGTCCCCCCAGAGGTTAGCCACTCCTTGACAGCGGGGGTCGGTCGCGCCAATCATTGAACCGAACGATCGGTCGGTTGGTGCGAGGCGACGGGACGACGGAGGGGCTCAGCATGACGACAGTGCTGCCGGGACACGGCCCAGAGGCACCGGGGGAGGCGGAGACCGAGGCGTTCCAGGCCGTCTTCGACGCCGCCGTCGCGGCCGACGAGCGCATCGAGCCACGTGACTGGATGCCCGACGCCTACCGGGCCACGCTCGTCCGGCAGATCGCCCAGCACGCGCACTCCGAGATCATCGGCATGCAGCCCGAGGCGAACTGGATCAGCCGGGCCCCGTCGCTGCGCCGCAAGGCCATCCTGCTGGCCAAGGTGCAGGACGAGGCGGGCCACGGCCTGTACCTCTACAGCGCCGCCGAGACGCTCGGCACCGGCCGGGACGAGCTGCTCGACAAGCTGCACACCGGCCGCCAGAAGTACTCCTCGATCTTCAACTACCCGACGCTGACCTGGGCCGACGTCGGCGCGATCGGCTGGCTCGTGGACGGCGCGGCCATCACCAACCAGGTGCCGCTGTGCCGGTGCTCCTACGGGCCCTACGCGCGGGCCATGATCCGCATCTGCAAGGAGGAGTCCTTCCACCAGCGCCAGGGCTACGAGCTGCTGCTCGCCCTCAGCCGGGGCACCGAGGCGCAGAAGGCCATGGCGCAGGACGCGGTGGACCGCTGGTGGTGGCCGTCGCTCATGATGTTCGGCCCGCCGGACGACGAGTCGGCGCACTCCGCCCAGTCCATGGCGTGGAAGATCAAGCGGCACTCCAACGACGAGCTGCGCCAGCGCTTCGTCGACATCTGCGTGCCGCAGGCCGAGTCGCTCGGCCTCACCCTGCCCGATCCGGAGCTGCGGTGGAACGAGGAGCGCGGGCACCACGACTTCGGCCCGATCGACTGGTCGGAGTTCCAGCAGGTGCTCAAGGGCAACGGCCCGTGCAACGAGCAGCGGATCAGCCAGCGCCGGGCGGCGCACGAGAACGGCGCCTGGGTGCGCGAGGCCGCGGCGGTGTACGCCGGCAAACACGCCACCGAGCACACCGGGGCGCGGAACGGGGAGGCGGCATGAGCGGGGCACGGTCGGAATGGCCGCTGTGGGAGGTCTTCGTGCGCGGACGGCGCGGGCTGTCCCACACGCACGCCGGAAGCCTGCACGCGCCGGACGCGCAGATGGCCCTGCGCAACGCGCGGGACCTCTACACCCGGCGCAACGAGGGCGTCTCCCTGTGGGTCGTGCCCTCCGCACAGATCACCGCCTCCTCACCGGACGAGAAGGACCCCTTCTTCGCGCCCTCGGCCGACAAGCCCTACCGCCACCCGACGTTCTACGAGGTCCCCGAGGGGGTGGAGAACCTGTGAGCACCGCAGCCCGCCCGGACGGCCCCGGCACCATGGCCGCGCTGGCCCTCGGGGACGACGCCCTGATCCTCGCCCAGCGGCTCGGCGAGTGGGCCGGTCACGCCCCGGAGCTGGAGGAGGAGGTCGCGCTCGCCAACATCGCGCTGGACCTCCTCGGCCAGGCCCGCACCCTGCTGACGCTCAGCGGCGACGAGGACGAGCTGGCGTTCCGCCGCGAGGAGCGCGACTTCCGCAACGTGCAGCTGGTGGAGCAGCCGAACGGGGACTTCGCCCACACCATCGCCCGCCAGCTCTACTTCTCCACCTACCAGGAGCTGCTGTACGGGCAGCTCGCGGGCGGCACGGAACCCCTCTCCGCGCTGGCCGCGAAGGCCGTCAAGGAGTGCGCCTACCACCGGGACCACGCCGAGCAGTGGACGCTGCGCCTGGGTGACGGCACCGAGGAGAGCCACCGGCGCATGCAGACCGCGCTGGACGCCCTGTGGCGGTACACGGGTGAGCTGTTCCGGCCGGTCGAGGGCCTGGACGTCGCCTGGGACACCCTGGAGGACACCTGGCGGGCCAGCGTCACCGGCATCGTCACGCAGGCCACGCTGACCCCGCCCGAGGGCCCGCAGGCCGCGCCGTGGGCCGCCGGGGCCGGGCGGCAGGGCGTCCACACCGAGCCCTTCGGTCGGCTGCTCGCCGAGATGCAGCACCTGCACCGCAGCCACCCGGGGGCGTCGTGGTGACCGGGACCCGCGCCGACATGACGGCGCTGGAGGCCGAGCTGTGGGAACTGGCCGGCTCCGTGCCGGACCCGGAGCTGCCGCAGGTCGGCCTCGCCGAGCTGGGCGTCCTGCGGGCGGTGCACGTCACCGGCCCGGGGCGGGTCGAGGTGGAGCTGACGCCGACCTACACCGGCTGCCCGGCCGTGGAGACCATGGCCGCCGACGTGGAACGGGTGCTGCACGCGCGCGGCATGCCGGAGGTCGCCGTGCGCACGGTCCTGGCCCCGGCCTGGAGCACGGACGACATCACCGCCGAGGGGCGCCGCAAGCTCGCCGAGGCGGGCATCGCGCCGCCCCGGCCACTGCGGGACGGCGCGGCCGGTGGGGCCGTCCCCCTCACCCTCGCGATCCGCTGCCCGCACTGCGGCTCCGCGGACACCGCGCTGCTGAGCCGCTTCTCCTCCACCGCCTGCAAGGCGCTGCGCCGCTGCACCTCCTGCCTGGAGCCGTTCGACCACTTCAAGGAGCTGTGATGATCTTCCATGCGCTCCGCGTCTCGGCGGTCGAGCGGCTCACCGACGACGCCGTGGCCGTGACGTTCGCGGTCCCGCCCGAGCTGCGGGAGACCTTCCGGCACCGGCCGGGGCAGCACCTCACCCTGCGCCGCGTCATCGACGGCGCGGAGGTGCGGCGCACGTACTCGATCTGCACCCCGGCCGGGCCCGAGCCGCTGCTGAAGGTGGGCATCCGGCACGTCGAGGCGGGCGCGTTCTCGTCCTGGGCGCTCAAGGAGCTGGCCGTGGGCGACGAGGTCGACGTCCTGCCGCCCACCGGCCGCTTCGTGCTGGAGCCGCGCGCGGGGCACTACGCCGCCGTCGTCGGCGGCAGCGGCATCACGCCCGTCCTGTCCATCGCCGCGACCCTGCTCGAACAGGAGCCGGACGCGCGGTTCTGCCTCCTGCGGGCCGACCGCACGACCGCCTCGGCGATGTTCCTGGAGGAGACGGCCGAGCTGAAGGACCGCTTCCCCGAGCGGCTGCACCTGGTGCACACCCTCTCCCGCGAGGAGCGGCAGACGGGCCTGCCCACCGGGCGGCTGGACGCCGCACGGCTGACGGCGCTCCTGCCCGCCCTGCTGCCCGTGCCGGACGTCGCGGGCTGGTTCCTGTGCGGGCCCCACGGCCTGGTGGAGGGCGCCGAGGAGGCGCTGCGCACCCTCGGCGTCCCCCGGGACCGGGTGCACCAGGAGATCTTCCACGCCGCCGGGACGCCCGGCCCGGCCGCACCGGCGGCCGTGGCGGAGGCGGGCCCGGAGGCGACCGTGAGCGCCACCCTGGACGGGCGCGGCGGAAGCTGGCCCGCCCGTGCGGGGGAGACGGTCCTGGAGACGGTGCTGCGGCACCGGGCGGACGCCCCGTACGCCTGCAAGGGCGGGGTGTGCGGCACCTGCCGGGTCCGGCTGCTCGACGGCGAGGTGCGCATGGACCGCAACTTCGCCCTGGAGGACGACGAGCTGGCCGACGGCTACGTCCTGGCCTGCCAGTCGCGCCCGGCGACGGCGTCCGTCACCGTCGACTTCGACGGCTGACAGCGTCGGCGTCGGCGTCGGCGTCGGCGTCGGTGCCCGTCACAGGACGTGGGCGGGGTCCGTGTCGCCGGTCATCGGCCGGCCGGCGGCGGCCCAGCTCAGCATGCCGCCGTCCACGTTGACGGCGTCCACGCCCTGGGCGACGAGGAACTGCGTCACCTGCGCCGAGCGCCCGCCGACGCGGCAGACCACGTAGACCCGGTCGTCCCCGGCGCGCTCGGTGACCTCCGCGGCCCGGCCGACGACCTCGCCGATCGGGACGTGCAGGGCGCCCTCGGCCCGTCCGGCGGCCCACTCGTCGGGCTCGCGGACGTCCAGCAGGAAGGCGTCGGCGGGGACGTCCCTGACGTCCACGGAGGGGATGGGGGCGTGGTTCATCGGTCTCGCGCTTCCTCTCGGGGTGCGGCGGGCGGTGGGGTGCTCAGGTCTCCAGCAGCTCGGCGAGCCGCTGCTCCCGTTCGGCGACCTGGGCGTCGAGCTGCCGGGCGATGTCGTCGAGCAGCCCGTCGGGGTCGTCGTGGGCCAGCTTCAGCATGGAGCCGATGGCGCTGTCCTCCAGCTCCCGCACGACCTGGCCGAGCCAGTCCTTGCGGGAGGCCAGCCACTCCAGCCGCGCGTACAGCTCCTCGCCCCGGCTGACGGGGTCGGGCTCCCGGGGCGGCCCGGCGGCCCACTCCTCGGCGAGGGCGGCGAGGGCCTCCTCGTCGCCGTCGGCGTAGGCGCGGTTCACCCGGACGATGAACTCCTCGCGGCGCAGCCGCTCGTCCTCGTCGGTGACCAGGTCCGGGTGGGCCCTGCGGACCAGCTCGCGGTAGCGGCGGCGGGCCTCCTCACCGGGCCGGACCCGCTCCGGCGGGCGCACCGAGCGCTCGCCCAGCATGGCCTGGGCCTCCGGCGACATGCCCTCGGACTGGATCCAGCCGCCCAGCAGCTCGTCGATCCCCGGGATCGGCGCGACGGCGGCCCGCGCCTGCTGCGCGCGGCGGACGTCCTCCGGGTCCTGGGTGCGGGCGGCCACCGCCTCGGCGATCCGGGCGTCCAGCTCGTCCAGGCGCAGGTAGACGGGGCCGAGGCGCTGCTGGTGCAGCCGGGAGAAGTTCTCGACCTCGATGCGGAAGGTCTCGACCGCGATCTCGTACTCGATCAGCGCCGTCTCCGCCGCGCGGACCGCCCGTTCCAGCCGGTCCGTCCCGGACTCCGGCTGCTCGCTGTGGGCGTGCGGGGGCTGCTGTGGCGTACTCACCCGGGCCACCCTACGTGCGCGCCGCTCAGGGCTGGAACTGCTGGGGGCAGGAGGCGCCGCCCTCGGGGAGGTGGGCGTCCGCCCAGCGGGTGAGCTCGACCATGGCGGGCCGCAGGGCGAGGCCGGCCTCCGTCAGCGCGTAGGAGACGCGCAGCGGCGGGCCCTCGTCCACGGTGCGCAGGACGAGGTGCAGCGCGGCCAGCTCTCCCAGCCGGTCGGAGAGCATGCGTTCGCTGATGCCGGGGACGGCGCGGCGCAGCTCGGTGAAGTGTCCGGGGCCGCTCATCAGGGCGGCGATGATGACGCCCGTCCAGCGCTTGCCCAGCAGTTCGAAGACGCGGGTGATGCCGTGCGTGGGCGAGCTGCAGCCCGGTGACGCCGTGGGCGCCCCTGCCGTTTCGGTCTGTTCGCGTGGCTCGGCCATGCGTCCAGGGTACTGCACGAGCGCAAGGGACTTCCTATTAGTAAGTAACTGTGTTACCAATAGGCGCAGACGGAAGTGCACCCACTTACCGATAGCCCCGCCCCCCTCCGAGGAGCACCACCATGGCCACGCTGCTGCACATCGACACCTCCCTGAACGGCGACAACAGCGCGTCCCGCGCCGTCACCGCGGCCTTCCGCGCCACCTGGGAGAACGCACACCCCGAGGGCACGGTCGTCTACCGCGACCTCTCCCTGGACCCCGTGCCACACCTCGACGGCTCCGGCTTCGCCTCCGAGCTGCGCGAGACCCTCATCCGCGAGCTGGAGACGGCGGACGCCGTGCTCATCGGCGCGCCGATGTACAACTACACGATCCCCTCCACCCTCAAGGCGTGGATCGACCACGTGCTGGTGATGGGCCGTACGGCCGCCGCCCCCGAGCCCAGCGCCGCCGGCACCCCGACGACGGTCGTCGCCAGCCGGGGCGGCTCCTACGCGCCCGGCACCCCGCAGGAGGGCAACGACTACGTGCAGGACTACCTGCGGTACGTCTTCGCGACGCAGATGGGGCTGGACGTGGAGTTCATCGTGCCCGAGCTGACGCTGGCCCCGAGCGTCCCGGCCATGGAGGAGCTGATCCCGCTCTTCGAGAAGTCCCGCGAGGCCGCGCACACGGCGGCGCGGAGCCGGGCGAAGCTGCTGGCCGCCGCCCACGCCTGAGCGCCGTCACCCCCGGCAGGACGGGCCGCACCCCGGCCCGTCCGCGGGAGGCGGTCAGCGGCGGCCGTCAGGCGTCGCCGCCGGCGGCCGGGCCGAGCGCGGTGAAGGCGGCCAGCAGACGGTCGGCCGCCAGCGAGGCGGTCAGCTTCCCCGCCCGCACGTCGGCCTCCAGCCCGGGGGCCAGCTCCCGCACCGCCGGATCGTGGGTCAGCCGGTCCAGCAACTGGTCCCGGACCATGGACCACACCCACTCCACCTGCTGCTCGCTGCGCTTCGCCGCCAGCGCCCCGGTGCCGACGAGGAGCGAGCGGTGCTGCTCGACCCGCTCCCACAGCTCCTCCAGGCCGGTGCCCTCCCGTGCGCTGCAGGTGAGCACCGGAGGGTTCCACTCCGCGTTCGGCGGCTGCAACAGCCGCAGCGCGCCCGCCAGTTCGCGGGCCGCCGCCTTGGCGTCCCGGGCGTGCGGCCCGTCGGCCTTGTTGATGGCGACGACGTCCGCCAACTCCAGGACGCCCTTCTTGATGCCCTGCAACTGGTCCCCGGTCCGGGCCAGCGAGAGCAGCAGGAAGGTGTCCGTCATCGCGGCCACCGCCGTCTCCGACTGCCCCACGCCGACCGTCTCCACCAGCACCACGTCGTACCCGGCGGCCTCCATGACGGCCATCGACTCCCGCGTCGCGCGCGCCACCCCGCCGAGCGTCCCCGACGTCGGCGAGGGCCGCACGAACGCGTTCGGATCCACGGCGAGCCGGGCCATCCGCGTCTTGTCCCCGAGGATCGAGCCCCCGGTCCGACCCGACGACGGGTCGACGGCCAGCACCGCCACCCGGTGGCCGAGCCCCGTCAGCAGCGTGCCCAGCGCGTCGATGAACGTCGACTTGCCGACCCCCGGCACCCCGCTGACGCCCACCCGCCGCGCCTTGCCGGCGTGCGGCAGCAGCTCGGTGAGGAGCCGCTGCGCGAGCCGCCGGTGGTCGGGGCGGGTGGATTCCACGAGCGTGATCGCCCGCGCGATCCACGCCCGTGAGCCGTCCAGGACGCCCTGCACGTACGCGTCGAGGTCGGGTTTGCCCTTCCTGGCAGCCATGCCCACCCGTCTACAGCTCCCTCACCGGTTCTCAGAGTTCGTGGCCGAGACCGGACGCCAGGGCGCGCACCAGCTCGTGCGCGGCCTCCGGGATGACCGTGCCCGGCAGGAACACCGCGGCGGCCCCCATCTCCCGCAGCGGCTCCACGTCGGCGGGCGGAATGACGCCGCCCACGACGATCATGATGTCCTCGCGGTCCTGCGCCGCCAGCTCGTCCCGCAGCGCGGGCACGAGCGTGAGGTGCCCGGCGGCCAGCGAGGAGACGCCGATGATGTGGACGTCGGCCTCCACGGCCTGCCGCGCCACCTCCTCCGGCGTCTGGAACAGCGGGCCGACGTCGACGTCGAAGCCCAGGTCGGCGAAGGCCGTCGCGATGACCTTCTGCCCCCGGTCGTGCCCGTCCTGCCCCATCTTGGCGACGAGGATGCGCGGCCGACGCCCCTCGGCCTCCTCGAAGTCGCTCACCAGCTTGCGGGTGCCCTCCAGCGCGGAGGAGCGCCCGGCCTCTTCCCGGTACACACCGGAGATGGTACGGATCTGGCCCGCGTGCCGTCCGTACACCTTCTCCAACGCGTCCGAGATCTCCCCGACGGTCGCCTTCGCGCGGGCCGCGTTCACGGCCAGGTGCAGCAGGTTGCCGTCCAGCGAACCACCGTCCTGGTGCCCCTTCTCGGCGGCGTGCGTCAGCGCCCGCAGGGCGTCCTGCGTGACGTCCTCGTCGCGCTCCTCGCGCAGCCGGCGCAGCTTGTCGACCTGCTGGGCGCGCACCGAGGAGTTGTCGACCTTGAGCACCTCGATCTGCTCGTCGCTCGCCACCCGGTACTTGTTGACCCCGATGACCGGCTGGCGGCCGGAGTCGATGCGGGCCTGCGTGCGGGCCGCGGCCTCCTCCACCCGGAGCTTGGGGATGCCCGCGTCAATGGCCTTCGCCATGCCGCCGGCCTCCTCGACCTCCTGGATGTGCTGCCAGGCCCGCCGCGCCAGGTCGTACGTCAGCCGCTCCACGTAGGCGCTGCCGCCCCACGGGTCGATGACCCGGCCCGTCCCCGACTCCTGCTGGAGCATCAGCTGGGTGTTGCGGGCGATGCGGGCGGAGAAGTCCGTGGGCAGTGCCAGTGCCTCGTCGAGCGCGTTGGTGTGCAGCGACTGGGTGTGCCCCTGGGTGGCGGCCATCGCCTCCACACACGTGCGGGTGACGTTGTTGAAGACGTCCTGCGCCGTCAGCGACCAGCCCGAGGTCTGCGAGTGCGTGCGCAACGACAGGGACTTGGGGTTCTTCGGGTCGAAGCCCCGGACGAGCTTCGCCCACAGCAGCCGCGCCGCCCGCAGCTTGGCGACCTCCATGAAGAAGTTCATGCCGATCGCCCAGAAGAACGACAGCCGGGGCGCGAAGGCGTCCACGTCCAGGCCCGCGCCGAGCCCCGAGCGCAGGTACTCCACGCCGTCCGCCAGCGTGTACGCCAGCTCCAGGTCGGCCGTGGCCCCGGCCTCCTGGATGTGGTAGCCGGAGATGGAGATCGAGTTGTAGCGCGGCATCTTCTGCGAGGTGTACGCGAAGATGTCCGAGATGATCCGCATCGACGGCTGCGGCGGGTAGATGTAGGTGTTGCGGACCATGAACTCCTTCAGAATGTCGTTCTGAATGGTTCCGGCCAGCTTCTCGGGCGGGACGCCCTGCTCCTCGGCGGCGACGATGTACAGCGCCAGCACGGGCAGGACGGCGCCGTTCATCGTCATCGACACGCTCATGCGGTCCAGCGGGATGCCGTCGAACAGCTGCCGCATGTCGTAGATCGAGTCGATCGCCACGCCCGCCATGCCGACGTCGCCCGTGACGCGCGGGTGGTCCGAGTCGTACCCCCGGTGCGTGGGCAGGTCGAAGGCGACGGACAGGCCCTTCTGGCCGGCCGCCAGGTTGCGCCGGTAGAAGGCGTTCGACTCCTCGGCCGTGGAGAAGCCCGCGTACTGGCGGATCGTCCACGGCTGGTTGACGTACATCGTCGGGTACGGGCCACGCAGGTACGGCGCCGCACCCGGATAGGTGGACAGGAAGTCCAGCCCCGCGAGGTCCTCGGCCGTGTACAGCGGCTTGACGCCGATGCCCTCCGGCGTCTCCCACACGGCGTCGTCCGGGCCCGCCTCGCCGTCCCGCCCGGCCCGCGCCTCGGCGTACGCGGCGCGCCAGGCGTCCACGTCCCCCTCGGGGGCCGGGGTGCCCAGCTCGATCCCGGTGAAGTCGGGGATGCTGCTCATCACTTCACTCCCAGCTCGTCCAGGACGCCGGCCAGCAGGCCCACCGCGTCCCCGCCGACGGCGACGTACCCGCCCACCCCGGCTGCCTCCAGGCTCTCGCGCAGCGCACCGGGGCGCCCGGCGAGGAACACCGAGCGCGCGCCCGCCGACCGCACCGCCCGCGCGACGGGAACGGCCTCCTCGGCGTAGACCGCGTCGCTGGAGCACAGGCACACCACGGCGGCCCCGGCCTCCCGCACCGCCTCGGCGGCCCCGCTCGCGTCCACCGGGACGAGCACCGGCTCGATGCCGCCCGCCTGGAACAGGTTGGCCGCGAACGTCGTCCGGCCGGTGTACGCGGCGGCCCTGCCCAGCGCCGCCAGCAGCACCTTCGGCCGTTCACCGGTCGCGGCGAGGTGCGCGTCCGACCGGGACCGCAGCGCCTCGAACGCCTCGTCCCTGCGCACCCGCGGCAGCCCGCCGGACAGCGGCTCCGGCGCCGGGTCGCGGCGCACCGGCTCCTCGTCCGGCAGCGGGAACTCGCTCACGCCCGTCACCGGCTCCCGGCGGTGCGCCAGCGCCTCGCGGCGGCGCTCCCAGGTGGCCGCGATGCGCTCGCCGACGACGCCGTCGCGCAGCGCCGCCTCCTGGCCGCCCGCGCCCTCGATCTCCTGGAACCACGCCCAGGCGGCCCGCGCCAGCTCCTCGGTGAGCCGCTCGACGTACCAGGAGCCGCCCGCCGGGTCGATGACCCGGGCGCAGTGCGACTCCTCGATGAGGATGGTGGAGGTGTTCCGGGCGATCCGGCGCGCGAACACGTCCGGCAGCCCGGCCGCGTGGTCGAAGGGCAGCACCGTGACGGAGTCGGCGCCGCCCACGCCCGCCGCGAGCGTCGCCACGGTGGTGCGGAGCATGTTCACCCACGGGTCCCGGCGCGTGACCATCACCGAGGACGTCACCGCGTGCTGCCGCTGCGCCGCCGCGTCGGTGGTGACGCCGCACGCCTCGGCCACCCGCGCCCACAGCCGGCGCGCGGCGCGCAGCTTGGCGATCGTCGTGAACTGGTCGGCGCTCGCCGCGTAGCGGAACTCCAGCTGGCGGCAGGCGTCCTCGGCGCTCAGCCCGGACTCCGTCAGCGTGCGCAGGTACGCCACCGCCGTCGCCAACGAACAGCCGAGCTCCTGCGCGGGGGAGGCACCCGCCTCGTGGTAGGGCAGCGCGTCGACCGTCAGGGTGCGCACGCCCGGGTGGTCGCCACCGACGCGCCCCGCCCACGCGGCGGCGGCGTCCAGCAGGGCGGCCGTCGGCCCGGCGTCCCCGGTGCGGGCCAGCAGCCCCAGCGGGTCGGCGCCCAGGTGGGCCCGCACCTGCGCGGCGGGCACATCGCGCTGCGCGTACACGTCGAGGAGGACGCGGGCGGCCTCGTCGAACTCCTCCCCGGCCTCCAGCACCACGGGCGCGAGGTCGAGGTAGACGCCCTCCAACGCGGCGGGCAGCGCGCTCACCGGCAGCCCGGCCCGGCCCAGCACCAGCCACAGGGAGCCGACGCCGTTCTCCAGGTCGGCCAGCACCGCCTCGTTGGTGCGGGCGACGTCGGCGCTGCGGTGCTGCTGGCGCACGTCCCACCCGGCGGGCGAACCGCCGCGGGGCGTGCCGCCGCGCACGAAGGGCGCGAAGCCCGGATACCCGGCGCCGCCCCCGGGGGCGTCGTCGGCGGTGTACAGCGGGCGGGTGGTGAGCCCGTCCTCGAGTGGCGTGGAGAGCGCCTCCTCGGCTCCTGCCCCGGTGGCCTCACTCGCGCCGGACTTCCGCAGCACACCCTCGACGAGGTGCTGCCACTGCGCGCGTGTGACTTCCGGGAACTCGGCGGCCAGAGAGAGCCCGTCATCAGGCAGGACCGTCATAGCGGCAGGCTAGGGCTTCGCACTGACGAGCGCACCGGCGCACACCTGTGACCTTGAACTCTCACCGGCCGTGGGGCGCGGGCATGCGGGGCGTGAGGGACACGACGTCCCACCGGGCCGAACCGGCCCGACGACGAGCCGGCCGGCCCCGGGAAACGCGTCACGGCCGACACCGTGAACGATGCCGACCGTGACGTCGATGTGCGCGAGGGGGGAGTTGAACCCCCACGCCCTTTCGGGCACTGGAACCTGAATCCAGCGCGTCTGCCTATTCCGCCACCCGCGCATGGGTGTGTCGTGAGGAACCTTCCTCCGCCGTTCGGATGACTCCGTTCCGCTTCGGGCCGCTCCCTGGCGACGTCCAAAAGACTAGCACGGTGCCGGGAGTGCTCTCACATCCGTAACGGCCGCCCCGCGACCACCGCCGGGTGGGGGACACTGGGAGCCGGACGCCTCTACGATCCCGTGTGAGAGGTGACACCCCCGACGTCGGGGAACGAAGCGGAACCAGTCGTTTTCCCGGCGCGTGGATACGATCAGTAAGCAGTACCGGCCGCTGCGCCCTGCCCGCCCGGCGCAGGCGTACTAGGACACCGGAAGTTGGGAAGGAGGTGCACCGTGGGAGTTCTCAAGCGCTTCGAGCAGCGACTCGAAGGCCTCGTCAACGGCACCTTCGCCAAGGTGTTCAAGTCCGAAGTCCAGCCGGTGGAGATCGCCGGCGCGCTCCAGCGCGAGTGCGACAACAACGCCACGATCTGGAACCGGGACCGCACGGTCGTCCCGAACGACTTCATCGTGGAGCTGAGCGCCCCCGACTACGAGCGGCTCGCCCCCTACGCGGGGCAGCTCAGTGACGAGCTGGCCGGCATGGTGCGCGACTACGCCAAGCAGCAGCGCTACACCTTCATGGGCTCGGTCAAGGTGCACCTGGAGAAGGCCGACGACCTCGACACCGGCCTCTACCGCGTGCGCAGCCGCACGATGGCCGCCAGCACCTCGCAGTCCGGAGCCCCGGGCGACCACGGCGGCGGCCTGCCCCCGATGCCCCAGGGCGCGCCGCGCATGCCGTCCGCCCCGCCGCCCGGCCCGCCCGGAGCGCCCGGCCCCGTCCGGCGGTGGGTGGAGATCAACGGCAGTCGGCACCAGATCTCCCGCACCACCCTCGTCCTCGGGCGTTCCACCGAGGCCGACGTCCGGATCGACGATCCCGGCGTCTCCCGCAAGCACTGCGAGATCCGCACCGGCCCCACGGTCGTCGTGCAGGACCTCGGTTCGACCAACGGCATCGTGGTGGACGGACAGCGGACGACGCACGCTACGCTCCGCGACGGCTCACGCATCGTCGTGGGCAGCACCACGATCATTTACCGGCAAGCCGAAGGGTGAAGCGGGGGCAATGTCAGAGCTGACCCTGACGGTCATGCGGCTGGGTTTTCTCGCCGTACTGTGGCTGTTCGTCATCGTGGCCGTACAGGTCATCCGCAGCGACCTGTTCGGCACCCGGGTCACCCAGCGGACCGGAGCGCAGGCCCGCCGCGCCCCGGACCGCCCGCAGGCCCGTCCGCAGCAGCAGTCCACCGGCGGCGGACGCGGCGGCCGGGGCCGCCGGGGCGCGCCCACGAAGCTCGTCGTGACCGAGGGCTCCCTGACCGGCACGACGGTCGCCCTCCAGGGCCAGACGATCAGCCTCGGCCGCGCCCACGACTCGACGATCGTGCTGGACGACGACTACGCGTCGAGCCGGCATGCCAGGATCTACCCGGACCGCGACGGCCAGTGGATCGTCGAGGATCTCGGCTCCACCAACGGCACGTACCTGGACCGGAGCCGACTCACCACCCCGACGCCGATCCCGCCCGGTGCGCCGCTGCGCATCGGCAAGACGGTCATCGAGCTGCGGAAGTAGACGAACATGACGACCGGAGGGTGGGCAGCGTGCGGATGTACCCGGAGCCGACGGGCGAGGTGCGCATGAGTCTGTCACTGCGTTTCGCCGCCGGATCACACGACGGCATGATCCGCGACCACAACGAGGACTCCGGTTACGCCGGGCCCCGGCTGCTGGCGGTCGCCGACGGCATGGGCGGCCAGGCCGCCGGCGAGGTCGCCAGCTCCGAGGTGATCTCCACCATCGTCGAGCTGGACGAGGACGTCCCCGGCTCGGACGTCCTCACCTCGCTCGGCGACGCCGTGCAGCGCGCCAACGAGCAGCTGCGCGTGATGGTCGAGGACGACCCGCAGCTGGAGGGCATGGGCACCACCCTCACCGCCCTGCTGTGGACGGGGCAGCGCCTCGGCCTCGTCCACGTCGGCGACTCCCGCGCCTACCTGCTGCGCGACGGCGTCCTCACCCAGATCACACAGGACCACACCTGGGTGCAGCGACTCGTCGACGAGGGCCGCATCACCGAGGAGGAGGCCACCACCCACCCGCAGCGCTCCCTGCTCATGCGCGCGCTGGGCAGCGGCGACCGGGTGGAACCGGACCTCTCGATCCGCGAGGTCCGCGCCGGCGACCGCTACCTCATCTGCTCCGACGGCCTCTCCGGCGTGGTCAGCCACCAGACGATGGAGGAGACCCTCGGCAGCTACCAGGGGCCGCAGGAGACGGTCGAGGAGCTGATCCAGCTCGCCCTGCGCGGCGGCGGCCCCGACAACATCACGGTGATCATCGCCGACGTCCTCGACGTCGACGGCAACGACACCCCCGCCGCCCAGCTCAACGACACACCGGTCGTCGTCGGCGCCGTCGCGGAGACGCAGAACCCGCCCGGCGGCCCCGGCGCGCAGGCCACCCCGGCCTCCCGCGCCGCCGAGCTGAGCCGCTCCGTGCCCCAGCAGCAGCCCGGCCCCGCGGACGGGCAGGAGGGCTTCGGCCCGCCCGGCAGCGGCGCGGCCACCGGCGCGTTCGGGGAGTGGACGGACGAGGACGGCCCGGCCGAGGAGCCCGCCCGGCGGCGCAAGGCCCGCAAGGGCGGCTGGGTCAAGCGGAGCCTGCTCATCGTGCTCGCCCTCGCCCTGCTCGGCGGCGGCCTGTACGCGGCCTGGAAGTGGTCGAGAGGGCAGTACTACATCGGCGCGGAGGGCGACCGGGTCGCCCTCTACCAGGGGCTGAACCAGAAGCTCGGCCCGCTGGACCTCGGCGAGGTCCGGGAGGACACCGGCATCGAACTCAAGTACCTGCCCGTCTACCAGCGCAACCAGGTCAAGGAGACCATCTCCATGGGCACCCTGGCCCAGGCCGAGGACAAGATCCAGAAGCTGGGGGACCAGGCCGAGGTCTGCGAGATCGTCGCCGACCAGAAGGCGTCCGCCGAGGAGGCCAAGGAGGACGCCGACAGCTCCCAGCCCGGCGGTGAGGACGGTCGCGAACCGGTGGCGGACGACCCCGCTCCCGGCCCCCGGCTGACCGACGAACAGCAGCGGCTCGCGAAGCAGTGCCGGACGCCGTGAGGGGCAGCGAGTTCATATGAGCAGCAACAGCACCACGGGTGGTACGAGCACGGTCTCTGCGGGCGGGCTGCCCAGCCGCCGCAACACCGAGCTCGGTCTCCTCGTCTTCGCCGTCGTGATCCCCGTCTTCGCCTACGCCAACGTGGGCCTGGCCAAGAACGGCACCCTCCCGGCCGGGATGATCGGCTACGGCCTCGGCCTCGGCCTGCTCGCGGGCGTCGCCCACCTGCTGGTGCGGAAGTTCGCCCCGTACGCCGACCCGCTGATCCTGCCGATCTGCACCCTGCTCAACGGGCTCGGCCTCGTGCTGATCTGGCGGCTCGACCAGGAGCCCGGCGTGCGGCCGGAGAACGCCGCACCCGGCCAGCTGATGTGGTCGGCGCTGGGCGTCGCGCTGTTCCTCGCGGTCCTGGTCTTCCTCAAGGACCACCGCATCCTCCAGCGCTACACCTACATCTCCATGGCCGTCGCGCTCGTGCTGCTGGCGCTGCCGATGTTCTTCCCGCCCGTCAACGGCGCGAAGATCTGGGTGACGATCCCCGGCGTCGGCTCCCTCCAGCCCGGCGAGTTCGCGAAGATCGTCATCACGGTCTTCTTCGCCGGGTACCTCATGGTCAAGCGCGACGCCCTCGCCCTGGCCAGCCGCCGCTTCATGGGGCTCTACCTGCCGCGCGGCCGCGACCTCGGGCCGATCCTGGCGATCTGGGCCCTCAGCCTCATGATCCTCGTCTTCGAGACCGACCTCGGCACCTCGCTGCTGTTCTTCGGCATGTTCGTCGTGATGCTCTACGTCGCCACCGAGCGCACGAGCTGGGTCCTCTTCGGCCTGCTGCTCTCCGCCGCCGGCGCGGTCGTCGTGGCGTCCACGACCACGCACGTGCAGGACCGCGTCGACAACTGGCTCAACCCGCTCCAGCTCGGCGCCAACGGCGGCGTCACGGAGACCGCCCAGGTGATGTACTCCTTCGGCTCCGGCGGCCTCTTCGGCTCCGGACTCGGTGAGGGCTTCACCCGCCTCATCGGCGGCATCGCCGTCAAGAGCGACTACATCCTCGCCACCGTCGGCGAGGAGCTGGGCCTGACGGGCATGATGGCCATCCTCGTCCTGTACGGCCTGCTCATCGAACGCGGCATCCGGACGGCGCTGGCCGCCCGCGACCCCTTCGGGAAGCTGCTCGCCGTGGGCCTGTCCGGCGCCTTCGCGATCCAGGTGTTCGTCGTCGCGGGCGGCGTCACCGCGCTCATCCCGCTCACCGGTATGACGATGCCCTTCCTCGCGCAGGGCGGTTCGTCCGTCATCGCCAACTGGGCCCTGTTCGCCATCCTGCTGCGGATCAGCGACACCGCGCGCCGCCCGGCGCCGGCGCCCGCCCCGAATCCCGACGTCGAGATGACCCAGGTGGTGCGGTCGTGAACAAGCCCATCCGCAAGATCGCCGTCTTCTGCGGAATCCTGGTGATCGCCCTGCTGGTCAGGGTCAACTGGGTGCAGTTCGTCCAGGCCGAGGAGCTCAGCTCCTCCGACAAGAACCGCCGGGTGCTGATCGAGCGCTACGCCCACCCGCGCGGCGACATCATCGTCGAGGGCAAGGCCGTCACCGGCTCCACCGAGACCGACAGCCGCGACTTCCAGTACCAGCGCACGTACAAGGACGGCGCCATGTGGGCGCCGGTGACCGGCCACGCGTCGGTGTTCAACGCCACGATGCTGGAAGGCATCCACGACAAGATCCTCACCGGCAACGACGACCGGCTGTTCTTCAACCGCACCATCGACATGATCACCGGCAAGCCGATGGAGGGCGGCAACGTCGTCACCACCCTGAACGCCGCCGCCCAGCGCGCGGCGTTCGAGGGCCTCGGGGACAAGAAGGGCGCCGTCGCCGCCATCGACCCGCGCACCGGCGCCATCCTCGCCCTGGCCAGCACCCCCTCCTACGACCCCGGCTCCATCGTCGGCAACGACGAGAAGGCCAGCGACAACTGGGTCGCCCTCAACGAGGACCCGGACAAGCCGATGCTCAACCGGGCGCTGCGCGAGACGTACCCGCCCGGCTCCACCTTCAAGGTGCTCACCGCGGCCGCGGCGCTGGAGAGCGGCAAGTACGACATCGACGAGAAGTCGGGCATCGAGGACCCGTACGAGCTGCCGCAGACCGACAAGGAGCTCACCAACTTCGGCAACCCCCCGTGCGACGACGCCACCCTGCGCGTCGCCCTCCAGTACTCCTGCAACGCCACCTTCGCCGGCATCAGCGCCGACCTCGGCAACGAGGAGATGAAGGGGATGGCGGAGAAGTTCGGCTACAACGAGGAACTCTTCGTCCCGATCCGCACGGCCGAGAGCGTCTACCCCGAGGACAACGCCCCGCAGAACGCGATGGCCGGCATCGGGCAGGCGTCCAACCGGGCCACGCCGCTCCAGATCGCCATGATCACGGCGGCGATCGCCAACGACGGCAAGCTCATGCAGCCCTACATGGTCGACCGGCTGGAGGGCCCCCGCAGCGTCGTCGAGCAGAACGAGCCGCAGGAGATGGGGCAGCCGATCTCCGCCTCCAACGCCAAGAAGATCCAGCAGATGATGGAGACCGTGGTCGAGGACGGCACGGGAACCAACGGCCAGATCGAGGGCGTCACCGTAGGCGGCAAGACGGGTACCGCCCAGCGTGGCGTGGACAACAGTGAGACGCCCTACGCGTGGT
Source organism: Streptomyces chumphonensis (assembly GCF_014779715.1). Classification (GTDB taxonomy): domain Bacteria; phylum Actinomycetota; class Actinomycetes; order Streptomycetales; family Streptomycetaceae; genus Streptomyces; species Streptomyces chumphonensis. The sequence continues at coordinate 86,184 of NZ_JACXYU010000015.1, forward strand.
TCATCTCCTACGCCATGACGGACAACGGCTCACCGGTCGCCGTCGCCGTGGTGGTCGAGGACAGCGACGCCCAGCGGAACGAAGTGTCCGGTGGCGGCCTGGCCGCCCCCATCGCGAAGGACGTCATGCGGGCCGTGCTGGAGGGCCGTCAGTGACCTTGCGCACAGACGTCGAGGCGTCGCTCGGCGTTCCGGTGGCCCGCCCGCGTCCGGGTACCGTATGCCGAGCAGCACGCCGCCGGACCCCACGCCGGTGCGGTCCGGACGAACGGAGAGGGCTGGAGATATGGACGAGCCGCGTCGCCTAGGCGGGCGGTACGAGCTGGGCCAGGTGCTCGGCCGCGGCGGCATGGCCGAGGTCTACCTGGCCCACGACACCCGTCTGGGCCGCACCGTCGCCGTCAAGACGCTCCGCGTCGACCTCGCCCGTGACCCCACGTTCCAGGCCCGGTTCCGGCGCGAGGCCCAGTCGGCCGCCTCGCTGAACCACCCCGCGATCGTCGCCGTGTACGACACGGGCGAGGACTACGTCGACGGCATCTCGATCCCGTACATCGTCATGGAGTACGTCGACGGCTCCACGCTCCGCGAGCTCCTGCACTCCGGGCGCAAGCTGCTGCCCGAGCGGGCCATGGAGATGACCGCCGGCATCCTCCAGGCCCTGGAGTACAGCCACCGCAACGGCATCGTGCACCGCGACATCAAGCCGGCCAACGTCATGCTCACGCGCGGCGGCCAGGTCAAGGTCATGGACTTCGGCATCGCCCGCGCCATGGGCGACTCCGGGATGACGATGACGCAGACCGCCGCCGTCATCGGCACCGCCCAGTACCTCTCCCCGGAGCAGGCCAAGGGCGAGACCGTCGACGCGCGCAGCGACCTCTACTCGACCGGCTGCCTGCTCTACGAGCTGCTGACGGTCCGGCCCCCCTTCGTCGGGGACTCCCCGGTCGCCGTGGCCTACCAGCACGTGCGCGAGGAGCCGCAGCCGCCGAGCGTCTTCGACCCGGAGATCACCCCGGAGCAGGACGCCATCGTCCTCAAGGCCCTCGCCAAGGACCCCGACTACCGCTACCAGAGCGCGGACGAGATGCGCGCCGACCTGGAGGCGTCCCTCGACGGGCAGCCGGTCGGCGCCGCCGCCGCGCTCGGCGCCGCCGGGTACGGCGCGGGCTACGGCGCCGCCCACGCGCACGCCGAGGACCGTCCCACCCAGGCCCTGCGCACGGCGGGCGCCGGACAGACGTCGATGCTGCCGCCGATGCGCGACGACGACGGCGGGTACGGGTACGACGAGCCGCGCGGTCGCCGCCGCGAGCAGAAGAACAGCCAGCTCTCCACGATCCTCCTCGTCGCCGCCGGCATCCTCGTGCTGATCGGCGCCATCTTCATCGGCAAGGCCCTGTCCGGCGGAGGCGGCTCGGACACGGTCGCCGTGCCCAAGCTCACCGGGCTCACGCTGAAGGAGGCGACCCAGCGGGCGCAGAACACCGGCCTGGAGGTCTCCGAGGGGCCCCGGGAGCACTGCGAGGAGGAGAAGGACACCGTCTGCCGCACGGACCCGGAGCCCGACACCGAGGTCGAGCGGAACGACACGATCACGCTGGTCATGTCCGACGGCCCGGCCCCGATCGAGGTGCCGGACGTGGTGGGCGACTCCTACGAGGACGCCCGCGGCGAGCTCCAGGAGGCCGGCTTCGAGGTGACGGAGGAGGCCGTGTCCTCCTCCAGCGAGCCCGAGGGGACGGTCATCGCGCAGGACCCGGCCCGGGGGGAGAAGGTCCAGGCCGGCACCCAGGTCACGCTCTCCGTCGTGCGTACCGAGACCCGTACGGTCCCGCCGGTGACGAACAAGGACGTCGAGCAGGCCCGCCAGCAGCTGGAGGGCGCCGGCTTCGTGGTCGAGGTCACGGAGAAGGAGGACGGCTCCAAGTCCCCGAACACCGTCATCAGCCAGAGCCCGTCCGGGAACGAGCAGGCGGCCAAGGGCAGCACGGTGACGCTGGAGGTCGCCAAGGCGCCCGAGCAGGAGAACGTGAAGGTGCCGAAGGTCGTGGGCGAGCGCGTGCAGCCCGCGGTCAAGAAGCTCCAGGACGCGGGCTTCCAGGTCCAGATCCAGGGACCGGACAAGAACGCCTTCGTCGCGGCGGTCAACCCGCAGGAGGAGCAGGAGGCGCCCAAGGGCTCCGTCGTCACGATCCAGACCGTCCCGGACGGGAACGACGACGGCGGGAACGGCGACGACAACCCCATCGGTGGCTTCTTCGAGGGCCAGTGGGGCGGCGACGAGGACTGACCGGCCCGCGGTTGACGCACGTGGGAGGAGCCGGACCCGTGACGGGTCCGGCTCCTCCCACGTGGTGCTCCGGGCGCGTCAGCCCTTCTTCTTGCCGCCCTCGGACGGTGCGGCGTCCCCGGCCTCCTCGGCCTGCTTGGCCTCCACCTCCGGGTCGAGGGACGACGCGTCCGACGGGACGCCGCCCTCCGAGACGTCGGTCGGGGCGGGCGGCTCGACCAGCCAGTCCGGGTTGGCCTGCTGGTCCCACCAGCGCCAGGCCGCGTAGCCGGCACCGGCGACCAGGCCCAGCACCGTCAGCCGCTTCAGGCCCCGCCCGCAGGCCGCCCGGCGGGCGCGCTTGCGGGTGATCTTCCGCACCTCCTTCGCCGTGACCTCACCCCGCAGGGCCGCCAGGGCGGCGGCGGAGCGGGCCATGGCCTCCTCCCGGGCGGGGGCCGCCGCGGCCCGTGCCGCCTCGACGCGCGGCGCGGCGTAGGCCGCGGCCTCCTTGGCGTAGCCCCGGGCCTCCTTGGCGGCCTTGCGGCTGTGCTTGGCCGCGCGCTTGGCGGCGTCGTCCACGGCCGGGGGCAGTGCGGTGCGGGCGTGCGCGAGGCGTGGCGCCACCATGCCCGCGTACTGTTCGCGTGCGGTGTGCTGGGCCTGGCGCGCGGCCAGGCCCACCCTGGGCCCCACCACCTCGGCGGCATGCCGCACGTTCTCCTTCGCGGTGCCGGTCGCGGCGCGCACGCTGTCCTTGCGGGTCACGGTGTCCTCCTCCTCGGTGGCACGTGGTCCGGGGACTCGTACCCCGGCGATCCTCGTCCTTCTTCGCCTTTACACCCGAATCGAGATCATGCCCCCCGTCGGCGGATTCGGCATGCTTCGACGGGCGTTCGGGTCACGCGTTCGGCTGCGTGTACCCCGGTTCGGGCACTTCGTGCAGCCGGACGGCCCGTGATCCGACGATGCCACGCTCCGTGCCGACTCCGTCGCTCCGGACGCCGGCGCCGCCCGACGTCGCCCGTTCGTCACTCCGATGCGAGCCTCGGACCCGGCGGCGTGCGGTCCATGGGAGGATCGGGGACCGTCAGTAAGGACTATGGAAGGTAGATCGTGGCCGAGCAGCTCTACGCCACCCTGAAGACGAACCGCGGCGACATCGAGGTCCAGCTCTTCCCGAACCACGCGCCCGAGACCGTCAAGAACTTCGTCGAGCTCGCCGAGGGCTCCCGGGAGTGGACGCACCCGAAGACGGGGGCGAAGACGACCGACAAGCTCTACGACGGCACCGTCTTCCACCGCGTCATCAGCGGCTTCATGATCCAGGGCGGTGACCCGCTGGGCAACGGCACCGGCGGCCCCGGGTACGAGTTCCGCGACGAGATCCACCCGGACCTGGGCTTCACCAAGCCCTACCTGCTCGCCATGGCGAACGCGGGTCCGGGGACGAACGGCTCGCAGTTCTTCATCACCGTCTCGCCGACGACGTGGCTGACCGGCAAGCACACCATCTTCGGTGAGGTGACGAGCGAGGCCGGGAAGAAGATCGTCGACGAGATCGCCGCCACCGACACCAACCCGCGCACGGACCGCCCCGTCAACGACGTGGTGATCGAGTCGGTGGTCGTCGAGCGCCGCTGAGCGCGCGCTCCCGGTCCGCCGCGGCGCGGCGGCCGGGGAACGGTCCGCCCCACCTGTCCGTCGATACAGGTGGGGCCGCGACCGTCGCGTGGGGGCGGCCACGGCCGAGAGGGCGAAGGGGAAGACGATGGAGCACCAGCAGGGCGGGCTGGGGCCCGGCCACACCCTGCCGGGGTGTTACCGGCACCCCGGCCGGGAGACGGGCATCAGCTGTACCCGGTGCGACCGGCCGATCTGCCCCGACTGCATGATCGACGCCGCGGTGGGCTACCAGTGCCCCGAGTGCGTGCGCGGCGCGTCGGGGGCGGCCGGCCGGGCCGTGCGGCCGCGCACCCTGGCGGGCGGCACGGTGGTGCAGGACACCCGCCTGGTGACGAAGATCCTGCTGGGGCTGAACGTCGCGGTGTTCGTCGTCGGGCTGGCGCTCGGGCGGCAGTTCATCAACGACTTCCAGCTCATCGGCCTCGCCCTGTCGGGGCAGGTCGAGACCGGCGGGCTGGAGGTCGTCGGGGTGGCCGACGGCGAGTGGTACCGGTTGCTGAGCTCGGCCTTCCTGCACTCGGAGTTCTGGCACATCGGCGTCAACATGATGGCGCTGTGGTTCCTCGGTCCGCCCCTGGAGGCGGCGCTGGGCCGGCTGCGCTTCGTCGCCCTGTACCTGCTGTCCGCGCTGGGCGGCAGCGTCGTGTCCTACGTGCTCGTCGTGCAGAACCAGCCGTCGCTGGGCGCGTCCGGTGCGATCTTCGGCCTGTTCGGGGCGACCGCCGTCCTGATGAGGCGGCTCAACTACGATCTGCGGCCGATCTTCGTCCTGCTCGCGATCAACCTCGTCATCGGCTTCATTCCGGGACTGCGGGTGGCGTGGCAGGCCCACCTCGGCGGTCTGATCATCGGCGCGGTGTTCGCCTTCGCCCTCATCCACGCGCCGCGCAAGGGGCGGGCGCTGGTGCAGTGGGGGACGTGCGGGGTGCTCCTCGGGGCCCTCGTCCTCGCCGCCGTCATCCGGACGTCCGCGCTGCTCGGCTGAGACGGACGGGCACCGGACGAGCAGTTATCCACAGGTGGTAGCGGATCTTGTGCATGACGCGCGGGCGTTCGCACACAGGTCCGTTTCCCTGGGGGAACAAGGGAGAACGCTTGTCCGGACGTGACGGGCGGCGTCAACCCGATGTGCGTTATCCACAGATCGTCTGAACTTTTCCCAGCCCTGTGGACAACCTGTGGACAACCGGTTCGGCCCGATGCGGGACGCTGTCCCGGCACGCCCCCGACCAGCCCGAAGAAGCGGGGAAAGGGCAGACGTCCGCGTCAGCGCCGGGTGCGGACGGGGCCCTCCAGCGCTGACGCGGTCACGGGGAAACGGAAGGGACGCGCTACTTCCACTGCGTGGAGACGACGAAGCCCACCGCGATGAAGCCGAAGCCGACCACGATGTTCCAGTTGCCCAGCGCGTCGACGGGCAGGGAACCCTCGGTCAGGTAGAAGACGACGATCCAGGCCAACCCGATCGCGAACATGGCCAGCATCAGCGGCGCGACCCAACTGCGACCGGAGGAGAGGTCGATCTTGTTGGACCGCTTCGCCTCGGGCTGGGTGTAACCGTCCTTCTTCTTGCGAATCCGGGACTTCGGCACGAGAGGGTCTCCTGTCGGTGCGCTTGACCGCGCGCTGAACGGATGTGCTGTGGTCCGTTAGCGTAGTGGTTCCAGGCGGTGGAAGGAGACAAGGGTACGGTGACCTCTTCGTCGACGTCTCCCCCGGGCGCGGAACGGCCTCGGCGCGTGCTGCGCTCCGGTCTCGCGCGGACCGCCAGCGCCGGCGTCTTCGCCCTGGCCGGCCTCATCTTCTGGGTGAGCTTCAACACGGCGCAGGGCACCGACCTGCGCAGTGACGACCCCATGCTCCGCCTGCCCGACCTGATCGCCGAGCGCAGCCGCGAGAACGGCACGCTGGAGTCCTCCACCGCCGAGCTGCGCCAGGAGGTCGAGGCGCTGGCCGAGGAGCGGGACGAGGGCCGCAGCGCCGCCGAGCGCCGCCGGGCCGAGCAGCTCGCGGACACCGCCCAGACGGAGGAGGTCAGCGGCGCCGGCCTGACGGTGACGCTCACCGACGCCCCCTCCGACGCGACCGCCCGCCTCCCCGGCTGGCCGGAGCCGGAGCCCGACTACCTGGTCATCCACCAGCAGGACCTGCAGGCCGTCGTCAACGCGCTGTGGGCCGGCGGCGCCCAGGGCATCCAGGTCATGGACCAGCGACTGATCTCCACCAGCGCCGTGCGGTGCGTCGGCAACACCCTGATCCTCCAGGGCCGGCTCTACTCGCCGCCCTACGAGGTCACGGCCGTCGGCGACCCGGAGCGGCTGCGGGAGGCACTGGACCGCTCACCCGCCATCAGCACCTACAAGCAGTACGTGGAGGCGTACGGTCTCGGCTGGGAGGTCGAGGGGCACGACGACACCACGCTCCCCGGCTACTCCGGCCCCGTCGACCTCCAGTACGCCGAGCCGCTGGACTGACGCCCCGGGCGCGCCCCGGCGACGTACTCTGGTGACCGCACGGAGCGCCGCACCCGGCGCACCGCTACGCGTGACACGGGCGGGGACCGAAGGGACGGCACCACGGCATGTACGGCTGGATCTGGCGGCATCTGCCGGGCAACGCACTCGTGCGGGCGCTGATCTCGCTCGTCCTCGTCCTCGCGGCGGTGTTCGTGCTGTTCCAGTACGTGTTCCCGTGGGCCGAACCGCTGCTGCCGTTCGGCGACGTGACGGTGGACGACAACTGACACGGGCGACGAGTAAGGGCTGAGCGGACCGATGAGCGCACGCATCCTCGTGGTGGACAACTACGACAGCTTCGTCTTCAACCTCGTCCAGTACCTCTACCAGCTCGGAGCCGAGTGCGAGGTCCTGCGCAACGACGAGGTGCGCACCGCGCACGCCCAGGACGGCTTCGACGGCGTCCTGCTCTCCCCGGGGCCCGGCACCCCCGAGGAGGCCGGGGTGTGCGTGGACATGGTCCGGCACTGCGCGGACACCGGGGTCCCGGTGTTCGGCGTGTGCCTCGGCATGCAGTCCATGGTCGTCGCCTACGGCGGCGTGGTGGGCCGCGCCCCGGAACTGCTGCACGGCAAGACGTCGGCCGTGGTGCACGAGGGCGCGGGCGTCTTCACCGGGCTGCCCTCGCCGTTCACGGCGACCCGCTACCACTCGCTGGCCGCCGAGCCCGCCACCGTCCCCGAAGCCCTGCGGGTCACGGCCCGCACCGACTCCGGCGTCATCATGGGCCTGCGGCACCGGGAGCTGCCGGTGGAGGGCGTGCAGTTCCACCCCGAGTCCGTGCTGACCGAGTGGGGCCACCTGATGCTGGCGAACTGGCTCACCGAGTGCGGTGACGCCGGAGCCGTCGAGCGCTCCCGGGGCCTGGCCCCGGTGGTCGGCAGGTGACGACCCCCGAGGACCCGTACGCCGATCCGCAGGATCTGCTGGCGGCGATCGGGCGCCTCGACGACCCGCTGAACGACCCGCTGCCCCGCCGGCGGCCCCCCTCCACCGAGCCGGGCGGGCCGGTGGAGCCGGACGCGCGGGCGGAGCCGGCCGACCGGGCGGGGCCCGTGGACCGGCGGAGCCCGGCGCCGCGACGCCCGGCACCGGACGCCGGGGGTTCCCCCTGGTTCCGCCCGCACACCCCGGGCGGCCCCCCGCAGGACCCCGCCCCCCGGCCCACCGCCGCCCCGGCACCGGCACCCGCCCGGGCCGTCCCGGCCGTTCCCACGGCCCCGGACACCCCGACCGCCTCGGCCACCCCGACCGTCCCGGCGCCCGGCGAGGAGCCCGATCCGGAGACCGTCGCCCTGCGGCGGGCCCGCCCCCCGGCACGGCGGGACGGCGGGGAGGCCGTCGGGGGACGCGCCGCGCGGCGCCGGGCCGCCGCCCGGGCCGCCCGCGCCCGCAAGGAGAACGCCGCCGTCATCGCCAGCCGTGGCGTCGGCGAGCTGTTCATCACCTGCGGCGTGCTGCTGCTCCTCTTCGTCGCCTACCAGCTGTGGTGGACGAACGTGCAGGCCGGATTCGAGAGGCAGCAGGCCACCAGTCGGCTGGAGGAGAAGTGGGACGCGCGGGAGGCGGCCGAGCGACGGCCGGACGCCTTCGAGCCCGGTGAGGGCTTCGCCCTCATGTACCTGCCGACGTTGGACGTCGCCGTCCCGGTGGCCGAGGGGATCGACAAGGACGGCGTCCTCGACAAGGGCCTCGTCGGCCACTACGACGAGGCGTCCGGCCTGGAGACGGCGATGCCCTGGGACGAGGAGGGCAACTTCGCGGTCGCCGGGCACCGCAACACCCACGGCGAGCCGTTCCGTTACATCAACCGGCTCCGGGCGGGCGACCCCATCGTCGTCGAGACGGCGGACACCTACTACGTCTACGAGATGACGAGCGTCCTGCCGCAGACCACGCCGTCGGACGTGGAGGTCATCGCCCCCGTGCCGCCCAAGTCGGGCTTCACCGAGCCGGGCCGCTACGTGACCCTGACCACCTGTACCCCCGAGTTCACCTCGAAGTACCGTCTCATCGTCTGGGGCAAAATGGTCGAGGAGCGCCCGCGCGGCGACGGGAAGCCGGACGCGCTCGTCGGATAGCCGGCCGGGCCGGCGCAATGATCGAAACGGTGGAACCACGTGGCAGTGACCGAACGGGACGAGCGCGCGGAGACCGAAGAGCGCCCGCGGCCGTCCCGGCCCACCCGCGGACGCGTCGCCGCGACGGTCAGCGTCCTGGGCGAACTCCTCATCACGGCGGGCCTCGTCATGGCCCTCTTCGTCGCCTACTCCCTGTGGTGGACGAACGTCCTCGCCGACCGCCAGGCCGGCAGGGAGAGCAACGAGCTGCGCGACCAGTGGGCCGAACAGGAGGAGGGGGACGGCGCGGGGGAGGACCGGGCTCCGGCCGACTTCGACCCGAAGGACGGCATCGGCTTCCTGCACGTGCCCGCGATGAGCGACGACGACGTGCTCGTCCTCCCCGGCACCGACCCGGAGAAGCTGAACGGCGGCATCGCCGGGTACTACGAGAAGCCGAAGAAGTCCGCGATGCCGTGGGACGAGTCGGGGAACTTCACCCTCGCCGCGCACCGGGACGGGCACGGCGCCAAGTTCCACAACATCCACAAGATCGACGAGGGTGATCCGGTCGTCTTCGAGACCAAGGACACCTGGTACGTGTACACGGTCTACGCGAAGCTGCCGGAGACCTCGAAGTACAACGTCGGCGTACTCGCCGACGTCCCCGAGGGATCCGGGAAGACAGAGGAGGGCCGCTACCTCACCCTGACGACGTGCACCCCGATGTTCAGCTCCGCCTACCGCTACATCGTGTGGGCGGAGCTGGAACGCACGGAGCCGGTGGACGAGGAGCGGACGCCGCCCGAGGAACTGCGCGCGGGCTGAGCGGCGCCCTCACATCCCGGGCGGACGGGTGCCCGCGGTGCGGAACGGCGGCGTCCCCGTGCCCGTGACGCGGTAGCGGCCCCACGGGTCGGGGTCGGCGGCCTCGGCGAGGGCCCGGCCCTGCGGGGTGCGCAGCGTCACGGAGGCGCGCCGTCCGCCCAGCAGGCGCGTGACCTCCGGATCGGCGGCCAGCCTCCCGTACCACCGGTAGTGGCCGTCGATCGGCTGGAAGTGGCCGCGCAGCTCGACGGTGACGGAGAGCTCGGCGCCGTCGGTGACGAGCGTGGCCGCCCCGCTGTACCCGTCGTCGTGCGGGGCGTGCGGGGCGGGCTGCTCGTCCGGAGCGGGCAGCTGGCGGGCATCGGACACGGCGGCTCCTCAGTCGGGGGTTCGGGTGTGCTCGGCGCGGGCGGCGAGCACGTCGTCGGGGCTGGTGGGGGTGTCGGGGTCCAACCGGGCGCCACGGCGCCGCAGATAGCCGTCGAGGCAGTCCCAGACGGTCTCGCTCAGGTGGTCCACGACCTCCTGACGGCTCATCGACCGCTTCTCCAGCCACCATTCGGCCGTGCTGTGGACCATGCCGACGACGGAGTGCGCCATCGGCGCGGCACCGCGTGTGTCGAGCCCGTAGGCGTGCAGGTAGTCGTCGAAGAGCTGGGTGAGCGCCCGGGCGGCCAGCTCCTTGCCGGCCCGCACGCCCTCGCCCTCGTTCGTCGCACCGGCGGGCACGGTGCGGCTGACCAGCAGGTAGAGGTTGGGGTGCTCCTCCAGGAGCGAGAGGAACGCGTCGACGCCGGTCCTGATCCGCAGGTGCGGCGGGTCGTCCGGATCGAGGGCGGGCTCCAGCCGCTCCATCAACAGGACCGCCACCCGGTCGTGGAGCGCGGCGAGCAGGTGGGCCTTGTCCGTGAAGTGGCGGTAGAGCACCGGCTTGCTGACCCCGGCCTCCGCCGCGACCTGCTCGACGCGCAGCTCGGGGCCGTGCCGGGCGAGGGCGCGCAGCGCCGCCTCGACGAACTCCTCGCGGCGTGCGGCGCGGTGCGAGCTCCACCGCTCCCTGCGTCCGTCCACGGGCCTCACGCCCACTTCCGCTCTTGACTCCCACGCGTGCGCCGCTCATGCTACCCCAAGTAACCGCTACTTGAGGTAACAGATACTGCGGCGGACGCCGCCCCCTGTGCCCGGGCAGCGGTCCGGCCCCGTCCCGAGGGAGTTGAGTGGCATGGCACGCCTACGGACCGACGCGAAGGTGGGAGACCGCGAGAAGACCGCCGCGCGGCTGCTCGCCTCGTCGGCGAAGAAGTCCTACGACCCGGACATCGACATCGACTGGGACGCCCCCCTGGACCCGGACAAGCACTACATCCTGCCGCACCGCGTCTCCCTCTACGGGACGCCGCTGTGGGAGCGCATGTCCGACGAGCAGCGGCGCGAGCTGGGCAAGCACGAGATGGCCACCATCGCGAGCGTCGGCCTCTGGTTCGAGCTGCTGCTCATGAAGATGCTCGTCAAGGCCGCCTACAACGGCGACGCCACGACCGCGCACGTCCAGTACGCCCTCACCGAGGTCGCCGACGAGTGCCGGCACGTCACCATGTTCGCCCGCCTCGTCGAGCGCATCGGCTGCCCCAACTACGGCCCGCCCCGCTTCCTCCACCAGATCGCCAAGATCCTCCCCGCCCTCTCCTACGGGCCCGCGCTGTACGGCTCCATCCTCGTCGCCGAGGAGATCACCGACCGGCTGCAGCGCGAGATGGTCGGCGACGACTCGATCCAGCCCCTGCTGCGGATGGTCAACCACATCCACATCGTCGAGGAGGCCCGGCACGTCACCTTCGCCCGCGAGGAGGTCGTCCGCGGCACCCGGCGCGGCATCGGGCGGGCCGAGCTGAGCTACCAGCAGACGCTCATCGCCACCGTGTCGTTCGCCATCTCCCGCAGCCTGCTCAACCCCCGCGCCTACGCCGCCGTCGGGCTCGACCCGAGGGCCGCGACGCGGGCCGCCCACGCCAACCCGCACTACCGGGCGTCGGTGCGGTTCGCCGGGGAGAAGATCATGCCCTTCCTCCAGGACGCCGGACTCGTCGGAGGACCGGCCGGACACCTGTGGCGCAAGGCGTACCTCCTGCCCTGACCCGCCGCACGTGGTGAGCACCGCGGACGCGGCCCCCCGGGCGGGCGGGCGTCACTCACAGGCCGAGGAAGCGCCCGATGATCTCCTTCATGACCTCCGTGGTGCCCCCGTAGATGGTCTGCACCCGGCTGTCCAGGAACGCCTTCGCGACCGGGTACTCGGACATGAAGCCGTATCCGCCGTGCAGTTGGAGACAGGTGTCCACGGTCCGCTTCTGCAGCTCCGTCGTCCACCACTTGGCCATCGCGGCGTCCGGGACGCTCAGCCCGCCCGCGTTGTGCAGCGTGACGCAGCGGTCCAGGAAGGTCCGCGCGATCGTGATCTCGGTGGCCAGTTCGGCCAGCGTGAAGCGGTTCGCCTGGAAGGAGCCGATCGGCCGGTTGAAGGCCGTCCGCTCCTTGCAGTAGGCGAGCGTCGCCTCCAGGACCTGCTCGCACACCGCCACGGCGACGACGGCGATCGACAGCCGCTCCTGCGGCAGCGCCTCCATGAGGTGGACGAAGCCCTGGTTCTCCTCACCGATCAGGTTCTCCACCGGCACCCGGACGTCGTCGAAGAACAGCTCGGCGGTGTCCTGCGCCTTGAGGCCGATCTTGTCCAGGTTGCGGCCCCGCTCGAAGCCGGGCATGCCCCGCTCCACGGCGAGGAGGCTGGTGCCGTGCGCGCCCTGCTCCGGGTCCGTCTTCACGACGACGAGGACCAGGTCGGCGTTGATCCCGTTGGTGATGAACGTCTTCGACCCGCGCACGACGTAGTGGTCCCCGTCGCGCACGGCCGTGGTGCGGATGTTCTGCAGGTCGCTGCCCGCGCCGGGCTCCGTCATCGCGATGGCCGTGATCAGCTCCCCGGAGCAGAAGCCCGGCAGCCAGCGCCGCTTCTGCTCCGGTGTCGTCAGCCGCAGCAGGTACGGCGCGACGACGTCGTTGTGCAGCGTGAAGCCGACGCCCGAGGCGCCCGCCCGCACGATCTCCTCGCTGACGACCGCGTTGTACCGGAAGTCCGCGACCCCGCCGCCGCCGTGGGCCTCCGGCACGTCCGTACCCAGCAGCCCGAGCTTCCCGGCCTCCCGCCACAGCTCGCGCGGAACGATGCCCTCCTTCTCCCACGCGTCGTGGAACGGGACGACGTGCCGCTCCATGAAGGCGCGGACGGTCTCGCGGAAGCTGTCGTGGTCGGCGGTGTAGAGCTCGCTGTCCATGGTGGGGCTCTTCCTGTCGGAGGGGGGGACGGGCGTGGGTGCGGACGGCCGGCGGGCGGGTCCGCCGGTGCCCCCCAGCATCACCGGGGCGCCCCGGCCCCGGCCATGACCCCACCGCTCGCCGCGCCTGACCCGGGCGCGCCGGGGAGGCCGCGGTGGTGACCCGCTCGGTGAGCGTCCACCACGTCCGCGCCGTCCTGCACGGCGCCGAGCGGCGGAGCCTGCCCACGGAACCCCTCCTGCGCCGGGCGGGCATCGCGCCGGAAACGCTGGACGACGACCGCGCGCGGGTGTCGCCCGCCCAGTTCACCCTGCTCGTCCAGGCCCTGTGGACCGCCCTGGACGACGAACTGCTGGGCTTCGGACCGATCCCCTTCAAGGTGGGGACGTTCGCCATGATGTGCCGGGTCGTCGTGTACGGCGGCGTGCGCGGCGGCCACGACCTGCGGGCCGCGCTGCGCCGATGCCGGGAGTTCTACGACCTCTTCCCCGCCGGCCCCCGGCTCCGGCCGGTCGAAACCGGGGGCGCGGAGGACGAGGCGGCCGTGGAGTTCGACCTGGCCGACTGCGACGGCCCGGCGCACTTCGGCTCGGAGGCCACGACGGTCATCGGGCACCGCTTCGCCGGCTGGCTGCTCCGGCGCCGGATCGCGCTGCGCCGCGCCGAGTTCGCCTACCCCGCGCCCGCCCACGCGGCGGAGTACGCCCTGCTCTTCGGCGCCCCGTGCGTGTTCGACGCGCCGCGCACCGCGATCGTCTTCGACCGCGCCCTCCTGGACGAGCCGGTGCTCCAGGACGCCGAGGGGCTGCGGACGTTCCTGCGCCGCGCGCCCGTGGACGTCCTCGCCCGTCTCGACTACGCCGCGACCGTCTCCGCACGCGTCCGCCGCCTCCTCGGGCAGGCCCTGCCCGGTCCGCTGCCCACCCCCGAGCAGATCGCCGCCCGGCTGTCCGTCAGCCCGCAGACGCTGCGCCGCCAACTGGCCGCCGAGGGGACGTCGTTCCAGCAGGTCCGGGACCGGCTGCGGCGGGACCACGCGATCGCCGCCCTCGCCTCCGGACGCGTCTCCATCGAGGCGCTCTCCCGACAGCTCGGCTTCTCCGAACCCAGCGCCTTCCACCGGGCCTTCCGCCGATGGACGGGCGCCACGCCCCGCAGCTACCGGCTCGGGCCCGGTCAACGAAACTGAGCGGTACGGTCACGGAAGCCGCGGGGATCGCTCCCTACGGTCCCGTCATGACCACAGCACCGAAGCCCGAACCCCGGCCCGCACCGGACGGAACGGCCGGATGAGACCGCGCCGGATCCTCGTCGCGCTGCTCGCCGTGCTCGCGGTCCTGAGCGGCGGCACCGCGGTCGGCGTCACCGCGCTGAGCGTACGCGTCGAGGGCGCCAGCATGGCACCGACCCTGCGCGACGGGGAGCGCCTGCTCGCCACCCCCGGCTCGGCGGACGACATCCGCCGGTTCGACCTCGTCCTGATGCACCGGCCCCGCACGGAGGTGCTCATCGTCAAGCGCGTCATCGCGCTGCCGGGCGACCGCGTCGGCATCGTCTCCACGCCGCAGGACCCCTTCGAGGTGCTGCTGCGGAAGGCGGGCGACGACCGCCTCCACCGGGTGGCGTCCGACGCCTGGGGCGACCGGGTCCGGCGCACCGGCAACTGCTGCGGGGCGGACGGGACCCGCTCGGCCGCGCCCCGCCTGCGGACCGTCCCGCCGGGCCGGTTCTTCTTCCTCGGTGACAACCCCGACGTCTCCGACGACTCCCGCCACTACGGGTGGGGGCGTCTGGAGGACGTCGCCGGGCGGGTCGGCGCGCGCGTCTGGCCGCCGTCGGCCCCGCACGGCCTCGGCAACCGCCCGCACCTGACGCAGGTGCCGGGCGACGGCCCCTGAACCTCCGCCCCCACCGGGGCGGTCCCCACCCGGAGCCCCACGGCCGGACCCACTCCCCCCTGCGCACCGAGCGCGGGGACGACGGTTGGAGAACCCATGAAGGAATCGGTCAGAGGAGTCACCCGCTGGCGCAGATCCGCCGCGCTCGCCCTGCCGGCCGGCATCGCCGTCGGCGCCATGACGGCCGCCATGGTGCAGGGCGCCCTCGCGGCGAACCTGTCACTCACCAGCGTCCCGTTCACCCTCAGTTCCAAGACCGTGGCCGCCCCCGACGGCATCGGGGCGATCATGAACTCCGTCGACGCGGGCGGCGAGAAGGCCGTGGCCCAGGTCGGCCTCCCCCGGGCCGGGCTGGACGGCATCTGCGTCCACGCGACGCAGTCCGTGAACCTGCCGGTCATCGGCGACCTCGGCACCTGGTCGCTGAACATCCACTCCCCGGCGGCCGACACCCCGCTGACGCCCGAACAGCTGGCCTCCGGCGACGGCCTCCAGGCCAACAAGCTCGTCCTGGACGCCCAGGCCGTGAACGCCGCCACCGCCACACTGAACGCCAGCACCGTCACGCCCAACACCATCGGTGCCGCCGCCGACAGCCAGAACATCAAGGACACGGGCCTCACCGGCGGCACCCCCGGCCAGTTCGGCCTGGACGCCACCGGCGGCCGGACCGACCTGAACGGGCTGGCCGCCGACGCGAACGGCGCCACCATCTCCGGCGCGATCACCCTGCCGGACCTCTCCATCGGCATCAAGCACGGCGACCGGGGCTGCGCGGACTGACCCGGCCGGTGTGACGGGGGTGGGGCCCGGCCGGCCGGGCCCCACCCCCGCACCCCGCACCGCACGCACCACGCGCCGCACCGTCGCCCCTCCCGCACTCCTGCGAGGCCGCCATGACGACCGACCCGGCTCCCACCCCCTCCTCCGAAGCCCCCGTCTCCCGCTCACCGCTGCGGCGGGCCCGCACGGCCTTCCGCCGGTGGCGCCGCACCCGGCCCTTCTGGGGCGCGCTGTGGACGGGGCTCGGTGGCTTCGTCATCCTCTTCCTGCCCATGGCGCCCCTCGGGAAGATCCTCCAGGTCGGGGTGGGCGGCATCGCCGGCATGGCCGGCGGCGTGCTGCTCATGGCCATGGCCCTGCTCATCCTCCTGATGCCCGGCCAGCGGCACACCGCCGGCGTCATCGCGGTGATCGCCGGGGTCGCGTCCTTCCCGCTGTCCAACCTCGGCGGCTTCGTCGTCGGCATGGTGCTCGCCGTCCTCGGGGGGTCGATGGCCTTCGGCTGGCTGCCCGAGCGTCCCGCCCGCCGGTGGCGCCGCTTCCGGCGCCTCCCGGCCGCGGAGCCCGCCCGGGCACCGGGCACGCCGTGACCGCCCCCGCCCACCGCACACCCACGGAGCAGACGGCCATGACCCCTCCCCCGCCCTCCCCGGACACCTCCCGCGCACCGGACCCCACCGGCCCGGACTCCACCGCTCCGCGCCGACGCCGAGCCCACCGCCGTACCGCCCTCGGCCCCCTGGACGCACTCCGCCGGCTGCGCACCACCGGCACCGAGGGCGTGGCGTCCTGGAACCGGCGCATGCTGGCCGAGGCCGACGACGGCACCCGGCGCGGCACCCGGTGGGGACGCGGCGCGTTCGCCTTCGTCCCGGCGGCCCTCGCCGTCGGCGCGCTGGCCGGCGCCCTGAGCCAGGGCGCCCTCGCCGCCACGTTCAACGTCACCGACCAGCCCTTCTCCCTGACCTCCAACGGCGTCTCCGGGCTGGGCTTCGGGGCGATCGTCAACACCCCGCCGATCGGCCACCCCGACGGCAGCACGTCCACGGACACCGGCATGACGCGCGTCGGCTTCGCGAGCGCCGGTCTCGCCGGGCTGTGCGCGATCGTCCACCAGGAGATCGCGGGCGTCCCGTACTCGCTGCTCCTGACGGCCGGCCAGGACGTCCAGGACGGCGCACCGACCGAGTTCACCCCCGACATCGACGCCTCGAACCTCTACCTGCAGGCCGTCGAGCTCGGCTCCTCGGGCGTCACCACCCTGGAGAACGCGGTCATCGGGCAGTCGGCGGACCAGGTGCTCGTGGACGGCAGGCCACTGACCGGGGCCCGGCCCGGCGCGTTCGGCCTCGGCTCCACCGGGGAGAACGGCGGCAGCTCCGTCGAGCTCCACGGCCTGGACGCCACCGCCTACGACGCCGAGATCGCGGGCTCGCTCGCCCTGCCGCAGCTGACGCTGAAGGTCGTCGGCGGAAAGGCGACGACATGCTGACCCCCGCCACGACCGCCGAGCACCCGGCCGAGCACCCTGACACCGGCCCCGGCGTGGGCCCCGGCGCACGGCCTCGCGCCCGCGCGACCGGTCACGCCCTGCGCGCCCTGTGGGGCTGGTTCGGCGCCTTCCGCCGCACCCGCCCGTTCTGGGGCTGCGTCTGGCTCGTCGCCGGGGGCTGGACGGTCCTGAAGTTCTCCCTCAGCTCCCTCCAGCTCATCGTCGCCACCGGCTTCGGCGGCGTGGCGGGCTACCTCGTCGGGGGCGGCATGATCCTCTCCGGGCTCGTCCCGCTCGTCCTGCCCTCCCAGCGCTGGACGTTCGGCCTCATCGGGGCCGTCCTCGCCGTCGTCTCCCTGGTGACGTCCAACCTCGGCGGCTTCGTCGTCGGCATGGCCCTCGGCGTGCTGGGCGGCTCGATGATGGTCGGCTGGGGCCCCAAGCGGCCGCGTCGGCGGCACCGTCGGCCCGCCCCGGACCCGACGGACCGTCCGTGACGGGCGCGCGTCCGAACCGGCCCGGCCGGCGCGCGCCCCGCGCCCTGGCCGTCGCGCTCGCCCTGGTCGTCGCCGTGGCCACGGCCGTCCTGCCCGGCCGGGAGGGCGCGGCGGCCGGCCCCGTCGCGGCCGAACACCCGCCGCTGGGCGTCCCGTTCCTCCCCTCGCCCGACCCGCTGGAGGTCAGCATCGACCGGCTGCTCGCCCGATCCCTGAGCGTGCGGACCGGCGTCCGCATCCGGCTGTCCGACGGGACGGAGGTCACCACCACGCAGTACACCTTCAAGAAGCTGACCATCCGCCGCCACATGAACGTCACCCAGCGCGCCGACGGCCACACCGTCGTCATCGACGTGCCCGAGGAGGGCTCGCTCGGCGGCACCGACGACCAGGGCAACCCGCAGACCACCGTCATGTGGGGCGACATCACCAACATCTGCGTCCGCGTCCTGGTCAGGATCTGCGGCGTCCAGGGGCTGCTGAACTTCTTCGGCTCCCTCATCCCGCTGACCGCCGGCGCCGAGGACTTCGAGGGCCGGATCTACGCCATCCGGACCATCGACGAACAGGCCGGGATCAGCGACACCGACAACCCGATCCACCTCCCCGGAACGATCACGGTGACGGCCTCATGACCCCGCGCGCACGTCCCGAGGGGCGCACCCACTGGCGGCGCGGCGCACTCGTCGCCCTCCCGGCCCTCCTGAGCGCCGGGGGCCTGGCCGGCGCCATGACGTCCGGCGCGCTGGCGCTCGACCTGAGGATCCAGGACCGTCCCCTGCGCCTGGCGACCAGCAGCGTCTACGGCACGCAGTACGGCGCCGCCGTCGTCGACGTGCCCCACACCCGGCCGGACGGCACGACCGGCACCGTCCGCGTCCTGCGCATGGGCTTCGCCGACGGCGTCATCAACGGCCTGTGCCTGAGCCAGCAGCAGGAGATCATGGGGACGACCTACACACTCCTGTTCACCCTCGGCGACGACGACCCCGCCTCGTGGGAGATCACCACGCAGAACACGGTGCTGGACGTCCGCGAGGCCACCGGCGTCCTGGACATGGACGGCGTCGTCGACCTCAACGTCGACGGCACCGACGTCACCACCGTCGACGACGAGGCGGGGAACCCCGTCGACAACCCGCTGGGCGCACCCGAGCACCGGTTCGGCATCCAGGCCGGCTACGCGAAGTTCGACGGCATCACCGGCACCGTCCAGGACATCCAGATCCCCGGCCTCCTCACCACACCGCGCCTCGACCTCAGCGTGCGCCCCGGCGACGTCGCGTGTCCCGCACCGGCACCCCCCGTCGGCACGCCCTGACACCGCGGGCGGGGGCCGCCGGGGACCGTCACAGGGCCTCCTCCGCCCAGATGACCTTCCCGCGCGGCCCGTACCGCGTCCCCCACAACTCGGCGAGCTGGGCGACCATGAAGAGCCCGCGCCCGCCCTCGTCCGTGTCGAGGGCCCGCCGCACGTGGGGGGCGGTGCTGCTGCCGTCCCACACCTCGCAGACGAGGGTCCGCCCCCAGATCAGCTGCAGGCGCAGCGGCGGGGAGCCGTAGCGGACGGCGTTGGTCACCAGCTCGCTGACCAGCAGTTCCGTGGTCGGAACGAGCTCCTCCATCGACCACGCGGTCAGCTGCGCGGCCGTCAGCTCGCGGGCACGACCCACCGAACGCGGATCGACGGGCAGCTCCCAGGCGGCGTGCCGGTCCTCGGGCAGCGGGTGCGCACGCACCGAGAGCAGCGCCAGGTCCGTGCCGAGCTCCGACGGCCCGAGGCGGGCCAGCACGCCGTCGCACAGGGCGTCGAGTGGGAGCTCCGGGCCGTCACCGCCGTCGCCGCCGACCTCCGGTGACGGCCCGTGCCCGTGCCCGTGCCCGTCGAGGCAGGCACCGACCGCGTCGACCCACACGTCCGGAGCCGTCCGCTCCGGGGCCGGGCCGGTGTGCAGCAGCAGGACGTCGCCCTCGTCCAGGGGCAGCGTCCGGCTCTCGAACAGCGGCGCCCCGGTTCCGAGAGCCGGCGCCGACGGCACGTCGACCCGTCCGGGCGCCCCGCCGTGCGGCACCAGCACGGGCGCCGGGTGCCCGGCGGTGGCCAGCGTGCAGCTCCTGGCCACCGGGTCGATCACCGCGTACACGCAGGTCGTCCCCGTCGCGCTGCTGGCCCCCTCGGCCAGCTCCTCCTGCTGCCGCCGCACCTGGTCGTCCAGCTGCGAGAGCAGCTCGTCCGGCGGCAGGTCGAGGTCCGCGAGGGTCCGCACGGCCGTACGGACCCGGCCCATGGTGACGGCCGAGGCCAGCCCCGTGCCGGGCGCGCTGCCCACCACCAGGCCGATGCGGGCGCTGGAGAGCCGCAGCACGTCGAACCACGCGCCGCCCGGCATCGGCTGCCCCGACGACGGCAGGTAGCGCGAGGCCGACTCCAGCGTCATCACGTCCGGGAAGCGCTGGGGGAGCAGGCTCCGCTGCAACGCCAGCGCCGTGGCCCGCTCCTGCGAGTACCGCACCGCGTTGTCCACACTGGCCCCCGCCCGCGCCGCCAGCTCCTCCGCCAGCAGGACGTCGTCCGGCTCGAAGAGCGGCGACCAGCGCGACCGGGCGAAGCCCACGACGCCCAGCGACTCGCCCCGGGCCCGCATCGGCACCAGCAGCCACGAGTGCGGCCCGCCCTCCCCCGCGGCACGGCCCGTCGAGGCCAGCTCGGCGGCCAGTCGCTCACCCGTCAGGAGCAGCGGCCCACCGTCACGCAGGACCCCCAGCGCCAGCGGGAGCGGCGGGAGCGGCAGCGACGTGCCGGGCGCCCCGGCGCTTCCGGCGGCAGCCCGACGGGTGAGCCGGGCCTCCTCCGTCCCGTCCCCGGGGTCCAGCAGATCGACGCACGCCAGGTCGGCGAAGCCCGGCACGACGGCCTCGGCGATCTCCCGCGCGGTCCGCGTGACGTCCAGGGTCGTGCCCATCTTCCCGCTGGCCTCGTTCACCAGCGCGAGGCGCTCGCGGGCATGGACGCGGTCCGTGGTGTCCAGCACCAGGTGGAGCAGCGCGATCACCGCGCCCGAGACGTCGCGCAGCGGTGCGATCGTCTCCGAGTAGACGACCTCCCGGTCGTGCTCGCCCGGCAGCCGTCCCCGGATCTCCCCCGCGATCTGCGGCTCCCCGGTCTCCAGCACGCGCCGCTGACGCTCCTCGAAGGCGTCGTAGTCCAGGTGGCCCCCCGGAGCCGCCTCCCGCATGGTGAGCCCGACCACCCGGGACGCCGAACCGTGCGGACGGATCTGCGAGTGGTTCTGGGCGAGGAAGCGGAGCCGGTCGTCGAACACGTCGATGATGAACGGCGACCTGGCGAACAGGCCGCGGAGCACGGCGTCGCGGAAGTAGCGACGGCGCACCAGCTCCGGATCCTCCAGCTCCACCAGCGACTGCCAGGCGTCCGCCCCGACCCGGATGCGGTGCGGTCGCAGCACCAGCTCCACGCGGGCCCCGTCCGCGCACCGGACGGGGACGGGCGCCGGGTCCGTCTCACCGTCCCCGCGCGCGAGCAGCCGCGCCGCCACGGCGTCGTCGACCAGGTCCCGGGCCCGCAGCGTCCGCAGCCGCGCCGCCGGGTACCCGAGCAGCGGGCCCACCGGCGGGCTCCACCCGGTGACGACCCCCTCCTCGTCGAACACCAGGTACGCGTTCTCGCGCGGCTCCGCCGACTCCGGTGAGGAGAGGAACGAGCTGTCACCATCCATACCACTGCGCTCCGGCGAGGCGGGTCCAGGCGCCTCCGCCCCCGAGGGTCCACGGGCACGGACGGCGGCCATCGCTTCCGTTCGAGGCTCCCACGGGCCCCGGAGCCCCGCCTCCCGGACCGCCCACCCGGGTGACCCCGGGCCCTCGCCCCCCAGGGCCCCGGTGGTCAGACGTGGGCGGTGCCGTCCGCTCACCGTCCCGGCCGGGGGCCGGGATCGCCTCCAGCGCCGCCAGGTCGGCCGCCTCGTCGCGGCGCAGCCGCCCCCGGCCGTCCGCCGCCGGGTCTGCCGGACGGACGACGACCAGCCGCAGCCCGTGCGCGCGTCGCACAGGGCGCGCTGCGCGCCCCGGTGGACATCGCACCGGGCCGATCTCGGAACTCCCGCGCGGACAGGGGGAGATGAGTTCGGCAGCGACGGCCCGGCGCCCACGACAAAGCCCCCCGGCACCGCGTTCCCGCAGCTCGGAGGGCTTCGACCGAGTGGAGCCTAGGGGAGTCGAACCCCTGACATCTGCCATGCAAAGACAGCGCTCTACCAACTGAGCTAAGGCCCCGTCGGCCACCAGAGTACCCGCTCCGGCCGTCCGATTCCGACCGGGTATCGCCCCGGAGGGCACGGCTCCGTAGGATGCACCGCAAGTTCGCTGGCGCGAAGCGGACAGGGGAGACACAGGGGAGACTCATGGAAGCAGCACAGCAGGACCCCACGGCCAAGGCCCGGGAGCTGCAGAGCGCTTGGTACGGCGAGCCGCTGGGCACGCTGTTCCGACGGCTGATCGACGACCTGGGCCTCAACCAGGCGCGGCTGGCCACCGTGCTCGGCCTGTCGGCCCCGATGCTCTCGCAGCTCATGAGCGGACAGCGGGCCAAGATCGGCAACCCGGCCGTCGTCCAGCGCGTCCAGGCGCTGCAGGAACTGGCGGGGGAGGTGGCGAGCGGGCAGGTCAGCGCCGCCGACGCCACCCGCCGCATGGAGGAGGTCCGCCGCTCCGCCGGGCAGAGCGTGCTGGGCGGCGCGGCCGGCACCACCACGTCGGGTCAGCAGAACACCGTCAAACGCGCCGTCCGCGAGATCCAGTCCCTGCTGCGGGCCATCTCCGACGCCCAGGAGATCCTGGAGGCCTCCCAGACCCTCGCAGGAACCCACCCCGAGCTGGCAGAGTTCCTCAAGGTGTACGGGGCGGGCAAGACCTCGGACGCGGTCAGGCACTACGAGGCCCACCAGGGCTGAGCGCGGGAGTCGAGAGGGCGGCACGGCACGATGGGCGAGGTCTTCGCTGGCCGGTACGAACTGGTGGACCCGATCGGCCGGGGCGGTGCCGGCGCCGTCTGGCGGGCGTGGGACCACCGCCGGAAGCGGTACGTGGCGGCGAAGGTCCTCCAGCAGAGCGACGCCCACGCCCTGTTGCGCTTCGTGCGGGAACAGGCCCTGCGCATCGACCACCCGCACGTCCTCGCCCCCACGAGCTGGGCCGCCGACGACGACCAGGTCATGTTCGCCATGGACCTCGTGCGCGGCGGCTCCCTCGCCCATCTCATCGGCGACTACGGCGCGTTGCCGCCCCGCCTGGTGTGCGGCCTGCTGGACCAGCTGCTCGCCGGCCTCACCGCCGTGCACGCCGAGGACGTCGTCCACCGCGACATCAAACCCGCCAACATCCTCCTCGACGCCACCGGCACCGGCCGCCCCCACCTGCGGCTGTCCGACTTCGGCATCGCCATGCGCAAAGGCGAGCCCCGGCTCACCGACACCGCCTACGTCGTCGGCACCCCCGGCTACTTCGCCCCCGAGCAGATGCTGGGCGCCGAGCCGGACTTCCCCGCCGACCTCTACGCCGTCGGCCTCGTCGGCCTCTACCTGCTGACCGGCCGCAAGCCGGACTCCCAGGCCCTGCTCACGGCCTACGAGCACGGGGTGCCCGACGCCCCCGACCCAGTGCCCGAGCCGCTGTGGCAGGTCCTCGGCGGGCTCCTCCAGCCCGACCCGCACGCCCGCTTCCGCACCGCCACCGGAGCCCGCAAGGCCCTCGCCGGAGCGCTGGAGCTGCTGGACGCGGGGGTCACCCTGCCGCTGGGCAGGACCATCGACACCGTGGAGGTCCTCGACCAGATCGGCCCCCTGCCGCAGGGCTACGGCCCCGACGGCCCCCGCACCCCCGCCTCGCCCGGTGCCGCGCACGAGCCCGCGGCACCGCCCCTCCCGTCGGCCGAAGCGTCGACGACCGGCAGCTTCCACCTGGCCCCGCCCACACCCGTCCGGCCCCCGGCCCCGCACCCGGAGCCGAGGCCGTCCGCCCCCGTCACCGGCACCCCCAGCCCGACGCCGCTGCTCCCCGCCGCCGCCTTCCCGGCACCCGGGGCCCACCCGGCGGAGCCCTTCGGTCCGGCCGGGGGGAGCGCGACCCCCGCGCGGCGCGGGGGACCCCCCGTCGTGGTGGCGGTCCCGGTGCTGGCCCTCGCGCTGCTGTGCTTCGCCGTGGGCGTCTGGGCGCTGACGCAGTCCTGAGGGCCTGAGGGCCCGGGCCCGGTGCCGGACGTCCCGCTCAGCGCGTGCCGGGCGGACCGTAACCCTGCGGCGGGTAGCCGTAGCCCTGCCCGGCGCCCACCGGCGGCGCGCCGGGCGCGACCGGCCGCCGTCGGCCGACCAGCCACCACGCGCCGAGGCCGAGGAGCAGCGCGGTGCCGGTGCCGAAGGCCCCGTAGGCCAGCAGCCGCAGCCCGCCGTCCCGCCGGGCCACCGCCTCGGCCGCCGTCAGGCCCTGCTCGGCCGCCTCCCGGTCCTCGTCCGTGACCCCGAAACCGGCCGGCAACGCGTCGCTCACGTACGCGGGCGCCTCCCGCGCCGCACCGTCGACGGTCACCCGCAGCGTGACGTCGGCACCGTCGGGGAAGTGGGCGGCCATGTCCCGGTGGAAGGTCACCTGGAGGTAGTGCCAGCCCGCGATGCTGCGGCCCCGGCCCTCGTCGGCGAAGCGGTTGCCGTAGTCGACCGCGCCGCCGGCCAGGCTCATCGCGGCCTGCTCACCCGAGTACGTCTCGAAGTCGCTGTCGGACAGGGCCGCGCGCGCCGGGTTGTACAACCGGAGCGAGAAGGCGTCCGACACGAACCCGGCCGCGCCGTCCCCGTCCACCGCCGCGTTCGGCACCTCCAGCCGGGCGAAGAGCTGCTGCCCCCAGTCCACCGGCACCCGGTAGAAGCGCGACTCACCCGCCCTGACCCCGTCCCGCCACACACCGTCGGCCACCGCACCGGCGTCGTTGAAGCCGGTGCCGCCCCTGGCCTGCCGGGCCGTTCCGGACGGGGGCGTGGGCGCCTTCGGCTCCTCACCCCCCGAGACACCCGGCGGACCGGGCACGGCACCCTCCAGCCCCGGCTCGACGTGGTAGCCGATCTCGATGGGCCACCGCGCCTGGTCGGACTCCTCCGGGCTCTCCCGCACCACCTGGAACAGATAGGGGCCCGCCTCCTGGCACACCTCGATGCCACCGCCGACACGGCGTGCCGCGTAGCCGCTGACGGGGTACGCGGAGGTGGTGCCGAACGTCGCCGACCCCGCGGTGTCGCACGCGTCGCCCTCGACGGTCAGCAGCCGCATGGACAGCTTCTCGCCGAACGACCGGACCTCCGCACCGGGCCTCGGCGCCGCCGTGGCCGACAGGTAGACCGTCGAGGTGTCGTCCAGCGTGACGCTGTAGAACCTCTCCTCGCCCGGCCCGATGCTGTCCGTGGAGAGTCCCGGCCGCAGTTCGGGCCCACCGGAACTGCTGGCCGTGCCCTCCACGGGCGTGGCGTCCTCCGCCACGGCGTACGTGGGCGGCGCCTCCCCGGCGTCCTCGGCCTGCCCGACCGCCACCGCCGGGCCCGACAGCACCGCCGAGGCGCACAGTCCCGCCAGGGCGGCGGCCCCCGCGCCCGTCACGCGCCGCTTCCCCATGCGCCGCCCCTCCCCATATCGTCGCTCCTGCTAACCGGCCAACCATCACGAGCGCCGTCCGGGCGCCCACCTCACCGCGCGGCCGGGCACCGAACCGCAAAACTGACGAACCATCACCTCGGCGACGGGACCCGGAGGCCCCCACACCCGACGCTAGGGTTTGCCGTTGCACAGTTCAAGGCGCCTGCCGTCACGGTGGGGCAACAGCGACGGCAAAAGCCCCGGCCGGGGGCCGGGGCTTTCAACCGAACACTGACCGGACTGCGGAGCGGCTCACACACCCGTGCCCGCGGGCACGGAGTCGGTGGCCTCCGTCCACAGGTCCTGCTCGGCACGGTCCGCCTGAATCTGGCGGTACACGAGGAGTCCGCCGATGGCGGCAAGCGCGAACAGGAGAAGCTTCTTCACGGCGTTACCTCGTCCTTCAACGACGTCAGACCCTACTGGCGCCCGATGATACAACCCCCCGGTAGAAACGCCCTCGTGCACCGACGCCGCACTCTCCTCCCCGCCACGCCACGGTCGAGCCGAGCCCGGCCCGCCGTGGTGTCGCGGTCGAGCGGGCTCCGCCCACACACCGTCGCGTGACGACTCCCTCTCGCTGCGCAACCATCGAGACCTCCTCCGGTGTCTTCATTCCGCCACCCCACGTGTCCCACTGCCGCCGAAAGGTCACCTCGCATGCACCATCGCATCCGTGCCACCGCCGTCGCGGTGCTCACCGCTACGCTCATCACCGCCGTCGGCTGCACCGAGGACGCCACGAACGACGACACGTCGTCCGGCTCGACCCGGGACACACCGGAAAACGGGGAGCCCGCCCCGGACGAGCCCTCCACCGGCACCCCCGAGACCGCCGCACTGCCCGACCTCACCGGCAAGGGGCTCCAGGCGGCCCAGGACGCCGCACAGGAAGCGGGCTTCTCCGACCTCACCTCGCACGACTCGGCCGGGCGGGACCGGATGCAGGCGTTCGACCGCAACTGGAAGGTGTGCTTCCAGACCCCGGCCGCCGGCGAGCACCCCGTGGACGTCGAGGTGGACTTCGGCACGGTGAAACTGGAGGAGGACTGCCCCGCGCAGGACGTCACCGGCACGGGACCCGACGCGGCGGAGGGGACGATGCCGGACGTGGTCGGGGAGTCCGCCAACGTCGCCCGCGACGCCCTGCCCGACAACACGTCCATCACCGTGAACGACGCGTCCGGTGAGAAGCGGATGGTCCTGGTGGGCTCGAACTGGCAGGTCTGCTCCCAGGAGCCGGCCGGCGGGGCGCCCTTCGACGGCGAGCCGGTGACCTTGAACGTCGTCAAGTTCGAGGAGTCCTGCCCCTGACGCAGAACGCCCCGGACCGTGTCGGTCCGGGGCGTTCAAGGCGGTGGGGCTAACAGGACTTGAACCTGTGGCCTCTTCCTTATCAGGGAAGCGCTCTAACCGTCTGAGCTATAGCCCCGCGCTGCACGGAAAGATTAGCGCATTCCCGCCCCGGCCCAAAATCGGTTCCGCGGCCCGGCCGGCTGAGCCGACCGGGCCCGGCCACCTGCGCTTACTCGTCCTCCGCGAGGGTCAGCTCCACACCGCCGACGAATCCGGCCGACAGGTTGTAGACGAAGGCCCCCAGCGTCGCCAGAGCCGTCGCCAGCACCACGTCGATGGCCGCGATGACGCCCGTGAACAGCAGCACGCGGGGCAGTGACAGCATCTCCTCCAGCTCGAACCCGGAGCCGTCGGGCGAGGCCGTCGCGTCGGCGATCGTCTTCCCCAGGGTGGAGAAGACGCCCATCGCGTCCATGACCATCCACAGGACGGCCACCGCCACGATCGTGCAGATGCCGAGCGCGATGGACAACAGGAAGCTGACCTTCATCACCGACCACGGGTCCGCCTTGGCCACCCGTAGCCGTGCCTTGCGCGTCCGGGGCACGGTGCGCGCCCCGGTCCGGGGGACCCGCACGGCGGACGGCGCCTCGGCGGCCGCGCGCGGGGCACCGGGCCCGTGGCCGGGCGCCGGGTAGGCGTGCGGCGGGTGGTGCGGCTGCGCCGCGCTCGTCAGCGTCCCGCCGCCGCTCGTGCCCTCGCCCGCGCCGACCGGGTGACGTCCGTGACCACCGGCGGGCCCGCGGCCGCCACCAGGGGACGCGCCCTGCTCCGCCCCGCCCGAGGTACCGCTCACGCCCTACTCCTCGCTGTCCGTGGTGTGCTCGACGGCGCCCGGCTCCGCGACGCCCTGTCCGGCCGCGTCGGTGGCGCCCGGGTCGGCCGCCGCCTCCGCGCCGTCCCCGACCACCGCGTCGACGACCGCCTCGACCTCTTCGGCCTCGCGGCCCGCCTCGGCGTTGCGCGCGATCCCGACCACGGCGTCACGCTTGCCCAGGTTGATCAGTTGGACGCCCATGGTGTCACGGCCGGTCTCCCGCACCCCGCTGACCCGCGTGCGGATCACACCGCCGCTGAGCGTGATGGCGAGGATCTCGTCCGTCTCCTCGACCACGAGCGCCCCGACGAGCGACCCGCGGTCCTCGACGATCTTGGCCGCCTTGATACCGAGGCCGCCGCGGCCCTGGACGCGGTACTCGTCGACGTTCGTGCGCTTGGCGTACCCGCCGTCGGTCGCCGTGAACACGAACGTGCCCGGCCGGACGACGTTCATCGACAGCAACTCGTCGCCCTCGCGGAAGCTCATGCCCTTCACACCCGACGTGGCGCGCCCCATGGGCCGCAGCGCGTCGTCCGTCGCCGTGAAGCGGATGGACTGCGCCTTCTTGCTGATCAGCAGCAGGTCGTCCGCCGAGGACACCAGCTCCGCGCCGATCAGCTCGTCGTCACGGCCGTCGTCCATCTGCCGGAGGTTGATGGCGATGACGCCGCCCGATCGGGGCGAGTCGTAGTCCTTGAGCGGCGTCTTCTTCACCAGCCCCGACTTCGTGGCCAGCACGAGGTACGGCACCGCCTCGTAGTCGCGGATCGCGAGGATCTCGGCGATCTGCTCGTCGGGCTGGAAGGCCAGCAGGTTCGCGACGTGCTGGCCCCGGGCCTCCCGTCCGGCGTCCGGCAGCTCATAGGCCTTCGCCCGGTAGACGCGGCCCTTGTTCGTGAAGAACAGCAGCCAGTGGTGCGTCGTGGAGACGAAGAAGTGGTCGACGATGTCGTCCTCGCGCAGCTTCGTACCCCGCACGCCCTTGCCGCCGCGCTTCTGCGCCCGGTAGTCGACGGCCTTCGTGCGCTTGATGTAGCCGCCACGGGTGATCGTGACGACGATGTCCTCCTCGGCGATCAGGTCCTCGATGGACATGTCGCCCTCGAAGGGCACCAGCTGGCTGCGCCGGTCGTCGCCGAACTTCTCGACGAGCGCCGTCAGCTCCTCGCTGATGATGCCGCGCTGACGCACCGGCGAGGCGAGGATCGCGTTGTACTCGTTGATCTTGTTCTGGAGGTCGTCGTGCTCCGCGGTGATCTTCTGCCGCTCCAGGGCGGCCAGCCGGCGCAGCTGCATCTCCAGGATGGCGTTGGCCTGGATCTCGTCGATCTCCAGCAGCCCCATCAGGCCGGTCCGCGCGACGTCCACCGTGTCGCTGCGCCGGATGAGCGCGATGACCTCGTCGATCGCGTCCAGCGCCTTGAGCAGGCCGCGCAGGATGTGCGCCCGCTCCTCGGCCTTGCGCAGCCGGTACCGGGTACGGCGGACGACGACGTCGACCTGGTGGGAGACCCAGTTGCGGATGAACGCGTCCAGCGACAGCGTGCGCGGCACCCCGTCGACCAGCGCGAGCATGTTCGCGCCGAAGTTCGTCTGGAGGTCGGTGTGCTTGTACAGGTTGTTGAGGACGACCTTGGCCACCGCGTCCCGCTTCAGGACGACGACCAGCCGCTGCCCCGTCCGGGAGCTCGTCTCGTCGCGGACGTCGGCGATGCCGCCGACCCGGCCGTCCTTCACCAGCTCGGCGATCTTCAGCGCCAGGTTGTCCGGGTTCACCTGGTAGGGCAGCTCGGTGACGACCAGGCACTGCCGGCCCTGGATCTCCTCGACCTCGACCACGGCGCGCATCGTGATGGAGCCCCGGCCGGTGCGGTAGGCGTCCTCGATGCCGCTGCGGCCCACCACCAGCGCACCCGTCGGGAAGTCCGGCCCCTTGATGCGCTCCAGCAGCGCGTCCAGCAGCTCCTCGTTGGACGCCTCCGGGTGCTCCAGGTACCACTGCGCGCCGGCGGCCACCTCGCGCAGGTTGTGCGGCGGGATGTTGGTGGCCATCCCGACGGCGATGCCGGCCGAACCGTTGACCAGCAGGTTCGGGAAGCGGGACGGCAGGACCGTCGGCTCCTGGTTGCGGCCGTCGTAGTTGTCCTGGAAGTCGACGGTCTCCTCGTCGATGTCCCGGAGCATCTCCATGGCCAGCGGGGCCATCTTGCACTCGGTGTACCGCATCGCGGCGGCCGGGTCGTTGCCGGGCGAACCGAAGTTGCCGTTGGAGTCGACGAGCGGCATCCGCATCGACCAGGACTGCGCGAGCCGCACGAGGGCGTCGTAGATGGAGGAGTCACCGTGCGGGTGGTACGTCCCCATCACGTCGCCGACGACGCGGGCGCACTTGTAGAAGCCGCGCTCGGGCCGGTAGCCCCCGTCGTACATGGCGTACAGCACGCGCCGGTGCACCGGCTTGAGCCCGTCCCGGACGTCGGGCAGGGCGCGGGAGACGATGACGCTCATCGCGTAGTCGAGATACGAGCGCTGCATCTCGGTTTCCAGCGTCACCGGCTCGATGCGCAGGGCGATCTCCGGGTCGACGGGCGGCACGGTGGCCGGCCCCTCCTCCGGGCTTCCGGGGTTCCCCGCGGTGATGTCGTCGGCCATTGGTGTTCAAAGTCCCTTTCTGGCGGCCATGGGTGCCTGCGGTGCCGGACCGACTCAGATGTCGAGGAAACGGACGTCCTTGGCGTTGCGCTGGATGAACGAGCGCCGCGACTCCACGTCCTCGCCCATGAGGATCGAGAACAGGTCGTCGGCGGCGGCGGCGTCGTCGATGGTCACCTGACGCAGCACACGCAGCTCGGAGTCCATCGTCGTCACGCGCAGCTCCTCGGCGTTCATCTCGCCGAGGCCCTTGAAGCGCTGCACCGAGTCGTCCCTGATCCGCTTGCCCTGCTCGCGGCCGAGGGTGATGAGCTGGTCGCGCTCACGGTCGGAGTAGGCATACTCGTGATCGTCCCGGGACCACTTGATCTTGTACAGCGGCGGGGCGGACAGGTACACGTGCCCGGCCTCGACCAGGGGGCGCATGAAGCGGAAGAGCAGCGTGAGCAGCAGGGTGTTGATGTGCTGACCGTCGACGTCGGCGTCCGCCATCAAGATGATCTTGTGGTAGCGGAGCTTCTCGATGTCGAAGTCCTCGTGGATGCCGGTACCGAAGGCCGAGATCAGCGCCTGCACCTCGGTGTTCTGCAGCACCTTGTCGATGCGGGCCTTCTCCACGTTCAGGATCTTGCCGCGGATGGGCAGGATGGCCTGGTACTGCGGATCGCGTCCGGACTTCGCGGAACCACCGGCCGAGTCACCCTCGACGATGAAGATCTCGCACTTGCTCGCGTCGTTGGACTGGCAGTCCGAGAGCTTGCCCGGCAGGGACGCCGTCTCCAGCAGCCCCTTGCGCCGGGTGAGGTCGCGGGCCTTGCGGGCGGCGACGCGGGCGGTGGCCGCCTGGATGCCCTTGCGGATGATGTCCGCCGCCTCGTTGGGATTGCGGTCGAACCAGTCCGTGACGTGCTCGTGGACGATCTTCTGGACGAACGTCTTCGCCTCGGTGTTGCCCAGCTTCGTCTTCGTCTGGCCCTCGAACTGCGGCTCGCCGAGCTTCACGGAGATGATGGCCGTCAGACCCTCGCGGATGTCCTCGCCGGTGAGGTTGTCGTCCTTCTCCCGCAGCAGCTTCCGCTCCCGCGCGTAGCGGTTGACCAGACCGGTGAGCGCCGCGCGGAACCCCTCTTCGTGGGTGCCGCCCTCGTGCGTGTGGATCGTGTTGGCGAAGCTGTAGACACCCTCGCTGTACTGCGTGTTCCACTGCATGGCGATCTCCGCCGACAGCATCCGGTCCTTGTCCTCCGTCTCGAAGTACACGACGGTCGGATGCACCGGCTCCCCCTTGCGGGAGTTCAGGTGCCGGACGAAGTCGGAGATGCCGCCCTCGTAGTGGAACGTGACGGAGCGCGGCTGGTCGTCGTCGGCGGAGTCCGTGGTGTCGGCGCCCGCCGTCTGCTTGGCGGCGGCGCGCTCGTCCGTCAGCGAGATCGTCAGCCCGCGGTTGAGGAACGCCATCTCCTGGAAACGGCGCGACAGGGTCTCGAACGAGTAGTCCGTCGTCTCGAAGATGTCGCCGTCGGCCCAGAAGGTGACGCTCGTCCCGGTCTCCTCGGTGGCCTCGTGCTGCTGCAGCGGCGCCGTGGGCACGCCCAGCTTGTAGTCCTGCGTCCACCGGTGGCCGTCCGTCCTGACCTCGACGGAAACCCGCTGCGAGAGGGCGTTCACCACGGACACACCGACGCCGTGCAGACCACCGGAGACGGCGTAGCCACCGCCGCCGAACTTGCCGCCGGCGTGCAGCACGGTGAGGACGACCTCAAGGGCCGGCTTGTTCTCCGAGGGAACGATGCCCACCGGGATACCGCGCCCGTTGTCCACGACGCGGACACCGCCGTCGGCGAGGAGCGTCACCGAGATGGTGTCGGCCCAGCCGGCCAGCGCCTCGTCGACGGAGTTGTCGACCACCTCGTACACCAGGTGGTGAAGACCGCGCTCGCCCGTCGAACCGATGTACATGCCCGGACGTTTGCGAACCGCGTCCAAGCCCTCCAGGACGGTGATCGCGCTCGCGTCGTACGACGGCTCGCCCAGGGATACGGGGTCGGCGGCGGTGTCCTCGGCGGGGGACGGGGGATTCTCGTTGGGGTTGCCGGAATCGGCCACGAAGCGCCCTTTCTGGCACAGCACACGTCGTCTCCTGTGACGACAGGAGCGACTGCGTCGTTCGGCTTGGTCCGCAGTACGGCGGGTGCTGTCAGTCTACCGGTAGCGCTGACATGAATGGGTGTTTGCTGCCGCCTGAGTCCCCATGTGCCGCCCTGAGGGAACGATGGCCGACTCCCCATATGCGACCGGGGGCCTCAAGAGGCTCACAGGGGCCCTCAGCGCTTCGGACTGTCAACCTCCGATTACCGTGACCGGGGTCACTCGCGCGGGGCGTGCCGCACGGGTCGCGCGACGGCGTTTCACGTGAAACGTCAGCGGTCGAAGCCGGGTCAGCGCACCCGCAGCGGCCCATGGCGGGGACCGGATCCGCCGGGGCCGAGGACCTTGATCAGGGTCACCGCGCCCTGTCCCAGGTCTTCGTTGAGCCGCCGCACGAGCTGCGGCGCGAGACGGCGCAGCTCCGTGGCCCACGCGGTGGAGTCACAGCGCACGTGCAGCACCCGGTTCTCCTCGTCGTACCGCTCCGGACGACAGTGCTCGGCGTTCTTCTCCCCGACGATGTGATCCCACCGGCCCATCACGCCCCCCACGGCGATGGGCATCTCCCAGCCCCGCTCGGTCTTCAGCCGTTCGATCGCCGCTCCCAGGGGCAGCGGGTCCCGACCGTCCCGCCGCGCACCCGACCGCAGACCGCCGCGCCGGACCTGCCGACCCGACCCCTGGGCCTCCCCGCGCGCCCGCGCCTGCTCCTTGGCCGCCCGCAGCGCCACCCGGGCCAGATCGACGCCGGAGACCGGGGGCGTCGGCGCTTCGGGGGTGCCGCCCGCCCCACCGGGCGGCGACGCGGAGTCGGCAGCGGGACCGTCGTGCGCACCGGGGTCCTTCATGCCGGGGTCACCTCACCGTCGGCCACGGCGAACCGGGCCCCCGCGAGAGCGGTCGGCACGTCGTCGTCCACAGCCGCCGTCACCAGAACCTGTTCCGCCGGAGCCACCAGCGCCGCCAGCCGCTCCCGCCGGCGGGCGTCCAACTCGGCGAAGACGTCGTCCAGCACGAGCACCGGCTCGTTGCCCTCCGCGCGCAGCAGGTCGTAGGAAGCCAGCCGCAGAGCGAGCGCGTAGGACCACGACTCCCCATGGCTGGCATACCCCTTGGCGGGCATCCGGCCCAGCTGGAGCAGCAGGTCGTCCCGATGCGGGCCCACGAGCGTCACGCCGCGCTCGATCTCCTGCCGCCGCGCCTCGCCCAGGGCCACCAGCAGCTGTTCGTACAGCTCCTCGCGCGAGCCACCGGCCACCGGGCAGCGGTACTCCAGTGCCAACGGGCCGCCGCCGGGGGCCAGTTCCTCGTACGCCTTGTCGGCCAACGGCTCCAGGTCCGCCACGAGCGCGAACCGCTGCGCCAGCAGCTCCGCACCGGCGCGGGCCAGATGCTGGTCCCACACGTCCAGGGTCGAGAGGTCCAGCGACCGGCCCCCGTGCCGACGGGCCATGGCCGCGGACTTCAGCAGCGTGTTCCGCTGTTTGAGGACGCGGTCGTAGTCCGACCGCACCCCCGCCATGCGGGGGGAGCGGGCGGTGACCAGCTCGTCCAGGAAGCGGCGGCGCTCACCCGGATCGCCCTTGACGAGGCTCAGGTCCTCCGGGGCGAACAGCACCGTCCGCGCGATGCCCAGCACGTCGCGCGGGCGTACCTGAGAGGACCGGTTCAGACGGGCCCGGTTCGCGCGCCCCGGGTTGATCTCCAGCTCGACGAGCTGCTGCCGCTCCCCCTGCACCACCGAGGCCCGCACGACCGCCCGGTCCGCCCCCATCCGCACCAGCGGCGCGTCCGAGGCGACCCGGTGGCTGCCGAGGGTGGCGAGATAGCCGATCGCCTCGACGAGGTTGGTCTTGCCCTGCCCGTTCGGCCCGACGAACGCCGTCGCCCCCGGGCCGAGAGCGACCTCGGCCCGGGGGTAGGAACGGAAATCTGCGAGAGAGAGGTGCGCGACGTGCATCAGCCGGGTGCCGGATCAGCCACCGACGGGCGGAGCGACGTCGGCGCCCGGCGCGTCGGCCCCCAGGTGGTCGCTCTTCGCGGTCACCGCGTGACCACCGAACTGGTTGCGCAGCGCGGCGATCATCTTCATCTGCGGCGAGTCGTCCTGACGCGAGGCGAAGCGGGCGAACAGCGAGGCGGTGATGGCCGGCAGCGGCACGGCGTGATCAATGGCGGCCTCGACCGTCCACCGGCCCTCACCGGAGTCCTGCGCGTAGCCGCGCAGCCGCCCCAGGTGCTGGTCGTCGTCGAGCGCGTTCACGGCCAGGTCCAACAGCCAGGAGCGGATCACGGTGCCCTGCTGCCAGGAGCGGAAGACCTCCCGCACGTCCGTCACCGAGTCGACGGCCTCCAGCAGTTCCCAGCCCTCGGCGAAGGCCTGCATCATGGCGTACTCGATGCCGTTGTGGACCATCTTGGCGAAGTGCCCGGCACCGACCTTGCCCGCGTGCACCGAACCGAACTCGCCCTCCGGCTTGAGCGCGTCGAAGGCGGGCTGCACCTTCGCCACATCCTCGGCGGAGCCGCCGTACATGAGGGCGTAACCGTTCTCCAGGCCCCACACGCCGCCGGAGACGCCGCAGTCCACGAACCCGATGCCCCGCTCGGCCAGCTCGGCGGCGTGCTTCTCGTCGTCCGTCCATCGGGAGTTGCCGCCGTCCACGACGACGTCACCGGGGGAGAGGAGCTGCGCGAGCTCGTCGATCGTCGCCTGGGTGGGCTCGCCCGCGGGAACCATCACCCACACCACGCGCGGACCCGGCAGGGCGTCCACCAACTCCCGCGGGCTGTGGACGTCGGCCAGCTCGGGGTTCCGGTCGTATCCGATGACGGTGTGGCCGGCACGGCGCATGCGCTCACGCATGTTGCCGCCCATCTTGCCGAGGCCGATGAGACCGAGCTCCATCTGTGGGCTCTCCTTGACGTTTCTCGCTGCGGGTTCGGGCACGGTGCGGTGCCGGGCACGAGCGTGCCGGGACACGCCCGTCCGGCTCCGAGCCTACGCCCGGAGCCGTGCCCGGCCGCCGGATGCGGGGGTGGTCCGCGACGGGCTCAGCCGCTGAGCCGCACCGGCATGATCAGGTACTTGTACGCGTCGTCCGCCTCCGCGTCCACGGCCGGCCTGCCACCGAGCAGTGCCGGCTTCGTGGACGTCGTGAAGGACAGCTGGGCGACGGGGGAGTCGATCGCGCTCAGGCCCTCCAGCAGGAAGCCGGGGTTGAACGCGATGGAGATGTCGTCGCCCTCCAGCGTGCAGTCCACCCGCTCCACAGCCTGTGCGTCGTCGCTGGAACCGGCCTCGAGAGTGAGCACTCCCTGCTCGAAGCTCAACCGGACCGGCGTGTTCCGCTCGGCGACCAGCGCCACGCGCTTGACGGCCTCGACGAACGGCGCCGTCACGATCGTCGCCACCGAGTTGAACTCCGTGGGGAACAGCGTGCGGTACTTCGGGAGGTCTCCCTCCAGCAGCCGGGTCGTCGTCCGACGGCCCGCGCCCTCGAAACCGATCAGGCCCTCGCCCGCACCGGAGCCGGACAGGGCCAGCGTCACCTGGTCACCGCTGCTGAGCGACTTCGCCGTGTCCAGCAGCGTCTTCGCGGGCACCAGCGCGACGGCCGACGCGTCCGGCGTCTCCGGCTTCCACAGGAACTCGCGGACGGCGAAGCGGTAGCGGTCGGTCGAGGCCAGGGTGACGGTGTCGCCCTCGATCTCGATGCGCACCCCGGTGAGGACCGGGAGGGTGTCGTCACGGCCGGCGGCGATGGCCACCTGGGATACGGCGGAGGCGAAGACCTCTCCGGGGACGGTGCCCGTCGCCGACGGCATCTGCGGCAGCGACGGGTACTCCTCCACCGGCAGGGTGTGCAGGGTGAAGCGGGACGAGCCGCAGAGCACCGTGACCCGTACACCGTCGGTGGAGATCTCCACCGGGCGGTTGGGCAGCGAGCGGCAGATGTCCGCCAGGAGCTTGCCGGAGACGAGGACGGTGCCCTCCTCCTCCACGTCGGCCTCGACCGAGACGCGGGCGGAGACCTCGTAGTCGAACCCCGAGAGGCTGAGGAGGCCCTCCTCGGTCTTCAGCAGCAGGCCGGCGAGGACCGGCACCGGCGGACGGGCCGGAAGGCTCTTCGCCGCCCACGCCACCGCCTCCGCCAGGACATCGCGCTCTACCCGGATCTTCACCTTCAGCCGCCTCCTGCTGTTGCTGGTTGCCGGGGACCAGTCTGACGCACGTCGCTGACAGCTGGCGGCCCTCGGGGTCAACTCGTCGCAGGAGCGAGGAGGCGGTCGGGAGGCGAGTTGTGCACAGGACCCGCTTCGACACGAGTTCCCCGGCTTATCTCTGTGGTCGTAGTAGTAGGTGCTGTGGATTCCGGGGATAACTCCGTCTCCGCAGGTCAGCACCCGAATTTTGTCCACGTTGCCTGTGGGCGGAGCGGTGGACGACCGGGCGTGTGCTGTGGACGGGCGGAGGTTCTGCACACCCGGTGCACAGGCGAGGGGGACTTCCCCACAGCGGCGTCCCCAGGTTTACCCAGGTTCTCAACAACCTAATCCGACGGGTCCCTGTGACCGCTTTCACTCCGACCGGTGAGGAGGCGCGTCGTGTTGTCGAACAGTGGACAGGGGTGTGGAGAACCTGGGGACAACGGCCCACTTCCTGTGGGCGGCCCGTGGACAACTCCGGACGCCGGTTGACGTGCGGCTTTCCGTCCACAGCCTGTGGAGTCCGCGCGTGCACATTTCCCCACCCCCGCGACCTGCCACGACAGGCTCCGGGCAGCCCTCCCTGTGGACGTGATCGGGACAACCGGACGGTCCCCAGGCTGTGGAAGCGGTGTCACGCCCCGCGCTGTGGACACGGCCACCGCATTCGAACACCGCTGGCGAGCCGCAGCGGTGTCGGCGCCGCGGGGAGGTCTCGGCGCAGGGTGCCGAACGAGGCCGGGAGGGTCGCACGCGTGGCCGCTGCGGCCCGTGGGAGGTGATGACGGGGGCGGGGAGAACGCCGGAGGACCGCCGCCCGCGTCGGGCAGCGGTCCTCGGTGGCAGCGGGCTCAGCGGGAAGGGCTCAGCCGTTCTTGATCCGGTTCGTCAGCTCGGTGACCTGGTTGTAGATCGAGCGCCGCTCGGCCATGAGCGCCCGGATCTTGCGGTCGGCGTGCATGACGGTCGTGTGGTCCCGCCCGCCGAACTGCGCGCCGATCTTCGGCAGCGACAGGTCCGTCAGCTCCCGGCACAGGTACATGGCGATCTGCCGAGCCGTGACCAGGACGCGGCTGCGCGAGGAGCCGCACAGGTCGTCCACGGTCAGACCGAAGTAGTCCGCGGTCGCCGCCATGATGTTGGCGGCCGTGATCTCCGGAGAGGCGTCCTCACCCCCCGGAATGAGGTCCTTCAGGACGATCTCCGTCAGCCCCAGGTCGACGGGCTGACGGTTCAGGCTCGCGAAGGCCGTGACCCGGATCAGCGCCCCCTCCAGCTCCCGGATGTTCCGCGAGATCCGGGAGGCGATGAACTCCAGCACCTCCGGCGGGGCGTTCAGCTGCTCCTGGACCGCTTTCTTGCGCAGGATCGCGATGCGCGTCTCCAGCTCCGGCGGCTGGACGTCGGTGATCAGCCCCCACTCGAAGCGGTTCCGCAGCCGGTCCTCCAGGGTGACGAGCTGTTTGGGCGGCCGGTCGCTGGAGAGGACGATCTGCTTGTTCGCGTTGTGCAGCGTGTTGAAGGTGTGGAAGAACTCCTCCTGCGTCGACTCCTTGCTCGCCAGGAACTGGATGTCGTCCACGAGGAGGATGTCCATGTCGCGGTACCGCTTGCGGAACGCGTCCGCCTTGCCGTCGCGGATGGAGTTGATGAACTCGTTCGTGAACTCCTCCGAGCTCACGTACCGCACCCGGGTGCCGGGGTACAGGCTGCGGGCGTAGTGCCCGATGGCGTGCAGCAGGTGCGTCTTGCCCAGGCCGGACTCGCCGTAGATGAAGAGCGGGTTGTACGCCTTGGCCGGTGCCTCGGCCACCGCGACGGCCGCCGCGTGGGCGAAGCGGTTGGACGCGCCGATCACGAAGGTGTCGAAGAGGTACTTCGGATTCAGCCGAGCCGTCGGTTCGCCCGGGCCCGTGGCCGGTGCGGGCTGGGCGGCCAGCGGCCCGGGGGCGCCGCTGGGCGCCGGCAGCTGGGGCGGCTCGTCGAACCGCTGCGGCGGTGGCTGGTGCTGCTCGTAGCCGGGCTGGCCGCCGCGTACGCCGTAACCGCGCTGCGGCGGCGGATACGGATCGCGGGGCGGGGCCCAGCTGTCGGTGTCCGTCTGTCGGGGCCAGGCGCCCGGCTGCGGGCGGCCGGGCTGCGGCGCGTGCGGGTAGTTGGGGTACGCGGGGCGGACGGCGGGCAGCTCCCGTGCCTCGTCGTAGCGGGCC
This sequence comes from Streptomyces chumphonensis, assembly GCF_014779715.1. GTDB lineage: Bacteria > Actinomycetota > Actinomycetes > Streptomycetales > Streptomycetaceae > Streptomyces > Streptomyces chumphonensis. Next base: position 124,641 of record NZ_JACXYU010000015.1, read on the forward strand.
GGCTCCTCGTAGCGCTGGTCGTCGTACCGGGGCTCGTCGTAGCGGGCCGGCTCCTCGTAACGGGGCCCCTCGTCGTACCGGGACTCCTCGTAGCGGGCCGGCTCCTCGTAACGGGGCCCCTCGTCGTAACGGGACTTCTCGTCGTACCGGGGCGCGTCGTCGTACCGCGAGTGGGGCGTGCGCTGCTCGGGAAGGGGCGCGCTGCCCGGACCGGTTCCCCCGGCGCCCTGTGCCGGGGCGGGCCCCGGATCGGGAGCGGGCCCGGTGACGGTGATCGCGAGCCGGATCGGCTGCTGGCACTCCCGGCTGAGGGCGTCACCGATCAGCGGGGCGAGGCGGCCCTCGAGCACCCCTTTGGCGTACTCGTTCGGCACGCCGAGCAGGGCGGTGCCGGAGACCAGCACCAGCGGCTGGCAGTCCCGCAGCCACCGCTGGTCTTTGGGCTCGATGCCCTGACTCTCACTGAGGAGGTGCTCGAGAACGTGTGGCCACACTGCGGCAAGATCGGCAGGTACGTCAGCCACAGGGCACGCTCTCTCACTCGCTGGGGACACTTTCCGCGAAAGTGTGGCTCTCGGGACGGCCGGGAGGAATCGGAGTCCGGCCACGGTAGTCGGCCCTGCTGGCGCGGCTCAAGTCGTTGTCCACAGGGTGTGCACAACTGTGCCATGCGCCGGGGGCTGCTTCTCCCCATCCGGCGGCGCCGCGCGTCGATCGGCCCCCGTCGCATGTCCGCCGGCCGTGGAGCGGGGCCCGGTCCTCCCGCGGGGACCCGGTTTGACCGGATGCCACGGCCGCGCGTACCGTAACCAGGTCGAGTTGTCGATGGCTGCTGCCGCCTGCCTCCGATGGGCACGAGCCCGATGGTCCGGTCCCGGGCCCAGGGTGAAGAAGCGGTGCACTCGGGCGTTGCGAGCTACTCGTGGGCGCACGGTGACAGCCAGTCGACGCCCCACAGCGTCTCCCCGAGACACAAGGATTCCTGGAGCCCCCGAGTGAGCAAGCGCACCTTCCAGCCGAACAACCGCCGCCGCGCGAAGACCCACGGCTTCCGGCTGCGCATGCGGACCCGCGCCGGCCGCGCCATCGTCGCGAACCGGCGCAGCAAGGGCCGCGCCCGCCTGTCGGCCTGAGCCACGGCGCAGGTCCATGACGTGCTGCCTACCGAGCACCGGCTGAGGCGGCGCGAGGACTTCGCGGCCGCGGTACGGCGAGGACGGCGGGCCGGTCGCCCGCTACTCGTCGTTCATCTGCGCAGTGGAACGGACCCGCACGGGACGGGGGACAACGCTCCCCCGCCGCGTGCGGGTTTCGTCGTGAGTCGAGCCGTGGGCAACGCGGTCGTGCGTAACCGTGTGAAGCGGCGCCTGCGCCATCTGATGGGCGAACGGCTGTCCCAGCTGCCCCCCGGTAGCCTGGTGGTTGTACGGGCGTTGCCCGACGCGGGTGACGCGGGTCATGACTCGCTCGCCCGGGATCTCGACTCCGCGCTGCAGCGGCTGCTTGGAGGGCCGCCGACGTGAAGTACCCGCTCCTGTGGCTGATCAAGCTGTACCAGTGGACCATCAGCCCGATGCTCGGGCCGGTGTGCCGCTACTACCCGTCGTGCTCGCACTACGGGTACGAGGCCATTCGTCGGCACGGTGCGGTGAAGGGAACGGCACTGACCGCCTGGCGCATCCTGCGCTGCAACCCCTGGTCGCCCGGTGGTGTCGACCATGTTCCTGCCCGGAAGCACCCGGTCTGGCATCAGCGGCTCCGGAGCCGCTGGCAGCATCGGACCCAGTCCCACGCCCAAGGAGCCTGATTCGTGGACACGATCCTCGGTCCTCTCTATACCGCTGTTTCCTGGATCATCGTCCAGTTCCACTCGCTGTTCAGCCTGGTCTTCGACGAGGACAGCGGCTGGGCCTGGGGTCTGTCCATCGTCTTCCTGGTGGTGCTGATCCGCATCGCGCTGATCCCGCTCTTCGTGAAGCAGATCAAGGCGACACGGAACATGCAGGCGCTCCAGCCGAGGATGAAGGCGATCCAGGAGCGCTACAAGAGCGACAAGCAGCGCCAGTCCGAAGAGATGATGAAGCTGTACAAGGAGACGGGCACCAACCCGCTCTCCAGCTGCCTTCCCATCCTGGCGCAGTCCCCGTTCTTCCTGGCCCTCTTCCAGGTGCTGAACAAGATCGCGAACAACCAGACCGTCGGCGTGCTCGACCAGGGCCTGGTGGAGAGCGCGCGGAACGCGTCGATCTTCGGTGCCCCGATCGCGGCGAAGTTCATGGACAGCGCCGCCACGATCGAAGCGCTCCAGGCGTCACTGACCGACGTCCGGGTCGTCACCGTCATCATGATCGTCCTGATGTCGCTGTCGCAGTTCTACACGCAGCGCCAGCTGATGACGAAGAACGTCGACCTCACGGTCAAGACGCCGTTCATGCAGCAGCAGAAGCTGCTCATGTACATCTTCCCGATCATGTTCGCGGTCTTCGGCATCAACTTCCCCGTGGGTGTCCTCGTCTACTGGCTCACCACCAACGTGTGGACGCTCGGCCAGCAGATGTACATCATCAAGCGCAACCCGACGCCGGGCTCCCTCGCCTACAAGCAGCGTCAGGAGAAGCTGCGGGCGAAGGGCAAGATCAAGGAGGATCCGGTCGAGGTCGCGGCCAAGGAGGCCGTCGAGCAGGCTCGGGCCAACCGCACCCAGCCCAAGCGGCAGCCGAAGTCGAAGCGGCAGAACGCCCCTGCGGGTACCGCTCCGGCCAAGGCGGCGGAGGGCAAGCAAGGCCAGGCCAAGACCGGTCAGGCCAAGACGGCGCAGGGCAAGCCGGGCCGGCCGCAGCAGAACAAGAAGAAGCCACAGTCCGCGAAGTCGAAGAAGTGAGAGGGAGTCCATCAGTGACGGACACCACCGAAGCCGCTGAGGGCACCGACACCCTTTCCCACCTGGAGCAGGAGGGGGAGATCGCGGCCGATTACCTGGAGGGTCTGCTCGACATCGCGGACCTCGACGGCGACATCGACATGGATGTCGAGGGCGACCGTGCCGCTGTGTCGATCATCAGCGACAGCAGTAGTCGTGACCTGCAGAAGCTCGTCGGCCGGGACGGTGAGGTGCTGGAAGCCCTCCAGGAGCTGACCCGCCTGGCCGTGCACCGGGAGACCGGTGACCGCAGCCGTCTCATGCTGGACATCGCCGGCTTCCGGGCACGCAAGCGCGCTGAGCTGACGGAGCTGGCCGACGAGGCTGCGGAGAAGGCGCAGAGCAGCGGCGAGCCGGTCAAGCTGAAGCCGATGTCGCCCTTCGAGCGCAAGGTCGTCCACGATGCCGTGAAGGCGGCCGGGCTGCGCAGCGAGTCCGAGGGTGAGGAACCGCAGCGCTGCGTGGTCGTCCTGCCGTGACGGCCGACCACGGGGACACGGGCGGACGAGGTGGTGACACCGAGCCCGTCGGTGCACAGGAGCTCGCGCAGCCGCCGGAGGACGCGGAGGTGGTCTTCGGTGAACGCCTGCCCGACGCCCTCCGCTACGCGGAGCTGCTGGCCGACGCCGGGGTGCGTCGAGGGCTGATCGGTCCTCGTGAGGTGCCCCGGCTGTGGGGGCGCCACCTCCTGAACTGCGCGGTGCTCTCCGAGATCGTTCCGGATGGCGTGACGGTCTGCGACGTGGGATCGGGGGCGGGGCTGCCGGGTATTCCCCTGGCTCTCGTGCGCCCGGATCTGCGGATCACTCTCCTGGAACCGCTGCTGCGACGGACCACCTTCCTCCAGGAAGCGGTGGAGCTCCTCGGTCTCGACCATGTGACGGTGGTCCGCGGTCGCGCCGAGGAGGTCCTGGGAACGCTTGAGCCCGTGCACGTCGTCACCGCGCGGGCTGTCGCCCCCCTGGACCGGCTCGCCGGGTGGGGGGTGCCCCTGCTGCGTCCTTACGGGGAGATGCTGGCTCTGAAGGGCGACACGGCGGAGCAGGAGCTGATCGGGGCGCGGTCCGCGCTGCAGAAGCTCGGTGTGGTGCGGACGTCCGTCGTCCAGGTGGGTACCGGCGTGGTGCATCCGCCCTCGACGGTGGTGCGGGCGGAAGTCGGCGAAAGTCCCGGAGGGGTGCGTTTCGCGGCCAAGCGGGCCAAGGCGGCTCGTGCGGGGCGTGCTGGTCGTCGCCGTCGCTGACCTCCGTGACGCCTGCCCGGCGGCACGGAGGCGGGCTGTATGCCCCCCTTACTCCATCAATGCGGCAAAGCCGCCCATCGCGGAGTGTCTACGGATCCGCTGCCTGGGTCGCGTGCATCGTGTTTCACGTGAAACGCCGCTCCCTTCTGCATGGAATCATCAGTCGGGGTCGTGCTGCTGCAGAGCCCCACGACCGAAAGCAGCGCGCTCCCCGTCCCGACACGTTGTCCACAACCGACGAGTTGTCCACAGAACTGCGGGGCTCAGTGGTTCACCACTCCTCAGGCATGGCAGGCTTTGACTCTGCGAAGGTGCCTTTCGAGGAGAGTGAACCGTTGCGGTCCGACGCTGATACCGCGGGACCGATGGCCGATCCGGTCCCCGGCCCCCGCGCTGAACTGGCGGATGTTTCACGTGAAACGCGTGAGACGCTGCCTCCCATGGACGACACCCCCATCGGCCGAGCCGCACAGCAGGCGGTGGAGGCGATGCACCGCGCCGGCGAAGGACTTCCCAGGCCCGAGCAGACGCGCGTGATGGTGGTCGCCAACCAGAAGGGCGGAGTCGGGAAGACGACCACCACGGTGAACCTTGCGGCCTCCCTCGCTCTCCACGGCGCGCGGGTCCTGGTCGTCGACCTGGACCCGCAGGGCAACGCCTCCACGGCGTTGGGCATCGACCACCATGCCGAAGTGCCCTCGATCTACGACGTCCTGGTGGAGAGCAAGCCACTGTCCGAAGTGGTCCAGCCGGTGCGGGACGTCGAGGGTCTGTTCTGTGCGCCTGCCACGATCGATCTCGCCGGTGCGGAGATCGAGCTCGTGTCGTTGGTCGCGCGGGAGAGCAGGCTTCAGCGGGCGATCTCCGCATACGAGCAGCCGTTGGACTACATCCTGATCGACTGCCCGCCTTCGCTCGGCCTGCTCACCGTCAACGCGCTGGTGGCCAGCACCGAGGTCCTCATCCCGATCCAGTGCGAGTACTACGCGCTGGAGGGCCTCGGTCAGCTCCTGCGGAACGTGGACCTCGTCAAGGGGCACCTGAACCCCGCACTGCACGTCTCCACCATCCTGCTGACGATGTACGACGGGCGGACGCGGCTGGCCTCGCAGGTCGCCGACGAGGTGCGTGGACACTTCCACAACGAGGTGCTGCGCACGAACATCCCGCGTTCCGTCCGCATCTCCGAGGCACCGAGCTACGGCCAGACGGTGCTCACGTACGACCCGGGCTCCAGTGGCGCCCTCTCCTATCTGGAGGCGGCCCGAGAGATCGCTCTGCGCAACGCTGAGGCGCACCAGAACCACCAGCACAGTACGGCGGAGGGGAATCAGTGACCGAACGACGAAGGGGTCTGGGACGCGGTCTCGCCGCGCTGATTCCCGAAGCCCCCAAGAGCCAGGACGACCACAACGGCCCGGTGCCCACCATCGGGATCAACGGCACGACGTCTCCCACCGCTGTGCCGGTCATCTCCTCCGAGCGCGGTGTGGCGGCTGCTGCCGTCACGGCCCTTCCGGACGGTGCCGGCCCGGAGCCGTCGGCCGGCACGCCGGAGCATCCCACGGCCGAAACCCGGGAGTCGGCACTCGCGGAGGTCGCGGGAGCGCACTTCGCCGAGGTGCCGTTGGAGGCGATCACCCCCAACCCACGGCAGCCCCGCGAGGTCTTCGACGAGGACGCCTTGGCGGAGCTGGTCACGTCCATCAAGGAAGTAGGGCTGCTCCAGCCGGTCGTCGTCCGTCAGACTGGGCCGGATCGCTACGAGCTCATCATGGGCGAGCGCCGGTGGCGCGCCTGCGGCGAGGCCGGGCTCGACCGCATCCCTGCCATCGTCCGGGCGACCGGCGACGATCAGCTGCTCCTGGACGCACTCCTGGAGAACCTGCACCGCGCTCAGCTGAACCCCTTGGAAGAGGCAGCGGCGTACGACCAGCTGCTGAAGGACTTCAGCTGTACGCACGATCAGCTCGCCGATCGGATCGGTCGCTCGCGCCCTCAGGTGTCCAACACCCTGCGCCTGTTGCGTCTGTCCCCGTCGGTGCAGCGACGGGTGGCCGCAGGAGTGCTCTCCGCCGGGCACGCGCGGGCGCTGCTGTCCGTGGATGACTCCGAGGAGCAGGACCGGCTCGCTCACCGCATCGTGGCAGAAGGGCTGTCGGTGCGGGCGGTCGAAGAGATCGTGACCCTGATGAGCGACAAGCCCGGTCGTTCGAGCAAGGCCAAGGGGCCCCGGGCGGGCAAGCGTGTCTCCCCCGCCCTCGACCACCTCTCCAGCCGCCTTTCCGACCGGTTCGAGACACGGGTGAAGGTGGATCTGGGGCAGAAGAAGGGCAAGATCGTCGTGGAGTTCGCCTCGATAGACGATCTGGAGCGGATCCTTGCCCAGCTTGCTCCAGGAGAGGGAAAGGTCTTGGAGCAGCGGCTCTCCGGAGAGGCCGAGCAGGACGCAGCGCAGCAGCAGGAGTAGGCCCTGCCCCACGCACGCAGCGACTCCTTCGCGCCCTCGGGGAACACGGCAGAGCGAGTTGACGCCCCATGGATACGATGGATCCATGGGGCGTCAACTCGTTCCGCTCACCTTGGACAACCTGTCGGACCTGCCGTCGGCCTGCCGTCGCTGTGTTCACTGGGAGCTCGACCCCGTCAGGGGCGGGCGTGCGGAGCGGGCAGGCACGGCGAAAGCGGAGAAGGAGGCATGGGTCTCCTCGGTTCTCCTGGAGTGGGGCTCCTGCGGACGCGTGGTCCACGTGGACGGGCGACCGGTCGGCTTCGTCATGTACGCGCCGCCCGCCTACGTTCCCCGCACCACAGCGTTTCCGACCGGCCCGGTGTCACCGGACGCCGTGCAACTGATCACGGCAGCCCTCCTGCCCGCCTACCGAGGCCAGGGGTTGGGTCGTGTCATGGTCCAGACGGTGGCCAAGGACGTGTTGCGTCGCCGTTTCAAGGCCATCGAGACGATCGCTGACGCACGGGGTACCGAGAGCCGCTGCCTGCTGCCCGCCGAGCACCTGCGAGCGGTGGGCTTCAAGACGGTGCGGCACCACGTCCGGTACCCCAGGCTGCGACTGGAACTGCGCTCCACGCTGTCCTGGAAAGAGGATGTCGAGCGGGCCCTCGACCAGCTTCTCGGCGCCGTGCAGAAGGACCCTGTACTTCGTCCGCTGTGACCGGATCGGGTATGCGAAACGGCTCGGCCTCTTCATGAGGCCGAGCCGTTTCACGTGAAACTGCGCATCGGTGTCAGCCGATGAAGTCGGACAGCTCCTTCTCCAGCGCCGCCTTCGGCTTCGCACCGACGATCGTCTTGACCACGTCGCCGCCCTGGTACACGTTCATCGTCGGGATGGACATGATCCCGTACTTGGCGGCCGTCTCGGGGTTCTCGTCGATGTTCAGCTTGACGACGGTGATCTTCTCCGCCTGCTCATCGGAGATGGCCTCCAGGGAGGGGGCGATCTGACGGCACGGCCCGCACCACGCGGCCCAGAAGTCGACGAGCACGGGCTTGTCGCTCTTGAGCACGACCGACTCGAAGTCGGCGTCGGTGACGGTCTGGGTGGCCATGGAGTCTCCTCAGTGGGTTGTGCGTACGGGGGAGCCGGGTGGTCGGTGTCAGGCGGTGGCTGCGGCGTGC
>NZ_JACXYU010000016.1 GCF_014779715.1 Streptomyces chumphonensis
CGTGTGGGAGACCCCCGGGGTGTTGTCCACGAAATTCGTGATCAACCAGTTCAGATTGCGCGCCGCCTGGCTCATCGGACTCAACTAACGCTCCTGCCGGTACGTGGGGCCGGAGCCCCGGTTGGTGCTGTCCGAGGCTCCACCGGCCTGACGGCCCTGCTGGATGCCACGACGGAGGTTGGTCAGCCGGCCGCGCACGTCGTCGGGCGAGCGGGAGACCTGCGGCCCGGACCGGGCGTCGCCCTGCTGCTGCGCGGTGCCCTCGACCAGGTTGGCCCGAGGCACCCGGCGGGGCAGGCCGGAGGTGGTGATGCCACCGGCGGAGGGCTCGCGCAGCTGCTCCGCGCGCCGCCACCGTTCGTCGTTGGGCGAGGACTGCCAGGCGGCCTCGGGGGGCGCCCCGGCGGCGGTGTGCCCGTTGACGTGACCCTGCGGCCCGGGGGCCGTCCGCGCGGGACGCGGTCCGCCGCCGACGGCGGGTGCGGGCTGCGGCTCCGACCGCTCCTCACGACCCGGGGCCCGGGAGGAGAACCAGTTGGTCTCCATCTCCTCGAAGATCGGCGTCCGGATGTCGGCGGACGCCGTCGGGGCGACGGGCAGGTCCAACTCGGTGGTGTCGTCACGCCGCTCGGGCGGGGCGACGCCGGACCGGTCGGCGGGGGCGGGGGGCAGGGGGTGGCCGCCGGTGGCCTCGGGATCGTCGTGGCCGCGCGGCACGTCCTGGCCGTCAGGCACGCCGGGTATGCGATCGGCGTCCTCCCGGGCCCAGCTCGGACGCTGGCCGCCCGGCCGGTCCGTGGGCGCCGAGGGGGCGGGACGGCCGTCTCGCGGCGGCAGTTCCGCGACGGGACGGGGCGCCGGGGGGCCGGCGGGGGTGCCGGGGGCGCCGTGCGGGGCGGCGGGACGGTGGTCGGCGCCCCGCCCGGCGGGGCCGCGGCCGGCCGGACCGGGGGGGCCGCCGGGGCGCTGGCCGGAGGCCGGTCCGCCGGCCGGACGCGGGCCCGGAACACCGGGAGCGGGCCGACCGCCGGAGGGGCCCGGTCCGGGACGGCCGCCGGGGCCGCCGGCCGGGAAGCCGCCCGTGCCCGGGCCGCCCTGACCGGGGTGGCCGCTGTGGCCGGGTTGCCCGGGGCCACCCCTGCCGCCCTGGCCGGCGCCGGGTCCGGCCGCGTTCGCGTTGGCCGGGAGCGCGGGACGGGGGCCGCCGGAGACCTGGCCCCGGGTGTGGAGGGCGCCGAGCTTGCTGCCCGGGACGGAGGGACCGGAGGGACCGGAGCCGCCGGAGGGCTCGCGCTGGAGGGTCGCGGCGGCCATGCCGCCACCGGCCCCGGGACCGCCGGGGCCGCCCGGACCGCCGGGTGCGGGCGTCTTGGGCTTGGCGCCGTGGCTGACCTCGACGGGCAGCATGACGAGCGCGGTCGTGCCGCCGGAGTCGGAGGGGCGGAGCTGGATGCGGATGCCGTGCCGCAGCGACAGGCGGCCGACCACGAACAGGCCCATGCGGCGGGAGACGGAGACGTCCACCGTCGGCGGGTTGGCCAGCCGGTCGTTGATCGCCGCCAGGTCCTCCGGGGACAGCCCGATGCCGGTGTCGTGGATCTCCACCAGCACCCGGCCGTCCGGCAGGGCGTGGCCGGTGACCTTGACCTTGGTCTGCGGCGAGGAGAACGACGTCGCGTTCTCCAGCAGCTCGGCGAGCAGGTGGACGAGGTCGTTGACGACGCGTCCGGCCACCTGGGTGCTCGGCACGGAGCTCAGCTCGATGCGCTCGTACTGCTCCACCTCGGAGGCGGCGGCGCGCAGGACGTCGACCAGCGGCACCGGTCGCGTCCACCGGCGGCCGGGCTCCTCACCGGCGAGGACGAGGAGGTTCTCACCGTTACGGCGCATGCGGGTGGCGAGGTGGTCGAGCTTGAACAGCGAGGAGAGCTGGTCCGGGTCGGCCTCGCGGGACTCCAGTTCGGAGATGAGCGAGAGCTGGCGCTGGATCAGGCCCTGGCTGCGGCGCGAGAGGTTGGTGAACATCGCGTTGACGTTGCCCCGCAGCATGGCCTGGTCACCGGCGAGTCGGACGGCCTCGCGGTGGACGTCGTCGAACGCCGCGGCGACCTGGCCGATCTCGTCCCGGCTGTGCACGCCGACGGACTCGACGGTCGTGTCGACGTCCTGCGGGTCGGCCTCGGAGAGCTGCTTGACGAGCTCGGGCAGCCGCTGGCGGGCCACCTCCTGCGCGGTGTCCTGGAGGCGGCGCAGCGAGCGCACCATGGAGCGGGCGACGACGAACGCGCCGGCGAGCGAGATGCCGAGCACGAGCAGGATGACGGCACCGTTGATGAGGGCGTCCTGCTGCGCCTCGGAACGCAGCTCGCGGGCCTGGTCGTCCATCTCGTCGAGCAGGGTCTGCTCGATGCGCTTCATCGCGTCGATCTTGGTGCGGTCCTGGTCGTACCAGTCCATGTAGGAGCGGGCCTCGGCCTTGATGCCGTGGGGCCGCTTGAAGACGCGGTCGGCGTACTCGTTGGCCGAGGTGATGTTGACGTCGCCGCCGCTGAGGGGCTCGGTCAGCTCGGCGGACTTCTCGGTGCCGTAGATGACGCTGAAACGGTTGAGGTACGCGGTCTCGTTCTCGTTGGCCGTGCGACCGTAACGGCGGTCGTTGTCCGAGAGCTGCGGCCCCTTGGGGTGGGCGAGGCCGGCGCTGATGACGGCCCGCTGGATGGAGGCGTACTCCTTGGCCGTGGAGAAGGCCGCCAGCGCGCGGGTGCTCTGGATCATCTCCGGGTTGCTGGTGGCCTGGGCCATGTCCTGCGAGAGGGCGAGCAGCGACTCGATCAGGGAGTTGTACTCGCTGACGGTGTCGGCGACGGCCTTGGGGTCGTCGTAGGCGCGTTCCCGGATGTTCTTGATCGTGTTCAGCTGACGGCCGATGTCGATGATCGTCGCCTGGACACCGGTGAGCTGGTGGTCGCCCTCGACGGTCAGGGCGTTGCTGGCCTCGTTGAACGCCTTGCGGGCCCGGTCGGTCGTCTCGCGCGGCCCGACGACGGTGTCGTCCTTGGCGTTGCCGTGCGCGGTGAGCGGGCCGGCGGAGCGGTCGCGCTCCTCCTGCAGGGCGATGGCGAGCTGGGTGGCCTGCTCGGTCATCTCGGTCAGCAGCCGCATGTTCTCCAACTGCTCGACCTCGCTGGTGGCGTCCGCGATGCGGATGCCACCGAGCACCGTGGCCGCGGCGACGGGCAGCGCCAGCAGCGAGACCAGGCGGGTGCTGATGCGCCAGTTGCGCAGGGCGAGCCGCGAGCCGGTGCTGCTCGGCTCACGGGTGCCGTCGGCCGCCGCGCCCTCGCCGTCCGTGCCGACCGGTTCGGCCGGCGACACCGACGACACCGAGGACCCCGACGACGACGTCATCGGCCCGCGGCCGTCCTTGCCGTCCGGGGCGCCGACGTCGGGTCCGCCGTCCTGCGCGCGCTGAGGGGCGGAGCCGCGGTCGCCTGTTCCGCGCAACTCCGGCTTCCCGGCAGCGCTGCCATCCCTCTTGAAACGTCCCTGCACTAGCGTCGCAACCTCTGGACCAGGCGTCCCCCCGAGACGGGGAGACGGTATTGAGTCGGCGGGCCGGGGCCCGACCGACGGTCGTGAGTGACCGGCGCGGGCCGTCAACCCGCCGCGCGGCGCTGCTGTGCGCCCCTTGCGCGCCGGCTGAAGTCCTGCGGCGGTCCGTGAGATTCCAGCACAGTGCCCGATCTCCCAACAAGGGCCACGATCCAGCCTGTGACCGACGTGACGCTACGCGCGCGAAAGATCACGTGTGGCGAGAAGCGGAAGCCCAGAGTTCGGACATTTGCCCACCAGACGGCCAGACGCACCCACTGCCCTGCTCGTAATACACCGGAGTGGAACGTCCAGGTAAGCGGCATTCGCGCCGTTTTCGCTCCACGGCACACGCGGAGCTTTGTCGCTTATGTCCAGTACCGGGTGAGCAAACTCACAAGGTTTGAAGTGACTGTAACGACCATGTGATGGGCAGATCGTTTTACTCTCGTGATTTGCTTCCGTCCATACACATGTCACACACGTCCGTCACAGACAAGAGGCCCAGTCACCGTGAAGACGACACTGAGCACGCGTAGCGTCGCCAACCCCCAGCGCACCACGTTGGCCCACCTCACGGACGCGGACGAGCTGCTGCCAGAGGGCCACGACCACGGCACCGAGCTCCCCGTCGAGACGGCCAACCCGCGCCGCACCACGTTGATCGACGTACCGCAGCACTGAGGGCACCACCGCGAGGGGCCCGCACCGATCCGATGATCGGTGCGGGCCCCTCGCGGTGTGCGGCGGGACGTGCCACGACCGGGGTGTCGACCCCCGGCCGGGGGCGTCAGAGCTGCCAGCTGTGCGGGGCGCGGAAGCCCGGCGTGCGCTCCAGCCGACGCCAGCGGGCCGGCGTGCGGGACGCCCGGTGCGCGTCACCGGGGTGCGAGGCGCCGTGACCGGCCGCGCGGGCCAGCAGGAGGGCGGTGACGGCGGCCAGCTCCTCATCGCTGGCGCGGCCCTTCTCGACGCGGACCAGGCTGTGGGCTTCGGTCGTGCTCACGGAGGGGTTCCCTTCGTCCGTCTCACTGGGGCGGGGTCGGTGCGGCGGGGTCACTGCGGGGGGTTGCCGTGCTTGCGCGACGGCAGGTCGGCGTGCTTGGTGCGGAGCATGGCCAGCGAGCGGATCAGTACCTCGCGGGTCTCGGCCGGGTCGATGACGTCGTCCACCAGGCCGCGCTCGGCGGCGTAGTAGGGGTGCATCAGCTCGGTCTTGTACTCCTTGACCATGTGGGCGCGCATGGCCTCGGGGTCGTCGGCCTCGGCGATCTGGCGACGGAAGATCACCCCGGCCGCTCCCTCCGCGCCCATCACCGCGATCTCGTTGGTCGGCCAGGCATAGGTCAGGTCGGCACCGATGGACTGGCTGTCCATGACGATGTACGCGCCGCCGTACGCCTTGCGCAGCACGACCGAGACCCGCGGCACCGTGGCGTTGCAGTACGCGTACAGCAGCTTCGCCCCGTGCCGGATGATGCCGCCGTGCTCCTGGTCCACACCGGGCAGGAAGCCCGGCACGTCGAGCAGGGTCACGATCGGAATGTTGAAAGCATCGCACATCTGGACAAAGCGGGCGGCCTTCTCCGAGGAGTGGATGTCCAGCACACCCGCCAGCGACTGCGGCTGGTTGGCCACGATGCCGACGACCTGGCCGTCCATGCGGGTGAGGGCGCAGATGATGTTCTCCGCCCAGCGCTCGTGGACCTCCAGGAACTCGCCGTCGTCGACGAGCTCCTCGATCACCTTGCGCATGTCGTAGGGCCGGTTGCCGTCCGCGGGGACGAGGTCGAGCAGCGAGTCGCCGCGCCGGTCCGCCGGGTCCTCCGTGACGACGGTGGGCGGGTTCTCCCGGTTGTTCTGCGGCAGCAGCGAGAGCAGGTAGCGGACCTCCTCCAGGCACGTCTCCTCGTCGTCGTAGGCGAAGTGGGATACGCCGGAGGTCCCCGCGTGCACGTCCGCGCCGCCGAGGCCGTTCTGGGTGATGTCCTCACCGGTGACGGCCTTCACGACGTCCGGTCCGGTGATGAACATCTGCGAGGTGTCGCGGACCATGAACACGAAGTCCGTCAGCGCCGGGGAGTAGGCGGCACCGCCGGCGCAGGGGCCGAGCATAACGGAGATCTGCGGGATGACGCCCGAGGCCCGCGTGTTGCGCTGGAAGATGCCGCCGTACCCGGCCAGCGCCGAGACCCCCTCCTGGATGCGGGCCCCCGCCCCGTCGTTGAGGGACACCAGTGGCGCGCCCGCCGCGATGGCCATGTCCATGATCTTGTGGATCTTGGTGGCGTGCGCCTCGCCGAGGGCCCCGCCGAAGATGCGGAAGTCGTGGGCGTAGACGAAGACCGTCCGGCCGTGGACGGTCCCCCAGCCGGTGACCACGCCGTCGGTGTGGGGCCGCTTGGCCTCCAGGCCGAAACCCGTCGCCCGGTGCCGGCGCAACGGCTCGACCTCGCGGAACGTGCCTTCGTCCAGCAGCAGGGCGATCCGCTCCCGGGCGGTCAGCTTGCCCTTGGCGTGCTGTGCCTCGGTGGCCCGCTCGCTCGGGCCCCGCCGGGCCTGCTCGCGGATGGCGTGCAGTTCGGCCGTACGGCCGCGTGCGTCCGTCGCGGCCACGGGGGCGGCCTCCGGGGCCGGGGAGAGATCGGTCATGTATAGACCCTACGAAACGAGACGCGCGAACCCCGTCGTTGGATTCGCACAGTCTCCGCCCGATATTCATGGCTGCGCTGGACAGAACCACCCTGCGACGAGCACCCACCGATCGCGATGCCACAGGAACGCGTGGCGGGGTGCTGTAGAGGTTCTACAGCACCCCGCCACGCGGCGTTGACCTGCGGTTCGCCCGGCCGTTCCGTCGGTACGGGCCGTGCGGAGCGGGCCGGTCGACGGCGCGGCGCCGCTCGCCCCCGTGCGCGGACCCCCCCGACCCCTGAGCGGTGCGTGCGGGAACACTGTTAGAGCGTTACTCTAAACGAGGCGGCGCGACCAAGGCGCTTCCGCAGGTCTACCGCCTCGCAGCTTGTTGAGCATGGTCGATCACATTGGAGTAGCGCTCTATATGGTGGAGCCCATCCGCGTCCGACGGCGACGAGAGGACCGCGTCATGCCCACGCGTCAGGAGGTGCCGGGTGCGACTGACCCCGACGGAACGTGACCGGCTGCTGCTGTTCGGCGCGGCCGAACTGGCCCGGGCCCGACGGGCCAGGGGCCTGCGGCTCAACGTCCCCGAAGCGACGGCCCTCGTCGCCGACGCCGTGTGCGAGGCCGCGCGCGACGGCCGACGCCTGGCCGAGGCCATCGCCGCCGCACAGGCCGTGCTCGGTCCCGAGGACGTGCTGCCCGGCGTGCCGGAGGTGCTCACCGAGGTCCACGTCGAGGCGGTGTTCGAGGACGGTTCACGGCTCGCCGTGGTGCCCGAGCCGGTCGGCGCAGCGATCGCGGACGGACCGGGAGCGGTCCTGCCGGGGCCCGCGCACGCGGAGCCCCGGCCGCAGCTGACGCTGGCGGTGCGCAACACCGCGTCCGTACCCGTCAGCGTCACCTCGCACTTCCACTTCTTCGAGGCCAACCCCCGGCTGGAGTTCGACCGGGCCGCCGCCTACGGGATGCGGCTCGCCGTGCCGGCCGGCTCCTCACTGCGTTTCGGCCCCGGCGAGAGCGTCGACGCGCCGCTGGTGGCCATCGGCGGCGACCGGATCGCCATCGGCTTCGCCGGCCTGGTGGACGGACCGCTGGACGCGCCCGGCGCCAGGGCGGAGGCGCTGCGCCGCGCGGCCGCCTGCGGCTACCTCGGCGCCGCGCCGGTGTCCGCGCCCCCTTCCGCGTCGGCGTCCGAGGAGCCTCCGCGACCCGGCGATGTCCATGACACACCCTCCGAGGGGAGCGCGGGATGACCGTCGACCCACGCGAGTACGCCTCCGTGCACGGCCCCCGGGCCGGCGACCGGGTCCGCCTCGGCGACTCCGGCCTCGTCGTGCGCGTCGAGTCCGACGCGCAGAAACCCGGCGAGGAGTTCCTCGCCGGGTTCGGCAAGACGGCGCGGGACGGGCTCCACCTCAAGGCCGCCGCCGTCCGCGAGACCTGCGACGTCGTCATCAGCAACGTGCTGGTCGTCGACGCCGTGCAGGGCGTCCGCAAGGTGTCGGTCGGCATCCGCGAGGGCCGCATCCACGCCATCGGCCGCGCGGGCAACCCCGACACCCTGGAGGGCGTGGACGTCGTCGTCGGCACCGGCACGACCATCGTCTCCGGCGAGGGGATGATCGCCACCGCAGGCGCCGTGGACACCCATGTGCACCTGCTCGCGCCGCGCGTGATGGAGGCGTCCCTGGCCTCCGGCGTCACCACGATCATCGGCCAGGAGTTCGGCCCCGTCTGGGGCGTGGGCGTCAACTCCCCGTGGGCGCTCGGGCACGCCTTCAGCGCCTTCGACGCCTGGCCGGTCAACATCGGATTCCTCGGCCGCGGCTCCTCGTCCCACCCGGCGCCCCTCGTGGAGGCCCTCGCGCAGGGCGGTGCCTGCGGGTTCAAGGTGCACGAGGACATGGGCGCCCACCGGCGGGCCCTGGACACCGCGCTGCGGGTCGCCGAGGAGCACGACGTGCAGGTCGCGCTGCACAGCGACGGACTCAACGAGTGCCTGGCCGTCGAGGACACCCTGGCCGTGCTCGACGGGCGCACCGTCCACGCCTTCCACATCGAGGGCTGCGGCGGCGGACACGTCCCCAACGTCCTGAAGATGGCGGGCGTGCGGAACGTCATCGGCTCGTCCACCAACCCCACACTGCCCTTCGGCCGGGACGCCGTGGCCGAGCACTACGGCATGATCGTCTCCGTCCACGACCTGAAGACGGACCTCCCCGGGGACGCCGCGATGGCGCGCGACCGCATCCGCGCGGGCACCATGGGCGCGGAGGACGTCCTGCACGACCTCGGTGCCATCGGCATCACCTCCTCCGACGCGCTCGGCATGGGCCGGGCCGGCGAGACGATCCGCCGCACCTTCCAGCTGGCCGCCAAGCTCAAGCACGAGACGGGGCCGATGGAGGGCGACGGCGAGGCCGACGACAACGCCCGCGTCCTGCGCTACATCGCCAAACTCACCCTCAACCCCGCGATCGCCCACGGCCTCTCCCACGAGATCGGCTCCATCGAGGTGGGGAAGATGGCCGACATCGTGCTGTGGCACCCCGCCTACTTCGGCGCGAAGCCCCAGCTCGTGCTCAAGTCCGGGTTCCCCGCCTACGGCGTCACCGGCGATCCGAACGCCGCCACCGACACCTGTGAGCCCCTCGTGCTGGGGCCGCAGTTCGGTGCCCACGGCGCCGCCCCGGCGGAGATCTCCGTGGCCTTCGTGGCCCGGGCCGCTCTGGAGGAGGGCCACGACACCCTGCCGACCCGTCGCCGTCGCGTCGCGGTGCGCGGCACCCGGGGCATCGGCCCGGCCGACCTCGTCCACAACGCCCGCATCGGACACGTGGACGTCGACGACCGCACGGGCCTGGTCACCCTGGACGGCGATCCGCTGCACTCGGAGCCCGCCCGGAGCGTGCCGCTCAACCGCCTCTACTTCCTCTGACGCCTCCCGCCCGCCTGACTCCCGCACCACGGGACGACAGGACCACAGCACCACAGCGAAGGACAGCGCCCATGCCGACTCCCGCCGCGCACGGCTTCCGCATGCCGCCCGAGTGGGCACCGCACGACCGCACCTGGATGGCCTGGCCGGGACCGAACCCGACCTTCGACTCCGAGGAGTCGCTCGACGCCGCCCGAACGGCCTGGGCCGACGTCGCCCGCGCCGTCAGCCGCTTCGAGCCCGTCACCGTCGTCGCCTCCCCGGACCAGGCCGCCGCGGCACGGCGCCGACTCGGGCCGGCCGTCACCGTCGTCGAGCAGCGACTGGACGACGCCTGGATGCGCGACATCGGCCCGACGTTCGTCACCGACGGCCGACGGCTCACCGCCGTCGACTGGGTCTTCAACGGCTGGGGCGCGCAGCCCTGGGCGCGCTGGGAGCACGACGCCCGGGCCGCCGCCTTCGTCGCGGACCGGGCGGGGGCGCGGCGCTCCGCGTCCCCGCTGGTCAACGAGGGCGGCGGGCTGCACGTCGACGGCGAGGGCACGGTGCTGCTGACCGAGACCGTGCAGCTCGATCCGGGCCGCAACCCCGGCTGGACCCCCGAGCGCGTCGAGCGCGAGATCCACCAGCGGCTGGGCACCACCCGGGCCATCTGGCTGCCGCGCGGCCTGACCGCCGACTACGGACCGTTCGGCACCCGCGGCCACGTCGACCTGGTGGCCGCGTTCGTCGCGCCCGGCATCGTCGTCGCCCACGTCCAGCGCGACCGTTTTCACCCCGACCACGCGCTGTGCCAGGAGACGGTGAAGCTGCTGCGCGCCGCCACGGACGCCCGGGGTCGCCCGCTGGAGGTCGTCGAGCTGCCCGCGCCCACCGTCACCGAGGTGGACGGCGAGCCGGTCGACTACTCCTACGTCAACCACTACCTGTGCAACGGCGGCGTCGTGCTCTGCGGGTTCGACGACCCGATGGACGAGCACAACGCGCGGATCTTCCGCCGTCTCTTCCCCGACCGTACGGTGACGCTCGTCGACGCACGTACGATCTTCGCGGCGGGCGGCGGCATCCACTGCATCACCCAGCAGCAGCCGCGCGTCACGTCACCGGCGTAGACGGCCGCCGCCCCGGGCGGCGCACGGTCCCAGGGGAGTTCAGCGTGGCAGGTCGGGCGGCAGCCGGAACAGCAGCGGCGCGGGCGAGCCGTACCCGGCGCCCGGCCCAGCCGCGCGAACGGCTCCTGGCGACGGCCATGGAGATCATCGCCGAGCGCGGTCTGGAACGCCTCACCATGGCCGGGCTCGGCTGCCGGGTCGGTATGAGCAGCGGCCACCTCCTGTACTACTTCAAGACCAAGGACGAGCTGCTGCTCCAGACCCTGCAATGGAGCGAGGAGCGGCTCGGCGCCGAGCGCCGCGCCGCCCTCGCCCGTCAGGTCCCCGCGCGTGAACGCCTGGACCGGCTGGTCGACCTCTACCTCCCCGACGGGCCGCGCGATCCCGCGTGGGCACTGTGGCTGGAGGTGTGGAACCGGTCCCAGAACGCCGACGACGAGGTCCGCACCCGGCAGCTCGAACTGGAGCTGGCGTGGCACCGCGACCTCGTGGCGCTCCTGGTGGAAGGCATCGACCGGGGCGAGTTCCGTCCCGTGGACGCCGACCGCTTCGCCACCCGGACCCGCGCCCTGCTCGACGGGCTGGCCGTCCACCTCGTGGTGGGCCTGCCGGGGACGGACCGGGAGACGGTGCTCGGCCACGTCCGCGACCACGTCGACCAGTCGCTCGCGGCCACCCCACCGTCCCCCGTCACGTGACCGCCGGGCGGGAGGGCGCTACTCGGTCGGCGACACGCCGGCCCGCAGCAGCCCGTAGGTGTACGCGTCGTCCAGGGCCTGCCAGGACGCCGCGATGACGTTGTCCGCAACGCCGACGGTGGACCACTCCCCCGCGCCGTCCGACGTCGAGATCAGGACCCGGGTCGTGGACTCGGTGCCGTGGGTGCCGGCCAGGATGCGCACCTTGTAGTCCACCAGCTCCAGCCGTGCCAGCTCCGGATAGATGCGCTCCAGCGCCACCCGCAGCGCCCGGTCCAGGGCGTTGACCGGGCCGTTGCCCTCGCCCGTCGCCACCGCCCGCTCGCCCTTCGCCCACAGCCGGACGGTGGCCTCGTTCGCGTGCGTGCCGTCCGGCCGGTCCTCGACGATGGCCCGCCACGACTCCACCCGGAAGAACCGGGGCGCGCCCCCCTCACCCCCCTCGCCGCTCGCCGCGCGGTGGACCTCGTCGCGCAGCAGCAGCTCGAAGCTCGCGTCGGCCGCCTCGTAGGTGTAGCCGCGCAGCTCCTGCTCCTTGACGCGCTCCACCACGCGACCGACCAGCTCGCGGTCGCCGGCCAGGTCGTACCCCAGCTCCTTGCCCTTGAGCTCGACCGAGGCGCGTCCGGCCATGTCGGAGACCAGCATGCGCATCGAGTTGCCGACGGCGTCCGGATCGATGTGCTGGTACAGGTCCGGGTCGACCTTGATCGCGGACGCGTGGAGCCCGGCCTTGTGCGCGAACGCCGAGACGCCGACGTAGGGCTCGTGGGTCGAGGGCGTCAGGTTGACCACCTCGGCGATGGCGTGCGAGATGCGGGTCATCTCCGGCAGCGCGGCCGGCGGCACGACCGTGCGCCCGTACTTCAGCTGCAGGGCCGCCACCACCGGGAACAGGTTCGCGTTGCCGACCCGTTCCCCGTAGCCGTTGGCGGTGCACTGCACGTGCGTGGCGCCGCCGTCGACCGCCGCGAGGGTGTTGGCGACGGCGCACCCGGTGTCGTCCTGCGCGTGGATGCCCAGACGGGCCCCCGTGTCGGCGGCGACCGTCCGCACCACGGCCTGCACCTGCGCGGGCAGCATCCCGCCGTTGGTGTCGCACAGCACGACGACGGCCGCCCCGGCCTCGTGCGCCCGCCGCGCGACGCGCTTCGCGTACTCCGCGTTCGCCTGGTAGCCGTCGAAGAAGTGCTCGCAGTCCACGAACACCCGGCAGCCGCGTTCCCGCAGGTAGGCCACGGTGTCCGCGACCATCTCCAGGTTCTCCTCCAGCGTCGTGCGCAGGGCCAGCTCCACGTGGCGGTCGTGCGACTTGGCCACGACGGTCACCACCGGCGCGCCCGAGTCGGCCAGCGCCCGCACCTGCGGGTCGTCGGCCGCCCGCACCCCCGCCCGGCGCGTCGCACCGAACGCGACGAGCTGCGCGTGCCGCAGGTCCAGCTCGGTACGGGCCCGCTCGAAGAACTCGGTGTCGCGCGGGTTCGCTCCCGGCCAGCCGCCCTCGATGAAACCCACGCCGAAGTCGTCCAGGTGGCGCGCGATGGTCAGCTTGTCGGCGACGCTGAGGTTGATGCCCTCACGCTGAGCGCCGTCGCGCAGCGTCGTGTCGAAGACGTGGAACGAATCGTCGGGGGCTGCCGTGGTCATGCTGTCTCGACTCCTACGTGAAATGTGCGGGACCGGTAGTTCTGCTCACACAGCTCCACTTGTCCCCATCATCCCGCGCACCTCCGACCTCCGGAGCGGGTGGACCGGAAGGGGCCGGATAACGAAAAAACCCCTCGCGGGTGCGAGAGGTCGGCGCGCGGGTCTGGGACACGGTGTCCACTGCCGCCATCGGTCAAGCGGGTTCAGTGGTCACTGCGGACCGGCGCGCTGTCACCAATAATCATGGCGAACGAGAGCACGGGGGAAGTCAACCACACCCCGACCCGTCACCCGCACATGTCTCACCATCCGGAAACCCCCGTCCCCACCACCCCGGCCCACCCCTGCCTGAGTACGCGTACTCAGGCAGCGAACGCTCAGCGTGTGCACAATGCTTCGAAAAGTGACGCACCCGCCGAGGGTGATGACCGCGGCCGCCGCGCGGCCGCGGCAGGAGGGGACGACACGTGGTGGACGCGCGGGTTTCGGGCATCCGAGCCCTGATCGACGAGAACGCGGGCGGGAACACGGACGCGGCGACGGCGACCCCGGCGGCATCGCCGTGGGACGAGGGCGGCAGGAGCGACCTCAACTCCGACACGAGACTGTGGAACACCGCGTCCTCGGGGGTGGACTCCCTGAGAGACACACTGAAGCCCGCCGTCACGAAGCTCGACGACGGTCGGCGCGGCCTCGGCCCCGGTGACACGGCGGTGACGGGCCTCCTGACGGGAGCCGCCCAGACCGACGTCCACGACACCTGGGCACGGTACCTGGACCTCCTCGCGCGCGAGTCCGCCGAGCTCTCCGACAAGCTGACCAAGGCCGGAAGCGACCACTACGCGAACGAGGAAGCCGTCGCCGCCGCCTTCCGGCAGCAGCTGACGAAACCCGAGGAGCCCACCTCGGTGCTGGGCCTGCCCCCGTTCGGCGTCCACGCCTTCCCGAGCTGGTGACGGCGCGGTGGTGACCCTGAGCACGCTCCGCGCCGTCAACCCGGACGACTTCGAGCAGGCGGCCGACGGCTACCACGCGGTGAGCAGCGCCGCCGGCGCCGCCAAGGACCGCCTGGCGAACGAGATCATCGCCAGGTCCATGCCCGTCCACGGCCGGGACGACGCCGTCGCGGGCCTCGTCGGGCAGGCGGCGGACGCCGCCCGCAAGCGCCTGCAACGACTGGCGGACAACTACCACTACACGCAGGTCGAGTGCGGCCTCGTGCGCGCCGTCCTCAACGGCTTCGCCGCCGACCTGCACGCGGCGAAGCAGAAGCTCGACGCGGCGCTCGACGACGCCACCGCCTCCGGGTTCACCGTGACGTCCGACGGTTCCGTCACCTTCCCGTCCGCGGGTGAAAGGGTCGACGGAAGGACCCCGGAGGGCGGTACGGCCGTCTCCTACGGCGACCCGGCGGCGAACGGACTGGCCGACCAGGCCGCCCACCTCGACCCCAACCCGCACCACGCCCGGGCCAAGGACTGCGCGGACCGCATCGCCGAGGCGCTGCGGGAGGCCGAGGAGGCCGACGAGACCTGGGCACCGAAGCTGAGGGCACTCAAAGCCCAGAACGACCTGACCGTCAGCCACGCCGACTGGGCCGACGTCCACAGCGACCAGGAGGCCGTCCAGCAGGGCGCCGACCGCTACCTCGCCCAGGGCGACATTCCCGATGGCAGGCCCCCGCGAGAGAACGCGGCATGGTGGAACGACCTCACCGATGAGCAACGCGCCGACTACACGGCTCTCTACCCCTCCTCCATCGGCGCACTGGACGGCATCCCCTCCGACGTCCGCGACGAGGCGAACCGCGCCGTGCTGGCCCAGACACGCGGCCACTACGAGACCCAACTCGCGGCCCTGCCTGCCAAGCCCGCCTTCGACCCGTACAACCAGCCTGGGCTCTCCGAGGACGTCACCTGGCGCGACCGTCAGGCGCGCGTCCTCGACTGGGAGGAGAAGTACGGCGCGGAGCATGACCGCCTCACCAAAGCCCTCACCGGCATGGAGGCCATCGACCGCCGCATCGACAACACCGGAAGGAACGGCCTGCCGGAGGCGTACGTGCTGGGCTTCGACGCTGAAGGCAACGGCCGCGCGATCATCGCCAACGGCAACCCCGACACAGCCGACCACACCGCCGTCTTCGTACCCGGCACCGGTTCGAATCTGGCCAAGGCGGAGAACGACATCGAACGCATGGGTCTTCTGTGGCGGGCCTCATCCGCAAACCCTGGCGCCGGAGACGTAGCCACGATCACATGGATTGGCTATGACGCACCCCAGGAGATTCCGCTGGCCGCCTCGGCAAGCTATGCAGACAAGGGCGCAGAATCCCTCAGCTCCTTCATGGAAGGGCTCGAAGCCTCTCAACCGAGAGAAGGTGGAAGCCATTACACCACCATCGGGCATTCCTACGGGAGCACGCTCATCGGGTACTCAGACGCACGGGGCGACCTGCGGACAGACGATGTCATCGTGGCCGGTAGCCCGGGACTCGGGCCGTGGGCAACTCATGCCTCGGACATGCACGTTCCTGATGGCCACGTGTGGAGCGCAGAAGCAGACGAAGACTACGTACCGGATGGCGGCCGCTTTTTCCACGGGGCCGCAGATCAACCAACGCTCGACCGAGAAAGGATCGTGCCGAGCGACAAAGAATTTGGCGCCCACCGCATTTCCACCGGCGACCCAGGTGCCCCCGGCTACGTGACAGGACACAGCGATTACTGGAGGGAGGAATCCGTCAGCCTGAGAAATCAGGCAAAAATCGTGACGGGCGACTATGACCAAGTCACCACTGTCGATGACTAGAAAGGCGACCACCTGGCCATGCACATTGGCACTGCTGACACTCGCAGGTTGCACAATGATGCCTGACGGCAAAGCACAGCACGAGGAGACTGTCGAGACGAGCAGCGTCGCGCGTGTAGATGCACAGACCAAGGAGGTGTCGAGTCAACTCCTCGACATTATTGACGTATCTGGAAGAGTATCCGAGCCGGGACCCGGCGTCACTCAGTGCGACCAGAGTAGGAGCCGCGAGCGGTACTTCAGAATGAATCACTCCTGGAGTGTATCGAGTCAGGACACGGACCAACTGGGCAAAGCCATGCGACGCCTGCTCGACAAACTCCCGAAGCAGGGATGGGAAGTAGTCAGCTATGGCCCGAACAACAGCACCTCCAAGACTCTGACCCTCATCGCCGACCATCCAGCTAAGCGATTCGGCACGAACATCGAGTTCTGGGAAAGGCGCCCAGAGGGAAAGACACCCGGTCTCTTGGTAACAGTTGTCTCAGGGTGTTATGCAGTCCCGGAGGGGGAGCACGTAGAGCACTACTGAAATTCATCACACGGACATCGGGCGAAGAAACTCGCCACCGAGTAATACGGACGAAAACGACCTGTACTGCCGCGTTTCCGCGTTGACGGATGGCGGATTTTCGGCCCGGGAGGGGCTGTGCGGGGCTCGGCACGGAGGGTGCGAGCCCCGCAGCGCAGCGGCGGGTCAGGCGAGGCGGTGCATCCAGCCGTGGGGGTCGGGGGCCTGGCCGGTCTGGACGGCGAGGAGGCTCTCGCGGAGCTTCATCGTCAGCTCACCGGGCTCCCCGTCACCGACCGTCCAGTTGCCGCGGGCGGACTTCACCGAGCCGACCGGGGTGATGACGGCGGCGGTGCCGCAGGCGAAGACCTCGGTGATCGTGCCGTCCGCGTTGCCCTCACGCCACTCGTCGGTGGAGATGCGGCGCTCCTCCGTGCCGTAGCCCATGTCGGCGGCGATGGAGAGGAGGGAGTCGCGGGTGATGCCGGGCAGGAGCGTGCCGGTGAGTTCGGGGGTCACGACCTTGGCGTCGGCGCCGCTGCCCATCACGAAGTAGAGGTTCATGCCGCCCATCTCCTCGATGTAGCGGCGCTCGGTGGCGTCCAGCCAGACGACCTGGTCGCAGCCGTGGCCGGCGGCCTCGGCTTGGGCGACGAGGGAGGCGGCGTAGTTGCCGCCGGTCTTGGCCTCGCCCATGCCGCCGGGGGCGGCGCGCACGTACTCCTCGGAGAGCCACACCGAGACGGGCTTGACGCCGCGCGGGAAGTACGGTCCGGCGGGGGAGGCGATCACGACGAACAGGTACTCGTCGGCGGGCCGGACGCCGAGGCCGACCTCGGTGGCGAACATGAAGGGACGCAGGTAGAGGGATTCCTCACCGGCCCCGGGGACCCAGGCGACGTCCTGCTGGACGAGGAGGTCGCACGCCTCGATGAACGTCTCGATGGGCAGTTCGGGCATCGCGAGGCGGCGGGCCGAGCGCTGGAAGCGCAGCGCGTTGGCCTCGGGGCGGAACGTGGCGACCGAGCCGTCGGCCTGACGGTACGCCTTCAGCCCCTCGAAGATCGTCTGCGCGTAGTGCAGCGTCATGTTGGCCGGGTCGATCTGGAACGGCGCGTAGGGCTCCAGCTGGGCGTCGTGCCAGCCCCGCCCCTCCGTCCAGCGGATCGTGACCATGTGGTCGGTGAAGCGCCGACCGAAGCCGGGGGCCGCCAGCACCGCTTCGCGCTCCTTCTCGGGCAGCGGCTGGGTGGAGGGCTTGAGGCCGAATTCGATGCGGGGCGTCGTCATGAGCGCGTCCTTCACTGTGGTGGTGTGGCGGACCGCGCGCGGTACGTGGACGTCCTAGCTTCTCCTCACACGGCGGCCCCACGTCCGATTATCGCGCGTGGGGCACCGGGTCAAGGACTCGGGTGCGGCGGCCCAGGGAACAGATGGTCGCACCCCGGCCGCCGCGGGGCACAGCGGCCGGGCGCGGAGCCCGGCGCTGTGGGAGGCGGCGGACTCAGCCGGCTACTCGTGCGGCGATCGCGTCACCGATGGCGTCGGTGGAGCGCGGGGCCGCGCCGTCACGGGCGGAGAGGTCCGCGGTGACGGCTTCCTCGACGCGGGTGGCCTCGGCGTCGAGGCCGAGGTGGCGCAGGAGCAGGGCGACGGAGAGGATCGTCGCCGTGGGGTCGGCCTTTCCGCTGCCCGCGATGTCCGGGGCGGAACCGTGCACCGGCTCGAACATCGAGGGGAAGGCGCCCGTCGGGTTGACGTTGCCCGACGCGGCCAGGCCGATGCCGCCGGTGACGGCGGCGGCCAGGTCGGTGATGATGTCGCCGAAGAGGTTGTCGGTCACGATGACGTCGAACCGCGCGGGGTCGTTGACCAGGAAGATCGTGGCGGCGTCGACGTGCAGGTAGTCCGTGGTGACGTCCGGGTACTCCTGGCCGACGCGCTCGAAGACGCGGGTCCACAGGGAGCCGGCGTGCACCAGGACGTTGTTCTTGTGCACCAGGGTGAGCTTCTTGCGCGGTCGCGCCTGGGCCCGCTCGTACGCGTCCCGGACGACGCGCTCGACGCCGTAGGCGGTGTTGACGCTGACCTCGGTGGCGACCTCGGCGGGCGTCCCCGTGCGCAGGCTGCCGCCGTTGCCGGTGTAGGGGCCTTCGGTGCCCTCGCGGACGACGACGAAGTCGATGTCCGGCCGGCCGGCGAGCGGCGTGGCGGTGTTCGGGAACAGCTTGGAGGGCCGCAGGTTCACGAAGTGGTCGAAGGCGAAGCGCAGCTTGAGCAGCAGCCCCCGCTCCAGGACGCCGGAGGGAACGCTCGGGTCGCCGACGGCACCGAGCAGGATCGCGTCGTGCTGCCGCAACTGCTCCAGTTCCTCGTCGGGGAGCGTCTCGCCGGTGGCGTGCCAGCGGCCCGCACCGAAGTCGTACTCCTTGCTCTCCAGCTTGACGTCCTGCGGGAGCACGGCGGTGAGGACCTTCAGGCCCTGCGAGACGACCTCCGGGCCGATGCCGTCGCCGGGGATCACTGCGAGATCAATGCTTCGCGCCATGCGTCGGACCCTACTCCTGTCCCATTTCTCGACCGGGATTCGTCCACCATGCGGACGTGGTGGACGAACCCCGGCCCCGGTCTGCCGCGTTCGGTCGAGGTGGTCGCGTTGGTCGCGTTCGCGGCGTCAGTGTCCGGTGGCGCCGCCGTTGTCCCGGCGGTCCAGGGCCCGCTGGAGGGCGGCGGCGGCGTTCTTGCGGGCCGCGTCGGCGGTGTGGTCGGCGCGGCGGGTACGGCGGCGGGCGGTGACGTCCATGGTCAAGCTCCTTCAGGCAGGGGGACCCCGAGAAGAGACAACAGAAGCGCCGGTGAGGGGCGGGGGCGTTCCGCGCGGCAGGGGTGGCCTGCATCGGGCACGGGGCCTCATCCGCCGTTCGCTGATGGAGCGAGACGTTCGGCTGCTACCACGGTACGAGCAGACGGCTGTGATGTCTCGCCAAATAGTTGGCCTTCCTACTATCTGAGACGAAGACCACCCCGCAGCGGGAGCACAGCACGTCAGTGGGGCTGCCGGGGCTCGTGCGAAAGCAGCGTGCGCAGTGCCTGCTGTAGTTCGTGGAGGCCCTTGATGCACAGGACCCCTTCCGGGGCGTCCTGCCCGCGCCGGTCCAGCCAGACGCCGGCGAGTCCGGCGGCCACGGCGCCCTGTGCGTCCGTCGTCAACTGGTCACCGACGTAGACCACTTCATGGGGCGGGAGGTCCATCGCCGCGCATGCGGCGAGGAACGCCTCGGGGGCCGGTTTGGCGCAGCCGAGCTCGTCGGCGCACAGGAGGACCTCGAATCGGTCCCGGATGCCGAGCCTGCGCAGCTTGCGTTCCTGGTTGTGGGCGGAGGAGTTCGACAGGACACCGTGCCGGTAGCCGTCACGCAGCGCGTCCAGCGCGGGCAGGACGTCGGGGAACAGGCACCAGGCGGCCTCGTAGTGGGCGATGTACCGGTTGAACCAGGCATCGGCCTCGGCGTCGCTCATCTCGATGCCGAGGAATCCGCGTGCCCGGCCCCGGCGGTGGTCGTGAAAGCCGAGCTCACCGGCGAGGAACAGCGCGAACTGCTCCTCCATGACGGCCT
Organism: Streptomyces chumphonensis; assembly: GCF_014779715.1. GTDB lineage: Bacteria > Actinomycetota > Actinomycetes > Streptomycetales > Streptomycetaceae > Streptomyces > Streptomyces chumphonensis. Next base: position 19,572 of record NZ_JACXYU010000016.1, read on the forward strand.
GCCACCGCTCCAGGACCGGGGCGGGTGACGCGTCGCCGTCCAGCAGGCCCTCCTCGGCGAGATGCCGGAGCACACCGGTGCGGTCGGCCCCCGTGTAGTCGAACAGCGTGTCGTCGACGTCCCACAGAATCGCCCGAATCGCCATGCGGCCACCCTAAGCGCCGGGCGGCGGGTTACGCCGTCTGCACGCGCGCCGACGTGCGGCGCGGGGGGCCGCCTGTCTACGTTGGGTGGCGCAGTGGTGACGCCGGGCGACCGGCCGTGCGGACGGTGGACACGCCGCCGCCCGGCCCGCCGGGCGCACCACCGATCACCGTGCACCAGAGGGGTGAGACGTGTCGACCGACGAACCGAGCGGTACCGCCACCGCGCCACCGGACCACGCGGCAGCGCCGCATCCCGGGGAGGGCCGGCTCAAGCGCGTCGTGTTCCTCGGGTCGTCCCTGCTGATCCTCGCCGTCTCGATCTGGGCGATGATCACCCCGGAGGGGGCCGAGGACACCATCGGGGTGATGGTGGAGTGGATCTCCGACGGCTTCGGCTGGTACTACTTCCTCGCCGCCACGCTCTACCTGCTGTTCGTGGTCTACGTCGCCGTCTCCCGGTACGGCAACATCAAGCTCGGCCCCAAGCACTCACGGCCCGACTACGGCCTGTTCGCCTGGGCGGCCATGCTCTTCGCCGCCGGCATCGGCATCGACCTGATGTTCTTCTCCGTCAGCGGCCCGGTCAGCCACTACCTCGCGCCGCCGGAGGGGGACGCGCAGACGGTCGAGGCCGCGCGCCAGGCCGTGGTGTGGACCCTGTTCCACTACGGCATCACCGGCTGGGCCATGTACGCGCTCATGGGCATGGCCCTCGGCTACTTCGCGTTCCGCTACCGCCTGCCGCTGGCCATCCGCTCGGCGCTGTACCCGATCATCGGCCGCCGCATCTACGGACGGATCGGTGACACCGTCGACCTCGCGGCGATCATCGGGACGGTCTTCGGCATCTCCGTGTCGCTCGGTATCGGCGTCGTCCAGCTGAACTACGGGCTGAACTACCTGTTCGACGTGCCGGAGGGGACGGCCGCCCAGGTCGCTCTGATCGCCGTCGCCGTACTCATGGCGACGGTCTCCGCCGTGGCGGGTGTCGACCGCGGCATCCGCCGCCTCTCCCAGCTCAACGTGCTGCTGGCCATCCTGCTGATGGGTTACATCCTGTTCGCCAGCAGCCCGATCCGGCTGCTGAACAGCCTCATCCTCAACATCGGCGACTACGTCAGCCGCTTCCCGTCGATGACGCTGAACACCTTCGCCTACGACCAGCCCACCGAGTGGCTCAACAGCTGGACCCTGTTCTTCTGGGCCTGGTGGGTGGCCTGGGCGCCGTTCGTCGGCATGTTCCTGGCCCGGATCTCCAAGGGCCGCACGATCCGGCAGTTCGTGGCGGCCACACTGATCATCCCGTTCCTGTTCACGCTGACCTTCCTGTCGGTGTTCGGCAACAGTGCGCTGTTCCTCGTCCGGGACGGTGACGAGGCGTTCGGCGAGACCGCGATGAACCTGCCCGAGCAGGGCTTCTACGGGCTGCTCGACCAGTATCCGGGGGCGCTGTTCAGCGCTGGGCTGGCCACGATCGTCGGTCTGCTGCTCTACGTCACCTCGGCCGACTCCGGCGCGCTGGTGATCGGCAACCTCAGTTCGCACCTGCGCACGCCCCTCACGGACGCCGTGCCGTGGCTGCGCATCTTCTGGGCGGCGGCCACCGGCCTGCTCACCCTGGCGATGCTCCTCGTCGGCGGGGTCGACGCGCTCACCAACGCGACGATCATCATGGGGCTACCGTTCTCGTTCGTGATGTTCCTCATCATCGCCGGGCTCTACAAGGCCCTCCGGCTGGAACGCATGCGCGAGGAGGCTCTCCTGACGAGTCTGCCCTCCTCCCTCTCCGGCCGGATGACGCACCGCACCGCCCCCGAGTGGACGTGGCGGCAGCGACTCGCCCGGACCATGTCGTACCCCGGCAAGCACAGCGCCGCGCGCTTCGTGGACGAGGTGTGCAGGCCGGCGTTCCAGGAGGTCGCCGGGGAGTTGCGCCGCAGGGACGTCGAGGCGACGGTCACCGAGGAGATGGACGAGGAGCTGAACCTCCCCCACGTCGGCCTTCAGGTGCCCATCGGTGAGCGGGAGGAGTTCGTCTACCGTGTGTGGCCCATCGAGACGGCCACCCCCGCGTTCGCCACCCGCTCGGTCACGGCCCACGACACCTACGTGCGCTTCGAGGTGCAGCTCGCCGAGGGCAGCCAGGGCTACGACGTGATGGGGTACAGCAAGGAACAGCTCATCGCCAACATCCTCGACCAGTACGAGCGGCACCTGGAGTTCCTGCGCATGCACCGCGAGGCCGCCGCCCGCTCGGCCCTGCCCGACCACCGCCCCGACATCGCCGAGGTCCACCTGCCCGAGGACGAGCGCTGAGCCGTCCGCTCTTGCGTCCGCGCCGCCCCGCCTGCCCGACGCGTCCGGCAGGCGGGGCGCGTCTTCCGGATTCCGAGGTGCGCCGGACGCGGAATCGTGGTCGGATGCCGGGTTGTGGAATCCATCGACTACGGGCTCACCGACCGGCGGGGGCGCGCCGTCGCCCTGCATGAGGTGGGCGACGACAACTGGCGGGCGGTCGCCGACATCGCCCCGAAGGACGAGCAGCGGGCGTTCGTCGCGGCGCTCGGCGCCCGCTACCTGCTGCTGTCCCAGCGCGAGGACGAGTGGCACTCGCTCGCCGTCTGCGCGGACGGCGTCGTCGTCGGGCACGTGATGTGGGGCTTCGACCCGGCGGACGGCGCGCACTGGATCGGCGGTGTCCTCGTGGACGCCGACCACCAGGGCCAGGGCATCGGCCGCGCCGCCGTCCGCACGCTGACGCGGTGGCTCGGGGAGCAGCCGGAGTGCCGGGAGCTGCGGCTCTCCTACCACCCCGCCAACCAGGCCTCCGCCCGCCTCTTCGAGTCCCTGGGCTTCACTCCCACGGGTGACCAGGAGGACGAGGAGATCGTCGCCGCGCTGCCGGTCCGCCCCTGAGTGACGGGCCGAGCGGGTCTCGGCTGGCGCGTGTCCGGTGACGATGCCGCTCCCTTCGGGGAGCGGTGTGCTTCCGGACCGGCGCTCGTGCGGGCCGCAGCGCCCCTACGCCGCGCGCACCGGAACCCGGCAGCGCACCTGCTTGCCGATCGCCGAGTTGCGCACGTGCCAGCCCGGAGCGAGCAGGTCCAGAAGGCCGAGACCCCGTCCCCCTTCGGCGACCGCGCTGTCCAGCGGCGTCGCCGCGCGCTCGGGCAGCAGACCGGGGTCCGGGTCGTGCACGTTCACCGCGAGGCCGAAGGAGGTGGCGTACACCTCGACGACGAGCGGCACCCGGTCCCCACAGGCCCGGACCGCGTTCCCGACCAGTTCCGACACCACGAGCTGCGCGCTCTCCACGGCCTCCGCACCGACGTCGCGGCCGGCCAGGGCGTCGCGGGTGAGGCGACGCAGGCTGCGCAACGTCTCGGGGGACGCGCAGAAGTGCGCCACGAACCCGTCGACCCGCCGCCGCACATAACAGCCGGGAGCGTGGAGGGCCCCGGCGTCGGGGGGCGGGAGGGGAATGCCGCTTCGATCGGAAAGCATCGCGTCTCCTCATGAGGGGGCGGGCGCTGGCCGGGTCCGGTCGGCGCGAGCCGGTCAGCTGAGCTGTCGGCGGTGAGAGCATCACTCACAGGCAGATGTTTTCTCCATCGGGTAGAAAGTTTTCTACCCGATGGAGTGAACGGACCTCCGCGTAGCCATCGGGGCTGCTTCTGGCTGACACACTCCCCGCATGCCCAACTCACCCGTCGTTCCGACCATCAGGCGCAGGCGCCTCGGCGCCACCCTCCGACGGCTGCGCCACGAAGCCGGTCTGACGCTCGAAGCGGCCGCCGCCGCGATGGGATGGAAGGCACCGAAGCTTTCGAAGATCGAGAGCGCCCATCAGTCCATCCGGGCGAACGACGTGACAGCTCTCCTGGCCGTGTACGGCGTTGCCGACGCGGCTGTTGAGGCCGCCCTGGAGAACCTGGCCCGGGATGCCGGAAAGAAGGGGTGGTGGCAGACCTACAGCGGCCTCGCCTCGCCCGCCTACGCCGACCACATCGCGCTGGAGACCGACGCGGAGGCCATCCACGCCTGGTCACCGCTGCTTGTGCCCGGTCTGTTGCAGACGGCCGCCTACGCACGGGAAACCATCACCGGGGCGACCACCACGCGCAGTACCGAGGAGGTGACGGGCCTGGTCGAGGTCAGGATGGCGCGTCAGGCCGTGCTGTCACGGCCCGGACGAGTACCCGAGTTCTGGGCAGTAATCCACGAAGCGGCACTTCACCAGCGCTTCGCCGTCCGCCCCACCACGATGCGCGACCAACTGCGGCGTCTGCGGGAAGTCTGCGAGATGCCCAACGTCACGGTGCAGTTGATGGCGCTGGACTCCACGCCCCACCCGGGACTCGTCGGCGGATACACCCTCACGCACTTTCCCCACCCCATGCCGCCCATCGCCCTCTTGGAAAACCTGAGCGGTGCCACTTACGTTGAGGGAGACGACGCGGCACCCTTCACCAAGGCTTTGGAGCGCATCCGGGCTGCGGCCCTGCCGGTGGAGGACTCGCTCGCACGGATCATGGAGATGGAAGAGAGCCACAGGACGTGACGGACGTGAAGGCGCGGCTGTACACGCACGATCTCACCGGCGCGATATGGCGAAAGGCTTCTGCCAGCGGCCCGGAACACGACTGCGTGGAGGTGGCGGAGCTGCCGGAGGGGGCGCGGGCGGTGCGGGACTCCAAGAACCCCGAGCGGGAGCCGCTGCGGTTCACCGCCTCCGAGTGGGCCGCGTTCCGGCAGGGAGTCATAGCCGGAGAACTGTGACCCGCTACGACCAGGCCGGACGGGAGGCTAACCACCGGTCGACGGCGGCGTCCATGGCCTCTTGGCCGAAGTCCGCCGCCGCGCTCGAGAAGTCCTGCTCGAAGCCCTGCGGCAGGCGAGGCCCGGCGCCGCCGTGGGGCGCGGGGCCGGGCCTCGTCGGTGCCGGGGGCCGGGGTCAGCCCATGTGCGGGTAGCGGTAGTCGGTCGGGGCGACCTGCGTCTCCTTGATGGCGCGCGGCGACATCCAGCGGAGCAGGTTGAACTTCGAACCGGCCTTGTCGTTCGTGCCGGACGCCCGGGCGCCGCCGAACGGCTGCTGGCCCACGATGGAGCCGGTCGGCCGGTCGTTGAGGTAGAAGTTGCCCGCCGCGAAGCGGAGCTTCTCCGACGCCTTGGCCAGCACGGCCCGGTCCTTGGCGAGCACGGCGCCGGTCAGCGCGTAGGCGGAGGCGGACTCCATCTGGTCCAGCATCGCGTCCCACCGCTCGTCCTCGTAGACGTGGACGGCGATGATCGGCCCGAAGTACTCGGTCTTGAAGACGTCGTTCTCCGGGTCGGAGCAGACGATGACCGTCGGGCGGACGAAGTAGCCCACGGAGTCGTCGTAGGTGCCACCGGCGACGATCTCGCAGGTCGGGTCCGCCTTGGCGGCGTCGATGGCGCCCTTGTTCTTGGCGAAGGCCCGGTCGTCGATGACGGCGCCGATGAAGTTGGTCAGGTCGGTGACGTCGCCCATGGCCAGGCCCTCGGTCTCCGCGACCAGGTCCTCACGCAGGCCGCCCTCCCACAGGGAGCGCGGGATGTAGGCGCGGGAGGCCGCCGAGCACTTCTGGCCCTGGTACTCGAAGGCGCCCCGGGTGATGGCGGTCTTGAGGATCGCCGGGTCGGCGGTGGGGTGGGCGACGATGAAGTCCTTGCCGCCCGTCTCGCCGACGATGCGCGGGTAGGAGCGGTAGCCGGAGATGTTGGTGCCGACCTCGCGCCACAGGTGCTGGAAGGTGGCGGTGGAGCCGGTGAAGTGGATTCCGGCCAGCTCCGGGTGGGGCAGGGCGACCTCGGAGACGTCCTTGCCGTCGCCCGTGACGAGGTTGATGACGCCCGGCGGCATGCCGGCCTCCTCCAGCAGCTCCATGAGCAGCACGGCGGAGTGGGTCTGGGTGGGCGACGGCTTCCAGACGACGACGTTGCCCATCAGCGCCGGGGCGGTCGGCAGGTTCCCGGCGATGGCGGTGAAGTTGAACGGCGTGATCGCGTAGACGAAGCCCTCCAGCGGGCGGTGGTCCAGACGGTTCCACACGCCCTTGGGCTGGATGGGCGGCTGCTCGGTCAGCAGCTCGCGGGCGAAGTGCACGTTGAAGCGCCAGAAGTCGACGAGCTCGCAGGGCGCGTCGATCTCGGCCTGCTGGGCCGTCTTGGACTGGCCGAGCATGGTGGAGGCCGCGATCGTCTCGCGCCACGGGCCGGCGAGCAGCTCGGCGGCCTTCAGGATGATGGCGGCGCGGTCGTCGAAGGACAGGGCGCGCCAGGCCGGGGCGGCGGCGAGGGCGGCGTCGACGGCGTCCTGCGCGTCCTGGCGCGTCGCGTTGGCGTAGGTGCCGAGCCGCTTGGCGTGGTGGTGCGGCTGGACGACGTCGAAGCGCTCGCCGCCGCCCATGCGCTTCTCCCCGTTGATCGTCATGGGGAGGTCGATCGGGTTCTCGGCCAGCTCCTTCAGCTTGCGCTCCAGCCGGGCCCGCTCGGGGCTGCCGGGGGCGTAGCCGTGCACCGGCTCGTTGTACGGGGCGGGGACCTGGGTCACAGCGTCCATGGCTGGCATGTCTCCTTCGTGGGGTCGGGGAGGAGGGTCGCGGCGGGGGTGACGGGCTGCCGGGCCACCGGGAGGCGGCCCGCCCGCGCTCAGCCTCGGGTGGCGAGCGAGCGCAGGAAGAACGCGAGGTTGGCCGGGCGCTCGGCGAGGCGGCGCATGAAGTAGCCGTACCAGTCGGTGCCGTACGGCACGTACACGCGCATCCGGTTTCCGGTGGCGACCAGGCGCTCCTGCTCGGCCTCGCGGATGCCGTAGAGCATCTGGAACTCGTACTCGTCCGGCTTGCGGCCGAAGCGGTGGGCGAGCTCCTGGGTGATCGCCACCATCCGCGGGTCGTGCGAGCCGATCATGGGATATCCCTGACCGGCCATGAGGATCTTCAAGCAGCGTACATACGCCCGGTCGACCTCGCGCTTGTCCTGATGGGCGACCTCGGCGGGCTCCTTGTACGCGCCCTTCACCAGGCGCACCCGGGAGCCTTCCCCGGCCAGCGCCCGGCAGTCCTCCTCGGTGCGGAAGAGGTAGGACTGCACCACCGCGCCGGTCTGCGGGAAGTCCCCGCGCAGCTCGGCGAGGATCGCGAGGGTGGAGTCCACCGTGGTGTGGTCCTCCATGTCCAGGGTCACGGTCGTCCCGGCGGCGGCGGCCGCCTCCACGACGGGCCGGACGTTCGCGAGGGCGATGTCGTGGCCGCCGGGCAGGGCCTGGCCGAACGCGGACAGTTTGACCGACATCTCGGCACGCTCGCCGAAGCCCCCCTGGCTGAGGACCTCGGCGAGCGCGAGGTAGGCGTCACGGGTGCGCAACGCCTCGCTCGGGTCGGTGACGTCCTCGCCCAGGTGGTCGAGGGTCACCTCCAGGCCGCGACCGGTCAGGTCGCGTACCGTACGGGCCGCCTGGTCGAGGTGCTCCCCGGCCACGAAGCGGTCCACCACGGGACGGGTGACCGGGGCCGCCGACACGAGCCGGCGGATGCCGTCACTGCGGGCGGCGGCGAGAAGCACAGGACCCAGCAACGGGCACCTCCAACAAGACATCTTTCTTACGGCAGGGTGAGCCACCGCAAAATCTAAGGATCACCCCGGTGACGTGCTATCGACAGCTGTCACGCTTGCGTGGCACGAATCTCAGACAGCTGTATGAGAATGGAGGGGCGGTGCCGCAGAAGGACGCCGGACGGCGAGGGGAAGGTGGACGGCGGGGATGCGCGAGGACTACCAGACGCTGATCGACGAGGTGTCGGCGCTGCTCGGCGCCCCCGCCACGCTGGAGGACCGCGACTTCGGCCTCATCGCCTTCGGTGCGCACGGCGGCGACGGCGACGACGGCGACCTCGTGATGGACCCCGTGCGGACCCGCTCGATCATGCAGCGACGGTCCTCGGCCGCCGTGCGGGCCTGGTTCGAGCGCTTCGGCATCACCCGGGCGCAGGCGCCCGTCCGCATCCCGCCCGACCCGGCGGCCGGGGTCGTCAAGGGCCGGATCTGCCTGCCGGTCCGGCACGGCGGCATCGTCCACGGGTACGTGTGGCTGCTGGACGACGGGACGCTCGACCTGGCCGACCCCCGCCTCGCCGAGGCACTCGCCACCGCGCGGCGCATCGGGGCGCTCCTGGCGGCGGAGGCCCGCGCCGGGGCGCGGCTCGGGGAGTTGCTGCACACCGCGCTGGCCGGCCCGGTGGCCGACCGCGCCGGGGCGACGGACGAGCTGCGGGAGACGCTCGGCCCGGCCGCCGCCGGACCGCTCGCCGTGGTGGCCGTCACGCCGTGGCACACGTACGGGGCGGGGCCGGGCGACACCGGCGAGCCCGCCACCCGGCTCCCCCAGGTGCCGGTCAGCTGCCCGGTGCCGGCCGGCGACGCGGGCAGCCCGGCGGGCGGGGCGCTGGCAGCGCTCGTGCGGCTCCGTGTGCCGGACGCCCTCGCCCCCGCCCGGGGCGCCGGTGAACGCCTTCTGCGCTCGCCCCGGACCGGCCTCCCCCCGGACGGCCGAGGCGCCGGGGCGGGGGCGGGCTCCCGTCCCGGCTCCTCCTCCGCGCCCGGCGAGCCCGGCTCCACGGCGGGCGTGAGCGCCGGGCTCCCCGGGCTCACCGGCCTGGCGTCCGCCTGGCGGCAGGCGCTCGCCGCAGCCCGCGCCGCCCGGGCCGAGCCCGGCATGGGGCCCGTCGCCGTGTGGCCCTCGCTCGGCCCCTACCGCCTGCTCACCGCACTGCCGGAGGCCGCGCAGGTCGACCCGGCGGTGCGGCGCCTGCTGGAACCGGCGCACCGCGAGATGGCCCGCACCGCCGAGGTCTACCTGGACTGCGCGGGGCAGGCGGGGCGGACGGCGGCGGCCCTCGGCATCCACCGTCAGACGCTCTACTACCGGCTCTCCCGCGTGGAGCAGCTGACCGGCCTCGACCTCGGCGACGGCGCCTCCCGCCTCCTGCTCCACATGGCCCTCAAGACCGCCCGGCTGTGAGGCGCGGCCTCACAGCTCAGCGCAGAGGCGGCGGGCCTCGTCGAGGTGGTCCATGGCCTCGCCGCTCAGCTCGAACTCTCGGTGGAAGGCATCCCGCGCCTTCAGCAGTCGCTCGGCCAGCGGCCGGTACCGCGCGTCCGCCTCTGCGGCACCCTGCGCGAGCGTCATGGCGCTCGACCAACGGTAGTTGTGCGTGAGGCCGTCCGGGCCCTCGTCGAGGAGGAGGTCCGGGTCGAAGCGGTCGAGCGCGCCGCAGGCGGCCTCGGCGTCGGCGCGGGCGTCGGACGGCGTGTCGTTCGCGACGACCGCCCAGACGGTACCCACCGCGCCCGCGCCGAGCACGAGCCCGGCGGCGAGGGCGGCCAGGACGAGGCCGGTCCGCTTGCGCGGTGGCGCGGGCGGGTACGGCACCGGGGCTATGGGCGGGTGCTGGGGCTGCTGAGGGTACATGTGCGGCAGGCTATCGCCGCGTCCCGCTCCCCGGCCCGCCGCAGCCGTCCACAACGCTTCGGGTGACGGCCTGTTGACGTGGCCTGGGCCCGGTCCGGACGCGCCGACGGCGGGCCACGCGAGGACACCCCGCGTGGCCCGCCGTCGGGCGGTGGTCCGGCTGGATCAGGCGTCGGTGAGGTTCACCGCGCGGGCGGAGGTGGCGCCGATCTCCTCGGCGATCTCCGCGAGGACGGCCGGCGGGATCGTGTCGTCCACCGTCAGCGCGACGAGGGCCTCGCCGCCCTCCTCGGCGCGCGAGACCTGCATCCCGGCGATGTTGATGCCGGCCTCGCCCAGGATGCGGCCCACCGTGCCGACGACGCCCGGACGGTCGCCGTAGCGCAGGAAGGCCATGTGCTCGGCGAGCGACAGCTCGATCTCGTGGTCCCCGACGCCGACGATCTTCTGCACGTGCTTGGGGCCGGCCAGCGTGCCGGAGACGGCGATCTCCTCGCCGTCGCCCAGCGTGCCGCGCACCGTCACGAGGTTGCGGTGGTCGGGGGAGTCGCTGGAGGTGGTGAGGCGGACCTCGACACCGCGCTCCTGGGCGAACAGCGGGGCGTTGACGTACGACACGGTGTCGTCGACGACGTCCTCGAAGACGCCCTTGAGCGCGGAGAGCTCCAGCACCTTGACGTCGTGCTGGGTGATCTCGCCGTAGACCTCGACGTCGAGCCGGACCGCGACCTCGCCCGCGAGGGCGGTGAAGATCCGGCCGAGGCGCTCGGCCAGCGGCAGGCCGGGCCGGACGTCCTCGGCGATGACGCCGCCCTGCACGTTGACGGCGTCCGGGACGAGCTCGCCCGCGAGCGCCAGCCGCACCGAGCGGGCGACGGCCACGCCCGCCTTCTCCTGGGCCTCGCCGGTGGAGGCGCCGAGGTGGGGGGTGCACACGACCTGGTCGAAGGCGAACAGCGGGGAGTCGGTGCACGGCTCGGACGCGTACACGTCCAGGCCGGCCCCGGCGACGCGGCCCTCCTTGAGCGCCGCGTACAGGGCGTCCTCGTCGACGATGCCGCCGCGCGCGGCGTTGACGATCCGCACGCTCGGCTTGACCTTGTGGAGCGCCTCGTCACCGATCAGACCCAGCGTCTCGGGCGTCTTCGGCAGGTGGACGGTGATGAAGTCGGAGACCTCCAGCAGCTCGTCGAGGGTGAGCAGCTTGACGCCCATCTGGGCGGCGCGGGCGGGCTGCACGTAGGGGTCGTAGGCGACGACCTTCATGCCGAAGGCGGACATCCGCTGGGCGACGAGCACGCCGATGCGGCCGAGGCCGACGACGCCGAGCGTCTTCTCCGACAGCTCGACGCCCGTGTACTTGCTGCGCTTCCACTCCCCCTGCTTGAGCGCCGTGTTCGCCTGCGGGATGTTGCGGGCGGTGGCGACGAGCAGGCCGCAGGCCAGTTCGGCGGCGGTGACGATGTTGGACGTCGGCGCGTTGACGACCATGACGCCGGCCTTCGTCGCGGCGGAGACGTCCACGTTGTCCAGGCCCACACCCGCGCGGGCGACGACCTTGAGCCGGCGGGCGGCGGCGATCGCCTCGGCGTCGACCTTGGTGGCGCTGCGGACCAGGACGGCGTCGACGTCCGCGATCGCCGGGAGCAGCTCGCCCCGGTCGGCCCCGTTGCAGTGCCGGATCTCGAAGTCCGGGCCGAGCGCGTCGATGGTGGCCGGGGAGAGTTCCTCGGCGATGAGTACTACGGGCTTGCTCACTTCGTCTCAGTCCTCACTAGTCCTGGGAGTACCACCCGCGGCCCGCCGGGCCGGGGGGAGGACGGCCGCGTCCCGACGGCCGAAGGCGGTGGAGATGGGCAGCCGCGTGGAGACGCACGACGCTGTGAGCCTGTGACGCGTTTCTGCTGGGCAGTCTAATCGCGATGGCGGGCTCGTTCGGCGCGTTCGCCGATCATCCCCCGATCGGGGGCCGCGCCCCGCCCGCCGGCCCGCGCGCAGGGGTGAGGCGCGGGCGCCGCGGCGGACGGGTCCGCCGCGGCGCCCGTGGGCTCACGCCTCGTCGTCGACCCAGCTCATGAGCTTGCGCAGCTCCTTGCCGGTGGTCTCCAGCGTGTGGTCGGCGTCGGCCTTCTTGTACTCGTTGTACTTCGGCAGCCCGGCCTTGTACTCGGCCATCCAGTTCTTGGCGAACGTGCCGTCCTGGATCTCGCCGAGGACCTTCTTCATCTCCGCCTTGGTCTGGTCGGTGATGACGCGCGGCCCGGTGACGTAGTCGCCCCACTCGGCGGTCTCGGAGACCGACCAGCGCATCTTGCTCAGGCCGCCCTCGTACATCAGGTCGACGATGAGCTTCAGCTCGTGCAGGCACTCGAAGTAGGCGATCTCCGGCTGGTAGCCCGCCTCCACCAGGGTCTCGAAACCGGCCTTCACCAGCGCCGAGGCGCCGCCGCACAGGACGGCCTGCTCGCCGAAGAGGTCGGTCTCGGTCTCCTCGGTGAAGGTCGTCTTGATGACGCCGGCGCGGGTGCCGCCGATGCCCTTGGCGTAGGAGAGGGCCAGCTCGAAGGCCTTGCCCGTGGCGTCCTGCTCGACGGCCGCGATGCAGGGGACGCCGCGTCCCTCCTCGAACTGGCGGCGCACGAGGTGGCCGGGGCCCTTCGGCGCGACCATGCAGACGTCGACGTTGGCCGGCGGCTGGATGAAGCCGAAGCGGATGTTGAAGCCGTGCCCGAAGAACAGGGCGTCGCCGTCCTTCAGGTTGTCCTTGACGGACTGCTCGTACACCTCCGCCTGGATCGGGTCCGGCACCAGGATCATGATGACGTCGGCCTCGGCCGCCGCCTCGGCGGGGGTGACGACCCGCAGGCCCTGCTCCTCGGCCTTCGCCTTGGAGGAGGAGCCCTCGTGCAGACCGACGCGCACGTCGACGCCCGAGTCGCGCAGGGAGAGCGCGTGGGCGTGGCCCTGGCTGCCGTAGCCGAGCACGGCCACCTTGCGGCCCTGGATGATGGACAGGTCGGCGTCGTCGTCGTAGAACAGCTCGGCCACTTCGGACATCTCCTTGTTGTGTTGCTGTGCGGGCCCGGCACGGGAGTCCCGCGTCGGGTCCAACGTTATGGGGATCCGGGGGTGCGCACCGCCGGGTCTCGCGATGCGGTCCGCGGCGGCGCCCGGTCACCGCCGGTGCGGACGGGCGGCGTTACGCGCTGCGCTCCAGCGCGCGCAGCGAGCGGTCGGTGATGGAGCGTGCGCCCCGGCCGACGGCGATCGTGCCGGACTGCACGAGCTCCTTGATGCCGTACTGCTCCAGCATCTTCAGCATCGCCTCCAGCTTGTCGCTGCTGCCGGTGGCCTCGATGGTCACGGCCTCCGGGGAGACGTCGACGGTCTTGGCGCGGAACAGCTGGACGATCTCCACGATCTGGGAACGGGTCTCGCCGTCGGCGCGCACCTTCACCAGAACGAGTTCACGCTGCACGGCGGCGCCCGGTTCCAGCTCGACGATCTTCAGCACGTTGACGAGCTTGTTGAGCTGCTTCGTCACCTGCTCCAGCGGCAGGTCCTCGACGTTCACCACGATGGTGATGCGGGAGATGTCCGGGTGCTCGGTGGTGCCGACCGCCAGGGAGTCGATGTTGAAGCCGCGCCGGGAGAACAGTGCGGTGATCCGGGCCAGGACGCCCGGCTTGTTCTCCACCAGGACGGAGAGGGTGTGCTTGGACATGGGTTCGGGTCTCTCTCGCTACTCGCGCCGGTGGTCTCAGTCGTCGCTGTCGCCGAAGTCCGGCCGGACGCCGCGCGCCGCCATGACCTCGTCGTTGGAGGTGCCGGCCGCGACCATCGGCCAGACCATGGCGTCCTCGTGGACGATGAAGTCCACGACCACGGGCCGGTCGTTGATGGCGTTGGCCTTCTCGATCACGGCGTCCAGGTCGGCCGGGTCCTCGCAGCGCAGGCCGACACAGCCCATGGCCTCGGCGAGCTTGACGAAGTCCGGGCAGCGGGTGCCCAGGTTGGGCTGTTTGACCTCGCCCTGCGCGCCGTCGGCGCCCTCGGCGGCCTGAGCGCCCTGCGAGCCGGGGCCGGAGTGCAGGACGGTGTTGGAGTAGCGCTGGTTGTAGAACAGCGTCTGCCACTGGCGCACCATGCCCAGGGCGCCGTTGTTGATGACGGCGACCTTGATCGGGATGTTGTTGAGCGCGGCGGTGACCAGCTCCTGGTTGGTCATCTGGAAGCAGCCGTCGCCGTCGATCGCCCACACCGGACGGTCGGGGGCACCGGCCTTGGCCCCCAGCGCGGCCGGGACGGCGTAGCCCATCGTGCCGAGGCCGCCGGAGTTGAGCCAGGTGGCGGGGCGCTCGTAGTCGATGAAGTGGGCGGCCCACATCTGGTGCTGCCCGACGCCGGCCGCGTAGATGGTGTCGGCGGGCGCGAGGCGGCCGATGCGCTCGATGACCTGCTGCGGCGAGAGCGAACCGTCGTCCGGCAGGTCGTAGCCCAGCGGGTAGGTGTCCCGCCAGCGGTCGAGCATCTGCCACCAGCCGCTGTAGTCGGCCTTCGTGCCGCTCTCCTGCTCGGTCTGGACGGCGACCACCAGGTCGGCGATGACCTCGCGGGCGTCCCCGACGATCGGCACGTCGGCGGTGCGGTTCTTGCCGATCTCCGCCGGGTCGATGTCGGCGTGCACGACCTTGGCGTACGGGGCGAAGGAGTCGAGCTTCCCGGTGACGCGGTCGTCGAAGCGGGCGCCCAGCGCCACGATGAGGTCGGCCTTCTGCAGGGCGGTGACCGCCGCGACCGAACCGTGCATCCCGGGCATGCCGAGGTGCTGCGGGTGGCTGTCGGGGAAGGCGCCGAGGGCCATCAGGGTCGTGACGACCGGAGCGCCGGTCAGCTCCGCCAGCACCTTCAGCTCGGCGGTGGCGCCGGCCTTCAGGACACCGCCGCCGACGTAGAGCACCGGGCGCCGGGACTCGCCGACGAGCTTGGCGGCCTCGCGGATCTGCTTGGCGTGCGGCTTGGTGACCGGGCGGTAGCCGGGCAGGTCGTGCGTGGGGGGCCACGAGAAGACCGTCTGGGCCTGGAGCGCGTCCTTGGCGATGTCCACCAGCACCGGTCCGGGGCGGCCGGTGCTCGCGATGTGGAACGCCTCGGCGATGGTGCGCGGGATGTCGGCCGGGTCGGTGACCAGGAAGTTGTGCTTGGTGATCGGCATGGTGATGCCGCAGATGTCGGCTTCCTGGAAGGCGTCGGTGCCGATGGCCTTGGACGCGACCTGGCCGGTGATCGCCACGAGCGGGACGGAGTCCATGTGCGCGTCGGCGATCGGCGTCACGAGGTTGGTGGCGCCCGGCCCCGAAGTGGCCATGCAGACGCCGACCTTGCCGGTGGCCTGCGCGTACCCGGTGGCCGCGTGCCCGGCCCCCTGCTCGTGACGGACGAGGATGTGGCGCACCCGGCCGGAGTCCATCATCGGGTCGTAGGCGGGCAGGATCGCACCGCCGGGAATGCCGAAGACGGTGTCGGCGCCCACCTCCTCCAGCGCACGGACGAGGGACTGCGCGCCCGTGACGTGCTCGACGGTGGCGGGCTGCTGTGCACCGCCGGTACGGGCCCGCGGCTGCGGTCGGGGGGCTCCGGAGGCCTGCTCGGTCATCGGCTTTCTCTTCTCGGCGAGGTGAGGGTGGTGCCGCCCGTGGAGCGTGGTGCTGGAGGGGTGGGCGGTTCTGGTGGTGGCGCTGGGGTGTGACGTCCGGTGTCGGATGTCACGTTTGGGCGGGAGTTGTCAGGGGTGCTGGTGCAACAAAAAACCCCTCGTGCCGAGGTGGCAAGCGAGGGGAGCGCGTCGCTGGGGATCGCGGGGTGGTGAGGGCCCCGGGTCAGCCGACGCGCTGTCCAAGTACGAGAATTCGGGTGCGCATGACGTTGACCTTCCTCCGGTGGCACACACAGTGTCAAGTAGGTGGGACGGACGTCTCACTATGTGAGCGCAATGGCGGATGCGTGACGGGATCGGGCCCGGCGGCTCCTCCCCTGCGCACCGGAAGGGCCCGACCCGCCCTGCTCGCCGGACGCCCGGCGGCCGCCCGCGCGGGCGGCACCGTGGCCGGGTGCTCGGGGACGGGGAAGCGACGGCGGCGCAGGGCTCGGCGCAGCCGGTGCTCGTCCAGCGGGCCGCAGAACGCCGCACCCTGCCCGTGGGTGCAGCCGAGCCGGCGCAGGACGGTGACCTGCTCCACCGTGTCGACGCTCTCCGCGAGCGAGCCCAGGCCGAGGTCGCCCGCGATGCGCAGCAGCCCGGCGGTGATGGTGTGCAGCCGCGGGGACGCCACGACGTCCCCCACCAGGGGGCCACCGAGCCGCAGCAGATCGGCGGGGAGCCCGTGCAGGGCCGTCAGACTGCCGGAACCGCCGCTGAAGCCGTCCACCACCACCGTCACACCGAGGCCGCGCAGGACCGCGAGCCGCTCGGCCAGCGCGTCCATGGTGCGGGCGTCGACCGGGCGGCCCGGGACGGCGGCGGGCTCCAGCACCAGGCCGTCGGGGGGCAGGCCGAAGCGCTCCAGGAGCGCTTCGACGCCGCCGTCCCGCCCGGCCTGCGCGCACAGCTCCGTCGCGCCGATGCGCACCGCGACGGGCGTGGTGAGGCCCGCGCGGTGCCGCGCGGCGGCCTGCTGGACGGCCTCGCGCAGGAGCAGCGGCCCGTGCGGGCCGTCGGCGTCCACCAGGCCCTGGGCGGCGCCGCGGCGCGCGAGCGCCGCGACGGCGGCGATCTCGCCGGTGGCCAGCTCGACGACGGGCTGGTGCAGCAGGAGCAGCGGCCCGTCCGGACGGGAGCCGGCCGCGGAGAGGTCGTCGGCGCCGCCCCGGCGGCGGGCGGCCCCGGCCCCGCGCCCCGCCGGGGGCCGCCGGGACGCCGGCGCGCCCTCCCGGGACACGGGCAGCAGCGGCGGTGGGGGCTGGGACTGGGCGAGCAGTTCGGGAACGTACAGCTCGACGCGGCCCTTCCCCAGCCGTTTGGCCCGGTACATCGCGAGGTCGGCGTTGCGCATGAGCGCGGCGGGGGCGATGCCCGGTTCGGCGAAGGCGACGCCGATGGAGGCGGCGACCCGGACCTCACCGCCCGTCGTCGGCCCGTCGAGCGGATAGGGCTCCGAGAGCCGTTCGCGCAGCCGGTCGGCGATCTCCAGGACGCGGACCTCGCGTTCGGCCCGGCCGCCGGAGCCGTCGCCCAGGATGAGGGCGGCGAACTCGTCGCCGCCGAGCCGGGCGGCGGTGTCCCCCGCGCGGACGGAGTCCAGCAGGCGGCGCCCGGCGTGCACGAGGAGTTCGTCCCCGGCCTGATGGCCGAGGCCGTCGTTGACCGCCTTGAACCCGTCGAGGTCGATGAAGAGGACGGCCGCGTCCCGGTCCGGGTCGTCGCCCTCCCGGCGCCCGCCGAGTGCCTGGCGCACCCGGTCGGTGAACAGAGCGCGGTTGGGCAGGTCGGTGAGCGGGTCGTGGGAGGCGTTGTGCTGCAACTGCGCCTGCAGACGGACCCGTTCGGTCACGTCCCGGCTGTTGAAGATCAGCCCGCCCTGGTAGCGGTTGACCGTGGACTCGACGTTGAGCCAGTCACCGCACGCGTGCCGGAACCGGCACTCGACGCGCGTCGCCGGCTCGTCCTCGGCCGGAGCGGCGAGGTAGCGGCGCAGCTCGCGGTGGAGTCGGCCGAGGTCGTCGGGGTGCACCAGGCGGTCCAGGTCGGTACCGACGAGGGCGTCCGCCTCCCGGCCGAAGACGCCGGCCGCCGCCGGGCTGGCGTACCGCAGCACACCGGCGGGGGAGGTGATCATGATGACGTCGCTGGAGCCCTGGACCAGGGACCGGAAGTGGTTCTCCTTGTGGGCCAGTTCGCGGGTGAGCCGGATGTTGTCCAGCAGCATGATCCCCTGCCGCACCACGAGGGCCAGGACGACGGCGCACGCCGTGCAGAGCACGACGCGGTCGACGGCGCTGCCGTCGCGGACGTCGTAGAGCACCCCCAGCATGCAGACGGCGCCGGCCAGGTACGGGGTGAGGGCGGCCAGCGAGCCGGTGACGGGGCGCCCGGCGCCCGGCACCGGCGCCTCGTCCCGCTGCGGGTGGGCGCCGTTGGCCCAGGGCGCGTAGGCGAGCAGGAGGGAACCGGCGAACCACCCGGCGTCCAGGAGCTGCCCGGAGTGGTAGTGGGCCTGGAGCAGGGGTGAGGTGAACAGGGCGTCGCACAGGACGGTGAGGGCCAGGGCCCCCACAGCCGTGTTGATCGCCGAGCGTTGGGCGGAACCGCGCCGCAGGTGCAGCACGAGCACCATGCTCACCAGCACGATGTCCAGGAGGGGATAGGCGAGTTGCATCGCGGCCTGGGCGACCGTGCCGTGGTCCCAGCCCTCGGTGTGGGTGAGGGCCAGGCTCCAGGACAGGGTGAGCAGCGAGCCGCCGATCAGCCACGCGTCCAGCCCGAGGCAGATCCAACCGGCCCGCGTGACGGGCCGCTTGGCCAGGACGAGGAGCCCGACGACGGCGGGCGGGGCGAAGAGGAGGAAGGCGAAGTCGGCCAGGGAGACGGCGGGCACCGGACGGCCGAGGACGACCTCGTACCACCCCCACACCGCGTTGCCAAGACCGGCCATGGCGGACGAGAGGGCGAACAGGTACCAGGCGGGGCGGAAGGTGCCGGGGTGGGTGCGGGCGTACCAGTAGCAGGAACCGGCCGCCAGGAACGCCGCCGCGCTGAGCCCGAAGTCCCCCATGAAGAGGGCGACTCCACGCGAGCCCCAGCCGAGCGCGGCACCCGCCGCGTAGCTCAGGCAGGCGGCCACCAGGACGAGCTGCGGGACCACGGAGGGGCGCGGGGGGCCGGGTGGCCCGCCCCCGGCCGGCCGGGCCGGGCCGTCGGGCAGGCCGGTGGGCGGGCGGGACGGCGGCCTCGCAGCGGCCGGCCCGGACGCCGCCGCGGCCCGGCGCGGACCGATGTCCGTCATGGTCGTTCCGTCAGCGGTCATGGCGCCACCTCTCACCCGGCGCGCATCCCGGCCGACGGGGCCGGGTGAGCGTGCCGACGCTCCGGTAGCCGTCCACGATCAGGCAGTTCGTCCTTTGGCCATGCATTCGCCCGTCGCCCCCCTGGGTGTCCTGGTATCTCCCCGTCCGGACGATACACCAGTTCCGTCACACACGGGTATAGGGTCTCTACAGACGGTGACGACCTAGGGGTTTGTCAACACGGAGAGCGATCGCGTGCCTGCGATGCGTGGCGCAGGGGGCTGCCGGGGCGTCGGGTTCCGCTCGCCGGACCGGCCGCGCGGGCCTCCCGGACGGCCCCGGGGCGGCTTCGGGGCGGCTTTTCGGGGCGGCCTCGCGCGCCCACGCGCCCTCAGCCGGCGCGGTGCACGACGTGCTCCAGGGGCCCGCCCTCGGCCAGTCGCCCGAGTTGGGCCCCCACGAGCCGCCGGGCACGCGGCCAGAACGCGGACGTCGGGCCGCCCACGTGCGGGGTGATGAGGGCCCCGGGCGCCCGCCACAACGGGTGCCCCGCGGGCAGGGGTTCGGGGTCCGTCACGTCCAGGGCCGCCCGCAGCCGCCCGGACTTCAGTTCCGCCAGCAGCGCGTCGGTGTCCACGACGCCGCCGCGTGCGACGTTGACCAGCAGGGCACCGTCGCGCATCGCGGCGAGGAAACGGGCGTCCGCCAGGCGCCGGGTCTCCTCGGTGAGCGGCACGGCCAGCACGACGACGTCCGCCTCCGGCAGCAGGCGCGGCAGGTCCGCCAGCGCGTGCACCGGGCCGCGCGGACCCTGGCGGGCGGTCCGCGCGACGCGGTCGACGCCGGCCACCTCGAAGGGGATCAGGCGCTCCTCGACGGCCCGCCCGATGCCGCCCTGGCCGACGACGAGCACCCGCCGGTCCGCGAGGGCGGGGCGGAAGCCACCGCTCCAGCGGTCCGCGTCCTGCTGGCGGACGAAGTCGGGCAGCCCGCGCAGCGAGGCGAGGATGAGGGTCAGGGCCAGTTCGGCGGTGCTCGCGTCGTGCACCCCGCCGGCGTTGCACAGGACCGCGCCCGGGGCGAGCGCGCCCAGGCCGGGGGTCATGTGCTCGACCCCGGCCGTGAGCGTCTGCACCAGCCGTACGGACGGCATCCGTTCCAGCGGACGCAGCACGTCGGCGGGCGGCTTGAGGTAGGGGACGACATAGCCGACGCACCGGGCGGGGTCGGCCGGGTAGGGCTCCTCCGCGTTCCAGTAGCGGTAGGTGAAGGTGTCCGGCAGGCCTTCCACGTCGTCGGCCGGCAGGGGAAGCCACACGTCGCTCGCGTTCATGACGCCCCAGGCTAGGGGCCTCGGAGCCGGGCCGGACGCGCGGTGCGCGACCGCGGACCGAACGGGCGGGACCGACCGGTTAGTTTGGGGGTTTCGACGGTGGAAGGGGGAACGGAGCCGGTGGAGGGCAGGACACTCGGCGCCGCGGCACTGCGCGTCGGGGCGATCGGTCTCGGCTGCATGCCGATGAGTTGGGCCTACACGACGTCCGAGCAGGTCGGCGAGGAGGCCGTGCGGGCGCTGCACGCCGCGCTCGACGAGGGGACGACGCTGCTGGACACCGCCGACATGTACGGCCCGTTCACCAACGAACTCCTCGTGGGCCGGGTGCTCAGGCGGCGCCGCGCGGAGGCGTTCGTCTCCACCAAGGCCGGGCTGCTCGTGGGCGACCAGCACATCGTGGCCAACGGCCGGCCCTCCTACATCCGGCGGGCCTGCGACGCCTCGCTGCGCCGGCTCCAGACCGACGTCATCGACCTCTACCAGCTGCACCGCCCCGACCCCGAGGTGCCGGTGGAGGAGACGTGGGGGGCGATGGCGGAGCTCGTGACGGCGGGCAAGGTCCGGGCGCTGGGATGGTGCGCGGTCGACGCGCGGACCCGCAGGCGCCTCCCCGGCACGGACCTGTACGAGGGGACGCTGACGCAGTTGCGGCGCGTGCAGCAGGTCTTCCCGGTGGGCGCGGTGCAGGCGGAGCTGTCGGTGTGGTCCCGGGAGGCGCTGGGCAGGCTGCTGCCCTGGTGCGCGGAGCGCGGCGTGGGGCTGCTGGCGGCGATGCCGCTGGGCCACGGGTTCCTGAGCGGCACGCTCACGCCGGGCAGCGGCTTCGAGCCCGACGACGTCCGGGCCCGGCACCCGCGCTTCACCGCCGAGATGATGGCGGCCAACCAGCCGGTGGTCGCCGGGCTGCGGCGGGTGGCCGCCCGGCACGGGGACGCCACCCCGGCGCAGGTGGCCCTGGCCTGGCTGCTGGCCCAGGGGCCGCACGTCGTGCCGGTCCCCGGCACCAAGAAGGCCCGCTGGGCCGTGGAGAACGCGCGGGCCGGGCGGCTGCGCCTGACGGACGCGGAGGTGGCCGAGATCGGCGCGCTGCCGCCCGCGCTCGGTTCGTGGGACTGAGGGCCGGACACGCGGTCGGTCTCCTGACGGCGCTGAAAGCGCCGACGGCATACCGCGTACCGCCGATCCCTCCGCACGCCGCCGCGCCATGTGGTGTCCTGAAGACAACAGGCCGAAGGAAGGAACCCGCCGTGCGACGCCCCGCCTCAACCGCCGTGCTGGCCACCGCGCTGCTGCTCACCGCCGCCTGTGCGGGGGGTCCGGCGGACGACGGCCGGCCGGAGGAGTCCCCCGCGCCGCGTCCCACCGACGCCCCGACCGCCCCGCCGGCGGCCTCCCCCGACGCGGCCGGTCCCTCCGGCCCGGCCGCGTCCCCGGCTCCGGCCCGGGGTTCGGTCGACGTCGACGGGACGGTGGCGACGGGTCTGGAGTCCCCGTGGGGTCTGGCCCCGCTGCCCGGCGGTGACCTGCTCGTCTCCTCCCGGGACGACGGCACGATCCAGCGGGTGGCGGCGGAGGACGGCGCCGTCACGGAGGTCGGCGCCGTGCCCGGCGTCGATCCGGGGGGCGAGGGGGGCCTGCTGGGCATCACGCTCGGGGCCGGTGACGCCGAGGGCTACCTGTACGCCTACTTCACCAGCGCGTCGGACAACCGCGTGGTGCGGATGGCCTACGACGCGGACGACCCGGAGGCCGGGCTCGGCGCGCCGGACACCGTGGTGCGGGGCGTGCCGAAGGCGTCGATCCACAACGGCGGCCGCATGGCCTTCGGCCCCGACGGCATGCTCTACATCGGCACCGGGGACGCGAACCGGGGCGACGCCGCGCAGGACGAGGACTCGCTGGCGGGGAAGATCCTGCGGGTCCGGCCCGACGGCGGAGCGCCGCAGGAGGGCAATCTGAAGCCGGGCTCGCCGGTGTTCTCCCTGGGCCACCGCAACGTGCAGGGGCTGGCCTTCGACGGGGCGGGCCGGCTGTGGGCCTCGGAGTTCGGCCAGAACACGTGGGACGAGCTCAACCTCGTCGAGGCGGGGAGGAACTACGGCTGGCCGGTGGTCGAGGGGGCCGCCGACGAGGAGGGCTTTGTCGACCCCGTCGCCCAGTGGCGGCCCGAGGAGGCGTCGCCGTCCGGCCTGGCCTGGTCCCAGGGCTCGCTGTGGCTGGCGGGGCTGCGCGGGGAGCGGCTGTGGCGCATCCCGCTTAACGGGCGGGAACTCGCGGCGGAGCCGGAGGCGTTCCTGGAGGGCGAGTACGGACGGCTGCGAACCGTCGTCGCGGACGGCGGCGGCGAGCTGTGGCTGATGAACAGCAACACCGACGGCCGGGGCAGCCCGGACGGCGAGGACGACCGCGTCCTGAAGCTGACGGTCGACTGACCGCGGGCGGCGGAGCGGCCGCCATGAGGCCCGCCCGCGCGGGGTGGGGTTGAGGAGTGCGCCATGTTCGGTCCGGCGGAGGAGCTGTTCACGCCCGGTGTGCAGCACGCCGAGGAGGAACGTCAGCGGCTGGAGCACACCCGGGTCGAGGAGGGCGACCACGGACCCGGCCGCGGCCCGGTCGACCTGGACTCGGGGCACGTGCTGATCGCGCTGCCGTTCGCCGCGGCGGTCCTGCCGCCTCGTCCCCGCCTGGAGGAGGGCGGGGACGAGGAGGGCGAGCCCGAGGGGCTGGCCGTCTGACCGCAGGCCCTGCGGCCGGTTCGCGTCACGCCCGCTGACGACCCGACCCCTAATGCGCATCCCAGATGCGTATTAGCTAGAGTGCTCCTCGTGCGACTGACCAAGTTCACCGACCTGGCCCTGCGCTGCGTGATGCGCCTGGCCGTCTGCTCCGAGGACGACGTGCCCACCACCGGCGACGTGGCCGCCGCGATGGAGGTGCGGCACACGCACGCGGCCAAGGCGATCACGCGCCTGCGCCACCTGGGCGTGGTCGAGACCCGCCGCGGCCGGGGCGGCGGACTGGCCCTGACCGAGCTGGGGCGGCACGCCTCACTGGGCTGGCTGGTGCGCGAACTCGAGGGCGAGGGCGAAGTCGTCACCTGCGACGATCCCCCCTGCCCGCTGCGCGGGGCCTGCCGGCTGCGACGGGCGCTCGGCGGAGCGCAGGAGGCGTTCTACGCCGCCCTCGACCCCCTCACCGTCGCCGACCTGGTCACCTCCCCCACCGGCCCGGTCCTCCTCTCCCTGACCGGCCCCCCGAACCGGTAGTCCGACCCGCCAGCCCGGCGGCGTCCCCGACACCCCGGGCCACCCCAACCACCTCACACCCTTAAACACGCATCTCACATACCTATTCAGGAGGCGAACGTGCTGTCCGCTCAGGCCGTACCCGTCGTCAGGGCCACCCTCCCCGCCGTCAGCGCCGCGATCGAGGAGATCGCCCGGACGTTCTACCGCAGGATGTTCGACGCCCACCCCGAGCTGCTGCGGAACCTGTTCAACCGTGGCAACCAGGCGAACGGGCAACAGCAGCAGGCCCTGGCCGGCTCCGTCGTCGCGTTCGCCGGCCTGCTGCTGGAGCGGCCGGACGCGCGTCCCGACGCCATGCTCGCCCGCATCGCGCACAAGCACGTCTCGCTCGGGGTCACCTCGGACCAGTACAAGATCGTCCACCGGCACCTCCTCGCGGCCGTCGCCGAGGTGCTCGGCGACGCGGTCACCGACGCCGTCGCCGCCGCCTGGGACGAGGTCTACTGGCTCATGGCCAACGCGCTGACGGCGATCGAGGCCGGGCTCTACCGCGACGCCGCCGTCGCGGAGGGCGACGTCTGGCGGCCGATGGAGATCACCGAGCGGCGCCGTGAGACCCCCGACGTGGTCTCCCTCCGCCTCCGCCCCACCGACGGACGCCCGGCCGGAACGTTCCGGCCCGGACAGTACGTGAGTGTCCAGGCCGAGCTTCCCGACGGCGCCCGGCAGATCCGCCAGTACAGCCTGTCCTCCGCACCGGAGGAGGGCGACTGGCGCATCGGCGTCAAGCGTGTCCGCCCCACCCGGGGGCGGGGACCGGAGGGCGAGGTCTCGACCTGGCTGCACGAGCACGCACGCCCCGGCACGGTCCTCGCCGTCTCCGCCCCGTTCGGCGACCTCGTGCTGCCGGACGAGGCCACCGAGCGGGGCGGACCACTGCTGCTCGCCTCCGCCGGCATCGGCATCACGCCGATGCTGGGGATCCTCGCCCACCTCGCCCGGGTCGGTTCCGCGCGGCGGGTCGTCGTCGTCCACGCCGACCGCTCCCCCGCCGACCACGCCCACCGCGCGGAACAGCGCCAGCTGGTCCGTGCGCTGCCCGGCGCCCGGCTCCACCTCTGGTACGAGGCGCCCGGGCCCGGGCCGTCGGAGGCGTCGACCGGCCTGGCCGACGTGCGCGGCCTGGACCTGCCGGACGGCCTGACCGCCTACCTGTGCGGGCCGCCGCCGTTCCTGCGGACCGTCCGCGGCCACCTGCTGGAACGCGGGGTCCGCCCCGAGGACGTCCACTACGAGGTGTTCGGCCCCGACCTCGGGCCGGGCCACCCCGGCCGAGCTAACCCGCGGTGACGGGCAGGGCGGGGACGAGACCCAGGCGGTGGGCCAGGGCGGCGGCCTGACCCCGGTTGCCGACGTCCAGCTTGGCCAGGATGTTGGAGACGTGCACGCTGGCCGTCTTCGGCGAGATGTACAGCTCGTCGGCGATCTGCCGGTTGCTGTGCCCGGCCGCCACCAGCGCCAGCACGTCCCGTTCGCGCGGGGTGAGGCCGAAGGACTCGCCTGGGGGCGTCGGCTCCGCCCGCCGGGCGGGCTCGGCCGCCGCCTCGGCGTGCAGGGCGATGCGCGCCCGGGCGCACAGCAGCTGGACGCCGTCCCGCAGCGGGACGGCGTCCAGCTGCTGTGCCACCGCGTGCGCGGGGCGCAGCAGGCGCTCCGCCTCGACGCGGGACGCCGGGCCGGGTCGCGCCTCCAGCAGCGACTCGGCCAGCCGGTAGCGGGCGAAGGCCAGCAGGTACGGCATGTCGAGCGCGTCGAGCCCGGCGATGGCCTCCTCCCAGCGGACCGGGTCGCTGCGGCCCTCGGCCCGCAGCAGCTCCGCGTCGGCCAGCAGCCCGTACACGGTGGGCGCGGGGTACAGGCGCGGCAGCCGTCGCGCGGTGCGGCGGACGGCGGCCAGGACCTCGGCCCGTCCGGCGTCCGCCGAGGGCAGCCCGCGCGACTCGGACTCGGCGATGGCGGCGGAGAGCAGCAGCGGCCAGGCGTACCGCTCGGTTCCCATCGGGAAGCCCACTTCGACGGCCTTCATCAGCACCTGGCGGGCCTCCGCCAGCCGCCCCCGGGACGCCTCGATGTCCAGTTCCAGGGTGATGAGCGGGATCATGTGCTGGGGCTGCGGGTCGTGCGTGCCGCACAGGCGGCGGGCCTCCGCGAGGGCTTCGGCCGCCTGGCCCGAGCGGCCGCGCAGGACGGCGAGCTGCCCGGTGACCAGCGAGGACGTGATCAGCGACCACGGGGTGTCGGCGTTCTGCCGGGCGTCCTCAAGCGAACGCTCGGCCTCGTCCCACCGACCGAGTGCGAAGAGGCTCTCCGCCCGGTTCCCGTAGAGCCAGCCCTTGCGGCCCGGCTGGCCGAAGCGCTTGAGCAGCGCCAACCCCTCGTCCAGCACCTCCAGCGCCTCGGCGAACCGGCCGAGGCCGTGCAGGACGTCACCGAGGTTGGTGTACGCCCGGCCGACGATGGCGACCATGCCGTGCTCGCCACTGCGCCGCGCCGCCGCGCGCATCTCGGCCACGCCCGCGTCCGCGTCGCCGGACTCGACGAGGAGGTAGCCGAGGGTGGTGCGGGCGTGCAGCTCGATGGCCTCGGCGCCGACGACCCCGGCCAGGTCGACGGCGCGCTGGGCGGTGGTGAGGATGTCCGGGTCGTGCGGGTGCAGAGCGCCGTACGCGGCGACGTTCGCGAGGGCCTCGGCGTGGACGGGCGAGGGCGGCAGGCCGCGCACCAGCTCCTGCGCCTTGGCCAGCTCGTCCCAGCCGTCGCCCTGCCGGTTCAGGCCGCGCAGCTTGCTCTTCTGCGTCCAGAACCACGCGGCGCGCAGCGGGTCGCCGGTGTGCTCGCCCTCGCCGTCCTCCAGGAGCCGCAGCGCCTTCTTGATGGCGGTCAGGGCGCGCTTGCGCTCCCCCGCCAGGAGCGCGGTGGAGACGGTCTCGGCGAGGAGGTCGAGGTAGCGCACGGCGTCGTCGTCGCAGCCGCAGGCCGGGTAGGCGTCGGCGTGGTCGAAGGGCCGCAGCCGGCGTCGCGTCTCGACCGACGCGCTCTCCCACAGCTCCAGCGCCCGGTCCAGCAGGCGCAGCTGCTCGGAGTACGCGTAGCGGCGACGCGCCTGGACGGCCGCGTCGAGAACGGCGGGCAGGGCCTTGGCGACGTCGTGGGCGCGGTACCAGTAGCTCGCCAGCCGGGCGGCGTGGTGCTCCGCCCGCACCAGCGACGGGTCGGCCTCGACGGCCTCGGCGTAGCGGCGGCTCAGGGCCGTGCGCTCACCGGGCAGCAGGTCGTCGCTGACGGCCTCCCGGACGAGGGCGTGCCGGAAGCGGTAGCCGTCGCCGTCCTCCGTCGGGGCCAGCACGTGCGCGCCCACGGCGGCGCGGAGGGCGGCGAGCAGCTCGTCCTGCGGGCCGCCGACCACGGCGGCGAGCAGGCCGAACTCGACGGTCGTCCCGCCCCCGGCGGCGATCTGCACCACGCGCTGGGCGGCGTCCGGCAGGGCCTCGACCCGGACGAGCAGCACGTCGCGCAGCGAGTCGCTGAGGTCGCACGTCGCGCAGTGCGTGGTCAGCTCCTCGACGAAGAAAGGATTTCCCTCGGAGCGCTCGAAGACCTCGTCCACCAGGGCGCGGGCCGGTTCCCGGACGCCCTGGATGCCGGCGATCTGGTCCCGTACCTCGACGCGCCCGAGCCGGGGCAGCTCCACGCGCTGGACGGTGCGCAACCGGTCCAGCTCGGCGAGGAAGGGGCGCAGCGGGTGGCGCCGGTGGATGTCGTCGGAGCGGTAGCTGGCCATCAGCACCACGCGGGCGTGGTGCAGGGAGCGGATGAGGTAGGCCAGCAGCTCGCGGGTGGAGCGGTCGGCCCAGTGCAGGTCCTCCACGGCCAGCACGAGGGTGCGCTCCTGGGAGAGGGACTCCAGCAGGCGGGCCGTGAGCTCGAACAGCCGGGCCCGGCCGACCTCGTCGTCGAACTGCTGCGTGGGCTCCCCCAGCTCGGGCAGCAGCCGGGCCAGCTCACCCTCCTGCCCGGCCACGGCGGCGGACATCTCGCCCTCCAGCTGCCGGTACAGGGACCGCAGCACCGTGGAGACGGGGGCGAAGGGCAGGCCGTCGGCGCCGATCTCTATGCACCCGCCGACGGAGGTCACCACGTCCATGTGCCGGGCGGCGCCCAGGAACTCCTCCAGCAGGCGCGTCTTGCCCACCCCCGCTTCGCCGCCCACCACCACGACCTGCGGCTCGCCCGCCGAGGCGCGGGCGAGCGCGTCGGCCAGCTGGGACAGCTCGGCTCCACGGCCGACGAACACGGGACTGATGCTGGACGCTTGCACGCCGTCGAGCATCGCACAGGGTACGGGCTTCACGGCAGGAGATTTTCCGCCCGCCCTCAGGCGGCCTTCACCCAGCGTGAGATCCGCCGGGCCGCCGGGCGGCGCCGGGGGGTGGAGCGGTGCCGCTTGACGGTGGCCACCAGCCGTTCGTGCTCGGCCTCGGCGCGCAGCCCGGCGATGCGTGCCTCGTGCGCCAGGAAGTCCTGGTACATGTCGGGTCCTCCTCGATGCGGAAAGGAGCCCCACCGTCCGGTGGAGCTCCTTCAGCCTCCGCTCTGAGGAGGCGCCGCCGCATCGGACGACCGCCGCATCCCCGGGGCCCGGCCGCCTTAGGACAGCGGGCCTCGCCGCCCTAGGGAGCGAGCCGCCCGCCTTAGGGCCGCCTTCGCGGAGCCGGGGGCGGAGCGGCGCACGTCCCGGCCGGCTCAGCCCTGGACGCCGAGCCGCTCCAGGATCAGCTCGCGCACGCGGGCGGCGTCTGCCTGGCCACGGGTGGCCTTCATGACGGCGCCGACCAGCGCACCGGCCGCCGCGACCTTGCCGCCCCGGATCTTGTCGGCGATGGCCGCGTTGCCCGCGATCGCCTCGTCCACGGCCGTGCCGAGCGCGCCCTCGTCCGAGACGACCTTCAGGCCGCGCTTCTCGACGACCTCGTCCGGTCCGCCCTCGCCCGCGAGCACGCCCTCGATGGTCTGGCGGGCCAGCTTGTCGTTGAGGGAGCCCTCGGCGACCAGGGCGCAGACCCGGGCGACCTGCTCGGGCGTGATCGTCAGCCCGGTCAGCTCGGTACCGGTCTCGTTCGCCCGCCGGGCCAGCTCGCCCATCCACCACTTGCGGGCCTGGTCCGCGGGGGCCCCGGCGTCGATCGTGGCGATGATGAGGTCGAGCGCCCCGGCGTTGAGCACGGACTGCATCTCGTGCTCCGAGATCCCCCACTCCTCGCGGAGCCGGTTGCGCCGCAGCCGGGGCAGCTCCGGGAGCGTGGCCCGCAGCTCCTCGACCCAGGCGCGGGCCGGGGCGACGGGGACGAGGTCCGGCTCGGGGAAGTAGCGGTAGTCCTCCGCCTCCTCCTTGACCCGTCCGGAGGTGGTGCTGCCGTCGTCCTCGTGGAAGTGGCGCGTCTCCTGGACGATGACGCCGCCGCCGTCGAGGACCCCGGCGTGCCGCTGGACCTCGAAGCGCACGGCGCGCTCCACGCTGCGCAGCGAGTTGACGTTCTTCGTCTCGCTGCGGGTGCCGAACGTCTGCGAGCCCTTCGGCATCAGCGACAGGTTGACGTCGCAGCGCATCTGGCCCATCTCCATGCGGGCCTCGGAGACGCCGAGGGCCCGGATCAGCTCGCGCAGCTCGGCGACGTAGGCGCGGGCGATCTCCGGGGCGCGGTCCCCGGCGCCCGTGATGGGCTTGGTGACGATCTCGATGAGCGGGATGCCGGCCCGGTTGTAGTCCAGGAGCGAGTGCGAGGCCCCGTGGATGCGGCCGGTGGCACCGCCGATGTGCGTCGACTTGCCGGTGTCCTCCTCCATGTGCGCCCGCTCGATGCCGACGCGGAAGACCTCGCCGTCCTCCAGCTGCACGTCGAGGTAGCCGTCGAAGGCGATCGGCTCGTCGTACTGGGAGGTCTGGAAGTTCTTCGGCATGTCCGGATAGAAGTAGTTCTTCCGGGCGAAGCGGCACCAGTCCGCGATGGAGCAGTTCAGCGCGAGGCCGATCTTCACGGCGGACTCGACGGCCGTCGCGTTCACGACGGGCAGCGAGCCGGGCAGGCCGAGGCAGGTCGGGCAGGTCTGCGCGTTGGCCGGGGCACCGGGAACGGTGGCGCAGCCGCAGAACATCTTGGTCTGGGTGCCGAGCTCGACATGGACCTCCAGGCCCATGACGGGGTCGTAGGACGCGAGGGCGTCCTCGTACGACACCAGGTCAATCACGGTCACGGGAGTACAGCCTCTCGATCAGTCACCGGCGAGGACGTCGTCGCCGCTCATGCTCCGCAGCTCCCGCACCAGGATGAGGACGCCGGTGGTGATGGCGGCGGCCGAGATCAGCGCGTCGGCGAGCTGCAGTCGGTCGTGGTCCACGCGGGCCTGCCGGGCCTGCTTGACGACGCTGACGGCACCGAACAGGGAGGTGCCGATGGACAGGTAGGTTCCGGCCTTGGACTTCTTGAAGCGCTTGGCCTTCTTGATGGTGCTCACAGTACGGGTGCCTCCTCGAGCAGCGGATGCCCCCACCGGGTGTGGAAGGCGGCTTCGACGGCAGCGCCTACCCGGTAGAGCCGGTCGTCAGCCATGGCGGGGGCGATGATCTGGAGCCCCACCGGGAGCCCGTCCTCCGGCGCCAGGCCGCAGGGCAGCGACATGGCGGCGTTGCCGGCCAGGTTGGACGGGATGGTGCACAGGTCGGCGAGGTACATCGCCATGGGGTCGTCGGCACGCTCCCCGATGGGGAACGCCGTCGTCGGCGTCGTCGGCGAGACGAGGACGTCCACCGACTCGAAGGCGCGCTGGAAGTCGCGGGTGATGAGGGTGCGGACCTTCTGCGCGGAGCCGTAGTAGGCGTCGTAGTAGCCCGAGCTGAGGGCGTAGGTGCCGAGCATGATGCGGCGCTTGACCTCGGGCCCGAAGCCCGCCTCGCGGGTGAGGGCGGTGACGTCCTCGGCGGAGCGGGTGCCGTCGTCCCCCACGCGCAGGCCGTAGCGCATGGCGTCGAAGCGGGCGAGGTTGGAGGAGCACTCGCTGGGCGCGATCAGGTAGTAGGCGGCGAGCGCCTTGGTGAAGGAGGGGCAGGAGATCTCGACGATCTCGGCGCCCAGCTCGCGCAGCAGCTCCACCGACTCGGTGAACCGCCGCATGACGCCGTCCTGGTAGCCCTCCCCGGAGAACTCCGTGACGACGCCGACGCGCATCCCGCGCACGTCACCGTTGCGGGCGGCCTCGACGACGGCGGGCACGGGGGCGTCGACGGACGTCGAGTCCAGCGGGTCGTGGCCCGCGATGGCCTCGTGCAGCAGGGCCGCGTCCAGCACGGTGCGGGCGCAGGGGCCGCCCTGGTCCAGCGAGGAGGAGAAGGCCACCATGCCGTAGCGGGACACCCCGCCGTAGGTCGGCTTGACGCCCACGGTGCCGGTGACGGCGGCGGGCTGGCGGATGGAGCCGCCGGTGTCCGTGCCGATGGCCAGCGGCGCCTGGAAGGAGGCCAGGGCGGCGGAGGAGCCGCCGCCGGAGCCGCCGGGGATGCGGGTGAGGTCCCAGGGGTTGCCGGTGGGGCCGTAGGCGCTGTTCTCGGTGGAGGACCCCATGGCGAACTCGTCCATGTTGGTCTTGCCGAGGATGACGACGTCCGCGTCCTTCAGGCGGCGCGTCACCGTGGCGTCGTAGGGCGGCACCCAGCCTTCGAGGATCCTGGAACCGACGGTCGTCGGCACGCCCTCGGTGGTGAAGATGTCCTTGAGCGCGAGCGGTACGCCCGCGAGCGGGCCGAGCTTCTCGCCCGCGGCCCGCTTGGCGTCCACCCGGCGGGCGGTCTCCAGGGCGCCCTCGCGGTCAACGTGCAGGAAGGCGTGCACCTTCTCGTCGACGGCCTCGACGCGGGCCAGGTGCGCCTCGGCCACCTCGACGGCGGACGTCTCGCCGCTCGCGATCCGCTCCGCCGTCCGTGCGGCGGTGAGCTTCGTCAGGTCGGTCATACCGGTCACTCCTCACCCAGGATCTGCGGCACCTTGAAACGCTGCTGCTCCTGGGCGGGCGCGCCGGAGAGCGCCTGCTCGGGCGTCAGGCTCGGACGGACCTCGTCCGGGCGCATGACGTTCGTCAGGGGCAGCGGGTGGGAGGTCGGCGGCACGTCCTCGGTGGCGACGTCGGAGACGGCGGCGACCGCTCCGATGATGTCGTCGAGCTGTCCGGCGAAGTGATCGAGCTCTTCGTCCTTCAGCTCCAGGCGTGCCAGCTTCGCGAGGTGAGCGACCTCCTCGCGCGTGATGCCAGGCATGCGGCGGTCCTTAAGGGGTTTCGGGCAGGGCTTACCGGTTTCCGGTGTGCGGCCCAATCCTATGCGCTCCGCCCGCGCCGCCCGACAGCCGACGACGCGTCGGCCCCGCACCGTGCCGGCGCCGCCCCGCGCCCGCGATGCCCCCGCGGGCTCAGTCCGCCGACGGCAGCGAGGGGTGGGCCAGGCCCGGTGGGGCGGCGGAGGTCGCCGAGGGGATGGGTGCGGGCAGGGCGGGTCCGACGCCCCGCGCCCGCAGCCACGCCGTCGTCTCGGCGGGCGGCATCGCCGCCGAGACGAGCCAGCCCTGCACGGCGTCGCAGCCCAGGTCGCGCAGGCGCTCCCAGGTCTCGTCGTCCTCCACGCCCTCGGCCACCACGAGCAGGCCCAGGGAGTGGGCGAGGTCGACGGTGCAGCGCACGATCGCGGCGTCCTGGTCGTCGACGGCGAGCCGCGCCACGAACGAGCGGTCGATCTTCAGCTCGCTGACGGGCAGCTTCCGCAGGTGGACGAGGGAGGAGTAGCCGGTGCCGAAGTCGTCCAGCGACATCTTCACGCCGTGGCCGGTGAGCCCGGCCAGGGTGTCGGCGGCCTGCTGCGGGTCCTCCAGCAGGACGTGCTCGGTGATCTCCAGCTGGAGGGCGCCGGCCGGAACGCCGTGCCGGGCGAGCCGGGCCGCGACGGCGCCCGCGAAGCCGGGCGTGTGCACGTCGCGCGGCGAGACGTTGACGGCGACGGGGACGCGGAGTCCGGCCGCGCGCCACCGGGCGACCTGGCTGAGCGCCGTCTCCAGCACGTACTCGGTGAGCCGGGGCATGAGCCCGGACGTCTCGGCGATGGCGATGAAGACGTCGGGCGGGACCCGTCCGCGCTCGGGGTGGACCCAGCGGACCAGCGCCTCAAGACCGGTGACCTGCCCGTCGAAGCGCACCTTGGGCTGGTAGTGCAGCTGCACCTCCCCGGCGTCCAGGGCCCGGCGCAGGTCGCCCAGGAGGCCGAGGCGGTCGGGGGTGTTGCCGTCCCGGGCCGCGTCGTAGACCTCGACGCCGCTGCGGTCGCGTTTGGCCTCGTACATCGCCACGTCCGCCCGGCGCAGCAGCCCCTCGGCCTCCAGCGCGTGGTCGGGGAAGACGGCGACCCCGGCGCTGGCCTCCAGCACCAGGCTGAGGCCGTCGAGGTGCAGGGGGCAGCTGAGGGCGGAGACGAGGGTGCGGGCGACGCGCTGGGCGCTGGTGGCGGAGGCCGCGAGCGGCAGGAGGACGGCGAACTCGTCGCCGCCCAGACGGGCGGCCTCCGCCCCGCGCGGGAGGGCGATGCGCAGCCGGTCGGCGATCTGGAGGAGGAGCCGGTCGCCCGCGAGGTGACCGAGGGTGTCGTTCACGGAGCGGAAGCGGTCGAGGTCGAT
Organism: Streptomyces chumphonensis; assembly: GCF_014779715.1. Classification (GTDB taxonomy): domain Bacteria; phylum Actinomycetota; class Actinomycetes; order Streptomycetales; family Streptomycetaceae; genus Streptomyces; species Streptomyces chumphonensis. The sequence goes on from NZ_JACXYU010000016.1 coordinate 52,568, forward strand.
GAGGACGAGGGCGGAGCGGGCCTGCTGCCGGTCGGCGTCGTCCAGCGCCGTCCAGGTGCGCTCCATGAGCCACATGCGGTTGGGGAGGCCGGTGAGCGGATCGCGCAGCTGTTCCTCGGCCCGCACCCTGGCGATCCACAGGGTGGAGTCGAGCGCGATTAACGGGACCGCGAAGAGCGGCAGCACCAGCGGCCGGGCCTCGGCGACGACCACGATCAGCGGCGATATCCCGACCAGGGCGACGCACAGGAGCCCCTGGCGTATCAGGGCGGTACGGGCCGCCGTGGGCACCCCCGCGGCGGGCAGCGAGCCGCGGCGGGCGCGGCAGTACCACTCCAGGACGCGGGTGACGAGCAGGTAGACGCAGGCGACGACGACCATTTCGGGCACGGCGGCCCAGCTCCAGCCGACCGGCCCCCACGGCTGTTCGACGGAGGGGCGGGTGCCGAACGCCATCAGGGTGAGCGCGGCGCTGCCGATACCGAGGAGGTCGACCGCGCCGTGCACGACGGACTGGCGCCAGCTGCGGTGCCGGGCGGCGCCGACGAACACGACGACGGCGATGCTGACGAGGCTGGCCGGAGCGCTGCCGTAGAGGAAGAGGATGGCCAGGGTGAGGGCGGAGCCGGAGCCGGTGCCGCCCCACCAGCGGTCCCGCCCGAGCGCGACGAGGTGGATGACGACGACGCCGGTGAGGGCGGCGAAGGCCCAGCCCGCCGTGCCGCCGGGGAAGAGGGCACGGCCGTTGCTGATGTTGACGTACATCCCCGCGAGGAGGGTGACGGCCGCGGTCCCCACGACGAGCGGACGCAGCCACGGCGCGGAGGCGCACGCGGCGCGGCGCAGGACTCCGGCGGGCGGACGGGCGGGCTCGCCCGCAGAGCCGGTGGAGCGCTCCTCGGGTGTCAGCTGCATGCGCGTCCCTCTCACGGCCGTCGGTGCACCGCGCCACGGCAGGCGCACGATTCCCACAGTAGGTGCCGGACGAGTGGCAGGGGCACCGATCGGGCCGTGGTTATCCGCGCGGGTCGGCTAATTGTCCGTCATCTCGTAGGGAAATCAAGGGCGTTGCCGACAGGACGGTCGCGACGCGAGCGGCATGACGGCAGGTCAGGGCTGTTCCTCCGCCGTGGTCAGGGCGGCTTCGCGGGCGGCGTCGGGTCCCTGTTCGAGCAGGGCGGTGAACCCCGAAGCGTCAAGAATCGGCAACTTCAGTTGCACCGCCTTGTCGTACTTGGATCCTGGGTTGTCGCCCACGACCACGAAGGACGTCTTCTTCGAGACGGAGCCGGTCACCTTGGCGCCCCGGCTCTGCAGCGCCTCCTTCGCGGCGTCCCGCGTCCAGGACTCCAACGTGCCCGTGACGACGACGGTGAGGCCGTCGAGCGGCCGGGGGCCGCTGTCCGCGCCGCCCTCCTCGGCCATCCGCACCCCGGCCGCCCGCCACCGCTCGACGATGCCCCGGTGCCACTCCACCGCGAACCAGTCCTTCAGGGAGGCGGCGATGGTCGGGCCGACGCCCTCGGTGGCGGCCAGCTCCTCCTCGCTCGCCTCCGCGATGCGGTCGACGGAGCGGAACTCCCGGGCCAGTGCCTCGGCCGCGACGGGCCCGACGTGCCGGATGGAGAGCCCCGTGATGACGCGCGCCAGCGGACGTCCGCGCGCCGCCGCGATGTTCTCCAGCATGGCGAGGGTGTTCTTGCGCGGCTCCCCCTTCTGGTTGGCGAAGAGGGTGACGACCTTCTTCTCGCCCGTCTTCGGGTCGCGCTTGGGCAGGCCGCTGTCCGGGTCGAGGACGTACGTCCGGATGGGCAGCAGCTCCTCGACCGTGAGGTCGAACAGCCCGCCCTCGTCCCTGAGTACCGGCTCGGAGGGCTCCAGCGGCTGGGTGAGCGCGGTGGCGACGACGTATCCGAAGTGCTCGATGTCCAGGCACTTGCGGCCGGCGAGGTAGAACAGCCGCTCGCGGAGCTGGGCCGGGCAGGACCGGGCGTTGGGGCAGCGCAGGTCGACGTCGCCCTCCTTCATCGGCTGGAGCGCCGTCCCGCACTCGGGGCAGGCGGCGGGCATGACGAACTCCCGCTCGCCGCCGTCCCGCAGGTCCGCCACGGGGCCGAGGATCTCCGGGATGACGTCGCCCGCCTTGCGCAGCACGACGGTGTCCCCGATGAGGACGCCCTTGGCCTTGACGACGTCCTGGTTGTGCAGGGTGGCGAACTCGACCTCGCTGCCCGCCACCGTCACCGGCTCGACGACGGCGTACGGCGTCACACGGCCGGTGCGGCCGACGCCCACCCGGATGTCGAGCAGCTTGGTGTTGACCTCCTCCGGGGCGAACTTCCAGGCGATCGCCCAGCGCGGGGCGCGGGAGGTGGAGCCGAGCCGCCCCTGGAGCGGGATCTCGTCCAGCTTGATGACGGCGCCGTCGATCTCGTGGCCGAGGGCGTGGCGGCGGTCGCCGGAGTCCGCGATGTACGCGCGCACGCCGTCCAGGGAGTCGACCACGCGGTGGTGCTCGGGTGTGGGCAGGCCCCACCGGCGCAGGAGCGCGTAGGCGTCCGACAGGGAGGCGGGGGTGAGCGCGGGGGCGAGTCCCTCCAACGCGCCGATGCCGTGCACGAGCATGTGCAGCGGGCGGCCCGCCGTCACCCGCGGGTCCTTCTGCCGCAGCGAACCGGCGGCGGCGTTGCGCGGGTTGGCGAAGGGGGCCTTGCCCTCCTCGACGAGCCGGGCGTTGAGCTCCTCGAAGCGGTCCATGGGGAAGAAGACCTCGCCGCGGATCTCGACGAGCTCCGGGACGTCCCCCTCCCCCGCCAGCCGTTCGGGGACGTCGGCGATGGTGCGGACGTTCGGCGTGATGTCCTCGCCCGTGCGCCCGTCGCCCCGGGTGGCGGCGCGGACGAGCCTGCCGCGCTCGTAGGTGAGGTTGACCGCCAGCCCGTCGATCTTCAGCTCGCACAGGAAGTGGTGGGGCAGGCCCTCCAGTTCGCGGGCGACGCGGTCGGCCCAGGCGGCCAGTTCCTCGTCGTCGAAGGCGTTGTCCAGGGAGAGCATGCGCTGCCGGTGCGGGACGGCGGTGAACTCCGTCTCGTACCGGCCCGCGACCTGCTGGGTGGGCGAGTCGGGCGTCCGCAGCTCGCTGTAGCGCTCCTCCAGCTCCTCCAGTGCCCGCAGCATCCGGTCGAACTCGCCGTCCGAGATGACCGGCGCGTCCTTCACGTAGTAGCGGAAGCGGTGTGCGTCCACCTCCTGGGCCAGGCGCAGGTGCTCCTCCCGCGCCTCGGCGGGCACTGTTGAGCGCTCTTCGGCAGCCACCGTCTCGTCCTCCCGTTACTCAGGCCGTCACTCTGGGTCGTTGGCCAGTGATCGCGCCGCCCGGACGCAGTGCTCCAGGGCGGCGCGGGCGTAGCCCGGCGCGGCACCGGCGAGACCGCAGGCGGGAGTGATCACCACGGACTCCGCGAGGAGCCCGGGCGACAGCCCCAGCCTGCGCCACAGCGACCTGACACCCATGACGCTACCGGCCGGGTCCGACAATGCCCCGGCCGTCGTCCCCGCGCCCGGCACGACACCCGCGAAGAGCGCCGTGCCCGCCTCGGCCGCCTCCCCGATCGCCTCGTCGTCACGTTCGGTGAGCAGTGCGGCGTCGAAGGAGACGCCGGCGACGCCCGCGCGCCGCAGCAGCGCGAAGGGCACGTCCGGGGCGCAGGAGTGCACGACGACGGGGACGCCGTCCGCCGCCCGCACCAGGTCGGCCAGCGCGTCCCGCACGACGGCGCGGTCCACGGCCCGGTGGGTGCGGTAGCCGCTGGCCGTGGGGACCCGGCCGGTGAGCACGGAGGTCAGGGCCGGCTCGTCGAGTTGGAGGACGGGGGCCGCGCCGGGCACCCGGCGGCGGACGTCCGCCAGGTGCGCGCGCACGCCCTCGGCGAGGGAGGCCGTCAGGTCGCGGCAGGCGCCCGCGTCGCCGAGCATCGCCTCGCCGGAGCGGCGTTCCAGGGACGCGGCCAGCGTCCAGGGGCCGGTCACGGCGAGCTTGAGCCCACCCGGGTAGCCCTGGGTGAACTCCTCCAGGGCGTCGAGGTCCTGGCCCAGCCACGCACGGGCCCGCCGGGTGTCGCGCCCCGGTCGGTCACTGATCCGCCAGCCGCTCGGCTCGACGTGCGCGTACAGCTCGACCAGCAGGCCGATCGTGCGCCCGATCATGTCCGCCCCGGGCCCCCGGGCGGGCAGCTCGGGCAGGTACGGCAGGTGGGTCGGCCCCTCCAGGGCCCCGACGACGGTCCGCGCGGCCTCCCGCGCGTCCTCCCCCGGCATCGACCCGACCCCGCTCGCCGCGCCCGACCCCCAGCGAAGCGGGCGGGTGCCGGTGGTGCCCGCCGACGGTGACGGTGCCGCCGCTGACCTTGACGTTGACGTATCGCTCTCACTCACAGCGGCAGCCTACGAGCGTCCCGGCCCGGGGCCGGCATCCGGTGCGGCGGACGGCCTCAGCCCGTGGCCTCAGCCGGTGGGACGGACGCTGAGGTCGGTGACCTCCGTGCCGCGCGGCAGGTCCAGGGCGGCCAGGACGGTGCGGGCGACGGACTCCGGCGTCATCCAGTCCTCGGCCCGGTACGCCTTCCCCTCCTGCCGGTGCACCTTCTCCTGCATGGGCGTCGCCGTCCGGCCCGGGTAGACGCTGCTCACCCGGACGCCGTGGGCGGCCTCCTCGCCGCGCAGCGCGTCGGCCAGCGCCTTCAGGCCGTGCTTGCTGGCGGCGTACGCGCTCCACTGCGGGTTGGCCCGCAGCCCGGCGCCGGAGTTGACGAACACGACGTGGCCGCGGGCCAGGCGGAGCTGCGGGAGCAGCAGGCGCGTCAGCTCGGCCGGCGCGACGAGGTTGGTGGCGAGCGTCGCCTGCCACACGCCGGGCGTCAGCTCGCCGACCTCGCCCAGGTCGCAGACGCCGGCGCTGTGGATCAGCGAGTCGAGCTCCCCGGGCAGCTCCTGGTGGCCGAACGCCCAGGACAGCCGCTCCGGTTCGGCCAGGTCCCCGACGAGGGTGCGGACGGTGCCGCCCTTGCCGCCGAACCGTTCGGCCAGCCGGCGCGCCCGGCCGGCGTCCCGCGCCAGCAGCCACAGCTCGTCGCCGCGTGCGAGCAGTTCCCGTGCGACCTCGGCGCCGATGCCCGAACCGGAACCGGTGATCAGATGCGTAGCCATGGCGCCAGCCTAGGGGCGCGGGGGGACGGGCAGGCGGGTGCCCCGATTGCCGTAGGCCGCCCGGTGCCCGGTGGCAGTCACTGCAAAAAATACGACAATCACATACAAGGTTCCCGTACCACCACGAAAGCAGAGACACGTCCATGGCCAACACGACGTCGTTCAGCACCCGAGACCTCGGCATAGACCTCGGTACCGCCAACACCCTCGTGTACGCCCGCGGACGCGGTGTCGTACTCAACGAACCCTCCGTCGTGGCCGTCGACTCCCGGACCGGCCACGTGCTGGCCGTCGGGCACGAGGCGCGGCAGGCCGTCGGCCGGACGCCGGGCACCATCGTCGCGACCCGCCCCCTCAAGGGCGGCGTGGTCTCGGACTACGAGGCGGCGGAGGGCATGCTGCGGCAGTTCATCGCCAAGGCGCGCCGCAGCCGCAGCCGGGCCCCCCGGATCGTGGTGTGCACCCCGAGCGGGGTGACGGGCGTCGAGCGCCGCGCCGTCCTGGAGGCGACATCCCGCGCCGGAGCACGCTCGGTCCACCTCATCGAGGAGCCGATGGCCGCGGCGATCGGGGCCGGGCTGCCGGTCTACGAGCCCTGCGGCTCCATGATCGTCGACATCGGCGCCGGCTCCACCGAGGTCGCGGTCATCTCCCTGGGCGGCATGGTCGTCGCCCGCCACTCCCGCATCGCGGGCGACGCGCTCGACGCGGCCATCGCGGCGTACGTCGAGAGGCAGCACACCATCGCGGTCGGGGAGCGCACGGCCGAGCAGATCAAGATGACGCTGGGCCGCGAGGAGCAGATCATGGTCCGCGGCCGCGACAAGGTCACCGGCATGCCGAAGACCGTGCAGCTCGGCTGCGAGGCGGTCCTGGAAGCCCTGGACGCGCCGACGCAGTCCATCGTGGACGTCGTGTGCGGCACCTTCGACGCCTGCCCCGCCGAGCTGTACGGCGACATCATGGAGCGCGGCATCGTCCTGACCGGCGGTGGAGCCCTCCTGCACGGGCTGGACGAACGGCTCTCCCGCGAGACCGGCATGCCCGTCACCGTCGCCGACGACCCGATGGGCTGCGTCGCCGTCGGGACCGGCCGCTGCCTGGAGGACTTCACCCGGTTGGAGACCGCGTTCGCCGCTCCGGCCACCGTCGCGGTGGCGTAGGTCGCCCGCGTCCGGGTACCCGCACGCGACGGGAACACAGAACCCACCGAACCGGTAAGGAGCGAGGTCAAGGGATGTACGCCGTCAAAAGCACGCTGCCCGATCAGGAGCTCAAGGTCGTCGGTGACGCCCTGCAGGGCGCCCTCGTCGACCTCGTCGACCTGTCGCTGGTGGCCAAGCAGATCCACTGGACCGTCGTGGGTCCGCGCTTCCGCACCATCCACCTCCAGCTCGACGACGTCGTCGACACCGCACGCCAGTACTCCGACACCGTCGCCGAGCGCGCCTCCGCCCTCGGCGTACCGCCGGACGGCCGGGTGGGGACCGTCTCCTCGCACAGCGGCATCGGCCACGTCGTGGACGGCTGGCAGCAGGACACCGACGCCGTCGCGACGATGACGGCCGCCCTCGGCACGGTCGTCGAACGCATGCGCGAGCGCATGACGGCCGTGGGCAAGGTCGACCCGGTGACCGAGGACATCTTCATCAGCGTCACCGGCGAGCTGGAGAAGCACCACTGGATGTTCCAGGCCGAACACAAACAGTGACGCGCGGGGGCGGCGAGGTGTCCGCTCCGCACGGATGACGGAAGACCCCCGGCACGACGGCCGGGGGTCTTCCGTCGTCGGCGGCGCCCTGTGGTGGACTGGCGGCATGTCGACCCGTGTGCTGTACCTGCTCGGCTGCGCGGCGCCGCCCGTGCGGTACATCGACCGGCCGGTCCGCACCGCCCAGGCCGAGGGGTGGGAGGTGTGCCTCGGGCTCACACCGACGGCGGCTGAGTGGCTGGAGGAGCGTCTTCCCGAGTTGGAGGACCTGACCGGGCACCCGGTGCGGCACCGGCAGCGGCGGCTGGGCACGCGGTCGCCCTGGCCGCCCGCGACCGTCTCCGTCATCGCCCCCGCCACGCTCAACACCGTCAACACCGTCGCGCTCGGACTCACTCCCACGTGGCTGTCCGGCCACGCCGTCGAGGCCGTCGGGATGGGGCGGCCCCTCGTCGTCCTGCCGTGCGTCAACAGCGCGTACGGCACGCACCCGCAGTTCGCCCGATCGGTGGAGACGCTGCGCGGGGCGGGAGTGCGGGTGCTGCTGGGCGCGCCGGACGGCTTCGTGCCCCGCCCGCCCGGCCGGGGCGATGCCGAGGGGTATCCGTGGCACCTGGTGTCCGACGCCCTGCGCGAGGTGCCGCCCACCCGGTGAGCGCTGGGGCGGGCCGCCCGACGCCACCCGGCCGGGGTCCTACGCTGGTGGCGTGATCACGTTGATGACGTACGGCGGTACGGCGGCGGCGGACGCGCCCGGTACCCGCACCGGTGGTGTCCCCCTGGCGGCCGCCGGGTTCGTCTGGCCGCACTGCGCGACCTGCGGGGGCGCGATGCAGTTCCTCGCCCAGATCCGGCTGGAGGATCTCGCGGGGGCGGGCCGTGGCCTCTTCGCCGTGTTCCTGTGCGCCAACGACCCCGGCCGGTGCGCGTCCTGGGCGCCGCGCTCGGGCGGCAACCGGGCGCTGGTGCTGCCCCCGCGAGCGCTGACGGCCGCCGCTCCCCCGGCGTCCGGACGCACCGGTCTGGGTGAGGTCAGTGCCGTGACGTACGTGGACGTCGACGCCGCCACGTACTTCGACGCCGCCACCGGCTGGGCCAAGTCCGAGGAGCGCTCGCCGCGCGAGGTGCTGGGCAAGCTGGGCGGGGAGCCCGAGTGGCTGCAGGGGGACGAGACGCCCCGCTGCACGGGCTGCGAGGGCGTGATGACGCTGGTGGCACAGCTGGAGGAGGGCCACGACCACCGCACGGCGGCCGACTTCGGCGGCGGTGGCTCCGGGTACGGGTTCCTCTGCGCGCCGTGCGGCGAGGCCGTCTTCCTCTGGCAGGCGTAGGCCGGGCGCGCGCCGGGTGGTGGAGCCGGGTCAGGAGGCGCGCTTGCGCGTCGCCTTCTTGGCGGGCTGCTTCTTCGCCGTCTTCTTGGCGGTCGTCTTCTTCGCGGGCTCCTTGGCCGCCGACTTCTTCCCGGACGCGGTCTTCCCGGCCGTCGACTTCTTGGCCGGTGCCTTCTTGGCGGGTTGCTTCTTCGCACCGCCCTCCCCGGCCTCCTCGCGCTTGAGCGGGGTGACGGTGCCCGCCGCGCCGCCGCGGGCCTCCCGGGCCGCCGCGACGCTGCTCTCCAGGGCGGCCATCAGGTCGATGACCCGGCCGCCGCGCGGTTCGGCGGGTGCCTCGGCCGGTTCCCGGCCCTCCTGCTTGGCCTCGACGAGTTCCTCCACCGCCTCCCGGTAGTCGTCGTGCAGGTCCGCCCAGTCGAGGTCGCCGAGGGACTCCATCAGCGTCTCGGCCATGTCCAGTTCGGCGTCACGCACGGTGACGTCGGATGAGGGGGCGAGGCCGTCGGCGGAGCGGACCTCGTCGGGCCAGAGCATGGAGTGCAGGACGAGGGTGTCGTCCAGGGCACGCAGCAGCCCGAGGGACTCGCGGCCGCGCAGCGCGAACTTGGCGACGGCGACCTTCCCGCTGCGGCTCAGCGCCTCCCGCAGCAGCACGTAGGGCTTGGCGGCGGAGGTGGTCTCGGCGCTCATGTAGTAGGCGCGGTCGAGCTGGATGGGGTCGATCTCCTCGACGGGGATGAAGGAGAGGATCTCGATGGTCCTGGCCGTGGGCAGCGGGAGGGAGGCCAGGTCCTCGTCGGTGAGGAGGACGGTCTCGCCGCTGTCGGCCTTGAAGCCCTTGCCGATCTCCTCCGGCGGGACCTCGATCTCCTCCAGCTCGCAGAACTTGCGGTAGCGGATGCGTCCGCCGCAGCCGTGTGCGGTGTGCACCTGGTGGAAGCTCACGGAGTGGCTCTCCGTCGCCCCGTAGAGCTGGATGGGGATGCTGACGAGGCCGAACGAGATCGAGCCCTTCCAGATGGACCGCACGTCACCACTCCTCGCCGGTCGCCGTCCGCTCTGACGCCCTCCGCACCTCTTGTGCGTTTGATGAGGTTCCCATGGGATTATCAGGTTATGCCGCCGATGACGAACGTGGCGGGCCGACGGCTGGCCCTCAGCAACCTGGACAAGGTCCTCTACCCCGACGGCACCACCAAGGGCGAGCTGCTTCACCACTACGCCACCTGCGCCGACGTCCTCCTCCCCCACCTCGCCGGACGTCCGGTCAGCTTCCTGCGCTACCCCGACGGCGTCAGCGCCGAGACGTTCTTCGCCAAGAACGTGCCGCCCGGCACGCCCGAGTGGGTGACGGTGGCCGAGGTGCCGCGCTCCAGCCGCTCGACGGGCCGGCAGATCGTCATCGACGACCTGCCCTCCCTGATGTGGGCGGCCAACCTCGTCACCGAACTGCACGTGCCGCAGTGGCACGCCGACGCTCCCGCGCAGGCCGACCGGCTCGTGCTCGACCTGGACCCCGGCGCTCCGGCCACCGTCGCGCAGTGCTGCACGGTGGCCGCCTGGCTGCGGGAGCGGCTCGCCGCCGACGGGCTGGAGACCTGGCCCAAGACGTCCGGCGGCAAGGGGCTGCACCTCATGACCGCGCTGCGCCCCACGCCGTCCGAGGCGGTGAGCGCCTACGCCAAGCGCCTCGCCGCCGAGGCGGAGCGCGAGCTCACCGGTCTCGCGGTGCACCGCATGGACCGCAGCCTGCGCCCGGGGAAGGTGTTCATCGACCACGGCCAGAACAACGCGGCCAAGACCACCGCCGCTCCCTACACCGCGCGCGCCGCCCGCACCCCGACCGTCTCCACGCCGCTGACCTGGGAGGAGGTCGACGCCGGAAGCGAGGGCGCACCGCTCGTCCTGCGGATCGGCGATCTGCCGGAACGTGTCGGGACGCACGGGGACCTCTTCGCACCCCTGCTGGACACGGCGCGGGCCCGCCCGCTGCCGACGCGCTGACGCCTCCCCCACGCGGGGGCATACCGCCCCGCCAGGCAGCGGGGTGGCATGCCCCGGACGGGTGACGGGGCCACCGTAGAATTGCCGCACCATGGCCTACCTCGATCACGCCGCCACGACGCCCATGCTGCCCGAGGCGGTACGGGAGCTGAGTGCGCAGCTCACCGTCACCGGAAACGCCTCCTCCCTCCACGCGGCGGGGCGCCGGGCCCGCCGCACCGTGGAGGAGTCCAGAGAACGGGTGGCCGCCGCGCTCGGGGCCCGGCCCAGCGAGATCGTCTTCACCTCGGGCGGCACGGAGGCCGACAACCTCGCCGTCAAGGGCCTGTTCTGGGCCCGCCGCGCCGCCGACCCGCGCCGGACCCGCGTGCTGGCCAGCCCCGTCGAGCACCACGCGGTGCTGGACGCCGTGCACTGGCTGGCCGACCACGAGGGCGCCCGCGTGGAGTGGCTGCCCGTCGACGCCGTCGGCCGCGTCCACCCCGAGGCCCTGCGCGAAGCCCTCGCCCGCGATCCGCACGACGTGGCCCTCGCCACCGTCATGTGGGCCAACAACGAGATCGGCACCCTCCAGCCCGTGCCGGAGCTGGCGGCCGTGGCCGCCGAGGCGGGCGTGCCCCTGCACGCGGACGCCGTGCAGGCGCTCGGCCAGACCGCCGTCGACTTCGGCGCGACGGGCCTGGCCGCCATGGCCGTCAGCGGCCACAAGACCGGTGGCCCCTACGGCATCGGCGCCCTCGTGCTGGGCCGCGACCAGAGCCCCGAGCCGCTGCTGCACGGCGGCGGGCAGGAGCGCGACGTGCGTTCCGGGACGCTGGACGTGCCCGCCGTCGCCGCCTTCGCGGTCGCCGCCGAACACGCGGCGGCCCGGCACGCGGAGTTCGCCCGCGAGGTGGGCGCCCTGCGGGACGCGCTGGTCGAGGCCGTGCGGGCCGCCGTGCCCGACGCCGTCCTGGGCGGCGACCCCGACCCGGCCGGCCGGCTGCCCGCCAACGCGCACTTCGCCTTCCCCGGCTGCGAGGGCGACTCCCTGCTGCTCCTGCTGGACGCCCAGGGCATCGAGTGCTCGACCGGTTCCGCCTGCACGGCCGGGATCGCCCAGCCGAGCCACGTCGTGCTCGCCACCGGGGCGGACCCGGAGCTGGCCCGGGGCACGCTGCGCTTCTCCCTCGGGCACACCTCCACCGCGGCGGACGTCGCCGCGCTGGCGGAGGCCATCGGGCCCGCCGTGGCCCGCGCCCGCTCCGCCGGGCTGAGCTGACGCCGCCCGGTGGGCGGGGGCGCGCCCACCGGGTGTGTTACGGGAGTGATCTCCTGGGGTAGGCGGGTCGAAGGCAGGCCCGCTGTCCAGTCCGAAGGGAAGCGCATGACGTCCAACACCCCTGAGCCCCAGGATCCACGCCCGGAGGGCCCGATGGGCCGGCAGGGCCCCTACGACAAGCCGAGCGACCCCTACGGGCCGCCCGGTGGCACCGGTGCGCCGGGCTCGCCCGGCGCACCGGGCACCCCGCCCGGCTACGGCGGCCCGGGCGGCGGCGGGCCCCCCGGATACGGCGGGCCGGGCGGTTACGGCGCGCCCGGTGGCTACGGCGGGCCGGAAGGGTACGGCGGACCGCCCCGCAGCCCGCGCAACGGCTTCGGCATCGCCGCGCTCGTGCTCGGCATCGTCGGCGTCCTGCTCTTCTGGACCGTCATCGGCGGTCTGCTGCTCGGGCTGCTGGCGGTGATCTTCGGCATCCTCCACCTGCGCCGCAAGAAGAGCGGTGAGGCGGCGGGCCCGATGGGTCTCATCGGCCTCATCCTCGGCGCCCTGGGCCTGGTCGGCTCGGTGATCGTCCTCATCGCGGGCGTCTCGCTCCTGAACTCCGAGGAGTTCGGCAGCTACCGCGAATGCCTGAACGACGCGGGCAACGACCAGGCGAAGATCGAGGAGTGCGCCCGCGAGTTCAACGAGGACCTCAACCGCTAGGGGTGGCTCCCCCGCCGGACGGCTGCGGCACGGGCCGGGCGTCCCGCACCATGCGCAGGTAGCGCTCCCAGTCCCAGTGCGGACCGGGATCGGTGTGGTCGGCGCCCGGCACCTCGTTGTGCCCGACGATGTGCGTGCGGTCCCTGGGCAGGGAGTACCGGTCGCAGATGTCGGCCGTCAGCCGCGCCGAGGCCCGGTACATGGCGTCGGTGAAGTCGCCGGGCCGGTCGACGAACCCCTCGTGCTCGATGCCGACGCTGCGTTCGTTGTACGCGCGGTTGCCCGCGTGGTAGGCGACGTCCAGTTCGCGGACCATCTGCGTCACCCGACCGTCCGACGTCCGCACGACGTAGTGCGTGGCGGCCCGGTGGCCCGGATCCTGGAAGACCTTCAGCGCGGTGGCGTGGCTGCCCTGGATGACGTGGACGACGACGCGGTCGATGGTGAAGTCGTGCGGGCGGCTGGCGAGCCGCCAGTTGGCCTCGGAGGCGGCGAGCCACTCGGCCTCGGCGAAGTCCACCTCGCCCTCGGTGCGCGGCACGGCGTTGCCCGGCACCCGGTACCACAGGCCGCGCAGGTCCTCCCGGAACCCGTAGCCGAGGCCGCCGAGCGCGACCGCCGTCCCGCCGGTCAGCAGCGCTCTGCGGCTGACCCTCCCCCGGCGCTCGACCTGCTGCCCTCCGGGCTCCGCGGCCATCTGCCCCCCTGCTGCTCTCGTCCTGCGTGACGTTCCGGTTCCGGTGCGCGGGCCGGCGCGCGTCCCGGCGCCGGCCTCGCGGCCTTCCCCGTACCGACAACGCCGCGGTCTCCCGCGCGGTTCCACCGGGAGCACGGCCGGAGGGTGTCGGCGGCGGCACGTACCCTGGGAGGCGCTATGACTGACTCCACCGCTGCCCTCCCCACCGGCCCGAGCCCCGACCGTCGGCTGCGGGTGCTCGCCGCCATGTCCGGCGGGGTCGACTCCGCCGTGGCGGCCGCGCGCGCGGCCGAGGCGGGGCACGACGTCACGGGCGTCCACCTGGCCCTGTCGGCGAACCCGCAGTCGTTCCGCACCGGCGCCCGGGGCTGCTGCACCCTGGAGGACTCCCGCGACGCCCGCCGCGCGGCCGACGTCATCGGCATCCCGTTCTACGTGTGGGACCTGGCGGAGCGCTTCAAGGCCGACGTGGTGGAGGACTTCGTCGCCGAGTACGAGGCGGGGCGCACCCCGAACCCGTGCCTGCGCTGCAACGAGAAGATCAAGTTCGCGGCGCTGCTGGACAAGGCACTCGCCCTCGGCTTCGACGCCGTCTGCACCGGCCACTACGCGACCGTCGTGGTGGGCGCCGACGGGCACCGCGAGCTGCACCGGGCGAGCGACGCCGCCAAGGACCAGTCCTACGTCCTCGGGGTGCTGGACGAGCAGCAGCTCGCGCACGCCCTGTTCCCCCTCGGCGACACCCGGGCGACCAAGGAGGAGATCCGGGCCGAGGCCGAGCGCCGGGGGCTGGCGGTGGCGAAGAAGCCGGACAGCCACGACATCTGCTTCATCGCCGACGGCGACACCCAGGGCTTCCTGGCGCGGCACCTGGGCACCGCCGAGGGCGACATCCTCGACGAGACCGGGGAGCGGGTCGGCACCCACACCGGGGCCTACGGCTACACGGTCGGGCAGCGCAAGGGGCTGCGGCTCGGTCACCCGGCGCCGGACGGCAAGCCGCGCTACGTGCTGGACATCTCGCCGGTGGACAACACGGTGACCGTCGGCCCGGCCGAGGCGCTGGACGTCACGGCGCTGACGGCGATCCGCCCGCGCTGGTGCGGGACGCCCCCCGCCGGTCCGGGCGCGTACACCGCGCAGTTGCGGGCGCACGGGGCCGAGACGCCGGTGACGGCGGAGCTGGCCGACGGGGAGCTGCGCGTCGCCTTCGCGGCACCGGTGCGCGGGGTGGCGCCGGGGCAGGCCGTCGTGCTCTACGACGGCACCCGTGTCGTCGGCTCCGCCACCATCGCGACGACGACGCGCGCCGTCCGCGCCCGGGGCTGACCCCGGCTCACCGGGTCACCGGGTCAGGACCCGCGCCAACTGCCGGGACTGGGCGACGAGCCGGTCCGCGCTGTCCCACACCTCGGCGTCCTCCTCCAGGAAGCCGCCCGCGAGGTTGCGGGTGGTGATCGCGACGCGGACGGGTCCGGGCGCCGGCCGGCAGCGGATGTGCGCGGTGAGCTCCACCGTCGGCACCCACCCCGTGATGCCCAGCTCGAACGCGGTCGGCGGCAGGGCGTCGACGGCGAGGAGGAGGGCCAGCGGGTCCAGGTCGCGGCCGTCGGCCAGGGCGAACCAGGCGCGCATCTCGCCGCGTCCGCTCGGGGCTCCGACGGCCCAGCCCACGGTCGCGGGGTCGAGGCGCAGATCCAGCCGGGCCGCGATCGGGGGTGCCGTGGCGGGGTCGTGGTGGGGGTCGTCAGCGGCGCTCAGGCACTGGTCGGCGGGCGGTATCGGCGGGGGCTCCGCGCTGGTGCGGACCTCGTCGGTGAGGCGGTCCAGGTCCCCGTAGGTGGCGAGCACGCGGAGGCGCTCCGTCTCGGTGCCGTCGTTTGCGCGCTGGAGCAGCGTGGCGGACCCGGCGGCGAGGGTGCGGCCCGGCGGTGCCGGGTCGGTGCGGACGACGGCCGGGCCGGGACGGCTGGCGGTCAGGTAGTGCGCGGTGACGGTGAACGGGTCCGGCTGGGCGAGGGCGTCGCCGAGGGCGCGGGCGGTGAGGGCCAGCAGGTAGCCGCCGTTGACGGCCTCCCCGATCGCCCAGCCCGCCGAGAGGTCGGCGTCGTAGAGCCCGGGGTGCCCGCCGTCGCGGCGGCGCACCTGCGTGTCACGGTCGAACTCGCTGTTCCCGAGGGTGGCGGGCGGCGATGCGGCGGCCCGCCCGTCGTGCAGTGCCTGAGTCATACCGGGACCGTACAAGCTTTTATTACCACTCGGTAGGTTCAGGGGTGGGATCATCGTCCCCATGCTCCACGTGCTCTACCTGGTGGGTGTCGCCGCCTTCGCGGCCAGCGGGGTCCTCGCGGCCCACCGCGCGAACATGGACCCCTTCGGCGGGCTGGTCCTCGCCTTCGCCGCCGGTGTCTCCGGCGGCACCCTGCGCGACCTCATCCTCGGCCGCGATCCGCTGTACTGGACGCAGGACTGGATCCTGCTGACCGTCATCGCGTCCGTCGGCGTGGTCACCATGGTCTACCTGCGCTTCCGCACCCTGCCGCACCGCACCCTGCTGCTCGTGGACGCCGTCGGGCTCGCCGTCGTCACGGTCATCGGCGCGCGGGCCGCCCTGGAGTCCGAGGTGACGCCGCTGGCCGTGCTGATCCTGGCCGTCCTGACCGGCGTCACCGGCGAGGTGGTCCGGGACGTCCTGTGCGGGGAACTGCCTCCGCTGCTCCTGCGCGAGGAGGTCTACGCCACGGCCGCGTTCGCCGGGGCGCTGTGCTACCTGCTGCTCGACTGGGCGTCGGTGGGCCAGGGCGCCGCGACGGTCGTCTCGGCCGCCGTCGTCCTGGCGCTGCGCATCGCCGCCATGTACTTCGGCCTCAGCCTCCCGAGGTCCCACTCGCACCTGGAGCAGGAGCAGGGCTGAGCGACGGGCCGGGTCCGGCGACGGCGGCCTTGCCGCCGCCGGGACCCGGCCGCGTCACACGGGCGACGTCTCGGGCGTCGACGCCGGCGACGCCTCCCCGGCGGCCCGGGTGATCGTGCCGTCGGCGATCTCGGCGGCGTAGTGGCACGCCACCCGGTGGCCGTCGCCGACATCGCGCAGCGCCGGCCGTTCCGTGGCGCACAGCGTCTCCTGCTTCCACGGGCAGCGCGTGTGGAAGCGGCAGCCCGTGGGCGGATCGGCCGGGGAGGGCAGGTCGCCGGTGAGCAGGATGCGCTCGCGACCGTCCTCCACCACCGGGTCCGGCACCGGGACGGCCGACATCAGGGCGCGGGTGTAGGGGTGGCGGGGCTCGGCGTACAGCAGGTCGCTGGGCGCCTCCTCCACCAGCGAGCCGAGGTACATCACGCCGATGACGTCCGAGATGTGCCGGACGACGGCCAGGTCGTGCGCGATGACCAGGTAGGTCAGGCCCATCGACTCCTGGAGCTCCTCCAGCAGGTTCAGCACCTGCGCCTGGATCGAGACGTCCAGCGCGGAGACCGGCTCGTCGCAGATGATCACGTCCGGTTCCAGCACCAGGGCGCGGGCGATCCCGATGCGCTGCCGCTGGCCGCCGGAGAACTCGTGCGGATAGCGGGAGAGCGCGTTGGCGGGCAGTCCGACCTTGGCGAGGATGTCCAGGATGCGCTTCCTGCGCTCCCCGGCGTCCGCGCCGATGCCGTGCGCGGTCATGCCCTCGGTGAGGATCGACTCGATGTTCTGCCGGGGGTCGAGGCTGCCCAGGGGGTCCTGGAAGACCATCTGGAGGCGTCGGCGCGCCCGGCGCATCTCCTCGCCCGGCAGCGCGGCCAGGTCGGTGCCGTCGAAGACGACACCGCCCGAGGTGATGTCCACCAGCCGCAGGACCGCGCGACCCAACGTCGTCTTGCCGCAGCCGGACTCGCCCACCAGACCGTAGGTCTGGCCGGCCTCCACCGACAGCGACACCCCGTCGACGGCGTAGACGTGTCCCACGGTGCGGTCGAAGAAGACGCCCCGCTTGACCGGGAAGTGGACCTTGACGTCGTCGAGTTCGAGCAGGCTCATGAGCCGGCCTCCGTCTTCTTCAGGTCGGCTGTGTTCCCGTGGTCCCCGCCGTCCCCGTGCATCTCGTGCTTCACCGGGTTCACGCACCGGGCCAGGTGCCCCGGGGTGTGCGGCTCCGTCAACTGCGGGGTGCCGGTGAGGCACTCCATCGTGTAGGAGTCGCAGCGTGGGGCGAAGGCGCAGCCGTCCGCCCAGTCGATGCGGTCGTTGATGGAGCCGCGGATGGGCCGCAGCGGTTCGCCGCGCGGGGCGTCCAGCCGGGGGATCGAGCCGAGCAGCCCGTGCGCGTAGGGGTGGGTCGGTGCGGCGAACAGCGGACGCCGCGCCGCCGACTCGACGACCTTGCCCGCGTACAGCACGTTGACCTGGTCGCACAGCCCGGCGACGACGCCCAGGTCGTGGGTGATCATCAGCAGGGCGGTGCCCTCCTCGTCCACCAGCTCCTTGAGCAGCTCCAGGATCTGCGCCTGGATGGTGACGTCGAGGGCGGTCGTCGGCTCGTCCGCGATGAGCAGCCGGGGCGCACAGGCCACGGCCATCGCGATGAGCGCGCGCTGCCGCATGCCGCCGGACAGCTGGTGCGGGTACTCCTTCAGCCGCCGGGTGGGGTCGGGGATGCCGACGCGGTCGAGCAGGTGGGCGGCCTCCTTGCGGGCGGGCTCCCCCTTCATCCCCCGGTGCCGCTTGAGGATCTCCGTCACCTGGACGCCGATGGGGACGACCGGGTTCAGGGAGGACAGCGGGTCCTGGAAGATCATGGCCAGCTGCGAGCCGCGCAGGTCCCGCATCCGCGCGGTGGACAGGCGCAGCAGGTCGGTGCCGTCGTAGTCGGCGCGACCGCCGATCGTCACGCCCCGGCTCGGCAGCAGGCCCATGAGCGCCAGCGACGTCACGGACTTGCCGCAGCCGGACTCCCCCACGAGGCCGACGACCTGACCCTGGTCGACGTCGAAGGAGACACCGGCCACGGCCTGCACGTCGCGGCTGCCGCGCCCGCTGAAGGTGATGGTCAGTTCGTCCACGGAAAGCAACGGCATGTCATCAGCTCCGCAGTTTCGGGTCGAGGGCCTCGCGCATCGCCTCGCCCAGCAGGGTGAAGCCGAGGGCGGTGATGATGATGCCCAGCGCCGGGTACACGGCCAGCATCGGAGCGCTGTCGAAGTAGCCCTGGGCCTGGGCGAGCATGACGCCCCACTCCGGTTCGGAGGCGTCCGGGTTGCCGAGGCCGAGGTAGGACAGGGCGGCCGCCTCGATGATGGCGGTGGCCAGGCTGAGCGTCGACTGCACGATGACGGGGCTGAGCGAGTTGGGCAGCACGTGGCCCAGGGCGATGCGCCGCTTGCGCACGCCGAGGGACTGGGCCGCCAGGACGTAGTCCGAGCCGCCCTGGGCCAGCATCGCGCCGCGCAGCAGGCGCGCGAAGATGGGCACCTGGACGACGCCCACCGCGATCATGACGGTGGTGAGCGACTGGCCCAGCACGGCCGCGATGGAGACGGCCAGCAGCAGCGAGGGCAGCGCGAGCATCATGTCGATGAAGCGCATGACGACGGTGTCGAACCGCTTGCCGGCGGCGCCGCCGAGGGTGAGGGCCGCACCCGAGGCGCCGCCGATCAGCGCGCCGACGGTGAAGCCGAGCAGCGTGGCGACGATGCCCACCAGCAGCGTCTGCCGGGCGCCGATGAGCATCCGGGAGAACTCGTCACGGGCGAGGTGGTCCAGGCCCAGCCAGTTCTCGGCGCGCGGGCCGACGAAGATGTTCTGGTTCGTCAGCACCTCGCCGCGCCAGGTGTGCGTGTCGGTGGGGTCGTAGGGGGCGATCCACGGCCCGAGGATCGCGAGCAGGACGAACGCCCCGATGATGACGCCGCCGATGAGCGCCATCTTGCTGCGCCGCAGTCGGCGCATGGCCTCGACCCACAGGCTGTTGCCGGTGGTCGTCTCCCTGCTCGCGGTGAGTTCGGCGAGCCGGTCGATCTTGTCGGTCTTGGTGCTCATCAGTGCACCCGCACTCTCGGATCGATGAGGCTGTACGCCAGGTCGACCAGCAGGTTGATGATGACGTAGGCCAGCGCGATGAACATGATGAAGCCGACGAGCACGGGGTAGTCGCGCTGGTCGATGGCGGTCTTGATGAACGAGCCGATGCCGCCGAAGGCGAACACCGACTCGGTCAGGACGGCGCCGGAGAGCAGCCCGCCGGTCAGCAGACCGATGGCCGTGACGACGGGCAGCAGGGCGTTGCGCAGCACGTGCCGGCCGCGCACCACGCTCTGCTTGAGGCCCTTGGACTCGGCGGTGCGCACGTAGTCCTCGCCGAGGACCTCCAGGACGCTGGCGCGCGTCATGCGCACGATGATGGCCAGCGGGATGGAGGCCAGCGCCATCGCGGGCAGCACCAGGTGCTGCACGGCGTCCCAGGAGGCGTCGAACTCACCGGTGAGGATGCCGTCGAGGACGTAGAAGCCGGTGACCTCGGTGGCGTCGAGGCCGGTCGTCTGGCGGCCGAAGGCCGGGAACCAGCCCAGCTGCACGGCGAAGAGCGCCTTGAGGAGGTAGGCGAGGAAGAAGACGGGGATGCAGATGCCGAGCAGCGAGCCCGACACGGCCGACACGTCGAGCCAGCTGCCGCGCCGGCGGGCGGCGAAGTAGCCGAGCGGGATGCCGACGGCCACGGCCATGAGGATGGCCGTGACGCCGAGTTCGACGGTGGCGGGGAAGGCCCGGGTGAACTCGTCCCACACCGGCTGGCCGGTCTGCGTCGAGGTGCCGAGGTCGAGCCGGCCGAGCCGCTCCAGGAAGCGCCCGTACTGGACCCACAGGGGCTGGTCGAGGCCGAGTGCCCTCTCGATCTGGGCCTTGTCGGCCGCGGTGGCTCTCTCGCCCAGGAGGGCCGCCGCGGGCCCACCGGGCAGCAGGCGCACCCAGACGAAGAGCAGGACCGACAGACCGAGCAGGGTGGGTATGAGCTGCAGAAGTCTTCTGACGACGAGACGCAACACCCCGCGCTACCCCCTTTCTTGGGGTTCGAACTAGGGCATCGGACGCGGGACCGCCCGGCCACCTGGATGTCGTGGCCGGGCGGACCTCACGCGATGGTGGGGGACTACTTGAAGGAGACCTCGGCGAAGTTCTCCTGCGTCAGCGGGGAGACCTCCGGCGGGTTCACCTTGTCGGAGAACGCGATGGAGGGCGGCGAGGAGGAGATCGGCACGCCGGGGACGTACTCCATGATCGCCTCGTTGGCCTTCTTGTACAGCTCCACACGCTGGGCGACGTCCGGCTCGGACTCGGCGGCCTTCACCGCGTCGAAGACGGCGTCCTCACGGAAGCCCCACTGGGCGTCGAAGCCGCTGAACCAGGTGCCGATGAAGTTGTAGCCGTCGTTGAAGTCACCGGTCCAGCCCAGCATGTGCAGGGCGCAGGAGCCGTTCTCGGTGGCGTCCAGGTAGTCCGGGGCCCACTTCATGGGCTTCGGGTTGACCGTGATCCCGGCCTTCTCCAGGTCGGCCTTCATCAGCTCGAACATGTCGGCCGGGGCCGGCATGTAGGGGCGGGTGACCTCGGTCGGGTAGCAGAAGTCGACGCTCAGCTTCGACTCGCCCGCGTCGGCCAGCAGGTCCTTGGCCTTGTCGGTGCTGAAGTCGTAGGTGGCGACGCCCTCGGAGAACCCGTCGACGGTGTCGGGCATGAACTGCGTGGCGACGACGCCGCCCTCGGGGAGCTGGGTGTTGACGAGGTTGTCGCGGTCGATGGCGTGGGTGATCGCCTGCCGGACCTCCTTCTTCTCCAGCGCCTCGTTGGCCCCCTGGGACATGCCCAGGTAGAAGATGTTGAAGACGCCTCGGACGGGGACCTGGAAGCCCTTGTCCTTCAGCCCCTCGACGTCGGACGGCGCGACCAGGTCGTAGCCGTCGATGTTGCCGGCCTCCAGCGCCTGACGGCGGGCGTTCTCCTCGGAGATGGTGCGGAAGACGAGCTTCTCGACGCCCGCCTTCTCCTCGCCCCAGTAGTCGTCGAAGCGCTCCAGGGTGACTTCCTGGTTGCCCTTGTCCCACTCGGCGATCTTGAACGGCCCGGTGCCGGCGACCGTCCCGGCCTCCTGGCTGTACTTGGGGTAGGTGAGGGCGTCGCCCTCGCCCGTGGCCGATTCCTTCTTGTACTCCGCGATGGCCTTCGGGGAGTGGATGGCCAGGGCCTGGAGGGAGAAGCCGCCGGGCAGGTTCGCCGACGCCTCGTTCACCGAGATGACGGCCGTCAGCTCGTCCTGCGCGGCGCAGCCCTTGTAGTTGGGCTCGGCGGTGTCCTTGCTCTCGTTCTTCGCGAAGCCGCCGAAGACGGTCTGCCAGTAGTAGGAGATCGCCTTGTTCTGGTACGTACCGGTCCAGTTGAACCAGTAGTCGTAGTTCGCACAGACGGCCTCGGCGGTCAGCTTCTCGCCGTCGTGGAAGGTGACCCCCTCACGGAGGTTGAACGTCCACTCGGTGCCGGCCTCGTTGCTCTCCCACGACTCCGCCAGGCCGCCGACGAGCTCGCTGCCGCCCGGCTCGTGCTCGATGAGCGCCTCGAAGGCCTGCCGGGTGACGCGGAACGTCTCGCCGTCGCTGGCCAGGGCCGGGTCCAGGGAGCCGGGGTCACCGGGGGCGCCGAAGACGAAGGTGTCGCCGCCCTCGCCGCCACCGTCGTCGTCCCGCTCGCTGGCGCATCCGCTGGTTATCAGTCCGACCGCAAGGGTGGCCGCGATCGCCGTGACGACCCTGGATCTGGTTCTACGCATCGTCCACCTCAGGGGTCTGGTGGTGCAACAGATTCTGGTCGCCCGCACATTACTGTGCATCCATAGAGGTGTGAACCGTCCGCATGCCGGTGATACCGAGCTGAGACCCGCTGCTAAAGCGCCGATAAAAGCGCCCCTGGGCGGCGTAGCGGGCGATATCCCCCGGGCCCCGCGGCAGGGGTGCGCGCAGGGCCGTGCGCGCTCGCGCGTCAGCGGGCGTGGGGGTGGCCGTAGCCGGGGGTCGGCGCGGGGTGGTGCGCGGTGGCCGCCGCGTCCCGGTCGAAGAAGGGACGCGCGTTCGCGTGCAGCCACAGGGCCACCGGGTCGTGCGCGTCGGACATCGTGACGGCGGAGACGGGCAGCCCCGGGGGCAGCGCTCCGGCGGCCTGCCGCACGGTGCTGAGCGCGGTGTGCGCGGCCTGCCCGGCGTGCGGCCCGCCCTCGTGGACGTCGACGCCGATGGCGAGGAACGCGGAGCCGTACGCGGGGCGCACCCAGGCCCGGCGCAGACTGCGGACGGCGGGCGTGCGCTGGGCGTGGTGGGTCAACTGGGCGTAGAACTGCGGTGCCCGCACGGTGGGTTCGCCGATCCCGAGCGGCCCGGCCGGGAGCCGGTCGAGCCCCACGGCGAGGCGGCGCAGGTCCGGCCACGGGATGCCGAGGCCGCCGCCGGGCCCGTGCGGGTCCAGCCACAGCCCCAGGTGGCGGGGATAGAGCAGATGGGCGGCGTCCCGACCGGTGGACGCCCCGTGGCCGCGGTTCCAGCCGCTCGCCTCCAGCGCGCGCGGAGAGGTCGCGCAGGGGACGTAGCCGTGCCCCGCGACGTCCAGGCGCGCGTACCGGGCGTCCGGGTCGTCCGGACCGCCGTGCCACAGGAAGGGCAGCAGGGGCGCACCGGCGAGCGCGTGCAGCAGCGCCTCGTACCGGTCGTACCTGTCGTCCCGGACGGGCGACACCTGGCGCAGCAGCACCTCGACGCTCTCACCCGCGCTCACGTCCGCCGCCCTTCTCCGCATTCGACCTGCTCGGGCACCAGCCGTGCGCCCCCCGACATGAAATCAGCTTACGAGCCCCGGACGGCACGGCCGGGACCGCTCACCCGCGGTGCGCCGCCTACCCACCCGTCCCCGCCCCGGCCCGCGTCGTCGTACGCGGACCAACCCGGCAGTCTACTCAGAGGGGGCGTGAGTAGAAGGGCCGGACGCACTCGCGCAGCCAGCCGACGACCGGGTCGTGCGGCGCGGCGTCGAGCAGGACGAGCTGCACGGGCCACCGCACCGTGTGCGTGCTGAGCGCGCGGGCCAGCGCGTCGTGCGTGGCCTGCCGCGCCTCCGGTTCCAGGAGGTCCAGCTCGACGCCGACGAACAGCGCGGGCGGGTCGCCCTCGGCGCTGGCCAGGCCGCGCCGGGCCGTCCGTATCTGCGGCAGTCGCCCGAACTCGGTGGCGGCGGCGGACAGGAAGTCCACCGGATCGTCCTGCCAGTCGGGCTCGAACAACCGCACCCGCGCGCCCCTCGGCGCCCCCGGCCCCGCCTCCGCGTCGCCCTCCTGACACAGCAGCGCCACCGCCTCGGGCGGGACCGGCGCCCCGACGGCGCCCTCCGGGTTGACCACGATGCCGACGTGCGGCGGCAGGCCCCGGGCGAACTCCCGGGCCGGGACGACGGCGTAGCTCATCGGCACCCGCACGCAGTGCACGAACTGCTCCTCGGAGCTGTAGACGGGCACGTACGGCACGCCGTCCCGCTCCACGGTGGGCAGATCGACGTCCCGGCTGTCCGGGCCGCCGCCCTCGGGCAGCGGGACCCACAGACTGCTGCGGCCCAGCACCTCCATCAGCCGGGCACCGGCGTGCGGCTGCCCCACGGAGGCGGCCAGCGTCTCCTCCAACGCGTTGCCCGGCCGGCCGCCGGCGGGTCCCGGCCCGGGGGTCGGAGGCTGCGGTGACGGGTGCGGCTGCTGGGGAGCTGTCATGGGCGAAACCCTAGCGGGGGACGTCGTCCGGCAGGCAGGGCTCCGGGGATTGACCCGGACGGTGGCCCACCGCGACCGTCCGGTTGCGCGCGGTCACTCCCCCTTCCACGGTGGAGGGGTCCCCGCAGTACCGAAGAGGTGCCCACCGGTGCCTCCGGCACACAGGAAGTCACCCTTGATGCTCTCGTCCCGCAAGACCGCCTCCCTCACCGTGGCCGCAGCCCTCGCCGGAACCCTCGCCCTGACGCTCGTCGGCACCGCCGGAGCCGACCCGTCCCGTCCGGCCCCCGCTCCCGCCGCCCCGGCCGCCGAGCGCGGCACCGCGCGGCTCGCCGAGGACGCCCGGCGACTCGACCTGATGGGCGACGGCGTCTCCTCCGTCATGGAGCTCGTCGAGGACGTCCTCGAAGCCGACCCCGTCGCCGGGTACGACATGCGGGAGCACCGCGAGGAGGTCCTGGCGGAGCTGCGGGAACTGGAGGCGTCCTTCGCGGCGCCCGGGGCGGGGCGGTGGCGGCAGCCGACCGCCGTGCCCTCGGACCTGCCCCCCGCCCTGCCGACCTGCCTGCCCGTGAACCTGCCCCCCGGAGCGCCGGAGGTGCCGCTGCCCCTGCCGACGTGCGACGCGCCGTCCGCGCCCGCCGGGTCGCAGGGGTCGGAGGGAGCCGCGGCCGTTCCCGCCGCGCAGGCCCCGAAGGACGCGCTGGACGACCTGCGGGCCGCGCTGGACCGGCTCTTCGACGCCCTGCCCGAACAGGGCCCGGACGGCCTGACCGAGCCGCTGGCGGAGGTGGTCGCGGCGGCGGCGAGGCTGGTCGCCGAGCTGCTTCCCCCGGACCTCGGCGCGGCGCGGAGCTGACCGCGCGCCCGGGCCGGGCCGCACACCCGGGCCCGTCAGCGGCCCGGCGCCCCCGGGGCGGTGCCGCGCAGGGCCCGGGTGTACGCCCGGTCCACCAGGAGCGCCGCGTCACAGGCGGCGGGCAGGCGTCCCGCCGCCAGGTCGGTCAGCAGCCGGGCGGTCGCCCGCCGGTGCCGCGCGAACGCGAACGGCGAGACGGTACGGCCCCGCTCGGCCTGCCCGGCCAGGGCGACGTCCACCGGGACGTCCAGGACGACGAGATGGAGCCGCACCCCGCGCCGCCGCGCGTCCCGGGCCAGCCAGCGCCGCACCCACGGCAGATTCCCGCAGTCGTGGACGACGACGCCCGCCCCGCCCGCCAGCGCACGGCGCAGCCGCCGGTAGTGGTCCAGTCGCACGGCGGGCCGGTAGAGGGCGTAGGGCAGCCAGCGCGGCATCCGCCGGTCCCACCGCTCGCGGACGTCCTGGGAGTCCACCGAGAGCGCCGTGCCGTCGAGGTGGTGGAGGAGGGCGCGGATGAGGGTGGACTTGCCGCTGCCCGGCAGGCCGGAGACGACCACCCGGTCCCCGGCCGGGAACGTGGGCGGCCGGAGCGCGCGGCGTCCCCGCAGGTCGCGAACGGCGGGGGGCAGCGTCTCGGCGTCGGGGACGGCGCTCTGGTGGGGCACGGCGGGCAGCGCGGCCGGGCAGGGATGGGCCTGGGGTTCGTTCCGGATCATGCCGTTTCTCCTCCCGGGGCGGCTCGCGGTCGCGCGGCCACTCCTATGATGACCGTTCGCCACGCTGCGGTTCCCCCTCGCTACCCTGCGGACCCGTCGCGGGACGGGGTGCCGCTGCGGCGGGTCGCGTGCAATGATGAGCCCGCGAACTTCATACCGGCCGTTCGAACCCGCGCGGGAGAGTCTCCACATGCTGGTCACCGGTTCACCGGTCACCGGACACGGAGCGCCGAAGGAGCAAGTCCTCCCTTGAATCTCTCAGGCCCCTGATACCGCGCGAGTGAGGCAGATCTGAAAAGCGGGCGGGCCCCGAGGCGGGGCCGGTCCCACCCAAGGTGCAAGCCGTGGCCCGTTCGGGCCTGCGGCGAACCTCTCAGGTTCCGATGACAGATGGGGAGGACATGTCCGCCCTGCCTGGGAGCCCCTTGAATGTCTGACGCCCTGCCCGAGAACGCCCCGCCCCGACGCACCGCCCTCGACTCCGTGCACCGCGCCCTCGGCGCGACGATGACGGACTTCGCCGGCTGGGACATGCCGCTGCGCTACGGCAGCGAACGCGACGAGCACCACGCCGTCCGCACCCGCGCCGGCCTCTTCGACCTCTCGCACATGGGCGAGATCACCGTCACCGGCCCGCAGGCCGGTGAGCTGCTGGACTACGCGCTCGTCGGCAACCTCTCCGCCGTCAAGGCGGGCCGCGCCCGCTACACCATGATCTGCGACGAGAACGGCGGCATCCTGGACGACCTGATCGTCTACCGGCTCGCCGACGGCCGCGAGAGCACGTACATGGTCGTCGCCAACGCCTCCAACGCGCAGGTCGTCCTTGACGCGCTCGTCGCCCGGCAGGCCGGGTTCGACGCCGCCGTGCGGGACGACCGCGACGCCTACGCCCTCCTCGCGGTGCAGGGGCCGAAGGCGCACGGCGTCCTCGCGAGCCTCACCGACGCGGACCTGGAGGGCCTGAAGTACTACGCGGGGCTGCCGGGCACGGTCGCTGGGGTGCCCGCCCTGATCGCCCGCACCGGCTACACCGGTGAGGACGGGTTCGAGCTGTTCGCCGCGCCGCAGGACGCGGAGAAGCTGTGGCAGGCGCTCCTGAGCGCCGGAGAGGGCGAGGGCCTGGTGCCGTGCGGCCTGTCCTGCCGGGACACCCTCCGGCTGGAGGCCGGCATGCCCCTGTACGGGCACGAGCTGACCCGCGCGACGACACCGTTCGACGCCGGCCAGGGCCGGGTGGTGAAGTTCGAGAAGACGACCAACGACGGGCGCTTCGTCGGCCGGGACGCCCTGGAGGCGGCGGCCGAGCGGGCCGCCGCCACCCCGCCGCGCGTCCTGGTGGGCCTGGTCGCCGAGGGCCGCCGCGTCCCGCGCGCCGGATTCCCGGTGGTCACCGCCGACGGGACGCGGATCGGTGAGGTCACCTCCGGGGCCCCCTCCCCCACCCTCGGCAAGCCGATCGCCATGGTCTACGTGGACGCCGCCCACGCCGCGCCGGGCACCGAGGGCGTCGCCGTCGACATCCGCGGGACCCACGAGCCGTACGCCGTCGTGGCCCTGCCCTTCTACAAGCGGGAACGCTGAGCGGGCACCCGTCCGGGTCACCCGCCGCCCCGCCCCCGGCGGGTCCGGCCGCGCCTGACGCACCCCTTCCCCACACCACCACCCCTCATCCGGGAGAATTCACCTCATGAGCAACCCTGAGCAGCTGCGTTACAGCAAGGAACACGAGTGGCTGTCGACCGCCGAGGACGGCGTCGCGACGGTCGGCATCACCGCGCACGCCGCCGGCGCGCTCGGTGACGTCGTCTACGTCCAGCTTCCCGACGTGGGCGACACCGTCACCGCGGGCGAGACCTGCGGCGAGCTGGAGTCGACCAAGTCGGTCAGCGACCTGTACGCCCCCGTCACCGGCGAGATCGTCGAGGCCAACCAGGACGTCGTGGACGACCCGGGCCTGGTGAACTCGGCCCCCTTCGAGGGCGGCTGGCTCTTCAAGGTGCGCGTCACCGACGAGCCGGACGACCTGCTCTCGGCCGACGAGTACACCGCCTTCACGGCCGGCTGAGCCCCCTTCGAACCCGGACGGACACCTCTCATGTCGCTTCTCAACCGTTCCCTCCACGAGGTGGACCCGGACGTCGCCGCCGCCGTCGACGCCGAGCTCCACCGCCAGCAGTCCACCCTCGAGATGATCGCCTCGGAGAACTTCGCGCCCGTCGCGGCGCTGGAGGCCCAGGGCTCGGTCCTCACCAACAAGTACGCCGAGGGCTACCCGGGCCGCCGCTACTACGGCGGCTGCGAGCACGTCGACGTCATCGAGGACATCGCCCGCGAGCGGATCAAGGCGCTGTTCGGCGCCGAGGCCGCCAACGTGCAGCCCCACTCGGGCGCCTCCGCCAACGCGGCGGCCATGTTCGCCCTGCTCAAGCCGGGTGACACGATCATGGGCCTGGACCTGGCCCACGGCGGTCACCTCACGCACGGCATGCGGATCAACTTCTCCGGCAAGCTCTACAACGTCGTCGCGTACCACGTCGACCCGGAGACGGGCCTCGTCGACATGGACGAGGTCGAGCGCCTGGCGCAGGAGCACCGGCCGCAGCTGATCATCGCCGGCTGGTCCGCGTACCCGCGTCAGCTCGACTTCGCCGCGTTCCGCCGCGTCGCGGACGCCACCGGGGCGCTGCTCATGGTCGACATGGCGCACTTCGCGGGCCTCGTCGCCGCCGGGCTGCACCCCAACCCGGTGCCCTTCGCCGACGTCGTCACCACGACCACGCACAAGACCCTCGGCGGGCCGCGCGGTGGTGTGATCCTCTCCAAGCAGGAGCACGCCAAGAAGATCAACTCGGCCGTCTTCCCCGGCCAGCAGGGCGGGCCGCTGGAGCACGTCATCGCGGCCAAGGCGGTCTCGTTCAAGATCGCCGCGACCGACGAGTTCACGGAGCGCCAGCAGCGCACCCTGGCCGGTGCGAAGCTGCTCGCCGAGCGGCTGACCCGGCCCGACGCCGTCGAGGCCGGGGTCTCCGTCCTCTCCGGCGGCACCGACGTCCACCTGGTCCTCGTGGACCTGCGCGACAGCGAGCTGGACGGCCAGCAGGCCGAGGACCGGCTCCACGAGATCGGCATCACCGTCAACCGCAACGCCGTGCCGAACGACCCGCGTCCGCCGATGGTCACCTCCGGGCTGCGCATCGGCACCCCGGCGCTGGCCACCCGCGGCTTCGGCGAGGACGACTTCCGCGAGGTCGCCGACATCATCGCCGAGGCGCTGCTGCCGGACTTCGACGAGGCCAAGGCCAAGTCGCTCGCCGTCCGCGTCACCGCGCTCGCCGACCAGCACCCGCTGTACCCGGGCCTGACCAAGTAGTTCCGGGTAGCCCCAGCCGGGCCGGACGCCCCCGCACCACCCCGCGCGGCGTCCGGCCCCGCACCTGACCGCACGCTCCACCCACGAGCTGACGAGGGAGTCCGCACCGTGGCCATTTCCGTCTTCGACCTCTTCTCCATCGGCATCGGCCCGTCCTCCTCGCACACGGTCGGCCCGATGCGCGCCGCGCGCATGTTCGCGGCCCGGCTGAAGAACGACGGGGTGCTCGCGCAGACCACCTCCGTCCGCGCCGAACTCTTCGGCTCACTCGGCGCCACCGGGCACGGCCACGGCACGCCCAAGGCCGTCCTGCTGGGCCTGGAGGGCCACTCACCTCGCTCCGTCGACGTCACCCGGGCCGACGCCTGGGTCGACCGCATCCGCCACGAGGGCCGGCTGCGCCTGCTCTCCACCGAGATAGGCGACGCCCACGAGATCGCCTTCGACGCCGACACCGACCTCGTCCTGCACCGCCGCCGCTCGCTGCCCTACCACGCCAACGGCATGACGCTGTTCGCCTACGACACCGACGGCCGCCCGCTGCTGGAGAAGACCTACTACTCGGTCGGCGGCGGCTTCGTCGTCGACGAGGACGCCGTCGGCGAGGACCGCATCAAGCTCGACGACACCGTGCTGCGCCACCCCTTCCGCACCGGCGACGAGCTGCTGCGGCTGACGCGCGAGACCGGCCTGTCGGTCTCGGCGCTGATGCTGGAGAACGAGAAGGCGTGGCGCACCGAGGAGGAGATCCGCGAGGGTCTCCTGGAGATCTGGCGCGTCATGCAGGACTGCGTGGCGCGCGGCAGCAGCCAGGAGGGGATCCTCCCCGGCGGGCTCAAGGTGCGGCGCCGCGCGGCGACGACCGCCCGGCAGCTGCGCGCCGAGGGCAACGCCGAGGCACACGCCATGGAATGGGTGACGCTCTACGCGATGGCGGTCAACGAGGAGAACGCCGCCGGCGGCCGCGTCGTCACCGCCCCCACCAACGGCGCCGCCGGCATCATCCCGGCCGTCCTGCACTACTACGTCAACTTCGTCCCCGGCGCCGACGACGACGGCGTGGTCCGCTTCCTCCTCGCGGCGGGCGCGATCGGCATGCTGTTCAAGGAGAACGCCTCGATCTCCGGCGCCGAGGTCGGCTGCCAGGGCGAGGTCGGTTCGGCCTGCTCCATGGCGGCGGGCGGCCTCGCGGAGGTCCTGGGCGCGTCACCCGAGCAGATGGAGAACGCCGCCGAGATCGGCATCGAGCACAACCTCGGCCTGACCTGCGACCCGGTCGGCGGCCTCGTGCAGATCCCGTGCATCGAGCGCAACGGCATGGCGGCCGTCAAGGCCGTCACCGCCGCGAAGATGTCGCTGCGCGGCGACGGCCGCCACCACGTCTCGCTCGACAAGGCGATCAAGACGATGAAGGACACCGGCGCCGACATGTCCGTCAAGTACAAGGAGACCGCCCGCGGCGGCCTCGCGGTGAACATCATCGAGTGCTGAGGGGAAGGGGCCCTGACCAGCGCGTTCGTATCTTTCAGCGCGGTCAGGGCCTTCCCTGCCGACGCGGCGGACAGCCCCTGAAGCCCCCTGGGACAGACGTGGGAGTCCATGGCGGATCCCTCGCCGATGGGCGCTTGCCCTGGAGGTTCGCGACACCCGCGCAGCGATGGATGTCCCTCCGACCCATCCGCTCAGAGAATCACCCCCGTGCAATAACAAGAATTTTGTTAAACTCGACCCCATGGTTACCTCCCAGGCGCCCGGCGAAGGACCCGTCCGGCCCGTATCGGTCTCCCTCCACGAGGGAACCATCGCTGCCCTCAAGGCGCGTACGGGCAAACGAGGCATGTCCGCCTACGTCGAGACCCTCATCCAGCGCCAACTGGAACGGGACCGACTGCGCGAGCTCATCGAAGACGCGGAAGCCGAACACGGTCCGGTCGACCAGGCGGCGGTCGACGCCAAACGCGCCGTTCTCCGCGGCGACGCCGCGGGCTCGGCGGACGCCGCGTGAGCGGCACGCTCGTCCTGGACTGCGAGGGCCTGTCCCAACTGGTACGACGCACGCCCGCGATCACCGAGTGGCTGGCTGCGGCCGAATCCGAAGACATCCGCGTCGTCACCAGCTCCGTCACCCTCGTCGAAGCACGCGACCCCAGGGTCAACCAGGCCCGCTTCGACTACGCAGTCTCCCGCGTGAACATCATCCCGCCCACCGAAGCCATCGCCCGCCATGCGAGCAAGCTCCTGGCCGCGGCCGGACTACACGGCCACAAGTACGCCCTCGACGCCATCGTGGCCGCCACCGCACTCACCTCGCCAGCCCCAGCGACCGTCCTGACGTCGGATCCCGAAGACCTCCTGGCGCTCTGCGGCCCCGGCATCCGCGTCATCAAGGTCTGACCGCGAGGCCGCGACTCGACCCGCCTCCTGTGCGCATCAGAGCGCTGCACGGAAGGCCTCGGGTGGCAGCCTCGCCACTGCGTCACATCGGCCGCTGCCGGCCCGATCGCGACAGCGCAACACACTGCGAGGAGGCCCAGAATTTGCGTGGCGGGCTTCCGCCCGAGTTCCCGGTCGTCCGCATGACACTCAGTGTGGTGGTCCGACACTCCAGCGGCCCTCACCGATTCAGCCGCATGCAGGTCTCGGTGTCAGCAGGAGGTGCCCGGGGAGGCGGGGGCGTCGGCCTGCGCGGTGGGCGGGGTGGCGCAGCAGCCGCCTCCGTCCGCCTCCGTGACCTCGGGGGCGTCGTAGAGGCCGGCGCCCCCGCACACGCCCGACTCGGGGAGGGTGAGCTCGACGCGCTCGGCGGATTCCCGGTCGCCCGCGAGGGCGGCGGCGATCGAGCGGACCTGCTCGTAGCCGGTGAGCGCGAGGAACGTGGGGGCGCGGCCGTAGGACTTCATCCCGACGAGGTGCACGTCCTGCTCGGGGTGGGACAGCTCGCGCACGCCGTGCGGATAGACGGTGCCGCAGGAGTGGACGTTGGGGTCGATCAGGGGCGCGAGCGCGACGGGCGCCTGGAGCCGGTCGTCCAGGCCGAGGCGGAGCTCGGTGAGGAAGGACAGGTCGGGGCGGAAGCCGGTGAGGACGATGACCTCGTCCACGGGGCCCGTGCGGCGGCCGTCCTCGGCCACGAGCACCAGCCGCTCGCCGTCCCGCTCGACGGCCTCGGTGCGGAAGCCGGTGACGGCCTCGGCGTGCCCGGACTCGACGGCGGCCCTGGCCCGCAGGCCGAGGGCGCCGCGGGCGGGGAGCTGGTCGGCCTCGCCGCCGCCGAAGGTGTCGGTGCCGATGCCGCGGCGCAGCACCCACACGGCGTGGGTGCCCGGCTCGGCGTCCGCGAGGTCGGCCAGTTGGGCGAGGGCCGTGAAGGCGGACGCGCCGGTGCCGACGACGGCGACCCGCTTCCCGGCGTACCGGGCGCGCACGGCCGGGTCGTTCAGGTCGGGCACCCGGTAGGTGAGGCGGGCGGACGCCGCGCGCTCCCCCAGGGCCGGAAGGCCGTTGCCGCCCAGGGGGTTCGGCGTGGTCCACGTGCCGGAGGCGTCGAGGACCGCGCGGGCGGGGATGCGCTCCTCCCGGCCGTCGTGGGTGGTGAGCTGGACGGTGAACGGCTGCTCGGCCCGGTCGGCGTCCACGACGCGGTCCCGCCCGGCCCGGGCGACGCCCGTGACGGTGGCGCCGTAGCGCACGCGGGCACCGAGGACGTCGGCGAGGGGCTGGAGATACCGCTCGGCCCAGTCGGCCCCCGAGGGGTACGCGGCGCCGTCCGGCCGGACCCAGCCGGTCGGCGCCAGCAGCTTCTCGGCCGCCGGGTCCACGACCTCCGACCACGGGGAGAACAGGCGCACGTGACCCCATTCCCGTACCGCCGCACCGGCCTGCGGGCCGGCCTCCAGCACCAGCGGCTCGATGCCGCGCTCCAGCAGGCGCGCGGCCCCGGCCAGGCCGACGGGGCCGGCCCCGATCACGACGACGGGCAGTTCAGAGGGGGTGGACACGGTCACGACGACTCCCATTGTTTCGATGTATGTCGATGTCTTGCACCGTCAGCGTCGCACTTGATTTGACGAACGTCAACATTTACAGATATCGAATCAACGCTGACCCGTGGAACGGGTGGAGAGGCCGCCCGTCACCCCGGGCGGCCTCGTCAGAGGAGCACTTCGGCGATGTCGCGGGCCGCCTCGCGGGCAGGGCGGCCGACACCGATCAGAGTGGCGGAGGCCGGTCCGGTCCAGTCGCCGTAGCCGAGCAGATGCAGGCGCGGCTCGCCGACGGCGCGGGTGCCGTGGGTGGCCAGTCGCCCCCTGGGGCCCCGCAGGCCGAGGGGAGCGAGGTGGGAGAGGGCAGGCCGAAAACCGGTGCACCAGATCACCGCGTCGACCCGGGAGGTCGTGCCGTCAGGCCACCGGACGCCTTCGGGCTCCATGCGCGGGAACATCGGCCGGGCCTTCAGCCGACCGGTGTCCCGCGCCGCACGGACCGGGGGGACGGCGACGATGTCACCCAGGGAGGCGACACCGCCGGTGTCGCTGCGCCCCTCGTCCAGCGCGCGGCGGCGCGCGGTCGCGGCGTCGAAGAGGGCACGGCCGTCGATGTCGTCCGCGAGGAAGTGCGGCGGCCGCTGGGTCACCCACGTCAGGTCCACCGTCGAGGACAGGGCGAGGTCCGCGGCGATCTGTGCGCCGGAGTTGCCTCCCCCGACGACGAGCACGCGCTGCCCGGCGAAGTCGGCCGGGCAACGGTAACCGACGGTGTGCGACTGACGCCCCCGGAAGACGCCACCGCCGGGGACAGCGGGGACGAAGGGGCGCCACCAGGTTCCGGTCGCGGAGACGACAGCGCGGGCCGACCAGTCCCCCTTGTCCGTCTCCACCCGCAGCCGGGAGCCGTCCCGGTGCACCGCTCGTACGCGAACCGGGCGGTGCACCGGGAGGGAGTAGTGGCGTTCGTAGTCCGTCAGGTACGCCACCACGTGCTCGGCATCCGGGTACTCCTCGCCCGGCTGGGCCGGCATCAGGCGTCCGGGCAACGAGGAGAAGGCCGCGGGTGAGAACAGCCGCAGGGAGTCCCAGCCGTGCTGCCACGCCCCGCCCGGGGTGTTCTGCGCGTCGAGAACGACGAAGCCGATCTTCGCGCGGCGGAGATGGTAGCCGGCGGCCAGCCCCGCCTGGCCGCCACCGATCACGACGACATCGGTCGCGGTGGTCACGCGACGACGCCCACGCTGGCGGGCGTCCGATGCGTGGGACCGCGGAGCTCCGACTTCGACCGGGCCTGCATCCACGGCGCGCGACGCCCCAGGGCGTCGCGGACGTCGGCGCCGAGTAAGCCACCGGCGAGGCACCCGGAAGCCCTCCCGCCTCCCATGCCGTGTCCGCGCAGGACACGGGATGGGCCGATGGGATGGATTCGACCCGTGACGCCCCCCTCATCCCGCCGACCGATGCGGAGTGCATCGTGGGGCAGGAGCGACGCGGCCCGGAACCCGGTCGGGTACGCAGTCGCTCGAAACAGATCAGCGCAGACCGACATCGTCACAGGGTGACCGTCTCACACCGGAACGCAGCGGCGCCAACTCGGCCCTCCCCCATGGCGGATGAGGCCCACCGCAACGCGTCCGTCCGCATGCGGCCCGCACATGCCGGGCCCGGGTCGCACCGGCGGCGGGCCGAACAGCCGCCCTACACCGGACGCCCGGGCATCCGGACGACGACCCCCTGATTCGATTATCATCTATCTTGACGCGCATCGAATCAAAGGGGAGGATCCTGAAGGGCGACCGCCGTGGAGACCGTCGGCCGCCCCCCACCCGCCCCTGCTCGAAGACCCGAAGAGAGGGATCTCATGAGTGCTCGTCAGCTCCCCGTCGTCATTGTGGGAGCTGGGCCCGTCGGCCTGGCCGCGGCGGCCCATCTGATCGAACGCGGCATCGAACCCCTGGTGTTCGAGTCCGGGCCGACGGCGGGCGCCGCTGTCCGCCAGTGGGGTCACGTCCGCCTCTTCTCCACCTGGTCCGAAGTCGTCGACCCGATCGCCGAGAAGCTCCTGGCACCCACCGGCTGGTCGGTACCGGATCCGAAGTCCTGTCCCACGGGGTCGGACTGGGCCGAGCAGTACCTCCGGCCTTTGGCGGACGTCCTGGGCGAGAGGGTGCGCTACGGCCGCACCGTCACCGGAGTCTCCCGGCGAGGACGCGACCGGGTGGTCGACGCCGAGCGCACGGAGCAACCCTTCGTGGTCCACGCCCGGGGTGAACGAGGCCCCGGGGAGCAGTTCCTGGCCCGTGCGGTCATCGACGCCTCGGGCACCTGGTCCGCCCCGGGTCCGGCCGGCGGCAGCGGACTGCCCGCCCTGGGCGAGGAGGTCGCGTCCGAGCGGATCACCTACCGCGTGCCCGACCTGGCCCGCCCCGCGGTCCGCGCGCGCTACGCGGGCAAGCGCACGGCTGTCATCGGGTCCGGCGCCTCGGCCTTCACCGCTTTGGCCATGCTCGCCGACCTCGCGCAGAGCCGGGAAGGACGCGGTACCCACGCCGTGTGGGTCCTGCGCCGGGGCATGTCCGACTCCACCTTCGGCGGCGGCGCCGCCGATCAGCTGCCCGCCCGCGGTGCCCTGGGGCTCGCCGCCAAGGCGGCCGTCGAGGGAGGCCACGCGGAACCGGTCACCGGATTTCGCGTCGAGGCGGTCGAGCGCGCCGCCGAGGGACACCTCATCCTCGTCGGCGAGGACGGGCGCCGCGTGGGACCCGTGGACGAGGCCGTGGTCCTCACCGGCTTCCGTCCCGACGTGTCCTTCCTGGAAGAAGTCCGCCTCCGCCTCGACGAACGGTTGCAGGCCCCGGTGGACCTGGCGCCGCTGATCGACCCCAACCAGCACTCCTGCGGCACCGTCTATCCGCACGGGCACCGCGAGCTGTCCCACCCGGAGCAGGGCATCTTCCTCGTCGGGATGAAGTCATACGGCCGGGCACCCACGTTCCTCGCGCTGACCGGTTACGAGCAGGTCCGTTCGATCGCCGCGGCCCTGGCAGGAGACCTCGCCTCGGCCGACCGCGTCGAACTCGCCCTCCCGGAGACCGGCGTGTGCGGCGGCTCCGGCCTGTTCGACGGCGTCACGACCGACCAGGATGGCACCGGGTGCTGCGCCACGCCGGATCTCGGAACCTCCTCCACCGGCAGACCCGAAGCGGCCGTGACGCCCGACGCCGCGCCCTTCGAGGAACC
Source organism: Streptomyces chumphonensis (assembly GCF_014779715.1). GTDB lineage: Bacteria > Actinomycetota > Actinomycetes > Streptomycetales > Streptomycetaceae > Streptomyces > Streptomyces chumphonensis. Next base: position 88,437 of record NZ_JACXYU010000016.1, read on the forward strand.
GTCGGGTGGTTGCTGCGGCTCATGACCGCCTCGACCGACGAAGGGGCCGTGAGCGACCAGGAGCGCGCACGGCCCCGCGCCGTGCTTCCCGCGCTCTGCCTGACCCAGGTGGTCAGCTGGGGGACGGTCTACTACGCCTTCCCCGTCCTGAACCCCTCGATCGTCGCCGACACGGGGTGGAGTGCCGGAGTGACGAGCGCCGCGTTCTCCCTGGGGCTCCTGGTCTCGGCACTGGCCGGCATCCTCGTGGGCCGCATCATCGACCGCCACGGACCACGCGCGATCATGACCGGCGGCTCCGTCGTGGGGGCCGTCAGCCTCCTGGTGCTGTCCGGGGCCCCCAACCCGGCGGTCTTCACCTTCGGCTGGCTGCTGGCGGGGCTCGCCATGGCCGCCACCTTCTACCAACCCGCCTTCGTCGCCATCACGCGTTGGTGGGCGCCGGGTCACATCCGTCCGCTGACCGTGCTGACTCTCGCGGGCGGACTGGCCTCCACGATCTTCGCCCCGCTCACCGCGGCGCTGGACGCACACCTGTCCTGGCGGACCACGTACCTCGTGCTGGCCGGGGTCATCGCAGTCGTGACCGTGCCCGTTCACTGCACCGCTCTGCGCGCACCCTGGCCACCCTCGGCACGCCGGCGGGAGAGCCACCCCACGACCGGAGCGACGAACGCGGCGCTCAGTCGTCCCTTCCGCATGCTGGCACTGTCCCTGACCCTGTCGGCTCTGACCACCTCGGCCGTCGTCATCGCCCTGGTTCCGCTCTTCCTCGAACGCGGCTACAGCGCCGCACAGGCGGCCTGGGCCCTGGGCTTGGGCGGCGCCGGCCAGACGGTCGGCCGGACCCTGTACGCCATGCTGGCCCGGCGCTTCGGAGCCGTGGCCAGGACCACCGTGCTGGTCTCCCTCAGCGGCGCCGCGACCCTGGCGTTCTCCGTGATCCAGGGGCCCTATCCCCTGCTGCTCACCGTGGCCGTGATCGCGGGGATGATCCGCGGCAATCTGACGCTGCTCCAAGCCACCGCGGTCACGGACCGCTGGGGCACCGGTGACTACGGGCGGCTCTCCGGCCTGCTGGCCGCCCCCACCACCACGGCCGCCGCCCTGGCTCCTTTCGTCGGCACGGTCCTGGTCGCCCCCCTGGGCGGATACGCCCCGATGTTCGCGCTGCTCGCCGGGTGTTCCTTCCTTGCCGCAGCCGGCTCCCTGGGCACCCGAGCCGACAGCGGATGACGGTGCGGGCGTGCGCGGCGGATGCCTGCGGGGCGGCCTCGGCCCTGGGTGACGGGGGCGCTGAGGCAGCCGCACCAACACGTTCTCTTATCATCAACATTCACTGTTGACAGCTGGCATCGTGCATGGTTTGCTGGGTTCCATGCGATCAAGCGCGACGGGCAGGGCCTCCACCGTTCGGCCACTCCCCCAGAGCGACCAGGCACGTGCGCTCGCCCCCATGCTGCGAGCCATGGCCGACGAGACCCGGCTGACACTCCTGTTGCTGCTTGCGATCGAGTCCCGCACGGTCAAGGAGCTGCACCAGCTGACCGGCTTGAGCAGGACGCTGATCAGCCACCACCTCGCTCCGCTGCGCGAACAGAGACTCGTCACCGTATTTCCGAAGGGCCGCAGCAACGTCTACGCACTGTGCTGCGAGAGCCTGCGAGAGCCGGCACGCCTCCTGGCTGCTCTGACCTCGATACCGTCGGCCCCCGGGGCCCTCACCGTCGGCGGCGAGCCCCCCGCGGCCACCACCGACGGCACCAGGCCGTCGCTGCGGACCGCTGCGCACCCCTAGCGGGACCAGAGCCCGTGGTCGACGGGCACATGGCCCGAACCGTTTCACGAGAAGGGAATGCCACTTATGAGCAACTCCGGCAAGAAGGGCGGCGTGCTGGGCCGCCTCTTCGGATCCGACAAGTCCGACAGCGACTGCTGCAGCGTACAGATCGTCGAAGAGACGGACGAGCCGCAGGAGAAGAACGCCGCGCCGAACGGCGAGGCCGAGGCTCCGTGCTGCGGCACCGAGAGTCAGCGCGACGCCTCCGCCGAGGAAGCTCGACGCTGAGGGGTGAGGGGGCGTGCCTGACCGGGCTCCCCCGCCTCAGCCCCCTCACCCAAGGCGCCTCTTCCCGCTTCGCGGCGGGGGGAGGCGCCGAGGCGGCTACGCGTCCTTACCGTGCGTGCGGTGCACCTTGTGCTGCGCGGCTTGGGCGACCGGGCGCACGACCAGGAGGTCGACGTTGACGTGTCGGGGCCGAGTCACCGCCCACAGCACGGTGTCCGCGACGTCCTCCGCCTTCAGCGGTTGCTCCACCCCTTCGTACACCCCCGCCGCGCGTTCCTGATCCCCCCGGTAGCGGTTCAGGGAGAACTCCTCCGTGTGCACCATCCCGGGAGCGATCTCGATGACACGGAGGTCCTGCCCACACACTTCCAGGCGCAGCGTCTCGGCCAGTGCGTGCTGGGCGTGCTTGGCCGCGCTGTAGCCGCCTCCACCCTCGTAGTTGGTGAAGCTGGCGGTGGAGGTGAGCACCACCACGGTTCCGTCGTTGGTCGCTCTGAGGAGACCGAGCAGCGCCTGCGTCATGTGCAGGGTGCCCAGGACGTTCACCTCGAACATGCGCCGCCAGTCCGCCGGCTCCGCCTGTCCCACCTCTTCCGTACCGAACGCCCCACCGGCGACGTTCACCAGGACGTCACACCGTTCGAGGGAAGCGGCGAACTCGGCGGTCGCCTCCCGGTCGGCGACGTCCAGGGGCCGGGCTTCCGCCGAGCCTCCCGACGCGGTGATGCTCGCGGCCAGCTCGTGAAGACGCGCCGCCCGCCGGGCGGCAAGGACGACCCGGTACCCGGCCGACGCAAGGGCCCGGGCGGTGGCCGCGCCGATTCCGCTACTCGCTCCGGTGACGACAGCAGTGCGCTGCACTTGTTTCCCCTCTCGGCATACGGAGACGTTCGCCCTCGGGTTTTCGGTCGGAATCTTTTCCGAACACGGAACGCATCACCCGCGTAGCGAAGTATCGCCCAGGAACCTGATACGCAATACTGTCACGACGGGCGGATCAGCCGTCAACCTCGGTTCCGAAGAAATACAGGGAACAGGGAAGTGTTCAACCACTTCCACCCGAAATGACTCTGCTCGCTGTCGAGCACGTCAGCCGCCCCGGGAAGGACCGAAATCGAGTGACGCACGCGACGTCATGGTCAGTGGGTCCCCTCCGGCTGGCTACGCGGCCACGTGCGACGTCGCACGCGCCTTCTGTAAACCGCTGGTCTTCGAGAACTCGATGGCTGCCGGTGGAACATGGAGATCCACGACCGAGGCGGGGAGCTGCTGGCGCATGCGCCTCAGGTGCGTTCCGGCGCCTCTATTCCTGCGGGCGCAGGAGGATGGCCAGCACCGCGAGGGCTCCGGGAGCACTGCGGTAGTAGACCCAGGTGCCCCTTCTCTCCGAGGTCAGCAACCCTGCCTCTCGCAGCTTCTTCAGATGGTGACTGACCGTCGGCTGGGAAACACCGACATCGGATATGTCACACACGCACACCTCACCATGAGGGTGAGAGGCAACGCGAGAAAAAAGACGAAGACGAATCGGGTCGGACAATGCCTTGAACATTCGGGCAGCCCTTTCGGCAGCTGCCTCCGATATGGGCTCCGAGGTCAGTGGGGCGCAGCACGACACCACCGCCCCCGAACGAGCCCTCGACGGCTTCTCCCTCGATTCTTCGATCCCCGCGTTCAGCATAAATACATGTTTGCACCAATCATTGACCTTGCCAAGTGGCGGCCGAGTGCACAAGCTGAGCCGCGCGGCACGCGGCTACGACGACCACAGAATGCTCCGCAGGTTCTCCAGCACCTCCGGGTCCTCGATCGTGGCGGGTACCGGCTCCTCGCGCCCGTCGGCGATTCCTCTCATGGCCCTGCGAAGGATCTTTCCGGAACGGGTCTTCGGCAGGCGGTTGACGACATCCACCCGCTTCAGGGACGCGATCGGACCCACGTGCTCGCGTACCCGGGTGACGAGATCGGCGCGCAGCCGCCCGAGGTCTTCCGTGGCGCCCGCCTTCAGCACGACGAGCGCTCGCGGCACCTGGCCCTTCAGTTCGTCCCGCACGCCGATCACCGCGCACTCGGCGACATCCGGGTGGGCCCCGACGGCTGCTTCCATCGCCCCGGTGGAGAGCCGGTGCCCGGCGACGTTGATCACGTCGTCCGTCCGGCCCATGACGTACACGTATCCCTCGTCGTCGACATAGCCGCTGTCGCCGGTGAGGTAATGGCCTGCGCACGGGTGCGGGGCGGCCTCGACGTAGCGGCGCTCCTCTCCCCACACCCCCGTCAGGGTCCCGGGCGGCAGGGGCGGCCGCAGGCAGATCGCCCCCTCCGACCCCGGGGCCGCCGGGTTCCCGTGATCGTCGAGGATCCGTACGTCGAAGCCCGGTACGGCTAGCCCCGGGGAACCGGGCTTGAGCGGGCGGTCTCCGAGGCCCCGGAGACCCGCGCAGATGGGCCAGCCGGTCTCGGTCTGCCACCAGTGGTCCACGACCGGCACCCGGAGCAGGTCACTGGCCCAACGGTGGGTGGCCGGGTCGAGTCGCTCGCCCGCCACGAACAGGTTCCGCAGCGACGTCAGGTCCCGGGACCGGGCGAGCCGACCCGCCGGATCCGCCTGGCGGACGGCCCGCAACGCCGTCGGAGCGGCGAACATGCCGGCCACACCGTGCTCGGCGACGACCCGCCACAGAGCACCGGCGTCCGGAGTGCCGACCGGCTTCCCTTCGTAGATCACCGTGGTGGCGCCCACCAGCAGAGGGGCGTAGACGACGTAGGAGTGTCCGACGACCCAACCGATGTCGGACGCCGCCCACCACACCTGTCCGCCCTCGATGTCGTAGACATGCCGCATCGACCACGCCAGCGCGACCGCGTGGCCTCCGTTGTCCCGCACGACCCCTTTGGGCCCTCCGGTGGTTCCCGAGGTGTAGAGGACGTACAGGGGATCGGTCGCGGGCAACGGCACACAGTCGACCGCCTGGGCGGCGGCCACGGCGGCCTCCCAGTCGAGTTCGCCGGGGCGCACCTCGGCACGGCACTGCGGTCTCTGCAGCACGACGACGCGTGGCCGCAGGCGCAGGGAGCGCAGGGCTTCGTCGAGAACGGGCTGGTACGGCACGATGCGCTGGGGCTCGACGCCACAGGAGCCGTAGACGACGACCTTGGGGCGGGCGTCAGCGATCCGGGTGGCCAGTTCCCGCGCCGCGAAGCCGCCGAACACGACGGAGTGCACCGCACCGATGCGGGCGCACGCCAGCATCGTGATCACCGCCTGCGGGACCATCGGCATGTAGAGGACCACACGGTCCCCCCTCCGCACCCCCAGACCGCGCAGAACCCCCGCGAAGCGTGCGACCTGGTCCCTCAGCTCCGCGTAGGTGTGGCTTCGCTTGACGCCCGTGACGGGGGAGTCGTACAGCAGGGCGACACGATCAGCGCAGCCACTCTCGACGTGACGGTCGACGGCGTTGTAGCACGTGTTGAGCCAACCGTCGGGGAACCAGCGGTGGTAGGGGGCACCTGCGCCGTCCAACACCTGGCGAGGAGGACGGTCCCATGCGAGGGAGCGCGCCGCCTCCGCCCAGAACTCCTCGGGGGCCTCCAGGCTTCGGCGGTACACAGCGGCGTAGTCGTCCACGGGGTCTCCTGTTCTCGGGCACGGGCCGGCCCGCCGCCGGCACATCCCTCGTCAGCACAGAGGTGGAGCGGTCTCCAGCCGGGTGGTGTCCACGTCGCAGGCCGCCAACCACACGTATCCGTGCGGCTCCAGCTCGCAGACGAGTTCGCCCTGCGCGTTCTGCGACGTCCGCATCTCCCCGCACAGGTACCGCAGCCCGGGCTCGGGACGGCGCAAGCCTTCCGGCGGGGTGAAGCGGCTCCTCCGATGGGACACGTTGTGTACGGCCAGGACCCGGCAGCCGCCGTCCCCACCGGCTCGCACGGCCGCCCACAGTCCGTCGCCCAGAGCGATCGCGCGGAACCCGGCGTCAGCGGCGAAGACCGGAGCGACCTCCGGGTGGCGTAGAACATCGCTCGTCGCCGGGTCGGGGACTCCGGAGGCGAACGAACACAACACGTCGAGGAGGCGCTGGGGCACCACCTGGGGCCCTCTCGTGTCCGGGGCGGCGTGGGAAGTGGGAGTTGCCGAGGCCGTCGTCGTCTTCACAGCAGGGGACTTCCTTCCATGGCTGGGCCGGGTTCGCGGCCCAGCAGCTTCAGTACGGTGGGCGCCACGTCCGCCAGGGAGCCGCCCTCGGCCATGGCTCTGCCCGCGATGTGCTCCGCTCCCCCGGTGACAACGACCGGCACGGGGTTGGTCGTGTGTCCTCCGTACGGCAGCGGTGCGCCGTCCGGGCCGCGTTGGAGCATCTGCTCAGCGTTGCCGTGGTCACCCACCGCCAACATCCAGCGCCCCTGCTCCCCGGCGACGGCGGCGATGCGGCGGACCGCGGCGTCGGTGTGCTCGGCGGCCCGCACCGTCGCCCCCAGGTCGCCGGTGTGGCCGACGACATCGATGTTGGCCAGGTTGGCGACCACGAGGGCGACGTCGCTCCGCGTCGCGGCGGAGCACACCGCGTCGACGACTTGCGCGAGGCCCATCTGCGGCCGCCGCCGGTAGTCGGGAGCGGAGTCCGCGACGACCCGCACGTGCTCCTCGGTGGCTCTTGGGCGGGGATCGCGGCCGTTGAGGTAGTACGTGACGTGCTCGAACTTCTCCCTCTCCGCGATGCGCACCGACAGCAGCCGCGCACGCTCCAGTTCGTCGGCAAGCCCTCCGGAGGCACCGGCCCTGCGGGTCAGGGGTTCGACCTCGGCGCGGGTGTCGTACTGGGCGAGGCTGGACAGCCAGGTCTTCCTCCCCGTGCGCTCCAGGTGGTCGGCCAGCCCGTCCACCAGTTGCCGCACGCGATCGCTGCGGAAGTTGAAGAAGAGGACGGCGTCCTGGTCCGCCATCGTCGCGGCGGGTCGGTCTCCGGTCCCCGCAAGGACGCTGGGAGGGACCCACTCGTCGCCTCGCTCGGGATTCTCCGCCGCCTCCCGGAGGCGGTGGCGCAGGAGTCCGCGCCCGTCGGCCATGGCCAGGACCGCGGCTTCGGTCAGGTCGTGCCTGCCCGACTTGTCCATGGCGTAGCCTCTGCCGATCACGGTCGCCAGACGCCCGGTTCCCGCATCCGCCATCAGCCGCTCCACCTGTGCGAGGTAGCGCGCAGCGGTTCCGTCCGCCACGTCCCGCCCGTCGGTGATGGCGTGCACCCAGACCCGCGGCACGCGGTGCGCCGCGGCGGTGGCGAGAAGCACGCCGAGGTGGTTCAGGTCGGAATGGATCTGCCCGTCCGAGCAGAGGCCGACGAGATGGAGAGCTCGGTCCGCCGAGGCCGCGGCGGCACACATCTCGTTCAACCGCGGGTGGCCGCGCATCGCTCCCGAATCGATGTGCTGCCGAACCAGCAGGCTGTCATAGGGCAGTGCCCGGCCGGCACCGATGATCAGGTGGCCCGTTTCGGAGTTGCCGACGGTGTCGGGGAGCAGACCCACGGCCTCCCCGGACGCCTGGAGCAGCCCGGCGGGGCACGTCGCCCGGATGCTGTCCAGAAAGGGTGTGCGGGCCAGAGCGAGGGCGTTCCCCCGGTCTGGCGGGGCGTGCCCCCATCCGTCCAGCACGAGGAGCACTCCCGGTGAGCCGGGTGTACCGAGGCCGGTCATGCCGTACTCGCCTTGCCCGGGTGCAGCTGGTCGAGGACCCGCCAGAAGCCGGGGAACGACTTGGCGACGCAGCCCGGGTCCTTGATGGTGACCCCCTCCGTGCGCAACCCCGCGACGGCGAAACTCATGGCGATGCGGTGGTCGTCGTAGGTCTCGACGCCCGCCCCGCGCGGAACGCCCCCGACGATGTGCATGGCGTCGGCCGACTCGTGAACCGTGATGCCCATCCGGCGCAGTTCGTTGGTGACCGCGGCGATGCGGTCGCACTCCTTGACACGCAGGGAGGCGATGTTGGTGATGCGCGTGTCGCCCTCGGCGAAGGCCGCGACGACGGCCAGGGTGGGAACGACGTCCGGCATGGCCTCCATGTCGATGTCGACGCCGCGCAGCGGGCCCCCCTTCAGGGTGACGGAGTCACCGTTCAGCTGGACGCGGCACCCCATCCGCTCCAGCACCTCGGCCAGGCCGACGTCACCCTGCCGGGAGTCGGCGCCGATGCCCGGAATCGCCACCTCCCCTTCCGTGACGGCGGCGGCGGCCAGCAGGTAGGACATGCCGGAGGCGTCCGGTTCCACGGTCACACGGCCTCCACGCGGCTGCTGCCCGCACGGGACGGTGAAACTCCGGTAGCCCTCACGTTCGATCCGTACTCCCATCTCGGCCAGCGCCGCGATGGTCATGTCGACGTAGGGCTGGGAGATCAGCTCGTCCACGACCTCGATCCGGGTGTCGTTCGCGGCGTGCACGGAGTTGATCAGCAGGCTTGAGGTGAACTGGCTGGAGACGGTGCCACTGATCCGCGTCCGGCCACCGAGGAACGTGCCGCCGGTCACCCGCACGGGTGGAGATCCGTTCCCCCGCACCGCGACGGCCTCCACGCCCAGCATCGGCAGGGCGGACAAGAGGTCGCCCATGGGGCGTTCCTGCATGCGCGCGTTGCCGGTGATGGTGGTCGTGCCCTCGGCGTGGCCCGCCATCGCGATCAGGAACCGGAGCGGCGTGCCGGCTCCCCCCATGTACACGTCTTCCGCCGGCGCGCGCATGGCGTCCCCGGTCGGTTCCACCAGGATGCTCGAGCGCTCCTCGTCGATCGTGGTGCGGACGTGCCCGAAGGCGGCGACGGCGCTGGCGAAGTATCGGGTGTCGTCCGAGAGCAGGGCTCCCTCGATCAGGGTCTCCCGGCCGCTGAGGGCCGCGATGGCCAGGTAGCGGTTCGTGTAGCTCTTGGAGCCCGGAGGTGTGGCCTCCGCACTGATGCCGCCGCAGGGCACGACCGTCACCGCGTCCTGCTGGAGGCGCGGGTCCGACGTTGCGCTCATCGTTTCTCCCAACTCTCTTCGACCTGCCGTGACCGCCCGTACGTCACCGCTCCACCCAGGAGACCGTCCGAGGAACACCTGTCGAGAGCCGAGGAGTCCGGCCTCCGGACCCGCCGGCCCGAGAGGTACGGGCTCCGTGCGTCCCGGATTGCGCCTCACCGTTGTGGCTCTTCCGCGCGGCCACGCTGCACGGAATGGACGTCGTCATCGCCGGAACCCGCCCGGGGTGCACGAGTGGTCGACCGCTTGCCGTCTGAGCCCTTCCCGACCCATCAGCAATCATTAATGGGTTTGCAGACGGTCGAGTAGTCGAGAGTTGGCCATTTGACGGAACCCCGACGGTGGCACCACCCCTGACAACCGAAGGTGACGACCGCGTCGCGACGCCAGGGCCGAGTGCCACGTCACGGACGCTCCCGGACGGGGAACCGGACGCCCCGTCGAGCGTCCCTCGATCGCGATGACAGAACCCGACCCGCCCCGTCGCACCACCTGCGCCGCCTCCTGATCGCTATGCTTTCAGCGGTCCGCCGTACCCCCTGGCGGGCGCCTCGGGCCCCGACCCCGGCAGCGGGCCCAACCGCCGCCTCCCGCCCGCCCGCACCACCTCGTCACGGAACGTGATGTCGGGACGCCCGGGCATCGCTCTCCCCTTTCGGCGGCCGTCGCCTCGTGGCTGAATTGACACCAAGCGCCGCTGTTCCACCACCGCAAACATCCACCTCTGACTAGTATCAACAGCGCACGCTGTTGATAAAGCTGTGACGCCGCTCCCGAGGAGACCCCCATGCCGCCACGACCGAGGAGCCGCGCGCACGCCGCCGCGTCGGCCCGCCACCCACGGGAGCGCGGCCAGGCCCTGAGCCTGGCACCCATCCTCCGGGCCATAGCGGACGAGAACCGCCTTCTGCTGATCATGCTCCTAGGACAGCGAACCCGGACGGTGAAGGAGCTCCAGGAGGCGACGGGCCTGAGTCAACCGCTGGTGAGCCACCACCTGACGGCCCTACGCAAACAGAGCCTGGTCACGGTCACCCAGAGCGGCCGGAGCCACGAGTACTCGCTCTGCTGCGACACGCTCGCCGAGTCGGTGCGCCTCCTGCTCGACCTCACCACCGGGGACTTCGCCGGAGACTCGGCAACGACCACAGAGGAAGCGCGCGATAGCCGATGACGGGACGGCTCGCAATCCCCGGGCCACCCGTTCATCACGTGACGCTGGCCACACATCACCTTGTTGTCACCCACTTCGACAGCTGTCACTCTAGACAGGTGTCTATGTAGGCACGCCGTCCCGTCTCGCCGGGACGCGCCTCTCCGCACGAACTTCCGTACCGGCTGCGCCCTTCCCCTCCCGCGCCTACGGAAGTGCTGCACCTCCCGGTCGGTCGGACGCCAACCCGCAGTCGGCCAACGAACTGGACCCGCGCTTCCGTCGTGTCAGGACAGGCGGAGCCAACGTCAGCGGTCTCGTGCATCGACGATGCCTCCCGCACGCGCGGCTCCGTCTCGTCACCCGGCAGGCACCCGCCGCCCCTCACGGGTGGAGGTGAGCCCGGTGCGGCCTTCGACGGAGAGGAACCACCAGTGCGAGCAAGCACAGCCCCCCACGAGACCGCCGAGCACAGGGGCGGGGCACCGCAACCCATCGCCGTCGTCGGGATGGCCGGCCGGTTTCCCGGTGCGGACGATGTCGACGCGCTGTGGGACATGCTGTGCCGGGGAGAAGAAGCGATACGCGAGGTCCCCGGCGAACGGCACGAGCTGGCGGACCTGTCCGGTCGAACCACGGGGCGGTGGGGCGGATTCCTCGAGCGGGTCGACCTCTTCGACGCGGAGCACTTCGGCATATCCCCGCGTGAGGCCGAACGCATGGACCCGCAGCAACGGCTGCTTCTGGAGGTCACGCAGGAAGCGATCGACGACGCGGGGTTCTCGGCCGACCGGCTCGCCGGTTCGCTCACGGGCACCTTCGTCGGTCAGCTGGGGAACGACTACTGGAACCTGCTACGCCGCAGCGCCACTCCCGCCGACATCCACCAGATGACGGGCTCGGCCTCACGTGCCGTCACCTCCGGTCGCCTGGCGCACTTCTGGGACCTGCGCGGCCCCAGCCTCACCGTGGACACGGCGGCGTCGTCCTCCCTGGTGGCGCTGCACCTCGCGCTGCAGAGCCTGTGGTCCGGTGAGTGCTCGACCGCTATCGCCGGGGGCGTCAACCTGGTTCTCGTCCCCGATGACACGGTGATCTTCTCAGAGGCCGGGATGCTGGCCGCCGACGGGCGCTGCAAGTTCGCTGACTCCTCCGCTGACGGGTTCGTGCGCAGTGACGGCGTGGGTGCGGTGATCCTCAAACCACTGCGGCAGGCGCTGCTCGACGGGGACCGGGTCAGGGCTGTGGTGCTGGGCAGCGCCGCGGGGAACGACGGCCAGTCGAGCGGGTACCTCGTGACGCCCGGGGCGGCCGGTCAGGAGCAGGTGCTGCGCCGGGCCTACCGGCACGCCGGGGTCGCTCCTCACGACATCGACTTCGTGGAGGCGCACGGGACCGGCACGGCCGTGGGCGACCCGGTGGAGCTGGAGGTTCTGGCTTCGGTATTGGGCGCGGACCGGCCGGTCGACCGCCCGTGTCTGGTCGGTTCGGTCAAGTCGAACATCGGGCACACGGAAGCAACGGCCGGAATCGCGGGATTCATCAAGACGGTGTTGTGCCTGGAGTACGGCGAGGTCCCCCCGAGTCTGCACGTGGACGAGCCGAATCCGTCCCTGACCCGGGACGGGGCGCCGGTACGCGTCGCTCGGGAGAGGACACCCCTGCGCCCCGTGGGACGCCCGGCGCACGCCTCGGTGAGCAGCTTCGGCTTCTCCGGAACCAACGCACACGTCGTCCTGCGGGCCGTGGACCCGGAGGAGGTGTCGCCGCGGGACCCGGAGCCGGACGACGGCGTCAAGATGCTCCTGCTCTCCGCGGCCGGCGACGAGCGGCTGCACGACCTGGCCGACTCCTGGACCCGATACTTGGCTCCCGGCGGAAGGGGGCGGCGGCACACCTGGGAGTCCGTGGCCCGCAGCGCGACCGTCCGCCGGAAGCCGGAGCCCTGCCGACTGGCCCTGCCTGCCGCCTCTCACGAGGAAGCTCTGGAGCAGCTGCGGCGTTTCGTGCGCGGCGAGCACGTTCTGGGCGGCTCCTTCACCGAAGACGCGCCACCGAACGCCCCCCGCATCGCCTTCGTGTACCCGGGCCAGGGTAGCCAGTGGAGAGGCATGGGCAGACAACTGCTGTCCACAGAGACGGTGTTCGCGGAGGCGATTGCCGAGTGCGACGCGGCGATCCGCGACGAGGCGGGCTGGTCGCTGACGGAACTCCTGACGACCGGGGCCGACGAGCGGTTCACCGAGCCGGCCGTCGTCCAACCCGCGCTGTGGGCGATGGAAGTCGGCCTGACGGCACTGTGGCGCCACTGGGGTGTGGAGCCGGACGTGGTGATCGGGCACAGCATGGGCGAAGCCGCGGCGGCCTGTGCGGCGGGGGCCCTGAGCCTCGCCGACTCCGCCGCCGTCATCTGCCGCCGCAGCGAACTCGCCGGGCGCATGAGCGGACAGGGCAGCATGGCCTGGGTGCGCCTGGGCGCCGACGACGCCGCCAAGGCCCTGGCGGGTCACGAGGAGCGGGTATGGATCGCGGCCCGCAACAGCCCGGCCTCCACGCTGCTCTCCGGTGAACGGGAGGCGCTGGCCGAGGTCCTGCGGACTCTCGACCGGGACGAGGTGCCCAACCGGTGGGTGAACGTCGACTTCGCCTCCCACTGTCCGCAGATGGACACGGTGCGCGACGAACTGACCGGCGCCCTGCGGTCGATCAGGCCACGGGCGGCTTCCGTGCCGGTCCGCTCCACCACGCTGGGCGAGGTCGTGGACGGTTCCGCTATGGACGCCGGCTACTGGGCCCGCAACATCCGCGAGCCCGTCGACTTCCTCGGCGCCGTGACCGGTCAACTCGCCGACACCGACACGCTCTTCGTCGAGATCAGTCCCCACCCCGTACTCGTGCACAGCGTTCGTGAGACCGCCGCCGCTCTGAGCCGGGAGGTCACGGTCGTCCCCTCGCTACGCCGGGAGGAGGACGAAGTGCGCTCCCTGCTCGTTTCACTCGCCGAGATGAGCACACACGGACTGTCCGTGCCATGGCCACGGCTGTACGGGCCCCGTCGGTTCGTCCCCGTTCCCTCCACGCCCTGGCGGCGTTCCTCGCACTGGCTCCCCGGGTCGCAGGCAGCACGTCCGACCCCTCGACCGGACCCATGGCGCACCACCGGTCCGGGCAAGGACACGGGATCGGGTACGTGGCTCGTCCTCACCGACAGCGGTCCACACGGTCGCGCCCTGGTCAAGGAACTGCGCGACCGAGGTCGGCGGGTGGTCGTGGCCACCGTCGCGACGACGCTCAAGCAGACCGACACCGACCGGTACCGGCTGCATCCCGATCGGCCCGACCACATCCGCACTCTGCTCACCGAGGTCGCGCGGCGGGGGCCGTGTTCGGGCATCGTCCACCTGTGGGGCATGGACGCGGTCCTGCCGCACGACGCCACGGCCAGAGAGCACGAGCGCGCCCAGGCACTCGGCCTGCGCAGCGTGGCTCACCTCCTGAACGCGATGCATCACGTGCCGTTTCCCGTGCCACCGCGCATCTGGCTGGTCGACCGCGAGAGCGAGCCCGTCGACATCGGAGAACTCCTCGGCGAGGGGAGCGTCGTCGACGCCGGGTCCCCGTCGCGGAAGGAAGACGTACAGGTGACCCCGCGCTCCGTGTCCGGGCCGTCCGTCTCCGCGGCGCGGGGCTCCGGTTCCGCCGACCGAGCGGCGACGGAGAGCGCGCTGGAGGACCAGGTCATCGAAGAGGCCGGTGAGGTCCTGGGTCTGCGCGGACGGCGGTTGAGTACCGAACAACCGCTGAAGCGAATGGGGCTGGACTCCCTGATGTCGGTCGAACTGCGCCGACGGATCGAGGACCGACAGGGGGTCCGCCTCTCGTTGCCCGGGCCGCTGGGTGACCACAGCATCACCGAGGTCGTCGCGGAACTCCGCGCCGCTCGCTCACCCCGCGCTGCGACCTCTTGACCGCCGTCTGCAAGGAGGACTCACCCTCATGAAGACCCCAGGGATCTACCTGACCGGCATCGGCGTCCATCTCCCCCCCAGCGTGGACGCCCGCGATGCCGTCGCCCGCGGTGAGTACGACGCCGCCGACCACGAGTGGTACGGCTGGACGGGCGCCGCTGTGGCCGGCGACACGCCCGCTCCCGACATGGCCGTGTCCGCCGCTCGGGAGGCGTTCTCCCGCGCGGGGCAGCCCGTCTCGGACCTCGACCTGCACGTGCACGCGGGCTTCTTCGAGCAGGGTCCGGAGGGATGGTCCGCGCAGCACTACGTCCTGCGTCATCTCACGGACCGGGACGTGCCGGCCTTCTCCGTCTGGCAGGCGTGCAACGGTCTGGTGGGTTCCTTCGACCTGGCCGCCTCGTACCTGCTGGCGTCGCCCCAACGGACCGCGGCCCTGCTGACGGGCGCGGACAACGTCGGAACGCCGAACTACAACCGGTGGGACTTCGGCATCCAGAACGGCGTGCTCGGGGACGCGGCCAGCAGCGTGATCCTCTCCAAGCGGGAGGGGTTCGCGCGGCTGTTGTCCGTCACCGCGGCCTCGACGTCCGAAGTCGAGGAGCAGTACCGCGGCGAGGAGCCGATCTTCCCCCCCTCGTTGACCGTCGGGCGGCGCATGAACATGAAGGAGCGCTTCGCCAGTCGTCGAGGAGTGGAGGAAACCGTCGCGGAGGTGGTGCGGAGACAGGGTGAGTTGCGCACCCACATCGCTCTGCAGGCACTGGCGGAAGCGGACATCGACGTCAGTGAGGTCACGCGTGTCACACATGTGTTCACCGGCCAGGAGAGCTATCTGAAGGTGATTCTCGACCCCATCGGCATCGATGTCGAACGCGGCCTGCTCGAGTTCGGTCGCCCTCTGGGGCATCTGACCGTCAACGACCAGGTCGTCGGTCTGAACCACCTGGTCGCCACCGGACAGGTCGGTCCGGGAGACCACGTCCTGCTGATCGCGCACGGTGGCGGTGTCTCCCTCAGCTGCGCCGTGGTCCGCATCGAGTACCGGCCCGCGTGGGCCCGGTGACCCGGGTCCCTTCATTCGTGGCGGGCGCCTGCCCGCACCCGCCGTCCAAGGAGGCTTTACGTTGATCACAGCTCAGGAGTTCGTGGACGCGCTCGAACAGCGCGGATTCACCGCGTCCAGCGGAGTGCCCTGCTCACACTTCGGGGGACCGATCGCGCTGCTCGGCGAGCACGGCAAGGAGTACGTGCCGGCCGCGAACGAAGGCGGGGCCCTGGCCGTCGCAGCCGGATTCTCCCTGGCGGGACGCGCTTCCTACATCATGCTGCAGAACTCGGGCCTGGGGAATCTCATCAATCCGCTGACCTCCCTGGTCATGACGTACCGGCTTCCCGTACTGACCTTCGTGAGCATGCGTGGCTGGCCCGATCCGGCCGACGACGAGCCTCAGCACGAGGTGATGGGGCCGCTGTGCCACCCCTTGCTCGACACCTTGGGTCTGCCCCACTGGACGCTGCGCGCGGACGAAGACGTGGAGCGGTACCACGCGGTGCTGGACGCCGCCGTGGACGAATCCAAGGCCGGACGTGCCCCGTTCGTGCTCGTGGAGCGGGGTGCGGTGGGGAAGGCGACGGGCTGCGGGACGGCAGCCGATGACGTCGACCGCATGACGTCGGTGGAAGCCATCCGGATCGTCCGGGAACGGGCCAAGGAGGCCGCCGTCATCTCCACCACGGGCTACACGTCCCGGGAGGTCTTCGCCGAAGCGGACGGTCCGAACACCTTCTACATGCAGGGTTCGATGGGGCACGCATCCGCTCTCGCGCTGGGCGTCGCCCTGGCCAAGCCCGCACGTCCCGTGGTGGTGCTGGACGGGGACGGAGCGGCGTTGATGCATCTGGGCACCCTGTCCGTCATCGGGGACCAGTCGCCCACCAACCTCGTCCACGTCGTGCTGGACAACGGCATCCACGAGTCGACCGGCGGGCAGCGAACGACGTCCGGCACCACCTCCTTCCCCGCCGTGGCCAAGGCCATGGGCTACCGGCACGTGCGGCAGTGCACGACGCCCGGTGAGCTCGACTCCTTCCTCCACACCGCGCTGGAGTCCGAGGGGCCCCACCTGTGCGCGGTCCCCACCCGGCCGCGCTCGGGCGCCGTCCCCCCGCGCGCCACCAGTGCGCTGTCGGCGGAGGAGATCAAGAAGCGCTTCATCCGGACTGTCACCGAGCAGGACGCCTGATCCTTCCGCACACGACGCCCTGGAGGCGTGGACCATGGCAACGATCTTGATGCTCCACGGAAGCCCGTCATCCCGCTCGCGCACCGCGGCCATGCTCCGGCACGTGGGGAGGTGGCTCAGCGACGCCGACCTGTCCGTACGGAGCGTGGCAGTGCGCGACCTGCCCTCAGCGGCACTCCTCAACGCCGACAGCGCGGACCTCGCGATCCGCGACGTGGTCGGGGCGGTCGAGGAGGCCGACGGCATCATCGTGGCGACTCCCGTCTACAAGGCCGCATACAGCGGTCTGTTGAAGGTGTTGCTTGACCTTCTCCCGCAGTCGGTCCTCGCGGGGAAGCCGGTGCTCCCCCTGGCCACGGGAGGAAGCACCGCGCACGTGCTGTCCATCGACTACGCCCTGCGCCCCGTCCTGACGGCGCTGGGTGCGGACCACGTACTCCGCGGCTACTTCGTGCTCGATCGCCTCCTCACCCGGCAGGACGACGGAGAGGTCCTCATCGACTCCGAGGTGGCCGCTCAGCTCACCGCTCGCGTGACCCAGTTCGCCGCACTCGTCCCCCGTGAGTCCACCCGCACGAAGACCTCGGCCCTCAGCCCCCTGGCGTGACCCCCGGGTACGGCAGGCGTCCGCAGTGCCGGACTCGGCACTTCCTCAGAACGGAGTGAACATGAGCATCACCTTCCACTGGTTCCTTCCCACCTACGGAGACAGCCGCCACTTCGTCGGCGGCGGGCACGGTCTGGCGTTGGCCAAGGTCGGTGAGGAACGGGAGGCATCCATCGGGTACCTGACCCAGGTGGTCCGGGCGGCGGAGCAGCTCGGGTTCGCCGGGGCACTGACCCCGACCGGCTCCTGGACCGAGGACGCCTGGCTCACGACGGCCATGCTCGCGCAGACGACCGAACGGTTGAAGTTCCTCGTGGCCTTCCGTCCCGGCTTCGTCAGCCCCACCCTGGCCGCCCAGATGGCCGCGACGTTCCAGCGCCACTCGGCGGGTCGCCTGATGGTCAACGTCGTTGTCGGCGGCGAGAGTTGGGAGCAGCGAGCCTACGGTGACTTCCTCGACAAGGACGGGCGCTACCAGCAGGCCGACGAGTTCCTCCACGTCGTGCGCGGCCTGTGGGCCGGCGAGACCGTCGACATGGAAGGACAGCACGTGCGGGTCGAGAAGGCACGACTCTCCCGGCTCCCCGATCCGGTACCGGAGATCTACTTCGGGGGCTCGTCCCAGGCGGCCGGCGCGGTCGCGGGCCGACACGTGGACAGCTACCTGACCTGGGGGGAACCGCCCGCCCAGGTGGCCGAGAAGATCGAGTGGATCCGTGGCCTGGCGGCACGCCACGGTCGCACACCGCGCTTCGGGGTGCGCATGCACGTGATCACCCGTGACACGTCGGAGGAGGCGTGGGCGGTGGCCCGGAACCTGCTCGCGGACTTCGACGAGTCGACCATCCGGAAGATCCAGGAGGGTCTGCGGCGCAGCGAGTCGGAGGGGCAGCGAAGGATGCTCGACCTGCACGGGGGAAGTGCCGAGCGCCTGGAGGTCTACCCCAACGTCTGGGCGGGAATCGGTCTCTTCCGAGGGGGCGCGGGAACGGCGCTGGTGGGAAGCCACGAAGAGGTCGCTGACCGCATCGCCGAGTACCACCGGGCGGGCGTCGAGGAGTTCGTGCTCTCCTCCCACCCCCATCTGGAGGAGGCGTACTGGTTCGGCGAGGGGGTGATGCCGCGGCTGCGGGACGCCGGGCTGTGGTCGCCCCCCGGGGCCCGGCCGGACCGACGTGCCGACCGGGCGGATCAGGTGCTCAGCGGGTGACCGTGGACGGGGGCCTCAGCTGCCGGTGGCCTCGCGCCAGGCCTCCAGGTAGGAGTCGAGCTCCTTGTCGATCGTCTGCCAGTCGGGAGTGAAGATCTCCACTCCGTCCAAGGCCTTCCGTGCCCGCTCGGCGTACTCCCCCTCGGGAGTGACGTCGGTGCGGGACGGGAAGCCGCCACCCGCGTCGCTGATCATCTTCTGTGCCTCCGGACTGACGAGGTAGTCCAGCAGCTTCTGCGCGTTCTCCTGCTGCGGTCCCCCCTTGACCAGCCCGCCGGCGTAGGGGAGGGAGAACGTGGTCGGAGCCTTGCCCTCCATGGCGGGGAAGAAGATGTCCTGGTTCGGCATGGCCTCGCGGTTGGCGAAGCTCATCTGGACATCGCTGTTGGACACCAGCAACTCGCCCTTGTCGACCTTGGGCACCAGCGCCCCGGTGGATGCGGAGGGACCGACGTTGTTGACCTGGAGCTTCTTCAGGTAGTCCATCGCCGGTTCCAGACCGCCGAAGTCGTGCATGCTCTTGATGACCACGGCGGTTCCGTCACCCGCCACACCCGGGGTGGAGTACTGGAAGCGCCCCTTGTAGCTGCTGTCCAGCAGGTCCTGCCAGGTCTCCGGCGGCGCGTCGAGTTCCTCGGTGTTGTAGATGAAACAGAAGTAGTTCTTCACCACGGCCGTCCACATGCCGTCGGCGTCCTTGTCCGAGTCGTCGATCTTCTCCCAGCCCGCGGGGCGGTACGCGTCGAGAAGCCCCCGGCTCTGCGCCTGCTGGATGAACGGGGGCAGGGTGAGCAGGACGTCCGCCTTGGTGTTGTTGCGTTCGCGGGTCAGGCGCTGCACCACCTCGCCGGACCCGCCCTCCACGTAGTTGACCTTGATACCGGTCTCTTCTTCGAACTTCTTGAACGCACGGTCGTAGAAGCCGTCTCCACTTTGGTACTTGAGGCCGTCCGCGCTGTAGACGGTGACCTCGTCCCCACTGTTCTCCCCGGCGCAGCCGGTGGTGAGGAGGGCCAGGAGAGCGGCGCCTGCGATACCGGCGCGCAACGTGTGACGCATGAAGGATCCTTGTCGGTTTCGGGAGCCCGCAGGCCCCGGAGGGACATCGTCCACCCACCGGCTCAGCGGTAGGAGGCTCTGTTTCGCAGACGGTTGAGCAACAGCAGGACCAGAAGGGTGGTGGTCATCAGCAGGACCGCTTGCGCCGACCCGATGAAGACCAGCCCCCGGTTGGTCGCCGCGTAGATGGCGACGGGCAGCGGAAGCCAGTCGGGCGGATAGAGCATCATCGTGGCGCTCAACTCCCCCATGGACAGGGCGAAGCACAGAGCCGTGGCACCGCTCAGCGAGGGAAGCAGCAGCGGTAGCTTCACGTGCCACATCACGTACGTCGGTGACGCTCCCAGACTCGCCGCGCTCTGTTCGTACACGGGGTTCAGGCGCAGGAGCGCGGCGGCCACGGACTGGTAGGCGAAACCGGTGACGAGGACCGCATGGGCCATGACGACGATGCTCGGTGTGCCGTTGAGAAGGACGGGAGGTCGGCTGAAGGCCACCAGCAGGGCGAGGCCGACGACGACGGAGGGGACGGCCACGGGCAGCATGAACAGGCTGTCGGTCAGGCGCCGCAACCTGGTCATCCTGTGGACGACGATGGCTGCCCAGGTACCGACGACCAGGGCGATCAGCGAAGCCGCCGCGGCGGTGAGGAGCGAGGTGGTCAGCGCGTCGAGGGCGTCACCGGAGGTCACCGTGGCGTAGTGCTCGGAGGTCGGCCCCGAGGGCAGGGCACCACTCCAGTTGGTCGAGAAGGAAGCGGCGAAGACGACGGCGAAGGGCAGGGCGAAGACCGGTAGGACGACGAGGGCGAACCCGGCGTGCACCAGTCCGCGTGCCCGCGGGCTATGTACCAGCACGGCGACCTCCGGACGCGCCGAGCGTTCCGGCTCGGTAGAGAAGGTAGAGGGACACGGACAGCACGACGCTGACCACGGCGACGACGCAGGCGGCCGGGTAGTCGTAGTCGAAGATCGCCTTGGTGTAGACGAGCAACGGCAGAGTCACCACGTCCTTGGCACCGGTGAACAACACGATGCCGAAGTCGTTCAGGCTCATGACGAGGACCAGGGAGCCACCCGCGACGAGGGCCGGGCGTGCCTCGGGGAGGATCACCTGCCGGATGACCCGCCCCGGCCGGGCACCGAGGGAGGCCGCGATCTCCAGTTGTGAGGTGTCGAGTTGGGAGAAGGCCGCCAACAGAGGGCGCATCACGAACGGGGTGAAGAAGGTGATCTGGGCCAGGAGCACGCCCCAGGGAGTGGCGAGGAAGTCCACCGGTCCGTTGGACGCCCCGGTCGCATCGGACCAGATGCCGTTGACCATGCCGGCCGAGCCGTAGACGAAGACGAGCGCGAGGGTGATGAGGAAGGAGGGGAAGGACAGGAAGATGTCGATGAACCGGCTGATGAGGCGGGAGCCGGTGAAGGGGACGAAGGCGATCACCAGCGAGAGGCCGAACCCGAGGAGCAGGCATCCCGCCGTGGCGCCGAGCCCGATGTACACGGTGGTGAACACGGCGCTGCGGAAGGCCTGGGAGTCGAAGGTGGACTGGTACACCTCCAGGGACGGCGCGCCCGTCTCGGGGGAGAAGGATTCCCACACCACCAGGGCCAACGGGTAGAGCAGCGCGAAAGTGATGCACAGGAGCGGCGGTAACAGCCACAGGCCGCTGCGTGAGGTGCGACGCCGGGTGGCCGGGCGGGGGGACGGCGGCCGGGTGACGGCTTGGGGAAGGGGAGCGGGGAGGGGTGCCTCGGCGGTCGTCACCGCACTCGCCCCGCGCGCTGGACCGGGCTCGTTGGCAGGTCGTCGCCCGGTTTGTCGGGAAGCAGGACGGCGTCCTGCGGAGCGAAGGTCACCGTGACCGTGTCGCCGACCCGGGGAGGGTCGCGCAGCTCGGCGACGTCCACGACGAGGGTCTCGGGGCCGAGGTCCAGGTAGAGCCGGTGGGTGGCGCCGCGCCACTGCAGTTCGGCGACCCTGCCGCGTAAGCCGTTGCCCGTCGGCTGCTCGGTGAGGCTCAGGTGGTGGGGTCGGATGCACGCGAGCACGTCGACTCCCGGGGAGACGATCTCCGGAGCGGTGACGAGCAGTGTGGTGCCGTGGTGGTCGACCTCGGCCCGTCCGTCCGGAGCGTGTGCCCGGACCACGACCGGAAGGAGATTGGCGCCGCCGAGGAATGTGGCCGTGAAGTCGTTGCCCGGTTCGCGGTAGAGCTCCTGGGGCGTTCCACAACTGACCAGTCGTGCGTCCCTCATGACCGCGATGCGATCGGCCAGGGTGAGTGCCTCGACCTGGTCGTGGGTCACGTAGAGGATCGAGACGTCGGGGAGTTCGCGGTGCAGCCGGGCCAGTTCCGCGAGCATTCCCGAGCGCAGCTGGGCGTCGAGCGCGGAGAGGGGTTCGTCCAGCAGGAGGACGCGGGGCCGGATGGCCAGGGCTCGCGCGATCGCCACCCGCTGCTGCTGACCGCCTGACAGCTCTCTGGGGTAGCGACGCGCGAAGTCCTCCATCCCCGTCATGCGCAGCGCTTCCCGGACGCGGGCGGGGATCTCCGCACGAGGCGTCTTGTGAGCGCGCAGGCCGAAGGCGACGTTGTCCGACACCCGCATGTGCGGGAAGAGCGCGTACTGCTGGACCACCATCCCGATGCCCCGGCGATGCGGCGGAAGCCCGGTGACGTCCTCACCGCCGATGTAGACCCGACCGTGCGCCGGGGTGGCGAACCCGGCGACGGCCCGCAGCGCCGTGGTCTTGCCCGAGCCCGACGGCCCGAGCAAGGCCATGACCTCGCCGGGGAGGAGGGTCAGATCGAGTGAGTCCAGGACCGTGGTGGCTCCGTAGGCCACGGAGACGGACTCGAAGCGTATGCCTGAGCGGAGCCGGCCGCCGCCGCTACCCCCGTGTGGTGCGGGGGGCGCCGGCCTGTGTCTGACGAAAGTGGACACGATTCCCCTTGGATCAAGACGACGGGCTGTACCTCGTGTGATGCGGGAGGGCGCGATTCGGCCGAGGGCCGGTGGGGTATCCGGACGTGGTGGTGGTACCCCGCACAGCGGCACGGAGAAGGCCCGGCAGCCCGGAGACCCAGCCGGCCGGGGGACGAGCGGCCTGTCCTTCGACACGGCACGTCCCCCTGTGCCACTCGCCGGGCGCCACGCTGTTCCCAGCCAGCCGCGCCTGACCGTCCCCTTCGATCTGTCGCCCCTCTCACCAGCGATGCATCAGCCATCATTCATGGATCAGTAGGTGCTGTACAGACGGGCGTCAGCCACGGCGCACGCGCGCCCCGCCCCTCCTGAACCACTCGCCGTAGCGCATCTCCGCAACGGCCGGAAGACCGCCGCGCCGGGGAACCACCAGGCAGTGCGCCCGCCGCCGAGAACCCGCGGAACCACCACCCAACAGGCCGGGCCCTCGCGCGGCGACGCGTCACAGCGCACCGGGTGGCCGAAAACGCGTGGTTGCGGTCGTCTCCCGTCGGGCTTCCGGCCGCGACCGCCCCCAGCTCAGTTGACACCAATGAATACTGTTGATATCAATCGTCTTATGGATGAAGTACTGGGCGTTCGCCTCATGCCGCCGGCGGAGCTTTCGAATCGGGACCGAGCACGCCTGCTCGCTCCCCTGCTGAAGGTCCTGGCCGACGAGAACCGACTCACGATCACCCTTCTCCTCGCCGAGCACTCCCGCACGGTCAAGGAACTGCAGCAGGCGACCGGCCTGAGCCAGACGTTGGTCAGCCACCACCTGGCGACCTTGCGCGACCAGCAACTGGTCACCTCCGCCCCACGGGGCCGAGCCAACGTGTACACGCTGTGCTGCGAGCAACTGGGCACCCCGGTGCGGTGGCTCGCCTCCCTGGCCGCGCTGACCCCCGAGGGCGCCGCCGCCTGCTGCAAGGGTGAGTGGCCGGGTGAATAGCTGGGGCGAGACCTTTCAGACGTTCGGAATCATCGCGGCCGAACTGGTCGCGCTCTTCCTCGCCATCTCCTTCCTGGTGGCCCTGTTCAACCGGCGGGTGGGAGCCAAGCGGATCCAGGGCTGGCTGGGCGGGGGCCCGGTCGTCGGGCCCCTCAAAGGCGTCGCTCTCGGAGCCCTGACCCCCTTCTGCTCCTGCTCCACACTGCCCATGCTCGCCGGCATGTTCAAAGCGGGCGTACCGTTCGTCACGGCGGCGAGCTTCCTCGTCGCCTCCCCCCTCCTCAACCCGATCATCCTGACCGCGGTGGCCGTGATCTTCAGTCTCCCGGTCATGCTGGGTTACGCGGCCGTCGCCTTCGTCGGCAGCCTGCTGATCGCGGCGAGCTGGAACGCCTTGGGACTCGAGCGCTTCGTCAAGCGCGTGCGCGTGGAGGGGGAGAAGGCGGAGGAGCCCTGGCAGGGACTGCGCGCCGAGATGCCGGGCGCCTGGCGCTCGGCCCGGTCGGACTTCCGTCCTCTGGTCCTTCCCCTGCTGGTGGGCGTGAGCATCGGCGCCTTCATCTACGGAGCCGTACCCGAGTCCTTCCTGACCGGATTCGCCGGACCGGACAACCCCGCGGCCATTCCGGTCGCCGCACTGATCGGTATCCCTCTGTACATCCGCACGGAGGCCGCCCTGCCGATCGGCCTGGCGCTCTCGGAAGCCGGCATGGGGATCGGCGCGGTCTTCGCCCTCATCATCGGTGGTGCCGGGGCGAGCATCCCCGAGGTCAGCATGCTGACGGCCATCTTCAAGCCGCGGCTCGTGGCGACCTTCGTCGCCTCCATCCTGCTGATGGCCATCGCCGGGGGCTTCATCATTCCGCTCTTCGCCTGACCCGGCGAGCCCTCGGCTCCTGGCGTCGGGCCGTGACGGCGGCCACGCGCCCGGAGCAGGACAGTACACACCACCCACCTCGCACCTCGGCACGACCAGCGCAACCACAGGTGAGAACACACGTTCTACAGGAGGACGCATGGACAGCGTGATCGAGCTCCGCATCGCCCTGGTAGGGGACAAGGGCAACCACGCGGAACCCGCCCATCCCAAGATCGAATCGCTGCTCGACGAGCTCGGAACCCCTGCCGAATGGCTTTCGACGGAGAAGATCACGGGTTCGGCGGACCTGGAGGGCTTCCACGGCATATGGGTGGTGCCCGGTGCGCCGTACCTGAACGAGGCGGGCGCCCAGCACGCCGTTCGGGTGGCTCGGGAAGCCGGCGTCCCGTTCCTCGGCACCTGCGGCGGCTTCTTCAGCGCACTGATAGGAAACGCGCTGGCCAACGGCGTCGACGACGTCGCGGGCGTGGTGGAGGACCAGGATCGCTACATGGCCCTGGCAACACCGTTCACGTGCTCGTTCACCGGGGAGAAGGCACCTCTCACCGTCAAGAGGGAGTCCCGGCTGGCGTCGATCTACGGCCACCCCGACGACGTGCAGGAAGTGTTCCACTGCTCGTGGTCGCTGAGCCGCGCGTTCATGGAGGCCGCGGTCGAGGGAGCCATGGAGTTCGTGGCCTGGGACGCCGACGGCGCCCCGCGGGCGTTGGAGGTGAAGGAGCACCCCTTCTTCGTCGCCAGCCTCTTCCAGCCGGAGCTCTCCTCCACCGCCTCCTCGGTGCACCCCGTCATCGCCCGTTTCCTGGAGGCTGCCACGCGGCATGCCGCCAAGACCGGTCCGGTCGCGACGTGAGGAGCCGCACGGGCGCCCCGCGCGCTCTCCGGCTTCGACCCGATCGGTCCTTCCGTGGTTCACCTTTCGGCCGCTGTTGATTCCGGCCACGCCGCGCCCCGGGGACGAGGGTTTCAACCGCCCGCCCGGGGCGCTCGCGAGCGCGGAATCCGGACCAACACTCGCCTCAACGGACGCCTACGTCCCAGCCGTTCGCCCCACTCACGCGCGGTCGGCTGCGAACGGTCGGGCCGCGGCAGAACCGACCGCGTCGCCCGGTCGGTCCACCCCGGGACGGGACCGTTCCGCATCCTTCATCAGGCCAGGTACGCCCCCCTGTCCGAGCGCCCCGGACCCGAGAGGTGGAGGCCCCTACCCCGTAGGGCGCACCGGCTGCCCCGGACGGTCGGATCGACGCACCTGAGCACCACCACGCGGTCCGGGCCAAGCAGTCGAAGCCCGGGCCCCGGGGCGCGGCCGGAGTCGCACGGCACACGCCGCGCGGGCCCCCGGCGCTCCCGGCGGCGGGGGCGCCGACGTGGCCGGAAAGTGCCGTCCCGCGAGGAGGCGGAGCGACATTGTCTTTTCACCGAGGGTTCTCATATCAATCATCGTTTGTTTAATATCTCCTGGCGTTGGCCCCCGTTGCCCCAGGAGGACCGTGCATGTCCCGCAATGCGTCAAACCTGGTACCCCCCGCACACCACGCGTCAGTGAGCACAGCGCCCGGTACCTCCGGGACTCCACACGCCGGACGGCTCCGCAGACGCGCTCTCCCGGCCGCCGTGCTCCTCCTCGGCTCGTTACTGGCGTCCTGCGCCGGAGGTGACACCGAGACCAGTGCCCTGAGCATCAGCGGTTCCACGACAGTGGCGCCCGTGGCGGCGGACGCCGCGGAATCCCTTCGCAAGCAGGGTCTTGAGGCCACCGTTGCCACGCAGGGTGGCTCTGCCGGCGGAATCTCCCAGCTCGGTGCCGGGCAGATCGACATCGCGATGAGTTCGAAGCCGTTGGGCGAGGAGGAACGTTCGGCTCATCCGGACACCACGTTCCACACGACGCAGATCGGCACCGACGCGGTCGGCGTGATCACCACCAGGGAAGTGGCCGACGCCGGTGTGGACGACCTCACCAAGGAGCAGGTGCGCGACCTCTTCGAGGGAAACATCACCAACTGGTCGGAGCTGGGTGGGCCCGACCTCGAGGTCTTCGTCTACGACAAGGAACCCGGCCGGGGCACCCGTGAGGCGTTGGACTCCTACCTCTACGAAGGGGCCACGCCCCCGCCGCCCCCCGAGACCGACAACTTCGCCATCGTCGGCGGAAACCTGGAGACGCGAAGCAAGCTGAAGTCGACGCCCGGGAGCGTCGCCCCGCTCTCCACCGGGTTCATCGAGGGTCATGACGACCTCGTCGCCGTGACGCTGGACGGCGTCTCCCCCGAACCCGGGAACATCGCCTCCGGGGACTACCCGATGACGCGCCCCCTGTACCTCATCACGGACGGTCGGCCTCAGGGCAGGGCGAGGGACTTCATCGACTACGTGCTCTCGGGTACGGGCCAGGAGCACCTGACCAGACACGGCTATCTGACGCTCGAAGAACTCGGGAAGTAGCGGATGCCCACCACCTTGCGGGCACGGCCCCCGACCGCGCCGACCACGCCGCGGCGCCCCCGGCCACCGCACTGGGTCCTGGCACTGGCCCTCACCGGCGCGGCATCCGTGGTCACCATCCTGCTGCTCATCGGCGGTTATCTCGTCGGCGGCATCTCCGGCGGCACCGTCGACTGGATCACCCTGCTGACCTCGGCTGAATGGAGCCCTGCGCACGGCTCGTTCGGCGCTCTCTCCATGATCTTCGGGACCGCGGCGGTCGGTGTCCTCGCGCTGGCCCTGGCCGTCCCCGTGGGCTGGGCCGCGGCGATCGCGTTGACCGAGTACCTGCCGCCACGCCTGGCCCGGCCGTTGCGCACATGTGTCGAGTTGCTCGCCGCCGTCCCCTCCATCGTGTACGGCCTGCTGGGCATCATGGTCATCCGCCCGCTGATCTCCTCGGTCGCGCACGTGCCCGGGGGCGACAGCCTGCTGGCCGCGGGCATCGTGCTCGCCATCATGATCGTGCCGACCGTGGTCGCCGTGAGTGTCGACGCGCTCTCCGCGGTTCCCGACCGCTACCGCGAGTCCGGATACTCGCTCGGGCTCACCCGTCGCGAAGTGATTCGCTCCGCGGTGCTCCCGCTGGCCCGCACCGGCATGCGAGCCGCGGTCCTCCTCGGCCTCGCCCGTGCACTGGGCGAGGCCATCGCGGTCTACCTCGTGGTCGGACGGGCAGACGGCCGCCTCCCGGACGGCATCGGCGGGCTTCTCGACGCCCTGGTCCGTCCGGGGCAGACTCTGACCACCAAACTCGCCGGACCAGAACCGGTGTTGGCGGGCACCTCGGGGCCGCACTTCGCCGCTCTGTGCGGCCTGGGTGTGCTGGTCCTGTCCCTCGTGGCCGCTGCCACGGTGTGGAGCACCCGGGTGGGTGGCCGGCGGCACGAGGCCGGGAAGCCGCCCACCGTCCGGTCGGCCTCGTCCCTACGCGTCCAGCAGGACCGGGCCACCGCCGTGCTGCGGCTGGCCGCCCTCGCGCTTCCTGCCGTGCTCCTGTTCGCCATGCTCATCATCCTGCTGGCGAAGGGAAGCACGGCATTCGATCCGGCGTTCTGGTTCACCCCGGCATCCGGCAGCGCCGAGGGCGGAGTCCGCGACCAGATCCTGGGGACCGTGCTGCTGATGGTGACCACGGGGTTGATCGCGCTACCGCTCGGGTTCGGCGCCGGCGTCTTGATCGGTGTCCGAGCCTCGGCCCGCACCGCCCGGCTGCTCCAGACGGTGACCGTCGTCGTCGGCGGCACTCCGACCATCCTGCTGGGCCTGACCGGTTTCGTCCTGTTGTCCGGCGCCCTGGGATGGGGGCGCTCCTGGCTGGCGGGCACCCTGGTTCTGGTCCCCGTCGTCGTCCCCGTGGTGGCCCTGTCCACCTCGGCACGCGTCAGGGGCATGCCACAGGAACTGACGGAGAGTGCGATGGCGCTGGGGCTTTCGCGGTCCCAGTACATCCGCTCCGTCGTCATCCCCTATTCCTGGCCCGCCACGATCACCGGCCTTCTCCTCGGCCTGGCACGGGCAGCCGGGGAAACGGCACCTCTGCTGTTCACCGCCACCGTCTTCTTCGGCGCTCCGGCGCTTCCCGGCGGGGTGGTGGACTCCCCCATCCAGGCTCTCCCGACCCACATCTTCACGTTGTCACAGGACTCCGGAGACCCCCAGAGCATGACGCAGGCCTGGTCGAGCGCGCTCGCCCTGGTGATGATCACGGCGGTACTCCTCAGTGCGGCGGTCGCACTGCGCAACCGCCGGGAAGGAGAACGATGGACAGCGTGATATCCGCGAGAGACCTGCGGGTGAGCATCGGTGGCAAGACGCTCGTCGGTCCGGTCGATTTCGAGCTGCCGCACGGATCGACGACAGGTCTGTGCGGCCCGTCCGGCGCGGGGAAGTCCACCGTGCTGCGTGCCCTCGTCGACCTGCTGCCCACCGGCCTCGTCCGGACGGGTGAGCTGCGCGTCCTGGGGGACCCCGTGCGGAACGGCAGGGCCGAAGCCGCGTTGAGGGCCAAGGTCGTGCTCGTACCGCAGACGCCCGTCGTCTTCGGGGGCAGCATTCTGGACAACGCCCTCTTCGGCATCCGACACGTGGTGAGGGCGCCCCGACAGCTGTTACGGGAGCGGGCCGAACTGGCCCTACAGGAGGCAGGTCTGTGGGAGGAAGTACGAGACCGTCTCGACGTGTCGGCCCAGGTCCTCTCCGCAGGCCAGCGCCAACGTCTCTGTCTGGCGCGGGCCCTTGCCCTGGACCCGGCCGCGCTGCTCCTCGACGAACCGACCAGCGCCCTTGACGAGCGCAGCCGCGACACCGTCGAGGAGTCGGTCGCCGCGCTACGGGGACACCGCACGGTCATGCTCGTGTCGCACGACACGTCGCAGGTCGAGCGGTTGTGCGACCGGACGGTGCACCTCGGCCACCTGGCCGAGGCACAGCCGAGCGCCGCGCTTTCCTGACCGTCCGCACGCGGGGATCGGGCGGCTGCGGCCCCCCGCCGGCACGTGAGAAGACCGGCACGTGAGAAGAGGTGTGGGACGCATGGAGGGCGACCAGGTGTGGCCGGCGGCGGGCGCGAGCCCGCCACCGGCCACCACCCGCCGGCGCGACGAGGTCACCTCACCGGTGTCACCAGGCTGCGTTCGGCGAACTTCCGGCGCCAGGCGAGGGAGACGTAGACCAGGGCGACGAGGACGGGGACCTCGATGAGGGGGCCGACGACGCCGGACAGCGCCTCGCCCGAGGTGACGCCGAAGGCGCCGATCGCCACGGCGATGGCCAGCTCGAAGTTGTTCCCGGCGGCGGTGAAGGCCAGCGTCGCCGTGCGGTCGTAGGCGATGCCGATCGCCTTGCCGAGGGCGAAGGTCCCGAACCACATGAGCGCGAAGTAGACCAGCAGCGGCAGGGCGATCCGGGCGACGTCGCCCGGCCGGCCGGTGATCGTCTCGCCCTGGAGGGCGAAGAGGATGACGATCGTGAACAGCAGCCCGTACAGCGCCCAGGGGCCGATCTTCGGCAGGAAGCGGCTCTCGTACGCCTCGCGGCCCATCCTCTTCTCCCCCAGGCGGCGGGTGAGGTAGCCCGCCAGCAGCGGGATGCCGAGGAAGATGACCACGTTGACCGCGATCGTCCACATGGAGATGTCCAGCTGCTCGCCGTCGCCCAGGCCGAGCCAGCCGGGGAGCAGGTCGAGGTAGAACCAGCCGAGCAGGCCGAAGGCGAGGACCTGGAAGACGGAGTTGACCGCGACCAGGACGGCGGCGGCCTCCCGGTCGCCGCAGGCGAGGTCGTTCCAGATGATGACCATGGCGATGCAGCGCGCGAGGCCGACGATGATCAGGCCGGTGCGGTACTCGGGCAGGTCCGGCAGGAAGATCCACGCCAGGGCGAACATCACGGCGGGGCCGACCAGCCAGTTGATGACCAGCGAGGACACCATGAGCTTCTTGTCGCCGGTGACGGCGTCCAGCTTGTCGTAGCGGACCTTGGCCAGCACCGGGTACATCATGATCAGCAGGCCGAGGGCGATCGGCAGGGAGATGCCGCCGATCTCCAGCTCGGCCAGCGCGTCCCCCATGCCGGGAACGACCCGGCCGAGCCCGAGGCCGACGGCCATGGCGAGCAGGATCCACACCGCCAGGAAGCGGTCCAGGGTGGAGAGCTTGCCGACGACGGCCGCGCCCTCCTCATCGGGGGGCGCGGTCGTCTTGGGGTCCGTGGTGGTCACGGGCAGGACCTCTTTCGTGCGGTGTCCAGGGTGGCGCGGGCGGTGGCGGCCAGCTCGGTGAACGAGGCGGCCAGGGCCTCGATGACGTCGGGCCGGAGCTTGTAGTAGGTGAACCGGCCGCACGGCTCGGTCTCCACGACACCGGCCTCCCGCAGCACCCGCAGGTGGTTGGAGAGGTTGGTCTGCCGTGCCCCGGTCTCCTCGACCAGGTGGCTGGTGCACAGCGTCTCGCGGGCCAGGAGGGTCACGATCTGGAGCCTGAGCGGGTCAGCGATCACCCGGATCAGGTCAGTCTCGACTGACGTCATCATGGACTGATACTGTCACATCACCCGGGGCTGATACCAGTCCGGTTCCGTCGTGAGACAAGAGAGACCCGTCATGCCCGAGAAGCCCTCCGTCCTGTTCGTGTGCGTCCACAACGCCGGGCGCTCGCAGATGGCCGCCGCCTGGCTGACCCACCTGGCCGGGGACCGTGTGGAGGTCCGCTCGGCCGGATCGGCACCGGCCGACGAGGTCAACCCCGCCGCCGTCGAGGCGATGCGCGAAGTCGGCATCGACATGTCGGCGGAAACGCCGAAGGTCCTGACGGTGGACGCGGTCAAGGCCTCCGACGTCGTCATCACGATGGGCTGTGGCGACACCTGCCCCGTCTTCCCCGGCAAGCGCTACCTGGACTGGAAGCTCGACGACCCGGCGGGACAGGGCGTCGACGCCGTCCGCCCCATCCGGGACGAGATCAAGACCCGCATCGAGAACCTCATCGCCGAGATCGCCCAGGAGGGCACCGAA
>NZ_JACXYU010000017.1 GCF_014779715.1 Streptomyces chumphonensis
TGCCGATGACCCGCGAGGCGCCCCAGGCGAGGGCGAGTTGGGTGGAGAAGGTGCCGAAGCCGCCCGCCGCCGCGTTGATGAGGACGGTGTCGCCGTCGTGGACGCCGACGGTGGACAGGGCCATGTGGGCGCCCTGGCCGTTGCCGGGGAAGCCGGCCGCGACCTCCCAGGGCATGGTCGCCGGCTTGCGGACGATCTGGTCGGCGGGCACGGTCAGGTACTCGGCGTAGCCGCCGAGGACGGTGTAGCCGAGCACCTCGTCCCCGGCGGCGAAGCCGGTGACGTCCTCCCCGACCTCGTCGACGACGCCCGCGAACTCGTTGCCCAGCACCATCGGGAACTCCCGCTTGATGAAGGGGGGCGTCCACCCGCCGCGCACCCGCACGTCGAAGGGCATCACCCCGGCGGCGCGGACGCGGACGCGCACCTGCCCGCCGGTCGCGTGCGGGAGGTCGAGGGACGCCTCCTTCAGGACGTCGGGCGGGCCGAACTCGGACAGCGCTGCCGCTCGCATCATCGGGAACTCTCCACGTGGTCGAAGTGGTGTCGGGCCTGGTCCAGGACGAGCAGGACCTTCGCGCTCAGCTCGTTCCGCACGAACGCACGGGCCTCCCCCAGCCCCGCCCCGTCGCCCAGGACCGCCGCCACCCCGGACTCGTTGAGGACCACCGTCTGCCGTGAGCTCACCGTGGTGCCGCCGGGGGTGTCCGCGATGCGCCACTGGACGTGGTGGGAACTGCCGAGCGGGGGCAGCAGCAGTTGTTTGTACGCGATCTTATGAGGGCCGAGACCGACGCGGGCGGCTTTCGTGGTCATGGTCCCGCCGCGCTGTTCGCGGGTGACGAGCTCCAGCAGGTGCGCCGGGCCGTCCTCCTCCCGGACCGTGGCCCGTTCGACGTGGTCGAGCCGCTGCGGCCAGCGGGCGGCGTCGAAGAGGAACGCGTAGACGTCCTCGGCCGGGGCGCCGGGGACGGCGACCTCGTCCTCCACGACGACGAGCAGTTCGGGGAAGGCGGCCTCCAGTTCGGCGGCGGTCTGCACCGCCGAGAGCTCCGCCGAGGCGATCTCCTCCACGGTCCGCCGCAGCGGGGGGAGCGCGTCCGCGTGTCCGGGCGCCACGGTGAACGCCTGCTCCAACCGGACGACGCACGCCGCGTCCCCGTCGGGCTCGACGACCCAGGCGCGGCTCATCGACGTCAGGGGGGCCTCGATCCGCTCCGGGACGAAGCCGACGCGCAGGCCGTCGGCGTCCACGGTGCGCAGCGCCACCCAGTGTTCGACCCGCTCGCCGGACGTCGACCACATGCCGACGCGTTCCCGTCCCCGCGCGTCCGTCCCCAGGCTCTCCAGGTGGACGAACGGCGGGAAGACGCGCGGCCAGTCGTCGAGGTCGGACAGGAGCCGGAAGACCGACTCCGCGTCCGCCCGGACCCGCGCACGGTGCTCCACGTTGACGACTTCCGCCGTTGACATAGCTCAGCCCCTCGTGTCGGACGGGTGCCAGCGGGCCGCCCGCCGGGTGCCGTCCTCGGTGGTCACATGGCCGACGGCGACGCCCTCGTCGTTGAGGAGGAAGGCCCAGCCGGGGCCCAGGTCCGTGACCCGGCCCTCCTCGTCCCAGCGCACGGCGTGGAACGTGCCGCCCGGGCTGTAGGAGAAGCCGACCGCGACGCCGTCGTCGTTGACGCCGAACGCGCCGCTGCCGGTGTGTCCGGGCAGCGGCGGCAGCGCCTCGGTCCCGCCGCCGCGCGTCCACCGCACGGCGTGGTAGGGGGAGTTGAGGCCGTCGGCGGCGCGGAAGGAGTTGCCGACGATGTGGCCCCGGTCGTTGATCCAGCTGGCCTGCGTGGAGTCGTCGCCCGGCAGCGGTGCGCCCACCGGGAGCGCCCGGCCCGCGCGCGTCCACGTCACGGCGCGCTGCGTGCCCTCGGCCGACGTGGAGTAGCCGACGGCCGTGCCCCGGTCGTTGACCTCGCTCGCCGAGCTGCTCACGTCGCCGGGCAGCGCGGGGAGCCGGGTGGGGGTGCCGTCCGCGTCCCAGCGCACGGCCTGGTAGACGAGGTCCGGCGTGGCGGAGAAGCCCACCATCGTGCCGCGCTCGTTGACGCCGTAGGCGCGGCTGCGCGGGGAGTGCGGCAGGCCCGGCAGTTCGGCCACCCGGCGCGGGGTGAGCCAGCGGACGGCACGCTCGGTGCCGTCCTCGCCGATGGCGCTGCCCACGACGGTCCGCCGCTCGTTGACGCCGTAGGCGGTGCCGGAGACGTCGCCGGGCAGCCCGCGCAGGACGCGGATCGTCCCGTCCGGGCGCCACAGCACCGGGCGCACCGATCCGTCGGCCGTGTCGGAGGAACCGACGGCCACGCCGCGGTCGTTGACGCCGTAGGAGTGGCTGGTGCTGCCGCCGGGCAGCGTCCCCAGGTCGGTGACCCGGACGCCGGTGCCGGCGGTGGTGCGCACCTCCTCCCCGGCTCGGGTGGCCTCCCCGGCCCGGGGGGTCTGCCCGGCCTGGGCGGGCAGCGCGGTGAGCGCCGTCAGCACGGCGACGCCCGCCGCCAGCCCCGCCGTCCGCGAGCGTCTCGCTATGCCGTTCCCCACGTCGTGTTCCCTTCCTCGCGCTGCCGCGTGGGGCCGCACCGTCCCGTGCGGCCCCACGGCCTGAACGGCTCACCGTCACGGCCCGCCGTCCAGGCCCGCTCGAACCCGTATCGGATTCAGCCGACGAGGTCCGCGAGGCGCGGAACGATGGCGTCCGGGCCGGGCTGCGCGGCGAGTTCGGCGGCCAGCGCGCCGGCCGTCTTGCGCAGGGCCTCGTCGTCGAGGAGCCGGTTCAGCACGCCGCTGTCGACCTCCTCCGGCTGGAGGTCGAGGCCGATGCCCGCGTCCGTGATGATCTCGGCGTTGATCCAGTTGTCCGCGCCGTAGGGCATGGCGAGCTGCGGCACCCCGGCGTGGGCTGCGGCCAGCGTCGTCCCGGCGCCGCCGTGGTGGATGATGCCGTCGAGCGTGGGCAGGAGGGCGCTGAGCGGCGTCCAGCCGACGACGCGGACGTTGTCCGGCAGGGTGCCGAGCGGCTCCAGGTCGGGCTCGTCGCCCAGGGCCAGCACGAGCTCCGCGTCCACCCCGTCGGCGGCGGCGAGCACGCTGCCGAGGCTGCCCACCCCGGCGACGCCGGGCACGATCGTCCCGAGGGTGACGACGATCCGCCTGCGCCGTTTCGGTTCGGCCAGCCAGTCGGGCAGCACGCAGCCCCCGTGGTAGGGCACGAACCGCATGGGCCATCCCTCGCCCTCGCCGCGCATCATGTGCTGCGGCGCGAAGTACAGCGGGGTGACGGACGGCAGTTCCACCGGCACGCCGAGCCGCTCGAACGTCGGTGCCAGGTGCGGCAGGAGCCGGGCGGGCAGATCGCCCTCGCGCAGGAAGCTGTAGCCGTTCTCCACGGCCGGGACGCCGAGCGCGCGCGCCACCAGCAGGGCCGTGCCCTGGAGGCGGGAGTAGACGACGAGGTCGGGGCGCCAGGTCTCGGCGAAGCGCAGGGTGCCCTCGGCCATCATGTCGTTGATCGTGCCGAACTTCTCCAGGATGATCTCGGGCGTCACCCCGGACGCGGTGATCTCCCGGCCGCGCTGCCGCATCATGCGGGTGCGCTCCTCCCGGTTCCCCTTCTTGGGGAAGACGGCGGAGAAGTCGGCGTCCGGAGCCACGTCCCGCACCGTCAGGCCGGCGCGGACCGCGGCGTCGACGGTGACGCCCGCCGTGGCCACGACGACGTCGTGCCCGGCGGTGCGGAACGCCGAGGCCAGTCCGAGCGCGGGGTAGAGGTGGTCGAGCCCGGGTGACACGGCGAACAGGACGCGCATGGCGGTACCTCGTTTCCGTAGGTGCGGGGGCGTGCGGGGGCGTGCGGGGGCGTGTGGGACGGCGCGGGGCGCGGTGGCGGCGGTCGGCGGCGCGCGGCGCGGCCGGGTGCTCCCGCCAGGACCGTGCGGTGCCGCGCTCGACCGCCGCTCGAAGGGCGGCCGACGCGCGCCCGGCCCGGTCGTCCTCCGCCGGGGCTCGAGCGCGGCGCGCCAGGCTGGCCGCCGTCCGCGCGGGGAGCGACCGAGGAAGCCGGAGGGTGACATGGGTGGCGTGAGTGACGTGTCAGCGCAGGTGTACGCCGACGTGCAGCAGTTCTACGCCCGGCAGATGAACCTCATCGAGGGGTCGGACGCCGACCCCGACGCGTGGGCGGAGACGTTCACCGAGGACGCCGTCTTCGAGGCGAGCAGCCAGGAGCGGCCCGAGACCGGCCGGGCGGCGATCCGCGCCTCCGTGCGGGCCGGGGTCGCCCACATCGCCGCGCAGGGACTGGACTTCCGGCACTGGTTCGGCATGCTCGACGTCCGCCCGCAGTCGGACGGCTCCCTGCGGACGCGCTACTACGCCCTCGCCATGGCGACG
This sequence comes from Streptomyces chumphonensis, assembly GCF_014779715.1. Taxonomy (GTDB): domain Bacteria; phylum Actinomycetota; class Actinomycetes; order Streptomycetales; family Streptomycetaceae; genus Streptomyces; species Streptomyces chumphonensis. Next base: position 4,444 of record NZ_JACXYU010000017.1, read on the forward strand.
CCCGCCGGGGGCGCGCTGGGCGTGCGCGGCTCCTCGCTCTGCCACGACCACCTCGTCCCCGCCGGCGGCGGCTGGCGGGTGCGGCACCGCAGCGTCCGCGCGGACGGCACGGGCGACGCGACCACTCCGGTGGAGGCCCGGGACGGCGCGACCGGCTGAATCGAGCCGGACCCGAGCCGGGAACGAGCCGGGATCGAGTGCGGGTGGAGGCCGTCTCCGTAGGTTGGTGCCATGCAGAAGAAGGCGCCGGAACGTCTCGACCGCGGGCTGCTCGTCCTCGCCGGGACGCTGCTCATCGGGGCCATCGCCGCCCTGCTGGACTCCACGATCGTCAGTGTGGCGCTGGACGCCATCTCCGAGGACCTGGACGCCTCGCAGGCGGCGCTGCCCTGGATCAGCACGGCCTACCTGCTCACCCTCGCCCTCGTCACCCCCGTGGTCGGCTGGGCCGTCGACCGGTTCGGCGCCAAGCCCATGTGGATGTTCGCGCTGACGGTCTTCCTGGGCGGTTCCGTGCTGTGCGGGGCGGCCTGGTCGGTGGAGAGCCTCATCGCGTTCCGCGTCGTCAAGGGTGTCGGCGGGGGCATGGTGCTGCCGATGGTGCAGGCCATCCTGGCGCAGGCCGCCGGGCCGGGCCGGTTCGGCCGGGTGATGAGCCTCGTCGGCATCCCCGGCCAACTGGCGCCCATCATGGGCCCGGTGGTGGGCGGGCTCATCGTCGAGGGGATCGGCTGGCGGTGGATCTTCTTCGTCAACGTCCCCGTCATCCTGGTCGCCCTGCTGCTCGCCCGGCGGGTGCTCCCGGCCGACGGGGAGCGGCGGCCGACCCACGTCGACCGCCGGGGCCTGCTGCTCCTGCCGCCGGGCATGGTCGCCCTGGTCTACGGGTTCTCCCGCATCGACGACGTCGCCGGGCTCACCGACCCGGTGACGCTGGCCGTCCTCGCGCTCGGCGCGCTGCTCACCGCGCTGTTCTGCGTGCACTCGGCCCGCTCGGCCGATCCGCTGGTGGACGTGCGGCTGTTCCGCTCCCGCTCCTTCTCCACCTCCGCCGTGCTGCTGTTCCTACACGGAGTGGCCGTCTACGGCGCGCTGTTCGTCCTGCCGCTGTTCTACGCGCGCTCCCTCGGCTACGCAGGCGGCGTCATCGGGTGGCTGCTCGCCCCGCAGGGCCTCGGCATGCTCATCGGCATCTCGCTGGCGGGGTGGCTCGTCGACCGGTACGACCAGCGTCTGCTGGTGCTGGGCAGCACCGTCCTCGCGGCGCTCGGCACGGCGGGCTTCACCCGGCTGGCCGACGCGCCGGACGACCTGTGGCTCGGGGCGTCGCTGTGCCTGCGGGGCATCGGGCTGGGCGTCATCGGCGTCGCGATCATCACCTCCGCCTACCGCGACGTGCCCGCCGACCGCATCCCGCGCGGCACGGTGATGATCGCCGTGGTGCAGCGCGTCGGCGCGTCCTTCGGCACGGCCGTCGTCGCCCTGCTGCTGGCGGCGCACCTGAGCGGCACCGCGCGCGGGCCGGGCGGGCTGGAGAGCCCGGCCGCGTACGGCGACACGTTCTGGTGGGTCCTCGCCCTCGTCCTCGCCATGTTCGTGCCCGCCCTCCTGATGCCGCGCCGGCCACCCGCCGAGGACGCCGAGGACGCCGGGTCGGCCGAGGACGCCGGGTCCGCCGAGGAGGGCGTCGGGCCGGTTCCGGCCGCCGACCGGCCCACGTCCGCAGGGGCTTGAGCGGCGTTCCACCCGCCCTGGACCCCCTCCCCGCACCGTGGAGGACGACGCCGCCGTTGTCCGACCGCGCGAGGAAGTGGGGCGCATGCCAGGCCAGCCACGCACGAGGACCGACCTGCTCGCGGGGGCACGGGAAGCCGCCGTCGTCGCGGCTCGCCACGCCGCCGCCGCCGACGCCGACCGGCTCCTGGACCCGCGCGTCGCCGACGCGGTCGTCCGCGCCGGGTTCGCCCGCCACTTCGTGCCCGCTCGGCGCGGCGGCGGCGCGGGGACCTGCCGGGAGCTGCTGACGGCCGTGGCCGCACTGGGCGAGGGCTGCACCGCCGCCGCCTGGTGCGCCTCCGTCGTCGCCGGAGCCGCCCGGATGGGCGCCTACCTCCCCGAGCAGGGCCAGCGGGAGCTGTGGGCGGGCGGCCCGGACACCGTCGTGGCGGGCGCGCTGATGCCGCGCGGCAGCGCCACGGAGGTGAGCGACGGCTGGCGGGTCACGGGGGAGTGGGACTTCACCAGCGCCGTCGACTTCTCCGACTGGGCCCTGGTCTGCGCGCTGGTGCCGGACGGGGACGGGCACTCCTCCTGGTTCTTCGCCCTGCCGCGCGCGGACTACCGGGTGGCCGACACCTGGACGTCGGTCGGCCTGCGGGGGACGGGCAGCAACACGCTCGTCACGGACAACGTGTTCGTGCCGCGTCACCGGGCCTTCCCGCGTGCCGAGATGCTGGCGGGCAAGGCCGTCGCGTCGACCGCCCGCTGCCACACCGCGCCGCTGCGGCTGCTGAGCGGGCCGCTGTTCGCCGCCCCGGCTCTCGGCGCGGCCCGGGCTGCGCTGCGGATCTGGTCCGACCAGCGCATCGTCGACGCCGTCGGCCCCGAGGCCGACGAGGAGAGCCGGCGGGCCGCCGCCCGCGCGGCCACGGCCGTGGACGCCGCCGGGCTGCTGCTGGCGCGGGCGGCGGCGGTGGCCGACGCACCGACGGCGAGCGCCCTGGAGGCCGCCCGCAACCCGGCCGAGTGCGCGCTGGCGGTCGAGCAGCTCGTCGACGTCGTCGAGCGGCTGTTCCGCACCTCCGGCAGCACCGCCCAGCTCGCACCGCACCCGCTCCAGCGCATCTGGCGCGACGTGCACAGCCTCGCGAGCCACATCGCCCTCCGCTTCGACGGCCCGGGAGCCGCGTACGGGGCGCAGCTGCTGCGGTTCCCCGACCCGGTCGGCCGCCCGGCGCCGTCCTGACCGACCCGCGCCCCGCGCCCGCCCGACCGCCGTCGGGCGCCCGTCCCACCGAGCCCGACCGGGCCGACCGGCGTCCGACCGGCCGGAGTCCGGATGACCGCGACCGACCACACGAAAGGCAGTGCGGATGAGCGCCGCAGCCACCCCCACCGAGACCCCGACCGCCACGGGCCCCTACGTGTCGGCCGACCTGTACGCCCAGGTCCAGCAGTTCTACGCCCGGCAGATGGGCCTGATCGACGACGGGCACCCCGACGCCTGGGCCGACACGTTCACCGAGGACGCCGTGTTCGCCGAGGCCAGCCGGCTGAAGGAGCCGCTGCGCGGCCGGGAGGTCATCCGCGCCTCCTGCCGGGAGCGGCAGCGGCGGCTGGACGCCGAGGGGATCGACTTCCGGCACTGGCTGGGCATGCTCGACGTCCGTCCGCAGCCGGACGGCTCGCTGCGCACCCGGGCGTACGCGCTGGCCATGCGCACCCCGCGCGGCGGGGCGCTGGAGATCTTCGCCAGCGTGGTCTGCCACGACCACCTGGTGGCGGGGGACGGCGGCTGGCGGGTGCGCAGCCGCGACCTCACCCACGACGGTGCCGGGCACGACGAGCGCGCGGGGGAGTCGGCATGAGGTTCGGCATCGTCTTCTTCCCCACCGTGGGCCCGGCCGACAAGCCCGCCCCCGACTACTTCGACGAGGCGTTGCGCCTGGTCGACCTCGCCGAGGAACTCGGCTTCGACCACGTGAAGATGGTCGAGCACTACTTCTTCTCCTACGGCGGCTACAGCCCCGATCCGGTCACCTTCCTGGCCGCCGCCGCCGGCCGCACCCGCCGGGTGCGGCTGGGCACCAGCGCGACGATCCCCGCCTTCCAGCACCCGGTGAAGCTGGCCGGGAAGCTCGCCATGCTGGACGCCATCTCCGGCGGCCGGGTGGACGCGGCCTTCGGCCGGGCCTTCCTGCCGGACGAGTTCACGGCGTTCGGGGTGCCGATCGACGAGAGCAAGGACCGCTTCGTCGAGGGCGTGGCCGCGATCAAGCAGCTGTGGACGGAGGAGGACACCGTCTGGGAGGGGACGTTCCACCGCTTCGGCCCGGTCACGCTGCTGCCCCGCCCGGTGCAGCGGCCCCACCCGCCGGTGTTCGTGACGACGGCCCGCAGCGCCGAGTCCTGCGCCGAGGCGGGACGCGCCGGGCACCACCTCCAGACGGTGCCGAACGTGATGTCCACCGAGGAGCTCCAGGAGCGGCTGCGGATCTACCGCGCGGAGTGGGCCGCCTCCGGGCGCGAACCGGGCACCGAGCGGATCCACTTCAGCTATCCCTGCGTCGTCGCCCCCGACGGCGACCGGGCGCGGGAGCTGGGCCGGCGTGACGACGCCCGCAACACCGCGGCGATCAGTGACGCCGTGGCCTCCTGGGGCAGCACGCGCAGCAGCGCCTACCCCGGCTACGAGAAGCTTGTCGAGGCGACGAAGCGCTCGCACTTCGAGGACAAGATGGCCGCGGGCAAGCTCCTCGTCGGCGCACCGGAGCAGGTCCGCGGTCAACTGGAGCAGATCGCGGCCTGGTTCGGCGACGACATCACGATCAGTCTCGGCGTGCACTCGGGCCACCTGTCCTTCGAGGACGCCGCCACCACCCTGCGTCTGATGGCCGAGCAGGTCATCCCCAAGCTCGGAAGCGAGGTCGCGGAGCAGCGATGAGCGACACCGACACCAACCGTCAGCGCACCGTCACCGTCGTCGGCGCGGGCACGATCGGGCTGGGCTGGATCGCCCTCTTCCGCGGCCACGGGCTGCGCGTGGTCGTCAACAGCCGCAGGCCCGAGGCCGAGCGGATCGTCCGGGACTCCCTGGAGCTGTCCGCGCCCTTCCTCCCCGGGGGCCCGCAGGACCCGGCCGCCCTCGCGGCGGGCCTGGAGTTCGAACCGGACCTGGAGCGGGCCGTCGCCGAGGCCGACGTCGTCCAGGAGAACGCCCCGGAGAACCTGGAGCTGAAGCGGGAGCTGTTCGCCCGGATCGGCAAGGCGGCCCCGGCCGGGGCGCTGATCCTCTCCTCCACCTCGACGCTGGACCCGGACGCCATGGGCGAGCGCATGGCGGACTCCTCCCGGCTGGTCGTCGGCCACCCCTTCAACCCGCCGCACGTCGTGCCCCTGGTGGAGGTCGTGGCGGGGGAGCGCACGGCGCCGAACGCCGTGGCGGAGGCCCTGGCCTTCTACCGCTCCGTCGGTCGCCACCCCGTGGCCCTGCGCAGGCCGATCCTGGCCTTCGCGGCCAACCGCCTCCAGTCCGCGCTGCTGCGCGAGAGCATCCACCTGGTCAAGGAGGGCGTCGTCAGCCTGGAGGAGCTGGACGAGGTCGTCACCCACTCCATCGGCCTGCGCTGGGCGACCGTCGGCCCGTTCCTCGCCTTCCACCTCGGCGGCGGCACCGGCGGCCTGCGCAAGTGGCTGGGCACGCTCGGCGCCGGCCTGGAGAAGGGCTGGGAGCTGCTGGGCACGCCCGGCCTGGACGAGGAGACGATCACCTCGCTCATCGAGCAGGCGGAGGCGGCCTACGGCACGGACCGCTACGAGGAGCTGGTCCGCGCCCGCGACACGCGGCAGACCGCGATCCTGTCCGCCCTCGCCGAGCACCGGCCCTGACGCCCCGGAGGACGCCGTGTTCCGGCAGACGAGCGAGTTCACGACCTGGTTCGCCGAGCAGCGGCGGGTCCAGCGCCACCGCGTGACCCCGGTCCGGCTCGACGCGCTGGACGGCTGGGCGGCGGAGCCGGGGACCGGCAACCTCCGGCACCGCACCGGCCGGTTCTTCACCGTCGAGGGCGTGGAGGTCACCACCGGCCGCCGCGTGACGCCCTCCTGGTCGCAGCCCATCATCGTGCAGCCGGAGCACGGCGTCCTGGGCATCGTCGTGCGGGAGTTCGACGGCGTGCCGCACTTCCTGCTCCAGGCCAAGATGGAGCCGGGCAACATCAACCTGCTCCAGCTCTCCCCGACGGTGCAGGCCACCCGTTCCAACTACACCCGGGTGCACGCCGGTCGGGCCGTGCCCTACCTGGAGCACTTCCTCGGGCCGCGCCGGGGCCGGGTGCTGCTGGACGCCCTCCAGTCGGAGCAGGGCTCCTGGTTCCTCGGCAAGCGCAACCGCAACATGATCGTGGAGGTCACCGGGGACGTGCCGGTGCTGCCCGGCTTCTGCTGGCTGACGGCCGCGCAGATCGGGGAGCTGCTGCGCGAGGACCACCTGGTCAACATGGACACCCGGTCCGTCCTGGCCGGCCTGCCCTGGGGCCGGCACGGGCGGCCGGAGGCAGCGGTCCTGGACGGGGCCGACGACACCGACCGGGCCGCGCACACCATGGCGGAGCTGATCGGCCACCTCACCGAGGTCCGTGCCGCGCACGCCGTCACCCGGCGGCGTGTCCCGCTGAACGAGGTGAAGGGCTGGAGCGACAACGGGGCGGAGCTGCGGCACGAGGACGGACGCTACTTCACCGTCATCGGCGTGGACGTGGAGGCCGACGGGCGCGAGGTCGCCCGCTGGTCCCAGCCCATGCTGGCCCCCGTCGGACGCGGCCTGATCGGCTTCCTGGCCCGGCACCTCGACGGCGTCCCGCACCTGCTCGCGCAGATCCGGACGGAGGCCGGGTCGTTCGACGTCGCCGAGTTCGCCCCGACCGTCCAGTGCCTGCCCGCCAACCACGCGCACCTGCCCCCCGGGGACCGGCCGCGCTTCCTGGACGCCGTGCGGGACGCCCCGGACGCCGCCCGGCTGCTCGACGTCACGCACTCCGAGGAGGGCGGACGCTTCCACCACGCCGCGAACCGCTACACCGTCGTGCTCGACGAGGACGCGCCGCGCGATCCGGGGCCGGGCTTCGTCTGGCTGACGCCGCGCCAGCTGGCCGACCTGGTGCGCGTCCCCGGCCAGGTCGACGTGGAGGCACGCAACCTGCTGACCTGCCTGCGGTGGTGGCGATGAGCCTGCGGCTGGGCGTCCTGGGCTGCGCCGACATCGCCGTACGGCGGATGCTGCCGGCGGTGTCGCGCACCCCGGGGGTCACCCTCGCCGCCGTCGGCAGCCGGGACGCGGCGAAGGCCGCGGCCGTCACCGCCCGGTTCGGCGGCGCGCCGGTGACCGGCTACGCGGAGGTCCTCGCCCGGCCCGACGTGGACGCCGTCTACGTGCCGCTGCCCGCGGCCCTGCACGCGACCTGGGTGCGGCGGGCCCTCGCGGCGGGCAAGCACGTGCTCGCCGAGAAGCCGCTCACCACGGACGCCGCCGCCACCGCCGCGCTCGTCGCCCAAGCGCGCGCGGCGGGGCTCGTGCTGCTGGAGAACCACCTGTTCGTCCACCACCCGCAGCACCGGCTGGTGCGGCGGCTCCTCGCGGAGGGCGCCGTCGGGCGGCCGCGCGCGGTGAGCGCCGCGTTCACCGTCCCGCGCCGCCCGGCCGGGGACATCCGGCTGCGCCCGGAGCTGGGCGGCGGCGCGCTGCTGGACGTCGGCTGCTATCCGCTGCGGGCGGCGTCGCTGCTGCTCGGGTCGCCGCTCACCGTCGTCGGTGCCACGGCGTACACCGACCCCCGGTACGGCGTCGACGTGGCCGGGGCCGCCCTGCTGCGCCGCCCCGACGGGGTGACCGCCCAGCTCACGTTCGGCATGGACCACCACTACACCTCCCGCTACGAGGTGCTGGGCACCGAGGGGCGGCTCCGGCTCGACCACGCCTTCACCCCGCCCGCCGACCACCGGCCCACGGTCGTCATCGAGCGGCCCGACGGCGTCGAGCGGGTCCCGGGGGAGCCCTTCGACCAGTGCGCGGGCACGGTGGGGGCCTTCGTGCGCGCCGTCACCTCCCGCGCCGGCACGGCGGGCGAGGCGATCAACCGGCAGGCGGAACTGATCGCCGCCGTCCAACGAACCGCATCAGACGCCGCAGGAGGCGACCGAGCATGACGACGTCAGCAGCCGTCACGACCGAGACCAGGCCCGAGGCCGGGCCGGACACCCGGGCCGAACTGAAGGCGCGGATCCTCGACCTCGTCCACGCCTACCAGGAGGCCGAGGAGGAGGCCACCGGGCGTCCCTTCGAGCCCGGGGTCACCGAGGTGTGGCCCTCCGGCGCGGTGTTCGACGCCGAGGACCGCACCGCGCTGGTGGAGGCCGCCCTGGAGATGCGGATCGCGGCGGGCCGCAGCTCGCGCCGCTTCGAGCGGGACTTCGCCCGCTTCCTGGGGCTGCGCAAGGCCCATCTGGCCAACTCCGGCTCCTCCGCGAACCTCCTGGCCATGACGGCGTTCACCTCGCCGCAGCTGGAGGACCGCCGGCTGGTGCCGGGCGACGAGGTGATCACCGTCGCGGCGGGCTTCCCGACCACGGTCAACCCGATCATCCAGAACGGCCTGGTGCCCGTCTTCGTCGACGTGGAGATCCCCACCTACAACACCACCCCGGAACGCATCGCCGAGGCCGTCGGGCCGAGGACGAAGGCCATCATGATCGCGCACGCCCTCGGCAACCCGTTCGCGGTCGAGGAGGTCGCCCGGCTCGCCGAGGAGCACGACCTGTTCCTCATCGAGGACAACTGCGACGCCGTCGGCTCGACCTACCGGGGGCGGCTGACCGGCACCTTCGGGGACATCGCCACCACCAGCTTCTACCCGGCCCACCACATCGCCATGGGCGAGGGCGGCTGCGTCCTGACGGACAACCTGGCGCTGGCGCGGATCGTGGAGTCGCTCCGGGACTGGGGCCGGGACTGCTGGTGCGAACCGGGCGAGAACAACCGGTGCTTCAAGCGGTTCGACTACCAGCTCGGGACGCTGCCGCACGGCTACGACCACAAGTACATCTTCTCGCACGTCGGGTACAACCTGAAGTCCACCGACCTCCAGGCCGCCCTGGGGCTGAGCCAGCTGGCCAAGCTCCCCGCCTTCACACGGGCGCGCAGGGCGAACTGGCAGGCGCTGCGGACGGCGCTGGACGGTGTGCCCGGCCTGATCCTCCCCGAGGCGACCGAGGGCAGCGACCCCAGCTGGTTCGGCTTCGCCCTCACGGTCTCACCCGAGGCGCGCTACTCCCGCAAGGAGCTGGTGGACCACCTGGAGTCCCGCGCCATCGGCACCCGGCGCTTCTTCGCGGGCAACCTCACCCGGCACCCGGCCTACCTGGACCGCCCGCACCGCACGGTCGGTCCGCTGACGGGCAGCGACCTCGTCGCCGAGCACACCTTCTGGGTCGGGGTCTACCCCGGGCTCGACGAGGAACGGACCGCCCACATCGCCGACACCGTCCGCGACTTCTGCGTCGCCCGGTCCTGAGGCGCCGGCCCGGCCCGGACACACGTCTCCGCCCCGCTGGGCCTGTTCAGCGGGGCGGAGACGTGTCGGGGCGGCCGTGCTGCGGCGCTCAGGCGAAGGTGGGGACGCGCAGCTGGTCGCGGACCGGCTCGGTGGGGGGCAGGGGCCGGGACGTGGAACCCGACGCCGGCGGGTTGAGCACCTGGAGCTGTAGCCGCTGCAACTCGGGCGAGGGCTCCAAGCCCAGCTCGTCGTGCAGGATGCGGCGCAGGTTCTGGTACGCCTGGAGCGCCTCCGCGCGCCGGCCCGAGCAGCCCAGGGCCGCGATGAGCTGGCCGTGGAACCACTCGTTGAGCGGGTAGTCGTTCACCAGTTTGCGCAGCTGGGGGATCGACTCCCGCTGCCGGCCGAGCTGGTTGTCGGCCTCGATCCGCAGCTCCAGCGCGCGGATGCGGACCTCCTCCAGGTGCACGATGTGGCCGCTCAGCATGTCGCCCGCCGGGATGTTGGACAGCGCCGGTCCGCGCCACAGCTCCAGCGCCCGGTTCAGATGGCCCGCGGCGGCGGCCGGCTGCCCCTGGCTCAGTTCCGTCTGGGCGCGGGCCACCAGGCGTTCGAAGACGCGGATGTCGACCTCGTCGTCGTTCACCGCGATCAGGTAGCCGGGGGCGTGGGTGACCAGCAGGGCGCGTTCGGACGGGATCAGCTGCTCGCTCTCGAACATCCGGCGCGCGTGGTAGATGTACGTCTGGAGCGTCGTGATGGCACTGCGCGGCGGCCGTTCGCCCCACAATTCCTGAACGAGGCAGTCCGACGTCACGATTTCGTTGGGCCGGGTCAGCAGCAGAGCCAGGGTCTGGCACACCTTGGGGGTGCTCGGCAGATGGGTTCTGCCGTCGTCGCTGACGATTTCGAAGGGGCCGATGAGGTTGAATCGCACTGCACATGCTCCTCTTCATGAGTGAAGAATGCGATGCCGCGTGGTGCTGCTCCGAATTCTGAGAGGTTGGCATCCAAACCGTAGGCGTGTGCGTGCGATTCCCCCATCACGGACGGCCGAGAGTGTCACATCGGCCGAGACGGCTCATGCGGCACTGCGCCAGCCGGGCAGCGGCCGGTGGACCCAGGAGCGGGCGGCGGGATGGTCCGGCCTGCTCACGAAGCCCCAGCGGACGCCGCCCCGGCCGGCCGCCGCGCCGTCGGCCAGGGCGTCCCGCTCGCGCAGCCGGGCGCTCAGCACCACGGCGAGGGCGGCCACCTCCTCGGCCGTGGGCGAGCCCCGGGTGATGCGCCAGCTCGCCGCGCCCAGCAGCCGGTTCGCGGGCTCCGGTGGGTTGGATCCGGTCGTTCCGGGTGTGTCGGCCATGGTCTTCCTCCCCGGTCGGTCCCCTCCCGGCCGTGCGGCCGGGAGGGCTCACTGCGGCTGGTTGCCGTGCTTGCGGCTGGGCAGCGGGGCGTGCTTGTCCCGCAGCACGGCGAGCGTGCGGATGAGGACGGCGCGGGTCTCGGCCGGGTCGATGACGTCGTCCACCAGCCCGCGCTCGGCGGCGTAGTAGGGGTGCATCAGCTCGTCGCGGTACTCCTTGATGCGCTCCGCGCGGGTGGCCTCCGGGTCGGGCGAGGCGGCGATCTCCCGGCGGAAGACGACGCCCGCCGCGGCCTCCGCGCCCATCACGGCGATCTCGTTGACCGGCCAGGCCAGCGACACGTCGGTGCCGATGGAGCGGGAGTCCATCACGATGTACGCGCCGCCGTAGGCCTTGCGCAGGATGAGCTGGACGCGCGGCACGGTCGCGTTGCAGTAGGCGTACAGCAGCTTCGCCCCGTGCCGGATGACGCCGCCGTGCTCCTGCCCGACGCCCGGCAGGAAGCCGGGCACGTCGACCAGGGTGACGAGCGGGATGTTGAAGGAGTCGCACATCTGGACGAAGCGCGCGGCCTTCTCCGAGGACTCGATGTCGAGCACCCCGGCCAGCCGCGCGGGCTGGTTGGCCACGATCCCGACGACGCGCCCGTCCAGCCGGGCCAGCGCGCAGACGACGTTCGGCGCCCAGCGCTCGTGCACCTCGAAGTACTCGCCGTGGTCCACGATCTCCGCGATGACCCGCGTGACGTCGTAGGAGCGGTTCGGGTCGGCGGGCACGATGTCCAGCAGCGCCTCCGTGCGCCGGTCGGCGGCGTCGCAGGTCGGCTCGGCGGGCGGCAGCTCGCGGTTGTTGGCGGGGAGGTACCCGAGCAGGTGCCGCACGTCCCGCAGGCAGCACTCCTCGTTGTCGTAGGTGAACCCCGCGACGCCCGAGGTCGTGGCGTGCACGTCGGCACCGCCCAGGGCCTCGTGGGTGATCTCCTCCCCGGTCACCGCCTGGACGACGTCCGGTCCGGTGATGAACATCTGCGCGGTGCCCTTGACCATGAAGACGAAGTCGGTCAGGGCCGGTGAGTAGGCCGCGCCGCCCGCGCAGGGCCCCATGATGACGCTGATCTGCGGGATCACCCCGGAGTTGCGCACGTTGCGCTGGAAGATGCCGCCGTACCCGGCGAGCGCGGTGACGCCCTCCTGGATGCGCGCCCCGGCACCGTCGCACAGGCCGACGACGGGCGCCCCGGCCTTCTCGGCCAGGTCCATCACCTTGTGGATCTTCTGGGCGTGGGCCTCGCCGAGCGCGCCGCCGAAGATGCGGAAGTCGTGCGCGTAGGCGAAGACCGTCCGCCCGTTGACCTGTCCCCAGCCGGTGAGCACGCCGTCCGTGTGCGGCCTCCTCGCCTCCAGCCCGAACCCGGTGGCCCGGTGCCGCCGAAACGCCTCGGTCTCGACGAAGGTCCCGGGATCGAACAGCAGGGCGAGCCGTTCCCGCGCGGTGAGTTTTCCCTTGGCGTGCTGAGCGGCCGTCGCCTTTTCGTCCGGTCCCGCCTGAACACGCGCGCGGAGCGCGTGGAGTTCCGCCGCGCCAGCCCGTGTTCCGTCGGAGGACGGCGCCGAATCCGCCGGCGCCGATTCCTCCGGTGCCGAATCGACCGGTGCCGATTCCTTCCGTACCGGATGGTCCTCGGTGATGCTCACGCATGCCCCTTTCCGGCCTGCACAGAGATCTCAGGCATGACAGACGGGTAACCGCCCGTGGAATTCGATCATTTCCGCGAAAAGCAACTCGATGTCCAGCCACGCGCCCGGTTCCGCGCCCCGGGCCTCGGCGTAGGCCCGGTGGAGGTTCGGCACCAGGCGCTCGGAGTCCAACAGCCCGGCGTACGGGCCGAGGTCCGCCGCGCGGGCCGTCTCCAGCGGCGTCCACCCGGCCGCCAGCCCCTCCGCCGCCAGGTCCCGCACCAGCCGCAGGTAGCCCCGGCTCACGTCCAACGCCTCCGGCCCGGCCACCGGACCGTGCCCCGCTACCACCACCTCGGGCCCCAGTTCCCGCAGCGCGTCGATCACCGCGATCGAGCCCGCCACCGAACCCGTCAGGCAGAACGGGGTCGCGCCGGACATCACGACGTCCCCGGTGAACAGCACCCGCTGCTCGGGCAGCCACACCACCGTGTCGTTCGTCGTGTGGCCGGTGCCGAAGTGCAGCAGCTCCGCGCGCACGTCGCCCACGTGCAGGGTGACCCGGTCGCGGAAGGTCAACGACGGCAGCTCGACCCGTAGTTCGCCCCAATGGACGTCCGGCCACAGCCCGGTCAGGTGCAGCCCGGCCACGTCCATCTCCGCGCGCGTCGCCTCGTGCGCCACGATCACGGCGTGCTCGGCGAACACCGCGTTCCCGAAGGTGTGGTCGCCGTGCGGATGGGTGTTGACGACGTACCGGGGCGGCGCGGACGCCACCCGGCGGACCGCGTCGGCCAGCGCGCGGGCCCGCGCCTCGGTGGCCGCGGTGTCGACCAGCGCGGTCGTGCCCCGTGAGGTGAGGACGCCCGCGTTGTTCAGGCACCAGCCGCCGTCCGGCTGGAGGTAGGCGAACACGCCGTCCGCCACCTCCGTCAGGGTCGGTTTCACCCCTGCCCCCGCGCACCCTCCGCGGCGGTGGCCTGCGCCGCGGCGTTGGCCTTCGCCTCGTCCTTGAGGTAGCAGCCCAGCACGGCGGACGTCACGCGGCCGTCGATGAGGGCCCCGGCGTGCGCCTGCGGACGGCTGCCCGCGGGCGCCGGCTCCACCGCCACGCTGACGGTGTAGCCCTCCGGCAGCGGGTGCGTCTCGAACTGCCACCCGGCGTCGTTCCCCGGGGAACCGTCCACCCGCAGCAGCCGGGGCACGCCGGTCGCGGCGAGCGGCGTGGTGAAGCCGAAGGAGTGGAACGGCAGCCGCAGCCCGTGCCCCAGCGCCTTGCTGTACGCCTCCTTCAGCGTCCACAGCCGGATCACGGCGGCGTTGCGGTCCTCCTCGGGCAGCCACTCCAGCGCGTCCCGCTCGTGCTGGGTGCAGACGTCGTCCTCCAGGCCGCGCCCGTACACCGAGCGCTTCGCCGACTCGACGTCCACCCCGATCGCGCCGCGTCTGCTCAGCCCCACGACCATCACCTCGGCCGTGTGGCTCAACGACATCTCCAGCTGTCCGCACCCCCGTATGTAGGGGCGGCCGTTGGGGTTCCGGGCCAGCTCCAGCTGGCCCGGGTGGGCGCCGAGCGCCGCCGCCGCGACGCGCTTGAGCAGCACGCGGGAGGCCGCGAACCGGCGCTTGGACTCGTCGTGGCTCAACTGCTCGAAGCGCTCGGCCTCGGTGCCGAGCAGCCGGATCAGCTCGGGGCAGGCCAGGTCCCGTGGTGCCCAGTCGGCCAGGAACCCGTAGGCGAGGACGTAGTCACTGTCGCGCAGGCCGGTGTCCAGGCCGTCCCACGCCTCCTCGAACCCGCTCACCCGGACGGGGGGCGGCCCTGCCAGGCCGCTGCGTGCCGCCATGACGTGTCTCCTTCGTGTCGCTGTCGCTGTCGCTGTGGCTGCCCCCGTGGCCGCCCCCTGTCCAGGGGGCGGCGGCGTGCGTCCCGCCGCTCAGACCCGCCCGCCGACCTCCTGCGGCTGCGGGACGGGCGGTTGCCCGGGAACCTCGGCGTTCGGCGTCACGTCGCCCAGCACCGTTCCGTACAGGTCCAGGGAGCGGCCCTGGTGGTACCGGGCCACCACGTGGGCCACCAGCGCGTCGGTGTCCTCGCCGCCCGGCTCGGCTCCGGGCAGCCCGAGGCGCAGGCAGATCCGGCCGAGCGCGGCCGTCAGCCACGCCGGCTCGGTCAGGAACGGGCAGCCGGTGCGCGTCACCCCGTGCCGCCACACGCCCAGGCACGCGGCCGCCGCGGCGAGCAGCGTGTACCGCTCGGCCAGGGCGTAGCCGCGCGGGTTGGCCAGCACCGACGGGTCGCGCTCGGGCAGTTCCCGGCACTCCGCCGCGAGTTCCCGCAGGTGCCCGGAGAGCGCCGCCGTTCGGGCGCGGACGGCCTCCGCGTGCGGGCCCGGATCGGGGGCCGCGGCGAGCAGCGCGTCCGGGTCGGCCAGCAGGGAGGTGAGCGGGTCGTCGGCGGCGGCGACCTTCAGCCGCTCCGCGTCCAGCGGCGGCAGCGGGTCGTGCAGGTGGAACAGCTCCGCGACCTCGTCCCCGCCGCCCGCGCGCGGCGTCCACGAGCGCCGGGCCAGCGTGGCCAGCTGCGGCACCAGCGAGGACAGGGCCGCCGCCGCGCCCGTGGGGCCGGGCGGCAGCTCGGACAGGTCGATCAGGTGCTTGCGGAACGTGCCGTACCCCACCCCGTCGTGCCGGGCGTGGGCGAGCACGGGCAGCAGGTCCCCGGTGCTCTGCTGGAGCAGCCGGTGCCCGAGATAGGTGCTCGCCGCCGACCACAGGCTCGACCGGTCCGGCAGCAGGTGCAGGGAACGGAGCGTGGCCAGCGTCAGGCAGTCGGCGATCAGGAGGTCGACGAAGGCGGAGGCGATGACCTCCTGGGCGTAGCGGGAGCTGAGCGCCGGCCCGGCCCCGCCCCCGGCCAGGGTCACGCACACCACCGAACGCAGCGCCGTGTCGGCGGAGCCGATCGCCATGGCCGGGACGAGGGGCCGGGCCATCTGCTGGGCGCGCACCACGGCGGCCGAGCCCTGCCCGGCCGTGCCCAGCACCCGCCCCGGCGGCACCGGCCAGCCGTCGAAGTGCAGCTCGCCGACCGGCAGCCGCCGCATGGCGGGCAGGTCCTGTCCCGGCACCTCGCGTACACAGCCGGCCGGCAGGACGTCGCGGGGCAGGAGGAGCAGTGTGTCCCCGGAGCCGTCGGTGTGCTGGGCCAGGACCACGTAGGCGTCGGCGCGCGGGATGTTCAGCCGGGCCGACGTCCGGCCGTCCAGCGTCAGCCCGTCCGGGCCGGGCGTGGCCCGCACGCCCGCGCCCCCCGTCGGGGCCTCGCGGGGCGCGGCGGCCAGCCGGCCGCCCTCCCGCAGAACCCCGGCGAGCGCGCGGCGCTGCTCCTCGTCCCCGTAGTGCCAGCCGCACAGGGCGGGCAGCACGGAGGCGGCACCGTAGCCCCGGCCGAGTGCCGAGTCCCGTCGGCAGACGGCCCGCAGCAGCCGGGCGACGGCGTCCAGACCGGTGAGCCGGCCTCCCAGCTCGGAGGGGACGAACTCCTCGTGCAGTCCGTAGGCGGCGAGGGTCGGTTCGCCGCCGAGCGGCAGTTCGCCACGCCGGTCCGCGGCCAGCACCGCCGCGTTGGAGAGCGGCTTCGTGCGGTCGCGCGGGTCTCCGAGCAGCCGTTCCAGGGCGGCCACCCGGTCTTCGGTGGGCGGGAGTCGCATCATGGACACCACGGTCCCCGCCCGGTCTGGAACACCGCTCGCACAGTGCTTGAAGGCGTCAGGCGCCGGCGGGGCGCACGGACCCGGCGCGTCGGGCGGGCCTCGGCCCGCGGCGGTCAGGCGGCGGTCAGGCGGCGGTCAGGCGGCGCGGACGGCTCGCCTGCCGCGCCCCGGACAGGACCACCGCCAGGTGGGCCACCGAGGCCAGTGTGATGTGCCGGTGCCACCCCTGGAAGGAGCGGCCCGCGAAGTCGCGGATGCCGATGCCCTCGGAGATCTGCGCGGAGTCGCGCTCGACGGTGTCCGCCAGCCGGGCCAACCGCAGCAGCCCGGGCAGGGGCATCCCGCCCGGCCGGGCCAGCCACAGCGCCGCCGGGCCGTGCCCCGCCACGGGCCAGTCGGCGAGCAGCAGCATCGGCAGCCGGCCGCGCACCCCGTCCACGACGACGGGGATGGCCGCCGTCACCCCGCTGTGCGTGACGCCGCCGCGGAAGTGCACCTCGGCCTGGCGGCGGAACTGCTTCATGGTGGTGACGAGTTGCTCCGCCGCGACCGGCGCGTCGCAGTAGGCGTGCAACCGGGAGCTGTCCACGCGCACCCGGGTCTGCGGACCGATCCGCAGGAGGAACGGCACCCGGCCCGCCCCGAAGTGACGGACGGCCCGGGCGGCGTCGAGCCCCTTGGCGTCCACCACGACGGGCCGACGCGGCACCGGGTCACCGGCCACCTGCCGCACGGCGTCGCCCGCGCACTCCTCCAGCCCGGCCGTCCGGCTCGTCGCGGGGATGCAGGCCCGGGAGCGCCGTAAGGGGTCCGTGAGCCAGCTGTCGGGCAGCACCAGCCGCCAGTTGCAGGGCACGCTCGCGCCCTCCGTGGCCAGCCACGCGCCGTACGCCTGCTGGGCGTTGACCGTCTGGCCCAGATGCGGCACGAACTGCTGCCCCACGCCCACCGAGTGCGGTCCGGCCTTCGGGATCACGAGCGGGCGCACCACCCACGCGCGCGGCGCGATCTCCCGCTCCACCCGCTGGACCAGCGACCGGCGCACCGCCGACCAGTCCCACGAGGAGCTGCTGATGAAGTGGTGCACGCTCTGCTGCGCCGACTCGCCGCCCATCTGCTCGGCGATGTTCCGCAGCGTCTTGCGCCCCTCGGCGGCCAGCAGGGCCCGTACGTAGCTCTCCGCCTTCACCCGCTGATCGCGCCGCAGGAGAGAGGCGAAGAGACCCTCGCAGAGACTGCCCACCAGATCATGGCCGGTTTCCATCGTTCCCCCTGACCGAAGCCCTGCCGGATGCCACGCATCCACGGTTGTCCGGAGGATGTCTCGCTCGTGTCCTACTCGCTTACCGACCGGGTTCCGTTCGGATACCGTCGGCCCCCGAACGGAGGTGACCGCGTGATCGCGCTCCGTGCGGCTTTCGTTGCTGCCGCACCGCCCAGTGCATAGAATCGGGCGCCGATACTCACGCACGGCGTTGTACAGCGACGGGGGGCTGGCGAGCCATGATGGTGGGTGCTACGAGAACGAGCGTTCCCAGTTTCCGCATTCTCGGCGCACTGGAGGGGTGGTACGGCGATGTCCCGCTGCGTCTGGGCGGGGCACTGCGCGAACGGACCCTCGTGATGCTGCTGCTGGAGGCCAACCGCGTCGTCCCGGTGGCCCGGCTGGTCGAGGCCGCGTGGGACAACGCCCCGCCCAGCAGCGCGTTCCACCAGATCCGCAAGGCCGTGGCCGAGTTGCGCCAGCGCATTCCGGACGGCGCCTCGTTCATCGTGACCGACGGGCCCGGCTACCGCGCCGTCCTCACCGAGAGGCAGCTCGACCTCGCCCAGTACCGCGCCGGAGTGGCCCGCGCCCGGCAGGCCGTGGCCGCCGGTGACCGCCCCGCCGCCGTCGAGGCGTTGCAGTCCGCCCTGGAGCTGTGGCGCGGCCCGGTGATGGCGGGCTTCGGCGGCCCCGTCATCGACGCCGCGTCCGCCGCCCTGGAGGAGCAGCGCCTCAGCGCGGCGGAACAACTCATCGACCTGCAACTGGAGGCCGGGGAGGCCGGCGCCGTCATCGGGGAACTGCGCACCCTCGTCAACCAGCACCCGCTGCGGGAGACCCTGCGCGGCCACCTCATGCTGGCCCTGTACCGCACCGGGCGGCAGGCCGAGGCACTGGAGGAGTACAACCGCGTCCGCACCCTGCTCGCCGACGAGTTGGGCATCGACCCGAGCGTGGAGCTGGCGGTGCTCTACGAGCGCATCCTGCGGCACAGCCCCGAGCTCGCGCCGCCGGGCGAGTCGGCCCCGGACACCGTGGTCCCGCCGCCCGCCGGGCCGGAGCCGAATCCGGACGGCGAGGCACCCACCGCGCCGGTACAGCCGCCGAGTTCCTCCCCGGAACCGGCGGCTGTACCGGTACCGCGCAGCCCGGCCCCGGCGGCCGCCGTCCCCAGCGCCCTCCCGTACGACCTGCGGGACTTCTCCGGACGCGAGTCGGAGCTGCACTGGATCACCGACGCCGTGGGCCGCGCCTCCGGCGAGTGCGCCCGCATCATCGCCATCGACGGGATGGGCGGCAGCGGCAAGACGGCCCTGGCCATCCGCGCCGCGCACCGCCTCGTCGAGGACTACCCGGACGGCCAGCTCTTCGTCGACCTGCGCGGCTACACCCCGGGTCAGGAACCGCTCAGCGCGGCCGTGGCCCAGGAGGCCCTGCTCGCGGCGTCCGGGGTGCCCAGCGAGGAGATGCCCACGACCGTGGCCGGGCGCACGGCGCTGTGGCGCTCCATCACCAAGCAGCGCCGGCTGCTCGTCGTGCTGGACAACGCGGCCGACGCCGAGCACGTCCGGCCGCTGGTCCCCGCGTCCCCCGGGTGTCTGACCCTCGTCACCAGCCGGCCCCGCCTGGTGGACCTGGACGGCGCGGACTGGCTCTCGCTCGGCACGCTGTCCGAGGAGGACGGCCTCGACCTGTTGCGCCGCACCCTGGGCGACGAACGCGTCGCCCGCGAGCCGGAGGCGGGCGCCGAGCTGATCCGGCTCTGCGGCCGGCTGCCCCTGGCCCTGCGCATCGCGGCCGCCCGGCTGCGCAACCGCTCCCACTGGACGATCCAGCGGCTCGCCGACCGGCTCAGCGACGAGACCCGACGGCTGAGCGAACTCAACTCGGCGGGCCGCAGCGTCGCCGCCGCGCTGCGGATGTCCTACCAGGCCATGAACGACGGTCAGCGGGGCGACTTCCTGCTGCTCGGGCTGCACCCGGGCAAGAGCATCGGGGTCGAGGAGGCGGGCGCGCTCCTCGGCCGCGACGGGGTCGAGGCCGAGAACGCCCTGGAGGCGCTGCTCGACGCCCATCTGCTGGAGGAGCCGGAGCCGGGCGCCTACTCCTTCCACGACCTGGTGCGCAGCTTCGCCCTCGGGCTGCGCGGGGCGGCCACGGCGGCGCAGGAGCAGGAGGCCGTGCGGCGGCTGCTCGACCACTACGTGCTGGCCTCGGAAGGCGCGTGCGACATGCTGTTCCCGGAGCGTTCCCGGCACACCGACCTGATCCCGGTGGCCGGGCCGTCGCCGGCGGAGTTCACCTGTCGCTCCCGCGCGCTCGACTGGCTCGACGGGCACCGGGACAACCTGATCGCCGCCGTCGAACTCGCCTATCGGCAGGGCCACTTACGTCACGCCGCCTATCTCCCGCGCACGCTCTCCTTCCACTCCTCCATCCGCAACCACACCCGGGACTCGCGTCGGGCCTGTGTGCTGGCGGTGGACGCCGCCCGCCGGCTGAAGGACGGCGAACTGCTCCTCCTCATGCTGGCCACGCTCGCCATGGAGCACTGGCGGGCGGGGGCGTTCGAGGAGGGCATCACCTGCCTGGAGGAGGCCCTGGGACTCGCCCGCTCACTGGGCGACCGGGAGAGCGAGGCCGGCTGCATGGGCCGACTCGGCCAGATGTACAACAGCCTCGGCGACTTCCACCAGGCGCTCGGCTTCCTGGAGGGCGCCAGCCTGCTGGAGCAGGAGCTCGGCGCGCTGCGCGAACTGGCCGGCACGCTCAACGTGCTCAGCTCCGTCACGGTGCGGTTGGGCAAGTTCGAGGAGGCGGCCGACGCGGCCGAGCGGGCCATCGCCATCTGGCAGAACATCGGGGACCTCGGCCACACCATCGTCGCCCGCTCCAGCCTCGGGTTCGCGCTGATCGGCCTGCGCCGCCCCGACCGGGCGCTGGAGGAACTGGGTGAGGCACTGCGTCTGTGCGAGGACTGGCACGGCCCGTCCGCCACGGCGCTCATCCTCGCGCAGCACGCGGGGGCGCACATCATGCTGGGCCGGCCCCTGGAGGCCCGGCGGTACATCGAGCGGGCGCTGGACATCCCGGCGAAGAAGGACGTCGCCGTGCGGCAGGCCGCGGTGGAGAGTATGGCGGGGCGGGTGTTCCTCGCACTCGGCGAGGCCGAGGAATCAATGATCCGCAGTCGTCGCGCATACGACCTGGCCTCGACCATCAATTTCCGATTCGAGATGGCGCAGGCCCTTGACAGTCTGGCCGAAGCCAGTAGGAGTTCGGGTGATCGCGCCGCCGCCGAGGATTTCCTGCGGCAGGCGGACGAGTTGTTCCAGCGCATGGGCGTACCCGAAAACGCGCGTCGGATCTTCTGAGTCGGGATACCGTCCCTCAGAAGATCCGACGCGCGTCCGGTCGTGCCGCCCGGTCACGGGTTGCCCTTGTCCTCCAGGATCACCATCTCGCCCGTGCCGTCGGCTCTGACCGCGTGCCCCTTGTCGCCGTCCCCAGGTGTCCCGATGACAACCCCCCACGAGAACGCTGCTGCTGCGAGGATTCCGACCATGTCGCTCAGCTTCACGCGCATTCTCTTGCCCTCTCGACTGGTGTTCGCCTTTCGATGTGTCGAGAGTCGCAGTGTCTCTTCCCGGGTCGTTCCTCCTTGGCCACTGGCAGGCTACTACCGCATTCCTGTTAAGCGGAAGTGTGAAATCAGGCGAAGCGGAGCACTTAATTCACCGGGGGTTGAGGGCGTGCTTAGTGCGGGCATATGCGTATCGCATGTGGTCGCCCGGGAGCACACGAAAGCCGCCGTCCGGCAGGGGGCCGGACGGCGGCGGAGGGGGCGACGCGGCGGGCGACGGGCGGCGGGCGCCTAACCGGTCACGGGGGCGGTGGCCGGCGCGCCGACGGCGGCGAGCACGTCCGCGACGAGCCGCTCCAGGTCGGCGTGCACGGCGGCGTCCGTGATGATCCCCTCCGGCGTGCGCAGCGCGACCGCGTTGCCCACGGTGACGGGTGGGGCGCACTCGACCACCACCGCGCCGGAGTTGGTCAGGATCTCGGCCAGCCGGGGCTGCACGTTCGCCCCGCCCGCCCGGCCGGGCGAGGCGCTGGCGATCCCGACGGGCATGCCCTTGACGACGCCGCCACCCGGCGGCCGGGACAACCAGTCGAGGGCGTTCTTGAGCATCCCCGGGGGGTAGCCGTTGTAGGCGGGCGAACTGATGATCAGGGCGTCCGCCGCGGCGACCCGCGCCGCGACGGCCCGCGACCCCTCGGTGCCGCCCGCACGTTCGACGTCCTCGTCGAACGGCGGAAAGGACCGGAGCGCGATGTCGACCGTCTCGCATCCCTCCTGCTGCTCGAGGATGCGGCGAATCGTGGCGATGACGGCCGTGTTGGACGATTCCCGGCGCAGACTGCCGGACAGGAGTGCGATCTTGGGCATGCTGTGGCTCCTCGGAGGCAACGTGTGCTCTCGATGATGCGCCGCCCCGTTCCCGGTCCGGTCCCGTCCGCGTCCCGTGCGCGGGCAGCCCTGAACCGGACTGTGGTACGGGTCAACGGGGGAGACGCCGTACCACAGCCCGGAGCCGTGGTGCCGGGACGGACCCGGCGGTACCCGGTGGGCCGGGTCTTTCAGGCGGTCGCGGTGATCACCGCGACGCGCGGCGCGGCGATGGCCGCGTAGTCCTCGGTGGCGAACGTGACCGCCACCGAGGGGCGGACGTCGTTGAAGCCGATCTCCGGCGCGTCCCGCAGGCTCTGGTCGAGCACCACCTCAAGGCCCGGGTCCGCCGAGTGGGGCGGCACCTGACGGTCCGTGCCGCCGGTGAGGGCGTCGGTCGCCTCCGGGGTGACGAACCCGGCCGAGGTCCCGCCGTAGAGCCGGGCGACGGCGATCAGGTCCAGCGTGCGCTGCTCCGGCACGACGGCGATCACGTGCCGCAGCGTGCGCCGGCCGCGTTTGACGCGCAGCAGGACGCAGCGGGCGGCGGCCTCGCCGGCCGTCGAACCGAAGCGGAAGCGTGCCCCTCGGCAGGCCGCGAGCCCCAGCAGGCGCGACCAGCCGGTGGAGTTCTCCGGGCCCCGCCCCGTCGCCGTGGCGGCGGACTTCCGGGCGTCGTGGGAGTCGAGCAGAGTAGCCACCGAATTCCTCCTCGGACCGCGCTTGCCGTTGCTGAGGTCGAACACTGCCCCCGGCGCATCCCCTTTCGCTCCCGCCCGGTTCCCGCCGGTCCTTCCCGCCGGTCCCCACCGCCGGCTCCGCTCGCCGGTGTCGCCCCGCTGAACGCCCGTCGTGGCAGGTCAGGGACTCACCGCCGCCGGAACGGCCACCCCGCCCGGGAACGCGGGCGGTCCCGGCGCGCGGGGTGCGCACCGGGACCGTTCGACGTCCGCTCCGGCGGAGGGCGACCGTCCGACCGCCCCCCTTCCCCCGGCGACCTACTCGGCCTTGATCGCCGCCAGCATGTTCAGGCGCGCGGCCCGGCGTGCCGGCCACAGGGCCGCGAGCACGCCCACGACGCCGGCCAGCGCCAGGAAGAGGGCCATCCGGCCCCAGGGGAGCACCAGTTCGTAGGTGGTGAGCACGCTGCCGATGATCTCCCCGGCGGCCCAGCCGAAGAAGACGCCCAGTCCGATGCCCATGACCCCGCCGAACAGCGAGATCACCACCGACTCCAGCCGTACCATCCGCTTCACCGCCCGGCGGTCCAGACCGATCGCCCGCAGCATCCCGATCTCCGAGGACCGCTCGAACACCGACATCGCCAGGGTGTTGACCACCCCGAGCACCGCCACGATGACGGCCATGGCCAGCAGCCCGTAGAGCATGTTCAGCATGAACGTGAACAGGGAGGCGATGGCCTCGGACATGGCCTCCTTGTCCTGCACCAGGATGGCCGGGTTGTCACCCAGGGCCGCCTCCAGCGCCGACTGCGTGGCCTCGCTCACGCCGCCCTCCGCCTTCACGAGGACCTGCATGCTGTCGACCCGCTGCATGTGCGGGTCCAGGAGGGAGGTGTCGAGCATGATGCTCCGCACCATCTCGTTGCCCTCGTACACGCCCGCGACCGTCAGTTCACCGCGCTCGCCGTCCTCGAAGGTCGCCGGGAACGTCGAGCCGACCTCCCAGCCGTACCGCTCGGCCGTCTCGTCGTCGACGACGACCTTCGTGCCGCCGAAAGCGGCCAGGGAGCCGTCGGTGAAGTCCATCGAGAGCAGGTCGCCGATGTGCTCGCCGCTGACGCCCATCACCCACTCGGTGTCACCGTCGATCTCGGCGGGCGAGCTGCGCAGCGGGCTGACGGCGGTCACCCGCTCGTCGGCCGCGAGCTTCTCCTCGACCTCGGGCGAAAGCGTGCTGAAGTTGGCCATGCTGACCACGTAGTCGGCGGTCAGCGACTCCGCGGTCATCTTCTCGATGCCCTTCTGCGCTCCCCCGGCCAGGACGGTCAGTCCGGTGATCAGCGTCAGCCCGATCATCAGAGCCGACGCCGTGGCCGCCGTGCGGCGCGGGTTGCGGACGGCGTTCTGCCGCGCCAGCTTCCCCGAGACCCCGAACAACCGCAGCAGCGGTCCGGCGGCGGCGATCAGCGGACGGGACAGCAGCGGCGTCAGCACGAACACACCGATCACCATGACGGCGGCGCCCAGCCCCATGGGGCCCTTCGCGGCGTCCGCGTCCATGCCCGTGCCCAGCAGGACCAGCCCCGCACCGGCCGCCACCAGGACCGAGCCGATGGAGTTGCGGACCACGAGGCCGCGCGTCGTGGGCGTGGCGTGCAGGCTGCTCATCGCCGCCACCGGCGGGATCTTCGCGGCCCGCCGCGCGGGCAGCCAGGCGGCCAGCACGGTGATCACCGTCCCCACGGCCAGGGAGACGAGAACGGTCGTCCCGGTCACGGTCAGCGGACCGTCCGGCACCGTCACCCCCAGGGACCCCATCAGCGCGCGCAGCCCGGCCGCGACGCCCACACCGGCGGCCAGGCCGGTGACCCCCGCGACGGCACCGACGACCAGTGCCTCGATCAGGACCGAGCGCGTCACCTGACGGCGGCTCGCGCCCACCGCCCGCATCAGCGCCAGCTCCTTCGTCCGCTGCGCGACCAGCATCGTGAAGGTGTTGGCGATGATGAACACCCCCACGAACAGGGCGATGCCCGCGAAGACGAGCATCCCCGTCCGCATCCCGCTCAACTCCTCCTCGATCGCCCGGGACTGGTCGGCGGCGAGCTTCTCGCCGGTGACGGCCTCGGCCGTCTTCGGCAGGATCTCCTCGACGGCGCCGCGCAGCGCGGCCTGCGAGGTGCCCGGGGCGGCGGTCAGGGTGATCTCGGCGAACTCGCCCGGTGCGGCGTAGAGCCGCTGGGCGGTGGCGGTGTCGAAGAGGACGAGGGTGCCACCGGCGGCGACGTTCCCGTCGTCCGTGGTGAAGATCCCGGTGACCTTCTCGCTGCGGACGGGACCGTTCACGGACGTCCGCACGGTGTCGCCGACCTCGTAGCCCGTGCGCTCGGCGGTCTTCGCGTCCAGCGCGATCTCACCGTCCCGCTCCGGCGCGCGGCCGTCCCGCATCGTGTAGCGGTCGTCGCGGCCGTCCTCACCGGCGTAGTGGTTGGCGCCCAGCGTCGACCAGCCCTGGCCGACGAGCTTGCCGTCCTTGTCGGCCAGGGCGGCGAATCCGGACACCGACCCGGTCGCCTCCGCCACGCCCGGCAGCGCGGCGGCCTCCTCCAGCAGCCGCTGGCTCAGCGCCGGTGCGTCACCGGGCCCCGAGGACTGCGAGGAATCGGGCAGGACGGCGACGTCGACGTGGTCGAAGCCCTTCTCGGAACTCTTCTGGAACGCCGTCGAGAGCGTGGAGGTGAACACCAGGGTGCCGGACACGAAGGCCACGCCGAGCAGTACGGCGAGCATGGTCATCAGCAGCCGGGCCTTGTGCGCGAGCACGTTGCGCACGGCGGTACGGAGCATGGGAAGTCCTACAGACAGGTCAGGGGCTGTGTCGCACAGCGGGGTGGGTGTGGGGGACGGGAGGGCCGGGTCGCCGGCCTCAGCTCGTCCTGCCCTTGGCGTCGAAACCCTTCATGCGCTCCAGGACCTTCTCCGCCGTGGGCGACGCCATGTCGTCCACGATGCGCCCGTCGGCCAGGAAGACGACCCGGTCCGAGTAGGAGGCCGCCACCGGGTCGTGGGTGACGATCACGACCGTCTGCCCCAGTTCGCGCACGGAGTTGCGCAGGAAGCCCAGCACCTCGCTGCCGGCCCGGGAGTCCAGGTTCCCGGTGGGCTCGTCGCCGAAGATGATCTCCGGCCGGGAGGCCAGGGCACGGGCGACGGCCACCCGCTGCTGCTGGCCGCCCGAGAGCTGGCTCGGCCGGTGCCCCAGGCGCCCGCTCAGTCCGACGGTGGAGACCACCTGGTCCAGCCAGGCCCGGTCCACCTTCCGCCCCGCGATGTCCAGCGGCAGGGTGATGTTCTCCAGCGCGTTCAGCGTGGGCAGGAGGTTGAACGCCTGGAAGATGAAGCCGATCTTGTCCCGCCGCAGCTGGGTGAGCTTCTTCTCCTTCAGCGTGGTCAACTCCGTGTCGCCGATGCGGGCCGAACCGCTGGAGACGGAGTCCAGACCGGCCATGCAGTGCATGAGGGTGGACTTGCCGGAACCGGAGGGGCCCATGATCGCGGTGAACTCGCCCTGCCGGAAGTCGAGGGAGACCCGGTCCAGGGCGGCCACCCTGGTCTCACCCGCGCCATAGACCTTCGACAGGTCGGTGGCGCTCGCGGCGGCCAGGCCGCCGCTGAGGCCGGCCGGGACGGGCTGGATGCTGGTGGTCACGGGAACGGGCTCCTGTCGGACGGAGGTCAGGGGAACACCTCCATCCTCGGCGCCCGATCCGCCCCGCGGATCCGCCGCACAGCCCGTCTTGGGGCCGCCTTCCGACGGACCCGCGGCGCTGCGGCGGTCCTCCCTCAGGATGACGGCGCCCCCGACCGACCCCGACGCCGACCCTGAGCCGCCCCGTCCGTCAACAGGGCGACTTTGCGACAATCCTCGCTCGTCGGCATATGCCATCGGCGGACCCCCGCCCCCTGCTTCTGCGCCTGACGCACAGTCAGGCGTCAATAAAATAAGACAACATCGCTCACCGAACGCGACGTTCGATGCACAGATCCGGTTACTCTCGTTCCGCACCCTCGAACGGGCCGTCGCCCTGCGGCGCGCCCCGGAAGGCCGGTGCCCGGATGGTGGAATGCAGACACGACGAGCTTAAACCTCGTTGGCCTCGTGGGCCGTGCCGGTTCGAGTCCGGCTCCGGGCACGCCGGCGCCCGTCGCGGCGGCTCGTCGGCATGACGACGCCGCCCACCGTCCATCCGTCACGGCTCCCGCTTCGGCGCCGCTCCGTCCGGCGTGACCGGGGAGAGCGGCCCCCGGAACGCGACAGCGCCCCGCCCTTCGGGGGCGGGGCGCTGTCGCGGGGGAGCGGGTCAGGCGCGTGCGCAGATCGCGTACACCGAGATGCCCACGTCTCCGTACCTGTTCTGCCGGCCGAGACCGACCCAGCCCCTTCCGTCGTCCGTCGGGAACGAGCCGACCAGGATGGCGTCGTTGCCCTGGGCCTCCGCGCCGCCGCCGATGGCGACCTTGCCCGACGGGCAGTGCACCGTGCGCCGCTGGAAGTTCGGCACGTTGGCATTCGGCAGCTTGACGATCTGGTACCCGTCGACCGCCGCGGCCCGCGACACCTTCTCAGCGGCCGGAGCGGCTTCGCCGTCGGACGCCTGCGCCCCCCAAGCCACACCCGACACCAGCGCCACCGCCAGCGCGCCCGCTCCGAGAGCCTTCAAACCCCTCATCGTGCTCCTTCACGCCACGGGCCCCGACGGTCGGGACCCTTCGCGCTGGCACGTTGCCCGCCGCCCACCTGGCCAAAAACGACATTTCGACCAAACCACCCCTGAGGGTGAGAGAGGAGCGACGGCCTGCCCGTGCGCCCTGCGGCGGCGCCGGGGCGGGCGGGCCGGGGTCAGGCGGCGGTGGTCCAAGCGGGGGTGGTGTCGGCCCACAGGGACAGCAGGCGGACGTACTCCTCGGCCCGCCGGGTGTCGGCCGGCTGCTCCATCAGGCGCCGGATGGCGTCGTTCACGTCGGCGGCGGCCGCCGCGGGGCGCGGGGCGTCGGCGAGCGGGGAGGAAGTCATGGGGACCACCGTACGGCCCCGCTCTGACAACGCGCTGCGAATATGCGCCCGGTAGGCGAGAGTTGACGTGATCTGAGCGAGCCGCGGCCGACGGTCAGCTGGTGGGGCGGTCCGCGCGCGCGGCCACGTCGGAGTCCTGGCCGTCCGGGACCCGGTCCGCCGGGGACGGGTCCTGCGCGGCGGGGCGACGGCGACGGCGGTGGCGCAGGAGGGCCCAGGGGCCGCGCGCGTCGCTGACCTCCGTGCCGCCCTCGGCGGCCGCCCGCACCGCCGCGTGGGCGACGGGCAGCAGGCCCTCGCGCCGCGCCGCGTCGGGCCGCTCCTCCGCCTCCGGCCACAGCCCGAGGGCGCCGCACACCGACGGCAGGACGGCCATGGCGGCCGTCGCGTAGCCCTCGGCGGAGGGGTGGTAGTGGTCCGGCCCGAACAGCTCGCGGGGGTTGGCGGCGAACTCGGGGCCCAGCAGGTCGCCCAGCGAGACCGTCCGCGCCCCCCGGGCGACGACGGCGATCGTCTGCGCGGCGGCGAGCTGGCGGCTCAGCCGCCGGGCGAGCCACCGCAGGGGCTGTCCCATGGGCTCCACGGACCCCAGGTCGGGACAGGTGCCGACGACGACCTCGCAACCGGCCGAACACAGCCGCGTCACCGCGTCCGACAGGTACCGCACGGACTGGCTCAGCGGCACCCGCTCGGTGACGTCGTTGGCCCCGATCATGATGACGCAGACGTCGGGCACCCGGTCGAGGTCGGCCAGGAGGCGGGACACCTGGTGGTCGAGGTCGTCGGAGCAGGCACCGGTGACGGCGACGTTGCGCAGCCGCACCGGCCGCTCGGCGACCGCCGACAGCCCCGACGCCACGAGCGCGGCCGGCGTCTGGCGGGCCCGGTGGACGCCCTGCCCGGCGGCCGTCGAATCGCCGAGGAACGCCAGCCGCAGCGGCGGCGCCCCGCGCTCGCCGAAGGCCGCGCCGTACAGCCCGTCGGCCCCGGGCGGCTCGTCCACCGGGAGCCCGACCTTCCGGCGGGTCAGCTGGACCTCCGCCACCACCAGCCCCACCGCGGCGCCGCTCAGCAGGCCGATCCCGCCCCCGCCGTACGCCGCGGCCGCCGCGATGCGCCGTGCCACCCTCGCTCTCGACATCCGCTTCCCCGCCTTCCCGTGTCCGCGTGGCCCGCTCCGTGGCCGTTCCGTGCCCGGCCCTGCCCGCCGCCGTCCGCCGTGACCGGCGCTGCGCCCCCCCCCGTCGCCGTCGTGTGCCTACCCGGTTGTTGCCCCGCTGCGTACCCGCCGCAACGCCCCGTGACCCCGGTGTGCGGAATAGGCTGCTGTCACGGGACCGCGACCGCGGTCGCCCCTTCCAATGCGGAGACCACATTGCAGTATCACGAGTCGATGATCGAGCTGGTCGGCAACACCCCGCTGGTCAAGCTGAACAACGTGACGTCCACCTCCGGGGCCACCGTCCTGGCCAAGGTGGAGTACTTCAACCCGGGCGGCTCGGTGAAGGACCGCATCGCCGTCCGCATGATCGAGGCGGCCGAGCGGTCGGGCGAGCTGCGGCCGGGCGGGGTGATCGTGGAGCCCACCTCCGGGAACACCGGCGTCGGGCTGGCGATCGTCGCCCAGCAGAAGGGCTACCGCTGCATCTTCGTCTGCCCGGACAAGGTGTCCACGGACAAGATCAACGTGCTGCGCGCGTACGGCGCCGAGGTCGTCGTGTGCCCCACGGCGGTCGCACCGGAGCACCCCGACTCCTATTACAACGTGTCCGACCGGTTGGTCCGGGAGACCCCGAACGCCTGGAAGCCGGACCAGTACAGCAACGTCAACAACCCGCGCTCGCACTACGAGACGACCGGCCCCGAGCTGTGGGAGCAGACCGAGGGCCGCATCACGCACTTCGTCGCGGGCATCGGCACCGGCGGGACGATCTCGGGGACCGGCCGCTACCTCAAGGAGGTGTCCGACGGCCGGGTGCGCGTCGTCGGCGCCGACCCGGAGGGCTCGGTCTACTCCGGCGGCTCCGGACGCCCCTACCTCGTGGAGGGCGTCGGCGAGGACTTCTGGCCGTCCGCCTACGACCGTGAGGTCACGGACGAGATCATCGCCGTGTCCGACAAGGACTCCTTCCAGATGACGCGCCGCCTCGCCAAGGAGGAGGGGCTGCTGGTCGGCGGCTCCTGCGGGATGGCGGTCGTGGCCGCGCTGCGCGTCGCCGAGCGGCTGACGCCCGAGGACGTCGTCGTGGTGATCCTCCCCGACAGCGGACGCGGCTACCTCTCCAAGGTCTTCAACGACGACTGGATCAGCCAGCACGGGTTCAGCGAGCAGCCGATCTCGGAGCCGACGGCCGGTGACGTGCTCGGACTGAAGGCGGAGGGCATCCCGAACTTCGTGCACATGCACCCGACCGAGACCGTGGGCGAGGCGATCAAGGTCCTGCGCGAGTACGGCGTTTCGCAGATGCCGGTGGTCGCACCGGGAGCCGGGCACCCGGACGTGATGGCCGGGGAGGTGATCGGGGCCGTGGAGGAGCGCGTCCTGCTCCATGCGCTGTACGCCGATCACGCCGGGCCGAACGATCCGCTGGACACGCACATGAGTCCGCCGCTCCCGGTCGTCGGCTCCGGCGAGCCGGTGGCCAAGGTGGCGGCCGCGCTGGAGGGGCGGGACGCCGCGGTGGTCCTGGTGGACGGCAAGCCCACCGGCATCGTCACCCGCCAGGACGTCCTGGCCTTCCTCGCCGACAACGGCAACGTGGGGGCCATGCCCTGAGGAGGGCCGGGGCACGGTGGCGGAGCGCCGCCCACGCGAACCGGCCCCCGCCGACTCGGACCGAGGCCGGGCACCCACGCGCCGCTGGGGGCCCGGCCTCGGTCGTGCGCTGTCGCGTGCCGTGGTCCGGCGGCGAACGGGCCCGGTCACCGCAGGCCGTGCGACGACGCACTATGGACCAGCCATCCGGGCGTCCTTTGGCTCTGTCCGCCGGACCGTAGCCGGGACGAGGGTGGGGAGACCTGACGAACGGCGGAGGTCTCCTTGAGCATCGCGTTTCTGCTGACCACCCTGGTCGTGGTGGTCACCCCCGGCACCGGCGTGGTGTACACGCTGGCCGCCGGTCTGTCCCACGGCCGCCGGGCGAGTGTGGTGGCCGCGCTCGGCTGCACCCTGGGCATCGTGCCGCATCTGGTGGCGACGATGACCGGCCTCGCGGCGCTGCTGCACACCAGCGTCCTCGTCTACGAGGCGGTGAAGTACCTCGGTGTCGGCTACCTCCTCTACCTGGCGTGGGCGACGCTGCGCGACAAGGAGGCACTGGCCGTCGAGGGGGAGGGCGCGTCGCGGACGACGGCCCGGGTGATCGCCTCCGGGGTGTTGACGAACCTTCTCAACCCGAAGCTCACGCTGTTCTTCGTCGCGTTCCTGCCGCAGTTCGTGCCTGCGGACGAGCCCGGTTCGCTCGGGGTGATGCTCCGGCTCAGCGCCGTCTTCATGGCGGTGACCTTCCTCGTCTTCACCGCCTACGGGCTGTGTGCCGCCGCCGTGCGCCACCGCGTGCTGGGCCGTCCGAGGGTGATGACCGGCATCCGCGGGGTGTTCGCGGGCTGCTTCGTGTGCCTGAGCGCATGGCTGGCCCTGGCGTAGGGGTCCTCCGGCCTGCGCAGGACGTGCCCCAGGTGTCACAGGGGCGCAACGGCCGGTTAACGGGCGCCGGGCAGGATGATCGACGTCGGCAACGACGCCGATGCGCGGCGGCACTCCGGAGCGGCTCCCGGAGCAGTGCCGTCAGGGCCCGTTCCACGCGCCCAGGGGGACCGTCGCGGTCCCGTCCCCGGTCCGTCCGACCGGGGTGTGACGGTCCCCCTCCGCGTGCGGTCAGTCGTCCGCGCGGTGGTCCTCCCGGTGCGCGCGGGTCAGCCGTCCGGCGGCGTTCACGGCGTTCACGCCGACCACGCCGGCCCACACGATGAGCAGGCCCGGCAGCCCCGCCTGGTCGCCGGCGATCGCCGTCAGCGGGATGGCCAGCACCAGGGAGGTCAGGGCCAGCGCGAAGACGGCGCCCGGACCCGTCGGCCCGTCGAACGGCCGCCGCCCGGACTCCTCGCGTACGGAGGTCATGCGCTGCTCGGCCAGCCGTCGGCGGACCCGCGTGTCGACGGCCTCGTCCAGGCGCTGGTCGACCTTCTCCAGGAACGCGTCGAGGAGGGCCTCGTCGTACTCGGGTCCCAGGTCCTCGCGGGTCCGCAACGTCGCGTCCAGTTCCCGCCTCAGCTCGGGGTCTGCTCCACTCATACCGGTGACGCTAGCCCGTGCCGGGGCCGGTGGCACGGGGGCTAACCCCCCTCTCGACCCACGGGCCCGCCCGTCGTTGCATAGAGTCATGCAACGACGCTGACGGATGAATGCACACGGAGGGCGGTGGAGGCCATGGCCGGCGCGGCGGCGCGGCTGCACAAGCTGTTCGAGGGACACCGGCTGACCCCGACGCAGCGGCGGATCGCGCACTGCATGGTGCGGCGGGCCGACGACGCGCCGTTCCTCTCCAGCGTGGAGCTGGCCGAGCTGGCCGGCGTGAGCCAGCCCTCGGTCACCCGCTTCGCGGTCGCACTGGGCTTCGACGGCTATCCGGCGCTCCGCCGCCACCTGCGGGAGGCGCCCGGCGACGGCGGTGCGGAGGCGGACGCCGACGCGACGGCGAACGCCTACCAGCAGGCCGCCTTGGCGGAGATCGAGAACCTGCGCCTGCTGGCCGCCCAGCTCGCCGACCCCGCCCCCGTCGCCGAGGCCGCACGCGTCCTGGCCGCCTCCCGGCCGCTGCCCGTCCTCGGACTGCGCGCGGCGTCGGCGCAGGCGCGCGGGTTCGCGTACTTCGCGGCCAAGGTCCACCCCGACGTCCGGCTGCTCGACGAGGGCGGCACGATGCTCGCCGACCGCATCGACGCCGCCGCCCGGGCCGGCGCCGCCGCGCTGCTGTGCTTCGCGCTGCCCCGGCACCCGCGCGAGGTGCTGGACGCCCTCGCGCAGGCCCGCGCGCTGGGGCTGCGCGTCGTCATGGTCGCCGACAGCGCGTTCGCGCCGGTCGCGCGGCCGGAGGACCTCCTGCTCCCCGCCGCCGTCGGCACCGGACTCGTCTTCGACACCGCCTGCGCGCCGATGCTGCTGGGCCGGGTGCTGCTGGAGGCGATGTGCGACGAACTCCCGCAGGCGCAGGCGCGGCTGGAGGAGTTCGACGCGCGGGCCGCCGAGCGGGGGCTGTTCCTCCCCTGAGCCCGCCCCGGGGCCACCGCGTCAGGGCAGGGCGCGGGTTGTGGCGCTCACCCGCTCGACGGCGTCGGCCAGCGCCCGCGGCGTCCCGTCGGCACGCAGCGCCTCGGCCAGGTCGTGCCCGGCGACGGCGACCTGGTCGCCGACGGCGAACAGCCCGGCGTCCGGCAGCTCGCGCGGCGGCCGGTCCGGCTCCTCCAGCCGCTGGGCACGGTCGGCGAGGTCGCGGGCCAGCTCCAGGGCGCGCGCCGAGGCTCCGCGCCGCAGCGCGCTCTGGGGCATGGCGCGCAGCCGGTCGGCCAGCGCGTCGACGGCGGTCGTCAGGGGGGTCACATCGAGCACGTGCGCCAGCCTATGCCGGGCGCTCGTGGGGCGCGGTCGTCCGGAGAGGGCCTGTTGCCAACGGGGACGCTCTCGGGCACGGTGTCGGGAAGGACTCAGCGAGAGCGTCCGGAGGCGCCGATGTCCCAACTCTTCTCCGACGAGACCCATCAGAACCTGCTGTCCCGCATCCCCGCGTGCACCGGCCGCGAGGTCGGCGACTGGATGCGGACCGTCGACGACGGCCCGTCCTTCTTCCGCTTCGAGGACAAGGTGAACTGGCTGCGCGGGGAGCATCAGCTCGCCTACGGCCACGCCAAGGCCCTCATCCACGAGCACGACCTCCGCCGCGGCCGTGCCGCCCGCAAGCACTGACGCCCGCCCGCACCGGCGAACGCAAGCACCGACGCCCCCGCCCGGACGTCCCCGCCCGGCCGAACCCGCACACCACCGAGACCGGCACTCCCGCCCGGGACCCGCACCGGGCCGGTACCCGTGACGCGCCCGGCGAGCCGACCCGACCGGGCACGGCGCAGACGAACGGCCCCCCGAGGCGAAGCGCCTCGGGGGGCCGACGTCGTGACGGACCGCTCACCGCCCCCTCGGGGGCGGGGCGTCAGTCACCGCTGTTGAGGATGAACGCCAGGCGCAGGAACTCGAAGTAGATCCAGGCCAGGGTCATGGTCAGGCCGAAGGCGGCCAGCCAGGCCTCCTCGCGCGGCGCGCCGTAGGCGATGCCGTCCTCGACCTGCTTGAAGTCCAGGGCGAGGAACAGCGAGGCGATGACGACGCCGGCGATGCCCATCAGGATGCCGATGCCACCGGTGCGGAAGCCCCAGCCGTCACCCGCGCCGAACAGCGCGAAGCCGAGGTTCACCAGGCACAGCAGCCCGTAGCCGATGCCCGCCGCGATGGCGAAGCGGGCGAAGCGGGCGTTGACCCGGATGATCCGGGACTTGTACAGGAACAGCACCGCGCCGAAGACGGCCATGGTGCCGATCACCGCCTGCATGGCGGCACCCGGCGCGTACTGGTTGATGAAGTTGCTCATCGCGCCGAGGAAGACGCCCTCGAACACGGCGTAGGCCATGATCAGGGCGGGCGAGGCCTGGCGCTTGAACGCCTGCCACATCCCGAGGCCGAAGGCGACGAACGCCGCGACCAGGGCGATGCCCAGGCCGACGTTCAGCACCCACGCACCGGTGGCGGCCAGCACGACGGTGCCGAGCGTCATCGCGGTGCGCGAGACGACGTCGTCCATCGTCATGCGGTCGGCCTGCGGCGGGGCGGCGGGCGGGAAGCCCGTGCCCTGCTGCGGCTGGGCGTAGGGGTTGCCCGCCTGGGTCTGCGCGTAGGGGTTCCCGGCCTGCGGCTGGCCGGCCTGGAAGCCGGCGTGCCCGTCCCGACTGAACCCCCGACGCGAGAAGACCGGGTTGCTGCTCCTCATCTCACTCCTCCATGGCCGCACGGCACGGCTTCTCGGACCAGGGTAATGCTTAAGCAAAGGCCGCACGGTAGTCCACCAGGGGAACGAGGGAAAGAGAGGAAATTGTTCCGTGCGCGTGATCTGGTTCCAGCGGCCCCCGACCGGCCCTCGTGCCGCCCTGACCGGCCATGTCACCGCTCGGGGTGGTTCGTCATGATCTGTTCGGTTCTCCTCGCCTTCGCGCGGTCCGCGTCGGTACCCTCGGCCGTCCGGGCGTCGCTGCGAGCCGTGTCACACGGCGGGAGCCGTGACCTCGGCGCTACGCACGGGTAGCTTCCCAGACAGTCCTGGCCCGTCCGTCTTCCTGGAGCCGTCATGCCCGAAGCAGTGATCGTTTCTGCCGCCCGCTCGCCCATCGGACGTGCCTTCAAGGGGTCGCTCAAGGACGTCCGTCCGGACGACCTCACCACCGAGATCGTGCGCACCGCGCTGGCCAAGGTCCCGCAGCTCGACCCGCGCGACATCGACGACCTCATGCTCGGCTGCGGCCTGCCCGGCGGCGAGCAGGGCCACAACCTCGGCCGGGTCGTCGCCGTGCAGCTCGGCATGGACCACCTGCCCGGCTGCACCATCACCCGGTACTGCTCCTCCTCCCTCCAGACGACGCGGATGGCCCTGCACGCCATCAAGGCCGGTGAGGGCGACGTCTTCATCTCGGCCGGCGTCGAGACCGTCTCCCGCAGCGTGAACGGCACCTCGGACGGGATGCCCGGCACGCACAACCCGATCTTCGCCGACGCCGAGGCCCGCACCGCCGCCCGCGCCGAGCAGGGCGGCGAGGGCTGGACCGACCCGCGCGAGAACGGCGAGCTGCCCGACGTCTACCTCGCCATGGGGCAGACGGCGGAGAACCTGGCCCGGCTGAAGGGCGTGACCCGCCGGGACATGGACGAGTTCGGCGTCCGCTCGCAGAACCTCGCCGAGAAGGCCATCGCGGACGGCTTCTGGGAGCGCGAGATCACCCCGGTGACCACGCCGGACGGCACGGTGGTCTCCAAGGACGACGGCCCGCGCGCCGGCGTCACCCTGGAGGGCGTCGAGGGCCTCAAGCCCGTCTTCCGCCCCGACGGCCTGGTGACGGCGGGCAACTGCTGCCCGCTGAACGACGGCGCCGCCGCCCTGGTCGTCATGTCCGACACGAAGGCCCGCGAGCTGGGCATCACGCCGCTGGCCCGGGTGGTCTCCACCGGGGTGTCGGGGCTGTCGCCCGAGATCATGGGCTACGGCCCGGTCGAGGCCAGCAAGCAGGCCCTCGCGCGGGCCGGCCTGACGATCGGCGACATCGACCTCGTCGAGATCAACGAGGCGTTCGCCGCGCAGGTGATCCCCTCCTACCGGGACCTGGGCATCGACCTGGACCGGCTGAACGTCAACGGCGGCGCGATCGCCGTCGGCCACCCGTTCGGCATGACCGGTGCGCGCATCACCACCACGCTGATCAACTCGCTCCAGTGGCACGACAAGCAGTTCGCCCTGGAGACGATGTGCGTCGGCGGCGGGCAGGGCATGGCCATGGTCCTCGAACGGCTCAGCTGACCCCTCGGGGCCCGGCCGGCCCCACCCCGGAGCCCCGGCTTCCGCCGGGGCTCCTCGTGTGTCCGAAGGCGTCCGCGCCGCGTGGTCCGGCGCGGCTAACCCGACGTCGGCAGCGCCGCAACCTGGGAAAACCGGTACCGGGATGTGATGTCCGTCCCATGGGCGTAGCCTTTTCGCAGCTCAGTGAGGCTTTGGCCAGAGGTCCGCCCGGGGGTGCATGCACTATTTGTGATGTTTTCCGCTGTGCTTGAGCCCGGAGCGCGGTAAAGGTGAGGTAGGAATTCGGGGCTGAAGCCGAGTCGGGAGAACGTCCAGTGATCGCCATATCCCTCATCCTGCTGCTGGCCGCCGTGGTCGTCGCGGTGCTGAGCGGAGCCGCCCTGCACGCCGTGCGCGGGCTGCGTCGCGAGGTGGCCGGACTCCGCCGCGACCTGGCGGCGCGGACCCGGACCGACGCCGCGGCGACCGCCCTGCCCACCGCCCGCACCGCACCCGTCGGCGACGAGGTGCGGGCGGCCGTGGCGGAGGCCCTCGCCGCCGAGCGGGAGCGCGAGCTGGCGGAGGCGCGGGCCTTCTGGGCCGAGCAGGAGGCCCGTGCCGCCGAGGACGCCGCCGGTTTCGGCCACGGCCCCTACGGCGGACACCAGGACTACGGCGTGAGCGCCGTGGACGCCGCCCTGCTGGACGCCCTGCTCGACGAGGTGGCCGACGGGCCGGAGGCGGGCCCGCTGCTGCCGCGCCAGCCCGACCGGCAGGCCGGCGACCGCCCCGGCGGCCCGCGTCCGGACGGCGGCTTCGCGCCGCTCCCGCCCTTCCCGGAACCGCTCCCGGAGGTCTTCCCGTATCCGGAGGGCCTGCCGGGGGCCGCCCTGCCGGAGGCCGGGCCGGTCGAGCCGACGGCGGAGCCCGCCCGCACCGGGTCGGAGGAGGCCGGTCCGGCGGACGGCGAGGCCGCCCACGGCGAGCCCGCCCATGTGGAGGCGGCGCACACCGACGTGGCGGAGGCCGCCCGTGCCGACGCGGAGGCCGCCGGACGTGCCGCCGCCCGCCGCCGTCACCCGTCCAACCCGCACCACACCCTTTCCGGTGAACCGGTGGTGCCCGCGCAGGGTGGGGGCCTGGAGGACGAGGCGCAGCTCACCGTCGAGCGCCTGGCCGCCGTGGCCTCGGCCGGAACCGAGCTGACCGACGTCCGGCCCGGCCCGCTCGGCACGCTGGACGTCTATGTCTTCGCCGACGGCACCACGCTCTGCCTCTCGCCCGGTCACCAGGACACCGCCCACCGGCTCTCCGGCGCCCTGCGCGCCGGGTCGGCGCCGGTGCTGCTCGGCGGCTCCGGGGTCTCCGGCGGCTACGCGCTGACGTTCGCCTACGGGGACGAGACGGTCTACGTGCTGGCCGACCGCGTCATCGCCTCCCTCTGACGCCCCGGGGCCGCCGTCAGCGGCCCGCCGGGCGCACGGCGGCGTCCAACAGGGCCTCCGGCGTCGCCCCGCCGTACTCCGCGAGCAGTTCGGCCGCCGTCTGCGGCGCCCGCACGGTCGCGAACCGCACGCCGTCCCGCCCCGCCCGGTAGCCGTAGACGCCGGGGCGGGGCAGCGCGTTGTAGCCGAACGGGGTGGAGGCGTAGTAGGCGCCGGTGTCCAGGAGCCCGACCACGTCCCCCGAGCGCAGCTCCGGCAGGTCCCGGCCGGTGGCCACGAGGTCCCCGGCGAAGCAGCACGGCCCGGCGACGTCCTGCGTGACGTGCGGCCCCCGCCGTGGGCGGCCCTCGGCGTCGTAGGCGGCGACCCGCAGGGGCCAGGACGTCGGCGCGAAGACCGTGCGCACCGCCACCTGGGCGCCGGCGTGCGTCACCGCGATGCGCCGCCCGCCGGCGGACTTCGCGTACTCCACGCGGGCCACCGTCGTGCCGGCCTTGGCCAGCAGCGAGCGGCCGAACTCGGTGACGAGCCGGTAGCGGCCGTCGAACAGGCCGGGCACGCGGTCCCGCAGCAGCCGGGCGTAGTCGGCGAACGTCGGGTCGGTGCGGTCGGAGCCGAAGTTGACGGGCAGTCCGCCGCCGAGGTTGACGGTCCGCACCTGCCGCCGCCCCGCCGTGGCGTTGACCTCCTCGGCCAGTTCCCAGGCCACCGCCACGCCGTCGGCGAGCTGGTCGAGGGGCATCCCCTGCGAGCCGGTGTGGACGTGCACCGAGGTGAGCCACGGCCGCTCGGCGTAGGCGCGCAGCACCCAGGCGCGGGCGCCCTCGTCCCGCAGCGCCACGCCGAACTTGGACGTGGCGGTGGCGGTGCTCATGGCGTCGATGGAGCCCGCGCCGGTCTGCGGGTTGAGGCGCAGACCGACGGGGGAGCGGGGGCCGTCCGCGCCGGTCAGGGCGTCGATGCGGGCCAGCTCCTCGGGGTTGTCGGCGTTGAGGGCGACGCCGAGGGCGAGGGCCCGGCGCAGCTCGGCGGGCGTCTTGGCGGGGGAGTCGAGCACGATCCGCTCCGGGTCGACCCCGGCGGCGCGGGCCAGGGCCAGCTCCCCGGGACTGGCCACCTCGCAGCCGAGCCCCTCGGCCGCCAGCAGCGCGAGGACGGGGACGAGGGAGGCGGCCTTGACGGCGAAGGTGTGCAGCACCGGGGTGCCGGGGGCCGTCACCGCGCGGAAGGCGCCGTCCAGGGCGGTGACGGCCTCGCGGACGGTGTCCACGTCGAGCAGTGCGGCGACCGGCTCCTCCTCGGTGAGGAGCCGCTGTTCGACCGCCGCCCGTACGGCGGCGTCGCGGCGGGCGGCCGGATCACCGGCCGGTGCGGGCGGGTGGGGGTCGGGCGTCTCGGCGTTCATGCGCCCCAGCCAAACACGCCGGGCGCCGTCGGGTGGGGCGGGGGCGGGGCGGCAGCGGGCCCTGTTGACTAGTTCTATTCAGCTCGTAGAGTGTGTGAATAGATCGATCCGATCCGTACGGGAGGCAGGGCTCATGGCACAGGCAGGGCACAGCGGACCGCGCACCGTGCGGTCCCCGCGCGGCACCGACCTCAGCGCGCGGGGCTGGCAGCAGGAGGCCGCCCTCCGGATGCTGCAGAACAACCTCGACCCCGAGGTCGCCGAACACCCCGACCGGCTCGTCGTCTACGGCGGCACCGGCAAGGCCGCCCGCGACTGGCGCTCCTTCGACGCCATGGTCCGCACCCTGCGCACCCTCAAGGACGACGAGACGATGCTCGTCCAGTCCGGCCGGCCGGTCGGCGTCATGACGACGCACGAGTGGGCGCCGCGCGTCCTGCTGGCCAACTCCAACCTCGTCGGCGACTGGGCCAACTGGGAGGAGTTCCGCCGCCTGGAGCAGCTGGGCCTGACGATGTACGGCCAGATGACGGCGGGTTCCTGGATCTACATCGGCACCCAGGGCATCCTCCAGGGCACCTACGAGACGTTCGCCGCCGTCGCCGCCAAGCGCTTCGGCGGCTCGCTGGCCGGGACGATCACCCTCACCGCCGGCCTCGGCGGCATGGGCGGCGCCCAGCCGCTCGCCGTCACCATGAACGACGGCGTCGCGCTGTGCGTGGACTGCGACCCGCGCGCCATCGACCGCCGTATCGAACACGGCTACCTCGACGAACGCGCCGACTCCCTGGAACACGCCCTGGAGCTGGCCACCGCCGCCCGGGACCAGCGCAGGCCGCTGTCGATCGGCGTGCTCGGCAACGCGGCCGAGGTGCTGCCCCGGCTGCTGGCCATGGGCGCCCCGATCGACATCGTCACCGACCAGACCAGCGCCCACGACCCGCTGGCCTACCTGCCCCTCGGCGTCGACTTCGCCGACATGGCCGCCTACGCCGCGCAGAAGCCCGCCGACTTCACCGCCCGCGCCCGCGAGTCGATGGCGCGGCACGTGGAGGCGATGGTCGGCTTCCAGGACGCGGGCGCCGAGGTCTTCGACTACGGCAACTCCATCCGGGGCGAGGCGCAGCTCGCCGGGTACGGACGGGCGTTCGCCTTCCCCGGCTTCGTCCCCGCCTACATCCGGCCGCTGTTCTGCGAGGGGAAGGGCCCGTTCCGCTGGGCGGCCCTCAGCGGCGACCCGAAGGACATCCACGCCACCGACCGCGCGATCCTCGACCTCTTCCCCGAGAACGAGTCGCTGGCCCGCTGGATCAGGCTGGCCGGGGAACGCGTCCGCTTCCAGGGGCTGCCCGCCCGCATCTGCTGGCTCGGCCAGGGCGAACGCGACCGCGCGGGGGAGCGGTTCAACGCCATGGTGGCGAGCGGCGAACTGTCCGCACCCGTCGTCATCGGCCGCGACCACCTGGACTGCGGCTCGGTCGCCTCCCCCTACCGGGAGACGGAGGCCATGCTCGACGGCTCGGACGCCATCGCGGACTGGCCGCTGCTGAACGCCATGGTCAACGTCGCCTCCGGCGCCTCCTGGGTCTCCGTCCACCACGGCGGCGGCGTCGGCATGGGCCGCTCCCTGCACGCGGGCCAGGTCACGGTGGCCGACGGCACCCCGCTGGCCGGGGAGAAGATCCGCCGCGTCCTCACCAACGACCCGGGCATGGGCGTCATCCGGCACGTCGACGCGGGCTACGAGCGGGCCGACGCCGTCGCCGCCGAGCGCGGGGTGCGGGTGCCGATGCGCGAAGGGCCCGCGCGCGACGGCGACGGCGCGGACGAGCGGGGCGAGGGCGCGGCGTGAGCTTCCTGGAGATGTGGCGGGACCTCGCGGCCATCGGCCGCGACGCGGGCACCGGCGGCTACCGCCGCTACGCCTGGACGCCCGCCGACACCGACTGCCGCGCCTGGTTCCGGGACCAGGCGCGGGCCCGCGGCCTGGTCTGCGAGACCGACCGCAACGGCAACCAGTGGGCCTGGCGGGGCGACCCGGCCGCCGGTGACGCCGTCGTCACCGGCTCCCACCTGGACTCCGTCCCCGACGGCGGCGCCTTCGACGGCCCGCTCGGCGTCGTCTCCGCCTTCGCCGCGCTCGACGAGCTGCGCGCCCGCGGCGTCGAACCGACGCGCCCGCTCGCCGTCGTCAACTTCGGCGACGAGGAGGGCGCCCGCTTCGGCGTGGCCTGCACCGGCTCCCGGCTCAGCGCGGGCAAGCTCACACCCGAGGCCGCCCGGCGGCTGCGGGACGCCGACGGCGTCAGCCTGGCGCACGCCATGGAGCACGCCGGGCAGGACCCGGAGGCCCTCGGGCCCGACCCCGCCCGGCTGTCCCGCGTCGGCGCCTTCGTCGAGCTGCACGTGGAACAGGGCCGCGCGCTGGCCGACACCCCGCACCCCGTGGGCGTCGCCTCCGCGATCTGGCCGCACGGCCGCTGGCGGTTCGACTTCCACGGCGAGGCCAACCACGCGGGCACCACCCGCCTCGCCGACCGG
The DNA here is from genome assembly GCF_014779715.1 of Streptomyces chumphonensis. Lineage (GTDB taxonomy): Bacteria > Actinomycetota > Actinomycetes > Streptomycetales > Streptomycetaceae > Streptomyces > Streptomyces chumphonensis. The sequence goes on from NZ_JACXYU010000017.1 coordinate 45,922, forward strand.
CACGACCCCATGCTCACCTACGCCCGCACGGTCCTCGCCGCCCGCACCGAGGCGGCGGCGGCCGGGGCCCTGGCGACGTTCGGCAAGATCGCCGTGGACCCGGGCGGCGTCAACGCCATCGCCTCCCGCGTGCGCGCCTGGCTGGACTCCCGCGCCCCCGACGAGAAGACGCTGGACGCCCTCGTCGGCGCCGTCCGCGACGCGGCGGCGGAGCACGGGCGCGGCGAGGGGGTGCGCGTCGAGGTCGCCCGCGAGTCGTTCACCCCGGTGGTGGACTTCGCCCACGACCTGCGCGACCGCATCGCCGCCCGGCTCGACGGCGCCCCCGTGCTGCCCACCGGCGCGGGACACGACGCCGGGATCCTGGCCGACGCCGTCCCGACCGCCATGCTGTTCGTGCGCAACCCGACCGGCGTCTCCCACTCGCCCGCCGAGCGGGCCACCGAGGACGACTGCCTCGCCGGGGTCGGGGCGCTCGCCGACGTACTGGAGGACCTCGCGTGCCGGTGACCTACTGGGCCGAACACCTCTGGCTGGAGGACCGCGTGGTCCCCGGCGTGGCCCTGGACGTCGCGGACGGCCGCGTCGCCGCCGTCCGCCGGGACGTGCCCGCCCCGCCGCCCGGCGCCGAGGTGCTGCGCGGCTTCACCCTCCCGGGCACGGCCAACGCGCACAGCCACGCCTTCCACCGGGCCCTGCGCGGCCACGTCCAGGCGGGCAGCGGCGACTTCTGGACCTGGCGCGACCAGATGTACCGCGTCGCCGACCGCCTGACCCCCGACACGTACCACGCGCTGGCGCGGGCCGTGTACGCCGAGATGGCGCTCGCCGGGATCACCTGCGTCGGCGAGTTCCACTACCTCCACCACGCTCCCGGCGGGCGGCCCTACGACGATCCGAACGCCATGGGCCGGGCGCTCGTCGCGGCCGCGGCCGAGGCGGGCGTCCGCGTCACCCTGCTCGACACCTGCTACCTCTCCGCCGGCTTCGGGGAGCCGCCCACCCGGCCGCAGCTGCGGTTCTCCGACGGCACCGCCGAGGCGTGGGCCGAGCGGGCCGGCGCCCTCACACAGGACGCCACCACCCGTGTCGGCGCCGCCGTCCACTCCGTGCGCGCCGTGCCCGCCGACCAGCTGGAGACCGTCGCCCGGTGGGCGGAGGAACGCCGCGCGCCCCTGCACGTCCACCTCTCCGAGCAGCCCGCCGAGAACGCGGCCTGCCGGGACGCCCACGGCCGCACCCCCACCCGGCTCCTCGCCGACCACGGGGTACTCGGCCCGCGCACCGTCGCCGTCCACGCCACGCACCTGACGGGCGAGGACGTCGCAGACCTCGGCGGTGCAGCCACCGGCGTGTGCATGTGCCCCACCACCGAACGCGACCTCGCCGACGGCATCGGCCCGGCCGTCGCCCTCCAGGACGCCGGCAGCCCGCTCTCCCTCGGCAGCGACAGCCACGCCGTCATCGACCTCTTCGAGGAGGCCCGCGCGATGGAGCTCGACGAACGGCTGCGCACCCGCCGGCGCGGCCACTGGAGCGCCGCCCGGCTGCTGCACGCGGCGACGGCGTCCGGGCACGCCGCCCTCGGCTGGCCGGAGGCGGGCCGGATCGCCGTCGGAGCACCCGCCGACCTCACCACCGTCGCGTTGGACACCGTCCGCACCGCCGGGCCCCCGCCGTCGCTCGCCGCCGAGACGGCCGTCCACGCGGCGAGCGCGGCGGACGTCCGGCACACGGTCGTGGCCGGACGGTACGTCGTGCGGGACGGCGTCCACACCACCGTGCCCGACCCGGCCGCCGCCCTGGCCTCGGCGATCGCGGCCGTCACCGACCCCGCCTGACGCCCGGCCCCGCCCGGGACACCCGAGACACCCGAGAAGACCGGCCTTCGACGCAAGGAGCCCCATGCCCGGCGCGACCACCCTCATCCGCGACATCGGGACGCTGGTCACCGGCGACCCGGAGCTGGGGGAGGGCCCCCTCGGCGTCATCCGGCGGGCGGCCCTCCTCATCGAGGACGGCCACGTCGCCTGGGCCGGGCCCGCCGCGCGGGCCCCCGCCGCCGACACCGCCCACGAGGCCGGGGGCCGCGCCTGCCTCCCCGGCTTCGTCGACTCCCACTCGCACCTCGTCTTCGCCGGGGACCGCACGGAGGAGTTCAACGCCCGGATGTCGGGCCGGGCGTACACGGCGGGCGGCATCCGCACCACCGTCGCCGCCACCCGCGCCGCGAGCGACGCCGAACTGGCCGCCACGCTCGACCGCTACGTGCGCGAGGCGCTGCGGCAGGGCACCACCACGCTGGAGACCAAGTCCGGCTACGGGCTCACCGCCCGGGAGGAGGCCCGGGCCCTGCGCATCGCCGCCGAGCGGCTGGAGGAGGTCACCTACCTCGGCGCCCACGTCGTCGCCCCCGAGTACGCGGGCACCGACGCGGACGTGGCCCGCTACGTCGACCTCGTCACCGGCCCCATGCTCGACGCCTGCGCGCCGCACGCCCGCTGGGTGGACGTCTTCTGCGAGCGCGGCGCCTTCGACGGCGACCAGGCCCGCGCCGTCCTCACCGCCGGCATGGCACGCGGCCTGAAGCCCCGCGTCCACGCCAACCAGCTCTCCCACGGCCCCGGCGTCCAGCTCGCCGTGGAGCTCGGCGCGGCCTCGGCGGACCACTGCACCCACCTCACCGACGCCGACGTCGCGGCCCTGGCGGACGGCGACACCGTGGCCACGCTGCTGCCCGGCTGCGAGTTCTCCACCCGCGCGGAGTACCCCGACGCACGGCGGCTGCTCGACGCGGGGGTGACGGTCGCCCTGTCCACGGACTGCAACCCCGGCTCCTCCTTCACCAGCTCCATGCCCTTCTGCATCGCCGTCGCCGTGCGCGAGATGGGCATGACGCCGGACGAGGCACTGTGGTCCGCCACCGCCGGCGGGGCCGCCGCCCTGCGCCGCGAGGACGTCGGCCGACTGCGCCCGGGCGCCCGTGCGGACCTGATGCTGCTGGACGCCCCCAGCCACGTCCACCTCGCCTACCGTCCCGGCGTGCCGCTGGTCACCGACGTCTGGCAGCGGGGCGCGCGCGTCGTGCACCGATGAGTTCCCGGCCCCCGGGCCGTCGGTATCGCTGACGCGGCACGGCATCGGCTCCCGGCGGCGGGACGACGGACGACGAGGAGGGGCCCGGTGACGCCCTGGCCGGACGGCACGGAACTGCTGGAACGGGCGATCGGCTACGCCCTGGGCGCCCTCGCGGACGTGGCCGTCCCCGCGCTCGGCCGCCCCACCCCGTGCCGGGGCTGGGACCTGCGCACGCTCCTGCGCCACCTGGACGCCTCACTCGGCGCCCTGAGGGAGGGGGTGGAGCGCGGCCGCGTCACGCCCGAGCCGACCTGCGAGGCGTCCGGGGACGTCGCCGACCCGGTGCCGGGCGTGCGGGAGCGCGCGGCGCGGCTGCTGGCGGCCGCGACGGCGGCGCAACGGTCGGCGGGCGGAGCGCCGCGCGCCGCGTCCCGGGGGGCCCGCCCGCTCGCCCTCGGGGCGGTGACGAGCGCCGGAGCGCTGGAGATCGCCGTGCACGGGTGGGACGTCCACCGGGCCCGGGGCCGCCTCGACCGGCCGGTGCCCGGGGCACTGGCCGTCGAGCTGCTGCGGCTCGCGCCCCTGCTGGTGCCGCCCGGGTCGTCCGCCCGTGCGCCCCTGTTCGCGGCCGTCCGCGCGGTGCCGCTCTCGGCCTCGCCGGGCGAGCGCCTGCTGGCCTACCTCGGCCGCGACCCCCGCGTCCCACCCGCCCACCCCTGACCGGCGGTACGGGCCGGGAGCGTCGCACACCGGTGTGCCTCAGGTCCGGCGCGAGGCTGCCGCAGGGCGGCGCGGCCCGGGGAAGAAGCGGTTGACGGTCGCCTGGTACTCGGCGTACGCGGGCCGCTTGCGGACGCTGAAGTACTCGGCGGGGACGGCACCGGTGTAGTGCACCATCGTGCTGTACATCATCCGCACGACCCACAGCAATGCGAGGCTCTGGACGAGCAGGGCGGCCGGAGGTACCCGGTCGTGCAGGGCGAACGCGGACGGGGCGGCGAGGGCGACCAGCGCCACCCACTGCATCCATTGGCCGAAGTAGTTCGGGTGGCGACTGTGGCGCCACAGCCCGACGTCGCAGATGTCCCTGCCGGTCCTGGCGTACCCGCCGAGGAAACGGCGCTTCTGCAGATCGGCGAGGCTCTCGAACGACCAGGCCACCAGGCCGAGTGCGATGGCCGCGTACTCCCAGGCGACGAGGCGCGAAGAGGCGTTCGTCGAGATCAGCAGCGCGGGCAGGGCGAGGAAGGAGGCGTTCGCCATGGCCTGCACCAGGATCTCGTACTGCACGGACACCCTCTCGCTGCGGAAGCCCGCCCGTTCCCACCGCCTCCGCTGGTACTGGTACCGGGGGAGTTCGGCGGTGAGCCAGCCCGGCTTGTACAGCAGCGCACCCCAGACGCTCATGCGTGTCCCGACCACGGTGTAGAAGACGGCGACGGTCAGGGTGAGCGGTGTCAGGGACTCGGCGAAGAAGAAGGTCTGGACGCCGACGGCCGCCAGTCCGCAGGGCCAGGCGAAGTCCACATACGACATTCGGCCGGTGCGCCAGGCGGGAACACACGCCGTGGGGACGAAGATGACGAGTTGCACGACGAGGTTCCAGAGCGCGAACGTGCGCGTCGGCTCGGCCAGGACCAGCGCGAGCCAGCACGCGAGGAACAGCACACACCACACCACGCGTGTCTTCATGAGCCCTCCCGCAGATAGTGAGACACAATGACTTCTGTGTCTCACGTGGGACGGTAGGTGGATGATGTCTCACGAGTCAAGGGTCGGCGAGCTGAGCACCCTGCGGCGACCGAACCCCGACCGGCTCCTGGAGCTGGCCGTCCGGGACTTCCTGCGGGACGGCTGGATCGACATGAAGCAACTGGCGCAGCGGGCCGGGGTCGGGCGGGCCACTCTCTACCGGCGCTTCCAGGACCGCGAGTCGCTGCTCGGCGAGGTGCTGTGGGAGCTGGCCCGCGTCACGGCGCTCGACGCTTGGCGCTCGGCCGGGGGGGAGGGGCGAGCGCGTGTCCTGAACGCGCTGGAGGTCTTCATGCGGGAACTGGCCGCGTCGCCGGCCCTCCACAAGCTGCTCGCCAGAGACCCGGAGACGGCGTTGCGCCTCCTCACCTCACGGCACGGCGTGGTGCAGGCGCGACTCATCGACGCTGCGGAGGAGATGCTGGTGACGGAGATCGGTGCGCCCGAGGGGGTGACCTCCAAGCAGCTCGCCTATGCCGTGGTGCGCATCGCCGAGTCCTTCGCGTACGCGGATGTCGTGGCGGGCGAGCAGCCGGACGTCGAGGCCGCCGTCGCCATCATCGGCAGAGTGCTCTGACCGGGCGTGCGGCTCGCCGGAACCGGCGGTCGGCTCAGCTCTCCCGCTGCGCGAGAGCCATGGTGTAGGCGGCCAGCGACGCGTGCACCAGCGCCACGTCGGAGCCCCGGGTCGGGTCGAGACCGGTCACCGTCGCCGCTTTGCGGAGCCGGTAGTCCACGGTTCGTGGGTGCACCCGCAGCAGCTCCGCCGTCCTGCGCCGGTCCAGCCCACAGTCGATGAAGGCGCGCAGCGTCCCCAGGACGGTCGGATGGTCCCCCAGCGGCCGGAGGATGCCGGTGAGCCGGTCCAGGGCGGGGCCGGGGCGGGTGAGCTGGTACTCGAGCAGCACGTCGTCGAGCTGGTACACCCCGGGGGGTCGGCCGCCTGCCTCGGCCACGGCGCGGATCTCCGTCGCGAGGGGCGCGGCGCGCACGATGTCCTCCGGCCCGGCCGCGACCACGCCGACGAGCAGTTCCGCGCCGCATCGCCGACTCAGCCTGCCGACCAGCCCGGCGAGCCGGCCACCGTCCTCGACGACCGGAGCGTGCGACGGCACCTCACGGGGGAGGAGAGCGAGCCCGTCCTTCGGGGTGAGGGTGGCGAGGGCGTGTCCACGGACTTCGTGGTCCAGCTCGGCCCGAAGCCGGCGCAACTTGCGCCGGGCCGCGATCGTGGGGTCCACGCCCGGGGCCCGCTCATCCGGGTGATCACCGATCCCCATGCTGAGCACCAGGTAGGAGGGCGCCAGCCCGAGGCCCGCGCGCTCGGCGGCCTGCGCGGCGGCCTCACCGTCCAGCAACGCGGTCAGCAGCGCCTGGCGCGCCCCGTTCTCCTCGCTCAGGGAGGCCCGCACCTCCTCCGTGTACCCGGCGGCCACGGCCGCTGTGACCTGGCGCAGGTGCCGCATCACGAGGCGGTGTGTGGCGAGGACCGCGCCCACGTCCTCGGGGCGGGCGGTCGCCATCATCGCCTCGAAGCACTGCTCGGTGCCGATGAAATAGGCGTCGACGACCGACTCCAGGGGGATGCCCTCCTCGGCCCGCCGGGCCGCCGAGTGCCGCAGCTCCGCCAGCTCGCCGCCGTCGGGCTGCCGGCCGCTCCGCAGGACCCCGAGGAACATGCGGATGCCGTGCTCGGCGATCTGGGTGATGTCCCGACGCAGTTCCTCCGGCGGAAGGCTGGCGTATACGGGAACCTCGTCGATCAGTCGCGCCACCAGCCCGGCCGCCAGGTCCGGTGCGCGCACGGCGAGCCGCTGGTGCAGCGGCTCGCCGTCGACGGTGATCTCCTCCCGGCTCTCGTCCATCGCGAGCTGCCTCCTTCGCGTTCCGCGGCCCCTGACGGCGCTCGCTGAGGCGGCCGAGCCTAGGGCAGGAGCTCCGGGAGGCACCCCGTGGTTTGTCACCCGTGACAAACCACGGGGTGCGAAGTCGACCCGCCAGGCCATCGCCGCCCCGGGACCCCGACCATAACGTGTTGTCACTCCCGCCACCGTCACCTGCACGGATCAGCCGTCGGAGGCGGAGCGCACGCGCGCTAGGCACCCCTCAGCGGCCGCAGATCATGCGCCGTTCACCCCCCGACCCGGAGGCTCGATGTTCTTCCGTGGAAAAAACTCACGTCATGCCAGGCCCAGACGTCTTCCGAGGGCGGCGGCCGTCGGGCTCGCGCTGGCCCTCGCCACGGTCACGGCTACCCCTTCGGCCCTCGCCGGGTCCGTGGCCGGGGACGCCGACAGCGTCCCGGCGGAGACGTATCCGGTCGGCGGCCTCAGCACCGCCGTCCACAACATGCTGTACAGCCCCAACGCGGTGGCCGGAGCCAACGACTGGGACTGCGAGCCGTCTCCCGAGCATCCTGAGCCGGTCGTGCTGGTGCCCGCCACACTCTCGAACATGGGCGGCAACTGGGCCGCACTCTCTCCGATGCTCGCCAACGCCGGGTACTGCGTCTACTCCTTCAACTACGGCATGAACGGGCTCTCGCTCGGCCGTTTCGGGGGGCTCACGGACATCTCCGGCAGCGCACGGACCATGAGCGAGTTCGTCGACCGGGTCCTCGCCGCCACGGGGGCGGAGAAGGTGGACGTGGTCGGTCACTCCCAAGGCGGCATGATGCCGCACTACTACGTCAAACGGCTCGGGGGCGCCGACACGGTCGACGACTTCGTCGCGCTGGCCCCCAGCAACCACGGCACCACCAGCGCCGGGCTCCTCCACCTCAGGGACTTCATCGACCCGTTCGGGATCATCGACGTCCTCCTCACCCGCCTCGACCTGGCCGGACTGGCGCAGCAGGCGGAGGGCTCGCGGTTCCAGACCGCTCTCTTCGGGGACGGCGACACCGTGCCCGGCCCGCACTACACGGTCATCCAGACCCGGAACGACAAGGTCGTCACGCCGTACACCAACGCGTTCCTCGACGCCGAGCCCGGAACCGAGGTCACCAACATCCTGCTGCAGGACCAGTGCCCAAACGATCCGGTCGGACACATGGGGCTCTTCCTGGACGGGCCGGCCCTCCAGCACGTGATCAACGCACTCGGTGACGGCCCGGCCGACTTCCGGCCCAGTTGCACGGACTACGGCCCGCGCTTCTGAGCCTCATCCGGCCGTCCGGTGTGCGACCGACCCGCGTCGGTCGCACACCGGACGGCCCGTAGCGCCGTGAGCGGGCGTCACTGGACGGCGGCGCCGCCGGAAGGGGCCCCTCGCCTGACGTCCCAGCCCCTCAGCGAGAACCCGGAGAAACCGTGCCCACCCCCCTGCCCGACCTGACGGAGAAGCTGCCCCCGCTGCAGGCACGCAATGCCTGGCGCGTACTGTTCCTCCTCGCCCTGATCAACCTGCTGAACTTCTACGACCGCACGATCCCGGCGGCCGTCGTCGAGCCGATCAAGGCGGAGTTCGGCCTCGCCGACACCCACATCGGGGTGCTCGGCGGCGCCTTCACCGTGGTCTACGCGGGCGCCGGTCTCCACCTGGGCAAGCTCGCCGACCGGGCCTCCCGCAAGCGCGTGATGGGCTGGGGGCTCGTGGCCTGGAGCGGCTTCACGGCGGCCAGCGGTGCCGTCGTCAACTTCGCTACGCTCCTCCTGACCCGGCTGGGGGTCGGAGTGGGAGAGGCGGCCTACGCGCCGGCGGCGAACTCCACGATCGCCGACCTGTTTCCTCCGCAGAAGCGGTCGCGTGCGGTCGCGGTGTTCTCCCTCGGTCTGCCGCTCGGGCTGACGCTGGCGTTCTTCACCACCGGGGCGATGGTGGACGCGTTCGGCTCCTGGCGGGCGCCGTTCCTCGTGGCCTCGGTACCGGGACTGCTCCTGGCAGCAGCGGTGTTCGTGATGCGCGAGCCCGTCCGGGGCGCGTCGGAGAGGCTGGCCGCCCCGACCGCCGAGGTCGATCGCCCGATCCGGACCCTCCTGGCCGTGCCCACCATGCGCTGGCTCGTCGTCAGCGGCATCGGCCTGCAGGTGGCCTCGTACTCGGTGGCCACCTTTCTGGTGCCGCTGTTCCAGCGCTGGTTCGGCGCGTCGCTGACCGTGGCCGCGACCAACACGGGCGTCGTGCTGGGCCTCACCGGGCTGGTGGGCCTACTGCTGGGCGGCTTCGTGGCCGACCGGGCGGCCCGGCGGTCTCCGAGGGGGCGGGTTCTCGTGGGGGCGGGGTGCCTGACCGCCGCAGTGCCGCTGACTCTTGCTGCGCTGCTGCTGGACCGAGGACGGTCGGGACTGTTCGTCGTGCTCTTCGGCCTGGGCTGGCTGCTCGTCTACCAGTACTACACCGCCGTCTACCCGGCGATCGCCGACATCGTGGCGCCGGGGCTGCGTTCGACGGCGGTTGCCGTCTACTTCGCGGCGATGTACCTCCTGGGAGGCGCGATCGGCCCCGTCGTCACGGGTGTGCTCTCCGACCGCATCGCCGACGCGCAGGGCGGCGCGAGCGAGGCCGCTGCCGAGGCACGGGGCTTGCACGACAGCCTCCTGTTCGTCGTGCCCCCGTCCCTGGCGCTCACCGCGCTCGCCCTCTACCTGGCGGCCCGGACCATTCACGCCGACCACGACGCGCGGCTTCGGCGGCCGGTCGCTGAGTCCCGGTGACAAGAAGGGGCTGCGCTGACGTCTCAGCCGCGCCCGGGGAGGGTGACGTCCGCCCGGGGGGAGTCCGGTGACGCGTGGCCCGCCGCGTCGACGGCCCGCACCGTGAAGGTGTAGCTGATCCCCGGCTCCAGCCCGGTGATCTCCGTCTCCAGGGTGTCGGCCCCGACCTCGGCCACCGGGGTGGCCGTCCCCTGCTGGAAGACCTGGTACGTCGCGACGGCCGATCCGCCGTCCGGGCCGGCGGGCGGCTCCCAGCTCAGCCGTACGGTGCCGGAGTCCACCGCGCGTACCGCGAGGTGCTGCGGCGGCGCGGGCGGTGCGGGGGCCGCCTGCGGCCCGGACGTCGGGGGCGCCGGCCGTGGTGCCGTTCCGACGGGCGGGTGCGACGCCTCGGTCGGGACGTCCGGGCGGGCCGTGGCGCTGCCGGACACCCCCGCCGTCAGGACGAGGGCCAGCACCGCCACGACGGTGCGGGCCCTCGGCCCGCTGCCGGGCGCGCCGCCCGGCGTGTCGACCGGATGCCTGCGTGCCACCGGAGACCTCCCGAGGGGTGGGGCATGGATGCCGATGCCTGTCCGATAAGAGCGAATCCTGCTTATTGTGCGGCAGGCCCCGTCACGCTCCGCAAGTCGGCGCGCACGTCGGCACGACGACGAGGGCCCGTCCGGACGGTGCTGTCGTCCGGACGGGCCCTCGTCGTCGGGCGGGGTGGCTCACTCCTCGACGAGGAGCCCCTTGCGCAGCTTGCCCAGCGTGCGGGCGAGGAGGCGCGAGACGTGCATCTGGGAGATGCCCAGCTCCTCGCCGATCTCGGACTGCGTCATGTTCGCCACGAAGCGCAGGGAGAGGATGTGCCGGTCGCGGGCCGGCAGCTCGGCGATGAGCGGCTTGAGGGACTCGACGTACTCGATGCCCTCCAGGCCGTGGTCCTCGTAGCCGATGCGGTCGGCGAGGGCGCCCTCGGAGTCGTCCTCCTCCGGCTGGGCGTCGAGGGAGCTGGCGGTGTAGGCGTTGCTCGCCGCCATGCCCTCCACGACCTCCTCGCGGGAGATGTTCAGCCGCTGGGCCAGCTCGGTGACGGTCGGGGCGCGGTCGAGGGACTGGGCCAGCTCGTCGCTCGCCTTGGCCAGGTCCAGGCGCAGCTCCTGGAGCCGGCGCGGCACCCGGACGGACCAGGAGGTGTCACGGAAGAAGCGCTTGATCTCGCCGATGATCGTCGGCATCGCGAAGGTGGGGAACTCCACGCCCCGGTTGCTCTCGAACCGGTCGATGGCCTTGATGAGGCCGATCGTCCCCACCTGGACGATGTCCTCCATCGGCTCGCTGCGGGAGCGGAAGCGGGAGGCGGCGAACTTGACCAGGGCCAGGTTCAGCTCGACCAGGGTGTTGCGGACGTAGGCGTGCTCGTGCGTTCCCTCCTCCGCCGCCGCCAGACGCTCGAAGAGCGTCTTGGACAGGGCCCGCGCGTCGTGCGGGGCGACCTCGTCGAACGGGGGCATCGCGGGAAGGCGGGTGAAGGCGGCGTCGGGGTCGGCGCCGTCGGAGCCCTCGCGAAGGGTGCGCTCGGCGTCTACCTCGTCGAGCTGGGGTGACATGACGTGTCCTCCTCATTGACCGGCATCAGGCTGCCGGGGCCGTGACGTGCACTGCGAGGTGCGGCGCCTCCATGGCTGACGTGTGGGCTCGTTCCTCTTAGGGGTATCGGGTGGTGCGGAGGCATGGCAAGTGCGGTATGCCGAGTGAGGGTTTTATGTCGCTTTTGCTCGGGTACCGGTCGCGGGCGTCAAGGCGTAAGGTTCGAACGTGCGAACACGGGGGTCGAGGAGAGCGCGGCAACGGGCGGGACCGGCCGTGAAGAGCAGGTGAGGTGTGCATGGACCGGGGAATGCCCGGGAGTACGAGCAACAGGGGACGGCTCACGGTTGAGGTGCGCCGGGAGGGTGAGACCGCGGTCATCGCGCCCGAAGGTGAGCTTGACCACCACACGGCCGATGTGTTGCGTGCGCCACTCCGTTCCTCGGTGGAGGAGGGCTGCACCCGTCTCCTCGTGGACTGTTCCCGGCTGGAGTTCCTGGACTCCACCGGGCTCAACGTGCTGCTGGCCGCCCGGCTGGAGGCCGAGGCCGTCGGCGGGACCGTCCACCTCGCGGCGATGCGCCCCGTCGTCGCCCGCGTCTTCGAGATCACCGGTGCGGGCGCCGTCTTCACCGTGCACGAGACGCTCGCCGACGCCCTGCGGGAGCTGCCCGACACATGATCAAGCGCGGCGCGCCGTGTGCCGCGTAATCCGCGTCACACGAGCCTGGCCGAATCCGTGGGTGTTCCCTCGGAGTGGCCGGGCAGGAGACCCTCTGTATCTGCTGGCGGCAAAGTCCAACACGGGAACCGGTGAGGTGAAGGACTCATGAGCACCACCCGGCCCTCTCCGGCGGGCGACGTCGGCCCGGAGCCCGAAAGTGCTGCGGGGCCCCACCTCGCGTCGGCCGGACAAGTGCGCGAGCTGCGCCAGGTCCGCAGGCTCCGCCTCCTCGGTGTGAGCGGCGCCGTCCAGCGTGCCCGTGACTTCTGCCGCGAGGCCCTGCACGACTGGGAGTGGCTGCCGGCCAACGGGCAGGACGACCAGGCCGCGGCCGAGGACGTGCTGCTGGTCGTCTCGGAGCTGGTCACCAACGCCTGTCTGCACGCGGGTGGCCCGCAGGAGGTCCGCATCACCCGCGGCCAGAAGTCGGTACGCCTGGAGGTGCTGGACGGCGGCGACGGGCAGCCGGCGCCGCGCACCCCGCACCGGGCCGGCCGGCCCGGCGGGCACGGCATGTTCATCGTGCAGCGCCTGTGCGCGGACTGGGGTGTCGCCCACGCCTCCGACGGCCTCGGGAAGACGGTCTGGGCCGAGCTGGCCCAGCCCTGAGCCCTCCCCTTCGGGGCCGGCCCCGGCGGGCGAGCCCCTGTCCCGGGTCACGTCGCCGGAACCAGACTCTTCAGCAGGGCGAGGGCCTCCGCCAGGCCGCGCGGCCGGTGTGCGTGAGCCGCCGGAGCCCCCGCCCAACCGGGACCGGCGGTGAGGACCGCCGGCCGCACGCGCGCCCCCCGCACGCCCCAGGCCGTCCGGGCCAGGTGCTCCGCGAACGCCCGGCTCGACGTCGAGCGTGACTGGGACCACAGGACGACCGCCGTGGGCCCGGTCCGCCGGACGGTCTCCTCCACGGCGGGCGCGGGGACGGCCGCCCCGAGCATCAGCAGCGGGACGCCGAGCGGAGCGCAGGCGGCGGCGAGCGCCTCCAGCGGCAGCGCGTGCAGCTCGCCGGGCATGCAGGCCAGCACGACGGGGGGCGCGTCGGCGCGGCCCCCGTCGTGCTGGCCCGCGTGACCGGCCGGGACCCCGGTGACGGAGGCGGCCCGCAGCGTCGCGGAGACGTGCCAGGACAGCAGGTGCTCGACCTCCACGTACCGGTCGCCCTCGGACGCCCACTTGCGCCCCACGGCCCGCAGCGCGGGCATCATCACCTCGTCCCACGCCTCCACCAGGCCGTAGGCGGCGATGGCGGCGCTCAGCGCCTGTTCGACCGCCCGCGCGTCGAGCCGCATCGCGGCCCGTGCCAGGCCACGGCACTCCGGCCGGACCCCGCCGCCCAGCGGCAGGCCGCCCCCGGCCCCCGGGCGGGCCGCACCGGCCCGCGACCCGTCGGCACCGGCCCCCTCGGCCCCGGCCGCGTCCGGAGCGGCGACCGCCGGGACGTCGGGCGGCCGCGCGCCCCGCAGCGCGGCCGCGGCCGCCTCGGCGGGGGCCAGGCCCGTGGCCGTCAGCCGACACATCTCCTCCAGCATCCGGACGTCGTCCGGCGTCCAGCGCCGGTGCCGTCCCTCGGCACGCGCCGTGGGGCCGACGCCGTACCGCCGGTCCCAGGAGCGCAACGTCGTCGGGGAGACGCCGAGCCGCCGGGAGACGGCTCCCGTGGTCAGCCCCGCCGTGGCCTGTGGAGTGTCCATGCCTGCCATGATACGACGCACAATCAATGCAAGTTGCTCCCGTTGCGTCGATTCACGATGCTCGCAGACAACGAGACCGGCCGGACCGGCAGTGCGTCGGACCGGCCCCGGAACCCGCACCCCGGGTCCGGCCGTCGGCGGGAGGAGCCCTCCATGCAGGTCAGTCCCACACGCACCGCCCCTCCCGGGACCGAGCGGGCGCTGCGCGCTCCGGTGGAGGAGCTGCTCGGCGACGAGGAGCTGGCCGCACGCTTCGCCCGGGGAGGTGAACGCGAGCTCGCCGCCGTCTACGGACGCTGGTCCGCGCTCGTCCACACCCTCGCCGTGCGGGCCCTCGGCGACGCCTCCGAGGCGGAGGACGTCACCCAGCAGGTGTTCCTCGCGGCCTGGCGCGGCCGGCACGGCTACCGGCCGGAGCAGGGCCCGCTCGGCGGATGGCTGGTCGGCATCACGCGGCGCCGGATCGCCGACGCCCTGGCGGCCCGCTCCCGCCGCGGCGACCTGGCCGCGCGGGCCGCGGCGCGGGGCGGCCCGGTGGCGCCGGAACAGCGGGAGGCGGAGGCTGCCCTTGACCGGGTCCTGCTGGCCCACGAACTCGCCGCGCTCCCGACCGCGCAGCGGCGCGTGCTGCGCCTGGCCTTCTACGAGGACCTCACCCAGGCGCAGATAGCCGAGCGCACCGGGCTCGCGCTGGGCACCGTGAAGAGCCACGCCCGGCGCGGCCTGCACCGGCTGCGTACCCGGCTGACCGAACAGGCCGGCCCCCCGACCGCGCCCGTATCACCCGTTCGGAGGAGTGCACCATGAGACTGCAGGACGAACTCCCCGTCGACCACCGCCTGGCCGTCGTCTACCGCTACGGCGCCGCCCTGAGCGGCCTGATCCTCCTGGTCTTCGGCATCCTCGGCTTCGCCGACCGGCTGGCCTTCTTCGACACCGACGGGACGCGCGTCGCCGGGCTGTCCAGCAACGGCCTGCTCAGCCTCATCTCGGTCGTCTTCGGGGTGCTGCTCATCGTGGGGGCCGTCGTGGGCGGCAACTTCGCCTCGACGCTCAACATGACCGTCGGGGCGCTCTTCCTGCTCAGCGGCTTCGTCCACCTGGCCATCCTGGAACGGTCGGTCAACATCCTGGCCTTCCGGATGCCCAACGTGATCTTCAGCTTCGTGATGGGGCTGCTGATCCTCACGTTCGGGATGTACGGGCGGGTAAGTGGCGGACTTCCACACGACAACCCCTACTGGAAGCGGCGCCATCCCGAACGGGCCGACGCCCGGCCCTCCCGGCCCACGGCCGGGGCGCTCACCGCGGGCGGCCCGTCGCGCGCCGCCACCGAAGCGGCCCCCTCCGACGCCCTGCCGCCCGCAACCAAGGGCGCGCGGCGGGAGCGGTCGGCGAGAAGGGAGGAGAGCGGTACCTGACCGGTCCGGCTCGGCGGAGATTCTCTCCCGCACGGTGCATCCGCGACGGGTGCGCAGCCGGAAGTGGTGGGTGAAGGTCCACAGTTCCCCTGGCCCCGACCTCAAGGGAGTCCCCATGTCACACATACGCAAGAGCACCGCGCTCGCCGCGACCCTCGGCACCTGCGTCCTCGGCCTGGGTGTGGCCGCACCCGCCGGTGCGGCGGAGGGCGACGACGCGATGGTGTCGGTCTTTCACGGAGTCCCCGGCCTGACGGTCGACGTCTACGCCGGTGACGAGGAGCTGATCCCCGACTTCGAGCCGGGCACGCTCACCGATCCCATGCCGCTGCCCGCGGGCAGCTACGACATCAAGGTCTTCCCCGACGGCGCCGACCCCGCGTCCGACGACCCGGCCATCGAGAAGACGGTCGAGGTCGCCGCCGGGGACAACGCCACCATCGCCGCGCACCTCAGCGAGGACGGCGAGCCCGAGCTCACCGCCTACGCCAACGACACGTCCGACGTTCCGGCCGGCCAGTCCCGGCTGACCGTGCGGCACGTGGCCGCCGCCCCGGCCGTCGACGTCCGGGCCGGTGGGCAGCCGGTCTTCGAGGGCCTGACGAACCCGAACGAGGACACCGCCGAGGTGGACGCCGGCACCGTCTCCGCCGACGTGACGCTCGCGGGCACCGACGACGTCGTGATCGGCCCGGCCGACCTGACCCTGGAGGAGGGCACCAGCAACGTCGTCTACGCCTGGGGCAGTGCCGAGGAGGAGAACCTCGCCCTCAAGGTCCAGACCCTGAGCGGCATGCACTCGGCTCCCAGCGGTGTGGAGGCCGGCGCCGGCGACACCCAGGCGGGCGGCAACTCCGCCGCGGCCTGGCTCGCGGGCTCGGCGGGTGCGGCGGCCCTGGTCGCCGGAGCGCTCGCCCTCGGCAACCGTCGCCGTGCCGCCACGGTCACCCGCGACTGACGCGGCTGCGGGCAGTGATGCGCAACCGGCCGCTGCCGGCCCGCGCCGTCCTGGCTGCCGCGGTGCTCTGCGCCGCGGCAGCCCTGCTCGTCGTGCTGCTCGCCCCGGGTTCCGCCCCGGACGACTTCGGGGCCCGGCCCACCGCGCCCCCGGCCGCCCCCGGGCCCGAGGACCGGCCCCGGGCCGCCGAGGACGCGGAGGCGGCCGGTCCGGACGGCAGTCCCGGCACTCCCGCGCCGGAGCGGTCGCCGGCGGCCCCGACGGCGGTGACCGTCCCCCGGATCGGGCTGGACGCCACCGTGGAGCCGGTCGGCGTCCAGGCGGACGGGACCGTCGAGATCCCCGAGGCGCCGCAGGCCGCCGGGTGGTACCGCTTCGGTACCGCGCCCGGCGCGTCCGACGGCTCGGCGGTGCTGGTGGGGCATGTGGACTTCGAGACCGGCGAACTGGGTGAGTTCGCCGCCCTGTACGACGTCCGGCGCGGCGACACCGTCCGCGTGGACCGGGGCGACGCTCCCGCCGCCCGCTACGAGGTGACGGCCCGTGCGGTCGTGGACCAGGACGAGCTGCCCCGGGAGCTCTTCCGGCGCGACGGCCCGCACGTCCTCACGCTCATCACCTGCGCGCCGCCCTACGACGAGGAGGACGGCTACCGCAACAACCTCGTCGTCACGGCCGAGCCCGCCGAGGGCTGAGGCCGCCGGAGGCGGGGCCCGGGGCCGGGACGGCGGGACGCCCGCCCGGCCGTCCCGCCGCGATACCGTTCGGCATCCGGCGGGTCCGGCCTTCGGAACCGCCGCACGAGAGGGGTCCGCATGCGGCACATCGACTCGGCGGACCTCGCCGTCCGCGCACTGGACGGGGACGCGGCCCGCCTTCCGGCCCGGGAAGCGGCGCACCTGCGCGACTGCCCGTCCTGCGCCCGGGAGTTGGCGTCCTACCGCAGGGTGGTGCAGGCGGGTCGCACGGCGGAGGCCGCCGACGTGCCGACGCCCCCGCCGCCCTCGGTCTGGGACGCCGTCCTGGCCGGGATCGAGGACGACGCGTCCGGCGGGGACGGCCCGCCACCCTAGGGCGCACGGCCGCCCGCGCCGAGATCAGTCGACGCCGCCCATCAGCGTGCGCAGGCGCCGCGCGCCCGCCATGAACGCCAGCCCCGCCGCCACGGCGACCACGGCCCACATCGTGTAGTACAGCGTGTCGCCCAGCGGCTCGTTGAGCCGGGTGACCCAGCCGTTCAGCGCGTTGCCCGTGGCCGTCGCCAGGAACCACAGGCCCATGATCTGGCTGACGAACTCCCTGGGCGCCAGCTTCGTCGACAGCGACAGGCCGACCGGCGACAGGCACATCTCGCCGAGCGTCTGCACCAGATAGACGCCCAGCAGCCAGAAGACGGTCACCCGGCCGGTCTCCGAGCCGGCCGCCGCCGCGCCCGCGAGGCCCATCAGGCCGAAGGAGCCGCCGATGAGCAGCATCGCCAGGCCGAACTTCACCGGTGCGCTCGGTTCGCGTTCGCGCTGCGCCAGCCGCACCCACAGGGCGGCGAAGACGGGCGCGAGGATGATCACGTACACCGGGTTCACCGACTGGAACCAGGAGGCGGGGAACTCCCAGCCGCCCGCGATCGTGCGGTCCGTCTTCTGGTCGGCGAAGATCGTCAGCAGGGAGCCGGACTGGTCGTAGATCATCCAGAAGAGCACGGCCGTGACGAAGAACCAGACGAACGCGACGATCTTCGGCCGGTCCGCCGTGGCCAGCCGAGGGCTGCGGAAGATCGTCCAGAAGTAGCCGACCGGGAGGACGATGCCCAGCACGGCCAGCACGTTGACGACGTGCTCGACCGTGAACGTCCCCAGCGCCACGTCCGCGACGAGCGCGCCCACCGCGACGCCGCTCCACAGCAGGACCCGGCGCAGGACGCGCCGCTTCTCCTCGGGGGAGGCGGGGTTGGCCGGGTGCAGCCCCACGGTGCCCAGGTGCCGGGCGCCGAACACGTACTGGACGACGGCCAGGGTCATGCCGACCCCGGCGACGCCGAAGCCCAGGTGCCAGTCGACCTTCTGGCCGAGGGTGCCGACCACCAGCGGCGCGGCCAGGGCGCCGATGTTGATGGCCATGTAGAAGAGCGTGAACCCGGCGTCCCTGCGGGCCCCGGACCGCCCCTCGTAGAGGCCGCCGACCATCGCGGAGATGTTCGGCTTCAGCAGCCCGGTGCCGACGGCGATCAGCGCCAGGCCGAGGAAGAACGTCGCGTCGTGCGGGATCGCCAGGACGTAGTGCCCGGAGGCGATCACGATGCCGCCGACGAGGACGGCCCGGCGGGCGCCCCACAGCCGGTCGGCGACCCAGCCGCCGGGCATGGACGTCATGTAGACGACGGCGTTGTAGACGCCGTAGATGGCGGCGGCGAGGGCCTCCCGGTCCTCCAGGGGCCCGTCGAGGACTCCGGCGATCAGGTAGAGGACGAGGATGGCCCGCATCCCGTACCAGGAGAAGCGCTCCCACATCTCCGTCATGAACAGGGTGGCCATCCCGCGGGGGTGGCCGAAGAAGGTCGTGCCGCCGGGGGCGGCCTCGCCCTTCGTCGTGCTGGACGCCATGGGGGGTTCCTTGTGGGTTCGGGACGCGCGCCGCAGGGGTGGGGGACGTGCGCCCGGACGGTGCCGCGGGCCGATGGCGCCGGTCCGCGCGGGAGAAGGGCCGGGTGGTCCGCCCGGTCACTGCAGGGCGCGGCGGGCGGGTCCGGCGCTCACCGCCGGCCGCGTCACCCGTCGTCGGCCCTGGCCCCCGCAGGGGAGGCGCGAACACCTTACGCGAGGTTCAGCCGCCACTCGTCGACCGGTGAGGCACGGAACACAGGTAGATACAGTATTTACCTAATCTTTTCAAAGGTAGAACTCCTCGTTGATCAATGGATCGCGGAGTAGACCACAGGTGCCCCGCCTCGCCCCGCCGTCGGCCACGGCCGGCCCCCGTCGCCCGGTCAACGCGCCACCCGCGCCGGACTACCATCGGGCCATGACCCGCGTACTGCTCGCCGAGGACGACGCCTCCATCTCCGAGCCGCTCGCCCGGGCCCTGCGCCGGGAGGGCTACGAGGTGGAGGTGAGGCAGGACGGGCCGAGCGCCCTCGACACCGGCCTCCACGGGGAGATCGACCTCGTCGTGCTGGACCTCGGGCTGCCCGGCATGGACGGGCTGGAGGTCTGCCGCCGGATGCGCACCGAGGGCTTCACCTTCCCCGTCCTCGTCCTGACGGCCCGCGCCGACGAGGTCGACACCGTCGTCGGCCTGGACGCGGGCGCGGACGACTACGTCACCAAGCCCTTCCGGCTGGCCGAACTGCTGGCGCGGGTGCGGGCCCTGCTCCGCAGGGGCACCGCCGACCCGGCGCACCAGCCGCCCCCGGCCCACGGCGTCCGCATCGACGTCGACTCCCACCGCGCCTGGATCGGCGAGGACGAGCTCCAGCTCACCGCCAAGGAGTTCGACCTGCTGCGCGTCCTCGTGCGCGACGCGGGCCGCGTCGTGACGCGCGACCAGCTGATGCGGGAGGTGTGGGACACCACCTGGTGGTCCTCCACCAAGACGCTCGACATGCACATCTCCTGGCTGCGCAAGAAGCTGGGGGACGACGCGGGCAACCCCCGCTTCATCACCACCGTGCGCGGCGTCGGCTTCCGGTTCGAGAAGAACTGACCGGAAGACCCCACCCGCCATGCGCCGCCGACTGATCAACTCCATGCTCGCCGTGGTCGTCGTCGTCATCGCCGTGTTCGGCATCTCGCTGATCACCGTCGAGACCCAGGCCATCGAGAAGAGCGCCCACGAGACGACCCGCTCCGAGGCCGCCCGGCTGGTGGCCGTCGTGGAGGCCCGGATCGCGGCCGGCGAGCGGGTGACGGCCGAGACCATGCGCAGTGCCGTGCCGGCCGACCGGTACGTGCGCATCGAGCTGCCCGGCCAGGGGCCCATCTCCCTCGGAGAACGGCCGCAGGGCGGCGTCATCGAGGGCCGGGCGACGGGCCGCAACGGCGAGGTCGTCGTCGTCCGGCAGCCGCGCAGCGTCGTCACGGACGAGGTGGGCCGCATCCTCATGATCATCATCGCTGTGGCGCTGGTGACGATCGTGGCCGCCGCCCTCCTCGCCGTCCGCCAGGCCCGCCGGGTCGCCGCGCCCCTGACCGACCTGGCCGAGACCGCCGAACGCCTCGGCTCCGGCGACCCGCGCCCCCGGCACCGGCGCTACGGCGTGCCGGAACTGGACCGGGTCGCCGACGTGCTGGACTCCAGCGCGGAACGCATCGGCCGCATGCTCACCGCCGAACGCCGACTGGCGGCCGACGCCTCCCACCAGCTCCGCACCCCGCTCACCGCCCTGTCCATGCGTCTGGAGGAGATCGTCCACACCGCCGAGACGGAGGGCGACCACTCCGACGTCGTCCGCGAGGAGGCCGCCATCGCCCTCGCCCAGGTGGAGCGGCTCACCGACGTCGTCGAGCGGCTGCTCACCAACAGCCGCGACCCCCGCTCCACCTCGGCCGTCGGCTTCGACCTGGACGAGGTGGTGCTCCAGCAGGTCGAGGAGTGGCGGCCCGCCTACCGCGGCGCCGGCCGGGCCATCGTGCACTCCGGCAAGGCCGGGCTGCGCGCGGTGGGCACGCCCGGCGCCGTCGCGACCGTCCTGGCGACGCTCGTGGAGAACGCGCTCATGCACGGCGGCGGCACCGTGGCGCTGCGCACCCGCGTCGCCGGGAACCAGGTGGTCGTCGAGGTGACCGACGAGGGGCCGGGCGTCGACCCCGGGCTGGGCTCCCGCGTCTTCGAACGCACCGTGAGCGGCCACAACTCCACCGGGCTCGGCCTGGCCGTCGCCCGCGACCTCGCCGAGGCCGACGGCGGGCGGCTGGAGCTGCTACAGCAGCATCCGCCGGTGTTCGCGCTCTTCCTCAGCCGAGAGGCCGTCGACGACCCCGTCGACGGCTGACGAACGCCCCCGGAACACCCAGGTGCGGTAGGACCAGAACCGGAACGCCGTGGCCAGCCCGAGCCCCACCACGTTCTTGGCGAGGTTGTCCGCCAGCGGCGAGGTGAAGCCGAAGCCGTAGTGCGACAGGGCCAGCGTGCCGTTCTCGATCACCAGCCCCACGCCGCTGAACACCAGGAACAGCGAGACCTCGCGCCGTATCCGCCGCTTGTCGGTGTGCTGGTAGGTCCAGTAGCGGTTGCCGACGTAGTTCGTGGCGATGGCGACGGCCGTGGCGATCACGCCGGAGCGCACCGGTGCCAGTCCGAAGGAGTGGATGCACAGGTTGAACACGGCGACGTTGACCAGGAAGCCGAAGGCTCCCACCGTCCCGAACTTCGCCAGCTCCCGCAGGAGGCGCTTCAGGCGGACGGCGAGCGGCAGTCGTTCACCCATCGTGATCCTCATGCCCCGTTCGGTTCGGCTCCGGCCCCTGCCCCTCATGCTAGAGCCTTCCCCGCGAACCGGCCGGGGCGCGGCGGGGGCGGCTCCCGCCCGACGCGGGTACGGTCCCGGGCCCGGTTCCGCTTACCCTGGGACCGTGACGTTCCCGGTAGTCGGCATGGTCGGCGGTGGCCAGCTCGCTCGTATGACCCACGAGGCGGGCATCCCGCTCGGCATCCGTTTCAAGCTCCTCAGTGACACCCCCCAGGACTCGGCGGCCCTGGTGGCCGGTGACGTCGTCATCGGCGACTACCGCGACCTGGACACGCTGCGTGACTTCGCGCGCGGCTGCGACGTGGTCACCTTCGACCACGAGCACGTGC
Organism: Streptomyces chumphonensis; assembly: GCF_014779715.1. Lineage (GTDB taxonomy): Bacteria > Actinomycetota > Actinomycetes > Streptomycetales > Streptomycetaceae > Streptomyces > Streptomyces chumphonensis. The sequence continues at coordinate 67,566 of NZ_JACXYU010000017.1, forward strand.
CGACCGAGCACCTGCGGGCCCTGGAGGCGGACGGCGTCCCCGTCCGCCCCGGCCCCGACGCACTCGTGCACGCCCAGGACAAGGGCGTCATGCGCGCCCGGCTCGACGCCCTGGGCATCCCCTGCCCCCGGCACCGCATCGTCGCCGACCCGGCCGACGTGGTCGCCTTCGCCGCCGAGGGCGGGGGCTTCCCCGTCGTCCTCAAGACCGTGCGCGGCGGCTACGACGGCAAGGGCGTGTGGGTCGTGCGGAACGCGGAGCAGGCCGCCGAGCCGTTCCGCGCCGGGGTGCCGGTGCTCGCGGAGGAGAAGGTCGAGTTCGTGCGCGAGCTGGCCGCGAACGTCGTCCGCTCCCCGCACGGCCAGGCCGTGGCCTACCCCGTCGTGGAGTCGATCCAGGTCGACGGCGTGTGCGACACGGTCATCGCCCCGGCGCCGGGGCTGAGCGACCAGAGCTCCGCCGGGGCCCAGGAACTCGCCCTGCGCATCGCGGCGGAGCTCGACGTCGTCGGGCACCTCGCCGTCGAACTGTTCGAGACCCGGGACGGCCGCACCCTCGTCAACGAGCTGGCCATGCGCCCGCACAACTCCGGCCACTGGACGATGGACGGCGCCGTCACCTCGCAGTTCGCCAACCACGTGCGCGCCGTCCTGGACCTGCCGCTCGGCGACCCGCGTCCCCGCGCCCCCTGGACGGTCATGTGCAACGTCCTCGGCGGCGACTACCCGGACATGTACAGCGGCTACCTGCACTGCATGGCCCGCGACCCGCAGCTCAAGATCCACATGTACGGCAAGGACGTGAAGCCGGGCCGCAAGGTCGGGCACGTCAACACCTACGGCGCCGACCTCGCCGACGTGCGCGAGCGCGCCCGGCACGCCGCCGACTACCTGCGAGGAACGATCACGCAATGAGCGACGCCCGCCCCGCCCCCGTCGTCGGCATCGTCATGGGCTCCGACTCCGACTGGCCCGTCATGGAGGCCGCCGCGGAGGCCCTCGCCGACTTCGAGGTCCCCTACGAGGTCGACGTCGTCTCCGCCCACCGCATGCCGCGCGAGATGGTCGACTACGGCGAGCACGCCGCCGACCGCGGGCTGAAGGCCGTCATCGCGGGCGCCGGGGGCGCCGCGCACCTGCCCGGCATGCTCGCGTCCGTCACCACGCTGCCCGTGATCGGCGTGCCCGTGCCGCTCAAGTACCTCGACGGCATGGACTCGCTGCTGTCCATCGTCCAGATGCCCGCCGGGGTGCCGGTCGCGACCGTCTCCGTGGCCGGGGCCCGCAACGCCGGGCTGCTCGCCGTCCGGATGCTCGCCGCCCACGACGACGGGCTGCGCGAGCGCATGGCGGCCTTCCAGCGGGAACTGAACGAGCAGGCCACCGAGAAGGGCCGCAGGCTCCGCAACAAGACCGCCGGCGGCGCCGGTTTCGGCTTCGGCAACTGAAGGACCCGCACGTGAGCGACGCGCACCCCGCCCTGGCCCGCGCCCGGCGGCTGCTGGCCGAACACCCCGTCGTCGACGGGCACAACGACCTGCCCTGGGCCCTGCGGGAGCAGGTCCGCTACGACCTGGACGCCCGCGACATCGCCCGTGACCAGTCGGCGTTCCTGCACACCGACCTGCCCCGGCTGCGCGCCGGAGGCGTGGGCGCCCAGTTCTGGTCGGTCTACGTCCGCTCCGACCTCGCCGGGGAGGCCGCCGTCACCGCCTGCCTGGAGCAGATCGACGCCGTGCGGCAGCTGATCGAGCGCTACCCGGACGACCTCGAAGCGGCCCTCACCGCCGACGCGATGGAGGCCGCCCGGAGCCGGGGCCGCATCGCCTCCCTGATGGGCGCCGAGGGCGGGCACAGCATCGCCAACTCCCTGGGCACCCTGCGCCAGTTCCACCGGCTCGGCGTCCGCTACATGACGCTCACCCACAACGACACCATCGACTGGGCCGACTCCGCGACGGACGCGCCCCGGCACGACGGCCTGACGGCCTTCGGCGAGCAGGTCGTCCGCGAGATGAACCGCGTCGGCATGCTGGTCGACCTCTCGCACGTCGCCGCCACCACCATGCGCGACGCGCTGCGCGTCACCCGGGCGCCGGTGGTGTTCTCGCACTCCTCGGCCCGCGCGGTCTGCGACCACCCGCGCAACGTCCCGGACGACGTCCTGGCCCAACTGCCCGCCAACGGCGGCGTGGCGATGGCCACCTTCGTTCCGAAGTTCATCCTCCCCGAGGCCGTGGAGTGGACCCGGCGGGCCGACGAGAACCTCCGTGCCCACGGCCTGCACCACCTGGACACCTCACCCGAGGCGATGGCGCTCCACCGCGCCCACGAGGACGCCCACCCGCGCCCGGTCGCGACCGCCGCCACCGTCGCCGACCACCTCGACCACATGCGGGAGGTCGCCGGCGTCGACCACATCGGCATCGGCGGGGACTTCGACGGCACCGCGTTCCTGCCCGCCGGGCTCGACAGCGTGGCCGGCTACCCGAACCTGATCGCCGAACTCCTCGACCGCCGCTGGTCCGAGGCCGATCTGGCCAAGCTCACCTGGCACAACGCCGTCCGCGTCCTGCGCGACGCGGAGGCCGTGGCCCGCGAACTCACCGCCAGCACGCCGCCGTCCAACGCCACCCTGGACCAACTCGACACCTGACGGCGGCCTCCGCGCCAATTTCCGGTGACCCGTGGCCGGAACGCCCGGGGTCCCCGGCCCACGGCCGGGGAGCGCGCCCGACCTTGCTGCATGATGAAACGCATGACCCTTCTCAGGCGGCGCCTGCCGCTGCTCCTCGCACCCCTCGTGCTGGTCGCCTGCGGATCCGAGCCCGCGGACGTCCCGGACCAGGGCGAACTGGACCGGCGGATCGAGATCATGGGCTCCGCGCCCGACCTCGTCTACCTCACCGAGGCCGAGGGCTACACCCTCGCCCGGCAGTCCGTCGGGGTCTACGGCGCCGAGGGCTTCAGCGCCTCCTACGTCGCCCAGGAGTCCGGCGCCGTGTTCCAGCTGACCGTGGACCACGGCGACCTCGACTGCGCGGATCCCGCCCTGGTGGACGGCTCCTCCGGCGCCGAGGTGACGTGCGAGGAGGACGGCGGCCTGCTCTACCGCTCCACCCCGGACGGCCACGAGTACGCCCGCGCCGAGGACGGACACGTCGTCCGGGTCGGCTCCGCGCGGGACGAGGCCACCCGCGAGACCCTGCGGCAGGCCGCCGACGCGGCGCACCGCGCGCAGGGCGCGGAGCTGGACGAGATCCTGCCGCCGCTGTCCGACGCCCCCGCCCCCGTGGAACGCGGTGACCTGCCCGAGCACGGCGACGGCGCTCCCCAGGACCCGCCGGGCGTCAGCGGCTGACGTCGGGGCCGCTCGGGCGCGTCGGCGTCAGGAGCCCGTGACGGTCACCGGCTCGCGGCGGGAGGCGATCACCTTCCGGGCCAGCGACCGGGGGCTCGTCAGGTAGCCCCAGCCCCAGGACATGTGCATCGTCGCGAGGGCCACCGGGATCCGGACGCGGGCCCTCCACGGCAGGCCCCGGCCCGCCGGGAGCGAGCCCGCCGTGATCGCCGCCAGGTAGCCGCCGGGCACCAGGAGCGCCCACGGGCTGACGGCCGCACCGAGCACGGTGCCGGCGGCGACGGCGAGCAGGGCCGTCGGCGGCGCCAGGTAGCGCGGGTTGATCGAGCCGGGGTGGTACCGGGCGACGACGTGCCGCCAGCGCCCGTAGTTGCGGTACTGCTTCGCCAGCGCCCGCACCGACGGCCGCGGCCGGTAGGACACCAGCAGCTCGGGCGAGAACCAGATCCGCCCGCCCGCCGCCCGGATGCGGTAGTTCAGCTCCCAGTCCTGCGCCCGGACGAACTCCTCGTTGTAGCCGCCCTGCTGCTCCAGCACCTCGCGGCGGAAGACCCCCAGGTAGACGGTCTCGGCCTCACCGGCCCGGCCGCCGGTGTGGAAGGCCGCGTTCCCCACGCCGACCCGGGACGTCATCGCGGCGGCGACGGCCTGCTCCCACGCCGTCTCGCCCTCGGCGTGCATGATGCCGCCGACGTTCGCCGCGTCCTGCTCCGCCAGCAGCCGGACGGCCGTCGCGATGTAGCCGGGGGAGAGCATGCCGTGCCCGTCCACCCGGACCACGACGGGATGGCGGGAGGCCCTGATCGCCGCGTTCAGGCCCGCCGGGGTCCGGCCCGTCGGGTTCGGCACGGTCCGCACCCGGGCGTCCTCGGCCGCCAGCGCGGCGGCGATCTCGTCGGTGCGGTCCGTGGAGGGCCCGAGCGCGATCACCACCTCCAGCTCACCGGGGTGGTCCTGCGCGAGGATGGCCCGCACCGACTCCCTCAGGTGCCGCTCCTCGTTGAGCACGGGCATGATCACGGAGACGGCGGGGGCGGGCGCCGCCCCGCCGGGTGCTGCGGAATTCACCCGGTCACGTTACCGCGAACGGGGGAACACCTCCGCACGGCCGCCGCGCCTGACGCCCGCGACACTCCCGGCGCACTAGCGTCGCCGGGGCGTGTCACAGCCCCACCCCTGCGCGAAGGTGCTTCCGTGCCCGCTACGCCGCGCCCCCACCGGCGCCGACCCGCCCGCCGCCCACCCCGGTGGGGGCTGCGGATCAGCGCCTGCACGGCCGGCGTCGTCCTCGCCGTCAGCGGCTTCGGCCACGTCGTCGTGACGGGCGTGGCCGACGGCATCGGCCGGGTGGACCCCTTCAGCGACCTCGACCAGCGGCCCGACCGGGGCCGGGGGCTGAACTTCCTCGTCGTCGGGGTCGACGACCGCGACGAGGTCTCCGAGGAACAGCGCCGGGACCACCGCCTCGGGGGCGAGGCCTGCCGCTGCACCGACACGATGATGCTCGTGCACCTCTCCGAGGACCGGGAGCGGGCCTCCGTGGTGAGCCTCCCCCGGGACACCTACACCACGCTCCCCCCGCACACCGACCCGGCGTCCGGGGCGCGGCACGGCACCGAGCGGGTCAAGCTCAACGCCGCCTACACCCACGGCGGGCCGCAGCTGACCGTACGGACCGTGGAACGCCTGACCGGCGTCCACGTCCACCACTACCTGGAAGTGGACTTCACCAGTTTCATGAAGACGGTGGACGCCCTCGACGGCGTCCCGGTCTGCACGGCCCGGCCGCTCAAGGACAGCCACTCCGGACTGGACCTGCCCGCCGGGACGAGCGTCCTGAACGGCGGCGAGGCCCTGAGCTACGTCCGCGCGCGGTACGTCGACGGCGCCGCCGACCTCGGCCGCATGGAGCGCCAGCAGCGGTTCGTCGCCTCCGTCATCGACCGGGCCACCCGCAGCGGCGTGCTGGTGAACCCGGCCCGCTTCCGCGCGGTGACCGGTGCCGCACTCGGCTCGGTGCGTGCCGACCGGGGCTTCGGCACCGAGGAGATGCTGGCCCTCGGGAAGGCGATGCGTGGCTTCGGCCCGGCGTCCTCCGAGTTCACGACGGTGCCGATCAAGAACGCCCGCCACCGGGTGCCGGGGCTGGGAGAAACGGTCCTGTGGGACGCCGCCCCCGCACGGAAGCTCTTCACGGACCTGCGCGAGGACCGTCCGCTGGCCGGCCCGCGGCCCGCGGGGGAACCCGCGCGGAAACCCGCGCAGCGGGCCGTCCCCGTGGAGGTGGCGCCCCGCAACATCCGCGTCCAGGTCGACAACGGCACGCGCGAGGCGGGCCTCGGCCACCGGGTGGACCAGGAGCTGGCCGACACCGGGTTCGCCACGACCGGCGTCCCCGGCAACGCCGAGAAGCAGGACGCGAAGCGCACCGAGATCGCCTACGACCCCCGCTGGGACCGCTCGGCACGGGCCCTGGCCGCCGCCCTCCCCGGCGCGGAACTGCGCGCCGTCGAGGGTCGGGGGCCCCTGATGCGCGTCACCCTCGGCGCGGAGTTCGACGGCGTCACCCCGGTGCGTGCCGCCGCGCCGCAGGGGGACGGGGGCGCCGATCGGCGCACCGGCCACAGCGCCGTCCGGGGCGACGAGGTCGTCTGCCCGGACGGCTGACCCCCGCCGCCCGCGTCACTCGTCGCGCAGGCCCTCCGACTCCCGCCGCCGGCGCAGCTCGCGGATGGCGCGGCGGCGCGCGAGACGGTGGGTGCGGCGGATGTGCGCCTCCTGGTAGCGCCGCCGGTCCCGCTCGGTCTGGGGCATGACCGGCGGCACGGGCCGGGGCTTGCCCTCCGTGTCGACCGCCGCGAAGACGAGGTAGGCCGTACCGACCTGCGTCGCGGCGGAGGACTCGTTCCAGCGCTCGGCGAGCACCCGCACGCCGACCTCCATCGAGGTCCGACCGGTCCAGTTGACCTGCGCCTTCACGTGCACGAGGTCGCCGACGCGGACCGGCTCCAGGAAGACCATCTCGTCCATCGACGCGGTCACCGCCGGGCCCTCCGAGTGACGCCCCGCCACCGCCCCGGCGGCGTCGTCCACCAGCTTCATGATCACGCCACCGTGCACGGTGCCGAGGAGGTTGGTGTCGTTGTGCGTCATGATGTGGCTCAGCGTGGTGCGTGAGGCCGAGGTCGGCTTCGCCGCGAGCTCGCTCTCGGCGGCGGCCTGCTCTGGATCGGTCATACCGCCACCCTACGGTCCGTCCCCCGGGCGGACCGTGGGCCACCGTGGGCGACCGCGGGCCACCGCGGGACGGCGGCTCGTCCGCGAATGCATCGAAACCGCTACAGCCGTGGCCCTGTTCTGTGCCCGGGTGTGTCGCCCGGGCGGCCCACAGGGCACACTCACTCGCATGAGCGACTGGCCCCAGGGATGGACCGGAGACCGCGACCGCTACGGCCGCGGCGCAGGCAGTGCCGAACCCGAGAGCGCCCGCGTCATGCGGACGGTGCGGGGCGCTCCCGTCCCGTCCCAGGCGGCCGGCGGACACGACGCCGGGCCCGCCTACGGGGCGCCGTCCACCTACGACGCCGGCCACGGCCGGGAACCGGACCGCTCCCACGGCGCCGGCTCCGGTGGCTACGGCGCGGGCCCGGCCGGAGCGCCGCGCCCCCGGCCGAACCGGGGCCGCCGCGTCAAGGTGGGGCTGATCACCCTCCTCGTCGCCCTGCTGGTGATCAGCGTGGGCACGTACCTCTGGGCCGACTCCAAGATGCGGCGCGAGGTCGACCTGTCCGCCGTCGAGGACCGGCCGGAGCCCGGCGAGGGCACGAACTACCTGATCGTCGGCTCCGACAGCCGCGCCGGTCTGAGCGAGGAGGACCGGGACCGCCTGCGCACCGGCTCCGCCGAGGGCAAGCGCACCGACTCGATGATGATCCTGCACGTCGGCGACAACGGGAACAGCCTCATCAGCCTCCCGCGCGACTCCTGGGTCACGATCCCCGAGTTCACCGGCTCGGAGTCCGGCAACCGCATACCGGCGCAGGCCCAGAAACTCAACGCCTCGTTCTCCATCGAAGGCCCGGAGCTGCTGGTCAGGACCGTGGAGTACAACACCGGGCTGCGCATCGACCACTACGCGGAGATCGGCCTGGGCGGCTTCGCCAACCTCGTCGACGCCCTCGGCGGCGTCGAGATGTGCTTCGAGGAGCCCGTCAAGGACAAGAACTCCGGGGCCGACTTCGCCAAGGGCTGCCACGACCTGGACGGCGCCGAGTCCCTCGCCTTCGTCCGCAACCGCTACAACGTCGCGGGCGGCGACCTCGGCCGTACCCAGAACCAGCAGAAGTTCCTGGCCGCCCTCGCCAAGGAGAGCGCCACCCCGGCCACCGTCCTCAACCCCTTCCGGCTCTACCCGACCATCGGCGCCGGCATGGACTCGCTGATCGTCGACAAGGACATGAGCCTCTTCGACCTGGCCTCGATGTTCTGGGCCATGAAGGGACTGAGCGGCGGCGAGGGCACCCAGATGAACATGCCGATCGAAGGGCCCTTCACGGCCCCGAACGGCGCCTCCGCGCTCAAGTGGGACATGGAGCGCGTGAAGCCGCTCATGCGGCAGCTGCGGAACGACGAGAAGGTGACGGTCAAGGGCGACGGCTGACGCCGGGCGCCGGGAGGGTCGGACCGTCGGCGCGGTCCGACCCTCCCGGCGCGGTCCGGCCTCCGCCTCAGCAGGCGCAGAGGCAGAAGGGGTGCCCGACCGGGTCGGCGTAGACCCGCCAGTCCCGCTGCCCGCCGCCGTCCCCCTCCAGCAGCGTCGCCCCCAGCTCCAGCACCGCCCGTTCGGCCTCGTCCAGCCGCTCGCGGGGCACGTCGAAGTCCAGGTGCAGCTGCTGGGGGTGCTCGGTGGACGGCCACCGCGGCGGCCGGTACCCCTCCGACCGCTGGAAGGCCAGCCGCCGCTGCCCCTCGGCGTCGACGAGCTCGACCCACTCCTCCTCGCTGTCCTCGGCGATCTCCCAGTCCAGCACCGCGCCGTAGAAGGCGGCCAGGGCGCGCGGATCGGGACAGTCCAGCGCGGTCACTCCGAAGGCGGCGATGGCCATGGGGGCGTGCTCCCGTCGTCAGGGGTCCGGTCTCAGGCGGTGGGACGTCCCAGCGCCCGGAACGTCCAGCCTGCCTTGCGCCACACCGCCGGGTCCAGCGCGTTTCTGCCGTCCAGGATGTGCCGCACGGCGACCTCCTCGGCCAGCCGCTCCGGGTCCAGCTCGCGGAACTCCCGCCACTCCGTCAGGTGCAGCACCACGTCCGCCCCGCGCACGGCCTCCAGCGCGCCCGACGCGTACCGGAGCGTGGGGAAGATGGCCCGGGCGTTGTCCATGCCCTTCGGGTCGTAGACGGTGACCTGTGCGCCCTGGAGATGCAACTGCCCGGCCACGTTGAGCGCGGGGGAGTCCCGGACGTCGTCGGAGTCCGGCTTGAACGTCGCACCCAGCACCGCGACGCGCCGGCCCAGCAGCGTCCCCCCGACGGCGTCCCGCGTCAGCTCCACCATGTGGCCGCGCCGACGCATGTTGATGGAGTCGACCTCACGCAGGAACGTCAGCGCCTGCGAGGCACCCAGCTCGCCCGCGCGGGCCATGAAGGCGCGGATGTCCTTGGGCAGGCAGCCGCCGCCGAAGCCGATCCCCGCCCGCAGGAACTTCGAGCCGATGCGTTCGTCGTGCCCGATGGCCTCCGCCAGCTTCACCACGTCGCCGTCGGCCGCCTCGCACACCTCGGCCATGGCGTTGATGAAGGAGATCTTGGTCGCCAGGAAGGAGTTCGCCGCCGTCTTGACCAGTTCGGCGGTCGCGAAGTCGGTCACGACGAAGGGCGAGCCCTCGCCGATCGGCTGCGCGTAGACCGTCCGCAGCAGCTGCTCCGCCCGCTCCGAGCGCAGCCCCGCGACGATCCGGTCGGGGTGCAGCGTGTCCTGGACGGCGAACCCCTCCCGCAGGAACTCCGGGTTCCAGGCGAGCTCGGCCTCCGCCCCCACGGGCGCCAGCTCGGCGAGGCGCGCGGCCAGCCGGTCGGCGCTGCCCACCGGCACCGTCGACTTGCCGACGACGAGCGCCGGCCGCGTCAGCAGCGGCGCCAGCGTCTCGATCACCGCGTCGACGTAGCTCATGTCGCAGGCGTACTCGCCGTGCCGCTGCGGTGTGTGCACGCAGACGAAGTGGATGTCGCCGAACTCCGCCACCTCCGCGTAGGAGGTGGTGAAGCGCAGTCGCCCGGAGGACCCCTCGACGCCCTGCACGTGGCGCGCCAGCAGCTCCTCCAGCCCGGGCTCGTAGATCGACGCCCGGCCCCGGGACAGCATCTCGATCTTCTCCGGCACCACGTCCAGGCCCAGCACCTCGAACCCGAGGTCGGCCATGGCGGCGGCGTGCGTGGCACCGAGGTATCCGGTGCCGATCACGGTGATCCTGGGGGCCATGCGGGTACTCCTGAGGGTGTGGACGGAACCCGCCCGAGCATAGCCGGGCCGGTTGTGTGACTGTCGGCAAGCTCACCTGTACCTCCGAGCCCCGGGCCCCTTAGAATTGGGTTACTTAACGGTAGTTAGCAACGCATCTCCAGGGGAGTGAGCCACCGTGGCGGGAGCCGCTGATTTCGACCTGTACCGGCCGTCCGAAGAGCACGACATGCTCCGCGACTCGGTGCGCTCGCTCGCCGAGGCGAAGATCGCCCCCTTCGCCACGGCGGTGGACGAGGAGGCCCGCTTCCCGCAGGAAGCGCTCGACGCCCTCGTCGCGAACGACCTGCACGCCGTGCACGTCCCCGAGTCCTACGGCGGCGCCGGCGCCGACGCCCTGGCGACCTGCATCGTCATCGAGGAAGTGGCCCGCGTGTGCTGCTCCTCCTCCCTCATCCCGGCCGTCAACAAGCTGGGCTCCCTGCCGGTGATCCTCTCCGGCTCCGAGGACCTGAAGGCGAAGTACCTCGGCCCGCTCGCCAAGGGCGACGCGATGTTCTCCTACTGCCTCAGCGAGCCCGACGCGGGCTCCGACGCCGGCGGCATGAAGACCCGCGCCGTGCGGGACGGCGACGCCTACGTCCTCAACGGCGTCAAGCGCTGGATCACCAACGCCGGCGTCTCCGACTACTACACGGTGATGGCCGTCACCGACCCGGAGAAGAAGACGCGCGGCGGCGTCTCCGCCTTCGTCGTGGAGAAGGGCGACGAGGGCGTGTCCTTCGGCGCCCCCGAGAAGAAGCTCGGCATCAAGGGCTCCCCGACGCGCGAGGTCTACCTCGACAACGTCCGCATCCCCGCCGACCGCATGATCGGCGCCGAGGGCACCGGCTTCGCCACCGCGATGGCGACGCTCGACCACACCCGCATCACCATCGCCGCCCAGGCCCTCGGCGTCGCCCAGGGCGCCCTGGACTACGCCAAGGGCTACGTGCGGGAGCGCAAGCAGTTCGGCAAGCCCATCGGCGACTTCCAGGGCGTCCAGTTCATGCTGGCCGACATGGCCATGAAGCTGGAGGCCGCGCGGCAGCTCACCTACGCCGCCGCCGCCCGCTCCGAGCGCGTCGCGCTCGGCGCCGACGGCAAGGGCGAGGACCTCACCTTCTACGGCGCGGCGGCCAAGTGCTACGCCTCGGACGCCGCCATGGAGATCACCACCGACGCCGTCCAGCTCCTCGGCGGCTACGGCTACACCCGTGACTACCCGCTGGAGCGCATGATGCGCGACGCGAAGATCACCCAGATCTACGAGGGCACCAACCAGGTCCAGCGCATCGTCATGGCCCGCAACCTGCCGTAGGGCGGGTTCTCCCAGGCCGGCACCGGCTCGGGGCGTCCACCCCGTGACGTGCCTCAGCCGAACGGCCCCCGGCGCCGCGCCGGGGGCCGTTCGGCTGTGGTCACAGCGTCCAGTGGTGCACCGTGGAGCTGGGATCGATGTACGCGACGGTCTGACCTTGCGGGCCGGCGGTGATGGTGAACCATTCACGCCGGGGGCGGTTGAGGGCCAGCCACGTCGCGTGGGCTCGCTCGACAGGTGCCCAGAGGTCTCGGGGGCCTGACACCTGGACCTGTGCGCCGGGTCCGTCCGGTGTGTCGGTCACCCGGGCAAGGGATCTGTCCCGGCCGTCGAACAACGTCGTGACGTGCGTGCCGTCCTGCTCTCGGGAGAACTCTCGGACGGTGCTCGGGCCCATGTGAAGCTGGGCGAAGAAGGAGAAGGTCCAGTCGTCCAGCACGCTGCCGGAAAGAATCGACTCCCGTCTCTCCCCGCCCGTCGGCTCCGGAATGCCCGGGGGCGACTGCGCCCCGGAGAGAAGCGGCATGAAGGCCGCAGGTGTGTGCAGGATGTGACCGGCTGCGGTGCCGTCGGGCAACTTCTTGAGCCGGGCCAGCATGCCCCCCGCCAGGGTCCCCTTGAGGGGTACGACCATGATTCCGCCCGTGGCGCACTGGTCGAACCAGGCAGGTGGAACGCGGCGCACGGAACAGGTGGCGATGATTCTGTCGAAGGGAGCACGGGAGGGAAGGCCCTTCTCCCCGTCCTCGCAGACAACGTCCGGTCGCAGCCCCAGGGCGTCCAGCCGGCCCCGAGCCATGCTCGCCAGAGCAGCGGAGTGGTCCACCGTGGTGACGTTCTCCGCCCCTGCCAGGTGGCAGAGCAACGCTGCGTTGTATCCGGTACCGGTCCCCACTTCCAGGACACGCGTGCCCTCTCGCACGTCGAGGGCGTCGAGCATGTCGGCCATGAGGCCGGGTGCCGTCGAAGACGACGTGGGGGCACCCGTGACAGCGCCCGAGCCCGCGTCTTCGGCATGCAGGCCGTCCACTTCGGTGATGAGCGAGTCATCCGCGTACACCTGGGACAGCCACGCGGAGGCATCGCCGTCCGTGCTGCGCCACGCAACGAACGTGTCGGCCTCCCTGCGGTAGAAGACGGGAACGAAGGGATGGCGGGGCGTGTTGAGGAAGGCTTCCGCCAAGCGGGAGGAGAGAACGACACCCCCTTGATCCATGCTCCGCACCAGACGTACGCGTGCTTCGATGTGCTGAGCGTTGTCCTCGACGGGGTGAGTCACCACCCTTTTCCTTCCAGGTAGTCAGCGATGGCGGCCGTAATGGGCAATCCGGTTGCTTGTTCCACGAACCCGAACTGGCCGCTGGGGTTCACTTCCAGAAAATGCCAGTCGCCATCGGGTGTGACGACGAAGTCGAAAGCCCCGTAAGGCAACTCCAGCCGTTGCAGCATCCGCAGAACACCAGCCGCTACCGACGCCGGGGGATCGCATACCGCATAGCTGTGACTCTCGTAGTCACTTCTCCAGTCAACGTGACCCGCGTCGGAGTCAGCATGAATCTCAGCTGCGAAGATTCTGCCCGCAACTGCTGTCAGCCTCACTTCGTATGCTTTGGGAACCCACTCTTGAAAGAGATGGGCCGTTGTGGCGATATCACTACGACAGAGGTCCTCGGGGTCGACGATGCTGGTGTAGACGGCCGCGGAGTGATCGTTGACGACGCCCCGGACGTGTGAGAAGGGCTTGTAGATCACGGCGCCCGCCACTGCTCCCGAGAAGCGTTCTGCCGCGCTGGGCTGGTTGGTGATGAGCGTTCGCGGCACGCTCAGTCCCGATTCGGCGGCGATGCGAAGCTGAAGAGGTTTGTACTCGGCGTCTGCGGCCTTGCCGGGCGGAGGGAGCCACCGGCACGGGAGGGCAGCGAGTAGGCCTCCGAAGCCCAGGCGCGCCTCCCGCTCGGCCACCTTGCGGGCTGCTGACGACATGCCCTCTGGGAAGCGCGGGCGGGTCGGCCTGCGGTAGTAGACGGAGCGAACCGCCGCCAAGTCCAGCGTCCGGCGGCTTGTACTGAGCGTGCCGTGCCAGCCGTCCCGGCTGAGGCCGGCGGACAGCGCCAGCCTCAGCGGGAACTCTGCCATGTCGACCCGGAACAGGGGCACGGCACGCCGGTTCAGCTCCTCGATCACCAGGTCCGCCGTCGGGTCAAAACGGCCTGCCAGTACGAGGACTGTTCCGGCTCCGGTCATCAGTCGTCACTCGGTCCCGGGTCGTCGGGTGCGTCCATCTGTCCTGACGGCTGGGTCGGCCCGTAGGTCTTCGGTGGGTTCTTCGTCATGAAGACACCCGGCGGAAGTCCCTCGTACGTGCCGGTCTGCGTCTCCTCGTCGTACTCGATATCGCACGGTAGGACGCCGCCCGACTCCGTGACCGTCGTGAGGAACCGGAAGGCCAGCGGGGCAGGGCCCGTGTGATCAGTCAGATCGGGAAGCGCCGCTGCGGTCCCCCGGTCGAGCGCGAACCGGCTTTCCGGGCGATCCAGAGCCAGACCTGGTCCGGCCTGGTCTTCGAGCGTTGCTGTGTCCACTTCTTGCCCTTCTTTTCGGTGCTGGGAGTGCTTTTCTTCCCGCTCTCGCGGAGCGGGAAGCTTGACCCGTCCCTACCGGGGGCGTGGCTTGGGAGGTGCGTGGTTCATTCCCAGTGGGGGCGGGAGTCTGTCAGGGGTGCGCGTGCTGGGGGTCCGCCTCTGTTCGGTCGGTCAGGACGTCGAGTGTGATCGGTCGACAGGACAGCGAGTAGAAGACATCCGCGTCACACCACCCCCATACGCGATCCGGGCCCCCGGCGTTGACGCTGATATGCCGACCGTTCGCCAGGGCTGCCAACTGCACTTCGTGAAAGCGCAGATCGGCCAGCCACTCCCGGAAGATCCGCCCCGGATTCGGTGCGCGGGGATCGGCCGGCCGCACAGCACCCGGCGGGAACGGGCCACGGTCGGGAAGCGGGTCCAGGGCGTCGGACAGGCGGCGGGCCTGGTTCCGGAGCCACCGCAGCGCCAGACGTGGCGTGCCGGCCCGGTAGCCGCCGAGTATCCATTCCCCCTCGGCCCCCGGGCTCCGGGCCATCGTCTCGCACCAGTAGCCGTCGTGGACCGTCGTCACAGCCAACCCCCGGGAACCAGCCGGTAAGGGTGGGTCTCCACCAGGCGGTAGGTGAAGTGCTCCCGGTTCGTCTTCCGGTGCTCCCGCACCCACCCCGCCGCCGAGGGCCGTGCGGCCTCCCGCGAAGCGGGCGCGCACGGCCGAGACAGTTCCACGGCCGGGCCGGACTTCCCGCACACCACGCACTGCATCACCACCGTGGACGGCTCCGCGTCGGGCTCCACGTCCGCTTCCACGGTGAACCGGCGCACCCCGTGCACCTCTCGCATCGCCGCCCCTTCAACAGGTTGAAGTGATCCGTGACCCGCGCGTTCAGGGCTTCGCGCCGCTCGTTCAGTTCCGCCAGGGTGGGGACCCTGACGAGGCCGTCTTCGGCGGGCTCGTCACGGTCCTGCTCGGCAGCAGGTTTCTGTGCCTCGTCCTTCAACGCTCCGCCCTGCCTGCTTCAAGACGGGCCACCGGGGGAGCGGGGAGACGTCGGGACGGCGTACCAGTTACCCCGAGGGCGCCTGTTGCCTGCCGAACAGTCATGGTCGCTCCGATGGTCTGGCCCGGCGGCTGCGCCTGCCAGGCACGGTCCGTGCTGAGTTCGTCACCATGACAACGCAACGCTGCGTAGGATGTGGACACTTCAGCGTGATTGTTGAAGTCCATGGGTGCCCCGGCATGGGGTTGCGACGTCAAACCTGGAGGCCACGGCGTTGAATCAGTCGATGTCCTCGGAGAACTTCAGCGGACCTCTGAGTCCACTTGAACGCTTCGGGGCGGATGTGAGACGCGTACGTCTCGGACGCAAGCTCACGCAGAAGCAACTCGGCAAGGCCACCGGCTACTCCGAGTCGTACGTGAGTCAGGTCGAGTCGGGGAAGCTGCTGCCCAGCAAGAAGTTCGCCAGCGGGTGCGACCGAGCCTTCGGGACCAACGGCCTCTTCAGCGGCATGCTCCATCATCTTGAAGAGGGCGACCATCCGGCCCAGTTCGTGCCCTACGTCCAGTTGGAACAGAAGGCACTTCAGGTCCTGGACTTCTCGGCCACGGCGATCATGGGGCTGCTCCAGACCGAGGAGTACGCACGGGCCATCTTCCGTGCCGGTCACCCACATGAGTCCGACGAGGTGATTCACGGCAAGGTGACCGCCAGGCTTCGGCGGCGGGAAGTGTTGAACCGCACCCTCCCACCGAAGCTTTGGGTTGTCCTCCATGAGGCTTGCCTGCGCACGGAAGTGGGTGGACGCTCGGTGATGGCGGCTCAGCTTGAGCACCTTGTGCGGTCAGCGGCCATGCCGGGGACGGACATTCAGGTGATCCCGTACGCGGCGGGCGCGGCGGCTGCCCATAGCGGTCCGTTCGTTCTGCTGACCTTCGAGGACGAGCCTGCGGTGCTGTACGCGGGCGATCCGCAGGGCGGCAGGTTGTACCGCAACGGGTCAACCGTTGCGATTAACCTGCAACACTACGATCGGCTGCGGGCGCACGCGCTGCCTCCGGACGAATCGCTGGCCTTCATCGAGACTGTGTGCAGGGAGTACATGCCATGAGGACTGACCGGAATCTCAGCGCCGTCGAGTGGGTGAAGTCCTCCTACAGCACATCGGACGGCGGGAACTGCGTCGAGTGGGCGCCTGCGCACGCTGCGGCGCTGGGTGTGGTGGCCGTCCGGGACAGCAAGGAGCCCCGGCGGACGGCTCTCCGGGTCTCGCCCGCAGGCTGGGCCGGGTTCGTGGCGGCGGTCAGGGACGGTGACCTGGGCACTGCCTGAACCGTCCCTCCGACGGTGCTCGGCACGGAGGCGACGAAGAGGGGAAGCCTCTGAAGGACGGGGAGGCCTCCCCTCGCGTCGCATGACGGTGCCCGCGAGCCGTCGCGTCCCGGACGTGCCGGGGCGACCGCCCGTCAGGGCAGGAAGGAGTTGTCGAACGCCTCCTCGGCCGGTACCGGTTCGGACAGCAGGTCGTGGGAGTGCATGAAGTCAGCCATGCGTTCCCATGCGGCCGGGTCGTTGCGGCCCGGTGAGCCGTCGTGGTTCTCCATGAGCGGAACGGTGGCCTCCAGCACCGCCAGGGCGTCCTTCCGCTTCTTCGGGTCCTCCAGGCCGGGCACGAACTCGGCGCTCAGTTCGACCGCCTTCTCCGGATGGTCGATCGTGTACTGGACGCCCTTGAGCGTCGCGGCGACGAGCGCCTTGAGGTCCTGCGGGCGGTCGCTCGTGACGTCCTCCGACGCGCCGAGGCCGGCGGCCACCAGCGGCAGGGATGCGTCCTCCCCGGCCGGCGCGATGGTGCGGACGTCGACGCCGGAACGGGCGAACTGCACGGCGTCGTTGTTGAGGTAGCCGGTCACCGCGTCCACCTTGCCGCCCGCGAGTGCGGCCTGCTGGGTGAAGCCGATGTGCTGCACCTTCACGTCGGACTCGGACAGCCCGGCGCTCTTGAGCACGGCCAGCAGACCGAAGTAGGTCTCGCCGAAGGGGCCGGGCGTGCCGATGGTGCGGCCCTCCAGGTCGGCGGCCTCCTTCACCGGGGAGTCCTTCGGGACCATCACGGCCACCGGGTACTCGTGGTAAAGGGTGGCCACATCGACGACGGAGACGCCCTTCGAACGAGCCTGGAGCATTTCGTCGCCGCCCGCGTACACCACGTCCTCCTCGCCCGCGCTGAGGGCACCGAACTGGGGCTCGCTGAAGCTGTGGTGCTTCAGCTTCACCTCCAGCCCGGCGTCCTCGTAGTAGCCGAGGGACTCGGCGACGTAGAACGGGGCGAACTGGATGTTGGGCACGTAGGTGAGCCCGACCGTCAAGGGGCCCTGCCCGCCCTTGTCGCCCGAGGTCCCGTCAGGGTCTCCGCAACCGGCGAGTGCGGCCGTGCCGAGGAGCGCGAGCGTGAGAAGGAGCGTGCGGGTGCGCCTGCGCGGGCGGTGCCGGTCGGCTGACGTCGTCCTCATGCCTCGCCGTCCTCGCCGTGCCACGGAACCGAGTTGATCTGTGCCGTTGCCATGCACTCTCCTGCCGTCGGAATCGACCCGCATCGGGTGGGAGCCGATGCGGAGGTGCGAGAACGCGGCCACGTGACAGACCTGGTCCGGTCTGCCTCGGTGGACGGTGCACGACGCCGGGGGAGAGGACGGCGAAAGGGCCCGCTCCCCGCGCGTCGACACCGTTCCGGGGGAAGCGAGCAACGTTCCGCTCCGGGGCGTCGCCGAACTCGTCGGACCTCGCCGCCGGAGCGGTCCCTTGTCGCCGCGCACTGCCTACCATCCGGACTCTCACCGTCGGTCCTGGAGTTCCACCAGGTCAACCGGCTGATGGAGTCAGCCGGGTCGCGGACTGTAACCGCCGGTTCGGAATTGCACCGACCCCGGAGCGCGCGAACACTCTGAGCGCGAGTGT
The DNA here is from genome assembly GCF_014779715.1 of Streptomyces chumphonensis. Classification (GTDB taxonomy): domain Bacteria; phylum Actinomycetota; class Actinomycetes; order Streptomycetales; family Streptomycetaceae; genus Streptomyces; species Streptomyces chumphonensis. The sequence goes on from NZ_JACXYU010000017.1 coordinate 85,284, forward strand.
GGCACACGCCGACGTCGTGCCGAAGTGACCTGTGCCATAACCGACGGGAGGTCAGGAACACCGCGCCCAGGGGGTCCGCGCCCGTGTGGCAGGATCACGCCGAAGTGCCGGGCGCCACCGGACCGGACCGGGTGGAGACGCCCGCCGAGCACGGTCGGGGACGAGGGGAGCAGGGGCGTTGACGAGGGGTGGGTCGGCGGGACGGGCGTCCCGGTCACGCGGGTTGCTGAGGCTGGCCCCGCCGCTGGTGCCGGGGCTGCTGATCCTGGCCCTGTGGGTGGCCCTGGTCCGCGGTGGCGCGGTGTCCCCGTTCTTCCTTCCGCTGCCCTCGGACATCGCCCGTGAGTTCCTGGCCGGCGTCACGCGCGGCACCCTGCTGGACGCCACGGCCACCACGCTCAGGGAGAGCCTCCTCGGCGTTCTGCTGGGCGCGTCCGTGGCCGTCCCGCTGGGGTACCTGATGGCGCGGAGCCGGCTGGCGGCCCGCGCCTTCCAGCCCTACGTCGCGGCGACGCAGGCCGTACCCGCCGTGGCGCTCGCGCCGTTGCTGGCGCTGTGGATGGGGTACGGGGTGTTTCCGGTCGTCGTGCTGTGCGCGCTGATGGTGTTCTTCCCGATCATGGTGAACACCATGCTGGGCATCCACGGCGTGGACCGCGAGGTGCTGGCCGCCGCGCGCGTGGACGGGGTCGGGGCGTGGCGGATGATGCGGCACATCGAGTTCCCCCTCGCGCTGCCGAGCGTCCTCGCGGGCATCCGGACCGGGGTGACGCTCTCGGCCACCGGCGCGGTCGTCGGCGAGTTCGTCATGGGCGGCGAGGGGCTCGGGCAGCTGCTCGCGGTCCAGCGCAGCGGCGCGGACACGGTCGGCATGTTCGCGACGCTGCTGATCCTGTCCGCCCTGGCGATCACGATGTACGGCCTCACCCGGCTGGTGGAGGTGTACGTGGCCGCGCGGCTGGAGGGGTGAGCGCGGGTGCTCCTTCCGGGGCGGCTCGGCGGGCGCGGGGTCATCGGGGGTCGGCCGCCGCGGTGAGGGCCCCGCGCGTCACCAGGTGGCGCCCGGGTTGACCTGCATGCAGGCGCTCGCGTCCTCGCCGTTGAGGCCGTCCAGGTTCTCCGGCGGCTCGTCGCCCCCCGCCCCGCCGGGGTCGTCGGTTCCGTCGGTCCCCCCGTCGGCCGTCGCGGCGTCGGACGCGGACGGGTACGTCGACCCCGTCCGCCAGTCGGCCCCCACGGTCAGGGTGACGCCGGGGTCGCCCGACGACTGCCGCACGGCGTGGTCGGGCAGTCCGAGCGCCTTCGCCACGGCGAGGGCCTCGGTGCGCTGGACGTCCTGCGGGTAGCTGACGACGGTGTCCCACTGCGAGCGCGGCGTGCCCTCGGCCACGGCCCCGGTGAAGCCGGCCGTCTGGAGTGCCGCCGCGACGGTCCCGGCCCGTCCGCCCACCGGTGGCTGCCCCGCGGTGCCGGTCCCGTTCAGGACCCGGACGGTGACGGTGGCCGGGTCCACCGGGGCGGCGGTGCCCGGTTCGGTGGAGGGCTCGGCGGCGGGCTTCCCCTCGTCCTCGCCGTCCAGGGCGATGTCGCGGCGGATCATCGAGAAGACCCGTTCGGCGTCCCCCTCCTGCGGCAGGACGTAGCTGCCGCCGGGGGAGTACACCCAGGGCATCGTGGCGAGTGTGATGCGTCGGGCCGGGACCTCCTTCAGCTCCTCGGCCAGGCCGTACAGCTTGTCGACGGTGTCCAGGCCGTGGTCGACGGTGAGCGCGTCGGTGGCCTCCTCCGCCAGCCTGCGCAGCTTCCCGACGTCGGTGAGCTTGGTGCCCGCCTTCAACTGCCGGACCATCGAGGACATGTACAGGTGCTGCGCCTTCGCGCGGCCGATGTCGCTGCCGTCCTCGAAGCCGTGCCGGGTGCGCAGCCACTGGAGGGCCTGCTCGCCGCGTACGGTCGTCTCGCCCTTCTCCAGGCGCAGCCCCGAGCGACGGTCGTGGACGTTCGCGTCGACGCACACCGGGACCCCGCCCACGGCGTCCGCGATGGACACCACCCCGGCGAAGTCCACCATCATGAAGTGGTCCACGGGGATGCCGGTCAGGTTCTCCCAGGTGGCGACCGTGCAGCCGGGGCCGCCGTTCTGAAGACTGGCGTTGATCTTGTCGACGCGCTGCCGGTACACGGCGCCGTCGTCCGGGTCGGTGCACCGGGGGATCTCCACCCGGGTGTCGCGCGGTATGGACAGCACCGACATGTTGCTGCGGTCGGCGGACAGGTGCACCAGCATCTGCACGTCGGCCAGCGGCGGTCGGCCCCGGTCGGCACGGGCCCCGCCGAGCCGGACGTTCTCGTCGGAGTTCCGGCTGTCGGAGCCGAGCAGCAGGATGTTCAGCGGCGTCTGGCCCGCGGCGTTCGGCTTGCTGCTGTCGAGCTTGTTCTCGCCCAGGTGCAGCGCCTCCTTGCGGAGGTTGTCGTTCAGCCCGTCGTACCAGAGGTAGCCCGCCCCGGCCGTGACGAGGACGAGCACCGACAGCACGCCCGCCGACCAGCGCAGGACGCGCCCGACGACGCCTCTGGGCCCGGCGTCACCGGGTGGACCGCCGGAGCCGTCCCCGCCGTCGCCGGCCGGGCCGCGCTGCCGGGGCAGCGCGGACGCCCCCGCGCCGCCGGCTGCGGCCGGCCGCGTGCGCGGCGTGGCGTCGTTCTCGATCGGTGGCACCGGATCTCCCCCTCGTCGGTCCGGGCACAGCTCACTTCGCGCAGACGTCCTCGTCCGCGCCGTTGATCTTCTGCACGCCCTCCGGCGCCTTGTCGGGCGCCTCCAGCGGCGTGCCGGCCGCGACGTAGTCCGGGCCGAGGACCAGCCGCATCGGGACGCCCTCCCCGGCCGGCTCGGACTGCTTCTTCAGGGCGGACTTCGGCAGGCCCATCATCTCGGCCAGCGTGGCGGCCTGCCCGGCCTGGTCGGAGCCGTAGGTCAGCGTCGTCGCCGGCTGCTCGGCGTCCGCGTTGCCCGCGTTCGTGGACAGCGGGACGGCCTGCTGGTTCTGCAACCACGTCACGGTCTGCTGCGCGGCGCCGATCGGTCCGCCGCCGTTGAGCACGTCCACCCGGACCTGCGCGGCGGGGACCTTCTCGACCGGCTCCCCCTTGGGCTTGTCGTCGTCCTTCTTCTTCGTCTCGGTCAGCGACTTGTCTTCCTTGATCATCCGGAAGAGCGGACGGGCCTTGGCCTCGTCGAGCACGACGGTCGCCTTGACCTTCTCGGCCGGGTTGTCGATCACCGGCACGGTGGTGAAGGTGATGTTCTCGGGGTTGACCCGGGACAGGTCGCGGGCCAGGTCGGCGAGCTTCTTCACCGAGCCGATGCCCTCGTCCACGGTGAGCGCGTTGGTGGCGGCGTCGGCGAGGTCGAGGACCTTGCCCGGGTCGGTCAGGGTGTCGCGCGACTTCATCTGCCGGAACATCGAGCCGAGGAACTGCTGCTGGAGCTCGATGCGGCTGAGGTCGCTGCCGAAGCCGACGCTGTTGCGGGTGCGGACGAAGGCCAGGGCCTGCTCGCCCGCCACCCGGTGGGTGCCCGCGCTCAGCTTGAGGTGCGACTTGGGGTCGTCGATGTCCTTGGCGACGCACACCTCGACGCCGCCGACCGCGGTGGACAGCTCCTTGACGGCGTTGAAGTCGGCCATCATGAAGTGGTTGATCTCCACGCCGGTCAGTTGCTGGACGGTCCGCCACGTGCAGCCCGGGTCGCGGCCGTGCTGGCCGAGGCTCTCGTTGAACCGGACGTTCGTCTCGCCCGGGATCGTCTTCTCGGTGCCGTCCGGCTGCTTGGTCGGGCAGTCCGGGATGTCGGTGAGCATGTCGCGGGGGATGCTCAGGGCCGTCGCGTTCGAGCGGTCCTCGGAGACGTGCAGCAGGAGTGTGGTGTCCGCGTGCCCGACGCTGTCCTCGTCGCCGTAGGAACCGTTGCCCTCACCGGCGCGGGAGTCGGTTCCCAGGATCAGGATGTTCACCGGGCCGTCGGTGGTGGCCGGGTTGTCGATGCCGACGTCCACCTTGTCGATGTTGTTGTTCCAGTCCTGGTAGATCAGGTAGGCCGTGGTGCAGCCGGAGAGCACCAGCAGCGCCGCGAGGCCGCCGCCCCAGCGCACCACCCGCTTCCTGGCGGACTTCTTGGGCCGGGGCTTGCGGCGGCTGCGCGGCCCGGCCTCGGCCGGCCCTCCGGGGGCGCGGCGCGAGCGCTGGCCCGGCACCCGCCGGTCGTCCTCGCCGGGGCCCGCGGGCCCGCCCGGCCTCGCCGCCGGGCTGCGCGTGGAGCGGTCGGAGGCCGGGGCGGACGCTGCTCCGGACCCCTCGGCGGAGCGGGGGGACGGCGGGGTCGCCGCCCGGCCCGCGTGGGGAGCGGCGTCGCCCGACGTCAGGCGCAGCTCGTAACTGTTCGTCCGGGGGTTGAACACCCACTGGTCCGCGGGGTCGATGTCCTCCGCGTGCCCACGGCCTTGCGCGTCCACGTCGCGTGAGTCCTCCGTTGCCCGGGTCGCGCTTCTCCCCTCGGAGCGCTCCGGTGTCGGGCGGTCAGTTGAGCGCTCACACTATCCGCCCAGTTCAGCGGCCAGCTATGCCGGTGGCGAAATGTGCGGGGGGTGAATCCGGCACCCCGGGGCAAAGACGGTCAAGGGGATCAGTGGGTTCCGTGGCGTCAGCCACAGCTGTCCTCCTCGGCGGTGGAGCCCTCGTACGTGGGGGACGGGGACGGCTCGCCGCGCACGTCCTCGCCCGTGCCGTCCTGGATCGGTTCGTCCGGTCGGGCCTCGGCCGGCTTCGGGTCGTTGGACACGTCGACCGGGCGGTCCTCGCGCAGCATGGCGAAGAGGCGGTCGGCGTCGGGCTGGACGAGTTCGTCGCGGTTGGGGTTCTGGCTGTAGGGCTGACGCGGGACGGTGAGGAAGGCGACCCCCTCCTCCGGCAGGTCCCGCACGCTGCGGACGAGGTCGTACAGCTCGGTCAGCGAGTTCAGGCCCTCGTCGGCGGTGATCGAGGAGGTGGCCGAGTCCAGCACGGGGACCAGCTTCGCCGGGTTCATCAGGACGCCGTTGCTGCGCACCTCCTGGAACAGCGAGGCCAGGAACTCCTGCTGCCGGGTCATGCGCTGGGTGTCGCTGCCGTTGCCCAGCGCGTACCGGGCGCGCACGTAGCCGAGGGCGTCCTCCCCCTTGAGGGTCTGCCGCCCGGCCGGGAGGTCCAGCTTCGCGTCCCGGTCGACGACGGGCTCGGCCAGGCAGACCTCCACGCCGCCGACCGCGTTCACGATCTCCTTGAAGCCCTTGAAGTCGATGACCATGTGGTGGTCGACGCGGATGTCCGTCAGCTCCTCGACGGTGCGGATCGTGCAGGAGGCGCCGCCGAACTGGTAGGCCCAGTTGAACTGGGCGAACTGCTCCTCCTCGACCTCGCCCTGCCGGCTGACGCAGCCGGGGATCGTCACCATGAGGTCGCGCGGCAGGGAGACGGCCGTCGCGCTCTCCCGGTCGGCGGCCAGGTGGAGCAGGATCGCGGTGTCCGAGCGGGCCGTGCCGCTGTCCTCCCCGTACTTCCCGTTGCCGCCGCTGCGGCTGTCGGAGCCGATGATGAGGATGTTCTTCGCCTCGTGCGACTCCGGCTCCGGCCGCTCCTCCTCGTAGCGCTCCAGGATCTCGGCCGTGCCGGTGTCGGTGGTGATGTTGTTGTCGAACCGGAGGTAGAGCGAGGCGCCGACGCCGGTGGCGGCCAGGACGAGGATCGCGGCGCCGACGGCGGCCCAGCGCAGCCAGCGCCGGTCGGACCGCGCGCCGGAAGGCTCGGACGTCCCCTCCGCCCGCTCCCCGGCGGGGTCCGCTCCCCCCTTGGGGTCCGGCCCCGGGGTGCCTTCGGCATCGGCGTTGGTCACGGCGTCCATCCCTCGCTTGTGGCGGCTTGCCCGTCCCGCACGTGTGTACGGAACCGGCTGCCCAAGCAGACACCCGGCAACCCCGCGAGGTTGTACGCGTGGCCCCGGCCGTACGGGACGGTGCGTGGCGTCTGCCGCCTGGTCCGGGCGGTCGCGGACAGTTCCTCCACCCATCGTGAAGCCCGGGCCGTGGCTTCGCGACCCGGGCTCGGCGGCTATGCCTCCGTGTGGGTGACCCGTTCGCTGACCTCGCGGGCGGCCAGGCCCGACGCGTCCAGCCGGTCGAGGTGCCGGCACAGGACGACGGAGGCCCCGGCGGCCAGCGGGGCGAGCAGGCCGTGGGAGAGGCCGCGCCAGTCGTCGTAGCCCAGACCCGACAGCACGCGGGCCCCGGGCGCGAGCCCGAGGGCGCCGGCGTCCCTGCGGGCCCGCTCGACGACCTGTGCGCCCGTCAGCTCCTCCGCGTCCGCCCCGTTCCGCCCGCCGAGCGCGAGGGCGACGTCGTCGGGGCCGGGGGGCAGGTAGGGGGAGAAGTGGTCGCCCTGGCCGGGCACCTCGACGGCGTAGTCGGCGAAGCCCTCGGGCGGCTGCGGGAAGCGGGCGCCGAGCGGGCGCAGGCCCATCGCGATCCGGGGGCCGGTGCAGGCGCGCGCCGGCTCCAGGGCGTCCGGCCCGGCGACGACCACGTCCGCCGCCGCCGGGTCGCCCTGCGGGGCGGCGACGGCGCCGACCGAGGAGCAGGCCAGCACCCACACGGCCGTCTGCCAGTGGGCGGGCAGCAGGAGGGCGACCCGGTCGCCGGGCTCCACGGACAGCTCGTCCTGGAGGAGATTGGCCGTTTTGGCCACCCAATTGGCGAAGGTGGCCACGGAGAGTTCGACGCGCTCACCGGTCGCGTCGTCGTAGAAGGTCACCAGGGGGCGGGCCGCGTCCCCGGCGAGCGCGGATCTCAGCAGGTCGGCGGGGGTTCGGTCGGTGGCGTTCATGCGCGCCAGGGTACGGCCCGCCCGTTCTGGCGTGTCGTCAGCGGGTCAGCCGTGCGGGGGATGTTGACGGCATATCAGGGCAAACAGTCATCAAATGTCGAATAGACAGACGTAACAGGTTATGAACAGCATCATGACCATGCGTGCACATGTGACTTCCTCGATCGGAGTGGTCTGCTCGGCCGCACTCCTCGTCCCGCTCGCCCCGTCCCACGTCGCGGCGGCGACCGCGCCGCCGCCCGCGCCCGCCGATGCCGCTGTGTCCGCACCCCCGGCGGACGGACCGGCGCCGCACGAGTCCGCCGCCCGGCCGGCCGGGAACCGCTCCCTGCCGCTGGACCGCGTTCCTCCGACCTCCTCGGAGCGGGCGCCCGGCGCCCTCGCCGAGCTCACCCCCCGCGAGGTCGAGCCCTTCTCCCTGCTCGGCGTCGCCTGGGAGGACGCCGGGCAGGAACTGCACGGCCGGGTCCGGGTGCGGACCCGCGACGCCCGGACCGGCACGTGGTCCGACTGGCGGGAGCTGGCCGCCCACACCGACGAGGCCCCCGACCCGGCGACCGCCGAGGCGCGCGCCGAGACGGTGCGCGGCAGCACCGCGCCGCTGTGGGTCGGCGCCTCGGACGGCGTCGCGGTCCGGGTGCTGCCGGAGCCCGGTACGCGGACGCCCGTGCTGCCGGACGGCCTGCGGCTGGAGATGGTCGACCCCGGCTCCGAGCCGCAGGACGCCGACGGTCGGCCCGGCGGCTACCTGCCCCCGGAGCCGGACGCCCCGGCCGGCGCCCCGGCCGACGTGCCCGGCGCCGCCGCCGGGCCGGACACCGGCAGCGGCCCGGGCCCCGCGGCCGTGCGGGCCCTCGGCGGATCCGCCGCGCACGGCACGCCCGCCGCGTACCGCACGTCCGCCGAGTACCGCACGGACACGGGTGCCACGGGCGTCCGACCGTCCGCCCTGGCCGCCCCGCCGGAGCTGTCCGCCGCCGCCGCGGCGGCCAGCGCCGTCAACTCCCAGCTGGCCGACCTCGGGGCCGAGCTGATCCCCCCGCGCACCCGGAAGCAGGCCGTCGCCGACGTCGTCGCCGCCCACGACGGGGTCTTCCCGGTCACCGCCGAAGGCATCGCCGAGGGTCAGCAGGACCCCTACGTCGGGCCGCGCCCCGGCATCGTCACCCGGAACGGCTGGGGTGCCGACGAGAGCCTGCGCGAGGGCGGCTTCCTCTACACGGACACCGTGAAGGCCGCGTTCGTCCACCACACCGGCGGCAGCAACGGCTACGCGTGCTCGGAGGCGGAGTCGGTGATCCGGGGCATCTACCGGTACCACACGGTCAGCCTGGGCTGGCGCGACGTCGGCTACAACTTCTTCGTCGACAAGTGCGGGCAGATCTACGAGGGCCGCGCGGGCGGCGTCACCAAGCCCGTGATGGGCGCGCACACCTACGGCTTCAACAGCAACACCATGGGCATCGCCGTCCTCGGCTCGTACGGGGGGACGGACCCGTCCAAGGCGGCCACGGACGGCATCGCGAAGCTGACGGCCTGGAAGCTCGGCCTCTACGGCGTCGACCCCAACAGCAGCACGACGCTCGTCTCCGGGGGCGGCAAGTACCGCAAGGGCGCCCGCGTCACGATGCGGACGATCTCGGGCCACCGGGACGGCTTCGCCACCGAGTGCCCCGGCGCCCGCCTGTACGCCGAGCTCGGCTCGATCCGCGCCCTCGCCGCCAAGCTCCAGGGGCGCTAGCGGACCGCGTGGAGGGGCCTCCCGGTGGCGGCCGGGAGGCCCTTTCGTCATTCCGGTGCGCGTGGCGCGAAGCTCTCCCGGGCATTCCCGTCCGGGCACCCCATCCGGGCAACCACAGCGGGCCCGAGGTTGTCACTACCTAGACTGGCCGACCGTCGAACCGGGCAGTAACCTTCGGCAAACACCTCGGCAGGAAGCAGGACAAAACGTGACAGAAGCGATCCTCCTCGTCGGAGGCAAGGGCACCCGGTTGCGTCCGCTCACGGTCAACACGCCGAAGCCGATGGTGCCGGCGGCCGGAGTACCGTTCCTCACCCACCAGCTGGCCCGGGCCAGGGCGGCGGGCATCGACCACATCGTGCTGGCCACCTCCTACCTGGCCGAGGTCTTCGAGCCGCACTTCGGGGACGGCTCCGCGCTCGGCCTGCACCTGGAGTACGTCACCGAGGAGGAACCGCTCGGCACCGGCGGCGCGATACGCAACGTCGCCGCGAAGCTGCGCTCCGCCCCCGGCGACCCGGTCCTCGTCTTCAACGGGGACATCCTCACCGGCCTCGACATCGCCGGCCTCGTCCGGACCCACCGCACCCGCGGCGCCGACGTCACCCTGCACCTCACCCGCGTCCCGGACCCGCGCGCGTTCGGCCTGGTGCCCACCGACGACACCGGCCGCGTCACCGCCTTCCTGGAGAAGCCGCAGACGCCCGAGGAGATCGTCACCGACCAGATCAACGCCGGGGCCTACGTGTTCACCCGCTCGGTCATCGACACCATCCCCGGCGACCGGCCCGTCTCCGTCGAACGCGAGACGTTCCCCGGGCTGCTCGCCGAGGGCGCCCACCTCCAGGGCCTGGTCGACTCCACGTACTGGCTCGACCTCGGCACCCCGCAGGCGTTCGTGCGCGGGTCGGCGGACCTGGTGCTGGGCCGGGCCCCCTCGCCCGCCGTGCCGGGGCGGCGCGGCGAGTGGCTCGTCATGGACGGCGCCCGGGTGGCGCCCGACGCCAAACTGGCCGGCGGGACGGCGGTCGGCCCGGGGGCCGAGGTGCACGCCGGCGCGCTGGTGGAGGGCAGCACCGTCCTGCGGGACGCGGTCGTCGAGCCCGGCGCCGTCGTACGGGACTCCCTGGTCGGCGCCGGTGCCCGGATCGGCGCCCGCACCGTGCTGGACGGCGCGGTGATCGGCGACGGCGCGGTCATCGGCGCCGACAACGAGCTGCGCGAGGGCATCCGCGTCTGGTGCGGCGCCCGCGTCGCCGACGGATCGGTGCGCTTCTCCGCCGACTGCTCCTGAAGGCCCCGCGCCGGTCGGGTCGCCCGCCGACTAGCCTGGTCCCGTGTCCCTCACCCGCCGCTGGCCGCTGCCCGGCCCGTACGACCTGCACCGCAGCCTCGGCGTGCTGCGGCGCGGCCCGTACGACCCGACGTGCCGCGCCACGCCCGGCGCGGTGTGGCGGGCCAGCCGCACCCCGCAGGGCCCGGTGACGCTCCACCTCGCGCAGAGCCGCACGGACGTGACCGCCACCGCCTGGGGGCCGGGCGCGGACTGGGCGCTCGACCGGCTGCCCGCGCTCCTGGGGGCGGAGGACCGCCCGGAGGCGTTCGTCGCCCACCACCGCCTCACCCGGGAGGCGCACCGCCGCCTGCCCGGGCTGCGCCTGGTCCGCACCGGCCTGGTGCTGGAATCCCTGATTCCGGCCGTGCTGGAGCAGAAGGTGACCTCGGACGAGGCGTACCGCGCCTGGCGGCTGCTCGTCCGCCGGTTCGGGGAGCCGGCGCCGGGCCCGGCCGAGGGGCGCCCCGAGGGGCTGCACGTCATGCCGGACGCGCGCGGCTGGGCGCTCGTCCCGTCGTGGGAGTGGCACCGGGCGGGCGTCGACGGCAAGCGCTCGGCCACCGTCGTCCGTGCCGCCCGCGTCGCCCCGCGCCTGGAGGAGGCCGCCGCGATGGCGCTGCCGGACGCGCTGGCCCGGCTCCAGCGGGTGCCCGGTATCGGCCCGTGGACGGCGGCGGAGACGGTCCAGCGTTCCGGCGGCGAGCCGGACGCCGTCACCGTCGGCGACCTGCACCTGCCGCGCCAGGTCGGCTACGCGCTCACCGGGCGCCGGGACGCGGACGACGCCCGGATGCTCGCCCTCCTGGAGCCCTACGCGGGCCAGCGGCACCGGGCGGCGCGGCTGATCCTCGCCGCCGGGCCCCGCATGCCCCGCCGCGCGCCCCGGATGTACGTGCGCGACATCGCCCGGCTCTGACGCCGCCCGCGCGCGGGACGTTCAGCGCACGACGGTGAAGTCCGCGCCGGACCGCGGCGCACGCGGCGGGGGCGGCGCGGCGGGCCGTCCGACGGCGACGGCGCCCATCGGCTCCCACGCGGGCGGCAGGTCCAGCACCGCCCGCACGACGTCCCGGCAGAACATCGTGGACGACACCCAGGCCGAGCCCAGCCCCTCTCCCGCCAGCGCCACCAGCAGGTTCTGCACCCCCGCGCCCGCCGCGACGACGAACATCTCCCGCTCGGCGGCCGCCCGCCGGGCGTCGGGGTAGCGGTGCGCGCCCTCGGCCACCAGGCAGGGCACGACCAGGTACGGCGCGTGGCGCAGCACGTCCCCGCGCCGCACGCGGCGCGCCACGGCCTCCTCGCCGCGCCCGTCGGCCCGCAGGTCGGCGATCCAGGCGTCCCGCATCGCGTCCAGCAGCCGCAGCCGGCTCTCCGCGCTCTCCAGCAGCACGAAACGCCAGGGGGTCGTGTGGTGCGGCGCAGGGGCGGTGACGGCGAGGTCCACCGCGCGTCGCACGGCCGCGCCGTCCACGGGGGCCCCGTCGAACGCCCGGACCGTGCGCCGCTGCGCCACGGCCTCCCGCACCGCCTCGGAGGTGCCGAGCCGGAACATGTCGTTCTCCGGCGGACGCACGAGCGCGGCGGCGCCCGCGTCCGCGTCCTCCCCCTCGCCCATGACCGGGCCGCGCACGTGCTGCGGCAGGCCCCGGACGACGGCGACCGGCAGTCCGTCCGCCTTGCCCTTCACCAGCTCGCCGGCGCCCGCGAGTTCGTCGGCGACGGCGGTGACGGTGACGCCGAGGGGGTTGCCGTGGGTGTCGGTGCCGCCGCGCAGGTCGGCCAGGACCCGCACGCCCGCCGCGCCGACGGCGACGTCCGTCTGACCCTCCCGCCAGGGCCGGCCGAAGGTGTCCGTGACGACCACGCCGACGTCGACGCCGAGCAGGTCCCGCACCCCGTCGCGGATGCGCCGCGCCGAGGCGTCCGGATCCTTCGGCAGCAGCAGCACGGTGCCGGGCGGGGTGTTGGAGGCGTCCACCCCGGCGGCGGCCATGACGAAGCCGAGCCGGCTCTCCACGATGCGGGCCGGCCCGCGCCGGGCCACCACACGGACGGTCTCCGCGTCGACGGCCGCCTCGCGGTCGTCGGCCTCGACGATCCGTCCCTCCGCCTTGCTGACGATCTTGGAGGTGACGACGAGGACGTCCCCGTGGGCCAGACCGGGCAGGCCGTCCCCGGTCGCCGCGTCGGCGATGAGCCCGACCAGGTCGTCCCCGGGCCGCACCTCGGGCATGCCGGGCAGGGCCCAGACGCGGAACTCCGGTACCGGCGGCCCGGAGACGGCGGCGGGCCCCGTCACGCCCGGACCTCCTCGGCCAGCTCCAGCGCCGCCCGGGCCATGGCGGCCGTGGCGGCGGTGTCCGACATCAGCAGCGGAACGGCCCGGCAGCGGATGCCCACGCGCTCCACCTCCGGAACGGCCTCGGCGTCCGAGGCGTCCACCAGCCAGCCGTCGAGCAGCCCGGAGCCGTAGTGCGCGGCCACGGCGGCGGCGGTGGACTCCACGCCGATCGCCGCGAGCACCTTGTCGGCCATCCCGCGCACCGGCGCGCCGCCGATGAGGGGGGACAGCCCGACGACGGGTACCCCGGCGTCCGCGATGGCCTCCCGCACCCCGGGGACGGCGAGGATCGTGCCGATGCTGACCACCGGGTTCGACGGCGGGAACAGCACGACGTCGGCCGCGGCCACGGCCTCCAGGACGCCCGGCGCGGGCGCGGCCTGCTCGGCGCCGACGGGCACCACCGCGTGCGCGGTGGGCTCGGCCCGCAGGCCGACCCAGTACTCCTGGAAGTGGACCGCCTTGCGGCCCTCCCCGGTGTCGACGACGACGTGCGTCTCCACCCGGTCGTCCGTCATCGGCAGCAGCCGCACCCCGGGTTCCCACCGTTTGCACAGGGCCTCGGTGACGGCGCTCAGCGGGTAGCCCGCGCCCAGCATCTGGGTGCGCACGATGTGGGTGGCGACGTCCCGGTCGCCCAGACCGAACCACTCCGGCCCGACGCCGTAGGCGGCCAGCTCCTCCTTGACCGCGAACGTCTCACCGGCCCGGCCCCAGCCCTGCTCCTCGTGGATGCCGCCGCCCAGGGTGTACATGACGGTGTCCAGGTCCGGGCAGACCTTCAGCCCGAAGAGGTGGATGTCGTCCCCGGTGTTGCCGATGACGGTGATGTCCGCGTCGGGCGCGGCCTGTTTGAGGCCGCGCAGGAACCGGGCGCCGCCGATGCCTCCGGCCAGAACCACAATGCGCATGCGGCACAGTGTGTCAGCCGACGGGCAGGTCCCGGGCGGTGGGCGAGCAGCGCGGCGCGTGCATCGGCATCGCGGTCAGCCCGGGGAAGTACACGTGCAGGCTGACGGCCGGCTCCAGCGCGTCGTTGACGACCTCGTGCACGCCGCCGGGGGCCAGGACGCGCTGCGTCCCGGCGGTCAGTGTCCGCGTCAGTGTCCCGGTGTGCTCGGTGAGTTCGCCCTCCAGCACGGTCAGCACGCCGCTGGACGGTCCGTGGTCGTGGCGGCCGCTGCCCTGCCCGGGCACCCAGCTGAGCAGCCACACCTCGTAGCCGGGACCGGTGCGCAGCCGGTGGTACCAGCGGGTGGTGGCGTCGTAGCGGACGAGGCGCGTCCAACCCGCGCGGTCGGCGGCGATGCGGCGCGCCAGTCCGGCGAAGGCCGCGACGGTGTCCGGGTGTTCGGGGGCGGGCGGCGGGAGGTGCGGTACGGCGAGGAGGTCACCGGCGATTTCGACGTCGCTGTTCACGTTCTGGCGTTCCTGTGGGTGCGGTGCTGCGGGGCGGGGAGGGGGCGCGGACACGCGGGCGCGTCGGCGAGCGGACTCGACGCGAGCCGGGAGCCCGGCGGACCGGGCCGACCGGCGGAGACGGCGTGGCGGAGGGGTCGGCGGAGCGGAGGGCTCAGCGACAACAGGAACAGCGACAGCGGAGGACGGCCCGGGCAGCGCGAAGGGCCCCGTGCGAACGGGACGGACGGTGCGCGGCGGACGTCGAGGGCTGTGCCATGGGACCAAGAACAGCGCGCGGCCCGTCGAGCTGTCAACCGGATGCGGGGATTTCGTGGCAGCTGTCACTCCATCCGGTGACGGAGAGTGCGGAAAGGTTTGTGCCCTTCGCTGGGGGATACATGGCGATCACTCGTGTGCTGGGCGACAACCGTCGGGCGCACGTCCGCCGTTGTCGATCTGTGATCGCTTTGTGATCTTGGTCGCTTCGGCGGCGGCGCCGCAACGCGGCCCGCGCCCTCCGTGGTCTTCCCCGGCGGTGGAGGCGGGTCACCCGCAGTGGGGTTCGTTGTCATCGTTTGTAGCGATTTCAACACTTACTGCGGAGCCTTGGTTCCGCAGAGTGAATAACGGGCTCAATAGCAGAACCCGGCTTGACTGCCCCTGAGCGGCGCACCTGTAATTTCACTCGTGTCGTTCGCGGGAGATCACGACGACATCACGGGGATGTAAAGACGACAAGGGGCGCGCACATGACCGAGCCGTTCCAGCAGCTGCTGGTGCAAGAGGCGGACGAGGAGCTCGGCTGGCAGGAGCGCGCCTTGTGCGCGCAGACGGACCCGGAATCCTTCTTCCCGGAGAAGGGCGGTTCCACACGTGAGGCGAAAAAGGTGTGCCTTGCGTGTGAAGTCCGTTCCGAATGCCTGGAGTACGCCCTCGCCAACGACGAACGCTTCGGGATCTGGGGCGGCCTGTCCGAGCGCGAGCGCCGCCGCCTGAAGAAGGCCGCCGTCTGACGTCGGCGAGGTCGTGAGGTCGCGCGGCCGGACCACGTCCGGTCGCGCGACGCGTATGCGGGCAAGGGCGGACAGCCCGCCCCCGGACGCTCCGCCACGGGCCGGCGCAGCGCTAGTGTGGGCCACCGTCCACGACGCAGTCGCGTCGACCGCACCCACCGACCGGGGCCCACAGCTCGATGTCCGTGCACAGCCAGTCGGCGGCCCAGTACGAGCAGGCCGCGCCCGAGTTCCCCCAGCACGTCGTCACGGCCGTGCTCGTCGCGCACGACGGCGAGCGCTGGCTCCCCGACGCGCTGGCCGGGCTCACCGCCCAGACCCGCCCCCCGCAGGACGTGATCGCCGCCGACACCGGCAGCGCCGACGCCTCCGCCCGGCTGCTCGCGGACGCCTTCGGTCCCGACCGCGTCCTGCACCTCGCCCGACGCACCGGTTTCGGCACCGCC
The DNA here is from genome assembly GCF_014779715.1 of Streptomyces chumphonensis. GTDB lineage: Bacteria > Actinomycetota > Actinomycetes > Streptomycetales > Streptomycetaceae > Streptomyces > Streptomyces chumphonensis. Next base: position 100,480 of record NZ_JACXYU010000017.1, read on the forward strand.
GTCGCCGAGGCCGTCCGCACCGCGCCGGTGCTCGGCACGGACGACCTCTCCTACCTCCGGCGGCCCAGCGCCTGGGACCCGGCCACCCGCAGCTGGCGCATGGACGCCTACGACATGCCGGAACTCCCCCACGGGGAACCCGTGCACTGGCTGTGGCTCCTGCACGACGACGCCGCACCCGAACCCGAGGCGCTCCAGGAGCTGTTGCGCATCGCGGACTCCAGCCCCTCGGCGGGCGTCGTCGGCCCCAAGCTGCGCAGCTGGTACAACCGCCGCCAACTCCTGGAGGCGGGCGTCTCGATCGCCCACAGCGGACGCCGCTGGACCGGGCTGGACCGCCGCGAACAGGACCAGGGCCAGCACGACCAGGTACGCCAGGTGCTCGCCGTCTCCACGGCGGGCATGCTCATCCGGCGGGACGTGTTCGAACAGCTCGGCGGCTTCGACCGGCGGCTGCCCCTCATGCGCGACGACGTCGACCTGTGCTGGCGGGCCAACGCGGCGGGCCACACCGTCCTCGTCGCGCCCCAGGCCGTCCTGCGGCACGCGGAGGCCGCCTCCCGCGAACGCCGCCCCATCGACTGCGCCGGGCGCTCCGTCGCCGGCCCGCACCGCGTCGACAAGGCCGGAGCCGTCCACACCCTCCTGGCCAACACCCCCGCCCGCACGCTGCCCTGGGTCCTCCTGCGGCTCGTCCTCGGCACACTCCTGCGGACCCTCGCCTACGTCGTCGGCAAGGTGCCCGGTCAGGCGCTCGACGAGATCACCGGCCTCTCCCGGACGCTGCTCCGCCCGGAGCTGATCCTCGCCGCGCGGCGCCGGCGCTCGGGGGCGCCCGTCCCGGCGAAGGACCTCAGACCCCTCTTCCCGCCGCCGGGTGCGACCGTCCGCGCCACCCTCGAACAGGCCGCCGCCGGCCTCTCCCGCCGCACCGACGCCGAGACGTCCGCCCCGGGGCGGCACGGCGCCGTCGAGTCCGGGCCGGGCGGGGAGGACGCCGACTTCCTGGAGGTCGAGCAGTTCGCCCGGCTCAAGCGCGTGGCCCGTCGGCCCGGCCCGGTGCTCTTCGCGGCGCTCCTGCTCGTCTCCCTCGTCGCCTGCCGCGCCCTCCTCGGCGGGGGCGCCCTCGCCGGGGGCGCGCTGCTGCCCGCCCCGGCCGACGCCTCGGACCTGTGGTCCCGCTACGCCGACGCCTGGCACGCCGTGGGCGTCGGGGGCACCGCCTCGGCGCCCCCCTACCTCGCCCTCCTCGCCGGCCTGGCCACGCTGCTCCTCGGCAGCACCGGGCTGACGATGACGCTGCTGCTGGTGTGCTCGGTGCCGCTGGCCGGCTTCTCGGCCTACTTCGCCTCCCGGCCGCTGGTCACCTCGCGGCTGCTGCGCGCCTGGGGCGCCGTCGCCTACGCCTTCCTGCCCGCCGCCACCGGCGCGCTCGCCACCGGTCGGATCGGCACGGCCGTGCTGGCCGTCCTGCTGCCGCTGCTGGCCCGGACCGCCGTCGCGGCCACCGGCGTCGACCGCCGCACCGGCCGGCCCGGCTGGCGTCCCCTGTGGGCGTGCGCCCTGCTGCTGACGGTCACCACCGCCTTCACACCCGTCGTCTGGCCGATCGCCGCCGTCCTGACCCTCGCCGTCCTCGCCCTGCGGCTGCGCGCCGGGGGGAGCGCCGGCACCCACGGCGTCCGCGCCCTGCTGCTCCTCGGCACGCCGTTGCTGCTGCTCGCCCCCTGGTCGCTGACGCTGCTGACCAGCCCCTCGGCCTTCCTCGCCGAAGCCGGACTGCCCCACGACTCCGGTGCGGCCTCCCCGCTCGGCCTGCTCACCCTCGACCCGGGCGGCCCGGGAACCCACGGCGGGCTCCTCCTCGGCGGCATCGTCCTGGCCGCCCTCGCCGCCCTCCTGCGGCAGGACCGGCAGACCGCCGTACGCGGCGCCTGGGGCGTCGCGCTGGCCGGGCTCCTCTTCGCCGCCCTGTCGGCCGGATCCGGATGGGCCGGACCGGCCACCCTCGTCCAGGGCCTGGCCCTGCTCGCCGCCGCCCTGCTCGGCGCGGACGGCGCCCGCACCCGCGTCGCCACCCAGTCCTTCGGATGGCGGCAGCCCGTCGCCGTGCTCGTCGCGGCCCTGGCCGCGCTGGCCCCCGTCGTCTCGGCCGTCGGCTGGATGGTGGGCGGCGCCGACGGGCCGCTGGAACGGCGGCACCCCGTCCAGGTGCCGGCCTTCGTCGCCGAGGAGGCCGACACCGCCGACCGTCCGCGCACCCTCGTCCTGGACGGCGGCGAGGGCGAGGAGGTGCGCTACACCCTCGTGCGCGGGTCCGGCGTCCGCCTGGGCGACGGCGACGTCACCCCCGGCGCCGAGCACCACGACCGGCTCGCGGAGGTCGTCGCCCACCTCGTCGCCGGGTCCGGCGCCGACCAACGCGAGCGGCTCGGCGGCTACGGCGTGCGGTACGTGTTCGTCCGCGGCGGCGCGCCCGACACCATGGTCCGCGCCCTCAACGGCACCCCCGGCCTGGAGCGGCTCAGCAAGCAGCGGGGCGGCGAGCTGTGGCGGGTCGACGACGGCACCGGTGCGGACATCGCCCGCGTCACCGTCGTGACCGAGGGGGAGGAGCCGGTCGCCGTCGCGTCCGGGCCCGTCGAGGTGGACAGCCAGGTACCGGCGGGCCCCGAGGGCCGCGTGCTGCGCCTCGCGGACACCGCGTCCGACGGCTGGCGGGCCACACAGAACGGCCGCGCGCTGGACCCCGTCACCGTCGACGGCTGGGCCCAGGGCTTCTCGCTGCTCCCCGACGCGGGCCGCGTCGTCGTCACCCACGAGACGCCGCTGAGCCGCACGCTGTGGGTGTGGGGCCAGGTGCTCGGGCTGCTGGCCGTCGTGGTGTTGGCGCTGCCCGGCCGCAAGCAGCACCACGACGACGACCGGGCCGACGGCGACGACCCCGCCGGCCCCGGTGCCCCCGCCGACGGGGCGCGCGCCACCGTCCCGGCCCAGCCCGTCGAGGGAGAGGGCCGCCGGGCCCGTCGGCTGCGCGCCGCCGCACAGGCGGGCGCGGCCTCCCCGCAGCCCCCGGCCCCGGCCCCCGGCCCGGCGGCCCACCCGCCCGCCGAGGCCCCCCGGTGGGACGACGGGCCGCCGTGGCAGGCGCAGGACCGGCCCTACGTGCCCGAGCAGCAGCCGTACCCGGACACGGGGCCGTACGACGGAGGGGAGCCCTCCTACGGAGCCCCGTACGGCGCCCCCCACGACGGCGCCCCCCACGCCCCCTATGACGGCACCTCCGGCTACGGCGGAGGCCACCCCGGCCACCAGGGCGGCCACCCCGGCGGACACGACGGCACGACGTACGACCACCGGAGCCAGCAGTGAGCCTCAACCGCCCCGTCCTCGCCCTCGTCGGTGCCGTCACCGCGCTGGCCGCCGTCAGCGCGGTGGCCGCCGTGACCACGTCAGCCGACGGCAAAACCCCGTCGGCGTCCGTCGCAGAACGGCGCCCCGTGCAGCGCTCGACGCTCGTGTGCCCGCAGCCGTCCACGTCGGAGCTGGGGGAGACGCACCTCACCGCCTTCACCCCCGCCGGTGGCTCCGGCGGCGGCTCGGACGGGGGCGAGGCCGAGGCGGGTCTGCTGCCCGCCGTCTCGACGCTCGACAACGGCGGGACCGACCGGCGGGGCGAGGACGCCGAGCCCCTGGTGCCGCTCACCGAGCCGGGCACGCCCGTCGTCCACTCCGCCGACAGCACCGAGGTGCCCGCCCTCAGCGGCACCGCCACCGGTGCCCTCGCGCCCGGCTGGACCGTGCAGCAGACGACCGTCATCCCCGGCGGGGGCGGGCGCGGCCTGCTGGGGCTGGCGTGCTCGGCACCCGACACCCGGTTCTGGTTCGCCGCCGTCAGCACCGCCGAGGAGCGGCTCGACTACGTCCACCTCACCAACCCCGACGAGGCCCCCGCCACCGTCGACCTCCAGCTCTACGGCCCCGACGGCCTGGTCGAGACGGAGAGCGGCACCGGCATCACCGTCCCCGCGCACTCCACCGTCCCGGTGCTGCTCTCCACGCTCACCCCCGAGCCGCTGGAGGACGTCACCCTGCACGTCGCGGCCCGTGCGGGCCGGATCGGCGCACAGGTCCAGGCGCTGGACGAGGAGCGCGGCGCCGACTGGATCACCCCGTCCGCCGGTACGACCGGCACCGTCGTGATCCCCGGCATCCCCGGGGACGCCACCGAGGTGCGCCTGACCGCCTTCACCCCCGGCGACTCGGACGTGCGGCTCTCCGTCGCCCTCGCCGGGGCCTCCAGCTCCTTCACCCCGGCGGGCCAGGAGGCCCTGCAGGTCAAGAGCGGCATGACGACGTCCGTGGAGCTGAAGGACCTCACCCGCGGCGAACCGGCCTCGCTGGTCCTCACTCCCGAGGAGGGGACCGCCGACGTCCCGGTCGTCGCCGCCGTCCGCGTCACCCGTGGCGGCGAGGACGAGGACGACGCGGGGCAGGAGATCGCCTTCCTCCCCTCCACGGCCCCGGTCCAGGAGCGCGCGACGGCGGCCGGGAGCGGCCGGAAGGACGGCACGCTCTTCCTGACGGCCCCCGGCGAGGCGGCGAAGGTGAAGGTCACGGCGTCGCCCGGGGCCGAGGGCGGCACGCCGGCCGACCGCACCGTCGAGCTGGAGCCGGGCACCACGACGGCCGTCGACGACCTGGTGCCGGAGGGCGGCGACGGGCGCTTCGCGCTCACCGTCGAACGCGTCTCCGGCGGGCCGGTGCACGTGGCGCGGATGCTGGAGCAGCCGGAGGACGGCGTGCCGATGTTCACGCTCCAGGCGCTCTCCGACGACCGGGGGACGGTCGCCGTGCCGCCCGCCCGCGAGGACCTGTCGATCCTCACGGAGGACGACTGAGCGCGGGCCCGCAGAGCGTGGGACGCCGAACATCCCGGTTCCGGAATCCGGTGGCGCGCCGCGCCCGTCCCCGGCCGGAGGCCGCGTCACCCCCGCCCTCGCGGGGGCTCAGTCCTGCCCGTACCGGGGGTCGACGGTCTCCGGGGACAGGCCGAGCAGCTCGGCGACCTGCTCGACGACGACCTCGTGCACCAACAGGGCCCGTTCCTCACGGCTCTTGCTCCGCAGCTCCACCGGCCGTCGGTAGACGACCACCTGAGCCGGACGGCCGCCCCGGGCGGGGACGAGCCGTCCGAGCGGCACGGGGGAGCCGAGACCGTCCCAGACGTCCGGCAGGTCGGCCGGGTCCCCGGTGTCCCCGATGAGGAGTGGCACCTCCTGCACCCCGAAGGCGACGGAGGAGAGCTGCGGCCACTGGCGCTCCAGCCGTTCGGCCGAGTCCTGCACGAGGTGGTCGAAGGACGCGGACCGGCTGACCGCGAGCGGCACCTGCGGCGGCGCGAGCGGGCCGCGCATGCCCCTGCCGTGGCGGTCTCGGTGGCGCGCCCGGTCCGGTGGCCGGGGCGGCGGTACGGCGTTGGTCATCACCTCCGAGCGTATCGGCCCGGACGGCGTCGGCCCCGGGTCCGCGTCCATCTGCCGTAGTGCGGGGCGGCTGTGGGCGGACGGACGGACGGGCGCCGCCCGTGTCGGTTCCGCGCCCTCCGTGTCGCTGCGGCCACGCGTCCGGCACGGTCCCCGCCGCGCTCTTCCGTACTTTCCCGGCGAAAGCAGGACGACACGGCCGAGTGACCCGCGGGCGAGTCGTCGCAGCCCGCTCAGGAGTGCGGTACCGTCCAACATCGTGAGCCCTGTACGTCGCTGTTCGCGCACCGCGTGCGGCCGCCCCGCCGTCGCGACGCTGACGTACGTCTACGCGGACTCCACCGCCGTCCTCGGGCCGCTCGCCACCTACGCCGAGCCGCACTGCTACGACCTGTGCTCCGACCACTCCGAGCGGCTCACCGCGCCCCGAGGCTGGGAGGTCGTCCGGCTCGCGGTCCCCGCCGGGCCCGCCCGGCCCGCCGGTGACGACCTGGAGGCCCTCGCCGACGCCGTCCGGGAGGCGGCCCGCGCCCCCCGCGCCCCGCGCGAGCGGGAGCGTCCGGCCCCCAGGGGGCGGGAGATCGACCCGATGGAGGTCGCACGCCGGGGCCATCTGCGCGTCCTGCGCTCCCCCGACCCCTGAACGGACCGGACGGCGAACCGGAACCACGCCGTGGCCGCTCATGACCGACGGGTAGATTGACCCTCCGACACGAACTCTCGGAGGGGTGGGCCGTGCCTGACCTGTCGCAGATCATCAAGGCGTACGACGTGCGCGGAGTGGTGCCCGACCAGCTCGACGAGGAGCTGGTCGCCCTGCTCGGCGCCGCCTTCGCCGAGATCACCGACGCCCGTCCCCTCGTCGTCGGCCACGACATGCGTCCCTCCTCCCCGGACCTCGCCGCGAGCTTCGCCCGTGGTGCCGCCGCGCGCGGGGCGGACGTCACGCTCATCGGACTGTGCTCCACGGACCAGCTGTACTTCGCCAGCGGTCTCCTGGACCGCCCCGGCGCCATGTTCACCGCGAGCCACAACCCCGCCCGGTACAACGGGATCAAGCTCTGCCGTGCCGGCGCGGCCCCCGTCGGACAGGACACCGGACTCGGCGAGATCCGCGCCCTGGTGGAGCGGTGGCTGCGTGACGGCCTCCCGCCGTCGGCCGCCGCCCCGGGCACCGTCGGCGCGCGGGACGTCCTCGCCGACTACGCCGCCCACCTGCGGACCCTGGTCGACCTCACCGGCATCCGGCCGCTCAGGCTCGTCGTCGACGCCGGGAACGGCATGGGCGGCCACACCGTGCCCAGCGTGCTGGCCGGCCTCCCCGTCGACCTGGACCCCCTCTACTTCGAGCTGGACGGCACCTTCCCCAACCACGAGGCCAACCCGCTCGACCCCGCCAACCTCGTGGACCTCCAGCACCGCGTCCGGGAGACCGGCGCCGACCTCGGGCTCGCCTTCGACGGCGACGCCGACCGGTGCTTCGTCGTCGACGAGCGCGGGGAGCCCGTCTCCCCGTCCGCCATCACGGCCCTCGTCGCCTCCCGCGAGCTCGCCAAGCACGGCGGCGGCACCGTCATCCACAACTGCATCACCTCCCGCTCCGTGCCCGAGGTCGTCAGGGAGGCCGGCGGCACCCCCGTGCGCACCCGCGTCGGGCACTCGTTCATCAAGGAGGAGATGGCCGAGCACGGTGCCATCTTCGGCGGCGAGCACTCCGCGCACTACTACTTCCGCGACTTCTGGAACGCCGACACCGGCATGCTGGCCGCCCTGCACGTCCTGGCCGCGCTGGGCGAGCAGGACGGACCGCTGTCCCGGCTCGTGGCCGCCTACGACCGGTACGCCGCCTCCGGTGAGATCAACAGCCTCGTCGACGACCAGCCGGGCCGCGCCGCCGCCGTGGAGGCCGCCTACGCCGAGCGGGACGACGTGACCCTCGACCACCTCGACGGCCTCACGGTCACCGCACCCGACTGGTGGTTCAACCTGCGCCCCTCCAACACCGAGCCGCTGCTGCGCCTCAACGTCGAGGCCCGGTCCGCCGCCACCTGCGCCACCGTCCGCGACGAGGTGCTGGCCATCGTCCGCGCCTGACCGCACCCGCCCCGCGCCACGGCGCACGCCCTGATCACCGGCGGTAGGCTGAGGCCAGCCGCCCAACCGTCTGGAGGGACGTCATGCCGCTCGAAGCCGGCCTCCTGGAGATCCTCGCCTGCCCGGCCTGCCACGCGCCCCTCCGCGAGGAGCCCGCACCCGCCGGTGAGGAGACGCCGCCGGGGGCCGCCGAAGGCGAACTCGTCTGCACCGACACCGCCTGCGGCCTCGCCTACCCCGTGCGGGACGGCATCCCCGTCCTCCTCGTCGACGAGGCACGCCGGCCGGCGTGAGGGAACGGGGCCGAACGCCATGCTCGACGAGTCGCTGCTGGACGACCCCGAGGCCCTGACCGGAGCCGACCGGTCGGCGCTGCTGCGCGGCACGGCGGAAGCCGGAGCCCGCGTCCGCACCGCCGCCCGCAACGCGTCCGACGCCGGCCTCACCGCACTGCGCCCCGACGGACGGCCGCGCGGCCTGCTCGTCGCCGGGCCGGCACCCGCCGCGGGCTGCGTCGCGGACCTGCTGGCCGCCTTCAGCCACGGCGTGCTGCCCGTGTCCCTGCTGCGCCCCAGCGGGGCCGGCGCGACACCGGACGCCCTGCGCTGGACGCTGCCCGGCTGGGCCGGGCCGCTGGACCTGCTGGTCATCATCACCCCCGACGGCACCGAGGCCGGCCTGGCCGCCCTGGCCGAGCAGGCGTACCGGCGGGGCTGCACGGTCGTCACCGTCACCCGACCGGGGGGCACCGTCGCCGAGACGGCCGGTCACCTCCACGGGCTCACCGTCCCCGTGGAGCTGCCGCACCCCCACGCCCGCGCGGACACCGGTCCCGCCGCGTCCGGCACGCCCGTCACGCCCGGCACCCTGTGGACGCTGCTCACCCCCCTGCTCGTGCTCACCGACCGACTCGGCCTCGGCCACGCCCCGCCGCACGCGGTGCAGGCCCTGGCCGACCGGCTCGACGCCGTCGCCGAGCGCTGCGGCCCCGCCACCGAGACCTACACGAACCCCGCGAAGACCCTGGCCGCCGAACTCTCCGAGGCACTGCCGGTGCTGTGGAGCGAGGGCCCCGTCGCCGCGGCCGCCGCACGCCACTGCACCACCGTGCTCGCGTCGCTGCCGGGCCGCCCCGCCCTCGCCGCGGAGCTCCCCGAGGCCCTCACCGTCCACCGTGCCCTGCTGGGCGGGGTGTTCACCGCCGCCGACCCGGACGACTTCTTCCGGGACCGGGTCGAGGAGCCCCGGCCCCTCCAGGCCCACGTCGTGCTCCTGCGGGACGCGGCGGCCGGCCCGGAGTCGGCGGCCCCGGCCGCACGGGAGCTGGCCTTCGCGCGCGAGGCCGGGATCAGCGAACTGGAGCCGACCGACGGAAGCAGCCCCCTGGAGGCGGCGGCCGACCTCATCGCCACCACCGATTTCGCGGCGGTTTACCTCGCGCTCACCCCCGACGCGTAGGTCTGTCAGTCGCTCCGGCCGCGACGCGGACCCGGGGTCCGTTCGACACCTCGTGGAGGAAGTCCCCATGGACCGGCTCGTCAACACCGTGCGCCCCTACGCCTGGGGCTCCACCACGGCCATCCCCGAGCTCCTCGGCGAGGAACCGACCGGCGAGCCGCAGGCCGAGCTGTGGATGGGGGCCCATCCCGGCGCCCCCTCCCGCGTCGACCGGGGGGACGGTCCGCGTTCACTGGCCGACGTCATCGCGGCCGATCCGTCCGGTGAGCTGGGCGCGCCCTGCGTCGAGGCGTTCGGCCCCCGGCTGCCCTTCCTCTTCAAGGTGCTGGCCGCGGCCGTGCCGCTCTCCCTCCAGGTGCACCCCGACCGGCGGCAGGCCGAGGCCGGGTTCGCCGCCGAAGAGGCGGCGGGCATCCCCGTCGACGCCCCGCACCGCAACTACAAGGACCCCCACCACAAGCCCGAGCTCCTCTGCGCCCTCAGCGCCTTCGAGGGGTTCTGCGGCTTCCGGCGGGCCGAGGAGTCCGCCGACATCCTCGCCGCGCTCGACGTCGACGGGCTCAAGCCCTACGTCGACCTCCTGCACGCACGCCCCGAGGCCGACGCCCTGCGCGAGGTCTTCACGGCCCTGCTCACCGCCGACCGGGCGGAGATCACCGCGACCGTCTCGGCCGCCGCGCCGGCCGCCGAGCGCCTCGGCGCGGAGGGCGGCCCGCACGCCGCCGCCTACGCGGCGGCCGCCCGCGCCGCCCACCACCACCCCGGCGACCCGGGCTTCCTCGCCGTCCTGCTGCTGCACCACGTCCGGCTCCAGCCCGGCGAGGCCCTGTACCTCGGTGCGGGTGTCCCGCACGTCTACCTCAGCGGCCTGGGCGTCGAGCTGATGGCCAACTCCGACAACGTGCTGCGCTGCGGGTTCACCCCGAAACACGTCGACGTGCCCGAGCTCCTGCGCATCGTGCGCTTCGAGTCCGGCGACCCGGCCGTGCTCCGGCCCGAGGCGGGCGACGACGAGGCCGAGGTGTACAGCACACCCACCGACGAGTTCCAGCTCTCCCGCCACGTCCTTCCGCCCGCCTCCGCCCCGCGCGCGCTGCCCTCGCACGTCGCGCAGATCCTGCTCTGCACCCACGGCACCGTCTCCCTGCACGGCGGGGACGGCGGTGACGGCCCGGAACTCGCCCTCCGGCGGGGTGAGTCCGCCTACGTACGGGCGGGCGTGGCCGTACGGCTCCGGGGCGAGGGCACGCTGTTCCGCGCCGCCGCGGCCGTGCCACCGCGCCGGGTGTGACGTCCGTCGCCGGGCCCCTCCCCGAGCCCCCCGCACCATTGGGGCGGAGCGGGCGCAGCGTGTAGATTCGTCAGGGCACAGACGTCGCTGCTGATGGCGGTCGGGCGCCCCCATGGGCGGTCGAGGGAGAGAGGGCCTCCGACGGACTGCGCTGCGGTCAGGGACCGGACGGGTCCGTAGGGTGCACGGGACGGGGCGCACGGCGCCGGCCGTACCGCACCCCTCGCGTACCCCGGCCGCTGCCGCGGACAGCCCGCACGTACCTCGACCGACAACCGAGGAGCAGCTCAGATGACCACGCCTGACACCGCGCAGGACTTCAAGGTCGCCGACCTCTCGCTGGCCGCGTTCGGCCGCAAGGAGATCGCGCTGGCCGAGCACGAGATGCCCGGCCTGATGGCCATCCGCGACGAGTACGCCGCCGAGCAGCCGCTGGCCGGCGCGCGGATCACCGGCTCCCTGCACATGACCGTGCAGACGGCGGTGCTGATCGAGACCCTGGTCGCCCTCGGGGCGCGGGTCCGCTGGGCGTCCTGCAACATCTTCTCCACGCAGGACCACGCCGCCGCGGCCGTCGCCGTGGGCCCCGAGGGCACGCCGGAGAACCCCGGCGGCGTCCCCGTCTTCGCCTGGAAGGGGGAGACGCTGGAGGAGTACTGGTGGTGCACCGAGCAGGCCCTGACCTGGCCGGACACCGAGACCGGCGGCCCGAACATGATCCTCGACGACGGCGGTGACGCCACCCTCCTGCTGCACAAGGGCGTCGAGTACGAGAAGGACGGCGAGGTCCCCGCCGTCGAGACCGCCGAGAGCGACGAGCACCGCGTCATCCTGGAACTGCTCCACCGCACGCTCGCGGAGAGCCCCCGGAAGTGGACGCAGCTCGCCTCCGAGATCCGCGGTGTGACCGAGGAGACCACCACCGGCGTGCACCGGCTGTACGAGATGCAGCAGGAAGGCACCCTCCTCTTCCCCGCGATCAACGTGAACGACGCGGTGACGAAGTCGAAGTTCGACAACAAGTACGGCTGCCGCCACTCCCTGATCGACGGCATCAACCGGGCGACGGACGTGCTCATCGGCGGCAAGGTCGCCGTCGTCTGCGGCTACGGCGACGTCGGCAAGGGCTGCGCGGAGTCGCTGCGCGGCCAGGGCGCCCGCGTCGTCATCACCGAGATCGACCCGATCTGCGCCCTGCAGGCGGCGATGGACGGGTACCAGGTGGCGCGTCTTGAAGACTTCGTCGAGACGGCGGACATCTTCATCACCACCACCGGAAACAAGGACATCATCCTCGCCTCCGACATGGCGCGGATGAAGCACCAGGCCATCGTCGGCAACATCGGCCACTTCGACAACGAGATCGACATGGCCGGACTGGCCCAGATCCCCGGCGTCGTCCGGGACGAGGTCAAGCCGCAGGTGCACACCTGGACCTTCGAGGACGGCAGGAAGATCATCGTGCTGTCCGAGGGCCGCCTGCTGAACCTCGGCAACGCCACCGGCCACCCCTCGTTCGTCATGTCGAACTCGTTCGCCAACCAGACGATCGCCCAGATCGAGCTGTTCACGCGGACCGAGGCGTACCCGATCGGCGTCTACGTGCTGCCCAAGCTCCTCGACGAGAAGGTCGCCCGCCTCCACCTGGACGCCCTCGGTGCCCGGCTCACCGAGCTGCGCCCCGAGCAGGCCGCCTACATCGGCGTCCCCGTCCAGGGCCCGTACAAGTCCGACCACTACCGGTACTGACCGGCGGTCGACAAGCGGTAGCCCGGACGTCGGCCCCCGTCGCCCAGCAGGGCGGCGGGGGCCCGCCCTATCGAGGACCCACCATGCCCCGCGGTCGTTACACGCTCCACGATCCCCACGACCACACCCCCCTCGGTGAAGAACACTTCCAGTGCGCCCCCGGCCCGTCCGGGTGGCGCTACGTCTCCCGGACCACCACGCCCGACGGCGCGCACGCCGGCTCCCTCGACCTGACCCTCGACGACCTCGGGCGCCCCATCCGCCTCGAACTCCGCGCCGCCGACTGGCACGTCCGCGCCGCCGCGCTCGACGGCGTCACCTGGGTCCGCAGCGATCCGCGGGGCGAGCACGCCCAGGAGGGAAACGCCGCAGCGCACGCGTTCACCGGCGCCTCGCCCGCGTTCCTGGTCGCCCTCGCCCGGCTGCTGCGCCCCGAGCCAGCCGCTCCGGCCGTCCGGGTGCGCCTCGTCGCCTTCACCCCTCCCGTCCTCGCGCCCCGCACTATCGACCAGGCGTGGGCCCTGACCGACAGCGAAGCACACGCCACCGACAACGCCCCCCTGATCGTCGACGCGTACCAGGTCGGCGACCTGCAGACCGGCGAACAGCACACCGTGCACCTGGCCGGGGACGTCGTCCTCTCGGCTCCCGGCGTCGAGCTGGAGGACCTGGAGTCCCCGCCGTCCGGTTTCGCCTGAGGCCGCCCCGCGGAGCGGCCTCAGGCGGGCGGGACGAATCCGCCCCCCGACGGCCGCTCCGGCCTCCGCTCCTCCGGCGCCGCCACCGCCTCCGCCTCCGCCTCCGACGCCGCCCCGGCCTCCGACGCCGCCCCGGCCTCCGAGCCGGACGGCTCCGGTGCCCACGCGCCCGCCGGGCCCGACGGCACCGGCCTGGTGGCGGTCTCCCGCACCCGTCCCGCCTCCCGCCGCTGCCGCTCGGCCAGGACCCCCGACAGGTAGCCCACGGCGGGCACACCGGGAGGAGGCGGCGCCCCCGTGGCGGCCACGACGTCGTCCGCCAGCCGCTCGCCGAAGGACTGACGCACGCCCGGGTCGAGCTGCCCGACGCGGGTCAGGTACTGGCGCACCGCCAGCCACAGACCGTCCGGCACCTGCGAGAGGTCCAGGCCCGCGAAGTGCCCCGCCAGCCACGGGGGCGGCGGCGGTACCGCGTCCGTCCTGGGTACGGGCACCCGCTCCGCGACGACGAGCGCCCCGGCGAAGACGTCACCCAGCCGGCGTCCCCGGGCGGAGACCAGCGAGGCGACGCAGGCCACCGATCCGAGCGTCAGCTGGATCTCCAGGAACCCCACCAGCCCGCGCACGAGCGCGTGGCGGAACCGGATCGGACCGCCGTCGACCCGCACGACCCGCAGCCCGCAGGCCAACTTCCCGAGGGAACGGCCGTGGGTCAACGTCTCCACGGCCACCGGGACGCCCATGAGCACGAGGATCAGCAGACCGACCCGCACCGCCGCCACGGCCGCGCCGTCCAGGTCGAGCACCATCGTCGTCAGGACGAGGGACAGGAGGAGGTAGGCCGTCCACAGGACCAGGAGGTCGAGACAGATCGCCAGCGCACGGCTCGGCAGCCTCGCCGGCCGCAGGCCCAGCACGACGGCGTCACCCGTCACCAGATCACTCACCGGCACATCCCCTCGTCGCACATGGGACCAAGTCTGCCGACCGGTGCCCGGCGAGCGCCACGCCGGTCTGCGAAGCTCTCCCCATGGATCTCGACGTCTTCGTCTCCGCGCACCGCCCCGAGTGGGACCGGCTGGAGGAACTCCTGCGGCGACGGCGCCCGCGCACGGGTGCCGAGGTCGACGAACTCGTCACCCTCTACCAGCGCACCGCCACCCACCTCTCGCAGATCCAGTCCAGCGCGCCCGACCCCGCGCTCACGGCCCGGCTGACCTCCCTCGTCGCCCGCGGCCGCAGCGCCGTCACCAGCCCCCGGCGCTCCTCCTGGCGCGACGCGGGGCACTTCCTCACGGCCGGGTTCCCCGCCGCCTGCTACCGCACCGCACGCTGGTGGGGGCCGACGGCGGTGCTCTCCGTGCTCCTGGCCGCCGTGATCGGCTGGTGGGTCGGCACGAACCCCGAGGTGCAGGCGCTCATCGGCGCCCCCGACGAGCTACGGCAGCTGACCCGCCCCGGCGGGGAGTACGAGACCTACTACTCCAGCAACCCCGCCGCCTCCTTCGCGGCGCAGGTGTGGACGAACAACGCCCAGGCCGCGGCCATCTGCCTCATCTTCGGGGTGCTCCTGGGCATCCCGGTCCTGTGGGTGCTCCTGCTGAACATGGCCAACCTCGGCCTGGGCCTCGGCCTCATGTCCGCTGCCGGGCGGCTCGACGTGTTCCTGGGCCTCGTCCTCCCGCACGGTCTGCTCGAACTCACCGCCGTGTTCGTCGCCGCTGGCACGGGCCTGCGCCTGGGGTGGACGGTCATCGATCCCGGACCGCGCCGCCGTGGCGACGCCCTCGCCCTGGAGGGCCGCAGCGCGATCGGCATGGCCGTCGGCCTGGCCCTCGTCCTGTTCGTCTCCGGCGTCATCGAAGGCTTCGTGACGCCGTCCGGCCTGCCCACCTGGGCCCGCGTGACCATCGGTGTCGTCGCGGAGGCGGCCTTCCTGGCCTACGTCGTCGTTCTCGGCCGCCGCGCCGTCCGAGCCGGCGAGACCGGCGATGTGGAGGCCGCCGACCGTCCGGCGCCCCTTCCCACCGCAGCCTGACGATCGCCGATGTGCGGTGACGGCCCGCCGCCTGCTATGGTCGGCGTCGCCTTGCAGGAACCCCTTGACGGGGTGCTTGCAAGGAGGTAGATTCGAACAGTTGCCTGGAGGCCAGTGAGCCCCGGCGTCATGTGAAAATCTTCCTCCGCATTCTTGATGAATCAGCCGATTAGGTCGGCGAAAATGAT
>NZ_JACXYU010000018.1 GCF_014779715.1 Streptomyces chumphonensis
AGAACACCACCCGCCTGCTGATGGCCTCCGGCGACGTGCTCGTGGGGTACCTGCTGCTGCGGTCGGCCGCGGTGGCGCTGGCCAAGCTGCCCACCGCCCGGGGGGAGGCGGCGGACTTCTACCGGGGCAAGGTCGCCGCCGCCACCTTCTTCGCGGCGGAGGTCCTGCCGTCGGTGTCGGTGCGGCGGGCACTGGCCGAGCAGACCGACAACACGCTGATGGAGCTGCCGGAGGCGAGTTTCTGACCCGGTGCGGGACACCCGCCCCCACGGGCGGGTGTCCCGGCCTCCGGGACGGTCGGGTACGTCAGGGGCGGTGGCGCGTGGTCCACGAGGTCGGCGCGACGTAGCCGGCACGCGTCCGGTCCCACCCGGTGCGGTGCGGACCCGGCTTCGGCGCCTCGTCGCCACGGCCGCTGCGCACGGCCAGCAGGACCGCCGTCACGGCGGCCAGTTCACGGTCGTCCGGAGCGCCGCGCAGGACGCGGAGCGGTGCGGTGGCCAGGTCGCTCGTGTCGCTCATATCGGCTGGTTCCCGTGCTTGCGGTCCGGCAGGGGCTTGTGCTTGGTCCGCAGCATGCGCAGGCCGTGCACGAGGGTGGCGCGGGTCTCGCGGGGGTCGATGACGTCGTCGACCAGGCCGCGCTCGGCCGCGTAGTAGGGGTGCATCAGCTCCCTGCGGTACTCCGCGATCCGTTCCCCGCGCGTGCGCTCCGGGTCGTCCGAGGCGGCGATCTCGCGGCGGAAGACGACTCCCGCCGCGCCCTCGGCCCCCATGACCGCGATCTCGTTGGTCGGCCACGCGAACGACAGGTCGGAGCCGATCGACAGGGACTCCATCACGATGTACGCGCCGCCGTAGGCCTTGCGCATGATCAGCTGGATGCGGGGGACCGTGGCGTCGCAGTACGCGTAGAGCAGCTTGGCGCCGTGCCGGATGATGCCCGCGTGCTCCTGGTCCACGCCGGGCAGGAAGCCCGGCACGTCGAGCAGCGTGACGAGGGGGATGCTGAACGCGTCGCAGAAGGAGACGAAGCGCGCGGCCTTCTCGCTGGCGTTGATGTCCAGCGCCCCGGCCATCCGGGACGGCTGGTTCGCCACGACGCCGACCACCTGGCCGTCGAGCCGGGCGAAGGCGCAGACGATGTTCGTCGCCCAGTCGGCGTGCACCTCGAAGACGTCCCCGTCGTCGACGATCTCCTCGATCACGTCGTGCACGTCGTAGGACCGGTTCCCGTCCACCGGGACGATGCGTTCCAGCGCGTCGTTCGCCCGGTCGGCCGGGTCCGTCGACGTGACCTCCGGAGCCAGCTCCCTGTTGTTCGACGGCAGCAGCGAGAGCAGGTGGCGCACGTCCTCCAGCGCCTCCTCCTCCGTGTCGTGGACGAAGGCCGCCACCCCGGACCTGCTGCCGTGCGCCTCGGCCCCGCCGAGCTCGTCGTGGGTGACCTCCTCGCCGGTGACCGCCTGGACGACGTCGGGCCCCGTGATGAACATCTGCGAGGTGCCCTTGACCATGAACACGAAGTCGGTGAGGGCGGGTGAGTACGCGGCCCCGCCCGCGCAGGGGCCGAGGATCACGCTGATCTGCGGGATCACGCCGGAGGCGGCGACGTTCCGCTGAAATATCCCCCCATAGCCGGCCAGCGCGGTGACGCCTTCCTGGATGCGCGCCCCGGCTCCGTCGCTCAGGCTGACCAGCGGAGCCCCGGCCTTTAGCGCCATGTCCATGATCTTGTGGATCTTCTGGGCGTGGGCCTCGCCCAGCGCCCCGCCGAAGATGCGGAAGTCGTGGGCGTAGACGAACACGGTGCGGCCGTGGACGGTGCCCCAGCCGGTCACCACACCGTCGGTCGGGGGGCGCTTGCCCTCCAGCCCGAAGCCGGTCGCGCGGTGCCGCCGCAACTGCTCGACCTCGTTGAAGGACCCCTTGTCCAGGAGCAGTTCGATGCGTTCGCGCGCGGTCAGTTTGCCCTTGCGGTGCTGGGCCTCGGTGGCCCGCTCGCTGGGGCCGTCCACGGCCTGCCGGCGCAGGGTGGCCAGCTCGTCCGTCAGCGTGCCGTGGGTCCGCGGCTCCTCGGCCGCCGGTTCGGCCGGCGGACCGGCCGGTGGTGGCGTGTCGTCGGCCGTCGCGGGCCTCGTCAGGGCGGAGCGGCGCTCGTCCAGGATCGTCATGGTGCGGTTCTCCCCGTGGTGTGCGTCATCGCCGTTCGGCGAGCGTGCGCAAGGTGGTGAGCTGGCGGTGCATCATGAGCAGGTCGCCCCAGGCCATCAGCGGCCTGCGCAGCCGTCCCAGCACCCCGTCGTCGTCCCCGACCACGAGCTTGGCGACCAGGCGGGTGACGCGGGGGGCGACCTCCTCGACCGTGTAGGTGAGGGCGAAGCCGCCGAAGAGGCGCAGGGCCCTCGGCTTGTCCAGCACCATGGTCAGCTGCCGGTCCGGCTCGAAGTCGACGAGCCGGAAGATCGTCATGACCCGCTGACCGGTCTCCAGGCGTTCGGCGCCCGGCGTGAGGCGGCGGGGGCTGCGCCGACCGAGATTGTCCAGCAGGTCGTAGCTGTACGGGGCCACTTTGAGCTGACACAGCCAGCGGAAGACGGTGGCCGCGTCGGCCCGGACCGTCACGCCCCGGTACCAGTGCTCCCGGGGGGAGCCCAGCAGTTCGTCGCAGGGGTAGTGCGCGAGGACCTCCGCCTCGCGCACACCCCATTCGCGTGGAAGCTTCAACGTCGCTCGATTCCGTTACGTCAGGGCCCGCCGCAGGAAGTCCAGGACGGTCGAGGTGTACTTCTCCGGGGCCTCCCTGAGCCCCAGCAGGTGACCGATGCCCGGCAGGATGTGGGCTTCGGCATCCGCGTAGCAGCCCGCCAGCGCGTCCACCGAGGAGGCCGGCAGGATGCGGTCCTCCTCCCCCGCGATGAAGAGCAGCGGCGTGTCGACGTAGCGACCCTCCAGCGGCGGCGGCCACTCGGAGCGCAGCATCGTGGTGCCCGCCCAGCACAGCGTCCGCTCCATCGCGAACCGCGCGGGGTTGGCCCGCAGCGCCTTCGGCACCGGGAGCACGTCGGCGTCCAGGAAGTTGGCGAAGAGCGGGGCCAGTTCGAGCCCGGGACCGCTGTCGCAGATCACCGCGTCCACGGCGACGTCCTGGTCCCTGAGCGAGTAGAACATCGGGAACGTCGAGAAGGAGAAGCCGTACACGGCGACCTTGGCCGAGCGGTACTCCGCCCGGCCGCGCAGCAGCTCGACCAGGGACAGCACGTCCGAGGTGAACTTGTCGCTCAGACCGGTGACCGAGCGGTCCTGGCTGCTCCGGCCGTGGTTGCGGTGGTCGAAGAGGCACACGGTGTACCCGGCGTCGTGCAGGAACTTGGCGTGCCCCAGCGTGGCGGACTTGCTGAGCCCCATGCCGTGCCCGATGACGACGACCCGACCGGTGTCACCGGGGCAGAGCCAGGCGTGCACCCGCTTGCCCCCGCCGATCGGGACCCACAGCTCCTCCGGCTCGGGCAGCCCCACGTCGACGGGCGTCTTGTGGTGGGGCCGGCGCGGCGGGTGGAAGAGCATGTACGCCAGTGCGAGGCCGCACAGGGGCGCGAAGGGCAGGGCGAGCGCCGAGAGCACGCGGGTTACCGGAGAGTACCCGCGGGACCGGCTCGTACCTGGGGCCAAGGCCATGATGACTCCTGTCGTGTGATGGGCTCTCGCTGGTCGTGAGCGGGGCTCGCCGGGACCAGGCGCTCGCCACGGCCGAGGGGCCGGTGGTGGGGACGAGCGGCCCGGTCGGGGCCCGGCGCCGCCGCCGGCACCCGGACCGCTGGGTCAGCCGCATCCCCCCGCGTGGCCCTGGTCCCCACCCGGGTCGGAGGTCGAAGCGGGCTCCCGGGCCGGTTCGACGGCGCCACCGGGACCCCGCACCGACGCGGCGAAGGCGGGGAGGCGGTCGATCCCCCAGAACTTCTCGTAGCCGTTGACGAAGAACGGGACGCCGAAGACCCCGTCCCGGTGCACTTCGAGGAGCGCCGTCGTCCCCCTCTCCCGCAGCTTCGGGTCGTCGACCGCCTCGACCAGGCGGCTCTCCCCCAGCCCCAACTCACGTGCGATTGCGGCGATCGTACCGGAGTCGCAGATGTCACGGCCTTCGTTCCAGCGGAGTCGGTAGGCCACGTCGACGAACTCCGCGCCCCGCCCCTCGTCCCGCGCCGCGAGGTAGGCGAGGTGGGGCACCTCCCAGCAGGGATCGCGGTCGACGGGCCAGGTGGACTCCTCCCCTCGCTCGCGCACGAGCCGGCGCACGTCCTGCAGGATGTACAGGTGCTTGGCCCGTGACATCGCCACGTACGGGAACGCTCCGCCCGCCTCCGTCAGCAACCGCTCGGAGAGGGCGTCGGGCTCCCAGAAGGGACGCCACTCCAGCCGGTCCAGCACGTCGGGGTAGCGCGTCCTCAGGTCGCGGTACGCCAGCCACGAGTACGGGCTGCGCAGCGAGAAGTACCAGCGCGGCACGCGGTCGCGTCTCACCGTTCCCCACCTTTCCCGCCCCGCGTCACAGGACGATGCCTCCGTCGATCTGCAGCACGGACCCGGTCACGTACTCGGCCCCGGCGAGGTAGGCGACCATGTCGGCCACCTCCTCGGGACGGCCGAGCCGCCGCAGCGCGATCTGCTTCAGCGCCTGCTCGCGCACCTGGTCGGTCAGCGAGGACGTCATGTCCGTCTCGATGAACCCGGGGGCCACCACGTTGGCGCGGATGCCGTAGCGGCCGACCTCCTTGGCGATCGCCTTGGTGAAGCCGATGATCCCGGCCTTGGAGGCCGAGTAGTTGCTCTGCGTCGGGTTGCCGTGGACCCCGGCGACGGAGGAGATGTTGACGATGCACCCCGACTTGCGCTTCATCATCTCGAAGATGGCGTAGCGGCAGACGTAGTACGTGCCGTTGAGGTTGACGTCGATGACGCGGTTCCAGTCCTCGTCCTTCATCATCAGCAACGGGTTGTCCCTGACGATGCCGGCCGAGGTGACCACGACGTCGAGCGCGTCGAACTCCTCCTGGGCCGCGTTCACGAAGGCGCGGGCCGAGTCGGGGTCGGAGACGTCGGCCCGCACGGCCAGGACGCGCACACCCCGTTCGGAGACCTCCTTCTCCAGCTCCCGGGCGGCCTCCTCGTTCGCGGTGTAGCAGAACGCCACGTCGTAGCCGTCGTCGGCCAGCCGCAGCGCGGTCGCCCGGCCCAGTCCCCGGGAGCCACCGGTGATCAGGGCCGTGCGCGCGGTCTTCTCCGCCATCAGGACTTCTCCTCGCTGCTCGCGGCGGTGCCGGGCACCTGTTCCGTCAGTTCCGTCGCGGGGCGCATGGCCATGACGACCCGCCCGATCTCCGCGACCACCCGCCCGTCGACGAGGCACTCGCCCTCGAAGATCACCGTGTCCGTCAGCGCCCTGGAGAGGCGCACCTCGTGCCGCATGACGTCACCGGGCCGCACCCGGCCGGTGAAGCGGACGTCGGATATGCCGCCGAAGAGCATCACCTGCCCGCTGAGCACGTCCGGGTTCGGCCGCTCGGAGGCGATGAGCACCCCGGCCGCCTGGCACCAGGACTCGATGAGGAGCACCCGCGGGTAGTCGTGGTCCTCCTCCGACGCCTTGTCGCTCAGCCCCTCGTACCAGGGTTCGTTGCACGTGACGGCCTTCAGCGCGGTGAGCCGTTCGCCGGGGACGAGCTCCAGCACACGGTCGACCAGCAGCATGGGGTAGCGGTGGGGGAGCACGGCCTTGATGCCGGCCACCCCCTGGGGAACGCTGCTCATCCCGCCCTCCCGGCGTCGAATCGGAACCTGATCTGCGCGGCGTTCCCGCGCTGCGAGGCGACCTTCGCCTTGCACCGCCACCCCTCTCCGTCCTGCGACCACGTCAGCTCGGTGCGCAGCTCGTCCCCGGGGAAGACCGGGGAGAGGAAGCGGGTGGACTCCACGGCCGCCAGCTCCCACCGGCCCTCGGCCGGGAAGGTGGCCAGGGCGCTGCGGTGGGCGTACTCGACGATGCAGACGCCCGGGAAGATCGGGAAGCCCGGGTAGTGGCCGGGGAAGACCTTCTCGTCCCCGGCCACCGTCACGACCGTGGCCGTGCCGTCCTCGGTGTCGACCGGCTCGGGCGTACCGTCGACGGGCGTGCACGCCGTCGGCGTCATCAGCGGGCCTCGAGCTTCTCGGCGAGCAGGTCGTACGCCTTGCGCAGGGAGGTGACCTGCTTCAGCTCCTCCTCGCGGAGCTTGACGCCGTACTTCTTCTCCAGCACGACCATGACCTCAAGGGCCATCAGCGAGTCGACGCCGAGCGTCTCGACGAAGTGGGCGTCGTCGGTGAGCTCCTTCTCCTCGACGTCCAGGACGTCGGCGACGGTCGTGCGGAGGTCCTCGAGGTCGAGTGCCTGGGTGGTCTCGGACATGGGTGGGGTCCTTTCCTCTGGTGGATGGTCGGACGTCGCCGGTCAGGCGACCGGCGAGGGGAGGTGGTCGGGGGTGTTGACCGTCACGACGACGGCGTCCTTGACGGTGCGCTTGACCATGCCGGACAGCGCGCGCCCCGGGCCGAGCTCGACGAACCGGAGGCAGCCGAGCCCGCCGTGCAGCGTGTGCACGCCGCGCTCCCACAGCACGGGGTGGGTGAGCTGGCGCACCTGGAGCGCGCGCCAGTCGGTGTCGGCCCCGGTGTGCACCCGGGCGTCGACGTTGGCGACCACGGGCTCGTGCGTCGCGGCGAAGGGCACGGCGGCGAGCGCCCGGGTGAGGGGCTCGACGGCGGCGGCCATGAGCGGGGTGTGGAAGGCTCCCCCGACGGGAACGCGCATCACCTTGGCGTCGTAGTCACCGGCGATCCCGGCGGCGCGTTCGATGCCGTCGAGGGAACCAGACACCACGATCTGGCCGGGTGCGTTGAGGTTGGCGAGCCACACGTCGTGGCCCTCCTCGCGGACCGCCAGGACGAGGGCCTCGACCGTGTCGGCGTCGGCCCGCACCAGCACCGCCATCGTGCCCGGGGTGTCCTGCGCCGCCTGCCGCATGGCCCGGCCGCGTGCGGCGACGACCCGCGCGGCGTCGCCGAGGGACAGGGCGCCGGCCGCGTAGAGGGCCACGTACTCCCCCAGGCTGTGCCCGGCGTAGCCGCACACCGTGCCCAGCCCCCCGGTGGCGCGTGCCTCGTGCAGGGCGATGACGTCCGCGGTGAAGACGGCGAGCTGCGCCAGGTCCGTCCGGCGCAGCGCCTCGTCGTCCGCCTTGAGCAGCAGCTCCTCGACGTCCACGCCGGCGGTCTCGGAGATCTCCCGGGTGAGTTGCCAGGATGCGCACATCCGCCAGGGCTCCCCCATGCCGCTGCGCTGCGCGCCCTGGCCGGGGAAGAGCAGCGCGGTGGGGACGGGGGCGGTCATCGGCTCTCCTCCCCCAGCAGCCGGAAGAGCGCCGCGGCGACGACGCCGTCCTGCTCGACGGAGGTCACCAGCGCGGTCCGGCCGGCACCCTCGGGGTGCTGCTGGGCGTGCGCGAGCATGACGGTGACCTGGAACGCGGCCGAGGCGGCGTAGGTGTCGCCGATCAGCTCGGAGCAGGGCAGCAGGTGGGGCCGGTGCGTGCCGAGCACGTCGCGCAGCGCCGCCTGTTCGGCCTCCCCGTCAGGACCGGGCAGCTGCGACGTCGCGACGGCCCACAGGTCCTCGGCCCGGGTGCCGCTGCGCTCGTACAGGTTCCGCACGCACTCCGCCAGCACCTCCTGGATGTCGCCGGGTTCGCCGGCGAAGCCGAACTCCAGGCCCTCCACGCGGGCGAGTCCCGTGCGGCCGTTGCCGCGGGCCGTCTCCTCGGACTCCATCAGCCAGACGGCGGCGCCCTCCCCGAGCGGCGCCCCGGTGGCCTCCCGGCCGTTGCTGTGCCACTCCAGCCAGGCCCGGGCGGCGGAGAACTCCTCGACGGCGCCGCACAGCACGGTGTTCGCGCGGCCGGCGCGTTGCAGCCGCACCGCGTACTGCAGGGCCAGCAGGCCGGTGGCCCGGCCGCCGGCGATGGTGGTGTTCGGTCCCTTGAGCTCGTGCCAGATCGCGGACTGCCCGGCGGCGCAGTTCATGACGGTGTTCGGGAAGCGGGCCGGGTCGACGAAGAAGGGCTTCTCGCCGACGAGCGAGTCGCGGGTGAAGTCCATGATGCTCTGCGCGCTGCCGGTGCTCGTCCCCAGGGCCAGCCCGGTGTCCGGGCCGACCCCGGGCAGCCGGGTCTCCCCGCCCACCAGCTGTCCCAGCGCGGTGACGGCGAGCCCGGTGACCCGGTCCATGGAGCGCGTGCCCTTGCGGCCGAGGCTCTTGCGGACGTCGAACTCCGGCACCAGGCAGACCTCGTCCTGCGGTACGGTCCAGCGCTCCGGGTCGACGGGGGTGCCCGCCGGGCGGGCGTCCTTCAGACCCGAGCTGAACTCCGTGCTGCTCAGGCCCCAGGGGGACACGGCCGCCCAGGCGGAGATGAGCGAGCCTTCAGCGGTGGCTGTGGCCATCGTTTCGTTTGCTCCTTGAGTCGTGCCGACGGGTGGCGTCACATGAACCACACCTGCGAGTAGGAGAACCAGCGCAACGCCAGTTCGCCCGGTGCGGCCGTGCGGGTTCCGGGCAGCAGCCTGCTCGCCGCCTTGGGGCCGATGCGCTGGAGGTCCGCTTCCTCGACCCAGACCGTGGCGCCCTCGTCGAGCATCGTGCGCACCGAACGCCGCGGGTCGGGCAGGGTGTCGAGGGTCCGGCTGCCGAGGTGGACGCTCGGCTCGTACTCCGGGGCCGCGACGGCGTAGGTGACGGCGTGTCCGCGCAGGGCGAGGTGCAGTCCGCCGGTCTGCCGGTTGAGTTCCCGGATGATGTAGAGGACGTCGGCGAACTGTGTCTCCACGGAGCCGCGGTAGGCCCGGTCGACCAGGACCAGCGCCGGGTTCTGCGGGGTGGTCATCTCAGCAGACCCCCAGGGTGAGTGCCTTGCCGGCGGCCTGCGTGTGCTCGTGGAAGGTGAACGGCGGCCGCCGTCGGACCTCGGGGATCTGGTCGCCCATGCCGCGCTCGTCGGAGCAGAACCGGCACACGTACCAGTGCAGTCGCCCGGGGTGGTCGGCGATGAGCCCCCGGGCCACGGCTGCCGTCGAGGGGTGGTCGCGCGTCCAGTCGACGACGTTGCGGGGCTTGGAGTCGCCCAGGGAGCGGCGCGTCAGCCCGGTCGCGTCGCCGCACGTCCACACCTGGAGCGTGGCACCGCGGTCCAGCAGCGCGTGCGCGAGGCGGAAGGTCGTGCTCACCAGATCGGTGCGGTGCGGGCCGCCGAAGACGGCGAGCAGGACGTCGGTGCGGGGTACGGGAGCCATGTCAGTGCCACACCACCTTCGTCTGGGGATCGAGCAGCCGCGCGGCCAGGTCGTCCATCTCCACCGTCCGCGCCCGCGCCAGCAGGTCGTCCGGGGTGAGGGAGCGCTGCTGCGCGGAGAACGCGTCGACCAGGACGTGGCCTCCCGCGCCGAGGAACTCGTCCACGCGCGGCAGGGCGCCGGGGAGGGCCGCGAACACGGCGTTGTCGACGAGGAACAGCGACGTGTGGTGTCCGGCGGCCGCCAGGTGCAGGGCGTCCTCCACGAACCGCTCGCCTCCGGGGCTGTGTGCCGGGTCGTCGCTCTGGACGAGCAGGAGCTCCGTCACGCGTCGGCCTCCGTCCGCTGGTGGTGGTGTCGGTCGCGGGGCGGGGAGGTTCCCGCGCCGGCCGTGAACGCGTCGGCGAGGAAGTCCAGGACCTGGGTGCGGTACTCCTGCCGGTCGAACCGGATCGCGTTCATGTGCATCGCCGTCGGGGCGACCCACAGGTGCGCCCCGGGCAGCGCGCGGGCGACCTTGCCGACCTGCGCCGCGCTGACGACGGGGTCCTCGGCCCCGGCGACGAACATCAGCCGGGTCGACACCCCGGCCATGTCCGGGGGCCAGTTCCGGACCGCGAGCATGTGGAAGGCGAGCGTCCGGAACACCCGCCGGTAGGCGGTGAACGCCGCCCGGCGCCGCAGGTGCTCCGGCAGGCCGCCCCGGCGCAGCTCCGCGAAGCCCGCGAGGCCCGCCGGGATGTCGTGCATCGGCCCGCTGTCGCAGATGACGGCGCTCAGCGCGGGGGCGTCCGCGACGCTGAGCACCTGCAGGGAGGGCCAGGCCGAGAAGGAGAAGCCGAGCACCGCCAGCCCGCCGCCGCCGACCTCGGGGTCGGCGGCCACCTCGCGCAGCACGTCCCGCAGGTCGCTGGTGTAGCGCCGGGCCATGCGGGTGAAGCGCCGGTCCCCGCCGCTCTCGCCGTGGTTGCGCATGTCGTAGGCCACCACGTGGTATCCGGCCCGGTGCAGCATCTCGATGTGGCTGAGCGTGCTGGACTTGGACCGCTCCACACCGTGGCAGATCACCACGGTGTGCGGCCCGTCCCCGGGGACGACCCACGCTTCGAGGGCGAGGCCGTCCAGGGTGGTGGTGACCCGCATGCGCCGCATGGGCAGCCCCTTGTTCTCGGGGGTGCGCCCGACCCGGCTCTGCGGCGGGTGGTAGAGCTCGTAGGCGTGGCGCGCCCCGTGCAGCGCTCCGCGCAGCGCCGCCGCGGGTGCCGTCAGCACCCGCGGCAGGGCGCGCGGGGCCCCGGTGGCACGCCCGTGCTGGGCTTCCGTGTCGTCCATCAGGCGGTGAGCACTTCCCCGCCGTCAACGCCGATGACGTTGCCCGTGATCCAGGAGGACTCGGTCCGCGAGAGGAGGAGCACGGCCTCGCCGACGTCCTCGGGCCGGGTGAGGCGCCCGTGCGGGTTGGTCCGCGTGGCGCGCTGCACCAGCTCCTCGTGTTCGGGGATGCGCTCCAGCGAGGGGGTCACCGTGACCCCGGCCCGCAGGGCGTTCACCGCGACGCCGCTGGGCGCGAGTTCCATCGCGAGCTGCCGGACATGGGACTCCAGCGCGCACTTGGCGGCGGAGACGGCACCGTAGTTCGGCGAGACCTTGAGGTCGCCGGCGCTCGTCATCGCGTAGATCTTGGCGCCCTGACGCAGCAGGCCGGCCGCGTACAGGTCCTGGGTCCAGTAGACGAGGGAGTGGGCCATCACGTCCAGCGTCATGTTCATCTGGCGCTCCGAGACCCCGGGCGTCCCCTCCTCGGGGACGAAGGGCACGAGCGTGCCGAACGCCAGGGAGTGGACGAGGACGCGGATGCCGCGCTCGCCCGTCAGCTCGCGGAAGGCGGGCACCAGTTCGGCGCGGGTGGCGGCCCGTGCGGCGTTGGCGTTGTGGAAGTGCGCCTGGACCCCGAGGGAGCGCAGTTCCTCGACCGCGACCTCCGCCTTCTCCTGGCCGCTGGCCGTGTCGAAATGGACGCCGAGGATGTTCACCCCCTCGTGCGCGAGCCGTCGCGCCACCGCCAGGCCCATGCCGCTGGAGACGCCCAGGACGAGCGCCCAGGAACCGTCGAGAGGTGTTTCCATGCTGTTCTCCTATGCCTCGTCCCGCGGCGTGGCGGCCGGGGCTGCGTCGGTACGGTCGGGGGGTATGACCCAGCAGAGGGCGACGTTGCCCTGGGCCGCCGCCGTCACGACGGCCGTGGGGCCCTCGGCCCCGGAACCCAGCAGCCCCGCGATCTGGAGGAGCGGTTCCAGCGACCCGGCTCCCGCCGGCACGCGGCGCACGTCGGTCCCCAGGGCGCCGAGGACCGCTGCCGAGACCGGCGAGTCGTCGACGACGGCGACGACCGTCGCGTCCCGGAGGGCGAGCCCTCCGGGACCCTCGCCGAGGATCCGTCCGGCCCGCTCCCGGGCCTCGGGGGCGGGCGTCCCCGGCGGCAGGTAGCCGGAGCGCACCACGAGGTGGCCGAGGACGTCGCTCCCGCGCGCGGCCGCGTCCCGGGCGGGCTCCAGCACCAGGGCGACGGCGCCCGCCTCGGAGTCGCGGACGGCGGGGTCCAGCGGGGCGAGGGCCTCCTCGGTCGCCCCCGCCAACAGCCAGTCCGCCCGGCCCAGCCCAACCGACCGCAGCCCGGTCTGGATCGCCTCCAACCCGGCGACGCGGGGGCTGGTGAGGGTCAGGTTGAAGCCCTGGAGGCCGTGCTCCATGGCCATCCGGCTGCCGAAGAGGTTGATCGAGAAGAACGGGGCCGTCGCCGGGCTCAGGTCGGTGGCGCTGCCGGTGGTGATCGTCGTGTCCATCGCCGCGTGCAGCGCCTCGGCCGCGCTGTTGGTCCCCACGGCGGCCCCCCGGCTCTCCGGGGGTGCGTGGTCCAGGCCGCCGCCCGCCTCCAGCGCCCGGTTGGACGCGGCCAGGAAGTACTGGGCTGCGGTCGGCAGGTACTTGTAGCCCCGGCGCCCGAGGTGGGTGCGGTGGTCGAACCAGCCCTCCGGGGAGGCGGTCCGCTCCCGGCCCGCGGCGGAGCCGTCGAAGCCGCGCGGGCTCACCACGCCGACGCCGGTCACGGCCACACGGGTGGCGTCAAGGGCGGTCATGCGGCGGCCTCCTGCATCACGAGAGAGACGTTGTTGCCGCCGAACGCGTAGGCGTTGACCATGACGGCCGATCCGGCCAGTGCGGTCGCCTCCTCGGGGAGGCTGACCCGGCACTCGGGGTCGGGATCCGTCCGCGGAACGTTCGGCGGAACCGTTCCGTTGCGCACGATCAGCGCGGCCGACAGGGCCGCCAGCGCCCCCGCCGCGCCACCCGTGTGGCCGATCAGCGACTTGAGGCTGTACAGGGGTCGCTCCAGGGCGGCCGTACCGAGCAGCCCGGCCAGCGCCCGGCTCTCCACGGTGTCGTTGATGAGCGTGCCCGTGCCGTGCGGCACGACGCACCCCAGCTCGGCGGGGCCGATGCCCGCCTCGGCGAGTGCGTGGCGCATCGCCCGGGTGATCTGCACGCCCTCCGGCTCGATCGCCGTCGTGTGGTGCGCGTCGCAGCTCCAGCCGGCTCCGGCCAGCCGTGCGTACACCGTGGCGGCGGACCGCCGCCGGGCGTGCGCGGCGGACTCCAGGACGAGCGCCGCGGCGCCCTCCCCGAAGACCGTCCCCGCACGCTTGGCGTCGAACGGCCGGCAGGTGTCCGGGTCGACGGCACCCAGCCGGTTGAAGCAGCCGAGGGCCACCCGGGAGTAGGCCTCGGCGCCACCGGCGATCACGACGTCCGCCTCCCCGGAACGGATCAGGTCCGCCGCGAGGGACACGGCGAAGCCGCTCGCCGCGCAGGCGTTGCTGACGCTCGTGTTCGGCCCCGCCGCGCCGACCAGCTCGCCGACGGCGGAGGCGACGCTGAACGTGGCGTTCCAGCGGTCGTGCTCCGGGTGCCCGTCGGTGCGCCACTGCTCGTGCAGCCCGGCGTCACCCATCCCGGTTCCGATGACCACGGCGGTCCGCCACGGGTCGTGGTCCACCAGCCCCGCGTCGGCCATGGCCTGCCGCGTGACGTCGAGCGCGAACCGCGACGCGACCCCCAGCGGCTGCCCGTCCAGCGCCTCCACCGGCGCGGGGACGTCGGCGTCGGGCACCGCGTACATGTGCGGGATGTCCATGTGCGCGTGGGGGTCGGCGACCTTCCGCGGGGCGCTGACGGCCCGGTTCATGCCGTCCCAGAAGGCGTTCAGGCCCGATCCCAGACATGAGATGACGCCCAGTCCGGTGATGAGTACGTCGTCCATTCGTCTCTCCAGGTGCCGTTCGACGTCCGCGGAACTCCCTCGCTCAGCTCTGGGCCGGTCCGCCCTTGAAGGCGTTCACCACGCGCTCGTCGAAGTTGACCAGCGACCAGTCCTTGCGGTTCTCGATCACCGCGTAGCCGTGGGTGATCCGGCCCGTCTCCGTCTGCACCAGCCGACCGTCGCGGACGACGTAGCAGTCCATGCGGGAGGTGTAGGTGAAGTCCTTGAACACCTCTTCCACCGTGTAGACGGTGTAGAGGTCCTCCTCCATCAGGGCCTCGTCGAGGATCTGCACCCGCGAGTGCGGCACGACGGGGATCCACCGCCGGTCGTCGAGGAGCGTCTTGATGGAGATGCCGCGGTCGGCGAGGAAGAGGTCGACGACCTCCTCCATCTGCCGCAGGTAGCCCGACATCTGCAGGCGCTCCGTGAAGTGGCAGTAGGGGTAGGGGATGCGCCACTTCCAGCCGAACGCGTTCTCGCCCTGCGTGAGCTGGGCCAGGACCGGGTCGTCGGAGGCGGTGGTACCGCGGCCCTGGGCCAGGGAGGTGTTGTCCGCCGGGGTGACGGCGACGCTGGGGGCCTCGGCGGCCTCCAGGTGGGCGCCGAGCCGGGGCACGACGAAGCGGCTCAGGAGCGCGGGCGGCTCGTCGGCGCTCTGGAGGTAGCCGTCGGGGCGCAGGGACACCTTGACCTTGGAGGTGACGGCCTTCACCGGCTCCCCGTCGCGCTCGACGGTCACCGTCACGCGGAAGCCGATGACGCGGTCGTCCTCCTTGGTGTGGGGCACGACCTCCGCCTGGGCGGTGTCGTCCATGTGGAAGGCGTGCAGGATGCGCGTGTCGAGGTCGACGATGTCCAGCCCGAGCCCGAACTCCTCGTACAGCCCGCGCGCCGGGAGGCCGGCCGTGCGGAAGTGGTCGAGGACGGCCTCCTCCACCATGTAGTTGACGTGCTTGAAGCCGATCCAGGTGCAGATGTTGGAGCCCTCGTAGCGAGGACGGACGGTCACCGTGGACGTCGTCTCCAGCAGGGCCTTCAGGCCCGTGGTCAAGGCGGTGTCGGTCAGTGCGGTCATCAGTTGTACTCCAGAGCTGACAGGTGTCCCGGCCGTGCCGGGACACTGACGTCGTGTATGAGTGCGTTGGTCAGGTCGGCGAAGACCCCGGGGCGCTCCACCATCGAGAAGTGGCCGGTGCCGTCCAGGACGTGCACCGAGGCGTCGAGCAGGGCCTCGCCCAGCGCGTGCGCGTCCCGGGGGAAGGCCGCGAAGTCGTCGGCCCCCGCGATGATCCGGACGGGCAGGCGCATGGCGTCCGTGCGCAGGGTGGGCGTCTTCAGGTAGGTGTCGAAGAAGCGCATCCAGCCGTGGCAGCCGACGCGGTCCCGGACCTTCAGCGCCATGAGGTGCCGGACCTCCTCGGAGAGCCGGCCCCCCGAGCGGACGCGTACGCCGTCCTCGAGGATCTTGTCGAAGTGGTTGAGGTAGTAGGAGATCGTGTCCCAGGCGAAGTCCTCGGCCGACGCCCGGTAGAAGGGCGAGGCGAGCACGACCCCGCGCGGCGGGGCGACGTCCGCGTCCGGGGTGGCGCACCGGGCGTCGAGCCAGCCGAGGAGGGCGCCGGCCCCGAAGGAGTGCGCGACGACGACGTCGGGGCCGCCGGGCACCGCGCGGATCGCCCGGTCCGCCCAGGTGGACGGCGCGGGCTCCCACCAGCCGTCCACTCCGGCGCCGCGCCAGGGCAGGTCCGCCGTCCACACCTCGCACACCGGGTCCAGCAGCGGGAGGAGCGCCTCCCAGCAGCTGGAGCTGCTCGCCAGGCCGTGGAGCAGCAGGACGCGCGGTGCGTCCGGCGTTCCGGCGGCGGCGACCCGGGCCCGTCGCACGACGACGGGCGCGTCCTCGGGGACCGGCGGACCCGCGCTCACGCGGCGTCCCTCACCGCTCGCAGCACCAGGCCGGCCACCGCGTCGGAGCCGTCGTCGCCGTTGGTGAGCAGGGCGACGCCCAGGTCGTTCCCGGCGAAGCCGCCCACCGCGGCGGCGCACTGGGCGACGCCCAGGGCACCGGAGGCGTGGCCGATGTTCCGGCTCAGGTCGTGCCGGGCGAGGCCGCGCGTCGCGGGGACGGGCAGCTCGGCGTCGAAGCCCTGCGGGGTGAACCAGACGTCGGCACCGGTGTCGTCGGGCAGCAGCGCCGCGACACACTCGGCCACCGAGCCGCCGCGCGTGTACGCGCCGAGTTCGGCCAGCGGGACGACGCCTCGCTCGCGGGCGTCCACCGCGCGCTCCAGGACGACGGCGACGGCACCGTCCAGCACGTCCGGGCCCGCGTGGCCGGTCAGGGCGTCGGTCACCTCGTTGCGCGTCTCCACACCGATGACGACCGTGCGCGCCGCCCGACCGGACGCGATGAGGCTCGCGCCCCACCGCAGCGCGTCGAGGCCGCTCGTGACGCCGTTGCACAGCATGAGGTTCGGCCCGCGCAGGGCGAACCTGATGGCGACGGACGACGCCACCACGTTGCTGGACGCGTTGGGCAGGCCCATCGGGCTGATTCCGTCCACCGACTGCTCGGCGATCTCGGCGGCCGTCCGGCAGACGGTGTCGAGGTTGCCGAGGTTGGAACTGGCCACGACGGCCGTGGAGGCGCCGAGAGCGCAGGTCTCCGACTCCTCGGTGATCAGCCGGGCCTCCCGCAGGGCGTCCCGCGCGGCGGCGAGGGCCAGCTGGGTGGCCCGGTCCTTGTAGCGCAGGCCCTTGCGGCCGATGCGCTCCGCCGGGGAAACGGCGTCCGCGCCGGGTGCGGCGCGGAGCAGGTCCGCAGCCCGCGTCACCCCGGGCAGGGCCAGGCCGATGCCGGTCACGTGCACGCTGGGGGCGCTCATGCGTCCGTCCTCTCCACGATCGCGACCGTGTTGACGCCGCCGAAACCGAAGGCGTCCACCTGCGCCAGCGTCAGACCGGGCGCGTGCAGGGCCTCGTCGCGGACGAAGCGGAACCGGTCGGCCTCCGGCACGGGCTCCCGCAGGCCGACGGTGGCCGGCACGCGGCCGGTCGCCATGGCCCGCAGCGCGACGATCAGGCTGAGCAGCCCCGACCCTCCGGAGGTGTGCCCGGTCATCGACTTCAGAGCGGTCATCAGCGGAACGTCGGCGTCGCTCCCGAACGCGGCGGAGATCGCGGTCGCCTCCGTCTCGTCGTTGAGCAGCGTCCCGGTGCCGTGCAGCATGACCAGGTCGATGTCGACGGGCTTGACGCCCGCCTGGTCGTGTGCGGAGCGGACCGCCTCGGTGATGCCCGCGGCGTCCGGTGCGGTGACGTGGTGGGCGTCGCAGTTGACGCTGACGGCGCGCAGCCGGCCGAGCGAGGTGCCCGTCTCGTCGGCGGACTCCCGGCGCAGCACCACGGCCGCCGCGCCCTCACCCATCAGCACGCCCTTGCGGTCGCGGTCGAAGGGCTGCACCTGTCGCGGCGGCTCCATGTGCACGCGGTCCAGCAGCCCGTGCATGCTCTCGGTGAGCGTGTCCACCCCGGCGACGATCACGTGGTCGGCCTCGCCGGCGTGCAGCATGTCGGCGCCGAGCGCCAGCGCGTGCAGGGAGGCGGAGCAGGCGTTGGAGAACGTGTAGCTCTGGACGGTGCCGAAGCGTTCCCGCAGCGCGGTGCCGAAGTGCAGTCGGTCCACGCTGAAGTCGGCGCCGTCCCGCCAGCCCAGCTCGGCCGACCGCAGCTCGCGCAGACCGGTGCCCACCAGGACGGGCACGTCCCGCAGGTCCCGGTCGATACCGGCCTGCCGCGCGGCCTCCTCCACGACGCGCAGCAGCCACCGGGTCGCCCGGTACGGCTCGTCGGCGCCGGGTTCCGGCCGGTCGTCGATCTCGTAGGCGTGCCGGGCCCGGTACCGCTCGCGGTCGAACCCGCGCAGCTCGGCCAGTCCGCTGCGCCCCTCGCACAGGGCGTCGAAGACCTCGTCCACGCCGGAGCCGATGCTGGCCATCGCCCCGGCGCCGGTCACCAGGACGCTCATGACACTCCTCCCGGGAGTGCGCGGCGCACGTTCACTGCTGCCCCTCGTACTTGCCGTAGATGACGACGGAGTTGTTGCCCCCGAAGGCGAGCCCGTTGTTCTGCACGACGCGCAGGTCCGCCTCGACCGCCTGGTTGGGCACGCAGTCGACCGCGCACTCGGGGTCCGTCTCGACGTGGTTGATCGTCGGGGGGATGAACCCCTCGGTGATCGCCAGCGCACAGGCGATGGAGGCCAGCGCGCTGGCGGCCCCCATGCTGTGGCCGATCATCGACTTGATCGAGACGGTGCGGGGCGGCTCGTCGCCGAAGACGCGGCGGATGGCGGCGGCCTCCGTCACGTCGTTCGCCTTCGTACCGGTTCCGTGGGCGGAGATGAAGTCCACCTCGGACGGCTTGACCTCGGCGTCGTCCAGTGCGAGCTGCATGCACCGCGCGACGCTGTCCTGGTTGGGCGCGACGGGGTGGTACGCGTCGCAGTTCAGCCCGTAGCCGAGGACCTCCGCGTAGATCCGGGCACCCCGGGCCAGGGCGGACTCCAGGCTCTCCATGAGCAGCACGCCGGCGCCCTCACCGGTGAGGATGCCCTGGCGGTTGATGTCGAAGGGCTGGCACCGCTCGGGCGCGATCGTCCCGAGCCGGTAGAAGCCGGTGAACGTCTTGCGGCACAGCGCGTCGGCGCCGCCGCACAGGGCGTACTCCACGTCCCCGCTGCGGATCGCGTCGTACCCGTAGCCGATGGCGTAGTTGCCCGCGGCGCACGCCGTGGGCAGCGTGACGGCCTCCACGTGCCGCAGGCCGAGTTCCTGGGCGACGGCCGCCGAGAGCCGTCCGGCGGGAACCCGGCGCGCGACCGTCGCGTCCATGGCCTCGGGGCCGTGACGGACCTCCGACTCGACGAGCTGGTCCAGATCCCTGGACTCGCCGTCCGTCGTACCGACGGACGTCAGGCAGCGCCGCAGTCGTAGGTCGTCACTGTCCAGCCCGGCGTCGGCGACCGCCATGCGTGCCGCCGAAACGGAGAACTGGCTGGCGCGCCCCAGGCTTTCGGGGTCGAGCCGGTGGATCCACGCGCTCGGGTCGAACGTCTCGATCTCGCAGCCGACGGCGTGGTCGAATCCCGTGGTGTCGAACGCTGTGATGGGTTTTGCCGCACTCCGCCCGGAGCGCAGCCCGGAAAGGAAATCAGCAGTGCCGATTCCTATACTGGAAACCGCTCCGAGCCCTGTGATGACGACCCTGCGGGCCGATGCGTCGAGCATGGTTCTCCCCGATTCCGTGACTTACCAGCCGGCGGCTTCGGAAACGACCTCGTAAACGCCCTTCAGGTTCACCATGCGACCCAGCTCGGACTGGTCGATGACCACGTTGAACGTCTTCTCCAGCGACGCGAGGATCTCGATCGCGCGGAGCGAGTCCGCGTTGTGGTCCTCCTTGAACAGGCTGGTTTCCGTCACCTCTTCGGGCTCCAGCTCAAGGATGTCGCAGACGATTTCGCTGATCTTTTCCTGGCGCTCGGCAACCACCGTGCTCATAGCCTGTTCCTCCGTAAATCCGAAGACCCTCTGACGGCGTCAACTCTAGGATCGATCGAGTCTCGATCCAAAGGTTTGTCCGCTAACTGCCAACGCCATGTGTTCGTAACTCCACGGACACCTATCAGCGAGAAAAGCTGCCAATCCGGCGGCGCTACCGGCGAGTAGGGGGCAGGTCGATGCCGGGCCCCGGACATTCCCTCCGACTCCGGTCACACCAGGGTCCGCCGGACACGACGAGAGGGGCCCGCCGTTTCCGGCGGGCCCCTCTCGCGGGTACCTCGGTCGTGGGCGCGGCCCACCGTCCGGTGGTGCTCCTCGGGCGCGGCTCCGGGCGGAGCCGCGACGCCCGGGCCCCTCGCAGAGCGCGGGGCGGTTCGGTCCGTCCAGCCGCAGGTCGTCGACCATGCGGCCCGACTCCCGCTTCACCCCCTCCTTCGGCGGCCCGACGTCAGGTCCGGCGCGCCGAGACCTCTCCCCAGCGTCCGTTTCCCGCCTTCAGCAGCCCCGCCCGAGCGGCCAGAGCTCCGGCCTGAAAACGTGACTTGGCGCCCAACTCGTTCATGAGCGCGGCCACATGACGGCGATAGGTGCGCACCGACATGCCGGCCTCCTTGGCCGCGGCGTCGTCGGTGAAGCCCCGGCCCAACAGGTCCAGGACCCTCAGGACGTTCCGCCGGCGGGCCGCGTCGGCGGTCGCGCTGAAATACGCGGGATCGGTGGCCTCGAGTCGGCCCGTGCTCTCCAGCAACTGCTGAAGGGTGACCGCGACCGTGGTGTCGTGGACGACGATTCCCTTGGAATCGTCACGGCTTTCCGCGTCACCGTTCAGGATGACGACCATCTCCCGGTCCACTATGGCCAGGCTCCGCTGCACAGGGCCTTCGACGACGACCTGCGGTCGCGCCCCCCTGAGATAGCGGAGAAACCCCTCACTCCCGAAGGGCGCGGGTGGGCAGACTAAAGTGACGTGCACTCCGTGGTCGACGAGTTGGGACACCGTCCTGGCCACGATCCGCAGACGTTCTTCGACGCCTCCACCGCCGCCCCCCGGAGGGGAATCCGCCAGGCACCAGGTCACCGTGTGTTCTGCCGTCAGAACGATCCGGGTCATCCAGCGGATCGAGGAGTCGGGGCCGGCGGGCGCCGTCGTCCCGATCGCCCTGGCCGCGCCCAGCCTCGCTTCGCCGGCTCCACCGGGAGCCGGGCCCTCGTCGGGAAACATCTGTCTGAGTTGCCCATCAGAGGAAAGATCTCCGACGGGCCGCACATGAGCATGCAACAAAATTCAAGCCCCCGTTGCTCGGCCGCAAAGTTTCAGCGGTTTGCCGCAATCCTTCCACTCGCGTGTCGCCAAGGATCCAAGACTGCCGAAACCAGAAACTACTCGGAAGTAATTTCCGATGGGCGCCGATGACTCCCCATCCGGCGCCCGATGCTACCTTTTCCCAGGCGAAAGACTACCACGCGCCGACCGGCCCGAGTTGGTTGCCAATTGAATGAACTGAGACCCCCAGACCGGCGAACGGCGCCACACCACCGGAATGACGCGACGCTTTCCGATGGAAGAACAGCAGACTCCACCCGTGAAGTGAAGACACCGGAGAGCGACGTTCGGTCTCCCCAATGGCAAGTACTTGCCAAGACCCCCGAGAACGCTTGTTCCGGCAGCGCGCCCATCAGCAAAATTACCGACGAGTTCAGAAACGCCCCACCGGCTGGCACCGCCGACGTGTCAGCTTCCGGCCACCCGCGACAGCCCGTGGCGCGCCGACCTCCCCGGCCGGCCAGGGCCGCCGTCCCCGAGGAGTCAGAGTCGTGACCGCAGCCCAGCCCGCGTCGGGTCCACCGACCGGCACCTCCGAACCGTCCCCCACTCCGGCTCAATGGCTGGCCCTGTCCGTGCTGATCCTGGCCCAGTTGGCCGTCTGGCTGGACAACACCATCCTGAACGTCGCGCTGAAGACGCTCGCCGACCCCGAGGAGGGCCTGGGCGCGACACCGAGCGAACTGCAGTGGAGCATCAGCTCCTACACCCTCGTCTTCGCCGTGCTCCTCTTCACCGGGGGCGTCCTGGCCGACCGCTACGGCCAGCGCCGGATCCTCCTGATCGGCGTGGGCGTCTTCGGTGTCTGCTCGGCCTGGGCCGCCTGGTCCGACTCCCCCACCGAACTGATCGTCGCCCGGGGCGCGATGGGGATCGGCAGCGCCATGATCATGCCGGCCACCCTCTCCCTCATCTCGCAGGTCTTCGGTGCGGCGCACCGGGCGAAGGCGATCGCCATCTGGTCCGGGTGCAGCGGGCTGGCCATCGCCGCGGGCCCGCTGATCAGCGGTGCCCTGCTGGAGCACTTCTGGTGGGGTTCCGTCTTCCTGGTCAACGTGCCGCTGGTCCTCCTCGTGGTGGCCGGTGCCCTGGTCTACCTGCCGGCGGCGAGCGCGCGCGACCGGCGCAGGTTCGACCCGCTCGGCGTGCTCCTGTCGACCCTCGGCGTCTTCGCCGTCGTCTACGGGATCATCGAGGGAGGCCACCGCAACGCGTGGCTGGAGTGGAACGTCCTCGGGTTCATCGTGGGCGGCCTCGCGCTGCTGTGCGTCTTCGCGTTCGTCGAACTCCGCACCGCCAACCCCAGTTTCGACATCAGACTCTTCCGCAACCGCCAGTTCTCCGGCGCGAGCGTGGCCATCATGCTGACCTTCTTCGGCCTGACCGGATCGCAGTACTACGCGACCTTCTACCTGCAGGGGCCGCGCGCGCAGACCCCGTTCGAGGCCGGCATGACGCTGGCCCCCGTCGCTCTGGGCGTCCTGGTCGGCGCCCCCCTGGCGGCGGCCCTGGTCAAGCGATGGGGCGCCCAACGCGTCGTCACCGCCTGCATGCTGACGGCGGCGGCCACGTTCTTCGGCTACGTCTTCTTCGACGCGAGCACTCCGCTGCCGTGGTTCTGGCTGCTGCTCGTCGTACAGGGGATCGGGCTCGGTGGCTGTGTCGCTCCCACCACCGAGATCATCATCGCGGCGCTGCCCGCCGACCGCACGGGGGTCGGCTCCGCGGTCAACAACTCGCTGCGCCAGATCGGCGGCGTGCTCGGGGTGGCGGTACTGGGAACCGTGCTGGTCAGCGTCTACCGCGACCAGATCACGCCGGACCTCGCCCAGCTGCCCCCGGCCGCGGCGGAATCGGCCGAGAACTCCGCCGAGGGCGCCCGCTTCGTGGCCGAGCAGCTGAACCTGCCCGGCCTCGTGGAGTCGGCGAACCAGAGCTTCCTGGAGGCCATGCACGTCACGACGGTGATCGGGGCGGCGATGGCGGCGATCGGAGCGGTGATCATCTGGTTCACCCTCGCCAAGCACCGGGCCCCCGGCCCGCAGGAGCCGGTCCGGACCGAGGAGGACGGGGTGGACGCCGCCGTGTGAGGCGGCGTCGGCACGGCAGTGCCGAACGGGGACGGGGCCCGGCGGCTCGGTGTGGGCCGCCGGGCCCCGTCCGTCATCCCGTGGCGCTCAGAGTGCCGTCATGACGTGCTTGACGCGGGTGTAGTCGTCGAAGCCGTAGGACGAGAGGTCCTTGCCGTAGCCGGACTTCTTGAAGCCGCCGTGCGGCATCTCCGCGACCAGCGGGATGTGCGTGTTGATCCACACGCAGCCGAAGTCGAGGGACTTCGACAACCGCATGGCACGGCCGTGGTCGGACGTCCACACCGACGAGGCGAGCGCGTACTCGACGCCGTTGGCCCACTCGACGGCCTGCTCGTCGTCCTGGAACCGCTGCACGGTGATGACCGGGCCGAACACCTCGTTCTGGACGATCTCGTCGTCCTGCCGCAGACCGGACACGACGGTCGGGGCGAAGAAGTAGCCCTGCTCACCGACGCGCTCACCGCCCGTCTCGACCTTGGCGTGGGCCGGAAGGCGCTCGATGAAGCCCTGCACCTTCTCCAGGTGGACCGCGTTGTTCAGCGGGCCGTAGAAGCAGTCCTCATCGCTCACGTCGCCCGTCCTGACCTCGGCGGCGGCCTTCGCGAGCGCGGAGACGAACTCGTCGTGCACGCTGTCGTGGACGAGGACGCGGGTGGCCGCCGTGCAGTCCTGACCGGCGTTGAAGAAGCCCGCGTCCCGGATGCCCTCGACGGCGGCGGGGACGTCCGCGTCACCGAAGACGACGACCGGGGCCTTGCCGCCCAGCTCCAGGTGCACCCGCTTGACGTCCTTGGAGGCGCTGGCGGCCACCTCGATGCCGGCCCGTACGGAACCGGTGATCGAGGCCATGGCCGGGGTCTTGTGCTCGACCATGAGCCGACCGGTGTCCCGGTCCCCGCAGACGACGTTGAAGACGCCCCTGGGCAGGACCGACCCCAGCACCTCGGCGAGGAAGACGGCCGAGGCGGGCGTGGTGTCGGACGGCTTCAGGACGACCGTGTTGCCCGCCGCGATGGCCGGGGCGAACTTCCACACGGCCATCATCATCGGGTAGTTCCACGGCGCGACCTGCGCGCAGACGCCGATGGGCTCGCGGCGGACGAAGGAGGTCATGCCCTCCATGTACTCGCCCGCCGACTTGCCCTCCAGCATCCGCGCCGCGCCCGCGAAGAAGCGGATCTGGTCGAGCATCATCGGCAGTTCCTCCTGCCGGGTCAGCTCCAGGGGCTTGCCGGTGTCCTCGCACTCGATCGCCAGCAGCTCGTCGGCCCGGGCCTCCAGGGCGTCGGCGATCTTCAGCAGCGCCAGCTGCCGGGTGCCCGGCGTGGCGTCGCGCCAGGCGGGGAAGGCCTTCTCGGCGGCGGCCATGGCGGCGTCCACGTCGGCGGCCGACGACAGCGCGGCCAGCGCGTACGTCTCGCCGGTCGTCGGGTCGACCACCTCGGTGGTCCGCCCGTCCGCGGCGTCCCGGAACTCCCCGTCGATGTAGTTGCGCAGCCGACGCAGCTCGGTGGTCACGTCAACACCCTCCTGCTCAGTTGTCCAATGGGTGAGACGTACACCCTAACCGCCCGGCCCGCGTTTTCAACAGGGCGACCAGCTCACTGAGTGCGGATTCCGTTGCATACGAAGTGATCCACAACGAAAAACATAGCCTTCCGCTTGCATCGCGGAGCAGACCTCGTGCAGAGTGAGGTCGTGGCTCGTGATGAGAAGAAACCGAACGGCACCGGGACGATCGACGCCGTCTCCCTGGCGATCATCGAACAGCTCCAGGAGGACGGGCGCCGCCCCTACGCCGCCATCGGCAAGGCCGTGGGCCTCTCCGAGGCGGCCGTGCGGCAGCGCGTGCAGAAGTTGCAGGACCAGGGCGTCATGCAGATCGTCGCCGTCACCGACCCGCTGACCGTGGGACTGCTGCGCCAGGCCATGGTCGGCATCAACGTCGACGGTGATCTCGAGCCCGTGGCCGAAGCCCTCGCGGAGCTGACGGAGGTCGACTACGTCGTCGTGACGGCGGGGTCGTTCGACCTCCTCGTCGAGATCGTCTGCGAGGACGACGAGCACCTGCTCGAAATGATCAACAAGCGCATCCGCACGCTGCCCGGTGTCCGTTCCACCGAGAGCTTCGTCTACCTCAAGCTGCGCAAGCAGACCTACACCTGGGGAACCCGATAACCGTGAGCAAGGACCTCTCCCGTACCGCGTACGACCACCTGTGGATGCACTTCACCCGCATGTCGTCGTACGAGAACGCCCCCGTCCCCACCATCGTGCGGGGCGAGGGCACCTACGTCTACGACGACCGGGGCAAGCGCTACCTCGACGGACTCGCCGGACTGTTCGTCGTCCAGGCGGGGCACGGCCGCACCGAGCTGGCGGAGGCCGCGGCGAAGCAGGCGCGGGAGCTGGCCTTCTTCCCCGTGTGGTCCTACGCCCACCCCAAGGCCGTCGAGCTGGCGGAGCGCCTGGCCCACCACGCCCCGGGCGACCTGAACAAGGTCTTCTTCACCACCGGGGGCGGCGAGGCCGTCGAGACGGCGTGGAAGCTGGCCAAGCAGTACCACAAGCTCACCGGGAACCACACGAAGTACAAGGTCATATCGCGGGCCGTCGCCTACCACGGCACCCCGCAGGGCGCCCTGTCCATCACCGGCCTCCCGGCGCTCAAGGCGCCCTTCGAGCCGCTGGTCCCCGGCGCCCACAAGGTGCCGAACACCAACATCTACCGCGCTCCGATCCACGGCGACGACCCCGAGGCGTTCGGCCGCTGGGCCGCCGACCAGATCGAGCAGCAGATCCTCTTCGAGGGCCCGGAGACGGTCGCCGCCGTCTTCCTGGAGCCGGTGCAGAACGCGGGCGGATGCTTCCCGCCCCCGCCCGGGTACTTCCAGCGGGTGCGCGAGATCTGCGACCGGTACGACGTGCTGCTCGTCTCCGACGAGGTCATCTGCGCCTTCGGTCGCCTCGGCACCGTCTTCGCGTGCGACAAGTTCGGCTACGTGCCGGACATCATCACCTGCGCCAAGGGCATGACCTCGGGCTACTCGCCCATCGGCGCGGCGATCATCTCCGACCGCCTGGCCGAACCGTTCTACCGGGGCGACAACACCTTCCTGCACGGCTACACCTTCGGCGGCCACCCGGTCTCGGCGGCCGTGGCGCTGGCCAACCTCGACATCTTCGAGCGCGAGGGCCTCCCCCAGCACGTGCTGGACAACGAGGGCGCCTTCCACGCCACCCTGAGCAAGCTGAACGACCTGCCGATCGTCGGTGACGTACGCGGCAACGGCTTCTTCTACGGCATCGAACTGGTGAAGGACAAGGCCACCAAGGAGACGTTCGACGAGGAGGAGACCGAGCGCGTCCTCTACGGATTCCTCTCCAAGGCGCTCTTCGACCACGGCCTCTACTGCCGTGCCGACGACCGCGGCGACCCGGTCGTGCAGCTCGCACCGCCGCTCATCGCGGACCAGGGCACCTTCGACGAGATCGAGCAGACCCTGCGCACCGTGCTCACCGAGGCGTGGACCAGGCTCTGACCCCCCGGGCCCCCGGCCGGGCGCGACGCCTCCCCCGCGTCGCGCCCGGCGGGGCCCTGCCCTACTCCCGACGAGCACCGGGCCTCACCCGCCCGGAGCAACCTGGACCGTGCCCCACGCCGGGCGCCCCCGACCGGCCGCCGTTCCTCCCTACCGTGCACGCATGGCGTCCCCCGACCTTCCCCCCTCCGGACCGCGTAGCGGCGAGGCCCTGCTCAGCGCACGCGGGCTGCGCTACTCCCACGACGGCTCCCCCGCGCTGCTCGACGTCTCC
The DNA here is from genome assembly GCF_014779715.1 of Streptomyces chumphonensis. GTDB lineage: Bacteria > Actinomycetota > Actinomycetes > Streptomycetales > Streptomycetaceae > Streptomyces > Streptomyces chumphonensis. Next base: position 26,500 of record NZ_JACXYU010000018.1, read on the forward strand.
CTGCACGTCGCGGAGGGCGAGATCGTCACCGTGACCGGTCCGCGCGGCTCCGGCAAGACGACGCTGCTGCACTGCCTCAGCGGCCGTCTCCTCCCCACGGACGGAGAGGTGACGTTCGACGGTCTGGCCGTCCACACCCTCCCGCCGGCCGACCGGGAGCGACTGCGCCGCGACCGCTTCGGCTGGATCGGCCCCGAACCGACCCTGGTGCCCGAGCTGAGCGTGTGGGAGAACGCGGCGCTACCGCTCCTGCTCGCCGGCACGGGCCGCCGGACCGCCCGCCGTGCCGCCGATCGGTGGCTGGAACGCCTGGACGTCGCCGACCACGCCCGGGACCGGCCCGCCGGACTGCTCCAGTCACAGCGCCAGCGGGTGGCCGTCGCGCGGGCGCTCGTCCACGAACCGCAGGTGCTCTTCGCCGACGAACCCACCGCCCCCCTCCACACCGCGGACCGTGCCCAGGTGCTGCGGACGCTCACCACCGCCGCACGGTCGCACGGCATCACCCTCGTCCTCGCCAGCCTCGACGCCGCCGTACTCGGCCTGCGCGCCGACGGTTCGGGCCCCGGTGGCACGGCCGACGACGAGCGGGAGGGCGCGGCCCCCGGCGGGGACGCGCCCGTCTCGAAGGTCGCGGCCGGGGACGCCCTGGCCGACCGCACCGTGACCCTGCTCGACGGCCGGGTCGTCGCCCCCCGCCCGGCCACCGCCCCCAGCGCACAGGACCCGGAAGCGTGCTCCCTCTCCGTCTGATCCGCGGCGGCGCGCCGCTGACCCAGCTGCCCCGTCTGCTCGTCGTCGCCGCCGCCGGAAGCGTGGGCTTCCTGCTGCTGTGCGCCCTCAGCTACGCACTCAACCATCCGGGGGACGCCGGCGTGGCCGTGCCCCGGCTGCTGTGGTGCCTGGTACCGCTGGCCGCGACCGTCCAGCTCGCCGCCCTCGTCGCCCGCACCGCACCGGGCCCCCGGACCAGGGCCGCCCTCGACGCCGTCGGCCTCGGCGCCACCGGGCTGCCGCTGCTGGCGGCCCTCCAGACGGCGGTGTTCTGCCTGCTGGGCAGCGCCCTGGCGCTGCTGGTGTACCTGCATCTGCGCGGCGACGTCGTCGGGTTGCCCTTCGACGGCGCGGCAGCCGAACTCGTCGCGGCCGGACGCCCGCTGCCCGTCGTGGCCACGCTCACCCTGCTGCTGGTCGTCCCGCTCGTGGCGGCGGGGGCCACCGCGCTCAGCCTGCGGGCCACGGCCGCGCGGCGCGCCGCGCACCCGCAGCCGCCGGCCCTCGACCGGGCCGGGCCCCCGCTGCCGTTGCCGGTCGGCCTGTCCTACGGCACCGCCCTCATCGGTGTCGGGATCGCCCTGGAGACCTACGCCGCACGCGGCACGGGCGCACCCGTGCCCCTGCCCGGCGCCGGAACGGGCCCCGGACCCGGCGTCGTCACCGGGTGGCTGCTCACGGCACTCGGCCTGGTGCTGGCCGGCCCCGGGCTCACCCAGCTGGCGGGCCGGCTGCTCGCCGCCGCGCGGCCCGGGGCCATGCGGTTCCTGGCCGGGCGCATCCTCCAGGAGGAGGCGCCGCACATCGGGGCGCCGCTGGGCGTCCTGTGCGCCGCCGGGTGCGGGCTGATCGCCGCCTCGCACCTGTACGGCCCCGACCGCCCGCTGGGCCCGCTCACCGTCCTCGGCGGCCTCGTCGTCGTGGGCTGCGCGGTGGCCGGGGTCTGCACCGCCGTGGCCGGTTCCCGGGCGGCCCTCGCTCCGGCCCGGGCGGCCCTCGCCCAACTGGGCGCCACCCGGGAACTCCTGCGCGGGGCGGCGGCCCTGCGGGTGGCGGCGGTGCTCGCCGTCCTGACCCCCGTCACCTGGGGGGTGGCCCAGCTCGCCGCGCTGCCCCTGACCTGAACGGGCCGCACGGGGCTACGCGTGCGGAGGCAGCCGGACGAGCTCCTCGGCGTCGAAGGCCACCCGCACGGCGTCCCCCACGTCCGGGGCGCGCCGCAACGTGCAGGCGGCCTCCAGCCGGGGCGCGCCCTCGACGTCGAGCAGCACGGCGACATGGTCGCCCCGGAAGGTCCGGGAGACCACACGCGCGCGCAGGCCGTCCCCGCCGTCCAGGCGCACCCCCGTGGGCCGGACGAGCAGCGTGCAGGGTCCGGCCGGCGTGCCGTCCGGGACGGGGAGCTCCCCCCACGCGGTGCGCACGACGGCGGGCGTGCCCGCGCGGACCGTGCCCGGCACGAGGTTGTCGAAGCCCAGGAAGCGGGCGACGAAGGCGGACGCCGGTCGCTGCCACACCTCGGAAGGGGTACCGCTCTGCGCGATGCGGCCGTCCCTCATCACGGCGACCCGGTGGGCCAGCGCGAAGGCCTCCCCCTGGTCGTGGGTGACGGCGAGGACGGTCGTGCCGAGCCGCTCGAAGAGCTCCCGCAACTCCACGACGAGCCGCTCCCGCAGGCCCCGGTCGAGCTGGCCGAGCGGTTCGTCGAGCATGAGCAGCCGGGGCTCGGGGGCCAGGGCCCGCGCCAGCGCCACCCGCTGCTGCTCACCCCCGGAGAGGGACGCCACGGCCCGCCGCCCGGCCCCGGGCAGGCCGACCAGCTCCAGCAGCTCGGCCACCCGCGCGGCGGCCCGCGCCCGCGACGCGCCGCGCATGCGCAACCCGAAGGCCACGTTCCCCGCCACGTCCCGCTGCGGGAAGAGCTGGTGGTCCTGGAACATCAGCCCGAGATCGCGCCGGTGGGCCGGGACGCCGGCCTGGTCGCGCCCGGCCACCCGGACGCGTCCGGCGTCGACGGCCTGGAGCCCGGCGACGGCCCGCAGGAGGGTGGACTTGCCCCCGCCGCTCGGGCCGAGCACGCACACCGTCTCCCGTTCGGCGACGGACAGGTCGACCGCGTCGAGCACGGAACGCTCCCCGAAACGGACGGTGAGGGCCTCCACATCCAGTGACGCCATGTCAGAACTCCCCCGAGCTGTGGGTCCGGGCACGCTCCAGGGCCAGCAGCCCCGCCGCGCACACCAGCATGAGAATGGTGCTCAGCGCCATCGCCTGCCCGTAGTTCAGCTCCCCCGCACGGCCGAGGAGCCGGGCGACGGCGACGGGCAGGGTGGGCGTGCCGGCCCGGGCGATGAAGACCGTCGCCCCGAACTCGCCGAGGGAGACGGCGAAGGCGAACCCCGCCGCCACCGCGAGCGCACGCCGCACCAGCGGCAGGTCCACCTCGCGCCACGCGCGCAGCGGCGAGGCCCCGAGCACGGCGGCGGCCTCCCGCAGCCGCTCGTCCACGGCCCGCAGCACCGGCAGCATCGTCCGGATGACGAAGGGCACCCCGACCAGCGCCTGGGCGATCGGCACCAGCAGCCACGCCGACCTGAGGTCCAGCGGCGGCTCGTCGAGCGCGATGAGGAACCCGAAGCCGACCGTGACGGCGGACGTCCCCAGCGGCAGCATCAGCAGCGCGTCGAATCCCCGCACGAGCCGCCCCGCCCGGCGGGTGAGCGCCGCCGCCGCCAGCCCCCCGACGGTGACGGCGATGACCGTGGCCACGGCGGCGTAGGCGAGCGAGTTGCCGACGGCCTCGACGGCGGGCACGACGAAGGTGCTCCCGGTGCCCGGTTCGGCGGTCAGCTCCCGGTAGAACAGCAGCCCGTACCCCTCCGGGGTGGCCAGGGAGCGCTCGACGAGCACGGCCAGCGGGAGCAGGAGCAGCACGGCGATGACGGCGAGCTGCGACCACAGCAGCGCCCACTGGCCCGCGCCCCGGGGCCGCCGGGCGGTACGGGCGGCGTCGACCAGCCGCAGCGCGCTCTCCCTGCGACGCACCGTCCAGGCGTGCACGCCCAGCAGCACCCCCACGGCGGCGAACTGCAGGCAGCTGAGCACCGCCGCCGTCGGCAGGTCCAGGAACTGGGCGGTCTGCCGGTAGATCTCCACCTCCAACGTGGCGTACCGGGAGCCCCCCAGGATCTGGACGACGCCGAAGGAGGTGAACGTGAAGAGGAAGACCATCAGGGCCGCCGCGAGGACGGCGGGCGCCAGCGCCGGCAGGGTGACCCGGAGCCAGGCCGCCGGCCGGGAGGCACCCAGCGTCCGGGCGGCCTCCTCCTGGCGCGGGTCCAGCTGGGCCCACAGCCCGCCGACCGTGCGGACCACGACGGCGTAGTTGAAGAACACGTGGGCGAGCAGGATGGCCCACAGACTCGTGTCGAGCCGCACGCCCCAGGCGTTCTCCAGCACGCCGCCCCGGCCCAGCAGCGCGAGGAACGCGGAGCCGACGACGACGGTCGGCAGGACGAACGGCACCGTGACGACGGCCCGCAGCAGCCGCTTGCCAGGGAAGTCGAGGCGGGCGAACACATAGGCGCCGGGCAGCGCCAGGGCCAGGGTCAGCGCGGTGGAGGCCGCCGCCTGGCCGAGGGTGAACCCGAGGACGTCGAGCATCAGCGGGTCGGTCAGCACCTCGACGGCCCGGGTGAGGTCCCACCGGCCGTCCTCACGCAGTCCTCGCGCGACGATCGCGACGACCGGGTAGCCGAAGAAGAGCCCGAAGAAGGCCATCGGGACGGCCATCAGTCCGAGGCGTACCGTGAGCCCGCGCCGCCCGCCCCCCGCACGGGCGGCACGAGCCGTTCCGGTGCCCCCGCCGGTCAGCGCATCAGTGCGGACCACTGCTTGATCCACTGCTCCCGGTTGGCGTCGATCTCCTCCGGGGCGACGGTGTGCGGGTCCTCGATCTCGGCGCCGTACTCGGTGAAGATCCGCGGCAGCACGGCGTCCTGCCGGGCGGGGCGGACGAACATGTTCAGCGGGATGTCCTCCTGGAAGGAGGTGCCGAGCATGAAGTCGATGAGCGCCTTGCCCCCCTCGGGGTTGCCCGCGCCGTCCAGCAGCCCGGCGAACTCGGTCTGGCGGAAGCAGGTGCCGGGGGCGACGCCCGTCGGCGCCTCCTCCGGGTCCTTGTCCGTGCCGTAGTGGACCTCGGCCACGGGGCTCGCGGCGTAGGAGACGACCAGCGGGCGGTCACCGTCCCGGCCGCCGGCGGAGCCGCTGAACATGTCGTTGTAGGACTGCTCCCAGCCCTCCGCCTGCACGGCGCCGTTGGCCTTGAGGTCCTTCCAGTAGTCCTGCCAGCCCTCTTCGCCGTAGGCGCCGACGGTGGCGAGGAGGAAGGCCAGGCCCGGTGAGGAGGTGGCGGGGTTCTGCACGACCAGCATGTCCCGGTACTCGGGCCGGGTGAGGTCCTCCAGCGTCCGGGGCGGCTCGACGTCCTCGGCCTCGAAGTGGGCGCGGTCGTAGTTGACGCAGACGTCGCCGGTGTCCACGGGGGTCACCCGGTGCTTCTCGGCGTCCAGCCGGAGGTCCTCGGGGACCTCGGCCAGGCCCTCGGCCTTGTACGGGGTGAAGACCCCGCCCTCGAGCGCCTTGGAGAGCATGGTGTTGTCGACGCCGAAGAGGACGTCACCCTCCGGGTTCCCGGCGGTGAGGACCGCCTTGTTGACCATGACGCCGGCGTCCCCGCTCTGGACCACCTCGACGCGGTAGCCGGTCTCCTGCGTGAACTGCTTCAGCACGTCCTCGGAGACGACGAAGGACTGGTGCGTGACGAGGGTGACCGTCTGGTCCTTCCCCTCGTCCGACGCCCCGGAGTCACCGGACCCGCCGCACCCCGCCAGGAGCGCGGTGCCCAACGTGGCGGCGAGGGTTCCCTTGAACACGGTCGTGGTGCGCTTCATCGTGCTGCCTTCGGATACGGGCGCATGCGGGCAGCACGAGAGGTTCCGAACTTCCTACCCAGCATGACCTGGGCAAGGTTCGAGGGTCTGCGGTACCTGCCCTGACGGGCGCCTACCGCACTCTCAGCGCTGCGCGCTCCCCTGTCGGATGGTGATTCGTATGTTCGGACGATACCAGCGCCCCCGCGGACCCCGACGGCCAGGTGGGCGAAGTCGGCCCCCGGCCGGAGCCGGGCACCCTCAGCGCTCGCCCGCCGCCAGCTGCCCGCAGGCGCCGTCGATCTCCTGCCCCCGGGTGTCCCGCACCGTCACGGGCACACCGTGCCGTTTCAGCGCCCGGACGAACTCCCGCTCGTCCTCGGGACGGGAGGCCGTCCACTTCGAGCCCGGCGTGGGGTTGAGCGGGATGAGGTTGACGTGCACCCGCTTGTTCTTGAGCAGCCGACCCAGCAGGTCCGCCCGCCAGGCCTGGTCGTTGATGTCCCGGATCAGCGCGTACTCGATGGACACCCGGCGCCCGGAGACCTCCGCGTACTCCCACGCCGCGTCCAGCACCTCGCGGACCTTCCAGCGGGTGTTGACCGGCACGAGGGTGTCGCGCAGCTCGTCGTCCGGCGCGTGCAGCGAGACGGCGAGCCGGCACGTGAAGCCCTCGGCCGCGAACCGCCGCATGGCCGGCACCAGGCCGACCGTCGAGACCGTGATGCCGCGCTGCGACAGGCCCACACCGTCCGGCGCCGGATCCGTCAGCCGCCGGATCGCGCCCACCACCCGGTTGTAGTTGGCGAGCGGCTCCCCCATCCCCATGAAGACGATGTTGGACAGCCGGGCCGGGCCTCCGGGGACCTCCCCGTCCCGCAGGGCCCGCATGCCGTCGACGATCTGGTGCACGATCTCGGCCGTCGACAGGTTCCGGTCGAGGCCGGCCTGTCCGGTGGCGCAGAACGGGCAGTTCATGCCACACCCGGCCTGGGAGGAGATGCACATCGTGACGCGGTCCGGGTAGCGCATCAGCACCGACTCGACCAGCGTGCCGTCGTGCAGCCGCCACAGCGTCTTGCGCGTCGCCCCGTCGTCGCACGCGACATGTCGCACGACGCTCATCAGCTCCGGGAGCAGCGCGTCGGCCAGCTTCCCCCGCGCGGCGGCGGGGATGTCCGTCCACTGCTCCGGATCGTGCGCGTACCGGGCGAAGTAGTGCTGGGACAGCTGCCGGGCACGGAACGGCTTCTCACCGATGCCGGCCACCGCCTCCTTGCGTTCGGCGGGGTCGAGGTCGGCGAGGTGCCGCGGCGGCTTGGCAGCCCCCCGCGGCGCGACAAAGGTCAGTTCTCCAGGCGCAGGCATAACCTCACCAGTGTCGCAGATCATCTAGCGGACCCCAGGTCAGCCGAGTAGGACCCCCGTCACCCTCTGCCGTCACCTGTCAGCGTTGGCCACCCTCGCACGGCCCACAGACGGCCCAGACGTCCTCCACGAGATCAACGCAGCCCCTGCTCACGGCTACGTCGATCTTGTAACATCCATTCACTTGATCACCTAGGTGAAGGGCCAGCTTCCGTGCTGTTCGAGATTGCCGACTTCTTCCACGCGGACAGTTACTTCGACAATGAAGGCGCACAAGAATGGTCAGAAATTGCAGAGGTCCTAAGCAGCACCAATCTACAACTGCAGCCTAGCGGACAGGCAGGACTTTCCGGACAGGCCATATTCGACCCGAAAGCAACCAATCGAATCCTAACAGAAGGCGCCGCCGAATACGGATGGCGGAAGATTTCCGTACCCAACCCTCTACGAGCCTTCGGCACCGATTGGGACGCCGGGAAGAACGCAGTTCTCGCCGAGTGGCAGTTCTCGAACTACCCATTCCTCTGGAACAACATCATCAGGAGCCAAGTAGTCGCTAGAAACGAGTGGACATTGACTGGGATGAGGTCTCACCCCAGAGCGCTGATCGTTGTAACGAAGAGCGGATGCCTTCCAGCCTCACAAAGCACTCTTTACTTCGAACAAGGAAGGGCGCAAATGGATAGCGTTCTCAGCGCCCTGGACCTTGACATTGCTATTCGACTTGTCGGGCTAACGATTCCAAAATATGCCGACAGCGTCAAGGCCTCATGGAATACCTATTCCGCAAGGACTTCACGGAGCATTACGTCGGGAGTGGAAAGAGATTTCTTTGTCTCCTGGAAGGAACGCCGCAAAGTCGGTGGACATATTGCCCATATCGCGCCTTTTGCTTAACGGTGAGACAAAAGAGGAAACCACCGTAAGCTAAAAGAGGCCGATAGGTTCGCTACCGCCTTCGCCATTCTGGAGCGGCAGCTTCGGCAAACCGTCGGACATGCCACGCAGGCGCTGACCGAATGCGGCTTCCTCTCCAGTTAGGCGACTCTCCAACTCCACGAGGTGATGAGCCTCGTCGTACCGGCGAGATTTTCCTCGCTCGGTTGGCTTCTTGCCAACTTGCACTGCAAAGCGGTAGTTGTCGGCCGACTCACCGGTACGCTCAACGTAATCGCGAAGCGTTTTCAAGTTGGGGAAGATTCCCGCTGAATCTGGCTCACCCGAGAGTCGCCGCAGCGCAATGCCATGGTAAACCTCGTCGAGTTCAGCACCCAGATAGTGCCGACCGTGGTCCCGAGCCACAACTGCGACGGTACCAGTTCCCATATAGGGGTCGAGTACCGTGTCTCCCGGTTTCGTGGTCGACAGCAGCATTCGAGCTACCATGTCCTCGGGGAATTGAGCAGGGTGAATTGTCTGCTCTTCGTGGTTATGCTTCACGTTTTGAAATACCCAGATATCCCCTGGATTCTTACCAAGAGGATTGCAGGTCAATTCCCCCTTATTGCTCCCCCGCCAGGCCTTCTTGTTCTGATATTTCTGAGGGACACGAATCTCATCCAAGAAGAACTTGTATTCTTCCCCTTTGGAAAACCACAGAATCGACTCGTGGCGAGCAGAGAACTTGCCCCTTGCATGCAAGCCATGAGGGCGCACCCAAACGATGCGGTTACGTGGGACGAGTCCGAGGTCTTCGAGAATGGGAAAGAATTTCACATCCAGCGGGATGTGGACTCCCTTATTGGCGTACACTCCGACTTGCCAGAAGATCGACCCAGTTTCCTTCAGTACCCGATGGCATTCCCGAAGGACCTGACGCTGCACAGAAAGATACTCATTAAGTTCCGTACGGGACTCGTAAGACTTCCCAATATTATAGGGGGGAGAGGAAATGACCGTGTCTACGACATTGCTTGGAAGGCTCTTCAACCACTCAAGGCAGTCACCCAAGTGGATTTCATCGAGGTGTGACAATTCCGTCCCCTTCGCGCTGTGACTGGTCAGGGTAGCATCAGGCGATGCCATCCATCAGTTCTAGGGGCAAACAGCGTGCAACGGAGTGACTCGTGAGGTCGGTGGAGCGACTTTGGGCGGTGTCCTGCCCAGCTTGGGATCGAGCATGACCAGGGGGCCATACGCTGGCCCGCGAACTTGGGCAGCCTCTGGCCTGCCCGCGTTTTGCCCAAGTGGCCCCCTGGTCTTGCTCGATGAGGGCCCCGAGCCGGGGAGGTGCCTAAAGTCGCGGAGCCGACCGACCCACGACGGCGCTTTCTCTAGCCTTGCCCCCGGCTCCGCCGCGGCCGACGGCGGCGGCCGGTGCCGGTGGCGGAGACATGGAGGCGGCGGACGCCGACGGCGGGCGCGCCCCGCGCCGTGCGCGGGGTGCCTTGATGAAGTAGGGAAACTTGTACCGCTCTGTTTGAGTGTCGCGGGTGGCGGCTACGCTGGTGCGAACCAGTCGAGGAGCGGGAGTGTGCGAGGGGATGGCGACGAAGAAGGCACGGCTTGAGGCCACGATCCGTGAGTGGATCACGTCGGGCGAGTACGGGCCGGGAACCAAGCTGCCTTCTGAGCGCGTGATCGAGCAGGAGCAAGAGGTCGGGCGCACTACGGTCCGGCTCGTCCTCGCCAAGCTCGCCGCTGAGGGTCTGGTGGAGCTGCGCCATGGCAGCGGCAACTTCGTAGCCGAGTCCAAGGAAACCACCGAAGGGTGAACGCCGACGTGTCGGACGCACTGGAGCCGTGGCAGATCTACGGCGAGCGGAACATCTACGACAACCGCTGGGTGAAGCTCGACCTCGTCGACGTGGAGCCGCCAGGTGTGAAGCGCTTCGAGCATCACGTCGTGCGCTTGCAGCACGTGTCCATCGCGGCCGTGCTCGATGATCAGGACCGCGTGTTGATGCTGTGGCGCTACCGCTTCGTGCCGCGTCAGTGGGGCTGGGAGCTGCCGGGCGGCATCGTGGACGCGGGTGAAGACGCCCACGCCACCGCGCTCCGGGAGGTCGAGGAAGAGACCGGCTGGCGCCCCGAGGTCCTGGACCACCTGGTGACCTACCAACCCATGGTGGGCATGGTCGACTCGCCGCACGAGGTCTTCGTAGGACGCGGGGCACAGCACGTCGGCGATCCGACGGACATCGAGGAAGCGGGCCGCGTCGCCTGGATACCGCTCGATGACGTGCCGGGCCTGATGGCACGTGGTGAGCTCATGGGTTCAGGCACGCTCGTGGCCCTGCTCCACCTGCTCGCCGCGCGGGGCAAGGGCACTGTCACCAGTCTTGGGTGAGTTGCTCGATCCGGCGGCGGTGCCGTACGGAGTTCGTGCGGTTGGCCAAGAGCCGGGCTTCGCGTAAGTGCTCCCGTGCCTCGTCGTATTCGTGCCGTGCTAGGTGAGCGTGCGCAAGGTCGCAGCGCAGTCCGGCCGCAGCTCGGATGAACGACGGTTCGATGGTGTCGAGCGCCTGGTAGAGACTGCTCACTGCCTCGTCGTCCCCGAGGAGCGCGAGCGCGTTCCCCCGCCAGCGGGTCAGGTGGCCTTCGTTCAGGAAGATGCTCAGCATGTCGTCATCGCGTGCGGTTTCGCCCGTGGGCATGCAGGCTGTCGCCTTCTCCAGGGCGCGGCGGCAGTCGTCCGGCATTCCGGCCTTGGCGGATAGCTCTGCCTCTGCGGCATGGAGCCATGCACGCAGCCTCGGGGAGAGCCGCCCGGAACCGACGCGTTGGGCGTCGCGTACGAGGTCGACGGCAAGCGCGGGGCGTCCGGCATCCGCGAGCACGTACGCCTGCTCGCCCATGGCGTGAACGAGATACATGGGCTCGTCGGCTTCCTGGGCTGCGCGCTTCCCCAGTTCGTAGTGGCGCCAAGCTCGTTCGACCGCGCCCATGTCGAGCGCCTGCCAAGCGGCCAGAGTCGCGGCACCGGCCAAGGCTCGGGCGACGGGACGCCGGGTTTCTGGGAGAACCGCAAACGTCAGGGCGTCTTCCAGCGTGGACAGGTGGCCGGTCATCTGGTCAACCAGCCCGGCCGCGCCCATCTGCCGATCTACGGTGCGGAGAAACTCCGTCTGGTCCATGAAGGTCTTCACCATGGTGGCGCTGACACTGCGGGCCGAGTCGATGCGGGCTGTCAGCTCGTCGTATCCGCCGACGGAGACCAAACCGCCGGCCGAATTCTCTGGGGCGAGTAGCTCTTGATCCGTCACTCCGAGGAGCGCACGCAAGATCCGGGCGTACCTCTCGCTGATGGTCCGACGGCCGTTCTCCCACTCGGAGACGTACACACGCAGGCTGGCTGTGCTGGCGATATTCACTACATGTTGACGTGCGTGGCGCTCGATCTCCCGGACCAGGCGCTCTTGCCTCGCGCGCTTCGGATGTCTCGCAGTCTGTTGGTCACCTGTACCACCCGGCAGGTTGGTCCGTCAGCCCTCCCCCAGGATGCCGTAGATCACCGATCGCTGTCAGGGGTTAACAGTCTGCTGTTAATTCCTGTTGGCTACCGGCGCGTTGCGCTAGCCGCTTCCCTAGGTAGTGGCGACGCAGGGGCATCGAAGACAGATCCCCGGCAGGCTTGACACTGGTGCGCACCAGTTGCAATCTAGTGGTGCGCACCAGTTGAGCTCCGTGCTCTCTCTGAGTGCTGCGTCGGCATGACAACCCATAGGCAAGGGGCGGCGCCCTACCGCCAAGCAAGTCGCCGCCCCGCGCCCCCTCGACAAAGGGAGCAACACAATCATGCGTCAGATTCCTGTGGACACCACCACTGCCGCCGTGATGGTGGCCCAGCCGCCTCAGCCGAAGCTCGTCAACCGGCAGACCGGCGAGATCGCAATCGACCGCGAGACCGGCGACAAGCTGGCCACCGTCGACGTCCTGTTCGTGATGAACGGTCAGGCGGAAGTCATCTCCATCACCGTCCCGGAGTCGGGTATCTCGGGCGAGCTGACCATGGGCGCGCCCGTCGGCCTGACCGGCCTGGTGGCGCGCCCGTGGGAGAACGAGTTCAACGGACAGAAGCGGCACGGGATCAGCTTCCGGGCGGTCGCCGTGACGGCGCACTCGGCGGGTAAGGCGGCCTGAGGTCATGTCGCTTCTGGTGATCACTGCGGTCATCCTGGGTGTGGCGCTGTTGCTGAGGTGGCAGCGCCCGGCCTGGTACTGGCTGAGCTTCGGTGTCGTGGGCGCCGGTGTGCGGGTGCTGGTGCGGTACGCGTCGGTGATGGACGCCTGCGGGCTGACGGTGGCGCCGTCCCGGCTGCGGCTCGGGTTAGCCCGCCTGACGCGCACCGCCGTCCCTACCTCGCGCGTGCCGCGCATCCTGGCGGTGCGAGTGACGCGCTCAGGCCTGGTGCTTCGGGTCAAGCTGCGGCCCGGTCAGGACGCGTTCGACTTCATGGCCTCCACCGACCGGCTACGGCACTCGTTCACCATGCAGGGAGTCACCTGCCGGGAGCTGCGGGCCGGTGTGGTCGAGCTGCGCATGACCGGCTACGACGTCCTTCGCCGAGTGCAGATGCCCGCGCGGTTTGCTGCAAGTCTGCTTCGGGTGCCGGTGGCCCTTCGTGATGACGGGGAGGTGCATTACCGGGACTGGCGTCAGGTGCCGCATGCGCTGAACATCGGTGCGGTGGGCTCGGGCAAGTCCGTCTACCAGCGTCGCCTGGTGAGCGAACTCGCCGCGCAGCCGGTTGCTCTGGTCGGGATCGACTGCAAGAACGGCGTGGAGCTGGCGCCGCTTGCCCGCCGCTTCTCCGCTCTGGCCGACAACCCTGACGACGCCGCCGCTCTCCTGGAAGCCCTGTTGGGACGCATGGCGGGGATCTACGACGTCATCCGCAGAGAGCAGCGCATCAGCGCTGACGTGCCCGATGGCGAGATCACTGCCGACATCTGGGGGCTGCCGGTGCACCTGCGGCCGGTACCGGTCGTGCTGCTCGTGGATGAAGTCGCCGAACTCGCCCTGTTCGCCAACACCACCGAGAAGAAGCGCCGCGACCGGATCATCACTGCCCTGGTCCGGCTCGTCCAGCTCGGCCGGGCTGCCGGAATCTACGTGGAGGTCTGCGGGCAGCGGTTCGGGTCCGACCTGGGCGACGGCATCACCCTGATGCGGGCCCAGCTCACCGGCCGGACCGCCCACCGCGTCAACGACCAAGCCTCGGCCAAAATGGCCTTCGGCGACATCGCCGACGACGCTGTGCTGGCCACGACGATGATCCCCACCAACCGGCCCGGCACCGCTGTCACCGGGGACTCCTCCGGCGGCTGGGTGACCATCCGCACTCCGCACACCACCCTGCGGCAGGCAGTGAACACCTGCAACGCCCACGCTCACCTGACCCCGGACCTGACTGAACTCGCTCCCTGGCGCCCGGCTCTCCCGACCGCTGTCGCGCCGACCTCGACGGCGCCGGTCTCCCTGGTCAAACCCCGCCCGGTCACCGACTGACCGCCCCTCACTCCGGCTGGCGCGGCCTCCTCCGTGCCGAGTCCCTACCCGGCCCATGCCCGGAACCGATCGGAAGGAGCCGCCATGGCTGCCCGGAAGACCACTTCGCCCAAAAGGCCGCGCAAGGCCAAGCCCGCTGAGCCGCAGTGCACCCCCTGCCGAGGCACGGGATGGGTGACCGAGTCCTACCACGTCGGCCGTTCCCAGACCCCGGTCGGCGAGACGGACGCCCTGTGCTCCCGCTGCCTGGGCTCCGGGATCGACCCCACCCCCGACCGCTGGTGACCGGCTCCCGGAAAGGAGAGTCCCCCATGCCTCGAATCCGACTCGACGTCGTGCTCGTACAGGCCGTGATCGCCGGGGCCCTCTCCTTCGCCCACCTTCACGACCTCGCCGCCGCTGCCGGACAGACCGGCTGGAAAGCCTGGGCCTACCCCGTCTCGGTCGACCTGCTGCTCGTGGCGGCCTGGCACCGCATCCGCACCCTGCAAGCCGCCGCCTGCCCGGCCGGACTCGCCTGGTGCTGGTTCGTCATCGCCCTGACCACGTCCCTCGGCGCGAACATCGCGACGGCCGGGCTCCTCGACCTGACCGACGTGCCCGCGTGGCTGCGCATCCTCGTCGCCGGATGGCCTGCCCTCGCCTTCTTCGGCGGCACCCTGCTGGCCCACACCACTCCCCCCCCGACACCGAACCCGAAGCGGCCTCGGACGCGGACGCTGCCGACACGGCGCAGAGCCCGGCCGTCGTCCTCGACCGTCCGCCCCTGCCCGACCCGGCACCGGCCGTGGAGACACAACGGCCGGCCGATTCCCCGGCCACGGAATCCCCGGTCGCCGAGTCCGCCCCGTCCGTGTCGGTCCCGGCCCCGCTGCTCGCGCATGCGCGGAAGGTCGCCGACACACACCGGGCGCAGACCGGCCAGCCGATCGACACCGACACCCTGCGCGCCCGACTCAACGTCCCCTCGCCGATGGCCTCGGCCATCGCCGCCCAACTCCCCTGAAAGGAGAACCCCGCCATGGCTGCTCGCGACTTCTTCCACTCCATCCAGCGCATCGGCCCCGTTCAGATCGGCACCACCCGTAACCGCCGCACCGGCCAGACCCGGCACGCCGCCGTGTGCACCAACGACGACTGCGGCTGGTCCGCCGACTACGCCAACCGCACCGCCGCACAGCTCGCCGCCCGCACCCACCGCTGCCGCACCCACTGACCCGATCGGAGACCCGCCATGAACGTCGAACTTCCCCTGATCATCGCCGTCGGCGTCGTCGGCTACTTCGGCATCCGCCTCTACCGCCCCCCGACCTGGCTCCTCGTCGTGCTCCTCCTGGGCGGCTACCTGCTCGCCGACACCTTCATCGCCCCCGCCATCGACGGCGGCCTCACCGACCTCACCACCGACTGACCGAAGGGACTCCCGCGATGTTCCAGCCCAAGTACCCCACCGCCCCGGCCACGATCTCGACATTCACGACCTCGGCCGTGCTCACCCCCACCGCCGTCCACCCGCCGACCTCCACCAGTTCGGCCTGCGGCTGCCAGCCCCCCGCCCCGGCTCCCGTCCCGGCCTCCACCCCCATCCAGCACAGCCCGGCCGTTCGCACCGGCGCCCTTCTCGCCGCTGGCGCCGGTGGCGTGCTGCTGGTCGGCACTGTGCTGGTCTCCCTGCTGCTGGCCGTCGCCGTCACCGCCGCCTCCGTCACGGTGTGCGCGCTCGTCCTGCGCTCCTTGCTCAAGCCCCGCCACACCCGACGCTGACCGGCCCTCGGGGCGGCCACGTACCGCCAAGCACACGCCGCCCCGAAGGCTCCAGCCCCCATCCGATCCACTGAACCGAAGGGACACCCATCATGACCCACCCCGCCCGCCCCCGGATGCGGCACTGCCCCAACTGCGACGGCTTCCCCACCGTCCACATCACCACCGGCCACCACCGCCCCGACGGCACCCGCGCCACCCTCCGCGTCACCTGCCGGACCTGCCACGGCACCGGCCTCGTCCGCCTCAGCGCCCCGACCCCGCTCGCCTCGGGGGCGGCCCGTGACTGACACCGCGACCTTCGCGGGCCTGGACCCGGTCACCCTCGCCGACACGCTGAGGGTGACCGGGCTCCCCGGCTTCCACCGCTGGCAAGAGCAGGTGCGCCACACCGGTGGCTGCGCCGACCCGATCCACCTCACTGGGTGGACGCTGACGAAGGACCGCACCACCGGCCAGACGCTGCACCGCTACTCGACCGAGGACGAGCCCGGTGGACGGCTGAGGGTGGCGTGCGGGAACCGGCGGGCCTCCCGCTGCCCGGCCTGCGCCCGCCTCTACGCCGCCGACACTTACCACCTGATCCGCGCCGGACTCGCCGGAGACGACACCAAGAACGTCCCGGCCACCGTGCGGGATCACCCTCGGGTATTCGCCACGCTGACGGCGCCCTCGTTCGGCCCGGTGCACAACCGGCCCGACACCGGACGCTGCCGCTGCGGCACCCGCCACGACACCGATGACCCAGCTCTCGGCACACCGCTCAATCCGGACACCTACGACTACGCGGGTGCCGTGCTGTTCAACAACCACGCCGGGGAACTGTGGCGACGGTTCACCAACCGGCTCCGACGCGAGATCGCCGCCCGCGTCGGCTTCACCCAAAACGAGCTGCGCCAGCAGTGCCGCATCTCCTACGGCAAGGTGGCCGAGTTCCAACGGCGCGGGGCCATCCGCTTCCACGCCGTGATCCGGCTGGACGGGCCGGACGGACCTGACGACACGCCTCCGGCCTGGTCCACCGTGCAGCTCCTCACCGACGCAATCGAGGCAGCCGTGCGGCACTCCTACACCACCGTGACGGTCCCGGCCTCCGACACCGAACCGGCACGGTGCCTGCGATGGGGCACTCAGCTCGACGTCCGGCCCATCCAAGCCCTGGGAGCCGGTGAGGAGCTGACCGAACAGGCGGTCGCTGCCTACGTGGCCAAGTACGCCACCAAAGCGGCCGAGACGACAGGCACGCTCGATCGCCGAATCGGGGAGCTTCACGAACTGGAACGGCACAACGTACCTGACCACGCCCGGCGGCTCATCCGGGCCTGCTGGGACCTCGACGCCGTGTATCCGGATCGGCGGCTGTGGGCCTGGGCACACATGCTCGGCTTCCGCGGCCACTTCTCCAGCAAGAGCCGCCGCTACTCCACCACCCTCGGCGCACTCCGCCAGGTCCGCGCCGACTACCGCGCCGAAGAACAGCGCACTGCACTCGGCCTCGACGACATCGAACCGGACACCATCCTCGTCCTCGCCGACTGGCAGTACGCCGGACACGGCCACACCCCCGGCGAATCCCTCCTCGCCGAAGGCATCGCCCGAGACCTCGACCTCAACCGCGACACCACACGCCAAGCACTGGCCGACCTCGACCACGAGAAGGAGTGGTGACCGTGGCCCGCACTCTGCCTCAGCGGTACCTGAGCCCGGTGGACCTCGCCGACCTCCTGGGCGTGCCGATCGAGACCGTCTACCAGTGGCGCCGCAAGCGCACCGGTCCCCGCGGCTTCCGAGTCGGCCGACACCTGCGCTACGACCCCGAGGACGTCCGCCACTGGGTGGCCGACCTCATGGAAGAGGCTGCCTGATGGCCGGACACGTGCAAGACCGCTGGTACCGCACCGGGCAAGGGCCGAACGGCAAGGCGGTCAAGGTCAAGACCGATCGGTACGGCCTCGGGCTGCGCTACCGCGCCCGGTACATCGGCCCGGACGGCACGGAGAAGTCCAAGAGCTTCCCCGACCGGCAGAAGCGGCTTGCGGAACAGTGGCTCGCGCAGATCGAAGCCGATATGACGCGGGGCCAGTACGTCGACCCGGCAGCAAGCCGCGTCACATTCCAGCAGTACGCCGAACGCTGGATCATCGGTTTGACCACCGACCTGACCACCCAGGTAGCCGTGGAGGCGCGCCTACGGCTGCACGCCTTCCCGCGGATCGGTGCCCGACCGCTCGGATCCTTCCGGCCCGTTCACATCCGGGAGTTCGTCAGAGACTTGGAGCGCGATTCCATGGCGGGCTCGTACGCCCGAACGGTGTACGGCAACGTGCGGGCAGTGCTCTCGGCCGCCGTGGATGACGGCCACCTCGCTCGCAATCCGTGCAGTGCCTCGTCCGTCCGTCCGCCGGCCGTTTCCGTGAACCGCGTGGTTCCGTTGCTGCCCGCTCACGTCCGTGCCGTTCGTGCTGGGCTGCCCGAGCGGTACCGCGCGATGGTGGACGTCGGTAGCGGGTGCGGCCTGCGGCAGGGCGAGATCATCGGGCTCACCGAGGACGCGGTGGACTTCGACGGCGAACGGCTCCGCGTGGTCAATCAGGTGAAGCTGATCCGAGGTGTGGCCGTCTTCGCCCCGCCGAAGATGGACAAGGAGCGAGACGTACCGCTGCCGTCATCGGTTGCCGAGGAGCTGCGACGGCACATGAAGGATCATCCGCCCGTGGATGTCGAGCTGCCGTGGCGCAAGCCGGACGGGCCTACCGTAGTGCGGCGGCTCCTGTTCACGAACTCGGCGGGCTGGGTCGTCTGGCGAAGCAACTTCAACGCCCTGGAATGGAAGCGGGCGCTGGCCGCGGCCGGACTCATCCCGGCACCCGAGCCGGGCGAGCGGCACACCTCAGCTCGGCAGTACGGCATGCACGCTCTGCGGCACTTCTACGCCTCGGTGCTCCTGGACGCTGGGGAAAGCGTCAAGGCCGTGAGCGAGTACATGGGCCACTCGGACCCGGCGATGACGCTGCGGGTGTACGCGCACCTGATGCCCAGTAGCGCCGCCCGTGCCCGCCGTGCCATCGACCACGTACTCGATCCGGCCTACGAGTCCTGACGGCCCAGGGACGGCCCACCCGGCCCTGACAGGCCCCCTGCTGGTGCTTAACGCACTGGTCAGGGGGCGTTTCGTTGGGCGCAGGAGAAGAGTTCTCCAGGCGCAGGCATAACCTCACCAGTGTCGCAGATCGTCTCCGGGTGCCGAGCCGGTCGCCCCGGGGCCGGCCGGCCGGGCGTAGCGCACCTCGGGCACGGGGACGGAACCGTAGGTCTCGCTCTGCACGGCGCCGTCCGCCCGGTACCCGGCCGCCTCGTAGAAGCGGCGGGCGCGCCGGTTGTCGCGCAGCACCCACAGCAGGAGGGCGTCGTAGTCCCCGGTCGCGGCGTGGACGGCCGCGAGGAGGGCCCGGCCGACGCCCGTCCCCACGAGGTCGGGGCGGACGTAGAGGGCGTACAGCTCCCCGGCGCGCCGCCCGGCGGCCGTGCCGCGGTAGGGCCCGAACGCGGCCCAGCCGACCACACCGCACCCGTCGTCGGCCACGAGCTGTGTGGTCCGGGGGTCGGCCTCGGCGAAGGCCGCCGCACGCCGCGCGGCATCGGCGGCCACCGTCATCGCGTCGAGATGGGCCTGCGGCACGATCCCCGCGTACGCGACCTGCCACCCGCGCACCCGGACGGCCGCCACGTCCCCCACGTCCGCCGCTCGCATCGTTCGCACCCGCACCATGTGGGTACGCTAGCCGCCGGATCATGGGTACGGCATCCGCGTTTCCGGGGCCCCCGTACGGGGCGCGCGGTCAGCCCGTGCCGACGAACAGGACCAGCAGGAGCCAGACCACGGGTGCCGTGGGCAGGAGCGAGTCGAGTCGGTCCATGATGCCGCCGTGGCCGGGCAGCAGGTTGCCCATGTCCTTGATGCCGAGGTCCCGCTTGATCATGGACTCGCCCAGGTCCCCGAGCGTCGCGCTGGCCGCCACGGCGAGCCCGAGCAGCAGACCCTGCCACCACGAACCGCCGGAGACCAGGAACTGCATGCACAGGGCGCCGGCCACCATCGAGAACCCGATGGCGCCCAGCAGCCCCTCCCGGGTCTTCCCCGGGCTGATGCGCGGCGCGAGCTTGCGCCGGCCGAAACGCCAGCCCACCGCGTAGGCGCCGGTGTCGCTCACCACCGTCAGCAGCAGGAACGTCAGCACCCGCTGCGCACCGTCGTCGGCCGCGAGCAGCAGGGCCACGAACGTGGCCAGGAAGGGCACGTAGAAGGCAGCGAAGACGCCGGCCGTGACGTCCTTGAGGTAGCCCTGCGGCGACTGGGCCATCCGCCACACGAGCACGGCGAGACAGGTCCCGGCCATCGCGACCCACGCCGCCTCGGCCCCACCGGCGTATCCGGCGACGACCATGGCCGCCCCGCCGACGGCGAGCGGCACGAGCGGCGCCCGGATGGCCCTGCGCTCGTCCAGCCGCTTCGTCAGCTCCCACAGGCCGACGACGACGGCGAGCACGATCACCGCGACGAACACGTCCTTGACGAGGAACAGCGACGCCAGGATGACGGCGCCGAGCCCCAACCCGACGCCTATGGCCGCCCGCAGGTCACGCCCGGCCCGCTTCGCCCGACCGGGCGGCGAAGCGGGCACCGGGGTGGCCGGGGAGGAGCCGGGCCCGGCGTCACCCGGCGGAAGCGGCGGCGGGCTGCCGTGCGGGGGACCGTCCGGCCGGGCTCCGGAGCGGTCACCGTGCTCGTCCTGGTTCCCGCCGGCGTCGGGCACGATGGGCATAGGCCGAGTCTGCGCCGTATCGCGGACGTCGGGTGCGGGACCCGCCGACGGACCCCTGCCGGGAGCGGGAGAGAACCCGTATCCGGTGGTCGGGGACGCACCCCAGGGTGAGTCGTTCACTGAATCGCAGCCCTTACCTTGGCGAAGCGTCAGACCTCGAGCAGCTCGGCTTCCTTGTGCTTGAGCAGCTCGTCGACCTGGCCGACGTACTTCGAGGTGGTGTCGTCGAGTTCCTTCTCGGCGCGCCGGCCCTCGTCCTCGCCGATGTCGCCGTCCTTGACGGCCTTGTCGATGGCCTCCTTGGCCTTGCGGCGGACGCTGCGGATGGAGACCTTCGCGTCCTCGCCCTTGCCCTTGGCGACCTTGATGTACTGCTTGCGCCGCTCCTCGGTGAGCTCCGGGAACGTCACCCGGATGATGCTGCCGTCGTTCGACGGGTTGACGCCCAGGTCGGAGTCGCGGATGGCCTGCTCGATGTTGCGCAGCGCGCTCTTGTCGAACGGGGTCACCACGGCCATGCGCGGCTCCGGGACCGAGAAGGACGCCAGCTGGTTGATCGGCGTCAGCGCCCCGTAGTAGTCGGCCACGATCTTGTTGAACATCGCCGGGTGCGCACGTCCGGTGCGGATCGCGGCGAAGTCCTCCTTGGCGACGACGACCGCCTTCTCCATCTTCTCCTCGGCTTCGAGGAGGGTCTCTTCGATCACCACGTGCTCCTGGTTCGATGAATGAGCGGATTGAGCGGATTCGGGCGGTGCCCCCGCGTCCCGGTCCCCCGGGTTCGCGAACCGGGTCGTCGCGGGCAGCGCCCCGGTGCCTGCACGATGTCCGACCGGCAGGCCCGTGTCCACCGGTACGGCGGTCAGCTCCTGGTGCTCTGGCTGCTGACCAGCGTGCCGATCTTCTCACCTTGGACGGCACGCGCGATATTGCCCTCGGCGAGGAGCTCGAAGACGAGGATCGGCAGTTTGTTGTCCCGACACAGGGTGATGGCGGTCATGTCGGCCACCTTGAGGTCGCGCGTGATGACCTCGTCGTAGTTCAGGGCGTCGAACTTGACCGCGTCCCTGTTCTTGGCCGGGTCGGAGTCGTAGACACCGTCCACGCCGTTCTTCCCCATGAGCATGGCCTCGGCGTGGATCTCCAGGGCACGCTGGGCGGCGGTGGTGTCGGTGGAGAAGTACGGCATGCCCATCCCCGCACCGAAGATGACGACGCGCCCCTTCTCCAGGTGCCGGATCGCCCGCAGCGGGATGTACGGCTCGGCGACCTGCCCCATGGTGATGGCGGTCTGGACGCGGGAGTCGATGCCCTCCTTCTCCAGGAAGTCCTGGAGGGCGAGACAGTTCATGACCGTACCGAGCATGCCCATGTAGTCGGACCGGGCCCGGTCCATGCCCCGTACCTGGAGCTCGGCACCGCGGAAGAAGTTGCCGCCGCCGAGGACGACGGCGATCTGTGCCCCGTCCCGGACCACGGCCGCGATCTCTCTCGCGATCTTGTGCACGATGTCGGGGTCGACGCCCAAGCCGCCGCCGCCCGAGAACGCCTCGCCGGAGAGCTTCAGCAGGAATCGGCGGGGGATGTCGGTGTCGGTTTCGGTCCTGCTCATGGGGATCTCCTCGTGCACATACGAGGAAGGCCATTGCCGGAACTGGCGGGTTCCTGTGGCAATGGCCTCCTCGTAGCGGCTTGTCCGGGCTGCCGTGTGCCCGACCCTATAGCGGTCGGACCGCTGTGGTGGTTCAGGCGCCCACGCGGATGCGCGCGAAACGGCTCAGCGAGACACCGGCCTCGTCCAGGACCTTCTGGACGGACTTCTTGTTGTCCTTGGCGAAGGGCTGGTCCAGCAGGCAGTTCTCCTTGAAGAAGCCGTTGAGGCGACCCTCGACGATCTTCGGCAGAGCGGCCTCGGGCTTGCCCTCCTCCTTCGCGGTGGCCTCGGCGACGCGGCGCTCGTTCTCCACGGTCTCGGCCGGAACCTCGTCGCGGGAGACGTACGTGGGCGCGAAGGCGGCAATGTGCTGCGCGACGTCCTTGGCGACCTCGGCGTTCTCCTTGTCCAGCTGCACGAGCACGCCCACCTGCGGCGGCAGGTCGGGGTTGGTGCGGTGCAGGTAGGTGGCGACGAAGCCGCCGGAGAACTGGGCGAAGCGGTCGAGCACGATCTTCTCGCCCAGCTCGGCGTTCTTCTCGTCGACGAAGGCCTGGACCGTCTTGCCGCTCTCGATCTCGGAGGCGAGCAGGGCGGCGGCGTCGGCCGGGGAGGTCGCGGCGATGTGCTCGGCGATGGTGGCCACCGCGGCCTGGAACTTGTCGCCCTTGGCGACGAAGTCCGTCTCGCACTTCAGCTCGACCAGGACACCGGAGGCCTTGTCGTCGGCGATCAGGGCGGCGACCGCGCCGTTCTCGGCGGTGCGGGACTCGCGCTTGGCGACGCCCTTCTGGCCCTTGACGCGGAGGATCTCGACGGCCTTGTCGACGTTGCCGTCGCCCTCGTCGAGGGCCTTCTTGCAGTCCATCATGCCGGCGCCGGTGAGCTCCCGGAGCTTCTTGACGTCGGCGGCGGTGTAGTTCGCCATGGGGTGAATCTCTTCCCGAAGAGTCGATGGAGGAAATCGAGTGGTCTGGGTCGGACCGGTCCCGGGTGGCGGGACCGGCCGTCCTCAGGTGCGGGCGCACGGCGGGATGCGACGCGGCACGCGTCGCATCCCGCCGTGCGCCTGACATGCACGGTGCGTCCGGGCGTCAGCCCTGCTCGGCCGGGGCCTCGGGAGCGGCGGCCTGCTCCTGGGCCGGCTCCTCGGCGGGCTTGTCCTCGGCCTTGGCCTCGGCACCCTCGGCGGCGGGCTTCTCGCCCTCCAGCAGGTTGCGCTCCCACTCCGGCAGCGGCTCGGCCGCGGCCTGCTCGCCGCCGCCCTTGCCCTCGGCCGCGCCGGAACGGGCGATCAGGCCCTCCGCCACCGCGTCGGCGATCACCCGGGTCAGCAGCGTGACGGAGCGGATCGCGTCGTCGTTGCCCGGGATCTTGTAGTCGACCTCGTCCGGGTCGCAGTTCGTGTCCAGGATCGCGACGACCGGGATGTTGAGCTTCCGGGCCTCGCCGACGGCGATGTGCTCCTTCTTGGTGTCCACGATCCAGACGGCGCTGGGCACCTTCTGCATGTCGCGGATACCGCCGAGGGTCTTCTCCAGCTTTGCCTTCTCGCGGGAGAGGACGAGCAGCTCCTTCTTGGTGAGGCCGGAGGCGGCCACGTCCTCGAAGTCGATCTGCTCCAGCTCCTTGAGGCGCTGCAGCCGCTTGTGCACGGTCGAGAAGTTGGTCAGCATGCCGCCCAGCCAGCGCTGGTTGACGTAGGGCATGCCCACGCGCGTCGCCTGCTCGGCGATCGCCTCCTGCGCCTGCTTCTTGGTGCCGACGAACATGACGGTGCCGCCGTGGGCGACCGTCTCCTTGACGAACTCGTAGGCGCGGTCGATGTACGACAGCGACTGGAGCAGGTCGATGATGTAGATGCCGTTGCGCTCGGTGAAGATGAAGCGCTTCATCTTCGGGTTCCAGCGGCGGGTCTGGTGCCCGAAGTGGACGCCGCTCTCCAGCAGCTCCCGCATCGTGACGACGGCCATAGCCGTTCTCCTCGTGGTGTCTCGGTTGTCGGCGACGGCCGGTGGCCGTGCCCCTGACGCCCCGGACGCGTCGTACCTGGCGTCTGCGCCGTCCACGCAGGTGGAGGGCGGTCGTCAGGACCGAGATGCGCGGCCACCCGCCGGACGGACCGGGAGGGGTGGCGGGGCGTGCGAAGTCGACCCGGTGACCCGGGTCGCCAGCAGAAGTGTACGGGACCGGCCGCACGCCGAGCGACACGCTCGGATGGGTGAGGGTCTCGTCCACAACCGACCGGTTGTCCACAGACCTCGTCCATGATCAGCGAGCGGCGCCGGAACCTGTCACGGTGCGTGCATGCGCAGACCTTCGAGGAGCGTCCCGCTCACCCCGCCGCCGCTGTTGCTGTCCCTCCTGATCCTGCTGCTCCCCGTCGCCGGGTCGGCGTGGGCCGCGTCGGAGGGGTCGGTGGGGTCGGTGGGGTCACCGGTGGCACGGGGAACGCCGGTGTGGCCGGTAGGCCCCGATACCGAGGTGGTGCGGGACTTCGCGCCCCCACCCGAGCGCTGGCAGCCGGGCCATCGCGGCGTGGACCTGGCCGGGCGGGTGGGGCAGCCGGTCCGTGCCGCGGTGGACGGCGACGTGGTGTTCGCCGGAGAGGTCGCCGGCCGGGGCGTCGTCTCCGTGGAACTGGCGGGGGCGCCGGGGCCCGCGCCGCGGACGACGTACGAACCGGTCCGGCCCTCCGTCGCGCGGGGCGACCGCGTCCGTGCGGGGCAGGTCATCGGCACCCTCCTCGGCCGGCCCTCGCACTGCGCGCCGCGGGTCTGCCTGCACTGGGGGCTGCTGCGGGGGCGCTCCTACGAGAACCCCCTGTCGCTGCTAAGCCACGGGCACCCCGTACTCCTCCCGGTCTCCGGCGTACCGGTGCCGACGCCGCGCGCCCTGGGGGACGCCGACCTCCGGCGGACGGTCGACCGGCGACGCCCGGCGGACGCCGACCGGGGAAGCGGGACGCACGGCACGGGCCTGGGCGCGGCGGCCCTTCTGACCGGGGCCGCGGCGTGGGCCTCGCGCCGGCTGCGGACCCGCCCGGAGGGCGCAGGGCCGGCGGGGAAGGCGGTCGGGTCGGCGGAACGGCGCGGTGGCGGGCGCGGAACCGGACTCAGGAAGGACCGCCGGCGGCGCGCAGAGCCATGGTGACCACGGCCTCCGTCACCACCGCCGGGTCCTCCACGGCGAGCTCGATGCGCCGCACCGCGGCGTCCACCAGCCCCTGGATCAGGACGGCGGCGAGCCGGGGCTCCGCGTGGCCGAGTGCCTCCAGGGCCTCGACCGTCATGGTGATCAACCCGCCGTGCGCGGCTCTGATCTGCTCGCGCGCGCCCTGGTCGAGCTCACCGGCGGAGATGGCGACGACGGCCCGGTGCCGCCGGTCCCCGGCGAGGGCGAGCTGCTGCCGGACGTACGCCTCGATCTGGCCCTGCGGAGTGGCTGCTTCCGCCATCGCCGACTCGACCTCGGCCGCCCAGCGGGGGAAGTCCACGGCGCACAGTTCCTCGACGACGGCGGCGCGGGAGCGGAAGTACTCGTACACGGACGAGCGGGCCAGCCCGGTCCGTTCGGCGAGGGCGGGGAAGGTCAGGGCTTCGGTGCCGCCTTCGGACAGCAGGGTGCGGGCCGCCTCCAGCAGGGCGTGACGTTGCATCGTCCGGTGCTCGGCCACCGTGGCCGCTCGAATCCTGGGCACGGGTCCCAGCCTACGACCTGCCGATCACCGGATCACGGTGGAGGCACAGGTGCGGAAAAGACGATTCAGCGGTCGACCTCGGCCAGCTTCGCCCGCAGTTGGAGCACCGACTTGGTGTGGATCTGGCTGACGCGGCTCTCCGTCACCCCCAGCACCTCACCGATCTCGGCGAGCGTCAGGCCCTCGTAGTAGTAGAGGGTGACCACGGTCTTCTCCCGCTCGGGGAGGGTGTTCACCGCCCGGGCGAGCAGTCTGCGCAGCTCCCGGTCCTCGGCGATCTCGACGGGGTTGTCCGCGGCCGTGTCCTCCAGGGTGTCCATCAGGCTCAGCCGGTCGCCGCTCTCCCCGCCGACGTGCAGGAGCTCCTCCAGGGCGACGACGTTGGCCAGGGAGAGCTGGCTGAAGACGGCGTGCAGGTCCTCGACCGCGATCCCCATCTCGGCGGCGACCTCGTTCTCCGTCGGCGTGCGGCGCAGCGTCGCTTCCAGAGCGGCGTAGGAGCGCTCCACGGCTCTGGCCTTCTGGCGGACGGAACGGGGGATCCAGTCCAGGGCCCGCAGCTCGTCGATCATGGCGCCCCGGATGCGGGTGATGGCGTACGTCTCGAACTTGATCGAGCGCTCGGGGTCGAACTTCTCGATCGCGTCGATCAGCCCGAAGACGCCCGAGGAGACGAAGTCGGCCTGTTCCACGTTGGCCGGCAGCCCGACGCTCACCCGGCCTGCCACGTACTTCACCAGGGGCGAGTAGTGCAGGATCAGCTGCTCGCGCAGCCGTTCGTCCCCCGTGCTCTTGTACGACCGCCACAGCTGCTCCAGTGAGCGGGGTGCGGCGGGCGGCGCCGCACCGGGCTCGGCCGGCGGCGCCGTGGCCGGCCGGGGTGACGCGGAGATGTGGTGGGGCATTCGTTACCTGGAGCCGTTCTGCCGGGGTCGGAGCCGTGATCAGGGATCGGGGGACGGTTGCGGGGAGCCATGAGGAGGGGCCCGGCGTCGAGGAGGGGAGGGAGAACTTTGCGAGCGTAGCGTGACCGTCACGTCGCAAAGGGCGATGAGCGTTCGATGCGGGATGCGCAGATACGTTCTTCGGCCCGCACCCTCGTGGGACTCCCACGCCACCCGCGCCGCCTCGCGCAGGTCCACGCATATCTGCCGTTCCAGGCGCATGTGCTCACCCTTTCACTCGGTCCTCCCAGGTCAAGCACCACTTCGTCACCCGTTGGGGTGTCACCCGGGCGGGTGTGTCAATTGCCAGCGGTCTTGGACGCCCTCGACGAACCCGAGAGCCCGGAGTTCGCCGAGCCTGGCGCGCGTCTGTTCGGCCGCCGTTCCCGAGGCCCGGGCCACCCACTCCACCGGCACAGCACGCCCGGCGGGCAGGGCTTCGAGGACCCGCACGGTGGCCGGATGGAGAAGGTCACGGGCGAGCACCGGCCGGTCGGGAACCGGCGCGAGGGCGCCCATCGGCCCGACCAACTCGATCACCTCCTCGGCACCGGTCACCAGCTGGCCCTCGTTCCGCAGCAGTGCGTGCACACCCGAGGAGAGCCCCGAGGTGACGGCGCCGGGCACCCCCATGGTGTGCCTGCCCAACCGCGCCGCCCAGCGCGCGGTCGACAGGGAGCCGCTGCGCAGCCGGGCTTCCACGACGACGGTGCCCCGGGTGAGCGCCGCGATGACGCGGTTGCGCAGGACGAACCGGGGGCGCGTGGGGTGCTCCCCCGGCGCCAGCTCCGCGAGGAGCCAACCCTCCTGGCCCAGGCGCGAGATCAGTTCACGGTTGCCCGGCGGGTAGGCGACGTCGACCCCGCAGGCCAGCACGCCGACCGTGGAGCCCCCCACCGCCAGCGCACCCCGGTGCGCCGCCGCGTCCACGCCGTACGCGGCGCCGGAGACGACCGTCCAACCGTGTTCGGCGAGCCCGGCCCCGAGCATGGACGCGACGTGGGCGCCGTACTCCGTACAGGCTCTCGCACCGACCACGGCCACCGACCGCAGCGCCGCGAAGCGGAGCGAGGCGGCGCCCCGGGCCCACAGCCCGACCGGCCTGGCCGTCGCCAGATCGTCCAGCTGACCCGGCCACTCGACGTCTCCCGGGCACAGGAACCGGCCGCCGAGCGCGGTCAGCGTCTCCAGGTCCTCCGCCGGACGTGCGGCTGCGGCCCGCAGCCGCAGGCCCGCCCAGCGCCGCTCGCCGACCCCCGGCAGCGGAGTGGCGGCGCCGAGGGCCCGCGCCGTCTCCACGGGCCCGTAGCGGGTGAGCCAGCTCCCGGCGAGTTCGTCGCCCGGCTCGACGATCCTGGTCAGTGCCACCCGGGCCAGCCGCTCCTCGTCGGTGGCACCCCCTCCGTCGGTGACGCCGCGGCCGCTCATCGGCGGGCTCCCACGAGCGGGACGCCCCGGCTGATGCCGGTGCGGAGCTGGAGCGCGCCGTCGACGTCCTCCCGGCGGGGCCGGTCGTGGCCGCCCAGGTCGGCGATCGTCCAGGCGACCCGCAGCACGCGGTCGAGCCCCCGAGCCGTCAGCAGTCCACGCTCCATGTCGGCCTCGGCGGAGTGCAGCGCGCCGGGGGCCACCCGCCAGCGGGTGCGCAGCTCGTGCCCCGGGACCTCGCTGTTGGTCCGCCACGGCGTCTCCGCGTACCGTGCGGCGGCCCGCTCCCGGGCGGTGAGCACCCGGGCGGCGACCGTCGCGGTGTCCTCACCGCTCCGACCGGCCGCGAGCAGTTCGGAGCGGGCGACGGGCTCGACGGTGACGCGGAGGTCCACCCGGTCCAGGAGCGGCCCCGACAGCCTGGCCCGGTAGCGGCGGACGGCCGAGGGCCGGCATTCGCACGGCTCACCGCCGGCCGACCCGTGCCGGCCGCAGGGGCACGGGTTCGCGGCGAGGACGAGCAGGAGCCGCGCGGGCATCCGCATCATGCCCTGGGTCCGGGCGACGACGACGTGTCCGGCCTCCAGCGGCTGGCGCAACGCGTCCAGAAGGCGGCCGCTGCACTCGGCGGCCTCGTCGAGGAAGAGCACGCCGTGGTGGGCGAGCGTCACCGCGCCGGGGCGGGGGAGGCCGGTGCCTCCTCCGATGAGGGAGGCCATGCTCGCCGAGTGGTGCGGCGCGCAGTACGGGGGCCGGGCGATCAGCGGCTCCCCCGGTGGCAGGGCGCCGGCCACCGAGTGCACCGCCGTCGCCTCCAGGGACTCCTGGCGCGTGAGCGGCGGCAGGAGCCCGGGCAACCGCTCCGCGAGCATGGTCTTGCCCGCGCCGGGGGCGCCCTTGAGGAACAGGTGGTGGCGACCGGCGGCGGCGATCTCCAGGGCCCTGCGGGCGCCCGCCTGACCGGCGACCTCCGCCATGTCCACCGGACGGGCGACCGGGGACCCACCGCCCCCGACTCCCCACGGCAGGGCCGGCCCGCCGAGCGTCGTGTCCGGCCCTTCGTCGGCGGCCTCCTCGGGCACCGGCTCGTCGGCCAGGACGGCGATGAGCTGCCGGAGGCTGCGCACGCCGAGCACCGCGACGTCCGGCACGAGGCGGGCCTCGGCAACGGCCTGCTCCGGTACGACGACCTGTCGGTATCCGGCGTCGGCGGCAGCGAGGACGGCGGGCAGGATGCCGCGGACCGGACGGACCCGGCCGTCCAGCCCCAGCTCCCCGATCATCATGACGCCGGCCAGCCGCCGCAGGTCCACGCGCTGCGCGGCACCGAGGACGGCGCTTGCGACAGCCAGGTCGAATCCGCTGCCGCCCTTCGGTACGGAGGCCGGGCTCAGCCCCACCGTGAGCTTGCGCTGCGGCCACTCGACGCCGGAGTTCACCACGGCGGCGCGGACCCGGTCCTTGCTCTCGACCAGCGACTTGTCGGGCAGCCCGATGAGGGTGAAGGCGGCGACGCCGGGCTCCAGGTCCGCCTGCACCTCGACGAGCACCCCCTCGACACCCACCAGGGCGACCGAGCACGTCCGGGCGAACGGCATTCAGGCCACCCCCCGCACGTGCTCGACGACCGGCGCTCCACGCCGGGGCAGCAGAACCCCGACGAGGTCGATCCGCACGCCGCCGGTGGGCGGTCTCCCGTAGCGGACCAGCCAGCGCTCGGTCAGCCAGCGGGACGCCAGCCTGCGCAGCCGGGCCGCCTTGCGGGGTGTGACGGCGGCCATCGGGTGCTGCGGACCGCCCGCGCTGCGGGTCTTGACCTCGCACACCACCAGGGCGTCCCCGTCCCGGGCGACGATGTCGATCTCGCCGTCCCGGCAGCGCCAGTTGCGCTCCAGGACCGCCATGCCCGATGCGCGCAGCCTCCGTGCCGCCAGGTCCTCCCCGTAGCGGCCCAGTGCCCCTTGTGCGTTCATCTCGTCCACCTCCACCGCCGACTGTGGCTGCACGGCGGACACGGTGGGGATCTTGCCGCTTTTCGGTGGACAACTCGCGGGTTGTGGACAACGCGGCCACCCGTGGGGGTGACCACGCGTGCCGCCGCGACGACCCAGGGGCAGCACGCGAGCGCCCGGCGGCGCGGCACGGAGACGTGGCCGGGCGGGGCGGGAAGAGCGTCAGCCGCTGAAGCCGGAGTCCTCCGGCACGTTGAGGTCGCTCTTGTTGAGCTCCTCGATGTTGACGTCCTTGAACGTCAGGACGCGGACCTGCTTCACGAACCGCGCCGGCCGGTACATGTCCCAGACCCAGGCGTCGGCCATGGACACCTCGAAGAAGACCTCGCCCTGGACGGAGTGCACCTGCATCTCGTAGTCGTTCGTGAGGTAGAACCGGCGCTCGGTCTCGATCACGTACTTGAACAGGCCGACGACGTCCTTGTACTCCCGGTAGAGCTTCAGCTCCATCTCGGTCTCGTACTTCTCGAGGTCCTCGGCGCTCATGGATTCCCCTTCAGCTGCGTCCCCCCATTGTGCGTCAGTGCCGCGTGCGCCGTCCGGCCCGCCGCGCGATCGGGGCACCCGCGGCCCCGCCGAGCACCAGGAGGGCGCCCGCCCCGGCGGCCCACAGCAGCACCGGGAGGGGTCCCGGCTCGGAGACGCCGCCGGGCAGCGCCGCGAAGCCGTCCGGACGGGGCAGGGAGCCGGCGTCCGCGAGCGGCCACACGGTGGCGTCGACGCGGGCGACCACGGCACCGCGCGGCACGGCGCCGTCCGCCTCGCCCGCCAGCTGGCTACGGGAGTCGACGGAGTGGCTTCGGTGATCGCCCAGCAGGAAGATCCGCCCCTCCGGCACGGTGGCCCGGAAGTCGGAGCCCGAGGCGTCCCCCGACGGCCCGAGGTAGCGCTCGGTCACCGTCTCGCCGTTCACGGTCAGGCGCCCTTCGGCGTCGCAGCAGGCCACCGTGTCGCCACCGACGCCGACGACCCGCTTCACCATGGGCAGGTCGCCCCACAGCGGGTCCTCGAAGACCACCACGTCCCCCCGGCGGACGTCGTCCCCGTCGACCCGCTCGGCGAGCACGCGCTCCCCCGCGCGGATCGTGGGCGCCATCGAGTCCGTCGGCACCGCGTAGGGGCGGTACAGCAGGGCCGCCCAGGCGAACGCGCCGACGAAGAGCACGGCCCCGACGGCCACCGCGACGTTGGCCAGCGTGGCGCCGGTGCGGCGGCGGGCGGCCGTTCGACCGTTCGTGGTTGCCGTGGTCATGACGGCACCCTACCTGCGGCGCCGGGGCGGGTGTCCGCGCGTCCGGACCCTGCCGGAGTGACCGCCCGTGCCCCGCACCGGACACGGGCGGGGCACGGGCCGGACGGACGCCGGGCGGGCGGACGTCAGGGGCGGGGGCGCCGACGGATCAGTGCGACGGGAAGGAGCGCGGCCACGGCCAGCGCGGTGGGGGCCCCGGCTGCCAGCCGGTCGTACACCTCCGGCACCGACAGGGCGCCCCAGCGGTCGACTGGCCAGGCGCGCACGAGGGCACGGCCGACGACCTTGTCCTCGGGCACGGCACCACCCGAGGGGCCGTCCACGTGGTAGCGGGAGTCCAGCGACTCCTGCCGGTGGTCACCCAGCACCCACACGTGGTCCTCGGGGACGGTCAGCGGGCCGAACGGCTTGTCCCCGCACGGGGTGTTCCCGGGGAAGAGGTACGCGGACTCGTCCAGCGCCTCGCCGTTGACCTTGACCTGCCCGTTCTGGCGGCACTCCACGGTGTCGCCCTCGACGCCGACGACGCGCTTGATCAGGTTCTGCTGGTCGGCCGAGGGCATCAGCCCGATGAAGCTGAGAACCTCCTGCACGGCGTTCGGCTCGGGCGGCGGGGTGTCCAGCCAGCCGCCCGGGTCCTCGAAGACGACGACCTCGCCGCGCTCGGGCTCGGCACCGAACCACGGCGTCAGCTTGTCCACCAGGACCCGGTCGCCGCGCTGCAGGGTGTTCTGCATGGAGTCGGAGGGGATGGAGAAGGCCTGCAGCAGGAAGGACTTGATCAACAGGGCGAGCACGAGGGCGATGCCGACCAGGAGCGGCAGCTCCTTCCAGAACGAGCGCTGCTGCCTGCTGCCGCGCCGACCCGTGCCCCCGTCGTCGCCGTCACCGGCCGCAGCGGCTCCGGGGGCTCCGGGGGCTCCGGGGGCTCCGGGGGCTCCGGGGGCGGTGTCGCCACCGGGACCGGAACGTTCGTCGTTGCGCCCCTCGGGCTGCTCCTCCGGCTCGTCCCCACCGGACCCCGACCGGGCGCCGACCGCGACGTTCCCCACGTTCTCTCCTAACGCTGTGCCACCGCCTGCCCGTCAAGCGGCGCAGGCCCGCCACTCCCATAACGAGCGTGAGTTCCGCAGGGAGCGGTACCGGCGTGATTTCGTGTGCTGGCCGCGGTCCCCCGGAGGCCGCCTCGGCCGGTGCGGGAGCACCGGGCTCCGGTACCGAAGCGTACGTGCCCGGCTCCTCCAGACGTGCCCAATGGGAGAAGGGCCATGCGATGACGACCGCCTTCCCGACGACGAGGTCCTGGGGGATGGTGCCCTCGCCCGGGTCGTCGAGGTGGAACCGGGAGTCGGCGGAGTTGGACCGGTGGTCGCCCATGACGAAGAGGCGGTCCTCGGGGACGGCCACGTCGAAGGGGATCTCCGACGGCTTGTTGTCCGGGTGCAGGTACGGCTCGTTCAGCGGTGTTCCGTTGACCGTGATGCGGTCGTTCTCGTCGCAGCACACGACACGGTCGCCGCCGACCGCGATGACGCGCTTGATCAGATCCTGCTCGTCCGCGGAGGGCAGCAGGCCGATGAAGGTCAGGAAGGACTTGACCTGCTTGACGCCGATGGGGTCGTCGGAGGGCGGCGGTTGCGCCTGGCCCTCCAGCCAGCCGCCCGGGTCCTCGAAGACGACCACGTCGCCGCGCTCGGGCTCGGCACCGAACCAGGGCGTCAGCTTGTCCACCAGCACCCGGTCGTCGATCCGGATGGTCTGCTCCATCGAACCGGAGGGGATGACGAAGGCCTGGACGAGGAAGGTCTTCAACACGAGGGCGATGACCAGCGCCACCCCGAGCAGGAGGGGGATCTCCTTGGTGGCCGAGAGCCGCCGCCGGCGTCTGACGCGCCGCGCCGCCCGGCGCCGGGCCGCACGCCCCTCGCCCGGCGGAGGGCCCTCCCCCGCGACGGGGGCCGCCGCGTCCACGGGCGGTTCGGAGGCGGCGGGACGGGGCCGCCCGCGCCTACCCATGCCCGTTCCGCAGGGCGGACCAGCGCGAGGGGGGCCAGCCGGTCCACTCCACCCGGCCGATGACGTCCTCCACCGGGACGGTGCCGCCCCCAGGGCGGCCGAGGTGGTCGCGGGAGTCCCGCGAGGCGGCGCGGTGGTCGCCCATGACCCACAGCCGCCCCTCGGCCACCACGATGTCGAACGGAACGGCCGAGGCCCGCTCGGGGCCTCCCTCGGGGTGCAGGTAGTCCTCGGTCAGCGGCTCCCCGTTCACCTCGATCCTCCCCTGCTCGTCGCAGCACGTCACCCGGTCGCCGCCGACGCCGACCACGCGCTTGACGAAGTCGTTGCCCGGCGGCTCGCCCACGCCCACCGCCGCGACGGTGGTGCGCAGAACGCGGGCGAGCGGATGCTCACCCGTGCCGTCGGCTGCGAACGTACCCGTTCCGTCGAAGACCACAACGTCTCCACGCTCCGGATGGTTGCCGAAACGGTACGCCAGCTTGTTCACGAGCACGCGGTCCTCCACGCGGAGCGTCGGTTCCATGGAACCGCTGGCGATCCGGTAGGGCTGTACCGCGAAGGCGTTGACCAGAAGAAACAACACCAGGGCCACAGCCGCCCACAGGGCCGACCGCCGAAGGCCGAAGCGGCGTGCCGGGGCGGCCGCGGGGGTCGGACCCGGCGCCGGGTCCGACTCGTCGGGGGCAGGGGTGTCCGTCATGGGCCCGCTTCCGTGCGCGTCGCGCCCGGTGGCCGGGCGGACGGTCTGTCACCGGACGCAGAGCCTAACCGTCCGGCCTTGCCTACGACGCGGCGGCCGGACCGCATCCGAGGATGGGGTCCGGCCGCCGATGACGTGGAGCGCGACGACTCAGCGCTCGCGCTTCTCCTTGATCTTCGCCGCCTTGCCGCGCAGCTCGCGCAGGTAGTACAGCTTTGCACGACGCACCTGGCCGCGCGTGACGACGTCGATCTTCTCCACGACCGGGGTGTGCACGGGGAAGGTGCGCTCGACGCCGACGCCGTAGCTCACCTTGCGGACCGTGAAGGTCTCCCGCAGGCCGGAGCCCTGGCGGCGGATGACGACGCCCTTGAACTGCTGGACACGCGAGCGGCTGCCCTCGATGACGCGGACGTGGACGTCGACGGTGTCACCCGGGCGGAAGGCCGGGATGTCGTCGCGCAGGGATGCTGCGTCGACGCTGTCGAGGAGCTGGGACATGTGGGTCTGCTTTCTTCGCCGGTGCCACAGGTCAACGGCGGAAACGGTGATGGATGTTCGGCTGGCGGGCCGGGGCGGGCGTCTGTCCCCCTGTGGCAGGGTCGCGCGCCGTGGCCTTGAGACCAGCGGCTCATTCTTCCACGGGCTCCCCGGAGCGCCCAAATCGGCCGTCGGGGCGCAGCTCCCAGCCGAGTTCCGCCAGGAGTGCGCGGTCCTGCCGGTCGAGGGCCCGGGGGTCGCAACGCCGGAGGAGGTCGGGGCGGTGCGCGGCCGTGCGCGTCAACGCCTGGTCGCGGCGCCAGCGGGCGATCCGGCCGTGGTGCCCGCTGACGAGTACCTCGGGGATCTCCCGCCCACGCCAGCTGGGCGGCTTGGTGTAGACCGGGCCTTCGAGCAGGTCCGCCATGGCGCCCGGGGCGAAGGAGTCGTCGCGGTGGGACTCCGCGTTGCCGAGGACGCCGGGCAGCAGTCGTGCCACGGCCTCCACCATCACCAGGACGGGCGCCTCTCCCCCTGCGAGGACGTAGTCCCCGATGGAGACCTCGCGGACGTCGTGGCGCTCGCCGTACTCCTCGACGACGCGCCGGTCGATGCCCTCGTAGCGCGCCGGCGTGAAGACCAGCCAGTCGCGGCCCGCCAGCTCGGCGGCCAGTTCCTGGGTGAAGGGCCGCCCGCTGGGCGTGGGGACGACGATGACGGGTTCGCCGTCACCCGACGCGGTGATCTCGTCCAGTGCCTCGCCCCAGGGCTCGGGCTTCATCACCATGCCCGGACCACCGCCGTACGGCGTGTCGTCCACGGTGTGGTGACGGTCGTGCGTCCAGCCCCGCAGGTCGTGCACCCGCACGTCGAGTTGGCCCCGGGCCCGTGCCTTGCCGACGAGGGAGACCTCCAGGGGCGCGAGGTACTCGGGGAAGATCGTGACGACGTCGAGCCTCACCGCGATCCGCTCCCGCCCGGCTCCCCGCCGCGTTCGTCCTCGCCCTCGGGCTCGCCCAGCAGGCCGGGCGGGGGGTCGATGACGGCCCGCTGCTCCGCCAGGTCGATCTCCGGGACGATCTCGGCGACGAACGGGATCAGCACCTCGCCCCCGTCCGGTCGCCTGACCACGAGGAGGTCCTGCGCGGGCAGGTGCGCGATCTCGCTGATCCGCCCGATCTCCTCACCCTCACGCGTGACCACGTCCAGGTCGATCAGCTGATGGTCGTAGAACTCCTCCGGGTCCTCCGGGACCTCCTCCGGATCGACCTCGGCGATGAGGAGCGTGTTGCGCAGCGCCTCGGCGGCCGTCCGGTCGGCGACGCCCGCGAAGCGCAGGAGCAGCCGACCGCTGTGGACGCGGCCGCTGTCGATCGTGAGGGGGCCGACGGCGGCCGGTTCGGTGGCGAGCACCGCCCCGGGGCCGAGCCGGAGCTCGGGCTCGTCGGTGCGGACCTCGACGGTGACCTCGCCCTTGATGCCGTGGGCGCGGCCGATCCGCGCGACTACCAGCTGCACGTGCTGTTCCTTCTCCTGCCCGGTCGGGCCCGGGCGCCGGTCGATGCTCGGGCCGGTCCAGCACCGGCTCGGGCCGGGAACGGCCGAGCCGTTCCCGGCCCGAGCCGGTGCTGTGTGGGAGCCGTGCGTGTCAGTGCACGGCGTCCACGTCGACGAGGTCGACGCGGATGCCACGGCCCCCGATCGCTCCCACGACGGTGCGCAGGGAGCGGGCGGTGCGGCCGTTGCGGCCGATCACCTTGCCGAGGTCGTCGGGGTGGACCCGGACCTCCAGGACCCGGCCGCGGCGCAGGGTGCGGGATGCGACCTGCACCTCGTCCGGATGCTCGACGATGCCCTTGACCAGATGTTCGAGGGCCTCCTCCAGCATGCTCAGGCCTCGGTGGTCTCGGCGGAGGCCGCGGCCTCGGCGTCGGCACCCTTGTCGGCCTTGTCGGCCTTCTTCGCCTTCGGGGTGATCGCCTCGCCCTTGGGCTCGTCGGCGGACTCCTTGGCGGCGGCCTCGAACAGGGCCTTCTTGTCGGCCTTCGGCTCGGCGACCTTCATCGGCTCCGGAGCGGGCAGGCCCTTGAACTTCTGCCAGTCACCGGTGACCTTGAGGATGGCCATGACGGGCTCGGTCGGCTGCGCGCCGACACCGAGCCAGTACTGCGCGCGCTCGCTGTCGACCTCGATGCGGGACGGGTTCTGCACCGGGTGGTACAGGCCGATCTCCTCGATGGCGCGGCCGTCACGGCGGGTGCGCGAGTCGGCGACGATGATGCGGTAGTGAGGCGAACGGATCTTGCCCAGACGCTTCAGCTTGATCTTGACTGCCACGGGTGTGGTGTCTCCTGGTCTTGACGTGGGTGGGTCACTGCGGGACCACCGCGTGGGGTTGCGGCACCCGGGTGCCCGGTGGACGCGTCAGCCGAGGGAGAGAGGGTCCGGACGGCTGTCGAGTACAGCCGTCCATTCTGCCACAGCGCCGGGCCGCCGGCCGACGGGGGTGTGGGGGCACCCCGGTCGGTGCAGCGCGCTGCGATACGGGCCCGGCAGGCCGGGTACGGGTGGGTGGGATCCACCGGCGAACGGGTCAGGGACGGTGCCGGCAGTCGAGGGGGGTCTGCCGTCCGCGGGCCGCTCGTGCCGTCGGCGGGATCGCCGTGGGGCGTCGGTGCGGTCTGGTCAGCCCACGGCCATCACCTCGGGGATGCGGAACTGCTTGCCGCAGGCTCCGCACATGATGGGCGCCTGGGCCAGCACCGACGGCACGACGCGGACGTTGCGCCCGCAGTCGCAGACGGCCTTGACACGGACACCGCCCCCGGAGGAACCGTGCCGCGCGGCGGGGCCGCGGAACGAACTGGCGGTGTCGGTCCGGGTGGCCGCCGTGTGGGCCCGCAGTGCGCGCTGGAGCCGCTCGGCCGTCGTCCGGTACCGCTTGCGGGCCTCCGGCGTCAGGGAGACGAGTGAGAACCCGCTGCTCGGATGCGGTTCGTCGGCGTGCTCCAGGCCCATCTCCTCGGCGATCGCCAGGAAACGGCGGTTGTGGTAGCGGCCGGCGCGCGAGGTGTCACGGACACCGCGCGCGGCGGCAACACCGTGGACGGCCTCGTGCAGCAGCCGTTCGAAGGAGAGCTCCGCGCCGCAGGCGGAGGAGGACTCTCCGATCAGGGATTCGGGTGCGGCCAGGTCTGGCAGCTCCGGGTGGCGACGCTGAATGTCGGCCCACGCGGACGCCAGCTCGGCGGCGAGAACTGGTGGTGTCGTGCTCACGTCGTGAACAACGAGCCGGAACCACCGAGTGTTCCGATTACGGGGCCATTCCCAATAATTTGCACGTACCAGTCAGTTCTGTGCGTGCGATGGTCCCGGACGCGCGGACCCGGACGCGACCGCCCACCCGGGCGCCCGGTACCGGCCGGGGCGTGCCGGCCGTGGCCCGCCGGCCTGCGAGGCGCCCGCCCGCCGAGGAGCGGACGCGTCGCAGGCCGACCGCCTCAGTAGGAACGGGCGACGAGGGCCAGCGTGCCGGGGACATCGTCGCCGTCCGGCACCGAACCGTCCTCGAGGTGCAGGCAGCGGACCGTCAACGCCTGCTCCGCCAGCCGCGCCTCGCCCTCGGGGCCCAGCTCGGACCACGGCATCCGCGCCCAGCCACCGGCGAGCGCCACCTCGGCCGCCTCCTGCTCGGTGCGGACGTCACTGGTGTTCGCCTCGCGGCGCTCCCGGGATTCCCGCAGAAGCTGCGCCTGGTCGTCCTCCAGAACCTTCGGCAGCAGCTCGGCCAGGGCGTCGAGGCGGACGGGCTCCTTGCCCCCGGGGATGCGCCGGGCCAGCATCGCGGTGCCGTTCTCCAGGTCGCGCGGGCCGATCTCGATGCGGACCGGGACGCCCTTGAGCTCCCAGTCCACCGCACGGCGCCCGAACGGCGCGTCGGTGCGGTCGTCGACCTGCACCCGGACCCCGGCGGCCGCCAGCCGGTCGCCGACCTCGCGGACCGTGGCGAGCACCGCGTCGTCCCCCTTGATCGCGAGGACGACGGCCTGGACGTGCGCCAGCCTCGGGGGCACCCGCAGCCCGTTGTCGTCGCCGTGGCTCATGATCAGGCCGCCGACCATGCGCGTCGAGACGCCCCACGACGTCTGCCAGACCAGCCGCTGCTCGCCGTCCTTGGACAGGTACGTGGTGTCGAACGCCTTCGCGAAGTTCTGGCCCAGCTCGTGGCTGGTGCCCATCTGCAGGGCTTTCCCGTCCCGCATCATGCCTTCGAGCGTGAGGGTGTTGATCGCACCGGCGAAACGCTCCCGGGCGGTCTTGCGGCCGACGGCCACGTCGATGCCGAGGACGTTCACGATGAAGTCGCGGTAGACCTCGCGGTGGATCAGCGCGGCGTAGTCGCGGGCGTCCTCGTAGGTGGCGTGCGCCGTGTGGCCCTCCTGCCAGAGGAACTCACTCGTTCGGAGGAAGACCCGCGGACGCATTTCCCAGCGGACGACGTTCGCCCACTGGTTGATGAGAAGCGGCAGGTCTCGGTAGCTCTGGACCCACTTCGAGAAGTACTCGTTGATGATCGTCTCGGACGTGGGCCGGACGACGACGGGTTCGTCCAGCTCCTTGCCGCCCCCGTGCGTCACGACGGCCAGCTCCGGAGCGAAGCCCTCGACGTGTTCGGCCTCGCGCGTCAGGTACGACTGCGGGATGAACATCGGGAAATAGGCGTTCTCGGCGCCGGCGGCCTTGATCCGCAGGTCGACCTCGCGCTGCATGCGCTCCCAGAGCCCGTACCCGTACGGTCGGATGACCATGGTGCCGCGCACCGGGCCGTTGTCGGCCAGTTCGGCCTTGTTGATCACGTCCTGGTACCAGCGCGGGAAGTCGTCCGCCTGGGGGGTGAGTACGGGAGCCTTTGCCATGGCGCGCATGTTACGGCGGGGTGCGGACAAAGCGTGAATCGGAGGGGCCCGCGCACCTGCGGAACGGCCGAAAGTTCAGCCCTCCGTCCGCCATGTCCACTGGACGCCGGGAGCGATCGGCAGTTCCCTGGCATAGGGCGCGCGCTCCCGCGCACACCCAGGGAGCACCGCACCACCCGGGGGCCGGTGCACGCCGCGCGGCACAGCGTGGGTGACAGACGAACACGGCACAGACGGACACGCGGACCGGATAGGGGCGCCTGTGATGACAGCGACGTTCATGCCTCAGCACCTGCCACGCGCCGCCCGCGACTGGGCGGAGATCCAGGAGCGGATGCTCGTTCCGCTCTACGAGGCGGTGTACGACCGCCTGGAGGTCGGCCCGCACACCCGGCTGCTGGGCCTGGGGTGCGGTTCCGGACTCGCCCTGCTGCTCGCGGCGGG
Organism: Streptomyces chumphonensis; assembly: GCF_014779715.1. Classification (GTDB taxonomy): domain Bacteria; phylum Actinomycetota; class Actinomycetes; order Streptomycetales; family Streptomycetaceae; genus Streptomyces; species Streptomyces chumphonensis. The sequence continues at coordinate 66,163 of NZ_JACXYU010000018.1, forward strand.
CCGGGGCGCCGAGGTCACCGGCATGGACACGGACGAGCACCGGCTGTCCCTCGCCCGGGCCCGGCTCCTCGCCGAGCCCCAGTGGGGCGCACGGACGTACCCGGTGCGGCTGGCACTCGGCAGCCCGACGAGCCGGACGGCACCCGAGGGCGCTCCGCACAACCTCGTCACGGCCTTCGACTCCCGGCCCGGCGCGGCGACGCTGGCCGCAGCGGCCCGACACGCCGACCGGGGCAGCGCCGTGGTGCTGGCCGACTGGGGACCGGCGGAGCGCTGCGCGGCCACGCCCGCGCTGCGGATCGCCACCCGGCTGGCCGAGCCGCAGACCCGCGCCTCGGGCTGGCAGCCGCGCGGCCGCGACGACCTGGAGAACCTGGCCCGGCAGGCCGGACTGCGGCCGGACGGCTCGGGCCGGGTGTCCTGCCCGTTCGGCTACGCGGACCTGGACAGCGCCGTGCGCGGCCTGCTGTCGACCGGGTTCTACGCGGCGGCCGTGCGGGCCACCGACGAGGTGCAGGTCAGCAAGGAGCTGACGGAGGCGCTGCACCCGCACGTGCGCCCCGACGGGACGGTGTGGCTCCCGAACCTCTTCCGGTACGTCATCACGCGGGTCTGAGCGCGCGGCGCGCCACCGGGCGGCGGACAGCGGGCCGGACACCGCGGCCCGGCCCCCTCCCGTCTCACCCGGACGGACCAGCCGCCCACCGTCACTTCGGCGGCAGCAGGTCCCGGAACTCCTTGGGCAGCTCGAAGTCCTCCGGCGCCTGGCCGGCGCCGGGCAGACCGAAGGCACCGCCGTTCCCGTCGCCCTCGCGCCGGGCGGCCGCGGCCTGCTCCTCCTGGCGGCGCTTCATCGGGTTGCCCGACTGGCGCTTGCCCTTGCCCTTCTTCTGCTGCTTGGCCTTCTTCTTGGCACCGCCCCCCATGCCGGGCATCCCCGGCATGCCCGGCATCCCGGGCATCCCGCCGCCCTGGGCCATGCGGGACATCATCTTGCGGGCCTCGAAGAACCGCTCCACCAGGTTCTTCACGGCGCTGACGTCCACGCCCGAGCCACGGGCGATACGGGCCCGGCGGGAGCCGTTGATGATCGTGGGGTCGTGGCGCTCACCGGGCGTCATCGACTTGATGATGGCGGCGGTCCGGTCGACGTCCCGCTCGTCGAGGTTGTTGATCTGGTCCTTCATCTGGCCCATCCCCGGCATCATGCCGAGCAGCTTGGAGATCGAGCCCATCTTGCGGACCTGCTCCATCTGGGACAGGAAGTCGTCGAGGGTGAACTCCTTGGGGCCCTTCGCCAGCTTGGCGGCCATCTTCTCGGCCTCTTGCTGGCTGAAGGTCTGTTCGGCCTTCTCGATGAGGCTGAGCACGTCCCCCATCCCGAGGATGCGGGAGGCCATCCGGTCCGGGTGGAAGGCGTCGAAGTCGTCCAGCTTCTCGCCGTTGGACGCGAACATGATCTGCCGGCCGGTGACCTGCGCGATGGACAGCGCCGCACCACCGCGGGCGTCACCGTCGAGCTTGGACAGCACGACGCCGTCGAACCCGACGCCGTCGCGGAAGGCCTCGGCGGTGTGGACGGCGTCCTGGCCGATCATCGCGTCGACGACGAACAGCGTCTCGTCGGGCCGCACCGCGTCCCGGATGTCCGCCGCCTGTTGCATCATCTCCTGGTCGATGCCCAGGCGACCGGCGGTGTCCACCACGACGACGTCGTGCTGCTTGGTCCGCGCGTACGCGATGGAGTCCTGGGCGACCTGTACCGGATTCCCGACGCCGTTGCCCGGCTCGGGGGCGTAGACGCCCACCCCGGCCCGCTCGGCCACGACCGTGAGCTGGCCGACGGCGTTGGGCCGCTGGAGGTCACAGGCGACGAGCAGCGGCGTGTGGCCCTTGCCCTTGAGCCACCGGCCGAGCTTTCCCGCCAGTGTCGTCTTACCGGCACCCTGGAGGCCGGCGAGCATGATGACCGTCGGGCCCTGCTTGGCGAAGCGCAGCTGACGGGTCTCGCCGCCGAGGATGCCCACCAGTTCCTCGTTGACGATCTTGATGACCTGCTGCGCGGGGTTGAGCGCCTTGGAGACCTCGGCCCCCTGAGCCCGCTCCTTGACCTGCTTGATGAAGGCCCGTACGACGGGCAGCGCGACGTCGGCCTCCAGCAGGGCGATGCGGATCTCGCGCGCCGTGGCGTCGATGTCCTCCTGGCTCAGGCGGCCCTTGCCCCTGAGGTTCTTGAAGGTTGCTGCGAGGCGATCGGAAAGAGTGTCGAACACGGCGGTCGCGAATCCTCACGTACATCGGTGCCGGCGGTCAGTCGTGCCGCGGTGTCCCGGTCGGCTGTGCACCGGCGGGGGCGTCGCGACACGCACCGACCAAGGGTATCCGCACCGCACGGCGGCGGTCAGCCGCCTGTGGACAGCTGCGCGGCCGAGCGGGGCGCGCGCCGCCCCGCCGGGCCGCCCCTCCTCAGCCGCCGAGCGAGTCCTGCACCGCGCGGGCCAGCTCCTCGGCGGCGGGCCGCGGCAGCGGCGCGCCCGTGCCGTCGGTGACGTAGAACGCGTCCACGGCGTTGGCGCCCAGCGTGCTGACGTGGGCACTGCGCACGGTGACGCCCGCCTCCTCCAGGGCCCGGCCGATGCGGTGCAGCAGCCCCGACGCGTCCTGGGCCCGCACCTCGATGACGGTGGCCCGCGCGGAACCGTCCGGGGCGACGGTGACGCGCGGCGGCGGGGCCTGCAGGCCACGACGCCGACCCCGGTAGGCCTTCTCCCGCTCGACGAGCCTGGCGGCCACGTCCAGGGTGCCCTCCAGGGCCCGGCGGATGTCCGCGCGCAGCCGGTCGGCGGCGGGCAGGGAGCCGTACTCGGCGGCGACCCGCCAGGTCAGCAGGAGCACCGGGCCCTCCCCCACCGGGTCGGCCCGGGTCAGCTCCGCGGCCCGTACCGTCAGCCGGTGCAGCGCGAGGACGCCGGCCACGGCGGACAGCGCCCGGGGATGTCCGGGCAGGGCGACCAGCAACTCGACGCCGACGGGCTCACCGGCCGCGTCGGCGTCCGGGCCCTCGGGGCGCGTCCGCAGGGTGAGCACCGGGCCGCGGGTGCGCGCCGCCTCGACGGCGAGCCGTTCCGCCTCGGCGCCGAGTTCGGCGGGCTCACCGCCGCCGGCGTGCGGCGGGTCCTCACCGGCCAGGACGGCGGCGGTCCGCCGGGCGAGGTCGGTGACGAGGGCGTCCCGCCAGGCCGACCAGGCCGCGGGCCCGGTGGCCAGCGCGTCGGCCTCGGTCAGGGCGTGCAGCAGTTCCAGGGTGCCGGGGGCGCCGACGGCCTCCGCCACGGCGCCGACGGTCGCCGGGTCGTCCAGGTCCCGGCGGGTCGCCGTCTCCACGAGCAGGAGATGGTGCCGCACGAGCGTGGCCAGGACGTCGGCGTCGGGCGGCGGGAATCCGATGCGCGCCGCCATGTCCCGGGCGATCGTCTCCCCGGCCACCGAATGGTCACCCGGCCAGCCCTTGCCGATGTCGTGCAGGAGCGCGCCGACCAGGAGGAGGTCGGGGCGCTGGACGCGGCGGGTCAGCGCGGACGCCCGCACCGCGGCCTCCACCAGGTGGCGGTCCACGGTCCAGCGGTGCACGGCGTTGCGCTGCGGCCGGCAGCGCACCCGCTCCCAGTCGGGCAGGAGCGCCGTGACCAGCCCCTCGGCCTCCAGCGCCTCCCAGACGGGAACGGCGTCCGGCCCGGCGCCGAGCAGGGTGACGAGGAGTTCGCGAGCCTCGGCGGGCCAGGGCACCGGCAGCGGAGCGGCGTCCCTCGCGAGCCGCCGCGCGGTGGCCAGGGCGAGCGGAAGACCGGCCTGGGCCGCCGCGGCGGCGGCGCGCAGCACCAGGCAGGGGTCGCGGTCGGGGCGGGCGGTGCGGGCCAGGACGACCTCGCCGTCCTGTTCGACGACGCCCTCCGCGAGCGGCGTGCGCTCGGGAGCCTCCCGGCGCGCCTCACGCCGCGTCACCAGGGAGCGCAGGCCCCGTTTCGCGCTGCGCGCCTTCAGCACGCGCCCGACCTCGCGCCAGGTGACGTCCTGGGCGTAGGTGAGTGTGCGTCCGGCCTCGTAGACCTGCCGCAGGAGCGCGTCCGCGCCGTGCACGCCGAGGGCTTCGGCCACCTGGTCCTGGTCCTGGAGGGCGAGCCGGTCGGTGCCCCGGCCGGTGGTCAGGTGGAGTGCGTCCCGGACGTCGAGCAGGGTGCCGCGCGCGGCGGCCAGTCCCTCGCGCGGGGCGTCGGCCAGCCAGGACGCGGCGACGGCACGCAGCGCGGTGGCGTCCCGCAGCCCGCCCCTGGCCTCCTTGAGGTCGGGTTCGAGGAGGTACGGCAGCTCGCCGTGGCGTTCGGCGCGTTCGTGGCCCAGTTCGCGCAGCTCGGGCAGGCGGCGCGGGGCGTGGGCCCGCCACTGGGCGAACTGCTCGGTGCGCAGGACGGCGGTGAGCGCGGCGTCCCCGGCGACGTGCCGGGCGTCGAGCAGGCCGAGCTGAACCTTGAGGTCCTCGGCCGCCGTTCGGCGGGCCTCGGCGGGGGTGCGGACCGCGTGGTCCAGGTCGAGGCCCTGGTCCCACACGGGGTACCAGATCCGGTCGGCGAGGGTGGCGAGCGCGCCCGGGTCCAGCGTGCCGTCGTGCAGGAGCAGCAGGTCCAGGTCGCTGCGGGGCGACAGCTCGCGTCGCCCGTACCCGCCGACCGCGACCAGGGCGACGCCGGCGGGTGCCCCCGCCATGAGGCGGGCCAGCCAGGCGTCGGTGAGGGCGGCGAGCGCCGCGCGGCGCGGCGGCCCGGACCGCGTCCCCCGCAGGAGACGCAGCCGGGCCGCCGCGTAGCCGTCGCCGGGTTCCGTCCTGCCGGTCGTGTCCGTCGTCTCGGCCGTCATGCGGTTCCCCACTCCTGTGGTGTCGTCACTGAGTGTCGGCCCGCCGACGGCGTCGGCGGCGGCGCCGGTGTCCCGGGCGCGGAGGTGTCAGAGCGCGTCCGGGCCGCGCTCGCCGGTGCGGACCCGCACCGCCTGGTCGACGGGTACGCTCCACACCTTCCCGTCGCCGATCTTCCCGGTCCGGGACGCCTTCACGATCACCTCGATGAGCTGGTCCGTGTCGTCGTCCTCAACGAGCACCTCGATGCGGATCTTCGGCACGAGGTCGACGGTGTACTCGGCGCCCCGGTAGACCTCGGTGTGACCGCGCTGCCGCCCGTACCCGCTGGCCTCGGTCACGGTGAGACCGTGCACGCCGAAGGCCTGGAGCGCGTCCTTCACCTCGTCGAGACGGTGCGGCTTGATGACTGCGGTGATCAGCTTCATGCGTCGACCTTCTTACCCTCGGTCTTGCCCTCAGGGGCGTCGGTGGTGGTGTCGGTGGGCGCGACGGCGCCGCGGGCGGAGGAGGTGCCCACCTGGCTGAAGTCGTAGGCGGTCTCCGCGTGGAACGCCTGGTCCACACCGGCCACCTCGTCGTCCTCGTCTGCGCGCAGGCCCATCGTCACATCGACGAGCTTGGCCAGCAGCCACGTCACGACGAAGGTGAAGGCCATGACGGAGAAGGCGCCGAGCGCCTGCTTGCCGAACTGCGCGAGACCGCCGCCCTCGGTCGCGAGGAACCCGACCATCAGGGTGCCGATGAGTCCGCCGACGAGGTGGACGCCGACGACGTCGAGGGAGTCGTCGTAGTTGAGCTTGAACTTCCAGCTGACGGCCCAGGAGCAGACCAGGCCGGCGACGAGACCGATGGCGATGGCGCCGAGCGCGTTGACGGCGGCGCCGGCCGGGGTGATCGCGACGAGACCGGCGATGGCACCGGAGGCGGCGCCCAGCGTGGTGAACGCGCCGTGCTTGACGCGCTCGTACAGCAGCCAGCCGAGAACGGCCGTGGCGGTGGCGACCTGCGTGTTCAGCGCCATGTTGGCGGCGGTGCCGTCGGCGGCGAGGGCGGAGCCGGCGTTGAAGCCGAACCAGCCGAACCACAGCAGTGCGGCGCCCAGCAGGACCAGCGGGAGGCTGTGCGGGCGCATGGGCTCCTTCTTGAAGCCGATGCGCTTGCCGACGACGAGGACGGCCGCGAGGGCGCCGACGCCGGCGTTGATGTGGACGGCCGTGCCGCCCGCGAAGTCGATGACCCCCATGTCGAAGAGCCAGCCGCCCTCGGCCCACACCCAGTGCGCCACCGGGAAGTAGACGACGCTGACCCAGATCGTGATGAAGACCGCCCACGCGCTGAACTTCACGCGGTCGGCGAGCGCACCGCTCATCAGCGCCGGCGTGATCACGGCGAACATCATCTGGAACAGGACGAAGGCGAAGACGGGGATGCCCTCGTCGCCGCCGGTGAGGGTGTCCGCGTCGATGCCCCGCAGACCGACGAACTCCAGGCTGCCGATGATCCCCCCGGAATCAGCGCCGAACGAGAGCGAGTAGCCGAACAGGATGTAGAGCACGCTGACGATGCCGAGCGCGATGAAGCTCATCATCAGCATGTTGAGCGCGCTCTTCACCCGGACCATGCCGCCGTAGAAGAAGGCCAGTCCAGGGGTCATCAGCATGACCAGCGCTGCGCTGATCAGGACGAAAGCGGTATCCGCGCCGTTCAATGTGGACGTCTCCTCGTGTCACGACCCGTGGGGGAGGGCTCTGGGGCTGGGGATGTCCACAGCGTGCTGGCGCGCGGTTTCCTGTGATGCGCCTCGCTGTTTCGCGGCCGTGACGAAGAAGGCGGCTGTGTTACGTCCGGATGAACGGGGGAACCGGCAGGTGCTCACACGCCCGGCGCCGGGCCCCTTACGCGCGGGTACGCCCGTTCGGGTGCGGCCGGGCGGAAACGAGCAGGCCGACCGCGCCCCCGCCCGGGGGACCTGACGTGGAGGAGCCGTGTCGGGTGCTTCGGGGCGGGCACGCGGTCGGCGGTCTTCGGGGGCGCGGCCGGGCGGCGGTGTAGACGACCGCGACCGTCCGGGACGTCAGACGGCGATCGCGGCTTCGGCGGCGGGCAGCTCGCCCGGCAGCCGTTCGGCGAGCGCGGCGATCTCGGCGACGTCCGCGAACTCGCGGCGGGCGCTGCTGGCCGTCTTCCGGATGCGGGTGTTGACCCGTTCCGAGCGCAGCCGCTTCGCGACGTCGATCGCCTGCCCGGTCCGCGCGGCGCACGCGTCCGGCTCCCGGCGCAGCAGATGCACGGTGGCGAGCCCGACCAGGTTGAGGGCGAAGGACCGGTGCGGGCCGTGGCCGACCCGGACGCACTCCTGGCCGAACAGCCGTACCGCCGTCTCCATGGGTTCCAGCGCGAGGGACGCGTAGGTGTGGCTGCGCCCCGCGACGTAGGCGAGGTCGCGGTAGGAGTGCGCGTTCTCCGCGTTCAGCTCGGCCTCGGAGAAGAAGGAGATCCAGTCGGGCTCGGCCTCCTGCGCCGGGTCCGCGTCGGCGAACGTCTCCACGGCGAGCCGGACCGCGCGGTGGCACTGCTTGGGCTGGCCGAGGTTGGCGTGGGCCCGCGCCTCCATCGCGTACAGCATGGCCTGCGTCCGGGCCGTGGCGCCGTCGCGACCGCCGTACTGGGCGAGGTGGATGAGCTCCAACGCGTCGTCGGGCCGGTTCAGGTGGATCATCTGGCGGGCCATGTTCGACAGGACGTAGGAGCCGAACGGGCGGTCGCCGGCCTCCTTGGCCGCGTGCAGGGCCAGCACGAAGTACTTCTGCGCGGTGGGCTGGATGCCGACGTCGTAGCTCATCCAGCCCGCCAGCTCGGCGAGCTGGGCGGTGACGGAGAAGAGCCGGGCCCGCACCGGCTCGGGCCGGCTGTCCTGGAGCAGGTCGGTCACCTCGTGGAGCTGGCCGACCACGGCCTTGCGCCGCAGGCCGCCCCCGCACTGCGCGTCCCAGCCGCGGAACATCCGCGTCGTCTCCTCCAGCAGCTCCAGCTCCGGCCCGGAGAGCGGCAGGCCGCGCCGCTGCCCCTGCTGCGGGGGAACGAAGGCCGTCCCCCCGGCCTCCCCCGCGGCCCCGGGGGTGGGCACCAGCCAGCGCTGCATCGGCTCGATGAGGGCGGGACCGGCCGACATCGCCAGGGACGTGCCGAGGTAGCCGCGCCGCCCCAGCATGAGGTCACTGCGGGAGAACTCGTTGATCATCGCCACCGTCTGGGGGCCGGCCCAGGGCAGGTCGACGCCGGAGGCCGCCGCCGTCTGCCGGGCCTGCCGCAGCCCCAGGTCCTCCACGGAGACGACGCAGCCGAAGCGCTCGGAGAACAGTTCGGACAGGATGCGCGGAATCGGTTCGCGCGGCTGCTCCCCGTCCAGCCAGCGGCGCACGCGCGAGGTGTCCGTGCTGATGTGGTGCGCGCCCATCTCCCGCGCGCGCCGGTTCACCTGCCGGGCCAGCTCGCCCTTGGACCAGCCGCTGCGGACGAACCACGAACGGAGCTGTTCGTTCGGGCGCTTCTCAGCCGAGCCGCCGCTGCCGCCGTTGCCGCCCACTGGAGGCCCCCAATTTCGTGAAGAAGAACGATGCCCGGTCCGTGCCCCCGTCATACCCCGGAACCGCGCCTGCGTGGTCAATGCGTGCACCGAAAGTAATCCTACGATCACCAGGGAGGCGAGGGGGAGACGGGAAACGCCACCATTCGCCACCCCTGCGGCAGACGCTATCCGGGAGCACGCGCGCTTCACTTGGCCTACGCACATCACCACCCGGTCGAGTGAAGCGCGGGCAAGAGGTACGTGCGGTGCACGGCGTAACCATCGGCCGGGAGACCCGTTGGAGGGAGCATGGGCTTCACGATCGGCGGCATCCGGGAGTTGCGGGGGCTGCGGCAGACGGCACGCCGGGGTCGCAGGCTCGGCCGGCCGCAGAACCCGGTGAGCCGCACGGTGGCGGAGTACACCGCGCTGTGGGGCTGGGCGGTCGTTCCCGGAGCCCGTGCCGTGCGCGACGCCGGCCGCACCGTGTGTTCCTGCGGCGCCCCCGCCTGCCCCGAGCCCGGCGCCCATCCCCTCGCCGCCGTCCCCGAGGTGCCCGCGGGCACGGCACTGGTCGAGGCCGGCCGGGCCTGGGGCGACGTCCCCGGTGCGGCGCTGCTGCTGCCGACGGGCCGGTCCTTCGACGTCGTCGACGTGCCCGAGGACGTCGGACGGCGGGCGCTGGTGCGGCTGGAGCGCATGGGGTTGCCGGTCGGTCCCGTCGCCCTCACCCCGCACGGGCGGGCCTGGTTCCTGGTGGCGCCGGGGGCGGCGGCGGAGCTGCCGGGGCTGCTGGCGCGCACGGGCTGCGACGCGGTCGGCCCCGACCTGCGCTGCCTCGGCCGGGGCGGGTACATCACGGCACCGCCCTCGGACCTCGGCGGCCTCGGGCCCGTCCGGTGGCTCCGCCCGCCGACGCCTCCGACCGCCGGACGGCCGCCGGAGGCCCGGCTGCTGCTCGGCACGCTGCTCCGACTGACCCGGCGCCTGTCCGCCGTCCACCCGTAGCCTCGGGCCTCCCACACGCGTGCGGCCGGGCCCACCGCCCGGCCGCACGGTGCGTCAGTCGCCGAGCAGCGCGTCCACGAACGCCTCCGGCTCGAAGGGCGCGAGGTCGTCGGGCCCCTCCCCCAGGCCGACCAGCTTCACCGGCACGCCCAGCTCCCGCTGCACGGCGATGACGATGCCGCCCTTCGCGGTGCCGTCCAGCTTCGTGAGCACGATGCCGGTGATGTTCACGACCTCGGCGAACACGCGCGCCTGCACCAGGCCGTTCTGCCCGGTGGTGGCGTCCAGGACCAGCAGGACCTCGTCGACGGGGCCCTGCTTCTCCACGACGCGCTTGACCTTGCCGAGTTCGTCCATGAGCCCGGTCTTGGTGTGCAGACGTCCGGCCGTGTCGATCAGGACGACGTCGGCGCCCTCGGCGGTGCCCTCCTTGACGGCGTCGAACGCGACGGAGGCGGGGTCACCGGCCTCGGGGCCGCGCACGGTGCGGGCGCCGACCCGCTCGCCCCACGTCTGGAGCTGGTCTGCGGCGGCCGCGCGGAAGGTGTCGGCCGCGCCGAGCACCACGGACTTCCCGTCGGCGACGAGGACGCGGGCGAGCTTGCCGGTGGTCGTGGTCTTGCCGGTGCCGTTGACGCCGACGACCAGGACGACACCGGGCCGGTCCACGGCTCCGGAGGTCTCGGTGTGGACGGTGCGGTCGAGGTCGGTGCCGACGAGGGTCAGCAGTTCCTCCCGCAGCAGGGCGCGCAGTTCCCCGGGGCTGCGGGTGCCGAGCACCTTGACGCGCTCGCGCAGTCGGTCGACCAGCTCCTGGGTGGGGGTGACGCCGACGTCGGCGGTCAGGAGGGTGTCCTCGACCTCCTCCCAGGTGTCCTCGTCGAGGTGGTCGCGGGAGAGGAGGGTGAGCAGGCCCTTGCCGAGGGAGGTCTGGGACCGCGAGAGGCGGGCGCGCAGCCGGACGAGTCGGCCGGCGGACGGCTCGGGGACCTCGACGGGCGGCGGGGGCGCCACCTCCTCGGTGACGGGCGGTGCGTCCGTGACGCCGGGGAGCCCGACCTCGTCGATGGTGCGGCCCGGTGCCTCGGGGGCGCCCTCGGCCTCCTCGCCGACGTGCGGTTCCCCCGGCGGTGCGGTGGTCGTCGGTGCGTCGCCCTCCGGCGGCGGCACCTCCTTCTTGCGGCGCCCGCTGACGACGAGCCCGCTGATGACACCGAGGGCGACCACGGCGATGACGACGAGCAGGATGACGATGTCCATGGGTTCCCTAGTCTGTCGCCCGATGTTCCGCTGGGCGGCTGGGCGGCTTGTCGGATGCGCGGCCCGACCAGTATCGGCCATCGCCGGGACGCGACGCTGCCCCGGCTCGGGCGAGCCGGGGCAGCGCTGAGGAGAGGGCGGCGGGGTCGGGTCAGCCCATCTCCTCCAACGCCTTGCCCTTCGTCTCCGGCACCCACCTGAGGATGAACGGGACGGAGAGCACGGCGAAGGCGGTGTAGATCATGTAGGAGCCGGAGAGGTTCCATTCGGAGAGCGAGGGGAAGCTCGCGGTGATCAGCCAGTTGGTGATCCACTGGGCGCCGGCGGCGACGCCCAAAGCGGCGGCCCGCATGCGGTTCGGGAACATCTCGCCGAGCATCACCCAGACGACGACACCCCACGACAGCGCGAAGAAGAGCACGAAGGAGTGCGCGGCGACCAGGGCGACGGCGCCCTGTGCGTCGGGCAGGCTGACGTCGTCGCCGGTGCCCGTCTTGAAGGAGAACGCCCAGGCGGCGACGGCGAGGGAGATCGCCATGCCGACGGAACCGACCAGGGCGAGCGGCTTGCGGCCCAGCCGGTCCACGAAGATCATCGCGATCACCGTGCCGACGATGTTGATGATCGACGTGGTGAAGGAGTAGAGGAACGAGTCGGCGGGGTCGATGCCGACGGACTGCCACAGCGAGGAGCTGTAGTAGAAGATCACGTTGATGCCGACGAGTTGCTGGAACATCGACAGGCCGATGCCGACCCACACGATCGGCAGCAGGCCGAAGCGACCGCCGGTGAGGTCCTTCAGGCTCGGCTTGTGCTCCCGGTGCATCCGGGTGGCGATGCGCGCGACCTCGGCGCGCACGTCCACGCGCTGCGGCTCGACCTGGGCCAGCACGGCCTCGGCCTCGCCGGTGCGGCCCCGGGCCACCAGGTAGCGCGGCGATTCGGGGATCCGTAGCGCGAGCAGTCCGTAGACGAGCGCGGGCACGATCTCGATGCCGAGCATGAGCTGCCAGGCCTCCAGCCCGAGCAGCTCTCCGCGCTGCTCGCCGTCGGCGAGGGTGAGCAGTCCGTAGTTGACGAGCTGGGAGCAGGCGATGCCGAGCACGATGGCGGCCTGCTGGAAGGAGGCGAGCCGCCCGCGGTAGGCGGCGGGGGCGACCTCGGCGATGTAGGCCGGGGCGATGACGGAGGCCATGCCGATGGCCACGCCGCCCAGGGTGCGCCACACGGCCAGGTCCCACAGGGTGAACGGCAGCATGGAGCCCAGGGCGCTGAGGCCGAAGAACACGGCCGCGAGCCGCATGACCCGCAGACGTCCGAGGCGGTCGGCCAGGCGCCCGGCGATCATGGCGCCGAGCGCCGCGCCGAGCAGGGCGATGGCGATCACGGCGCCCAGGGTGGCGTCGGAGACGTCGAACTTCCCCCGGATGCCTTCCACGGCGCCGTTGATCACGGCACTGTCGTAGCCGAAGAGAAAGCCGCCCATGGCGGCCGACGCGGCGATGAAGACGACGTAGGTGAGCTGCCGGGGCCGCCCTACGGCGTCCGGATCCACCTGCTCGGTGCTGGTCACAGTGGTACTCCTGCGGGCCCGGCCGCGGTGCCGGGCGTGGGGGTGGGTCGCTGTCCGGTGGTGCACGTCTGCCCGCGACCACCGGCTGTACGCCGGAAACGACTCCGCAGACACTATGCGTTCAAGTTTCGAAGTCAATACCTCGGAGAGAACTCTCGATCTCCGAGACGCCGGATCGCAACGTTCAAGAAATGTAGTGAGGGAGTGTGAGTCCGCTTCCGCCGCGGGGGCCGCTCCACCGAGCCGCCCGGTCAGCCCAGTCGCTGACTGATCACCTTGGAGACGCCGTCCCCCTGCATCGACACGCCGTACAGCGCGTCGGCGACCTCCATCGTGCGCTTCTGATGGGTGATCACGATGAGCTGCGAGCTCTCCTGCAGTTCCTTCATGATGCGGATGAGTCGCTGGAGGTTGGTGTCGTCCAGCGCGGCCTCGACCTCGTCCATCACGTAGAACGGACTCGGCCGCGCCTTGAAGATCGACACCAGCAGCGCGACGGCCGTCAGCGAGCGTTCCCCGCCCGAGAGCAGCGACAGCCGCTTCACCTTCTTGCCCGGCGGGCGCGCCTCGACGTCGACGCCGGTGGTGAGCATGTCGTCGGGGTCGGTCAGCACGAGCCGTCCGTCGCCACCCGGGAACAGGCGCGAGAACACGCCCTCGAACTCGCGGGCCGTGTCGTGGAAGGCCTCGGTGAAGACCTGCCGCACCCGCTCGTCCACGTCCCTGACGACCTGGAGCAGATCGCTGCGCGTCTTCTTCAGGTCGTCCAGCTGCTCGCTGAGGAACTGGTGACGTTCCTCCAGAGCCGCGAACTCCTCCAGGGCCAGCGGATTGATCTTGCCGAGCTTCTGGTGGGCGCGCTCAGCGGCGGCCAGCCGCTTCTCCTGCTCCGCCCGGTCGAACGGAACGGGGCGGTTGCGCGGGTGGTCCGGGTCCTCGGGCAGCACCTCGCCCTCGGCCGCCGGCGAGGGGGGCACGGGCTGGTCGGGTCCGTACTCGGCGACCAGGACGTCCGGCTCGACGCCCAGCTCCTCCAGGGCCCGGGCCTGCACCTGCTCGATGCGCATCCGCTTCTCGGCGCCCAGGACCTCCCCCCGGTGGACCGAGTCCGTGAGCTTGTCCAGTTCGGCCTTCAGCTCCCGGCCCCGGGCACGCTCGGCCGTCAGCTCACGGTCCCGCTCCGCCCTCGCGCGTTCCGCCGCACCGCGTTCCTGCTCGGCCCGGGTCACGGACACCTCGACGTGGGCCAGCAGCTGCCGGGCCCCGTCCGCCACCGCCACGGCCACCGCCGCCTCGTGACGCGCGCGGGCGCGACGCCGTTCGGCGCGCTCCCGCGCCTCCCGCTCGGCCCGCGCGGCCCGGTCCAGCCCGTCGGCCCGGCCCGCCAGCGCCTTGACGCGTTCCTCGTGCGTGCGGACCTGGAGGCGGGCCTCCATCTCCGTCTGGCGGGCGTTGGCGCCGTCGGCGGCGAGCCGGTCGCGCACGGCCGGGTCCGGCTCCTCCAGGGTGTCGGCCGCCTCCTGCGCGACGGCGAGCCGCTCGGCCAGCTCCGCGGCGGCCCCGGTCGCCTGCGCCAGCGCGTCCTCGGCCTTGGCCACCGCCGCCTCGCAGCGCTCCGCCTCCCCCGCCGCCCCCTTGGCCTGCCCCGCGAGCCGACCGAGGCGGGCGGCGACGGCGGACTTCTCCCGGTCGGCCGTGCTGCGCCGACGGCCCAGCTCCTCGGCCGCCGCAGCACACTCACGGTGCCGCTCGGCGGCCCGGTCCCGGGCCGCGGTCAGCTCCGCACAGCGCGCCTCCAGCCGCTCCAGCGCGCTGTCGGCCTCGTCCACGGCCGCCTGGGTCTCCAGCAGGCTCGGCGCTCCGGCGGAGCCGCCCTGCGCGACGTGCGCCCCGAGCAGATCGCCCTCGGCCGTGACCGCGGTGATCCCCGGCACCGCGCGCAGCAGCTCGACGGCCGCCTCCAGCGTGTCGACGACGACGACGTCGGCCAGCAGCCGCCGCACGGCGGGCAGCAACTCCTCCGGGCCGCGGACGAGCCCGGCGGCGTAGGTCAGGCCCTCCCGCCCGAGAGCCGCGTCGGGCGGTCCGGCCCCGCTGACGAGCAGGGTCGCCCGGCCGGCGTCGAGCTTGCGCAGCCGTCGCAGGGCCTCCGCCGCCGCGCCCGGCCCGTCGACGGCGACGGCGTCGGCCGCGGCACCGAGCGCGGCGGCGACCGGGATCTCGTACCCGGGCGTGACGGTCAGCAGTTCGGCGGCCGGGCCGAGCACTCCGGCGAGCTCGTGGCGCGCCTCCAGGAGCGCGCCGGTGCCGTCCTTGCGGCGCAGGCCGAGCGCGAGGGCCTCCCGGCGTGCCGAGGTGGCGGCGCGCTCCCGGTCGGCGGCGGCCAGTGCGTCGCGGACGGCGCCCGCCTCCGTCTCCGCCCGCGCCAGCTCCTCGCGGGCGGCCTCGTACCGGGCGGCCAGTTCGGCGTCCCCTTCGTCGAGACCGTCGACCTCGGCCTGGAGCGTCTCGTACTCCTCCTGTGCGGCGAGCGCACGCCGCCGGGCGTCGTCCCGCGCCGCGCTCAGCCGGTCGATCTCGGCCTGCGCGGAGGCGGCCCTGCTCCGGGCCGCGCCCGCCTGCCCGCCCAGCCGGGCCAGCTCCTCACGGCGCCGAGCGATCTCGCGGGCCACGTCCTTGAGCTGACGCTCCTCCTCGGCCAGGCGGAGCTCCAGCTCCGCGCGGTGCTCGGCGGTGTCCTCCAGCGCCCGGGAGGCCGCTTCCAGCGCGGCTTCGAGTTCGGCCTCCTGCTCACGGACGCGCCGGGCCTCGCGCTCCAGTTCCTCCGGCTCCCGGCCGCGCCGCTCCTCCACGGGCACACCGCGGGCGCTGGTGACGCGGGCGTCGGCGAGGCTGACGGTCCCGCGTACGCGTTCGGCGAGTTGCGAGAGCGCGTGCCAGGTCTGCTGGGCCTCCTGAAGACGCGGCGTGAGGCGGCGCACTTCGTCCTCCAGGGCCGTCTCCCGCTGCTGGGCGGTGCGCAGCGCGGTCTCGGCGGCGTCCTTGCGCTCCTTGAGCGCCGCCTCGTCGGCGACCTCGGCGCGCAGCGCCTGCTGGAGTGCCACCAGGTCGTCGGCCAGCAGACGCAGCCGCGCGTCGCGCAGGTCCGCCTGGATGACGGCGGCCTTCCGGGCTGCGGCGGCCTGCCGACCGAGCGGCTTGAGCTGGCGGCGGAGCTCGTCGGTGAGGTCCTGGACGCGGGCCAGGTTGGTCTGCATCGCGTCGAGCTTCCGCAGCGCCTTCTCCTTGCGCTTGCGGTGCTTGAGGACGCCCGCGGCCTCCTCGATGAAGGCACGGCGCCCGGTCGGGTCGGCGTGGAGGACGCCGTCGAGCTGCCCCTGACCGACGATGACGTGCATCTCGCGGCCGATACCGGAGTCGGAGAGCAGTTCCTGGATGTCGAGCAGACGGCAGGTGTCCCCGTTGAGCTGGTACTCGCTGCCCCCGTTGCGGAACATGATCCGCGTGATGGTGACCTCGGCGTAGTCGATGGGCAGCGCGCCGTCGGCGTTGTCGATCGTGAGGGAGACCTCGGCGCGGCCCAGCGCGGCCCGGCCCGAGGGGCCGGACGTCCCGGCGAAGATGACGTCCTCCATCTTGCCCCCGCGCAGGGACTTGGCGCCCTGCTCCCCCATCACCCACGACAGGGCGTCCACCACGTTCGACTTGCCCGAGCCGTTCGGCCCGACCACACAGGTGATGCCGGGCTCGAAGCGCAGCGTGGTGGCCGAGGCGAAGGACTTGAACCCGCGCAGGGTCAGGCTCTTGAGGTGCACGGCGTGTGACTTTACCGCTGTGACGCGGTTTCGCCGCTGAAGGCGCCGGGCACATCACTCGGTAACGAAGAACCGACGGCCGGTGGGCGAAACAGGGGGCGGGTCACGAACGGCGGACGACATGACGAAGGGACGCCGAAGCGTCCCTCGCAGTTCTGCACAGTGGTGAGCGCCTGGCGCGCACCTGCCCGGGTTCGGGTCAGGTGAGAGCAGGCTCGCCCTGGGAAACGTCGATGCTGTCAAGCAGCGAGTCGCCGTGATCGCGTGCGGCGGCCGACAGCGCGTCGTTCTGGGCCTGCATCCGGATCAGCTCGGATTCCAGGTCCTGAACACGCTGCTGAAGCCGTCGCATCTCGGCGAGGACTCGGGGGTCGGAGCCGCCGACGTAACCGAGAAGCGCCTTTGCCATGATGGATGGTCCTCCACACTGAGTGACCGACCGCAGAAGGGTGGGTCGTCTGGGCCGTGAGGGATGGGCTCCCGCGGCGCCTGCTCAAGCACGTTCACAGGATCGAACGAGCAAGGTGCGCGGGGCTTCCAGCGTCTCACCAAAAGTTACGACGGTCAACACGATCACGCCCGTGTACGCGGACGGCCCGGCTCGACGGCGGCAAGGGCGCCGGAGCGGCGGGCCCCGCGCGGTGCGGAGCTCCTCTTGTGGATCACTCGTCCGGCAGCCTTGCACGTCACGCCGCGATTGGCAACCAATTCACCCCACGGACATCAAGGTCGCCCGGCGGTCAACGGATCTCGAAGTCCGGGTAGCCGCCGCGCGGCGCACCCCATATCTCCGTGACACCGGTCACGTCGCCGGGTGTCCGCGGGCCCGTGAGCCAGTCCAGCAGGGCGGCGCAGTGCGTTCGGGGCCCTTCGGCGACGACCTGGACCCGGCCGTCCGGGAGGTTCACGGCGAAGCCCGTCAGCTCACCGATGCGCAGCGCGTTGGCCCTGGTGTACCAGCGAAAACCGACCCCCTGGACGGTCCCGCGCACCCAGGCCGTGAGCCGGACGTCCGTCGGGTCGCCGCCGCCGGGCACGGCGCGTCCCCCGTCCGCCCCGGGCTCCTCCCGCGGCCCGGTGGCCGGTCCGTTCCCCATCGTGCTCATGTGACGCACGCTATCCGCCGAGTTCCACCCGGCGCACCTCCGCGGCGAGGGTGATGGCGTACTGTCCCGGAACACATCTCACTCCTTCGAGTGAACCATCGCCGTCGAGCACGTGAGGACCGCCGCAATGGGCCGCAACCGACATCGCAAACGCAGGGTGACGCCGCTCCGAGCCGGAGCGCTCGGCGTGTCCACGGTGGCCGTGGTGGGTGCGGTCGCGGTGGGATCGGGCCTGGTGCCCGGGCTCGGTGACGGATTCGGGTTCACCGACGACGGGCCGGCCACGTCCGTGCGGGCAGAGGACTCGGCCTCCGGCACACCCGGCGCTTCGGAGGGCGCCGGGGAGCGGGACGGCGAAGGCGCTTCACGCGGCGAGGCGCGCTCCGCGTCCCCGTCGGCCGAGCCCTCGACGAGCGCGAAGCCGTCCGAGACGCCCTCGAAGAAGCCCGCGGAGCAGTCCTCCGCGCCGCCGGAGACGAAGCGCCCGGCCGAACCGGAACCGGACCGGACGACCAAGCCGGCGCCGACCCCCGCCGCTCCGAAGCCCGAGGCGCCCCCGTCGAAGGCGCCCACGACACCCGGGGACTCCGGCGTCCACTCCGCCGCCGAGGCCCGCGTGCTCGCCCTCGTCAACCAGGAACGCGGACGGGCCGGATGCGGCCCCGTGCGGGCCGACGCGGAGCTGGCGAAGCTGGCGGGCGACTACAGCAGGGACATGGCCGTCCGCGGCTTCTTCTCACACACCGACCCCGACGGCCGCAGCCCGTGGGACCGGGCCGACGACGCGGGCGTGGACCACATGGGCGGCGAGAACATAGCCCGGGGCCAGGCGGACGCCGAGGCGGTGATGGACGCCTGGATGAACAGCACCGGGCACCGCGACAACATCCTGAACTGCGACTTCACCACTCTGGGCGTCGGCGCGCACTTCGCGGGCGGCGGACCCTGGTGGACCCAGGCCTTCGGCTACTGACCCACCCGGCCGGCCCCGGCTCCCGCCGTGCGCGGGCGCCAGGGCCGTTGGCAGCGGGGGCAGTGGTAGCTGGAGCGGTTCATCCACGGGCGGCGGCGTATCGGCGCACCGCACCTGCGGCACGGCTCGTCCTCGCGTCCGTAGGCGTCCAGGGACCGGTCGAAGTACCCGGACTCCCCGTTGACGTTCACATAGAGGCTGTCGAAGCTCGTGCCCCCGACCGCCAGCGCCGCGTTCATCACGTCGCGGACGTGGCCGAGCAGCTCCGACGACCGCGCCCGCGTCAGGGTGGCGGTCGGCCGGTCGTAGTGCAGCCGGGAGCGCCAGAGGGCCTCGTCGGCGTAGATGTTGCCGACACCGCTGATCAGTGACTGGTCGAGCAACGCGCGTTTGACCGTCGTGCGGCGAGCCCGCAGCGCGGCGTGGAAGGCCGCCTCGTCGAACGCGGGGTCGAGCGGGTCCCGGGCGATGTGCGCGATCACCTCGGGAAGCCCCTCCGCCGTCACCGGGTGGAGGGAGAGCCCGCCGAACGTGCGCTGGTCGACGAAGCGCAGCTCGCCCTCGGCCTCGTCGGCGAAGGTGACCCGCACCCGCAGGTGCCGCTCGTCGGGCGCGGCGGCGGGCTGGACGAGGAGCTGGCCGCTCATCCCGAGATGGGCCAGGACGGCGAACTCCGGCGGCCCGGCCCCGCCCGGCGCGGTGCCGGGCGGGCCGAGCGGCAGCCACAGGTACTTGCCCCGGCGCTCGACGGCGTCGAGGCGGCGGCCGACGAGCCGGGCCGCGAAGTCGGTCGGCCCGGCGACGTGACGGCGGACCGCACGCGGGTGGAGGACGGTGACGGCCTCGACCGTCCGGCCGGCGACCCAGCGGTCCAGACCGCGCCGGACGACC
Source organism: Streptomyces chumphonensis (assembly GCF_014779715.1). Lineage (GTDB taxonomy): Bacteria > Actinomycetota > Actinomycetes > Streptomycetales > Streptomycetaceae > Streptomyces > Streptomyces chumphonensis. The sequence goes on from NZ_JACXYU010000018.1 coordinate 85,269, forward strand.
TCCACCTCGGGCAGCTCGGGCACGCGAGCCTCAGCTCGCCGATCCGGCGGGGGCCCCGCCGGACGCCGCGGCGGCGCCGCCCTCGGCCCGCGCGGCGTCCGAGGCCGCGCGGATCTCCCGCCAGGCGGTCTCGGCCGCCTGTTGTTCCGCTTCCTTCTTGCTGCGGCCGGTGCCGGTGCCGTACGCGACACCACCGACGCGGGCGGCAGCCGTGAAGGTCTTCTCGTGGTCGGGGCCGGTCTCGGTGACCGCGTACTCGGGCACCCCGAGCCCCTCGGCCGCCGTGAGCTCCTGGAGGCTGGTCTTCCAGTCCAGGCCGGCGCCCAGCCCCGCGGACTTCTCGATCAGCGGGTCGAAGAGCCGGTGGACCAGCTCCTCGGCCGCCGTCAGCCCCTGGTCGAGGTAGACGGCACCGATCACCGCTTCCAGGGTGTCCGCGAGGATCGATGCCTTGTTCCGGCCGCCGGTCCCCTCCTCCCCCCGGCCCAGGCGCACGAAGGCGCCGAGGTCGAGGCCACGGGCCACCTCGGCGAGGGCCCGGGAGTTGACCACCGCGGCACGCAGCTTCGCTAGCTGGCCCTCGGGCAGTTCGGGATGGGTGCGGTAGAGCGTGTCGGTCACCACGAGACCCAGGACCGAGTCGCCGAGGAACTCCAGGCGCTCGTTCGTGGGGAGCCCGCCGTTCTCGTACGCGAAGCTGCGGTGCGTCAGCGCACGCGTCAGAAGGGCGGACTCAAGGTGATACCCGAGCCGCCCTTCCAGAAGCGTGTGGGACGAGGCCGCATCCACCAGACCCGCCGCTGCCCGCTTGGGCGTACTGGCGTCTGACATGGAGCCTGTCACCCGCCGATCAGACGTCCAGAACCTGACGCTTGTTGTAGGTGCCGCAGCTCGGGCACGCGATGTGCTGCTGCTTGGGCTCCGAGCAGCGCTCGCACGCCACCAGAGTGGGGACCGCAGCCTTCCACTGCGACCGGCGGTGGCGCGTGTTGCTGCGCGACATCTTCCGCTTGGGAACGGCCACGGCTACTTCTCCTGCTTCTCGTCGGCACCGGGTGCGGTGCCGTTCACGTTGTCCTTCTCGCCGTGGCGGATGTCCTCGGCGAGTCCCTCCAGGGCCGCCCACCGGATGTCGGCGGCCTCGTTGTGCTGGTGGTCCGGATCGTCCGCCAGCCGGAAGCCGCACCGCGGGCAGAGCCCCGGGCAGTCCTCCTGGCAGACGGGCTGCATGGACAGCGACAGCACCACCGCGTCCCGCAGCACGGGTTCGAGGTCGAACAGGTCGCCCTCGAGGTGGAGCACGCCCTCCTCGTCCCCGGCGCCCTCGGCGTCCTCGGCGACGTGCGCGACACGGCCGCGGTCGTCGGTCTCGGGGTAGGAGAACAGCTCCTGGAAGTCCGCCTCGCATTCCTGCTCCAGCGGCTCCAGACACCTTACGCACTCCCCGGTCAGCGGTGCGTCGGCGGTACCCGTGACGAGCACGCCCTCCATCACCGCCTCCAGCCGGAGGTCCAGCTCGACAGGAGCGCCCTCGGGCACGCCGATGACCTCCGTGCCGAGGTCCTTCGGAGCGTCCACCGTGCGGGTGAGCCGCTTCATCGCACCGGGACGACGGCCCAGCTCGCGCGTGTCGAACACGAGCGGAGCACGGTGGTCGAGGGGGGCGTTCAGGGCTTCCTGCTTTCATCGGTGTGACGGCCGACCCGGCGGGTCCTCGGGCAGCGGAACGTCGCGGACGTACGCGCGACCGATGAGCCAGGATACTTCACCCGCCCGGATCGGCCCAATCGTGCGTGGTCAGCCGCCGAAGGCCCGGCGGCCGGGCCCGACGCGCACGGTCAGCGGCCCTCCTCGTAGCGGCGCAGCTGCTCCATGTCGATCATGCTGGTGTCGAAGAAGCTGGTCTCGTCCAGCGCCGGGGCCTGCTGCTGTTGCTGGGCCTGCGGCTGCTGGGGGTAGCCGCTCTGACCGGCGTAGGTACCGTCCTGGGCGTAGGCGTCCGGGTACGGCTGCTGCGGGTAGCCGTGGGCGTACGCGTCCCGCTGGGCCGCGTAGGGGTCCTGCTGGGCGTACCCGTCCTGCCGGGCGTACGGATCCGGGGGGAACGGCTCCTGCTGCGGCGGGTAGCCGTAGCCGCCCTGTCCGTAGGCGTCGGCCTGCTGCGCGTACGCCACGGGGTAGCCCTGCTGGTCGTAGGCGGCGGCCGGCGCGTACGGGTCCGCCGCCGGCTCGGGCGGCGCCACGGCCGGCGGGGGCACGGCCCCGTGCTCGGGCGGGACGGCACCGGGCACGACGCCCGGCGCTTGGGGGGCGTGGCCCTGCGGCGCCGCGGTGGGCCGCGGCTCCGCGAGACCGGCGAGGTAGTCGGCGTCCGAGACGTGGACCTGGTGGTGGCCCTCGCCGCCCGCCTCGTCCTGGGCGGCCAGGTGCGCGGCGAGATCGTCCATCGGACGGTGGCCGGTGAGCTTCTTGCGACCCCTGCCGACGGCGTCCAGCGTCTTCGTCAACACCGCTTCGATCGCCTGGAACTGCGCCTCCACGTAGGCGTCGGCCCGGTCCCGCAGCTCGGCCGGGTCGGCCGGACGCTCGGGGGCGGCGAGCCCGTCGGGGCCGTCCGACCCGTCGCCGTCGGCGGGGCCGTCGGCACCGGGCGCCCGGCCGAGGAGCTTGTCCTTGCCACGGCCCACCGAGTCGACCGTCTTGCTGAGGACGACCTCGAAGTTGGCCAGCTTGCTGTCGACGTAGTCGTCCGCCTCGGCGCGGATGGCCTCCGCCTCCCGACGGGCCTCGGCCAGGATGCGTTCGGCCTCCAGCTGGGACCGGCGGGCGACCTCCGTCCCGGAGACCATGGAGCCGCGTTCGGAGTGCGCCGCCTCGATGATCCGCCGCGCCTCGTCCTGGGCCTCGGCGACCATCTGCTCCCGGCCGCCCAGGAGTTCCCGGGCCTGCGCGAGGGAGCCGGGGAGGGCTTCGCGCACCTCCTCCAGCAACGCGAGCAGTTCGGCCCGGTTGACCACGCAGGAGGCCGACATGGGCATGGAACGGGCGCTACGGACCGCCGCGACGATGTCGTCGAGTCTTGACTGTACGTCCACGGGAGCGACTGTACGGGCACCGGCCGCCGGGGGAACAGCGCGAGGGGTGGACGGTGACTCCCCCTCCCGGCGGGTCACTTCCCGGCGAGCCGTTCGGCCAGCGCGGCGGAGACCTGCGGCGGCACGAGGTGGGAGACGTCACCGCCCCAGGTGGCGACCTCCTTGACCAGGCTGGAGGAGAGGAAGCTGTAGGTCGGGTTGGTCGGGACGAAGAGCGTCTCGACGCCGGAGAGGCCGATGTTCATCTGGGCCATCTGCAACTCGTAGTCGAAGTCGCTGACGGCCCGCAGCCCCTTGACGATCGCGGGGATGTCGCGCTGCTTGCAGAAGTCGACCAGCAGCCCGTGGAAGGCCTCCACGACCACGTTGCCGAAGTCGGCGGTGACCGCCTCGATGAGGGCGATGCGCTCCTCGACGGTGAACAGGCCCTGCTTGCTCTTGTTGATCATCACGGCCACGTGCACGACGTCGTAGAGCTTGGCGGCCCGGGCGATGATGTCGAGGTGGCCGTTGGTGATGGGATCGAAGGACCCCGGACAGACTGCGCGGCGCACTGGCGTTTCCTCGCTCTCCGAGCTGGTCATGACGCGTCGGTAACGTCCTGTCGGGCGGCGCGACCGTACCAGAGCGTCCCTTCGCCGTAGCGGCGGGAGCGCAGCCCCGTGAAGCCCTCGGGCCAGCCGAACGCGCCGCCCCTCGTGCTCCGCTCCACGGTGACCAGTGCCTCGTCGGCAAACCACCCCTGATCGGCGAGTGTGAGGAGGATCTCCCGGAGATCATCGTCCGTGACGGCGTAGGGCGGGTCCAGGAAGACGACGTCGTAGGGAAACCGGGGTGAACTCGCGGCGACCTGCTCGGCCCGCCCGGCTCGCACCTCGGCGCCCGACAGGCCGAGCGCCTCGACGTTCTGCCTGATCGTGCGGGCCGCACGGGCGTCGGATTCCACCAACAGGACGTGCGCGGCCCCCCGGGAGAGCGCCTCCAGGCCCACCGCCCCGGAGCCGCCGTACAGGTCGAGCACCCGAAGACCGCTCCAGCCGCTCTCCAGCTCGGCGCCCCAGCTGGAGAAGAGCCCTTCCCTGGCCCGGTCGGAGGTGGGACGGGTCGATCGTCCGGGCGGCACGGCGAGCCGTCGTCCGCCTGCGGCTCCGGCGATCACGCGGGTCATGGGGGCGGCGTCCTTACGTGGCTGACGGGTCGGGGCGGCGCCACCGCGCACGCGCGGTGCCACCGCCCCCACGATAGGCGCACGCCGCGGCCACAGCCGCCCGGCGGCCCTCGGCACGGGCCGCCGGAGGCGCGCCGCCCGCCGCCGTCAGTCGCCGGACGCCTGCGGGGCCCCGACGAGCGCCGGGGAGGCGTAGCGCGACCAGGACAGGCAGCCGTCGGGCGGGCAGTGCTCGGGGCGGCGCGGGTCGTGGCCCAGCTCGCGCAGCTTGGTGCGGACCGAGTCCGGCGTGCGGCCGAACCGGGCGGCTATCCGGGCCAGGGTCTCGCCCGCGTGGAAGCGGCGGGTCAGGTCCTCCTCGTGCTGGGGCACCCAGGGGGCGCCGTGGCCGGGGAACAGCTCGCGCAGGACGTCCCGGTCCGGGATGGGCTCGGAGACGTCGGCGGCGAGGGCGAGGGCGCGCAGCGCGCGGTTGACCGCGATCCGCAGGGCGGGCACGTCGGCCAGCGGCAGGGTGAGCGCTCCGGAGGCGAGCGGGGTGTCGGGTGCGGACTCGTGCCAGCCGGTGAGGCCGAGCGTCACCGTGGCGTCGTCGTCACTGGCGAGCTCGATCCTGAAGACCTTGTCCCCCAGCGGCAGTTCGTTGATGTGGCGGAATGCCATGAGACCCCCAAGTACGTCCTGCTTCGCCCATCCCCTGACGGATCGGCGCGGACTTGTCCCATTCTCTCAGCCGCCACTGACAGTCGTCCTCGGCCGAGGACGGGCCGCCCGCGGCGGCGGGGGCGGGGCGGCCGGGGGCGAGGAGCGGGCGGGGGGAGGGGTGTTCAGCCCTTGTCGAGGTAGCGCTCGCGGTCCTCGTCGAGGAGCGCGGCGAGGGCCGTGCGCAGTGCCGGGTGGTGCTCCAGCGCCGGATCCTCCGCGACGACGGCCGTGGCCTCGGCCCGGGCCTCGGCGATGACGTCCTCGTCCTCGATGACGGTGAGCATCCGCAGGCTGGAGCGCACACCGGACTGGGCCTGCCCGAGGACGTCCCCCTCCCGGCGCTGCTCCAGGTCGATCCGGGAGAGCTCGAAGCCGTCGAGGGTGCCCGCCACGGCGTCCAGTCGGGACCGCGCCGTGCTCGCCTCCGGCGCGTCGGTGACCAGCAGGCACAGCCCCGGCGCGGAGCCCCGGCCGACACGGCCGCGGAGCTGGTGGAGCTGGGAGACGCCGAACCGGTCGGCGTCCATGATCACCATGGCCGTCGCGTTGGGGACGTTGACCCCGACCTCGATGACCGTGGTGGCGACCAGCACGTCCAGCTCGCCGGCGGTGAAGCGGCGCATCACCTCGTCCTTCGCCTCGGGCGCCATCCGGCCGTGCAGCGCGACCACCCGCAGCCCGGCGAGCGGTCCTTCGGCGAGCTGCCCGGCCACCTCCAGCACGGCCAGGGGCGGGCGCCGGTCGGCCGCGTCCGCGCCGGCGTCCCCGTCCGGATCCGCGGCGGTGCCGTCCCCGGTGTCACGGGCGTCGGCGGCCCCGTCGGCGGCGGCGTCAAAGTCGGCGTCCTCACCGATGCGCGGGCAGACGACGTACGCCTGGTGGCCGCCCTCCACCTCCTCCCGCACGCGCTCCCACGCGCGGGCGAGGAAGTGCGGCTTGTCGGCGGCGGGCACGACGTGGGTGGCGATCGGTGAGCGGCCGGCCGGGAGCTGGTCGAGCACCGACGTCTCCAGGTCGCCGAAGACGGTCATGGCGACGGTGCGCGGGATGGGCGTGGCCGTCATGACCAGCAGGTGCGGCGGCTGCTTGCCCTTGGCCCGCAGGGCGTCGCGCTGCTCGACCCCGAACCGGTGCTGCTCGTCCACGACGACGAGTCCGAGGTCGTGGAACCGCACCTTGTCCTCGATCAGCGCGTGCGTGCCGATGACGAGGCCGGCCTCGCCGGTCGCCAGCTCCAGCAGGGCGCGCCTGCGGGCGGGCACGCCCATCGACCCGGTCAGCAGCACGACCTTGGTGCCCCGGTCGGAGCCGCCCAGCATGCCGCCCTCCGCGAGGTCCCCGAGCATCTCCACGATCGACCGGTGGTGCTGCTGCGCGAGGACCTCCGTGGGGGCCAGCATCGCGGCCTGCCCCCCGGCGTCCACCACGGTGAGCATGGCCCGCAGCGCGACCATCGTCTTGCCGCTGCCGACCTCCCCCTGGAGCAGCCGGTGCATGGGGTGGGCGGCGGCCAGATCGCTGAAGATCTCGTCACTGACCCGCCGCTGTCCCTCGGTCAGGGTGAACGGCAGCCGGGCGTCGAAGGCGTCGAGGATGCCGTCGGGCGGTGCGGTGCGCGGGACAGCGGGCAGGTGCGCCTCGTCGGACCGGCGCCGGGCGAGGGCCACCTGGAGGACGAACGCCTCGTCCCACTTCAGACGGGCCCGCGCCGCGTGCACGTCCGCCCAGGAGCGGGGGCGGTGCACGGCGTGCAGGGCCTCGGCGAGGGGCAGCAGACCGCGTCCGGCGCGCAGCGACTCGGGCAGCGGGTCCGTGAGGCCCTTCCAGCCGATGGCGGCCATGGAGCCGAGGACGGTGTCCACCGCCTGCTCAATCTTCCAGGAGTTCAGCTGCTTGACCGCCGGGTAGAGGGGCAGCAGGGCGCCCGCGAACCGCTCGACGGCCTGCTGGTCGCTCTCGTCGTCCAGCAGCTTGTAGTCGGGGTGCGCGAGCTGCAGCTTGTGGTTGAAGACGGAGACCTTGCCCGCGAACATGCCGCGCCGGCCGGGCAGGAGCTTCTTCTCGTGGGCGTAGGCGCCGCGACCGAAGAAGACGAGCCTCAGCCGCCCGCTGCCGTCGGTCAGCGTCACCTCCAACCGCTGACCGCGCCCCCGGTTGAACGACAGCAGCCGCGCGTCGGCCACCTGGGCGACGACGGTGACGTGCTCGTCCAGCGGCAGGTCGGCCAGCCGCGTCAGCTCACCGCGCTCGGCGTAGCGGCGCGGGTAGTGGTGCAGCAGGTCCCCGACGGTGTGCAGGTCGAGGTGGTCGGCGAGCACCTTCGCGGTGGTGCCGCCGACCGTCTTCTTCAGGGGCTCGGCCAGTGGACTCTCCATCGTGCCGCCCATCTTCGCCCACGGCGCCGACATCGGCCCGCATCCGGGCCCCCACCGCGGCCGCCGCCGCCCTCCCGCGGGCCGCCTCCCCGGTCACCCCACGCCGATCGCGGTCACTCCACGCCGATCAGCAGGGGCGACGGCTGGTGCCCCGCGTAGCTGACGACATCCACCCCCAGATGGGCGCGGCGCACGCGGTCCCGCAGCAGGCGGCTCAGCCCGTCGGGTGCGCCGGTGCCGAGGACCAGGGTGACCAGCTCGCCGCCGGCCGCCAGCATCCGGTCCAGCACCTCGTGGGCGCAGGCCGTCAGATCGTCCCCGATCACCGCGACGTCACCGTCGATCATGCCGAGCACGGCACCGGCCTCGCAGACGCCCCGCGTCGTCCAGGACCGCCGCTCCGCCACGGCCAGCTCGGCGTACCGCGTCGCGCCCGCCGCGGCCGTCATCGCCACCACGTCCTCGTCGAACCGCCGTTCCGCCGCGTGCACGGCGAGGGCCGCCAGCGACTGGACGGGTGAGCGGGCGGGAATGATCGCCACCCGCACCCCGGCCGCCCGCACCTGCTGCGCGGCGGCCGCAGCCGTGTGCCGCAGCTCCGGGCCGCCGAGCAGGAGCACCACCTCGCGGGCGTGGACCTCCCGGACGACGACGGCCAACTCCCCGCTGCCGAGGGGCTCCTCGGGGCGCACGGTGACGGCGACGGCGCCCGCCTCGGTGCACAGCCGGGCCAGCCCCTCCCCCGGCACGACGGCGACCACGGCCCGTTCCACCGGATCCGGCACGACGGTCGGGGCCGCGCCGCCCGCCGGACCGGCCAGGTGGGTGATCCGGACCCGGTGGGGTCGGCCGGCCTCGATCCCGGCCTCCACGGCGGCTCCGGCGTCGTCGACGTGCACGTGGACGTGCCAGAGTTCGTCGCCGCCGACGACGACGAGCGAGTCGCCGAGGGCGTCGAGCCGGCGCCGCAGGACCTCGACGGCGGGGGCGGGCGCGTCCAGCAGGTAGATCACCTCGAACGCCGGGCCCCCCGGCGTTCCGGGACGACCGTCGGGAGCCGGGGTGCCCGGCGCGCACACCTCGCCCCCGGTGGCGGCACGGTCGGCGAGCGGCTCCGTCGGCCGTTCTCCCGTGAGCGCGGTGACGAGGGCCTGCAGCAGGACGACGAGCCCGTAGCCCCCGGCGTCCACGACGCCCGCCCCCGCCAGGGCCGGGAGCCGGTCCGGCGTCGCGGCCAGGGCGGCGCGGGCCTCCGCGCAGGCGGCGCGCGCCACGTCGGCGTCGTCCCCGGGCGCCTCGGCGGCGGCCTGCGCGGCGGCGGTGGCGACGGAGAGGATCGTGCCCTCGACGGGCCGGGCGACGGCCGCCCTGGCCAGCCGGGCCGCTCCGTCCAGCGCCGAGCGCAGGTCGCCGCCCGCCGCGGTGCCGTCGGCCAGGCCGCGCAGGAGCTGGGCGAGGATCGTGCCGGAGTTTCCCCGCGCCCCCAGCAGCGCGCCGTGGGCCATGGCGGCGGTCGCCTCGGCGAGTGTCGGCTCGCCCGCGCGGGCCGCCTCGACGGCCTGGGCGGCCGACTCCACGGTCAGGTACAGGTTCGTCCCGGTGTCGGCGTCGGCCACGGGGTAGACGTTGATCGCGTCGATCGTCTCGCGGGCGACGCCCAGCGCGTCGAGCGCGTGCTCGCACCAGGCGTGGACCGTGGCGGCGTCCAGGGTGTTCGGCACCGGGCGACGCACCTCCTCAACTCGTCCCCGGCCCCGCACGTCCCGTGACCGCGCCGGCGTCCCGACCGCGCGGCCCACGGGGCCCAGCGGGGAAGGGTAGCCGCCCGAGTCCGCGATCCGCCCGGCCCGGGGGCGGCTCCCGCGGTGGGCGGGGCGGCGGGCGAAGGTGCTGATTTCGGGGTCCGTGAGCTGTCGTTGTATGCTGCTTCGGTTGCCTGACGCGCTTGCGTCGGGCGGCCGTCTCCCTGGCACTGCCGGTCAGCCCCGAAACGTGAGTTCCGATGCGTTGGGTCTGCATCCTGCGACGCCAGGACCCACCGTACGTGTATCTGAAGTCTTTGGAGTGACCCGTGGCTGCCAACTGCGACGTCTGCGGCAAGGGGCCGGGCTTCGGCAACAGCATCTCCCACTCGCACCGCCGCACCCCGCGTCGCTGGAACCCCAACATCCAGCGCGTGCGTGCCGTGGTCGGTCGGACGCCGAAGCGCCTCAACGTCTGCACCTCGTGCATCAAGGCCGGCAAGGTCTCGCGCTGACGCGATAAGTCGCAGCGCAGCCCCTGACGGTTGCCGCAAGCCGGTCCGCCCCGCGCGGACCGGCTTTGTGCTGCCCGGACCGCCTCACCGTGTGTCGCCGCGCTGCCGCCAGGCGTGGTCGACGGGTCCGATTCCCGCGCCGAGGGCGAAACCGGCGGCGATGGCCCCGGTGACGTACTCCTTGGCCCGGGCCACCGCCTCCGGCACCGCGCGGCCCTTGGCCAGCTCCGCCGCCACCGCGCTGGCGAGCGTGCAGCCCGTGCCGTGCGTGTGCCGGACCGCGTGCCGGGGAGCCCGCAGCCAGTGCTCCGCCGAGCCGTCGGTGAGCAGGTCCGTGGCCTCGCCCGGCAGGTGGCCGCCCTTGATGAGCGCCCAGCGCGGCCCGTGCGCGAGGACGGCCCCGGCCGCCCGACGCATGTCGTCCTCGCAGGTCACGGTGACGCCGGTCAGTTGCGCCACCTCGTCCAGGTTGGGGGTCGCGACGGTGGCGGTCGGGAGCAGCTCGGTGCGGACGGTCTCCAGGGCCTCCGCCGCGAGCAGCGGGTCGCCGTGCTTGGAGACGCCGACGGGGTCCACGACCACCGGCACGTCAAGGGGGCGCAGGAGCCCCGCGACCGTGCCCACCAGCTCCGCTGAGGCGAGCATGCCGGTCTTGACCGCCTGCACCCCGATGTCGTCGACGACGCTGCGGAACTGCGCGCGCACCGCCTCGGTGGGCAGTTCCCAGGCACCCTGCACGCCGAGGGAGTTCTGCGCGGTGACGGCCGTCAGCACGCTCATGCCGTGCGTGCCGAGCGCCATCATCGTCTTGAGGTCGGCCTGGATTCCGGCGCCCCCGCCGGAGTCCGAGCCGGCGACCGTCAGGACGCGTACCGGTGGCCGCGGCGTGTGCCCGCTGTCCGTCATGACTCTCCTCGGAAGTGGTCCCAGCCCCCGCCGTCCTGCCAGGAAGCGCCGTTGACGGTCACGCGCGACACCGCCGACGGGTGCCGCACCTCCCCCACGACGCGCCAGCGCGCGGGCAGTTTGCGGTCCGGGGGGAAGGTGGCGACGATCGCGTGGTCCTCTCCCCCGGTGAGCACCCACTGCAACGGGTCGACGCCGACGGCCTGGCCGATGTCGTGCATCTGCGCCGGCACGTCGAACGCCTCGGTGCGCAGGTCGATGCAGACCTTGCTGGCCGTGGCGATGTGCCGCAGGTCGGCGATGAGGCCGTCGCTGACGTCCGTCATCGCCGTGGCGCCGAGTGCGACGGCCGCCGGACCGGCGTGGTAGGGCGGCTCCGGGCGGCGGTGGGCCTCCACGAAGGCCCGCGGGGAACGGAAGCCGCGCTGGAGTATGGCGTACCCGGCCGCTGACCAGCCCAGCCACCCGGTGACGGCGACGACGTCGCCGGGCCGGGCTCCGGCACGGGTGACGGCCTCCCGGCCCCGCAGGTCGCCGAGGGCGGTGATGGCGAGGGTGATGGTCTCGCCGCGCACGATGTCGCCGCCCACGACGGCCGCCCCGGCGACGTCGCACTCGTCCCGCAGCCCGTCCATGAGCTCCACCGGCCAGGTGGCGTGCAGGTCCGCTGGCAGGACGAGGCCGAGGAGCAGCGCCGTGGGAGCGGCGCCCATGGCGGCGATGTCGGCGAGGTTCTGCGCGGCCGCCTTGCGGCCCACGTCGTAGGCGGTGGACCAGTCACGCCGGAAGTGCCGGCCCTCCAGGAGCACGTCGGTGCTGGCCACGACGCGCCGGTCGGGGGCGGCGACCACGGCGGCGTCGTCACCCGGCCCCAGCTTGACCGCCGGTGTGGCGGTCAGCCGGGAGGTCAGCTCCCGGATGAGGCCGAACTCCCCGAGTTCGCCGACGGTCCCAGGGGTCGGGGGGCGGCCCCCGGGGAAACTCAGCATCCGTCTGCCCTTTCACAATGCTCGCCGCTGGTGGTGACGACGCGATACCGTAGCGTCCCTTCCACCCCCATGATCCTCGAAGCCGCCCTGGAGGTTCCGTGGTACAGGCCTACATCCTGATCCAGACCGAGGTCGGCAAGGCGTCGACCGTCGCCGAGGTGATCGCCGACCTGCCCGGTGTGGTCCAGGCCGAGGACGTGACGGGTCCGTACGACGTCATCGTCCGCGCCCAGGCCGACACCGTGGACGACCTGGGGCGGCTCGTCGTCGCCAAGATCCAGCAGGTGGACGGCATCACCCGTACCCTGACCTGCCCAGTCGTGCATCTCTAGCTCCCCCGTATGCTCGCGGCGTGACCGCTCCGCCCCGCCGCCCCTTCCGCCCCGCCGGGCCGCCTCACGGTGCGCACGGCCGCCGTGTCCGCCGCCGCCCTGCTCGCCGGCTGCTCCTTCGGCTCCCCGTCGGGCCCTGCGGTACCGAGCCCTTCGGGGGCCGCCGCCTCGGCCTGTCGGGACCTCGCCGAGGCGCTGCCCGAGCGGGTGGACGGGCAGGAGCGCGTCACGCGCGAGCCGGTGTCCGACTACACGGCGGTGTGGGGCGATCCCGGCATCGAGCTGCGCTGCGGTGTGCGGCGCCCCGAGCGGTTGACGTCCGGGAGTGAACACTACAACCCGCTGGCGGAGGCGGTGGTGGTCAACGATGTCGACTGGCTCCTGGAGGAGCTGGCGGACGGACACCGGTTCACGACGGTCGGCCGGGACGCCTTCGTGGAGGTGACCGTCCCGGCCGCGTACGCACCCGAGGTCAACGCGCTCACCGACCTCGCCCGGCCCGTCGCCACGACCGTGCCGCGGTCGCCGACCTGACGGCCGGGCCCGCCGCCGCGGCGCGGCTCAGCGCAGGCCCGTGGAGCGGTGCAGGGCCGCCTGGAGGAGGCGGTCCACCAGCTCGGGGTAGCCGACACCGGTCTCCTGCCACATGCGCGGGTACATGCTGATCGGTGTGAAGCCCGGCATGGTGTTGATCTCGTTGAGGACGAACCGTCCGTTGTCCAGGAGGAAGAAGTCCGCCCGCACCAGGCCCTCGCAGGAGGCCGCCTCGAAGGCGAGCACGGCGAGCCGGCGCACCTCGGCGGTCTGCTCCTCGGTGAGGGGCGCGGGGACGACACCCGCGGCGGAGTCGATGTACTTGGCCTCGAAGTCGTAGAAGTCGTGGCTGGTGACGGGCGGGATCTCGGCGGGCACGCTGGCCTGCGGGCCGTCACCGAACTCCAGCACACCGCACTCGATCTCCCGGCCGCGCAGCAGGGACTCGACGATGACCTTCGGATCGTGCCGACGCGCCTCCTCGATGGCGTCGTCGAGTCCGGTGAGGTCGTCGACCTTGCTGATGCCCATCGACGAGCCCGCCCGCGCCGGCTTCACGAAGACCGGCCAGCCGTGCTCGCCGGCGAAGTCGACGACCTTCTTGCGGGCCCCGGCCTGGTCCCGGTCCCACTCGCGGGGGCGGATGACGGTGAAGGGGCCGACGGGCAGGCCGTAGGAGGCGAAGACCCGCTTCATGTACTCCTTGTCCATGCCGACGGCCGACGCCAGCACTCCGGAGCCGACGTACGGGACGCCGGACAGCTCCAGCAGGCCCTGGAGGGTGCCGTCCTCCCCGTAGGGGCCGTGCAGGACGGGGAAGACGACGTCCACCTCGCCGAGAACCGTGGGCACGCTGCCCGGCTCGCTGTAAACGACCTCGCGGCTCGCCGGGTCGACGGACATGACGACGCCGCCGGTGTCCGACCGGGCCAGCTCGGCCACGTTCGGCAGCTCCCGGTCGGTGATGGCCATGCGGTCCGGTGCGTCGGCGGTGAGGGCCCAGCGTCCGTCCGCGGTGATGCCGATCGGCAGCACGTCGTACTTCTCGCGGTCGATGGCGCGCAGCACCGCGCCGGCGGTGAGGACGGAGATGCCGTGCTCGGAGCTGCGGCCGCCGAAGACGACGGCGACGCGCGGCTTGCGCGGCGGACGGGCGGAGGCGCTGGGTGTCTCTGACGTGCTCATCGGCTTGAGATTACCGGCTGGGCGCCCGGGAGCGCAGCGCGGCACGTCCCCGGGCGCGCGTCCCGCCCCGGCGGCGGTCCGGGACGCGGCACACGCCTCGCGTCAGCGGGTCTCCGCCTTGGCGCTGCGGGCCATCAGCTCCTTGAGCGCCACGAGCGGCGCCTTGCCGTGGTGCACGATCTCCACGACGGTCTCGGTGATGGGCGTCTCGACGCCGTGCCGACGCGCCAGGTCCAGGACGGAACGGCACGACTTGACGCCCTCGGCGGTCTGCCGGGTGACGGCGATGGTCTCCTCCAGCGTCATGCCGCGCCCCAGGTTGGTGCCGAAGGTGTGGTTCCGCGAGAGCGGTGAGGAGCACGTCGCGACCAGGTCGCCCAGCCCGGCCAGCCCGGCGAAGGTCGCGGGGTCGGCACCGAGCGCCAGCCCGAGCCGGGTCGTCTCGGCCAGCCCCCGCGTGATCAGCGACGCCTTGGCGTTGTCGCCGAGCCCCATGCCGTCGGCGATGCCCACGGCCAGCCCGATGACGTTCTTGACCGCACCGCCCAGTTCACAGCCCACGACGTCGGTGTTGGTGTAGGGGCGGAAGTAGGGCGTGTGGCAGGCCTTCTGCAGCCGACGGGCCACCTGCTCGTCACGGCAGGCGACGACGGAGGCGGCGGGCTGCCGGGTGGCGATCTCCTTGGCCAGGTTGGGTCCGGAGAGCACGGCGACGCGGTCCGGCGACGCCCCGGTGACCTCTTGGATCACCTCGCTCATCCGCTTCGTACTCCCCAGCTCCACGCCCTTCATCAGCGAGACCAGGACGGTGTCGGGCGACAGGAGCGGCGTCCACCGCGCGAGGTTGTCCCGCAGGGACTGGGAGGGGACCGCCAGCACCGTGAACTCCGCGTCGCGCGCGGCCTCGGCAGGGTCGGTCGTGGCCCGCAACGACGCGGGCAGGTCCACGTCGGGCAGGTAGTCCGGGTTGACGTGCCGGGCGTTGACGGCGGCGGCCAGTTCGGGCCGGCGGCCCCAGAGCGTCACCTCACAGCCGGCGTCGGCGAGCACCATGCCGAAGGCGGTGCCCCACGATCCGGTGCCGAACACCGCTGCCTTCGTCACGCGGACTCCCCCTCGGTGGCCTTGGTGCGGGGAGGCCCGGAGGGGTCCCGGTCCGGCTGCGGCGCCGTCGCCCCGCCCCGGCCCGTGCCGCGCGTGCGGCGGTTGCGGCGCTCCTCCGCCACGACCCTGCGGTGGTCGTAGCGCTCGGCGGGGGCCGGTTCGCCCCGGAGTTCGGCCAGTTCGCCCGTGATGGCGTCCATGATCGCGTCGGTGGCCCCCCTGAGCACCTCGGCCGTGGGCTCCCGGTCGTGGAAGCGCGAGAGGTCCACCGGCTTCCCCGCCCGCACGCGCAGCGTCCTGCGCGGGAAGAGACGGACCCGCTTGCGCTTGGCGTACGGCGGCACCACCTCGTGCGCCCCCCACTGGGCGACGGGAATGACCGGTGCCTTCGTCAGCAGGGCCACGCGGGCCGCGCCCGTCTTGCCCTCCATCGGCCACAGCTCCGGATCACGGGTGAGGGTGCCTTCGGGGTAGAAGGCCACACACTCGCCCTTGCTGATGGCGTCGACGGCGGCACGGAAGGCACCGACCGCGTCGGCGGACTCCCGGTACACGGGGATCTGCCCGGTGCCCCGCATGACGGCTCCCACGAAACCGCGGCCGAACAGGCTCACTTTCGCCAGAAATCGGGGAACCCGTCCCGTGTTGTACTGGAAATGCGCGTACGCCAGTGGATCAAGATAGGAGTTGTGATTGACGGCGACGATGAATCCGCCTTCGGCCGGAATGTTCTCCATTCCGCGCCAGTCCCGACGGAAGAGGAGGAGCAGGACGGGTTTGACGATGGCCGCGGCCAAGCGGTACCAGAACCCGATTTTTCGGCGGGACACCGGGACACCATCTCCTCTTGCTCTTCGCACCGGACCGGTTGCCGGACCGGCCGGCTCGCACTGTGCGCCGGGGACAACCGCACAAGTGTGGCCCTCGGCCACGGCCCTGTCGAGGACACCGTAACCCCAGGCCCCGCAGCGGGGAGAGAATGGGCCCGATGCCGCACGCGACGAGTGCCCGGGCCGGCTGGTCCCTGGTCGTTCCCCTCAAACCGCTGGGCCGGGCCAAGAGCAGACTGGCCGGGGCACTCGGAGAGGCACTGCGCCCCCGGCTGGCCCTGGCCTTCGCCCAGGACACCGTGGCGGCAGCGCTCGAATGCCCGGCGGTTGCCGATGTGGTGGTCGTCACGGACGACGCCGTGGCCCGACGGGCCCTGACGGCACTGGGCGCCCGGGTACTCGGGGACCCTCCGGGCGGTGGCCTGAACCCGGCCCTGCGCCACGGCGCGCGTACCGTACGCTCCCGCCGCCCCCGCTCGGCGGTGGCCGCCCTCAACGCCGACCTGCCCGCGTTGCGCCCCGAGGAATTGACGCGCGTTCTCAACGCCGCGGAGGAATTTCCGCGGGCCTTTCTCGCGGACGCCGCGGGGGTGGGCACCACCTTGCTTTCCGCGCGGCCGGGAAACGAACTGGAGCCGCGTTTCGGCGGTGCGTCCCGCGAACGTCACCGGCGGTCCGGAGCCGGCGAGGTCGCCCTCGTCGGCGTGGACAGCGTGCGGCGGGACGTCGACACCGGAGCGGATCTGCGGGCGGCACTGGAGCTCGGAGTGGGACGGCACACGCTCAGAACGTCTGCAGCGTCACGAGGGTGACGCGGCGCTCCTCGCCACCGCCCGTCGTCTCGATGCGCACCCGCTGCCCGGGCCGGAGCAGCCGCAACCCTCCGGCGTCGAAGGCGGCGGCGTCGAACGGCACGGGGGTGCCGTCGTCCAACAGGACGCTGCCCGTGCGGGTCTGCGGATCGAAGGTGTACGCGGTGGCCTGCATGGACAGAGCCTATGGCCTGCGCCATCCCCGGTGTACCGCGCGGGCCGCGGCGGTCGAGGGTTCGCGGTGGGGACGTGCTGCGGGCCGGGCTCCCCCGTGGGGCCCGGCCCGACGGCGTGAGCGGAGGCTCAGCGGCTGCGCGCGCTCTTCTTCGCGGCGGTCTTGCGCGCGGAGGTCTTGCTCGCGGGCGCCTTCTTCGCCGTGCTCTTCTTCGTCGGCGCGCTCTTCGCGGCGGTCTTCTTGGCCGTGGTCTTCTTGGCCGCCGCCTTCTTCGCCGCGGCCTTGGCCGGGCTGGACTTCTTCGCGGTCGCCGTCTTCTTCGTCGCGGTCTTGGCCGCGCTCGTCTTCTTGGCGGGAGCGGTCTTCTTGGCGGTGGTCTTCTTGGCCGCCGCCTTCTTCGCCGCGGCCTTCTTCGTGGCCGCCTTCTTCGTCGTCGTGCCGCCCGAGAGGCTGCCCTTGGGGGCCTTCTTGACCGCGACGTCGTTCTTCGGGAGCTTCTTGGCGCCGCTCACCAGGTCCTTGAACCCCTGACCCGCCCGGAAGCGGGGCACGGCCGTCTTCTTGACCCGAACCCGTTCGCCGGTCTGCGGGTTGCGAGCGTACCGCGCGGGGCGCTCGACCTTCTCGAACGAGCCGAAGCCGGTGACCGACACACGCTCGCCCGCGCACACCGTGCGGACGATCGCGTCCAGTACGTGGTCGACCGCGTCCGCGGCCTGCTGCCGACCGCCCAGCTTGTCCTGGATTGCTTCAACGAGCTGCGCCTTGTTCACGTCTTCCCCTTCAGAGGCATTCCGTCACGAATGGTGTTCACGCTTTTTCGCACGGTAGGCAGATATATACCGCAAATCAAACACGAAACGGGCTAATCACCCTTGTGCCGCAACGAACTCCGCCGGTCATGCAGAAGGGAAGCGGCGGCCGTCGATCTCCTCCATCAGCCGTTCGAGCCTCCGCGCCGCCGAGGCCAGGTCGTGCTTCGCCGCCGCCGTGATGACGAGCAGCTTCCGGGTGAGCGCCTCCCGTTCGCCCTCCGGGACTTGCAGTGCGCGCACCTTGCGGTGCGCTTCCTTGAGCCGGTCGGCGACGAGACCGTACAGAGCCAGTTCGTCATCGCCGTCCATGCACCGATTGTGCCATCTGGGGGGAGTTGTCGCCTCGTGGGGCCTCAACGCTCCGCCCGGGTGGACCAGTGCACTTCCAGCCACCCAGGCTACCTTTCCAGCCAACTGCGCGGTAAACGGGTCGATTTCGCAGCCGCGCGTACCCGTCCGAAGCACACGAAAACGCGGTGCCCCGTTCCGGAGAACGGGGCACCGCGATGCTGCGAACGGGGAGTCGGCCCCTGGCTCAGGCCGCCTGCGTCTGTGGCTTGAAGGAGGGACGTCCGCTCTCGTAGGCGGCGATGTCGCCCTCGTTCTGCAAGGTGATGCTGATGTCGTCCAGCCCTTCCAGAAGACGCCAGCGGGCGTTCTCGTCCAGCTCGAAGTCCGCCTCGACACCGGGCGCGAGGACCTTGCGCGCCACCAGGTCGACGGTGATCTCCGTTGCCGGGTCCTCCTCCGTGAGCTGCCACAGCGCGTCCACCGTCTCCTGCGGAAGCACCACGGTGAGCAGGCCGTTCTTGAGCGAGTTGCCTCGGAAGATGTCGGCGAAGCGGGAGGAGACCACCGTCTTGAAACCGTAGTTCTGCAGGGCCCAGACGGCGTGTTCCCGCGACGAACCGGTGCCGAAGTCGGGGCCCGCCACCAGAACGGTGGCACCCTGGCGTTCGGGCTGGTTCAGCACGAACGCCCCGTCCTTGCGCCACGCCTCGAAGAGGCCGTCCTCGAACCCGTCACGGGTGACCTTCTTCAGCCAGTGCGCGGGGATGATCTGGTCGGTGTCGACGTTGCTGCGGCGCAGCGGAACGGCCCGGCCGGTGTGGGTGGTGAAGGCTTCCATGGTGTTCAGACTCCCGCGGGCACGGCGTTGTCGGACAGGTCGGCGGGCGAGGCGAGGTGCCCGAGTACCGCCGTGGCGGCGGCCACCGGCGGGGAGACCAGGTGGGTCCGCCCGCCCTTGCCCTGCCGGCCCTCGAAGTTGCGGTTGGAGGTGGAGGCCGAGCGCTCGCCGGGGGCCAGCTGGTCGGGGTTCATACCGAGGCACATCGAGCAACCGGCGTGCCGCCATTCGGCCCCCGCCGCGGTGAACACCTTGTCCAGCCCCTCCTCCACGGCCTGGAGGGCGACGCGCACGGAGCCCGGCACGATCAGCATCCGGACGCCGTCGGCGACCTGGCGGCCCTCGATGACGGCCGCGGCCGAGCGCAGGTCCTCGATGCGGCCGTTGGTGCACGAGCCGACGAACACGGTGTCGACTTTGATGTCCCGCAGGCGCTGGCCGGCGGACAGACCCATGTAGGTCAGGGCGTTCTCCGCCGCGAGCTTCTCACTGACGTCCGTGAAGGAGGCCGGGTCCGGGACGCTCGCGGACAGCGGCGCGCCCTGGCCGGGGTTGGTGCCCCAGGTGACGAACGGTGCCAGCTCGGCGGCCTCGATGACGACCTCGTGGTCGAACACCGCGTCGTCGTCGGTCCGCAGCGTCCGCCAGTAGGCGACGGCCTCCTCCCAGTCGGCGCCCTCGGCCGCGTGGGGACGGCCCTGGAGATAGGCGAAGGTGGTCTCGTCGGGAGCGATCATCCCCGCCCGGGCACCGGCCTCGATGGACATGTTGCAGATGGTCATCCGCGCCTCCATCGACAGCTTCTCGATGGCCTCGCCGCGGTACTCCAGCACGTAGCCCTGACCCCCACCGGTGCCGATCTTCGCGATCACGGCGAGGATGAGGTCCTTGGCGGTGACGTCCTCGGGCAGTTCGCCGTTGACCGTGACCGCCATCGTCCTGAACGGCGCCAGCGGCAGTGTCTGCGTGGCCAGGACGTGCTCGACCTGGCTGGTGCCGATACCGAAGGCCAGCGCTCCGAAGGCACCGTGGGTGGAGGTGTGGCTGTCACCGCACACCACGGTCATCCCCGGCTGCGTCAGCCCCAGCTGGGGGCCGACGACGTGCACGACGCCCTGCTCGACGTCGCCCAGGGGGTGCAGCCGCACACCGAAGTCCGCGCAGTTCTTGCGCAGGGTCTCCAGCTGGGTCCGCGAGACCGGGTCGGCGATCGGCTTGTCGATGTCGAGGGTCGGGGTGTTGTGGTCCTCGGTGGCGATGGTGAGGTCGGTGCGCCGCACCTGGCGCCCGCTCTTGCGCAGGCCGTCGAAGGCCTGCGGGCTGGTCACCTCGTGCAGCAGATGAAGATCGATGTAGAGCAGGTCGGGCTCCCCCTCCACACGCCGAACGACATGGTCGTCCCAGACCTTCTCCGCGAGTGTCCGTCCCATCGCTATCCCTCCGGTCGGCCGCGCCGCCGACCCCATATAGAGATCCTTGCCCCGCCGCTGGGGATGCCCAGGTGGTGGCCGTCACTCCAGCCTGGCGGGTTTCCGGAGATATTGAACTTGCGTTTCGTAATGTGAGACGCGAGTATCGACGCATGGACAACTCTAGCGGCGCCTCAAGTGGTGTGGGCGTTCTCGACAAGGCAGCTCTGGTACTGAGCGCTCTGGAGTCCGGTCCGGCCACTCTCGCCGGGCTGGTGAGCGCGACCGGGCTGGCACGACCGACGGCGCACCGACTGGCGGTGGCACTTGAACACCACCGCTTCGTCGCCCGGGACATGCAGGGCAGGTTCATCCTGGGCCCCCGCCTGTCCGAACTGGCGGCCGCCGCCGGCGAGGACCGGCTGCTGGCCTCGGCCGGTCCCGTCCTGACGCACCTCCGCGACGTCACCGGGGAGAGCGCGCAGCTCTACCGGCGTCAGGGCGACATGCGCATCTGCGTGGCCGCGGCCGAGCGGCTCTCCGGCCTGCGCGACACCGTTCCCGTCGGCTCCACGCTCCCGATGAAGGCCGGCTCGGCCGCCCAGATCCTCATGGCCTGGGAGGAGCCGGAACGACTGCACCGCGGCCTCCAGGGGGCCCGGTTCACCGCGACCGCCCTCTCCGGCGTACGACGCCGTGGCTGGGCGCAGTCCGTCGGCGAACGGGAACCGGGCGTGGCCTCCGTCTCGGCCCCCGTGCGCGGCCCGTCCAACCGCGTCGTGGCGGCCGTATCGGTGTCCGGACCGATCGAGCGGCTCACTCGGCACCCGGGCCGCATGCACGCCCAGGCCATCGTCGACGCCGCGAACCGCCTCTCGGAGGCCCTGCGGCGCGGCTGAACGCCGTCGGCGGCACGCACCGGAACCACTCTCCCGCCCCTGCGGCTCAGCCCTGCTCCGAGGAGCTGAGCCGCAGCCGCGCGCCCGCCCGTTCCCCTCTGCGCCCCACCGGTATGACGCCGGTGGCGGCACCCAGCCCAAAGGGCGGCATAGACACGTAAATGGCCTCGTAGGCCCCCGCGGGCACGACGTAGGTCTCGTGCCAGATCCCCACGGCACCTGCGGCCTGCCGTGCCCGGCGGTTGAACGCCGTCCAGGCCGGGCGGTGCTCCTTGTCCTGCGCGGAGGCGTACGCGATCAGCTTCTCGTGCGACGCCCAGTACTGCACCACGAAGAAGAGCCGCGGCCCCCCGCTCAGGAGCCGGTAACCGATCATGCCGCTCGTCTCGTCCCGGCTCAGCTCCTTGAGCATGCGCGGCATCGCCGTGAACGCCGGCCACCAGCTGCGCACGGAACGCAACCGGTTGATGCGCAACCCGATCAGGAAGACGGTGACCTCCCCCTCGATCGCAGCGGTCATCCGTCCTTCGACGACTGCGTGCGCCATGACACCCGTCCCCTCGTCCACGCGGCACGCGAACGCGCCGTCGGCGGCCCGCGTGACGTCTCACACCGTATTGGATAGCAACACTATCCCGTGATTGGATAGTGCCACTCTCCCTCGGTCGGGCGCAAGGCCCCTCAGGGGTGAACGGCGAAGACGGGAGAATCACCGGCATGAGACTGGCGGAACTGAGCGGACGCAGCGGGGTGCCGACCGCGACGATCAAGTACTACCTCCGGGAGGGGCTCCTGCCGCCCGGCGAGCGGGTCACGGCGACCCAGGCCGAGTACGGCGAGGAGCATGTACGCCGCCTCGGCCTGGTGCGCGCGCTCATCCAGGTCGGCCGCGTGCCGGTGGCCACGGCGAAGGAGGTGCTCCACGCCATCGAGGACGCGTCGCTGCCCCACGACGCACGGCTCGGCATCGCCGTGGAGTCCCTCCCGCCGCCCCGAGGATCCGCCGTCGACCCCGAGGTGCTGGAGGCCGCCGGCGGACGCGTCGCCGAGCTGCGGAACGCGCTGGGATGGGACCACGCGACCACGTCCGTGGGCCAGGAGATGCTGGTGACGGCCGTGGCCACGCTCATGCAGCTCGGCTACCCGTGTTCGGCGGAGCACCTGATGCCGTACGCCCGGCTCGCGGGCGAGCTGGCCGCCCACGACATGGATCTCGTCGAGGGTTTCGAGACGCCCACGACGCAGCTGGAAGCCGCCGTGGCCCTGACGGTGCTCTACGAGCCCGTTCTGCTGGGCCTTCGGCGCATGGCCCACGCCGAGGAGGCGACCCGCCGGTACGGAAAGGGCGTGGGAACCCGGTCCTGAACAGCGCGAAGGCCCGCACCGAGAGGTGCGGGCCTTCGTCGATCGAGTACCCCCGACCGGATTCGAACCGGCGCTACCGCCTTGAGAGGGCGGCGTGCTAGGCCGCTACACAACGGGGGCCCCAGCACGGCTCTCGAAGAGAGCCAGTACCCCCGACCGGATTCGAACCGGCGCTACCGCCTTGAGAGGGCGGCGTGCTAGGCCGCTACACAACGGGGGCATCGATCTTGCTGAGAAAGATCGCGCTGGGGTACCAGGACTCGAACCTAGACTAACTGAACCAGAATCAGTCGTGCTGCCAATTACACCATACCCCACCAAAACTCAACCCCCGGTGGGGGTTTCGTCCAGGTGAGCCGCCTCCCGGTGTTCCGGCCTTTCGGCCTGCCCGCTCGGCGACAGGAAGAACATTACCCGATCGCGTGCGGTGCTCCAAAACGGGTTGTGCCGCCGCGCCCGCGTCCCCCGGGTCCGGGTGGGGCCGGACACACGTCCCGTCGCGTCCCACCCGGCACGACGCCGCCGTCAGGCCGACAGCCGCCCCAGAGCCGCGTCGACGCGGGCCAGGGTGCGCTCGCGGCCCAGGACCTCCAGCGACTCGAACAGCGGGAGGCCGACGGTGCGCCCCGTCACCGCGACCCGGACGGGCGCCTGCGCCTTCCCGAGCTTGAGCCCGTGCTCCTCGCCGGCCGCGAGGACGGCGGCCTTCAGGGCCTCGGCGTTCCACTCGGCGGCCGCGAGCCTCTCCCGGGCCGTGACGAGCAGGGCCTCCGCCCCGGGCTTCATGGCCTTGGCCCAGGAGCCCTCGTCCCGCACCGGCTCGTCCAGGAACAGGAAGTCCACGTTGGCCGTGATGTCGGACAGGACGGTCAGCCGGGTCTGGGCCAGCGGTGCCAGCTCCTCGAAGGCCGCCCGGTCGAACGCCTCGGGCTTCCACGGGGCGAACGGCGCCCTGAGCCACGGCTCGCAGGCGGCGGCGAACTCCGCGACCGGCATCTCCCTCAGGTGCGTGGCGTTGACGGCCTCGCACTTCTTGAGGTCGAATCGGGCCGGATTGGCGTTCACGGCCGTGATCTCGAAGGCGGCGACCATCTCCTCCATGGAGAAGATGTCCCGGTCCTCCGCCAGCGACCAGCCGAGCAGGGACAGGTAGTTGAGCAGCCCGGCCGGCAGGAAGCCGCGCTCGCGGTAGAGGTTGAGCGAGGACTCCGGGTCCCGCTTGGACAGCTTCTTGTTGCCCTCGCCCATCACGTAGGGCAGGTGGCCGAACTGCGGGGTGCCGCCGTTGCCGACGCCGATCTCCGCGAGCGCCCGGTACAGGGCGATCTGGCGCGGGGTGGAGGAGAGCAGGTCCTCGCCGCGCAGCACGTGGGTGATCTCCATCAACGCGTCGTCGACCGGGTTGACCAGCGTGTACAGCGGTGCGCCGTTGGCCCGGACGATGCCGAAGTCGGGCACGTTCTCCGGCTGGAAGGTCAGCTCGCCCCGCACCAGATCGGTGAAGGTGATCGCCTCGTCGGGCATCTTGAAGCGCACGACGGCCGTGCGGCCCTCCGCCTCGTACGCGGCGACCCGCTCGGCGCTGAGGTCGCGGCACAGCCCGTCGTAGCCGGAGGGACGGCCGGCCTTGCGGGCGGCCTCGCGGCGGGCGTCCAGCTCCTCCGTGGTGCAGTAGCAGCGGTAGGCGTGACCGGCGTCGAGCAGCTTCCGCGCCACCTCCGCGTAGAGGTCCATGCGCTGCGACTGCCGGTACGGCGCGTGCGGGCCGCCGATCTCGGGGCCCTCGTCCCAGTCGAACCCGAGCCACCGCATGGAGTCCAGGAGCTGCTGGTAGGACTCCTCCGAGTCCCGTGCGGCGTCGGTGTCCTCGATGCGGAACACCAGCGTGCCGCCGTGGTGGCGGGCGAACGCCCAGTTGAACAGGGCGGTGCGGACCAGGCCCACGTGCGGGTTGCCGGTCGGCGAGGGACAGAAACGGACCCGGACGGGTGCCGGGGTGCTTGCGCTAGCCACGCTTGATCACCTTGTTGGTGAGAGTGCCGATGCCTTCGATGGTGACGGCGACCTCGTCGCCGACGTTGAGGGGGCCGACGCCCGCGGGGGTGCCGGTGAGGATGACGTCGCCGGGCAGGAGGGTCATCGCCTCGCTGATGTGCACGACGAGGTCGGCCACGGAACGGACCATCTCGCCGGTGCGGCCCAACTGCCGCTGTTCACCGTTGACCGTGCAGGCCACGGCGACGTCGGCGGGGTCCAGCTCGGTCTCGACCCACGGACCGAGCGGGCAGGAGCCGTCGAAGCCCTTCGACCGCGCCCACTGCTCCTCGCCGCGCTGGACGTCGCGCGCGGTGAGGTCGTTGGCGCAGGTGTAGCCGAGGACCACCTCGGCGACGCGCTCTCGCGGCACCTGGTGGCACATGCGCCCGATGACGACGGCGAGCTCCGCCTCGTGCTGGACGTCGGCGGAGAACGCCGGGTAGGCGACCGGGTCGCCGGGGCCGACGACCGAGGTGGAGGGCTTGAAGAAGACCACCGGGGTCTCGGGGACGGTGTGTCCCAGCTCTTCGGCGTGCTCCGCGTAGTTGCGGCCGACGGCCACGACCTTGCTGGGGAGGACGGGGGCGAGCAGCCGCACCTGGCCGAGCGGGACCTTCTGGCCGGACCGCTCGAACTCACCGAAGGGGTGTCCCTTGATGATGTCGAGCACGAGTCCGGGCTCGGTGTCGGCGTCGCCCTCCACGACGCCGAATCCGACGTTGCCGTCGATGGAGAATCTGGCGATGCGCACGGTGCGGTGACCCTTCGGTGGCCTCGGACGGACGGTGAGGACTCAGCGTATCCGCTGCCGTTCACCCGTCGCCCCGCGGCCGTGACAGGCCCGCCCCCGGGCCCGTGCGGCCGGGGGCGACAGGGCCCGCGTCAGCGCAGGCGGGCCATGAGGGCGTGTTCCACGAGGGTGATCAGCGCGCTCTTCGCGTCGGCGCGGTGCCGGGCGTCGGTCGTGATGATCGGGGTGTCCGGCCCGATCTGCAACGCCTCGCGCACCTCGTCGGGGCTGTAGGGCTGGTGGCCGTCGAACCCGTTGAGGGCGATGACGAAGGGGAGCCCGCTGTTCTCGAAGTAGTCCACCGCCGGGAAGCAGTCCGCCAGCCGCCGCGTGTCGACGAGCACGACGGCACCGATCGCCCCGCGCACCAGGTCGTCCCACATGAACCAGAACCGGTCCTGCCCCGGCGTACCGAACAGGTACAGGATCAGGTCCTGGTCGAGGGTGATCCGGCCGAAGTCCATGGCCACGGTCGTCGTCGTCTTGTCACCGGTGTGGGTGAGGTCGTCGATGCCGGCAGAGGCGGAGGTCATGACGGCTTCGGTGCGCAGT
>NZ_JACXYU010000019.1 GCF_014779715.1 Streptomyces chumphonensis
TCTATCAGATCTTCGTCCTTGCCGTTTCCGGCTGGATTCGCATCCGAATTCCCCTGTCGGCGGGGACCGCCTTCCGGCGTGACCGCTACTTTAGAGGATTTCCCGCACCGCTCAAAATCGAGCGATTCGAAAGGGATTCCGGCATGCCGAAAGCCATCCCGATCGGGAGTCGTACGTCAGTAGGGGTTGCCACCGGATGTGGCGGAGGTGCTGCTTCGCGGAGTCGTGTCGACCCGCTGACAACTCGAAGAACTCTACACGACGCCCCCGCCACGTCCAAACGGCGTGCTCAGCCCTGGCCCCCGGCCAGGGCGCGGCTGCGGTCGCGGGCGGCTTCGAGGGCGGCGATGAGGGCCGCCCGTACGCCGTGGTTCTCCAACTCGCGGATCGCGTTGATCGTCGTTCCGGCGGGGGACGTGACGTTCTCCCGCAGCCTGACGGGGTGTTCGCCGCTGTCGCGGAGCATGACGGCGGCGCCGACGGCGGCCTGCACGATGAGGTCGTGCGCCTTGTCCCGGGGCAGGCCCAGGAGGATCCCGGCGTCCGTCATGGCCTCGACGAGGAAGTAGAAGTACGCGGGGCCGGAGCCGGACAGCGCGGTGGCGGCGTCCTGCTGGCTCTCGGGGACGCGCAGCGTCTTGCCGACGCCGTTGAAGATCTCCTCCGCGTGACGCAGGTCCGCTTCGCTCGCGTGGGTGCCGGCCGAGATGACGGACATGGCCTCGTCCACCAGGGCGGGGGTGTTCGTCATGACGCGGATGACGGGCGTGCCCTCGGCGAGGCGGGCCTCGAAGAAGCCGGTGGGGATGCCGGCTGCGCCGCTGATGACCAGGCGGTCGGCCGGGGTGTGCGGGGCGAGTTCGTCGAGCAGGGCGGCCATGTCCTGCGGTTTGACGGTCAGGATGAGGGTGTCGGCGGCCTTGGCGGCCTCGGCGTTGGTGACCGCCTCGACGCCGTGTCGGCGGCGCAGCTCGGCCGCCCGTTCGGGGCGGCGTGCGGTGACCAGCAGGTCGTCGGGCGACCAGCCACCGCGGATCATGCCGCTGAGGAGCGCTTCACCGATCTTGCCCGTGCCGAGCACGGCGACTTTCTGCGTCATGCCTCCATCGTGGCAAAAGCGGACCGCGGCCGGGCGGCGCCGTCCGCCCGCTGGTACGTCAGGTGGTCCGACGGCGCAGGGTGGCGGCACCGACGGCGAGGACCAGGGCGGCGCTCCCGCCGACGACGAGCGCGTCGCGGACGTAGTCGGCCGTCACCTCGGGGTGCTGGAGGACCTCGCGCATGCCGTCGACGGCGTAGGACATGGGCAGGACGTTCGAGACGGCCTCCAGGACCGGCTGCATGCTGTCGCGCGGCGCGAACAGGCCGCACAGCAGGAGCTGCGGGAAGATCACCGCGGGCATGAACTGGACGGCCTGGAACTCGGACCGGGCGAACGCCGAGACGAAGAGGCCGAGCGCGGTGCCGAGCAGGGCGTCGAGCAGGGCGATGAGGAGCAGCAGCCAGGTGGATCCGGCGATGTCGAGGTCGAGGGCCCAGACGGCGACGGTCGTGGCGAGGGTCGCCTGCACCGTGGCGAGCGCTCCGAAGGCGAGGGCGTAGCCCAGGATCAGGTCGGCCTTGCCCAGCGGCATCGCCAGCAGGCGTTCGAGGGTGCCGGAGGTGCGCTCGCGGAGGGTCGCGATGCTGGTCACGAGGAACATCGTGGTCAGCGGGAAGATGCCGAGGAGCGCGGCGCCGATGGGGTCGAAGGCCGTGCGGTCGGCGTCGAAGACGTAGTAGAGCAGCACCAGCAGCAGGACGGGGACGAGCAGCAGCAGTGCGATGGTGCGGGGGTCGTGGGCGAGCTGGCGCAGGACGCGTCGCGCGGTGGCCAGGACGCGGGACGGGGACGGCAGGGAGGACGTCATGCGGCGGCCCCGGTCTCGACGAGGTGGAGGAAGGCGCCCTCCACGGTGCCGGCTCCGGTGCGGGTGCGCAGCGCGTCGGGGGTGTCGTCGGCGAGGAGGCGGCCCTCGCGCAGGAGGAGCAGCCGCTGGCAGCGGTCGGCCTCGTCCATGACGTGGGAGGAGATGAGGAGCGTCGTGCCGTGCTCGTGGGCCAGGCGGTGGAAGAGGTCCCACAGGTCGCGCCGCAGGACGGGGTCGAGGCCGACGGTGGGTTCGTCGAGGACGAGGAGCTCGGGACGGCCGAGGAGGGCGACGGCGAGGGAGACGCGGGAGAGCTGGCCGCCGGAGAGCGTGCGGGCGAGGTCGTCGGCGTGGTCGGTGAGGTCGACATCCGCCAGGGTGCGGCCGACGTGTCCGGCCCGCTCGGCGCGGCGGACGCCGAGGACGGCGGCGAAGTAGTCGAGGTTCTGGCGCGGGGTGAGGTCGGTGTAGACGGACGGCGCCTGGGTGACGTACCCGACGCGGCGGCGCAGGTCGGGGTGGCCCGCCGGGCGGCCGAGGACGTCGAGGGTGCCGGTGACGTGGGCCTGGGTACCGACGACGGCGCGCATGAGGGTGGACTTGCCGCCGCCGGAGGGCCCGAGCAGGCCGGTGACGGTGCCGGGCCGGACGTCGAAGGTCAGGCCGCTCAGGACGGTGCGGGGGCCTCGGCGCACCGTGAGGTCGCGGGCGTGGACGGCGCCGGGCGGCGCGGGGTCGGTCATGCGCCGAACGTGCGCCCGGCGGGGTCGGCGGGTCAAGGGGGAAACGCCGACGGTGCCCCCTGGGTGTGCCTCAGCGTCGGCGCCGGGAGTTCCTGCGACGGGCCGCCGGGTTGCCGGTGCGGGTGCTGCGGCGGCGTTCGTGCCGGGCGAGGGCCCGCTCGTACTCGGCGCGGTGCAGCCGCTCGCCGGGCGCTTCGACGAGGGTGCGGGCGGCGTAGGCGAGGAGCACGCCGAGGAACCCGATGAACCGCAGGCCCTGGCTGCTCGCGACGGGGTCGTCGCCCTCGGGGCGGCGGAGGTAGCCCGACCAGGTGCGGACGAAGGCGAGGGCGCTGCACAGGGCGAAGGCCGCCAGGACGAGGAGGTTCACCAGCCCGCCGACGGCGGCGATGGTGAGCCCCTGGTAGGCGAGGACGAGGACCGCGGCGCCGGCCGCCGCCGCACCGAGCGCGCCGAGGGCGAGGCCGGCGCGGCGCAGGGTGTAGCCGCCGCTGTGGTCGACCCAGGTGGTGCCGTAGAAGCGCAGGGGCGCGGGGCGGGGCGCGTCGGGGTCCGTCGCGGGTCCGCCGGGCGCGGGGCGGGCGGCGGCCGGGGGCCGCGGGGATGCGTCGTCCATGGGTCCGATTATCCCGGGCGGCGGTCGGGCGGGCGGCGCGAGGCGGTACGCTGCGGTACGCCTCCGCGGGGGAAGCCGGTCGAATCCCGGCGCTGACCCGCAACGGTAGGCGGAGCCGTCACCCGGCTCCGCGAGCCCGATCACCTGCGGTGGCGCAACGCTCCTGTCAACTCGTCGTGGACTGCGAGGGGAAGCCGCGCGGTGACGCCGCGCGCGGTGCTGGTCGCCGCGCACGGGACGGCCGGGCAGCTCCTGCCCGATACGCGCACGGCCCGAGGCGAAGGTGATCCGCCCGTGGCCACACCGGTCAGATCCGAGGTCGGCACGCCGTCGGCCGCGCCACCCGGCGGGGACGCGGACCGGCCGCCCGCGCCGCGCCGTCTTCCCGTGCCCGCCCTGGTGTGCGGGCTGCTGCTCGCGCTGCTCTGCTCCGTCCCCGCCGCCGTGGGCCTGGGGGCCGCGGGGTTGTCGTTCGGGGAGGCCCTGGGCCTGCTGCGGGCCGGGCTGACGGGCGGCGTCGTGGCCGCCGAGGACGTCTCGGCCTACACGATCGTGTGGGAACTGCGGCTGCCGAGGGCGCTGCTGGCGGCCGTGGTCGGTGCGGGGCTGGCGGCCGTGGGGGTGGCGTTGCAGGCCATGGTGCGCAACGCGCTGGCGGACCCGTTCGTGCTGGGGATCTCCTCGGGGGCGGCCGTCGGGGCCAACGCGGTGCTGATCTTCGGGGCGTTCGGGATGCTCGGGGTGTGGGCGCTGTCGGGGGCGGCGTTCGTCTCGGCGCTCGGGGCGATGGCGCTGGTCTACGTGGTGGCGCGCAGCGCGCAGGGCATGACGCCGCTGCGGCTGGTGCTGACGGGGACGGCGATGTACTACGGCTTCTCCTCGATCACGACGCTGATGGTGTTCGCCGCCGAGCGGGGGGAGGCGGCGCGCTCGGCGATGATGTGGCTGATGGGCAGCCTGGGCGGCGCGACGTGGCAGTCGGTGCCGATCGCGGCGGGCGCGGTGTGCGCCGGGCTGGCCTATCTGGCCCTGTCCGCGCGGCGGTTGAACGCGCTGGCGATGGGCGACGAGACGGCGGCGGCGCTCGGGGTGGGCGCGGAGCGGTTCCGCCGGGAGCTGTTCCTGATGACGGCGCTGGTCACCGGGGCGCTGGTCGCCGTCAGCGGGACGATCGGGTTCGTCGGGCTGATGGTGCCGCACGCGACGCGGATGCTGGTGGGCGCCGACCACCGCCGGCTGCTGGCCGTGGCGCCGCCGGCGGGGGCGCTGCTGCTGGTGTGGGTGGACGTGGCCTCCCGCACGGTGCTGGCTCCGGTGGAGCTGCCGGTGGGCGTTCTGACGGCCGTGATCGGTGTGCCGTCCTTCCTGCTGCTGATGCGGCGCCGTGGCTACACGTTCGGAGCCGCCTGATGAAGGTCGACGTCGACGGGCTGAGCGTGCGGATCGCCGGGGCCCACCTGGTGCGGGATGTGACGCTGCGGGCGGGCAGCGGACGGCTGGTGGGGCTCGTCGGGCCCAACGGGAGCGGGAAGTCGACCCTGCTGCGGTGCGTCTACCGGGCGCTGCGCCCGACCGCCGGGACGGTGCGGCTGGACGGCGAGGACCTGCACGCCATGGCGCCGCGCGAGGGGGCGCGGCGGCTGGCGGCGCTGCCGCAGGAGGTGGTGACGGAGTTCGGGTTCACCGTCGCCGAGGTGGTGGCGATGGGACGGCTGCCGCACCAGCGCGCGTCGGCCCGGACGTCGGCCGCCGACCGCGACCACTGCGCCCGCGCGCTGGACCGCGTGGGCGCCGCGCACCTGGCCGAGCGGGCGTTCCTGAGCCTCTCGGGCGGCGAGAAGCAGCGGGTGCTCATCGCGCGGGCGCTGGCGCAGGAGCCGAAGGTGCTGGTGCTCGACGAACCGACGAACCACTTGGACATCGCCCAGCAGCTGGAGGTCCTGACGCTGGTGCGGGACCGGGCGGCGGGGGACGTGCCGGGCGGCATGACGGTGCTGACGGCGCTGCACGACCTGAACCTGGCCGCCGGGTACTGCGACGAGCTGTACGTCATCGCGCGGGGCGCGATCGTCGCCTCCGGTGCGCCCGCCGACGTCCTCACCCCGCAGCTGCTGGCCGACGTCTTCGGGGTGCGGGCGCACCGCGTCAGGCACCCGGAGTCGGGGTCGGTGCAGCTGCTGTTCGACCGGCTGGGCTGACGGCGTGGTCCACCCGACGAGGCTTCCACCCCCCACGGTCCGTGTTCCCACCTCTGCAAGGAGCTCCACCATGCGTCATCCGCTGCGATCCGTTCTTCCGGCGTTCTCCGCGCTCACCGCGCTCGCCCTCGTCACCGGCTGCGGTGCGCAGGTCGAGGAGAGCGAGGCGGAGGGCAAGGGGGGCGGCGGCCACTACCCCGTGACCGTGACCAACTGCGGCGAGGAGAGGACGTTCGACGCGGCGCCGGAGCGCGTGGTGACGAACGACGTCGGCATCACCGAGATCATGTTCGCCCTGGAGCTGGAGGACCACATGGCGGGCTACGTCATGCGGGACCGGCACGGCGAGACCTCGGGCGTGCCGTGGGCCGACGGCTACGAGAAGACCGAGTGGCTGGGCAAGGAGTCGATCAGCAAGGAGATCGCCGTCGGGGCGGACGCGGACCTCGTCTTCGCGGGCTGGAACTACGGGTTCAACGAGGCCGAGGGCTTCACCCCCGCCACGCTGGAGAAGCTGGGCATCGACTCCTACCTGCTGTCGGAGTCGTGCCGCAACGGTGAGGGCAAGGCGCGCGGCGTCATGTCGCCGCTCGACGCGCTCTACACCGACCTGCGGAACCTGGGGAAGATCTTCGACGTCGAGGACCGGGCGGAGAAGCTGGTCGCCGACTTCGAGGAGCGCGTCGCGGCGGTCCGGGAGCAGGCCCCGGAGGGCGAGGACCGGCCGCGGGTGTTCCTGTACGACGACGGGCGGGACAAGCCGCTGACGTCGGGCCGTTTCGCCGGGCCGCACGACATCATCACCAAGGCGGGCGGCGACCACGTCATGTCCGACCTGGAGGACTCGTGGGTGACCGTGGGCTGGGAGACCGTCGTCGAGCGTGACCCCGAGATCATCGTCATCAACGACTACGGGGACGTGACGGCGGAGCAGAAGGAGGAGTTCCTGAAGTCCTTCGGACCGCTGAAGAACGTCTCCGCGATCAAGAACGACAAGATCGTCGTCCTGGACTACGTGGACCTGGTGGAGAGCCCGCGCAACCCGGCGGCCGTCGAGACGCTGGGCGCGTTCGTGCGCGAGAACAGCTGAGCCGGGGGCTTCCCGACGCTCCGGGACCGGGGCCCGGAGCGTCGGACGGGGGTCGCGGGTGCGTCAGGGGCGGACGACGAGCTCCTGGGCCGCGGCCGTGCGCTCACCGGCGAGCAGTTCGGCGTCGGCGGGCACGTTGCGCTTGACCAGTGCCAGCGCGATGGGGCCGAGCTCGTGGTGGCGGGCGGAGCTCGTCACGAAGCCCACGGCGCGGCCCTCGGCGCCGTCGGACGCGAGCCGCACCGGGTCGCCGTGCACGGGGATCTTGACCTCGCTGCCGTCGAGGTGGAGGAAGACCAGCCGACGCGGCGGGCGGCCGAGGTTGTGGACGCGGGCCACCGTCTCCTGCCCCCGGTAGCACCCCTTCTGCAGGTGGACGGCCGTCTCCAGCCAGCCCAGCTCGTGCGGGATGGTGCGGTGGTCGGTCTCCAGGCCGTGCCGGGGGCGGTGCGCCTCGATGCGCAGGGCCTCGTGCGCGAGGACGCCGGCCGCCGGGCCGTGCTCCTCGGCGAAGGCGGACAGCCGCTCCCGGGGCAGGAAGAGGTCGCGTCCGTGCGGCGTCTCGCGGGCCAGGACGCCCTCGGGCGTGGCGGTGATGGAACCGGCCGGGAGGTGGACGACGGCGAACGCGTCCGTCCGGTCGGCGACCTCGACGCGGTAGAAGAACTTCATCGACTCCAGGTACGCGATGAGCGCGTCCTGGGCGCCCGGCTCGGTGTGCGCCCACACCGTCTCGCCGTCGTCCACGAGGTACAGGGCGTGCTCGATGTGGCCGTTGGCGGAGAGGACCAGCGCCTCCGTCGCCCGGTGCGGGGGCAGGTCGCTGACGTGCTGGGTCAGCAGCAGGTGGAGCCAGCTCAGCCGGTCCGCGCCGGAGACCGTCACCACGCCCCGGTGCGAGAGGTCCACGAACCCGACGCCGTCCGCGAGGTGGCGCTGTTCGCGGAACAGGTCGCCGTAGTGGGCGGCGACGCCTTCGTCCGGCTCTTCACCGGCGACCGCGCCGGGCAGGGACAGCAGAGGGCTCAGGTAGGACATGCCTGCAAGCCTACGGCGCGCCGTCCGGCTCCGGCGTGCCGCACTGCTCGCAGCGGCCGAAGATCGCGAAGTGCTTCATGTCGGTGTCGAAGCCGAAGCGCCTGCGCAGTTCGTCGGTGAAGCCCGCCGCCATGGCGACGTCGACCTCGATGACGGTCGTGCAGTCCCGGCAGACGAGGTGCATGTGGTGGTGCCGGTCGGCGAGGTGGTAGGTGGGGGCGCCGTGGCCCAGGTGGGCGTGGCTGACGAGGCCGAGCTCCTCCAGGAGCTCCAGCGTGCGGTAGACGGTGGAGATGTTCACCCCGTGGGCGGTCCTGCGGACCTCGGCGAGGATGTCGTCGGGGGTGGCGTGCTCCAGGGCGTCCACGGCCTCCAGCACGAGCTGGCGCTGCGGGGTCAGGCGGTAGCCCCTTTTGCGCAGATCCGTCTGCCAGTCGCTGCTCACCACGGGGCCATTGTAGGAGGCCGTGTGCGGAGCAGCGGCCGCTCGGCGGGCGGCGGGCGACCGGCGGCGGGCTACAGCGTCTCACTGAGGGAGTCGGCCAGCCGGCGGCGGGCGGCGCGGGCGGCGGGGAGCGCGGAGACCGCGACGGCGCCGAGGACGGCCGCCGCCGCGACCCCGGCGAGGACCGGGAAGGGGGGCGCCGCGGCGATGCCCGCGCCGATGCCGGAGGCGGCGCCCTGCGCGTCCACGAGCAGCCGTCCCGCCAGGACGCCGAGGGCGATGCCGACGACGGCGGCGGCCAGGGCCGTGAACCCGGTGGCCACGACGATGACACCGCTGATCTGCCGGGGCGTGAGCCCGATGGCCTTGAGCGCGAGCAGGTCGCGGCCGCGGTCGCGGACGGTCGCCCCGATCGCCGTCAGCAGTTCGGTGAGGCCGATGAGGGCGAGCACGACGATGACCCCGACGAACACGACCCGGGCGGGGGCGAGGCCGTCGGTGAAGGACGGCGTCTCGCTGATCTCCAGGGCGGGCCCGACCGCGGGGGCGAGGGCGTCGCGGACGGTCGCGGGGTCGGCGCTTTCGTCCAGCACGAGCCGGTAGAAGGCCGGGCGCAGGCCGGGGTCCCGTTCGTGCAGCGTGTCGAGCGGGGTGGAGACGACGCGGCCGTTGCGGTCGGGCTCGATGCTGCGGCCCACGAGGTGGAGGATCTGCGGGCGGCCCTCGACCGTCATGCGCACCCAGTCGCCGACCTCGACGTCCAGCAGGTCGAGCAGGCCCTGCCCGGCGACGGCCTCGTCCGGGCCGGTGGGCGGGCGGCCCTCGGCGACGGTGAACGGGTAGGGGTGCTCCGCGGTGCCGAGACCGCGCAGGGTGATCGTGCCGGTCTGGCCGGGGACGAGCGCGGCGACCTCGGCGCCGGGGAGCGCGGCGGCCACGTCGGGGCGGGCGGTGAGGACGCGGCGGGCCTCGGCGTCGGTGATCGCGCCCGGGTCGGTCACCCGGGCGGTGAGGGCGGCGGGCATGCCGACCTCGGCCGGTTCGGTGCGGAAGCGGTCGACCGTGGTCCAGGCGGTGAGGGCGACGGTGATCATGAACAGCGGCACGGCGAGCCGGGCGACCGAGGTGAGGGTGCGCAGGCGGCGCGGGGCCCCGGCGAACGCCCCGCGCCAGCCGAGGACGAGCGCGGGCGGCAGGCGCAGGCCCAGGGCCCGGCGGGCGGGCGGGGAGAGCCGCCGTCCGGCGGGCAGCGCGGCGCGGGCGGCCGGGACGGGCGGCACCCGTCCGGCCCGCCAGGCGGCGAGCGAGGTGGCGGCGACGATGAACAGCACCGCGGCGGCGGGGATGGCGAGCAGCAGGGAGGTGTGGCCGGGCAGGTCGTCCCAGACGCCGGCGGCCTCGCCGATGCGGCCGGGGATGCGGTCGCCCAGCACGGCGATGGCGGCCGTCCCGGCGGTGACGCCCACGACGGCGTAGGTGAGGTGCTGGAGGAGGAAGGTGCTGACGACCTGGGCCGGGGTGAAGCCGACGGCCTTGACGACGGCGATGTCGCGGAGCTGGCCCCGGACGCGCGTGTTGATGGCGCCGTAGGCGGCGAGCCCGGCGGCGAGGAGCGCGCCCAGGCCGAACGCGGCGAAGAGCAGGCCGAGCAGTCGGTCGCCGCCCTCGGCCTCGGCTCTGGCCTGCTGCCACTTGGTGACCTGGGCGACCCGGTCGGCGCCGAGCTCGGTGACGGCGCGCTGCACGAGGAAGTCGGTGTCGGCCGGGTCGGTCAGCCGCAGCCCGACGGTCTGTCCGACGCCGTCGGGCGCGGCGCCGGAGAAGGCCCCGGGGAGGACCCAGGCGGTGCCGGCGCGTTCGCCGGGGCGGTATCGGGGTTCGGCGGTCTCCACGACGCCGACGACGGTGAGCGGCTGCCGTCCCCGGTTCTCGTCGGGGACGGTGACGGTGTCTCCGGGTGCGGCGCCGAGGACGGTGGCGAGCGACTGCTCCAGGACGACGCCGGGGTGCGGGGAGTCCCCCGCGGTGCCGTCGCCGGGCTCGCGGTCCGGCTCCCCGGCGGCCCGCGGGGCGTCGTCGGCGGTCAGCCAGCGGCCGGTGACGAGCAGCGGGCGGGCGGTGCCGGGCAGCTCGGGGCCGGTGGCGCGCAGTTCGACGGCGGCCTCGGCGCCGGGGGACGAGGCGCTGGTGCGGGTGGTGCGGTAGGGGCCGGCGATGTCGGCGACGCCGTCCAGGCGGGCGAGCCCGGCCACGTCGGAGCGTTCCGTCCCGGCGCGGGTGTGGAGCCACACGTGGGCGCCCTCGGACTGGGTGAAGACGCGCTGCCAGGGGTTGGCCGCGTAGCTGAACAGGGCTCCGGCCAGGAGCAGGGAGGCGGTGATCCCGGCGGTGGCCAGCAGGATGAACAGCGCCTCCCCCCGGTGAGCCCGCAGATCGGCGTGTGCCCAGCGCAGTACGGCCCGCACGGCGGCTCAGTCCTTCAGTTCCAGCGTGCCCGCGACGCCGCCCGGACGGGGCCGCCGCGGCCCGGCGCCGAGGACGGCGTCGTCGGCTATGCGCCCGTCGAAGAAGCTGATGACCCGGTCGGCCGCGCTGGCGACCCGGGCGTCGTGCGTGACGAGGACGATCGTCTGGCCGCGCTGGTGGAAGCGGGACAGCAGGCGCAGCACCTCGCGGGTGCCCCGGCTGTCGAGGCTGCCGGCGGGTTCGTCGGCCAGGAGCAGCGCCGGATGGTTGACCAGGGCGCGGGCGAGGGCGACGCGCTGCTGTTCGCCGCCGGAGAGTTCGCCGGGCATGGAGCGCTCCTTGCCGGCGAGCCCCAGCTCCTCCAGCAGCTCCTCGCGGGCGGCGCGGGCGGCTTTCGGGCCGGTGCCGGCGAGGAGGGCGGGCAGTTCGACGTTGTCGGCGACGGTGAGGTTGGAGATGAGGTTGAAGAACTGGAAGACGACGCCGATGCTGCGGCGGCGCAGGACCGCCCAGCGGGCCTCGTCGTAGCCGTCGACGCGGCGGCCGTCGATCCACAGGCTGCCCGCGTCGGGGCGCTGGAGGCCGCCGACGAGGTGCAGGAGCGTGGACTTGCCCGCGCCGGACGGGCCGGTGACGGCGACGAACTCGCCGCGTCCCACGCTGAGGTCGACGCCGCGCACCGCGTGCACGGGCGTGCTCTCGCCGTGGTGGGTCTTGCTGAGGCCCTCGGCGCGCACGATCGGCTCCGTAACGGGCTCGGCGGGCTCGGCGGGCTCGGGCGGTGTGTCGGGTGCCGGGCGGGACCTTCTCATTCCAGCTCCTCCTGGCAGCGCTCCAGCCAGTCGAGGTCGGCCTGCAGGTGCAGCATGGCGCCCTCGATGAGCAGCTGGGCGACGCGGTTGTCGCGTTCCTCGGTCGCCGCGAGTTTGGACAGGTCGCGCATGGTGTTGAGGTACTGGCGCCGCTGCTTGTTGATCAGCGTGATCGGGTCGGCCGTGCCGGAGTGCGGGGCGAGTGCGAGCTTCATGAAGAACTCGTCCCGCACCCGCGGCTCGGCGGTCGTCTCCTCGTACCAGGCTTCCACGGCCTCGACTCCGGCGTCGGTGAGCCGGTAGGTCCGCTTGTTCGGCCGGTTGCTCTGCTCGACGTCCTCGCCCTCGATGAGTCCGGCCTTCTCCAGTCTGCCCAGGGTGACGTAGATCTGGCCGATGTTGGGCTGCGGGTACGCGGCGCCGAGCAGGGCTTCGAGGGCCTGCTTGAGCTCGTAGCCGTGGGCCGGTCCCCGGGCGAGGAGGGCCAGGAGCGGGAGACGCAACGGCGGTCTCCTCCTCCCCGGCCGGTCGTTCGTCGTGCGCGTTCGTCGCTGTGCGTGCGCCGCGGGCACCCGCGCCCGTGCTCACGCACGCCTAGTATCGCGCATGGCCAACGGGTATATATGGGTGGGAAAGGCCGTGCGAAGGAGCCGGTGGGACCGGTGGCCCGGGAGGACCGATGCGGTGGAAGCGGGCCGCGGGCAGGGGTCTCCTGGCGGGCGCCGTGCTGGTGGGAGCCTACGCCGGGTGCGGCGCTCCGTCCCCGGGCGGGGGCGACGAGCGCGGCCCCATGACGCTGGTGACGGCCGGTGACCTCACCGACTACCTCGGCCCCCTTCTCGACGGGTGGAACCGCACGCACCCCGGGGAGGAGGTCACCCTCGTCGAGCTGCCCGACTCGGCGGACGAGACGCGGGCCCAGATGATCACCGAGCTGCGTTCGGGGAGCGACCGCTTCGACGTGCTCAACATCGACGTGGCCTGGAC
This sequence comes from Streptomyces chumphonensis, assembly GCF_014779715.1. Classification (GTDB taxonomy): domain Bacteria; phylum Actinomycetota; class Actinomycetes; order Streptomycetales; family Streptomycetaceae; genus Streptomyces; species Streptomyces chumphonensis. Next base: position 12,306 of record NZ_JACXYU010000019.1, read on the forward strand.
CTCGGAGTTCGCGGCGGCCGGCTGGATCACGCCGCTGAACCGCGACGCCTTCCCGCTCAAGTCCTTCCTGCCGCCGGTCGTGGACACCGCGACGTTCGGCGGCGAGCTGTACGCCGTCCCCTACGTGACGAACGCGGGGCTGCTGTACTACCGCGAGGACGTCCTGGAACGCGAGGGCGAGAAGCCGCCGCGCACCTGGGCGGAGCTGGAGCGGCAGGCGCGGACGATCGCCCCGGAGTACGGGCTGGACGGGTACGCCGGGCAGTTCCTGCCGTACGAGGGGCTGACGGCGAACGCGGTGGAGGTGGTCCGCTCGGCGGGCGGCTCGTTCCTGGACGACGAGGGCACGCGGGTGACCGTCGACTCGGCCGCCGCCGTGGAGGGGCTGGCCTTCCTGGCGGACGGTGTGCGGGACGGCTGGATCCCCCGGGAGGCCCTGGGCTACAAGGAGGAGGAGTCCCGGCTGGCGTTCCAGAACGGCGAGCTGCTCTTCCTGCGCAACTGGCCGTACGTGCACGGGCCGGCCGGGGCGCCGGGCTCGGAGGTGGCGGGGAAGTTCGGCACCGTGCCGCTGCCGGGGCCGGACGGGCCGGGCACGAGCGTCCTGGGCGGTTCCAATCTCGCCGTCTCCAGCCACTCCCGCCATCCGGACTCGGCGGCGGACCTGATCCGCTACCTGACGAGCGAGCCGGTGCAGCGCCGGGTGCTGACGGACGGGTCGCTGCCGCCGGTGCGCGCCGACCTGTACGCGGACCCGGAGCTGGTGCGCGAGCACCCGTACCTGCCGACGCTGCGCGAGAGCGTGCTCGCCGCCGAACCCCGGCCGAAGAGCGCCCGGTACGACCAGGTCAGCCTGGCCGTGCAGGCCGTCGTGCACGACGCGCTGGCGCTGCGGCAGTCGCCGCAGGACGCCGTCGCCCGGCTGGGCCGGGAGCTGGCCCGGATCGCCGACCGGGGCTGAGCGGACCCCCGTCCGCCGGGGCAACGCCCCCGCCGCGGCCCCCGTCGGGGTCGGACGGTCAACCCTCGCGTTAGTTACACGTTAGGCATGTCTGGGTCTCAGGCAGGCCACGTTCCCCGTCACCAGGCGGACTTTCTGGCGATACCTGCGGGTAGGGCGTTGACACGCCCCTTCGACAGCGCTACATAACATATATGCATAACAGAGGGGAGCAATCGAGAACGGGCGCCGACGGACCGCGCAGCGCACACGTCGAGGTCAGCGGGGACATGCTCACAGCAACGGCCGGAGACGGCCCTCTCCTCCATCCGGGTCAGCGGCGTCACTGGTGGCGTGACGCCGTGATCTACCAGGTCTACGTCCGGAGCTTCCTGGACAGCACCGGCGACGGCATCGGGGATCTCGCGGGCGTCCGCTCCGGGCTCCCCTACCTCAAGAAGCTCGGGGTCGACGGCATCTGGCTCAGCCCCTTCTACCCCTCGCCCCAGCACGACCACGGCTACGACGTCACCGACCACTGCGACGTCGACCCGGTCTACGGGGACCTCGGCGAGTTCGACCGGCTGGTGACCGACGCCCGGCGGCTCGGCATCCGCGTCCTGCTCGACATCGTTCCGAACCACTGCTCCGTCGAGCACCCGCACTTCCGTGCGGCGCTGGCCGCCGGGCCCTACAGCGCGGCCCGTGCCCGGTTCCACTTCGCTGACGGCCGGGGGCCGGGCGGCGACGAGCCGCCCAACAACTGGCGGGCCATGTTCGGCGGCCCGGCCTGGAGCCGCGTCACCGAGCCGGACGGCAGCCCCGGCCAGTGGTACCTGCACCTCTTCACCCCCGAGCAGCCCGACTGGAACTGGCGCAACCCCGACGTCGGCAACGACTTCGACGCGGTGCTGCGGTTCTGGCTCGACCGGGGCGTCGACGGGTTCCGCATCGACGTCGCCGCCGGGCTCTACAAGCACCCCGCCCTGCCGGACTCCCCCGACCCGGCGGCCGACGAGCGCGCCCGCGACTCGGTCAACCCCCTGGCGTGGAACCAGGAGGAGGTGCACCAGGTGTGGCGCGAGTGGCGCGCGGTGTGCGACGAGTACACCGCCCGCGACGGCCGCGAGCGGCTGCTGGTCGGGGAGGTCTCGGTGCCCACCGCCCGGGAGCACGCGCGCTACGTGCGGCCCGACGAGCTGCACCAGGCGTTCTTCTTCGACCTGCTGAGCGCGCCCTGGGACGCCGGGGCCTTCCGCGCCACGATCGGCGAGGCCATGCGGGACATCGCCGGCACCGGCTCGACCGTCACCTGGGTGCTCAACAACCACGACCAGGTGCGCACCGTGACCCGGTACGCGGGCTGCGGCGGCACGGCGGACACGGGTCGGGACACGGCGGACCTCGGTACGGCCCGGGCCCGCGCCGCCGCGCTGCTCATGCTCGCGCTGCCGGGGGCCGCCTACGTCTACCAGGGCGAGGAGCTGGGTCTGCCCGAGGTCGTGGACCTGCCCGACGACGTCCTCACCGACCCCATCTACCGCCGCACCGGCAGCCGCGCCCGGGTCCGCGACGGCTGCCGGGTGCCGCTGCCGTGGAGCGGGCAGGCGTCCCCCTTCGGCTTCACCCCCGGCGCTCCCGGGCAGGAGGCCGCCCGCCCGTGGCTGCCGCAGCCCGCCTACTTCGCCGAGCACGCCACCGACCGCGCCCTGGCCGACACCCGCTCCTCGTGGCACCTCTACCGCGACGGCCTCCAGCTGCGGCGCAGTCTGCCGCAACTGGGCGAGGGGACGCTGCGCTGGCTGGAGACGCCGCCGGACGTGCTGGCCTTCGTCCGCGGCGACGGGCTCGTGTGCGCCGTCAACTTCGGCACCGAGCCGGCCGTGTCGCCCGTCGCCGGCCTCCCCCTGCTGGCCAGCGGCGCCTGCCCGGACGGCGTCCTGCCGGGCTCGACCGCGGCCTGGTACATGAGCGATCCGCCCGCCGAGGCCCCGGCCGGCCCCCCGGCCGGGACGGCGGTCGACATCCCCGAACCCCGTTGAACCCCGCTGAACCCCCCGAAGGGACATCAGAGATGAGACGCACCACGAACCGCTCCGCCCACCGCGCCGGACGGGCCGGTCGGGTCCGCCGTACCGCGACCGCCTCCGGCGCCGCCCTCGCCCTCGCCCTCACCGCCGCCGCGTGCGGCGACGGCGACACGACGGGACCGGCGTCGGAGGGCGAGTTCAGCGGCCAGACGGTCACCGTGGCCGGGGTGTGGACCGGTACCGAGCAGGAGAACTTCCAGAAGGTGCTGGACGCCTTCTCCGAGAAGACCGGCGCCAAGACCGACTTCCTGTCCACCGGTGACAACGTCTCCACGGTCATCGGCAGCAAGATCCAGGGCGGTGACGCGCCCGAGGTCGTCATGGTGCCGCAGGTCGGCGTGCTCAACCAGTTCGCCGACAACGGCTGGCTGACGCCGCTGTCCTCGGACGTCGAGCAGGACGCCTCGCAGAACTTCGCCAACGTCTGGAAGGACTACGGCACGGTCGACGGGGAGTACTACGGCCTGTACTTCAAGGCCGCGCACAAGTCGCTCGTCTGGTACAGCCCCGACGCCTTCGCCCAGGCGGGCGTCGAGGCGCCGGACTCCTACGCGGCCATGATGGAGACGGCCGGGACCATATCCGACTCCGGACTGCCCGCCTTCTCGGTGGCCGGGCAGGACGGATGGACCCTCACCGACTGGTTCGAGAACGTCTACCTGTCCCAGGCGGGCCCGGAGAAGTACGACGAGCTCGCCGAGCACAACCTGCCGTGGACGGACCGGAGCGTCGTCGACGCGCTGACCACCCTCGGCGAGCTGTTCGCCGAGGACGACCTGCTCGCCGACGGGGCGGCGGGCGCGCTGCGCACCGACTTCCCCACCTCCGTCCAGAAGGTGTTCGGCCCCGAGCCGCAGGCCGGCATGGTCTACGAGGGCGACTTCGTGGGCGCGCTCGTGACCAACGACTTCGGCCGCACGCTCGGCGAGGACGCGGACTTCTTCCCCTTCCCGGCCGTCGACGGCGGCGAGGCGCCCGTCGTCAGCGGTGGTGACGCGGCCGTGGTGCTCAAGGACGGCAAGAACCAGGAGGCCGCCATGGCCCTCATGAAGTTCCTGGCCTCCCCGGAGGCGGCGGCCGTCTGGGCCGAGGCGGGCGGCTACCTCTCCCCGAACAAGGAGCTGGACCTCTCCTCCTACGGGGACGACCTGACGCGGCAGACCGCCGAGTCCCTGGTGGAGGCCGGGGACACCGTCCGGTTCGACATGTCCGACCAGGCGCCCGCGGCGTTCGGCGGCACGGCCGGCAAGGGCGAGTGGAAGATCCTCCAGGACTTCCTGCGCGACCCCTCCGACCCCGAGGCCACGGCTGCCGAGCTGGAGAAGGCCGCAGCCGCCGCCTTCAAGGGCTGAGGACCCGCGCGACGTGTCCCCCACGACCCATCGCAGGACCGCCCCCGGCGCCGCCACCCCGCGGCGCCGGGCCCAGCGGCGCAAACGCACGATCGCCTGCCTGTTCGTGCTGCCCGCACTGCTGCTGCTCGGCGCACTCGTCGTCTACCCGGTGATCTTCTCCGTCGGCCGCAGCCTGTTCGACGCCTCCGGCACCGAGTTCGTCGGCGTCGGCAACTACACCGAGATGTTCCGCGACCCCGCGACGCTCACGGCGATCCGCAACAGCACCCTCTGGGTCGTCGTCGCCCCGGCGCTGCTGACCGGGCTCGGCCTGGTCCTGGCCGTCCTCACCGAGAAGATCCGCTGGGCGACGGCGTTCAAGCTGCTGATGTTCCTGCCGATGGCCGTCTCGTTCCTGGCCGCCGGCATCATCTTCCGCCTCGCCTACGAGCACGACCCGGACAAGGGCGTCCTCAACGCGGCCGTCGTCGGCGTCCACGACGCCTTCTCCGACCCGTCCCCCTACCCGACGGCCCGCGCCCGCGAGGGGCACGGCGTCGAGCCGGGCGAGGGCGGCTCGTACGTGACGGGCGCGACGGCGGGCCCCGGCGACACCGTGACGCTCGGCTTCGTCGGCATCGCCCCCAAGGACCTGCCCGAGGGCGCCGGACCGGCCGCGGCGCCGTCCGCCGCGACCGAGGAGCTGCGCGGCGTCGTCCACCTCGACTTCGTCCCCGGGGGCGGCGGCGAGGCGGGCCGGGTCGACGACGGGGAGAGCGGGCTGCCGGGCATGGCCGTGGAGGCCCTCGACGGCGGCGGAGCCGTCGCGGCCCGGACGACGACGGCGGCCGACGGCTCCTTCTCGTTCGCCGGGCTGGCCCCGGGCGCCTACACGCTGCGGCTGCCCGGCGAGAACTTCGCCGAGCCGTGGAGCGGCGTCTCCTGGCTCGGCCCGGCCCTCGTCACCCCGGCCATCATCGGCGCCTACCTGTGGATCTGGACGGGCTTCGCCATGGTCCTCATCGGCGCGGGGCTCGCCGCCCTGCCCCGGGAGACCCTGGAAGCGGCCCGGATGGACGGCGCGAACGAGTGGCAGATCTTCCGCCGCATCACCGTCCCCCTGCTCGCCCCCGTGCTCACCGTCGTCTTCGTGACCCTGGTGATCAACGTGATGAAGGTCTTCGACCTCGTCTACATCATCGCGCCGGGGACCGTGCAGGAGGAGGCGAACGTGCTGGCCACGCAGATGTGGCTCGTCTCCTTCGGCGGCGGCAACGACCAGGGACTCGGCAGCGCGCTCGCCGTCCTGCTGCTGCTCCTGGTGGTGCCCGCCATGATCTTCAACGTCCGACGCTTCCGCAGGAGCCAGTCTTGAGCACCCACGACACCCTGGAGCGGAGTCCCGCCGGCCCGCCCGCACGTGCCCTGGCCGGAGCGTCGGCGGCCGGCGCCCGGCGCCGCAGGGGCCCGGTGGCCCGGCTCACGTCCTGGCTCAGCGGCGGGCTGGTGCAGGCGCTGCTGATCGTCGTCGCCCTGGTGTGGATCACCCCGCTGGCGGGGCTCCTGTTCTCCTCCCTGCGCGACGAGGAGACGAACGCCACCAGCGGCTGGTGGACGGCGCTGACCGAGCCGGCCCAGTTGTCGTTCGACAACTACAGCGAACTGCTCGCCGATTCGGGCATCGTGCAGGCGTTCTGGAACACGGTGATGATCTCCGTGCCGACGACGTTCCTCGTCGTCGCGGTGGCGGCGCTGGCCGGATACGCCTTCGCCTGGCTGGAGTTCCCCGGCCGGGACGCCGTCTTCCTGCTCGTGGTGGCCCTGCTGGTCGTGCCCGTGCAGATCGGCCTGCTGCCGATCGCCGAACTCTTCGGCCGACTCGGGCTGTACGGCACGATCCCGGGCGTGGTGCTGTTCCACGTCGCCTACGGGCTGCCGTTCGCCGTCTTCCTGCTGCGCAACTACTTCGCGGAGATCCCCAAGGAGATGCTGGAGGCGGCCCGGATCGACGGGGGCGGCGAGGCGCGGATCTTCGTCCGGCTCGTGCTGCCCCTGGGCCGCCCGGCCATCGCGAGCCTGGCGATCTTCCAGTTCCTGTGGGTCTGGAACGACATGCTGGTGGCCCTGCTGTTCGCCAACACGTCCTCCCAGCCGCTCACGGTGGCACTCCAGTCGGAGATGCGGCAGTTCGGCTCCAACATCGGCATCCTGGCGCCAGGGGCCTTCCTGTCGCTCATCGTGCCGGTGCTCGTCTTCTTCGCCTTCCAGCGCCACTTCGTGCAGGGGGTGATGGCCGGCTCGGTGAAGTAGGGACGGGCGCCGCCGCCCGCCCGGCTCACGTCTCCAGCAGCACCGTGAACGGGCCGTCGTTCACCAGTCCGACCTGCATGTCGGCGCCGAACCGGCCCTCCGCGACGGTCGCGCCCAGCGCCCGCAGCCGGGCGCAGACCTCGTCGACCAGCGGCTCGGCCACCGGGCCCGGGGCCGCCGCCTGCCACGTCGGGCGGCGGCCCTTGCGCGCGTCCCCGTACAGCGTGAACTGACTCACCACCAGCAGCGGGGCACCCACGTCGGAGCAGGACTTCTCCCCGGAGAGGATCCGCAGCCCCCACAGCTTGCGGGCCAGCCACTCCGCCTCCTTCGACGTGTCGTCGTGCGTGACCCCGACCAGGACGCACAACCCCTCGCCGACGATCTCCCCGACCGTCTCGCCACCCACCGCCACCCGGGCGCCGTTCACCCTCTGAACTACTGCTCGCATGGGTCCATCATGCGCCGGATGGGTGTCAAGGCGCTGCGCGCGGTACCTCCCAAGTGACACGATGCGGGCACGAACCGGTGCACAACGCACGAGTGGGACCGGGGACAAGGGGACGACGATGAGCACAGCCGCAGCCGGCCGGACCACCGGCGCCACCCGTGGGACCGGGGTCGGCGGAGCACCGCCGTGTCCGCCGCAGCAACGCGTCCCGCACCACGAGGCCGACGCCGTCCTCTGGCCGGAGACGCCGGTGCCGCCCGGAGCCCCGGAACCCGGTGGGGGCGACGGCCTGGCGGGGCTGGGACTGCCCCGGCTGCGGACCCTGCGCCGCACCGCGCAGCACCACGAGGCCGACCTCAGCTACGTCCGCCGGCTCCTCCAGGGCCGCATCGACATCCTCCGCGCCGAGCTGGCCGGGCGGCGGGACGCCGCCGTGCCCCTCGTCGACCGGCTGCCGCAGATCCTGGCCGACGGCCCCTCCCGGCAGCGCTCCTCCCGGCACGTGACGGTCGGCGCGCCGCGCGGCGAGGCGTACCGGGCGCTGGCCGAGGCGATGCTCGGCGAGGTGGCCCTCTCCGACCTTTCGGCCCGCACCGAGGGCGAGCTGCGCGAGGCCATGGGCCGGCTCGTCGGCTACGAGGCCGAGGTCTCGCGGCGCCGCCAGAGCGTGCAGCGCACGGCCGACGATTGCAGCGCCGAGATCGCCCGCAGGTACCGTGAGGGCGAAGCACACATCGACGACCTGCTGGCCTGAGGCGACCCCTCGGGCGGCGGGCCGTCCCAGCAGCTCCGAGGGGCCCCATGCCGTCCACCACGCCGCCGTCCCCGCCCGCCGGTCCGATAGCCCCGGGGGCCGTCCCGCCCGTCCTCGCGGAGATCGTCCGCTCCGGCTTCACCGAGGGCCGCCACCGGGGGGCGCTCGTCGCCCTCGGTCCGGACGGCGAGGTGGCGTGGTCCCTGGGCGACGTCGCCGCCCCCCTCTTCCCCCGCTCGTCCAACAAGCCCTTCCAGGCCGTGGCGTGCCTGCGCGCCGGGGCGGCGCTGAGCGGTGAGCGCCTCGCGCTGGCCGCCGCGAGCCACTCCGGGGAGCCCTTCCACCGGGAGCTGGCGGCGCGGGTCCTGGCCGAGCACGGGTTCGCCGAGGACGACCTGCGGTGCCCGGCCGACCTGCCGCTGGACCCGGCCGAGGCGGAGGCGTACCTGCGGTCCGGGCTGGAGCGGGCCCGGCTCACCATGAACTGCTCCGGCAAGCACGCCGCGATGCTGGCGGCCTGCCGGGCCGCCGGGTGGCCCGCCGACTCCTACCTCGACCCGGCGCACCCGTTGCAGCGGCTCGTCGCCGACGTCGTCGAGGAGGCCACGGGCGAGACGGTCGCCGCCACCGGCGTCGACGGCTGCGGTGCCCCCCTGCTCGCCGTCTCCCTCACCGGCCTGGCGCGCGGCTTCCGCGCGCTCGTCACCGCCGCGCCCGGCACGGCCGAGCGGCGCGTCGCCGACGCCATGCGGGCGCACCCCGAGCACGTCGCGGGGACGCGGCGGCACGACACGTGGCTGATGCGCGAGGTCCCGGGGGCGCTGTCCAAGATGGGCGCCGAGGCCGTGCAGGCGGTGGCCCTGCCGGACGGGCGGGCGCTGGCCTTCAAACTGGACGACGGCGGGGTGCGCGCCCTCGGCCCGGTGCTCGGCCGGGCACTGGAGCGGCTGGGCGTGACCGGGCCGGTGACGGCGCGCATCGCCGCGCACCCGCTGCTCGGCGGCGGCGTCCCCGTGGGCGAGGTCCGCGCGGTGTTCTGACCCGCCGGGCGGCGGGCCCCGGGCGTACCGGCCGGGCGGACGGGCACGTGCGTAGGGTGACGGAGAACGATCACGCCCACCGCCTGCGCAGGAGGTCCCCATGACGGAAGAGCCCGCTCACGACCCCGAGGTCCTGCAACTCGCCGCGAAGATCTTCGACCTGGCGCGACGCGGCGAGACGGACACCGTCGCCGCCTACGTCGACGCGGGCGTCCCGCCGAACCTCACCAACGACAAGGGCGACTCCCTCGTCATGCTGGCCGCCTACCACGGCCACGCCGGGGCCGTCCGGGCCCTGCTGGAGCGCGGCGCCGACGCGGACAAGCCGAACGACCGGGGGCAGACGCCGCTGGCCGGGGCGGTCTTCAAGGGGGAGGACGAGGTGGTCCGCGCCCTCCTGGACGGAGGCGCGGACCCGACGGCCGGGACGCCCAGTGCCGTCGACACGGCCCGGATGTTCGGCAAGGAGGAGCTGCTGCGGCTGTTCGGCGCCGTGTGACCTACCGGCCGGCCTCCACCGGCTCCCCGCGTCCGCGCGGCCCGTCGTCCCCGGCGGGCGGCTCCCCGTGGCCGCCGCCGTCACCGGGGGTGACGCCCCGCAGCAAGGCGGTGGCGGCCACGGCGATGACGGCCACGATGACGGCGCTGACGGCCGCGGTCGTGCGCAGGCCGGTGACGAACGCCTCCCCGGCGGCGTCCATCAGCGCCGCACCGAGGGCGCCCGGCAGTTGCTCGGCGACACCGGCCGCGCCGCCGATGGTGTCGCTCGCCACGTCCGTCGCCTCGGGCGGCAGCCCCGCCGGGAGTCGGCCGCCGATCTCGGTGCGGTAGATCGCCGCCCCGACGCTGCCGAGCACCGCGATGCCCAGGGCCATGCCCATCTCGGTGCCGGTCTCGGAGATGGCCGACGCCGCGCCCGCCCGCTCGGGCGGCGCACCGGCGATGATCATGTCCGTCCCGAGGGCGATCATCGGGCCGAAGCCGACGTGCAGGACGACCAGGGCCGTCACCGCCGTCGCCGCGCCGGACTCCGGGGTGAGCGTGGTCAGCATCCCGACCCCCAGCGCGGCGACCAGCAGCCCGCCGCCCATGAGGTACGCGGCCGGGAACCGCTGCGCCAGGGCGGGGGCGGCGAGGATGCCGACCATGCCGGCGAGCACGCCCGGCAGCGAGTAGAGGCCCGCCGTGAACGGGGACATGTCCAGCACCATCTGGAGGTACTGGGCGACGAAGAAGATCACGCCGCCCATCGCGAAGATGGACAGGGCCACGGTGGTCAGCGAGACGGTGAAGCCCCGGCTGCGGAACAGCCTCAGGTCCAGGAAGGGGGTGGCCAGCGTCCGCTGGCGGCGGACGAACACCACCCCGAGCACCAGCCCCGCGAGCGCGGCGAGGACGGGCACGAGGCCGACGCCGTGCTCGGCGGTCTGCTTGATCCCGTACACGACGGAGAGCACGGTGCCGAGGGAGAGCGCGGCGCTGACGACGTCGATCCGGCCGGCCGTCGGGTCGCGGAACTCCGGCAGCAGGAACGGTCCGGCGACCAGCAGGAGCACCATCACGGGCACGCTCAGCAGGAAGACCGAGCCCCACCAGAAGTGTTCGAGCATCGCCCCGCCGACCAGCGGTCCGGCGCCCGCGCCCAGCATGAAGCTGGACATCCACACGCTGATCGCCACCGTGCGCTGCCGCGGGTCGTGGAACATGTTGCGGATGAGGGACATGGTCGAGGGCATCAGCGTCGCCCCCGCCAGGCCGAGGAGCGCCCGCGTCGCGATGAGCATGCCGGCGCTGTCCGACATCGCCGCGAGCACCGAGGCCACGCCGAAGGCCGCCGCCCCGGTGAGGAGCAGCCGCCGCCGTCCGACGCGGTCGCCGAGCGTGCCCATGATGATGAGGAACCCGGCGATGAGGAAGCCGTAGATGTCGACGATCCACAGCAGCTGCGTGCTGCTGGGTGCGAGGTCGGCGCTGAGCTTGGGCACCGCGAGGTGCAGCACGGTCATGTCGAGGGAGAGGAGCAGGGTGGGCAGGGAGAGCACGGCGAGACCGGTCCACTCGCGCCGCCCGGCGCGTTCCCCCGTGGTCGCGTGAGGCGTCATGGGGCTCAACCTAGAAGTTCAACCCGACGTGAAGTCAAACGTTTTTCGCCACCCCTGTGACACGGCTCACGGCCCTGCCGCACCTGCTCGGGAATGGGCTCAAATCCCTTGCGGTTCCTGAATGTTGCCGGGCCGGATGCGGCCCGGGACGAACCGACACGAGGAGTGCGCATGCGGTACGCGGACGGCCCCGCCACGAGCAGCGAGACCCACGTCGACGCCACCCCCGCCACGGTGTGGACGCTCGTGGCGGACATCGGCACACCCGCCCGGTTCAGCCCCGAGCTCCAGCGCGTCGAGTGGCTCGACGGAGCGGACGCGGCCGTGCCCGGCGCCCTCTTCGCCGGGCACAACAAGAACCCCGACATCGGCGAGTGGACGACCACGAGCCGCATCGTGGAGGTGGCCGAGGAGCGCGTCCTCGCCTGGGACGTCGTCGACCCGGACGGCCGGTTCGGCGCTCCCGCCCCCGCCGCCACCGCCGAACCCCTGTGCCACTGGCGCTTCGAACTCTCCGCCGCCGACGGCGGCACCCTGCTGCGGCACTCCGTGCGCGTCGGCCCCGCCCCCTCCGGCCTCAGCTCCTACATCGCCCAGGCGCCGGAGAAGGAGGGGGAGATCATCGCCGGTCGCCTCGCCGCCCTGCGGGGCGGCATCGAGGCGACGCTGGCCGGGATCAAGGAGCTCGCCGAGGCACGCTGACGCCCGCCCGGCCGGGGCTCAGCGCAGCGACCAGCCGGCGAACTCCACCGTCGCCCTCGCCTCGGACGCGGCCGTCATGAACAGGCCGGCGTCCTGGCGGGGCGCGGCGCCGGGGACGTCCACCGTGGCCACCGTCCGCCACGTCCCGCCCCCGTCCGCGGAGTACGCCCCGGTGAACACCGGCCCGATCCGGGTCAGACGCAGCAGCACCGGCGCCCGCACCCCCGTCACGCGCCGGTAGGTGTCGAACGCCCCGTCGCCGTCCGCGTCATAGGCCAGGACGACGCCGTGCCCGGGGGTGACGGCGAGGTTCACGCCGCCCCCGCCGCGCGTCCCGGCCAGGTCGTCGCGGACGATCACGCCCGCCCGCGCCCACGGCCCGGTGTCCGGCTGCGCGGTGACGGCCACCTCCGCGGAACCCTCCTCGCCCAGCGCGCCGGGCCGGAACAGCGTGCCGAACTCCTCGGTGCGACGCCACAGGTCGGCCCCACCGCCGTGCACCGCGTACCGGTCGCCGAGGCGGCCGAAGACCGCCTCGTTCGTCGTGTGCGTGCGCCACCCCTCGCCCAGCGGCCCGGCGACGAAGAGGGTGCCGCGCCCGGTGGTGCGGACCCGGGGCTCGCCCTGCGGGCCGTACGCGACCGCCACCTCGTACGGCAGCGGCTCCAGGGGGCGCTGCGGCGCACCATCCGGCGCGGGCACCCGCCAACGCGCCGAGACCCGCCCACCGGGCGCCACCCGGCCCCAGGACGTACGGCTCAGCGGCACCGCACCGGCGGGCCCGGCCAGCGTCAGGTCGACGGCTCCCGTCGGCCGCAGCCCGTTCTCGTTGCGGAACGTCGCCGTCACCTCGGCGGCCCCGCCCGGCGGCAGCGAGCGGGGCTCGGCGGCCAGGGCGACGCCGCCCTGGAACGGCGCGCGGGCCAGCACGTCGTGGGCGCGCAGGGCGGTGCGGTGGGCGTCGTGGACGGCCCGCTGCGGATGGTCGTCGGTCCGCCGCGTCCACGGCTCCTCGTGGGCGTACCAGTCGAACGTCCTCGGCGGCCGGTCGGCGGCGAGCGCGTCCTGGAGCTCGTCGAGATAGCGCCGCCAGCGGACGAGGTGGACGTCGGCGATGAGCCCGTGCCAGTCGCGGTTGGCGTAGTCGGCGAGCCGGCCGCCGTCGGCCGTCGGCCGGTCCGCCCACGTGGTCAGCAGCACCCGCGCGGTGCGCTCCAGCTCCGCCCGCTCCTCGGCACCGGCCGCGCTCCGGCGGGCGTCGGCGAGCCAGGGCCCCAGGAGGAAGCCGCGGTGCGCCCCGGCCACGTCGTCCGCCAGCCGGATCAACTCCAGCCAGAGCGTCGCCAGCCGGGCGAACGTCCGCCGGTCCTTCTCCGCGTACGCCTCCTCCAACCGGCCGATCAGCAGCCAGGAGCGGTTGGCGACGGCCTGCCGGGCGGCGTCGACCACGTCGTACCGGTAGGCGTCGCTCCCGCGCAGCGGGGCGGCGACGCGCAGCAGGGCGGCGAAGGCGGCGTCGAAGGCGGGCGGGTCGAAGGCCGGGCTGTGGGTGGCGTAGTACGTGCCGGAGCGCGCGGTGAGGCTCGGCCGGGCCGCGAACACGCTGTCGTGCGGACGGCCGTCGCGGGAGTCGATCCGGTAGGCCGTCTCCCGCAGCGCGGCGAACGCCTCCCGCGCCGCCGGGTCCCGGCCGCCGTAGCGGAAGTCGGCGTACTCCGCGAACCACGCCGCCCGATCCACCGGCTCCTCGCGCCAGGCCAGCTCGCTGAACAGCTCGAACGCCGCCGGGTCGCGCTCGGCCGCCTCCGGCATGAACGCCGTACCGCGCAGGGCGCTGCCCGACCGGTCCCGCCACGCCGTGAACCGCTCCGCCCAGCGGTGCGTCTTCGCGCCGAGCGTCGTGCGGCCGCCGAAGTTGGGGATCGTGCCGAAGGCGTACGGCACGCCGCCCCAGTCCGCCTCCCGGTCCGTGACGCGTTCGAGGTCGGACAGCCCGTCCACCACGAGCATCCGCTCCGGGCGCGCCAGGCCCTCCAGCAGCTCCCGGCGCGGGTTGTGCTGCCAGCCGAGGATCACCCACGTCGCGTCCGGCAGGGCCGCGTGAAGGGCGCGCTCGACGCCGCGCGCGGCCTCCGGGACGGGCACGTCCCCCGCGTCGCCGCCCTCGTGCAGGAGATCCATCTTGACGTGCGCGGGCGCGCCGAACAGCTCCCGCTGGTGCGCGTAGAACGCGGCGGCCACGGCGGCGAAGGCGTCCGTGCGCGGGTCCAGCCAGTCCGGGCGGGGCAGGCCCGCCCAGGTGCCCTGCGGGACGGTGCGGGCCCCGGCGTTCCGGGCCGCGAAGCCGCGCGGCACCGTACCGAAGTAGCCCGGCAGCACCGGCGCCATGCCCAGCTCCCGCAGCCGTGCCGCGATGCGCCGGCCCAGCTCCGTCCGGGCGGCCAGCAGCTCCGGGCCGACGGGGCCGCCGTACGCGGACATGTTCTGCAGCAGCCACCACGGCTGGTGCGTCGGCGCCGGGACCCAGGCCCGCGCCTCGCGCTCCGTGTACCCGAACTCCTGGAGCAGCCGGTGGTACACCGCCTCCGTGCCCGGCGTGACGAGCACCTCGTTGACGCCGTGCAGCGCCAGGACGTCGATGAGCCGCTCCCAGCGCGGCCAGTCCGCGTACGGGGCGGTGTAGCCGTCGTGCGTGTCGTTGAGCGCGAAACGGTGCGGCACGGTGGCGGCGCGCTCCTCCGCCGCGCGCGGCGCGGGGAGCGTCGTGGGCAGTTCCGTCTGCGAACCGGCCCAGCTCAGGTGCGCCCGGCAGGTGTACTTCAGGTACCAGTGGACGCCGGTCAGCGCGACCGCCGGGCTCGTCCCGCCAATCTCCACCGCGCCCCGGCCCCCGCCGAGGGTGAACCGCTCCCGGCCGTCGAGGAGGGTGAGCGCGAACTGGTCGGCGTGGTCGGGCAGCAGCCGCTCCAACGCCGCGCGGGCCGCCTCCATGCCGCCTCCGCTCCCCTCGCCACCGCCGGACGGTACGCCCCGGCCGGGGCTGCTGCCCGTCAGGGCCAGCCCCGCGCCCAGCGCCCCGGCGGACCCCAGCAGCAGCCGCCTGCTCGGCCCGGCCGGGCCGCTCGGTACGTTCACCATGCTCCCCACGCTGGGCGCCCGACGTGACGCCCCCGCGCACGCGACGTTAACGACCGGCACCCCGCGAACGCCCCCGCCACCCCGGCCCGTCACCCTCGGCACCACCCGATCGCCGTCCCGGACGTCAACGCGCCGCGGCGGACCCGGGCCGGACGGGACCGCGGACCCCTCCTCGCCGTGCCGGGGTCCCGCACCGCCCGGTCAGCCGGAGTCGATGCGGATCGTGGCCGGCTCGGCCCGGCCGCCGACCGCGAGATCCCGCGGTGCCGTCGGGGTGGCGCCACCATCCCGCCTGCGGCATCGTCAACGCCGCAGTGCGGCCACCCCCGCGATCGTGCTCTCGACGATGTAGTCGTAGTAGCGTCGACGCTCCAGCCGGGCGGCCGCACCCCCGTCGAGGAACGGCCGCATGAACTGGTCGAGCACCGGGGCGACGTCGGGGATCTGAGCACCAGCGCGCTCGAACTCCGCCATCATCGCGCGGTGGTCGCGTGGACCATCGTCCTCGTGCACCAGCCTCTCGTCGCCCGTTGAGACCGTCATGAGCGCGTTGTTCAACATGGCCGCATAGGCGAAGCCCGCGTCCTCGGCGAAGCCCGCCCGGACCAGCTTCGCGATCCCGGCCTGGAGCACCGGGAGCACGGCGGGAAACGCCGGGCCGTGCATGAGGAGCCACTTCGCGGTGCCCGGACACGACGCCACGCGTGGGTAGACGTCCGCCAGCAGAACGCGGAACCACTGTCGCCATTCCAGCTCCGAGGGGGGCACCGCCAGACCCTGTGTGGTGCGCTCGACGACGCGGCGCGCGAGAAGGTCCTTACCTCCGACGTGGTGGTACACGACCGGCGGCGTGACATCGAGATGACGCGCCAGGTCGCGGATGGACCACCCCCACAGGTGCGACTCGCGTGTGAGGTGAACGGCGCCGTCGATGACGCGCTCCGGCGTCATGCCCACATGGAACGGGGTCGTCGAGGTCTCTGTCATGTGCGGGCCTCCTCACCTCGTCCCTCATTCTCGCCGACGCCGACACCCCTTGACGGCGAAGTTAGGCATGCCTTACTTTAACTCTGCGATTATAACGCTGTAAACATTGGCACCCACCCATCCGATGCCCGCGCATAAAGGACACCCATGGCCGAACATCACCAACCGGGCCCGACCGTCATATCCGAGGCGGCCCAGCGGAAACCGCAGGTACCCCTGCTGCTCGGCGCGGTCTTCCTGGTCTTCCTCGGCCACATGAGCCTCAGTCCGATCATCGCGCCACTGTCGCGCGAGGTCGGACTCGCCGAATGGCAGATCGGGGCGACCGTCAGCACAGCGGCACTGGCCGTGGTGCTCACCAGTCAGTTCTGGGGCCGGCGTTCACAGTCGCTCGGACGCAAACCGGTACTCGTCACCGCCTGCGCGATCGCCACCGCCACGATGACCGGGTTCGCGGTGGTGGCCTGGTTCGGCATGACGGGAGCGATCACCGGCACCGCGCTCTTCGTCGCCTTTCTGCTCCTGCGCGGGGTCGGCTTCGGCGGCGCGATCGCCGCGGTGCCACCGACCGCCCAGGCGTACATCGCCGACATCACGACCGACGAGCAGGCCCGCGTCAAAGGGATGGCCGGCGTCGGGTCGGTGCAGGCCATGGCCATGGTCGGCGGTGCACTCGTCGGCGGCGCGCTCTCGGCGTTCGGGTTGATCGTGCCGCTGATCGCGACACCCGTGCTGATGGCGGCCGCACTGCTTCTGCTCGCCACCCGACTGCGCGCCGAGGCACGACACGAACTCATCCCCTCCCCGGCGCAGGTGAACCCACTCGACCCCCGCGTGTGGCCCTTCCTGGTCGCCGGGTTCGGGATGTTCACCTCGCTGGGCTTCATCCAGGTCATCATGGGGTTCCTCGTACAGGACCGGCTCGACCTCGACTCGGCACTGACCGGCGTCGTCACCGGCGGCGCGCTCCTCGCCGCCGGCGTCGGCCTCATCCTCGCCCAAGCGGTGATCGTCCCCCGGGTGAACTGGACGCCACCGGCGCTGCTGCGCGTCGGAAGCGCCACCGCCGTGCTCGGGTTCATCCTGCTGACCCCCGATCTCGGACTGGCACCGCTCGTGGCCGCGAACGTCCTCATCGGCGTCGGGCTCGGGCTGGCGACACCCGGGTACACGGCAGGTCCGACCCTGCTGGTGAGGCGCGACGAACAGGGCGCGCTGGCCGGCCTGGTCAACGCCACCAACGGGCTCACCTTCGTCGTCGCCCCCATCGCCGGCACGGTGCTGTACGGCACGGCTCCTTCCCTGCCGGCCCTCGTGGGTGCGGTGATCATGGCGGCGGTCGCGCTGTTCACGTTCACCCACCCCAGATTTCGCGAGGGCTTCCAGTCCGACGCCGAAGACCTGAGGCAGGTGCGATGAACGGCACGGGCACACAGCGAACGTCCACGAACACCGAACCGGTGAACGACGCTCAGACCGTCGCGGGCGACCTCACTCTGTGACACGTCACCTCACCGGTCGACCACGAGATCCGTACCGCCATGGCGGTCTCCCTCGGTCGACCCCGCCACCCCGACGCGACGCCCCGGCACCACCCGATCGCCGTCCCGGACGTCAGCGCACCGCAGCGGCCCCAGGCCGGCCGGGACCACGGACTCCTCCTCGCCACGCGGGTCCTGTCACCTCTGATCAGTCGTCTCCGAGAGTGAGGGCGAGTTCGTCCACGAGGGCCTGGGCAAGATCCGCCTGCTGGCCGGAGTCGATGCGGATCTTGGCCAGGTTGGCGACGCCCCGGATCTGCGAGAGGTCATTGCCGCGGAGATCGGTGTCCCGGTACCGGCCTGCGCCGAACTCGGTCAGTTCGAGTCCGCAGTCCGAGAAGACGGCGTCGGACAGGTCGCAGTCGGTGAACGTGACCTCCGTGAGGGCACAGCCGACGAAGGCGACGGGGCCTGCGGCACGCACCTTCCGGAAGCCGGCGTAGTCGAAACGGCACTTCTCGAACAGCACGTCGTCCAGGACCATCCCGTCAAGCGCGGCGCCCATGATCCTGCAGTCACGGACATGGACCCGGGTGAGCTTGCTTCCGCTCCAGCGGACCGAGCCGAGATCACTGCTGGTGATCTCCACACCGTGCAGGTTCAACGCCTCGAACTCGACCTGTTTCGCGCGGACGTCGCTGACCCTGCCCGTGATGAGCCGGATCCCGGTGAGGGCGAGCGAGCGCAGGTCCACATCCCCGTAGGTGAAGTCCTGCACGGCGTCGCGGGGACTGTCCAGTGTCTCGACCACGGACAGGTACAGGCCGGGCTCATCAAGGTCGGGGGTGGTCACGGTGACGTGGCCGAAGGTACGACTGGCCATGGTGCTCCTTCAACGTCGAGCCGGGGCGGCCCTGCCGGTGCGTCGGCACGACCGCCCCGTCCGGGCTACTTGTTCTTCCAGTGATCCGAAGCAGAAGCTGGTCAAAGTGGCCTGCCACGTCCCGTCGGTACGGTCTTCCCACCCACTCGGCCGTTCGGGAGGACGAGACGTGACACAGCGGAACACGGAGAAGCGGCCGGGTATCGCCGCCGCCATCGTCGTTCACGAGGGCCGTGTGCTCCTGGTGCGCCGCCGGATCAGCGAGGGACAGCTGTCCTGGCAGTTCCCAGCCGGAGAAGTCGAGCCCGGAGAGGCTCGTGAGGACGCCGCCGTGCGGGAGACCCGGGAAGAGACCGGGTTGACCGTGGCAATGGTGAAGCTTCTCGGCGAGCGCGTCCACCCCAAGACAGGGCGTGTGATGTCGTACGCCGCTTGCGAGGTGCTGGCCGGTACGGCGCACGTCGCGGACACCGAGGAGCTGGCCGAACTCGCCTGGGTCGCCCACGACGAGATCCCGCAGTACGTACCGTACGGGCTGTTCGAGTCGGTGCAGGTCTACCTTGACGCCGCCTTGCTGGGCCGAGTCCCCGTGCCCGGGCCCACGCCTCCGGGGAAACGTCTCACTGCGATGTGACGACGGTCGTCCCGCTGTCGGTGGTGACACCGGCTTCGGCGCTCACTTCGGTGATGAACGAAATCCAGGCCGCCTTGCCGCATCGCACCATGCCGGCCGTTGCCTGCTTGCTGTCTCGTATCGCCCGTCCTTCGCCAGCGGTCAGGGCGACTTCCACGCAATCACCTTCCTGGTCCGAGTAGGACGACTTGCGGAACATGGTCACGATGTCGGCGGTCATGATTCCTCTTCCATTCGTTGCAGCGTCTCATCCAGGAGACCGCGCATCCGTCCCGCGCTCTCTTCCGGGGACATCGCCTCGGAGCGCAGTTGATCGAAGACGTTGACGTGCGAACCGCTGTTGCGGTTTCTCCTGCCTCCCTCCGGACGCCACCGTCAGGCTCATGGGTTCGCCGTTCACGGTGTCGACGTCGGGCCACGCTTCATCCACGGTGTGGAGGTGGCCTGATGGATCAGCCCGGTCTCGCGCCACCTGCACCGGTCGTCCTTCGGTGGGACCGCGATCCGCGCAACGTCAGCAAAGCGCGAGCAGGTCTTCGAGTCACGCCGGCGACCTGGGGGCTCACGGCCATCGAGGAGGAAGCCTCACTCGTCCTGTCAGAGCTGATGACCAACGCCGTCCGACACGCGCACGCCCCGGGTCGGCAGATCGAAACGCGGTATGTCTTCGTGCCCGATGGGCTGCGCGTCGAGGTGCACGACGCGTGCGACGTCCGGCCGGTGAGGGAACTGACGACCGGGGGCGCCACCGGCGGGTGGGGACTCCCACTGGTCGACGTTCTGGCCGCGAGGTGGGGCGTCTCCGACCGTCAGGGGCCGGGCAAGGTCGTCTGGGCGGAACTGCGGGCTTCCTAGCCGGCGTCACCTTCGGGGCCGGAGGGGGCGGGGCGGGGCGGCACCCCCTCCCGCCCCGGCCCGACCCCGGTCATGTCACGCGCCGCTCTCCGCCATGCGGCGGCGCAGGCTCAGCGGGCGCATGTCCGTCCACACCCGGCCGATGTGGTCCAGGCACTCCTGCCGGGTGCCGGTCGTGCCCTCGGCGTGCCAGCCGTCCGGGAGGGCCCGGTCCTGCCGCCACACCGAGTACTGCTCCTCGTCGTTCCGCACCACCCGGTAGCCGGGCTCGTCGCTCTGGCTCATCGCTGCGTCCTCCCGCGTTCGATCGGTCGTCGGGGCACAGCGTGCCCCGGTCGGCGGAGCGGACATAGGGACAAACGCGCAGAAGGAACGGTGCCGGGCGCTGCCCGTCCTTCCCTGGTGGCGCGGGCGCGGCGGCGGCAGGGTTCCGGGCAACCCCTGGAAGGAGTTCGCCATGACGGACGTCCCGGACCACGTGCACCTGCCCACCGGCGGCTGGCGGCTGTGGGAGCACTTCGCGCTGCGCGGCCCCGGCTTCCCCGCCGAGGGGGTCCTGCGCACCGCACCGCCCGGGCTGGCGCCGGCGGCGGACAAGTTCGCGCCCGGCGACCGGCTGGACGGCCCGGAGTGGGAGCACTTCACCGAGGCGTTCGACGCCGGTGCCGTGCACACCGCGCGGTTCCTCCAGGAGGTCGCCGCCGACCCCCGCTTCCGGGCGGCGGTGGCCTGGCAGAACCCGGCGGTCCTGCGCACCGGCATCGCGCCGTTCCTGGCCTGGACGCCGACCGCCGACAGCCGCAGCTCGATGCCCCGGCAGCGGGAGGAGCTCGTCGCCCACTACTGGCAGCGCTTCTGCGTCAAGAACGACACCATCGGCTTCTTCGGCCCCGTCGGCTGGGGCCGCTGGGACCTCGGCACGCGCGGTCTGGCCGTCGACCCCGGCGAGGGGTTCCTGGAGACGTCCGGGGTGTACTTCGCCAGCTGGGCGATCGACGCCCTCGCCACGACGCTCGCCGCCGACCCGGAACTGCTGGCGTGGATACCGCCCCGGCGGGTGTCGTTCGCGCGGCTGGGGGACGGCACGGTCCAGGTGCCGGGGCGGGCCCCGCAGCCGCTGCCGGACGCGGCGCACGCCGTGCTGGAGCTCTGCGACGGGACGCGGCCGGTCAGCGTCCTCGCCGCCGAACTCGGCCGCGAGGAGGCCGAGGTGGCCGAGACCGTGCGCTGGTTGCAGGGGAAGCGGTGGGTGCACTGGCGGCTGGACGTGCCCAGCAGCACGTACCCCGAGCGCGCGCTGCGGGAGATCCTGGAGCGCGTCGGTGACGCGCGGGTGCGGGAGGCGGCACTGGAGCGGCTGGACGTGCTGGAGCGCGGCCGGGACGCCGTGCGGGCCGCCGGGGTGGACGCCGAGGCGCTGACGTCGGCGATCAGCGCCCTGGAGGCGGACTTCGCCGCGCTGACGGCCACCGACGGCCAGCGGGCCAAGGGGGCGCGGACCGCGCCCTGCCGGGGCCTGGTCTACTCCGACAGCCGCCGGGCCGCGACGGCCACGCTCGGCACGGCGCTGCTGGGCGAACTCACGCCGCTCGGGCTGTGCCTGACCTCGGCGCGCTGGCTGACCAACCGCTTCGCGGAGCTGGCGACCGCCCGGCTGCGGGCGCTGTACGAGCGGCTCGCGGCGCGCGGGCCGGTGGACCTGGCGACGCTGTGGCTGTCCGGCCTGCCCTCGCCGTACCCGGGGGCGGACCAGGACCTCGACGCCGTCCAGGCCGAGCTGCGGGCGAAGTGGGCGCGCGTGCTGGAGCTGCCGGAGGGCGTGCGCCGGGTGCGGCGGTCCACGGCGGACCTCGCGGACCGGGTGCGGGAGGAGTTCGAGGAGCCCGGCGCGGGCTGGTCGCTGGCCCGCTACGTCAGCCCGGACCTGCTGGTGCTGGCCGAGGGCCCGGAGGCGGTCGAGCGGGGCGAGTTCGACCTGGTGCTGGGCGAGATGCACTGCGCGCTCAACACGATGGGCGCCTCCCTCTTCGTGCACCAGCACCCCGAGCCGGCGGCCCTCGTCGCGGAGACGAGCCGGGACTTCCCCGGCCCCCGGCTGCTGCCGATGCTGCCCAAGGAGCTGCCGCTGAAGTGGTCCTCGCGCAGCCGGCCCTCACTGGACCGGCCGGAGGACCACTACGTGGCGCTGGTCGACGACACCGGCGACCCGCACCGTCCGCGCACGGTGCTCAGCGCGGACGTCGCGGTGGAGGACGACGCGGGCCGGCTCACCGCCGTCCTGCCGGACGGGAGCCGCTTCGACCTGCTCGACGTCTACGCCAACACCCTCACGCAGCGCGTCATGGACCGCTTCACGCTGCGCCCCGAGGGGGAGCACACGCCGCGCATCACGCTGGACCGGACGGTCGTCGCGCGGGAGACGTGGACGTTCCGGGCGGGCGGACTCGGCTTCGCCGACGAGAAGTCCGAGGCCCGGCGCTTCGTGCGGGCCCGGCACTGGCGGCAGGAACACGAACTGCCGCGGTTCGTGTTCGTCGTCTCCCCGACCGAACCCCGGCCGTTCTACGTGGACTTCGACAGCCCGGTGTACCTGAACATCCTCGCCAAGGCGGTGCGCAGGCTGGCCCGCAAGGACCCGGAGGCCCGGCTGAAGGTCAGCGAGATGCTGCCCACGCCGGAGCAGGCGTGGCTGCCGGACGACCAGGGCCGCACGTACACCTCCGAGCTGCGCTTCGTCGCCGTCGACCAGACGGTCGTGGACCGGGCGGACGCCGCCGACGGGGGTGCGTGATGGGCACGTTCGTCGACGACATCCTGGGCCACGCGGCCCGCACGCCGGACCGGACGGCCGTCACCACCCCGGACGGGGACGTGACCTACGCCGAACTCGCGACGCGGATCGAACGGCTGGCCGCCGTGCTGCGGACCCGGGGCGCGGGACCGGAGCGGGTGTGCGCCGTGGCGGTGCCGCGCGGCGTGGACGCCGTCGTGGCCCCGGCGGCGGTGCTCCGGGCGGGCGCGGCGTTCCTCGGCCTCGACGTGGAGCAGCCGCCCGCGCGGCTGGCCGAGCTGGCGGCGAGCGGCGGGGCGGAACTGGTGGTGACGACGGCGGAGTCGGCCGCACGCGGCGGCCTGCCCGGTGCGGACGTGCCCGGCGGACCGGTGCTCGTGGACGCCCCCGCCACCGACGGCCCGACGCCCGCACCGGAGCCGGAGTCGGTGGACGGCCGGGCGCTGGCCTACGTCAGCCACACCTCCGGCTCCACGGGCGCGCCGAGCCCCGTCCTCATCGAGCGGCGGTCGGCCGACTCCTACCTGCGCCGGCTCGTCCGTGACCAGGGTCTCGGCCCGCACACCGTGGCGCTCCAGACCGCGCCGCAGGGCTACGACGCGGCCGTCCGGGACACGTTCGCGCCGCTGCTGGCGGGCGGGCGGCTCGTCCTGGTGCCCCGCGCGGAGCTGATGCGGCCGGACGCGTTCGGGGCGGCCGTGCGCCGCCACGGCGTGAACGCGCTGCTCAGCGTGACGCCGTCGTTCCTGGCCTTCCTCGCCGGGCAGCCGGACGCGCGGGACCTGCTGGCCGGGGTGCGGCTGGTGGTCTCCAGCGGGGAGTCGCTGCGGCCGTTCCTCGCGGCGGGCGGCCGGGAGCTGGTTGAGGGCCGGCTGGTCAACCAGTACGGGCCCACCGAGTGCACCATGACCTCCACCCGCCACGTCGTGCCGGGCGGAACCGGGCAGCGCGAGCGGTCGGAGGGCACGGGTGGCCCGGCCGACGTGGTGGGCACGCCGATCGACGGGGTCGTGGTGCGGCTGCTGGACGCCGACCTCGCCCCCGTGCCGGACGGCGCCGTGGGCGAGGTGTTCATCGGCGGGATCGGGGTCGCGCGCGGCTACCGGGGGCTGCCCGCCCGCACCGCCGACCGGTTCGTGCCCGACCCGCTGGGCCCGCCCGGCGCGCGGCTGTACCGCACGGGCGACCTGGCGCAGGCAGGGCCGGAGGGGCTGGAGTACCTGGGCCGCACCGACCGGCAGATCAAGCTGCGCGGCCACCGTGTGGACCCGGCCGAGGTCGAGGGCGCGCTGCTGGGCCACCGGGGCGTCACCGGCGCCGTCGTCACGGCGGAGCGCGACGAGCGCGGGCGGCTCTTCCTCGTCGCCCACGTGACGGGTGACCTGTCCGGCACGACGGACGGCGCGCTCCGCACCCACCTGGCGACCACGCTGCCCCCGCACCTGATGCCGCGCCGCTTCGAGCGGCTGGCCGCGCTGCCCACGACCCGCAGCGGCAAGGCGGACCGCCGCGCCCTGGCCGGAAGCGGGGGACGGTCATGACCACCACCCTCGTCTCCCCGGGCCCGGCCGCCGTAGAGGAGGCCGCGGGGCGCATCGCCGGACGGGTCCTGCGGACGCCGCTGCTGGCGGGGCTGCCCGTGCCGGGCAAGCGGCGCTCTGGCTGGCGGCTGCGGCTGAAGGCCGAACACCTCCAGTACGGCGGCTCGTTCAAGCTGCGCGGCGCCGCGAACGCGGTGCTGGCGCTCGGGGCCCGGCGGATCGTCACCGGCTCCTCGGGCAACCACGGCATCGCGCTGGCCCGGCTCGCGGCGCCGCTGGGCGTCGAGGTCACCGTCGTGCTGGCCGCCGGGGCCGACCCGGCCAAGGCGGCGCTGATCCGGGCGCTGGGCGGCCGGACGGTACAGGTGCCGGGCGGCGTGGCCGAACGCGAGACGCGGGCCCGGGAGCTGGCCGAGCTGACGGACGCCCGCCTGGTGCCGTCCTCGGACCACGAACTCGTCGTCGCGGGCCAGGGCACCGTCGCCCGGGAGATCCTGGAGGACGCGCCGGAGACCACCACGCTCTGCGTGCCGGTCGGCGGCGGCGGACTGCTGGCGGGCACCTGCCTGGCCGCCCGCGACCACGCGGTGCGGATCGTCGGCGTCGAGCCGGCGGCCACGCCCCGCTACGGCCGTTCCCTGGCGGCCGGGCGACCCGTCCGGCTGGCGCCCAGCGACACCGTCGCCGACGGGCTGCGCGCCCAGGAGCCGGGCGCGGTGACCTACCCCCTCGTCCGCGACCGGGTCGACGACCTGGTCGCGGTGACCGACAGCGCCATCCTCGCCGCCCTCCGGCTGCTGCGCGGCCACGGCGTCGAGGCCGAACCGAGCGGCGCCGTCGCGCTGGCCGGGGCGCTGCGCCTCGGCCGCGACGGCGGCCGCGTCGTCGCCGTCGTCTCCGGCGGCAACACCGCCACGGCCCTGCGGGCCGCCACCACCTATCCCCACCGGGAGGACCTGCCATGACCACGACCACCCACGCGAGCCCCGCCACCGCCGACGCGGCCGGGCGTCCCACCGGCGCGGCGCTCACCGCCCTGGTCACCGACGCCTACCGCGAGGCGCTGGGCTCGCCCGAGATCGACCAGGACAGCGACTTCTACGCGTGGGGCGGCGACTCGCTGACCGCCTTCCGCGTCACCGCGACGCTCCAGGACGCCCTCGGCGTGGAGGTCGCCGTGGCCCTCGTCTTCGCCTACCCGACGCCCGCCGACCTCGCCGACGTCGTCGACGCCGACCTGGCCCAGGTGTGAGGGGCACGCCATGACCGAGACGTACGTGCCCGGGGGCGGGCGCTGGCGGCTGTGGGAGCAGTTCGCGCTGCGCGGCCCGGGCTTCCCCGCCGACGGCGTGCTGCGGCTGGCCCCGGACGGACTGGCCGCCGCCGCCGACAAGTTCGGCCCGCGCGACGAGCTGTCCGGCCAGAGCTGGACGGACTTCGCCGCCCTGTTCGCCGACGCCGCCGTCGAGACGGCCCACACCCTCCAGGACATCGCCCGCACCCCCGCCTTCCGGGAGGCGGTGGCCTGGCAGAACCGACCGGTGCTGACCTCCGGCGTCGCGCCGTTCCTCGCCTGGAGGCCGGGGGTCGACCGGCGCAGCTCGATGCCCCGGCAGCGGGAGGAGCTCGTCGCCCACTACTGGCAGCGCTTCTGCGTCAAGAACGACACCATCGGCTTCTTCGGCCCCGTCGGCTGGGGCCGCTGGGACTCGGGCACCGCCGGGCTCGCCGTCGAGCCGGGCGCGGGGCTGGTGGCCGCGACGGAGGTGTACTTCGCCAGCTGGGCGATCGACGCCCTCGCCGAGTCGCTCGCCGCCGACCCGGAGCTGTGGCCCTGGGTGGCGCCGCGCCGGGTGCCGTTCGTGCGGGTGTCCGGCACGGAGGTCACCGTGCCGGGCCGCCCGGCGCGCCCCGGCACGGCCGAGGACGCCGCCGTGCTGGCGCTGTGCGACGGGCTGCGGCCGGTGGCGGAGATCGGACGGCACCTGCCGGGCGTCGACGTGCCCGCCGTGCTGGACGACCTGGTCCGGCGGCGCCTGGTGGTGCGGAGGCTGGAGGTGCCCGCCGGAGCCCGGCCGGAACGCGCCCTGCGGGCCTGGCTGGAAGGCGTCGGCGCGCCGGGGCCCCGGCAGCGTGGGCTCGCCGCGCTGGACGCCCTGGAGCGCGGCCGGGACCGGGTCCGCGCGGCGGAGGGGCCGGACGCGCTGGTGGCGGCGCTCACGGAGCTGGAGGAACGCTTCGTGGCGCTGACCGAGACGGCGGCGCACCGGGAGAAGTCGGCGGGGACGGCGCCGTGCCGGGCCCTGGTCTACTCCGACTGCCGCCGGGCCGCGACGGCCACGGCGGGCCGGGCCGTGCGGGCGGCGCTCGCGCCGCTGGACCCGCTGCTCACCAGCGCCGCCTGGCTCACCTCCGAGCTGGCCTCCGGGGTGCTGGAGCGGGCGCGCGAGGTGTACGCGCGGCTGGCCGCCGAGGGGCCGGTGGACCTGGCGGCCTTCTGGTTCGCCTGCATGCCGGTCCTGCACGGGGCCGCGCGGGAGCGGGCGGAGGAGCTGGGACGGGAGTTCCGCAGCCGGTGGGAGGCGATCCTGGCTCCGCCGCCGGACGCCCGCCGGGTGCGGCTGTCCCTCGCGGACGTCGCCGGGCCGGCGGCGGAGGCGTTCGGCGGCGCCCGGGGCCCCGGCTGGAGCGCGGCGCGCTACCTCAGCCCGGACGTCATGGTCGCGGCGGAGGGCCCCGACGCCGTGGCGCGGGACGACTTCACCCTCGTGCTGGGCGAGTTGCACCTCGCGGCGAACACCCTGGGCGCCTCCCTCTTCGTCCACCAGCACCAGCGCCCCGAGGAGTTGCTGGACCTCACCGGGCGCGACCACCCCGGGCCCCGGCTGCTGCCCCTGCTGCCCAAGGAGCACCGCTCCCGGCTCTCGGCACGCATCCGGAACGCCCTCGTCCGCCCCGAGGACTACTACGTGGCGCTGGTGGACTTCACCGCCGACCCGGCCCGCCCGCGGACCGTGCTCAGCGCGGACGTGGCCGTCACCGAGGCGGAGGACGGCTCGCTGGTGACCGTCCTGCCCGACGGGGCGCGGTTCCCGGTCGTCGAGGTGTTCGCGCACGTCCTGACGACCCTGGCCATGGACCTGTTCCGGCTGCTGCCCGAGGAGGCCGAGCACTCCCCGCGCGTCACCGTCGACCGGCTCGTCGTGGCCCGCGAGACGTGGCGGCCGGCCGTCGCGGAGCTGGACTTCGCCGACGAGAAGGACGAGGCGCGCCGCTTCGTGCGGGCCCGGCGGTGGCGGGCCGAACGGGACCTGCCGCGGCACGTGTTCGTCGTGCTGCCCACCGAGACGCGGCCGTTCTACGTCGACTTCGACAGCCCGGTCTACGTCACCATCCTGGCCAAGGCGCTGCGCCGGGCCGCCCGGAAGGACCCGGCGGCTCGGGCCGTCGTCACCGAGATGCTGCCGACGCCGGAGCAGAGCTGGCTCACCGACGACCGGGGGCGGGCGTACACCTCCGAGCTGCGCTTCGTCGCCGTGGACGAGCACGGGCGGGGCGCGGCGGACGCGGCGGCCCCGGCGGGCGGGGAGGGGGCGGACGGCACGCCCTGAGACCCGCGCGCACCACGCGCACCACGCGCCCGCACACCACCGCGACGCGAGACGGCGGCCCTCCGGTCCACCCGGCCGGACGGGCCGCCGTCGCGTGCGCCGCGCCCGCCCGCAGGCCGCCCGCCGGACTGCGTGTGCGGCTGCGTCTTCTTCCCTACTGACGAACCGCCGCCGCCAGCAGGGTTGAGGAAAACACGGCTTGGAGGCCCACAGTGAAGGTTCGCGCAGCGCACGGCGGGACGAGAGACGGGGACGTCCGGGTGGCGTCGTTCGCACAGCGGAGGCTGTGGTTCCTGGACCAGCTCGCCGGAGGTTCGACGGATTCCCTGCTCCCGCTGGCGCTGCGCATCCGCGGCGCCCTGGACGTGGCGGCGCTGGAGCGGGCGCTCACCGGCGTCGCGGACCGGCACGCCGTGCTGCGCACCCGGTTCGTCGCCGAGGACGGGGAGCCGGTGCCGCACGTGGACCCGCCCGGTTCGGTGGCGCTGGAGCGGGTGGCGGCCGGCAGCGCGGAGGAGCTGTTCGACAAGGAGCTGGCCCGCCCGCTGGACCTGGCCGCCGAGCACCCGCTGCGGGCGACGCTCACCCGGCTCGGACCCGAGGAGCACCTGCTGCTCGTCGTCGTCCACCACATCGCCGTCGACGGCTGGTCCTGGGACGTGCTGCTGCGCGAGCTGGACGCCGGCTACCGGGGCGAGGCCGTCGCGGCGCCGGAGCTCCAGTACGCCGACGTGGCGCGGGCCGAGGCGGAGCGGCTGACGGGACCGCGCATGGAGCGGCTGCTGGACCACTGGCGCGGCCGGCTCGCCGGGGTGACGCCGCTGGCGCTGCCCACCGACCGGCCGCGCCCGCGGTTCTGGGACGGCGCGGGCGACGTCGTCCGCTTCGAGCTGCCGGCCGCGCTCATGGCGGACGTCGACCGGGTGGCGCGCGAGCACCGCGCGACCCGCTACATGCTGCTGCTCGCCGTCTACCAGGCGCTGCTGGCCCGCTACTCGGGCCGCTCCGACATCGCGGTCTGCACGACGCTGGCCGACCGGGGACAGGCCGCGACGGCGGGCGTCATCGGGCCGTTCGTCAACACCGTCGTGCTGCGCACGGACCTGGCCGGCGACCCGACGTTCGCCGAGCTGCTGGCCCGCGTCCGCGCCGGCGCCCTCCAGGACTTCAGCCACGCCCAGGCACCGTTCGACCGGGTCGTGACGGCCGTCGGCGGGGAGCGGGACCTCTCGCGGCACCCGCTCGCCCAGGCGTCCTTCACCCTCCTCAACACCGTGCCCGAACCGGCGCGCCTGGCCGACCTGGACGTCTCCCTCGTCCGGACGCCGCTGCCCGGTACACCGCTGGACGTCTTCCTCGACCTGTCCCTGCGGGCCAACGGAGACGTCGCCGCGCGCCTGCAGTACGCCACCGCCCTGTTCGACGCGGAGACGATGCGGCGGTTCACCGAGGGCTTCACCGAACTGCTCACGGCCGTCGTCGCCGCCCCGGAGGCGCCGCTGAGCGCACCGGCCGCACGGATCGCACCGTTGCCGGGGGCCGAGCGCGAACGGCTCGTGGCCCTGGCCGGTGCGGAGCGGGCGGTGGCGCCCGCGCCGCCCTTCGCGGTGCGCGGCGAGCCCGACGCCGTCGCGCTGGTCTGCGGCGCGGAGACGGTGACGTACGGCGAGCTGGACGCGCTCGGCGGCGGCCTGGCCCGCGCCCTCACCGAGGCGGGCCTGACGCCGGGCGACCCGGTGGGGGTGTGCCTGCGGCGCGGCCCGGCGGCCGTGGCCGCGCTGACGGCGATCTGGCGGGCGGGCGGCGTGTACGTGCCGCTGGACCCGCACCTGCCCGAGGAGCGGCTGCGGTTCATGGCCGAGGAGGCCGGCGTCAGGTACGTCGTGACGGACGAGGCCGCCGGGGAGCGGGCCGCCGCGCTCGGGCGACCGCTCGTCGCCGTCGGCTCCGTCGGGCCGGACGCGGGGTTCGGGCACCACACCCCCGACCCGGACGCGCTCGCCTACGTCATCTTCACCTCCGGCTCCACGGGGCGGCCCAAGGCCGTCGGTGTGGCCCACGGGGCGATCGCCGCGCACGTCGACGCGGTGCGGACCGCGTTCGGGGTCACCGCCCGTGACCGCGTCTTGGCCTTCTCGTCCTTCTCCTTCGACGCCTCCCTGGACCAGCTGCTGACCTCGCTCGGCTGCGGCGCCACCGTCGTGCTGCGCCCCGACGAGCAGTGGCTGCCCGCCACCCTGGCCGCCGTCGTCGCCCGGCACGGCGTGACCGTGCTGAACCTGCCGCCGACCTACTGGGCCGAGCTGGCCTTCGCCCTGGACGACGCCACGACGGCCGCGCTGGCCACCGTGCGGCTGCTCGTCCTCGGTGGGGAGAGCATCCCGGCCGCCGCGCTCACCGCCTGGCGGGCCGCGCTGCCGCGGGTGCGGGTGTGCAACGCCTACGGGCCCACCGAGACGACCGTCACCGCCACCCTGCACGACGTCACCGCCGACGACGATCCGGAGCGCACGCCCATCGGCACCCCGCTGGGCGCCCGCCGCACGTACGTGGTGGACGCCCACGGCGAGCTGCTGCCCGAGGGCGCGCCCGGCGAACTGCTCGTCGGCGGACCGGAACTGGCCCGGGGCTACCTCGGCAGGCCGGAGCTGACGGCGGACCGCTTCGTGCCCGACCCCTACACCGGGGGCGGCGGACGGCTCTACCGCACCGGCGACCTCGTGCGCCGACTGCCCACCGGGGAGCTGGAGTTCCTGGGGCGCACCGACGACCAGGTCAAGCTGCGCGGCTTCCGCGTCGAGCTGGGCGAGGTGGAGGCGGTGCTGGCCGCCTGCCCCGGCGTCGTGGCCGCCGCGGCGGCCGTCCGGTCCGACGGGCACGGCGGCGCGGTGCTGGCCGGGTACGTCGTGGCCGGTCCCGACGGGCCCGTGCCCGCCGCGGAGTTGCGCGCCCACTGCGCCGGACGGCTGCCGCACTACGCCGTCCCCTCGGACTTCGTCCCGCTGGAGACGCTGCCGGTGGGCACCTCCGGCAAGCTCGACCGGGTCGCGCTGCCGGAGCTGCGACCGGACCGGGAGCGCGCGCTGGGCGAAACCGAGTTCGTCGCCCCGCGCGACGCGACCGAGCGGGTGGTCGCGGAGATCTGGCAGGAGGTGCTGGGCGTCGGCCGGGTCGGCATCGACGACTCGTTCTTCGACCTCGGCGGCCACTCGCTGCTGGCCACCATGGCCGTCTCGCGCATCGCCGAACGGCTCGGACGCGCCGTGGAGTTGCGCACCCTCTTCGAGAACCCGCGCATCCGGTCGTTCGGCCCGCTGGTCGCCGCCGCCCGCGAGGCCGGGACCGCGACCGTCGTGCCCGTCGACCGCTCGGGGCCGCTGCCGATGTCGTTCGCGCAGGAGCGGATGTGGTTCCTCGACCGGATGTCGGACGTGGGCGACGAGTACGTGCTGTGGTTCTCCTGGCGGCTGCGCGGCGGCCTGGACCGGGCCGCCTGGCAGGGCGCGCTCGACGACGTCGTGGCCCGGCACGAGGTGCTGCGGACGGCGCTGCTGGAGGTCGACGGCCGCCCGGTGCAGCAGGTCCTGGACGGCGTCGGCGTGCCGCTCGCCTGGCACCCGGCCCCGCGCGGGGGCACCGTGGCCGAGCGGCTGGACGCCGTGCGGGCCGAGGCGGTCGCGTTCGCCACCGAACGCTTCGACCTCGTCGCGCCGCCGATGCTGCGCGCGGGCGTCTGGGAGCTGGCCGGGGACGACCACGTCGCCGTCATCGCCTTCCACCACGCGGCCACCGACGGCTGGTCCAAGGACGTCCTGATCGAGGAGCTGTCGGCCCTGTACGCCGCGCGGCGGGACGGCCGCCCCGCCGGGCTGCCGCCGGTCGCCGTCCAGTACGGGGACTTCGCCCTCTGGCAGCGCGACCGGGCCTCCGGCGGCGCGCTGGAGCCGCACCTGCGGTACTGGGAGCGGACGCTGGCCGGCCTCCCGGTGCTGGAGCTGCCCACGGACCGGCCGCGTCCGGCGGGCTGGTCCGGCCGGGGCGCGGCGGTCGAGGTGGAGCTGCCCGCCGCGCTCGCGGACGGCGTCGCGGCGCTGGCCGGCCGGCACGGGGTGACGCGGTTCGTGGTGCTGCTGGCCGCCGTGCAGATCGTGCTGGCCCGCTGGTCGGGGCAGGACGACGTGGCCGTCGGCTCGCCGGTGGCCGGGCGCGGCCGGGTGGAGCTGGAGCGCCTGGTGGGGCTGCTCGTGAACACCGTGGTGCTGCGCGGCGACCTGGCCGGGGAGCCGACGTTCGAGGAGTTCCTGGGCCGGGTGCGGGAGACGGCACTCGGGGCCCACGAGCACCAGGACGTCCCCTTCGAGCGGCTGGTGGAGGAACTGCGCCCGGAGCGCGACCCGGCCCGCAACCCGCTCTTCCAGGTCATGTTCGACGTGCAGGAGAGCCCCACCGGCGGCCCGCGCGTGCCGGGGCTGGACGTCACGCACTTCGTCCTGCCGTGGGGCTCGGCCAAGTTCGACCTGACGGCGACCTTCCTGCTCTACCCGGACCGGTTCGCCCTCAACGTCGAGTACGCCACCGACCTGTTCGACGCCGACACCGTCACCCGCTTCGCCGGGCACGTGGGCCAGGTGCTCGCCTCGGCCCTCGCCGCCCCGGACACGCCCGTCGGCCGGCTCACGATGCTCTCCGCGCAGGAGTACGCGGAGCTGGCCGGGGAGCCGGGCGCGGGGCCGGTGCACGTCGCCGAGGGGCCGCCGTTCGTGCCGCAGGGCGCACCGGACGCCGTGGCGCTGGTCTGCGGCGGGGAGTCGCTGACCTACGGCGAGCTGGACGGGCTCAGCGGCGGGCTCGCCCTCGCCCTCACCGAGGCGGGCGTGCGTCCGCAGACGCCGGTGGGCGTGTGCCTGCGGCGCGGCGTGTGGTCGGTCACGGCGCTGGCCGCCGTGTGGCGGGCGGGCGGCGTCTACGTCCCGCTCGACCCGCAACTGCCGCCCGAGCGGCTGCGGTACATGGTGGAGCAGGCCGGGGTGCGGCACCTGGTGACCGACGCGCCGACGGCCGGGCCGGCCGCCGCGCTCGGCCCGCCGACGCTGGCCGTCGAGGACGTCGTCCCGGCGCCCGACGCCCCGCGCCACGTCCCGCACCCGAGGGAGCTGGCCTGCGCCATCTTCACCTCCGGGTCCACGGGCCGGCCCAAGGCCGTCGGCGTCGAGCACCACGCCGTCGCCGCCCACACCCGCACCGCCCGCGCGGAGTTCGGCATCACGGCGGCGGACCGCGTGATGAACCTGGCCTCCTTCTCCTTCGACGCCTCCCTGGAGCAGATCCTGCCCGCCCTGAGTGCCGGGGCCGCCGTCGTCATCCGCCCGGACGAGGTGTGGTCGGTGGAGGAGCTGGCCGAGCAGGTGCGCCGCCACGGGGTGACCGTCATGGAGGCCACGCCGTCCTACTGGGAGGAGATCGTCGCCCGACTCGACCACGTCGCGGGCGACCTGGCGAGCCTGCGGCTGGCCGTCACCGGCGGCGAGACGCTGCCCGCCGCGATCCTCGACCGCTGGTTCGCCCACCTGCCCGGGGTGCCGATCCAGAACACCTACGGGCCCACCGAGACCGTCATCTCCACCGGCTCCCACCCCGTCACCGCGCCGGTCGAGGGGCGGGTGCCCATCGGGCGGCCCTGGGGCGCGCGGCGCGCCTACGTCGTGGACCAGCGCGACGAGCTGGTGCCCGTCAGCGTTCCCGGTGAACTCCTCGTCGGCGGCCCGGAACTGGCCCGGGGCTACCTCGGCCGCCCCGAGCTGACGGCGCAGCGCTTCGTCCCCGACCCGTTCGGCGGGCGCGGCGGACGGCTCTACCGCACCGGGGACATCGTCCGCCGACTGCCCACCGGGGAGCTGGACTTCCTCGGGCGGCGCGACGACCAGGTGAAGATCCGCGGCTTCCGCATCGAACTGGGCGAGGTGGAGGCCGTCCTGGAGCAGCATCCCGACGTGCACGCCGCCGCCGTCCTGGTCCGCGAGCTCGGCGGCGACCGGGCCCTGGTCGGCTACGCCGCCGGACGGGTCCGGGACACCGAGGAGCTGGCCGCCTGGTGCCGCACGCAACTGCCCGGCTACATGGTGCCCGCCGCGTTCGTGCTGCTCGACGCCCTGCCCCGCACCGTGCAGGGCAAGCTCGACGCCGCCGCGCTGCCCGCGCCCGCACCGCGCCCGGCCGCCGCGTTCGTGGCGCCGCGCACCCCGACCGAGGTGGTGACCGCGCAGATCTGGGCGGAGGTGCTGGGCGTGCCGGAGGTCGGCGTGCACGACGACTTCTTCGCCCTGGGCGGCCACTCGCTGCGCGCCGTCGCCGCCGCCTCCCGCCTGCGCACCGCCTTCGACTGCCCCCTCCAGGTGCGGGACCTGTTCGAGCACCCGACCGTCGAGCGGCTGGCCGCCGAGGTCGAACGGCAGCTCGTCGACCTCATCGCGGCGATGAGCGACGACGAGATCGACCTGTCCCTGACCGCCGACCACTGACCCCCGGATTGGACGGAACTCCCATGACCACCTTCCCGGTCTCCCCCGCGTCCCCCGCCGGCGCTCCGGCCGCCTCGGGCCGTACGCTCTCCCCGGCCGCCCGGCGGCTCCTGGAGCAGCGGCTGCGGGGCGCCGCCGACCTCCCCCCGGCGGGCATCCCCCGGCTCGACCCGCGCCCGGCGCGGTTCCCGCTCTCGGCGGCCCAGCAGCGGCTGTACTTCCTGCACCGGCTCGACCCGCAGGGCGTCGAGTACCTGATGCCGGCGGCCTGGCGGTTCACCGGCCCGCTGGACGTCGCGGCGCTGGAGGCGGCCGTCGCCGACCTCGTCACCCGGCACGAGCAGCTGCGCGTCGTCTTCCCCGACGAGGACGGCGTCGCCACCCAGTGCGTGCTGCCCCCGCCGCCGGCACCGCTGGAGGTCGTCGACCTGGCCCCCGCGACGGGGGACCCGGCCCCGGCCGACGAGGCGGAGCTGTCCGCCGCCGTCCACGCGGTGGCCGTCCGGCCCTTCGACCTGGCGCGTGAACCGGCCTTCCGGGCGGTGCTGCTGCGCGCCGGGGACGAGGACCACGTGTTGGTCCTGGCGATGCACCACATCGTCTCCGACGGCTGGTCCCTCGACGTCCTGCTGCGCGACCTGCGCGTCTGCTACACCGCACGGACCGGGGGCGCACCACTGCCCGCCCGCGCCCCGGACGCCGTCGACTACACCGACTACGCCGTCTGGCAGCGCGGCCGGGACGAGGCCCGCGACCTCGCCTACTGGCGGTCCACACTGGCCGGGCTCACTCCGCTGGAACTGCCCACCGACCACGCCCGGCCCGAGGACCGCTCCTCGGCGGGGGCCGTCCACACCGTCGAGCTGCCCGCCGACCTGACGTCCGCGCTGACCGCGTTGGGCCGCCGCTGCGACACCACGCCGTACATGACGGTGATGGCCGCCTTCCAGGCCGCGCTCGCCTTCCACAGCGGCCAGGACGACATCGCCATCGGCACCGTCGTCGCCAACCGGGAGGAGCCGCAGACCGAGGACCTGGTGGGCTTCTTCGTCAACACCCTCGTCATCCGCACCGACCTCTCCGGCGACCCCACCTCGGCCGAGCTGCTGGCCCGGACCCGGGAGAGCGTGCTGGGCGCCCTCTCCCACCAGGGCCTGCCGTTCGAGCGGGTCGTCGACGAGCTGAGCCCGGAGCGGGACCTGTCGCGCAACCCGCTCTTCCAGGTGCTCTTCTCCCACACCCCCGTCCAGCGGGGCACCTACGCCCTCGGCTCCGCGACCGGCGCCGCCCACCCCATCGACCTGACCACCGCCAAGTTCGACCTGACGCTGGACCTCCAGGAGGACGGTGACACGACCCGGCTGCGGTTCGTCCACCGCACCGACCTGTTCACGCCGGAGTCCGTGGCCCGGCTCGCCGCGCACACCGTGGCCGTGCTGCGCGCCTTCACCCGGGTGCCGAGCATCCCGCTGAGCGAGATGGCCCTCCTCACCGACGAGGAGATCGGCGAGCTGCTCGGCCCCAACGGGCCCGCCGCGCCACTGGCCGACGTCCCACGGGACGCCCCGCGCATGGCCCCGGCCCGGGTGGCCGAGCACGCGCGCCGCACCCCCGACGCGGTCGCCGTCCGGTGCGGCGGGCGGTCCCTGACCTACGCCGGGCTCGACGCCGCCTCCCGCGCCCTGGCCGGACGGCTGCGCGCGGCGGGCGTCGGCCCGGAGTCGCTCGTCGGCGTCTGCCTGGACCGCTCGGCGGAGCTGGCCGTCGCGCTGCTGGGCGTGTGGCGGGCGGGCGCCGCCTACCTGCCGCTCGACCCCACCCACCCCCGCGCCCGCCGCGCCTTCACGGTCGAGGACGCCGGCGTGGAGCTGGTCGTCGCCGACGCCACCGGCCGCGCGGCCGTGGAGGGACTGCCCGTGGAGGTGGTCCCGCTGGCGGCCGAGCCGGCGACGGACCCGCGGCCGGGGGACGCCGACGCGGTGGGCCCGGAGCCGGCCGACCCCGCGCCGGGGGATCTCGCCTACGTCATCTACACCTCCGGCTCCACCGGGCGTCCCAAGGGCGTCGAGGTGACGCACGGGAACCTCGGCTGGCTGCTGGACGCCGCCGACCACCACTTCGACTTCGGCCCGGACGACGTCTGGACGCTCCAGCACTCGCCCGCCTTCGACTTCTCCGTCTGGGAGCTGTGGGGACCGCTCGCCTCGGGCGGCCGGGTCGTGGTGCTGACCGAGGACGAGGTGCGTGACCCGGCGGCCGTGCACGCGGTGCTGCGCGACGAGGGCGTCACCGTCCTCAACCAGACGCCCGCCGCCTTCAAGGGGCTGCGCGCGCACCTCGCGCAGCAGGGCGCCCGCTTCGCCGAACTACCGCTGCGCACCGTCGTCTTCGGCGGTGACGCCTTCGACGCCCGCGACTACCGGGACTGGTTCGCCGCCCCCGCCGACGAGCGTCCCGCGCTGGTCAACATGTACGGGATCACCGAGACGACCGTGCACGTCACCTACCGGCTGATCGAGGAGGCGGACATCACCTCCCGGGTGTACTCGCCCATCGGACGCCCGCTGGCGGGCCAGCACGGCTACGTCCTCGACCCGGCCGGGCGGCTCGTGCCGCGCGGCACCGTGGGCGAACTCCACGTCGCCGGGGGCGGCGTCGCGCGCGGCTACCGCAACCGGCCCGAACTCACCGCCGAACGGTTCCCCTTCGACCCGTTCGCGCCGCAGGGCGGTCGTATGTACCGCACCGGCGACC
Source organism: Streptomyces chumphonensis (assembly GCF_014779715.1). Lineage (GTDB taxonomy): Bacteria > Actinomycetota > Actinomycetes > Streptomycetales > Streptomycetaceae > Streptomyces > Streptomyces chumphonensis. The sequence continues at coordinate 49,222 of NZ_JACXYU010000019.1, forward strand.
TCGTGCGCGTCCTGCCCGACGGGCAGCTGGCCTACGTCGGCCGCGCCGACCACCAGGTCAAGATCCGCGGCCACCGCATCGAGCCGGGCGAGATCGAGACGGCCCTGCGCGCGCTGCCGGGCGTCACCGACGCGGCCGTCGTGCCGCGGCAGGACGGGCACGGCGGCGCCCGGCTCGTCGCCCACGTCACCCTCACCGAGGGACGTCCGCTCGACGCCGCCGACCTGCGCGAACGGCTGCGGCTCACGCTGCCCGGCTACATGGTCCCGGCGCTCTACGTCCGGCACCCCCGGCTGCCGGTGACCGCCAACGGCAAGGTCGACCGCGCGGCCCTGGTGGCGGCGGGCGCGGAGGCGACCGCCGAGGGCTCCGGCGAGCACGCCGAACACGTCCCGCCGTCCGGCCCCGTCGAGGAGACCCTGGCGGGCATCTGGGCGGAGGTCCTCGGCGTCGAACGGGTCAGCGGCACCGCGAACTTCTTCGACCTCGGCGGCGACTCGATCCTCGCCCTGCGCGTCATCGGCCTCGCCCGCGCGGCCGGGCTGGCCCTCGGCGTCCCGGACCTCTTCCGCGCCCGCACCCTGGCCGACCTGGCCCGGCGGGCCACCCCGGCCGAGACGGCGGCCCCGGCCCCCGTCGCGCCGTTCTCCCAGCTCGACCCGGCCGACGCGGCCCGGCTGCCCGAGGGGCTGGAGGACGCCTACCCGCTCACCATGCTCCAGGCGGGGATGCTGCACGAGATGCTGGCCGACCCCCGGCGCGGCGCCTACCACAACGTCACGGCGCTCAAGATCACCGTGCCGGAGGGCTTCGACCCGGCCGCGTTCCAGCAGGCCGTGGACACCGTCGTGCGCGAGTACGGCATCCTGCGCTCCTCCATCGACCTCGTCTCCTTCAGCGAGCCGGTGCAGCTCGTCCACCGCGCCGCCGACGTCCCCGTCGGCCACACCGACCTGCGGCAGCTGCCGCCCGAGGAGCAGCGCGCGGCGCTGCGGGCCTTCGTCGACGCGGAGTTCGGGCGGCGCTTCGACCTCGCCACGCCTCCGCTCATCCGCATCCACCTGCACCGGATGACCGACACGGAGCTGCGGCTGACCCTCACCGACTGCCACGTCGTCCTCGACGGCTGGAGCCTGACCTCCCTCATCGCCGACCTGCTCGACCTGCACCGGCAGGCCGTGGCCCACGGCCGCGACCCGCGGCTGCCCGCCGCACCCCCGTTCGCCGAGTACGTCGCCCTCGAACGCGCCGCCACCCACGACGAGGAGAGCCTGGACCACTGGCGCCGGACGCTGTCCGAGCTGAGCCCGGTGCGCTTCACCCGGCGCGGCGCCGACACCGCCGACACCGCCGAACCCGAGCGTCTCGTCCACGAGACCACCCGCTCCTACCGGACGCTCGCCGAGCCCATCGGACGGCTCGCCCGCCGCGCCGGAGTGCCCCGCAGGACGGTCCTGGTCACCGCGTTCCACCACACCATGAGCCTGTTCGCCGCCCGTGCCCTCGGCGGCGACGACGCCGCCGGGCACGCCGTCGGACTCGTCACCAACGGCCGGCCCGAACTGCCGGGCGCCGACCGCATGCGCGGGCTGTTCCTCAACACCGTCCCGTTCGGCGTGCGGCGCCCGGAGGGGAGCTGGCTGGAGTACCTGCGGTCGGTCTTCGAGGCGGAGCAGGAGATGCTGCCGCACCGCCGGGTCCCGCTCGTCCGGCTCCAGCAGCTGCGGCCGGGCGAACCGAGCCTGGTCGAGGCCGTCTTCAACTACGTCAACTTCCACCGGCTGTCCGGCGACACCTGGGACGAGTCCCTGGAGATCTCCCGCACGATGTTCCCGCTGCTGGTGAACGCCAGTGTGGACGGCTTCGCCCTGGACGCGGACCCGGACTACCTCTCCCCCGCCACCGCCGAACAACTCGCCGACCTGCTCTGCTCGGTGCTCGCCCAGATGGTCGAGGACCCGGACGCCGCCGTCGTCGCGCCCGCCCTGTCCGGCGAGGCCCGCGAGCGCGCGCTCCAGGAGTGGGCCTGCGGCCCCGACCGCACCAACACCCCGCTCACCTTCCCCGAGATCGTGGCCGGACGCGCCGCGCTCGCCCCGCTCGCCCCGGCCGTCGCCCACGAGGGCGGCGAGATCGGCTACGCCGAGCTGGAGCTCTCCGCCCGCGCCCTGGCCCGGCGGCTGCGCGGCCTCGGCGTCGGACCCGAGGTCGTCGTCGGCATCTGCGTCGACCGGGGACCGGACTGGGTGCGTGCGGTGCTCGGCGTCCTGGCGGCGGGCGGCGCGTTCCTGCCGCTGGACCCGCAGCACCCCACCGACCGGCTGGCGTTCATGGTCGCCGACAGCGGGATGCGGGTGCTGCTCACGCAGTCCGCCCTGGACGGGACCGTGCCCTTCGACGGCCCGGTACTGCGGCTCGACGACCCGGACACCGGCTGGGGGCCGCAGCCGCGGCCCCGGGAGGAGCCGGCGCCGGGGCGTGCGGACGAGCCCGCGCCGGACGCCGACGCGGAACCCGCCTGCGCCACCGCCGACAACACCGCGTACATCATCTACACCTCCGGATCGACCGGCACGCCCAAGGGCGTCGCCATCGCGCACCGCGGCCTGACGAACATGCTCGAAGGCCAGCGCGACCTGTTCGCGCCGCGACCGGGCGAGCGCGTCCTGCAGTTCGCCTCGGCGAGCTTCGACGCCTCCGTCCTGGAGCTGACCTGGGCCCTGGCCAACGGCGGCACGCTGTGCACCCCGCCCCGCGACGCCCTGCGCCCGGGCCCCGACCTCGCCGACACCCTCCACCGGTACGGCGTCACCGGGACGATGCTGCCGCCGAGCGCCCTGGCCGTCCTCGGCGAGGACCGCTTCCCCGAGCTGAAGGTCCTCCAGGTGGCGGGTGAGGCGTGCCCGGCCGAGCTGGCCCGCACCTGGTCGCGCGGACGCCGGTTCTTCAACGTCTACGGGCTCACGGAGACCACGGTGTGGTCGGTCGCCGCCCGGCTCACCCCCGACTGCGCACGTCCGCCCATCGGCCGTCCCATCCGCAACACGCGCATGTACGTCCTCGGCGAGGACCTGCAACCCGTCCCGGTCGGCGTGCCCGGCGAGATCCACCTGGGCGGCGCGGCCGTCGGCCCCGGCTACCTGGGACGCCCCGAACTGACCGCCGCCACCTTCGTGCCCGACCCCTACGGCGGGCCGGGCGAGAGGCTGTGCCGCACCGGCGACATCGGCGCCCAGCGCCCCGACGGGACGGTGGAGTGGCTCGGCCGCCGCGACGGCCAGATCAAGCTGCGCGGCTTCCGCATCGAGCTGGGCGAGATCGAGCACGCGCTGCGCGAACTGCCCGGCGTGCGGCAGGCCGTCGTCCTGCTGCGCCGCGACCTGCCCGGCGAACCCGCCCTCGTCGCCTACGTCGTCCCCGACGGCGCCGCCGACACCGCCGACACCGAGGAGATGCGGCGGGCGCTGCGCTCCCGGATGCCCGGCTACATGGTGCCGGCCCGGTTCGTCCTCCTGGACGCGCTGCCGGTCAACAGCAGCGGGAAGATCGACCGGCGGGCGCTGCCGCTGCCGGCGGCCGGGCGGGCGGAGGCCACGACGGAGTACGTCGCGCCGCGCACCCCGGCCGAGCTGGTGCTCGCGGAGGTGTGGTGCCACGTCCTCGGCATCCCGGAGGTCGGCGTCCACGACGACTTCTTCCGGCTGGGCGGGAGTTCGCTCTCCACCGTCCGGGTGGCCGCCCAGGCGAACGCGCGCGGCCTGCACGTCTCGGTGCGGGACCTCGTCGAACAGCCGACGATCGCCGGACTCGCCGCACGGGCGGGCACAGCGGGCGGCGAGGAACCCGTCCGCTCCGAGGTACGGCTGCGGGACGGCGACGGCTCCCCGCTGTGGTGCGTGCACCCCACGGGCGGCAGCGCCGCCTGGTACGTCCCCCTCGCCCGGACCCTGCCGCCGGGCCGGCCCGTGCGGGCGTTCCAGGCCCGCGGCCTGCTCGGCGGCGTCGACCCGACGACGATCGCCGGGATCGCCGCCAACTACGCGGGCGAGATGACCGCGCACGGCGCGTCGGGACCGCACCACCTCCTCGGCTGGTCCATGGGCGCCAACCTCGCCCTGGAGATGGCCACCCAGCTCCACGAGGCCGGGCAACCCGTCGAACCGCTCGTCCTGATCGAGCCCTACCTGCCCAACCCGGACGCCCGCGCCCGCCTCCTGGGGGTCGGCCGGGCCATGGAGGAGGGACTGCGGCTGCGCGACCACGTGCGCGCCCTGCCGCCGTCGCCCGAGCGCGAGGCCGCCGTGGCCGAGCTGACCCGCCTGCTGCTGGACAACGGCATGAGCCCGAGCGAGGCGGCCCTCGTCGAGAACGCGCCCATCGAGGTCTGGCACTCCCTGCTGACGGCCCTCGCCGACTACCGCACCCGCCCCTACCCCGGCCACCTCCACCTCGTCGTCGGCTCCGTGGCCGCCGGCCTGCCGGACGGAGAACCCATGCCCGGCCTCGACGTCGACTACCGCACCTACCTCGACCGCTGGCGTGACGTGGCGCACGGCGGGGTGACGGTGCACGTCACCGAAGGCGACCACATGTCCATGATGTCCGAACGCCTCATGCCCTCGACCGCCGCGCTGCTCGACACGATCATGACGGGGGCCCGGCGATGACGACCCTGACGCACGCGACGACGGCCCCCGCGCCCGGCTTCACCGAGCGCTACCTCCTCGAACCCGCCCTCACGGCCGACCCGTACGGCTACCTGGACGCCCTGCGCGCGACCCGGCCGGTGTACTGGAGCGCCCTGCACCGCGCCTGGCTGGTCACCGGACACGCCCAGGTGATGCACTGCCTGCGCGACCCGGCGTTCTCCGCCGAGCGGGTACGCCCCCTCATGGACGCCGTCCCCGAGGGCGCCCGCGAGGACGCCGGGCGGGCCTTCGGGATCCTCTCCCGCTGGATGGTCTTCAACGACCCGCCGAACCACCGGCGGCTGCGCCAGGCGTTCCAGGAGCAGTTCTCCGCGCGCGCCATCGGCCGCTACCGCGCCTTCGTCGGCCGGGCCACCCGGGCCATGCTGGCCCGCCGCGCCGCCCCCGGCCGCGCGGGCGAGCTGCTCGCGGACGTCGCCCGGCCGCTGCCGGCCCTCGTCTTCGCGCGCTGGCTCGGCGTCCCGCAGGCCCACAGCCCGTCGTTCTGGTACTGGAACGCCCGGGTGGGCGACCTGATCCTCGGCGCCGCCCAGGAGGAGCGGGAGTACCGCACCTCGCTCCAGTCCCTGGTGAACCTGGAGGACTACCTCGCCGACCTGGTGCGGCAGCGCCGCGCCGAGCCGAAGGACGACCTCATCAGCTCCGTGCTGGCACAGGGCCGCATCGGCACCTCCGTCAGCGAGGAGGAGTTCGTCGGCATGCTCACGCAGATGGCCTTCGCGGGCGGCGAGACCACCAGCAACCTCATCGCCAACACCGTGCGCGCCCTCCTCACCCACCCGGAGGCCCTGGCGGCCGTCCGCGCGGAGCCGGAGCTCGTGCCGGCCGCCGTGGAGGAGACGCTGCGCCACGACGGACCGTCGAAGATGTCCGTCCGCACCGTGGCCCGCGACGTCGAGCTGGACGGCGAGGCCCTGCGGACCGGGGACCGCGTGTTCCTGGTGACGGCGGCGGCCAACCGCGACCCCGAACGCTTCCCCGACCCGGGCACGTTCGACGTCCGGCGCGACAACGCCGCCTCCCACCTCGGGCTCGGCTTCGGCGCCCACTTCTGCATCGGCGCCGCGCTCGCCCGCCTCGTCGCGGGCGTGGTGGTGGACGTCCTCGTCCGCGAGTACCCCGCCCTGCGCCTGACCGACCACGCGCACGCCTGGCAGCCCTCGCTGCTCAACCGCGCCCTGACGGCCCTGCCCGTCCGCTACTGACCACGGCCGCCCCGCGGCGGCCCGACGAAGGGTTCGACATGGCGAACACACTGACGGCGGCGGGCTCCCGCCTGGGCGCACCCGCCCGCTCGCCGTCGTTCCGCCTGCTGTGGCTGGGGCAGTCCCTGTCCCTGCTCGGCGACGGATTCAGCTACATCGCCTTCTCCTGGATCACCCTGAGCCTCACCGGCTCGACGCTCGCGCTCGGCTACGTGCTCGCCTGCCAGGCGATCCCGCGCGCCCTGCTGACGCTCGTGGGCGGCTCGCTCAGCGACAAGTGGTCCTCCCGCACGCTCATGCGGTTCTCCAGCTACGCCCGAGCGGTCCTGATGGTGGCGGTGGGCCTGGCCGGGCTCGGCGGGGCGCTGAACGTCTGGCTCCTGTGCGGCGCCGCCGCCGCGTTCGGCGCCGTGGACGCCTTCTTCCAGCCCGCGCGGGCCTCCATCCTGCCGTCCGTGGTCGAGAAGGACCTGCTGCCCTCGGCCAACGCGCTGCTCGGCCTCGGCATCAAGGTCTCCTCGGTGCTCGGCCCGGCGGTCGGCGGCATCGTGGTCGCCGTGACGAACGCGCCCGTGGCGTTCCTCGTCGACGGGGTGTGCTTCGCCCTGTGCGGCCTGTGCGTGTCCCGCGTCCGCACCCTGCCGCCGAAGGAACCCGCCGAAGCCGCAGACCCCGAACCGTCGCAGGCGTCGGCGGCGGGCACGGTGAAGGACCCGGGCGCGGACGGCACGGAACCGGTCGCCCCGGCACCGGACGGCGGCACCTCCCTCATGGCCCGCATCCGGGCCGGCCTGCGCTACGCCTGGGAGGACCCGCGTATCCGCACCATCCTCGTCGTCGACGCGGCGGTCACGTTCTGCCAGGCCGGTCCCTTCACGGTCGGCTTCGCCACCCTCGCCAAGACCGGCCTGGAGGGCGGCTCGACGACGCTCGGCCTCCTCAACGGCGCGCTCGCGGGCGGCGCCATGCTCGGCACGCTGGTCGGCGGCGCGCTGAGCAGCAGACCGCGCGTCGGCCTGCTGATCGCCGCCCTGGCGGGCTGGCTCGCCGTCGGCATGGGCACGCTCGGTCTGGTCGACAGCACGGTGGCCGCCCTGGTCACGGTCCTCACCATGGGCTTCGGCATCGGCTTCCAGGGCGTCTTCGGCATGAGCTGGATCCAGCGCAACATCCACGGCTCCGTGCTCAGCCGCGTCATCTCCGTGGACATGGTGATCGGGTACGCCGTCGCCCCGCTCTCCCTCGTGCTGTGCGGCTCGCTGGCCCGGACGGGCACGGACACGCTGTTCGCCTTCTCGGCCGTGCTGCTGAGCCTGACCGCGCTCGGGGTGCTCAGCTCCCGGACCGTGCGCGGCATGCGCTGACCCCCCGCCGCCGCCCCGCCGTCCCCGCCCGGGGGCGGCGGGGCTCGACGAGACGGGGTTCAGGGGGCCAGCGCGGCCGCCAGATCACAGAGGGCCGCCCGGTTCGGGCGGCCCGTCTTGGTGCCGAGGGCGGCGATGTGCTTCTCCACGGTGCGCGGCGATATGTAGAGCCGGTCGGCGATGTCCTTGTTGCCCAGCCGCTCCGCCAGAAGCTGGAACACCTCGTACTCGCGCACCGTGACGCCCTGCGTGCGCAGCTCGTCGGGAATGCGGCTCGCCCCGCTGCGCCGCTGGTGCACCGGGGCGCCCATGCCGCGCAGCGCCGCGCGCGAGGCGTTCGCCACGGCCGTCACCGCGTGCTGGTGGAAGTGGAGTTCGGCCTTGCGGAGCCAGGCCACCGGCTCGCCCCAGCCGCTCTCGTGCGCGGCCTCCGCGGTCAGCCGCAGCCCCAGGTGCAGCGCCGTCGGGTACGGCGCGGCGACCCGCAGCGCCTCGGCGACGGCCGCCTCCGCCGCGTCCCCGCGCCCCTCGCGGCCCAGCAGGACGGCGTCCGCGAAGAACAGGAACTGCCGGTTCCAGCGCATGCGCCCGGGGGCGGTCGCGGCGATCTCCTCGAACCGGCCCCGGTCGGCCTCCCCCGCCAGCACCTCCAGCAGCAGCCCGACGCCGTACCGGCCGCTGAGGTAGTACGTGCTGGGGTTGGCGTCCTCCAGCGCGGAGACGGCCCTCAGCTCCGTCAGCGCCCCGTCCCGGTCCTCCTCCAGGAGCGCGCAGAACGCCCGCGCCAGCCCCCGGGTCAGCGGCTCCTCCTGCGAACCGCTGCCGTCCCACTCGGCGAACGCCGCCAGCGCGCCGTCCATGGCCGCCCGGTCGCCCAGGTGCGCGGCCCGGGTCGCCTGCGCCATCAGCACGTACCGGCTCGCCGGGGCCAGCCGGAGCCGCTGGACGACCGCCAGGCACTCCCGGCCCGCCTCCCGTGCCGCGTCGAACTCGCCGCGCAGGACCGCGTCGAGGATCAGGATGCCGTCGATCGTGTAGACGATGGTGGCCGAGCCGAGCCGCTGCGCCTCGTTCCGGGCCGCGAGCAGCCCGTCCGTACTGCCCTCCGTCAGCCAGGTGTTCCCGCCGATGCGGGTCAGCGCGTACATGCGCTGCACCGGCAGGTGATGGCGTTCCGCGGTGCCGAGCGCCGACTGGAGCAGGGCCGACGCCTCGTCGAAGTCCCGCTCCCGGGCGAGCGTCGCCAGCAGCTCCCAGGCCTGGCAGACGACGGTGGCCATCCCGTGCCGCTCGGCCGCCTGGAGCGCCGAGTAGGCCAGCTTCTCGGCCAGTTGGGTACGGTCCGGTCCGGGCGTGTCCAGTGCGAGATAGGCGGCCGTCACGTCGATGGGCGCGGTGGACCGCTCGTCGGGGCTCTCGCCCAGCAGGGCCCGGGCGCGGGCGATCTGCCGGTTGCCGTCCTCCCAGCGGCCGGAGGTGTGGGCGACCTTGGCGAGCCGCGTGTGGAGCACGGCCAGCCGCTGGGCGCTCAGCCCGCTGCCGCCGGGCGTGTGGAGGTGCTCCGCGAAGCTGAAGGCCTGCGCGAAGTCCCCGGCCTCGGCGAGCGCCGGGAGCAGCGCCTCCAGGACCTCCGTGCGGCGGGCGGTGTCCTGGTTCCCGGCCAGGAGCCGTTCGGCGCGGCCCAGGAGGGTCACCGCCGAGCCGATCGCCCCGGCGGCCAGCGCGCGCAGCCCGGCGTCCGCGAACAGCCGGCCGGCCTCCCCGTCCGCGCCCGCCTGCTCGCGCAGTTCGGCCGCCAGCGGGCACCACTCGCCCTCCAGCGCGGGGTGCAGCTCCTGGACGGCGTCCGCCGCGCGGCCGGCCATCTCGGCCCGGTTGCCCGGCGTGAGCTGGGTCATCAGCGCCTCGGCGGTCAGCGCGTGCCGGAACGCGTACCAGTCCGGCGCGGGTTCGTCCGACACGACGAGCTGGGCCGCCACGCCCGCGTGCAGGTGGCTCAGCAGGCCGCGGTCGTCGATGCCGGTCATCCGCTGGAGCACGGTCAGCGGGAAGCGCCGGCCGATCACGGCGGCGGCCGACAGGAGGGTGAGCCCCTGCGGCCCCAGCCGGTCGATGCGCCGCAGGATGCCCCGGGCCAGGGCCGTGGAGACGTCGCTGCGCAGGCTGCCCACGACCCGCCAGCCCTCGTCGCCGCGCACCAGCGCGCCGCTGCTGATCAGGCCCTGGAGCAGCTCCTCGACGAGGAAGGGGCTGCCGGCGCTGTCGTCCCACAGCCGCTCCAGGACCTCCGGCGGCACCTGTTCGGGCTCGGTGCCGAGCTGGTCGGCGACGACGCCCCCCACCTCGGCGCGGGTCAGCGGGGCGAGTTCCAGCACGGCGCCCGCGCCGCGCCGGCCGGCGGCCTCCGCCATGTCGAGGGCGTCGCACGGCTCGGTGCGGATGGTGGCCAGGAGCACGACGTTCGTGTACTCCAGGTTGTCCACCAGGTACTCGACGACCGCGAGCGTCTCGGGGTCGGCGTCGTGCAGGTCCTCCAGCAGCAGGAGCTGGCCGTGCTCCTTGCCGGTGGCGATGAGCAGCCGCAGCACCGCCTCCCCGAGGATGACCATGGAGCTGTCTTCCTGGGTGTCGCTGCTCCAGTCCGGGATGATCCGGCCGAGCGTCGGCCGGTAGGGGCCGAGCGGCAGGTCGTCCAGCGGCTCGCCGCTCCGGAAGAGCGTCATCAGGGCTTCGGTCAGCGGCCGGAAGGGCACCGTGGGGCCCGTGGTGCTGCTGCGGCCCCGCAGCACCCGCATCCCCGAGCCGAACGCCGTCCCGGCGGCCTCGGCCGCCAGCCGGGACTTGCCGATGCCCGCCTCCCCCACGAGGAAGACGACCCCGCCGCGGCCCTCCCGGGCGTCGGTCAGCGCCCGGCCGATCTCCGACAGCTCCGGGTCACGACCGACGATGAACCGCGTACGGGAACGCATGGGCGCTCATGGTAGTCAGACGGCATCTCGACGTGAAGCGTTCGTGTGCGCCCTACATCCGGCTCCGACAATCGGAGTCGTGGATTCCGAACCGCCCGGACCGGGGTCCGGGCCGCGACGGACGGACGGTCAGGACGGAGCCGAGACGCTGGTGTCCATCTGGCTGAGCGTCACGACGACCCCGCTGGTGAGGACGAGCCCGGCCAGCACCCGGGCCCGCGCGCACGCCCGGTTGCGGCCGCTCAGCGTGACCTGGCCGGCCGGGTCCTCGACACCGCCGGGCTGTGCGGGGACGGCCTCGGTCGCCTCGTCGGAGTGGGCCCCGGCGGCGGTGACGGCGGTGACGGCGGTGACGGCGGTGGCGGGGTGCTGCTGCATGATGACGACCTTTCCACGAGAGAGGTGGTGACCTACGAGCGGTTCCGTTCAGGTGGTGCGCGACCCCCCGGACGAGGCCGGGAGGGTGTCCAGGAGCAGGACGGAGGGGACCCGGTCCGGGAACGCCAGCCGCAGCAGCGCGTACCCGATGCCGGACAGACCGGTGAGGAAACCGGGTGAGGGGACGTGGTCGGGGGTACCGCAGCGGTGGCCGTGCTGTTCCAGTCGGCCCAGCACCTCCCCCGTGCGGTAGGTCAGGGCGGAGCGGGCGTCGCCGGTGCGCGCGTGGTCCCGGGCGGCCAGGGCGCCCAGCGCCTCCAGCGAACCGAGGACGCCGTCGCGCAGGCTCAGGTCGGGGGCGTGGGCGCGCACGTCCAGCCGGGCGGCGCAGGCGTCGAGCCGGGCGGCTGCCGCCTCGGCCTCCACGGTGCCCGCCGTGTCGGCGGCGGCCAGGGCGACACCCGCCAGGCCGGCGTACCAGCCCGGCTCCGCCGGCCGCTCCAGGGCCACGTCGACCGCGCGGCCCAGCAGTTCGCCGCCGACGGCGGCGTGCGCCGAGGCGGGGAGCCCGTCCGCCGCGCTCCCCCCGGTGGCGCCCGAGGCACCCGCCGCCCGCCGGACGGCGGCGTACCGCAGCAGGGCCCAGCCGATCCCGGCGTCCCCCTCGGCGAAACCGTGCGTCCCGGCGCGGGGGTGGCTCGACGGCTGCGGGCCGGCGTCCGCGCGCCGTCCGACGCGGGCCAGCAGCCGGTCGGCCAGCCGCCTGGCCGTCTCCCCGGCGCCGGGGGCCGCGTCGGCCCGGTGCACCGCGACGGCGGCGGCCACGGCGCCCGCCAGGCCCTCCGCGAGCCCGTCACCGGCCGGGAGGCCGCCGTCGCCGGCCGCCTCTCCGCCGGTGACGTCGGCCGCGAGTTCCAGGGCGGACAGCGCGTCCGGGAGGCAGCCGGCCAGGTCCTCGCCCACGATGGGCGCCAGCCGCGCCACCGTGTAGACGATGCCGCTCAGGCCGTGCAGGGCGCCCGGCCCCACGGCGGCGGCGAGCTCCGGGTCCTTGGCCAGCGCGGCCAGCAGCAGCGGCAGCGGCCGGACGGCCTCGGCGGCCAGCCCGGTGTACCGGTCGGCGTCCGCCAGCACTCCGAGCTGCGCCAGGAACAGCGCCACGCCGCAGTACCCCTGCGCGAGTCCGCCGCCCATGGGCAGGACGGCCCAGTGCTCACCCGAAACCTGTTCCAGGCCCAGCCAGTTGACCCGACCGCCGCCGTGCACGGCACGGGCCGCGATCTCGTCCGCGACGCCGCACGCCGCGCTGAGCAGCCGCGACGGCTCGGGCGCCACCGCCGGAGCGACCGGTCCGGCCAGGACCGAACGGGCCCCGAGCGAGCTGAGGTTCGCCCCGGTGACGGCGAGCGTCGCCGAGATCACCCACTCCTGGTCGTGGCGGTCCACCTCGCCCATGGCGGCGATCTTGTCCAGCGCCGTGCGCAGCCCCGGCACCGGAAGCACGCCCTCCAGGACCTCGCCCCGCGAGGTGAGCACCGCCGTGCGCGCCGGGTGGTGGAGGAACAGGGGGACGTCACCGCCCCACAGGTCGGCGATCTCGTCCTCGACGAGCCGTTGCCGGGCCGGGTCCTGCGCGGACTCGGTGCACAGCAGGGAGAACACCACGTCACGCGTCAACGCGTCCCGCAGCACCTCCGGGTGCGCCGACTCGTCCAGCAGCGTCGTGTAGAGACGCGTCGAGCGGACGATCAGCCGACCGGGCGCCTCGCAGCGGCGCCCCAGCGGCCCGTCCTCCCCGAGCAGCTCCTCCCGGTGTCCGACGACCGCGTCGTACCCGGCACGGAAGCCCTCCAGCAGCGCCGCCCGGTGGTCCGCGTGCCCGCGGCCCGCGGAACGGCCGCGCAACCGGGGCCGGTTCTGGCCCTGCGGGCTCTCGACCCGGCCGCGCAGCACCCGCATCTCGTCCGTGCCGACGCCCTCCCAGCGCATCGCCGCACTCGGGTAGCCGCCCCCCGCTCCGCCCCCGAGGGCGGAGATGTCCAGCGCGCCGTCCTCCCCGATGAGGAGGCTCGGCAGCAGGCAGGTGCGGTGCACCGAGGCGGCCAGCGCGTCGGCCGCCGGGTCGGCGCCCGCCGTCACGGCCGGGGAGAGCCCGGCGTGCAGCAGCGTCTCGGCGTCGACGACGACGGGCTGGTCCCGGCAGGCGATCACGTTCTCGTAGTGCATGTCGACGCCGTCGAGCGCGTACAGGAGCGCGAGCAGCGCGCCCTGCCGCCGGTAGAAGACGTCCAGTTCGGTGGCCGACTCGCACGGCGTGTGCTCGACGAACTCCAGCCAGCCGTACCCGGCGCCGTGCACCGAGCGCGGCGTGCGCAGCCCCAGCCCCGGCACCCGGCCGTTCGCCCAGGCCACCACCTCGTCCAGCAGCGTGTGCTGGCCCAGCGGCCGGGGCTTGTGGACGACGGCGCCGCCCCGGGCGAAGTGCACGACGGCCACCGACCGGTGGCCCTGGTGGGCGTCGCCCCGGCCGAAGTCGATCCGGCGGACGGGGCCGGGGTCGACGCCGCGGAACAGGTCCTCGGCGATCCGGCTCCGGTCGGCCGTCAGGCGGCGCAGCAGCTCCACCGTGTTGCGCGCGGCGTTGTCGCAGGTCACGGCCAGCATCCGGGCCAGGACCGGGTAGCGGGTGAACAGCGTCGTGAGGCCCTGGCGGGTACCGGCCCCGGCGACGAACGCGGCGAACCGCTCCCGCGACGTCCCGCCCGCCAGCACTCCGGCCGTCCGCGCCCGGTACAGCTGCGTGACCAGGGACCGGGCCGCCAGGTGCGCCAGCCGCGCCCCCAGGCTCCGCTCGAACCCCGCGCGGACGGCGTCGAGTTCGTCGTGCGGCAGCTCCGGCTCCAGCAGCGGGGCGGCCTGGGCCCAGGCCGCCCGGATCAGCGGGCGCAGCACGGGCAGGAACACCTCGGCGCCCCCGGTGCCCGGCGTCCCGTCGGTCTCCGGCGTCTCCTCGGTCTCCGGCGTCTCCTCCGCCGGCCACTCCGGCGCCGACGCGACCACCCGCTCCGCGTACCGCGCCCACTCGGGCTTCACGGCGCGTTCCGCCAGCCGCTCGGGGGTCTCCGCCGCCAGCGCCCTGGCCACGTCCTCGCCGATCCCGAGGCCCGCGAGCCGGGCCGCGAAGCCGTCCACGTCGCCCAGCGACCACGCGGCGGGCCGGAGGCGGGCGGCGTCACCCCGCCGGGGGCGGGGCGCCCCCGGTGCGGCGAGTCGCTCCCGCAGGTTCAGGCCCGGCGCCCACCAGAACGGGGGGAGGCCGCCCACCTGGGGCTCATCGGGAGTGGCGGTGTCAGTCACACCAAGAAAGTTCGCAGACCCCGCCGCCGCGCACATGGGGGCTGGGCCCCCATATTCCGCACGCGGCCCCCCGCGACCCGTACGCACCCCGTCCGACCTGCGGTGCGGACACGGGCGGCACCCGGCAGCGCCACCGCAGTCCACCCGCTGCGGCTCGCGCTCCGCTAGCGCCGCGCTCGAACCCGTACGCCGTTCCCCACCCCCGTCCGCGCCGCCCGCGCCGTCCGCGCGGGCCGTGCGGGCGGGGGTGGCCAAAAGTGGGGGGTGCGGCCCGATGCCGCCCCCGGTCCGCTCGCCGCAGCCTGGTACCCGTTCCCCTTCCGCCGCCATCACACCGGCCGGCGGACGACCCCACGGAGGACCACATGGGCGACCCCGTACCCGTCGACGTCGTCGCACTCGACCCGGTGCTCGAAGCCGGCACCAAGGCCGCACTGCTCTCCTGCCCGCAGGTGCGGCTGGCCGACCCGGACGACGGCCCGCGCGTCGTCGTCATCACCGCGGACGCCGTCGGCCGCCCCGAGCTGGACGTCCTGCGCACCGTGCGGGACGTCCCCGCACCTCCCGACGTGGTCCTCGTCGCCGCCGAGTTGGCACCGGCCGACACCCTGCACGCCCTGGCCGCCGGCGCCCGGGGGCTGCTGCGCCGCCGCGAGGCCGACCCCACCCGTCTCGCCCGCGCCGTCCTGGCCGCCGCACGGGGCGACTGCACACTCCCGCCGGACCTCCTCGACCTCCTCCTGGAGCACTCCGTCTCCCGCGCCACGGCGCCCTGGGCGGAGGCGGGCCTCGACGACCGGGAGCGCTCGGTGCTGCGGATGGTGGCCGACGGGCACGAGACCAGCGAGATCGCCGAGCACCTCTGCTACTCGCCGCGGACCGTCACCACGATCGTCCACGACATCACCCAGCGGTTCCGGCTGCGCAACCGCGCGCACGCCGTGGCCTACGCGCTGCGGGCGGGCATGCTGTGACCCCCACCGCGACCGCCGCCCCCGGAGGGTCCCGCCCGCCGTCGGACGACCCCGTCGAGATGCCCTACCCCGAACTCGTCCGCCTGCTCGGCCGTGCCACGTCCCCGCCCGGCGCCGCCCGGCGGCCCGAGGCACCCCGGCTGACCGCCCGTCAGACCGCCGTCCTCACCCTCATGGCGGAGGGCCACGCCAACACGGCCATCGCCCGCGCGCTGTCCTGCTCGGAGCACACCGTGAAGAACGTCATCTACGAGCTGATGTCGCGCCTGCACGCCCGCAACCGCTCGCACGCCGTGGCGCGCGCCCTCCACCACAGCCTCATCTGACCGATCCCCCGCCAACTCCGCAGTTCTCCTTGATAGTTGAATGAACAACAGTGACCACGGAGGCGGGTGTTGTGAAGTGGCTCACACTTGCCCCTGGCAGGTTCGTTCCCCGGCCCCGTGCGGGATGATTCCCAGCGGATACCCGTTAGTAGCCAGCACGTCGACCGAGTCCGCCGCCGCCATCGCCACGTCGTGACTCCCGTCCTGGAGGGGCCGTTGTCGTCGAACACCATCAAGAACGCCGTGCACGGGGACATCTCCGTCGGCACGGTCCTGGTCTGGACCAAGCGGTACACCGAGCAGGACCTCCGCGACTTCCACGCACTGCGCGGCACGGCCGTCGACCCGCTGCCCGAGGAGCTGCCGTACCTGCTGGTCCTGGCACCGCTGACCAAGCTGGGCGGGGACCTCGACTACCTCTCCCAGAAGATGGACTGGACCGTGTCCCGACCGGTCCGCCGCAACGAGGAGATCACGGCCGAGCTGGAGGTCACCCGGCTGGAGCCGACGGAGGGGATGACGAAGATCGCGTTCGACGCCCGGGTCCGGTGCGGGGACGACGTCGTCATCACCGGCCGCAGCAAGGGATTCATCGTCAGCGCCTGAAGGGACTGGCAGCCATGGGCATCACCCGAACCGCCACGCACACGTTCAGCTCCGAGCAGATCGACGTCTGCGCCCGCCTGACCGGGGACCTGGGCGCCCACCACATGGGCGGCCACGGCGACCGCCGCATGGCCCAGGGCGCGCTCACCCTCACCGCGGTGCCGCTGCTGGCCGAACCGGGCGTGCACATGCGGAAGCTCTCCTTCACCTTCCTCGCCCCGGTCTTCGCCGGGGACACGGTCACGGCGACCGTCTCCGTGCAGGAGGCGGAGCAGGCACCCGACGTACCGGACGGGCACGTCGTGCTCGACTGCGAGGTGCGGGTCGCGGGCGACGACGGCGCACCCGTCCTGGCCGGCACCGGGGTCGCCGAACTGCCCCGGGAGCTGTTCGCCGAGCTGACGAGAGAAGGGAGTTGAGCCATGACCAGACCGAGCCCGACGAGTGAGCTCAAGCTGCTCAGCCACGACGTCTTCGTCGACCCCTACCCGACCTACGCGCTGCTGCGCGAGCACGCCCCCGTGCACTGGGACGACCAGCTGCACGGCTACCTGCTCACCCGGTACGACGACGTGCACGCGGCGCTGCGCGACCACGAGACGTTCTCCTCCCGGCGCATCGGCCTCCTCGCGGCCCGGGGCGGCGCCGACCCGTCCCCGGCGATGACGCGCTTCGTCGAACTCGCCTCCCAGTGGATGTGGATGCTGGACCCACCCGAGCACACCCGGGTGCGCAAACTGATGTCCCAGGGCTTCAGCCCCCGGGACGTGCGCCAGGTGGAGCCCCGCGTGGAGGGCATCGTCGCCCGGCTCGTCGACTCGCTGATCGAGCGCGGCAGCTTCGACCTCATCCCCGACCTCAGCCGCGCCGTGCCGATCGGGGTGCTCCTGGCCCTCTACGGGCTGCCGGACGAGGACGGGCCGCTGCTCACCGAGTGGGCGGACACCATGAAGCTGTTCCTCGGCGGCGCACCCGACCTGCTCGGTACGCACGGCCCGGCCGCCCAGTCGCTGCGGCAGATGATGGAGTACCTCGGCGCGGTGATCGCCGAGCGCCGCCGCGACCCCGGGGACGACCTCATCTCCCGACTGGCCCAGGCCGAGGAGAACGGCGAGCGGCTCGACGACGAGGAGCTGTGCTCCAACCTCCTCCTGCTGCTCGTGGCCACCTACGAGACCAGCGTCGACATGCTGGGCAACGGCCTGCGCGGCCTGCTCGCCGAGCGCGACCAGTGGGAGCTGCTCAGGGCCGAGCCGGACCGCATCCCGGCCGCCGTCGACGAGATCCTGCGCTGGGACGGCCCCGTGCAGCTCACCCACCGGCTGGTCACGCGGGACGTCGAGCTGCACGGCACGACGATCCGGCAGGGCCAGCTCGCCTACCTCGTGCGGGGCTCGGCCAACCGCGACCCGGCGCAGTTCAGCGACCCCGACCGGCTCGACGTCACCCGCACGGAGACGGGCCACGTCGCTCTCGGGACCGGTGTGCACTACTGCATCGGCGCCGGGCTGGCCAAGGTCGAAGGGGCCTACGCACTGAGGGAGTTGACGCGCCGCATCCCGGACCTGAGGCTGGACCCGGAGCGGCCGTACCGGTGGCGCGCGGACAACCTGCAGTTCCGTGGCCTGGCCACGCTGCCCGCCACGACCGGAAGACCGTAACCGAGCGTCCATGGAGACGACGACGGGGGCTGATCTTCATCTTCACCTGGTCGAACTGTCCGCGGTGCACACCGCGGCAGCACACCTGCCGGCCGCGTTACCGGAACCGGAGCGCGCCGCCCTGCACCGCCGGTACGCGCCGGGCCGCCGCCGCACCCAGGCCGAGACGTCGCGGCTCCTGGCCCACGCCGTCCGACGACGGGCCACCGGACGCCCGCACCTCAACGTGAGCCACGACTCCGGGCTGCTCGCCCTCCTCCAGAGCACCGGCCCCTGCGGCGTCGACGTCGAGGACGCGCCGGAGGGCGAGCTGCGCGAGGTCGCCGACCGCTACTGCGGCGACGCGGACGCGCGCCTGCTCGCCCGGCCGGGCGGGGCCCGACTGCTGTGGGCGGCCAAGGAGAGCGTCGCCAAGGCGCTCGGCCACGGGCTGCGCGCCGGCCTGGCCACCATCCACTTCACCGACCACCCCGGCCTGACCTGGGCCGAAGCCACCTGGCGCGGCGCGCCGACCGGGCTGCGCACCCGCACCCTCGACCTCGGCGGGCGCCACCTGGCGCTCACCGCACCATCCGCGCCCGGCACCGCTCCCGGGGCCGTCCGCCTCAGCCGGTGGACGCCCGGGGACGGTGACGGCCGCTGGACCCTCCGCCCGAGCTCCTCGACGGCGGAACTCCCGGAGATATCGACGTCCGACTGACCACGCGAGACGGGGGCACGCATGGACCAACCGACACTGCACAGCGCGCTGGACACGATGGTCGCCGGGTACGGGGAGGTCACCGTCGACTTCCCCGCCGAGCGGACCGCGCTCACCCTCGCCGACCTGAGCACACGCTCGCGCCGCATCGCCGGAACGCTGCACGACCTCGGCATCCGCGCGGGCGACCGCGTCGGCGCCCTGTCCACCAACGAACCCGACTTCCTCCTGCTGTTCTTCGCCCTCAGCCGGCTCGGGGCGTGCGTCTGCCCGCTCCCGATGAACGCCCGCGAGGCCGACACCGCCAAGCTCGTCGGCGTGCTGGACGACGCCGGCATCAAGGACGTCCTGATCTCCGGCCGGCTGACGCCGATGCGGCCGTTCATCGAGGAGGCACTGCCGGGCCGCCGGGTCCTGCCGGCCTCCGAGACGCTGGTCGACGGCGACCGCGAGGTGGACGGTGCCGACGTGGGCACCGAACGCGAGATCGTCCTCCAGTACACCTCGGGCAGCACCTCCTACCCCAAGGGCGTCCGGCTCACCCACGCCGGTGTACTGAACTGCCTGCGCGCGATCCGCGACGGGATCCGGCTCACCCCCGCCGACCGGAACTCCAGCTGGCTGCCGCTCTTCCACGACATGGGCCTCTTCGGCACGCTGACCGGCATCCTCACCGGCGTCCCGTGCACGATCTGGCGGCCCTCGGCCTTCGTCAAGGACCCGGCCGGCTGGCTGCGGCGGTTCGCCGAGGGCGGTTACACCATCAGCCCGATGCCCAACTTCGCCTACGACTACCTGGTGGACGCGGTACCGGCCGAGGAGGCGGCGTCCTACGACCTGTCCCGGTGGCGCGTCGCGTTCAACGGCGCCGAGCCGATCGCCGTCGACTCGCTGGAGGCGTTCTTCCGGCACTTCGCTCCCGCCCAATTCGACCCCCGCACGATGCTGACGGTCTACGGCCTGGCCGAGGCCACGCTCGCGGTCACCTTCCCGCCGCTGGAACGGGCACCGCGCTGGGAGTGGGTCGACCGCACGGCCCTGGCCGAGCGCGGCACCGCCGTACCGGTCGACCGCACGGCACCGGGCGCGCGCGGCGTCGTCAGCGTCGGCAGCCCGGTCCTCGGGATGCGGCTGCGCGTCGCCGGGCCCGGGGAAGGAGCCGAGGCCGGAGAGCGGGTGGTCGGCGAGGTGCAGTTGCGGGGGCCGTCCGTCACGGCGGGGTACGTCGACGACACCGGCACCCTGGACCAGCCGTTCACCGAGGACGGCTGGCTGCGCACCGGCGACCTGGGCTACCTGGCCGACGGCGAGCTCTTCATCACCGGGCGCGCCAAGGAGATGCTCATCCTCCGGGGCGACAACTACTACCCGGACGACGTGGAGAGCGCGGTCCGCACCGACGAGGCCGTGCACCGACGGCGCTGCGTGGCCTTCGTCCACCAGGCCGACGACGGGGCCGGCGGGGCGTCCGGACCCTCCGAGCACATGGTGCTCGTCGCCGAGACCGGCCGCCCCGAGGCCGAACACGCGGAGCTGACGGCCCGGCTGCGCACGCTCGTGCGCACCGCGCTCGGGCTGGACGAGCTGCGCGTCGTCCTCGCCGCGCCGGACTCCCTCCCCCGCACAACCAGCGGCAAGCTCCAACGACTCACCGCCCGGAACGCGTACGCGGAAGAACAGGCCAAAGGGGGCAACTGATGCACAGCTATGACGTGTTCACCCAGTACGAGCGCAACCACTGGAAACTGACCGACGTCGACTTCTCCGCCGTCCGCAAGGACCTCGTCCAGCCCGAGTACGTGACGATCGCCAAGAGCGCCGTGATGGGCGAGTCGAACGTGATCGCCGCCGTGCACGGCTTCCTCAACGAGTTCGTCGACGACTACGACTTCTCGACGTTCGCGGTGGTCTGGGGCAACCAGGAGGTCCAGCACCACTACATGTTCAAGGCGTGGCTGGACGCCATCGGAGAGAAGGTGGACGACGGCGCGGTGGCGGCCATGCGCGCCCCCTACGACCCCGGCACCACGCCCTCGGCGACGCTGGCCACCAACATCATCTCCGAGCTGACGGTCAACCACATCTACCGCCGGGTCGCCGGCGCCGTCGAGGAGCCCGTCCTCCACGACCTGCTGCTCAAGGCCAGCCGGGACGAGGCCGCGCACGCGCGGGAGTTCATCCACTACTGCCGTCAGCGGCTGGCCCGCCACCCCGAGGAGCGGGCATCGGTCCTGGAGACGCTCTACGTCTACACCTCCGACTCCCGCATCAAGCACCCGGTCGGCCTCTTCAAGAGCAACCTGACCGAACTGGAGGACCACGAGACCATCGACACCGCCTTCGAGCTGTTCCTGGAGCGGGTGGCCGACGGCGACGAGCTGAACGACCTCCAGACGAAGATCCGCCGCGTCTTCGGCAGCATCGTCGAGATGGACCTCTCGACCAACCGCAAGGTCCGGCACGCGCTCGCCGAGGTGATCGCCGCATGACGACCCACCCCGACGCGGCCGACGGCGCCCTCGGCGCACCGGTCGAGCTGCCCTGGCGGGTGCTGCCGGACTACCGGTGCTTCGGCTGCTCCCCCGCCAACGACCAGGGGCTGCGGCTGCGGTTCGCGCACACCGCCGACGGCGGCATCATGTGCGCCTTCACCTTCGACCGCACCTTCGAGTCCTACCCCGGCGTCGTGCACGGCGGCATGTCCACCACGGTCTGCGACGAGATCATGGGCAACCTCCTCGTCCTGCGCCTCGGGGTCTCCGTCTTCACCACCAGCCTGCGCACCCGCTACGTCGAGCCGCTGACCGTGGGCGCGACCTACCGCTGCACCGCGACCACCGAGGCGGCGGCGGGCGACACCGGTCCGCACCAGGCCCAGGCGGAGATCACCGACGCCGAGGGGAACGCCGTCGTGTTCGCCACGGGCGCCTACCAGCCCGTGACCGAGGAGCAGGCCAGGAAGCGCATGGCCATGTCCGAGCACGAGGCCCGGCTGGTCGAGACGGCACTGGCCGAGCTCCGCACCCCCTGACAGCACGACCGTACGGAAACCCGCGAGGAGAGACACGCACATGGCCGAGAACATGAGCAAGGACGAGATCATCCGCACGGTGACCGAGCTGGTCGCGGCCGAGTTCGGCCGCCCCGCCGAGGAGCTGACGCCCGACACGGACCTCAGCTCGGTGGAGGGCGCCGACTCGGTGAAGGTGCTGCGTTCCGTCGCCCGCATCGAGCGGACCTTCGACATCGAACTGGAGGACGACCAGGTCTTCGGCTTCAAGACGATCAACCACGTGGCCGACGCCGTCGCCGCGCTGATCGCCGAGCGGAGCTGACCGTGAGTGCCGAGGCGAAGACCAACCAGCACTACGACCAGGACCCGCGGGTCTTCGAGCTGTACCTGGACCGCACCCGCAAGTACAGCGCCGGGATCTACCGCACGGACGAGGACACCCTCGACCAGGCGCAGCAGAACAAGCTGCACTTCGTGGCGGACCGGCTCGGCGCGGAGCCGGGCAAGCGGATCCTGGACATCGGCTGCGGCTGGGGCTCGCTGATCCTCTTCATGGCCGCCGAGTACGACGCGCGGACGGTCGGCATCAGCCCGGCGCCCAACCAGCACGCCTACATCGCCGAGCGGGCCGCCGCGGCCGGCCTGACCGAGAAGGTGTCGACGCTGGTCGGCGAGTTCGAGGAGCACCTGCCCGAGCCGCGCTCCTTCGACGCCGTCAGCATGCTCGGGTCCATCGTCCACATGCCCGACCTGGACGGCGTCTTCCGCAAGGCGTACGCGGCGCTCAAGCCGCGCGGCCGGATGTACGTCTCCGAGAGCTGCTACCGCAACGCCGCCAAGCGGGCCGAGTTCGCCGAGCGCGAGAACTCCGTCTTCGTGCGGGACTCCATCTTCGGCTGGGGCGACATGCGTCCCCTCTCCGACCTGGTGCGCGGCGCGGAGAACGCCGGGTTCACCGTCGTGGCCGTGGACGACCTGACGCAGGACTACTGGCGGACCATCGAGGACTGGCTGGCCAACGTCGAACGCAACGCGGACCGGCTGAACGCGATCGAGCCGGGCCTGTCCGACCAGCTGTCCCGCTACCTCAAGACGGCCAACGCGGGGTGGGGCTTCACCACCAAGCACTACGCCCTCACCCTCCAGAAATCCCGTTAGGAGGGCGCGATGACCGACTCCGTCACGACCGGGTGGAACGTCGCCCAGGTCGGCGGCCTGCTGCTGCCCGCCGCCGACGTGGACACGGCGGTCAGCGCGTTCCTGCGCACCTCACCGCCCACGCTCCGCTGGGACGTCGACTTCAGCTTCGACTGGACGCAGGCAGACGCCGACCGGCTCACCGAGGGCGAGCGCTCCGCCGTGCAGTTCATCACCATCATCGAGGACCACCTGCCCGGCTACTTCGCCCTCTACGAGCAGAACTTCCCCGTGGACGACAGCGTCGACCGTGCGACGTACATCCACAACCGCGAGCTGTACCACTTCACCGTCCGCTGGGCCCAGGAGGAGGACACCCACGCCCGCGCCCTGACCAGGTACCAGCTGGCGGCCGGGCTCGCCGAGCGGGACGCGCTGTGGGACTCGCTCGCCGAGGAGGGCCGCAAGCAGTTCGTGCTGCCCTACGACGAAGCGGTGCAGTTCTTCACCTACCCCCTGGTGCAGGAGAAGGCCACCCAGATCTACTACCAGCACCTGCGGCAGGCCGTGGGGGATCCGCTGCTCAAGGAGATCCTGGTCCGGCTCAGCAAGGACGAGGCCCGGCACTTCTCGTTCTTCGCCGACATGGTCCGGCTCTACCTGGAGCGCTACGGCGACGCCGTCGTGGACCCGATCCGCGAGGTGATCGCCCAGTTCAGGATGCCCCTCGCGGACACCATCCGCGGGTACTGGCGGTGGGCGCTGAAGATCGCCGACACCGCCCGCTACGACCACACCGAGGCGTACGACCACCTGGTGAAGGTCGTCAACCGGGCGGTGGACGCCAGGTCGGACAAGGTGGACGAGCTCATCTCCTTCGTCACCGCCTGCCGCCAGATGCAGACCAACCCGTTCTGACACCCACGGCACCCCGCGCGCCCCGGGCCAACCCCACCGGCCCGGGGCGCGCCCCCGCTCAGGCACCCGCCAGGTGACGACCCAGCACCTCGGGGAGGCGCGCGAACCCGTCGGCTCCGTGGCCCAGGCCCACGGCCCGCCGCACCATCCCCTCGGCCGCCCGCATCACGCCCGCGTCGATGCCGTGCGCCTCGGAGGTGTGGACGATGTGGGCCATGGACGACACCGCCGAGGTGAGCGGGTTGTCGTCGCCGCCGAAGCGGCCGTCCGCCACCTCCGCCGCGGTCTCCTCGAAGATCGGCGGCAGGATCGCCCCGATGCCCCGGGCGAACGGGGCGAGCTCCCGCGCGGAGACGCCCTCGGCCCGCGCCACGGCCAGCGCGTGCGCGTAGCCCGACATCGCGGTCCAGAAGATGTCCAGCAGCGCGATGTCGTAGGCCGCCGCGCGGCCGACGTCCTCCCCCAGGTGCGTGTGCGTACCGCCCAGCGCCGCCAGCACCGGACGCGACCTCTTGTACAGCGCCTCGGGGCCGCTGTGCAGAAACACCCCGTCCGGCGTCCCCATGGTCGTCGTGGGCGTCATGATCGCGCCGTCCAGGTAGCCCACGCCGTGCTCGGCCGCCCAGCGCGCCGTGTCCCGCGCCCGCTCCGGGGTGTCGGCCGTCAGGTTCACGACCGTGCGGCCCTTCAGCGCCGAGGCGACGGCCTCCCGGCGCAGCACGGCGTCCGACGCGTCGTAGTTCACCACGCACACGACCACCACCCCGCTCGCCGCGACCGCCTCCTCGGGCGAGCGGGCCCCGACGGCGCCCCGGGCCACCAGCTCCCGGTCCCGGCCCGGCGTCCGGTTCCACACCGTCGTCGTCAGCCCGGCGTCCAGGAACGCCCCGGCCAGTGCCCGGCCCATCGGCCCCAATCCGAGCACGGTGACGGCAGACTGGTCCTGGTTCGAAGGCATAGCTCAACTCCACATCGTGAAAAGGGAAACGACATGACCCGCAGCCGCGCCGAAGACCCGAACGTCTGCGGAGTGACCGCCGCTGTCGCCGTCATCGACGGCAAGTGGAAGACGTCCCTGCTCTGGCTGCTGGAGTCCGGCCCGCACCGCCCCGGCGAACTCCGCCGACGGCTTCCGGGCCTCAGTGAGAAGGTGCTGACCCACGCACTGCGCGAGATGGAGTCCGACGGTCTGGTGCACCGCGAGGTGCACGACGTGCTCCCGCTGAAGACCGTCTACTCCCTGACCCCGTTCGGACGCGACCTCTCCGAGGCCCTCGCCCCGCTCTCGCACTGGGGCCACCGGCGGCTGGAACGACTCGCCCGTTCCCGCCCCGCGTCCTGACGCCGCGTCACCCTCCTCACCCTTCGCGCCCGGCGCCACCACCAGGTTCGGCCGGCTTCGACGGCGCCGACAAGTACCCACAAAAAGGTGGCCACTCCCTCCGGCACCGCGTGACACCGGATGGCGCCGCATGGCACAGAGCGGCGCCACATGGCGCCATCACGCGCCACACCAACCTCGGCACCATCCCCATCACGGAGGAATTCCACCCACCCTCTCCCCCGAAAGGGGCGCCTGAGCTGCGGAGAATCCTCCGGCACCGACCATCACCGGCCACTGACGCCATCGTCGCTTGGCATGGCGCCACACATGTGCCATCATGGCGTCATGGACCTCACGCCCTACGTCGACCGCCTGCGCCAGGAGCTCGCCGTCGCCGCCGAAGCCGGTGGTGACGAGGCCCGGGCCCTGGCCGAGCGCCTCACCGCCTCCCTGGACTCGGCCACCCGCCTCACCCTCCTCACCGCCCTCTCGGCGGCGATGAGCGAGGTCACGCGCGAACTGGCCCCGGGGTCGGTCGACGTCCGGCTGCGCGGCGCCGACCCGGAGTTCGTCGTGACGCCGCCGGCCGCCCCGGCGTCCGAGACCGCACCACCGGCCGAGGCGCCCGCCCCGCCTCCCCTCCCGGAGGGGGACGACGGCGCCTCCGCGCGCATCAACTTCCGCCTGCCCGCCCATCTCAAGACCCGCCTGGAGGAGGCCGCCACCCGCGAGGGCCTGTCCGTCAACGCCTGGCTGGTCCGCGCCACCTCGGCCGCGCTCGGACCGGCGGCGGCTCCCCGGGCGGACGCCCCCCGGCCCTCCGCGGCGAGCCGGGTCCTGGGCGACCGGGGCTTCACCGGCTGGGTCCGCTGAGGCCGCAGCCGCACCCACCACCCACGTCATCCACCCATCCGGAGAGGACGGGAGATCCGTCATGCCTTCCTACGACACCCCCAAGCCGATCGCCGCCGTCATCGAGTTCTCGATCGGTACCGCCCGGATCGCCGCCTCCGACCGTGCCGACACCGTGGTCGACGTCCACCCCGCCGACCCCGCGTCCGACGCCGACGTCAAGGCCGCCGCCCAGACCAAGGTGACGTGCGGGGGCGGCGTCCTCACGGTGAAGGGCCCCCGCAGGAACGGGCCGTTCGGCCGGGTGGGGGGCGTGGACGTCACCGTGTCCCTCCCCTCGGGCTCCTCCCTGGAGGCCACCGCGCAGCTCGGCGACCTGCACTGCACCGGGCGTCTCGGCGAGACCCGGCTGAGGACGTCGGTCGGCGACCTGAACGTCGAGCAGACCACCGCGGCCCGGCTGCGTGGCGAGCTGGGCATGATCCGCCTCGACCACGCCACCGCCGACTCCGAGATCGTCGGCGCCGGACGCATCACCGTCGGCACCGTGGACGGCGACCTGAAGGTGAAGAACGGCAACGGCGACACCGAGGTGGCCGAGGTTCTGGGCACGTTGGAGGCCAGCGCCGCCAACGGCTCCCTCCACGTGGGCATCGCCCGGGGCGACGTGGAGGCCAAGTCGGCCTTCGGCGGCATCCGCCTGGACCGGGTCGCCCGGGGCACGGTGACCCTGCGCGGCTCCGCGGGCGACCTGGAGGTGGGCATCCCCGACACCACCGCGGCCTGGCTCGACGTCCACACCAAGATGGGCGTCCTGCGCAACACCCTCGGCTCCGCCGAGGGCCCCGGCGACGCCGCCGACACCGTGGAGATCAGCGCCCGCACCTCGCTCGGGGACATCCACATCCGCCGCGCCTGACCGGCCCGCTCGGCCCCCACCCGTCGCACCCCACCCCCTTCCCCTCCGCCAAGGAGCTATCTGTCATGCCCATGACATCAACGCGGCCTCCCGCGACCGTCACGGTCAGGGGCCTCACCAAGTCCTACGCCGACCGGCAGGTCCTGCGCGGCATCGACCTCGACATCCCGGCCGGCTCCGTCCTCGCCCTTCTCGGCCCCAACGGCGCGGGCAAGACCACCACCGTCCAGATCCTGTCGAGCCTCGTCGCCGCCGACTCCGGCACCGCCCGGCTGGCGGGCCACGACCTGACCCGCGAACCCGACGCCGTGCGCGGACTCATCGGCGTCACCGGCCAGTTCGCCGCCGTCGACAACCTGCTGAGCGCCGAGGAGAACCTCATGCTCATGGCGGACCTGCACCATCTGCCCCGCCACGAGGGCCGCCGCCGTACCGCCGGGCTACTGGACCGCTTCGACCTCGCGGAGGCCGCCCGCAGGCCCGCCGCCACGTACTCCGGAGGCATGCGCCGGAAACTCGACCTCGCCATGACCCTCGTGGGCGACCCGCGCGTCATCTTCCTCGACGAGCCCACGACCGGCCTCGACCCGCGCTCCCGCCGCACCATGTGGGAGATCATCCGCTCCCTCGTCGCCGACGACGGCGTGACGGTCCTCCTCACCACGCAGTACCTGGAGGAGGCCGACCGGCTCGCCGACCGCGTCGCGGTGCTCGACGGCGGCCGGATCGTCGCCGAAGGGACGGCCGAGGAGCTCAAGCGCCTCGTCCCCGGCGGGCACATCGCGCTGAGGTTCACCGACGCCGCCGCCCTCGACCTGGCCGCCGCGTGCTTCCCGGACCCCCGGCGCGACGACGGGGAACTGACGCTCCAGATCCCCTCCGACGGCACCGTCCCCACCCTCCGCGCCGTCCTGGACCTCCTCGACGGCGCCGGAGTCACCCCGGCCGCGCTCTCCCAGCACAGCCCGGACCTCGACGACGTCTTCCTCACCCTCACCGGCCACCGGCGACAGGAGACCCACCGATGAGCAGCGTCGGCCACGCGGCCCGTGACTCCGTCACCCTGTTCCGCCGCAACCTCAAGCGCGCGATCCGCTACCCGTCGGTCGTCATCACGATCGTCCTGATGCCGGTGCTCTTCCTGCTCCTGTTCACCTACGCCTTCGGCGGCGCGCTCGGTGCGGGCATCGGGGCGCCGGGGAGCGGCTCCGGGTCCCCCGGGGACGGCACCTACATCGACTACGTGGCGCCGGGCATCATCCTGATGACCGTCGCCACCGGCTGCGTCGGGTCCGCGCTCAGCGTCTGCATGGACGTGACGGAGGGCATCGTCAACCGCTTCCGCACCCTGCCGATCTCCCGCGCGTCCTTCCTCACCGGCCACGTCCTGGGCAACCTCGTCCAGACGATCCTCGGGACCGCCGCCGTCACCGCCGTCGCCCTCGCGGTCGGCTTCCGCCCGAACGCCACCCCCGTGGAGTGGCTCGCCGCCCTCGGCCTGCTGTCCTTCCTCGCCCTCGCCCTCGCATGGCTCTCGGCCGGGATGGGCCTGGCGGCCAAGACGGTCGAGTCCGCCAGCAACCTCCCGATGCCCATCACCTTCCTCCCCTTCCTGGGCAGCGCCGTCGTCCCCACCGAGTCCATGCCCTCCTGGCTGCGCCGGTTCGCCGAACACCAGCCGTTCACCCCCCTCAACGAGACCCTCCGGGGCCTGCTCACGGGCACCGGGATCGGCCACGACGGCTGGGTCTCCCTGGCCTGGTGCACGGGCATCGGCCTGACCGGATACCTCTGGGCCAGGGCCCGCTTCCGCCGGAGCACCCACCCCTGACGCCCCCGCCTCCCTGCCCACAGCCACGACGGCCCGACGGGTCGGGGCCGCCGGGCAGGGACGCCATCGATCCGACTCGGTGCCGCGCCCCCGGCGCTGCCGGCGGTCGACCAGTCGCGCGTCACGTGCGTTGCGCAGCATGATCTCCAGGTGACCCGACGATGCGAAGAACGCGGCGGCGAGATGGCCGTTCCACCGGTACAAGGCCGGCGCGGTGGCTGTGTCGCCGGCACACGCAGCCGGGTAGGGAGCCGGCCGGTCGGGGCTGATCAGCTCCGTGACGGCTTTGTCGCGGGGCGGATCGACGTCGGTGTGCTGCTTGCTGGGCATGACGGGGCAACCGTAGGTAGACTCAGCACCGAAGACCCTGGAATCGTCCCTGGTAGCCCCGAAAGTGGGCAGGCCACACCCCAGGGTTCGGAACTGGTCAAGGGCCGCCCGTGCTATCGGGCGGCCCTTGCGCTTTCCAGGTGCCCACCCCAGCCGTCCATCGGACGGCTGACCGGGAGGACGCGTGGGCGCTCCTCCCTCCGCAGCCACGACACGGTTGCAAGCGGCTTGCTTGCAATTGTTAGCAGAGTGCGGCACGGTGGAGGCATGGGTTCGCTCCATCCGGGTGGTATCGGTGAGTTCCTGCGCGAACAGCGCCGCAACGCGCAGTTGTCGCTGCGGCAGCTCGCCGACGCCGCAGGGGTGTCGAACCCGTACCTGAGCCAGATCGAACGGGGGCTGCGCAAGCCCTCGGCGGAGATCCTCCAGCAGCTCGCCAAGGCGCTGCGGATCTCGGCGGAGACGCTGTACGTGCGCGCGGGGATGCTCGAGGAGCGCGAGGGCACGGACATCGACGTGGCCGCGGCGATCCTCGCCGATCCGTCGATCACGGAGCAGCAGAAGCAGGCGCTGCTCCAGATCTACGCCTCCTTCCGCGCGCAGAACGGCGGCGAGGGCCCCGACGGCGCTGGCTCACGTCCATGACCACGGCAGCACGACGCCCGGAGGCACGCACATGCCGAACAACACCGACTTCCGCAGGACGCTGAGCGACCCGACGCCGCTGTACTTCGCGGCCGGGGTGATCGAGAAGGTCCGCGCCGAGGCGCCGGAGCGGATCGCGAAGCTGCGGGAGACCGACACCAAGGCCGTGCAGGCGCGGTTCCAGGAGGCGCTGGCCACGCTGGACGCCGACGTGAGGAAGTGGCGCGAGCAGGCCCAGCACCTGGCGCTGCAGGGCGTGGGGTACGCGGCCGAGGCCGCGGTGAAGGCCAAGGAGAACTACGACGCCCTGGCCGAGCAGGGCAAGGTGGCCGTGGAGGGCTGGCGCGGCCGGAAGGAGGGCGACGAGGGCGACGTCGGCGCCGGGTACGAGACGACGATCGAGCGCGAGCCGGTCACCGTCACGGAGCCGCGGGACGGGACGACGAAGTTCTCCGAGCAGGCCGAGCCCAAGGAGCCCAAGGGGCACCAGGAAGCCAAGGAGCCCGAGGGGTCGGCCGAGGCGCAGGCCAAGAAGGCGGCTCCGCGCAGGACCACCGCGAAGAGCACGCCGCGCAAGGCCACGGCCGCCCGCAAGACGCCCCCGGCCTCGGACTCCTGAGCCGCCTCGCGTACGGGCCGGCCGGGGCGGGCGCTCGCCGCCTACAGCCCCGGCCGCCGTGCGGGTAGCGTGGGACGTACGGACCGGTTCCCATCAGGAGGATGACGAGCGTGATTCTGGCCGGCTTCAACGACCTCATGTGGTTCGTGTTCCTCGGGCTGCTGGTCCTGTCGATCTTCTGCTTCGTGGACGCCGCGCTGCGCCGGGAGGACGCCTTCCGCGCGGCCGACAAGAACACCAAGAAATTCTGGCTGATCCTGCTCGGGGTCGCGGTGGCGATCAACCTCTTCGCCGGCGGGTTCTTCCTCCTGGCGATCGTGGCGATCATCGCCAACATCGTCTACCTGGTCGACGTCCGCCCGGCGCTGATCCGGATCACGGGCGGCAGCGGGGGCGGCCGTTACCGGGGCAGCAGCAGCGACGGCCCCTACGGGCCCTACAACGGCGGGCGGTAGCCCGGCTCAGCCGCGGCTCAGCCAGAGCGCCGCGACGTCGTCGGCCAGCTCCTCGCCGTTGAGGCGGCGGGCGTCGGCGAGGACGTCGTCGAGGAGCCCTTCGCCCTCGGCCCCGGAGGCCAGCGCCGTGTCGACCAGCCGGAGCATCCCCTCCTGGCCCAGCCGCTCCCGGGTGTCGGCCGCCACCCGGCCCTCGATGAGGCCGTCGGTGTACAGCATCAGACTCCAGGCACCGCCCAGCTCGACGCCGGTACGCGCCCAGCGCGCCCGGGGAAGCAGCCCGAGCGCGGGCCCGGCGGCCTCCTCGGGCAGCAGACGTGGGGCCGTGCCGGGCCGGGCCAGCAGCGGCGCCGGGTGTCCGGCCAGGCAGACGCCCGCCCGACGCCCGTCGGGCGCGATGTCGACCATGCACAGCGTCGCGAAGATCTCGTCACTGCGCCGCTCGTACTCCAGCACCTGCTGGAGGGTGGCGAGGAGCCGGTCCCCGCAGAGCCCGGCCAGGATCAGCGCCCGCCAGGCGATGCGCAGCTCCACGCCCAGGGCCGCCTCGTCGGGCCCGTGGCCGCAGACGTCGCCGATCATGGCGTGCACGGTGCCGTCGGCGGTGCGGACGGTGTCGTAGAAGTCGCCGCCGAGCAGCGCGCGGGAGCGTCCCGGCCGGTAGCGGGCGGCGAAGCGGAGGGAGCTGCCGTCCAGCAGCGGGGTGGGCAGCAGGCCGCGCTCCAGGCGGGCGTTCTCCTGCGCGCGCAGACGCGACTCCGTGAGCTGCCGCTGGGCCCGGTCGGCCTGTTTGCGCTCGACGGCGTAGCGGATGGCGCGGCCGAGGAGCCGTGCGTCGAGTTCGTCGCGGTAGAGGTAGTCCTGGGCGCCGATGCGGACGGCCTCGACGGCACGCTCGGCGTCGTCCTCCCCGGTCAGCACGAGGACCGCGTGCCCGGGGGCGAGCCGCAGCACCTCCCGGAGCAGGTCGAGGTCGAACTGGGCCAGGTCGAGGAGGATGCAGTGGACGTCGTGGCTGAACAGCCGCTCGGCCTCGGTGAGGTTCCGGGCCGTACGCACCCGGACGCGGCCGCCGCGGCCGTCGGTCAGCTCGGGCAGCGGCGGGGAACCGGCCGGATCGGCGTCGATGACGAGCAGCGTCTCGGCGTGCCGGGGCGGCCCGGCCTGGGCGGGCACCGAGGGGGGCGGAGCCGTCGCGACCTGTGACGCGTCGGCCGGTGCCGTCCCGGCGGGTGATCGGCCGGGGGAGCGGCCGGCGTCGGCTCCGGCTCCCTCGCCCACGGATACGGGCTTCACGACGTCCTCTTCCCTCCCCCCGAGGGCTGGCCACGGCATCCGGCACGGATGCCGCAGGCGAGACTAACGGGCCCGCCGCCCGGTGCGGAACGTTTCGGTCCGCTGGGGCGGACGGTATGCCCGGAATCACAGCGAAAGTGCCGGCCCGACGAGAACCCCGCGCCCGGGCGGGGCGGAGCCGTCCGCGCCCTCAGGCGTCCGGGCGGACCACGCCCAGGATCGGCAGGGCCCCGGCGCCCTCGACGCGGATCTGACGGCCGGTGCGCGGCGCGTGGACCATCTCGCCGTCCCCGAGGTAGAGGCCGACGTGGCTGGCGTCCTCCTGGTAGACGATGAGGTCGCCCGGCCGCATGTCGGTGATGTCCACGCGGGTCAGCTGCCGCCACTGCTCCTGCGAGGTGCGCGGCACCGTGACGCCGGCGGCCTCCCAGGCGCGCAGGGTGAGCCCCGAGCAGTCGAACGTCTCCGGACCCTCGGCCCCCCACTCGTAGTCCTTGCCGATCTGGGCCAGGGCGAAGGCGATGGCCTTCTTCCCGCGCTTCCCGGCCTTCCCGTCGATCTCCTCCAGAACGCCGGTCTTCAGCCACCGCAGCTGCCGGGCCTGGGCGGTCCGCTCCTCCAGCTCCTTCAGCCGGGCGCGTTCCTCGGCGGCCAGGGAGGACTCCAGCTTCCGCGCCTTCTCCAGCTTCGCCTCGACCTCGCGCTTGGCCGTGCCGCGCTCCTTGCGGGTCTTCTCCAGTGCGGCGTGGCGCTCGGCGGCCGCCTCACGGTCGTCCTCCAGGTCCGCGCCGAGCCGGACCAGGTCCGTCATGACGCCGGACGTGGCGCGCTGGCCCTTGCGCAGCAGCCCGAGCGAGCGCAGGAACTCCTCCGGGTCCTCGGCCAGGGCGAGCCGGGTGCTCGCCGGGAGGCCGCCGCTGCGGTACTGGGCCCTGGCCATGGCCCCCGCCCGCCCGCGGAGCTCCTTGAGCGCGCTCTTGTTGCGCTTGACGCGCCGGTTGACGGCGGTCAGCTCCCGCTCCTGGCGCTCGGCCCGCTCGACGGCGGCGTTGTAGGCGTCGGTCGCCGAGCCCGCCTCCCCGTGCAGTTCCTCGATACGCGTGCGGACCTTCTCCAGTTCACCGTCCGCGCCCCCGGCCTCAGCGGACTCGCCGTCCGCACCCTCGCCCTCCGCCGGCTCCGAACGGGACGGCGACGGCTCGGGCGAGGGCGACGGCGACGGCCGATGCGCGACGGCGGGCGGCGGCAGGGCCGCGTGGGCCGTCGTCGCCGCGAGACCCCCCGTCACCGTGAGCACGCTCAGCGCGCACACGATGACGACTCCCCTGTTCACCACGGATCGTCCCCTCCCCGACGGCCCCAAGCGGGCGGGGCCGGCATCCCACTGACGCGCGCGGGCGCCGGCCGGTTCCCCCGGATACCGCCCGGACCCCCGCGACGTCAGCGCGTCACGCTCCGGCCACGAGCGGAATACAGGTCGAACACGGACACCACCCTGACGGTCGAGGTTCACCCTCCGTTCACTCTCGACGGTCGGGCGCTTCACCTGTCCTGCCTAATTTCAGCCGTACGGAGCGCGCCACCTGGCGAAGCGGAAGGTGGCCTCCACTAGCTGAGCACGTAGCACGTAGAGACAAGCCCGTACCCCATCGCTTGCCGCACCCCCACCGGCGGGCTCAGGAAGGAACTGAACCGAAGTGAAGCTTCAGCGCACGAACCGGCTTCGCGCCCTGACCGTCGGCGCTCTGGCCGTCACCAGCGCTCTGGTCCTGACCGCCTGTGGCTCGGACGACAACACCTCCCAGGGTGGCGACAGCCCCTCCAAGGCCGACGCGGGCGACGTCGCGTGCAAGGGCGAGGGCAACCTGCTGGCGTCGGGGTCCAGCGCGCAGAAGAACGCCGTGGACGCCTGGGTGCAGGCGTACCAGGAGGCGTGCACGAGCACCAAGGTGAACTACAACCCCACCGGCTCCGGCGCGGGCATCCAGGAGTTCCTGCAGGGCAAGACCGCCTTCGCGGGCTCCGACTCCGCCCTCAAGCCCGACGAGGTGGAGGCGTCCGCGAAGGTCTGCAAGGACGGCGGCAAGGCCATCAACCTGCCGATGGTCGGCGGCCCGGTCGCCCTCGGCTACAACCTGGCCGGCGTCGAGGACCTCGTCCTGGACGCGGAGACGCTGGCCAAGATCTTCGACTCGAAGATCTCCCAGTGGGACGACGAGGCGATCCAGGAGCTGAACCCGGACGCCGACCTGCCGTCCACCAAGATCCAGGCCTTCCACCGGTCGGACGAGTCCGGCACCACGGACAACTTCACGACCTACCTCAAGGACGCCGCCCCCGACGCCTGGCCGTACGAGCCCGCCAAGGCGTGGGCCGCGAAGGGCGGGCAGTCGGCGAACGGCTCCGCGGGTGTCGCGACCAACGTCAAGCAGACGAACGGCGCCATCGGCTACTTCGAGCTGTCCTACGCCACGGGTAACGAGATCCCGACCGTGCAGCTCGACACCGGTGCCGGTGAGCCCGTCGAGGCCACCGTCGAGAACTCTTCGAACGGTATCGCCGCGGGCAAGATCGTCGGCACGGACGGCGACCTGGCCATGGAGCTCGACTACACGACGAAGGAGGCGGGCGCCTACCCGATCATCCTCGTCACCTACGAGATCGCCTGCGACTCGGGCAACGACCCCGAGACGCTGGAGGCCATGAAGTCCTTCCTCACCTACGCCGCGAGCGAGGACGGCCAGAACCAGCTCGCCGAGATCGGCTACGCCCCGATCCCGGACGAGGTGATCACCAAGGTCCGCGAGAAGGTCTCGACCCTCTCCTGACCCACGGCCGGTGCGGTCCCCGCCCATGGGACCGCACCGGCATCCGGCGTTCACCGGCCACCGCGCCGGGGAACCCGGACCGACCGTCCGCCCCGCACACGAACCCCTTCCGGTGCACCGCCGCCAGGGACCGGCCCCGCCGAACGGCCGGACCCGCACCAGACCGGAGAAACCCATGGACATGACGAAGACCGTCGCTCCCCCACCCCAGGCGGAGCTACCTCCCGAGGCCCCCAAGGGCTCCTCGGGCACGAAGGGCAGCGCCACCCACCGGGGTGACCGCATATTCTCGGGGCTCACCAAGGGCTCCGGCATCACCCTGCTGGTGATCATGGCCGCCATCGCGGCCTTCCTCACCTGGCGCTCGATCAACGCGCTCTCCGTCAACGAGGGCAACTTCTTCACCACGTTCGACTGGAACGCCAACGCCGACCCGCCGGTCTTCGGCATCGCCGTCCTGGCCTTCGGCACGGTCGTCAGCTCCGTCATCGCCATGGCGCTCGCCGTGCCCGTCGCCGTCGGGATCGCGCTGTTCATCTCCCACTACGCGCCGCGCAAGCTGGCCTCGCCGCTGGCCTACGTCATCGACCTGCTGGCCGCCGTGCCCTCGATCGTGTACGGCCTGTGGGGCGCCCTGTTCCTGGTGCCGCACCTCAGCGGCCTCTACTTCTGGCTGGACGACTACTTCGGCTGGACGGGCGTCTTCGCCTACGACGGCGGCGCCGCACGCTCGCTCTTCACGGTCGGCATCGTACTGGCGATCATGATCCTCCCGATCGTCACCAACGTCTCGCGCGAGGTCTTCCTCCAGGTGCCGCGCATGCACGAGGAGGCCGCGCTGGCGCTGGGCGCCACCCGGTGGGAGGTCATCAGGATGTCCGTCCTGCCCTTCGGCCGCTCCGGCGTCATCAGCGCCTCGATGCTCGGCCTCGGACGCGCGCTCGGCGAGACGATGGCCGTGGCCACCGTCCTGTCCCCCAGCTTCCTGATCAACCCGAGCCTGCTGAACCCGGGCGGCGGCACCTTCGCCCAGAACATCGCCGCGGGCTTCAACGAGGCCGGCGACATCGGCCGTGACGCGCTCATCGCCTCCGGTCTGGTGCTGTTCGTCATCACCCTGGTGGTGAACGGCGGCGCCCGCATGATCATCGCTCGCCGCAAGGAGTACTCGGGGGCCAACGCATGAGCCACGCCGTCATGGACCAGCGTCCCCAGGACGCGGTGGGCCCGCGCCCCGCCACCCTCCGACAGGCCCGGTTGCCGCGCTGGGCGCCGCTGGGCATCGCCCTCGGCTCGGCCGCCCTCGCCATCGCGACCGGCGTCCTCGCCGACCTGCAGAGCCGCGCGCAGTGGGGCCTGATCGCCGCCCTGCTCTTCGTCGCGACCACGTTCGCGCTGACCACCGCGGTCGAAGGCGTCCGGCAGGCCAAGGACCGGCTCGCCACCAGCCTCGTGTGGGTCTGCTTCCTCGCCGCCGTCGTCCCGCTGGCCTCCCTGGTGTGGGAGACCGTCGCGCGCGGTGCGGAGATGTTCGACCTGTACTTCCTGACGCACTCCATGAGCGGGCTGCGCGACCTGCAGCCCGGTGGCGGTGTCTACCACTCGCTGATCGGCACGCTGCAGCAGGTCGGGCTGGCCACGCTCATCGCCGCGCCCCTCGGCCTGCTCACGGCGGTCTACCTGGTCGAGTACGGCAAGGGGAAGCTCGCCAAGGCCGTGACGTTCTTCGTCGACGTCATGACCGGCATCCCCTCGATCGTCGCGGGTCTGTTCGTCCTGTCCTTCTGGATCATCCTGCTGGACTTCGGCTACTCGGGCTGGGCCGGCGCCATGGCGCTGGCGATCCTGATGATGCCCATCGTCGTCCGGTCCACCGAGGAGATGCTCAAGCTCGTCCCCAACGAGCTGCGCGAGGCGTCCCTCGCCCTCGGCGTCCCGAAGTGGCGGACCATCCTCAAGGTGGTGCTGCCGACGTCGATCGGGGGTATCACCACCGGTGTGATGCTCGCGGTCGCCCGCATCGCGGGCGAGACGGCTCCGATCATGCTGCTCGTGTTCGGCGCCTCGTCGATCAACAACAACCCCTTCGAGGGCCCGCAGGACTCGCTCCCGTACTTCATCTGGACGCAGTTCAAGGCCGGCAACCAGTACGCGTACGACCGCGCCTGGGCCGCCGCCCTCGTACTCATCGCCCTCGTGATGCTGCTGAACCTGCTGGCCCGGGGCATCGCCCGCTGGAAGGCCCCGAAGGCCGGCCACTGACGCCCCCGGCCGCCCCCGAACCCGACGAACGCCGGCGCCGCACCCGCACGCGGACGTACGCAGAAAAGAAGTGATCTCCATGGCCAAGCGCATCGACGTCAGCGGCCTCACCGCCTTCTACGGCTCCCACAAGGCCATCGAGGACATCTCGATGACCGTCGAACCCCGCTCCGTGACGGCCTTCATCGGCCCCTCCGGCTGCGGCAAGTCCACGTTCCTCCGCACCCTCAACCGCATGCACGAGGTGACGCCCGGCGGGCGCGTCGAGGGCAAGGTCATGCTGGACGACGAGTCCCTGTACGGCCCCGGGGTCGACCCGGTAGCCGTCCGCCGGACGATCGGCATGGTCTTCCAGCGGCCGAACCCCTTCCCGACGATGTCGATCTACGACAACGTCGCGGCCGGCCTGCGGCTCAACGGCAAGTACCGCAAGGCGCAGCTCGACGAGGTCGTCGAGAAGTCGCTGCGCGGCGCCAACCTGTGGAACGAGGTCAAGGACCGGCTGAACAAGCCCGGCTCCGGTCTCTCCGGCGGTCAGCAGCAGCGCCTGTGCATCGCCCGCGCCATCGCCGTCGAACCGCAGGTGCTGCTCATGGACGAGCCCTGCTCGGCGCTCGACCCGATCTCGACCATCGCCATCGAGGACCTGATCGGGGAGCTCAAGGAGCAGTACACGATCGTCATCGTGACGCACAACATGCAGCAGGCCGCCCGCGTCTCCGACCGCACCGCGTTCTTCAACCTCGCGGCGATCGGCCAGCCCGGCAAGCTCATCGAGATCGACGACACGGAGCGCATCTTCTCCAACCCCTCGGTGCAGGCCACCGAGGACTACATCTCCGGCCGCTTCGGCTGACCGGACGTCTGCGGTGCTGCATGGCGGTGCCACCGCAGGACGAAGGGCCCGCCCGCATCCCCGTCCGGGAGCGGGCGGGCCCACCCATGTCCACGGGCGGGCGGCCGCGACGGGCGCGGTGCGGGGCCCGCCGGTCGGGGCCGGACGTCGGGGCCGGGGTCGGGGGTGACGTCAGCCGAAGGCGAGCCAGCCGAGGCCGTAGCTCAGCGCGGCGACCGACGCGGCCGCCGGCATGGTGATGAACCACCCGGCGACGATGTTCTTCGCGACCCCCCACCGGACGGCCTTGACCCGCTTCGTCGCTCCCACGCCCATGATCGCGGAGGTGATGATGTGGGTCGTGGAGATCGGCGCCTGGAAGATGTAGGCCGTCGCGTACATCACGGACGAGGCCGTGGTCTCGGCCGCGAAACCCTGCGGCGGTTCGAGGTCGATGATGCGGCGGCCGAGCGTGCGCATGATCCGCCAGCCGCCGGCGTAGGTGCCGAGCGAGAGCATCACGGCCGAAGCGATCTTGACCCACACCGGGATCGGCTCGCCCTCGTCCTCCACCCCGGCGATGACCAGCGCCATCACCACGATGCCCATCGTCTTCTGGGCGTCCTGGAGACCGTGGCCGAGCGCCATGCCGGCCGCCGAGACGGTCTGGGCGATCCGGAAACCGCGCTGGGCCCGCTGCGGGTTCGAGCGCCGGAACATCCACAGGATCGCCGACATCACCAGGTACCCGAGCCCGAGCCCCACCAGGGGGGAGAGGAACATCGGGATGACGATCTTCTCCAGCACGCCGTCCCAGTAGACGGCCGTGGAACCGGCCAGCGCGGCCCCCACCAGCCCGCCGAACAACGCGTGCGAGGACGACGAGGGCAGGCCGAAGTACCAGGTGATCATGTTCCAGGTGATCGCTCCGACGAGCGCGGCGAAGAGGATGAGCATCCCGTTGCCGCCGGTCGGCGTCTCGATCAGGCCCTCACTGACCGTCTTGGCGATGCCGCTGCCCATGAAGGCGCCGGCCAGGTTCATGACCGCCGCCATGAGCAGCGCGACGCGGGGCGTCAGCGCACGGGTGGAGATCGACGTCGCGATGGCGTTGGCCGAGTCGTGGAACCCGTTGGTGTAGGTGAAGAAGAGCGCGACGCCGATGACGACGAGCAGCGAGAACGTGTCCACGACCGGTCAGGACTCCTTGACCGCGATGGTCTCCACCGTGTTCGCGACGTGTTCGAACGCGTCGGCGGCCTCTTCGAGGACGTCCACGATCTGCTTGAGCTTCAGCACCTCGATGGCGTCGTACTTGCCGTTGAAGAGGTGGGCGAGGAGCTTGCGGTGGATCTGGTCGGCCTGGTTCTCCAGACGGTTGACCTCGATCCAGTACTCCGTCAGGTTCTCCATGGTGCGCAGGTGGGGCATGGCCTCGGCCGTCAGCTCGGCCGCCCTGGCCAGCACCTCGATCTGCTGCTCGACGCCCTTGGGCAGCTCCTCGATCTGGTAGAGGACGACGAGGTCGACGGCCTCCTCCATGAAGTCCATGATGTCGTCGAGCGAGGAGGCCAGCCGGTAGATGTCCTCACGGTCGAACGGCGTGATGAAGGAGGAGTTGAGCTGGTGGAAGATCGCGTGCGTGGCGTCGTCGCCGGCGTGCTCGGCGGCCCTCATGCGCTCGGCGATGTCGCTCCGCGCGGACGCTTCCGCCCCGAGCAGTTCCATGAGGAGCTTCGAACCGGTCACGATGTTGTCCGCTGACGCGGCGAACATGTCGTAGAAGCTCGTCTCCCTGGGGGTCAGACGAAAGCGCACTGGGGGTCCTCGGGTGTGCTCGGGCGACAGTCTCGTTGATGCTAGGCGCATCATCCGGCCACGGCGAACCGGCGTTCACCAGTGTCGCCCATGGACCGGCAGCGGTAGAACCGGGGGCGAAGCGGGATGCGGCACACCGTCGCGGACCCAGGGTGAAAATCGGTACAATATACCCAGTCGGGGTATGACCCGAAGACGTACGAGGGAGACACGCATGACGACCGTCGAGCCCACACCCGTCGCACCGCCGGTGCCCGCCGACGCCGCGCCGGGCACCGGCCCGCACGGCTACTCGCAGCAGAAGGAGGCCCATCTCAAGCGCCTGCGCCGCATCGAGGGCCAGATTCGGGGCCTCCAGCGGATGGTCGACGAGGACGTCTACTGCATCGACATCCTCACGCAGGTCTCCGCCTCCACGAAAGCCCTCCAGTCCTTCGCCCTCCAACTCCTCGAAGAGCACCTGCGGCACTGCGTGGCCGCGGCAGCCCAGGACGGGGGCCAGGAGATGGACGCCAAGGTGGCCGAAGCCACCGCGGCCATCGCCCGCCTGATGCGCACCTGAACCGGACGAAGCGCGTCTTCCCGGCGTTCCTCCCCGACTCACCCCGCCTCGGGACCTGGCTGAAAACATGCGGTGTCGCCTCAGCCGCCCTCACGTTCCGGGCCGCTTCGCCGCCCCGTTCCCAGTACCTCGTCGATGCGGTCCGCGCTGAGCCGCTCCTCCGGCTCGGCGGACGCCGCGATGATGAGCTCGCCGTACAACTCGATCTCGGCGAGCGCCTCCCGGTCCTGGACCACCGATTCCCTCGGCATCCGCGACCACCTCCCTGCCCGTGGGCCACGAACGGCCGCTCCCGCGCATGCCGCGAGGGCCCGGCCGCTCACCCGCAACGCCTCAGGGTAGGGCGATCGCCACCGCCCCCGCATGACACATCCGGACTAGGACACCCGGACGGGGAGCCTCCGGACACGCTTCCGCAGCGACGGATCCGAACGGCGTCCGAACAGCGCGTCCGGCGCCGCGCGGGCCGTGGCGCGGGCGTCCGCGCTCAGGAACGCGGCAGCGCCGTGGCGATCCGCCCGGTGTAGACGTCGGCCGCGGGCGGCAGCTCCACGGCGACCGGCTCACCGAACCCGTAGAGCTCGACCGTGGAGACGACCGTCTCCTCCGTCCCGAAGACGAACGTGTGCCGCACCCGGCGCACCCGCCCCTCTTCGTCGAGATGCACCTCGAAGGGCACCGCCCGCCGGGAGAACCCTTTCGCCGCCGCGTCCAGCTGCGCCCTCGACCCCGGGGACGCCTCCCCGGCGGCCGCCCGCACGTCCGCCGTGCCCCGGAACCGGCGTACCCGCTCCCCGTCCAGCTCGCGCGTCCCCGCGTACCGCACCGAGCTGACGCCCCGGAGCAGCTCCGCCGCGACGAGCGGGTCCGTCACCCCGTTCGCGACCAGGTTCCCGTCCGGCAGCTGTGCCGGATCGACCCGCACCCACTTGTCCGCCGGGACACCGGCGCCCCGGTGCTTCATGTAGAGGGAGCCGCGCGCGAGCACCTCGGTGACGGGACGCCGGTGGTCGTCCGGCATCGTCACCTCGATCCGGCCCAGATGACGGGCGAAGTCGAAACCGCCGACGCCGCTGATCGTCAGCCGCGTACCGCCGCTGCGCAGTTCCATCTCCGTGCGCACTCTCGACGTGCCGGCCCGGGCCAGCACGTCGGCCGCGCCCCGCACGGCCGCCCGGGCGCCGTTCTTCGCCGCCGGCTCCGAGACCGCCACCGTGCGGCTCGAGCAGCCGGTACCCACGACGGCCGTCAGTACGATCGCCAGCGCGCCGACCGCGGCCTTCCGCCTGTCCATGGCAACCAGACCCCCAACGGACCGTCTTCGGACTCGCACCGCTTAACGAAGAGCGGAGGCAGCCGTCACGCCCCGGTAGCGTGGTGCCGTGCCCGACGAGCGAGAATCCGCCGCCTCCCCCGAGCAGCACCTCACCGACATACGGGAACGCGGTTCCTTCGTCAGCGCCCACTGCCGCTGCGGGTGGCGCGGGCCGGCCCGACGCGCGCGGGCCCGGGCCCAGGCCGACGCGACGGCGCACGAGCCCCCGGCCCGCGCCCTGTAGGTCCTACAGGGCACCGTCCTCAGGCCGCCAGATCACGGTTGTGGGCCAGCGGACGCGCCTCGCCCGCCCCATCCCCCCGCTCGGCGCGCCCTTCGGGCGGCGCCGCGACCAGCCGGCCGACGCGCGGGGACGCGGCCACGGCTCGCGTCAACGGGGTGAGCAGGGCGAGCGCCAACGGCGCGAGCAGCAGGACGGCCGCCGTACCGAGGGCGAGGCCCCCGACGACGTCCGTCGGGTAGTGCACCGCGGTGTAGACCCGGCAGAAGCCCTGGAAGAGAGCGAGCAGGATGGCCAGCACACCCAGCCGTCGGTTCACGAGGAAGATGCCGACCGCCAGTGCCATCACCAGGGCCGAGTGGTCGCTGACGAACGACAGCCCGTCCTTCCCGGCGACCAGGACGTTCAACCCCTCGTGATCCACGAAAGGTCTCGGGCGGGCGACCAGTTCGCGGATCGGGTAGTTCACGAGGTAGGCCACGCAGGCCCCCAACGGCGCCCACATCAGGCCCGCGACGGCCGTGACGGCGTCCGGTCGGCGTCGCGCCGTCCACCACGCCCACAGGCCGAGCAGCATGATCCCCAGGATGACGCCGTACTCACTGGCGAAACCGAGCGCGGAGTTCCCCCAGTCGGGGACGCTCTCCGACCAGCCGTTGACGCGGTAGAGGAGCTCTACGTCAGGGCTGTCCCAGTCAGACATGGCGCCACGGCCTTTCCATCGCTGTCACTCACGTCGTTCGTCCTGCGTCGCCACCCAGCCCCCGCGCCTCGGACAACCCGGTTCTGGACAGGAAACGCGGCGGCGGCACCCGACGTTCCGCCATCCA
The DNA here is from genome assembly GCF_014779715.1 of Streptomyces chumphonensis. Classification (GTDB taxonomy): domain Bacteria; phylum Actinomycetota; class Actinomycetes; order Streptomycetales; family Streptomycetaceae; genus Streptomyces; species Streptomyces chumphonensis. The sequence continues at coordinate 91,501 of NZ_JACXYU010000019.1, forward strand.
CCGAACGATCACGTCCACGTTATCGAAGGGTGATCGGGCGATGCGGAGGGCCGTCTTCCCTCACCGAGCGTAAAGGTCCCGCCTCCGCGCCGCGCGCTCAGCCCGTCGGCCGGGTGGCGCCGAAGTAGTCGGGGGTGTCGATCGGGTCGAAGCGGATCACGGCACCGGTGTAGGGAGCGTCGATCATGTATCCCCCGCCGACGTAGATCCCGACGTGGTGGATCGACCGGGGATCGTCGAGATCATGCGCGAAGAAGACCAGATCACCCGGCAGCAGCTCGTCACGGGCCGGGTGCGGGCCGGCCGTCCACTGGTCGTTGGCCACGCGGGGCAGCTCGATGCCCACCGACGCGTACGCGGCCTTGGTGAGCCCCGAGCAGTCGAACCGGCCGCCGTCCTCCGGGGTGCCGTCCCCGCCCCACAGATAGGGCGTGCCCAGCTTCTCCTGCGCGTAGTGGATGGCCCCCGCCGCCTGACGGGACGGGGAGAGCCGCTCCTGCGTGGCGGCGAAGCTCTGCTCCATCTTCCGGATGACCGAGACGTAGTTCTGCGTCTCCCGGTACGGGGGCACCCCGCCGTACTTGATGACGGCGTAGGGGCCCGCGTTGTAGGCGGCCAGCATGTTCGCCGTGGGATCGCCCGGCACGTCGCGCACGTTGCGCGCGAGGGCGCAGTCGTAGGAGGCGGCCGACGGGATGGCGTCCTCCGGGTCCCACACGTCCGCCCGGCCGTCCCCGTTGGCGTCCAGCCCGTGCACGGCCCACGTACCGGGGATGAACTGGGCTATGCCCTGAGCCGCGGCCGGCGACTGCGCGCGCGGGTTCCAGCCGCTCTCCTGGTACAGCTGGGCGGCGAGCAGCGGCGGGCTGATGGCGTCACAGAGGGTGCCCCACTTCCGCACGAGCTTCTCGTACTGCGCGGGCACCGATCCCTGCGCGAGGGCCACCGACCGGCCGCCCGCGCCGAACTGGGCCGCCGACACGAACGTGCCCACGACCAGCAACGCCAGGAAGCACACACCCAAGCCGGTACCGCACGCCGCCACCACCCAAGCCTTCCGCACCACCCAACCATCCCATTCCATGGCAGAATTCGAGAAGGGCCAACCCACCCGATGACCGACAACCCCTCCTGTGGCGGTGAGTTCACATGTTCATGGCGGCAGAAGAAGGCGACATCACCACCATCATCGGCGGAATCGCTCCCGACTGGGGCCCGTTCGGCTCGCTGGGCACCGAGGCACGCGTCATGATCGAGGTCGTGATGGCCGTCGCGATCCTCATCTGCCTCGGCATCGCCATCTGGGGCGCGGCCAAGCAGCGCATCGGCGCGACGGCGATGCGCGACACCTTCAGCGCGGAACAGGGCAAGGGCCTGATCGTCGCGGGGCTCACCGGCGTCTTCATCATCGGGTCGCTGGGAACGCTCTTCACGATCGTCTACGGTATGGCTGTCTAGCCGTACGGGCGGATTTCGACGCTTCTGCGGCCTCCCCTCTCGCAGTTGTTCGGAGCGTTCGTGCACATCGTCCACCCCAGCCTGGACTCCTACCTCATCGCCCACAGCCGCCCCGCCGCCGACGACGTCCTGCGCGACCTCGCCGAGGAGACCCGCCGGGCCCTCCCCGACCTCGTGTCGATGCAGATCACCCAGGACGAGGGCGCCTTCCTCACGCTGCTGACGCAGCTGACCGGCGCCCGGCTGGCCGTCGAGGTCGGTACGTTCACCGGCTACTCCTCCCTCTGCATCGCCAGAGGCCTCGCCGCGGACGGAACCCTCGTGGCCTGCGACATCAGCGACGAGTGGACGTCCATCGCGCGCCGGTACTGGCGTCGCGCGGGCCTGGAGGACCGCATCGACCTGCGGCTGGGCCCGGCCGTCGAGACACTGCGCGCCATGCCTCAGGAGGAGTCGGTCGACTTCGCGTTCGTCGACGCCGACAAGACCGGCTACCCCGCCTACTACGAGGAACTGGTGAAGCGACTGCGCCCCGGTGGCCTCATCGTCCTCGACAACGTCCTCCAGGGAGGCCGCGTCGTGGACGAGGCCGAACAGGGCGAGTCGGTGCGCGCCGTGCGCGCCGTCAACGCCACCATCGCCGCCGACGAGCGGGTGGGCTGCGCGATGCTCCCGCTGCGGGACGGTGTGACGGTGGTCCGCAAGCGGTAGCCGCCGGTCGGGGGCGTCCGCCCGGCCCCACCGTCGCCCACGTCGCTCGACCCACCCCGTCATCCACAGGCTGTGGACAGAGCTTGACCGCGAGACCTGCGCTGTTTCCCACGTCTCACTTTGCTGTCACATCGTCACACTCCGCCCGTGGACAGAACTCCCCCGCTACCGTCGAGTGAGGGGACAATAAGCGGAAGGCGGTTGACGGTTGAGGGCAACGGGTCGAGGGGCAGGCGTTCCATGAGCATCGGCGACGAGGGCTACGACGACGAACGGACGTATGCGGAGCCCCGGCGAGCGGGCACCCGCATCCGGCTGCCCGAGGGCGAGACCTCCGACGCGGGCAGAGGGCCCGTCGTACGCCCCGGGCGCAGCCTGCTGATGGTCGTCGGTGTCGTGGTCCTGCTCATCGCCGCCATCGCCTTCGCCGTCCGGGGCGGCGACGACACCGCCGCCCCCGACGCCAAGAGCCCCGACGCCCGCGCCACAGCCCCCTCGGGCGTCGACCCCGTCGACGCGGGCACCGGCGTCCCCTCGGGCTTCCCCCGCACCGAACAGGGCGCCCAAAGCGCCGCCGCGAACTACCTGGTCGCTCTCACAGGTGACGGTATGTATGTCGCCGACACCCGCACGGACATCGTCGACACCGTGTTCGCACCCGACATCGCCGCTGACCGTCGCGCCTCGCTCGATGCCATCTACAGCGATCCGGAGTTCCTGCAACGCATCGGTCTCCAGGAAGACGGAGTTGCGCCCACAGGAAGCACCTTCGTGTCTCGCGCCAACCCCATCGGGACTGATGTCGTGAACTACGACGAGGCCGAGGGGGTGGCTACGGTCGCCGTCTGGTACGTGACGCTGTTCGGTCTCAGCGGTGAGGAATCCCGCAACCCGGTCACGGAGGCGTGGTATACGAACACCTTCCAGCTCCGTTGGGCGGACGACGACTGGAAAGTGATCGACTTCGACCAACAGGACGGTCCGACACCGGTTGGTCGCGACCAACGCGCTTCCTCTGCCGAGGACATGGCCGAAGCTCAGAAGCGGTTCGGAGGGTTCACCTATGCGCGGTAGGCAAGCGGTTGACCGACCAGGGCGTACGCGCTCCCGGATCCCTGCACTGCTGTCCGCCGCGCTGGGCGGCCCAACGGTGGCTCTGTGGTCGGCAGCCCCGGCGCTGGCGGACCCGACGCCTCCTGCCGAAGAACCGGAGGCCAGCCCCAGCCCGGACGCGAGCAATGATCCCTGTGACCTCGTCCGCGGAACGGCCCGCGAGTACTGCGAAGGCGAACGCGGTGACGGCGGTGGTGGGGGCGGGGGCGGCGGGGCGCCGGAGGCGCTCGACAGCCTCGACCCCCTGACCTCCCTCGCCAACGGCTGTGCCGAAGCCGCCGCCTGGATCGTGGGCAAGCTCTCCGAAGCCGTCGAGGCCACGGCCGACGTCGACTTCACCAACGCGGCCTTCCTGCGCCAGTACGCCGTCGTGTTCGCGGCGTCCACCATCCTCACGCTCATCCTGTGGCTGCTCGCCATCACGAAGCGCGCCGTGCGCGGCGTGCCGCTGACGACCGCCGTCTCCGAGGCCGTCGGCTTCCTCTGGCTCGTCGTGCTGGCCTCCGCCTTCACTCCGCTCATCCTCTACACGCTCGTCTCGGCGACGGACGCCGTCACGGACGTCATAGCGTCCGGCACCGGTTCCCAGACGGACGCGTTCTTCGGCACGTTCGCCGAGGCGCTGCGCTCGGGCGAGGACATCGGCGGCGGGCCCATCATGCTCATCGTCGTCTCCCTCGTCTCCGTCCTCGCGGCCGGCGTGCTGTGGCTGGAGCTCGTGATCCGCGCCGCTCTGCTGTACGTGGGCGCCCTACTCGGCGTCGTCGTGTACACCGGCCTCGTCGACAAGAACATGTGGGGCCACGTCCGGCGCTGGGCCGGCATCATGATCGCGGTCATCCTGGTGAAACCGGTCATCGTGATCGTGCTCGGCCTGGCCGGGGCACTCGCCTCCGACGACGGCCCGAACGCGATGGGCGCGATCGTCTCCGGCCTCGCCATCATCCTGTTGGCCATCTTCGCCTCGGCCATGATCTACCGCTTCGTTCCCGGTTTCGGCGACGACATCGTGCGGCACCGCAACGCGTCCGCCGACCCCGCCTCCCGGAAGGCCGTCGCCGCCGTCTCCACCCCGGCCGCCATGCTGCGGCAGGGCATCAGTACGCACAGCGCCCGCGGCGGCGCCTCCGGGGGAGCCACCCAGAGCGGTGGCGGCGCGGCGGCCCGACCGGCCAACCCCGTCTCCGGAGGTGTCGCCGCGCACAGCACACGCACGGCCGCTCCTCCGCCGCAACGCGCCACCCCGCGCGCCGCTCCCCCCAGTTCGACCGACCGCACCGGAGGTGACCGCAGGTGACGACGCCCCACACCGTCGCGCCGCGCCGCACGTACACCATCGGGCGCGCCCGACCGAACGCCCTGATCGGCAAGGACCGGGAATCGGGCGAGATCGCGCTCATCGTCGTCGGCGCGTTCCTCGGGATGATGAGCGGCTTGCTCGTCCCACTGCTGTCCCTGCGCATCGTGCTGCTCGCCGGCTTCCCCATGCTCGCCCTGGCCGCCGTCTACGTCCCGTACCGGGGCCGGACGTTCTTCCGCTGGGTCGAGATCGACCGCTCCTACCGTCGGCTGCTGCGCCGGGGCGGGACGTACCGGTCCGCCGCGCCGGAAGCCGGCATCCGCATGGACGGGACCGAGACGGAGATCGGCTCGCCGCCCGGCGTCGGCCGCATCACCTGGCTCGCGGCCCCGTTCGGCCCCGACGAGATCGCCGTGCTGCTGCACGCCGACCGCCGCACGGTCACCGCGGCCATCGAGATCGAGGGGCCGGGCGTCGGGCTGCGGGACAGCGAGGACCAGGAGGCCCTCGTCGACCGCTTCGGCACCCTGCTCAAGCACGTGGCCAACGGCGACGGGTACGTGACACGTCTGCAGATGCTGGCCCGCACCCTGCCCGCCGACCCGGACGCCCACGCCAAGGACGTGGCCCAGCGCGGGGACGACCGGTCCCCGCACTGGCTGCGGTCCTCCTACGACCACCTGCAGTCCATGGTCTCGACCTCCAGCGAACAGCATCGGGCCTACCTGGTGGCGTGCATGCACCACGGACGGGAACTGGCCGCCGAGGCCGTGACCATCGCCAAGGCCAACCGTTCCGGAGGGCGGAGACTGTCACGCGACGAGGGCCTGGCCATCGTCATGACGCGTGAGCTGACCGACATCTGCGCCCGGCTCGCCGAGGCCGACATCCGGGTCCGACAGCCCCTCGGGCAGGCCCGCCTCGCCTCGCTCATCCACGCCTCCTACGACCCCGACCACCCGATCGACCACATCCAGGCCATGACGCGGCGCAACGCCTGGCCCGCCGAGCTCGACGCGACGGAGCCGGGGTACCTCCAGGCCAAGACACGCGAGTCGGCGACGCGCGAGCCGTGGTGCCACGCGACGGCCTGGGTGAAGGAGTGGCCGATGACGCCGGTCGGCGTCAACTTCCTCGCTCCGCTGCTGGTGCACACCCCGGACGTCATCCGTACCGTCGCCGTCTGCATGGACCTGGAGCCGACCGAGCTCGCCATCGAACGCATGCTGACCGAGAAGACGAACGACTCGGCCGAGGCGAGTCGCCAGGCCAAGATGAACCGCACAGTGGACCCGCGGGACATCGCCGCCCACGGCCGCGTCGACCAGCGCGGGGAGGACCTGGCCAGCGGGGCCGCCGGGGTCAACCTCGTCGGGTACATCACCGTCTCCTCCCGTTCACCGGAGTCGCTCGCCCGCGACAAGCGGACCATCCGCGCCGCTGCGGGCAAGAGCTACCTGAAACTGGAGTGGTGCGACCGCGAGCACCACCGGGCCTTCGTCAACACCCTGCCCTTCGCCACCGGGATCCGCCGATGAGGAGGCTGTGCCCACGGCTCACCGACGCCCTGCCACCGCCCCACGTTCCCACGTCGGCGGGCAGGCCCCTGCCGGCTCCCGGCGCCGTGACGACCGTCAGAGAAGTGATGAGGAGGCGCAGCCCCCATGGCCGCGTTTGACCTGCTCTCGACCGTGACCGACGCCTTCACCAGCTTCCTCTTCGGCAGAACGGAGACGACGCGACTGCCCGTCCGCACCTCGACGGGTCAGGCGCAGGCCGTCTACCTCCCCACCGCCGCACCCGGTCTGGGCGACTCGGGCGTCATCATCGGCCGTGAGGTGTACAGCGGGAAGGGCTACATCTACGACCCGTTCCAGCTCTACGGCCAGCAGCTCCCGGCGCCGCACTGGCTGGTGCTGGGCGAGTCCGGCAACGGCAAGTCGGCGCTGGAGAAGACGTACGTCCTGCGGCAGCTGCGTTTCCGGGACCGCCAGGTCGTGGTGCTCGACGCCCAGGGCGAGGACGGCGTCGGCGAGTGGAACCTCATCGCGGAGGAGCTCGGCATCACGCCCGTCCGCCTCGACCCGACGGCCGCTCTCGACCAGGGCATCCGCCTGAACCCACTGGATCCGGCCATCACGACGACGGGCCAGCTCGCCCTGCTGCGCACCATCATCGAAGTGGCGCTGGGCCACGGGCTCGACGAGCGGGCCGGCTTCGCGCTCAAGGTGGCGCACTCCTACGTCAACGCCACCGTCGCCGACCGGCAGCCCGTGCTGAACGACATCGTCGAGCAGCTCCGCCACCCGGAGCCCGAGTCGGCGCACGCGATGAACGTCGCGCTGGAGGACGTCAGGGCCTGGGGCCTGGACGTCGCCCTCGTTCTGGACCGCCTCGTGGACGGCGACCTGCGCGGCATGTTCGACGGTCCCACGACCGTCGGCATCGATCTCGACGCGCCGCTGACGGTCTTCGACCTGTCCCACATCGACCGCAACTCGATCGCCATGCCGATCCTCATGGCCATCGTCGGCGTCTGGCTCGAGCACACGTGGATCAGGCCCGACCGCAAGAAGCGCATCTTCCTGGTGGAGGAGGCGTGGCACATCATCAACAGCCCCTTCGTCGCCCAGTTGTTCCAGCGACTGCTGAAGTTCGGACGTCGGCTCGGCCTGTCGTTCGTGGCCGTCGTCCACCACCTGTCGGACGTCGTGGACGGTGCCGCGGCCCGAGAGGCGGCGGCGATCCTGAAGATGGCCTCGACGCGGACCGTCTACGCGCAGAAGGCCGACGAGGCCCGTGCCACCGGCCAGGTGCTCGGTCTGCCACGCTGGGCTGTGGAGATCATCCCCACCCTGTCCCCGGGCATCGCGGTGTGGGACGTCAACGGCAACGTCCAGGTCGTCAAGCACCTCATCACCGAAGCCGAACGCCCCCTCGTCTTCACCGACCGCGCGATGACCGAAGCGTCCGCCCGGGACGAGGAGGACGGGGAGCCCGGTTCCGGCCAGGGAGGCATGGGCGACCTCGACCACGCGTTGGAGCAGGAGGCGGAATCACGGGCGAGCCGCTTCGACCGGCTCAGCCGGGTGGACGGGACGGTGGCCTGAGGTGCCCGAACACGTCGGCCCGGTCGAACCGACCGGGCCGGGCCGCAAGCCCGGCGGTGGTGTTCCGGATGGTCTGTTGGTCGGCCTGCTCGGGCTGCTGCTGTCCGTCACCGTCCTGGCCTGGACTGCGCTCGGGCTGGCCGGACTGCTGACACACGGGGCCTGGCCGCAGGGCGTCTCCTTCCCCCGGACCCCCCTGGCCCTGCGTGCCCTGGTCACCGACCCGGCGAACCTGGCCGCCGCCTGGCCCGAGGCCGACCCGGTGACGTTGCCCGGGCCCGGCCTCTTCTGGGGTCTGCTGATCGGCGAGCTCATGGTCCTGTGCGTCCTGGCGCTCGCCGCGTCCATGTCCCTGGCCCGCCGCAGGGCGCGACGTCGTGTCGGGCAGCTCGCGCGCGACGCGGCGGGAGACGACCCGGGGGCTACCGAGCACTCCTCGCGGACACGTCGGCTCGATGGAACGTCCGCCGGTCTCCCGCCGGCAAAGGAGTCGCCCCTCCGATCGGGAGTCGCCCACCAGCGCGAAAGGCCCGCCCGGTCCACGGAGGGCACCGTCCCCTCCGTTCCGGGGCCACAAGGCCCGGGGACACCCTCCGCGATACTTCTGCGCGGCAACGCCGATCCTGCCGAGGCCATCTCCGCAGCCGAGGGTCCGGTCGTCGTGGTGACGGCGGACCCGCTCCTGTGGGCCGACACGGTCGCCGCCCGGGGCAAACTCGGTCCGGCCTTCGTCTACGACCCGAACCAGGTCACGGACGCCCCCGTCCGGTTGCGCTGGGCGCCCCAAGAGGGCTGCGCCGACCCGGCCGTCGCCCGTCGGCGGGCCGCCGCCCTTCTCGCTCCGGTACGGAGCCCGGCCTCGGGTGATGTGGCCGTCCACGAGGCCGCCGAAACGCTGCTGCGCTGTTGCCTGCACGCCGCCGACATCTCGGGCAAGCCCTTCAAGTCGGTGCACCGCTGGGCCACGGGCACGTCGACCGCGGACGCTGTCCGCGTGCTGCGTCGGCACGCGGACGCGGCTTCGGGTGCCGCGGGAGAACTCGAGGCCACCCTGACCGGCCATGCGGAACGGCGTGACATGGCCTCCGCGCTGATCGACCGAGCCCTGGCAGCGCTGCGTCAGGTACACGTGCGGAACACCTGCGCCGGTGCGCGCAACGATTCCGTCGCGCTGGAATCCTTCGGCGCGGAAATGGGCACGCTCTACATCGTGGGTGCGGAGGTCGAGGCCCCTCGTCGCGATGCCGGGGTCGTACCGCTCGTCACGGCGCTCACCTCCAGCGTGGTCGAGCACGGCCGGCGCATGGCCGCACGGTCATCCTCCGGTCGGCTCGACCCACCAATGACGGTTGTTCTGGACAACCCGGCGGCCGTCGCGCCACTCGCAGACCTCCCGGCGCTGCTGACCGAAGGCGAGGAGCTGGGCATCCACACCCTGGCGTATGTACGCTCCACCGCCCAGGCCCGTACCTCGTGGCCGCATCTCGCGCAGAGCCACCTGGCTCGTGCCGACGCGACATCCTGACCGCCGCGACAGCGAGCTTCGTCAGAAGAGCGGGTCCCCGGGAAGGTCAACGGCCTGCCGAATCCAGCTCCCCAGCAGTTCATCGTCGAGCACATCGTCCTCGTGAACATCGAGATACCGCACGTGTGCGTGCTTGGACACGCCCGGCGGAAGAGGATCGAGGGAGGAACCGTTCAGCCAGGTGACCTTCACGTACCGAGCGAAGCAGTGGAAGCTCAGGAACCATCCGTTGCCCTCGACGCCGTAGAACGGCGAGTTCCAGCGCACGGCTCTGCGCACATCGGGCACCGTGCGCACGACGAGGGTGTCCAGGTGTCTTCCCACATCACGCTTCCAGCCCGGCATCGCGTCAAGGTAGGCCCGCACGACCGCAGGACCGTCGCCCTTCGGGATCTGGGGGTTGCCGCCGGCCAGCAGCCGCGGCTCGTGAGGGGGCCGTTGCACCATGCTCCCCACGATAACGACCCGGGGGAGCCGGCACCTGCTGCTGCGAGCTCACCCCGCGCGTCGCTCGGGCGGTCGAACAGCGGTCGTCGACTCACGCTCGGCGTCCGGAAAACCTGCCACACGCGTAACGCGGAAAAGCCCCGTTGGACCAGGTCCAACGGGGCTTCCCCACACAAT
>NZ_JACXYU010000002.1 GCF_014779715.1 Streptomyces chumphonensis
TTCGATTTCGTGGTTTCGAATTCGGTACTGATTCATCGGGTTGCCCGACCTGTTCGGCCCGAGCAGACGGCCGACAGTACAGCGATCGCCACCGGGCAGGCAAATCGGCCGGTGACGGGGTTCCGAGGGGTCCGTGTTCTAGGCTGCTGAGCGGTACGCCGCGGTCTGGAACACCGACCCCTCCGCGGCGGCTGAACGATCCGCGCCCCCCGGGAGGCAGCCATGACCACCGTGACCTCTCCGTTGGCCGGACGTGTCGTCGGCCTCGGGTCCGTACCGGACCCGGTGTTCTCCGGCGCGATGGTCGGCCCGGGAACGGCCGTCGACCCCGTACGGGAACCGTGTGACGCGCTCGCCCCCGTGGACGGTGTCCTCGTCTCCCTGCATCCCCACGCGTTCGTGGTCGTGGACGGGGAGGGACACGGCGTACTCGTCCACCTGGGGATCGACACCGTGCAACTCGGCGGGCGGGGCTTCGACCTCCTCAGGGCGAAGGGTGAGACCGTCCGCCGTGGCGACGCCCTCGTGCGCTGGAACCCGGCGGCCGTGGAGGAGGACGGCAAGTCGCCCGTCACCCCCGTGGTGGCGCTGGACGGAACGGCCGACGCGCTGACGGGCCTGTCCGATGGCGTCGTGGTCCGTGCCGGGGAGACCCTTTTCACCTGGGACTGACGCGCGCCCCTCCCCCACCCGGACAACCAGCTCCCCCAGGCGTACAGCGGTGGAGCGCGTGTGGCCGCACCGAGACGGAGACAGTCGTATGGACACGAAACTGCAGGGTGTCGGCGTCAGCCATGGCGTCGCCATCGGCGAGGTACGGCATATGGGCACGGCCGTGCTGGAGCCGCCGACCCGGCGGATCGCCGCCGAGGAGGCACCCCGCGAGCGTCAGCGGGCGCAACGGGCGGTCGACGCCGTCGCGGCCGACCTCATGGCGCGCGGCCATCTGGCCGGCGGGGAGGCGCAGGCCGTTCTGGAGGCACAGGCCCTGATGGCGCAGGACCCGGAGCTGATGGCGGACGTCGAGCGTCGGATCACGGTGGGCAGTACGGCCGAGCGGGCCGTCTACGACGCCTTCGCCGCCTACCGTGCCGTCCTGGCGGGCGCGGGTGAGTACTTCGCCGGGCGGGTGGCCGACCTGGACGACGTCCGCAACCGCGTCGTCGCCCGCCTGCTGGGCGTCCCGGTGCCGGGCGTTCCGGACAGTGACCGCCCGTACGTCCTGATCGCCCGCGACCTGGCTCCTGCGGACACGGCGCTGCTCGACCCCTCTCTGGTCCTCGGGTTCGTCACGGAGGAGGGCGGTCCGACGAGCCACAGCGCCATCCTCGCGCGAGCGCTCGGGGTCCCCGCCGTCGCGGCGGTGCCGGGCGCGGGTGCGTTGGCCGAGGGGCTGTTCGTCGCGGTGGACGGGAGCACGGGCGAGGTCGTGGTCAACCCGGACGAGGCCGAACGGGCCGCACTGTCGCAGGCCGCGGCGGAGCGGAAGGCCGCGCTGGAGGGGGCGCGGGGGCCGGGCGCGACATCCGACGGGCACAAGGTGCCGCTCCTGGCGAACGTCGGAGGTCCGGGGGACGTGCGGGCCGCCGTCGAGGCCGGGGCCGAGGGTGTGGGGCTGTTCCGGACGGAGTTCCTCTTCCTCGACGACGGCTCCCGGCCACCGTCCGAGGACCGGCAGGCCGAGGTCTACCGTCAGGTTCTGGAGGCGTTCCCGGAGGGCCGGGTGGTGGTGCGGGTCCTGGACGCGGGGGCCGACAAGCCTCTGGGGTTCCTCACGCCGGCCGACGAGCCGAACCCGGCCCTCGGCGTACGCGGACTGCGGACGCTGCTGGATCACCCCGACGTGCTGCACACCCAGCTCACCGCCCTGGCCAGAGCCGCCGAGGGACTTCCGGTGTACCTGGAGGTCATGGCGCCGATGGTGGCCGACCGGGCCGACGCGAGGGCGTTCGCCGACGCCTGCCGGAGCGCCGGTCTGCGGGCGAAGTTCGGAGCGATGGTGGAGATCCCCGCCGCCGCTCTGCGGGCGCGTTCGGTGCTGCAGGAAGTGGAGTTCCTGTCGCTGGGGACCAATGACCTCGCGCAGTACACCTTCGCCGCGGACCGGCAGCTGGGGGCTGTGGCACGCCATCAGGACCCCTGGCAACCGGCGCTGCTGGACCTCGTCGCCTTCTCGGCCGAGGCGGCGAAGGCGGAGGGGAAGAGCTGCGGCGTCTGCGGTGAGGCGGCCTCCGATCCCCTGCTGGCGTGCGTGCTGACCGGCCTCGGCGTGACGAGCCTGTCGATGGGGGCCTCCGCCCTTCCCTACGTGCGGGCGACCCTGGCCAAGCACACCCTCGCCCAGTGTGAACGCGCGGCCGCGGCGGCCCGCGCCGCCGAGAGCGGCGAGGACGCCCGCCGTGCCGCCCAGGCGGTGCTCTCCGGCGAGTAGCCCGCGCCGCGCCCACGGTCCCGACCGGCGTGGGCCGGCCCGAGGTGGGACGGCCCGACCTGAGACGCCTCCGCGCTTCAGGGTGACGTTCCGTTCGGTGGCGGGAGCGGGACGCCGGGCCGGTAGGCGACGCCCGGCTCCGGCGGGACGGGTGCTCCGGTGGCCGGGTCCGTGCAGTAGGCGGCGAAGACCTCGGCCTCCGTGAGCGGCGACAGCCAGTCACCGTGGAGCCGCCAGCCGCGCACCGTCTGCCGCCCGGCGTGCGTCGTCCGCAGCACGACTCCGCCGGGTGCGCCGGTGGCGAGGCCCGCGGCGAGCACCGTGGTGAACAGCAGGGCCTCCGCGTCGGCGGGGTGGGCGGCGGCGGATGCCGGCGCGCCCCGGGGTACGCCGAGGGCCGCGACGAGCGGGAGGCCCGTTCCACCCGAGGTCGGGCTGACGCTGCACACGAGGTGGTGGCTCCCGGGACCCGCGACGTCCAGCAGTCGGCCGAGCGCCGTGCGGGCCCGGTCCGTCGTTCCCGGGCCCGGACCACGGCCGCAGCTCCGGCAGGTACCGACGGCCGGTGAGAGCGCGGTGGCACGCCTGCCGCCGGTCCCGCGGCCGCCCGGCCCGCCGAGCAGCCGTGGGATCAGGGCTGCCACCGGCTCGCCCCCGTAGGGGAGGGACGGTCCGTCGGCGGCGGCGTCGGCCGTGTACCGCGCACGGGCGCCGGGGGAGTCCGGGTCGAGCCCGCTCTCAGCGCAGAAGCGGGCGTAGCGGGCGGGGTCGAAGAGCAGGAGGCGGGTGTGCACGCCCTGGGCCGTCAGGGAGCGCAGCAACCGCTCGACCGTGCGGAGATAGCCGGGGTGGTCCCGATGGGGGAAGCCACGGTAGCGCCGCATGGCCTCGACGTCGCACGGCCGGGCCAGCAGGGCGAGCGTGCTCGGCGTCTCGCGGCGCAGCGACCGGAGAGCCCGCCGTCCGGCTGGAGGCCGTTCCCGAGTGCGGTCGGTGTCGTGGGTGTGGTCGTGGGTGTGGTCGTGCACGGGGCCCCCCGGGTCAGGTGATCGATGCGTCACACACCGTAGCCGGGGGGTCTGACAGCGGGCCTCCCTCAGCGGCGGGCCCGCTCCCTGCCGAGGCGTTCGTACGCCCGGAGCAGCTCGACGTCGTCCACCGAGCCGGGGTTGACGGCCTTGTCCAGCGGGGTGCCCTGGAGCAGCCGCTTGACCGGTACTTCGAGGCGTTTGCCGGTGAGCGTGTGGGGCACGGCGGGGATCTCGATGATCTCGTCCGGAACGTGCCGGGGCGAGAGGCTGCTGCGGATGGTCCGCTTCACGCGGTCCGTCAGCGCCTCGTCCAGGACGGCGCCCGGCGCCAGGTGGACGAACAGCGGCATCCAGTAGCCGCCGTCCGGTTCCTCCACGCCGATGACGAGGGACTCGCGGATCTCCGGGAGGCGCTCGACCGCTTCGTAGATGTCGGCGGACCCCATGCGGACGCCCTGGCGGTTGAGCGTGGAGTCGGAGCGGCCGTGGATGACCACGGATCCGCGCGAGGTCAGCGTGATCCAGTCTCCGTGCCGCCACACTCCGGGGAACATCTCGAAGTAGCTGTCGCGGTAGCGGGAGCCGTCGGGGTCGTTCCAGAAGCGGACGGGCATCGACGGCATCGGGTTGGTGACCACCAGTTCGCCGACCTCGTCCGTCAGCGGCTTCCCCTGCGGGTCCCATGACCGCAGGTCCGTGCCGAGACAGGCGGCCTGGAGTTCGCCGATGTGGACGGGGAGGGTGGGCACGGCTCCGGCGAAGCAGCTGCACACGTCCGTGCCACCGCTGACGGACGCGATCCACAGGTCCGCTCCGGCCTCCTCGTGCAGCCACCGGAAGCCGTCGGGCGGGAGCGGGGAGCCGGTGGTGGCGACACAGCGCAGTGCGGAGAGGTCGTTGTCCCGGCCGGGGTGGACGTCGGCCTTGCGGCAGGCCATGACGTAGGCGGCGGAGGTGCCGTAGAAGGTGGCGCCGGTGCGCTCGGCGATGTCCCACTGGGCGCCCGTGCCGGGGTGCCCGGGACTGCCGTCGTAGGTGACGACCGTGGTGCCGGTGAGCAGGCCGGAGACGAGGAAGTTCCACATCATCCAGCCGGTGGAGGTGTACCAGAAGAAGCGGTCGTCCGGACCGAGGTCGCAGTGCAGGCCGAGCTGCTTGAGGTGTTCGAGCAGGATGCCGCCCTGCGACTGCACGATCGCCTTGGGCAGCCCCGTCGTGCCCGAGGAGTACAGCACCCACAGCGGGTGGTCGAAGGGAACCTGCTCGAAGACGGGCTCGACGTCGGCGGAGGTGAGGGAATCCCAGGTGAGGGCACCGTCGGGGGCGGGCGTGCCCAGCAGCGGGACGTGGACGACGGCCCGCAGGGTGGGGAGCTCGGCCCGCAGCTCGGCGACGGTCTGCGTGCGGTCGTGCTCCTTGCCGCCGTAGCGGTACCCGTCGACGGCGAACAGGACGACGGGCTCGACCTGCTGGAAGCGGTCGAGCACGCTGCGGGCGCCGAAGTCCGGCGCGCAGGAGGTCCAGACGCCGCCGACGGCGGCGGTGGCCAGGAGGGCGACGGCGGCCTCGGGGATGTTGGGCAGGTAGCCGCTGACGCGGTCGCCGGGACGGACCCCGAGGCGCCGGAGCTCGGCGGCGAGGGAGCCGACCCGGCGGCGCAGCTCGAGCCAGCTGACGGCCTGCGGCTCCTGCCGCTCGTCGACGTGCAGGATGGCCGGATCGAGGACGCGGCCGGGGTCGTCGGCCGTACGCAGGGCGTGCTCGGCGTAGTTCAGGGTGGCGCCGGGGAACCAGGTGGCGCCGGGCATGGCCCGGTCGCCCAGGACCGTGTCATGCGGCGTGGAGAAGCGGACGTCGAACCATTCGGTGACGGCCGTCCAGAAGGCCGGCAGCTGTTCGACGGACCAGCGGTGCAGAGCGGCGTAGCTCGCCGCCGGGTCGCCGGGCGCCGCGGCGGGGGCGCCGTGGTGCTCGGCCGCCCAGGTGTGGAAGCGGGTGAGCCGGGCCCGCGCGATGCGGTCGGGGCCCGGCTGCCACAGGGGGCTGGGCGGGGGCGTGGATGCGGCGGTCATGGGCGGCTCCCGGACGGTACGCGAGGGTGTGCGTGCGGCGCGCGCACGGGCGGGGTGTGCGCGTGACGCGGCTGTGCAGGACGATGCCACGTGATCGTTCGCGACACCAGGGGCGGCACCCCATATCGGACGGCTCGGACATGTGGTGGGCAGGGTGCAACGTCCGGGGAGTTCCGGGTGAACTCTCGGCGAACGGATGCGGTGCCACGTGCGGACGGTGGCAGGCTGAGCAGCATGGACGCTGGGGGCCTGGGGTGGTCGGCCGGTCGGGTGGGAGCGGGCCGGGCGGTGGTCGCGTGGTGGCGGACCCGGCGGGCGGCCCTCGCCACGGCGCGCGCGCCCGGACCGACGCTGCGGGTCCGGGCCCCGGGAGCGGTGCTGACCGCCGAGCCGGGGCCCGGGGGCGGTCTGGTGCACTGCGAGCGGTCGGTGCTGCGGGTGGTGGTGGCCCAGGGCGGCGCCGTCTTCGTGGGCTGGGACGCGGCGGGACCCGATCAGCCCGAGCCACGTGACGGCGCCGGGGCGGGCGGCGGAGCCTGCCCGCCGCCGGACACCCGGGCCACACTGGAGCCGGATACCGCCGGGGGCTGGCGCGTGGTGTCCCAGCGCGTGCTCGTGACGGTCGGCCGGGAGGGGTCCGTCCGCCTGCGGACGCCGGGCGGGGTGCTGCTGCGGCACGACACCCCGCCGCGCTGGTGGGAGCCCGAACCGGGGGCGGGTGGGCCCTGGAGGCAGCGGTCCCGGGTCCGCGCCGACGCCCGGTTCCTCGACCCCGGGGGCAGCCCGCTGGGGACGGAGGGGCGCCGGGTCCCGGCGCAGTTGGTCGTCTCCGGCGCGGGCACGCACCTGGTGGTCCACTCCTCCGGCGCCGAGGGCGGGCTCAGGTTCCGCGAGGGCGTCCCGGGCGACGGCTCGGCCCACGACCGGCCGGGCCGGTGCGACGTGCGGATGTCCGCCGGGCCGGTGGCGTACTGGGTCCTGATGGGGCCGGTGGAGCGGGCGGTACGGGAGTGGGTCGGGTTGACGGGGGGCGAGGCCGACGGCCGGTGAGCGGCGACGGGGCCGGGGACGGCGCGGGCGCGGCGATCGGGCCAGGGGTGTCACCCGTCGGGGGTAGGGGGACGTGTGGGGGCCCGGGGCGCGCGCGGGCCGGGGGGAGGCTTGCGGGCATGAGACGTGCGGTGGCGATGGCGGTGGCCCTGGGCGTGGCGGTGACCGTCACGGGGGCGGGTCCGCGGCCGGAGGAGTCGGCACCGTCGGGCTTCGTGGCGCTGTCCGACGTGGCCCCGGGGGTGGTGCGGGAGATGCGGTACACGGGGCCGCACAACTTCGTGGGCACACGGATCGACGGGTACGTGGAGGACGTCTGTCTCGTCACCCGTCCGGTGGCCCGGGCGCTGCGCGGGGTCCAGCGCGCGGCGCTGCGGCACGGCCTCGCCGTTCAGGTGTACGACTGCTACCGGCCGCAGCGTGCGGTCGACCACTTCGTCCGGTGGGCGGCCGAGGCGGAGCGGCGGCGGATGAAGGCGGAGTTCTACCCCCGCGTGGCCAAGGACCGCCTCTTCGCCGAGGGGTACATCGCGCGGCGCTCGGGGCACAGCAGCGGAGGCACCGTGGACGTGACGCTGGTGCCGCGCTCCGCGCCCCCGGCACGGCCCTACGTACCGGGTGAGCGTTTGGTGCCGTGCTTCGCACCCCGTGTCGCGCGGTTCCCCGACCGCTCGGTGGACATGGGCACCGGCTACGACTGCTTCGACGCGAAGGCGCACACCGCGCACGCGGGCCTGACCGGGGAGCAGCGTGCGAACCGGCTGCTGCTCAGGCGGCTGATGGAGGGCGCGGGGTTCGAGAACCTGCCGCAGGAGTGGTGGCACTTCACCTACCGCAACGAGCCGTATCCGGGACGCCGGTTCGACTTCCCCGTCTCCCGCTCCGCGCTGTCCGGCTGAGGGGCGGCGGGCGGTCCGCGACGCGCTGATCGCGGTGCCTTCGGTCATGCTGGTGGCAGATGTGCATCCACGAGGAGCGGTCATGGACTATCCATCCGGCGACATCTTCATCGGCGAGATCATCGGCACGGCGATCCTGGTCCTCTTCGGTGCCGGGGTGTGCGCGGCGGTGACGCTGCACCACTCCAAGGCCCGGGCGAGCGGCTGGGTGGTCATCTCCTTCGGCTGGGGGTTCGGCGTCCTGGCGGGGGCGTACACCGCCGGCCCGCTGTCCGGCGGCCACATCAATCCGGCCGTCACCCTCGGCATCGCGGTCGAGAGCGGTGTGTGGGACAAGGTGCCGGTGTACGTGGCCGGCCAGATGGTCGGGGCCATGCTCGGCGCCGTGCTGGCCTGGCTGGCCTATCTGGCCCAGTACCGGGCGAACGCGGACGCGGAGCGTTCGCAGCCGACCCTGGGCGGGTTCGCGACCATTCCGGAGATCCGCAGTCCGGGGGTCAACCTCGTCACCGAGATCATCGCGACGATCGCGCTCGTCCTGCCCGTGCTGGCCTTCGGCCTCACCGAGGGGCTCGGCACCTCGGGCACGCAGACGCTGATCGTCGCACTCCTCGTCGTCGGTATCGGCCTGTCGTTGGGCGGGCCGACGGGGTACGCGATCAACCCGGCGCGCGACCTGGGGCCGCGGATCGTGCACCAGGTGCTGCCCATCCCGAACAAGGGCACGTCCGACTGGGGGTACGCGTGGGTGCCCGTGGTCGGGCCGCTGATCGGCGGTGCCGTGGCGGCGGTGGTCTTCAACGCGGCGTTCTGAGTCCGGCGGCCCGGCCCTCGTCCCAGGGGGCGGTGCCGCGCAGGGCGGTGCCCGTGCGCAGGACGTGGTCGACAAGGGTGACCAGGACGTCGCGGGCGGACTCCCGGCGGCGGGCGTCGCACGGGACGACGGGTACGTGGTCGTCGAGGTCGAGGGCGGTGCGCACGCTGCCGACCGGGTACGCGCGGGCGCCGTCGAAGCGGTTGACGGCGACGGCGAAGGGCAGGCCACGCCGCTCCAGGTCGTCCAGGGCCGGGAAGCTGTCCGCCAGGCGGCGGGTGTCGGCGATGACGACGGCCCCGAGGGCACCGGCGGCCAGCTCGTCCCACAGGAAGCGGAACCGGTCCTGTCCGGGCGTGCCGAAGAGGTAGAGGACCGTCGACCCGCCGAGGGTGATGCGGCCGAAGTCCATGGCGACCGTTGTGGTCGCCTTGGCCTCCACCCCGACGAGGTCGTCGTGGGGACGGCCCGCCTCGGTCATCGCCGCCTCGGTGCGCAGCGCCCGGATCTCGCTGACCGCACCGGTGAAGGTGGTCTTGCCGACCCCGAACCCACCGGTCACCAGGATCTTCAGGGCGACCGGTGCCGCCGCTTCGGCCCCGGCCGGGTCACAGTGCGCGGAGGCCATCGATCACCTCCCGCAGGATGCCCTCGTCGGGCAGGTCGGCCGGGGGGACGGGACGGGTGACGCGGACGAGCGCGGCGTCCACCAGGTCGCCGATCAGGACGCGCACCACGCCGACGGGGAGGTCGAGGTCGGCGGCGAGCTCGGCGACGGAGCGGGAGGTGGACGCGCAGCCGCGGAGGATCGCGAGGTGCTCGGGTCCGAGCCGTGCGGTCTCCGGTCGTCCGGCGGCCTCGGCCGACTCGGCGTCCCGCAGCGCGCCGTCCTCCGCGACGACCTGGGAGATCAGGTCGAGGCGGAGGCGGGCGTCGCTGCGGGTGCGGCCGCGCGTCATCGCGTAGGGCCGGACCACCGGCCCCGCCGCGTCGTCGAACCAGGCCTCGCTCATGGGCCCGCCCTTCACCCGCCGCCGGGAAGGTCGGACCGGGGAGCGGTGCCGAGGTGGGCGCCGACCCGCTTGACCAGGAGGGTCATCTCGTAGGCGATCAGGCCCACGTCACCGTCGGCGTCGGCGAGGACGGCGAGGCAGCTCCCGTCCCCGGCGGCGGTGACGAAGAGGAACGCGTCCTCCAGTTCGATGACGGTCTGCCGGACGCCGCCGACCCCGAAGTGCCGGCCGACGCCGCGCGCCAGGCTGTGGAATCCGGAGGCGACCGCCGCCAGGTGCTCCCCGTCCTCTCGGGAGAGGTCCTGCGAGGCCCCGCGGGGAAGGCCGTCGCCGGAGAGGACCAGCGCCTTGCGGATGCTGCCGACGCGTCCGACGAGGTCGTCGAGCAGCCAGTTCAGGTCATCGCCGCCCTGGCCGCCGGCGTGGTGGGCATGGGCTTGCGGTGCGGTCATCGACCGTCCCCCTCCGGTGTGGTTCCGTCGTTGTGCTCGCGTCCGCGCCGCCAGCCGCGCTGGAGCGCCGCCATCCGGTCGCGGACCTCGTCGGCGTCCCGGTCCGTGGCGGGCCCTGCCGGGTCGCCGGGCGGTCCGGGGGCGGTGGTGGGCGCGGAGCGGCCGGGACCCCGGCCGTCGTGCCGGGGCTGTTCGGCGGGTGCGGTCCGGCGCCGTCGGGGCAGCCCGTCGGCCGTGGTCGGGTGGAGCCCGTCGATGGGGGCGCCGTCGGGGGCGGGTCCGCCCGAAGACGCCCGGTCCTCGGGCGGGTGCACCGGCCGGAGCCCGCGGGGTGCCGGCCACTCGGCCGGGTCGGGGACGCCTTGGGGCTCCCGAGCGGCCACGGGCCGCCCGTGGTCGGAGACCAGGACGGGGCGGCCGGAGGCACCGGGGCGGCGGCGCGGCAGTTCCGGGGGCGCGGCCGGGTCCCCGGGCTCTCCGGGCCGGCCGCCGGCCGCGTCGGTCCGCCCGCCGCGCGGCGCCTCGGCACCGGTCGCCTCCTCGGCGTGGGAGCGGCCCGTGCCCTGCTCGGCGCGTTCGTTCAGTGCGTGGAAGATACTGCCGATGCCGTGCGCCGGGGTGTCGGTCGTGGCCGGGCCGTCCAGCGCGTCCAGGTCCAGCGGCCCGTCCAGTTCGACGGGCCGCCCCCGGCCGTGCAGACCGGGCGTGTTCTGCGGGCGGCTGCCCACCCCGAGGGCTGCGGCGAGGTCGCGCCGCGGTGCGGACGGCACCCGGGTGAGCGTGTGCTCGGCGGCGCGTCCGGGGCCGTCGCGGCGTGCGTCGTCCAGCTCCGGCCCCCCGGGCGCCCCAGCCTCGTTCAGCACCGCGCCGGGGATGAGGACCACGGCGGTGGTGCCGCCGTAGGGTGAGGGCTGGAGCGAGACCCGCACCGCCTGGCGTCGCGCCAGGCGGGAGACGACGAACAGACCGAGGCGGTCGGTGTCGGACAGCTCGAACTCCGGCGTTTCCGCGAGCCGCAGGTTCGCCTCCAGAAGCGCTTCGGGCGTCATGCCGAGGCCGCGGTCGTGGATCTCCAGGGTGAATCCGTTGGCGACGCGCTGCCCCCTGACCTGCACGGCGGTGTGCGGCGGGGAGAACGAGGTGGCGTTCTCGAGCAGTTCGGCGACCAGGTGCGTGAGGTCGGCCACCGCCGGGCCGTCCACGGCGAGTTCGGGTAGGCGGCGGATCTCGATGCGTTCGTAGTCCTCGACCTCGGCCACCGCGGCGCGGACGACGTCCATGAGCCGCACCGGCTTGCGCCACTGCCGAGAGGGCGCGGCGCCGGAGAGGATCACCAGGCCCTCGGCGTGCCGCCGCATCCGGGTGGTGAGGTGGTCCAGCCGGAAGAGGTCGGCGAGTTCGTCGGCGTCCTCGGTGCGGCGCTCCATCGTGTCCAGGAGCGCGAGCTGCCGGTGCAGGAGGACCTGGCTGCGGCGCGCGAGGTTGACGAAGACCTCCGAGACGCCGCGGCGCAGTTCGGCCTGCTTGACGGCGGCCTCGACGGCGGCCCGCTGGAGGGTGTTCAGCGCCTGCCCGGCCTGGCCGATCTCGTCGGAGCCGTACTCCAGACGCGGTGCCTCGGTCTCGACGTCCACCCGCTCGCCCGCCGCGAGCCGCCGCATGACGCCGGGCAGCCGCACGCCGGAGACCTCGTGCGCCTCCCGTCGCAGGGTGCCCAGGTCGCGCACGAGTCGGCGACCGATGCGGAAGGAGACGACCACGGAGAGCAGCACGCCGAGGAAGCCGAGGACGCCTGCGATCCCGGCCTGCAGGAGTACGTGCGCGGCGGCGGGCTCCACCCGCTCCGCGTAGCGATCGGCTGCCTCCCGGTCCATCCGCTTGAGGTCGTCGAGGACGGTGGTGGCGGCGGCGTCCCAGCGTTCGGCGTTGACGGCGTCCAGCGCGCCCCCGGGTCCGGCGTCGACGGCCGCGTTCTCCAGCCCGGTCAGCGTCGTCCCGGCCGGGCCCGCCCAGTACTCGCTGTACAGGCGCCGGTCCTCGTCGGGGAGGATGGCCAGGTTGTTGCCGTACGTCATGTCGCGCTCGGCCACGCGGTCGGAGACGGCCCGCAGTTCGGCCTGGGTGATCCGGCCGGCGGCGAGCGCGGCGGCCATCAGCGCGTCCTCGCGGGCGACGAGTTCCCTGGCCCGGCTGAGGGCGACCAGCGCGCGGCCTTCGCGGTCCAGTTCGCCGTCGTGCAGGGAGTGCAGGGTGATGAGCAGGGCGTGGCAGGGGTCGACGATGGAGTTGTAGGAGGCGTAGGCGCTTTCGCGGGTGGCGGTGTTGCGCTCCACCTGACCGCGCAGGGAGCCCAGACGGTCCACCTCGGCCAGCAGCGCGTCGAGCCGCTCGCGGGCGTCGTGGGAGAGGTCCCCGCGCACCTGGGAGGATCGCTCGCGCAGCCGACCGACGGCGGCGTCCGTCGCGCCCTGCCGGCGTTCCAGACGGGCGAGCGCGTCGGAACGCCGGGGGTCCGCGAGGTGCACCAGGACCTGCCGGCGCTCCTCCTGCACGGCCTGGACGGTGTCCGCCACGGGGCGGCCGAGTTCGGTGATGAGCCGCGAGCTGTCCAGGAGGCGCTTGGCCTCACTGCCGGTGTGGTGGGTGGCGAAGGCCCAGATGGACACGAGCGTCACCAGGGGCACGAGCATCAGCGCCACGATCTTCCGACGGATGCTGCTCCCGCGAAAGCGCATGGCCTCCCCTACGTCGACACCGTCCGTACGCGACACTGGCGTTGCATCCCGGCACGCCCGCCCGTCGGGGCGGTCCCGGCTCCTGCGGCGTTCCTCGGCCACCCGAGGCCGCTTCCGGCCTTCGGGGGACGCGCCACCGGTGAACGGCGCGAGCCTACTACTGCGATGTGGGGAACTCGTAGAGGAGTCCGAGCCATGGAACGGACGATCGGAAGAGAACCGTCCGGATGTTTCGGACCATCATGGGATATCACGGCCCGGTTGTGGTAGAGCACCTGTCGGTCCGGACACCGGTCCGTCGGTGCACGAGGAGGAGAACGGTCCATGTACGACAAGCCGCGGCTGCCCGACCCGGTGCGGGCCGCCGCCGTGCGCGCGGTCATCGTCACCGCGCTCGTGCTGGTCATCGTGCTGGTCGCGGTGCTCAGCGCCGTCGCCGGCGTGTGGTTGGCGTTCCCCGCCGTCCTGTGCGCACTCGGCGGCGCGGTGGTGGCGACCTGGGCCGTACTGGACGTGTGGGTGACCCGCCAGATGTGGGTCCAGCGGCACGGTGTGCTCTCCGAACCGAGCAGCGTGGCGCGGGAGAAGCTGCTGCGCCGCCGCTCCGGCACGGGGTGAGGGACCGCGGTGCCGTGGTGAACGGACCGCGCCCCCCGGTGACCCGCGATGCGCCCCTCAGGACCCCTCCGGAGAACTCGGCGACGGCTCGGGGGCGTTGACCTGTGCGGGGATGACCGACGACCCCGTGGGCCGCGCCACCACCGGGCTCTCGGCGGGAGGACGGCGGTACACGCGGGTGGCCGTGATCTCACCGTGGACGGTTTCGGCCTCTGCCTCGGTGCGCGGCAGCCCCGGGCGCAGGTGCTCCTCGACGCTGATGTACTTCAGCCCCGCGCGCAGGTCGGCGTCGTTGCGCAGCCGGATCACCAGGGGGAACTCGGCGAGCGCCGTGGTGTCGAACAGGCCGGTGGTGTAGAGCAGTTGCACGCCGAGCGCGTCGGCCACGGCGCGTTGCAGCTCCAGGAGGTAGGTCGCGTTGGCCCGGCCGATGGGGTTGTCGAGGAAGAGGGTGCCGGCGTGCCGGTGCTTGTCCCGCCCCCGGTCGTTGCTGCGCAGAGCGGCCATCGTGCAGTAGAGGGCGATGGCCGCGGTGAGCAGTTGCCCGCCGGAGAAGACGTCGCCCATCTGGCCCACCGGGACGCGCTCGGCGCGCAGGACGGCGTCGGGCTTCAGGATCTCCACGCTCACTCCCCTGGGCGCCAGCGCGGCCTGCACCCCGCGCAGCAGCAGCGTCATGCCGTCCCGGCGCAGGTCGGTGTTCTTGCGGACGGCCGCCCGCGTGGCCTCGTCGATGACCTCGCCGAGGCGTTCGGTGAGCGTCGCCTGGTCCGGGTCGTCGAAGCGGATCCGCAGGAACTCCTGACCGGACCACTCGCCGAGCCCTTCGGGCAGCCGGGAGAGCCGCTGGGCCGAACGCAGGGTGGCCAGGGCCGACTCGGTCAGCCCGCGCAGCCGGTCGACGATGCTGTCGCGGTTGCGTTCCAGCTGCTCCAGTTCGTCGGTGAGGACGCGCAGCCGGGGTGCGAACGCCTGCGCCCAGGCCGCGGCGTGGTCGGGCAGGGCGGCGGCCGGGAGCTCCCGGATCTGCTGGCGGGCGGGGGTCCGCACGGCTTCGTAGCGGGCCGCGTTGGCGTGCCGCACGAGGACGTCGCCCGCCTCACGCAGCGCCGTCTCGGCCGCCGACAGGTCGGCCGCGCAGCCGCGCAGGGAGCGCCGGGTCTCGGCCGCCGCCTGCCGGGCCTCGGCGGGGGCGCCGGGGTAGGGCTCCGGCGGGACACCGTCGGGATCGGCCGGTGCCGGGTCGCGCAGGAGGTCCCGCAGGAGCGCGGCGGTCTCCTCGAAGGCGCCCGCCGCGTCCTCCGCCGCGCGGCGGGCGTGGAGGAGGTCCTCGTGCGCCAGCCGCGCGGCCTCCAGCGCGTCGGTGCGGGAGGCCAGGTCGGTGGTGGCGGTGCGCAGGAGCGCCTGGGCCTCCTCGGCGGTGCCGGGGCGTTGCTCCTCGGGCAGGTCGGCGTGGACGGCGTTCTCGGTCGGGGCGAGCCGTTCGGCCTCGCCGCGCAGCCGGCCGAGCTGTTCGCTCGCGTCGGCGGCGCGCGACTCCAGGAGCTGGACGGCCTGTTCGGCCCGTGAGGCGGCGGCCTGCCGGGAGGGGCCGTCCGCGCCGTCGGAGGTCCGGAGCAACTGGGTGGCGCGGGTGCGGACCTTGTTGGTCAGGCGTTCCAGTTCCGCCAGGGCCGCGCTCTCGTCCCCCTCGGCGCGGGCCTGTTCGGCGCGCAGGTCGGCCCCCACGCCGACCTTCTCGTAGAGCCGGGAGGCGGAGCGGTACGCCTCGCGCCGCGCGGGCAGGGACGTGGCGAAGACGTCGGCGGCGTCGTCCGGCGCCTCGGCGCACGGCTCGCCGGTGGCGGACGGCTCCTCGGTGACACCGGCGATCTCGGCCCGCTCGGCCCGCAGGGCGCGGGCGGTGCGGTGCGCGTCGTCGGCGGCGCGCTGTGCGGCCCGACGGTCCTCGTCGGCGGCGCGGGCCCGTTCGAGGCAGGTGGCGGCACGGCCCTCGGCGTCGGCGGCGTCGTCGGCCAGCTCGCGTAGCCGCGCCTGCCAGGCGGAGCGCTCCCGCAGCCGGAAGGCGAGGCCGGCGAGGGCGTCGGCGCAGCGGCGGGCCCGGGCGGCGTCCTCCTGCCGCTCCTCCCGGACGGCGGCGGTCTCCGCCGCGGCGCGCTGCGCCTCCTCCCGCTCGGCGGCGGTGCGGGTGTGGTGGTCCACGGCCTCGTCGGCCGCCTCGCGGGCGGACTCGGCGGCGGCGGTGAGCTCGGCGAGGTGCCCGGCGGGGCAGCCGGTGCGCCAGGACGCCAGCCGGGCGGCGAGCGCCCGGTCCTCGGAGAGCCGGTCGGCCAGGGCCCGGATCTCCGCGTCCCGCCCGGCCGCGCGCTCGCGCAGGACGTGCCGCTCCCCGTCGGCCGCGCCCTCGTCGTGCATCGCCGGGTTGGGCGGCACGAGGAAGACACCGCGACCGTCCCCGTCCGGGCCGGCGGGGGTGGGGGCGAGGAGGGCCGCCGCCGTCCCCACGGCCACCGCGGAGCGGGGCAGCAGCGCCGCGTCGGCCAGGACCTCGCGGGCCCGGGCGTGGCTGTCCTCGTCGGTGATGACGACGCCGTCGACGAGTTCGGGCCGTGCGGCGAGCACGGCCGCGTGGTCGGCGGGCGCGACGGCCTGGGCGAGGTAGCGCCAGCCGGGAAGCGCCGGTACGCCGTGCTCGCCGAGGAACTCCACGGTGGCCAGGACGTCGGGGCCGGGCGGCAGGAGACCGCCGTCCCCGAGCGCGGCGAGGATGCGCGCGTCGTCGGCGGCGGCGGTGCGCAGGTCGAACAACCGCCGCTCGGCGTCGGTGACGCGCTGTTCCAGCAGCTCACCGAGCGGATCGGCGGCACGGTCCAGTTCCCGGGCGGGCAACGGGCCTTGGGCTTCGAGCAGTTCGATGACGCGGGGCTCGGCGCCCAGCGTCTCGGCGGTCGCCTGCTCGGCGGCGCAGGCGGCTTCGGCCGACCGTGCGGCGTCGGCGGCGCGGGCGGCGGCCAGCTCCGCCCGGCTCAGGGCGGCGGCGGTCTCCCGCTCCCGTTCGGCGGCCGTGCGGGCCGCCTCCCGGGCGGCGTCCCACGCGGCCGTCGCCTCGCGTTCGGCGTCCTCGGCCGCCAGCGCGGCGCGGGCCGGGTCGGTGTCGGGTGCGGCGTTCGGCAGCCAGCCCGCACGCAGCGCCTCGGCGGTCTCCCGCTCGACCTCGGCCAGCCGCTCGCGCAGGTGGTCGCTCTCGCTGCGGGCCCGCTGGGCCTCGGTGGCGGCGGTGGTCGCCTCGCGGTGGGCGGCCTCCGCCTCCCGCTGGAGGGCGGCCGACCGCTCCTCACCGGTGGTCGCCTGCTCCTCGGCGTCGGCGGCGGCGGCGTGCAGGGCGCGCACCAGTGCGTGGGCCGCCTTCGAGCGGGCGGCGAGGGCGGGGGCGGCGTCCCGTTCCGCGTCCTGGATGGCGGCCGCCGCACGCGCCGCACGGTCGGCGGCGGCGCGGTGCCGGAGCACCGTCTCCGCGGCCTGCCAGGCGGCGTGGAGGGTGCGGGCCTCGGTGAGTTCGCGGCGCTGGGCGGCGGCCGCCTTCTCGCCGGCCGCCAGGGCCAGGGAGGCGTGCCGGTAGGCCAGCTCGGCGGCGACGTCCGCCGCACGGGTGCGGCACCGCTGGGCGTCGGCGACGGCGCGGGCCGCCTGCTCGGTGCGGTCGGCGAGCTCGGCGGCGTCGCCCCGCTCGCGCACGCCGCGTGCGGTGAGCCGGGCGGCCAGGGTACGGGTGCGGCGTTCCGCCCCGGCGTGCACGGCACGGCTGCGGTCGCGCTGCTCGGCGGTGTCGGCGATGCGGCGCAGGAGATCGAGCGACCCGGCGGTGAAGTCGCGTTCCGCGGTGAGCTCGGCTCGGCGGCCCAGCTTGTGGGCGAAGCCGTGGACGAGGTCGGCCAGACCGTCGGTGTCGCGGGTGTCGGTGACGGCGCGCAGCAGCAGGTCGGTGAAGTCCGAGTCGTTCTTGACGGAGAACAGGCCGGCCGCCTCGCCCTCGTCGGCGTTCATCTCCCGCTGGTAGCGGAACAGCTCGGGGTCCAGGCCGAGGGCACCGAGGTGCTCCTTCCAGCGGTCGTGGATCTCCTCCCAGACGACGTCGAGGTTCGGGTAGGCCCTGCCCGTCTCGGTCAGGACGTCCCGGAAGCCCTTCATGGTGCGTCGGCGCCCCCTGGCTCCCGAGGCGCCTTCGGCGGGCCGCAGGGCCGTGGACTCGGCGACGGGGAGCGAGTCGAGCGTCATGCCGGGGCCGGGGCGGAAGGAGTACCAGGCCTCGGCGAACTTGCGCGGATCGCCGGAGACCTGACGCCCGCGCCACTCGCTGACCTTGCCCACGACGACGCTCTCGCCGGTGCGGGTGTGCTGCCACTCCAGAGCCACGTGCCCGGTGTCGTCGGCGAGCAGGAACTTGCGCAGCACCCCGGAGCTGGCCCCGCCCAGGGTGTTGCGGTGGCCGGGCAGCATCACGGAGAAGATGAGCTTCAGCAGCACCGACTTGCCGCCGCCGTTCTCCAGGAACAGCACCCCGGCGGGAGCGGGGCGGCGGGGCGGGCCGGTGGGCTCGTCCTCGAAGAAGTCCGCCTGCGCGGGGGCCGGGGCGGGCACCGGCTCGCCGACACCGCGCAGGTCCAGCACGGTGTCGGCGTAGCGTGCACCGGCCGGGCCGATGGAGTACAGGCGGATGCGGGACAGCTCGTACATGAGGGGGCGGACTCTCGTTGCGGCGCGGTCGGCGGGGGCGGGTGTCGGGCGGGTGCGGGTGTCGGGCGGGGCGTGGGGTCAGGAGTGGAAGGGGAGGCCCGCGCCGTCGGCCAGCTCGGCCTCCGGGTCCCCGGCCGGCGGGAGGAGGGTTCCGGTGCCGTCGCTGACGGGGACGACGCCGAGCTCCAGCAGCTCGGTCAGGGCGGCGCCCCCCGCCATGTCGCGCACCTGGAGCTGGTAGCGGGCCGTCGTGCGGAACGTGCCGCCCGATTCGTCGCCGGTGCGCTGGAGAAAGCCGGAGTCGACGAGGAAGGCGACCGCCTTGCCGACGATGCCGGTGGTCGAGCCGGCCAGACGGCGGGCGTCCTTGGTGGCCCCGGTGGCACTGCGCCGGGCGTAGACCCGCCAGGCGGCCTCCAGGCCGGGGGCGTCGGTGGCGGGGTCGGTGTTCTCGCCCTGTTCCTCGGCCCGCTCCTCCAGACGGCGGCAGGTCTGGCGGACGAACGCGTCCACCCCGTTGACGGAGACGCGGCCGATGTAGCCGTCGTCCGCCAGGTCCTCGGGCCGGGGGAAGGCCAGGGCCGCGACGGCGAGGTGGGCCAGGCCGTGCAGGAAGCGGTCGGTGGCGTCGGTGGCGGCGCGGCGGGCGTAGTCGCCCATGCGGACGGCGAACACCGAGTCCTCGGCGGCGGTGACGGCCATCCCGGCCCGCGCGGAGACCTCCAGGACGATGAGGCCGAGCCCGGCCGCGACGGCGTCGGTGAGCCGGGCGAAGCCCGGGTCGTCCCGGTGGCGGCGCAGCAGTTCGGCGTAGTCGGCGTCGCGGGCCGGGACCAGCTTGGGCTGGAGTCCGAAGGCGACCAGCCGGGCGGCGTCCGCGGCGTCGGCCGGGGTGAGGGCG
This sequence comes from Streptomyces chumphonensis, assembly GCF_014779715.1. GTDB lineage: Bacteria > Actinomycetota > Actinomycetes > Streptomycetales > Streptomycetaceae > Streptomyces > Streptomyces chumphonensis. Next base: position 18,751 of record NZ_JACXYU010000002.1, read on the forward strand.
GCGGGCCCGTCCTGGGTGCCGCGCGGGGCGGCCTCGGTGCCGGTGTCGGTCACGGCAGGGGCTCCTCGGGGGTGGTGCGGTCGAGCGGGGTGGTGGGCGCGGGGTTCACGAGGCGGCCTCGCTGCGCGCGGCGGCCATGGAGGCGGCGTCCAGCAGCGCGGTGCCGACGATGAGGTCGGCACCGCCGAACCCCTCGTCCGACAGCTCGGTGCCGTCGTCCACGGCGAACAGCAGCTGCCGTTCGCCCTGCCGGTAGGCCGTGCCGACGGGCGGGCTGGCGGCGTGCACGGCGAGCAGCGCCACGAGGTACGGCAGCTCCGGGTCGCGGCGCCGGGCGTCGGCGAGGAGTCCGGAGAGCCGGCGCGGGGCGTCGGGCGGGAGGCGCAGCAGTTCGTGGGCGGCGGCGAACTGCTCCTCGCTGAAGCGGCTGTCGTCCGGCGTCGCCACGAGGTCGGGCTCGGGCATCTCGGCGCCGAGGTGCTCGCGCGGCGCGGGCGGGGTGAGGAGCAGGTCGGTGAGATCGCTCAGGCGTACGGCGGCGGGCGTGCGCAGGCCGGAGCCCGCCGCGAAGAAGGCGTCGGTGACCCGGGCGGCCCGCTCCAGCGGCTCGGGCAGCAGGGGGGCCAGGAGCTGCCCGTAGAGGTCGAGCCCGACGCGGGCCGCGGGCGGGGCGAACGCCTGGCGGTCCTGTTCGGCGCGGAAGAGGGGTCCCGCCTCCAGCAGCCGGGACTGGAGCTGGGTGTGGCGCCGGATGCAGTCCTTGACGATGTCGACCAGTTCGGCGGCGCGGAGCTTGTGGTCGGGGTGCTTGTCCTCGCCGGTCTCGTCCCGGGCGCGGCGGATGTTGGTGAGGATCGCGTTCTCGTGCCGGTAGCGGTCGGCGACGTGGTCCAGCGCCTCGTCGATGAGGTCGGGCACGGTGTGCAGCCAGTCGACGGCGCGCACGTCGCGCCGGGTGGCCTCCAGGGTGCGGCGCAGCGTCTCGGCGTACTGGACGGTGCGGTAGCGGGCCTGCTCGGCGGCGAGCTGGGCGTCCGCGAGCCGGCCGCGGCTGACCAGCACCTCCAGCTTGACCTCGGCGGCGATCTGGGCACTGGTGACGTCCGTGTCCAGGGCGCCGACCAGGACGTTGACCGCTTCGTCCGTGGTGCGCAGGTACACCCGGCCGCCGGGACCGGGGACCTCCTCGACGAGTTTGAAGTCGTAGTCCCGGCGCACGTACCCGCCGTCGGGGCCGAACGTCCCGTAGACGGCGCGGAAGCCGCGGTCCACGCTGCCGACGTTGATGAGGTTCTCCAGCACCCAGCGGGCGACGCGTTCGTGTTCGGCCGCCGGCCGCCCCGGGGCCTGCGCGGCGACGCGGGGCAGGAGCCGGGAGACCACGTCCTCGTGGTCGGCGCCGGTGTCGAAGTCCATCTGGAGGGTGACCAGGTCGATGGCGGCGAGCGCCACCTCGGCCATCGCGTAGGTGCCGTACTCCCCCGCGAGGTTGACCTTGCGGGCGTCCAGGTCGTGCAGGGGCGCGGTGCAGGCCAGGGCGCGCAGCCGACGGGCCAGGCCCTCGTCGGCGGCGGGGCCGGGGGCCGGACGGAACGGTCCGGGGCGCGGGACGGGTACGGCGGAACTCACGACGCACAGCGTAGGCGCTGCCGACGACACCGGACGCCGCGCAGGCCCGGGGCATGCGTCAGGGCCGGCCGTACCCTCCGCCGCCGGGTGTCTCGACGACGAGCACGTCGTCGGCGCCGAGGTCCACCGAGGCGACGCCGTCGAGCGGTGTCACCGTCCCGTCGGCCCGTTCCACGCCGTTGCGTCCGGTGGCGCCGGGGGCGCCGCCCGCCATGCCGTAGGGCGGCACGCGGCGGTGGCCGGTCAGCAGGGCGGCCGTCACGGGTTCGAGGAAGCGCAGCCGCCGCACGACGCCGTCGCCGCCCGGCCAGCGGCCCGCGCCGCCGCTGCCGGTGCGGAGGCGGAACTCCTCGACGCGCACCGGGTAGCGCCATTCGAGGACCTCGGGGTCGGTGAGGCGGGAGTTGGTCATGTGGGTCTGGACGGCGTGGGCGCCGGGGAAGCCGTCGCCCGCTCCGGAGCCGCTGGCCACCGTCTCGTAGTACTGGACGCGGTCGTTGCCGAACGTCACGTTGTTCATCGTGCCCGAGCCCTCGGCCTGGACGCCGAGGGCGGCGTACAGGGCACCGGTGACGGCCTGCGAGGTCTCCACGTTGCCCGCGACCGTGGCGGCCGGGTGGGCGGGGGCGAGCATGGAGCCGGCCGGGATGCGGACGGTGAGCGGTGTCAGGCACCCGCTGTTGAGGGGGATGTCGTCGGCGACGAGGGTGCGGAAGACGTACAGGACGGCGGCCATGACGACCGAGCTGGGCGCGTTGAAGTTGTCGTCGCGCTGGGGCGAGGTGCCGGTGAAGTCCACTTCGGCGCTGCGGTGTTCGCGGTCCACGCGGAGGGAGACGGCGATCACGGCTCCGCTGTCCGTCGTGTACCGGCAGGAGCCGTCCCGCAGCCCGGCGATGATGCGCCGCACGGACTCCTCGGCGTTGTCCTGCACGTGCCCCATGTAGGCGCGTACGACGTCGAGTCCGAAGTGGCCGATCATCGCCCGGATCTCGCCGATGCCCTTCTCGTTGGCGGCGATCTGCGCGCGCAGGTCGGCGAGGTTCGCGTCCGGGTTGCGCGAGGGGTGGGGGCCCGCGCCGAGCAGGGCCCGGGTCTCGTCCTCGCGCAGCACGCCGTCGCGGACGAGGAGCCAGTTGTCGAACAGGACGCCCTCGTCGTGGACGGTGCGGCTGAAGGCGGGCATGGAGCCGGGGGTGAGGCCGCCGATCTCGGCGTGGTGCCCGCGCGAGGCGACCAGGAACAGCAGCTCGGGCGGGCGGGCGGCGTCGGCCGTCCCCGGCTCGGCGAAGACGGGGGTGACGACGGTGACGTCGGGCAGGTGCGTACCGCCGTGGTACGGGTCGTTGATCGCGTACACGTCGCCCGGCCGCATGGTGCCGTGGTTGCGGCGCAGCACCTCCTTGATGGACTCGCCCATCGACCCGAGGTGGACGGGGATGTGCGGGGCGTTGGCGATGAGGTTCCCGTCGGCGTCGAAGAGCGCGCAGGAGAAGTCCAGCCGCTCCTTGATGTTGACGGAGTGGGCGGTGTTCTCCAGGCGCAGCCCCATCTGCTCGGCCACGGCCATGAACTGGTTGTTGAAGACCTCCAGCTTCACCGGGTCGACCTCGGTGCCGACGGCGGTGGTGCGGGGCCGGGGCGCGGCCCGGGTGACGACCAGGTGCCCCCACTCCCCCGCACCCGCCCGCCAGCCGTCGTCGACGACGGTGGTGGCGTCGGGTTCGGCGATGATCGCCGGGCCCCGGACGGTCTCGCCGGGACGCAGGTCCGCGCGCCGGTAGAGAGGGACCTCACGTGGTCCCTCGGGCCCGTGGGCTCGGACCCGCGCGGCCGGGACCGGCCCGCCCGGGCGGGCGGCACGCGCGTCGCGGTGCGGCGTGTACGCGCCGGCCCGGGCGGTGGCCAGGGCGACGGCCGTGGCCGCGACGAGCGGCTTGCCCATGGTGAACCCGTACCGGGCGCGGTGGGCCGCCTCGAACGCGCCGCGCATCGAGGCGAGGTCGCCGAGCTCGACGGGCAGGGCGGCGTCGGTGCCCGCGTAGCGCAGGTGCACCCGGGCCCGGGTGGCGACGTCCCGCGCCGCGAAGCCGTCCGCTCGCAGCTCGGCGGCGGTCTGCTCGGCCAGTTCCGCGCAGACCCGCACGACGGCGGGCAGCGTGGCGTCATCCAGTTCGGCCTCCACCGATCGCTCCCGCATCGACGTCGCGTCGGCCACCCCGATGCCGTAGGCGGACAGCACGCCGGCGAGCGGGGGCACGAGGACGGTGTCGATCCCCAGGGCGTCGGCCACGGCGCAGGCGTGCTGGCCGCCCGCGCCGCCGAACGCGGCGAGGGCGTAGCGCGTGACGTCGTGGCCGCGTTGGACGGAGATCCGCTTGACGGCGTTGGCCATGTTGAGTACGGCGATCTCCAGGAAGCCGGCGGCCACCTCCTCCGGGGTGCGCCGGTCCCCGGTGGCGGCGGTGATCTCCTCCGCGAGGGCGGTGAAACGGCGCCGGACCTCCGCGGAGTCGAGCGGCTCGTCCCCCTGTGGCCCGAAGACGTGCGGGAAGTGCTCGGGCTGGATCCGCCCGAGCATCACGTTGGCGTCGGTGACGGTCAGGGGGCCGCCCCGCCGGTAGGCCGCCGGTCCCGGGACGGCTCCGGCGGAGTCGGGACCGACGCGGTAGCGGGCGCCGTCGAAGTGCAGGACGGACCCGCCGCCCGCGGCGACGGTGTGGATGTCCATCATGGGCGCGCGCATCCGCACCCCGGCCACCTCCGCGTCGAAGGTCCGCTCCAGCTCCCCGGCGTAGTGCGAGACGTCGGTGGACGTGCCGCCCATGTCGAAGCCGATGGCCCGGTGGTGGCCGGCCTCGGCGCAGCTCCGGGCCATGCCGACGACGCCGCCGGCCGGACCCGAGAGCACGGCGTCCCGGCCGCGGAAGTGCGCCGCCTCCCGCAGGCCCCCGCCGGACTGCATGAACATCAGGTTGACGCCGCTGAGCTCGGCCGCCACCTGCTCGACGTAGCGGCGCAGCACCGGGGACAGGTAGGCGTCGACGACGGTCGTGTCACCGCGCGGCACGAGCTTGATGAGCGGGCTGACCTCGTGGGAGCAGCTGACCTGGGTGAAGCCCGCCTCGGCCGCGAGGCGGCCGACCTCCCGCTCGTGGTCGGGGTGGCGGTAGCCGTGCAGCAGGACGACGGCGGCCGAGCGGAAGCCGTCCGCCCGTACCTCCCGCAGGAGCCGCGCCGTGGCGGCGGTGTCCAGCGGGGCGACCGGTTCGCCGTGGGCACCGACGCGTTCGGGGATCTCGACGACACGGTCGTAGAGCGCTTCCGGCAGCACGATGTGCCGGTCGAAGAGGCGCGGGCGGTTCTGGTAGGCGATGCGCAGCGCGTCGCGGAACCCCGCGGTGGTGAGGAGGACGGTCGGCTCACCGGTGCGCTCCAGCAGGGCGTTCGTCGCGACGGTGGTGCCCATCTTGACGGCGGCCACGCGGTCGGCGGGCACCGGCTCCCGCGGACCGAGCTCCAGCAGGCGGCGGATACCGGCCACGGCGGCGTCCCGGTAGCGGCCGGGGTCGTGGGACAGCAGCTTCGCCGTGACCAGCCGCCCGTCGGGCCGTCGGCCGACGACGTCGGTGAAGGTGCCGCCCCGGTCGATCCAGAACTCCCAGCGTCCGCTCATCGCCCCATCGTGTCAGGTGGGGCGCGGCCGGTCAGACGGGAAGGCCGGCGCGGGCGTCGCGAACCTGCTCGTAGTGGACGAGGAGCCGGTCGCCGACCGCCTCCCAGGTGCGCGCGGCGACACCCGCCCGCCCGGCGTCGGCCAGCCGGACGCGCAGCGCCGGGTCGTCGCGCAGGGCGCAGACGGCCTCCCGTACGGCGACGGCGTCGCCCGGAGGCGTCAGGAGCCCGGTGCGGCCGTGGTCGATCAGGTCCAGCGGGCCGCCGGACGCCGGCGCCACGACGGGCACCCCGCTGGCCTGCGCCTCCTGCACGGTCTGGCAGAACGTCTCGTACGGGCCGGTGTGGGCGAAGACGTCCAGGCTGGCGTAGATGCGGGCGAGTTCGGCCCCCGTGCGGCGGCCGAGGAAGACCGCTCCCGGCAGCGCCGCCCGCAGGGCGGGTCCGCTCGGTCCGTCGCCGACCACGACGACCCGGGTGCCGGGCAGCTCGCAGACCTGGGCGAGCAGGGCGACCTGCTTCTCCGGCGCGAGCCTGCCGACGTAGCCGACGAGCAGTTCACCGCCGGGCGCCAGAGCACGGCGCAGTCCCGCGTCGCGGTGCCGGGGGTCGAACCGGGTGGTGTCCACGCCGCGCGGCCACAGGTGCACCCGGGGCACGCCGTGCGCGCCCAGCTCGGCGGCGGAGGCCGTGGAGGGCGCCAGGGTGCGGTCGGCCGCGGCGTGCACGGCCCGGATCCGCCGCCAGGCCGCCGCCTCCCCGGCCCCGAGGTAGGTGCGGGCGTACCCGGCCAGGTCCGTCTGGTAGACGGCGACGGTGGGCAGGCCGAGCCGGGCGGCCGCCGCCATGCCCCGGACACCGAGCACGAACGGTCCGGCCAGGTGGACGAGATCGGCGCGGTGGCCGGCGAGGGCGGCGGCGAGGCGGCGACTGGGCACCGCGACGCGCACCTGCGGATAGCCCGGCAACGGCAGGGAGGGGACGTGCACGACGGGGGCGGGCCCGTCGGCACGGGGGTGGCGGGCCCCCGGGGGCGGGGCCGGGGCGACGACGAGCGGGGCGTGGCCGCGCCGCTCCAGGTGCCGGGCGGTCTGCCAGGCGCTGTGGGCGACGCCGTTGACGTCGGGCGGGTAGGACTCGGTGACGATGGCGACTCTCATACGGGGTTTCTCGCCGCCCCGTGCGTGCCGGGGGCGGCGACGGCGTGTCCGGCAGCGGAACGCACCGTGAGCGCTTGCCCCCGGCGCGGCGCGGCGTACCCCGTCCCGGTTCAGCAGCCGCTCTGCGCACCCGGTTCGAGCCGGCCGCGCACGGCGCTCTGGACACCGGCCTCCTCGGCCGGGTCCGCGGCCAGTCGGCGCAGCCGTTCCACGACCCGGTCGTCGCCCGTGGTGGCGGCGCGCGCGGCGACCTCCCGGGTGGACTCCTCGCAGTCCCACAGGCACTCGACGGCGAAGGAGGCCGCGAAGGCCGGATCGGTGGCGGCCAGGGCCCGTGCCGTGCGGCCGCGCAGCTGCGAGGAGGTCGTCTCCCGGTAGAGGTGCCGCAGCACGGGCGCGGCGCAATGGACCCGGAGCCGTCCGACGCCGTCCACCAGCGGCCACAGGGCGTCACTGTCGCAGCCCGCCGCCCGCACGGTGCGCCGCAGGGCCGCCAGGACGGCGTCGGCGTCCCGGGCGTCGCCGCGGCAGGCGAGCATCGCGGCGGCCTCCACCCCGAGGACGTCGTCGCGGCCCGCCCAGCGTCGTGCGCGTACGACGGCGGCGCCGTCGCGCATCCGGGCGAACGCGGCGGCGGCGGCGGCCCGCACCACCTGCGGGGAGCCGTCGGCCACGGCCGACTCGACGAGGTCGAGGGCCTCGGGGTCGCAGCCCTCCGCGAGGTGACGCAGGGCGGCCTGGCGGGCGGTGTCGGTGCCGCCGCGGGCGGCGGCCAGCAGCGCGGGCCGGTCCTCCGGCCCCGCCACGGCCGCCAGGCAGCGGGCCGCCGCTGCAGCCCGCTGCTGCCTGGCGAGATCGGGGTCGAAGGGCTCGGCGTCCGCGGACTCCTCGCCGGGCGGAGTCGGCGGTTCCTCCGCCCAGGCGAGGACTTCGCGGACGCTCCAGCCGGGGCGGGGGCCGGCCGAGCGGAGCTGGCGGGACCAGCGGTCGAAGGAGTGCCGCTCACGGGCCCGGGAGAGGCGCTCGCGCTGCTCGGGGCGGGTGGGGTCCTCCTCCCACAGACGCCACGGGCGCGGCTCGAACGCCCCGCGCAGGGCGTCGGCCAGCTCGGCGTCGCCGTCGGGGGTGCGGGGGAAGCGGCTGAGGACGGCGGGGCCCAGCCTGCGCAGTGCGGCGTCGTCGTCGCGGACGGCGAGCTCGTCCAGGGCCCAGGGCCAGTTGGCGCCCCGGGCGGTGTACTCGCGCAGCAGCCGCAGCGCCCCGACGTTGCCGTAGGAGGCGAGGTGCCCGAGCACGGAGAGGGCGAGCCCGGTGCGCTCCTCCCGGGTGTCCAGCTGGTCCTGCGCCGAGAAGAGGTGGGCGGCGACGGCGTCCAGCCCGGCGTCGAGGTCGCGGTGCAGGCGGGCGTAGTACAGGGAGCGGTGCTCGACCTGCCAGTCACGGCGCGGGTCGTTGGCCAGGCAGTGGTGCAGGGCGGCGAGGGCCTCGGCACGGGGCGCCGCCAGCGCGTGCAGGGTGCCGTCACCACGGCCCCGCTGCAGCAGGCCGAGCAGCGTACCGCTGGGCGCTATGTCTGGATCGACGTATTGGCCGAGATTTTCCGCGTACATAGAGGTCAGCATCCGGTGCGGGGTGAGTGGCTGGCAACGGGATTTCCGTCGGAGGGCTTCTTGCCGGTGAGACGGCCGCCCAATCCCGCGTGCCGGGGCGGGCGCCGAGGCCGCAGCCTACTGGAGGAGCGGATTCCGCCGGGCCGGGGTGGGACGTCCCGCCAACCGTTGGCACATGCCGAAGGCAACACCGTATCGGGTGTTGCCAAACGGCTTACGGCAGGTCGCGGTCTGTGCAAGAGTCGTTACCGGACTCTTCCCCGGCGCACGCCGCTCACTGCTCGTATCGGAGTACGCGATGCCCTCACACTCCTCGGCGGACAGCCCGGCCGCGCCGGTGCCCGGTCCCGGCACCCTGGACACGTTGATCTCGCGCACGCACAGCCTGCGCGGCGAGGTCGACGCCGTCCGCCGCGGGGCCGAGCAGGAGGAGGGGGGGCGCGGCACCGATCCGGAACGCCGCTGGCAGCGCGCCCTGTGCGACCTCGCCATGCTGCATCTGGACGACCTGGGCCTGCGGCTCGACCAGCTGCGCGACGGGCTGTCCACCGCTCCGGCCGGTCCCGAGGTGGCGGACCCCCCGGCCGTGTGCGCTCCGCCGCCCGCCCCGGCGGAGCGGGTGGGCAACGCCGAGTGGAACTTCCTGACCGACGAGGTGGACTGGTCCCCGGAGCTCTACACGATCTTCGGTCGCACGCCCGAGACCGGCCCCCTGCCGCTCGACGAACTGCCGACCTGGCTGCTCCCCGACGACCAGACCTGGTTGATGGGCGCCGTCACCGACTGTCTCGTCGACGCCCGGCCGATCGACGGCGAGTTCCGCATCCTGCGGGACGACGGAACGCTGCGCACCCTCCACATGCGCGGCGAACCCGTCCTCGACGCCGAGGGGCGCGCCGCCTCGGTCTGGGCCGTGGTGCGGGACGTCAGCACACTGCGCCGAGGGGAGCGCACCGCGCGCGAGTCCCGCGATCTGGTGCGGCAGCAGCGTCAACTGGCCCGCACCGAGCGCCGACTGGCGGTCGAGCTCCAGGAGGCCGTGCTGCCCCCGTGGCGGGAGGAGCTGCGGCTGCCGGGGCCGCACGGCTCCACCGGCGGCGGCCTCGACCTCGCCGCGCGCTACCTGCCGTCCGCCTCCAACGACCTCATCGGCGGCAGCTGGTACGACGCCATGGCCCTCGGTGACGGCTCGACCCTGCTGACCGTCGGGGACCTCACCGGGCACGGCGTCGAAGCGACCTCCGGCATGGCGACGCTGCTCGGCGCCGTGCGGGGACTGGCGCTGGCCGGGGTGCGTCCGGGCCCGCTGATGGGGCACCTCAACCAGTTGCTGGACGGGGCGGCCCAGCCCGCGCTCGGGAGCGCGGTCTGCTGCCGCTACGATCCGCGCACGGCGACGCTGACCTGGGCGCAGGCCGGAAACCCGGCGCCCGTCCACTACCGCGCCGGGCACGGGCGCCGGCTCGATCCGCCCGAGGGCGTGCTGCTGGGTGCGACGAGCGGCGCCGTCTACGCCGAGCACCACGAACGGCTCGCCCCCGGCGACCTGCTGGTGCTGCACACGGACGCCCTCGCCCCGCACGCCCCCTTCCCCGCCCCGGACGGAGCGGACGCCACGCCCCGACTCCTCGGGCTGGGCGGCCGGCTCACCGCGGCGCGCTCCGCGCGCGAGGGCCTGCGGCTGGTGGTGGAGGAGTTCGGCGGAGCAGCACGCGAGGACGACGCCTGTGCCCTGATCGCCCGCGTGCCCGTCCCGCTGCCCGGGGCGCCCGCGCCCGGCAGGTGACGTCCCCGTGGCGGATCAGACGTCGAGACCTCCCGGGCTCCTGACCGCGGCCGTACGCGGCTTGGCGGGGGCCTTCGGCAGGGCGTACTCCAGCTCCTCGCGCAGGCTCTCGATCTTCGGGTAGCCGGCGTACTGGGCCGTCAGCCGGTACATCTCCCGCAGCCGGTCCCAGGTGCGGTGCGAGGAGGTCTCCCCGATCGACACCAGGGCGAGCCGTGCGTAGCGGTCCGCCTGCTCCGGGTCGTCGGCGATGAAGCACGCCGAGGCGAGCGAGATGTAGTCGAAGATCTGAGACCGCTGGTGCCCCTTGCCCCGCAGCTCCAGGGCCCGCTTGGCGTGGAACTCGGCGGTGCCCGCCGCGCCGGGGTCGTGGTCGGCCAGCGTGCGGAACGCCAGCGCCTGCATGCCGTGCAGGTCGGCCTCGTCGAAGTTCTGCATCCAGCCGGGCGGCGGCACGTCCCCCCGGTCGGAGGTGAACAGCTCCTCCGCCTCGCCGAGGGTGCGGCGCATGGCCTGGCCGCGCCCCATGGACGCCTGGGCCCACGCCTCGATCGTGTGCAGCATGGCCTGGGTGCGGGGCAGTGTCTCCCCGCCCGAGCCGGAGCGTGCCAGCTTCATGAGGTCGAGAGCGTCCCCGGGCCGGCCGAGGTGCACCATCTGGCGTGCGGCCCGGGAGAGCGCCTCACCGGCGCGCGGCCGGTCGCCGCCCTCCCGGGCGGCGTGGGTGGCGAGCACGAAGTACTTCTGCGCGGTGGGTTCCAGGCCGACGTCGTGCGACATCCACCCGGCCAGGACGGCCAGGTTGGCGGCGACGCCCCACAGTCGGCGCTTCAGGTGCGGCGGGTGGTCGGTGGCGAGCATGCCGCCGACCTCGTTGAGCTGCCCGACGACGGCCTTGCGCTGGAGCCCGCCGCCCCGGGAGGCGTCCCAGGCGCGGAAGACCTCGACCGAGCGTTCCAGGGCCTCGATCTCCTCGGCACCGACCGGTGGGACGTCGTCGAGGTCGAAGGCGGCGTGTTCGGCGGTGGCCGGACGGCCGGCCGGGGCTCCGGCCGGGTCGCTCCGCAGCCAGTCGTTGAGGGAGTTGTGGAGGGCTGATCCTGCGGCGAGCGCGGCACCCGCGCCCACCAAGCCGCGTCGGTTGAGCATGAGGTCCATTCCCGTGAATTCGGTGAGGACCAGGGCGGTCTGATCAGGAGCCCACGGCAGGCCGGTCACGGACTGCCGCCGGGCCGATGGCCCTGATCTGCCGAACCCGAGGTCCTCGATGGTCACGACACGGCCGAGTCGCTCGGTGAACAGAGAGGCCAGCACCCTGGGAACGGGATCGCGCGGGCTCTCGCCCCGGTCGATCCAGCGCCGCACCCGCGAGGTGTCCGTGGCCAGTTGGAGGTGCCCCATGGCCGCAGCGTGCCGGTTGACCATCCGGGCGAGTTCGCCCTTGGACCATCCGGTCAGCTCGAACAGATCCGCGAGACGGGTGTTGGGTCCTTTGTTCACGTCAAGCCCCCAGGTTCTCGGCTGAGTTGACAGTAACGGCCCGAGCGGGGGCCGGGAGCATTCGCCAGGGTTTCGCCAGGGTCCGCCACATGGTCTGCCACCCGCTGGGCGGTGTGATGTAGAAGAGCGCCGCCCCGGCTCTGTCGCCGTCCGGTGACCGACCGGCATTCCCCAGGGTGCGGGACCCGCCGGACGCGGGCCGGACCGGGGCTGCGCACACACCTGTCGGCGCACGAAGGGATCCGGCTCGCGCATGTATCACGCAACGTCCCCCGTGTCCGCCCCGCCCCGGACCGGCCTCACCGCGCACCTCCCCGGCGCGGGGGCCCCGGAGCGATCGCACCGGGTCCGAGGACCCGTCCCGCTGGGCGGCCGCCAGCCGATCAGCGGGAGGCTCGACCTGTCCGGTGCCCAGGGCGCACGCCTGCGCTCCGCCCTCGCCCTCGTCCACCGCATCTGCCCGGACTTCCGGGCCGTGCAGGTACTGCGGCACAGCGGCCGCTCGGCCCTGCTGGTGGGCAACATCGGGCGCACCCCGGCGGTGGCGAAGTGCTTACTGGACCACTCCCCCGCGTGGGCCGAACGGTACCGGCACGAAATAGCGGCGTACCGGGCGTTCGTCCGTCACCGCCCGCCGGTCCGGGCGCCACGGCTGGTCGCGGCGGACCCGGACAGCTGCACCCTCGTCATCGAGCGGATGCCCGGCCGTCCCGCGGCGTTGCAGCGCCACCCCTCGGCCCCGGTGCCCGCCGGCGACGTGCGGGCGGTGCTGGGCGCGCTGAGACAGGTGAACGCCTGGCAGCCGCCGGCCGGACTGTTCGAGCAGCCGCTGGACTACGGCGCCCGGCTGACCCGCTACCACGACCTCGGCCTGCTCACCGACCGGGACATGGGCGACCTGCACAAGCTGCTGCACAGCGCGCTCCAGGGCGGCGGCCAGTCGGCCCGGCAGTTCTGCCACGGGGACGCGCTGCCCGCCAATGTCCTGCTCGCGCCGAGCGGCCCCGTCCTGGTCGACTGGGAGCACGCGGGCTGGTACCTGGCGGGGTACGACCTGGCGACCCTGTGGTCCGTGCTGGGAGAGGCGCCGCTGGCGCGGCGGCAGATCAGCGTCATCGCGCAGGCGGCGGGTCCGGCGGCGCAGGACGCCTTCCTGGTGAACCTGATGGTCGTCCTGACCCGGGAGATCCGCAGCTGCGAGACGGCGGTCCACCGCACGATGCGGAGTCCGGCGCCGGCCCCCGGGACGAGCGTCGAGCGGGACGGCGCGTTGTCGGCGGGCGAGGAGCAGCGTCTGCTGCTGCGCCGGCTGCACGACGACGTGGCCCTGGCCCGCCGCGCGGTGCGGGCGGCGGTCGGCACGCGCTGACGGGCGGACGGGCTGCCTGGGGCACGGTGACGGAGAGGATGACGCAGACGGGAAGAAACGTTCCCTGAAGGTCATCGGGCGGGACGGCGCGCGGTCGACGGTGTTTGACGCACCGTCGACCGCGCGTTACCTGTGAGGCAGGCGGGCCGCCACCCCCACCTCCGGGCCCGCGCCAGGAGGCCGTCGTGCCAGGTACCGCTCCCTCCCCCCGCCCCCCGAGCCGCCCGCCGCACCGCCGTCGGGAGCGGCGGCCGCGCAGGGCGGCCGTCGGCGTCGTCACGGCGGCACTGCTGCTCCCCCTGGTGTCGGCACTCCCGCCCGGCGCTCCGGGTGACGCCGCGGCAGGCGGCCGGGACGCCCTGCGGTCCGCCTTCACGGAGGCGGCCGGACGCCACGGGGTGCCGGAGAACGTCCTGCTCGGCGTGGCGTACCTGCAGTCGCGGTGGGACCAGCACGGCGGGAGGCCCAGCGTCTCGGGCGGCTACGGGCCGATGCACCTCACCGACGCCCGCACCGCACTCGCCCGCTCCCGGCCGCACCACGGGAACGGCACCGAGGACCCGCGCGGGGACACGGCACGCCCCCACCGCACCGGCCCCCGTCCCGTGCCGGACGCCCGCCGACCGCCCGTCCGGCTGCGCACCCTGGAGCGGGCCGCCCGACTGACCGGCCTCCCGCCGGAGCGGCTGCGCGGCGACGCGGCCGCCAACGTGCACGGTGGCGCGGCGCTGCTGGCCGCCGCCCAACGAGAGCTGGGCCGGCCGCTCAGCGCGGACGCCGCCGACTGGTACGGGGCCGTCGCCGCCTACACCGGTGCGGCGGAGGAGGGCGGCGGGACCTTCTTCGCGGACGAGGTGGTCGCCCTGCTGCGCCGGGGTGCCGCCCGCACCACCGACACCGGCCAGCGGGTGGTGCTCCCCGCCTCCCCCGGGCTGCGCCCCGTACGCGGGGAGCGGGCCGGAGCCGCGCGGGAGAGCACGGCCGCCGAGTGCCCGAGCGACCTCTCCTGCTCCTGGGTGCCCGCTCCCTACGAGGAGTTCCGGGGCGACGACGGCTCCCCCGACTACGGGAACCACGACCAGGCCGAGCGCCCCGCCGGGCAGCGGATCCGCTACATCGTCGTCCACGACATCGAGGGCTCCTACGAGAGTGCCCTCTCGCTCGTGCAGGACCCCACCTACGTCTCGTGGCACTACACGCTGCGCGCCTCGGACGGGCACATCGCCCAGCACGTGCGAACCGAGGACGTGGCCTGGCACGCCGGGAACTGGTTCGTCAACAGCACGTCGGTGGGGCTGGAGCACGAGGGCTTCCTCACCGACCCGGACGCCTGGTACACGGAGGCGATGTACCGGTCGTCCGCCCGCCTCGTGCGCCACCTGGCAGAGCAGAACGACATCCCGCTCGACCGGCACCACGTCCTGGGCCACGACAACGTACCGGGCGTCACGACGGCGGCGATCCGGGGCATGCACACGGACCCGGGCCCCTACTGGGACTGGGCGCACTACTTCGAGCTGCTCGGCGCCCCGTTCACCCCGGCGGAGCGGACGGGGTCGGACACCGGGCTGGTCACCATCCGCCCGGACTACGCCACGCACCGGCCCGTCTTCACGCGGTGCGACGGCACCGGCGCGAGGTGCCCGGCGCACGGTTCGGGCGCGGTGCGGCTGCACACCGCGCCACGGGCCGACGCGCCCCTCGTCCGGGACGTCGGGCTCCACCCGGACGGCGGCCACGCGACCGACGGGGTCAGCGACATCGGAGCCCGCGCCTCGACCGGGCAGACGTACGCCGTGGCCGGACGCGAAGGCGACTGGACGGCCATCTGGTACCTGGGGGCGAAGGCGTGGTTCCACGACCCGGCCTCCCGCCCGGCCGCCGTACCGGCACGCGGAACGGCGGTCACCCCCCGGGCGGGCGCGGACTCCGTTCCGGTCTACGGGCGGGCCTACCCGCAGGCGGATGCCTACCCGGACGGCGTCCCGCCCCAGGAGGTCTCGCCCCTCCCCTACCGGCTGCGGGCGGGGCAGCGGTACGCGGCGGGGCCGCGGGTCCCGAGCGAGTACTACGTCGCGCGGACCTTCGACCCCTCGGGCCACGTCGTCGTGCGGGGCGAGCCCTACCGGCAGATCCAGTTCGGGCACCGGACGGCGTTCGTCAGGGCGGCCGACGTGCGGCTGGTGGAGGCCGGGGAGCGGTGACGGCTCCCCGGCCCGGCCACCGTCAGCGCTGCTGGAACAGCTCCGCCGGGAGCGGCTTGAGCAGCTGGTAGAGGTCGTCGGTGATGGGCCGGTCCCAGCTGGCGATGGTCACGAGGACCCCGTCGCTGCGGTCGAACTGCACGCAGGCGATCCGGCCCTCGGTGCAGGTGATGCGGCGCACGATCAGCAGGTTCCCGTCATGCATGACGGGGCAGTCCTCCGTACCGGTGACGGTCACCGGCTCGTCCATCTCCAGCGCGGCGAGCAGCTGGGCCACCTCGAAGGGCACCTCGCCCTCCTCGATGTCCCGCGCGGGCGAGCCGTCCGGCAGATTGCCGATGATCATGGCGGGGCCGCGGCCGCCGAACAGGTCGTACCGCAGGAAGACCCCCTGGCAGCTGCCGTCGGGCGCCGGGAGAAGCCCCGCTCCGAGGTTTCCCGGCCAGTCCTCCGGGTCCATGGCGAGGACGTCGAAGTCCGGACCGGCGGGCGACGCGGGGCTGCGGCGGCGGAGGAAGGACATGCCGCCATGGTACGCGGGCCGCTAGCGCGGACGGCCCGCCAGGTCCTCCAGGACGGCGACGGCCACGGACGAGCGGTCGTAGGGCACGAAGAGGTGGTCGTGGTGGTATCCGGCCACGACGTTGCAGCTGATCCCGGCCTCCGCGAGGGCGGTGGAGACGGCGGCCGTCAGCCCGACCGCCGCCAGCGCCGAGTGCACGCGCAGCGTGATCCACCCGGCGACGTAGTCGTACGGGAGGCCCGCCGCGTCCGCCTCCTCCTTGGTGATCACCAGAGTGCTGCCCTCGTCCTCGGTGACGGAGGCGACGGGCCGCACGCCGTCGGGCGCCGGGCCCACGACGGTGGTGAAGACGTAGGCCCCGTGGCGCAGATCGGGCCGCATGTCGCTGAGCAGTTTCGACAGATCACGTTCGCCTGACACGCTGCCACCCTATGCCGGGGGAAGCCGGGCACGCGCGGAGGACCCCGTCCCGCGTGCCGTCGACGCGACGGCCGGACCCGCGTGGTGCTGTGGTGGGACGGCCGTCCGAGTGGAAGAGTGACCGGTGGACCGCCTACGCCGGGACCGACGGGAGTCTTGCCGTGAAGCAACTGATCAACGTGCCCGAACGCGTGGTGACCGACGCGCTGCGCGGTATGGCCGCCGCCCATCCGGAGCTGTCCGTGGACGTGGAGCGACGCGTCGTGGTCCGGCGCGACGCGCCGGTGGCGGGCAAGGTCGCGCTCGTCTCGGGCGGCGGCAGCGGGCACGAGCCGCTGCACGGCGGGTTCGTCGGCCCGGGGATGCTCGACGCCGCCTGCCCCGGCGAGGTGTTCACCTCCCCGGTCCCCGACCAGATGGCCCGGGCGGCGGCAGCCGTGGACAGCGGCGAGGGCGTGCTGTTCGTCGTGAAGAACTACACCGGCGACGTCCTCAACTTCGACATGGCCGCCGAGCTGGCGGAGGACGAGGGCGTGCGGGTCGCGAAGGTGCTCGTGCAGGACGACGTGGCCGTCACCGACAGCACGTTCACGGCCGGGCGGCGGGGCACCGGCGGCACGCTCTTCGTGGAGAAGATCGCCGGTGCCGCCGCGGCCGAGGGGGCACCGCTGGAGCGGGTGGAGCGCGTCGCCCGGCGGGTGGCCGAAGCCTGCCGCAGCTTCGGCGTGGCGCTCACCGCCTGCACCACCCCGGCCAAGGGCGGGCCCACGTTCGACCTGCCGCCCGGTGAGCTGGAGCTGGGCATCGGCATCCACGGCGAACCGGGACGCGAGCGCCGTCCGATGATGACGTCCGGCGAGATCGCCGACGCGACGGTCGACGCGCTGCTGGCCGACGATCCCCCGAACGGCCCCGTGCTCGCCCTCGTCAACGGGATGGGCGGCACGCCTCTCCTGGAGCTGTACGGCTTCAACGCCGAGGTACAGCGGGCACTGGGCGAGCGCGGCGTCGCGGTGCCGCGCACGCTCGTCGGCAACTACGTCACGTCGCTCGACATGGCCGGCTGTTCGGTGACGCTCTGCCAGGTGGACGAGGAGCTGCTGCGGTGGTGGGACGCGCCGGTCGCCACCCCCGCGCTGCGCTGGGGACGGTGAGCGGGTTCGTGGGCGAACAGCGGGACATGCGCGACGGGCGGGAGCCGACGGGAGCACCTCGGGACGCCGCGTTCTTCCGGCACTGGCTGACGGCAGTCGCCGAGGCCGTCGAGGAGGAGGCGGACCGGCTGACCGAGCTCGACTCGGCCATCGGGGACGCCGACCACGGGACCAACATGCGGCGCGGGCTGGCCGCCGCGGTGTCGGCCGTCGAGGAGGAGCGGCCGCCCACACCGGGAGCGGTGCTCGTGCTCGCCGGGCGCACCCTCGTCTCCACCGTCGGCGGGGCGTCGGGGCCGCTGTACGGCACGCTCCTGCGCCGGACGGGCAAGGCGCTCGACGACGCCCCCGAGGTCGATCTCGGGGAGCTGGCCGGGGCGCTGCGCACCGGCGTGGACGCCGTCGCGCGACTCGGGGGCGCCACCGCCGGTGACAAGACCATGCTCGACGCGCTGCTGCCCGCGCTCGACGCACTCGGCGACGGCCTCGACGCCGCGGCGCGGGCTGCGGAGAAGGGCGCGGGCGACACGGTCCCGATGCGGGCCCGCAAGGGGCGCGCGAGCTATCTGGGCGAGCGCAGCATCGGCCACCAGGACCCGGGGGCGACGTCGTCGGCGCTGTTGTTCACCGCCCTGGCGCGCACCGCGCGGGCGGCGGACGGAGAGGGTGGTACCCCGTGACCGCTCAGCCGCAGGTGGGCCTCGTGCTGGTCTCCCACAGTCGCGAGGTGGCCGAGTCCGTCGCCCGGCTGGCCACCGGGTTGGCCGCCGGAGGCGCGACGGCGCCGGCCGTGGCGGCCGGCGGTACACCCGACGGCGGGCTGGGCACGAGCGCCGAACTCATCGCGGACGCCGCCCGACGGGCCGACCGGGGAGCCGGGGTGGTCCTGCTGGCGGACCTGGGCAGCGCCGTGCTGACCGTCCGGACGCTGCTGGCCGACGGGGACGAACTCCCCCCGGGGGCGCGGCTGGCGGACGCCCCCTTCGTGGAGGGGGCCGTGGCCGCGCTGGTGACGGCCTCGGCCGGTGCCGACGCCGCCGCCGTGGCGGCCGCCGCCGAGGAGGCCTACACCTACCGCAAGACGTAGCCGCGCGGCCTGGCGACGTGGACACCGACATGCCCCGCCACATAGCGCCTCAAGCGGATGGAAGGGCCTCACGGAGCGACCGGTACGGCAGAGCGCAGAATTGCCGTCCGAACCGCGGTGCCCGGCCTCCCACAGGAGCGGCAGTCAAACCGTCGCTTCCGTGAGGAGGACGATCCGGCCGATGTGAGAGCGTTCCTCGATCATGCGATGCGCCTCGGCCACACGCTCTAAGGGCAGCGTGGCGTGGATCGCGTGCGTGATCGATCCCTCGGCGAGCGCCCCGGCCAGCACCCCGTGGTGGCGTAGGTAATCGGCGTGACGGGCCGCGCGCCACTGGGACAACGCGAACCCTGTCAGGAATTTCATGCCGATGAGCTCCATGGGAGAGATTCGGGGCACATCGAGCCCTCCACCCGCCGAACCGTAGAACACAAGACGGCCGAAGGGGCCCAAGAGCTGGACGCCCTGACGCAGAACCTCGCCGCCGACGCTGTCCAGGATGACGTCGACCCCACGGTCACCGGCCGTCTCCCGCACCGTCTCGGCCCACGACTCCTGGCGGTAGTCGACGACGACGTCCGCACCGATACTCCGGGCGAACTCTCGCTTTCCCGGAGCGCCTGCGGTCGCGATGACGAGCCCGGCTCCAGCACGCTTGGCCAGCTGGACCGCCAAGTGCCCGATACCTCCGGCCGCCGCGTGCACAAGAACGGATTCGCCGGGCCGCAACGCTGCCGTTGCCAGGGTTCCCGCAGCGATGGGGCCTGGCGAGGGGATTGCCGTCGCCACCGCTGCGTCCAAGCCCTCAGGAACGGACACCAGCGTGGCTGCGTCCACTACCACGTAGTCAGCGTAGGCGCCGTGCAGAGTGAAGGCGCCGATCCGGTCGCCCACACCCACTCCGGGCGCGTCCGGGCCGACAGCGGCCACCCGCCCGATGACGTCGCCGCCAAGAACGATGGGAAACTCGGGCCGCCACATCGGTGCGGGAAAGATGTTGCGGCGCATCTGAGTCTGAGCGAAGCCGACGCTGATGGCCTCCGTCCTGATCAGAACTTGACCGGGCCCGGGTTGGGGAATGGGCACCTCCTCCACCTGGAGGGTGTCGGGGGCTCCGTACTCGTGGATGCGAACGGCACGCATGTGGACGTTCCTCCGGACAAGGTGTCAGAACAGCGGGTGAGAAGCCCTGGGTGGCGCCGGGGGCGAGCACCACGTCGTGTCGGCACCCGGCCCCCGTCACCGATCAGGTCAGGGGGCGACCTGTGTGGTGGAGAACACCACGGGCTCGGCCGGGTCGGCATAGCACTCGAAAGGGTCCCACTCGTTCGTGACGGGCTGAAGTCGATACCAGCCGAAGGAGGTGTCGTCGAACCCCGAGCCACCGACGCCGGTCGTCAAAGAAGCCGGCCCTGCGGGAGCACGCAGAATGACGTTCAGGTTCGGAAAGTCGAACTCGACGCCACCAGCCCATTCACCGTCGGACTTGACACGCAGTTCGCTTCCGCTGCGCTCAACCCACTGGTGTGCCGATCCCAGGTTGCTGCCCCCCGAGAGCCAGTAGCCGATGATCTTCGCGTTGGCTGGCGTCTCGTAGTTCATGGACACACTGTTGAGCAACTTGTTGTAGTCGGCGACCGCCTTGATCGGAGACGAGTCGAACGTCACCTTGAAGTACTGCCTCGGCGCCACTTGGGCGGGAGCGGTGGTGGTGAAGGTCCGGGAGTACTCGACGGGTATCCACTCACCGGCGTAGCGAGTCCGGCAAACGTACGGCACCGTCGAACCGACGCTGTCAGCCACCGTTTCGGAACCTCCTGCCGTCGAGCTCGATGCAGGGAGGGCGGAAGCCGTCACCATACCGAGGGAGGCGACTAAGCCCCCCAGTATCGTTGTACGTCGCACAAGTGGTCCTTTCTCTCTCGCCACGGGCGGAGCAGACCGCCCGTGGCCACCCTTGACGTTGACCCTGGAAAGGTGCTGGAATGTCGGTCCAGCGTTCACAGCACATTTGTCTCAGCCGGATGTATCGGCCTTCTTCTGCCACTTCGACCAGGCCTTCTCGAGTTCCAGCAGCAAATCGCCCGGTTTCTTCACTACGGAAACGGGGCGAGCACCGTCAACGCATACCGAGGGCACACTGCGGACCCCACGAGCAGCCGCGAGAGCCTCGTCGGAACGGACCCGCTCCGCGTACTCGTCGCCGTCGAGCAAGCGCCAGACCTCAGTGACATCAAGGCCCGCTCTCACTCCACGCTCGGCGAGCACGTCGGGGTCCGCTACGTTCACCGCGTCGGTGTGGTACGCCTGGAACAAGGCCTCGACGACCTCACTGCCTCGACCACGGGCCTCACCCAGTTGAACGAGGCGATGCGCGTCAAAGGTGTTCACCGGGCGGGACAGATGAAGGTTCAACTCGATTCCTTCGTCCGCTCCCTGGGAACGGATGAGTGCGATTCTCGCCGGCACGTCGGCCGGACTCATCCAGTGCTCCATCGCCCCGGCTGCGGTCACTCCCGGGCTCGCGGACTGGTCGGGCGCCAGCTCGTAGGCGCGTCGGACGAGTCTCACTGCCTCCCGGTGGGAAAAACTCTCTATGGCTGCCGCGATACGACGCTCGCCGATGTAGCACCACGGGCAAAGAACGTCGAAATGCAGGTCGATGTCCATTGACGGCCTCATCGTCGAGCACGGGGGCATCACGTCATGCCACCGTAATGACGGTCTTGCCGCGAGCGTGACCGGTTTCAATCAGACGGTGAGCCTCGTGTGCCTGATCGAGGGGAAACGTACGGGACACCTCGATACGGAGTTCGCCCCGCGCGTAGATTTCGGCGAGTTCGGCGAGACGGGACTTGTCCCGCTGGCTGAACACGGCACGCACCCCGAGTTCGTCGACCCGCCCGAAGTCAACGAGTGTGGCGATTCTCTTCCTGTCTTCGATCAGCTCCACGGACGTGTCCAGGGCGGCGCCGCCCACCGCGTCGAGAGCCACGGAGACGCCCTGAGGGGCAGCAGCACGGACGCGCGAGGTCAATCCGTCGCCGTAGACGATCGGAACGGCGCCGAGGTCACGAAGAAAGGCATGATTGCTCTCACTCGCGGTGCCGATAACGTGCGCACCCCGCAGTTTTGCGAGTTGCACAGCTACGCTGCCGACCCCACCGGCTGCGGCGTGCACCAGGAAGGTATCGCCAGCACGCACACCAAGCGCCTCCAGTGCGGTGTGAGCCGTCTGCGCGGAGGCCGAGAAGGCGCCGGCGACCTCCCACGGCATGGTGGCGGGCTTCTTGACGACCTGGCTCGTCGGAACGACGAGGTATTCGGCGTAGCAGCAAAGGATCGCCCAACCGAGGACCTCATCCCCCACGCTGAACTCACCGACATCGTCGCCGAGAGCGTCTACCGTGCCGGCGAAGTCGTTGCCGACGATCTGGGGGAAGGTGATCGACGCTCCGGGCGGAGTCCAACCGCCGCGTACGGCCGCGTCATAGGCCTGGACTCCAGCTGCCCGCACGCGTACACGCACATGACCGGGGCCGGGCTCGGGGATGTCGACGTCTGCGGTGACGAGCACCTCAGGTCCGCCGAACTCGTGAAACACAGCTGCCTTCATGAAAATGCCTCATTCTCGCTCGGCCCCGTGCCAGGGTCGTCGACCCCAACCGGGGAGGTGTTCAGTAATTGCCCAGCCCACCGCAGACGTTGAGCGCCTGGGCGGTCACCGATCCGGCTTCCTCGGACGCAAGATAGCCGACCATCGCGGCCACCTCGTCCACGTCCACGTATCGTCCGATCGGTACCCGCGCGGTGACCTTCTCGGCGGCTTCTTCAACGGAGATCCCGTAGGACTGTGCGTAGTGATGACGCACCCGTTCGGCCATCGGTGTCTCGACAAAGCCAGGGCATACGGCGTTCGCCGTGATCCCGGTTTTGGCCAGGTCGAGTCCGAGAGCCTTGGTGAAACCCACCACGCCGTGTTTCGAAGCGGAGTACGGGGCAGCGGTCACCGCTCCCTGCTTTCCAGCGGTTGACGCGATGTTGACGATGCGCCCCCACCCCCTGCTCAGCATGTTCCCGGCGCTGAGCGTTTCGCGGGTTACGAGAAAGACACTGTGGAGGTTGGTATTGATGACGTCGTACCAGAGCTCATCCGACATCTCGGCCACAGCTCCTCCGCCACTGCGACCAGCGTTGTTGACGAGGACGTCGATCGCCCCGTGGCCACCTACCGCGCCCTGCACCAACCGTTGGACATCTCCCCGGTCGGTGACGTCGCACACCGCTCCGTCGACCTGCAGGCCGGCGGCCCGTAGGTCGACGAGCGTCTCGGCCAGACGCTGCTCATCCCTGCCACATATGTAGACGAACGCTCCCTGCGCAGCCAGGCGAGCAGCGACCGCACGACCGATACCGCTCGTCGCTCCGGTGACGAGCGCCACTCTGCCGTTGTGCACACTCATACCCAACTCCGCTCCGAAGGTGACGTGGCCCGCTCCCGACTCGTCGCCGCGCGGCGGGCCGAGCAGCGCCGGGCAGAGGATGGCAGCAACTTCTCGAGCCGCCCTCGAGGCGAGATCGACTCGCCACACAGCATCTCGATTGAGCCGCTGTGGCCTGTATTGCACCAAACGACCCGATCGCGAGCCGTTCTTGAGACGGGCAACGCAGCGTCGCCTCATCACGACCACGCCGGGGGAACACGGCTGCCACGTGAGCAGCCCGAGGAGGGGACCACTGATGTCTGTCTTCAGGGGGTACCGATGAGACGTCGTGTCGTCATCACGGGAATGGGCGTGCGCGCTCCGGGGGGATCGGACGTCGAAGCGTTCTGGGACCTACTTCGTTCCGGGCGAACGGCGACGCGCTCCATTTCTTCGTTCGACGCTTCGTCCTTCAGGTCGCAGGTCGCCGCAGAGGTCGACTTCGACCCGCGAGAGAACGGGCTCACTCCACGCGAGATCCGCCGTATGGACCGGGCCACTCAGTTCGCTGCCGTCTGCACCCGTGAGGCTCTGGCCGACAGCGGGCTGGACAAGGGCTACGTCGAGGCCCATCGAGTCGGTGTCGCCCTGGGCAGTGCGGTGGCCTCGGCGACAAGTCTGGAGAACGAGTACCTCGTCATGTCGGACAGTGGTCGGGACTGGGTGGTGGACCCGCAATACCTCTCACCCCACATGTTCGACTACCTCAGCCCTGGCATCATGCCGGCCGAGGTGGCCTGGGTCTGCGGCGCCGAGGGTCCGGTGACCATGGTTTCCGACGGCTGCACGTCAGGCCTCGACGCCGTGGGCCACGGCGTCGAGCTGATTCGCGAAGGCACCGCCGACATGATGCTCGCGGGGGCCACGGACACACCCATCACTCCCATCGTGCTGGCCTGCTTCGACGCGATCAAGGCGACGACTCCGCGGAACGACGCGCCGGAGGCGGCCTCTCGACCGTTTGACGGCTCACGCAACGGCTTCGTCCTCGCCGAGGGATGCGCAATGTTCGTGCTGGAGGAGTACGAGCACGCCAGAGCCCGCGACGCACACGTCTATGCGGAGATCACCGGATTCGCTACACGCTGTAACGCGTACCATATGACGGGGCTGAAAAAGGACGGTCGGGAAATGGCGGCGGCGATCGGGAGTGCGATGAACCAGTCCCGCGTTCCGGCATCGCGGGTCGACTACGTCAACGCCCACGGGTCGGGCACCAAGCAGAACGACCGGCATGAGACAGCCGCTTTCAAGCGAGCACTGGGTAGCCACGCCTACGACGTGCCAGTGAGCTCCATCAAATCCATGATCGGCCACTCGCTCGGGGCCATCGGATCACTCGAGATCGCCGCCAGCGCCCTCGCGATCCAGCACGGCGTGATTCCTCCCACCGCCAATTTGCACACCCCAGACCCCGAGTGCGACCTCGACTACGTGCCACTCCACGCGCGAGAGAAGCGTATCGACACCGTGCTGACCGTGGGCAGCGGTTTCGGAGGCTTCCAAAGTGCCATGGTGCTGCGCGCGGCGGAAGGGGCTAGGATATGACGACGGTCCTCATCACCGGTCTAGGGCTGTTGGCGCCCAACGGCATCGAGACGGACGCGTACTGGAAAGCACTGCTCGACGGCAATTGTGGCATACGCCCGCTTGAGAACTTGGACGTCGCTGGTTTTCCCTCGTCCCTCGCCGGGCAAATCGACGACTTCGACGCAGGGGCACACCTCCCGGGCCGACTACTCCCCGGCACCGACCGATCGACTCAATTGGCGCTCGTGGCCGCCCAGCGGGGCTTGGCCGAGGCCGGCCTCCCGAACACCACGACGCAGGACTACGACATCGGTGTAGTCACTTCCAACGCCCTCGGTGGCTTCGCGTTCACCCATAAGGAGTTCCACGCTCTGTGGAACGAGGGCCCGAGATCCGTCAGTGTGTACGAGTCCTACGCCTGGTTCTACGCCGTGAACACGGGCCAGGTGTCGATCCGCCATGCCCTGCGCGGGCCGGGTACCGCCCTGGTGGGTGAGCAGGCCGGCGGTCTAGACGCGCTGGGACAGGCCCGCCGCTCCATACGGCACGGCACCAGGGCCGTCGTCGCAGGTGGGGTCGATTCGGCTCTCGACCCGTGGGGATACGCATCGCAACTCGCCGGTGGCTTCGTCTCCACCGTTAAGGACCCGTCCCTGGCCTACCAACCCTTCGGGACGGACGCCTCCGGCTTCGTGCCGGGGGAAGGCGGTGCCTTTCTGGTCCTCGAAGACGCGGAATGCGCCGTCGAGCGGGAAGCGAAGCTGCACCACGGTGTCCTGGCTGGATACGCCTCCACCTTCGATCCGGCACCCGGCACCGGTCGCCAATCGAATCTCGGTCGTGCGATGGCCGCCGCGCTGCAGGACGCGGGCCTGGTGGCGAAGGACATCGACGCCGTTTTCGCCGACGGCGCCGGAACCGCCGAACTCGACGCCGCGGAGGCCGAGGCTCTGTGTGCGGTGTTCGGTGCTCACGGTGTACCGGTGACGGTGCCGAAGGCGCACTACGGCCGTCTCTACGCCGGAGGCGGCCCGCTGGATGTGGCAACCGCCTTGCTGTCGATGCGTCATGGCACGGTTCCCGCCACGCCTACGCGCTCGGAAGTGCCAGCCAAGTACGGTCTGGACCTCGTCAGGGAGGCCCGCGAACAGAGAGTTCGCCACGCCATGGTGATCGCCCGTGGGCGGCACGGTTTCAACTCGGCCGTCGTCGTCAGCGGCCTGTGACACGCGGTGCCGTGCGCGGCATGACCAGAGAAGGAGTCTCAATGACGAAGTCAAGCCGCTTGCGTGGCGGGTGGGGTGGGGGTGAAGACTCGTTCATCACGCAGGAGGGCCCACAGCACGCTGGCTCGTCGGCGGGCGAGGGCGATGACGGCCTGGACGTGCTTGCAGCCCTCGGCGCGCTTCTTGAGGTAGAAGTCCCGGTTCGGCCCGTCGCGGATGATGCTGGTCTGCGCGGACATGTAGAACACCCGGCGCAGGCGGCGGCTGTAGCGTTGGGGGCGGTGCAGGTTGCCGGTGCGTCGGCCGGAGTCGCGAGGGACGGGCACCAGGCCGGCCGCCGAGGCCAGGTGGCCGGCGTCCGTGTAGGCCGTGAGGTCGCCTGCCGCGACGACGAACTCGGCGCCGAGTATCGGACCCATGCCGGGCAGGGACTCGATGATCTCGGCCTGCGGATGACTGCGGAACGTCTCACGGATCTGCTGGTCGACCCGCTTCAGCCGGTCGTCCAGTGCCGGGATCTGCGCCGCCAGATCCGCCACGATCTGCGCGGCGACGTCCTCACCGGGCAGGGAAGTCTGCTGGGCCTGTGCCGCTTCGAGGGCGGTGGCCGCGACCGTGTCGGCGCCCCGGACGCTGCGGCCGGCAAGCCAGGCGGTGAGCCGGGCCCGACCGCGGCGCCGCAGGGCGGCTGGCGTCTGGTACCCGGTGAGCAAGACCAGCGCGCCCTTGTGCGAGCTGAAGTCGAAGGCCCGTTCCAGGGCGGGGAAGACCCCGGTCAGTACGTCGCGGAGGCGGTTGATCATCCGTACCCGGTCGGCCACCAGGTCCGAGCGGTGGGCGGTCAGCAGCGCCAGGTCCGCGGCCAGCTGGGCGGGCACGTCGATGGTGGCGAAGTCCCGTCGCTGGCGGGAGGTCTCGGCGATGACTTAGGCGTCGCGAGCGTCGGTCTTCGCCTCGCCCCGGTAGGCGCCCGACATGCGGTTGACGGTGCGGCCGGGGACGTAGACGGCCTGCTGGCCGTGGGCTGCGAGCAGGGCCAGCAGCAGCGCGGAGGACGTTCCGGAGATGTCCACCGCCCAGGACATCTTGTCCGCGAGGTCCAGGATCTCGCCCATCGCGGTCAGGATCGCCGCTTCGTCGTTGTCGATCTTCTTCGACCACAGCGTCGAGCCGGTCTCGTCGACCGCTGCGGCCCAGTGGTGGCCCTTACCCGCATCGATGCCGGCCCAGACCTGGGTCCTTCGCTCGCTCACTCACCCCTCCTCGTTCCGCACGGCATGCCGTCGGCCCGAGGAACGCCCCGCTGTCATCTCCGTAATCAGCGACCGCACGAAGCGCGCACATCTCAATCAGCAGCCAGGGCGCCCCGGAGAGCCGGGCGGCCACTCCTTCGAAGCCACTGATGGCAGAGAACCATAAGCCACACCCGGCCCTCCCGGGCCGCCTAACAACTTACGGAGAGCCATGACCATAGCGACGAACGGACGGCCGACCGGCGCGATCATCATCACCGGTTCGCTCTACTCCGAAGTACTGCACTTCTACGCTCACCAGATGCAGAGCCTGGACGCCCGGAGGTTCGAAGACTACGCAGCCTCGTTCACCGAGAGCGGCGTCTTCCGCCACTCCCCACACGCGGAACCGGCCGTGGGGCGCCCGGCAATCGTGCAGGAACTCGTAGACTTCCACCGGAAATACGATCCGGCCACCGTCCGTCGGCGCCACTGGTTCAACCAGATAGCGCTCACGGCTCAATGCGACGGCACGGTGAAGTCCACTGCCTACGCGCTCGTCACGACCATTCGGCCCGGTGAGAGACCGGAAATCAACCCGAGCTGCCTGGTGCACGACGTTCTCGCGGTCGAGGGAACCACCGTCCGTGTGGCCTCGCGTCTGATCACGCACGACCACATCTTCTGAGGCGCTTGTGCTGCAGGGCCCGCCGCACGGGGAGCCGTGCGGCGGGCCCTGCAGCTTCAGCTCCTCGTCTCACGGGGTGCGCGGTGGTTCCCATCCGGTCATGAAACGCACGTAGGCGGTGGCTGCGGGAGGGAACTGCAAGCCGCTGTGTCCCGCACCGCAGGTCACGTCCCGCCACCGACGTTGCAGTTCCTCAGACTCGTCCTGTGCACGGGTCCCCGCCGTGCGCACGAGCTTCCCCACAGTGCCGGCCAGAAGGTCTGCAGCTAAGGCGCAGTCACGTCCGTTGCGGGCAATGGTGTGAGCAGACCAGTGCGCCTCATCGACACGCCGTGCCACACTTTCCAGCAGAAGAAGGGCAGCATCGATCTCTCCCTCAGCCCGCGCATACTGATGCTCGAAGGGGGCGGCTTCCGCAGGCGGAGTGACACCTTCCCTCGAGGCCGTGACCTTGCTGCCGACGATCTGCCACCAACGGGACAAGGCCGCACGCGCCGAGCCGAGCAGCGGGGCGGCAAGCGTAAGACCGTTCGCCGCCTTCAACGGAATCCGGTGGCATGCCGATGACTCCCCAGGAGCCGAGCCGGCCAACAGGACGTCCAAAGGCAAGGAGCGGTACTCCGGTACCAGGACGGAGTCGAGTGTCACCGTGTGGCTGCCGGTCCCCCGTAGACCGATGGTGCGCCATGTGTCCTCGACTCGGTAGTCGGAGCGGGGAACGGCACATACCCGCACGTGGGCGGCGCCCCCTCGGTGCTCGGGCACCCGCGCGGCCAGCAGCGCCCAGTCTGCGAAGTCCACAGCACTGACGTACGCCCAACCGCCGCTAACCCGCCACCCTCCCCGCACCGGTCGCGCCGTGCCCGTCGGTGCGAGACCCGCGCTGATGACGGTGCTCGCCCCTTTCTCCCAAACGTCTTCGGGGCCCGGGGCCGGAAGCGCGGCGACCAGGCGTCCGGCGCTCGCGATGACGGAAGCACACCACGCCGCAGACGTGCAGCCCCGCCCCACCGTCGCCACCGAGGTGAGAAGAGTCGCGAAATCACCTTCCGCGCCACCATGGACAACTGGTGCGAAGTGCGCGGGAAAGCCAGCATTCACCACGGCCTCGACGACGGGCGGTGCCAGGCGGCGTTCGGTGTCAGCTACATCCGCGTACCGAGCGGCAACAGCGGTAGCGTCCGCTGCGGAGGCGGGCGAGGCGAGAGAGGATACGTGGACCATCGGCTAGTTCCTTTGGGGAGTGCGTACGAGGTCACGGAAGGCGTGGCGAACCGGCTCGGCGGGCTACACCCCCGTCTCAATGGCTGACAGGAAGGCCTCCGCGACAGGAGGGAGCCCGCCCATGGCGTCGCGATAGCGTGCTCGCATTTCGGCGAGTCGTTCTCGCGTACCGATGTCGTACAGCACTGCCTCGAGCCCCCCGACGACCGCCTCCTCGTCGAGGAGTTCGGTGAGCAGGACGGTCTCAGTGAAGGGATTGTCTCGCAGCATCCCCCGCAGGAAGGCGGTCCACCGAAGCGGCCAGGCGTAGAAGGGAGGTACGGGCCCGGGGAAGGAGTTCAGCCAGCTGTGCACGGCGGATGTCGGCCCACCCAATCGACCCTTCAGTGCCATGACGTCCTCAGGCCCGTCGGCTCTGACAGAGTTGACGGTCAGCACGCCCGGCACATCGGCAAGAATGGCCCGCTCCAGCGCGTAGGAGGTGAGGAAGACCGACGAAATCCCATCGACCGCACCGAGAATCTGGTGGTACCGCGCCACCGTAGGAGCTGGTTCCACATGGCACCGTTCCGAGGGGAGGCCGAGACCCTCCAGATAGGGGCCCGTCATGACGAAGCGGGTCTGCTGGGGAAGGCGCCGGAGGTAGTGACCGAACAGCCGGGGCACCCGCTCGGCGAGTTCACGAGTCGCCGGGCCTGCTCGCGTGCGCATCGCGTGCTGCCACGGAAGTGTAGGAAACATCAGGAGACGCTCCTCTGGCGCCGCACCGAGCGAACGTCGCACCTCGAATCGCTCAGCGGCTGTCGAAGGAACGATGTCGCCATTGGCTCGGTAGGGGAGCACGAACTGGCCGGCTCGCTTGTACGGCGTCTGAGGGCGGTTGACGGGAACGGGCAGGAGACGTGTAGGCATGTCCTCGTCGTGCCGGTCGATGTCGACCACTCGGCCGAGTACCTCCACGCGGCGACCGGTACGGGGGAGGTCGTACAAATCGATGGGTACGACCGGCGGGCCTAGGTCACACACATACCAAGGATCGGTTTCGTAGTTCAGTCTGTGCTGGAGCCAATGACCGAGGTAGTCACTGAGTATGATGGCGCGCGGGGCCACACGACGCACCACGGCCGCTACAGTCTCACGCACCCGCGGCCCCATGCCGTCGTGGACCAGGGAGTAAGGGTAACCGGCGGACCGGATTGCGTCCTCGTTGCCCGCATCAACGACGAAATGCGACTCGATTCCGACAGTGCTCAACTGATCGGCGAGATCGGTCCCGACCGTCAGCTCGTGCAGAGTTTTAGCGAGCGTGGCTATGAAGAGCAGTCGCATGGCAGCTTCCTTGTACAGTCAGGCCTTGACGTGCCGGGCGACCAGCGATTCCACAGTACCGACCACTTCAAACATATTCGGCAGGCCGGATATTTCGGCGGCGAGATCTGCAGCGCGTTCCCGGTAGGCCGGGTCTGTCAGCACTCGGGCACAGGCCTGCACGATATTCTCCGCCGAGTCTTCTTCAGGGAGGATCATCGTCGCGGCACCGTACCGACTCAAGCGCTCGCTGTAGTCCACGCAATACGGCAGATAGGGCACGAGTATCTGCGGCACACCATAAGAGGCGTACCCCATCGTCGTATTCCCTCCGGCGTGATGTACCACGAGGTCACATTTCGGCGCCGCCTGGGGCAAGGGGATCCACCCCGCCCGGACATGAGGGGGAAGCGGCTGAAGCCGCTGAGCGACGTCCTCAGGAGCGGCGACAAGGACCTCGACATCCAATTGAGAGACTTTGTCGACGAGTCCTCGCAGGATCCCGAAGTCGGAGTCGGGTGTCACTCGGCTCCCTGCGGAGACCAGGACCCGCGGTCTGTCACTCCTGCGGTACGTCCAACTCTGCACAGGTCGCTGGGTCGAGTAAGGCACATACCGCATCAACTGGGCGACCGGCGCGTCCCAAGGTCGCAGGCTGGGCGGGCAGATGTCGATGAACAAGTCGGGCCGCGGCATGTCGTAGAGGCCCAACTGTTCCATCTCCGGGGCCAACTCCGCAGCCGCGGCGAGATCGATGGTCCGAGGCTCCCCCATGTCGATGGCCTGCTTGACATAGGGAACGCCCGCATAGGCCGCCACGAGCGGAGCGGCGAAGGCCAGGGCCCCGCCCACCACCACGTCAGGAGGCCAACGGTCGACCAGCGCCAACAGTCCCTCGAGACAGGAGGCCGCATACCGGCCGAAGGTTCGTCCGTTGAAGATGTACCGCTCGTGGAGATCTTCCGGGATGGGAACGCGCACCCCCCGCCGGTCGACCAACGCTTCCTGCATGGCTTTCGAGGACACCGGCACAGCGGGCAGGGCCGCGTTCATGATGGTCGGCATGCAGTTCTCCGGAGCGGCCATCAGCACCTCATGGCCGGCGTTGCGCATCTCCTGAGCCAGAGGAACGATTCCGAAGATCACTCCCGAAGTCCCGCCAGCGACGAAGAGAACCCTCATGGTCAGGCACTCTTGAGCGCAGTGATGATGCGATATCCCAGGAGATCCCGCTCCAACTGAGCAACCTTGCCGATCATGGCCTTGAACTCGGCAGCGAACTCGGCGCCGCCCTTGGAGACGACCTTGTGATAGTTCTCCTCGACTGTGCGGTCGATCCGGGCGGCCGACCTGCGCAGGTGGTATCCGGCGTCCTCGTCGTGCTGCACGGTGAAACCGGCAGAGGTAAGCATCCGAAGGTAGTCCTGTGGTGTGGGGAGTGCGTCCACAGTGAAGCTCTCGGCGAGGACATCACGCCATTCGGGGGAAAGTGGCATCGTTTCCGCGTAGTCCGAGAGAACCAGCACACCGCCAGGCACCAAGACTCGCTGCATCTCTTCGATCGCCTTTTGCCGATCGGTCAGATACATCACGCACTCCATGGCCCACACGGCATCGAACGTGGCGTCACCGAACGGCAGGGCCATTGCGTCCGCCCGCTCGAAGTCGACCCGCTCAGCCACTCCGGCTGCTTCGGCCTCCCGCGTCGCGCCCTCCACCTGATCCGCGCTCACCGTGATGCCCTTCACGCTTGCGCCGGTGGACTTCGCCAGACGAATCGCCGGTCGGCCCCGACCGCACCCGACATCCAGTAATCGTTGTCCGGGCCCGATCCCCACACGCTCGACCATCACGTCGGTCAAGCGGTCCTTCGGATCCACTCCGGGACTCTTGTCATCCCAGTAGCCGATGTGCAGGTTCTGCCCCATGAAGATTTCCCAGAGCCAGCCCCGGTCATCGTAGAACTCGCCGACCTCGTCTGGGGTAAGCGCGTCATGCTCGGCCATCGGGCACCATCCCTCCCACGTGTGCCATGGGGGTCTGACGCTGGCAAGGGGTAGTCGAATCGCGTTCGAGGCGCAGTCGCGGAGTCCGTCGGGAACCGCGCCTGGGCCGGTGGCGGGAGCACGGCAGAGGTGCCCTCGGGCCACCCCGTTGGTTGCACCACTGACGGGCCGCTCCGTAGACGTGCTCTCCACCGAGACGCGATCAGTCCTCCAGAAGAGTGCGTCAGCATCGCCCTATGAGGATCCTTTTCGCGGTTGACCACCGGCCGGGAGCGATCTCTGCCAGTACCCCGCTGGCCCAAGCCGCCCGCAACGCAGGGCACGACGTCATCATGGCCGGTCCGTCCTCCGCGGTTCCCCTCATCCTCTCCTACGGTCTGCCGGCGTCCCCTGTGGTTCGGTGGGACACTCCCCCTCACAACACTGCGGCTTCCACTGGACCGGCGTCCGAGACGAGTCGCACCCAGACCGAAATCGCCACGCAACCGGCGGAATCACTCAGCGAACTCGTGAACTCATGGGCACCACACCTTGTCGTCTCCTGCACCGCTGCGACGATGAGGCCCCTCGCGGGGCACGAAGAGCTCCCATGGATGCACCTGGCCTTAGGGCTCCACGAGGCCCGAGGCGTCGAGGAAGCCAAGGCTTCCGACCTCGCACACAGGCTGCGGGCAGGGGGGCCGAACTTCCGGACGCGGTTCACGGCGACGATCAGCGTCATGCCGCGCTCCATAAGTCAGCAGGGGGCCGAACCGACACTCCCCATGCGCCACATCATCTGCGGAACGCAACAGCTCGTCGAACCGTGGATGCACCTCAAGGGCGATCGCCCACGCGTACTGTTCGTGCTCCCGGAGACAGACGGCGTGTCCGCCGCCCACCACCACACGACGCGGCTGATCAAAGCAGCCGCTCACCTTGATGTCGAACTCCTCATAGCGAGCACGTCGGGCCCGGACGAGTTCAGCGGATTCCTGCCGCTCGACGCACGTGTCGGCCGCTTTCCGGTGGCTGCCCTGATCGCGACCTGCGACGCCGTCGCCCATAGCGCGGACGCAGCCACCGCCCTCGACTGTATGGCCGCGGGCGTGCCGCAGATCGTTCTCCCGGCAGGAGGAAGCCGAGCTCACCGAAACGCAGTCGTGCCGACCTACGGTGGGGCCCTACAGCTGCACAGCGGACACGAGCACCGAGGACTTGCCGAAGTGGTGCGGTCCGCGCTAGAAGACTCCGTTGTCCGCGGCGCGGCACGGCGCCTGCGTCTAGAGGTGGAAAGCATGCCTCCTCCAGCCTCCCTAGTGGCCATGCTCGAGCAGTCTGCCGTCTCCCCGGTCGATGAGCGAACCGCACGGATCGGCTGAGTTCCGCACCGTCTCGGCTCTCACGGCACTTCATGGGGCCGCCCTTCCGACCATTCGCTTCTTCCGCATCGCCTACGGAGTGTCCGTGCATACGCCAGCTTCACCATCGGCCGCATCCACATCCCTCGGCCCCGGCCGGGGAGCTCTGCTCGTCCTGCTGCTCGGCTCGACGTTGACGATCATGGCAGGAACGGTCATCGCACCGGTGGTCAGCGTCATCAGGGGCGATTTGGGGGTCAGTGGCACGCAGGCTGGACTGATCCTCACTGCGCACGGCCTCTCCCTCGCCATCGTCAGCCCCTGTGTGGGGTGGGCGATCGACCGCTGGGGGGTGCGGTTACCGCTGGCGGGCGGGTTGGTGCTCTACGGGATCGCAGGTGGCGCCGGCGTCTTCATCGAGTCCTACACCACGCTGATCATCAGCCGGTTCGTGTTCGGCGTCGGTGCCGCTGCCCTGTTCAGCGGCACCACGGTGGCGTTGCTGGCGCTCTACCGGGGCACCATGCGCGACAAGGTGGCGGGATGGCGGGGTACCGCCATCAGCCTCGGCGGCATCGTCTGGCCGCTCGTCGGTGGAGGGCTGGGGACCTTGTCCTGGCACGGCCCCTTCGCCGTGTACCTGCTCGGCATCCCCCTGGGCATCGCGGTCCTGGCCACGCTGCCGAGGACGGCGCCTCCGCCGCGGCAGGCCGGCACAGGGGCGATCGCATTCATCCGACGACAGCCCCGTCTTCTGACCCTCTACGCGCTCTCCCTCTTCAGTTCCTTCTTGCTGTACGTACTGGCGGTCTTCCTTCCGCAACGACTCACCGAGCTCGGCACCGCCGACCCTTTCGTGATCTCCCTCGTGGTGACGAGCACGTCGGTCTCGGGGAGTCTGGTCGGCCTGTGCTACGCCACGTTGAAGGGTCGACTCGGCTACGTCAGTCTGCTGCGTGCGGCCCTCGCGCTGTGGACCCTCGCGCTGCTGATCATCGCCATGGCGGGGCACCCCGCGCTGCTGACCCTGGCCACCGTGCTGTTCGGCCTGGGCAGCGGTGTCGCGGTTCCGGCGCTGGCGATGATGATCGGAGAGTCCGCCCCGCCCGCCCTCCGCGGACAGGTCATGTCTCTGTCGGGCACCGCCAACTTCCTGGGTCAGTTCATCGCACCGCTGATCGTAGGACCGGTGATCGGAGCGACATCGATAGCGACAGGGTTTCTCGCCGCGGCCGGCGTGGGACTCATCGTCTGCCTGGCGTCGTTCGCCATGCGGGACGACCAGCCGTCGCAGACCGAGGACGTTCCCCCGACCACGGTGGACGGCGCCCCGCGGGCAGACCGGCACGACTGACCGCGAGCGGGACCCGCTACCCGGGCGCGGAGCGTGGCGGGGCGGGGGCGAACCAGGCGGGGCCATCGCCGGTGGCCTGGTTGATGCGGAAGAGGTCGAACTCCTCAAGCGGCGGCAGGGCGTCGCTGGCGAACCAGCCGACCTCCAGCGACTCGTCGTCGTTCACCCGTGCCTCGCCCCCCACCGCACGGCAGCGCAGCGTGATGTCGAGGAACTGGCAGGCGTCGCCGTTCGGGTAGCGCATGGGCTCCCTGCTCTCGACGAGCACGAGGTGCTCCGGCACGCAGTGCACGCCGGTCTCTTCGAGGACCTCGCGCACGGCCGTCTCGGCGGGCTGCTCCCCCGGTTCGCAGATGCCGCTGATGACGGACCACAGCCCGGTGTCGGCTCGCCGTCCGAGCAGGACATGTCCCGCGTCGTCGTGGACGATCGCGGTCACGGCGACGAGGGGGAGCAGGCGCTGCCCCACGACGTCCCGCAACGCGCGGATGAACTCGGGCACGGGCATGCGCCGACCCTACGCCGTCCACCGCGCGGTGGAGCGGGGCGCCGGGACGCGCCGCCCGGTCAGGCGGGGCTCGGGACGACGAGGCCGCGTCCGGCGGCGTAGCCGAGCGCCGCGTCGGTCAGGCTCTCCCGGCGGCCGCTGCGCAGGACCACCAGCGACGGTTCCCCGGGCGCCGAGGCGTCGTTCCGGGGCCGTACGCGCCGCAGGGCCTGCGCGGCGACGGCCTCCGCCGAGCCGTGCAGCACGGGCTCGGGGGCGCCCGGGGTGCGCACGGCCGCCAGGATGCGCCCGGCGACCAGCTCGTAGTGGGTGCAGCCGAGCACGACCGCGCGGACCCCGGACGGGGTGAGCGCCGCGGCGGCCTGTACGGCGAGGTCGACGGCGGCCTCGTCGGCGCGTTCGACGGCGTCGGCCAGGCCGTGGCAGGGCACCTCCGTGACGTCGACGCCGTCGGCGAAGTCGGCGATCAGCCGCCGCTGGTAGGGGCTCCCGGTGGTGGCGGGGGTGGCCCACACGGCGACGGGCCCCCCGGCGGCCACCGCCGGCTTGACGGCCGGGACGGTTCCGATCACGGGCAGGGCGGGTTCCAGCGCGGCGCGCAGGGCCGGCAGGGCGTGGACGGAGGCGGTGTTGCAGGCGACGATCAGCGCGTCGGGGTCCAGTTCGGCGGCGGCGCGGGCGCAGGCGAGGGCGCGCGTGGCGATGTCGTGCGCGGTTCGCGGACCCCAGGGCATGCCGTCCGGGTCGCTGGACAGGATGAGCCCGGCGTCCGGGCGTGCCCGGCGCACCGCGGCGGCGGCGGGGAGGAGCCCGATTCCGGAGTCGACGAGTGCGATCTTCACGCGGAGAAGCGTACGCGGAGAACGCCGGGGCGCGGTGGCAGGTGCCGCTCGGGGCACGCCGCGCGGATGCGGGCCCGAGGGCGCCGGGACGGCCACCGCCCGGCCGGGGAGCGGACACCGCGGGTGCGGGGTTCCGCGCGTTACCGCAGGAAGATCGACTCTTTACAACATCCCTACGGAACGGGATGACCGATTTTCCCCGGTTCGCTCAGATGTAGCAGAGGCCGACTCTCCAGACCTCGTAAAATGCCCCCTTACCAGGCTCCTCAGACGGCACATCTTCGGCTTAACTTATGGAGCATGACCTCCCCCTCCCCCCGCAGCACCTACGGTGGTGGCTACTACGGTGCCCCCGCCTTTGCTGACACCCCGATCTACGACAGCCTCGTGGCTGAGCGGGGCACACCGCAGATAGCCCCCATCCGCGTGCCGGCCGCGTACGACACCGGTGGCCACCTGCCCGCTCTGCCCGCCGCCCTGCCGGCGCTGGCCGCCGGTTCCGGCGCCCAGCACACCGCGCCACGCGGCTACGGCCACCCGCAGGCCGCGGCCCCCCAGCCGGGCGCGCCGCAGCCCGCCCCCCTGCACCAGGCGCCCGCGCCGTTCGTCCCGCAGCAGAACACCGGGGAACGCGGCTACGGCCATCCCGGCCCGCAGCACGGCGGCCCCGGCTACGGACAGCAGCCCTACCAGCAGCAGCCGCAGATGCGGCCGGTCGCCCCGCGTCCGGCGGCGCCCCGGCAGATGCCGGCACCGAGCGCGCCGGGTGCGTACGGCGACCCGTACGGGCGCGCGTACCCGGGGGCCGGTTACTGACCCTCCCGCGCACCGCAACGGCCCCGCCGAGGCGGTGGGTTGAGTGCGGCGGGGTGGCACGATGTCACCATGCCGACACCGATACTGACCGCGCTGCACGTCTATCCGGTGAAGTCGCTGGCCGGTACCACCCGACGGGAAGCCGAGGTCGAACCGTGGGGGCTGGCCGGTGACCGCCGCTGGATGGTGGTGCGGGAGGGCCGTCAGCTGACGCAGCGGGACGCACCCCGCCTCGCCCTCGTCGTGGCACTCGAGCGTGCGGAGGGCGGGGTGTCGCTGGACGCCCCGGGGATGCCGCGGCTCACGGTGGACGCGCCCGGGCCGGCCGGAGCGGCGCTCGACGTGACGGTCTTCGGGAGCCCGGTGCGGGCCGGGAGTGCCGGCGCGCGGGCCGACGCGTGGCTGTCCCGGTACATCGGCACGCCGGTACGGCTGGTCCGGATGACGGCCCCGGAACGGGACCGCTCGGTCGATCCCCGCTTCGGACGCCCACAGGACACGGTGAGTTTCGCCGACGGCTATCCGCTGCTGCTGACCGCCGAGTCGTCCCTGGAGGCGCTCAACTCCCTGATCGCCGAGGGGGATCACGCGGACGAGGGCCCGCTGCCCATGAACCGCTTCCGGCCCAACCTCGTCGTCGGGGGCACGGCGCCCTGGGCGGAGGACGGCTGGCGGCGCCTGCGGGTGGGGGAGGTGGAGTTCGAGGTGGTCAGGCCGAGCGGGAGATGTGTGGTCACCACCACGGACCAGGCGACGGGCGGACGGGGCAAGGAGCCGCTGCGCACCCTGGCCCTCCACCGCCGGTCGGGGGACCGGCTGATCTTCGGCCAGAACCTGGTCCCGCGGACCGCGGGCACGGTGCGCCGCGGAGACGAACTGCGCGTCCTCGGCTGAGGCGCCCGGCACCCGGCCGCCGGGGAACGGCCAGGAGTGCTTCCCAGGCGGCCGGGTCCTCCTCGCCGTGGGGCCGCTGACCCAGTCGGTGAGCACCGCGGCGTCGGCTCGGGTCGGTGTGGCCGGGGAGCCGCGGCCGGGCGGATCAGCCCGAGCCGTACGGCCCGAAGGCCTCCAGGAGCCGGGCGCGGGAGCGCTGGAGGCGGTGCGAGATGATCTCACCGACGGCCAGCGCCAGCGCGTAGCCCAGTTCGTGGTCCTCCTGGCACAGCCCGCGCACCTCGGCCGCGTCGAACTCCAGTGCGCGCACCGGGCTGCCCGCCTCGCCGCCCATGTGCCAGGTGTACGGGCGGAAGAGCCAGGACCAGCCCAGCAGTTCGCCGTGCCCGACGGTCTCCACCGCCTGCGGACGCCGGCCGGGAATGTGCTGGTCGAGGGTGACGGACCCGGTGTGGATGATCCAGAACCGATCCGCCCTGGCCCCCTCCTCGAAGAGGCGTGCCCCGGCCGGGAAGGAGACGGGGCGACCGAGGGCACGGAGTCGCTCGCTGTGGCCCGGCGGCAGTGAGCCGAGCAGTCCGGTCATCGTCCGCATCGCTGGGCCTCCTCGCCTCGCCGGACCTGCGCCTGGCCGGGCCTGCCCCGGTCGCGGCTCGCGCGGAGGCGGGTGTGTGGGCCGGAGCAGCGCGGTAACCCGCTCCGGAACCGCCGTGACGCACACCCCTTCGCCGGAGGGCCCATGACAGGCATCCATCGTCTCACCGAACGCGCTTGCGAGCAGCTCGATGCGCACTGGCGCGCTGCGAACTACCTCGCGGCCGGACAGCTGTATCTCAGGGGGAACCCGCTGCTGCGGGAGGACCTGCGCCCCGAACACGTCAAGGCGCGGCTCCTCGGGCACTGGGGCACGTGCCCCGGACTGACCCTGGTCTACACCCACCTCAACCGGCTGATCAGCGAGCGCGGCCGGCGGACGCTGTGCGTGTGGGGGCCGGGCCACGGCGCGGCCGGAGTCCTGGCGGGCGCGTGGCTCGACGGGACGTTCGGCGAACGGGACCCGGACGCCGCCCGTGAC
Source organism: Streptomyces chumphonensis (assembly GCF_014779715.1). Classification (GTDB taxonomy): domain Bacteria; phylum Actinomycetota; class Actinomycetes; order Streptomycetales; family Streptomycetaceae; genus Streptomyces; species Streptomyces chumphonensis. Next base: position 57,395 of record NZ_JACXYU010000002.1, read on the forward strand.
GGCGACGGCATGGCACACCTGTTCCGCCGGTTCTCCCACCCCGGCGGCCTCGGCAGCCACACCGGCCACGCCGTCCCGGGCTCACTCCAGGAGGGCGGAGAGCTGGGGCACTGCCTGTCGCACGCCTACGGCGCCGCCTACGACCATCCCGACCTGCTCGCCGTCTGCGTCATCGGCGACGGCGAGGCGGAGACGGGACCCCTCGCCGCCTCCTGGCACGCCAACAAGTTCCTCGACCCGGTGCACGACGGCGCGGTGCTGCCGATCCTGCACCTGAACGGCTACAAGATCGCCGGGCCCACCGTGCTGTCCCGCATCCCCGAGGAGGAGCTGGGGGACCTGCTGCGCGGCTACGGACACGAGCCGCTGTTCGTCACCGCGACGCCGGACAGCGCTCCGTGCGACGTCCACCGGGCCCTCGCGGAGGCCCTGGACACCGCCGCGGACCGCATCGCCGCCCACCAGCGGGCCGCCCGGCAAGACGGCGTCACCGCCCGCCCGCGCTGGCCGGCGATCGTCCTGCGCACCCCCAAGGGCTGGACGGGGCCGGACACCGTGGACGGCGTCCCGGTCGAGGACACCTGGCGGTCCCACCAGATCCCGCTGTCGGCGGTGCGGGAGGATCCGGCACATCTGCGGGCGCTCGACGCGTGGCTGCGCTCCTACCGGCCCGCCGAGCTCTTCGACACCGACGGCCGCCCCCGGCCCGAGGTGCTGGCCTGGGTGCCGCGGGGCGACCTGCGGCTCGGTGCGACCCCGTACGCCGACGGGGGTCGGTTGCGGCGCTCGCTGCCGCTGCCGGACCCGTCGGCGTACGCCGTGCCCGCCGAGGAGCGCGGCCGGGACCGCCACGAGCCGACCCGGGTGCTGGGCGGCCTGCTGCGCCACGTCCTGGACGCCACCGCCGACCGCAGGGACTTCCGCGTCCTGTCCCCGGACGAGCTGGACTCCAACCGCCTCGGAGCCGTCTACGACGCGTCGCCGCGCGCCTGGCAGGCCGGCCTTCGGGAGACGGACGAGCACCTCGGCCGGCACGGCCGGGCGATGGAGGTCCTCTCGGAGCACCTGTGCCAGGGCTGGTTGGAGGGCTACCTGCTCACCGGGCGGCACGGCGTCTTCGCCAGCTACGAGGCGTTCGCCGGGATCGTGGCCGACATGGCCACGCAGCACGCGAAGTGGCTGCAGAGCGCCCGGGAGGTGCCGTGGCGCGCCCCCGTCTCCGGGCTGACCTACCTGCTGACCTCGCACGTGTGGCGACAGGACCACAACGGCTTCTCGCACCAGGACCCCGGCTTCGTGGACCACGTCCTCAACAAGAGCCCGGAGGTGGTGCGGGCGTACCTGCCGCCGGACACCAACACCCTGCTGTGCGTCTTCGACCACGTGCTGCGCACCACGGACGTGGTGAACGTGGTCGTGGCGGGCAAGCAGCCGTGCTTCGACTGGCTCGGCCCCGCCGAGGCGCGCGAGCACTGCGCACGCGGCGCGGGGATCTGGGAGTGGGCCGGCACCGAGACCGGCGAGCGGGAACCGGACGTCGTCCTGGCGTGCGCCGGGGACGTCCCGACCGAGGAGACGATGGCCGCCGCCGCACTGCTGCGCGGGTGGCTGCCGGAGCTGTCGGTGCGCGTGGTCAACGTCGTCGACCTCGCGCGGCTCGTTCCCGCCGACCGGCATCCGCACGGGATGGCGGACGCCGCGTTCCGCGCCCTGTTCACCGACACCCGGCCGGTGGTCTTCGCGTACCACGGGTACCCGTGGCTGATTCACCGGCTCCTGCACGGCAGGAACGCCGACGAGCGCTTCCACGTGCACGGCTACCGTGAGTCGGGGGCGACCACCACACCTTTCGACATGGTCGTGCGCAACGGCCTGGACCGGTACCGACTGGCGATGGACGTCATCGACCGCGTGCCGGGGCTGGTGGGCCGGGCGGCGGGCGTGCGGCAGGCCATGGCCGACGTGCGCCACCGCCACCACGCCTGGGTCCGCGAGCACGGGACGGACCTCCCGGAGGTCACGGGCTGGCGGTGGCCCGACGGGGCCGCCGAGCGCTGAGCGCGCGTGCGGTGGCCGCGGCGGAGTGCCGGGCCACCGCACGCGGGCGGTCAGAGCTGGACGTCCTCCAGGATGCCGAGGGCGTCCGGGACGAGGACGGCCGCCGAGAAGTAGGCGCTGACGAGGTAGGAGATCACCGCCTGGTCGTTGACACCCATGAAGCGGGCGTTGAGGCTGGGCTCCAGCTCGTCCGGGATGCCCCTCTGGTGGAGGCCGACGACGCCCTGGTTCTCCTCCCCGACGCGCAGGGCCAGGACGGAGGTGGTGTTCTCGGGGGTGATGGGGATCTTGCTGCACGGCAGGAGCGGAATGCCGCGCCACGCGCGTACGGTGCTGCCGTGCGACTCGGTCTCCCCCGGGTACAGGCCCCGGGCCGTGCACTCCTGACCGATCGCCGCGATGGCCCGGGGGTGGGCCAGGAGGAACTGGGTCTTGCGCCGCCGTGAGATCAGTTCGTCGAGGTCGTCCGGCGTGGGCGGCCCGGTGCGGGTGTGCAGGCGCTGGCGCGGGTCGGCGTTGTGGAGCAGCCCGAAGTCCCGGTTGTTGAGCAGCTCGTGCTCCTGCCGCTCGCGCAACGCCTCCACGGTGAGCCGCAGTTGCTCGGCGACCTGGTCCATCGGCTCGTTGTAGAGGTCGGCGACCCGGCTGTGCACCCGCAGCACCGTCTGCGCCACACTCAGCTCGTACTCGCGCGGCGCGATCTCGTAGTCCACGAACGTGCCCGGCAGCACCGGCTCCCCGTCGTGTCCGGACGCCAGCTCGATCTCGGCCTCGCCCCGCTTGTTCTGTTTCGGGATCGCCGGCCGCGACCGGCGGTCCAGGTGCTCACGCAGCGCCGGCGATCCGTCGACGACGGTGCGGAACTCCCCCAGCGGCAGGGCCAGCACGGTGCACCGGGTGAGGGCGCGCAGGCTGTGGTCCCAGGTGCCGGCCTCGGTGGCCAGGGCGTGGTCCCCCGCCCATGCGCCGTCGGCCAGCCGCCCGAGGTCGCTCTCGGCGTCGTAGGCGCCCGCCGCGACCTTGCCGACCTTACCGTGGACGATGAGCAGCACCTCCTCCACCGGCTGGTTCTGCTCGGCCAGCAACTCCCCCGGGCTGTACTCCCGCTGGACACAGCGGTCGGCCAGGGCGGCCAGCTCGTCGCCCTCGAAACCGGACAGGGCCGGCATCTCGGTGAGCTCGGCGGGAATGACCCGCGCCTCCCGTCCCGTGACCAGGAACTCCATGCGCCCGTTGCCGAGGGTGTGGCACAGACGCCGGTTCACCCGGTAGGTCCCGGCGGACACCTGCACCCAGGGAAGGATCTTCAGCAGCCACCGCGAGGAGATGGACTGCATCTGCGGCGGCGTCTTGGTCGTGGTCGCCAGCTGCCGCGCCGCCGCGGTGGCCAGACTCGTCGGGTTCGTGTCGGTGGTCGTCATTCCGTGTGGGCCTTCGTTCGCGGGTGGTCGGGTGCGTCACATCCGGACACGGTCAGTGCCCGACCTCGACGTCCTGGAGAATTCCGAGCGCGTCGGGAACGAGCACCGCCGCCGAGAAATAGGCGCTGACGAGATAGGAGATGACGGCCTTTTCGTTGATGCCCATGAAACGGGCGGAGAGGCTGGGCTCGATCTCGTCGGGAATTCCCGTCCGGTGCAATCCGACGACACCCTGCGCCTTTTCGCCGGTGCGCATGACCAGAATGGAGCTGCTGCCCTGCGCGGTGACCGGGATCTTGTTGCAGGGCAGAACGGGTACGCCCCGCCAGGCGGGGACCTGGTGGCCCCTCATGTCCACGGTCCCCGGGTACAGGCCGCGGCGACTGCACTCCCGCCCGAAGGCGGCGATGGCCCTGGGGTGCGCCAGGATCACGTCCGGGTCCTTCCAGACCGTCGCGAGGAGCTCGTCCAGGTCGTCCGGGGTGGGCGGTCCGGTGCGGGTGTGCACGCGCTGGCCGAGGTCGGCGTTGTGCAGCAGCCCGAAGTCCCGGTTGTTGACCAGCTCGTGCTCCTGCCGCTCCCGCAGGGCCTGCACCGTGAGCCGGAGCTGCTCCTCCAGCTGGTTCATCGGCTCGTTGTAGAGGTCGGCGACGCGGCTGTGCACCCGCAGCACGGTCTGCGCCACACTCAGCTCGTACTCGCGCGGCGCGGAGTCGTAGTCGACGAACGTGCCCGGCAGGGCCGGCTCCCCCGTGTGGCCGGCGGCCAGTTCGATGGCCCGCTCCCCGTCGGCGTTGTGCCGGCCGGGCGCCTCGCCACGGAACGCGGCGAGGTGCTCGCGCAGGGCGGGGGCCCGGTCCGCGGTCTCGCCGACGGCGTCGCGCGGCAGCAGCAGGACGGTGCCGCTGGTGAGCGATCGGAGGGTGAATTCCCAGGCGCCCGGGGTCTCGGCGGCGATCTGGTGGGAGCCGACGTGGTCGCCCCCGGCCAGGACGCCCAGCTCCGTCTCCTCGTCGTACAGTCCGCTGCCCAGCTTGCGCAGTTTGCCGTGGGCGATCAGGACGACGTGGTCGACCGGGCTTCCGGCCTCGACGACGACCTCGTCCGGCCCGAAGTCGCGCTGCACGCACCGGCCGGCGAGCCGGGCCAGGACCTCGGAGTCGGTGAAGCCGCGCAGCGGCGGCAGCTCCCGTAGCTCCTCGGGGATGACGGCCACCTCGGCACCGGTGGTGGTGAACTCCACCCGGCCGTCGCCCAGGGTGTGGGTGAGCCGGCGGTTGACCCGGAAGGTGCCGCCCGACACCTGCACCCACGGCAGGACGCGCAGCAGCCAGCGCGAGGTGATGGACTGCATCTGCGGCGGCGTCTTGGTCGTGGTCGCCAGCTGCCGGGCCGCCGCCGGGGCGAGGCTCTGCCGCGCCGGGGAGCCGTCGCCACGCGAATGCATCTCGATGGGGTCGACCGAAGTCGTCACGCAGGACACCACCTATCACTGTGGAACGCGGGCTGATTCCGCCCGCCGTGCGCAATGAACATAACCAGTCGGTGAGATAATTGGAGTTCACTCGAAAGAAGCGCGGCGCCGTGATTGCGGGTCGGACAACACGGGTAACGAGCCGCGAGATTCACGCCTTCGACTACCAAGTGTCACGACGGAATCCCGAGTGACTACCCTCCGCGAGAACTTCTCCTTCGATGGTTGACCGCCACACACACGACGGGTGTTGGCGTGGGGGCGCAAAGGGCGCACAGGGGGCGCACGCCGCGCACGCGGAGGGTCACAGGTCGTCGTACCCTACGGGGGACGCGCCTGCCGCCTCCCCGATGGCCCGGACCGCGGCCCCCCGCCGCTACCGGGGAACGCGTGACAGGTCTCCGGCCGTACGCGCTACCGTGGTGCACCGCCGCCCACGTGTGGCGGCTCCGATCGCCGTCCGCCCGGGTGGACGGCGTGTTCTCGCACGTATCGCACGAGGTTTGGGGCACGACGGTCCTATGGCGCACGGCTCGGTCCAGGTGACGTACACCAGCACGTCGCGATGGCGACGCCGCACCGGGGACTACTCCTCGCTGGCCGCCGCGCTCGAGGCCGCCGGGGACGGCGACGTGCTGACCGTCGCGCCCGGAACCTACCGGGAGAACCTCGTCGTCGAGCGGTCCGTCACCCTGCGCGGTCCGGAGCGCGCGGGCGCGGGCTCAGTCCGGATCAGCCCGCCCGACGGCGTCCCGCTGACGATACGTTCGGCCGCCGTCGTGCGGGACCTTCAGATCGAGGGCCAGGACCAGGCGGCTCCGGCCCTGTTGGTCGAGGACGGCACGCCCGAACTGTCCGGGCTGCGGGTGGTCACGCGGTCGGCGGCCGGTGTCGAGGTCCGCGGCGGCGCCCGCCCGACCGTGCGCCGCTGCGTCGTGGACAACCCCGCGGGCGCCGGTTTCGATCTGTCCGGCAGCGCGGGCGGGCTGTTCGAGGACTGCGAGGTGGTGGCGGCCGGACGGTCGGGTTTCGCCGCCAGGGACGGAGCCCACCCCCGGCTGGACCGGTGCCGCGTCCACCACACGGGGGGAGCGGGCCTGGAGCTGACGGGCGAGGGCACGGCCGTGGAGGCGGTCGGCTGCGAGTTCTACGAGGTACGGGGCAGCGGCGTGCACGTGACGGCCCGTGCGCTCGGGCAGCTGACGGACTGCCGGGTGCACCGGACCACGTCCGACGGCGTGACCCTGGACACCGACGCGGTGCTCACGCTCACCGACTCCGACATCCACGACGTCCCCGAGAACGCGGTCGACCTGCGCTCGCGGTCCGTGCTGACGCTCGTCCGGTCCACCGTGCGCCGCTTCGGCCGCAACGGCCTGTCCGTGTGGGATCCGGGCACGCGGGTGGACGCCAACCGCTGCGAGATCCACGAGAGCACCGGGGACTACCCGGCGGTGTGGGTCAGCGACGGAGCCACCGCCGTTCTGGACACCTGCCGCGTGCACTCCGTCCCGGACGCCCTGTTCGTCCTGGACCGGGGCTCGCGTGCGGACGTCGTCGACAGCGACCTGACGCAGGTCCGCGGCACCGCCGTGTCGGTGAGCGACGGCGCGACCGTGGAGTTGGACGACTGCCGGATACGTGAGGCGGCCACCGGCGCGTGGTTCCGCGACCACGGCAGCGGCGGCACGCTCTCGGGCTGCACGATCGACGGAGCGGCCACCGGCGTCATCGTCACCAAGGGCGCCGACCCGGTCGTCGACCGGTGCACGGTGACCGGCCCGGCCGAGGCCGGCTTCTACGTCTCCGCCGAGGGGCGGGGCACGTTCACCCAGTGCCGCGTGACCGGCTCGCGCGGCTACGGCTTCCACGTGATCGACGGCTGCCGCTCGGTGCTGCGCCGCTGCCGCACCGAGCGCTGCGCGCGCGGCGGGTACGAGTTCGCCGAGGACGGACCGGTCGCCGAGGACTGCGCCAGCGACGAGTCGGCCGCCCCGGCCGCCGCGGAGCCGGTGCCCGCCGCCGGGTCCGCCGGAGGGTTGCTGGCCCCGCTGCCCCAGCCGGCGGCCACCCGGCCTTCGGCGCCGGAACGACAGCCCGCGCCCACGGCGGAGGCGGCCGCCGACGCAGTGTCGGCGGCCCGGCCAGCCGACGAAGTGCTGGCCGAACTCGACGCCCTGGTCGGTCTGGAGAGCGTGAAGCGGGAGGTGCGGGCCCTCACGGACATGATCGAGGTCGGGCGGCGCCGTCAGCGGGCGGGCCTGAAGGCCGCCTCGGTGCGCCGGCATCTGGTCTTCACCGGCTCACCCGGCACGGGCAAGACGACGGTGGCGCGGCTGTACGGCGAGATCCTGCACGCCCTGGAGGTGCTGCAGCGCGGGCACCTGGTGGAGGTGTCGCGCGTGGACCTCGTCGGCGAGCACATCGGCTCCACGGCCCAGCGCACCCAGGAGGCCTTCGAACGGGCCCGGGGAGGCGTGCTGTTCATCGACGAGGCGTACGCCCTCTCCCCCGAGGACTCCGGGCGGGACTTCGGCCGCGAGGCCATCGACACGCTGGTCAAGCTCATGGAGGACCACCGCGACGAGGTCGTGGTGATCGTCGCCGGCTACACGACGGAGATGGAGCGCTTCCTGGCGGTCAATCCCGGCGTCGCCTCCCGGTTCTCCCGCACCATCACCTTCGGGGACTACTCGGCCGACGATCTGCTGCACATCGTGGAGCAGCAGGCCGACGAGCACGAGTACCACCTGGCCGAGGGCACGCCGGACGCGCTGCTCAAGTACTTCGACACCCTCCCGCGCGGCCCGTCGTTCGGCAACGGCCGCACCGCGCGGCAGACGTTCGAGGCCATGGTCGAGCGGCACGCGGGCCGTGTCGCGGGGCTGAACGACCCCAGCACGGAGGAGTTGACGCTGCTCTACGCCGAGGACCTCCCGGCGCTGCCCTGAGCCGGATCGCCCTCCTGCCGTCCCACGCGGGCCGGTGACGGTGCGTCGTGCCCGGCGGTCGGCGGTTCGCCCTCGGAGCGCCGGGGGCGGGCGGGCAGCAGCCCGGAGCGGACCCGTGCCAGCACGCCCGCGGCCCGCAGGAGGGCGGCGGTCCCGGTGCCGACGGCCAGCGCCGCCGCGCCGCCGGCGGCGACCATCAGCACGGTGGCGCCACCGGGGGTGCGGGCGGCGGGCAGCGAACCCAGGGCCGCTGCCACGGCGAGCGCGACGAGGGCGACGAGCCCCAGCCCGGGCCCGCCGCGCACCAGGGCCCGCACCTCCCTGCGGCGCCCCGACTCCTCCGGGCGGCCGGCTGCGGCGTGCTGCGGCGGCACTCCCTCCGCCGCGCCGCCGCTCCCGGAACCGCGTCCCTCGGGGTGTGCGGGATCCGCGAAGGCCGCGCGGGGAGGCGACGTGGGGCCGCCGGGCGCGGTCCGGGCTTGAGGTGTCCGCGGCGCGGGCGGGACCGGCCGGCCGCGGGCACCGGCGTCCGGTGCGCCGGGCCGGGCCCCGAGCCCGGCCAGCAGCGCGGCCCGCTCCGCCGCGAAACTCGGGTCCAGGTGGTAGTCGCCGTGCCCCAGGACGGGCGCGAGGAGCGGATCACGCAGGGTGCGCCCGAAGGTCCGCGGGTCGGGCAGCGGCCCCCGGTCGACGCCGGGCACCTTCACGGGCCCACCGATGGGGTCGGTGAGCCGCCACAGGTTGCGCCAGTGGTCCACCTGCGCGGAGAGCGCGCCGAGGGGGCCGGGGCCGAACCAGGCGGGGAACCAGCGCCCGTACAGCCTCTCCAGCGGGGAGCCGTAGGTCAGCAGGGCGACCTGGCCGCGGGTCGCCGGGTCGAGTTGCCACACGGCCGCGGCCGCCAGCACGCTTCCCTGCGAGTGCCCGGAGATCACCAGGCGGCCCCCGGTGAGCCGGGTCCAGGTGCACATGCGCCAGGTGAGGTCGGGTACGGCGCGCTCGGCGTAGCAGGGGGGCGCGAAGGGGTGGGCGGCCCGGGGCCAGAAGGTGCCGACGTCCCAGAGGACGCCCACGGTCCGCCGGGCCCCGGCGTCCCGGTAGGCGCGGCGTCCCAGCGCGACGAGCACCAGGACCAGCCCGCCCATCAGCCAGGACCCGAGGCCCTGGGCGAGGTCGGCGGCCGCCGCGACGGGCGGTGGCGCGCCGTCCACGGCGTGCTCGGGGGCGTGGCCGCTGACGAGTGCTCCGGCCACCGCGCCGGCCCCGAGCAGGGCGGTGAGGCCCGCGACGGTGCCGACGAGGACGGGAGCCTCGTCGGTGAGCCCGGCCCGGGCGATGGCGGAGGCGATCCGGGCACGGCGCGCGGGCACCCGGGTGTCCTCGTCGGGGTAGCCGTGGGCGACGTCCGGGGCGAGTCGTCGGCCGAGCCTCCACACCCGCACGGCGCAGATCGCCGCGAAGACGGCGACGGCCAGGACCACCACGGGGATCACGGCCGCCTGCCAGGTCAGCACCACGGGCGGGCCGGCGATCCGGGCACCGGGGAGCGCCGCCGAGGAGCCGGGGGCGAGGGTCTCGGCCGCCCGCTGGGCGACACCGCCGGTCAGAAGGCCGCCCAGCGCGCAGGCGAGCAGCGCCACGGCGGGGCCGCCGAGGCCGCCCAGGGCGCTGCGGTGCGCGGTGGGGGCGCGCCGGTGCAGGACGAGGGCGGTGCACGCGAGGGCCAGCACGAGGGCGCCCTGGACGGCCGTGGAGACGCCGAAGTAGCCCGTGCCGGGCAGTTGGGCACTGGCCCGCCAGCCGGGGCGGTCCCACCCGGTGTGCACGGCCGTCAGCGCCAGGAGGGTGAGGGCGGCCCAGGGCAGCAGCCGGGCGGCGTGCGTCTCCGGCCGGTCGTCGGTGCGGCGCTCGCTGCGGCCGCGCCGGGCGACGACGACGCAGACCAGCGTCCACAGCGCCGCACCGGCGACCGCCAGCAGGACACCGGTGACGCGGAGCGCCCCGCCGCGCGGGCCGTCGTACTGCGCCGCCGCCGCCTGGAGGGCCGCCGTGACGGTGAGGAGGGCGGCGGCCGTGTGCGCGGCCCGCAGCCGGGCCACGAGGCGGCGGCCGTACCAGAACCCCGGGAGGCTCAGCGGCTGTTCCTCCGCCGTTCCGTCTCCGCCCGGGCAGCGGTCCTCGGCGGTCGGCGGCGTCGCCGACTCGTACGCGCCCCAGGTACGGCGCGCGAGCCACCACAGCAGCCCGACGAGGGCGAGGGGCAGAACCGAGGCGACGACGAGACGGCGCCCGGGCAGGCTCCACCAGCCGCCGTCGCCCTCGGCGAGGAACGTCAGCCAGGAGGTGTCGGCGGCACACCGCGCCGAGCCGGCGCACTGCCAGGCGGCCAGGTCGAGGGCGACCTCGCCGGCGGCGGCGGTGAGCAACACGGTCAGGGTGAGCGCGATGAGGCGTACCAGCACGCCGTACCAGCGGTGTGCGGGATGGTCGCCCGGTGCCGCCGGACGCATCCAGTGCGCCAGGTTGACGATCATGAAGGGCAGCAGGACGAGCCACAGCGCGCGGGCTCCGTTGCCGGAGGTGAGTCCGGCCCAGCAGTACGCCTCGCGCACCGGCCGTCCGCCGTGCCGGGCCGGGTGGTCCTCGGCCCGCGCATCGTCCGCCCGACGGTGGATGCCCGCGGTGTCGTCCCCCGTGACCCGGACCGTCCGGGGATCGTCGAGCATCGCCTGCGGCGTGGCGCCGCCGACCCCGTGGACGAGGAGTTCCAGCGACGGAACGCCGGCCGGGCCGCGCCGCGGCGGAGCGCCCGGTTCGCGCATGTGCGGTACGTCAGCCATGTGCGGTTCCCCCGATGTCCCGGCGGCCCTGACGTCTCAGGATCGGGCCGGGACGCCGCCCTGTGCAGCCCCCCGGGGTGAATGCGGGGCGAAATCGTGACCGGACGGGGGAGGAGGTGGCGTCGAGCGGGACGCGGTGCTCTGCTGGCTCCACTTCGTTGTGCTCTTCTCTCGGTATGCGGGGCCTCACGGCGCGGCGGTGTCGTTGCACAATCTGGCGGAGTGGGAGTGCGGCCGTCATCTCACGGGCTCCGACCGGCGCGTCGTCCCGACTGCTGACAGGTCGCCACGGCCGCCGTACGCTCCGGTGATGAGACGGCATCTCGTGGACGTACCGGTGGAGTTCGTCCACCTCGCTCCCCTGCGGCTGACGTGCCGGGTGCGGGTGGCGGCGGCTCCGGCAGAGGTGTATCGGGCGCTGGCCGAGGGCACCGCCGGGCGGCGAGGACCGCGTCTTCAGCGCGGGGCGAACGGGCCACGGGCGACCGGGGCCTGGGTGGTCGAGCCCGCACGGCGCGGCGGTGGTCCGGTGGTCAGGGGGACGGTTCTCGCGGCGCGCCCCGGGGAGCACTACGCCTACCGGGCCGACGAGGTGCGGGTGCCGGGTGTGCGGGCCCTGGTCGCCGACTGGCGGCTGACGCCGGGCCCGACCGGGGGCACGCGTGTGGTCCGCACGCTCGCCCTGGACGTCGCGCCGGTGCTGCGCGTCCTCGCGCCGCTGGCCCGGCCGTGGCTCGGCGGCACGTTCCGGCGGTCGATGCGCGAGCTGGACGCCCGGCTCGAGAAATCCCGTGAATGATCGCGGCGGCGACGGCGGGGAGGCGGGCGGCCCGCCGGGGGTTCTCCCGGTCGGTGCATGAGAATTCTCTCCTCGTGACCGGCGCCGGTAGCATGAGCAGGCAGAATGATCGGATGCTGTGGCGCAGGCTGGGATTGGCAATAGGAGCGGGAGCGGCCTTACCGGCATTACTGATCGTCTGGCACTGGCCGGGTCAGGACGAACCGCCGTCCATAGGTCCTGCGGTCGTCCTCGTGCCCCCGTTCCCGCAGACACCACCGGTCACCTCCGCGCCCCGGCCCGTCGAGCCACCGCCGACCACCCCGCATCCGTTCTGCGCGTGCCCCTGGTGCGATGGCCGGGCGGTGGCGGGCCTGCCGCCCCCCGAGGTCGATGACGACGACTTCTGGGACGATCTGACGGATTGGGAGGAGTGGGACGCGTCGGACTGCCCGTGGGAAGACGACGAGTGGGACGACTGATGCCGAGATTCGCCGTCAGCGCCCGGTCGCGGATCGTGGGCTGGATGATGCTGCTGCTGATCGGAGCGCTGGCCGTGCCCACGTTCGGGATCTCGGTCCTCTGGCGGGCCGAGTTGGACCGCCAGGTCGACGTCCAGCTCCGCGCCGAGGCGGACAAACTCCGCGCCTTCGCCCGGGCCTCCCGCGACCCGCACTCCGGCGATCCCTTCACCACGGGCGCCGAACTGCTCACGGCGTTCATGACGGTGCACCACCCCGCTCACAACACGGCCTTCTTCAGCATCGTCGAGGGGCGCGCCCATCGGCGCAGTCCCGGCCCGGTGCCGGTCCGTCTGGACCGGGATCCCGAGGTCGTGGCCATGATGGCGGACACGACCGATCCGAGCATCCGATGGCTGGACACCTCCGTGGGGAGGGTCCGCTACGGGGTCGTCCCGGTGCAGGTGCGGAGAGACCCCGCCGACACCCGACTGGTCCTGGTGGCCTTCCGGGACCGGCAGTTGAGCCGGGAGTCGCAGATGGCGAAGACGCTCCTGGCGTCGGGCTGCGTCGCCCTGCTGGTGGCGGGAGCGGCCAGCTGGTTGGTGGCGGGCAGGGTGCTGGCTCCGATCCGGCTGGTCCGGCAGACGGCGGAGCGGATCGGCGAGACCGATCTGACGCAGCGCCTCACGGTGCGGGGCAACGACGACGTGGCACAACTCGCCGAGATGTTCAATCACATGCTCGAACGGCTCTCGCACGCCTTCACCTCACAGCGACGCTTCCTGGACGAGGTGGCGCACGAGCTGCGGACGCCCATCACGGTCGTGCGCGGACATCTGGAGTTGATGGACACGGCCGACCGCGAGGCGTCCCAGCAGACCCGTGCCCTGCTCCTCGGCGAACTGGACCGCATGAGCAGGATCGTGGACGACCTCCTGCTCCTGGCCCGGGCCGAGCGCCCGGGCTTCCTCACCCTCGGGACGACCTCGCTGACCGATCTGGTGGTAGACGTGGTGGCCAACGCGCAGGGGTTGGGCCGCCGGCACTGGCAGGTCGCCGAGGTTGCCGACGCGCACGTGGACGTGGACGCCCAGAGGGTGACGCAGGCGATGATGCAGCTCGCCGCCAACGCGGTCGCCCACACGACCGAGGCGGACACCATCGAGATCGGTTCTCGGCTGCGCCGCGGCCGGGTGGTGCTGTGGGTCGCCGACACCGGGCCGGGCGTGGCCCCGGAGGACCGCGAGCGCATCTTCCACCGCTTCTACCAGGGCGACGCGGCGAGCTCCGGCAAGGCCAGCACCGGTATCGGCATCGGGCTGGCCCTCGTCGACGAGATCGCCCAGGCCCATGGCGGCGCCGCCCACGTCGAGGACGCCGCCGGAGGTGGGGCGCGCTTCGTCATCGATATCCCCGCATCGCAGCCGAGGACGGAGGACGTGCACGGTGAACCGGATCCTGATTGCGGAGGACGAGGCAAGAATCGCCTCCTTCGTCGAAAGGGGGCTGAGCCGTAGCGGATACGTCACCCATGTCGTCGCCGACGGCGTCTCCGCCTACGAGCTGGCGCGCGGCCGGGACTTCGACCTCCTGATCCTCGACCTCGGTCTGCCCGGCCACGACGGACTGACCGTCCTGCGCAAGTTGAGGGACGCACGTGTCACCCTGCCCGTCATCATCCTCACCGCCCGTGACGCGGTGAGCGACGTCGTGGCCGGACTGGAGAGCGGCGCGGACGACTACATGTCCAAGCCCTTCGCCTTCGACGAGCTTCTGGCGCGGGTACGACTGCGGCTGCGCCGCGAGGAGCCGCCGGAGGGCTTCCTGCTGCGGGTGGGGGACTTGGTCCTGGACCTCCGGACCCGCCGGATCCGCGCGGGGGACCAGGTCGCCGAGCTGTCCGCCCGCGAGTTCGCCCTGGCGGAGATCCTCATGCGCAATCCCGACCGCGTGCTGTCGCGGGAGCAGCTGCTCAGCCGCGTGTGGGGGTTCGACTACGATCCCGGCTCGAACATCGTCGACGTCTACGTCCGCTACCTGCGGCGCAAGATCGGGGCCGCGCGCGTCCAGACCGTGCGCGGGGTCGGCTACCGGCTCAGAGCCTGACCCGTGCCACGGCTCCGGCCCGGGTCGGGTCGGGTCGACCGATGAGAACTGTCTCACCGTCATCTCACGTCCGGCTCATGGTCTGGACCAATAGTTCTCCTGCGGGTCACCGGGGACGCGACGCACGCGATGCGGCGCGTACCCCCGCCGGGGTGTCGGCCCGGGGGCCGGGCACCCCCGTACCGACGACAGGCATGCACGACCTCGGCGGAGCCCCCGCGCGACCGAGCGCATCCGGTTCCCCGGTACCCGTGTCACCCCACCCACACGACGGTTCCGCCACGCCGGGCTGCGGCCACCACCGGCGCGACGGATCGAGCACCACTTCCGCGAGGAGGACACCGCTGTGCTACGCATCATCGATCAGGCCCGGGCCTTCCCCTCCCGCTACGGCGGAGAGGAACCCGCTCTCCAGGGCTTCGCGGGCGGTCAACGGCCGTCCGCGATGTTCATCACCTGCTCCGACTCCCGTGTGGTTCCGACGTTGTTGACGGGCGTCGGCCCGGGCGAACTGTTCGAGCTGCGCACCGCCGGGAACGTCGTCCCCCCGTACGACCCGGAGCACGCCACCAGCGAGATGGCGACGATCGAGTACGCGGTCTGCGTGCTGGGAGTCTCCGACATCATCCTCTGCGGGCACTCCCACTGCGGCGCCGTCGGAGCCGTGGCGCGGGGCGACGACCTGCGGACCCTGCCCGCGGTGCGCGGCTGGCTCAGCCGGTCCGTCCCCCCGCACGAGGGCGGGGCCGACGTCGGCGACCTCGGTCCCGACGTCGCACGACCGGTGCAACGCCACGTGGTCACCCAGATGGAGAAGCTCCGCGGCTACCCCTGTGTCAGCGAGGCCGTCCGGGACGGTCGGCTCGGCCTGCACGCCTGGTACTACGAGGTCCACACCGGAGCCGTCCAGGCCCATCAGATCGCCACCGGGGCCTTCTCCTCCCTGTAGAGGCGATGACGGCGCGCGTTCGTCCGCCCGCCGCCATCGGCACCGCTCCCCCCCACTTCCAGGAGCTGACGTCAATGAAGACCTCTCCACACCTCCGGTTACGGCCGGACGTCCTCTCCCGCGACCTGCTCGCCTCCGTCGTGGTGTTCCTCGTCGCCGTACCGCTGTGCGTCGGTATCGCGGTCGCGTCCGGTGTACCGGCCGAACTGGGCCTGGTCACGGGCATCGTCGGCGGGCTACTGGTCGGCGCGATGCCGGGCAGCGCGCTCCAGGTCAGCGGTCCGGCCGCAGGGCTCACCGTCCTCGTGTACGAGGCCGTGACCCACCATGGCGTCGGTGCGCTCGGCATCCTCGTCCTGGCCACGGGACTGCTCCAGATCACGCTCGGCGCCGTCGGCGTCGGCAGGTGGTTCCGCGCCATCTCGACCGCGGTCGTGCACGGCATGCTGGCCGGAATCGGGCTCGTCCTGATCGCGAGCCAGCTCTACGCCCTGGTGGGCGTCGACGCCCACGGGAACGGCCTCGACAACCTGGCCGGCCTGCCGGAGCTGGTCACCGGGAGCCTGTCCGGAACCCCGGCGCTCTCCTCCTGCGCGATCGGTGTCGGAACCATCGCCGTCCTCCTGCTGTGGAAGCGGCTTCCCGGGTCCCTTCCCCGGCTCCTGCCCGGGCCGCTGGTCGCCGTGGGGCTGGCCACGCTCGCGGTGGCGGTCCTGCACCCGCCCGTCGCCACCATCGAGGTCCGCGGCCTGATCGACTCCCTCGACCTGACCGGGCTCGGCGACGTCGAGATGCTGGCGGATCCCGCGCTGCTGGGCGTCGTCCTCGCCTTCACGCTCATCGCGTCCGCCGAGTCCCTCTTCAGCGCCGCCGCCGTGGACCGGATGCACGACGGCCCGCCCACCCACTACAACAAGGAGCTCATCGCCCAGGGAGCGGGGAACACGGTGTGCGGCCTCGTGGGCGCGCTGCCCATGACGGCCGTCATCGTGCGCAGCGCCGCCAACGTCCAGGCCGGCGCCCGCACCAAGATGTCCAGGATCCTCCACGGCGTGTGGCTGCTGCTGTTCGCCGCTCTGTTTCCCGCCGTGCTCGAACTGATCCCCGTGGCCGCCCTCGCGGGGGTGCTCATCCACGCGGGCGGGAAGCTCGTCCCGGTCGCCATGGTCCGGACGCTGTGGCGCGAACACCGCGGCGAGGCCGTGGTGTTGGCGACGACGGCGCTGGCGATCATCGCCACGGACATGTTCCTGGGGGTCCTCGTCGGCATCGGTGCGGCCGTCGTCAAGACGGCGTGGGAGACCTCGGCGGTCCGTGTGGAGGTCGAGGAGCGGGACGAGCGCACCACCGTCGCGCTCAGCGGAAGCGCCACCTTCCTGCGCCTTCCGCTGATCCTCGACACCCTGGAGGCGATGCCGAAGGACCGGCCGGTGGAGATCGACCTCTCCCGGCTGCGTCACGTGGATCACGCCTGTCGTACCGCCCTTGAGGCGTGGACCGTCCAGGACAACGCCGGCCCGCGGGGCACGCCGGATCCGGCACCGCGCGAGACCGCCCTCGTGGCCGCCGCGCCGAGCGGCGACGCCGCCGCGACGGAGCGGGGCGACCGCTGAGGGCGGTGGATCCTCAGGCCTTCTGCGGCACGACCCCTGGCCGGTGAAACGCCCGGCCGGGCGGGGCCGGGGGCCCCGGGCGCGTCATCCGACCGTCCGGGGCCACAGGCCGGTGTCGAGGAAGGCGGTGAGCGTCGCGGTGTACGGGGCGATGTCCAGCCCCTGTTCGGCGAGCCAGGTGTCGGAGTAGTACTTGTCGAGGTAGCGGTCGCCCGGGTCGCAGATCAGGGTGACCACCGAGCCCCGACGGCCGGCGGCGACCATCTCGGCGACGATCCGCAGCGCGCTCCACAGCCCGGTCCCCGTCGAGCCGCCCGCCCTGCGCCCCACCCGTTCCTCCAGCAGGCGCACGGCCGCGACGCTGGCGGCGTCCGGCACCTTCATCATGCGGTCGATGGCGCCCGGTACGAAGCTCGGCTCCATCCGGGGGCGGCCGATGCCCTCGATCCGGGAGCCGCACGCGCTCGCCGCCTGCGGGTCCTCGGCGACCCAGCCGTCGAAGAAGCAGGAGTTCTCCGGGTCCGGCACACAGATCCGGGTGTCGTACTGCATGTAGCGCACGTACCGGCCGAGGGTCGCCGACGTCCCGCCCGTGCCGGCGGCGGCGACGATCCAGGCGGGTTCCGGATGGCGTTCGAGCCGCAGCTGGTGGTAGATCGACTCGGCGATGTTGTTGTTGCCGCGCCAGTCCGTCGCACGTTCGGCGTAGGTGAACTGGTCCATGTAGTGCCCGCCGGTCTCCGCGGCGAGCCGGGCCGAGACCTCGTAGACGGTCTGCGGGTCGTCCACGAGGTGGCAGCGGCCCCCCTGGAACTCGATGAGGCGGGTCTTCTCCCGGCTGGTGCTGCGCGGCATGACCGCGATGAAGGGCACACCGATCAGAGAGGCGAAGTACGCCTCGGAGACGGCGGTGGAGCCGCTGGATGCCTCGATCACCGGCTTGCCGGGGCGGATCCAGCCGTTGCACAGCCCGTAGAGGAAGAGCGAGCGGGCGAGTCGGTGCTTGAGGCTTCCGGTGGGGTGCGTCGACTCGTCCTTCAGGTACAGGTCGATCCCCCAGGCCTCCGGAAGGGGGAAGCGGAGCAGGTGGGTGTCGGCGCTGCGGTTGGCGTCGGCCTGCACGGTGCGCACGGCGTTCTTCAGCCAGGCCCGGTAGGCGGTGTCGCTGCGGTCCACGTCCTGTGTTGCGGCGGGCTGCCCGACGGGGGCGGGACGGGCGGTGCGGGACACGTTCTGGCTGCTCACGCGGCGATGATATGCGGCCTCTGGCGCACCGCCGAACCGCCGGGCACACTGCGTGCAGGAGACGGTCACCCTCCGGTGACCGGCGGGTGAGGTGGTGCGCGATGACGGTTCCCGAGTTCGACGTCGACGGTGTCCCGGTGCGTCGTCCGCCCCGCACCCTGACGCGCGCGGGTCAGGTGCTGGTGCAGGGGGGCCGGATGTCGCTGCTCACCAGCTACGGGCGGGAGATCGACGGCGCACCGGTGGAGAAGGTCCGCCTGCCCCGGCCGTGGTGGGGGGCGTGGCGCCCCGCCCGGCGCCGGACGGTGGTCGTGCTGGGCGGGACGCGCTACACGCTCGGTCTCGCGCTGCGTGACCGCTCCCGGTTGACGGCCGCGCTCGGTCACGCCCGGGAACGCGCGGCGAAGATCGCTGCGGATCGACGCATCGTGCACCCGTGAACACCACCCGATTTGCGCAACCATGTGAGCTGGATCACGCTGGTAAGCCACGGGAACCCTCAGCGGCCGTCGCCCGGGTTCCGGTTCCGCCCAGCCACGCATGTCGCCCCCGTACGTCGCCCCGGCCCCAGGGAGTCGCAGCCGTGATCAGTCACCCCGCCCCCAGCAGGCACTGTGCGGTCGAGTTCCAGGCCCTGCCCTCGCGCATCGGCCAGGTACGCCGCATCGTCTCCGCCCAGCTCCGCTACTGGCACCTGCCCCAGTTGACCGACACCGCCGCGCTCGGCGTCACCGAACTGCTGGCCAACGTGCACCGGCATACCGGCGCGGACAAGCACTGCACCGTGGAGATCGTGCTGCTGTGGGACCGGCTGACGATCTCGGTGCGCGACCACGACCCCCGGCTGCCCGAGGTGCGCTCCCCGGGCACGACGGCCACCAGCGGGCGCGGGCTGGCCCTGGTGGCGGCCATGAGCGCGAGCTGGGGCATGCGGGCCCAGCGCGGCGGTGAGGGGAAGGTCGTCTGGTTCACGCTCCCCGCGCCGCCGCCGGGCGAACGGCGACCGGCGGGAAGGCGGCCGGGTGCCGGTTCCCCGCGGGTCGCGCGCCCCGCGGCCGCGCCGTCCACCGCGACCGTGCGGGAGCCGGGTCGCGCCAGCCCGGTGCCCGGCTGAGGCGGCGGGCGGCCGTGGCGAGCGCCCCGACGTGCGCGTGACGGGGGCTTAGCATCACGGCATGACCACTGAAGCGCTGCTGGGCGGCATACGCACCGCCTATCTGGACGAGGGCACCGGTGAACCGCTGCTCCTCGTCCACGGCCACCCCTTCGACCGCACGCTGTGGGCCGCCCAGACCGAGGTGTTCGCCGCCGCAGGGCACCGGGTCGTCGTGCCCGACCTGCGCGGCTACGGCCTCAGCGAGGTCGTCCCCGGCACGACGACGCTGGCGCACTTCGCGACCGACCTGGCGCGGCTGCTGGACCACCTGGGGATCGAACGGGCCACGGTCGCCGGGGTGTCCATGGGCGGCCAGATCACCCTGGAGTTCTTCCGGCTGTTCCCCGAACGCGTCGCGGGGCTCGTACTGTGCGACACGGCGCCGTACGCGGAGACCGAGGACGGCAGGGTCGGCCGCCGTCGGATGGCCGAGCGCCTGCTCCGGGAGGGGATGGGCGGGTACACGGCCGAGGCGATCGACAAGATGGTGGCCCCCCGGTACGCCGAGGCCTCCCGGCGGGTGCGCGCCATGATGCTCGCCGCGCCCCCCGAGGGGGCGGCGGCCGCGCTGCGGGGGCGGGCCGAGCGTCCCGACTACACACCGGTGCTGAGCCGGATCGCCGTTCCGACGCTGGTGGTGGTCGGGAAGGAGGACACCTACACGCCGGTGTCCGACGCCGAGTTCCTCCACGCGCACATCGCCGGATCGCGGCTGGCCGTCATCGAGGACGCCTCGCATCTGCCGATGGTGGAACGCCCCGGGGAGTTCAACCGCGTGCTCGCCGCGTTCCTGCGGTCCTGAACCGTGTCCCGTGCCGTCTCCCGTGCCGTCGCGCGATGCGGCGGCACGGGACGGCGACCGGCCCGGCGGGTCGGTCAGACCTCCGCGAGGAGCAGCGGATCGTCCAGAACGGGCTGCCACGCCATCTCCGCCGCCCCGACGAGGGAGTTGTGGTCGAGGGTGCAGGCCAGGACGGGCACCTCTCCGCTGCGGCCCCACAGGCTCCGGTCCGCGACGACGGCGCGCAGCCGCTCCTCGTCGGCCCGCAGCAGCTCGCGGTGGAGCCCGCCCAGGATGACGCGGTCGGGATTGAGGATGTTGACGAGCGAGGCGAGGCCCTGCCCGAGACGGTCGATCAGCCGGTGGGCCGCCGCGCGGACCGCGAAGTCGCCGGGGTAGCACGTGCGGAGGAGGTCGCGGGCCTGGTCGAGCAGGGAGACCTCCGGCCCGGCGTCACGCCCGGCGGCCTCAAGGAAGGCCAGCGGGTCGGTCTCGACGTCGAGGCAGCCGCGGCTTCCGCAGTGGCACGGGCGGCCCTGCGGATCCACCGTCAGGTGACCGACCTCCAGGGCGAGCCCGGAGCTGCCGGTGTGCAGCCGTCCGCCGAGCACGAGGGCGCCGCCGACACCGCGGTGGCCGGTGGCCACGCACAGCAGGTGCCGCGCCCCGCGCCCCGCGCCGTGGCGGTGCTCGGCGAGCGCGCCGAGGTTGACGTCGTTGGCCGCGTACCCGACGGCCACGCTGCCCGGGGCGGGGCCGGTGACGCCCGCGTCGGCCAGGCAGGCGCTGAAGACCTCGCGGACCGGCGCCCCCGGCGGCCAGGCCACGTGCAGCGGGTTGAGCGCGGTGCCCTCCGGTTCGGCGACGGCCGAGGGCACGGCGAGCCCGGCCCCGACACAGCGTCGGCCGGTGCGGCGCAGGAGCTCGGCGCCGGCGTCGACGACCTCGCGCAGGACCTGGCCGGGGTCGGCGCCGACGTCCCCGCAGCCGGGGGCGGTGGCCACGACGGTGCCGCCCAGGCCCACGAGGGCGGCGCGGAAGCCGTCGGCGTGCACCTGGGCGGCGAGCACGACGGGCCCGTCCGGTTCGACTCCGAGGCGGTGCGAGGGGCGTCCCTGCGAACCGTCGGAGGAGCCGGTGGGTCGCGAGTCCACGGTGATGAGGCCGAGGGCCTGGAGTTCGGCGGCGACGGCGCCCGCCGTCGCCCTCGTGACGCCCAGCTCCGCCGTGAGCACGGCACGGGTGGGCGCGCGGCCGGTGTGGACGAGCTGGAGCGCCGGTCCCAGCGCGCTGCGTCCCCGGTCGGAACGGTTTCGGTGGTGGGTCACGGCATCCATTCTGGCTTTGTGCTCACGATAAACAAATGAAACCCCGTCGACGGCGGTGGCACAATCCCCGTCATGCGGACCACGGACCACCTTCACGCCCTCACCCGGGAGGGTGAAGCGCTCCTCTCCGCCGCCGAACGGGCGGGATGGGACGCCACGGTACCCACGTGCCCCGGATGGCGGGTGCGCGACCTCGTCATCCACCAGGGACACGTGCACCGTTGGGCCGCCGACACCGTCGCCGAGCGCCGGGCCGCCCCCGCGCCGCGCGCGTCGGACGACGTCCCCGACGCCACGCTCGCGCGGTGGTACCGCGAGGGGCACGCACGCCTGCTCGACACCCTCTCCGGCGCACCGGAGGACGTGGAGTGCTGGACGTTCCTGCCCGGCTCCCCGACGCCGCTGGCGTTCTGGGCCCGCCGCCAGGCGCACGAGACCGCGATCCACCGGGTCGACGCCGAGCTCGCCGCCGGCACCGAACGGCCGGAGGTGGACGCCGCGTTGGCTGCCGACGGCATCGACGAGCTGCTCGCCGGGATCCTCACGCGCGACCGCAGTCGGCTGCGCGCCGAGAAGCCGTGTGTGCTCCGGGTCCGCACCCGGGACGCGGGCACCGAACGGACCTGGACGGTACGCGTCACCTCCGCCGTACCGGCGGTCACCGAGGGCGGGCACGGCAGGGCGGACTGCACGGTGAGCGGCCCGGCGTCCTTGCTGTACACGGCTCTGTGGAACCGGGCGGAACTGACGGCGGCCACCGTGGAGGGCGACCCGGGCCTGGCAGCCCGATGGCGGGAGCTGTCGGCCGTGTGAGGGGCGAAGTCACTGCTCGGGTGCGGTGCCCGTTCCGGGGGCCAGGCACCACCCGCCGGAGTTACTCGTCGGTAATATCGGTGCTAACCTGACCGCATGGCACGTCGAATCAGCGCGGCCACGCTGCGCCGCGGAATGAACCTGTGGCCGCCCTTCCTCTTCGCGGGCGTCCGGGTTCTGCACATCGCCGACGACTGGAGC
The DNA here is from genome assembly GCF_014779715.1 of Streptomyces chumphonensis. Classification (GTDB taxonomy): domain Bacteria; phylum Actinomycetota; class Actinomycetes; order Streptomycetales; family Streptomycetaceae; genus Streptomyces; species Streptomyces chumphonensis. The sequence continues at coordinate 79,573 of NZ_JACXYU010000002.1, forward strand.
AGTGCCCGGGTACGGCTGCGGCTCGGCCGCTTCAACCGGAACTACTTCGGCACGCACTTCGGCGGCTCGCTGTTCTCCATGACGGACCCGTTCTGGGCCCTGCTCGTCGTCTCGTCGCTCGGCCGGGACTACATCGTGTGGGACCGGGCCGGTGAGATCGACTTCGTCTCACCGGGACGCGGCGACGTCTTCGCCGACTTCAAGCTGACGCCGGACCGCCTGGAGGAGATCACCTCCGCCACGGCCGACGGCTCCAAGGCGCTGCCCTGGTTCGCCTGCACCGTCACCGCGGCGGACGGCAGCGTCGTGGCCGAGGTGCGCAAGCAGCTCTACGTCCGTCGCAAGCCGTCCGCGCGGGAGCGCTGAGGGGAACCGGGCCGGACTCCCCCGGCCCCGGGGTCCGGCCCGCCGCGTCCGTCAGGAAGCGCCGTCGGGCGAGCGGTTGTCCAGCGCGGTCAGCGCCCGGCGCGCCAGCGGCCGGGTACGGATGAGCTCGGCGAGCGTCGTGGACCCCCGGGTGATGTCGGCGAAGGTGTTCCAGGCGGGCCGGAAGCCGGTCAGGGTCGCGTGCAACAGGCCGGGACGGCGGCTGAAGACCTGGTGCATGCGCCGCCCGACCCCCATCTCCACGCCCAGGCCCGACTTGATGGCGAACGCGTAGTTGAGGGCCTGGCGCCGGGCCTCCACGGCGTCCCCCGCACCGGCGATGCGGACCGCCCACTCCCCCGCCAGCCGACCCGAACGCAGGGCGTAGGAGATGCCCTCCCGCGTCCAGGGCTCCAGCAGCCCGGCGGCGTCACCGCAGACCAGCACACGGCCGCGCGTCAGCGGGGAGTCCTCGGCGCGGCAGCGGGTCAGGTGTCCCGAGGAGACGCTCGGTTCGAACCCCGCCAGTCCGAGCCGGGCCGTGAAGTCCTCCAGGTAGCGCTTGGTCGCCGCCCCCTCGCCACGGGCCGAGATGACGCCGACGGTCAGGGTGTCGCCCTTGGGGAAGACCCAGCCGTAGGAGCCCGGAAGCGGCCCCCAGTCGATCAGGACGCGCCCCGCCCAGTCCTCCGCCACGGTGTCCGGGACGGGGATCTCCGCCTCCAGCCCCAGGTCGACCTGGTCCATCTTCACTCCGACGTGGGCCCCTATCCGGCTGGCACTGCCGTCCGCGCCCACGACGGCCCGCGCGAGCACCGTCTCGCCGCCGGAGAGAACCACCGCGACCGTGCGCCGGTCCGGGACCGCCGGACCGTGCTGCTCGACCCGGGAGACGGTCACGCCCGTGCGCAGCTCCGCGCCCGCCTTCTGCGCCGACTCGACCAGTGCCTGGTCGAACTCGGGGCGGTTCACCAGACCGAAGAGCATCCGCCGCGAGCGGCGGGTACGGCTGAAGCGGCCGTCCAGGGAGAACGTCACGGCGTGCACGCGGTCCTGGAGCGGCAGTTCGAACCCGGGCGGCAACGCGTCCCGGGACGGGCCGATGATGCCGCCGCCGCAGGTCTTGTAGCGCGGCAGCCGGGCCTTCTCCAGCAGCAGGACACGCCGCCCGGCCACGGCCGCCGCGTGGGCGGCGGAGGCGCCCGCCGGTCCGGCACCGACCACGACCACGTCCCAGACGGCGGCCGACTCCTCCCCCGCGTCCCCGGCGCCGTCGGCTGTACTGGGGGTGTTCTCGCTGCTCACGATCTGTTCTGCTCCCGCTCGACCGACCGGCCAGGAAGGGCCTGGCCCCTGCGGCATCCTACGGCCCGGTGCCCCCGAGGACCGCTGTGGGAGGATCAACACACCGCCGGACGTGCGGCGATCCCGCTCTCCGGTGTCCCGACCCCGGCATCCAGGAGGACGTTCCCGCATGGCGCACCACCCGGCGCACGCCGCCGACCCCACACACGGCACGCCCACTCCCCCGGCATCGGACTCCGTCGCGGCGACCGTCGCGGCACTGATGCCGCAGGCCCGCGAGGAACTGGCCGCGCTGGTGCGCTTCCAGTCGGTCGCCGACCCCGCGCAGTTCCCCGTCGAGGAGTGCGAGGGCGCGGCGCGCTGGATCGCCGACGCCCTGCGCGCCGAGGGCTTCACGGACGTCGCCGAGCTGGAGACGCCCGACGGCACGCGGTCGGTGTACGGGCTGCTCCCCGGCCCCGCGGACGCGCCCACCGTCCTGCTCTACGCCCACTACGACGTCCAGCCGCCCCTGGACCTCGCGGGGTGGGACTCCCCGCCGTTCGAGCTGACCGAGCGGGACGGGCGCTGGTACGGGCGCGGGGCGGCGGACTGCAAGGGCGGGTTCATCCTGCACCTGCTCGCCCTGCGGGCCCTGCGGGCCCACGGCGGCGTGCCCGTGACCGTCAAGATGATCGTGGAGGGGTCGGAGGAGCAGGGCACCGGCGGACTGGAACGCTACGCGGAGGCCCATCCGGAACTGCTGGCGGCCGACACGATCGTCATCGGTGACGCGGGCAACTTCCGCACCGGCCTGCCGACGGTGACCAGCGTGCTGCGCGGCATGACCCTGCTGCGCGTCCAGGTGGACACCCTCGAAGGAAACCTGCACTCCGGCCAGTTCGGCGGCGCGGCACCGGACGCGCTGGCTGCGCTGATCCGGCTGCTGGACTCACTGCGGGCCGAGGACGGCTCGACCACCGTGGACGGGCTCGCGGCACAGGGCGTGTGGGAGGGACTGCCCTACCCCGAGGAGGACTTCCGCCGGGACGCCAAGGTACTGGAGGGGGTCGGGCTGGTCGGCTCGGGCACGGTCGCCGACCGGCTGTGGGCCCGCCCGGCCGTCACCGTGCTGGGCATCGACTGCCCGCCCGTCGTCGGAGCCACCCCCTCCGTGCAGGCCGCCGCCCGCGCCCTGGTCAGCCTGCGCGTCCCGCCGGGCACGGACGCCGCCGACGCGGGCCGGCTGCTGAGTGCGCACCTGAGGAGCCGGGCCCCCTGGGGTGCGCGGGTGAGTGTGGAGGAGGTCGGTCAGGGCCAGCCCTTCCGTGCCGACACCGCCAGCCCCGCCTACACCGCGATGGCCGAGGCGATGGCGGAGGCGTACGACGGGGCGCGGATGGCGGTGGCCGGGATGGGCGGCTCCATCCCGCTGTGCAACACCCTGGCCGCCCTCTACCCCGAGGCCGAGATCCTGCTGACCGGGCTCAGTGAGCCCGCCGCGCGGATCCACGCCGTCAACGAGAGCGTCTCGCCCGACGAACTGCACCGCATGTCGGTCGTGGAGGCCCTGTTCCTCCAGCGGTACGCCGATCGCCGCTGAGCGGCTCAGCCGGCCGGCCCGGACCCGACCGGGACGCCCGCCTCCAGGTTGAGCGGGCGTCCCCACTCCCGGGCGCGCAGCGCCCAGCGCAGCCGTGCCAGTCGCACCGGCGGCAGCAGTCCGGCGGCCTCCTCCTCGCCGACGAAGCGCCAGCCGCGCAGTTCCGCTCGGGGCAGCAGGAGACCGTCCACGACGTCCGGGGTGAGCCGTCCGCCGTCGAAGAGGAGGCGCAGACCGCCGTAGGCGGGCGGAGCGGGCGGCTCCCAGTCCACGACGAGCAGCCGGGGCTCCGCCGCCAGCCGCAGCCCCAACTCCTCGGCGACCTCCCGGACACCGGCCCGGGCGGGCGCCTCGCCCGCCTCGACGACGCCGCCGGGGAACTCCCAGCCGGGTTTGTAGGTGGGGTCGACGAGCAGGACCCGGTCCTGGTCGTCGAAGAGCAGGACACCCGCGGCCACGGTCTCCGCCGTCGGCTGCGGGGTCTGCACGATGTCGCACGTTCCAGCCCCGTCGTGCACGGCCTTGGCGATCTGCTCGGCCGTCCGGCGGGGGGTGAGTGCGGTGGTGTCCACGGTGTGCGCGTCGGTGGCCAGCCACGCGCGGGCGGCCCGAAAGGCGGCCATCTCCCCCCGGGCGCGCTCGTCGTCCCCCGGGCGGGTACCGGGGGCCGCACGGGCCGCGAGGCGGGCGCGGAGGATCGTTTCCTCCGCGTCGAGGAGGAAATGGCGCACGGGCACGCGTCGGGAGGCGAGCGCGCCGAAGATCTCGTCCCGGTGCTCCTGGCGCAGCAACGTCATGGGCGTCACCAGCGGCCCCGGCACCTCGCTCAGCAGCACCGCGGCCGTCTCCACCAGCAGCCGCCGCCAGGCCGCCAGGTCGCGACAGTCGACCACCTCGGCGGTTCGCTCCCTCGGCAGCAGGTCGCGCAACTGGGAGCCGACCAGGGACGGGTCGAAGACCGTACTGCCGGGCAGGAGCTCCACCAGCTCCCCCGCCACCGCGCCCTTGCCGGCACCCGCCGCGCCGTTCAGCCAGACGATCACGTCTCCCCCTCTTCGTCGCCCCCTGTTCCGTGCCCCGTCCGCCCCGTACGGGAAACGCCCCCGGGCGGACCGGGCGGGTGGCGGAGGCGCCGCCGGGTCGGGCGCGGCGCACGGGGTGGCGTCCACCGATCGGCTCCCGGCCGGGCGGCGACGGCGCGGGGACCACCGGGGCGCGGCCGGAGGAGGTCGTGGGCCATGGCGGGTATGGTGGCCCGCCCTCCCCGTGTTGTACAGCCCGCCACCGCCCGGGCGGCGCGAGCGTGCGACGCGGAGAGGGCGCGTCGTGGGGCCGCCTCAGGAAGCGGAGACGGTCAGGGCGCTGCGGCGCGGCGCCGCGAAGCCCTCCAGTTCGGTGCGGGTCAGCCCGGTGGCCACACCCACCTCGGTGTCGTCCAGGGCGCCGCAGTCCAGGCCGCGCAGCAGGTACCCGGCGAGCGCCTTGGCGGTGGCGGGCTCGTCCATGACGTCGCCCCCCGCGTCGGCCGCGTAGGCGGCGAGCCGGGCGGCGGCGGCCTCGTACCCCTCACGGTAGAAGGCGTAGACGGCGGCGTACCGGGTCGGCAGGTGGCCGGGGTGCATGTCCCAGCCCTGGTAGTACGCGCGGGCCAGGGAGCGCCGGACGAGGTCGTGGTGCAGCTTCCAGGCGGCGTGGACCCGGGTCGTCGAGCCGACGGGCAGCACGTTGGTCGAGCCGTCGGAGAGCCGGACACCGGTGCCCGCGGCGGCCACCTGCATGACGGCCTTCGCGTGGTCCGCGACCGGGTGGTCCAGCGACTGGTGGGCCGCGCTCACGCCGCAGCACGCGCTGTAGTCGAACGTGCCGTAGTGCAGCCCGGTGGCCCGGCCCTCGGCCGCCTCGATCATGCGGGCGACCGTGGCGCGGCCGTCGGCGCCCAGGATCGACTGACTGGTCTCGATCTGGATCTCGAAGCCGATCCGGCCCGGTGTCAGGCCGCGTGCCGCCTCGAACTCCTCGCAGAGCCGGACCATGGCCGTCACCTGCTCCGCGTACGTCACCTTCGGCAGGGTGAGGACCAGGCCGGGGGGCAGGCCGCCGGCCTCCATGAGGGCGGTGAGGAAGATGTCGAGGGTGCGGATGCCCCGGTCGCGCACGGCGGACTCCATGCACTTGAGGCGGATACCCAGGAACGGCGGCACCCGGGAGGGCGCGCCGTCGGCGAACGCGGCGGCGACGAGGCGGGCGGCGCGGGCGGCGTGCGCGTCCTCCTCGGCGTCCGGCCGGTTGCCGTAGCCGTCCTCGAAGTCGATGCGCAGGTCCTCCACGGGCTCACGGCGGAGCTTGGCCCGCACCCGCGCGTGGACGTCCGCGGCGAGCGCGTCGTCGAGCCCGAGCACGGCGGCGAGCGCGTCGGCGTCGGGGGCGTGGGCGTCGAGCAGGCCGAGGGCCTGGTCGCCCCAGGAGCGCGCGGTGTCGGCGGCGAGGACGTCACCGGGCACGTACACGGTGTGCACGGGCTGCCGCGTACCCGGATCACCGGGGTAGCGCCGGTCCAGTTCGGCGTCGACGGCGGCCAGTGACGCCCCGATCCGCTCCGTCACGGACGGTGTGAGCGTCAGGGTCACCGACGCCTCCGCCTCGTTCTCCCCCGGCCGGCCCTGCGTCATCTGCACTCCCTGCGTCCCCGGGCGGCCCGGCGGCCACCGCGAATCCTCGAACCATCAACAAAACGTTGAATTTCTTGGACGCTATGCCTCCCGCTCCCCTCGCGTCAACACCCGCCCGCCGGTCGGGTGGGACACGCGAACGGCCGGGGTCCGCACAGCGACTGCTGCGCGGACCCCGGCCGTGGTGCGCCGGAGGCGGTCAGCCCTTGCGGGCCGTGACCTCCTCGGTGAGCTGCGGGACGACCTCGAACAGGTCGCCGACCACGCCGTAGTCGACCAGGTCGAAGATCGGGGCCTCGGCGTCCTTGTTGACGGCGACGATCGTCTTCGAGGTCTGCATGCCGGCGCGGTGCTGGATCGCACCGGAGATGCCGGCCGCGACGTACAGCTGCGGCGAGACGGTCTTGCCGGTCTGGCCGACCTGGCTGGAGTGCGGGTACCAGCCGGCGTCGACGGCGGCGCGCGAGGCGCCCACGGCCGCGCCGAGGGAGTCGGCCAGCGCCTCGACGACGTTGAAGTTCTCCGCGCCGCCGACGCCACGGCCGCCGGAGACCACGATCGCGGCCTCGGTCAGCTCCGGGCGCCCGGTCGACTCGCGCTCCTTGCGGGAGACCACCTTGGTGCCGGTGGCCAGCTCGCCGAAGGAGACCGGGAGCTGCTCGACGGTTCCGGCGGCCGGGGCGGCCTCGGGCGCGGCGGAGTTGGGCTTGACCGTGATGACCGGGGTGCCCTTGGAGACGCGGGACTTGGTGGTGAAGGCGGCGGCGAACACCGACTGGGTGGCCACCGGACCCTCGTCACCGGCCTCCAGGTCGACTGCGTCGGTGATGATGCCGGAGCCCAACCGCAGCGCCAGGCGGGCGGCGATCTCCTTGCCCTCGGCGGAGGAGGGCAGCAGCACGGCGGCCGGGGAGCCGTCGGCGGACGCCGCGTCGCACGCGGCCTGCAGCGCGTCCACCTTGGGTACGACCAGGTAGTCGGCGAACTCGGGGGCGTCGGCGGCGAGGACCTTCACCGCGCCGTACTCGGCCAGGGTCGCCGCGGCGGTGTCGGCACCGGCGCCGAGGTGGACGGCGACCGGCTCGCCGATACGGCGGGCGAGGGTCAGCAGCTCCAGGGTGGGCTTGCGGACGGCACCGTCCACGTGGTCGACGTAGACAAGGACTTCAGCCATGGGATCGCTCCTGCGAAGAATGTGCGGGCTTGGGGCGGGCGGCGGTGCTCAGATGAACTTCTGGCCCGCCAGGAACTCGGCGAGCTGCTTGCCGCCCTCGCCCTCGTCCTTCACGACGGTGCCGGCGGTGCGGGCCGGACGTGCGGTGGCGTCCTCGACCTTCGTCCAGGCACCGTCCAGGCCGACCTCCTCGGCCTCGATGTCCAGGTCGTCCAGGTCCAGGGACTCCACCGGCTTCTTCTTGGCCGCCATGATGCCCTTGAAGGAGGGGTAGCGGGCCTCGCCGGACTGGTCGGTGACCGAGGCGACGGCCGGCAGCGCGGCCTCCAGCTGCTCGGTGGCGGAGTCGCCGTCCCGGCGCCCGGTGATCTTGCCGTCCTCGACGGAGACCTCGGAGAGCAGGGTCACCTGCGGCACACCGAGCCGCTCGGCCAGCAGCGCGGGCAGCACGCCCATCGTGCCGTCGGTGGAGGCCATACCGCAGATCACCAGGTCGTAGCCGGTCTTCTCGATGGCCTTGGCGATCACCAGGGAGGTGCCGATGGCGTCGGTGCCGTGCAGGTCGTCGTCCTCGACGTGCACGCCCTTGTCGGCGCCCATGGACAGGGCCTTGCGCAGCGCGTCGCTCGCGTCCTCCGGGCCGACCGTGAGCACGGTGACCTCGGCGTCGTCGGCGTTCTCGGCGATCTGCAGCGCCTGCTCCACCGCGTACTCGTCGAGCTCCGAGAGCAGGCCGTCCACCGCGTCGCGATCGGTGGTCAGGTCCTCGGCGAAGTGCCGGTCGCCGGTGGCGTCGGGCACGTACTTCACACAGACAACGATCCTCAAGCTCACGCCGGCTCTCCTACTGCATCGTCTTTACGGGCTGCTGCCTTCGCAGGCAGCATAGGCGCCTGCTGGGGCGGGTTCCGGCCGGGTGGGCCGGTCCCTCCGACCAGTTTATTACTCGCCAGTACATCCATCACTTTCCCGGGAAGCAAGGCCGGTGAACTGTGACCTTGCCAACGCGGGACGAGCGAAACGCTGACTCGACTCAATCACGCAACGCCGTGAAGCGCCCCTGGTGATAGAGCAGCGGCCGACCGGGCCCGTCGGCGTCGCCCGCCACGACCTCGGCGACGACCACACGGTGGTCGCCGGCGGGCACCCGGCCCGCCACCCGGCACACCAGCCACACCGGGACGTCCCCCAGGACGGGAACGGAGAAGGGACCCGGGCGCCACTGAAGCGGCGGCGCGAAGCGGTCCGCGCCGTGCCGGGCGAACGTCTCGGCCAGGCCCTGCTGGTGCTCGCCCAGGAAGTGCACCCCCACATGGGTGGCCTCCGCCAGGACCGGCCAGCTGGACGAACCGGTGCCCACGCCGAAGGACAGCAGCGGCGGGTCGGCGGCGACCGACGCCACCGACGAGGCCGTGAAGCCGACCGGCCGCACCGCCGCACCGCCCGCACCGGGCTCGGCGGCGGTGATCACGGCCACCCCGGCCGGATGGCGGCGGAACGCGGCCCGCAGCAGGTCGGGACCGCCGTCGAGCACCGCGGCGCCGACCGCGTCCCGCGGCCTCACCGGCGGCTCCCGGACCGTCTGACCTCACCCATAGCGTCACCCTGACGATTGGCGGTGGGCGGCGTCAAGCGGCCGCGGGGGCCGGAGGGTGCGAGATCGGTCACGCGCCACTCACAGGACCTCGCCCAGTGCGGCGATCACGTCCACGGTGCGCGGGGGGCCGACGGCCCGGCGCACGACGCGCCCGCCACCGTCGAGCACCAGGACGGTGGGGGTGGCCTCGATTCCCAGGTCGCGGACGAGCGCCAGTCGGTCCTCGGCGTCGACCTCCACGTGGAGCACGCCGTCGACCATGCCGCCGACCTGCCGCAGCACCCCGCGCGTGGCCCGACACGGCTGGCAGAACGCCGTCGAGAACTGCACGAGCGTGGCCCGCTCCCCCAGCCGGGCCACGGCGAGATCCGCCGCGCTCAGCCGCCGTGCCCGGTTCCGCTCGGTCATGCCCGCCTCTTCTCTCCTCCGGTCGCCGGTGGCCGACCGGCCGCCCGGCCGACCGGTCCTTCCGTCCCTGCCAGCATCGCATCCCGGCCCCTGCGCGGCGGGGCGCCCGCCCGCGCCCCGCCGCCGCGTACGGCCGCTGTGACGTGCGGACTTCGCGTCGCGCGCGGCGCTTTCCCGGCCGGCGGGCGGGGCCGCGAACAACGTGATCGGGATCTCCTCACCCCGGGCTGGTCCGGGAAGTTACGGACGCGTAAGTTCACAGGGACCGGCCGGGCACCCCGCCCGGCGGCCGCTTTCTCGAAGGACCCCCATGGCAGAGCTCGTCTATCCCCCCGTCATCCGCACGGCGCTCACCTGGTTCAAGGCGATCGACCTGCGCTTCGACATCGAGGGGACCGAGCACGTGCCGCAGCGGGGTGGTGCCGTCCTGGTCAGCAACCACATCAGCTACCTGGACTTCATCTTCGCCGGACGGGCCGCACTGCCCGCGAAGCGGCTGGTGCGCTTCATGGCGAAGGAGTCCGTCTTCCGCCACAAGGTCTCCGGCCCCCTGATGCGGGCCATGAAGCACATCCCGGTGGACCGCGCGGCGGGCAAGGACGCCTACCGGCACGCGGTGCGGGCGCTGCGGTCGGGGGAGATCGTCGGCGTCTTCCCGGAGGCGACCATCTCTCCGTCGTTCACGCTCAAGGAGTTCAAGAGCGGCGCGGCGCGGATGGCCCAGGAGGCCGACGTCCCGCTCCTCCCGGTGGCCCTGTGGGGCACGCAGCGCCTGTGGACGAAGGGACGCCCCCGCGACTTCGGGCGCAACCACTTCCCGATCACCATCCGCGTCGGTGCTCCGCTCCTCCCCCGCGCCGGGGAGTCGGTGGGCGCCGTCACCGAGCGGCTGCGCGGCCGGGTGCAGGAGCTGCTGGAGGCCGCTCAGCGCGCCTACCCGGCCCGGCCGAAGAACGCGGACGACTCCTGGTGGCTGCCCGCCCACCTCGGCGGCACCGCGCCGGCGCCTCCGCAGCCGTGAGAGAGGGCCGCCACCGGGCCCGGGGGCCCGGTGGCGGCCGTCGGCGGCTTCGGCGGCCGGCTCAGGAGCCGGAGTCCAGTTCCGCCCGCAGCGCCGCGAGGAACCCGTCGACGTCCTCCTCGGTGGTGTCGAAGGCGCACATCCAGCGCACGACGCCCGCCGCCTCGTCCCAGAAGTAGAAGCGGTAGTGCTTCATCAGCCGCTCGCTGACGTCGTGCGGGAGCCGGGCGAAGATGCCGTTGGCCTGCACCGGGTACAGGATCTCCACGCCCTTGACCGCACCGGCGCCCTCCGCGAGCCGCCGGGCCATGCTGTTGGCGTGCCGGGCGTTGCGCAGCCACAGGTCCCCCGCCAGCAGGGCCTCCAGTTGCACCGAGACGAAGCGCATCTTGGAGGCCAGCTGCATCGAGAGCTTGCGCAGGTGCTTCATGCCCCGGACGGCACCGGGGTTGAGGACGACCACGGCCTCGCCGAACAGCGCCCCGTTCTTCGTGCCGCCGAGGGAGAGCAGGTCCACCCCGGCCACGTTGGTGAACGTCCGCATGGGGACGTCGAGGGAGGCGGCGGCGTTGGCGATCCGTGAACCGTCCAGGTGCACCACCATGCCGCGCTCGTGTGCGTGCTCGCAGATGGCCTTGATCTCCGCGGGCGTGTAGAGGGTGCCCAGCTCCGTGCTCTGGGTGATCGAGACGACCTGCGGCATGGCGCGGTGCTCGTCGTCCCAGCCGTAGGCCTCCCGGTCGATCAGCTCGGGGGTCAGCTTGCCGTCCTCGGTGGGGACGGTGAGCAGCTTGAGCCCGCCCACCCGCTCGGGCGCCCCGCACTCGTCGACGTTGATGTGCGCGCTCTCGGCGCAGATGACCGCGCCCCAGCGGTCGGTGACCGCCTGGAGCGCGACGACGTTGGCGCCCGTTCCGTTGAAGACGGGGAACGCCTCCGCGCGGGGGCCGAAGTGCCGACGCACCACCTGCTGGAGGTGCCCGGTGTACTCGTCCCCGCCGTAGGCCGTCTGGTGCCCGTCGTTGGCCAGCGCGAGCGCCGCCATCACTTCCGGATGGGCGCCCGCGTAGTTGTCGCTGGCGAACCCGCGGGCCCGGGGGTCGTGGCGCCGCTTGGCGTCGGTCCGTGCGCGTGTGGGGTCGTTCAGGGCTTCGGGGTGAGCCACAGGCGGTTTCCGTTCACTTCCTCGGTGGGGGTGGACCAGGTGCCGGTGATCGCGTCCGCCAGGTCGGTGACGTCGGTGAAGCCCGCGAACTTGGCGTTCGGGCGCTCCGCGCGCATCGCGTCGTGCACCAGCGCCTTCACGACGAGGATCGCAGCCGCCGCCTGCGGTCCCCGCTCGCCCCCCGCCTTGCGGAACGCGTCGGCCATGGCGAGCGTCCACGCCTCGGCGGCGGCCTTGGCGGCCGCGTAGGCGGCGTTGCCGGCCGTGGGCCTGCCCGCCCCGGCCGCGCTGACGAGCAGGAAACGACCCCGGCCCGACCGCGCGAGCGCGCCCTCGAAGGCGAGGGAGGTGTGCTGGACGGTGCGGATGAGCAGCTTCTCCAGGAGCTCCCAGTCGGCGAGGTCGGTGTCGGCGAAGGTCGCCGAACCGCGCCAGCCTCCGACCAGGTGGACCAGCCCGTCGATCCGGCCGAACTCCTTCTCGGTGCGCCGGGCCCACTCCCGCGTCTCGTCGAGGTCCAGGAGGTCCACGGTGTCGCCGACGACGGTGGCGCCGCCGTGGGCGAAGCGGGCCGCGTCGACCCCTTCGGCCAGCCGCTGCGGGTCCGCGTCGGCGCCGACGACGACGGCGCCCGCCTCCGCGAGCCGCAGCAGCGTCGCGTGTCCGGCGGGTCCACCGGCCCCGGCCACGGCCACGACCGCGCCCTCCAGTGATCCCGCTCCGCCGTTGCCCGGGGTACCGCTCGTCATGCCACTCGCCTCCACTGTGCCCGCCTGTCGCTCTGTTCCGTCGCCGCCGCCGTCACGGCCCGTGCCGCGTGCGCTCACGCCGCCACGGGGGCGGTGACGCGGTCCGCGGTGATGCCCTCGGTCGAGGCGATCACACTGCGCAGCTTCTTGGCCAGCGCCTCATAGAACATGCTGAGCGGGAACTCGTCCGGATGCACCTCGTCGACGAGCTTGCGCGGCGGCAGGCTCAGGTCGAGGGCCTCGGGCCCCTTGGCCCAGGTGGAGCCGGGGTGCGGGGCCAGGTACGTCGAGACGAGCTCGTAGGCCTTGAGCCAGTGCACCAGCTTGGGCCGGTCGATGCCCCGGCGGTACAGCGTCTCGATCTCCTCGCGGAGCTGGACGGTGACCTCGCGGGCGAGGTCCCAGTCGATGGTGAGCTTGTTGTCGGTCCAGCGCAGGGCGTCGCTCTGGTGGAGGTAGGCGAAGAGCAGCTGACCGCCGAGCCCGTCGTAGTTGCGGTTGCGCTCCCCGCTGACGGGGAAGCGGAACAGGCGGTCCAGGAGGACGGCGTACTGCACGTCACGGCCCTGCGGAACGCCGTCGGCCTCCAGCTTGACGGCCTCGTGGAAGGCCGTGAGGTCGCAGCGCAGCTCCTCCAGGCCGTACATCCAGAACGGCTGGCGCTGCTTGATCATGAACGGGTCGAAGGGCAGGTCCCCGTGGCTGTGCGTGCGGTCGTGCACCATGTCCCACAGCACGAAGGCCTGCTGGGTGCGCTCCTGGTCGCCGAGGAGGGCCAGGGCGTCCTCGGGGAGTCGCAGGCTGGTCACGTCGCAGGCGGACTCGACGACGCGGCGGAAACGGGCCGCCTCGCGGTCGCAGAAGATGCCGCCCCAGGTGAACCGCTCCGGGGCTTCGCGCACCGCGATGGTCTCGGGGAAGAGGACGGCCGAGTGCGTGTCGTAGCCGCTGGTGAAGTCCTCGAAGGTGATGCCGAGGAAGAGCGGGTTGTCGTAGCGGGTGCGCTCCAGGTCGGCCAGCCAGTCGGGCCACACCATGCGCAGGACGACGGCCTCCAGGTTGCGGTTCGGGTTGCCGTTCTGCGTGTACATGGGGAAGACGACGAGGTGCTGACGCCCGTCCACGCGCTGCTCGGCGGGCTGGAAGGCCAGCAGCGAGTCCAGGAAGTCCGGCACCTGGAAGCCGTCCTCGGCCCAGCGGCGCAGGTCGGCCACGAGGGCCCGGTGGTAGGAGGCGTTGTGCGGCAGCAGCGGCGCCAGCCGCTCGACGGCGGCGGCGACCCGCTCGACCTCGGCTTCGACGACCTCCCGGGTGGGCGCGTCCTCGGCCGCGAAGTCGACGGAGCCGTCCTTCGTCTGCCAGGGGCGGATCCGCTCCACGGCGTCCTTCAGTTCGGTCCAGGCGGGGTGGCCGACCACCCGCTCGGCAGCGTCCACCGGCGCGGATATCGACGAGCCGACAGGACGAACATCTCCCTCGGCAAACGCAGGCGAAAGAATATCCGTCATCGCTGTCCCTCCACGGAAGAAAATCTTGTACGACCTACCGTAGGCACATCACGTCCCACACCTCAAGCGGAGACGCAGGAAATCTTCCCGAACTGCTGAGGAAAATGCAGGATTCTTTCGGCCGAACCTCGGAAGCCCAGGACGTCCGAGGTGAAATGCAAGGAAAGTGCCGTTCAGTACAGTTCGCACCTTCGCTCCCCTGTCTCACCCGTTCGGCCCAGGCCACCCGGCGGACGTCTCACGTTCAGCCCGACTTGGCCGCGCCGGTTAGGCTGGCGCCCGGTCGACGCCGGACCGGGGGAACCCCGCACAACGAGGAGAGAACCACGTGGGACTGCTGACCGTCGGGCACCGCGGGGTCATGGGAGTCGAGCCGGAGAACACGCTCCGCTCCTTCCGCCGCGCGCAGGCGGAGGGCCTGGACATGATCGAGCTCGACCTGCACCTGAGCAAGGACGGGGAGCTGGTCGTCATGCACGACGCCGAGGTGGACCGCACCACCGACGGGTCCGGGCGCGTGGGCGACATGACCGTGGCGGAACTGCGCGGCCTGGACGCCGGCCTCGGGGAACGCGTGCCCGTGTTCGACGAGGTCGTCGACGCCGTCACGGCCCCCCTGCAGGCGGAGATCAAGAACGGGGCCGCCGCGCGCGTCCTGGCCGAGGTCGTCCAACGGCGACGGCTGCACGACAGGATCTGGGTGATCTCGTTCCACGAGGAGGCACTCGCCGAGACCCGCAGGCGTCTCCCCGACATCCCCATCGCCCTGGTCACCGGTGGCTCGACACCGACGGCGCCGGAACGGGCGGCCCGCCTGGGCGCCGGGACGGTCTCCTGCGAGCTGCGGCACCTTCGACCGGACGTCGTCGAGCGCTGCCACGCGGCGGGCATCAAGGTCATCAGCTGGACCGTCAACACGCCGCAGGAGCTCGCTCGGGCCCGGGAGCTGGGTCTGGACGGGGTCGTGACGGACCTGCCGGAGATCGGGCGCGCGCTCGCCGACGTCCCGGCGGACGCCCCGGCGGTCAGCCCAGGGGCTTGACCAGCAGCTCGAAGCACAGGTCCGGTCGGCGCGGGATGCCGAAGCGCTCGTCCCCGTAGGGGAAGGGGCTCGTCCGGCCGGTCCGCGCGTAGCCCCGTCGCACGTACCAGGCGATCAGGTCCTCGCGCTGGGTGATGACGGTCATCTCCATCATGCGGGCGCCCCACAGCGCGGCCGCGGTGCGCTCGGCCTCCGCCAGTACCCGGCGCCCGAGCCCGGCGCCCTGGAGACCGGGGCGGACCGCGAACATGCCGAAGTAGGCGACCGGTCCTTCCGGCCGCTCCCGCCGCTCCAGGTGGCAGCACGCGACCGGCAGCCCCTCCCGCTCCGCCACCAGGAGCCGGCTGCTGCGGTCCGCCACCAGTGCGCGCACCCCCTCGGGATCGGTGCGGCGGCCGTCCAGCAGGTCGGCCTCGGTCGTCCAGCCGGCGCGGCTGGACTCGCCCCGGTAGGCGGACTCCACGAGGGCGACCAGGGGATCGACGTCGCTCTCGGTGGCCGTCCGGAAGGTGAGGGCGGGCTGTGCGGTGTCCATGGCGCCCGAGCCTAACCCGGCGCCTTCGGGTGCGGGCACCGCGCGGGAGGCCCTCCGCGAAGGGTCTCCCGCGGGGCGACAGCCCCTAGAGTCACCGCATGGTTCACGTACTGAGCAGCAGGGTGTTGTTGCGACCGACCGACCCGGAGGAGGCACGGGACTTCTACGGCAGGCGCGTGGGGCTCGCCGTCCAGCGGGAGTTCGGGACCGGCCCCGAGCGGGGCACCGTCTACTTCCTCGGGGGCGGCTTCCTGGAGGTGTCCGGCCGCTCCGAGCGCCCCAGCGCGCCGGGGCTGCGGCTGTGGCTCCAGGTCGCCGACGCCGCCGAGGCGCACCGTGAGCTCGCCGACCGGGGCGTGGACGTGCTGCGCGCGCCGGTGCGCGAACCGTGGGGGCTGATCGAGATGTGGGTCGCCGCGCCGGACGACGTCCGGCTGTGCGTGGTGCAGATCCCCGACGACCACCCGCTGCGGTACCGGCCGGGCATCTGACGTCGACGCGCCCCCTCTGCCCCGGCGCGCCCCCATGCGCCACCGCCTCCTGAGGGCACACTCCCCGGCAAGGGGATGGGGAGGTGGCCATGCACGGCCCGGCACTGGTCGGCTGGTTGCTGACGGGCGTGTGTGCGCTGGCGGGCGCGGTCTGTCTGACCCGCGCCCGCCGGGGGGCCGTCGGCGGCACGGCCGGCCGGGCGGCGCGGCGGGCGCGGGAGGCGGCCGTCGCCGAGACCGTCATGGCCTGGTCGATGGCCCTCATGTCGGTACCCGGCGCCCGGCTTCCCGGGCCGTTCTACGTGGCCCTGTTCGCCGCCTCGGCGCTGTGGGCGCTCAGCCTGCGCTCACGCGGGATGGGGCACCAGCTCCACCACCTCACCGAGGCGGCGGCCATGGGCTACCTGGTCCTCAGCATGAGTGCCGGTCACCACGGCGGACCCGCCGTGGTGACCGGGGGCCTGCTGCTCTACTTCGCCGGGTACGCGGTGGCCGGCGGCGTCCGGCTGCTGCCCGTGCCGGCCGCCTCGGGCGGGCCCGGTCCCTCACCGTCGGCCGTCCTCGCCTCGCCCGGCGTGACCGACGCCTGCCGGCTCACCCTCGCGCTGGCCATGTGCGCGATGCTGCTGGGCTGATGAGGCACACCGGGCCCGGTGAGGCGTGCGTCACTTCGGGACGGTCGGCGTACCGAGGGGTAGCGGGCCGTCCTAGGCTGGCGCCATGACGGTCGCGTTCGCCCTCATCCTGCTGGGTGGCCTGACCGCGGCGACGGCGCCGCGGCTGCTGGCCCGGAGTTCCTGGGCGGATCGGGAACCGATCCTCGCCCTGTGGGTGTGGCAGTGCGTCGTGGCGGCCGTCCTGCTGTGCTGCGTCCTGGCCATGGCCCTGTGCGGCGCGGAGGCGTGGCAGGCCGTCCGGGGCCATGTGTTCGCGCCCGCCCCCCAACAGGTCATCGACGCCTACGCGCTCTCCGGCGAGGGCGATCCGTGGGCCGCCGTGCTCGCCGTCGCGCTCTTCGGCGGCGGGGCCTGGACGGCGGCGATGCTCGGCCGGGAGGTGTTCGGCGTCCGTGCCGCGCGCCGGGCCCGCCGCGCGGAGCTGCGGGAGCGCTCGCCCCGGCTGCCCGGCGAGGAGGAGGCCGACGGGGGTCGGCTGACCGTGCTGGAGGACGCGCGTCCCGGCGCCTGGTGGCTGCCCGGCGCCGACGCCCGGCTGGTGATCACCACGGCGGCCCTGCACCGGCTCAAGGGACGTCAGCTCGACGCCGTCCTGGCACACGAGGAGGGGCACGTGCGGGCACGCCACGACTGGCTGCTGCACTCGTCCTCGGCCCTGGCCTCGGCCTTCCCCCGGGTGCCCGTCTTCCGGGCCTTCCGGCAGCAGATGCACCGCCTGGTGGAGCTGGCGGCCGACGACGTCGCGTCCCGCCGCTGCGGCCGGCTGACCACGGCGCTGGCGCTGGTCGGGCTGAACGAGGACCGCGGGGTGTTCGGCCCGGGCGGCGACCACGCCCACGTCCACGACGACCTGCCGCAGCGGGTGAGCCGACTGCTCGGGCCCGCGAACCGGCTGTCGGTCGGGCGGCGGCTGCGCGTGACGGCGCTGGCCTCGCTCATCCCCGTGGTCCCGCTGCTGGTCGCCTTCGTCCCCGGGCTGCGCGCGCTCGGCTGAGCCGCGTGGAGCCACGGGGCGGCGCGCACGACAGAGCCGGTCTCGGACGATCCCCCGCGTCGCCCGAGACCGGCTGCCGGAGTGCTCCGAAGGAGCGTGCTCCGGCACCTGGCTGAGTATATTGGCTGGGAGCCAGTCAACGCAGGAGTTACAGCATGTCCCCTCGGAGCGCTTCGGTCAACGAAGAATTGCGCCGACGCTCGCGCGAGCGACTGCTGCAGGCGACGGTGGAACTGGTCGACGAGCGCGGCTACGAGGCCACCACGCTCGGGGACATCGCGGGCCGCGCCGGCGCCGCGCGCGGGTTGATCTCGTACTACTTCCCGGGCAAGCGGCAGTTGCTGCAGTCGGCGGTGCACCGTCTGATGCACCGCACCCTCAGTGCCGCCCTGGACGCCGATCCGCGGCCGGAGGGGCCCGAGGCGGGGAGCGAGATGCTGGCGCGGGCGATCGACGCCGTCCTGGGACTGGCCCGCACGCATCCCACCCTGATGCGCACCCACATGGCGGGCATCCTGCAGCAGGAGGGCTTCGTGCAGTGCGAGGAGCAGCAGCGGCTCGCGGCGGAGTTGCGCCGGGCGATGACCTCGTACGGCGCCCCGGACGTGGACGCCGACTACCCGCTGCTTCGGGCGCTGTTGATGGGGGCCGTCGTGGCGCTCCTGCTGCCGGGCATCCCCATGCCGCTGCCCCGGCTGCGCGCCGAACTGTTCAGCCGCTACGGCCTGGACTGGCGGCTCGGGGTGCCGCCGGGCGGTGAACCGCACGGCGGCACCCGTGAGTTGCGGGCCCTGCGCGAGACGTGCCGGTGTGGCGGGGTCAGCGGCGGTAGCGGGGCTGCGTCTGGACGTTGAGCTCGTCCATCCGCACCCGCTTCGCGCCGTCGGTGCGCCGGTCGTCGATCCGCAGGACGTCGAACCCGTTCTGGTCGCTCGAGTAGATGTGGCCGTTGTAGTAGTAGGCGGACCAGGTGCCGCCGAACGTCAGCCGCTCGGTCGACTCCGGGCCCCGCTCGAAGTAGCCGATCTCCTTCGGACGGCGGGAGTCGGTGAAGTCCCAGACGGAGATGCCGCCCTGGTACCACGACTGCACCATGACGTCGCGGCCGCGCACCGGGATCAGCGAGCCGTTGTGGGCGACGCAGTTCTCGGTGTCCGCCTGGTGCCGGGGGATCTTGTAGTAGTTGACGAAGTCGAGGCGCGACTTCGCGCCCTTGCCCCTGATGTGGTAGATGCCGTCGGCACCCTTCTCGTCACCGGTGCGCTCGTTGCAGGTGGCACCGACGCCGCCCCCGAGCTCGTCGGTGAAGACGACCTTGCGTCCGTTCTGGCTGAACGTCGCGGAGTGCCAGAAGGCGAAGTTCTCCCGGTCCTGCACCCGGTCGATCACCCGTGGCCGCTCCGGCCGGCTGATGTCGAGCAGTACGCCGTCCCCCATGCAGGCCCCGGCCGCGAGGCGCAGGGCGGGGTAGGCGGTGATGTCGTGGCAGCCGGTGGTGGGGACGTTGTCCGGGCGGTCCTCCTCGCCCGGGTACCCGCCGTCGGGGAACAGCCGGGCGAAGGAGACGAGTTCGGCCCGCTCCGGCGCCGTGCGGGGCACCTCGACGATCGAGATGCCGTCGTGCGGCGGCCGGCAGTCGGGGAAGACGTCGCGGGGGAAGTAGGACGAGACGTAGACGTGGATCTTCTTCTTGCCCGGAACGAGGGTGTGGGTGTGCGAACCGCACGGAGTCTCCACGGCGGAGACGTAGCGCGGGTGGCTCTTGTCGCTGATGTCGAAGACGCGGATGCCCTCCCAGGAGCTCTTCTCGGTGGCGGGCTGCGAGACGCTGGTGCAGCTGTCGTCGCTGCGGGAGGAGTCCACGGAGAGGAAGAGCAGGTCGCCCGAGACCGAGATGTCGTTCTGGCCGCCCGGGCAGAGCACCTGGCTGACGACGCGCGGCGACGCGGGCGTGCTGATGTCGTAGACGACGAAGCCGTCGTAGTTTCCGACGAACGCGTGGTCGCCTTGGAAGGCGATGTCCGTGTTGGTCCCGGTCAGCGCGGTCCTGGGCATCGTGGTCAGGTGGGAGATGTTGTCGCTGTGGACGATCTCGCCCGGTTCCGGCAGCTCCCCACGGGCGACGGCGGCCTCGATGGCCGCCTCCTTCGGCTCCGAGGCGACCTCGGGCGCGGGCTGCGGGGTCACCGGGTCGGGAACGGCGAGCGCGGGGCCCGCCGTGAGCAGCGAGGCGAACAGGCCGGCGGCCGCCGCGGCCACCGCTATGCGTCTGCGCCGTGCGGGGGGTGAGGGCAACGACGTCACGGACTTCTCCTTCCGCCCTCCCGGTCGGGGAGGCGCTCGGTCAGGAACTTCGTGCAGTATGGCGCTTACATGTACAGATCAACAGAGGAAGGCGCAGTCTTGTCCGCAAGCGCACGTCGGGCGGCCGAACAGCACCGCCCGCGTGTGCGCGCGCCCACCACGCCACAGGAGGAGACGTCGTGATGAACCGTCAGCACCGGCGCGTGTCCGGGAGCCTCACCGCCCTGGCGGCCCTGCTCGGACTGGCCGCCCTGACCGTCGGCTGCACCGGCGGCACCGAGGGGAGTCCGGCCGCCGGCCCCTCGGTCATCGCACCGGGCGCGCCGGGCGAGCGGGCACACACCCTCTCCCCCCAGGAGGCGGAGGCGCAGGGGCGCAAGGAGCGCCAGCCCAACAGCGCCGACATCGACTACATGAGCCGCATGGTCGTGCACCACGAGCAGGCGCTGGTGATGGCCGACCTGGCGCCCGAGCGGGCGGGCGGTGCGCCGGTGCGGAAGCTGGCCGACCGCATCCGGGCCGCCCAGGACCCGGAGATCACCGCCATGCGGGCCTGGCTCGAGCGGCACGCCCCCGACCGTGCCGAGGAGAGCGGCTCGGACGCGTCCGGGCACGGGCACTCCCACGGCGACATGCCGGGGATGGCGACCGAGGAGGAGTTGGCGGAGCTGCGAGCCGCGGAGGGCGCGGCGTTCGACGCCCTGTTCCTGGAGCTGATGATCGACCACCACAACGGGGCGGTGACCATGGTCGCCGAGGTGCTCGGCGCGGGCAACGACGTCCGGGTGGAGGAACTCGCGGCCGACACGGCGGCGCAGCAGTCGGCCGAGGTCGAACGGATGCGGGCGATGAGGGGCTGAGTACCGCTGGAGGCGCCCGCCAAAGCGGCTCGACGGACGTCCGTGACCCGGCCGCCGGCCTCCCGCGCGGCGGCTTCCGGTGCCATGCTGGACGGTATCCGGGCGAAGGGAGAGCCCAGCCGTGAGTGCTCTCAAGCGCGTTGCCGTCGTCGGTTCCGGACCCAGCGGGGTCTACACCGTGCAGGCGCTGCTGGACCAGGATCCCTCGGCCGCGCTGGCGGTGGACGTCCTGGACCGGCTGCCGTGCCCCTACGGCCTCGTCCGCTACGGCGTCGCCCCCGACCACGAGAAGATCAAGTCCCTCCAGCAGAACCTCCGCAGGGTACTGGAGGACCCGCGGGTGCGGTTCGTCGGCAACGTGCGCGTCGGGGACGACGGCGTGTCCACCGAGGAGCTCCGCGAGCTCTACCAGGCCGTCGTCTACTGCGTCGGAGCGGCCGCGGACCGCAGGCTCGGCATCCCCGGTGAGGACCTCGACGGCAGCTGCTCGGCCACCGACTTCGTCTCCTGGTACAGCGGTCACCCCGACGCCCGGGACGGCTTCCCCCTCGCCGCCCCGTCGGTGGTGGTGATCGGGGTCGGCAACGTCGCCGTCGACGTGGCCCGCATGCTCGTCCGGGGTGCCGCGGAGCTGCACGGGACGGACATGCCGCAACGCCCTCTGGAGGACCTGGTGCACGGCGGCTCGCGCACCGTGCACGTGGTCGGGCGGCGCGGCCCCTCGCAGGCGAAGTTCACCACCCGGGAGTTGCGCGAGCTGGGCACCCTGCCGGGCGTGCGGACGCTCGTCCGCGAAGCGGAACTGGCACGCGACCCGGGGTACGTGCGGCCGGAGGGTCTGCCGGGGCCCGTACGGCGCAACCTGGCCGCGCTCGGGGACTGGAGCCGCGGCGGGGCGGCGGGGTCGGGCCGCCGCATCGAGCTGCGCTTCTTCCTCCGCCCGGTCGAGATCCTCGGGAGCGACACCGGCACGGTCCGGGCCGTGCGCTTCGAACGGACGGAACCGGACGGCCGGGGCGGTGTCCGGGGGACGGGCTCGTTCGAGGACATCGAGGCCCGATGGGTCCTGCGGTCGGTCGGCTACCGAGGGGTACCGCTTCCCGGGCTGCCGTTCGACGCGTCGCGCGGCACGGTTCCGCACGACGGCGGCAGGGTCCTGCGCGACGGGCGGCCCTCGCCCGGCGAGTACGTGGCCGGTTGGATCAAGCGGGGGCCCACCGGTGTCATCGGCACGAACCGGCCGTGCGCCAAGGAGACGGTGGCGGCGCTGCTGGCGGACGCCGACGCCCTCGCGGCGCGCCCGGTGGCCGAGGCCGATCCGCTGGCCCGGCTCGGCGCCCGGGGCCGCACCCCCGTGCCGTGGTCGGGGTGGCTGAACGTCGAGGCCGCCGAGGCGCTGCTGGGCGGCAGCCTCGGCCGCGCGACGGCGAAGATCGCGGACTGGGACGGCCTGCTCGCGGCGGCACGGGGTACCGGCCGCTGAGGCCGGCGGCGGTCAGGCGCGCCGGACGGCCTCGGCCTGCGCGGCGGCCAGCACGCTGTCCAGCAGCCCGGGGAAGAGGGCCTGGAGGTCGTCCCGGCGCAGCCGGTTGAGTTTGGCCGTCCCCCGATAGGTCTGCCTGATGACTCCGCACTCCCGTAGGACGCGGAAGTGGTGCGTCGTCGTCGACTTGCTGACGGGCAGGTCCAGGGCCGAGCAGCTCTGCTCGGCCGGCCCGGCGGCCAGCCGGCGGACCACCGCCAGGCGCATCGGGTCGGCGAGCGCGTGCAGCACGCCCTCCAGGCGGATCTCCGAGCGGTGCGGGTGGGGCAGGTCCCGGCCGGCGGCGGAAGGGGCGGATGGCGTCGTCACGGTTCCATCGTACGAGAATCCTCGTAGTTTGACATTCGCCGTACTACGACGAGTATCGTATGACTGCGCGCACCGAGGCGCGCCACCGTTTCCGAGGAGCCTTACGTGAGCGTCCTGTTCGAGCCCCGCACCCTGCGGTCCCTCACCCTTCCGAACCGGGTCTGGATGGCCCCGATGTGCCAGTACTCCGCCCCCACCCAGGGGCCGCAGACCTCCGTCGCCGGGGACTGGCACCTCGCCCACTACGCGGCACGGGCCACGGGCGGTACGGGACTGATCCTCGTCGAGGCCACCGCGGTGAGCCCCGAGGGCCGCATCAGCCCGGCCGACCTCGGGCTGTGGAACGACGCGCAGACCACCGGCCTGCGCCGCATCACGGACTTCCTCACCGGCCAGGGCACCGTCCCCGGCATCCAGCTCGCGCACGCGGGCCGCAAGGCCGCCACCGACCGTCCGTGGCGCGGAGGCGCACCGCTCGGAGCGCACGAGGAGGGATGGCGGCCGGTGGCACCCAGCCCCGTCGCGTTCGACGAGCGCCACCCGGTACCCGACGAGCTGACCGTGGAGCAGATCCGGACGATCGTCGGCCAGTTCGCGGACGCGGCCGGACGCGCGCTGGAGGCCGGGTTCAAGGTCGCCGAGATCCACGGGGCGCACGGCTATCTGATCGGTGAGTTCCTCTCTCCGCACAGCAACCACCGCACGGACCACTACGGCGGTTCGTTCGAGAACCGGACCCGTTTCGCCCTGGAGGTCGTCGACGCCGTGCGCGCGGTCTGGCCGCAGGACCTGCCGCTGTTCTTCCGCGTCTCGGCGACCGACTGGCTCGAGCCCGACGGCTGGACCGTGGACGACACCGTGCGCCTCGCGGACGTCCTGCACCGGCACGGCGTCGACCTGCTGGACGTCTCCAGCGGCGGCAACGCCTCCGACGTCACCATCCCGACCGGCCCCGGCTACCAGGTGCCCTTCGCCGCCCGGGTGAAGGCCGAGACGCGCCTTCCCGTCGCGGCGGTCGGACTCATCACCGAGCCGACGCAGGCCGAGAAGATCATCGCGGACGGCCAGGCCGACGCGGTGCTGCTGGGCCGCCAGCTGCTGCGCGAGCCGTACTGGGCCCGGCGGGCGGCACGCGAGCTCGGCGCGAGCGGGCCGGCCGCTCCGCTGCCGTACGGACGCGCCGCCTGACCTGCGCGGACACCGTTCGGGACGCCGATACCGGCAGCCGGGGGCACACTGGCTGCCGGAGAGCGTTCCGGAGGTGTTCCGCATGACTGACGTGCTGCTCGCGGTCGGCACCCGCAAAGGTCTGTTCCTCTTCCGCGGCCGGGCCGGTTCCGGCCCGGTCACCGCAGTCGGGGGCTGGGAGCGGGCGGGGGCGCACTTCACCGACCAGGCCGTCTCCGCCCTCGCGCTCGACACCCGCTCCGGCCGGCCGACCCTCCTGGTCGGAGCGGACAGCGCCCACTGGGGCCCCTCCGTGCTGCGCTCCACCGACCTGGGCGGTGACTGGCAGGAGCCGGCGCGTCCCGCGATCCGCTTCCCGGCCGACACCGGGGCGTCACTGGAGCGGCTGTGGCAGCTGGCGCCCGGCGGCGCCGGGGAACCCGACGTCGTCTACGCGGGTACGGAACCGGCCGCGCTCTACCGTTCGGAGGACGGCGGGCGGTCGTTCGCCCTGGTGCGTTCGCTGTGGGAGCACCCCCATCGGGAGCGGTGGGAACCCGGCGGCGGCGGCCTCGGGCTGCACACCGTCCTCGTCGACCCGCGGGACTCCGGCAGGGTCACGGTCGCCGTCTCGACGGGCGGCGTCTACCGCACCGAGGACGGCGGGGAGAGCTGGAGACCCTCGAACGCCGGCGTGTCGGCCGTCTTCCTGCCCGACCCGCAGCCCGAGTTCGGCCAGTGCGTGCACAAGGTCGCCCGCGACGCCGTGCACCCGGACCGCCTCTACCTGCAGAACCACTGGGGTGTGTACCGCAGCGACGATGGCGGGCGGAGGTGGAGCGCGATCGAGTCGGGACTGCCGTCGACCTTCGGCTTCCCCGTCCTCGCCCACCCCCACCGCGCGGACACCGCCTACCTCTTCCCGCTGAACGCCGACTCCGACCGGGTGCCGGCCGGCCGCCGCTGCCGCGTCTACCGGACGGAGGACGCCGGCCGTTCGTGGACCGGCCTGGCCGACGGCCTGCCCGCGACGGACCACCACGGTCCGGTGCTGCGGGACGCCCTGTGCACCGACGGCGGCGACCCGGCGGGGCTGTACTTCGGCAACCGCAACGGTGAGGTCTACGCGAGCGCGGACGACGGCACGTCGTGGCGTCAGGTCGTGGCCCATCTCCCGGACGTGCTCTGCGTGCGGGCCGCACGGGTGTGAGGCCGGTGGACGGAGCACGTCGCCACCGGCGGGCGCGTGAGCCAGTAGGGTGAGGGCCGTGGCTGCACGACCGCTGAACGAGATCGTCGAAGCCGGCTGGGCCAAGGCCCTGGACCCGGTCGCCGGACGCATCGCCGCGATGGGCGACTTCCTACGCGCCGAGGTCGCCTCGGGCCGGACCTACCTCCCCGCCGGGGCGAACGTCCTACGCGCCTTCCAGCAACCCTTCGACGAGGTCAGGGTGCTGATCGTGGGTCAGGACCCCTATCCCACACCCGGGCACGCGGTGGGGCTGTCCTTCTCGGTGGCCCCCGAGGTCAGCCCGCTGCCGGGAAGCCTGGAGAACATCTTCCGCGAACTGCACAGCGACCTCGGACTCCCACGCCCCTCCACGGGCGATCTCACACCGTGGACCGGGCAGGGCGTCCTGCTGCTGAACCGGGCGCTGACCACCGCCCCACGGCGTCCGGCCGCCCACCGCGGCAAGGGCTGGGAGGAGGTCACCGAGCAGGCGATCCGGGCCCTGGCCGCACGGGGCACCCCGCTCGTCGCCGTCCTGTGGGGCCGCGACGCCCGCAACCTGCGTCCCCTGCTGCAGGGGTTCCCGTCGGTCGAGTCCGCGCACCCCTCCCCCATGTCCGCCGACCGCGGGTTCTTCGGTTCGCGGCCCTTCAGCCGCACGAACGCACTGCTGGCCGAACAGGGGGCGGAGCCGGTCGACTGGCGGCTGCCGTGAGCCGTTGGGTGCTCGGCGTCGACTCGGGCGGGTCGGGTCTGCGCGTCGCACTCGCCGACGCCGTCCGGGGGCGTCCGATGTCGTCGGGGCCGGTCCTCGCCACGCCCCCCGTCGGGACGGGTCCCGGCGGGATCGACGCCGAGGAACTGGCGCACCGGGTCGTGACGGCGGCCCGGACCCTGCTGACGGGGGCGGGTGCCTGCGGCGAGCCGGTCCCGGCCGTGTGCGTCGGCGCCGCCGGCATGGCGTCCCTGGGCGAGGACCTCCGCTCGCGGCTGCCCGGTGTGCTCCGCGCGGAGTTGGGCACCGACCGACTCGCCCTCGCCGCCGACGCGGTCACGGCCTACGCCGGAGCCCTGGGCGTACGGCCCGGAGCGGTGGCCGCGATGGGCACGGGCATGGTGGCACTGGCCACCGACCTCAGCGGCTGGCGCCGCGCCGACGGCTGGGGGCATCTGCTCGGCGACTGCGGCGGCGGCGCCTGGATCGGCAGAGCGGCGCTGGAGGCGGCGCTCCGCGCGCACGACGGCAGGGAATCGGGATCGGCGGCTCTGCTCGCAAGCGCGGAGGAACGCTTCGGTCCGGTCGCCGGGCTCCCGGGGCGGCTCTACCCGCGCGCCGACCGCGCCGCCGTGCTGGCGTCCTTCGCGCCCGAGGTGGCGGCCTGCGCCGCCCGGGACCCGGTCGCGGCCGACATTCTGCGGGCCGCGGCCGGGCACGTCGCCGACGCGCTGGCCGCGGTGTGCCCGGCCGACGACCGGCCGGCCGTGGCTCTCACCGGTGGGCTGGTGCGTCTGGGTGAGCCGCTGCTCGGTCCGCTGCGCCGGGAGGTGGCCGACCGGCTGCCCCGGGCCCGGCTGACCGAGCCGGCCGGCGATCCGCTCGCCGGCGCGCTCCTCGTCGCCGCCCGGCTGGCCGGGGACGGCGTGGCGCTGCCCGCCGACCCGGCGCTGCTGCGCACCGTGTGACCGGCGGGAAGACGGGTGGCGTGTACGCCGTCGTGCACAACGCGCAGCGTACGAAACGGCTCGACGCGCGGGGCGAAACACCCATCAACGGACCAATCACCCCCGGCACGGCTGTGCATAGTGCCAAGGCATTAGCATGCCGGGCCATGAGCTCCTCCACTGGTCCCGAAGGCGGGCTGCCCGTACGAATGCCGCGTCCCCGCAAGCCCGGCAGGCATCGCCGGCCGGAGCCGGTCGTCGCGCCCGAGGGCGCTCCCGCACTGGTTCTGGCCGTCCCCGGCGAGCCCTCGGCCCCGGTGCGCTCCCTCGCCGAGGAGATCATCAGCATCGCCCGGTCCGAGCTTCCCGGCATGGACGCGCGCGTCGCCTTCGTCGACGGGGCGGACGGCGAGTTCCCCGGAGTGGAGGCGGTCCTCTCCCAGGTCGTGGCAGAACGCGCCGCCCGCGCCGCCCGCCGCCCGGCGGACGCGGACGCGGCCGAGCACGGTGAGGCGTCCAC
Organism: Streptomyces chumphonensis; assembly: GCF_014779715.1. Classification (GTDB taxonomy): domain Bacteria; phylum Actinomycetota; class Actinomycetes; order Streptomycetales; family Streptomycetaceae; genus Streptomyces; species Streptomyces chumphonensis. The sequence goes on from NZ_JACXYU010000002.1 coordinate 106,452, forward strand.
GGCGGGCACCGAGCCGCTCAGCGCCGTCGTCGTACCGCTCCTGGCGGGGCCCGACGCGGCCGTGCTGCGCCGCATACGCCAGGCGGTCCTGAACAGCGGCTCGGGCGCCGAACTGACGGACGTCCTCGGGCCGCACCCGCTACTGGCCGAGGCCGTCCACGTGCGACTGTCCGAGGCGGGCCTGGCGCGCGCCGACCGGGCGCGGCTGTTCACCGTGGCCACCGCCGCCGACGGCATCGTGCTGGCCACCGTGGGCGGCGAGGAGGCCGTACAGGTCGCCGGCATCACCGGCATGCTGCTCGCGGCCCGACTGGCCGTGCCCGTGCTGGCGGCGCCGCTGGACGAGGAGGGCGCGGTCGCGCGTGCCGCAGCGGAACTGACGGCGGCGGGCTCGCAGCAACTGGCGGTGGCCCCCTGCCTGATCGGCCCCGAGGTGCCCGGTGGGCTGGTGACGGCGGCCGCCCAGGAGGCCGGGTGCCACGCGGCCGAGCCGCTGGGCGCCTACCCGGCGATCGGCAAGCTGGTGGCGTCCGCGTACGGGGCGAAGGCCGGCATCGGCGCCGCCGGCGCACCGCAGAGCAGCGTGGCCCACTGACGGGTGTCCGGCGGGGCGCCGGACTGACGGCGCGCGGTGGGGGCGGGAGCTCGGGGCCCGCCCCCACCGCGCGCCGCGTGCTGCGGCCCTCCGCCGAGGCGGCGCCGGGCGCCCTCAGTCGAAGACGACGCAGCTCGCGGCCGTCACGGGCAGGGTGCCCCCGTAGGCGGGGACTCCGGTCGCGGGGTCGACGTCGAACCAGCTGACGTCCCCGGAGCGTTCGTTGGCCGCGTACAGGCGCCGTCCGGTCGGGTCCGCCGCCAGGTCGCGCGGCCAGTGCCCGCCGCACGGCACGGTGGTGACGAAGCGCGGCTCACGGCCGTCGTCACCGAGGGCCAGGACCGTGATCGAGTCGTCCCCCCGGTTGGCCACCCACGCGTACCGGCCGTCCTCGGACACCACCAGGGCCGACGGCGCGTTGGCGCCCCCCGCCCCCGGTGGCCGGACGCCGACCTGGTGCAGGGGCTCCAGGTCGCCCGTTTCACCGTCCCACCGGCAGACGGTGACCGTCGACTGCAACTCGTTGATCACGTAGACCCACGTGCCGCAGGGGTGGAAGGTGAGGTGGCGGGGACCGGTGCCCGGCGGCATGGGGACCTCCCGCTGCGGAGCGGCACCGGAGTGGTCGAGACGGGAGACCCACACGGAGTCGGTGCCGAGGTCCACGGCGAGCAGCCAGTTCCAGCCGGCGTCGGCGACGACGCAGTGCGCGTGCGGGCCCGCCTGGCGGTCCGCGTCCGGCCCCGCTCCCCGGTGCTGCCGCACACTGCGCAGCTCGCCCTGGGGCACCCCGTCCGCCCCGAGGGGCAGGGCGCTGACACTGCCCGAGCCGTAGTTGGCCGTGAAGACGTACCCGGCGGCCACGGTGAGGTGCGTGGGTGCGTCGCCGCCCACCGGCACCGGGGCGGCCAGCAGCGCGGGGTGGTCGGCGTCCCGCAGGGAGAACGCGGCGACGGCCCCGTCCGGGGTCTCCTGGACCGTGTAGAGCGTGCCGGAGCCGGGCGCGAGCGCCAGGAAGGAGGGGTCGGCGACGTCGGCGGTGCGACTGAGCACCGTGAGCGCTCCGTCGGCCGGGTCGACGGCCGCGACGGTCAGCCCCGCACCGCCCTCCGAGGTGAACGATCCGATGTACGCCAACTGCCCACTGCCCGAACCGGCCACGGCCTGCCCCTTTCCCCGCCCGTCACGACGTTCCCGATCTGTGCGGGGCACCGTAGCAGTTGGTCTGGACCAGCGGGTGCCGGACGGGCCCGGCAGAGGGGTGGCGCGCGGCCTCAGGCGGTGCGGAGCGGGCCGCGCGGGGCGCTGTGCAGCGGTCCCGCCAAGCCCGCGAGCGCGGCCTCCAGCGCGTGGAGGTGGGCCACCGCGCGGTCACCCTCGGGCTGCCGGTGAGCACACTCCGCATCGGCGCGGCGGTCCTCCGCCGCTCCGGGGGCCTGCTGGCGCAGCAGCCGCCGGACGGCCTCCTCCACCCGCTGGCAGCCCTCGGTGAGCCGGGCGTCGTGCGAGGCCTCCGGGTCGGCCGCGATACCCGCGAGGGCGTGGGCGCGCGCGGCACACTCGTCGAGCAGGCCGAGCACGAGCCGGGCGCGCGCCTTGCGCTCCCGGTAGGGGTTCAGCGGATGAACGAGCGGGGCGAGCGCGAGCCGGGCCCGGCCCAGGAGCAGCTCCAGCTCGGCCACCCGGCGCGCCGGATCGGCGGCCGCGTCACCGGCGAGCCGCCGCGCGGCGTCCTCGGTGCCGCGCTGCAGGGCCACCAGGGCGCGCCGGATCCAGGCGTTCGTCGTCGCGTGCGTGGTGACCGGGAGGACGAACACGACGGCCGCCGCGGCGCCCAGGGCCCCGATGAGCGTCTCGGCCACGCGCAGCGCCAGCAGACCGGCGTCCAGGACGCCCAGGAGGCCGTACAGGAGACCCACCATGACCGTCACGAAGAACATCATCCAGCTGTAGGACACCGCAGCGGTGTAGAAGATGCCGAACACGCACACGGCGACGATCCCGGCCGTCGCAGCGGGGTGACCGTCCACCGGCAAGGCGACGAGGAGCCCGGCGGCGATGCCGACGACCGTGCCGAGCACGCGGCGGAATCCCCGCACGAGGGTCTCCCCGCGCGAGGCCGTGTTGACGAAGATCCACCAGGCGGCTCCGACGGCCCAGTACCAGCGTTCGTGGGACAGGGCCTGCCCCGCCAGCAGGGCCAGGCCGCAGGCGACGGTCGCCTGCACGGCCTGCCGCGTGGTGGGGCGCCGCAGACCGCGCTCGTCGCCGGGCGGCGGAGCGGCCGGAGGCGGGGTGCGCCGTTCGATCGGCCACAGCCCGAACCGCACGAGGGCCGCCACGGCCAGGGCCAGCAGCACGGCTCCGGCCAGCGGTGGGAGGTCCTGCGGCGCGGGCCGCAGGAACTGCGCCACGAAGAAGGTCATGAAGGCGAAGATGCCCAGCGCGTTGCCCCGGGGCCCGTACCGGCGGGCGTACACCCCCGCGAAGACGATGCCGAGGAAGGCCGCGTCCCGCAGCGGCGGGGCGTCGTGCAGCACGGCCGCCGACGCGAGGACGGGGAGCCCGACCAGCGGCAGGAGGGCCGTGGTGCCCGCCTGGCCGCGCACGTCGGCGTCGGTGACGGTGAAGAGGGCGAGCAGCGCCGCGAGGCCTCCGGTGATGGCGGCGCGGACGTCGAGGCCCGTGGCCGCCACGGCGAGCACCGCGAGTCCCACGCCGATGACGGCGCGGGACGCCTGCCGTAGCCTCAGTCGCTCCGGGTCCGGAGCTGTGAACATCCTCTTCACGGCGGTCGGCCGCCCCCTTTTCCCACGTTCTCGCCGCGCGCGGGACGTCCGGGGGTGGTGGACGGCCGGGCACGACGAGGGCGCCGCGGGCCGGTAACGGCTTCGTTGCCGTCCGGCACTGCGCGGCGCCCTGTACATGTATACGACACCGATGTGATGGAAGCACGCCGTCCGGTTCTCCGCCAAGTCGGCGCGGACGACCGTGAGGAGCCTCACCCGGACCGGCCCCGGGCCTGCTCACCCGAGGAAGGACAGCCGGACCTGACGGTGGGGGTTGTCGCGGTTGGTGTCCACCAGGCACACGGACTGCCAGGTGCCGAGGGCGAGCCGGCCGCCGATGACGGGCAGCGTCGCGTGCGGCGGCACCAGTGCGGGCAGGACGTGGTCGCGCCCGTGGCCGGGGCTCCCGTGCCGGTGCCGCCAGCGGTCGTCGGCGGGCAGCAGCTCGCGCAGGGCGGCCAGCAGGTCGTCGTCACTGCCCGCGCCGGTCTCGAGGACCGCGACACCGGCCGTCGCGTGCGGCACGAACACGTTGAGGAGCCCGTCGCCGCTGCCCGCCACATCCGCCAGGTAGCGCTCGCACTCGGCGGTGAGATCGGTCACCGTCTCCGCGGAGCCGGTCGTGAGGTCGAGGATGCGGGTGCTGAAGCGTTCGCTCATGCCCCCATGGTCCCCTGCGGCCACGGTCGGCCGGGAAGGCGCACGGCCCGACGGTGGTTGGTGGAGGCATGGACACCGTGGAGGTCGTCGTCATCGGCGGCGGACAGGCCGGGCTGTCGAGCGCCTACCACCTGCGCCGGCGCGGTTTCGCTCCGGGACCGGGGTTCGTCGTACTGGATCACGCGCCGCACCCCGGCGGCGCCTGGCAGTCCCGCTGGCCGACGCTGCGCTACGGAGCGGTCCACGGCCTGCACCCGCTGCCGGGGACGGTCCTGCCCGACGCCGGGGCCCAGCGCCCCTCCTCCGAGGTGCTGCGCGCGTACTTCGCCCGCTACGAGGAGACGTTCGACCTCCCGGTGCGCCGTCCGGTCGACGTCCGTGCGGTGCGTCCGGCCGTGGACGGACGGCTGCTGGTGGAGAGCGACGCCGGGATCTGGCGGACGCGCGCGGTCGTCAACGCGACGGGCACGTGGGAGCGTCCGTTCTGGCCCCGGGTGCCGGGGCAGGCCGGTTTCGCCGGACAGCAGGTGCACACGCGGCACTACCCGGGGCCCGGCGCGTTCAGCGGGCGCAGGGTCGTGGTGGTGGGCGGCGGCACCTCGGCGGTGCAGCACCTGCTGGAGATCGCCGGCTCCGCGGCGGAGACGACCTGGGTCACCCGCCGCCCGCCCCGGTTCCGGGAGGAGGCGTTCGACGCGGCGGCCGGGCGCCGCGCCGTGGCGCTGGTGGCCGACCGGGTCCGACGGGGTCTGCCGCCCCAGTCCGTGGTCTCGGTCACCGGGTTGCCGATGACCGAGGAGATGCGGCGGGCCCGGGAACGCGGTGTCCTGGACCGGTTGCCGATGTTCGACCGCATGACGGCGAACGGTGTCGTCTGGGACGACGGCCGCTTCGTGGAAGCGGACGCCGTGGTGTGGGCGACGGGTTTCCGCCCCGTCCTCGACCACCTGGCGCCCCTGCACCTGCGCGAGCCCGGGGGCGGCATCCGGCTGGAGGGCACCCGGGCGGTCCGGGACGCCCGGGTGCACCTGGTCGGCTACGGCCCCTCCGCCAGCACGATCGGGGCCGACCGGGCCGGGCGGGAGGCCGCGGTGGAGCTCGCCGGGGCGTTGGCGCCGAGCGGCGATGCCCGACGGGACGTGCGGCAAACAGTTCGCCCATCCGCATGGACACGTCTAGGGTCCGGATGATGCGTATGACATACGGGCGCCTCTGCGACGAGGTGCTGACCCAGGCTCGGGCGCTGTGCGCCGTCCTCGACGAGGCCGACCTCACCCGGCAGGTTCCCACCTGCCCCGACTGGACCCTCGGCGAGCTCGCCGAACACGTCGGCCAGGCCCACCGCTGGGCCGCCCGCATCGTGCACACCCGGGCCACCGCAGAGGTGGCGGACGACGACGTCCCCGCGATGCGGGCTCCCAGCACCACGGACGCCGAGCCGCTCACCGCCTGGCTCGGCGAGGGCGCCGAACTGCTCCACGGTGCGCTCCTCTCCGCCGGTCCGGGCACCGGTGTGTGGTCGTGGCACTCCGACCGGACCACCGACTTCTGGGCACGCCGCATGACGCACGAGACGGTGGTCCACCGGGCGGACGCCTGCCTGGCGGCCGGCATCCCCTTCACCGTCACGCCCGACGTCGCGACGGACACCATCGACGAGTGGTTGGAACTGGTCAGCAGTCCGGCGCTGCAGGAGGAGGACGAGGAACTGCGGGAGCTGCGCACCCGCGCGGGCAGCAGCATCCACCTGCACGCCACGGACACGCCCGCCGATCTGAACGCCGAATGGCTGATCGAGCTCTCGGAAGGCGGCATCGACTGGCGGCGCGCGCACGCCAAGGCGTCGGTGGCGCTGCGCGGTGAACTGACCGACGTCCTGCTGGCCTTCTACCGGAGGCTGCCGCTGGACAGCGGCCGCGTCGAGGTGCTCGGCGACGCGGACCTGCTCGCGTTCTGGCTGGAGCGCGCCAACTTCGCCTGAGACGGCGCGGACGCCGTCCGGGGGCGACAGGATTGTGAGCGCGGTGACACATTCTCAGGAGCCCTGAACGTCACCGCGCTCCGGGGGCGTACGGGAGGCCACGAAGACAGAGGCATCCCGACGCCGCTGGAGGTCAGTCCGTGAGCCACCGACGAGTGAACAGGCGTGCCGGTGCGGCAGCCGCCGCCGCGAGTACCGCGCTCCTGGCAGGCGCGATCCTGCTGCCCGGTGCCAACGCCACCCCCGAGAAGCCCTCTCCCGCCGTCGACGCGGACGGGCGGGTCTTCTCACCGGCCGAGGCGGGACGGGTCGGTCCGCTGCTCGCGGAGCGGCTCGGCGCGCAAGCGGCGGGCTGGTACCACGACGGGGCCGGCCGGCTCGTGGTGAACGTGCTGGACGACCGGGACGCCGGGCGGGTCGGCGACACGGGCGCCGTACCGAAGCGGGTGGACCACAGCACGGCGGTGCTGCACGCCAGTGCCCGGGCGCTCGCCGAGGACGCCTCGGTGCCGGGCACGGCATGGTCGGTCGACCCGCGCGGCAACCGGGTCGCGGTGGTGGCCGACAGCACCGTCACCGGCGCGCGGTGGGACCGCCTCGTCCGGGTCACCGAACGGCTGGGCGACACCGTCAGCGTCCGCCGCTCCACGGGCACGTTCACGCCCTTCGCCGGGCCCGTCGACGGCGGGGACGCCGTGTTCGGCGGCGGGGCGCGCTGCTCGCTGGGGTTCAACGTCGACGCGGGTGGCGCCAGGGCCTTCCTGACCGCCGGTCACTGCGGCGACGCCGCCGCCACCTGGAGCGCGGACCCGGCCGGGACCGAACCACTCGGCACCGTGACGGCCTCGGTGTTCCCCGGCGACGGTGACTTCGCCCTGGTCGCCTACGACGACCCCCGGGCCGAGGCGCCGAGCACCGTCGACCTTCGGGACGGCACCGTGCGCGAGATCACCCGCGCCGTCCCGGCCGCCGTCGGCATGCGGGTACAACGCAGCGGCAGCACGACGGGGCTCAGTTCCGGCACGGTGACCGGGCTCGACGCCACGGTGAACTACGGCAACGGTGACGTCGTCACCGGGCTCGTGCAGAGCGACGTGTGCGCCGAACCGGGCGACAGCGGCGGCCCCGTGTTCTCCGGCGACGCGGCCGTGGGCCTGACATCCGGTGGCAGCGGTGACTGCACCCGCGGTGGTGTGACGTTCTTCCAGCCCGTCACCGCGGCTCTGGAGGCGGTCGGCGCCGAGATCGACCCCGGCCGGGACGCCGTCGCGGCTCCCGGCGTGGGCGCGGCCGGCCGTCCGGGGGCGGCCGGCAGGCAGCCCGGCGTCGTCCGCGACCTTCTGAAATGACCCCCGGGCCGGACCCTGGCGGGGCCGGTCCCACCGCCGACCGGCCCGACGGACGCGGAGCGTCCACGGGCGGCGGCCCCCGTACGGCGCCGGGTCGCACCTGCCCCGCACCCGGCGCCGGGTCTGCCCGCCTCTCTCCGGGGACGGGCAGACCCTCCCCCCACCGGGCCCCGGACCACGCGGAACCCCGCGGTCCGGGGCCCGAACGGCTGACGGCAGCGCGTGCCCGTGTCCGGAGTGCCGCAGTACGATCCGACCATGTCCGCACGCTTCAAGGACCTGGTCCTGGACGCAGGCGACCACCAGGCGCTGGCCGACTGGTGGTGCGCCGCGTTGGGCTACTCCCGGCGCGTGCCGCCCGGCGGCGAGGAACCCCCGCCGCGCGAATGGCCCGTCCCCATCCACGACCCGCGCGGTGAGGGGCCGCTCATCTGGGTCAGCCCCGTACCGGAGCCCAAGAGCGTGAGGAACCGCATGCGTCTCGACGTCTGGGGTGACACGCGGGAGCTGCTCGGCCTCGGAGCCACTCTCGTACGGCGTCGTACGGGCGAGCGGAACTGGGACGTGCTGGCCGACCCCGAGGGCAACGAGTTCTGTGTCTTCTCGCCCGACCCCCGGACCGTTCCCGGCGTCCGCCTCGCGCGCCGCTGAACGCTCCACCCGCTCGGTCCCTCCGCGGACGGGCTCCGGACACGGCTCGAGGACCGGCCCGTCCGCATCACGTCAGGAGGCGACCTCGGCGGAGGCCGGCTCGCCCCGGGCGTCGCGGCGCACGAGCGCGGCGTAGCGCCCGTCGCGGGCCATCAGCTCCTCGTGCGTCCCGCGCTCGGCGACGCGGCCGCCGTCCAGCACCACGATCTGGTCCGCGTGGCGAACGGTCGACAGACGGTGGGCGATCGTGACCGTCGTCCGCCCCGTGGCGAGTTCGTCGATCGCGGCCTGCACCGACCGCTCGGTGCGGGCGTCCAGCGCGGAGGTCGCCTCGTCGAGGATGAGCACCGGAGGGTTGCGCAGCATGGTGCGGGCTATGGCCAGCCGCTGCTTCTCCCCGCCGGAGAACCGGTAGCCGCGCTCTCCGACCAGCGTGTCGTAGCCGTCGGGCAGGGCCGCGATGTGGTCGTGGATCTGGGCCGCCTCGGCCGCGGCCCGCAGCTCCTCGTCCGTGGCACCGGGCCTGGCGAAGCGCAGGTTCTCGGCCACGGACGCGTGGAAGAGATACGTCTCCTGGGAGACGACGCCGACGGTCCGGGCCAGGGAGGCGAAGTCGAGATCCCGCACGTCGACCCCGTCCAGCAGGACCCGGCCGCCGGTGACGTCGTAGAGCCGGGCGATCAGGTAGCCGAGCGTCGTCTTGCCCGAACCCGTCGCCCCCACCAGCGCGACGCTGCCGCCGGCCGGTACGGCGAGGTCGATGCCCTTGAGCGTCGGCGCGGCGCCGGAGGCGTAGCGGAAGGAGACGTTCTCGAACCGGACCTCGCCCCGCGGGGCGGTCAGGCGTACCGGATCCGGACGCTCGGCCAGGTCCACGGGGAGGTCGAGGTACTCGAAGATGCGCTGGAAGAGAGCGAGGGAGGCCTGGATGTCGACCCCGGTGTTGAGGAGCGAGGTGGCCGGGCGCAGCAGGCCCTGCTGCAGCGTCACGAAGGCGACGAGCGTGCCGATGGAGAGCGCCGGACCGCCGAACTGGAGCATCAGCCCCGCCGACCAGTACAGCAGGGCGGGGATCGCGGCCATGATGATGCCGATGGTGGCCAGGCGCCAGCGGCCCGCCATGCTGGAACGGATCTCCAGCGCCGCCAGGCGCCGGGACTCGGAGGCGAAGCCGTCGACGAGCGAGTCGGCCCGGCCCATGGTGCGGCCCAGGAGGATGCCGCTGACCGACAGCGATTCCGTCACCATGGCCGCCATGGCCGCCATCTGCTGCTGCCGGGCGGTCGTGATCCGCTTGCGCTCGCGTCCGACGCGGCGGCTGATCCACACGAAGAGCGGCAGCAGTGCGAGCGAGACGAGCGTCAGCCGCCAGTCCAGCGCCAGCATCGCCACCAGCGTGGCCACCACGGACGTCACGTTGGAGACGAGCGAGGTGGCCGTGGAGGTGACGGTGGCCTGCATACCGCCGATGTCGTTCGCGATCCGCGACTGCACCTCGCCGGTGCGGGTGGCCGTGAAGAACGCCAGCGGCATCTGCTGCAGCTTGCCGTAGACCCCGGTCCGCAGGTCGTGCATCACCCGCTGCCCGACGGTGGTCGAGATCAGCGTCTGGAGCACCCCGAACACGCTGTTGAGGACGGCGATCGCGATCATGCCGAGGGCCAGCAGGGACAGCAGCCCCGTACGGCCCTCGGGGATGGCCACGTCGAGGATCTCCCGCAGCAGGAAGGGGGAGGCGACCGTGACGAGGGACGCGGCACACACCAACAGCCCGACCAACGCGAGCCTGCCGCGATAGGGCCGGAACAGCCGCACGATGCGCCCGAGCTGAGCGGGCGGCGGGGGGTCCGCGGACTCCCTGGACGGGGGTGTCCACCGGGGCGGTTCGGGGTGCATGAGCTCCTCAGGACGGTCCTCGGGACGGCCGGGCGACGACCGTGCCGTCCCGACCCTAACCTATTGTTACCTTTACTCATAATGAGTGAAATCCTGTTAGTCTCCACCCATGGTTCCCCCCGCCCCCTCCGGCCCCGCCGACACCCCGCTCGCCGACCAGCTCATCCGGCTCTCCAGGCGGCTGCACCGGGCCCAGCGGCGGCACCTGGAACCTCTGGGGGTCACGCCCGCCCAGGCCCGACTCCTGGGCATCGTCGCCCACTGCGCGGAGCCGCCCCGGATGGCCGACCTCGCACACCGCCTCGACGTGGTGCCGCGCGCCGTCACGACCCTCGTCGACGGGCTGGAGGACCGTCAGGCGGTACGCCGCGTGCCCGACCCGGGGAACCGGCGCGTGACCCGCATCGAGCTGACGCCTTCCGGCCGCGACCTCGTGGACCAGCTGCGCGGGGCCCGCCGGGAGGCGGCCGAGGACCTGCTGGCCCCTCTCGGTGACGCGCAGCGCGAGCAGCTCAGCGCCCTCCTGACGGTGCTCGACACCGGCTGGAGCACCGCCGGCAGCGGCTGAGGCGCGCGGAAAACCCTTTGCCTCCCCGCCGCATTCCGGCAAGCCTTGGCACGCCGCGCTCCGGTCGACCACCACGCCGCGCGTCGCCCCGTGCCCATGCCCCTCAGCAGACCCTGGGACGCCATGCAGATCCGAGACCTCCCGTATCCCGACCCCGGCGTCCCCGACGTGCGCAGCGGGCTGCGATTCCTCCTCTGGCTGGGGCGGGGGCAGCTGGGCGGCCAGCTCACCTCCCTCGCCTGGGGCACGCTCCACATGGCCGCGGTGGCTTCGCTGCCGGTGGTGATGGGGCTGGCCGTCGAGGCCGCCGTCGCCCGCTCGGGAGACCGACTCGCCGTCGCCGCCTGCCTCCTGCTCCTGACGGGCGTCGCCGTGACCGTGGGGGACACCATGCTGCACCGCACAGCGGTCACGAACTGGATCACCGCCGCCGCCCGGACGCAACAGCTCCTCGCCCGGCGGACCGCCGAACTCGGCGCCGGTCTGACCCGCAAGGTGGCGGCCGGTGAAGTCGTGGCGGTCTCCACGGGAGACATCGAGAAGATCGGCTGGTGCGTGGAGTCCGCCTCCCGCTTCTCCGCGGCGCTCCTGGGCGCTCTCGGCGTCTGTACCGCCCTCCTCTGGTACGAGCCCCGGCTCGGACTGCTGGTCGTGCTCGGCGTGCTGCTCCTCGCCCTGACCGTGCTGCCCCTCCTGCCGGTGGCCACCCGCCGCGCGGACGCCCAGCGGGACAAGGCCGGGCGCGCGACCGAGCTGGCCGCCGACACCGTCGCCGGGCTCCGGGTGCTGCGCGGCATCGGCGGCGAAGAGCTCTTCCTCGGGCGGTACCGGCGGGCTTCCCAGGAGGTGCGGCGCGCCTCCGTGCACACCGCCCGCATGTGGGCCCTCATCGAAGCGGTGCAGGTCGCGCTGCCGGGCCTGCTGCTCGTCGTGGTCGTGTGGCGGGGCGCGACCCTGGCCGCCGCGGGGCAGATGGCCGTCGGCGAACTCGTGACGGTGTACGGAGCCGTGCTCTTCCTCATGTTCCCGCTGCGGCTGTTCCAGGAGTTCGCCATGGCCTGGTCGTTCTCCCGGCCGTCGGCACAGCGCGCGGCCCGCGTCCTCGCCCTGCGGCGGACGGCCGGAACCGCCGCTCATCCCCCGGACACCCTCTTGTCGGGCGATCTCCACGACCCCGAGACCGGGCTGCTGGCCCGGGCCGGGGAGTGCACCGCCGTGGTGAGCGGCGACCCGGACGCGGCCGGACGTCTGGCCGACCGTCTGGGCGGCCACGCTCCGGACGCCGACGGTGAGACGTCCGTGCTGCTGGGCGGCGTCGCGCTGGACGAGGTCCCGCTCGCCGCGGCCCGCGCGGCCGTCCTCGTCCAGGACAAGGACCCCGTCCTGCTCTCCGGGACCCTGCGCGAGCTCCTGGACGTGCCCGGCTCCGGCGCCGTGGCGCACCAGCAGGCTCTGGACGCCGCACAGTGCGCGGACGTGCTCCGTGCCCTGGGCAGATCCGCCGGCCCGGACGCCGACCCGATGGCGGTGAACATCACCGAGCGCGGCCGCTCGCTCTCCGGCGGCCAGCGTCAGCGACTGGCCCTGGCCCGCTCCCTGGTCGCCGACCCTCCCGTCCTCGTGCTGGACGAGCCGACCTCCGCGGTGGACGCCCACACCGAGGCGCGGATCGCCGAGTCGATGATCCGGCTGCGCGCGGGCCGGACGACGGTCGTTCTCACCTCCTCGCCCCTGGTCCTGGACCGGGCCGACCGCGTGGTCCTGCTCTCCGGAGGCACCGTGACCGCCAGCGGCACGCACCGGGAGTTGCTGAGAACGGAGGCGGCCTACCGCGCGGTCGTCAGCAGGGAACCGCTGCACGACGACACCACCCCGCACCGCCCCGACACCGCACCCGGCCGCGGGGCATCCGGGGACCACCGCACGCTCCCCGGCTGCGTGGACACGGCACACGAGGAGAGGGAGACCGCATGATCGGCGTCGAAGCCCCCGCCTACGACCCGGCGGGTTCCGAGGAGGTCACCACGCTTCCCGTGGGCTCGCCGGCCACCGTCCGGCACTACGTACGGGACCTCGTCAGGCGGCACCGCCGGGCGTTCTCCGTGCTGGTCGCGGCACAGGCGGTGGCGGTCCTCGCGTCGATGGCGGGGCCCTTCCTGCTCGGCGGTGTCGTGGAGAACCTGTCCGACGGCGCGCGGGACGTCGGCCTTCCCCGGGTCCTGGCGCTGTTCGCCGTCGCGCTCGCCGTTCAGACCGTGTTCGTGCGGGAGGTCCGGCTGCGCGGTGCCGTCCTGGGCGAGCAGATGCTCGCCGACCTGCGCGAGGACTTCCTGGTGCGCTCCGTCCGCCTGCCGACCGGCGTGCTCGAGCGAGCGGGCACCGGTGATCTGCTGTCGCGGATCACCACGGACATCGACCGGTTGACGAACGCCATGCGGGAAGCGGTACCGCAGCTGCTCATCGGTGTGGTGTGGGCCGTGCTGCTCCTGGGCGGGCTGGTGGTCACGGCACCCCCGCTGGCCGCCGCCGCGCTCATCGCGGCACCCCTGCTGTACGTGGGCTGCCGCTGGTACTTCCGGAGGGCACCGGGGGCCTACCGGTCCGAAGCCGCCGGATACGCCGCGGTGGCCGCCGCCCTGAGCGAGACCGTCGACGCGGGCCGTACCGTGGAGGCGCACCGGCTGGGCGCACGCCGGGTCGCGCTGTCGGACCGGCGGATCCGGGAGTGGACCGCCTGGGAGCGCTACACCCAATGGCTGCGGACGGTCCTCTTCCCGGTGGTGAACCTCACCCACCTCCTCATCCTCGCCGGTGTCCTCGTGCTCGGCGGCGTGTTCGTGCTGGAGGGCTGGCTGAGCGTGGGGCAGTTGACCACGGGTGCCCTGCTGGCCCAGATGCTGGTCGAACCGATCGGCCTGATCCTGCGGTGGTACGACGAGCTCCAGGAGGCCCAGGTCTCGTTGGCGCGCTTGGTCGGGGTGCGGGAGATCGAGCCCGAGCCGGGCGACGCGGCGGCCGACCCCCGAGGGCGGGATCTGCGGGCCGACACCGTCCGCTTCGGCTACGGCGAGGGCGCCGCGGACGTCCTGCACGACATCACCCTGTCCGTCGAACCGGGGGCGCGAGTGGCCCTGGTCGGGCCGTCCGGCGCGGGCAAGTCCACACTCGGGCGGCTGCTCGCGGGCGTGTACACCCCTCGGCTGGGCTCGGTGACACTCGGCGAAGCCGAACTGGGCACGATGACGGCGGAACGGGTGCGCGAGCACGTCGCGCTCGTCAACCAGGAGCACCACGTCTTCGTCGGTTCGCTGCGCGACAACCTGCTGCTCGCCCGGGCGGAAGCGGCCGACGACCGGCTGTGGGCCGCGCTCGCCGCCGTGGACGCCGACGGCTGGGCGGAGAAGCTGCCCGACGGGCTGGACAGCGAGATCGGCTCCGGCGGTCTGACCATCACGCCCGCGCAGGCCCAGCAGATCGCCCTGGCCCGTCTCGTACTGGCCGACCCGCACACGCTGGTGCTGGACGAGGCGACCTCGCTGCTCGATCCGCGCGCGGCACGGCACCTGGAACGCTCTCTCGCCCGGGTGCTGGAGGGGCGCACCGTGGTGGCCATCGCGCACCGGCTGAACACCGCGCACGACGCGGACGTCATCGCCGTCGTCGAGGACGGGCGCATCAGCGAACTGGGCAGCCACGAGGAGCTGGTGGCCGCCCAGGGCGCCTACGCCGCGCTGTGGCGCTCGTGGCACGGCTGACGGGACGGTGAGCACCGCTCCGTCGCGGGGCGGCAGCCACGACCGGTCGGTCAGCCGAGGAGCCCCAGAGCGTAGACGGCGCCGCCCGCGCCGGCCACACCGAAGGCCGGCATGAGCACCTTGTTCTCGACCCAGTGGCCGGCGCGGAAGCGCATGAAGCGCGGTGTGCCCACGGGGTACCAGCGCCGGCCGCGGATGGACAGCGGCCACAGGACGGGGCACCCCGAGATGGTCAGCGCGTCTCCCACCGTGTGCACGACGGCACCCAGAACGATCGGCAGACCGAGCCACCAGTACTCCTGACCGGCTCCGCTGAACAGCCAGTCGGAACCGTTGCCCGGCTTGTCGAGGACGTTCGCCAGGATCCAGGCCACGGCCGCGCCCAGCAGCCACACCAGGATGTCGCTGGAGACCCGGGCCGCCCGCCACAGGAGCCCTTCAACGGCGAGGACCATGTGCACGAACAGGATCGCCAGGACCGCCCAGCGCCCACCGATCGCGGCGATGGCCGAGAAGCCGGTGCCGAGGAGTGCGGCCCACACCCAGGTGTGGGTCAGGGTGCGGTGGCCACCGGAACGGCGCCGCTCGCCCTTGCCCCGCGTGGCGTTGAACACCACCGTCGCGACCTGGTCGATGAGGATGGCCAGTCCTCGCGAGAAGGGCCCGAAGGCACGGGATATCGTCGCCGACTTCTGGTCCAGGTCCGGAGCCAGGGCCGCGCCCGCACAGATGAGCATGCCCGCCACCAGGACCGGCCAGGGCATCGGCCGGCCGACCGCGTGGGCGGCGGCGCCCGCACCCAGCCAGGCGGCCGCCCCCGACAGAGAGTGCGCCGGTCCCATCATGTCTGCCCCACCCCATCGCTGTACTGAGCACCACCGCCGTGGAACGGGCGGTACCCGGCCGGTCGCGGTGCGGGACAGCGTAGCCCCCGTTGATCTTGCGACTCCCGCCGGTTCCCCGGTTGGAGGTGCGGGAAGGCAGTATGGGGGTGTGACCCTCATCGATCAGCTGCCCAAGGACGCCGACCCCGATTCCCTCTTCGAGGCCTTCTCCACATGGAGCGAGGAGCGGGGTATCACCCTCTACCCGGCGCAGGAAGAAGCGCTGATCGAAGTGGTCTCGGGGGCGAACGTCATCCTCTCGACACCGACAGGGTCCGGCAAGTCGCTCGTGGCCGCCGGCGCGCACTTCGCCGCCCTGGCGCGGGACGAGGTCACCTTCTACACCGCACCCATCAAGGCGCTGGTGTCGGAGAAGTTCTTCGACCTGTGCAAGCTGTTCGGCACGGAGAACGTGGGGATGCTCACCGGTGACGCCTCGGTGAACGCGGACGCCCCGGTCATCTGCTGCACGGCCGAGGTGCTCGCCTCGATCGCGCTGCGGGACGGTAGGGAAGCGGACATCGGCCAGGTGGTGATGGACGAGTTCCACTTCTACGCGGAGCCGGACCGCGGGTGGGCGTGGCAGATTCCCCTGCTGGAGCTTCCGCAGGCTCAGTTCGTCCTGATGTCGGCGACACTGGGGGACGTCTCCCGCTTCGAGGGCGACCTCACCCGTCGCACCGGGCGGCCCACCGCGGTGGTCCGCTCGGCCACCCGGCCGGTGCCGCTCAGCTACGAGTACCGCACGACCGGCCTGACCGAGACGCTCACCGAGTTGCTGGAGACCCGTCAGGCCCCGGTGTACATCGTGCACTTCACGCAGGCCCAGGCGGTCGAACGGGCCCAGGCCCTGATGAGCATCAACATGTGCACCCGGGCGGAGAAGGACGAGATCGCCTCCGTCATCGGCAACTTCCGCTTCACGACGAAGTTCGGCCGGAACCTCTCGCGGTACGTGCGGCACGGCATCGGCGTCCACCACGCGGGCATGCTGCCCAAGTACCGCCGACTGGTGGAGCGGCTCGCACAGGCCGGGCTCCTGAAGGTCATCTGCGGAACCGACACGCTCGGTGTGGGCGTCAACGTCCCGATCCGCACGGTGCTGTTCACCGCCCTGACCAAGTACGACGGAAACCGTGTACGCACCCTGCGGGCCCGTGAGTTCCACCAGATCGCCGGACGCGCCGGGCGGGCGGGCTTCGACACGTCCGGGCTCGTGGTGGCGCAGGCCCCCGAGCACGTCATCGAGAACGAGAAGGCCCTGGCCAAGGCCGGGGACGACCCGAAGAAGCGGCGCAAGGTCGTGCGGAAGAAGGCGCCCGAGGGCTTCGTCAGTTGGGGCCAGAACACCTTCGAGAAGCTGATCGCCTCCGAACCGGAACCGCTGACCTCCCGGTTCCGCGTGACGCACGCGATGCTGCTGGCCGTCATCGCCAGACCGGGTGACGCCTTCACGGCCATGCGCAGGCTGCTGGAGGACAACCACGAGGACCGGAGGGCGCAGCTGCGCCACATCCGGCGGACGATCGCCATCTTCCGCTCGCTCCTGGACGCCGGCGTCGTCGAGCGGCTTCCTCAGCCCGACGCGCAGGGCCGTACCGTCCGGCTGACCGTCGACCTCCAGGAGAACTTCGCTCTCAACCAGCCGCTGTCCACCTTCGCGTTGGCCGCCTTCGACCTGCTGGAGCCGGAGTCCCCCTCCTACGCGCTCGACATGGTCTCGGTCGTGGAGTCGACCCTGGACGATCCCCGGCAGATCCTCGCCGCCCAGCAGAACAAGGCCAAGGGGGAGGCCGTCGCCGCCATGAAGGCCGAGGGCGTGGAGTACGAGGAGCGGATGGAGCGGCTGATGGACGTCAGCTACCCCCGGCCCCTGGAGGAGCTGCTGCTGCACGCCTACGGGCTCTACCGCGCGTCGCACCCGTGGGTGGGCGACCACCCGCTGTCCCCGAAGTCGGTGATCCGGGACATGTACGAACGCGCCATGACCTTCAGCGAGTTCGTCTCCTTCTACGAGCTGGCCCGCACCGAGGGCATCGTCCTCCGTTACGTGGCCGGCGCCTACAAGGCGCTTCAGCACACGGTGCCGGACGACCTCAAGTCCGAGGACTTCCAGGACATCGTGGAGTGGCTCGGCGAGATGGTGCGGCAGGTGGACTCCAGCCTCCTCGACGAGTGGGAGCAGTTGGCGAACCCGGCCGACGAGACCCCCGAGGAGGCGCAGGAACGGGCCGACCACGTGCGCCCCGTCACAGCGAACGGGCGGGCCTTCCGCGTGCTCGTGCGCAACGCCATGTTCCGCCGTGTGGAACTGGCGGCGCTCGACCGGGTGGACGAGCTCGGTGAACTGGACGCCGAAGCGGGCTGGGACGCGGCGGCCTGGTCGGACGCCCTGGACGCCTACTTCGAGGAGTACGAGGAGCTCGGGACGGGACCGGACGCCCGGGGCCCGCAACTTCTGCGCGTGGAGGAGGTGCCCGAGGACGGCCTGTGGCGCGTCCGCCAGACGTTCGCGGATCCGCGGGGCGACCATGACTGGGGCATCTCGGCCGAGGTCGACCTGACGGCTTCCGACGCGGAGGGCCGCGCGGTCGTCAAGGTGACGGCCGTCGGCGCGCTGTGACGCCGACCCCGGCACCGTGGCCGTGCGCATGCCCGCGAGTGCGTCGGCCGCCGCAGCGGTGACCGGCCGTGTGAGCAGAAGGGAAGCACCATGAGCGAGAGCCCGGCGGAACGGTTGGTCGATCTCCTCGGCCTGGAGCGGATCGAGGTGGACATCTTCCGCGGTGACAGTCCGCAGGAGCACCTCCAGAGGGTCTTCGGCGGGCAGGTGGCCGGGCAGGCCCTCGTGGCCGCCGGCCGCACGACGGACGGCGAGCGCCCGGTGCACTCCCTGCACGCCTACTTTCTGCGGCCCGGCGTGCCCGGGGTGCCCATCGTGTACCAGGTCGAGCGGGTTCGGGACGGACGTTCGTTCACCACTCGGAGAGTGGTCGCGGTGCAGCAGGGCAAGACGATCTTTCATCTGACGGCTTCCTTTCACAGGCCCGAGCCGGGCATCGAGCATCAGCTGCCGCTTCGTGAGGTTCCCCGGCCGGAGAACCTGCCGAGGCTGGCCGACGAGCTGAGGGAGCACCTCGGGGAGCTGCCCGAGGCACTGGAGCGCATGGCCCGTCGGCAGCCGTTCGACATCCGGTACGTCGACCGACTGCGCTGGACCGAGGACGAGGTGCGCGGCGCGGAACCGCGCAGCGCGGTGTGGATGCGCGCGGTGGGCCCGCTGGGCGACGACCCCCTCGTGCACACGTGCGCGTTGGCCTACGCCAGCGACATGATGCTGCTGGACGCGGTGCGGGTGCCCGTGGAACCGCTCTGGGGCCCGCGGGGCTTCGACATGGCCTCGCTCGACCACGCCATGTGGTTTCACCGCCCCTTCCGGACCGATGAGTGGTTCCTCTACGACCAGGAGTCACCCATCGCGACCGGCGGGCGCGGGCTGGCCAGGGGGCGGATCTACGACCGCGAGGGCAGGCTGCTGGTGTCGGTGGTCCAGGAGGGGCTCTTCCGCCCCCACCGGGGCTGAGGGGCTGCCGCTCTCCGCGGCACGGGCCCGGGCCAGTTCCAGCGCCAGATTCAACCGGTGCCAGCGCACCTCGTCGGGCGACCGGGCCACGAACATCTCCCCGGCGACCGCCCGCAGCGAGGGTGAGGCGGAGCGCCCCGGCACCAACGGAGGCCGGAGGGCCGAAAGGAGACGCCGTTCGGCCGGGTCCGGCACGGCCTCCTCCAACGCCTCCGGGGAGAGAACCGCGCCGTGAACGGCTGCGGCGCTCCAGGGCCCCTCCGCCTGACGCAGGAACTGCCCCACCCGCCGGCCCCGCCACCATCGCGGTCGCCAGTCGGCGCCTTCGGCCACCACATCCCGTACCGTGCGGGGAAGGGCACCGTGCAGGAGACCGGGCTGTCGGGTGGCGAACTGCTCCAGCTCGATGGTCCGATACAGCCAGACCGGTCTGCGGTAGCGGTTGACCGTGAGGCGCACGGGACCGACGCACCCCGCACGAGCGAGCCGGGTGAAGCGAGCTGCCGTGACACCCAGCCGAGCGGCCCCCTCGCCGGCTCCCACCAAGTGGAGCCTTGCGTGCAACGCCTCGGGGAAGCCGGGTTGGACGCGCAGCCGGAGCACCTCGCTCCGCGGCACCCGGCGGCGACCCCCGGGACGGGCGGGCGGCACCGTACGCACCTCCCCCAGTTCCACGGCGAGCTCGAACTCACGGGGCGCGAGACGCAACTCCCGTGCGGCTTCCTCGCCGGACACACTCGTGGCCGCCTTCCGCCCCTCGCACGGGGCCGCCCCGCGCCCCAGGCGTCGGAAGGGAACGTCGAGCCGGTCGACACACACTGACATGGCGGTCCTCCGCTGTTGTCCGATCACGGTGTGTCACCACCGTAGGTCGGTCCGGAGCGCCCGGTGCCCACTGTGGAAATCCAGGCAGAAGCCCTGTTCAGGATGGGACAGAATCGCCCGTCACGGCCGACCACGCCGCCGATCGCACCGTCGACCACACGACCGACCACACCATCGGCGTCCCCGCCACGACCGCGCCCCCCGCTGCGCCCGCCGCCTCACCGGTGGCCACGCGCGGCGACCGCCAGATGCTCCCCGACGCGGTTGACCAACAGGGTCATCTCGTAGGCGACCAGACCGACGTCGGCCTGGGCGGTGGTCAGCACGCACAGGCAGCTACCGTGCCCGGCCGGGGTCACGAACAGGATGCCGTCGTCGAACTCGATCATCGTCTGCCGCACCTGGCCTGCGGCGAAGTGATGACCGGCCCCCTTGGCCAGGCTGTGCAGCCCCGATGCCACAGCGGCGAGCCGGTCGGCCTCCTGTCCCGGAATCGCCTGGCTGGCCCCCGTCACCAACCCGTCCGTGGACAGAACCAGTGCGTGCCGCACCGTGGGAACCCGCTTGGTCACGTCCTCCAGCAGCCAGTCGAGCTGCGCGCGCAGAGCCATCCCTACCCCCTTCGTCGTGGCACCCCTACCCATGCCGCCGCCACCCCAACACGGTCCCGCGCCCCTGCGATGCGTGACGATGAGCGCATGACGCAGTACGACGCAGGCGACGTCCGCGCCTTCTTCACCGAGCGGGCGGCGGGATGGGACGCCCGCTTCCCGGACGACGGCCCGGCCTGTTCCGGCGCCGTGGCGGCCCTGCGGCTCCGCGGCGGCGACCGGGTCCTCGACGCCGGGTGCGGAACCGGCCGAGCCCTGCCGCTCCTGCGTGCCGCCGTGGGCCCCGAGGGAGCGGTCCTGGGCGTGGACATCACCCCGGCCATGCTCGCCGAGGCGTCAGCCGCCGGCCGGGACCGGTCGGGCGGCCTGGTGCTGGCCGACGCCGAACGGCTGCCGCTGCGGGACGGCGCGCTGGACGCGGTGCTCGCGGCAGGGCTCCTGACACACCTGTCCGACCCGGCCGCCGGCTTGGCGGAGCTGGCACGCGTCACGGCCCCGGGAGGACGCCTGGCCCTGTTCCACCCCGTGGGCCGAGCGGTCCTGGCCGCCCGCCACGGCAGGGTCCCGACGCCGGACGACCCGCGGGCCGAGCCCAGACTGCGTGCGCTACTGCGGGCCGCCGGTTGGCGCCTGGTGTCCTACGTCGACGAGGACGCCCGCTTTCTCGCCCTCGCCGAGCGCTCCTGAACCCCGCCCCGCACCGCGAGCACCACCGACGCCTGCGAGCCGCCCCCGCACACCCGAGCCCGCCCGGCCTGCCGAGGGAGGAGGGAGCAGCCCGCTACCTGCCCAGCTCCCGGCGATTGACGCGACGCAGCCGCCGGCGCTGGGAGGGGTCCAGTGCCAGGTAGGCCACCGCCGGGACCCCCACCACGATCAGCAGCACGGCCCACAGGGGCAACCCCACCAACAGCAGCAGAAGGCCGACGGCGACCCCGCCAACCGCGACTTTCGCTCGTGTGCTCATGTCTCTTCGCCTCCTCAGCGCAGGCGGACGGTCCGGCCGCCTGCCTACTAGAACGCGGTCGCCGCGCATCGCGTTCCCCCGCCCGCTCAGGGGCCGTGGTGGGAGCGGACCGCGCGGCCGCCCGTACCGCCCGTGTTGTAGCGTCTACCACCCGAACGTACTCGTGTCGGAGGCGAGAATGGGCTCCGCTGCCTCCGTCGTCCGCTCCCGGGTGACCTCCCTGCGCGGTTGCGCGGTCTCCTTCCTTGCCGCCGATCCCCCGCTGAAGTCGGCCGTCGCCTTCTGGCGACCGGACGGCTCCGCCCCGGACGGGTCTGAGCCGAGCGACCTGGCCGAGCTGACGGTCGCCCTCCCCGAGGCGGACGGCACCCTCGCGTTCCGGTCCGTACCCGCTCTCCTGCTCAGCGCCGCCGAGGCCCTGCCGGTCCTCACCCGGGCGCGTGCCGGGACTGCGGCCCACCGGGAGGGGGACGACCCGGCCCGGTCCTCCGCCGCCTTCTGGGGGGCCGCGGCTCTGCTGGCGCTCCAAGTCGCCGCCCGGGGGCGGTCGCTGCCGGACGGCGACGCGCGGACGCACGACGCCCGGCCGATCAGGCCGCCCGACGCCCGCAGGCTGCGGGAACTGGCCGCCACGATGCCGTCCTGTGCCCGCGCGGCCCCGTGCCCGCCCGACGGAGGCCCCTCGCTCCTTCCCGAGCCGCTGCCGTTGCTTCGGGCGTTCCTGGACGCCGTCGCCGAGGGCCTGGTCCGCCCGCACGCCGCCGCCCCGGCCGCGCGTGGCCCGCTCCCCTCCGCCCGCGCTGCACGGCGGGCCCGCGAACGCGGGGCGCGGGCCACCGGCGCGGCGGCCCGGCACACGCCCGGAATCCGCCTGTCCCTGCGCGTCGAGGCACCCACGGAGGGCGACGGCGAGGAGGGCGGAGCCCGCTGCCGCGCGGTGCTCCAGGTGCACGGCCACGAGGGGCCCGCGGTCGTGGCCGACACCGCGGACGTGTGGGCGGGCAGGCAAGCGGCGCGCGGCTTCGGCCCGCACGCGCGGAGGGACCTCCGGCCGGCCCTGCGTCGGGCGGTCGCCGCCTGGGAGCCGCTGGCACCCCTGCTCCACGGCCCGGTCCCGGATGCCGTCGAGCTGACCGACGAGGACGTCACCGGGCTGCTCTCCCCCGCCGTCGGGCGCTCTCTCGCCGCTGCCGGGGTCGACGTGCACTGGCCGCGTGACCTGGTACGTCCGGTCACCCCGAGGCGTCATCGAGCCCCGGGAGACGTCGGCGGCCTCCGGGCCCGGCGGTCCCCTCCTCTCCTCCGGGTCGTGGTACGCGTTCCGCTGGCGTGTCGCCGTCGGCGACCAGGAGCTGACCCGGGCGGAGCTGGACGCGCTGGCAGAGTCCCGACGGCCGCTGGTGCGGCTGCGCGACCGTTGGGTGGTGCTGGACCTCGACGAGATCCGGCGCCGGGCGGGTCACCGGGGCCGGGCCATGGGGGCCGCCGAGGCACTCGGAAGCGTGCTGGCCGGTTCCGTGGAGGAGTCCGGGGAGCGGGTGGAGGTCCGGGCGGACGGAGCTCTGGAGGACCTGCGGGCCCGCCTTTCCGCCCCGGAGCACGTGCCTTCCGGTGCCACCGAACCGCCCCAGCCTCCGGGCCTGGCCGCTACGCTGCGCGACTACCAGCTGCTCGGGTTCCGCTGGCTGCACCGCATGACGGCGCTCGGTCTCGGGGTGTGCCTGGCCGACGACATGGGCCTCGGCAAGACCGTGACACTGATCGCCCTCCACCTGCACCGGCACACGCCGCCCGGCACGGCCGGGGCGACGCTCGTGGTGTGCCCCGCCTCCGTGCTCGGCACCTGGGAGCGTGAGATCAGGAGGTTCGCGCCGCACGTTCCCGTCCGCCGTCACCACGGACGTGAGCGGAACCTGGAGGGGGTGCGTGACGGCGAGTTCGTCCTGACGACGTACGGCACGTTGCGGCGGGACGCGGCGCGGCTGACGGCCGCCGGTCCCTGGTCACTCGTCGTCGCCGACGAGGCCCAGCACGTGAAGAACCCCTTCTCCCGCACGGCGCGGGCGCTGCGCGCGGTGCCGTCGGCCGCCCGTGTCGCCCTGACCGGTACCCCGGTGGAGAACAACCTCTCCGAGCTGTGGGCCGTCCTGGACTGGACGACCCCGGGGCTGCTGGGTCCGCTGCCCGCCTTCCGGCACCGCTACGCGGACGCGGTGGAGGGGCGCCGGGACCCCGCGACCACCGCCGCGCTGGCCCGGGTGGTGCGGCCGTTCCTGCTGCGGCGCCGGAAGTCGGACCCCGGCATCGCCCCGGAGCTGCCGCGCAGGACGGAGACGGACCACGCGGTGCCCCTGACCGCCGAGCAGGCGGGCCTGTACGAGGCCGCCGTGCGGGAGGGGCTGGCGTCCGTCTCCGGCACCCGCGGCATGGCGCGGCGGGGGCTCGTGGTGAAGCTGCTGACCTCGCTCAAGCAGATCTGCAACCATCCCGCGCAGTACCTCAAGGAGGAGCCCGGCCGCACCACCGACGGGAGCGGACGGCTCGCCGGCCGGTCGGGGAAGCTGGAGTTCTTCGACGAACTCCTCGACACCGTCCTCGCACAGGGCGCGGCGACCCTCGTCTTCACCCAGTACGTGCGGATGGCCCGGCTGCTCCGGGACCACCTGACGTCCCGGGGCGTGCCTGTACTGCTCCTGCACGGCGGCACCCCGGTGGCGCGGCGGGAGGAGATGGTCCGACGCTTCCAGGACGGTGAGGTGCCCGTCTTCCTGCTGTCGCTCAAGGCCGCGGGTACCGGGCTGAACCTCACGCGGGCCGAGCACGTGGTGCACTTCGACCGCTGGTGGAACCCGGCGGTCGAGACCCAGGCCACCGACCGGGCGTACCGGATCGGTCAGACGCGGCCCGTGCAGGTCCACCGGTTGGTCACCGAGGGCACGGTCGAGGACCGTGTCGCGGAGCTGCTCGAACGCAAGCGGAGCCTGGCCGACGCCGTGCTCGGGGACGGAGAGGGCGCGCTGACCGAACTCTCCGACGCCGAACTGGCGGGCCTCGTCGCGCTGCGTGGCGGCGGCGCGTGACGTGCGAGGGCGGTGCGGCCCCGATGGTGTCGGGGCCGCACCGCGACGACGGGCGTTCCGCGGTGCTCCGGTGTCAGGCCAGGTTCTCCATCACCGGGTAGTAGCCGCCGGACTGGCCGGCCGCGGTCGGGTGGTAGGAGTCGCCGATCGGCCACGTGACACTGTGCAGCCAGGGCGCGGACGAGCAGATCTCGTGTCCGGTGAAGGTGCCGCGGACGTCGCCGTACGTGAAGCCGTGGTCGGCGGCGCGCTTACCGGTGACCTCGCTCAGGTCGTCGGAGGCCGCGTTGATGGCCGCGCGTGACCGCTCGCTGATGCCGAACCAGCAACTTCCGTTGAGCTGGTACATCCGCGGGTAACCGAGCACGACGACCCGTGCGTTGGGGGCCTTGGCCCGGATGGCGTCGTACGCCGCGTCGAGGCGGGCCGGGAGGGTGTTGTTGATGTAGGAGCGGGCCTGTCCGACCCGTGCGACGCAGGCGCTCTCGCCCTCCAGCACACAGGTGGTCATGGCGTCGGCGAAGCCCGCGTCGTTGCCGCCGATCGAGATGCTGACGAGGGTCGTGGAGGAGTTGAGCGGGCCGAGCTGGTTGTTGATCACGTCCTGGGTGCGCGCACCCGAGCAGGCGGTGAAGGAGAAGGACGTGGGGGCGTTGGCGTTGCGCCACAGGTGGGGATAGGCACGGGTGCTGCGCTTGCAGTCGCCCGCCTCGTAGCTGCCGGCACCGACGCCGGAGGAGTAGGAATCGCCGAGGGCGACGTAGTTGACGGTGGCTTCCTGGGCGGTGGCGGTGGCTCCGCTCAAGCCGGTGAGAGCGAGGAGCGCTGCCACGGTGGCCGAAACGGACGCGAATCTGGACAGTCTCACAGAACCTCCCGTGGGGGGGGACATGGAGGAACGCCTGTGGCATCCGTCGTAGCAGCGCACAACCCGTTCGAGAAGTGTCCATGCCAAAAGTCATGTGCTCTTTCCCTGCCTGAACGACAGAAGATGCCGCACGTACCGGCACACACGGGGAAAATGACGGCGCGTCACCCGATGGAGCGACAGAACCCGGCACCGGGCGACCACACGGCAGCAGAGTCGATCGCACGGAGAGGGGACCGACTCGACGCCGAACCGGACTCCTCCCACCCCCACCGCCCTCACACAGGGCAACCAGGAGCGACCGAGGGTGGTCACCGTGCCCCATCGGAGACTTCGGGAATGTTCCGCGCGCCCCGCACGTTGTAGAAGGATCCGGAGGCGATCCGTCGGACGGGAGGCTGCCGTGGAGCCCGAGCCGCAGGACAGGGACGAGAGCCGCGGGGACGAGTGGGACGATCTGGAGTTCGACGAGCGCTTCATCCGAGACGCTCAGGTGCGCGAGCCCGCCGCCCGCACACGCATGCTGAGGGAACGGTGGAAGAACAGCCCTCCCGAGCCCACACCCTGGCGGGCCGACGAACCGCCGGCGGGATGGTTCTTCAGCCGCGGGCGACGGAAGCAGCGCAAGCGCCGCAGGCGCCGTGAGGAGTAGTCGCCCAACGGCCGCCCCGGTGCGGTGGCCGGTAACCCTTCTGCGCTGATTTTCATCAGATCCGGGGATTTCACTCACTCGGAGCAGCACGCCGGTGGGGCAACGCGCACGATCACCCCATGGGAGATCTTCGGGACCGCACCGGCGTCGCGGCACTCGCCCTCGGGCTGCTGCTGTGGAGCAGCGCCTCATCGGCCTCGGCGCTGACTCCCCTCGACTCCTGCGCCTTCGCGGGCGGTGACCACTCGGTGCGCGACCTGGCGGAACGAGCACGGGCCGGTGAGTCCATCGAGAGCCTGTGCCGCTCGGTGGGACCCCCTGCCCCACCGGCCGAACCCGCGCCGCCTCCGCCCGTTCCGGAACCGCCGCCCGCACCGCCGCCACCGCCGCCTCCGCCGCCACCCCCTCCGCCACCTGCGGCTCCGGAACCCCCGCCCGCCCCACCGCCCGCGCCTGTGCCCGAGCCGGAGCCGGAGCCGGAGGCCATCACGACCCCCTCTGCCGCTCCGGAGCCCGAGCGACAGATCGTCGCGCCCCCGTACGCCTCAGCGGCCCGTGAACTGCCCGAGCCCAGCCTGTCCACGACGAGCCGGATGTTGCTGATCGTCGCCCCCGCCGTCCTGGCCGCGGCCGCCCTGCGCCCGCGCTCCGGCACCCCGGCCCCCCGCTCCGAGTAGTCCCGGCCCCGGCGTCCGTCCGGTCCCGCCCCGTCCCCCTGGAGTTTCCTTGTCCGCTTGGCTGTTGCTCGCACTGGCCATGACCTCGTCCTGTGCCCTCGTCCTCGCCGGTGTCGTGATCTGGCAGCGCGGCCGTGAACGCCGGGCCGGACCGGAGGAGCAGCCGGAGGACGCCTCCCAGACGCCCGACGTGATCGAGTACCTGATCATGATGATCGGAGTCGTGTACGCGATCGTGCTGGGCCTGGCCATCGCGGGCGTCTGGGAGGCCCGCGACGGGGCGACGGAGTGGGTGCGGCTGGAGGCACAGGCGCTGCACGAGGTCCACGAGCGCGTCGAGGCGTACCCGGACCCGGTCCGCGACCGGGTGCGCTCCGACGTGGACGCCTACGTCGCGTACACCGTCGGCACGGAGTGGCCGCGGATGAACGCCCAGGGCGAACTCACCGAGAGAGGCGACGCGTTGTTCCACCGTGTGCGCACCGGAGTCGCCGCGTTCGAACCCGGCACGACGCTGGAGTCGCACGCCTACCCCGGCCTCGTCGACCAGGTGGCGGCCGCCGACGAGGCACGGACCGCGCGGGGCCAGAGCGCGGGGTCGACGATGCCGGGCGTGGTGTGGTTCGGCCTCATCGCCGGAGCCCTGGTGGTCGTCGGCATGGTCTTCGCCCTCCAGATCGGCCGTACGGCGCGCGAGTTGCTCCTGGCCGGCCTCTTCAGCGCCCTGATCGCCTTCCTGCTCTTCCTGATCTGGCACTTCGACGCTCCGTACGCGCGCGGCGTCGCCGACGCCACCGAACCGTTCACCACGCTCCTCCCGCAGGCCTTCCCACGCTGATCACACCGGGCACCGCCCGCCCTTGCCGCACGACGGCCGTCGCTGATGAGATCGTGATCCAGGAGATCACCCAGCGAAGGAGCCCGCGTGTCTGCCCTGTTTCCCGCGCTCGGCAAGGAATCGGCCGCACCGGCCCTGTGCTTCGGCGACGAGGTCATCGGCTACCCGAGGCTGCGCGAGGCCGCGGGCTCGCTCGCCGCGGAGCTGGCCGGACGCGACCGGGTGGCCGTGTGGGCGACGCCGACACCCACCACGGTGGTCGGCGTGGTGGCGGCCGTACTCGCGGGCGTTCCCGTGGTGCCGCTGAATCCGCGCAGCGGCGAGCGCGAGCTGGCCCACGTCCTGGCGGACTGCGCCCCGGACCTCCTCCTCACCGGGCCGGGGGACGAGCTGCCGGAGGTGGCGGCGGGCCAGGAGCGGCTGACGGTCGTCACCGAGCGGCCCGAGGGCGGCGCCCCGGTGCCCGCCGCCCTGGAGCCCGGCCGGGACGACCGCGCCGCGCTCATCGTCTACACCTCGGGGACCACCGGTGCTCCCAAGGGCGTGGTGCTGTCCCGCCGCGCGATCGCGGCCACGCTGGACGACGTCGCCGAGGTCTGGCGGTGGACGGACGAGGACGTCCTGGTGCACGCCCTGCCGCTGTTCCACGTGCACGGCCTGGTCCTCGGTGCGCTCGGGCCGCTGCGCCGGGGCGGGACCGTCCGCCACCTGGGCCGGTTCTCCGTCGAGGGGGTCACACGGGCCCTGACCGAGCAGGGCGGCACCATGGTGTTCGGGGTTCCCACGATGTACCACCGGCTCGCCGAGGCGGCCGGGGAGGACGCCGTGGTGGCCTCGGCGCTGCGGGGCGCACGGCTGCTGGTCTCCGGTTCGGCCGCGCTCCCGCCGCGCGACCACGAGCGGATCCGGGCCGCCGCCGGAGCGCGGGTGATCGAGCGCTACGGCATGACGGAGACGCTCATGAACACGAGCACCCGCGTGGACGGACCGTCCCGGCCCGGCACGGTCGGCGTGCCGCTGCCCGGGGTGGACGTACGGCTCGTGGACGAGCGGGGCGAGCGGATCGAGGGCGGTGACGGAGAGACCGTCGGGGAGCTGCAGGTGCGCGGCCCCAGCCTCTTCACGGAGTACCTGAACCGCCCGGACGCGACGGCGGAGGCCTTCGACGGCGGCTGGTTCCGCACCGGCGACATGGCGACGCGTGACGCTGAGGGCTACTACCGCATCGTCGGCCGTAGTTCGACGGACGTCATCAAGAGCGGCGGCTACAAGATCGGCGCCGGGGAGATCGAGAACGTCCTGCTCGAGTGTGCGGGCGTCCGCGAAGCGGCGGTGACGGGCGAACCCGACCCCGACCTCGGGGAGCGTGTCGTCGCCTGGATCGTCCCGGTGGACGGGGCCGCCCCGCCCGACGCGGACCGCCTCGCCGAGGAGGTCTCCGCGCAGCTGTCACCCCACAAGCGGCCTCGCGTGGTCCGCTTCGTCGCGGAGCTGCCGCGCAACGACATGGGGAAGGTCATGAAGCGGGAGCTCGGGTGAGCCGCCGGGAGGGTTCCGCGTCCGCGCGGGCCGCACTCGCCCTGGTCACGGACGACTTCCGCGCGTTCGACGTCCCGCCGGGTGGCTCCGGGGACGTGTCCGGCGCACGGTCCGGACCGGCGGCTCCCCGGGACGACGGTCCGCTGGGCTGGGCCGGCTACGGCCAGGCGCTGGCTCGCGCCCGGGACCGGACCGGGGAGCAGGAGGCGGTCGTCTGCGGGACCGGCCGCGTGGGCGGGGTCCAGGCGGTGCTGATCTCCTTCGACTTCGGGTTTCTGGGGGGTTCGCTCGGCCAGCGGACCGGTGACCTCCTGGAACACGCTCACGTCCGGGCACGCGCCCTGGGATTGCCCGTCGTCTCCCTCATCGCCACCGGCGGCAGCCGGATGCAGGAGGGCATGCGCGCCCTGAGCCAGCTCCACCGCGTGGCACGGCAGTCGGCGCTGACCCGCGCGGACGGGCTGGCCCAGGTGGCGGTCGTCCGGGATCCGGCGACGGGCGGAGGCTGGGCGACGCTGGGCGCGGGCGCCGACGTCGTCCTGGCCCTTCCCGGCGCACAGGTGGGGTTCGCCGGATCCCGCGTACGTCCCGCCGACGCGGACCCCGCGGCGTACAGCGCGGAGGGGCAGCGTGCCACCGGGCACGTGGACGGCATCGTGGCACCGGGGGACCTGCGGACGGCCGTGGGCCGCTGGCTGGGTCTGTTGACCCGGCCGGCGGCGGGGCCCGCCCGGCCCCCGGCGGCGCTCGGTGACGCGCGTCTCCCGGCCAGCGGCTGGGCCGCGGTGCGCGGGGCGCGCGCCGCCCGTCGTCCCCGGGCGGACGCGTATCTCGACGCCCACTTCGGCGTGCGCGAGGAGCTGAGCGGGGACCGGTGCGGCGGGGTGGACGCGGGCGTGCGCTGCGGGTTCGGGGAGCGCTCCGGACGGACGGTGGCGTACGCGGCCCAGTTGGGCACGCCCACGCGTCCGGCGGGCTTCCGGACGGTGGCCCGGCTCATCCGGCTCGCGGGACGCCTGGGGACGCCGGTGCTGACACTGGTGGACACGCCGGGTGCCGCCAACGACGCGGCGGCCGAGCGGGCGGGGGCGGGGCCGGCGATCGCCGAGTGCTTCGCCGCCGTGGCCGAGTCCCCCGTGCCGGTGACGACGCTGGTCATCGGTCAGGGCGGCTCGGGCGGCGCTCTGGCGCTGGCGGCACCCGGCCGGACCTGGGTCACGCCGGACAGCTACTTCTCGGTGATCGGGCCCGAGTGGGCGGCGGCCATCCTCAAACGGTCCCCGGCGGAGGTGCCCAGGACGGCGGACGAGCTGCGCGTCCGGCCGCAGGACCTGGTGGCCCTGGGCGTCGTGGAAGGCATCGTCAGCACCCAGCCGCCCCCGGGCGAGGTGCCCTGAGCGGGTCGACCGGACACCGGACGTTCAGCATTTCGTCCCGTCAGCTTGACCTGCACCTTGGTCTATGCCAATCCTTGCGTCTGCCTCCCCCCACGGAGAACTGTTCACGCATCGCCCCGGCACGGGGAGCAAGGGGTGTGGTATGCCCGAAGGCACATGGGGACGTCTGGCCCGCGGCGCGGGCGCCGCGCTGCTGGTCTGCACGGTGGCCGCCTGCGGGGGTTCCTCGGGGACCGCGGACTCCGAGGAGCCGCTGCGCGTGTGGCTGATGCGCAACAGCCTCAACGACGACCTGACCGAGCGCATCGTGGCGGACTTCGAGAAGAACCACCCGGGCCGCGACGTCGAGGTCACGGTGCAGGAGTGGACCGACATCACCGAGAAGGTCTCCCGCGCGCTGGCCTCCGAGGACGCCCCCGACCTCATCGAGGTGGGCAACACCCAGGTGGCCGGGTACGTCGCGGACGGCGGCGTCTCCAACCTCACCCTGAAGGTGCCCGATCTGGGCGGCGACGACTGGATCGCCGGTCTGGAGGAGCCCGGGAAGATCAACGGCTACCAGTACGGCATCCCCTACTACGGCGCCAACCGCGTCGTCGTCTACCGCAAGGATCTCTTCGAAGCGGCCGGGATCACCGAGCCGCCGGCCGACCGCGAGGAGTGGCTGGAGATCACCGAGCGGCTGAACCAGCCCGAGATCGGCCAGCAGGGGCTCTACCTCCCCGGGCAGAACTGGTACGTGCTGGCCGGCTTCATCTGGGACGAGGGCGGCGATCTCGCCGTGGAGCTCAGTGGCCGGTGGGAGGGCGCTCTGGACACGCCGGAGGCCGTGCGGGGCATGGAGTTCTACGAGGAGCTGCACGCGCTCGGTGACGCGCCCGCCGACGGCGACGAGGCCGAGCCCGATCACAGCGAGGTGTTCGCCGAGAACGAGATCGCCCAGCTCATCGCCCCGCCGGGGCACAGCCGTCTCATCACCGAGCTGAACCCCGACCTGGAGGGCGAACTGGGCTACTTCCCGGTGCCCGGGCCCGAGGCCGGAACGCCCGGCGCCGTCTTCACCGGCGGTTCGGTGCTGATCCTTCCCGAAAACGCCCGCGACCCGGAAGGGGGGTACGCGTTCCTGGAGACCCTCACCAGCGACGCGTGGCAGCGGGAGATCGCCAGCACGATGAGCTACGTCCCCAGCAAGACGACGCTGATGGACGCCCTGGACGGCGACCCGGGGGCGAAGGCCATGGCCGAGGGCGCCGAGGCCGGGCGGGCGACGCCCAACTCCCCGTCCTGGGCGGACCTGGAGGCGGACAACCCGATCAAGAAGTACCAGACGGAGGTCCTGAACGGCGCGGACCCGCAGACGGCCGCCGAACGGGCCTCGGAGGCCATCACCGCGCTCCTGCGCTCAGGGGGCGGCGGCTGAGCGGCCGGAAGCCGTCAGGAGACCCGTCGTGGCCGGACGGCTCGGCTCGCCCGACCGGTGACGACGGGCGAGCCATCCGGGTCACCACGGCACTCCGTCCTACGGTGAGCACGTGGAACCGAGCCCCTCACCTCGCAAGGACCTGTACGCGGCCGGGGCGGCCGTGCTGCTGTTCGCCGTCGCGGCGTTGGTCGGCCACCACGTCCAGGACCGGACGGAGACGCTGCGGCTGCGCTGGCCGCCGCTGTACGCCTACGCGGAACCGCACGTGGGGCCGGGCACACCGGCCGCGCTGGCGGTCGCCGTCCTCGTCATCGCCTACGGGCCCCGGACAGCGGCGCGGCTGGGCGGTCCGGCGCTGGCCTGGGCGGCGTTCGCGGGTTCGCTCGCGTGGATCTGGTCGCTGGCGCTCGTCGACGGCCGGGAACGCGGTATCGCCGGGCGGTTGACCACCAAGTACGAGTACCTGCAGTCGGTCGACGGGGTCGAGGACGTCGGCGCCATGCTGCGCGGGTTCACCGGCCGCATCCTGTACGAGTCGCCCGACAACTGGCCGGCACACGTGGCCGGGCATCCGCCCGGCGCGCTCCTCACCTTCGTCGGGCTCGACCGGATCGGGTTGTCCGGCGGCGGCTGGGCCGGCGCCTTCTGCATCGTCGCCGCCGCCTCGGCGGCGGCCGCGGCCGTGGTGGCCGTGCGCGCCCTGGCCGGGCTGGAGACGGCACGGCGGGCGGCGCCGTTCCTCGTCCTGGCACCGGCGGCCGTGTGGATGGGCACCTCCGCCGACGGCTACTTCACCGGGGTCAGCGCGTGGGCCGTGGCGCTGCTGGCGCTCGCGGCGACCGGTGACGTCCGGCGGCCGTGGCTCGCGGGGCTGGGTTCCGGTGTGCTGTTCGGCTGGACCCTGTACCTCTCGTACGGGCTGACACTGATGGCCGTCATCGGGCTGGCCGTGCTGCTCGCCGCGCGCTCGGTGCGGCCGCTGCCGTGGGTACTGCTGGGCGCGGCACCGTGGGTGGGGGTGTTCACCCTGGCCGGGTTCTGGTGGCTGGAGGGGTACCTGACCCTGCGGGTGCGCTACTACGCCGGAGCGGCGGGCATCCGGCCCTACTGGTACTACGTGTGGGGGAACCTGGCGGCCCAGGTCGTCTCGGTCGGCCTCGCCGGCGCCGCCGGTCTGCGGCGGGCCGTGTCCCGGCTGCGCGCCCCCTCGCCGCTGGTCGTGCTCGTCCTCGGAGCGGCGCTCGCCATGCTCATCGCCGACCTGTCGGGTATGAGCAAGGCGGAGACGGAACGCATCTGGCTGCCGTTCGCCCTGTGGCTGCTGCCGGGAGCGGCCCTGCTGCCCGGGCGCCACCACCGGTGGTGGCTGGCGGCCCAGGCAGCGGTGGCGCTGTCCGTCAACCATCTGCTGCTGACGGGTTGGTGAGCTACCTCCTGAGCCGGACCACCGCACCGCGAGGGCCGGCGGCCGACGTTCCGTCGCGGACCGGACACAGGCTCAGGAACCGCCGGTCGCCGCACGTCCACTCCTCGAGGACGTGCCAGCCCGCCGCTCGGGCGCGGCGGCGCAGGGCGGCCGCCCCGAGGCGCGCCCATCGGAAGGGGGGCCCGAAGACGCCGTCGGCGTCCTGCAACCGGACCTCGACCTGCTCGTCGACCTCGCAGCCGGCCGCCTCGGCGAGCAGCACCCCGCTCGGGCCGAGCAGCGCGCCGACCCGGTCGAGCAGTGCGGCGACGTCTCCGCCGATCCCGATGTTCCCGTCCATCAGCAGCGCGCTGCCCCAGCGTCCCTCGTCCGGCAGCGCGTCGAAGACGGAGCGGCACACGGCCGCTCCGCCCAGAGCCCGCGCCCGGTGCACGGCGGCGGGCGCGGAGTCGACCCCGAGGGCGGTCCGGCCGAGTCGGGCGAGCGCGGCGACCAGGCGGCCCGG
This sequence comes from Streptomyces chumphonensis, assembly GCF_014779715.1. GTDB lineage: Bacteria > Actinomycetota > Actinomycetes > Streptomycetales > Streptomycetaceae > Streptomyces > Streptomyces chumphonensis. The sequence goes on from NZ_JACXYU010000002.1 coordinate 139,971, forward strand.
GCCGCAGCCGAGGTCGATGACGGTGTCGGTGCACCGCCGCAGCACGGAGAGGTCCGCCTCGTCCGCGCCGGCACACCACCGTTCCACCTCCAGCGGCAGGAGCCAGCCGTCCGCCCGGCGCAGGAACAGCGGCCCGCGGCCCGACTCCAGGGCCCGGGCGTAGGGATCGGCGTGCCAGGGGAGGTGTTGTTCCCCGGTCAGCGGGACCGTCGTCGTCATCGCACCTCCGCCCGGTGCACCGCGGCGTGCGTCGCGGAGAACCGGCGCCCGCCGAGGGCCGCCGACCGGGCCGCGACGGCGGCGGCGTCCTCGGCCACGTCCACGTCGCGCAGCACGGGGAGGTCCCCGACGCGCAGACCCGCCGCGACGAGCCGGGCGCGCTGCTCCGCGCCGGTGTTCGGGGTCGACATCGGCACGCCGCGGACGAGGTCCGGGTCAGGCCGTTCCAGCGCCAGGCACCAGAAGCCGCCGTCGGTGGCGCCACCGAACCAGGCGTCGTGCGACGCCCAGGCGTCCGCCGCGAGGACGGGCGCGAGGTGAAGGGGCGTCACCTGCGGGGTGTCCATCCCGAGCAGCAGGGCGGGGCCGTCGCAGTCGGCGAAGGCGGCCGCGATCCGCTCGTCGAGCGTGCCGGACGCCTGCGGCCGGACGGCGAACCCGTCGGGGAGCCAGGCGCCGGGCCGTCCGTCGAGGACCAGCACCCGGCGGGGCACCGGCAGGGCCGCGACGACGTCGAGCGTGTCGGCGAGCGCCGCCGCGGCGAGGTCGGCCGCCTCCTGGGGCGTGAAGGGCGGGGTGAGGCGGGTCTTGACCCGCCCGGGGACCGGTTCCTTGGCGATCACGAGCACGGTGGGGCCGGACGGATGGGACTGCGCGGGCACGGTCGTCATCGCAGCACCGCCCGCATGTCGCGCACCGCACGGGCGGTCCCCAGCCAGGTTCCGGTGACCTTGGAACGGCCCGTGCGGGGCTGGTAGGCCACCGACGTCTCCTGGATACGCCAGCCGGCCCGGACGGCGCGCATCACCATCTCCAGGGGGTAGCCGCTGCGCCGGTCGCTGATGCCCAGCCGCAGCAGTCCCTCCCGGCGGGCGGCCCGCAGGGGGCCGAGGTCGTGCAGTGCCACACCGGTCCGGCGCCGGACCATGCGGGCCAACGCGCGGTTGCCCATCCGCGCGTGCAGGGGCCAGGCGCCCCGCGCGGTGGGCTCCCGGCGGGCCAGCACCAGGTCCGCCTCGCCCGCGCGCACCGGCCCGGCGACGGCTTCGACCGCCGCCGGGTCGAGCGAGCCGTCGCAGTCGCAGAACGCGACGATGTCCGTCTCGGCCTCGCGCAGACCCGCGTCACAGGCGGCGCCGAAACCGCGTTGCGGCTCGCGCACCACGCGGGCCCCCAGCTCCCGGGCGATCTGCGCGGACCCGTCGGTGGAACCGTTGTCCACGACGATCGCCGTCCAGCCCTGCGGCACCCGTCCCAGGACCCACGGCAGGGCCGCCGCTTCGTCCAGACACGGCAGCACCAGACTTCCTCGCTGCGTTGGGGTGGTGTTCATCCGCCTCACCCTAAGAGGACAAAGGCACTGAATCGGACTGCATCACCGCGCGAAACGCGGATGTTTCCCTCCCGCCCGGGTCGGGTGGGATGTTCTGCCGGCGCCGAACGCGTACCCGGGCCGTCATCACCCCGCGGCGCCCAGCGGCGCGCGGGCGAAGCGCTCCATGCCCCTGCTGAAGGGCGTCCGGGGCCGCCAACCGAGCTCCTCCCGCAGGCGTCGCGAGGACGCCGTGATGTGCCGGACGTCGCCCAGCCGGTACTCACCGGTGACCTGGGGCGCGGGCCCGCCGAACGCGACGGCCAGGGCCCGGGCCATCTCGCCCACCGTGTGCGGCTCACCGCTGCCGGTGTTGTAGGCCCGCAGCTCGCCCTCGGGCCGCTCCCCCACCGCTTCCAGGGCCGTGACGTTGGCCGCCGCCACGTCGGTCACCTCGACGAAGTCCCGGCGCTGGCCGCCGTCCTCGAAGACCTGCGGGGCCCGACCCCGTTCCAGGGCCGAGCGGAAGAAGGACGCGACACCCGCGTACGGCGTGTCCCTCGGCATTCCCGCGCCGTAGACGTTGTGGTAGCGCAGGCTGACGGCCCGGCCGCCGGTCGCCCGCGCCCAGGCGGCCACGAGGTGCTCCTGCGCGAGTTTGGTGCTCGCGTACACGTTGCGCGGGTCGACCGGCGCGTCCTCCTCGACGAGCCCCGGCCGCAGCTCGGCCCCGCACTCCGGGCACGGCGGTTCGAACAGGCCCGAGGCCAGCGCCGCCGCCGACCGGGGGCCCGGCCGGACCAGGCCGTGGTCCGGGCAGACGTAGCGGCCCTCCCCGTACACCACCATGGAGCCCGCGAGCACCAGCCGACCCACGCCCGCCCGTGCCATCTGCTCCAGCAGCACGGCCGTACCGAGGTCGTTGACACCCACGTACGCGGCGGCGTCCGCGAAGCCCTTGCCGAGCCCCACCATCGCCGCCTGGTGACTGACGGCGTCCACGCCGGTGAGGGCCCGGGCGACGGCGTCGGCGTCCCGTACGTCGCCCCGGATCTCGCTCCCCTCCTCCCCGTCCTTCGGTGCGGCGACGTCGAAGACGACCGCCTCATGACCCTCGGCGCGCAGCGCCGCGACGATGTGGGAGCCGATGAACCCGGCTCCGCCGGTGACCAGGACACGCATGCGGACACGCTACGACCGCCGGGCACGCATCGGGCGTATCCCGCCGGAGTGTCACCTCGCACCGGCAACGCTGTGCGCCGGCACTGGCCAAGCCGTGCGGACCCCTGACACGATCGCCGGCATGACCAACGATCGCCTGCGTGATGTGTACATCGTCGACGCCGTGCGCACCCCGGTGGGCAAGTACGGGGGCGCGCTCGCCGGCGTGCGCCCCGACGACCTGGCCGCGCACGTCGTCCGCGCCCTGGTGGACCGCTCCCCCGCCCTGGACCCGGAGCGGATCGACGACGTCGTCCTCGGCAACGCCAACGGCGCGGGCGAGGAGAACCGCGACGTCGCCCGCATGGCCGTCCTGCTGGCCAGGCTGCCCGTGTCCGTCCCCGGCACCACGGTCAACCGGCTCTGCGGTTCCGGGCTGGAGGCCGTGGTGCAGGCGGCGCGCGCGGTCGCGACGGGCGACGCGTCGGTGATCCTGGCCGGCGGGGTGGAGTCGATGAGCCGTGCTCCCTGGGTGATGCCCAAACCCGAACGTGCCTTCCCCGCGGGGGCCCCGGAGATGTTCTCGACCACACTCGGCTGGCGCATGGTCAACCCGCGGATGCCGGCCGAGTGGACCGTCTCCCTGGGCGAGGGCGCCGAACTCGTCGCCGAACGGCACGGCATCACCCGGGCCCAGCAGGACGCCTTCGCCCTGGCCAGCCACGAGAAGGCCGCGCGGGCCTGGAAGGACGGCTCCTACGACGCCGAGGTCGTGCCGTACGAGGGGGTCGACCTCCGGCGGGACGAAACCGTCCGCGACGCCACCTCCGTCGAGGCGCTGGCCGGGCTCCGGCCCGTCTTCCGCGCGGAGGGCGGCACCGTGACGGCCGGCAACTCCTCGCCGCTCAACGACGGCGCGGCCGCCCTGCTGCTCACCGACGAGGCCGGTCTGCGCGCCGTCGGACGGGAACCGCTCGCCCGCGTGCGCGCCTCCGCCGTCACCGGCATCGAGCCGCAGCTGTTCGGGCTGGGCCCCGTCGAAGCCGTCCGCCGGGCGCTGCACAAGGCGGGGCGGGGCTTTGAGGACCTGCACACCGTGGAGCTCAACGAGGCGTTCGCGGCCCAGGCCCTCGGCTGCCTGGCCGAGTGGCCGGAGCTGGACCCGGCGAAGGTCAACCCGCGCGGCGGCGCCATCGCCGTCGGGCACCCGCTCGGCGCCTCCGGCGCGCGCATCGCCGGGGCGGTCGCCCACCAGCTCGCCGAAGCGGGCTCGGGCACCGGCCTGGCGGCCCTGTGCATCGGGGTGGGGCAGGGCCAGGCGCTGGTGCTGGAACGCTGACCGCAGAGCCCGCGGTCCGACGTCCCCGCGCGGGTGCGGAACACGTCCCGCGCGCCCGCGTCCGACCCGCCGGGTGGTACTCATGTCCGCTATGGAGTGGTTCGCGGCGCCCGAGTACTGGCTGGCACGGAGCGTCTTCCAGCGCGGGTTGGCGCTGGTGTACCTGGTCGCGTTCGTCTCGGCGGCGAGGCAGTTCCGCGCGCTGATCGGGGCGCACGGCATGACGCCCGTCCCCGCCCACCTCGCGCGCGTGCCCTTCCGTGCCGCCCCCGGCCTGTTCCAGTGGCACTACTCGGACCGGATGTTCGCCCGGGTGGCCTGGGGCGGCGCGGCGCTGTCCGCCGCCCTGGTCGCGGGGCTCGGCGACCTCGTGCCGTTGTGGGCGACCGTCCCGCTGTGGCTGCTGCCCTGGGCGCTCTACCTGTCGATCGTCAACGTGGGGCAGACGTGGTACGCGTTCGGGTGGGAGTCGCTGCTGCTGGAGGCCGGTTTCCTCGCGGCGTTCCTCGGCAACGACACCGTCGCGCCCCCGCTGCTCACCCTGCTGCTCCTGCGCTGGCTGCTCTTCCGGGTGGAGTTCGGCGCGGGGCTGATCAAGTGGCGCGGCGACCGCTGCTGGCGGGACCTGACCTGCCTGTACTACCACCACGAGACCCAGCCGATGCCCGGACCGCTGAGCTGGTACTTCCACCATCTGCCCAAGCCCCTGCACCGCGTGGAGGCGGCGGCCAACCACGGAGCCCAGTTGTTCCTTCCGGTCCTCGTGTTCGCGCCGCAGCCCGTCGCGGGCCTGGCCGCGGCGGGCATCATCGTCACGCAGCTGTGGCTCGTGGCGTCCGGGAACTTCGCCTGGCTGAACTGGCTGACGATCCTGCTCGCGGTCCCCGCCGTCGACACCGCGTTCCTCTCCTCCGCCCCCGCCCACGGCCAGACCCCGGTGTGGTTCGCGGTGGTCGTCGTCGCGGTCACCGCGTGCGTGGCGGTCCTCAGCTACCAGCCGGTACGCAACCTGCTCTCCCACCGCCAGGAGATGAACCGCTCGTTCAACGCCTACCACCTGGTGAACACCTACGGCGCCTTCGGCAGCGTGACGCGGACGCGGTACGAGGTCGTCATCGAGGGCACGGACGCCCAGCGCCTCACCGAAGGGGCGGTCTGGCGGGAGTACGGCTTCCGGGGCAAACCCGGCGACGTCGGGCGGCTGCCCCGCCAGTTCGCCCCCTACCACCTGCGGCTCGACTGGCTGATGTGGTTCGCCGCCCTCTCCCCCGGCTACGCCCGCCCCTGGTTCCCGCAACTGCTCACCCGGCTGCTGGCCAACGATCCGGACACCGTGCGGCTGCTGCGTCACAACCCCTTCCCCGACACGCCGCCCGCGCACGTCCGGGCCCGGCTCTTCCGCTACCGCTTCACCACGCCCCGGGAGCGGCGCGCCACGGGTGAGTGGTGGCACCGGGAGGTGGTCGGCCCCTACGGGCCGACCGTCTCCGGGCGGTGATCACCGCGGAAGTCGCGCCGTCTCCGGGGAGGCCGTGTCCAGCGGCACGGCGACCTTCGGCACCAGCCCGAGCTGCACCGACTGCCGGGGCAGCACCGCGTTGAGCACCCAGTCCGTGAGGACCCGCACGCGGTTCCCCGGCAGCGAGGCGAGGTGGTAACCGCGCGTGACCAGACCTGCGGCGGGCCCGGACAGGGGCACCTTGAGCGGGTTGGCCGCCGCCTGCATCCCACCGAGGTCCACGGCGAAGCCCAGGTCGTTGTGCTTGTACTCACGGCGCGCACCGACTCCGCAGGAGGCCGCGATGTTGTGCGCGGCGACCTTCCCCTGCCGCACCGCGTGCTGCGCCGTCATGGGCGTGGTCTCGCCCGGACGCGTCAGGTCGGGCACGGCCGCCGCGTCACCGCAGGCGAACACCTCCGGGTGCCCGGGGACCGTCAGGTACTCGTCAACGCACAGCCGCCCCTTCTCCGTGGGCAGCCCCAGCTCCTCCACCAGCGGATCGGGGCGCACCCCCACGCACCAGACCAGGGAACGGGTACCGACGAACGATCCGTCGTCCAGCAGGACCCCGTCGGCCGTGGCCTCCTTGACCGACGACCCGGTGCGCACCTCCACCCCGCGCTCCCGCAGCACCCGGTCCGCAGTGGCGGAGAGCCGCTCGTCCAGCGACGGCAGGACCCGGGGCGCCACGTCGAGCAGCATCCAGCGGGGCCGGGGCACGTCGTACTGGCGCGCCAGCACGTCGGTGTAGCGCACGCCCTGCGCGGCCACCTCGGTACCGGTGTACCCGGCCCCGACCACGACGAAGGTGCAGCGCGCCTCCCGCTCCTCCTCGTCCTCGGTCTCCGCCGCGAGCGCGATCTGCCGGTTGACGTGATCACGCAGAAACAACGCCTCCGGCATGCCCCGGAACCCGTGCGCGTGCTCGGCCACCCCGGGGATCGGCAGCAGCTTGTTCACACTGCCCGTGGTCAGCAGCAGCCGGTCGTAGTCCAGCGTTCCGGTGCGGCCGTCGGGGTCGGCGTAGGTGACCTGCCTCCCGGCCATGTCCACGCCGTGAACCTCACCCAGCACCACCCGCACCCCCGGCAGCGTTCCGGCCAGCGAGACCGTCACCCTCCGGGGCTCCAGCGTGCCGGCGGCCACCTCCGGGAGCAGGGGCAGGTAGAGGAAGTAGTCGTTCGGGTTGACCAACACCACCTCGGCGGCGCCCCGCGCCTTCCGCGACAGCTCCCGAGCCGCCTGATACCCGGCGAAACCGGCTCCGACGATGACGATCCGGGGACGCCTCACACCGCACTCCCACCACTCGTGATCAAGGTCAGTACCGGCTCCGGGTATCCCACCCCAGGACCACGAAACCTGCCCGTCAGAAGGGGTGCGCGAGCACCGCGACGAGTGCGGTACAGTTTTCCTGCACGAACGGCGCGGGGCCGAAAGCCCCGGGCCGCGAGAGCACCGGGACGTGGCGCAGCTTGGTAGCGCACTTGACTGGGGGTCAAGGGGTCGCAGGTTCAAATCCTGTCGTCCCGACGGTGCAACAGCAGGTCAGGGGCATCCTACGGGGTGCCCCTTCCTCGTGAGGTGTCCTCCCACGACTCACTGTCAGGCGGGTAGTCGCGCATCGCGCTGTAGCCGCGCCAGAAGACGGCGAGTTCGTCGCCGAATAGCGTCGCTTCCAGATACTTCTTCGTGTGGTCACGGCCATGTCTGCGAAGAGCATCCACTGTGCGCGGCGCGTAGCGCTGCCTTCGTTCCAGGCGCTCTCGAAGGCAGCGTAGATCCAGAGCGCCTTCCCCAGTTCTTCTTGAGCCAGAACAGTCAGTGACCGTGCGCGACCGTAAGACTCGGCGGCGAGGAGTACGTGCGCATCGGCGATCAGGGACGTGGCCTTGTCCACCAACGCCTTCCAGAAGGCACGGGCCTCGTCAGGGCTCATCTCGACCACGCGCCAAGTGTGCCCCGCGCGCCCGACAACGTGACCGCGCGGACTCGCCGGCTCGGATCTAGGGTCAGCCCGGGGGCCAGTTCCCGCGAGCAGCACGCACCCGGAGCGGTCAGCATCACCCCTGTACGCACCGCTTGCTGGGTACCGTGGCAGCGTGGCCAACGAACACCTCGGACGGACCCTACGGCGCTACCGCCGCTTGGCCGCTCTGACGCAGGAGGAACTCGCCGAGCGCTCCGGCGTCTCCGTCGATGTGATTCGCCAACTCGAACAGCAGCGGAAACACTCCGCCCGCCTCCCGACGCTGCACGCCCTCGCCAACGGGCTCGGCGTGGAGCTGACCACGCTGCTCGGCGACCCTCCGGCGGTCGCCGCCACAGGCGAGAGCGACGGCCCACGCTTCGTCGCCGTGCGGCGGGCCATCATGCCCGCGCTTGGGGGAGTTGAGCCGGAGCAGACCGGCCCCGACTTCTCGATCGAGAACCTGCGCGAACAGATCGCCGACGGGTGGTCGCAGTACCACGCGGCCGAGTTCGACGCCCTGATGAAGGCCCTCCCCGACCTGATCACCGAGGCCCGGTCCGCCACCGCATCCGGTGGCGAAGACGACCGGGCGGCCGGGTACGGGGCGCTGGCGAAGGTACTGCAACTCGGGGGGCACGTCTCGGTGCGCATGGGGAAGACGGACCTGGCCCTGATCAGCCTTGAGCGGGCCATAGAGGCTGCGGGGCGGTCCTCGGACCCCCTGCTGGTGCCGATGGTCGTCAACTCGACCGCGTGGACCTACCAGCGGCAGGGGCGGCTGGAAGACGCCCTGAGCATCGCCCTGCACGCCGCGCGGGACATGGCGGACGCGGGGCGCACCGAGACCGCCGACGGGCTGAAGGTGCGGGGCGCCCTCACGATGAGCGCCGCCACGTCGGCGGCCCGCAGCGGCGACTACGAGCGCGCGGCGGCCATGATGAAGACGGCGGAGACGGAAGCCGCCCGCGTCTCGAAGCTGCCGGAGAGCGGCGACAACCGGATGGTGAGCGTCTTCAGCCCGTCGTCGGTGCGCATCGAGCGGGTACGCCTGGCCGTGCAGTACGGGCACCCGCACGACGCGCTGGCGCTCGCCAAGGGGATGCGGCTGAGCAAGGACACCCCGCCGTCGTGGCGTACGTGGCTGCTGCTGGACGTGGCTCGGGCGCACACCGACGTGGGGGACGCTGCGGGGGCGGTGAAGACACTGGAGTCGCTGCGCCGGGTGGCGCCGACGTGGATGCAGCACCACACGTTGGCCGTGGCGATCGTGCGGGACCTGTGGTCGCTTCCGAACCACCCGCCGGGGCTGGCCGCGCTTGCGGACTTCCTCGGAGTGGCCGAATAGCGTCTGGAAAGTGGGACGTTGCATCCCTGGTTACGCTCCGCCACTGCTCGCTTACATGGACGGCAAGCGCCCCGGCGACCGCGCGAACGGCCCCGGGGCTCGGCCGATCTGAGAGAGCAGACCGACATGCCGCAACCTACAGTCCGCGTGCAAGTCCGACCCTTCGGGCACCCCGGTTACACCGAGTCCCTGCCCCGAGAGCCCGAGAGCGCCGCCGCCGCCCGCCAACTGGTGCGCATCTCCCTGTCCTGCTTGGGGCTGGACGCCCTCACCGAAGACGGCGTGCTGATCGTGTCCGAGCTGGTGGCCAACACCGTGCAGCACGCCCGCCGGGAGTCCATCCGGGTGACCGTGACCCGGCCCGGCCCCGCTGCCGTGCGCATCGCGGTGGTGGACTTCTCGAAGGTCTCGCCGCAGCGTCGGGGCGCCGCCGAGGACGCGGAGGACGGCCGGGGGCTGGCCATCGTGGAGCACTTGGCCGCCGCGTGGGGCACCGATCCGCTGCCGTGGGGCAAGCGGGTGTGGGCGGAGCTGCGGGGCGGCCAGTGAGTGCCAGGTGGACGCCGGTGGACGGTCCTTCGGTCACTGGGGGTCGACGGGTCGCAGGTTCGAATCCTGTCGTCCCGACGGTGCAACAGCAGGTCAGGGGCATCCTCGGGAGTGCCCCTTCCTCGTGTTTCTCCACCACCGAGTTGCGCTGCCCCTCTCCTCGGTCGTCACTCGGCCTGAGCCTCGCCCTTCGGATTGGCCTGCCCTGCCTCGATGGCTGGGCGGCCACAGCCCGATCCTGGGGATGAGAAGGTCCACGTGTGGTCCCGCGTGAGGGGCCGCAGCTCCTCGCTTCGTGCCCCGGTGAGGAGTGCTACCACGATGTAGGCGTGTAGCGGCGACTTCTTCGCAGCACGGAGCACGTCTTGGGTCTGCCGCGACGTCGGCAACTTCGAGAGCCGTCGCCGGCTGCCCGGTCGGGACGTCACACAGCTCCGTGCGGTGGTCACAGACCAGGCGCTGCCTTTCGATCCGTTTCCCGGAGCCGTCCGGGCATACCGAGAGGCCCACTGCCCGCGGGACGGGGGCGCCGGGTCAGGCCTCCGGGGCGGTGGGGCCTTCGTGGGCCTGGAGCGTCCCTCCGGGGAGACGGTCGTCGCCCCAGCTGCGCTCGATGTAGCCGATGATCCGGGCGACGTCCTCGGCGGGCACCCGCTCCGGTTCGCCGCGCTCGAGCGGGTCGGTGTGGAAGATGTAGAGGCGCGAGGCGAACTGGTCGAACGGCAGGGACGCCTCGCCGAACCGCTCGCCGTTGCCGGCGGTGGAGACGACGACGCCGTCGCCCCAGTCCTGGCCGCTGTCGTTGTTCGGGTTGAAGAAGTACACCCGCATGACGTCCTGCGGGTCGGGCGCGACCCGCAGGATCGAGATCGCGTGCCAGCCGACGTACCGGGCCGCGCTGTCGGTGACGGCGACGCCGGCCGGCTGGGGGTGGATCAGCGGCTGCTCGCCGTTGTAGAACGGGTGGTAGCTGGCGTGGAACTGCCGCAGGAACTCGTCGAGGTCCACCAGGTTGCCGGTCGCGACGTCGACGTTGATGTGGAACTCGCGGGCCGCCCACCAGCCGTGGAACTCGGGGTTGACCCACCGGTGCGGGTCCCCGGGGCGGGTGGCGCAGCGCCGCCCCATCTCGGCGTAGATGCGGTCCAGGTGGGGCACCACGAGGAGCGAGACGGGGTCCAGGTCCATCGGGAGCGTGCTCGCGACTCCGGCCCCGCTGTCCTTCGACGAGATCGGCAGGCCCTCGAAGTGCATGCGGACCTCGTCGTCGCGGGCCGCCCAGACGACCATCTGCAGCAGGTAGTCCGGGTCGTTGTACGACCACATCGACAGGGCCCGGGCCGACTGGCAGGTCGGGTTGTCGCCCTGGCCGACGCCGAGCGGCTGTCCCAGCATCGAGAGCACGCCCGCGACCAGCCGTGCCTGCGGCCCGGGCTCGGCGCCGAAGACCGTCGTCAGCCGCTCCCGCGCCACCGGGGAGAGCTCGAGGGCCAGCTGGCGCCACAGGGAGGGCACCACCGGCGGCTCGTACAGGATGCCCCGGTCGAGCAGCAGCGCGAGCCCGTAGACACTCTGCGCGGTCTGCGGGTGGATGGCCACCTCGATCAGCCGGTGCACCAGTTGGCTGTAGCGCAGCAGGCAGTTCCGCCCGGTATCGGACAGCCCGAGGGCCTCGGCCAGGAGGTAGTCGCTCTCGCGCAGGAGGTACCGGAGCAGTTCGGCGTGGTACGGCGACACCAGGCCGGTGTCGTGCATCGCCCGGGCGAACCCGGTGGCCTCGTACTGGAGGCCGCCGGTGTCCATCGCCTCCAGTCGGGAGCGGAAGACGTCGATACCGGGATCCTCCCGGCACGCCTCGGTGGTCCCGAACAGACTCGTGATGAGCCGGTCTATGCCCTGCCCGGAGGAGGCGCCCAGGGCGATCTCCGGGTCGTCGCGGTAGACCGCGATCCGGGTGATCAGCGACTGGGCCGCCTCGACCTGGATCGGACGCTGGCGCAGGATCCGCCAGATCTCGTCGACCAGGTCGTCCAGAACGCTGTCGTAGCCGATCTCCTCGGCGAGATGGCGGAACAGTTCCCGGACGAGCCGTGCCGTGCGGCCACGCTGGACGCGCTCCGCCTCACCGGGCGTGGTGAACAGCAGTTCCACGTTCTTGGCCAGCACCTGGGAGAGGAACTGCCGGGCGTCCTCGGCGGGGAAGGTGGGGTGGGTGAAGTCACCGCGGGCGATGGCGAGCATCCGCAGCTCGCTCGCGGCCTCCATGACGACGGTGTCGGCGTCGCCGCTGTGCAGCCCCGCGCCGACCAGCGAGGGGATGAGGATCTCCGGCGACGCCCAGTCCGTCCCCAGGAAGAGCCCGGCCTCCTCGAGAGCCCGGGCCCTGGCCTGGACCGCTGCCGCGCCGCCCGGCTGCAGGAGCACCCGGCGCAGTGCTTCCAGGAGCCGCCGCAGCTTGGTGTGCTTGCCGAACTCGCGGGTTTCGGCCATGGCCAGGATGGCGTCGTCGAGTGAGGTCACGCGCTTGTCCAGCGTCGTGGCCTCGCCGTGGACGTCGGCGGTCGGTTTCACAGGTCTTCCTCGGGTAGTTCGCCCACGTCCGCCGTGTCGGTCAGACGTAGAAGTCGAGCTCTTCCTGCTTCTTCAGCAGGTCCCGCATCCGGTACGGGTCCTCACCGAAGAAGTACACCAGGCCCCAGTGGGTGCCGAACGCGGTCCTCTTGGTGACCGTCTCCTCCAGCGGAGTCGAGAGGTCGTGTGACTCGTAGTAGTCGTCGTCCTCGGTCTCCTCCGGGATCTCCAGCTCGCTGACGACGCGGCGGCGCGGGTAGACGCCGAAGCAGCCGGCGACCCCGGAGGCGTCGACGACCTCGCGCGGGAAGAACGCGTCGATCTCCTCCTCGGTCGTCTTCGGGTCGAAGGCCAGCACCAGCGCATGGTAGGCGTTGAACCCGTAGGCCCGTTCCAGCAGCTCGAACACCTTGAAGCCGGGCGGCCGGTAGGCGACCTCGCCGAAGTACATCTCGCCGTCACTGGTGACGAAGTACTCCGGGTGCACGAAGCCGAACTCGATGTCGAACGTCTTGATGAGCTTCTCGATCTGGGCGGTGATCTGCGGGCGGTACCGCTCCAGTTCCGGTGTGGCCGGCACGAAGACCGAGTAGCCCAGCGTCACGTATTCGGAGATGTTGAGGAACTTGATCTTGCCGTTGTGCACCCACGCCTCGACCGCGAACTCCCAACCGTCGAGGTGGGACTCCATGAGGATCGGGAACTCCTCGTCCGGAATCGTGTCGACCTCGTCGGGGGTGCGGATGACGCGGTGCCCGAGGCATCCCGCCTTGTCGAAGGCCTTGAGGTGGATCGGGTCGTTCGGGTCGCCGTCGAGCTTGAGCAGGGTCTGGTTCACACGCTTGAGGAAGCGGGTGACGTCGTCCCGGTCGTGGGCCTCCTCGAAGATTCCGACCCGGATGCCGCCGAGCTGCGCGCGGCGCTTCATCAGCGCCTTGTCTCGGAGCAGCATGGCCTGACCGTACAGACGCGGGTTGTCCAGCAGGACGGAGTTGATCGCCCCCGCCCATTCGACCGTTTCCTCGAAGAGCGGGATCGCGACGTCGACCCCCTCGCTCTGCAGGGTTTCGGCGATCTCCATGGAGCGGTCGTTGAGGCGCTCGAAGTTCCACGGCACGTAGGGGATGTCGTGTTCGACGCAGTACTCCTCGGCCCACTCCGGCGCGACGACGACGTAGCGCCGGTCGAACCGGTCCAGGGCCTCCACCGCGTTGAGACTCCAGCCCAGCAGCGCTACGTAGCCCTTGTCGGGGTTCCTGATGGTCGGCTCCCGCTGTGGCATAGACCGTTTCTCCTTCGGCGTGTGCGCTCAATCGACGGCGTGAAATGCAGCGCCTACCCGGCAAGTTGCCACACAAACACCGCACTTCGGCCTGCTCAGGGCGCGTGCACGACGCGGGCCGGCCTCCGCGACGCGCCGGGCCGCCGGCGCGAGCGCGGGAGTCATGCCGACGCGGCCCGGTCGCCCTCTTCGACGTGGTCGGCGCAGGCGGCGGCCAGGTCGTCCAGGGACAGGTGCAGGGCGTGGGCGAGAGCCGCCACGGTGAAGAAGGCCGGGGTCGGCGCACGCCCGGTCTCGATCTTGCGGAGCGTCTCGGCCGAGACGCCGGCCGCCGCCGCCACCTCGACCATGCTGCGGTCGCCGCGGGCGGTGCGGAGCAGGGCGCCGAAGCGCTCTCCGCGCCGCCGCTCCTGCGGACTCAAAGGGACTCTGACCATACCCGTGATACTAATACCGGTATAAGTATTGGGGCACATCGCGGCGCAAGGAGACACGACCCATGGTGGAGATCAAGACCGACACGGCCCTGGAGGCCATGCGGGAAGCCGGGCGCGTCGTCGCGCACGCGCTCGCGGCGGCCCGGGCCGCCGCGTCCGTCGGGGTTCGTCTGCGCGATCTGGACGAGGCGGCCCGCGGCGTCCTGTCACAGGCTCGCGCGCACTCCCCCTTCCTGGGCTACCGACCCGCCTTCGCGCCCTCGCCCTTCCCCGCCGTGCTCTGCGCCTCCGTGAACGACGCGGTCGCCCACGGCATACCCGGCGACTACCGACTGCGCGACGGTGACCTGGTCAGCCTCGACTGCGGGGCCCGGCTCGACGGCTGGACCGGGGACGCGGCGATCAGCTTCACCGTCGGCACGCCGCGCCCGGCCGACCTCGCGCTGATCGCCACCACCCAGCAGGCCCTGGACGCCGGGATCGCCGCCGCCACCGTCGGCCGTCGGGTCGGCGACATCTCCCACGCCATCAGCACGGTGGCCGGTGGGGCCCGGTGCGGTATGCCGACCGACTTCGGCGGTCACGGCATCGGCCGCAGCATGCACGAGGAGCCCCACGTCCCCAACCACGGACGGGCCGGTCGGGGCTTCCGCCTGCGCCACGGCGTCACCCTCGCCATCGAGCCCATGCTCATGGCCGGAGGACGCGACAGCTACCGCACCGACCCCGACGGATGGACACTGCGCACCGTCGACGGCAGCAGGGCCGCGCACGTCGAGCACACCGTGGCCGTCACCGAGGACGGTCCGCGCGTGCTCACCCTGCCCTGACCTCGAACGCGGGACGCCCGGCGAGCCCGACCGGTCCGCCCCGGGCCGACGGTGGCCTCACCGTCAGGGGAGCGGGTCCGCCGAGGGCTGCCGGGCGTCGGCCCGGTCGGCGAGGCACCGCACCAGGGCCGCGGGGCCGCCGCGCCGGTGGGCGTCGCGGTGTCGGCGGCGGCGCCGCAGCGGGGCGCGACGCCGGGGAAGCGTGACCGCTCGACCATGGGCCGACCGGCGTGGCCACGGCCGCAGCCCCCGGTACGGGGAGGGCGGTCCGCGCATCCACGAGCAGGGACTTCCTCCTCCACGCCCATGACCCCGGCGCTCGGCGCCGGGGGCCGGTCACATCGGCCGGGTACCCCCGCGCCGCGCCTCGAACTCGGGGCCCATCGGGTGGCGGTCCGGACCGGTGTCCGCCTCGCCGCGCCGGGTGGACGCGCCCCCGCCCCCCTCCTCCCGCTCCGTGCGGCGTCCCGCAAACGCCCCACGGCCCCAGCCCCCATGGCCAGGTGAGGTCGTGTCAGCCCACCGGGGACCGGACGCTTCGGCTTGCTTGCCAGAGATCGACTCAGATGGTTAGGTTAGCCTTACCTTGCTTAGCGGGAGGAGAGAGCGCATGCTGGCCCGGGATTCGGGGGTCGCGGGCTCGGTGGCGCTGGTCACCGGCGCGGCCCGAGGGATCGGCGCCGCCGTGGTGGACGCGCTGGTGCGCGAAGGCGCACGGGTGGCCGCCGTCGACGTCGACGAGGCGGGGCTGACCGAGCTGGCGGCCCGTTCGAAGGGGGCGGTCGTCCCCTTCACCGCCGACGTGTCGGACACCGCGGCGGTCGCCGAGGTGGTCGACCGGACGGAGCGGGACGTCGGCCCGATCGGGACCGGCGTGTCCGTCGCGGGCGTCCTGCGCACCGCGCCCCTGGCGGAGACCACCGACGCGGACTGGGCGGAGACCTTCGCCGTCAACGCCACGGGCCCGTTCGTGGTGCTGCGGGAACTGACCCGCCGGATGGTGCCGCGCGGCCGCGGCTCGCTGGTGACCGTGGCGTCCAACGCCGCGGGCGTCCCCCGGGTGGGCATGGGCGCGTACGCGGCGTCCAAGGCCGCCGCCGTCATGCTCACGCGCTGCCTGGGGCTGGAGGTGGCCCGCCACGGCATCCGGTGCAACGTCGTCTCCCCCGGCTCGACGGACACCCCGATGCAGCGTCAGTTGTGGACCGGTGACGACGACCGGGCCCGCGTCGTCGCGGGCAGCCCGGAGCAGTACCGCGTGGGCATCCCCCTGGGCCGGATCGCCGACCCCGCCGACATCGCCGACGCGGTGCTGTTCCTCGTCTCCGACCACGCCCGGCACATCACCATGCAGAACCTGTTCGTTGACGGCGGCGCGACCCTGCGCGCCTGAGAAAGGAATCGCCGACGTGTCCATATCCGCGCTGGTGCGGCCCAGACCCGTGCACCAGGCGGCCGACCTGCTGGCTGCCTACCTGCCCGGCTCGTTCTTCTTCTCCTCGGCACGAGGGGTGCTGCTCGCCGACGGCGTGCACGCCCACGTCCGGCCCGGTGACGGGTCGAAGGCCCTGGCCGCGGCCGAGGCGCTGGCCGCGGCCAGGGCGGCGGGGCTGCCGGACCCGGTGGTCGCCGGAGCGGTCGGGTTCCGGCCGGACGCGCCGTCCTCGCTGGTGGTGCCCTCCGTGGTGCGGCGCGCGGACGCCGCGTCGGAGGTCTCCGCCCCCGGCGCGGGGTCCGGAGCGGTGTGGACGGCCGTCCCGCGCCCCGAACCCGCGCGGTACGCCGACGCCGTGCGCCGCGCGCTGCGCCTGATCGGCGACGGTGACCTGCGCAAGGTCGTCCTGGCACGGTGCCTGGAGCTGACCTCCGACGCGCCGGTGTGGGTCCCCGCGCTGCTGGCCCGGCTGGTGCGGGCGGATCCGGCCGCCTACGCCTTCGCCGTCGACGTCACGGCTCCCGGCGACCCCGCCCCGCGCGCCCTGGTCGGGGCCAGCCCGGAGCTGCTGGTCTCCCGTCGGGGGACGACCGTGGTGGCCAACCCGCTCGCGGGGTCCGCGCCGCGCTCCGGCGACGAGGCGGTCGACCGGGAGCGGATCGCGCGGTTGCGCGCGTCGGCCAAGGACCTCGGCGAACACGCCCACACGGCCGCTCAGGTGGCCGAGGTGCTGGGCCGGTTCTGTGTCGACCTGGAGGTGCCGGACCGGCCCGAGGTGATCGGCACGCCCACCATGTGGCACCTGTCCACCCGCATCACCGGGCGGTTGGCCGACCCCGGCGACCCCGCCTGCTCGGCGCTCGGGCTGGCCGAGGCGCTGCACCCGACCCCGGCCGTGTGCGGGGTGCCACAGGCCGGGGCGCTGGCGGCCATCGCGGCGCTGGAGCCGGAGGACCGCGGCTACTACGCCGGAATGGTCGGCTGGACCGGCCTCCACGGCGACGGCGAGTGGGCGGTGACCATCCGCAGCGCCGAGGTGTGCGCCCGGACGGTCCGGCTGTTCGCCGGCGCCGGCATCGTCGAGGGCTCCGACCCGGCGGCGGAACTGGCGGAGACCGCGGCGAAGTTCGGGACGCTGCTGCGTGCCCTTGAGGTGGAGGAGGCCGCGTGAGCGGGAACCACGATCACATACCGTGGCCGCCGGACGTCGCCGCGCGCTACCGGGCGGCGGGCCACTGGCGCGGGCAGAGCTTCGGGGCGGCGCTGACGTCGCTGGCCCACCGGTACGCCGAGCGCACCGCCGTCGTCGGCGGAGGGCGGCGCTGGAGCTTCACCGAACTCGACGCACGCGCCCACCGGATCGCGGCGGGCCTGGTGGAGGCCGGCCTCGCGCCCGGTGAGCGCGTCGTCCTCCAACTGCCCAACATCCCCGAGTTCCTGCCGGTCGTGTTCGGCCTGTGGCGGGCGGGCGTGCTGCCGGTGTTCGCCCTGCCCGCGCACCGGCACAGCGAGCTGCGGCACTTCGCCGCGCACAGCGGGGCGGCCGCCGTCCTCACCGTCGGCGTACACGAGCGGCACGACCACGCCGCCACCGCCCGTGCCGTCGCGGCCGAGGTGGACTCCGTACGGCAGGTGCTGGTGGTCGGCTCCGCCGAGTTCACCGACCTGGCGGCCACGGCTCCGCGCGAGCTGCCCGACCCCGACCCGGAGGGAGTGGCGTTCCTGCAGCTCTCCGGGGGGAGCACCGGGCTGCCGAAGCTGATCCCGCGTACCCATGACGACTACCTCTACAGCGTGCGCGAGAGCGCCCGGATCTGCGCACTGCGTCCGGACAGCGTCTACCTGGCGGCCCTCCCGGTGGCGCACAACTACCCGTTGAGCTCGCCGGGGGTGCTCGGTGCCCTGCACGCCGGGGCGACGACGGTCATGGCCCCCCGGCCGGACGCGGACACCGCCTTCCGGCTCATCGAGGAGGAACGCGTCACGATCACCGGGGTGGTCCCGCCGCTGGCCGCCGCGTGGGTGCAGGCGGCCGCCCGCACCGAGCGCGACCTATCCTCCCTGGAGGTGCTGCTGGTCGGCGGCGCCAAGTGCGGCCGCGAGCTGGCGGAACGGATCGGTCCGGCGCTCGGCTGCCGGCTTCAGCAGGTGTTCGGGATGGCGGAGGGCCTGGTGTGCTACACCCGGCCGGACGACGGCGAGGAGACCGTGCTCGGCACGCAGGGGCGCCCGCTCTCCCCCGACGACGAGATCCGCGTCGTCGACCCGGACACCGGCGCGGAGGTGGCGCCCGGGCGGACGGGAGCGCTGCTCACGCGCGGCCCGTACACGATCCGCGGCTACTTCCGGGCCGAGGAGCACAACGCCGCCGCCTTCACCCCGGACGGCTTCTACCGCACGGGCGACCTGGTGCGCCGAACGCCCTCCGGCCACCTGGAGGTCGTCGGGCGGGCCAAGGAGCAGATCAACCGGGGCGGCGAGAAGGTCGCCGCCGAGGAGGTCGAGAACCACCTGATGGCCCACCCGGGCGTGCTCGACGCGGCCGTCGTGGCCGTCCCCGACCCCTACCTGGGGGAGCGGACCTGCGCCTACGTCGTCCCCACCGCCGAGGCGTCCCTCACCGGCCCGGAGCTGCGCACGTTCGTCCGGACGCGGGGGGTGGCCGCCTTCAAGGTGCCGGACCTCGTGCGCGTCGTGGAGCGGTTCCCGGTGACCGGCGTCGGCAAGACCAGCAAGCGCGAGCTGAGAGTGGCCCTGGCCGCGCTCGCGCGGGAGGAGTGATGAGTGTGTCCCTGCCCGAGATCCGGCAGTACCCGCTGCCCACGGAGGGCGAACTGCCCACCGGGCGCGTCC
This sequence comes from Streptomyces chumphonensis, assembly GCF_014779715.1. Taxonomy (GTDB): domain Bacteria; phylum Actinomycetota; class Actinomycetes; order Streptomycetales; family Streptomycetaceae; genus Streptomyces; species Streptomyces chumphonensis. The sequence continues at coordinate 158,777 of NZ_JACXYU010000002.1, forward strand.
GGTGGCGGCCCGATCCGTCGCGCGCCGCCCTGCTGGTCCACGACATGCAGCGCTACTTCCTGAGGCCGTACGCCGGCGCACCGGTGCCGGAGGTGACCGGGAACATCGGACGCCTCGCGGAGCACGCGCGACGGGCGGGGGTGCCGGTGTTCTACACCGCGCAGCCGGGCCGGCAGGACCCGAAGGAGCGGGGGCTGCTGACCGAGTTCTGGGGCGAGGGGATCGGCACGGTGATCGACTCCGACCCGCAGGCCGCCGAGATCGTGCCCGCCCTCGCCCCGGCCGCGTCCGACACCGTGCTGGTGAAGTGGCGTTACAGCGCCTTCCAGCGCAGCCCGCTCGCCGAGCGGCTCGCCGCGCTGGGCCGTGACCAGCTGCTGATCACCGGCGTGTACGCGCACATCGGCTGCCAGGCCACCGCCGTCGAGGCGTTCATGCGCGACGTGCAGCCGTTCCTGGTGGCCGACGCGGTGGCCGACTTCTCCCGTGCCCACCACGACCAGACCTGCGTCTACGTCGCGCAGCGCTGCGGCGTCGTGACCACCACCGCCGACACGCTGAGCGCGCTGGGCGCCCCGACCCCCGCAGGAGCAACCCGATGAACACGTCCCTGTCGCCCGAGCGGGTCCGCGCCGACGTCGCGGAGCTGCTGGGTTGTGCCCCGGCCGACCTGTCCCCCGAGGAGAACCTGTTCGACCGCGGCCTGGACTCGGTGCGGATGATGACGCTCGTCGAGCGCTGGCGCGCGGCGGGAGCGACGACGCTGGAGTTCCCCGACCTGGCCGAGCGGCCCGTCCTGGCGCACTGGACCGGGCTCGTGACGGGAGGGACCGCGTGACGCGGGTCGACCACCGCCACCGGCACCTGGAGCGCATCGCCGAGGTGCGGGAGGGCCGCACACCCGAGAAGGTCGGCTACCCGATCCGCGTCCGGGAGACGGAGGTCGTCCGCACCGGCGCCGTCGGGGCGGGCCTCGTGCGGGTGACGTTGGGCGGCCCCGGCGTCGCGGGGTTCGAGGCCCACGCGCCCGACGAGCACGTGAAGCTGGTCTTCCCGGAGGCCGACGGCTCGCTGCGGCTGCCCGAACCGCACGGGGCGGTACTGCGCTGGCCGCGCCCGTCGCCCACCACGCGGGAGTACACGGTGCGCCGCTTCGACCCGGTGGCGGGCGAACTCGACATCGACGTCGCGCGGCACGACGGCGGGCTCGTGTGGGACTGGGCGTGTGCCGTCCGGCCGGGGGCCGTGGTGCACGTCGCCGGGCCGCCCGGCGGGCTGATCGTGCCGCACGCCTACGACCGCTACCTCCTGGCGGGCGACCTCACGGCGCTGCCCGCCATCGCCCGCCGACTGGAGGAGCTGCCGAAGGACGCGCGGGGCTGGGCCTTCGTCGAGGTCGCCGACGCGTCGGAGGAGGTCCCCCTGTCGGCGCCGGTGGGCTTCGAGGTGCGCTGGCTGCACCGGGGGGAGCGCCCGGCGGGCACCGGCGACGCGTTGGCGCGTGCCGTGACCTCGGTGCCCGTCCCCGAGGGCGAGCGGCTGTTCGTGTGGGCCGCGGGCGAGGCGGGTCAGCTCAAACCGCTGCGCCGCTGGGTCCGCGACACGCTGCGGCCGGCCGAGGACGACCACGACATCACCGGCTACTGGAAGCGCGGCGTCGCCGACTTCGACGACGACCACTGACGCCCCTTCGACGTCCCCCTCTCCCCCGGGCGCGGCCGACCCGCCGCGTCCCCCCGACCCCACGCCCCACGCACCCCCCACGCACAGAGCGCCTGTCCCCAGGCGTGCGTCAACCGAACCTGCTTGATCAGCTTTCACCTCCAGGAGTTCCACCATGTCGATACGCAGATCCGCCGGCCTCGTCGGAGCCGTGGCCCTGGCCCTCGCCCTGACCGGGTGCGGCGCCTCCTCCTCCGACGACGGTGACGAGGCGTCCGGCTCGGCGAAGACCAGGGTGTTCACCGCCGACAACGGGAAGATCACGATCCCGGCCGACCCGCAGCGCGTCGTGGCCACCGGCTACGCCGTGCCCGCACTGATCGAGGCCGACGCGCCGCTGGTGGGGATCTCCTCGTGGCAGCGCGGCGAGCCGATGATGAGCGACGAGGACCTGGCGACCTACACCTCCCTGCCCAAGGTGGCCGGTGAGCAGGCGGCGGAGACGAACTACGAGGCCGTCGCCGAGGCCGAGCCCGACCTGATCGTCATCGGCGTCCCCGCCCCGGTGCTCGGCGACATCGACGTCGAGCGGCTGGAGTCCATCGCCCCGGTCGTGGCGATCGGCCCGACGGTGCCCTCCGCGTGGCGCGACCTGTCGCGCGACCAGGCCGACGCCGCCGGAGCGCTGGAGGAGTTCGACGCCCGGCAGAAGGAGTACGAGGACAGGGCCGCCGAGGTCGCCGCCCGGTACGAGGACGTGCTCGGCGGGCTGGAGTTCGGCCACGTCGGGGCGTACGGGGAGGTCGCCAAGGGCACCTTCCAGCGCGAGTTCAGCGGTTCGTGGGGGACGAACATCGCCGAGGACATCGGCGCGACGTACTACGGAGAGGTCAAGGAGCCCGGGCCCGGCTCGCGTTCGGTGAGCGAGTACCCCTCCATCGAGGAGCTCCCGGAGTCGCTCGGTGAGGCCGACGTCATCACCTACTCGGTCCAGGCCGACGGCAGCGTCCCGGAGGCGGTGCGGTACGTCATGGACTCGCCGCTGTGGGACAACCTGCCCGCCGTGAAGGCCGGGAAGACGTTCCCGATCCGCTACACCGAGGCCGCGACCCACGGGCAGGGGATCCAGACCCTGGACGCGATCGACGAGGCGTTCGCGCCGCTGCTGGACCGGTGACGGCCGCCGGCCACGCGCCCGGGGCGGAGCGGACCGGACGGGGCGCCCCGCAGGCGGGGCTCCTCGTCGGCGGACTGGTGCTGCTCGCGGTCGTCGCGGTGCTCAGCATCGGCGTCGGCGCCCGTGCGGTCGCGCCCACCGAGGTCGTGCGGGCGCTCCTGGACTTCCAGGGCACCGACGACCACGTCATCGTGCGGGACGTGCGGGCCCCCCGCGCGCTCCTGGCCGTCGCGGTGGGCGCCGCCCTGGCCGTGGCCGGTGCGCTGATCCAGACACTGGCCCGCAACCCCCTGGCCGAGCCGGGCATCCTCGGGGTCACCGCGGGCGCGGGTTTCGCCATCACCGTCGGCTCGGCCCTCGGCCTGGCCGTCGGCCAGGCGGGCGAGTTGGCCTTCGCGGTCCTCGGCTCGGTGGCGGCGGCCCTGCTCGTCGCCGCCGTCGGCCGGCGCTCGCCGTTGCGCCTGGTGCTGACCGGTGTCGCCCTGACCGCCGTGCTCAGCGGCGTCGGTCTGGGACTGCGGCTGGTGCTGCCCGACGTGTTCGACGCCTACCGGTTCTGGTCCGTCGGCTCGCTGGCGGCCCGGGAGCAGGCGCCGCTGGCCCTGCCGTTGACGGCGATCGGGCTGGCACTGCTCGGGGCGCTGCTGCTGAGCCGGGCGCTCAACGCCCTCGCGCTCGGCGAGACCGTGGCGCACACCCTGGGCGCGGGCGTGGCCCGGGTGCGCGCCGTCACGCTGGTGCTCATCACCGTGCTGACCGGGGCGGCGACCGCGATCGCCGGACCGATCCTGTTCGTCGGCCTGATCGTGCCGCACCTGGCCCGCAGGCCGGCGGGCGGCTCGGTGCCGTGGCTGATCCTCTACACGATGGTGCTGGGGCCCGTGCTGCTGCTGCTCGCCGACATCGGGTCCCGGGTGCTGCTGCCCACCGGCGAGGTGCCGGTGGCCATCGTGACCGCGTTCCTCGGCGGTCCGATGCTGATCTGGGCCGTTCGCCGGTACGGGGCGGGGTCGCTGTGAACGTCTTCGGCATACGGACCGAGCGCCGCACGGTCTGGCTCACCGCGAGCCTGCTCGCGCTGGCCGCGGGGCTGGGGCTGCTCGGTCTGTGCTACGGCGCGACGTGGTCTGGTCCGGGCGAGGTGCTGGCCGCGCTGACGGGCACGGAGCGCTCGGTGGTGATCTCGGAGTGGCGGCTGCCGCGGGTGCTGGCCGGAGTGGTCTTCGGCGCCGCGCTCGGCGTCGCCGGGGCCGTCTTCCAGAACCTCACCCGCAACCCGATGGGCAGCCCGGACGTGATCGGCCTGGACGCCGGTGCCTACACCGGCGCGCTGTTCGCGATCACCGTGCTCTCGGGCACCTCCGGGCAGCTGGCGACCGGGTCGGTCGTCGGCGGCCTGCTCGTCTCGGCCGTGATCTACCTGCTCTCCTTCGACCGGGGCTTCTCCGGCCTGCGGCTGGTGGTGATCGGCATCGCCGTCAACGCGATGGTCACCGCGATCAACTCGTGGATCGTGCTGCGGGCGGAGCTGGAGGTGGCCATCGCGGCCGTCGGCTGGAGCGCGGGCTCGCTCAACGGTGTCGGCTGGGCGGACCTGCGGATCCCGTTCTCGGTGATCGCGGTCCTGCTGGCCCTGATGGCCTGCCGCGCGCACGCCGTGCAGCAGGCCGCGCTGGGCGACGCGATCGCGGTGACCACCGGGGTCGGGCTGGGCCGGCTGCGGCTGCTGATGGTGCTCGTCGGCGTCGGCTGCACGGCCACGGTGACGGCGGTGGCCGGGCCGATCGCGTTCATCGCCCTGGCCGCTCCGCAGATCGGCCGCCGCCTCGCGGGCGCGGCCGGTGTGCCGCTGCTGCCCGCCGCGCTGACCGGGGCCGTGTTGCTCCAGGGCGCCGATCTGCTCGCGCAGATGCTGCTGGCGCCCGCCGCGCTGCCGGTCGGTGTGGTGAGCACCGCGATCGGCGGCTGCTACCTGATCTGGCTGCTGACCAAGGAGGTGGGGCGCGCGTGACCGCTCGCCTGACCGCGCGGGACATCACCCTGCGCTACGGCGACCGGGTGGTCTCCACCCGGCTCGGCCTCGATGTGCCCGACCGCGCGTTCACCGCCGTCGTGGGACCCAACGCCTGCGGGAAGTCGACGTTGCTGCGCGCGTTCGTCCGGCTGCTGCGGCCCGCCGAGGGACGGGTGGAGCTCGACGGCCGCGAGGTCGCGGGCTACCCGCACAAGGCCTTGGCCAGGGAGCTCGGCTTCCTGCCGCAGGACCCGCTGGCCCCCGAGGACATCCGGGTCCGGCAACTGGTCGGCCGGGGACGCTTCCCGCACCAGTCGCTGGTGGCCGCCTGGTCCCCCCGCGACGAGGAGGCCGTCACCTCGGCGATGGCCTCCGCCGGCGTCGCCGACCTGGCGGACCGGCTCGTCCACGAGTTGTCGGGCGGTCAGCGCCAGCGGGTGTGGATGGCGATGGTGCTGGCCCAGCAGACGCCCTACCTGCTGCTCGACGAGCCGACGTCCTTCCTGGACATCACCCACCAGTACCAACTGCTGGCCCTGCTGACCCGGCTGCGGGACGAGGGCCGCACGGTGATCGCCGTGCTGCACGACATCAACCAGGCCTGCCGGTTCGCCGACCACCTGGTCGCGATGAAGGACGGCCGGGTGGTCGCCGAGGGGGTCCCCGCCGACGTCGTCGACGCGGGCCTGATCAAGGACGTGTTCGACCTCCCGAGCGTCATCGTCCCCGACCCGGTGACCGGCACCCCGATGGTCGTCCCCACACTTCAAGGAGCATGAGTTGAGCAGCGCACGTGGGTCCGCAGCGGGACCGCTGCCCCTGACCGGCGCCCAGTTGGGCATCTGGAACGCCCAGCGGCTGGAACCGGACTCGCCGTACTACCTGGTCGGCGACGTGGTGGAGATATCCGGCGGCGGGCCGGTCGACCTGGCCGCGCTCGTCGAGGCGGTCCGGGCGACGACCGAGGAGGCGGAGTCCCTGCGGCTGCGGGTCCACGCCACCGCGTCCGGGCCGCGTCAGACGGTCAGCGACGAGCCGGTCGCGGCCCCGGAGGTGGTCGACGTCGGTGACGCGGCCGACCCGGTGGCGGCCGCCCACGCGCTCGTCGACGCCGAACGGGAACGCGCCGCCGAGATCTGCCGGGGCATGACGGACCGGCCGCTGTACGCGCGCACGGTGATCCGGCTGTCCGACCACGAGGTGTGGTACACGCAGCTCGGCCACCACCTGGTCTTCGACGGCTACACCGCCGCGATGCTCGCCCGCCGCACCGCCGCCCGCTACACGGCCGCGGTGCGCGGGACCGAGGTGCCGCCGTCGACGTTCGGCGGCTTCGCCGAACTGGTCGCCGCCGACCGGGCCTACCGGGACGGCGACCGGGCCGCGCGGGACCGGGCTTACTGGGTCGAGCGCTTCACCCCGCTGCCCGACCTGGGCGACGACGAGTCCGCCGCCGGCCCGCCGGGACGCACGCTGACGGCCCGCGCGGCCGTCACGCCCGAGGAGACGGCCCGCCTGCGCGCCGTCGCCGACCGGGAGGGCGTCACCTGGGGCGAGGCGCTGATCGCCTGCTACGCCGCCTTCCTGCACCGCGTGCTGGGGCGGACCGACGTGGTGTTCGCGCTGCCGCTGATGTGCCGCACGGGCTCGGTGGAGCTGCGCACCCCCGCCATGGCCGTCAACGTGCTGCCGCTGCGGGTGCGGGTGCACGGCGGGGACGGGCTGGGTGAGCTGAGCCGGCGGGTCGCCGCCGCGATGCGGGAGATGCGCGACCACCAGCGCTACCGGGGCGAGGACCTGCCGCGCGATCTCGGGGTGCCCGGGGCGGGTGCCCTGCTGCACGGGCGCGGGATCAACCTCAAGGCGTTCGACCTGGCGCTCGACTTCGCGGGAGCACGCGGCGTGCTGCGCAACGTCGCCGGCGGGCCGCCGGAGGACATGGGCCTGAGCGTGCTGCCGACGCGCGACGGCGGACTGCTGCTCGGCTTCGAGGTCGACGCCCGAAGCGGCGACCAGGACGCCGTCGACGCCCGACTGGACGGACTGCGGGCCCTGCTGGGCGGACTGCTCGACGGCCGGACCGTGGGCCGGGTCGCCCTCGCCGGGGACGTGGCCGGGCTGCTGGCCGACCGGTCGACGCCCGCCCTGCCCGGCACCCCGGTGGACGTGCCCACCGCCTTCGACGCCATGGTCGCCGCAGCCCCCGGACGCACCGCGCTCGTCTGCGGGGACGACCGGCTCAGCACCGACGAACTCGCGGACCGGGTGCACCGGGTGGCACGGGCGCTGCGGGCCCGTGGCGTCGGACCGGACGACGTGGTGGCCCTGGCGCTGCCGCGCTCGGCCGACCTCGTCGTCGCCCTGCTCGCCGTGCTGGACGCCGGGGCCGCCTTCCTGCCGCTCGACGTCGCCCACCCGCCGCAGCGGCTGCGCGGACTCCTCACGGACGCCCGCCCCGCCCTCGTGCTGACCGACGGGACGGTGGACGGGCTGGCGTGGGAGGCGCTGCTCGCCGAAGCGGCCGGACGCCCCGGTACACCGCTGGGCGCCGACGAGCTGGCCGCGCCGCGACACCCGGAGGACCTCGCCTACGTGATCCACACCTCCGGCTCGACCGGACGCCCCAAGGGCGTGCTCGGACGGGCCGGCGGCCTCGCGGCGCTGCTGCACCACCAGCGGTCCACCGTCGTGGCGGAGGCCGAGCGGGCGGCGGGCCGACGGCTGCGGGCCGCGCACACCTACTCGTTCGCCTTCGACTCCGCGCTGGACCACCTGATGTGGCTGCTGTGCGGGCACGAACTGCACGTCTACGACGCGGAGACCGCCCGCGACCCCCGGGAGCTGCTCGCCGCCTTCGCCCGCGACGGCATCGACGTCGTGGACACCACGCCGTCGCTGGCCGGACCGCTGGTGGACGGCGGGTTGCTGGAGCTGCGTCCGACGCTGCTGGTGCTGGGCGGCGAAGCCACACCGCCCGCGCTGTGGAGCCGAGTCGCCGCGTCGGGCGTCGCGGCCCGCAACCTGTACGGGCCGACCGAGGCGACCGTGGACAGCACCACCGCGCGCGTCGCCGGCCCGGAGCCGACGATCGGCCACCCGCTGGCGGGCACCCGCGTCCACGTCCTGGACTCCGCGCTGCAGCCGGTGCCGCACGGGGCCGCGGGCGAGCTGTACCTGGCGGGGCCGCACCTGGCCCGGGGCTACCTGGGCAGGCCGGGTGCGACGGCCGAGCGGTTCGTCGCCGACCCGTTCGGCGCGCCCGGCGCGCGGATGTACCGAACGGGCGATCTGGCCGCCTGGGTGCCCGGGCGGGGCCTGCGCTACCTGGGACGCGCGGACGGGCAGGTCAAGGTGCGCGGTCACCGGGTCGAGCTCGGCGAGGTCGAGGCGGCGCTCGCGGCGGTGCCGGGGGTGCGCGCGGCGGCCGCCGTCCTGCGGTCGGCGCGGCTGGTCGGGTACGTCGTGGGCGACGCCGTCACCGCGGAGGACGTGCGCGCCCACCTGGCCGGGCGGCTGCCCGAGCCCCTGGTGCCGGCCGTGGTGGTGCCGCTGGACGCGCTGCCGCTGACGCCCAACGGCAAGCTGGACCGTGCCGCGCTGCCCGCGCCGACGCTCTCCGGCGGCGGCCGTGCGCCGGGCACCGAGCGGGAACGGCTGCTGTGCGCCGTCCTGGCGGAGGTCTTCGAGGTCGAACACGTCGATGTCGACGACGACTTCTTCGCGCTCGGCGGAGACAGCATCACCGCGATCACCGTCAGCGGCAGGCTGCGCGCGGTGGGGCTCGGGCTGCGGCCCCGCGATCTGCTCGCCCGGCGCGGCTTCGCCGCCCTGGCCGCCTCCGCCGAGTGGCTGAAGGACGACGCGGAGCCGGCCGACGAGCCCACCGGGCCGGTGCCCGCGCCGCCGATCGTGCGGGCCCTGCTCGATCCGCACCCCGACGTGGACGCCGTCGCCGGGTACGCCCAGTGGACCGCGCTGCGCGTCGGTGAACTGACCCTCGCGGAGCTGGAGTCGGGGGTCCAAGTCGTGCTCGACCGGCACGACGCGCTGCGGCTGCGGGTCGGTGACGACGGGTTGGACGTCCTGCCGAGCGGGACCGTGCCGGCCGTCGTCCGCCTGAGCGACGGGGACGACGGCTCCGTCGCCGCGCTGGCCCGGCGGCTGGCGGAGGAGCTCGACCCGCGCTCGGGCGATCTGGTGCGCACGGCCCTGGTCCGCACCGGTGCGGGGGAACCGGACCGCCTGGTCCTCGTGGTGCACCACCTCGCCATGGACGGCGTGTCCTGGCGTGTCCTGCTGCCCGATCTGCACACGGCCTGCACGGGGGGCGTGCCGGAGCCGACCGGTTCGTCCTGGCGACGCCATGCGCTGCTGCTCGCCGAGCAGGGCGCCTCCGGTGCGCGGCGGGACGAACTGGGCCACTGGCGGGAAGCGCTGGCCCGCGCCACCCGGTTGGGCGACCGGCCGCTGGACCCGGCGCGGGACACGGTGGCCACCGCCCACCGGTCGGTCACCGTGGCCGGCCCCGACGTCACCGAGGCGGTGCTGACCACGCTGCCCGCGGCCTACCGGGCCGGTGTCGACGAGGTGCTGCTGGCGGCGCTCGTGCTCGCCCTGCGGGAGTGGGGCGCCGGCGCCGAGGCGGTCACCGTCACGATGGAGGGCCACGGACGCGAACACCTGGACCTGGCGCGCACGGTCGGCTGGTTCACCAGCGAGTACCCGGTCCGCGTACCGGCGTCCGGAGACGTGCGCACGGTGCTGCGCGCGGCCAAGGAGGCCAAGCGCGGCGTGCCCGGCGCGGGCGTCGGGTACGGCGTGCTGCGGCACCTGGACCCGCGGGGCGCCGCCGAACTCGGGGCCGTCCCGCCGCCGGACGTGCTGCTCAACTACCTGGGCCGGTTCGCGGCGCCGAGCGGCACGGGGTGGCGGCTGCCGGAACGCGACCCGTTCTCGGTCGTCGAACCCGAGGCCAAGGCCCTGGAACAGGTGCTGGCCCTCAACTGCTTCGTCCATGAGGACGGGGCACCCCGGCTCGCCGTGGAATGGACGGCCGCGAGCGCGGTGTTCGGCCCCGACTCCGTCGCCGCGCTGCAACGCGCCTGGACGGCGGCGCTGGCGGCCCTCGCCGACCACGCCGCGCACGCGCCCGGCGGGCTGACGCCCTCGGACCTGCCGCTGGTGGAGCTCGACCAGCCCACGCTCGACGCCCTCGAACGCACCGGGCCCGTGGCCGACGTCCTGCCCGCCACGCCGCTGCAGGTCGGGCTGTCCTTCCACACCCTGCTCCGCGAGGACCACGACGCGGACGTCTACGTCGTGCAGGCCGTGACGACGCTCGTCGGTGAACTGGAACCGGAGCGGCTGGCCGAGGCGGCCCGCGAACTGCTGCGCCGGCACCCCGCGCTGCGGGTGTACCTGGCCCCCGCCGGGGACGGTGTCGTGCAGGTGGTGCCCGCCGACGTTTCTCTGGAGTGGCGACGGGACGACCGGTTCGCCGAGGCCGCCCGCGCCGAGCTGGAGCGTCCCTTCGACCCGGCCCGGCCCCCGCTGATCCGCTTCCTGCTGTCCCGGACCGGTCCGGCCGAGCACAAGCTGGTGATCACCAATCACCACGCCCTGCTGGACGGCTGGTCGATGCCGCTCGTCGGACGGACCCTGCTGGCGCTCTACGCGGAGCTGGGCGGCGGTCCCCCGGCGCCCGTCGCACCACCGCTGTCGGAGTACTTCCGGTGGCTCGCGGCGCGGGACCGCGGGGCGTCGCTGGCCGCGTGGCAGGACGCGCTGGCCGGCGTGGACGACGCGACGCTGCTGGCCCCCGCGCGCACCGGGCCCCGGGTGGAACGTCCGGGCCGGGTCCGCGTGGAGCTGGGCCGGGAGTTCAGCGACCGGCTGCGGGCCTTCGCCCGCGCCCGGGGCGTCACCCTCTCCACGGTGTTCCAGACGGCCTGGGGCCTGCTGCTCGGCAGGCTCACCGGGCGCCGCGACGTCGTCTTCGGCTGCCCGGTCTCCGGACGGCCCGCCGAGGTCGACGGCGTCGGGTCGATGATCGGCCAGTTGGGCACCACGATCCCGGTCCGGGTGCGGCACACCCAGGACCAGGACGTCACGGACCTGCTGGCCCAGGTGCACGCCCGGAGCGTGGCGCTGGCCGACCACCACCACCTCGGGCTTCCCGAGATCCAGCGGGCCGTCGGGGTCGGCGAGCTGTTCGACACGATGCTGGTCGTGGAGAACTTCCCGCTCTCCGGCCGCGGGCGCACGCCCGTCGCCCCCGGACTCGACCTCGCCGGGGTGGACATCACCGACGCCACGCACTACGCGCTGACCGTCATCGTGCTGCCCGACGACGAGATCACCATCGGTCTCGGTCACCAGCCGGGCGCCTTCTCCGAGGCGACCGTGCGCGACTACGGCCGCTGGCTGCACCACCTGCTGCGGGAGATCGTCGACGATGCGGCCCGGCCGGCTCTCGGGCTGCCCGTGCTCGACGCCGAGGAGCGGGAGCGGATGCTGCGCACCGGCGCCGGAGCCGTGCCCGCGAAGCACCGCGGGCCGTGGCTGGAGACGTTCGCCCGGTGGGTGCGCCGCAAGCCCGAGGCCGAGGCCCTGGTCTGCCGCGACCGCAGCCTCGGCTACGCCGAGCTGGACCGGCGGGCCAACCGGCTCGCGCACGCCCTGATCGGGCTCGGCGTACGGCCCCAGGACCCGGTCGCGGTCCTGCTCGGGCGCGACGTCGAGATGACGGTGGCGCTGTTCGCCGTGGCCAAGGCGGGTGCCGTCTACGTGCCGATGGACCCGGACCACCCGCGTGAGCGGCTGGCGTTCATGTTCGACGACATCGCCCCCGCCGCCGCCGTGACGAGCGGGGCGGAGCCGCCCCCCGGCCGGGACGTCCCCGTGCTGCGGCTGGACGACCCGGCGGCGCTCGCGTCGGTTCCGGACACCGATCCGGCGCAGGCGCGCGCCGGCCTGACGGAGGACGCGCTGGCCTACGTGATCTACACCTCCGGCACGACCGGGCGGCCCAAGGGCGTCGGGGTGACGCACCGCGGCGTGCCCGACCTCGTCGCCCTCCAGGAGGAGGTCGTCGGGATCACCGAGCACGACCGGTACCTGCACTTCGCCTCGACCGGCTTCGACGTGGCGTTCTGGCAGACGATGGTGCCGCTGCTCTCCGGCGGGACGTCGGTGATCGCCCCGGAGGAGGTCCGCGTCCCCGGCGACGAACTGCTCGACTACATCGCCGAGCACCGCGTGACGGGGGTGAACCTGCTGCCCTCGTTCCTGGCGGCGATGCCCGACGACCGCACGGTGGACCCGGAGGTGTTGTTCGTCGTCGGCGCCGAGCGCCTCGACCCGGAGCTGGCGCGGCGCTGGGGTAGGGGCCGCCGGGCGCTGTTCAACGCCTACGGACCCACCGAGGTCACGATCAACTCCGTGACCTGGCGCTACGATCCGGACGACCCCGGCCCGCTGCCGATCGGCCGACCCGACCCGAACCTCCGCGCCTACGTCCTGGACGGCGGTCTGCAGCCGGTCGGCACCGGGGTGACGGGCGAGCTGTACCTCGCCGGGCCGAGCCTGGCCCGCGGCTACGTCGGCCGGCCCGGCCTGACCGCCGCGGCCTTCGTGGCCGACCCCTTCGGTCCCCCGGGCGAGCGGATGTACCGCACGGGTGACCTCGTGCGGTGGCGGCCGGACGGGCAGCTGGTCTTCCTCGGCCGCGCCGACCACCAGGTCAAGATCCGCGGCTTCCGCGTCGAGCTGGGCGAGATCGAGTCCACGCTCACCCGCCACCCCGAGGTCCGCGCGTGCGCCGTGGTCGTGCGGGAGGGCCGGCTCGTCGGCTACGTCATCCCGGCCGACGGCGCGGCCCCGGACGCCGGGCGGCTGCGCGACCATCTCGCGGCGGAGCTGCCGGACCACATGGTCCCCACGGCGTTCGTGACGATCGACCGGCTGCCGCTGAGCCCCAGCGGCAAGCTCGACGCCGCCGCCCTGCCCGCCCCGCGGACCTCGGCCGCCGAGCGGCGCGAGCCCGCCACGGCGGCCGAGGCCGTGCTGCTGGAGATCCTGCGCGAGGTGCTGGGCGGCGAGGCCGTCGGCCCGGACGACGACTTCTTCGCCCTCGGCGGGGACAGCATCGTCTCCCTGCAGGTGGTCTCCCGCGCCCGGCGCCGCGGGCTCGGGCTGTCCGCCCGCGACGTGTTCGAGGGCGGGACGGTCGCCGGGATCGCGGCGCGGGCCCGCCCCCTGGAGACCGCCGACGGCCCCGCCGTCGGGGACGCCCCGCTGACGCCGGTCATGCGGGACCTGCTGCGCCGCGCCGGCGCGGCCGCCGACGGCTTCTGCCAGTGGGTGGAGGTCTGCGTGCCCGCGGGCGGCGACGAGGCGACCTGGCGCTCCGTACTGGACGCGGTCCTCGCCCGGCACGACGCCCTGCGGGCCCGGCTGGTGGACGACGCGCTGCGGATCCCGCCGGTGGGTGGCGTCACGGGGGCCGAGGTGCTGACCCGCGTCGCGGCCACCGGCGACCTGCGGGCGGTGACCGACGCGTGGACGGCCCGGGCCCGCGCGTCCATGGATCCGCGCACCGGTCCGCTGCTGCGCGCGCTGTGGGTGGACGCGGGGGCGACCCGTCCGGGACGGCTCGTGCTGCTCGCGCACCACTTGGTCGTCGACGCCGTGTCCTGGCGCGTCCTGCTGGACGACGTCGAACACGCCCACGGCGGCGCCCCCCTGGCCCGGCACGGGCAGTCGTTCCTCGGCTGGGCCCGCTCGCTGCGGGAGGCCGACCGGCGCGCGGAGCTGCCGCACTGGCGGCGGATGACCACCGGCCCGGTCCTCGCCCGCCGGCTCGACCCGGCCCGGGACACCGTGGCCACGGCCGCCCACCACGAGATCCGGCTCGACACCGCGACGACCCGCGCCCTGGTCACGACCCTGCCCACGGCGCACCGCACAACGCCGGACGCCGTGCTCCTCACCGCGCTGGCGAAGGCCGTCCGGGCCTGGCGCGGGGCGCGGCGGCTGCTGGTCGCGCTGGAGGGTCACGGCCGTCCGCCGCAGGTCGACCTCTCCCAGACCGTCGGCTGGTTCACCGCCGTCCACCCCGTCCTGCTGGACGCGGACGACGACGTCCCGGCCGTGCGGGAGCGGTTGCGCGCGCAGGGGGACGGCCTGGGCCACGGCGTCCTCACCACGGCGGGGCTGGTGGATCCGGTCACGCCGGAGGTGGCCTGGAACTACCTCGGCCGCTTCCCCGGCGTCCCGACCGAGGAGACGCCGTGGACCCCGCCCCCGGACGCCGACCCGCTCGGCTCGGGCGGCTCGGAGGAGATGCCGCTGCCGCACAGCCTGATGGTCAACGCCCTGGTGCGCGACGACGCGCTCGGGGTCCGGATCACCTGGCCCTCCGCGCTGTTCACGCCCGACGAGATCGAGGAGCTGGGCGCGCGCCTGCGGGCCGCGCTGCTGGACACCGCCGCCGCCCCCGAGATCAGCGCGCTGGACGGCGACCGGCCGATCGCGGGTGTGCGACCGCTCACGCCCCTGCAGGAGGTGATGCTGCGGCACTCGCGCACCGAGCGGCCCGACCCGTACACCGTGCAGTCGGTGTTCTCGCTCGCCGGTCCCCTCGACGTCGCGGCCCTGCACGCGGCGGGGGCCGACCTGCTGGCCCGCCACCCGAACCTGGGAGCCGTGTTCCCCGCCGCCCTGGCGGTCCTGCCCGTCTCCCCGCGGCCGGACTGCCGGGAGTCCGAGGGACCGGTGGAGGAGGTGCTGGCGGCCGACCTGGCGGAGCCGTTCGACCTCGCCGAAGGCCCCCTGCTGCGCCTGACCGTGCTGCACCACGGGCCGGAGCGCGCGGATCTGGTCATGACCAGCCATCACGTGCTCTCCGACGGGTGGTCGGCCCCGCGCATGCTCACCGAGCTGTTCGCGCTGTACACGGCGCGGGTCGACGGCGAGCCGCCGCGACTGCCCGGCCCCGTCCCGTTCGACGCCTACCTGGACTGGCGCGCCACGCACGAGCCCGACCTCGGTGCCTGGGCCGCCGAACTGGAGGGGCTGCCCGAGGGCGACCACCTGAGCCGGGGGGAACCGGGCCCCGCCTGGCAGGAGCCGACGCTCCTCACCTTCGACGCCGCGCTGGTGGCGGGGCTCACCCGGCTCGCCGCTCAGCGCGGGCTGACCCCCAACACGCTCGTGCAGGGCGCGTGGGCGGTGCTGCTCGCGCGGCGCTCGGGCCGCCGGGACGTCTGTTTCGGCGCCATGGTCGCCTGCCGTCCCCCGGAGGTGGCGGGCGTCGAGGAGATCATCGGGCTGCTGGCCAACACCGTGCCCGTGCGGGCCCGGCTCTCGGGCACGCTCGCCGAGACCCTCGCCGCGCTCCAGGCCCGGCAGCGGGCCCTGGTCGAGCACCACCACGTCGCCCTGACCGACCTGGAACGGCTGACGGGACGGCAGCGGCTCTTCGACAGCCTGGTCGTGTTCGAGAACTACCCCGTCGACCCGGACCGGCTGCGTGAGCCCGCTCCGGGGCTCACGGTCGTCGGCACCCGGTTCCGCGAGGCCACCCACCACCCGGTGACCCTGACCGTGATGCCCGACGGTGACGGCTGGACCGGTGTCCTCGCCCACCGGGCCGGGGTGGACGTCGACGGGCTCGCCGAGGAGCTGCTCGCCGTGCTGCGCGCCCTCGACGGCCACCTCGACACCGACGTGCGCGCCCTGCTGGAGCGGCGATGACCGCCCCGGCCGCGCCACCGGCCGAGCGGGTCGACGCCCGGCTGCTGCGGGTGGCGTTCATCCTGGTGCTGGGCACCTTCATGGCGTCGGTGGACGCCACCATCGTCAGCGTCGGCATCGAGACGCTGGCCGACGACTTCGACGCCGGGGTCGCCGGGGTCCAGTGGGTCACCACCGCCTACCTGCTGGCCGTCGTCGCCGCGGTGCCCGCCTCGGGCTGGCTCGCCGACCGGTTCGGCGGCCGGCGGACGTGGCTCCTCGCCGTCGGGGTCTTCGTCCTCGGGTCGGTGCTGTGCGCGCTGGCCTGGTCGCTGCCGAGCCTCATCGCGTTCCGGGTGCTCCAGGGCCTGGGCGGCGGGCTGCTGCCGCCCACCGGGCAGGCGCTGCTCGCCCGCGTGGCCGGGCCCGGCCGCACCGGCCGGGTGATCAGCGTCGTCGCGGTCGTCCCCCTGCTGTCCCCGGTCCTCGGCCCGCTGGCCGGCGGCTCGATCCTCCAGGTGGCGCCCTGGCCGTGGCTGTTCCTGGTCAACGTGCCGGTCGGGGTGCTGGCGATCCTGCTCGCCCGGCGCCACGTGCCGGTGGTGGCGCCCTCGCCCGGGCGGACGGCGTTCGACCTGCGGGGCGCCCTGCTCCTCTCCCCCGGCCTCGCCGTGCTGGTGCTCGGGCTCACGGAGGTGGCGCACGGCCGCCACCTCCCGGCGGTGATCGGGGTGTCGGCGGGGCTGGCGATGCTGGCGGGCTTCCTCGTGCACGGGTTGCGGACGCGCCGCACGCCGCTGATCGATCCCCGGCTGTTCACCCGGCCGCCCTTCGGCGCGGCCGCGCTCGCGCTGCTCGTCCTGGGCGCCTCGGTCTTCGGGACGATGTTCCTGCTGCCGCTGTACTTCCAGACCGGCCGGGAGCTTTCGGCCTGGGGTGCCGGGCTGCTGCTCGCCCCGCAGGGGGTGGGCGCGCTGGCGGGGTCGGTCCTGGTGGGCCGCACCATCGACAAGGTCGCCCCGCGGACGCTCGTGGTCGGCGGGATCGCCCTGATCCTGCTCGGCACGGTGCCGTTCACCCAGCTCGGCCACGCGCCATCGGACGCGGTGATCGCCTCGGCCCTCGCGGTCCGGGGCGTGGGCATGGCGATGATCGGCGCACCCGTGATGAACATCGTCTACAGCCGGATCGAGCCCGCACATCTGCCCCGGGCGTCCGGAGCGCTCAACCTGCTCAACACCGTCGGCGGCTCGGTCGGCACGGCGGTCCTCGCCGTGGTTCTCCAGGAGCGGCTGACCGCCCGGGGCACTGACCTCTCCCAGGCCTACGCCGACACCTTCTGGTGGGTGCTCGGCTTCTGCCTGGTCGCCGCCGCCGGGGCCACCAGACTGCCCCGCACTCCCGCTAGGAAGCCGTGATGCGTCCCCTGCCCACCCCGGCCGAACTGGCCGCCCTCCATCCGCTGGCGCCGACGACGGCCGAGGCCGTCGCCCGTCACCGGGAGACGATCGCCGCCGTCCTCGCGGGCCGCGACCGGCGCCTCCTGGTGGTCGTGGGGCCCTGCTCCGTCCACGACCCCGCCGCCGCGCTGGAGTACGCGGGCCTCCTCGCGACCGCCGCCGAGCGCCTGGCCGACGACCTGGTCGTCGTGCTCCGCGCCTATCTGGAGAAGCCGCGCACCGTCACGGGCTGGACCGGCCTGCTCGCGGCGCCCACGCTCGACGACAAGGGTGATCTGGCCGCCGGCCTGCGCCTGGGCCGGTCCTTCCTGACCGAGGCCGCCGCCACGGGCCTGCCCCTGGCGTACGAGTTCGTGGACCCCGCCCTCGCCCCGCACGTGTCCGACACGGTCGCGTGGGGCGCCGTCGGCGCGCGGACGGTCGCCAGTCAGCCGCACCGCCACCTGGCCTCGTGGCTCCCCATGCCCGTCGGGATGAAGAACTGCGTCTCGGGCGGACTGGACACGGCCATCGCGGCGGTGCGGGCCGCCGCGCACCCGCACGTCCTCACCGCCACCTCCCCCGACGGGCGCGTCACCGCGTTGCGCAGCACCGGGAACCCCGACGCCCACCTGGTGCTGCGGGGCGGCCCCGTGCCCAACTACGACCGGTGGTCCGTCGCGGGGGCCCGGGACGCCCTCACGGCGGCGGGCCTGCCCGCGCGGCTGGTCGTCGACGCGTCACACGGCAACAGCGGCAAGGACCACAACCGCCAGCCGGCCGTGGTCGCCGACCTCGCCGGGCAGATCGCCGGCGGCGACCGTGTGCTGGCCGGGGTCATGATCGAGTCCTACCTGTCCGACGGCCGGCAGGACCTGACGGCGGAACCGCTCCGTCCGGATCTCAGCGTCACCGACGCCTGCCTGGGCTGGTCCCGGACCGCCCCGCTGCTGGAGTCGCTCGCGCTGGCGGCCCACCGCGCCGGACGATGAGCGACACGAGCACGGCGGCGGTTCCGGCGGCCGGGCCCGCGCGCCCTCCCGCCCGGGAACCCGCCCGGCGGAGGGACGTCGGAGGCCGGATCGCCGTCATCAAGGTGGGCGGCGGCGCCATGACCGACGAGGCGGTGCGACGCGGGCTGGCGCGGGACGTGGTGGAGTCGGCCCGCGCGGGCCTGCGCCCGGTGGTCGTGCACGGTGGCGGCCCGCAGATCAACGCCCTGCTCACGCGTCTGGGCCTGGAGGTGCGTTTCGTGGCGGGGCTGCGCGTGACCACCCCGGAGATCCTCGACGTGGCGCGGATGGTGCTGGCGGGTCGGCTCCAGCGGGACCTGGTCGGCGACCTCAACCGGCACGGGCCGTGGGCGGTGGGCATGACGGGCGAGGACGCCCACACGATGACCGCCGTCCCGCGCGAGACGGTGATCGACGGGAAACCGGTGGACCTCGGGCTGGTCGGCGAGGTCGTCGCGGTGCGGACCGGTGCGGTGCGGGCCCTGCTCGACCAGGGCCGCGTCCCGGTGGTCTCGCCCCTCGCGCGCGGAGCCGACGGCCGGGTGTACAACGTCAACGCCGACCTGGCCGCTTCCGCGCTGGCCTCGGCTCTGGGAGCCGACCGGCTGGTGATGCTCACCGACGTCGAGGGGCTGTACGCACGCTGGCCGCACAGCTCCGAGGTCGTCCCGAGCCTGACGGCGCGGGAGTTGGAGCAGTTGCTGCCCGCCCTGTCGAGCGGGATGCGGCCCAAGATGGAAGGGTGCCTGCGGGCCGTCCGCGGGGGCGTGCGCACGGCGCACGTACTGGACGGGCGCGCGCCGCACGCGGTGCTGAAGGCCGTCTTCGGTACCGGGGGCTCGTGGCCCGGCACCGTGGTGACGGCGGATCAGGGCGGGTGACGACGCCGTCGCCGCCCGGTGACGCGGGGACGGAACGCACAGACGGCGGCGGGGGTGGCCCGGAACCCATGGTTCCGGGCCACCCCCGCCGCCGTGCGGCCGTCACACCGTGCGCCCGAGGACGCGCGCCCCGCGCCGGGGGTCGATGGCACGCGCCCAGGCCGCCGGCGCGGACCCCGGGCTCACCGGGGTGAAGCCGTACCGGAGGAAGAGCGCACCGCTCCCGGTCGTCGCGGTGAACAGGGTGCCGAGCGGGGCCTCGGCCGCACGGTCGAGCGCGGCCTCCAGCAGCAGCGCGCCCAGGCCCCTCCCCTGCCGGTGCGGCGCGACGCAGAAGTTGTACAGGACGCCCGCCGGGCCCCGCCCGCGCGCAGGGTCGGGCGGGTGCACGGCCAGGGCCAGGCAGCCGTCGATGCCGCCGTCCGGACCTGGGGACTCGGCCACCAGGAAGTCGGCCGCGTGCGCCGCGTAGACGGCTCCCGGTCGGGGGCGCAGCGCCCCCGACCGGACGAAGGGCCGGGACAGGGCCTCCAGCGCGGCGGCGTCCGCGCGGCACGCGGACCGGGGGCAAAGGGACGTGGGCACGGCGGGGTGCGCGGGTGCGATGTCGTCAGCCGGGCCGTCCGGTCAGGCTCGCGGGGCGCAGGTCGGTCCAGTGCGACTCGACGTAGGCGAGGCAGGCCTCGCGGGTGTCCTCGCCGAAGACGGGACGCCAGCCGTCCGGTACGTCGGCGAAGGAGGGCCACATCGAGTGCTGCCGCTCGTCGTTGACCAGGACCAGGAAGCGGCCTTCCGGATCGTCGAACGGGTTGATGGCCATGGGGGATCACTCCTTGTGCACACGAAGGTGAGCGGTTCTGCGGGTTTCCTCGGCGGGTACGCCTCAACGCTGCGGTCACCGCCTCAGCGCGGCGAGGCACCGATCCCGTCGACGAGGGCGGGCCCGTCGCCGACGGCCGTCCTGCCCCGGTCGACGATCGACTCCAGGATCTCCCCGACGCGGACGGCGACGTTGGACAGCAGGGAGGAGGTGATGCCGTGGGTGTGCTCGGTGCCGCCCTGGACGTACAGACCGCCGCGGAGCACAGGATCGGCGGCGATGCGGTAGTCGCGCTCGACCCGGACGCGGCCCTCGGCGTCCCGGTGGCAGTGGCCGGCGACCCGGCCGAGCAGGGCGAGCGGGTCGGCGGGGTGGTATCCCGTGGCGAAGACGACGACGTCGGCGTCCAGGTGCGTCTCCTCTCCGGTGACCAGCGAGGTGACGGTGGCGCGGACGTGGTCCGGGCCGGGCTCCACCGCGCTCAGCCGGGAGACGTTGAGGAAGCGCAGCCGCTCGGTGCCCAGGACCTTCTCCCGGTACGCCTGGCGGTACAGGTCGTCGATGAGGTCGACGTCCACGACGGAGTAGTTGGTGTTCCCGTGGTACTCCATCAGCTTGCTCTTGACGGCGTCGGGAGCCGAGAAGTAGTCGCCGACGGCGCCGGGGTCGAAGATGCGGTTGGCGAAGCTGCTGTCGTCGGCGGGGCTGTAGCCGTACCGGGAGAAGACGGCGCACACCTCGGCCTCGGGGAAGCGGCGGTGCAGGTAGGCGACGTTCTCCGCCGCGCTCTGCCCGGCGCCGACGACGAGGAAGCGGGAGGGACGCGCGTCGTCCAGGCCGTCCACCTTGCGCAGCAGGTCGGAGGCGTGCCAGATCCGGTCCGTCCGGTCGATCCCCTCCGGCATGCGGGGCCGCAGGCCCGTGCCGATGACGAGGTTGCGGGCCCGGTGCACCACCGTCTCCGGGCCCGAACGGGCGGTGACGTCGAGGTACTCCACCACGCCGTCGACCTCCACGGGCTCGACGGCGAGGACCTCGTGGCCGTAGGAGACCATGTCGTCGACCTGGGCGGCGGCCCACTCCAGGTAGTCGTGGAACTCGACCCGCAGGGGGAAGAGGTTCTTCTGGTTGAGGAAGTCGACCAGCCGCCCCCTGCTCTGCAGGTAGCACAGGAAGCTGAACCGGCTCGCCGGGTTCCGCAGGGTCACCAGGTCCTTGAGGAAGGACACCTGCATGGTGGCGTCGTCGATCAGCATGCCGCGGTGCCAGCCGAAGCCCTGCTGCTGCTCGAAGAAGTGCGCGGTGACCGCCTCCCGCCTGCCGACGCGCGCGTTGTGCTCGCTGAGCGCTATGGCCATGGCCACGTTGGACGGCCCGAAGCCGATGCCTATGAGGTCATGGATCACGGGCGTGTCGCCAAGAAGAACCTGAGACATGTCACTCCCATCGTGCGGTGCAGCCGCCTGTCAGGCGCGGAATCGGGGCGCCACGGCACACCGCTGACGACGGACGGCCGAGCGCAACTTAGGTAAAGCTAACCTAATTTGATCGCCACTGTCGATGACACCGGGAGCACGGCCGCCGTGCGCGCGGGGCAGGAACCGGAGTACCGAACGGCGTTGCTTAGTTAGGTTAGCCTTGCTTTACTGGCAACCGTCCATCGCTCTTCGAGGAGGAACCTCCATGCGGGTCGTCATGTTCGGATACCAGACCTGGGGCCACCGCACCCTGCAAGCGCTCCTGGACTCCGAGCACGACGTGGTGACGGTCGTGACCCACCCCAGGAGCGAGCACGCCTACGAGAAGATCTGGAGCGACTCGGTCGCCGACCTGGCGGAACGCCACGGAGTCCCCGTGATCATCCGCAACCGGCCCGACGACGACGAGCTGTTCGCACGGCTCAAGGACGCCGATCCGGATCTCATCGTGGCCAACAACTGGCGGACGTGGATACCCCCGCGCGTCTACACCCTCCCCCGACACGGCACGCTCAACGTCCACGACTCGCTGCTGCCCAAGTACGCCGGCTTCTCGCCGCTCATCTGGGCCCTCGTCAACGGCGAGAGCGAGGTCGGTGTGACCGCGCACATGATGGACGAGGAGCTCGACGCCGGGGACATCGTCGTGCAGCGCGCGGTCGCCGTCGGACCGACGGACACCGCCACCGACCTCTTCCACAAGACCGTCGACCTCATCGCACCCGTGACGATCGGGGCACTCGACCTCATCGCCTCCGGGCGGACGGAGTTCACCCCGCAGGACCGTTCGCAGGCCACCTTCTTCCACAAGCGCGCGGAGGAGGACATCCGGATCAACTGGGACTGGCCGGCGGCGGACCTCGGACGCCTGATCCGTGCGCAGTCCGCGCCCTATCCGGCCGCGTTCACCTTCCACCGGGGCAGGCGGCTGGACATCCTCTCCGCCGTCGTGTCGCAGGGCCGCTACGGCGGCACGCCCGGCCGCATCTTCTACCGCGAGGGCGAGGGCGTGGTGGTCGTCGCCGGGGCCGACGCCCGTTCGGGCCGCAACCACGGCCTCGCCATCACCCGCGTCCGCACCGAGGACGGCCGCGAGCTGCCCGCGACCGAGTACTTCACCTCCATGGGCGGCTACCTCACCTCCCACCCGCAGGCGTGACGGCGGCGGCGCCCCTCACCCGGCCGAGGACGGGCGGCGGCCGGGGGACGCCCCGGGGTCGGTGGCTCCGCCGAGAGGCGGGGCACCCGCCCCGTCCGCCGCGCCGGTCTCCGGCGCACTCGGGAGAAAGCGGGCCATGGCCTCAGCCCGGCCGCTGACTCCGAGTTTGCGGTAGACGGCGTGCAGGTTGTTCTTGACCGTGCGCTCGGCGATGCCCAGCCGCCGGGCGATCACCCGATTGGACACCCCCGTCAGCAACAGGGCGTGGATCTCACTCTCGCGCGGGGTCAGGCCACGGTGCCGTCCGGTCCCGCGCTGCACGGGAGTTCGGGACGGGCGCTCCCCCCGGGTGCCGGGCCGGGGGGAGGCGGACGGCACCGGGCCCCCGTCGCCCCTTCTCTCCAGCAGCCGCAGCACCGCTTCGAGCAGGCGCTGGATCTCCCGTAATACCGCGAGAATTTCCCGCAGAGAATCCAGCGGCACCTGATCACCGGGACCGAATTGCTCGTCGGGCACGCATGCCTCCTGTTCCGCGCCCGCCGAAATGCGGCGCAGGTGATGAGCCCTTCCATGAGCACAGGTGTGGCCGCGCCCGGAAGTCGACCGACGGTCTGCGTGTGTCCGTGTCCTACCCGGAATTCTCGGCGGCGAAAGCACCGGCGAAGTCCCGGCCCGCTCAGGGCTTCCCCGGACCGGGACAGCGCCCCAACACCCGGATCCGCACCCCCTGGACACCCCACCGGCCCCTTGGTCCCCGCAGCCCGGACCGGGCGGTGTTCGGTCGGTGCGGTCCCCTTTCTCCGCCGCCCCCGGTGCCACCCGGGCCCGGCGGACAGAAGGTTGACGAAACACCGGTACTTCGGGACCCGCCCCAAGGTACCGGCCTTCTCTCGGTGTGCGGCCGATGGGCTCGGGAACCCGGTCACGCATGCTCGAATTCATTCCCCAAACATCATCGGGAAGGTGATCTCCCGTGGATAACGGATCAGCGCGCCGAGCGGATCTCCTCATCCGGGCTCAGCACCAAAAGCACCTTCAGCGGCCGAATATCCTGCTGGCACGCGCCCGGCGGGGACAGGTCGACACCGACGTGCTGTGTCGGCTCGTCCAGGCCGATCTCCTGTGCCTGCGCGCGGAGACCGTCGCGTACGCGACCCTGCTGGCACGCTTCCCGGACGCCCCGAGCTCCGAGTTGTTCATCCGGCTCAACGACGCACTGCGCTCACGGCTGCCCGAACTGGAGCGTTGCGCCGATGTGTTGAGTGTGAATCGGTCCGGTCCCCCCTACCAGCCCCGCACGTTCGACGCGTTCGCCTTTCCCGGCACCGTCTCGTGGGTGGCCCTGCACGCCGATCGGGCCGCCGCCGCCCTGGCGATACACACCGACTTCGCGGCCTACTTCCCGCTCTGCCAGGAGCTGGTGCGACTCCTCGACGCGTCGGGGACCGACGTTCCGGAGGAGTTCCGCAGGTGCTACGACACCCCGCCGCCCTCGGAGCTCCTCGACCTGGCGGCGGAGGTGGTCGAGGACGGACTGCGGCACGGCGACGCGGCGGACACGGCGACAGCCGTGGCCGACCTGTTGCGGGCCGGCCTGGACGGGTTCTGGCAGTTCGCGGCGCACGGGCCGTCGGCGCTCCGGAGCGGGGCCGGATCACCCGCCCCGGCGGCCGGGTAGGGGGCCCGATGCGCATCGGCATCGCCGGAGGCGGGCTCGCCGGCCTGACGCTGGCCTGGCTGCTGGACGGCCACCACGACATCGTGCTCCTGGAAGCGCGGCCTCGGTTGGGGGGCAACGCCGAATCGCTGTCCGTCCGCAGCGGCGGACGCACCTGCGCGGTGGACCTCGGCGTGCGGGAGACCGCGCCCGGCGCCTTCCCGGTGTGGCGCCACGTCGCCGCCGAACTCGGCTTCAGCGCCGACGACCTGGTGACCTCACGCGCCACCCGCACACTCCTGCGGTCCGGAGAGGCGGCGCCGGTGTGGGTGTCACCGGCCGGGCCCGTGCCCGGCGCCCGTCCGGTGACGGGGCACGGCCGGGCTCGGTGGGCGCTGGACCACTTCGCCGCCGAGGCCGCGCGCTGGCAGGCGGAGGAGATGAGCTGGGACGTCACGCTGGACGAGGCGGCACAGCAGTGGCCCGCGCCCGTCCGAGCCCAGGAGGACCTGCTGTTCGCTCTGCCCGCGTCCCTGCACGGCTGCGGGATCGAGGAGGCGCGCGGCCTGTCCGCACGCGCCGCCGGTGCGCCGTTCGCGCACGCGGAGCGAGCGGAGACACCGGAGACCACCTCTCTGCGCGACGGTGCGGCGGCCCTGCCCACGGCGCTGGCCGAGGCGACACCAGGAGCCACCCTGCGGGTCGGAACACCACTGCGTGCCGTCAGTGCCCATGGGGCGGGCTTTCGCCTGATCGACGCGGTCGGCGGGGTGCACACCGTGGACGCCGTGGTTCTGGCCCTGCCCGCCGACCGGGCGCGCGAGGCGCTCGTCCCGCTGACCGACACCGAGGACGTCCGCGGCACGCTGGGCGCGATCCCCTACCGGACCCTCACCTACGCGCTGCACGACGACCCGTTCGGCATGCCCGACGACCGCGCGGCGTGGTCGACGACCAACACCTCCGTGCATGAGGGCTGGAGCGAGACGACGACATGGTACGGGCCGTCGCTCGGCACGGACCTGTTCGTCAGCCAGCTCACACACCGGCTCCACCGGCCGCGACGCGAGCTGGCCCGGGCCGCCTACCGGACCGCACTGCCCACCCCGGGGGCGACACGGGCCCGGCATCGGCTGGCCGCGGGCGGCGGCAGGGCGCGGCTCTTCTTCGCGGGCCACTGCACCACGCCGATCGACACCCAGGAGGCCGCCATGGCCTCCGCCGTCACCGTCGCCGCACGACTGGCGCCGGAGGCCGACCGGCTGCGGCGGCTCCACCACGACGTGAAAGGCACCTGACCGATGACTCATGAGCACATGACGCCCCGCGCCCGGTCCCGCTGGTCCGAAGCGGTGATCCCGTGCGTCGACGTGGCCGGGGGGCTGGCCACGGAACCGGCCGGCCGTCCCGATCTCGCCGATCCCCGGGACGTCGTCGAGATCGCCCGTGGCTACGCGCGCGACGGGGCGAGCACGCTCTTCGTGGACGTCGTCGACGCGTGGGACGACGTCGGCTACCTGCCGGACCTGCTGCGTGCTCTGGACAGGACCGGGCTCACCCTGCTCGTCTCCGTCCAGCAGGGCGTACTGACCTCCCCCGCGGCGTGCCGAACGCTGCTCGCGGCCGGTGCGGCCAAGGTCTCGGTGAGCACCAGCATGGCCGAGGAACCCGACCTCGTCGCCGCGAGTGCCGCCGAGTTGGGCGGCCACCGCCTGCTGGGGGTTCTCAACTGCGCGGCCGACGAAGTGGGCGGCTGGCGCGTGCTCGTCCACGGCGGCGCGACGTCCACCGGCCTGTGCGCCACGGACGTCGCACGGCGGTACGGCGACCTGGGACTGGCGGCCGTCCTGGCCAACAGCGTCGACCGGGAGGGCACCTCGGCCGGGTACGACCTGGCCCTGACCGAGACGGTCGCCCGGGCGTCCGGCCTTCCGGTGATCGCCTCCGGCGGCGCGGGTGAGGCCGGGCACCTGGCCGCCGCGTTGGAGGCGGGAAGCGCCTCCCACGTACTGGTCAACAAGCTGGTCCACTCCGGGCGTGCCTCGCTCGCCTCCCTCGGTGCGGAGCTGGCCGCGACCCGGCCCGCCGAGGCGGACTGACGTGCGGGCGCTGGCCTTCGCCCGACACGGCGATCCCGCCCGGGTGCTCCGGCAGGTCGACATCCCGGTGCCGGAACCGGGACCCGGGGACGTGCGCGTGCGGTTGACCACGCGCCCGGTCAACCCCTCGGACCTGTTGTCCGTTCAGGGCCGCTACGGCCGACCCGCCCGGTTCGCACCCCGTGGGAGCACCTCGACGCGTCCGAAGGACGACCCCGCCCTCGCCATCGCGGGCTTCGAGGGCGCCGGGCTGGTCGACGCCCTGGGTCCGCGGACGGTGGGGCCACCGCCCGGAGCGCGCGTGGCCGTCGCCGCCGACGGCACCTGGCAGGAATACCTCTGTGTACCGGCGACGGACGTGCTGCCCCTGGGCGAGGGCGTCTCACCGGACACCGGGTGCCAACTGACGGTCAACCCGCCCACGGCTCACCTCCTGCTGGAGGACCTCGCGCTGGGGGAGGGCGGGACCGTGCTGCTGACGGCCGGCTCGTCCGCCGTCGGCCGCATGCTCGTCTGGCTCGCCGGTCGTCGGGGTCTGCGCCGCCTGGCCGCCGTTCGGCGGGCCGATGCCTGCCCCGGGCTGCGCCGAAGCGGTGCGCTCCCGCTGCACGCCCGCACGGCCGCCGAGCTGTCGGCACGTGTGGGGGAGGCCACCGGGGGCCACGGGGTGGACGCCGCGCTGGACGCCGTGGGGGGAAGCGTGGGTGGGGCCGCGCTGGCCTGCGTTCGCCCCGGTGGACGGTTCGTCTCCTACGGCCTCCTCTCCGGCGACCCACTGCCGGTCCCGCCGGGGGAGCTGATCTTCCGCGGGATCCGTGTGTCCGGATTCTGGCTGCCCGAGCGCCTGGAGGAGCTGGACCGTACCGGAGCGGACGCGGTCGGCCGGCTGCGGGACGACGTCCGCGGTGCGGTGGTCGCGGGTCTGCCGGGCTTCGAGGTGGCCGCCCACTACGACCTGGGGGAACACCCCCGGGCCCTGGAGCACGCGCTGCGGGGCGGCGGCACCGGAAAAGTCCTGCTCACCGGCTGACCCGACACCGCCCTCCGCCCAATCATCCTCACCGAAGGGTCCTTCTCATGTGTCCTCTCGACTCCCCTGCCCGCCCCGTCCCCGAACACGTCCGGCGGTGGAACGCCACGGCTGCCGACTACCCGCGCGACGCCCTGCTGCCGGGGCTCTTCACCGAGCGGGCCGAACGCGACCCCGACGCTCTCGCCCTGGTGTGGTCGGGCGGACGTTGGACCTACCACACACTCCGGGAACGCGTGCGCCGGACGGCAGCGCACCTGCGCCACCGGGGCGTGGGTGACGGCGACACCGTCGCGATGCTCCTGGAGCGGTCCCCGGACGCCGTCGTGGCGGCGCTCGGCATCCTGGAGGCCGGGGGTGTGTACCTTCCCCTCGACCCGGCCCACCCGGAGGCACGGCTGTCCGCGATCCTGACGGACTCCGGGGCCGGTCACGTGGTGGCCGCACCGGGCGCCGACCTGCCCGAGGCCACCACCGCGGTTCTCGTCACGGCCGAGGAGGCGGCCGGACACCCGCTCCCGCCGCGCGGGACCCGGTGGACCGACGGGCGACGGGCGACCGATGCCGCCTACGTCGTCTACACCTCCGGGTCGACCGGCGCCCCGAAGGGCGTGGTCTGCACGCACCGGGGGCTGGTCCGGTTCGCCGCGGCCGACCATCCCGCGATTCCGGGCCCGGGCGAACGACTGCTCGCCACGACCAACCCGGCGTTCGACGTCTCCTGCTACGAGGTCTTCTGCACCCTGCTCAACGGCGCCTGCCTGGTCCTGCCGGAGCCGGACGCCCCGCTGGACACGGAGTCCCTCAAGGCCACGCTGCGGGAGGAGGGGATCACGGTGGCCTGGCTGAGTGCGGGGCTGTTCCACCAGCACGCGCAGGCCGCACCCGGCATGTTCGCCGGTCTGCGCTGCCTCATGGCGGGCGGGGACACGCTGAGCCCCTCCGCCGTCCGGGCCGTGCTCCGCCGGGGCGGGCCCCGCTTCCTGGTCAACGGGTACGGGCCGTCGGAGAACGCCGTGATCAGCACGAGCCACGTCATCGAGGCGCTCTCCCCACACGCCGAGCATGTTCCCATCGGCACCCCGTTGCCCAACACCACCGCCTACGTCGTACGCCGCGACGGGCGACCCGCCGCCGTGGGCGAGGAGGGTGAGCTGTGGCTCGGGGGCGACGGTGTGGCGCTGGGCTACCTCAACGCGCCCGAGATGACGGCCGAACGTTTCGTACCCGACCGCTTCGGCGAGGATCCGGAAGGACGTCTCTACCGGACCGGCGACATGGCGCGTCGGCGCGCCGACGGCGTCCTGGAGTTCCTCGGCCGCCGGGACCGCCAAGTGCAGCTACGCGGCTTCCGCGTGGAACTCGACGAGATCGAGAGCGTGCTGAGCGCCCACGCCGACGTACGGGAGGCGGTCGTCGACGTCCTCGGCGCGGGCGGCGGCGAACAGCTGGGCGCGGCCGTGGCCTGTGCTCCGGGGACGGATGCCGAAGCCCTCGTGCGGCGGCTCCACGCGCACGCGCGCGACCGGCTCCCGGCGTACATGGTGCCCACCAGGATCGTCGCCACGGCGGAGTTGCCGCTGACCACGAGCGGCAAGGCCGACCGGGACCGCCTGCTGGCCCTCGTCGCGCGACGGCGGACGACCGCGTCCGGTGGCCCGCCTCCCCGGGGCGAGGACGAGGAGGCCGTGGCCCGCATCTGGCACGATCGGCTCGATGTCGGGACGGTGGCGCGGAACGACGACCTCTTCGCGCTCGGCGGTACCTCCCTGCTGGCCACCCAGGTCGCCGCCGCCACCCGGCGACACTTCGGCATACCCGCGCGGCGGAGCACGGAGCTGATCCGCAGCCTGCTGGACGGGGCCACGCTCGCCACCTTCACAGCCCGGGCCCGCGAGCTGGCCGCTCCGGGCGCACGGCCGACCGACCACGGCGAGCGGCCGGACTTCCGCGCCGAGGCACGGCTGGACCCGGCACTGACCTTCACCGCGCCCGAGGCGTCCGGCCGGACACCGGGCCGCGTCCTTCTGACGGGCGGAACGGGCTTCCTCGGTGTCCACCTGATCGACCGGCTCGTACGGGCGGGAGCGGAGCGGGTGTACTGCCTGACCCGGGCCCGGGACGCCGAGGAGGGTGCCCGCCGCATCGCCGCGCGCATGCGCCGCTACGGTCTGGACGCCTCGACGTGCGAGGACCGCGTCGTACCCGTTCCCGGCGAGTTGACCGAACCGCGCTTCGGCTTGGACGAGGCGGCCTGGGACGCGCTGGCCCGCGCCTGCGACCTCATCGTGCACTCCGGCACCAGCGTCAACTTCGCCTATCCGTACCACGCCCTGGCCCCCGCCAATGTCGGCGGCACCCGCACGGTGCTCGAACTGGCGGGCACACACCGTCTCAAGGCGGTCCACCACCTCTCCACGATCGGCGTCATCGCGGGCTTCGGCGCCGCCGGCGTGCGCCACGTCGGCGAGGACACCCCCCTCGACCACCCCGAACGGTTCTCCCTGGGATACATGGAGACCAAGTGGGTGGCCGAGCGGCTGGTCGCTCAGGCCGCCGAACGGGGCCTGCCCGTGGCGATCCACCGCCCCTACGAGATCACCGGCACGACGGACCGGGGGGTGTGGAACACGGACACCATGATGTGCGCGCTGTTCCGCACGATCGCCGAGAGCGGTCTCGCCCCCGACATCCCGCTCCCGCTCGACTTCGTCCCCGTGGACTACACGGCCGACGTCGTCACGCGGGTCATCACGCACGAGAAGCCGGACGGACGCGTCTACCACATCACCAACCCCCAAGCCGCTCTGCTGGACCTGCTCGTCGAGCGGCTGCGCGTCATGGGCTACCAGATCGAGAAGGTGCCCTACGACACCTGGGTGGACGCGGTGGCCGGGTGGACGGCGCGCGACCCGGAGCATCCCATGGCCCCGTACATCCCCATGTTCACCGAGCCGGCCCACGACTCCGCGATGTCGGTCAAGGAGATGTACTTCGCCGGCACCTTCCCGGAGTTCGACCGGCACAACACCGCACGGGCCATGGCCGGCGGCGGGCCCCCGTGCCCGCCGGTCGACGCCGGGATGATCGACCTGAACCTGCGCCACCTCCGCGACGTCGGCTACCTGCCCCCGCCGCGGGGGCGGCGACCCGCCCCGCGAGAGAAGGGACGCACATGAGCACCACGCACCGCACCGACGTCCGCACGGCCGTCGCCGAGCTCGAACGCCTCCGCGACCTCCGCCCGGTGGACAACCCTCTCCCCGAGGCCCTGGCCCGCAGCGGGGACCCCACCGTTCAGCTGCGCCGTCTGGTCACCATCGAGGCTCAGTGCCACACGGCGGAACTCGCCGCCTACGGTGTCCTGCTCACCCGCTTCCACGGCGATCGCGCCACGGAGCTCTGGCTCGCGCTGGGTCGGCTCGTTCACGAGGCGACCCCGAAGCTGCGCGAGGCCGGCCGCGTGCTGGGCCTGCGGGAGTCCGAGCTGACCCGCCGCTGCGGCGACCCCGGGGCCGCACCGTTCAACGAGGCCCTGTCCTGGGTGGCGCTGACCGGTGGTCAGGCGGCCGCCGCACTGGCCTCTCACTCCGACATGGTCACGTACTTCGCGGGTGGAGCGGCCGTGGCCCACCGGCTGCGCGAGGCCGGTGCCGACGTTCCGGAGGCGTTCGTCGACTACTACGACGACACGGGCGACGGCGCCATGCGCGACCTGGCCCTGGACGTGGCCCAGGAGGGTCTGCGTCGCGGCGACGACCCGGACGAGGCGGTGTTCCACGCCCGCCGCGTCGAGGAGGGCATCGGGGCCATCTGGAGCACGGCGGCGTTCGCGACGTGATCCCGTGACGCCCTGAGGGGCCGTGCCACCCGCCGGTGCGGATGGCGCGGCCCCTCGGTGGCGTCCCGTCGTTACGGCAGGTTGTGGACGTGCGGTCCGACCGCGTTGGACCAGGCGTTGCCCGCCGTGGCGTCCCAGTTCGTCGACCAGGTCATCGCGCCGCGCAGGGACGGGTACGTGGTGGACGGCTGGAAGTTGCCGCAGTTCGTGCCGCGGGTCAGGCAGTTCAGGGCGTTGTTGACGATCGTCGGGGAGACGTAGCCGCTCCCCGCGCCCCGGGTGGACGCCGGGACGCCGATGCCGACCTGGGAGGGGTCGAGCCCGCCCTCCAGCTGGATGCAGGCCAGCGCGGTGAGGAAGTCCACCGAGCCCTGCGAGTAGACCTGACCGTCGCAGCCGAGCATCGAACCGCTGTTGTAGTACTGCATGTTGACGACCGTGAGGATGTCCTTCACGGCGAGCGCCAGTTTGAAGTACTCGGTACCGGTGTTCTGCATGTCGATCGTCTGCGGTGCCATGGTGAGCACCATGGAGGGACCGGCCTGGGCGGAGAGCTGACGCAGCGCCTTGGTGAGGTAGGTGGAGTTGATGCCGTGCTCCAGGTCGATGTCGACCCCGTTGAAGCCGTACTCCCGCATCAGGGCGTAGGTGCTGTTCGCGAAGGCGGTGGCGGCGGCGTCGCTGTTGATGAGGACGTTGCCCTTCTCGCCGCCGACCGAGATGATCACGGACTTGCCGGCGGCCTGCTTGGCCGCGATGTCGGACTTGAACTCGGCCTCGGAGGAGTAGCCGAGGGCCGGGTCGAGGTTGAAGACGATCTCACCGGGCGTGCGCGTGGAGTCGGCGAAGGCCACCGCGATGATGTCGTACTGGTCCTGCACGTCCCGCAGCTTCTGCACGGTCGCGCCGTTGTCGAAGTTCTGCCAGTACCCCGTGAGGGCGTGCTTGGGCACCGCCGGGTTGCCGGGCGAGGTGCCGCCCTTGGCGGTGCGCCCGGTGACGCTGGTCGACTTCCCGGACTCGCCTGCCGTGTTGGTCGCCGTCACCTGGAAGGCGTACGCCGTGTCCTCGGCCAGCCCGCTCACCGTGGTGGAGGTGCCGCTGACGGACTGGACCCGGCTGCCGTCGCGGTAGACGTTGTAGCCGGTGGCCCCCGTGACCGGGGCCCAGCTCAGCGCGATCGAGGAGGAGGTGACGGTGCCGACGGTGGGGGCGCCGGGTGCGTCGGGCACGACGGGGTCGGGGTCGGTGCCGCCGCCTCCGTCCGGTCCGAACACGCTGACGTCGTCGACGTGGTAGGCGGCCGTGCCGTACCAGCCGTGGGTGTAGACGGTCACCGAGTCGGTGTTGGCGCCGGTGGTGAAGCTGGTGGAGAGCTTGGTCCAGGACCCGCTGCCCTGCGTCCAGGCGGACACGTCGGTGGTGCCCGTCCCGGTCGCTCCGAGGTAGGTGTAACCACCCTGCACCCAGGCGCTGACGGTGTAGGTGGAGCCGGGCTTGACCTTGAGGGTCTGGGTGCACCGGGCGTTGTCGTGTCCGGCGGGCGTGGCCTTGAGCGCGCCGGCGCCGGTGCGGACGGGTGAGGAGACGGCCGCACCGCTGCCGGCGGAGCAGGACCAGTTGCTGAGGCCGGACTCGAATCCGGCGTTCTTGACGACGTTGACGTCCGCGGCCTGCGCGGTTCCGGCCGTTCCCATGAGGCAGAGTCCGGCGCCGAGGGCGAGCGCGAGCCCTGCTCCCAGCCCTCTGCGGGCGGGTGTGCTGCGGTCCACTTGCGTCCTCCGGTGGGGGATCGGGAGAGGTGCCGGGGCAGGGGCTTCCGGCTCCGTGGGTGCGGTGGCCACCGTGGTCGTACAAGCTGGTCCAGACCAATTGCGTTGTCAAGGCTTCCGACAGGAATCCCGCCGGGACGACGTCCCGGGCGTGCGCGGGCGCCGTCCGCGACCGCCGGCTCCGCCGCACGTCGGCCGGGGCCGGGCGAACCGGTGCGTGGCGCACGGCGGTTGGCCCGGCCGGCGCCCCTCACCTCACGCCGGGCCGCTCCGGGGGGCCGGAGCACGGACCGTCAGGGCGCGTACGGCGTCGGGCAGGTTCGCGAGGAGAGGTGCGCACGCCGCGTCGGCCGGCGGCGTGGGCCAGCCGGGGCCCGCCGGGTGCACCGGCGCCGGACCCGCCCTCGCCGTGCGGGCCAGCAGGGCGACGTCGGCCGTGGCGGCCCGCCGCGCCCACAGGACCACCGCGTGCGGGCGGACGGTGGCGACGGCGTCGGCGAGCGCGCGGCCGGGGAGGTAGCCGGTCAGGACACTGGACTGGCCGCGCTCGGCGAGCGCGGCGGCCAGAGCCGTCATGGGCAGGGTGTGGTGCTCCCCGGGCGCGGTGGCCAGCAGGACGGGTGGGCGCCGGCCTTCGGCCGCAAGCACCGCGAGGTGCCCGCGCAGGGCCGCTTCGAGGATGCCACTGGCCAGGTGCTCGGTCTCGACGCCGCACCCGGTGGCGTCCCAGTGGTCGCCGACGGCCACGAGGGCGGGCGCGAAGACGGCCGTCCAGGCCCCGGCGGCACCGTGCCGGCGCAGCGCCGCGCCCGCGAGGCGGGTGAGCGCGGGTGCGTCGAGGGCGCGCATGGCGGTGAGGAGGTCGCCGACGGCGACGTCGGGCGGCGTGGGGTCGGCGGCCGGGGCCGTCCGCACGACGCGGGCCGCGTCGGCGGCGGCGACGCCCTGGCGCAGCAGGTCGAGCATGCGCCGCAGGCGCTGGAGGTCGTCCGGGGAGTAGCGGCGGTGTCCGCCGCTGCTGCGCCCCGAGGGGCCGAGACCGTATCGGCGTTCCCAGGCCCGGAGCGTGGCCGCGTTGGTCCGCAGCCGCTTGGCGGCGGCGCCCACGGGGAGCAGCACCGGCGGTGTCTCGGCGGGCCGGGGCACCGCCGGGCGGAGGGGTGGGGGGTCGGGCCGCATGGCGCCATGGTCCGGCCGTCGCGGCATGCGGCGCAAACCTCCCTACGGCAAGCAGGTGCACAACTTCCGTCGAGGTTTGGCGTGCCCGGGGTCCGGCTACCCATGTCGGGTCCGACCGCTCTGGCGGTCAGCCCCCCCCCGCACGTGGAAGAGGTACAGCATGATCGTCAAGAAGATGCATGAAGCGGGTGTACGCAGCGAGCACGCCTACTTCGCCGCGTTCGTGTCCATCGGCGGCGCTCTGGTGACCTGGATGACGTCCAACAGGACCGAGCACGCCGGGGTCGACCGCGCGGACCGGTGGGGAATCTTCATCGGCGAGTGGGCACCGACCTTCTTCGGCCTCGGGGTCGCGCTCTCCCAGTACGAGCAGATCGAGGGGACCCTCGACGCGCAGTGACGCGGGCGCGGGGCCCCCGCCCCCTCGGGGCCGCCGCACACCGCGCCGCGCCGCCCGTCCGCCCGCCTCCCGGCGGAGCGACGCCGCGTGCGGACGTCCAGCCAGTTCGCCGATTCCGCCGAAGGGAGCCGCTGTGCGGCACCGGGCCCCCACCCCCGCCACGACGCGTCCGGCCGTCACCGCGAAGAGAGCGGAACGCCCCGTCCCCGCCCCCGCGCTGACGGAGCCACGGGGCCCCTCGGCCCACGGCTCGGTGGGGACCGTGACCGACGTGGCCGCGGCGGTCGAGGAGGTGCTGAGCGCGTACCTGGCCGAGCGTGCCGCCGAGAGCGGAACCGTGGGTGCCCGGTTCACCGACGACGTCGTCGGGCATCTCACCCGATTCCTGCTCGGCGGCGGCAAACGGCTGCGGCCGGCCTTCCTGTGGTGCGGTTGGCGGGCGGGAGGCGGCACGGGGGCCACCGAGGGCGACGTCCTGCGGATCGGCGCCGCACTGGAGTTGCTCCAGGGGTGCGCGCTCATCCACGACGACCTCATGGACGGCTCGCCCGTGCGGCGCGGCAGCCCCTCGACGCCCGCCGCGTTCACCGCGCTCCACCGCGCGCGGACGCTGTCGGGTGACCCGGCGCGCTTCGGCGCCTCGGCCGCGCTGCTGGCGGGGGATCTGGCGCTGGTGTGGGCACAGGACCTGTGGGAGGAGACGGCACTGTCCGCCACCGCGCGGCGGCGCGGCCGGGGGCTGTGGCGAACGATGCGCACGGAGATGGTGGCCGGGCAGTACCTCGACCTGTACGGGCAGGCCGCGGGCTCCTGGTCACCGCCGGAGACGCTGCGGGTCGCCCATCTCAAGGCCGGGCTCTACACCGTGCAGCGGCCCCTCGGGCTGGGTGCCGCGATCGCCGGGGCGGGGCGTCGTACGCGCGAGGCGCTGGAGCGGGCGGGGCAGGCCGTGGGCGTGGTCTTCCAACTGCTCGACGACCTCTCGGACCTCTACGGGCAGCCGTCGTCGGCGGGCCGGCCGGCCGGTGAGGACGTCCGGCGGGGGACGCCGACGTACCTGATGGCCGTCGCCATGGAACGGGCCCGTGCCGGTGGGCACCGGAACGCCGAGCGGGTCCTCACCGAGGCGCTGGGCGACGCGTCGCTGGACGAGGCGGGACTGGAGCGCGTGCGCGCCGCCGTGGCCCGGGTCGGCGCGCGCGGTGTCGTGGAGCGGCACATCGAGGAGCTGACCGGGCAGGCGCGGAACGCCATCGCCGAAGCCGGTCTGGACGACGTCGTGGAAGGGGAGCTGAACCAGGTGATCGAGGACGTCGTACGGGCCCCGCTGACCGCGCCGGACCGGCCGGGGGCCGCCGGGCGGCCCGGGGAGGACACCGGGTCCCGCGCGGGTCGCGGTGCGCGGCGGGGTGATGCCGCGTGAGGACGGTCAAGGGGGCGACGGACCACGTGGTCGTCGTCGGAGCCGGGCTGTCCGGCCTCTCGGCGGCGCTGCACCTGCTGGCGGCCGGGCGGTCGGTGACGGTGGTGGAACGGGACGAGGAGCCGGGGGGCCGGGCCGGTCGCCGGTCGGCGGCCGGCTACCGCATCGACACCGGACCGACGGTGCTGACCATGCCGGACCTCGTGGACGAGGCGATGGGCGCGGTGGGTGAACGGCTCACCGACCGGGTGGAACTGCACCGGCTCGACCCGGCCTACCGGGCCCGCTTCGCCGACGGCTCGCACGTCGACGTGCACACCGACGCGCAGGCCATGGAGGCGGAGATCCTGCGGGTCGCCACCCCGGCGGACGTCGGGGGCTACCGGCGGCTGCGCGACTGGCTGGAGCGGCTGTACCGGGTGCAGATGCGGACGTTCATCGACGCCAACTTCGACTCCCCCCTCGGGCTGCTCGGTCCCGACCTGGCGCGGCTGGCCGCACTCGGCGGATTCGGTTCGTGGCACGGTCGGGTGGCGCGCTTCGTGCGCGACGAGCGGCTGCGGCGGATCTTCTCGTTCCAGGCGCTGTACGCCGGAGTCCCCCCGACCCGGGCCCTGGCCGCGTACGCGGTCATCGCCTACATGGACACCGTGGCCGGGGTGTGGTTCCCCCGGGGCGGAATGCACGCCGTGCCCCGGGCCATGGCGGACGCCGCGGAGGCGGCCGGGGCCCGGCT
The DNA here is from genome assembly GCF_014779715.1 of Streptomyces chumphonensis. GTDB lineage: Bacteria > Actinomycetota > Actinomycetes > Streptomycetales > Streptomycetaceae > Streptomyces > Streptomyces chumphonensis. The sequence goes on from NZ_JACXYU010000002.1 coordinate 195,291, forward strand.
CCTCCTGGGCACCGAGGTCTCCGCGCTCGAACGGGCGGGGGGCCGCGCCGCCGCCGTACGGACGGCGGACGGGGGCCGCATCGCCTGCGACGCCGTCGTCCTCACCTGCGACCTGCCCGTCACGCACCGCCTGCTGGGCGGGGCGCCCCGGCGCCCGCTGGCGCTGCGCTACGCGCCCTCGGCCGTCGTCCTCCACCTGGGCGGGGAGCGGACGTGGCCGGAGCTGGGGCACCACACGCTGTCCTTCGGCGCCGCATGGGAACGCACCTTCGACGAACTCACCCGGACGGGCTCACTGATGACGGACCCCTCGCTCCTCGTGACGCGCCCGACGGCCACCGACCCCGATCTGGCCCCGGCCGGACGGCACCTGCACTACGTGCTGGCCCCGTGCCCCAACCTGCACCGCGGCCCACGCGACTGGGACCGGCTGGCGCCCCGCTACCGCGACGCGATCTGCGCCGAGCTCCAGCGGCGCGGCCTTTCCGGCTTCGGGGACGCGCCGGAGTTCGAGGAGGTCGTCACCCCGGCCGACTGGGCGCGCCAGGGCCTGGCGGCGGGCACACCGTTCTCCGCCGCCCACACCTTCGCCCAGACCGGGCCGTTCCGCCCGCGCAACCTGCCGCGGGGGTGGGACAACGTCGTCCTGGCGGGCTGCGGGACGACGCCCGGCGTGGGCGTGCCCACCGCCGTCGTCTCGGGCAAGCTGGCCGCGGCCCGGGTCACCGGCGGCCCCCGCCGTCCGCGCCGGGGCGGCGCGGACGCGCCCGCGTTCACGACGGTCGGCACGGGAGGTGCGCGATGACGGCCCGCGAACTGGACGCGGCGGGTGTCCACGGCGACGCGCTGCGCGCCGCCTACGCCCGCTGCCGCCGTATCAACGCCCGCGGCGGCGCGACGTACTTCCTGGCCACCCGGCTGCTGACGGCACGCCAGCGCCCGGCGGTGCACGCGCTGTACGGCTTCGCCCGGTACGCCGACGACATCGTCGACGACCTGGACGCCGACGCGGACGCGGCCGAGAGGGCCCGCGCCCTGGACGACCTGGACACCACCGTGCGCCGGGCCCTGGCCACCGGGCACAGCGACCACCCCGTCCTGGCGGCCCTCGCCGACACGGCGGCCCGCTACGCCATCGAGCCCACGCACTTCACCGACTTCATGCACTCCATGCGGATGGACCTGCACATCACCGAGTACCCGACCCTGCGGGCGCTGCGGGTCTACACGCACGGCTCGGCCGCCGTGATCGGCCTGCAACTGCTGCCCGTCCTCGGCACCGTGGTACCGCGTGAACAGGCGGCGCCGCACGCGGCGTCCCTGGGCGTGGCCTTCCAGCTCACCAACTTCCTCCGGGACGTGGGCGAGGACCTGGACCGGGGCCGCGTCTACCTCCCGCTGGACCTGCTGGCCGCACACGGCGTGGACCGCTCGCTGCTGACGTGGTGCCGGGCCACCGGGCACACCGACCACCGGGTACGGGCCGCCCTGCGGGAGATGATCCACATCACGCGCGGCATCTACCGGCACGCGGCGGCGGGCATCCCGATGCTGGACGGCGTCTCCCGGCCCTGCGTGCGCACGGCGTTCATCCTCTACGAGGCGATCCTGCGCCGCATCGAGGCGGTGGACTGCGCCGTCATCGACCACCGGGCGATCGTGCCGCGCCGGCACCGCGCCGGTATCGCCCTGGGCGGCCTGGCCTCGATCGTCGCCGGGCGGGTGCGCGGTTCCGCCGTACCGGCCGGGCGGGGGGCCGCGGAGGAAGGAGTTCCGGCGTGAGGCGGACGCTGTCCTGGCGCAGTCCCCTGCGGCTGCTGCCCGCCCCGCCGTGGAGTGCCCAGGAGCCCACCTGGCGGGCCGCGAAGCCGCAGCTGATCGCCGACGCGCTGAAGCGCGCGGAGGCCCGTCCGGCCGGCAACTGGTACGTTCTGGCGGCCAGTCGAGAGGTGGTGCCGGGCCGGCCGCACGGACGCACGGTGGCCGGGCGGGAGATCGTGCTCTGGCGCGGGGAGTCCGGGGAGCTCACCGCCGGTCCCGGCGCCTGCCCGCATCTGGGAGCACCCCTGTGCCAGGGGGCGGTGACCGACGGACGGCTGGTGTGCCACTGGCACGGACTCGCTCTCACCACGCGCGGCGGGCCGGGCTGGGAGCCCTTCCCGGTGCACGACGACGGCGTGCTCGCCTGGGTGCGGCTGGACGACGTGGGCGGGGAGCCGCCGCTCCCCGCGCCCCGGGTGCCGCCCCGGCCGGAGCGCGCCGCGTCGGTGGACGCGGTCACGACCGTGGTGGGCTCCTGCGAGCCCGAGGACGTCATCGCCAACCGGCTCGACCCGTGGCACGGCGCATGGTTCCACCCGTACGCCTTCACCCACCTGTCCGTCGTCGAGGAGCCGCGTCCCGAGGACGGCGACCGGTTCGTGGTGGAGGTCGCCTACCGGCTCGGTACGCGGGCCGCCGTGCCCGTCCGGGCGGTCTTCACCGCGCCGGAACCGCGCACGGTGGTGATGCACATCGTCGAGGGGGAGGGCGCGGGCTCGGTGGTGGAGACGCACGCCACGCCCCTGACGGCGCCCGGGGCGGCCGAGCCGCGCACCGCCGTCGTCGAGGCCGTGCTCGCCACGTCGCGGCGCCCCGGGTTCGCGGCCGCCCGGGCCGCCGCGCCCCTGCTGCGGCCGTTGATGCGCCGGGCGGCGGCCCGGCTGTGGCGCGACGACCTGGCGTACGCCGAACGACGCCGGGAGCTGCGTGGTCAGGGCCGGTTCCCGGGGGCGACGTGAGCGGCACCGTCCCCGGCGTTCGCCGGACGCCGGGCGAGGACGGTGTGGACGATGCCGTGCTGCCAGCCCGGGACGGGCGCCGCCCGCACCTGGTCGAACCCGGCGCCCGACAACCGGGCGACGAGCCCGGGCACCGTGTCGAAGTCCAGGACGCTGCGCCGCAGGTGGTGGTACAGGTCAGCGCCGCCGGGCCCGAGCGCCCCGGCCGGAATGATCACGGCCCGGCACACCGCTTCCCACAGCAGCCGGTGCCGCCGCGCGCCGGAGAGGCAGTAGTCGTGGACGGCGAGCCTGCCGCCGGGGCGCAGCAGGGCGCGGACGGCGTCCAGGACGGGTGCCGGGGCGCTGAGGTTGCGCACGAGGTAGGCCGCGAACACGGCGTCGAAGGGGCCGGTGACCCCGGCGGGTGCCAGCCGTTCGGCGGGGGCGTGGACGAACCGCACCTGCGGCGGCCAGCGCTTGTCCGCCGCACGGCGCAGCATCCCCGGCGAGGCGTCGACCGCGACGATCTCGGCCAGGGGGGCCGCGTCGAGCAGGGCACGGGTGGAGGCACCGGTGCCGCAGCCGAGGTCGAGGACCCGCTGACCGCGCCCGGCGTCCGGCAGCCGCAGCCGCCGCGCGGAGCGCCTGAGCTGGGTGTGGTAGCCCGGGCTGGCGCCGACGAGCAGGTCGTAGGCACCGGACGCCCGGTCGAAGGCCGTGGCGAGATCGCCGTCGCGGAGCAGGGTCACGGAGGGCGCCTTTCGTTCGGACGGCGGAGCCGCCGGTGTGCGGCTCCGGCCAGGCCGGTACCCCGTCCGGGCGGTTTCTCCCCCGGCCATCGGAGTGGTGGCCCGCCCGGTACGGCCCGGCGGGGGTGCCTGTGAGGGGCCTCGACGTGGATGCCGTGGTGGTCGGCGGGGGCGCCGCCGGGCTGTCGCTGGCCCGGCACGTGACGGCCGAGCCCGGACCCGCGCCGACGGTCGCGGTCGTCGAGCCGCCGTCGGGGCCGGTCAGCAGTCCGCCGCGCACCTGGTGCTTCTGGGAGCACGGCGACGGCGAACTGGAGGAGTTCGTCCACCGCTCCTGGGGCCGACTCCTCGTACGGGGGACCGACGGCCGCGTGGTGACCGGTGACGGGTGGGACGGCGTCCGGTACAAGATGATCCGCTCGGCCGACTTCCTGCCCGCCGTCACGGCCGAACTGGCCGCCGACCGGCGGGTGCACCTGGTGACCGCGACCGTCACCGGCGTGCACGACGGCCCCGACGGAGCCCGGGTCACCGGCGTGGACGCGGCCGGGCGGGCGGTCGCCCTGCGCGGACGGTGGGTCTTCGACTCCCGTCCGCCGCGCCGGCTGCCGCCCGCCCGCACCACGCTGTTCCAGCACTTCCGGGGCTGGTTCGTGCGCACCGCGACCGACCGCTTCGACCCGGGCGTCGCGGAACTGATGGACTTCCGCACCCCGCAGCCGCCGGGCGGGCTGTCCTTCGTCTACGTGCTCCCCCTCGGCCCCCGCGACGCGCTGGTGGAGTACACCGAGTTCGGTCCGGCGCCGCTGGACGACGCGGGGTACCGGGAGGCGTTGGAGCACTACACGCGCCGCGTCCGGCCGCTCGGGCCCCACACGGTCACCGGCACCGAGCAGGGCGTCATCCCCATGACGGACGGCCACTTCCCCCGGCGGCTCGGCGATTCGGTCCTCGCGCTCGGCGCCGCCGGCGGGGCGACGCGTCCGGCCACGGGATACACCTTCGCCGCCATCCAGCGTCAGGCCGCCGCGGTCGCCGCCGCACTGCGGGCGGGCCGCACGCCCGTGCCGCCGCGTCCGCACGCACGCCGCCACCTGGCCATGGACGCCGCCTGGCTGCGTGCCCTGGCCGCCGGCCGCATCGACGGGGCCGCCTTCTTCACACGGCTCTTCGCCCGCAACCCGCCCCGCCGCGTCCTGGACTTCCTCGACGGCACCTCCGGGCCGGTCGGCGACGTCGCCCTCGGGCTGCGCTGCCCGGTCGGGCCGATGGCCCGCTCCCTGGCCGAGCTGCCCTTCCTGCCCCGCCGGACCGCTCCCCTCCCCCATCCCCGGCCCCTGCGAAAGGCTTCCCGATGATCCGTGCTCCCGGCCGTCCCCGGCTGGCCCGTGACCGGCGCGCCGTCCACCGGCCCGCGCCGCCCGGCGCACCCCGCCCGCGCGGGCCGGTACGGGCCGCCGTGGTGGGCGGCGGCATCGCCGGGCTGACCGCCGCCGTCGGCCTGGCCGAACGCGGCGTGCGGGTGGAGCTGCTGGAACGCGAACCGGTGCTCGGTGGGCGGGTCGGCGGCTGGGGCACCACGCTGACCGACGGCACGGACGTCACGATGAGCCGCGGCTTCCACGCCTTCTTCCGCCAGTACTACAACCTGCGCAACCTCTTGCGCCGCGCCGACCCGACGCTGTCGATGCTGACCCCGTTGCCGGACTACCCGCTCCAGCACGCGGACGGCGCCCGGGACCGCTTCGCGCACATTCCACGCACTCCGCCGTGGAGCGTGCTCGCCTTCGCCGCCACCAGCCCCACCTTCACCGCCGCCGGGCTGGCCGGACTCAACGCGCGTGCCGCGCTGCCGCTGCTCGACGTGCACCCCACGGACGTCTACCACCGGCTGGACCGGCGGAGCGCGGCGGAGTTCCTGGACGCGGTGCGCTTCCCCGAGCCGGCCCGGCACCTGGCTTTCGAGGTCTTCTCCCGGAGCTTCTTCGCCGATCCCCGGGAGCTGTCGGCCGCCGAGCTGGCCCTGATGTTCCACATCTACTTCCTGGGCTCCGCCGAGGGGCTGCTCTTCGACGTGCCCACCGAGCCCTTCCCGACGGCCCTGTGGGACCCGCTCGCCGCGCATCTGGACCGGCTCGGGGCCCGCGTCCGCACGCACCGCCGGGTGGAACGGGTGGCACCGCGCGACGACGGCGGCTTCGAGCTGACCGTCACCGGCCCGTCGACCGAGCTGGTCACCGAGGGGTACGACGCCGTGGTGCTGGCCCTGGACGGCGGCGGACTGCGGACGCTCACCGCCGCCTCGCCCGACCTGGGGTCCCCCGGGTGGCGCAAGCGCGTGGAGAACCTGCGCACGGCACCTCCGTTCTGCGTCTCGCGCTACTGGTTCGACCGGCCCGTGGCGGACCGGCGCCCCGGCTTCCTGGGCACCAGCGGGTACGGGCCGCTGGACAACGTCAGCGTGCTGGACCGCTACGAGGGCGAGGCGGCGCGCTGGGCGCGGCGCACCGGTGGCAGCGTCGTCGAACTGCACGCGTACGCCGTCGATCCGGCCGCCGACCGGACCGGGGTGCAGGAGCGGCTGCGCCGGGAACTGGCCCGCGTCTACCCGGAGACCGCGGGCGCGGTCGCGGTCGACGAACGGCACGCGTGGCGGCAGGACTGCCCGCTGTTCGCCCCCGGGGGCTACGAGGACCGTCCCGGCGTGCGCACGCCGCACCCCCGGCTCGTCCTGGCCGGGGACCTGGTGCGCACCGGCGCTCCGGTCGCCCTCATGGAACGCGCGGCCACCACCGGCTTCGAGGCCGCCAACGCCCTGCTGGCCACCTGGCGGGTGCGCGGGCACCCGCTGCTGACCGTCCCCCGCGCGGGGCGCTCGGTGCTCCTGCGCTCCCTGGCCCGCGCCCTCTCCCCCGCCACCGCGCGCCACTCCGCCCCGGACCTCCCCCGCCCCTGACCCACCGACCCCTGCCGTCACCCGGCCGACGCCCCTGAAGGAAGGACCCCCATGACGCATCCCCCCACGCCCCGGTACACCGTTCCCGGCCTCACGAACGAGGCGGGGCAGCGGGTCATCGAGCTGCTGCGCGGGCGTCTGCACGCGCTCAACGACCTGGCCCTCACCCTCAAGCACGTCCACTGGAACGTCGTCGGACCCCACTTCATCGCCGTCCACGAGATGCTCGACCCGCAGGTCGAGGCCGTGCGGGAGATGACGGACAGCACCGCCGAACGCATCGCCACCCTCGGCGGCTCGCCCCCCCGGAACGCCGGGCGTCCTGGTGGCCGAGCGCAGGTGGGACGACTACGCCGTCGGACGGGCCGGGGCCATCGAACACCTCGGCGCCCTCGACCTCGTGTACACGGGCCTCATCGAGGACCACCGGCACGCCATGACCACGACGGACGACCTCGACCTCGTCACCCAGGACATGCTGATCGAACACCTGCGCCAGCTGGAACTGTTCCAGTGGTTCGTCCGCGCCCACCTGGAGAGCGCGGGCGGATCGCTGAGCACGGCGGGCGCCGCCACCGAGGGCCAGGCCGCCGGCCAGGCCGCCGAAGGGGCGCGCGACGAGCCCTGAGCCGCGGCTGCGCCCGCCGTCCGACGTCCGACGTCCGACGGCGAATCGATGCGCAACCGGTGCGGCTTGCGTTCCGGCGGCGGGGGCGGGGACGGTGGCGTCAGTCGACGCGGGAACGCCGCCACCGCCGCGCGGGGCCCGCCGTCCGAGACCGGGCACCAGGGAGGGCACCGTGCGCATCGCGATCACCGGTTCCAGCGGGCTCATCGGCTCCGCGCTGCTGCGTTCGCTGCGGACCGACGGCCACGAGGTCGTCCGGCTCGTGCGGCAGCGGCCGACGGCGCCGGACGAGGTCCGGTGGGACCCGTCCGGCGGGCGGGTAGACCCCGCCGCGCTCGACGGGCTGGACGGGCTGGTGCACCTGGCCGGTGCGGGGATCGGCGACCGCAGGTGGACGGACGCGTACAAGCGGCGGATCAGGGACAGCCGCGTCCACGGGACGACCACCCTCGCCGAGGCGGTGGCCGCCCTCCCCGCGCCTCCCCGCGTGCTGGTGTGCGCCAGCGGCATCAGCTACTACGGGGACACCGGGGACCGCCCGGTGGACGAGGAGGCCCCCGGTGGTTCGGGGTTCCTGGCCGACGTCTGCCGGGAGTGGGAGGCGGCGGCCGAACCCGCGCGCACGGCGGGGGTGCGCACGGTCTTCGCGCGCACCGGCATGGTGGTCTCGGGTGACGGCGGCGCCTGGGGGCAGCGGCTGATGCCGCTCTTCCGCGCCGGTATGGGCGGCCGGGTCGGCAACGGGCGACAGTACTGGAGCTTCATCTCGCTGCGCGACCACGTCGCGGCCCTGCGCCGGCTGCTGGCGGACGACCGCTTCGACGGGCCCGTCAACGTCACCGGCCCCCGGCCCGTCACCAACGCCGAACTCACGGCCGTGATGGGGCGGGTCCTGCGCCGCCCCGCGGTGTTCACCGCGCCCGCTCCCGCGCTGCGCCTGGCCCTCGGGGACTTCGCCGACGAACTGCTCGCCAGCACCCGGGTGGTGCCGGCCCGGCTGCTGGACGCCGGGTTCACCTTCGCCCACCCCGGCATCGAGGACGCCGTGCGCGCCGCCGCCACGCGCCGGTGACGCGCTCGCGCGGGCGCCCGTGGGCCCGGGCGACGCCCCGGGGCGGAGGCTCGGGGCGGCGGGCCGGGGGTCAGTGCGGCGCGGCCGTCTCCACGGTGGACACGGCCGTGGCCACCGGGCACGAGCTCATCGCCTCGCGCACGACGCGCTCGCGGGTGTCGTCGTCCACCCCCGGCAGGTCGACGGCGACCCGCGTGCTGAACGAGAAGCGCATCGCGCCGTCGTGCCGCAGCGAGACCTCCGCCGTGACGCTGCTGCCCCCGAGGTCCGCGCCCATCTCGCTGCCGACGACGCCGAGCGTCTGGTGCAGGCAGGTCGCCACGGCGGCCGCGTAGAACTGCTCCGGGTTCCAGGCGGCGCTGTCAGCGCTGTTCAACGCCGGGGGTGCGCTGACGGGCAGGGTCCGCCCGTCGGTCTCGATCCGCACCAGGTCTCCCGCGGAAGCCACGGAGGCGGTGTACAGCGTGCTCTCGGAGGACGTCGACATGGTCCGGCTCTCTCCCGTAGGCCACCGTCCGGTGGGGTTGGCGCAGGCCCTCACACCTACCGTGGCACCACCGCGCGCAAACCCTCCGCGCGTCGCGGCGGACGACCCGCCCCGACGCGTGACACTGACCGGTGACCACAGGAGCGGAGGGCCCACGTGCACACGGACGAGCCGGACGGGGCGGACGGATCGCAGGACGCGGCCTTCCACTGGTTGTTCGGGGACCAGTTGGGACCGCACTTCCTGCGGCCCGGTGCCACCGTCGTCATGATTGAGTCCCGGGCGGTGTTCCGGCGGCGCCGGTTCCACCGGGCCAAGGCCCATCTGCTGCTGTCCGCGATGCGCCACCGCGCGGCGGAGCTCGGCGACCGGGTGCGGTACGTCCGGGCCGACACCTACCGCGAGGGGCTGGACCGGGCGGTGGGCGACGCGCCGGTGACGGTGCACCACCCCACCTCGCACGCCGCGCTGCGGTTCGTGCGGTCGCTGCCGGGCGTGCGGGTGCTGCCGGCGCGGGGGTTCCTCGTCCCCTTCGAGGAGTTCGGCCGGTGGGCCGGTTCCACCGGTGCCGGACGGCTGCGCATGGAGGACTTCTACCGCACCGTCCGGCGCACGCACGAGCTGCTGATGGAAGGGGACCGGCCCGTCGGCGGGCGCTGGAACCTGGACGCCGACAACCGCGAGGGCCCGCCCAGGGACGTCGAGGTCCTTCCGGTGCCCGCGCCGTACCGGCCGCGTGAGGACGCCATCGACGCCGAAGTCCGCGAGGACCTGGACCGCTGGGAGCGGGAGGGGCTGGTCTCCTTCGTGGGCCGGGACGGGCCGCGCCTGTTCCCCGCCCACCGGGCCGAGGCGCGCCGCGCCCTGCGCACGTTCGTCGAGCGACGACTGCCCACGTTCGGGCGCTGGGAGGACGCCATGCTCGGCGAGGACTGGGCGATGAGCCACAGTCTGCTCTCCGCTCCCATGAACCTCGGGCTGCTGGATCCGGCCGAGTGCGTCGAGGCGGCCGAGGGGGCCTACCGGGCGGGCCGGGCCCCGCTCAACTCGGTCGAGGGCTACGTGCGGCAGGTCGCCGGGTGGCGCGAGTACATGTGGCACCTGTACTGGCACTTCGGCCCCGGCTACCGGCGGCACAACGCGCTCGGCCACCACGGCCGGCTGCCGGAGTGGTTCACCTCGCTGGACGCCGGGGCCGTCGAGGCGCGTTGCCTGTCGACGGCCCTGGCGCAGGTGCGGGACCGGGGCTGGGTGCACCACATCCCCCGGCTGATGGTCCTCGGCAACCACGCGCTGCAGCGGGGCTGGGACCCCCGGGCGGTGACGGACTGGTTCCACCGGTGCTTCGTGGACGGCTACGACTGGGTCATGCTGCCCAATGTGATCGGGATGTCCCAGTACGCCGACGGCGGCCGCATCACCACGAAGCCGTACGCGTCGGGGGGCGCCTACATCAACAGGATGAGCGACCTGTGCGGCCCGTGCGTCCACCGGCCCGGGGACCGCACCGGGGAGCGGGCGTGCCCCTACACCGCGGGGTACTGGGAGTTCGTGCACCGGCACCGCGAGCGGCTGGCCGGCAACCACCGGACGGTGCGCGCCGTGCGGCAGATGGAACGGCTGCCGGACCTGGACGACGTGCTGCGCGCCGCGGGGGAACGCGGCCCGGACGACGCGCCCTGAGCGACCTGGCGGCGGATGTGGCCGGCGACCTCGCGCAGGTGGGCGCGGTCGTCCTCGCTGAGGTCGGACCGCTCGGTGCGCCTCAGCTTTACGATGTGCCGGTCAGGTTCCTCCGCCGGAAAACGGCACACCACACAGAGCGACGGGGGCGGCGGTCGCAGGGGGCACCGAATGAACGATCATCATGATGGCCGGTTAACATGTGAGCACCGCCTAGCTCGAAAGATGGATCTGTGACTGTCACCGTGGACTCGTTCACCAACTGGAAGCACCGCGAAGAGATCGCGGAATCGATGATTCCGATCATCGGGAGGCTGCACCGGGAGCGGGACGTCACGATCCTGCTGCACAGCCGTTCCCTGGTGAACAAGTCCGTCGTGAGCATCCTCAAGACCCATCGCTTCGCCCGGCAGATCGCGGGTGAGGAGCTGTCGGTCACCCAGACGCTGCCCTTCCTCCAGACCCTGGCCACCCTCGACCTCGGTCCGTCCCAGATCGACATCGGCATGCTGGCCGCGCTGTACAAGAGCGACGACCGGGGGCTGTCGGTCGAGGAGTTCACCACCGAGGCCGTCGCGGGCGCCACGGGCGAGGGCAAGATCGAGCGTCCCGAACCGCGCGACGTCGTCCTCTACGGCTTCGGCCGCATCGGCCGCCTGCTCACCCGGTTGCTGATCGAGAAGGCGGGCTCCGGCAACGGCCTGCGCCTGCGCGCCATCGTCGTCCGCAAGGGCGCCGGACAGGACCTCGTCAAGCGCGCCTCGCTGCTGCGCCGCGACTCCATCCACGGCCAGTTCCAGGGCACGATCACCGTGGACGAGGCGAACAGCACCATCGTCGCCAACGGCAACGAGATCAGGGTGATCTACTCCGACGACCCGACCTCGGTGGACTACACCGCCTACGGGATCAAGGACGCGATCCTCATCGACAACACCGGCCGGTGGCGCGACCGCGCGGGCCTCTCCCAGCACCTGCGCCCCGGCATCGCCAAGGTGGTGCTCACCGCGCCGGGCAAGGGCGACGTCCCCAACATCGTGCACGGCGTCAACCACGACATGATCAAGCCGGACGAGCAGATCCTGTCCTGCGCGTCCTGCACGACGAACGCGATCGTTCCGCCGCTGAAGGCGATGGCCGACGAGTACGGCGTGCTGCGCGGCCACGTGGAGACCGTCCACTCGTTCACCAACGACCAGAACCTGCTGGACAACTACCACAACTCCGACCGCCGGGGCCGGTCCGCGCCGCTCAACATGGTCATCACCGAGACCGGTGCGGCCTCCGCCGTGGCCAAGGCACTGCCCGACCTCGACGCGAAGATCACCGGCAGCTCCATCCGCGTGCCGGTGCCGGACGTCTCGATCGCGATCCTGAACCTCCAGCTCGCCCGGGAGACCTCCCGCGACGAGGTGCTCGACTACCTCCGCAACGTGTCCCTGACCTCGCCCCTCAAGCGCCAGATCGACTTCATCAGCGCACCGGACGCGGTCTCCAGCGACTTCATCGGCTCGCGCAACGCCTCGATCGTCGACGCGGGGGCCACGAAGGTGGAGGGCGACAACGCCATCCTCTACCTGTGGTACGACAACGAGTTCGGCTACTCGTGCCAGGTCGTCCGCGTCGTCCAGCACGTCTCCGGCGTGGAGTACCCCACCTACCCGGCCCCGGCGACCTGACCGCGCCCCCCCCCCCGGACCGCCGGCGTTCCGCGACGGAGCGCCGGCACGTCCGGGGGCGCCCGGCGGCGTCAGGACACGGCCGGGACGCGGGCCGGGTCGGCGAGTACGGCCAGCAGCCGGGCCACCTCGGCCGCGACGGCGTCCCGGGCCGGGCCGAGGTACCGGCGCGGGTCGGCGACGGCGGGGTGCTCCTGGAGGTGCGCGCGCACGGCCCGGGTGAACGTCTTGTTGAGGTGGGTGGAGATGTTCACCTTGCGCATCCCGGTCGCGACGGCCTTCCTGAGGTCGTCGTCCGGCACGCCCGAGGAGCCGTGCAGGACCAGCGGCACGGGAACGGCCTCACCGAGGCGGGCGATGAGGGCGAAGTCGAGTACGGCGTCGCGGGTGAGCATCGCGTGCGAGCTGCCCACGGCGACGGCCAGGGCGTCCACACCGGTCGCGTGGACGAACGCCTCCGCCTCGCCGGGGTCGGTCCGCACGCCCGGAGCGTGCGCGCCGTCCTTGCCGCCGATCTCGCCGAGCTCCGCCTCCACCCACACGTCCCGGCCGTGGCAGTGCGCCGTGATCTCGCGGGTCGCCGCCACGTTGGCGGCGTAGGGCAGCTTCGCCGCGTCGAACATCACGGACGTGAAGCCCAGCTCGACGGCCGCCCGTACGAGTTCGGGCGACTCGGCGTGGTCGAGGTGGACGGCGGCCGGCACGTCGCAGGCGGCGGCGATGGCCAGCGTCGCACCGCCCAGCGGTTCCAGCGCCCCGTGGTAGCGGACGGTGTTCTCGCTCAGTTGCAGGACCACCGGGCGGCCCGCCGCCTCGGCGCCCGCGACGATGGCTTCGGCGTGCTCGATCTGCACGACGTTGAACGCCCCGACGCCCGCCCCCTCCTCGGCGGCGGAACGGACGAGGTCACCGGTGGGTGTCAGGGGCATGGAGGTCCTCCAGGCGTACGGCCGTCCGCAGACGGCGGTAGGTGGTGGTGTCGACGTCCCCGGCCACGGGGCACACGACGGCGGCGGCGGACAGGGCGACGGCGTCCCGCAGCACGTCCGGCCACGGCCGCCCGTCCGCGAGACCGGCGGCCAGGGCCGCGACGCAGGCGTCACCGGCGCCCGTCGGATTGCCGCCGAGGTGCTCGGGCGGGACGGCGCGCCAGGCGCCGTCCGGGGTGTGGGCGCGCAGACCGGCGGGCCCGAGGGAGGCCACGACGGACCGCGCGCCCGCCGCGCGCAGCGTGTCCACCGCGGCGGCCGTGTCGGTGGCGGGAGTGCCGGTGGCGGCGGCGAGTTCGGCGGCGTTGGGCTTGACCACGTCGGGCCGGGCGGGCAGCGCCGCCCGCAGGGCGGTCCCGCCGGTGTCCAGCACGGTGGGGACACCGGCCGCACGGGCCGTACTCAGCAGCCGTCCGTAGACGTCCGCCGGAAGCCCCGGCGGGACGCTGCCGGACAGCACCACGACCTCGGCGTGCCCGGCCAGGCGCGTGAAGTGGGCGCGGAAGGCCGCCCACTCCCGCGGTGCGACCGGCGGGCCCGGCTGGTTGAAGACGGTGGCGTCGCCGTCCTCCCGCGACACCACGGTGAGGGTGCGCCGGGACTCCCCCGCCACGGTGAGGAGTTCGTCCCGCAGCCCGGCCGTGGCCAGATCCGCGCGGAGGAGGTCGCCGGTCGGTCCGCCGACCAGTCCGGTGACGACCGTCTCCCGTCCCAGGGCCGCCAGGACGCGGGAGACGTTCACGCCCTTCCCCCCGGCCCTGCGGTGGGTGGTGTCCACCCGGTGCGAGGTGTGGGGGCGGAGCCGGTCGACGAGGTAGGTGACGTCGAGTGCCGCGTTGAGCGTGACCGTGAGGATCACCGCGACGCCACCCCCACCGGCCCGCGGCCGAGCGGGACGGGCGCGAGGGGCACGCCGTCGGCGGCCCGCCACGCGGCGATGCCCGCACCGACGCGTCCGGCGGCCTCGCCCAGCTCGGCGCGGACGACCCGCGGCACGCGCTGGAAGGTGAGCCGGCGCGCGAGCCCCTCCCGTACGGGGGCCAGCAGGAGTTCTCCGGACTCGGCGAGTCCGCCGCCGAGGACGACCAGTTCGGTGCCGAGCAGCGTGGTCGCGGCGGCCAGTGCCGTGGCGAGCCCGTCCGCCGCGCGCTCCCACACGGCGCGGGCGACCGGGTCGCCGCCGGCCACCCGTGCCGCCACCTCGGCCGCCCCCGCCGGGGCCCGCCCGGCGCGGGCGGCGTACGCGGCCTCGACGGCGGCGGCCGAGGCGACCGTCTCCAGGCATCCGCGGCCCCCGCAGGCGCACGGGTCGCCGTCCGGAGCGACGACGAGATGGCCCAGCTCCCCGGCGAGACCCGCACCCGTCAGGGGGCGGCCGTCGCAGATCACGGCGGCCGCGACGCCCGTGCCCACCGCGACGCACAGGACCTCCCGTGCGCCCCGGGCCGCGCCGACGAGGGCCTCGGCCGTCCCGGCGGCCCGGACGTCGTGGCCGAGGATGACGGGCAGCCCGGTCCGCCGCGTCAGCACCGCGGCCAGCGGCACGTCGCGCCAGCCGAGGTTGACGGCGCGCAGGGCACGGCCGGCCGGTTCGTCCACGATCCCCGGCACGACCACCCCGGCGTGGCGGACCGTCCGCGCGGCGGAGCGCGCCAGGACGTCCAGTTCGCGGAGGGTGGCGGCGACCGCGTCGACGACGGCGTCGGGGCCCTGCCGCCGGGGGGTGGACCTGCGCACGGTGGCCAGCGGCACCAGTGCCCGGTCCAGCAGGACGCCCTTCATGCCGGTGCCGCCGACGTCGAGGGCGATGACGCAGTCGCCGGGCAGGGCCCGGGCGCTCGGCGGCTCAGCCACGGCCGGGCCCGAGCACGACCGAGCGCGTCAGGTTGCGGGGGCGGTCGGGGTCCTGGCCCCGGGCGACCGCGCAGGCGACGGCGAGACGCTGCGCGCGGACGAGGTCGGCGAGGGGGTCGAGGTCCTCCGGGCCGTCGCCGGAGGCCGCCACCAGGGTGCCCCCGACACCTCGGACGTCGTCGGCGAGGCCGCCGGGCAGGGGGCCGAACGTCCACACGGCGCGGCCGGGGGCGGTGATGCTCACGGGGCCGTGCCGGTACTCCATCGCCGGGTACGCCTCGGTCCACTCCCCCGCGGCCTCGCGCATCTTGAGCGCGGCCTCCAGGGCGAGCCCGTAGGTCCAGCCCGTCCCCAGGAAGGTGACCTGCTCCAGGCCGGTGCCGCCGGCCGGGAGGCCGTCGAGCGGGTCGGCGAGCGCCCGCTCGGCGTCCCGCGCCGCGCGGTCGAGCGGGCGCACCCCGGCGGGCAGGGCGTCCTCGACCTCCAGGTGGGCACGGAGCAGGGCGAGGGCGGAGGTGGCGAACCGGGTCTGCACGACCGACTCCTCGTCGGCGAAGTCCAGCACGGCGACGGCGTCGGCGGCCCGCCGCACCGGCGTCGCCGGATCGGCGGTGACGGCGCCGGTCGGCGTGCCGCCCCGCAGACGGGCGAGGAGGTCCAGCACCTCGGTGGTGGTGCCGGAGCGGGTGAGGGCGAGGACGCGGTCGTACTTCCGACCGTGGGGGAACTCGGAGGCGGCGAAGGCGTCCGTCTCCCCGTGCCCGCCCTGTTCGCGCAGCGCGGCGTAGGACTGGGCCATGAACCAGGAGGTGCCGCAGCCGACGACCGCCACCCGCTCGCCCCTGCGGGGCAGCACGTCGGCGCACCGGGGTGCGAGGGCTGCGGCCCGGCGCCAGGTGCCGGGCTGGGAGGCGATCTCTTCTGCCGTGCGGGAGGAGGCTGCGATGGTCATACGGGGAGACTCCTTGGGAGGCCGGTTCGTTCCGCTGTCGTGTCTGCGGGAGCAGCCCGACGCACGTTCATCGATTGTTTCTGCTCGAAGCTAGCTTGTTTCGAGCATAACCGAGCACGCCAGTGGAAGGAACCGGTCTGCGCCCCGTCGACGCGCAGGCGTGGTGCGGGCCCCCGGACGGCGTCCGGGCATGCCGAGGCCGCCGCGCGGCACGACACGGCCCCGCGTCGAACGCCCCGGGACGGTCAGACGGCGAGCGGCGTGAAGCGGACCGGAAGGTGGGTCAGGGCCCGGTGGAAGGGGCCCGGGCGCCAGATCAGCTCGTCGCCGGGCACCGCCAGCTCCATGTCGCACAGCTGGCCGGTGAGCTGCTCGACGGCCGTCATGGCGATGAGCAGGGCCGGCTGCCGCGCGGGGCAGCGGTGCGGACCCGCGCCCCAGGCCAGGTGGGCACTCTGGCCCGACCGGACGTCGCGCTCGCCGGCGCCGGGAGCGGCCTCGGCGTTGGCCGCCGCGTACGAGACCAGCACGGGCTCGTCGGCCCGCAGCAGGTGGCCGTGGAACTCCAGGTCGTGGCGGGGGTAGTGGGCCGAGAAGGAACTGAGCGGGGGATCGCTCCACAGGACGTCGTCGATCGCCTCGCGCGCCGTCGTCGCGCCGCCCAGAACGGAACCGGCGGCCTGCGGGCTGCTCAGCAGGTGGAACAGGGCGTTGCCGATGAGGTTCGTGGTCGGTTCGTGCCCCGCGCTCATGGTGAGCGTGATCTGGCGGACCGTCTCGTCGTTGTCCAGGTCGGCGCGGTGCCGCAGGAAGTACGAGGTCAGATCCCTGCGCGGGGCGGCACGGCGGTCGGCCACCAGGTCGGTGACGACGGCGACGAGGTCGGCGTAGGCCGCGGCGGCCTGTTCCCGTGACTCCAGCATCCCCGCCATGCCGGCCACCAGGCGTTCGCTGTCCTCGGGCGGCACACCGAACCACGTGTTGAACACGTGCAGTGGCAGCTGCCGGGCGTAGCCGTGGATGAGGTCGGCGGTCCCGGTGGCGGCGAAGCGTGCGACGAGCTGCCGGGCCACCTCGGTGACCTGGGACTGCAACACGTGCGGCTGGATGAACGCCAGGGTGTCGTTGATGGCACGGCGGTAGCGCGTGTGGACCTCGCCGTCGCTGAACAGGGCGGTCGGGCGGTAGCCGAGCATGGGCAGGATGGGCGAGTCCGCAGGCAGCGTCGACTGCCAGCGGCGCGGGTCACGGGTGAAGCGGTGCTCGTCGCGCAGCAGGTCCAGTGCCGTCTGGTAGTCCACCACGAGGGTCGCCTCGACCCCGGGGCTCAGCGCGACGCGCGCGAGGGGCCCTTGGGCCCGCAGCCGCGCGTAGTGGCCGTGCGGGTCGGCGGCGAAGGCGGGCCCGTAGAGGGCGAGCGGTGCGGTCTCCGTGGTCACGGTCGGTCCTCCGGGGCGGTCCGGTCGTCCTCGGGCAGGCGCGCCAGGACGTGTTCACTGAGGGCGACCAGGGCCCGCGCGCATCCGGACCGCTCCCGGGCGTCGAGTTGGAGGAGGGGGGTGCCCGGGTGCAGGTCCAGGTGTTTGCGCAGCACCTCGTCGGGGTGGTGGGGGGACTCGGGGAAGGTGTTCACCGCCACGACGTACGGCAGACCCTGCTCCTCCACCAGGTCCATCACCTCGAACGAGTGGTCCAGGCGACGGGTGTCGGCCAGCACGAGGGCGCCGAGGGCACCGCGCGCGATGTCCTGCCACAGCGGCAGGAAGCGGTGCTGGCCGGGGGTGCCGAACAGGTAGAGGACCAGGTCGTCGGCGAGGGTGAGCCGGCCGAAGTCGGTGGCCACCGTGGTGGTGGTCTTGCCCGGGACGCCGACGAGGTCGTCGTGCGGGGCGCTCGCCTGCGTCATCACCTCCTCGGTGTGCAGCGTGGGGATCTCCGACAGGGTGCGGATGAACGTCGTCTTGCCCACCGCGAAGGGACCGGTGACGACGATCTTCATCAGCGTCTGGTCCCGGTCGGGCAGGTAGCCGATGCGGTCAGTGGAGGGCGCGGAGTCCAACGAGGAGCCTCTCGACGAGCGTGCGGTCGATGCGCTGCGCGGGCGGAACGGGGGGACGGATGTGCAGGTGGCCCGACTCGACGAGGTCGGCCGCCAGGAAGACGGCCGCGCTCACGGGAAGCCGCAGGTGCGCGGCGCACTCGACCAGGGTCAGCGGCCCCGGTCGCAGCAGCCGCCACAGCCGGTGGTGCTCCTGGCCGAACCGGTCCGACGGCGTGCTGTCGGACCGGGTGAGGATCGCCAGCCGGTCGTACCCCGCCGCCCGGCGGTCGGCCGGCGCGGCCCGGCCGCCGGTCACCAGGTAGGCGGGGACCAGCCGACGGCCGGGCGGCGGCTTCACCGCTCCCGGGCCGGTGCGCCGAGCGCCCTGGCCATCGCCGCCACCTGGACCTGCATGTGGTAGGCGATGTTGCCCAACTGGGCCTCCGGGCCGGCGTACACGGCCAGCGACGTGTTGCGGCCCGCCGGGACGATGATGGCGAAACCGTGCTCCGACTCCACCACCGTCTGCGCCAGCCGCGGTGCCTCCTGCCCGGTGAAGGCGGTGGTGAACGCGCGGGCGGCCGCGTGGAGGGTGGCTCCCATGGCGGCGACGCGCTCACCGGCCGCACGGTCCAGTGAGGCGGACGCGCCCTCCACCAGGCCGTCACCGGTCGCGATCACGGCGTGCAGGACTCCGGGCAGTTCCAGGAGCGGCTCCAGCACCCAGGACAGGTCTTCTCTGATCTCGCCGGTCGCGCTCAACGCTCGTCGTCTCCTTCGTGGCTGTGCCTGATCGGTGCGGCGCCGGGGGCCGCACCGGTGTCCTCCGTGGCCTCGGCGCCCGTACCGGCGGCGCTGCGGCCGTCCGCCGTGCCCTCCTGGAGCGCCGCCCAACGGGCCGCCGCCTGTTCGGGGGTACGGGCGGCGGGTACGGTGCCCTCGGCCCCCGTCCCGACCTGCCCGGAGGCGACGGCGGGGCGGGGCGAACGGCGTCGACGCGTGGGCAGGGGGGCGGAGGGGTCCGCCGACGGCGCCTCGGGCGGCGCCTCGGCGCCCGGCCCGGAAGCCCTCGCCGGCTCGGCCGGCGCGGTGGCCGGCGCGTCCTCGGGGCCGTCCCCGGGGTCGGGGGTCCGCCGGACGGGGGCGGGCCGCACGGGCTCGGGCGTGAGGACGGAGAGGTCGTGCTCGGTGTCCACCAGGGTGAGCAGATGGTCGGGCACGCGGACGATGGCCCGGACCCCGCCGTAGGGCGAGGGCTCGACGTGGCAGGCGAAGCCGTACTGCCGGGCCAGCTTGCCGATGACGGCGAAGCCGGTCTGCGGTGGGTTGCCCAGCTCCGTGAGCAGGACCCCGGAGGGGCCGTCGAGCAGGCGGCGGGCCCGGTCGAGCTGGTCGGTGTCGATGCCGATGCCCGCGTCGTCGATGACCACCACCGCGCCCTGTCCGCCCTGCTGGACGGTCACGGGGATCTCCGTCTCGGGGTGGGAGTAGGCCGTCGCGTTGGCGAGGAGCTCGGCGAAGGTGATGACGAGGGGTTCGGCGGCGCGGGCGGCGACCGCGAGCCGCTGCTCCCGCAGATGGTTGGCGATCTTGACGCGCCCGTACCCCGGAACCCGGGACTGGGCGCCGAGCAGCGTCTCGACGAGGGGGGAGTCGGTCCGCGCGAGGCCGGGCCACGCCTCGCACAGCACGGCGGTCGCCTGGATGCGGCGCAGGGCGAGTTCGTTGCGGAAGTCCAGCTCCAGCAGCCGGGGGTCGTCGTGCTCGTGCTGGAGCCGCGTCAGGAGGTTCTGCGCCTGGTGCAGCAGGGTCTGCACCTTCGCGGTGGCGCCGCGCATGGACGCCCGCGCCGCCGCGTCCACCCGGGCGCGCTCGTCGAGGACGGCCGTGGTGCAGGCGGTCAGCACGGCCTCCATGGCCCGGCCCGCCTCCGCACCGAGCCGGTCGCGGTGCAGGGGGCCGGGCGGCGCGAGGTCGGGGTGGACCAGGGCGAGCGCGGCGGCCGGTACACGTTCGGCGGCCAGGTGCCCCAGCTCCTCCGTGAGCTCCCGGCTCGTCCGCTCGGCGGCGGCGGCCCGTTCCTCCGCACGCGTCAGAGCGGCCTGCCGACCGGCGAACCGGTGCTCCTGTTCGGCCAGTTGCGCGGCGTGCCGCGCGGCCGACGCCTCCGCCGCCGCCGCCCGCCGGAGCGCGTGCTGCCGCGCCCGGGCCAGGCCGAGGGCGGCGAGGACGGCGGCCAGGGCGACGGCCGACGCCGTGGCCAGCGCGATCTCAGTCATGAACACTTCCTTGAACCGGCCCTGCGGGGGCCGTGCTGTCCGTGCTGTTCCTTCGGTCCGGGTCGGGGTTCTCCCGCGCTTCCCGGGCCGCGGTCCCGGTCAGGTCTCCAGCTCCGCGGCGAGCGCCGCGACCTCACCGAACAGGTCGAGGACGTTGGGCGTTTCGGCCGGACCGAGGTGACGGTATTCGGTACCGATGGTGATGACCAGACGTTCGGGCAGGGCCAGTTCGGGGAATCGGTTCTCGGCCACGACCCGGCGGGCGGCCTCGAGCGCCGGGACCCCCTCCTTGTGGAAGGCGTGGGCCCGCTCGCGCACGTACTCGAGGTAGCCGATGTGGTCGCGCACACCGGCCCGGTCCAGCACCGGTCCGTGGCCGGGCACGACCGTCTCGGCACCGGTGGCCAGGACGCGTTCGCAGGCGTCGACGACGCTGCTGAGCGGTCCGGCCCAGTGCACCGCGTGGTCGCCCGGCCGCCGGTCCGTGGAGGCGAAGACGACGTCTCCGCAGAAGACGGTTCCCTGCCCCGGCAGGTGGACCATGAGGTCGCCGGTCGTGTGGGCGGGCGGCAGCGCCGTCAGTCGCACCTCGTGCGGGCCGACGCGGAACTCCAGCTCGCCCCGGAACAGGGTGGTGGGCCGCACGGGATCGGTGTCGGACCAGTCGAAGACACCGAAGTGCGCCTTGAGGTAGGCGCCCAGCGGTGTGGCGGGGTCGCTGTCCCGCACGAGGGCGTGCTGCTGCCGCGGGTCGGGCTCGAAGTGGGTGTGCTCCAGGGCTTCACGGGTGGCGATCAGCTCGGCGTCCGGGACGATGCCCGCACCCCAGAAGTGGTCGCCGTTGGCGTGGGTGACGACGACGCGGTCGACGTCGGCCCCGGGCGGCAGCAGGTCGCGACTCGCGGCGAGGAACTCGGCCGCCCGGGTCCGGTCGTAGGGCGTGTCGATCCACAGCGCGGTGTCGTCACCGACGAGCAGCCCGCAGTTGGCCAGCCCCCACCCCCGCCGGGGCGGGAGCCAGGCGTACAGCGCGTCGTCGAGTCGCTCCAGATGAGCTGCGGAAGTCGTCATGCGGGCAATTATGGCCTCCTTGTGATCAGTTGAGGATACGGAGCCGCCAACCAGTCTCAGATCGACGGTCGGCGCCACGGACGGCCGCTCCCGGCCGCTTCACCCGGCCGGACACGGACGGTACGGTCGGAGCCGCACACATGCACAGGGCGTACAGGGGCAACAGGGGGTGGCCGGGATGACGGCTTTCGGCGGGCGGATTCCGGCGGTGGAGGGCTTCGCGGGGCGTGCCGGGGCGGGGCCGTCGCCCAAGGAGGCGGGCAAGGCGCTGCGCGAGCGCGTGCCCCGCGCCGCCCACGGAACGGTCGGGGCCCGTGTGCTCGACGGCGCGCGGCCGGACGCGGTGCGGGCGGTCGAGGAGTCGAGCCGGGGCCGCGTGCCGGAGCTGGCGCCGATCCGGGTCGGACGCATGGCGGCGTCCCCCTTCGCGTTCCTGAGGGGCTCCGCGGGGCTCATGGCGCACGACCTCGCGGCCACACCGGTGACCGGCGTGGCCGCACAGCTCTGCGGGGACGCGCACGCGGCGAACTTCGGCCTCTACGCCGACGCACGGGGCGGCCTCGTCATCGACCTCAACGACTTCGACGAGACCGTCGTCGGCCCCTGGGAGTGGGACGTCAAGCGGCTGGCCACCTCGCTCGTGCTCGCGGGCGGGGCCGGCGGCGTCGATCAGGACGCCTGCCGGGCGGCGGCCTTCGACGCCGTGGGCGCGTACCGGCGGACCATGCGGCTCCTCGCCAAACTGCCCGCGCTGGAGGCGTGGAACGCGATCGCCGACGAGGAACTCGTCTCGCACACCGACGCCCGGGACCTGCTCGGCACCCTGGAACGGGTGGCCGGCAAGGCGCGCCGGAACACCAGCGCCCGGTTCGCCGCACGGTCCACCGAGGAGGACCCGGGCGGCGGGCGGCGGTTCGTGGACGCCCCTCCGGTGCTGCGGCGGGTGCCGGACGCGGAGGCGGCCGCCGTCACGACGGCACTGGGCGCGTACCTGGAGACCGTCGCCGAGGAGTTCCTGCCGCTGCTCGCCCGGCACCGCGTCCACGACGTGGCGTTCCGGGTGGTGGGCACGGGAAGCGTGGGCACGCGGTCCTACGTGGTGCTGCTGCTCGACCACCGGGGTGAGCCCCTGGTCCTCCAGGTGAAGGAGGCCCGCCCCTCGGCCCTGGTGCCGCATCTGGCGCACGCGGGGTTCGCCGTGCCGGAGGTGGACCACGAGGGGCGCCGGGTGGTGGCGGGGCAGCGGCGGATGCAGGTCGTCAGCGACATCCTCCTGGGCTGGACGACGGTCGACGGACGCCCCTTCCAGGTGCGGCAGTTCCGCAACCGCAAGGGCAGCGTCGACCCGGCGGCCCTGACCGCCGACCAGCTCGACGACTACGGGCGGATGACCGGCGCCCTGCTGGCCCGCGCCCACGCCCACAGCGCCGACCCCCGGCTGCTGGCCGGCTACTGCGGAAAGAACGAGGAGCTGGACGAGGCCGTGACCGCCTTCGCCGTGGCCTACGCGAACCGCACGGAGGCCGACCACGCCGACCTGGTGGCGGCGATCAAGAGCGGCCGGCTGGCGGCCGAACTGGGGGTGTGAGGCCCCGGGGGGGGAGCAGCAGTACCTTCAGCCGCAGGGTCGTACCGAGGTCACCGGTGACTGGTCTCGGGTGACGTTCCAGCGGCTATCCGAGCGTCAGTGATCACTCACGGTGCACGCCGCACGGAAAGTGAGCCAGAAACCCGCGCGCCTCACACCCGCACGTGGCGGCGCGCGGCCAAGACGCGCATGGTCAGCAGTTCCGGGTCCTGCCGCAACACCCGCACGTGCAGCTCCCGAAGTGCCGGGCCGGGTTCGCCACCGAGCTCGTCCCCGGTGCGGCGACGGAGCTCCCGATAGACGGCGAGCGCCTCACCGGAGCGGTCGGAGCGGTACAGCGCCGTCATGAGCAGCCACACCAGGCGCTCGTGCAGTGGGTGCTCGTGCAGCAGGCACCGCAGGTACGGCACGACTTCGCGGTGCTCGCCCAGTTCCAGGGCGATCTCCGTGCGCAGTTCGTTGTCGGCCAGCCGGCGTGCCTCCGCGAAGACCCGTTGGCGTTCCAGCAGCGGCGCCTCCAGCCCTTCGGCGAGCGGCCCGGTGCGCAGCTGCCGGGCCTCGTCGAGGAGGGCGGCGGCCTCGGCCGTCCGCCCGGCGGCGACGGCCGAGGCCGCCTCGGTGGTGAGGCGCTCGTAGACGTAGACGTCGACCTGGGCCGCGCCCGGGTCCAGGAGGTAGCCGGAGTCCGACCAGTCGATGGCCGTGCCGTGGTCGCGCAGCGCGCTCCGCAGCCCGCTGACGTACTTCTGCACGAGGTTGCGGGCGTAGGCGGGGGGTTCCTGGCCCCAGAGGGCGGCGATGAGCTGATCGGCGCCGACCGGGGTCGACCTGAGGAGCAGCACGGCGAGCAGGGCCCGCTGCCGGGGCGGGCCGAGCCGGACGGCGTCGCCGGCCCCTCGGCGCACTTCCAGCGGGCCGAAGAGCGTGACGTGGACGCGGTCGGCGTCGCGGCGCTCCGGAGTGTGGCGGTGCCGCAGCAGACTTCCGGACATCAGCGGTCCTCCCCCGACCGGTCGGGCCGCCGCACCCGGCTGCGAGGGCCCCCGGCGAGCCTACGGCGTGTCGGCCCGCGGTCCCAACCTCCGCACGGAGGAGTCCATGTGCCGAGACGGCCCGGAGCGACGCGGTCGGGTCGGCGTCCAGCGGTTGGTCCAGCGGTCGTTCCAGCCGTCGTTCCAGCGGTCGGAGAAGGCGCGGCGCTCAGGGTGGTGGCCACGTCCCGCAGCGTCCAGGAGGCTCGATGTCCCCGCGTGTCCGTCCCGTTCCCCGCCGTGGTCCCGCGCTGCGCGCCCTGGGGGACGCCGTCGCCGCCCGCCCCCGGCGCGTGGTCTGGCTGAGCGTGTTGCTGACCGTGCTGGCGGCGGCGCTCGCCGCGGGCACGATGGACCGGCTGGTGCTCAGCCGGTTCGAGAGCCCGGCTTCGGAGTCGGTGCGGACGAGGGAGGTGCTGCGCGAGGAGTTCGGCACCGGCACGCCCAGCGCACTGCTGCTGGTCACCGCCGAGACCGGCACGGTGGACGGCCCCCGCGTCGCGGCGGCCGGACGCGCGCTGGAGGCCGAGCTGGCCGCGCGCGACGGCGTGGCCGAGACGGCGTCCTACTGGTCCAGGGGCGGTTCCCCGGCCATGCGGGCCGAGGACGGCGGCCAGGCCCTCGTCATCGCGCGTCTGAGCGGGACCGTCACCGAGGCGCGTGCCGCGCTCGGCGACCTCTCCCCCGACTTCACGCGGGCGGGCGATGTCGTCAGCGTCCGGGTCGGCGGCGGGGACGAGGTCTTCCGCCAGGCGGCCGAGCAGGCGCGGACGGACTTCCTGCGGGCCGAGCTGATCGTCTTCCCGCTCGTCCTGCTGCTGCTGTTCGTGCTCTACCGGCGCTGGTCGGCCGCCGCGCTGACACTGGCGATGGGCCTGTTCTCCGTCGTGGCGACGCTCGCCCTGCTCCGGGGCGTGACGTACGTGACGGACGTGTCGACGTTCGCGGCCAACCTCACGCTCGTCATGGGCGTCGGTCTGGGCGTCGACTACAGCCTGTTCGTCATCAACCGCTTCAGGGAGGAACTGGCCGTGGGGGCCGAGGTGCGGGCGGCCGTGGGCACGGCCGTGGCGCGCGCCGGGCGCACGGTCGTCTTCAGCGGCGTGACGGTCGCCGTGTCACTGGCCTGCCTGCTGCTCTTCCCGTTCCCCTTCCTGCGGTCCTTCGCCTACGCGGGCATCGGCACCGTGCTCACCTCCGTGTTCGCCGCGCTGGTGGTCCTGCCCGCCGCGCTCGCCCGGCTCGGCCACCGGGTGACGCGGGCCGGGGACGGGGCGGCACGCGGCCCTGCGCGCGGCTGGTGGCACCGCACCGCGCTGCGGATGATGCGGCGCCCGCTGCTCTACGGCGTACCGGCCCTGGCGGTGCTGCTCGTCGTCGCCGCCCCGGTCCTCGGGCTCACCTTCGGGGTCCCGGACGACCGGGTGCTGCCCGAGCACACCTCCAGCCGACTCGTGCAGCAGGACATCCGCGACCGCTTCGCCGCCGAGGAGATGGACGCGCTCCAGGTGGTCCACCCGGAACTGGCGGGAACACGGGCCAACCGCGCGGAGATCGCGGCACGTTCCCTGGCACTGTCCCGGATCGAGGGCGTGTACCAGGTCGACGCCCTGACGGGCTCCTACGCCGACGGCCGGAAGATCGGCGATCCCGGCCGCTCCGCCGAGCGCTTCGCCTCTCCGCGCATGACCTGGTACTCGGTGGTGCCCGGCCACGCGGCGCTGAGCGGGGACGTGGGCGACCTGCTCGCCGACGTCCGCGCCGCCACGCCCGGCGAAACCGTCCGGATCGGCGGCTATCCCGCCGAACTCGACGACTTCCGGGCCGAGCTGACGGACCGGGTGCCGTGGGTGCTCGGGCTCGTGCTGACCACCACCTTCGCGCTCCTGTTCCTGATGACCGGCAGTGTCCTGCTGCCGGTCAAGGCCATGGTGCTGAACCTCCTCAGCATGGGGGTGATGTTCGGCACGCTGGTGTGGGTGTTCCAGGAGGGGAACCTGGCGGGACCGCTCGGCTTCACGGCCACCGGCACCGTCGAGCCGAGCATCCCGATCCTGATGTTCTGCACGGCCTTCGGCCTGTCGATGGACTACGAGGTCTTCATGCTGGCCCGGATCAAGGAGGAGTACGACGCCACCGGGGACACGCGCCACGCCGTGGCGACCGGGCTGGAACGCACCGGTCCGCTCATCACCGCGGCGGCCGTCGTCCTCGCGGCGTCGTTCGCGACCTACGCCGCCTCGGGGATCGTCTTCCTGAAGATGCTGGCGGTGGGCATGGTCGTCGTCCTGCTCGTCGACGCCACCCTGATCCGCGCGGTGCTGGTCCCGGTGTTCATGCGGCTGGCCGGGGGCGCGAACTGGTGGGCCCCGCGGCCGCTGCGCGCGCTGCCCGCCCGGTTCGGCCACACCGCGACCGCGCCGGCGGAGGTCGCGGCAGCGCCGCCGGCGGCTGAGGCGCCCACGGTCAGGAAGGGCTGACCGCACGGGCCGTGAGGAACGTGAAGGGGGCGTTCCGCCGGGACGCGCGGTGCGGGGCCGCGGGGCGTCGGCTCGCAGTCGTCGGCCTCGCTGCCACAATGGTCCCGTGGACAGGTCCAAGGACACCCCGGGCCAGGGGGCCGAACCGGGCACCGCGGACTTCCTCCAGCTCGACGCCGGGGAGGCGCCCCCGGGCGGACTGGCCGACTGGCTGGCCGCCCGGCTGCGCCAGGCGGTCCGCGACGGCCGGCTCCCGGTGGGCGGGCGGCTGCCGCCCACGCGCGTGCTGGCAGGGGAGCTGCGGGTCTCGCGGGGCGTGGTGACGGAGGCCTACCGGCGGCTGGTCGAGGACGGCCACGCCGCCGGGCGCGGACGCAACGGCACCGTGATCGTGGCCGCGCCGGTCGGCGTGCCCGGCCCGGCCACGACGGCGGACCCCCGGCCCGCTCCCCTACCGCGGCCGCCTTCGCCCCACGCCCTCTTCGCGGGTCCGCCCGGCCCCGAGGTCTTCGAGACCCTCCGTTCCGTTCCCGTCCGGATCGACCTCTCACCGGGCCGGCCCGACCTGGCGGCCTTCCCCCGGGCCGCCTGGCTGCGCGCCGAGCGCGCCCTGCTCGGCGGGCTCGCCGCGCCCGAGCTGGGGTACGGCGATCCGCACGGTGCCCCGCGCTTCCGCCGGGCGGTCGCCGACTGGCTGGCCCGCAACCGGGGCGTCCGGGCGGAGCCCGAGGAGATCGTCGTCGTGGGCGGTGTGGCCCAGGCGCTCGCCCTGCTGGCGCGGGTGCTGCGCGCCCGGGGCACGGCCGAGGTGGCGGTGGAGGATCCGGGTTCGCTCGGCGTCCGGCAGCAGTTGTCCGGGTGGGGCATCGCCACGCCCCCGGTGCCCGTGGACGCGGACGGCCTGCGGGTGGACGCCCTGCGCAGGTCGGGAGCGCGCGCCGTCCTGGTCACACCCGCCCACCAGTTCCCGACCGGCGTGGTCCTGAGCGGGCACCGCCGGGGGCAGCTCGTGGAGTGGGCCGCCGACGGCGGGCTGGTGGTCGAGGACGACTACGACGCCGAGCACCGCTACGGCCGCCCGCCCGTGGCGGCGCTGCGCTCCCTGCTTCCGGACCACGTCTGCTACACGGGGAGCGTCTCCAAGCTGCTGGCCCCGGCGCTGCGGGTGGGCTGGCTCCTGGTGCCCCGCCACCTGCACGACGACGTCGTCGCCGCCAAGCGGTTGACGGACCTCGGCAACGCCCTGCTGCCGCAGCTCGTCCTCGCCCGGCTCATGGAGTCGGGCGACCTGGAACGGCACCTGCGGGCGTTGCGCCGACGGCACCGGCGGCGGCGGGACGTGATGATCGAGGCGCTGGCCGCGCATCTGCCCGGCGCGGTCGTGCACGGCACGGCGGCCGGGCTGCACCTCCTGGTGACGTTCGACGGCCGCGTCCGCGACACGGACGTCGCGGCGGAGGCGCTGGTGCGCAGCGTCAAGGCGCAGCCCCTGGCGTGGCACGCGATACGGCCGACGGGACCGGGGCTGGTGCTCGGCTACGCGGCGTGCACGGCGACGGAGATCCGCGAGGGCGTCGCCGTGCTCGCGGGCGTGGTACGGGACCTGAACCGGGCCGGGACCTGAACCGGGCCGGGGCCCGTCCCGGCCCGGGCCGGTCACACGGTCGCGGGGAAGCGGTCCCAGACGCGGTGCCGGGCCAGCAGCCGGGTGATCTCGGACAGGACGTCGGCCGGATCGCCGCCGGTGACCACGCCGGGCCCGCCCGGCGTGACACCGGCCGCCCGCAGGGCCTCCTCGCCGTCGGCCCAGCCGCCGACGGCCTTGGCGTGCCGGTACGCCTCGGCGACCAGCAGCAGGACGCGCGGGTCGGTGGCGGCCCGGCCGCCGTCGCCCGCCTTGGCGTCGCGGGCTCCGTGCGCGTCCTCGCCCGGTGCCGGGTTCCCGGCGAGCAGGACGGCGTCGAACTCCACCGAGCGGGCCGTCGCGAAGGTGCGCTGCACGGTGATCGGGTCGCCGTCGCCGTCGGTGAGCTCCCCTCCGGTGGGGGCGATGACGAGCGGCACCATGTCCGCGTCGAACACGGCCCGGCGCAGTGCCCGCACGCCCGCCAGGTCGCTTCCCGCATCGGCGACGATCCCGACGACGCGTCCGGTCACCGGCCACTCCCCGCCGACCTGGGAGAGCGCCGGGCTCGGCTCGACGGACGCCGGTGGCTCGGAGGGTTCGGGGACCGGCATGCCGAGTCCCTTGGCGACCTCCGCGCACAGCCGGGGGTCGATGGAGGCGAGCGTGCGCAGAGCGCGTTCCTTCACGGCGTTCTCGTAGCACTTGCCCAGCTCGAAGGAGTAGGCGGCGATGACGTGCTCCTGCTCCACGGGCGTGAGGCTGAGCCAGAAGCGGCGCGGTTGGCTGAAGTGGTCGTTGAAGGACGCGGGGGCCGCGCGCACCTTCGACGACTCGGCGATCGGCACCGGGACCTCGACGTAGCCCCCGGCCTCGGGGCCGGCGAGGAACGGGCAGCCGCCGTCGAGCGAGTTCGGACGGTAGGGCGCGACCCCCCGGTGGACGGCGTCCTGGTGCAGCCCGTCGCGGGTCATGTCGTTGACCGGCGCGTGGGGGCGGTTGACCGGGATCTGCGCGAAGTTCGGACCGCCCAGCCGGGTGATCTGGGTGTCGATGTAGGAGAAGAGGCGGCCCGCGAGCAGCGGATCGTCCGTGACGTCGATGCCCGGCACCAGGTGGCCGGGGTGGAAGGCGACCTGCTCGGTCTCGGCGAAGTAGTTGGTCGGGTTGGCGTCGAGGGTGAGCAGCCCGATCGGCTGCACCGGCGCCAGCTCCTCGGGCACGATCTTCGTCGGGTCGAGCAGGTCGATGCCCTCGAAGGTCTGCTCGGGGGTGTCGGGGAAGACCTGCACCCCCAGCTCCCACTGCGGGTGGGCACCCGCCTCGATGGCGTCGGCCAGGTCCCGCCGGTGGAAGTCGGGGTCCGCGCCGTTGATGAGCTGGGCCTCCTCCCACACCAGGGAGTGCACGCCCAGCTTCGGCTTCCAGTGGAACTTCACCAGCGTCGTCGCGCCCTCGGCGTTCACGAACCGGAAGGTGTGGACCCCGAAGCCCTCCATCATCCGGTAGGACCGGGGGATGCCCCGGTCGGACATGTTCCACAGCGTGTGGTGCGTGGCCTCCGTGTGCAGGGAGACGAAGTCCCAGAAGGTGTCGTGGGCGCTCTGGGCCTGCGGGATCTCCCGGTCCGGGTGCGGCTTTCCGGCGTGGATGACGTCGGGGAACTTGATGGCGTCCTGGATGAAGAAGACCGGGATGTTGTTGCCCACCAGGTCGAAGACGCCCTCGCCGGTGTAGAACTTCGTGGCGAATCCGCGCGTGTCGCGCACGGTGTCGGACGAACCGCGCGAGCCGAGCACGGTGGAGAAGCGCACGAACACCGGCGTCTCCACGCCCTTGCCGAGGAAGGCCGCCTTCGTGAGGTGCGCGGCCGTGCCGTACCCCTGGAAGAACCCGTGGGCGGCGGCGCCCCGCGCGTGGACGACGCGCTCGGGGATGCGTTCGTGGTCGAAGTGGGTGATCTTCTCCCGCAGGTGGTGGTCCTGGAGCAGGACCGGGCCGCGCGGTCCGGCCTTCAGCGAGTGGTCGGTGTCCGGCAGCCGCAGTCCCTGGGCTGTCGTCAGGCGTTCGCCGCGCTGGGCCACGGCCGCCGGATCCACGCCGGTCGGTTCGCCGGTGGGACTGACGGTCTTCGGCCCGCGCTGGTCGGGCTTCGGCGGCAGCGGGCCGCGGGGGCGGGTCGGCTCCTGCGGCGACGGCGGCTCGGGAGCCGGCCGACCGGGGATCTCGTCGTCCCCGGCGACCTGGCGCACGGCGGCCCGCGCCTTCTCGGCCGCCTTGTCCGCAGCGGCCTTCACGGGATTCGGCTGGTCCATCGTTCCTCCGCACCTCGGTACAGCGACGGCACTCCAAGTGACCGGGGGCCAGGGAGCCGAAACCGGGTGGAGGGGAATCTCACCCGGGCGAAGCGGTCCGGACCGCGCAGGACCGCACCGTTGGCCCGGACGCGTCCGGGCCAACGGCGGTGAGGCTCACTGCCGAACCTCCGGGCGGGACGGCGGCGCCGTGCCTCCCGCCGTACGGTCCGCAGCGACGCGCGTCGTTCCACCTCCCCCGGAGGGTGACTCCGAACGTGCGGGGGGAAACCACTCGATTTCTCCGGCTCCGCCGCGGAGCGCCACGACCGGACGAATCGGGCGCTTGGCCCGGCCGGCCACGGGTACCCGCCGTGGTCCGCGGGCCGAGGGGCCCGCGTGGACGTGCGGGTCAAGGAGGTTCGAGCATGCGGGTTCGCGGTTCCGTGGTGGTGGTGACGGGGGCGTCCGGCGGCATCGGCCGGGCCACGGCCAAGGCGTTCGCCCGAAGGGGGTGCGACGTCGTGCTGGCCGCCCGGCGCGTCCGGGCGTTGCGGGCGGCGGCCGAGGAGTGCGAGCGGCGGCGCGGTGCGCGCACCCTGGTCGTGCCCACCGACGTGACCGACAACCAGGAGGTGGCGTGGCTGGCGCACCGGACGCTGGAGGAGTTCGGCCGCATCGACGTGTGGGTGAACTGCGCCGCCGTCTCCGTCTTCGGGCCGTTCCAGGAGGTGCCGCTGCGGGACCTGCGCACGGTGCTGGACGTCAACGTCCTCGGGTGCGTGCACGGCGCCCGCTCGGCGTTGCGGGTGATGCGGGAGCAGGGCGGCGGGACGCTGGTCAACGTCTCCTCCGTCGTGGGCGAGGTGAGCCGGCCCTACACCCACGCCTACGGCATGTCCAAGGCCGCCGTCCGCTCGCTCGGTGCGAGCCTGCGCCAGGAGCTGCTGCTGGAGGGGGAGGCGAACGTCCACGTGTGCACCGTGCTGCCCCCGACCGTCGACACGCCGCTCTTCCAGCACGCCGCGAACTACACGGGCCGCGAGGTGCTGGCCATGCCCCCGGTCCACAGCCTCGAACGGGTGGCCCGCGCCATCGTGAGCCTCGCGGCGAAGCCGCGCCGGGAGCTCGTGGTCGGGGCGTCCGCCCGCTCCGCGGTGCGCGGCGCGCGTCGGCGCCCGGCCCGGGCCGAACGGCTGATGGCCCGCCAGGTCGACCGACGGCACCTGTCCCGGCGGCGGACGGTCCACGCCGGACACGGGAACCTGTACCAGCCGGCCGCCGGGGAGGGCGCGGTGTCCGGCGGCTGGCGCGGTCGCCGGCGCAGGGCCGTGCGCCGGGCCGCGCTCGTGACGGCGGTGCTGTGGGCCGCAGCGGCGGGCGGGCGGGCCCTCCGCAGCGGCGGGCGGGCGGGCCCTGAGCCGTTGACGGGTCCGGGCGGGCGCGACGGCGGGCGCGGCGCGGGCCCGAGGAAGCGCCTCGGGCCCCGCCGCGCCGGTGGTGATCGGCGCGGCGGGGCCCGGAGCACCCGGTGCGGGTCGCGGGACGGGCCGGTCAGGTCCGGCGTTGCTCGGTGCCGAGGCCGAGGGCGCGCATGATGTCCTGGACGTTGCCGAAGGTGTGCCCCGCCGGGAGCCGGGCGGCGAGGTCGACGAGGCGGTCCGGGGCGTTGTTCCCGCGGAGCGTGCGCAGGACGGCGTCGCGCTCCGCGGGATAGACGCTGATACCCAGGTGCCGCGCCAGTTCGTTGCGCAGCTCGACGTCGTCCGCGCCCATGCCGGGGGGCGTGCCGCCGGTCAGGGTGGTGCCGGGGGCCCGGTCGGTCTCGGGCTGGTCCTCCCCGGAGGGCTCCGCCTCGCGCGACTCGTCCGCGCGCGGGGATCGGCCGGCCCGCAGCTCTCCCCGCAGCGCCTCCTTGGCCGCGTCGTCCCTCATCGCCCCGCGCTTGCCTGGTCCGTGCTCCGTGGTCATCGGGCCTCTCTCCTCCGGAAGCGGCGAGCCGGTCGGCGTCAGGTGCCGGCCGGGCCGTCTGTCCGCCGTGCGGCGTGGTGACGGCGCGGAGTACCCCGGCCCGGCCCGCCGAAACGATCGCCACCGCGGGGTTGACACGGCGCACGCCGGGGAACCCGCCGCGCTTCGGGCCCGGCAGGGCCCCGGCACGTTCACGTCTCACAGCCCCGGTCAAGGAGGGCCCACCATGGGTCACGGCGGAAACGTCATCGACGAGCTCACCACCGACCACCGCGAGGTCGAGGAGCTCTTCGGCCGCATCGACGCGCTGCCGAAGGGTGACGGCGGACGCAAGCACTACGCGGACCAGGTGACCATCGAGCTCGTGCGCCACTCGGTCGCCGAGGAGGAGTACCTCTACCCGGCCGTGCGCAGGTACGTGCCCGGCGGCGACCGCATCGCGGACCGGGAGCTCGCGGACCACGCCGAGGCCGAGCGGATCCTCAAGGACCTGGAGGGCAGCGAACCCGGGGACGCGGACTTCGACCGGCTGATGTCCCGGCTCATGGACGAGGTCCGCAGGCACGTGGCCGACGAGGAGCAGAACCTCTTCCCCGCCCTGCGCGCCTCCACCACCCCCGACGTCCTGGACGAGCTGGGCGAGAAGGTGCGGCGGGCCAAGAGGACCGCGCCCACCCGCCCGCACCCCTCGGCCCCCGACACCCCGCCCGGCGACAAGCTGCTCGGGCCGGCGGCGGGCATGGTCGACCGGATGCGCGACGCCCTCTCGGGCCGCGGCCGGCCCTGAGGCGGCGGCCCGGCGCCGTGGCACCCGGTCCCCGGCGGGGAGATCGGGTGCCACGGCCGTCGCACGCGGGGAGGTGCGGTGAGGCGGTGTCAGAAGTCGACGCGCACGTAGTGGTCGACCCGGCCCACGGACTCCAGGTCCCAGCGGCTGGTGTAGGCCCGGCGGATCTCCTCGATCGCCGCGTCACTGCGCCGCGCGGTGTCGGCCGGGTAGAGCAGGATCAGCTCGTAGGACCGTTCGCCGTTGATGTCGCCCTCGCGGTCGCGCCACTGTCCGTACCCCTCCTGAAGGGTGAGGCCGGAGGGGAAGCGCGGGGTGATCTCGCGGTCCAGGAACGCGTGGAACTCCTCCTCGGTGATGGGCGGATTCCCGTGGTGGCGGCCGGTCCCGAAGAACAGCCGCGTCTCCAGGTACCGGTCCCCCCGCTCCCGGCCGCGCCCGGCGGCCGGTGCGACGTCCGCCGTCTGCGCGGCCGGTGTGTGGGCGGGCAGGACGGCCCCGCTCCCCTCCCGGTCGAGCGCGACGAGGAGGAGGGCGAAGGCGCTGGTGACCAGTGCGGCCAGGGCCATGGCGGTCCTGGCGGTCGTTCCGTGCGGTCGGCGCGGTGACGCGCCGGAGGTGCTCCTCACGTGAGCGGGCTCCCTTCTGCGGGACCCGTGTGGCACGGGCCCGACGTCCCGCCGTCGTACGGTGACGGCAGGGTGGTCCACAGGTGCCGCGCGGCGTCCCGCAGCGGTCCGGGCGGGCGCGGGTCGGCGGCGGCCGTCCGGGCGGCCCGCTCCAGCAGGGTCGTCGCGCGGGCCGATCCGATGACGTGCGCGTGCCCGCTGAGCCGGGTGGCGAGCTCCGTCGCGTCGTGCCAGGCCGCCGCGCGCAGCTGG
The DNA here is from genome assembly GCF_014779715.1 of Streptomyces chumphonensis. Taxonomy (GTDB): domain Bacteria; phylum Actinomycetota; class Actinomycetes; order Streptomycetales; family Streptomycetaceae; genus Streptomyces; species Streptomyces chumphonensis. Next base: position 229,149 of record NZ_JACXYU010000002.1, read on the forward strand.
GCCGTGAGGAGCTGGGCGTCGAACAGCGCCCGGAACCCCGTCGTCCCGGCCGGGGCGCCGGGCGCCGCCGTGAGGGTGTCGACGGCCCGGCCCCACGCACCGAGCCCGGCGTGGACGAGGCCCGCGTGTCCGGCGACCTCGTCCTCGTCCACCCACCACGCCCAGGCGGGGTCGCGGGGCCCCGGGCCCTCCGCGACGAGGGCGCCGGCCCGGCCGAGGGCCCGCAGAGCGTCCGGCCGCCGCCCGGCCAGGGCGTGCGCGCCGGCCTCCCGGAGCCGGAAGACGGCGGCGACCCGCGCGGGGAGGCGGGGTCCGTCCAGCACGTCCCGCGCGAGGCGCAGGGCCGCGTCGGGACGGCCGAGGTGCGCGGCCTGCATGCTCAGGGTCGCGAGGACGAGGTGCTCCACGGATCGCTCGCCGCAGCCGCGCGCCAGGGTCAGGGCCAGTCGGCTGAACCGGTGTGCCGCCCGGTGCCGTTCGGCGTCGAACAGCAGCCACCCCGCGACCTGGGCCAGTTCGGCCAGCGCCGCGTCCGCCCCGCCGCCGGGCTCTGCGGCCCGGTCGCCGAGGTGACGCCGCAGGGCGAGGGCGCGGCCGGCCCGGCGGGCGGCCTCGGGGCCGGCCGCCACCGCGCCGGCGCGGGCCTCCAGCGCGAGCACGGCACCGGTGGCCGCGCGCACGCGGCGGGCGAACTCCTCCGCCGTCAGCGGCGGTCTGCCGGGCTCCATGGGCGGGCTCCTTCGGTGCCGGGAGTGGTACGTGCCCTCGTGCCCTCGTGGCGGCGGGGCGGGCGAACGGGAACGGCAGGGGGACCGTACGGGCCGGACGGCCGTTCAGGAACCCGTCGGGGCGCGGTCCCCGGCCGGGGTGCGGTGCCCGGCAAGGCGGCGGAAGTGCCCGGCCACCTCGGTCAGCCAGGCGATCTCCTCGGTGATGTCGCCGTCGGGTGCGTGCGTGAACGCCTCGACCGGACCACCGGACGGCGCCGCACCCGCCTCCCGGGCGTCGAGCGCGCCCCGGAGCAGCAGTGCCTCGTGGGCCGTCGACGGGGCGGCCTCCGGCAGGCCGAGCCGCCGGGCCTCCTGCCGGAGCGCGGTGGGGTCCATGTAGGGACGCAGGGCCAGTTGGCCGTCCCGGATCTCGATCACCCGCCGGTAGAGCCGGTACTCCAGGTCGCGTCGGGGGACGAGGTCGTACAGCCGCGAGGGCGGGTCGTCCAGAGCGATGCCGGGGTGGGCCCGGTACAGGGCCCACCACAGCGGACGCAGCCGCCGGTAGGAGCGGTAGTGGCCGCACCACCGGACCGCTTCGGAGAGCCGGGGCCCCCAGGACGGCACGGTCCAGCCGAAGACCTGGAGCAGCGAGCCGATGCTCCCGGCGATCCAGTACAGGTCGGGCCACGGTTCGGGGAGGGCGGTGTACAGGCCGGCGATCTGGAGGTACCGCGTCAGGCAGTAGACGAGGATGAGCGAGCCGCCGACGGCCACCGCCCACATGCCCGAACGCAGCCAGGAGCGGTGCGCGATCTGCGCGTAGCGCAGCGACAGCCGCACGGTCTCGACCTGCCCGACGGCGCAGATCGCGAGGTAGAAGGCGAAGTAGGCGGCGTAGCCGGGGTTCTCCAGGTTGATCAGGACGACGACCTCGGCCGAGCCGTGCCGGCCGGGCGGGTTGACGAAGAAGAAGAGCACGGCCAGGACGGCGAGGGCCGCGGCGTACCCGAGCGTCCTGTTGCGCGCCTTCGTCCGTGCCCGCTCCGGCGCGTGGGACCAGTGCACGAGGACGACCTGCTGGGCGGCCGTCAGGACGACCACGGCGGCCTGGCACAGGAACGTCGTGATGCTGGGGTAGTGCAGCAGCCGGGCGATGTCGTCGCGGATCTGGTCGAGTTCGACGAAGAAGCTGAGGCTGGAACAGAGGAAGTACAGGCACAGGGCGAGGTACGCGACGTCGCCGCGGTGCCGGGGCAGGGCGGGCAGCTTGTAGAGCAGGGCGACGAGACCGCCGAGCGCGCAGGCCCAGGAGAGGACTTGGTAGAACGTGGTCACGGTCGCTCCCCCTGGACGTCCGGTCCGACGACGTTCTCGATGCGGGCGAGGGTCTGCGCCGCCTCGGCGGGCACGGGCCAACTGGCCTCCGCGGGCCGGCGCCGCACGCGCGTGAGCAGCATGGAGGCCATCACCTCCGCCTCCTGCTCCTCGGCCGCCAGGTAGCCGCACCGCCCCAGCATGCCGCGCACGGTGGACGGCTCCAGGTGCGGGAACAGGGTGCCGATCGTCGCGTCGTCCAGGTCGCCGCCGCCGTGGTGGTCGCAGAGGATGTGGGCGAGTTCGTGGGCGACGATGTGCTCCTGGTGGAGGCGGCTGGTACGGGCCTCGTAGAGCACGAAGTCGGCTTCGTGGGTGGCGATCCAGAGCCCGTAGACCCCGGAGTCGCGCAGGTCCACGGGCGCGGTGCGCACGGAGCGGCCGCGGCTGCGGCCCACCTGCGCGCAGAGGGCGAAGACGTCGGGCGGGTCACCGACGTCGAGCGCGGTGAGGATGTCCTCGCATCCCCGGCGCAGGGCTTTGAGGTGACGGCCTCGCCGCTGCCGCGCGTTCGGGCGGGAAGAGGCGGCGTTCATCACGTACTCCGTGGGTGAGGACCCGGTGGCCGGGCGGTGGGGGGCGGACTCCTCGGGTTGGCCCGTGTGAGTCAAGAGTAGTGGCGTCGTCACTCTCCCGGGCACCCCTGCCCGCGCCGCGTGACCTCACCCGTGGGTGGGACGTTGGCGTCATATGACGCCTTCTTCCGGCTCCGCTCCTTCCGGCTCCGCGTGGCGGGCGCTGCGGACCCCGCCGCTCCCCGCCGCTGACGAAACGATTCCCCCACCCGGCACCACGCCCATCTACAGCGCCTTGCGACAGCAGTGGGCCGCGGCACGACGAACCGTTCCGGGACGGGTCGACCCCGAATGGGCCGCGCTCGTGGACTACGCGGCCTGGCGGGAGGCGTCCGCCGGGTGCGGGCGGCACGCTCCCCCGGATCCGCGCCGCGAGGGCGGATCGGGGCGTTCCGGCCCGGGAGCGTTCCCGCTGGCCTAGCCTGGGCCCGTCAGGCCACCGGCAACCGACGGCGAGGACGTTGATGGGTGACTTACGGGTGGCGATGGACATCGGGGGCACGTTCACCGACGTCGTCGTCCACGACGCACGGACCGGGCGCTACCGGGCGGCCAAGGCCTCGACCACGCCCGGCGACCTCAGCGAGGGGGTGCTCAGCGCCCTGGGGGCCGTCGTGGACTCCGAGGCCGACATCTCCTTCCTCGTGCACGGGACGACGCAGGGCCTCAACGCCCTCCTCCAACGGCGTGGCGCGCGGGTGCTGTTGCTCGCCTCGGCGGCCGCGGCGGACACGTACCACATCGCGCGGGGGCCGCGCACCCGGCTGTACGACCTCCACTACCGCAAGCCGGACCCGCTGGTGCCGCTGCGGGACATCGTCCCGGTGGGCGGTCGGATCGACGCCGAGGGGCGGGAGATCGAGCCGCTGGACGAGGCCGCCGTGCGCGCGGCGGCGACGCGCCTGCGCACCGGGGGATTCACGGCCGTCGCCGTCGGCTACCTGTTCAGCCACGTCAACCCCGCGCACGAACGGCGCACCCGCGACATCCTCCTGGAGGAGCTGGGCCCCGATCTGACGCTCTCCCTGTCCCACGAGGCGGCCAACGAGTGGCGGGAGTACGAGCGGACCTCCTCGGCGGTGACGGAGGCGTACATCGGCCCGGTGGTGCGGCGCTACCTCACCGGTCTGACGGGAGCGCTCGCCGCGCGGGGGGTGACGGCGCCGCTGCACGTCATGCAGTCCTCCGGCGGCGTCATCACGGCCGAGTCGGCACGCCGCAGGCCCCTGCAGACCCTGCTGTCCGGTCCGGTCGGCGGCACGATGGGCGGCGTGGAGCTGGCCCGTCTCCTGGGCCGGCCGGACCTCGTCTGCGTGGACATGGGTGGGACGTCCTTCGACGTGTCCCTGGTCGTCGACGGCCGCCCGGACGTGGCGGCCGAGGCCCGGCTGGAGGGCCTGCCGATTCTGATGAGCGTGGTGGACCTGCACACCATCGGCGCGGGCGGCGGTTCGGTCGCGCGGACGGAGGCGGGCGGGCTGCGCGTCGGCCCGCGCTCGGCGGGCGCCGATCCGGGTCCGGTCTGCTACGGCCGGGGCGGGAGCGAGCCGACGGTGACGGACGCCAACCTCGTGCTGGGCCGCGTCGACGGGCGGGGTTTCGCCGGGGGCCGGCTGCCCCTGGACACCCGCGCCGCCACCGCGGCGCTCGCACGGCTCGGCGGCACCCTGGGGCTGGGAACGCGGGCGATGGCCGAGGGCGTCTGCGACGTGGCGAACGCCAAGATGGCGCAGGCGATCCGCACGATCACGGTCTCCCGGGGCATCGAGCCGCGCCGCTTCACCCTCGTCGCCTTCGGTGGTGCCGGGCCGATGCACAGCGTCTTCCTCGCCCGGGAGCTGGGGATCGAGGAGGTCGTGGTGCCGCGGTTCCCCGGCGCGCTCTCCGCCTGGGGCATGCTCCAGACCGAGATCCGGCGGGACTTCGCCGAACCGTACTTCCGGTTGGACGCCGACCTGGACGGCGCGGCCCTGGCCGCGCGGCTCAGCGAGGTCACCGACCGGGCGCTGGCCTCGCTGGACAGCGAGGGCGTCCCCCAGGACGCGCGGCGGGCCGAGGCGGCCGTCGACATCCGCTACGCGGCGCAGGAGTACACCCTGACGGTGCCGCTCACCGGTCCCCGGGAGCCGTTGGACGCGGACTTCCGGACCACGGTGGCGAATCGTTTCGCCACCGTGCACCGCAGCCGGTACGGGCACGCGAACCCGGGGGCTCCGATCGAGTTCACCGCGCTGCGCGTGACGGCGTTCGGCGACCTCGGCCGGCTGCGGCCCGAGGTGCTGCCGCCGGCCGAGGACGCGGACGTCCCCGCCGCCGAGCGGGCCGTCGTGTTCGCGGGGCGCGAGCACCGGACGCGCGTCGTGGCCCGCTCGGACCTCCGCCCCGGCCACACGTTCGGCGGACCTGCCGTCATCACCGAGGACACCGCCACCACCGTCGTCCCGCCCGGCCACCGGGTCGCGGTGGAAAGCTCCGGCGCACTCGTCGTCACCGGGGAGCGGGAATGAGGCCCACCACCGCCGCGGGGCCGGAGGACGCCGTCGACCCGGTGACCGTGGAGATCATCCGCAACGCCGTCATCTCCGCCGCCGACGACATGAACGCCACGCTCATGCGCTCGTCCTACACCCCGATCATCTACGAGTGCGGTGACTGCGTCGTGGCGCTGCTGGACGACGAGCACCAGGTGCTGGGGCAGTCGGCCGGGCTGCCCATCTTCCTGGGCAACCTGGAGAGCTGCACCCGGGCCACCGAGGAACGCTTCGGCCGCTCGGTGTGGCGGCCCGGCGACGTCTGGATCCTCAACGACTCCTATCTCGGCGGCACGCACCTCAACGACGTGACGATCTTCGGCCCGGTCTTCGTCGAGGGGGAGCTGGCGGGCTTCACCGCCACCCGGGCCCACTGGATCGACGTGGGCTCCAAGGACCCGGGCGGGTCGATGGACTCCGTGAGCATCTTCCAGGAGGGCCTGCGCATGGGCCCGCAGAAGCTCGTCGAGGGCGGCGCGGACGTCCCCGGGGTGCTCGACACCATCGCCACCAACGTGCGCTTCCCCTACCCCACCACAGGCGACATGAACGCCATGGTCGCCACGGTCCGCACGGGGCAGCGGCGGTTGGCGGAGATCGTCGCGCGCTTCGGGCTCGCGACGCTCCGCGCGGCGCGCGACGAGATCTTCCGTCAGACCGAACGCCTCGAACGCGCCGTGATCGAGGGCGTCCCCGACGGCGTCTACACCGCCGAGGGATTCCTCGACAACGACGGCATCGACCTCGCCACCCCCGTCCCGGTGCGGCTGCGGATCACCGTCTCCGGCTCCGACGTCGAGTTCGACGTGACGGAGTCCGCCGACCAGACCACCGGGCCGGTCAACTGCGGTGCGGCCCAGGCCGTCTCGGCGTGCCGAGTGGGGTACAAGCTGCTGGTCAGCCCGGACGTGCCCGGCAACGGCGGCTCCTTCCGGCCGCTGGCGGTCCGGGTCCGGGAGGGCTCCGTCTTCGGGGCGCTTCCCCCGGCCGCCTGCCAGTGGTACTTCTCGCACCTGGGGCTGCTCATCGACCTGGTGGCGAAGGCCCTGGCGCCGGTGCTGCCCGACCGGGTCGCGGCGGCCAGCCACGGCGACTCCATGGTGGTGATGTTCGCCGGTACCGACCCCCGGGTCGCGCGCCCCTACGTGAGCCTGGAGGCCACGCTCGGCGGGTGGGGCGCATGGCGCGGCGGCGACGGTCAGGACGCCCTCATCAACAACGTCAACGGCTCGCTCAAGGACCTGCCGGTGGAGGTCCTGGAGGCCCGCTACCCCCTGCGCGTCACGCGGTACCGCATCCGTCCGGACTCCGGGGGAGCGGGGCGCTGGCGCGGCGGCAACGGCGTGGTGCGGGAGTACGTGGCGCTCGCCGACTGCACCGTGTCGCTGTGGTTCGAGCGCTCGGTGACGCCCGCCTGGGGACTGGCCGGGGGCCACGACGCCGTGCCGCCCGAGGTGGTGGTCAACCCGGGGCGCCCCGACGAGCGGCGGATGCTGAAGTGCAACGGCGTGGCGCTGCGCGCCGGGGACGTCGTGCGCTGTATGACCGGTGGCGGCGGCGGGTACGGCGATCCCGCCGGTCGCGATCCGGGGGCCGTGCGGGCCGACGTGCTGGACGGCCAGGTCTCCCCCGCCCACGCGGCGGCGACGTACGGACGGGTGGCGGACGCGTCCGCCGGGGGGACGCCGGGCGCGTCACAGGGCTGACGGCCGTCCGGTGGCGAACGGCTCGGTGCTCAGCAGGGCGTGGCAGGCCAGGTGGAGCGCCAGGCGGCCGTCCGGCGCGTCCGGGTCGACGCCCCGCGCCCGGATGCGTTCCAGGCGGCCGAGGACCGTGTTGCGGTGGACGCCGAGTCGGGCCGCCGTCTGCCCCGTGGAGCCCGCGCAGTCCAGGAGTGCGGCGAGGGTGACGAGCAGGACCTCGGCCTTGGCGTCGGCCAGCAGCGGGGCGAGCAGCGTGCGCGCCGCCGCCGCGAGTTCGGCGACGGGCAGGTGGGCGAGGACGGCGCGCGGCCCCAGTTCGGCGTACCGTTCCACCGTGCCCGGGGCGCGGCGGCTGGCCGCGACGGCGGCCAGCTCCGCCTGCGCCACGGAGTCGCGCAGGCCGTCCAGCCCCTCCCCCGGCTCGCCGACCCCGGCCGTCAGGGGCAGCGGTATGCGCGCCTGGGCGAGCCTGCGCCCCACGAGCCGGGACACCTGTCCCGGCTCGGTGCCGGTGAACCAGGTCGTCCAGCCCCCGTTCTGCGGCACGAGCGGCGCGGCGAACCGGCCCGTCTGCCAGGCCGCGATGACGCCGGCGGCCGCGCCGTCGAGGTCGGCCGCGGCGGGCTCGGCGGGGCGCAGCCGCACCGCCACGTGCCGTCCGTCCACGGGCCAGCCGGCCTCCCGGGCCAGCTGTTCGGCCTCCGGTTCCACGGCGCCGGGCTCCTCGCCGACGGCCCCGCCGGGCGGCGGTGGCGCGGTCGGGGCGGAGCCGGGCCCGGTGCGCAGGAGGGTCTCCAGGAGCAGGCGGTCCCGTCCGGCCTGGTGGGAGAGGGACATCCGGAGTCCGGCCCCGGCCGCCGTGATCGAGGACCGGGCGAGCTTGAGGATGGTGGTGACCGTGTCGGCCCAGGAGGGGGACGCCTCGGTGAGCTGGGCGACGAGCACGGCCCACGGACCTCCGTCGGGTCCGGGCACGGGTACGCGGACCCGCCGGTCGTGCGCGCCCGTCTGATCGTCGCCCCGGCCCGCCGCGGCCCGACCGGCCAGCAGGTGGCCCTCCTGGGTGAGCAGCGCGACCAGGGCGCCGGGCACCTCGGCGTTGATGGCCCCGACGATGTCGCGCAGGTTGTGCCGTTCGCTGAACAGCACGGCGCACCGGGCGATGAGCCGGGCTCTCGCGGCCTCCGTGTCGGCGACGGCGACCGCGAGGTCGAGGGCGAGCCGGGCCGGATCGGCGACGGACAGCAGCGGCATCCGCAGCCGCTCGGCGAGCTGCGGGGTGGAGCCGGTCACCGCGACGGAGGCCGGGGCGACCACGCAGGAGGCGTTGCGTTCCCAGGCGAACCGCATCGCCGCCTCCAGCGCCCAGCTGCCGTGCGCGGCGGCCGGGTGCAGGACCATGGCGGTCTCGGGGGCGCAGCGCCGGGCCTGGTCGAGGTCGGAGATGAGGCTGACGCCCGTCACCGGCCGGTCGAGCCTGCTGCCGGCGCGTACCTGGGCGCCGCTGAGCGGGCCGAAGCGGACCAGTTCGGCCACCGTCAGCGGGCCGGACGGGCGGCTAGGGCTCATCGGTTGCCCTCCTCGTTGGGATGACGCACGGGGAAGCCGAAGGCGCGCGGCCCGGCGAGCGCGAGTCCTTCGGGGGTGTGCCACATGGGTGCCGCCGGGACGACCAGGACGTCGACGTGGTCCCCGACGGCGACGCCCTCCAGGCCCACCGGCCGCAGCTCCTGACGGTCCAGCAGACACACGACGTCGGGGACGGCCGCGACGACGGCGCCGTCGACGAGCGCCAGCAGGATCTCGTTCTGGGCCTCCAGCCGCACCACGGGGCCGTCGGTGGCCGGGTCGGAGACGACGATGCTGGTCGGCATCGACGGGTACCGGCGGGCTCCCGCCGTGGGGCCGGGCAGGTCCAGCGCGACGACCCGGCCGCTGGCCAGCAGCCGGGCCCCGACCGTGCGGGCCAGTCCGGCCAGGACGGCGGCGTGGCGGTTCTGGGTGGTCAGCAGTTCACCCATCCGCATGATGCGGCCGGTGGCCCCGCGGATGGCCGCGTGCCGCAGCCGGGCCGCCGTCGCCGGGTACATGGCGCAGGCCATCAGTCCGCCGGAGGCGTCCACCACGCCGCGCAGGAGCCGGTCGGCCCGGGCGGTGGAGGTGTCGAGCACGACGGCGTCCCCGGCGGCGCTCATGGCGGCGAGCGGGCCGACGGGCAGTCCGGCGAGCGCGTAGGTCGTCTGGTGGATGAGCGGGAGGATACGGCCCATGCCGTCGCAGTCGACCAGGGGCAGCCCGAGGGCGGCGGCCGCGGCGAGGGGCACCAGGGCGTTGGGGCCGGCGGAGTTGAGGGCGACGACCGCGTCGAAGCGGTGTCCGACGCGGTCCTCCAGGGCTCGGACGGCTCCGGCGAACTCGTCTCCGCTGAAGGGAAGTTCGATCAGGGGGGCGAACCCCCCGACGGCGCCGACGGCGACGCACCGCGCCTCGGGCGGCAGCGCGTCCAGGGGCACGAGCGGCACAGGGCCGTACTGTTCGAGCAGGGCGGCGACGCAGACCGTCAGGCCGTCGAGCCCCGCGGCGCCCCGGCCGGAGCTGAGCAGCTCGTTCCCGGCGACGAGGACGGGCAGGTCGGCGGCTGCGATGTGGCGCAGCGGCTCGGGGCTCACCGTCGCGCCTCCGTTCCCGGACGGCTGCCGGCCCGGATCTGGAGCCGGTAGATGCTCAGGTACCCCACGGCCGTCGCGGAGGAGCGCACCACGGCGGCCGTGCCGGGTTCGGCCCCGTGGGCGGCGACGAGGGCGAGCGCGCGGTGTTCGGCCTGGCTCTGGACCTCCTCCAGCGTCTGCCCGGTGCCGACCGGCACGAGCAGGTCCAGCCAGGCGCCCGGCTCGGTGCCCGCCGCGCCGGCGGCGGCGAGGTCGGCCTCGGGCGTGAGGAGCACGGTGCCGCGCCCGGCCAGCCGCGCGATCTCCTCGGCCGTCTCCCGGCCCGGCGCGTCGAGGGCCGCCACCACGTCGGCGGTGTGGCGGCTGCGGACGGCGGTGAGCGTCGTGCCGGGGCTGCGGACGGGCGCGGCGGTCAGGACGGGCTGCGGGGTGACCACGCGGACCCCGCCCACTCCGGGCAGGTCGGCCTCCACGTGCGGCAGCCCGTCCCGCACCTGACCGACGGTCACGGTGCCGTCTCGGACGAGGACGACGAGCGCGTCGGCGGTGCCGGACTGGCGGGCCGCGGCGACGAGCGCGGTGGCCGCGGTGGCTCCGAGCCCCAGGACGGGGAGCCAGCACAGTCGGCGGGCCGAGACGCGTCCGCCGTCGCCGGTGGCGAACCAGCAGGCCGGCCCGCCGGGGAGGGCGGCGGTGGTCAGTTCGCAGCAGGCGATGAGGTGGTCGGCCGGGGCGAGGAGGGCCGCGTTGACGACGGTGGTGGCCTCCCGTTCCAGGAGGCCGAGACCGCCCGTCTCGTGCGAGAGGCACACGTGCAGGTCCGGGTGGCGCTCCAGGATGGCGGCGGCGGCCCGGACCTCGTGGTCGGCGCAGGCGGTGGCCCCGGTGGCGGTGACGGCGACGGTGGAGATCCCGGCCTCGGTGACGGCGTCCGCGCACCGCTGGGCCGCGCGCACGTCGGCCTCGGCGAGTTCGGTGCCGAAGAGGTCGTGGCCACCCGGCGCGGTGCCGCGCCAGCCGACGAGCGAGCGGATCAGCGCGGCCGGATGGCGGCCCGCCCCGGCCACGGCGGGCGGCCGGGGCACCAGCCGCAGGGCGGCGACGGGCCGTGCGCGGGGCAGCCAGGAGGCGACGCGGGCCGCCGGAGCCTCACCCTCCGGTCCGGGGGCGGTCGTCCGCGTGAGGGAGGCTTCGAGTACGTCCGCGACGTCCCAGGTGACGGAGTCGACCCCGGACGGCGCGGCGGCGACCAGGGTGCGCAGGACCCGTTCGGCCGTCTCCCGGGGACCGAGGGGGGCGAAGACGTCGAGCGGCGCGGTCGCCGCACCGAGTATCCGTTCGCCGTCGAGGAGTGCGGCGTGGATCTCCCGGGTGCCCAGCCGGACCCCGATGCGCATGCGTTCCCTTCGTGCGGTGCGTGGTGCTGTGCTTGCCGTGGTGCGGAGCGCGCGGCGCCGAGGAGGGGCGGCCGGTTCGCTCACGAAGTCCAGCGGTAGTACAGGTCGGCCGCCTCCTGCGGTGGGTGTGGTTCCTGCGGTGCGTAAGGTGACGGATGGGCTTCCGGTGGTGATTCTTCCGGATGCGGGGCCTCCGTGGGGAGGGTCGCGGCGAACCGGTCCGCACCGTGCCTGCGCAGTGAGCGGACCCGGCAGAGCGTGTCGTAGAGGGCGACGCCGTCGGTGAGCAGGTCGCCGCCCTCGGGCGGCAGCAGCCAGAAGCGCGCGGCGCACGGCCGGTAGTCGGGCCCGCCGCCGTCGGGGGAGCCGCACCGCGTGGTGCGCCGCCGGCACAGGGCGCTGGGCGGCGGCCACTGCCAGGGTCCGTCGTCGGGGCCGATGGGGACGTGGGCGAGCTCGTGCACGAGGCAGATGAGGACCGCTCCCACCGGAAAGCCCTGCTGACGCATCGTCGACAGCGACTCCACGGCGCTGCGGCGGGGCGCCTGCACCACGCTCCCCTGATGTCTGCTCAGTTCGGGCGGTGCGGTCTCACCGAAACTGACGAGCCACGGTAACCGGACGGCGTCGATCATGGTCGCTCCCCTCGCGCGGCGACCCGGTGAACGGCCTCGGACGCTCCCCCCGTCCGGGGTACACCTCTTCCATCCCGACAGGGACGGTTGTATGTTGACAGCTCAACCATCCTTTGCATGGCTGCCCCCCAGCGGCGAGCACAGCACCGGACCCCGGTCGGTCGGCCGGGGGCGCTGCGTGACGTGGTACACGGTCGCAAGGGACGCTAGTGGGGCACCACAGGTTGCCCCTGTGCACCGTGCACAGTCACCCCTCGGCGCACTGTGCCCCGCGCACGGTTCACCGGGCCACGCCGCCCCTGCCTCGGACATGAGCGCAGCATGTCGATGGGTTACCGACGGTTGCACACAGCGCGAAGCCGCGCCCGCATTCCGTGACCGGCGCCACGCGGACGCCATAGGGCGCCGGGCGCGCGCTCCCGTCACGGCCGAAACGAGCCGCTCGGACCCCGCAGTCGTGGCGCGATCGCAGCGGCCGGGGGAACGGCTCCGGCGGCGCCCAGCTCCCCGGCGAGCGCCTCCGCCCACGCGACGAGCCCGGCCACGTCGACCCCGTGCGGGGGCTCGGCGGCGTACGGGCCGACGCTGCGCGCGCCCCGGCGCAGCAGCGCCGCGGCGCCCACCGCGTTGCCCCGGGCGGCGTGCGTCACCCCCACGGCCAGCTGGGCCAGACCCCGCCACAGCTCCCGCTCGCCCTCCGGCCCGGACTTCCAGGCGTCCTCCAGCACCTCGTGCGCGTGGAACGGCCTGCCCCGGTCCAGCAGTCGCTGGGCCTCCGTCAGGGACTCCCCCGGGCTCCGCACGACGCCTTCGGGTTGCCGCTCGACGCCGGGCGCTCCGTACGGCAGCGGCCGACCGAGCCCGTCGCGGGGCCGGGCGTTTCGGGCCCGGCCCTCCTCGTCACGATCCCGCATCGCCGCGCTCCCTCACCATCACCTCGACACCGTCCAGGACCCGGGCGAGGCCGAACTCGAACTCCTCGTCCTCCGCCTGCGGTCCGGCGGTCAGCACCCCGGAGTCGACCACCCGTCGCACCTCGGGGAACCGTTCGGGGTCGGCCAGCCGGGCGAGCAGGCGGCCGTAGGCGGCGGAGGCGTCCTCCACGGTGCCGCCCGACCGGCGCGCGGCGGAGGCGAGGTCGGCCGTCAGGGCGGCCTCCGTCCGCACGTACCCCCCGACGAGGCCGAGCACCCCGAGCTTCTCCCCCGCGTCCAGGGCCGTCCCGGAGAGGTGGCGCAGCCCCTGCTCCATCCACGCGACGGAGTGGGGGGTGGCCGGCGGCGTGCTGATCGGCAGCCGCAGGAGCCACAGGTTCCGGTGGAGGACGGCCCGGTGCGCCCGGGCCCAGGCGGTCAGCCCGGCCCGCCAGCCCGAGACCTCCGGCGGGTCGGGCGGCGGCCCGACGGCGGCGTCCTCCATCAGCACGATGAGCTCGTCCTTGGCCGCGACGTAGCGGTAGAGCGCCATGGCGGAGACGCCGAGCTCCGCGGCGACCCGGGCCATGGAGACGGCCTCGATCCCCTCGGCCACCGCCAGTTCGATGCCCGCGCCGACGATCCGCTCGGTGCTCAGCCCCCGGCGCGGCCCCCGGCCGGGCCGTTCCCGCAGCCCCCAGGCGGCCTCGACGCCCGGTGGCAGCCCCGTCGTCGGCGTCTCCTTGCGCTCTCCCATGGACCCGTGTCTAACATACACACTACTGTTTACGGCATAAACATCTGTGTATGTCATAAGCTCTGCCCGGCGCGGCGGCGGAAGGGGAAGGGGAGACCATGCGTGGTACGACGGCCGTCGAGGCCGAGGGGCTGCGGAAGTCCTACGGCTCCGTGGAGGTGTTGAGGGGAATCGACCTGTCGGTCCCGCGCGGCGGCGTGTTCGCCCTCCTGGGGCCGAACGGCGCGGGCAAGACGACGACCGTGCGCATCCTGGCCACGCTCGCGCAGGCCGACGCGGGCCGGGCCGTCGTCGCCGGCGCGGACGTGCGCCGCGAACGGTCCCTGGTCCGCCGGAGGATCAGCCTGACCGGCCAGTACGCGTCCGTGGACGAGATGCTGACCGGGGCGGAGAACCTGCGCCTGACGGCCCGCCTCGCCGGTCATCCGCGGCGCGCGGCCCGGCGCCGCGCCGACGAGCTGCTCGAACGGTTCGCGCTCGGCGGGGCGGCCGGGCGACGCGTCGCGACCTACTCCGGAGGCATGCGGCGGAGGCTGGACATCGCGGCCTGCCTGGTGGGCACTCCCGAGGTGGTCTTCCTCGACGAGCCGAGCACCGGGCTCGACCCGCGCAGCCGCCAGACCCTCTGGGACGTCGTCCGGGAACTCGCCTCGGGCGGCGTCACCGTCCTCCTCACCACGCAGTACCTGGAGGAGGCCGACCAGCTCGCCGGACGGTTGGCCGTCGTCGACGGCGGGCGCGTCGTCGCCGAGGGCGGCCCGGCCGAGCTGAAGGCACGCGTGGGCGGGCGGCGGCTGCACCTGGCGCTGCGCGACGCGGACGCCTACACACGGCTGGTGAGCGCGCTCGGCCCCCGGGCCGTCCACCGCGACCCGGAACACCGCACCGTCGAGCTCGCCACCGACGGCGGCGCGGCCCACGTCCGGGCCCTGCTGGACGAGGTCGACCCCACGCGCGGTGAGGTGACCCGCTTCGAAGTGCGCGGAGCCACCCTGGACGACGTCTTCCTGACCCTCACCGGTACGCCCCCCACCGCCCCGGCCCACGCGGCCGGCTCACACCGCGAGGAGCCCGTCCGTGGCTGAGTTCGCCCCGGCCCGCGGCGCGGGCCACGCCCTGACCATGGTCGACCGCTCCCTGCGGCTCTCCGCCCGCAACGTCGACGCGGTCCTCGTCTCCCTGGTGCTGCCCGTCATGCTGATGCTGGTCTTCGTCTACTTCTTCGGCGGCGCCATCGACACCGGGGCATCTCACGGGGACTACGTCACCTACGTCGCCCCCGGCGTGCTCATCCTGTGTGCCGGGTACGGCGCGTCGATGACGGCCGTCAGCGTCACCCGGGACATGGCGGAGGGCGTCATCGACCGCTTCCGCTCCCTGGACGTCGGCGGCACCGCCGTCCTCACCGGGCATGTGGTCGCCAGCACCGTGCGCAACCTCGCGGCGACGGCGGCGGTACTGGCCGTCGCCCTCGCCATCGGCTTCCGGCCGACGGCCGATCCGGCCCGTTGGCTCGCCGCCCTGGGCGTCCTGCTGGCCTACGTCGTGGCCCTGGCGTGGCTGGCCGCCGTCGTGGGACTGCTCGCGCACTCCGCCGAGGCGGCGGGGGGCTTCACGTTCTTCATCCTCTTCCTGCCCTACCCGAGCAGCGCCTTCGTACCGATCGACACGATGCCGGGCTGGCTGCACGGCTTCGCGGAGCACCAGCCGGTCACCCCCGTGATCGAGTCGATGCGCGCGCTGCTGCTGGACCGGCCGGTCGGGGACGCCCTGTGGCCGGCGCTGGCGTGGAGCGCGGGCCTGACGGCCCTGGCCCTCCCGCTGTGCGCCCTCGCCTTCCGGCGGCGCACCGCCTGACGCCGCCCGCCCCCGTGGCGCTGCGGCCCGGGGGCGGGCGGGTGAGGATGGACGCATGCTGCTCGCCGACCTCGCCCGGACGTCGAACGCCGTCGCCGCCGCCTCGGCCCGCTCGGCCAAGGTGGCCCTCCTCGCCGACCTGTTCCGCTCCACCGAGCCGGCCGAGGCCCCGGTCGCCGTCACCTATCTGGCCGGACGGCTGCCGCAGCGGCGCATCGGCGTGGGCTGGCGGACGCTCAGGGACGCGGTGGAGGCGACGCCCACCGGGACGGCGGCGACGCTGACCGTCGCGGAGACGGACGCGGCCCTCGGCGCGATCGCGGCCGTCGCCGGCAAGGGGGCCCAGGGCGAACGCGGGCGGCTGCTGCGCGGGCTGCTGGGCGCGGCCACCGCGCGGGAGCGGGACTTCCTCGTCCGGCTCCTCACCGGTGAGCTGCGGCAGGGGGCCCTGGACGCCCTCGCGGTCGAGGGACTGGCGGCGGCGGCCGGGGTGGCGGCCGTGCGGGTGCGGCGGGCGGTGATGCTGGGCGGTTCGCTCGGTGCCGTGGCCCAGGCGCTGCTGGCCGACGGCCCCCGCGCGCTGGACCGGTTCCGGCTCACCGTGGGCCGACCGGTGCAGCCGATGCTCGCGCAGACCGCGCGGGACGTGGCGGAGGCGCTGACGCGGCTGGGGCCGTGCGCCGTCGAGGAGAAGCTGGACGGCATCCGGGTGCAGGTGCACCGGGACGGCCACCACGTGGCCGTCCACACGCGCACGCTGGACGAGATCACCGACCGGCTCCCCGAAGTCGTCGCGGCGGCCCGGGAGCTGACGTGCCGCTCGGCGGTGCTGGACGGGGAGGTCATCGCCCTGGACGCGACGGGGCGGCCACGACCGTTCCAGGACGTCGCGGGCCGGGTCGGCTCCCGCACGGACGTGGCCACGGCCCGTGCCGCGCTGCCGCTGTCCGCCGTCTTCTTCGACCTGTTGTCCGTGGACGGCCGCGACCTGCTCGACCTGCCGGCCCGCGAGCGGCACGCCGAGCTGACCGCCGTGGTCCCCGAGCCGCTACGCGTCCGGCGGCTGGCCGTGTCCGACCCGGCGGACGACCGCGAGCGCGCCGAGGCCCGCCGTTTCACCGAGGACGTGCTGGAGCGGGGCCACGAGGGCGTCGTCGTCAAGGCCCTCGACTCCCCCTACAGCGCCGGGCGGCGCGGTGCGGCCTGGCTGAAGGTGAAGCCCGTGCACACCCTGGACCTGGTGGTGCTGGCCGCCGAGTGGGGCCACGGGCGGCGCACCGGCACCCTGTCCAACCTCCACCTGGGGGCACGCCGCGCCGACGGCACGTTCGCCATGCTCGGCAAGACCTTCAAGGGACTGACGGACGCCCTGCTGGCCTGGCAGACGGAACGGCTGTCGGAACTGGCCGTGGCGCACGAGCCGTGGGGGGTGCGGGTGCGCCCGGAACTGGTCGTGGAGATCGCCCTGGACGGCGTCCAGCGCTCGTCGCGCTACCCGGAGGGGCTGGCGCTGCGCTTCGCGCGGGTCCTGCGGTACCGGGAGGACAAACGGCCGGAGGAGGCCGACACCGTGGCGGCCGTGCGGGCCCTGCACGGCCGCGAGGAGCCCGGGAGGTCCTGAGACGCACCGTCACGACCCGTCCGCGTCCAGGGCGGCGCGCAGCCGTGCGGCGACGCCGGCCGCCTCGGCGTCCTCCGCGTACCGGGTGCGCGGCCAGAAGAAGCCCCGCAGCCCGTCCTTGCGGTTGCGCGGGACGACGTGCGTGTGGAAGTGCGGCACGGACTGGCTGACCCGGTTGTTGGCCGCGACGAACGTGCCCGCCGCCGGCATCCCCCGCTCGACCGCGCCCGCGATCCGGCGCACCCGCAGGTAGTAGGGGCCGATCTGATCGGTCGGCAGGTCGGTCAGCGTCTCGTGGTGGTCGCGCGGGACGACGAGCACGTGGCCGGGGAAGACCGGCCGGTGGTCCAGGAACGCGACGGCCACCTCGTCCTCGAAGACCCGGTGCACGGGGGTTCGTCCGGCGACGACGGCGCAGAAGAGGCAGCTCATGCCCCCAGTCAAGCGTGTCGTCGGGTGCGGCGCCCACGGCCGGGGGTACCGGCGTCGTCCGCGCGGGTGATCCCGGGTCGGCCGGACGGACGGGCCCCTCGCGTCGCGGGACCGCGCCCGCCCGGCGGGGGCGATGCTGGCCCGGCGGCGGGCGTCGTGAGGACCCGCCACCGTCGAAACAGCGTGGGAGTGAGCAGCCGTGGCCGTGTGCGAAGTGTGCAGCAACGAGTACGACATGTCCTTCGAGGTGCACGCGCAGGGCGCGGTCCACGTGTTCGACAGCCTGGAGTGCATGGCCCAGCGGATGGCGCCCATCTGTGAGAACTGCTCGTGCCGCATCCTCGGACACGGGGTCCAGTCGGACGGCCGGTTCTTCTGCTGTGCGCACTGCGCCCGCGTCCAGGGCCACGCCCAGCTCGTCGACCACGCCTGACGGCGGACCGGCCGCCCGGCCCGCCGGCGGGCGCCTGACGGCCGGACACCCGGCGCTCAGCCGTAGAGGGCGTCGACCTCCTCGGCGAAGCGGGCGAGGACGACCTGCCGCTTGACCTTCAGCGACGGTGTCAGCATCCCGTTCTCCTCGGTGAACTCCCCCTCCACCAGCCGGAAGGTGCGGATGGACTCCGCCCGGGAGACGGCCTCGTTGGCGTGGTCGACGGCCCGGCCGACGTCGGCGAGGAGTTCGGGGTCCTCGCGCAGGACGGCGAAGGGGGTGTCGCGGGGCCGCTTGCGGACGGCGAGCCAGTGCTCCACGGCCTCGGGGTCGAGCGTGATGAGCGCGCCGACGCACGGCCGGTCGTCCCCGACGACCACGCACTGCGCCACCGGCGGGCGGCTGCGCAGTCGGTCCTCCAGCACGGCCGGGGAGACGTTCTTGCCGCCGCGGGTGACGATGATGTCCTTCTTGCGGCCGGTGATGGTGAGGTAGCCGTCCTCGTCGAGGGCCCCCAGGTCGCCGGTGGCGAACCAGCCGTCGTTCAGGGCCTCGCGGGTGGCGGCCTCGTTGTTCCAGTAGGACGTGAAGACGATGCTCCCCTTGATGAGCACCTCGCCGTCGTCCGCGATGCGGACGCTGGTGCCGGGGACCGGCTGCCCGACGGTGCCGGGGCGGGGCCCGAGCGGCGGGATGACGGTGGCGGCGGCGGTCGTCTCGGTGAGGCCGTAGCCCTCGTAGACCATGATGCGGCTGGCCGCGAAGAAGAGGTTCAGGTCGCGGTCCAGGGGTGAGCCGCCGCTGATCGCGTACCGCAGCCGGCCGCCCAGTTCCCTGCGCACACGTCGGTAGACGAGCAGGTCGTAGAGGCCCCAGGCGAGGGTGAGGCCGGGCCCGGGGCCCTTGCCCCGGCCGAGGAACTCGTCGATGGCCGCCTCGGCGTACCGCACGGCGACCCGGTCGGCGCGGTCGAAGGAGGAGCCGCGTCCCATCCGCTCGGCCGTCGCCCGCCCGGTGTCGTGGATCTTCTCGAAGAGGTAGGGGACGCCGACGACGAACGTGGGGCGGAACCTGCGCAGTTCGGGCCGTAGTTCGTCCGGTGTGATGCTCGGCCAGTGGCCCACCTCGATGCGTGCCGTCATGCAGGCGATCTGGATGACCCGGCCGAGGATGTGGGCGAGCGGCAGGAACAGCAGGGTCGACGCCGTCTGCCCGGTGACGGCCTGGAAGACCGGGTGCAGGAGCTGGACGGTGTTGTGCGCCTCGGCGTGCAGGTTGCCGTGGGTGAGGACGCACCCCTTGGGACGGCCCGTGGTGCCGGAGGTGTAGCACACCGTGGCGACCGTGTCGGGGGTCAGGGCGGACCGGCGCTTCGTGACGGCGTCGTCGGGGACGTCCCGGCCGGCCTCGGTGAGCTCGGCGACCGCCCCCGCGTCGAACCGCCACACGCGCGGGTCGCCGCCGAACGTGCGCGCGGCCGTCAGGACGGTCTCCCGGTTCTCGGCGTTCTCCACGACGGCGAACCGGGCGCCGGAGTCCTGGAGGATCCAGGCGACCTGGTGCACGGAGGAGGTCGCGTAGACGGGCACGCTCTGCCCGCCGGCCGCCCAGATCGCGAAGTCCAGGAGCGTCCACTCGTAGCGGGTCCGGGACATGACCGCGATCCGGTCCCCGGGGCGCAGACCGGCCGCGACGAGCCCCTTGGCCACGCCGGTGACCTCCCGGGCGAACTCGGCGGCGGTGACGGGGTGCCAGGTCTTCCCACGCCTGCGTTTGACCACGACGGCGTCGGGCGCCTCACGGGCGTTGGTGAAGGGGATGTCGGCCGTGCTCCCGGCGACCGGCGCGGTGGCGAAGGGGGACGTGCGGGCCTCCCGCACGACGCCCCCCTCGCGGATGACGTCGACCGACACCCGGGTGGCCAGGTCGCGGCGGCTGCTCGCTGCTTTCAGGTCCTTGCGTACGCCCATGGACGGCTCCTGTTCGCGAAGGTCGGGTGGGGGGGGTGGGGGACGCTCAGCGTTCGAGGAGGGCGACACGGCGTCCGGGGGACGTCATGGACGGTTCTCCTTGTGATCCGGGAACACGGTTCTTACTCTTGGGTAAACTTACTTGTGCGTAAGGAGAAAATCCATGGCCGATCGCTACCAGCGGCTGACCGCCTCCGGGCCGGGGGCGTTCGTCGCCCGCCGGCTCGGGCTGCCGCGCCCGGAGACCCTGCGGCGGCACGAGCCGGGCGGTCCCGTCGCCGTCGGGCCCGTCGTCCTCGGGGGCGCCGACGGCGGGCGGGCCCGGCAGCCGCTGCGGAAGGTGCTGGACGCGATCGGTGTCCCCGTGCTCGACCCGACGGCGGAGCGCGGCGACCCGCCCGGCGCCCTCGTCTTCGACGCCACCGGCATCGGCGCGAGCGCCGACCTGGCGGCGCTGCACGCCTTCTTCCACCCGCGCGTCCGCGCGCTCGCCCCGTGCGGACGGCTCGTCGTCGTCGGGACGCCCCCGGAGCGGGCCGGTACGCCGGGCGCCGCGGCGGCGCAGCGCGCCCTGGAGGGCTTCGTGCGCTCGGCGGGCAAGGAGCTGCGGCGCGGCGCGACCGCTCACCTGCTGCACGTCACGCCGGGGGCCGAGGACGCCGTGGAGTCCACCCTGCGCTTCGTGCTCTCCCCGCGCTCGGCGTACGTCTCCGGGCAGGTGCTCCGGATCGAGGGGGCGGGCGGCGTCCCCGTACCGGGCGACTGGGAGCGGCCGCTCGCCGGGCGGGTGGCCCTGGTGACGGGGGCCTCACGCGGCATCGGCGCGGTCGTGGCCGAGACGCTCGCCCGTGACGGAGCCCACGTCGTCTGTCTGGACGTCCCCGGACAGAGCGAGGCGCTGCGCGCCGTGGCGGCCCGGTGCGGCGGCGGCGCGCTGGAACTCGACGTCACCGCGCCTGAGGCGCCGGGCACCCTGGCGGCCCGTCTGCGCGCGGAGCACGGCGGGGTGGACGTCGTCGTGCACAACGCGGGCATCACCCGCGACCGGACGCTCGGCCGCATGGACGCCGACCGCTGGAACGCCGTCATGGCCGTCAACCTGACCTCGGTGGAGCGGATGACGGAGGAGCTCCTGGCCGGGGAGGCCCCGGTGCTGCGGGACGGCGGGCGGGTCGTGTGCACGTCGTCCATCTCCGGCATCGCCGGGAACGTCGGGCAGACCAACTACGCGGCGAGCAAGGCGGGGCTGATCGGGCTGGTGCGGGCGCTGGCACCGCTCACGGCCGACCGGGGGATCACGGTCAACGCGGTCGCGCCCGGCTTCATCGAGACGCGGATGACGGCGGCCGTGCCCCTGTTCGTCCGGGAGGCCGGACGCCGCATGAACAGCCTCGCGCAGGGTGGGCAGCCGGTGGACGTGGCCGAGGCCGTCGCGTTCCTCGCCTCCCCGGGCAGTGCCGGGGTCAGCGGGCAGGTGCTGCGCGTGTGCGGCCAGGCCCTGCTGGGAGCGTGAGCGCCGTGACGTCCGCCCCCCGATCGCCACTGACGACCCGCGAACTGCGCACGGTGCCCGCGCTGGTGCCGCTCTACGCCCGTGCCGTGCTGCCCAAGAGCGGCGGGGACGGCCCGCCGCCCCGCCGGGAACTGGTGGTGACCGCGCGGGCGGACGCGGTGCGGGTGCGCCGGTACGCGGAGGTCTGCGGCTTCCCCACCGGCGGGCCACTGCCGCCGACCTACCCCCACCTGGTGGCCTTCCCCCTCGCCATGGAGCTGATGGCCGCACGGGACTTCCCGTACCCGCTGCTCGGTCTGGTGCACCTCGCCAACGAGGTCGAGTGCGCGCGTCCGCTCGCCCCCGGCGAGGCGCTGACCTACCGGGTGCGCACCGGCGACCGCGTCGGCCACCCCCGGGGGACGGCGTTCCGGATGCTCGCCGAGGCGTCGGACGGCAGCAACGTGGTGTGGCGCTCGACCAGTACCTACCTGCGGCGCGGACGGCCGACCGGGGAGGCGCCGGGCGACGCGCTGCCGGACGTCGAACGCCCCGACCGCACGGAGAGCTGGCGGCTGCCCGCCTCGACCGGCCGCGCGTACGCCGCCGTCTCCGGGGACCGCAACCCCATCCACCTGTATCCGCTCACGGCCCGCCTGCTCGGCTTTCCCCGGGCCCTCGCGCACGGCATGTGGACCAAGGCGCGGGCCCTGGCCGCGCTCGCCGACGTCCTCCCGGACGCCTGCCGCGTCACCGTGGACTTCCGCTCCCCCGTCCTGCTGCCGACCCGGGCGCGGTTCAGCGCCGTCGCCCGCGGGGACGGCCACGCCTTCGCGGTGCGCTCGGCGGACGGCACGCGGGAGCACCTGCGCGGCCGGGTCTCACCGCTTCGCTGACGCGGGCGACGCCCACACCTCTCCCCCGAGCACGTTGCGCATGCCGACCCAGGCCATGTTCATCAGCCGCAGCGTGACGCGCTCGGGGGACTCGTCGGGGTGGTTCTCCAGCCAGTCGGTGAGCGAGTCGGCGGCGCCCACCAGCGCGTGCGCGACGAAGTCGGCGTCGTCCTCGCCGAGCCGGGCCGGGTTCGGGCTCTCGGCGATGCCGTCCCGGACCAGTCCGGCCACCTCGGCCATCACCATCCGCCGGGCGGCGGAGACCTCGGCGGCGATCCGCTCGGAGAGCTCGGACGCCTGGCGGTGCAGGACGACCCAGCTGTCCCGGTGCTCGTGCACGAAGCCGAAGAAGGCGGCCAGCCCGGCGCGCAGCCGCTCGTCGGGGCTCGCCTTCTCGCGGGCCGCCTGCTGGAAGGCCCCGGCCAGGCGCTGGGACTCGCGCCGCACGCAGGCGACGAAGAGGTTCTCCTTGGAGTCCAGGTAGAGGTAGACCATCGGCTTCGAGACCCCGGCGAGGTCGGCGATCTCGTCGACCGACGCGGCGTGGTAGCCGCGCTTGGCGAACACCCGGATGGCCACGTCGATCATCTGCTGTTCCCGGACCTGCCGGGGGACCCGGCGCCTGCGTTTCTCCGTCACCCTCGCCAGCCTACTCACCCCGTCACCGATCTTACCCGTCAGTAAAATTACTTTGCAGTAAGCACCGCCCTCTGCCAGCTCGCGTGACGGGCCGGGGCTCGGGGACCCGGCGAACGTCCTGGTGCGGCCGCACCACGGGCGGACTCGGCCGTCTCCGCCCCGCACGCCGCCGACGTCTTGATACCCTCGCCGCGAGTCGTGACTGGCGCGAGAAGATGGGACCGACCATCGGGGAGCGGCTCCATCGACGACGATGCACCGCCGCGCGCCTGGGCCGCCGGAACACACCCCGCCGCCTCCAGGAGGTCCCCGTGGCCCAGCCGACCGCGCACCCCACCCCGTCCGACGGCCCCCGCACCGCCGGGCCGACGCCGGAGACCGTCGCCTACCGCAGCGCGCTGGAGGTCATCCGGGGCGTCGAGCCCCGGGTCGCCGACGCGATCGGCGCCGAACTCACCGACCAGCGCGCCTCGTTGAAGCTCATCGCGAGCGAGAACTACGCCTCGCCCGCCGTCCTGCTGACCATGGGCAACTGGCTCAGCGACAAGTACGCCGAGGGCACCGTCGGGCGCCGCTTCTACGCGGGCTGCCGCAATGTGGACACCGTCGAGGCGCTGGCGGCCGAGCACGCCCGGGAGCTGTTCGGCGCGCGGCACGCCTACGTCCAACCGCACTCCGGCATCGACGCCAACCTCGTGGCCTTCTGGTCCGTGCTCGCCCGGCGGGTCGAGGTGCCGGCCCTGGCCGAGGCCGGGGCCGGCCACGTGAACGACCTGAGCGAGGCGGACTGGGGGCGACTTCGGCGCGCGCTGGGCAACCAGCGGATGCTCGGGATGTCGCTGGACGCCGGCGGCCACCTCACCCACGGATTCCGGCCCAACATCTCGGGCAAGATGTTCGAGCAGCGCAGCTACGGGACGGATCCGGCGACCGGCCTGCTCGACTACGACGCCGTGGCCGCCGCCGCGCGGGAGTTCCGTCCGCTCGTCCTCATCGCCGGCTACTCCGCCTACCCCCGGTTGGTGAACTTCCGCATGATGCGGGAGATCGCCGACGAGGTCGGGGCGACCCTCATGGTGGACATGGCCCACTTCGCCGGGCTCGTCGCGGGCAAGGTCCTCACCGGCGACTTCGACCCGGTGCCGCACGCCGCCATCGTCACCACCACGACCCACAAGTCGCTGCGCGGGCCGCGCGGGGGCATGGTGCTGTGCGACGACTCCCTGGCCGAGCAGGTCGACCGGGGCTGCCCGATGGTGCTGGGCGGTCCGCTGCCGCACGTCATGGCCGCCAAGGCGGTCGCGCTCGCCGAGGCGCGGCGGCCGGAGTTCCGCGACTACGCCCAGCGCGTCGTGGACAACGCGCGGGCCCTGGCCGAGGGCCTGCGCAGCCGGGGCGGCCGGCTGGTCACCGGCGGCACCGACAACCACCTGGTCCTGCTCGACGTGTCCGGGTACGGGCTGAGCGGCCGGCAGGCGGAGGCGGCCCTGCTGGAGGCCGGCATCGTCACCAACCGCAACGCGGTCCCGCAGGACCCCAACGGGGCCTGGTACACCTCCGGCGTGCGGATGGGCACACCGGCGCTGACGACACGCGGTTTCGGAGCGGCCGAGATGGACGAGGTGGCCGACCTGACGCACACGGTGCTGAGCCGCACGACGCCGGGCACCACCCCCTCCGGCGCGGCGTCCAAGGCCCGCCACGTGCTGGCCGACGGCGTGGCCGAGGAGATCCGGAGCCGCTCGGCCGATCTGCTCGGCAGGCACCCGCTGTACCCGGGCGTCGACCTGGGCTGAGCACGGCGACCCGACGCCCGGCGGGCCCGCCGCGAAGTCGCTTCCCGCACGCCCTGGGGGCACCCTGGAAGAAGCCACGGTGAGAGGTGAGTGCCATGGAGACGATCGTCGGTATGAACGTCGAGATGGAGTTCTGGGAGGACGGCGACAAGACGCGGGCGTCCTGCCTGATGCGGTTGCAGGACGGCACGGAGCTGAAGTCCCACGGCCGCGCCGACCGCTACCCCTCGGACCCGGCCCAGCAGCGGGTCGGTGAGGAGATCGCGGCGGCCCGGGCCCTGCGGGACCTCTCCCACCAGCTCCTGGCCAAGGCCGGCCACGAGATCGAGTCGGTCACGCACCAGCCGGCGCACCTGACGCGCTGAGCCGCGCCGGTCGGCGCCCCGGGCCGCCGCGCCCCGGGTGTCCGACCGGCGGCGTACCGTCGAGGTATGTGCCGAAGCATCAAGACGCTGCGTCCCCCGTACACCGAGGCGGTCACGGAGGAGGACGTGCGCGCCGCCGCGCTGCAGTACGTCCGCAAGGTGTCCGGCTTCCGTCACCCCGCCGCGCACAACGCGGCGGCGTTCGAGCGTGCCGTGGACGAGGTGACGGCGGCCACCGAGGAGCTGCTGGCCTCGCTGAGCGTCCGGGGCGGGACCGCGCCGAGGAAGCCGTGACGCCGCGCGCCGCAAGCCCCCGCGGGCTTCCGGCGCGCACCTTGCGTCCTCCCGGGCGCACGGAAGGGGAACGGGGATGTTGACTCACCGTGACGAAGCGGGGGCCGCGGACCGGCAAAGCGGCTCACATGAGCCACGCGAACCGCACATGTCAGCCAATATGCGCACCGGGTGACGCGCAGCCGCTACTTTGGGTATTCAACGGGTGGACGGGGAGATTCCGCTCCTGCTCACGTGGAGGCACCCGATGAACGACACGGCGCGGCGCCCGGGCGGGCCGGCGCCGGGCGACCACCTGGCCCTGCTCATAGCCCGCGCACGCAACCCCTTCGAGATCAGCGAACCGCTGACCGACCGGCTGGCCACGGCCGTCCGGTGCGACGTTCGACTCCGGTCCTTCCGCCAGCACAGGAACCCGCCTCCCGGGCTGCGCTGTTCGACCTACCAGTACACCTTCACCTTCGCCGACCACAGCGTCCTGGACCTGTGGGAACTACGCCACGACACCGAGGCGGAGGGGCAGGTGACGTGCGAGGTCTACCCGGATTTCGCCGCGCTCCAGGAGGCGGAGAGCCGCGTGCACCAGCGCATGGGCGGGGCCCTGCCCCAGGCACCCGTCGGGGCGGGGGACGCCGGACGGGCGCGGACCCGCGTCGAACGGCCCGGGTTCGGCCTGCCCGCTCCCCGCGGCGGGCAGCACAGCTACACCGAGCGCGACTCGGCCGACCACGCCCGGCGGCTGCTGCGCCGGGCCGTCAACCCCGACCGTCCCGGCGCGCGGACGCTGGACCTGCTGAGGACGGCGACCCGCCATCAGATCTCCCGGGTGCCGCAGCCGTTCGGCCCGGCGGGGCCGAACGCGTTCTGCTCGGTCTACGAGCACGCCTTCCTGCTGGCGGACGGAAAGGAGGTGAACCTGTACGAACTCGAGCACGACTTCACCGAGGACCGTCGTCTGGTGTGCGAGGTGTACGCCGACGCCGCGACGGCGGACCGCGCGGCCGAGCGACATGTGACGGCCCATGGCGCGGGCGGCCGGACCGGGGAATAATCCGGAAGCGCTTGCCGGGTCCGGCCGACCCGCTCTACGTTTGACGCGCTCGTCAACTCCCTTCCCGACGGGAATGGTTGGAGTCCGTGCAGCAGGTAGGGGAGGGAACCCATGGCACCGCGTGGTCGCCACCGTCGTCACCGGCCCAGTCCGGTGTCCCGCGCCTCGCTCACCGTGACCGCCGGGGGCGCGGGCATCGCCCTCCCGCTCATCGGCGTCAGCCACGTCCAGGCAGCCCCCGTGGACACCTGGGAGAAGGTCGCCGCCTGCGAGAGCAGCGGCCGGTGGAACGTCAACACCGGCAACGGGTACTTCGGCGGGCTGCAGTTCGCGCAGTCGACCTGGCTCGCCTTCGGTGGCGCGCGGTACGCCGAGCGCGCGGACCAGGCGTCCAAGGAAGAGCAGATCGCGGTGGCCGAGAAGGTGCTCGCCGGACAGGGCCCCGGCGCCTGGCCGACGTGTTCCGCCGAGGCCGGCCTCACCCGCGAGACGGCCGAGGACCGCGCCACGCGGTCCGCCCCGCGCCCCCAGTCGCAACGGGAGGCGCTCACCGAGCGCTCGGTGGCTCAGCGGCTTCCCGAGCAGCCGCGCACGGAGGACCCGGCCGGGCAGGAGCATCGGCGGGGCAACGAGACGCACGCCGTCGTCCGGGGCGAGACCCTGTCCTCGATCGCCGCCGACCACGGGGTCCGGGGCGGCTGGCCGCACCTGTACGAGCGCAACCGGGAGACGGTCGGCGCAGACCCGGACCTCATCCTTCCCGGGCAGCGCCTGCACCTGAACCCCGCCCCGCCCGCGACGCCCGACGACGGCCCGAAGCAGCCGGAGTCGGCGCCGTCGGACGCCGCACAGAAGGAGTCCGCGGCCGAGCGCGAGGGCACGGAGAAGCCGGAGAAGAAGCCGGAGGCACCCCGCCAGGAGCGGGCGACGGCGAAGAAGCCCGCCGCTGAGAAGCCGGAGAAGACCGAGAAGGCCGAGAAGCCGGAGAAGAAGGCCGAGAAGACCCGGCAGAAGGAGGACGCGGAAGCCTCCCGCCAGGCCCCGAAGCGGTCGGCGCAGGCTGCGTACAGCTCTCCCCTGCCCGGTGCCGCGCCGGGCACCGCCTACCGCGTGACGGGAAGTTCCTGGTCGTCCGGATACCACACCGGGGTGGACTTCCCGGTGCCCACGGGCACGTCCGTGAAGGCCGTGACCCGGGCGACCGTGGTCTCGGCGGGCTGGGCCGGCGCCTACGGCTACCAGGTGGTCCTCAAGCACGACGACGGCCGTTTCAGCCAGTACGCGCACCTCTCCGCCCTCACCGTGCGGGCGGGCCAGCGGGTCGACGCCGGGCAGAGCGTGGGCCGCTCCGGCAACACCGGCAACTCCACCGGCCCCCACCTGCACTTCGAGATACGCACCGGCTCCGGCTACGGCTCCGACATCGACCCCGTGGCCTACCTGCGTCACCACGGCGTCGGCATCTGATCGTCAAAGCGGCGTCCGTCCGCGAGCGGCGTCCGGTGCGGTGCTTCGCAAGGCGCGGGAGCGCCCTCGTACCGGGTGTGCCCGGGCGACTCCGACCACGCGGCGAGGTGCCGTGCGAGGCGTCGCGAGCAGGGCGTCCGGGTGACGAACGGGCCTAGCCCGGCGGACGGTCCTCGCCGCCGGGCGGGTTCTCCTCCGGGTCCGGGGGCGGCGCGTCGGCCTCGTCGATCGGCTCGACGTGCACGGCGGACTCCTCCGCCGACAGGCCCGCCGCGGGCGTCGCCTTATCGCCGACCCGGCCGACGACGTGGTCGCCGGAGGGAAGGCCGGGCGGCGAGGCGTCGTCGAGGCGACCCGCCTCGGGGTCCGGCGGGCCGGCGGCACCGTCCGCGCCGACGTCCGGCACCTCCTGCGCGAGCCGGTCGTCCAGCGATTCGCCCTCGCGCTGCTCGGCGACGGTGGTCCCGTGCTGGTCGGCGGCCACCGGCCGGTCGCCGGGCACCGGCATCCGCTGTGGATCCTCGGCCCGCCGGGCCTCCGGCGAACCGTCCTGGAGGTCGGGGATGCCCTCCTCCTCGGGGTGGCGTCCGGGGTCGTTCGGCTCGGTCATCACCGGTCTCCCTCCAGCACGGGGTCGGGGTGCGCCGCCGGTCGCGTACCCCTGAGCCGGGCGGGGAAACACCCGGTCGGCCGTGCCGGGCGGGGACGACTGGGCCGGTGGTGGCCGGGTACCCGGCCCGGCTCCGGAGACTTCCGGGACGACCCGCCGACGACGGAGGTGAGCGGCGTGAAGGCCCTCGTGTGGCACGGCAGGCGCGACGTGCGGGTGGAGCGGGTACCCGATCCCGAACTGGTCAGGCCGACGGACGCGATCGTGCGGATCACGTCCAGCGGCCTGTGCGGCTCGGACCTGCACCTGTACGAGGTGCTGGGCCCGCTCATGAACCCCGGCGACATCCTCGGCCACGAGCCGATGGGCGTCGTGGAGGAGGTCGGCAACGGCGTGAGCGCGCTGAAACCGGGCGACCGCGTGGTCGTGCCGTTCCAGATCGCCTGCGGGAACTGCTTCATGTGCGACCAGGGACTCCAGACGCAGTGCGAGACGACTCAGGTCAGGGACCAGAAGATGGGCGCGGCCCTGTTCGGCTACACGAACCTCTACGGCGCCGTGCCGGGCGCCCAGGCCGAGTACCTGCGGGTGCCGCAGGCGCAGTACGGGCCGGTGCGGATTCCCGACGGTCCGCCGGACGACCGGTACCTGTTCCTCTCCGACGTGCTGCCGACGGCCTGGCAGGCCGTGCGCTACGCGGACGTGCCCGAGGGCGGCAGCGTGGCGGTGCTGGGGCTCGGGCCGATCGGCGACATGAGCTGCCGTGTCGCCACGCACCTGGGCGCCGCGCAGGTCATCGGCGTGGACCTGGTGCCCGAACGGCTGGAACGCGCCCGGGCGCGCGGCGTGGAGACGGTCGATCTGAACGACTTCGACGACCGGCAGCAGGTGGCCGACGCGGTCCGGGAGGCGACCGGGGGGCGCGGGCCGGACGCGGTGATCGACGCGGTGGGCATGGAGGCGCACGGCGGAACGGGGTCCGGTGCCGCCAAGGCCATGCAGGACATGACCGGCTTCCTGCCGCAGAAGTGGGCGGGCACGTTGGTGCGGAAGGCGGGCGTGGACCGGCTGGGCGCGCTCTACCTCGCCGTCGACATGGTGCGGCGCGGGGGAACCGTCTCGCTCTCCGGCGTCTACGGCGGGATGACGGACCCGATGCCGATGCTCGTGCTGTTCGACAAGCAGGTCCAGCTGCGGATGGGACAGGCCAACGTCAAGCGGTGGATCCCGGAGATCATGCCGCTGCTGGAGAACGGGGACCCCCTGGGCGTGGACGACTTCGCCACCCACCACCTGCCGCTGGACCGCGCCCCCGAGGCCTACGCCATGTTCCAGAAGAAGGAGGACGGTGCGGTGAAGGTGGTGCTTCGGCCCTGACCGTGAGCCAATGGGAGGAGCACGGCCCACGGGAACGGGACCGGGTGCATCCGCCCGGTCCCGTTCCCGTGTCGCGGCGCGGTGTCTGACCTCACCGCGCCCTCGCGGCGTCAGACCTCGCCGCGCCAGGCGCCCGTCTCGGCGCCGCGGCTCTCGATGAACGTCTTGAAGCGCTCCAGGTCGCCCTTGGTCTTGCGGCGCACCAGACCGAGGGTGTCGCCCACGGCCTCGGCGAACGCCTCGGGGGCGTACTCCATCTGGAGCATCACCTTGGAGCGGTCGGCGCCGAGGTGGTGGAAGGTGACCACGCCGGCCTGCTTGGGGCCGCTGACGCTCGTCCAGGCGATCCGTTCGTCGGGGATCTGCTCGGTGATGTCGGCGTCGAACTCGCGCTCCACACCGGCGATCTTCGTCACCCAGTGCGTCGACGCGTCCGTCACCTGGTCGACCCGCTCCACGCCGTCCATGAAGTGCGGGAAGTCCTCGAACTGGGTCCACTGGTTGTACGCGGCACGGACCGGGACGTCGAGTTCGATGGATTCCTCGATGTGCGACATGGCGCCTCCTGATGAACGATCTTGTGGGGGACTGCGCTGCCGCGTACCCGGCTCTTCGGGGTTCACTCCCCCGACGTGGTGACGCGCAGCCGTGTGGGCGCGCGGCGCAGGGGCGGTGGGAGCCGCAGCGGTCCGGCACCGGGGGTGAGCGAGCCGAGCAGCGCCGGGCCCCGGGCGCCGGTGGCGGAGGGGACGTTCCCGGGGACGCCGTGCACCGTCAGGAAGCCGAGCAGCGCGAAGAGGTACGCCTCCTTCGCCTGCGCCGGGAGACCGGCCAGGGAGCTGTCGGCGACGGGCAGGGGCCGCGTCAGCGTGCGGATGCGCGCCATCAGGACGGGGTTGCGCACCCCTCCCCCGGAGACGGTGAGCGCGGTCAGGCCGTGGCGCCGGCAGGCGTCGGCCACCAGCCGCGCGGTGAGTTCGGTGACCGTCGCCAGCAGGTCGTCGGCCGGGGGCGGCGGCTCGGGCAGGTGCCGCAGCAGGTACGCGGTGTGGAAGTGCTCCCGCCCCGTCGACTTCGGCGGTGGCAGCCGGTAGTAGGGATCGGCCAGGAGGGCGGCGAGCAGCTCCGGCCGGACGCTGCCGCGCGCCGCGCGGGCTCCGCCGTCGTCCCTGCGCGCGCGTCCGCCGCTGACGTGGCGGGCGGCGGCGTCGATCAGGGCGTTCGCGGGGCCGAGGTCGTAGGCCAGCACCTGCCCGTCCCCGTCCCGGAAGCTCAGGTTGGCGATGCCGCCGAGGTTGAGGGCGGCCGGGCGGCCTTCGTGCGGGAGCAGGAGGGCGTCCAACGTGGCGGCGAGCGGTGCGCCCTGACCGCCCCGGGCGAGGTCCCGGGTGCGCAGGTCGGAGACGACGGGCAGCCCGGTGGCCTCGGCGATCCAGGCGGGCGCGCCGAGTTGCAGGGTGCCGAGCGCCCGGGGTCCCTGCGTCAGGTGGTAGCAGGTCTGGCCGTGGGAGACGACGAGGTCGGCCGTACCGCCGGCCAGTTCGGTGTCGGCCCGGGCGGCGGCGGCTCCGAAGAAGCGGCCCAGCTCGGCGTCCAGCCGACAGACCTGGCGCCAGGTCGGCTCGGCGGGCGGAAGGCAGGACGCGAGCTCGGCGTGGAGGTCCGGCGGGAAGGGGACGCTGAGCAGACCCCGGCGGCACAGGGTCAGTTCGCCGTCCGGGTCACAGGTCAGGTCGGCGAGCGCGGCGTCCACCGCGTCGCACGAGGTGCCGCTGAGCATGCCGATCACGCGCATGCCCGCATTGTGCGCCGCCGACCGGGAGGGGCGGCGCAGGCGCCGCACGTGCCGCGCTCAGGTGTCGCCCCGGCCGCCCCGGTGCTCCCACGCGGCGCGGCGCCGTGCCCGGCGCACCCTGCGCTGGACGATCAGCAGGTCGACGAGGGAGAAGAGGGCCAGCAGGCTGAAGACGACGGCCACGATGCGCAGGGAGGCGTCGGTGGGCACGTCCTGCGGGCCGGACGCCGCCGACCAGGACCAGAAGAGCAGGGCTCCGGCGATGAACAGCGGCGTGAAGAGCAGGCCGAGCAGCAGCCGCAGCCGCAGGGGGCTGCGGGCCCGCAGTG
Source organism: Streptomyces chumphonensis (assembly GCF_014779715.1). Taxonomy (GTDB): domain Bacteria; phylum Actinomycetota; class Actinomycetes; order Streptomycetales; family Streptomycetaceae; genus Streptomyces; species Streptomyces chumphonensis. Next base: position 260,841 of record NZ_JACXYU010000002.1, read on the forward strand.
GTTCGGTGCCGGTCCGTGGCGAGACGCGGCCGAGCAGGCCCTCACGCTCGGGGTCGGGGGCGCGGTCACGCCGGGGATCGGGTTCCTGCATGGTCCGCCTTTCACTGTGCCGTGCGCGGTACCCGGCGTCCGGGAGGAGGAAACCCCCGGACGCGGGGTACCGGGCACGCCGGGGACGGCCGGGGGGCCGTTTTCCTTCAGGCCCCGGCGGGTACCCGGCCGCTCCTGCGGCGGAAGGGGACAGCGTGAGCGGGACGGACGGACTCCGGGTGGTGGTCACGGGCGCCACCGGCAACGTGGGGACGAGCGTGCTCGCACGGCTCGCCGAGGAGCCGGGCGTCGCCTCGGTGCTGGGGATCAGCCGCCGGGAACCGGGCGGTCTGCCCGGGGGCGCGCGGTGGGCGGGCGCGGACCTCGGGCGGCCGGAGTCGGAGGCCGAACTCACCGGCCTCCTGCGGGGCGCCGACGTCGTCGTCCATCTCGCGTGGCTGATCCAGCCCACGCACGCCCCGCAGATCACGTGGGAGACCAACGTGCGGGGCACGGAGCGGCTGCTGCGGGCCATGGCGGCGGCCGGGGTGCCCGCGCTGGTGTACGCGTCCTCGGTCGGGGCCTACGCCCCCGGGCCCTCGGACGACCCGGGGGCCCGCGTCGACGAGGCGTGGCCCACGCACGGCTGGCCGGAGGCCGCCTACTCGCGCGAGAAGGCGTACGTCGAGCGGCTGCTGGACACCTTCGAGCGCGACCACCCCGGCATCCGCACGGTGCGCATGCGGCCGGCGTTCATGTTCAAGCGCGAGTCCGCCATGGAGCAGCGGCGGCTGTTCGGCGGTCCGGTGGTCCCGAACGCGCTGGTCCGGCCCGAGCTGCTGCCCGTCGTCCCCGAGGTGCCGGGGCTGCGGTTCCAGGTCCTGCACACCGCCGACGCCGCCGACGCGTTCGTGCGGGCCGTCGTGCGCCCGGTCTCCGGTGCGTTCAACCTCGCCGCCGAGCCGGTGGTGGACGCCGGTGTGCTGGCCGGGCTGCTCTCGGCGCGGCCGGTGCGGGTGCCCGCGCCGCCCCTGCGGGCCGCGGTCTCGCTGGCCTGGCACCTGCGGCTGGTGCCGTCCTCCCCCTACCTGTTCGACGCGTTCCTGCGGTTGCCGCTGATGAGCACCCTGCGCGCCCGCCGGGAGCTGGAGTGGGAGCCGAAGGCGTCGGCCACCGGGACGTTGACGGAGTTCCTCGCGGCGTTCCGGCACGGGGAGGGCATGGACTCGCCGCCGCTGCGCCCCGCGCTGCCGGGCGGACGGCTCCGGGAGCTGGCGGCCCTGGTACGCGGCCGCCCCTGAGCGTGGCCGAACCGACCGGCCGGTGAGCCGCGTTTTCCAGCAGGTCCGTCGGGGAACCCCGCTCAGGCCACGAAGATCCGGGCGATGAAGTACCCGGCGAAGACGATCACGATCAGCGCGACCACGATCAGCGGGCCGACGGCCCACCCCCTGCTCGGGTTGTACGTCTCCCGGGGACCGGCCCCGGACGTCGAGCCCTCCACGGGCGGTGTCTCCAGCGGCGGGACACCGCTGCCGCCCCGCTCACCGGGAGTGGGGTGCTCGCCGGCGGCGCGGCTCGGTTCCGGTTCGGGCGTCGGGAAGGTCTTGTCGCTCATGGTCCAGCGAGTGCACGCCGATCGGGAACCTACACATCGCGCGGCCGATCCGCTTCCGGGCGGGCGGCACGACGGAAGGAGAGCTCGATGGCGAGGTTGCGTGACATGCGCCGGGCCGTGGTGACCGGGGGACCTCGTCCGGCGCGGGCGGAAGAACCTCTGCGCGACGGAGGAGCCGCCCGGCGGCCCGGAGAGGCGGTCCGCGTGCGCGCGGTGCTCTTCGACCGGGACGGCACCCTGGTCGCGGACGTTCCCGGCAACACCGACTGGCGCCGGGTCGAGCCCATGCCGACCGCGCGGGAGGCGCTGGAGCGGGTGCGCGTCCGCGGGCTGCGGACGGCGGTGGTGACCAATCAGTCGGCCCTCGGGCGCGGCGGGCTGCGGTGGCCGGAGTTGCGCCGCATCAACGCGCGGGTGGAGGAACTGCTCGGCCCGCTGGACGCCTGGGTCGTCTGCCCGCACGACCGCGACTTCGGCTGCCGCTGCCGCAAACCCCGGCCCGGGCTCGTGATCGAGGCCGCCCGGCGGCTGGGTGTGCGCCCGCAGGAGTGCGCGGTCATCGGGGACATCGGATCCGACATGGCCGCGGCCCGCGCGGCCGGTGCCCCGTCCGTCCTGGTCCCCACAGCGCAGACCTCGGCCGAGGACGTGGCCGCCGCGCCGATGGTGGCACCGGACCTCCTCAGCGCCGTCCGCGCCGTCCTGGGAGAGCGGACCTGAAGGCACCGGCCCCGCCCGGGCGGGCGGCGCGGGGTCGGGGGGAGCGCTCCCGGTGCGGGCACGGTGCTCACCTCCCTGGTGGTGCGGCCGGAGGGGTACCCGGAGCCTCCGGCGGGAAACGGCGCGGTGGCGGGAGGCACGGAAGGGGAACACGGCGCACGTCCGGAGGATTTCACCTCCGCGAACCGGGCATATACCTCAACATCAGGACAGTATCGGGAGGTTGAGTCTCCGTTTCCTTACTCCCACCCACGTCAGGTCAGTAGCCTCATCCCTCGAACGTCAATGCGCCGGCGATCGTGATGAGGAGTCTTTGATGGAACGTCCCTCCTGGGCACCGCAGGGCATCGACCTGTCGATGCCGAGTGTTTCCCGGATCTACGACTACTACCTCGGCGGATCGCACAACTTCGAGGTGGACCGGGAGGCGGCGCGCAGGGCCATCGAGGTGTTCCCCGGCCTGCCGAAACTCATGCAGGCGAACCGGGCCTTCATGCGCCGGGCCGTGCGGTACGCGGTGGACCGGGGCATCACCCAGTTCCTGGACATCGGCTCCGGCATCCCGACGTTCGGCAACGTGCACGAGGTGGCCCTGGCCGCCACGCCCGAGGCCCGTGTGGTCTACGTCGACAACGACCCCGTGGCCGTCGCGCACAGCCGCGCGGTCCTGGACGGCAACGACAGGGCCGACATCGTGGCCGCCGACTTCCGCGACCCGCAGGCGGTGCTCACCAGTGAACCGGTGGGCCGGCTGCTCGATCTGGACCGGCCGGTCGCCCTGCTGCTGGTGGCGCTGCTGCACTTCATCAAGGACGAGGAGGAGCCGGACAAGGCCCTCGCCGAGCTGCGGGAGCGGCTGGCGCCCGGTTCCCTGCTCGTCCTCACGCACGCCTCCACCGACGGGGGTCCGCACACGGCCCGGCAGGGACAGGAGATCTCGGACGTGTACAAGCAGGTGGGTTCCCGGCTGGTGATGCGCTCGGCCGCCGAGGTGGACCGTTTCTTCGACGGGTTCGAGCTGGTCGAGCCGGGTCTGGTCGCCATGCCGAACTGGCGTCCGGAGGGGTCGACCGAGCACGAGGACCCGGTGGTCTTCACCGGATTCGCAGGGGTGGGACGAAAAGCGTGAACACAGCCCCGAAGGACGCGGACGGGCCGGGCGCCGCCCGCCCGCACCGTCCCGGCCCGCACTCCGACGGGCTGCGGCGCTTCGCGACGATCTGGAGCCGTGCCGTCTACCCGACCACGGCCACCTGCATGACGCGCGCGGAGTTCGAGGAACACCTCGTCCCGCTCGCGGAGTTGCTGAGCCGAACCCTGCACGCCCGTCCGTTCGACCCGGTACCGGCCCGCGCGGTCGGGCAGGAGCTGGTCGCGGCGCACTGCACCGCACCGGAGTCGCTCCCGCAGATCCTCGGTGTCGTCGACGCGTACCTGCTGCTCTACTGCTCCGACCCCGACCGGCTGCCCGCCGAGGAGGGCCGGGCCCGCTGCGCGCGCCTCCAGCACGCCATCGCGGCGGGGTTCGCGCGCGCCCTCCAGGAGCGCACCCGCGCGGAGCAGGAGGCCCTCTCCCGGGCGGCGCTGAAGGCGCAGTCGGAGATCGAACGGGCCCTGCACGAGAGCGAGACGCGGTTCCGGGCCGTCTTCGAGGGGGCCACCATCGGCATCGGGATCGGTACCCTGGACGGCCGGGTGATCGAGGTGAACAGCGCCCTCACCCGCATGTTCGGGGGCAACGAGGAGATCGTGCGGGACCGCCGCATCACCAGTTGGGTCCACCCCGACGACGGACCCACGGTGTGGCGCCTGTACGACGAGCTCGTGCGCGGCGAACGCGACCACTTCCGGGCGGAGAAGCCGTACCACCGGCCCGACGGCACCGTACTGTGGACCCACCTGACGGTCTCGCTCCTGCGCGACCCCGACGGCACGCCGCGCCTCATGCTGGCGCTGATGGAGGACATCACCGAGCGCAGGCTCCTGCATCTGCGGCTGCGCTACGAGGCCACGCACGACGCCCTGACGGACCTGCCGAACCGCACGCTGTTCTTCGAGCGCCTGGAGCAGACCCTCGCCCGGGAGGGCGACGCGGCCCGCTTCGGCCTGTGCTACCTGGACCTGGACGGCTTCAAGACCGTCAACGACAGCCTGGGGCACGCCGTGGGCGACCAGTTGCTCGTCGCCGTCGCCGAGCGGCTGCAGAACTGCGTGAAGGGGCCGGGCCAGCTGGTGGCGCGGATCGGCGGGGACGAGTTCGTCGCCCTCATCAACGACCCGCACTCCACCCGGGACATCACCGATCTCGCCGAGCGCGCGCTGGAGGCGCTGTCCACCCCGGTGCTGGTGGACGGCCGCGAGCTGCCGGTGCGGGCCAGCATCGGCATCGTGGAGGGTCCGGCCGGCGAGCGGACGGCGGCCGAGGTGCTGCGCAGCGCCGACATCACGATGTACCGCGCGAAGGCCCAGGGCGGCAACCGCTACGAGCTGGCCGACCCCGACTCCGACGCCCGGGTCATCAGCCGGCACAGCCTCACCAACCGGCTGCCCGCCGCCCTGGAGGGGCACGAGTTCTTCATCGAGTACCAGCCGCTGGTGCGGATGTGCGACGGCGGTGTGGAGGGCGCCGAGGCCCTGGTGCGCTGGGAGCACCCCCGGCACGGCGTGCTCGGCCCGGACCGGTTCATCCCGCTGGCCGAACACACCGGGCTCATCGTGCCCCTGGGCCGCTGGGTGCTGGAGGAGGCCGTGCGCCAGGCCTGCGAGTGGCAGGTGCGCGGTATCGGCGGCGCGCGCCCGCTGCGCGTCAACGTCAACCTCTCCCCGCGCCAGCTCAGCCACCCCGACCTGGTGTCGGAGACCGTCGCGGTGCTGGAGAACGCCGGGCTGCCGCCGGAGTCGCTGTGCCTGGAGGTCACGGAGTCGGCGATGATCCGGGCGGACGACGCCGAGCTCAAACCGCTGCGCCAGCTGGCCGAACTGGGCGTCGGCATCGCCCTGGACGACTTCGGCACGGGCTACTCGAACCTGGCCAGCCTGCGCAGGCTGCCGGCGAGCACGCTGAAGCTGGACCGGTCCTTCACCCGGGGCCTCCAGCAGCACCCGGCCGACCCGGTCGACCTCAAGATCGTGGAAGGCATCGTCTCGCTGGCGCACGTGCTGGACCTCTCGGTGACCGTGGAGGGCGTGGAGACGGCGGCGCAGGCCGCCCATCTGCGGGAGCTGGGCTGCGACTCGGCCCAGGGGTGGTACTACGCGCGCCCCGGGCCGCCCGAGCGGGTCACGGTCCCCCTGCCGCTGGCCGCCGCGCAGTGACGCCGGGGCCGCCCGTGCGGCCGGTCAGCGGGTGCCCTCGCGGACCTGGAGTCGCTCGGCGAGTTCGGCGGCGACGGCCTTGATGGTCTCCAGGCCCGGCCGCCCCCAGGGCCGGGGCTCGCGGTCCACGACGCAGACGGTGCCGAGGGCCGTCCCGGTCCGGTCGATCACGGGGGCGCCGAGGTAGGAGCGGACCCCGATCTCGTCGACGACCGGGTTCCCGGCGAAGCGCGGGTAGTCGCGGACGTCCTCGAGCACCAGGGCTTTGCGGCGCACGATGACGTGCGGGCAGTACCCCTGGTCCCGGGTCATCGTGCGGCCGACCTGGGAGTCGGGCGGCGCCTCGTCCGCCTCCTCCGCCCGGTCGGAGGCGGGCGTGTACAGGCCGGCGAAGTACTGCCGCTGCCGGTCGATGAAGTTGACCATGGCGTACGGAGCGGCGGTTCTGCGCGCGAGTCGGCGCGCGAACGCGTCCAGCTCGGGCAGCGGGGAGTCGCCCAGTCCGAGCTCCCGCAGCCGCTCGGCCCGCGCGGGCGCCTCGTCGTCCCGTGGCGTGAGCAGCAGGTGTGTGGTCGGGTCGTACGACATCGGGGGCATGGGTACTCCGGGTGGCGAGCGGATGCGTGACGAGGGTGACGAGGACCCGGGTGACGGAGGCGCCCTGCCGCGCGTCGCAGCGTGACCGGTACCTCCGGGCCGAGGTCGAGGGCGGCGTGGACCTCCCGCGGCGGACGGCGGTGGCCTCCGTCGCACGCGTCGTCGGCCACGACGAGGCCGAGGCCCCGCCGGTCGAAGAGGTCCACGGCCGGGAAGCGGTCGGACGGCCTGCGGGTGTCCGCGAGGACGACCGCGCCGAGCGCCCCGGCACTCAGCCCGTCCCGCCGGAACCCGAAGCGTTCCCGCGGGCACGGCGGCTCAGTCGCCCGTCCGCTGCCGCGCGGGGGTGGCCAGGAAGGGGCGGACGCCCTTGACGAGCATGGCCGTCTCGTAGCCGAGGACGGCGGCGTCGGCCTCCCGGTCGGCCAGCACCGCGAGGCAGGCGCCCCGACCCGCGGTGGAGACGAACAGCAGCGAGGTGTCCAGTTCCACGAGTACCTGCCGCACCTCGCCGCCCCCACCGAACCGCACGCCCGCGTTGCGCGCGAGCGCGTACAGGCCGGACGCCAGGGCGGCGAGGTGGTCGGCGACGTCCGCCTCCAGACCGTGCGCGGCCTTCACCAGGCCGTCGGCCGCGAGCAGCAGGGCGCTGCGGGTGTGCGGTACGCGCTCGACGAGGCCGGCCAGCAGCCAGGACAGGTCGGTGGGGGGCCCGGCTGGCGCTTCGCTCACCATGAGGGGGTTCGTCTCCTTGGACATGACGGGCGGGGATGCGGGCGGCTCAGCGCAGGCCGTCGGGGAAGAGGCCGGGGACGTCGAGGGGGTCGACCGGACGGGCGGTCGACCGGTCCTCGGCGAGGCCGGTGCCCCGGCGGTACGCCACGATGAGGCCGGGGTCGGGTTCGGGCTCATCGTGGTCGTGCTCCCGGGAACCCCGCGGCGGGTCGCGCAGCTCGGGCACCGGGTGCTCCTGACGACGGCGGCGCGGCAGCTGCGGACGGTCCTGCGGGTGCGGGTACGGCCCGCCCGAGGGGAACGGCGGCGCGGGCGCCGCCCGGGGTGCGGGGACGTCGAGCGGCGTGGCCCCGTGCGGGGCCGGTGGCGGCGGAACGTTCCCGGGCAGCGCGGGCGGCGCCCAGGAGGCGTCGGGGGCGTAGCCGTCCGGTGCGGGCGGGTGGTCGTCGGGGCCGTCGTCCGGGGGGAGGCCGTCCGGCTGGAGACCGTCCGCCTCCGCCCCGTCGTCCGCCGGGTCGCCCAGGAGCGTCTTCGGGAGGACGAGCACCGCCTGTACGCCGCCGTAGATGTTGCCCTGGAGCCGGACGGCGATGCCGTGCCGCCGGGCGAGCTGCGAGACGACGAACAGGCCGATGCGACCGTCCCCGAGCAGTTCGCGGACGTTGACCCGCCGTGGATCGGCGAGGAGGGCGTTCATCCGGGCGAGCTCGGCGCCCGTCATGCCGAGGCCGCGGTCCTCGACCTCGACCGCGAGCCCGGCCGTGACGTACTGCGCCCGCAGGGACACCGACGTCCGGGGTGAGGAGAAGACCGTCGCGTTCTCGACCAGTTCGGCCAGCAGGTGGATGACGTCGGCCACGGCGTGGCCGCGCACGGTGCCCTGGACGGGCGGGACGAGCTTGACCCGCGGGTACTGCTCGACCTCCGCGATGGCCGAGCGGAGCACCTCGGTGGCCGGGACCGGCCGCGTCCACTGGCGGCGGGAGACGCCTCCGCCGAGCACGGCCAGGTTCTCCGCGTGCCGCCGCACCCGGGTCGCGAGGTGGTCGACCTGGAAGAGACCTTTCAGGAGATCCGGGTCCTCGACGTCGTTCTCCAGCTCGTCGAGCAGTTCGATCTCCCGGTGCACGAGGGACTGCAGACGGCGGGCCAGGTTGACGAAGACCTCCACCCGCTCCTCGCCGTCCACCTCTCCCCCGCGCGCCAGCGACGCGGCCTCGACGACGGCCGCCTCGGCGGTGCGCTGCGCCAGCGTGCACGCGTGGGCCAACAGGTCGAAGGCGTCCCCCTCGGGTTCGGGGACGAGCGGAAGGTCCGGTCGGGCCGGTGGGTCGCCGCGCTCCAGCCGGGCCAGGAGCGCGCGCAGCGCCTCCTGGTTGCGGTCGGCCTCCCGGCGCAGGGCGGCGTAGCGCGCGGTGGTGGAACGCGCCTGCGTCCAGGCCGCGTACGCGGCGCCCATCACGATCGCGCAGCACAGCGCGGTCGCCGTGGCGAGCACCGTCCCCACCGTCGCGCTGCCGCGTGCCGGTCCGGTGAGGACGTCCCCCGCCCGCAGCAGCCAGCCGACCAGGGCGGCGGCGACGACGGCGGTGAGCCCGGCGGGCAGGACCGCCAGGCGCAGCAGGCGGCGCGCCTCGGGCCCGTCCGTGCCGCTGCCGCGCGGCGCGCCGGGGGGCGGTCCGGTGTCCTCGGCGGACGCGGGGTGCGGTGGGCGGGACTCCGGTTCGGCGAACAGAACGGAGAGGGAGGTTCCGCCTCTGTTCTCCGTCACACGGCTGGGGGGTTCGGGCATCGCGGTCCTCTGCGGTCGGGGGGGATACCGGTCCGGCGGGGAGAGCGGCACCCGCCGGGGAGCGGCGGGCCTCACGCTAGTGGGCCCCACCGCCCGTGAAGGGCCCGGTCAGCGGATTCGCCACCCCTCGCCAACCCCGAACGGGTGAGAACGTCGCCCGGCTGTTCGGACCGGCCGGAAGCAGGTTCAGGTCACGGCGGGGGCGTGCGTCTCAGTGCTGCCGCACCGTGACGTTGACCCGGCCGCGCAGGCCCAGGCCGGGCGGAGCGGTGCCCGGACGGGTACGCGGCACGCCGTGGTAGGCCAGCCGGGCGGGGCCGCCGAACACGAAGGCGTCGCCGCAGGCCAGTTCCACGTCCGTCCACGGACGGCCGCGCCCCTCGGGACGGCCGAACCGGAAGACGCAGGTGTCGCCGAGGCTGAAGGAGACCACCGGCGCCGGGGACCGCTCGTCGCTGTCGCGGTGCATGCCCATCCGGGCGGCGGCGTCGTAGACGTTGACGAGCGCGACGTCGTAGCCGGTCGCGTCCGGCCGTCCGTAGGCCGCGGTGACCGCTTCGCGGGCCCACTCCCCCAGCCACGGCGGGAACGGCTTGACGGGCGCGCCGTCGCCGTCCACGGCCGTGCGGGCGTAGCCGTAGGGGTACCAGTGCCAGCCGAGGCTGAGCTGCCGCACCGACATCCGCCCGCCGTGCGGCATCCGCACCGTCCGCAGCCCGGCCGGCGGCCTCGCCCACTCCCGGCACGCCGCCAGCAGCTCGCGCTGCGCCTCCGAGCCCAGCAGGCCCGGCAGGTGGACGGCCCCCGGGGCGATCTGGGCGGCGGGGCGGGGGAACAGCTCACCGGTCACCCGTCCAGCCTAGGCGCACGAGGTCTGACCTGCCGGTAACCCGGTGCCGTATCGTCGGACGAGCCGCCCCCGTCGAGCCGTTAGGAGCGCCTGTGACGTCCGAAGCCCTTGAGCCCGTCCTCGCCGGTGTACGCAATTTCCGCGACCTCGGCGGCCTGCCGACCACGGACGGCCGCCGGGTGCGGCACGGCATGCTGTACCGCAGCGGTCACCTCGCGCGGGCCACCGAGGAGGACGCCGCGTTCCTGGGCGGGCTCGGACTGCACACCGTCTACGACTTCCGCAACGAGGCCGACCGGGCGCTGGACGGGCTCGACGTGGCCCTGCCGGGCGTGCGGAACGTGAACATACCCCTGAGCGACCCCGCGCACGGCGCGGAGTTCTGGCAGCTGGTGCGGGACGGTGCGGTGGAGCGGCTGCGCGAGGAGCTGGCCGGCGGCCGGGCGGTGGTGCGGATGCAGGAGTCCTACCGCGACATCGTGCTCAACCGGACCGCCGAGCACCGGCGCGTCCTGAGCGACCTGGCGGCGGGCAGCGTGCCGGTGCTCGTGCACTGCGCCGCCGGGAAGGACCGCGCGGGCCTGTCCGTCGCGATCACGCTGCTGGCGCTGGGCGTCGAGCGGGAGGCCATCGAGGCGGACTACCTCCTGTCCAACGACCCGCACCGGCGCTACAAGGTGCACCGGGGCGACGCGGACCGCGAGGAGGGCGAGCGGCGCGCCATCGACCCCGAGGTGCGGGAGCTGCTCGCGCCGTTCTTCGACGCGCGCCCGGCCTACCTCGCCGCCGCCTACGCGGCGATCGCCGAGGGCTGGGGCGACGTGGACACCTACCTCGGCGCCGGGCTGGGCCTCGACGACGCGGCGCGCGGGCGCCTGCGCGAGCACTTCCTGGAGTGAGGCCGGGGCCTGGAGTGAGGCCGGGGACGAGCCGGACGCGGACCCGGGCGGGGGCCCGGTCCGGCGCGTCGGCCGCGGGTCAGCGGCGGCGCTCCACGACGAAGTCCGCCAGGTCGGTGAACTGGGCCCGCACGCCCGCGGGCATGTCGACGCCGTCCAGCGCGCGCACGGCCACCTCGTGCCGGCGCCGGGCCTCCGCCTCGGTCCAGGAGCGACCCCCGGCCTCCTCGATGAGCGCGGCCCGCGTCGCGAACTCCGCCTCGTCGAAGTCCTCGAACTCCGCCGCGCTCTTCTTGGCGTCGGCCGCCAGCAGCTCGCCGAGCCGCTCCGCCGCGGGGCCGCCCGCCGCCAGCGCCGCCACCACCGGCAGGGACTTCTTGCGCTGGCGCAGGTCGCTCCAGGTGAGCTTGCCCGTCGACTGGGGGTCGCCCCAGATGCCGAGCACGTCGTCGACGGCCTGGAAGGCCAGGCCCAGGTGGTGCCCGTAGGCGTGCAGCGCGTCGGCGGCGGTCTCGTCCGCCCCGCCGAGGACGGCGCCGATGGAGGCGGAGCAGGCCAGCAGGGCGCCGGTCTTGTTGCCCTCCATCTCCAGGCACTCGGCGACGTCGACGCGCTCGCGGTGCTCGAAGGAGATGTCCTGCGCCTGGCCGTCGATCAGCGCGCGGGTGGCGGCGGTGAGGCGGCGGGTGGCACGGGCGGCCTCGGGGGTGCCCAGTTCGAGCAGGATCTCGCCGGCGAGGGCGAAGAGGGCGTCGCCGACGAGGATGGCCTGCGCGGGCCCGTGGACCTTCCAGACCGTGTCGCGGTGGCGGCGCTGCTCGTCGCCGTCCATGAGGTCGTCGTGCAGCAGTGAGAAGTTGTGCACCAGCTCCACCGCGACGGCGCCGGGCACGCCCGTCTCGGGCGCGGCACCGGCCGCTTCGGCGGAGAGCAGGGCCAGGGCGGGCCGGACGGCCTTGCCGCCGTCGCCGTCGGCCGGGCGGCCCTCGGCGTCGATCCAGCCGAAGTGGTAGGCGGCGACGGTGTCCATGGGAGAGGCGAGGCGGGCCACGGCCGAGCGCAGCTCGGCCTGCGGCAGTGTGCGGCCACGGTGGAGGAGTGCGGTCACCCCCGCGGTGTCGATGCCAGCGCTAGCCGGTTGCACCGGGTTCACAAGGTCTCCTTAGCGTTCAGCGGTCGTACTGACGCCGACCCCCGGGGGGCGTCGCCGTGCGGCTGCCCGAGGCGTGCCAGAGCCTCGCGCGCAGCGGTCTGGCCGCTGCGTACCGCGCTTTCCATGGTCGCGGGCCACCCGGTGGCGCACCACGCGCCCGCGAGGTATACACCCGGCGCACTGGTGTGCGTGGCGGGCCGCAGGCGGCCGACGCCCGGCGTCGGGGCGAAGGTGGCGTTCCGCTCCCGGGTGACGAAGAAGTCCCGCACCCGCGCGCCGCGCGCGGCGGGCAGCAGGCGCGCCAGTTCCGGCAGGTAGCGCCGGCGCAGGACGGCGACGGGCTCGTCGATCTCCTCCCGCGCGGCCGACTGGGAGAGCGCCAGGTACTGCCCGGCCCCCGTCGGCAGGCCGGACGCCTCGGTACGGTCGAAGACCCACTGGACGGGGCTGCCCAGCGCGGCGAGGAGGGGACGGTGCAGCACCGTCCGGTCGTAGACGACGTGCACGTTGAGGATGGGGGCCGTCCCGATCCGGCTCAGCCGCCCGGGGTCCGCGAGCGCGCCCGGCGGGAGCAGCGCGGCGGCCTGGTCCTGGGGCACGGCCAGGACGAGCGTGTCGGCCGGTGGCGGGGCGTCCGCCCGGCGGCCGCGCGCGGTCAGCGGCTGCCAGCCCCCGTCCGCCGCCGCGTTCAGCTCCGCGACCCGCACGCCCGTGCGCACGCGGACCCCGGCCCGCTCCAGGGCCCGGCGGGCGAGCGTGTCGTGCACGTGGCCGAGCGGGACCCGGGCCCAGCCGAGGTCGGCGGCGCCGGGCGCGGTGAGCAGACCGGTCCGGAAGACCATCGCGGCCAGCGCGAGGGAGACGTCCTCGGCGCGGGCGTTGAGCGTGGCCACCCCGACCAGGTCCCACAGCGCCGCGATGCTGCGCTCGGACTGGCCGTGGCGGCGCAGCCAACCGCCGAAGTCCACGGCGTCCAGGGCGGGGTCGGCCGGGTCCAGGCCGCGCAGGGCGAGCGCGGCGCGGGCGGCGGCCAGGCGCTCGGCGGGGCGCAGGTGGGGGTAGGCGGCCAGGGCCGCGGCCAGGTGCAGCGGCACCGGGGCGGCGGTGCGGCGGATGCGGCCCAGCCGGGGCCGGGCGCGGCCGACGTCCAGCACCGGGATGTCCAGCCGTCGCTGCAGCGGGGCGAGCCCGCGCGCACCGATCCGGTCGAGGAGGGCCAGGTAGGCGGTGCAGCACCGCAGGTGCACGTGCTGCCCGTTGTCGACGCTCAGCTCGCCCACCGGGGAGGACCGGAGGAACGAGAAGGCCAGCCCGCCCAGCCGGGGACGCGACTCGACCAGGGTGACCCTGAGCCCCGCGTCGGCCAGGTCGAGCGCCGCGGTGATCCCGGCGAGACCGCCGCCGACGACGGTGGCGCGCCCCCGCGTCCCCGGTCCCTCCGGGGTGCCCTGGTCGGGCGGGGCGGCCGGGCGCGTCACCCGGCGCTCCCGCGCAGCTCCCGCCGCACGCGCCGGCCCACGACGAGTCCGTCGACGCCGGAGAGCCCGCGCACGACCGTGAGCGCCTTCTGCCCGGCCGGGACGCTGACCCGGCCCCGCAGGACGGCCGCCGGATCGGCCTCGATGCGGTCCAGGAGCTTGCGGTAGATGCCCGCCATCGCGGCGACGCAGGCCCCCGAGCGCCGGTCGAGCATCGGCAGCAGCCGGTACCCCTCGGCGAACAGCTCGCGGGCCCGGCGGGCCTGGTGGTGGACGAGCCCGGCGAGGTCGGCGCCCGGCGGTGGCGTGGCGGTGCGGAAGGCGCCCACGCAACCGAAGGCGACCAGCTCCTCGTACGGCAGGTAGCTTCGGCCGAACGCGGCGTCCTCGCGCAGGTCCCGCAGGATGTTGGTGAGCTGGAGCGCGAGACCGAGGGTGTTGGCGTAGGCCTCGGCCCGCTCCGCCCCGGGGGCGCCGGGGCGGGTGCCGAAGACGCCGAGGGAGAGCCGTCCCACGGCCCCGGCGACGCAGCGGCAGTAGTCGCGCAGGTCGTCCCAGGTGCGGTAGGTGCGTTCCCCGACGTCCATGAGCACGCCGTCGACGACCTCGTCGAAGGCGTCCAGCGGGACGGGGTAGCGGCGGGCGGCGTCGGCCAGCGCGACGGCCACCGGGTCGGTGTCGTCCTCGGCGACGTCCCCGTCGCGGACGCGGGCGATCAGGGTGCGGGTGCCGGCCAGCCGGGCGGTCTTGGTGTCCGCGTCCAGTTCGCCGTCGCCGATGTCGTCCACACGCCGCGCGAGGGCGTAGAGGGCCGACATCGCGCGCCGCTGCGGCGGGGGCAGCAGCCGGATGCCGAACGCGAAGTTGCGGGCCTGCTGGACGGTGACGGCCTCGCAGTAGCCGTAGGCGGCGAGCACCGCGGGCGACGCGGCGGGGGCGTCCTCCGCGGGGTTCGCGGGGTTCGCGGCGGCCTTGGCGTGCGTCGTGTCGGAGGTGGGCGGTGGCGTCATCGTGGGCTTCCTCGCCGGGCGGCCGCCAGGACCGCCGTCATCTCGCGCAGCAGGGTGAGGCGGCCGGCCCTGGGGGGACCGGCCAGGACGTCGTGGTGGGCGGCGGCGATCGCGTGCAGGGCGGCCCGGCCGCCGCCGGTGAATCCGGCGAGCAGCACACGCAGCCGTCCGGAGACGCTGCCCACCAGGGGGACGCCTTCGTCCAGGAGTACGCGGGAACGTTCCGCTTCGAAGGCGACCAGCGTCCGCACGGCGGCGGAGGCGCTGGGCGCGGCCAGGTCCCGCTCGCGCACCCCGAACCGGTCCATGTCCTCGGCCGGGAGGTAGACGCGGCCCCGGCCGAAGTCCTCGGCCACGTCCTGGAGGTGCTCGACGACCTGGAGCGCGGTGCACACGGCGTCGGAGCGGCGGACGCGCTCGGGGCTGGTGGTGCCGGTGACGGCGAGCACCAGGTGGCCCACGGGGTTGGCGGACAGCTCGCAGTAGGCCAGCAGGTCGTCCCAGGTGGCGTACGTCCGGCGGTGCTGGTCGAGGCGGTTGGCCTCGATGAGGGCGAGGAACGGTCCCGGCGTCAGGCCGTTGCGGCGGACGGCGGGCCGCAGGGCGCGCAGCAGCGGGTGCCGGGGCGGCTCCGCGTCGCCGGGCGCATCGGCGGCGGCGCACACCCGCCGCACGTCGGCCTCGACGGCGTCGAGCAGGGCCGTGCGGTCCTCGGCGTGCTCGGGTGCGACGCCCAGCCACCGGGCGTCGTCGCCGCCGGGGGCCAGGTCGCCGTCGCCGATGTCGTCGACGAGCCGGGCGTAGCCGTAGACGGCCATGAGGTCGTCGCGCCAGGCGGCCGGGAGGAAGCGGGGCGCCACGGGGAAGTTCTCCCGGGCCGCCTTGGCCAGGGTCTCCTGGGTGCCGTCGCGGTGCGCGCCCCCGGGCCGATGGTCGCCGTCGGCGGTGCGCGGGCCCGCCGGGTCCTGCGCCGTCATCACGGACTCCCCGTCGCCATCGCCGTCACGTCTCCGTTTCTCACCCGACGTCAAGATAATCGTCATATCGGACACGCCAGATTGGTGCACGACTCCGATCACCATATGTTGTATGTCGGCCTCCGCCGCACAGGCCCCGCCACCTGGCTGACGGCACGCGTCAAGACCCCCGCCCGCGGGACGGGGGCCTGGACGCCGCGACGCACCGGCGGCTACTTGCCCGTGAACTCCTCGTACGCCTTCAGGACCGTCTCCGTGGGACCGTCCATGCGCAGCTCGCCCTTCTCCAGCCACAGCACCCGGTCGCAGGTGTCCCGGATCGACTTGTTGTTGTGGCTGACGAGGAAGACCGTTCCGGCCTCCTTGCGCAGCTCGCGGATGCGGGCCTCCGAGCGCTTCTGGAACTTCTTGTCACCGGTCGCGAGCGCCTCGTCGATCATGAGGACGTCGTGCCGCTTGGCCGCCGCGATGGAGAACCGGAGCCGGGCGGCCATGCCGGAGGAGTAGGTGCGCATCGGCAGCGTGATGAAGTCGCCCTTCTCGTTGATGCCGGAGAAGTCGACGATCTCCTCGTACCGCTCCCGCACCTCCTCGCGCGACATGCCCATGGCCAGCCCGCCGAGCACGACGTTGCGCTCGCCGGTCAGGTCGTTGAGCAGCGCCGCGTTCACGCCTAGCAGGGACGGCTGCCCGTCGGTGTAGACCTTGCCGCTCTCCACCGGCAGCAGCCCGGCGATGGCCCGCAGCAGCGTGGACTTCCCCGAGCCGTTCGAGCCGATCAGGCCGACGGCCTCGCCCCGGTAGGCGGTGAAGCTCACGCCCTTGACGGCGTGCACCTCGCGCACCCGGCCGCTCGGCCTGCGGCGCACGATGCGGTTCAGGGCGGCGGTGGCGCTCCCCCGGCCGCCGCCCGCGCCGTAGACCCGGTAGACGATGTGGACGTCGTCGGCGATGACCGTCGGCCGGCGCCCGTCGCCCGCCGCGGGTCCCACCGTGTCCGTCGGACGTGTCGTTTCAGCCACGGCCATACCGCTCCTCGGCCTTCCAGAAGTAGACGAAGCCCAGCACACCGGCGAACAGGGCCCAGCCGAGCGCGAGCAGCCACGGGAAGGGCGCCAGATCGGCGTAGGTGTAGTCGTCGATCAGCGCGAAGCGCATGAGGTCCATGAAGACCGCCGCCGGGTTGGCGGCGGCGAGGTCGGCCGCCCAGGTGGGCAGCGAGGCCCGCTCGGTCATCATGTGCTGGAGGGGGAACATCACGCCCGAGGCGTACATCCACGTCCGCAGCACGAACGGCATGAGCTGGGCCAGGTCCGGGGTGTGGCTGCCGAAGCGGGCCATGATCATGGCCACGCCGGTGTTGAAGACGAACTGCAGCACCAGGATGGGCAGCACCAGCAGCCAGGACCACGCCGGGACCTGCCCGAACGCGAGCAGCACCACCAGCAGGACGATCATCGAGTACATCAGCTGCTGGAGCTGCTGCAGGGCGAAGGAGATCGGCAGCGAGGCACGGGGGAAGTGCAGGGCCCGCACCAGTCCGACGTTCCCGGAGATCGCCCGCACCCCGGAGAGCACCGACTGCTGGGTGAAGGTGAAGACGAAGACGCCGGTCACCAGGAACGGGATGTAGTTCTGCTCCCCGCCGGGCACACCGTCCCTGGCGCCCAGCAGCACGCCGAAGATGAAGAAGTACACCAGGGCGTTGAGCAGCGGGGTGGCGACCTGCCACAGCTGCCCGAGCTTGGCCTGGCTGTACTGGGCCTGGAGCTTGGCCCGGGAGAAGGCGGCGATGAAGTGCCTGCGCGCCCACAGCTGCCGCACGTAGGCGGGCAGCGACGGCCGGGCCCCGCTGACCGTCAGGCCGTACTTGGCCGCCAGCTGGGCCGGGGTCAGCCCGTCATCCGGGGAGGGGGGTGCGTTCACGACGACCGCACGATCGTGCGCTGACTCGCTCACGGGGAAACTTTCGTCCTCTTGTGTGGAGGGGTCGGGAGCTGAATGGTCTCAGACCCGAGCTTGTCAGATGACGGGAGGTCGCCCCAGCCGGGTCATGCGCCACACCGTACGCCAGCGCATGGGGCGGCGGGGACCGCACGGCGTCGCCCAGCCCTCGCGGAATCCGCCCAGCCAGGCGCGCAGTGCGGCCTTCGAGGGCCGCCGGGCGAGCGTCAGCAGCACCCACACCCCCAGGTAGAGCGGGATGAGGGCGGCGGGCAGCAGCCGCCGGGCCAGCCAGACCCGGTTGCGGGCCACCATGCGGTGGTAGACCGCGTGCCGGCTGGGCTGCGTCGTGGGGTGGTGCAGGACGCAGTCCGCGCGGTAGGCGATGTCCCAGTCGGCGTCCAGGGCCCGCCAGGCCAGGTCCGTCTCCTCGTGGGCGTAGAAGAAGTCGCCGGGCAGGGCCCCGACCTCCTGGACGACGGCGGTGCGCACCGCGCTCGCCCCGCCGAGGAAGGTGGTGACCGGTGAGGAGCGCAGCGGGTCGGCCGCGCGCAGCCGGGGCACGTGCCGGCGCTGGGTGACGCCGGTCTCCGGGTCGGCGATGCGGAAGCTGATGATCCCCAGGCGGGCGTCGGCGGTGAACGCCTCCCGGCACCGCTCGGCGGTGTCGGTCAGCGGCAGGAGCCCGTCGTCGTCGAGGAAGAGGATGGCGTCCACGTCCCGCCCGCCGGGGCCGAACGCCTCGATCCCGGCGTTCCGGCCGCCGGGGATGCCCAGGTTCTCCGGCAGTTCGACGGTGCGCAGCCCGCCGGGGAGCTCCGGCAGCTCGGGCAGCGGGGCCCCGTTGCCGACGACGACGACCTCCACCGGCTCGCCCTCCTGCCGGGCCACGGACTCCAGCAGGGCGCGCAGCTCCTCGGGGCGGTTGCCCATGGTGAGGACGACCGCCCCGAGGGCGAAGCGCCCGGAGCCGCTCATCGCAGCCTGCTGGAGGCCAGGACCGACACCAGGTGCAGCACGGTCTGGAGCACCGCGACGGCGGCGAGCACGGCCACGCCCAGCCGGGTCCAGAACAGCCCGCCGACGGCGAAGTCGACCAGCGCGACCAGCAGGATGAACAGCGACGCCTCGACGCCGCCGACCAGCCGGTGGAACTTCAGCGCCGCCGCCGCCCGGCGGGCGACGGCCAGTCCGGAGGAGCGGGGGACGGCCGCCGCCTCCTGTACGGCGGGCAGGCCGCTGCGGGCCCGCGCGACGTCCACCAGATCGGTCTCCGCCTTGATCAGGATGGCGCCGAGCGCGGCCATGCCGCCCAGGAACGCCCACATCCAGTTCGCCTCGCCGTCGGTGCCGAACAGGTCCGCCGCGCGCAGGCCGAACCCCGTCAGCAGGGCGGCCTCGGCGAGGTAGTGGCCGACCCGGTCGAGGTAGACGCCGGTGACGGACGTCTGCTGGCGCCAGCGGGCGATCTCCCCGTCCACGCAGTCCAGCAGCAGGTACAGCTGGACCAGGAGGGCGGCGAGGACCGCCCCCGTCAGCCCGGGGATCAGCAGCGCCGCGCCGGCGAGCACCCCGGCGACCACCATCAGGTAGGTGAGCTGGTTGGGGGTGATCCGGGTGTTCACCAGGTACCGGTCGCACCGCAGCGAGATCTCCCGCATGTACAGGCGTCCGGCCCAGTGCTCACCGCTGCGCCGGTCCTTGACCCCCTCGGGGTGCACGACCGGGCGGAGTTCAGCTACCGATGGCTTTGGCATAGTCGGCGTACGCGTCCCTGATCTGGTCGGTGGACAGGTCGAGGTGCTCCAGGATCGTGTAGCGCCCCGGACGGGTCTGCGGAGCGAACTCCACGACCTTGACGAACTCCTCCACGGTGAAGCCGATGTCGGCGGGCAGGACGGGCTGGCCGTGCCGGCGCAGGACCTGGACCATGAGCCCGCACTCCTCCGCGGCCCCGCGCAGGTGCATGGCGAAGGCGGCGCCGAGGCCGCACTGCTCGCCGTGGCTCGCGGCGCGCTGGGGGTGGAGCAGGTCGAAGGCGTGGTTGATCTCGTGGCACGCCCCGGAGGCCGGGCGGCTGTCGCCCGCCACGGACATGGAGATGCCGGTGAGGACCAGCCCCTCGGCCAGGACCGTCAGGAAGCCGTCGTCGTCGATGTCGCCGGGGTGCCGCAGGACGGCCTGGCCGGCCTGACGCGCCATGGCGGCGGCCAGCCCGTCGACCTTCTCCCCCGTCACCCGGTGGGAGAGCTCCCAGTCGGCGACGGCGGAGATGTTGGAGACGGCGTCCCCGATGCCGGAGCGCACGAAGCGCGGCGGCGCCTGCCGGACGACGTCGAGGTCGATCACGACGGCGATGGGGTTCGGCACCCCGTAGGAGCCGCGGCCGGCGTCGTTGTCCAGGGTCGCGACGGGCGAGCACAGGCCGTCGTGCGACAGGTTCGTCGCGACCGCCACGAGCGGCAGCCCGACCCGGGCGGCGGCGAACTTCGCACAGTCGATGATCTTGCCCCCGCCCAGGCCGACGACGGCGTCGTAGTGGCCGGACTTCATGGCGTCGGCCAGCTTGATCGCGTCGTCCAGGGTGCCGCCGCCGACCTCGTACCAGGTGGCGCCGGGCAGCGCCGGCGCGAGCCGCTCGCGCAGCGCCGCGCCGGACCCGCCGCTGATGGCCACGGCGAGCTTCCCGGAGGCCGAGATGCGCTCGTCGGCCAGGACGCAGGCCAGGTCGTTCAGCGCCCCGGGCCGGATGTCGACGACGACCGGCGAGGGGATCAGCCGGGTCAGTACTGGCACGCGATCTCCCGGCCCTTGGCGAGGTCCTCGTGGTTGTCGATCTCGACCCACCTGACGTCGCCGATGGGCTCGACGTCGACGACGTGGCCGCGGTTGACCAGCTCCTGGTAGCCGTCCTCGTAGTAGAGGTCCGGGTCGCGCTCGAAGGTCGTCTTCAGCGCGTCGGCCAGGTCGGCGGCCGCCTCGCCCTCGATCAGGGTGACGCCGATGTACTCGCCGGTCGCCGAGGCCGGGTCCATCAGCTTGGTGATCTTCGCGACGCCGCCGTTCTCGCCGGTGACGACCTTCATCTCCTCGTCGGCGAGCTGCTTGACGGTGTCCAGGGCGAGGATGATCCGGCCCTTGCCGCGCGCGGCCAGCAGCGTCTTCTCGACCGAGACGGGGTGGACGGTGTCGCCGTTGGCGAGGATCACGCCCTGCTTGATGACGTCACGGGCGCACCACAGGGAGTAGGCGTTGTTCCACTCCTCGGCCTTGTCGTTGTCGATGAGCGTCAGCTTGAGGCCGTACTTCTCCTCCAGCGCCGCCTTGCGCTCGTACACGGCCTCCTTGCGGTAGCCGACGACGATCGCGACCTCGGTCAGGCCCACCTCGGCGAAGTTGCCCAGGGTCAGGTCGAGCACGGTGGTCGCCTCGGCCTCCCCCTCGGGACCGACGGGCACCAGAGCCTTGGGGAGGGTGTCGGTGTAGGGACGCAGACGCCGTCCGGC
Organism: Streptomyces chumphonensis; assembly: GCF_014779715.1. Lineage (GTDB taxonomy): Bacteria > Actinomycetota > Actinomycetes > Streptomycetales > Streptomycetaceae > Streptomyces > Streptomyces chumphonensis. The sequence goes on from NZ_JACXYU010000002.1 coordinate 281,465, forward strand.
GCCGGCGGCCAGCACGAGGCCGATCATGCGGGTACTCCTGTTTCGTCGTGTAGTGCGGGTGCCGTGGAGGACACCCAGAAGCGGATGCTCTCGGCGAGCACCGCGAGCGCCACGACCCCCGCGAGGACCGTGAGCGCGACGGGGAAGGTGGCCCCCGTGGACCACAGGGCGGCGAGTGCGACGGCCAGTGTCCGGCCCTCGTGCCCCCCGACCGCACGCACGAGCAGCAGGGGCGGCGCCCCGGCCGCACCGCGGATGCGGTACACCGTGTCGTAGTGATGGTAGGCGACGGCCGCCACCAGCCCGAAAGCCGCGGGCAACGCTCCGTTCACCTCGGAGCGCGCGGCGAGTACCAGCACGGTGCCGTACTCGGCCGCCCGGAACAGCGGCGGGACCAGCCAGTCGAGCGGGCCCGCGAGCGGACGGGCCACGGCCGCGCCCGACAGGAGCGCGTAGCCGCCCGCCGCGAGCGCCGGCCACCCGCTGCCGACCGGTGCCGCCAGGGCGGTGCCGAGCACCAGGGCGGCGCCCGCCCCGGCCGCCGCGAGGGCGGGCAGCGGGAGCGGCAGCCGGGCGGCGAGGGCCGCCAGCGGCCCGGTGTCGGCCAGGTCGCCCAGGGCGCGGGCGGCCTGCGGGGTGCGCCGCGTGCGCCGCGTCACCGAACGCAGCACCCGGCCGGCGGTGGTGTAGGAGGCGGCGAACAGACAGCCGACGATGAGGACGGTGAGGGTCAGGCGCGGCGTCGTCAGAGCGGTCAGGACGGCGATCAGCGCCCAGCGTTCCCCGATGGGCAGGACGACCATGCGGCGCGCCCACACCGTCCAGCCGACGCGGTCCAGCCGGCCGGAGAGCGCGGCGGCGGGGCTCGCGGACGCGGCGGCCTCGGGGCGCCCACCGTCCCGCGGCCGCTCGTAGTGGTCCCCCTCGGCGAAGGAGAAGTCCACGACGTGCCGCACGGTCTGCACGACCATCGCGGCGAGCGCGAGCCCCCACACGTCGTCGCCGCCGCGCGCGGCGCCCAGGGCCAGGCCCGCGTAGAACGCGTACTCCTTGGCCCGGTCGAACGTGGCGTCCAGCCAGGCCCCGAGGGTGGAGTAGCGCAGCGCGTAGCGGGCCAGCTGCCCGTCGGCGCAGTCCAGGACGAAGGACGCGAGGAGCAGCGCCCCGGCCGCGACGAAGCCGGGCCGGGTGCCGGTGGCCGCGCAGCCCGCCGCGACGAGCGCGGTCAGCAGGGAGAGGGTGGTGACCTGGTTGGGCGTCATGCCGCGCCGGGCGCACCAGCGTGCCACGTACCGCGAGTACGGGCTGACGCAGAAGGTGGTGAAGAAGCCGTCGCGGGGCTTCACCGCCGAGCGCAGCCGCACCTCCTCCTCGTCGACGGCCCCGGTGCGCTCGCGGGCGGCGGCCAGCTCGGCGGCGTCGGCGGGCACGGTGGCGACCAGGACGCCCAGCTCGGGGCGGTACACGGGTACCCCGTCGGCCTCCAGCAGCTCGGCGGCGCGGTCGGGCAGCGACGCGCCGTCCGACCCGGCCGCCTCCAGCGCGCGGAGCAGCCGCGCCCGGGCGGCGGGCCGCGCGGTGACGGCTCCGGGGAGCGCGGCGAGGGGATGACGCGGGTCGGTCAGGCCGAGGCGCAGGCTGTGCGGGTGCCCGGTGAAGCGGTGGTCGACGACGGCCACGCGCTCGGGTGCGGGGACGTCGGCCAACCGCGCGAGGACGTCGGCGGGCCCCGAGGCGGCGTGCACCGTGAACCCGAGGGAGCCCAGGTCCGCTACCAGCGGCGAGCCGACGGCCGGCTGACCGGTGAGGATGGCGGTCGACAGACGAACTCACTCCCTTGTCAGCGGTCCCCGTCCGGGGAGGTCCGGCCCTTTCCGGACGACGGCAGGGCAGCGCACAGGGGCGCGCCATCGCCCGTTCGGGGGGCAGCGCCTCGCCAGAGGCTATCCGATCGCCGGAAGCTGCTGTTCACCACGCATTCACCCGACCGGACTTGCCGCCGTGACGTGCCCCGCCCCGGCGGGCCCCGGCGTGGCCCCGGCCCGCGACCGGGACCGGGCGGTGGGGTCCGGGGTTCCGGCCGACGGCTGGGCGCGGCGCGGGGACGCATGCGCGGACGACGACAAAAGCCCAGCTCAGCGCACATGACAACGGGTTTCAGCGCCGCGTTGCACATACCCCCCGTCCGTAGTTCACTGGACGACCGTGGGCGGCGAAACGATCGTCCACGGCGCGGCACGTCGGCGCGCTCGGTGCGAGTGGGAGGCGGAGTTCACATGGGTGCGGGGCACCAGCACGGCGGTCCACCCCCGGAGGGGACCGCGTCCACGGCCTACCGGGGAAGGCTGCTCACGGCGCTGCTGATCGCCGTGACCCTGCTCGGGGTGCAGGTCGTCGGCGCCTGGCTGACGGGCTCACTGGCCCTGCTGGCCGACGCCGGTCACGTGGCGACGGACGCGACGGGCATCGCCGTGGCCCTGGCCGCCATCCACTTCGCGAACCGGCCGGCGTCCGGCCGGCGCACGTTCGGGTTCGCGCGGGTGGAGATCCTGGCGGCCCTGTTCAACTGCCTGCTGCTGCTCGGAGTGGGCGGCTACATCCTCGTGGAGGCCGTGGAGCGGTTCCAGGACCCGGCGGACGTGCCGGGCGGGACGACCGTCGTCATCGGCCTCGTCGGCCTGGCCCTGAACTGCGTCTCGCTGAGTCTGCTGATGCGCGGGCAGAAGGAGAGCCTCAACGTCCGGGGGGCCTTCCTGGAGGTGCTGGCGGACACCCTGGGCTCGCTGGCCGTCGTGGTGGCGGCCGTGGTGATCATCGTCACCGGCTGGACCCGGGCCGATGTGATCGCCTCCCTGGTCATCGCGCTGATGATCGTGCCGCGCACCGTCAAGCTGGCGCGTGAGGCGCTGGACGTCCTGTTGGAGGCGGCGCCCAAGGACGTCGACCTGGACGAGGTGCGCCGGCACATCCTCGCCGTCGACGGGGTCGAGGCCCTGCACGACCTGCACGTGTGGACGATCACCTCCGGCATGCCCGTCCTCTCGGTCCACGTGGTGGTGGACGAGGTCGTGCTGGACACCGAGGGGAACGAACGCGTCCTGCACGATCTGCGCGACTGCCTGGGCACCCACTTCGACGTGGAGCACTGCACGTTCCAGCTCGAACCGCACGGCCACGCCGAACACGAGGCGAGGGTCTGCCACTGATCCGCCGATCCGCCGATCCGCCACTGAGACGGACGACGTGTGGGGGGCGCGGTCCCGTCCGGTGGCGGCACGTCGGATAGAAAGACCACATGAGCAACGACACCGCGGCCCCCATCATGCTGGAACTCGTCGACGAACAGGGCACGACGATCGGCACGGCGGAGAAGCTCTCCGCCCACCGGGCACCGGGCCGCCTGCACCGCGCGTTCTCCGTCTTCCTCTTCGACGAGGACGGCCGGCTGCTGCTCCAGCGGCGCGCGCTGGGCAAGTACCACTCCCCCGGTGTGTGGTCCAACACCTGCTGCGGCCACCCCTTCCCCGGCGAGCCGCCGTTCTCCGCCGCCGCCCGGCGGGTACGCGAGGAGCTGGGCGTGACCCCGGCCCTGCTGGCGGAGGCGGGCACGGTGACCTACAACCACCCCGACCCGCTCTCGGGGCTGGTGGAGCAGGAGTACAACCACCTCTTCGCGGGACTGCTCCGGGCGCCCCTGGCCCCGGACCCGGAGGAGGTCGCCGAGACGGCCTTCGTCACCCCGGAGGAGCTCAAGGCGCGGCACGAGAGGGACGTGTTCTCCGCGTGGTTCATGACGGTGCTGGACGCCGCGCGTCCGGGGATCCGGGCCGCCACCGGCGGCCTCGGCGGCTGGTAGACGGCCGAGGCCCCGGTGGCGGCGTCCGTCAGGCCGCGAGGAGCGGCAGGGCGGCCCAGATGATCTTGCCCCCGGTCGCGGTCGGCTCCACGTCGCAGGCGCCTCCCGACTCGGCGACCACCGCCTTCACCAGGAGCAGCCCCCGCCCGCCGAGGTGCTCCTCGGCGGGGTCGGAGGCGAGCGCCTTCGGTCGGTAGGGGTGGCCGTCCTCGACGGCCACCCGCACCCACCCGTCGCCGAGCGAGACCTCGACACCGAGCCGGGGGGAGAGCAGCGCCGCGTGGCGCACGGAGTTGGTCACCAGCTCCGAGACGATGAGCAGCAGCCCGTCCAGGATCTCCGGGGAGACCGGGGCCCGCTGCCGCCGGATGAGGTCCCGCACCGCGTGCCGCACCTGCGGCACGGAGGTGTCCAGCGCGGGGGCGGTGAACCGCCAGGCGCCTTGGTGGGCCTCCGCGCCGCGTGGCGGTGGCTGCAGGGCTCTCCCGCTGCTCTCCATCGTGACCGGCACCCGCCCTCGTCCGTCGTGCGTCCGTGGCCCGCCCAGCCGTCGTACCGAGGTCGGGGGGCCTCCTTCCCCCCGAGTGTTGGCCCGGGCCGCCGCCGGGGAGGGACCTGCACGCAATTGGGCGTCTTCCGACGTGTGCCGACGGACCGGGATCGCGCGGGACCGCACGACGACGGCTCCTGAAAGGTTTCTGCGGCTTTCCGGGCCGCATGCCCGGATTCGTACCCGAGTCCGGTCCGTCCGCCCGGAGAGCGGTGGGGGCTACCGGCCGAGTTCGTAGTCGAACCAGATCCGGTGCGTGCCGTCCGCCTCGACCGCGACGCCCCCGCCTCCGGTGATGCCGGCCAGGTCGCCCGTGCCGCTGCCCGGAACGACGACGAAGAACTCGCCCGCACGGCCGCCGTCGCCCAGGGTGGTCGCGGCGTGGGCGAAGTTGAAGCGGCCCGTCCGGCCGTGGAGCGCCCCGTCGAAGGACTCCATCGCCACGTACGTGCCCACCGCGGTGGACTCGTCGAAGGCGGCGGTGAACAACGTGGTCGAGCGCCCCGCCACCTCGCCGTCGAACCGCTTCTCCATCGTGGACACCCCCACCGGCACCGCGGTGTCGATCTGCGGGCCGGGCACCGGCGCGGGCGTGAAATCGGCAACTGTGAACGTTCCTGAAGCGCGCATGCGGGCAGCGTATTCCGGGCCACTGACAACGCGTCGGCACAGGCCGGACGTCGCGGCCCGCCACAGGGGCCGTAGCATCCCGGCCATGGAGTCAGGTCTTCAGTGCGGGCGGCGGGACGGGGTCGCGACCGTGCGCCTGCACCACCCCGCCAAACGCAACGCGATGACCGCCGCCATGTGGCGGGAGCTGCCCCCGCTGCTCGACGACCTCGCCGCCGACGCCGCCGTGCGGGCCGTGGTGCTGACCGGCTCGGGGGCCACCTTCTGCGCCGGGGCGGACATCGCCAGCCTGCGCGGGGACAGCGCCCCGCAGGGGCTCGCGCTCGCCGCCGAGGAGCGTCTGGCCGCCTTCCCGAAGCCGACGCTCGCCGTCGTGCGCGGGTTCTGCGTGGGCGGCGGCTGCCAACTGGCCGTCGCCTGCGACCTGCGGTTCGCGGCCGAGGGCGCCCGGTTCGGCATCACCCCGGCGAAGCTCGGCATCGTCTACCCGGCGCCCTCGACCAGGCGGCTGGTGGAACTCGTCGGACCGTCGGCCGCCAAGCACCTGCTGTTCTCCGCCGAGCTCATCGGCACCGACCGCGCCCTGCGCACGGGGCTCGTGGACGAGGTGCTGCCCGAGGAGGGGCTGGACGCGCGGGTGACGGAGTTCACCCGCGCCCTCACCCGGCGCTCGCAGCTGACGCAGGCCGCCGCCAAGGAGTTCGCCGCCGGACCGGCGCGGCCGGACCGCGTGCGGTACTGGAGCGGGCAGGCGGCGTCGGGCACGGAGGCCCAGGAAGGCGTGGCCGCGTTCCTGGAGCGCCGCGCCCCCGTGTTCACCTGGTCTCCGCCGACCGGGGCGGGACCGTCGACCTAGTCAGATAAGCAAGCGCTCAGTAACGTGGCGGCATGACGACTCTCCACGCGCGGGCCGGTCGGCGCTGCCACAACATGGTCAATCCGCTCCACTCGACCGTCTACTTCTCCCCCGACACCGGCGAGGAACTGGCGGCCCTCGGCATCACCGACCCCCGGGCCGTCTACTTCACCACCCGCGCGGCGGCCTTCGGCGCCGTCGGCCCCGGCGTCGTCGCCGCGACGTTCTACAGCTTCGACCACGCCCTGATCGCCCGGCACCTGCCCGCCGCCTGGCGGACGGCCACCCCGCAGCAGGTGCTGGACGCCCGGCTGCGGGCCGCCGACCGCACCCTGCGACGCCTGCTGGGTGAGGAGGCCGTCGCCTCCGCGGAGATGGCGGAGGCGGCCGAGCTGGCCCTGCGCGCCACCGAGGCGTGCGAGCGGGGAGCACGTCCCCTCTACGCGGCCCACGCCGACCTGCCGGTGCCCGAGGAGCCGCACCTGGCCCTGTGGCACGCGGCCACCCTGCTGCGCGAGCACCGGGGCGACGGGCACCTGGCCGCCCTCATGGGCGCCGGCCTGACCGGACTGGAGGCCCAGGTGAGCCACACCGCGACCGGCAAGGGCATGAGCCCCAAGTGGGCCCTGGGCACCCGCGGCTACACCCGCGAGGACTGGACCGCCGCGCAGGAACGGCTCCGGGCACGCGGGCTGCTGGACGCCGACGGGGAGCTGACCGAGGAGGGCGTGGCGCTGCGCCGCGCGATCGAGGAGGACACCGACCGCCGCGACCGTGCCCCCTACGAGCACCTGGGGGCCGCCGGCGTCGAGCGGCTGACGGAGCTGGGCACCGTCTTCTCCGGGGCCGCGCTCCAGGCGGGCGCCTTCCCCGCCGACATGTTCGGCAAGGGCTGAGCGGCCCCGGCGCGGGCGGGGCTGCCGCCGCCCGTCGGCGCGGCCTGCCACAATGCGGGGCGTGACCGCTACGACCATCTCCATCGAAGCCAGGATCGCCGACGAACTCGGCGTCGCCGAGCGCCAGGTCCGGGCCGCCGTCGAGCTCCTCGACGGCGGCTCGACCGTGCCGTTCATCGCCCGCTACCGCAAGGAGGCCACCGGCACCCTGGACGACGCGCAGTTGCGCACCCTGGAGGAGCGGCTGCGCTACCTGCGGGAGCTGGAGGACCGGCGCGCCGCGATCCTCGAGTCGGTGCGCACGCAGGGCAAGCTCGACGCCGCCCTGGAGGCGCGCATCCGCGCGGCGGAGTCCAAGGCCCGCCTGGAGGACATCTACCTGCCGTACAAGCCCAAGCGGCGCACGAAGGCGCAGATCGCCCGGGAGGCCGGGCTTGAGCCGCTGGCCGACGGCCTGCTGACCGACCCCTCCGTGGAGCCGGCCGCGGCAGCGGCGGCGTTCGTCGACGCCGACGCGGGCGTGGCCGACACCGCCGCGGCGCTGGAGGGCGCGCGGGCGATCCTCACCGAGCGCTTCTCCGAGGACGCCGACCTCATCGGTGAGCTGCGGGAGCGGATGTGGCGGCACGGCCGGCTCGCCGCGAAGGTGCGGGACGGCAAGGAGGAGCAGGGCGCGAAGTTCGCCGACTACTTCGACTTCGCCGAACCGTTCACGGAGCTGCCCTCGCACCGCGTGCTGGCCATGCTGCGCGGTGAGAAGGAGGAGGTCCTCGACCTCACCCTGGAGCCCGAGGCGAGCGCCGAGGCGGCGTCGGAGCCGGGACCGACCGCCTACGAGCGGGCCGTCGCCGCGCGATTCGGCATCGTCCACCGGGGCCGCCCGGCGGACGACTGGCTGGCCGAGACGGTGCGGTGGGCGTGGCGCACGCGCGTGCTGGTGCACCTCGGGATCGACCTGCGCACCCGGCTGCGCCAGGCGGCCGAGGACGACGCCGTCGGCGTCTTCGCGGCCAACCTGCGGGACCTGCTGCTGGCCGCGCCCGCCGGCAGCCGGGCCACGATGGGCCTGGACCCGGGCCTGCGCACCGGCGTGAAGGTGGCGGTGGTGGACGCCACCGGCAAGGTCGCGGCGACCGACACGATCTACCCGCACGCCCCGGCGCGCAAGTGGGACGCCTCGCTGGCGACCCTCGCCGCGCTGGCCCGGGAGCACGGCGTGGAGCTGATCGCGATCGGCAACGGCACCGCCTCGCGGGAGACGGACCGGCTGGCCGCCGACCTGCTGGCCCGGGAACCGGAGCTGGGCCTGACGAAGGTCATGGTCTCCGAGGCCGGTGCCTCGGTGTACTCGGCCTCGGCCTTCGCCTCGCAGGAGCTGCCGGACCTGGACGTCTCCCTGCGCGGCGCGGTCTCCATCGCCCGCCGCCTGCAGGACCCGCTGGCGGAGCTGGTGAAGATCGACCCGAGGTCCATCGGCGTCGGCCAGTACCAGCACGACCTGTCCGAGGTGAAGCTCTCCCGCTCGCTGGACGCGGTGGTGGAGGACTGCGTGAACGGCGTCGGGGTCGACGTCAACACCGCCTCGGCGCCGCTGCTGTCGCGGGTGTCGGGCATCGGCGGCACCCTGGCGGAGAACATCGTCGCCCATCGCGACGCCAACGGTCCCTTCCGCAGCCGCACCGGGCTGAAGTCCGTGCCCCGCCTGGGGCCCAAGGCGTTCGAGCAGTGCGCGGGCTTCCTGCGCATCCGGGGCGGGGACGACCCGCTGGACGCCTCCAGCGTCCACCCGGAGGCGTACCCGGTGGTGCGCCGGATGGCGAAGGCGCACGGCGGGGACGTCGCGGCCCTCGTGGGCGACTCCACGGTCCTGCGGACACTGCGGCCCGCCGACTTCGTGGACGAGACGTTCGGCCTGCCGACCGTCACCGACATCCTGGGCGAGCTGGAGAAGCCCGGACGCGACCCGCGTCCGGCCTTCCGCACGGCGGCGTTCAAGGAGGGCGTGGAGAAGCTCGCCGACCTGAGCCCCGGCATGGTGCTGGAGGGCGTGGTCACCAACGTGGCGGCCTTCGGCGCGTTCGTGGACGTCGGTGTCCACCAGGACGGCCTGGTGCACGTCTCGGCGATGTCGAAGTCGTTCGTGAAGGACCCGCGCGACGTGGTCAAGCCGGGTGACATCGTGAAGGTGAAGGTCCTGGAGGTGGACGAGGCCCGCAAGCGCATCTCGCTGACGCTGCGCCTCGACGACGAGCCGGGGAAGGGCCCGGGCGACGGTCGGGGCGGCCGCCGTGGCGCCGTGCCGGCCCGCCGGGAGGGCGAACGCGGCGGGCAGCGCGGCGGCGGCGCACGCGGTGACCAGCGCGGCGGGCAGCGCGGGAGCGGGCAGCGCGGCGGCCGGCGGGACGGCCGGCAGGGTGGCGGCGCCCCGGCCAACGACGCGATGGCCGAGGCCCTGCGCCGCGCCGGGCTGCGCTGACGGCTGCCGCCGTCCGTGGGGCGCCGACAGTGCCGGCGCCCCACGGGGGCCTTCTCAGAGCCGGACGACGACCTCGTCCAGGCTTTTGCGCCGCAGGTCCGGCACGCGCGCGTCCGCGGCCGGGTACCCCACGGGCACGACGTAGGCGGCGCGCTCCTCGGCCGGCCGCTCGCACACCTCGTTCAGGAAGCGCATCGGGCTCGGTGTGTGGGTGAGGGTGGCCAGCCCGGACTGGTGCAGTGACGCCAGCATCAGCCCGACCGCGATGCCGACGGACTCCTTGGTGTAGTAGGGGCGCGGTGTGTGCGGCCCCTTGTGCACCTCGAAGACGACGATGACGACCGGCGCGGTCTCCAGGAACGGCTTGCGCCAGTCCGTGCCGATCGGGGCGAGCGCCGTGAGCCACTCCTGGGAGGCGCGGCGCTCGTAGAACTCCCGCTCCTCGGCCTCGGCGGCCTCCCGCAGCCGCCGCTTGCGGTCGGGGTCGGTGATGACGACGAAGCGCCAGGGCTGCACGTGGGCCCCGCTGGGCGCGGTGGCCGCCGTCCGGATCGCCCAGTCCACCGTCTCGGCGGGGACGGGCCGGGGGTCGAAGTCCCGGACGGTACGGCGCTGGGACATGATCGCGTGGAAGGCCCGACCCCGGTCCGCCGCCTCGTGAGCGGGAACGGTCATCGGCCGGAGCGGAACCGTGGGATGAGCGGAATGCGCACTGGTATGGACCATGTGCGGCAGCACAGCACATCCACGGTCACCGCGTAAATGCGTTGCACGGTAACGGTCCCCGTCCTAACGTCGCTTTCGGCCATGGAGTCGTTGATAGGAGAGGCCGTTGCTCGTCTGAGGTCGGAAGACACCGTGTGCACCGTTCGACGTCCCGGCCCCCGGGACGTCCGCGCCGCCCGGCGCGTGCCACGGGTGCGACCTCGATGAGGCGAGCCCCGCCCGGCCCCGGCCGGCCTCCCGACGCTCCCCTCCGGCCGCCCTCCCCCGCCGCCCGGTCCGCGGTGTCTTCCCGTGTTGCTCCCCCTCTCAGCCCGTTCGAGAAGCAACCAGGAGGCGCCCTGTGTCTACCCACCCCACCCCCGGCCGCCCGTCCCTCTCCGTGACCGCCACCGGTCTCACGTTCGCCTGGCCGGACGGCTCACCCGTCTTCGCCGGCCTCGACCTGGCCCTCGGCTGCGGGCGCACCGGCCTCGTGGGCTCCAACGGCAGCGGGAAGTCCACCCTGCTGAAGCTGCTGGCGGGGGAACTCACCCCGGAGAGCGGCACGGTGCGCGTCACCGGCGAGATCGGGTACCTGCCGCAGGACGTCACGCTGGAGACCGGCCTGCGCGTCGAGCAGGTCCTGGGCGTCGCGTCCCGCCGCGCGGCGCTGCATGCCATCGAGTCGGGGGACGCGCGCGAGGAGCACTTCACGGCACTCGGGGACGACTGGGACATCGAGGAGCGCGCCCGCGCGACGCTCGACTCCCTCGGCCTGACGGGCGTCGGGCTCGACCGGACGGTCGGCGAGGTCTCCGGTGGCGAGTGCGTCCTGCTGCGGCTCGCGGCGCTGCTGTTGGGCGGGCCCGACGTGCTGCTGCTCGACGAGCCGACCAACAACCTCGACCGCGCGGCCCGGCGGCGGCTGTACGCGGCGGTGGACGGCTGGCGCGGCGTGCTCGTCGTCGTCAGCCACGACCGCGAACTGCTGGAGCGCGTCGACCGGATCGCGGACCTGCACGACGGGGAGGTGCGCGTGTACGGCGGGAACTTCTCCGCCTACGAGGAGGCGCTCGCCACCGAGCAGGCGGCGGCCGAGCGCACCCTGCGCGCGGCCGAGTCCGATCTGCGCCGCCAGAAGCAGGAACTGGTCGAGGCGCACGGCAAGCTGGCCGCCCGCACGCGCTACGCCCGGAAGATGTACGCCACCAAGCGGGAGCCCCGCGCCGTCATGCGGCTGCGCGCCCGCAGTGCGCAGGTCTCCGCCGGCAAGCACCGCGTCCTGCACGAGCAGCGGCTCGCCGACGCGCGCGAGCGGCTGGACGAGGCGGCCGAGCAGGTACGCGACGACGCCCGCATCCGGGTGGAGCTTCCGTCCACGGCCGTCCCGCACGGACGCCAGGTGCTGAGCCTGCACGAGGTCGAACTGCGCTGCGGCGCACGGGCGACCTTCGACGTGCACGGGCCCGAGCGGATCGCGCTGATCGGCGCCAACGGCGCCGGGAAGTCGACGCTCCTGCGCACGGTCGCCGGGGTGCTCCCGGCCCGGTCCGGGACGGTGACGGCCCATGTCCCGACCCGGATGCTGCCGCAGCGACTGGACGTGCTCGACGAGGGGCTGAGCATCGTCGCGAACGTGGCGCGGACGGCCCCGAAGGCCGGGGACAACCGCATCCGGGCGCAGTTGGCGCGGTTCCTCTTCCGCGGCGGGCGGGCGGACCGGCTCGTGGGGACGCTCTCCGGCGGCGAGCGCCTCCGGGCGACGCTGGCGGCCCTCATGCTGGCCGAGCCCGCACCGCAGCTCCTGCTGCTGGACGAGCCGACCAACAGCCTGGACCTCGCCTCCGTCGACCAGTTGACGCAGGCCCTGGAGGGCTACGAGGGCGCGCTCGTCGTGGCCGGTCACGACGTGCCGTTCCTGCGGTCTCTGGGCATCACCCGGTGGCTGCACCTGGACGGGGAGGTGAGGGAGGCGGACCCGGAGACGCTGGATCCGGTGAGGGGCTGAGGCCGGGAGTTGGCCGGCGGTGCACTTCGCTCACTCCTGAGGGTTACTTCGGAGTAATCGCGGCTGCTTTCCTGTGCGTCAACGTGTCCCCACCCCAAGGGAGTCCCCGTGCCGAAGCGCCCCTGGCTTCGCTCCGTCCGCTCGACGGCCCTCGCCGCCGTCGCCGTCACCGCCGCCGTGGTGGCCGGTGCCGCCCCGCCCGCCGCCGCTGCGGCGCCGACGGCGGCGGCGACGGCCACCGCCGAGACCCCGCGGCTGCGGGTCCTCAGCTACAACGCGTTCCTGTTCAGCAAGAACCTGTACCCCAACTGGGGCCAGGACCACCGGGCCGCCGAGATCCCCCGCACCGACTTCTTCCGGGGCAACGACGTCGTCGTCCTCCAGGAGGCGTTCGACAACTCCTCCTCCGACGCCCTGCTGGCGGCCGCCGCCGAGGACTACCCGCACCGCACCCCGGTGCTCGGCCGCTCGCGCGGCGGCTGGGACGCGACCGGGGGCGCGTACTCCTCCTTCACCCCGGAGGACGGGGGTGTCACCGTGCTGAGCACCTGGCCCATCGTCCGCAAGGAGCAGTACGTCTACGCGGAGGGCTGCGGCTCGGACTGGTACTCCAACAAGGGCTTCGTCTACACCGAGCTGGACGTGGACGGCACGCCGGTGCACGTCGTGGGCACGCACGCCCAGTCCACCGACCCCGGCTGCGGGGAGGGCGAGGCCGCGCGGGTGCGCAGCAGCCAGTTCGAGGAGCTCGACGCCTTCCTGGACGCCCGGCGCATCCCGGCCGGTGAGCAGGTGATCGTCGCCGGGGACTTCAACGTCGACAGCCACAGCTCCGAGTACCCGACGATGCTGGCCGACGCGGACCTGGTGGACGCCGACGGCCGCTCCGGTCCCGCGTACTCCTTCGACCCGCGGCGCAACTCCATCGCGGCCGACCGCTACCCGGGCGAGGCCCGCGAGCACCTGGACCACGTCCTGCACCGGGCCGGCCACGCGCGCCCCGCCCAGTGGCACAACGAGACCGTGGACGAGCGCTCGGCGCCGTGGACGGTCACGAGCTGGGGCACGTCGTACACCTACACCAACCTCTCCGACCACTATCCCGTGATCGGGTACTGAGCCGACCGGGACCGGCCCCCACGGGCCGGTCCCTCCGCCCGGCACGGCCGACGACATCGAGGAGACTCTCAAGGGGATGGGAACGTGAGCCTGCCCGCCGTCGCCTCGCAGGGGCCGGACGCGCGGGGGCGGACGGCTTCACAGCGTTGGTGAGACAGCAATACTGTTGCACCATGAGCATGACCGTCGACGAACTGGCCGCCCGTGCGGGCGTCACCGTGCGCACGATCCGCTTCTACAGCACGCGCGGTCTGCTGCCCCCGCCCGACATCGGCCCCCGCCGCGTCGGCCGGTACGGGCCCGACCACGTCTCACGGCTGGCCCTGATCGAGGAGCTGCAGAGCCAGGGCATGACGCTGGCCGCCATCGAGCGCTACGTGCAGCGGCTGCCGGAGGGCATGAGCGCCGACGAGCTGGCCGTGCACCGCGCCCTGGTGGCCTCCTGGATGCCGGACAGCACCGACGAGGTCACCCGGGAGCAGCTGCGGCGCCGCTGCGGCCGGGCCCTGGAGGAGTCCGACGTCGAACGGCTCACGGCGATGAACATCCTGGAGCCCACGGACGATCCGGAGGTCTTCCTCGTCGACCCCGGGCTGCTCCACCTGGGGGTGCGGCTGCTGGACGTGCCGTTCTCACTGGAGTCGATCCTCGCCGCGCGCTCGGTCGTCGTCGGGCACGCCCGTGAGGTGGCCCGGGAGCTGAGCCGGCTCTTCCGGGACGAGGTGTGGGATCCCTACCGGGCCGCCGGGCCCGCCCCGGCCGACGTGGAGCGCATGAAGTCGCTCTCGGCCCACCTGCAGCCCGTCGTCGTGCAGGCCCTGCTGACCGCGTTCCAGCGCTCGCTCAAGGCCGAGCTGCGGGACGCGTTCCCGAAGGAGCGCGTCCCGCGCCTGGGGCCTGACGCGGCCGGGGCGGAGCCCCCCGACGACGCCGTCAGTCGCTGAACCGCTCGCCCTTCTCCGCCTTCTCCAACAGCAGCGCCGGCGGGGCGAAGCGGTCGCCGTAGCGCTCCTGGAGCTCGCGGGCGCGGGTCACGAAGCCCTCGGGGCCGCCCTCGTAGCCGTTGATGTACTGGAGGGCTCCGCCCGTCCACGGCGGGAAGCCGATGCCCATGACGGAGCCGATGTTGGCGTCCGCGACGGTGGTGAGGATGCCCTCCTCCAGGCAGCGCACGGTGTCCAGCGCCTCGGAGAAGAGCATGCGCTCCTTCAGGTCCCGCAGCGACACCTCGGGGCCCTCGCCCCCGGGTCGGCCGAAGTGCTCGCGCAGCCCGGGCCACAGCCGCGTGCGCCGGCCGTCCTCGTAGTCGTAGAACCCGGCGCCGCCGCTGCGGCCGGGGCGGCCGAACTCGTCGACCATCCGGTCGATCACGGCCTCGGCGGGGTGCTCGGGCCAGGCGACTCCCTCGGCCTCCAGCGCGGCGCGCGTCTCGTTGCGGATCTTGCGCGGCAGGGTGAGCGTCAGTTCGTCCATGAGGGACAGCACCTTCGCCGGGTAGCCGGCCTGCGCGGCCGCCTGTTCGACGGAGGCGGGCTCGATGCCCTCGCCGACCATCGCGACACCCTCATTGAGGAACTGCCCGATGACGCGGGAGGTGAAGAAGCCTCGGGCGTCGTTGACGACGATGGGCGTCTTGTTGATCTGGCGCACCAGGTCGAAGGCGCGGGCCAGGGCCTCGTCGCCGGTCTTCCGCCCGCGCACGATCTCCACGAGCGGCATCTTGTCGACGGGTGAGAAGAAGTGCAGGCCGATGAAGTCGCTCTCCCGCTCCACGCCTTCGGCCAAGCCGGTGATGGGCAGTGTGGAGGTGTTGGAGCACAGCAGCGCGTCGGGCTCGACGAGGTGCTGGATCTCCTGGAACACCCGGTGCTTCAGCTCGGTGGACTCGAAGACGGCCTCGATGACGGCGTCGCACCCGGCGACGTCGGCCGCCTCGGCGGTGGGCGTGATGCGGGCGAGCAGCGCGTCCCGCTTCTCCTGGGTGGTCCGGCCCCGGGCCAGCGCCTTGTCGACCAGGGCGACGGAGTAGTCCTTGCCCTTCTCGGCGGCCTCCCGGGACACGTCCTTGAGCACGACCTCGATCCCGGCCTTGGCGCAGGAGTAGGCGATGCCCGCCCCCATCATGCCCGCGCCCAAGACCGCGACCTTGGAGACCCGGCGCTCGGGGACGCCGCCGGGGCGGCTGGCTCCGGCGTTGACCGCCTGGAGGTCGAAGAAGAACGCCTGGATCATGTTCTTGGCGATCGGCCCGGTGGCCAGTTCGGTGAAGTACCGGGCCTCGATGACCTCGGCGTTGGCGAAGTCGACCTGACTGCCCTCGACGGCGGCGGCCAGGATGTTGCGCTGGGCGGGGTAGGGGGCGCCGCCGGTCTGCTTGCGCAGGTTGGCGGGGAACGCCGGGAGGTTGGCCGCGAACTTCGGGTGCGCGGGGGTGCCACCGGGGATCCTGTGGCCGGGGACGTCCCAGGGCTGGTGCGACTCGGGGTGGGCGTCGATGTAGGCCCGCGCCTGGGCCAGCATGTCCTCCTCGCTCGTGGCGAGGGCGTGCACCAGGCCCTTCTCCAGCGCGGCGGCCGGGACGTGCTGCTGCCCCTGGAGCAGGACGTTGAGCAGCGCGTCGGCGATGCCGAGCAGCCGCACGGTGCGCACGACGCCGCCACCTCCGGGCAGCAGGCCCAAGGTGGCCTCGGGCAGGCCGATGCGGCTGCCCTTCGCGTCCAGGGCGACGCGGTGGTGGCAGGCCAGGGCGATCTCGTAACCGCCGCCGAGCGCGGCCCCGTTGATGGCGGCGACGACCGGCTTGCCGAGCGTCTCGATGCGCCGCAGGTCGCGCTTGATCCGCATGCTCCTGTCGTAGACGTCCTGCGCGTCCTCGGGCGTGGCCCGGATGAGCAGGCGCAGGTCGCCCCCCGCGAAGAACGTCTTCTTGGCCGAGGTGACGATGACGCCGCGCACGGTGTCGCGTTCGGCTTCGAGGCGGTCGGCCACCTCGGTCAGCGACGCGGTGAAGGCCGCGTTCATGGTGTTGGCCGACTGGTCGGGGTCGTCGAGGGTGAGGGTGACGACGTCGTCGGCGTCGCGGTCCCAGCGGATCGCGGCGGGCGTGGACTCGGGCATGGCGGTCGGTCTCCAGGGAGGTGTCGGGTGCGGGCGGGGGCGTCCGGTGCTCAGAGGCGTTCGACGACGGTGGCGATGCCCATGCCGCCGCCGACGCACAGGGTGGCCAGCCCGTACCGCTGGTCGCGCCGCTCCAGTTCGTCGATCAGGGTGCCGAGGATCATGGCGCCGGTGGCGCCGAGGGGGTGGCCCAGCGCGATGGCGCCGCCGTTGACGTTGACCCGGTCCAGGCTCAGGCCCATGTCGCGCACGAAGCGCAGGACGACGGCGGCGAAGGCCTCGTTGATCTCGACGAGGTCGATGTCGTCGATCGTCAGCCCGGCCTTGGCGAGGGCCTTGCGGGAGGCGGGCGCGGGACCGGTGAGCATGATGGTCGGGTCCGCGCCGCAGACGGCGGCGGACAGGACGCGGGCCCGGGGGGTGAGGCCGTAGCGGCGGCCGGTCTCCTCGTTGCCGACGGCGACGAGCGCGGCGCCGTCGACGATGCCGGAGGAGTTGCCCGCGTGGTGCACGTGGTCGATCCTCTCGACCCAGTGGTACTTCTGGAGCGCGACGGCGTCGAACCCGCCCAGGTCGCCGATGGTCTCGAAGGACGGCTTGAGCGCGGCCAGGGAGTCGGCCGTGGTGCCCGGCCGCATGTGCTCGTCGTGGTCGAGGATCGTGAGGCCGGCGCGGTCCTTGACGGGTACCACCGAGCGGGCGAACCGCTCCGCCTTCCACGCCTCGGCGGCGCGCTCCTGGGACAGGGCCGCGTACTCGTCCACGTCGCGGCGGGAGAAGCCCTCGACGGTGGCGATGAGGTCGGCGCCGATGCCCTGCGGCACGAAGCCGGTCTCGAAACTCGTCATCGGGTCCATGGCCCAGGCGCCGCCGTCGCTGCCGATGGGCAGCCGCGACATGGACTCCACGCCGCCGGCGAGCACCAGGTCCTCCCAGCCGGAGCGCACCTTGGCGGCCGCGAGGTTCACCGCTTCGAGGCCCGAGGCGCAGAAGCGGTTCTCCTGCACCCCGGCCACGGTGTCGGGCAGCCCGGCGGCGATGGCCGCGATCTTGGCGATGTCGGAACCCTGGTCGCCGTGCGGGCTGACGACGCCGAGGACGACGTCGTCGATGGCGGCCGGGTCCAGGTCGGGGAAGCGGGCCCGGATCTCGTGGATGAGGCCCACGACCAGGTCGATGGGCTTGGTGGCGTGCAGGGAGCCGGCTGCCTTGCCGCGTCCTCGGGGGGTGCGGACGGCGTCGTAGACGAACGCTTCGGTGCTCACGGTGCGGCCTTTCGGTACGCGGAGGGGTTGTGTGGTTCGGTGGGACTCGGTGCTCTCCCGCGACCGGGACCGCCGCCGAACGCCTCGGGCGGCAGCCCCCAGTCGCGGGCCACGGACGCGGTGTCCGCGCCGGACGGGGCGGGGGCCGTGCGCACCGCGCCGGGGGTGGCGGAGAAGCGGGGGGCTGGCGCCGGCTGCGTGAGGCCGGCGTGCTCCACGAACGTCCCCCGGGCGGCGAGGTGGGGGTGCTCCGGCGCCTCCCGCAGGGAGAGGACGGGGGCCACGCAGGCGTCCGAGTCGGCGAAGACGGCCGTCCACTCCTCCCGGGTCCGGCGGCGGAAGCGGTCGGCGACGGCCGCGCGCAGGGCGTCCCAGCCGGCCGGGTCAGAACGGTCGGCCGTCTCCTCGTCCAGCCCCAGCAGTCGGGTGAACTCGGCGTAGAACCGCTCCTCCAGGGCCCCGACGGCCATGTGGCCGCCGTCGGCCGTCTCGTAGACGCCGTAGAAGGGGCTGCCGCCGTCCAGCAGGTTGCTCCCCCGGGCGTCCTGCCAGGCTCCGGCGGCGAGCATGCCGTGGAGCATGGCCGTCAGGTGGCTGGTGCCGTCCACGATCGCGGCGTCCACGACCTGTCCGGCGCCGTGCGTCCGTGCGTGGTGCAGGGCGGCCAGGACGCCGACGACGAGGTAGAGCGAGCCGCCCGCGTAGTCGCCGAGCAGGTTCGCCGGGAAGTGGGGCGGGCCGTCTGCCGTGCCGGTGAGGCCGAGCGCCCCGGTCAGGGCGATGTAGCCGATGTCGTGGCCCGCCCGGGGGGCCAGGGGCCCGTCCTGGCCCCAGCCGGTCATCCGCCCGTAGACGAGGGCCGGGTTGCGCTCCAGGCACGGGCCGGGGCCGACGCCGAGCCGCTCGGCGACGCCCGGGCGGTAGCCCTCGACCAGGACGTCGGCGCGGGCCACGAGATCCAGCAGGGTGTCCCGGCCGGTCGCGGACTTCAGGTCGAGCAGCACGGAGCGCTTGTTGCGGCCGGTGACGTCCAGGCGCGGTTCGATGCCGAGGCCCGGGCCGCCGGGGCGGTCCACGCGCACGACGTCGGCCCCGAGATCACCGAGCAGCATCGCGGCGAAGGGGCCGGGACCGATCCCGGCCAGCTCCACCACGCGCACCCCGGACAGCGGTCCCGTCCCGCTCCTCGCCGCCTCCATCAGGCCCCCAGCCGTGTGACACAACTGATGTAACACCGATGATGCTAAGAACGTGTTCCTGTTTCCACAAGCCCTTCGGGGCACGGGATTACCGGCGGGTACACCGCGGCGTCGCGGAGCCCGCGCGGCGGGGACCTCAGCCGTCCGACCGCGTGGCGTCCCATTCGGCGACCAGGCTCCGGGGGGCGATCGTCCGGTAGCTCTCCTCGACCCACTCCCGCAGCAGCTCCACCCCCGGCGCGCCCTCGGGAGCCAGCGGCACGCCGACCCAGCCCGAGCGCCCCAGCCCGTACCCGGCGGGGGCCGCGTCCGGGCAGCTCAGCGCGTGCGCGTGGACCTCGTCGTCCACCAGCTTCACCGTGATCCCCGGGGCCGGGCCGCCGTCACCCCCGCCGAGGAAGACGAACACCTTCCGGTTCACCTTCACCACGCTCTCGCCCCACGGGAACTCCTCCACCGCGCCGGGCAGAGTGAGGGCGAACTCACGTACCGCGTCCCACACCGCCGTTGGATCACTGCCTGCCTTGGCCATACGGTCACCGTAGGCGCGGCCACCGACAGCCGCCCGCCGTCCGCACCACGGGACGACCCCGCAGGGACCCGAGCGGACCGGACCGGACCCGACCCGGCGAAGGAGCCCCCGTTGCCCGCCAGCCACGACCTCGTCCTCTTCGGTGCGACCGGCTTCACCGGCCGGCTCACCGCCCGCTACCTGGCGCAGAACGCCCCCGGGGACTGCCGGTGGGCGCTCGCCGGACGCAACCGGGCCAAGCTGGCCGCCGTCCGCGAGGAGCTCACGGCCTCCTTCCCGCACTGCGCCGACCTGCCCCTGCTGGAGGCCGACGCCGCCGACCCGGCCGCGCTGCGCGCGCTGGCGGCCGACACGAAGGTCGTCATCACCACCGTCGGCCCCTACCTGCGCCACGGCGAGCCGCTCGTCGCCGCGTGCGCGGAGACCGGCACGGACTACGTGGACCTCAGCGGCGAGCCGGAGTTCGTCGACCGCATGTACGTCCGCCACGACGCGACGGCCCGGCGCACCGGGGCCCGCCTCGTCCACGCCTGCGGCTTCGACTCCGTCCCGCACGACCTGGGCGTCCTGTTCACCGTCGGCCTGCTCCCCGAGGGCGTCCCGCTGTCCGTGGACGGCTACGTGTGGAGCAACGCGACGTTCTCCGGCGGCACGTTCGCCTCGGCGCTGGGCGCCTTCTCCCGAGGACCGCAGATGCTCCAGGCCGCGCGGGAACGCCGCCGGGCCGAGGCCCGGCCGGCCGGGCGCCGCGTCTCACTGCCGCTGGGGTCCGTGCGGCGCCAGGGCCTGCTGGGGGCCTGGGCGGTGCCCCTGCCGACGATCGACACCCAGATCGTGGGCCGCTCCGCCGCCGCCCTGGAACGGTACGGGCCGCACTTCACCTACCGCCACGCGGTGAGGACGCGTTCGCTGCCGCTGGCCCTGGGCGGCATCGCCGGGGTGGCCGGGCTCGTCGGCCTGGCCCAGATCCCGCCCGCCCGGCGCTGGCTGTCGTCCCGGCTGGCGCCCGGTGAGGGCCCCGACGAGGCCCGCCGCGCCCGGAGCCGCTTCTCCGTGCGGTTCCTCGGCGAGGGGGGCGGCCGACGGGTGGCGACCGAGGTCCGCGGCGGCGACCCCGGCTACGACGAGACGGCGAAGATGCTCGCCGAGTCCGCTCTCTCGCTGGCCTTCGACGACCTTCCGGCGACCTCCGGCCAGGTCACGACGGCACAGGCGATGGGATCGGCGCTGACCGCACGGCTGCGGAAGGCGGGGCTGCAGTTCCGGGTGACGCACACGGGCGGGCCGGAGGCCGGGATCTGAGACGGCGGCGGGGGCCGGGCGGACGCGCGCCCGGTCAGGCCCCCGCCACCGCGCGGGCGAGCGCCGCCCGGCACAGCCGGTCGGCCCGCCGCGTCGTCTCCGGCTGCCGGACGTCGCGGGCGAGGCGGAGGACGTGCGCGCAGGCGGCGTCCAACGTCACCCGGTGGCCGACGGAGACGTACACGGGCTTGACGCCGGCCCGCGTCCGCAGCGCCGCCCCGGCCACCTCGCCCGTCGCGGGGTCCGTCAGGGCCGCCCGGGCTCCGCGCTCCGCGTCCAACGGGCCGTGCGCGAAGCCGAACGGGTTCTTCGCGACGCCGACCGACGGCAGCCCCGTCAGCACGCCCAGGTGGCTGGCGAGCCCGAACCGGCGGGGGTGGGCGAGGCCGTAGCCGTCGCAGACGACGAGGTCGGGGACGCCGCGCAGCCGGTCGAGGGCCGCCAGCGCGGCGGGCAGTTCCCGGAACGCGAGCAGGCCGGGGAGATAGGGGAAGGGCACCGGACCCGCCGCCGTCGCCTCCTCGACGACCTCCAGCGTGCCGCCGTCCAGGACCACCACGGCGGCCGCGACCGTGTCGCGCGCGTCGTCGTACGCGACGTCGACACCGGCGACCAGCGTGCCCGGCCGCCCCGGGGGCGGTGCCTCGTCGGCCACCACGACCCGTCCGCGCAGCTCGCCCTGGACGGCGACCGCCTCCTCGGCGGTGGCCGGGGTCGTGTGCCGCGCGGCGTAGCCGGTCACGTGCCGGGCGAGGCGCCGCCGGGCAGGCCCTTGCGCTCCCCGCCGGGGCTCTGGAGCGGCTTGCGTTCCACGGACACACCGCCCCAGAAGGCCAGGCCCGTGACCCTGACCCGGACGGCGCCCGGGGTCCCCCCGCCCGTCGCGGAGTGGTCGAAGCCGCCCATGATGCCGACGCCCCCCACCGTGACCTCGGCGTCGGGCGGGACGACGATCTGCACCCCGCCCATCACGGCGGTGGCGCGGATGACGATCTCGCGGTCCTCGAAGCGGGCCTCGCGCAGATCGATCTCCCCGCCGCCCCACACCGCGACGGCGGTGAACGTGCGCGGCGCGACCCAGCGGCCCTTGCGGACGAACGCCCCCATCAGGGCGAAGCCGCCCCGCGAACTGGCCGTGCCGCCGAACCGGTCGGCCCAGCCGTCCGCCGCGCGCGGGGCCGGGGACGCCGCACGGTGGTCGGCCTGGGGCAGGTCCGCCACGAGCGGCACGAGTTCGCCCCGGGTGCGGGCGCGGTACGCGGCGTCGAGGCGTTCGCCGAACTCGTCGGTGTCGAGGCGGCCGTCGGCGAGGGCGTCCCGCAGCACCTCGGCGATCTCGTCCCGTTCCGCATCCGAAGCCCGCACGTCGGGCAGTTCTCCGTCCATGGGCGGCAGCCTACGCACCGGACCCGGCCGGGCGCAGCGCCACCCGTCCCAGCACCCGGGCGTACACCGGGGGTTGCCCCCGCGGTCACCGCAGCAGGACGGCGAGGACGGCGACCGCCAGGCCGCCGCCGAGGACCGCGGTGGCCACGCGGGTGCGGCCCAGACGGCTCAGCACGATGGCCGTGCCGGACAGGATCAGCGCCACGCCGTAGAGCCCGAGCGTCAGGAGCGAGGGCTCGGCGGCGAAGCGGACGCCCATGGTGACGGCCACGGCGAGCATCACGACGGCGGCGGCGACCCCGCGCACGAGGCGGGCCTGTCGGGGGGTCAGAGCGCCGGTGGGGCGCCCCGGGCCTGCGGAGGTGGTCGCGTCGTTCTCGCCGAGTGCGGTCATGCACAGGAGCGTAATGCTTTGCCCAACGCCTCCGCGCACCCGTCCGGAGGCGTGCCGCGCTCCGCGGCCCGGGGGCGTTGTCAGTGGCGACCGGCAGGATGAGCGATGGCCCTCACCCCGGCTGCGGCCCGGCGGGCGGCGGCGCGCGGAGCAGCGCGTCGGCCGACCGATGAGAAACGGCCGTGGCGACCGTCGGAACCTTCGGCAACGTTTTACGGAAGCGAGCGGATGATGACAGCACTTGACCGAACGGGGCGCACCACGCGGCGTGCGGGCCCGGGCGGAGGCCCGGCCATCGAGACCTCCGGCCTGGTGAAGACCTTCGGGGAGACCCGCGCGGTGGACGGCATCGACCTCACCGTCCCGGCGGGCACGGTCTACGGCGTCCTCGGGCCCAACGGCGCGGGGAAGACGACGACGGTGCGGATGCTCGCCACCCTGCTCAAGCCCGACGGCGGCGAGGCCCGCGTCTTCGGGCACGACGTCCTGCACGAGGCCGACACCGTGCGCGGCCTGGTGAGCCTGACCGGGCAGTACGCCTCGGTCGACGAGGATCTGACCGGCACCGAGAACCTCGTGCTGCTCGGCCGGCTGCTGGGGCACGGCAAGCGCGCCGCCCGGGAGCGATCGGGCCAGTTGCTGGAGGCGTTCGGGCTGAGCGAGGCCGCCGGGCGGCAGGTGAAGAACTACTCGGGCGGCATGCGTCGCCGCATCGACATCGCCGCGAGCATCCTCAACACACCCGACCTGCTGTTCCTGGACGAGCCGACGACCGGCCTCGACCCCCGCAGCCGCAACCAGGTGTGGGAGATCGTGCGGGCCGTCGTCGCCCAGGGGACGACGGTCCTGCTGACGACGCAGTACCTCGACGAGGCGGACCAGCTGGCCTCCCGCATCGCCGTGATCGACAAGGGCACCGTCATCGCCGAGGGCACCAAGGGGGAGCTGAAGGCGTCCGTGGGCGGCGGCACCGTCCACCTGCGGCTGCGTGAGGCCGAGCAGCGCGAGAAGGCGGCCCACGTGCTGTCGGGCGTGCTCGGCGTCCAGGCGGCGCTCGACCCGGACCCGCTGGCGCTCACCGCCCGGGTGGGCGACGGCGGGCGGGGCGCGGCCGAGCAGGCGGGCCGGGTGCTGGCGGAGCTGGCGCAGCACGGCATCGTCGTCGACAACTTCTCACTCGGCCAGCCGAGCCTGGACGAGGTGTTCCTCGCCCTCACCGACCGCACGACCGCCCCGCGCACGAGCGCGGAGGACCGGAACGGCCGGAAGAACCAGAAGGAGGCCGTGGCATGAGCGCCCCCGCACCCACCGCGCCGCAGGACGCGGAGCTGGCCCCGGTCACCGCCGAGAGCCTCTCCGCGCTCCTCATCAGCACCGAGCGTCCGCCGCGCCCGAGCGGATGGGCGACGTCCATGGCGTTCGGCCGGCGGGCCGTGCTGAAGATCAAGCACGTCCCGGAGCAGCTGTTCGACGTCACGGCGTTCCCGATCATGATGGTGCTGATGTACACGTACCTCTTCGGAGGTGCGCTGGCCGGGTCGCCCACGGAGTACCTGCAAGGGCTGCTGCCGGGCATCCTGGTGATGAGCATCGTGATGATCACCATGTACACCGGTGTCGCGGTCAACATCGACATCGACAAGGGCGTGTTCGACCGGTTCCGCACCCTGCCGATCTGGCGCCCCTCCCCCATGGTCGGCTACCTCCTGGGCGACATGCTCCGGTACGCCATAGGGTCGGCGGTCATGCTGACGGTCGGGCTGATCATGGGCTTCCGGCCGGAGGGCGGCGTCACCGGTGTGCTGGCCGGCGTCGCGCTGCTGATCGTCTTCTCGTTCTGCTTCTCCTGGGTGTGGACGATGTTCGGCCTGCTGCTGCGCACCGAGAAGTCGGTCATGGGCGTCAGCATGATGGTGCTCTTCCCGCTGACGTTCCTCAGCAACATCTTCGTCGACCCGGCGACGATGCCCGGGTGGCTCCAGGCGTTCGTGCACAACAGCCCGGTCACCCACCTGACGTCCGCCGTGCGCGGGCTGATGGCGGGCGACTGGCCCGCCGACGAGATCGCCTGGTCCCTCGGGTGGGCGGGGGCCATCTGCGTCGTCTTCGGAACGGTGACGATGCGCCTCTACAACCGGAAGTAGGCGTCGTCCCGCCGCGCGAGGTGCCGGGGCGGGACGGCTGCGCGACACTGGGCGCATGCCCGAACTGCCCGAGGTGGCGGCGCTCCGCGACGTCCTGGCCGACCGCCTCACCGGTCGGACCGTGGCCACGGTCCGACCGGTGGCGGTCAGCGTCCTGAAGACGTTCGACCCGCCGGTCACCGCCCTGGAGGGGGCGACGTTCACCGGTGTCGCCCGGCACGGCAAGTTCCTCGACCTCGTCGCCGGGGACCTGCACCTCGTCGTTCACCTGGCACGGGCCGGCTGGCTGCGCTGGCACGACAGCGTGCCGCAGACCCCGCCACGGCCCGGCCGGGGCCCGCTGGCGCTGCGGCTCCGGCTCGCGGGGGCCGACCGGTCCGGGTTCGACCTGACCGAGGCGGGATCCCGCAAACGGCTCGCGGTCTACGTCGTCCGCGACCCGGCCGACGTCCCCGGCGTCGCCCGGCTCGGTCCGGATCCGCTCGCCCCCGGCTTCGACCTGACGGCCTTCCGGGAACTCCTGGCGGGCCGGCGGCACCGGATCAAGGGCGTCCTGCGCGACCAGAGCGTCATCGCGGGCATCGGCAACGCCTACTCGGACGAGATCCTGCACGCGGCCCGCATGTCCCCCTACCGGCTCGCCGCCGACCTCTCGCAGGACGAGACCGCGACGCTGTACGAGGCGATGGGCACCACCCTGCGGGACGCCGTCGAGCGGGCCCGAGGGCTGGCGGCCGGGGAGCTGAAGGCGGAGAAGAGGCTCGGCCTGCGGGTCCACGGACGCACCGGCGAGCCGTGCCCGGTGTGCGGCGAGCCGATCCGGGAGGTGTCGTTCGCCGACTCCTCCCTCCAGTACTGCCCGCGCTGCCAGACCGGCGGCCGGGTGCTGGCCGACCGCCGCATGTCGCGGCTGCTCAAATAGGCGCGCCGCGCGCGGGCGAGATCCCCCGGAGCCTGACCGTCTCCGGGGGATCGGGCGCGGGGACGGCCGCTACGACCGGCCGCGTGCGGAACGCCGCTTCCAGTACACCGCGCCACCGGCGCTGGCCAGCAGCAGGGCGCTGCCGCCGAGGAGGGCGGCGGTGTCGGTGCCCTCGAAGGCGCCCCCCACACCGGTGCGGACGGGTCCGCTCGGGTGGGTCGGGTGGTGCGTGGGCTGCCCGTCGTGCGGGGGTTGCCCGTGGTGCGTGGGCTGCCCGTGGTGCGTCGGTTGCGGCGAACCGGTCGGCCGCGGCGAGTGCGTCGGCCGCGGCGAACGCCTCGGCCCCTCCGCCTCCCGGTCGACCTCGAAGCTCGCCGCCCACGGCTCACCGCCCGGACAGGTGCCGTCCACGCCCCACGTCGAGACGCGCCCGACGGGGTTCGGTCCCCGCTCCGAGAAGACGTCGGGACCGGCGACCTTCGCCGTCCCCCGGTAGACGGGTCCGCCCTCCCCGTCGCCGGACTCCCGCCCGTCGACGCGGCGCAGCGTGACCGTTCCCCTGGCCAGCGCCTGCGAACTCGCCTTGATGCCGCCTGGGATGCTCCCGTCGGTGGGACCGCAGTCGACGGAGAGGGTGAGGGTGCCGCCCGGCGCGCTACGCCGGGGCGTGACCTCGGCGTCGGCGGCGTACGCGGGGGCGGCTGTCGCGGCTATGAGGCAGGCCGTGCCCGCCAGCGTCGCGGGCACCAGGCGCAAGGGGCGCATCGGGGGTACTCCAGGGTTCCCGGGCGGGGCCGCTGCGGACCGTTCCGCACACACGTTGACCACGCACCGTCACGCATGACGCTAGATCCGTGAGGAGGGGCACGCACCTCGCGCACGCCCATCCGGGGCCGACACGCCGGTGGCCGTCCCACGGCTCCGCCGCGGCGCCCCTAGTGGTCCGGCGGCGGCACCACCGCGATCGGGCAGCGGGCGTGCAGCAGGACGGCGTTCGACACCGAGCCGACGAACATCCCCGCGTGCCGCAGCCGGTGGCGATGCCGTCCGACGACGACGAGGTCGGCCGCGTCGGAGGCGTCGACCAGCCGTCCGGCCGCGTCGCCCGGCGCCACGACCCAGTCGACGTCGACCTCCGAGGCGCGGCCCCGCGTGGCGTGCTCCAACCGCTCCCGCTGCTCCTGCCCCGTCTCCCGGGCGATCTGCGGCCCCTCGGGGTCGGTCAGGTCCATCTGCGGCGCGCCGAGCAGGGTCAGCGTGGAGAACGGAACCGGGTAGGTCGTGACGACCTGGAGCTGTGCGCCGCGCAGCAGCGCTTCCCGGAAGGCGAAGTCCACGACCGCGTCCACCGTCTCCTGCGGCTCCAGGCCGAGGACGACGCGCCCGACGGGCTCGGCCACGGCGCCGCGGCCACGCTCGTGGTGCGGCACGACCACGACGGGGCAGCCCGCGTGCACCGCGCAGGCCCGTCCGTTGGACCCGAGCAGCAGGCTGGCGAAACCGCCCCGCCCCCGTGAGCCCAACACCAGCAACCGGCCCTGCCCGCCCAGCTCCGGCAGGGCGGCGGAGGGGGTGCCGCTGAGCGTGGTGAAGCGGGTCTCCGGCATCCCCTCCCGGCCCGCGAGGCGCTCGCGGACGCCGTCGAGCACCGGGTCCTCGACGGCGGGGGGCGCGGTGGGGGGCGGCTCGGGAGCGCCGTGGATGTTGGGCGGCCAGGGCCACACGTGCGCCACGAGCAGCTCGGCGCCGTGCAGCCGGGCGGCCTGCACGGCCCAGTCCAGGGCCCGCAGGCTCGGCTCGGACCCGTCGACGGCCGCGATGACCGGCAATCCGCCCATGGCACCGGGCTCCCTTCTCCCCGCTCCCTCACCGTCTCCAGGGTCCACCCGTGCGGCGGTCGCGTCGAGCCCCGCATGGGCCGCCCGGGTGAGCGCGGGCCGTCCGCGCGGGGTACCTCCACCGGTGACCGCGCGGTAACTTACCCGGACGTCGAGAACCAGCGGAGGTGCCGGGCGTGGGTGGGACGCGATCGTGGTGGGGCTGGGGGCACGTCGAGGACGCCGTAGGCGGCGCCGAACTGGACACGCTGCTGCGCCGGGTGCGGGCCGCCCTGCCGGACGCCGAGCTGACCGGCCACCGGCCGCCTCCGGTGGCGTCGCTCGGGCTGCCGCCCTCCCGGGCCGTGGTGCCCGACGCGCTGGCCCCGCTGTGCTCCACCGAGCCCGGCGACCGCGCGGCGCACGCGCGCGGCAAGGCGTTCCGGGACGTCGTGCGAAACCTGCACGGCGACCTGGCCTCCGTGCCCGACCTGGTGGCCCGGCCCCGTCACGAACGCGACGTCGTGGCCGTGCTGGAGTGGTGCACCGGGCGCGACTACGCGGTCATCCCCTACGGCGGGGGCAGCTCCGTGGTCGGCGGCGTCGAGCCCCGCTTCGACGGCCACCCCGCCGTCGTCACCCTGGACCTGGAGCGGCTCGACCGCGTCGTGGAGGTCGACACGATCAGCCGGGCGGCCCGCGTCCAGGCCGGCGTCCTCGGGCCGCACCTGGAGGACCAGCTCCGCCCGCACGGGCTGACGCTGCGCCACTTCCCCCAGTCCTTCGCGTTCTCGACCCTGGGCGGGTGGCTGGCCACCCGGGCCGGCGGCCACTACGCCACCGTGCTCACCCACATCGACGAGCTGACGGAGTCCCTGCGGGTGGTGACGCCGAGCGGGATCAGCGCCTCCCGCCGACTGCCGGGCTCCGGCGCCGGGCCCTCACCCGACCGGCTGTTCCTCGGCTCCGAGGGCACCCTCGGCGTCATCACGGAGGCGTGGATGCGCGTGCGGCCGCGACCGCGCTGGAAGGCCGCCGCGTCCGTGCACTTCGAGACGTGGCCGGCCGCCGTGGCCGCGACGCGCGACGTCGCCCAGAGCGGGCTGGACCCGGCGAACTGCCGGCTCCTGGACGCCGGTGAGGCGTTCCTCAACGCGGACGTCGCCGTGGGCGGCGGCGTGCTGGTCCTGGGGTTCGAGTCGGCCGACCACCCCGTCGACGCCCCCCTGCGCCGCGCGGTCGAACTGGCCCGGGCGCACGGCGGCACCGTCCCGGCCGGGCGGGGCCGCAGCGCCGGGCGGGACGGCGGCGACGCGATACCGGACGAGGCGGGGGCGGGGGCGGAACGGGCCTGGCGCGCGGCGTTCCTGCGCATGCCCTACCAGCGGGACGCCCTGGCCCGGCACGGCATGATCGTCGAGACGTTCGAGACCGCCTGCACGTGGGACCGGTTCGACGCGCTGCACCACGCGATCACCGAGGCCGCGACCGGGGCACTGCGGGCCGTGGCCGGCGCGGGCGTGGTCACCTGCCGCTTCACCCACGTCTACCCGGACGGCCCCGCCCCCTACTACGGCGTCTACGCGCCGGGACGCTGGGGCAGCACCGTGGCGCAGTGGGACGAGATCAAGGCGGCCGTCTCCGAGGCGATCGTCGCGCACGGCGGCACCATCACCCACCACCACGCCGTGGGCCGGGACCACCGCCCCTGGTACGACCGGCAGCGCCCCGACCCGTTCGCCGCCGCGCTCACCGCCGCCAAGTCGGCGCTCGACCCGGCCGGAATCCTCAACCCCGGCGTCCTGCTGCCCGCCCGCTGAGCGCTCCCGCGCCAGGCCGTCCTCAAGGGGTGGATCCGGGGCGTGTCCCCGATGCCCGGGAACCACGACTCCGTCCATATTCGGGAGAACAGCCGCTCTCTCCCGAAGGGATGCCCATGACTCCGTCCACGCCCGGCCGTTCACGACGCCGCGCCCTGTCCTCACTCGCCGCCCTCGGGCTGGTGGCGTCCGCCGGTCCGGCCGCCGCCGCGCGGGCGACCACTCCCGCCGGGCCCCGCCGGGCCCCGCCGCCCCCGGGTGGTCCGGGTGGCACGTGCCGGTGAGCGCCTCATCGATCTGACGCTCGACTCCCCGGCGCTCGGCGGAAGGGGCGCGGTCCGGCTGCTCACCCCACGCGGCTGGTACCGGCGGCGCCACCTCGGCGCACGCTGGCCCACGCTCTACCTGCTGCCCGGGGGCGACGGCGACCATCTGTCCTGGACGGAGCACCACACCATCCACCGCCTGACGGACCTGCGGGACACCCTCGTCGTCATGCCGGACATGCCGCTGTACGGCTTCTCCACCGACTGGTGGAACCACGGCGTCGGCGGGCCGCCCCGAGTGGAGACCTACCACCTGGAGGAGGTCATGCCGCTGGTGGAGCGGCACTTCGGCGCCGGGCAGCGGCGCGCGGTGGCCGGGGAGTCGCAGGGCGGCTTCGGCGCCCTCTCCTACAGCGCCCGCCGCCCCGGCCTGTTCCGTGCGGCGGCGAGCTACAGCGGCTACGTCCACCCGCTCCGGCACCCGCACACCGTCCGGGCCGGGATGACGTACCTCGGCATGGACTGGCTCGCCCTGTGGGGCCACCCGGTGCGGCAGCGCGCGATCTGGGAGGCGCACGACCCCGTCCACCTCGCGCACCGGCTGCGCGGCCTCCCCGTCCACCTGTCCTGCGGCGACGGCCGGCTCGGGCCGCTCGACCCGCCGGGGACCGAACCCGACCCGGACATCCCCGGGCTGGAGAACCCCGACAACCCCTTCCCCGAGGACGTCTACTCCCCCACCGAAGCCATCATGCGGGAGGAGAACGAGACCCTGGCCGCCCACCTCGACCGAGTGGGCGCCCGCCTCAGCACGCACTTCCACCCCGGAACCCACGACCCCGCCTACTGGTCCCGGGAGTTCCGCAGGTCTCTGCCGACACTGCTCGCGGCCCTGCACGACTGACCGTTCGGGCACCATGCGGTGACGCGACGGGAACGCGCCGCTCCGGTGCGCCCGCACGTCACCCCACCCGTGTGGGTCCGCCCGTTGACCACGTACGTCGGCTCGTCCCCTTCCGCGACCATCGCTCGCCGCACTGCTCCCGCACGGCCCACCAGTGCGACTGAAAGGGACCCCCGTACCGCCGACACGATCGGCCCGCCAGGCCCAACCGCCGGCGGGGCACAGGGGTGACCTCATCGGCGGGCCCGGCGCCGGACACGGGGACCTGTCCGGCGGTCAGCCACCGAGCAAGGGGCACATCGCACTCGGGAAACAGAAGAACCCCAGCCGTGGCTGGGGTTCTCTTCGTGGTGTCCGAGGGGGGACTTGAACCCCCACGCCCGATAAAGGGCACTAGCACCTCAAGCTAGCGCGTCTGCCATTCCGCCACCCGGACCCGGTGCGTGCTCGCGCGGACAACGATACCAAGGTTTACGGGCGGGTCTCACCAGGGTTCACCGGGCTCACCGGCCGCCGTGCGGCGGCTACGCCCTGTCGACGGGGGCGGCACCGCGGGTGCGGGGAACGGGCCGGCGCGGCCTTCGTTCCGCACGCGAACAGTGTGGCCCACGTTTCTCCTGTTGCGGGGTTTTTGATGCGTTTTGCACCATGAGGGGTGGTTACCCGAATGGAGGCGTCCGAGGCGACAGCGATCCGCACCGATGCGGGCGGGCCTGCGGAACGCACTCCGGAGGAGGGTCGCTCATGCGGCACACGGCCGACGACGGGTCGGGCCGGGGGCGGAGTCGGACCGTCGCCGCGGCCGGGCTCCCGCCGGGCACGCGGTTCGGGCGAGCGGACGGAGCGCGATGAGGATTCCCCGGTTGGTCCGGGCCGCCGGCACTCGGCGGGCCCGGCGCAGGACACGCCTACGGAGGTATGACATGGCGACATCGGTGGGCCCGTCCCCGGGCGGACAGGTGGACGTGGAGCGGCTGGTCCGCGAGGAGATCCGGCGGGCGAGGTCGGAACTCCGGGAGGACGCGTGGCGGGCGCGGAAGACGGCCGGACTCTTCGGCGGCGCCGTGTTCGCCGGGTGCATGGTGCTCTGGTTCCTCTCCCTGACGCTGATGTTCCTGCTGTGGGGCGCGATGGACCTGCGCTGGGCCGCGCTGATCGTCACCGGCGTGTGGGCGGTGGCCGGGGCGGTCCTCTTCGCCCGGGGGCGCCGGGAGGTGCGCGGGACGCCGTCGATCGAGCGGACGAGCGGGCACACGACCGAGACGTCCGAGGAGGAGTCGTGAGGGGCGGGTCGCCGGCCCGCGCGTGACGGAGGAGGTGAGGGACAGGTCGCCGGTGCCGCCCGGGGGAACGCGGTCCGCGCGCCTGCCGACCACGCCCGTGCGGGACGGCCCGGGGCGGGCTCATCCGTAACCACCCAAGGGAGCAGACAAGTGATCACACGAGACCAGATCCCCAGTGTGCTGGACCATCCCGTGTACGCCTCCGACGGCCGCAAGATCGGCGAGGCCAAACACGTCTTCGTGGACGACGCCACCGGCGAGCCGGAGTGGGTGACCGTGAAGACCGGCATGTTCGGCTCGCACGAGTCGTTCGTGCCCGTGCGGGACGCACGGACGGTCGAGGACCACCTGGAGGTGCCGTACTCCCGGGACAAGATCAAGGGAGCACCGCACGTCGACATCGACAGCGGCGGGCACCTCTCCGAGGACGAGGAGCACCGTCTCTACGACCACTACGGCATCGACTGGGACGCCCACTGGCGCAAGGCCAACGAGCCGGGCGCGGGCGGCTGGGCCGCCCGGGAACGCGGCGGCGCGGGCGGCACGGGGGCCGCGGCCGGTGCGGGAGCCGCCGGAGCGGCGGGCGCGGCGGGAGCAGCGGCGGGCCGCGGCCGGCACCGCCGGGGCGAGCCGGAGGAGCGGACGGCGCCGGGAACCGCCGGGGCCGACGAGATGCGTGGAAGGGGCGACATGCGAGGACGCGACGACATGCGGGGACGTGAGGGCATGGGGGGCGGCACGGCCGGGGAGGGCGAGAAGCGGCAGCACGGGGAGCGTGCGCGGCGGGGCTCGGACGACGACTTCATGACGCGGTCCGAGGAGCACCTCGACGTCCACACCGAACGCCGCGAGACGGGCCACGCGCGGCTGCGCAAGTACGTGGTCACCGAGGAGGAGCAGATCTCCGTGCCGGTCCGCAGGGAGCAGGTGCGCCTGGAGCGCGAGCCGATCACGGAGGCCGACAAGGGCCGGGCGATGTCCGGTCCGGAGATCACCGAGGCCGAGTACGAGGTGACGCTGCACGAGGACCGGCCCGTGGTGGAGACGCGCGTCCAGCCCGTCGAACGGGTCCGGCTGCGGGTCGAGGAGACCACCGAGAACCAGACCGTGCGCGGGCGGGTGCGCAAGGAGCGCATCGACGCGGAGTCCGACACGATCGACGAGCAGGGCCGCACGCGCGGCAAGCCGAAGCCCTGACCCCGCGCGCCGCCGGGAGCCTCCCGGCGGCGGCATGATCCCGGTGGCGGGGAGGACCGCAAGCCCCTCCCCGCCACCGGTCGTCTCCGTGGGCGCCCGGGCGACGGCAGTCCTGCGGCTCAGGTGCGGCCCTCGTCCTCCTGCGCGGTCCGCAGGGTCGCGTCCGCGACGTCCGACACGGGCATCCAGTCGGCCTCGACCACCGAGAAGCCGGCCTCCCGGTACGCCGCGCACACTTGCGCGTCGTCGTCCACGACGACGGCGACGGTCCGCGTGGCGGCGAGTTCCAGGAGCAGTGCGCGCTTGGCCTCGCGGGCCGGCCGGTAGTCGCGGTTCCCGCGCATCCACAGGTCCCCGGCAGGCAGCCCGTGCGCGGCGAGCCAGCGTTCGGTGTCGCGGCGGCAGCGCTCGGGCCGGCCGGTGACGTAGCCGAGGTCGCACTCCTCGGCCCACCGCAGGGCCAGTTCCACGCCGGCGGCGAGCGGCGGGTCCTTCGGGGCCGCTCGGAAGAAGGCGTTCCAGTTCTTCGGCCGGCCGGTGAGGAAGTGCAGCCGGTGCCGGGCGTCGCTCAACGTGCCGTCCAGGTCGAAGACGGCGACGGGGCGCTGTTCGGTGACCATGCCGGGAGCGTACGCGCGGTCACGGGCAGGGCACGCCGTGACGGACAATGGTCGGCGTACGGGAAGCGGCGGTTCGACGGAAGTGAGCGCCATGGGCCGGGTCACCGAGAGGCGCCGGGTACTGCGGATCCGGGACGGGGTGGTCTCGGCGCGTCCGGACACCCTGACCGCCGAGGAGCCGCTGGAGATCCGGCTGAACGGCGAGCCGCTCAGCGTCACCATGCGCACGCCCGGGGACGACTTCGCGCTGGCCGCCGGGTTCCTGGTCGGCGAGGGGGTGCTGGCCCGGCGCTCCGAGCTGGCGAACGTCGTGTACTGCGCGGGCGCCACGGACGACGGGTCCAACACCTACAACGTCGTCGACGTGCGGCTCGCCCCCGGCGTGCCGGCGCCGCGTGCGGGGCTGGCCCGCAGTGTGTACACCACGTCGTCGTGCGGTGTGTGCGGCAAGGCGAGCCTGGAGGCCGTCCGCACGACCGCGCGGCTGCCGATGCCGCCGGACACCGCGCCGCGCGTCACGGCCGCCACCCTGAGCGCGCTGCCCGAACGCCTCCGGGCCGCGCAGCGTGTCTTCGACCGCACCGGTGGGCTGCACGCCGCCGCGCTGTTCTCCCCCGCCGGGGAGCTGCTGGACGTCCGGGAGGACGTGGGGCGGCACAACGCCGTGGACAAGCTGGTGGGCCGGGCCCTGCAGGAGGGACGGCTGCCGCTGTCGGAGGTGGTGCTGATGGTCTCGGGGCGGGCGTCGTTCGAGCTGGTGCAGAAGGCCGTGATGGCGGGCATCCCGATGCTGGCGGCCGTCTCGGCGCCGTCCTCCCTCGCGGTGCGGCTGGCGGAGGAG
This sequence comes from Streptomyces chumphonensis, assembly GCF_014779715.1. Lineage (GTDB taxonomy): Bacteria > Actinomycetota > Actinomycetes > Streptomycetales > Streptomycetaceae > Streptomyces > Streptomyces chumphonensis. The sequence goes on from NZ_JACXYU010000002.1 coordinate 315,570, forward strand.
AGCGGACTGACGCTGGTGGGGTTCCTGCGGGGGACGTCGATGAACGTCTACACCGGTGAGGCGCGCCTGGTGCTCCCCGGAGGCTGAGCGGCCCCGGTCCGGGGTGTTCCGGGCCCGGGTGGGGCGGTGCGGGCGAGACGGCGGGCGAGGACGGCGCAGACGACGAGCTGCAGCTGGTGGAAGAGCATGAGCGGCAGCACGGCGAGCGCCGCGTCCGGCCCGAAGAGGACGGCGGCCATCGGCAGCCCGGCCGCGAGCGACTTCTTCGACCCGGCGAACATGATGGCGATCCGGTCCTCCCGGGCGAAGCCGAGCGCCCGCGACCCCCAGGCCGTCAGCGTCAGCATCACGGCGAGCAGCACGGCCTCGCTCGCGCCGAGGGCCGCCAGCCGTCCCGGGGTGAGCTCCCGCCACACGCCGTCGGTGACGCCCCGGCTGAACGCGGCGTAGACGACGAGCAGGATGACGCCCCGGTCCACCAGGGCCGTCGCCCCGCGGAGCCGGGAGACCCGGGAGATCCGGGAGACAAGGCGCCCGACGTGGCGCCGCAGGAGCTGCCCGGCGAGGAAGGGTCCGAGGAGCTGGGTGCCGAGCGCGCTGAGCCCGTGCGCCGAGAAGCCGGTGGTGGTGCCGATCAGGACGCCCGCCAGCAGCGGGGTGAGGACGATGCCGAGGAGGCCGGAGTACGTCCCGGCGCAGATCGCGGCCGGGACGTTGCCTCGGGCCACCGAGGTGAAGGCGATGGAGGACTGCACGGTGGAGGGCACGACGCACAGGAAGAGCAGGCCGTGCCACAGCTCCTCGGTCAGCACGTGCGGCACGAGCGGGCCGGCAGCCAGACCGAGGAGCGGGAAGAGGGCGAACGTGCAGGCGAGCACGGTCAGGTGCAGCCGCCAGTGACGCAGACCGGCGACGGCCTCCCGGGGGGCGAGCCGGGTGCCGTAGAGGAAGAACAGCAGCCCGACGCCGACCTGTGCGCAGGTGCCGACGGCCTCGGCGGCCGGCCCCCGGGCGGGGAGCAGCGCGGCGAGGGCGACGGTGCCGAGGAGCAGCACGACGAACGGGTCGCACAGGCGGAGCAGGCCGGACAGGCGGTGCGGGCGGGGCATGGCGGCCACTGAACCAGGCGGCGCGCGCCGCCCGCGGGCTTGTCCGGGGACAGAGATCGGTGCGGGTGGTGTGCAGATCCGGGGGACGGCGCCCGGAGATCTTCCGTGCGCGGTGCGACGAGGCCGTGCGCCGGTGGCCGAGCCGCCCGTATTCACCCCTACTGACCTGCGATGACCGCCTTTCCGGCGCCGGGTTGATCGGGTACGGTCGGCCTCGCCGTGCGCGCCGGTACACCCCCCACCCGCCGCACGGGCACCGAGGAGGACGGCTTCTTGCGCGAGATCTCGGCCCCGGCCGTGGCGTCGGCACCGCCGGTGGGCGGGCTGGCCGACTCCGTGTTCAGCCGTGCCGAGGCCGACCCCGAGGCGCCCCTGCTGGCCCGCAAGGACGCCGCCGGGCTGTGGCGGGACGTGAGCGCCGCGACCTTCCGGGACGAGGTGGTGGCGGTGGCGAAGGGGCTGCTGGCCGAGGGCGTCCGGTTCGGGGACCGGGTCGGGCTGATGTGCCGGACGCGGTACGAGTGGACGCTGCTGGACTTCGCCCTGTGGTCCGTGGGCGCCCAGCCGGTGCCGCTCTACCCGACCTCGTCGGCCCGGCAGGTGGCGTGGATCCTGCACGACGCCGACGCGAGCGCCGTGGTCGTCGAGCACGAGGACCACGCGATGACGGTCGGCTCGGTGCTCGACCGGCTGCCGGGGCTGAAGCGGCTGTGGCAGATCGACGCCGGAGCCGAGGCGTACCTCCGTGAGGCGGGTGCCCACCTGCCGGACTCCCTGGTGGAGCGGCACCGGATGGCTCTGACGCCGGACACCGCCGCGACCATCCTCTACACCTCCGGCACGACCGGGCGGCCGAAGGGCTGCGTCCTCTCGCACGGCAACTTCATGTCCCAGTGCGACAACATGCTCGGTGCGTACGAGAAGGTCGTCCGACCACGGCCGTCGGAGCAGCCGGCGACGCTGCTCTTTCTTCCGCTGTCCCACGTGTTCGGACGGATGGTGCAGGTGGCCGCCGTGCGCGGGGGCGTGAAGCTGGGCCACCAGCCGGCGCTGAGCGCGGCGGAGCTGCTGCCGGACCTCGCCGCGTTCCGGCCGGACTTCTTCCTCGCGGTCCCCTACGTGCTGGAGCGGCTGTTCCACTCCGCGCGGCGGCGGGCCGAGCGCGAGGGGCGGCTGACGGCCTTCGACCGGGCCGTGGACGTGGCCGTGCGGTACGCGGAGGCCGTCGAGGCGCGGGCCTTCGGAGAGGGCCCCGGACCGAGCGCCGGTCTGCGGCTCCAGCACCAGCTCTTCGACCGGCTGGTGTACGCCCGCTTCCGGGAGGCGCTGGGCGGCCGCTGCGCCTCGGTGATGTCGGGCGGCTCGGCGCTGGAGCGGCGGCTGGGGCTGTTCTTCGACGGGGCGGGCATCCGCGTCTACGAGGGGTACGGTCTGACGGAGACGACGGGCGCGGCGGTGGCCAACCCGCCGGGACGCACCCGCTTCGGGACGGTCGGCACGCCGGTTCCGGGGGCGTCGGTGCACGTGGCGGACGACGGGGAGGTGTGGCTGCACGGTGGTCAGGTCTTCGCGGGGTACCACAACGACCCGCCGGGAGGCGGGGAGACCCGCTACGAGGGCTGGCTGGCCACCGGCGACCTCGGCCACCTGGACGAGAACGGCTACCTGACCCTCACCGGGCGGAAGAAGGACATCCTGGTGACCTCCGGCGGCAAGAGCGTCTCCCCGGGCCCCCTGGAGGACCGGGTGCGCGCTCATCCGCTCGTGGCGCACTGCGTCGTCGTCGGCGACGACCGGCCCTTCGTGGCGGCGCTGGTCACCCTGGACCCGGAGGCGGTGGCGCACTGGCTGGCGCTGCGCCACAAGCCCGCGCTCGGCCCGCGGGAGGTGCTGCGCGACGCGGAGCTGGAGGCCGAGGTGCGGCGGGCCGTGCTGGCGGCCAACACGGCCGTCTCGCAGGCCGAGTCGATCCGCGCCTTCCGCGTACTGGGCACGCAGTTCACGGAGGAGAGCGGACTGCTGACGCCGTCCCTGAAGGTCAGGAGAACGGCGGTGGAACGCACGTTCGCCGCCGACATCGAGGCGATGTACGGGAGCCGGTGAGCATCACCCGCGGCCGCGCGGGAATGCGTGGAGGGAACCGGATGTTGTTGCTCCGGTAGAGACACGCACAGACCCTGACGGACGAGGTAAGGATTCTCCGCTCGATGAGCAGCGTTCCCAGCATCACTTTGCACAACGGCGTCACGATGCCGCAGCTCGGCTTCGGCGTCTGGCAGGTGCCGGACGACGAGGCGGCCACCGTGGTCACGCACGCGCTGGAGGCGGGCTACCGCAGCATCGACACAGCCGCCGTCTACGAGAACGAGAAGGGCACCGGGCGGGCCATCGCCTCCTCGGGCGTGCCGCGTGAGGAGGTCTTCCTCACCACGAAGCTGTGGAACAGCGAGCACGGCTACGACTCGACCCTGCGGGCTTTCGACGCCTCGCTGGACCGCTTGGGCACGGACTACGTGGACCTCTACCTGATCCACTGGCCGCTGCCGATGTTCGACCGGTACGTGGAGACCTGGCGGGCCTTCGAGAAGCTGTACGCGGACGGGCGGGTGCGGGCCATCGGCGTGTCCAACTTCCAGCCGCCGCACCTGGAGCGGCTGCTCGCCGAGACGTCCGCCGTTCCGGTGATCAACCAGATCGAGCTGCACCCGCGTCTCCAGCAGGAGCAGTCCCGCACCTTCCACGCCGCGCACGGCATCGCGACGGAGGCCTGGTCGCCGCTCGGCCAAGGCAAGGACATCCTGAACGACCCGGTGATCACCAAAATCGCGGAGCGGCACGGGAAGACGGCCGCGCAGGTCATCCTGCGCTGGCACCTCCAGCTGGGCAACGTGGTGATCCCCAAGTCGGTCACACCGTCCCGGATCAGGGAGAACATCGACGTGTTCGACTTCGAACTCCCGGCGGAGGACCTGTCCGCCCTCGCGGGGCTGGAGTCGGCGTCCCGGCTCGGCCCGGACCCCTCCGAGATGGACTGGACGGGCTGATCCCGGGCCCGGCAACCCCGGGACACCGTGCCGCGTCCGTGCGCGCCGCCGACCGACCACCGGTTCGGCGGCGCGCACGTGTGTGCCGCGCGCCCGGCCGGGACGTGGGTCGGCCGCGCCGGACGCCCCGGCGTCCGCCCGTCCCGGAAAAGCCGGGAAACACACCAATCCGCGCGGGCCCGAGCTCCGAAGCAGGGGTGAAGCCGGCTCTGGGAGGAATCACATGGCGTCCATCTGTCCGCTCCTCGACGTGCGGCCGGCCGCCGCGAGGCGGCCACGCTCGGTGCGTACGGGGAGGTCGGGGGCATGAGGGAGCCGGTCTCCATCGGTCTTCCGGCCGTGCCCGGACCCGATCTGCAGGAGCTGATGGGAGCGGTGGCGCGCGGGGACTCCGACGCCTTCGCCGGGGTCTACGACCGCGTGGCCGGGCCCGTCCTCGGGCTCGTGCGCAGCGTGCTGCGGGACCCGGCCCAGGCCGAGGAGGTGACGCAGGAGGTCCTGGTGGAGGTGTGGCGCCGTGCGGCGCACTTCCAACCGGAGAAGGGCAGTGCCATGGCGTGGATCATGACGATGGCCCATCGGCGCGCGGTGGACCGGGTGCGCTCCGCGCAGGCCGCCACCGACCGGGAGGAGAAGGCCGCCCTGCTGGCCCGTACTCCCGCCTTCGACGAGGTCACCGAGCAGGTCGAGGCCCGGCTGGAGCGCGAGCAGGTGCGACGCTGTCTGCGCACGCTCACCGAACGCCAGCGCGAGTCGGTGACCCTCGCCTACTACCGGGGCCTCACCTACCGCGAGGTCGCCGAGCTGCTCGCCCTGCCGCTGGGCACGGTGAAGACGCGGCTGCGCGACGGCCTCATCCGGATGCGCGACTGCCTGGGGGTGAGCGCATGACCACCGTCGACCTTCACACGCTGACCGGCGCCTACGCCGTCCACGCGCTGGGTGACGACGAACGCGACGCGTTCGAGCGCCACCTCGCGGTGTGCGAGCCGTGCGCGCAGGAGGTGCGGGAGCTGGCCGCGACGGCCTCCCGGCTGGGCCTGGCCGTCGCCACGACACCGTCCCCGGCCCTGCGCGAGCGGGTGCTGGAGCAGATCACCACCGTGCGTCAGGAGCCGCCCCGGGTGCCTCGGCAGGGGCGCGGGGCCGGGGCCGTGCGCAGCGGCCGCGGGCTCTCCCGTTTCGTGCTCGCCGCCTGCCTCGCGGCGGCCGTCGGGTTCGGCGGCGTCGCGGTGTGGCAGCACGGGGAGGCACGCGACGCGCAGCGGCGCGCCGAGCAGGCCCAGGACCGGTCGGAGCGGCTGGCGGAGGTGCTGGCCTCGGGGGACGCCCGGGTGATCTCCAACGAGCTGCCCGGAGGCGCCACCGCCACGGTCGTGGTCTCCTTGGAGCAGGGGAGGGCGGCGTTCCTCGCCTCCGACATGCCGCCGCCGCCCGAGGGCAAGGTGTACCAGCTGTGGTTCGACCACGAGGGCACGATGCGCCCGGCCGGTCTGATGGACCCCGGGGCGCGCGACACGGCGATGCTCATGGAGGGACCGCTGGACGGCGCCTCGGGCATGGGCATCACCGTGGAACCGCCCGGGGGATCCACCGAGCCGACCTCCGAGCCCGTGGCCGCCATGCCGTTCGGCGTCTGAGCCGTTCGTCCGCACCACCGGCTCCGGCCGGGAAAGGAGAGAGCCCCGGTGACCTCGGTGGCGATCGTACTGTTCACCTCCGACCTGCGGGTGCACGACCACCCCCCGCTGCGGGCGGCCCTGGACGCCGCCGAGCGGGTGGTACCGCTGTTCGTGCTGGACGACGGGGTGCGCCGGGCCGGCTTCACCGCGCCGAACCGGCTGGCGTTCCTCGCCGAGACGCTCGCCGACCTCGACGCGTCGCTGCGGGCGCGCGGCGGCCGGCTCGTCACACGGGAGGGCCCGGTGGTGGACGAGGTGTGCGCCGTCGTGCGGGAGACGGGCGCCCGGGAGGTGCACGTCGCCGCCGGGGTCAGCCGCTACGCGCTGGCCCGCGAGGAACGGCTGCGGCGGGAGCTGGGGGCACAGGGCTGTGCGCTGCGCGTGCACGACGGGGTCATCACCGCCGTGACGCCGGGCGCCGTGACGCCCGACGGCCGGGACCACTTCGCCGTCTTCACGCCCTACCTGCGGCAGTGGGAGAAGGTGAGGACGCGCTCCCCGCTGGGGGCGCCGCGCCGTGTGGAGGTCCCCGACGTCGGCTCGGCGAAGCCGCTCCCCGAGAACGTGCCGGGCGCCTCCGCGGGTCTACCGTCCGGCGGTGAGCGGGCGGGACGCGAGCGGCTCGACCGGTGGCTGTCCTCCGGCATCCGCGACTACGCGGAGCGGCACGACGACCTGGCCGGTGACGGGACCTCACGGCTCTCGCCCTACCTGCACTTCGGCTGCCTGTCCCCGCTCGAGGTCGTGCACCGCGCGCGCACGCGGGGCGGCGAGGGCGCCGAGGCGTTCGTGCGGCAGCTCGCCTGGCGGGACTTCCACCACCAGACGCTGCACGCCCGGCCCTCGGCGGCGCACGCCGACTACCGCACCCAGCACGACCGGTGGCGCACCGACGAACGCGAGGCGGCCGCCTGGCGGGACGGCGAGACGGGCTACCCCATCGTGGACGCGGCCATGCGCCAGTTGCGGCACGAGGGCTGGATGCACAACCGGGCCCGGCTGCTGGTGTCCAGCTTTCTCACCAAGACCCTGTACCTGGACTGGCGGATCGGCGCCCGGCACTTCCTGGACCTGCTGGTCGACGGGGACGTGGCGAACAACCAGCTGAACTGGCAGTGGATGGCCGGAACGGGCACCGACACCCGCCCCAACCGCGTGCTCAACCCGCTGACGCAGGCGCGCCGCTTCGACCCGGACGGGGCCTACGTGCGGCGCTGGCTCCCGGAGCTGGACTTCCTGCCGGGCCGCAGCATCCACGAGCCGTGGAAGGCGGACGGCGTCCCCTATCCCGCTCCCCTGGTCGAGCTCTCCGACGGCCTGGCCCGCTTCAAGGCCGCGCGCGGCAAGGACTGACCGCACGGCCGGACGGCACCTCCACGCGCCGTGGCCCCGCGTCCGCCTGGACGCGGGGCCACGGCGCGTCGTCGTGCGGTCACCGCCTCCTGCGGGGCGGCAGCGGGAAGAAGCCGCTCGTGCGGGCCGCGTACTCGGCGTAGCCGGGGCGCTCGGCCATGTGGGCCTCCAGCAGCCGCTTGCCGCTGCCCTTGGTCAGCAGCAGACTCATCACCACCGGGGAGACGAGCGTCGCGGCGGCCACCGCCCAGCCCCCGGGGGCGGCCAGCAGGTACAGGCCCCACCAGACGCAGAAGTCCCCGAAGTAGTTGGGGTGGCGGGTCCAGCTCCACAGGCCGCGGTCCATGATGCGGCCCTTGTTCGCCGGGTCCGAGGTGAAGCGGGCGAGCTGCCGGTCGCCCACGGCCTCGAAGAACAGGCCCGTCAGCCACACCAGGGCCGCGAGCACCGCCAGGAGGCCGAGCTCTGAGGGCACGTAGAGGGCCGCCTGCACCGGCAGGGAGACCAGCCAGACCAGGCCGCCCTGGAGCAGGTACACCATGCGGAAGGCGTAGGCGTTGCGGCTGGTGCCGGGCGGGGCCTTGGCGAGCATCCGGTCGTAGCGCGGGTCCTCGCCCTTGCCCCGGCCGCGCAGGGCGATGTGTCCGGCCAGCCGCAGCCCCCACACGGCGGTGAGGACGGTGACGAGCAGCCGGCGGCCGTCGTCGCCCTGCCCGCTGGAGAGGACGTAACCGGTCAGGGCCACGGCCGTGAAGCCCAGCCCCCACGCCACGTCGACGATGCGGTGCATCCCCCGGACCACGGCCACGGCGAAGGTGACGAGCATGACGGCGAGCGCGCTGCCCGCCGCGAAGGCCAGGTTGAGGGCGAAGTCGCCCCAGGGGAAGCCGTTCACGGCGTCGTCCCTTCGTCGGTGTGCCACGCGCGGGGCGTGCCGGTCATGCCGCTGTCCCCGTCGGCGCCGGGGCGGACGGCGAGGATCTGGTCGACTCCCATGCGGCGCTCCTCGAAGGCGAGGGCCCCGCCGACGAGGTAGAGCCGCCACACCCGTGCCGTGCGCAGGCCGACCAGGGCGACGACGTCGTCCCAGCGTTCCTCCAGGGTGCGGTGCCACGCCTGGACGGTGTGGACGTAGTCCTCGCGCAGGGACTGCGTGTCGCGCACCTCCAGCCCGGCGTCCTCCAGCAGGGACACGGTCCGACCGAGGGGGCGCATGTGCATGTCCGGCGCGATGTAGGTCTCGATGAAGGCGCCACCGCCCGGCGCGGTCGCGCCCCGGGACATCTGCTGCACCAGGACGCGGCCCCGGGGGCGGAGCACGCGCCGCAGCGTCGCGGCGAACTCCGGGTACCGCGCGTCGCCGACGTGCTCCCCCATCTCGATGCTGACGGCGGCGTCGAACCCGCCGCCGTCGATGTCCCGGTAGTCGCACAGCCGGACGTCGACGAGGTCGGCGAGGCCGCGTTCGACGGCCCGGGCCCGGACGAACGCGGCCTGCTCGGCGGCGAGCGTCACCGACGTCACCCGCACGCCCCGGTGTTCGGCGGCGTAGAGGCTGAGCGAACCCCAGCCGCAGCCGACGTCGAGCAGCCGCATGCCGGGACGGAGGTCCAGTTTGCGGCAGATGAGCTCCAGCTTGTCGCGCTGGGCCTCGGCCAGACCGTAGCCCTCGGTGCCCGGCGGTGCGGTCCAGTAGCCGCACGAGTAGGCCATGGACGGGTCGAGCAGCAGCTCGTAGAAGGCGTTGGACAGGTCGTAGTGGTGGCTGATGGCCGCGCGGTCGCGGCGCTTGCTGTGCAGCGCGCCGGACAGTCGCGCCTGTTCGGCCGGGGACGCGGGCCGGGGGCCGGGGATGCCCAGGCGGACGGCCGCCCGGGCCGCGTCGCCCAGGAGCGCGGCGTTCGCCCGCAGGTCGCCGGGGCGCAACCGGGGCGGGTGCAGCCCCCGTTCGCGCACGGCCCGCCAGACGTGGCGCAGGCCGTCGCCGAGGTCGCCCTCCACGTCGAGGTCGCCGGTGATGTACGCCTCGGCCAGGCCGAGTTCGCCGGGCTGCCACAGCAGGCGGCGCAGGGCGCGCCGGGAGGTGAGGACGACGACGGGGGCGCCGGCGGGACCGGCCTCGTCGCCGTCCCAGGTCCGCAGCCGCACGGGCAGCGGACCGCCGAGGAACTGGGCCGCGAGGTCGCTGAGCCGCGCGGCGGCACCGGTGGTCACGAGGGGATCTCCTGCGGGTCGTGCGGGGGCGGGGTGGTCAGCAGCAGGTGGTGGACGTCGAGGTAGCCGGAGCGGAACCCGGCCTCGGAGTAGGCGAGGTAGAACGTCCACATGCGCCGGAACGTGGCGTCGAAGCCGAGCGCGCCGACCTCGTCGGCCCGCTCGGTGAACCGCTCCCGCCACAGGCGCAGCGTCTCGGCGTAGTGCGCGCCGAAGGCGTCGCACCGGTCCAGGCGCAGGGCGGTGTGGGCCTCGGTCACCTCGCGCACGGCGGTGGTGGAGGGCAGGAAGCCGCCGGGGAAGATGTACTTCTGGATCCAGGTGTAGGTGTGGCGGGTGGCCAGCATGCGGTCGTGGGGCATGGTGATGGCCTGGACGGCGATCCGGCCACCGGGCACGGTCAGCCTCTCCAGCGTCCGGAAGTAGGTGGGCCAGAACTCGGCCCCCACCGCCTCGATCATCTCGACGCTCACCACGGCGTCGTAGCGCCCGGTGACCTCCCGGTAGTCGGCGAGCAGGACGGTGACCGCGTCGGCGTGCCCGGCCGCCTCGATGCGCCGCAGGGCGAGTTCGCGCTGTTCGGCGGAGAGGGTGACGCTGACGACGGTCGCGCCCCGGGACGCGGCCCGCAGGGCCAACTCGCCCCAGCCGGTGCCGATCTCCAGCAGTCGGGTCCCGGGGCCGACGCCCGCGAGGTCGAGGAGCTGGTCGATCTTGCGGTGCTGGGCGGCCGGGAGTGCGGCGAAGGAGGCCGGGAATCCCCGGAAGAGGGCCGACGAGTACGACAGCGTCTCGTCGAGGAAGAGCCCGAAGAGGTCGTTGGACAGGTCGTAGTGGCGGTGGATGTTCTCGCGCGAGCCGTCCGGGGTGTTGCGCTGGGACGTCGGCTGGCGGCCGGCCCACAGGGCGCGCAGGCGCTGCAGGGGCGGCGGGATCAGTTCGGCGATGTGGGCGGCGAGGACGGTGAGGACGCCGACGAGGTCCTCGGCCTCCCACTCCCCGGCCATGTACGACTCACCGAAGCCGATGAGCCCGTGGGCGGCGACGCGCCGGTGGAACGCGCGGGGGTCGCGCAGTTCGAGCAGCGGGCCGCCGAGGCCGATGTCGGGGCCGTCGGGCCGCCGGACCCGCAGCGGCAGCCGGGACAGGGCCCGGCGGACCAGCCGCTCGGCGATCAGCACCCGCGCCGGGGAGACGCGGGGCACCTCCGCCACGTCGGGCCACCGCACGGGATCGATCGCGGTGGCTCGGGCAACTGCGGACACGTTCACTCCACACCCTCCTGGGTCTGGTGACGGGGACGGGGCAGCACGGGCAGGCCGCGCAGGTACAGGCGGACGCCGTGCAGCCGGATGGCGGCGGAGACGGCGAGGGTCGACCACGGGTGGCGCAGCGCCGCCCGGAGCAGTTCGCGGACGCCGGCGGGTCGGCGCCGGCCGCGCACGGTGGCGGTGAACGGGCGGACGCCGTCCCGTTCGAGGTGGACGGTGAGGTCGAGCCGGTCGCCGGGTTCGGGCAGCCGCATGCGGTAGCCGCCGTCGACCGGGAAGAACGGCGAGACGTAGAACTCCTTGGCGACGGTGACCCGCCCGGCCTCGCCCGGCCGCAGCAGGTAGCAGTGCCGCTCGCCGTAGGTGTTGTGCACCTCGGCCACCACGCAGGGGCCGGAGTCGTCCTCGGGGGTGCACCAGTAGAGCGTCAGCGGGTTGAAGACGTGGCCGAGGACGCGGGCGTGGGCCAGCATGACCGCCCGGCCGTCGCCGAGCCGCACGTCGTGGGCGGCCAGGAAGCGGGCGAGCCCCTGCCGCAGGGTGGGCGCGGTGCCGGCGAAGTGGTCGCGGGCGTCGAAGCGGGCCAGCGGGCGCAGCGGCCAGGGCGGCCGCGGCGGGTGGTCGACGTCGATGAGCCACAGGTAGGTGCGGTGCCGCACGGTGTGCCGCAGCGGCCGGTTGCGGACGTGCACGACCTCGCTGGGGTAGAGGGCGGGCGCACTCACCACTCCACCCCCAGGGCGCGGGCGGCCTCCACGCCGGAACGGCAGCCGTCCTCGTGGAACCCCCAGCCGTGGTGGGCGCCGGCGTAGGCGGTGACCGCGCCGCTGAGAGCGGGCAGTTCGCGCTGGGCGGCCACGGACTCGGGGGTGTAGACGGGGTGTTCGTAGACCATCTCGGCCAGCACCTTCGCCGGGTCCACGCGGTCGGCCCCACCGAGGGTGACGACGTGCGGGCGGGTGGCGGACAGGCGTTGCAGCCGGTTCATGTCGTAACTGACCCGCACCGCGTCCGCGCCGGAGTCGCAGGCGGGCATCAGGTAGTTCCAGGAGGCCCGGGCGCCGGGACGGCGGGGCAGGAGGGAGTCGTCGGTGTGCAGCTGGGTGGCGTTGCGGGAGTAGCGGAACGCCCCGAGCACCCGGCGTTCGTCCTCAGTGGGGTCGGCCAGCAGCCGCAGCGCCTGGTCGGGGTGGACGGCGACGACGACCGCGTCGTAGCGCTCCGTCCCGCCGTCCGCCGTGACGACGTCCGCGCCGTCGGAGTGCCGGCGCACGCTGCGCACCGGGGTGCCGGTGCGGACGACGGGGAGCTGCTTGGCCACGCGGTCGACGTAGGCGCGGGAACCACCGGTGACCGTCCGCCAGGTGGGGGAACCGGTGACGGAGAGCATCCCGTGGTGGTCCAGGAACCGGAACAGGTAGCGGGCGGGGTAGCGCAGCGCGGTGTCGGCCGCGCAGGACCAGACCGCCGAGACCACCGGCGTCATGAAGTGGGTGACGAAGTAGCGGGAGAACCGCGCGTGGGCGAGGAACTGGCCGAGCGTGGGTTCGCCCTCGCCCTCGGGCGCGGCCAGGAGCGCGCGGGCGCGCCGGTGGAAGACGGGCACCTCGGTGAGCAGCCGCAGGTAGGCGGGGCGCAGGGCGTTGCGGGGGTCGGCGAACAGGCCGCGGGGGCCGAGCGCTCCGGCGTACTCCAGGCCGCATCCCTCGCACCGCACCGACATGCTCATCTCGGACTCCTGCGTCTCGACGCCCAACACGTCGAACAGGCGCAGGAGGTGGGGGTAGGTGCGCCGGTTGTGCACGATGAAGCCGGAGTCGACGGCGTGCGTGGTGCCGTCGGGGTCGGTGACGTCGTGGGTGTGGGCGTGGCCGCCGAGCCGGACGTCCGCCTCGTAGAGCGTGACCTCGTGCGCCTGGCTCAGCACGTATCCCGCCGTGAGTCCCGCGACCCCGCTGCCGATGACCGCGGTGCGCCGTCGTTCGCCTGGCATGCCACTCCCTCCCTGGGCCCCACGGATGCGCGCCCGCGTCGCGCGGGCCGGGGCGTCGAGGGGCATTCGGTGCCGACGGGCGGGCGGATTGGTCCGGCGTGGATCATTCCCGGGACATGTGCGCAGCCGACACGCCGCACCGACGGACGTTTTTCACTCGATCGAAGGTCGTACCAATCCGCCGGGCGGTGGGGCCCGAATGCGGGGTGTGAAGGCAAACACGGCACAACGTCTCCGCCTCCCGGCGCTCGGCGCCCTCAGCGGCCTGCTGGCCGCCGGGGCCGCCCTGGGCGCCGCGGAGCTGGTGTCCGCCGCCGTCCGGCCGGAGTCCGCTCCACTCACCGTCATCGGCGGTTCGGTCATCGACGCGACGCCGCAGGCGGTCAAGGAATGGGCGGTCCAGACGCTCGGTCAGGACAACAAGACGTGGCTGCGGCGCGGCGTGCTGGTCTTCGTGGCGCTGTTCGCCATGGGCCTCGGCGTCCTCGGCCTGCGCCACCGGCGGATCGCCTCGGCGGGCGTCCTGGTGTTCGGCGTGGTCGGCGTGCTGGCCGCGCTGGGCCGCCCGGCCGCCGAGACGGGCGACGTCCTGCCGCCGGTGGTCGGGGCCGTGGTCGGGGCGGGGGTGCTGTACCTGCTGGCGGGACGGCTCACCGCCGCACCGGCCGGCTCGCCACCACCGACGGACGGCGGGCTGCCGGACGGCGGCGGATCCGTCGTCGCTCCGGGCGGCGGCCCGGGGTTCGACCGGCGCGGGTTCGTCATCGCCGCGTCGGTGGCGGCGGCCGCCTCGGCGGGTGCCGGCGCTCTGGGTCGGCGCCTGAACCGCTCCAGTGGTGCCGAGGCGGCCGCCTCGCGTACCGCTGTGTCACTGCCCGCTCCGGACGTGGCCGCCCCTGCGCAACCCGCGGGCGCGGACCTCGGTATCGGGGACGTCGCGCCGTTCCGCACGCCGAACGACGCGTTCTACCGCATCGACACGGCGCTCCGGGTGCCCCGCGTGGACGCCACGCGGTGGTCCCTGCGCGTGCACGGCGCGGGCGTGCGCACACCGCTCACGCTCACCTTCGAGGACCTGCTCGAGCGGGAGCTGGTCGAGCGGGACATCACGCTCACCTGCGTCTCCAACCAGGTCGGTGGTCCGTACGTGGGCAACGCCCGGTGGATCGGCGTGCGGCTCGCGGACGTCCTGCGGGACGCTGGTGTGCGGGCGCCGTCGGCCGGCGGGCCCGCCGACCAGCTGGTGGCCCGCTCGGTGGAGGGCATGACGATCGGCACACCGGTCGAGACCGTCCTGGACGGCCGCGACGCCCTCCTGGCCGTCGGCATGAACGGCGAGCCGCTGCCGTTCGACCACGGCTTCCCGGTGCGCATGGTCGTGCCGGGTCTGTACGGGTACGTGTCGGCGTGCAAGTGGCTGCGCGAGCTGGAGCTCACCACGTTCGCCGACTACGACGCCTACTGGGTCAAGCGGGACTGGGCGGCGAAGGCGCCGATCAAGACCCAGTCCCGTATCGACACCCCGCGTCCGCTGGCCTCGGTGCCGGCGGGCACGGTGCCGGTGGCCGGGGTCGCCTGGGCACAGACGCGCGGGGTGGCCCGCGTCGAGGTGCGGGTGGACGAAGGCCCCTGGCAGCGGGCCGAGCTGGCGCCCGTCGCCACCGACGACACCTGGCGCCAGTGGGTGTGGCAGTGGCCCGCCACGGCGGGACGGCACCGGCTGGAGGTGCGCGCCACCGACGGCGACGGGCGCGTCCAGACGGCCCGCCGCACCGGGACCGTCCCCGACGGAGCCTCCGGACATCACTCGGTGGTGGTCACCGTCGACTGATTCCACCGCCCCAGAGGTCCGGGGCCCGCCCCGGCCATGCCTCCCGAAGACCGCTTTGCCCCACTACGACCATATTTCTTCGTTTCTTCGTTCCTTCGTTTCTTCGCCCCCGAAACAGGGTCTCGTCCGAGACCCGCGACCTACTGGAGAGAGTCACCATGAACAGCTTCCGTCGCGTCCGTCGTTCCGCCGTGGCCGTCGTCGCCGCCGCCGTCCTCCCGCTGGCCATCACCGCCTGCGGGTCCGACGGTGACTCCGCGAGCGACGACTCCACCGCCGCCGCGCAGGAGGAGAGCAGCGAGCCCACGGAGGACACCGGCACCGAGGACTCGGACGCAACCGAGGACGCCATGACGGCCGAACCGTTCGGCCCCGGCTGCGCCGCCGTCCCCGAGGACGGCGCGGGCAGCTTCGACGGGATGGCCCAGGACCCGGTCGCCACCGCCGCCTCCAACAACCCGGCGCTGTCCACCCTGGTGACCGCCGTCACCGAGGCCGGCCTGGTCGACACGCTCAACAGCGCGGAGAACATCACCGTCTTCGCGCCGACCAACGACGCCTTCGCCGAGATCCCCGAGGAGGACCTGAACGCGCTGCTGGCCGACAAGGAGCAGCTGACGCAGGTGCTGACCTACCACGTCGTCGGCGAGCGCCTGGAGCCCGCCGACCTGGAGAACGGCACCTTCAAGACGCTGGCCGAGCAGGAGGTGAAGACCTCCGGCTCCGGCGAGGAGTACCAGGTCAACGACAGCTCCAACGTCGTGTGCGGCAACGTGCAGACCTCCAACGCCACGGTCTACATCGTGGACGAGGTGCTGATGCCGAAGTCCTGATCCCCTCGACCGATGCCGCCGCCCGACCGGCCCGGGCGGCGGCATCGCCGTGTCTCCACCCGGCCGCGCCATGGAAGCACCTTGCCGCATCGTGGAGCGGGCCGTAATTTCACCCGCAGGGCGTGTGCGACGAGTTCACGTACGCGCCTCACCCCCCACACCGGACCGCTCACCGGCCGCCCACCGAGCGCCCGGACAGCGCGGTCCGCGAGAAGAGGACTCATGGACCTGGAGCTACGGCATCTGAAGGTGATCCGCGCGATAGCCGACGCGGGGAGCCTCACCCGCGCGGCCACCGCGCTCGGCCTCGCACAGTCCGCGCTGAGCGGACAGCTCAAGCGGATCGAACGCGCCCTCGGCGGGGCCCTGTTCGTCCGCGACCGCACCGGCGCCCACCCGACGCCGCTCGGCGAACTCGTTCTGGACCGCTCGCGGGTGCTGCTCCCCGCGATGCGCCAGCTGGAGGAGGACGCCCGCCGGTTCGCCCGCTCCTGGGGCTCGGCCCCGCGTTTCCGGATCGGCGGCACCCACGGGCCGCTCCTGGGCGGCCTGGTGGACCGTCTGGCCGGGGCCCACCCCACGGCTCCGGTGAGCACCTGCACGGCCTGGTCGGTGACCGAGCTGGCCGACATGGTGGCGCAGGCCCGGCTCGACTTCGCCCTGGTGGGCGTGTGCGGGGACGGTACGCCCCCGGCCTCGGGGCGGCTGGAGTGGCAGTTCGTCGGGCGCGACCCGGTCTTCGTGATGCTGGCCGACGACCATCCGTGCGCGGACGAGGAGGAGTTGGAGCTGGGCAAGCTCGCCCAGGAACGATGGGTCGCCGCCCCCGGGAGCGGGTGCTTCACCGACTGCTTCACCGCCGCCTGCACCCAGGCGGGGTTCACGCCCGCCTCCCTCTTCGAGACGGACATCGCCGCCTGTGTGCATCTGGTCCAGGTGGGGCGGGCCGTCGGGCTGTGCCGGGCGACGTTCCCCCCGACGCCCGGCGTGGTGACGGTTCCCCTGGTGGGGACGCCGCTGAGCTGGCGTCACCTGATCGGCCACGATCGGAACTCCCCGGCGGCCGAGGCGGCGCCCGCCGTCGTCGTGCACGCGCGTGCCGCGCACCGGGACGCGGTCGCCCGCAGCCCGCGCTACAGCCGTTGGCTGGAGGCCAACCCCCATTTTCACTCCGGCGGTTGAGGGTTCGGCGGGGACGTGGCCTCCATCACACCGTAAGAGGTGTCCTTTGGCAGGTACACGACCTCACGGGTGCGGCACTAACTTCTTGAGCGCACCCCCCAGACACTGAGGAGAACCCCCATGCTCCACAGGACACGTGTGATCGCGGGCGCCGCTGTGGCGATCGCGGCACTGGGCATCTCGACCCTTCCCGCCACCGCGGGAGCCGCCGAGGCCCCCAAGGCCGACACTGCCGTCCAGCTGCCCGCCGGCATGCTGAAGGCCATGGAACGCGACCTCGGCCTCACCCAGGCCCAGGCCAAGACGCGGGTCGCGAACGAGGCCGAGGCGAGCACGCTCGCCCCCCGGCTGGAGAAGGCGCTCGGCGCCGAGTTCAGCGGCGCCTGGGTGACGGGCCCCACCGCCGAACTGGTCGTGGCGACCGCCGACCGCGGCCAGGCCGCCGCGATCGAGCGGGCCGGCGCCAGAGCCGAGGTCGTCGAGCACAGCCTGGCCGAACTGGAGTCGGTCCGGGCCAAGCTGGACCGGGCCGCGAAGGGCGACAGGAACAACGCCCAGGACGCCGCCGTGTGGTACGTCGACACCCGCTCCAACAGCGTCGTCGTGCACGCCGAGGACACGGCCGCCACCAAGAAGTTCGTCGCCGCGAGCGGTGCGGACGCTGACGCCGTCCGCGTCGTGCGCTCCGACGAGCAGCCCCGCCCGCTGTACAACCTCGTGGGCGGCGACGCCTACTACATGGGCAGCGGCGGTCGCTGCTCGGTCGGCTTCTCCGTGCGCCGCGGGTCCACCCCGGGCTTCGCGACCGCCGGGCACTGCGGCCGGTCCGGCACCTCCACCTCCGGCTACAACCGGGTCTCGCAGGGCACCTTCCAGGGGTCCTCGTTCCCGGGCAACGACATGGCCTGGGTGGCGGTGAACGGCAACTGGACCCCGACGTCGTCCGTGCGCGGCAGCAGCTACCGCGTGGCGGGCTCGCGTCAGGCGGCCGTCGGCTCGTCCATCTGCCGCTCCGGCTCGACGACCGGCTGGCACTGCGGCTACGTCCAGCAGTACAACTCCACCGTCCGCTACCCGCAGGGCACCGTCTACGGCCTGGTCCGCACGAGCGTCTGCGCCGAGCCGGGTGACTCCGGCGGCTCGTTCATCTCCGGCAGCCAGGCCCAGGGCGTGACCTCCGGGGGGTCGGGCAACTGCTCCTCCGGCGGCACCACCTACCACCAGCCGATCAACGAGATCCTGAACTCCTACGGTCTCTCGCTGGTGACCGGCTGACGTAAGAGCCCGTCAGGGCGCCGCTCAGCGCGCACCATGGCCCGCCGCGATCTCCTCGATCCGGCGGGCCAGTCGCGTGTCCAGCTCCGTGACGCGACCCCCGACGCTGTGGGTGTTCACCGCGACGCCGACGGTGTCGTAGCCGAGCGCCACGTCGGAGTGGTGGTCCAACTCCTCGTGCAGCGCGGCGATGTGCATCACCATGGCGGCGGCCGGCAGATGGCCGGGCAGGCGGTAGGTGCGGGTCAGCCGGTCGCGCTCGTGCCGCCAGGTGGGCAGGTCGGCGAGCGCGGCCGACAGGTCGGCGTCGCTGAGGGGCGTCGGTGCGGGCATGGCGGTGTTCCTCTCCACAGGTTGTTCGCGGGCGGACGACGGGCGGTCGGGGGCGGGTGGCGGTGACGGCCGCGCGCCGCCGCCCGACGGTTCAGGGCAGGGCGCGGGAGCCTCCCACCGGGAGCGTCCAGAGGTCCTCGGCCGGACGGCCGTCCGCCGCCCACTCCTCACGGACCCGGATCAGCGGTTCCAGCGGGGGCTCGCTCGACAGCAGGAACGTCGCCCAGTGCATCGGGGCCATCCGGGCCGCACCGAGGTCACGACAGGCCCGTACCGCCTCCGGGGGATCGGTGTGCACCGGCCGCAGCAGGGCGCGCGGCGCGTAGGCGCCGATGGGCAGCAGCGCGAGGTCGATGCCCGGGTACCGGCGGCCGATCTCGGCGAACCAGTGCCCGTAGCCGGTGTCCCCCGCGAAGTGGATCCGGCGGCCGTCCGGCGCGGTGAGCATCCACCCGCCCCACAGCGAGCGGCAGGTGTCCAGCAGTCCGCGCCGCGACCAGTGGTGGGCGGGGACGAAGTCCAGCCGCACGTTCCCGCCGCCCGGCGCGGGGATCTCGGCCCCCTCCCACCAGTCCAGTTCCGTCACCCGGGTGAAGCGGCGGCGCGCGCACCAGCGGGCCAGCCCCGCCGGGACGAACAGCGGGGTGTCGCGCGGCAGCCGCGCCAGCGTCGCGGCGTCGAGGTGGTCGTAGTGGTTGTGCGAGATGACGACGGCGTCCACGGGCGGCAGCGCCTCCCAGGCCACGCCCACGGGGGTGACCCGCTCGGGCGTGCCGAGAATCCTGCGGGACCACACCGGGTCGGTCAGCACGGTGAGCCCGGCGATGCTCACGACCCAGCTGGCATGACCCGCCCACGTCACGGCGACCGTGCGCGGGCCGGCCTCGGGCAGCGGGCCGGGCTCCACCGGCAGCCGGGGCACCTGCGCCCGCACGTCCTCCCCGCGCGGCCGGAAGCGGCCCGTGAGGCCCGCGCGCAGCACGGCCCCGGTACCGGGCAACGGCTCGGTGAGCCGGTCGGCGAAGCTCCGCGGCCGGCCGCGGGGCTTCGCGGCCGGGCTCGGCGGGGCGGTGGGCCGCGGTGATCCCGTGTCCTCGTGCTGTTCCGTCATCGTCGACTCCCCGTGGATGAGTGACCCGCCAGGTCGGCCAGGGCGGCTTCCGCCCTCGCCAACGCCTCGTGCCCGCCCCGGTGTTCCGGTACCGGGGCGCCCGGGGCGGCGGCGGTCAGCCGGACGTGCAGGGCACGCGGACGGTCCCCGAAGCGGTGGCCGCCCAGCACCCCGGTGCCGAGCCGCACCAGGAGCGCGGCCTCCAAGGTAGCGGCGTCCGTGGCGCCGCGCGCGGCCAGCCGCGGACGCAGGGGCTCCAGGTCGGCGTAGACGTGCCGCCCGGCCTGCGGTGGCCGGCACACCCCGCCCGCGGCCGCCACCACCCGGCTCAGGGTCGCGGTGTGACGCCCGGCGGCCCGGGCTGCCGCCTCGGCTTCGGCCCGCAGCTCCGCCGGCTCCTCCAGCGCCCGCGCCACGGCCGGCGCGTCGCCCACGTGTGCGTCCAGTGCGTCCAGCACCTGCCGGACGGCCCCGGCGCGGGACGCCCCGCGCGCGGTGGCGGAGAACCGGGCCAGGGCCGCCCCCTGCCCCTGGGGTCCCTCCGCACCGGGCAGGTGACCGGCGCGGGGGTCGGTGAGGACGACGACGTCCTGGGCGTCGGGTCCGTTCGGGTGCGGGATCTCCGCCGGGGAGACGAGCACGGTGGCGTGCGGGTCGTGGGAGGTGTCGCGCAGGCTCTCGTCGCTGACGACCACCAGGCCCTCGCCCGCCGCCGCCTCGCACACCTCGTGCAGCAGTTCCGGCGGCGGCACGGTCCCGGTGGGGTCGTCGACGACGGAGAGCAGCAGGACGCCGGGGCGCAGGCCCGCCGCCCGGTCCCGGCGCACGGCCTCCAGCAGGGCGAAGGGGTCGGGCACGCCGCCGCACTCGGCGGGCGTCGGCAACCGGTGCGGTGCGCGGTCGAGCAGCAGCGCCTGCGCCCGGTGCCGGACGGGCCCGGGCGCGGGCAGGTAGACGCGGCCCGGCGTCGCGGCCAGCAGGGCGAGGAGCAGCAGGTCGCCGGTGCGCGCGGGCACCACCTGTGCGGCCTCGGTGGGCAGGCCGCGCCGCCGCCAGTACCCGCAGGCGGCCCGCCTGAGGTCCGGGCTCCGGCCTTCATCGCGCATCCGTGCCCTCCGCTGCCGCTCCTTGACCTCCACGATCGCAGTTCCCCGGCGCCGTCGCGCGGCGCCGGGGGCGGGGAAGTCAGTTCCGCAGACGGGCGGCCGACCGCTCGACGTCCGCGTGCAGGCGGTCGCAGGTGCGGTTGAGCAGCCGTGAGACGTGCATCTGGGAGATGCCGAGCTGCTCGGCTATGCGGCTCTGCGTCATGTCGCAGAAGAACCGCATGTACAGGATGCGGCGTTCACGCTCGGGCAGTCGGCTGAGGGAGGGTTTGACCGCCTCACGGGCGAGGACGAGGTCGTAGCCGATCTCACGCGTGCCGAGCGCGTCCAGCAGGGAGTAGCCGTCGTCGGAGCTGGGCATCTCCGCGTCGAGGGAGAGCGTGCTGTAGCTCTCCATCGCCTCCGAGCCGGCGCGCACCTCCTCCTCGGTGAGCCCGGTGTGTTCGGCGACGCGGCTGACGCTGGGGGCGTGGGCGTCGAGCCCGGTGTTGAGCTGACGGTGCGCGGTGCGGACCCGGTTGCGGAGTTCCTGCACCCGGCGGGGTACGTGCAGGCCCCAGGTGTGGTCCCGGAAGTGGCGCTTGATCTCGCCGACGATCGTCGGGACGGCGAAGCTCTCGAAGGCGCTGCCGTGCGCCGGGTCGTACCGGCCCACGGCCTTCACCAGACCGAGGGCGGCCACCTGCTCCAGGTCCTCCAGGGTTTCGCCGCGGTTGCGGAACTGGCGGGCCAGACGCCGGGCCATGGGCATCCAGGCGCGGACGATCTCCTGGCTCAGCTCCTCGCGTTCGTGCCCCTCCGGAAGACGGGCCAGCCGACAGAAGCGCTCGGCCGTGTCGGGGGCGTCGTCGTGCGGATGGCGTGTGCTGTGAGTACGCGGTACTGCGAGGGTCATGCGGGTCTCTCCCAAGCGGGGTGGTGCTGCGGGCACGGGAGGGACACGCCACCGGACCGGTGGACACCCGGGCGGCGGTCGTGACGCTCCCAAGGATGTGCCTACGGTCCGAAGCACGACGGGGCGATTACCCCTGCATGCGGGGACGAAACCAGGTTTTTCACTCCCTTCACGCGGTACCCGGGGTCTGTTCGCGATCTTGCGACGACATGGCGGGGGAACGGGTGACGACCGGGTACGGGTACCTCCGCGTCCGCGCGGACCACGGGCCGACGGCCCCGGCGCGGACGGCCGTCACCCGCCCCGGCTCGCCCGACCCCGACCACCGCACGACCCCTCTCCGGGAGACTTCATGAATCTCGCATTCCTCAGCCCGCTCTACGACCGCTCGGGCCCGTGGGCCAGCGCCTACGTCGCGACGGCCGGCGGTACCGAGGACGCGGCCGCCAGGCAGGAGCTGCTCGCCCGTGAGGCCCGCGAGGCGCTGGGCGATCAGGGCGCGGACGACGCCACGTGCCGGGCGGTGTACGAAGCCCTGCGGACGGTCCCGGACGGCACCAACCCGCCGGGACGCGCGGTCTTCGCGACCGAGGGGCAGGTGGTCCTCGACCGGCCGCTGTCCACCGCGCCGGAGAGCCGCGTGGACGTCGGCTGGGCACCGCTGCCGCGCGCCGCGCCGCTGGTGGACCTGGCCGCGACGGAGCCGGTGTGCCTGCTGGCCCGGATCGACCGGCAGGGCGCGGACTTCGAGCTGCGCGGGCCGCTGAGCAGCGCCCCTGCGGGGGGCGCCGAGGGCGAGGACCGGCCGCTCCACCGCACCGGGAGCGCCGACTGGTCGGAGCGGCACGTCCAGAACGCCGTGGAGAACACCTGGGAGCGCAACGCGGCCCTGGTCGCCGAGGCGCTGGCCGAGCACCGGGAGCGGACGGGTGCCGAGGTCGTGGTCCTCGCCGGGGAGCAGCGCGAGTGCGTGGCGGTGCGCGACCGGCTGCCGGAGCCCCTGCGGGAGGTGACGGTCCTCGCCGAGCACGGCACCCGCCACCCGGGCAGCAGCGCCAGGGCCGGTGAGCACCTGCTGGACCAGGAGCTGGCCGCGATCCGCGGGGCCCACGCCGAACGGCACGCCTCGGCGGCGCTCGACCGCTTCCGCGCCGGACGGGGAGACGGCGGCCGTACGGACGCGGCCGAGGGCGTGCCCGCCCTGGTGGAGGCGGCCCGGGAGCACCGCATCGCGCAGTTGCTGGTGCGGACCGGAGGGCCGGACCTCGGCCGTGAGGTGTGGGTCGGCCGGGAGCCGGAGCAGATCGCGGTGCGCCGCACGGACGCGAAGACCCTCGGCACCGGTGAGCCCCTGTCGGCACGGGCCGACGACGCGCTGCTGCGCGCCGCCGCGGCCACGGGCGCGGAGGTGCTGGCCGTCCGGCCGCTGACGGACCGGGAGGGGACGGGCGCGACCGTCGCCGACGAGCCGGCCGGCGGCTTCGGCGCCGTCCTGCGCTGGCCGTACGCCGAGGGCGAGACGGAGGGCGGCTGAGGGACCGGGCCGGCGCCGCCGCACGGGCGCGCCGGCCCACTAGGCCCACAGGATGAGACAATCTCTCTCGCGATGTGGACTTCGCTCTAGAGTGGCGGCCATGTCGGAAGAGACCGCCGTGTACACCCACGGCCACCACGAGTCCGTCCTGCGCTCGCACCGCTGGCGCACGGTGGAGAACTCGGCCGCGTACCTGCTCCCCGAACTGCGCCCGGGCCGTTCCGTGCTCGACGTCGGATGCGGCCCGGGCACCATCACCGCCGATCTGGCCGCGCGGGTGGCCCCCGGGACCGTCACCGGACTCGAACACGCCGCCGACGTACTGCCCGCCGCGCGGGCCGCGGCGCGGGAGCGCGGCGTGGCGAACGTGGTGTTCACCACGGGTGACGTCCACGCGCTGGACTTCGCGGACGACAGCTTCGACGTCGTGCACGCGCACCAGGTGCTCCAGCACGTCGGCGACCCGGTGCGGGCGCTGCGCGAGATGCGCCGCGTCTGCCGCCCCGGCGGGGTCGTCGCCGTGCGCGACGCGGACTACGACGCCATGACGTGGTACCCGGCCTCCCCCGTCCTGGACGCCTGGCAGGAGCTGTACGGCCGGGTCGCGCGGGCGGGCGGCGGCGAACCCGACGCGGGGCGGCGACTGCTCGCCTGGGCCCGGGCGGCCGGGTTCACCGAGATCACGCCCTCCGCCGACGTGTGGTGCTTCGCCACCGCCGAGGACCGGGCGTGGTGGAGCGCGCTGTGGGCGGACCGCACCGTGGAGTCCCGGTACGCGCGGCTCGCGGTGGAGGGCGGCCACGCCACGACGGAGCGACTGGCGCGGATCGCGGCGGCCTGGCGGGCCTGGGGCGCGGACCCCGACGCCTGGTTCGGCGTGCTGCACGGACAGCTCCTCTGCCGCCCCTGAGCCCGGTCCCGGGCCCCGTCGGGCGGCCCGCCGGACTGCGGTTGCCGGGGTCCGGGCCGGGGCGCAGGATGGCTGGTGTCGTACGGCCCCCGTGCGGCACCGGCTCGACGTGGAGGTACCCGATGACCACGGCGAAGGACATCATGCATCCGGGTGCGCAGTGGATTCCCGCGCACGAGACCCTCGACCGCGCGGCCCAGCTCATGCGCGAGCTCGACGTGGGCGCCCTGCCCGTGAGCGACGCCGACGAGCGGCTCTGCGGCATCATCACCGACCGCGACATCGTGGTCGAGTGCGTGGCACGCGGCCACGACCCCTCCCGCGTGACCTGCGAGGCGCTGTGCCACGGCACGCCCCGCTGGATCGACTCCTCGGCGGACGTGACCGAGGTCCTCGGCGAGATGGAGGGCCACCAGATCCGGCGGCTCCCGGTCATCGAGAACAAGCGGCTGGTCGGCATGATCAGCGAGGCCGACCTCGCCCAGCACCTCAGCGAGGACCAGATCGCCCACTTCGCCGAACGCGTCTACGCCCGCTGACCCCGCGCCCCGGCCCGGCCGCGCCGGCGTGTGTCCGGCCCGCATGCACCCGCCCACCGCAGCGGACGTAGCGGTGGGCGGGCCCGGTCCGCCCGGCTCAGCGGGCGCCGAACGTACGCCGGTACAGCTCCAGCTCCGCCTCCACCGCCCGCACGATGGTCTCGGCCCGGCGGAAGCCGTGCCCCTCGCCGGCGAACGTCAGATAGGTGTGCGGGACCGGCTCGCCCCCCGCCCCGGCCAGCGCGGCGAGGAAGCGCTCGCACTGCTCGGGCGGGCAGATGGCGTCGTCGAGCCCCTGGAGCAGCAGGAACGGGACCGTCAGCCGGGCGGCGTTGCGGGCGGGTGAACGCCGGCGGTACCGCTCCGCGTCCCGGTCGGGGTGCCCGATGAGCCCTTCGAGGTACCGGGACTCGAAGTCGTGCGTGGCGTCCCCCGACCAGCTCTCCGGTTCGAGGATCGGGTAGCTGATGGTGCCGCAGGCGTACACGTCGGCGGCGGCCGGGGAGGTCAGGGAGACGGCAGCCGTCCAGCCGCCGGCGCTGCCGCCCCGGATCGCGAGCCGCCGCCGGTCGGCACTGCCCTCGTCGGCCAGCGCCCGGGCCACCGCCGCGCAGTCCTCGACGTCCACCACGCCCCAGCGGCCGCGCAGCCGTTCCCGGTACGCGCGCCCGTACCCGGTGGAACCCCCGTAGTTGACCTCCGCGACGCCGATGCCGCGTGAGGTGAAGTAGGCGATCTCCAGGTCCAGGACGGCAGGGGCGCGACCGGTCGGCCCGCCGTGCGCCCAGATCACGTACGGCGGCGGCGTGCCCTGCGGGCCGCGGGCCCGGGGGTTGCGGGGCGGGTAGACCTGCGCGTGCACCTCGCGTCCTCCGGGGGCCGTGACGGTGCGCGGGACGGGGACCGGGTAGTACGCCGGGTCCACCGGATCGGTGTGGTGTGCGGCGACGACGGTGCTGTGCCCGGTGGCCGTGTCGAGTTCGACGATCTCGTGGGCGGTGTGCGGCCCCGCGGCGATGCCCACGACCCGGGTGCCGTCCACGGCGAGGGCGGCGGACCACTCGGTCCACGGCCCGGTGGCGTCCACGACCGCGCCGGTGCGCGGGTCGAGCACGCCGAGCCGCTTCGCGCCCCGGCCGTGCAGCACGGCGACCGTCCCGTCCTCCAGGGGCGCGAACCAGCGCTGCCCCGGGCGCCACAGCGCGTCGCCGAACTCCTCCTCGCGCGGGCAGAGGTTGACGGACGGCCCGCCGCCGGGGTCGACGCGGTGCAGGTTCCACCAGCCGGAGGCGTCCGTCACCGCGAGCAGCGAGCCGTCGGCGGCCCACTCCACCTGCGCCACGGACTCCTCGGGGCCGCCCAGGACCGTGCGGGCCTCCCCCGGCACCCCGTCCCCGGTGAGTTCGGCCAGCCGCAGCTCGGTGCCGTCCCAGGGCATCCGCGGGTGGTCCCAGGCGAGCCACGCCACGTGCCGCCCGTCGGGCGAGACGCGCGGACCGGTGACGAAGTCGCCGCCGCCGACGGCCGTCCCGTCGCGGCTCAGCTCCCTCACGCGGGTCCGGTCCTCGGCGGCGGAGCCGTCCAGCGGCACCGCGGCCGGCACGCGGCGCACGTCGGTGGGCCGCTCGCCGGTGAACTCCTCCAGGACGCACCAGACCTCGTCCCGCCCGGGGCGCAGCACGGGGTCGGCCCAGCGCAGACCGCCCCCCACTCCGGAGACCGGCGTGAGGGGGCGGGGCGCCGAGCCGGGGACGTCGGGCTCCACGGCGTACAGGCGCTGGTCGCCGTGGTGGGTGAAGACCAGGAGGGGGCCGCCCCGCGCCCGGGGCACTGCCGCCCAGGGCAGTCCGCCGTACTCCATCACCCGGTTCCGCACGTTCCACGGCTCCGGAAGCACGGACTCCGGTTCCTCGGGGGCGTCCCCGGACACCGCCCCGCCCGGGGCCCGCAGCCGCATCAGGGCACGGCGCCCGCCCTCCTCGGGCCGGGGCTCCGTCCACCACAACTCCCCGCCGACGGCGCCCAGGTACTCGGGGCGGCCGTCGTGCGCGGCCACCAGGGCGGCGTCGATCGGCGTGGGCCAGGTGCCGTGCGGGAGGATCTGCGAAGCCGTCACCGGTGCGTCTCCTGACGGTTGCTGCGGTCTCGGACGGGCGGTCGGAACACGGCCGGGAGGCTAGAGGGACAGCAGGGCGCGGTCCAGGGCCCGCACCCCGAAGTGGAGGGCGTCGACGGGGACCCGCTCGTCCACCCCGTGAAAGAGGGCCCCGTAGTCGAACCCGGGTGGCAGCCGCAGCGGTGAGAAGCCGTAGCCGTCGATCCCGAGCCGGGAGAACTGCTTGGCGTCCGTGCCGCCCGTCAGGCACCACGGGACGGCGTGCGCGCCGGGGTCGAAGTGCTCCAGCGCCTCGCACAGGGCGGCGAACGTGGCGTTGTCGACGGGCGCCTCCAACGGGATCTCGCGGTGCTGGAACTCCCAGTCGACGCCGTCGCCGGTCAGCGCGTCGAGGGTGCGGGCGAAGTCCTCCTCGGCACCCGGCAGCATCCGCCCGTCGACGTGCGCGCCCGCGCGGCCGGGGATGACGTTCACCTTGTACCCGGCGTCGAGCATCGTCGGGTTGCCGCTGTTGCGCAGGACCGGCCGGATCAGGTCGGCGGCGGACCCGAGCGCGCCCAGCAGCTCCTCGGCGGCGCCGCCGGCGTCCGGGCCGTCCAGGCCGCCGGCGTCGAGGCCGTGCAGCTCCGCCAGGCGCCGCAGGGCCGCCCGGACGGTCGGCGTCAGGTGGACCGGCCAGGTGTGCTCGCCGATCCGGGTCACGGCGGCGGCGAGCCGCGTCACGGCGTTGTCGGGGTGGATCTTGGAGCCGTGGCCGGCGCGTCCGTGGGCGGTCAGCCGCAGCCACGCCGTGCCGCGCTCCCCCGCGCCGACGGGGTAGAGCCGCAGCCCGGTGTCGGTGTGGAAGGTGAACGCGCCCGACTCGCTGAGCCCCTCGGTGCAGCCCTCGAACAGCTCGGCGTGCTGCTCGACGAGGTATCCGGCGCCGTACTCGGCGGTGTCCTCCTCATCCGCCGTGAAGGCCAGGACGACGTCCCGGCGCGGCCGGACGCCCGCGCGGGCCCAGGCGCGGACCACGGTCAGGGCCATGGCGTCCATGTTCTTCATGTCGATGGCCCCGCGGCCCCAGACGCAGCCATCGCGCAGCTCCCCGGAGAACGGGTGCACCGACCACTCGGCGGCGTCGGCGGGGACGACGTCGAGGTGGCCGTGGACGAGCACGGCGTCGGCCGTGGGGTCGGTACCGGGGACGCGGGCGACGACGTTGGTGCGGCCGGGGGCCTTCTCCAGCAGCCGGGGTTCGACGCCCGCGTCGGCCAGCCGCTCGGCGACGTACTCGGCCGCCGGGCGTTCGCACCCCTCGCCGCCGCCCCGGTTGGTGGTGTCCATGCGGATCAGGTCGGCGGTGGCGGCCACCACCTCCTCCAGCGCCCGCTCGTCAATGTGCGCGCCGGACGCCGCTCGCTCAGCCATACTGCTCCTCCACCGCCGCCGACACGACCGTCGTGACGGCCTTGAAGCAGCGGATGCCCTCGTACATGGTCGGGGAGGCGTAACCGACCCGCCGCTCCCCCGTCTGCCGGACGCCGGGCACCACGGTGGCCGCACCGGCCAGGTGCTCGGCGTCGAACTCCAGCGTCACCTCGTGCTCGGTGACGACCGGCGCGTGCCGCACCGCGAGGGGTGCCGCCGCTCGGGCCGCCGCCCGGATGGCGGCACCACTGCGGGCGGGCGGCAGGCACACCGCCGCGTAGCGCGACACGTACTCCTTGACGGCGGCCGTGCGCGCTTCGGGCGCGTACCCGCCGGCGTCCTCGCAGGCCCTGTCGTCACCGGTCACCAGGACGACGGGCACGCCGTACTCGGCGCACACCAGGGCGTTGAGGAGGCCCTCGCTGGCCCGTCTGCCGTCCACCCACACCCCGGTCAGGGAGTTCGCCAGGTAGGTGTGGGCCAGCACGCCCTCGGCCCCGGCCGCGGCGTGGTAGCCGACGAACGCGACGCCGTCCACGTCGCCGTGCTGCACGCCCTCGACCATGGACAGCGCCTTGTGCCGGCCGGTGAGCAGCCGGGCCCGCTCGTCGAGCTGTTCCAGCAGGAGGTTCCGCATGGACCAGTGCGCCTCGTTGACCAGGACCTCGTCGGCACCCCCGTCGAAGAACCCGGCGATCGCCGCGTTGACGTCACCGGTGAACATCGGCCGGTGCCGCGCCCACTGGGCGTGGCCCGGCAGGACGTCGTCCGGCCAGGTGACGCCGGTGGCCCCCTCCATGTCGGCGCTGACAAGGATCTTCATGGCGGGACACGTTACGCGCCCCGCCCGGCCGGTGGAAGCGTGCCCCGGCCGGGGCGGGCGCGCTTTCCACCGGCCGGGCGGGCGGGGCGCGCAGGTCAGCCGTTCCGCCCCACCACGAGCCACTGCGCGGGCAGCCGCACCGCGGCGCCGTCCGGGCCGGGTTCGGTCGTCACCAGTGGCTCCCGCCCGGAGGCCAGCACCGCGAGCCCGGCACCGGCGAAGGCGGCGGGGACCTCCTCGTCGGGCATCTCCGTGGGCGCTATGCCGTGCTCGAACACCGCGGCGAGCGTGGGCGGCGGCCCGCCGGGGCGGCCCATCAACCCGCGCAGGGACTCCTTGGCGGCCGCGGCGGGCTCGCAGACGAACGCCCGACCGCGGGTGCCCACCAGGACGGCGACGGCCTCGGCGAAGCGAGCCCGCTCCGGCGGCGCGCACTGGTGCAGGACGCCGCGCACGTAGACGTGGCTGTCGCCCAGCTCGGCGTGGAGCCGGGCGGCGACGTCGGGGTCGGTGACGTCGGCGGCGCGGAAGTCCACCCCGGCGGCGCCGGTTCGCCGCCGGGCGAGCGCGACGGCGGCCGGGGATATGTCCAGGCCCAGGACCGGTGTGTGGTGCCCGGCCAGGACCACCGTCTGCCGCCCGGTGCCGCAGCCGAGGTCCAGCAGGGGGAGGTCGTCGGTGAAGTGCGGGGCGAACAACGGGCGGTGCCGCTCGACGGTGACCTCGGGGGCCGCGTCCCAGAAGACCCGCCCCGGTTCCTCCGGGGCCTGCTGCCAGTATCCCTCCCACCGTGTGCCGGAACCGCCGTGGATGTCCTCGACTGCCGTCATCTCGCCCCCTGGGCCGGTTGTCAGCGGCGCCGGAGCGCCAACTCGAACCACACCGTCTTACCCCGTCCGGTGCGGCTCGTACCCCACCGGGTGGCGAGCCGGCTCACGACCCTCAGGCCCCGGCCGGCGGCGGAGTCCGGGCGGGCGCTCAGGAGTTGGGGCAGTGCGGGGTCCTCGTCGGTCACCTCGCACAGCAGGGCGTCACCGCGTACCAGGCGGACCTCGACCCCGGCGGTGCCCGCGTGCCGCACCGCGTTGGTCACCAGCTCGCTCACGAGCAGCTCGGCGGTCGCACCGAGGTCTCCGTGTCCCCACCCGTCGAGCCGGGCGCGGACCAGGGCGCGGGCCCGGCCGGGTGCGCGGACGTCGGCGGCCAGGGTGTGGGCCGCCGTGTCCTCGCCGTCTATGCCGTTGAGCCGCGCCATGAGGAGGGCCACGTCGTCCTTGCGCCCGTCGCGCTCGGCCGCCGCCGCGGCGGCCAGCGTGCGGATGATCGTGTCGCAGGCGTCGTCCATGGACGCGGCCGGGTGGGCCGCCGACTCGCACAGCGCGGCCAGCCCGGTGCCGATGTCCTGGCCGCGCACCTCGACCAGTCCGTCAGTGCACATCACCAGCCGGTCACCGGGTGCGACGGGGACCTCGGCCGTCTCGAAGGCCACGCCGCCGACGCCGATGGGCGCGCCGGTCGGCAGCTCCAGGAGTTCGCTGCGGCCGTCGGCCGCGCGCACCAACACGGGCGGGATGTGCCCGGCGTTGGCGATGAGCAGCCGGGAGCCGATCGGGTCGTACACGGCGTACAGGCAGGTGGCGAGGTAGCTGTCGCCGAGCCGCTGGGCGAGGTCGTCGAGGCTGCGCAGGAGCTGGGCCGGCTCCAGGTCCAGGCCCGCCATGGTCTGCACGGCGGTACGCAACTGGCCCATCATCGCCGCCGAGTTCAGCCCGTGGCCCATGACGTCGCCGACCACCAGGGCGGTACGGGAGCCGGGCAGCTGGATCGTGTCGAACCAGTCGCCCCCGACCCGGCCGAGGCGGGTGCCGGGCAGGTAGCGCGTGGCCGTGTCGCAGCCGGGCATGCGGGCGGCGATCCGCGGCAGCATGCTGTCCTGGAGGGTGTCGGCGACGTTCTCCTGGTAGGTGTACATGCGGGCGTTGTCCAGGACGAGCCCGGCGCGGGCGGCGAGTTCGGCGCCGGTCACGCGGTCCATGTCGTTGAACTCCGGGCGCTCGCGGTGGCGCAGCAGGATCATGAAGCCGAGGACGACGTTGCGCGCCTTCAGCGGCACGACGAGCATCGAACGGTGGGTGATGAGCGGACGGATGTCCCGCTTCTCGAACTGCGAGGCGATGGCGTGGCCCATCTCCTCGGTGATACGCGGCACCAGGACCGGCTCCCCGGTGGTCATGCACTGGAAGAACGGCGTGTGCGCGGGGAAGGGCATGGACTCGCCGACGGGCACGACGTCGTCCCAGCGCCCCGGCTCGTCGGTGTGCTCCAGCGCGACGCGGTGCCACAGCGTCGTGGTGTCCGGGACGCCGTCGGGGAAGCCCTCACCGGCCACCACCTGCTCCCGCAGGTAGGTTCCGGCGACGTCGGTGAAGCGCGGGACGACGGCGGCGCTCACCTCCTGGATGGTCCGCGCGAGGTCCAGTGAGGTGCCGATGCGGCCGCTGACCTCGTTGAGGAACTCCAGGCGCTCGCGGACGGCGGCGTGCTCGAGGTCCGACTCCAGTTCGGCGGCGGCCGCCTCGGCGGCCCTCGGGTCGATGTCGGCCGCCGCGGCCGCGCGGATCAGCCGGGCACGGCGGGCGACGCGTCGTGCCACGCCCCAGTCGGGCGTGACGGGCACGCGCTCGTGCCGGCTGACCTCCAGCACCGGGTAGCCGAGTTCAAGGACCTGGGAGACCACCCGGGCGCTCTCCTGCGGGCTCATGCTCGGCAGGATCTCGGGCAGCCGGGCGGCGAGCCGGTCGGCTCCGGGGAAGTCGGTGTGCAGGGCGAGCCCGGGAGCGATGCGCCGCTCCTCCTCGTCGGAGGCGGTCAGCCCCTCGGTGCCCGAGGCCAGTACCAGCAGCCGTTCCGGCCCGGGGCCGACGAGGGGGTAGGCCCACCACAGGACGTCGCCGGGATCGCCCGCCCCGGCGCCGCCGGCCCGGCCGGTCGTCGCGTACCCGACGGCGTCGCCGCGCAGCCCGGCCTCCCAGCCCGGGTCGCCGAACGCGCCCGAGACCGGCATGAGTTCGGCCGCCGGGCGGCCCACCGCCTCCTCCCGGGACGGCCCGAAGAGCCGGCGTGCGTGATGGCGCCCTGCCGGTCCACGACCACCACGGCCAGCGGGATGCGCCCCTGGGCGTCGGGACCTTCGGGGGTCGCCGACGGGTGCGACGCCGTCGAGGCACCGGACCCCCCTTGGGCGGGGACGCCCGAGGGGGCCGCGGTGCCCGGCTGCTCGTGCTCCATGGGCTGCCAGTCTCCTTCCAGCGGACTCCACCACGGTAGAGGCGGGGCGCCGCCGCGCGCCGGAGATCCGGGCAAAGACCTGCTGAAACCTGGCGGGAGGGCGGCTACGGCTTGCGCGCGACCCCGCAGTAGAACGCGACCTCCTCGGGGGGCTCGGGCTGTTCGGGCCCCCCGGTGCCGCCGGGCGCGGGGCCCACGGCGGGCGCCGGCCGCCACCGGGAGCACGAGACGACGCCCGGCTCCAGCAGGTCCAGGCCCTCGAAGAAGCCGGTGATCTGCTCGGGCGTGCGCTGCTTGAGCTTCGGGGTCCCCACCGAGTTCCAGAACCTGACGGCCTCGTCGACGTCCTCGAAGCCCGGCGCGGTGATCGTGTGCGACAGCAGGAGGTGGCTGCCGGAGGGCACGGCGTCCATGAGCCGGCGCACGATGCGGTACGCCTCCTCGGTGTCGTCGACGAACATGGCCACCCCCAGCAGGATCACCGCCACCGGCCGGGAGAAGTCGAGGGTCTTCGCCGCCTGTTCGAGGATGGCGTCGGGCTCGTGCAGGTCGGCGTCGATGTAGTCGGTGACACCCTCGGGGGTGCTGGTGAGCAGGGCGCGCGCGTGTGTGAGGACGAGCGGGTCGTTGTCGACGTAGACGATGCGGGCGTCCGGCGCGACGAGCTGGGCGACCTCGTGGGTGTTGTCGGCCGTGGGCAGCCCGGTGCCGATGTCCAGGAACTGCCGGATGCCCACCTCACCGGTCAGGTGCCGCACGGCACGGCCGAGCAGCGCCCGGTCCGCCCTGGCGTACTCCAGGATCCCGGGGTGCAGGCGGTGGATCTCGTCCCCGGCGGACCGGTCGACCTCGTAGTTGTCCTTGCCGCCCAGCCAGTAGTTCCACATCCGCGCCGAGTGGGGCACGTTGCTGTCGATCCGCGGCGCCCCGGTCGGGGCTGCGGTCGCGTCGTGGGTCATGGGAACTCCGTGTCCGGGGTGGGGAGATGGCGGGACCCAAATCTAGGGGCCCGGGGCTCGTCGCACGAGCCCCGGGGGGATTCCGCCGCCGCTCCCGCCCGGCGGCGCGGTCAGGCCCGGGCGCGGACGACGCCGTCCATGCGGGCGAGGAGCTCGTCGTAGATACGGCCGAGGCCCTTGGGGGCGAAGGTCCTCTCGAAGAACCCGCCGATGCCGCCGGCCCCCTGCCAGGTCGTCTCGACGGTGACGCGGCTGCTGCCCTCGGTCGCGCCCGGGGTGACGGTCCAGGTGGTGACCATGGACGAGTTGCGGTCGCGTTCGGTGAGCCGCCCGGCGGAGGGCTCGTCGACCTCCAGCAGGCAGTCCCGGACCCGCTTGCTGGTCGCCTGGAGCTTCCAGTGCACGAGCGTGCCCGCACCGGTGCCGCCCTCGCGCACCTCGTACTCGCTGAAGTGGTCGGTCAGGACGCGCTCACGGGTGCCGGCGTAGTCGGCGAGGGCCTCGAACACCGCGTTCGGGTCCGCCGCGATCTCGCGCTCCCTGCTGACCTCGACCTGGGCCATGGCTCCTCCTGAGTGTCGCACGGTGGGGTGCGCCCGGCGGGTCCGGTGGACCCGGGGCACCAGCGGCCATCCCACCACCCCGGGCCGGGCGGGCCAAATCGCGGTTGACACCACGGCTCCGAACAGATGTTCTATTCTCGAAGCGGGGGGGGCGACCGACGCCGGGGGCGAGCACGAGGAGGCAGCCATGCGCTGGGAGCACCTGGGCGGGGACGGCTCGGCCGCCCTGTTCGACACCGACGCCGTCGTCACCCGCACCGTCGACACCCCCGAGTTCCGGGGCGTGACCTTCCACGAGGTCCGCGCCCGGTCGATCCTCAACCGGGTGCCGGGCGCCTCCCGGATGCCGTTCGACTGGACGGTGAACCCCTACCGGGGGTGCACCCACGCCTGCGTCTACTGCTTCGCCCGCAGGACGCACAGCTACCTCGACCTGGACACCGGCCGGGACTTCGACTCCCAGATCGTCGTCAAGACGAACGCCCCCCAACTCCTGCGGCGCGAGCTGGCCTCCGCCCGGTGGCGCGGCGAGCACATCGCGATGGGCACCAACGTCGACTGCTACCAGCGGGCGGAGGGCCGCTACCGGCTCATGCCGGGCATCCTCACCGCCCTGCGGGACTTCGCCAACCCGTTCTCCCTCCTCACCAAGGGCACCCTCATCCTGCGCGACCTGGACCTGCTGCGTTCGGCGGCGGCCGTGACGGAGGTCGGCGTCGCGGTGTCGGTGGGCTTCACCGACGAGGAGCTGTGGCGCACGGTCGAGCCGGGCGCCCCCGCCCCCGAGCGCCGACTCGACGTCGTCCGCGCGCTCAGCGGGCACGGCATCGGGGTGGGGGTCCTGATGGCCCCGGTGATCCCGTTCCTGGGCGACTCCCCCGCCCAGCTGCGGGCGACCGTGCGGGCCGTCGCCGCCGCCGGGGCCACGTCCGTCACGCCGCTCACCCTGCACCTGCGCCCGGGGGCGCGGGAGTGGTTCACCGCCTGGCTCGCCCGCCACCATCCGCACCTCGTGCGCCCCTACGAGAACCTGTACGCGGACGGGCCGTACGCGCCCACCTGGTACCAGCGCCGGATCACCGGCCAGGTGCACGAGCTGGCCGCCGAGTACGGCATCGGCCCCGCCCGGGCGGGGGCGGCCCGGCGGCTGCCGCCCGCCGCCGAGCCGCCCCCGGGGCCCGCGCGGGAGGACCAGGGCGTTCAACTGACGCTGCCGTGAGGCGGCCGGGCGCGACCGGGGCACATGCCATCCGGATATGCGGCGCGGACTATATCCCGTCCACGGCGATTGCGGAGCAGTACCGCCGAAACCGCCCGAACGGATGGCACGAAGCGTAACTTCGCCCTCACGTCCGGTGCCAATCCCGGTGCCGGAATCCGGGGAGGAATGCTGGCGTGTCCGGAATCGACGAGTGCCTGCTCGCGGCGATGGGACTGTCCGGTGCGCGTGGGGCGGCCGTGGTCGACTGGACCAGCGGGCTCGCCCTGGGCACGATCGGCTCCGCCGTGTCCGGCGACCACGAGGTGACGGCGGCCGACACCGCCGAACTGGCCCGGACGGCCGCCGAGCAGGTGACGCTCGCCGAGACGGCCCGCCCGGGCGCACCGGCGGCGACCGACGCGCCCGGCCCTCCCGAGCCGGCCGTCGAGGACCTCATCATCACCACCCGCGACGGCTACCACCTGCTGCGCTTCGTGGAGACGGCCTTCGACAGCAGCGTCTTCCTGCACCTGTGGCTGGACCGACGGGACGGAAACCTCGCCCTGGCCCGCATCCGGTTGGCCGAGCTGGCCCGCGAGCTGGTGCTGAGCTGACCATGGCGACCGCCCTCGACCACCTCCTGACGCACCTCGCCGACGAGGCCGCCACCGGCGCGCTCGTCGGGCCCGCCGGCACCCTGTACCTCCTCGACGGCGCCGTGGCCCACGCCGAGTGCGCGGGCTCCCCCGACGTGGGCACCCTCCTCGTGCGGGCCGGCCGCCTGGACGCCGCCGTCTGGCGGGACGCGCACGACGGCGGCGCCCGATCGCTCCTGGAACACGGCCACCTGACCCGGGGCGAGTTGGAGATCTGCCATCTGGGAGCGCTCCACGACGCCGCCTACCTCCTGCGGTCCCGCCCCGAGGGGCCCGTCCGCTTCGACCACGGGGTCCGACACTGGCTCGGCCCGGTGCGCTCGGCGCCGGTGGCGGCGCTGGACCGGGAGATGCGACGGCGCAGCCGGCTGTTGCGGCGGATCTGGCCGCACGACGAGGTGGACTCCGCTCCGGTCCGTCCGCGGCGGGCGGGGGAGCGCGGACCGGCCGGGCGGGGCCCGGCGGGGCGATGCGCCGTCACCCCCCGCCAGCTCGACGTCCTGCGGCTCGCCGACGGCCGTCGCACGCCCGCCGACATCGCCACCGCGCTGGCCCGTCCCGCGTACCGCACGCTGCTCGACGTCCGGCGGCTGGCCGCGGCCGGGCTCGTCGAGACGCCGCACACCTTCCCCACGCCGCTCCCCCGGCGCCGGGCGGACGCCCCGCCGCCCCCGGCACCCACGCCGACCGACTGCCCGGACATCGCGACCCTGCGCCGCATACGTGACGCCCTGGAGGCCCTCCGTTGAGCCCACCACCCGCCCGTACCCCGTCGTCGTCCACCCCCACCGCGTCATGAGGCGTGCCCTGCGCCAGCGCCCGGTGGGCGAGCGGACGCCTCCGCCCCCGCCCCCGCCGCCGGCGCCGCCCCGGCCGCCCCGCGCGGACGTCTTCGACGAACTCCTGCGGCTGCGTGCCCGGCTGCCGCAGGTCACCGGCGCCCTGGCGGCGAGCGTCGACGGACTCGTGCTGGCCTCGGACACCGCGCGGGTCGATCCGGAGCCGCTGGCCGCCGTGACCGCCGCCTCCCTCGGCGTCGCGGTACGGCTCGCCGACGTCACCGGGCAGGGCGGCTTCCACGAACTCGTCGTCCGCGCCGAGGGCGGCTACGTCGCGACCTACGCGGCCGGCACCACCGCCGTCCTGACCGTGCTGGCCGAGCCGCGCAGCAACGTCGGCCGCGTCCACCTGGAGGCCCGCCGCGCGGGCGCCCGCATCGGCGCTCTTCTCGAAGACGCCGCTTCCTGACCCTCCGTCACACCACAGAAAGGACATCCCATGGCGAACACCGAGACCACTCTCAAAGAGGCGATGACGACCATCGACGGCGTCGTCGGCGTCGCACTGGTCGACTACGAGAGCGGCATGGCGCTGGGCACCCTCGGCGGCGGCAAGGACCTCGACCTCGGCGTCGCCGCCGCCGGGAACACCGACGTCGTGCGGGCGAAGCTGCGCACGATGGAGCACCTGGGGCTCAACGACGAGATCGAGGACATCCTCATCACGCTCGGCACGCAGTACCACCTGATCCGCCTGCTCAAGCGGCGGGACGCGGGCGGGCTGTTCCTCTACCTCGCCCTCGACCGGGGCCGGGCGAACCTCGCCATGGCCCGGCACCAGCTCCGCACCGTCGAGGCGCTGCTGGAGATCTGACGGCCCGTGGACCAGACGGCCACACGGCCGTCGCACGGCGCGAGGACCCCCGCACCGGCGGTGCGGGGGTCCTCGCGCCGTCACCGGCGCACCGCATGCGCCGTGCCTTCAAGAAGTCGACGCGGCAGGGGCGTTGACGGCCCCCACGCGTCCATCTATAAAACCACGAGAGCGCTCTCAGCCCTGTGCTTCCCCCCACCCAGGAGGTGCTCTCCTTCATGTCCGCACACGTCCGCAGACGACACGCCGTGCTCGGCGTCGTCGCCCTGCTCCTCGCCGTCCTGGCCTCCGGCCTCGGGACGTCCTCCGCCCGCGGGGACATCCCGCCGCCCGCCGACGGCTGGGAGCTTCAGTGGGGCGACGACTTCACCGGGCCCGACCGGACCCCGCCCTCCGGCGAGAAGTGGATCACCGACCTCGGCCACTCCTACCCCGGCGGCCCCGCGAACTGGGGCACCGGGGAGATCCAGCGCTACACCGACTCCACCGACAACCTGAGCCTCGACGGCAACGGCAACCTGCGCATCACCCCGCTGCGCGACGGCGCCGGGAACTGGACCTCCGGACGGATCGAGACCCGCAGGAGCGACTTCAAGGCGCCCGAGGGCGGAACCCTGCGCATCGAGAGCCGGCTGCGGATGCCGGACGTCGCCGGTGAGCAGGCTCTCGGCTACTGGTCGGCCTTCTGGGCCCTCGGCTCGCCCTACCGGGGCAACTACTGGAACTGGCCGGGCGTCGGCGAGTTCGACGTGATGGAGAACGTCAACGGGATGAACCGCGTCTGGGGCGTCCTGCACTGCGGCGTCGCCCCCGGCGGGCCGTGCGACGAGAACAACGGGCTGGGCGCCAGCCGTCCCTGCCCCGGGACGTCCTGCCAGGCCGCCTTCCACACCTACCGGTTCGAGTGGGACCGCGGCGTCTCCCCGAACGAACTGCGCTGGTACGTCGACGACCAGCTCTACCACCGGCTCACCCAGGACCGGTTCGACGCCACGACCTGGCAGAACATGACCGGCCACGCCGGATACTTCATCCTGCTCAACGTGGCGATGGGCGGCGGGTTCCCCGACGGCGTCGCCGGGCACGCCACGCCCACCGCCGCCACCGAGCCGGGCCACTCCATGCTCGTCGACTACGTGGGCGTGTGGACGCGCGGCGGCGACGGCGGCCAGGACCCCGGTGACCCCGGCGAGCCGACGCCGAGCACCCTGTACCTGCGGGACGGCGGCGGGCTCGGCGAGGCCGGGCCCGCCGCCGGGACGGCGACGCTCGCCTCCGCCGACGGCCGCAACCACGACGGCACACCCCACGCGGTGCAGACCTTCACGGCCCGAGGGGTGACGGGCGACTACTCCGGCGGCACCACGGCGTTCGACCTCTTCGTGGACGCGGGCACCACCGTGGGCAACGGCCAGCAGGTGCGGATCTCCTACGACCGGACCGGTGACGGCAGTTGGGAGCGCTCGGAGACCTACCGCTACTTCGCCACCGATCCCGTGCCCGGCGTCGAGCACTACACGGCCGAGAGCGGGCTGCACTCGGCCACCGGCTCCCTGGGCGACATGGTGAACGGCACGGTCCGGGTGGAGGTGTGGAACGCCATCGGCACCGGTCCGAGCACGCTCGGCACCGGCGACCGCTCCGTGCTGCACCTGCCCTTCGGCTGAGCCCGGGCCCCGCCGGCAGTGCCGACCGCTCGACGGTTTGGCACGGGCGGCGGGGCGCGTCATGCTGACCCCGTGCTGATCAGAGAAGCGACCGAAGAGGACTGGCCCGCGATCTGGGCCTTCATGCGCGGCATCATCGCGGCGGGTGACACCTACACCTACGACCCCGACACCCCGGAGGAGGCCGCTCGCGCCCTGTGGTTCGTGCCGCCGCCCGGCCGGGCGTTCGTCGCCGTGGACGACGACGGGACGGTGCTCGGCACCTCCAAGGTCGCGCGCAACCAGGCCGGGGGCGGTTCCCACGTGGCCAACGGGAGCTACATGGTCGATCCGGCCCGCAGCGGGCGCGGCGTCGGTCGGGCCCTGGGCGAGCACTCGCTGGAGTGGGCCCGCGCGGCGGGCTTCCGGGGCATGCAGTTCAACGCGGTCGTCGCCACCAACACCCGGGCCGTCACGCTGTGGCAGTCGATCGGCTTCACGGTCATCGGCACGGTCCCCGGCGGGTTCGACCACCCCGACCAGGGCTCCGTGGACCTCCACCTGATGTACCGCGACCTCTAGGCTCCGGGGAGCTCCGGGGACGCGGCGGGCTCCGGGGACGGGAGCGCGCACAGGGCCACCTCGGCGGCGGGGCGCAGCGGGGGGTGGGCCAGGGCGTCCGTCAGCAGGGGCCGGCACCCCGGGTCGGCCAGCGCGGCCAGTCCCTCGACGCAGGCCCGCGCGACGGGCCAGTGGTGCTCCGGCCCGGCCAGCAGCCGCCGCAGCAGCGCCGAGAGCGTCGGTGCGGCCTCCGGCGCCCGGAGCCGGGTGAGGAGGCGCACCGGGTGGAGGGCGTAGGCCGTGCGCAGGGCGTTGCCGGCCAGCGCCGCCGCGGCCCGGCCGGTGCGGGGGTCGGCCAGCGCGAACAGCCCCTCGGCCGCGCGCTCGCCCCGCACGGGATCGCGGTGGTTCAGCAGGAACACCAGCGTCTCGAAGGCGCGGGGGTCCCCCGCGAGGGCGAGCGCGTAGGCGGCCATCTCCTGCTGCCACAGCGGGCGTCCGACGGCGGTGAGCCACTCCGTGAGGGCGTCCCGGGCGTCGGCGCGGGCCGGTGCCGCCCCGGCCAGCGCGAGCAGACGGTCACGCGTCGGGCCGTCCTCCTCCGCGACGTGTTCCGCCATCGCCCGCAAGGTGTCGTCCACCGCTCCGCCCCTTCCGGCCGCCCCGTGCCCGGCACTCTCCCCCGGTGCTTCCCCGGCAGCGCGGCCGGCCACACCGCTCACGTGGCGGGGACCACACGACATCGTGCGACCGCCCCTCTGGCGTTCTTGTTACCGGCCGGTTAGCCTGCTCATCAGAGCGGGACAACCGCTCAGGCGGTCTGGTGACGCAGCCGCCGAGAGTGTCAGTCGGTTCAGCATCCGTACGTCCGCGTACGCACGTTACGGCGTCGGCCCGGGACAGGGCCGTGCCGACTCAACCGCCCGCCGCGGTCCTCACCCAGCGCCCCCGCGCCGCCCCGACGGGCGTGCGCCGCGCACCGGTCCACGCGGCAGGCCGGCACCCTTCTCTCGTCGTCACCCCTGGAGTCCCGTGATGGACCGTCCTTCCCTGAGCACAGTCGCCGTCGTCGGCCTCGGCACGATGGGCACCGGCATCGCCGAGGTCCTCGCCCGCGCGGGCCGTGAGGTCATCGGAATCGACACCAGCGACGAGGCGGCCCGCCGGGCCGTGGCCGCGCTGGAGGCGTCCACCGCCCGCTCGGTGGCCCGCGAGCGGATCACCGAGGAGGAGCGGCAGGACGTCCTGGGCCGCTTCCGCACGCACCGGGACGTCGGGGCCGCCGCCGAGGCCGACCTCGTCATCGAGGTGGTCCCGGAGGAGTACGCGCTCAAGCACGCGGTGTTCCGGGCGTTGGACGAGGTGGTCAAGCCGACCGCCGTCCTGGCCACCGGCACCAACGCCCTGTCCGTGACCCGCCTGGCCGCCGACTCCGCGCACCCCGAGCGCGTCCTCGGGCTGCACTTCTTCAACCCCGCCCCGGCGATGAAGCTCGTGGAGGTCGTCTCCTCCGTCCTGACGGCGCCGGCGGCCGTCGACGCCGTGACCGAACTGGCCCAGGAGCTGGGCAAGGAGCCGATCCGCGTCGGCGACCGCCCCGGCTTCGTCGCCGACGGCCTCCTCTTCGGCTACCTCAACCAGGCCGCGGCGATGTACGAGTCGCAGTACGCGACCCGCGAGGACATCGACGCCGCGATGAAGCTCGGCTGCGGCCTGCCGATGGGCCCGCTGGAGCTGCTGGACCTCATCGGGATCGACACCGCGCGCACCGTCCTGGACGCCATGTACGCCGCGTCGCGCGACCGGCTGCACGCCCCCGCGCCGATCCTGGGCCAGCTGAGCCGGGCGGGGCTCACCGGCCGCAAGGCGGGTCGCGGCTTCTACACCTACGAGGCCGCCGGGAGCGCCGTCGTCGTCCCCGACGCGCTCACCCCCGACGCCGGGGCGCGGCGCGGCACCGCGCGCGAGGTCGGCACCGTCGGCGTCGCCGGTTCCGGGACGATGGCCAGCGGCATCGCCGAAGTGTTCGCGAAGGCCGGCTACGACGTCGTCCTGGTCGCCCGCAGCGAGGAGAAGGCGGAGAAGGCCAAGGCCCGCGTCGCCTCCTCGCTGGACCGCTCGGTGAAGAAGGGCCGGATGAGCGGGGAGGACCGCGACGCGGCGCTCGCCCGCGTCACCCCCGCCGGTTCGCCGGACGCCATGGCCGGCGTCGACCTGGCCGTGGAGGCCGTCGCCGAGGACCTGGGGATCAAGCAGGAGCTGTTCGCGACCCTGGACCGGGTCTGCCGGCCCGGCGCCGTCCTCGCCACGACGACGTCCTCGCTCCCCGTCGTCGCCTGCGCGCGGGCCACCGATCGCCCGCAGGACGTGATCGGGATGCACTTCTTCAACCCCGCCCCGGCGATGAAGCTCGTGGAGGTCGTCCGCACGGTCCTGACCGGGGACGACGTCCACGCGACGGTGCGCGAGGTGACCACCCGCATCCGCAAGCACCCCGTCGACTGCGGGGACCGGGCCGGCTTCATCGTCAACGCCCTGCTCTTCCCGTACCTGAACAACGCGGTGAAGATGCTGGACGAGCACTACGCGACACTGGACGACATCGACGCCGCCATGAAGCTCGGCGGCGGCTACCCGATGGGCCCGTTCGAACTGCTGGACGTCGTCGGGCTCGACGTCTCGCTCGCCATCGAGCGGGTGCTGCACGAGGAGTTCCGCGAGCCGGGCCTCGCTCCGGCACCGCTGCTGGAGCATCTGGTGGCGGCCGGGTGCCTGGGCCGCAAGTCCGGCCGCGGCTTCCGCGAGTACGCCCGTCGGTGAGCGTTCCGACCGGGTGGGGCGGGCTGCTGGAACCCTCTTCCGGCGGCCCGTCCGTCCCGTCCAGCGGCCCGTGTAACGTTCCCCACATGTCGCAGCCAGCCAAGCCCGCTCGAACGAGCACTCGTACCACCGCGTCGTCACAGCGCCTGAAGCTGCGCCGGGAGCTGGCTGCCGCGGCGATGGAGCTCTTCGCCACCAAGGGCTACCAGGAGACGACGGTGGACGAGATCGCC
This sequence comes from Streptomyces chumphonensis, assembly GCF_014779715.1. Lineage (GTDB taxonomy): Bacteria > Actinomycetota > Actinomycetes > Streptomycetales > Streptomycetaceae > Streptomyces > Streptomyces chumphonensis. The sequence goes on from NZ_JACXYU010000002.1 coordinate 357,717, forward strand.
GCCGCCGCCGGAGTGGCCCGGCGGACCTTCTTCCGCCACTTCCGGTCCAAGGAAGAGGCGATTTTCCCCGACCACGACGAGACGCTGGAGCGCGCGCGGGCCGTCCTGGAGGCGGCGCCGCCGCACGAGAACCCGCTCGACACCGTGTGCCGGGGGATCAAGGAGGTCATGCGCATGTACGCGGCCTCCCCGGCGGGGAGCGTCGAGCGCTACAAGCTGACCCGTGAGGTACCGGCGCTCCGGGAGCGCGAGATCGCCTCCGTGGCCCGTTACGAGCGGCTCTTCACCCGGTACCTGCTGGGCCACTTCGACGAGGCCGCGCACCGGGACGGCGACGACGACCCGCTGCTGGCCGAGGTGGCGGCCTCGGCGGTGGTCACCGCCCACAACCACGTCCTGCGCCGCTGGCTGCGCTCGGGCGGCCGGGGTGACGTGGAGGCCCAGCTGGACCGGGCCTTCGCGATCGTCCGTGAGACGTTCGGCACCGGCTTCGGCGCGAGCCGGGCCACGGCCCTGGGCGGTGGCGCGCCCGAGCCGGCCGCCGTCACGGCCCGGACGGACCGCGACGTGCTCGTCACCGTGGCCCGCACGGACACCCCGCTGCCCGAGATCATGCGCACCATCGAGGCGGCCCTGCGGCCGGGCTGACGCCGCTCCCCCCTCCCCCGACTCCTCGACACCGCCCCGGCGGGCCCGCATCGGACGGCCCCCGGGGCGTTTCGGCGTGCCCGCGCGGGGGCGGTGACCGCCGGCCGCGTACCGGTGTGACCTGCGGCGCAAAGAAATGGCACGGGGTGTCTTGCGAGGTGGCACTGCGTGTCATACGGTGGCCACCACGCCGGGCACTGTCCCCGCGGCCCACCCACGGCCGCGCGCCCGGTCCGCCTGCGTCACCAGGCACCACGCTGAACCGACGGCGTCCCCCGCGTCCCTCGCACCACACGCTTCGCCGGAGGCATACCGTGACCAACCCCATCCTCGACGCGATCGTCTCGCCGGAGAGCACCGCGGACGACTTCGCCGCACTGGAGCTGCCCGAGTCCTACCGCGCGATCACCGTGCACAAGGACGAGCAGGAGATGTTCCAGGGCCTGGAGAGCCGCGACAAGGACCCGCGCAAGTCCCTGCACCTGGACGACGTGCCGGTGCCGGAGCTCGGCCCGGGCGAGGCCCTGGTCGCCGTCATGGCGAGCTCGGTCAACTACAACTCGGTCTGGACCTCGATCTTCGAGCCGGTCTCCACCTTCGGCTTCCTGGAGCGCTACGGCCGTCTGTCCCCGCTGACCAAGCGCCACGACCTGCCGTACCACGCCATCGGCTCCGACCTGGCCGGTGTCGTCCTGCGCACCGGCCCGGGCGTCAACGCCTGGACGCCCGGCGACGAGGTCGTCGCGCACTGCCTCTCCGTCGAGCTGGAGTCCGCCGACGGCCACAACGACACGATGCTCGACCCCGAGCAGCGCATCTGGGGCTTCGAGACCAACTTCGGCGGCCTCGCCGAGATCGCGCTCGTGAAGTCCAACCAGCTCATGCCGAAGCCCAAGCACCTCAGCTGGGAGGAGGCGGCGGCGCCGGGCCTGGTGAACTCCACCGCCTACCGCCAGCTCGTCTCGCAGAACGGCGCCGGGATGAAGCAGGGCGACAACGTCCTGATCTGGGGCGCCAGCGGCGGCCTCGGCTCCTACGCGACCCAGTTCGCACTGGCCGGCGGCGCCAACCCGATCTGCGTCGTCTCCAGTGAGGACAAGGCCGAGATCTGCCGGCGCATGGGCGCCGAGGCGATCATCGACCGCAAGGCCGAGGGCTACCGGTTCTGGAAGGACGAGAACACCCAGGACCCGCGCGAGTGGAAGCGCTTCGGCAAGCGCATCCGCGAGCTCACCGGCGGCGAGGACATCGACATCGTCTTCGAGCACCCCGGCCGCGAGACCTTCGGCGCCTCCGTCTACGTCACCCGCAAGGGCGGCACCATCACCACCTGCGCCTCGACCTCGGGCTACATGCACCAGTACGACAACCGGTACCTGTGGATGTCCCTCAAGCGCATCATCGGCTCGCACTTCGCCAACTACCGCGAGGCGTGGGAGGCCAACCGGCTGATCGCCAAGGGCAAGATCCACCCGACGCTGTCGAAGACGTACTCCCTGGAGGACACCGGCCAGGCCGCGTTCGACGTGCACAAGAACCTCCACCAGGGCAAGGTGGGCGTGCTGTGCCTGGCGCCCGAGGAGGGCATGGGCGTCAGCGACCCGGAGACGCGGGCGAAGCACCTCGACGCCATCAACCGCTTCCGGAACGTCTGAGAAGAGACGCCACCACCATGACTGAGCGTCAGAACACCAGCGCGCGCCCGCAGCGGGACCGACCCTGGCTGATGCGCACCTACGCCGGGCACTCCACCGCGGAGGCGTCCAACGAGCTGTACCGGCGCAACCTCGCCAAGGGCCAGACGGGGCTCTCGGTCGCGTTCGACCTGCCGACGCAGACCGGATACGACCCGGACCACGTCCTGGCCCGCGGCGAGGTCGGCCGGGTGGGTGTGCCCGTCTCGCACCTGGGCGACATGCGGCGGCTGTTCCAGGACATCCCCCTGGAGCAGATGAACACCTCGATGACCATCAACGCCACCGCCATGTGGCTGCTGGCGCTCTACCAGGTGGTCGCCGAGGAGCAGGGGGCGGACCCCGGCAAGCTCCAGGGGACGACGCAGAACGACATCGTCAAGGAGTACCTCTCGCGCGGGACGCACGTCTTCCCGCCCGGACCCTCCCTGCGGCTGACCACCGACATGATCACCTACACGGTGGCCCACATCCCCAAGTGGAACCCGATCAACATCTGCAGCTACCACCTGCAGGAGGCCGGGGCCACGCCGGTGCAGGAGATCGCCTACGCGATGTCCACCGCCATCGCCGTCCTGGACGCCGTCCGCGACTCCGGCCAGGTGCCGCGGGAGCGGATGGGCGACGTGGTCGCCCGCATCTCCTTCTTCGTCAACGCCGGTGTGCGGTTCGTCGAGGAGATGTGCAAGATGCGGGCGTTCACCCGGATCTGGGACCAGGTCACCCGCGAGCGGTACGGCGTCGAGAACGCCAAGCAGCGCCGCTTCCGCTACGGCGTGCAGGTCAACTCCCTGGGGCTCACCGAGGCCCAGCCGGAGAACAACGTCCAGCGCATCGTCCTGGAGATGCTGGCCGTCACCCTCTCCAAGGACGCCCGCGCCCGCGCCGTGCAGCTGCCCGCCTGGAACGAGGCGCTGGGGCTCCCCCGGCCCTGGGACCAGCAGTGGTCGCTGCGCATCCAGCAGGTGCTCGCCCTGGAGAGCGACCTGCTGGAGTACGACGACATCTTCGCCGGGTCGCACGTCATCGAGGCGAAGGTCGACGGGCTGGTCGAGGAGTGCCTGGCCGAGATCGAGCGGATCCAGGAGATGGGCGGCGCGATGGCGGCCGTGGAGTCCGGGTACCTGAAGTCCCGGCTCGTCTCCTCGCACGCGGAGCGCCGGGCCCGCATCGAGTCCGGCGAGGAGAAGATCGTCGGCGTCAACTGCTACGAGGCCACGGAGCCCAGCCCGCTGACGGCCGACCTGGACACGGCGATCATGACCGTGGACCCGGCGAACGAGGCCCGGGTCATCGAGGCGCTGGGCGCCTGGCGCGACCGCCGGGACGAGCCGCGTGCCCAGGAGGCGCTGGCGGCGCTGAAGAAGGCCGCCGCCGGGGATGTCAACCTGATGCCGGCCACCGTCGAGTGCGCCCGTGCGGGCGTCACGACCGGTGAGTGGGCCTGGGCCCTGCGGGACGTCTTCGGGGAGTTCCGCGCACCCACGGGCGTGAGCAGCGCCCCGGTCGCCGTGGCGGCCGAAACCGGGTCCACGCTCGCCCAGGTGCGGCGCAAGGTCGCCGCCACCGCCGATGAGCTGGGCAGCGGACGGCTGCGGCTGCTCGTCGGCAAGCCCGGCCTGGACGGCCACTCCAACGGCGCCGAGCAGATCGCCGTCCGGGCCCGCGACGCCGGGTTCGAGGTGGTCTACCAGGGCATCCGGCTCACGCCCGAGCAGATCGTCTCGGCGGCCGTGGCCGAGGACGTGCACTGCGTGGGCCTGTCCATCCTCTCCGGCTCCCACGCGGAGCTGGTGCCCGACGTGCTGGACCGGCTGCGCCGGGCGGGCGCGGAGGACCTGCCCGTCATCGTCGGCGGGATCATCCCCTCCGCCGACGCCGCCGCCCTGAAGGCCGCCGGTGTGGCGGCGGTCTTCACGCCGAAGGACTTCGGCATCACGGAGATCATCGGTCGTATCGTCGACGAGATCCGCACCGCGAACCGGCTCGACCCCCTGGAGGTCCCCGCATGAGCACCCCCGTCAACCGTCTGCGCCCGCGCCGTTCCTGCCTGGCCGTGCCCGGCAGCAACCCGCGCTTCCTGGAGAAGGCGCAGGGTCTCCCGGCTGACCAGGTGTTCCTGGACCTGGAGGACGCCTGCGCGCCGCTCGCCAAGGAGGGCGCCCGGCACACCATCGTCGACGTCCTCAACAACGGCGACTGGAACGGCAAGACGCGCGTCGTGCGCGTCAACGACTGGACGACGCACTGGACCTACCGCGACGTGGTGACGGTCGTGGAGGGCGCGGGCCCCAACCTCGACTGCATCATGCTGCCGAAGGTGCAGGACGCCACCCAGGTGAAGGCGCTGGACCTGCTGCTGACGCAGATCGAGAAGACGATGGGCTTCGAGGTCGGCAGGATCGGCATCGAGGCGCAGATCGAGAACGCCAAGGGGCTGGTGAACGTCGACGAGATCGCCGCCGCCTCGGACCGGCTGGAGACGATCATCTTCGGCCCGGCCGACTTCATGGCGTCCATCAACATGAAGTCGCTGGTCGTCGGCGAGCAGCCGCCCGGCTACCCGGCCGACGCCTACCACTACATCCTCATGCGCATCCTCATGGCCGCCCGCCAGCACGACCTGCAGGCCATCGACGGCCCGTACCTCCAGATCAAGAACGTGGAGGGCTACCGCGAGGTGGCCGGACGCTCGGCGGCGCTGGGCTTCGACGGCAAGTGGGTGCTGCACCCCGGCCAGGTCGAGGCGGCCAACGAGATCTACTCGCCCTCCCAGGACGACTACGACCACGCCGAGCTGATCCTGGACGCCTACGCGTTCCACACCTCCGAAGCGGGCGGCAGGAAGGGCTCGGCGATGCTCGGCGACGAGATGATCGACGAGGCCAGCCGCAAGATGGCGCTCGTCGTCGCGGGCAAGGGCCGCGCCGCCGGGATGACCCGCACCAGCAAGTTCGAGGCACCGGAGGCGTAAGCGATGCAGTTCGGCCGTACCTACGAGGAGTTCGAGGTCGGTGCCGTCTACAAGCACTGGCCCGGCAAGACGGTCACGGAGTACGACGACCACCTGTTCTGTCTCCTGACCATGAACCACCACCCGCTGCACATGGACGTCAACTACGCCGAGAAGACGACGGACTTCGGCAAGAACGTCGTGGTGGGCAACTACATCTACTCGCTGCTGCTGGGCATGTCCGTGCCGGACGTGTCGGGCAAGGCGATCGCCAACCTGGAGATCGAGTCGCTGCGGCACGTCGCCCCGACCTTCCACGGCGACACCCTCTACGGCGAGACGACGGTGCTGGACAAGACGCCGTCGAAGTCGAAGTCGGACCGGGGGATCGTGTACGTCGAGACCAAGGGCTACAAGCAGGACGGCACCCTCGTGTGCGTCTTCCGCCGCAAGGTGATGGTGCCCACCGCCGAGTACATCGAGGCACGCGGTGGCGAACAGCCCGGCCGCCCGGAACTCGTCGAGCGCCCGAAGGGCGGTAAGTGACATGGGACGCCTCGCACAGACCGACGGCCTGACCGACATCCAGCGGGAGATCCTCTCCACCGTCCGCGGGTTCGTCGACAAGGAGATCATCCCGGTCGCCACGGAGCTGGAGCACAAGGACGAGTACCCCACCGAGATCGTCGAGGGCCTCAAGGAACTCGGCATCTTCGGCCTGATGATCCCCGAGGAGTACGGCGGCCTCGGCGAGTCGCTGCTGACGTACGCGCTGTGCGTGGAGGAGATCGCGCGCGGCTGGATGAGCGTCTCGGGCATCATCAACACGCACTTCATCGTCGCCTACATGCTCAAGCAGCACGGCACACAGGAGCAGAAGGACTACTTCCTGCCGAGGATGGCGGCCGGCGAGACCCGGGGCGCCTTCTCGATGTCGGAGCCGGCGCTCGGCTCGGACGTCTCGGCCATCTCCTCCAAGGGAGTGCGCGAGGGGGACGGGTTCGTCCTCACCGGCCAGAAGATGTGGCTGACCAACGGCGGTTCGTCCTCGCTGGTGGCGGTGCTCTGCCGGACGGACGAGGGGCACGCCGAGGGCACCGCCCCGCACAAGTCGATGACGACCTTCCTGGTCGAGAAGGAGCCCGGGTTCGGCGACGTCATGCCCGGCCTCACCATTCCCGGAAAGATCGACAAGATGGGCTACAAGGGCGTCGACACGACCGAGCTCATCATGGACGGCCTGCGGGTACCGGCGGACCGGGTCCTCGGCGGGGAGACCGGCCGGGGCTTCTACCAGATGATGGACGGCGTCGAGGTCGGCCGCGTCAACGTGGCCGCGCGCGGCTGCGGAGTCGCGCAGCGCGCGTTCGAGTTGGGCGTCTCCTACGCCCAGCAGCGCAGCACCTTCGGCAAGCCGATCGCCCAGCACCAGGCCATCCAGTTCAAGCTGGCCGAGATGGCCACGAAGGTGGAGGCCGCGCACGCGCTCATGGTCGGCGCCGCCCGCAAGAAGGACTCCGGGCAGCGCAACGACCTCGAAGCGGGCATGGCCAAGTACCTGGCCTCGGAGTACTGCAAGGAGGTCGTCGAGGACGCGTTCCGCATCCACGGCGGCTACGGGTTCTCCAAGGAGTACGAGATCGAGCGCCTCTACCGCGAGGCGCCCATGCTGCTGATCGGTGAAGGTACGGCAGAGATCCAGAAAATGATCGTCGGCCGTCGCCTGCTGGAGGAGTACCGGCTGCAGGGCTGAGCGCCGCTTCACCCCGGTTCGGGCGGTTTCCTCCGTGAGCGAGGTCACACACCCGGGCCGGGGTTCGGCGTCCTGACGGAGGCTCGGGCTTTCCCAGTTGCCGTCCTGTGCCGATACCATGCGGAGGACAGCCGTGGTCCACCGTATCTGCGCGGCACCCTCCCGCTACGAAGGTCTTCCATGCCCCACCGCTCATCCCCCTCTCCCCGTGGTCGTGTCCGCATCGCTCGCGGCGCGTCACCATGGCTCCTCCCGACGGTGGCCACGGCCGCCGTCAGTCTCGCCGGGGCGCGCCGCTCCGGGAAGGCGCGGGCCGTGGCCGTGCCGGTCACCGCGCTCGCCGCCGGCATGCTCTGGTTCTTCCGGGACCCGGAGCGGGAGGTCGCCCGGGGCCGGGTCATCTCCCCGGCCGACGGCGTGGTGCAGAGCGTCATGCCGTGGAAGGACGGTCGCACGCGGGTGGCGATCTTCATGAGCCCGCTGAACGTCCACGTGAACCGCGCCCCGCTGGCGGGGACGGTGACGTCCGTGGAGCACGTGCCCGGCGGGTTCGTCCCGGCGTTCAACAAGGAGAGCGAACACAACGAGCGCGTCGTCTGGCACTTCGACACCGAGCTCGGCGACATCGAGATGGTGCAGATCGCCGGCACGGTGGCACGGCGCATCGTCCCCTACCTGCCCGAGGGCACCAAGGTCGAGCAGGGCGAGCGGATCGGCCTGATCCGGTTCGGCTCGCGCGTCGACGTGTACCTGCCCGAAGGTGTGGAGGCCGGCGTCGAGGTCGGCCAGAAGACGACGGCGGGAGTGACACGCCTTGACCGCGACTGACCCCGACAGCGCCCACGCCGGCTCCGGCTGGGGGCTCGACGAGGCGGACGACGACGAGATGCCGCTGTCCACGCGGCTCTCGATAGCCGACACCCTCACCCTCGGCAACGCCACCTGCGGCTTCATGGCGGTGTACTTCACCACCACCGGGGTGCTGATCCCCCATCTGACCGACAGCGGCGACGGGGGCATGGCGCGCTCCAGCGCCGCCACCGCCGTGATGCTGATGCTCATGGCCTCGGTCTTCGACCTCTTCGACGGGATCGTGGCCCGCAAGCTGCGGGCCTCGGCGATGGGCGCCGAGCTGGACAACCTCTCCGACCTCATCAGCTTCGGGCTGGCCCCGGCGTACTTCGTCCTGGTGTGGGGCATGGTCGCCACCGACGCGAACCAGCACGTCTCGGCACTGGCCGCGATCGTCGTCCTGCTCGCGGTGGTGCTGCGGCTCGCGCGGTTCTCCTGCGTGACCCTGCGCGACGGCATCTTCCAGGGGATGCCGAGTCCCTTCGGAGCCCTGACGGTGGTCTCCATCGTGCTGCTGGAACTGCCGTTCATCCCGACACTGCTGGCGATCATCGGTACGGCCTGGCTGATGGTCAGCCGCGTGGAGTACCCCAAGCCGCGCGGCAAGCTGGCCGTGGGCATGCTGAGCTGGATCGTCCTGGCGATGGGCATGCTGGCCGCCTGGGCGCTGGACTCCCCCGGCGGGGAGCTGCTGCTCCAGACCGGCTGCGCCCTCCAGCTGGTGCTGGGCGCCGTCATCCCGCTGTTCGCGACGGCACGCCGGGTGAACACCTTCCGCGACAACCGACGCGAGGCCCGGGCCGCGGCCCAGGGCTGAGCACCGGGGCGCGGCGCACGGAACGCCGGGCGGGCCGCCGACGCGGCCCGCCCGGCGTTCCGCCGTTCCTACAGGTGCTCGTGCGCGAGCCGCTCCGCCACGCGCTCCAGGAGCGGTCCCGCGTTCGCCATGCACCGCTCGGGGTCCGGCTCGACGGACGTCAGCGGGTAGACGGCCCCGATGCCGGCCTCCCGCACGGCGGCCTCGTCGATCGCCAGTCGGCCGCAGACGGCCACCACGGGCTTCCCGGCCGCCCGCGCCGCCGCCGCGACGCCGGCCGGGGCCTTGCCGTGGAGGGTCTGCGCATCCATGGACCCCTCACCGGTGATGACGAGGGCGGCCCGCTCCAGCGCCGGGGCGAAGCCCAGCACCTCCAGCAGCACCTCGATGCCGGGCCGGAAGGCGGCGCCCAGGCCCACCAGGGCTCCGTACCCGATGCCGCCGGCCGCTCCGGCGCCGGGCGCGTCGGCGCACCGCGCCGCACGCGGGCCCACGGTGCTCTCCAGTACGCGGGCGTAGTGGGCGAGGGCGGCGTCCAGCGTGGCGACGTCCTCCTCGGAGGCGCCCTTCTGCGGCCCGTAGACGGCCGGGGCCCCCGTCGGCCCGGTCAGCGGGTTGTCGACGTCGCTGGCGAGCACCACGTCCACGTCCTTCAGGCGCGGGTCCAGGCCCGTCAGGTCGGCCTCGGCCAGCTCGCGCAGCGGGCCGCCGCCGGGAGCCAGCGGCTGCCCGTCGGCGTCGAGGAAGCGTGCGCCCAGGGCCGCCAGCATGCCGGCGCCTCCGTCCGTGGTGGCCGATCCGCCGACGCCGAGCACGATCGTCGTGGCCCCGGCCGCGACGGCCGCCAGCAGCAGCTCGCCGCTGCCGTAGGTGGTCGCGGTGAGCGGTGCGAAGACCCCCTCGGGCAGCAGCTGGAGCCCGGAGGCCTCGGCCATCTCGACGATCGCCGTCGAGCCGGACAACGCGTAGGCCGCCGTCACCGGAGCCCCGAGCGGCCCGGTCACCTCGACCTCGCGGCGTTCGAACCCGCCGGCCACGGCCGCCGCGACGGTGCCGTCACCGCCGTCGGCCACGGGGAGGGCCTCGACGTCCAGGCCGGGCCGGGCCCGGCGCAGGCCCTCGGTCACGTGGGCGGCGACCTCGACGGCCGTCAGCGAGCCCTTGAACTTGTCGGCGGCGATCAGCACGCGCCCTGTTTGGCTCATGTGGGGTGTCCCTTGCTTTCGAACGGGCAGTCGCGCCAAGGACGACCTTATCCGGCGCGCTGTCCCGGCGGCCATCGACGTCCGGCGTGCCGGGGGACGCAGCGCAACCGAGCACTGATAGTGAGACGACATGACAACGGACACGACGTCTTCCCCACCGCCCCCGGAGTCCCTCGGAAAGGGCCCCCACCGCAAGACCCCCGGCCCCGACCCGACCGTCGTCGGGATCGGAGTGGTGACGGTCCTGCTCGTGGTGGGCTGGGCGGCACTGGGGCAGGACTCGTTCTCGACCGCCGCCTCCGGCTCCCTGGACTGGGTCCTCAGGAACTTCGGCTGGCTCTTCACGATCGGGGCCAACGCCTTCCTGGTCCTGTGCGTCTACATCGCGCTGAGCCGCTTCGGCCGCATCCGCCTCGGCAAGGACGACTCCAGACCGGAGTTCAACAACCTGGCCTGGATCGCGATGATGTTCAGCGCCGGCATGGGGATCGGCCTGATGTTCTACGGCGTCGGCGAACCGCTCACGCACTACTTCGACCCGCCCCCCTTCGGCTCCGCCGAGCCGCGCAGCGGTGAGGCCGAGCGGGCCGCGCTGGAGTACTCGTTCTTCCACTGGGCACTGCACCCGTGGGCGATCTACGGCGTCACCGGCCTCGCACTGGGCTACGCGACCTTCCGCAAGGGGCGCGGCAACCAGCTCAGCTCCGTGTTCGTCCCGCTCCTCGGCAAGCGGCGGGCGGCGGGCTGGCCCGGCCGCACGATCGACCTCCTCGCGGTGTTCGCGACGGTCTTCGGCACGGCGACCAGCCTGGGGCTCGGTGCCCTCCAGGTCGCCAGGGGGCTGAACATCACCACGGGCATCGAGGACGGCCGGGGCCTGCACCTGGCGATCATCACGGTCCTCGGCGCCGCGTTCGTGCTGTCCGCCTTCTCCGGGCTGCACAAGGGCATCAAGTGGCTGAGCAGCATCAACATCGTGGCGGCGGCGCTGCTGATGGTGTTCATCTTCCTCGCCGGCCCGACCGTGTACGTGCTCAACGCCATCCCGGCCGGTGTCGGCCCCTACCTCCAGGAACTCCTCATCACCTCCTCGCGCACCGGCGCGTTCGGCGAGCAGGACTGGCTGGGCATCTGGACGATCTTCTACTGGGCGTGGTGGATGTCGTGGGCGCCCTTCGTCGGCACCTTCCTGGCCCGCATCTCGCACGGCCGGACGGTGCGGGAGTTCCTGATCGGCGTCCTGCTGGTGCCCTCGGGAGCGAGCATCGCGTGGTTCTCCGTCATGGGCGGAAGCGCGCTGCGCCTGGACTCGACCGGGCAGGCGGACCTGTCCGGCCCGCTGGACGAAGGCGTGGAGTCCTCGCTCTTCGCCCTGCTGGACGCGCTTCCGCTGACCGCGCTGACCTCGGTCGTGGCCATGCTGCTGGTGATGACGTACTTCGTGACCAGCGCCGACTCCGCCTCCCTGGTCATGGGCTCGCTCACCAGTCGGGGCGCGCTGCATCCCCAGCGGTGGCTCGTGGTCACCTGGGGTGTGCTGATGGCCTCGGTCGCCGCCGTCCTGCTGGTCGCCGGCGGTCTGGAGGCCCTGAAGTCCGGGACGATCCTGGTGGCCCTGCCCTTCGTGGTGGTCCTCATGGCGATGTGCTGGGCGCTGCTGCGGGAGATGCGGGAGGATCCGGGGGCCGGACCCACCCGGCACCACGCGCTGCACGGCCTGCGGGACGCGATGCGGGTCATGGTCGGTGAGGCCGTCAGCGAGCACCACCGGTCCCGGCACTGGCGGCTGCGCCGCGCGGCCTCACGCGTCACCGAGGACGCGGAGTCCGGCGACCAGGAGCCGGACCGCCTCTGAGCGGGTGCCGTCCGGCGCCGCACTCCGCGGCTCCGGCGCCCCCGGGCGTCAGGAGGAGCGGAGGCGGCGCCAGACGGCGCGGGCGGCGTTGTGCCCGGACATGCCGTGGACGCCCGGCCCCGGCCACGTCGCCGAGGAGCAGAGGTAGACGGCCGGGTGCGGCGTCGCGTAGGGCACACGGGCGAGCCGGGGGCGCAGCAGGGTCTGCAGGCCGGTGAAGGCGCCGCACGCGATGTCGCCCCCGACGTAGTTGGCGTTGCGGGCGGCCAGCTCCGCGGGCCCGCTCACCGCCCGCGCCAGGACGAGGTCGCGGAAGCCGGGGGCGAAGCGCTCGATCTGGCGCTCGACGGCGTCGGTGAGGTCGCCGTCCCAGCCGTTGGGCACGTGGCCGTAGGCCCACAGCACGTGCTTGCCCTCCGGCGCCCGGGTGGCGTCCACCGCGGTGGGCTGGGAGGTGATGAGGAACGGCCGCTCCGGCGCGCGACCGCGCACCGGCGCCTTCAGGGCGGCCGCGATGTCCCGCCGGTGGGGGCCGAGGTGCACGGTGCCGGCCCGGTGCGCCTCCGGCGCCGTCCACGGCACCGGCCCGTCCAGGGCGTAGTCCACCTTGAACGCGGCGGCACCGTAGCGGAACCCCTGGAACGCCCGGCCGAGGCCCGCGATGCGGGCCAGCGCGGTGGGTGAGGTGTCGAAGAGGTAGGCGCGGGCCGGGGGGAGGTCGTCCAGCCGCTTGACCTCGAACCCGGTGTGCACGGCGCCGCCGAGTTCCCGCAGCAGGCCGGTGAGCGCGTCGGAGACGGACTGGGAGCCGCCGCGTGCGACGGGCCAGCCGTACGCGTGGGCGGCGAGCGCGAAGACCATGGCGATGCCGGAGGTGGCGTTCGTCGTGAGCGGGGCCATCACGTGGGCGGCGAGCCCGGCGAAGAGCGCCCGCGCCCGGTCGTCGCGGAAGCGGCGGGTGAGCAGGGAGGCGGGCTGGATGCCGAGCGTCCCGAACCGGGCGAGGGTGAGCGGGTCGGAGGGGAAGCGGCTCCAGGGCACGCTCAGGAAGTCCGTGGCGAGGGTGTCCCAGCGGCCGACGTAGGGGGCCATCAGCCGGCGGTAGGTCCCGGCGTCGCGCGGGCCGAGGGACATCGCCGTCCGCCCGACCGAGCGGGCCAGGACGGCGGCCGTTCCGTCGGGGAACGGGTGCGCCAGGGCCAGCTCCGGGTGCACCCACTCCAGCCCGTGCCGGGCGAGCGGCAGGTCGAGGAAGGCGGGCGATCCGGCGCCCATGGGGTGCACGGCCGAGCACGGGTCGTGCCGGAAGCCGGGGAGGGTCAGCTCCTCGGTGCGGGCGCCGCCGCCCACCGTCGCTTCGGCCTCGAAGACCTCCACGGAGAACCCCCGGCGGGCCAGCTCGACGGCCGCCGTCAGGCCGTTCGGACCCGCCCCCACCACCACCGCGTCACACATGGACGGCACGTCGGCTCTCCCTCACCCTTGAGGCGTCGCTTTCCGGGGCCATGTCGTCCCTGGGGGTCGTCTCACTCCCCCGTCCCCGCCAACAGGGAGAGGATACGCCGCAGGGCCGCCTCGTCCCGGGCGACGGCGAACGGGAGCGCGTTCCCGCCGCCGACCGCGAACGGTCGGCCGTCGGCGGTGGCGTGGGCGCCGCCCGCCTCGTTGACGAGCAGCAGGCCGGCGGCGTGGTCCCAGGCGTTCTCCCAGGAGAAGGCGAGACCGTCCAACGCGCCCGTCGCCACGTGCAGGTACTCCAGGCCCGCCGAGCCGCAGGGGCGGGGGGCCACGCCCTCGGTCCGCAGCCGCAGGAGGACGCGCCTGCGCTCGGCGTCCACGAAGTCGGGGTGGTCGGTGGCCACCGTGAGGTCGGCCCCGGGGTCGGGTGAACCGGCCCGCAGGAGCGTGCCGTCCAGTCGGGCGCCGCCGCCGCGCACCGCGACGGCCAGCTGGTCCCGGGCGGGTACGTACGTCCAGGAGGCGAGCAGTCGCCCCCGGTGGGCGAGGGCGACGAGGGTGCAGAAGCCGTCCTCGCCGCGCACGAACTGCCGGGTGCCGTCGACCGGGTCCACGATCCACACGGGCGCGTCCCCGTGCAGGGCGGTGAGCCGCCCCGGGTCCGCGTGGACGCCCTCCTCGCCGACGAAGGCCGCCCCGGGCAGCAGCGGACGCAGGGCCTCCTCCAGGTGCGCCTCGGCCCGGCGGTCGGCGACGGTCACCAGGTCGTGCGGCCCGGTCTTCGACGTCACCTCGTGGTCGGCGAGCTGCCGCCAGCGCGGCATGATCTCCTCCGCCGCCGCCTTGCGGACGGCGGCCTCTACCCCGGCTGTGAGCACGTCGTCGATCATGTGTCCTATACAACCACGCCCCCACGACACCCGGCCCCCCTTCCGCCGGAGCAGGGGTCCGCACCGGGCCACCGCACCGGCTCCGGCGATTAGGATCGGGAGGCGATATCGGTTGCGTCACTGCCGGAGGTGGCCAGGGTGCGGGAGTTCCAGCGCGGTGCGGTGCGGCTGCACATCCTCCACCACGCGGCCGAGGAGGAGATCCACGGCGCGTGGATGACCGGGGAACTGGCCCGCCACGGCTACCGGATCAGTCCCGGGACGCTGTACCCGACGCTGCACCGCCTGGAGGGCGACGGGCTGCTGGTCTCCGAGCAGCGCGTCGTCGACGGCCGAACCCGGCGCGTCTACCGGGCGACCGACGCGGGGCGGCGGGCGCTGGCCGAGGACCGCAGGGCGCTCGCCGCGCTGGCCCGCGAGGTCCTGGGCGACGAAACCCCCTGAGGGGGCTCACGGCGTGCGGGCGGTGAGCGTGCGGCGGACCGCGTAGACGGCGGCTCCCGCGCCCAGCACTGCGGCTCCGGAGACGACGGAGGACAGCGGCAGCGAGAAGGCCAGCAGCAGGCAGCCGGTCAGCCCGACCACCGGCACGACCCGTGCGGGCCGGCCCTCGTGCGGCCCGAGCGTCCAGGCGGAGGCGTTGGCGACGGCGTAGTAGACGAGGACGCCGAAGGAGGAGAAGCCGATCGCCGCCTGGAGGTCCGCCGTCGCCGCGAGCACCGCCACGACCGCGCCGACGACCAGCTCGGCGCGGTGCGGTACCTGGAAGCGCGGGTGGACGGCGGCCAGGGCGTGCGGCAGGTGCCGGTCACGGGCCATGGCCAGCGTGGTGCGGGAGACGCCGAGGACCAGGGCGAGCAGCGTGCCGAGCGCGGCCACGGCGGCACCGGCGCGGACGAGGGGGACGAGCCACCCGGCTCCCGCCGCCCGCGCGGCCTCCGACAGCGGCGCGGCGGCCCCGGCCACCCCGTCCGGGCCCAGCACCGCCAGGACGGAGACGGCGACGAGCGCGTAGACGACGAGCGTGACCCCCAGGGCGAGCGGGATCGCGCGCGGGATCGTCCGGGCCGGGTCGCGGACCTCCTCCCCCAGCGTGGCGATGCGCGCGTAGCCGGCGAAGGCGAAGAAGAGCAGGCCGGCCGCCTGGAGCACCCCGCCGGCCGTGGCGTCGGAGCCGACGTCCAGCCGGCTCGCGTCCGCCGCGTCCGAGGTCAGGGCCGTGACGACCACGGCGGCGAGCACCGCCAGGACGACGGCCACGATCGCCCGGGTGAGCAGCGCGGACTTCCGCACCCCCGCGTAGTTGACGGCCGTCAGCGCCACCACCGCCGCCACGGCGACCGCGTGCGCCTGCCCGGGCCACACGTACGCCCCGACCGTGAGCGCCATCGCGGCGCAGGAGGCGGTCTTGCCCACCACGAAGGCCCACCCGGCGAGGTGGCCCCAGAAGACGCCGAGCCGCTCGCGCCCGTACACGTACGTCCCGCCCGAGGCCGGGTAGCGGGCGGCGAGCCGCGCGGAGGAGGTGGCGTTGCAGTAGGCGACGACGGCGGCCAGGCCGAGGCCGAACAGCAGCCCGGAACCGGCGGCGCGTGCGGCCGGGCCGAGCGCGGCGAAGATCCCCGCGCCGATCATCGACCCCAGGCCGATCAGGACGGCGTCGGGCACGCCGAGCGTCCGCCGCAGCTCCCCGGGGACGCCGCCCGCCGTCGGTGACGTGCTCATGGACACACTCCTCGGCGAGACGGGGACGGCCTGCCTTGACGGGACCCGATATCGGTGAACGATAGCGGATCGCCGGGGGCGGGCCACGCCCCCGTCCCACCGACCCCTACGGCGTCCCGCGCGGCGCCGCGGACCGGGCCACCGGAGCGTCTACGGCGGCCCGGTCCCGGCTGATCCGCAGCGCCCGCAGGGCGAGGAAGAGCAGCACGCCCACCGGTGCGAGCAGGATGGTGGCCACGAGTAGCGGGCTCATGACGAGAGGGTGAACGCGGAGCCTGCGCGCCTCCCGGTACATCCACTGGCCGACGAGGAGGTCCCAGGCGATGACCTGGGCCCAGATCGCACCGGCGCCCGCGTCGAGGGCCATCAGGTCCTGGAAACCCGCGCGCGAGGGGTCGGTGACGGCGGCCCACAGCTCCGGCAGGACGGGCAGGGCGAGGGCGAGGTAGACGGCCAGCACCGGAACGACCGTCACAGGGGACGCGGCCACCCGGTCCGTCACG
The DNA here is from genome assembly GCF_014779715.1 of Streptomyces chumphonensis. Taxonomy (GTDB): domain Bacteria; phylum Actinomycetota; class Actinomycetes; order Streptomycetales; family Streptomycetaceae; genus Streptomyces; species Streptomyces chumphonensis. Next base: position 374,070 of record NZ_JACXYU010000002.1, read on the forward strand.
CGGCGGCCGGGGGCGACGATCATCAGCAGCCAGACCGGGGCCGCCAGCCAGAAGGCGAGGTCGAAGAGGAGATCCGTCATGCCACCGGCTCCTTGCGGACGGGCGGAGCCGGAGCCGTCGGAACCGTCGACGGAGGCGCGGCCGGGGACGGCTGGGGCCCCGGCACCCGCAGTGCCGCCCAGGTGGCACCGACGCCGAGGGCGGCCAGGGCCGCGGCGGCGCCGAGCGTCGGGCCGTCGGGGCTCGTCAGCGGCTGCCCGCGCAGGGCCTGCCAGGTCAGGAGGGCGAGCACGGCTGTGTGGACGCCGGCCCCGACGAGGACGAGGCGCAGGCGCACGCGTGCGTCCCGCAGCCGCGCGGCCCGGGGCGCCAGTGCGAGCAGCAGCACGAGCAGCAGCGGCAGCGCCTGCAGGGCGTGCATGCCGACGAAGTGCGGGATGCGCAGGTCCCCGCCCGTCGTGGACCAGCCGGTGAACGGCATGGCCGGGCCGCCGTCCGGGACGCCGACGCTGTGGGCGCCGATCGCCTCGGCGACGCCCCGCGGGTCGGCGGCCCGCTGCTCCGGGGTGGGGAGGAGCATCAGCCCGCCGACGGCCAGCCCGAGGAGCGAGACGACGGCGCCCAGGCGCACCGCCCAGGCGGTGGCCGCGTCGAGGGTGCGGGTGCGGAAGAGCAGCAGGGCGACGACCAGGGTGCCGGTCCACAGCAGGACGATCGTGAGCCCCATGAGCGCGAACAGCCGCGCGTCCAGGGGTGTCGCGATGTTGAAGTGGCTGCCCCGCCCGCGCACGACCTGGGTCGTGATGAGCACCATCTCGACCGCGCCCGCCACCGCCACCACCGTTCCGGCCCACCAGCCGGCGCGTCGGTGCCGGGTGAGCAGCGAGAGCATCCAGGCGAGCGTGAGGGCGTACACGGCGAACGAGAGGGAGAACTTGAGCGGCTTGAGCCAGATCGCGGCGCCGGCCAGCACGCGGTCGTCGAGCACGGTGCCGGCTGCGGCGACCGGCGCGAGCAGGGCCATGGAGAGGGCGAAGGCCATGAGCGGCCGGTGCCAGGCCATGGCGGCACGCCAGGTGAGCATGGGAAACCCCCGAATGGATAGTAGCAAGTGACACTATCGATTGCTGATAGTGAGACTATCGACGACGGGGGACGGATTGGCAAGAGGTCCCCGCAGGGAACCGTGAGGGGAGAGCACGCCGTGCGCATCGGAGAGTTGAGTCGCAGGACCGGGGTTCCGGTGCCGACCGTCAAGTTCTACGTCCGCGAGGGGCTCCTGCCGCCGGGCCGGTTGACGAGCCCGAACCAGGCCCACTACGGCGAGGAGCACGAACGGCGGCTGCGGCTGATCCGCGCGCTCATCGGTGTGGGCGGGCTCTCCGTGGCCGCCGCGGCGGAGGTGCTCGCGGCCATCGACGACCCCGCCCTCCCCCTGCACAAGGCGCTCGGCGCGGCCTCCCACGGCATCGCGGCGCCCGACGACGCGGAGGCGCGCGCGGGCCGGCCCGACGGCACGGCCGCCGAGCAGACCGCGGACCCGGACGGTGACGCCGAGACGGACGCCGCGCGGGCCGCCGTGGAGGACCTCCTCGCCCGGCGGGGCTGGCACGTCTCAGCGCACAGCGGCAAGATGGCCGCCCTGGTGGCCGCCGCCACGGCGCTGACCCGCGTGGGCCATGGCGATTTCCTCACCCACGCGCTGGAGCCCTACGCCGACGCCGCCCAGCTCGTCGCGGAGGCCGACCTGGACTACGTGGCGGGGCAGGAGCGGCGCGAGGACCTCGTCGAGCGTGCCGTCGTCGGTACCGTGCTCGGTGACGCCGTGCTCACCGCGCTGCGCCGCATCGCCCAGGTGGACGCCTCCGCCCGCCGGTTCGGCGACCGGGCCGGGACGCCCGGCGCTCAGCCGCCGAGCGCCGGCACGACGTCCGCGCCGTAGGCGTCGATGACCTCCTCGCGGGCGTCGTGCATGCAGTACAGGGCGAACTGGTCCACCCCAGCGTCCCGCAGGACGCGGAGTTTGGCCCGGTGGTCCTCGGCCGGGCCCAGGAGGCAGAAGCGGTCGACGATCTCGTCGGGCACGAAGTCGGTGGAGGGGTTCCCGGCCCGGCCGTGGTGGCGGTAGTCGTAGCCCCGCCGCCCGGAGATGTACGCGGTGAGTTCCTCCGGCACCACGTCGGAGTGGGCACCGTACCGGCCGACCAGGTCGGCCACGTGGTTGCCGACCATGCCGCCGAACCACCGGCACTGCTCGCGTGCGTGGGCCAGCCCGGCCGCCGTGCCGTCGGTGACGTAGGCGGGCGCGGCCACGCACACGGTCAGGGCCGCCGGGTCCCGTCCGGCCGCGGCGGCCGCCGTCCGCACCTCGCCGGCCATCCAGGACGTCAGGTAGGGGTCGGCGAGTTGCAGGATGACCCCGTCGGCCACCTCGCCGGCCAGCGCGAGGGCCTTCGGGCCGTAGGCGGCCATCCACACGGGCAGCCGGCTCTCCCCCACCCACGGCAGCCGCAGCGGCGTGCCGTCCACCGTCGCCTCGCGGCCCTCCGCGAGATCGCGGATGGCGGTGATCGCCTCCCCGAGCCGGGCCAGCGTGCACGGCCGGCGGCCCGCCACCCGCATCGCGGAGTCGCCCCGGCCGATGCCGCACACGGTCCGGTTGCCGTACATCTCGTTGAGGGTGGCGAACGTGGAGGCCGTCACCTCCCAGGACCGGGTGGCGGGGTTGGTCACCATGGGGCCCACGACGAGCCGTTCGGTGTGGTCGAGGATGCGGCTGTGGATGACGAACGGCTCCTGCCACAGCACGGCGGAGTCGAAGGTCCAGCCGTGGCGGAACCCGTTGCGCTCGGCGCGACGCATCAGTCCGACGGTGGCGGCACCGGGCGGATCGGTCTGGAGGACGAGTCCGAAGTCCACGGAAGGGGTCTCCTAGTCCAGGTGCTGGCAGGTGGCGCGGGGGAGGTAGCGGCCGTGGCCGGCGCGCCCGGTCCAGGTACGGCGGTCGAGGACGGTGCGGCCCCGGCTGAGGACCGTCTCCGCCTGCCCGGTGACCTCACGGCCCTCGTACACGGAGTGGTCGACGTTCATGTGGTGCGTCCGGGCCGACAGCGTCTGCCGCGCTCCGGGGTCGTAGACGACGACGTCGGCGTCGGCACCGGGGGCGAGCGTGCCCTTGCGCCCGGCGAGGCCGAACATGCGCGCGGGGGCCGCGCAGGCCAGCTCGATCCAGCGGCGGCGGGAGATGCGGCCGTCCAGCACGGCCTGGTGCAGCAGGTCCATGCGGTGCTCGATGCCGGGCAGGCCGTTGGGGATGCGGGAGAAGTCGCCGCGCCCCAGCTCCTTCTGGCCCGCGAAGCAGAAGGGGCAGTGGTCCGTGGAGACGACCTGGAGGTCGCCGGTGCGCAGCGCGCGCCACAGGTCGTCCTGGTGGTCGGCGGGGCGCAGCGGCGTGGAGCAGACGTACTTGGCGCCCTCGAACCCCGGCCGGGCGAGGTCGTCGACCGTGAGGAAGAGGTACTGGGGGCAGGTCTCGCCGAACACGGGCAGCCCCAGGTCACGGGCGCGGGCCAGCTCGGCGACGGCCTCGCGGGCGGAGACGTGGACCACGTACAGGGGGGCCTCGGCCACCCGGGCGAGCTGCACCGCGCGGTGGGTGGCCTCGGCCTCCAGGAGCGCCCGGCGGACCTCGCCGTGGTACCGGGGGTCGGTCCGCCCGGCGGCCAGCGCCTGCTCGACGAGGACGTCGATGGCGATGCCGTTCTCGGCGTGCATCATGATCAGGCCCCCGTTGCCGGCGGCCCGCTGCATGGCGCGCAGGATCTGTCCGTCGTCGCTGTAGAAGACCCCGGGGTAGGCCATGAAGAGCTTGAACGAGGTGACGCCCTCGGCGACGAGGGCGTCCATCTCCTTCAGGGTGCCCTCGTTCACCTCGGCGAGGATCATGTGGAACGCGTAGTCCACGGCGCACTGCCCCTCGGCCTTGGCGTGCCAGGCGTCCAGGCCCTCGCGCAGGCTGCGGCCCCGGCTCTGCACGGCGAAGTCGACGACGGTCGTGGTGCCGCCCCAGGCGGCGGCGCGGGTGCCGGTCTCGAAGGTGTCGGCGGAGAACGTCCCGCCGAAGGGGAAGTCGAGGTGGGTGTGGGCGTCGACGCCGCCGGGGACGACGTACCGTCCGGTGGCGTCGATGGTGTGGTCGGCCCGCCAGCTCGCGGCGGCCTCCGTGCCCCGGGCGGCCAGCGCCGCGACGCGCTCCCCCTCGATGAGGACGTCGGCGTGCAGTTCCTCGGTGGCGGTGATCACGAGTCCGCCCCGGATGACGGTCCGGCTCATGCCCGGCCTCCCGAAGCCTCGTGCAGGGCCTTCTCCAGGATCGCCGCGCCCTCCTCGGCCTCCGCGACGGTGACGGTCAGGGGCGGTGCGACGCGCAGGACGGCGCCGTCCGGCCCGCCCTTGCCGATCAGCAGGCCGCCGTCGCGGGCGGCCTCCAGCACGCGGGCGGCCGTGGCGGCGCTGTCGAGCTCGACGCCGATCATGAGGCCGCGGCCCCGGACGTCGCGCACCGTGCCGAGCCCGGCGCCCGCCGCCCGGACCCGCTCGATGAGCAGACCGCCCACGCGCCGGGCGTTGCCCTGGAGATCGTGTTCGAGCAGGTAGGCGAGGTTGGCCTGGGCGGCGGCCATGGTCACGGGGCTGCCGCCGAAGGTGGAGATGGAGTTCGCGTCCAGGACGTTCATGATCTCCGCGCGGGCGACGACCCCGCCGACGGACATGCCGTTCCCGATGCCCTTGGCGAAGGTGATCATGTCGGGGGCGCCGCGCCCGGCGTGGGCCTGCCAGCCCCAGAAGTGGTCGCCGGTACGCCCCCAGCCGGTCTGCACCTCGTCGCTGATCCACAGGATGCCGTGCTCGTCCAGCACCTCGCGGAAGGCGGCCAGGAGGCCGTCGGGCGGCGCGGTGAAACCGCCGACACCCTGCACGGGTTCGGCGATGAGGGCCGCGACGCCCCGGGACGTCTGGCCGAGCAGGTCGGTCAGGTCCTGCACGCAGGCGTCGGTGAACTCGGCGTCGGTCAGCCGTGCGTAGGGGCCGCCGCGGACCGCGCCGTGGACGTAGAGCGTCTGGAGCGGCGAGAGGCTGGTGGGCGACCAGGCGCGGCTCCCGGTGACGCCGACCGTGGAGAAGGAGCGGCCGTGGTAGCTGTTGCGCAGGGCGAGGATCTGGTTGGAGCGCCGGTAGGTGGTGGCCAGGAGCAGGGCCGCGTCGTTGGCCTCGGTGCCGGAGGTCGTGAAGAAGACCCGGGCGTCGGGGATGCCGGAGAGGGCGGCGATGCGCTCGGCGAGCTCCACCATGGGCCGGTTGAGGTAGAGCGTGGAGCTGTGGATGAGCCGCCCGGCCTGCTCGGCGACGGCCTTGGTGACCTCCGGCAGGGCGTGGGCCGTCATGGTGGTGAGGATGCCGCCGAAGAAGTCCAGGTAGCGGTTGCCGTCGGCGTCCCACACATGGCGCCCCTCGCCGTGGGTGAGTTCGAGGGGGCGCTCGTAGTAGAGCGAGAGCCAGTCCGGCAGGACGGCGCGGTGGCGGTCGTGCAGGGAGGGCGTGGCGTGGTCGGTCACGGGCGCACCAGCTCCCCGTAGGCGTCGGGGCGGCGGTCGCGGTAGAACGCCCAGGTGCGGCGGACCTCGTCGATGAGGCCGAAGTCCAGGTCCTGGACGAGGAGTTCCTCCTTGTCGCCTGCGGCGGCGCCGACGATCTGGCCGCGTGGGTCGGCGAAGTAGCTCGTCCCGTAGAAGTCGTTGTCCCCGTAGCTCTCCGTGCCGACGCGGTTGATCGCGGCGACGAAGTAGCCGTTGGCGACGGCCGCCGCGGGCTGTTCGAGCTGCCACAGGTGGGAGGAGAGGCCGCGGGAGGTGGCGGAGGGGTTGAAGACGAGCTGGGCCCCGGCCAGGCCGAGGGCGCGCCACCCCTCGGGGAAGTGGCGGTCGTAGCAGATGGTGACGCCGATGCGGCCGGCCGCCGTGTCGAACACGGGCCAGCCCCGGTTGCCGGGCCGGAAGTAGAACTTCTCCCAGAATCCCTTCAGCTGCGGGATGTGGTGCTTGCGGTAGGTGCCGAGCACCGTGCCGTCGGCGTCGATCACGACGGCGGTGTTGTAGTGGAATCCGGACTGCTCGGTTTCGAAGAGCGGGGCCACGATCACCAGGCCCGTCTCCCGCGCGAGCGCGCACATCCGCTCCGTCGTCGGCCCGCCGGGCACGGGCTCGGCCCAGCGGAAGTGCTCGGCGTCCTGCACCTGGCAGAAGTAGGGGGCGTTGAAGACCTCCTGGAAGCCGATGACGGCGGCTCCCCGCCGGGCGGCCTCCCGGGCGTGCTCCTCGTGCTTGGCCACCATGGACGCGGTGTCGCCGGTCCAGGTCGCCTGTACCACCGCGGCACGTACGACATCGGGCATGAACGACTCCTTCGTCCGGGCGTGGGTCCGTCCTGCTTCCGGGGGTTTCGCGAGGATGCGACCGTAGATCCCGTTCCGCGCACTGGCAAGGGCATCTGCGCCCCCTTGGCCCGATCGGAGGGCACGGGCGGGCGACGGCGCGACCGGTGACGGTGCGTCAGCGATGCGGAGCACGGGGTAGCGGCAGGTTTGGAGCGGGGCGGAGCGAACAGACCCGGAAGCAGCCAACCGTGTTCACCGGATGTCAGGAGGGGCTTCCATGGCCGTCAGCGGAAGCGAGCGGAGCATACGGGCCGACAGAGGGGAGGACGGCCCGGTCCTGCCGCGCGGCCGCAGCGAGACGGAGGAGGAGCGCGCCGACCGGCGCTGGGTCGAACTGCTCCAGGAGGTGCGGGTCGCGCAGACGGGCGTGCAGATCCTGCTGGCCTTCCTGCTGAGCATCGTCTTCACCCAGCGCTTCACGGAGTTGGGCGACGTGGACGTGGCGATCTTCGTCGTCACCGTCGTGCTGGGCGCCTCGGCCACCGGGGCGCTGATCGCCCCCGTCTCCCTGCACCGCTTCGTGACCGGGCACCGGATGAAGCCGCAGACCGTGGAGTGGGCGGCGCGACTCACCGTCACCGGACTGTTCCTGCTGCTGTGCACGGTGACCTGCGCGCTGCTGCTGATCCTGCGGGTGGTCCTCGGCGGCCCGTGGGCGGTCGGCATCGTCGCGGCCGTCTTCAGCTGGTTCGTCCTGTGCTGGTTCGTGCTCCCCGCGTGGGCCCGCAGCCGCCGGCGGAGCGAGGGCGCCGGCGCCGCACCCCCGGCCGTCGAACAAACGCCCCGACGGCGCTAGGCTGCGCGGCCATGGACGACTCCCTGCGCGAACTCGTACTCGGTGTGGCCGCCACGGGACTCGGCGCCGCGATCGGCTGGTCCTTCCGCGCCTTCCTGTGGCGTCGGGCGCTGCGCCGCAAGCAGCGGTTCTTCGGCCTGCCCGACCACTCCGAGAGCGTTCTGGTGGTCAACCGCGACCCCGCTGCGGAGGGCGCCGTCGCACGCGGCGACGTCTTCGCGCTGCTGGAGGTGACGTCGCTGATCAAGGACTGCGGCGCGCAGCTGCGGGTGCTGACCGCCCACGACGCGCGGCAGGGCTTCGGCGAGCGCACGGAGTTCTGCATCGGCGGGCCCGTCTCCAACCCGCGCACGGCCGCGCATCTGGAAGCCCTGCTGCCGGGCGTGCACATCCAGGCGGGCCCCCACCGGGAGCCGGGCCACGGCACCTACACCATCGGCGGCGAGAGCCACCGGCCGCGCAAGGGGGCCGTGGAGTACGTCCTGCTGGCCCGGCTGGCCCCCGAGGCGGACATGCGCCCGGTCTTCCTCATCTGCGGGCAGACCTCGGTCTCCAACCAGGCCGCCGCACGTCATCTCGCCCGGCACCACAAGCGGTTGGCCCGCAAGCACGGCGGCACGGGAACGTTCTGCCTGCTGCTGAAGGTCGTCAGCTCCGCCGCGTACGGGCCCGACGTCGTCGAGGTCGTCGGCGACGTCACCCGGGCGGCCCTGACGCCCGCCCCCGCGCCCGCCGGGCAGGACGGCACGGAGGACGGCGACGTGGCCGAGGGCTCGGCTCAGGACTCGGCCGCCTCGGCGTAGACCTGGGAGAGCTCGGGGGTGCCGCCGCTGGCCCAGGCGTGCCCGATGCCGACGACGTCGACCTCCCGCCCCGAGTCGAGCCGCACGACCGGCTGGCCGTTCGGCCACACCCGCCACCGCGCACCGGTCACCCGGCGGACGATGACCGTACCCAGATAGAGCCCCGCGTCGTTACCCAGCCAGGTCATGGTTTCCGGGTCGTCACGCCAGCGCGGGAGCAGTTGGTCGAGCGCTTCCAGGGACGCCGGGCTGTCGTCCAGGCGGACGCCGCTGTCCGCCGCCTGGCCGCGCAGCAGGTCGGCCTCGGCCAGCAGTTCGGCCATTCCCTCGGGATCGCGTTCGCCGCCTCCGAACACGGCGACGCCGCGCGCCATGCCGTGCCGCTTGCGCCAGCTGTCCAGGAAGGGGATGTTCATGCGCTTAAGGGTCGCACCCGGCGTCGCCATGACACCACCGGCACGCGGCGGCCCCGGGGTGGTCGCCGCCCTCGTCTGCTGCCTGACGTTGACCGGCTCGGGCCTCACCACCGCGACGGCGGGCGCCGAGCCGCCCCCGGCGCGTGAACTGCGGGAGCACTTCGACAACCGGGGCATCAGCGACGACCGCGCTCCGGGAGCCGCCGACCTCGACGGGGCGGGCAACTCCTTCTCGGCGCAGGACCTCTCCGCCGCCGGGTGGACGCCCGGCGCCCCGCTCGACCTCGGCGGCGCCCGGCTGACGGCGCCCCGTCCCGGCACCCCCGGCACCCCCGACAATGTCGTGGCCGACGGCCAGTGGGTGCGGCTGGACGGGGCGGGGGACGCCCTGTCCCTCCTCGTGGCGGCCACCTCACCGCACGGCCCCGGCGCGGAGCTGCGCCTCCCCGGCACCGTCCGGTACGCCGACGGCTCCCGTTCGGACCACGTCCTGTCCGCCGGTGACTGGCGCGGCGGCCCGGCCTCCGTCGCGGCGGTCGCGCTGCCGCACCGCAACACGGCCACCGGCTCCCGCGCCGAGACCGTGCGGCTGTACGCCGTCACGGTCCCACTGCGCGGCGATCGCCCGGCCGTCGCCGTGCGGCTGCCCGACGACCCCGGGCCCGACGCGGACCTGCACGTCTTCGACCTGGCCCTCCAGCGGGCGGCGCGGGGCTGGACGGGCACCTGGGCGGCGAGCACGTCCGGCTACACGGCGGTGGGCCCCTGGACGGACCGGACCCTGCGGCTCGTCGTCCCCGCCAGCACGGGCGGCACACGGGTGCGCGTCCGGCTCGCCAACACCTTCGGCGCGCTCCCGGTGGACGTCGGGGCGGTCTCCGTCGCGGTACGCGGAGCGGGGGCGGCACCGCGCGAGCGCCCGGTGCCGCTGCGGTTCGGCGGCCGTGCCGGCGTGCGCCTGCCCGCCGGCGGACAGGCCGTCAGCGACCCGGTGGACCTGCCGGTACCCCCGACGTCGTCCCTGCTCGTCAGCCTCCACCTGCCGGGCACCGTCGCAGCGGCACCCGTGCACGCCAAGGCCCTGCAACGCTCCTACACCTCCGCCGACGGCGCCGGCGACCTCACGCTCGGGGCGGACGGCACGGGGTTCCGGACCGGGCCCACCACCTGGCCGTTCCTCACCGGGGTGGACGTGCGCGGCGGGCCCGGCGCGGTGGTCACCCTCGGGGACTCCATCACCGACGGCACCGGCTCCACCCCCGGTACCGACCGGCGCTGGCCGAACGTGCTGGCCCGGCGGCTGGCGGCGGCCCGCGACGTGCCCGCGTACGGCGTGCTCAACCACGGCATCTCCGCCAACCGCGTCGTCACCGACCGCTACGACGGGGACGGGATCAGCTCCGACACCGGCGGGGTCAGCGCCCAGCACCGGCTGGACCGCGACGTGCTGCACCAGCCGGGCGTGCGCACGGTCGTCGTCTTCGAGGGCATCAACGACCTGCGCCACGGGACGTCGGCGGCGGACCTCCTGACCGGGCTGCGCGCCGTCGCCGACCGGGCGCGGGCCCGGGGGCTGCGGGTGCTGGTCGCCACCCTCACGCCCTGTGGCGGCTGGCCGGACTGCACACCGGCCGTGGAACGGGCCCGCCAGGAGGTCAACGCCGCACTGCGCGCGGATCGCGGCACGTTCGACGCCGTGCTGGACTTCGACGCCGTCCTGCGCGACCCGGACGCGCCCGAGCGGCTGCTGCCCGCCTACGACAGCGGCGACCACCTCCACCCCGGCGACGCGGGCCTGCGCGCCCTCGGCGAGTCGGTCGACCTGTCCCTGCTGCCACCGCGCGCGGCCGACCGCCGGGCGCCCTCGCGGACGGCTCCCCCGGACGCGGCGGACTACGCGGCGGGGTCCAGGTCGACGACGACGGGGGCGTGGTCGGAGGGGCCCTTGCCCTTGCGCGCCTCGCGGTCCACCCAGGCGTCCGTCACGGCCGACCGGAAGGGCGCGTTGCCGTAGACGAGGTCGATCCGCATGCCGCGGTTCTTGGGGAAGCAGAGCTGCCGGTAGTCCCAGTACGTGAACGGCACGTCGTACTTCAGCGGGCGCGGGTGGACGTCGTCGAGCCCGGTGGCGCGCAGGGCGGCGAGCGCGGCCCGCTCGGCCTCGGTGACGTGGGTGGCGCCCTCGAACTGGGCGATGTCCCATACGTCCTCGTCGGTCGGGGCGATGTTGAAGTCGCCCAGGACCGCGAACGGCCGCTCGCCGCCCGCCTCCTGCCCGGCGGCCTCCCGCAGCGCCTCCAGCCAGCGCAGCTTGTAGGCGTAGTGCGGGTGGGAGACCTCGCGGCCGTTGGGCACGTAGACCGACCACACCCGCACCCCGCCGCACAGGGCGGACACCGCGCGCGGCTCCTGCTTGCCCTCGAACTCCGGGCCGCCCGGCAGCCCGATCACCGGCTCCTCGACGCCGACGCGGGAGAGGACCGCCACGCCGTTCCACCGCCCGTCCGCGTGGACGGCCGCCTCGTAGCCCAGATCGCGCAGCGCCTCGGCGGGGAACTGCTCCGCCGTGCACTTGAGCTCCTGCAGGCACAGGACGTCGGGCGCGGTGGCCTCCAGCCAGGCCGAGAGCCGCTCGATGCGGGTGTTGATCCCGTTGATGTTCCAGGTGGCGATGCGCGTAGCCATGGTGCTCAACCTACCCGCCGCCACCGACAGCGCTCACACCCGCGCGGCCTCCCCCGGCGCCAGCCGGACGTGCTCGGCCCCGCCGAGACCGGGCCCGGCCGGGCCGAGCATGCGCCCGTACACGGCGAGGCCCGGATCGGCCAGCAGCCCGTCGTGCACGTCGAACGCGCGGTGCGGGGCGACCTCCCGGACGTAGTCGACGATCTCGGAGAACTTGCTCCACGGCGCGTGCAGCGGCAGCAGCAGGGTCCCGACGGGACGGCCGGGCACGGTCAACGCGTCCCCGGGGTGGAAGACGGTCTCCTCTCCGGCGGTGGCTTCCTCCCGGGCGGTGCCCTCCGCCGCCCCCGAGGCGCCGTGCACCAGGTAGCCGACGTTCGTGACGCGCGGGATGTCGGGGTGGATGACGGCGTGCAGCCGGCCGTGCACCTCGACCTCGAAACCGGCGGCCTCGAAGGTGTCCCCGTGCCCGACGGTGTGCACGCGGCCGGGGAAGGCCGCCGAGAGCCGCTCCGCGACGGCGGCGAGCGTCCAGATCCGGGCCGCCGGGTTGGCCTCCAGCGCCGTCCGCAGCCGGCCCTCGTCGAAGTGGTCGGGGTGCTCGTGGGTGACGAGGACGGCGTCCGCGCCGCGTGCGGCCTCGGGCTCGCTGAAGCCGCCCGGGTCGATGACGAGCGTCCGCCCGTCGCGTTCCAGCCGTACCGAGGCGTGTCCTTGTTTGGTCAGCTTCATGGTTCGCCATTGTGCTACCGGCGGACCGGACGGGCCGTCAGAACGTGGCGGTGGAGACCACGTGGACTTGCGGGCGCTCGGGGCGGGTCCGGTCGACGGTGACGGCGACCGCCGGGCGGGTGCCGGGCAGGTCCACGGTGAGGCCCGCGTAGTCGCGCCCCGGCTCGTCCAGCCGCCAGCCGACCTCCTCGGCCTGCTCCCGCGAGACGGCGTCGGCGCCCGGCCGGAGCGCGGCGGGCGTCGTGCCCAGCTCGCCGAGGAACCACTCCAGATCCTCGGGAGAGGTGCGGAACTGCACGTAGAGGCTGCTGGTCTCCCAGGCGTTCTTCTCGTAGTAGCCCACGTAGGTCGACCCCCGGGGGATGCGCACCTCGAAGACGCGCCGGGTCACCTTGCGCGGCCAGCGCCACTCCAGCCCGGTGGCGGAGGCCACCGCCTGCTTGTCCTTGCCACTGTCCCGGCTCTGGTAGGCCGAAAGGGTGAGGTAGCCCGCCGGGACGGCGATGAGCAGCGCCACCACGACGGCGACCCGCCAGCGGCGGTGCGGACGGACCGGCGCGCCGGGGCCCGCTCCGGCCGGGCCGGCCGCGGGCGGGTCGGCGGCGGCCGGGTCGTGTGCGTCCGGCTCCTCCGGGCGGTCCTCGGACCGGTTCGCGGGGCTCACCGGCTCACCTCCCGGTTGCGCGGGGTGAGCCCCAGCTGGGCGGCGGCCCGCTCGTACCGCTCGTAGCGCTCCAGCCGGCGGCGGGTGGCCCGCCGGAAGCGGCGGGCCACCAGCCGGGCGAGGTCGGCGGCGCCGACCAGCCCCGCCTCCGGCCCGAGCTCGGCCCGGACGATCCGTGCCTCGGGCCGGTAGCCGCGCCCGGTGAGGTGACGGTGGAACGCGTCGCGCGCCGGATCGATCAGCAGGTCGTCGGCCGCGCTGACGCCGCCGCCGATGACGAAGCAGGAGGGGTCGAGCGCGGCGGCGAGGTTGGCGAGGCCGATGCCGAGCCAGCGGCCGATGTCGTGGAACAGCTCCACGCACATCGCGTCCCCCTCGCGGGCGAGGTCGGTGATGAGCGGTCCGGTGATGTCGCCGATCTGCCCGCCGACGCGGTCGATGATGTTGTGGGCGACCGGGGAGTCGGCCGCCGCGAGCTCGCGGGCCTCGCGGACCAGGGCGTTGCCGGAGCTGTACTGCTCCCAGCAGCCGCGGTTGCCGCAGGGGCAGCGGTGCCCGGCGGGCACGACCTGCATGTGCCCGAACTCCCCCGCCACCCCGTACTTGCCGCGCTTGACGCGGCCGTCCTCCAGTATGGCGCCGCCGATCCCCGTCCCGAGGGTGATCATGACGAGGTGGTCCTCGTCCCGGCCCGCCCCGAAGCGCCACTCGCCCCAGGCGGCGGTGTTGGCGTCGTTGTCCACCATGACGGGCACGGCCAGCCGGGCTTGGAGCGCCTCGCGCAGGGGCTCGTCGCGCCAGGCCAGGTGCGGGGCGAAGAGCACCCGGGAGCGGTCGGCGTCCACCCAGCCGGCGGCGCCGATGCCCACGGCGTGCACGTCGTGCCGGTCGGAGAGGTCGAGCACCAGCTCGGTGATCACGTCCTCGACGACCTGGGGGCTCTTGGACTTGTCGGGCGTCTCCGTGCGGACCTTCTCCAGGATGGTGCCCTCGGCGTCCACCACGCCCGCCATGACCTTCGTGCCGCCGATGTCGATGCCGACGGTGGGCACCCGGGGCGCGGAGAGGTGCGACCGCCGCTCCCGCACCCCCGCCGTGCCCCGCGTGGCGACGGTGCGCAGGACGGTGGCCCGCGTCGAGCCGTGGGCGGTGCGGTCACGGTACGTACTCATCAGCTCGATTGTGCCTCACCCCTGGGGTCGTGGCGGAGCTCGTGGCGAAGCTCGTCCAGCTCGGAGCCGCCGGCCATCTGCCGGGTCAGCTCGTCCAGGCCGATCTCGTCGGCGGCGTACGAACCGGCCATCGCTCCCCGCTGGAGGAGCACGAAACGGCCCCCGACGAGGTACGCGTGGTGCGGGTTGTGCGTGATCAGGATGACACCGAGGCCCTCGTCCCGCGCCGCGGCGACGTACTTCAGCACGGTGCCGGACTGCTTGACGCCGAGCGCGGCCGTCGGCTCGTCCAGCACGAGGACGCGGGCCCCGAAGTGGACGGCCCGGGCGATGGCGACGCACTGCCGCTCGCCGCCCGAGAGCGTGCCGATCGGCTGGTCGACGTCCCGCAGGTCGATGCCCATGCGGCGCAGGGCGTCGCGGGTCGCGGCCCGCATGGCCCTCACGTCCAGGCGGCGGAACGGGCCGCGGCCGGTGTGCGGCTCGGAGCCCAGGAAGAAGTTGCGCCACACCGGCATGAGCGGCACGACGGCGAGGTCCTGGTAGACGGTGGCGATCCCGGCGTCCAGCGCCTCGCGGGGCGAGCCGAGCCGCACCTCCCGCCCGTCGATGCGGTAGCGACCGCCGTCGTGCCGGTGCAGCCCGGAGACGATCTTGATGAGGGTGGACTTCCCGGCGCCGTTGTCGCCCAGGACGCACGTCACGCTACCGGGTTCCACCGTGAGGGAGACGCCGTGCAGGGCGCGGACGTTCCCGTAGGACTTGGCCACCTCCTCCAGCGCGAGGAGCGGTGCGTCGGCGGAGGGCACGGCGACGGCCCCGGTCTCGGCGGACGTCATGCGGTGGCCTCCGAACGGCGGCGGATCCAGGCGTTGAGCAGCGTGGCGAGCAGGAGCATCGCGCCGAGGAAGAACGTGAACCAGTTCGGATCCCACTGCGCGTAGACGATGCCCTTGCTCGTCATGCCGAAGATCAGCGCGCCGACGGCGGCGCCGACCGCCGAGCCGTAGCCGCCGGTGAGCAGGCACCCCCCGATGACGGCGGCGGCGATGTAGATCAGCTCGTTGCCGACGCCCTCCCCGGACTGGACGACGCCGTAGGTGAACAGCAGGTGCTGCCCCAGGATCCAGGCGCACAGCGCCACCCCGAGGTACAGGCCGATCTTCGTGCGGGCGACGGGGACGCCGACGGCGCGCGCGGCCTCGGCGTCGCCCCCCACCGCGAAGATCCAGTTGCCGGCCCGGGTGCGCAGCAGCACCCAGGTGGCCAGGGCCGTCAGCCCGAGCCACCACAGGACGGTGACGCGCAGGCGGACGTCGTCGCCGAAGGTGAGCTGCGAGGCGAACAGGGCGCCGGCGCTCCCGTACCCCTCCATGTCGGCGATCGAGGGGGTGGAGACGGTCCCGGAGATCAGCTTCGTGGCGCCCAGGTTCAGCCCGGTGAGCATGAGGAAGGTGCCCAGCGTGATGATGAAGCTGGGCAGGCCGGTGCGGGTCAGCATCCAGCCGTTGAAGAGGCCGACGCCGAGGGTGGCCAGCAGGGACACCCCGACGCCGACCCACACGTTGGCCGTCAGCTGGTAGCTGACCATCGAGGAGACCAGCGCCGAGGTGGTGACCATCACCCCGGTGGACAGGTCGAACTCGCCGCCGATCATGAGCAGCGCGACCGGGACGGCCATGATCCCGATCGTGGACGCCGCGTACACGACCGTGGAGAGCCCGGCCGGGCGCAGGAAGCTGTCGGCGACCACCGCGAAGAAGACGAGGACGGCGACCGCGCCGACGACCGAACCCAGCTCCGGTCGGGCGAACAGGGCGTGCCCCGGCCTCCGGCGGACGGCGGCCTCGGTGGCGGCGGCCGTCATCGGGTGCCCCGCTCGGTGTACGCGGCCAGCGCCTCGGCGTCGTCTCCGGTGAGGATCTGCGGCCCGGTGAGGACCGGCAGGCCGCCGCCGAGCATGGTGGCGTTGTAGCGGTACAGCCACAGCAGGTCGACGGCCTCGTAGCCCTGGAGGTAGGGCTGCTGGTCGACGGCGAAGGTGATGCCGCCGTCCCGCAGGCCGTCGACGACCTGGGAGTTCAGGTCGAAGGTGGCGATCTCGGCGTCGCTGCCGGCCTGCTCGGCCGCCCGCACGGCGGTGGCGGCGAAGGGGGCGCCGAGTGCGACGACGGAGTCCACCGCGCGGTCGGACTGGAGCTTGGCCTCCAGCGAGGACTGCACGGACGGCATGGAGGTGCCGTCGACGTAGAGGCTCTCCAGCGTGCCGTCGAAGGTGTTGCGGACCCCCTCGCAGCGCTCCTCGTGGCCGACGTTGCCCTGCTCGTGCAGCAGGCACACGGCCTTCGTGCGGCCCCGCTCGTTCAGTTCGGTGCCGACGGCCTCGCCGGCGGTCACCTCGTCCTGGCCGATGTGCGCGAGCGCGCCGACGTCGGCGGAGTGGGCCTGACCGGAGTTGATCGTGACGACGGGGATGCCGGCGTCGGCGGCCTTGCGGACGACGTCGCGCAGGGCGTCGGGCTTGGCGAGGGTGACGATCAGCCCGTCCACGCGCTGGTCGATGCGCGCCTGGACGAGCTGGGCCTGCTGCCCCGCGTCGTCGTCGTGGGAGTACAGGAACTCGATGTTGTCCTTGACGGCGGCCTGCTCGGCGCCGGAGCGCACGATGTCCCAGAACGTGTCGCCGTCGCCGGAGTGGGTGACCATCGCGACCGTCCAGCGCGGGGTGTCCACGGCGGCGCTCCCCCCGGCCGCCTGCCGGGCGCGCTCCTCCTCGGCCCGCTTGCCGCCGGTGCTGCTGCACCCGGCGAGCGACACCGCGAGGGTCAGCACGGCGGCCACCACCCCCGCCGCGCGCCTGCGGAACCCTGTCTCCCTGGCCACCTGAGCCCAGCCCTTCACTCGCGATCCCCGTATGACGGTCGAACCGCACAAGTATCGGACAACGGTCACGGGCGGAAGGGGGCGGGGCGGGCCTCCGCGCCGGGGCGCGGGGCCCGCCGGGGCTCAGCCGCCCAGGTGGCGGTGGCGGGCGTCGAGCGCCGCCGCGCCGTCCCGCGTCAGGGAGCCGAAGAGGCGCAGCCGGGAGATGCCGCCGTCGGGGAAGATGTCCAGGCGGACGTGGGTGACGGCCGGGGCGTCCGTCGGCAGGAACCGGTGGACGGTGTCCGGCTGGAGGCGGGTGCGCGGCAGCAGCTCGACCCACTCCCCGTCCTCGCCGTCCTTGCCGACGAGGGCGGCCCAGCCGGCGGCGTTGCCCTTGAGGTAGGCGGTGTCGATCTCGACGGCGCGGATGCGGGCCTGCCCCGTCAGCGCGTAGCTGATCCAGTCGTGGCCCTGGTCGCGGCGGCGGCGGGTCTCCCAGCCGTCGTCCATCTTCTGCGAGCGGCCCGGGTTGATGGTGTGGGTGGCCGGGGAGTAGAAGCGGTCGGAGGCGTCCAGCACCGCGCCGCCGTTCTCCAGGGCGACGACGTCGAACGTGCCGAGGGCGGCCAGCCACGCCGGGTCGGGGAGCACCTCGCCGTGCACCCGGAGCCGGGCGATGCCCCCGTCGGGGTGCTGGTTGACCCGCAGGTGGGTGAAGCGCTGCTCGGCGTCGACGGCGAAGCCGTTGGCCGCGTGCCCGCCGACGGGGGTGCGCGGGACGAGGACCGTCCACTTCACGTCGTCGGCCAGCAGGTCCTCCGGCGCGGCGGACAGCGGCGCGGAGGTGGCCTCGATCGAGACGGACTGCGGGTAGTTGCCGCGGAAGTGGGCGGTGTCCACGACGATGCCGCGGATCACGCCGGGCGCGCCGAGGCGGACGAGGGCCCAGTCGTGGTCGTCGTCGGCCGGGTGCGGGACGTCGGCGATGGAGCCGCGGCGGCGGCGGGTCTCCCAGCCGTCCATGATCTTGCCCTTGTGGCCGAAGTGCTCGGGGTCGAACACGGCGGGCGTGGGGATCAGCAGGTTCTCGCGCTGGGCGAAGAACTCGTCGTTGGCGGCGATGACGCCGGCCCCCAGCCGACGGTCGGCGAGGTCGGCGAAGGTGGTGAAGGGGAAGTCCGCGGTGCGGTAGTCCGCGTAGGGGTCACCGCCGCCGTAGGGGCTCGCGTCGCCGGTGAAGCGGGGCAGGGCGGTCATGCGGTGGTCCTCTCGATGAGTCGGCCGGCTTTGGCGGTGGTGCGGCCGTGGTCGGTGATCTGCTCGCCGCGCAGCCAGGTGGACCGGACGACGCCGTGCAGCGTCCTGCCCGCGTAGGCGGTGACCTGGTTGCGGTGGTGGAGTGCGGCCGGGTCGACGGTGAAGGTCTCCTCGGGGGCCAGGACGGCGAAGTCGGCGTGGCGTCCGACGGCGATGCCGCCCTTGTCCCCGTCGAGGCGGGCCAGCGCCGCCGGGGCGGCGGACATCCAGCGCACGACGTCGTCCAGCCCGTGGCCGCGTGCGCGGGCCGCCGTCCACACGGCGGGCAGGCCGAGCTGGAGGGAGGAGATGCCGCCCCACGCCCGGCCGAAGTCGGGGACCTTGAGGTCGGTGGTGCAGGGCGAGTGGTCGGAGACGACGCAGTCGATGGTGCCCTCGGCCAGCCCGGCCCACAGCGCGTCCTGGTTCCCCCGCTCGCGGATGGGCGGGCAGCACTTGAACTCGGTGGCGCCGTCCGGCACCTCCTCGGCGGTGAGGGTGAGGAAGTGGGGGCAGGTCTCGACGGTGATCCGGACGCCCTCGCGCCGGGCGGCGGCGATCATCGGCAGCGCGTCGGAGGAGGACAGGTGCAGCACGTGCACCCGGGCGTCGAGCCTGCGGGCGAGGTCGATCAGGAGGGCGATCGCGTCGTTCTCCGCCGCGCGGGGTCGGGAGGCGAGGAAGTCCGCGTAGCGCGGGCCGTGCGGCTGCGGCGCGCCGCTCAGGTGGCCGGGGTCCTCGGCGTGCACGATGAGGAGGCCGTCGAAGGCGGCGATCTCGGTGAGCGCGGCTTCGAGCCGGGCCGCGTCCAGCTCGGGGAACTCCTCGACGCCGGACGGCGAGAGGAAGCACTTGAAGCCGAACACCCCGGCCTCGTGCAGCGGGCGCAGGTAGCCCAGGTTGCCGGGGACGGCGCCGCCCCAGAAGCCGGTGTCGACGTGCGCCTTGTCCCGGGCCACCGCGCGCTTGACGGCGAGGTGGGCGGCGGTGGTCGTGGGCGGGAGGCTGTTGAGCGGCATGTCGAGGAGGGTGGTGATGCCGCCGGCCGCCGCCGCCCGCGTCGCCGTCCAGAACCCCTCCCACTCGGTGCGCCCGGGGTCGTTGACGTGGACGTGGGTGTCCACGAGGCCCGGGAGCAGCGCGTCGTCGCCGACGTCGACGAGGCGTGCCCCGGCCGGGAGCGCGGCGCCGTGCGGCAGGACGGCGGTGACGCGGCCGTCGGTGACGGCCACGGCGGCGGGGCGCGTCCCCTCAGGGGTGACGACGCGTCGTGAGCGCAGGACGAGGTCGGCGTGGGACGGGGTGGCGGTCAATCGGCCCTCCTTCGCGAATTTCAACGATCTGTTGAAAGATTCCCTCTCCGGGGCAGCGGAGTCAAGGCCGCCGGGCACCCCGCCCGCACCGCGGACACGCCTTGGAGGTTTCCACTAAATGGATAAGTGATGTCGCATCACGGAATGTAGCTCCACCCAGGACCCGACCCGGCGGGGACGGCGCCACCCCGGCCGGGCAGGCGCACAAACCCGCCCCTACCGGCGATTAGCGCACGTGGACGGCACCGCCACCACTCGACCCGACCGCCACCGGGCCCGGTAGCATGCGGCACATCCGGCCGAAAGGAACCGCCACGTGCCGCCGTCCGAGCACAAGACCCCTTCCGCCCCCACGGCCACCGGGGGCGTCCAGTCCCTCGAACGCGCCTTCGACCTCTTGGAGCGGATGGCCGACGCCGGCGGCGAGGTCGGGCTGAGCGAGCTGTCCGGCAGCAGCGGACTGCCGCTGCCGACCATCCACCGCCTGATGCGCACCCTGGTGGCCTGCGGGTACGTCCGCCAGCAGCCCAACCGGCGGTACGCGCTCGGCCCCCGGCTCATCCGCCTCGGCGAGAGCGCGTCGCGGCTCCTGGGCACCTGGGCCCGTCCCTACCTGGCCCGGCTCGTCGAGGAGACGGGCGAGACGGCGAACATGGCCCTGCTCGACGGCGACGAGGCGGTGTACGTGGCCCAGGTGCCCTCCCGGCACTCGATGCGGATGTTCACCGAGGTCGGGCGGCGCGTGCTGCCGCACTCCACCGGCGTCGGCAAGGCCCTCCTGGCCGGGCACGAGGCCGAGGAGGTGCGCGCCCTACTCGCCCGCACCGGGATGCCGGCCGCCACGGACCGCACGATCACCACACCGGACGGCTTCCTGGAGGCCCTGGAGCTGACCCGGCGACGCGGCTACGCCCTGGACGACAACGAGCAGGAGATGGGCGTCCGCTGCATCGCGGTGCCGGTGCCCGACTCCCCCACGGCCGCCGCCATCTCCGTCTCGGGCCCGGCGGGCCGGGTCACCGACACGGCCACCGACACGATCGTGCCGCTGCTCCAGCAGGTGGCCCGGGAACTCGCCGACGCACTCGCCACCACCACCCCGGTGAACGGCAACGGCGGCTGACGGCCGAGCCCCGTGGACGGCGAGCCCCCCCCGAGCGCCGGCACGGCTCAGCAGCGCTCCGGGGGCTCGCCGAACAGGGCGACGGCGCCGCGCAGTTCCCGCAGCGGTTCGGTCAGCGCGCTGACCGAACCCAGGGCCCCGACCACCAGCAGCAGCCCGTGCCGCAGGGCCGCCACCTCGACCGTGCCCGCTCCGGCCACCGCCTCCAGCCGGGCCAGCTCCTCGTCCGCCACCTCCCGGTCGGCGAGCCAGCCCGGGTGGATGGCCAGGGCCCGGCGGACCCGCACGACGGCGGAGAGCAGGGCTGCCTTCCGGGGGTCGGCCGCCGGGACCACCGGTGTCGGCCGGGGCGCTCGGGCCGCCCCCGTCGAGGAGAATGCGCGGGGCCGTACCGCTGTCGGTTCCATCCATCGCCTCGCAACGTCTGGGCCCCCGGGCCGGGGACAGCCTCGGTCGGCGCCCTCACGGCGGACCGTCGCGAGGAGCGGGTGACACAGTTAACGCCACTCTCCGCTCATCAGTCCATACGCAAAGCGAAAATCGGCCAGCGACCCGGGAGCGCGCCGGTGGGCCACCCCGGGGCCCGGCCCGGATACCGGGCCGCGCTCGGCGGCGGATAACCTGGCCCGGTAGCCGGTTCGCCCCACCGGCCAGGTGGGAGGCGTCGCAAGAGGGAACCCGGTGGGAATCCGGGACTGCCCCGCAGCGGTGAGCGGGAACGACCTCCGTCATCGAGCACTGGGACCAGGAGAGGGTCCCGGGAAGCGACGGACAGTAGATGCCTGGTCCGCCCGACCGGCCGGCCCGCGAGTCCGAAGACCTGCCGCTACCCGTGCGCTCACCGTGCGCACGGTGAGCCGGGGAGCGCGAACCCGTGCGCCGCCCGGCCTTCCCTCGACTCGCGAAGGAGAGTTGACGTGACCGAGACATCCGTCGTCCTGGGCACCGAGGCCAAGTCACCGGCCGATTCCCAGGTGACGCTCGCCCACATCATGAGCGAGCACGACACCAACCTGTACGGCACCATTCACGGCGGCGTGGTGATGAAGCTGATCGACGACGCCGGCGCGGCAGCCGCCGGGCGTCATGCCGACGGACCGGCGGTGACCGTCTCGGTGGACCGGATGTCGTTCCTGGCTCCGGTGCGTGCCGGTGACCTGCTGAGCGTACGGGCCGAACTGGAGCGGGCCGGGCGGACGTCGATGACCGCGGCGGTCCGGGTGACCGCCGAGCGCTGGAACGCCTCCGGGCCGGCCGCCGAGGTGGCCACGGCGCGTGTGACGTTCGTCGCGATCGACGCCGGGGGCAGGCCCCGCCGGGTCCCCGCCCTCGTCCCCGCACAGGACTCCTGACTCCGGTGAGGGCCGGCGGAAGCGGCCGCCGTTCCCGATGACGGGCCGTCATCTCGTGCGGAGGTGACGGCCCGCCTGGGCGGCCCGGACGGTCCGTTGCCGGGACCAGGCCCTAGACTGACCGACGCAGCTGGTTCGCCCTGCCCGCCAGGCAGACGCGTCGCAAGAGGGAACCCGGTGGGAATCCGGGACTGCCCCGCAGCGGTGAGCGGGAACGACCGCCGTCACACGCACTGGAGCCGCACGGTTCCGGGAAGCGACGGCCAGTAGGTGCCTCGTCCGTGCCCACGGACCCGGCGCGCCCGCGAGTCCGAAGACCTGCCACTGCCCGTGTGTGTGGACACGCGCACGGACATCTCGGTGACCTCGAGGGCGGGTCGGCGGAAGAGGCGGGCTCCCCCGGGGGGCCTCGCCGCGATCGCCGTTTCCTTCGTGTCCTCGTCCGGTCCCCGAGCCCATGACGAGTTCTCGCGAAGGAGAGACCCGTGACAACCCAGTCCGCAGCCGCGGCAGTGAGGGCCACCGTGTACGGCTACCCCCGCCAGGGGGCGAACCGTGAGCTCAAGAAGGCGATCGAGGGCTACTGGAGGGGGCGGACCACCGCCGCCGAGCTGCACCGGACCGCGTCCGATCTCCGCCGGAACAGCTGGCGGAGCCTGGCCGACGCCGGGATCGACGAGGTCCCGACGGGCGACTTCTCCTACTACGACCATGTGCTGGACACGAGTGTCATGGTGGGTGCGATCCCCGAGCGCCATCGGGCGGCCGTCGCCGCCGACCCCCTGGACGGCTACTTCGCCATGGCGCGGGGCACGCAGGATGTGGCACCACTGGAGATGACCAAGTGGTTTGACACGAACTACCACTACCTGGTCCCCGAGTTGAGCCCCGACACGGTCTTCGCCCCCGACCCCCGGAAGCAGGTGGCGGAACTGGAGGAGGCGCTCGCCCTGGGCCACGCGGCCCGCCCCGTGCTGGTCGGCCCGGTCACCTACCTCCTGCTCGCCAAGTCCGCGCCGGGAGCGGCCGCGGACTTCGACCCGCTGACGCTGCTCGACCGGCTGCTGCCGGTGTACGCGGAGATCCTCGCCCGGCTCCGGGCCGTGGGGGCGAAGTGGGTACAGCTGGACGAGCCCGCCCTCGTCCAGGACCGCACACCCGCCGAACTGGGCGCCGCTGAGCGGGCCTACGGCCACCTGGGAGGGCTGGGCGACCGCCCGAAACTCCTCGTGGCCTCGTACTTCGACCAGCTCGGTGACGCACTCACGGTCCTGGCCAGAACCCCCGTCGACGGGCTCGCCCTGGACTTCACCGAGCGGGCCGCCACCAACCTGGACACCCTCGCCGCCGCGGGCGGCCTGCCCGGGAAGCGCCTGGTCGCCGGGGTGGTGAACGGGCGCAACATCTGGACCGACGACCTGGAGCGGTCGCTCGCCACCCTCGGCACCCTGCTGGGTCTGGCCGACCGGGTGGACGTCTCCGCCTCCTGCTCGCTCCTGCACGTCCCCCTCGACGCGGCGGCCGAACACGACATCGAGCCGCAGATCCTGCGCTGGCTCGCCTTCGCCCGGCAGAAGACCGGGGAGATCGCCACCCTCGCCAAGGGACTCGCGCACGGAACGGACGCGATCTCGGCAGAACTCGCCGCCAACCGGGCCGACCTGGCCTCCCGCGCGGGCTCTCCCATGACACACGTCCGCGCCGTGCGGGCACGCGCCGCCGCGGTCACCCCCGCCGACGCCCGCCGCTCGCAGCCGTACGCCGAACGGGCCGCCGCCCAACGGGCCCACCTCGGCCTGCCGCTGCTGCCCACCACCACCATCGGCTCCTTCCCGCAGACGACCGGACTGCGCACCGCCCGCGCCGATCTGCGGGCGGGGCGGACCGACGTGCCCGAGTACGAGAAGCGCGTCGAGGCGGAGATCCGGGAGGTGGTCTCCTTCCAGGAGGAGACCGGCGTCGACGTCCTGGTCCACGGTGAGCCCGAGCGCAACGACATGGTGCAGTACTTCGCCGAGCAGCTCACCGGCTACCTCGCCACCCGGCACGGCTGGGTCCAGTCCTACGGCACCCGCTACGTCCGCCCGCCGATCCTCGTCGGCGACGTCTCGCGCCCCGAACCCATGACGACCCGCTGGACCCGCTTCGCCCAGTCGCTGACCGACCGCCCGGTCAAGGGCATGCTCACGGGGCCCGTCACCATGCTCGCCTGGTCCTTCGTCCGCGATGACCAGCCCCTCGGCGAGACCGCCCGCCAGGTCGCCCTCGCCCTGCGCGACGAGGTGAACGACCTGGAGGCCGCGGGGACCTCGGTCATCCAGGTCGACGAACCCGCCCTGCGCGAGACCCTGCCGCTCCGTGCTGCCGACCGCCCCGCCTACCTGGCCTGGGCCACCGAGGCGTTCCGGCTCACCACCGGCGGCGTGCGTCCCGACACGCAGGTCCACACCCACATGTGCTACGCGGAGTTCGGCGACATCCTCGCCGCCATCGACGCTCTCGACGCCGATGTGATCAGCCTGGAGGCCGCACGCTCTCACATGCAGGTCGCCCGGGAGCTGGCCTCGGCCGGATATCCCCGTGCGGCCGGACCCGGTGTGTACGACATCCACTCCCCGCGTGTGCCCGGCACCGACGAGGTGGCCGGGCTGCTGCACGAAGGGCTGGCGGCCCTTCCGCCGGAGCGGCTGTGGGTCAACCCCGACTGCGGTCTGAAGACCCGGGGCTGGCCCGAGGTCCGAGCCTCCCTGGAGAACCTGGTGGACGCCGCTCGGGCCGTGCGCTCCGCCCTCCGCACCCACTCCTCCTGAAGGGGGCGCCCCCGGTCCGGTGCGCCGGGCCGGGGGCGACGGACGCGTTCAGCCGGCGTGCGCGAAACCCCGGCCCGTGCGGTCGAGCGGATCGGGCGGGAGGGACAGGAAGCGGGCGCGCAACGCGTCCCAGGCGGTGAGGCGCCCGAAGTCGGGCGATTCCCGGATGTCTTGGCGGTCCGTCAGGAACGGGTTCGGCAGCAGGACGGTCATCGTCTGCTCGTCGCGACCGTTGAACAGACGCAGTCCCCAGCTGACGGGAGCGCCGTCGGAGCCGATGCTCCGGTAGAGCTCGGCGCGTGAACAGCGGCGGATGCGCCCGAGTTCGGGGCCGGAGGCGGTGTGTTCACCGATGCACAGGTGGAAGTGCCAGGCGCCGAAGTCGACGGTGGCGTAGCCGTCGTTCATGGTGATGGCCCGCGGGGCGCACGGGGCGCCGACCTCCCAGGCGGCGCCTTCGATGATGGGCCCGAAGTTGATCTGCCGCCAGTGGTCGGTGAAGACCGTGGTGATCAGGTCGAGGAGGGTGGCCTCGTCCGTCGGCAGGGCCCAGACATGCTGGGTGCCACCGCTCTCGGTCGTCACGACGGCCGGTTCCAGGTCGCTCATGCGGATCGCTCCTTGGTGTGGAGAACACAGTCGCCGCAGATGCCCGCGCCGGGCACCCGGTAGTAGAGACAGCAGCTGCGGCGGCGGAAGGCGACGGTCCCCTCGTCGCGGTCGACGTCGAGGACGCCGGCGCCGGTGAGCGGCTCACGGCCGAGGAGAGCGCGGACCAGGGGCACGGCCCGCTGGCCGGACTGCGGCGCGCGGGCGAGGAGCACCCGCAGGGCGCCCACGAGGGCCGATGCGGCGTTGCCCCGCAGGATCTGCGGGGAGACCCCGCACACGCGGTGGACGGCGTCGGCGAAAGGGCGCAGGTTGCGCACGGCGACGGTGTCGTGCAGGGCGGTGGCGGTCTCCTGGGGCAGCTCGCGCGGGGCGGGGAGCCACAGTTCGGCCGGGCCGGACGGGGGCGCGCGCCACCACAGCCGGTCGGGGTCCAGGTCGGGGGCCCGGCCGGTGAGGACGGCTGAGCCGAGGGCGATCGACCAGAGCCGCGATGCCGTACCCAGGTGCAGTGTGGAGGCGGCCACGCGGCGGTGGTCGGTGCCGATGCGCCGACCCACCGCGCGGACGTACGCCGTCAGCGCGTCCTCGTCGGTGTACAGCGCGGTCAGCGGCCGGAACCCCCGGCTGCCGTCGGGTTGTTCACCGCACTTCACGGCGAAGTACGGGCCGATGGCGGCGACCTGGTCCAGCGTCGTCCGTGCCGGGTTCACCATGTACGTACCGTCCGGGTCAGTTCGTGGAAGGATCGGGTGGTGCGCGCCGCGCCGTCGCCTCGCAGGGTCAGATCGCCGTGCTCGTCGGCGCTGATCCGAGGCTCCTCACCCGCCGGGCCGGGCAGGGCGGTGAGGCCCTCGCGCGCGAGGGCGCGCTCCAGGAGGGGGCCCAGGTGCGGTGGGGATTCCACGGTGACCGTGGCGCGGGCCGCGCGGCGCAGTCCGAAGCTCCCCGAGAGCGGGTCGAAGGCCAGGTGCTCGGCGTCGAAGGCCGCGGCCACGGCTCCGCTGACGATCAGGTCCTCGGGGGCACCCGTGTGGACCCGGGACGTGCGGTCGACCAGCCAGACGGCGTCGGCGACCCGCAGGGCCAGCTCCAGGTCGTGGGTGCTCACGACGACGGTGAGGCCCTGTTCCCGGGCGAGGTCGCGCAGCAGCACGGTGAGCGCGACCCGGGAGGGCACGTCGAGGAAGGCCGTCGGCTCGTCCAGCAGCACGACGTCGGGCTCCTGGGCGAGCGCCCTTGCGGTGAGGACCCGCTGCCGCTCACCGTCGGACAGCTCGGCGGCCGGCCGGTGGGCGAGCGCTGCGGCGCCCACGGCCTCAAGAGCCCACTGGACGACACGGTGGTCCTCCGCCGTCAACCGGCCGGTGAAGCCGGTGTGCGGGTGACGGCCCAGGCCGACCAGTTCCCGCGCGGAGAGCAGGCCGGCGTCGACGCGGTCGGTGAGGACGACGGCGAGCCGCCGGGCGAGCACCGCGGGTGTCTCCTCGGCGACGTCCCGGCCCGCGACGCGCACGTCTCCGGCAAGAGGGGGGAGGAGCCCGCACAGGGTGCGCAGCAGGGTGGACTTGCCGGTGCCGTTGGGTCCCAGCAGCACCGTCAGTTCACCGGCCCGGGCGGTGAGGTCGAGGTCCGCCAGGACGGGGTGCCGTGCACCGCGGCCCCAGGCGGAGCGCGTCCGGTAGCCGACGGTGAGGCCGGCGGCGGCGAGTCCTCCGGGGGACGGGGACGGCTTCCCCGGCCGGTGGGGGACGGGGCGGGGGGCGATGGTCGAGTCGGTCATGAGGTGACCCCTTGCAGGCCGCGACGGCTGCGGATGAGGAAGGTGATGACGACCGGCGCCCCGAACAGCGAGGTGATCGCGTTCAGCGGCAGCACGGCGTCCGTCCCGGGCGGTTGGCTCAGCAGCGCACAGGCCAGCGCGAGGAACGCTCCGGCGAGCATGGAGGCGGGGACCAGGGCACGGTGGTCGGAGGTGCCCAGGGCGACGCGGGTCAGGTGCGGGACGGCCAGGCCGAGGAAGGCGACGGGGCCGCAGAAGGCGGTCGCGGCACCGGCCAGCAGGGAGGTCCCCAACAGGGCCAGGTCGCGGCTGCGTCGGACGTTCAGGCCCATGGTGCGGGCGTAGTCCTCCCCGAGAAGCAGGGCGTTCAGCCGTTTGGCGGTGAGCAGGGCCGCCACGAGGCCCGCGCCGATCACCGGGAGCATCACCGCGAGATCGGGCCAGGTCGTGGCGCTGAAGCTGCCCAGACCCCAGATCACGAACTGCTGGGCGCGCTCGGGGCGGGCGTAGACCAGCATCACGCTGACGACCGCCGTGGCCGCCGATCCGATCATCACGCCGATCACCAGCAGGGTGACCGCCGACCGCACCCAGCGCGACAGCAGCAGCACCAGCGCGAGGACGCATCCCGCACCGAGGGAGGCGGCCAGGATCACGCCGACCCTTCCCAGGCCCGCGAGCCCGCCGGTGAAGCTCCCCGCGACACCCCCCGTGGAGACCACCACGGCCGCCACGCCCATGCTGGCCCCCGAACTCACCCCGAGGGAGAACGGGTCGGCCAACGCGTTGCCGAACAGCGTCTGCATCTGGACACCGGCCACGGCCAGCGCCGCGCCCACCGCCGCGGCCGTCAACGCCCGGGGGAGCCGCACCTCCTCGACGATCACGGCCCACCGGGGATCGGAGGGCGTGCCGCCGGACAGGACCCGCAGCACCTCGTCGATCGGAACGTGGTACGAGCCGACCGCGATCGTCAGCACGAAGAGCACCGCCGTTCCCACGGCGAGCACGCAGAACACCGCGAACCGGCGGCGGCCGGGCCCGACGGGGTCGGGCGGTTCCGGTGCCGCCGGGACCGGAACCGCCGGTACCGGCTCCGGCGGTGCGGCGATCGGCGCCCTCACGCCCCGGGCACCTCGGCGTAGAAGGTGAACGTGTGCCCCTCGGCCTGATCGGGATGCAGGATGGCGAACAGGTCCGCGAGGACCAGGTCGGGCCTCAGCACACCGCGCTCGTAGAAGTCGTTGCCGCCGCCCGGGCCCTGGGCTTTGGTGTTCGTCCAGACCTCTCCGCTCTTCACGGCCTCCAGCTCGCCGTAGCGCCGGTCGGCCTCCGTCGCTTCGGCCGTCGACTTCCACTGCTCGCCGACCAGCCAGACGCGGGCGTCGCCGCCCTTGGCGTAGACGGCCTCGAAGGCCAGCTGAAGGTTTCCGGTCCCCGTGTCGCCCGCCCACGGGTAGGTACCCCCCGCGTCCTTGATCAGCCGGCCGACGTAGCTCTGCCCGGCTGCCATGCTCCAGGTGCCCTGGTACATCGACCCGAGGAGGACCCGCACCGGGTCCCCCGCCGAGGCGGCCTTCGCCGCGACCTTGTCGTAGTCGCTCTCGATGGTGTCGAACACCTCGGCCGCGCGTTCCTCGGCCCCGGTCAGCGCGGCCATCGCCTTGACCCACTCGGCGCGGCCGAGCGGGCTGGGCTCCAGCCACTCGGCGTTCGCGACGACCGCGATGCCCGCCTGCCGCAGCTTCGGGTACTGCGGATCGTCCGTGCCCTGCGTCATCAGCACGTCCGGCTGTGCTCCGATGACCTGCTCGGCGTCGAGCGAGTTGTCCTTGGCGTACTCGGCGACGCGGCCCGACTCCACCCGTTCGCGGACCTCCGGCGAACTCACGAACGCGCCGTTCGCCACCCCGGTGAGCACATCGAGGGTGTCCGTCTCGGTGAGCAGGGGCAGGTGGGTGGTCGAGGCGGAGTACAGGCTCTTGACCGGGGTGGTGATCTGCTGGGCCTCGGCGAGGTCACCGGTCAGTTCCGGCTTCGGCGCACCGCACTTGACCAGGACGTACGACTCGGGGTCGCCCTTGGGGTAGGGCTCCTCGACGGTGAGGACCTGGTAGCTCTTCTCGTACCGCAGCGTGAAGTTCTTCGCGTGCTCCACGTTGGACTTGTCGGGGAAGTAGTCCTTGTCCGGGTCGAATGCGGTGATGCAGCCGCCGTCCTCGGCGCCGGAGGCGGAGGACTCGGATGCGGTGCCGCCACTCCCGCAGGCCCCGAGCGTGAGGCTCATGGCGCCGAAGAGGGCCGTGGCGGCGAGGGCACGGCGACGGTGGAGGGCGTTCTGTCGGGACACTGAGGGTGCTCCTGGCATGCGTCAGGGCGCGCCACAGGGCCGGGCGGCGCGCGGGGAGGGCACGACCGACGGGTCACGGTCGCGCTCGGGAGGGGTTCGGACGTCGCCGGGCTCAGTGGTCCGAGGGCCGGGGGCGGGCGGACGGCGAAGGCGGCCGTTCCGGAGCAGCAGCGCCGAGGTCAGGGATCACACGGGTACGCGGGCACACGGGGTGCCACCGTCCTCTCTCGGGGAAATCCGCCCCGGAACGTCGAGGTGCGACGGCGTGAGTCTCCTGACTCGGGATCGACGCTTCCCCGGCCTTCCCACCCGAGCGGGCGGTGGCTTCGGCGGAGTCGCTCCCCCTACACAGTGGCGGTACCGTGCCGGAATCTCACCGGCTTCCTCGTTCCGCCGTCGCTTGGAGGACAGCAGCATCCCAGACCCGTGGGCGGCCGTGCCAGCCCCGCGCCTGTGCCCCTCACCACAGCGGACGCCGACAGTGCGGCAGGGCACGGCAGATGACGTGGGCACAGCCCGCGTCGACGGGGTCGCGCTCCCCCGTCGCGGTGCGCGGCCTCCAAACGGACCCCGTCAGGCGGTGGGGCGGCGGGCGTAGCAGAAGAGGTGGTCCTCCGGTTCCGCGCCGACGCCCACGGGCACGAAGGAGGTCACGGCGTGGTGGACGACCTCCAGTCCGGCCCGGCTCAGCCGCAGGAGGAAGTCGTCCGCCGCGTAGCTGGTGACGCGCACCGGCCGACCCATCCAGACGATGTCCAGGCCCTCCACGTCGGCGGGCACCGTCGAGGTGACGAGGTGTCCGCCCGGGGTGAGCCAGCCGGCGATGCGGGAGAGCGTCGCGTCGATGTCCGGCCGGGGCATCTGGAGGAACGGGAAGAAGGCGCACACGGCGTCGTAGGCTCCGGGCTCCGCGTCGTGGTCGCGGACGTCCCGCCGCTCGAAGCGGGCGCCGGGCACCCGGGCGCGGGCGAGTTCGACCATCGCCGCCGAGACGTCGATGCCCGTGACCTCGTGCCCGGCGCGCACCAGCGCCTCGGCCACGGGGCGTCCGGTCCCGCTGCCGACGTCCAGCACCCGGGCGCCCGCCGGCAGCCGCCCGGTCAGCCACTCCACCGCCGCCCGGAGCTCCGGGAGATGACCGAAGGCCCGTTCGTACTCCGCACCGATGGCGTCGAACGTCGCCGCCGCCTCGCTGACCGCCCGTTCCGTCACCGCGACCTCCCGCCGCTCGGTCGTCCCCGCCCTTGTGTCTACGCAGCCCGCCGCGCCCGCGCAAGAGCTCACCGCCGGGTCGGGCCCGGCGCGGCGGTGACCTCAGTCGAAGGCGAAGGGCAGCGAGCGCACCCGGTTGTCGAAGTTCGACGCCGCGAGCACCGGGGGCGCGGTGGCGCGGATGTCCGGGGTGCGGGTGAGGAGTTCCCGGAAGAGCGCCGTCATCTCACGCTTGGCCAGGTGGGCGCCCAGGCAGTAGTGCGGGCCGCCGCCGCCGTACCCGAGGTGGGGATTGGGCGTGCGCGTGACGTCGAAGGCGTCCGGGTCGGCGAAGACCGCCTCGTCCCGGTTGGCGGAGGCGAAGAAGAGGACCGCCTTGTCGCCGGGCCGGAAGGTGCGTCCGCCCAGGGCGTAGGGTTCCGCGACGGTGCGGCGGAACTGGATGATCGGCGTCGCGTGCCGCACGATCTCGTTGACGGCGCCCTCGGCGTGCGCGTCGAAGTCGGCGGCCAGCAGGGCGCGCTGGTCGGGGTGGTCGGTCAGGAGGGCCAGACCGTGCGCGATGGCGTTGCGGGTCGTCTCCACCCCGGCGACCATCAGCAGCGAGAAGAAGGCGCCGAGTTGCCGGGTGGTGAGCGCCTGTCCGTCGACGTCGGCGTGGACGAGCGCGGAGACGAGGTCGTCGGCCGGACGGCGGCGCCGGTCGCGGGCCAGGACGGCGATCATGCGCTGCATCCGGGCCAGCGCGCGCAGGCCCCTGCCCGGCACCCGCAGCCGGGTGCGCGCGACGCCGATGTGCTCCGAGGCGTGGTTGACGCGGTCCAGGATCTCCGGTCGGTGGCGTTCGGGGATCCCCATCATGTTGCAGATCACCTCGAACGGCAGCCGGGAGGCGACGGCCGTCACGAAGTCGTCCGGCCGCTCGGCGACCATGTCGTCGACGATGCGGGTGGAGAGGGCCCGGATGTCCGCCTCGGCGTCCGCCAGCACGCGGGGTGTGAAGGCACGGGCGACGGTCCGGCGCAGCCGGGCGTGCTGGGGGTCGTCCAGGTTGACCATGGAGTCGCCGAAGAGGGCCCGCACCCAGCGCGCGGGCTCGGGCGTGGTGACGCCCGCCGCGCTGGTGAAGACCTGCGGCCTGCGGCTGGCCTCGACGACGTCGGCGTGCCGGACCAGCGCGTAGAAGCCCCGGCCGGAGGTCGGGTCGGTGCAGTACGCGGGGGCGTCCAGGGCGCGCAGCCGGGCGAAGGCCGCCCGCTGCTCGCGTTGCGGCCGCTGCCAGAAGCGGGGGTCGGCGGGGTTGGCGGTCAGGGGTG
Organism: Streptomyces chumphonensis; assembly: GCF_014779715.1. GTDB lineage: Bacteria > Actinomycetota > Actinomycetes > Streptomycetales > Streptomycetaceae > Streptomyces > Streptomyces chumphonensis. The sequence continues at coordinate 405,860 of NZ_JACXYU010000002.1, forward strand.
GCGCGGGGCGGGTCGTGGCCGTCATAAGCCCCATCGTGCGGGCGTCGCCTCGGCGGCCGGGGCAGGCGCTCCGTAGGGTCAGGTGCATGGACGAGCGGACGGGACCGGAAGGGCTCGCCGGACTGCTGCTGGCGGCCGGGGGCGGACGGCGGCTCGGCGGGCGCGCGAAGGCGCTCCTGCCGCACCGGGGGCGTCCCCTGGTGGAGCACGCCGTAGGCGTCCTGCGGGACGCGGGCTGCGGCACGGTGTACGTGGTGCTGGGCGCCGCGCGGGAGCGGGTGCGGGAGGAGGCCCGGCTGGAGGACTGCGTGCTGCTGGACAACCCGGCCTGGGAGGACGGCATGGGCTCGTCCCTGCGGCTCGGCCTGCGGGCGCTGGCCCCGGAGGCCCGGGGCGCCGTGGTGTCGCTCGTGGACCAGCCGGGCATCGGCGCGGCGGCCGTCGCGCGGGTGGCGGCGGCCTTCCGGGGCCCCGGCACGCTGGCCGCCGCGGCGTACGGCGGTGGGCGCGGGCACCCCGTCCTCCTGGGCCGCGACCACTGGGCCGCAGTGGCGGACACCGCCTCCGGCGACCAGGGGGCCCGCGGCTACCTGCGGGCCCATGCCGCCGCGCTCACCCTGGTGGAGTGCGGCGACCTGGCCGACCCGGCGGACATCGACACCCCGGCGGACCTCTCCCGCCTGGAGTGACGGCTCCGGGACGGGGCGGCGGGCACGGGTCCGGGCTGTCAGGTCCCGGTCGTGGCGTCCAGGCCGCTCAGGGCCCGCATGGCCTCGTGCTCGATGCGGGCCAGGTCGACGAGGAGGTCGCCCGCCCGTTCGAGGCAGCGGGCGTCGGCCGACGCGCCCGCCCGCTCGATCAGCTCCGCGACGGCCGTCCACAGGGTGGCGGCCTCCGCGTACAGCGTGTGGCCGGTGCGCAGCCGACGGCTGTTGAGCGTCTCGGTGCTCTCGGCGAGGAAGTCGCGGTAGAGGTTGCGGAAGAGGGCGCCGCCGGTTCCTGCCCGCTCCATCAGGAAGGCGGTGCCCGGCAGGTCCAGATGCGGGGCCTCGGTGCGGTCCAGCCAGGTGCGCACCGAGGCCGCGGCCTTCCCGATGCCCCGGTGGCCGAGGTTGGCGATGGGCGGGTTCAGGAAGGCTTCGGCGCAGGCCACGATGGCGGAGGCGATCCGAGCCCGGGGGGACGGCGTGTCCGGTGGCACGTCGAGGGTGAAGGAGCGGTGCCTGGCCGTCATGGGGCCGCGGGCGGCCCTCGCCCGCGCGAGGCTCTCCAGTCGGCTCGTGACCGCTCCGTGGTCCGGGGCGGTGTCGACCAGATAGGCCACGTGGTCGTCATAGCCGTACATCGCGACGATATGGCCACCGAAGTGCACGTCCGAACCGAAGTAGTCGAGGTAGTGGCTGTCCAGCTGGAGTCCGACGGGGTGGCCGGCGTCGATGGGGGCCGCCACGTTCTCCCACGCGCGGCGCGGGGAAGCGGTCTCCTTCACCCGGAGGTCCAGGTTCAGCGTGGCGGCCAGGTTCCTGGTGAGTTCGAAGGGCTTGACCCGGCCTCCGAGGAAGGGGAACCCCATGCTCTTGCTGTCCCAGTAGACGAAGGACAGGCCGGCGCCGAGCCCGAAGAGCATCGGCTCGGACAGCTCGATCCCCCGGTGCCGCAGCAGCACGCCCAGCGCCGTCGTCTCGCAGTGCCGGGTGTCGCGGGCCTCGATGCCCTGCACTCTGGTCATGCCGCACGCTCCTGGAGGGGGATGATCAACCGGGTCGTCAGGTCTTCCGGCGGTGCCTGGCCGGGCCCGGCGAGATAGACCTCCCGGACGGGCGCCGCGGGGCGCAGGCCGCGCTCGTGGACGGTGGCGAAGAGGGCGTTGTAGGCCAGGGGCAGCTGTTCGTAGGGCCCGGTGTGCACGGTCTCGACGACCGGGCCGCCGGGCAGGGTCAGGCACTCCAGATCCGGTGTCCGACCGCCCGGCGGGATGGGTGCTCCGACGGCGACCTCCACGCGCTCCCGGACGTCCAGCGCGTACAGCCCCCACAGCGGCGGCTCCCCGGCGACGCCCGCCCGGCCGAGCGCGGGCAGCAGCCGGGCGACGCACGCGCCGATCCGCCCGCTCAGCTCCCCCGGGGTTCCGGACGCCCGCACCACGGCCAGCCGCCGCTCCGGCTCCTCGTCGACCGTCACCTCGTAGCCGGGCAGGCCGTCCTCAGCGAGCCGCTCCAGCATGCCCAGCCGTGCCCGGTCCCGGCCGATCCGCTCGGCGAGCGCGTCCCGCTCGGCGCCCAGCAGCCGCGCCCTGTGGGCGGGGCCGGCGGCCAGCACCCGCGCGATCACGGCGAGGGGGAGGTCCATCTCGCGGAGCAGGGCGATGGTCAGGGCGTCCCGCGCCTGTCCGGCCGTGTAGTAGCGGTAGCCGGAGCCCGTGTCGACGTGGGCCGGAGCCAGCAGGCCCGTCTCGTCGTAGTTCCGTAGCTGCTTGACGCTGAGCCGGCAGAGCCGGGCGAAGCGCCCGATGGAGAGAAGTTCGTTCCGCACGCGTTCATGGTGGACCCTCCCCCGGTGGGAGGGTCCACCACCGTGACGCGGCGAGGGAGTCCGGGTGCGGGTGCGGGGTGGTGGAGGTATCTCGAACTCGTCCTTCTCGACGTCGTCCATCTTGATGTCAACAAACTATTGAAGTTCCACTATGAGGAAACTAGTCTCCAGTTTCGAAGGTGCGTGGCACCCCGTGCCGCGCACGCGTACCACGAGCACGGAAGTCCGGCGTCCCAGGCACCGGCCCCCGACCGTCGAGGGGGCGGCGTGGGAGGGTCGTTCGGAGACCCAAGAGGAGTGAGCGCACATGTCCGCACCAGCGCCGTCACCGCTGGCCATCGTCGATGTCGACCCCGACCGGGCCCCCGCCCGGCAGGACGAGGTGCTGACCGAGGCGGCCCTGGCGTTCGTCGCCGAGCTGCACGAGCGGTTCACCGCACGTCGTGACGAGCTGCTGGCCCGCCGGGCGGAGCGGCGGGCGGAGATCGCCCGGACGAGCACCCTGGACTTCCTGCCGGAGACCGCGCACATCCGCGACGGCGACTGGCGGGTCGCCCCGGCCCCCGCCGCGCTGGAGGACCGCAGGGTCGAGATCACCGGTCCGACCGACCGGAAGATGACCATCAACGCGCTCAACTCGGGCGCGAAGGTCTGGCTCGCCGACTTCGAGGACGCCTCGGCACCCACCTGGGCCAACGTCGTCGACGGCCAGGCCAACCTGATCGACGCCTACGAGCGGCGCATCGACTTCACCGACGCGCGCGGCAAGAGCTACGCCCTGCGGCCCACCGAGGAGCTGGCCACCGTCGTGATGCGGCCGCGCGGCTGGCACCTGGACGAGCGCCACCTCCAGGTGCGCGGGCGCGCCGTGCCCGGCGCCCTGGTCGACTTCGGGCTGTACTTCTTCCACAACGCCCAGCGGCTGCTGGACCTGGGGAAGGGCCCGTACTTCTACCTGCCGAAGACCGAGTCGCACCACGAGGCCCGGCTGTGGAACGACGTCTTCGTGTTCGCCCAGGACCGCCTCGGCATCCCGCAGGGCACGGTCCGCGCCACGGTCCTCATCGAGACGATCACGGCGGCGTACGAGATGGAGGAGATCCTCTACGAACTGCGCGACCACGCCTCCGGGCTGAACGCGGGCCGCTGGGACTACCTGTTCTCCATCGTGAAGAACTTCCGCGACGGCGGGGAGAGGTTCGTCCTGCCGGACCGCAACGCCGTGACGATGACGGCGCCCTTCATGCGCGCCTACACCGAGCTGCTCGTGCGGACCTGCCACAAGCGCGGTGCGCACGCCATCGGCGGCATGGCGGCGTTCATCCCCGACCGCCGCGATCCCGAGGCGAACGAGCGGGCCCTGAGCAAGGTGCGGAACGACAAGGACCGCGAGGCCGCCGACGGCTTCGACGGCTCCTGGGTCGCCCACCCGGACCTGGTCCCCGTCGCACGGGCGTCGTTCGACGCGGTGCTCGGCGAGCGCCCGCACCAGAAGGACCGGCTGCGCGAGGACGTCCGGGTCGGCGCGGGCGACCTCATCGCCGTCGACTCGCTCGACGCCCGCCCCACGCACCAGGGCCTGGTGGACGCCGTCCGGGTCGGCATCCGTTACATCGAGGCGTGGCTGCGCGGCCTCGGTGCGGTGGCCATCTTCGGCCTGATGGAGGACGCGGCGACCGCCGAGATCTCCCGCTCGCAGATCTGGCAGTGGGTGGACGCCGGCGTGGTCCTCGAGGACGGGCAGCGGGTCACGGCCGAGCTGGTGCGCGCGATCGCCGCGCGGGAACTGGAGGCGCTCCGCACCGAGCTGGGCGAGGAGGCGTTCGCCGAAGGACGCTGGCAGGAGGCCCACGACCTGCTGCTGCGGGTCTCCCTGGACGCCGACTACGCCGACTTCCTCACCCTCCCGGCGTACGAGCTGCTGCCCTGACGGAGCACCGGCCTGAGGTCCTGGCGCCTCAGGCCGGCCGGACCGCCCGGCCCTCCCGGCGGGACACCTCGCACGCCTCGGCCACCCGCAGCGCCGCCAGGGCCTCGCGGCCGTCGCACGGGTTGGCCCGCTCACCCCGGGCGAGGGCGACGAACGCCGCCAACTCGGCCTCGTAGGCGGGGGCGAAGCGGGTCAGGAAGCCGTCCCAGGCCACGCCGCCGCCCGGTTCTGCGGTGGGCTCGACGGAGGTGAGGGGCGTGCGGGGGTCCAGACCGACCGCGATCTGCTCGCGCTCACCGGCCAGTTCCATGCGGACGTCGTACCCGGCGCCGTTCAGCCGGGTGGCGGTCGAGGTGACAAGCGTGCCGTCGTCCAGCGTGAGCAGGACGGCCGCCGTCGCGACGTCGTCGGCCTCCCGGAACATCGGCGGCCCGCCGTCCGAACCGAGGGCGTACACGGAGGCGACCTCACGGCCCGTCACCCAACGCAGGGCGTCGACGTCGTGCACCAGGCAGTCGCGGAAGAGGCCGCCGGACAGCGGCAGGTAGCCGGGCGGGGGCGGGGCCGGGTCGGAGGTGACGGTCCGCACGGTGTGGAGCCGCCCCAGCCGACCCGTCCGCACCGCCTCCCGGGCCGCCGCGTATCCGGCGTCGAAGCGGCGCATGAAGCCGATCTGCAACACGGTGCCCGCCCGCTCGACCTCCTCCAGCACCTCCACCGTGCCGGGGAGGTCCGCCGCGACGGGCTTCTCGCAGAACGTGGGCAGCCCGGCGCGGGCGGCGGCGCCGATCAGCTCGGCGTGGGAGGCCGTCGCCGAGGCGATCACGACCGCGTCCGGCGCGGCGGCCAGCAACGCGTCCGGGGACGGGAGGGCGGTGGCGTCGCCGACCGCCTCGGCGACCGTCGCGGCGCGGGCGGGGTCGGCGTCGGCGAGCAGGAGCTCCGCCACCTCCGGCAGGCCCCGCAGGGTGCGTGCGTGGAAGGTCCCGATCCGTCCCGTGCCGATGAGTCCGATGCGCATGCCCGCCAGCCTTGACAGCCTGACGGACCCTGTCAACTCCCGGCCGCCCCGTCGTCCCCGGTGGTGTGCGAGCGCGGGCGGGACCACACTGGTTCCCATGGGGCAACGTCTCGCCGACATCAGCCCGCCCGCCTGGCTGGCCGAGCCGCACGAGGGTGTGAGCCACGAGGAACTCGCCCTGGCGGCCCGCAACCACGGTCTGCCACTGGAGGCCCTGCGGTACGACGTGACGCCGCCGGGGCTGCACTACGTGCTCACCCACTACGACATCCCGTGGACGGACGGTGAGACCTGGGAGGTGCGGGTCGGGGGACGTGTGCGGCACCCGCTCACCGTCGGCCTCAACGACCTGCGGGCGCGTCCGGCCGTCACCCGGCGGGTGACGATGGAGTGCGCCGGGAACGGCCGTGCCCTCCTGACGCCCCGTCCGGTCAGCCAGCCCTGGCTCCTGGAGGCCGTCGGCACGGCCGACTGGACGGGCGTGGAACTGCGTACCCTGCTCGCCGACGCGGGCGTCGCGGACAGCGGCGTCGAGGTGGTCTTCACGGGTGCCGACCACGGGGTGGAGCGCGGGGTCGAGCAGGACTACCGGCGCAGCCTGCCCCTGGACGTCGCGCTGGACCAGGACGCCGGCGTCCTGGTCGCCTACGCGATGAACGGCTCCCCACTGCCCCCGCAGCACGGCCGCCCGCTGCGGCTCGTCGTGCCGGGCTGGTACGGCATGGCCCACGTGAAGTGGCTGCGGGAGGTGACGGTCGTCGACGAGCCCTTCACCGGGTTCCAGCAGCAGGTCGCCTACCGGTTGCGGCAGGACGCGGACGATGCGGGTGAGCCGGTCACCCGCATCGCTCCCCGCGCCCTGCTCGTCCCGCCGGGCTTCCCGGACTTCATGTCCCGCACGCGCGTCGTCCGGCCTGGGCGGATCACCCTGGAGGGCCGTGCGTGGTCCGGCCGCGCCCCGGTGACCGCCGTCAAGATCAGCACAGACGACGGCGCCACCTGGACGCCGGCGGAGCTGGACCCCGCGCCCGCCGACGGGTCCGGCCGCTGGGCGTGGCGCCGGTGGCGGGCGACGTGGACGGCCGCCCCGGGCCGTCACGTGCTGAGCGCCCGCGCGACCGACGCCGCCGGGAACACCCAGCCGCTGCGGCAGCCGTGGAACCGCGGGGGGTTCGCGAACAACCTGGTGCAGCGCCAGCCGGTCGTGTGCGTCCCGGACGGGGACGGCTAGCGGTCGGTGCGGGGGAAGCCGAGGTCGATGCCGGCGTCGGCGGGGTCGGGCCAGCGGGTCGTGACGACCTTGCCGCGCGTGTAGAAGGCGACGCCGTCGTTGCCGTAGACGTGCAGGTCGCCGAAGAGGGAGTCCTTCCAGCCGCCGAAGGAGTGGTGGCCGACGGGCACCGGGATGGGCACGTTCACGCCGACCATCCCGGCCTCCACCTCCAGCTGGAACCGGCGGGCGGCGCCCCCGTCCCGGGTGAAGACGGCCGCACCGTTGCCCCACGGGGAGGCGTTGACGATCCCGACGGCCTCGTCGTAGCTCGCGGCCCGCACGACGCACAGCACCGGGCCGAAGATCTCGTCGCGGTAGGCGTCGGCGTCCAGCGGCACCCGGTCCAGCAGGCTGGCGCCGAGGAAGTAGCCGTCCTCGTGGCCCTCGACGCGCGTGGCGGTGCCGTCGAGGACGACCTCGGCCCCCTGCGCGCGGGCGGAGGTCACGTAGGAGGCGACCGTGTCGCGGTGTTCGCGGGTGATGAGCGGGCCCATCTGCGAGGCCGGGTCGTCGCCGGGGCCGACGCGCAGCCGCGCGGTGCGGTCGGCGATCCGCTGGACCAGCTCGTCGCCGCTCTCCCCCACGGCCACGACGACGGAGACCGCCATGCACCGCTCCCCCGCCGAGCCGTAGGCGGCGCTCACCGCGCTGTCGGCGGCGAGGTCGAGGTCGGCGTCGGGCAGCACGACCATGTGGTTCTTGGCGCCGCCGAGTGCCTGCACCCGCTTGCCGTGGGCGACGGCCGTCCGGTGCACGTGCCGGGCGACGGGCGTCGAGCCGACGAAGGACACGGCGGCCACGTCCGGGTGCTCCAGCAGCCGCTCCACGGCCGCGCGGTCGCCGCCCAGGACGTTCAGCACGCCGTCGGGCAGACCGGCCTCGGCGGCCAGCTCGGCGAGCCGGAACGCGGCCGAGGGGTCCTTCTCGCTCGGCTTCAGCACGAAGGTGTTGCCGCAGGCGACGGCGATCGGGAACATCCACATCGGCACCATGGCGGGGAAGTTGAAGGGCGTGATGCCCGCGACGACGCCGAGGGGCTGCCGGAGTGCCGCGACATCCACGCCGGTGGAGACCTCGGTCGACAGCTCGCCCTTGAGCTTCTCACCGATGCCGCAGGCGAGTTCGAGGATCTCCAGGCCCCGCGCGACCTCGCCGAGCGCGTCGGCGCGGACCTTGCCGTGCTCGGCGGTGATGAGGGCCGCCAGCTCCTCCCGGTGGGCTTCCAGCAGGGCGCGGTAGCGGAAGAGGACGGCCGTGCGCCGGGCGAGCGAGGTGGTGCCCCAGGTGCGGTGGGCCGTGCGGGCGGCGGCGACGGCGGCGTCCACCTCGGCGACGTCCGCGAGGGGGACGCGCGCGGTGCGGGCACCGGTGGCCGGGTCGTGGACGGGGGCGAAGCGGCCGGAGGCGCCGGGGACGGACCGGTTGCCGATCCAGTGGCCGAGGGTCTTCATGGGCGGCCTTTCGGGTGTGGGGGCGGACGGGTCGGGACGGGTCACAGGTGGTGGCGGCGGGCGGCGGCCTGCCGCTGGTACGCCTCGCGGGCCGTGACGGCCGCCGCGCGGGTCGCGGTGGCGGCGACCGGAACGTCCCACCACGCCTGGGCCTCCGGTACGGAGGCACGCGGATCGGTCTCCACGTACACGCAGGTGGGGCGCGGGGAGGCGCGGGCGGCGGCGAGCGCGTCGCGCAGCTCGGCCACGGTCGCGGCGCGCAGGACGTCCAGGCCGAGGGAGGCGGCGTTGGCGGCCAGGTCCACGGGCAGCGGTTCACCGGTGTAGCCGCCGTCCTCGGCGCGGAAGCGGTAGTCGGTGCCGAAGCGTTCGGCCCCGGTGGCCTCCGAGAGGCCGCCGATGGAGGCGTAGCCGTGGTTCTGCACGAGCAGCACGTTGATGTTCAGGCCCTCCTGCACGGCGGTGACGAGTTCGCCGGGCATCATCAGGTACGACCCGTCCCCCACGAGGGCCCACACCGGCGCGTCGGGCGCGGCCAGCTTGACGCCGAGCGCGCCGGGGATCTCGTATCCCATGCAGGAGTAGCCGTACTCCAGGTGGTACTGGCGCGGTGCCCGGGCCCGCCAGAGCCTGTGCAGGTCGCCGGGGAGCGACCCGGCGGCGGCCACGACGACGTCCTCGTCGCCGACGACGGCGTCGAGCGCGCCGATGACCTGGGCCTGGGTGGGGCGGGCCGAGGGCTCCGGCGCCGCGAGGGCGGCGTCCACCCGCTGCTCCCAGCGTTGCCTCCCCGCCCGGTACTCGGCGGCGTACGCGGGGGTGACGCGGTGCCCCGCCAGGGCGCGCCGCAGGGCGTCGAGCCCTTCCCGGGCGTCGGCCACGAGGGCGGTGGCGGCGAGCTTGTGGGCGTCCACCGGAGTGATGTTGAGGTTGACGAAGCGGACGCCGGGGTGGGCGAAGAGGGTCCGGGAGGCGGTGGTGAAGTCCGTCCAGCGGGTGCCGACGCCCAGGACGACGTCCGCGGTGCGGGCGAGGTCGTCGGCCGTCGCGGTGCCGGTGTGGCCGATGCCGCCGACGTCGGCCGGGTGGTCGTGGCGCAGCGCGCCCTTGCCGGCCTGGGTGGCGGCGACGGGGACGCCGGTGGCGTCCGCGATGGCCGCCAGCGCCGTCTGGGCCCCGCTGTGGTGGACGCCGCCGCCCGCGACGAGCAGCGGCCGCCGGGCGCCGCGCAGGGCCGACGCCGCCTCGGCGAGCGCCGCCGGTTCCGGGCGCGGCCGTCGGACGGGCCACACCCGGTCGGTGAAGAACTCCCGCGGCCAGTCGAACGCCTCGGCCTGGACGTCCTGCGGCAGCGCGAGGGTGACGGCGCCGGTCTCGGCCGGGTCGGTGAGCACCCGCACGGCCTGGAGGGCGGCGGGGATCAGCGCCTCGGGCCGCGTCACCCGGTCGAAGTAGCGGGAGACGGGCCGCAGGGTGTCGTTGACGGACACGTCGCCCGCGTGGGGCACCTCGAGTTGCTGGAGCACCGGGTCGGCGACGCGGGTGGCGAAGGTGTCGCCGGGCAGCAGCAGGACGGGCAGCCGGTTGACGGTGGCGAGCGCCGCACCGGTGACGAGGTTGGTGGCGCCGGGGCCGATGGACGTCGTCACGGCGTGGGCGCGCAGCCGGTCGCTGTGGCGCGCGTAGCCGACGGCCGCGTGGACCATGGCCTGTTCGTTGCGGCCCTGGAGGAAGGGCATGGCGTCCCGGTACTCGACGAGCGCCTGGCCGATCCCGGCGACGTTGCCGTGGCCGAAGACGCCCCACACGGCGTTGATCAGACGCTGCCGCCCGCCGTCGCGCTCGGTGTACTGGGCGGCGAGGAAGCGCACCAGCGCCTGGGCGACGGTGAGCCGGCGGGTCGTGGTCATCGGGGCTCCTGCGGGGGTGAGGGCTCCTGGGGGAAGGGGAGCCGCGCGTCGACGTCGGCGTCGCGCCAGGTGTCCCTGATCCAGGCGTGGTCGGGGTGGTCGCGGATGAGCCAGGCGCGTTCGGCGTCCGGGCCCGCCATGACGTTGAGGTAGTACAGGGCGTGGCCGGGTGCGGCGATGGAGGGGCCGTGCCAGCCGTCGGGGATCAGCACGGCGTCCCCGGTGCGGACCTCGGCGAGGACGTCGGTGCCGCCGTCGGCGGAGGGCGAGACCCGCTGGTAGGCGAAGCCGTCGGCACCGGCGTGCGGGGCGATCTCGAAGTAGTAGATCTCCTCCAGCCGCGATTCCTGCCCGGGACGGTGCTCGTCGTGTTTGTGCGGCGGGTAGGAGGACCAGTTGCCGCCCGGGGTGAGCACCTCGACGGCGATGAGCCGGTCGGCCTCGAAGACGTCGGCGGCGGCGAAGTTGTGCACCTGCCGCGAGCACCGGCCCGCGCCGCGCAGCTCGACGGGAACGCCCGCGGCCGGTCCGTAGCGGGCCGGGAGGCGGTGTGTGCAGCGGGCGCCGGGGAGGGCGAACCGTCCGCCGTCCCGGCTCGTGACCGTCGCCTCGGCGTCCCGGGGCACGTAGGCGAAGTCGGTGACTCCGGCGAAGACCCCGGTGCGCCCGGTCAGCTCGAAGTCCCGTCCGTCGACGCGGACGGTGCAGCCGCCGGACAGCGGCAGCACGATCCACTCGCTGTCGCCGGTGGCGAACGTGTGCGTCGCGCCGGGGGCGAGCTCGACGATCCGCAGGGCGCTGTGGCTCCAGCCCGCCGTGCCCGGGTCGATGTCGAGCGCGTACGGGCCGTGGGCGGTGCGGCCGGCGGTCAGGTGGGGTCCGGTGTCGCTCATGGTGGTTCAGCTTCCCCGTTTCGTCACGGTGGGGCGAGGTGTGCGGTCGACGCGGCGCCGCCGGGTGGCGCGGATCGCCGCGGGGCTGCGGGGCCGGCGCCGGGATTCAGCCGGTCAGCAGGGCGTCGACCTCCTCCGGCGCCGGCATCGCCGAGGAGCAGGCCAGGCGCGACGCCACCAGGGCGCCCGCCGCGTTGGCGTACCGCAGGACGCGTTCCAGGTCCCACCCGGCGAGCAGGCCGTGGCACAGCGCGCCGCCGAACGCGTCACCCGCGCCGAGGCCGTTGACGATCTCGACGGGGTGCGGGGGGACCTCGGAGGTCGTGCCGTCGCGGTGCACGGCGAGCACGCCGTCCGGCCCTCGTTTGACGACGGCCAGTTCGACGCCCGCGTCGAGCAGGGCGCGGGCGCAGTCGGCCGGGTCGTCGCGCCCGGTGGCCACCTCGCACTCGGCCACGTTGCCGACGGCGACGGTGGCCAGGGCGAGGGCCTCGCGGTAGGACGCGCGGGCGGCCTCCGCCGCGGCCCGGCCCTCGCCCGGCCAGAACACGGGCCGCCAGTCCAGGTCGAAGACGGTGGGGCCGCGGCGGGCGCGGGCGGTGAGGGCGTGCAGGGTGGCGGCACGGCTGGGCTCCGCGCACAGGCCGGTTCCGGTCATCCAGAAGACGCGGGCGGCCGTGACGGCGTCCAGGTCCAGCTCGCCGGGTCGGATCTCCAGGTCGGGGGCCTTGGGCCACCGGTAGAAGTAGAGGGGGAAGTCGTCGGGCGGGAAGATCTCGCAGAAGGTGACGGGGGTCGGCAGGCCGGGGACGGAGGTGACCCAGCGGTCGTCCACGCCGAAGTCCCGCAGCGCCTCGTGGCAGTAGGCACCGAAGGGGTCGTCGCCGGTGCGGGTGATGACGGCGGCGGAGCGGCCCAGCCGGGCCGCCGCGACGGCCACGTTCGTCGCGGAGCCACCGAGGAACTTCCCGAAGGTCTCGACCCGGGCGAGGGGGACGCCGGTCTGGAGGGGGTAGAGGTCCACTCCGATGCGGCCCATCGTGATCACGTCCGGCGGCGGTGTCATGGGCGCACCCTTTCAGCAGGTCGGTCGGCGGCTTTCGCCTTGTCGGGGCATCCGTACCCACGGCTGCGGCCCCCTCACGGAACCTGCCACCGTTTCCTCCGGCTCCGCACTGAGCACGGCCGATTCCGGGTAGCCGGGAGGAGGGGCCGCCCGCGGCGGTCCCGCGCCCACGCCCCGCGCCGCGGGGCCCGCCGCCCCGGCCGGGCCGGGGCACTACGGAGGAGTCCGATGCCGACGAACACCGCGAGCGTGCCCGCCCCGAACCGGCTGCGGATCGGCTCGGCACCCGACTCGTGGGGTGTGTGGTTCCCCGACGACGAGCGGCAGGTGCCCTGGGAGCGCTTCCTCGACGAGGTGGCCGAGGCGGGGTACGACTGGATCGAGCTGGGGCCCTACGGCTACCTGCCCACCGACGCCGCACGGCTCGCCGAGGAGACCGGGCGCCGCGGGCTGAAGGTGTCCGCCGGGACGGTCTTCACCGCGCTGCACCGGGGCCCCGGGGTGTGGGACGAGACCTGGGCGCACGTCTCGCGCGTCGCCGAACTGACCCGCGCCATGGGCGCCGGGCACCTGGTCGTCATCCCGGCGTTCTGGCGGGACGACCGGACGGGCGAGCCGATCGAACCGCCGCACCTGGCACCCGAGCGGTTCCGGGACCTGACGGCCGGCACGGAGCGGCTGGCGCGGCGGGTGCGGGAGGAGTACGGCCTCGACGTCGTCGTCCACCCGCACGCCGACACCCACATCGCCACCGAGGAGCACGTCACCCGCTTCCTCGACGCGACGGACTCCTCGCTGGTGAACCTGTGCCTGGACACCGGCCACTACGCGTACTGCGGTGGGGACAGCGTGCGGCTCATCGAGACGTACGGGGAGCGCATCGGCTACCTGCACCTCAAGCAGGTCGACCCGGCCGTGCTGGCCGACGTCGTGCGGGACGGCACGCCCTTCGGCCCGGCCGTGCGACAGGGCGTCATGTGCGAACCCCCGCGCGGCGAACCGGCGCTGGAGCCGGTCCTGGCGGCGGCGGGGAAGCTGGACGTGGACCTGTTCGCCATCGTCGAGCAGGACATGTACCCCTGCCCGCCCGACCGGCCGCTGCCCATCGCCCGCCGCACCCGCCACTACCTCCGCCACTGCGGCGCGTAGCGGCCTCCTCGTACGGGTATCACCGTACGAGACCGTGACGCTGCTGGTATCCACCCGGTCGGATCGCCCAACTATCCTCACAGGGTGGACCAGTTGACGACCACGGACCCATGGCGCGTAGGTCCGTACCGCCTGGTGGCCCGCCTGGGCGCGGGGGGCATGGGCCAGGTGTACCTCGGACGCTCGGAGACCGGGCGCACGGTCGCCGTGAAGGTGGTGCGGGCCGAACACGCCCATCACCCGGAGTTCCGCCGGCGTTTCGCCCGCGAGGTGGCGGCCGCCCGCCGGGTGGGCGGCCCCTGGACGGCGGACGTGCTCGACGCGGACACCGAGGCTCAGGTGCCGTGGGTGGCGACCCAGTACGTCCCCGGTCCGGATCTGGCCACGGTGGTCGCCACGGAGTTCGGACCGCTGCCCGAGCACTCGGTCCGCGTCCTCGCCAACCGCCTCGCCGTCGCGCTGCGATCCGTGCACGGCGCCGGTCTGATCCACCGCGACCTGAAGCCGTCGAACGTGATGGTGACGGTCGACGGGCCGCGTGTCATCGACTTCGGCATCGCGCGCGCCATGGACGCTGTCGGCGGGGACAGCCTGCACACCCGTACCGGGATGCTGATCGGCTCGCCCGGCTTCATGTCGCCGGAGCAGGTGCGCGGTATCGGCCTCACCCCGGCCAGCGACGTGTTCTGCCTGGGCGCCCTCCTCGTCTACGCCTCGACGGGCCGCCTCCTCTTCGGCGCCACCGAGACCGGACTGAACGCGCACCTCTTCCGGGTCGCGGAGGAAGAGGCGGACCTCACCGGCGTACCGGACGCGTTCGTCGAGCTCGTCCGCGCCTGCCTGCACAAGGACCCCGACCGGCGTCCCACGCCCGCCGACGTGGCCGCCCGCACGGCGGTGGATGAGGTCGAGGAGTGGCTGCCCGGCCCGGTGCTCGCCCGACTCGCCCGCCACGCGGGGCGGTTGCTGGACTTCGACCCGGGCACACCGGCCGCGCGGCCGGACCCCCGGGTCCAGCCCCGTGCGGCCCCCACACGATCCCCCGCGTACACGCCGACAGCCCCGGCCACTCCGGGACCGGGGACACCGCCGAGCCCGGCCCGCGTCCCCGACCCGCCGTTCTGGCGCTGGTTCGCCCTCAGGGCACCAGCGTCCCCGGCACCGGTGACGCCCCCCGTACCGGACGACGCCCTCGGCCCGCCCTTCTGGCGCTGGTTCGCCCTGGGGGCGGCCGTACTGGCGCAGTGGGTGACGCTGATCGGTACGACAGCGCTGAACAGGGCGCTTCCCGTCATCGCGGATGATCTGGGCTTCCGCCAGGACTACGTGCCCACCCTCATGACGGCCTACGGGCTGGCGTTCGCCCTGCTCCTCCTGTCCGGCGGGCACCTGGCCGACCTCCTCGGCCGCAGACGCTTGCTGTTGTTCGGTGGTGCCGGAGTAGCGGCGGCCTCCTGGTTCGGCGGGCTGGCCACCGGCCCCGCCGAGCTGGCCTGGGCCAACGCCGCGCTGGGCGGGTCCGCCGCGCTGCTGTCGTCCGCAGCGCTGGCGCTGGTCTCGCTCTACTTCACCGACCCGAGGGAACGCGGCAGGGCCTTCGGGGTCTACGCCGCCGCCACCGTCGGCGGCCTGGTGCTCTCGCTGTACGCACACCAGTGGCTGGTAGCCACCCTGAACTGGCGCGGGGCGCTGTACGCCGGTGTCCCGCCCGCCCTGGTGATCATGATCGCCACGTGGGGCCTGGTGCGCGACTCCTGGGTCCGCAGACCCGTCCGCGTGGACGTACCGGGCGTGCTGCTCGGAACGGGCGGGCTGGTGGTCCTCCTCCACGGGTTCGGCCAGTCCGTGCCACGCGGCTGGACCGATCCCCCGGTCCTGGCGCTCCTCACGGGCGGGGCCGCCCTGCTCCTGGCCTTCGCCCGCTGGCAGAGCAAGGCGGCTCACGCGCTGATCCCCTGGTCCCTCCTCAAGGACCGCAACCGCTTCGGCGCACTCCTCGTCCTGGCCCTGACCGGACTGGCCCTGTACAGCGTGCTCGAGCTCCTGCACCGATACCTGGGGAGCGGCCACGGCTATGACGGGGGCGAGATCGGACCGGCCCTGGTGCTCACGACCGGCGTGGTCCTGATCGTCTCCACCCAGGTCTCCGCGCGGCTCCACCACGTGCTGCCGCCCCGGGCGCTGATCGTGCCCGGCCTGGTCGTCACGGCGGTCGGCCTGGCCGTGCTGACCGGTCTCGACCCCCACCGCACCCCTGTCACCGAGGCACTGCCCGGCACCCTCCTCGTCGGCCTCGGCACCGGAGTGGCCATCGTGCCGCTCCTCGCCGTCGCGGTGCACGGCACCGAGGGCGCCGCCCCGCACGACGTGGGCGGTACGGCGGCAACGGTCCTCGCCGTGCAGCAGGCGGGCGCAGCCGCCGCCTTGCCGCTGTTCGGCGCCGTTCTCCCGTCGGACGTCACCGCGCGGCTGGCCGGTGGATGGCACGTGCTGCCGAACCTCACCACGGCGGAGGAGGACGCCCTCCCGCACGGAGTGGAGGACACGCCGTTGGACAGCGCCGTCCTGGACGGCTACTCCGTCGTCCTGTGGAGCACGGCCGGCACGATGCTGCTCGCGGGCCTGCTCGCCGCTCTTCTGGTCACCGCCAAGGCTCCCGAACGGCGCTGAGACCGAGCCCCGGTGGTGGCGCCGGGTGGGCGGGGCCGGGGGCGCCCCGCCCACCCGGGCGTGCGGCTCAGTGGAGATGGGCCGCGGCCGGGGCGGTCACTCCCGGTTCCGTGGGCGCGCCGACCGGTGGGGTCGGCGTCGCACCGTCCTGGCGGGACCTGAGGTGGTTGAAGACCAGGTTCAGCAGGACGGCGAGGATGCAGCCCGTGCTGATGCCCGAGTCGAGGATGATGGTGGCGCTGTCCGGGAACTGCCCGTAGAAGCCGTGGGCCATCTCCGGGGCCAGGCCGACGCCGAGCGTGACGGCGACGATGAGGGCGTTCTCACCGTGTTCGAGGCCCGCCTGCACGAGGGTCTGGACGCCGCTCACCGCGATCGTCCCGAAGAGGACGACGCCCACACCGCCGAGCACCGGCAGCGGTACCGCCGAGACGAGGGCGGCGGCCACCGGGCACAGGCCCAGCAGGACCAGGATGCCGCCGCCGACGGCCACGACGAACCGGCTGCGCACCCTGGACATGGCCACCAGGCCCACGTTCTGGGCGAAGGCGCTGGCCGCGAAGCCGTTGAAGACGGGGGCGACGGCGCTGCCCAGGGCGTCCGCGCGCAGGCCGGCGGCGATGACCTTCTCGTCCACCGGCTTGTCCACGATCCGGCCGAGGGCGATCATGTCGGCCGTCGACTCCGTCATGATCACCAGCATCACGACGCACATCGAGACGATCGCCGGGACGGAGAACTGCGGCGCGCCGAAGTGGAACGGGGTCGGGAACCCGACGAGGTCGGCCTCCCCCAGGCCGGAGAAGTCGGCCATGCCGAGCGGGACCGCGACGAGGGTGCCCGCCACCAGGCCGATGAGGATGGCGATGGACTGCAGGAACCCCCGGGCGTAGCGGCGCACGGCCAGCGTGATGACGAGCGCCACGGCGGCGAGGCCGATGTGGGACGCCGGGGCGCCGTCGGCGCCCGTCTCGCCGTCGGCGATCCAGCCGAAGGCGACCGGCATCAGGGACAGGCCGATCAGGGTGATGACGGAGCCGGTGACCACGGGTGGGAAGAACCGCACCAGTTTGCAGAACCAGCCGCTGACCGCGAAGGCGAGCAGTCCGGCGACGATGACCGCGCCGAATATGACGGGCAGTCCGGACGCGCCGCCCTCGGCGGCGATGATGGCGGTCATGGCGGCGACCCCGCCGAAGGAGACGCCGTTGACGAAGGGGAGCCGGGCGCCGATGCGCCAGACCCCCAGCGTCTGGAGGAGCGTGGCGATCCCGGCGGTGAAGAGGCTGGCGGCCATCAGCAGCGTCGTGTCGCCGGGGCCGAGCCCCGCCGCCGCGCCGATGACGAGGGGGACCGCCACCACGCCCGCGTACATGGCGGCGACGTGCTGGAGCCCGCTGGTGACCATCTTCAGGGGTGGCAGGAGCTCGTCGACGGGGTGCTTTCCCCCCTTCGCCTGGTCGCCGTCCTGCTCGGGGCTTGCGTCGTCGTTCCGGGTACCGGGCCTAGCGGACACTCGGTCCTCCTGTCGGTTACTGCGCCGCTGGGGGGCGGCACGAGGGTGTCAGGGAGGTGATAGGTGTGGTGCTCAGGTGTGGGAGGTGGCGGAACGGGACGTGGGCGGGGGTACCGGGGCGGGGCGCGTACCGTAATGCGCGCCCCGCCCCGGCCGTTCGTTCAGGACCCCGCTCGGATCCTGAACCACCGGCCGGGAGCCGTCCCTCCCGGCCGGAGTCTTCGGATGTCCGTCAGGACGCGTCGGCCGCGATCCGGGCCAGGCGCTGCGCCTCGGCCCGGGTGCTGCGGGCCACGGCGTCCTCGTCGACGGTGGTGAGCCGGCCGTCCTCGACGACGGCGCGGCCGTTCACGAGGGAGAGCGTGATCGGTGCGGCGGCCCCGAGCACGAGGGCGGCGACCGGGTCGGCGATGGAGGCGTGGCCGATGCCGTCCAGCTTCCACAGGACGAGGTCGGCCAGCTTGCCCGCCTCCAGGGAGCCGATCTCGGCGGTGCGGCCGAGGACCTGCGCGCCACCGAAGGTGCCCAGGCGCAGGGCCTGGCGGGCGTTGAGCGCGTTCTCCCGGTGGCCGCCGAGACGGTTGATGAGGAGCGCGTTGCGCAGCTCGGTGTGCAGCTCGCCGGACTCGTTGGACGCGGTGCCGTCCACCCCGAGGCCGACGGGCACGCCGGCGGCCAGCATGTCCGGGACGCGGGCGATGCCGGCGGCCAGCCGGGCGTTGGAGGACGGGCAGTGGGCGACGCCGGTGCCGGTGCGGGCGAAGGCGGCGATGTCGGAGTCGTTCATGTGGACGCAGTGCGCCATCCACACGTCGTCGCCGAGCCAGCCGGTGGACTCGAAGTAGTCGGTCGGGCCCATACCGAACAGCTCGTGGCAGAACTTCTCCTCCTCGACCGTCTCCGAGCCGTGGGTGTGCAGCCGCACGCCCTTGCGCCGGGCGAGCTTCGCGCCTTCGCGCATCAGCTCGGTGGAGACGGAGAAGGGTGAGCAGGGCGCGACGGCGATGTGCAGCATCGAGCCGAAGGAGGCGTCGTGGTGCGTGTCGATGGCCGCCTCGGTGGCCTCCAGGATGCCGTCGAGCGTCTCGACGGCGAAGTCCGGCGGCAGGCCGCCGTCCGAGGCACCGCGGTCCATCGACCCCCGGGCGGCGGTGAAGCGCACGCCCGTCTCCCGGGCGGCGCGGATCTCCGCGCCGAGCAGGTCGCCGGTGCCGCGCGGGAAGACGTAGTGGTGGTCCATGGCGGTGGTGACTCCGCCCCGGGCCATCATGGCCAGGGAGCCCTGGGCGGCCGCGTAGACCATCTCCTCGTCGATGCGCGCCCAGGTCGGGTACAGGGCCACGAGCCAGTTGAAGAGGTTGGAGTCCTGCGCGAGCCCGCGGGTGATCCACTGGTAGAAGTGGTGGTGGGTGTTGACCAGCCCGGGGGTGGCCAGGTGCCCGGTGCCGTCGACGCGCCGCACCACGTTCGCCAGGCCCTCGGGGGCGGCGCCGGCGCCCACCGACTCGATGACGTTGCCGGCGACGACGACGTGCCCGGCGGCGTACTCGGTGTCGTGCGCGTCCACGGTGGCGACGGCGCAGTTCTCGATGACGATGCGCTCGGGTGCTGTACCAGCCATGGGATGTACCTCGTGTTTCCGTGGAGGAGGTCCGGGCCCGGGGGTCGAGCGGGGTGCCGACCGGGCCCGGAGGTGGTGCTGTGTCGCGCAGATGCCCCCGCTCTCCCCCGGGAATCGTCGACGCCGGCGCTGCGTCGGGGGGCCCGGGCGGCCGCCCTGCCGGGCGGCGCCCCTACGGGCTGCTTACAGGTTGGTCATGTCGACCGGGATCTGCGGCTCGGCTCCGTCCCGCAGAATGGTGGCCTCGATGAGGCCGTAGGGACGATCCGCCGCGTAGTAGACCTCATGGTCGTTCTTGAGGCCGAACGGCTCCAGGTCCACCAGGAAGTGGTGCTTGTTCGGGAGCGAGAAGCGGATCTCGTCCACCTCACCGCGGCTGTTGATGACGCGCGCGCCCATCTGGTAGAGCGTCTGCTGCAGCGAGAGGCTGTAGGTCTCGACGAACGCGTCGAGCATGTGGCGCTTGACCTGGGCGTAGCTGCGCTCCCAGTTCGGCATCCGCTGGTCGTCGCCGGTCCAGTTGTGCCGCCACACGCCCGCCACCTGGGTGGCGAGGATGCGGTCGTACGCCTCCTTGAGGGTGGTGTACCGGTCCTTCACGTACCCCCAGAACTCCGAGTTGGTGGAGTTCATGACGGTGAGGTCCTTCAGGCCGGAGAAGACCTGGAAGTCCTCGCCGTCGTAGGTGACCTGCGCGGTGCGGGTCTCCTGGCCGTTGCGCACGAAGGAGTGGCGCACCTCGTCCGCGCCGATGAAGCGGTTGCCCGAGTCGGAGGTCTGGATGCGGTCCCAGGCGTACTCCTCGATCCGGATGCGCGCCCGCCGGATGGCCGGCTGGGACTCCACGAAGTGCCGGGCGAGGTGGATGCCGAACTGCTCGGCCGACTCGATGCCGTACTCCTTGGCGAAGGCGAACACCGTGTTCTTGGTGGTGTCCGTCGGCAGCACGTGGGCGTTGGAGCCGGAGTAGTGGACGTCGTCCATGTCGCCGGAGAGGGCGACGGAGACGTTCAGGTCCTTGATGTGGTGGGTGTCGCCGTCCCGGGTGATCTTGACGACGCGGTTCTCCGCTTTGCCGTACTGGTTCTGGCCGAGCATCACAGGGCGGGCCGGGCGGGAAGTAGCAGTCATTGCGGGTGTCAGCTCCCTCGGTACACGGAGTAGCCGAACGGGTTGAGCAGCAGCGGTACGTGGTAGTGCTCGCCCGGGGCGACGGCGAAGACGATCGCCACCTCGGGAAAGAAGACACCGCTGTCCCTTACGCGGGGGGCGTCCTGCTGTTCCTCGGCTTGCTTGGTCGAGAAGTACGGCTCGACCTCGAAGAGGAGCCGTACGTGGGTCGTGCCCTCCGGCAGGGCCGGAAGGTCCTTGCAGCGCCCGTCGTCGTCGGTCGTGGAGACGCCGTGCGCGGCCCACGCGCCGTCGGCTCCGGCGCGGACGGACAGCCGGACGGCGACGCCGCCGGCCGGCCGGCCCACGCTGGTGTCCAGGATGTGGGTGGACACCGAGGCGGTCGTCGTGGTGCTCATGGTCAGGCTCCTTGTGCGAGGCGGGTCAGCCGGATGCGGTTGATCTTCACCAGTTCGGTGCGGACGTTCTCCCGCTCCCGTTCCGGCGTGTTGTCGATCCGGTCGCGCAGCGCGTCGCGCATCTGGTCACCGGACAGGCCGGTGGCGCAGATCAGGAAGACGTGCCCGAACTTCTCCTGGTAGGCCAGGTTGAGTTCGAGCATCTCCGCCTTGAGCTCCTCGGAGGCGCCGGACATCCCGCGCTGTTCACGCGAGGAGGTCGGGTCCCCGGGCTTCGGGCGGCCGATGGGCGGGTGGCCCGCCATCGCCTCGGCGAGGTCGGCCTCGCCGAGCTCGGCCATGGCGGCGTCACTCGCGGTGAACAGGGCGGCCGCGTCGGCGTACGGACGCCGGCCGAGCAGCTTGTCGGCCCAGGCCGTGGAGGCGCAGACCTCGTGGAGCGCCGCGCGGGCCTCGCCCTCCTCGGCGGTGTTGAACCGGGTCAGCCCCGGTGCCGTACTCGAAGTCACGGGAGCCTCTCTGGGCTGAGTGCGGGTGGGCTGCGCAATAGCTAAGCCGCCGGGGAACGCCCCGTCAACACTTTGTTGAACTTTTTCGCGGAGCCTCCACCCGCGGGCCCGAACGGGCCTCCACCGCACCCCGGACCCTGCGGCCTCCCGGCGCCCCGGCCTCGGGCGGCGCGGCGCGGGCGCCGTACCGCGAGTGTCCGGCGGGGTGGGTGCGGAAGCAAGCCCGGCCCGCCCCTCGGACCCCGCCCCGTACACGCCGGGCGCCGGGCGGCCGCTCGGAAGCGGCTGCCCGGCGCCCGGTCGGCGGGGCACGGATCAGCCGCGCCCCTTGGGGTTCTCCCTGTTCAGGTAGTTGTAGACGGTGAAGCGGCTGACGCCCAGCGCGGTCGCGACCGTCTCGACGCCGTGCCGCACGGAGAACGCCCCGCGCGACTCCAGCAGCCGCACGACACGCTGCTTGGACTTGCGGTCCAGCTCGGCGAGCGGCCTGCCCTGCGCCCGCTCCAGCCCCGCCAGGATGTGGTCCAGCGACTCCGACAGGTGGGGCAGGCGGACGGCGAGGACGTCCTCGCCCTCCCAGGCCAGGACGACGTCCGCCTCCGTGGCGTCCGGCACGGCGATGATCTCGCCGCCCAGCGCGTCGACCAGCGGCTTGACCGCCGAGGTGAAGGGATGTTCGCCCGAACCAGTCATGCGTCACCCGGCTCCTGGTCGTCGGATCCGACCACGTTCACCTGCAGGGAGACGCGGGTCGCCCCGGCGGCGAGGGTTCGGCGCAGCATCTCGTCCACCACGGCGAGCACCTCGTCCGCGGCCCCTTCGGCCGTGTTGCCGAAGGGGCCGACGTCGACGGCGTCCAGACCGCCGCGCTGCACGACCTCCCGCGCCACCACCGCGTGCTCCGGAGCCTCGTCCAGGTCGAACGGCTCTGTCGTGAATTCCACTTTCAATCGCACCGGCTCAACGTACCGCGACGCCGCGGGGCCGCCATCGGCACATTTCGGACCACCCCCTTGACAGCGGCACCACACTGCTTGCAATCTTCCATCAGATAGAAACTAACTTCCGCAATACGGAAGGAGCGGGTCACCCCTCATGGGCTACACGGACACACGCTTCACAGTGAACCTCTCGATCCTCTTCACCGAGCTCCCGCTGCTGGAGCGGCCGGCCGCGGCCGCCGCCGCGGGCTTCACCGCGGTGGAGCTGTGGTGGCCGTGGATCGACACGCCGACCCCGGAGCAGGCCGAGCTGGACGCGCTGCGCGAGGCCCTGGAGGACGCCGGAGTGCGGCTGACCGGGCTGAACTTCTACGCCGGGCAGCTCCCCGGACCCGACCGCGGCGCCCTCTCGGTGCCCGGCGAGGAGTCGGAGCGGTTCCGGGCCAACGTCGACGTGGCGGCCGACTTCGCGGCCTCCGTCGGCTGCACGGCCCTCAACGCCCTCTACGGCAACCGGGTGGACGGCGTCGACCCGGCCGTCCAGGACGAACTGGCGCTGGAGAACCTGGCGATCGCCGCCCGCGCCGCCGACCGCGTCGGCGCCGTACTGCTCGTCGAGGCGCTGAACGGGCCCGAGTCGCCCCGGTACCCGCTGGTCAGCGCCCCGGCCGCGGTCGAGGTCGTGGAGAAGGTCAACGCCGCGACGGGACTGGACAACGCGCGGTTCCTCATGGACCTCTACCACCTGTCGATGAACGGCGAGGACCTCACCGAGGTCATCGAGAAGTACACCGCCGTCACCGGGCACGTGCAGATCGCGGACAACCCCGGCCGCGGCGCCCCCGGCACCGGCGACCTGGACTTCACCGACCTGCTGGACCGCCTGAAGAAGGCCGGTTACGACGGCTGGGTCGGCCTGGAGTACAAGCCGGGCGACGCGCCCAGCGGCAGCACCTTCGCGTGGCTGCCCGCACCGCTGCGCCCCGCCCCGGCGGGCTGAGCCGGGACACCGTCCCCGCCCCACACGCCTCCCCTCACGGCACCGAAAGGCACCGAACACCATGAGCAGCAACCTTCCGAAGATCGCCTGGGTCGGCCTGGGCATCATGGGCTCCCCCATGGCCGAGAACCTGATCAAGGCCGGCTACTCCGTCACCGGCTTCACTCTGGAGCAGGAGAAGCTGGACCGGCTCGCGGCGAACGGCGGCACCGCCGCGTCCTCGATCGCCGAGGCCGTGGCCGACGCCGACGTGGTGATCACCATGGTCCCGGCCGACCCGCACGTGAAGGCCGTCGTCCTCGGTGACGACGGCGTGATCGCCCACGCCAAGCAGGGCGCCACGATCATCGACATGTCCTCGATCACCCCGCAGACCTCCATCGCGGTGGCCGAGGCCGCGGCCAAGGCGGACAAGGGCCTCAAGGTCCTCGACGCCCCGGTCTCCGGCGGCGAGGCGGGTGCCGTCGAGGCCGTCCTGTCGATCATGGTCGGTGGCGAGCAGGCCGACTTCGAGGCCGCGAAGCCGATCCTGGAGGCCCTGGGCAAGACGATCATCCTCTGCGGCCCGCACGGCGCCGGTCAGACGGTGAAGGCCGCCAACCAGCTCATCGTGGCGGTCAACATCCAGGCGTGTGCCGAGGCCGTGGTCTTCCTGGAGAAGTCCGGCGTGGACCTGAACGCCGCACTGGAGGTGCTCAACGGCGGGCTGGCCGGCTCGACCGTGCTGACGCGCAAGAAGGACAACTTCAAGAACCGGGACTTCGCGCCGGGCTTCCGCATCGACCTGCACCACAAGGACATGGGCATCGTGACGGACGCGGCCCGCAGCGTGGGCGCCGCCCTGCCGGTCGGCGCGGTCGTCGCCCAGCTGGTGGCCTCGCTCCGCGCCCAGGGCGACGGCGGCCTGGACCACTCGGCGCTGCTGCGCGCCGTCGAGCGTCTCTCCGGCGACCAGGTCGCCTGACGCTCCCCCGACTCCGGGTGGCGGCGCTGACAACCTGTCCTGTCGCGCCCAGGCGCCGCCACCCGGATATTCAACAAACTGTTGACGTGCTGCCGTAGCCGTCCTTACGCTCCACTTCCGCGGAAGTCCCCTTCCGCGCTTCGTTACGGAAGGTCACGATGTCCAAGCCCACGCTGACGACCGAGTCCGGCGCCCCCGTCGCCGACAACCAGAACTCCGCCACCGCCGGCGTCGGCGGACCGCTGCTCCTCCAGGACCAGCACCTGCTGGAGAAGCTCGCCCGGTTCAACCGCGAGCGCATCCCGGAGCGTGTCGTGCACGCCCGCGGTTCGGGGGCCTACGGCCACTTCGAGGTGACCGACGACGTCACCGGCTTCACCCGGGCCGCCTTCCTCGGCACCGTCGGCCGGCGCACCGAGGTGTTCGTGCGCTTCTCGACCGTGGCCGACAGCCTCGGCGGCGCCGACGCGGTGCGCGACCCGCGCGGCTTCGCGGTGAAGTTCTACACCGAGGAGGGCAACTACGACCTCGTCGGCAACAACACCCCGGTCTTCTTCATCAAGGACCCGCTGAAGTTCCCCGACTTCATCCACTCGCAGAAGCGCGACCCCTTCACCGGCAAGCAGGAGCCGGACAACGTCTGGGACTTCTGGGCCCACGCCCCCGAGGCCACCCACCAGGTCACCTGGCTCATGGGCGATCGCGGCATCCCCGCCTCCTACCGCCACATGAACGGCTACGGCTCCCACACCTACCAGTGGACCAACGCCGAGGGCGAGGCCTTCTTCGTCAAGTACCACTTCAAGACGAACCAGGGCATCCGCTGCCTGAGCAGCGAGCAGGGTGCCGAGACCGCCGGTCGGGACGCGAACAGCCACCAGACCGACCTGCTGCAGGCGATCGAGCGCGGCGTGCACCCGTCGTGGACGGTGTACGTGCAGGTCATGCCGGCCGCCGAGGCCGGGGACTACCGGTTCAACCCGTTCGACCTCACCAAGGTGTGGCCGCACGCCGACTACCCGCTCCGGCGGGTGGGCCGCCTGGTCCTGGACCGCAACCCCGACAACGTCTTCGCCGAGGTCGAGCAGGCCGCGTTCTCGCCGAACAACTTCGTGCCCGGCATCGGTCCCTCCCCGGACAAGATGCTCCAGGGCCGCCTCTTCGCCTACGCGGACGCGCACCGCTACCGGCTGGGCGTCAACCACACCCAGCTGCCGGTCAACGCCCCGAAGGCGACGACGGCCGACAACTACGGCCGGGACGGTCTCATGGCCCTCAACGCGCAGGGCCGCGACGCCAAGAACTACGAGCCCAACTCCTACGGCGGGCCCGTGGAGACCGGTCAGGCCCTCGCCGCGCCCTTCGCGGTCTCCGGCCACACCGGCACCCACGAGGCGCCGCAGCACTCCAAGGACGACGACTTCTTCCAGGCCGGCGAGCTGTACCGGCTGATGTCCCAGGAGGAGAAGAAGCGTCTCGTCGCGAACATCGCCGGCGGCCTGGCACAGGTGACCCGCGACGACGTCGTCGAGAAGAACCTCGCCCACTTCCACGCCGCCGACCCGGACTACGGCAAGCGCGTCGAGGAAGCCGTGCGCGAGCTGCGCGAAGGCTGATTGGGAGGTCGGCCCGAGCGCCGTCCCATGCCGCCGGCCCGTGGACGAGGGGTGGCCGGCGGTATGGGACATCTCGCCGGTGCGCGTCAGCGGACCGAGCACGACACAGACCCGCCCGGGGGTGCGAACGTCCTGTCGCGCCCAGCCTCGCACCCTCGGGCGTACAACTCCCCCGCCGGGCCGCGCGTTCGCCTGCGGGGCCCGGGCGTTTCGGGGACCATGGAGCGCATGGCGGACGTGAGCGCGAACAGCTCGGTGCGGTGTCCCGTGTGCCGACGTGAGCACCGCTGGTCGCCACCCACCTACCCCTGTCCGTGCGGCGCCCCGGTGGCCCTCCCCCTGGCGCGGGACGGGGTGCCCCTGCGCGTCAGGCGACGCACCTGGGCCGGCTCCTGGGTGGCCGTGCCCTGTGGCGCCTGCGGGCGTTCCCAGGACTGGCCGCAACCCGAACTGTGCTGCCCCTGCGGCGCGTTGCTCGCCCTTCCGGTGGACCGCACGGGGACCGGGCCGGGAACGGCCGGCGGGCCGGTCGGGGGCCCGCCGGCCGACCGGCCACCGTTCACCCCCGTCACCATCCGCACGGCGCGGGACGCCGCCCTCGCCTCGGCGCACTACCTGCGCTGGCTCGGCTTCGCCGACGTGCTCGCGACCCACGGGCCCCCGGCGTCCGGTATCGACCTGCGCGGACGCGGCGTCGTCGCCCGGGTCGACCCCACGACGTCCCCGGTGGGCGTACGCGCCGTGGAGACGGTGTGGCTGACGGCGCTGCACATCTCCGCCGTGCCGGTCTGCTTCGCCCTCGCCGGATACGAACAGGAATCGTACGCGCGGGCCGAGCAGATCGCGCTCCCCCTGTTCACCCTGGACCTCACGGGTACGCCGCAGCCCGCCGGCCAGGCGGCCGAGCGGCTGGTCGCCACCGGGGCCTGACGCCCGCTCCGGACGCCCCCGAAGCGGGCCTCACCCGATCCACCGCGACCCACCCCCTCCCTTCCGCGCGTCCCGCGCCCTGCCGCACGCCGTCGCGCCCCGGCGCGGGTGCGTCCCCCGTGCGGTCCCCCCTTCCGTACGGCCCGGACACCGGACAAGGGTTGACGGTTTGTTGACGCCCGCCGTACCTTGTTTCCATATCGCAGAACGTGAATTCCGTATTACGGAAAAGCCACGCACGGTCGACTCAGGAGCATCCATGCCTCGTATGACCGCCGCCCGCGCGGCCGTCGAAATCCTCAAGCGTGAAGGCATCGACACCGCCTTCGGTGTCCCCGGCGCGGCGATCAACCCGCTCTACGCCGCGCTGCGCGCCGGCGGGGGCATCGAGCACAAGCTCGCCCGGCACGTCGAGGGCGCCTCGCACATGGCCGAGGGCTACACCCGGGCGAAGCCCGGCAACATCGGCGTGTGCATCGGCACGTCGGGCCCTGCGGGCACGGACATGATCACCGGCCTGTACTCCGCGATCGGGGACTCCATCCCGATCCTGTGCATCACCGGCCAGGCGCCCACGGCCCGGCTGCACAAGGAGGACTTCCAGGCCGTCGACATCCAGTCCATCGCCAAGCCGGTGACCAAGATGGCGATGACGGTCCTGGAGCCCGCGCAGGTCCCCGGCGCGTTCCAGCAGGCCTTCCACCTGATGCGGTCCGGACGCCCCGGCCCGGTCCTCATCGACCTGCCGCTGGACGTGCAGCTCGCCGAGATCGAGTTCGACCCGGAGACCTACGAGCCGCTTCCGGTGCACCGCCCGGCCGCGACCCGCAAGCAGGTCGAGAAGGCCCTCGGCATGCTGAACGCGTCCGAGCGGCCGCTGATCGTGGCGGGCGGCGGCATCATCAACGCCGACGCCTCCGACCTCCTGGTCGAGTTCGCCGAGCTGACGGGCGTCCCCGTGATCCCGACGCTGATGGGCTGGGGAACCCTCCCCGACGACCACCGGCTCAACGCGGGCATGGTCGGACTCCAGACCTCCCACCGCTACGGCAACGCGACGTTCCTGGAGTCGGACTTCGTCCTCGGCATCGGCAACCGGTGGGCCAACCGGCACACCGGCGGCCTGGACGTCTACACCGAGGGCCGCACCTTCGTGCACATCGACATCGAGCCGACGCAGATCGGCCGCGTCTTCGCCCCCGACTACGGCATCGTCTCGGACGCGGGGGCCGCGCTGGAGCTGTTCGTGGAGGTCGCCAGGGAGCTGAAGGCCGCCGGGAAGCTGCCGGACCGCGACACCTGGGCGGCGTCCGCACAGGAGCGGAAGGCCACCCTCCAGCGCCGTACGCACTTCGACGACATCCCGATGAAGCCGCAGCGGGTGTACGAGGAGATGAACCGCGCCTTCGGGCCGGACACCCGCTACGTCACCACCATCGGCCTGTCGCAGATCGCCGGTGCGCAGATGCTGCACGTCTACAAGCCGCGGCACTGGATCAACTGCGGCCAGGCGGGCCCGCTGGGCTGGACCGTGCCGGCCGCCCTCGGCGTCGCCACCGCCGACCCGGACGCCCCCGTCGTCGCGCTCTCGGGCGACTACGACTTCCAGTTCATGATCGAGGAGCTGGCGGTCGGGGCGCAGCACCGGATCCCCTACGTCCACGTGCTGGTCAACAACTCCTACCTCGGCCTGATCCGCCAGGCGCAGCGGATGTTCGAGATCGACTTCCAGGTCAACCTGGAGTTCGAGAACATCAACTCGCCCGAGCTCGGCGTCTACGGCGTGGACCACGTGAAGGTCGCCGAGGGCCTCGGCTGCAAGGCCATCCGGGTGACCGACCCGGCCGAGCTGGGCGCCGCGCTGGAGCAGGCCAAGAAGCTCGCCGCCGAGTACCGGGTGCCGGTCGTCGTCGAGGCCATCCTGGAGCGCGTCACCAACATCGCGATGAGCGGCAACGACATCGACAAGGTGAACGAGTTCGAGGAGCTCGCCACCGAGCCGGGCCACGCGCCCACCGCGATCTCCCCGCTCACCTGACGGTCGGGGACAGCAGGCCGAGGGGCCCGGGCTCGCCGCGAGCCGGGCCCCTCGGTCTGTGCCGACGTCCCGGCGGGAGGGGTGCGCCGCGGGCCGCGCGAGCCGTCGGCGGATCACCCGAACGACGCGGATGCCGACGGGGGTAGCGGACGTGGCACGGGGCCGGGTTCCACGACTCCGCGTCGCTCATGGTGCACGATCTGATACGTGCAGACGCAAGAGTACGACCAGCAGACAAACGCCACGCGGGTGCCGAAGCCGCAGCGCGGGCCCGTCGTCCGCTCCGTACCCCCCTCGGGCCCCGGGCCGGGGCGGCGGCGCCTCCACCGGCTCACGGTGCTGGGCGGGACGCTGCTGCTCCCGCCCAGTGCCGCGCTCGTGGCGCGGGCGCTGGACGTGGACGGGCCGATGCCCCTCCCCCAGCTGCTGGCGTTCCTGCCCTGGTTCCTGGTGCCCGGCTGGCTGGCGCTGACCGTCGCCGTGGCGGCGCGGCGGCCGCTGCTGGCCGGCTGGTCGCTGGCCGTGCTGGGGAGCACCGCGTGGTTCCTCCAGCCCTACGGCCCGCAGGTGACCACCCCCGCCCGGCCGCCGCTGGCACAGGTGCGGGTGCTGAGCGCCAACCTGGAGTTCGGCGGTGCCACGGGGGCGCTGCTGGACGTCCTGCGCCGCGAGCGCCCCCACCTGGTCTCGGTCCAGGAGTGCGACCGGCGCTGCGCCGAGGCACTGGACACCCCGCGACTGAAGGACGCCTACCCCTACCGCGTCGTCCGGGGCAGCGAGCCGGCCGAGGGCTCCGCGCTGCTCAGCGTGTATCCGCTCAGCGACGTCGGGCACCTGCCCGGGCAGCTCTCCATGCCGAGCGCCGTGGCGGACGTGGCCGGGGTGCCGGTGCGCGTCCAGGTCGTCCACCCCATGCCGCCGCGCCTCGGTTCGATGGACGCGTGGGCGCGCGACCTCGACACGGTCCGCCGCGCCGCCGAGCGCCGGTCGAGGATGCGCACGATCGTCGCCGGGGACTTCAACGCCTCCCAGGACCACGCCGCCTTCCGGGCCGTGCTGGACACCGGGCTGCGCGACAGCGCCCGGTCCGTCGGTCATTCCCGGACGCCGTCGTGGCCGGCGGCGACCACTCCGCTGCTCGGCACGCAGATCGACCACGTCCTGGTGAGCGAGCGGCTGACGCCGGTCGGCGCGGAGTTCCTCGACCTGCCGGGGACCGACCACCGCGCCGTGCTCGCCGACGTCCAGATCCGCTGAGGCGCGGGCGCCCGTCCCGGCCGCCGGTGGGGCCCCGGCGGCGGCCGGCGGGTGAGGGGCGGGAACCCGACGCGGGGGCCGGGACGTTCTACCCGACCAGTGGCCGGCGCACCGGCCGACGGGGGCGGCCCGGGAAGGAGGAACGGTCGTGAACCTGATAGACGTCGTGCTGCTGCTGGCCGCGGTCGCCTTCGCCGCCAGCGGGTACCAGCGCGGGTTGGTGGCGGCCCTGGTGTCACTGGCCGGCTTCGTCGGCGGGGCGGTGGTGGGGGTGTGGCTGCTGCCGTTCACCCTGGGCTTCGTCGAGCGGGGCAGCGGCGCGGCGACGGTCACGGCCGTCCTCACCGTCCTGCTGCCCGCGGGCGCCGGGCACGCGCTCGCCGCACGGCTGGGCTGGGAGCTGCGCGGCGCGCTGCGGTGGGCGCCCGTGCGCTGGCTCGACGGCGTCGGGGGCGCTCTGGCGAACGCGGTGGCGGTGCTGCTCGTCGGCTGGGTCGCGGCGAGCGTCCTGGTCACCTCCCCCTCGCCGGAGGTGAGCGGGGCCGTCCGGGGCTCGACGGTGCTGGGCGCCGTGCAGGACCGGATGCCGGAGGCCGCGCCCACCTGGTTCAGCCGGGCCACGAACGCCCTCACCACGGCCGGCTTCCCCCGGGTCTTCAACCCCTTCGAGAGCGAGCCGGTCACCGGCGTACCCGAGCCGACGGGGGACGAGGTCACCGAGGCGGCCACCGTCGCCGCCCAGCGCGGCAGCGTCAAGGTGGAGGGCGTCGCGCTCGTCGACGGTCGGCGGCAGGGCCAGGAGGGCAGCGGCTTCGTCTACGCGGACCGCCGGGTGATGACGAACGCCCACGTCGTGGCCGGGGTGGACCGGCCGACCGTCCGGGTGGGCGGGGTGGGCCCCGCCCTGTCGGCGACCGTCGTGCACTTCGACCCGGACATCGACGTCGCGGTGCTGCGGGTGCCCGAGCTGGAGGCGACGCCGCTGGAGTTCACCTCCGAGGTCTCCCGGGGCGACCCGGCCGTCGTCGCGGGCTACCCGGAGAACGGCGGGCTGGACCTCCAGGCCGCGACCGTGGCGGGCGAGGTCACCGCCCGGGGGCAGGACATCTACAACGCGGGCATGGTCACGCGGGAGATCCATCCGCTGCGGGGCACGGTCCGTCCCGGCAACTCCGGAGGGCCGCTGCTCACCCCGGACGGCCGGGTCTACGGCGTCGTCTTCGCCCGGTCGGTGACCGACCCGGACACGGGGTACGCCCTCACCGCCGACCAGGTGCGCCGCGCGGCCGAGGCCGGTGACGCGTCGACGGCCCCGGTGGACACGGGCGACCGGGCGGCCAGCCTCGGCTGACGCCGCCCGGCACCCGCCGGTCAGAACCTGACGTCGGAACAGGCGTAGAAGGCGTTCGCCGTGTCGTGGACGGTCCAGACGGCCAGGATCAGGTGCGTGCCCGTCTTGCCGGCGGGGATGCGCCCGGTGTGGCTCTCGACGGTGGCCGGCTGCCGGCCGCCGAGGTTCACGGTGAGGAAGGGCTGCGCCTCCAGGTCGCCGCGGGTGAGCGGCCGGGTGGGGTCGTAGCCGTCCCGGGTGATGAAGTACTCGTACTTGGTGGTGCGGTGCGGCGCGGTGTTGCGCCAGGTGAACGTGTACTGCTGACCGCCGCTGAGCCGCGTGGCCGGCCAGGCCCCGCCGCGGGGGTCGTCGAGTTCGGCGAACCGGGCGTTGCCGCCGGCGCAGATGGTGCCGTCGGAGGGCCCGCGTCCGGGGAAGCCCTTGAGCCCCTCGACGCTCTGCGGCTCCCAGCGGATGGCCCCGCAGCCGCTCACGGTGCCCTGGGCACAGTGCAGCTGACGGCTGAGCGGCGACGTGGTGTATCCGTGCGCGGTGGCCGGGCCCGCGGAGGTGAGAACGGTCACGGCGGCCAGCCCTAGGGCCGCCGCGAGGGAGGTGATCGTGCGCATGGCTGCGCTCCTGCCTGACGTGGGGGTTGCCTGAGTTGGTCCAGACCAACTCTGACGGTAGAGACCAGTTTTGGACATGTCCATACCAATGCAGGCGGGAAGAAAGGTGCCGCGTACAAACGTCAGGCGACCGAGCCCAGCCGCGCCGTGCGGGGGTCGTGGTGGATGGGGACGCCGCCGCCGGTGAGGGGGACGCCCGAGCCGCCGTTGCGGTCCGCGACGATCTCGGCCGCGATCGACAGGGCGGTCTCCTCCGGCGTCCGGCCGCCGAGGTCCAGCCCGATCGGCGAGCGGAGCCGGGCCAGTTCCCGTTCGCCCACCCCCGCCTCGCGCAGCTTGGCCAGCCGGGACTCGTGGGTCCGCCGCGAGCCCATCGCCCCCACGTAGGCGACCGGCAGCCGCAGGGCCCGCTCCAGCAGGGGCACGTCGAACTTCGCGTCGTGCGTCAGCACGCACAGCACCGCGCGGCCGTCGAGTCGCTGGCTCTCCAGATAGCGGTGCGGCCAGTCGACGACGACCTCGTGGGCCTCCGGGAAGCGCCGGGCGGTGGCGAAGACCGGGCGCGCGTCGCACACCGTCACGTGATAGCCGAGGAACCGGCCGATCCGCACCAGGGCGGAGGCGAAGTCGATGGCGCCGAAGACGAGCATGCGCGGCGGCGGGACGCTGGTCTCGACCAGCAGGGTCACCGGCTCGCCGCAGCGGCTGCCGTCGGCGCCCAGCTCCACGGTGGCGGTCCGGCCCGAGGCCAGGTGCCCGACGGCCTCGGCCACGGCGGTGCGTTCCAGAGCCGTCGGCCCGGCGGGGCCGCCGGCCCCGTCCAGGACGCCCAGACGGGAGCCGTCGGGCGCGACGTACAGGGTGCGGCCGAGGAGCCCGGCGGGACCCGCGACGACCCGGACGAGCGCCGCCGCCTCCCGGCGGGAGGCGGCGGCCACCGCGGCGGCGACGGCCGGGCGGGCGGCGGGCTCATCCACGCCGCCGTCCGCACCGGCCGCCGCCGGTACCGGGGTGACGAGGACGTCGATCACACCGCCGCAGGTCAGGCCCACGGCGAAGGCGTCCTCGTCGCTGTAGCCGAAGCGCTCGGTGACGGGCGTACCCGTCTCCATCGCCGCCCGGCACAGCTCGTAGACCGCGCCCTCCACACAACCGCCGGACACGGAGCCGACGACGCTCCCGTCGGCGGCCACCGCCATGGCCGCACCCGGCCGGCGCGGGGCGCTGCCGTGCGTGGCCACGACGGTGGCGACGGCGAAGTCACGTCCCTGCTCGCACCACCGGTTCAGCTCATCGGCGATGTCCAGCATGGCGGTCTCCTTGTCCAGGTCGGGGGTGGGGGCGCGGTGCCGGGCGGGCCGCTCGGTGCCGTCAGTGCCCCACGAACGCGAAGTTGTAGACGAACACGGCCGCGAGGATCCACATGAACAGCCCCGGCTCGCGCCACTTGCCCTGGGCGAGCTTGATCGCGCAGTACGCGATGATGCCCGCGCCGACGCCGTTGACGATCGAGAAGGTGAACGGCATGAGGATCACGGTGAGGAAGACCGGAACGGCGACCGCGCGGTCCTTCCAGTCCACGTGGCGGGCGTTCTGCATCATCATCGCGCCGATGACGACCAGCGCCGCCGCGGCGACCTGCCCGGGCACGATCTCGGCGAGCGGCGTGAACAGCAGCATCAGGCCGAAGATCAGTCCGGTCACCGTGGCCGACAGGCCCGTGCGCGCTCCCTCACCGACGCCCGAGGCGGACTCGATGAAGACCGTCTGGCCCGAGGCGCTGACCGAGCCGCCGATGGCACCGCCGGCGCCGTCGACGAGCAGCGCCTTGTTCAGACCCGGCATGCGGCCCTTCTCGTCGGCGAGCTTGGCCTCCTGGCCGACCGCGATGATGGTGGCCATCGCGTCGAAGAAGGCGGCGAGCACCAGAGTGAAGACGACCGTCGTGACGGTCGCGGCGCCCAGCTCGGCGAAGCCGCCGAACTCGACCTGGCCGAAGAGGCTGAAGTCGGGGCTGGAGACGAAGGTGTCGGGGAAGGCCGGGGTGGCCAGGCCCCACTCCTCGTCGCCGAGGTCGAAGACGGCGGTGACGACGAGGGCGAAGACGGTGCCGACGCCGATGCCGATGAGGATGGCGCCGGGCACGTTGCGCGCCATCAGCATGAAGATCGCGAGCACGGTGAGGCAGAAGGCGAACACCGGCCAGCCGGCGAGCGCGCCCTCGACGCCCAGGGTGATCGGCGGGCCGCCCTCACCGCCCCGGCCGACGAACCCGGCCTTCTCCAGGCCGATCATCGCGACGAACATGCCGATGCCGATGGTGATGGCGTGCTTGAGCCCCATCGGAATCGCGTTCATGATCTTTTCCCGGAGACCGGTGATCACCAGGAGCATGATCACGACACCGTAGATCACGCACATGCCCATGGCCTGCGGCCACGTCATGCCCGGGACGACCTGGGTCGCCAGGACGCCGGAGACGCTCAGCCCGGCGGCCAGGGCGAGGGGCACCTTGCCGATGATGCCCATCAGGAGGGTCGACAGACCCGCCGCGAACGCCGTCGCGGTGACGACCGCCGCCGGGTTCAGGGTGTCGCCGTTGACGTCGGGGACGCTCAGCAGCAACGGGTTGAGCAGGAGGATGTACGCCATCGCCATGAAGGTGGTGATGCCGCCACGCACCTCCCGGCCCGTGGTGGAGCCGCGTGAGGTGATGTGAAAGTACCGGTCGAGCCAGCCTCTTCCCGCGGGCGGGCGAGAGCCGGAGCCCGCGTCTTCCGCCGCGGTCCTCGGCTCTATCGACGACTGTGCCATGTGTGCCAACTCCCAAGGTTCACAGGGGCACCCGCCGGCTCCTTACGCCGGCCGGGATTTGGGATGCACGACGCGGGGGACGGCCCGAGACGAACGAGTGTGGTGCGCATTTGCCGTGGGGGGCTTTCTGAGCGGGCGGCGCCGGGCGGGGTGGTGCGGAGATCCGCCCGGCGCCTCACTTCCAGGTTCCGTCAGGTACCGGTGAGGTGCTCGGGGCGGACGGGTACCCGCCGCAGCGCCAGACCGGTGGCCGCACGGATCGCCGACACCACCGCGGGGGTGGAGGACAGCGTGGGGGCCTCGCCCATCCCGCGCAGCCCGTAGGGCGCGTTGGGGTCGGCCAGCTCCAGGACGTCCACCGGGATGGTGGGGGTGTCCAGGATGGTCGGGATGAGGTAGTCGGTGAAGGAGGGGTTGCGGACCTTCCCGTCGGTGTCCACGACGATCTCCTCCATGACGGCCAGGCCCAGGCCCTGCGTGGTGCCGCCCTGGATCTGGCCGACGACCGACTGCGGGTTGAGCGCCTTGCCGACGTCCTGGGCGCAGGCCAGCTCGATGACCTTGACCAGGCCCAGCTCGGTGTCGACCTCCACCACCGCGCGGTGCGCGGCGAAGGAGTACTGCACGTGGCCCTGGCCCTGGCCGGTGCGCAGGTCGAACGCCTCGGTGGGCCGGTGGCGCCACTCCAGTTCGATGTCGACGACCTCGTCCTCCAGGACGTCCGCGATGCCGGCCAGCACCTCGCCGCCGTCGGTGACGACCTTGCCGCCCTCCAGCAGGAGCTCGGCGGTCGCCCAGGCCGGGTGGTAGGTGCCCAGCTTGGCGCGGCCGAGCTCCAGCACCTTCTCGCGGACGGCCTCGCAGGTGTGCTTGACGGCCCCGCCGGTGACGTAGGTCTGCCGCGAGGCCGAGGTGGAGCCGGCGGAACCGACCCGGGTGTCGGCCGGGTGGATCGTCACGTGCGTGACACCCAGCTCGGTGCGGGCGATCTGCGCGTGCACGGTGACGCCGCCCTGGCCGACCTCCGCCATCGCGGTGTGCACCATGGCGACCGGCTCGCCGCCGACGACGGAGAGCCGGACGCGGGCGGTCGAGTAGTCGTCGAACCCCTCGGAGAAGCCGACGTTCTTGATCCCCACCGCGTAGCCGACGCCCCGCACGACGCCCTCGCCGTGCGTGGTGTTGGACAGCCCGCCGGGCAGGGCGCGGACGTCGACGCTGGTCCCGGCCGTATCGCCGCTCTCCCACTGCTTCTCCGGCGGGAGCGGCAGCGCCTTGACGCGGCGCAGCAGCTCGGCGACGGGCGCCGGGGAGTCGACCTCCTGCCCGGTGGGCATGATCGTGCCCTGGCTCATGGCGTTGAGCCGGCGCAGCTCGACCGCGTCCATGCCCAGCTCGGCGGCGAGCTTGTCCATCTGGCTCTCGTAGGCGAAGCACGCCTGGACCGCGCCGAAGCCGCGCATCGCGCCGCAGGGCGGGTTGTTGGTGTAGAGCGCGACGGCCTCGATCTCGACGTCGTCGATCACGTACGGGCCGACCGACAGCGAGGAGGCGTTGCCGACGACGGCCGGGGAGGCCGAGGCGTAGGCGCCGCCGTCCAGCACGATCCGGCACTTCATGTGCGTGATCCTGCCGTCGCGGGTCGCGCCGTGCTCGTACCAGAGCTTCGCCGGGTGGCGGTGCACATGGCCGAAGAACGACTCGAACCGGTTGTAGACGATCTTGACGGGCTTGCCGGTGCGCAGCGCCAGCAGGCAGCCGTGGATCTGCATCGACAGGTCCTCGCGGCCGCCGAAGGCACCGCCGACGCCGGAGAGCGTCATGCGGACCTTCTCCTCGGGCAGACCGAGGACCGGGGCGATCTGGCGCAGGTCCGAGTGCAGCCACTGGGTGGCGACGTACAGGTCGACGCCGCCGTCCTCGGCGGGGACGGCCAGGCCGGACTCCGGGCCGAGGAAGGCCTGGTCCTGCATGCCGACCTCGTACTCGCCGCTGACGATCACGTCCGCCCGGGCCCGCGCCGCCTCGACGTCACCGCGCACGATGGGCTGGCGGTGGACGACGTTCGGGTGCGGGACGTGCCCCGCGTGGTGGTCGTCGCGGCCGGGGTGCAGCAGCGGCGCGTCCTCGGCGGTCGCGGTGGCCTCGTCGTGGACGACGGGCAGCGGCGCGTAGTCGACCCGGATCTTCTCGGCGGCCCGGCGGGCGGTCTCGGGGTGGTCGGCGGCGACGATCGCCACCGGCTCCCCGTGGTGCCGGACGCGGCCGTGGGCCAGGACGGGGGTGTCCTGGATCTCCAGGCCGTAGTTCTTCACCTCGGTGGGCAGGTCGTCGTAGGTCAGGACGGCGTGGACGCCGGCCTGGGCCAGGGCGGCCGAGGTGTCGATCGAGCGGATCTCGGCGTGGGCGTGCGGGCTGCGGAGCGTGTAGCCCCACAGCATGTCCTCGTGCCACATGTCCGAGGAGTAGGCGAACTCGCCGGTCACCTTCAGCGTGCCGTCGGGGCGCAGCGTGGACTCGCCGATGCCGCCCTTGGTGGCGCTGCCCTGGGTGAGGTTCGTCGGGGTGCGGGTCACTCCGCCCATCGTCAGGCCCCCGTTCCAGCGGTCTGGGACTCCTCGCGCGCCGCGGCGAGGCGGACGGCGTCGAGGATCTTCTCGTAGCCGGTGCAGCGGCACAGGTTGCCGGAGAGCGCTTCGCGGATGTCCGCGTCGCTCGGCTGCGGGTTGCGCTCGATCAGCTCGTCGGCCGCGACGAGCAGGCCCGGCGTGCAGAAGCCGCACTGGACGGCTCCGGCGTCGATGAACGCCTGCTGCACGGTGGACAGTTCGGCGCCCGCACCGCTCACGGCGCCGTCGTCCGCGCGCTCGGCCCGCTCGGGGTCCGCCTCCCACTGCCGGGCGGCGTTGAGGTCGGTGCCCCCGCACGCTCCGCCGGCGCAGCCGGCCGCGCGGTCCTTGGCGAAGTTTGCCAGGCCCTCGACGGTGACGACCTCGCGGCCCTCGACCTGGCCGGCCGCGACCAGGCAGGCGCAGACGGGCACGCCGTCCAGCCTGACGGTGCACGAACCGCACTCGCCCTGCTCGCAGGCGTTCTTGGAACCGGGCAGGCCCATGCGCTCGCGCAGTACGTACAGGAGGCTCTCGCCCTCCCAGACGTCGTCGGCCTCGTGCGGCCGGCCGTTGACTCGGAAGTTCACGCGCACGGTGCGCCTCCTTCGGTGGTGCGGGTGCCGAGGCCCCCGGTGCGGTACGCGTCCCAGGTCCAGCCCAGGGTGCGGCGGGCCATGATCCCGACGGCGTGGCGGCGGTACCGGGCACTGCCGCGCACGTCGTCGATCGGGTTGCAGGCGCCGGAGGCCAGTTCGGCGAACTGGCGGGCGATGGAGGGCGTGATGGTCTTGCCGCTCTCCCAGAAGCCGCCGTCGGTCAGGGCCGCGCTGAGGAACTCCTCGGCGGCGGTGGCGCGCAGCGGCGTGGGGGCGGCGGAACCGATGCCGGTCCTCACGGTGCGCGTCTCCGGGTGGAGTGCGATGCCGAAGGCGCACACGGCGATGACCATGGCGTTGCGGGTGCCGACCTTGGAGAACTGCTGCGGCCCGGTGGCCTTCTTGATGTGGACGGTCTTGATGAGTTCGTCGGCGGCCAGCGCGTTGCGCTTCACGCCGGTGAAGAACTCCTCCACCGGGATGAAGCGGGTGCCGCGGACGGACTCGACCTCCACCTCGGTGCCCGCCGACAGCAGCGCGGGGTGGGAGTCGCCGGCCGGGGAGGCGGCGCCCAGGTTGCCGCCGACGCTGCCGCGGTTGCGGATCTGCGGCGAGCCGACGGTGTGACCGGCGAGCGCCAGCCCGGGCAGCTCGGTCCGCAGGTGGTCGATGATCCGGCTGTAGGGAACCGAGGCGCCCAGGCGGACGTTCTCCTCTCCGACCTCCCACTCGTGGAGTTCGGTGACGCGGTTCAGGTCCAGCAGGTACTCGGGTCGACGGTGGTCGAAGTTGAGTTCGACCATCACGTCGGTGCCGCCCGCGATGGGCACGGCCGTGGGGTGCTCGGCCTTCGCGGCGAGCGCCTCCTCCCAGCCGGCGGGGCGCAGGAAGTCCATGAAAACTCTCTTCTCGGTCTTCTCGGATCGCGACTACATGAGGTGAGGGGGGCCTGGCCAAAGAGGCGCCCTTGCCCCGTGAGCGTTCATCTGTCGTTCATCAGGTGTGACCCAGTAGACAGGCGTCGAATCGCGCCGGTGCAGTCACCGAAGGCATGAAGCGATTAGCCGGTGACCCGTCCGGTCTTGTAGATTCGAACGAATGACGGGTACCTCTCCGTGAGGCCGGGCTCGTCCGATCACAGAAGCAACACACGACGGAACGGTGAGCGACGACATGCGGCTGCGTGCACTGCTGGAGACGGCTTCGCTCGGGTTGCGCCTCCTCGGTGGCGAGCAGGAGCTCGACCGTCAGGTGCGCGGCGTCATGACGACGGACCTCCGCGACCCCAGTCGGTACCTCTCCGGCGGAGAACTGGTGCTCACGGGGCTGGCGTGGCGCCGTGACGCCGACGACTCGGACGGCTTCGTGCGGATCCTCGCCGCCGCCGGCGTGGCCGGACTCGCGGCGGGCGAGGCGGAGATGGGTCAGGTTCCGGACGACCTGGTGGCCGCCTGCGCCCGGCACCGGCTGCCGCTGTTCGCGGTCGACGAGGACGTCGCGTTCGCGACCATCACCGAACACGTGGTGCGCCAGGTCTCCGGGGAACGCGCCGGGGACCTGGCCGCGGTCGTCGAAAGACACCGACGCCTCATGACGCCCGGCCCCGGCGGCGCGGGGCCCGATGTCGTGCTCGACCTGCTCGGCTCCGACCTCGACCTGCGCGCCTGGGTGCTGACGCCCACGGGGCGGCAGATCGCGGGCGCCGGGCCCGGTTCGCAGACCCCCGAACTCCCCGCCGCCGTCCGCGCCCAGCTCGCGGGGGAACACCTCGCGGCGCTGCGCGGCGGGCGCCGCGGCCCCTACCGCACCTCCTTCGAGGGGACGACGTACTCGCTCTTCCCCGTCCGCAGCGACGGCCGGGACCTGCGCGCGACCGTGCTCTCGGACTGGCTGCTCGCCGTGGAGGCCGACGCCGGCGACTGGCCGGGGCAGCGGCTGGACCTGCTCCAGGGCGTCACCCAGCTCATCGCGGTCGAACGGGACCGGCGCGACGCGGCCCGCACCGTCCGGCGCCGCCTCGCCCAGGACGTGCTGGAGCTGGTCCAGGGCGGCGCGCCGCCCGGTGAGATCGCCGCGCGGCTGCGGGTGGCGGCCCCCGTCCTGCTGCCCGGTCTCGGCACGGCGCCGCGCTGGCAGGTCGTGGTGGCCTCGGTGGAGTGGTCCGGCGCGGGGATTCCCGGCGGCCCGGTGGCCCAGTCGCTGCTGGAGGAGGCGCTCGTGGACCCGGGCGTCCCCGGTCCCGACCCGGCCGACCGGATCGCCGTCGCCCACACGGGCGAGGAGGCGGTGGCCCTCGTTCCGCTCTCCACCGACGACCCGTCCTCCGGCGGGGCGGCCGGGGAGCGCGCCCCGGACCCCGGCGCGGGCTCGCCCGGGCTGCACGCCCACGCCATGCTGGCCTCGGTCCGCGAGCCGCTGGAGCGCGGCCTGGCCGACGACGGGCGGCTCACCCTCGGGGTCAGCGCGGCCGTGACCTCCGCCGAGGGCCTGCGCGGCGCGCTGGAGGAGGCCCGGCACGCACGCCGGGTGGCGGCCGCCCGCCCCGGACGGGTCTGCGCCGCCGGGCACGAGGAGCTCGCCTCCCACGTCCTCCTGCTGCCCTTCGTCCCCGACGACGTCCGGCGCGCCTTCACCGCACGGCTGTTGGACCCGCTGCGCGACT
The DNA here is from genome assembly GCF_014779715.1 of Streptomyces chumphonensis. GTDB lineage: Bacteria > Actinomycetota > Actinomycetes > Streptomycetales > Streptomycetaceae > Streptomyces > Streptomyces chumphonensis. Next base: position 446,322 of record NZ_JACXYU010000002.1, read on the forward strand.
ACGACCGGCGGCACCGCGCGGAACTGATCGACACGCTGGAGGCGTTCCTGGAGTCGGACGGCTCCTGGACCCGCTGCGCCTCGCGGCTCCACCTGCACGTGAACACCCTCCGCTACCGGATCGGCCGGATCGAGCAGCTCACCGGCCGGGACCTGTCGCGGCTGGAGGACAAGCTCGACTTCTTCCTGGCCCTGCGCATCAGCTGACGCGCGGCCGCCCGCGCCCGGCCCGGTCGGCGCCGGTCAGGGGCGGCGGTCCAGGATGCGGGTCAGCTCCCCCGGCCGCCGCGTCAGCTCGCGCCAGGTGCCCGTCTCGGTGACCCGGCCGCCGGAGAGCACGGCGACGCGGTCGGCCCGCCGGATGGTCGCGGGCCGGTGGGCGATGACCACCGTCACCCGTGCGGCCGCGTCCGGGGCCAGCGCCTCGGCCAGCCGGGCCTCGCTCGCGGTGTCGAGCTGGGCCGTGGACTCGTCCAGCACGAGCACCCGGGGCCGCACGAGCAGCGCGCGGGCCAGGGCGACGCGGGCCCGCTGACCGCCCGACAGGGTCGTCCCCCGCTCCCCGACCCGCCCGGCCAGACCGTCCGGCAGCCCGGCGGCGATCTCGTCCACGCCGCACAGGGCGGCGACGCGCGCGACCTCGGCGTCACTCGCCTCCGGAGCGGCGAGCCGGAGGTTGTCGGCAAGGGTGCCGTGGAAGAGGGGGGCGTCCTGGCCCACGACGGCGACCGCGCGCCGCAGGTCGGCGTCGGTCAGCGACCGCAGGTCCACCGCCGCTCCCCGCTCCGGCACGAGCGCGACGCTCCCGGCCTCGGGGTCCCAGAAGCGGGCCAGCAGATGGGCGCAGGTGGACTTGCCCGCACCCGAGACGCCCACCAGGGCGAGCGTCCGGCCGGGCGGCACCGTGAGGTCGAGCCCGTCCAGCACCGGCGGCCCGCCGTAGCCGAACCGCACCCCGCTCAGCCGCAGGGCCAGCGGACCGGGCGGCAGGGGCACCGGCGCGGCGGGGGGCGGGGCGGGCGCCGGCGCGTGGACGGCGGCCCGCACCCGGGCGGCGGCCGGGCGCAGGGCGGCGGCACGGGCCAGGGCCTGCGCGGACTCCGCCACCGGGGCCAGCACCGCGAGGGCCAGGGCGAGGGCGGCCGGGGCCCAGGGACCCGCCAGCCGTCCGTCGGTCACGGCCTGCGCCGTGACCGCGACCACGGCGAGCACGGCGCCGACCACGACGGCCTCCCGCAGCGCCGAGGCGGCGGCCTCCCACCCGGCCTCGGCGCGCTGGGCCCGGCCCAGCTCGGCGCCCCGCTCGGCGAGCAGGGCACGGCGCCGGCGCAGGGCGCCGAAGGCGAGCAGTTCGGGCAGCCCGTCGACGGTGTCGACGGTGTCGGCCGAGAGCCGGGCCGCCGCGGCCCGGGTGCGGGCGCCCCGGGCGGCCCGGGCGCGGCCCTCCAGCAGGGCCGACACGAGCAGCAGCGCGGCGGCCGGGAGGACGGCGGCCAGCAGTGACGGTTCGACGAACGCCAGGGCGGTGCCTCCGGCGCCGAGGACCGCTCCGGAGGCGAGCAGCTGGGCGGTGGTGTGGGCGTAGAAGAACTCCAGGGCCTCCACGTCCGCCATGGCGGTCGCCGCCAGGTCACCGCTGCGGCGCCCGGCGATGCGGGCCGGGGCGCTGCGGGCGAGCCCGTCGAAGACGCGGACCCGCAGGGCGGCGAGCACCCGGTAGGCCAGGTCGTGGGAGAGGTCCATCTCCCGCCAGGTGGCCAGGGCCCGCACGGCGACGAGGCCGACGAGGGCCGCGACCGTGCCGGGGCCGGGTGGCTCGCGGTCGAGCAGGGCCGCGCCGACGGTGTGGGCGGCGAGCGTCACCAGCGCGGCCAGGGCGGCGTGTTCGAGGAGGGCGGCGAGGGTGGTGCGCACGGCCATGGCGCGGTGCGGGCGCAGGGCGGGCAGCAGCGCGCGTAGCGCACCGGGACGCGGGCCGGGGTGCGGGGCCTCGGTGGCGGTCATGCGGCGAGTCCGTTCCCCTCGGTGTGCCCGGCGGCGACGAGCCCGGCGTAGACCGGGGACTCGGCCAGCAGGGTGGTGTGGTCACCGGTCGCCTCCACGCGGCCCCCGGCCAGGACGACGATGTGGTCGGCGTGCCGCACGGAGGCGAGCCGGTGGGCGATGACCAGGCAGGTGCGGCCCCGGGCTGCGTCCGCCAGCTCGCGCAGGACGTGGGCCTCGCGGCGCTCGTCGACGGCGCTGGTGGCCTCGTCCAGGACGAGGACGGGCGCGTCCGCGAGCAGGGCGCGGGCCAGGGCGAGGCGCTGCCGCTGGCCGCCGGAGAGGTTGGCGCCGCGCTCCCCGACCACGGTGGCGTACCCGTCGGGCAGCGCGGCGATCTCGTCGTGGATGCCCGCGGTGCGGGCGGCGGCCCGCAGCGCCGCGTCGTCCGCGTCCGGGGCGGCGAGGCGGAGGTTGTCGGCCACGGTGGCGTGGAAGAGGTAGGTGTCCTGGGAGACGACCGCGACGCCCCGGCGCAGCGCCGCGAGCGTGTACCGCCCGACGTCCGTTCCGTCGAGCAGGACGCGCCCCTGGTCCGGTGCGTGCTGCCGCAGCAGCAGGGCGAGCAGCGTCGACTTGCCCGCGCCCGACGGCCCCACGACGGCCGTCGTACGCCCGGCCCGGGCGGTGAAGGTGACGTCGTGCAGGGCCGGGCGGAGCGCGCCGGGGTAGCGGAAGCCCACGTGCTCGAAGCGGACGGCGGGCGGCCGCGCCCAGCGGGCGTCCCGCGTGCCCCCGTCGGAGGTGCGGGGGCGTGCGGTGCGCAGGGCGGCGATGCCGTCGGCGGCCGAGGCGCCCAGGTAGCCGGCGTGCCACTCGCGCGCCAGGTCGCGCACGGGCCGGAAGCACTCGGAGATCAGGAGCAGCAGCAGGTAGGTGCCGGTGGCGGTCGTGGCGCCGGTCGCCGCCGACCAGCAGGCCAGCAACGCGGCGGCGACCGTGCCGCCCTGGACGGCCAGGTCGGTGAGTCCGGTGTCCACCAGCGACACGCGCAGCTTGGCGACCGTGGCCCGGTGCAGGGCCGCCGAGCGGCGCTCCAGCCGCGCGCGGGTCCGGCCGACGGCCCCGGCGGCGCGCAGGGTCGGCATGCCCTGCAGCGCCTCCAGGTAGTCCGCGCCCAACTCCTCGTAGGTGTCCCAGTGTTCGCCGCCGCGCCGGGCGAGCAGCCGGTCCCAGGCGCGCGGCCCGAGCAGGGCGAGCAGCAGCGCCGGGAGGAGGGCGAGCAGCACGGCGGGCCGGATCAGTCCGACGGCGGCCAGCAGCAGCGGCGGGGTGGCGCAGGTGATCAGGAGCTGCGGCAGGTAGCGGGAGACGTAGGCGTCCACGCCCTCGACCCCGTCGACCAGCGTGGTGCGCACCGCCCCGGCGCGCGCGCCCTCGAGGTGGGCCGGACCGAGCTCGCCGAGCCGGTCCACGAGGGCGTCCCGCAACCGGACGCGGACGAGCGCCCCGGCACGGGCGGCGGTGCGTCGCTGCCGCCAGCCGAGCCAGGAGCGCAGCACGACGACGAGGGCGACGGAGCCCAGCAGCCATGGAAGCGGGCCGGTCTCGCCCCGGGCGACGGCGGCCAGGGCGAGCGCGAGCAGCCCGGCCTGGGCCAGGTGGGTGAGGGCGACGGCGCCGAGCAGTGCGGTGGCGGCGAGCAGGGGGCGCGGCGCGGTGCGCGCGGCGGCCCGCAGCTCGGGGTGGATCAGCATGGGTGCGGCTCCTGCGGTGGTGGGGTTCCGGTCGGCCCGGGAGCGGCACGGGCCCCGGAGGCGTCGGGGGCGGGGGGCGGGCCGTCGGCTCCGAGGGCGAGCCCGTGCACGACCCAGTCGCGGCCGGGCGGCTCGCCCAGGGCGGCCCCGAGGTCGGCGCGCTGCCAGGCGCCCACCGGGCGGGCACCCAGGTCGTGGCGGTCGGCGACGGCCTGGGCGAGCCCGACGGCGTGGCCCGCGCACAGGTGGGCGCGGCGGATGTGGGCCGCGTCGGCGTCGTCCGGGCAGCCGTAGCCGAGGAGGACGGCGCCGCTCCGGGCGATCCAGCCCTGTCCGGCCGCCCAGGCGGCCAGCGTCGGGCGGGCCTCGCCGGAGGCCAGGCGGCGCAGCCCCCCGCCGGGGTCGAGGGCGAACAGCCCGGGTGCGCTCCCGCCCAGGGCGGCGCACCAGCCGAGGACGCCGGCCCCCGCCGTCTCGGCGACGGCCAGGACGGCGGCCAGCGCGGCGGCGTCCGGCGCGCCGGTGAGCGGCGGCGGCGCGCTGCGCCGGGCGAGCAGCCGCCCGGACTCGGGTGCCGGGCGGGGATGGGCGGCGGCCGGTCCGCTCCCGGGCGGCGGCAGGTGGACCGTGGCGAGCGGTTCGGCTCTCGCTCCGTCGAGGTCCAGGGCGGGGGCGGGGGCGCCGAGCGCCCCGGCGGCGAGCCACAGGGCGGCCACGGCGTGACCGGTGTCCAGCAGCGCGAGCGGCCAGGCGCGGTGGCCGTAGTGGGACCGCGTCCGGGCGAGCGTCACGCTGAGCTCGGCCCGGACCCCGGGCGGTACCGGGCCGGGTGCGGCACCGAGCCGGTGGACGCGGTCGGCCAGCGGGTCGTAGCCGTAGCGGCCGGGTGGCAGGGGCGCCGCGGTGCCCACCGTCAGGCGGACGTCGACCGGGTGCAGTCCCCCGGCGGAGGAGGCGGGGCGCAGTCGTCCGCCCGCGTCCCGGGCGGCGAGGGAGAGCCGCAGCAGGGGGCCGAGGTCCACCTCGCCGGGGCGGGCGGCGGGCACCGGGCGCGCGGGGCCGGGCCAGGCGGGCACGGGCGGGCCCGGCGGTGTGTCCGGGCCGGGGGTCTCGGCGCCGCGCGCCCGGGCGAGGACGGCGGGCAGGTCGGCGTCGGCGCCCGGGTCGGCACCGGTGGGGACGTCACACGGGGGACGGGTCATGGCGGCGGGCTCACATGTGCGGCGGCGGGGCGAGGCTGAAGTCCTCCGGTGCGTGTGGGGCGGACGTCCGCCAGCCCCGGGCCACGGCGGCCTCGGCGAACCGCGCGCAGCCCAGGTAGGCGAAGGCGGCGGGGGCGTTGGGCACCAGCCCGGAGACGAGGACGCGGGCGACGCGCAGCGGGGTCTCGGCGACGTCCTCGGTGGTGAGGTCGGCCGTGACGACGCGGTGTCCGCCCGCGTGCAGGGCGCCCCAGAGCCGTTCCCGGCCGCCGGGCTCGATCGCGTCGACGGGGACGACGCCGAGCGCGGGGTCGGTGAAGCGGCGTGCCTCGGCGGCCATGCGCGGGTCCAGCCACACCTGGACGTGCGCCCCGAGGTCGCGGACGGCCGCGAAGTCGGTCCCGCAGGAGTCCAGGTAGCGGGCGTCGGCCCGGTGGTCGAGGTAGAGCCCCCGGGCGAGCAGTCCGGCGTCCACGGCGCGGAAGACCCAGCCGTCCGGTGCGGTGAGGCCCTGGGTGAACACCCAGGTGTGCACGGCCTCCAGGACGGCCTTGCGGGCGGCTTCGGCCGGGTCCTCGCGGCAGGCGAACCCGGCGGCGTACACGCCGCGTTCGGGGTCGTGGACGAGTGCGGCGACGCAGGGCGCGAACTCGGAGGGCATCTCCGTCAGCCACAACCGCAGTCCGGAACCGGTCAGTTCGTCCGTGAGGCCCGGCACGCTGTCCGGGTCGATGCCGCGCGTGGGGCCGTCGAGGTGCCACCACAGCTCCAGCGCGTCGCGCTCCACGACCTCCAGCAGGCCGCGCTCGACGGCGTCCGTCAGGCCCTGCCCGGTGGCGATGCCCGCGTAGTTGAGGTGGTGCGTGCGCGGGTGGGAACGCAGCTCGCCCTGGCGCCAGTTGAGGTACGTGAGGGAGACCGGTATCCGGCATTCGGCGGTGCCGCCGTCCGGCAGGTGCTCCTGGCCCCGGGCCCACAGGGCGGGGGTGTCCGCGTCCAGGGGCCGGTAGGGGAAGTCCGGCCGGGCGTACTGCCAGGGGGCGTAGCACGGCAGGTGGGCGGGGCCGAGGTGGCGCAGGCCTGCGGCCACGAGTTCGGCGGGGGTCGCGGACAGGGGCGCGTCGGGGTGGCCGGGCGGCGGGACGCGGTTGCCGCAGTACCGCTCGACGGCCTCGGCGACGGCGGCGATGCGGGCCCCCTCGGGATCGTCGAAGGTGGTGCCCAGCGAGACGCGGTCGGCGGGCCAGGCGCCGAGCCGCCGGGCGTCGGCGACCTCGGCGGTCATGGCGACGTAGCGGGGTGGCGCGCCGGTGGGGTGGGCGACCGGCTCCACGGACCGCACGAGGCCGCACACCGGGTCCACGAGGGCGTCGAGGGGCAGGGCGGGCGGAGTGGTCATCGGCAGATCTCCTGAACGGGGTCGACCGCGTCGGTGAAGCGGCACGGGCGGACGGCGGGCAGCTCCAGCGCACCGGCCGCGGTGGTCACGGCGCGCCGGGAGGGGCGCAGCTCGGTGGCCGTCACCGGGTCCTGTCCGGTGTGCGGGTTGCGGGCGTGGGCGGGGAAGTGGTGTCCGGCGATCTCCAGCCGCAGCCGGGTGCCGGGCGGGAGCCGCCGGGCCAGGTGCCCGAGCGGCACGGTGACGTCGGCGGGGCGGCCGGGCGGGTCGTGGCGGCGGGTGACTCCGGTGGCCAGGTGGACGGCGCGCCCGGACGGCGCCAGAGCGATGAGCCGGGCGACCCAGTCGGCGGTCGGCGCGTCGGCGGTGACGCGCAGCCGGACGGCCGCCTCGCCCAGCAGGTCCAGGGGGCGGGCCAGCGGTGCGGCGAGCAGCACGCAGCGGTCCGGCGCGTCGTCCGGACGGCGCGGCACGGTCAGGTCGTCGGAGCGCACGGGATCGCGCGGATCCGCCGTGAAGCGGCCGCCGCTCAGGACGCGGAGCCCACCCGGCCGGCCGAAGCGCCACACGAGCGGGCGCGGCCGGTGCCGGGCCGCGGACCCGGTGGCCGGGAGCCACAGGGGGGCGCCGCCGAGCGCGAGCGCGCCGCGCGGCCGCGGTGCCAGCCCGCCGTCGAGGGCGAGCCGGGCCCAGCGTGCGTACAGCGGACCGAGGGCGACCCGGTGCGCCGGGTCGGCGTCGGGCCCCGGGGCAGCGGTCAGGCCGTGCGCCCAGGGGCCGAGCAGGAGCCGGGCGGGCGCGCCCCGCCACTCCTCCCACAGCGCCAGCGTGTCGGCTCGGAAGGGGTCGTGGGTGCCGCCGACGGCGAGCAGCGGCACGGTCGCCCGCGCGGCGGCCCGGACGATCCGTCCGCGTTCCCGGCCGCGCCACAGCTGTGGCCAGGACGGCAGCGGGCGGCCGAGACGCCGCGGCAGGTCGGTGAGCGGCAGGTGGTGCAGCAGGTGCGGGTCCTGTGCCAGCGCCAGGGCGAGGGCGTCCGGCTCGCTGTCCGGCCGGTCGCCGTGCGCGGCCCACCAGCCGGCCCGGGACCACAGTCGTTCGGGGCCGGTCGGTTCCCGGGCGGTGTCGGCGGCGCCGAGGGCCGGAACGGCGGCGATGACGGCGTCGGGCCGGGCCTCGGGCGCGGCGTCCTGCGTGGCGTCGAGCGCCGGGGCCAGTGCGCAGTACGCGGCGTAGGAGGCCCCGGCGGCGACGACGCGGCCGTCGCTCCAGGGGCGGGCGCGCACCCAGCGCAGGGCAGCGGCCCCGTCGGCGCGCTCGTGGTGGTAGGGCCGCCACTCCCCCGCCGAACCGTGGCGTCCCCGCACGTCCTGGGCCAGGGCGGCGAAGCCGCGCCGGGCCCAGGCCGCCAGTTCGGCGTGGTGGAGCCGCCGGTCGTAGGGCGTGCGGATCAGGACGGTCGGGTGGGGTCCGGGCCCGGCGGGCAGGCACAGGCCGGTCGCGAGCGGGGTGCCGTCGGCGGCCGGCAGGTGCTCGGTGTGCACAGGTGCGGTCACCGACGGGGCCTGACGGGCGGGGCGACCGGCGGCACGGGCAGGACGGCGTGCTGGGTCACCGTCAGATCCCGCAGGTCGACGCGGCGCAGCCGACGGGTGACGGGCAGGGCGCCGGGCCGTGGGGCGGCGTCGGTGGCCCAGTGGGTCAGGTCGGCGGCGAGCAGGGCGGCGACGAAGGCGGCCGCCGCCGGGCCGAGGGTGACGGGTGCCCCGGCCGTGCGGTGGCCGGCCCAGTAGGCGGCGAGTTCGCGGTGGGCCGGGGTGGCGGCCAGCCGGCGCGACCGCACGTGGGCGGCGGAGACGTCACCCGGACCGCAGGCCGGCGGCTCGATCCACAGTTGGTGGCCCTCCCGGTGGCAGCGCAGCCACGCCGTGCCCCGGTCGGGCAGCTGGTCGGCCTCGTCCCACAGGCCGGGCGGGACGGGCCCGTCGAGGCACCAGACGACGGCGGCGGGGCGGCCGGCGCCGACTTCGGCGGGTGGGACGGTGCGGGGCGCGGCACCGGCGGCGGCGAGGCAGGCGGCGAGCGGGCCGGTGAGCGCGGGGGCGCCCAACAGCTGTACGTCGCGGTGGTGTCGGGGCCACGGCGGCGGCTCGTGGCCATGCTCGTCCCCGGCCTCGGTGAGGTACCCGGCGTCGGCGAAGGCGGCGACGAGGCGGTCGAGCGCGTCAGCGTCGGAGGCGGAGGCGGCACGGCCGGTCAGGCGGGCCAGCAGGTGGTCCGGGTCCGCCTGACCGGTGCTGATGCGCAGGAACTCGCCGTCGGCGGTGCGCAGGGCCGGCCCACCGCCGGGCACGGCGACGACCTCCACTCCGGGGGCGAGCCGGCTGCGGGTCATGAGGGTGCTCCTCGGGTGCGGTCGGGGGCGGGCCCGGCCCGGAGGCCGGGCCCGCCGGACGGGGTCTTACTCCTCGTTGTCGTCGAAGGGGTTCTCGACGAGCGCGTTGGAGTGGCTGGCCGAGGCGTGGGCGAGCTGGCCCGGGTCGGCGATGGGGGCGAAGACCTTCTCCTGCTCCATGAATTCCTCCTGGAATCGGGGCGGTTGAGGTCACCCGATCGGGTGACGCAGGAAGAGATTACGTGAAAATGATTGTCATGTGCTAGCCGTGAGAGGGTGATCCGGGTAACACACCGGCCACCCGCCGTGCGGGTCCTCCCCCACGCGTCCCGCCACGTCGAGCACCTCGGCCAGGAAGGCGGGCGTGACGACCTCCTTCGGCGCCCCGTCCGCGACGATCCGGCCGTCCCGCAGCGCCACGACGCGCTCGGCGAACCGGGCGGCGTGGCCCAGGTCGTGCAGCACCATCACCACCGTCATCCCCCGCTCGGCCCGCAGCCGCACCACCGTCTGGAGGACCTCCAGCTGGTGGCGCAGGTCCAGGTACGTCGTGGGCTCGTCCAGCAGGAGGACGCGGGTGTCCTGGGCGAGCGCCATGGCGAGCCGGACGCGTTGCCGCTCGCCGCCGGAGAGCGCGTCCACCGGACGGTCGGCCCAGGAGGCGACGCCGGTGTCGGCCAGCGCCCGGCGCACGGCGGCGTCCTCCCCGTCCCGCAGCATCCCGAGCGGGCCGCGCTGCGCGTACCGGCCCTGGCGCACCAACTGCCGCACCGTCATCCCCGGTACGGCGGGCGCGGACTGGTGGAGCAGGGCCACCCGGCGGGCGGCGGCCCGACGGCCCAGGCGCGCCAGGTCGTCGCCGCCGAGCAGCACGCGGCCCCGGTCGGGTCTGAGCAGGCCCGCGACGAGCCGCAGCAGGGTGGACTTGCCGCAGCCGTTGAGTCCGACGAGCGCGGTCAGTTCGCCCGGCGGCACGCGCAGGTCGACGTCGCGGAGCACGGGACGCCCCGGGTAGCCGAAGTCGGCCCCCTCCACGCTGATGCCGGGCGGTTCGGTCAGGTCCATCGTCCACTTCCTCGAAGACGGCGTCAGAACGTACGGTCCGGGGCGCGGCGCACCACCACGAGCAGCAGCCCGGCCCCGAGGCAGGTGGTGAGCGCGCCGACGGGCAGCGTCAGCCGGTCGGCGTCCAGCCACCCGGCCAGGTGCCGGGAGAGCACCTGGGCCAGCGCGTCGGCCCCGCACACCACGACGGCACCGGTCAGCGCGGCGCCGGGCAGGGCGTACCGCAGGTCGGCCCCGAAGAGCGCGACGGCCAGGTGCGGCACCAGCAGGCCGACGAAGCCGAGCGCGCCGACGGACGAGACGGCCCCCGCCGTCAGCGCGACGGCGCACAGCAGGGCGAGCGCCCGCGCCCGTCCGGTGGCGAGCCCGGCGGCGGCGGCCGGTTCGTCGCCGAGCCGCAGCAGCGTCAGGGGGCCCGCCAGCAGCCACACGGCCGCCGCCCAGACCAGCAGCCAGGGCCACAGCAGGTGCCAGTGCGCCCACACCCGGCCCTCGGTGCTGCCGACGAGCCACTGCACCACGCTGCCCAACTCGCCCGGTGCGACGAGCAGGACCATCGCGGTGAGGCCGCCGAGGACCGCCGAGACGAGGACGCCGTGCACGGCGGTGCCCGCCGGGTCGCCCCGGTCCCGCCCGGCCAGCAGCCACAGCAGCCCCGCGCCGGTGAACCCGCCGACGGTCGCGGCGGCGCAGACGGCGGCCGGCGACTCCCAGCCCGCGAAGCCGAGCCCGGTCGCGGTCACCGCCCCGAGCACCGCGCCCGGCGTGACGCCGGTGACCTCCGGCCCGGCCAGCGGATTGCGCAGCGCCGACTGGAGCACCAGGCCGGCCAGCCCCAGCGCGGCTCCCGCGCCGAGCGCCACGAGCAGGCGGGGCAGGCGCAGGTGGAGCACGACGTGCCGCGCGGTCGGGTCGCCCCCGCCTCTCAGCACCTCCAGCACCGCGCCGGGGTCCAGCGACCGACCGGCCAGCAGGTCGGCGACGGCCACCAGCACGGCCAGGGCGCCGAGCGCGCCCAACCGCCGGGCGGCGCGGGACCGCACGCGTCGGGCGAGCGACGCCACGGGGGTCGTCCGGGCCCTCACGCCGCCACCGCCCGTCGCCGGGCCCCGGCGCGGAGCAGGGCGACGCCGACGGGCACCCCGAGCAGCGCCGTCCAGGCCCCGACCGGCGTCTCGACGGGGGCCAGCGCGAGGCGGGCCGGCACGTCGGCGAGCGCCACGACGCAGGCCCCCCACCCCGCCGACCAGGGCAGCCAGTGCACGGGCCCCGCGTGCGGCCGCAGCCGCCGGGCCAGTTGGGGGGCCAGGAAGCCGACCCACGCGACCGGCCCGCAGACGGCGACCACCGGGGCGATCAGCACGACGGAGACGGCCAGCGCGGCCAGCCGGGCCCGGCGCACCCGCACCCCCAGGGCCTCGGCGTCCTCGTCCCCGAGCCGCAGGACGGACAGGACGGGCGCGCACAGGACCAGCGCGGGCAGGGCCGCGAGCAGCCACGGCCACAGACCGGTGACGTCGTCCCAGGTGCGGGCCGAGAGGGAGCCGAGGAGGTAGCGGTAGATGAGCTGGAGGTCGAGCTGGTCGGCCATCACCATGAGGACCAGCAGCGCCGCCTGGAGCGCGGCGGAGACGGCCGCGCCGGTGAGCAGGACGGCGGACGGGCTCCGGCCGAAGCCGGCGGCCAGCAGGGTGAGGACGCCGCCGAGCGCCGCGCCGCCGAGCGCGAGCAGCGGCTCTACGACGGCGGGCAGCGAGACGGCCAGCACGAGCGGCGCGGCGACGCCGAGCGCGGCACCGGAGGAGACGCCGAGCATCTCCGGCACGGCCAACTGGTTGCGCAGCGCCTCCTGGAGAACGAGTCCGGCGGCGCCCAGGCAGGCCCCGGCGACCAGCGCCAGCACCAGCCGCGGCAGCCGGAGCTCGCCGACGACGACGCCGGTCAGGCCGCCGTGCTCGCCACCGGGCAGCACGCCGCGCAGCGCTGCGGGCAGCCCGGCCGGAGCGACGACGGGGGTGCCCAGGCAGAGCGCGGCGAGCGCGGCGGCGAGCAGCAGCGCGGCCAGGACGAGGGCGTGGCGGCGGCCGGTCACCGCAGCGCGGCCGTCGCCTCGTCCAGGACGATGCCGAGGGAGCGGGTGCCGCGGCCCTTGGCCCACACCTCCGGGTCGACCTCGTGCACGTCGCCGTCGCGCACGGCCGGGATCTGCCCCCACAGGGGGTTGTCGGCGAGCTTCTCGGAGAGCTTGCCGCTGTCGTCGCCGAAGGACATCGTCTCGACGAACAGCACGTCGACGTCCTTGGCGAGGATCTCCTCCAGGCTGTAGCTCCCCTCCACGCCCCGGGAGGCGAAGGGGTAGTCGGCGAGCTTCGGGAGGAGCCCGGCGGCCACGTCGGTCCCGGGGGTGGCCACACCGAAGTTCTCGTCGCTGCCGTAGATGATGAGGGCCGTGTGCTCACTGGGTTCGGCCTCGGCCTCGGCGAGGGCGGCGCGGAAGGCCCCCTCGGCCTTCTCGCCCTGCTCGGTGCGGCCGGTGAGGGCGGCGAGGTCGCGCAGGTAGCCGACGCTGTCCTGCCACTTCTCCGGCTGCACGGGCCAGAACGTCGTGGCGCCCTCCAGCGCGGGGGCGAGCTTGCCGTGGGTGTCCTCCAGCCCGATCACGAGGTCGGGTTCGTGGGAGAGGATCGCCTCCACCTCGGGGGCGAGGAAACCCCCGGGGACGACGGGGATCTCGGCGGCCCGCCGCTCACCGAGGAGGTCGGGGTGCGCGAGCAGCGCGCTGTTCGTGGCGACGGGCTCCATGCCGAGTTCGACGAGCATGTCGTCGCACAGGGCCACGAGGCAGACGACGCGGCGGGGCGGGGCGTCGGTGGCGACCGTGACGCCCCGGTGGTCGGTGATCTCGCGGGCCGCCTCGATGGGTTCGACGGTGACGTCCGTGGTGGCGCGGTCGCCGTTCGCGGAGTCCGTGCGGTCTTCGTCACCGGTCGAGGTGCCGGTGGAGCCGCCGCACCCGGCGAGGAGTGCGGTGAGGGTGACGGCGGCGGCTATCAGCCTCCGTCGGCCGGTGCGGATCGATGAGCGCGACATGAGGCGTCGTCCGTTCTGCTGGTGCCGTTGGTCTTCTCGGGGGCGCCCGGGGGCCGGACGCCCGCACGGGGAGTGAGGGGTGCGTGCGGGCACGGCCCCGTGCCGTCGGGGCACTCCGCGCAGCGCAGGATACACATGATAATCATTTCCAGACACCCTCATGCCGCACTCGACCACCGGAGGACGCCCGTGCCCACCCCCGAGACCCTGCTGCTCGTCGCCGACCATGTCGCCGGGCGCATCAGCCTGTTGGACCTCTCAGCCGGCGCGTCCCACCGGGAGGTCGCCGCCGTGGAGGGCCGGCACGTCAGCGAGCACGCGGGCTTCCTGCGACTGCCGGGTGACCGGGTGGCGTGCGTCGACGACCTCGCCGGCGCCCTCCTCGTCCTCGACCCGTTCGCCGCGGCGGGCGGCGGGGCACTGGAGAGCGCGGCGATACCCGTGGCCACGCCCGCCGAGCACCTCGCGGCCGACCCCTCGGGCCGCCGCCTGGCCGTCACCACCGGACTCGGCCACGCCGATGAACCCTGGAGCGACCTACTCACCGCCGTCGACCTGGCCACCGGCCGCGCGTGCCGCACCCGCGTCCGCGTGGACGAGCCCGGGGTGACCCTGACGGGCGGCCCGGCCCCGCACCTCGTCCTGCGGCAGCGGGCACCGGGCGGCTTCGCCCTCCTCCGCCACTCCCGGCTGCTCGCGGCGGGCCCCGGCTGCCCCCGCGTCCGGCCGGACGCCACGCTCCCGCTGCCGGACGACGGGCACGGCGACGCCTACGACCCCGCCTCGGACCGGGTGTTCACGGCCACCGGGGAGGGGGTCCACCGCGCCCGGCTCGACGACGGCACCCTCGTCGCCGAGGACCCGCTGTCCTGGGGCGGCCCGGGACGGGGCTGGTTCCTGCGACTGGACGCGCCGCACCGGCTGCTGTGGTCCTGCCTGCGCGGCGGGCCGGCCGACCCGGCCCGCTGGCCGGAGTGGACGAACACCGCCTGGTGCCACGACCTCGACACGGGGCTGACCGCGCGCGCCGACCTCGGCCCGGGGCTCGTCTTCCGTATGGCCCTCGCCCGGGACCACGCGGCCTTCACCCGTATCCACCCGGACGGCGACGAACTCCTGCTGCTGGCGCGCGGGGACGGGCCCCCCTCGGTCTCCGCCCGGATTCCCCTGCCGGCCATGGACGGGGCGCCGCGCCGTGGCGGCACGCCGTGGGACGGTGTGCAGCGCCGCGCCGTCGCCGCTTCCCCGGGCGGCGACCGGGTGGCCGTCAGCCGGGGCGGGCACGGGGAGATCCTGCTCTTCGACGCCGCCGACGGGAGGGCGGCGGGAGTGCTGCACACGCCCACCCCCCTCGACGAAGGCGGCCGCCTGGTCCTGCTGCACGCGGGGGACCGGGCCGAACGGGACACCGTCGGACGCTGAGGGGTCCTCGGCGCGCGTCGGACTCAGGGCGGCGGGGGTCCGGATGAGCGCCGAGCGGAAGCACACGGCCTCGGAACGCACGACACCGGAACACGCGGCATCGGAACATGCCGCACCGGAACACGAGAAGGCCCGCCCGGTGCGACGGGGGATGCACACCGGACGGGCACAGGACCTTTCTACCGCATCGGCCAACGGTCGCGCAGCACAAAGCCGTTCACCCCCTGCGGGGACGCGGCACCGCAGGCGATATCAAGCCACGGCTTCAGGTTCGGACCGGCGACCTCCCGCACGCACCCGCGGTGATCACCGAGAAGGAGGGCGGCGCCGAACCGGCCTGCCGCTCGGCGCCGCCCTTGTCACAGGCGGCCCGGACCCCCGTGCCGGGCCACCGTGTCCTGGGGGGACCGCCCGCCCCGCCTCACCCCGCAGGCTCCGAACCGCCGCACGCAGGGCGTTCGTCGGATTCCGGAGGTTCCACGGGCAAATTCATCTGCTGCCGAAACTGGCCGATAATCGTGGTCAGGCTGTCCTGCACCTCGGGCGGCAACCCGACCGAACGCAGCGCGATCGCCCGGACGCGCCGGTCCCGCATGGCGACGAGGAACCGGACCTCCTCCTCGACCCGTTCCGCCTGCGTCGCGGAGAGGTCCCCCAGCAGGTAGCCGCCGGGCACCCCGAAGAACTTCGCCAGCGCCCGCAGGACGTCGGGGCTGGGGTTCGCGCGCCGGCCGTTGCGCAGCATCGACAGGTACTGCTCGGTCAGCCGGACGCCGCCGTACTCCTCGGGATGACCGCTGACGACCTCCGCCACATGGGCGTTGGTGTAGGGAGAGCCCGACGGATGCATGTTCGCGAACAGGTAGCCGAGGCGCTCCGCCAACGTGCCTCCGACGGCGCCCTGCGGCACCTCCCCGGCTGCGGCCATGCTCACCGCCTTTCCCGCTCCGCCCGACTCACGCTCAGTTAAGGCGAGTTCCAGGCCCGTATCCTGCCACGCCGTCTCCGCGAAACACCAGATCCCCGCACCGACGGCGACCGCACGAGGGTCTTAACCCACGGTTACGGTTCGGGCGTCGCGAGGGGGCGTCGACGCCCGCTGCACGCCGCTCCCATCGGTTCAAGATTGTGAAAGAATTCACACCGGCCTCTTGGCTCCGTGCCGCTTCCGTGCTGTGATGCGATCACCCGGGCCCAGAGGGGTTCGTCCGGGCTCACCGGCACCATCCGGCTCGATGACGCGCTTGGGGAGGGCACTGTGGCGGACTCCGCCATGTCAGGTTCGGTACACCGGGAACAGGGTGAGGACCCGCTGGACCGCGCCGTGTGGCGGCTGCGGTCCCGCGGTTGCTGGGACGACGCCGCGGCGCTGCTCGCGGCCGACGCGGCGACCGACGCGGGCGCCGCCGTCCGGAGGGCCGGACTGCTCGTCGAGCGGTGCATGTTCACCACCGCCGGCTGGGCCGAGGCGGAGGAGGCGGTACGGACCGCCGAGGCGCTGGCCCAGGGCGACGCCCTGCGCGGCGCCGCCGCCTGCGAGCGCGGCCACCTCGCCTACGCGGCCACCGTCCTGGGCGTGCGCGACCGGGCGGACGAGGCCCGCTCCGCGCTGGGCCGGGCCGCGGCGCTGCTGCCGCCGACCGCCCCCGGCCGTGCGGTCCTGGACTTCCGGCGCGGGCTGCTCGCCGAACACCTCGGCGACACCCCGCAGGCGGCGAAGGCGGCGTACCGGCGGGCCCACGCGGCGGCCACCGCGCACGGCGACACCCTGCTGTGCTCCTTCACCTGGCGCCATCTCGCCGGGCTGGCCCTGCGCGGCGGCGACCTCACCGAGGCGCGGCACGGCTTCACCGAGTCACTGCGGCTCCGTGAGGAGCTCGGCTTCCTGGTGGGGATGGCACCGGCGCTGGCCGCCCTCGCCGACGTCCAGCCCGAGCCCGAGGCCACCCGGCTGCGAGCCGAGGCACAGCGCCTGTTCCGGCTGCTGGGCGGCGTCCCGACATGGCTCGCGGAGCGGCTGGCCGCCGCCTGAGGCACGGGCGGGCCGTCGCCCGGGGGACGTGCCCAGGGCGTGCGCGCCCGGCAGCGGACCCGTGCGGAGCGCTCAGTGCACGCCGTGGTCGCGGAGCAGGCGTTCGGCGGCGACGAGGTCCCCGGCGGTGAGCGCGTCGAGGAGCAGGACGTGCTCCCGGGCCGTGGCCAGCACCGCACTCGGGGACCGCGGCGGGCGCACGCACCGGCGGCGTACGTCCTCCGCCACCCGCACGAGGTGCCGGTTGCCGGTGAGCTCCAGCAGCGCCCGGTGGAAGGCCAGATCGGCCTCCGCGTAGGCGCCTCGCTCACCCCGGGCCGCGTGGGTGACGGTCGCCTGCGCCAGCGGACGCAGCGGACGCCACCGCTCGGCGGGCAGGGACCGGGCCAGCGCGAGCAGCGGCGGCACCTCCAGCAGGGCCCGGATCTCGATGAGT
This sequence comes from Streptomyces chumphonensis, assembly GCF_014779715.1. Lineage (GTDB taxonomy): Bacteria > Actinomycetota > Actinomycetes > Streptomycetales > Streptomycetaceae > Streptomyces > Streptomyces chumphonensis. Next base: position 463,102 of record NZ_JACXYU010000002.1, read on the forward strand.
TCGGCGAGGTCCGACGACGAGCGCTCGGCCACCCGGAAGCCCCGGTTCGGCACGGTCTCGACCGCGCCTTCGGCGGCGAGCCGCTGCATGGCCTCCCGGACCGGGGTGGGCGACACGCCGAAGCGTTCGGCGAGTACCGGAGCCGAGTAGACACGGCCGGGCTCCAGCTCCCCCTCCAGCAGCGCCTCCCGCAGGGCGCTGAGGATCTGCGCCCGGACGGAGTGGCGGCGCGGCATCCGGGGCGGGGGCGGGCCCTGCACCGCGTGTACATGCTCCCCGCGCACGCTCTGCGGCGTGGGGCCGGCCAAACGCGCCCCCCGCTCCCGCGAGGGGCCCGGCGCCGGTTCGGACGGGCCACCGGACGGGCCGAGGAGGCCGGCGGGGTCGAGAGGACCGCGGGGGCGGGGGGCGTCCAGGACGACGGGGGCGTCGTCGCCGGGCGAGGGTGCCGGGAGGGGCCGGTCGGGGCGGCGCGCGGACGGGCGGGGGGTCGCGGGAGGCACCGACGACGACTCCGCCCGGGTCCGTGCCATCCGTCCGCTCCTGTCCGCCGAACTGTCCGAAGAGCACCCTAGGCCGAGAGTGCCGGAGATCAAACCACCCGAAGATCCGGTAAGGTAAGGCTTACCTGTCAGTGATCGTGGAATCGGGACCTCGCGCATGGCCGCCACCAGCCTCGCCCCAGTGCCGTCCGCCCCCGCAGCGGAGGCACCGCTCGCCGCCGCCTACGCGCGGCTCGAAGAAGTCCTGCCCGGGCTGGTGATCACCGACACCGGCGGGGCCCCGCCCCCCACGGGGGAGGGCTGGGTGACCAGCTCGGAGCTGGCCGACGGCGGCGGCGCCCTGGAGGCGTTCCTCGCCTGCGACGACGAGCAGATCCGCCGGGACTACGGTGTGAGCGCCCGGCCCGACGTCATCGCCTCCTTCGGGCTGCACCGCTACGCGTGGCCCGCGACCCTGCTGATCACCGTGCCGTGGTTCCTGCTGCGCCGGGTGCCGCGCTTCCCGGCCGACGCGGTGGCGTTCCACCGCGCCCACGGCCGCCTGGCCCTGCGCACGACCACGTTCGCCTGCCTTCCGGACGACCCGGCGGCGCACCACCGGGACGCCCTGGTCGTCCCGCACGAGGAGGCGCTGCGGGCCGAGGTGCGAACGGCCGTCGCCGAACACCTGGGCCCGGTCCTGGAGGGCTTCCGGCCGCACATGCGGCGCGGTCCGCGCGCGCTGTGGGGCGCGGCGGCGGACGAGATCACCGAGGGCCTGTGGTACGTCGGCCGGCTCTTGGGGCAGGAGAGGCGGGCGATCGAGGCCGCCGAGGCGCTGCTGCCGGGCGCCACGGCACCCTTCCCGCGCGGCGCCGGCTTCCGCGAACTGACCGCCCCCGACGGCAGCCGCCTCCCCACGCGCGACCGCGCGAGCTGCTGCCTCTACTACACCCTCCGCCCCGAGGAGACCTGCGTCACCTGCCCCCGCACGAAGGACGCCGAGCGCATCGCACGCCTGACCGCCGACACCTGACGTGTTCGAACGCGTGGGGTCGTGGCACGCCCCACCGCACCTCGTTGGCGGGCACTTGCCGGGAATCGCCCCTACACGCCCCCGCCCTGGGTCAGGATGCACCGCGAGAAAGCGGCACCCGCGGCCCGGCTCCCCGGACCCCGGGTCCACGGCCGACGGCCGACGAGGGGCACCGGTATGGAACTCACGGATGGATCACTGCAGTGGACGGTGGCGGGAGCCGTCATGCTCGCCGGCCTGCTGGGGGCCGTCGTCCTGATGGTGCGCGGCAGGAAGTCCGCCGAGGACGCCGCGCAGCACGACTCCTGGGAACGCAGCGAGGAACGACGCCGCCGGAAGGAGACCGTCTACGCGACCGCCTCCTACCTGCTGCTCTTCTGCTGCGCCGGAGTGGCCGCGGCCCTGTCCTTCCACGGGCTCGTCGGATTCGGCCGGCAGAACCTGAACCTCGACGGCGGCTGGGAGTACCTCGTCCCCTTCGGGCTGGACGGGGCGGCGATGTTCTCGGCCGTCATCGCCGTGCGTGAGGCCAGCCACGGGGACGCCTCCGTCGGTTCCCGGCTCCTGGTGTGGATCTTCGCCGGGGCCGCCGCCTGGTTCAACTGGGTCCACGCCCCGCGCGGCGCCGACCACGCGGGCGCTCCGCACTTCTTCGCCGGGATGTCGATCTCGGCCGCCATCCTCTTCGACCGGGCGCTCAAGCAGACCCGGCGGGCCGCGCTGCGCGAACAGGGCCTCGTGCCGCGCCCGTTGCCGCAGATCCGGGTGGTGCGCTGGCTTCGGGCACCGCGCGAGACCTTCCGCGCCTGGTCGCTGATGCTGCTGGAGGGGGTGCGCACGCTGGACGAGGCCGTCGACGAGGTGCGGGAGGAGCGGCGGACCAAGGAGCGTGAACGGGCCCGGCAGCGTGAGCAGACCAAGCTGGAGCGGGCCCGCCTGAAGGCGCTCAGCCGACGGCGGCCCGGCTGGGTGCCCGGACGCGCCGCCGTGCCGCAGGACGTCGAGGTCGCCGTCGAGGTGGAGCAGCCCGTGCGGGCCCGCGCGGCCCTCGCCGCCGCCGAGGAGGAGACCGCCGAGCGGGGACGGAAGCCCGCGTCCGGGGAGAACGGCGACATCGGGCAGGCGGGCGGACGGCTGGACTCCCTGGAGGAGAAACTCGCCGCGATCGAGAAGCAGTTCGGCTGAGTCCGGTGGCCGCCCGGCGGGCGCCGCGGACGGCCCCGCGCTCAGGACTCCCACACGGCGGCGGCCGTGCGGTCGTCGGCGTGGCCCTCGACGGGGAGCTGGACGTCCGTGAGGAACGCCGCCGGACCGGGCGCGTCCCCGGCCCAGCGGGCGGCGAGTTCGCGGGCCAGCTCCGGCGCGCCGCGCAGCGGCTCGGACAGCCCCGGGCCGCACAGGAGGAGCGTGTCCCCCGGCCGGGCGACGGCGGCACGGAAGCGGAACGGGGGCACGAGCGGGGGGACGGAGGGTCGCGTGCCGCCGGGCGTCACGGGGACGGGCCCGGCGACCGCCTCCGGCTCGATGTCGTCCCACGCGCCGGCCCGCAACCGGAACAGGCCCCCGGGGCCCGCGCCGAAGAACAGCCGGGTCCGGCAGCGGGGGTCGACGGGCAGCAGCAGGCACCGCAGCCAGGCGGCCCGCTCGGCCGTCCCGTCGGCGTCGTCGGCCGGGCGGCGGGGAGCGCCGAGGCCGCGTCCGGTCAGCCGGCCGAGGCCCGACTTGAGCGCGCCGCGCCGACCGGCCCGCACGTCGTCCAGCAGAGCCGCGTGACTGCGGCCCACCGCTTCGGCGATCCGGTGGCAGGCCGTCCGAGCGGCTCGCTGGCCCGACGACGCGCCCGGGTGGCTGCCCGCGACCGCGAGCAGCAGCAACGCGTCGTCGCCCGCTCCGAAGCGCGCCGTCAGCTGCGCGTCGTGGCGGGGGCGGCCCCGCAGCCGGGCGGAGTCCCCGCGTACGGAGACGGTCCGCACGGTGAGCGCGCCGTAGCCGGCGCCGTCCAACTCGGTGTCGGGCGCCAGCTGATCGAGGCGGGCCGGATCGGCCTCCGGCCAGGCCGACGGTTCGCGCCCGGGCGGTGGCGGGCGGTCGTCGACGCGCCCGGGGGATTCGGCGGGCCCGGCGCCCCCGGTCGGCCCCCGCCGGCCGGGGAAGCCGTCTCCGCCGTGGTCCAGGGCGCGGGCGGCCGCCTCGAAGCGGTCGTCCAGGCTGTCGGCCGCCGCGGTGCGCCCCGCGTCGGGCTGGTCGTCCGCGTACAGCCGGGTCCACCAGTCGTGCGTCATGGTGACAGTGTCGCCGCGTGCCGCGCCGCCGCCCACCCGTAGGGCCGCGCGGCGCGCCAACTGGCGTCGGCCGCAACGGGAATGCCGACGGAGCGTCACTCCCGAGAGTGACGGGGGACGGGACGGCCCGGGAGTCACCCGTCGACGGCGGACGCGGCGACCGACCACAGGTGGTGGACCGCGTAGGAGCTCCAGGGCCGCCAGGCCGCCGGGTCGGGCGTGCCGCCGAGGTGCGCCAGACCGTGCCGGACCCCCGCGTCACCGGTCAGGAGCACGTCGGGGTCGCCGAGGGCCCGCATGCGGATGTAGGACGCCGTCCACGGACCCACGCCGCGCAGCGCGAGCAGGGCGCGCTGGGTCTCCTCGCGGTCCGCACCGGGGTCCAGCCGCACCGAGCCGTCGGCGACGGCCGTCATCACCGTGCGCAGCGCGGCCCGCCGGGCGGCGGGCATGCCGAGTTCCGCGAGGTCGGCCTCCGCCAGGGTGGCGGCGTCGGGGAACAAGCGGGTCAGCGTGCCGTCCGCGGCGGACAGCGGTTTGCCGTACGCGGCGACGAGCCGGGCGGTGAGGGTCCGGGCGGCCCGGACGGTGACCTGCTGCCCGAGCACGGCGCGGGCGGCCAGTTCGGCGCCGTCGGCCGCGCCGGGCGAGCGCAGCCCCGGCCGGGCGGCGGCGGACGGCCGCAGCAGCGGGTCGCGGGCGAGCCGGTCGGTGACGGCCCAGGGGTCGGCGTCCAGGTCGAACAGCCGCCGCAGGCGCTGGACGGCGGTGGTCAGGTCCCGCAGGTCGGCCAGGTGCAGCCGGCAGGGCAGCCACCCCGCTCCGCCGCGCTCCCCGACCTCGGCGACGGCGTGGGCGTGCGGCAGGGCGAGGGTGCGGCGGTAGCGGCGCTCCCCCGGCTCGCCGGTCACCTCCTCCACGCCCGGCACCGCGCGGCGGCCGAGGAAGTCGAAGACGCCCGCCGCGTCGTAGGGGGTCCGGTGGGCGAGCCGCAGGGGCACCCCGTCGCCCTCGGGCGGAGTGCCCGACGCGCCGCGCAGGCCGGTCGGGGTGGTGCCGTACACGGCGCGGAGCGTGTCGTTGAACTGCCGGACGCTGGCGAACCCGGCGGCGAAGGCGATCTCGGTGACCGGCAGGCCCGTGGTCTGCAGCAGCGTCCGCGCGGTGTGCGCGCGCTGGGCGCGGGCGAGCGCGATCGGACCGGCCCCGAGCTCCCCGGTCAGCTGGCGCTGGAGCTGCCGGGCGCTGTAGCCGAGGCGCCCGGCCAACCCGCCGACCCCCTCGCGGTCCACCACACCGTCGGCGATCATGCGCATCGCCCGGCCCACGGCGTCGGCCCGGACGTTCCACTCGGCCGAGCCGGGCACCGTGTCGGGGCGGCACCGGCGGCAGGCCCGGTACCCGGCGGCCTGGGCGGCGGCGGCCGAGGGGTGGAAGGTGACGTTCTGCCGTTTCGGGGTGACCGCCGGGCAGCTCGGGCGGCAGTAGATGCCGGTCGTACGGACCGCCGTGAAGAACACACCGTCGAACCGCGCGTCCCGGCCGCGGACCGCTTCGTACCTGCTCTCGTCGTCCATCACTCCTTCAGTGTGCGACGCCCGCGGCGTCGCCACTCGCGGAAATCGGACAGGGACATCAGCAGGTAGGGCACGGCACCGGCGGCGAAGAGGAGGCCGGTTCCGGCGACCTGCGAACCGAGGGCGTACCCGGCGAAGACGAGGACCGCGACGACCTCGGAGCCGAAACCGGCGAGCGAGGTGACCGTCGCCCGGGACCGGTCGGAGACGGCGGCCTGGAGCCGGGCGTCGGCCCGCGCCATGGTCCACTCGAAGACGCCGTAGGCGACGGCCACCGGGACGAGCCCGGCCGGGTGGCCGCTGAGCGCACCTCCGGCGAGGCAGGCGGCGCCCGCCGCCAGGACCCCGCCCGCCCGACGGGGCCCCCGGCCGGCCAGCCAGCCGCCCACCGCCGCTCCGGCCGTGACGAGGCCGACCAGCAGCGGCAGCGCCGCCGGCCCCGGGGCGACCGCGTCGGCCAGGAGCGGTACGTACTCGTCCAGCGCCGTGACGCCCGTGACGACCGCCCAGAAGAGCGCCGCCCGGCGCGCACCGGGGGTGCGGCGCAGTTCCCGCAGGCCGCCGCGCAGGACCGCGCGGAAGCCCGGTTCCTCCTCCCCCTCATCCGGCGCGGGGGCGCGGGAGTCGGGAAGGGTGAGGGCGACGCAGGCACACAGCACAAGCGCCGCCGTACTGGCCAGTCCCAGGGCGCGGTAGCCGCCCGCGGCCAGGACCGGCCCGGCCAGGGCGGCGGCGAGCAGCTGGGCGGTGAGCCCCAGCGCCCGGCCGCGCCCGACGAGCCGCTCATATCCGTCCGCCGCGCCGAGGCGGTCCAGCTCCGTCCAGGCCAGCGCCTGGTAGGTGCCGGACCGCAGCGCCTCCCCGGCACCCCACAGAACGAAACCCGCCGCGAACGCGGGATAGGAGGGCGCGACGGTCCACAGCGCGAACCCGGCGCCGTTCAGCAGTGGCGCGAGGACCAGCAGCGTCCGGCGCGGCAGCAGGTCGGCCAGGACACCGGAGGGGACCTCCAGCACGAACCCGGCGAGCGACCAGATGACGAACAGCGAGGAGATCTCGGCCGCGTCGAGCCCCGTGTCGGCGAAGAGCACCGCGTAGACGGGGTAGAGCAGGACGAGGTCCTCCAGCCCCGCGTAGGCGTACAGCCTGCGGCGGAGGGAGGGAACGGAGGCGGGCGAGGGTCAATGTCGTCGGCGCATGCGTCGATGCTACGGCGCCCCGCCTCCGCGACGCCAGAGGCCCCCCGTTTCGGCGAGGGGGCGACGTGGGGCGGGGCGGGGGCTATGCGGGGGCGCCGTAGCGGGTCGGTGCGACGAACTCGCACCACACGGACTTCCCGGTGCCGCGCGGCTCCACGCCCCACACGTCGGCGAGCCGGTCGACGAGCAGCATCCCGCGCCCCGTCAGGCCGATGTCCTCGTCGCGACCGAGTTCGGGGGCCTCGGTGGAGGTGTCCTCGACCTCGACGCGGACCCGGCGGTCGGCGCCGTCCAGGAGCCGGAAGGTGACGACCGCGCCGCCGCCGGTGTGCCGCAGGGCGTTGACCGTCAGTTCGTGGGTGACCAGCTCCAGGGCGTCGGCGCAGGCGTCGGCGTTCCAGGAGCGCACGGCCGCCCTGGCCATCTGCCGCACCCCGGCGACGGCCCGCAGGTCCCCCGGTGCGACGTGGTGGTGGAGACGACGGCCGAGCTGCGGGACGGGCGAGGCGTCGCGCCGCAGCAGGACGAGGGCCAGGTCGTCGACGCCCGCCCGCGCGTTGGGCAGCTCGCAGAGCCAGTCGGCGAGCTTGCGCAGGTCGTCCGGGCCGCGCCCGACGGCGTCGACGAGGGCGCGCACGCCGTCGTCCAGGTCGGCGTCGGGCCGCTCGACCAGGCCGTCGGTGAACATCACGAGCGTCTCCCCGACCGCCAGCTCCACGGAGGTCACCGGGAAGTCCGGTGCGCCCAGGTGGGGCAGTCCCAGGGGCAGGGCACCGGCCACCGGCAGCACCCGGCACCGGCCGTCCGACCCCCGCAGCAGTGGGTCCAGGTGCCCGGCGCGGACCAGGCGCAGCCAGCCGGTGGAGGGGTCGGCCTCGGCGTACAGGCAGGTCGCGAAGCGGTCGGTGTCCAGGTCGTGCAGGAACGCGGACGCGCGGGCCAGCACCGTCGAGGCGGTGTGGCCCTCGGCCGCGTAGGCGCGCAGCACGATGCGCAGCTGGCCCATGACGGCGGCGGCGTGCGTGTCGTGGCCCTGCACGTCGCCGATGACCGCCGCGACCCGGCCCCCGGGCAGGGGGATGACGTCGTACCAGTCCCCGCCGATGTCCCGCCCCCGGCGGGCCGGCCGGTAGCTGACCTCGGTGCGCAGCCCCGGCACCGCGGGGATGGTGTGGGGCAGCATGAAGCGCTGGAGGCTCTCGGCCAGCTCCATCTCCTGCTCGTACAGCATCGCCCGTTGCAGACTCTGCGCGATCGTGCTGGTGAGCGCGGTGAGCAGGGTCTCCTCGTGGGGCGGGAAGGTGTGCTTGTCACGGAAGAGGAGCCCGACGGCGCCGATCGCCCGCCCCTGGGCGATCAGCGGCAGGTACGCGGCGGCGGTGGCGTGCAGCGGCGCGATGTGGGGCCACAGCCGGGGGTAGCGGGCGGCGAACTCCTGCCGGGAGACGAAGAAGCGCGGCGTCATCGTGCGGACGACCTCGCTCATGGGGAAGTCCGCGTCGATGCGGGTGTACTCCAGCTCGGGCACGAGGCTCGCCGTGCGGCCTTCGGCGATCTGGCGGATGTGGTTGCCCTCGACCAGCCCCATCAGGAGGCTGACGGCGCCGAGTCGCCCCATGCCGCGGGCGCTCTCCAGGACGTCGATGACGTCGCGCACGGACCGCGCGTGGGCGAGGGCGGCGGTCGTCTCCTCCACGACGCCGGACTCTCGGTGGCGTTCGGTGCCGGGAGCGCCGGGGCCGGCCTCGCCCGACAGTTCGTCCGTGGCGTCCCGCACGACGCCGACGAGGCGGTGGGCCCGGCCGGCGGGGTCGCGGAGGATGTGGCCCAGGGTGTGCGTCCAGCGCAGGGTGCCGTCGCGGCAGCGGACGCGGAAGTACAGGCCGTAGCGGGGGCGCCCGTCCTCGATGGCCCGGGAGACCAGCGCGTCCATCCGGGCGGACTCCGACGGCGGCACCCGGCCGCCGAGGCCCGCCGGTCGGCCGTCGTACTCGTCGCGGCGCAGGTCGAAGACGGCGAGCGCGCCCTCGTCCAGGTGCATGACGTCGCGGTCGAGGTCCAGGTCGAAGGTGCCCATGCGGTTGAGGGCGAGCGTGGTGCGCGGGTCGGCGGGCCACCCGCCCGGCCCGGTGGCCCCGGGAACCGTTCGCTGCGTGTTCATGCCGCACCCCAGACCGGAAGGCGAACTCCTTCACTGTGTCACCGTTCGACCGGTTGCACGACCCCTGTGCGGCGTGCGGGCGACCCGGAGTGCGGGGACCGGCCGGGTGGGGCCGTGCGTCAGTGGCGGGGCCCCTTGAGCCGCGAGCGGAGGTCCTCCGGCGGCAGGAAGCGTGCCCAGCGTTCGGGGTACTCGGGGGGCTCGGGGCCGGAGCCGTCGTCCTCCTCCTCGTCGTCGGCCGCCCCGGACCCCGGGTCCGCCCCGGCGGCGGTCCCGCCCCCGTGGCGGCGGGCCTCGGCGGCGGCGACCAGCACCGCCGCCTCCCGCTCCCGCTGCCGGTCACGGGCGCGCCGCGCCGCGGCCGTGGCGACCGACGGCCACACCCGGTCGATCGCCGCGTTGACGGCGGCGCCGACCAGGACGGCGAACGCCGAGACGAAGATCCACAGCAGCACGGCGACGGGTGCGGCCAGCGACCCGTAGATCGTCGGCCCCTCCACGGTGGCAGTCAGGTACAGGCGCAGCAGGAACGAGCCGCCCACCCACATGAGCAGCGCGACCAGGGCCCCCGGGATGTCCTCGCGCCACGGCGAGCGGACGGGGACGGAGACGTGGAAGAGCGTGGTGAGGAACGCGACGGAGAGCAGCAGGACGGTGGGCCAGTAGAAGATCTGGACGACCCACTCCGCCTGCGGCACCCAGCTGATCACGGCGTCGGGGCCGATCACCATGAGCGGCAGCGCGACGGCTCCGATCAGCAGCGCGACGAGGAAGAGCAGGAAGGCCAGCAGCCTGGTCTTCACGATGCCCCGGTGCCCGTCGAGCCCGTACATGACCGTGATCGTGTCGATGAAGACGTTCACCGCGCGCGAGCCCGACCACAGGGCGAGCGCGAAGCCGAAGGAGACGATGTCGGGCCGACCGCCCTCGATGACGTCGTCGATGAGGGGTGCGGCGATCTCGTTGACACCGCGGTCGGAGAGGACGGTGGCGGAGGCGTCGAGGATGTTGGTGCGGACGCTGTCGATGGTGTCCGTGCCGATCCACGCGTCCAGGTAGCCGAGCAGTCCGAGGAGGCCGAGCAGCAGGGGCGGCAGGGAGAGCAGCGTGAAGAACGCGGCCTCGGCGGCGAGGCCGAGGATGCGGTACTCCATGCAGGAGTTGACCGTGTCCTTCAGCAGCAGCCACGAGAGTCGCTTCTTCGGGATGTTGCGGTAGAGACCGCTCATGCTCACGCGCCCGGCGGAGCGGCGCCTGGGGGACGGTTCGGCTGCTCGCACGCACCCAACGTATCCGGCTTCCGGTCCGGGACGCGCACCGGTGACGTGGGACGGGCCCGGCCGCCGGCCTCCGCCGGGAGCGCGGGGGCCCGGCTCAGCGGGGGGTCTCGCGGGGCGGATCGGCACCGCGCACGGCGCAGACGGCCGCCGAGAGCCGAACTCCTGTGGTCAGCGCGTCGTGCAGGACGTCGGGGCCGAGCCCGTCGAGGCGTCCGCCCAGCTCGCCGGCCCGGTGCAGCCCGTGCAGCAGGCCGGCGGTGAAGGCGTCCCCGGCCCCGACCGTGTCGACGACGGCGACCGGAGGCGTCGGAACGTGCAGCCGGTGGCCGTCGAGCGAGGCGAAGACGCCGCGTGCGCCGAGGGTGACGACGACGAGCCGCACGCCCGACGTGTGCCAGGTGTCGGCCGCCCGCTCGGGCCCGGCGTCCGGCAGCAGGTGGTCCAGGTCCTCCTCGGAGCACCGCAGGACGTCGGCCGCCGCGCACCACCGGGCCAGGCGTGCGCGGTAGCGCGCGGGGTCGACGAGGAGGGGTCGCACGTTGGGGTCCAGCGAGACGGTGGCCCGGGGCCGGACGGCCGCGAGGAGCCGTTCGACGGCCGGTCCGCCGGGATCGCGCACGAGGGCGAGGGAGCCGGTGTGCAGGCAGGCCGCCGGGGCACGCGCGGCCCGTTCCAGTTCGGCGTCCGTCCACTGCCAGTCGGCGGTGCCGGTGGCGTGGAAGGAGTACGCGGCGCCGCCGCCGGCGTCGACGTCGGCCACGGCGAGGGTGCTGGGCTCGGCGGCCTCGACGACGGCCCCGAGGTCGACGCCGGCGGCCGTCAGCCGGGAGCGGAAGAGACGGCCGAAGACGTCGTCGGAGAGCCGGCCGAGGAAGCGGGTGGGCGTGCCGAGCCGGGCGAGCGCGGCGGCGGTGTTGGCCGGGCCTCCCCCGGGGAGCACGTGCAGGTCCAGGGCGCCGGGGCCGGCCGGGGTGGTGAAGGCGTCGGCCACGCACTCGCCGAGCACCGCGACGGGCGCGTCCCGCCGCGGGCGACCGGGTCCGGCGGGTCGCCCGGTGGGGCTCGCCGGGGGCGGCGGGCACGGGCGGGGTGACGGGGCCAACGGCTTCCCCTTTCGGCCGGGGGACGGGGACGGGCCGGTACGGCGGCTCCATCCTGCCGGCCCACCGTCCCGCCCGGGGCGGGGCGGGAGCCGGACGGCCGAGCACGGTGTGATGGGATGCCCGGATGGACAGCGCCACGGACAGCACCACGCAGGGACCCACGGGCGAGATCACCGTGACGACGTGGTCGCTGGAACAGACCTCGGCCGACGATCTCCGTCCACCCGCCGCCGGTGTCCACGGATCGGACACGGGGTCCGGCATCCGGATCGTCCGGGCCGAGGTGCCGAGTCCGGAGTTCAGCCGCTTCCTCTACACCTCCGTGGGCACCGACCACGCCTGGACCGACCGGCTGCCGTGGGGCCGCGCACGCTGGAAGGGCTTCCTGGAGCGGCCCGGCACCGAGACATGGGTGGCCTGGGACCACGGGACGCCGGCCGGGTACATCGAACTGGACGCCCAGCCCGAGGGCGTCGTGGAGATCAGCTACTTCGGTCTGCTGCCGGGCTTCCGCGGGCGCGGCATCGGCGGTCGGCTGCTCTTCGAGGGCACGGCGCGGGCCTGGGACCTCGCGCAGCGGTGGTCCGGCCGGGAGCCCACGCGCCGGGTGTGGGTGCACACCTGCAGCAAGGACTCCCCGCACGCGCTGACCAACTACCGGCGCCGGGGATTCCGCCTCTTCGACACCCGGACGGAGAACGAGCCGGAGGCCCACGCCCCCTCGGTGTGGCCGTCCGACTGACCCGGCGCGGCCCGGCGCGGCCCGGCGCGGCCCGCCTGTGACGCACCCCACAGTATCCCGCACCGCGAGACGGTCTTGTCCACATCATGGATAACGGTGGACTCCGTCCAAGCGCGCGTGCGAGTCTTCCTCCCATGTCCAGAGCTGGAATCTTCTTGGTGAGTCGGCGTCACGTCGACCTTTGCCGCATGTCCAGCGCGATCTGTCCGGCGGGCTGACAGTCACAGCACCACGAACGCCGCACGCCCCGCCGCACCGCACGCCGCCCCCGCTGTCGCGGGCGGGTGCCACCCCCTGACTTCGCCTCCCGGCCCCGTGGCCGGGAGCCACCCAGCGCGGACCGCACCGCCGTGTGCCCCGGCCCGCGTGCCCGCACGCGCACGGCCGCCCCCTCCCGCCATCCACCCGTCAGCCCGAAGGACCTGCCACCATGGCCGACACGCCCGAGCAAGCCACCGCCCCGACGCGCCGCAGGACCGGCCGCCACCGTGGCGAAGGCCAGTGGGCCAAGGGACACTTCACCCCCCTCAACGCCAACGAGCAGACCAAGAAGGACGATGACGGTCTCAATGTGCGGACACGCATTGAGACGATCTACGCCCACCGCGGCTTCGCGTCCATCGACGGCGCCGACCTCCGGGGCCGGATGCGCTGGTGGGGCCTCTACACGCAGCGCAGGCCCGGCATCGACGGCGGCAAGACGGCCGTGCTGGAGCCGGAGGAGCTGGACGACGAGTACTTCATGCTCCGCGTCCGCGTCGACGGCGGCCGGCTGACCACCGAGCAGCTGCGCGTCATCGGCGAGATCTCGCAGGAGTTCGCGCGCGGGACCGCCGACATCACCGACCGGCAGAACATCCAGTACCACTGGATCCGCATCGAGGACATGCCGGAGATCTGGCGTCGCCTGGAAGGCGTGGGACTGTCCACGACCGAGGCCTGCGGCGACACCCCGCGCGTCATCCTCGGCTCGCCCGTCGCGGGCATCGCGGCCGACGAGATCATCGACGGCACCCCCGCCGTCGACGAGGTGCACCGCCGCGTCGTGGGCAATCCCGCCTACTCCAACCTCCCGCGCAAGTTCAAGTCCGCGATCTCCGGCTCGCCGGTGCTGGACGTGGCCCACGAGATCAACGACATCGCCTTCGTCGGCGTGCACCACCCGGAGCTCGGCCCGGGCTTCGACGTGTGGGTGGGCGGCGGCCTGTCCACGAACCCGAAGATCGGCGTGCGACTCGGCGCCTGGACACCCCTGGAGGAGGTCGCCGACGTCTTCGAGGGCGTCGTCTCGATCTTCCGGGACTACGGCTACCGGCGGCTGCGCAACCGGGCCCGCATCAAGTTCCTCGTGGCCGACTGGGGCCCGGAGAAGTTCCGCCGGGTGCTGGAGGACGAGTACCTCGGCCGCAAGCTGGCCGACGGCCCGGCGCCGGACGCCCCCGTCGAGCGCTGGCGCGACCACGTCGGCGTGCACCGGCAGAAGGACGGCCGCTTCTACGTCGGCTTCGCCCCGCGCGTGGGCCGGGTGGACGGCGCGACACTGACCAAGATCGCCGACCTCGCCGAGGCACACGGCTCCGCGCGGGTGCGCACCACGGTCGAGCAGAAGATGATCATCCTCGACGTGCCCGAGGAGCAGGTGCGGGCGCTCACCGACGAGCTGGCCGCGCTCGACCTCACCACGCGCCCCTCCTCCTTCCGGCGCGGCACCATGGCCTGCACCGGCATCGAGTTCTGCAAGCTCGCCATCGTGGAGACCAAGGGCCGGGGCCAGAGCCTCATCGAGGAGATGGAGCGGCGGCTGCCCGGCTTCGCCGAGCCGATCACCATCAACATCAACGGCTGCCCCAACTCCTGCGCCCGCATCCAGGTCGCGGACATCGGCCTCAAGGGGCAGCTCGTCCTGGACGACGAGGGCAACCAGGTCGAGGGCTACCAGGTGCACCTGGGCGGCTCGCTGGGACTGGACCCCGGCTTCGGCCGCAAGGTGCGCGGGCTGAAGGTGACGGCCGACGGCCTCGCCGACTACGTGGAACGGGTTCTGCGGGCGTTCGAGGAACAACGCACCGAGGGCGAGCGGTTCTCCCAGTGGGTGACCCGGGCTGACGAGGGGTCACTGAAATGAGCGAGCGGGCCGCCCCGTTCTACTGCCCCTACTGCGGGGACGAGGACCTGCGGCCGTCCGAGGAGGGGCACGGCGCCTGGGAGTGCGGCGCCTGCAACCGGGCCTTCCGGCTGTCCTTCCTCGGCCTGCTCTCCCGGGGCTTCGCGCGGGACGCGCGGCGACCCGGGACGACCGACGACCACGAGGGGGGAACCGCATGAGAACCGCGACCGACCTGCGGGAGCTGGCCGAGGAGGCCGGGCGGGAGCTGGAGGACGCCTCGGCGACCGACATCCTGCGCTGGGCCGCCGAGACCTTCGAGAAGCGCTTCTGCGTGACCTCCTCCATGGAGGACGCCGTGGTCGCGCACCTGGCCTCCCGGGTCTTCCCCGGTGTGGACGTCGTCTTCCTGGACACCGGCTACCACTTCCCCGAGACCATCGGGACCCGGGACGCCGTCGAGGCGGTGATGGACGTCAACGTCATCACCCTCACCCCCCGGCAGACCGTGGCCGAACAGGACGCGCAGTACGGCCCGAAGCTCCACGACCGCGACCCCGACCGGTGCTGCGCGCTGCGCAAGGTCGCACCGCTGCGCGAGGGCCTCACCGGCTACGACGCGTGGGCGACCGGGCTGCGCCGCGAGGAGTCCCCCACCCGGGCGGGCACGCCCGTCGTGGGCTGGGACGAGAAGCGGGAGAAGGTGAAGGTCTCCCCCATCGCGCGCTGGACGCAGGAGGACGTGGACGCCTACGTCGCCGAGCACGGCGTGCTGACCAACCCGCTGCTGTGGGACGGCTATCCGTCCATCGGCTGCGCCCCCTGCACCCGCCGCGTGGCGCCGGGCGAGGACGCCCGTGCCGGGCGCTGGGCGGGTTCCGGCAAGACCGAGTGCGGGCTGCACGGCTGATGAGTGACCAGACGCGGGAAGCGCAGGGAGCGCAGAGGATGACTGAGGCAGGACGCGGGGGCGGCACGGTCTGGCTGACCGGGCTGCCGAGCGCGGGCAAGACGACGATCGCGCACGCGCTCGCCGCCCGGCTGGCCGAGGCCGGCCGGCGGACCGAGGTGCTGGACGGCGACGAGATCAGGGAGTTCCTCTCCGCCGGACTCGGCTTCTCCCGGGAGGACCGCCACACCAACGTGCAGCGGATCGGCTTCGTCGCCGAGCTGCTCGCGTCGCACGGCGTCACCGTGCTCGTGCCCGTGATCGCGCCGTACGCGGACAGCCGCGAGGCGGTGCGCAAGCGCCACGAGCGGGCGGGCACGCCGTACGTCGAGGTGCACGTGGCCACGCCCGTCGAGGTGTGCTCCGAGCGCGACGTCAAGGGGCTCTACGCCCGGCAGGCGGCCGGGGAGATCTCCGGGCTGACCGGTGTGGACGACCCGTACGAGGCTCCGGCCGACCCGGACCTGCGCATCGCGGCGCACGAGCAGGGCGTCGCCGAGTCGGCCGCGGCCGTGCACACGCTGCTGACCGAGAGGGGACTGGCATGACGACGGCGACCGCGACCGGCGAGCCCGCCGACAGCCCGTACGCGCTGAGCCACCTGGACGCGCTGGAGTCCGAGGCGGTGCACATCTTCCGCGAGGTCGCGGGCGAGTTCGAGCGGCCGGTGATCCTCTTCTCCGGCGGCAAGGACTCCATCGTGATGCTGCACCTGGCGCTGAAGGCGTTCGCGCCGGCCCCCGTGCCCTTCGCCCTGCTGCACGTGGACACCGGGCACAACTTCCCCGAGGTCATCGAGTACCGCGACCGGACGGTCGCCGAGCACGGGCTGCGGCTGCACGTCGCCTCCGTGCAGGAGTTCATCGACCGCGGCGAGCTGCGCGAGCGTCCGGACGGCACGCGCAACCCGCTCCAGACGGTGCCGCTGCTGCGGGCCATCGAGGACCACCGGTTCGACGCCGTGTTCGGCGGCGGGCGCCGGGACGAGGAGAAGGCCCGCGCCAAGGAGCGCGTCTTCTCGCTGCGCGACGAGTTCGGCGGCTGGAACCCCCGCCGCCAGCGTCCCGAGCTGTGGCAGCTCTACAACGGGCGGCACGCGCCGGGCGAGCACGTGCGCGTCTTCCCGCTCTCGAACTGGACCGAGCTGGACGTGTGGCAGTACATCGCGCGGGAGAAGATCGAACTCCCGCAGATCTACTACGCCCACGAGCGCGAGGTCTTCGCGCGCAGCGGCATGTGGCTGGCTCCGGGCGAGTGGGGCGGGCCCCGGGAGGGCGAGGCCGTCGAGCGCCGGCGGGTGCGCTACCGCACGGTCGGCGACATGTCCTGCACCGGCGCCGTCGACTCCGACGCCGACACGATCGAGAAGGTCATCGCCGAGATCGCCGCCTCCCGGCTGACCGAACGGGGTGCGACCCGGGCCGACGACAAGCTGTCCGAGGCCGCGATGGAAGACCGCAAGCGCGAGGGGTACTTCTGATGAGCCAGACGAGCACGACGCCGGCCGCCGACGTCGAGGGGACGTCCGCCACCTCGCTGCTGCGCTTCGCCACCGCCGGGAGCGTGGACGACGGCAAGTCCACCCTCGTCGGGCGGCTCCTGCACGACTCCAAGTCGGTGCTGGCCGACCAGTTGGAGGCCGTCGAGCTGGCCTCCCGCAGCCGGGGCCAGGAGGCGCCCGACCTGGCGCTGCTGACGGACGGCCTGCGCGCCGAGCGCGAGCAGGGCATCACCATCGACGTCGCTTACCGCTACTTCGCCACGCCCCGGCGCCGGTTCATCCTGGCCGACACCCCCGGGCACGTGCAGTACACCCGCAACATGGTCACCGGCGCCTCGACGGCGGAGCTGGCGGTCGTGCTGGTCGACGCGCGCAACGGCGTCGTCGAGCAGACCCGGCGGCACGCCGCCGTGGCCGCGCTGCTGCGCGTCCCGCACGTGGTGCTCGCGGTGAACAAGATGGACCTCGTCGGCTACGAGGAGTCCGTCTTCGCCGCCATCGCCGAGGAGTTCACCCGGTACGCGGCCTCCCTCGGCGTCCCGGAGATCACCGCCGTACCCATCTCCGCGCTGGTGGGCGACAACGTGGTGACGCCCTCGGCGCACATGGACTGGTACGCCGGGCCGACCGTGCTGGAGCACCTGGAGACGGTCCCCGTCGCCCACGACCCCTCCGACGACGTGGCCCGCTTCCCCGTCCAGTACGTGATCCGGCCGCAGACGCCCGAGGCGCCGGACTACCGGGGCTACGCGGGGCAGATCGCCTCCGGCGTGCTGCGGGTGGGCCAGGCCGTCACCGTCCTGCCCTCGGGCCGGACGTCGACGATCGAGGGCATCGACGCGCTCGGCACGGCCGTGGACGTCGCCTGGGCGCCCCAGTCGGTGACGCTGCGGCTCAGCGACGACCTCGACATCTCCCGGGGCGATCTCATCGCCCCGACGGACGCGAGCGTCAGCCCGAGCCAGGACCTCACCGCCACCGTGTGCCACCTGCACGACAGCCCGCTCACCGTGGGGCGGCGCGTGCTGCTCAAGCACACGACCCGCACGGTCAAGGCCATCGTCAAGCAGATCCCCTCCCGGCTCACGCTGGACGACCTCTCCCAGCACCCGGAGCCCGGGGAGCTGACCGCCAACGACATCGGCCGGGTCGTCCTGCGCACCGCCGAACCGCTGGCCGTCGACCCCTACGCCGACTCCCGGCGCACGGGATCGTTCCTGCTGATCGACCCCGCCGACGGCTCGACGCTGACCGCCGGCATGGCCGGTGACGCCTTCGCCGAGGCCGCCGCGAACGCCGCCGACGGCCGCCGGGCCGCGGTCGACGACGAGGGCTGGGACTTCTGACATGAACGGTGTCCCGGTGGGCCCGGCGGGACGGGCCGCGTACGCGACGTTCGACCGGCGCGGTGTCCGCGTCGGCAGCGGCCCCCTCGGCAGCGGCCAGGGCGGCATGGGGCGATGCCGCCGGTGACGCCCGCTCCGCCCGCACCACCTCCGTACGTCCGATCTCACCTGCCGTAGCGCCGCCCGCCCGGGTGGCGAAGACGAGAGGACACCCCACGTGCCCACGCACCTCGCCACCCCGGCCACGGCCCCCGCCACGGCTCCCTCGGCGGACTCCCCCGCCCCCTACGCGGTACGGCTGGACCACGTCTCGAAGGCGTTCGGCCGCCGGGGCGCGCAGCAGCTCGTGCTCGACGACATCCAGCTCCAGGCCGCGCCGGGCGAGTTCGTGTGCCTGCTCGGTGCCTCGGGGTGCGGCAAGTCGACCCTGCTGAACCTGGTCGCCGGGCTCGACCAGCCCACGTCCGGCACCGCCCAGGTGCCCTTCGGGCGTCCCGCGCTGATGTTCCAGGACCACGCGCTGTTCCCGTGGCTGAGCGCGGGCCGCAACGTCGAACTGGCGCTGAAACTGGCCGGGGTGCCCAAGGCGCGGCGGCGGGAGCAGGCCGCCGAGCTGCTGGACCTCGTGCGGCTCCCGGACGCGTACGGCAAGCGGGTGCACCAGCTCTCCGGCGGGATGCGGCAGCGTGTCGCGCTGGCCCGCTCGCTCGCGCAGGGCAGCGAGGTGCTGCTCATGGACGAGCCGTTCGCCGCGCTGGACGCCATCACCCGCGACCTGCTGCACGACGAGCTGAGCCGGGTCTGGCAGGAGCGGAAGCTGACGGTCCTGTTCGTCACGCACAACGTGCGGGAGGCCGTCCGGCTGGGCCAGCGCGTCGTCCTGCTGTCCTCCCGCCCCGGACGCGTCGCCCGCGAGTGGGACGTCGACCTGCCCTACCCCCGGCGCATCGAGGACTCCGGCGTCACCTCGCTCGCCCGGGAGATCACCGGCCACCTGCACCAGGAGATCGTGCGCCATGCCCGTCACTGACGCCGTGGGCACCCCCGCCTCCGGGCGCGGCCGGGGCCCCGAGGCGGACGACGCGGTGGAGATGGCCTCCGGGCTCGACGCCCTGGAGAGCCAGCCCGCCGCCGAGACCTCCCGCCGCGTCCTGGCCAAGACCGCCCCGCCGCTGCTCGCCGTCGTGGCGGTGCTGGCGCTGTGGCAGCTCGCCCACGTACTCGGCTGGTCGGAGCGGCTGCCCTCCCCCGCGGCCGTCGCCGGGGAGCTGGGCGACGCCCTGGCGGACGGCACGCTGCTGCCCTCGCTCGGGCACAGCGTCCTGCGCTGCCTCGTCGGTTTCACCGCCTCCGCCGTCCTCGGCGTCCCGCTCGGCGTGCTGCTCACCCGGATCGCCGCACTGCGCACGGTGCTCGGGCCGGTGCTCGCGGCCCTCCAGTCGCTGCCGGCGGCGGCCCTGGTGCCGGTCGCCGTCATCGGGCTCGGCCCCTCGGAGGGCGCGGTGTACGCCGTCGTGCTGCTCGGTGCCGTCCCGTCCATCGCCGTCGGAGTGGCCGCCGGGATCGACCAGGTGCCGCCGCTCCTGCTGCGCGCCGGACGCTCCATGGGAGCGCGCGGCCCGAGCGGCGCCCTGCACATCCTGCTCCCCGCCGCGCTGCCCGGGCTCATCGCCGCGCTGCGGCAGGGCTGGACGTTCGGCTGGCGGGCGCTGATGACGGCCGAGCTGATCACGGCGACGCCGCTTCCCGGCATCGGACGGATGCTGGCCGAGGGGAACGCGGCGGAGTCCATGAGCGCGGTCCTGGCGGCCGTGGCGCTCATCCTCGCCGTCGGCGTCAGCGTCGAGTCGCTGCTGTTCTCCCCGCTCGAACGGCGCGTCCTGCACAACCGCGGCCTCACCGGCCGCTGACGGAACGGACCCTCCCATGTCTCACCGGCCCGCCCTGCTGGTCGTCGCCCACGGCTCCCGCGACCCGCGGCACGCCGCGACCGTCGCCGCGCTGTGCCGGCGGGTCCGCGCGCTGCGCCCCGACCTCCGCGTCGAGGCGGGGCACCTCGACTTCAACGCCCCCTCGGTGCCGCAGGTGCTGCGCCGCCTCGACGCCGAGGGCGTGCGGGACGTCGTCGCCCTGCCGCTGCTGCTGACCCGGGCCTTCCACGCCAAGAGCGACATCCCCGCCGTGTTGCGCGAGACGGAGGCCCGGCTGCCCCGGCTCCGCGTCACCCGGGCCGACGTGCTCGGCCCGCATCCCCTGCTCACGGCCGCGCTGGAACGCCGCCTGCGGCAGGCGGGGGTGGACCCCGCCGACGCCGGGTCGACCGGGATCGTGCTGGCGGCGGCGGGCTCCTCGGACCCGGAGGCGATCGCAGTGATCGCAGAAACCGCGCGGGAGTGGCGGCGTACCACCGGTTGGTGCGCCGTGCGGCCTGCGTTCGCCTCCGCATCACCGCCCCGCACGGCGGACGTCGTCCGCGCCCTGCGCGCCGACGGCGTCCGCCGGGTGGCGGTCGCCCCCTACGTCGTCGCGCCCGGCTTCCTGCCCGACCGCATCGCCGCCGGTGCGGCCGAGGCGGGGGCCGACGTCCTGGCGCCCGTCCTCGGCGACGCCCCCGAGCTGGCGCGGCTGCTGCTCACCCGCTTCCGGCAGGCATGCCTCCGGTCCGCCATGCCGGCGGCGGCTTAGGGCGGCGCGGGCTTCGCCGGAAGCGGATTCCGCTGTCGGTGATCCACGGTTCCCGCCCGGTTCCGGTGGGAGCAGAGTGACGCCATGAGACTTCTGATTCTGGGTGGCACCCACTTCGTGGGACGCGCGGTGGCCGAGGAGGGGGTGGCGCGCGGCTGGGACGTGACGCTCTTCAACCGGGGCACCTCGCCCGCGCCGACCGGCACCCGCTCCCTTCTCGGCGACCGCACCGACCCCGACGGTCCGGCCGCCCTCGCCGACGGCGTGTGGGACGTCGTGGTGGACACCTGGACGGCCGCGCCGCGCGCCGTCCGGGACGCCGCCGCGCCGCTGTCCGCCTCCGCCGGACGCTACGTCTACGTCTCCAGCCGGTCCGTGTACCGCTGGCCCGTCGCGGCGGGCGCGGACGAGACGGCCCCGCTGGTGCCCGGTTCCCCGGACGCCGAGGACGGCGACTACGGAGCCAACAAGCGCGGCGGGGAGCTCGCGGCCCTGGCCGCCTTCGGGGACCGGGCCCTCCTGCTGCGGGCGGGGCTGATCCTCGGCCCGCACGAGGACGTCGGACGGCTGCCGTGGTGGCTGCGCCGCGTCGCCCGGGGCGGACCCGTGCTGGCGCCGGGCCCCCGCGAGCTGCCCCTGCAGTACGTCGACGCCCGCGACCTGGCGGCGTTCGCGCTGGACGGCGCCGTGGCGGGCCTCTCCGGCCCCTACGACACGGTCGGCCGCTCCGGCGCGGCGACCATGGGCGAGCTGCTGGACGCCTGCGTCGACGTCACCGGCGCGGACGCCGAGCTGTGCTGGACGGACCCGGAGACGGTCGCGGCGGCCGGGATCGAGCCGTGGTCGGAGCTGCCCGTGTGGACGCCGCCGGGCGAGCTGCACGGCGCCCTGCACCGCGCGGACGCCGGTCGGGCCCGGGCCGCCGGACTGCGCTGCCGTCCCCTCGCCGCGACCGTCGCGGACACCTGGGCGGCGCTCGGTGCCACCCGCCCGCATCCCCGGGCGACCACGGGGCTGTCGCCCGACAAGGAGGCCGCCGCGCTGCGGGCCCGCGGGGGCGTGTGAGGACCGGCCGGGCGCGCGGTGGCGCGCGTCCGGCCTCGGGGCCTCAGCCGCGCCCGGCGGCCAGCGCCTCCGGCGGGGACGGCACCGCACGCCGCTCCCGCAGCGGGACCACGGGCACGGCGTCGGGCGACGCGCCGAGGAAGACCCGGCGCACCACCCGCTCGGCGGCCCGGCCGTCGTCGAACTCGCAGAACCGCTCCCGGAACGCGGCCCGCAGCGCGGTGGTCTCCTCGGTGTCCCAGGCTCCGGAGAGCAGCAGGCCGGTCAGCTCCTCCTGGGATGTGGCGACGGCTCCGGGGGGCTCCCGCAGCAGGTCGAAGTAGGTGCCCCGCACCTCCCGGTAGATCTGCCAGTCGTCGGCGAAGACCACCAGGGGACGGTCGAGGTTGGCGTAGTCGAACATGGCCGAGGAGTAGTCGGTGATGAGGGCGTCAGCCGCCAGGTACAGCTCCTCGATCCGGGGGTGCGCGGAGACGTCGCGCACCCGGCCGCCGGCCGTCAGCCGGGCCAGTTCCGGCGAGGGGGCGTAGAAGTAGTGTCCGCGCACCAGGAGCGTGACGTCCGGGCCCAGCTCCTCGGCGAGGGCGGCGACGTCCAGGCGCGGCGTGAACTCGGCGTGGTGCTCGCGGTGGGTGGGCGCGTAGAGGAACACCTTGCGTCCGTCGGCGACGCCGAGCGCCTCCCGGGCGGCGCGGACGTCCGCCGCCGTCGCGTTGACCAGCGCGTCGTTGCGCGGGTAGCCGGTCTCCAGCGAGGTGTACCCGCAGGGGTAGACGCGCTCCCAGATCTCCGTCGAGAAGCGGTTGGCGGACAGGCTGTAGTCCCAGCGGTCGCAGCGCCGCAGCAGGTCGGCGAAGTCCATGTGCGTCGAGGCGGGGAAGCGCTGCTGGTCCAGGCCCATCGTCTTGAGCGGCGTGCCGTGGTGCGTCTGGAGGTGGACGGACCCCTCGCGCTTGACCATCTCGTCGGCGAAGTTCACGTTGTTGACCGTGTACCGGGCCCGCGCCAGGGCGGCCCAGTACTCCCTGGAGCCCGGCCGGACGACCTCGACGCCCGGCGGCACGGGCGCCGCCGGGTCCTTCACCACCCACACCCGGCGGATGTGCGGGGCGAGCCGGGCGACGGCCGCGTCGATCGCCGCCGGGTTGCACGCGTAGGAACGGCTCCAGTAGGCGGAGAAGAGCGCCAGGTCCTGGTCCAGCGGCAGGCGCAGCTGGGCCTGGTAGAAGAGCCGCACGGCGGCGTCCCTGGCCCGGCCGGCCTGGCGTCTGCCCTGGGTGCGCACCGTGCGGCGCACCTTGTTGGCGACCTTGACGCCCGCCAGTGCGGGGTAGGAGCCGAGGGCGAGGAAGGCGTACTTGCGCCCCTGCGTACCGGGCGGCCGGACGAACCCGGCCGGGAGGCGTCTGCGGTAGTCGGCGGCGGCCCGCCGGTAGAACTCGGCCCGCGCGTCCGGCGGCAGCCGGTCCGGCTTGTCCAGCACCGTGAGGTAGTGGTCGGCCATCTTGCGGAACATCTCCGGGCGCCAGCGCTCCAGCTCGGGGTGGGCGTCGAGGTGGGCGAAGACCCGGTCGTACTGGTCGAAGACGTCGAAGTGCCTGCGGCTGACCGTGCGCAGGATGTTGCCGCCCGCGCGGCGCTGGCGGTAACGCAGGCACACCCGGTCGAGCACGGCTATGCGCTGCGCGGATATGAGCGAGCAGAACGTCCAGGGGGCGTCCTCGTAGTACCCGGCCGGGAACTCGAAACCGTGCTTCTCGATGAAGTCCCGGCGGTATGCCTTGTTCCAGACGATCTGCAGCAGGTCGAGCAGCCGCGGGCGCTCGCGGAGGGAGAAGACCTCCGGTCCCTCCTGCACGAGGTAGGCCCGCAGGAGGTTGCGCCGCTCGCTTCCGTTCCAGAAGGTGCGGGCGTAGTCGTAGACGAGGATCTCCGGGTCGCCGGTGGCGTCGAGCCGCTCGGCGATCGCCCCCAGGGCCCCGGGCGTGAGCGTGTCGTCACTGTCGAGGAACAGGACGTAGTCGCCCGTGGCCCGGGCCAGGCCCGCGTTGCGCGCCCGGCCCAGGCCGACGTTCTGTTCGAGGTGCAGGACCCGCACCCGCTCGTCCCGCCGGGCGTACTCGTCGAGCAGGGCCCCCGACCGGTCCGGCGAGCAGTCGTCGACCGCGACGACCTCGAAGTCTCCGAAGTCCTGCCCGAGCACGGAGTCCAGGCACTCTCTGAGGTAGCTCTGAACGTTGTACGCAGGAACGACGAGCGTCAGTCGAGGCATCCTTCACACCATTCCGTGGGGCTCGGACGGGGAACGTGCACGCGGATCGAAGGCTCCCCGGCATCCCCGAGCGTAATACGTGCCGATGAGGCGGCCCGAGTCGCGCCGTTTCACCGCCCCGGGTGCGCCCGGCGTCGACCGCGCGGGGTCGACGCCGGGTGCGGGGCGTGCCGTGTGCGGAGCGGGCAGGCGGTCGTCCTACCGATCGAGTTCGTCGATCGCCGCGAAGACCCGTGCCGAGTTGTTCGTGTCACGCCGGCCGAAGAACGCGTCGACGCGCTCCGCGTACGGGGACTCGACACGGAACTTCCGGTCGATGGCCGCGATGATCTCCTCCACCGCCGCGTCGACGGTTCTGCAGACGGGTCCGAACCCGTCCCGGGACAGATCGAAGTATCCGCGCCGGTAGTGCCGCCCGTAGAACTCGTCCTCGTCGAAGGGCACGTAGACCAGGGGCTTGTTCATGTAGGCGACGTCGAAGAAGACGGAGGAGTAGTCGGTCACCAGCAGGGAGCACTGCTTCATGGCCTCCTGGACACCGCGTTCCGCCTGGTCGGCCACGGTGATGGAGGGATGGTCCACCTCGAAATGGCGCAGGTAGGGTCGGATCTCGTAGTGCGGGAAGAACTCCAACCGCACCCCCGAGTGCTCCAGGGCCGCGCGCAGCCGCTCGTCCGCCAGGAGCCGGCTGTAGAAGCGGAAGTACTGCGAGGCCGTGAACTGGACCTTCGGCCGGAGGCTGCGGCGGTACGAGGGGACCACGATGTCACGCCGCCAGGTGGGCATGAGCAGCACCGTCGGCACCGACTCCTCGGAGCGCAGGCTGTCGAAGCGGGGAAAGCCCAGGTTCCGCACCTCCCGGGGCCGGTATCCCATCTCCTGACGGACGTACTCCGCCTCGTCCTCGGACACCGTCACGAACAGGTCGACGCTGGTGGACTGGCGGTGCGCGGACTGCGACACGTCGTTGTAGGTCACGCCGTGCTGCAGGAAGACCCTGCGGTAGTCGAGGAGATCACCGAAGTCCCGCAGGTACCCGAGCTTGCTGCGGCCCGGCGGCGTGAGATAGGCCTCCGCGTCGTAGGGGGAGACGAGTCGCGTCGCGCTGAGCAGGTAGAGACGGTGCTTCAGCGAACCACGAGCGATCACGTTGCCGAAGGGGCGTACCTTGGCGTGGTCGGCGGAGGCGGACTCGATCACGTAGTAGACGTTCCGCCGGGGACGGTTCTCGCGCACCCAGCGGAAGAAGTGGTAGCCGTTGTCCTGCGCGGTGTCGTGGCGCTCACCCACGAGCCAGATGTCACGGCGGGACAGCACCGGGCGGGCCAGCCAGTGCAGGGCCCGGAGACGCCAGCCCGACGTGCGGGTGGCGATCGCGGCGGCTTCCCGGCCCACCCGCCGAGCGGCGTGCGCGACCGCCAGGGCCGACCGGGACCGGGCGACGCGCAGCCCCACCGTGCCGTCGCCGCGCACCGTGGTCGCGCACCGATGGCCCAGGGCGTGGAGGACGCCCTTGAATCGGTGCAGCGCCGGGCGGGCCGTGACCGGGACGTCCACGGTCCCGCCGCCGTGGATACGGACGAACAGGCTGTGGGATCCGCCGTGCAGGGCCGCGAGGTCCTCGGCCGCGAGATCGGCTCGCCAACCGGCGTACAGGTCCCGCTGCCGTCTGACGTGCCATCGGTCCCGCCGGTAGACCTGTCGCAGCGCAACCGCGTGTTCGGCGCCCCGGTCGGTGCGGAACACCAGCTGGACGGCGTTGGTGAGCGGCTCGCTCAGGTCCACTCCGCCGAGTGTCAGGAAACCCTCGACCCGGATGGTGCCGTCCACGACGCGCAGCGACTCGGCCTTCGCCGCGCGGGCGCCGACCCGGAGCACCGTGGACGGCTCGCGATCACCCCGCACCGTGCGGTGCAGGATGTCGCCCTCCACCACCAACTCGGGGAGGTACGGCGGAGGACTGGACACGTCGCAGAACAGTTCGACGTTGCCGGACTTGACGGCGTGATGGGGCAGGCGTGTCCGACGGGGGGCGGCGACGTCCAGGATCACCTCCTCGGGTATCGACCGGTACAGCTCCCGCACCTCGGGGAACAGCTCCGCGAGCTTCTCGGCGGTGAGCATCTTCGGCAGGCTCGAGAGGTACTCGTCGAAGCAGCCGGCGACGTAGCGCCGCACCACCTGCACCTCGGCGGGCTCGGCGTGCGCGTACTCGTCCTGCAGGGCGAGGCCGAGTCGCAGCACCTCCAGCGTCAGGGACAGCCGGTCGGCCACCGGGAGGGAGGACCGTGCCGCTTCCGGGACGCCGTGGACGAAGTCGTCGACGAGAGCGGTGCGGCCCGCGCGCAGGAGTGTCCTCAGAACCCACCGGAGCCGGTCGGACGGGCGCCCACCGTGCGGGAACCACTCCGCACGCGCGAGCAGTTCCGTCCGGAACAGCTTCCCGGCGGGGGACTCGGAGAAGACCAGGTCCGGCGCGTCGGCGACGCCGGGGAACTCCCGGTCCCCCGAGCCGAAACACGTTCCGTGCAGACGGTCCGCCCCGCGCAGCACGACCGCGTCCCGGCCGCGGCCGATCACGACGTCGGAGCCGGTTCGCGTGGCCGCGTCGAGCAGCCGGCCCACGGCGTTCTCGGCGAGAATCCCGGAGCCGTCCAGGAACGTGACGTAGGGCCCTCGGACGCGAGCCGCCACCGCCGTCGCCGACGTGCCCGCGTCGACGAACGTGATCTGGCCGTGGGCCGCGGCGATCTCCTCGGCCCTCCTCGGCCTCGGCGCGTCCGGATCCGTGACGACCAGGACGTCCAGTTGCGGGAACTCGGGTTGGCACAGGAGGGAGTGGAGTGCGTGATCCAGTCGCTCGGCGGTCTCCGTGGCGTCGACCACGACCGAGGCGAGCACCGGTTCCGCCGGGGTCCGGGGCGCGGGCAGCGGCAACTCCTCGTACCAGTGCCACTGGCCGGGGTCGGGAACCGCCTCACCGGCGCTCGTGGGCGCCTTCGCCTCGGTGGGCCGGAAGGCCAGGTTGCCGCTGGCCGTCTCGTAGGCCTCCAGTTCGGTCCCTGCCAAGAGCCCGCCCAGCGCGGTGAGATCCCGGCCGCGCACGCAGAGAGCCGTCATGTGACGCTTGTGGGACCAGGTGACCCGTACGAGGACGTGCACGGTCCCCTGGCCGGCGAGCCGCTCGAGCACCGCGGTGAGCGGCACCGAGCCGGTGTAGGTCAGGTGGTCTCCGACCAGCCGTACGTCCTGGAGGTCGAGATCCGTCCCGGCCCCGGAATCCTTCGCCCTGATCACGAGGTCGAGATCGGGACGCTTTTCCGGAGTGAAGCGTCGGAACTGGTTCAGGATGCGGCCGGAGAAGCGAAGCTCATCTCCGAAGACCTCGAGCTCCGTCACCTCGTTGAACAGTTTGGCCGCCCGGAACGTCTCGTGCTGAAGCCCCAGTTCCGTGACATCCAGGAAGCGCTCGGCATCGGGCAGGGAAAGATGCCGCTCGGACCAATAGACCCGTTCTTCGCACTGGACGATGTCCGTGGAGACGACACTGCGCCGCTGCTCGAAGTCGGAGACGGTCAAGGCCTCGGCAGCGAGTCCGTGACGCAGATAGAAGGCGCGCACACGATCCAGCGGACCGCAGAGGGCATAGGCTTCTTCCGTGATTTCTGCGAGATATTCCGAAACCATGGTGAGGAACTTCTCACGGAAATCCGAGTCCCCGGTTCGCAGTTCCTTCATGTACAGGCGCACGTCGTGCGTCAGGAATTTGACGTCCTTCTGTGTCTTGAGTTCCCGGGCGCCGTGCTCGACCAAGAAGGAATCCGCCAGACGGTGCGCGGCGATCCGGTCCGCGATGCTGCGGACCTCCTGCCGTCGGTTGGTGATCGATCCGGCACCTTCGGGCGCGTCCTCCCAGAACCACCGGTAAACGGCTTCCGAGCTTACGGATATCCCAGCGGCCAGCGCGTACGCCTTGGCGGAGAAGAACGTGTCCTCGTAGAAGATTCCCTCAGGGAAGAAGATCTCGTTCTCGGTGAGGAAGGAACGACGGAAGAGCTTGGCGGCGGCGATCGGGTCGTTGATCAGCTCCGGCCACTCCCGGGCCCACCGCACCGAGCGGTCCGCTCCGTACAGCTCGGCCTGCCAGTTCTGCGTGGTCCCCCTCGCGAGATTGACGCGCTGCGCTCGCCCGGCGGAGATGTCGGCACCGGTGCTGCGCGCGGTGTCGAGCAGCACCTCGCAGGCCTTGACCGTCAACTCGTCGTCGGCGTCGAGGAACATGACGTAGTCCCCGGTCGCCGCGCGGATGCCGTCGTTGCGCGGCTCGCCCACGCCGCCGCTGTTCGTCGTCCGCGCGATCACACGAAGGCCCGGAAGGCGCTCCTCGTACGTACGGGCCACCGCGAGCGTGGCATCGGTCGACGCGTCGTCGACGACGATGACCTCCAGCCCCGCACAGGTCTGAACGGCCAGGGAATCCAGCGCCCTGCCCAGGGTCCCCGCCGCGTTGTAGGCGGGCACCACGATAGAGATGACCGGCGCGGGGTCCGCGTTCACTGACATCGTGCCTCCGTTACGCAATCGTTTCCTTGGGGGTCCGTTGCCCGTGCGCGCACGTACGCTTTTCCCGCCCCCCGTGACGCCCCGTCGGGCCGACAATGAGCGGCCACAGAAGAGGAATCACGTGTTCCGGTGTGACTCGGACCACGGGTCGGTGATTGAGTCGACTCGGCGTCGTTCCCACCTTGTTCACCCGTCCGTCAGTCGAGGGACAAGCTGGGTACAATCCTACGTGCTTGCGGGTGCTGTGCGGACACAGCACCCGCCTCCGACGGTGCCCTCGTGGCCTGGCCACCCGGGCACCGCAGTCATGAGCCTCCTCGGTGGATGCCGGGGACCACACCGAAGGGTTCCGTCGGGAATGGATATACCCCCGCTCGCTGAAGTGCGCCGCCGTACGGAAAAACAGCGGGACGCGTGGTGGACCGTCCTTCTCGTCGATCCGGTCGCCACCCCACTGGTACGGTGGACGGCCAAATGGACCCGCCTGTCGCCCAACCAGATCACCTGGGGATCCCTGATCCTCGGACTTCTCGCAGCGGCGTGCTTCGCGCAGGGCGACTGGCAGTGGCTCGCGGCCGGAGCCCTCGTTTATCACTGCAGCTTCATTCTCGACTGCATGGACGGAAAACTCGCCCGCCTCACCGGGCGGGGGTCGGAGTTCGGCGCGTGGCTGGACTACATCTTCGACCGCGTCAGGGTCCTGGTGTGCGCCATAGCCCTGATGGGGGGACAGTTCCGCAGCACGGGGGAGACGGCCTACATCTGGCTCGCCCTGGCGGTCGTCTTCCTGGACATGCTCCGGTATCTGGACGCACTCGAGATCCGTAAGGTGCGCCAGGGGATGCGGAGGAAGCTCCTGCTCCGGGCGGACGCGGCAGCACTCACCGGCGGCGAGGACGCGTCGAACGGCTCGACCGAACTACGTCGCCCCGAACCGGAGGCCGACGCCACGGCGCTGACCTCGGTGACCTCGGGGACCTCCGGGGCCTCCGCACCCCGAATCTCCACTCCTCGGTTGTTCTTCACCCGATTCCCCGGGTACGTGCGGTTCCGGGACTTCCTGGTCGACCACAGGATTCGCACCCATTTGATCAGCGGTATCGAGTTCCAGATGGCCGTCTTCATCATCGGCCCGCTGACCGGGGCCATCGTGGGCGTCACCATCGGTGCCGGAGTTCTCCTGCTCATGTTCGAACTCGCCCTCGTGTACCGGCTGCTGCTGGCGACCCGGGAGTTCGAACGCGTGATGGCCTCCTACGGCCCCGAGGACGTCACCACCGCACAGCCCGCCGAGAGCGCTCCCAGCGCTACCGCCACCCGGTGACCGATCCCTCGCCCCCGTCGGGCCCCCGCCCCGGCCGACGAGACGTGCGGCCGCTCCCGCGCCGGGTTCAGGACACCGGGCGGGCGTCGGTCCAGACGGACTCGAACTCCTCCCGGTAGGTCGAGAACAGACCGTCGTCCAGGGCGCCCGGGGGCCGGTCCTGCACGAGGGTGCGGCCGCCACCGCGCAGGACGAGGACGGGGGACTCCATGCCCCGGGCCCGGCGCAGGTAGGGCTGGACGACGGCCAGGCCGTCGGGGCCGTCCCCGTCGACCAGATAGGCGGTGAAGCGCGGCGTCTCGTCGAAGACGTGGATCCGGAAGGCGTTCGCGTCGCGCACCTTGGAACGCACCCGGCGCATGTGCAGGATGTTCGTCTCCACGGCCCGGCTGAGCTCGCCGCGCTTGAGACCGAGCTCCCGTTCCCGGCGGCGGACGGCACTGCTGGCCGGGTTGAGGAAGAGGAGCCGGATACGGCAGCCGGTGTCGGCCAGCCGGGCCAACCGGCGCCCGGAGTAGTTCTGCACCAGCAGGTTCAGCCCGATGCCGACGGCGTCGATACGGCGGGCCCCGCCGAAGAGGTCCTCCGCCGGAAGGCTGCGCTGGAGCCGGACGCGGTCGGGGTGCACCCCGACGACGTCGGCGAAGCGGTCGCCCACCAGGTCCTCCACCGCGTCCACCGGCAGGCGTCCCCCGTACGGCCCACCGCCGGAGCCCAGCATCGCCAGCAGCCGCTGGGAGGTGCGCTCGGCCTGCGCGAGCACGGCCGGGGACAGCGCCCGGTTGCGGGACACGGCGCTGCGCGCGACCTCCAGCTCGTCCAGGGCCAGCTCCAGCCCGCGCCGCTCCTCGAAGTAGGGCTCGTAGCAGGGCCAGTGCTGGACCATCAGCTCCCGTAGCTGGGGGAGGGTGAGGAAGGAGAGCAGGTTGTCGTCGGCCGGGTCGAGCACGTAACCCTTGCGCCGACTCACCTCGCGGACGGCGACCGCCCGCTGGACCCACTCCTGCCCGGCCGGTCCGGCGGCCGCGACGACCCACTCCTCCCCGTGCACCGGCTCGTAGACGGGGCGCAGGACGGCGCCGACGACGGCGCGCAGCCGCTGCTCCACGAGATTCAGCCACACGTAGGCGCGACCGGCCCGCTGGGCCCGGGTGTGGACCTCGGCCCAGGTGTCCGCGTCCCAGGCCAGGCCGGTCCCGATCTCGACCGGCTGGGCCAGCGAGACGGTCCCGGATCGCGCGTCGGGGGGGTCGGCGGCGCCGTCGCCTGGACCGTTGCCGCCCGGTGGGAGTTCAAGCCCTCCCGAACTCACCTGTGCACCGCCTTCCAGCCCCCGTTGGTTCGATCAAGGGAGCCTACTGCGGCGTCCGGGACGCGGCAGCACTGTCCCCCTCGACTTCCTTTGCCTCTTGACCCTGCCAGGGGAAGATAGTCGCTTGCGTAACAGCTCGTGCACGCGGTGTTCACCACGTGCCGGGCCGGGCAGCATCAACAGTCGGTACGCGAGGGTGCGACGGACCACCGCGCCGGCCGCGACGGAAGACGCAGACGGACAAGGGAAAAGAGGGCCCATGCAGATCTGGCCGGGGCAGGCGTATCCGCTGGGCGCCACGTACGACGGCGCGGGGACCAACTTCGCCGTGTTCTCGGAGGCGGCCGACCGCGTCGAGCTGTGCCTGCTGCACGACGACGGCTCGGAGACGGCCGTCGAACTGCGCGAGTCGGACGCCTTCGTGCGGCACGCGTACCTGCCGGGCGTCATGCCGGGCCAGCGGTACGGGTTCCGGGTGCACGGACCCTACGAGCCGGAGCGCGGGCAGCGCTGCAACAGCGCGAAGCTCCTGCTGGACCCGTACGCCAAGGCCATGAGCGGCCGCATCGACTGGGACGAGGCGGTGTACGGCTACCACTTCGGCCAGCCCGAGCGGCGCAACGACCTGGACTCGGCGCCGCACACGATGGCGTCCGTCGTGGTGAACCCGTACTTCGACTGGGGCGACGACCGGCTGCCGCGCACGGAGTACCACCGCACGGTCATCTACGAGGCCCACGTCAAGGGCCTCACCATGCTCCACCCCGACCTCCCCGAGGAGCTGCGCGGTACGTACGCGGCGCTGGGCCACCCGGCGATCATCGAGCACCTCACGCGGCTGGGCGTCACGGCGCTGGAGCTGATGCCGGTGCACCAGTTCGTGACCGACCACCGGCTCGCGGACGCCGGACTCGCGAACTACTGGGGCTACAACACCATCGGGTTCTTCGCGCCCCACAACACCTACGCCTCCTGGGGCGACCGGGGCCAGCAGGTGCTGGAGTTCAAGCAGATGGTGCGGGCCCTGCACACGGCGGGGATCGAGGTCATCCTCGACGTCGTCTACAACCACACGGCCGAGGGGAACCACCTGGGCCCGACCCTGTCCTTCCGGGGCCTGGACAACGCCTCGTACTACCGGCTCGCGGACGACCCGCGCTACTACACGGACACCACCGGAACCGGCAACTCCCTGCTGATGCGCAGCCCGCACGTGCTCCAGCTCATCATGGACTCGCTGCGCTACTGGGTCACCGAGATGCACGTCGACGGGTTCCGCTTCGATCTCGCGGCCACCCTGGCCCGGCAGTTCCACGAGGTGGACCGGCTGTCGTCCTTCTTCGACCTGGTGCAGCAGGACCCGGTGGTGAGCCAGGTCAAGCTCATCGCCGAGCCCTGGGACGTCGGCGAGGGCGGCTACCAGGTCGGCAACTTCCCGCCGCTGTGGACCGAGTGGAACGGCATGTACCGGGACACCGTGCGGGACCTGTGGCGCGGCGAGCCGCGCACGCTCGCGGAGTTCGGCTCCCGGCTGACCGGCTCCTCGGACCTCTACCAGGACGACGGGCGGCGCCCGCTGGCGTCGATCAACTTCGTCTCCTGCCACGACGGGTTCACCCTGCACGACCTGGTGTCCTACAACGAGAAGCACAACGACGCCAACGGCGAGAACAACCGGGACGGCGAGGGCCACAACCGGTCGTGGAACTGCGGCGCGGAGGGTGACACGCGGGAACCCGGCGTGCTGGCGCTGCGGCGCCGGCAGATGCGCAACTTCGCCGCGACGCTCATGCTGTCCCAGGGCGTGCCCATGCTCAGTCACGGTGACGAGTTCGCACGCACCCAGCGCGGGAACAACAACGCGTACTGCCAGGACAGCGAGCTGGCCTGGGTGCACTGGCCGGCGCCCGGCGAGGAGCATCCGATGTGCGAGTTCGTCCGGGCGATGGTGTGGCTGCGGCGGGACCACCCGGTCTTCCGGCGCCGGCGCTTCTTCCACGGCCGCCCGGTCGAGGGCACGCACGACGAGCTCTCCGACATCGCCTGGTTCACCCCCGAGGGCGAGGAGATGACGCTGCAGGACTGGCAGGAGGCGCACGCCCGGGCGCTGACCGTCTTCCTCAACGGCCACGCGATCTCCGAGCCCGGTCCGCGCGGCGAGCCGATCCACGACGACTCGTTCATCCTCATGTTCAACGCGCACGACGAGAAGCTGGACTTCACCGTGCCGGCCGACCACGGCAAGCAGTGGCGCACGGTCGTGGACACGGCGCGGGAGGAGGGCCACCCGCCGTGGGTGGGGCCCGACGTCCCGGGCGGCGACGTGGTGACGGTCACCGACCGGAGCCTCGTGGTGCTGCAGCGGCCGGCCTGAGCCGGCCCGCGGCCCGCTCGGGGGCGCCGGACCTCCCGTCGCGTCAGACCTTGAGGACGACCGCCGCGTGCGCGGGCAGCCGCGTCCCCGCGCAGCGGTGCGTCGTCGCCAGCCGCTCCCCCTCGGCGAGTTCGGGGACGTCGGCCGGGGCGTCGCCGAGGTTGACGGCCACGAGCAGGGTGCTGTGCCGGACCGTCAGCCAGCGCGCCCCCTCGGCCGTCGACCCCGTCCGCACGCTCACGTCCCCCAGCCGCAGGGCCGGGTCGAGATGCTCGCGACGGACGGCGATCAGCCGGCGGTGCCACTCCAGCAGCCAGGCGTGGTCCGGGCGGCGGGGCTCGTCCCAGTCCAGGCAGGAGCGTTCGCGGGTGGCCGGGTCCTGCGGGTCGGGGATGTCCGCCTCGGCCCAGCCGTGCGCGGCGAACTCGCGACGCCGCCCGGTGCGGACCGCTGCGGCCAGCTGCGGGTCCGGGTGATCGGTGAAGTACTGCCACGGGGTGCGGGCGCCCCACTCCTCCCCCATGAACAGCATCGGGGTGAAGGGGCCGCACAGGACGAGCGCGGCGGCGCAGGCGGAGCGCTCGGGGCCGAGCCTGGCGGCGAGCCGGTCGCCGAGCGCCCGGTTGCCGATCTGGTCGTGGGTCTGGGCGTAGCCGACGAGGCGGTGGGCGGGCGTGGCGGCGTCCAGCCGGCGGCCGTGCCCCCGGCCCCGGAAGGCGGAGTAGGTGCCGTCGTGGAAGAAGCCGCCGGTGAGGGTCTTCGCCAGGGCGGCCAGGGGGTCGCGGGCGAAGTCGGCGTAGTAGCCCTGCGCCTCGCCGGTGAGGGCGGTGTGCAGGGCGTGGTGGAAGTCGTCGTTCCACTGGGCGTGCAGCCCGAGCCCGCCGCGCTCGCGCGGTGCGGTGGTGGCGGGGTCGTTGCGGTCGGACTCGGCGATGAGGAACAGCGGCCGCCGGAGCTCGGCGGCGAGGGCGTCCACGGCGGCCGAGAGCCGGGCCAGGAAGTGCTCGGCACGGGTGTCGGCGAGGGCGTGGACGGCGTCGAGCCGCAGGCCGTCCAGGTCGTACGCGCGCAGGAAGGCGAGCGCGCTGCCGACGAAGTAGTCCCGGACCTCGTCGGAACCGGGGGCGTCGAGGTTGACGGCCGCGCCCCA
The DNA here is from genome assembly GCF_014779715.1 of Streptomyces chumphonensis. GTDB lineage: Bacteria > Actinomycetota > Actinomycetes > Streptomycetales > Streptomycetaceae > Streptomyces > Streptomyces chumphonensis. The sequence goes on from NZ_JACXYU010000002.1 coordinate 497,609, forward strand.
CGGGGTGTGGTGGCGGTCGGTGAAGTACGGGCCGAAGGCGGGCAGGTGGTTGCCGGACGGGCCGAGGTGGTTGTGGACGACGTCGAGCACGACGCCCAGCCCGTGGGCGTGGGCCGCGGCCACGAACCGGCGCAGTCCGGCGGGCCCGCCGTAGGGCTCGTGCACGGCCCAGGGCGCCACGCCGTCGTAGCCCCAGCCGTGCCGGCCGGGGAACGGGCACAGTGGCATGAGCTGGACGTGCGTCACCCCCAGGTCGGCCAGGTGGGCCAGGTGTCCGGCGGCGGCGTCGAACGTCCCCGCGCGGGTGAAGGTGCCCAGGTGCAGCTCGTAGAGCACCGCACCGGCCAGGCCCCGGCCCGGCCAGGGGGCGCGCGGGCCGCCCTCGTCGCCGACGACGGCGCTCAGGCCCTCGGGGCCGTCGGGCTGGCGGCGGGAGCGGGGGTCGGGACGGACCGGGCCGTCGTCGAGCACGAAGCCGTAGCGGGTGCCCGGGCCCGCCGGGGCCGAGACCCGCCACCAGCCGGGGCGGGCGGGGTCCGGCTCCATCGGCCGGTCGGTTCCGCCGTGCTCCCCCGCCCCGGGGACGGCGCGGCCCGCGGGGTCCGGGGCGGGCGCCCCGGTGCGGAGTCGGACCCGTGCGGCGTCAGGTGCCCATACCTCGAACAGCATGGGCACCATCGTCGGGGTACGGCGGCTCCGGCGCCACGGGACACCCCGTCACCGTTCGTCCACGGTCCCCGGCCGCGCCTGGACAGCCGCCGGGCGCCCGTCGGACAATCAACCGCTATGACGACGCACGAGTTCGCGGCTCAGCCCCCGCGCGTGACCGACGCGGAGCGGGACCACGCGCTCGGCGTCCTTCGGGAGGGCGCGGCCGACGGACGCGTCTCCCACCGCACGTTCGAACGCCGGATGGAGCTGGTGCTGCACGCCCGGCACCCGGGCGAACTCCACGCCGTCCTGCACGATCTGGGGACACGTCAGCGGCGGCCCAGCGCGCTGGAGCGGGCCCTGGGCGCGGTGTCGGGCTTCCCCGGGCGCGTGCGCCGCGCCTGGCGGGACGAACGGCTGCCCGAACTGCTGCTGCCGGGCCCCGGGCCCTATCCGCTCTCGATCGGCCGGGCCCCCGGCTCGGTGCTGCGCCTCGGCGACCACACCGTCTCCCGGACGCACGCGCAGCTACGGCACACCGGTGCCGGGTGGACGCTGCGGGACCTCGGTTCCTTCAACGGCACCTGGGTCAACGGCCGCCGCGTCACCGGTGCCGTCGCCGTACGTCCGGGCGACCGGGTGCGCTTCGGCCAGGTCGGGTTCCGGCTGACGGCGCCCTGAGCCGTCCGGGCGGCGCGGCCGGACCCGCCGTCACTCCCGCAGGAGCAGCGCCACGGGGAGGTCGGCCAGCAGAGCGCCGAGGTCGGCGCGGCCGTCGACGGGTCGGGGGTCCGGCCCGAGCAGGTTCCGCCACCGCCCCGGCGGCAGCGGCAGGGCGGTGCCGCGCCAGCCGCCCGCGTCGGCCAGGCGGCGGGTCAGCCGCGAGACGACGGTGACGACGGCGGGGCTCTGTCCGCCCGGCCCCCTGCCGAACGCCAGGCAGTGCTCGGCGGCCGGCCCCTCGGCGGCCAGCGGCGTGTAGCGCGCCTCGGCGCCGAACCACTGCGGGTGGTCGCGGCGCAGCCGCAGCGCGGCCCGGGTGAGCCGCTCCTTCTCCTCCGCCGGTGCCTCCCCCGGTCTCTCCCCCGCGGTCTCCCCGGGCGCGTCGAGGGCCACCGGGCGGCGGTTGTCCGGGTCGACGAGGACGCGGTAGACGCGTTCCGTGCCCTGGTAGAGGTCCGGGACGCCGGGCATGGTCAGGTGCGCCAGCGCCATGCCGAGGACGTTGGCCCGCGCCTGCGGGCCGGTCGCCTCCGCGAACGCCGCCAGCGGCGCGCGGCCGACGCCGCACGGGCCGGCGTCGAGGTACCGCTCGACCCGCTCCTCGTAGACGGCGTCCGGTTCGGTCCAGGTGGTGTGCAGGCCCGCCTCCCGGACGGACTTGAGCAGGGCCCCGGCCAGCCGCTCCCGGTCCGGGACGCCGAGGCCGTGTGCCGTCTGCCAGACGAGCCAGGCGGTGTGCGGGTCCAGGGCGACGCCGCCGCTGCGGGCCGTGGCCTCCATGACCTGCCGCAGCAGGGCACCCCACCCGGCCGGGTCCTCGCTGAGGGAGGCGAGGGCGGCCCGCACGTCGGCGCTGCGCTTGGTGTCGTGGGTGGACAGGGCCGTGCCGGTCTCCGGCCAGTCCCGTTGCAGGCGGGCGCAGTAGGCGTGGAAGTCGGCCGGGGGGAGGGCCGGTCGGCCGGGGTCGCCGCCCACCTCGGCGGCGGAGAGCAGCGGGAGGTAGCGGTAGAACGCCGTGTCCTCCACGGACTTCGCCCGCAGCGCGCCGGAGACCTGCGCGAACCGGGCGAACAGCTCCCGGTCCCCGAGCACGAGCCGGCCGACGAGGTCGACGGTGTCGGCCTCCTCCGGGACGGGGAAGGCCGCCCGCGCGCCGGCGACGAGGTCGGTCAGGAACGCGTCCGTCAGGTCGGGGTCGTCGTCCGGCGGCCAATAGAGCCGGTAGACGGGCAACCGGACGAGGAGTTCGCGCAGCGCCCGGGTGAGCGCCCAGTCGGCGTGGTCGCCGCGGCGCTGACCGTCCGCCCGGGCCAGGGCCCGGCGGGTGGCCCGCACGAGCCGCCGCACCTCGGCGTCCAACTCGTGGCCGACGACCTCCCGGGCGGCCCGGTGCACGGTGGCCGCCCAGTCGCCGCCCGCGTCGTCGGCCACCCGGGTGACCTCCCGGTACAGGTCGGTCAGCCGGGCGGCGCCCTCGGGGTCCACGAAGACGGCGTCCAGGCGGCGCAGGGCGTCGTAGCCGGTCGTGCCCGCGACCGGCCAGCCGCGCGGCAGCCGTTCGTCGGGTCCGAGGATCTTCTCCACGACGGTCCAGGCCCCGCCCGTGCGCCGGTGCAACCGCCGCAGGTACCCGCCGGGGTCGGCCAACCCGTCGGGGTGGTCGACGCGCAGCCCGTGGACGACGCCCTCCTCCAGCAGGGCCAGGATCCGTTCGTGCGTCGCCTCGAAGACCTCCGGGTCCTCCACCCGGACGCCGATGAGCTCCGAGACGGAGAAGAAGCGCCGGTAGTTGAGGTCGGTCCGGGCCAGGCGCCACCAGCCGAGCCGGTAGTGCTGGGCGTCGAGCAGGTCCGGCAGCGGCAGCGTCTCGGTGCCGGGGCGCACGGGGAAGCGGTGCTCGGCGTACGTCAGCACGCCGTCGGCCACCCGCAGGGCGTCCAGCTCCTCGTTGAGCCGGCCGCCCAGGACGGGCAGGAGCACCCGGCCGTCACCGGCCTCCCAGTCGATGTCGAACCAGTGCGCGTACGGGGACGCCGGACCGTCGGCCAGCACGGACCACAGCGGTCCGTTGAGGCTGACGGGCGCCGGGACGGACATGTGGTTGGGCACGATGTCCACGACGAGGCCGAGTCCGTGCTCCCGCGCGGTCCGGGACAGGGCCCGCAGCCCGGCCTCCCCGCCCAGCTCCGCCCGCACCCGCGTGTGGTCGGTGACGTCGTAGCCGTGGGTGGAGCCCGGCACGGACTCCAGCACCGGCGAGAGGTGCAGGTGGGAGACGCCGAGGGCGGCGATCGCGGGCACGTCGCGCGCGGCGGCGGCGAAGGGGTGGTCCGGCTGGAGCTGCACGCGGTACGTCGCGGTGGGCACGGTGGCGACGGAACGCGCTGGATGCTCGGTCACGCCTCGAATTCTTGGCCGGGGCGCGGGGGCCGTCAAGGCGACCGGCGCCGGGCCGGGGGCCACCCCGGCCCGGCCGACGTCGGGGGCGGACCGGGCGCGGCTCTCCTCAGCTCTCCTTCGGCTCCAGCCGCAGGGAGACGGAATTGATGCAGTAGCGCTGGTCCGTCGGGGTGGGATAGCCCTCGCCCGAGAAGACGTGCCCGAGGTGGGAGCCGCAGCGGGCGCAGCGGACCTCGGTGCGGGACATGCCGAAGGAGTGGTCCTCGACCAGTTCCACGGCGGCGGTGTGCGCCGGGTCGTAGAAGGACGGCCAGCCGCAGTGCGAGGCGAACTTGGTGTCGGAGCGGAACAGCTCGGCCCCGCAGGCCCGGCAGGCGTAGACGCCCTCGGTGTCGGTGTCGGTGTACTCGCCCCGGAAGGCCGGCTCGGTCCCGGCCTGGCGCAGCACGCGGTACTCCTCGTCGGTCAGCTCGGCGCGCCACTGCTCGTCCGGCTTCTCGATCTCGTACGCCATCAGTGGTCCCCTCCGTTCTCCAGTCGGGCCAGGATCAGCGGCGCCAGTTCCGTCACGTCCCCGGCGCCCATGGTCAGGACGAGGTCCCCCGGCTTGGCCGTCCCCGCGACGGCCTCCGGCACCGCCTCGCGCGCGGGCGCGGCCGTGACGTCGGCGGCGTGCGCGCGGGCGGCGTCCGTGATGAGCGCGCTGGTCACGCCGGGGATCGGGTCCTCCCGCGCGGGGTAGACGTCCAGCACGATCGAGGCGTCGGCGAGGGCCAGCGCGGCGCCCATCTCCGCGCCCAGCTCCTTGGTGCGGCTGAACAGGTGCGGCTGGAAGACGACCAGGACCCGGCCCTCGGGCACGGCGGCCCGCATCGCCTCCAGGTCGGCGACCATCTCGCTGGGGTGGTGCGCGTAGGAGTCGATGACCTGCACGCCCCCGGCCTCGCCGATGCGCTGGAGGCGGCGGCCCACGCCCGTGTAGGCGGCCAGGGCGTCGGCCAGCGCGGCGGCGGGCACCCCGGCCGCGACGCCGGCGGCGAGCGCGGCCACGGCGTTGTGCGCGTAGTGCCGTCCCGGCACGGAGACGGCGAAGGTGAGCCGCTCGCCGCCGAGGAGCACGGTGACCTCGCTGGTCAGGCCGCGCGCGGTGACGTCCAGGACGCGCACGTCGGCGTCCGGCGACTCGCCGTAGGTGGCGACGGTGACGTCCGCGAGGCCCCGCACCCGGGCGGTCAGCTCGCGCGCCCCGGGGTGGTCGGCGGAGACCACCAGGGTGCCGCCGGGGCGGATCCGCCCGGCGAACGTCTCGAAGGAGACGTGGATGTCCTCCATGGAGCCGTAGTTGGCGTGGTGGTCGAGCTCGACGTTGAGGATGATCGCGACGTCGGGGCGGTAGGCGTGGAAGCTGCGGTCGCTCTCGTCGGCCTCGGCGACGAAGATCCCGCCCGTGCCGTGGTGGGCGTTGCTGCACGGGCCCGCCAGGTCGCCGCCGATGGCGTAGGACGGGTCGAGCCCCAGGGCGCCGAGGCCGACGGCGAGCATGGACGTCGTCGTGGTCTTGCCGTGCGTCCCGGCGACGGCGATCGTGCGGTGGTCCGTCATGAGCCCGGCCAGGGCGTCCGACCGGTGCACGACGGGGATGCCGTGCGCGGCCGCGGCGGCGAGCTCGGGGTTGTCCGCGCGGATGGCCGAGGAGACGACGACGGACGTGGCGTCGGCGGCGAGGTGCTCGGCCGCGTGGCCGACGTGCACGGTGACGCCCAGGTCGCGCAGGGCGGCGACGGTCGCCGACTCCTTCGCGTCGCTCCCCGCCACCCGGGCCCCGCGCAGGGCGAGGATCTTGGCGATGCCCGACATGCCGGCTCCGCCGATGCCGATGAAGTGCGGCCTGTCCATGCCGGACGGGACAGCCGGTGCCATGTGCGGGTCTCCCTCGGTTGCGTCGTGCCGGCGCCCCGGGACCCCGGCGCCGTGCACCGATTCTCGCACCCCACCGGGGCGGCTCCGGTCAGGCGGGCCTGATGAGCCCGGCCGCCAGTCCCGCCGCGACGGCGGCCGTACGGCTGTCGACGTCCAGCTTGTCGTAGATGTGCACCAGGTGCGTCTTGACGGTCGCCTCGCTGATGAACAGCCGCCGGGAGATCTGCCGGTTGGCCAGCCCCTCGGCGAGGAGCCGGAGGATCTCGCTCTCGCGGGGCGAGAGCGCGGGACGCCCGGCACGCACCCGCCCCAGCAGCCGGGCGGCGACGGTCGGGGCGAGGACCGTCTCGCCCCGGGCCGCCGCCCGGACGGCGGCGGCCAGCTCCTCGGGCGGTGCGTCCTTCAGGAGGTACCCCGTGGCCCCGGCCTCGACGGCGGCGAGGATGTCGGCGTCCGTGCTGTAGGTGGTGAGGATGAGCACGGCGGGCGGGGTGGGGCGCGCGGCGATGGCCCGGGTGGCGTCCACGCCGTGCATGCCGCCGCCCATCTGGAGGTCCATCAGGACGACGTCGGGCCGTGCCCTGCCCGGCGGGGTGCCGTCGGCGGCGGCCTCCACGGCGTCGGCGGCGGCGTCGAGGAAGGCCAGGGCGGCGACGCCGTCCCCCGCCTCCCCGACGACCGCCACGCCGGGCAGCTCCTCGATGATGGCCCGCAGTCCGCGCCGCACCACGGGATGGTCGTCCACGAGCAGCACCCGCACCGGCTGGGCGTTCACGGCACCGCCACGGGGGCGCGCAGCGGCAGGGTCGCGGCCACGGCGGTGCCCTCGCCGGGAGCGGACTCCACCGACAGCGTCCCGCCCAGCTCCGCGATCCGCTCCCGCATGCCGTGCAGCCCGAAGCCGCCGGCCGGGGCACCGGGGGCGAACCCGGCGCCGTCGTCGAAGACGTCCAGCGTGACCTCGCCCGCGTGGAAGACGAGGGTGACGGCGGCGTGCGGGGCGTGGGCGTGCCGGGCGACGTTGGCCAGTGCCTCCTGCGTGAGCCGCAGCAGCGCCACCTCGGCCTCCACCGGCAGCGGACAGGGTTCGCCCTCCACCCGGAAGGCGACCTCGGTCCGGGCGCCGGAGCCCAGCGGCGCGGCGGTCAGGCGGCGCAGCGCCTCGGGCAGGGGCGCGTCGGTGAGGGCCGGCGGGGTGAGGGCGTGCACGAAGCGCCGGGCCTCGGCGAGGTTGTCGGCGGCGGTGCGCTCCGCTTCGCGGATGTGGTCCCGGGCGGTGGCGGAGGCGCCGTCGGGGAGCGCGCCGTGCGCGGCACGGCTGAGGAGGACGATGCTGGACAGGCCCTGGGCGAGGGTGTCGTGGATCTCCCGGGCGAGGCGCTGGCGCTCGGCCAGGCGCCCCGCCTCGCGCTGGGTGGCCGCCAGCTCGCCCCGGGTGCGGACGAGGTCGTCGATGAGCCGCTGCCGCTCCCGGCTCTCGCGGTGCAGGGCGGCGTAGCCGTAGGCGGTGAGCACGGCGACGGCGGCCCCGGCCAGTGGCCCGACGACCTTCGCCGCCGTCAGCCCGCCGGTGCCGGCCGCCTGTGCGGCGATCACCGCGCCCGTGGTGAGGGCGACGGCGGGCAGCGCCCGGCGGGCGGGGAGCAGGTGCAGCTGGAGGAAGAAGAGCGGGAACGCGAGGTAGCTGACGTCCGCCTCGACGGCCAGCAGGCAGAGCCACAGCGCGGTGACGGCGCCGAGCCAGTACCGCGCACGCCGCCGGGACGGGGACCGGCGGACGTCCAGCACCCCGGCGGCGTACACCGCCCCCAGCAGCGCGCCCGGCGGCAGGAGCCAGGCCGGTGAGGCGGCGAGCGCGACGACGAGGAGCACCGCGAAGGTGCCGTGCAGCGCGGCGCTCAGCAGCCGCTCCACGGACGGGCCCGGGACGGCGGGGGCAGCGGGAGGGGACGGGGCGCAGGGGGCGGGGCTCACCCCGCCGAGGGTACGGGCGGCGGCGGAGGCGGCGGGCCGGGGCCGCCATCAACCGTTCGGTGGATTCCGGGGTGCGCCGCACGGAGGACGACGGGCCCCTCCGCGTCGGCGATGTGCGCGGGGACGGCCCCCGCGAGGCTGGAGCGGCCGCCGCAGGTCACCCTCGTCCCCCGATCCGCCAGGAGTCCCGCCGTGTTCGTCGCCCTCCGTGACCTCCGCTTCGCCCGTGGGCGGTTCGCCCTGATGGGTGTCGTGGTCACGCTGCTCGCCACGTTGGTGGTGTTCCTGCACGGCCTCACCGAGGGGCTGGCCCGGGACTCCTCCTCGGCCGTCGCCGGGCTGCCGGCCGACCGGATCGCCTTCGGGGCGCCGGGCGGCGCCGAACCGGAGGTGTCGTTCTCCGACAGCACGGTCTCCGCCGAGCAGGTGCGGGGCTGGACGGCGGCGGACGGGGTCCGCGCGGCCGAGCCGCTGGGCGTGGCGATGACCCGGCTGACGGTCCGGGCCGGCGCGGGTTCGGTGAGCCTCTTCGGCGGCCCGCCGGCCCTGCTCCCCCGCCTGACCGAGGGGACGGCGCCGGGCCGGGGTGAGGCGGCGGTCAGTGCGGCGGTCGCCGGGACGTACGGGCTGACCGTGGGCGATCGGGTGCGGCTCGGCACGCGGGGGCTGACGGTCTCCGGCGTCACCGAGGACCGCGCCCACGCCCACGCTCCCACCGTCTGGACGGACCTGCCGACCTGGCACACGGTGAGCGGCCACGAACGGCCGACGGTGCTCGCCCTGACCCTGGCCTCCGGCGCCGACGTCCCCGCGGTCGACGCCCGGCTCGCGACGGCCACCGTGCCGACCGGCGACGCCGTGGAGGGGATCGCGAGCCACGCCGCCGAGCAGGGCAGCCTCCGGCTCGTCCAGGGCTGCCTGTTCGTGGTGGCCGCGCTGGTGACGGGGGCGTTCTTCACGGTCTGGACGGTGCAGCGCCGACCGGAGATCGCGGTGCTCAAGGCCGTGGGGGCGAGCAGCGGCTACCTCGTGCGGGACGCCCTGGCCCAGGCCCTCGTGCTCCTGCTGGGCGGCACCCTGCTCGGCGCGGGGCTGGCGCTGGCGGGCGGGCTGGTCGCGGTGCGCGGGGTGCCCTTCGTGCTGGACGTGCGGACGGCCGGGCCACCGGTGGCCGCCATGGTCGTGCTCGGCCTGGCCGGGGCCGGGCTCGCCGTCCGCCGCATCACCTCCGTCGACCCGCTGACCGCGCTGGGAGCCGGCCGATGACCGACCGCAGGATCCCCCTCGCCCTGGACCGTGTGCGGCTGACCTACCCCGACGGGGACCGGCGGCTCACCGCGCTGGACGACGTCGGCCTCCGGGTCGCGGCCGGTGAGCTCGTCGCGGTGGCCGGGCCGTCCGGCTCGGGGAAGTCCTCGCTGCTGGCGGTGGCCGCGACACTGCTGCGCCCGGACGCCGGGACGGTCCGCCTCGCCGGGCAGGACGTCGGCGTGCTGCGGGCGGCGGCCCGCACGGCGCTGCGGCGCAGGGCCGTCGGCATCGTCTTCCAGCAGCCGAACCTGCTGCCCTCGCTGACGTCCGTGGAGCAGTTGCTGGTGACGGCCCATCTGCGGGGCGGACGCCGGGCGCTGCGGCGGGCGACCGAGCGGCGCCGGGCGGAGGAGCTGCTGGAGTCGGTCGGCCTGGACGCCTCCCGGCGGCGGCGCAGGCCGCACCGGCTCTCCGGGGGTGAACGGCAGCGGGTGAACATCGCCAGGGCGCTGTTCGGCACGCCGCAGGTGCTGCTGGTCGACGAGCCGACCTCGGCACTGGACCACGAGCGCGGGGCGCGGGTGGCGGAGCTGCTGCGGGAGGTGACCCGGACGCACGGCACCGCGACCGTCCTGGTGACGCACGACCTCGGTGTGCTCGGCCGCGCGGACCGGGTGCTGCACATGACCGACGGACGGCTCGCGGAGTGACGTCCGCGAGCCGTCCGGGTGTCACTCCGCGTGCGCGAACAGCCTGAGCACCGGTACGCCGACCTGGTGGCGGGCCCGGGAGGCCCAGTCCCGGTGGAAGAACTCCTCCACCAGGTGGGGTGCGGTGAGCACGATGACCTCGTCGGCGTTGGACCGCGCGACGACGGATTTCAGGGCGTCGAGCGGGTGCTTGTCGATGAGTCGGCCCTCGGCCCCGGCGCCGGTCTCGCGCAGCGATCTGAGGGAGTGTTCGAGGGCGAGCCGGGCGGGCTGCGCGGCGTCGCCGTCCTCCGGTTCGTCGGCCTCGTGCACGGCCTGTTCCAGTTCGCCGAGCGCGACGTCGTCCAGGGCCCGCAGCAGGCGGTCCTGCCGCCCGCGCGGCTGCATGAGGACGACGAAGGAGACCTCCTCCTCACCGTGCAGGGTGGTGACGAGCTCCACGTCCGTCGGCACCAGCGGCTTCTCGATCATGAGTACGGTCGTGAACACGGCGGGCGCCCTTCTTCTCCACTGGCCCCGCGGGGCCCGTACAGCCAATGTTCCTGCGCTGGGGAGAGTCTGCCCGGCGAACGCAAAGCGGAACGCTGAATTCCGCTTTCGCCGTCACTGCCGACGGTAACGCGTGAACAGGAAGCCCGCCTCCTCCAGCACGGACTCCAGGGCGAACTCCACGGGGACGGGGAAGGCGGCGCCCTTCATGATCCGCGGGGCGTCGCCCGCCGTGATCCGGGGCGCTACCGTCAGGCACAGCTCGTCCAGAACGCCCGCCGTGGCGAACGCGCCGAGCACCCGGGGGCCGCCCTCGGTCAGCAGCCTGCGGTGCCCCTCCCCGGCCAGCGCCGCCGGCACGCGGGCCGGGTCGGCGCCCAGACCCTCCCCCGCGAACACCACGCGCGCACCGGCGTGCCGCGCGGCCTCGACCCGTTCGGCGGGCGCCCCGGCCCCCGTCACCACCAGCGTGGGGGTCACCGGGGAGGCGAACAGCGGCGCCGTGAGGTCCAGCTCCAGGCCCGCGCTGAGCACCGCGACGGCGGGCGCCGGCGCCTGCCCCGCCGCCGCGCGGCGCCCGGCGAACGCCGCGCGGGCCTTCGCCGGGCGGTAGCCCTCCGTGCGCACCGTCTCGGCCCCGACCACGACGGCGTCCGCGAGCCCGCGCAGCACGCCGAAGATCCGCATGTCGGCGGCGTTGGACAGGGGCTGCGACCGGCCGTCGTGGTGTGCCGCCCCGTCCAGCGAGGCCACCATGTTGCCGCGCAGCCAGCTCCGGCCGACGGCCTCGGGCCCGTGCGGCGGGAACGCGTCGGCCGCCGGGTAGGCGTAGGCGTCGGCGAGCTCCTCAAGGCTCCACTCGCGGTCGCCGGTGACGTCCGGGCGTGCGGCGGCATCGGGGGACAAGGGGAACAGGCGTCGCATGACCGCAGTGTGGCACGGGCCACTGTCGTGCGAGGGAGGGGCCCGTGCGCCGTACAGTGGCAGACGTGCCGACCTCCGCCTCCTCCTCCGCCACGACTCCGCAGCCCAAGACCCCGGAGCGCCCGGGGCCGCCCACGGGCACGGCCTCCGGGGCGGCCGACGAGACGCCCGCCGCGCTCAGCGAACGGCATCCGCACGTCCCGGCCGACCGGCTCGTCGCCGAGCTCGTCCCGCCGCCCCGGTTCGACGCGGTGCGCTTCGAGACCTACCTCCCCGACCCGGCCCGGCCGAGCCAGGCCGAGGCCGTCGAGGTGCTGAGCGGCTTCGCCCGCTCCCTCGGCGGCTCGACGGCTTCGGGCGGCGGGCGCGGCGGCGTGGGACGGTGGTTCCGCCGCCCGAGGCGCGCGCAGGCCGCGGGCCCGCGCGGGGTGTACCTCGACGGGGGGTACGGCGTCGGCAAGACGCACCTGCTGGCCTCGCTGTGGCACGCGACCCCGGCTCCGGCCGAGCGCAAGGCGTTCGGCACCTTCGTGGAACTGACGAACCTCGTGGGGGCGCTCGGCTTCCGGCAGACCGTCGCGACGCTCTCCGAGCACCGGCTGCTGTGCATCGACGAGTTCGAGCTGGACGACCCGGGTGACACCGTGCTCGTCTCCTCCCTGCTCGCGCGGCTCGTCGAGGAGGGGGTGGCGCTCGCCGCCACGTCCAACACCCTGCCCGGAAGGCTCGGTGAGGGACGCTTCGCGGCGGCCGACTTCCTGCGCGAGATCCAGGGGCTGTCGGCCCACTTCCGTGCCCAGCGGATCGACGGTGAGGACTACCGCCACCGGGGCCTGCCCGAGGCGCCCCGGCCCTGCGGCGACGACGAGGTCACCCGGGTGGCCTACCGCACGCCGGGGGCCGGTCTGGACGCGTTCCCGGCGCTCCTGGACCACCTGGCGCAGGTCCACCCCAGCCGCTACGGCGCCCTGTGCGACGGCCTGACCGCGGTGTGCCTGACGGGCGTGACGCCGGTCGCCGACCAGGCGACGGCGCTGCGCCTGGTGGTCCTCGCCGACCGGCTGTACGACCGCGAGGTGCCGGTGATCGCCTCCGGTCGGCCGTTCGACGCGCTGTTCAGCGAGGAGATGCTGAACGGGGGGTACCGGAAGAAGTACTTCCGCGCGATATCCCGCCTCACCGCCCTGGCCCGCGACGGGCAGCGCCTCGCCGCGGACGGGTGACCCGGTCGGGGGCACGGAGCACGCGAAAGTACGATCATCGCAATAGCGTCGTCATGTGATCACGTTCCGTACCCTGACCCGCTGCCCGGCGCTCCTGCTGGCCCTGGCCGCGACGGCGGCCTGCGGGACCGGCGCCGCCCCCGCGTCCGACCCGGAGCGCGGCGACCTCCCCGAGCGCGCGGCGGCCGAGGCACCCGTCCGGGCGGACCGGCCGGCCACCCTGCCGCTCACCCCCGACGGCCGCACCCCCGTCTTCCGCCACGGGCCGCGCACCCCCGAGGCGGAGGCGACACGGGGCACTGCGGGCACGCCGCCCCGCACGAAGCCGGTCGCGCTCACCTTCGACGCCGACATGACCGCCGGGCAGGCGGACCGCGCGGCCGCCGGCGAGCGGTTCGACAACCCGGCCCTCGTCCGGCTCCTGCGCGCGCAGCGGGTCCCGGCCACGTTCTTCGTCACCGGCATGTGGGCCCGCACCTACCCGAGCCAGACGGCGGCGCTCGGGCGCGACCCGCTGTTCGAGGTCGGCAACCACTCCTTCTCCCACCACGCCTTCACCGAGCCCTGCCACGGCCTGCCCGCGCTCGACGCACGGCGCCAGCTCGCCGACGTGCGCGCGGGCTTCGACGCCCTGCGCGCGGCCGGGGTGGACCGGCCGGTGCCCTACTTCCGCTTCCCCGGCGGCTGCTACGACGACGCCGCCCTGCGGGCCGTCGCCCCGGCGGGCGTGACGGCCGTGCAGTGGGACGTCGTCGGCGGCGACCCGTTCACCGAGGACGCCGACGCCGTCGTCCGGCAGGTGCTGTCGGACGTGCGGCCGGGCTCGGTCGTCGTCCTGCACTGCACCCGCAGCGCGGCGCCCGCCACCGCCGAGGCGGTGCGCCGCATCGTTCCGGAGCTGCGCGAGCGCGGCTACCGCTTCGTCCGGGTCTCCGAGCTGCTGGGCGCCGCGCGGGGCTGAGCGTCAGGCCAGACCGGCCACCAGCTCGGCGACCGCCTTGCGGCGGCCGGTGAAGAAGGGGACCTCCTCGCGGACGTGCAGCCGGGCCTCGGAGGCGCGCAGGTGGCGCATGAGGTCCACGATGCGGTGGAGTTCGTCGGCCTCGAAGGCCAGCAGCCACTCGTAGTCGCCCAGCGAGAACGACGCGACGGTGTTGGCCCGCACGTCCGGGTACCCGCGCGCCATCTTGCCGTGGTCGGCGAGCATCCGGCGGCGGTCCTCGTCCGGCAGCAGGTACCACTCGTAGGAGCGGACGAACGGGTACACGCTGACGTAGTCGCGCGGCGTCTCGTCGGCCAGGAACGCCGGGATGTGGGAACGGTTGAACTCCGCCGGGCGGTGCAGGGCCATGTTCGACCACACGGGGTCCAGCGCCCGGCCGAGCTTCGTGCGGCGGAAGCGGTTGTAGGCGTCCTGGAGGGCGTCGGCGGTCTCGGCGTGCCACCAGACCATGACGTCGGCGTCCGCGCGCAGCCCGGAGACGTCGTAGGTGCCGCGCACCGTGACGTCCTCCGCGGCGAGCTGGTCGAACAGCTCCTCGACCTCGGCCGCGTAGCCGGTGCGGTCCTCCGGGAGCACGTCCTTCAGCCGGAAGACGGACCACAGGGTGTAGCGGATGACCTCGTTGAGGTCCTTGGCCTTCTTGCCCGCGTTCGGGGCCTTGTGCGGTGCGTTGGTCATGCCCTCATTCTCGCCCCCGTGCCGCGGCGGCCCACGCCAGGGTCGCCTCGGCCGCCGCGGACGCCGAGGCGACGCACGCGGGGATGCCGACGCCGTCGTAGAGGGCGCCGCACACCTCCAGACCCGGCATCCGCGCGACGGCCGCGCGGACGCGGGCCACCAGGCCCCGGTGACCGAGGGCGTACTGCGGCAGCCCGGCGGGCCAGCGGGTCACGCGGGAGGCGACCGGAGCGGCCGTCAGCCCCACGGCGTCGCGCAGGTCGGCGAGGGAGGCGGCCACCAGCGCGTCGTCGTCGCGTTCGAGGACGGCCTCCTCGCCGAAGCGCCCCACGGAGGTGCGCAGGACGAACAGCTCCGGATCCTGCGCCGCGACCCACCCCCACTTGTTGGCGGAGAACGTGGACGCCTTGATCGTGCGGCCGTCCACCGGCGGCACGAGGAAGCCGCTGCCCCCGGGGAGCGCGCTGCCGAGGTCCGCCCGCCGGAAGGCGAGCGTGCACAGGGCCATCGACGCGTAGCCGACGCCCGCGAGCGCGTCCGCCGCGTCCGGCGCCTCGTGGCGCAGCAGCCGCGCGGCGGCCGGGCCGGGCAGGGCGAGGACCACCGCGTCGGCGTGGTGCACCCCCGCGTCGGTGGCGACGGCCCAGCCGTCGGGGGTGCGGCGCAGGTCCCGCGCGGTCACGCCCGTCGAGATCCGGCCACCGGCCGCGCGCACCGCGTCCGCGACGGCGCCCGGCAGCCGGCCGACGCCGCCGGAGACGCCCATGAAGACGGGACCGGGCGCCGGCGCCGCCGCGCGGGCCTGCACGGACCGGACGGCGGCCAGCAGGGAGCGTTCGCGGCGGGCCGCCTCGAACAGCTGCGGCAGCGCCGCGCGCAGGGAGATCCGGTACGCGTCGCCCGCGTAGACCCCGCCCAGCAGCGGCTCCACCAGCCGGTCCACGACCTCCCGGCCCAGCCGCTCGGCGACGTAGCCGCCGACCGTGACGTCCTCCCCGAGCGGGGTGCGCGGCAGGTCGGCGTCCTCGGCGACGCGGGCCAGGCCGTCGGGCGAGAGGACGTCGCCGAGGACGGCGGGGTCGCCGGGCACGCCCATGAGGTGCCCCCCGGGCATGGGCCGCACCGCACCGCGCGTCCAGATCGCGCCGCCGGCGACCGCCGGGGGCTCCAGCCTCGGGCCGAGGCCCACGGCTCGCGCCAGCTCCACCGCCTCGGGCCGACGGGCGAGCATGGACTCCGCGCCCAGGTCGACCGCGACGCCGGCGATCTCCCCACCGCGCAGTTTTCCGCCGAGCCGCGCGGACGCCTCCAGGACGGTCACCTCGGTGCCGCCGCCCACCTCCAGCAGCCGGTGGGCGGCCACGAGGCCGGAGATGCCGCCGCCGATGACGAGGATGCGCATGCCGCCTGACGTCCCCTCAGCGCGCGGTCTGCTCGTGCACGTAGGCGACGAGGCGGGTCAGGGCGTCCGGGTCGGTCTGCGGGAGGACGCCGTGCCCCAGGTTGAAGACGTGGCCGGGCAGGTCGCGGGCGGCGTCGAGCACGGAGCGGGCCTGGGTCTCGACGGCCTCGCGCGGAGCGAACAGCACCGCCGGGTCGAGGTTGCCCTGGATCGCCCTGCCCGGCCCGACGCGCCGCGCCGCCTCGTCGAGCGGCACCCGCCAGTCGGCGCCGACCACGTCCGCGCCCGCCTCGCCCATCAGCTCCAGCAGTTCGCCGGTGCCGACGCCGAAGTGGATGCGCGGCACGCCGTACCCGGCGGTCGCCTCGAAGACCTTGACGGAGGCCGGCATGACGCGGCTGCGGTAGTCGGCCGGGGCGAGGGCCCCCACCCAGGAGTCGAAGAGCTGCACGGCACTCGCGCCCGCCTCGATCTGCACCCGCAGGAAGGAGGCGGTGATCTCCGCGAGCCGGTCCAGGAGATCCGCCCACAGCTCGGGGTCGCCGTACATGAGCGCCTTGGTGTGTTCGTGGTTGCGCGACGGTCCGCCTTCGACCAGGTAGCTGGCGAGGGTGAAGGGGGCGCCCGCGAAACCGATGAGGGGCGTGCCGCCCAGCTCGGCGGTCAGCATGCCGACGGCCTCGGTGACGTAGGAGACGTCGGCCGGCTCCAGCGGCCGCAGCCGCTCCAGGTCGGCGCGGGTGCGCACGGGCTGGGCGACGACCGGGCCGACGCCGGGCTTGATGTCCAGGTCGATCCCGATCGCCTTCAGCGGCACCACGATGTCGCTGAAGAAGATGGCGGCGTCGACACCGTGGCGCCGGACGGGCTGGAGGGTGATCTCCGTGACGAGGTCGGGCCGCATGCACGAGTCGAGCATGGCGATGCCCTCGCGCAGCCGGCGGTACTCCGGCAGCGAGCGGCCCGCCTGCCGCATGAACCACACGGGGGTGTGCGGTACGGGCTCCCGGCGGC
The DNA here is from genome assembly GCF_014779715.1 of Streptomyces chumphonensis. Classification (GTDB taxonomy): domain Bacteria; phylum Actinomycetota; class Actinomycetes; order Streptomycetales; family Streptomycetaceae; genus Streptomyces; species Streptomyces chumphonensis. Next base: position 513,971 of record NZ_JACXYU010000002.1, read on the forward strand.
ATGCCTTGAGGAACGCGGAGTCATACGTCTGGGTCGGCGGGCCCTGGGGGCGGTCAGCGGAACTCACACGGGAAGTCTCGCACGGGTCGTCCGCGGCGTCCGACTTGGCCGGGAACCGCCGGGTGTTCCTCCCCGCCTCCCGGTCACGCGGCGCCTAATCTTCGGCCCATGGCAGCGGCGCGAGGACAGCAGGCGGAGGGCTCGGAGCAGGGCGGGGACGGCACCCGGAACGAACCCGGCTCCTCCGGCCCCCCGGGGGAGGCCGACGCGGCGGTCCCGGCCGCGTTCCGGCAGGCGGTGGCGGCCCTGACGGGGGCCCGTCCGAGGCGGGCCGTGCGACTGGATCCGCTGCCAGCGCCCCGGCGGCTCGCCCCGTACGCGCACGCGCTCGGGGCGTCGGTGAGCGTGGACGACGAGGAACTGGCGGACGGGCGGTTCGTCCTGCTGCACGACCCGCGCGGCCAGGAGGGCTGGGAGGGCACGTTCCGCGTCGTGACGCTGGCCCGGGCCGAGCTGGAGCCGGAGATGGCCGGCGACCCGCTGCTGCCGGAGGTGACGTGGTCGTGGCTGACGGGGGCGCTCGACTCCCGGGGGGTCGTGGTGCGCCGGCCGGGCGGCACGGTGACCCGGGCCGGTTCCTGGTTCTTCGGCCAGCTCGGCGGACGTCCCCCCGAGGCGGAGATCGAACTGCGCGCGTCCTGGACACCGCTGGCCCCCTTGGGACTTCCGGACGTGGCGGCCCACCTGGGCGCCTGGTGCGACCTGTTGTGCCAGTGCGCGGGGCTGCCCCCGGAGGCTCCGGAGGGCGGCGAGGGGGCCGACCCCTCGGGCGGCCCCGGCATCGTGCCGCTCCCCCAGCGCCGGGGTCCGCGCCCGCTGTAGCCGCTTCAGCCGCCGTGGTCGCCGTGGCGCCCGCCGCCCGGTGGGCCCCGAACCCGCCCGTGCGGTGGGCCGTCGGCGCGCCACACGCTGCCGAGGAGGCGTCAGCCGCTCGACACCCTGTCCGAATTGACAGATTTGTCCTCACTCGTTCGTGATCTTCCCCTAAAGGACACCGACCCGGCTGCCGAAGCACTTCGTGACCCTTCCCCAGGGACATCCTCCGACTCGGCGTTTCAGTCGGCTGCCGTCACACTCCACTCCCCAGGAGGCTCGGTGTCTGTTCTCCTCGACCACCCCACCAGCCTGGTCGCCTACCGCCCCAACAAGCCCACGGCCATGGTCGTCGTGGCAGATCCCCGTGTCCGCTCCACCGTCACCCGTCACCTGTGGGCGCTCGGCGTCCGCGACGTCATCGAGGCCTCGTCCGTCGCCGAGGCCCGCCCGCGCGTCAGCAACCCGCGCGACATCTGCGTCGCCGAGGTCCACCTGCCGGACGGCTCCGGCCTGACGCTCCTGTCCGAGACCCGCGCGGCGGGCTGGCCCAACGGGCTGGCGCTGTCGGCGGCCGACGACATCGGCGCCGTGCGCAACGCCCTGGCCGGCGGTGTGAAGGGCTACGTCGTCACCGGCACCCGCAACAGCATGGGCATGACCACCCGTCCCGGCGCCGCCGCCATCGGTGCCGCCGCCGCGCGCCTCCACCGGCGTCCGCACGGCGCGCCCGGCCACCCCGGCGGGCAGCGCGAGCTGTCCGGCCGCGAGGTCGAGGTCCTGCGGCTCGTCGCGGAGGGCCAGTCGAACAAGGCCATCGGCGTCTCGATGGGCCTCTCGGCACTCACCGTCAAGAGTCACCTCGCCCGCATCGCCCGCAAGCTCGGCACGGGTGACCGGGCCGGGATGGTGGCGGTCGCCCTGCGCACCGGCATCATCCACTGAGCGCCCCGGACCACCGGCCCACGCACCGCTCCCGGGCCCCCGGCGGAACGTTTCCGCCGGGGGCCCGGGAGCGTGCGCTCACGGTCACCGGGTGCTCCACCGGGAGCCACGGATACCCTTGTCGGGTGACCGACGCACAGGAGACCGCAGCAGGCGGCGCAGCTCAGCCCCCGTCCCAGGACTCCGCACCGGCCCCCGTGCCGCTGCTGGAACCCGGGGACGGCATCCCGCCGGTCATCGCGGACGAGGACGGGCTCGCGGCCGTCGTCGCCGCCTTCGCGGCGGGCACCGGACCCGTGGCCGTCGACGCCGAGCGGGCCTCGGGCTACCGCTACGGGCAGCGCGCCTACCTCGTCCAGCTGCGGCGGGCGGGCTCCGGCACCGCGCTGGTGGACCCGGTCGCCTGCCCCGACCTGTCGGCACTGGCCGCCGGACTGGACGGCGCCGAGTGGGTGCTGCACGCCGCCACCCAGGACCTGCCGTGCCTGCGGGACATAGGCATGGTGCCCGGCACCCTCTTCGACACCGAGCTGGCCGGCCGGCTCGCGGGCTTCCCCCGAGTGGGTCTGGGCGCCATGGTCGAGAACGTCCTCGGCTACACGCTGGAGAAGGGCCACTCCGCCGTCGACTGGTCGACCCGCCCGCTGCCCGAGCCGTGGCTGCGCTACGCGGCACTCGACGTGGAACTCCTCGTCGAGCTGCGGTACGCCCTGGAGAAGGAGCTGGAGCGGCAGGGCAAGCTGGAGTGGGCCCGGGAGGAGTTCGCGGCCATCGCCGCCGCTCCCCCGCCACCGCCCCGCAAGGACCCCTGGCGGCGGACGTCCGGCATGCACAAGGTGCGGCGGCGCAGACAGCTCGCCGTCGTCCGCGAGCTGTGGCAGACGCGGGACCGGGTCGCTCAGCGCCGCGACGTCTCCCCCGGCAAGGTGCTGTCCGACGCGGCCATCGTCGAGGCCGCCCTGGCGGTGCCGGAGAGCGTGGACGCCCTCGCCAAGCTGTCCGGATTCGGCAACCGGACCGGCCGCAAGCAGCTCCAGCACTGGCAGAACGCCGTCGACCGGGCCCGGGCCCTGCCCGACTCCGCGCTGCCCCAGCCGGGCCAGGCACCGGGCGGGCCGCCGCCTCCGCGCGCCTGGGCGGACAAGGATCCGGCCGCCGCCGCCCGGCTCGCGGCGGCCCGTGCCGCCGTGACGGCCCACGCGGAGCGGCTCTCCCTTCCGCAGGAGAACCTCATCACGCCCGACACCGTGCGCCGGCTGTGCTGGGAGCCGCCGACCGACCACGGGCCGGACGCGGTCGCCGAGGTGCTGCGCTCGCACGGCGCGCGGGAGTGGCAGATCGAGCAGACCCTGCCGCTCCTGACCGCCGCGCTGACCGCCTCGGCCGACTGACCGGCCCCGGCCGCCCCAAGGGCCCGCGCGCGGCGACCGTCCCCTGGGCGGGCGCCCAGGCTTCCCCCCGGCGGGGAGGGCCGGGGCCCACAATGTGACCGGAACCGCAACGGCCGAGGAGGGCACCCCCTTGCCTGGCGGTTACCGGCTAGTAGCATGGAGGCGGGAGCGCGCCGCGCGGCGGCGGCACCCCCTCCGGGGTAGGACCCCGGACAACCCCGGCCGCACCCTGCAGGAGGAGAGCCAACGTGCCTCGTACCGCAAGGGACGTCGTCTTCGTCGACGGCGTCCGCACCCCGTTCGGCAAGGCGGGACCGAAGGGCATCTACCACGAGACGCGCGCCGACGACCTCGTCGTCAAGTGCATCCGTGAGCTGCTGCGCCGCAACCCGGACCTGCCGCCGGAGCGCATCGACGAGGTGGCCCTCGCCGCGACCACCCAGATCGGCGACCAGGGCCTGACGCTGGGCCGCACCGCCGGCATCCTGGCGGGCCTCCCGCAGACCGTGCCCGGCTACTCCATCGACCGGATGTGCGCCGGCGCGATGACCGCCGTCACCACCACCGCCGGGTCGATCGCCTTCGGCGCGTACGACGTCGTCGTCGCCGGTGGCGTCGAGCACATGGGCCGCCACCCGATGGGCGAGGGCGTGGACCCGAACCCGCGCTTCGTCTCCGAGAAGCTCGTCGACCAGTCGGCGATGTTCATGGGCATGACGGCGGAGAACCTGCACGACCGCTTCCCGCACCTGACCAAGGCCCGCGCCGACGCCTACGCCGTCGCCAGCCAGGAGAAGGCCGCCAAGGCGTACGCCAACGGCCGGATCCAGTCGGACCTGGTGCCCGTCTCGGTGCGCCGCACCAACCCCGAGGCCGGTGAGACGGGCTGGGGCCTGGCCACCGCCGACGAGCCGATGCGCCCGGGCACCACCCTGGAGAGCCTGGCCGGTCTCAAGACGCCGTTCCGGGCGCACGGCCGGGTGACCCCCGGTAACGCCGCCGGCCTCAACGACGGCGCCACCGCCTCGCTGCTGGCCGCCGAGGACGTCGCCCGCGAGCTGGAGCTCCCGGTCAAGATGCGCCTGGTCTCCTACTCCTTCGCCGGTGTGGAGCCCGAGGTCATGGGCGTCGGCCCGGTGCCGTCCACCGAGAAGGCGCTCGCCCAGGCGGGGCTGTCCATCGGTGACATCGGCCTGTTCGAGGTCAACGAGGCGTTCGCCGTGCAGGTCCTCGCCTTCCTCGACCACTTCGGCATCGCCGACGACGACCCGCGCGTCAACCAGTACGGCGGCGCGATCGCCTTCGGCCACCCGCTGGCCTCCTCCGGCGTCCGGCTGATGACGCAGCTGGCCCGCCAGTTCGAGGAGCAGCCGCACGTCCGCTACGGCCTGACGACGATGTGCGTCGGCTTCGGCATGGGCGGCACCGTGATCTGGGAGAACCCGCACTTCGAAGGGGCTGGCAAGTGACCACCACGCAGGAGCTGCTCAAGGGCGCGGCCGACGTCTTCCCCGACGAGGTCGTGACCCAGGCGCACGTGCGCCACCTCGACCTTCCCGGCGGCGTGGGCCGGTTCGCGCTCATCACGCTCGACAACGGCTTCGACCACACCAAGCCGACCACGTTCGGCCCGCAGTCCCTCGGCGAGCTGGACGCCGCGATCGACCAGGTCGAGGCGGAGGCCGCCGCGGGCGACATCGTCGGCGTCGGCCTGACCGGCAAGCCGTTCATCTTCGCCGTCGGCGCCGACCTCAAGGGCGTCGAGGTGCTGAAGGAGCGCTCGGACGCCGAGGCCATCGGCAAGGGCGGCCACGACGTCTTCAAGCGGCTGTCCCACCTGGCCGTGCCGACGTTCGCCTACTACAACGGCGCCGCGATGGGCGGCGGTGTGGAGGTGGGGCTGCACTGCACCTACCGCACCGTCTCCCAGGCCGTCCCGGCGTTCTCGCTGCCCGAGGTCTTCCTCGGCCTGGTCCCCGGCTGGGGCGGCTGCGTGCTGCTGCCGAACCTGATCGGCCCCGAGCGCGCCGTGAAGGTCGTCATCGAGAACTCGATGAACCAGAACAAGCAGCTGCGCGGCGCCCAGGTGCACGAGCTGGGGATCGCGGACGCCCTCTTCGAGGGCGCCGACTTCCTGGAGCAGTCGCTGCACTGGACGGCGGCCGTGCTCTCCGGTCAGCTGGCCGTCGAGCGGCCCGAGATCGACCGCGGCGAGGCGTGGGACCAGGCCGTCGCCGCCGGGCGCGCGTTCGCCGACGCCAAGGTGCACGGCGCGGCCCCGGCCGCCTACCGGGCGCTGGACATCATCGCCGCGGCCAAGGACGGCGACCTCCAGGCCGGTTTCGACGCCGAGGACGCCGCCCTGGCGGACCTGATCATGGGCGGCGAACTGCGCAGCGGGATCTACGCGTTCAACCTGGTGCAGAAGCGCGCCAAGCGCCCGGCCGGCGCCCCCGACAAGTCGCTGGCCCGCCCGGTCACGAAGGTCGGCGTCGTCGGGGCCGGTCTGATGGCCTCGCAGCTCGCGCTGCTCTTCGCCCGCCGCCTGGAGGTGCCGGTCGTCCTGACCGACATCGACCAGGAGCGCGTGGACAAGGGCGTCGGCTACGTCCACGAGGAGATCGACAAGCTCCTCCTCAAGGGCCGCGTGGGCCAGGACAAGGCCAACCGTCTCAAGGCGCTGGTCACCGGCTCGCTGGACAAGGCCGCCGCCTTCAGCGACGCGGACTTCGTCATCGAGGCCGTGTTCGAGGAGATGGGCGTCAAGCAGAAGGTCTTCGCCGAGGTCGAGGCCGTCGTGCCCGCCCACGCGATCCTGGCCACGAACACCTCCTCCCTGTCGGTCACGGAGATGGCCTCGCAGCTCAAGCACCCCGAGCGCGTGGTCGGCTTCCACTTCTTCAACCCGGTCGCCGTCCTCCCGCTGCTGGAGATCGTGCGGGCCGAGCAGACCGACGACGCCTCGCTGGCCACCGCGTTCGCCGTGGCCAAGCAGCTCAAGAAGACGGCGGTGCTGGTCAAGGACGCGCCCGCGTTCGTCGTCAACCGCATCCTGACCCGCTTCATGGGCTCGGTGCTCGGCGCGATCGACGAGGGCACGCCGGTGGAGGTCGCCGACCGGGCGCTCGCCCCGCTGGGCCTGCCGATGTCGCCGATCGTGCTGCTGGAGCTCGTCGGCCCCGCCGTGGCCCACCACGTCGCCGGCACGCTGCACGAGGCGTTCCCGGAGCGCTTCGGCGTCTCGGAGAACCTGGGCCGGGTCGTCGAGGCGGGCAAGCGCGGCCTCTACCAGCCGGGCACCACCGACCTCGACCCCGAGGTGGCGGCGCTGTTCGAGACCGGCGACACCGTCCTCAGCGAGGAGCAGGTGCGCGAGCGGGCCCTGGCCGCCATCGCCGAGGAGATCGACCTCATGCTCAAGGAGGGCGTGGTGGCCGAGGCCCAGGACGTCGACCTGTGCCTGATCACCGGCGCCGGATGGCCCTTCCACCTGGGCGGCATCACGCCGTACCTGGACCGGGCCGGCGTCAGCGAGCGCGTGCGCGGTGCCGCCTTCCACGCCCCCGGCGTGGCGAGCGTCCCGCGGTAACCCCCACGGCTCGCACGGCCGCATGACGGCGCCCGTCCGCGTTCGGCGCGGACGGGCGCCGTCGCGTTGACGGGTCCCCCGGACACCACACCCGGGCCCGTCCGGACCGATCTCCCGGCGCCTAGAATGCCGGGATGACCTATCTCATCACCGGCGGCGCCGGGTACATCGGCGCCCACGTCGTCCGGGCCATGACCGAGGCGGGCGAGCGGGTCGTCGTCCTGGACGACCTGTCGACCGGGGTCCGGGAGCGGGTGCCGGAGCGCGTCCCCCTGGTGGTCGGCTCCACCCTGGACCGCGAGCTGCTGGACCGCACGATCGCCGAACACGCCGTGACCGGAGTCGTACACCTCGCCGCGAAGAAGCAGGTCGGCGAATCCGTCGCGATGCCGCTGCGCTACTACCACGAGAACGTGCACGGACTCCAGGTGCTGCTGGAGGCGGCTGTGGCGGGCGGGGTGCGGCAGTTCGTGTTCTCCTCCTCGGCCGCCGTCTACGGCATGCCGGACGTGGCCCTGGTGACCGAGGAGACCCCGGGCGCGCCCATGAGCCCCTACGGCGAGACGAAGCTCGCCGGTGAGTGGCTGGTCCGGGCCACCGGCGCCGCGCACGGGATGCGCACGGCCTGTCTGCGCTACTTCAACGTGGCCGGCGCGGCCGCCCCGGAGCTGGCCGACACCGGCGTCTTCAACCTCGTGCCGATGGCCTTCGAGAAGCTCACCGAGGGGAAGGCGCCGCTGATCTTCGGCGACGACTACCCGACCCCCGACGGCACGTGCGTGCGGGACTACATCCACGTCGCGGACCTCGCCGAGGCGCACCTCGCGGCGGCACGCGCGCTTGAGGCCGGGGAGACCAAGGCGGGGCACGACCTGACCGTCAACATCGGCCGGGGCCAGGGGGCGTCGGTGCGGGAGATGATCGACCTGATCGCCGAGGTGACGGGGTACGCCCTCGCCCCCGAGGTGACCGCACGGCGGCCGGGCGACCCGCCGCGTGTCGTCGCCTCGGCCGACCGCGCGGCGGAGGTGCTGGGCTGGACGGCCCGGCACGACGTCCGCGACATGGTCGCCTCGGCCTGGGAGGGCTGGTGCCTGAACCATCCCGGAGCGGCACGCTGACTCCGCTGGTGGTGGTCGACGCCGCCAACGTCGTGGGCTCGGTGCCCGACGGCTGGTGGCGCGACCGCCCGGGCGCGGCCCGGCGGCTGCGCGACCGGCTCGCCGCAGCGGTGGCGCAGGGGCGCGTCGCGGGGGTGGACACGCCGCTGGAGCTGGTGCTCGTGGTGGAGGGCGCTGCCCGGGGCGTCGAGCCGGTGGCCGGGGTCCGGGTGCTCGCGGCGTCCGGCAGCGGTGACGACGCGATCGTCTCGCTCGTCGCGGCCGAGGGCCGGGGGCGCGACGTCGTCGTGGTGACCGCCGACCGGGAACTGCGCGCCCGCGTCGCGGCCGAGGGAGCCGCCACCGTGGGACCGCGCGGGCTGTGAGACGGGGCCGGGCGGGCCGACCGCGGCCACGGTCGGCCCGCCGGGACTACCGGGTCGGCTCGCGGGCGTAGAACAGCGCGCCGTCCACCTCGCCGACCAGGACGTACCGGCTGTCCAGCAGCCGCTGCAGGCGGGGCATGCGCGCGGGGCGGTACGGCTTGCCGCGCGAGTCGTCGACGATCAGCCGCGGCGGGTCCGCGACCAGTTCGGCCATCAGCGTGGGCCAGGATCGGTGCATCCCGTACTCCTCCCCCACGCGCGGTCCGTCGCGTCCGCCGCTGTAGTTGGTGAGCAGCCCCGCCGTCAGGTACCGGGACGCGGGCCTGCGGTCGGCGAGCCAGTACGTCTCGGGGTGCATGCCCCAGACGAAGACCGTGTCCTCGGCCCGCGTGTTGTCGCGGACCGCGTCGGCCACCCGTCGCGCGTGGTCGAGGTCGGCCTGCCCGGCGTGGCTGCCCCAGGCCACGAAGACCGTGCACAGCACCGCCGAGACGACGGCGGTCAGCCGGAGCCAGTCGGCGGTGAGCAGGGTCAGCGCCCCGGCGGCCAGGACGGCCAGCGGCGGGACGAGTTGCAGGTAGTAGTGGCCGAAGAAGTGGAAGCCGGTGAGGACGGCCAGCGCCGAGACGCCGAGCCAGAGCCACAGGTCGGTGGTGAGGACGCGGCGGTGGGGCAGCCCGCGCCGCAGCACGACGGCGAGCGGCAGCAGCAGGCCGCCCGCCCCGGCGGCGAAGAGCGCCGTGTTGGCCAGCCCCCGGGAGAGCACGTGCAGTTCGGAGCCGGTGAAGCTGGCGTAGGAACCGGAGCCCGTGACCGTCCAGAACAGGGTGCGTGACACGTCGTTGGCCAGGGCGACGGCCAGCAGCGGCGCGGCGAAGGCGGCCAGGGTGCGCAGCAGGGCGGGCCGTCGGCCACCGCCGGGCCCCGGGGCCGTGCGCACCCACGCCAGGTACAGGACGGGCAGGAGGACGGCACCGCCGGTCTGCTTGACGAGCAGGGCGCCCGCGACGGCGAGCCCCGCCACGGCCCAGCGGCGGCGGTCGGCGGCCCACACGGCGGCGGCGGTGAACGGCAGCATGAAGACCTCGAAGGTGGCCGCCTGGGCGTCCTCCGGGTTCAGGCCCACCGAGCCGAGGACGCACAGCACGCCGGCCACCGCGCCCGCGCGCGGCCCCCAACGCCGGTGCGCCAGGGCCGCGGCGAACGTCGCCGTGGCCAGCACGGCGAGCACGGCCAGGGCCCGCAGCGGCCACAGCGAGTCGTCACCGAAGAGGGCGAAGGCGCCCCGGTAGAGCCAGGGCAGCAACGGCGGCTTGCGGTCCACGACGTCGTCGTACAGGGTGCCGCCGGCCGCGAGCATCCGTGCCTGGGTGGCGAGGAATCCCTCGTCCGGGTTCCACACCGGGCGCTGGAAGGACGGCAGTCGGGTCGCGACCGTCAGCACCAGCAGGGCGGGGAGCAGCCGAAGCCAGTAGCGCGGCAGTGTACGGGGCGGCGTGCGCGGCGGGGCGACGGTCGCCGGGCGACGCGGGAGGGCCGTGCCGACCGTGCGGGAGGCCTCCCGCACGGCGGCGGGGGACGCGTAGTGGTCGGGCCGCCGGGGGCGGGGTGCCCGTACGGGGGCCGGGGCGTCGGCGGTACGGGCGGTGCGGGACGGGCCCGGCGGCTGGGCGGTGGGCATGCGCCCCAACCTATCCGGCCCCGCACGGCCGCCCGAAAGCGGTGTGCGGGGCCGGACGTTGTGGGCGCGGTCGCCCCCGGGTCAGTCCCGCGCCGTCTCGCGTTCGCGGGCGGCGGCGGGCTCGTCGTCCTCGTAGCGCCCGTCGAGCCGGGCGACGAGTCCGGTGACCTGCCGGGCGATGTCGGGCGCGGTCAGCCCGATCTCGGCCAGCACCTCCTTGCGGGAGGCGTGGTCGAGGAAGCGCGGCGGGATGCCGAAGTCCCGCAGCGGGACGTCGACCCCGGCGTCCCGCAGCGCCTGGGCGACGGCCGAACCGACCCCGCCCGCACGGGAGTTGTCCTCCACGGTGACGACGACGCGGTGCCGTTCGGCGAGCGACGGCAGCGCCGGATCCACGGGCTTGACCCAGCGCGGGTCGACGACGGTGGTCGAGATGCCCTGGCGGTCGAGGAGTTCGGCGATCTCCAGGCACATCGGGGCGAGCGCTCCGACGGAGACGAGCAGGACGTCCGGACGCTCCGCGTCGGCCTCCCGCAGCACGTCCGTCCCACCGACCGTGCCGACCGCCGGGACGGCGGGGCCCACGGCGCCCTTGGAGTAGCGCACGACGGTCGGCGCGTCCGTGACCTCGACGGCCTCGCGCAGCTGCGCCCGCAACTGCTCGGCGTCGCGCGGCGCCGCGATCCGCAGCCCGGGCACGACCTGGAGGATCGACAGGTCCCACATGCCGTTGTGGGAGGCTCCGTCGGTCCCGGTGACGCCGGCCCGGTCCAGGACGAAGGTGACCCCGAGGCGGTGCAGGGCGACGTCCATGAGGACCTGGTCGAAGGCGCGGTTGAGGAAGGTCGCGTAGACCGCGAAGACGGGGTGCAGCCCGCCGTGGGCGAGTCCGGCCGCTGAGACGGCACCGTGCTGCTCGGCGATGCCGACGTCGAACACCCGATCGGGGAACTCCTCGGCGAAGCGGTGCAGCCCGGTGGGACGCATCATCGCCGCGGTGATGGCGACGACGTCCTTCCGCTCGCGGCCGAGCCGGACCATCTCCTCGGCGAAGACGGAGGTCCAGTCGGCGCCGGAGGCGGAGACGGGCAGACCGGTGTCCGGGTGGATGACGCCGACGGCGTGGAACTGGTCGGCCTCGTCCAGCCGGGCGGGCTGGTAGCCGCGGCCCTTCTCGGTCAGGCAGTGGACGATGACCGGGCCGCCGAAGCGCTTGGCCTTCCACAGGGCCGTCTCGACGGCCGCGACGTCGTGCCCGTCGATCGGGCCGATGTACTTCAGCCCCAGGTCCTCGAAGAGGCCCTGCGGCGCGATGACGTCTTTCAGGCCCTTCTTGGCCCCGTGCAGCGTGCCGTAGAGCGGCTTGCCGACGACGGGGGTGCGGTTCAGCATCTCCTTGCCCCGGGCGAGGAAGCGCTCGTATCCGTCCGTCGTGCGCAGGGTCGCCAGGTGGCTGGCGAGGCCGCCGATGGTGGGGGCGTAGGAGCGCTCGTTGTCGTTGACGACGATGACCAGCGGGCGGTCGTTCGCGGCGGCGATGTTGTTCAGCGCCTCCCAGGCCATGCCGCCGGTGAGGGCGCCGTCGCCGATGACCGCCGCGACGTGGGCCCCGGTGCCCCGCAGCTCGTTCGCCTTGGCGATGCCGTCGGCCCAGCCGAGCACCGTGGAGGCGTGGCTGTTCTCGATGACGTCGTGCGGCGACTCGGCCTGCGAGGGGTAACCGGACAGTCCGCCCCTGGCCCGCAGCCGGGAGAAGTCCTGGCGGCCGGTGAGCAGCTTGTGCACGTAGGACTGGTGTCCGGTGTCGAAGAGCACTCTGTCGCGGGGCGAGTCGAACACGCGGTGCAGGGCGATCGTCAGCTCCACCACACCGAGGTTCGGGCCGAGGTGGCCGCCGGTCCTGGCCACCGCCTCGACGAGGAACGTACGGATCTCCGCGGCGAGCGCGTCGAGCTGCTCCGGGGTCAGTCCGTCCAGGTCACGCGGTCCCGAGATGCTGGGCAGCAGCGGTCCACTGGTCGGGGGCGTGCTCCCTGCCGCACCGGGTCGTCGCGGTTCACGCGGCACCTTTGGCACTGAGCCTCCTTGCTTTCGGGCGTCTACGCCTGAACACCGATCTGCCCGAGTCTAGTCTTCGCCACCCGGTGGCCGCCCGGCGCGGTGGGGTGGGGCACCCGACACACGGACGCGGGCGGGCCCCGAGGGGGCCCGCCCGCCTGCTCCACCCGGGGGACGACGGTGGGGCGCGCCTACGTGCGCCCGGCCGACCGCTGGGTGCGCCGGGAGACCGAGTCGATCACGACGGCCGCCAGCAGCACCCCTCCGGTGATCATGTACTGGAGGTGGGAGGGGCTGCCCAGCAGCGCGAGTCCGTTGGAGATCGAACCGATGACCAGCATGCCCAGCAGCGCCGACCACACCGTGCCGCGTCCGCCGAAGAGGCTGGTGCCGCCGATGACGGCGGCGGCGATGGCCTCCATCAGCAGCACGCCGGAGCCCGCGCCCTGGTCGGCCGCGGCGATGCGGGAGGCGATGAGCAGCCCGCCGAAGGCCGCCATGGTGCCGGCGAGGGAGAACACCGAGATCCGCACGGCGGTCACGTTGATGCCCGCCCGCCGCGCCGCCTCGGTGTTCCCGCCCAGCGCGAAGACCCGCCGGCCCCACGTCGTGCGGCGGACCACGAAGTCGAACACCACGAGGACGGCGAGGAAGATCACCAGGGCCAGCGGGAGGCCCTTGTACTGGTTCAGGGTGTAGGCCAGCAGGAACGCCGCGAGGGCGAGGGCACCGGTGCGCACGGCGATCTCGCTCAGCGGCCGGGCGGGGACGCCGACGCCGACGCGGCGGCGGTGCTCGCTCCACTGGGCGGCGAAGTAGCCGAGGACGGCGAGGAGCGCCAGACCGTAGGCGGCGGCGACGTCGGTGAAGAAGTGGCTCGTCATGGAGCCGACGAGCCCGTCCTTGTCCAGGTTGACGGTGCCGTCGCTGGAGAGGACCTGGAGCATGAGGCCGTTCCAGAACAGCAGGCCCGCCAGGGTGACCACGAAGGCCGGGACACCGACGCGGGCGAAGAAGAAGCCGTGCACGGCGCCGGCGAGCGCTCCGGTGAGCAGGGCCACGAGGAGCGCGAGCCACTCGGTGATGCCCTCGTTGACGGCCAGCACGGCGAAGACCGCTCCGGCCAGTCCGCTGACCGAGCCGACCGACAGGTCGATCTCGCCGAGCAGCAGCACGAAGACGATGCCCACCGCGATGAGCCCGGTGCCGACGATGTAGACGGAGAGGTTGCTGACGTTCTGCGCGGACAGGAAGCTGGGTTCCAGCAGCCAGAACACGACCCAGATGACGGCCAGTCCGAGGACGACGGGCACCGAGCCGAGTTCGCCGCTGCGCATCCGGCGCAGGAAGTCGCTCCAGTAGCCGGCCAGACCGTCGGAGCGGACGAGCAGCCGGGGGTCGGTCGCGGGCGGCGGGGTGGCGGGGGGCGTCGGCCCGGAGGAGGCGTCCGGGGCGTCCCCGGGGGTCCTGGAAAGGTCGGTGGTCACTGCGGTGCCTCCGTCTTCGGCTCCGTGCTGCGCGCCCGGCGTCGGGTCACGGCGTTGTCGGTGGCGCCGGTGATGGCGGCGATGACCTCCTCCTGCGAGGTGGTCGCCACGTCGAAGACGCCGTTGTTGCGGCCGAGCCGGAGGACGGCCACCTGGTCCGCCACGGCTTTGACGTCGGCCATGTTGTGGCTGATGAGGACGACGGCCAGACCGCGTTCCCGCAGCCGCTCCACCAGGTCGAGGACCTGGGCGGTCTGCTCGACGCCGAGGGCCGCGGTGGGTTCGTCCAGGATGACCAGGCGGGGCTCGCCGAGCATGGAGCGGGCGATGGCGACGGTCTGCCGCTGGCCGCCGGAGAGCGAGGCGACCGGGATGCGGACGCTGGGGATGCGGATGGACAGGGTGGCGAGCAGTTCGCGGCTGCGGCGTTCCATCTCCACCTCGTCCAGTACGCCGGAACGTTTCAGCTCACGGCCGAGGAAGAGGTTGCCGACGACGTCGAGGTTGTCGCAGAGCGCGAGGTCCTGGTAGACGGTGGCGATCCCCAGGTCCTGCGCGTCGTGCGGACGGCCGACCCGGGCGGGGACGCCCTGCCACAGGAGCTCCCCCGCGTCGGCCGGGCCGACCCCGGCGATGGCCTTGACCAGGGTGGACTTCCCGGCGCCGTTGTCGCCGACGAGGGCGACGACCTCACCCGCGTGCACCTCCAGGTCGACGTCGGTGAGCGCCTGGACGGCACCGAAGCGTTTGGAGACGCCGCGCAGCGCCAGTACCGGCGTAGTGGACATAGGACAACTCCTTGCGAGGGGGCGGACTGAGGGGCCCTGCCGGACCAGAGGGCGCCCGGGAGCGGCGTCCCGGGCGCCGGGCGTCACATCAGTCCGGCCTGCTCGCACGCCGCGCGGAACTTGGGCGTGCAGATCTCCTCAAGGGTGTAGAGGTTGTCCTTCAGGACGGTCTCCTCGACGTTCTCCACGGTCAGCGCGACGGGCTTGACGAGCGTCGCGGGCACGCCCTCGGTGGTCGGGCTGTCGATCGTGGCCTCGGCCGGGACGTCCTCGCCGCGGGCCAGCGCGATGGCCATCTCGGCCGCCGCGTCCGCCTCGGGGCGGTAGGGCTTGTAGACGCTCATGTACTGGGTGCCGGCGATGATGCGCTGCACTCCGGCCAGTTCCGCGTCCTGACCGGTGACGGGGGGCAGTTCGTCGAAGCCCGCCTGTTCGAGCGCGGTGATGATGCCGCCGGCCATGCCGTCGTTCGCCGAGTAGACCCCGACGATGTCGTCCTCGCCCAGCGCCGCGATGGCGCCGTTCATGTTCTTGTTGGCCTCGCTCGGCTTCCACTCGGTGGTGTCGTAGGACTTGCCGATGGTCACCTCGCCCTCCAGCACGGAGAGGGCGCCCTTCTTGAACATCGCGGCGTTGGGGTCGGTCGGCGAGCCGTTCATCATGACGATCTGCCCGTCCCGGGCGTCGTCGCCGAGCGCTTCGAGCAGCGCCTTCCCCTGCACGCGGCCCACCTCCTCGTTGTCGAAGGAGGTGTAGGCGTCGATCGGGCCCTCGGCCAGCCGGTCGTAGGCGACGACGGGGATACCGGCCTCGTCCGCCTTCTCGACCGATCCGGCGATGGACTTGGAGTCCACGGCGTCCAGGATGATGACGTCCACGCCCTTGGTGATGAGCGAGTTCATCTGCTGCTGCTGGGCGGAGGAGTTCTGCTTGGCGTTGTTGTAGGTGATCGTGCAGTCGGAGCAGAGCTGCTTGATCTTCGCCTCGATCAGCGGCCGGTCGAACTTCTCGTAGCGCGCGGTCTGGTCCTCCGGCAGCAGCAGGCCGATGGAGAGCGGACCGTCGTTCCTGTCGCCGTTCTTGTCGTCGGGCGTGTCGTCGCCGTCCGCCTCCTTGGCGCTGCCGCACGCGGCGAGCGAGAGGGCCATGGCGGACGCGGCCAGAACGACTGCGGCACGACGCAGTGTTGCGCTCATGGGTGACTACCTCCCTGACGAGGCCGCGGCGGTGCGGCCGAGGTGCGCCGAAGTCAACCGTCGGGCCGGGATGCCGTCAAGAAGTTAAGCAATAAAGAGAACGCAACGATGGCGTGCGTGAACAACCTGAACGCGAACGGCGCCCGAAAAGGCGCCGGGAACAGGCCGAAAGGGCGTCAGACACCCACCGGGAGGGTGTCCGTCGCCGGCTGGAGGAGGGGCGCGTCGCCCATCTCGTTCAGCACGAGCGCCAGCGCGCCCAGCACCTCGGCCCGGCCGCCGAGCGAACCGGGCACCACCGAGAGCCGGCTGGCGGCGCTCGGGATGGCGTAGCGCGACACGGACTCGCGGATGGGGTCGAGCACCAGGTCACCGGCGTCGGCGAGATCGCCCCCGAGGATCACCCGGCTGGGGTTGAGCAGGTTCGTGAGGTTCGCGACGCCGCTGCCGATGTGCCGCCCGATGTCCGAGACCACCCGCCGACAGCCCGGGTCGCCCTCCCGGGCCAGCTCCACGACGCGCGGCATGGTCAGGTCCGGCCCGTGGCCCGGTGTGAGCAGCGGGAGCACGTAGCGGGCCGCCGTGAACGTCTCCAGGCAGCCGCGGTTGCCGCAGCGGCACACCGGCCCCGACTCGTCCAGGGTGATGTGGCCGATCTCCCCGGCGGTGCCGCCGGGGCCGCGGTAGACGCGTCCGCCGATGACCAGACCCGCGCCGACACCGCTGGCCACCTTGATGTACGCCAGGTCGGCGACGCCGCGCCCGGTGCCCCAGACCAGCTCGCCCAGGGCGCCGAGGTTCGCGTCGTTGTCCACGTGCACGGCCACGCCCAGGCGTGCGGCGAGGTCGTCGCGCGGGTTGGTGCCCGACCAGCCGGGCAGGATGGCCGTCGAGCCGAGGACGCCGGTCTCCACGTCGATGGGCCCGGGGACGCCGAGCCCCACCCCGACGATCTTCTCCGCCCGGATGCCGAGCCCGGCCAGCAAGCGCGTGACCAGCGCCTCGGCGTGGTCCAGGCCCTGCGACGCGGAGGCGTCCACGTCGATCGGCTCGGACTCCTCGGCCAGGACCTTGTGCGCGAGGTTGCCGATGGCCACCCGCAGGTGGGAGTGGCCGAAGTCGACGCCGACGACGATTCCGGCGTCCCCCGAGAGGGAGACGCTGCGCGCCCTGCGGCCGCCCGCCGAGGTCGGCGTCACGTCGACGGTCCCGCCCTCCTTGAGCTCCCGGACGATGTTGGACACGGTGGCGGCCGACAGACCCGTGGTCCGGGCGATCTCCGCCTGGGTCAGCGACCCCGCCGTGCGGACGGCGCGGATCACCCGCTCCAGGTTGGCCCGGTGCAGCGAGGACTGCGACCCCGGTGTCTCCACTACTGACCCACTCCCGCCCGTCGCGACACGGTCCGCTTCCAACATATGAACCCTAAGGGGACCGTGTGGGGAGGTTTCCGTCAACCCCTTGAGCGGGGCACGCGCTCAGATGTGGTGGACGTGACGGACCGGGAGCCGTGGTTCTCCGGGGACCGAAGGGGCAGACGGGTCGATGTACGGACGCACCCCCTCCGGGTGCGGACCCCGGGGTAGGGCCGGGCCTACTTGACGGCTCCCGCCGTCAGCCCTTCCTGGACCTGCCGCTGGAAGACCATGTACACGACCAAAATGGGCAGCATCGCGATGGTCAGCCCGGCGAAGAGGGCACCCCAGTCCCCCTCGTAGCCCTGGCTCACGGAGAGCTCGGCCAGCCCCTGGGTGAGCAGCGCCTCGTCCCGGCTCTCGGAGTTCAGTGCCAGCGGCAGGAAGAACTGGTTCCACTGCCCCAGGAAGTTGAAGATCCCGATGCTGATGAGGCCCGGGCGGGCCATGGGCAGCATGATCTGGAAGAACGTGCGGCTGTGCGAGGCACCGTCGATCGTGGCCGCCTCGGCGACACTGCCCGGCAGCGTCCGGAAGAAGGCGGTCATGAAGAACGTCGTGAACGGCAGCGAGTAGGCGATGTAGACGAGCACCAGACCCAGCTTGGTGTCCAGCAGGCCCATGGTGTCCATCACGAAGAACAGCGGCACGACGGCGAGGATGATCGGGAACATCATGCCGCCCGCGAACAGCAGGTACACCGCCCGGCTGCCGAAGAAGCCGAAGCGCGCGATGACGTAGGCGGCCATGGAACCGAGCAGCATGGTGCCGGGCAGCGAACCGGCCAGCACGATCACCGAGTTCAGGGCGTACTGCCCGATGTTGGCGTCCGACCAGGCGTTCGCGAAGTTCTCGAAGCTGAGGTCCGTGGGCCAGCCGAAGGGCTGCCCCTGGATCTTCCCCGACTCGCGCAGCGAGTTGACCATGACCCACAGCAGCGGGCCGGCGGCCATGACCGACCACAGCACGAGGAAGGCGCCGGAGAAGACGTTCAGGGCCGCGCCGTCCTTCGCGCCGCCCCCGGCCGGTCGGTCGGGGCCGTGCGTCGGGCGTTCGTCGAGGTCGGCCCCGGCGTCCCCGGTGGGCTGGTCGGTGCGGATGGCGCTCATCGGTCCGTCTCCCCGCTCGTCTCAGTACTCGATGCGCTCACGCCGGCCGACCAGCATCATGATCGCCGCGAAGGCCATGGTGACCAGCAGGAGGACGACACCGATGGCGGTGGCGTAGCCCGCCTGCGCGGACTCGAACGCCTTCTTGTACAGGTACACCGGCGTGACCAGCGTGGAGTTGCCGGGCCCGCCCTTGTTGATCGTCATGATGTGCACGATGGCGAAGGCGTCCAGGGCCTGGATGCCCATGTAGATCCAGCCCGTCCGCACGCTGTCCCCGATCAGGGGGAGCGTCACGCGGAAGAAGGTGACCGTGCGCCCGGCACCGTCCAGCAGGGCCGCCTCGTAGATGTCCTTGGGCACCGAGCCCATCGCGGCCGAGAAGAGCACCACGTAGAAGCCGATGAAGCTCCAGCACAGGACGAAGAGCACCGACCACAGGGCGAGGTCGGGGTCCGCCAGCCAGTTCTGCGCCAGCCCGTCGAGCCCCACCGCGCGGAAGGCCTCGTTCAGTGGTCCGGTGATCGGGTCGTAGACCGCGGCCCAGACGACCCCGATGATCGCCACCGAGATGACCTGCGGGAAGAAGTACACGATCGTGTAGAACTTCGCGCCCCGCACGCCCGAGATCGCCTCGCCACGGGCCCGTCGCCCGCCCGCCCGCAGCATGAAGGCGAAGAACAGGCCGAGGCCGAGCGTCAGCGCGGGCGCGAGGACGAGGAAGGTCAGGCTGTTGGTCAGCGAGGCCCAGAAGTCGGAGTCGTCCAGCAGCCGCTCGTAGTTCTCCAGGCCCACGAACGTGAAGTCCGCGCTGTAGCCCGTCCAGTCCGTCAGCGAGTAGTAGAACGCCTGGACGAACGGCGACACCACGAAGACGGCGTAGATCGCCAGGGGCAGCGCGAGGAAGCCGCAGACGAACCGGTACTTGTCGAGCGTGCGGTACCGCCGGTCGTGCTTCACCCGGGACGGGGTGAGCCGGGGCGGTAGCAGGAACGCCAGGACGAAGAGCGGAATCTCGGCGGGACGCAGCCGCCGCGCGGCGGACGTCCGCTCCGGGGGCTCCGGCCCGTCCGGAGTCCCGGACCCGGCCGGGCCCGCCGTAACCTGCGCGCCGGTCGCCATGGGCCTCCCGCTTTCCTCACCGCGCCGGTGACCGGCGTGTCGCGACTACTGCCAACGGCTGGGCGGGCGGTGCCGCCCGCCCGCGGGCGGGCGGCACCGCCGCTCAGCGCTCGTACTTGCGGACGCTGTCGTCCTTCGCCGTCTCGTCGGCGAAGCGCTGACAGCGCGTGACGGCCTCGGCGGGCTTGATGTCCCCGGCCATCATGGCGGCGATCGTGCCGCCGATCTTGTCCTTGTGCAGTTCCAGGTACCAGTCGTGGATACGGGGCGCCACGACGTTCTCCCCCGCCGCCTTCAGCACCTCGCTCGCCGAGGCCAGGCCGGACTGGAGGTCCAGACCGTCGGCGGCGCCCTTCACACAGGTGAGGGCGGAGACGAGCTGGGTGAAGTTGGCGGTGGACTCCTTGCCGAGCATGATGCGCAGCCACTCCATCCCGCCCGGCACGTTCTTGGCCCGGGACGGCACCATGAACGGCTCGCTGGCCTCCGCCCACACCGTCTCGAACGGCATGGCGTCGGAGGAGTCCAGGGAGGTGGGCGGGGCGACCCTCATCTCGAAGTCCGCCGGGGTCGTCTTCTTGGCCTCGTTCTCCACCCACGAACCGTTGGGTATGAACAGGGCCTTCCCCTTGTTCCACTGCGTCTGGGACTGGGTGTGGTCGATGCCGGGTGTGCCCTCGAGGATGTAGCCCTTGGCGTACAGCTCGTAGTAGGCGTCGAACGCCTTGCGGACGGCGTCGTGCTTCCAGGCGCCCGGTTCGAGGTTGTCGATGGCCTTCAGGACGTCCGGACCGCCGATCTTGGCGATGAACGGGTACATCGTGAAGGCGAAGTAGTAGGGGTGCTTGCCCGCGTACGTCCAGCCGGCGATGCCCTCCTTCTTCGCCTTGGCGCAGACGGCGAGCATCTGGTCCCAGGTCTTCGGGTACTCCACCTCCAGCCGGTCCAGGGCGGTCTGGGAGTACCAGGTGCCGTAGACCGTGAAGGAGTAGTTGAGCTGGTACATCTCCTCACCGCCGAACTGGCCCTTGGTGATCGTGCCCGGCACCAGCACGTCCCGGATCTTGGTGTCCGGGTCGTCCAGGGTGGGTGCGTCGAGCAGGGCGTCGAGCGGTTCGGCCTGCTCCTCCGCGATGAGCGAGGCGATGTCCATCGCCTCGGCACCGGAGTTGTTGATGACGTCCGGCGGGTTGCCCTTGATGATGCGGGGCTGCAGCGTGGTGCGGATCTTCTGCGTGGCGTCGTGCTTGACGGAGCCGTAGCGGCCCTCGTAGATCTTGTGCGCGTCCTTGGCGTACTGCTCGCCGTAGCCGCCGTTGAAGATCACGACCTCCAGCCCGGCCTTCTCGTTCACGCCGAGCGGGTTCTGGTCCGTCTTCTCGCCCCCCGATATCTTCTCGTTGCCCCCACCGCCGCCGGAGGCGCAGGACGTGAGCGCGCCCATCGCGGGGGCGGCGAGCAGACCGAGGGCGGTGGCGCGTTTGATGAGGTTTCTGCGGTCGACGTCGGCAGGTCCCATGCTCAAGTCCTCGCCTTCTCCAGGACTCAGGCGGTGTACCGGACGTTCGAGGCGCTACCGGCGAAATGCCCTACACCGCAGATCGGTTGAAGCTCGGGTCGTGCTACCGGGCCGGGCCGCGAGGAGCACCTCGGCGGTCCGGGTGCCGACAGGTATAGTCCACTCGCCGTCGCGAGGGCAAGATCGGGAACAAGGTTCGGCGACTTCTTTGTCCGGTCGAGACCTCCGCGCGACAGCACGTACTGAGACATGCTTCCGCTACGCGGTCGGCTGAACGTCGACGACTCTGCCAGGGATGTTGGAGTTCTCGGGACAGGGGTTGTCTGCGGTTGGAACCCTCCGGACGGTCCTGCGTGGTTCCCTCCTCCTGAGGTGATCAGTGTCTGTTCGTCCCCGGTCCGGTGCGGCAGTTCCCGAGCTCACGGCCCGGATGGCGCGGGCCGGCAACCCCCGTGGCACCACGGCGATGTGGGTACGTGATCACCTCGACGGGCTCTGGGACGAGGGGGACTTCGCCTCCTGGTACCCGCGCGACGGCCGCCCCGGACTCTCGCCGGCGCAACTCGCCACAGTCTGCGTCCTTCAGTTCCTACTGAACCTCCCGATCACGGACATCGCCACCACCAAGCCGACCCGGGAGACCGAGGCCCTGCCCCGCATCCACACCCGCCACCGCCGGCTGCTGCCCCGGCAGCACCTGCTCGACGGCGGCTACCTCTCCGTCGCGCTGCCGCACCGCTCCCTCCGCGACCACGAGATCGAACTCGTCGGCCCGGTCAAGGCCGGCGGAGCATGGCAGAGCAAGGAACAGTCCGGCTTCACCCGGGACGACGTCACCATCGACTTCGACCAGCGCCAGGTCACCTGCCCCAACGGCAAAACCAGCCACATCTGGATCGAACCACCGGCCATGGCTCCCTACACCGTCGCCCGGTTCCGCCCACACCAGTGCAACCCGTGTTCCGACCGGTCTGCCTGCACCCGCGGCACCGCCGCCCGCACCGTGAACTTCCTCCCCCGACCCTCCACGAGCTCCAGGCACGGAACCGCACAGACCAGCAAGACACCCAGCGGAAACGGCTCTACGCCACCCGATCCGGCGTCGAAGGCACCATCTGCGAGTTCACCGGCGGACACCAGGCCCGACGCAGCCGCTACCACGGCCACCGCAACACACACGTACAGCACATCCTGACCGGCATCGCCATCAACATCGAACGCCTCGCCTCACACACAACGCGACACCCCCACCGCTCCCGCTCCCGCTCCCGCTCCCCGACGACCTTCCAGCAATACCTCAACACCCACGGCCTGAGCTGGGAATGCTCGTGGCGACAAGGCACATGAGGTCACACTCAAGATCCCCGACAGAGTCGCTCAGTCCCTCGCAATCGAACATCTGGGTAACGCTCCGCGACGGCTCCCCAGGATCTGTGAATTGGCGGGGAAGAGCTTTCGGGCGTTCCCCTCCGGTCCGTAGAGTGATCCAGTTCGCTTCGGAACGACATGGGGGGCTTTATCACCTTGGCGGAGCAGGCACGAAGCAGTCATACCCTGGAGACCAGGCTCTTCCGGCCGGACGGGCGAAGGATCGGAGCCGTGGGTCTGGGCTGTGCCGGGCTCAGCCCCTGGATGTACGCCCGGCCGGACCTCGACGACCAAGCCTGGGCCTCCCTGCTGAACGCGGCCGTGGACCTCGGCGTCGGCCTCCTGGACACCGCCGACGTCTACGGACAAGGCCACAACGAGCAGCTGATCGGGCAGGCCCTCGGCCACCGTCGCTCCGAGGTCCTCATCGCGACCAAGGTCGGCATGGTGGTGGACGACCTGGCCACTTTGACGTGGCACTGCGATGGCAGGCCGACGCACCTCCGTGCGGCGGTGGAGGCAAGCCTGCGCCGGCTGCGGAGCGGCAGCGTGGATCTCTGCTATCTGCACCGCGTCGACCCTGCCGTCCCGCTGGAGGAGAGCTGGGGTGCGCTCGCCTCGATGGTGAAGGACGGAATGATCCGTCACCTCGGCCTCTCCGACGTGCACGTCCGGGATGCCGAGCGCGCGCATCGCATCCACCCCGTCGCTGCCATCCAGTCCGAACTCTCGCTCTGGTCCCGAGCACCCCTCGGCGGCCGGCGGCACGGAGAGGACGTCGTGGACTGGTGCGCTCGCAACGGCGCCCTGTTCGTACCCTTCTCACCCTTGGGGCGAGGATTCCTCACCGGCACGATCACCCCGGACACCTCTTTCGCACCCGGAGACCTCCGTACCCGTCACCCCTGGTTCACCTCCGCCGCCCGCGCCGGGAACCATCGGATACTCACCCCGTTACGCGAGGTCGCCAAGCGGCACGACGCCACCGAGTCCCAGGTCGCCCTCGCCTGGCTGCTCGCCCAGGGCGATCACGTCATCCCCATCCCCGGCACCACACGCCTGGTCTACATGCGGTCCAACATCTCGGCGGCGAAGCTGACCCTGACACCGCAAGACCTCTCCCTGCTCGACAGCACACCGCCACCCGCACAGGAACCCTCGTGAAGGCGACGGGGCATCAGCGCCCGGAAGAACCGGACAACAGCCGAAGTGCCCGAGCAGACCTCCCTCACCCACTGTCGGGACTGGAGAACGATCGGTGTAACTTCTGATCAAAGAAGATGCGTTGATGACCGGCGTCAATGTGACCGAGGCCGAGCCCGTCAAGGCCGCTGAACCGCATCCGGCGAAGCACGTACTGTGGATCGGGGAGCTGTCGTCCACGTTCCACGTGCCGTTGATGGAGACAGTGAAGTGGAGGCTGGGTACGCGGCTGGGCATGTGCTCGTCGTGCAGGCTGAAGAACGTCCAAGATCACCCTCATCTCTGCGGCTCTGCAGCAACGAGGCCCAACTACTCCGTTCGTCCCCTCACCTTCATGGCTACAGGACGAAACGTGACGCGTTCACAGCGTTGTATGTCCGGAAACGGGCGCGGCAAGATGCGCACCCACAGCTCGTGTTGTCCCGTCCCATGGAAACTGTCGGGTTCTCACTGCATCGCGCGCTGAGCGAAGACGTTCCCCGTACGTGGGGATGGGCCTCAAGGACGGAAGAACCCCGCACCTGTACCAGGTGCGGGGTTCTTCGTCGTAGGATGCGCAGCTCCGCTCTGCGAACAGATCGCGTGGGGTCATGCTCGCGGGCACGTCTTCCGCCCGTCGCGCGCGAGCGCCCCGCCCGCTGCGCGAGGTGCCGGGGCGGGGCGCTCGTTCACCTCAGCGCAACTACCGAACGAGTTCGCGCAGCACGTACTGCATGATGCCGCCGTTGCGGTAGTAGTCGGCCTCGCCCGGGGTGTCGATGCGGACCTTCGCGTCGAACTCGACACCGGCGTCGGTGGCCACCTTCACCGTCTCGGGGATGCCGCCGTCGTTGAGGGCGGTGATACCGGAGATCGCGAACGTCTCCTCACCGGTCAGCCCGAGGGATTCGGCGCTGCTCCCCTCCGGGAACTGGAGCGGGAGGACGCCCATGCCGATGAGGTTCGAGCGGTGGATGCGCTCGTAGGACTCGGCGATCACGGCGCGGACGCCGAGCAGCGCGGTGCCCTTGGCCGCCCAGTCCCGGGAGGAGCCGGAACCGTACTCCTTGCCCGCCAGCACGACGAGCGGGATGCCGGCCGACTGGTAGTTCTGGCTGGCGTCGTAGATGAACGACACCGGGGCCTCGGACGCGGAACCGCCCTGGGTGAAGTCGCGGGTGTAGCCGCCCTCGGTGCCCGGCGCGATCTGGTTGCGCAGCCGGATGTTGGCGAACGTGCCGCGGATCATGACCTCGTGGTTGCCCCGGCGCGAGCCGTAGCTGTTGAAGTCACGGCGCTGCACACCGTGCTCGGTGAGGTACTGGCCCGCCGGGGTGTCGGCCTTGATGGCGCCGGCCGGCGAGATGTGGTCGGTGGTGACCGAGTCGCCCAGCTTGGCGAGCACCCGCGCGCCGGAGATGTCGGTGACGGGCTCCGGGTCCATCCCCATGCCCTCGAAGTACGGGGGCTTGCGGACGTAGGTGGACTCGGCGTCCCACTCGAAGGTGTTGCCCGTGGGAATGGGCAGCGACTGCCACTGGGCGTCACCGGCGAAGACGTCGGCGTAGCTGCGGCCGAACATCTCCTGGCCGATCGCGGAGGCGACGACCTCCTCGACCTCGGCCTCGGTGGGCCAGATGTCCTTGAGGAAGACCGGCTTGCCCTCGGCGTCCGTGGTCAGCGGCTCGGTGGTGATGTCGATGTCCATCGAGCCGGCGATGGCGTAGGCCACGACCAGCGGGGGCGAGGCCAGGTAGTTCATCTTGACGTCGGGGTTGATGCGGCCCTCGAAGTTCCGGTTGCCGGAGAGGACGGACACGACGGCGAGGTCGTTGTCGTTGACCGCCTGCGAGACCTCGTCGGGCAGCGGGCCCGAGTTGCCGATGCAGGTCGTGCAGCCGTACCCGACGAGGTTGAAGCCCATCTTGTCGAGGTACGGGGTCAGGCCCGCGCGGTCGTAGTAGTCCATGACGACCTTGGAGCCGGGCGCCAGCGTCGTCTTTACCCACGGCTTGCGGGTCAGGCCGCGTTCGACGGCCTTCTTCGCCAGCAGCGCCGCGCCGACCATGACGGACGGGTTGGAGGTGTTGGTGCAGGAGGTGATGGCCGCGACGGTGACGGCGCCGTGGTCCAGCTCGTAGACGACGCCGTCCTCGCCGGTGACCTGCACCGGGTTGCTGAGACGGCCCTGGGCGCCTCCGGCGGCGGTGTGCTGCGGCTTGCCGTTGCCGTTCTCCCCGCTGGCGTACGCCGGGGCGTCGCTGGCCGGGAACGACTCGTCGCTGGCCTCGTCCACCGGCGACTTCGGCGCGGAGGCGGTGCCGGCGCCCTCACCCGCGTACTTCGGGAGGTCGGCGCGGAACTGCTCCTTGGCGTTGGACAGCGCGATGCGGTCCTGCGGACGCTTGGGGCCCGCGATGGACGGCACGACGGTGGCGAGGTTGAGCTCCAGCTTCTCGGAGAAGTCCGGCTCGGCGGCCGGGTCCAGCCACAGGCCCTGCTCCTTGGCGTACGCCTCGACCAGCGCGAGCTGCTGGTCGTCGCGGCCGGTCAGGCGCAGGTAGTTGATCGTCTCGGCGTCGATCGGGAACATCGCGGCCGTCGAGCCGAACTCGGGCGACATGTTGCCGATGGTGGCGCGGTTGGCGAGCGGGATGGAGCTGACGCCCTCGCCGTAGAACTCGACGAACTTGCCGACGACGCCGTGCTCACGCAGCATCTCGGTGATCGTCAGCACCAGGTCGGTGGCGGTGGTGCCGGTGGGCAGCTCGCCGGTGAGCTTGAAGCCGACGACGCGCGGGATGAGCATCGACACCGGCTGGCCGAGCATCGCGGCCTCGGCCTCGATGCCGCCGACGCCCCAGCCGAGCACGCCGAGGCCGTTGACCATGGTGGTGTGGGAGTCGGTGCCGACGAGGGTGTCGGGGTAGGCCTGGCCGTTCCGCACCATGACCGTGCGGGCCAGGTGCTCGATGTTCACCTGGTGGACGATGCCGGTGCCGGGCGGGACGACCTTGAACTCGTCGAAGGCGGTCTGGCCCCAGCGCAGGAACTGGTAGCGCTCCTTGTTGCGGCCGTACTCCAGCTCCACGTTCTGCACGAAGGAGTCGGGGGTGCCGAACTTGTCGGCGATGACGGAGTGGTCGATGACCAGCTCGGCCGGCGCCAGCGGGTTGATGCGCGCCGGGTCGCCGCCCAGCTCCCGCACGGCCTCGCGCATGGTGGCGAGGTCGACCACGCAGGGCACGCCGGTGAAGTCCTGCATGATGACGCGGGCCGGGGTGAACTGGATCTCCTGGCTCGGCTGCGCCTGGGAGTCCCAGCCGCCCACCGCCCGGATGTGGTCGGCGGTGATGTTGGCGCCGTCCTCGGTGCGGAGCAGGTTCTCCAGCAGCACCTTCAGGCTGTAAGGGAGGCGTGCCGCGCCCTCGACCTTGTCCAGCCGGAAGATCTCGTACGACTCGTCGCCCACCTGCAGCGTGCTGCGAGCGTCGAAGGTGTTCGCCGACACGACAGTCTCCTTCAGTGCATGAATTCGCGTGGTATCACCGCCATGCTCCCGCCCCCGGGTGCTTGCCCGATCGCTGAGGCTCCCCTAAGTTAGGGTTGCCTAAGTTATTGGCGGTGGACGGACGGCGGCGCGTCCCCGGTCAGATATCTCGATGTCGAGATAACTCTAGTACATCGCCGGTCGCCGGGTCATGCCCGACCCGGCCCGACTCCGGCACCCCCGGGCGTCCGGTTGAACCGGTCCCCGCCGGGTACCCCCTCTCCGCCCTCCCTCCCCGACGCGCGGGTATCTCATATATGAGTTAGCCTCGGTCACATGACCGATGACTACCTCGTCCGGATCGGACAGCTCATCAGGGACGCACGTCAGCATCGCGGCTGGTCACAGGCGAACCTGGGGCAGGCGCTCGGCACCAGCCAGAGCGCGGTCAACCGCATCGAACGCGGACACCAGAACATCAGCCTTGATATGATCGCCCGCATCGGTGAGGCCCTGGACAGCGAGATCGTATCGTTGGGCTACTCGGGTCCGATGCACCTGCGCGTCGTCGGCGGACGCCGGCTCTCCGGCGCGATCGACGTCAAGACCAGCAAGAACGCCTGCGTGGCGCTGCTGTGCGCCTCCCTGCTGAACTCCGGCCGCACGGTGCTGCGCCGCGTCGCCCGCATCGAGGAGGTCTTCCGCCTCCTGGAGGTGCTGAACTCCGTCGGCGTCCGCACCCGCTGGATCAACGACGGCCTCGACCTGGAGATCGTCCCCCCGGCCGAGCTGGACCTGGACGCCATGGACCAGGAGGCCGGCCGCCGCACCCGGTCGATCATCATGTTCCTCGGCCCGCTGCTGCACCGCATGGACCGCTTCCGCATCCCCTACGCGGGCGGCTGCGACCTCGGCACCCGGTCCGTGGAACCCCACATGCAGGCGCTGCGCCGCTTCGGCCTCTCCGTGACGGCCACCGACGGCGTCTACCACGCCGTCGTGGACCGCTCCGTCACCCCGGGACGTCCCATCACCCTGACCGAACGCGGCGACACCGTCACGGAGAACGCCCTGCTCGCGGCGGCCCGGCACGACGGGACCACCGTCATCCGCAACGCCTCGTCCAACTACATGGTCCAGGACCTGTGCTTCTTCCTGGAACTGCTCGGCGTCACCGTCGAGGGCGTCGGCACGACCACGCTGACCGTCCACGGTGTCCCGCACATCGACGTCGACGTCGACTACTCCCCCTCCGAGGACCCGGTCGAGGCCATGAGCCTGCTGACGGCCGCCGTCGTCACCGGCTCGGAGCTGACGGTGCGCCGGGTGCCCGCCGAGTTCCTGGACATCGAACTGGCCGTCCTGGAGGAGATGGGCCTGGACCACGATCGCAGCGCGGAGTACGCCGCCGACAACGGCCGCACCCGCCTGGTCGACCTCACCGTGCGGCCCTCGAAACTGGAGGCGCCCATCGACAAGATCCACCCCATGCCGTTCCCCGGCCTCAACATCGACAACGTGCCGTTCTTCGCCGCCATCGCGGCCAGCGCGCACGGCTCGACCCTCATCCACGACTGGGTCTACGACAACCGGGCCATCTACCTCACCGACCTCAACCGCCTCGGCG
Organism: Streptomyces chumphonensis; assembly: GCF_014779715.1. Classification (GTDB taxonomy): domain Bacteria; phylum Actinomycetota; class Actinomycetes; order Streptomycetales; family Streptomycetaceae; genus Streptomyces; species Streptomyces chumphonensis. The sequence continues at coordinate 542,297 of NZ_JACXYU010000002.1, forward strand.
GGCGCCTCCAACTCCTCGACCCGCACCGGGTCCTCGTCGAGGGCCCCACCCGCTGGCGCGCCTCCGAGATGATGTGCCCGCCCGCCCTGCGCCCCGCCGTGGTCGTCCTGCTCGCCATGATGGCCGCCGAGGGCACGTCCGTGCTGCGCAACGTCTACGTCATCAACCGCGGCTACGAGGACCTCGCCACCCGCCTCAACTCCGTCGGCGCCCAGATCGAGATCTTCCGCGACATCTGACCCCCGCCAGGCACGCCGCCGCGCCTCGCTCGACCTGCGCCCTGTCCGGTCGGGCAGGGGTGCGGCGGCGTCTTCGGGACCGTGGCAGCGGCACGCCCCCCGCGCTCACCCGCGGCGGCGCTCCGCCGAGGCCGGGTCGCCGGAGTCCTCGGTCCTCACCCGGCGGGCTCGCGGGTCGGGGAGCTCAGGGCGTCCCGCAGGGCGGGGCCGATCACGGCGAGCCCCTCGGGTCGCATCAGGCGCAGGTGCTCACCGGCCACCGGGACGGTCCGGATCCCGCCGGTGACGTAGGGACGCCACAGCTTCGCCGCTCCGGCGCCCCGGCCGTCGGGCGTGGCCTCGAAGAGCAGCAGCGAACCGTCGAACACCGGTGTGTCCACGTCGGGTTCGTCGAGCAGACGCACGGTGTTCTCCGTGACGGCCAGGAGCACGTCGATCAGCTCCCCCTCCAGCCCGGCGGGTGCGTCCCCGCCGTCGAAGGCCACGGCGCGGACGTCCGGTGGTCCGGAGGTGGCCTCCTGCGGACCGCCGGCCGGCCACGCGTCGATGGCTGCCAGCAGGGCGACGCGGTGGCCCGAGTCGCGCAGCCGTGCGGCGACGGCGTGTGCGGCGGTGCCGCCGAAGGACCAGCCGGTCAGCAGGTACGGCCCCTGGGGTTGTTCGGCGGTGATGAGGGAGCAGTAGTCGGACACCAGCGCGCCGAAGCTCGTCGCGAGCCGGCCCCGGCCGTCGAGACCGCGGGCCTGGACGGCGTACACCGGATGCTCCGCCGGCACGTGCGGGAGCAGTCCGGTGTAGCTCCACCCCAGCCCGCTCCCGGGGTGGAGGCACCACAGAGGGCTGCCGTCGCCGCCGGCGCGCAGCCGCACCAGCGGGTCGAGTGGGCCGCGCGCACTGGGCTGTTCCCGGAGCAGTCCGGCCACCGTCGGCTCCAGGAAGACCTGCTGCGTCGAGACGTCGATGCCGACCGCCTGCCGGGCCGAGCGGATCAGGCGGGGCACCAGGAGGGAGTGGCCGCCCAGTTCGAAGAAGTTGTCCTCGGCGCCGACCTCCCGCACCCCCAGCACCTCGGCGAAGACGCCGCACAGCGCCGTCTCGGCGGGAGTGCGCGGAGCCCGTCGCCCAGGAGGCCGGGCGCTGGACTCCGGCAGCGGCAGTGCGGCCCGGTCGAGTTTGCCGTTCGTGGTGAGCGGCAGTCTGCCGACCGCCAGGACGGCCGACGGCACCATCGCCGCCGGCAGACGTCGGGCGACGGACGTGCGCACGTCGGCCAGGTCCAGCTCCTCGGGCAAGCCCTCCCCGGGGACGACGTAGCCGACGATCCGGCGGTCGCCGGGGGCGGGCTCGTGCACCACCGCCGCACTCGCCGCGACCTGCCGGTGGCCCAGCAACGCGGACTCCACCTCGCCGAGTTCGATCCGGTGCCCCCTGATCTTGACCTGCCCGTCCGCCCGCCCGACGAACTCCAGCCCTCCCCTCGGCAGCCGGCGCACCAGGTCCCCCGTCCGGTACATGCGGGACCCGGGCGGCCCGTACGGGTCCGCCAGGAAGCGTTCCGCGGTCAGGCCCGGCTGCCGCAGGTATCCGCGGGCGACACCGGTACCCGCGACGTACAGCTCGCCCACCACACCCTGCGGAACGAGGCCGAGCACCCCGTCCAGCACGTACAACCGGGCGCCGGGACACGGCCCGCCGATCGGTACCGGGCCGTCGGGGACCGGTGCCCCGAGGGGGAGCGCGAACTCCGCGCAGCTGACGGTCGTCTCGGTCGGTCCGTAGATGTTGCGGATCACCGCGTCCGGATGCCGCAGGCGCCAGCGCTCCACGGTCCGGCCCCGCAGAGGCTCCCCGCCGACGAGCAGGCCCTCGGTGGGGGAAAGGTCGTGCGGCAGCGACTCCAGCAGTTCCAGGTGGCTGGGAGTGATCTGCAGCAGCGCGGGCCGGGGCGTCCCGCTGTGGTCCGTCGCGGTCAGGTCGGTGAGGTGCAGGCAGCCACCGCTGACGAGCGGGAGGTACACGGCGGAGACGGTCAGGTCGAAGGAGATCGACGAGTGGACGAGACTGAGGCCCGACACGCCCGGGTAGACGGCTCGGCCCCGGCGCAGGTAGGCGCCGAGCGCAGCGTGCTCCACGACGACTCCCTTGGGGCGCCCGGTGGAGCCGGAGGTGTGGATCACGTAGGCGGGGTGGTCGGGGAGCAGCGGCCGGACGCGGTCGGCGTCGGTCAGGTCCACGGCGGCCGGGTCGTCCTCGGCCGCGTCCGGGGCGGTCGGGCCCGGGGCGCTGAGCCGGTGGAGATCGGCCACGGTGAGCAGGGGCACGTCCGCCACGCCGATCCGTCCGGCGAGTCCGGCGTCCCCTATCAGCAGGCGGGGCGCGGCCTCCTCCAGCATCAGGGCGATCCGTGCGGGCGGCAGCTCGGTGTCCACCGGGACGTAGGCGGCGCCGGCCTTGAGCACCCCGAGCATCGCGGCGAGGGCGTCCGTCGACCGCGGCAACACGATGGCGACCAGGTCCTCCGGCCCGACGCCCCGCCCGGCCAGCGCACGGGCCAGGCGATTCGTCCGCCGGTTCAGCTCCCGGTAGCCGACAGCCGTACCGCCCTCCACCACGGCGGGCGCGTCGGGAGTGCGGGCGGCCTGCTCCTCGAAGAGGCCGGGCAACGTGGCGGCGCCCTCGCCCGAGGGCACCGGGGCGCCGGTACCGCTCGCGAGCAGCCGCGCCCGCTCGCCGGACGTGAGGAGGGGAAGGCGGCTGATCCGCACGTCGGGGTCGGCTGCCGCCGCCTCCAGCAGCCGGGTCCACCACGTGACGAGGGCGACGGCGGTCGGCGGGTCGAACAGGTCGAGGGCGTAGTCCAGGTTGCCGTCCAGGCCGGCGGGGGCGGTTCCCGCGTTCGGCGCCCGCCCCCTCAGGTGCAGGGCCAGGTCGAACTTGGCACTGCCGCCGTCCACCGGTTCCTCGACGGCGGTCAGACCGGGCAGCCGCGGGGTCCGCTCGGTCGCGTCCTCCAGTACGAGCATCACCTGGAACAGCGGGTTCCGGGCGGCGGACCGCTCGGGACGCAGCACGTCCACGAGCCGCTCGAACGGCAGGTCCTGGTGGGCGTAGGCGTCCAGGTCCACTTCGCGGACGCGCCCGAGGAGTTCGCGGAAGGTCGGATCGCCACCGGCGTCGGTGCGGAGCACCAACGTGTTGACGAACATGCCGATGAGGCCGTCCAGCGCCTCGTCGGTCCGTCCGGCGATCGCCGAGCCGACGGGGATGTCGGTGCCCGCGCCCAGCCGGGTGAGCAGGGCGACCACACCGGTCTGGAGGGCCATGAACAGGCTCGCCTTCTCCTGCCGCGCCAGAGTCAGCAGGCGGCGGTGGGTGTCCGGACCGAGCGAGACCGGTGCCGTGCCGCCCCGATGGGAGGCCACCGGGGGCCGGGGCCGGTCGGCGGGAAGGGCCAGGCAGTCCGGAAGTCCGTCCAGCTGACGCCGCCAGTAGGCGAGTTGTTCGCCGACCAGACTTCTCGGGTCGTCCTCCGCCGCCAGGAGCTCGTTCTGCCACAGCGTGTAGTCGGCGTACTGCACCGGCAACGGGTCCCAGTGCGGCGCGCGGCCCGCTCGGCGGGCCGTGTAGGCGGCAGCCAGCCCGTCCAGCAGGGGGGTGAGCGACCAGCCGTCCGCCGCGATGTGGTGCAACACGACGAGCAGCACGTGCTCCCGTTCGCCCAGCCGGAAGAGGTGCGCGCGCAGGGGGATCTCCGTGGTGAGGTCGAAGACGTGGCCGGCCGCCGTACGCAGCACCCCGCCGAGCTCCGCCTCGCCGCACACGACGACCGGCAGCGGCGGCCGGGCGGAGTCCGCGTCGAGCACGACCTGGTGGGGTCGGCCGTCGGCCTCGGGAAAGACGGTACGGAGGCTCTCGTGGCGCTCCACCACGTCGGCGATCGCCTCGCGGAGCGCGCGGTGGTCCAGTTCCCCGTGCAGCCGGTACGCCAGCGGGATGCGGTATCCGGCGCCGCCGTCCAGCTGGTTGAGGAACCAGACGCGGGACTGTGCGAACGACAAGGGGATCACGGGTTCTCCCTGGAGTGGTCAGGGCGTGTGGAGGTGCGGGCGGGCTCGGTGGGCCGGTCACCGGGGACCGTCCGGTCGGGGCATGCGGTGCAGCGCGGCCCGCCGCGAGCGCGGCGCCTTCTCCAGTCGCTCCGCCAGTCCCGCGACCGTCGGGGCCTCGAACAGGGTGCGCACCTCCATCTCCACGGCCAGGACCGCCCGGACGCGGCCCGCCAAGCGGGTCGCCAGCAGGGAATGGCCGCCGAGGTCGAAGAAGGAGTCGTCGGTGCCGACCCGGTCGAGACCCAGCACCTCGGCGAAGAGCCCGCAGAGGGCCTTCTCACGTTCCGTCCGGGGTTCTCGCCCGGAGGCCGACCGGGAGAAGTCGGGCGCCGGGAGCCGACTGTGGTGCACCTTGCCGCTCACGGTCAGCGGCAGGGCGTCCACGAGCACCACGGCGGACGGCACCATGAAGTCCGGCAGTACCCGGGCGGCGTGGGCCCGCAGCGCGGCCCCGTCGGTACGGGCGCCACGTGCCGGGACGACGTAGGCGGCCAGCCGCTTCCCGCCGGTGGCGTCCTCCCGTACCGCGACGGCCACCTGGGCCACGTCGTCGAGCCGGCCGAGCACCGACTCGACCTCGGCCGGCTCGATCCGGAAGCCACGCACCTTGACCTGGGCATCGGTACGGCCCACGTAGGAGAGCTGACCGTCACGGGTCCACGTCACCAGGTCGCCGGTGCGGTACATGCGCGCTCCCGCCCCGTCGAACGGGTCGGCGACGAATCGCTGGGCGGTCAGTCCCGGCCGGTCCCAGTAGCCGCGGGCCAGGACGTCCCCGGCGATGTACAACTCCCCGGTCACCCCGGGCGGTACGGGTCGCAGCCGCCGGTCCAGGACGTACATCCGGGCGTTGGCGATGGGTCCGCCGACCGGCGCGGTGACGGACCGCCACCGCTCCAGCGCCGCGGGAAGGGTGAACGTGGTGACGAGGTGGGTCTCGGTGGGGCCGTAGAGGTTGTGCAGGCGCCGACCCGGCCGGGCCGCGACGAACTCCCGCACCCGGGGCGTCAGCCGCAGCACCTCACCGCCCTGGCTGAGGTCCCGGAGCGCGGGCAGGTCCAGCCGCTGCTCCAGGGCTGCCTCGCAGATCGCCTCCACCATCACGTTCGGCGCGCACACCTCCTCCACCCGGTGCTCGTCGAGCCAGCGGACGAACGCCGCCGCGTCCCGCCGTACCGCGTCATCGGGCACCGCCAGGGTCTTGCCGGAGGTCAGGGTCTCGATGATCTCCCAGGCGGAGACGTCGAAGCTGATCGCGGAGAACTGGGCGACGGCGCCGCGTCGGGGCCCGGTGTCTCCGGCGGCGAGCCACTCGGCGTGCCACAGCACCAGGTTGACCAGCGGCCCGGCCGTCATCACCACGCCTTTGGGCGTGCCGGTGGAGCCCGAGGTGTGGATCACGTACACCGGGCTGTCCCGGACCAGCGGCGCGGTGCGCTCCTCGTCGGACAGGTTCCCCTCCGGCTGCGCGGCCAGCGCGGCGGCCACGGCCGGCTCGTCCAGGAGGAGGCGCTCGGGGCCTCCCGGCGGCAGCCCCGCAGCCGTCGCGACGGTGCTCACCACGACGGCCGGGCGCACGTCGTCGAGGAGGAAGGTGATCCGCTCGGCCGGGTACCGCGGGTCCAGTGGCAGGTAGGCGGCGCCGGCCTTGAGCGTCGCCCACAGCGCGACGGGCAGGTCGACCGAGCGCGGGACCGCCAGGGCCACCACCGACTCCGGGCCGACACCACGCGCCGTCAGCAGCCGGGCCAACCGGTTCGCCCTGCGGTTCAGCTCGGCGTAGGACAGCGTGCCGTCGGGGGCGGTCACGGCGGGGTGCTGCGGCGTCTCCGCCGCACGGGCCTCGAACAGGTCGGGCAGCGACGCGTCGGGGACGGGGCGGCGGGTGTCGTTCCAGTGCCGGACGACACGGTCGCGTTCGCCGGCGGCCCACAGCTCGTACCGGCTCACCGGCAGGGCGGGGTCGTGCGCCACGCCGTCCAGCAGCCGCAGCAGACGACCCGCCAGGCGCTCGACGGTGGCGTGGTCGAACAGGTCGGCGTTGTACTGCACCGTCCCGCTGAGCCCCGCGGCACCGCGGTCGGCCCGGTCCCGGTCGTCGAACTCGAAGGCCAGGTCGAACGGGGAGGTGTGCGTCTCCACCAACTCCGCGCGGACCTCGACGTCCGGCAGGGTCAGCTCACCCGCGCGGGTGTTCCGCAGCGCCAGCACCACCTGGAAGAGCGGGTGCCAGGCCAGGGAACGGCCGGGTGCGAGTTCGTCCACCAGCAGCTCGAACGGCACGTCCTGGTGCGCGTAGGCGTGCAGGCAGTTCTCCCGCACCCGGCCGAGGAGTTCGGTGAACGGGGGGTCGCCGGAGAGGTCGGTACGCAGGACGAGGGTGTTGGCGAAGAAGCCGACCAGATCCTCCAGCGCGTCGTCGGTGCGTCCGGCCACCGGCGCGCCGACGGGTACGTCGTCCCCCGCGCCGAGCCGGGAGAGCAGCACGGCCAGAGCCGCCTGGAGCACCATGAAGGTACTCGCGCCGTGTGCGTGGGCGAGCTTGTTCAGCGCCTGGCGCAGTTCTTCCGGCACGTACAGGGGCACCGTCCCGCCCCGGTAGGAGGGTGTGCCCGGGCGTGGCCGGTCCGTCGGCAACGGGGTGGCCTGCGGCAGGCCGTCGAGGACGTTCCGCCAGCGGTCGAGCTGGGTCGCCAGGGGGCTGTCCGGGTCGTCCCGTCGGCCCAGCGTGGCTCGCTGCCACAGGGTGAAGTCGGCGTACTGCAGCGGCAACGGCTCCCACCGCGGAGCCTTGCCGGCATGCCGTGCGGCGTACGCGGTGGACAGGTCGCGCAGCAGCAGCTGTTCGGACCAGGCGTCGCCCGCGATGTGGTGGAGCACCAGCAGCAGCACGTGCTCGTCCGCCCCGGTCGTGAACAAGCGGGCGCGCAGCGGGATGTCCGACACCAGGTCGAAGGGCTCGACGGCCGCGCGCGCCAGCACGTCGGCCAGTTCCCCGGCCGCGACGGGTCGTGCCCGCAGCGCCGGCGCCACGGAGTCGACGGGGAGCACCTGCTGGTACGGCTCCCCGTCGACGGTGGGGAAGACCGTGCGTAGCGCCTCGTGCCGGTCGAGCACGTCCGTGAGCGCCGCCCGCAGCGCCGCGATGTCCAGACGTCCCGTCAGGTGCAGGGCGACCGGGTGGTTGTAGGTGGCGCCCGGGCCCTGGAGCTGCCGCAGGAACCACAGCCGCGTCTGGGCGTACGACAGCGGAATCCGGTCGGGCCGCACCGCCGGGGTGGCCGGTTCGACGCGGGCCCGCCCCGTCCCGTCGAGCGACTTCGCCAGTTCGGCGACGGTCGGCGCTTCGTAGACCGCGCGGATGCCGAGTTCCCGGCCGAGCACGGCACGGATGCGGTTGAGCAGCCGGGTGGCCGCCAGGGAGTGACCGCCCAGGGCGAAGAAGCTGTCGTCCACGCCCACGTGGGACAGGCCGAGCACGTCCGCGAAGACGGCGCACAGCCTCTCCTCGACGGGGGTGGCGGGTGACCTCCCCCCGCCGGCCGGAGCGAACGACGGCTTCGGCAGCTCGGCCCGTACGTCGACCTTGCCCTCCGCCGTGACGGGCAGCGACTCCAGGGGGACCACGGCGGCGGGCACGAGGTGCGCCGGCAGGAACTCCGCAGCCTGCCGGCGTACCGCCGCCGGGTCGACGGTCGCGCCGGGCGGGGGAACGACGTACGCGGCCAGGTGGCGCTCACCACGGTCGTCGTCACACACGCGCACCAGAGCCTGCCCGACGCCGTCGCAGCGCGCCAGCGCCGCCTGCACCTCGCCCGGTTCGATGCGGACGCCGCGCACCTTGACCTGGCTGTCCGCCCGTCCGACGAACAGCAGGTCGCCTTCCGGTGTCCAGCGGGCCAGGTCTCCCGTCCGGTACATCCGCGCCCCCGGTGGGCCGAAGGGGTCCGCGACGAACCGTGCGGCCGTCTGACCGGGGCGACCGAGGTAGCCGCGCGCCAGCGCGGCGCCGGCGACGTAGAGTTCACCGACCGCTCCGACGGGCAGCAGCCGCAGCGCGCGGTCCAGCACGTACGTCCTGGTGCCCGGCACCGGGCGGCCGATCGGTGGTGCTTCTCCCGCCTGCCCGGGCAGGCACACCTTCCGGGTCACCTCGACCGTGGTCTCGGTCGGGCCGTAGGCGTTGTGCAGCGGGATGCCCGCGGCGGCGCAGCGGTGGACGAGGTCACCCGCGAGCGTGTCACCGCCGGCCGTCACCAGGCGCAGGTCCGGCAGTTCCTCGGGCCGCAGGGCGCGCAGGGTCGTGGGGGCCAGGTGCGCCACCGTCACCCGGTGACGCGCCAGGAGGCGCTGGAGCGCCTCCGTGTCGATGCGTTCGTCGTCGTCCGCCAGCACCACCGCCGCCCCGGCGGCCAGGGTGACGAGCAGTTCGAGCACGGAGGCGTCGAAGGTGAGCGAGGCGGCGGCCAGCACCCGGTCGTGCGGGACCAGGCCGTAGGCGGGGACGGTGTGACGCACGAAGGCGGCGACGGCGCGGTGTTCGACGACGACGCCCTTGGGGCGTCCCGTCGACCCCGACGTGTGCAGGACGTACGCCGGGTGGGTGGGCAGCAGGGGCGACAGCCGGTCCGCGTCGGTCACCTCCGCGTCCGATCGCTCGGCCGCCTCGGCCGCGACCGCCGGGTCGTCCAGGGTGAGCAGGGACCCCTCGGGCCAGGCGGCCGCCAGCCGCCCGGCGAACTCGGCCGTGGTGACGGCCAGCACGGGCCGGGTGTCGCGCAGCAGGTAGGTGACGCCGTCGTCGGGGTGCGCCGGGTCGATCGGCAGGTAGGCGGCTCCGGACTTGAGCACCGCGAGGACGGCCACCACGGTCGGTGCGGACCGGGGGAGCAGCAGGGCCACGCGTCCGCCCGGCCCGGCGCCTCGGCTGATCAGGGACCGGGCCAGCCGGTTCACCCGCGCCGCCACCTCGCCGTAGGACAGCTGGGCGTCGCGAACGACCACCGCGGGGGCATCCGGATCGCACGCCGCGCCGACTGCGGGCAGCGGGGGCAGCGTGGTCTCCGCAACGGGTGACGCCGGCTCGTTCCGGGTGCGCGGAACGCGGGCCCGGACGCCGCCGGTCAGCAGGTCGGCGCGCCCGACGGGGGTGTCGGGCGACGCGCCGGTGACCCATTCCATCGCCTCGTGCAGCAGCGACGCGCAGGACGCGTGCAGCTGCTCGTCGTACAGTTCGGGGTCCGCGTCGACCGCGAACTGGATGCTGCGGTCGTGGGAGATGTCCCACACGGCGACGGACAGGTCCTGGAACGGGCCGGCCGACAGGTTGCGGGCGGTGGCGGACGCCCCGGCGAAGCTGATGCGGTAGTCGAACGGCATGACGTTGACGGAGACCGACCACGGGGACTCGCCGGGCCGCAGCCCGGCGTCGTGCAGCAGGTCCTCGTACCGGTAGCGCTGGTGGCGCACGGCCTCCTGGACGCGCAGCGCGCACTGCTCCACCAGGCTCCCCACCGACCTGCCCGGGTCCACGGCGACGCGCAGCGGCACGACGTTGGCCGTCATGCCGGGCACCCGCCGCTCCGCGCCGGGCGCACGCCCCGGTACGGCGATCCCGAGCAGCACGTCCGTCTCCCCGGTGGCGCGGCTCACGCCCAGTGCCGTCGCCGCCACGACGAGCCCGGCCAGCCTGGAGCCCAGGGCGGTCGCGGCCGTACGGAGCCGGTCGGCGTGACCGGGCGGCAGATTCCGCAGGTGCCGACGGACGTCCCGGGCCGGCCCGCGCGGCGGCCGTCCACTGAGGCTGACCCCCGCGGGACGGTCGGCGAGCACGCTCCGCCAGTGCTCGCGGTCCGCTCGGAGCGCGGCCGAACCGCGGTAGGCGGCGTCGGCGTCCAGGAGGACCTGGATCGGCTCGAACGGGCTGCCGAGGTCGTCGACGCCCTCGACGAGCCGCGTGTAGAGGTCCGCGACGCGGCCCGCGACGAGGAAGAGGCTGAAGCCGTCGCTGACGAGGTGATGGCCCCCCTGGTACCAGTGGTAGCGGTCGTCGTCCACCCGGAAGAGGGCGTAGCGGGCGAGCGGGTCGGTCAGCGGGTCGCGCGGTCTGCGGAGGTCGGCCCGCATCCACTCCAGGGCCGCGCCCCCCGGATCCTCCCGGTCCCGGAGGTCGATGTGGTGCGGGGTGTGCCGGAGAGACGGATCGACGGCCGCGGTCAGCGCTCCGTCGTCCTCCGAGAAGCGCAGCCGTAGCGCCTGCGCCTCCTGGACGGTCCGCCGCAGCGCCTCGTCGAACAGCGCGATGTCGAGCGGGCCTGCGATGTCCAGGTACTCGCCCACGTTGAGGATCGGGCTGTCCGGATCGAACCGGTGGGCGTACCACAGGCCCCGCTGGCCGGGCATCAGGCCGACGGGCTCGGGACGGCGTTCTGACATCTCACACCCCAAATCAGGCGGCGTCGGCGGCCATGGTCGACGGCCGCGACGGTGCGGGGGCCGGTGCGGCTTCCGCACGGCGGCGGTCACCGCTGTACGGGCCGTGGGCCGCCGGGGCGGGCGTTCGGTCCGCCCCGGTCACGGGTGGTTCAGGACTCGGCGGCGATCAGCCGGGCGGGCCGCATGTCGGTCCAGTGCTCCTCCACGTAGCGCAGGCACGTGTCCCGGTCGTCCTCACCGTGCACCACCAGCCACCCCGTCGGCACGGTGGCGAAGGCCGGCCACAGGGAGTGCTGGCCCTCCTCGTTGCGCAGTACGAGGAACCGCCCCTCGGGGTCGTCGAACGGATTGGTCACGGAAACTCCTTCGGATCAGGCGTCGGAGTGTTCTCCTGCCGGAGTGTGGTCGGCCGCTCGGCGCCGAGGCTGACGGCCCGGTGTTCCGCGGCGGCTGCTCGGGTTCCTCCGGGTCGGCACGACGCGCCTCACCCCAGGTAGGAGTGGAGGCCGCCCCGGCGACGGACGTCCAGCGTGGCGCAGTGGAAGGAGCCCCCGAAGCTGTTGAAGTGGCGGAAGTCGCAGGGGATGGGCGTGAAGCCCCAGTTCTTGAGCGCGGTGATCATCGGCTCGTCCTGACGTTCCACCACCACGCGCTGCTCGTCCAGCATGAGGAGGTTCATGTTGATCCACTTGCTCGTCAGATAGAGCGGGTGGCTGTCGGGGATCACCGGGGCCGGCGCGCGCAGGACGTCCCAGCCCCGGAAGAGGTCCGGTACGCGCCGCACTCGCTCCGGGTGGACGAGCAGCTTGCCGGGGGCCAGCGGCATCAGGGTCGCGTCGATGTGCATGGGGTGCGCGTCGTCGAACTCCATGACGTGGACGCGGTAGCGGTCGCCGAGGTGGCGGCGCAGCCACTCGATGCCGAAGGTGTTGGTGACGTTGCTCCGCTGCGCGATGATGTCCCGGCCGCAGCGGATGAAGTCCGCCGCGTCGAAGGTGGGTTCGAACTCGGTGACGACCAGGCGCGTCGGCTCGTCGTCGCCCGGCTCGGTCCACTCGTGGTCGTAGAGCTCGTCGCGCAGCTCGGGCTTGGGCCCGGCGCTCCACCTCGCGCCGCCGTGGAAGTACTCCTTGAGCAGAGGGCGGTAGGCGAGTGACTCCTGGTACCTGGACCGCCAGGCCATGGGGCACTCGATGATCTCGTCGCCCACCACGAGCAGCGCGTCCCGCGGCATGGCCGCGTACATGCCGGTGCTGGCCCACTCACCGGTGGAGTAGGGGCGGCGCTGGGGCATCCGCTCCGGACGGCGCACGGTGACGCCCTCCCTTTCGAGTATCCGGGCGAACTCCTCCAGTTCCGCTCGGGCGGCCCGGATCAGTTCCCGCGGGAACGGGCGGCCGGCGTGCCGACGGAACGCCTCGCGCCGTCCGACCGGAAGAACGGGTTCCATGGAGAAGTGCCAGGTCGGGAAACTCGCACCATCGACGATGCCGACGATGACTTCCTCAAGCGGGTCCCACTCCGTGTGGGAGCGGACCGGGCCCGCGTCGCGCTGCACATGCCGTGTTCGCTGATGCTGTGTGCCCAACCCGGATTTCTCCGGTACAGGATCATCCCATTCCACTTGATGTTCCTCGCCCAAGAGGTGCACGGAATTCATCGGCCTGAAGCGGAAACCTGGCGGGAGGCGGGAACGTCGGCTGAGTCACTGCCGGAAGGGGCTGGTCAGGCCCTGTCCGTTCACAGTCCCCCGTCTAAACTCCTACGCGTGACAGTTGACTACGATGCATTGCTCCTGGCATCTTCGTCAACCCCGCGGTCGTTGTCGCGAGCAACGCTTGTCGTGGCGACCCGGGATGGGGGAGCATTGCACCGTGGCGGGCTTCCCGCGCCCCGGGACAAACGGGCCCGAGCCCCCGCTCGAAGATCATGCGCAACCGGCCCGGTTCACGAGAGGACCGCGTACTGGCCGGGCAACACCGAGAAACGATCAACGGCTCTCAAGATCCTGTTGGATCGTGGACCTGCGCGACTCAAAACTCTGGGGGAAATCGGTATGACTACCGGTGACGCCGAATCGGCGGTGGCCCGTATCTTCAATGCGTCAGTGGCCGCCTCGGCGGTGAGTGCGGCGTGGGAGATCGGCGCGTTGGACGAGTTATCCGGCCACGGCGTTCTCGACGTCAACAAGTTCGCATCCGAAAGACATCTCGACCCCACGGCGGCACTCGCTCTCTTCCGGGCGTTGGCCGCCGTCGGCATAGTGGAACGTGACGACGTGAAGATCGTTCCTGCCGCCCATTTCGCCGAGGTCTACCGAGCCCGTTCCTTCTTCCACTGGCTCTCCCGGGGGAGCGCCGACCTGTTCCGCCGGATGCCGGAGGTCCTGGTCGCCGAGAACAGGGTGGGGGACTTCCGACGACGGGACAGCGCGGCCATCGCGTACGCCTGCCGGGAGATCAGCACCTTCTGCTACGACCCCTGGTTCCGCAAGGCGGTCGACGGTCTGGACTTCGAGGTCACCGCCGTCGCGGACCTGGGGTGCGGTAGCGGCGAACGCGTGCTGCAACTTCTTCGCCGCTTTCCCACGGCGCGGGGAGTGGGCGTCGACATCGCCCGCCCCGCCCTGACGTCGGCCGCCGACGCGGCCGCCGCGGCCGAACTGGCGGACCGTGTCCTCTTCGTGGAAGCGGACGTGCTCGCGATGGAAGCCCGTGAGGAGTTCCTGGGCGTGGAACTCCTCACCTCCTTCATGATGGGCCACGACTTCTGGCCGCGGCAGAGCTGCGTGGCCACGCTGCAACGGCTGCGCGAGCTGTTTCCGGAGACCCGACGTTTCCTCCTCGGTGACGCCACCCGCACGGTGGGCATTCCGGACGACGAACTGCCGGTGTTCACTCTGGGATTCGAGGTCGCGCACGACCTCATGGGCACCTTTATTCCCACGGTCGCGGACTGGGAGTCCGTCTTCGAGGAAGGCGGCTGGCTCCTGCGCCGCAAGCACACGATCGATCTCGCGGTCGGAGAGGTGATCTTCGAACTGGAACAGCTCTGACCGGAACGGTCCTCACCACGGCCGCACCCACCGGACCGCCGAAGGAGAATCATGAAGGCCCAGCCGGTTCCGCCGGTTCCTCCTCTCCCCCACACGTACCTTCACCACATCGCGGTGCAGACGACCGACCTCGACAACTGCACCACCTGGTACCGCGACTTCCTCGGCTGCCGGCGCACCTGGGCGACGGACCGTTTCTCCGACCTGACGGTGAGCCGCCTGCCGGGCATCGTGCGCATGGCCGAACTGGCCTGCGGAGAAACCCGCTTCCATCTTTTCGAAAGCACGGCCTCGGGTAAAGGCCGGCCCCGCCCGCACGAGACGCAGTTCCAGCACGTCTGCATGGCCGTCGATTCTCCGAAGGCCCTGCGCCGTCAGCGCGAGCACTGGTGGGAACTGGCTCGTTCCGGCAGGTACGCGTTCTCCGTGCCGGACCCGCCCACCGAAATCGTCATGGACGACGACGGAGTGGAGAGCTTCTACTGCCTCGACGTCAACGGCCTGGAGTTCGAGTTCACCCACCTCCCGGTGGGCGCCTCGTGACCCCCGGTTCCGCGGCGGCCCTCGCCCTGCCCGGCACCGGAGGCTGGGACTTCAGCGACTACCCCTACGGCCTGGAGCCGCTGACCCTCCCGCACCCCGGGGAGCCGTACGCCCCGAACGGATGCGTTCGGCACGCCGACGTGCGGCAGGTGTGCCGGGACCTGCGCGCCCGCGCCCAGGAGGGACTCGACGGCCCCCGGCCCGCCGCCGGGTTCACACTGGAGCGGTTGTTCTGGTTCCGCTGGATCACCGGGCACCAGATCTCCTTCGTCATCTGGCGGCTGCTCGCCGACGCGCTGGCCCGGCTCTCCGCGGGAGAGGGCGACCGGGAGGAGCTGTCGGCGGAGATCACCCAGCACGTCCGCGGGTACTGCGGAATGCTGCTCTACACCGGCTCCTGTGATCGCGCCGTCTACAACGGCACCATCCGGCCGAGCATGTACCGCCTGCACAGCACCTTCAGCGGCACGTGGGCCCCCGACTACCCGGCCGTGCGCAGCCTCTTCCGCGGGCGGAAGGTGCCGCCCGTCGCGGCTTCGCAGGTCGACGCGCTGGTGCGGGAGGTGCGCCTCAGCAGCCGCATCCACCTCGGCGTGGCCTCCAAGCTCGTCACCGGAGGGCGCTCCCTCCTCCAGCGGTCCATCGCCGACCGGGACACCGTCCAGCCGCGGATGTGGGGCGCCGTCTTCGACTGCTACTTCCTGACCCTGCGCGCCCCGGTCTCGTCGTCCGAGGTCGCCTCACAGCTCCTGCGCAGGCAGAAGGCCGTCGTGCTGGACCTGATCGCGAACGGCCTCTACCCCGCCGCGGGCAACGACGAGGTCCCGAAGGAACTGCGGCAACCGGACGTCCTCGCGTGTGAGGAGGACCTGACCGAGTCCCTCTTCCGGATCGCCCGCCTGTCCGCCGGGCTGCCCCTCGACCGCGCACGGGCGTCGGCCCGGTGAGCGGGCTGCGACACGGCGTGGTCCTGCTGCCCGAGCACCGATGGGCGCGGGCCCGGGAACTGTGGGCGCGGGCGGAGACCTTCGGATTCGACCACGCGTGGACCTACGACCACCTCATGTGGCGCACCCTGCGCGACAAGCCGTGGTTCGGCACGGTGCCCACGCTCACGGCGGCGGCGACGGCCACGTCGCGCATCCGGCTGGGCACCCTGGTGGCCAGCCCGGCCTTCCGGCATCCGGTGACGTTCGCCAAGGAGCTGACGGCGCTCGACGACATCTCGGGCGGCCGGCTCGTCTGCGGGCTGGGCGCCGGATCGGGCGGCCACGACGAGGAGGTGCTGGGCTCGAAGCCGCTCTCGCCCGCCCGGCGGGCCGAGCGATTCGAGGAGTTCGTCGAGCTGACCGACCGGCTGCTGCGGTCGCCGGTGACGGACTACGCGGGCAGGTACTTCACGGCCGTCGACGCGCGTACCGTCCCCGGCAGCGTGCAGCGGCCGCGGGTGCCGTTCGCCGTCGCCGCCACCGGCCCACGCGGCATGCGCCTGGCGGCCCGGTACGCCGACATCTGGGTGACGGCCGGGCGGCCCGGCTGGGGTGAACCCGAGCGCTACGACAGGGCCCTCCCCCACCTGGCGGGCCAGGTGCGCGCGATGGAGGAGGCGTGCGCCGCCGTCGGACGCGACCCCTCCACGGTGCGTCGCCTGGTGGTGACCGGGGCGATGATCCGCGACGTCTCCGACTCCGTCTCCGCC
Source organism: Streptomyces chumphonensis (assembly GCF_014779715.1). Taxonomy (GTDB): domain Bacteria; phylum Actinomycetota; class Actinomycetes; order Streptomycetales; family Streptomycetaceae; genus Streptomyces; species Streptomyces chumphonensis. The sequence goes on from NZ_JACXYU010000002.1 coordinate 558,377, forward strand.
TACCGGGACGCCTGCGGACTGTTCGAGGCCGCCGGCTTCACCGACGTCGTCCTCCACTGGCCACGCGACGGCTTCCCCTACCAGGGCCGCATCGAGGTGCTGGAGGACATCGCCCACACCGTGCTCGCACCCGGAGGTGCCGCGTGATCCCCTACGAGGTGGTCGACATGTTCACCGACCGCCCCTTCGCCGGCAGCACCCTGGCGGTCGTCCCGGATGCCGACGGCCTGTCCACCGCGTCCATGGGCGCGATCGCCGCGGAGCTGGGCGCCGTGGAGACGGCGTTCGTGCTGCCGGCCACGGCACCGGACGCCACCTACCGGGTCCGGGTGTTCACCCCCACCGCGGAATCCTCCGGGGGAGGCCACTCCTGTGTCGGCACGGCGGCGACGCTGGTACGGGTCGGTGCCGTCCCGGCCGGGCGGGTGGTCCAGGAATGCGGGCCGGCCCGGCACGTACTGACCGCACAGGCCGACCGTGCGACGCTCACCCTCACCGGGCCGGCTCCGGGTGCCGACCTCGACCCGGCACCGCTGCTCGCGGCGGTCGGTCTCGCCGCTGGGGACGCGTCCGGTGGGAAACCCCGCGCCGAAGGCTTCGGAACCCCCTTCGCCTTCCTGCCGGTACGGGAGGCGGCTCTCCTCCGGGCGGAGCCGGACCCGGCCCGGATGGCCGCCGCCGCACTCCCCGCGCTGTGCCTCCTGCACTGGGACGGCTCCCGGCGCACCGCCCGCACCCGGCTCTTCGCACCCGGCTTCGGCATCGCCGAGGACCCGGCGTGCGCACCGGTGGCCGCCGCCCTCGGACTGTGGCTGGCCGGGACCGACCGACTGCCCAATGCGGAGGGCAGCCACACCTACACGCTCCGCCAGGGCGCCGAAGCCGGCCGGCCGGCCCTGCTGACGTGCACGCTCACGGTGTCGAACGGCTCCCCTGCGCAAGCCGCCGTGACAGGCCGTGTGACGGCGGTCGCCCACGGCCGGATCACCGCCCCGCACACCGTCCGGTGACTCTCCAGGGAAGGAACCCCTGTGCCGCTCCGCCCCGAACTGCACGGCACCCACGGCGCCGTCTCCTCCACCCACTGGCTCGCCTCGGCGACGGGAATGGCGATGCTCGACCGCGGCGGCAACGCCTTCGACGCCGCGACGGCCGCCGCCCTCGTCATCCAGGTCGTGGAACCCCACCTCAACGGCCCCGGCGGGGACGCCCCGATCCTGATCCACCACGCGGCGAGCGGCAGGGTGGAGGTCGTCTGCGGGCAGGGTCCGATGCCCGCGGCGGCCACCGCCCACGCCTTCCGGCAACGAGGGCTGGACGCCGTCCCCGGCTCGGGCCTGTTGGCGGCGTGCGTGCCGGGCGCGTTCGGCGCGTGGATGCGGCTCCTGCGTGACCGTGGGCGCCTGCGGGTCGAGGACGTGCTGCTGCCCGCCATCGGGTACGCCGAGGACGGGTATCCGCTGCTGCCCAAGGCCGCCGAGATGATCAGCGTGATGGCTCCGCTGTTCCGGGACGAGTGGACCGAGTCCGGCCGCACCTACCTCGACCACGGCACCGCACCGGCGGCCGGGTCCCGGATGCGCAACCCCGCCCTGGCACGAACGTTCCGACGCATCCTGGCCGAGGCCCGAGCGGCCGGGGCCGACCGCGAGGCCCAGGCCGAGGCCGCACGGGCGGCCTTCTACCAGGGATTCGTCGCCGAGGCCGTGGACCGGTACATGGCCACCGGCTCAGCCGTCGACGCCACGGGCCGAAGGCACGGCGGCCTGCTCACCGGAGAGGATCTGGCCTCGTGGCGGCCACCCGTGGAAACGCCCGCCTCGTTCGACTACCGCGGCCACCTGGTCCACAAGCCCGGACCATGGTCGCAGGGCCCGGTCTTCCTCCAGCAACTGGCGCTCCTGGAGGGCTTCGACCTGACGGCCATGGCGCACGGCAGTGCCGACCACCTGCACACCGTCGTCGAGTCGGCGAAGCTCGCCTACGCCGACCGGGAGGCCTGGTACGGCGACCCGGTCCACGCCGACGTGCCGCTGGCCGCCCTGCTCGACCGCGACTACGCGGCGAAGCGCCGCGAGCTCATCGCCCCCGCCGCGTCCGGAGTGCTGCGTCCGGGCTCACCCGACGGCCGCACCCCGCACGTCCCGACGTGCCTCGACACCCCCTCAGGAGCACCCACCGATCCGGACTGGCTCGCCCAACTGGGCAACGGCATACCCACCGTGCTGCTGCGGACCGCGGCCAAGGGGGACACCACCTGTGTCACCGCCACCGACCGGGAGGGCAACATGGTCGTCTCGACGCCCAGCGGCGGCTGGCTCAAGAGCTCCCCCGTGGTGCCGGGCCTCGGGTTCCCCCTCGGCACGCGCGGACAGATGGCCTGGCTGGTCGAGGGACATCCCAACTCCCTCGCGCCCGGCAAACGCCCGCGCACCACGCTGAGCCCCACCCTCGTCCTCAAGGAGGGGCGCCCCCACCTCGCCTTCGGCACCCCGGGCGGGGACCAGCAGGACCAGTGGACGCTGCACTTCTTCCTCAACCACGTCGACTTCGGCATGCCGCCGCAGCAGGCCACGGAGGCGACCACGTTCCACACCGACCACGTCCCCACCTCGTTCACGCCACGTCAGTCACGGCCGCTCACTCTGGTGGCCGAGCGGGGCTTCGATCCGGCGGTGCTGGAGGAGCTGGGTCGTCGCGGCCACGAGCTTCGCGAGGTCCCGGCGCAGACCCTCGGCAAGGTGTGCGCGACGGGCGTGGACGGTGGTGGCGGCGTGGTCGCCGCGGCCAGTCCGCGCGGGGGCCAGGCATACGCCGTCGTCCGGTGAGCGGGGGCCCGCGACCGGGCCCACGTCGACCGAGCCGCCTCGGAGGTGCCGGCCGCGACAACAGCGAATGCCCCGCCGCAACCGGACTGACGCCGAGGACAGCACGCCGACAAGCGCGGCGTGGCCGCCGCAGTAACCGATCTGTGATGAAGCCCACGTGGCGTGTATGTGTAATGCGGGACAGGCATGTCGGCCACCGGGGAATGTCACACGAAGGATACCGGGGTGACGTATTGCCGCAGTATCCCTAGATCAATGGGGCTTGTCTTCAAGGAAGGCCCAAGTACGCTGTGGCGAGGCTTTCTTGGGCCATCGCAATTCATGGAACACGTGCCCGTCCGGGTACCCCTGAACACTCGCGCAACCGTCCTTCGCCGCAGCTCCGGAGGTGTGACCGTCATCGTCGGCAACGCAGTGACTTTCCATGTTCTCGGCCCTCTGGATGTGTATCTGAACGACCGTCCGGTCCCTCTGGGGTCGGCGCGGCAGAGAGCCGTCCTCTCGACACTCCTTCTTACTCCGGGGCAACCCGTCACCACGGAACAGCTCACCGAAGCCGTATGGCCGGGAAAGGCCCCCGCCCGTACGGCGGCGAATCTGCACAGCTACGTCTCCCATCTCCGCCGTGTCCTGGAACCGCACGGCCCGCCCCGGCAGCGGCACCACCTGTTGCGCCGGGAGCAGGGCGGCTACGTGCTCGCCGGGGACCCCGAGAGCCTGGACGCCGTCCGCTTCGAGCGACTCCTGCACGAGGGCCGCGCGCTGTCGACGGCAGGACGTCACCAGGAGGCGAGCCGGACCTTACGGGAGGCCCTGGCCCTGTGGCGCGGCGGTGCGCACCCGGAGGTGAGCGACTACACGCCCGGTGCCCACGCCGCCGCCCGCTACGAGGAGTTGCGGCTGGTCGCCCTGGAGAGCCTGTGGGAGGCCGAACTGGCCTCGGAGAGCGACGTCTCGGTGCCGACGGCCGACCTGGCGGAGCTCAGCGCCCGCTTTCCCACCCATGAGCGGTTCAGCCTGCTCCTGATGAAGGCGCTCTACCGTTCGGGCCGCCGGGCCGAAGCCATCGACGCCTACCACCGCACACGCCGAACCCTCGCCGAGGACTACGGCATCGACCCCGGTGGGGAACTCCAGGGACTGTTCGGCCGCATCCTCTGCGGAGAGCCGGCCGCCGGCTGAGCCCGACCGCCCGCGCCACCCGCCACTCGCCGCGCGCCGGGAGACGGACGGGCGGCGGGTGGGTCGCGGGTGGCTGCGTGGCCGAAACCAGCAGCCCCGCGACGTCCCCCCGTCATCGCCCGCCCGTCGGCGTCAGCCCCGCCACGGGGCTCCCACCAGGCATTCAAGATGGGCCCATGGTGCCGCCAAGAGGTCCGTGGCAGGGTACGGATCAAGAAGACGGGGGTCGCACACCCGAGCGGACGCGCAGCACGCACGTCGGCCGCCGCTGGTGCGCCGCGGCGCCCCGTCGCGCTTGACGCGAGGCCCCTCGCACGGCCTCGCACTGCCGACGAGACCACACGTCATCCGGGGGAAACGATCATGAACGGCACCGCAAGTCCACACCGCTGAGAGCGCGGCACACGCCAACGTGCCCGGTCCGCGCACCACCCGCCGTGTGGACCACGAAGGCGGACGCCGGTGACCGACCGACCCGGCCGACCGAACGGGCCCCAGGCCCTCCGGTGAGCGGCCCAGCAGGTCGACGGACGTCACCGGGCCGTGCCGCGAGAAGCCCGTTGCCGCACCTCCGCGAGAACACCCGTGTCCACCCACACCCGTGTCCACCGCGCCCGGATCGACGGGAACCGGACGACGCACCCGGTCAACCGGTCGACGAGAAAGCCGAGTAGCCGTGTCGCAGACAACGCCGCGCCCCGCACCGGGCCCGGACACCGCCATCGACCAGCCCGCCCGCACCGTCGCACCGCCCGTCCTCGACGCGCCGCTCGTGCCGCTGGTGGTGTCGGCGCGCACCGAGCCCGCCCTGATCGCCCGGGCCCGGGCCCTCCTCGTCCACTTCGAGGCCGACCCCGACGTCCGGCCCGCCGAGGTGGGGCGGGCACTCGCCGTCGCGCCCGGCGCGACGAGCGACCCGCATCGTGCCGTGCTGCTGGTGGCCGACCGTACGGAGGCGATCCAGGGGCTGCGGGCCCTCGCCGAGGGCGGGTTCGCCCCGCTGCTGTTCCGCTCCCCCACCGGCGCCGCCCGGGTCGGGAAGGCCGTGCACCACCGCCGTGCGGTCCACGTCTTCCCCGGTCAGGGCTCCCAGTGGGCCGGGATGACGCTGGACCTGCTGGCCGCCTCCGAGGTGTTCCGGGCGCGTCTGACCGAGTGCGCCGAGGCCCTGGAGCCGCACGTCACGTGGTCGTTGTTCGACGTGCTGCGCGGGGCCCCGGGGGCGCCGCCGCTGGAGTCGGTCGACGTCGTGCAACCCGTGCTGTTCGCCGTCACGGTGGCCCTGTCCGCACTCTGGCGCGCGTGCGGCGTGGAACCCGCGGCCGTCATCGGGGCCAGCCTCGGTGAGATCACCGCCGCGCAGGTCGCGGGGGCGCTGAGCCTGGAGGACGCCGCGTCCGTCGTGACCGCGTGGAGCCGGATGCAGGCCGACGCCCCGGGCGAGGGGGACCTCGCCTCGGCCCTCCTGTCGCGGTCCGAGTTGGAGCCGTGGCTGCGCGCGGCCCACCGACGCGGGCGGGTGCACTTCGCAGGGGCCAACGGGCCGGCGTCCGTGCTGTTCAGCGGGGAACGCGCGGCCGTGGCGGAACTCGTCGGGGCACTCGGGGCGGCGGGCGTGCGAGCCCGCACACTCGGCAACGGCCTGGCGGCGCACGCCCCCGACCTCGCGGTGGACCCGGGCCCCCTGCTGCGCCGAACCGCCTCGGTCACCGCACGCACGACAACCGTCCCGTTCCACTCCTCCCTGGTCGGGGGCCCCTTCGACACCGCCGGACTCGACGGCGCCCACTGGCACCGCAACATCGTCTCCGAGATCCGCCTCACGGACGCGGTGCGGGCCCTGCCGGGCGCGGAGCACCGCGTGTTCCTGGAGGTCAGCCCGCATCCGGTGGTCCTCGACGGAGTGCAGCAGACCCTCGACGCCCTCGCGGCGGACTCCCCGAAGGGCGCCCTCGGACGGGTCGTCCCGACCCTGCGGCGTGGACAGGACGGAGCCGTCAACCTGCTGACCGGGCTCGCGGAACTGTACGTCGCCGGGTGTGACGCCCGCTGGGCCGCGCTCTTCCCGGAGCACGACGACGCAGCGCCGCCCGACCTGGCGTTCCTGCCCGATCCCGCGGCCCTCGACCCGGCACGTGAGGCCGGAGGCGACGGCGGAGACGGTGGGGAACGAGAGAACGGAGCCACCGGGGAGACGGACTTCCGGACCCGGTTCACCGCGCTGCCCGAAGCTCAGCAGCGCCCCTGGGTCGAGCAGTTGGTGCGCTCGCTGATCGTCACGCTGCGCGGCGGCGCGGACCACGGCGAACTCGGTCGCGCCCGCGTCTCCTTCCGCGACCTCGGCTTCGACTCGGTCACCGGGATCGCCCTGCGCAACAGGCTCGTCGAGGCCACCGGGCTGTCGCTGCCCGTCACCCTGCTGTTCGAACGTCCCACCGTCGGCGCGCTGGTCGACCATCTCTGCGCGCGGCTGGGCCGGGACGTGCACGGGGCCGAGGCCACAGGCCCCGGAGCCGCACCGTCCCGGGCGGCCGCGCCCTCCCCGTCCCCCGGCGCGGACGACCCCGTCGCCATCGTGGGCATGGCCTGCCGTCTCCCCGGCGGCGTGGACACACCCGCCGCGCTGTGGCGGCTGATCACCGAAGGCACTGACGCCGTCACCGACTTCCCCGAGAACCGCGGCTGGGACCTCGACGGGCTCTACGACGCCGACCCCGACCGTCCCGGCACGACCTACGTGCGGCAAGGAGGTTTCCTGCACGACGCGGGGCTGTTCGACGCGGCGTTCTTCGGCATCAGCCCGCGCGAGGCGCTGGCCATGGACCCCCAGCAGCGCATGCTGCTGGAGACGTCCTGGGAGGCGCTGGAGCACGCGGGCATCGATCCCACGGCGCTGCACGGCAGCACCGGCGGCGTCTTCGTCGGTGCGATGAGCCAGGAATACGGCGCCCGGTTGCACGAGGCCGACGCATCGGTGCAGGGGCACGTCCTGACAGGGACGACGGCCGGCGTCCTGTCCGGGCGTCTGGCGTACGTCCTCGGGCTGGAGGGCCCTGCGCTCACCGTGGACACCGCCTGCTCGTCCTCCCTGGTCGCCCTGCACCAGGCCGTGCGTTCGCTGCGCGCCGGAGAGTGCACGATGGCGTTGGCGGGCGGGGCCACGGTCATGGCCGAACCCGGCATGTTCGTGGAGTTCAGCCGACAGCGCGGGCTGGCCCCCGACGGTCGGTGCAAGGCGTTCGCCGCAGCCGCCGACGGGACGGCCTGGGCCGAGGGCGTGGGCGTCCTGGTGCTGGAGCGGTTGTCCGACGCCCGGCGGGCCGGACGACGGGTCCTGGCGGTCGTACGCGGCTCGGCCGTCAATCAGGACGGGGCGAGCAACGGGCTCACCGCACCGAACGGGCTCGCCCAGCAGAAGGTCGTCAGGGCGGCGTTGGCCGACGCGGACCTCACCCCCGACGGCGTGGACGCGGTGGAGGCGCACGGCACGGGCACCCGACTGGGCGACCCGATCGAGGCGCAGGCGCTGCTGGCCACCTACGGGCAGGAGCGTCCCACCGAACGTCCGCTGTGGCTGGGCTCGTTGAAGTCCAACATCGGGCACGCCCAGGCGGCGGCCGGGGTCGCGGGCGTGATGAAGATGGC
>NZ_JACXYU010000020.1 GCF_014779715.1 Streptomyces chumphonensis
TTTACCAGATGTTTTCCGGCCTGTTTTCCCGACCGGTTTCCATCTCGAAGGAGTTGGATTCCCTTTGCCTTTCGGCGGACCCGACCGTAGCAGATCTGCCAGGCCGGGAGTTCCACCCACTGGAGTTCTGCCCTGATGCCGAACGGCATCCGCTTCCCTCTGAGGTGGAGCCGTAAACGTACTGGAGCGGGGCGCCCGGACGCAAATCCAGGGCGCCCCCTCCGAACCGTTGACTGACGGGACGTCAGACCTCCACGACGACCGGGAGGATCATCGGCCGACGCCGGTAGGTGTCGGACACCCACTTGCCGGCGGTGCGCCGCACCAGCTGCTGAAGCTGGTGCACCTCGGCGACACCGTCCTGAGCGGCCTTGGCGAGGGCCTCGTCGAGGCGTGGCGTCAGCGCGCCGAAGTTCGCGTCGTCGATCCCCGATCCCCTGGCCTGGATGTGCGGGCCTCCGGTGATCTTGCCGGTGGTGCTGTCCACCACGACGAAGATCGAGATGAAGCCCTCGTCGCCGAGGATGCGCCGATCCTTGAGCGCGGCCTCCGTGACGTCACCGACGGACAGGCCGTCGACGTAGACGTAACCCGCCTGCACCTTGCCGACGATGTTCGCCTTGCCCTTGTGGAGGTCGACGACGACGCCGTCCTCCGCGATGACGCAGCGCTCGTGGGGGACGCCCGTCTGGGCGCCCAGTTCCGCGTTGGCGCGCAGATGCCGCCACTCGCCGTGGACCGGCATGAGGTTGCGCGGCTGGCAGATGTTGTAGAAGTACAGCAGCTCGCCCGCCGAGGAGTGTCCGGAGACGTGCACCTTGGCGTTGCCCTTGTGCACCACGTTGGCCCCCCATCGGGTGAGCCCGTTGATCACGCGGTAGACGGCGTTCTCGTTGCCCGGGATGAGCGACGAGGCCAGGATGACGGTGTCGCCCTGGACGATACGGATCTGGTGATCGCGGTTGGCCATGCGGGACAGCGCGGCCATCGGCTCGCCCTGGGAGCCCGTGCAGACCAGGACGACCTCGCTCTCGGGCAGGTCGTCGAGGGTCTTGACGTCCACGACCAGCCCCGCCGGGACCTTCAGGTAGCCGAGGTCACGGGCGATGCCCATGTTGCGCACCATCGACCGCCCCACGAACGCCACCCGGCGGCCGTGCTCGTGTGCGGCGTCGAGGATCTGCTGGATGCGGTGTACGTGGCTGGCGAAGCTCGCCACGATGATGCGCCGTCTGGCCCGCCCGAAGACCTGGTGCAGGACCTGCGAGATGTCGCGCTCCGGCGGGACGAACCCCGGGACCTCCGCGTTGGTCGAGTCGGAGAGGAGGAGGTCGATGCCCTCTTCCCCGAGCCGGGCGAAGGCGCGGAGGTCCGTGAGGCGGCCGTCCAGCGGAAGCTGGTCCATCTTGAAGTCGCCGGTGTGCACGGCCAGGCCGGCCGGGGTGCGGATGGCGACGGCCAGGGCGTCGGGGATCGAGTGGTTGACGGAGATGAACTCGCAGTCGAAGGGGCCGATCCGCTCCCGTTCGCCTTCCCGCACCTCCAGTGTGTACGGGCGGATGCGGTGCTCCTGGAGCTTCGCCTCGATCAGCGCGAGGGTCAGCTTGGAGCCGATCAGCGGAATGTCGGGCTTCTCCCGGAGGAGGAAGGGGACGCCGCCGATGTGGTCCTCGTGGCCGTGCGTGAGGACGATGCCGTCGATGTCGTCGAGACGGTTCCGGATGGAGCTGAAGTCCGGCAGGATCAGGTCGATGCCGGGCTGTTCCTCCTCCGGGAAGAGGACGCCGCAGTCGACGATCAGCAGACGGCCGCCGTACTCGAACACGGTCATGTTGCGGCCGATCTCGCCGAGTCCGCCGAGCGGGGTGACGCGCAGGCCGCCCTTCGGCAGCGGCGGCGGGGGGCCGAGCTCTGGATGTGGATGGCTCAAGAAAGTCTCCTCACCACACGCGCCACGCACCCGACGGGGCACGTGGCGCGCGCGTTGGTCGTGCGGTTCAGTTGTGTCGCTCTGTGCTGGTCAAGTAGGTGGTGTCTACAGCTGTACCCCGCCGGCGGCCAGATCCCGCCTGAGCTGCGCGACCTCTTCGTCCGTCAGCTCCACCAGCGGCAGGCGCAGCGGCCCGGCGGGCAGGCCCTGGCGGGCGAGGGCGGCCTTGGTCGTGATGACGCCCTGGTTGCGGAACATGCCGGTGAAGACGGGCAGCAGCTTCTGGTGGATCTCGGTCGCCTTGGCGACGTCGCCGCTCGTGTAGGCGTCGAGCATCGCGCGGAGTTCGGGTGAGACGACGTGCCCGACGACGGAGACGAAGCCGACCGCGCCCACGGACAGGAGCGGCAGGTTCAGCATGTCGTCGCCGGAGTACCAGGCCAGACCGGAGGCGGCGATGGCCCAGCTGGCGCGGCCCAGGTCCCCCTTGGCGTCCTTGTTGGCGACGATGCGCGGGTGCTCCGCCAGCCGGACGATCGTCTCGGTGTTGATCGGCACGCCCGAGCGGCCGGGGATGTCGTAGAGCATCACGGGGAGCCCGGTGGCGTCCGCGATGGCCGCGAAGTGACGGTACAGGCCCTCCTGCGGAGGCTTGCTGTAGTACGGCGTGACGGCCAGCAGCCCGTGGGCCCCGGCCTGCTCCGCGGCGCGGGCCAGCTCCAGGCTGTGGGCCGTGTTGTTCGTGCTGGCTCCGGCCACGACGTGGGCGCGGTCTCCGACGGCCGCCACGACCGCCCGCACGAGCTGGGCTTTCTCCGCATCGCTGGTCGTGGGCGACTCACCGGTGGTGCCGTTGACGACGATGCCGTCGTTGCCGGCGTCCACCAGGTGGGCGGCCAGGCGCTGGGCGCCGTCCAGGTCGAGCGCGCCGTCCGCGGTGAACGGCGTGACCATGGCGGTGAGGACCCGCCCGAAGGGCGTCTGCGGTGTGGAGGTCGGAGCCATGGGGTCCACGCTACTCGCAGGTGCGGGTCCGATGCTCCCTCGGGGCGGGGACATGGGGAGCCCGGCACTGCCTGCTCGGGGGTTCAAGCAGTGCCGGGTCCGTGCTGCCAGCGTAGAGGAAGCCCATGAAGTGCCGCAATCCGGACACAACGGACCGTTAGGGTGCGACGCGCCCGTTGGCGTCGAAGGCCGCGTGCGTCAGCGGCATCAGACGCGCCCACTCGGCCTCCATCAGCTCGGCGACCATCTCGATCTCCCGCTGCGGGAAGGAGGGCACTTTCGCCAGCTCGTGCCGGGTGCGCAGCCCGAGGAAGTGCATGAGTGAGCGGGCGTTGCAGGTGGCGTACATGGACGAGTACAGGCCGACCGGCAGCGTCGCCCGGGCGACCTCCCGCGCCACGCCGGAGTCCAGCATCTCGCGGTAGGCCGCGTACGACCGTTCGTAGGCATCACTCATCGTCCGCTCCACCAGCTCCAGCTGCTCGGGCGTGCCCTGGACGAACTCGTACTTGCCGGGGCGGCCCCGCTGGACGAGCTTCCGCTCGGCGTCCGGAACGTAGAAGACCGGCTCCAGCTCGCGGTAGCGCCCACTCTCCTCGTTGTAGCTCCAGCCGACGCGGTGGCGGTGGAACTCGCGGAAGACGAAGAGGGGGGCGCTGACGAAGAACGTCATCGAGTTGTGCTCGAAGGGGCTCCCGTGCCGGTCCCGCATCAGGTAGTTGATCAGGCCCTTCGAGCGCTCCGGGTCCTTGTCGAGCTCGTCCAGCGACTGCTCGCCGGCGGTGGAGACCCTGGCCGCCCACAGCACGTCGGTGTCGGCGGCGCTGTGTTTGACCAGCTCGACGGTCATGTCGCTGCGGAAGCGGGGTTCGTCGGTCACCAAGGGTCCTTCCGGGTACGGGGGGCCGGGCGGCGACCAGCCTACGGCCCGGTTCGGACGGTGTTTGCGGCGACCACCCCCGGGCAAGCAACCTCAGACCGGGCCCGATCGTCCACATGTTTGAGGAAGTCACCCATAATCGGGCACGTGGGCGAGTCACCGGACGTTCAGCCCGTAGCAGCCGATCACTTCCAGAAGGAGCGCCTCGCCATGTTCCGTCGCGGAGAGCCCGTGCCGTTCGCCTTCGTCTCCGAGGCCGACGGGTTCCGCTCCAACGTGACGCCGCCGCCCCGGGAGCGGGCGAGCGCCGGTGAGGTGGCGGGCCGGGTGCTGCTGACACTGGTGGCCGTCGGAGGGATCATAGGCTCGCTCCTCCTGGCCGCTCCCGCCCTGGACGTGCGGCTGGAGGAGCCTCACGGGCAGCAGCAGGAGGCCACGGAGAACCGCTGAGCCGAGCTCCTGGCCGCGACGCCTGCGACGCCGGGCGCGCCGGGTCGTGCGCCCTGGGGTGACCGGTCGCACGCGTTCCGGATAATCTCACCCGTCACAGGGCGGGCGCCCCGCCCTGTCGCACTGACCCGGATCGCGAGCGAGGACCCGTCGTGCCCCTGACCTTCCTGTCGGCCGACCATCAGCTGAGTGCTTCCGCGGAGATCTCCGAGGAACCGCTTCCCTACGCCGACCGGGGGCGCTGGCGCCGCCCCTACCGGCCGGGGCCGTGGCGCGTGGGCGGAGCGGCCCTGCTGCTCCTGCTCGCCGCCTACCTGCTGATCTCCGCCCTCGTCATCACGCTCGCCGGCACGCTCTCGGGCGCCGCCGCGTGTCTGGTCGGGGCGGCGCTCCTGCTCACCGTCGCGCTGCGGACGCTGCGGATCGGCATCTGGGTGAGCGCACACGGCCTGCGTCAGGTGACGCTGGTCCGCACCGTGACGCTCGCCTGGTCGCAGGTCGCGGCCGTCCGCACGGTTCAGCAGCCGGTGCGCTGGCTCGGGCTGCCGCGCACGGTGCAGGGGCAGGCACTCCTCGTCGAGCGACGTTCCGGGGACCCGCTGCGGGTGCTCGTCACCGACCGCAGCGCCGACTTCCTCAGCAAGCCCGAGGCGTTCGAGCGGGCGGCGGACGTGCTGGAGGGCTGGGCGGCCGACCACCGGCGCGGTCAGGGCGCCTGAGGCTCCCCCGCGCCGCCCACGTCGGCGGACGGCACGGGCCCGGACCGCTCCGCACGCCGCAGGGCGATCGCGTGCCGCATGGCCTTGCGGGCCCGGGGCGTGTCCCGGGCGTCGTGGTAGGCGACGGCGAGCCGGAACCAGCTCCGCCAGTCCTCCGGTCGCGCCTCGGTCTCCGCCTGCCGTCGGGCGAAGGCCGCGTCCGCCGAGTCGCGGTCGATGCGGCCGCCGGGGGTGCGGGCGAGGTCGTCCTCGGGCAGGCCGCCCTCGGCCTCCAGCTGCCGCGCGAGCTGTCCGGCCGACAGCGCGAAGCGCGTGTTGTGCCACAGGAACCAGGCACCGATGAGCGGCAGGACGAGCACGGCGGCGCCGAAGGCGACGGTGACCAGCGTGCCCTGCTGGATGAGCAGCACGCCCCGGCTGCCGACCAGCACGAAGTACACGACGAGGACGGCCGCCAGGACGAAGTACGTGATCTTGGCCCGCATGGGTGGGCCCTCCTAGTCGTCCAGGTCGAGGAAGTGCTCCAGGCCGAAGGTCAGACCGGGAGCGGTGGGCACGCGCCGGACGCCGAGCAGGACACCGGGCATGAACGACGAGCGGTGCAGCGAGTCGTGGCGGATGGTGAGCATCTCGCCCTCTCCGCCGAGCAGGACCTCCTGGTGGGCGACGAGGCCGCGCAGCCGGACGGCGTGCACGGGGACGCCGTCGACGTCGGCGCCGCGCGCACCGTCCAGCGCCGTGCTGGTGGCGTCGGGCTGCGGCGGGCAGCCGGCCTCGCGCCGGGCCTCGGCGATGAGCTGCGCGGTGCGGACGGCCGTGCCGCTGGGGGCGTCGGCCTTGCCGGGGTGGTGCAGTTCGACGACCTCGACGGAGTCGAAGAAGCGCGCCGCCTGACGGGCGAAGCGCATGGTCAGCACGGCGCCGATGCCGAAGTTCGGGGCGATGAGGACACCCGTGCCCGGAGCGTCGGCCAGCCAGCCCCGCAGGGCGTCCAGCCGCTCGTCCGTCCAGCCGGTGGTGCCCACGACCGCGTGGATGCCGTTGCGGACGCAGAACTCGACGTTCCCCATGACGGCGTCGGGGTGGGTGAGGTCGACGGCGACCTGCGCGCCGGCCCCGGTCAACGTCTCCAGGGCCTCGTCGCGGTCGACGGCGGCGACCAGCTCCAGGTCCTCGGCGGCCTCGACGGCCTGGACGGCCTCGGCGCCCATCCGGCCCTTGGCGCCGATCACGGCCACGCGGAGCTTGCTCATGGTTCGGTGCTTCCTTCGGGTTCGGGGCGGTACGGGCGACGGCGTCCGCAAAGATACGTCAGGCCACGGCGGTGTCGAGACGTGCGGTCTGCTTCTCGGTGAGCGGGCCGATGACGGCCAGGGACGGACGGTGGCCGAGCACGTCGGCGGCGACGGCGCGCACGTCGTCGGGGGTGACGGCGGAGATGCGGGCCAGCATGTCGTCGACGGAGAGCTGCTCGCCCCAGCACAGCTCGCTCTTGCCGATGCGGTGCATCAGGGCTCCGGTGTCCTCCAGGCCGAGGACGGTGGAGCCGGCGAGCTGGCCGACGGTGCGCCGCAGCTCCTCCTCCGGCAGCCCGTTCTCCGCGACGTCGGCGAGTTCCTCCCGGCAGATCCGCAGGACGTCGTGGACCTGCCCCGGACGGCAGCCGGCGTAGACGCCGAAGAGTCCGCAGTCGGCGTAGCCGGAACTGTGGGAGTACACCGCGTAGGCGAGCCCGCGCTTCTCGCGGATCTCCTGGAAGAGTCGGCTGCTCATGCCGCCGCCCAGCGCGGCGTTGAGGACGCCGAGCGCCCAGCGGCGCTCGTCCGTGCGGGCGACGCCGGGCATGCCGAGGACGAGGTGGGCCTGCTCGGTGCGGCGGCGGACGACGTCGAGCCGGCCCGCGGTCGTCACGCGGCGGGTGCCCGTCCGCGCGGGCAGCGGTTCGGCGTCGGCGCGGGTGAGGGCGCCCGCCCGCTCGAACGCGTCGTGGACCTGACGGACCACCGCGTCGTGGTCCAGGTTCCCCGCGGCGGCCACGACGAGGCGGGTCGGGTCGTAGTGCCTGCGGTAGAAGCGGGCGACCTGGTCGCGGGTGAGGCCCTCGACCGTCTCCACGGTCCCGAGGACCGGGCGTCCGAGCGGCGTGTCACCGAAGAGGGTCTGGGCGAACAGGTCGTGGACGCAGTCCCCCGGGTCGTCCTCGGTCATGGCGATCTCCTCGAGGATGACGCCGCGCTCGGCGTCCAGGTCCTCGGGGCGGATCAGGGATCCGGTGAGCATGTCGCAGACGACGTCGACGGCCAGCGGCAGGTCGTCGTCGAGCACCCGTGCGTAGTAGCAGGTGAACTCCTTGGCGGTGAAGGCGTTCATCTCACCGCCGACGGCGTCGAGCTCCGCGGAGATCTCCAGGGCGCTGCGCCGCTTGGTGCCCTTGAAGAGCAGGTGCTCCAGGTAGTGCGTGGCGCCGTTCAGCGCGGGCGTCTCGTCCCGGGAGCCGACCCGCGCCCAGATGCCGAACGTGGCCGAGCGGACGGTCGGCAGCGTCTCGGTGACGACGCGCAGGCCGCCGGGGAGCACGGTGCGCCGGACCGTGCCGGCACCGTTCCCGCCGCTCAGGAGCGTCGTGGTACGGGCGACGGCCCGCCCCTCCACACGGGAGGGGCGGGCCGTCGCACGGTGCGTACGCGTCACTGGGCGTCCGCGGCGGCGTCGGCCTTCTCGCCGTCGTCACCCTTCGCGCCCTCCTCGTCCTCCAGGACGGGGATGAGGGAGAGCTTGCCGCGCTGGTCGATCTCGGCGATCTCGACCTGGACCTTCTGGCCCACGCCGAGGACGTCCTCGACGTTCTCCACGCGCTTGCCGCCGGCCAGCTTGCGGATCTGCGAGATGTGCAGCAGTCCGTCCTTGCCGGGGAGGAGCGAGACGAACGCGCCGAACGTCGTCGTCTTCACGACCGTGCCCAGGTAGCGCTCCCCGACCTCGGGCATCGTCGGGTTGGCGATGCCGTTGATCGTGGTGCGGGCGGCCTCGGCGGCCGGACCGTCGGCGGCACCGATGTAGATGGTGCCGTCGTCCTCGATCGTGATGTCGGCGCCGGTGTCCTCCTGGATCTGGTTGATCATCTTGCCCTTCGGGCCGATGACCTCACCGATCTTGTCCACGGGGATCTTCACGGTGATGATCCGCGGGGCGTTCGGGGACATCTCGTCCGGCACGTCGATGGCCTCGCCCATGACGTCCAGGATGTGCAGGCGCGCGTCACGGGCCTGCTTCAGCGCGGCGGCCAGCACCGAGGCGGGGATGCCGTCGAGCTTGGTGTCGAGCTGGAGCGCGGTGACGAACTCCCGCGTGCCGGCGACCTTGAAGTCCATGTCGCCGAAGGCGTCCTCGGCGCCGAGGATGTCGGTCAGGGTGACGTAGTGCGTCTCGCCCTCGATCTCCTGCGAGATCAGACCCATGGCGATGCCGGCGACGGGCGCCTTGAGCGGCACACCGGCGTTCAGCATCGACATGGTGGAGGCGCACACCGAGCCCATGGACGTGGAGCCGTTGGAGCCCAGCGCCTCGGAGACCTGACGGATCGCGTAGGGGAACTCCTCGCGCGTCGGCAGGACCGGCACCAGCGCCCGCTCGGCGAGCGCGCCGTGGCCGATCTCACGGCGCTTGGGCGAGCCGACGCGGCCCGTCTCACCGGTGGAGTAGGGCGGGAAGTTGTAGTTGTGCATGTAGCGCTTGCGGGTCACCGGGGAGAGGGTGTCCAGCTGCTGCTCCATGCGCAGCATGTTGAGCGTGGTGACGCCGAGGATCTGCGTCTCGCCGCGCTCGAAGAGGGCCGAGCCGTGGACCCGCGGAATGGCCTCGACCTCGGCGGCCAGCGTGCGGATCTCGGTGACCCCGCGGCCGTCGATGCGCTTCTTCTCCTTGATGACGCGCTCGCGGACCAGCTCCTTGGTCAGGGACCGGTAGGCGGCGGAGATCTCCTTCTCCCGGCCCTCGAACTGCGGGAGCAGCTTCTCCGCGGCGACCGCCTTGACACGGTCGAGCTCCGCCTCGCGCTCCTGCTTCCCGGCGATGGTCAGCGCCCGGGTCAGCTCGTCGCGGACGGCGGCGTTCAGCGCGTCCAGGACGTCGTCCTGGAAGTCCAGGAAGACCGGGAACTCGCCGGTGGGCTTCGCGGCCTTGTCGGCGAGGTCCGACTGGGCCTTGCACAGGGTCTTGATGAAGGGCTTCGCGGCGTCCAGACCGGCGGCGACGACCTCCTCGGTCGGCGCGCCGGCGCCACCGCGGACGAGCTCGACGGTCTTCTCCGTGGCCTCGGCCTCGACCATCATGATCGCGACGTCGCCGTCGGGCAGGACCCGGCCGGCCACGACCATGTCGAAGACGGCGTCCTCCAGCTCGGTGTGCGTCGGGAAGGCGACCCACTGGCCCTTGATGAGGGCGACGCGGGTGGCACCGATCGGGCCGGAGAACGGCAGGCCGGCCAGCTGCGTGGAGCAGGAGGCGGCGTTGATGGCGACCACGTCGTAGAGGTGGTCGGGGTTGAGGGCCATGACCGTCTCGACGATCTGGATCTCGTTGCGCAGGCCCTTCTTGAACGACGGCCGCAGCGGGCGGTCGATCAGGCGGCAGGTGAGGATGGCGTCCTCCGAGGGACGACCCTCCCGCCGGAAGAAGGAGCCGGGGATCTTGCCCGCGGCGTACATGCGCTCCTCGACGTCCACCGTCAGGGGGAAGAAGTCGAGCTGCTCCTTCGGGTGCTTCCCCGCGGTGGTGGCCGACAGCACCATGGTGTCGTCGTCCAGGTAGGCCACGGCGGAACCGGCGGCCTGGCGGGCGAGGCGGCCCGTCTCGAAGCGGATGGTGCGGGTGCCGAAGGCGCCGTTGTCGATGACGGCCTCGGCGTAGTGGGTCTCGTTCTCCACCAGGAATGTCTCCTCGTACGTTCGTCCACCGCGCGTGTCGCGGCGGACTGCGGCAGGTGGAGCGCTCCCTGTGCGGGCCGGTCTTCGATCGAAGCTCCCGGACGGTCTGCGTCCGTCGTCCGGGGGCCACTACCGAGGACCGGCGTCGTGCGGGCGCGCCCCGCCTCATGCTGTTGTGTCGTTCCCTGGGGACAGCCTACAAAGATCGGCCGCCGCGCGGGGTACGACGAAGGGAGCGGCCCCCGGTCAGGGAACCGCTCCCTCCCTCATGGATCAGCGCGCGCCGCCCGCCGCGCCACGGCGGATGCCGAGGCGGTCGACCAGGGCACGGAAACGCTGGATGTCCTTCTTGGCCAGGTACTGCAGCAGCCGACGGCGCTGGCCGACCAGGAGGAGCAGACCACGACGCGAGTGGTGGTCGTGCTTGTGGGTCTTCAGGTGCTCGGTGAGGTCCTTGATGCGCTGCGTGAGCAGGGCCACCTGGACCTCGGGGGAGCCGGTGTCGCCCTCCTTGGTGGCGTACTCGGACATGATCTGCTTCTTCGTCGCGGCGTCGAGAGAGGACACACGCACTCCTTGTGATGTCATCCTGCGGATGCAGGGCCGCCGAGTGCCCCTGGTCCACTGCACAGGGGAGCTTCCGGAACTCGGGAGGCTTCGTGGGGCGCGCCGGGCGCCGTCCTCGGATCCGTGATCCGGAGGGCAGCGCACACAAACGGCCGCCCGTAGCTTACACCCTCCGTGACGCCCGCCCGTCCGGGGCCGGCGCGTCACCGCCCGGGTCAGCTCGTCATGGAGCGGGCGGCCTCGTAGACGTCCAGCACGGCGAGGCACAGGGGGGTGAGGGAGAGCAGGACGAGGGCGTCGAAGAGGTCGAGGGACCGGCCCCAGAAGGGGGTGAGCCCGGTCCTCGGCACGACCAGCCCGATCCCCGTCACGAGCGCCGCCCCCGCGGCGAGCGCCGCCGCGAGCCACAGCGTCCGCACGCCGCCCCCGTCCTGGGCGAGCGGCGAGTTCAGCGCGAGAGCGAGAACCAGCAGCGTGACGGCGACCAGCCCGGCCGTCAGCGCGCAGGCGATCTGCGACGTGTAGCGGAACAGGCGGGCGCGGAGCAGCAGCGCCACCCCGGAGACGAGTGCGAGGACCTGGGCCCACACGTCGTCCGAGAAGCCGAGGGTCGCCGCGGCACCGGCGACGACGAGGGCGCAGCCTCCGACGAGCCCGAGCAGCATCTCGTGGCCTCGGCGCACCTGGCCGGCGACGCGCTCCGGATCGACCGGCCCGGGGTCGGCGGGCGCGAACGGGTCCTCCCCCGTCACCGCCGTCGCCTCCTGGCTGGGACGCGGCGGGGCGTACCCGATGGGCAGCCGTGCGAAGCGGGCCGACAGGCCGGGGAGAAAGGCCATGATCCCGATGGCGAAGGGTGCGCAGACGGCGGCGCCCCTCAGGGCGTCCGCGTCGAAGAGGATCATGCCGAAGACGGCGAGGGTGCCGACCGCTCCCGCGAAGGCCGTGGCGACGAAGGGGGCGTCGCCCCCCGGCATGACGGCGATCAGCAGGGTCGACGCGAGGAGCACGGCCACGCAGCCGAGCAGGAACTGCAGTCTGCCGATGCCGTGGCCCTCCATCAGCGGCAGCACACCGGAGCCGGCGACCATGGCGTGCGGCAGGGCGGCCAGACCCAGGGCCCGCCCCGCGGCGCGGTCGTCGTACACCCGGGCCCGGACACCCGCCAGGGCCAGCAGCAGCACGGCCGTGACGGCCGCGACGACACCGGCGGGGCCGTGCATGTCGTGCCCCGCCGGGTCCGCGAACCAGACGACGCCCGCCATCAGCGTCAGCAGGACGACGCCGCCGACGAGCCCGGCCAGGCGCATGAGCCGGTCGTTCCAGAGCGTGCGGTCACGGCTGACGGCCGAGGCGACGGCGTCGGACACGTCGTCGAAGACGGCGGGCGGCAGCGACTCCGCGAACGGACGCAGGCTCAGTACCTCCCCGTCGAGGACGCGTTGGGCGAGCAGGGAGCGGGAGCTGTCCAGCACCGCCCCGTCCCGACGGACCAGGTTGTACCCGACCGGCGCTCCCGGTGTCGGGGTCTGCGCGCTCAGCCTCAGGATCTCGGGGTAGAGGTCCGCGAGCGCCAGGTCCTCGGGGAGTGCCACGTCGATGCGGCTGTCCGGCCCGACGATCGTCACCCGGCAGAACCCCGTCGCGGAGGCGGTCGGCGCAGGGGCCGACGCGCTCGCTGCCGTACTCATCTCTCGGCCCCCTCATCCCAGTTGCCCACGCGGCGTGCGACACCCTATCCGGACTCCGCGGGCGGCCCGGCGAGTAGGATCGGCCAGCGCGGAGGGAGACCGCTGCCACGGGGGCGACGGGTCACAGACCGGCCTCCGTTCGTCATGAGGGACTGATGCGTTCGTGAGCCAGATCGTCGTCAAGCGCCCCCCACGGGCACTGCCGCCCGAAGTGCCCGGCGACGACGTGCGTCTCGAACCTCCACCGGAGCTGCCGCGCGGGCCTCAGGAAGGTGTCCTCATGCAGGTGGTGCCCATGCTCGGCATGGGCGGCTCGGTGGTCTTCTTCTTCATGTCGCCGATGCCCTTCATGCGGATCATGGGCGCGGTGATGGCGGTCTCGACGGTCGCGATGGTCGTGTTCACCATCATCCGCTTCCGCCGGGGCACCCAGGGGCAGATGGCGCAGCTTCGCCGTGACTACCTCAAGTACCTGGCCCAGACCCGGCGTACGGTCCGGCGGAACGCCGCTCGGCAGCGGGACGCGCAGCACTACCTCCATCCGGCGCCGGACCAGCTGTGGGCGCTCGTCGCCGAGGGCAGTCGGCTCTGGGAGCGCCGGGCCGGGGACGCGGACTTCGGGCAGGTCCGCGTCGGGCTCGGGACGCAGCAGCTCGCCTCTCAGCTCGTCGCCCCCGAGACGGCGCCGGTCGACGAACTGGAGCCGTTGACGGCCGGCGCGATGCAGCGGTTCATCACCACGCACAGCACCGTCGACGGCCTGCCCATGGCGATCTCCCTGCGCGCCTTCTACCACCTGACCGTCTCCGGCCACTCCGACTCCGTGCACGGCTCCGTACGGGCGCTCGTCGCCCAGATGGCCGCCCTGCACTCGCCGGACGATCTTCTGGTCGCCGTCGCGGCCGGTGGCCCGGACGCCGCCGAGCGGTGGGAGTGGTCCAAGTGGCTCCCGCACCTCCAGCTCCCGGGATCGACCGACGGCGCCGGCACACGTCGCATGATCAGCGAGAACCTGATCGAGCTGGAGGAGATGCTCGGCCCCCGGCTGGAGAACCGGGCACGCTTCCACCCCCAGGGCCGGCCCGTGCCGGACCAACCGCACGTCGTCCTCGTACTGGACGGCTCGACGGTGCCGCCCACGTCGGTGTTCGCATCCGCCGAAGGGCTTCAGGGGGTGACGGTCGTCGAGGTGGTGGCGGGTGAGCTGAGAGAGCCGCGCGGAGGGCTGTCCGTCGTCGTCCGCCCACGCGAGCTGCGCATGGAGTCGGCGAACGGCCTCGTCTACGAGGGCGAGCCGGACATCCTGGCGACGGAGCCGGCCGAGGCCCTGGCCCGCCAGCTCGCCCCGCTGTCGGCGTCCTCGGGCGGGGAGGACGAGGAGCCGCTGCTGGCGAACCTCGAGTTCACCGACCTGCTCGCCCTCGGCGACGCCACGTCGGTCGACGTCTCCCGCACCTGGCGGCCCCGCTCCCACGGAGACCGGCTCCGCGTGCCGATCGGCGTCGGCGAGGACGGCCGGCCCGTCATGCTCGACATCAAGGAGGCGGCGCAGGACGGCATGGGCCCGCACGGGTTGTGCGTCGGCGCGACCGGCTCCGGCAAGTCGGAGCTGCTGCGGACACTGGTCCTGGGACTCGCCGTCACCCACTCCTCCGAGACGCTGAACTTCGTTCTCGCGGACTTCAAGGGCGGCGCGACGTTCGCCGGCATGTCGAACATGCCGCACGTCGCCGCTGTGATCACCAACCTCGCCGACGACCTCACACTGGTCGACCGCATGGGCGACTCGATCCGCGGGGAACTCAACCGCCGCCAGGAGATGCTGCGCGACGCGGGCAACTACGCCAACATCCACGACTACGAGAAGGCCCGGGCGGCCGGCGCTCCACTGGACCCGATCGCGTCGCTGGTGATCGTGATCGACGAGTTCAGTGAACTCCTCACCGCAAAACCCGACTTCATCGACATGTTCATCCAGATCGGCCGCATCGGCCGCTCGCTGGGCGTGCACCTGCTGCTGGCCTCGCAGCGGCTGGAGGAGGGGCGGTTGCGCGGCCTGGAGACGTACCTGTCCTACCGCATCGGTCTGCGCACCTTCTCGGCCGCCGAGTCCCGCACCGCGATCGGCGTTCCCGACGCCTACCACCTCCCGTCCGTCCCCGGCTCCGGCTACCTGAAGTTCGGTACCGACGAGATGACGCGGTTCAAGGCGGCCTACGTCTCCGGGGTCTACCGGGCGACCGGTTCGCGCCCGGTGGACCCCGGAAGAGGGCCGGCCGTCGACCGACGCCCGGTCCCGTTCACCGCCGCACCGGTGCCCCTCCGGTACGCGGCCCCGGACCCTCAGGCGCAGCCGTCCGAAGCCGTGGCGCGGACGGAGGACGACGCACTGGCCGACACGGTGCTCGACGTCATCGTCCGGCGCCTCGACGGCCAGGGGCCGTCGGCCCACCAGGTGTGGCTGCCGCCGCTGGACGAGGCCGCACCGCTCGACGAACTGCTCCCGGGGCTGACCCCGGTGGAGGGGCGCGGGCTCACCGTCCCCGAGCAACCGCGTCCCGGAGGACTCGTCGTCCCGCTCGGGCTCGTCGACAAGCCGTTCGAGCAACGCCGCGAGGTGCTCTACGGCGACTTCTCCGGCGCGGCGGGCAACATGCTCATCATCGGCGGCCCCCAGTCGGGCAAGTCGACACTGCTGCGCACGATCATCTCCTCCTTCGCCCTGACCCACACTCCGAGCGAAGTGCAGTTCTACGGACTCGACTTCGGTGGTGGCGGGATGTCGGCGGTGTCGGGCCTCCCCCACGTCGGAGGCGTCGCCTCACGGCTGGACCCCGAACGCGTCCGGCGAACGGTCTCCGAGGTGGCCGGCGTCCTCGCCCGCCGCGAGGAGTACTTCCGCGCGCGTTCCGTGGACTCCGTCGGCACCTACCGGCGCCGTCGGGCCCGAGGCGAGATCACCGACCAGCCCTTCGGCGACGTGTTCCTCGTGATCGACGGCTGGGCGAGCTTCAAGCAGGAGTACGACCTGCTGACCGACGTCGTCACGGACATCGCCGGACGGGGCCTGGGCTACGGCATCCACGTCATCGCCACGTCGTCGCGCAGCATGGAGATGCGACCGGCGCTGAAGGATCAGCTCATGAACCGCCTGGAACTGCGCCTGGGCGACACGATGGACTCGGAGTTCGACCGCAAGGTCGCCGCCAACGTGCCCCCCGGCGTTCCAGGACGCGGCCAGACCCCGCAGAAACTGCACTTCATGGCGGCGCTGCCGCGCATCGACGGAAGCAGCGACGCGGAGACGCTCTCCGAAGGCACCGAGGCCCTGGTCACCCGGGTGCGGGACGCCTGGCCGGGCGACCCCGCACCCGCCGTGCGGCTGCTGCCCCGCGACATCCCCGCCCGGCGGCTTCCCAAGGGGAACGAGCACCCGGAGCGCGGCGTCGCGTTCGCCCTCGACGAGACCAACCTCGAACCGGTGTACGTGGACTTCGACACCGACCCGTTCTTCCTCATCTTCGGGGAGAGCGAATCCGGCAAGACGGCGCTCATCCGGCTGCTGGCGAAGCAGATCACCGAGCGGTACACCCCCGACGAGGCCAGGATCGTCGTCGCCGACTACCGGCGCGGGCTGCTGAACAGCGTCCCCGACTCCCACCTCATCGTGTACGCGGCCATGTCCAACGGTCTGGAGACGCACGTGGCCGCGCTGCGGGACCTGATGGAGAAGCGCATCCCCCCGGACGACGTCACGCCCCAGCAGCTGCGGGACCGGAGCTGGTGGTCGGGGCCGCGCATCTTCATCGTCGTCGACGACTGGGAGCTGGTCGCCAACTCCACCGGCAACCCGTTCGCCGCACTCACCGAGCACCTGCCGTTCGCCCGGGACATCGGCGTCCGCTTCATCATCGCCCGCAACGCGTCCGGCGCCTCCCGGTCCTTCTACGAAGCCTTCATGCAGCGTGTCAAGGAACTCGGCGCCCAGGGAGTCGTCCTGTCCGGAGACCCGATGGAGGGCGACATCCTCGGCAGCGTCCGCGCCCGGGCCATGCCGCCCGGACGCGGCGTCTTCGCCTCCCGCAAACGCGGTGCGCCGCTCGTCCAGGTCGGCTGGCTGCCGAACAACGAGACCTGACGACGGGAGGGGCGTCACGCCCGGAGTGCTGCGCGACGCGCGCTCGGCCTGCGGCTACGCAGGGCAGGGCAGCGGCACCCGGTCCGGCGCCGGCCGGGTAGACGTGAGGGGGCGGGCCTTCCGGAAGGCCCGCCCCCTCACACCCCTACGCACGCTGACTCAGAAGTCGAACTGCAGTGAAGCCCTCTTGTCAGTCCCCTGATAGCCGGCCGTGGAGTTGTCGAGCGCGGTGGCGATGGCGTCGAGCGTCTCCTTGAGACCCTGGACCTCCTGATCCCAGCCCCGCTGCTTGGCGTGGAAGGCCTCCTTGGCCTCACCGTCCCAACCGGCGACGACGTTCGCCACCCGACCCTGCAGGGTCGTGAGCTGAGTACCGATCTCGCCCGCCGCCTTCCGGATGTCGCTGGCGGCCGCGGTGACCGTCCCGTACGTGACCTCGATGGTCATCGTTCCCCCTCTTCGTTACTTGACGGTCGGCGAAGCGTCGATGAAGTCGCTGATCGGGCTCTGACCCTGGATCTTCTTGAAGTTCTCCATCTGCTCCAACTCGTTCGCGGTGAAGCCGTCCTTGCTCATCTGGAGGGCCTCCTCCATGAAGCGGAGCTTGTCGTACAGCTTGCGCGCGTACTCGTTCGCCTGACGCTGGAGATGGTTGTAGGCCCCGGCAGCCGACCCCTTCCACCCCGTCTCGATGGTGTCCACCGCCGCGTTCAGCGCGGAGATGCGACCCTGCAGCGTGCCCTGCATCTCCTCGACGTCCTTGATCAGCCCCGCGAGGTCTCCGTCCTCCGACCTGAAACCGGTGCCCGGGCTACTTCCCTCGGCCATATGCTCCTCCTCCAGAGCGCGTGGTTGCATGAGCGTTGATTCGAAACGACAGATGCCGGCGGACTACCTGCGACGCAGCACCAGGAACCCGATCACTCCCGCCGCGAGCAGGACCACCGCAACCCCCGAGCCGACCAGCAACCCAGTGGGTGGACCGTCTTCGCCTTGATCAGCGACCTTCACCCGTTCGGATGGCGACTCGTCGCCGTCGGACGACCCGCCCTCCGGCTGCGCCGAGGGTGACGGGGACTCCTCCTGCTTGAGAAGCGGGTGCTGGTCCGGATCCCCCGGGTCGCCCTCCCCGTCAAGAAGCACCTTCCGAGGCCGGACGGTTCCGTATCCGAGCTTAGTGGTGTAATCACTGCCGTCAGCGGCCTTACTGGCCGTCTCCATCATCACGCGGAGAACTTGATTTGCAGTCCAGTCCGGGTGCCTCGACCAAATCAGGGCCGCCGAACCAGAGGCAATTGCCGTCGCATTACTAGTCCCATTACCAGTACAGTAGCGGGTAAAGTTGGCGTCACACCAATTCGGAATGTCCGACCCCGGGGCCGTTAGATCCGTGTGACCGTGCTGAGAATACTGGGCAACTCTGTTTTGCTGAGTCACAGCCCCCACCCCAACGACGTCCGCATAGGAAGCTGGAAACTCTGGATTATTATCCTTGTCCCCGTTATTTCCAGTGCTTGCAAAAATCAGTTTACCCTTATCGACTGCGTACTCGATTGCCGAATCCAGGGCGCGCGTGGGAGCCGCACTGATTGACATACTGATGATGCGCGCATCGCTATCTGCTGCCACTCGCACAGCGTCAGCGACAGGATCCTCGTCACTGTTGCTCCACTCGATCTCTTCTCCCAGAGTTATACTCACACGAAGTGGCAGGATATTCGCTGAAGGGGCCAATCCCCTAATGCCAGCGCCGCTATCAGCTCCAGCGATCAACTCAGCCATCGATGTTCCATGACCGGTGTAATCTTTCGTGGCACCGCCAGGGCGGTCAGTGAAATCCACGCCAGGCAGCAGTCGGCCCTCGAGCGCCCCGGTAGAAGTGACGCCGGAATCGATAACTGCTACAGTAATTCCCTCACCTCGGCTAATTTGCCACATTTCCTCAGCCTTCATAGGGCCGAGGTACCACTGACGCTCGCTTATGTCGCCAGCAACTGCCGCAGGCGCTAGCCAAGCCATCGACCCGATAAAGAGAATCGAAGCGACCAACAGATGAAGACAACGCGGGAATCCCACCGACAAGATGCCACCCTTCACCGATTCTCCGCAGTTAAAATTTCTCGCTTGACTCAATCAACCACTGGGGGGACGATTCCTCGCCGCGACTTCCACGTTTCCTCGTCTTCGGTTAGATAGTTCGACTGGCCGCAGTCCCTTGTAATCTCACGCTTTTCAGCTGCCCCCGAGACCGGCCGATTGACCAAACCCATGCCTCCAGACGTGAAGGACCCGCTACGCTGAGCTTGGTTGGCTACACGGGGAGCATCAGAACCACCACCAAGGCTCTGGCGGCGCTTCGCACTATCCGATTCCGCACTTCTGGCAGGCCCAGCCCCACCAGGCTGTCCGACCATGGGCGATCGCCCCATTGATCCACGTTCAGTTCCAGCCACCGTGCCTTGAGGGATGGATGTGGGAGCGGCAGAAGCCGGACGGTACGGCATCCCTCCTAGCACCGGATCTGTTCGCCCGGTTCTAGAAGGCAAGTTCGCATGTCGTGCAGGACCCGCAGGAGGAGTGCTACCTACCGACGGCCCCGGAGGGCGCCCGGCCGAAGCTGGCGTTCCATCGTGGCGTCGTGAGCTGCCACTTGAACCGCCTCCAGTCGAGAAGCTTCGGGTTCGTTGCTCCGGGGCCCGCTGGGGTGCGATCGCAGGTGGTACAAGAGGCAGGCCGTTCGGCACAGATTGCAGGCCACCGGCCGTCAGGTTAGGAGTAGCGACGAACCTCTCGACAGGCGCCGTGGGCATGGGACTCGCGTTGTTGATTTCCGTCACGACGGGCTGCGTCCAACTGGGAGTTTCAGTGGGCCCCTCCCATGAAGGCATCGCCACACTGGGTTCCTTGCTACTGGAACCCCCACGAAGGACCTGCTCCGTTGCGGCTTCCGGCGACAGAGCTGCACCGCCGTTCTCCAATCCACCTCTGCCTGACGAATCTGCCTTCGGCACGCCGACGTCGGGGGGTGGGGCGAAGGTGGGCTCTTCCTGGGCGGCCATGGTGTCGCGGGACACCGTGTAGAAGGAGCTGAGCCGGTTCATCTGGGTGATGGCTTCCTGGCGGTTCTTCTCCCTCGGGTCCTCCGCCGCGTTCGCCTTCTCGATGTCCATGGGCAGGTACGGGCCCCGCTCGCGCGGGGGCATCCCACTCTTGACCGACGCCAGACCGATGGAGGCAGCGCGCATCTGGACACCTGCCTGACCGGTGTACGTGGCCAGCTTGAGGGTGTTCTTCCCCAGGTTGTCCGCCCAGGTGCGGAAGGCGTCCCCCGACTCACCCTCCCAGTCGACGTTGGCCGCGTACTTCTTGATGTCCTCGCCGACGCCCTCGATCGCGTCCGACGCGCTGGCCAGGGCGTCCGCAGCGGCCTCCAGATCGCCGGGCCTCGCACTCTCGATCATGTCGAGCATGGCGTTCAGCTGGTAACCCTCGAAGTCCGTCCGCCCGAGTGAGGCGTTGACCCCCGCCCACGTGAAGGCGGCGCGCTGCCGCCGGTTCGTGTCGGTCAGGGACACCTGCAGATTCGCCTGCGTCTCGTCGAACGAGAACTCGTCGTCACTCATCGGTTCCTGCCCCCACTGCTACAGACCCTGGTTCACGTCGGAGGTGGGCTTGTCGCCGCCTTCCTTGACGGTCTGATCCTCCTCGTACCGCAGCTTCGCCCGGTCACGAATTTCCCAGAAGCGACGCTTCAGGTCTTCTTCCAGGTTGTCGAAGCCGATGTCGGCGCCGAGGACGGCGATGCCCATCGCGTCGATCTGGTCGGTGAACGTCTGCGACAGGGCCGTCAGATGCTCGTGAATCCGCTCGTACTCATAGGAAAGGTCCTCGGCCTCGCTGAAGCCCGTGCCGTAGGACGCCTTGGGTACCACGGCGTTGGCGCTGATGCTGGTCCTGGACGCGGCGGACTTCTCAAGGTTCTCGATGATGCCGTCGACGCGCTTCTTGAAGTCCTTCAACGACTCCGCGGCGCGTCTGAAGTCGCTCGGAGTCCCCCCGCCGCCCTGATGGGCGTCAACCATGGCAAGCCCCCCCTGGCCAACCCCGTTCACGTGTAGTGGTCACTCTATCTCTTTGCGCAGTCGGTTCCAACTGCAAGGCAGAGCGTCGGAAATCATAGTGCGCGCCGCTAGTTGACGCCCCGTAGAGTCTTGTCACAAGTGCAACATCAGCTGACTACGGCGACGTTGGCCGAATCTGCTACCCGATCGACGGTTCGTCCTCGGGCCGACGCCTCCGGTGGTCGCGCACGACGACCGATGTGCCGACCACGATGCCGACGAGGACGGCCCCGGCCAGGAACACGTAGGTGCCCAGACGCTCGTTGCGTTCGGCGTAGGACTCACCGAGGTGGAGCGGCGCCGCCCGCGGTGCGGGCGCGGGTCGGACGCCATCGTGGGCGACGGGCTTCTCGATCGGCCGGTCGGCCTGGCTGACGGCGCGGACCGGGTCGATCACGCCCCAGCCCACGTGGTGGTCGGCGCCGCTGACCGCCCGTTCGGCGGTCTGCTGGATCTGCGCCACGACCTCGTGGGGCTCCCAGTCGGGGTGCTCGGCCAGGAGGAGGGCCGCGACACCGGCGACGAACGGAGCGGCGAAACTGGTCCCGTTGTCCGCGCAGTGTCCGCCCCCGGGCACGGTGGAGACGATGTCGACGCCCGGCGCCGCGACACCGACGAACTCACCGCGCTGGGAGAAGAGGGCACGCTCGTTGTTCCGGTCGGAGGCGGCGACGGCGAGCACGCCGGGAAGTGAGGCGGGGAAGGTGTTCTTGAGTTGGCCGTCCGCCCCGTCGTTGCCGGCGGAGGCCACGACGACGATGTCGGCCGCCAGCGCCTCGTCGACCGCCGCCTTGAGCGGGTGGTCGTCGGGCAGTGGCTTGGCCGTGTCCTGGGAGATGTTGATGACGTCGGCCTTCTCCCGGATCGCGTGCCGGATGCCCTGGGCGAGCGTCTCGGTGTTGCCGGCACCGTCGGCGTCGTTCTGGCGGATGGGGATGATCGTGGCTTCGGGAGCGATGCCGACGAACCCGGTGTCCTCGGCGGGGCGTGCGGCGATGATGCCGGCGACCTTGGTGCCGTGGCCGACGAGGTCGGCGGTCGGGCCCTGGGGTGCGCCGTCACGCTGCTTGTCCTCGGGGATGAGGTCGGCCCCGGCGGCGACGTCGACGGCGCCCGCGAGCTGGGGGTGCTCGGCGTCGACACCGGTGTCGATGACGGCGACGCGCACGCCCTCGCCGCGGGATCGGTCCCACAGTTCGTCCAGCAGGACGCGCTGGAGGTACCAGGGCCGGCCCGCGAAGCTCTCGGCGGGGTACGTGCAGGTTCCCACTGCCGCCAGGTCGGTGCGGGCGCCGGGTTCGGTGGCCTGGGCGGGTGGGCCCGCAAGCGCGCCGAGGCTGAGGGCGAGGACGGGGAGGAGGGTCGCGGGGCGCTGCATCATGCTCCCTGCGGCTGCCGGGCGCTGGTGGTGTCGAGTCGGGGCCCCTTGGGGAGGAACTCGGACCAGTGGGCGGGCACCGGGACCGGTTCGACGTCCTGGTAGCCGAGACGGAGCTGGGCCTGGTCGACGTCGTCGCCGGTGTTCTGTGGGGCGCCGCCCTCGCTGTCCCCGGTGGTCTCGGCGCCCTGCGCGCTGCTGTCGGCGTTCGACTGCACGGCGTAGCGCAGTCCGGTGTCGGTGACGAGGAAGGTTCCGCCGGTGGTGGTGTCGGTGCCCTGGAACTGGCGGTACAGCAGGCCCGAGCCGGGCGTGACGTAGGCGCTGGTGGCGCCGTCGGACACGGGGACGGGGTAGGTGTCGCCGGCCCAGGTGGACAACGTGGCGGAGCCGTCGTCGTCAACGTCGCGCAGGACGCTGCACACCGTGTCACGGGACGCGTGGTTGACGTGGTCGGGTTCCAGCTCGGGCCAGTCCCGGTCGACGGTGGGGCCTTCGGAGGCCGGGGCCGCGGTGAACGACTGTGCCGCGACCTCCATGGCCCGGCTCTTCTGGCCCAGTTCGAGGGAGCCCGGGTGGTCGAGCAGGAGACGAGCGCTGAAGTCGCTGATCGGGACGACCTTGCCGCGCAGGACGACGTAGTGTTGCGGCCCGGAACCGGTGGGAGCGATGAGCACCATCCCGACCCGGTTGGCGGAGTCGTCCAGCTCGTCCATTCCGGCCGGGGTGCCGAGTCCGTCGGGGAGTTCCGGGAAGGCGATCGGGCTGCCCTCCTGGAAGGTGGCGAGCCAGGTGTCGGTGACCCGCTGAGGACGACGCCCCTCTCCGACGAGGGAGCGCAGGAGCAGCTCGCTGTCCGCGGTGCCGATCTCGTACCTGCTGCCCCGGGCGTCGACGAGGAAGCGCTTCCCCTCCTCGTTCCGCACGTACATCACGTCGTCGCCGGTGAGCCGGTGCTCGCCCTCGACGGCGTCCGCGTCCCGGTCGGCCAGCACGAAGGTCGCGCTCTGGACCGATCGGTCCGCCGCACCGGGTTGTTCGCACACGGCCCAGCGCTTGGCCGCGCCCGCCTCGCCGGGGTCGGGCAGGCGGTCGGGTGCGTAGGGGATGCCCACCGTGGGTCCGATCGGGACGTCGCCACCGTCCAGGACGGCTTCGTCGACCTCGACGATCTCGGTCCCTTCGCCGTCCAGCAGGAGCTTGGCCGACGCGAAGTTGAGGACGGGGTGCAGCTGCGGCTGCCCGTCCGTCTCCAGGACGACGTACCTCGTGGTGGACTCGCTCGCCACGATGACGTTCTTCCCGGGCTCGTCCCAGCCCTTGGGGACCTTGGGTTTGAACATGCCCCAGGCACCGAACCCCGCCATGATGACGACTCCCACGACGAGCCCGGGCAGAACGGCCCGCAGGGGTCGCGGTGCCCCCTCTTCCGAACCGGTGGGGGACGGTTGCAGGAAGGACGCGACGGTCCGCTTCTTCGCAAAGGTGTAGGCGTTGAGTTCGTCGCGCCTGGATGCCATGTCCGATCGCCCCTCCTCGCTGACCGGTTCCCCTGCGATCAGCGGTCACAGACTACGACCTCGGCGGCGTGCCCGGCGCGCGGGTTCTACCCTGTCTGCGGACCGGCCGTGGTGGTCGCTCGGGTAGGGTGAGCCCCCGGTCAGCCGCGTCCGCTGTGCGGTCGCATTCGGACACGAGGGGGCGTTGGGGAATGGGGCGGACCGCCACCCGGACCCGAACCACCGAACGCAGCGGTCCGGAGGGCTCACACGCCTCCCCGTCGCGAGAGCCGGACGTCCGGCGACGTCGTCAGGTCCCCGTGAGGCCGGTCAGAGTGTCAACCCCGGGGCGTTTCGGGCCTGTTCACCTGTATCAGGTCGTCCTCGTGCAGGTCGCCGGGTGTCTCGCCCTGACGGGCTGGGTGGTCGGCGGCGTTTTCCTGGTCGCGTGTGGGACAACCGGGGCCGTGCTTCTCGTTCTGACGGTGCGATGGGGGCGGCGTTCCCTTCCGGAACGGCTGGCGGACGCTGTGGGCTTCCGCCGCCGCGCCAGGGCGGCTGCCGCGGTGTCGGCCCGTCGGGTCCCGCCGGGCCTGGCGCCGGTCGTCGAGTGCGCGCCCGGGGTGCACACGGCCACGTTCGTTCACCGCGACGGGCGGTCCATCGGCATCGTCGGGGACGCGACGTTCGCGACGGCCGTGGTCCGTGTGGAGCAGCGGCCGCGGGCGCTGAACGGCAGGTCCGCCGGACAGCCCCTGTCGCTCGGCCTGGTGGCGGACGCGCTGGAGGTGGACGGCGTCCGGCTGGAGTCCGTGCAGGTGGTGCAGCACACGCAGCCGGCGCCCGCTCCCACGCTGTCGCCCCGTTCGGTGGCGGCGTCGAGCTACGGCCCGCTGCAGGCGTCCGCCGGGGCACCGGCGGTGCGGGTGACCTGGGTGGCTCTCAAACTGGACCCCGAGGTGTGTCCGGAGGCCGTCGAGGCACGTGGTGGCGGCGTCGAGGGTGCGCGGCGCGCGGTGGTGCGGGCGGCCGACCACCTGGCCAGCAGATTGGTCGGCGCGGGGTTCCGTGCCACGGTGCTGTCGGAGGACGAGGTCGTGACGGCGTTGGCCACGTCCGTCGGCGCGGAGGTGTCGGTGGCGGCGCAGGCCGGTGCGCCCGGCCCCCCGCCGGGGCGCCGCACGGCCGAGTCGGTGCGCCACTGGCGGTGCGACGACCGGTGGCACACGGTCTACGGGGTCGCTGCCTGGCCCGGGATGGGCGTCGGCGGGGTTCCGCTCGCGGACGTCGCCGGGGTCCTGTCGGCCGTGCCGGCGTCGGCGAGCACGCTGAGCGTCACGCTGGCACCGTGCGCACGGGAGTCGGTCGCGGTGGCGGGCCACGTGCGGATCACCGGGCGCAGCCCGGAGGAGCTCGTGCCGCTGCGCCGGGGGCTTGAGGAGGCGGCCCGGCGGGTACGCGTCGGCCTGGTCCCGCTCGACCACCGGCAGACGCCCGGTGTCCTGGCGTCGATTCCCCTCGGAGGGATGCGATGACGTGGCGTGCGCGAGGGCCACGGCTGGTGCGCCACGCCGTGTCGGCCGAGGAGTGCGACGCCCTGTCGCTGCCGGTCGGAGACGACGGCGTGGTCGCCGGAGTGGACGCCCGGGGCGCGGCGGCGGTCATCGGGTTCCACCACCCCCGGCCGTTCGACGTGCTCCTGATCGGGGGGCTGTGGACGGCGCAGGTCCTCGCGCTGCGGCTCGCGGCGACGGGGGCGCGGATCGCGGTGGAAACGGGGCGTCCGCAGGTGTGGGCGGCGCTGCTGCACGCCGTCGGGGGTGAGGGCGGGACGCGGGGCGCCATGTCGGTGCACGACGTGGGGCGGGTTCCGGTGCTCGGCGCGAGCATGGGCAGCCCGGTCGTCGTCGTACGGGACTGCGGCATGAAGCCGCCGCGCGGGCGCGTGACGTCCGCACCGTGGCAGTCGGTCCTCACGCTGCTCCCGTACCTCAGCCCGGCCGCGCGCCGGTTGTCGCGTGGCGCCGCGCTGACGGGCGTCCAGCGGGTGTCGCCGCAGGAGGCGCGGCAGTTGGGCACGGTGTTGGCCCTGTCCGAGCCCGAGGTCCGTGCGCTGCCCTCCCTGGGCGACGGCGTCACGTTGTGGTGCGCTCCGAAGGACCGTCAGTTCGCGAAGATCGAGGCGACGGACGCCGAGACGGGTCTGCTCGGTGTGGCACGGCGTCTGGACTGAGCCGGGCGGCCCCGTGGGGGTACGGCACGGGTGGCGGAACGGGCGACGCGCGTCCGCCCGTCGTCCACCGTCCCGGCCGGTCAGTGCTTGAGGTCGAACTCGCCGTCGCGGGCGCCGAGTACGAAGGCCTTCCACTCGGCGGCCGTGTAGCGCAGGACGGTGTCGGGGTCCTTGGAGTTCCGCATCGCCACGCCGCCGCCCGGGAGGTAGGCGATCTCCACCCGCTCGTCGGCGGGGCTGTCGGGTGCGCTGAGCCACTCGACACCCGAGATGTCCATGGCGTACAGCTCGTCCTTCTCCTGCTCGGTCGCCATCTGCGGAGTGTCCCTTCTGCGCTCGGTCATCGCCTCGGCCACCCGCCCACGGGCGGTCGCCGCTCGGCCACTCTACGGGGACGGCCGGGGGCCGCGCAGCGTGATGGCCGGGTCACTCGGCGGGTGTCGCCTGCTTCTGGAAGTCCTCCAGCGGGACGAGCAGGGAGTCCGGGGGCATGGTGATGTCGGTGGGTTCACCGAAGGCGTCGAAGGTGGTGGTGCTCGTGCGTCCGCCGCGGTCGGAGACGAGTTGGAGGATGTAGGGCGTGCCGGAGGCGGCGACCTGGTAGACGTCCGAGCCTCCCGCGCCCTCGACCGTGACGGCCTTCGTGGGTCGGCCGTCGACCTCCGTGTCCTGGTCCGGGGTGAGCCGACCCGACGGGTCGATGCTGAACATGGCGGTGCACTGCCGGCCGGTGTCGGTGTAGACGAACTTGTCGGCCAGGGCCTCGGGCACGTCGAGTTGCCGGCCGGACTGGCCGAGGGAGGCCGCGAGCAGTCCGGAGCTGAGGTAGTTGACGCCGTCCTTGCAGTACATCTCACCCGTATAGGTGCCGGAGGCGACGGTGCGCAGGCCCTTGTCGGGGTCCCAGGTCGTCTCCTGGTCCCCCTCGGCGAAGGCGGTGGTGGTGCCGGAGGAGTGGAAGGTCGTCGTCCGCATGGCCTCGTTGACCTTCTCGATCAGGGCCTGGGAGGCGGGGTCGCCGCCGGTGGGACCGGCGTCGTCGGGCGTCCGGTCCTGCGACCCCCCGCACGCGGTGAGGGCGGCGAGCAGGGCTGCGGTCAGGGCGAGCGAGGTGTGGGCTCGGCGAAGGGCGACGGTCACGGTGCGGCACTCCCGGGGTCGGCTGAGACGTGGACCGCGCCTGCGGTCCACGTCCTCATATACCGGACCCAACGCGCGGGAGGACCGCGGGGTCACGAGGCGGGCCCGGCCTGCCGCACAGCGGCGCGCGGCGTTTAGGCTGGGGAGGCGTGCGGCTCGCGGGCCGGAGGGAGCCTCGCGACCGGGGGCACCGGTGGCCGGGGTGAGTGACCAGATCAGCAGGAGGCACTGTGAGCAGCGACCGGGACGAGATCCGCGGCGACGGGATCACCCCCGGCGACGAGCCCGAATCGGATCTGGAGAACACGGGCGAGTTCACCATCGACTACACGCCGCCGGCCTGGTACACGCAGAACAGCGGCGCGGCGCCCTCCCCGGGGCCCGCAGCGCCCGCGCCGCCCGCACCGGAGTACGGCCGGATGCCCGCGCAGCCGCAGCGGTACGGACCGGCCGCTCCGCAGAGCGCCGCTCCCCCGCCGACGCCGGCTCCCGCGCCCGCCGAGCCACAGGACGCCGTGCCCGGCGACCACGGAACCACGCGGCGGCCCGAGCCCGTTGACCCGCCCGCGTCGCCGCCCGCCCCGCCCGTGTCGCCGCCCGCGCCGCCTTCCGTGCCGCCTGCCGTGCCGGCCCGGCAGGGGCCGCAGGGGGCACCCGAGGACGCGGGGCCGGTGGCCCGCGAGGTGCCGCAGGACGCTCCGCCCGCGCCCGCCGACGCGCCCGCCCGGCCGACCGACGCGGAGCGGGCGGAGCCCGAGGAGGAGCTCAGCGGGAAGACGATGCGCATCTCCGCGTCCGCGCTGCGCCGGGAGTTCGCCCGGCGGGACGCGGAACGGGCCGAGCCGGGCGCCGAGGTGGGCCACTCCGTGGAGGGACGGGACCCGAAGCCCGCCGCCGGCGCCGCTGCTCCGGGCAGCGGGGACGCCGGGGAACAGGCGGTGCCGGAACCGTCCTCCGCGCCCGAGGAGGCCGCCCGGCCGCAGGACGCGCCCCCCACGGCTCCATCGCGCCCGGCGGCTCCCGCGGCACAGCCCTGGGGGCAGGGGCCGGGCAGCACGCCCGCCGGAGGGACGGCCGCGCCGCTGCCCCCGCTGCCCCCGCAGTACCGGTCGGCCGCTCCCCCGCAGGGCGCACCGCACGAAGCCGGACCGCCCCCGCCCACCACGCCGCAGGCGGGGCCGGGCTATCCCGCGGCGCCCGCTCCCGGGCCGACCCCTCCGGCGGCACCGCAGCCGCCCGCTCCGGCGCCGCAGGCCCAGCCGCAGCCGCAGCCGCAGCCGCAGCCGCAGCCGAACTACGGTGGCCCGCAGGGCGGTCAGGGCGGCGGCTACGGCTTCCCGCCGCCGCAGGCTCGGCAGCCGTACCACCCGGCGCCGCAGCCCCCCGTGCCGCACCAGCAGGGGCCCGCGCCGCAGCCGCCGCACGAGCCGGGTCCGAACCCGGCCGCGTCGGCGCCCGGTGACCCGCGCGCGGGGCACTCCTGGCCCGACCCCCGGCAGGCGCACGCGCAGCCGGGCTCCCTCGGCTACACGGCGTCGGTGGAGCTGAGTTCGGACCGGCTGCTGAACCAGAAGCGCAAGCCCAAGCCGCAGAGCAGCGGGCGGGGCGGCTCCCGCTTCCGGCTCGGTGCGAAGAAGGAGGAGGCCGAGCGGCAGCGGAAGCTGGCCCTCATCCGCACGCCGGTGCTGTCCTGCTACCGCATCGCCGTCATCAGCCTGAAGGGCGGCGTCGGCAAGACGACGACCACGACCGCGCTCGGTGCGACGCTCTCCAGCGAGCGGCAGGACAAGGTCATCGCCATCGACGCGAACCCGGACGCGGGCACGCTCGGCCGCCGCGTGCGGCGGGAGACGGGCGCGACCATCCGCGACCTGGTCACCGCCATCCCGCACCTCAACAGCTACATGGACATCCGCCGGTTCACCTCGCAGGCGCCCTCCGGGCTGGAGATCCTGGCGAACGACGTGGATCCGGCGGTGTCGACGACGTTCAACGACGAGGACTACCGCCGCGTCATCGACGTCCTCGGCAAGCAGTACCCGATCATCCTCACCGACTCCGGGACCGGGCTGCTGTACTCGGCGATGCGGGGTGTCCTGGACCTCGCGGACCAGCTCATCGTCATCTCGACGCCCTCCGTGGACGGCGCCAGCAGCGCGAGCACGACGCTGGACTGGCTCTCGGCGCACGGGTACGGGGACCTGGTGCAGCGCAGCCTGACGGTCATCTCGGGGGTGCGGGAGACCGGGAAGATGATCCGGGTCGAGGACATCGTGGGGCACTTCAAGACGCGCTGCCGGGAGGTCGTCGTCGTGCCGTTCGACGAGCACCTGGCCGCCGGCGCGGAGCTGGACCTCGACATGATGCGGCCGCGCACGCGGGAGGCCTACTTCAACCTCGCGGCGTTGATCGCGGAGGACATCACGCGGCACCAGCAGTCGCACGGGCTGTGGACGCAGAGCGGTTCGGCGATGCCACCGCAGGTGGCTCCGCCGCTCCCCGGGCAGGCGGCCCCCTACGGCGCTCCTCCGCACGCCCCGCAGCAGCACGGCGTTCCGCAGCCGGGGGCCGCGCCCCAGGGCCCGCCGCCCGGCGGGTACGGGTATCCGGGTCAGCCGGGCCCGGCCCCGGACTGGCAGCAGCGCCCGCCGCACGGCGGCTGACCGCCTGCCGCCGGACGGGCGGGCGGCGGCGCGTCAGGCCGTCGGGCGGCCCGGAGCGGGCGGCGCGGTGGCGTCCGCGACGAGGGCGCGGGCCCGGTCGACGTCCTGCGCCATCTGGGCCAGGAAGGCGTCCAGCGAGGGGTAGGTCTCCTGCGGCCGGAGGTAGGCGAGGAAGTCCACCCCGACGTGCTGTCCGTAGAGGTCGAGGCCGACGCGGTCGATGGCGTAGGCCTCCACCGTGCGGTCCACGCCGTGGAACTGCGGGTTGGTGCCGACGGAGATGGCGGCCGGCATGGCCTCGTCGCCGACGATCAGCCAGCCCGCGTAGACACCGTCGGCGGGGACGGCGGTGAAGGGCAGCGTCTCGACGTTGGCGGTCGGGTATCCGAGTTCGCGGCCGCGCTGCGCGCCGCGCACGACGGTGCCCTCCACTCGGTGGGGGCGGCCGAGGACCTCGGTGGTGGCGGTCATGTCCCCCTCACCGATGAGGCGTCGGGCCAGACTGGAGGAGAACGGCACGCCGCCGCCCGCCTCCCCCTGCACGAAGAGGTCGACGAGCATCACGTCGTAGTCGTAGCTCTCGCCGAGTTCGGTGAGGAGGGCGACGTCCCCCGCGGCCCGGTGGCCGAAGCGGAAGTTGGGGCCCTCGACGACGGTTCGGGCGTGCAGCCGGTCGACGAGGACCTTCACGACGAACTCGGCGGGCGGCAGCTTGGAGAACTCCGTGGTGAAGGGCAGCACCAGGACGGCGTCCACGCCGAGTTCGGCCATGAGGTCGGCGCGGCGGTCGTGCGGGGCGAGCATCGGCGGGTGGCTGCCCGGCTTGATCACCTCGCGCGGATGCGGGTCGAAGGTGACGACGACGGCGGGGACGCCGAGCTCCCGGGCCCGGGCCACCGCCTCGCCGATGATCACCTGGTGTCCTCGGTGGACGCCGTCGTACGAGCCGATGGTGACGACGCTGCGCCCCCAGTCCTCGGGGATGTCCGCCAAGCCACGCCAGCGCTGCACTGTGCCCGCTCCTCGGTGCTGCCGATGTTCCGTCGGGTCCAAGGGTGCCATGCGGCGCTCGTGGGCCGCTGCCCGGCACGGTCGGACAAGGATCACACCCCGTGTCGAGCCGGTCTCAGGCGAAGACCGCCAGGGACTTCGCGCGCCCTCGGCGCTCCTCGACGAGCGCGAGGAAGCGTTCGCCGGGGCCGAAGACGGCGACGGGCCCGGCGGGCAGCGGCGGCATGTCGAGCTGGACGCCGTTGCAGATGAGCTTGGCCTGCTTCTCCCCGACGTTCCAGCGGGGGAACGCGCGGGTGACCGCCTCGCCGATGGGCAGGACGGTCAGCGTCTGCTGCAGGGCGTCCAGGGTGTGCGACGCGGCGACGGTGTAGGGACCGACGCGGGTGCGGCGCAGTGCGGTCAGGTGGCCGCCGACGCCGAGCTCGGCGCCGATGTCCCGGGCGATGGCCCGGACGTAGGTGCCCGAGGAGCAGACGAGGGAGACCAGCAGGTCCTGGACGGGGGTGCCGTCCTCGGCGGTCTCCTGCCGGACGTCGTGCACGGCGAAGGAGGAGACCGTCACGGGCCGGGCCGCCAGCTCGACGTCCTCGCCCTCGCGGACCCGGGCGTAGGACCGCTTGCCGTTCACCTTCACGGCGCTGACCTTGGACGGCACCTGCTGGATGTCGCCGGTCTGGCGGGCGACGGCGGCGTCGACGGCGGCGCGGTCGACGCCGTCGGCGGGGGTCGAGTCCGTGGGCTCGCCCTCGGCGTCGTCCGTGACGGTGGTCTGCCCGAGCCGGATGGTGGCGAGGTACTCCTTCTCGGTGAGGGCCAGGTGGCCCAGCAGCCGGGTGGCCTTGCCGAGGCCGAGGACGAGGACGCCGGTGGCCATGGGGTCGAGCGTGCCGGCGTGCCCGACGCGGCGGGTGCGGGCGATGCCGCGCATCTTCGCGACGACGTCGTGCGAGGTGAACCCGGCGGGCTTGTCGACGACGACGAGGCCGTCGGGCGGGGCCGGACGGTCCGTGCGCCCGGCGGCCGCGGGGGTGTCGGGGGTGTCGGTCACGGTCAGACGCCCTCGCCGTGCCGGCTGCCGGGCTCCCCGTCGACGCCGTCCTCCACGGCGTCGCCCTCGGCGCCCTCGGCGTCGTCCGCGCCGTCCTCGCTGCCGGGCTTGCGGTACGGGTCCGCCTCCCCGGCGAAGCGGGCTCCGGAGGCGGAGGCCCGGACCTGGGCGTCCGACTCCTTGGCGCGGGCGAGGAGGTCGTCGATGGTGCGGGCGTTCTCCGGCAGGGCGTCCGGGACGAACGTCAGACTGGGCGTGAAGCGGACCCCGGTCTGCCGCCCGACCTCGGAGCGCAGGACGCCCTTGGCGGACTCCAGGGCGGCGGCGGAGGCGGCGCGCTCGTCGTCGTCACCGTAGACGGTGTAGAAGACGGTGGCCTCCCGCAGGTCGCCGGTGACCCGGGTGTCGGTGATCGTGACATAGCCGAGCCGCGGGTCCTTGATGCGCCGTTGCAGTGTCTCCGCGACGACGACCCGGATGCGGTCAGCCAGCTTGCGTGCCCGCGCGGTGTCGGTCATGTGATCACTCTTTCCGTTCGGTCAGTTCGTGTGCGTGCCGGGCCGGGCGGGCGGCCCGGCAGGGCGGTCGGGCTGTCGGGCGGTCACTCATCGTCCTCGCCGTGGAAGCGCCGACGTACGGACAGCAGTTCGATCTCGGGCCGGCCGGCCACGAGGCGTTCGCAGTCGTCCATGACCGCGCCGGCGTGCGCGGCGTCCCCGGAGACGACGGCGAGCCCGATCCGGGCCCGGCGCAGCAGATCCTGGTCGCCGACCTCGGCGACGCTGACGGCGAACCTGCGCTGGAGCTCCGCGATGATCGGGCGCACGGCGGAGCGCTTCTGCTTCAGCGAGCGGACGTCGCCGAGCAGGAGGTCGAAGGACAGGGTCCCTACATACATGCGGTGCGGGTCAGAGCCGACCCGTGAGGCCTCATCCGTTGGTCAACGGTCCGTGCGGAACACCTGAAACCGTACACGCACCCGGGGTGGTGCCTCGACGGGATATTCGCCGGACGCGCACCGGGGGCGCGGGGTGTGCGGCGGAGGGCCCGGGACCGCCGGCCGAGCGGGTGGCTCGGCCGGCGGCCCCGGGCCGGTGGCCGCACCGCGCCGGACGCCCCGGGGCGTCCGGCGGGTGGGTCACACGCACCACGTCACACGCGGGGCTTCTCCCGCATCTCGTAGGTGGCGATGACGTCGTCGACCTTGATGTCGTTGTAGCTGCCGAGGTTGATACCGCCCTCGAAGCCTTCGCGGATCTCGGTGACGTCGTCCTTGAAGCGGCGCAGGCCCTCGATGTTGAGGCTCTCCGCGACGACCTTGCCGTCGCGCAGGAGGCGGGCCTTGGTGTTGCGCCGCACCTCGCCGGAGCGGATGAGGACACCCGCGATGTTCCCCAGCTTGGAGCTGCGGAAGACCTCGCGGATCTCCGCCGTGCCCAGCTCGACCTCTTCGTACTCGGGCTTGAGCATGCCCTTCAGGGCCGCCTCGATCTCCTCGATCGCCTGGTAGATGACCGAGTAGTAGCGGACGTCCACGCCCTCGCGCTCGGCCATCTGCGTCGCGCGGCCTTCGGCGCGGACGTTGAAGCCGATGACGATGGCGTCGGAGCCGGAGGCGAGGTTGATGTCCGACTCCGTGACCGCGCCGACGCCGCGGTGCAGGATGCGGATGTCGACCTCTTCGCCGACGTCGAGCTGGAGCAGCGAGGACTCCAGTGCCTCGACGGAACCGGACGCGTCACCCTTGATGATGAGGTTGAGCTGCTCGACCTGGCCGGCCTTGAGCACCTTGTCCAGGTCCTCCAGGGAGACCCTGCGGGTGCGCTTGGCGAACGCCGCGTTCCGCTCGCGGGCGGCGCGCTTCTCGGCGATCTGGCGGGCGGTGCGGTCCTCGTCGACGACGAGGAAGTTGTCGCCCGCGCCCGGGACGTTCGTCAGACCCAGCACCAGGGCCGGCATGGAGGGGCCGGCCTCCTCGATGTTGTTGCCCTTGTCGTCGAGCATGGCGCGCACGCGGCCGTAGGCGTCGCCCACCACCATCGTGTCGCCGACGCGCAGGGTGCCGCGCTGGACCAGCACCGTCGCCACGGCGCCACGGCCGCGGTCGAGGTGGGCCTCGATGGCGATGCCCTGGGCGCCCTGCTCCGGGTTGGCCCGCAGGTCGAGGGAGGCGTCGGCGGTCAGGACGACGGCCTCCAGCAGGGAGTCGATGTGCAGACCCTGCTTGGCGGAGATGTCGACGAACATCGTGTCGCCGCCGTACTCCTCGGCCACCAGCCCGTACTCGGTGAGCTGGCCGCGCACCTTGGTCGGGTCGGCGCCCTCGACGTCGATCTTGTTGACCGCGACGACGATCGGGACGTCGGCCGCCTTGGCGTGGTTGAGCGCCTCGATGGTCTGCGGCATCACGCCGTCGTTCGCGGCGACGACCAGGATCGCGATGTCCGTGGACTTCGCACCGCGGGCACGCATGGCGGTGAACGCCTCGTGACCGGGGGTGTCGATGAAGGTGATCCGGCGGTCCTCGCCGTTGACCTCCGTCGCCGCCTGGTAGGCGCCGATGTGCTGGGTGATGCCGCCGGCCTCGCCCTCGATGACGTTCGTCTTGCGGATCGCGTCGAGCAGGCGGGTCTTGCCGTGGTCGACGTGACCCATGACGGTCACCACCGGCGGACGGGAGACCAGGGCCTCTTCGCCGCCCTCGTCCTCGCCGAACTCGATGTCGAAGGACTCGAGCAGCTCGCGGTCCTCCTCCTCCGGGCTGACGATCTGGACGACGTAGTTCATCTCCTCGCCGAGGAGCGCGAGCGTCTCGTCGGGGACGGACTGCGTGGCGGTGACCATCTCGCCCAGGTTGAACATGACCTGGACCAGCGACGCCGGGTTGGCGTTGATCTTCTCCGCGAAGTCCGTGAGAGAGGCACCACGCGACAGCCGGACGGTCTCGCCCTTGCCGCGCGGCAGCATCACGCCGCCGATCGAGGGCGCCTGCATCTGCTCGTACTCCTGGCGCCTCTGCCGCTTCGACTTGCGGCCGCGACGCGCCGGACCGCCGGGACGGCCGAACGCGCCCTGCGTGCCGCCACGGCCGCCGGGGCCGCCGGGACGACCGGCGAAGCCGGGACGGCCACC
This sequence comes from Streptomyces chumphonensis, assembly GCF_014779715.1. Taxonomy (GTDB): domain Bacteria; phylum Actinomycetota; class Actinomycetes; order Streptomycetales; family Streptomycetaceae; genus Streptomyces; species Streptomyces chumphonensis. The sequence continues at coordinate 34,534 of NZ_JACXYU010000020.1, forward strand.
GCCGCCGGGACGACCGGCGAAGCCGCCGCCACCGCCACCGGGACCGCCGGGACGACCGGCGAAGCCGCCGCCACCGGGGCGACCGCCGCCGCCGGGACGACCGCCGGGACCGCCGCCGGGACGACCGCCGCCGGGACCGCCGCGACCGGGGCCGGGACGCGGGCCGGCAGCGGGACGCTGCGGCATCATGCCCGGGTTGGGACGCGGGCCGCCGGGACGGGGACCGCCCTGGCCGGCACCCTGCGGACGGGGCATGTTGCCGGGGGTCGCACGGCCGCCGCCGGGGGCCTGCGGGCGCGGGCCCGCCTGGCCGCCGGGGCCGGGACGGGCGCCACCGGGCTTCGGGGCGCCGCCGCCGGGGCGGGGAGCCTGCGGGCGGGCCATGCCGGTGTTGCTGCCGGAGGTGAAGGGGTTGTTGCCCGGACGGGGACCGGTCGAGCGTCCGCCCGACTTGGGGCCCGAGGCCGCCGGCTTCGGGGCGCCGGGCTTGGGCGCGCCGGGACGGGCGCCACCGGGCTTCGGCGGCGTCTGACCCGCCGGGGGCGCGGTGAACTCGGGGCGCGACGGCGCCGGCTTCGGGGCGCCGGGGCGGGCACCGCCGGGCTTGGGCGCCGTGCCGGGCCGGGGCGCGGCGGGACGGCCCGCGTCCGCGGCCGGGCGGGTGGCCTCGGCGCTGGGGCGCACGGCCTCCTCGGCCGGCTTGGCGGCCTCGGCGGGCTTGACCGGCTCCGGGCCGGGCTTCGGGGCGCCGGGGCGCGGGGCACCCGGCTTCGGGGCGCCCGGACGGGCACCCGGCTTGGGGGCACCCGGCTTGGGTGCCGCTGATGTGGGGGCCGCCGGCTTCGCGGCGGGCTTCTGCGACTTCCTGGCGCCGCCGCCGGACGCGTCCAACGCGTCGGTCAGCCTGCGCACCACCGGCGCCTCGATCGTCGAGGACGCCGAACGGACGAATTCACCGAGTTCTTGGAGCTTGGCCATGACGACCTTGCTTTCCACTCCAAGCTCTTTGGCGAGCTCGTATACCCGGACCTTAGCCACTTCGCTCCTTAGACGGTCCGGGGTGGTCGTCCGCCGGACCTTCGCTACTTATGCATGGGCGTACTCATCGCGTACTCATCGAGTGCTCATCGCAATCTCGACCTACTTCCGACTCGCGAGGTACCTCGTCCGCACGACCGTCCGCGCGGACCTTTTACGTTCTTACGGTGTTGCGTTGTGCTCGGTGTCCCCGGCCTCCCGGGACGCCCGCTCCACGTACCGGCGCAGTTGCTCCGTTCCGAGCGGACCGGGACCTCCCGTGACCCGGAAGGCCCGCGGGAACGCCCGGCGCCGGAGCGCCAGATCGCAGCAGGCGAGGCTGGGATGCAGGTACGCACCCCGGCCGGGCAGCGTACCGCGAAGATCGGGGACGCATTCGCCCTCGATCACCACCACACGCAGCAGGTCGGCCTTGGCCGATCGTCCCCGGCACCCCACGCAGGTGCGCTCGGGGCAGGCTGGGTCACGTGTGCGGCCAGACACCGTCTCAGTCTACCTCCCCGCGTGCGGTTCCCCTTGGCGGGGGGTGACGACGCGATAGCGGATACGGACGGCGGAGTGTTCCCCGCCGCCGGGCCCTGCCGGACCGCCTCCGCGCTCGGCGGGGCGGCCCGGTCGGCGGGGCGGCGTCAGACGCCGGCCGCCTCCCCCGGAGCCGTGCCGGAGTCCTCACCGGACTCCTCGCCGGGCGTCCGGTCGGGGCGGATGTCGATGCGCCAGCCGGTGAGGCGGGCGGCGAGCCGGGCGTTCTGCCCCTCCTTGCCGATGGCCAGCGAGAGCTGGTAGTCGGGCACGGTGACCCGGGCCGACCGCGCAACCTCGTCGACGACCTCGACGCGGCTCACGCGAGCGGGCGACAGCGCGTTGGCGACCAGCTCGGCGGGGTCGTCCGACCAGTCGACGATGTCGATCTTCTCGCCGTGCAACTCGGCCATGACGTTGCGCACCCGGCCGCCCATGGGTCCGATGCAGGCGCCCTTGGCGTTGAGTCCCGCACGGGTGGAACGCACCGCGATCTTGGTGCGGTGGCCGGCCTCGCGGGCGATGGCCGCGATCTCCACCGAGCCGTCGGCGATCTCCGGCACCTCCAGCGCGAACAGCTTGCGCACGAGGTTGGGGTGGGTGCGCGAGAGGGTGACGGAGGCCCCGCGCACGCCCTTGGCCACCCGCACGACGTAGGACCGCAGCCGGGTGCCGTGCCGGTAGACCTCACCGGGCACCTGCTCCTGCGGCGGCAGGATGGCCTCCATCTTCCCGATGTCGACCAGGACGCTCTTGGGGTCCTTGCCCTGCTGGACGACGCCGGTCACGATGTCGCCCTCGCGCCCGGCGTACTCGCCGAAGGTGACCTCCTCCTCCGCGTCCCGCAGGCGCTGGAGGATGACCTGCTTGGCGGTCGTGGCGGCGATCCGGCCGAAGCCCGTCGGGGTGTCGTCGAACTCGCGGGGCTCCTGGCCCTCGGCGAGGTCGGCCGCGTCCTCCTTGGCCCACACCGTCACGTGGCCGCTGTCGCGGTTCAGCTCGACGCGGGCGTGCCGACGGCTGCCCTCGGTGCGGTGGTAGGCGATGAGCAGCGCCGCCTCGATCGCCTCGACCAGCAGGTCGAAGGAGACCTCCTTCTCCCGGACCAGTCCCCGCAGGGCGCTCATGTCGATGTCCACGGCTACGCCTCCCCGTCACTCTCGTTGTCGTTGCTGTCGTTGCTGTCGTTGCCGCCCCGTGCCGCGTCCTCGGGGGCGGCGGGGCGGTTGAACTCGATCTCGACCCGCGCCCTGGCGATCTCGCCGAACTCCACGCGCCGCCGGGTGGGCTTGCGCCCCTTCACTCCGGGCACCTCCAGGTCGAGGCCGCTCGCGTCGACGGCCAGCAGGCGGGCCGTGAGGTCGCCGCCTTCGTGCAGCCGGGCGGTGATCAGTCGGCCGACGGCGCGGCGGTAGTGCCGCGGCTCGGTCAGCGGACGGTCGGCGCCGGGGGAGGTGACTTCGAGGACGTAGGGGGCCGAGCCCATCGGGTCGTCCTCGTCCAGGGCGGCGGAGGCGGCCCGGCTCAGTTCGGCGCAGGCGTCGAGTCGGACGCCTGCGTCGGAGTCCACGACGACGCGCAGGACGCGGCGCTTGCCGGCCGGCGTGACGGTGAGTTCTTCGAGATCCAGCCCGCGCTCGGTGACGAGCGGCTCCAGCAGCCCGCGCAGCCGATCGATCTGGGTGGTGCTCATCCGGGTGACTCCTCGGCCGCGTGTGCTGTTGTCAGGGGTGGTTCGGTGACGCTCGGGGGACGCTCGGTGACGGTCGAACGCCGCCGTGACGGCCGGGCCGACCGCCGCGCGCCTCTCGGCGTGTCCGGCTACAGCCTAGCGCGTCGCGTCGACCGTGCCGGACGCCCGGCGCCGGTCGGGTGCCCGCCCCGCCGCCGCTCGGGTGCCTGCCGGGGGCACGCCGGGGAGGCCGGTCGGAGCCGGTGGGGGCGCCGGGTACGCTCACGGCACGGTGATCAACTGTTCTGGTCCCGCTCCTCCTGCCGACGATCTTGCCTGTGGGGTGTCACGTGGTGCCGCTTCCGCCCGGACCGCCCTCCAGACGCAGCCTCCTGCGCACCGGCGCCGCCGGTCTGACCGGCCTCGGTGCGGTGGGGGCGCTCGCCCTCACCACCGGCTGCTCGGGCGGGGACCGCGCGGAGCGGGAACGTCGGGCGGCCGAACGCGGTGCCCGGCTGCGGCGCGCGGCGGCGGCGGACAGCGCCGTCCTGCTGCGCCGGTACGACGCGACGAGCGCCGCCCACCCCGACCTCGCCGCACGGTTGGCGCCGCTGCGGGCGGACGTCCTGCGGCACGCCGAGGCGTTCGGCGACGGGCGGCGGGGCGGCCCGGACGCGAGTCCCCCGCCCGGCGCGGAGGTGCCCAAGGAGCGGGCGGCGGCGCTCGCGGAGCTGGCGGGTGCCGAACGCCGCACCGCGCGGGAGCGGATGCGGGCCCTGGCGGACGCCCCGCCGGAGCTGGCCAGACTGCTGGCGTCCGTGGCGGCGTCCGGCGAGGTGCACGCGTTCCTGCTGGGCGAGGCGACGGGCGGGGGCGCCTGATGACGGAGACGCGGCGGTCGGAGAAGGAGCACGCGGGCGTGCTGGCGGCGCTCCAGGCGGCGCTGGCGGCCGAGCACGCGGCGGTGTACGGCTACGGCGTGGTGGGCGCGCGGACGGACGCGGACGGACGCCGGGCGGCGCGGGAGGCGCACACCGCGCACCGGGCCCGCCGCGACGCGCTGGCCCGGGCCGTGCGGGAGCTGGGCGGGACACCGACGGCGGCGGCGGCCGGGTACGTCCTGCCGTACGCGGTGCCGGACGCGGCGACGGCGGCGCGGTTCGCCGCCGAGTTGGAGGACCGGGTCGCCGGGGTGTACGCGGATCTGGTGCGTGCGGGAACCGGGGAGCGGCGGCGGGAGGCCGCCGGGGCGCTGCGCGAAGCGGCCCTCCGGGCGGCGCGCTGGCGCGGTGGCGGCGTAGCCTTCCCTGGTCTTGCCGAACGCACGGCCGACGCCCGGAGCGGGGGCGGTGCGGACGGCGGCCGGTGACCACCCCGCGGTGGCCCGGCGACGGGCGATTCGACGACCGACGGAAAGGCACCGCCAGCACATGGCCTCCGTTCTTCCCCCGCCCCCGCCACAGCGGCTGGTCCGCGCCCTGGGCCCGGACCACCCCTGGCTCGCCGGACTTCCGGCGCTGTCGCAACGGCTGCTGGAGCAGTGGGAGCTGACGCCGGAGCGGACGGTGCTGCCGGGGGGCCGGACCAGTGTGGTGGTGCTGGTGCGGCAGGCCGACGGCCGTCCGGCGGCGCTGAAGCTGTGTGCGCCGAGCGGCGCGGGGGCCCGTGCGGAGGCCGCGGCGCTGACCCGTTGGGACGGCCTGGGAGCGGTCCGGTCGCTGCGCTCCGACACGGCGGCGGGGGCCCTGCTGCTGGAGCGGCTGCACGGGGAGGTCTCGCTGCGGTCGCTGCCCGAGGACAAGGCGATGCTGGAGTCGAGCTCGGCGGTCCGGCGGCTGTGGGTGCCGCCCGAGGCGGGCGGGTTCGCGTTCACCACGGTGGCCGAGCACACCGGCGCGGAGGTGGAGCGGGTCCTCGGCCGGGCGCCGGACGACGTCCGTCCGCTGGTGGACGCGGCGCTGGCGGTGCGGGACGAACTGCTGGCCGACGCCCCGGAGGGCGTGCTGCTGCACGGTGACTTCCGGCAGGGCGCGGTGCTGGCGTCGGACGCCGACCGCTCGCCGTGGCTGGCCGTCGGTCCGGAACCGCTGGTCGGCGAGCCGGCGTTCGACCTGGCCCGGCTCGCCCGCGACCGGCTGCACGATCTGGTGGCCTCCCCCGGTGCGGCGGCGGCCACGCGGCGGCGCGTGCAGCGGCTGGCCGACTCGTTGGACGTGGACCGGGAGCGGCTGCGCGGCTGGGCGCTGTACCGGGCCGTGGAGTCGGGCGTGCGGCACGTCCTGGCCGGGGACCGGGAGGACGGCGAGCTGCTGCTGGAGTTCGCGGCCTGGCTGTGACGGGGGTGCTCAGCGCCGCAGCCGGCGCAGCGGCAGCGGCGCGCCCATGACGGCGTAGGGCTGTGGTGCGCTGGGGAAGAGGACGCCGCGCGCGAGGTCGTGGTAGCCCAGCCGCCGGTAGAGGGCGCGCGCCGGGCTCTCGGTGTCGACGGCGGACAGGATCGAGTGCGACTGCGGGGCGTCGTCGGTGAGGGCGGTGATGAGCCGCACCCCGAGGCCGTGCCGCTGGTGGGCGGGGTGGACGTGCAACTCCGTGATGGTGAAGGCGTGGTCGAGCCAGGCGTCGGTGCCCGCGCGGGTCAGGTAGGGCTCCACGACGGTGGACCACCACTGGGTCCGGTCGTTGGGCAGGCCGTACACGAAGCCGACGAGACGGCCCTCGCGGGTGGTCGCCCCGAGGGCGCGGGCACCGGGCACGGTGAGGTGGCGCAGGACGATGGGGCGGCGGATGCCGATCTCCTCGTCGTTGAGGCCGAACGCCAGCGCCTGGACGGCCAGCGCCTCGTCCACCCGGGCGGCCAGGTCGAGTGGTCCCACCTCCACGTCTGCCATGGTCAGAGCCTACTGGGGGCACGGGCCGCGGTGCGGCCGGCCGGCGCCCCGGCCGGGGTCCCGGGCCGCTCGGGACGCCGGCGGGCCGCCGGGCGGGGGTCGGCGGGGCGGGTCAGCCGTCCGCGGGGGACGTCGCGGGGACGGTGGGCGCCCCGGCCCAGCGTCGCATGGCGGCGGGCAGTTCGACGGTGGCGCGTTCGCGGCCGCCGGCCCAGGCGCAGTAGCCGTCGGGCCGGACGAGGATCATCTCCGCGTCCATCCAGGGCCCCTTGACGCCGCCGATCCTGCCCCGCATCTCCGTCACGAGGTCTCCCCACGGGTCGAGCAGGCCGGAGGGCTGGTTGCCGCTCTGGTCGACGAGGACGAAGGTGCCCGCGCGCATGTTCTCGAAGAGCCGGTCGCCCTGGGCCGGGCCGGTGCGGAAGGAGAGGTCCGGGACGCGGTGGCCCGCGGTGCCCTTGGGGCTGCGGGAGTCGGCGGTGGTGGGGTAGGCGGTGGCGATGCCGGAGAGGTGGCCGACGGCGAGTCGGTGGCCCCTGGGGACGCGGGTGGCCGTGGAGACGCCGACGAGCCGGGCGACGCGGGCGGGCAGGGCGTCGGAGGTCATCATGCGGGTGGCCAGGTCGGTGACCTTGATGACGCCCTGGGAGACGCGGCGGCGCTCCTCCTGGTAGGTGTCGATCAGCCGGTCCGAGCCCCGTCCCGAGGCCACGGCGGCCAGCTTCCAGCCGAGGTTCACGGCGTCCTGGATCCCGAGGTTGAGGCCCTGTCCGCCGAGGGGCGAGTGGACGTGTGCGGCGTCACCGGCGATGATCATGCGGCCCCTGCGGTAGGTCTCGGCCTGCCGTTCCTGGATGCGGAAGCGGGAGGTCCACAGGGGTTCGCTGGGGCGCAGGTCCTTGCCGAAGAGGCGCACGAGGGTCTCGCGGACCTCCTGGAGCGTGACGGGGTCGTCCGACCAGGACTTGCCGCGGTCGATGACGCCCAGTCGGTACCAGCCGTTGCCGAAGTCGGTGCAGACGACGAGACCGGCCCGGCCGACGTGGATGAGCAGTTGCTCGTCGAGCGGCACGCCGAGCTTCACGTCCGCCACGATGATCGTGTACGGGTACATCTCGCCCTCGAAGGCGGCGCCCATGGCGTGGCGCACCGCGCTGTGCGCGCCGTCGCAGCCGACGAGCCAGGGCGTGCGCTCCTCCCACCGGCGCTCCTCGGACTCCAGCCGGTAGACGACCTCCTCGCCCTCCTGCCGGCAGCCCGTCAGCTTCACGCCGCGCTCGATGGTCACGCCGAGGTCGCGGGCGCGTTCTTCGAGGATCGCCTCGGTCTCGCCCTGCGGGATGATCGTGAGCTGGCCGTAGTCGCTGGGCAGGCGGCGGAGGTTGAGCAGGGAGTTGCCCAGGCTGACCCGGACCTGCTTGACGGGGTTGGCCCGCTCCAGGACGGTGTCGGCCATGCCGCGCGCGCGGAGCACCTCCATGGTGCGGCCGTGCAGGCCGAGCGCCCGGGACTCCTCGGTGCGGTGCGTGCGGCGCTCGACGACCTTGCAGCGCACGCCGGCGAGGGCCAGCTCGCCCGCGAGGCACAGACCGGTGGGACCGGCCCCCGCGATGACGACCTCGTAGTCACTTCCCGTGGCCATGTCGGCACTCCTCTCTTGAACTGATCCCCCGGTGTGGTCGACCATGTCGGTAACTCATCACGTAATGAACTCTACAGTTGTAGAGTTCTTGCGACAACAGAACCGGAACGCGGACCGGCCCGACCGTCCGAACCCGCGACGAGACGGATCGCCGTGCCGCACGGCTGTTTCGCGGCAGTGCCCGACCGGCAGCGGTGACGGAAGAGGAGACCCCATGACCACGGCCACCACCCCCAGTCCGGAGCCGGCGGCGACGCTCGCCTCCGGTGCGCCCGTCGCCGAACTGGAACACGTCGACCTGGTGTTCAAGCGGCGTGGAGCCGAGCCGTTCCAGGCCATCACCGACCTGAGCCTGCGCATCGAACCCGGGACGGTCTTCTGCCTGCTCGGACCCAACGGCTCCGGCAAGACGACGGTGATCAACCTGCTCAGCGGCCTGCTCGGACCGACCGACGGGCGGGTGCGCGTCCTCGGCATGGACCCGTCCCGAGAGCGGAGCAGGCTGCTGCGGCGTATCGCGCTCGCCCCGCAGGAGACCGCCCTGTACGCGGACCTGACGGGCCGCGAGAACCTCGAGTTCCACGCCGCCTACTACGGGGTGCCCAGGGCCTCGGCGCGGCGGCGCATCGACACCGTGCTGGAGCTCGTCTCGCTCACCGAGCGGGCCGGGCACCGGGTGGGCACGTTCTCCGGCGGCATGCAGCGCAGGCTGACGCTGGCCCGCGCCCTGCTGACCGAGCCCGACCTGCTGTTCCTCGACGAACCGACGCTGGGCGTGGACGTCCAGTCGCGCGAGTCCATCTGGGACCGCGTCCGGGGCCTGGCCGCCGAGGGCCGCAGCGTGCTGCTGACCACCAACTACATGGAGGAGGCCGAACGCCTCGGCCAGCGGGTGTGCATCATCGACCGGGGCCGCCGCGTCGTCACGGGCACCCCCGACGAGCTCAAGGCCCTGACGCGGCGGCGGCGACTGGAGCTGACCTACGCCTCCGCCGAGGCCGCCGAGGCCGCCGAACCGCTGCTGCGCGACGGCTACCAGGTGGGCGCGCACGCGCACCAACTCCTCGTCGAGGTGCCCGAGGACGCCGACCACGTGGCGTTCGTGCGGTCGGCGCTCGACCGGCTGGACGGCGGGCCGACGCTCGTCGGCTTCCGGTTCAGCGAACCGGGCCTCCAGGACGTCTTCCTCCACTTCACCGGCCGCGACCTGCGCGACTGAGCAGCGAACCGGCCGCCGAACCGAGAACCTGGAGGACCCATGTGGAGTGCGATCCGCGCCATGGTGCGCAAGGACCTCACCCTCTCCCGCAGAAGCCCCGTCTTCGTCGTCATCACCGTGCTCGTACCGCTGGTCTTCGTCTCGCTGTACGCGCTGCTCGTCACCGTCTCCACCACCTCCCCCGTCGCCGTCGCCCAAGAGGGCGGCGGGCCGCACAGCGAACGTCTCCTGCAGATCCTGCGAACCATGCACAACACCGACGGGGAACTGTTCGAGATCCGCACGACGGACCCCGGGGATGCACGCGCGATGTTCGCCGCCGGGGAGGTCGGCGCCGTGCTGACGATCCCCGCCGACTTCGACGACCGGGTGTCGGCCGGGGTGCCCGTCGAGGTGCCCCTGCGCGTGTACAACATCAACGCCGACGGCACGAAGAACTTCGAACTGCGCGCGGAGGGCGCGGTACGGGAGTTCGCCCGGGACACGGGCGGAGGGGTGCCCGTCACGGCGGTCCGCGAGAACAGCCACTTCCGCGAGGACATGGGCACCAGCGCCTACCTGGGCACGGCCCTGCTCGTGTTCGCCGTCCTGTACGCCTCGATGGTCAACACCGGGACACTCGTCGCCCGCGAGTGGGAGGACCGGACGGCCAAGCCGCTGGTGCTCTCCCCGGTGGGCAACGCCCCCCTCCTGGGCGGGAAGTGGCTCAGCGCCGGCGTCCAGACGCTGGCCGGGACGGTGCTCGTCCTGGCCGGGCTCGCCTGGCTGCTGGACTTCCCCGCGCTCTCGCTCGGCGCCGCCAGCTGGCTCGGCCTGTTCGTGCTCTTCGCCTACGGCAGCGCGCTCGGAACGCTCCTGGGCGTCACGCTGCGCCGCTCGCTGCCGCTCGTACCGCTCTGCGTCGTGCTGGCGATCGTCCACTTCTTCCTCAGCGGCTACGAGTCCTACCTGCGCGGCTTCGCGCACGGCGGCGCGGTCGAGTGGCTGTGGGCGAGCACCCACTGGTGGCCGACGGCGGGCCTGACCCAGGACCTCCGGCTGGACGCGACCGGACTCGGCGACGGCGGCACGGACTGGGCCGCGCTGGGCGGCACCGCCGGGATCGCGGCACTGCTGACTCTGCTCGCGGTGGTGCGGATGCGGCGTCAACTGCGCTTCACCCAAGGCCAGTGAGAGGAACGACGGAGGCTGTGATGAACGAGATGATCCGGGGCGCGCTGGCCGCCCACCGGCGCAACGTGAGGCTGCTGCGCCGCCGGCCCGACCTGGTGGCGCAGGGCGTCCTCGTCCCGCTGGTGGTGCTGGTCCTGTGCGCCATTCTCTTCGGCTCCTGGGGCGACCGCTGGCCGGTGGGTGTGATCGACCGGGCGGACGACGCGAGGTCCGCGGCCATCACGGACTCCCTGGCGCAGTCCCGGTCCAACGTCGATCTGTACTTCGAGACGATCGAGGACGACCCGCGCGCCGCTCGGGAGATGCTGGAGGACGGCCGCCTCCAGCTGGTGATCACCATTCCGGAGGACGTGGCCACGACCAACGAGGTGCGGATCTCCACGTACAACGTGAACACCGACGCGACGAAGAACCTGCGCTTCCGGGTGGACGACGCGCTCAACATCCACGACGAGGTGCGCGGGGCGCTGCCGGCCACCGTGGACCTGCGGACCGTCGCCGAGGAGGACGTCACCCGGGCCGCGTTCATCGCGGGCGGCGTGCTGCTCCTCGCGCTGCTGCTCGGCTCGATGCTGCTGGCGGCCAACGTGTTCGCCGTCGAGGAGGAGGGGCGCACGGCCAAGGAACTGCTCATGTCGCCCTTCGGGGCCGCGCCGGCGGCCCTGGGGTGCGTGCTCACCGCCACGCTGCTGGCCTACCTGAGCGCGGTACCGACCTATCTGACGGGGCTGCTGCTGTTCGGGTTCACCCCGGACGTGGGCTCCCTCGTCCTCGTCCTGCTGTTCATGCTGCCGCTGCTGGTCGCGGCGGCCGGGCTCGGCGTCCTGCTGGCCCAGCTCCTGCGCCAGCACCGCGCGGTCCAGCCTCCGGTCATCCTCGTGGCCATCGCCACGTTCTTCGTGGGCGGCGGGTTCGTCAGCGTTCCCGGCATGCCCCCGACGGCCCGGACCATCGCGCAGTGGTGGCCGCCGTCGCGGGTCTTCGAGTGGAGCAACCCGGTGCTGCACGACTTCGCCGGTTCCTACACCGCCGGCCAGTGGGCGTGGGGCGGCGCGTTCGCCCTGCTGGGGGTCGCGGGCGCGTACTGGGCCGGCCGCCGCGAGCTGGCCGCGCCCCGGCGGGGCGGGCAGTAGCGGCCGGCGCCGCGTGGGCCGAGGGCCCGGTCCGGGGGTGCCCCGGACCGGGCCCTCGGCGTGCCGGCGCGGCTCGCGTCACCTGCACTGGCCGTCCACCGGGCTTCTAGCGTGCTCGCCCAAGCTGCTCCGGAGCATCGCGTCACGCCTGAACGACGGAGGACAGCCGTGAGCAGTCCGGAACACGCGGAGTGGATCGCCGCCACCGCCCTCGGGGGGATCGCCCTCGTGCTGGCCGTGGGGGCGGGCTTCGCGGCGCTGGCGCGCCGACTCGGACAGCCGGCCGTCATCGGCGAGATCACCGCCGGGATCTGTCTCGGCCCGAGCGTCCTCGGGCTGCTCCCCGGCGACCTGCCGGCGCTGTTCTTCCCGGTCGACGTGCGCCCCTATCTCGGCGTCGTCGCTCAAGTGGGCCTGCTGCTGTTCATGTTCACCATCGGCTGGGAGTTCGACCACACCTCCCTGCGCGACCGCCGTCGCACGACCGGGACGGTGTGGCTGGGCGGCGCCCTCCTGCCGATGGCGCTGGGCGTGGGCCTGGCCGCCCTCCTCTTCGGCGCGCACGACACCGTGAACGGCGAGAGCGTCCGGTTCCTGGACTTCGCCCTGTTCCTGGGCACGGCCGTCTCGATCGCCGCCTTCCCGGTCCTGGCCCGGATCATCACCGACCAGCGGCTGCACCTGAGCCGGGTGGGCAACCTGGCCCTGGCCCTGGCCGCGCTGGACGACGTGCTCGCCTGGTGCCTGCTGGCCGTGGTCGTCGCCCTGATCACCGCCTCGGGCGCGGCCGGGTTCCTCGGCGTGCTCGGCTGGGGAGCCCTGTACGTCGTCGTCATGCTCGCGCTCGTGCGGCCGGTCCTGGCGGCCCTCGCGGCGCGGGCCACCGCCTCGGCGGCACCCTGGCTGGCCATGCTCGCCGCCGCCGGGGCGCTGGGCTCGGCCTACGTCACCTCGAACATCGGGCTGCACGCGATCTTCGGCGCGTTCTTCTTCGGCCTCGTCATGCCGCGCAAGGACCCGCAGCTGCTGCTGCGGCGCACCACCCTCCTGCCGCTGGAGCACGTGAGCAAGCTGCTGCTGCCGCTGTTCTTCGTGGTCACGGGGTTGTCGGTGGACCTGACGGCCATGACGGGGCAGGGCGCGGTCCACATGGTGCTGATCATCGTGGTGGCCTGCGTCGGCAAGCTCGGCGGTGTGCTCCTGTCGGCCCGGATGACCGGCATGAAGTGGCGGGAGTCGACCGTGCTCGGCCTCCTGATGAACACCCGGGGGCTGACGGAGCTGGTGATCCTCAACGTGGGGCTGTCCCTCGGTCTGCTGAGCACCGAACTGTTCACGGCCATGGTGATGATGGCGCTGGTCACCACGGCCATGACCGCTCCCCTGCTGTCGTGGCTGCTGCGCCGCGTCGGTGCCGGCGGTCCGACGGCCGGTGGGGCGCCGGTGCCGCTCCCGGCGCCGCCGGGCCCCCCGGCGGGCGCGGCCTCCCTCGTCGGCGGCGGGCCGTCCGGCTCCCAGCGCACCCCCTGAACGCAGCGGAGGAGAGACCGTGGAGTTCGACTGGTCCGAGCGGCAACGTGCCCGCTACCACGACACCTTGACGGCCGTACGGGACGCCTTCCCGGAGGACGGGACAGCGGCCGGGGCGGCCTCGGCGACCTACGACCGCAAGGACTGGCTGCTGCTCGGCCGGCTGGGCCTCCTCGGCCTGTCCGTGCCGACCCGGTACGGCGGCGAGGGGCTCGGGGCCCTGGACACCGCGCTCCGGGTGGAGGCGTTCGGGCGCGGCTGCCACCGCACGGGACTGGTCTTCGGCGCGAGCGCGCACCTGTTCGCCTGCGCCATGCCCGTCGTCGACTTCGGCTCCGAGGAGCTCAGGGAGCGCGTCCTGCCCGGCATCTGCCGGGGCGAGCTCATCGCGGGGAACGCGATGACCGAGGACGGCGCCGGGTCGGACGTCTCCCGGCTCGCCGTCACCGCCCGGCCGGTCGAGGGCGGCTGGGTGCTGAACGGCGCCAAGAGCTTCGTCAGCAACGGCCCGGCGGCCGACCTCTACGTCACCTACGCCACCACCGACCCCCGGGCGGGACATCTGGGGGTGACCGGGTTCGTCGTGGACCGCACGGCCGCCGGGGTGAGCGCGAGCGGGCCGATGGGCAAGATGGGGCTCACCCAGTGCCCGGCCGGGACGGTGGAGTTCACCGACTGCTTCGTGCCGGACGCCGCCGTCCTCGGGGAGCCGGGCCAGGGCGGGGCCGTCTTCCAGCACTCCATGGGCTGGGAGCGGGCGTGCCTGTTCGCGGGCTACGTCGGCCTGGCCGACCGGCTGGTCGAGCGGTGCGTCGAGCACGTCCGCGCCCGGCGGCAGTTCGGCCGGCGCCTGGCGGAGTTCCAGGCCGTCTCGCACCGGATCGCCGACATGAAGCTGCGGGTGGAAGCGGCCCGGTTGCTGCTGTACCGCGCCTGCTGGGAGATGGAGCGGGGCCGCCCGGCGACCCTCTCCGTCGCCCTGTCGAAGCTCGCCGTCTCCGAGGGCGTCGTCCAGGCGGCGCTGGACGCCGTGCGCACCTTCGGGGGGCGCGGCTACCTGACGGCCGGGGGGATCGAGGCGGCCCTGCGGGACGCGGTGCCCTCGGTGCTCTTCTCCGGCACCTCCGACATCCAGCGGGAACTCATCGCGAGGGAACTGGGCCTATGACACTGCACGCTCTCCTGACGGCCTCGGCCCGGCGGAACCCGGAGGCCGTGGCCGTGCACGGCCCCGAGGGGCCGGTGCGCTACGGCGCACTGGACGCGTTGGCCGACCGCTTCGCCGCCGCCCTGACGGCCCGGGGCGTGCGCCCCGGCGATCGAGTCGTCCTGTGGAGCCACAAGGGCGTCCGGACGATCGCCCTCATGCAGGCGGCGCTGCGCACGGGCGCCGTCTACGTCCCGGTGACCGGCTCCAACCCGCCCGCACGCCTGGCGCGCATCACCGCGAGCGCGCGGCCCGCGCTGGTCGTCGCGGACGAGGAGGCGGCGCGGCGACCCCGTCCCGACGGGGACGACACCCCGCTGGTGACCTTCTCCGAGCTGCTCGCCGAGGCCCGGGAGGGCGCCCGCGTCACCCCGTACGACGCCGGCCCGGACGAGCCGGCGTACATCCTCTACACCTCCGGATCGACCGGGGAGCCGAAGGGTGTGTGCATCAGCCACCGCAACGCCCTGGCCTTCGTGGAGTGGGCCGTGGCGGAGCTGGCCCTCGGGGCCGACGACCGGCTGTCCCAGCACGCGCCGTTCACCTTCGACCTCTCCGTCTTCGACCTGTACGGTGCCTTCGCGGCCGGCGCCTCGGTGCACCTGGTGCCGCAGGAGATGGCCTACGCGCCCGCCCAGCTCGTCCGGTTCCTCCACGAGCGGGAGATCACCGTCTGGTACTCCGTTCCCTCGGCCCTGAGCCTGATGATCCGCGAGGGCGGGCTGCTGGAGGGGGAGCCGCCCGCCGCGCTGCGGGCGTGTCTCTTCGCCGGTGAGCCGTTCGCCCCGCACCACGTGCGGGAACTGCGGGCCGGCTGGCCGAAGGTGCGGCTGCTCAACTGGTACGGGCCCACCGAGACCAACGTCTGCACCTCCTACGAGGTCACCGACGCCGACCTGGAGCGCACCGGCGCGCTCCCCATCGGTGCCGCGTGCTCCGGTGACGAGGTGCTGCTCGACCCGCCGGGGGCCGAGGAGGGCGAGGTCGTCGTGAGCGGCCCGACGGTGATGCTCGGCTACTGGGGCCGCGAGCCGCACCGGGGCCTCTACCGCACCGGCGATCTCGCCCGCCGGGACGCGGACGGACAGCTGAGCTACGTCGGCCGCCGGGACCAGATGGTCAAGATCCGCGGTCACCGGATCGAGCTCGGTGAGATCGAGGCGGCCGTCGGTTCGCTGGACACCGTCGCCGACGTGGCGGTGCTGGTGGTCGGCGTGGGCCTGGAGGCCGAGTTGCACGCGGTGGTGGTGCCCGCCCCCGGCGAACGCCCGTCCCTGCTCCACGTCAAGCGCTGCTGCGCGGAAAGGTTGCCGACCTACATGATCATCGACAGGCTCCACCTCCAGGAAGACCTCCCGCGAACCGCCAACGGGAAGCTCGACCGTCCGCTGATGACCACCCAGATCGAGTCCGGGGAGCTGTGATGAACGCCCAGAACCTGATGACCGAAGAGCTGGTCGCCGAAGAGCTGGCCTCCGTCGACCTCCAGACGTTCCGCCAGGTCATGGCCTCGTTCGCCAGTGGCATCACCGTCGTCACCACGGTGGACGGCGCGGGCACCCCGCGTGGGCTCACCTGCTCGGCGTTCTGCAGCGTCTCCGTCGACCCGCCGCTGCTGCTGTCCAGCATCGCCAGCCGCAGCGGCTCGCTCCAGGCGATACTGGAGCGCGGCCGGTTCGCGGTGAACATCCTCAGCGCGCGGGACGAGAAGACCTCTCAGGTCTTCGCCTCCGGCACCCAGGACAAGTTCAGCCGGGTGCGGTGGGAGCCGGGCGCGACGACCGGAATGCCGGTGCTGCTGGGCACCACCGCGCACGCCGAGTGCGAGCTGGACAGCGTCGTACGGGCCGGTGACCACACCCTGCTGCTCGGCCGGGTCGTGGCCGGTGACGCGGGCGTCGACACCCTCCCGCTGACCTACTGGCGCAGCGACTACGCGCGACTGGCCCCCGGCGCCCGGACGACCCACCCGGTCGCGGTGTAGCCGACGCGGGGACGCCGTCCTCCGCGACCCGGCCTTCCGGGCCCCGGGGGACGGCGGGACGTGCGGGGAGGGCGCCACCCGGCCGGGTGGCGCCCTCCCCGCACGCGGTGGGGCCGCTCAGAGGGCGACGCCGTAGGGCGCCAGCGCGTACCGGCGCGCCAGGTACGCGCCCAGCTCGGCCAGGCCGGCGCGGTGGCGCAGCATCTCCCGGCCGAGTTCCTGGCCGAGCCACGCCTCCAACTCGCCCGCCAGCACGACGGCGTCCACCGAGTCGATGTCGAGTTCGTCGAGGTGGCGGTCGACGGGCACCTGCTCGGCGGGGACGTCGAGCAGGTGGGCGACCCGGGCGACGAGCCACTCCAGCACGGCCTCCTCGGTGACCGGGTGCCGCGCGCTCTCCTGCGCCGGCGGGGTCTGCTGCACGTCCATGCGGTGTCTCCTCTCGTTGCGGCGGCCCGGGGCGGGGCGGGCGTCGCAGGGGCCGGCTGCTCCCGGCGGCCGCCACGCGGGCGGCCGTCCCCGCCGTCCTCGGCGTGGACGGGCATGCTCCACCCCTCCGTGCGCGGTCGGTGCGTGCGGTGCGGTGCGGCGGCTCAGCGGCTGGAGGCCGAGGTGACGGAGGTGACGTTGTCGCGGGTGAGCAGGCGCCGGAAGTCCGCGGGCGCCTTCGTCTTCACCCACAGCAGCATCCGCAACCGCTTGGGGAAGGTGAAGTGGTAGACGCGGGCCGCGGGGTCGCCGAAGGCGTACAGCGGCGGCACGAACGGGGCCCGGCGCAGGTCCGCGAAGATCGCCGCAGCGGCGGTGGCGGCGTCCCGGCGGCCCTCGCGCACCTGGGCGATCGTCTCCAGGCTCCGGCCGACCAGTTCGCGCAGGCCCTCGGGGGCGTGGAACCAGATGCCGCCCAGCTCGAAGCGCTCGACGGGTGCCCAGCTCCCGGACTGCTCGCAGTCGAGGCGGGCGCGCTTGAGCGACAGGTCGGCGAGGATCTGCCACAGCAGCCACACGCGGGAGAAGGCGTTCCACAGCCGGAAGTCGCGGCAGGCGGTGCGGGCGGCGGCCAGCAGCCGGTCGTTCCACGCGCCGAGCTCCTCCTGGAAGCGGGCCACCCGGGCGAACGGCTCGGGGGCGAAGTCGTCCCGGCGCACGGCCGTGATCAGCGGGCCGGCCAGCGCGTGGACCAGCTCGGCCGCCGTCGTCACGTCGCGGGAGAGGAACAGGTCGGTGCGCGCGGCGGAGCGTTCGAGCGCGAACCAGCGCTCCCCGTGCGTGCGGGCGGCGGTGCGCTGCGTCGGCACGTGGGCCGTCCACGGCCGCACCGGGGACGCGGTGTCGAACTGGCGCGCCAGGTCGGGGTAGCGCTCGACGACGGAGCGGAAGGCCTTCTCCGGGTCGTCGGGCAGCTCGGCGGCGACCTCGGGGTCGACGCTGAGCGTGACGGACGTCAGCGGGTTCTCCCCGGCCCGGTGGTTGCCGAAGTGCGCCAGCTGGAGCCAGCCGCCGTCGAAGAGGTGGTGGACGGTGCCCTCGGACCAGGGGGTCGCCTTCGGGTGCCGGTGCGGGGGGACGACGTCCTCGAAGGGCGTCACGCCCCGCAGGTGCGCCGTGTAGCTCACCGAGCGGTGGGTGAGCCGGGGCTCGGCGTCGTCACCGCCCGCGCGGCGCACCAGCGGCGAGGCGTCGCCGGAGCAGTCCACGAGGTAGCGGGCGCGGTACGTGCGGCCGTCGGAGGCCCGGACCTCTCCCCCGTCGGGTCCGGCCTCGGCGTCGGTGAGGGTGACGCCGCGCGGGACGAGGGCCGCACCGTGCCGGGCGGCGATCCGCAGCGCGTGGGCGTCCACCTCCGGGCGGTACGGGTGCCACTCGGCGTGCTCGCCGGGCACGTTGAACTGGACGCTCTCGGCCGGGTCGTGGCGGCGCCCGGCGTGGTGGTGGAGGAAGCCCAAACTCTTCTTGACGCCACTGGTCCGCCGCACCTCCTCCGGCAGGTCGGAGAAGAGGCCGAACGCGGCGATCTCGGGGACGTCGAAGCGCTTGGCGAGCAGCAGGAAGACCTCGGCCGTGTAGGGCACGGTCGTCTCGCCGGAGGGAGCGCGGCGGTCGTCCTCCGCGCCGACGAGCAGCACGCGCACGCCCTGCCGGGCCAGCACCGCGCCCAGCAGACCGGCGGCGAGCGTCCCGCCGAGCACGGCGACGTCGTACCGTTCGGCGGGATCGGCGGCCCGGCCGGCGTCGGTCGGGGGTGCAGGAGTCATCGCCTGTGTCCTTCCGGCATGCGGCTGCGGCGGTCACGGGCCGCCCGCCGCGATCGCCGCGTGGGCCGCGGGGCGGGCCCGTGGATGACGCTAGGCGCCGGGGGTCGGGGCGGCCTCGACGGTGGCTGGAACGCGCCCCTGCCCCGGTCGGCGGTGACCGGGGCAGGGGCTGCGGGCGGAGCGCCGGGTCAGGCGCCGCCGGGCGTGATCCGCGCGGGCTTGACCTTCGGCAGGGCGAGGACCAGCAGGAAGCAGAGGGTGAAGACTCCCAGCTGCCAGCCCAGGGCGCCCTGGAAGCTCCGGCTGAAGTTCTCCTTGCGGGCCTCCGGCGCGGCCTCCACGAGGACCGCCGTGCGCACCTGTTCCGTCACCTCGGGCGGCAGCGGCAGCTGTTCGGCCTCCCGTTCGACCCGCTCGCAGCTCGGCGGGACGGCCGTGAGGTCCTTCTGGTTCGTGCGGTCCTCGAAGCAGGTCTCGAAGCCGGCGACGACCTGTTCCGAGCGTTCCGGCGGCAGTCCGGCGGCGGCCAGGTCCTGCCGTAGCCGCGGCTCCACCGTGGCCAGGGAGTCCCCGGCGTTTCCGGCGATGAGGTTGGCGAAGAGGATGCCGATGACCGCGATGCCGACGGCGATGCCGACCTGCTGCGTCGTGGCGATGACGCCGGAGGCGGAGCCCGCGTCGCCGGACCTGATGCCCTCCAGGATGATGCCGGTGATCGGCGCGACGACCAGGCCGGTGCCGGCGCCGCCGACCATGAGCGCCGGGACGAGGTACCAGCCCCGCAGGTCGGTGCCGGCCCAGTGGAGCGTCAGGATGACGCCGCCCATGCCGGTCACGAGGAGCGCGGTGCCCAGGGCCAGCGTCCAGGTGCCGAGCTTGCGCACGACGACGTTCGAGCGCGCCGAGCCGATGGCGATGAGCAGGGCGAAGGCCAGCGTGACCGCGCCCGCGGAGACGGCGCTGTACGCGAAGCCGATCTGCAGGGTGATGAACAGCGTCATGAAGAACGACGGGATGCCGGTGAAGAAGACCAGGCTGATCAGCAGACCGACGGTGAAGGACCGCTCCTTGAAGAGCGTGACGGGCACCAGCGGCGACGCGTCGGGGTCGGCCGTCCGGCGCCTCTCCACCCACGCGAACCAGGCCAGGACGAACGGCCCGGCCGCCAGCATGGCCAGGCTCCAGGCCGGCCAGTCGTGCTCGCGGCCCACGACCAGGGGCAGGATGAGCAGGAAGAGCCCGGCGGTGACGATCAGCGCACCGGTGACGTCCAGCCGCGTCCTGGTCTCGGCGGAGGACTCCCGCAGGCGGGCGGCGCCCAGCCCGAGGGCGAGCAGGCCGATGGGCACGTTGACGTAGAAGATGGACCGCCAGTCGCTGCCGGCGATGTCCAGCTCGATGAGCCAGCCGCCCAGGACCGGTCCGAGGACGGTGGCCAGGCCGATGGAGGCGCCGTAGAAGGCGAGCGCCTTGGGCTTCTCCCTGCCGAAGAACGTGACCTGGATGATCGACAGGACCTGCGGGAACATCAGTCCGGAGAAGAGTCCCTGGAGGACCCGGGAGAGGACCAGGAAGTCGGCGCTGGTGGCCGCCCCGCACATGACGGAGGCGCAGGTGAAGCCCAGCATGCCGATGAGGAACATCCGCTTGCGGCCGTAGATGTCGCCCAGTCGGCCGCCGGTGATCAGCATGCAGGCGAAGGCGAGGGCGTACACGGCGACGACGAGCTGGACGTCGGCGAACGAGGCCCCGAGGTCCGCCTGGATCGAGGGGATCGCCACGATCGTGATGGTGGTGTCCAGCAGCTGCATGAACACGGCGGACAGCACGATCACGAGGATCAGCCAGCGGCCCGGGACCGGCGGTGCCTGGCCCTGCGCGGCGTCGGGCGCCGGTGCGGTGTCGGGGGCCGGGGGACGCGTCGGCCCGGGCCCGGTGGAGACACTCATCTTCCATTCCTTTCGCGTTGCCGGGGCGGCGCCGCGCACCCGCTCGGGGACGCGGCGCCCTCCGCCTGCTCGGGCCGGGTCGCCCCGGGTGGGCCCTGCCGGGCCCGGTGGCGCGCCCACGGAACGCGCCGAGAGGACGCCCTAGAAGATGCGGCGGCCCTTCGCCTTCGCCTTCAGCGCCTCGATGCCGGTGCCGAACATCAGTCGCCGCACCGCCGGGTCGCCCTCCCTGCGCGCCCAGCCGATGGTCTTGCGGAGGACCTTCGGCGTGGGGTGCAGGAAGCGCTGGTCGCGTTCGGCGAACCCGAAGTGCTTGGGCACGTACGGTGCCCGGGCGATGTGGTCGTAGATGGTGTCGGCCGCCTCTCGAGCCGTGCTCTTGCCCGACTCGAAGGCGTCGCACCGCTCGACCATCTCGTCGTACAGGCTCTTGTAGCCGTCGTGGTTCGGCCAGTACAGGCCCAGGTGGGGGACGTCCTCGGCGTGCTTGAAGTGCTCGTCGCGGCCGTCCTTGAGGTACTTGGTGAGCGCCGACTGGAGGTGGAAGGTGCCCGCGTTGGCACCCCAGGCCCAGACCCGGAAGACGGCGGTCCACAGGTCGTAGTCGTCCCACGAGATGTACGCGGCGTTGACGAGGCTGTCGTTGTAGTCGAACAGGCCCTGCTGGAGGCGGTCGACGTAGTCGAAGCGCTCCTGGGAGAAGTCGTCGTCCTTGACGGCGTCCAGCAGGCGCCAGGACAGCGTGTTGATGGCCTCGGCCGTGTTGGACAGGCCGCGGGAGAAGAGGGGGTCGATGAATCCGGCCGCGTGCGAGAGGAGGAACCACCGGTCGCCCGAGCAGCGCGTGGAGGAGTACTGCAGCCGTCCGGTGGAGACCCACTCGCGCATCGGCTTGGCACCCTCGAACTGCCGGGCGACGTCCGGGAAGCGCTGCGCGTAGTGGTGGAACTCCTCCTCCGGCGTCATGTTCCCGGCCTTGGGGTACGTGCGCGGGTCGAGCGTGAGCCCGACGCTGCACAGCGGGTTCCTCGACCACGGGTGGTTGTCGAAGCCGATGACCCAGAACCAGCCGCGCCGGAACATGTGGTGGACGGTGCCCTCGTACCAGGGCACCGGCGGGGTGTTCTCCGGGGAGTGGTGGAACAGGGTGTCGGTGGGCGGGACGTCGATCATGTGGTTCCAGATCGACCGCGAGTGGTGCTTGAAGCGGCAGGTCTCCTCACGCAGCCCGAACTTCTCCGCCAGCGGTGAGCGGTAGCCGCTGGCGTCGACGACGTAGCGGGCCCGGTACTGCTCCCCGGCCGCGGAGCTGAGCGTGACGCCGCCGCCGTCGAAGTCGACGTCCTCCACGCGGAAGTTGACGCGCGGCACGCAGCCGTACTTCACGGCCGTGTGGTACATGTACGCGTCGATGTCCTGGCGGTAGAGGTGGCTGGCCTCGTGCAGCAGACCCGGGGTGTCGAACTGGTTCACCTCGCGCGGGTCCTGGGGCCGGCCCTCGTGGTGGAGGAGGAAGCCGAAGTGCTTCTTCACCCCGAACTTGGGGCCGAGGACCTTGGTGCTGTTGGTGAAGGTGGCGAGCGTCTTGATCTCGGGCACGTCGTAGCGCTCGGAGATCGTGCGCAGGGCCACGAGGGTGTAGGGGATGGTGGACTCGCCGATGGCGAACTTCGGGTGCGAGGCCGCATCGATGAGCAGCACCTTGGCGCCGTTGCGGGCGAGGATCGCCCCCAGCATGGAACCGGCGATACCGGAGCCGAGGATGGCGACGTCGAAGGGCTGTGCGGGGTCGGGGTTCGGTTGCTCGTGCACGGGGGTCTCCTTGGAGCCGTCCGGTCGGTCGGTGGTGGCGGGTGCCGTGTCCGCGCGGGGGCGGGAGTGGTCCGGTGGGGGCGCCGGGTCACTTGGGCAGGGGCACCCGCAGCGGCCTACCGATGACCGGCCAGCGCGCGACGATGTGCTTGAGCTCCTCGGCGAGGTCGAACTCCTCGCGGTCGAACCGCTTGCGGATGAAGAGGGTGAGCCCTTCGTGGACGAGTTCGCCGATCTCCACCGGCGCGTTCCGCTTCGCCCATTTGAGGGTGTCGACGATCTTCATCGTGGAGGCGTCGGTCCAGTGGTTGTCCGGGTCGGCGAGGCCGAAGGCGGGCGGGACGAAGTCCGCCGCGCGCAGCATCTCCATCATCTCGTGGGCGGCGGCGCGTGCGGGGAGGTCACCGGCGTGCACGGACCGCGTCAGCTCGCTGACCCGCTTGAGCAGTTCGCGGGCGGGCGCGTAGTCGGGGATGGCGCCGTCGGGTGCCTGCCGCTCCAGCCGGGCGAGGACCGAGGGGTCGTGGCTGTCCAGGAAGCGGGCGTAGGCGCGGTTGATCTCGAAGGTGGCGAGGATCTGCCCCAGGGACCAGATCCGGAACCAGGCGTTCCACAGGTGCCAGTCGCTGAACGAGGTGTACGCGTTGGCGACGAGGTCGTCGTTGAAGTCCAGCAGGCCCTGCTCCAGCTCCTGGACGTACGCGAAGCGCTCGACGGAGAAGTCGTCGTCCTTGATGGCGTCCAGCAGCCGCCAGCCGAGGGCGTGGATGATCTCCATCGTGTTGGACAGGCCCCGGGAGAACAGCGCGTCCACGAACCCGGCGGCGTGCGAGGTGAGGCACCAGCGGTAGCCGACGGTCTGCTTGGACGAGTACTGGAGCCGGCCGGTGCTCACCCAGTCGCGCACCGCGCGGGCTTCCCTGAACTGCGGCTCGATGTCCGGGTACTTGGCGATGAAGCGGCGGAACTCCTCCTCCGGGGAGCAGTCCGGCCGGGGGTGCTTGCGCGGGTCGAGGTTGAGCCCGACGCTGCACAGCGGGTTGGTGGCCCGGGGGTGGTTGTCGAAGGGGATGACCCACATCCAGCCACCGTCGAAGAGGTGGTGCAGCGTGCCCTCGCTCCACGGGCTGGGGTTGTTGTGGACGCCCTTGGGCACGGTGCCCTCGTAGGGCTTCACGCCGACCATGTGGGTGAACAGCGACCGCGAGTGGTGCCGCAGCCGACTCGGGTCCTCCCGCAGGTCGAACTTCCGGGCGATCGGCGAGCGGTGCCCGCTGGCGTCCACGACGAACCTCACCCGCACCGGGTCGCCGCTCCCCGCGAGGACGGTGACGCCCTCGTCGTCGATCTCGACGTCGTCGACCCTGGTCTGCTGCCTGACGTGGGCGCCGTACTTGACGGCCACGCCCAGCATCCAGGCGTCGGTGTCCTGCCGGAAGAAGTGGTTCTCGGTGTGGGTGATCTTGGGGATGGGGAACTCGCTGGTCTCCAGCGGGTTCTGCTTGGCGTTCTCCCGGTGGTAGAGGAATCCGAAGTTCCGCTTGACCCCGCAGTTGGTGGAGATCTTGGCCTGGGTGGCTTCGAAGGTGGTCAGCCACTTGATCTCCGGCACCCCGTACCGTTCGCTGACCAGCCGCATCATCATCGAGGTGTAGGGGATCGTGGACTCGCCGATGGCGAAGCGCGGGTGCGACCCGGCGTCCAGGATCAGCACCTTCGCGCCGTTCTTGGCCAGGCAGGCCGCCAGCGTGGACCCGGCCAGGCCCGAGCCGAGAACGGCCACGTCGTACTGCGGTCGGTCTCCGGAGCTCGCCGGTCGGGGTTCGGTGGTCGTGCGTCGGCTGGGGGCCATGGGCGGGTCTCCTCGATGTCCTCGGTGCGTCGGTGCGGCCGTGCCGGGTGCCGGTGACACGGATGGTCCTCGCTCCCGCTGGAGGCGGGCTCAGGGCGCGGTGGGAGACGGCAGGTAGCCGCTGTCGACCATCCACGCGAAGTAGGTGCGCAGCAGCGCGGCGTCCAGGGCGGGGCAGTGGGGGCCGGTCGTCCGCAGGGCGTCCTCGACGTGGTCCGTGCGGTAGTCGATGGCCTCCTCGCCGCCGACGACGAACTCCTCGACGACGCCCATCACCGGGTGCAGTTCGTTCTCCCGGACGGCGTAGGAGTCCTGGAGCGCCCTCCACCAGTCCTCGACCGGCACGGTCTCGACCGTCCAGCCGAAGTCCGCCATCGCCTCCAGCAGGTCGGTGAAGGGGAGTTTGGCCCGGTTGACCAGGTGGTAGGTGCGGCCGAAGTCGTGCGGTTCGCGGGAGATCCGCACCAGGGCGCCGGCCACGTAGTCCACCGGCGTCATCTCCACCTCCAGGTCCAGGGCCGGCGCCGTGCCCAGCTGGAGGCAGCCCTTGATGACCCGGGTGGTGAAGTGGGTGGTCAGGCAGGCGCCGGTACGCGAGTCCCCCAGCACCCGGCCCGGCCGGTGGACGTCGACGGGGATGCCGCGTTCCCCGGCCAGCTCCATCATCCGCTCGGCCGCCCACTTGGTCTGCACGTAGCCCGTGACGAGCTTTCCCGCGCCGAGGATGTCGTCGTCCTCGCGGACCACGGTCCGTCCGTCGGCGGGCAGGCCCCAGATCCCGTACGTCGACACGTGGGTGACGGGCGAGAGCGGGCCGTGGCAGGCCAGCCGCAGGATCTCCGCGCAGCCCGTCAGGTTCGCGGCCCGCAACTGCTCGTAGGTGTAGGAGAAGTTGACCCAGGCTCCGTTGTGGTAGATGGCGTCGAGCTGTTCGCCGAGCGCCTCGAACCGCTCGCGGTCCAGGCCGAGCAGCGGCTTGCCGAGGTCGCCGGGGACGACGGCGATGCGGACGTCGGCGTCCGGGCGCCAGGGGAGGTACCGCTCCACGTTGCGCCGGATGCGGGCCAGCCCCTCGGCCTCGTCGGCGCACCGCACCAGGCAGTGCACGGTCGCCCGGGTGGTGGCCAGCAGCTCGTCCAGCAGGTAGGCGCCGACGAAGCCGGTGGCGCCGGTGAGCAGGACCCGGTCGGGGTCGGTGTAGCCCTGCCGGAGCGGGCCGGCGGGGCGGATGTCCGGATCGAGGGTCACGTCCTCGGCGATCCGCGCGGGATCACTCATGGCGGACGCGTCCGGTCCCGCCCCGGCGTCGCCGGAGGTGCCGAGCTCACCGGCGAGCAGCTCCGCCCAGTCCTCCAGGGTGGAGCGCTCGAAGAGCTGGTTCGGCCGCAGGCTGACCCGCAGTTCCCGCTTGCAGCGCTTGACGACGTCCATCACCATCAGCGAGTCCAGCCCGTGGGCCATGACGTCGGCGGCGGGGTCGACGCGGTCGGGGTCGACGCCGACGATCTCGCCGAGCACCTCGCGCAGGAACCCGACGAGCCGCGCCCGCAGCTCCTGAGGACCGGCGGCGGCGAGTTCGGCCGGCAGCGCGGACTCCTCGCCGTCGAACGCCTCGGCGGTCTCCAGCTCGCGCAACATCGGGCGTTCGACGCGGGCCTCCATGACCGGCTTGTACACCGCCCAGTCGGCCGCGCACACCACGGCCTGCGGGGCGTCACCGGCCAGCAGCATCCCCAGCAGCCGCAGACACTGCGGTGCGGACAGCGTCCGCAGGCCCGTGGAGGTGAGGAACTCCAGGACGTCCTCGCCGAAGAGCGCGGAGGGCAGCTCCCACGGGCCCCAGCTCACCGTCAGCGCGGCGGCCCCCCGCGCCCGGCGGTACTCGGCGAGGCCGTCCAGGAAGGCGTTGGCGGCCGCGTAGCTCGTCAGGTGCTGCGAGCCCCAGGTGGCGGCGATGGAGGAGAAGCCCAGGAAGAAGTCCAGCTCCAGGTGTTCGGTGAAGTGGTGCAGGAGCCAGCCGCCGACGACCTTCGGCCGCCAGACGGCGTCGTACGCCCGTGGGTCGCCCACCGGGACGTCGCGCAGGAACTGCGGTTCGGACACGCCGGCGGCGTGGACGACGCCGGCCAGCGGGGTGGCGCCGAGCACGAGCCGGTCCACGATGTCGCGGACCTGGTCCGGGTCGCCGACGTCGGCGGCCACCACCTCCACCTGGACACCGGTGGCCTCCAGAGAGCGCACGACGGCGACGCGCTCGCGCACGGCGGCCTCCAGCCCCGGCCGGTCCCAGTCCGCGCGAGGCGGCAGCGGGGTGCGCCCGAGCAGCACCAGCCGGCCGGCGCCCTGGTCGGCGAGCCAGCGGGCGACCGTTCGGCCGATGCCGCCGAAGGCCCCGGTGATCAGGTAGCCCGCGTCGGGCCGGACGACGGGCGTGCGGCGCAGCTCCTGCGGGGTCGCGCCGCCGCGGCGCACGCGGGCCACGTGGCGCCCGTCGGCGCGCAGCGCCTGCTGGTCCTCCGCCGCCGCGTCCCACAGCGCGGCGACGAGCGCGTCGGCCTCGCCCGGCGGGGGCTCGCTCGCCGGGGGCAGGGGAGCGAGGTCGACCGCACCGCCCCAGTGGTCGGGGTGTTCCAGGGCGATGACGCGGCCGAGGCCCCACAGCGTGTGCGCGAAGGGGTTGGTGACGGCGGGCGGGCCGTCCCCGGCGGCCGCCCCGGCGCCGGCCGGGACGCTTCCGCGCGTGACGAGGGCCACCGTCGTGCGGGCGTGGTCGGGGCGCTGAAGCAGTTCCTGCACCAGGGCGACGGCCGTCAGTTCCGTCCGGTCCCGGTAGGCCGTGAGCGACTCCGGGTCCGCGACGGTGACGTCCGGCGCGTCGACGCCGCTGAGCAGCACGACGCGGCCGGGCGTGCCCGGCGTCAGGTCCTCGCGCCAGTCGTCCAGCAGCGCGCCGAGGGCCGCGGTGTCGGGGCGCAGCGCGTCCGCGTCGGCGACGCGGCAGGCGGCGCCCCGGGCCCGGAGTGCGGACGCCAGGACGGGGGCGAGGCCGGAGCGGTCCGGGAGGAGCAGCACGGACTCCCCGGAGAGGTCCTGCGGGGGCGGCGGCGGTGCGGCCTGGTCCCAGCACACCGTCAGCAGCAGGTCCTCGGGGCGGCGCCAGGGCGCCGGGCGCGGTGCGGCGGCGGCCGGGTGCATGACGTGCAGCTCCCGGATGCCGCCGATGACCGCGCCGTCCTCGGCGAAGAACTCCACCTCCCCGACGACGGTGCCCGCCTGCTCGGGCGTCCCGGCGCGGCGGTGGGCGGTGGCCCGCACGTAGCGGACGCCCTCGGGGGCGCTGCACCAGGCGTCGGTGATCTTGACCCCGTACCCCGGGGCGTGGCCGGGCCGCTCGGGGGCGACGTCCCACGAGAGCGCGGCCACGGAGGCGTCCAGGACCTCCACGAGCGGGTGGTCCCGCTCCTCGCGCTGCTGCGGGCCGAGGGCCACGAGCACCCCGGGGGCGTCCCCCCGGTGGGCGCCGGTCACCGCGCCGGCCAGGGCGGCGGACATCGACGCGGTCTCGTAGCGGACCGGCTCGCCGTAGCGTTCGGCCTGGAGCCAGGCCATCGGCTCGGGGCTGTGCCGGCGTCCGGCCGGGCGGCGGCGCAGCAGGCCGCGGGCGTGGCGGCGCCACGGGGCGGCGGCCGCCTCCTCGGTCGGCGAGAGGCTGTGCCAGGCGAAGGCCACGTGGCCGTCCTCGGCGCTGGGCGCGAAGATGACGTGCAGGACGCGGCCGTCGCCGTCCATCGGGACGCGCTCGTGGATCTCCAGGCTCTCCAGGCACGACCAGCGGCCGCCGACGGCGTCGCCCGCGGCGGTCCTGGTGACGCCGGCGAGCACGCCGAGCGGCAGGTAGCGGTCGCCGTCCTCGTCGGTGCGGATGTACTTCTCCCAGCGCGGGTCGTCCAGCGCGACCTCGTAGGTCGGCGCGGCGCCGGGCATGCGCACCCCGACGCCGGGCACCTCGGTGCCCGTCCGGGGCGCGGGCGGGGCGGCCGCGCGGTCGCCGGTCCCCGCCCGACCCGCGGTCCCGCCGCCGGGCTGCGGGAACCAGTAGGACTGTCCGCGCCACACCGTGGGCGGCAGCGGGACGCGGCGCGGGGTGCGGCCCGCGTGCACCTCCCGCCAGTCCACGGTCGCGCCGCGCTGGTGCAGCACGCCGAGGGCGCGCCGGACGGTGAGCCGGTCCCCCGGCCCCTTGCCGGGCCGGGTCAGGGAGGGCACCCAGACGCACTCCGCGTCCCCCAGCGCGGACCGGCCGAGGCCGCTGAGGACGGGGGCCGGGCCGACCTCCAGGAAGGTGCGCACACCGGTGGCGTGCAGGGCGCCGACACCGTCGTGGAAGCGCACGGCGCCCGCCGCGTGCCGGACCCAGTAGTCGGCGCCCAGCTCCTCGGCGGTCCACCGGGCGCCGGTGACGTTCGAGTACAGCGGTAGGGCGGGCGGCCGGTAGGTCACGGACTCGGCCACGGCGCGGAAGGCGTCCAGCATCGGGGCCAGCAGCGGGGAGTGGAAGGCGTGGGAGACCTTCAGCGGCGTGCTGCGCACCCCCTGGTCGGCCAGGGCCCGGCGGACGGCGGCCAGGTCGGCCTCGGCGCCGGAGAGGGTGACGGCGGCCGGGCCGTTGACGGCGGCGACGGAGAGCGTGTCGGGGTACGCGGCGACGGCGGCGCGTGCGGTGGCCTCGTCGCAGAACACGGCGGCCATGGCGCCCCCGGCGGGGAGGTCGGCCATCAGCGCGGACCGGGCGGCGACCAGCCGCACGGCGTCCGGCAGCGAGAACACCCCCGCGACGCACGCGGCGGCGATCTCCCCGACGCTGTGGCCGAGCAGCCCGGCCGGGCGCAGCCCCCAGGACTGCCACATGCGTGCGAGCGCGTACTCGACGGCGAAGAGGGCGGGCTGCGTCCAGCGGGTGTCGTCGATGACGTCCGCCCCGCCGTCCTCGCCGTTCCCGCTCCCGGCGTCCGGCCAGATCACGGTGCGCAGGGAGCGCCCGTCGCCGACGCCCTGCGCGTCGAACAGCGCGACGCAGGCGTCGAAGGGCTCCCGGAAGGCGGGTTCCTCGGCCAGCTCCCGTGCCATGCCCGCGTACTGGGCGCCCTGGCCGGTGAACAGCCAGCCCGCCCTGCGGTACCTGTGCACCGGCAGGGTGGTGGCGACGACGCGGTGGTCCCGCTCACCGCGCAGGTGGGCGTCCAGGGCGTCGGCGAGCGCGTCGAGGCCCTCGGCGGCGACGGTCAGGCCGCGGGCCTGCCGGGAGCGGGCCACCTGCGTCGTCCAGCAGACGTCCGCCGCCCGCAGGTCGGGCGTGCGCCGCAGGTGGCGGGACCACTCGCCGGCCACCTCGGTGAGTGCCTCGGCGCTGTGCGCGGACAGCACCAGCACCTCGGGGTCGCCGGAGGCGTCGCCACCCTCGGAGCCGTCGGGACCGTCGGGACCGTCGGAGGGGGTGGGCCGCGGGACGGGCGGGGAGCTGATGACGGCGTGGGCGTTGGTGCCGCTGGCGCCGAAACTGCTCACCGCGCCGATGCGCGGGCGTCCGTCGGCGGCGGGCCAGGCCCGTCCGTCGGCCGTGACCTCGATGTGCAGCCGGTCCCAGCCGGCCTCCGGGTTGGGCTCGGTGAAGTGCAGGTGCGGGGGCAACTCGGCGTGCTGCACCGCGAGGACGAGCTTCAGCAGCCCGGCCGCGCCCGCCGCCGACTCCAGGTGGCCGATGTTGGTCTTGACCGAGCCGACGAGGAGCGGCTCGCCCGGCGGCCGGTGTCGGCCGATGACGGCTTCGAGGGCGCGCAGCTCGATCGGGTCGCCGAGGGCCGTCCCGGTCCCGTGCGCCTCGACGTAGTCGACGTCCCCGGGTGCGAGGCCCGCCTGCCGCAGCGCCGCCTTGATGACCTGTTGCTGGGCCGCCGGGTTGGGGACGGTCAGGCCGCTGCTGCGGCCGTCGTGGTTGACGGCGGAGCCCCGGATGACGGCCGCGACGGGGTCGCCGTCGCGTACCGCGTCGGAGTAGCGCTTGAGCACCAGCACGACCGCGCCCTCACCGCGCGCGTAGCCGTTGGCGCTCGCGTCGAAGGTGGCGCAGCGGCCGTCGGGCGACAGCCCGCGGAACTTGCTCATCATCACGAAGCCGTACGGCGAGAGCATCAGGTTGACGCCCCCGGCGAGCGCCAGGTCGCACTCGCCCAGCCGCAGGGCCTGGCTCGCCTCGTGGACCGCGACGAGGGAGGAGGAGCACGTGGTGTCGATGACCTTGCACGGTCCCTGGAGCCCGAGGGTGTAGGAGATGCGGCCGGCGGCGAAGCTCGGCTCGCCGACGAGCTGGTAGGCGTCGACGTCGTCGATGTCGCCCTCGGACTGCCGCATGCGGGCGTAGTCCGTCGTGCTGACGCCCGCGTAGACGCCGGTGGCCGAGCCGCCCAGGGAGTCGGGGGCGTAGCCGGCGCGCTCCAGCGCCTGCCAGGCGACCTCCAGGAGCAGGCGCTGCTGCGGGTCCATGCCCCGCGCTTCGCGGGGCGTGATGCCGAACGCCTCGGGCTCGAAGCGGTCCACCGGTCCGTCGAGGAACCCGCCCCGGATGACGTAGGCGTGCCCCGGGGTGTCCGGGTCGGGGTCGTAGAGCGCCTTCGCGTCGCCCCGCTCGGCCGGGAACTCCCCGGTGGCGTCGGTCCCGGCCCGGAGCAGCTGCCAGAACCGTTCGGGGGTGTCGGCACCGCCGGGCAGCCGGCAGCCGAGGCCGATGACCGCGATCGGCTCGTCGGCGGGGGGCCGCTCGTTCTCCCTGAGCCGGCCCTGGAGCCGTTCGATGGTGCGCAGGGCGTCGACAAGACGGGCCCGGTAGTCCTCCTGGGTGGGGTGGCCGGCCTGCGTCGTCATGGTCAGTCTCCCTCGGTGAGCAGGGTTTCGGAGCTGGCGAGCAGGTGGACCGCGCGGGCCATCAGGGCGTCGTCGCTCAGGTCGTCCAGTGCGTCGGACGGGGGTGCGGCGTGCGGCGCGGGTGCCTCGGCCCCGGGTGGCGCGTCGGCGGAGCGCTCGCGGTCGGGGCGGTCGGCGGTGGGGCGGGCGTCGAGCTCCGCGTCCAGGAACCGCGCGAACGACAGGGCGTTGGGGCACTCGAACATGACGGTCCCGGGCAGCTCGAAGCCCAGCTCCCGCTCGGCGCGGCGCTTGAGCTGCTGGGAGAGCACCGAGTCCATGCCCAGGTCGAAGAAGCCCTGTTCGGGCGCGACGTCGTCGGCACCGCCCAGGACGTCCCCGGCCCACTCCAGCACCGCGTCCAGCAGGCGTTCCGTCCGGGCCTCGGCGGGCAGCGCCGCCACCTCGGCGACGAACGCGGCAGGGGCCCCGGCCCGTTCGGCGGGGACGCCCGCCACCTCCGCGGCCTCCTCGGTCCGTTCGACCGGGGCACCGCTCCCGTCGGGGGCCGGGCCGATCCAGTGGCTGCGGCGCTGCCAGGCGTACCCGGGCAGCGGCACGACGCGGCGCGGACCGCCGCAGAGCCGGTCGAAGTCGACGGCGCAGCCGAGGACGTGCAGCGCGGCCGCCAGGTCGAGCAGGTCGGCGGCGTCCGGGGTCGTCCGCCGCCCGCCGCCGGGGGTGCGCCGCACCGGGGTGGACAGCACGACGGCGTCGGCCCCCCGGCCGTCCAGGGCGGCCGACAGCAGCTGGGCGGCGGCGCTGCCGGTGCCCACGTCGAGGAGGGTCTGCACGCCGTCGGTGACGAGTTCGGCCGCCAGCGTGGGCCAGCCGCCGGCCGCCGAGTAGCGGGGCAGCCGCCCGCTGTGGCCGGCGGGCGGCGGGGAGCCGCCGGTGGCGAGCAGACCGGCCGCCTCGTCGAGGCCGAGCTCGCCCGCGGTGCAGGCGGCCGTCAGCTCCCCCACCCCGGCGCCGACCACGGCGTCGGGGCCGACCCCGAGCGCGATCCACAGGGCGGTCATGGCCAGTTGGCCGGCCCAGGCGAGGGCGGTCTCCTCCACCGTCCCCGGCGCGGGGTGCGGGGCGGCGGACTCCCACACCCGCACCGGCGAGAAGCCGAGCGCGCGGCGCAGGGCGGCGTCGGTCTCCGCGACGGTCGTCGCGAAGGCCCGCGCGGCCTCCCGGTCGCCCAGCAGCGCCGCCGCCAGGGGCGTGTCGGCGGCCGGGTCCAGCAGTTCGGCCCAGGGCAGGTCGGGGGCGGCGGTGCCGTGGACGAAGGCGAGGGTGCGTTCCTCGTCCGCGCCGACGATGCCCGCCCGCACCCGGGCGCCCGTCTCGCCCCGCTCGGCGGCGGTGAGTCTGCGGATGAGCTCGGCCCGGCCGTGCCCGACGACCGCCAGCCGGTGCTCGTGGTGGGTGCGGCGGGCGGCGGCGGTCCAGCACAGGTCGGCGAGCTCGGCGTCACCGGCGGCGGCCAGCCGGTCCCGCAGCCGCGCGGCGGTCTCGGCGAGTGCGGCGCCCGTGGTGGCCGAGGCGGTCAGCACGTGGGGCCGGGTGGGGCGGTCGGCGTCCCCCGGGGTGAGCGGGTCGGGGGGCGTGAGCGCGTCGACGGGGGCCTCCGTCAGGACGACGTGGGCGTTGGTGCCGGTGAAGCCGAAGGCGCTGACCCCCGCGACCCGGACGCGTGCGCCGCGCGGCCAGGGGACGGCGTCGGTGGCGACCCGGACGGGCAGCCGGTCCCAGGCGAGCTGCCGGGTGGGTTCCTTGACGTGCAGGTGCGCGGGGATGCGTTCGTGGCCCAGGGAGAGCGCGACCTTGATGAGGCCGGTGATCCCGGCGGCGGCCTCCAGGTGCCCCACGTTCGTCTTCACCGAGCCGATGACCAGGGGGCGTTCGGCGGGTCGTCCGTCGCCGAGCGAGGCGGCCAGGGCCCGGACCTCGACGGCGTCGCCGAGCCGGGTCCCGGTGCCGTGCGCCTCGACGTAGTCGACGTCCCCGGGGGCGAGGCCCGCCTGGTCCAGCGCCGTGCGCACGACCTCCTGCTGCGCCTCGCCGCTGGGGACGGTGAGGCCGCCGCTGGCCCCGTCCTGGTTCACCGCGCTGCCGCTCACGACCGCGTACACCCGGTCACCATCGGCAAGCGCCCTGGAGAGGGGCTTGAGAACGACCGCACCGGCGCCCTCGCCGCGTCCGTAGCCGTCCGCCGCGTCGTCGAAGGTCTTGCAGCGGCCGTCGGGGGCGAGCGCACCGGCGGCGGACATGGCGAGGAAGACGGTCGGGGTGCACATGACGTTGGCCCCGGCGGCGACGGCGAGGTCGCTCTCCCCGGCCCGCAGGCTCTGGCAGGCCAGGTGCACGGCGGTGAG
Organism: Streptomyces chumphonensis; assembly: GCF_014779715.1. Lineage (GTDB taxonomy): Bacteria > Actinomycetota > Actinomycetes > Streptomycetales > Streptomycetaceae > Streptomyces > Streptomyces chumphonensis. The sequence continues at coordinate 67,733 of NZ_JACXYU010000020.1, forward strand.
GGAGGAGGAGCAGGCGGTGTCCACGGCCATGCTCGGTCCGCGGGTGCCGAGGAAGTACGACAGCCGCCCGGCGGCGCCGCTGAAGGAGTTCCCGGTGCCGTAGTAGAGGTCCACGTCCGACGGGCGCCGGGTCACGAGCTGCTGGTAGTCGGTGGTGTTGAGGCCGACGAAGATCCCGGTGCGCCCGCCGCGCAGCCGGGGCGCCGGGACGCCGGCGTCCTCCAGCGCCTCCCAGGTGACCTCCATGAGCAGCCGCTGCTGCGGGTCCATGCTCCGGGCCTCCCGGGGAGAGACGCGGAAGAAGGTGTGGTCGAAGCCGTCCACGGCGTCCAGGAAGGAGCCGCGCGTGGTGGCCACGGTGCCGGGTTCGGCGCCGCCGCCCGCGGCGTGCAGGGCCGTGGCGTCCCAGCGGTCGGCCGGGACGTCCCCGCTGGCGTCCCGGCGCGCCTCCAGCAGCGACCAGAAGCCGTCCGGATCGCTGACGCCGCCGGGCAGCCGGCAGCCGATCCCGACGACGGCGATCGGTTCGGGTCCGCGCCGCTCCCCGGCCGGGGCGCCCGTCGGAGCGGTTCCGGGCGCGACCGGCACCGTGCCGTCGTCCCTCGTGGCGGGGTCGGGCAGCAGCGGCCGGACGTACCTGGTCAGGGCCTCGATGCTGGCGTGTTCCAGGATGTCGGCGGCGTCCAGTCCGCACCCCAGCTCCGCGCCCAGCCGGCGGGCGAGTTCGGCGATCGTGACGGAGTCCAGGCCCAGCTCGAAGAAGCCCCGGGTGCGCGGGAGCCGCTTGTCCGGGTCGTGGCCGAGAACCTCGGCCACGACCCGTGCGACGGTGTCCGCCACGCTCCCCGCGGCCCGCTCCGCCGGTGCGGACCGCGGGGACCTCTGCGGGGCATCGTGCGGGACGTCGTGCGGGACGTCGTGCGGGACGGTCGGGGCGGGGGCGGCCGGCCGCTGCTCGGCGACCGGCCGGGGCACCCCGGTGACCTCGCCGATCAGCCGGTTGTCGGCGTCGTACAGCCGCACCTCGGCCCGCAGCCCCTGCCCGCCGACGACCGCGCCGCCCTGCCGCCCGCGCGGGACACCGTCCAGCCAGTGCCGCTCGTCCGCCCAGCGGTGCGGCGGCAGGGTGTGCGGGCGCACCCCGCCGGGGTGGTCGGTGGTCCAGTCGACCGGGGCGCCGTGGACGTGCAGCCGCGCCCGGGTGAGGGCCAGTTCGCGGCGGCCGTCCCGGCCCCTGGCCAGGGTGCCGGTCACCAGCCCGCCGCCGTCCCGCCCGGCGAGTGCCGAGCGGATCGGGCGGCTCAGCACGGGGTGCGCGCCCAGCTCCACGAACGCCACGCCGCCGGGCGCCCGTTCGTCCAGCTCCCGGCGGACGGCGGGCCACAGCAGCACGGGTTCGCGCACACCGGCGGCCCAGTAGGCCGCGTCGTGCGTCACCTCCTCGCCGGGGGTGACCGTGGAGCGGAAGGGCAGGGTGGGGGCGCGGGGGGTGAGGCCGTCGAGCGCCGCCTCCAGGGCGGCGGCGTGCGGGAGCATGAGCGGGCTGTGGAAGGCGTACGTCACCGGCAGCGGCGTCGTCGTCGCACCCTGGGCGCGCAGCTCGGCGACCGCGTGTTCCACGGCCTCGGGCGGCCCGGCGAGCACGACGGAGGCGGGGCCGTTGACGGTGGCCACGGCCACGTCCGGGTGTCCGTCGCCGAGGCGGTCGCGGATCTCGTCCGCGCCCAGTTCGACACTGACCATGCGCCCGGTCCCGGTGGCCCGCTGCATGATCCGTCCGCGCTCGACGATGAGCCGGGTGGCGTCGGGGAGGCCGAGGGCGCCGGCGACGTGGGCGGCGGCGACCTCGCCCATGCTGTGCCCGATCACCGCGTCGGGCCGCACCCCGAGGGCGTCCAGCTGCGCGGCGAGCGCGACCTGGAGGGCGAAGACGGCGGGCTGGGCGACCTCGGTGGCCCGCAGCCTCGCCGGGTCGGGGTCGCGCAGGGCGTCGAGCAGCGACCAGCCGGCGTGGTCGCGGATCAGGTCGGCGCACGCGTCGAGGGCGGCTCGGAAGGCGGGTTCGCTCTCGTACAGGTCGAGCCCGGCGCCCGACCACTGCGAGCCCTGGCCGGAGAAGACGTACACCACGGGCAGTGGTGCGTCGGGGGCGCCGCCCGGCAGGGCGTTCGGGTGGGGCTCGCCGTCGCGGTGGGCGCGCAGGGCCTCGGTGAGGTCCGCGGCCGAGGCGCCGACGACGGCGAGCCGGGTGCGCAGCGGGGTGCGGCGGACGGCCGCGGCGGCGGTCACGGCGTCCAACTCGGCGTCCCCGGCGCGTTCCACGTGGTCGGCGAAGTCCCCGGCCAGCGCGCGCAGCCCCGCCTCGGTGGAGGCGGAGAGCACCAGCGTCCGGCCGGCGGCCCGACGTTCCGGCGCGGGGGACGGCGGCTGCGGGGGCGCGGTGGACAGCAGCACGTGGGCGTTGGTTCCGGACAGTCCGAAGGCGCTGACCCCGGCGACGGCCTCGCTCCGCGCGGGCCCCGGCAGGGCGGTGGGGCGCCGGGGGACGCGGATGCCGGAGCGGTCCCAGTCGATGAGCGGTGAGGCCGTCTCGTGGTGGATCTGGCCCGGAGCCGTGCGGTGCCGCAGCACGAGGAGCGTCTTGAGCAGCCCGGCGATACCGGCGGCGGAGTCCATGTGGCCGAAGTTGGCCTTGTGCGAGCCGACCAGGAGCCGGCGGTCGTCCGGCCGGCCGTGGCTGATCACGTCGGTGAGAGCGGAGATCTCCAGCGGGTCGCCGAGCGGGGTGCCGGTCCCGTGGGCCTCCACGTAGGCGACGGCGTCGGCGGTCAGGCGGGCGTTGTCCAGGGCGCTGCGCAGCAGGTCCTGCTGGGCTACGGCGTTCGGCGCCATGAGGCCCGCGCTGTAGCCGTCCTGGTTGACCGCGCTGCCCCGGATGACGCCGTGGACGCGGTCGCCGTCGCGCAGGGCGTCGGCGTAGCGCTTGAGCACGACGACGCCGCAGCCCTCGCCCCGGACGATCCCGTCGGCCCGGGCGTCGAACGGCTTGCACCGGCCGGTGGGCGAGAGCGCCTGCACCGTGCCCATGAAGACGGTCAGTTCGGGGGTGAGGATCGCGTTGACGCCGCCCGCGAGCGCGGCGTCCGCCTCCCCGGCGCGCAGGGCCTGGCAGGCGAGGTGGACGGCGACGAGGGAGGAGGAGCAGGCCGTGTTGACGGACATGGCCGGCCCGTGCAGGCCGAACAGGTAGGCGATGCGTCCGGCGGCGAAGCTGAACTCCTTGCCGGCCGCGAAGTAGGGGCCGACGCCGCCGATGCCGGAGGTCTTGGAGTGCAGCAGCAGGTAGTCGGAGCCGAGGATGCCCAGGTGGACGCTGGTCCGCGTGCCGGCCCAGCGCTCCCGGGGGCCGCCCGCGTCCTCCAGCGCCTCGGCGGTGACCTCCAGCAGCAGGCGCTGCTGCGGGTCCATCTCGCGCGCGTCGCGCGGGGAGATGCCGAAGTACTCGGCGTCGAACCGGTCGATGTCCGTGAGGAAGCCGCCCTCGCGGCAGTACGTGGTGCCCGGCGCCTTGGGGTCGGCGTCGTGGAAGGAGTCGTCCCAGCGGTCGGACGGCACCTCGCCGACCACGTCCACGCCGTCGGCCAGGACGCGCCAGAGGCCGTCCAGGTCCCGGACGCCGCCGGGAAAGCGGCAGCCGGTGCCGACGACGGCGATCGCGTGGGCGTCATCGGGCCGGAGTTCGGGGATGGTGAACGGCTCGGACATGCACGGCTCCCGTAGTTCGGCATCCGATGACTTCACGTATGGTGCGCCACCACTCGGCCCAAGGTCGTTCAGGCGCCTCGCGCCCGACTAGAGAACGGCCCTGAGGGCCCTTCCGGCCCGACGAGGCAGGGGAAGGAGATGGCGACGACACCGAGCACCGGGAGACCGAGGCCACCGGGCACGCCCGGACCCGGCGGAGGGGACGGCGGGGGCGTGCGCGTCCTGTACCGCCTCGCCCACGCGGGCGGCAGCGCGATGCCCTGCACGCGCTGGGCGACGGCACTCGGCCCCGCCGTCCGGGTGACCCCGCTGGAGCTGCCCGGCCACGGCGCGCGGCTGCGCGAACCGCTGCTCACCGACATGGCCGCCCCGCCGGCCGACGGCGGCCGGCGCCCCGGCCGGGGCGGCTCAGGCGTCGAACGGGGCGGGCAGCGCGCCGGTGAGGTAGCGCTGGAGGGTGGGGGCCACGCACGCCACGACGTCGTCCTGCGGCAGGGTGGCCAGCGGCCCGATCTCGACGATGTACCGCGTCATGGCGAGGCCCACGAGCTGCGAGGCCGCCAGGGACGCCCGCACGTCCGGGTGCGTCCGTCCGGTGGTCCTCGCGATCGGGACGAGGACCTCCTGGGTGATGAACTCGCGCAGGATGCGGGCCGCGGCCTCGTGGGAGGCGGCGGAGCGCAGGATGCTGCGCATCTGCCGGGCGGTGGTCTCCCCCTCCCACAGCGCGAGGAACGTGCGCACGAGCCGCTCCCCCGTGCCGCGCACGCCCTTGCCGCCGAGCACGGCCTCGACCACGGCCTCGGGGTGGAGCGCGTCGTGTATCGACGCGGCGAACAGCCCCTCCTTGGAGAGGAAGAAGTGATGGATCAGCGCCGCGTCCACGCCCGCGTCGTTGGCGATGGCCCGTACGGACGCCCCCGCGTAGCCGTGCTCGGCGAACCTGCTCCGCGCGGCCTGGAGGATCGCGTGCCGACTCAGGGTGACACCCGGCCGGCGACCGGTCCGCTTCCGGCCGCCGCCGAGATCCTCCGCGACCTCGCCGGAGCCCTCCGCCCCATGAGGAGCCGACACCGCACCCACCTCCCGTCAGGCCATCACCTCATCAGATGGCGCTTCACTCTATGCCCGCCCGCTCCGACCTCCGCCCGCGCTGCTCCCCGACCTGCGATGCCGGTCTCCACAATTCAACGACAACTCAATTAAAACGCAGGAGAAACTCAACGTCCAGTGACCTCTTCACCGTGTGACGCAGCCGCCACGTGCCTCCACGCCCGGGACCTGAGCGAGAGGCGAGCGGTTTTCCAGACCGGACGTCCATGGTGGGCCCACACGGCCGGGCAGGACGCCCGGCGACCATCTCGGCCAGTACGGAGGCACCAAGTGGCGGCACTCGACCGGGACGCGATCTACGCCAAGCTCAGCGCGTACATCCAGGAGCAGTTCCTCGGCGACAGCGGGGTCTCGGAGCTGAAGGCGGACACCCCGCTGCTGGAGTGGGGCGTGCTGACGTCCATGAACACCTCGCTCCTGCTCAGCTTCATCCGCAACGAGCTGGGCGTGACCATCCCGCCGACGCACATCACGGGCAAGCACTTCCAGAACCTGACGACGATCACGGACATGGTCCACGAGCTGTCCCCGCAGCCCGCCGCCTGACAGGACGTCGGCAGCCAGACCCCCACCGACGCCGACCGCTCCCGCATCACCGAGCACGATCCTCATCAGAACGGCAGAACGGAGTGCGTCGTGGACGCAGAGTTCGACATCGGCATCATCGGCGGCGGCCCCGCGGGATCGACGGCTGCCTCCTACCTCGCCAAAGCCGGCCTGAAGGTCGCCGTCTTCGAGGCGGACAACTTCCCCCGCGAGCACGTCGGCGAGTCGCTGGTGCCGGCCACGACCCCGGTGCTCCTGGACATCGGCGCCATGGACAAGGTCGAGGCGGCGGGGTTCCCCAAGAAGTACGGGGCCGCCTGGACGTCCGCCGAGGACCGTGCCATCGACCACAACGGCTTCCGCGGCCTGGAGCACGACTTCCGCGCCGCCGAGGTGCTCTTCAGCGAACGCGACCAGGCCGGCGTCGACCGGGACTACACCTTCCACGTGGACCGCGCCAAGTTCGACCAGATCCTCCTCAAGCACGCGGAGGAGCTGGGCGCGAAGGTGTTCCAGGGCGTCCACGTCGGCAAGGTCGACTTCGACGGTGAGCACCCGGTCATCGAGGCGAGGATCGGCCGGAGCCGGGCGCACGTCGCCGTCAGGATGGTCGTGGACGCCAGCGGCCGACGCACGCACCTGGGCAGCCAGCTGAAGTTCAAGGTGCCGGACCCGGTGTTCAACCAGTACGCCGTCCACACCTGGTTCGACCACCTGGACCGCAAGGCACTCGCCGTCAACAAGGACCAGGCGGACTACATCTTCATCCACTTCCTGCCGGTCTCCGACACCTGGGTGTGGCAGATCCCGATCACGGACACCATCACCTCCATCGGCGTCGTCAGCCAGAAGGCCCGTTTCAAGGAGTACGACGGTGACCGCGAGAAGTACTTCTGGGACACCGTCGCCAGCCGCCCCGAGCTGCTGGACGTCCTGAAGAACGCCGACCGCGTCAAGCCGTTCAAGACCGAGGGCGACTACAGCTACGGCATGAAGCAGGTCGCCGGCGACAGGTTCGTCCTGATCGGCGACGCCGCGCGCTTCGTCGACCCCATCTTCTCCAGCGGGGTCAGCGTCGCGCTCAACAGCGCCCGCATCGCCTGCAAGGACATCATCGCGGCGGCCGAGGCCGGTGACTTCGGCAAGGAACGCTTCGCCGCGTACGAGGAGAAGCTGCGGCGCGGGGTGAAGAACTGGTACGAGTTCATCTCGATCTACTACCGCCTGAACATTCTGTTCACCGCCTTCGTCCAGGACGACCGCTACCGTCTCGACGTGCTCAAGCTGCTCCAGGGCGACGTCTACGACGACGAGGAGCCCAAGGCCCTCGCGGCCATGCGGGAGATCGTCAAGGCGGTCGAGGAGGACCCGACCCACCTGTGGCACCCGTTCCTCGGCCGGCTCAAGGCGCCCTCGGCCGCGCCGAGTTTCTGACACCGGCGCGACGCGGGGCGGGCCCGTACCGGAGGGGGGTGCCTTCCGGGCGGGCCCGCCCCGCGCGTTGTCAGTGGTCCCACCTAGCGTCATGGGTGTTCGGGGCACGGCCGGTTCGGGCCGCTGCCGGGCAGGCGCAAGGGGAGGCACCGGGATGCCGGGTACACCGGGGACGAAGACGTATCTGGAGCTGTCGCAGGACGGCGGCGGGGCGCACAAGTTCTACGAGGTGACCGTCGACGGGCACGTCGTGACGGTCCGCTACGGCCGTATCGGGGCGGGCGGGCAGGTGCAGAGCACGAGCTTCCCCAGCTCGGAGAAGGCGCACGCGGCGGCGCGCCGGAAGGTCGCCGAGAAGGTGCGCAAGGGGTACGCCCCGGCCGTCCGTGGGGAGCGCGCGCCCCGGGCGGTGACGCGCCGGCAGGTCTCCTCCACGCCGTCCACGGCCCGCGCCGTCGCCCCGGTGCTGTGGCGCTTCCGGACCGGCTCGGCCGCCTTCGGCATCCACATCGACGAGGACCGCTGCTGGGTGGGCAACCAGGCGGGGGACGTCTACAACCTCAGCCACTCCGGTGACGTGCTCGCCCGCTACGCCCTGCCCGACGGCGTGAAGTGCCTCGTCGCGGACGACTTCTGGATCTACGCCGGCTGCGACGACGGCCAGGTCTACGACCTGTCGGGCAAGCTCCCCTTCGCCGCCTACGCCGTCTCCGACGACATCAACATCTTCTGGCTCGACATCCACGAGGGCGTGCTCCACGTCTCCGACCGCGCCGGCGGGCTGACCGTCATCGACCACGAGGACGAGCACCAGTGGGCCCGGCGCAGCCGGGGTGAGCACGCCTGGATGGTCCGCGCCGACGACGGCGGCGTCTACCACGGCCACCTGCGCGGGGTGACCGCCTACGCCCCGGGCGGCAGCGGAGAGCTGTGGCACACCCCGACCCAGGGCGGGGTGCTGTTCGGCTGGCAGGAGGAGGACGCCGTCTACGCCGGCACCTCGCACCAGGTCGTGCACCGGCTCGACAAGGCCACGGGCGCGATCGGGGCGACGTACCGGTGCGACGGCGCCGTGTACTCCTGCGCCACCAGTCCGGGCGGGCGGTTCGTCTTCGCGGGTGACTCGCAGTCCTCGGTGTACTGCTTCGACGAGCACGGGGAGCGGCTGTGGAAGCTGGCCACCGGGGGCGGCTCGGCCCTGTCCATGCAGTACGCGGACGAGCGGCTGTTCCTGGTCACCACCGACGGCTCCCTGGTCTGCGTGGACGCGAGCGAGGCGGCGGTGACGGCCGCACAGCAGGGGTCCGTGCCGGTCGCCCGGGACGTGAAGCTGGCCGCGGCCGTCCCCACCCGCTCGCCGGCGGCGTGGACGGCGTCGGTGGAGTCCGTGGCGGCTCCGGCGGGCGGCATCGTCCTGGAGTGCGTCCAGGAGTCCGGACGGCTGCGCGTGCACGTCGTCTCCCAGGGCTACCACCCGGAGTGGAACGTCCAGTTCCCCCGCCAGCTCCGCGCACCCGGGGCCCGGTACGTCGTGGACGCGGTGCACGAGTCCTCCAGCGGCTTCTACCGCGTCCGCGGGGACATCAAGCGCCTCGTCTGACGGGCGCGCGGGCGCCGGGCGGCCCGGCCGAGGAGGGCGGGGGCGGTCAGAACAGGACGGACATGAAGGAGCCGGACTCCCGGAAGCCGACGCGCCGGTAGGCGGCGCGGGCGGGCGTGTTGAAGTCGTTCACGTAGAGGCTCACCACGGGGGCGAACTCGGCGAGGGCGAAGCGCAGCACGGCGGCCATGCCGCTGACGGACAGGCCCTGCCCCCGGCGGTCCGGGTGCACCCACACGCCCTGCACCTGGCAGGCGTACGGCGTCACGGCCCCGATCTCCGCCTTGAAGACGACCTCGCCCTCCTCGAAGCGGGCGAAGGCGCGGCCGGAACCGACGAGCTCGGCCACCCGGGCCTGGTAGACGAGTCCGCCGTCCCCGGCGAGCGGGGAGACGCCGACCTCCTCGGTGAACATCGCCACGCAGGCCGGCATGAGCGTCTCCAGCTCGTCCTTGCGCACGCGGCGCACGAACGGGTCGGCGGTGACGTCGACGGCCGGGGAGCGGGTGAGCATGAGGGGCTGCCGGGGCCGTACCTCGCGGGCCGGGCCCCAGTGCGGCTCCAGGTGCGCCCACAGGGCGGCGGTCGGCTCCGCCGGGCCCACGATGGACGAGCAGCGGCGGCCCTGGCGGCGGGCCCGCTCGGCGAACGCCGCCACCGCCTCCGGCCCGGCGCACACGGGCACGAGGTTGGCGCCCGCGTAGCACAGCGAGGTCAGCCGGCCCCGGTGGAACCAGCCCCACATCTCGCCGCCCAGCCGCCACGGGTCGAGCCCGGAGGACTGCACCCGGGCCGCCACGAAGGCGTTGGCGACCGGCTCCCGGTGCAGCACGGCCAGCGCCTCGTCCAGGTCGTCGGGCACGAGGGGCCGGGTGGAAGTCGTCGTCAACACGTGCGAAGGGTGCCTCACCGTGCGGGGCCCGAGGGGGCCGAAGCGGTCGGAGATCGATCCCTCAGGGGGCGATTCTCCGCACTGTACCCCTGCTCCGGGGGCGGCGAGGGGCGGCTGCGGAGCACGGCGGGCGGCATGTCACCGTCAGGCGATGCTCACCTGCGGTTCGCCGGACATCGCGCCGTCCTGCTCCATCTGCTCGGCGATCTTCATCGCCTCCTCGATGAGCGTCTCGACGATCTTCGACTCCGGCACCGTCTTGATGACCTCGCCCTTGACGAAGATCTGTCCCTTGCCGTTGCCCGAGGCGACACCGAGGTCCGCCTCGCGCGCCTCACCGGGGCCGTTGACGACGCAGCCCATGACCGCGACCCGCAGCGGGACGTCCATCCCGGTGAGCCCGGCCGTGACCTCCTCGGCCAGCTTGTACACGTCCACCTGGGCGCGACCGCACGACGGGCACGAGACGATCTCCAGGCCGCGCTCGCGCAGCCCGAGGGACTCCAGGATCTGGATGCCGACCTTGACCTCCTCGGCCGGCGGCGCGGACAGCGACACCCGGATCGTGTCGCCGATGCCCTCGCTGAGCAGGGCTCCGAACGCCACGGCGGACTTGATCGTCCCCTGGAACGCCGGGCCCGCCTCGGTCACCCCGAGGTGGAGGGGGTAGTCGCACTGCTCGGCGAGCTGCCGGTAGGCGTTGACCATGACGACCGGGTCGTTGTGCTTGACGGAGATCTTGATGTCGCGGAAGCCGTGCTCCTCGAAGAGGGAGCACTCCCACAGGGCCGACTCCACGAGGGCCTCGGGCGTCGCCCTGCCGTACTTGCGCAGCAGCCGCTGGTCCAGCGAACCGGCGTTGACGCCGATGCGGATGGGGGTGCCGGCCTGCGAGGCCGCCTTCGCGATCTCCGCGACCTTGTCGTCGAACTGCTTGATGTTGCCGGGATTGACGCGGACCGCCGCGCAGCCGGCGTCGATCGCGGCGAAGACGTACTTCGGCTGGAAGTGGATGTCGGCGATGACCGGGATCTGCGACTTGCGGGCGATCGTGGACAGGGCGTCCGCGTCGTCCTGCGTCGGGCAGGCGACCCGGACGATCTGGCAGCCGGACGCCGTGAGCTCGGCGATCTGCTGCAGCGTGGCACCGATGTCGGAGGTGCGCGTCGTGGTCATCGACTGCACCGAGACCGGTGCGTCACCGCCCACCGCCACCGACCCGACCTGAATGGTGCGGCTGGCACGGCGCTCGGCGAGCTTGATCGGTACGGACGGCATTCCCAGCGCAATCGCTGTCATGTGGCGCAACCCCAAGGTGTGGTACTCGATGCCGTGATCGGCGGGCTCCAGCCCCGAGATTACGGCACACCACGGGGCCGGAGCACATCGAGCCCGGCGCCGTACCCGAAGGGGGACGGCGCCGGGCTGGGGGTGTCCGCTTCGCCGCCGGGTCAGCCCGCCAGGCGCACGGGATTGACCACGTCGGCGATCAGCACGAGCAGCGTGAAGCAGATGAAGACGCCCGCCACGACGTACGCCAGGGGCATGAGCTTCGCCACGTCGAACGGGCCCGGGTCGGGCCTGCGGAGCACCTTCGCGAAGAGCCGGCGCACGGACTCCCACAGGGCGCCGGCGATGTGGCCGCCGTCCAGCGGCAGCAGCGGCAGCATGTTGAAGAGGAACAACGAGAGGTTGAACGCGGCGACGACGAACAGGAAGATCGCCACCCGCTGGGTGGGCGGGATGTCCAGCGCGACGATCTCGCCGCTCACCCGGGCGGCCCCGACGACCCCCACCGGGGAGTCCTGGGCGCGCTCCCCGCCGTTGAAGGCCGCGTCCCACAGCATCGGGATCTTCGACGGCACCGCGACCAGCGCCTCGGCGCCGTCCTCCATCATCTGGCCCATGCGGTCGACGGCCTGCGGGAAGGTCTGCTGCACGACGCCGCTCGCCGGGGCGAAGCCGAGGAAGTTGGCCGTGACGTACTCGCCGGGGACGTACTGCCCGTCCTCGTCGATCTTGGTGACGGTGTTCCGGATGGGCTCGGCCGTCAGCGTCCGCTGCTCGCCGTCGCGCTCGACGGTGATGGTGACCTGGCCGGAGCCGTCGCGGATGAGCCGCTGGAGCTCGTCCCACTCGGTGATCGCCACCCCGTTGTAGGCGACGATCTCGTCCCCGGGGAGCAGCCCCGCGGCGTTGGCCGGGGTGGGCGGCGCGTTCTCCGGGCAGGTGTCGCTCTGCTCGTCGGCCGCGACCACGCACTTCGAGACGCTGGAGACCGTCGTCGTGGTGGTGTTGATGCCGAAGGTCAACAGCACCCCGAGGAAGATCGCCACGGCGAGGATCAGGTTCATGAACGGGCCGGCGAACATGACGATCACGCGCTTCCACGGCCTGCGCGTGTAGAACAGCCGGTTCTCGTCACCGGGCCGGAGTTCCTCGTAGGCCGCCGAGCGGGCGTCCTCGATCATGCTGCGGAACGGGGAGGTGGAGCGCTGCTTCAGCTTGCCGTCGTCGCCGGGCGGGAACATCCCGATCATGCGGATGTAGCCGCCGAGCGGGATCGCCTTGATCCCGTACTCCGTCTCGCCCCTGCGGCGCGAGAACAGCGTCGGCCCGAAGCCCACCATGTACTGCGGGACGCGGATGCCGAACATCTTCGCCGTGGACAGGTGGCCCAGCTCGTGCCAGGCGATGGAGAAGAGCAGGCCCAGAACGAAGACGACTATCCCGAGGATCGTCATGAGAGCCGTCGTCATGTGCGGGCCTCCGCTGTCGTGTTCATGGCGCCCCTCGCCAGTTCGCGGGCGCGTGCGCGCGCCCACGTCTCCGCGTCGAGGACGGCGTCCAGGGTGAGCGCGTCACGTGAGGGTGTGCCGTGTTCCTCGACCACAGCCGTCACCGTATCCATGATTGCGGTGAACGGCAGCCCGCCCGTGAGGAACGCCTCCACGCACTCCTCGTTGGCCGCGTTGTACACGGCGGGGGCCGTGCCGCCGAGCCCGCCGACGTGGGCGGCCATCGGCACGGAGGGGAAGGCCTCTTCGTCCAGCGGGTAGAAGTCCCAGCTCATGGCCTTCGTCCAGTCGTAGACGGGGCCCGCGTCCGGGACGCGCCGGGGCCAGCCGAGGCCCAGGGCGATCGGGAGCCGCATGTCCGGCGGACCGCACTGCGCGAGCGTCGATCCGTCGGTGAACTCCACCATCGAGTGGATGGCCGACTGCGGATGGACCACCACCTGGATGCGGTCGAAGGGCACGTCGTAGAGCAGGTGCGCCTCGATCACCTCCAGCCCCTTGTTGACCAGCGTGGCCGAGTTGACCGTGACGACCGGGCCCATGGCCCACGTCGGGTGGGCCAGGGCCTCCTTCGGGGTGACGTCCGCCAGCTGGGCGCGCGTCCGGCCGCGGAAGGGCCCGCCCGACGCCGTGACCAGCAGTTTGCGCACCTCGCGCCGCGCCCCGCCCATCAGCGCCTGGAAGAGCGCGGAGTGCTCCGAGTCCACCGGCACGATCTGGCCGGGGGCGGCGACGGCCTTCACCAGCGGCCCGCCGACGATGAGCGACTCCTTGTTGGCCAGCGCCAGGACGCGGCCCGCCCGCAACGCGGCGAGCGTCGGGCGGAGTCCGATGGAACCGGTGATGCCGTTGAGCACGGTGTGGCACGGGGAGGCGGCCAGCTCCGTCGCCGCGTCCGGACCCGCCAGGACCTCGGGGATCGGCTCCCCCGGGCCGTACTCCGCGCGCAGAGCCTGTCGCAGCTCGGGCGCCCTGTCCGCCTGTGCGACGGCGACCGTGCGCACCTGGAGCCGGTGCGCCTGCCCGGCCAGCAGCCCGATCCGTCCGCCGGCGGCGGAGAGACCCGTCACCCGGAAGCGCTCCGGGTTGCTCAGCACGACGTCGATCGCCTGCGTGCCGATCGACCCCGTCGACCCCAGGATGACGACATCCCGTGGCCCTTCCTGCGTACCGTCCCCCACCGGGTAGCTGACATGCGGGTCAGCGAGCATCTCCGTCATCCCCCCATTGTGTCCGCTCCTCCGGACACGGTGGACGGGCCCCTCCGGGCGACATGGGGAAACGCCGCCCCCGATTCACCGGATGCTCGCGGGGGGTGCGTGCTAGGGTGGAAACCAGTTGCAGTTTTGGTACCCATGAACGTGATGTGCGCCGGACGGGACGTGACCCTCTGGCGCATTTTGTTTTCCCGGTCATCTCCGGATGGGCTCAATGCGGCGACCCGGAAGGCGCAACGGCGCCTTTCGCTCTGCACCCCCTGAAAAGGAGATGAACATGGCTACCGGCACCGTGAAGTGGTTCAATTCGGAAAAGGGTTTCGGGTTCATTCAGCAGGACGGCGGCGGCGCCGACGTCTTCGCCCACTACTCGAACATCGCCACCCAGGGCTTCCGTGAGCTGACCGAGGGCCAGAAGGTCTCGTTCGACGTCACCCAGGGCCAGAAGGGCCCGCAGGCCGAGAACATCGTGCCCGCCTGACGATCGGCTCACCCGAGGGCCGGGTCCGCACCCCGTGGGGTGCGGACCCGGCCCTCGGTCGTTCCCCCGCGCCCCGTCGCGCCCGGATGCGCGGAACGCCGGACGTCCCCCCGCCGAGGGGACCGCCCGGCGTTCCGGAGCGCTCGGTGACGCGGTGGTGCGGCGGTGCGCTCAGAGAGCGATGCCGGTGAGCACGAGGACGCGCTCGTAGGTGTAGTCCTCCATGGCGAAGCGGACGCCCTCGCGCCCGACGCCGGACTGCTTGGCGCCGCCGTAGGGCATCTGGTCCGCGCGGTAGGAGGGGACGTCGCCGACGATCACGCCGCCGACCTCCAGCTCGCGGTGGGCCCGGAACGCCGCCTGGACGTCGTGGGTGAAGACGCCCGCCTGGAGGCCGTACTTGGAGTCGTTGACGGCGGCGAACGCCTCCGCCTCCCCCTCGACCCGGGTGAAGGTCATGACCGGGCCGAAGACCTCCTCGCGGCCCAGCCGGGTGTCGGCGGGAACGTTCTCCAGCGCGGTCGGGGCGTAGGTGGCCCCGTCACGCTTGCCACCGGTCAGCAGCCGGGCTCCGGCGTCGACGGCCTCCTGGACCCAGGTCTCCACCCGCTGTGCGGCGTCCTCGCTGACGAGCGGGCCGACGTCGGTGGCCGCGTCGGAGGGGTCGCCGGTGTGCAGGGCCTCCACGGCGGCGACGACGCGCGGCACGAGCCGGTCGTAAACGGACGCGTCGGCGATGACGCGCTGCACCGAGATGCAGGACTGGCCGCCCTGGTAGTTGGAGAAGGTGGCGATGCGCTGCGCGGCGAAGTCCAGGTCGGCGTCGGAGGCGAAGTCGGCGAGGACGACGGCGGCCCCGTTGCCGCCGAGCTCCAGGGTGACGCGCTTGCGCGGCACGGAGTCGAGGATGGCGAAGCCGACCGGCTCGGAGCCGGTGAAGGAGATGATGGGCAGCCGCGGGTCCTGGACCAGGGCGGGCATCTTCTCGTTGGCCACCGGCAGGACGGACCAGGAGCCGGCGGGCAGCTCGGTCTCGGCCAGCAGCTCGCCCAGCACCAGGGCGGAGAGCGGGGTGGCCGGGGCGGGCTTGAGGATGATCGGCGTGCCGACGGCGATGGCCGGGGCCACCTTGTGCGCGCACAGGTTGAGCGGGAAGTTGAACGGCGCGATCCCGAGCACCGGGCCGTGCGGGAAACGGCGGGTGAGGGCCAGGCGTCCGGTGCCGCCCGCGTCGGCGTCCAGGCGCTGGGCCTCGCCGCTGTTGAAGCGGCGCGCCTCGTCCGCGGCCCAGCGGAAGACGGACACGCAGCGGGCGACCTCGCCCCGGGCCCACTTCACGGGCTTGCCGTTCTCGGCGCTGATCAGCGCGGCGATCTCCTCGGCGCGCTCACCGAGCCGCTTCACCACGTGGTCGAGCGCCGCCGCGCGGGTGTGCGCGGGGGCGGCGGAGAACTCGGCCGCGACGGCGTCGGCCGCCGCCACCGCCTCCTCGACCTGGGCGTCGGTGGGCACGCTGACCCGGCCGACGGTCCGGCCGTCCCAGGGGGAGGTCACCTCAAGGATGTCGTCGCCGGTCGCCTGTCGGCCGGCGAGCCAGAACGGGTGCGTGGAAGTCGCGTCGGTCACTGCGATACCGGCCTTCCGGGTCGGGGTGGAATGGGTTGCCTGTCGGCCACGTTAGGGGCAGCGCGCCGGGGTGTGTCTTGTCCGGCACGGAGCAGTGCCGGTCCGTGTCGCGCCGTTTCGTCAGGGGTGCCGCGCGGGCCCCGAGCGCCCTGGGCGCGGGCTTGCGGGCTGCCTCAGCCGGGGCGCGTGTCCGTCGCCTTCAGCGCGAGCCAGAGCTCCATGCGGGCGTCGGGGTCGTCGAGCGAGCGGCCCAGGATCTCCTCGACGCGCCGCATGCGGTAGCGCAGGGTGTGCCGGTGGACGCCGAGGTCGGCGGCGGCGGCGTCCCACTGGCCGTGCCGGGACAGCCACGCGCGCAGCGACGCGACCAGATCACCGCGTCCGCTGGCGTCGTGCTCGCGCAGGGGCCGCAGGGCGCCCTCGGCGAAGGCCCGGACGGCGTCGTCGGCCAGCAGCGGGAGCACCGAACCGGCGGCCATCTCCTCGTGCTCCACGAACGGCACGCCACGTCGCCGGGCCACCGACAGCGCCTGTTCGGCCTGCCGGAACGCGGAGGCCGCCTCCGCCGCGGCGGTGGGCGGGGAGACGCCGACGGCCAGCACCGACTCCCCCACCGCCCGCGCGTGCCGGGCGCAGGCGGCCAGCGCCGCCCCGCCGTCCGCCGCCAGGACGACCAGGCGGCCGGCGTCCGCGGCGGTGAGCACCGTCTCCCCCCGGCGCGCGGCACCGGACTCGACCACCTCGGCCAGCGCGTCCAGCGCCTCCGGTGCCTGCGGGGTCGGCGGCCCTGGACGGCCGGTGGTGTCCTCGGCGAGGACGACGCGCAGCGGACCGTCGAGGAGCGCGCCGTACAGCGGACCCGCGACGTCGTGGGCGTGCCCGGCCGCGCCGCCGCGCAGCAGGCGCACGAGCGCGCCGCCCAGACGCTGTTCGGCGGCCTGGAGCGCGCGGGAGCGTTCGGTGGTGAGGGTGAGCAGGGCGACGGCGGAGTTGACGGCGTACCGGGCCGCGGTGCCGGGGGGCGCGTCCGTGCCGACCGCCAGGACGGCCCGGGTGCGGCGGGAGCCGCCCACGGACTGCAGCTCGACGCGGTCGTCCCCGTCCTCCGCGCTGACGACCGCGCTGGCGGGGGCGGGCCGGTCGCGCAGCCGCTCGACGTCGGCGGTGAGCCGGGCGGCGCGGCGCGCGGCCCAGGACGGGGCCGCCGCCACCAGCGCGCCGGAGACGTCGAACAGCGCGGCCCAGCCGCCGACGTGCGTGGCGAGGCGGGCCAGCAGGGCGGCGGGCCCCTCGGCGGACAGCGCCGCCCGGGTCAGCTCCCGCTGGGCCTCGAACCCGGCGGTCACCGAGCGGTACTGCTCGGCCGCGATGGCGGCGGAGACGGCCTTGGTGATCGCGATGAACGGCGTCCGCCGGGGCACCTCCAGCAGGGGGAAGTCCTCGGCGCGGGCGGCGGCGACCAGTGCGGCCGGGACGCGCTCGTAGTTGACGCCGGCCGCGAACCCGAGACCCACGACCCCGGCGGCCACCAGTCGGCGGACGTAGGCGGCCATCGCCGCCGGATCCTCCGCGTCGAGCTTCATCGCCGTGACGAGCAGCAGCTCCCCGCCGTCGAGGTAGGGGACCGGGTCGGTCAGCTCGCTCACCTGCGCCCAGCGCACCGGCGCGTCCAGCCGGTCGGAGCCGGCGAGCACGGTCAGCTTGAGGGCGGAGTGCTGGACGAGGGAGGCGAGGGTGGGCTGCATCGCGCGGAACCGATCGGGCTGGGGACGTGCGGCGGCTCTTGTCCGCACGGTAGCGCGGGCACCCGCCGACTTGGCCTCAGCGTACAGCTCTGGGCCGTCCCCCGCCGCCGCCCAGTCGGGCCAGCAACGGGGGCCCGGCCTCGCCGTCGACCGAGGTCAGCGACAGCACGGCGTGGCCCGGGGGCACGTGGTGGGCCAGGTCCGAGGCCGACCACCGCTCCCGCTGCACCTTCCGGACGGTGACGGAGGTCGTCGTGGCGCGGACCCCGGTGAACGCCGTCCGGACGGCACGCACCGCGCGCTTCAGGCCGCCGCCGGAGAAGTCGGGGTTGCGGGTGACGTCCTCGGTCTCCACCCAGTCCTGGCCCCAGGCACGGGCGAAGACCTCGCCGTCCCAGGTGGTGACGCCGGAGAGGACGACCTTGCAGCCGACGGTGCCGATGAGCGCGGCGCGCAGCGCCTCGGGCACGTCGTCGAGGGTGCGCAGCGTCAGGACCGCCCCGGCGTTGGCCGAGCGCAGCTGCCGCAGCCCCCGCACGGCGTCCGGGGTGACGGTGTGCTCGGCGTCGTCCAGCACGAGGCAGGCGAACAGCGAGCGGTCCTCGCGCGCCGCCACACCGGCGGTGAACTGGGCGAGGATCAGCCGGGAGAGGATGCGCGACGCCTCGGCGTGGCCGCGTTCGGGGAGGTCCACGCGGACGCGCAACGGGTGCTGGAGGGTACGCGGCGAGAACGGCTGCGGACCGCCGCCGCGGCCGGTGCCGCCCCCGAAGAAGCCGTCGAACGCCGGGCGCAGCAGCACCGCCAGCCGGTCGGCGAGGAGCGTGCCCGGGTCGCCGGGCCGGCCCGCGTTCCGGGAGCGCGCGTCGAGCTCGCGCTGCTGCCCGAACTCCCCGGCCGCGTCCAGCGCCTCGCGCAGCCCGGCCACGGCGACGGCGTCCCCGTCCAGCAGGTCGCGCAGGTCGCGCAGCGGCGGGAAGTGCCCGTGGGCGGCCCGGTAGGGGCCGAGGAGCTGGGCGAGGGCGGCGGACGCGGCGCGGCGGTCGGCGGCGTCCGGGCCGATCAGGGCCTCGGTGAGGAGGGCCGCCGCCTCGTCCGGGTCCGTCGTGCCGCCGTAGGGGTCGAGGTCGTGGGTGGAGCGGGGGTCGCCGAGCCGGACGACGACGTCGAAGGCGTCGTCCGGGGCGAGGGCGGCGCGGGCCGTCCCGACGGCGACGACGGCGGCGCGGCCCGCGAGGGCCTGCAGGCAGAGCGCCTCGACGGCGGGCCGCACGATCCGGCCGGTCTTGCCGGACCCGGGCGGGCCCACGGCCAGCAGCGACGTGCCGAGCAGCGCGGGGCTGAGGGCCAGCGCGCAGTCCCGGTGCCGGTACGGGTTGCGGCGGTCGTCCAGGGCGCGGCCGATGCGCACCTGGCCGGTCAGCAGGTCGTGGGCGGCGGTGCGGACGGACAGGTCGCGGGCGCCGGAGGGGTGGAGGAAGGCCGCCGCGCCGCGCTCGCGCACCGCTTCGGCGAAGGCGGGGAGCGCGTCGGGCCGGGAGCGCACCGTGCGCCAGACGCGTTCGACGCGGACGTAGTCCAGGTCGCTCGCCCGGCCGCCGCGCACGTCGGCGGTGAGCCGGTCGGCGGGCTCGGTGAGCCCGGCGGCGCGCAGCTCGGGCCACTCGTCCGGCAGGGCGTCGGTGGAGCGCTCGGGCATCGGGGTCCACGGCTCGGCCTCGGGCCGGGTCGGCCGGCGGCGCCGCAGCCGCCGCCAGCCGCCCGCCTTGGCCGCGAGGAGGAGGAGCAGGAGCGTGAAGAGGACGTAGTAGACGTTGTAGGCGACGACGTAGGGCGTCGTCTGCACCGGTTCGCGCCAGCTGTCGGGGGTGAGCCAGTCCAGCGGGGCGAGCCAGAACGTCCAGCCGCCGTCGCTGAAGCACAGCACCCACACCACGGCGGCGGCGAGCAGGGCGAGGAGGGCCCTGCGGTAGGGGCGGACGGCGCCACCCGCCCTGGCGAGCACCGCACCGCGCCGCCGCCAGCGCGGCGAGGCGTACCGCCGCAGGACCCGGGGCCAGCGGCCGTAGCGTCCGGCGAGCCACACGACCGGCAGCAGGACGAGCAGGTGCACCGTCCAGGCGAGCAGCAGCACGAGGGAGGCCGAGCCGCCCCCGTCGTACCAGGAGGTGGGCAGCGCCGCGTAGATCCAGGAGACGAACGGGAGGTACTCGTTGACACTCAGCGAGCCGACCAGCAGCGCGCACAGCAGGGCCAGCAGCGCCCCGCCGAGGAGCTGCCGCTCCGGCACGTCCTCCGGTTCCTCGGCCGGCCGGGGCCGGTGGCCGTAGCGCCAGATGCCGGGGGCGGCCTCGGGCCGGGGGGTGCGGAGCCAGGTCACCAGGGGGGCGAGCGCCTCCCGGGGCGCCTGCCGGGGCATGGGCGGCGCGGCCGGGGGCGGGGGCACCGCCATGCCTCCGGCGGAGGCGGGTCGGGCGGGTCCGGGCGGGGCGGAGCTGTGCCGGGTGCGCGGATCACCGCCGCCCGGTGCCGTGCCGTACAGCCCGCCGCCCGCGCCGCCGTCCGCGCTCATCTGCCGTTCCGCCCCCTGCCAGCCCGCCGTTGTGGGTGTCGCGGCCCCAATGTAGACCCTGCCGCCCGCCCTCGGGGCGGCGTGGCGGGACCTGTCCGCCGTGGCCAACACGCCCTGCCGAATTTTCCGCAGCGGTGCATGTCACGCCCCGACGGCTGCCCCTAGCCTGCGAGGAGCGACCCACACACTTTCTTCCGTTTTCTTCCCCGCCGAAACACCTCAAGGAGAGTGCGATGACCTCCACCTCTTCGACGCCCGCGCAGGAGCGCCGCGTCGTCACCGCGATCCCCGGCCCGAAGTCGCAGGAGCTGCACGCGCGCAAGCAGGCCGCGGTCGCCGACGGCGTCGGCAACGTGCTGCCGGTGTACGTGCGCCGGGCCGGCGGCGGCGTCGTCGAGGACGTCGACGGCAACCACCTCATCGACTTCGGCTCCGGCATCGCCGTGACCTCGGTGGGCGCCAGCGCCGAGGCCGTCGTGCGCGAGGCGACCGCGCAGCTCGCGGACTTCACCCACACGTGCTTCATGGTCACCCCCTACGAGGGGTACGTGAAGGTCGCCGAGGAACTGGCGGCCCTGACGCCGGGCGACCACGCCAAGAAGTCGGCGCTGTTCAACTCCGGCGCGGAGGCCGTGGAGAACGCGGTGAAGATCGCCCGCGCCCACACCGGGCGGCAGGCCGTCGTCGTCTTCGACCACGGCTACCACGGGCGCACGAACCTCACCATGGCGCTGACGTCGAAGAGCATGCCGTACAAGCACAGCTTCGGCCCGTTCGCCCCCGAGGTCTACCGGGTGCCGGTCGCCTACCCCTACCGCTGGCTGACCGGCCCGGAGAACTGCGCCGAGGAGGCCGCGGCGCAGGCGATCGACCAGATCTCCAAGCAGGTCGGCGCGGAGAACGTCGCCGCCATCGTCATCGAGCCGGTGCTGGGCGAGGGCGGCTTCATCGAGCCCGCCAAGGGCTTCCTGCCGCGCATCGCCGAGTTCGCGAAGGCCAACGGCATCGTGTTCGTGGCGGACGAGATCCAGTCCGGATTCTGCCGCACGGGCCAGTGGTTCGCGTGTGAGGACGAGGGCATCGTGCCGGACCTGATCACCACGGCGAAGGGCATCGCCGGCGGGCTGCCGCTGGCGGCGGTCACCGGCCGCGCGGAGATCATGGACGCCGCCCACGCGGGCGGCCTGGGCGGCACCTACGGCGGCAACCCGGTGGCGTGCGCCGGTGCGCTCGGGGCCATCGCGACCATGCGGGAGCTGGACCTCAACGCGAAGGCCAAGCGCATCGAGGAGATCATGAAGCCCCGGCTGGCCAAGATCGCCGAGAACCACCCCGCCATCGGCGACGTCCGGGGCCGGGGCGCGATGATCGCGATCGAGCTGGTCAAGCCCGGGACCAAGGAGCCGGACGCCGAGCTGACGGGCAAGGTCGCCAAGGCGTGCCACCAGGCCGGTCTCCTCATCCTCACCACCGGCACCTACGGCAACGTCATCCGCTTCCTGCCGCCGCTGGTCATCGGCGAGGAGCTGCTGGGCGAGGGCCTGGACGTGCTGGAGAGCGCGTTCGCCGAACTGGCCTGAGCGAGGGCGCGTCCCCGGGCCGTCCCCGGGCGCGTCCCCGTCCGCCGCGCCGGTCGCGCGGTGAAGGAGATGTGGGAGGCCCATGGCCGTTCGGTTATCGGCCTCCCCACGCCGCACGCCGGTGACGTAGTGTCGGATCCGGATGTACGGCACACACCGCCCGCGCGGGACTGCGGGCACCCCGGGACCGGCGAGCCTCGCCCGGTACCGGGGCTGCGCCGCGGCGCAGGCAGCACTCCGGTCGGACCGCCGCACGCCCCACACCCCCCGGGGCGCGCGGTGACCGGTCGGGGCCACGGCCGTCCGGGAATACTCCCCCCTGTTCCCGGGCGGCCGTTCGCCGTCCGCTCGCCGCAGCGCCGCGCCGGCGCCTCGACGGCCGTGCTGGTCACCGCCGTGGGTTGTCTGCTGCTCCTCGCCGTGCTGAGTCTTCAGGTCGCCGTGCCGGGGCCCCTGCTCGACGCCGACGAGCGGCTGTCGCGTGCGTGGCGCCAGACCGATCCGCGTTCCCCCGCCGCGGCCGGCACTCCGGCGGAGTGGGGCGCCGACCTCGGCCACGTCCACGTCGCCGTCCCCGTCCTCCTGGTGGCACTCGTCCTCGCGTACGTCCGCGGGCGCCGCCTCCTGCCACCCGCCGCCGCCCTCGCGGCGATGGCGGCCGTCCCCCTGCTCGTCCTCCCGCTCAAGGCCCTGTTCGACCGGGCCGGCCCGCTCGGCGGCGAGGGCTACTTCCCCTCCGGCCACGCGGCGACGGCCGCCGTCGGCTACGGGGCGGCGGCACTCGTCCTCCTGCCCCTCCTGCGGCGGGCCGGGGCCCGCCGCGCCCTGGGCGCCACCGCGGCGCTGCTGACGCTGTGGGTGGGGGCCGGGCTGGTACGCCGCGCCTACCACTGGCCGCTGGACGTGGTGGCGAGCTGGTGTCTCGGCGGGCTGCTGCTCGCCGGGGTCGCCGCCGCCGTGAACGCCTCGCACCCGCCGGCCCGTCGCCGCCGGAGAGATGAGGATTTCGTTCCGCACGGCGGAGGGGACGGCCGCTCGGACGACGGACGGCGGGGCGGGCCCGACGACGTGTAGCCCGTCATGACGTCCCGAGCGGTGCGTTCGGGGCGCGGCGACGGCGGCGTGCACCGTCACGGGGCGACCGCCCAACGTCACGACGGAATTTTTACGACCACCCCAAACCGGACACGGTGCGATTACCGCAATCCGGAAACGGGAGAAGACCACCTACGAAGACATGGGCACGACGAGGACATCGCCTGTCGATCTGAGGCGGGGGAGGTGAATTTCAGGTATTCGGAAGGCATCCGGTGGCGATGAGCGGAACGGCCGCTACGGATCCAGCACGCTATAGCGTCCGGACCATGCCACAGCTCGTCAACCAGCGCCCGGCCGGAGGGATAGCGCGTAGCGCGGCGTCACCGGAGGAGATCCGGCCCAAAGGACTGCACAGGAATTCCGTGGGTCTTTTCGGCAGCGCCGTCATCGGTCTCTCCACCGTCGCCCCCGTGTACTGCCTCACCAGCACCCTCGGCCCCACCGTGGGCGAGGTCGGGCCGCAGATGCCCGCCGTCTTCCTCGCCGGCTTCCTCCCCATGCTCCTGGTCGCCTTCGCCTACCGGGAACTCAACCGGGCCGTCCCCGACTGCGGCACCTCCTTCACCTGGACGGTGAAGGCGCTCGGCCCCAGAATCGGCTGGATGACCGGCTGGGGCCTGGTCATCGCGACCGTCATCGTGCTGTCGAACCTCGCCGGGGTCGCCGCCGAGTTCTTCTACCTCCTCCTCGGGGAGCTGACCGGGAGCGAGGCGCTGCTGCGCTTCGGCGACTCCACCGCCGGCCACGTCGTCACCGTCCTGGCCTTCATCGCCGTCGCGACCGCGATCAGCTACCGGGGGATGACGGCCACCAAGTGGTTCCAGTACGCCCTGGTCACCCTGCAGATGGTCGTGCTGGCGCTGTTCGTCGCCATGGCCTTCGCCAAGGCGGGCGACGGGGCGGCGCCCACGGCCCCGGAGTTCTCCCTCACCTGGTTCGACCCGTTCTCCGTCACCTCGTTCTCCGCGTTCACCGCCGGACTGTCCCTGTCGATCTTCATCTACTGGGGCTGGGACACCAGCCTGACGGTCAACGAGGAGACCACCGGCAGTTCCACCACGCCCGGCAGGGCCGCGATGATCTCCATCGTGGTCCTCGTCGCCTCCTACCTGCTGACCGCCGTCGCGGCACTGATGTTCGCCGGGACGGGCACCACCGGTCTCGGCCTCGGCAACCCGGACACGTCCGACAACGTCTTCGCCGTCCTGGCCGGGCCGGTGATGGGCCCCCTCGGCGTCCTGCTCTTCCTCGCGGTCGTAGCGAGCGCGGCGGCGAGCCTGCAGACGACCTTCCTCCCGGCGGCGCGCACGATGCTCGCGATGAGCACCTACCAGGCGTTCCCCTCCTCGTTCGCCAGGGTCCACCCGCGCTTCCGGACGCCCGGCCGGGCGACCGTCGCGGCCGGCCTGGCGACGGGTGCCTTCTACGCGGTGATGGCCCTGGTCAGCGAGAACGTGCTCATCGACACGATCTACGCGCTCGGCCTGATGATCTGCTTCTACTACGCGCTGACCGCCTTCGCCTGCGTGTGGCACTTCCGCCACGACCTGCGCCGGGGAGCCCGGGACGCCGTCACCAAGGGCGTGCTGCCGTTCCTCGGCGGCGTGCTGCTGACGGCGGTGTTCTTCAAGACGCTCGTCGACATGTGGGACCCGGCCTACGGCAGCGGGAGCGCCATCGCCGGCGTGGGCAGCGTCTTCGTCATCGGTGTGGGCCTGCTGCTGGTGGGCGGCGTGCTCATGCTCGCCATGCAGCGCCGCAGCCCGGCGTTCTTCCGCGGCGAGGTCCTCACCCGCGCCACTCCGGCCCTGACGGCGGGGGACTGACGGCGGACGCACCGGGCGTCCCGGGCGTCAGCGGCGCGGCGGTGACGGCGTTGTAGCCCTCGTACGGGTCTCCGTAGGGGTCCGACCCGTCCTCCTCGGCCATGAAACCGGCCACCATCAGGGCGACGATGACGGCCGAGAGCAGCGTGCCGACGATGCCGAGCACGAGGCCGGCGGTGGCCTGGCCCGAGCCGTGCGCCTCACCCCGCCGGACGCGACGTCCCGCCACGGCGCCGAGGCAGATCGCGACCGGACCGCACACGATGCCGACCACGGAGCCGATGACCGTCAGCGCCAGGCACGTGCCCACGATGCCCAGCACCATCGCCGCCGTGCAGATGCCGCTGGTGCGCGGCGGGGGCGGCCACGGGCCCCCGGGCGGGTAGGCGTTGGGGGCGTACCCGGGCCCGGGGCCAGGGCCCCGGAACGCCTGGCCCACCGGGACGGGGCCCGGCGACGGCGGCCAGCCGGCCGGGGCGTACGGTCCGCCGAGCGGGGGCAGGGCGTTCGGCGGCGGCGCGGGTGCGGGCGGCACGGGCGGCACCCGGGCGGCGCCACCGCCCGGGTCGCCCGACGGCGGGGGGACGTCGGCGACCGTCGGCGGCCCGCCGACCGGTGGCGGCGTCCCCGCCTCGGCCAGGGGTGTTCGCGCGCCGGGAGGAGCCCAGGGGTCGGGCCCGCCCTGGCCGCCGTCCCGGCCCTCGTACTGCGACATGCGTCCTCCCGGCTCCGCTGCGGCCGTTCATCGTAAGCCGCCCCCGCGCACCGGGCATACGATGGCGGGCGGCCTTCACGGGCCGCTGCTTTCTCCGAAAGGTGCACCCTTGTCCGACCTCACCGACCTGACGATCCCCGACGAGCTGTCCGGCTTCATCGCGGGCCTGCCCAAGGCGGAGCTGCACGTGCACCACGTCGGCTCGGCCTCCCCCCGGATCGTCGCGGAGCTCGCGGCCCGGCACCCGGACAGCCGGGTGCCCGCCGACGAGGAGGCCCTGGCCGAGTTCTTCGTCTTCCGGGACTTCGCCCACTTCGTCGAGATCTACCTCTCCGTCGTGGACCTCGTCCGGGACGCCGAGGACGTGCGGTTGCTGACCTACGAGATCGCGCGGGAGATGGCCGGTCAGAACATCCGCTACGCGGAGCTGACGGTCACGCCGTTCAGCTCGACCCGGCGCGGCATCCCCGACGTGGCCTTCATGGAGGCCATCGAGGACGCCCGGAAGGCCGCGGGCACCGAGCTGGGCGTCACGCTGCGCTGGTGCTTCGACATCCCGGGCGAGGCCGGGCTGGAGGCCGCCGAGGAGACGGTCCGGCAGGCGTGCGAGCTGCGTCCGGACGGCCTGGTCTCCTTCGGGCTCGGCGGCCCGGAGATCGGTGTGCCGCGACCGCAGTTCCAGCCGTACTTCGACCGCGCCGTCGCCGAGGGCCTGCGCAGCGTGCCGCACGCGGGCGAGACGACGGGCCCGGGCACGATCTGGGACGCCCTGACCCACCTGCACGCCGAGCGCATCGGCCACGGTACGAGCGCGCCGCAGGACCCCCGGCTCCTGGAGCACCTGGCGGAGCGGCGGATTCCGCTGGAGGTCTGCCCGACGTCGAACATCGCGACGCGGGCGGTGGAGCGCATGGAACTGCACCCGCTGCGCGAGATGGTCGACGCGGGCCTGCTGGTCACGATCAACAGCGACGACCCGCCGATGTTCGGCACGGACCTGAACACCGAGTACGGGATCGCCGCCCGACTGCTGGACCTGGACGCCGCCGGCGTCGCGGCGCTGGCGAAGAACGCGGTGGAGGCGTCGTTCCTGGAGCAGCCGGCGAAGACCGCGCTGACGGCGGAGATCGACACGTACCTCGCCGCGCACCACGGCGCCGGGCACCGGCCGTGAACCTCCGGGCGACGGCCGGGCGGCGCCTGGTACGGTCCTGCCGGTGATCGGTCGGATACTCCCCCCACCCGTCGTGTCGGCGCATTCCCTCTCCGACGATCCCGGTCCCCTCGCCTTCGAGGAGGAGGCGCGGGCCCTGGCGGCGGCGGGGTCGAACGCCGCCCGTCGGGGCGAGTTCCTCACCGTCCGGCACTGCGCCCGCCGCGCCCTCGGCCTGCTCGGCCACGCACCCGCCGCGCTCCTCCCGGACGCGGTGGGGGCGCCGCGCTGGCCGGACGGCGTGGTGGGGAGCATGACGCACTGCGACGGGTACCGGGCGGCGGCCGTCGCCCGGGTGGGCGACGTGGCGGCCCTGGGCATCGACGCGGAGTCGGACCGCGCGATCCGGCCGGACACCCTGCGGGCGATCGCCCGCCCCGAGGAGCTGGAGCAGCTGGCGGAGCTGGGGCGGGCCCGTCCGGACCGGCGGTGGGACCTGGTCCTGTTCTCGGCCAAGGAGTCCCTGTACAAGGCGTGGTTCCCGCTCACGCGCGGGTGGCTCGGTTTCCAGGACGCGACGGTCACGATCGACGCCGCACGGGGGACGTTCGACGCCCGCGTGCTGACGACGGGGCACCCGGTCGGGCCGCGGCGCTTCCCGGGGAGCTGGCTCGCCGAGGACGGGCTGGTCGTGACGGCCTGCGTCCTGCCGCGGTCCTGAGGCGCCGCTGCGGCGTCCAGGGGAAACGCCGGGCAGGAACCTGCCAGTTGGCGCACGCCTCTCGGTGGACCGTTGCGATGTCCTACTAGTAAGTAGCATCCTGGGCCGCAAGCGCCCGGGCCAGTGGTCGCACCGGCCTCTGCACCGGCGGTAACGTCCGTCCTTCTTCAGCGGAGTTGACGCACCATGGGCCACTACCTCTCCAACCTGCGCGACCTGCGGTTCACCCTCTTCGAGGTCCTGGACAGGGGCTCGGTGTACGGCACCGGACCCTTCGCCGAGATCGACGTGGCGACGGCCGAGGACATCCTCGGCGAGGTCGAGCGGCTCGCCGTCCACGCGCTCGCCGACTCGGCGATCGAGGCCGACCGCAACCCTCCGGTCTTCCACCCCGACACGCACACGGCGCCGTTGCCGGAGTCGTTCAAGAAGGCGTACGACACGTTCATGGACGCCGAGTGGTGGCGGCTCGCGCTCCCGGCCGAGCTGGGCGGCACCAACGCGCCTCCCACGCTGTACTGGGCGTTCGCCGAGATGATCCTCGGCGCCAACCCGGCCCTGTGGATGTACGCGGGCGGTCCGAGCTTCGCCCGGGTCGTCTTCGACCTGGGCACCGAGGAGCAGCGCGCCATCGCGCGGGCGATGGTGGACCGGCGCTGGGGAGCGACCATGGTGCTGACCGAGCCGGACGCGGGCTCGGACGTCGGCGCCGGCCGCACGACGGCCGTCCGGCAGGAGGACGGCAGCTGGCACATCGAGGGCGTGAAGCGCTTCATCACCAACGCCGAACACGATC
>NZ_JACXYU010000021.1 GCF_014779715.1 Streptomyces chumphonensis
ATCACATCATCCGACCAGCGAGCGGCCAATGCCTCCACAGCGAAGACACGTGGCCGATACATTGGAGCGTGGCTGGCAAGCACTGCGAGGGACTCGCGGGAACGGAACACGGGGGCGATACAGGCTCCCACGTTTCTCGCAGAGTCCAGCCAGTCATAGGTCTGCAGGAACTGACCATGAAGGTGGTACCAGCGCAGCAGGTGGGCCCTTCCGGTCCAGTGATCACTGAAGGTGGCTAGCGCCGGGACTGCCTCGCTCAGTGCAGGTGAAACGTATGGTGACGTGGTCAGTCGGCCGGTCAAGGCGTGGACGATGCTCTCACTCTGATCGGTGAGAGTACCGATCTTGCGAACTTCGGCTAGGGCACGCACAGCGAGCGACAGAAGTCCATCATCGGGGCATGTGCGGTTCAGCATGAGCAGGTGGTCGATGGCGCGGGCGGCGTCGCCGGGGGACAGCTGTCCGGTGACGAGGAGTAGCACTTCGCGCCAGGCTGGATCGGTTGCGTGTTGCCCGTAGATGTCGTGGACGAGGGTCTGCGGGGTCCACTCCCGGTCCTCTTTGTAGCGGTGGGCGATGTCGGCGGCGGCCAGGTACTCCAGGAAGGTGCGGTGCACGAACCCGTAGATCCCCCCGCCGTAGTGGCTGAGGATGAAGTTGCGTTCGCGCAACTGTTCCACCAGTGCCTGAGTGGCGGCCCGTACTCGTAGTGGTGGCAGCTCGTACTGGCTGAGGAATGTGTGGAGGACCTCTTCCAGTTCACGGGTGTGGATGTGGTTGCCGGCGATGCCGCCGGTGCCGTCTTGCATCCGGCGCGCCAGCAGCCGCAGGAGCTCTAGTAGTTCGCTGGCTTCGAGGACGTCGAGCACTTCACGGACTTCTGAGCTGACGTGGGGGGCGAGGTGCTTGGTTTCCTGGTCCCACCGGGCGACCAGGACCGTGACGGCGTGTTCGTACACACCTTGCCGGTCACGGGGGAGGGTCTGGCGGCGGCCAATGATTGCCAGGATGGTCAGGAGCAGCGGGTTGCCGGCGAGTTCTGCGACCGCTCGTGAGTGCGCGACGGCGTCGGTGACTCTCCTTTGTAGGGTCGCTGCTTTCTGCGGGTCTTGTGGGCAGGAGTTGGCGTACCAGCGGCCAGTGAACTCCTCGATCTGCTCAGTGTCGAGGTCTTGGAGCATGTAGTGCGCAAATCCTGCGCCGGCCAGGACCGCCCGTCGGTATCCGATCACCCGAGATGTGACCACGACGCGGGTATTCGGGTAGCGGGAGGCGAACGCGGCGATGCGCCTGGCAACTGACTCGCGTACGGCGGGATCGAACAGCTCGTCCATGCCGTCGAAGACCACCAGCGCGCGGCCCGATTCTAAGAGCGGCGTGAGGATCTGACGGGGGACGCACATCCCTTCGGTGCTGTGAAGGTGCTCGAGGTAGTCCTCGAATGTGGCTTCCCGCCAGCGTTCTTCTGCGTAGCGGCGCAGCTCGACCACTACTGGCAGGTGTCCTACGAGGCTTTCGGGAGTGTGTCCGCCTCCGCAGGCCAGAGACAGCGCGAGGAACCTGGCCAGTGTTGATTTCCCGGCGCCGGGGTCGCCGAGGATAACCACGCGCTGGCGGCGCGCGTCCTGCAGGACGTCCAGGACCGGCTCCACGGGCTGCTGGGCCCCTTGTCGGATCTGCTCTGCGTGCCCGGCCTCTACTCCGGGCGGGAGGTCACCTTCCGGTATCTCGCCGTGGTCGGCGAGGCGCTTCATCAGTTCCCGCGGCAGTGACACCGGTGGCGGGTCCGCCCTTGCCCCTGGGGCGACGAACACTTCCCGGAGCTCGACGGCTGGGTGCTCTCCTGGATCCGACAGCGGGGTGAGGACTTCCAGGTCCAGCCGCGCGTAGGACTCCCGGACTCGCTCCGCATATGCCGCGACCGCGGCTTCGGCGTCTTCGGAGGAGACTTCTTCGGATGGCCAAGCTTCCTTGCTGATGACCAGTTGCTCGATGTGCATGACGCCACTGTTGGCGACCCCACCTCGATCGGCCGTTGTCGGGCCCGTCCGGGATGCTTTGATGTCCGCGCGCCCTGTCCTCACCGCTGCTCCCCACCCTCTTCGCCTGCCTCGCGCCCCGCATCGCCCGACGGCTGGGGGTTTCATGCGTCTTGTGAACCGCGCGCTTCCTTCGGGTGCCCGCCTTGCCGTGCAGTCCATCAACGGTGCCCATTGTTCACGCTTAGGTGTAGGGAGTCCTGCGGAACCGGCATCTCGCTACCTATGTCGCAGCTCGCGCAGGTTGGCAGCGCGTAGCGGGGCGGGGCCCGTTCTGCCCAGCTGACCTCTAGAGAGTTGATGAACTCGTCGGTCGGTACAAAGCCTCCAGGCCCGAATGCGGTGGAACCACAGGAGCGTAGCCCCGTCCGGGAAGGTCGGGGCTACGCCTCCTGTGTCGTGGTGGTGTCTCAGGGACGGAGGCTTGGCCGCGTGGAGGATGGCGGCGTGGTCGAACGCCAGCTCAGGCAGGTTGGCCAGGGGCCACCAGCGGACGGTGCTGGCGTCGTCCCTGGCAATGATGTGGGTTTCGGCGGGGATGACGGCCGTGTACGCAACGGTGACGGCCCGGCCGCGCGGGCCGCGGTCGGGCCGTCCCAGAAACCGATCGGGCGCAGGCTGTCAGCGGTTGTGACGTGGACGCCGGTTTCCTCCGGGAGTTCTCGGGCCGCGGCCGCGAGGCTCGTCTCGCCGGGGTCGACGTGCCAGCCGGGAAGGGTCCAGCTTCCCTGGTGCGGCGGCCAACCGCGCTCGACCAGCTGAACGCTGCCGTCAGGCGTCAGGGCCACCACGTCAGCGGTATAGCGGAACGAATCGGTCTTGGCCTTGGTCACGTTGGTCTCCCGGTTGGGTGGATCACTGGGCAGCGGGCCGGGCGGTTATGGCCGCCGATTCGGCAGCTGCTGGAGGACCTGGTCGACCAGGTCCTCGGCGGGCCGCCAGGCCCCGAGTTGCCCGCGCGCCGGGATCGGCAGGGCGATGGTCTGGACGTCGCTGACCTCCAGATGTCACGCCCCGGGCTGTGCCCATTCGGTGCAGGGCGGGGAGCCGTCGGGGTCCTGGTGGCAGCCGGTCAGCCGGGCGACGCCGATCACAGCGCCGGTCGGCAGCTCGCGGCCGCGGATCGTGCGGGCGATCAGCGGCACGCGCAGGGCGGGCCGGTCGGTCTGCTGGCTCGCGTGCAGGAGCAGCCTGCCGCGCTTATCTAGAGGTGGGTCACGTATCGGCAGGTCAGGGTCCCTCGGGTATGTGAGTCATGCTGGTGACGCCCCTTTGCTGTGGTCGCGGATCATCTGGCGGAGGCTGGCGCGTGCTGCGGTGAGCTGGTCTTCGAGCTCGGTCACGCGGCGGGCGGGGCCATCGGCCTCGGTGGTCTTGGATCTGATCAAGGCTTCCAACTCAGCTTTGGAACGGCTGAGTTCGTGGACCCGGGCAGCGAGATCGGCGGTGCCGATCTGGTCGAGTTGCTGGCCGAGGTGGAGGCGGGCATTGTGCGGACACTGATCGCGCTCGGCTCGCGCCCCCGCATCCTGCTCGGCCACCAGGCCGCCGACGTCGAGGAGCTCGCCGCATGGTGCGACAAGGTCCGCTGATCGTCGCGACCGACGAGCGCGGCGCCACCGTCCTTGGTTGCCTGGACAGCGTCGAGACTGTCCCACTGGGCGCGCAGAACGCGAAGGCGATCTGGCGGCGGCACGGCATGACCGGTTGCGCCATCGCCGAGGCCCTGCCCGGAATGCCGTACCTGCCTTGGCTGCACACCGACACGGCTGGGGGCAACGACCTGCCGCTGGCCGAGCTCGCCGCGCGCGGCGTGATGGTGACCCGCACGTCGGCGTACACCGAGGCGGTCGCCGAGTGGATCGTCGCCGCCGTGCTCATCGCGGCGAAGGGTGCGCACGCGTACGTCCGCGCGAGCGATCCGCGCGAGTGGGCGCCCGGCGCCGGCAGGCCTCGCCTTGTGGCCGGGTCGCAGGCCGTCGTCGTCGGCAACGGCGAGATCGGCTCCTACGCGGGGGCGATGCTGCGGGGTATAGGTGTGCGCGTCCACCACGTCTCCCGCAGCTCGGGGAGCGACTGGCGGACGGTTGCTGCCGTCGACGGACTGGCTGATCCTGGGCTTCCCGCTCACCGACGAAAACGCGTGGCCTTGTCGGCGCCGCGGAGCTGAACGACCTCAAACCCGGGGCGTGGCTGGTCAACGTGGCCCGCTGCGGGGTCCTCGACGAGGCCGCGCTCGCCAAGGTTCTCCACTCCGGAAAGTGGCTGGGCGCGGTTCCTCGACACCTTCGAGGCGGAGCCGCTGGCGGGATGGTCGCCGCTGTGGGACCGCGGCAACGTCATCGTGCTGCCGCACGACACGTGGCGCGCGCAGGGGGCGGGACAGCGTCAGGCGCAGTGCTTCCTGGAGCAGCTGCTCCCCTATCGCAACGGACAGCCGCTCGGCAGCACGGTCGACACCGCCGCCGACTACTGACCGAGGCCCAACTGCCTACTTCTGCTTGCGGCGCTGCGGGAGGAGTTTCTGCGGTACGCCCAAGTGGGCGCTGACTTCGTCGAGGACCTGGGTGAAGGGGTGCCGGGCAAGGATTTCATCCATGACGCGACCGGCCTGGATAAGGCAGACCGAGGCCCACAGCACATCATTGAGGCCGCTGTCTCTAGGCGTATCGCGCAGGGCCGGTCCACCCTGGCCATCCGCAGCCAGGTACAGCCGAGCAGTTTCGCGGCTGGTGTGCGTGTACGACGACAGGTGCCGGTACGGCACGTAGCCCTCGGGCATGCCGTAGGCGGTCAGCAGCGTCTCGGCGTTCTTGATCTCGTTGTACAGCTTGGTGACGGCGAGGTCGGGGTTAGCATCGCGGGCGGCGATCGCGTCGCGGACCGTCTGCTCGAACGGGCCGTCCGCTCCCTCCCAACCGACG
The DNA here is from genome assembly GCF_014779715.1 of Streptomyces chumphonensis. GTDB lineage: Bacteria > Actinomycetota > Actinomycetes > Streptomycetales > Streptomycetaceae > Streptomyces > Streptomyces chumphonensis. The sequence goes on from NZ_JACXYU010000021.1 coordinate 4,964, forward strand.
CGCCTGACGTTGTCGATCAGTTTGATCAACTGCTCGTCGCTGTAAGCGTCCACCGCCTTGAGCGCGGACTCGCCGCCCTCGACGAGCCACTGCAGAGCCGTGGCGTGGTTCATCAGATTCCGCATGACCGGCGCAACAACGAAGCCGTATCCCTTCTCAGCCTCGTCGAGCACGATGCGGGCCGAGTCGGTGATGAACATCCACCAGCTCCAGGCGTGCGGCGCGACGGCCTGGTGGGCTCCCTCGAAGGCGATGCCGCTCTGGCTCGCGGCGATTTCATCGCGCACTGCGATCAGCTTGCGAATAACCTCGCGGGCGCGCTGAGCAGTGGCTTCATCGTGGAGAAATTCTGACATAGCGGGAGAGTACCGCCCGAACAGGTCGCCGCACTGAGGGATATCGATCTGCTGCCTGACCGCCTGCTCGACGTCCACGTGCCCTCACGTTCACGTCCGCCGCCGGCTCAACCGACGATCCGGCAGTTGGCCGTGGTGGACCGGGTGAGGAAGTGCATGTCCTCGCGGCGCAGGCCCAGCCCTTCGCCGATCCGCATGCCGGTGCAGCGCAGCATGGCCACCAGGGACCTGTCCCGGGCCCGCGACAGGAGTTCAAGCAGCTGCTCGATCTGGACATCCTGCAGCCACTCGATGCCCTCGTCGCCCGCCGTGAAATTGATCGTCCGGGCCTGAAAGGTGCGGAACTCGTCCCGTTCGCCCGCCGCATAGCCGGGCGGGGAGGAAGGACAGGTACTTCGGCTCGGAGAGCTGGGCGACCACCTCCTGCGGCACCCAGCCGTGCACGGATCCGAATCGCAGGAACTCGAACACCGTGGTCAGCACGGCGTTTGCGGTCCTTTTCGACCGGAACCGCACAGCGGTCGACCGGGCGCCCTTCGGCGGCAGCGGCTCGGTGATCAGCCACTGGGCGAACCGCCCCAGCTCGAAGAAGCCGGGGCGGTTCCAGACCATGCCGCTCTGTACGTAGTACGTCGGGTACAGCGCGACCCGGCCCGCGTACACCCGCTCGGTGTTGGGCGACCGATCCGCCAAGCCGACTGCCGATCAACGTGCGCGAATCTCGCGTACACCGACCGCGACATCACCGAGCTGCAACAGGAACTCGTCCAGCTGCAAGCAGACGCCGCGGACCCATTGGCGCCCCAGCCGCGTCGGGACCGGGCTGCCGCCCAGGCCGCTCAGCACCCGACCATCATCGAGCGCCACCGCGACAGTGCGACGGAAGACGGAAGGGGCAGCGCATGACGAATCGACGCGTTCGAGACCGGGAAGCCGAGCGGGCAGCGTTGCGGAGTGCCACAAACCGTCTCCTTGCCGGCACCCCACTGCGGTCGGAAACCGGGAGGCTCACGGCCACCGAGCTGCTGCGCGAGTCCAACCTGAGACGAGACGTCGCCTACGGCGACCACAGAGACCTCATCGAGGAGTTCCAAGCCCGCGTCAAAGCTCAGAACGCCACCCCGGCCGCCATGCAAGAACTCGCCGACCGGTACGGCAAGGTGAAAGAGAAGCTGGCTGCCGTCACGAAAGAGCTCGCAAACGAGCAAGCCGTCAGCGCCGCGTTGCGCCGGATCGTCGCCGAGCTCGACTTGGAGCTCGCGCACGCCCGGGAGCAACATGAACAGTCAGGGACCGTCACCCGTCTTCCCGCCGCACGTCGGCGGAACCGGTCCGGATGAGGTCCGCTCCGGGAGGGCTGGCACGTGTTTCGGCCTCGGGGAACATCGGTACAGCGGGGTCGTCGCAGCCAAGGTGGTATGCCCGGCCAACACCCTCCACCACAAGCCCATGGTGGCTTCGCCGTAGCGGTACGTCGGGTCCGGAAGGCGGCGCGCGGCGGGGCTGTCCTACTCGGTCGGCAGACGGAGCATCGGTTCGAAGGCCGCGTCCTCCTCGCCCTCGACCGAAGGGAGGAAGCCGTCCGGGACGGTGCGGGCGGCCGTGGTGAGGAGGCGGGCCAGGACCTCGGGCTCGGTGGCCGGGGGGAGGCGGAGGGCGGCGAGGAGGCGGTCGCGGACCTCGGGGTGGTCCGGGTTGTCCTCAAGGTAGTCGGCGTTGAGTGCGGGGGGACGGAAGCCGGCCAGGGCATCGTGCCAGGAGGGGAGGACGATGGTCAGGGTCAGGGCCTCGGCGAGGGACTCCGCGATGAGGGAGGCCTGGCCCCCGGAGTCGGTGTAGAGGACGGGGCGGACGCGGTCGGAGCCGGCCGGGCCGCAGAGGTAGTGGGTGCCTCCCGCGTTGCAGCTGGCCACGGGCTCCACCGGGAGACCGGCTGGAAGGGCGATCGACTCGATGGGGTCGGTCCGCGTGAGGTCGAACTCGCCGTCGCCAGCGAGGTACGCCTCGACCTCGGGGTGGGCGGCGATCCGGCGGAGCAGGGCCTCGTCGGAGAGGGCGGCCGGGTTGAGGCCGCGAGCGGCTTCGGGGGTCAGGGGGTGGCCTGCGAGGACGTGGCGGACGGTGTCGAGGGGGACGGGCCGCCCGTAGTCCTCCTCGAAGTGCGCCTGGACGGCCTCGGGGGAGCGGTCGGTGAGGAGGCGGAAGAGGTGCCCGGAGCCGTCCGGGTCCGGGTTGCCCGAGGGGAACTCGATGCCCGATCCGGTGCGCCAGGCGCTGCCGCCGGTCTCCCACCACAGGCAGGCGGTGACCCGCGGGGCGCCGAGGCCCTCGTCGACGAAGGCCGGGTCGTCCAGGAGCGGGCGCAGCGCGGCGGGCACCTCGTCGATGACACCGGGCCAGACCTGTTCGTCATCCGTGCCGTACGGGCTCATCTCCGACTCGTGGTCGAAGCCGCGGACGAGCACACCGGCCGGGGTGAAGAGGACGGAGAAGTCGTCACCCGAGCCGTTGTCCATCAGGGCCGCCTCCGTCCCAGGCCCCCAGGTGCTGGAGAAGGAGTAGCGGGAGAACCGCGGGTCGCGGCAGATTGCCTGGTCCAGCACGGCCAGCGCGCGCAGGTGCGCGCGGAGCTCGGCGGGGTTCGGGAGGAGGGCGGCGGTCGTGGGCACGGTGTCCATGGGCTCATGTAAGCAGCCGTCACTTACATCCAGGGCGGCGGTTCGGTCACACCCGCTCTCTCACTCAGGGAACGAAAAGCCCAGCTCACGCAGGCGGGGCAAGCACACTGCGAGGCATTGCTCCACAGACGCGGCATCGGTTCGCACAAGGACGTCCTCGCGCAACGGCCCTCCACTGGCGACGAAGGTCCAAGGGTTGCCCCTCTCTGCCATCCGCTCAGCGTCGGCCTTGAACAGCACCGTTACGCCCTGTTCAGCCAGTGCTTCCATAATCGCGACGACGTCCACCGGCACTCTCCCCTCCCGAGGCGCTTCGAACGCGCCATCAAACGAACGTACCCACTCCGGGCCGGGCCCTGGACACCGCCCGCATGACCCAAAGCGACCGATCGGGGCGCTCTGAGCTGGAATACACGACACCTCAACATGCGAGCTCACCACTCCCGAGACGTGTTCCAAGCAAGCCGACACCTCGTTGCCCGACAACGCACTTGCCTAATGAACGCCCGTCAGCGCCCACCGGTTCTTGAACGGGTCCCAGCCCCGCTCAATCAGCAGGACGTGCCGGTCGGCGAGCAGGCCCAGGTCGGCGGTGTAGCGGATCGTCTCGTCGGTGGTGCTCATCAGGTGTGTCTCCTGGACTCGGAGCGGGGCCCCGGCCCGGGTGGCCGGGGCGGAACGGAAAGCCTTCAGGCCGGTACGGGGGCGGGGGGTCTCCAGTCCGGCCCCGAGCAGCAGGCCGCGGGTCGACTGCTCGTACTCGCTGATGCGGATCCGGTCGAACATGAGCTGACCGGCGACCAGGCAGCGGGCACGCAGCTGGATCAGCGTGACGACGTGCGGGTAGGCGCCAGCGGCGGTAGCGGCCTGCTCGGCGGCGTCGGCGGCGAGCTCGTTGGCCGCCTGGAGGGCGGAGTTGCGGCGAGAGTACTGCGCCCGGCAGGACGCCCAGCCGGTCAAGGCCCGGGTGTGGTCCACCCGTTTCTCCCACGCCGTGTACGTGCTGCGCGTGCGCTTGGGGTCGGCGGTCCACGGCCGGTCGAGGTCGGCGGCGCGCATCAGCGGGCCGCGAGGTGGGCGCGAGCGGCGTACACCAGGGCGTCACCGGCCGCGCGGGCCGCTTCCCGCCGGGCGGTCAGGGTCTCGGTGTCGGGGGCGTGGCGCAGGGCGTAGGCGGCCTCGGTGGCGTCGTCGGCGGCCTGGGCCAGCGGGGGTGGGGCGAGCATGACCAGGCGGGTGTGGGGGCCGGTGACGGCGGCGCGGGTGGCGTGGCTCTCCGCACGGGCGGCGGCGAGCTTCTCGGGGCCGGCGCCGGTGAGGCGGGCGTCCTCGCGCACCCACATGGCGCGGCGGTGCGCGGCCAGTGCGGTCACCAGGGCGGCCACGGCGGTGATGAGCGCCTGGCGGTGCGCCTCGGCGTCGGCGGCCTGGCGCTCGCGGCGGGCGCCGCGCTGCTGGAGGAGCGTGGACAGGCTGGCGCCCATCAGGGCGGCCAGGGCGGCGATGATCGCGGATGCCATCGGGTCGGGTCCTCTCGTGGGTGGGGTGGTGCGGGCCGGGCGGCCTGTCCGGTCCCCGGGCACGGAATTGCCCCGGCACCCGGGGTGGGTGACGGGGCGGTGGTTCGGGGGCCGGGCGGGTGGCCCGGAGCGGGGTCAGCAGCGGCGGCAGCGGGGGCCGTGCGCGATGCGGCACAGCTCGGCCGGGGTGAAGCCGCCCAGGGTGCCGGTGTGGGTGGCCTCGGTCTCCGTGACGCGTCCGCGTCCGCTGCCGTCGGGGACGTCGATCTCCCAGCCGGTGGTGACGTAGCGTCCACGGCCGACGCGGCGGATCTGGCCGACGGTCTTGATCCGGGAGCGCTTTTCCGCTTGGGCTGCCCGGCGGGCCTGCGCACGCGCCTTGGCGTCCCGGCTGGCCGCCTCGTACACGGCCTCCTGGCGGGCCTCGCGCGCCTGGGCGGCCGCCGCCTCCTGGGCGGCGCGGTTGCGCTCCTCCTCCGTGCTGACCTTGTCGATCTCGCGACTGAAAAAGCCCATGACTGCTCCTTGTTGGGTGTCTGCTGTGTCTGTGGAAAGGCGGGTGCCCCGAGGGTCAGCGGGTGTCGTGGTGGACGGTGCCGGTCGCGCGGCCGAACATGCGGTGGCGGAGACGTGCTGGGTGATGTGGGTGGGGCGGAGCGGGTGAGGGCGCGCCGGATTCTGGAGCATCTGGCGGCGCTGGGTCTGCTCTCCGGCATCACGGCCGCATGCCTCCACATCCTCGTCGCAACCGGCCTCATCCCACCGATGGCCCCGTGATGCGGCTGTCATGGGGTGGCGGTGTGGTCCCGCTTCGCTGGGCACCGGCTGGGTCCGGGGGTCTGGCTGATGTGGGTGCGTGTCGGAGTGTCGGTGGGAAGAATGGTCGGTAGAGAGAAGGGGGTGGCGATGGCGTGGTTTCGGCGGCGGCCGGACTTCTACTTCGAGGAAGTGACCGGCGACGGGGTGATCTGGCCGGCGGGTACGGATGAGAAGGGGCGGGTGTACATCGACGTCGAGGAGGACGTCGAGGTGCTGATCGACGGCGTGGTCATCGGTGGGGAGATCTGGGACGCCTACGTCGGCGGGGATGGCCGCTTGCGGTTGACGGAGTACGAAGGCCAGGAGTGACCGCTACTGGTTGATGCGGGTGCGGGCGATCGCGCCGCGGGTGGTGATGTTCTGGTGGTGCTGGGTAACGGCGCCCTGGTAGTGGTGGTGGGTGACGGGCGGGGCGGCGGCGCGGACGCACCGGATGGCCGTGCCGATCGCGATGGCGACGGCGCTGATGCCGACGAAGGGCACGGCGATAGCAGCGACGCCCCAGATCGTGAGCTTGGCGATTCCGGCGGTGGCGGCGTAGATGCCTGCTCCGGTCAGGGCGGCGAAGCAGCCCAGGCCGACGCCTGCGACGGCGATGCCGGCAGCCCATTCGGGTACGACGCGCCGGTCGGGCTGGTGCACGGGCGGGGTCGGGCCGTAGACGGGGACCGGGGTGGTGTCCCGGTAGGCCGTGGCGAGTGGGGTGTGGGGGGCGGGGGAGTAGGCGGCGGCGATCAGCTGTGCGGCCTCGGCCGCGGCCTCGATCTCGGTGCGGGGCTGGCCGGTGTCGATGCGGGGGTTGTTCGCGGCGGTGTTCACCGTGGTTCTCCTGGCTGCTGAATGAGGCGCCCTCCCGGCCGGGTGGGCTGGGAGGGCGCCAGGGGCGGGAGGGTGTTGCCGGCTACTGGGGGAGGGTGTAGATGCCGCGGCCTGCGCGGTGGAGTTGACCGGTGCGGCAGAGCTGGCTGGCGGTGTTGCTGACTGTGGCGGGCTGGACGTCGTCCAGGTGCTCTTGGATGTCGCGGAGCTTCATGGAGCCGTGCTCGGTCAGCAGGTTGAGGATGCGGTTCTGCACGGTGGGCGGTTCGGCCGCCGTGCTGGCGGTGCCGAGGAGTTCGTCCAGGCCGTCGTCGATGTCGCCGGTGTCGTCGTCCTGGTCGTCTCCGGCGAGGAGCTTCTCGGCGTGGGCGAGGGCGCGGGCGTGCTCAGCGTCGAACACAGCCTGTTCTTCGGGGGTCAGGTAGGGGATGGGTGCGGACTCGTAGAGGTCGATCAGTCCGGTGTACTGCTTGTTGGCGTCCTTGGCGGCGCGCCAGACCCGCATGCGGGTCAGTCGGCCCTGGCGGATGAGGTTGGCCATGCCGGCGGTGGTCGGGCCGGGCGGTGTCTCCTCGCCGCGGAAGGCGGCCTCGATGTCGTCGCCGCCGAAGGTCTCCGGGATCGGCACGAGGTCGACGCCCGGCGGGAGGATGCCTTCGGTGGCCATGTGGGAGGTGGTGCCGCTGGTGGTGCGGCCCAGCCACACGGCTCCGGTCTTGGCGTTGGCGCGGAGCTTGACCTTGTCTCCGAGGTCGGCGGAGTGGATGCCTTGTGCGGCGAAGCGGATGCCGACGCCCATCTTCCGGCCGGTGATCTGGAACTTGCTGATCAGGCCGAGTACCCAGGTCTTGAAGGCGGGCGGGATGTCGGCTTCGGCTTCCTCGGCGAGGATGAGGTTGAGCTCGTCCAGGGTGATGACGACCAGGCGCCAGGGGTCGTTGATGGTGAACGAGCCCCAGCCGTTCGCGCTGGAGATCTTCTGCCGGTACTTCGCGACGGCGTAGGCGGCGGCCAAGGCTGCGGCGACCGCTGGGATGCCGGAACCGAAGTGCGCGACGCGGCCGTTGGCCTCCGGCAGGCTCATCCCGTCCTGCGCGTCGGCCACGATCGAGACGACGCCGTTGATCCGCTCGGCGATCAGCAGGGTGTTCAGCGCCACCGACTTGCCCGCGCCGGGGGCGCCGACGAACAGGTCGTTCGTCGCACCCAGACCCGGCTTGTACAGGTTGATGCGGGCGGGCCGGCCGTCGTGCTGGAGGCCGAAGGCGATTTCACCGCGCTCGTTCATGGTGAGATCGCGGGCCGTGGCTTCGCGGATGGTCAGCAGCGGGTGGGTCTCGTAGACGGAGATGATGCCGTCGCCCATCCGGTTGGTCTGGCAGACCACCAGCTCCATGTCGTCGATGTCCAGCGCGCGGGCGATCCCCTGGTGGGGAAGGCGCAGCACCTGATCGTCGGCGGCCCTCACGCGGAGCGCGATCCGGTTCGCCTCGATCTTGGTCTCCAGCAGGTGCACGCCGTCCAGCGGGCCGCCGGGCTTGGCCAGCCGGGAGCGCCACAGCGCGGCCAGGTCCGGGTCGATGCGCCCGCCGCTCGTGCTGTCGCCGGAGATCTGGGAGTCGAGATCGAGGGTGGGGCGGGCGGTGATGAGCTTGTGGCCGGGGCCGTGGCCGGGCATCGGCTCGATGCTGACGGTGCCCTCGGGCAGGTCCCACACCGCTGCGAGCGCGGCCGGGGTCAGCTGCGGGACGGCCTTGCCGCGCGGGGCGACCAGCACGGCACGGAAGTCGGGCCGACCGGGTGCGAGCTGCTGGACGTGTCCGAGGTGGCAGCCCTTGGCGGCCTCGGAGGTCTCCCAGTGCCAGGCCACGAGTTCGGCATAGGTCCGTGGAGCGGGCAGCCGCCGCTCCTGACCCGTGTCCTGCTCCTGGTCCTGGCCGTCGGTGCTGTGGGGAAGGCCTGCGGCGTGCTCGAGTTCGGCGAGCATCTCGGCGGGGGAGCGGCGCTTGCGGCGCGGCGCGCGGGTTCGGGGGAGCGCGGCGGCCATCACCGCGGCCCAGAGGCTGGGGGCGCCGTACTGCACCAGCGGCTCGACGCCGATGCCGGCGGCACCGGCGGCCAGCAGCCCCAGGTAGAGGGCCGATCCGGTCAGTGCCGGGGTGGCGCGGTAGCAGGCGCGCAGCAGCTCCAGGCGGTGGTCGGTGGCCAGCTCCAGGCGCTCCTTCTCCCGGCGCAGCCGCTGCCGTTCGGCGGGGCGGGCCTTGTGGTAGAGCCAGGCCAGGGTGAGGGTCCCGGTGGCGGCGGCGGTCAGGTGCGCGGGCCAGGCCGCGTCCAGCTGCGGGCCGATGGCCAGGCCCGGAGCCGCGACGATGTAGGCGATCCGCTCGATGCGGGCGCGCCGACGGCGGGACCGGCCGGTCGTGGCGGGCTGCACGGTGGTGGTCGGGGTGAGGGTGGTCGTGGCCACGGTGACCGGTCCTTCCTGTTCACAGGGGTAGGGGCCCCGGGTCGGAGACCGGCCCGGGGCGTGGAGGGTGTAGGGGGGTTAGGTGGCGAACCAGCCGGGCTTCGGCTGCGTGATGCCCTTGGCCGCCATGGCCTGGCCCTCGTCGTAGAGGTCCTGGTACTCGGCGCGGTGGGCGCTGTCGGCCGCGTCGGCGTCGCTGGCGAGGTCGGTGGCGGCACCGGCCATGTCGCCGGTCGCCTCGGCGGTGACCTGCTGCTGGCTGGCGATCTCCCGCATCGCGGCGACGTGCCGGGGATCGACCTCGGCCTGGGCCATCAAGTCCGCCAGCTGGTGGCTGGCCTCGGCGTTGCGGGCGGCCCGGCGCTGGCCGGCGGCTACGGCCTCGGACAACCGGAGTGCTCCGGCGGCCAGGCGCGTGAACCGCGCGGCCAGGGTCAGGAAGCTCAGGTCGTCCCGGTCCGCGCTGCGGTCGGCCAGTTCCAGCTCCGCGCCGGTGCTGTCGTTCTCTGCCTCTGCCATACCGGTTGTCCTTTCTTCAGGGCTGGTTGTGGGTTCGGGCCGACGGGGTGGCCAGGCCCTTGTCGGCGGTGATCTGCTGCATCGGCCGGTAGGCGGCCTCCATGTCGCGGGCCAGGGCCTCGGTCATCTCGGCGGAGGCCAGCGTCGCGTCCTTGGCGCGGGTGGCGGCACGGGCGAGGCGGTCCATCGACTCCGCCAGCCGCGCCAGTGCCGCGCGGGTCCTGCGGCCGATCACGTTGTTCCGCTGCGCCAGGAGCTCGGCGAGGTCGAGCATCGCCGCCCGCAGCTTCAGCGCCCCGTCCGCGGCCCACTCGAACTGCCGGTAGGCGGCCCAGCTGGCCTTGGTCAGCTTCTTCAGGTGGCGCAGCGCGTCGCCGAGCTTGACGTCGGTGTCGTGGCCGCTGCTGCCGACAGCGGGCTGGTAGGCGCCCGACGGCGACACGGCGAGCGCGCCTGTCCTGGTACGCGGGTTGGGCACGTCTGTCTCCTTCGTGCTGGTGTGCGTGGCGTGGGGGGCGGTGGTGACGGGCCGGGGGTGGTGCGGGGTCGGGGCCGGGCCGAGCATCCGCACGCCGGTGGTGATCTGCTCCTGGGTGTGGCCGGGCGGGGGCGGCTTGTCGGCCCGCCACACCGTGGTGTCGTGATCGTGTGTCGCTTCGGCGGCCGACTCCCACGGCGTCTGGCGCGGGCCCGACGAACCGGTGCCGGTGCTGGTGCCGGTCCAGAAGTTGCCGCCGTCGTCGTCGAAGGGTTCACCGCCTGCGGCGGGACGAGCCCGGGAGCGGACCCGTTCCCGGGCCTTCGACCAGCCCCGGGGCCGCCACCAAGAGGAGTTGTTTCCCGTCCTGCCGCGCCGCCCCTTCCCCTTGCTCCGCCTCTTGCTCTTGCTCTTGCTCTGCGGGTCAGGGGCGCCGGGCTTCGTCTTCGTCCTGCCTGCCCGGGTCTTGTGGCTGGTGCTGGCCCCCGGGGTCAGCGGCGGCCGCGCACCGGGCCCGGCTGAGGAGGTGCCGCCGGTTCCGGGCGCAGGCGCGGCGCCGCCTGCCGTGGGCTTGCCCCCTTCCTTCTCCTTCTTCTTGTGGTGGTCCTCGCGCCGCCAGATCGGCGGGCGCATCCCGGCCCGGCGGCGCGTCAGGCGCGGCTCGGTCCTGCGGGTGGCGTCCTCACCGAGCGCCTGGGCCAGGGTGGTCCGGCCCGAGCGGCCGCGGCTCTTGGTCGGTGCCGTCTTCCGGTCCGTTCCACCGCCGGTACCGCCGGTTCCGCCGGGGCGCCGGTCGCGGTGAACCAGCGGGGTGACGTCGGAGCGGCGGTGCTCCGGATGCGCCACGGCGCGGCCGGTGCCGTCCCGGCCCAGGGACTTCCCCGGCCCGGTACGTCCACGGCCGCCGCCGGAGGTTCCACCTCCACGGTGCGGTGCTCCACCACTGCCCCAACCGCCGGTGCCGTAGCCTCCACCGCCGCGGTTGCCGGTGCGGTTCCCCAGCGTTCCCACGCCGGCCGACTGGTGCGTCGACCGCAGGGGGCCGGGCCGGTCGTCACTACCGCCGCCACGCGTTCCAGGCCCGCGCCGGTCGCCTCCACGACCGCCGCCGAGCGCTCCGCCCCCGCCCGATCCGGTTCCCTGGCCGGTGCGGGAGGTATCCGTTCGGCGGGCGCTGAGGCCGCCGGAGCTGCCCGTCCCGCCGCCGGTTCCACCACCGGCGCCGGAGATTCCACCGCTGCGCCGCTGCGCTCCGGGCCCGCCCGCGCCGGGTCCGGCCCGGCCGCCTCGTTCGTCCTTGCGCTTGCTGTCGCGCTCGCGCTCCAGGCCGCGCAGCGCGGCGACCGAGACCGCCAGTCCGGCAGCCATCGCCAGCGCGCCAGCTCCGCCGCGCTCGCGCTGCTCACCGTTCTCGGCGGCGGGCGGCAGCAGTTGCTCGCCGCTGCCGTCGCCGCCCAGGTCCTGGTCGCGGCCGTCGTCGTCAGCGGTGACGGGGGAGTCGGCCAGGGCCGGGTCCGGGAGGGCCGCCAGGGCCTGCATCGGGCTGGCCCAGGGGTGCTCCTCGATCTCGACCGGCTCCGAATCCCGTTCGGATTGGGGGCCGGGGACCGCCCGCAGCAGCGGCCGCCCCGCATCCTCCGGCGTCGGCTCCCGCTCCCGCTCCGGCTCCGGCTCCGGCTCCGGTGATGCCGGGGCCGATTCGGGCGGCGGTGCGGGCGGGGCCGCCGGCGGGCGCGCGGTCGGCCCCGCATTGAGCGGGGCCGTGAAGCTGATCGGGACCGGGCCATCATCCCGGTCGTTGGGGGGTTCGTCGGCCATCAGACCTCCAGACAGTCCATTTCCAGGAGTTGACAGAGTGTGATCGGATCGGGGATTCTCACGCGCGCACGCGCGAGCGTGGGCGTGCGCACGTGTTGGCCCCCGCTCCAGGGGCTCTCTCGCGGGTGGTGATGATGAAGAAGAGTCACTGCGAGTAACGCTGGTAGAAGTCCCTCAGGGCCTTCGCCAGCTCCTCCCAGACCTCCATCTCGCCGCCCAAGGCCCGCTGCTTGGCGACCATCCGCGCGGCGTCGAACCACACGCTCGCGACCGCCTGCGGGCCGTCTTCCCTCGCCAGCACCTGCCGCTGCTCCCAGTGCTGAGCCTGGTTCTGCGCCCGCGTCCGCTTCCGCGCCATCAACCCTCCTTGCGCTGCTTGGCGAAGATGTCGGTCACGTGCGGCATCTGCTCGCCCCCACCGGCGAGCCGGAAGCTGTAGCCGCGGTTGGTCGGCTGGGGCTGCTCCAGCCCGGCGGCGACCTTCGACCGCCGCAGCGCCCGGCGCCGCGCCCGGCTGTCCTTGGCCTTCGCCCGCTTCAGAGCCGCCCGCTCGCGACGGGCGGGCAGCTCCAGCACCTGGTGCGTGTAGGCGGCGTGCAGGGCCTCCGCGTCGGACGCGGCGTGCCTCGAGTCCTTCTCCAGCTTCCGCAGGTGGCGCACCACCCGGTAGGCCCGCAGCCGGGCCTCCATCGGCCAGTCGCCCTCGATGGGGCTCTGCCGCAGCCGGGCCGCGAACAGTCCGGCAAGCTGCCCGTACTGCTGCGCGTCGGCCAGGTGCTGGTCACGCCGTTTGTCGACGAAGGACCGCAGACCGGCCTCCGTGAACAGCTTGTTGGCATCCATGGAATTCCTCCAAGGGGGTGGGGTGGGGGAGTAGCCGGGCGGCCGTGGCCGCACCCGACCCCGGCACGACGACGGGTTCGGGTGCGGCAGTGGGAGCCCGGACAAGCCGCCCTGCGGCGGCACGGGAGGTCTCAGGCAACGGGGTGCAGCTCGGGGCGGCCGTAGCCGTCCTGACCGGCGCGGAGCCGGCCCGCGGCCTCGGACCGGTAGTTCCCGGCGGTGCTGACCGAGACATTGAACTCCTGCGCGATCCGCGACAGCGGCAGCCGCTCCGGCTCACCACCCGCCTCGCTGGCGACCATGCGCATAACCCGCCTCACCGCACGCTCAGCCGGGGTGAGCTTGGCCCAGTCCTCCAGCTCGACCGCACGCTGCTCAGCGGCGACGGCCGCCTCCCGCAACTGCGCAGCCCGCGACCGGTTCTCCTCCGCCTCCACGGCAGCCCGGGCGGCGGCCGCCGCGTCCTCGGCCTTCTGCCGCTCGGCCGCCTCGGCGCGGGCCTCGCTCACCAGGCGCTGCTCCCTCAACCGCGCGGCTTCGGCCTGGTGGCGCTCGGATTCGGCCTCCGACTCCAGCCGCTCGGCCTCGGCGCGGGCGGCCCGACCCTGCGCTTCGCGCATCTCCGCGGTTTCCTCCAGGTCAGCCAGGTGCGCGGCGGCTCGCTCAGCGGCCGTCCGCTGGTCCTCAGCCGCACGCTCGGCCTCCTCGACCTCCGCCTGCGCCTGGATGTTGGCGATCCGGATGCGCTTCTGCGCCTCGGCCTCGCGGACCTTCGCGGCCGCTTCCTCCTCGCACCGGGCGACCTTCGCCTCCCGCTCCCGCGCGGCCAGCTCAGCCGCGCGCGCATCGGCCTCCCGGGCCTGCTTGACGGGCAACTCCAGGGCCTGAGCCACGGTGTAGCCGTGCGGGGCGAGCGTCTGGGGCAGCAGCTCGTCCGCCGTGGGCTCCCGGTCCTCCGCCTCACAGATCCGAGTGAGCCACAGCATGTATCCGCGCAGGTCAGCCTCACGCTGAACCATCTCGTCGTAGCTCAGGCTCCGCAGCCGCATCTGCCGGTAGATCTTCGCGGTCGGCCACGGGGCGAGCAGCCAGCGCACCAGCGGGATCGAGGTGCGCACCTGATCGGGCCGCACCACCTGGTCGATGACGTAGCGGCCGATCTCGACCACCACGATGAACAGCACCGGGACAACGCCGTGCGCACCGACAGCGACGTAGTCCAGCAGCTGCCACTTCCCCTCCGGGGCGGCGGAAGCGCTGTTCAGGGCCATGGTGGCCCCGGTGAGGAGCCACACCGGGTACCTGATCCACATCACCGGGCGGCGCAGCCACGCCAGCAGCAGATCGACCGCGATCAGCGTGAGAATGCCCAGGTCAACCCCGCCGATGAACATACGGCCGTCGTCCACGCTGTGAAACCGAAGCCGTTCGTGAGCGAACGTCGCGACGTTGTTGAACGACAAGTACAGGCCGGTGAGCGCGAGCGTGAGCGCGGCGAGCGCGACACCGGCCGCGGCGATCCGCTGCGCCGTCGTCAACGGGGCGCGTCGCGGGCGCGATCCGGAGCCCGGGGACCGCGGCGGAACGGTCGGCGGCGGTGATGGAGCCGACGGACCCGGAACCGGAACCGTCTCCGGCGGGCTTGGAACGGAGTCCGGCCGAAGAGCCGTGGAAGGGGGTTCGGTGGTCGTCACGGGGGCCTCCAAAAGGCCATGAGGAGCGGGGTTTGTAGCAGGCTTGGAACGGATCGCCGCGCCGCTGGAAAGAGCGGGCGCGGCGGTGGAACGCGGCATACGGCCACTGGAAGAGCGCCACTGCGGAGGAAGAGAAGAAGCCGGCAGCGGACGGTCAGAACGAAACCGTCGAGGGGGCCGCAGCCCCTACCTCCATCTCCCGGACCTCCGGGGCCACCCGGGAGGCCGTGCAGGTGGCGCAGAGCGCTGCGCGGGCAGCGGGCTCGGTGCCGAACGCGGCCAGGGGCCGGCCGTCCAGCAGATGCAGGAACACCCGGCTGCGGTCGGGCCACGCAGCGCCCTCCAGCGGCAGGCTGCCGAGGCTGAAGATCGGCGGCGCGGCCTCCCGGGCCTCGGTGTCGTCGGCCGCGTTGAACCAGCCGTCGGGGTGCGCGCCCTCGGCCTCGGCGGCCAACCGCGCGGCCTCGGCGGTGGGGTGAGCGGAGCGGACGACGCCCCGGTGCAGGTAGAGGTGCACCTGCGGCTCCTGCGCGAGGAGCACCAGGTCGGCGGACTCGCTGTAGCGCATCAGGAGCCGGGCGGCCCGCCGCCGCGCGGCCTCGGCGTCCTCGGCCGCCAGCAGAACAGCGGTGACGTCGGCCAGCGCGCGGCGCAGCGTGCCCCGCTCCTGCCGGGCCTCGGCCAGCGCGGCCTCGGTCTCCTCATGCGCGGCCTGGAGGTCGAACAGGTCCTCGCGGATGAGCGCGACGTCGACCTCGGCCTCCGATGCCTCCTGTCGCGCCTGCGCCAGCTCAGCGGTGCTCTGGGCGATCTCGGCTTCACGGATCTGGTAGCGGCGCCAGGTGGCGCCAGTGATGCAGCGGATCATGTGGTCCCTCCCTCGATGCGGCGGCCGGCCGATCCGGCCCCCTGTCCCCGTCCGCACCCGGCACACCCCCACGGGAAGGGGGTGGCTGAGTGCGGACGGAGGCAGAGGGCCGGATCAAGCCGTCCGGGTGGTGGCCTTGCGAACGCGCTGCCGGGCGGCACGGCGCTTCATCGCGCGACGCTCGTCCTCACTGGCACCGCCCCAGACGCCGTAGTCCTGACGGGTCTCCAGGGCGCACAGCAGGCACTGCTCCTGAACGGGGCAGCTGCGGCAGACCCTCTTGGCCTCCTCGATCTGCAGCAGCGCGGGGCCGGTGTTGCCGACGGGGAAGAACAGCTCGGGGTCCTCCTCGCGGCACGCGGCGCGGTGACGCCAGTCCTGGGCGGCCGCGGACGTGGTGGTGGGGGAGTGAGGCGTGGGGATGAGGTGTGAACTGGGCATCAGGTTCTCCATGGAGTGGTCGAGTCAGCGGTTCCGCTGGGCCTGGCGGGTCCGGTAGGCGTCCTGCAGCCGGGCGAAGCGCTCGTGCAGAGGCGCCCCGGCCGCACAGAGCTCGTCGGTCTGGCAGGCCGTGCAGTCGGCGGTGTGGCGAGCGGAGGCCTGGTAGGCCCGCATATAGCGGACGTACAGGTCGTCGGAGGGGCGCCGGGGCATCAGGCGGCGGTGCGAAGTGCCACGGGCAGGGGGCCAGGGGCCGGTTCGCCGTCGGTGGCGGCGAGGTCGTCGGCGGCCTGGGCGAGGAGCGCGGCCTGCCCGGCGGTCGCCAGCAGGTGGTGCCAGTGGGCGGGCCAGGTGTCGGGGCGGCCCAGCATCTGCTCCAGCGCCGACCACGCGATCGTCGCGGGCGGTTCGGCGCCGATCGCGGTGTGGCGGCGGATGACGGTGCGGGCGGCCGCCGTGAGCCACACCGGCAGCCCGGCCGTCTCGTCCCAGGCCGGGGTGGACATGTCGGCGTGGGCCAGGGCGTGCTCCCACACCTGCCGGGCCAGCTGGTCGGCGCGGCGCCACTCGGTGGCCGGGAGGCGGTCGTTGATGTAGGCGAGCAGCGCTGCCTCGTGCGGGCTGTGGACGGCGGACAGGACGGCGAGCGGCGTCACGGTCGCGGACACGGGCGTTCCCTTTCGACGGGGTGGGCGTGGTGAGGGTGGTGCCGGGCGAAGAGGGGCGGGCCCCGGTGATCCCGTCCCGCCCGGTGGGGCGGCGGGGTGACCGGGGCCCGCGAAGTGGTGCTGGGTCAGTGCTGGATGGGGCAAGCCGTGGTCGAGTCGTCGACGTGTGCGCCGCAGATCCAGCACTGCCAGCCCAGACGTCCCAGCGCCCGGGCCAGACGGCGGCGGCTCACCGCGCGGCGCCTCACCGCGCACCGCCGACGGCCGCCAGACGCTCACGCTTCTGCGCGACCGTGCGGGGGGCGGTGCGGCCGGCGGCCGCGGCGATGCGGTCACCCGCGCGGACCCGGCGCAGCAACTCCTGGCCGAGGGCGCGGTGGCGGGCGTCGGGCTCGGGCTCGTAGCCGCGCTGGTCGTCCTCGTGCTCCAGGTCCTCCACCAGGCTGCCGGTGGCGTGCAGGGTGCGGCCGGGCTCGCGCTGCGGCAGCGGCGGCAGCGCGGGCGGGACATCGGCGGGGCGGTCGTGCTGGGGCTCGGGCTCCTCACCGAGCGCCGGCCGTGAGATCGTGGTGATCACAGGTTCCTCCAGTTCAGGGCCTGTAAAGCGAGGCTCCAGGGGCGCAATCCCTGGGGCCTCGCGTCTTGTTGGGTTGGCTGCCTACGAGCAGCCACGGCCCCGGCCGCCCCTCTCTGATGCGGGGCGGCCGGGGCCGTGGTCGATCGTCTGAAGCGGGTCAGCTCGCGCGACGCTCGGGGTGCAGCGTGGTGAGCGGCACCGACGGCGCACCCAACGGAGTAGCCCCAGCGGGTAGCTTCGCGCGGCGGGTGTCAGCGTCACGGACCGCGGACTCGGTCGCCGCCCACTGCGCCTTGCGCGGCTGCCACTCGCGCCGGCCGTTGCCAGGCTGGTCGACCGTGGGGGTCTGCTTCCGCGCGGCGATCTGGCTGACAGCCGGGGCGACCGCGACCTTGGGCTTGCGCCGCACGGTGGTGCGGCGGCGGTGGACGGTCTCCGCGTGACCGCCCTCCAGGCGCTCCTGCCACGCCCGGACCGTGACGTCGACCGTGATGAGGCGGTTGCTGCCCAGTCGGCAGCGGACGGCTGCCGACTCGAACGCGCGGCTGGTGTCGTGCGGAACGAGCTTGGGCTTCTTCGTCCCGAGGCCGGTGATCGGCACCCACGTCTCGCAGTCGGGGCAGACCAGCGATGCGCAGACGGGGCGCATGTCGTACTGCTGGGGCTTGAGGGTGGAGAGGGCCAGCGCCGGACGGGCGTTGACGGTGCGAGAGCGCGTCCGGCTCTGGCGGGGACGGGCGGTGCGCTCAAGGGTCGAAGCAGACATTTGAACTCCTCAAGGACTGGAGCGGCGGGGACACGGGGTCGCGATGCTTTCTCCGCCCTCCGGGCCGCACGGCACAAGGCCGGCGTCCCGCAGGACAGACAGCGCACAGCGCTGCGACGTGCACACAGTCGTCGCGGCCGTCAGGCTCCGGAGGAGTTCGATGGTGCTCTCACGTCCTGCGGTGACCCGAGGACTACCCCGGCCGCCCCGAGAGGCGGACGACTACCTGAGCAACTTCGATATCGAAGCTGCAATGCGATGGTGCGCGATCTCTCTATCGATGTCAAGCACTTCGATAGAGATGTCTCCTCGCTGTGTAAGCCACGAGTCGTAGCTGACGCTGAGCATCGAAGCCCTTAGGATCGCTAGCGAAGTTAGGAGACACATGGCAGGCGGAAAGGGCTCTGCGCAGCCCAGATACCTCCAGATCGCTGACGAGCTGAAGGCTGCGATCGAGCGTGGGGACTACCGGCCCGGTGATCGACTGCCGGGGGAGAACGCTCTTGCGCCGCAGTATGGCGTCGCCGTGATGACGGCTCGGCGGGCGCTGCGCGCGCTCACCAACGAAGGGCTCGCGGAGTCCCGGAAGGGCGCGGGGGTGTTCGTTCAGGCTTTCCGTCCCATCCGGCGACGCGGTATTCAGCGTCTGGCACAGGACCAGTGGGGCGCCGGGAAGTCGATCTGGTCGGCTGACGAAGACCGCCCCCTGACGGTCGACCAGGTCTCTGTGCAAGAGGTCGTTCCGCCGGCGCACATTGCCGAGATACTTGCCCTGGACGCTGGTGAGACCGCCTGCGCCAGGTCCCGGCGCTTCGTCCTGGATGGCCGGCCAGTCATGCTCGCCACCTCGTACCTGCCCTACGCCTTGGTGGAAGGGTCGGCGATCACCCAGGCCGACACCGGACCGGGGGGAACCTACGCTCGCCTCGCTGACTTGGGACATGGCCCGGTTCGCTTCCGGGAGGAGATCCGCGGGCGGCTGCCCACTGCTGAGGAAGCGGCCACGTTGGGCATGTCCCCTGAACGCCCTGTCCTGAAGATGTGCCGGACGGCTTACAACGCCCACCAGCGAGTTGTTGAGGTCAACGAGATGACCCTCGACTCCGCCTCGTACGTCCTGGACTACGAGTTCGATGCCTGACCGCACGCAGAACTGGGTGCGAGCACGGCACTGGGGTGTGCCCGGGATCGCCATGGTTCCTCCGGCCGGGATTGCGGGTGCGGATCAACAAGAACCAGCATCCGCACCAGAGACCTTGAGCGAGATGTCCGACCGTGGAAGTGGTGTAGCAACAGCGTGGCAATTGGGCCGTTGATGCCTGGAAGGTGACCGCCAAAGGGGTGTGTAGTGATCGCTGTGGACAGGTGGACAGGTGAGGAGGCGCTGCTTTTGCGGTCGGTGATGCGAGCGTCTGTGCGCGAGTTCGCCGGTCGCCTCGGCATCAGCCCCCGGACCGTCTCGAACTGGCAGCGGAACAAGACGAGCATCTGTCGTCCCCAGATGGCGCAGATCCTGGACACGGCGCTCCACCAGTGCACCCCCGCTGAGCAGGAGGCTTTCAGTCTCCGTCTGGCCGCACTGCGTGGAGCATCAGCTCCCGTCAACGCGGAGTCGGCAGCGCGGCCGGCACCGTGCACAGTCGTCTCCCACAAGTTCTTGCCGGTGTACCTCGGTGAGTGCAGTGCGCCCCTCTACTCTTCGGGTTCGCCAAGCGAGCCAGGGCCAGGCGGCTTGGAACAGCGAATCCTGCCTGCTGACCACCACTCCGCGCAGTCGTCGACGGTGCACATATACGCCTGCGGCGTCGCGGTGGTGCATCTAGAAGAGCACCACCGCCTCGAGTCGCTGACCGAGTTGGCGTTGTGGCGTTACCGCACATACCTAAAGGAACCGGACTGGGTAGGAGAGAGGATGGCCCACCTGCTGGCCCGCCACAGCGGCGACAAGGACCAGTCTGCCCAGTCGCTCATTCCTCAGTACGTGCTGTCGGCCTACGAGCTCCGCACACATTCCTGGTCCAGCGCCGGCCTGGACACGGCTCTCCAGCTACTCGCTACGCCCTCAGTGCTGGTCAACCGGCAGAACCCAGCAAATGTGGTGCCGCTCGGGCCAAGGGTCGAGGAAGCCAAGTTTCGTGACGGCTGGGCGCACCCCGAGGCCGTGACATTCGACGGTGGAGTCTCCCGCGGCGTCGTCGGCTGGTCTGGTGTCGCCTATCACCCGCAGTCGGACGAGCGGGCTCTGACCACGAGCCAGATTGTGGCCCTTGAGCTCGACGTACAGGCCCTCTGGGCCCTCTCGTCGCACATCCTGCACATGATCGAAGACGGCCAGGACCCGGTGATGCCGACGGCCTACGGCTGGCGCTTTCTGCGCAGCGCATACTTCCGGCTCACTACCGCACGCCCCACTGAGACCGCCCAACACCGGGTGATGCGCGAGGCCATCCTGGCCACCAGCGAACTTCCTGATCGGCTGCGCGCCGCCCAGGACGCTCTCCGAGACAACAATCCGTGACGGCCATGTGGAAGGCGGAGTGGGTGGACCCTCGAACGACATCGCTGCTGGTCATTGATGTGCAGCAGGGCTTTGTCAACCAGCACAGCCGCGGAATCATCCCTGCGGTTGTTCGGCTGGTGCAGGGCTGGCAAGCAGCCGGTGCTCCCGTGGTGCTGTCACGGTTCCACAACGAGCCGGGATCGCCGTACGAGACGATCACGGGGTGGACGCGATTGCGTACTCCTGAGGAACAAGCCCTCGTTGCTGACCTGGCTCCCTTCGCTGCCACCGCTGCCGCGATCATCGACAAGCCCCAGGCATCCGTGTTCACCCCCGAGGGCGCCCGGACCATCCACGAGGCGGGCTGGACCGATCTGGTGCTGTGCGGCATCGACACGGATGCGTGCGTATACGACTCTGCTGTCGCCGCCTATCAGGCCGGATACCGGCCCTGGATCGTCACCGACGCTTGTGCCTCCACCGGCGGCGCCCGCTACCACGACGCCGCGCTCCTGCTCGCCGCCCGGAACATCGGCGCTGAGCAACTGGTCACGAGCGAGGTTGTCTTGTCCCGGATCAGCGGAACGCAGGGAGGCCACGCATGAACACACCGCACGAGACAGATGTGCTGGTAGTCGGCGCTGGCCCGACAGGCGTGGCGGCCGCGGTGATGGCGGCCAGCCTGAACCTTCGAACGGTCATCGTGGAGGCTGACTCAGTAGGCGGCAAGCTGCATGTCATCGGGGCGCTGGAGAATGTTCCTGGCAACTGGTCGACCGGCCCTCAACTTGCTGAAGCCCTTGCCGCCGACTTGGACCGCCTACAGCAGGTTGGCCGATGCTCCGTCATGCAGGGCCGTGCGGCCAGCGTCACCGGCTACGACGACCGGGCGGAGCTCACACTCGAGGACGGACGCGCACTGAGTGCACAGCTGATCGTGGTCGCCACCGGCGTGGCTGCCCTGGCTCCGCCCGATACTGACTGGATCAGCGCTCCTCCACGTTCGTCCATGCCTCCGCTGTGGCGCACCAAGCCTGCAGACCTAGCAGGCCGGACCTATGTTCTCGGAGGGGACCGCCCCCTCGGAACATGGCTACGCACCCACCCTCACTCCTCAACGACGCTTCATGTCCTTTGTCCCCCGGCGGATGACTACAAGATCGCCGAGGTCGCGAGGGACGAGCGCGTGCGGATCGTGCCCGTCTCTCACATCGTCCTGTCGCCGATGGTCTACGGAGACGAGTGGAGCTTGCAGGTCACGGACCGGCAGGGTGAGCGCAAGTCCTACGTCGCCAAGACAGTGTTGAACAATCTCGGCAACACGCCAGCGGGTTTGGACGGCCTCGCCTCGAGCGAGGACGGCTACTGCCCTCCCGGCAAACAGCACCCTCGGGTCCGGGTCGCCGGCGACTTGAGGTCGGCTCAGTTCCAACGCGTCACGACGGCGCAGGGCTCTGGGGCGGAAGCTGTGCTCGCGTCCTACTACGCCTCAGTCCTGAAGCCATGCTGAGGCTTGACACCCACCGCCCTCTCGGCGTAGCGGTGCGCGCTAGCCAAGAGCTATCCCGTGGTGTATCTTTCGGGAATTCAGTGATCATGAGAGGTTGGGGCATGTCCGACGCGGATCCCATGCAGCGGGTCAACGCTCTCCTCGATGACGTCCTGCCAGCGCCGCACGTGCGCCAGCAGCTGCGCCTCGCTGCGGGGCTTACCCAGAAGGAAGTCGCGGACGCCGTGGGCGTGAAACGCCTGGCTGTAGCCCGCTGGGAGCTGGGTCAGACCCACCCCCGGCGGCCCCATCGCGTGATCTACATGCACTTGCTCAAGCGGCTCGCGGAGCGCTTCCCCCAAGCCGCCGAGCTGGATGAGGACACGCCGACGCCAGCCTCGGATTCAAGGGGGTCGGGGTGACGTAACGCCACCGGCCGCGCGCACCATTCGGCGAACTGACGATCCGCCTCGGCCTCGCGCGGCCCTTCGCGCCGACCGGGTTGACACCCAGGTCGGCTGCTCAGTTCCGGTTGACGGCCGGTTCTGAGCGTCGGCTCATCGAGCCACTTCTTCACCTAGCAATACCCCGCCTGACAAGCGGGCCGGCCCCTGACAAGGGCCATCAGCAACACCCCGGCCGCTGTCAGCGGCCGACGCAACACCCCGGCCGCTGACAACGGCCGACGTATTGCCCACCGGCAATCCCGGGGCCCTGGTAGGGGCTCCTTGATCGCCAACCGAAAGGAAGGAGAGATCTCCCTGGCCATCGGCTTGCTGCCTGCTCCTCACGGAGGGGCGTGGTGGCTTCCAGTCCGTTCGTCGGCTGCCCCACGTTGCTGGGCGGTCCGGCTCACATATGGAAGTTGGTATCCCCATAGTGCACGACCTGGTGTTCCCTCGCCAGCCTGGACATGTCCGTTTCACCCGTGTTCGCCCCGTAGCGGCGTCCCGTGTGACGGGAAGCGCACACGTCATTTGCGCAATTGGCGAAGTATGCATCGATAACGTTTTGGTAACGAGCGCCACCCCGTCTAAGGGGTCCTCAGCCCCCACCGCCTTCACCGGGGATGTCCGGTGAAGGCGGTGACGAAGACGCGGCGGCGGTCGGTCCCGCTGGTGGAAGGCGTGCCGGTGTGGGCGGCGTCTGATCCGCTGCTGCTGTCGGACCGGATGCGGCTGCGGCTGCGGACGGCGGTGGAGCTGCTGCTGGCGGACCCGGCGCTGTACGGCGCGCCGGATTCGGTGCTGCTGGCGGTGGTGGTCGCGGCGGCGAAGACGAACCGGTCGACGATGACCGCGTCGCTGTCCGCTACGGAGTTCGGCCGGTGGCTGGGGCTGCAGGCGACGACGATCCGCCACGAGGTGCGTCCGCGGCTGCAGCAGGGCGTGGTGTTGAGCGAGGACGTGGAGGCGGAGCCGGCGCCGGGGGCGGAGCGTGGCCGGACGGCAGGGATCTGCTGGACGGTTGAGGCGTTGCGCCGGGCTCGGTTCGAGGGTGGCCAGGATGATCCGCTGCGGTTGGAGCGGTCGGAGCTGGCGACGCTGCTGCGTCTGTGCGAAGCGCTGTTCGGGCCGGGGTGGCGGCACCGGGACGGATCGGAGACCCCGGCCGGGCTGCTGGCGTGGCGGACCGGGCATGGTGCGGCGACGGACCGGCTGGCGCTGCTGCTGGCGGTACTGCATGGTCGTACGGACGGCTCGGTGCGGCTGTGCGGCGGCGCGGTCGACGAACGGGGTCGTCCGGCGGCGACGTTGGGGCGGCTGCTGGGCCGCGGCAGCGCGGCGGGGGAGCAGGCCCTGAACCGGCTGCGGTCGTGCGAGGTGATGGCGGTGGTGCCCGGCGTGCGGGAGCGACTGGTGGTGCCGGCCGTGGCGGAGGCACGGCATCGGATGCGGAAGGCGGCGCGGGCGGCCGGGCGAGCTCCAGCACAGCCTGGTGGCGGTGCTCGGGAGGCTCCTGTGATGGGGGGAGGGTCTGCATGGGGGGACCAGATCTGTCTCCCCGGTGCCTCTTCGCTGGTCAGCCCCTACAAGTCGGCGGATCCGAGGGCCGGTGCTTTTGCATCCCTTCACGCTGACCACACACCTGTGGCCAAGGCTGTAGAAGAGAGTGCGGGTGATCTGTGCTGTTCCGGCGTAGCCGAGGGGGTGGCCGGGGAGCGTTGCCGGGAGGACGCGTGCGCACGCGAGGACCGGGTTCCGGCAGATGACGCTGACGATCGGCCGACGGCCGTGGGGGGCAAGGCGGGCCCGCTTCGCGGGGAACAGCCGATTCATCCCCTCCCCCAACAGCGCAAGCAGTCCGGCGTGGCCGCGTGGCGGAAGGCCCGCGCCCGCCAGATCCCGCCCGATGCCGTCGCAGTGCTGGGTGGGCTCGCCTGGCCGTTGTGGGATCGACTCAAGCGCGGCGGCGCCCAGGCCCGTGTGCTCCGGGGCGTGCGGCAGGAACTGACCGCGATCGCCGGCGTCGTCGGTCAGGAGCTGGCGCAGACCGTGCTGACCCAGCGCCTGGAAGGCCGCCTCGTAGCTGCTGGAGGAGCCGACGAGGTCACCGACCCGGTGGGCTGGCTGCTCGCCCGCGGCCTGCCCCGGCGAGGTGAGTGCCCCGACGTGCGGTGCGATGAGGGACTGCTGATGGACACCGGCACCCCCTGCGCGGCCTGCGAGGTACGGATCGGAGACCGGCGCGCGGTTCGCCAGCAGCTCGCCGCACAGGTCACGGCCGAACAGCCCGCCACTGGCCCCGAGGACCGTCGCGTGATCCTCGAGCAGCGGCTGCGTGCGCACACCGCCCTCCAAGCCGAAACAGCAGCCCGGCACCACGAACAAGCCCGCGCCCAGGTCGCCGCGCGGCAGGCCGCCGTCGCAAAGCGGCGCGAGCAGGCCCTGGCCGACGCGGCCACCGCCGAGCAGCAGCGGCAAGCGCAGCCGTGCGCGGACTGCCGGGCCCCGCAGTCCGCCGGGCTGTGCGACGACTGCGGCGAGCAGCGCCGCACCGAGCAGCTGATCGCCGAGACCACCGCGGTCGCGGTGGCGGTCTGGGCGGACCTGGACGACCCGGCCGACCGGGCGGCCGTCGCCTCACATGCCGAGACCCAGCTCCGCGACAGAGTCTCCCGCGCCGTCAACGAGGCGCGCACCGACGGCGTCACCCTGATGCTGCCGCAGGCCGCCCGGTGGGAGGCCGAACGGGCAGCAGCCGAGTACCGGCGCGACGCGCTGGCGAAGCTGGCCCGCAGCAGCGCCGCGGACGCAGAGGCCCGGATGGCCGCCGGCGCCTGTCTGCGCGGCCGGCATCCGTCCCTGGCCGCCGCCCGGGCGGCGGCCGACCAAGCTGGCGCCGAAGCCCGCGACCGCGCAGCCCAGACCCTGCTCCGCGACCGCCTCGCCAAGCTCCGCGCGCTCCAGTCCGACGCTCGCGCTGGTGTCCACGAGCCCTGCGAGGAGGACCTGTGCGCGGACGGCTGTGGGCGCATCGCACTGCTCAGCGTCCCACGCTGCCGCCGCTGCCATATCGCCGCAGTCACCGCCGCCGACCGAGCCGCGGCCCGCAGCAGGGCGGTGTAGCCGGTGAGCGGCCCGCCCTTCGGCCGCCTCCAGACCGGCTTCGCTCGCCAGGCGCACGCCGATTCTCCCGAGCGCCGAACTCGCTCGCCGGTCACCTCGGGCTTCGACGAGGTGACGTCGGCTGCCCTGTCCTTGGCCGTGGTGTGGACGGTGGAAGTCTCGGGCGGGAGCCAGAAGCCTGAACCAGCTCGCTCAGGACGTGCGTGCCCGGGCGGGTGTGCTCTCCAGGGAGTTGAGGAGCTGGCCGAAGGTGATCTCCGTGTCGTCGTAG
The DNA here is from genome assembly GCF_014779715.1 of Streptomyces chumphonensis. Taxonomy (GTDB): domain Bacteria; phylum Actinomycetota; class Actinomycetes; order Streptomycetales; family Streptomycetaceae; genus Streptomyces; species Streptomyces chumphonensis. The sequence continues at coordinate 30,124 of NZ_JACXYU010000021.1, forward strand.
TCGAAGTTCACGGCGGCAGCGAGTGCCTCCCACCGAACGGTGCTGCGGCCGCAGTGTTCCAGCAAGGTCTGCAGGGCGATTTCGGGTTCGTGGTGGGCGAGGATCTCTTCGGCGGGGATCTGGCGCAGGTGCTCCAACGTTCGGTAGCGGGACTTCACGATGGCGCGGTAGACCTCGGAGCGGGAGAGGACGTCACCGGTGGCGGGGGAGTCGAGCCAGGACTGCAGAACGGCCGCCGGGTCGGGGTGCTTGCCTAGTTCGTCGTCGTCCACCAGCCGCACCACACCGTCATCCTCGTCTTCGGGGACCGGGACGGCGGCCGCCGCGGCCAGGAACCAGTCGGGCCCCTCGGCCTTCTCCGCGATCCAGGCGAGCTCGGCGGGGTGCAGCCCCTTCAGCACGTCCGAGACGGCGGTGCGAGGGGTGTGGGGGTTGGCCGCGAGGGTGGACAGGGCCTGGACCCGGCGGTGCTCGTAGTGGCGTTCCAGGAGCCGGGCCGGGCGGTCGTGGTCCGGATCGACGTTGTCGAGGACGCGGACCAGGGCCCGGCTCGGCGTGGGGGAAACGACGGCCGGCTGATCCAGCCGGGCGAGCTGGGCACATGCCCCGGCGAGGTGGTCGGGGTTGGCGCTCAGGAGCGCCAAGTCCTCGGCGAGGCGCAGGACGGGGCCGTCGAACTCGTGGTCGCTCCCCGGCTCGTCGGAACAGGTGAGCAGCTGGCCGCGGGTGACGAGAGCGTCGGCGGCCGTGTGCAGTTGGTCGGCGGCGAGGGCGGCCAGTCGCGGGTTGCTGCGGACGCGGCTGGCGAGGTGGTGCAGGGTCCGGCGGGCGGTCACCTGCGGGTTGGGCAGGTCGGCCAGCTCGGACAGGCACAAGGCCGGAAGGCAGGCGAGCAGCACCTCCTCACTGAGCGCGGGTGCCGGGGCGGCGGGCACGTCCGCGCCGTCGGGGTCGGCGGCGCGGAGGCGGGCGTCCTGGAGGGCCTGCCTCTCGGCCTGGTCCAGCAGCAGGTGCTGGACAGCCGCCCCGAAGACGGGGTGAGCGGTGAGCTGCGGCCACCGCTCAGGGCAGCGGGCCAGCATCGCCCAGCCGGCGCGGCCGCCCAGCTCCAGCGACCAGTCCTTCGAGAACGCGGACCCCGGGCCTTCCCAGCCCTCTTTGGGCTCGGGGTGAAGCAGGTACGCGGCGAGCGGGGTGAGGCAGGCTTCCAGGACGGCGTCGAACAGTTCCGGCGGCACGGGCGGGGCCGGTGCGGCGCCCGTGCCGCGGGTGTAGCGGTCCAGATCCCAGTCCCGGACGACCTGCTCGACCTCGTGGCCGGGGAGGCGGGGCAGGAGCGCGATGGCCGCCTCGACCTGGCCGGGGTGCCGTGCCAGCGCGGCGATCAGCCCGGCCCAGACCCGGCGGTGCCGCAGGATGGCGGGTACGTCGGCTGCAGTCACGGCGCCGTCGGCCGCCAGGGTAGCCAGCGTCTTCTCGTCGACGTGCACCAGGAGCTGTCCGCGCAGCCGCTTCCCAGAGGTCCTGGTCAGCAGCGCAGGCAGCGCGGCCTTGAGCGCTTCCTCCCGCCATCGGTCGGCCTGATCGTCGAAGCCACCCTGTCTCGTCGCCGGGGCGCACAGGGCGTCGATCACCGTCTTGAGTGCTTCCTTCGGGAGGTCTTCGCTCATCGCGAGATCTCGCCACAGCGGGTACGTACGGGCGTTGACCATCCTTGTGTCCCCTCCCTGTCTGACCGGGCGTGACTGCCGGGTCGCCATCCGTAGAAGCGACCGTACGGCGCAGCAGGGGCGCAGTGGGAGGCGATCCATGAAGTTGTCCCGCTGTGCGCCCGGGACCGCACCGCCGCACCGTGTCGCCCGCCGGGGCAACGCTGCGTCCTTCGGTACAGCGACGGGTCAAGCGCGGAGGCGAACATCCCCCCCATCGCGAGCGGACGCTGGCGGCGAAGAAGGCAGCGGCGCCGAGGTGAGGTGAGTCCGGGGACCGTCACGCTCCCGCTCTCATGCCCATAGTGCCGTCCCTACGTGGTTTCGGATCCAGCGTCTCGCGCTGCACTGTCCCACGCCGCCCGCGCCGGACTGACCGCACGTCAGCCGAACCACCGAGCAGCGGGGGGCGAACGCCCCCGCCGTGGAACTGCTGGCGAACCTCGTCGGCACGCGCGGCGAACGCCAATCAACTTTCCGCAGTCGGTCCCACTGCACCGGGCCCCGCTCGACAACGGCCGCCCACGCGAGGCGCTCGACTGGGATACCCCAGCCGAGCGCCTCGCGTGATCTACTCACCACCTCAAACCAGGTGGTGTTGCGATGCCCCCTTGAACCCGAGGGCGCCGCCATGGCTGCCGGGGCCTCGGTTACCTGCGCTGGGCCATGAATCGCAGGTTGAGGAAGCTGGCGCAGCTCACCTCGACGGTGTTTCCCGCGGTCAGCTAGACATCCGACTCGAAAGAGTTGAGAAATTCCCTGACGGAGTCTTCCAGCGCTTTGTGGTCCATGACTGAACAGTCGGAAGTTGCACTGCTGAATCCGTAAGGCCCATTTACCCACTCAAAATCGTAGACGCCAGGCTCGTCCGGGCGCGCTCTTGCCACGAATTCTTGTCCGTTCACATTGAGATGAGTTGATCCCGTCTCCATAGGGCTGTCACCTTCTTCTTACGGCATGCCGAATCGAGTCTCCATCATCGTAGTGCCCGTGAGCGAGGCGGATGACGGTTGCTGCAGCGAAGGAAACCAGTCACGTTGCGATAGCGTGGCGGTGTTATTCAGACACCCGATTGTGACTGATTTGTGCAGGTTTAACGTTACTGCTGTGGGCCATGTGAGACATTTTCTCGCTGTCTTGATTCAGATCCGGTAGCGCAAATCGTGTGACAGCGAACGCAGATGCATGCCAGTGTGCGGAATCGGCGCCTGGAGATAGATGAACTCTTCGGTCGCCTTGCAGTGCGCCGGGCCCCAAGGAGTAGAGGCCCGGCCTGCTGACTTGACCAGAGCTAGATTGCTCTCAAGGAGGGGGTACTCCATGCATATACGTAATGGAGCCGTAGTGACTGGGTTAGCCATTCTGCTGGCTGCCGCGTCGGCGATACCGGCTCACGCAGATAAGCCTATCGGCCCCACAGAGACCTACCAGACGGAGTCGGACGCCAGCGCCGTCAACGTGTTCGTTACCCGGGGGGATAACGTTCATTGGTCGAAGCACGCCCCCGGCGACATCAACGCACACGGCTGGTGGACGAAGACCAGCGGCCCGGCGACCTTGGCCAAGGTGACTGTCTGGCTGCAGGTCAAAGAGGGTTCTAGCTGGAGGACTTTGAACGTGAAGCCCAAAGATATCCGGCCGGGCGGAGGAAAGGGCCGCAGGACAGCCGCTCCGTATACGTGTAAGAACATGATCGAGAAGAACTACTTCCGGTCAGTCGTCGACGTGGACATCATCGGCTACGCCGACGGGGCCTCTAAGCTCACCACTCCGACCCAGACGTGGTACTGCGGCGTCTAGCCTCAACCTTGCACGGGGGTCCGTCAGCTTGCTGGCGGACCCCCGTCGGGTCGTTCCGGGTGGTTGTTCTCTGCACGTGGGCAGGCAGCACCCCGCCCGCCGACGTCGCGATGGGCCCCAGAGCGTGGGATCGCCGAACCCGGTCGTCATCGCCAGCGCATGCCACCGGCATCCAGCGGCCACCCCCGCGTATCAGCGCCCGGTAGGGCGATCAGGTCGAAGGCCGCGTAGGGGACCGGGCACGTGATCGCGCGCGGGTGAGAGCGGGACGCTATGCCTCTGTTGGGCGCCGCTCCCCGCAAGCCTCGGTGAAGGTCTCCATACCCATGACCGGTAGCCGCCTTCCGTCAGGCCGCTGGCGGTTGGCCAGTGGGCGCGGCATGGTCGGCGGGCTGGTCCAGTTGCTGCTGGCGGCGGCGCTGTTCGTTGCGGTGCTCTTCGACCCGCTGGGTGAACAGCTTCAGTGCCTGTTGCTCCTGATCGGCGTCGAAGTCGCTGTAAGGGCCGACGCCAAGGGTGAAGGCGTTGGTCTCCTCCTCGATGGCGTCGGCGGTCTGGAGCAGGAAGTAGCTGCGCTCGCGGTACTTGTAGTAGCCGGTGAAGGCTGCTGCCAGCGTGACGGTGAAGCCGATGGCGACGATCGTGATGTTTTGCCAGGTGAACTGGTTGCGGGTGTCCAGGGCGGCGACGGTGGTGGTGGAGGCAGCCCCGGTCATGATGAGGTTCTGCAGCGTGTTGTGGATGAACCGGTACTTGCGGCTGTCCGTCCGGTGCTGCTCGATCACCCCGGCCACGTCCTCGCGGTAGAGGCTGCGCCGTTCTTTCAGCGTCGGGTGGGTGAGCGCGCTGAGGAACCGGAGGGCCTCGCGGTTGGTCGCGAGCTTGTCCTCCAGCTGGGCCAGGCTCAGCTGTCCTCGGGCAGGCGCGGCGATCCAGGCGGCCGCGCCGAAGACCAGCGCCAGCATTCCGCAGGTGATGTCCACCCGGAGGAACTGGGAGGGAGAGCTCCAGGTCAGCGCTGTCCAGATCAGGCCCGTCAGGATCGCACCGCCGGCCACGGCCAGGGCGACGCCTACCGTGCGGATTCTCCTCCTTCGCCGCGCCAGGTACCGCTCCGTCTGCCTCACGTCGTGCCGAAGTTCGCGCAGCGAGGCGTGTTCGTCGGCTTCGGCCTGCCGTTGTTCGGCACTCAGATGGTCGTCCGCGTCGCTGATGCGGTGGGGCGCATCGTCGTCAAGGCTGCGGGCCACGGCTTGGTTCCTCTCGTCTGCTCAGGCTCAGTGGGCGAACGCTTCGGTCAAACTGATGCGGTAGCCGTCCTCTTCCATCAGCACGACGGTGACGCCGAACGGGTCGGGGCGATCCAGCTCGATGGGGGTGAAGGAGAAGTTCACCGCAGCCTGGAACGGCGGCACCAGTTCGCCGCCGGGCTGCGGCGCGGGGGCCGGCTTCCAGCCGGGGGCGACCGAACCCCAGCCTTCGTCCGCGCCGGCCACCGCGGCGATGTTCGCGGGTTCGGCGATTCCGGCGAGCGCGTCCTCGCCGACCTTGAGTGGGCGGACCCAGACCAGCCCGACCAGCTCGCTGCGCGCCAGCGGCATCATCAACGGGCGCGGCACGCCCCCTCACCCAGCGAGGCGGTGCACGTCTCCTGCGCGACGCCAACCAGACCGTTCCACATCCGCTTGTCCACGGAAGCCCCCACATCTCGACTGTTCGTGATCACAGGCGACCCTGCCACGTGGAGTGATGCGGCGTCAGGCCGATGATCGGACAGCCCCTTCAAGCGGCGAATGCTGGGCTGACGGAAGGGGGCGCCGCCAGACAGCGCCATGTGGCGTGAATCACAACACATGTCGGGAGAATGAGTGCCGGATCAGCTCTCTCCCGCCGCAGGTAGGTGAACAGACTTAACCCAAGCAACAAAGGAGGCCCGAGATGCCTGCGGCTTCAACGCCGGACTCGGCACCCGAGGATGCCGCTCAGCGGATCGCTGCAGCACCGTCCGAGGCACCAGGAGCGCCGCTCGTTCCCTCAGCGGAAGGATGCGGCTCGCCCGAGAACTCCGACGCGCGACAAACTGGGCGACGCCGGACCCGCAGCGCCGATGGACCGGGCCGGGCCAGCCTGGCCATGGATGGGTCCAATCTGGAACATGGCGCCGTCTCACTGCTTGACGACGCCGACCTGCACGCGGGCGGCCTGGCTGACGTCGTGGACACGGCGGCCTTCTGGTCTGGCGTCAGCGACTCCTTCCAACCGCTGGTCGGTCTCAGCACGATGCTCAGCGAGTTCACCGCGCAGGCGAACTTCGGCCTCGCCCCAGCTCTCGCCGGCATCGGGCTGGCAGCTCCTCGGCTACCCAACATCGAAGAGATCGTCGGCCAGTCGCTGCCGGACGGGCTGGGGGCGCGCAATGCCGCACTGTCGGCGCTGGCCGACGTACAGCCCCAGATGCTCTCGCTGTCAGAGACCGTGAACTCCGTACTGCCCTCCGTCACGAACACGCTGGGACGGCTGGACGGACTCCACTCGGCCAGGTCGGTTCTTTCCGTATACGAGCCGCAGGTCAGTCGCCTGGCGAGCGTGGTGGGAGCAGCCGGTCAGACATCACTGGCCGACGCCTTCCAGCCGCTGATCGGTCTCGGTGAATACGTTCGTCAGTCCCACTTCGGCCTGGCGCCGCTACTCGAAGGCATCCCGGCTCTGCTTGACCCGCTGCCCAGTCTGGCGAAGATGACAGAGACGCTTCCACCATGCTTCGCCATTGGGGCGGAAGTGCCGCGGATGATGCAGGAGATTCTGCGCACCCTGCCGTCGATGGCGGACTTCATCGGTGGCCATATGGCCGATCTCTTCACCGGAGTCCAGACTGTCGCCGACTGGGCGACGCGGCTGAGGCCGTCCGTTCTTGCCGAGGCTCGCTACGCCTTCGCCGCGTATAGCAAGGGCGACACGGAGCCGATGAAGGACTTCCTGCGCCGCTGTCTGCGTCTGTGGCCGGTGCTTGAGGACCACTGTCAGGCCCTGGCTGTGGCGATGTTCGAGGGCACGTGGGAGCAGGAGGCCGATCTCACCGATGATCAGTCGGTGCGCAAGGTCCTGGTCCGGTACGCCCGCCAGGGCTGCGACTTCGAACGCGATCACCAGATCCGCGGTGCCTCGATCGGTTACATCCCGGAGGGCTGGGAGCAGCCGGACACCAGGCCCGGGCCGGAGGATCTGGTGATCCCCCGCCTCGTTCCCTGGGCCCAGCGGTTCGAGACGGCTCCGGTGCGCTACGTGGCAGGCCGGCTCAACGAGCAGGAACAGGCCTTGGCCCGTGTCTGGTCGGAGAACCCTCCCATGACGTGGCTCAAAGCATCGAATCTGGTTGAGCAGGATGAGGCGCAACGAGAGCGGGCCCGACGCAAACTGCGCCGGCTCGGCAAGGAGTGGCGCAGGCGCGAGAACCTCCAGGAGCTGTCGTGAGTGCGCCGTCCGACCGATCGCAGGAGCCGCTGATGACGGTGCGGGCCGCGGTCATCCTGATGCTGGGCACGCAGGTCGCCGTGGCCGCTGGTGTGCTGACCGTGCTGGCAGGGAACGCTTGGGCTGTCGGGGTACTGGCTGCCGGGGGCGCCTTCGCGAGCGCTGTCGCCTTCGCACGGTCCGTGATCGGCTGAACCGGCCCTGGTCGAACAGGACGCACCGGGCCAGCGGCCTCGGGTTCGCCTACTGCCGCGACCGCGGATGGCGCGCGGACGGCCTGGAGGTGGAGCTGCCCGACGTCGGCTACTGCGAACTGGACCTCCTGTGACCCGTTCCTGCGGGTTCCGGACGCGAAATACCTTGACAGGAACCGGAGTTGGCCTGGGGCAATCTACGGTGGCGTGAAGCGTTCTTCCGCCCCGGGCCGCAGGTGCAGCACCCGGCCGGGGCGGGGAGAGAAGACACGTCACCTTCTGATCGCGACCGGGGCGGGGCTTATGGGCAGCGTGGAGCAGATCCGCAGCGAGTACGGCGAGCTGCAACAGCAGATCGCCGGCTACTGCGAGGAGATCGAGGATCTGGAGCAAGGAGAGCTGGAGTTCAACCGCGTGTACGACCAGCTGGTGCGCTCCACCCGGCAGCTGGTCGCCGCACACAGCGGGCTGCCGGCCAAGCTCGCCGAGCCCGGCCGGCACCTCAGCGAGCGGATCGTGCGCTGGTCCTGGCGCAGCCAGGCCGCCCTCGGCGCCGCCCTGGCCGTGGTGACCGCCGTCCCGGCCGCCTGGTCGCCGTCGGCGTGGTGGCTACTGCTGATCATCCCGCACACTGCGGCCGCGCTGGCCGGCAGCCGGATACGCGTACCGGCCGACGGCCACAGGGAGCTGCGCGCGGCGGCGATCGCCCTGCACCCGGTGTGCGCGCTGGTCGTCGCGATCGTCACCGGCCTAGTCTCCGCGTGGTGGATCCTCGCGGCCGCCGTCGGCTGGCTGGTCGTCGGCGGGCTCACGATGGACGACAAGGCAGGCAACAAGCGATGACCTACCCGGCCGCCGACCCGAACGCCCTGCGGGGCCTGGAGAGCCGCGTGAACGCCGCGGTGTCCAGCGTGCGCTCCCAGCTCGAGGACCTCGCCCGCGACGTCGAGGACCTGCAAACGAAGGTCGGCGACACCGACGACCTCGACTACACCCTGCGGAGCCTGAAGGACAGCATCGAGGACCTGGAGGCCACGGCCGAACGCCTCGAGAGCGAACTCGACGACCACACCAGCGACACCGAGCGCGCTCTGAAGAAGCTGACCGCCCGCGTCCGGCTGCTGGAGAACCTCGCCCAGCCCGCCGAGGGCGCGCCCACCGCCGACCTGGACACCATCGACGCGGCCTGGAAGGAGCTGGCCGCCGCCGCCCAGCGCGGCGCCGAAGCCGCCGCCGGCCTTCTCACCGACGCCGCCCGCCAGGTCCACCAGGGCGCCATCAACCGCCACCGCGAGACCGAGCAGCGGCGCCGCGACGCCCAGCAGCGCGCCATCGCCGCCGCCAAGACCCTGGCCACCGCCACCCACACGGAGCGGGCACACAAGAAGGCCGCCAGCGACTTCACCACCGCGCTCACTGCCGAGGACAGTGCCCGTGCCAACCTCGGCGCCTTGGCGGCCGAGGCGAACACCGCCCGCCTCGCCCTGCAGGCCGACGACCGCCGACGCCGCGAGGCCGCGCCGGCCATCGCCGACGGCAAGAAAGCCAGCCGCAAGCTCGCCCTGACCCTGCGCACCCGCCTGGCCCGCGTACTGGCCGACCGCGCGGTGCTGCCCGTCTGGTTCGTGACCGTGCTCGGCCCGGCCCCGCCCGCCGACGCCACCCAGGAGTGGCTCGACCTCGCCGTCGACGTCCTCGTCTACCGGATCACCCACCAGATCACCGACCCCGTCGTCGCCCTGGGTAGAGCGCACCACGACGCCGCCGGCGCCGCGCAGCACCGCGACCTCACCCAAGCCCTCAGGGCCTGGAACAGCTGACGGCGCGACGGCGGTCAGGCGAACGGCACGCTCTGGTTCCCAAGCAGTTCCGTGCCGTCAGCGAGGGTGATGTAGGGGCACAACTCCTGGTACGGGATGCCGGCGGTGCGGTGCAGACGCCGCAGCTCGTCTGCCGGGACGACGAAGCGAGCGGGCGGGCCGCCAGGAGCGAGCTGATGGAGGAGAGACGTGGACCAGTTCACCGGCCTGGTCAGGACCATCCGCCGGTCACCGGGAAGCCTCACTCCCCATCCGGTGATCGTGGCGGGCCGTCCCCCGGTGTTCGCGGCCTCCACCTCGACGAAGTGGTCCCCCAGCGTCCGGCTTCCGTCCGGCAGATCGTAAGCGGGGACCATGTTAGTCACCTTGACCGTGACCTTGGGGCCCTGATCCGCGGCCTTCGTGCTGCGGCGCCCGTAGTGGATGCCTACCCACACGCCCGCGAACGTCCCGACCAGGCCAAGTGCTCCACGCCTTCTCCGCGCTGGTTGCCGCCGTCGCCCGGCACCGCGTGCCCCGCCCCCCCCGCATCGGCACCCTCACCGGCGCGGCCTGGCGGGCGGCGGCCCTGATGGTCACCCTGGTCCGGCTGCGCCCGCTGCCGGCCCGCAACGCCCTGTTCGGCGCGGCCGTCGCGGTGGCCTACATGGATGCCTCCGGCCAGGGCATCGACCCTCCCTACGGTGCGCTCATCGACCTCGCCCGCGACATCGATGCCGCACGGGCCGACGTCTACGACACCGGCGACCGCCTGCGATCCTGGCGGATCTGACCCCGCTGCTCATCGCGGGGAGGGTGCAGATGCCCCCTCCCCGCGATGAGCAGCGGGCTATGTCTGCGGGCCGGGGTCTCCGCCTTCTGCCGCTTCCTCCTCTTGGGGCTGCTCGCCTGCGTTCGGGTTCCCGCTGGTGCCGTCCGGCTCGCCGGCCGGGATGGAGGCCGGGGTGGCCTCCTGTTCCTGGGCGGGGGCGCCGGTGGTGGGGGTGCGGTCGTCCAGGGTGATGGTGACAGGTCCGCCCTCGGTGGTGAGGTCGGCGAGCTCGGTGGCGATGCGGTCGTAGGTGGTGGCGGCCAGCGCCCAGTCGCCGTCACCTTCCCCGGCAGTGTGGCGGGCGTTGAACAGGCTGATCAGTACGGCGATCAGGGATCGCCCCGACACTGCGGCGGCGATGCGGTCCTGGCCGTGGTCGCTGATCTGGGCGGGCATCCGGAAGTGGTCGTGACGCGCCGCCCGGCCGGTGAGAAACTCCCAGGTGTCCCGGTGGCATACCAGCACCGCGTGGGAGACCTGGGCGGCCCGGCGCAGCAGTTCCCGGTGCGCGCCCAGGTCCCGCTGCTCCTCCCGTGCCGCGGCCTGGTCGTGCTGCGTTCCGGTCTCCTCCTGGTCGTGGTCCACTTCGGCTGGCTGACGCAGGGCGGCGATCTCCTCCCGCAGTCCGGCCAGGCCTTCCCGCGTCTCCTGCCGGCAGGCCTCGGCCTGCGCGGCGGCATCCTCGCTCCAGGCCGCGATCTGCTCCCGGGCCCCGGCAATGACCCTCTCCTGCTGCGCGGCCTGCTGCTTCGTCTGTTCGGCCAGCCCGGCGTGAAGTGGCTGGAGTTCTTCGCGCAGTGCGGCCACCACGGTCTCGGTCACCTTCTCCATGAGGAGTTCGGCGATCTGGCTTGCGAGCGGGAGACTGGCCTGCGGCATCACCTCACCCGCCGGACCGGCCTCGGCTGGGCTCTCCTGACCCTCCGAGGGGCCGGAAGCCGCTTCGCTGACCAGAGCGGTCACCTGTGGCGGCCAGGGCTCGGAGGCCGCCTCTGTGGGCTCACCGGCAGCCGGCCTCGGCTCGGGTGCCTCCGGCTCCTCGGTGCGCGACTGGCCGATGGCCTGGTGAAGCCGCTGCACGTCATCGCGCAGCAGATCCAGCGTGCGCTGTACGTCAGCGAGGTCTTCCCTGGTCAGTGCTGCCTTCTGGGTGTTGCGCACGTCGGTACGCATCCGCCCCAGTTCCGCCGTGACGTCCTCGCCGGCCTTCCGCACGGCCCGCTCGCCGGCGCTGCGTGTGCCCTCGAACTCCTCCCTGAGCGAGGTTCGCAGCTCACCGCGCATGTCCGTCAGCGTGTTATGCAGCATGCCCAGAGAGTGGGCGAAGTCGTCACCGTTGCTGTTCTTCCGCGCCAAGACCGATCCTCATCTCTACGGAATGTAGTTACGGGATGTCTGGCTGTACTACGAGTGGGTGAAACTCGAACGGGACAGCACGAACCGGCCAACCCTGGACCGGCCCGGCCGGGATCGACGCCGCAGCGGTGCCCCGCCGGGTTACAGCAGCCCTCCCAGCGGTAGGACGCGCTCGGTGAGCTGTCCGCGCAGCCTGTTTCCGGCGATGTCGGCCTCGGTGAGCCAGTCGGCGGCGATGAGGATTTCGGCGTGCTCGGCGACCTCGTCGGCAGGCAGGGTGCAGAACGCGGTGGCCTGGTCGAGGGGGAGTCCGCCGTCCTCGGCGAGTCCGAGGCGTCCGTCGGGGCGGGTGTGGGCGGCGGTGTACAGGGCCAGGAGCCGGGTGTGGGCGTCGGCCTTCTTCTTGCGGAGCTTGCGGTCGCCGACGACTTTCTGGGCCCAGCCGGAGATCCTGGAGCGGTTGTTCTTGCCGAACGCGAACGGCCGGGGCCGCTCGGGCAGCAGCGTGGGGACGGTGAAGCCGGTGGGGTCCTCGGACCGGGAGGCCATCACCTCGGCCACGGTGCCGGGCACACGCAGCCAGCCCGCCGTGATCAGCCGCTCGAGCACCGGTTCGGCTTCGGCTGCGAGCCAGCCGGTGAGGTCCTGCCCGGTGATGTTCCCGGTTCCGGCGCGCGCGGCCCTCAGGGTGAGCATGAGGACGGCCAGGCGTACCTCGGCTTCCGGGTGCGGGGCGTGGGTGGTGACGTAGTCCAGTACGGAGCGGGCGTGCAGGGCCTGCTGGCGGGTCAGTAGCCGCTCCACCGCGGGACCGTCCGCGTCCTGAAGGTCATCGGCGGCAGCGCGGCCGCGGTGCTCGTGCTGGGCCCGGGCGGCGTGCGCGGCCTTGTGGGCGCGGTCGGCTTCGTGGCGCAGGGCGCCGGTGCCGGTGACGTCGGCCCACAGGCGGAAGGCGCGGGCCTTGCGCTCGTGGAGGTCTGCGAGGCGGAGGAGGTCGGGTTCGGTGCGCTGCTGGTAGGCGCGGAACGCGTCACCGAGCTCGATGAGCTCCCTGCGCAGGGCGTCGGGTTCGAGATCGTGGGGGACGATCCGCTGCGCGATCTTCCCCCACCGCTTCGTCCGCCGGGGCGCCCCTGGCGGTGAGGCGGCGCGGGAACGGGGCACCGGCGCCGGCCCGGTCGCCGGGGACAGCGAAGCGCCGGCACCGGGGGTGGGGTCGGAGAACACCGCCGCCACACCGCCTCCCGCCATGCAGCCTGCGGGTTCTTGCGGTTCGGTCGGCTTTCCCTGCACGGCGGGGGTGGCGCGGGCTGGGGGCAAGGCGGTGTCCAGGACCCGGCAGTCCGGAGTGGCGGCCGCGCAGCGCGCGCACATCTCCGCGATCCGCCACAGCCTGCCCGCGCGGTCCGCGTACACCGCCAGAACGACCTGGCCGCCGCACCGCATGCCCGTGCCCGTCGGCGGCCGCGCCCCGCCGGGGCGCTTGGTGAACGTGTCTGGGTCTCGGGTGTGCCACGCGCAGTCGGCGGCGCGGCAGGCGCACCACGCCGTCCCGCGCGGCCCGCCGCTGGCGCGGATGTGGGCCAAGTGCTGGTTGACATGGGCGACCGCGGCCTTGCGGCCTGCGGCGGCGCCGGCGGGAATGCGCTGATCAGGGCAGGCCGGGCGGGAGCAGGAGAGTTTCACCGCGCCAGCCGACGGCCGGCCGTCAGGGTCCAGGCGCACCGTCCACACCCGCCCCGCGACGCGCTCCTCCTGCTGCGTTCCGGTCTGCACCGCCATGTGCGCACCTCTCCGCCTCGCTTGATCCGTCGCCCCGCGGGGCGGTCCCATCATCGGGGATACCGGCCGGCCGGCTCCGGGTGGAAGCGGCGTTCGTGCCCGGCGTGCCGTGGCCCGCAGCGCGGTTTAGCGCCGTCGGCCGAACGGCCACCACCGCCGACGCGTGCGGCGGCGAGGCGGCTCCGTGGGCTGTGGCGGTGCCAATGGCAGAGGCGGGCGCGGGCGGGGGCGTCGGCGGGCCGGGGGAGGTCGCGGTCGCCGCCCACGCCGACATCCGCGACGCCCACCAGCCCGCCCAGGTGGACAAGCAGGCCGAGGCGCAGGTCCGGGCCACCATCGCCGAATGCGTAGCCCTGGCCCGCCCCGATAGGGCCACCCTCATGCTGCCCACCACCGCCCATGTGACGGCCGAGTCCGCCGCCTGCCGCGAGGCGGTGCGTACGTTGATGAACAGCACTGCTCCCGAAGCTGAGGCTCGCAGGGCCGCCGACACCTGCCTCAACGGCCGCCACCCGTCCCTGGCCGTCGCCCAGGCCGAGGCCGACCAGGCAGCTGCCTACGCCCGGGACCGAGCCGCACACGAGCTGCTCAGCACGCGCCTTGCCGAGCTGCGTTCCCTGACCACACGCCCGTCCAAGGCCCCGGTCACTGCCCTTGAGGATCGGTGCCCCGGACTGGACGGCACTCCGTGTGGGGGCGGTCGCTCGCTGGCGGTCTGTGTCTGAGCTGCCGAACGGTGAAGGAGAACGCCTCCGTGCAGCCCGCCCAGTGAACCCTTGTCACCCGTTCGAGGGTCGAAAAGGAGAAACTCTCCCAAGCTGCATAAATCCTCCCTAGCTTGATTCTCCTGCTCCGCTTCCGGCTCACGTGAGAGGCGCGATGTCTATGCGGATCAGTCCGGGCAATGCCTCCCGGACCCTCGTACGCGACACCCGTGACCGGTGCCGCTGGTGCGGGAACCCAGTCGAGTGGCGCGACGCTTTCGACGGAGGACGCGTTCCCCTCGTGCCTCAGTGGTTCCCCGCCCGACGGGTCCCCGCCCGCTACCAGTGGCATGTTGACGGCGGTGTCGCCTACCTGGGAGCCCACACCCACGACCTGGGCCGCTGCCGGATCAAGCACTCCGCGGTGTGCCCCGCTGTCGAGCACGAGAACCTCGACGACTCCATCATGCTGGAGATCCACGCCGCGCTCGGCGTAGCACAGCAGAGGCTGATCAGGGCTGGCTTCGTTCCGGCCCCTGCTCCACGCCACGAATCCGAGGTTCAGTCCCCCGACCCTCCCAACGCTGCCCGTCCCGGAGGCATCCGGCACATCCTCGCCTACTGCGGCACCCTGTGGATCACCCCCGGTCTCATCGAGGACCTGCAGTGCATCGCCCTCGCCTCCAGCACCGGCGAGCGCTGCCTCAACAGCGTCTTCGAGATCGACGAGGGCCACTGGGCCCAGGTGGAGATTCCCGAGCACGGGAGCCGGACCGTTCAGATCGTCCTCAACAACACTGGCGGCCTGATGTGGGTGTGGTCGCTGGACGAGGTCGGCTACACCGACAGCGCCCGCTGGTCCCGCCAGCGCTGCACCCACCACACCACCTACGACGCCACCCCCGACGCAGGCCCCAACGAGCTCGTCCGCTTCCACACGGTGTGCCACGCCGACCTCATCCTCGCCCACCGCCCCACCGGCTACGACCACCCGGCCCCGCAACCCGCCGAGCGCCCCGGTGGCCCCGCACGACAGGAGTGCGCCACCGACGGCTGCCGGAACGGCACCGTGATCAAGGATGTCGCCCCCGACTGGCGGTGCTACCAGTGCGAAGCGCGGGCGAAGCGACGACAGAACGCGCAGCGGAAGTGGCAGACAGCCCACCCAGCCGAAGACCACTGACGACCTCCCCTGCGGCACAGGGCACACATGCACTCCCTGTGACTGCCGCAACCGGTAAGCTCAGCCTCGATGGCCGCGGACGTGCGGCCCGGTGAGCTCCCGAACGGTCCGTGGCCCCACAGGAGCGATGAGCCCCAGGTGCCCGCGCATCACACGCCCCATCCCCCCGACATGCTCCTGAGCAAGAAGTGGTGCGGCGGGCCACGGAACCGACGCACCGGAACAGGACCCTCGTGGTGGCCAACCACGCCCGCAAAGCCGACGCCCGCCGCCTCGCCCGGAACGGCAGGACCTACCGCTCCGCTCTCCACCTGACCCGCTCGAAGCCACGAGTGCCCACCGGGCTCAGCACCCTGGACGACCTGCTGCAAGGCGGCCTGAAGCCTGGCCGACTGACCGTGCTCGCCTCCCGCACCGGCATGGGCAAGTCCATGCTCGCCCTCCACATCGCCCGGCACTGCTCCTTTCGAGAGCGACGGCCGGCCTTGATCGCCTCACTGGAGATGTCTCGACACGAACACATGATGCGGATCGCGGCCGCCGAGACCGGCATCCTGAGCGAACACCTGCGACGACGGAACCTGACCCCCGACCAGAGAGCCCGAATTCGGACCCTCGCCGACGAACTCAACGGCGCGCCCCTGCTCTTCGGCGGGGACCGCTCCGCTCCTACGGTCGCCGAAATCCAGGAGACCTGCGCACAGGCGACCTCCCAGGCTGGAAGTCTCGACCTCCTCATCGTGGACAACCTGGGACTCATGCGAGGCGCGCGCAGCGTCTCCCGCACCCGAGAGTGCACCCTCATCGTGGAGGAACTCACCGGCCTCGCCCGGTCGCTCAACGCCGCCGTGATCATCGTTGAGCAGCTCACACGCGCCCCGGAACTGCGAACCGACCACCGGCCCCGACTTCGCGACATGCAGCACCTCGAGGCGCTCGCCCCTCACGCGGAGACCGTTGTGCTCTTGCACCGCGACGCCTACTACATCCACCCCAAAGGCAGGGAGCCCTACTTCACACACTCACCCGACCCCCGGGTCTACCCGGAGGTGTACTTCCCCCGCTGGGGCCTGCCCGCCCCGGTCCGCCAGCACGCTGAACTGCACGTCCCCCTCCATCGCCAAGGCCGCACCGGTACCCTCCACGTCGAGGTCGACCTCAGCACAGCCTCCTTCTACGACCTGCCGCCCACCAGCCGCTCCCAGCACCGCTGAACGAGCGATCCACCTCCGCTCGCGCGGGGAACACGTAGTTCCGGTGCACCTGATGGGCGATCTGCCGACTGACCTCGTTACGAAACTCGGCTAGATGGTCGGCGTAGCGTTCGCTCAGCCGCACTGAGGCACTGCCTCCTCGGCGCCCTCCGCGCGGGCGGCGAGGCAGCCATTGTCGTTGAGGTAGTCCAGATGGAGGATGTCAGCGGCCCCGCAACCTCCCCGCCCGCCGGGCAGGTAGCGGGGCGTCCTCGTGGCACGCCCCGCTACCGGTGTCAGTTGGCGATCGGTACGGTCAGGACCACGTCGGGGCAGGTCGCGGCTCGTTCGTTGAGCGCGGCCAGCTCGGCCTGGTCGACAGAGAGCCTCCAGCGGGTCTTGGTGGCGACCCAGTCGGCCAGGTAGGTGCATGACGCCTGCGGGGAGGGCACCCACCACTGGGCGGGGTCACGATCGGCTTTGGAGCGGTTGGACCTCGCGGTCACGGCGACGAGCGAGCGCTCGAAGTCGAGGTCGTTGGCGTACTGCTCGCGGCGTTCGGCCGTCCACTGTGAGGCGCCGGAGTCCCATGCCTCGGCCAACGGGACCATGTGGTCGACGTCGAGCTTGCGGGCGCTGTCGACGTGGACATCGTCGTAGTAGGAGAGCCAGCGCCCTCCGGTCAGAGCGCAGCCGGGCCCGACCTGCGGGGCGTGGACGGCTTCGGCGATGAGGACCTCGGCGCGGGTGGAGCAGGAGTCGCCGTCTTCGTCGGTCCAGTGGCGGAATCTGCTGCGCTGGTAGCCGGTCCGGTCCTCCGGGGCGACGGGCAGTTCGTCGATGGCCTGCCGCAGCGGCACCGACTGAAGCGGGTCGGGGGTGGGGTCGGCGGTGGCCGGCGGCGCAGTGGCGGCGAGGGCGCCGGTGAGGGATGCGGCGATCAGGCCGCGAGCAAAGTTGATCACCAGAGCTTCGTAGCGAACCAGCAGCCCGCCGGGGACGAGATCGGCGAAGGTTCACTCGGGCGGCACACCGGCAGAGACACAACGGCAAGGCCCCGAGCCCGTGGCGCGTGTCTTCAGCACCGAGCCTTGTAGGGGGAGGGGGTTGAGATGAGCCCACGGAGCGTTCCCGTGGGCTCACCGATCACTGGAGCCCCCAGCCGCTGGCCGCGGATGGTGGGGATTTTCTCCTTCCTTGAACGGAGGTGGCGCTGAAGCTGTGGGCGAAAGCCGTCAGGAGATCATCGAGCCTTCCTCCTGTCCCCGGGGCGGCGGGGCGGCGTGGGGGCGGGGACGGGTCGGTCTCGCTGGTGTGGGTGTGTTCCTCCCATCGGGGGCGGAAGTAGCTGTCCTCGCCGTCCAGGAGCTGGATCAGGCGTTGGACTTCTTCCCAGCGGCCGGG
This sequence comes from Streptomyces chumphonensis, assembly GCF_014779715.1. Classification (GTDB taxonomy): domain Bacteria; phylum Actinomycetota; class Actinomycetes; order Streptomycetales; family Streptomycetaceae; genus Streptomyces; species Streptomyces chumphonensis. The sequence continues at coordinate 47,551 of NZ_JACXYU010000021.1, forward strand.
GGTGGTGCCGGCGAGGAGTTCTTCGATGGTGTTCTGGCAGATCCGCATGCTGCCTTCGCCGCTCTTGAGGGCGAGGACGGCTGGTGGGGGGCTGCCGGCGCGTTGGTGGAGGTAGCGCAGCGCGCTGGCCAGTGACGAGGCGTTGTCGGTGCTCTGCTGTTCGGTGTCGGTGCGGTGGGTGCGGGCTTGGCGCCAGACGAGTTCGAGGATGGCGGGGTCGGCGCCGCAGGCGCGGGCGATGGCGGCGGCGTTGTGCCAGGTGGGGAAGCGTTCGCCGTTCATCAGGCGGGAGAGGTAGCTGGGGGAGAGGCCGGTGCGCAGGCTGAGCGCGCGCAGGCTGTGCCCGGAGGCGCGCTGGAGGCTGCTGAGGACGCTCGCGAGGTCGCGCTGGTGCAGCGATGGGGTCTCAGAGGTCACCGGTCTGGGGGCGGCGGCCGCTGGGGGATCACCGGTGTCCTCGGTGAGGGGCTGCTGCTGGGGCGTGGGAGGTGCCGGGGCGCGGCGGGCGCGGGCAGAGGCAGCTCGCACGCTGTGGGAGCCGGGTTGCTGCTTGCCCAGGGGGCGGTTGAGGGCGCGGTCTACGGCGTCGGAGGAGTACTTCCTGCGGGCGGTGTCCTTGCTCATGCCCAGCAGGGGGGCGATGGTCTCCCATGAGGCCCTGGCCGTGCGGGTGCGGCCGACCATGGCGGGGGTGAGCTGCTCGAGGGTCCTGACGATCTCGGTGAACTGGCGCAGCGGTTCCTCGGCCGCGGCGGTGGGGTCGTTGAGGGTGCGGCCGAGGTTCTCGGAGGCTTTGGTGAGGTGCGCGAGTCCTTCACGCAGCTGGGTGTCGTAGCGCTGGGTGTCGGGGTGGGAGCCCTTGATGCGTTCGCGGTGGGCGGCTTGCCGGCACTTGGTGCTGCAGTACTCGCCCGGGCGGCCGGTGTCGCTGGGTGTCAGCTTCTTCCCGCAGGGGGAGTACAGGCAGCGCCGTGGCGAAATGGTGTTCCTCATCATGAGTCTTCCTCATGTTGGGAGGGATTCCCGGGCGACGAAACGGGTTTCGTGGCCCGGGAATCGTGACGAAAGGTGTGCTGGATTAGTCCGTTCCGTAGGGAACGGACCGTGATGGATCAGCGTCCGGGGGAAGGCACCGAAGGGCCGGTGCCTGACCGGTTCAGGCCTTACGGCGGCGCCTTCGGCGGGTGGTCCAGACGGTAAAGACCCAGACGGCGGCGGGTGCGAGGACCGCGGCGAGTTCGGCGAGGCCGTCGGTGCCGGTGATGACGACGACGGGCGGAAACGTCATCGCGGGGGCAGGCATGGCAACATCGCCACTGTTGCCCACTGTTGCCCGCTCGCAGTTGGGCATGTTCGGCGACGAGACCGTCTTGTTACTGTCTCGGCCAAGGGCTCGACGCAAGAGATGTTTGAGCCGTGAACGGCTGGGGGATGCAGACAAAGCGACCTCCAGGTCGTATCTCGAAAACGGAGCGCGAACCCGCAACCTGCCAGGGACGAGGGTTCGCGCTCCGTGAGCTTATTGATACACATTGCCGAACACGAGCCGGACAAATGCGTTCCTATATGGGACATCCAGGGTCGAACGGACAGTTTCGTAGGCCCTTCGTGGGCAATCCGGCTGCATTTCACCAAAACCGCCCACACGCACCACATGATCTTGGTATGCGCAATCAGCACACTTCCCCCACACCCAGACCCCCGGCGCACCAGCTGGCCTGAAGCGCTCGAACAAGCCCCGGCGCAGGTCACCAGCCCAGCACCTCACGAACGAGCAGGGCGACCGCCTCGCGCCGAACCCGCCGCGCCCGGAGCGGACTCAGGGCAGAGGCTGAGGGAGTAGCGCAACCCCGGCCGCCGGGCAGCACCGCTGCAGTCCTCAGCCCGGCGACCGATCTCGACATGACCCAGTCGGCTACCACCGTCGGCGCGCACCGCATCAGTGAAACGTTGCCCGAACACGACGCTCGCGGACCGGCTGGCGGCGAACCAGGCGTCACCGCACGGCCGGCTCAGCCTCCTCAGCGCACTCACCTCCGCGACATCGGCGCTCAGGCCCCAACCAGGTCGAGGACGACTTCGTCCCCCATGGGACGCACACGCTCTCTCCGGCCCAAACGCCCGACTTCCGGCGGGGCCGATGGGCCTCTCGGCCGCCGGGTCGGACGAGTCCCTCATCGCACGCGCGGAGCCGGACGCGGTCACTTCTGCTGCCAGCGGCACAGTCCCCTCCGTCCTGGATCGGGAGCCCGGCACCCACCCGGCCCCGCCGGGTTTGGGTCGGCGATATCCGCACCGTCTGCCATGAAACGTCAACACCGGCGGCCTGGGACGGCGTACGGTTCGGGGAGGAAGGGAGACCTCAACATGGGAGAGATCACGCAGGCGACGTGGAGGACCTACGTCCACGGCCAGGAGGTGGAGCTACCGGCCACCATCGACGGCATCCGCGCCAGCCTGCCCCAAGAGTCGCGGGCCGAGTTCGACGCCGAAATCGGCCAGGTCCCCGCCGCGCAACTGCAGCAGGTCCTCGGCCGCTGGGCGCTGCGCACCCACCCCGGCGCCGCGGCCGCCACCGAGGACGCCTTCCGCCAGCTGGAGACGGGGACCTTCACCGACGGTGTGCCCCTGGACGACGACGGCAGCGACCAGGCCGGGGCGGCCTGACGCCGTGGCCTACCGCATCCAGTTCGCCCCCGACGCCGACGCCGCCCGCCGAGCGATGCCCGCGGCCCGCCGCACCACGTTCGACCGCGAGATCCGCTCGACCCTGGGCACCGACCCCTACGGCCACGGCTCGACCGCCCGCGGTGAGAAGGACCGCCGCGAGATCGTCATCGCCGGAGCCATCGTCATCTACTACGTCTCCCAGGCCGTCGCGATGGTCACAGCAGTGACCATCATCAGCGTCTGACCACACCCGGTGGAATCGGACGTCGCGGGAGTGCCGGAAGGGCAGCCCGCCGCGCTGCGTGAGCTCAGCCGCTGACGCCCTCGACCGCCCTGGTCAGCCGGATCCGTCAAGAGCACTACACCGGTCTGCGGGACCACGGGCGTACGGGCCGGCGAGGAGCCCAGAGCCTTGTTCCTCGCAACCTGCCCAATCTGCCGGATCTCCCTGAACAGCGCCCGCAGAGAGCATAGGATTCCGGAAATATCGATCATGGGCCGCGCAGCCCGGGGACTCCTTCTCAAAGGAGAGGGCGCCGCAGCTCCGTCGGCGGGGGAATCTGTGTACTTGGCGCATCTTCGGGTCGAGAACTTCCGGGTCTTCGGAGCCGCGGCCCAGAGCGAAGACGAGGTGGACGAGTCGCTGGATCTGGCGTTCACGGCCGGGACGAACGTGCTCGTCGGCGAGAACGACAGCGGCAAGACGGCGATCATCGACGCGATCCGGCTCTGCCTGCAGACCGCGGCGACGGACTACTACCGGGTCTCCCGGGACGACTTTCACCTGGCGAAGGACGGGCGGGCGGAGACCTTCACCATTGTGTGCGGGTTCACCGGGCTGTCGACCGAGGAGCAGGCGGTCTTCCTGGAACTCCTCACCCACGACCGTGACGGCGCCGCCTGGCTCTGCGTGACGTTCAAGGCCCAGCGGATGGACCCGGTGCGAAACCGGGTCTCGGTCACCACCCGGACCGGTCCGGACGGCAACGGCCCCGCCCTGGACGGCGCCGCACGCGAACTCCTGCGCGCCACCTATCTGCGCCCCCTGCGCGATGCGGAGGCGGAACTACGCTCGGGCCGCGGATCACGGCTGTCGCAGATCCTCGCGAGTTATCCGGCGATGAAGGACCAGGACGTCGATGACTATGACCCCGAGGGCGGCGACCCTCCGTCCACTCTGAAGGGGATCCTGCGCCGCGCCGAGCACGACATCCGATGCAACAGTGCCGTCTCCGCCGTGAGCCAGGACATCAACTCGGCCTACCTGCAGCAGTTCGCCATCGGCGACGACGTCCTGCGCGCCGAGATCGGCGTCGCCACCGACGCGACGCTGGCCCGCGCGCTCGAACGGCTTGAGCTGAATCTCTTCTCTGAGTCCGACGAGTGGACCCGGCGCGGGCTCGGCTACAACAACGCCTTGTTCATGGCCGCGGAGCTCCTCCTGCTGGGCAAGAGCGAACTGGCGCCCCTACTGCTGATCGAAGAGCCCGAGGCGCACCTCCATCCCCAGCTCCAGACCCGGATCATGGAGCTGCTCCGCGACAAGGCCCAAGGGCCGCAGGAGCGCGGCACGGCCCCGGTCCAGGTCATCCTCACCACCCACAGTCCCAACCTCGCCTCGTCGACGCCCGTTGAATGCCTGACCCTCGTCGCCCGGGGCCGCACCTTCCCGCTACGGCGCAATATGACGCGCCTGACCGGCGAGGACTACGCGTTCCTGACCCGGTTCCTGGACGTCACCAAGGCCAACATGTTCTTCGCCCGCGGCCTGGCTATGGTCGAGGGCGACGCCGAAGCGATCTTCCTGCCCGCTCTCGCCGCCGCCCTGGGCATACCCTTCAACGAGCACGGCGTCAGCGTGGTCAACGTCGGCCACGTCGGCCTGTTCCGGTACAGCCGCGTCTTCCAGCGCTCCGGCGAGCAGATACCCGTTCCCGTCGCCTGCATCCGCGACCGCGACCTCGTCCCCGCCGGCACCCCCGAGAAGATGAGCGGCAAATTGAAGTGCTGGGACGAGATGACGGAGCAGCAGATCGCCGCGCACGTCGCGGACCTTGCCAGCGACGACGACGGGCCGGTGAAGACCTTCGTGTCGAACTGGTGGACGCTGGAGTACGACCTCGCCGTCACCTCCTGGACCATGGCCAGGCTGATGCACCGCGCGGTCAAGCTCGCATCCGTCGCCGAACAGTCCTGGCCGGACCCCGCCAAGACCGTGCAGGTCATCGCCCGCGCTGACAAGGACATCGACGAGTGGGAACGCCAGAACCTCACTCTGGAACAGGCTGCCCTGAAGATCTACGAACCACTCAAGCTCAACAGGGCCAGCAAGTCGATCACCGCTCAGTTCGCCGCGCAACTCCTCGCCTCCACCTCGCTGACGAACCATGACGTCCCGCCCTACCTGATCGACGCCTTCACGTACCTGTGCGGCGAGGTGACCCGGTGACCAGCGCCTACCGGGACGATGCCTTCGCCACACACAAGGTGGAGGCGATGGTGAAGCTCCTCGGACTCGACCCGCTCGATGCCGAACAGTGGGACTTCCTGCAGAGCCAGACCACACAGGACCTCCAGGCTGCCCCGGGGTCGGGCAAGACCACCTTGATCGGGCTCAAGCTCGCGCTGATGGCCGACGCATGGACCTCTGCGACCTGCGGAGTGTGCGTGCTGTCCCACACCAACACGGCCAAGAACGAGATCGCCGACCGGGTCGCCTCCCTCACCGCCGGGCGGAGCCTGCTGCGCTACCCGCACTTCATCGGCACCATCCAGTCCTTCGTGCATACCTTCCTCGCGCTGCCGGCCGTGCGAGCCAGAGGTGTCGACGTCCGGTCCGTCGACGACGCGGCCTTCGAAACCGCAGCACTCCGGCTCCTGCGGCACCCCCGCTACTCCACCCTGCGCAGCCGCGTAGAACACCAGCGCGCCGGCACCGGCATCGTCACCCAGGCGACGTTCAGCCACAAGAACGGCGAACTCCTGGTCACGGGCCCGACCCGGGAACTCCCCTTTCGAGCCGATACGACCAGCGGCAAGCAACTGTCCAACCTCAAAAGGACGCTGGCCCGCCGCGGCATCTTCCGATACCAGGACATGTACGCCATAGCCCAGCAGTACCTCGCCAAGCACCCCGGCATCGTCCCGGCCGTCTCCGCGCGCTTCCCATTCGTCCTCCTCGACGAGACGCAGGACACCAGCATCACCCAGCACGAACTGCTGGACCTCGTCTTCGCCTTCTCACCCACCGTCGTGCAACGGGTAGGCGACACCAACCAGGACATCTACAGTGACGTCAGCGTTGTGAGCCGGACCGCCTCGGCGTTCCCGCTGGCCAGCGCCGCAGAGCTGCCGGTCAGTCGCCGCTTCGGACCGCAGATCGCGGCAGTGGCCAGCCGTCTGGCTGTCCGTCGCCCCCAGCAGGTCCAGGGAAGGGGCCCCGACGGGCAGGTGGCGGTACTGCTGTTCGACGAGACCACAGTGACCGACGTCGTGCCGACCTTCGAGCGCATGGCCGCCGCGACCGTCCCAGAGGACATCCTCCTCACGCGCCCGCCGCGCGTGCTGGGCGCGCGGCAAGACCGGGGAAGCTCTGCGGCCTACCCGCAGTCGATCTCCTGCTACGTGCCCGGCTACACCCCGGCCGGCCGCCCGACGGCCCGGCGGGCCCTGATCGACGCGGCCCGCGCGGCAGGGACTCAATGGAGATCCGGTGCGGACAGCCACCAAGCGACCACCGAGTTGTGGAACGCCATCCGCTCGTCCTTCATACCCCTGACCGGCGAGGGACTGCCCGCGCTCGGGCGCCTGGAACGGTCTGCGGCAAGCCCAGGCGGCAGGGTACGCATCCTGCTGCGCGAACTCCTCGTCCATGGGGACGCCCTCGACGAGGCGGGCTGGGGCATGCTCACCGAGCAGTTGACCATCGAGATGAAGCTGCTCGCCGACGGGCCGCTGGAGGTCGTCGGCCTGGAGTTCACTCCCGTGGTTGAGGCGGTCACGGCAGCGGGCGGCGCCCCCACGCGCCCCGCCGCAGTGCCAGCGGTGCGAGCCGTACCCGGGACCATTCAGAGCGCCAAGGGCGAGACCCATGCGGCGACACTGATTCTGGAATGCCTTGAGAAGAACGGTAGAAAGTTCGACGTGACCGAGGCGCTTCGCATGGTCGCCGAGGGCGGCGACCCCCAGCGGGAGCTGAAGAGTGTACAGGCCGCTGTGCAGATCATCTTCGTCGGAGCGTCGCGCCCCACCCACCTGCTGGTGCTCGCCGCCCATCGCGACCGTGGCAAGCCGTACGCAGAGGCGATGATCGACGCGGGCTGGGACCTCCGAGACCTCACCAAGCGCTGACCCTACGACCGTCCCGGCGGAACCGTCCCGGCCGGGGACCGCTCCTTCACCTTAGGGTTCGAGCCCACTGGTTGGTGGGTTCGAACTGTTCGTCCCCGACAGCGTTGCCCTGACAGGTCATCATCCTCATCGCGGCGGCGGTAGTTATCTGGGCGTGCCGGAAGGCGTCTGGCACGTTCTGGCAAGTAGCCCGTAACGCCCGTGCCTTGCAGATATCTGCGGGTTGTGCAGGCACGTACGGCACGTTTGGAAAGTGGGCACTGACCTTTGGCTTCGGTTCAACCGGGACGAGGTCACGCAGCAGACGCCATAGCCCATCGGGAGCAGGAGCGCGGCGGCACCGCTTTCCAGGGGCCTCCTGTTGCTGTCTGCCCCGCGGCCGAGCTGCCGCACCCGGCAGTGGCAGAGGCTTCGGCGGACAGAGTCTCCGCCACGGTCCTTGTCTGAACCGGCACCGGCCGACAGCACGTCCTTGTTCGTATCTGCTCGACACTCTCCCGCGGAGCCGCTGCACTATGAGCACGCCCTTTCCGCCCTCCTGGCCGTGCTGCGGACACGGTGCGGACCCGTCCACCGACCCGGACGGCTGCACCGGTATCCGCGTCCCCGGCCACACCACATGCCTGGCCCACCTCACCGACACCGACCGCACCACCTACCTGACCAGCCTGACCCCCGGCATCGACATCGACCACCGCGGCACCCCCTTCACCGACGATCTACTGCAAGCCCTCCTCAACGCCCTCCGCGACCCCACCACCAACACCCCCCACATCGGCGCCGCCGAGTTCGGCGGGGCGCAGTTCTCCGGCCCAGCCCTGTTCGGCGGGGCGAAGTTCTCCGGCCCCGCCCGGTTCGTCGGTGCTCATTTCTCCAGCCGTGCCCGGTTCGACGGGGCGCAGTTCTCCAGCGAAGTCGCGTTCGCCGGTGCTCATTTCTCCAGCTTCACCAGGTTCGACGAGGCGCGGTTCTACGACCGCGTCGGGTTTAGCGGGGCGCAGTTCTCTGGTACGGCCTGGTTTGTCGGGGCGCAGTTCTCTAGTACCGCCTGGTTTGGCGGTGCTCGGTTCTCCGACAGCGTCGATTTCGGCGGGGCGCGCTTCTCCGGCTGTGCCGGGTATACCGGAGCGCGGTTTGAGGGTGTGTCGGCGTTGGGGCCGTTGGTGGCGGGAACGGTGGAGTTGTCGGGGGCGGTGTTTGTGCTGCCGGTGACGTTGGAGTTGGCCGCAGCGGAGGTGGTGTGTGAGCGAACGAGGTGGGAGTCGACGGCGACCGTGCGAGTGCGGTACGCGGCCGTGGACCTCAGCCACGCGGTCCTGACCGCCCCCGTCGCGGTCACCACCCACCGCACCCCCTTCACCTACGGCAACAGCGCGGTGCGTGAGGACCTACTGGTGTGCTCTGGCCAGACGCCGAGTGTCTCGGGCCGGGTGCAGGTCGTCTCAGTGCAGGGCGTGGACGCCGCGCACCTGGTCCTGACCGACACCGACCTGACCGACTGCCGGTTCTCCGGGGCCTTCCACCTCGACCAGATCCGCCTGGAAGGCCGCACCACCTTCGCCAACACCCCCACCGGGTGGCACCGCCGCGGCGTGCGGCCCATCCGCTTCACCCGTCGGCGTGTCCTCGCCGAGGAACACCACTGGCGCGCCCACACCACTGGCCCCAGTCCGCATGGATGGCATGGTGGACCGCACCCCACCGACCCCGCCCGTACCCCCGATCCGGAAGACGTCGCCGCCCTGTACCGGCAGCTGCGCAAAGCGTTCGAAGACGGCAAGAACGAACCCGGCGCCGCCGACTTCTACTACGGCGAATGCGAGATGCGCCGTCACGACACAACCGGCACCACGAAGGGCGAACGCCTCCTGCTGCGGGGGTACTGGTTGCTGTCCGGCTACGGCGTACGCGCCTCCCGCGCCTTCACCTGGCTCCTCGCCGCCATGAGCGTAACCGTGCTGCTCCTGATGGGGGTCGGCGTGCCCACCGACGACCCCGACCCCGCCACCACCGGCACCCTCCACGGCGGCAAGATCAGCCTGACGACCAAGGCCCCCGCCCCAGTCCTGAGCGGCGGCTGGTCGCAGCGGCTGTCCTGGAAACGCGCGGAGAAGGCCACCCGCATCGCCGTCAACTCGGTCATCTTCCGCTCCAGCGGCCAGAACCTCACCACCACCGGCACCTACATCGAGATGACCTCCCGCCTCCTCGAACCCACCCTCCTCGCCCTCGGTGTCCTTGCCATCCGCGGACGCATCAAACGCTGACCCGGCCCCGGCGGCACGAATACGACCCGATTGCAGCGAAACGGTATTTCTGGAAACGGTTCGGTCGAACCGTTCCCGGCTATGTGCCTTACTTGCCTGCACCACTGATAGTGCTCCTGAGCTGCACAGAACCCCTCGTCCCCTAGATATCCAGAGCGGCGCGCGGCGGTGTCTCGCATGCCCCTCGTTCCTCGGAGGGCTTCTTGAGAGGTGCAGCGTTGCCATCCCGCACGGCAACACCGCATGCCGTAGTGCTTCGGCCTGCGGATCGCCTGCCGGCCCAGGCGGGCAACGGCACGCAACTGTGGCAACCCTTCTCGCAACACCTTGCGGTGGCTCCATGCTGAGCGGGTGGCCGGCGCCGTGTCGGCTCAATGTTCTTGGAGGCAACCCGCCGTGAACGGCCCGCTGATGACGCTGCGCACCGCCGTCATCCTTGCCCTCGGCTGCACCATCGCCGCAAGCACCGCCGTGCTCACCATCCTCACCGGCAGCAGCACCGTCCAAGCTCTGCTGGCCGCCGGTGCCGTGTTCGGCACCGCGGTGCCTGCTTTGCACTGCCTGATCGCCACCGACCGGTCGGAGGCCGACCGTGGCTGACCTTCGTCCGCTGGCCGCCGATCTGCCGCCCCAGTGCCACGCTCTGGCCCACGAACTCCGGATGCTCTTCACTGACCTGGGCATCTCGGTGCGCCGCTACGCCGCACGTCGGCGCCGCGACCCCGGAGCGCTCTCCCGCTACCTCAACGGCACCCGTGTCCCACCGTGGGAAGTCGTCATGGACCTGTTCACCGATCTCGCCGAACACCGCGGCCGCCCGGTTACCCCCGAGACCATCGAGCATCTACGCCTCCTACACCGCACCGCCGTGGAAGCCGGCAGCTCACCACGGCACGCCACCGAACTGCTCGCCCAGCAACTTGCCGACGCCGACCGAACCTCCCGCCGCTCCACTGCCCACGGTGACGTCCTGGAAGAGGCCCTCCTGGACCGCAGCCACCGCATCGCCGACCTGGAGGTACGGCTGAACCAGCTCGAGGCGGACTGGGCCACTGAACGAACCCGCGCCGACCGGCTCGAAGCCGAGTGGGGCGACGCAGCGGCCCTGCGCCAAGAACGCGACCGCCTCCGCACAGAAGTCACCCAGCTCACCACCGACCTCGCTGACGCACAGCGCCGCCGCGACGAAGCCGAGGCCCGCTGCGCCCTGTTGGAGAGGCAGATGGAACTGGTGGAGCAACACAACGCGGCCGACCTCGAGCACCCACTGCCGCTCTCTCCCACGAGCGGACCGAGGGAAGCACTTCCCAAGATCCTCATCGTGGACGATCAGCAGCAGAACATCCTGGCCCTCACCGCCGTCCTGGACAACCTCGACCAGGAACTCGTGGTCGCTTCCTCCGGGCGGGCAGCGCTCAAGGCGCTGCTGGACCACGACGACTTCGCCGTGATCATCCTGGACGTTCAGATGCCGGAGATGGACGGCTACGAGACCGCCGCCCACATCAAGCGACGGACCCGCACCCGCGACATACCCATCATCTTCCTCACCGCGATGGGCATCGACGCAGAACACAGCGCCCGCGGATACGCTGCTGGCGCCGTGGACTACATCAGCAAGCCCTTCGACCCCTGGGCCCTACGCGCCAAGGTCGCCGTCTTCACCGACCTCTTCCTCGAACGCAGAGGCAACCGCCAACCCAACGCCGACCGCTCCCACGCCGCCCAGTGAGACCGATGGCGTGGCGAGGAGCGCAGCCCTCTGACGGACGGAAGCCAGAGCATGCGGCACCTGTGCTTCGGGTGTGCTTCGGGTCTGCCGAACCGAGCACACCCGAAGCACACACAGGGCCGTAAAGGGCCTGCTGGAGGGGGAGCGAGCAACACCATCGCACACTGCCTACCCGTGACCACGCCGTCGTGCTGCTCGTTGTCCGGGTGCACACAATCCCCGTGAGCACCCGGAGCCCCAGCTGGCCTTCATGGCTGCCGGGGCTTCGGCGTGCCCGGGCCAGGAGGAGCGGGGTTGCGGCAGCCGGGGCAGGGGCCGACGTCGGCCCGGGCGAGCAGCGCGCGGGCCTGGTCGGGGGTGAGCCGCTCGGTCTTGCCCGCGGGTTTCACGAAGCAGGTGTCGGTGTGGACGGTGGTCGGGCGCCAGCCGGTGGGGCTGCGCCGGTACTCCAGCCACCACCCGCACGAGTCAGCCAGGACCTTGTCACCGACGGGTTGCGGCGCCGGTGGCCGTCCTCGGTACAACCGTGCCCGGACTGCCATCAGCTGTTCCTGCAGGTAGGTCTCCAGGACCCGCAGCCGCTCCTCCTCCGAACCTTCCACATATTCGATTATCCGTTCGATTGCCGGTGGGTCTCTACCCCGGGTGAGGAGCCGGACGGCGGTGCGGCTTCTGGTAGGCAGGCGGTACGGCGCCGGGACCGTCGCGCACCTTGAGGCGTAGGGGGCCTCCCGAAACCGAAGCAGCTCCACGGACACGGGGCGATCTGTCCGGAGCGCTGCTCCCGTCTGCGGCACGGTCCGGGCCAAGCCTTCCGCCGTTCCGGCCTGGGGCTGGCTGCTACTGGTCGCGCTGGGCGCTGTCCTGCTTGGCAGCTGCGGACTGGGCGCGGGAGGCGAAGCCGGTCTGGGCACTGCGGCTGTCGGGGTTCCTCGCCGCAGCGGACTGCACCCGTGCCGCGGCTTCGGCGTTCATCGGGCCGCCCTTGCCACCGCTCTTCCCGCCGCCCGAGGAGCCCTTGCTACCGCGGCCCTTACCCATGGCCATCACCCTCTCCCTCCAGCATCCACCTACCCGGCGGCCCGTGCCTGCCGGACAGAAGGCACCGGACCGCGAGGAGGACGCTTCGGCGCGGTGCCCAAGGCGCGAACCGACCTCACGTCAGCCCGGGCCCCGGGAGTGGCCGCCGCAACGGCAGCCTCGGACGCACAGGAGATCACCATCACGCCGGGCGCCCACCAGCCGAATGTCTGGTCAGCGTGCCCTGTGTATCGGACACCTCGCCGGACCTGCAGCGATGCCGCATCGGAAGTACGCGAGGTGTGCTCTGTGCAGTACACCCTCAAGCACACCTCGCGCACACCCGCGGGACACCGTCGGCGGCGAGTGCGTCCTCAGGAGGGGTCGGCCGACGCCTTCGGGCGGCGCAGGGTGTCGAGCAGCGGTGACGAGAGGGTCGGCGGCAGGAGCCACAGGCCGGCGATGCCGATGGTCGTGACCATCGTGGTCAGCAGCACGGCGACGACGTCGCGGTGCGGGGAGCCGAAGAAGCCGGCCATCAGGGACATGGCGACGACGAAGACCATCACGAACCGCCAGCCCTTGCGGCCCAGCAGGAACGGACGGTCCTCGGTGCTCCACCACCAGGACGTGCTGGAGAGCGTAGTGAAGCTGAACGCCGTGAGCGGGACGACGATCGGCAGCCAGAAGCCCGTGTCGTCGTCGGCGGGCAGATGCTGGCCCCAGCGGTCGCCCATGTGGTGCAGGAACCACAGGTACAGCGGGATGCTCACGAGCGCGTAGAGCCACAGCACCACCCGCATCGCCCAGTCGGCCGGGCCCTTCTTCTCCTTGGCCATGGTCACGACGGTAGCGACCAGCGTCTCGGGCCGGTGCACGTTGACCCGTCGCAGTGAAGGTTGAGTGATTCTCATCGAAGGTTGAGCGATGTTGCGCTGGACCTTGGCGTCCTATTTGGCTTCGTTTGGCTGCTCGGCGGAGCGGGAGCGTCGGTGGGCTGCGACTCGTTCGCGGGTCGCGCATCGGCGGGAGCAGTAGCGACGCTCCGGACCGCTGCCCTGGTTGATGAAGACGTTTTGGCAGGTGGGGGATGTGCAGATCCTGCCGGGTGGTCGTTGGCGGTCCCAGACGAGAACGGTCAGGGCCATGCAGGACGAGGCGAGGAGCCACTCGTTCCAGGGGGCGTTGTCCTCGCGGTCGAGGTGGGGGTGCCAGGGGGTGCTGCCGCTGTGTGAGGTCAGGCGGAGCGGTCCGGTGTGGTCCGTCAAGAGCTGGTTGAGGGTGGCCGCGGCGTCATCGACATGCTCGGCAGCGAAGACTGGCCGCAGCAGGGAGGCAGCCGCCTGCATCTCTGCGATATCGAGGGTGGTGAGGTCAACGGGGTCGGTCTCGCCGTATGCGCGGAGCACGTCGGCGACGTCAGCCGGGTCGGGGCAGCCGTCAGAGAGAGCGTTGATCAGGGCGGCGGTGCGCCGGGCTGTGGTCAGCACGGAGTGCCGGGTGGACCAATCGTCGCTGTGGAATGACACCTGTGGAATGTAACGCATCTTGCGAAGCTTTGAGTTACCTCCGTAACGTCCTGCTGATGGGAAAGCGTTACTCACTCCGCTTCTATCTCGTCGGTGCGGTGGCAGCCCGTGCCGGGGACGAGATGTCGGGACCGGCACTGATGCTGACAGCATTTGCTGTGACCGGATCGACCATCGCCGCGTCATCGCTGCTCGCGGCTATCACGATCTCTGCTGCGGTAGGGGGGCCGGTGCTCGGGGCGCTCCTCGACAGAAGGGATCGGCCGGGACGCCTGCTGGCTGGGGCCCTCGTCCTGTATGCGGTGGGGCTGGGGATGATCCTTGGGGGACTCGACCGGTGGCCGTTCGCTGTCACGATCTTGATCGCAGCGGTGACAGGGCTGCTTGGGCCGGCGCTGTCGGGGGGATGGACGGCCCAACTTCCGCGTGTGGTGGAGGGTGACCACCTGCCCCGAGCGAATGCCCTGGATGCCATGACGTTCAACATGGCAGGTCTGGCCGGTCCGGCTCTCGCTGGCGGTGTGGCAGAGGCGCTAGGCGCTCCGACGGCCGTGGTGGTCTCTGCGGTGCTCATCGCCTTGGCGCTGCCCGCCGCATGGATGCTGCCCGCCCGTCCAGGCCGAGTGCTCGCAGTGCAAGCAACTTCGCTGACCAGAGACCTTGTTGCCGGAGTGCGGGTCATACTCGGAAGACCGTCCTTGGCCCGAGCCACTCTCACCTCGACCGTCTCCTGCATCGCGCAGGGAATGCTGATGGCGTGCATCCCGCTCCTCGGCGAACGTGTTCTGGGCGGGGCCAGCCGCGGTGCGATGCTGCTCTCCTGCGTGGCGATCGCAGCTTTGGTGGCCAACGCCGTACTCGCCGGGTTCCCGCGTTCAATCACCCCCGACACGATCATCTGGGCCAGTTCCCTTGTCCAGGCTGCCGCGCTGGCGTTGGCCGCGTGGGCTCAACCAGTCGTACTCATTGTGGCCGTACTCATCGTGGGGATAGGGGAAGGACCTCAACTGGCCGCCTTGTTCACTGTCCGCCACCGGGAAGCCCCAGACCACCTACGAGGCCAGATCTTCACCACCGGCGCCAGCCTGAAGATCACCGGATTTGCCCTGGGTGCAGCGGTTGCCGGACCAGCCGCAGTTTGGTCTCTTCCAGGCACGCTGGCACTCGCAGCGAGCGTGGCGGCCGTCGCAGCACTGATCTTCTTCGTGATCCCGTCGGGCGCCAACCGCCAACTCGTCCGGGGTCAGCACATGTCGACTTGAGCGGTCTCCACGAGGAAACTGATGACCTGTCGCAGTGAAAGGAGGGCAGTTCTCGGCGAAGGTTGAGTGATTACTCCCGGCTGCGTCGCTCCTTCTTGAGCCGGTTGGACCGCCTGCTGTGGCAGAGGGTTGAGCAGGTTAGGCGTATTTGCTTGTTGCGTCCTGGTTCCAGCGGCCCGGAGCATTCGGTGCAGGCTGTCGGCTGGTGCCGGAGAGGGATGTCCCCGGCTGCTCGGCGGCGCATGTAGGCGATGTGGCAGCAGCGGTCGGAGCACCATCGTCGCCGGCCGGCTTCGAGCGGAGCGTCGAGTACCTCGAAGTCCTCATCACCCAGCAGCACTGCCAGCGGGACGTCCCGCAGCGAGTCGTCTTCATTGGTCAGCGTCACCGCACGAGCGGACACCGCGAGCACCGCCCGGACCTGGCCGGCGAACCGCACCCGATCGCCCACACCGACCGTTGCCGGCCTCGACAGCTTGCGCATCTGGCTCCCATCACCGTGCATGCCCGACCTCGGCCGAAGCAGGCCGTGCCCCCCGGCTCGCCGCTGCAGCCCGACGACATGACCTTCCGACGTGTGGACCACCGTGCCACTGCTCAGCAGAGCACCACCAAGGTCAGCGCGAAGTGCCCCCTTCCAGAGCAGGTGGAGCAGGACAGGCATGACGCGCAGAACGTTCCCCGCCGCTTCGGCTCCTGCCCGCAGTTCCTGAGGCTGCCGGAAGACCTCCACCAGGCGCTCGGCGATGTCGCTCTCACGGCCGCACCGGCCGTGCCGGTAGCGGGCCAGCCACCGCACGTTCGCCATGAACACCGGATCCGGAACACCGACGTGCGCGTACTCCCAGCCCACCGCCGAACAGGCCCGCTGGGTAGCGGCGAACGCTTCCGCGGTCCGCTCGTCGACATCGTCCTCGGCGCGGACATCGACCACCCGGACACGTCCGTCGGCCAGCCGTACGAAGTAGTCGGGCGCATGCCGCCGCTTCACTTTCGCGTCGCGCCAGTGAAGCCAGAACGGCTGTGAGGCGATCCCCACCAAATCTGGGACGAAGTCCAGCAGGATCAGCCGGTCCCGCTCCAGCCACGACTCGTAGCCCACATGACTGCCCGTGGTCGCCGTGTAATACCAGCCCGCGAAGCCGCGGCCACCCTTGTTCCACCGGAACCCGCGTACAGGGGCTACGTCCTCGAACCGGACATCCCACCCGGATCCCAGTGCAATGCGTCGACGCCGACCGCTGTCGAAGAAGTCCAGTTCAAAGGCGCTCAGCGCAGGATCGCCGTACGCGCCTACCGGTTCCCCCACCGTCTCCCCAGACAGTCAGCCTCAAACGATCACTCAACCTTCGGTGAGAAACCTAGCGGTCACCAACCTTCGATGACAACGCTCAACCTTCGCTGCGAGAGGTCAGGGGTGTTTGCGATGGTCGGATCGCAATCCCGTCCCGTGCCCACGCATCCCTACCCGGCTCTATGCGTGGGTTAAATCCAGGGATAAAATATGGTAGTGTCTGGGATGGAGGTGAGGCTGGGATGGCCACCGAGGAAGAGCTGTTCGCGTCTGTCGACGCGCTGCTGGAGGAAGAGCCGCAGCTGCCGCCACCGGCGGAGCGGGCCCGGTTGCGTGAGGCTGCCGGGATCACCCAGGCCCGGCTGGCGCAGGCATTGAAGTCGACGCTGCAGACGGTGAAGAACTGGGAGAACGGCCGCTCCGAGCCGCGGCCGCCGCGCCTGGAGGCCTACCAGCGGCTGCTGAACGGATGGGCGGCGAAGTACCCCGCGCCCGGCGCTGCTGCCGCAACCGAGCCCGCCCCGGGCGCAGCGCCGAAGCAAGAGGTACCAGCCGCGTTCACCGGCCCAGCCGCCACCGAGCCGGAGCCGGAGACCGCCTCACCGGTGAAGACCCCCGCTGCGACCGCCCCGCAGCGCCCGGCCCGTCCGGCCGCCCGCCGCCCGGCCACGTCCTCGCGGCGCCCGGCGGCGAAGCAGGCGACCAGCCCCGCGGCCGATCCGCGGTTCCAGCACGGCCCCCTGGCCGTGCTGGACGTCGACGGCTCCGCCTACGGCGTCGGCGGCATCGTGCTGGACTGCCCGGCGACCACCATCGTGGAGCTGGTGGAGTGGACGCTGCGCGAGTCCGGCCTCGGCGCGCCGAAGCTCAACCGCTACGGCAAGGACTCCGACCCGCTGATCGTGCTCACCGCCGCGGCCGCCGTGAAGCTCGGACTGCCCGAGCGCCTAGAGGGCCATGAGCAGCGCCGCTCCCTGCGCCTGCCCGAGGACCACCCGGTCGTCCAGCAGATCGGACGCGCGAAGTGGCAGCTCACGCAGCGCGGCTTCGGCCCCTGGGCCCGCATCTACCGCAAGGCCCAGGGACGCGAGCGGCAGTGCGTGCACCTCGCCATCCTCTCCTGGGACGCCCTCGATGAGCGGTCCTGGCCCGGCGTTGCCGAGATGGAGCCGGCCGACATCGCCCGCGTCCTCGGCGTGTACGCCCAGCGGGTCATCACCCCGCGCGGGTCGACGGCCGTCTGCGGCCTGGAGCTGATGACGGCGCTGCGCCCGCCGACGAAGGCCGTCCGCGACGCAGCGACGGGGAACTGGATCTCCGGCCACAACCCCGGCAGCCTCGGGACGGAGCCGATGGACCCGGCACCACCGGAGGCCACCCCCGAGCACCCCGTCGTCGTCAACTCCGGCTGGACGGGCGGTTTCCTCAACGAGGAGGCCTACCAGTGGGTGCGCGATGTCGACCTGCTGACCGACGAGGAGATGCTGCGCATGCCCTGCGCGGTCGGCCTGGACCTCAACACCGCCTTCCTCGCGGCCGCGGCCCGCCTGGTCGTCGGCCTGTCCGCGCCCGATCACTTCCACGCACCGGCGTTCAATCCGAAGATTCCCGGCTCCTGGTACGTGGACCTGTCCCACATCGAGCTGGACCCGCGCCTACCCTCGCCGTTCACACCGGACGGCACCCGCCCGACGGGCCCGGCCTGGTACCAGACGCACACCGTCGCCTACGCCCAGGAGCTCGGGCACAACGTCCACCCGATCGAGGCGTACCTGCGCCGGGAGACCGGCGCCTACCTGGACCCGTGGCACGACCGGCTCAAGACCGCCTACGTCGACACCCTGGCCGACCTCGGCGTCACCAAGGACCTGGGCGACGCGGAGTTCCTGGCGGCGATGGAGCGCCACAAGCAGGCCGACCCGGCACTGGCGGCGGTGCTGGCCGCGATCAAAGCCACGGTCAAGGGCGGTGTCGGCAAGCTGCGTGAGCGTCCGCAGGGCCGCCACTACCGTGACGGGGAGCCGTGGCCGGCCCTCACGCGGCCGACCTGGCGCCCCGACATCCGCGCCGCCGTCATCTCCAAGGCCCGGGTCAACATGCACCGCAAGCTCAACAACATGGCGAAGATGACGGGCCTGTACCCGCTCGCGGTGCTCTCCGACTGCGTCGTCTACCCCGCCCCCGGCCTGAGCCCGTTGGACTTCCTCCCGTACGCGGAGTCCGGCAAGCCCATCCCCGGGGCCTTCCGCCTCGGGCCCACACCGGGCCTGGCGAAGCTGGAGGGCGTGCAGGAGATGGTCTGGGCGGTCGACCTGATGGAGCAGGGCCTCAACCCCGCCCGTCACATCAAGGGCGGCGACGCCGTCCTCGACGAAGGCGAGTAGAGGCATGGCCATCGGCACCGGCCGGACCGCCGCTTCAAGCGGGCCCGCCGCAAGCAGCATGCCGTCGCTGGAGGCCGGTGCGGAGCTGGAACGGACGCTGGACCGTCTGGAGGCGCGTATGGAGGCCCTGCAGTTCTCCCTGCGCACCCGCCGGGCCTCGCCGCGGTTCGCCCTGTGGCGGCACGACCTGCGCGAGACGCGCGAGACCTGGTTCCGGCTGGCCGACCCAGGCGGAACCGACCCCACCCCCGAAGGGAGCTGAAGCCGTGGCCGGAGAGATCGAGGACGCCATCGAGCGGGCCGACCGGGAGGGCTTCACCAAGGAGCCGCCCAAGACCCTCAAGGGCCGCATCGGCTACCTCATCAAGCAGCTCGGCAGCGCCAAGGCCGTCGCGGCGGAGATCGGGGTCACCGCCGACTCCGTCAACCGCTACCGGCGCGGCGCCCGCAAGCACGCCCGCCCCGATGTCGCCGCGAAGATCGACGCGGCGGTGCGAGCCCGCTGGCAGCCCGGCATCCGCAAACGCCGACAGAAGCAGGCCGCCACCACAGGCGGCATCACCGTGGAGACCCGCGCCCGCTTCGGCTACACCGCACCGGTGGGTACCACCGACGACGGCCGGTTCCGGCGTCTCACCGTGCACCTCCCCGCGGGGTACGCGCAGCGTCTGTTCGACGCCCGCGACGCCGGGGCCAGCGACCAGCAGATGCGGGAAATCATCGCCGAAGGGTTCAAGGAAGTGTATTTCCAGGACGGCGGCGTCCGCGCTACGGGACTGTCGGAGGTAGCGCTAAACGACATCGACTACCTGGACCTGGATTACTAAATAGGAGCCAAAGGCATGACCACGGAATTCCCGCCCATCGACCGCGACAAGAGCCCGCTACTCGATGCCGACCATGATGCTGTCCGTATCGCCGATGCGCTGCGCGCCAGCCCGCACATCACCTCCGTCGCCCCTACCGAGCCCGGCGACGAGACGGTCTGGTTCCGCGACGCCGACGGCACCGGTTACGAGCTGTCCCTGACCACCGTGGAACCGGACCCTGAAGCTGAGCGGGTGGCATACGCCTGGGACGCCGTGGTCGCCGCGATCGGCAACCACCCGCACTTCATCCGCGCCGCCCTCGAACAGCCATCCTTCGGACCGCTCAACCTCAACACCATCACCGCGCTCACCCGCCAACCTCAACACCATCACCGCGCTCACCCGCACCGGCAACGAGTACACGCTGACGCTGACCGGCTCCCCGCGCTCCGGCCGCGAGGAGGGGCCCACCTCCCCGGCCGCCGACGTCGCCTACGCCGCCGACCGGCTACTGACCAGCGATCCGAGCGACTCGGAACGGACGACGGCCGAACTCCTTAACTACGTGGCCGCCACCTGGGACAAGCAGGACCGGCAGCTGCGCGAGCACGCCCAGGCCGTCGCCCGCACCCTGACCCGGTAGGAGGGGATCCGCCCATGACCGCATCCACGGCCACCCGGCGCGCGTACGGTGAGGGGAGGACCCGCCGGGAGGACACGATGAGCGCGCAGCCCGATCACGCACCCGTCACCGCCTACGCCCCCGCGCCCGGGGCGCCGGCCGAACTCCTCGCCCAGCTGCGCGCCGACAAGCGCGCGGACCGCTGGGTGCCGGCCTTCGAGCGCGAGTGGTCGGCCGCCCTCGAGGAATCCCGGCGCACGTTCTCCCTGGCCGGGCTCTACGAGGTCGTCCAGGACTGGCAGGGCCGCCTCGCGCACGCCCCGGCCGTCGACGCGTTCGTCGCCTCCGGCTACGACGACAGCGACGCCGTCGACCTGGCGGAGCTCCGCCGACGTCGCGGGTGAGCCCGTCGCCGTACGCGGTCCGCGTCTCCGCTCCGGCCGCCAAGGTCCTCGACGCGCTGCCCGAGCACGCGGTGGACACCGTG
Organism: Streptomyces chumphonensis; assembly: GCF_014779715.1. Lineage (GTDB taxonomy): Bacteria > Actinomycetota > Actinomycetes > Streptomycetales > Streptomycetaceae > Streptomyces > Streptomyces chumphonensis. Next base: position 67,977 of record NZ_JACXYU010000021.1, read on the forward strand.
TGGGACATCCTCGCCGCAGCCGCCGGCGATCCGTTCGGCTTCCGACAGTTCGACACCGACGACGACGAGGGCGAGGACGTCCGCTACGCGGCCGTCGGCCAGCTCTCCGTCACCTACTGGGTCAACCGGCCTCTGCACAGCCTGACGGTCCTGAACATCGTCTGGCTCGGATAGCCACCCGTGGCAACGGCCCGGCCCCGGGCATTGCAGCTGTCGGGGCCGGGCCGTTGCGCATCGTAGCCACCGCCGTATCCACCCGTTGCCACCTCGCGGCAACGGGTATCCGCCCGGCAGTTGTCACCAGGCGCCGCGCGGGCGGTCGGCACCGAGCTGCACCTCACGCTGGCACTCCGGGCACTCCGGCAGCCCCTGCACCCGGCGCGGCCGGTCGTCCTTCGCCCAGCTGAACCCGCACAGCGCCTTGTGCGTGACGCCCCGGAAGGATTCGTCCTTGGTGGCGTGCGAGCCGTAGCCCGGCACCAGCCAGGTGAACGTCGCTTCCCCGTCGTACGGGGCGCCCTTCGGCCAGACGTACGCCGCCTCGGTCGTGATGCAGCGCATCCTGCTGTGCCTGGATAGGTTCGCCGGGTTGGTGGTTTTGGCGGTTGGATGTGCGGTGACGTCCGACCCGATCGCTGGAGGCGCGCTGGCCGAGCCTGTCCGTGTGCGCAGACTGACCGACCAGGAGGGGCAGAAGCTGCAGCAGATCGTGCGCCGCGGCAGTACCAGTTCGGTGCGCTACCGGCGCGCGGTGATGCTGCTGGCCTCGGCTGGCGGCAACCGGGTGCCGGTGATCGCCCAGCTGGTGCAGGCCGACGAAGACACCGTGCGCGATGTGATCCACCGCTTCAACGAGATCGGTCTGGCCTGCTTGGACCCTCAGTGGGCGGGAGGCCGTCCCCGCCTGCTCAGTGAGGACGACGAGGACTTCGTCACCCAGACGGCCACCACCCGCCCCACCAAGCTCGGCCAGCCCTTCACGCGCTGGTCGATCCGCAAACTCGTCGCCTACCTGCGCAAAGTCCATGGCCGGGCCATCCGCATCGGCCGCGAAGCATTACGCTGCCTGCTCGCCCGCCGCGGGGTCACCTTCCAGCGCACCAAGACGTGGAAGGAGTCTCCCGATCCCGACCGTGAGGCGAAGCTGGACCGGATCGAGGAAGTCCTGGACCGCTTCCCGGACCGGGTCTTCGCGTTCGACGAATTCGGCCCGCTCGGCATCCGGCCCACCGGCGGCAGCTGCTGGGCTGAGCAGACCAGGCCCGACCGGCTGCCCGCCACATACCACCGCACTCACGGGGTGCGGTACTTCCACGGCTGCTACTCGGTCGGCGACGACATCCGCCGCTGGGCAAGGAAACGCAAGGTCGAACTGTGCTTCACCCCGACCTATGCGTCCTGGGCCAACCCGGTCGAGGCCCACTTCGGACCACTGCGGCAGTTCACTATCACCCACTCCAACCACGCCAACCACACCGTGCAGACCCGGGCCCTGCACGCCTATCTGCGCTGGCGCAACGCCAACGGCCGCCACCGAGACGTCTTGGCCGCCGAACGCTGCGAACGCGCCCGCGTCCGCAGCGAGAAAGGCATCCGCTGGGGCGGTAGACCCCTGATTGAGGCGGCATGACCCCACGTATCACTGCCGAGAAATGATCTTTATCATGGTGTCGGAATCCGGTCCCGATTCCACGGTCGTGAAACCTTCGCCGGCGTACAGGTTGAATGCGCGATTTGCCCGCTCGACGCTCAGGCACATCCGGGTGAAGCCGCTCGCCTCAGCTTGCCGGGTTATCTCGGTCAACAACGCGCGTCCCACTCCCCTTCCCCGCCACGGGGGGACGACGCCCAGGGAAAGCTCTGGCACGTTCGCGGCCACGAAGCCGTAGCCGGGATCGTCGGCGCTGAACAGGCGGAGCCACACGGCGCCGATCGGCTGCCCGCCAGTGTCGACGGCGAGCGCCCCGAGATCACCCACCCGGGGCCAACCCTCGACATAATGGGCCGTCAGGCGGTCTCCCAGGACCTGCTCACGGCTGGCCTGCGGCCGAGCGGGGTCCCAGTTCACAGCGGCTACCAGCATGTCCGCGAGGAACTCCGTATCGTCGCCTGTGGCTGACCGCAACGAAAATCTGCTGTCACTCATACGGCAGATCCTCTACGACCAGTCGTCAGACCGCACCACCGTCCCGGCGAACCTGCCTGCTCCGGTACGGCAAGCGCTGGACAGGGCCTGATGTGCGGATTGCTGTGACCGGGACTCCGAGCTGGCGTCGACCGCGTCCGCGAGGCGCTCGAAGGACAGGTCGTAGTCGTTTATGTGCTTCCACGTGCCGGGCGGCTGCTCGCGCATCACCTTGCGGAACATCAGCAGCAGCCGCGCTAGGTCGTGCTGACCGACCCGGCCGTGTTCGTCTCCGCGTCGAACCCGTACGTCGGGTCGTGGGGCTTCTTCGGCATCGGTCCTCGCTCGCGTCGCTCCGGCGGCCAGCACCCCGGCCGGGTGCTCAACGACCCGGGCCCGCGGGAGCCACGCCGACTTCCGCCGTCCGTGCGTCGGCCGCCTGCGGCTCAGGCTTGCGGTGGCGTGGCGCCGGGCAGCTCCCCGGCGAACTCCCACTGCTCGATCGGTCCACACGGCGACGCTGGAGCGGTCGGTGGACATCCGCAGCCAGGCCTCCTCGCCGCCGGGCATGAGCGCCACCTCCAGGTGCGCTTCCTCCCACGTGCCCATCGGGTACATCCACACCAGGCCGTCGTTCGGCCAGGTCCGCGTCGCCACCGTGCGCACCCTCAGCGCCGCGGCGAAGGCGTCCAGCGCTGCCTTGGGTATCCGTACCTCCGCCGGCTCCCGCTCGATCCCCGCCACCGGGCCCCCTTCTCCTCGTGCGGCAGGCCCGCGCCTGCCGTCGCGGATCAGCGTGACAGACCCGCCCCGCGTGCCGGTGTCACGCTGTGAGGGTAGGAGACTCACAGGGCGTTTCCCCAGGTGGCCGGGGTGAACTGTGAGGCTGTGAGGGTGTGAGACGGAGCTCGCCCCTCGTGCTCCCGCACGCCCTGGTGGTGCCCGCCGGCGCGGAGGACGATGGAGCCGTGGGCGAGCAGCTCGAGGACCAGGAGCACGGCGTCGAACCGGCGCGGCCGCCGCTGAGCGAGGCCCGCGCCCAGGAGCTGACGGCCGGGCCGCGCGAAGCGATGGACGACGTCCGGCGCTCCGTGGCGGTCCTCGCCGCCCGGGTCCGCGACGCCCACGCCGCCCGCATCTGGGTGCCGCTCGGGCACACCAGCTGGGAGTCCTACTGCGCCACGGAGTTCGGCATCAGCCGCGCCCAGGCGTACCGGCTCCTCGATGTCGCCCGCGCGCTCGCCGCGATCCACGACGCGGTCACCGCCGACCCCGAGACGTCTCGCACGCGAGTCAGCGACCCGGGCGCCGCGGCCGCGCTCGACTACGGGCTGTCCCAGCGGGCCCTGATCGCCGTCTCCGGCCGTACGGACGCCGCCGCGGACATCATCACCCGCCGACTCGCCGCGCTCGCCCACAGCGGCCTCCAGGCCCTCGACGCCCCCGCGGTGCGCACCGCAGTCCGCCAGGTCGTCCGCGACGTCCGCACCGCACCGCCCCCGGCGCCCGCCGAACCGCCGGCGGAACCGGCCGTCGCCGCGCTGCGCGCCGTCGTCGACGACCTGGCCGCGTGCTCGCACCAGCTCGGGGAGCTGATGCTCGAAGTCGCGCCGGCCTACCTGTCCGACACCGAGGCCGCTGACATCCTGGCACTGCTGTGCGAGGAGATCGGCGAGCCCCTCGAGCACGGCCTCGCCGCCCGCCGCTACGCGCTGACCGGTGACCGCCGCGCCCTGAACGGCACCGTCCTGTAGTCGCTGCTGCTCACGGTCCTGGTCATACCCGTGGTCTGGAGCACGACGGGTAGCAGAGTGCAGCGCAGCGCAGCATTTGCATGGGCCAGACGGGACAAGGGTGCTGCTCTTGCAGCGAGCCCGTTGTGGAGTGTGTAGACGATTGCGCGGCAATACCTCAAATGAGAAAAAATGGGGTCAGCGAGTGCGCGCTGACAGATGGATCACTGGCGCAGTGGGCTGGAGTAGTGAACCGAGACCAAAGGCTTCCGACAGCGAGGCAGGTACGTGATCTGACCTCGGCGGGACGTCCCATCGCCTGCGGAAACGGCTACGACGGCTGCCTCGACGGAAGAGCTCCAGCTCCCGCCAACACTCATCCCATGCACTTGGTGACAGTCGGCTTGAGACGTGAGCGGGGATCGGCTGGTACTGCCCTGCGGCTGGAGTCGTTGTCGAGACCCGGGGAGCGTCACGGATGCCCAAGAGTGCTTTGACGGCTTCACGCCGCGCTGTAGCGAAGTCGAGAGCGGGAAAGTACTCACTCCGTGGGCTGCTCGAAGGCGAGATCGCGCGGCAGCTCTTCAGAGCGTGAGCTTCGGTGCCCCTGTAGGTGGGGTGGGCTGGAGAGAGCCACGCCCGGGTGACGGCACCTCCTAGACGGTGGGCTTCAGTGCGCAGCGCCTCAAGGCGGGAACGAGGTTGCCCCGTCGAGCCGATCTTTACGTATGCCACAGTTCCGGTGATCGCGAGTACGTAGACGTGACCAGTGCCTTCCAGCGCCTGCCTGGGCACCTTGTGCGCCTTGAAGAAGTGCAGTAACCAGCTACGCGGATCGCTGTGCACCAGTTCGAGCATGTCCCACCCCTTGAAGTCCGTCGGCAAAATTGAACCGGCAGGGCCTGACAACGGGCGCTGACCTGGTGTTCTTCGCCTACGTGTAGGACTGAGCTGATGACGGCGCTTGTTCTACGTCTCCAGAACAAAGTGGTTTACCTAGTGCTACCGACTGCTGTACGCGCATCCAGCGGCGGACCCTGGACCCAGTCATCGTTTGTTCTGCTTTCCCAGAACAAGCCGGTTTACGTAGTGCTACCGGCTTGATCGCGAGCGGCATGAAGAAGGCGCCGCACCCAGAGGTGCAGCGCCTGTGTGTCTTCGCGGTGCCAGGAGGCCGCTGAAGGGCCGTTCAGGGTCCTCGCTCAGGCCGTTCAGCCGGTGGCGGCCAGGTTGGCCATCTGAGCGGCGAATCGGGCCCGTCGCTGCTCGGTGAAGCGACCGGGTTCGGCAGCCTTGATCTCCGGGACCTTCATGACGGGAGAGGAGACCGCGCCACCGGTCAGCAGCGGGTGGAGCTGATAGAGCCCGTCTTCCAGGCTCCAGGCAAGTCCGCACTCGCGGAGCTCCTTGAAGCCGCGGTTCACGGTCGGCTTGCTGGCGCCCAGCTCACGCGCCATCTCGTTCTGGCTGATCGAGGCGGTGCCGGTCTCCGGGTCGCTGAGGTACAGCAGCTCGTCTAGGACGCGGCGGCCGGCGGTAGAGACGTCGACCAGGGCCAGGAGGCGCAGGACGGCACGGGGAATCGTGACGGGGGCCTCTGTGGGAGGGCTGGGGACGTAAGAGCTGCTCACGGAGCCTCACCGCTTCCGATCAGGTCGATGTGCAACGAGGATATGCCGCGCGAGGTCATGCGCTCGCCTTGCGAACAGGCCGCCGCTGCCGCAGCGTGACGACCTTCTCCTTGCGGCGGGCGGCCTCGGCGGCCTTCTTCTCCGCCTCCCGCGCCTGGCGCCACTCGGTGGGGTAGTCGGAGTGCGGGATGATGCAGGCCGGACCCTCCGCGCTGTTCCACAGCGCCTGCCACTTCTCCTGCTCGCCGGAGGTGCCGGCCACCGTGAGCCACGGGTTCAGCTGGAGGATGCCGCGCTTGGCGGTGCGCATCCAGCCGATGTGCGCGAAGAACTGGCTGGCCTCGTTCACGGAGGCAGCCGACAGGTTGCACCGGGCCTGGAGGTCGCGCTGGTTCGTCTTCACGAAGCCGCGGGCGGCGGCCCGGACGTTGTCGTCGGCTCGGTTGGCGTTCTGCAGCGCCACGAGCTTGCACCAGACCTGGAACCAGCTCCCAGGCATCTTTAGGCTGCCCAGGACGTCCATCAGCAGCCGGGCGTCCAGGACGTACCCGCTGCACTTCGCGCTCGCGGCGAACTCGCGGCCCTTGATCTTCTCCACACCCAGGATCAAGCCGCCCTTGCCGTCCGACCGCGCGACAACGCGCTCGCCGGGGCGGACGATCGGCAGCTGTTCCATCAGCACAGTCCTCCAGAGATGATCAACGTTTCGGGAAGCACGGTAGCACTAGGTAAACCGGTTTGTTCTGGATGGGCAGAACAAACGGTGCCTCACAGTCACCTGATGACCCGTCAGGTGCAAGGGGTGTTTGTTCTAGATCTTCAGAACACCCGGGACGCGTTTGTTCTGGAAACCTAGAACAAACGGTTTCGCATCACCGCAGGTCAAAGCCGGTTTCGGCCCGGAACGCTCTTATGTGTCACTAGAGCCCAGCTCCCACACGAACCCCTACCGACACGCCGGGCGGTTCCCGGCACAAGCAGCTCGCAGCAGCGGGCGTGTCGCCGTCGACAACCACCGGATCGAGGGGGCCAGCCTTCGTGACTGAGCTCGCTTCGCGTGCGGCGCCGTCGCCCGGTGCGGGTCGTGGACAGCATCAGCGGCTCTGAGTCTCGGGTGGTACCCGCCGTGACGCTCAAAAGCACGCAGGCGTGGCTGGTGCCGGTGGGCGGTTCCGCCGAACGTCCCGGGGCCGTTCGGCTCCGGCACCTCCGCACGTCGAATTCCGACGCTCGCATATCAGGGCTTCGGTTCTGTGGCTGAGCAATACGAGGCCGCGCACTCTGAATTCAACCGGAAGTTATTGGGTGGGGCTCAGGGTGGTGCAACCAGAAACCAAACTCTACACAGTATGTCACTGTGATGCATCCACCCTGACGCGCGTTCGCCCTCCCGGGTGACGCTCTGACTGATTCCGTCCCTCCATGAGGTTGGCGTGGCTGGCGGGGTATTGGTAAACGTGAGCAGCCGGTTTCGAGGGTGGGTGAGGGGTTCGGGTGGAGCGCAGCGGAGCCCGTCACTGCGGTAGGCCGGCATCCTGTCAGGCCAACGGCCCGTCACTTCCGTTGCGGGAGTGGTGGCTGGTATCTCCAAGCACTACACAGGCCCGTGCATGATGCACCTCCTCTCGCAGTCAGCCTCGGGAGTCCCGCTTGCGGGACTCCCGGCTATTCGCGCTTGCGCGAATAGCCATGCTTTTATAATTCCGCTTGCGGAATTCATTTCCCGCGCTTGCGCGGGAAATGGGCGGAGCGTT
>NZ_JACXYU010000022.1 GCF_014779715.1 Streptomyces chumphonensis
GCCGCGGCCGCAAGCGACTCCGCCACGGGCGGCGGGGCCAAGGAGTCCGTCGAGGTCGTCGACGTCGCCCAGCTCCTCCTGCGCGCGCTCGTCAGGGAATCCGAGCCGACGTCGGGGGCCGCAGGGTCGGCGTGACGGACAAGGACGGGCAAGGAGGCAGTCACGCCCCGCCTTCGGTCAAGTTCAGTCCAATTCAGATCGTTTTCAGTCAGCTGTTGCGAGTTTCAAGACGCCATGTGCACCGGTCTGTCGGGCAGGGGGTGGCCACCCCTAGCCTCTGCCCTATGCCCGTTGACATGGCGGCTCCCTCCCGCCCCGGACGGCCGGAACAGCAGTTACTCAAACAGCGGTTCACGGCCCGCACGCTGCCTCAACTGAGGGTCGGCGTCGAGGTGTGCGCCGCCTCGGCCGGGCTCACCGAACCCCGCCGGGGCGACTTCGTCCTCGCCGTGGACGAAGTGCTGACCAACGCCGTCGAGCACGCGGGCGGCCACGGCACGCTGCTCCTGCGGCGCGTCGGGCACGAGCTGGAGGCCCAGGTCAGCGACGCGGGCCCCGGCTTCACCGCCGACGTCATCCCCGAACTGCTCCCCGGCCTCGACGGCTGTGCCGACGGCCGCGGACTCTGGCTGGCCCGCCTCACCACGGACCGGCTCAGCATCACCGCGGCCGACCCGGACGCCGTGGGCGCCGGCACCGTCGTCACCCTGGCCGTCGCACTGCCCGGCACCGGGACGACGCCCCGCCCGTGAACCGTCCCCTCCCCTTAGGGCGTGCACCTACGGGATGTACCGAACCCGCCACAAGCAGCGCCGATACCCGGCCCTCGCGCCCCGCCCGCCCACCGGACGCGGTACGTTCGAGGGCGTGGCTGGATTCAGGATGGGACGCGGCCGGGACGCGCGCAACGCACAGCAGGGGCAGCAACCGCCTCCCCACGGGCACCCCCCGCAGGCGCCCCACGGACGGGGCAGGGCGGGGCACGGGCAGCAACCGGTGACGTGGGGACAGCCCGCCCAGCCGGGCGCGGACCAGGGCGGACCGTACGGTTCCGGCCCGCAGCACCCCACAGCACCCGGCCACGGCCCGCAGGGGCGGGGTGGCGGGCCGGCCTACGGCGAGCCCGAGTACCTCAGTGCCCCGGGCCCTGCGGACCCGTACGCCAACAACCCCGGGCACACCCGGCAGTTCAGCATCCACGACGAACCGGACGGCGCGTCGGGACCGGACTACGGCGGCGGCTCCACGTACGCCGCAGGCCGCACCGGCCCCCCGTCCGGCCCCCGCCCGCACTGGAAGCAGCTGCTGTCCGGCATCGTCCTGCGGCCCAACGCGACCTTCTGGCAGACGCGCGACCACGCCGTGTGGGGCCCGGCGATCGCGGTCACCTTCCTCTACGGCCTGCTCGCCGTCTTCGGACTCGACGACGCACGGGAAGAGGTGCTGGCGGCTCCGCTCGGGAACGCGATCCCCCTCGTGCTCATCACGGGCCTCGCCGTCGTCCTCTCCGGACTCGTGCTCGGCTCGGTGACGCACACGCTGGCCCGACAGTTCGGGGGCGACGGCACCTGGGCCCCGACGGTCGGCATGGCCATGCTGATCGCCTCGCTCACCGACGCGCCCCGGCTGCTGTTCGCCCTCTTCCTCGGCGGCGACGCGACGTTCGTCCAGGTCGTCGGGTGGCTCACCTGGGCCGCCGCGGCCGCGCTGTTCACCTCCATGGTCAGCCGCTCGCACGACCTGCCGTGGCCGAAGGCGCTGGGCGCGTCCGCGATCCAGCTCCTGGCCCTGCTCTTCCTGATGAAACTCGGCACGTTCTAGCTCAGACACCGATCGAGCCCGCTACCCCGGCCCGTCGGCGGGGAGCAGGGAGAGGTGCGCCTCGACGGCTTCGGCCGTGACCGCCGTACGGGCGCCGAGGGCCGCGAGCAGCCGGCGGGCGCCCTGGTTGTCCGGCGTCGTGGCGGCGACGACGCCGGACCGGCCCGCGGCGCGAGCCTCCTCCACCAGCAGCCGGAACGCGGCCCCGCCCACGCCCGTCCGCCGGACCGAGCGGCCGAGCCACAGCCCGGCCTCCGCCTCCCCGTCGCCGGACGGCACGGGACAGAGCCGCGCGGCACCGACCACACGCCGCCCGCCCGAAGCCTCACCGTCCGGCCCGGTCAGGAGCACCGCGTACGTCGCCTCCACCGGGTCCGCCGCGAGGCCCTGCGCACGTCCCCGGTGGAAGCGCAGGAACGCCTCGCGCCGCGCGTCGGTCCAGCCCGGCGGGCCGGGCACGGGCGGCATGACCTCCTCCGGGTCGGCGTCGGCCACCGCCGCCTCCAGCAGGGCGGACAGGAGCGCCGCGTCGAGCGGCCGCAGCTGGACGTCTCCTCGCATGCCCGTAGCCTGCCCCACCGGCACGGCCCGCCGCACCGGGTTTCAGGCCCCGCGCAGCGCCTCCGCGAGCCGGACGGCCGCCGTGCCGATGCCGCGCGGCGTCGGGGGCGTGAAGGGCCGGTGCAGGTCCTCCTCCCGGTAGCGCCGGCAGTCGCGGTGCCACACGTGGATGCCGGAGAGCCAGTTCTCCAGGTCCCGCACGTAGGCGTCCAGCCCCGCACGCTGTTCCGTGCCGAGGTCGAAGTCGTCGCAGACCACGGGGAGCTGCGTGCGCACGATGTGCTGGAACTGGCTCATCCTGCCGCGCATCAGGTCGTCGATGATGCGCAGCCCCGCCGCGTAGTCGCAGTCGAAGAAGTTCTGCACGACGAGGATGCCGTTGTGCACCTCGCCCTCGACCTCGATCTCCTTCTGGTAGGAGAAGACGTCGTTGAGCAGCATCGCGTAGTCCGCCGCCGAGTTCTCCAGCGACCGGACGACGCCGCTGCGGTACACCTCGTCCGGCACGCTCAGCCCCCGGCGCAGCCGGCACAGGCTCATCGTCATGTCGGAGCCGAACGTGAAGCGGCGCATCTCCAGGTAGTCGACGGGGTCGGGCACGCGGTTCTGCGCCTGGTTGGCCAGCTCCCACAGCCAGCTGTCCGTCATGTCCTCGACCGACGTGCGGAACCGCCGCCGCGCCGTCGGCGTCATCGGCCCGGCCGTGCGGGCCCACAGGTCGGCCAGCCCCCGCTCCAGCGCGTTCACCGGCTCCTGCGCGGCGGCGGAGGCGGGGTCGTCCAGTGGCATGAACAGCCGCAACCGGTCGGTTGCGGCCTTCGCCCCGACGAGGTCGCGCGGCGCGCCGAAGACGACCGGGTAGTAGTCGTCTCCGTAGGTGCCCCAGGCCAGCCAGGCCGAGGAGAGGTCGAGCTCCTCGGGCGAGGAGTCGGGCCCGATGCCCGCCGCGCACAGCGGCAGGTCGATGTCGCGAATCCGCTGGTGGTCCCAGACGCCGGAGGTCGGGTAGCCGGGCTGCGGCTCCAGGATGCCCATCCGGTCCGCCCACTCCACGACGTGCTCGCGGGCCCGGTCGAGGTGGGGGCTGAGCCGGGCCGGGAACGGGATGTCGAACTCCGGCAGCCGCGACGGCCCCACCCGCTGGAACGGCGTGTGCGTGAACGTCCGCGCCCGCGCCCGCTCCGCCCGCCGCGTCGTCAGCCGGACGTCCGCGGCCGAGGTGCCGAGCCCCCTCGGGCCGAGGAAGAGCTGGCCGCTCCCGGACCCGTCCCCGGCGCCGTTCATGTAGCGGCTGGAGCGCATGTGCCACTCGTGCCCGCCCGACTGCCAGTCCTGCAGCCCCTTCACGTACGCCGCCACGTCCGCGCACTGCCCGGGCGTCAGGCCGTGCTCGGCGCAGAGCGCGGGCAGTTCGGTGAGCGCGGTGTTCTCGAACTGCTGGACGCGGGACGTCAACAGGTCGTTGACGGCCTCCGCGGCCTCCTGCGTCGAGCAGTTCAGGAAGTGCTCCAGGACGAGCACGCCGTTGCTGAGCTCCCCCTCCTCCTGCGTCTCCCGCTCGTAGGAGAACAGGTCGTTGCGCAGGTGGACGCCGTCGGAGAACGCGTCCCGCAGCACCCGCAGGGGGCGCGACGCGGCGACGACCTCCGGCACCTCGGCGCGCGCCGCGTACTCCACGAGCCCCGCCGACCACGGCGCGCCGCCGACCTTGCGGCGCATCTCGATGTACTCCACCGGGTTCGGCACCCGGCCGATGTTGATGTTGGACAGCTCCCACAGCGACTCGTTGAGCAGGTTCTCCGTGCTCTCCGCGAACCGGGCCCGCCACTGAAGGGACATCGAGGGCACCGTCCGCTCCCACAGGTCGGCCAGGCCCGCCTCCACCGGGTTCGTCGGCTCCGGCATGCCGACGGACCGGTCCATCGGCATGAACGCCGGCAGCCGGTCGAGGTACGCCTTCCCGCCCGCCCGGTCCTGGGAGCGCTTGAAGCACTCCAGGAAGTGGTCGTCGAAGAAGAAGACCCACACGTACCAGTCGGTGACGAGCGACAGCGCGGGGCCGTCGGCGTCGGGGTGCGTGTAGGCGCAGAGCAGGGCGTAGTCGTGGGCGTCGAGGTCGCTCTGCTCCCAGATGCCCGACCCCTCCAGCATCCCCATCCGGCGGGCCCACTCCGAGGCGTGCGCACGCGCCTCCTCCACGTGGGGATTCAGCCGCGCGGGGTACGGCGTGTAGAAATCGGGCAGGACGAACGGCTGTGACACGGAACCCTCTCCCGGCGGTCAACGCAACCCGGACGGCCCAGCCCTACCCCGCTCCTCCCCCGCAATCCGCCGACTCACTCAAACCACCGGTACGAGTGAATTCCGTTCGTGGGCAACGGAGTTGACCTCAGGCGTCGAGCACCTGGCCGGTCCGGCGCACCACCGGCGGTTCCGTCGACCACGGGAAGTTGATCCACGCGTCGGTCCGCTTCCACACGTACTCGCAGCGCACCAGCGACTGCGGCTTCTCGTAGATCACCGCGCTGCGGACCTCCGCGACGTGCCCCGCGCAGAAGTCGTGGATCAGCTTCAGCGTCTTGCCCGTGTCCGCGACGTCGTCCGCGATCAGCACACGCTTGTCGGAGAAGTCGACGACGTTCGGCACCGGCGCCAGCATCACCGGCATCGGCAGCGTCGTCCCCACGCCGGTGTAGAACTCGACGTTCACCAAGTGCAGGTTCTTGCAGTCCAGCGCGTAGGCGAGCGCCCCCGCGACGAACACCCCGCCGCGCGCCACCGACAGCACGACGTCCGGCTCGAACCCGTCGTCGGCGACGCTCTGCGCCAACTCCCGGACCGCGCCCCCGAACCGCTCGTACGTCAGCTCCTCGCGCTCGTCGCTCATACCTGCGTCCGGTCGAAGTTCAGGTAGGAGCGCGACGGCGTGGGGCCGCGCTGGTTCTGGTACCGCGAGCCGTACCGGGCCGCGCCGTACGGGTGCTCCGCCGGCGACGACAGGCGGAACATGCACAGCTGGCCGATCTTCATCCCCGGCCACAGCTTGATCGGCAGGGTGGCGACGTTGCTCAGCTCCAGCGTCACGTGCCCGGAGAAACCCGGGTCGATGAACCCGGCCGTCGAGTGCGTCAGCAGCCCCAGACGTCCGAGCGAGCTCTTCCCCTCCAGCCGCGACGCGATGTCGTCCGGCAGCGTCACGATCTCGAAGGTGGACGCCAGCACGAACTCGCCCGGGTGCAGGATGAACGGCTCGTCCCCCTCCGGCTCCACCAGCCGCGTCAGGTCCGGCTGCTCGACCGCCGGGTCGATGTGGGGATAGCGGTGGTTCTCGAACACCCGGAAGTAGCGGTCCAGCCGGACGTCGATACTCGACGGCTGCACGAGCGCCGCGTCGTACGGCTCGATCCGCACCCGGCCCGTGTCGATCTCGGCCCGGATGTCCTTGTCTGAGAGAAGCACCCCCCGAGGGTACGCGCACGGGCGGGACCAGGCGCAATCACCCCCGGCCCCGCCCGCGCGCCCGGCTCAGTGCCGATGACCGCCCTTCACCGGGACGGCCTGCCGCAGCCGCGCACAGCGCGGACACCGCAGCAGCCGACCCGGCCCGATCCGCTCGCTGCCGAGCTGCTGCATCGGGAACGTGCTGGTGCTGAACACATGGCCTTCGGCACAGCGCACGACGGTGGACTCCATCGTTCCCTCTCCCCAAGTACGTGGACGACGCGAGGACGAAGGCCACCATAGGGGACGAAACGGGCCACGCGACGACCGCCGCACCCGACCCCACCGTACGCCCCAACTCCCCCTCCCCGAACCTCACCCGCACCCCCGGCCACCACGGCCCCGAGCACGACGAAGGACCCCGCGGCCTGTGCGCCGGGGGTCCGGGATGAGGTACAGTGTCCCGCGATGAGCAAGCCGCCCAGGACGGTCCCGACGGACCTTCCCACCGGCGGCCTCGCTTCTCGCGGGCGTAGTTTAATGGTAGAACATGAGCTTCCCAAGCTTATAGCGCGGGTTCGATTCCCGTCGCCCGCTCCACGACAAACCCCCAGGTCACAGGCCCGGGGGTTGTTTGTTGTCTGGACCTCCTCACCGCCCGCGTGCCCGCTCCGACTTCCAGATTCACGGCCGCACCGCGCTGTGGAGTCCAGTGCGTCCGCTGATTCACCGACATCGACGGCAAGCACCAGCCCAACCTCACCGAAGTCGCACCGAGTCGCCCGGGGCTGAGTGATCCATAGGGGCAAGGGACATGAACCGCTCGAGGACCGGGTCGTATTCGCGGCTGTGAGGTGGACCAATCCAGCGCGTCGCTGTCATCGGTGCTGCCGACGGAAGTGCGGTTGCCAGGCGCTGTCGGCGACAGGGGCGGGCCGTCACCCGGTCAGCAGTGGCCGCGTGGCCGTGCAGCCATCCTGTCCCTAGCTTCGAAGGCATGGACACTCGATCCGCCCCCGGACCGCGAGACTCCGACGCGACGACGGACGACGTTGCCCACATGCTGGTCCGCTGCCTGGAGGCGGAGGGGGTGGAGTACGTCTTCGGCATCCCTGGTGAGGAGAACATCCACTTCGTCGATGCTCTGAACGGTTCCGGGATCCGGTATGTACTGGTCCGACACGAGCAGGGCGCCTCGTTCATGGCCGAGATCTACGGCCGGCTGACGGGCCGGGCCGGGGTGTGCTCGGCCACCCTGGGGCCCGGCGCGATCAACCTGCTGCTGGGCACGGCGGACGCCATGACCAACAGCACGCCGCTGGTGGCCCTGGCCGCACAGGGCGGGCTGAACCGTGTCCACAAGGAGTCCCATCAGGTCATCGACCTGGTGGCGATGTTCGCCCCGGTCACCCAGTGGGCGGCGCAGGTGCTGATCCCCGAGGCAGTGCCCGAGATGGTGCGGAAGGCGTTCAAGACGGCCGTGAGCGAACGCCCGGGCGCCGTCTTCCTCGCCGTCCCCGAGGACATCGAGGCGGAGCGGTGCGGCCTACCCCTCCAGCCGCTCCCCCGCGACGTGGTCCACGCCGACACGCCCTCGCCGTCCCAGATCGCCCGCGCCGCGGAGGTCCTGGCCACGGCGCGACGGCCCGTGGTCCTCGCCGGGCACGGCGCCGCCAGAGGGCGGGCGTCCGAGGCACTGGTGCGTTTCGCCGAGCGTCTGAACGTGCCGGTGGCGACCACGTTCCACGGCAAGGGCGTCTTTCCCGACGACCACCCCAACGCCCTCGGGGCGGTCGGATTCATGCGCCACGACTACTCCAACTTCGGCTTCGACACCGCGGACGTCGTGATCTGCGCGGGTTACGAGGTGCAGGAGTTCGACCCGGTGAAGATCAATCCCGAGGGCGACAAGCGCATTCTGCACCTCCATCGGTTCCCGGCCGAGGTGGATGCGCACTACGCCGTCACGGTCGGCGTCGAGGGCGACATCGGGCCGACACTGGACGCCCTCGCGGACGCCGCCCCGCGCGCGTTCGACGACGAAGGACGCACCGGTGCCCGCATCCGGACGCTGCTCGCCGAGGAGCTGGAACGAGGACGCGGCAGCGAGGCGTTCCCGATGCTCCCCCAGCGCGTGGTCGCCGATGTGCGCGCCGCGCTGGGGCGCGAGGACATCGTGCTCGCCGACACGGGCGCCGGGAAGATGTGGATGGCCCGCCTCTACCCGGCGTACGAGCCCAACACCTGTCTGCTCTCCAACGGGCTGTCGACCATGGGGTTCGCCCTGCCCGGGGCGATCGCCGCGAAGCTGGCCCGCCCGGAGCGGCGCGTGCTCGCGGTGATGGGTGACGGTGCGTTCCTGATGAACGCCCAGGAACTGGAGACCGCGGTGCGCGAAGGCATCCCGACGACGGTCCTGGTACTGGTGGATCAGGAGTACGGGTTGATCACATGGAAGATGGAGCTGGAGCTGGGCCGTCACAGCCACACGCGCTTCACCAACCCGGACTTCGTGACCTTCGCCGAGAGCTTCGGTGCCCGCGGCCACCTGATCACCGCGCCCGGCGAGCTGTTGCCGACCCTGGAGCGCGCGCTCGACGACGCGGCCGTCTCCGTGATCGCCTGTCCCGTGGACTATGCGGAGAACCTGCGGCTGACCGACCGGCTCGGAGCCCTCCACGGCCCCTTCTGATCCAGGCCGGGCGAGCTCGTCGCCATGACCTCGCAGCTCCGAGGCGTACTCCTCTCGCGCCATCCGTGCGCACCTGCGCAAACGTGGAATCGCGCGGTCATTCCTGGGCCTTACGCGTGCTCGGCGGACGAACCCACCACCCCGACACCCACCCGCCACGCCACACCCCTACGTCGTGAGCAGTTGCCTCCGCCGTGGACGCCGACACGGTCGGCCGACGTGTGCTCCCCGCCCACGGCAGGGGCGTCCTGGTCGTGGCCGCGAGCTATGGCAGCCATCTGACCATCGGCAACGTCAACCATCGCGCCCTACTCCCGCACGTCGTCGGCTTCGCCCACCCGTCTCCTTGAAGCCGTGTGCCTTCCCGTGGTCGTTCAGTGGTCGCTGTAGTGGAACCGAGCCTTGATGATCTTCACTGCTTTGTCGTCGAACCGGTAGACGATGCGGTTTGTGTCATCGATCCGCCGGGACCAGTAGCCCGAGAGGTTGCCCTTGAGGGGTTCCGGCTTACCAATGCCTTCGGCGGGGGTGCGCTGGAGGTCCTCGATGATGCGTACGATCCGGCGCAAGGTCTTGCGGTCCTGACCCATCCAGTACGCAAGGTCGTCCCAGCCTTCCGGGCTCCACGTGATGTCCCTCACGCAGCACCCTCGGCCATGTTCCACAGCTCGTCCATGGTGGTGGTGACCGTGGGTTCCTGGCCTGCCTTGTCGCGGGCCACGGCAGCAAGCAGGCGGGCGGCGTTGGCGGGCGTGGACAGCAGGTACATGGTTTCCTGCCAGGCCTCGTAGTCGTCCTCGGACATGAGCACGGCGTTGCCCTGCTTGGAGCTGATACGGACGGGGGCGTGGTCCTCGTTGACCTGCTTGATGAGCGGGTAGAGGTTGGTGCGCGCTTCGCTGGCGCTGATCGTCATCGAGGTCTCTCCTTCTCCCGATCCTTGCCGGTACTAGATACAGTACCAGTGTCGTACGAAATAACGTACCGGTGGGTGGCGGGTTGGCGGCTCCCGCCGTCAAGCCGAGTTCCCCCGCGCTGAGCCACATCAGCCCGGTGCGCTTCCGCTGCCACCGCCGAGGCCCCGACGCAGCGCTGGCCATCGGTGGTGAATGCATCATGACTGCATCGACGTGAGAAAGCAGTCATGACTTCACTCACCATCCGCGAAGTGCCTGACGATGTTGCTGCCCGGCTGAAGGTCCGCGCCGCTGAAGCCGGTCAGCCCCTCCAGGCGTACCTGCTCGGCCTCGTCACGCGGGAGGCCACCCGGCCCACCCTTACCGAGATCGCGCAGCGTGCCGAGCGGTACGCCACCGACGAGGTCGACAACGGCGAGGTCCTCGGCCTTGTGGACGAGGGGCGAGCCGCGCGGTGATCGTTATCGACTCCTCAGCCGTCGCCATGTTCGGCACCGACGGCTGAGCCATCGGTCGGCAGCTCCGTGTCCACATCGCCCGGGACGAGGTGCTGCACGCTCCTCGGGTTCTGGACACCGAGGTCGTGGGACGGCGTCCCGAAGCTCGGGAAGGCGGTTCTGGACGAGCACATCAAGACGTACACCGCCCTGCGTGTGGAGCGGCACGAGGCGATGTCCCTGCTGCCGCGCGTCCGCGTGCTGCACGCGAACCTCAGTGCGTACGACGCCACTTATGTCGCCCTCGCGGAGACGCTCGGGGTTCCCTTCGTCACCACGGACGCCAGGATCAAGCGTGGTGTGCAGCGGCCGCGCTGCGTGATCGACGTGGTCGGTGGCGTGTAGTCGGCTGTTCAGGCGTGCCCGGGCGACGGCGTGTGAGGCGGGCAGTCGCGGGCCGGCAGGGCCGTGAGGGTGGCGAGGGCGGTGCGGGTCGGCGACGGGCCGGTGGTGGCGGTGGTGGCGGTGCGGTGGGGGTCGGTCCACTCCAGGAGGGGGAGGTCGTCGCGGCCCGCTTTCAGTCGGGCCTCCCGGCGGACCCAGAGGCGAAGGAGTGCGGGGCCGGGGTCGGGGTGGGCGGTGGCGGCGCGGAGGTCGGCGGCGGGGAGGACGCGGGCGAGCATGCGCAGGGGGGCGGGGCGGCGGGTCGAGGGTTCGACGTCGATGCCGACGGGGCCGGGGCCGACGGCCGCCGCGACCAGGCCGTCGGCGTGGCTGAGGCTGACGCCGAGGTCCGGGTGGTCGGGCAGGTACGGGCGGCCGTGGCCGTCGCGTCCGCAGGTGGGGCAGTGCTGGGACGGACTCAGCTCGTGTGCGGGCCGGGCGGTGACGTGGGCGGCGCACAGGCGCAGCAGGAGGCGTGCCGCGGTGACGTCGTCGCGGCGGTGGGGCAGTCGGATGCGGGCGAGGCGGGCCTGCTCACCGGGGGTGAGCAGGCCCGCCTCGCCCGCGGGGTGGGCCAGGACCTCGGCCGTGGTCGCGACGACGGCCACCGTGCCGGAGCCGCCGGGGCCGCCTGCGAGGGCCGGCGACGGGGTGGCGGTCATGGCCGGGCCGCCTACGCCTTCGCCGCCTCGGAGGGCTTCAGGAAGCGCTCGCGGATGCGGTCCAGGGTGCGGAAGTCGTCGATGGTGATCGTCTGGAGGTCGATCGTCCGGCCGGAGAGGGACTCCAGCAGGTCGATGAACTCCAGGAAGTCCATCGAGTCGATGAGTCGGGCCTCGATGAGGTCCTCGTCGGGGGCGATGGGGCCGTCGAGGCCGGGATTGCGCTCGTGCAGCCACGCGGTGATGCGTTCCATGGTGCCGTGCCGTTCCTTGTCGGTGACGGGCCTGCGAGGGCGGGTCCTGGGGGTCTTCGGAGGCGTCGGGGCGGGCGGGGTGGTCAGGGCAGGGCGTCCCGCAGCCGGTGCAGGGCCTGTTCGGGGGTGCCGTGGGCGAGGGTCATGGCGTGGACCCAGCGCTCGACGCCGAAGGCGACGCAGGCGCTGTGGGCGGGGCCCGTCGGGCCCGCGCTGATGTCCAGGCGTTCGCCGAAGAAGTTGCGGTGCCGGTTGACGGAGGCGATGGCGGTGCCGTCCGGGGCGCTGAACTCGTGCTTGACGGGGTCGAGGGCCATCAGCCGGGCGCGGGAGCCGCCGCGGTCGTAGAAGGGGTCGTCGGCGGGGGCGCGGGTGAGGGCCAGGCCCAGGCGGTCGGCGAGGTCGGCGATGAACTCCGCGCCCTGTTCCAGGTGTTGGGCCGCGCCCTCCCGGGTGCCGAGGTACAGGACCTCGCGCATGTGGAAGCCCCACAGGCGGCGCAGCCCGTCGTAGTGGGTCTCGTTGCGGAAGCACCGTCCGGACGCCGAGAGCCGCGTCCCGTCCGCGCCGACGTCGGCGCCTTCCAGGGAGAGCAGCAGTCCGTAGCAGGTGGCGGACGGCAGCAGGTGTCCGCTGGGGCGCAGCGGCAGGTCCGTCGGGGGCTCGCCCGCGGCCAGGCCGTCGAGGGCTTCGGGGTGGAAGCGGCCGGCGGAGACGCCGAGGTGGGGGAAGTTGCGGAAGTAGTCGAGCCGGGTGAGGCCCTCGGCGGGGAGCAGCGGGGGGCCGAGCACTTCGGGGGCGGCGAGCCGGGTGGCCAGACCGGTGAGCAGGTCGTCGAGGCCGCGCAGGAGGGCGGTGTGGACCGGGTCCAGGGTGACCAGGCCCGCGCCGGGGCTCCGCAGGCCGGGGACGGGCGCGTCCGTGGTGCTGGGGGTGCTCATGGAACCGCTCCCGAGGGCGTCGGCCGGGTGGGCAGGAGGAGGCGTACCGCGACGTTTCGGAGACTAGTCAGCCGTCCGACCTCTTGTCTAGACCAAATGGACCAGACCAATTTGGGCACCGGGCACGGCCCGGACGGAAGGGGCGTACGGGTTCATCCGGCCGCCACCGAACGGCACTTGACAGGGGCTATGGTCTGGACCAATTGTGCTGAGGGCATCCGCTTGGAGGGTTCCGCATGACGACATCCGCCCCGCCCCGCCGCTCCCGACGTCCGTTCCTCCACCGAGCCGCCTCGGACACCCCGTACTTCAGCGCGGACGGCGAGAGCTACCTCGCGCAGACCACGCTGCGGGAGCTGCGCAAGACCCGGCCGCTGCGGGTGCTGTCCGAGCAGGACTTCGCCCACTGGCAGACCTACGGGTACGTCATCGTGCGGGAGGCGATACCGGCCGCGGCGGCGCGCCGTCTGCTGGACTTCACCTGGGACTTCTCCGGCCTCGACCCCGACCGGCCGGACACCTGGCACGAGGACCGGCCGTTCCGCTCCGAGCTGGACCGCCAGCTGCACATCTACGGCTTCGTCGAGGCCTACCACCACCAGCTCCTGTGGGACAGCCGCCAGACGCAGCGGGTGTACGACGCCTTCGTGGACGTCTGGGACTGCGAGGAGCTGTGGGTCACCCTCGACCGGCTGAACCTCAACCCGCCCAACACCGGCAACCGGGACCGCGCCCTCATCGAACCCACGGAGCAGGGGTTCGACATCGAACTGCACTGGGACATCGACACCACGCTCGGCGTCCCGCCGCAGCGCGTGCAGGGCATCATCGCCCTCAACGACACCCGGCCGGAGACGGGCGGCTTCCAGTGCTGCCCGGACCTGTTCCGGAGGTTCGAGGAGTGGAAGGTGGGCCGGCCCGCCGACCGCGACCCGCTGCGGCCCGCCGTGGACCGGGAGGAGTTCCCCGTCTTCCGGCCCGAGCTGCACCCTGGCGACCTGCTGATCTGGAACGGCCTGCTGGCCCACGGCGTGGCCCGCAACGCCTCCCGGGACGGGGTGCGCGCCGTCCAGTACCTCGCGATGATGCCCGCGCTGGAGGAGCACCGGACGCTGCGCACGTCCCGCGTCGAGTCCTGGCGGCACCTGCGGACGCCCCGCTGGAACCGGACGCTGGTCGGCGACCCGGTCCGGCCCGAGGCGCAGCGGTACGAGACCGCGACGCTCGACGCGCTCGGCTCGAAGCTGCTGGGGCTGACCTCCTGGCACGACGCGGACGGCGACGCGGCGACGGCCGCGCGGCCCACCGGCGTCCCGGCGACGAGCGGAGACGCCGCGTGCGCCGGATCTGCCTGACGCTCCCCACCAACCGTCCCTGCGCCGGGGCCCTCACGGCGGTGGGCGCCGAAGCGGCGTACGCGGCACGGCACTTCGACGTCGAGGTGTGCCTGCTCGTGCTGGACTCCGCCGACGCCGCGGCCCGCGCCGAGCACCGCGCGGCCGTCCTGGCGCTGCCTCCGGCGCCCGGCGTCACCGTGCACCACCTCGACGAGGCGGAGCAGCGCGCGTTCCTGCGCGAGGTGATCGCCCGCTCCGGAGTCGCCGAACCGGAGCGCGTGCTCGCCCTGATGCTGCCGTCGGAGGTGTCCTACGGCGCCTGCACCAACCGCGCGTTCCTCCTCGCGGCGGCGCTCGGCTGCACGTCCGTGCACCGCCGCGACTCCGACAGCGGCTACCGGACGCGGGACGGCGAGCCGGTCTTCCCCGTCCACGCGGAGCTGGAGTTCCTCGGCCGACGGGCCGCCGACGTCGCCGGGCGGGCCTCCCGCACCCGGCTCGACCCCGCGTGCGCGGACCGGCGGGTGGCGTTGGTCGGCGGCTCCTTCACGGGCGAGATGTCGGTGGACCTGGCCCAGATGCGCGGGCTCGATCCGGCGGCGTACGAGGAGGTCGTCGGGCTGTCGATCCCCGCCGACTGCCCGCCGCCGTGGCGGGCCAACGCGATCGGGGAGGCGTTCCGGGGCGCCGGGGACGGGCCGTTCACCGGCGACCGGACGACGCTCACCCGGGTGAGCCCGACGCGGGTGGACATGTGCAACATCGCGTTCGACCGCGCGGTGTACGGACGCGTCCCGCTGCCGCCCGCCACCGACACCATCGGCAGCGACTACTTCCTGATCCAGCTCGTCCACGACGCGCGGCTGCCCGGAGTGGAGCACGACCGCCACATCGTCAACCACATCACCGGCGAGCGCCGCACCGACGCCGGATTCCTGGCCTACCAGCGGCGGTTCGTGAAGTTCCTGCTGTCCAAAGGCGGTGACCACGCCGTGCAGGCCGCGACGGCGAAGGCGGGCGACGCGCTGCTCGACGACGCGGGCGGGCTGCGCCCGTCCGCCGTGGCCGCGCTCGTCCGGGACGCGGCCGGGGCGGGCCGGGACGAGAACACCGAGCGGCTGGCCGTCGTGGACCGCGCCTACCGCAGGCTCGGGGGCCGCTACGCGACGGTGGCGGAGATGCTGGCCGGGCAGGGCGAGCGGCTGCTGGCGGAGGCCGAGCGGGACCTGGCGGACTTCGCCGCGCTGATCGACGCCTGGGGGCCCCTCGTGCGGGCCGCCGAGGACACCCCGGCGGGTGGCGTCGGCGCCCCGGCGAGCAGCGCCCGCACCGTCGCGGTCCGCTACGCGGGCGGGGTGGCGCGGCGCGGCCCGCTCACCCTGGGGCAGGCCAACATGATCCGCTGCATGCTGCGGGACGACCCGGCGTACATCAACATCCACGCCGTGTGGCCCGTGCCCGAGGGCGTGGCGACGCGGGCGGTGATCGACGCCTTCCGGACGCTGGTCGTGCGGCACGAGGCGCTGCGCACCACCTTTCCGCACGGGCCGGACGCCGCCCCGCGCGAGCAGGTCGTCGCGGCGGAGGGACGGTTCGCCGTCACCGTCGTCGACCACGCGGAGCCACCCCCCGACGCGGAGCGGTACGCCGACGCCGAGCGGTACGCGGAGGCGGTGGCCGACCGCGACCGCGTCCGACGCTTCGGTCTGGCCGAGGAGTTCCCCTTGCGGATCTCCGTGCTCACCCGGCGCGGCACGCCGACCTTCGTGGCGCTCGCCGCCAGCCACGCCGCCACCGACGCGGGGGCCCTCGCCGTCCTGCACGAGGAGTGGCGCACCCTGCTCACCGGAACGGAGCTGCCCCCGCTGGAGGCCGTCACGCCACTGGAGTTGGCCGCCGAGGAGGCGAGCCCGGCCGGGGTGCGGAAGTCCGACGCCTCGTTGGGGTACTGGGAGCGGATTCTGCGCACGGGCCCGCAGGCGATGTTCGCGGAGCCGCACGCCGTCCCGCCGGAGGGACGCCAGCCGCAGCTCACGCTCCGCTCCCGGCGGGGCGCGCGGGCGCTCGCGCGCGCGGCGACGCGCACCGGCAACGCGCCGTCCACCGTGCTGTTGACGGCCTGGTGCGCGCTGCTCGCCCACCGCGCCGGGCAGTCGGCCTGCGTCATCGCCCTCCCGACGTCGAACCGCTTCACGCGTCGGCTCACCCGGGCCGTCACGACGGTGTCGCAGGACGCGCTGCTGCACCTCGACGTCCGGGTGCCGTCCTTCGACGCGCTGCTGCGCACCGCGTTCGGCGGGGTGCTCGACGCCTACCGGCACAGCCGGTTCGACGCGCTGCGGCTGTGGGAGATGGTCGAGCGGGTCACCGACGAGCGCGGCAGCCACTTCGCGCGGGACGCCGTGTTCAACGACGTCAGCGCGCTGGCCCCGGCCGCGCGGGACGCCGCCCCACCGCCGGAGCCGGGCACGGGGCCGGAATCGGGGCCGGAGCCGGGGCCGGAGCTCGAACTGTGCTGGGGGCCGGGTCAGGAGCTGCCCACCCGGGCCCTGGCGTTCGCCTACGCGACGACGCCCCTGCTCCACCTGAGCCTGTGGGCGGACCCCGCGCTGTTCCCGCGCGCGGAGGCGGAGGGCTTCCTCACCGGGGTGGTCCGGCTGCTGGAGGCGGTCGCCGCGGAGGACGTGCCGCTGAGCGCGCTCGGCGCGGTGACGGGCGTCCGGTCGGCCGAACGCGGCCCGCGGTGGCGGCGCGTGGACGGGTGCTGGGTCTCGCCGCCCGCCGTGGCGGACGCCCTGGGCCGGGCGCTGGACGGCCGGCCCGTCCACGTCACCGTCGACGAGGCCCCGGACGGGGGCGCGGGGCCTCGTCTGACGGCGTACGTCGCCGCCGGTGGCGACCCGCTCACGCCCGAGCGGGCGCACGCCGGGCTGCGGGACGTCCTCCCGGGGCGGCCGGGGCTGCTGGCCCCGCACCGGTACGTGATCGTTCAAGGCCCCCCGCCGGACGGCGGCCCGGGGAGCGCGTGGACCGGGCGACCCGTCCTCGCGGAAGGCGACGGCAGGAAGAAGCGGCAGGTGCGGCATGACGGTCGATGAGGTGCGCGTCCCCGGGCAGCCGGAGGAGAAGCCGGCGGCGCTGCCGAGCCCGTGGCGGTCGGGCCGCTTCCGGCTGTTCTTCACCGCCCGCAGCGCCTCGCTGCTGGCGGACGGCATGCTCATGGTCTCGCTCACCACCGCCGTGCTGGGGGCGGGCTACGGGGCCGGGGGCGTGGGCTACGCGCTGGCCGCGTGGATGGCGCCGATCGCGCTGCTCGTCCTGTTCGGGGGCGTGCTGGCCGACCGGTTCACGCCGCAGGTGATGATGGTGGGCGCCGACGTGGCGCGGATGGTGGCCATGCTCACCCTCGCCGCGCTGCTGCTCGGTGGGGACGTGCCGCTGTGGCAGATCATGGCGCTGATGGCGCTCAGCGGCGCCGCGACCGCCATGTTCCAGCCGGGACTGGCGAGCATGGTGCCCCGCGTGGCCGAGGACATCCAGCGGGCGAACGCGCTGCTGCGGGTCTCCGAGGCGATGAGCGCGCTGATCGGGCCGGGGCTCGCCGGGCTCCTGGTGGCCTACTGGAACGTCGCCGGGTCCTTCGCGGTGATCGCGGGGGCGTACGCGCTGAGCGGGCTGGTCCTCGCGCCGCTGCGCAGGCTCAGCGTCACCCGGGACGAGAGCGACGACCCGATGTGGCGCCGACTCGTCACCGGCTGGCACGAGTTCCGGTCGCGCTCCTGGCTGTGGGGCGTCATCGTCATCTGGGCCGTCTACGGCCTGTTCGTCTTCGGTCCGGCGATCCCGCTGGGCGCGGCGCTGATCTCGGAGCAGCACGGGGCGAGCGGGTACGGCTGGATCGCCTCGGCCGACGGCGCGGGCACGATCATCGGCGGCCTGATCGGCATGCGGGTGCGGCCCCGGCGTCCGCTGGTCGCGGGGGCCTGCGCCATGCTCTTCTTCGCCCTGAACCCGCTGGCGCCCGCGCTGGGTTGGTCGTTCACCGCCACGGCGCTGACCAGCGTGGCGGCCGGGTGCGGCTTCGCCTTCTGGGGGGTGATGTGGGCGACGAGCGTCCAGTCCCACATCCCGCTGGCCGTCCTCAGCCGGGTCTACGCCTACGACGTGGCCGGGTCGATCATGGTGATCCCGCTGGGCCGGGCGCTGTCCGGCCCGGGCGCCGAGGTCTTCGACGCCGACCGGGTGCTGCTGTTCTCCTCGGTCATGGCCGTGGTCTGCATCCCCGTCATGCTCTGCGTGCCCGCCATCCGCCGCCTGGGCCGCACGCCGAAGCCCGTCGACGGGACGGCGGGCACGGCCGCGACGGCCGCGACGGCGCCCTCCGGCTGACGCGGCCGGGCTGACGCGGCCGGGCTGACGGGCGCGGCGCGGGCGGGTGCGGCGCGGGCGGTCAGGGGGTGACGAGGGGGAAGTCCTGGTCGCCGGGGTCGAGGACGGCGGCGAGCCGGTCGAGGACCGTCGTGTCGCCGTCGACCCGGATGCCCGCGTCGGTGAGCGCCTGCGGCGTCAGGTCGCCGAGGGCGAGGGCGGGCAGGTGGCGGGTGGTGGTGGTCAGGGTGGCGTCGGCGGTGTCGCGCTGCGGGG
Source organism: Streptomyces chumphonensis (assembly GCF_014779715.1). Lineage (GTDB taxonomy): Bacteria > Actinomycetota > Actinomycetes > Streptomycetales > Streptomycetaceae > Streptomyces > Streptomyces chumphonensis. Next base: position 18,152 of record NZ_JACXYU010000022.1, read on the forward strand.
CCGCCGTGTGGCTCAGCACGCCGTTGGCCAGGCGCACCCGGAGGGTCTCGCCGGTGTCGGTGAGGGCGATGTCGAAGGTGAGCTGTTCGTCCCAGGCTTCGGGGCCGTTGATCTGGACGGCGAGTGCGTCGAGCAGGAGCCGGGGGCCGAGGTTGGCGATGATGTCGGCGGAGGCGGTGACGGTGGGGGTGCCGAACCGGCCCCGGCGCAGTTCGGTCGCGCCGGAGAGGAAGAAGTTGCGCCAGGTGCCGTTCTCCGATCCGTAGCCGAGCTGTTCGTAGGTGTCGGCCAGCAGGTCGCGCGCCGGGGCGTGGTCGGGGCGGGCGAAGACGACGTGGCTGAGGACTTCGGCGGTCCAGCGCAGGTCGCCCGCCGCGAAGGAGGTCCGGGCCTTGGCGACCACGGCGTCGGCGCCGCCCATGAACTCCACGTAGCGCTTGCCCGCCTCGGTGGGCGTGTGCTGCCACAGGTGCGCCGGGTTACCGTCGAACCAGCCCATGTAACGCTGGTAGATCGCCTTGAGGTTGTGGCTGACCGAACCGTAGTAGCCGCGCGTGGACCACGCGTTCTCCAGCGCCGGCGGCAGTCGGAGGTGCTCGGCGATCTCGGTGCCGGTCCAGCCCTTGTTGATCAGCCGCAGGGTCTGGTCGTGGAGGTAGCCGTACAGGTCGCGCTGGACGCTCAGGAAGTTCCGGACCCGGTCCCGGCCCCAGGTGGGCCAGTGGTGCGAGGCGAACGCGACGTCCGTGGTGTCGGCGAACAGGTCGATGCACTCCGTGAGGTAGCGCGACCAGTTGTGCGGGTCCCGGACGACGGCGCCGCGCAGCGTCAGGAGGTTGTGCAGCGTGTGCGTGGCGTCCTCGGCCGTGCACAGCGCTCGCAGGTCGGGGAAGTGGATGAGCATCTCCGAGGGGGCTTCGGTGTCCGGGGCCATCTGGAAGACCATCCGGACGCCGTCGACGGTCTCCTCCTGACCGGTCGTCGTGATCTCCACGGTCGGCGCGATGAGGCTCACGGTGCCCGTCGCCGTGGTCTGGCCGAGACCCGCGCCGACCTGTCCCCGGGGGCCGGGGGCCAGGGCCGCGCCGTACATGTAGGCCGCGCGGCGGGCCATGGCCGTGCCCGCGTACACGTTCTCCGCGACCGCGTGCGCGGTGAAGCCCTCCGGCGCGAGCACCGGGACGCGGCCCGCGTCGACGTCCCGCTGCGTGGTGACGCCCTTGACCCCGCCGAAGTGATCGGCGTGGGAGTGCGTGTAGACGACGCCCGTGACCGGGCGTTCCCCCCGGTGCTCGCGGTAGAGCGTGAGTGCCGCCCCGGCGGTCTCCGTCGACAGGAGGGGGTCGATCACGACGACGCCGGTCGTCCCCTCGACGAACGTCACGTTCGACAGGTCCAGGCCCCGCACCTGGTAGATGCCCTCGACCACTTCGAAGAGGCCGTGCCGCGCGACGAGCTGGGACTGCCGCCACAGGCTCGGGTTGACGGTGTCGGGGGCCTCGTCCTCCAGGAACGCGTAGGCGTCGTTGTCCCACACCACGCGCCCGTCCGCGTCGGTGACGGCGTTGGGCTCGCGGCGCGCGATCAGCCCCCGCGCCGCGTCCTCGAAGTCCTGCCGGTCCGCGAACGGCAGGCGCTCCCGGACCTCGGCCTGCCGCCGGGCGACGAACGGCTGGGCGGGCTGGGAAGGCTGGGCGGGCTGGGCGGGTGGAGCCATCACGACACCTCTGTCCTTGGTCCGCTTCCGTCGGGGACCCGCGCCAGGCGGGCGGTGAGCACGAGGTTGGCGCGGTAGGAGCGCCGTTCGGCGTCCCAGCCCGCGCAGGTGATGAGGGTCAGGCGCGGCTGCGTGCTCGGCCCGTAGACCTCGCCGGAGGGGAAGGCGTCCCGGTCGTACACGGTGGCCGTGGTGACGGTGAACTCCGCTCCGGGGCCGTGGGCCCGTTCCACGACGACGCGGTCCCCCGGGCGGACGGCGCTCAGGCCGTGGAAGGCGGCCGGTCCGGACGCGGAGTCGACGTGCCCGACGAGGACCGCGTTGCCGCGCTGGCCCGGCGTGGGGCCGTGGGTGAACCAGCCCGCGTGGTCGGGGTCGTCCGGCAGGGCGACGGAGCCGTCGTCGTCGAGGCCGACCGGCGTGGTGACGACGTCCAGGCCGAGAGCGGGCACCCGCACGCGGCGCGGTCGGGCCGGGGGCAGGGGGCGCGCGGTGCCCTCCGGCGACGCCGCCCGGGGTGCGGTCGGTGGCCGCTCCGGCGGGGGCACCGCGCCCGTGGTGGGCAGACCGAGGGCGATGAGGACGCCGCCCGCCGCCGCGCAGGCGGTGGCCGCCGCGGTGCGCGCACCGCGGCGGCCACCGGCCCTGGACACGGCCCGGTTCCCGTTCAGGCCGCGCGACCGGGGCGGCGGCGCAGGAGGAACACGCCTCCCGCAGCCGCGAGCAGCCCGGCGCCGCCGGCCACGGCGAGCGTGTTGCCGTCGGTGCCCTGGCTGCCGCCCAGGCCGCCCTTGACGGGGCCCTTGGCGGCCTGCGTCAGGGGCCCGCACAGCGCGGGGTTGGTGGCCTCGGCGGGGAGCTTCGGGTCGAGGTCGGAGGGGCCGAGCACGTCGTCGTACTTCCCGTTGCCGTTGACGTCCGTGCCGTGGACGACGACGACGGCCGTGCCCGCCCGCAGGCTCTCGGCGGCCTCCGCGCTGACGGTGATGGTGCGGTGGTAGGTGACGTCGGGGCCGACGGGGAAGCGGTCCACGGCCAGGCCGGAGGCGGGGCTCGTGTCGCCCTTCGTGGTCAGGGACGTGCCGATGCCGCCGTAGAAGGGGGCGCCGTCGGTGGTGAAGACGGACTTCATGCCGTTCACCGTGCGGGCGGCGGAGGCCGGCGGGCACTGGCCCTTGGCCGCGATGTGGAAGTGCTGGGCGTGCGGGGCTCCGGCCAGCAGGCCGTGCGCGGTCACGCTGACGGTCGCCCGGTGGCCCGTGAGGGTGACCGTGGCGGTGCCCGAGCCCTTGACCTTGCTGAAGGGCACCGGGTCCAGGTGCGCCTGGAGGCGCAGGGTGTCCCGGGTGCCGGAGTCCGCCGAGGCGGCCGGGGCCAGGGCGCCGCCGGACGCCACGAGGGCGAGGGTGGCCAGGGCGACGGCAGGGGTGCGGTTCATCATGTCTCTTTCCGCCGAGGGAGGTTCGGCGCGCGACGGCGAGGGGCTGTGAGAGCGCGTCGCGTCGGGGTCTGCACGCCGTGAAGGTCTGCTCGCTCAGCGTGGGGGCTTCGGCGGGACGCCGCCACCGCGAGCCACCGCTCCGGCCGACCGGCCGGCGCCCCGGCACACCCGGGCGGTGCGGGCGCAACGCCGCTTCCGTGGCGGGCCGTTGGGTGGTCCGTGACCGGTGGACGTGCCTCCCGGAGCCGGGTCGCCCGCCGCTCGTCCGAGCGGGTGAGACGACCGGCCCCGAGGGCCGGCCGGACCGGCGTCCGGGTGGGCGACGGGGCACGGGCTCAGGTCGCGGTCCAGGGGAGGGGCGGGCGGCGCTTGTCGGAGCCGGAGCCCGGGCCCGGGCGGCTGTTCCACATCAGGAGCAGGTCGCGCACGTGGAAGCGGGCCCTCGGATACCACCGCAGGCCGTCGACGGTGTTCGGCAGGGTGTCGGGGCGGTCGTCCTTGATCTGCGTGACGCTGCGGCCGTCCACGCCGATGAGTTTCGCGAAGCCGACGAGCGTCACCTCGCGGTCGAGCAGTTCCTCGGGCAGTTCGACGGGGCGGGGGCGGCGCGGACGGAAGGGTTCCAGCTCGGCCGGGTCGTACAGGGCGCTGCCACCGCCGCCGCCCCGGTCGGTGACCCCGCGACGCCGCCGCTTGGGGGCGGGGAAGTCCGGGTAGGCGCGCGGCATCACGTGGACGACGTAGCCGTGGGTGTACCCCACCTCCGCGGCCCACTCCCTCAACGTCACCCAGTCCTCGTCCGGTTCGACCACGGCGCTTCCCCTCTCGGCCCGGTTGGACGACATGATGAGGCGCCCGCCGGGAGCCTGTCACGCGCCGTCGGGCGCCGGTGGGCGGGTCAGTGGCCGGCGAGTTCGCCGGCGAGCTTGTCGTGCATCGCGGCGCTGGGCTGGTTGAGGCCGATGATGGTGACCTTCTTGCCGCGTGCCGCGTACTTGGTCTCGATGGCGTCGAGGGCGGCGACGGAGGACGCGTCCCAGATGTGGGCGTCGGAGAGGTCGATGACGACGTCGTCCGGGTCGCCCGCGTAGTCGAACTGGTAGACGAGGTCGTTGGAGCTGGCGAAGAACAGCTCGCCGGTTACGGCGTAGACGGCCTGCCTGCCGTCCGGGTCGACGACACCGGAGACCTCGGCCAGATGGGCGACGCGGCGGGCGAAGGCGATCATCGCGGTGAGGACGCCGACGATCACGCCGATCGCGAGGTTGTGCGTGGCGACTACGACGGCGACGGTGACGGCCATCACGACGGTCTCGCTGACCGGCAGCTTCTTCAGCGTCCCGGGCCGGATCGAGTGCCAGTCGAAGGTGGCCACGGAGACCAGGACCATCACGGCGACCAGGGCGGCCATGGGGATGTCGGAGACGATCGGGCCGGTCACGACGACGAGGACGAGCAGGAGGCTGCCGGCGAGGAACGTGGACAGGCGGGTGCGGGCGCCGGACGCCTTCACGTTGATCATCGTCTGGCCGATCATGGCGCAGCCGCCCATGCCGCCGAAGAAGCCGGTGACGATGTTGGCGATGCCCTGGCCGATGGACTCGCGGGTCTTGTTGGAGTGGGTGTCGGTGATGTCGTCGACCAGCTTGGCGGTCATCAGCGACTCCATGAGCCCGACGAGCGCGAAGGCGAAGGCGTAGGGGGCGATGACGCCCAGGGCCTCCAGCGTCAGCGGCATGTCCGGCAGGCCCGGCACCGGCAGGGAGGACGGCAGCTCGCCCTTGTCGCCGACGGTCGGGACGGCGATCCCGGCGCCGACGGTGATGAGCGTGAGGATGACGATGGAGACCAGCGGCGCGGGCACGGCCTTGGTGAGCCGGGGGAAGAACACCATGAGCGCCAGCCCGCCGACGACGAGCGGGTAGACGGCGAACGGGACGTTCTCCAGCTCGGGCACCTGGGCGAGGAAGATCAGGATGGCCAGGGCGTTGACGAAACCGACCATCACCGAGCGCGGCACGAACCGCATGAGCCGGGCGACGCCGACCGCGCCGAGCACGACCTGGAAGACGCCGCCCAGGATGACGGCGCCGACGAGGTAGCCGAGCCCGTACTCGTGGTTCAGGGGGGCGATGACGAGGGCGATCGCGCCCGTCGCCGCCGAGATCATCGCCTTGCGTCCGCCGACGATCGAGATGACGACGGCCATCGTGAAGGAGGCGAAGAGGCCCACCGCCGGGTCGACGCCCGCGATGATGGAGAAGGAGATCGCCTCGGGGATGAGCGCGAGGGCGACCACGAGGCCGGCCAGCACCTCGGTGCGGAACACCTTCGGGGAGGCCAGGAAGTCCGGGCGGGACAGGCGCGGCTTGGCAGCGGCGGGCAGCGTCGAGGACATGCGACCGTTTCTGTTTCGGGCGCGCGGAGACGGCCGCGCGCGCTGCGTGCGTCGACGGCGGGCCCCTCCGTGCGGGGCGTGCCGGTCGGCCTCGGAGGCCGGTCGGGCATCATGGCCCGGAAGTCCGTGGGCGCCGCGGGGCCCCGGGCGGGGCCGCTGCGCAGCGGCGGTGGCTGTGGCCTGGCCGCCACCGGTGCACGGCGGTTCGGACCACGTCACAACTCTACCCTGACGTAAGGGCAGAGAGCGCCTCGGAAGCTGTGAATCCCAGGTGAACAGGCGCCCACACCTGGTGATTCGCGTCACGTACGGGGTTTCGTTCGCCCGGTGCTCAGCACCGGCACAGAAGTCGAGGGAGAGCGGCAGACGATGGCGGAGCGGCAGATGCAGATCGGTGAGGTGGCCGAACGGACCGGCCTGTCACTGCGCACGATCCGCCACTACGAGGAGGTGGGACTGGTCACCCCCTCCGCCCGCAGCAAGGGCGGTTTCCGGCTGTACAACGAGGCGGACGTCGAGCGGCTGATGGTGGTGCGGCGGATGAAGCCGCTGGACTTCTCCCTGGAGGAGATGCGGGACCTGCTCGCCGCCACCGACGCCCTGCACGCCGACGACGCGCCGCGCGGCGAGGAGCTGGGACGCCTGCGGGAGCGGGTCGAGGCGTACCGCGAGGTGGCCGAGGCGCGGTGCGAGGCGCTGCGCGCGCAGCTGCTCGCGGCCGAGGACTTCGCGCGGACCCTGCGCCGTCAGCTCGACGAGGCCGACCGCCACACGGCGTGAGCGACGGCGCGGCGCCTTGGCCCCCGGCCGCCCGTCGTCAGCCGTGGGCCGCGACCAGGGGGTCGAGGCGGGCGTCCGGGAACTCGCGGGCGAAGGAGTTGGCCTGCCACAGGTCGGGGAAGAGGGCCAGCACGTCCTTGTCCCGCAGCCGCGTCATGGCCTCGCCCCGCACCAGGCGGGAGCGGTTGAGCTGCTCGGCGCCGGCGGCGTCGGTGGCCCGGGCCAGGTGGTAGGGCAGCGGTTCCAGCCGCACCGGGGCCGAGAACTCCCCGGCCATCCGGTGGGTGACGACGTCGAACTGCATGGGGCCCACGGCCGCCAGCACGGGCGCCTGCTCGCCGCGCACGTCCGAGACGAGGACCTGGACGACACCCTCCTCGTCCAACTGCGCGATGCCGCGCCGGAACTGCTTGGTGCGGCTGATGTCGGCGGGCCGGGCGACGGCGAAGTGCTCCGGGGCGAAGGTGGGCATGCCGGGGAAGACGGCGGGCCGTTCGGCGTAGAGCGTGTCGCCGACGCGCAGCGCCGAGGCGTTGACGAGGCCGACGACGTCGCCGGGGTAGGCCGTCTCGACGGCGGAGCGGTCCTGGCCGAAGACGCTGTGGGCGTACTTCGTGGCGAACGGCTTCCCGGACGCCGCCCGGGTCACCGTCATGCCGCGCTCGAAGACGCCGGAGCACACGCGCAGGAAGGCGATGCGGTCGCGGTGCGAGCGGTCCATGTTGGCCTGCACCTTGAAGACCAGGCCGGAGAACGACTCCCCCACCGCGCGGGTGCCGCCGCCCTCCAGGGGCCGGTCGCCGGGCGGGGGCGCGAGGTCCACGACGGCGTCCAGCAGGAGGCGCACGCCGATGTTGGACAGGGCGGCGCCGAAGAAGACGGGGGTGCTGCGCCCGGCCAGGAACGCCGCGTGGTCGTGCACGGCGTCGTCCGCCGCGAGGAGTTCCAGCTCCTCGACGGCCTGCTCCCAGTCGGCGCCCTCCTCCAGGGCCGCCCGCTCGGCCGGGACGCTCTCCTCGACGGCCTCCTTGGCGCCGCCGGGGGCACGGGTGTAGCGCAGGAGCGTGCCGGGCTCGCGGACGTCGACCAGGCCGCGCAGGTGTCCCGCGATGCCGACCGGCCACGTCACCGGGGTCGGCTTCAGCCGGAACTCCTGCTCGATCTCGTCCAGCAGCTCCAGGGCCTCACGGCCGGGACGGTCCCACTTGTTGACGAAGGTGATCACCGGGATGCCCCGGTGGCGGCAGACGTCGAAGAGCTTGCGGGTCTGCTCCTCCAGGCCCTTGGCCGCGTCGATGAGCATGACCGCGCAGTCGACGGCGGCCAGCACCCGGTAGGTGTCCTCGGAGAAGTCGGCGTGGCCGGGGGTGTCCAGCAGGTTCAGCACCTGGCCCCGGTGGGCGAACTGGAGCACGGCGGAGGTCACCGAGATGCCCCGGGCCTGCTCCATCTCCATCCAGTCCGACGCCACGCCGCGCCGGTTGCCCTTGCCGTGCACGGCCCCCGCGGAGGTGATGGCCCGCGCGTGCAGGGCGAGCGCCTCGGTCAGCGTCGACTTGCCCGCGTCGGGGTGGCTGATCACGGCGAACGTCCGCCGCCGCGCCGCCTCGGCCCCGGCGGTCGTGGCGGCGCTCATCGCGCGCCCTCCGGCCCCGCGGCCGTCACCCGGTCCGGTGTCGTCCCGTTCGTGCGCAAGCTCGCCACCCACTCGTCCCGCTCGTCGTGCGTCCGTCGTCTCCGTGGGGCCGGGGCGTCCACTCCCCCGTAGTGTCGCACCGCGTGGGCGGGTCGCGTCACGCGTCCCCGCCCGGCCCCCGGCCGCACGACAAAGCTACCCTCCCGTGAGGGGAGGTTCGCACCGCCGGAGCCGGCGCCCCCGGGTCAGGCGGCGGGGGTGCGGGCGACGTAGACGGTGTTGGTGGCGGTGCCGCCCTGGAGCGGGTTGTCGAAGGCGACGACGTGGGCGGCCGACTGCGCGAAGACCTCCGCGAGGACGCGGCCGAAGGACTCGCTGGGCGGGTCGTTCGACCACAGCGCGAAGACGCCGCCGGGGCGCAGGCGGGCGGCGAGGGCGCGCAGCCCGGCGGGCTCGTAGAACGGCGCGTGGTCCGGGTGCAGGACGTGGTCCGGCGCGTGGTCGACGTCGAGGAGGACGGCGTCGAAGCGGCGGCCCGGCGCGTCGGGGTCGAAGCCGGCGTCCTCCACCATGGCGAAGAAGTCGCCGTGCACCAGCCGGCAGCGGGCGTCGGCGGTGAGCTCGGCGCCCAGCGGCACGAGGCCGCGCTCGTGCCAGTCGATCACCTCGCCGAGGGCGTCGACGACCAGCAGCGACCGGACCCGGGTGTCCTCCAGCGCCGTCCGGGCGGTGTACCCGAGGCCCAGGCCGCCGACCACGACGTCCAGCTCGGCGCCGCGCGCGGCCTTGAGCCCCAGCCGGGCCAGCGCCTCCTCCCCGGCGGTGAACAGGCTGGACATGAGGAACTCCTCGCCCAGCTTCACCTCGTACACCTCCACGCCCGAGACCGGCTCGCGACGTCGGCGCAGGCTGATCTCGCCCTTGGGCGTGGGACGCCAGTCGATCTCCTGGAAACGCGCGCTCACGCCGCTCTCGCTCTCTGCCGGTACCGCTGGGGCGGGACGGGGACCGTCACCGCCGCGCCCGCACCGTACCGGTTCCGGCGCGGCGACCGCTCAGCGCGGCGTCCTGCGGCGCCCCATGCGCAGGCCGAGGATCAGCACGGCGCCCAGGAAGACGACGACGCCGATGATCAGCAGGTAGAACAGCCCGTCGATGAGGACGCCGAGGAAGCCCAGCACGACGGCGATCAGGAGGAGGAACAGGAAGAGAGACATGCGGTGTCCCTTCCGGGTGAGGGGGTCCCGGCCGGCCGGGACCCCGGGGGCGGGTCAGCGCCGGGCGAGGCGGCGTTCGCCACCGCTGCCCGGCCGGTGTTCGAGTCCGTAGTGCTGGAAGACGGCGGGTTCGTCCTCCGCGAGCAGCTCCCCGTCGACGTCGATGCTGGGCGCGGTCTTCACCTGCTTCTTCTCCACGGCGACCTTGAGGTACTCCGGGCCGACCCGGGCCTGCGCCAGCGGGACGAAGACGAGGCGGTGCCGGGTGGGCAGGCCGGTCTTCACCGTGCAGAAGGCGGGCGCGTCGGAGGCCGTGTCGACGTAGACGGCCTCCAGCGTGCCGACCTTGTCGCCCTTCACGTCGACGACGTCCCGGCCGCGCCACTCCCGGATGTCGGTGCTGGGGATCACGGGCACTCCTCTCCCTGCGGGTCACCGCACGCGGTACCCCGGAAGCGGCGCGTCATGCCGGGCCGGGAGGGCCAATCCGACGGCGGGGCCGCCGCCCCGGCGGCACCGTGACGCCGGGGCGGCGGGTCTCACGCGGCGGGCGGCTGCTGCCGGAGGGCGATCGCGTTGAGGCGGACGGTGAACCGCGCGGTGTCCTCGACGCCCAGGGCCCGGACCCGCTCCCCGTCCGACGCGACGCGGACGTCGAAGCAGAGGGCGACGGCGTGGACGGCGTCTCCGGTCTCCTCGTCCTGGAGTGCGAGCAACAGGTTGTAGTAGTAGCTCGTGCGCTCCGGGGTGTCCTCGTAGAAGGAGAGGTGGGTGCCCTCCTGTGTCCCCAGGCCGACGAACACGCCGGTGAGCGCCTCCTCGACCCGCGCCCGGAAACGGGCGTTGGTGAACGGCTCCGGGAGGGCCTGGCGCACGGCCTCCATGAGCGAGAGGACCACGACGCTGACGGGGACCGTCTCCTGAAGACCCCAGCCGCGCACGTTGCGCACCGTCGTCGCGTCGGGGACGCGGCTCGCCGCCCGGCTGATCTCACCGAAGTCGAAGTCCACGGTGGCCGGGGCGATGGCGTGCTGGAAGGTGTCGGCGATGCCCTGCGCCCGGCCCTGAGCGGCCGGGCCCACCTCGAAGAGGGTGGTGAACGTGGTCTTCTCGGCGGCGGGCTGGTCGATCATGTGCGTCTCCTCGCTTCGGAACCGATCGCGCCCAGTGGGGAGGAGTATGCCGCCGCACGCCGGGGCGCCCGCAGCCGGGCGGACGCCGCTCTTTTCGAAGCACCCTCTACGCGGAGCCGGGCCGGGCGATCATGAGGACGACCACGATCGCCCACAGCAGGTTGAAGACGCCGGTGCGCATCGCCAGGCTCGCGGCGGTCGCGGCCGGCGTGGGGCGCGGCGTCCCGCCGTCGCTGTCGGGCGGCGGGCCGTCGGCGGGGTGGCCGAGCAGGTGCCGCTGGACCGGGAGGATCGCCAGCGCCAGCAGCAGCGCGGCGGCCGTGGTCAGGAGCATCGACGCGATCAGCCAGGCGTCGGTGAGGACGCCGAGCGCGGACCCGGTGGCCATGCCGAGGACGGGCACGGCGAGCCCGGCGACGGCGTAGGTGCGGCAGACGCGGTGGAGGAACGCCGCGACGCCGGCGGCACGCTCCCGGCCCTCCTCCGCTACGTCCTCCCCCGCTCCGCCCCGCGCCCGCAGCGCGTAGCGGGGGAAGAGGGAGGCCGCGACCGCCAGGGTGCCCACGGCCAGGATGGCGGCGAGCACGTGCAGGGACAGCAGGAGCGTCGGGAACGCGGCCATGGGGCACCTCCGAGGAGTACGTCGGCAACATATTGGCTCCCAATAGATAACATGCCTACCTTCTGCCGGGTAGAGTGGCCCGCCATGAGGACAGACGCGGTGCGCGGCCACCTGGACGGAATCCTCCTGGCCGTGCTCGAACCGGGCCCGCTGCACGGCTACGCGATCATCACGGCCGTGCAGCGGCGCAGCGGCGGCGTGCTGGAGTTGCGGACGGGGACGATCTACCCGGCCCTCCAGCGCCTGGAGCGGCTGGGTCTGCTGCGGAGCCACTGGGACGCGGTGGGCGAGCGGCGGCGGCGCTGCTACGCCCTGACCGACGCGGGCCGGGCCGCGCTCACCGAGGAGCGTTCGGCCTGGCGGGAGTTCACGGCGGCGATCGGCGCCGTCCTCGATCCGGCCACCCCCGGGGCCGCGGGCGGCCCTGCGGCCGGCCTCGCCACGTGACCGCCCCCGCCGAGGCGCCGGACCCCGTCGACGCCCACGTCGCCGCCCTGTCGGGCCTGCTGCGGGGGCCCCGGCGGCTCACCACCCGCATGCTGGACGAGCTCCGGGACGGCCTGACCGACGCCGTGGCGGCGCACCGCCGCGACGGGGTTCCGCCGAGGCGGGCCGCCGAACTGGCCGTCCGCGCGTTCGGCGCGCCGGAGGAGCTCGCCCCCGCCTTCCAGCGGGAACTGACGATCGCCCAGGCCCGGCGCACCGCGCGCTCCGCCGCACTGGCCGTGCCGTTCGCGGCGGCCTGCTGGCTGCTGCTGCGGACGGCCGGCTCCGGCGCCTGGGCCGCCACCTCCGGAGCGTCCCACGCCCTCGCGCTGACGTCCGGGCTCCTCCTCGGCGTGGCCGCCGCCGCGTCCGCCCTGGCCGGCGTCGGCCTGGCGCTGAGCGGACCCCTGGGGCGCCGGCTGCCCACACCCGCCCGACTGCCGAGCATGGTGGCCTGGGCCGGCACGGCGGCGGGCCTCGCCCTGGCGGGGGCCACCGTCGCCCTGGCGCTGCTCGCGCTCCTCGGCGCCACCTGGCCCGCGGCGGTGGCCGCCGGGGCGGTGGCCGCCGCCTCGCACGGGGTCGTCGCGTCGTCGGCCCGCGCCTGCCGCCGGTGCGCCCGGCTGCCCGTGCAACCCGTGCACACATGACAATCGTTTTCAGTTAACCTCGACGGGTCACCCACCCGGCCGTCCGGCCGGTCGTCGAGGAGGTTTCGCCATGGCCGTTCCCAAGCGGAGGATGTCCCGCAGCAACACCCGGCACCGCCGGGCGCAGTGGAAGGCGTCCACGCCCGCACTCGCCCCCGTCACCGTGGACGGGTCGACGTACCTCGTTCCGCAGCGGCTGCTGAAGGCCTACGAGCGCGGGCTCCTGCGCCCCGAGGGCTGACCCGCGCCCCGGGCGGCGGCCTCGGCGAGGACGGGACCGTAGGCACGGAAGAGCCGTGGCCCGGTGGCCGGTTCCGGCGGTGTCAGCCGGGACCAGCAGGCGGCGGTGAGCTCCCGGGCCCGGGGGCCGGGCCACCGGGCGGGGAGCAGCTCCGGGGGGAGGAGCGGGTCGGGCTCGTGCGCCCGGGTGAACTCGCTGATCAGCGCGACGGCCATGGCCAGACGCTCGGCGCCGTCCGGCGCCGGGCCCGCGTCGAGGCGGTCGAGTTGCCACCGGGCGAGCGCGGCGAGCCGTTCGTGGCGCGGGGCGATCTCCTCCAGCGGCCAGAGCCCGGCGGCGAGGTCGCGAGGCTCGGTCAGCGCACCGACCCGCAGGTCACGGCTGGTGAGGACGGTCAGCCCGGCGGCCGCGCCGAGCCGCTGGGCGGCCTCCTCGACGAGCGCCGTCACGGCGTTGGCGCAGACGTACAGGCCGCCCTGTACCGCCGCGGCACCCAGGTACACCAGAGTGGAGCGGAGTTCGTCGCGCACGGCGCGGGCCGACTCGGGGATGGCGAAGGCGAACAGCCGCCAGGTCCCGTCCCAGGGGGCCAGGCCCTGGTCCTGACGGTAGGCGTGGCGGACGAACTCCAGGTTGACGGCGAGGGTCTCGGCGGTCCCCGGAGAGGCGTGCAGGACCGCCCTGCGGCCCCGGCCGTGCTGACTGAAGCGACCCTCGGCGACCAGCCGTTTGACACACAGCCGCACCTGCTGGTCGGTCATGCCCAGGGCCCCGGCCACGGCGTACAGCTCGTCGGCGGGCACCGTGGAGTCCGGGCGGACCAGGGCGTGCACCAGCATCCGGGTGGAGACCTCGGGGACGGGGGCCTCGGGGACGGATTCCGTGCGCGGCGTGGGCATGGGGTGAGGATAGGCGGGCCGCCGGGCCGGTTCAGCCGTGGCCATCGGCCCCGCGGCCCGTCGGGCGGCCGTCGGTGGAGCGGCGCATGGTCGTGACGGCGGTGAACCCCATCAGGCGGCGCAGGTACGGGGTGCGCTGGGTGGGCCCGGCGGTGAAGCCGCGCCGCTCGTAGAGGGCGCGGGCCCGCGGGTTGGTGTCGATGACGTCGAGCCGGACGGTGGAGCGGCCGTGGTCGGCGGCGAGCCGGACCACCTCCTCCAGCAGCATGCCGCCGATGCCGCCGCCCCGGTGCCCGGCGTCCACCGCGATCCCGTCCATCACCAGTTCCCCGGCGGCGGGGGTGCGCTCCAGGAGGGCGAGCAGCGCCAGGCGCGGCAGCCCCCGGAAGAGGCCGTAGGCGTCCAGGACGGCCCGGGTGTCGCCGCCGGTGAGGCCGCGTCCGTCGAGCTGGTATCCGGCCACGCCCACGACCGCGCCGCCGACCAGGGCCACGACGGCGCGGTCCCGGTGCAGATGGGCGGCGAGGAAGCGCCTCCCGGCCTCCGGGGGTCCGAGGGCGGGCCCGAGTTTGCGCCCGAAGGCCTCCCAGTACAGCTCGGCCACCCGTTCCTCGGCGCCGGCCGGCACCTCGCGTCCGATCACGATCGGCCCGCCTGTCGCCTCCGCCATGACCCGCCCTTCCTCGTTCCGCTCACCGCGGCTGGTTTCCGCTTCCATGATGACAGCCAAACTATCACTGCGCTACGTTCGTTCCGAAAACGATCGTAGCGAGCATGAGCGAAAACAGGAGGGGATGTGCTGCCCGCACCCCGCACGAAGCCGACGGAACCCGCCACCGCGCAGGCGGAACCGCGCCGACTCGTCCACCTGGACGCCCTGCGCGGATTCGCCCTGTTCGGGATCCTGATGGTGAACATCACCTACCTCGCCTCGACCTACCACGGCGGAGCGGTGCCGGACCCCGCCTTCACCGGCGCCGTGGACCACGTCACCCGCTTCCTCGTCACGATGCTGTTCGAGGCCAAGTTCTACCTGCTGTTCTCGTTCCTCTTCGGGTACGGCTTCACCCTGCAACTCAACTCCGCCGCCCGCTCCGGAGCCCGCTTCACCCCCCGGTTCCTGCGCCGCCTCGGCGGGCTCTACGTCCTCGGCACCCTGCACGCCGTGCTCCTCTTCCCCGGTGACATCCTCACCACGTACGCCGTGCTCGGCCTGGTGCTCCTGTGGCTGCGCCGGCTGTCCCCGGCGGCGGCGGTCCGGATCGCCGTCGGCCTCTTCGCCTGCGCCGCGCTCCTCTACCTGGCCCTGGGGACGTACCTGGCGGCCACCGGCGCGGGCGGCCCGGCCCCGGCCGAGGTCGCCGCCGCGTCCGAGCAGGCCGCCGAGGCCCTGCGGGGCACTCCGGCCGAGGTGGTCGGCGCCCACCTGGACCAGCTGCCCGACGTCGCGTTCCTGCTCCTCTTCTTCCAGATGCCCGCCGCCCTCGCCTGCTACCTCCTGGGCCTGGCCGCCGGACGGCGCGAGCTGCTCGCCGTGATCACCCGCCACCGGCGCACCCTGGCCCGCGTCCAGTGGGTCGGCTACCCGGTGGGCCTGGCGGGGGGCGCCTTCTACGCCTACGCCTCCCTGCACCGCGGCGACGACGCCGCCCACCTGCTCGCCCTCGGGGTGGACATGATCACCGCCCCCGTGCTCGCCGCCGCCTACGGGGCCACCGTGCTGCGGCTGCTCTCCACCCTGCGCGGACGCCGGCTGCGCAGGGTGCTGGCGCCGGTCGGCACCATGACGCTGACGCACTACCTCACCCAGTCGCTGGTCTGCGCCCTGCTCTTCACCGGCTACGGCGCCGCGCTGGTGAACAGGGTCTCCCCCCTCATGCTGGTCGCGGCGGCCGTCGCGCTGTTCGGCGCCCAGGCGCTCGCCAGCCGCCGGTGGCTGCGACGCCACCGCTACGGGCCCGCCGAGTGGCTCCTGCGCGCCGTCACCCTGGGCGCCAGGCCCCCCGGCCGGGGCCGTCACGCGACCCGCCCCGGCGGCGGAAGCGGCACCGGGGCGTAGGAGCGCGGTGCGGACGTCCGGCCGCCGGGGTCGGACCGGCCCGGCGCGGATCATGGGAAACTGGCCGCATGACGAAGGCCGAGGCACGGGTGCGGGCGCCCGAGGAGTCCGGACAGGACGCCGCCCCGTGCTGCCCCCCGCTGAGCGAGCGCCCCCTCACGGCCGAGGAGGCCGAGACGACGGCGGCGATGTTCAAGGCACTCGGCGACCCCGTCCGGCTGCGGCTCTTCTCCCTCGTCGCCTCGCACCCCGGCGGGGAGGCCTGCGTGTGCGACATCTCGGACGTCGGCGTCTCCCAGCCCACCGTGAGCCACCACCTGAAGAAGCTGCGCCAGGCCGGGCTGCTGACCGCCGAACGGCGCGGCACCTGGGTCTACTACCGGGTGGCCCCCGCCGTCCTGGCCGCGCTGTCCGGCGCCCTCACCCCCCGCCCCTGACCGACCCCGCCGCCGCGCCACCGGCCGCCCCGCCGGGACGGCCGGTGGCGGGGGTCAGGGGTGGTGGTCGGAGGGGATGCGCTCCTCGGCGGGCGGCGGGCCCGGCGGCGTCCCGTCGCCGAAGGGGCGGCCGCCGAGCTGTTCGCGGTGGTGGGGGGTCGTCCAGCCGGAGAGGTCGGGTCCGGCCGGGAGGATGCCGGTCGGGTTGATGCCGGTGTGCACGAGGTAGTAGTGCCGCTTGATGTGGTCGAAGTCGACCGTGTCACCGAAGCCGGGCGTCTGGTAGAGGTCCCGCACGTACGCCCACAGCACCGGGTCCTCGGCGAGCTTGGAGCGGTTGCACTTGAAGTGGTTGTGGTAGACGGCGTCGAAGCGCACCAGGGTGGTGAACAGCCGGATGTCGGCCTCGGTGAGGGTGTCGCCGACGAGGTAGCGGCGGTCGCGCAGCCGCTCGGAGAGCAGGTCCAGCCGACGGAAGACGTCGGCGTACGCCGTCTCGTACTCGCCTTGCCGCGTGGCGAAGCCGGCGCGGTAGACGCCGTTGTTGACGTCGCGGTAGACGCCGTCCATAACCGCGTCGATCTCCTCGCGCAGCGGCTCCGGGTACAGGTCGGGGGCGCCGGGCCGGTGCAGGGCCGTCCATTCGGTGGCGAGGTCGAGGGTGATGCGCTGGTAGTCGTTGGTGACGAGCCGCCCGCTGGGGACGTCGACCACCGCCGGGACGCTCACGCCGCCCGTGTACTCCGGTTCGCGGGCGTGGTAGGCCTCGCTGAGGAAGCGGATGCCGAGCACGGGGTCGCGGCCTTCGGGGTCGAGGGTGAAGCGCCAGCTCCGGTCGTCCTGGATCGGGTCGGCGACGGCGAGCGGCAGGGCCGCCTCCAGGCCGAGGAGCCGCCGGGACACCAGGGCGCGGCTCGCCCACGGGCAGGCGCGGCTGACGACGAGCCGGTAGCGGCCCGCCTCCACGGGCCAGCCGTCCTCACCGGCGGCCGTGATCCGGTCGGTGAAGTGGCTCGGCGCCCGCTTGAACGCCTTCCGGCCGTACTCCGTGTTGCCGTCCGTCATCGGCCGCCCTCTCCTCTGCGCTGTACGGGATGGTCCCGGTACGTGTTGCCCGGCGGCGTGACGTGACACATGGAAGCGGAATCCGTCCTGCCGTACGATGCGGTCCGGTCCGTCCCGCCTCGCCCGTGCCGCGGGTACGCCCAGCCCAGGAGTACAGGTGCCGATCTTCCTCGCCCGCTTCGTGTCCGTACTGCGGGCCCGGCTGCGCGGCTGGCGCGCCGCGCTCACGGTCGCGCTCACGGTCTTCGGCACGAGCTGGATCGCGATGGAGCTCGTGGAGCCGGAGGCGAACGGCATCACCGCGCCGGGCACCTACTGGTGGTGGTTCCTCATCACCGCCTCGACCGTCGGGTACGGCGACTTCTTCCCGGAGTCGGCGCCCGGCCGGATCGTCGGCGCCTACGTCATCATCGGCGGCATCGCCACCCTGACGATCCTGTTCACCGAACTGTCCACCCACATCCAGACGCTGCGGAGCAAGCGCTTGAAAGGCATGGTTGACGTGGACCTCAGCGGCCACATCGTCGTGCTCGGCTACCTGCCGGGCCGCACCGAGCGGATCGTGCACCAGCTGCGGGTCGAGGACGGGCACGCGGTGGTGCTGTGTGCGTGGGACGAGGTCGCCGAGCACCCCATGGCCGGGGAGGACGGGGTGGCCTTCGTCCGGGGCGACCTGGGGGACGCCGCGACGCTGGAGCGGGCGGGCGTCGGGCGCGCCCGGACCGTCGTCGTCGACGCGCGGGACGACAACGAGGCCCTCGCCCTCGCCGTGACCGTCGACCACCTGGCCCCGGACGTCCACCTGGTCGTGGCCCTGCGGGACATGAACCGCTGTGAGCGGCTGCGCTACGTCAGCCCGAAGGTCCAGTGCGTGCAGTGGCACATGCCGAACCTGGTGGCGGACGAGGCGCTCGACCCGGGCATCACCGAGGTCTACAGCGAACTGATGGACAGCTCCGGGGGCGGCAACACGTACTCCGTGACGCTGCCCCCGGCGCTGGAGGGCCGCACGTTCGGCGCGTGCCAGGCCCACTTCGGGGAGCGGTACGACGCCACGGTGATCGCCGTCCGCCAGGGCGACCGCACGGCCGTCAGCCCGCCCTGGAACGAGCCGCTCCGGCCCGGGGCACTGCTCTACTACCTGGCCGAACGGCGCATCGACGTCGGCGGCCTCACCGGCGCCGCCCCCGGCCGCCGCTGATCCCACCACGGCGACGCGCCCGGCTCCCCGTCGGGGGCCGGGCGCGGGCGCCGGGCGCCAGGTCGGGCGGGCGGGTGTCAGCGGCCGATGGCGCCGCCGTCCTTGCGCCAGACGGCGACGACCGAGGGACGGTTGAGGCGGCCGGGGCCGTCGGGCCACTGCGAGAGCGGGTTCTCCGCCGAGGCGCCGTCGATCTCACCGGGGTGCTGCACGGCGACGAGCACCCGGCGCTCCTGCACGATCGGACCGCAGGTCTCGGCCCCGGCGGGGACGGTGAGGAACTGCTTCACCTCGCCCCGGTCGCGGCCGTGCGTGGCCACGCCGAAGAGGCCGTCGTGGTTGCCCAGCGCGTTGCCGTCGGTGGAGATCCACAGGTTGCCGTAGGCGTCGAAGGTCAGGTTGTCCGGGCAGGAGATGGGGCTGACCCGGTCCTTGGGGAAGCCGCCGTAGTACGTCGACTCGTCCGCCGGGTCGCCGCAGACCAGGAACAGCCGCCAGGAGAACCGTTCCGCCCCCGGGTGGTTCCAGTGCTCCGCCAGCTCCAGGACCTGGCCGTGCTTGTTGCGGTTGCGCGGGTTGGCCTCGTCGGGTCCGGGACGGCCGGCGGTGCCGCGCTGGGAGTTGTTGGTCAGCGCGACGTAGACGCGGCCGGTGCGCGGGCTGGGCTCGACGTCCTCGGGCCGGTCCATCGCGGTGGCGCCCACCTTGTCCGCCGCGAGGCGGGTGAAGACGTACACCTCCTCGGCCGTCATCCCCTCGACGTAGGAGCGGTCGCCGGAGGCGAGCTTGATCCACTCCCCGGAGCCGTCGAACGCGCCGTCGCGCGGGAGTCCGCCGTCGCCGTCGATCTCGCCGGGGCTGTCGCCGGTGAGCCGGGCGACGTAGAGGGTGCCCTCGTCGAGCAGCGTCATGTTGTGCTCGCGGGCCCAGCGGCTGTTGCCCCGGCGCATGCGCTTGCTGGAGACGAACTTGTACAGGTAGTCGAACCGCTCGTCGTCGCCCATGTAGACGACCGGCCGGCCGTCGGCGGTGAGCTGCGGCTCCGCACCCTCGTGCTTGAAGCGGCCCAGCGCGGTGCGCTTGCGCGGCGTGGACTCGGGGTCGTACGGGTCGACCTCGACGACCCAGCCGAAGCGGTTGGCCTCGTTGGGCTCCTTGGCGAGGTCGAAGCGGTCGTCGAACCGCTCCCACTTGCGGCCGGTGGTACCGCCGGTCATGCCGTAGCGGGCCAGCCGCTCCTTGGTGGCCGGGTCGGTGACCGAGGCCGCGTTGGCGAAGTACTGGTTGAAGTTCTCCTCGCCGCTGAGCACGGTCCCCCACGGCGTGGTGCCGCCCGCGCAGTTGTTGAGCGTGCCGAGGACGGTGCGGCCCCGCCGGTCGGCGGAGGTCTTCAGCAGCGCGCTGCCGGCCGCCGGGCCGGTCAGCTCGAACGGCGTGCCGTTGTGGAAGCGGCGGTTCAGCCGGTGCCGCCGGACGGGCGTGAGGCGGCCGGAGCGGCGCTCCTCCTCCACGACGACGACCGACAGGCCGTGGGCGGCCCAGGCGATCTCCACCTGCTCGCGGGTGGGGTTCTCCGGGTCGTACCCGGCGAACATGATCTCCTCGTTGGTGTACTCGTGGTTGGCGAAGAGCACCTGGCGGTGCCGCTCGCCGCGCAGCGGCAGCAGGGTGAGGAAGTCGTTGTTGTAGCCGAACTGGCCGGCCTGCGCACGGGCCGTCTGACGGTCGGGGTCGAAGGCCGGCGCGCCGCGCAGGATCGGGTCGCCCCAGCCGATCACGAGGCCCTGCTCGTACCCCTCGGGGACGGTGACGGCGTCCCGCGTGTTCGGGGCCACCGGCTCGAACCGCAGGCCCTTCGCCCCGTGGCCCCGCCCTCTCCCCGGCCATCCGCCGTCGCCACCTCTCCCGTGCGCGACGGCCTCCGGGGCGGCGCCCAGCGTCGCGCCCCCGGCGGCCGCGGCGACGGTGGCCACCGCCCCCGCACGCAGCATCGAGCGCCGGGAGAGGCCGGCGACGATGTCGCCGAAGTACGCGTTCCCGCTCCGGTTCGGCACCTCCTGGAAGCAGGCGTCCCCGCAGCGGTAGTGACAGGTCATGGCGGACCGACCGCCGGGGTGGGTGGTGAGCAGCGGCAGTTGCTTGCGCATGGGCAGACCTCTCCGTCTTCAGCCGTACTCGGCGGAAACTAGGTCCTCACCCCTACCCCCGGGCGTGGTGGCGGTGAACCCGCCGTGAACCGGAACCGGCCAACGCCGCCCCCGGGAGGCGCCCGGCCGCCTCTTCGGAGCGCGCGGGCGCGCCGTCGCGGACCGTTAGGATTTCGCATATGGCGGCCACTGGAACAGAGCAGCGGGGCGGGGCGTACTACGTCACGACCCCGATCTACTACGTGAACGACGCTCCCCACCTGGGCCACGCCTACACGACCGTCGCAGGCGACGTGCTCACCCGCTGGCACCGCCAGCGGGGCGAGAAGGTGTGGTACCTCACCGGCACGGACGAGCACGGTCAGAAGATCATGCGCACCGCCGAGGCGAACGGCGTGTCGCCCCAGGAGTGGTGCGACAAGCTGGTGGAGGAGGCGTGGAAGCCCCTCTGGCAGCACCTGAACATCGCGAACGACGACTTCATCCGGACGACCGAGCCGCGGCACACCGCGCGCGTCCGGGAGTTCGTGCAGGACCTGTACGACAAGGGCGAGATCTACCGCGGCGGCTACGAGGGCCCCTACTGCGTCGGCTGCGAGGAGTACAAGGCCACCGGCGACCTGCTGGACGGCGAGGACGGCGCCAAGCTGTGCCCGATCCACAAGAAGCCCGTGGAGATGCTCCAGGAGGAGAACTACTTCTTCAAGCTCTCCGAGTACGGCCCGAGACTGCTGGAGCACTACGAGCGGAACCCCGGCTTCATCCAGCCGGAGTCGGCGCGCAACGAGGTCGTGCAGTTCGTCCGGCAGGGGTTGCAGGACCTGTCGATCTCCCGGTCCACCTTCGACTGGGGCGTGCGCGTCCCGTGGGACGAGAAGCACGTCATCTACGTGTGGATCGACGCCCTCCTCAACTACGCGACGGCCGTGGGCTACGGCGCGGACCAGGAGAAGTTCGAGGGCACCTTCCCCGCCGACGTGCACCTCGTCGGCAAGGACATCCTCCGCTTCCACGCGGTGATCTGGCCCGCGATGCTGATGGCGAACGGCCTGCCCCTGCCGCGACGGATCGCCGCCAACGGCTGGCTGATGGTGGGCGGCGAGAAGATGAGCAAGTCGAACCTGACGGGCATCTCCCCGCACCAGCTCACCGACCACTTCGGCGTCGACGCCTACCGGTGGTACTTCCTGCGGGCCATCGCCTTCGGCAACGACGGCTCCTTCTCCTGGGAGGACTTCTCCGCGCGGTACACCTCGGAACTGGCCAACGACTACGGCAACCTGGCCTCCCGCGTGGCGGCCATGGTCGGCAAGTACTTCGGCGGGACGCTGCCGGAGGCGACGGCCCCCGGGGCGGCCGAGCGGCCCGTCGTCGACGGCCTCGCCCACGCGGTCGCCGAGGCCGACCGGCGCATCGGCGACGAGATGGACTTCGCCGGCGGCATCGCCGCGGTCTTCGACTTCGTCAAGCAGGTCAACGGCTACCTGACCGAACAGGAGCCGTGGAAGGTCGCCAAGGACGACTCCGAGGCCGCGCGCGCCCGGCTGGCGACGATCCTCTACACGGCCGCCGAGTCGCTGCGGGCCACCGCCGTCCTGCTCAACGCCGTCATGCCGGAGACCTCGCAGAAGCTGTGGGAGTCGCTCGGCGCCGAGCCGCACCTCGGACCGCTCGCCGACCAGCGCGTGCGGGACGCCGGCCGCTGGGGCCTGCTGCCCCCGGGCGCCACGGTCACCAAGGGCGCGGTGCTCTTCCCCCGGCTGGAGGAACCGGCCCGCGCCTGACCCCCGCCGCACGCACACCGCGGGGGCGCCCTCCCGGGCCGGGAGGGCGCCCCCGCGGCGCGTCGGTCAGCTCTGCGGCGGCTTCCGCGTGGGCTGCCGCGTGGAAAGGTGCAGCTCCTTCAGCCGCGCCTCGTCGACCTCGCTGGGCGCGCCCATGAGCAGGTCCTGGGCGTTGCCGTTGAGCGGGAAGGCGATCGTCTCGCGGATGTTCGGCTCGTCGGCCAGCAGCATGACGATGCGGTCGATGCCGGGGGCGATGCCGCCGTGCGGCGGGGCGCCGAAGGCGAAGGCGCGCAGCATCCCGCCGAACTCGCGCTCGACGTCCTCCTTGGTGTACCCGGCGATCTCGAACGCCTCGTACATGATCTCCGGCTCGTGGTTCCGGATCGCGCCGGAGGAGAGCTCGACGCCGTTGCAGACGATGTCGTACTGCCAGGCCAGAACGTCCAGCGGGTCCTTCGTGCGCAGCGCCTCCAGACCGCCCTGCGGCATGGAGAACGGGTTGTGGGAGAACTCGATCCGCCCCGTCTCCTCGTCCCGCTCGAACATCGGGAAGTCGACGATCCAGCAGAACCGGAAGACGTCCTCCTCGAAGTGACCGGCGCGGCGCGCGGCCTCGACGCGGACGGCGCCCATGATCTTCGAGACGTCGTCGAAGTCGCCGGCGCCGAAGAAGACGGCCGTCCCGGGCTTGGCGTCGAGCGCGCCGAGCAGCGCGGTGACGTCGTCCTCGGTGAGGAACTTCGCGATCGGCCCGGTCAGTGCCGAGTCCTCGCCGACGCGCACCCAGGCGAGGCCCTTCGCGCCCTGCTCGACGGCGAACTCACCCATCTGGTCGAAGAACTTCCGCGGCTGGTCGGCGGTGTCCGGCACGGCCAGCGCCCGCACGTGCTTGCCCGCGAACGCCTTGAACTCCGAGCCCTCGAAGACGTCGGTGACGTCCACCAGCTCCAGCCGGGCCCGCAGGTCCGGCTTGTCCGAGCCGTACTTCAGCATGGCCTCGCGGAACGGGATGCGCGGGAACGGCGAGGTGACGTGCCGCCCGCCGCCGAACTCCTCGAAGAGGTCGGTCATCACCTTCTCGATGACCTGGAAGACGTCCTCCTGCTCGACGAAGCTCATCTCCATGTCGAGCTGGTAGAACTCGCCCGGCGAGCGGTCGGCGCGGGCGTCCTCGTCACGGAAGCAGGGCGCGATCTGGAAGTAGCGGTCGAAGCCCGCGATCATCAGCAGCTGCTTGAACTGCTGCGGCGCCTGCGGCAGCGCGTAGAACTTCCCGGCGTGCAGGCGGGAGGGCACCAGGAAGTCCCGGGCGCCCTCGGGGGAGGTGGCCGACAGGATCGGGGTGGCCATCTCGTTGAAGCCGAGCGCCGTCATCTTCTGTCGGATCGCGGAGATCACGGCGGTGCGCAGCAGGATGTTGCGGTGCATGCGCTCGCGGCGCAGGTCGAGGAAGCGGTACTCCAGCCGGCGCTCCTCGTTCACCCCGTCCTCGGTGTTGATGGTGAACGGGATCTGCTCGGCCGCGCCGAGCACCTCGACGTCACCCACCTCGATCTCGACGTCGCCGGTGGGCAGCTCCGGGTTGACGTTGTCGGCGCCGCGCGAGGCCACCGTGCCGTCGATGCGGACGACGGTCTCCTTGGTGAGGTGGCTCAGCGCCTCGTTGGCCGGGGTGCCGGGCCGGGCCACGAGCTGGACCAGGCCGTAGTGGTCGCGCAGATCGATGAAGAGGATGCCGCCCAGGTCACGACGATTGTGCAGCCAGCCGCTCAGCCGGACGTCCTTGCCGACGTCCTGCGATCGGAGCTCGCCGCAGTGGTGGGACCGGTACCGATGCATCATTCATCCAAGTCGTCAGAGCCGGGTCGTACGGGATTCGGGAGAAGGCCGCGCTGTACCGGCCTCCCGGCGCCCTTCAGCGTACCGTCCGAGCCCGGCCCGCCGCCCCGGCCCGAGGACGCCCGCCGGGCACGCCCGACCCCACCGGACGGCCCCGGTCCGCCGGGCGGGAGGAACGCGGTCTTCCTACAGTGGGGCACATGCGCACCGACCAGGGCGCCTCCCCGCCACAGGTGGACGAGGTGCTGGACGCGACCGGGACCGGCATGTGGCGGTGGGACCACGTGGCCGGCCTGGTGACCCTCGACGCGCGGGCCGCCCGGCTCATGGGGCTGAAGCCGGAGCCGGCCACGGTGCCCACGGCCGCCGTCCGGGCCCGGCTGCACGCGGTGGACTTCGTGGAACTCGACCGCATCATCACCCTGGCCGCCGCCGAGGGCGGCATCGCGGAGGAGCGGCTGCGCGTGGTCGGCGACGACGGGGGCGTGCTGCGCACGGTCCGCGCGCGGCTGCGCTACCTGAACACCCGGACGAACGGTCCGCGACGCCGGGGCGCGGGCGCGGGGGCCGTCCTGCTGGGCACGCTGGTGGAGGCGCCCGAGAACGCCTCCGGCCAGTCGGCGGTCACCGGGGACTGGCGGCGGGCGCGCGAGGCGTTCCTGCTGGACGCGGGCCGGGCGCTGGCCGAGGCCCGCTCCACGACCGAGGTGCTGCGCGTCGCGGCGAACCTGGCGATGCCGGGCTTCTCCCCCGACGGGATGGCCGTCTTCGGCGTCAGGGGCGACCATCTGTCGGTCATCGGCCACCACGGGCACGGCCCCGGCTCCGAGGCGGCCTTCACCGACATGCCGCTGACGACGCCGTACCCGGCGACGGAGGTCGTGCGCACGGGCCGGGCGGTCTACCTGGCCGGCCCCGCCGAGTACGAGCGCCGCTTCCCCGTCACCTGGCCGCTGGCGGCGCCCTTCGGCCGGCAGTCCTGGGCGTTCCTGCCGCTGGTGGCGGCCGGGCGCACGGTGGGGGCCTGGATGGCGGCGTTCGGCTCCCGGGTGACGTTCACCCCGGACGAGCGCTCGGTGCTGAGCACCGTCGCGCGCATGCTGGCGCAGGCCCTGTCGCGGGCGTACGTGCGCGAGTCCGAGCAGGAGCTGGCGGCCGGCCTGCAACGCACCATGCGCCCCGTGCACCGGCCGGACATCAAGGGCATGACGGTCGCCGCGCGCTACGTGCCGACCGGCGGCGGTCTCCAGGTGGGCGGGGACTGGTACGACGTCATCCCGCTGCACAGCGGACGCACCGCCCTGGTCATCGGCGACGTGCAGGGGCACGACGTGCGGGCCGCCGCCCTGATGGCGCAGCTCCGCGTGGCGCTGCGCGCCTACGCCTCCGAGGGGCACAGCGCGGAGGCCGTGCTCTCCCGCGCCTCCCGCTTCCTGGCCGGCATGACCCGCGACCACGTGGCGGACGCGGAGGCCGACGCCGGTGACGGCGGGGGCACGGGGGCGGACGGCTCCGTGGCGGACGGCCGGGACGACGCCCGCTTCGCCACCTGCCTCTATATCGAGGCGGACCCGGTGAACGGCACGCTCGACATCGTCCGGGCCGGCCATCCCGACCCGGCCGTCCGGCTGCCCGACGGCACGCTCATGGTCCGGCCGACGGCGGGCGGGCTGCCCCTGGGCATCGACCCGGACACCGACTACCCGACGACGCGGCTGGCGCTCGGCCCCGGCGAGACGCTGATGATGTGCACCGACGGCCTCATCGAGACGGGCGGGCACGACATCGAGAGCGGCTGGGCGCGCATCCGCGCGGTCTTCGCCGAGCGACCGGACGCCGACCTGGAGGAGCTGGCCGACGCCCTGGTGCAGGCCGTCCACGGCCCGCCGTCCCACCACTACGCCGGCCCGCTGACCGACCGCCGGGACGACGACGTCGCGCTGCTCCTCCTCAGCCGCGACGACGTGGTCGGCGTGCCCCGGGGCACCGGGCGCCGGACGGTGCTGAGCGTCGCCCAGACCGACGCGTCCCGCATCGCCGACGCCCGGGGGCAGCTGCGCGACCTGCTCTACGACTGGGCCGCCCCGGACCAGGTGGACGGCGCGGTGCTGATGCTCTCCGAGATGCTGACCAACGTCCTCGTGCACACCGACGGCGACGCCCTGCTGGTCGCCGAGGTCACCGGCGAACGCGGCGGGCGGCGGCTGCGGGTGGAGGTCGCCGACCAGAGCGACGAGCTGCCGCACCGCCGCAACCCCGGCGAGCTGGCCTCCTCGGGGCGCGGGCTCATCCTCATGGACATGCTCGCCGGCTCCTGGGGCGTGGACCCCAGGGGCGAGGGCAAGGCGATCTGGTTCGAGGTCGACGAGGACGCCCCGCCCCCGCACTGGGGCTGAGCGGCTCCCTCCGTGGGGCCGCCCCGACCCGCCGTGGGCGCCGGGCCGTCAGCCTTCGGTGGCCACCGTCCGGGGCGTGGCCGGTATCCGGCCGAGCCGCCCGGACTGGAAGTCCTCGAACGCCTGCACCAGCTCGGCGTGGCTGTTCATGACGAACGGCCCGTAGTGCGCCATCGGCTCGCGGATCGGCTGCCCGCCCAGGAGCACCACGTCGAGGGTGGCGTGGTGGGAGTCCTGGACGTCGTCGGCCCGCACGGTGATCGTCTCCCCGGAGCCGAAGACGGCGGTCTGGCCCAGGTGGATCGGCCGCCGCTCGGCGCCGACGGTGCCGCGCCCGGCCAGCACGTAGGCCAGCGCGTTCCAGTCCCTGCGCCAGGGCAGCGTGACCTGCGCCCCGGGGCTGACGGTGGCGTGGAGCATCGTGATGGGCGTGTGGGTGATGCCGGGCCCCTGGTGGCCGTCCAGGTCACCGGCGATGAGGCGCAGCAGCGCGCCGCCGTCGGCCGACGTCAGCAGCTTGACCTCGCCGCCGCGGATGTCCTGGTAGCGGGGGTCGGTCATCTTCATGGCGGCCGGGAGGTTCACCCACAGCTGGAGGCCGTGGAAGAGGCCGCCGTTCATGACGAGCTCCTCGGGCGGCGCCTCGATGTGCAGCAGCCCGCTCCCCGCGGTCATCCACTGGGTGTCGCCGTTCTGGATCGTGCCGCCGCCGCCCTCGGAGTCCTGGTGCACGAAGGTGCCGTCGATGAGGTAGGTGACGGTCTCGAAGCCGCGGTGCGGGTGCCAGGGGGTGCCCTTCGGCTCGCCCGGCGCGTAGTCCACCTCACCCATCTGGTCCATCATGATGAACGGGTCGAGGTGGTCGTACCGGATGCCGGCGAAGGCACGGCGCACGGGGAAGCCCTCGCCCTCGAAACCGCTGGGCGCCGTGGTGACGGCCAGCACGGGCCGCGCGGCGGACGGCTCGGCCGACGCGGTGACGCGCGGCAGGGTGAGCGGGTTCTCGACGGTGATCGCGGGCATGACGGGCCTCCTCGGACGGTACGTCCAATCTAGTTGAAGCTTGAACGTCTGCCAATGCCGCGTCATTCCCCGGCCGTGCCGGGGTCGGGTGGTCGGCCCCCGCCGGTGGCCGTCGGGCGGGGCCCGCGAGGCCCGCCCGACGGCCGCGCCGCGCCGGACCCGGCGCCGCGCGAGGGCCGGTCAGGCGCGGGAGACGCGCCAGTCGGCGACGTCGGCCGCGCGGTTGTAGTAGGCGTTGGTGCACACGTCGTACTTCCCGCCCGCGGGGCCCACGCCGTTGGTCTCCAGGAACCCGCCGTTGCCGCCGTACACGTTCCACAGGTGGACGGTGTCCCCGATGTGGACGTCGGTGTCCTGGGGGTCGGACGTGCGCGCGAAGATCCGCCACTCGGCGGTGCCCGTGCCCCGGTCGTCGCTCTTGGCGGTGTGGACGTCGTACTTGGCGCCGGCCTTCTTCTGTGCGGCGGAGGCGACCCCGTTGGTGTCCAGGTAGCTGCCCGCCGAGTAGAGGTTGCGCAGAGTGATCAGGTCCCCACTGGCGACGGGCGTGCCGACCGCCTTGCCGGTGGCCGAGGCGACCTCCCAGGTTCCGGTGCCCTGCCCACGGTTCGGGGTGTCGGCGGTGGAGACCCCGTAGACGCCCCCGGTGGCGGAGCTGGCGCCGTTGGTGTCCAGGTAGCCACCGCCCCACGCGTTGTAGGCGTTCTGGAGGTGGATTCGGTCGCCGTACTTGAGCGTCTCAGCCATGAATGGGGTCCCGTTTCTCTGGTCGATGACACACGGCCACCCGTTCACGGGTGGCGCAGTCGATCATTCCGAAGCGAGGAGGGACGGGGAGGGCTTGGCGAGCGGTTCACTCCATCGAGTGATTAACGTCGTCGCGTTGACCGCTCGCGTGCGGGGCGGCCCGGTGCGGTCAGCCGTACATGCTGTGCATCGCGAAGTCGACCATCTCCTCGACGGCCTTGGCGTCGAAGACGACCCGGTGGTCGCCCTCCATGTCCAGGACGAAGCCGTAGCCGGTGGGCAGCAGGTCCAGGACCTCGGCGCCGGTGATCACGAAGTAGCGGGACTCCTTCCCCGCGTACGCGCGCAGCTCCTTCAGCGAGGTGAACATGGGGATGACCGGCTGCTGCGTGTTGTGCAGCGCCAGGAAGCCGGGCGTCTCACCCCGGGGGCAGTACACCCGGGCGTTGTGGAAGATCCCCTGGAAGTCCTCCGGGGAGAGGGCACCGGTGGCGAAGCCGCGGACGGCGTCGGCCAGGGACGGCGGTGACGGCTCCGGGTAGTGCTGCGCCGGCGGCTGGGCGTGCGGCGCCCCGTGCTGCGGCGCCCCGTGCTGGGGCGCTCCGTGCTGCGGCGGGACGCCGTGCTGGTGCGGCGCACCGTGCGGCGGGGGCGCCCCGTAACCCGGCGGTGGCGGCGGCGCCCCGTAGGCGTTCTGCTCGTAGCCGTACATGATGAGAAGGGTAACGAGTCACATCCGGCCGGTTCGGGCTTGCTTGTTATTACCGGCGGGTAGCATGATGGGGTTACTAACTGGTACGCATCCGGAGGACCCAGCCCTCCCCGTCCCTACGGAGCCAGCGCCCATGGGCCACTACAAGTCGAATCTGCGCGACATCGAGTTCAACCTGTTCGAGGTCCTCGGCCGCGAGTCCGTGTACGGGAGCGGGCCGTTCGCCGAGATGGACGTGGAGACCGCCAAGAGCGTGCTCTCCGAGATCGCCCGCCTCTCCGAGAACGAACTGGCCGCCTCCTTCGAGGACGCGGACCGCAACCCGCCCGTCTTCGACCCGAAGACGAACACCGCGCCCGTCCCGGAGTCCTTCAAGAAGAGCTACAAGGCGTACATGGACGCCGAGTGGTGGCGCCTCGGCATCCCGGAGGAGATCGGCGGCACGACGGCCCCGCGCTCCCTGCTGTGGGCCTTCGCCGAGACGATCCTCGGCGCCAACCCGGCGGTGTGGATGTACGCCTCCGGCCCGGCGTTCGCCGGCGTCCTCTTCGAGGAGGGCACCGAGGAGCAGGCCAAGA
This sequence comes from Streptomyces chumphonensis, assembly GCF_014779715.1. Lineage (GTDB taxonomy): Bacteria > Actinomycetota > Actinomycetes > Streptomycetales > Streptomycetaceae > Streptomyces > Streptomyces chumphonensis. The sequence continues at coordinate 47,363 of NZ_JACXYU010000022.1, forward strand.
TCGCCCAGTGCATGGTGAACGGCCAGTGGGGCTCCACCATGGTGCTGACCGAGCCGGACGCGGGCTCGGACGTCGGCGCCGGCCGCGCCAAGGCCGTCCGGCAGGAGGACGGCAGCTGGCACATCGAGGGCGTGAAGCGCTTCATCACCTCGGGTGAGCACGACA
>NZ_JACXYU010000023.1 GCF_014779715.1 Streptomyces chumphonensis
AGGTGAGACTTGATGCGTTGCGGATGTGGGCAGTCTCGGGAGGGGACGAGTGCGTTCCAGTCCTTGTGGGTCGGCTTGGGGAAGACTCCAGCGAACTGGTCAGGGCTGGGATCGCGTGGACGCTGGCGTTCGGTTGGCACAGCGACCTTGAGGCCATCGCTGCCCTTTCGGCCGCTGTGGATGCTGAGGAGTCGACGCAAGTGAGGCAGGCTGTGAATGCTGCCCTGAAGGCCGTAGAGGCGCTGCGTGAGCACTTTGGTCAGGAGTGACCTCAAGCAGCGGTGGCCGCGAGGCACAGCTCATCCGACGCGGATGGGGCCCTTTCCGGAGTGACGACCGGAGGGAGGCCGCCATTGCAGCGCTGAACGAGGAGGTAGACAAGCTATGACGAGAGCAGCACGGGTTGCGGTCGCAGTCGGCGGTGTACTTGTGGCAGCGGCGACACCGGTGGTTTGGCTACTGGACGGGCCTGGCCCTGGACAGGCCGTCGGCGCGGTGATCCAGGCAGCCATGGGAGTAGCTGCCCTGGTGTGGGCGTGGTGGACCCACTCTCACGACGCGCAGAGGCCAGCTGGTCATGCCCGTCACACCGGACGTGCCCACGCGAGTGCGGGCGGGGTGGCCTCCAGTGGGGTGCTTCGCCCGCAGGGCGCCGACATCGGCCAGGCCTTGGCCGAGAACACGGGCGATGCGACTGCTTCGGGGGCTGGCAGCCGAGCCAATACAGGCATCGACCACACACCCTGACCCACTCCGCAAAGAGGCAGGTGCGGATTGGGACGATCAGCTACCCGTCCGTTCCACCGTCGTCCCCCCGTTCACGGTCACCGCAAAGTGTGCACCGTTCGTCATCAGCGACCACGAGGGCTACCCCGTCCCGTACGAGACTGACGTCGCCGCGCTCCTGACCGATGCCGTCGAGGGGGACGAGCGTGAGACGACTGCGGCCCTGTCGAGATCGAGGTCCGGCAGGGCGGCAAGGCCCTGCCGCCAGCACTGGCTCCCCCTTGCTGGTGCGGCACAGAGACACAGGGCAGGGCCCCGCCCGCGTCGTGATGACGTGGACGGGGCCCTTTCTGCATTTCAGGCGCAGTCGGAAATCTTCAGCCTGGAGCCCCGCCAACCCGGTCCAGCAACAGCTCAGCGACAGCAGCCAGGTCCTGAGGCGAGAGGTGCTTCTCCAGCGCGTCGGCCACTTGCTGGGGCGAGGAGCAGGGCACAGAGAAGTGCTGTCCCGCACCAGGGGCAGTCCTGTCAGCGTTAACGCCGTTAACGCTGTGCGTGGGCGAGCTGCCTGTGCCTGTTTCGCTCCTCGTGGCGTTAACGGCGTTAACGCTTCCGGCTGGTGCAGCGTCCGAGGTGGCTTCGGCGCCCGGAGCGTTAACGCCGTTAATGGTCTCCGTGTCTGGTCCTTCGGCCAGCGTCCGGCGTGAGCGCTGCTGAGGGGGCCTTGCAGCGGTGCGGGCTTCGTGAGCAGCGGCGGCTTGCTGGTCCTTCGGCAGGCGCCCGATACGGCGGGCAGGCTCGACCTTCAAGTCGCCCGTCTCGACCTTCTCCTGCAGTTCAGGGGTGAGCTGTAGGAGAGCCAACCGTTGCGAGACCCATGCAGGTGTCTTCCCCAGCCGCTTGGCGACCTGGCTTTGCGAGCCGTGGACGCTGACGAGCTCCTGAATGGCCTTGGCCTGGTCCAGCGGTGGTACGTCCACGCGGTGGATGTTGGCGATGAGCGCGCTCTCCAGCAGGTCCGCAGCGCTTGCTGCCAGATCGTCGTTGATGTCGATCCGGAGCTCTTCGAGGCCGGCCTTCGTTGCGGCGGCCAGCCGCCGGTTGCCGTCGATGACGACGTACTCCGCGTCGCCGAGGCCGTCCTCATGGCCGGGGTGCACGGAGAGGAAGGCCGTCCGGTGTACCACCGCGACCGGCTGGATCTGCCCGCGTTCGACCAGCGAGGCAGCGGTCTCCTCGATGTCGGTGAGCTCGTCACGGGGGTTGAACGGGTTGGGGGCGAGGGTCTTGAGCGGCGCCTTGTTGGGGGCCGGGACACCGAGCGTCGGTGCACCTGTGGCGGCTCCGATCGCGGCTCGTCGCGCGCTGACCGATCGGGCCTGACCGAAGGAAGCGCTCGCCTTGAGCTTGTCGGCCTTGCTCATGAGATCTCCCGGGCGAGCGCGCGGATACCGAGTGCCTGGTCGCAGCGTGGGGCGTAGTCCAGGAGCGGTTCCTTCAGCCGGACGGCTTCCTTCTGTTCCTTGAGGTCTCCGATGAGGCCGACGACCTTGGGATCTCTTATGTCCATCCAGGCGCGGAGGGAGGAAGTGGCGATGAAGCCGCGTCTGGAGTCGTAGTGGTTGACGACGATGCCGAGGTAGTCGAGTTCGAGAGCGAGGTCGGTGCGGAGGTCCTCGATCTGAGTGGTGAGCAGGTCGTAGGCATCGGCCGAGCTGTCCTCGGCTTGGACGACGATGAGGACGCCGGACTGGCCGACGGCTTCGCCGTCACGGCGGCGGCCGTAGTGCACGGCGGCGTCCATGCTGAGCCCCAGGCTTGGGGGGCAGTCGACGAGCACGACGTCGAAGTCGCCTTCCACGGATGCCAGGGCGCGCTCGAGGGCCGCTTCGCGGGCACGGACACCGGCGAGCTTCACGTCCAGGAGGAAGGCGTCGTTGCAGCTGGGGAGCAGGTAGAGCCGGTCACCGAACCTGTCGGATTCGACAGGCACTATCAAGTCGGCCAGCTTCCCCACCGGCTCGCCGGCCATGTGCTTGGTGAGGCTGTCACCTTCCATGGACAGGGGTTCGAGTCCGAGTTGCTTGGTCAGGTGGCTCTGCGGATCGAAGTCGACGAGCAGGACGCGCAGACCGATGCCGGGAAGTTCCCTCACAGCAGGCTCCTCTTGCTTGAGAGCCGCAGCGAAGTGCCGTGAGATGCGTACGGGGTAGAGGCTGTCGGAGGACTCGGCGAGTGCCTCACCGACACCCGCGGTGATGGCCGTCTTTCCGACGCCGCCCTTCTGATTGCACACGATCAGGCGCCTGGGAACATCAGGTCGCTTCACCGCCGGCGTCGGGTTGGCTTCCAGCCAGACCTGCACTGCCTGTGCCAAGCCCTGAGTCAGCGAGACCTGGCGAGTGGCAGCCGTGGCCTTGAAGTCATCCCACTGGCCCGGCGGAAGCCAGGTTGAGAAGGAGTCAGCACCGGCGGTGTCCACCGAACTCGGAGACGAAGCCAGGGCAGACCAGTGGAGGATGCCCTGCTCGACGGCTGCCTGGATCTCAATCCCCAGCTGAGCTGCTCGGATCTTGAGTTCCTGGCGCAGCCACCCGGGCAGCTTGGAGACGACCTTCTCGCGGTCGTGAGCGGGAGGAGAAGCCATGGCGGAACTTTACTAACGTCCACGCGGATAGCAAGGACTCGGCACGTTACCTGCATAGAGTCCATGATCAAGACCACACACCAGCGGGCCATCACCGCCTCCCAGCTCGAAATCGACGTCACCGTCACCCCTCAGGGGTCGGAAGCGTCCGCGTCGTTGCACCCAGTGCAGTGCGGCGTTCACAGACGAGCCGTGGCGGTCACCGGGCACGCTCGACGTGCTGCTGCTCGACATCACCGACTGGACGGCCGACGGAGCCCAGGCCGACGTCCCTCTGACGACCGAGCTCGGGCAGTTCTGCGACTGGCGGCCGTGCCCCGTACGACCCACCTCCGGCGACCCGGCCCGTCGGGACTGGGGGGCGGCGACAGCCTCTGACGACTCGCCGCATCGGTCGGGTGAATACACCGCAACGTCACATAGCGCCCGTACATGAATCCCATCAACGAGGTCCCAGGAAGTAAGCCGGCCTGGTCGTCGTCGACGTCGCACCTGCCGACGACGCCACAGACTTGGCCTTCCAACCGCTGCTCGCTGACCGGTGGGCTACAACGAGAGCAGATCACACGACCCGCAACGCGGGCGACCCCGGTGTACGGGTGGGCTGCTACCTGGACTTGAAGCAGCCGGTCGGCTCGGACGCATCGGCCCACGTGCCGCCGCAGATCATGGAAGTACAGCTATGACGATCGCTTGTCATGTGGTGCGGTTCCCGGCCGGTCGTCCCTGAGCGGCTCGTTCCACGAACGGCTCCAAGCCGCTCTCGGGGTGCAGGTACACGTAACGGTAGGCAGCGCGGACCTGCACGGCGTTGAGGCGGTCTACGAAGGTCTGGGGGACGGTGAGCGTGACGTTCTCTGGGCCCAGGGACAGCAGGCACTTTGGGCCGATGGGAAGTATGAGGGTCTGGGCGTCACCGAACGCCATGCCGTAGATCGTACGGCCCTCCTTCACGCACAGGGTCAGCGCCGGGTTGTCGCCGATCAGGAACTGGCCCGTCGCGGGCGTGACCACCTCCAGCCGCCGCGTCGACGCCAGGTCCCGCATCTTGTGGAAGGTGTCCTCGACGCTGGTGCGGAAGAGCTTGCCGCTCTCGCGGTCGCGCATGATCGTGGACCGTTCGATGAGACGCTCAGCGAAGGCGCCCAGAGCAGCCGGGCCTGACAGGTACAGGCCCATCTCGCGCAGCGCCTCAAGGCGTAGCTGCTCTGGGTACTGCCTGATCACCTTGGCGATCAGGCGCATGCGGGCCCGATCGATCGAGTTGGTGTGCACATCGCGGTAGTGAAGCGACCGGACGTAGTGGAGCACGACCAGATCGCGCAGCACCTCCACGTGAAGCGGGTCCGCGAACGGATGGCCGGCGCGCACAGCAGCGAGCGCCGCAGGCACGCGCCTCTCCACGTCGCCCCACAGTGCTTCAACGGATGGGGAGTCGACGGCGACGAAGTTCTCGACCCAGCCGCATCGGCTGGTTGGCATCCGCTTATGCACGCGTCCGGGGTTGTGCAGGTCGAACGGGAGCAACTGTCGGCTGCCGCCCTTCGGCTCGGGCATCGTGAACTCTTTGAGTAGAACCTTGGATATGAGGTGCTGCCGCGACGTCTGCTGTGCTGTTCCCACACGCCGAATTCTGCCAAGCCCCCCTCGCCACACGCTCAGAGTTTCCCGGCTGCCGATCGTCAGCGCAGCCGGACCAGGACGTGGCGCAGACGGCTATGTCCCGGTCGTCGGGTGAGGGAGCGGTACGTAGAGGTACGAGCCTTGCCTGTGACGTCGTCTGCTGGCAGTTCTCGGTGCGAGTGAGGCGCTTGTGATGAGGCATTGCGCAGCATTTGCATGGCCCCGGGGGCGTCCGCTGGGCGGGCCTGGTGTTGTCGGCGGGCGCCCGCTGTGCGGGATCGGTCATGAACTTCTGGTGAACCCTCCCGCCCGACGGAATCGCTCTTTCTCGCAGGTCAGACCCAGTGTTCGCTGCCGGGGTGATCAGTGTTGCGAAGGTGCGGCGACGGAATGCCTGGCGGTACTACGTGCGCGGCGTCGCGTTCGGGGACGGGCACCGCCCCGTCGGCCAGTCGTTGAAGAACGTCCAGGAGGCGGCCGGGCTCCCGCCTGGGAGGTGGTTGGGGCGCGGCCTGTTCGCGCTCGGGCTCACCGAGGGCGCGGAGGTGTCCGAGCGGCAGATGGAGCTGTTGTTCGGGGAAGGCCGGCACCCGGACGCCGACCGCATGGAGCGCGCGCTCCTGGACGACGGCGTCGACGCGGAGACGGCGCGACGGGCCACCGTCCTCGGTCAGCCGATCGAGGAGATCGAGCACCGCAAGCAGACCCCGCTGCTGGCCCTGGACTTCGTGTTCCGGCCGCAGGCGTCACTGGTCGTGCTGTGGGCGCTGGGGGATGAACAGACGCGCCAGATCATCGAGCAAGCGCACGAGCGAGCCGTCGCCGCGACCCTTCGCTGGCTGGAGGACGAGGTCACACAGACCCGGTGGGCATCCGGCCGGGGACGTACGAAGGCCCCGGCCCTAGTCGTCGCGGCGTTCTGGCACTACGACAACAGGAACGGATTCCCCCTCCTGCATGAGCACTGTCTGATCGCCAACCGGGTGCAGCGCCCGGACGGCTCCTGGTACGCGTTGGACACGGTCCGGCTCTACAAGAACATCGTGGCCGCCGACACCCTCTACACCTTGGAGATGACCACCGAGGTGTGCGAGACGCTCGGGCTGGCGACCGTGCCCCGGGAGGTGACGCCGGGCCTGCGCCCGGTGATGGAGATAGCCGGCGTCGACCAGGCGCTCATCGACTGGTCCTCCACGCGCCGCCGCAGGATCGAGGACGTCCTCGAGGGCGTCACCGACGAGTACGTGAAGAAGCACGGCCGGCTGCCCGGCGAGCGAGCCCGCCACGGTCTGGGGTGGTGGGCGGCGCAGGAGACCCGCCCGAGCAAGAAGGCGCCGCGCCCGCTGGACCAGCTGCTCGCGTGGTGGCGTGTCTCCGCGCTTCTGAAGTTCGGGCAGCGCATCGTCGACGGGCTCCTTCAGCGGTGCCAGGCGGCCGGAGCGGCGATCCGGGCCCGGGTGGGGCCATGGGTGGACACCGCGCTCGCCGCGGTCGACGTCGCCGCGGTCGTCTTCACCGTGCGCGGAGTCTTCGCCCGCCGCCACGTCCTGGCCGAAGCGCGCCGGCACCTGCTGGAGACCCTGCGCGGCCGCGCCTACGTGCCCGGCATCGACAGCTACATCGCCGACCGGGCTCTGGAGCGCTACGGCCGTCAGCTCACCGTGCCCCAGAAGGGCCGGCGGACCCCGGCCCCGGACCAGCTGTCCTACACCGCCGACTTCGCCTGGCCCACCCGCTGGTGGATCGCGGGCACCGATGGGAAGCCGCCCCGGGAGTCGAGCCGGTACGAGCGGGCCCGGGCCGCCAGTCTCGCCCTGCAGAACGCGATCCGCGCCACCCTCACCGCACCGCCCGCACGGGGCGAAGCTCCGCCCGCGACCGCGCCGGCCGCGCCGCCCACAAACGACCACGACCAGGCCGTGCCGCACGGCGTCGACCATCCGAGCCGGGAAGCCGCTCAGACTCCGGCGCAGCGGGCCGCCGCCATCCACGCCCACCAGCAGGCCGCGATGCCGCAGGAGTACCTGGAGGGCCGCACGACGGACCCCGCGACGTGGATGACCTCGCCGCAGAACCTCGCCCGGATCGCCGCGCTCACCCGCGCAGCCGAGGCCCACGGACGCACCGTCGAAGAGCAGGCGGACCGGACGAAGCACGCGCACCCGGCGAAGCAGGCTCCGGCCGCTGACGCGGGCCGTCAGCAGCAGCACCACACGGCGCAGACCGACCAGGGCCGGGGAGTCGGCCCCGACCGGTGAGGGGCACCGACCGGCCAGCAGATGGCCGATTGGCGACTTCACCCGCGAGGCCCGGCGGCCCGGACTGAGAATCGGGGCGTTGGCACCCGGCACGGGAGGAACATCGCGTTGACCTACGAGCCCGTCGACCTGAACCTGACCGACCCGACGAACGGCTTCATGCACTTCGTCCTCTACACCGAGGCGCGCCTGGGTATCGCTTCGTCGTCGCTGAACGCCGAGCTGGACATCGAGGCGCAGCAGACTGTGACACCGCATTTCCAGGAGTGGGTGGGCAGGCTGGTGCGGTGCGAGCCGAACGCGATGCACTGCACGCTCGTGGAGTCCACGCATATCCCGGCCCTGTTCCACCCGTGCGTCACGGAGGATCCCAGCAGCCCGTCGGCGATCAGCGGCTCGGGCTGCGTGTGCCGCCGGACCTTCTACGACCCCGACTTCGGGCTGCCCGTCGTCGGCAAGCACTTCAAGCACTGCGGCGAGGGCGGCACGGACCAGTGGAGCTACAAGACATTCGCTCCGCTGGCCCTGCGCCCGGGCGACACCTTCGGCAGCTTCCACACCGGCCGAAGTCTGTTCTGGGCGCGGTCGGAGAAGGGGGACCTGTCGGTCCTCCCGCAGCGTGAGGGCCACGGGTACGGCGTCGGCTACGGCGGCGGAGGCCCGCACACCCTGGCCGCCTACCTCACCCAGCTCGCCGAAACCGACGGCCAGAACACGGCCGTCGCCACTTCGTATTCGCCCGAGAACGCACATCCCGCGATCCTCAACTGGACCCAGAGCAGCGCGGCCGACAGCGGCAGGAACGAGCTGTCGCTTAGCGACCTCAAGACCATGGTGCACAGCTGAGCGCCGCGTTGCCCGACCTGCGGGGCCGACGTCTATCCCACATCCGTCGACGGCGTGAGCGACACGGCGGGCGGTGAGCAGGGGAGCGACTGCGCCGTGTGCACCCGCACCAAGCAGCACGAGCGTGAACGGGACGCGGCCGAAGCCGCCGTGGCCGCGCCGGTTCCTGGGCCGAAGCGCCGGCTGTGGCCCGGCGCCCGTCGCCCCGGGTATGCCGGCCGGGGCAAAGAGCGTCTCGAGCCCGGCCGGGCGGGCATGCTGGAGGAAAGGGGACGGCAAGCCGTCCTTTCCGCGCCGGGACGTGCGGTGCGTGCCCAACAAGCGTCCGCAGCAGGCGGCTGCCGGGCGGCGCAACACCCCACCTTCCCCGCCACCGGGAGCCCATCGTCGTCATTCCGCAACTGCAGGCTGGGAGCCGAAACGCTCGCCCATGACGCCTCCGGACCCAGTGAGGTGCGACTTTGGCGTCAGGCGGGTGCCGGCTGTGGTTCCTCCAGCACCTCAGCGATCTTCCGTGCGAGCGCCGCGACGTGAGGCGGCAGGTAGCTCTCCAGCGCATCGACGTCGTCGCACAGTCGGGCCCGCAGCCCGTGCAGACACGCCTCGGTGAACAGCCGCTGCTCATCCGGCTCGGACATCAGGCCGCCTTCCGCGTACCCCTGACCCATCGAGAACCGCCTCTGCGCGTCCTGGTCGCCTTCGGGGGGAAGTGGCGTACCGAGCATCCCGGCGACCTGGTGCCGGTCCGAATCCCTTGGGCCGGTCGCACGGCTGCGCTGCTGACGGGGCTGAAGGTACGACGCGAGGGTGTCCAGGGCCATGCCGGTGCGCTGGCAGTACGCGGCGATCAGCATGGACGCCATGTCCATCGTGTCGGAGGCATCCGTGGCACGGATCAGCGTCATCCGCTTCCAGTCGCGTGCGAGGTCCGGCTCGGTGTAGCGCAGCACCTCCTGGCAGTTCATGACCACTTCAGAGACGAGCTGGTGAACCGCCTGCCGCAGCGGCTCAGGCATCTGGGTGTCTTCCATGGCCGCACGCTAGAGGCGCTCCCCACCGAGAACCCGCAGCCATGGCACCTGATCACTCGGACGGATCAGGCATCGTCACGGCCTCCGCCCAACCGCCCTGCTGCGCGGCTCTGGAAGAAGCCCTCAGCACCTCCGCCCACGACGCCGCCGACCGCCTGCTGGTCAAAGCCGGGTTCCTCCCCATCGGCACGTCCGACCGCCACACCGACGACGAAACAGCCGTCGCCTCCGAGCTGTACGTGCTGGAGATTTCCGACACCGGAAGTGTTGCAACGCGCAAGGGGGTGGCCGGAACAGGGGAGATCGCGTTCGGTGATTCCGCAGACGAGCTCGGGCGGTGCCGTCAGAATCGGAGTAGCAGGCGGCGCGTTCTCCTCACTCAGCCGCGTCCCGTGGGGGGCACGGCAAGGAGTCGGTGCCGTGGGGTGGAGCAGGCGTGCCGGGGGCGTTGTCCGCCCTGGTGGGTCGAGAGCCGTAGAAGGAAGGCACTTTCGTGAGCATGATCCAACCGGTTGCCAACGGGTTGCGTACTGATCACCCGGTTCCCGGACTGCCGTTCATCAACGACGAGCGGTTGCTTCTGGACAATCCCGACGCGATCGAGCGGACCGGCCGTAACCAGGGCGAGGGGCTGTGGGGGCGCACGGATCGACTGCGCGGCGGGGGATGGGTGGCGTTCACCACCGAGACGAAGAACCGTGACTACGCCTGGGCGGTCCACCAGCACCCCCAGCACGGGCGGACCGTTCTCCTGATCCGTGACACAGACCTGGGCAGCCTGCACCACGAATGGATGTACGGCCGCAACGGGTTCCTCTACCGGCATGGCGGCTACTGGTGGGACGGGGACTGCTGGTACCGGCCCCAGCAGATCGTGGACCGCGCCTATGAGGGGTACCAGGCCCGTCCGGTGGCGGACGCTGTCACCGTCACGGCTGTCGACGTCCTGGCCCGCCCGGCGACGCCACACACTGCGCGGATCGCGAAGATCGCCGACTTCACCGCCCCTGAGGAACCGCTGCCCCACTGGCGTGAGCATCTCGCGCTGTGGGCCTCCCACCGCAAGCCCGGTTCCCTGCCGCTCGACCAGTGCACCGTCGATCTCGCGGCACCGGAACTCGACCCCGCTAGTCTCGTCGACCGCGCCGGCCTGGCCCGCATCGCAGAACTTGAGCTGGAGGACCTGCCGCACCCGAAGTACGGGCGCAAGGACCTGCCCCCGCCCCAGATCGAGACGGCCGAGGGACCGCGGTGGTCCCGACCGGTCGCCGGTGACTGGGCCGAGCAGTACCACCGAACCCACGGCCCGAGGAAACTGCTGTCCGCCACGACGACGTTCGGCACCGACCAGCCCCGGGGCCTGGTCGACGACCACAACCGCCTCACCAAAATCATCGCCGACAGCCTCGAAGACGCTGAAGAACCCAAGAAGAACCGCCTCTTCACCCGCGGCAGCAGCACGACCCACGAGGAACAGGCAGCTGACCTGGCCTGGTGGCCCGCAGTCGCCATCAACGACGGTACCGACGGCTTCATCCCCCTCACAGCCGTGCGCACCACCATCGTCGAAGCGGTCCTCGGAGGACTCGCCCGCGACATGGAAGGCAACGACGCACCCAAGAACGTCCTCCTGGGCGACATCAGGGGCGACGTCGTGCACCTCATTGACTGGTACATCCTGCGCGAACCCCAACTCGCCCCCGCACTCTTCGGCGAGATCTGCCTGGACGCCCGCCTGCGCTTCGGCCTTGACCCCAAGGACGTCGGAGACCTCCTACGACGCTCCCTCACCCTCGACAGCGGACTCGACCACCAAACCCTCAAAACCCTCCTCGACCTGGCGCTCCCGCCCTCCGCGCAAGTACCCAAGAACAATGACGGGCGCCGCCGGTAGAGGGCCCGCCAGCGCCGGCCTGACTGCGCAGCGGCGGGACGGAGGGCCCGGCTCCCTCCATCCCGCCGCTGTAGCGGTTGGCGGGAGGCTGCCTTTCAGTCGATTGCGCCACCGCACCCGGGAGAGGCCTGAACCCGGGTGGGCGTTGTGGCAAGCGGCCCCGGGCCGAAGGCCGATGCGGACCAGGAGAGGGCGGCCCGGCGGCGGGGCGCGGCGGTGCACGACTTCCGGCTGTGGTCGCGGATCTACCCGGCGACCGGCCGGGAGGGGTACGTGCCGGTGGCGTTCGTGTTCACGGGCAAGACCGCCGCGCAGCGCGAGAGCCGGATGCAACGCCTGGAGCAGACCGCCCGCCGCTACTTCGCCAGCACCCCGCACCCGGGTGAGGGCTACACGGCGGTCGACTGTCACCAGGCGGTGCCCGTGGTCGTCACCGAGCTGGAGCGGATCACCGCCGACCCGGCCGGGGCCGCGGGCCCGGTGTGGCGCAGGCTCGGGCGCGATGAGTGGCAGACGCTGCCCGAGGCCCTGGACAACCCCGACGGCGAGCGGCTGTACCGGGTTCAGCTCCAAGCGGCCCGGCGGCGCCAGGCGGAGCGCGAGGCCGCGCAGCGGGAGGCGCAGCGGCCGGTGTGCACGCGCTGCGGGGAGAAGTTCACCGATGAGCGCTGGCGGGAGACCACGCGGTCCTCGTGGCCCGGCGAGTGGGACCGGCTGTGCGGGCCGTGCGCGAAGGAGGCCGCCGACCGTGTGGAGGCGGAGCGCGTCGCGCGCCGTGAGGCGGAGGAAGCCGCGAGGGAGGCGGCCGAAGCGGAGGCGAAGAAGGGCCGCGGCCTGTTCGGCCGTCGCCGGTAGGCGCAGGACGCGACGCTAACGAACTCGGTGCTCTACGTTCCCGCCCGCCCGGTCCCGCGACCGCGTCTCCAACCCGGAGACCAGCAGGGCCGGGCGGAGAGGACCGTCACCATGACCTTCATCGAGCCCGGCCTGTACATACGCAACGGCTTCGCCGAAGGGCCGCTCGCCGACGCCGCGCTGTCCCGTGCGGCCCGCGCCGGGCGGCTCCTCGACGAACTGCAGGAGCGGGCACCCATGATGACCAACGGCCAACTGCGCGACGGCGTGTACCGGGCGCTGCGCCGCTTCACCCAGGAACAGCCGCCCATGTGCCAGGTCGACAACATCACCGCGCTGATCCGCCGCGGGGTGTGCATCGACTGGCCCGCCTCCGATCGTCTGCCCTGCGCCTGACGCCCGCCCTGCGGGAGGGGACATCCGGCCCCTCCCGCAGGGCGGGCGAGGCCGGACTATCGGTCGCCGCCGGCCTTCCGCTGTCGGCTGTGGCTGGGAGGCTGGTTGGATGAACGCCGATGACGAGCAGCTGCTGCGCGGCCGGGTGTACGGCTGCGACCACGAAGACCCCAACCCGGGCCCGCTGCCACACCAGACGTACGCGGCCCTGGTCGGGGGGCCGCTGGACGGGCTGCTGCTCGACATCACGGGCTGGCGGCCGGAAGAGATAGACGACGGTGCCGCCCTGATGACCGAGTTGGGACGGTGGCCTGGCGGCCGGGCGCTGTACGACCCGCGGCCCGGCGAATCGCGCACATCCGGCCCCGGCGTCAGCTGTCGCTTCTACTACTCCGGCGACACGCCCTGACCCCGGCTGCCGGCCCCGGCGCCCGGGGTGCCCTCGGTCAGCTGGGCGGCGGTGTTCTCGATCCACAGCAGCGTCCACTCGACTCCGGCCCGCCACCCGGGCTCCGCGCTGTCGTACCGGCCTTCGGCGTCGGCGCGGATGTTGGCGGCAAGGGCGCGCAGATCCTTTCCTTCTGCAGTCCCTGCCGCTTGGCCGCGTCCATGGCCTGGATCATCTCGTCGGTGATGTCACCGGGTCGCAGTGCGCTCATCGCCCCACCTTGGACGATGTCCCCCGCTGATGGCCATCTCTCCAGGGCGCTGACCTGTGACGGGTGGTGGCGATAGCGTCCTGCCTCATGACCACCACCGACACGATCGCGGCCCTGGCTCTGGCCGTCGCGGTCGTCGCTGCCGTTGCCGCCCTCGGCTCCTGGAGAGCCGCGCGCAACGCCAACGGGGCCGCGCAGACCCTGTCCCGGATCGAGCAGCAGCGCCTGCACGCCGATCTCACCCCGCACTTCCGCTGCACGGTCGTGGCCAACGAGGCCCGCTCCACCGCCATGCTGCGGGTCCACCTCGAAGGCCCGCCCGGCTTGCTGTCCCACGGCACCATCGAGATCACCGCGTCTCTGCGCAACGACAACCCACACCGAGGCGACGGGCCCCAGCTCGCCGGCGCTCCGACTCCCGAAGAGGTCCGTGCCCACATCTGGGGGCCGTGGAAGTTCAGCGCGGACGGCCGCGACGACACCGGCCGGACGGTCGCCCCGCAACAGCTGGCGATCGGCGAGTGGACGCGATACGGCCTGACCCCCACCACCCCACCGTCCTGGTCGACGACCACCACGGACGTCTGGCACCGCGACTACGCGAACGAGCCGGTGCGCCTGAGCATCACCGCCAGGTCCAAGGGCAGCGATTGGACTGTGCCGCTGGAGGTCCCCGTCACCATCGAGACCGACTCCTGAAACCACGGCGGGTCAGGAGTCGGTGATGTGGTCGAAGCCGTTCAGCAGGGGCGTTAGCTCCTGAGCGCACCCGCACAGGGTGCACAGCTGCGTCCTCGGGTTCTCCGCGTCGTCCAGGGCCCGCTGGGCATCGAGCAGCGGCGCGCCCTCGGGTGCCTCTTCGCAGTCCGGCGGGTGCAGCACGCCCCGGGCCGGGCCCCGCGCCTCGCGGACCTTCGCCAGGACCCAGGCCGATGGCCGGCGTTCCCCGAGGACCTCACGGTCAGGAACGTCGCGACGCACACCCGCGATGAGCTGACCGAGCAGGAGGGCATGGAGCAGCTGGCCGCCTACAGCTACTTCGCCCGACTGCTCGATCAGTGCGAGGTCCGCCGCGCGGAGGAGCCCGATGGCACGTGAGTCGTTCCGCCGGCCGACCCGATCCGTAGAGCAGGCTGCGGCCCTTCTGGCCCTGCCTCCTAGGCTCTCGGCATGACGATGACACCGGCTGAACTCGAGGCGCAGAAGGAAACACTGGAACTCCTCAACACCGAGGCGGCCTCTCGTCTGACGCGCCAGTCGGAGTCGCTGGCGAAGATTGATACCAAGGCGGTGTTCCTGATCGGGTTCGCAGCCACCGCCGCGCAGTTCCTGGCGACGCACAAGCACCACGACGTCCTCGCCTACTGCGCCTTCGCCGCCTACGCGATCTCCCTGCTGGCTGGGGTGCAGACGTTCCGGGTGGCTGAGTACAAGGACCTGGAACCACGACACCTGGTCGTCAGCTACGCCCGCTTGTCCAGAGAGCTGGCCCTGATCCGGCTCGCCTCGTCTCGGGCGTCGCTCTTCGAGGAAAACCAGCGCCGCCACCAGAAGAAGGCCAGGTACTGGTCGGTGAGCCTCGGGTCGCTGATCGTCGGTCTTGGCCTATCGACTGTCGCACTGCTGCTGCACACTTGAGCCCATGAGCAACGGACAGAACCAGGGGGCTGGTCAGCCTTCGCCCGCACCGGCTTCTCCCGCCCCCACCCCGGCCCCGGCGCCTCAGCAGGACATCGTCGACATCTACACCGACCCCGCGCTGATCGGGACCGACAAGAGGAACGACACCAAGCCCGTGGAGACCAGGGTGGTGCGGCCGCAAGGGAACACCGAGGCCCGCTGAGACACCGCCTGCACAGCTCTTGGGCCCGGCCCTCCGATCGGAGGGCCGGGCCCAAGAGCTGTGACCGGTGACCGCGGTCGGCCTTCTCAGAGCAGGCGAGTGATGTGCTGCTCCCACCGATACAGCCAGTCATTATGCCCTTCCTCGCCGGGGGCCGGGACGTTCTGCAGGCCCTCGGGCAGGGTGATCTCCTCCGGCACGTGCCGTCGTCGAAGTAGCACGCCCACACGCCCTCGCGGGCGGCATTGATGACGACGGCCCCCACGGCGCCGTCCTCGGTGAGAGCACCTTCGTCCACGGCGGTGCGCCCGGTCTCGATCGCCTTACTGCTGCTGCGGAGCACCTGGACGGGCCTGCCGTGCGGGCGGCACTTCGGCTGGACCAACGCTCAGATCAGAACGCTTGGTGTCGGTACCCCCTATTACGCTTTAGCCAGTACGTCGTGAAGGGGGCGAAATGGCTGGCACCAAGATCGATCAGCGCGCGATCGAGAAGCACGTGAAGGAGATCAACAAGGCCTACGGGCGGGCCTTCAAGAAGTACCCGATCACTGTGCCTCTGGGCGGCAGCAGCTTCACTGCCTCCGCTGGGGCCACCGGCCTGGGTGTGGGCATCGAGCAGGACCCACAGCTGGTCCGCTACCTGATCTGGCTCGGTGAGTTGTCTGAACGTCAGTTCGGAAAACGAGCCGACTACGCCGAGCACTCCGGCACGCCTTTGGAAGACGTTGCGGTCCTTGCCGCCGAGCTCGAGCGGGACGGCCTGATCGACTCCATGGGCTCCTTCGGCTCCCCCGACTCCCACAGGATCACCAGCGACGGACGCGTAGAACTGCGGCGGCTCTCCCAACTACGCAGCGCACCCGCCGCCCGTCACCGCTACGCCACGGATGGCTTCCTGCGCTGGCTCTACGCCACCGCGCACGACCAGCGCCCCACGGACCCGGCCGCCTTCCTGGAGACCAATGAGTCGTACTTCGCCGGCAGCGCTTTGTCGGAAACTGAGCTCGACTACGCGCTGGCGCGCCTGACGAACCCCGGACTCGTCATCGACGCCGGCACCCAGCCCAAAACCGTCGCCATCACTCTCGACGGCATCGACTGCGCACTTTCTGGAGCGACCGTGAGCGACTACCTCAACCGCACCCGCCCTGGCGACTACTACAGCATCACCGGCACCAACGTGGTCGCCGGTTCCCAGGCCAAGGTCGAGCAGCACAACCACAACAACGCGTTCGACCCCACCGCCATGCGCGAGTTCGCGGCCCTAGTCCAACAGCTCGCCCCGACCTACGGCCTTGAACCTGCACAGCAGGCCGAACTCATCCACGATGCCGAACTCCTCGGAGAGGAGGCCGACAGCGATACCGCCCAGCCCGGACGCCTCCGCACCGCGTACGACACCGTTATGGGCCAGCTGACCCAGATCGGAGCCGCGTCGGCCGCCCTGACTACGACCATCCAGCAAGGTCAGCAGGCGTACAGCACAGTCTTCGGCGGGTAGAAGCCGCAGATTCCGACTGGGTCCGAATCCACGTCGGGGGTCGTCCGCGCCCTCCGTGCCGGACCCACTATCGGCCGGGGGAACACCCCGAAGATCCCAGGGCCTACACGCACGCCAGTGCAATGCTCGCGGATCAGACCCCCCGGGCATCGCGGCCCCAGTGCGTGTGGGCCCTGACACCGATGTGGCTGGCCTCGGGTGGAACCTGTGCAATGCAGTGGGGCTACAGCGCCGGTATGTCTAAGCTTCCGTCATGGCAACAAACGATCACATTTTGCGGCTCGTCCGGAAGGCGCTGGACGAGTTCGACGACACAGACTTGGAAGTATCAGTCCGCCGTGCTGTGCGCATCGCGAACTTGGTGGGCGACACCAAGTACGCGATCCGACTTGCGCTCGACCTCAAAACCATGGGTGGGGACCGCGAGACGAATGGTGAGATCTCCCGCATGCTCATGGAAGATCCATCGACCTGGGGGTCGATGACGGGGCCCGCAGAGCAAGCTCTCAAGGCGTGGATGAATGATCGAAAAATCGAGGGCAGCGAAAACATCGACAGTCATTCGCTTGCTCAGCTCGAGTTCTGGTCCAAGGAACTTGAATGGATCAAAGAGAGTGGCGAGAGGGTCGACTACGAGAAGGATTTGGCCACACGGGTGCGGACAAAGCAGATCCTTGCCCGCACCCGGCACCTGACGTTCGCTCTCTTGTGCTCCTGGGAACGTCGCCTCGACTACGGCACCATCAACGAGTCCATTTTCGGCGGCTACCGTGTCAAGGTTGATGCGCTCCTTGCCCATGGTGTGCCGGATCTGCTCCAGCAGTTCAGCGCCGTCTACCGGCGCCTCCAGGAGGCAGCCGACAGCGCACCCGAGCGCAATGTCACTGAAGAATTGTCCCAGGCGATCACAACGTGCCGCCGCATCCTGAAAGCTGTCGTTGACCACGTGTTCCCTGCCCGCGACGAGCCTTCTGCGGACGGGGTGATCCTCGACGACTCGAAACACCGCAATCGCTTGTCCGCGTTCATCAAGCAGACGGTCAGCAGCGACTCCGAGCAGGCGCTCATCACAGCCATCCTTGCTGGCCTGTACGAGCGGTTCAGTGCCATCGACAAGATGACGAACAAGGCAGTGCACGCGGAGGTTGCGGTCAGGATCGCTAATCTCTGTGCGCTGAATACGTACATCATCTGCGGCGAGATCATCACCCTGCACACTCTGGCGTCCGAGAAGCAAGGCGAGCAGACGCCGCTGGCGGAATCCGCCGCCACCTAAAGCAATACACCGACCGCGCGAGGACTACGACTGACACTACCGGGATGCAGGCTTCGTGACCCTCGACAACGTTTCCTGACTGGCGGCGTGGGCGGCACCAGCGAACCCGCCCACGCCTGCACTCACGACTCCGCCCACTCCAGTCCGAGGCTGGCGAGCGCAGTCAACTTGTCGACGGTCAGCTTGGCGCGTCTGGTCTTGGTGTTGCTGAGGAACACCCCGAGCTTGACCTCCGTCCCGTCCGGCAACGCCTCTACATGGCTCCTGGGGACCTTCACCGAGTCCGTACGGGCCTTGTACTGCGCCAGGGCCGTAACGCCCCGCTCGAAGGCGCTCACGGGCGCCGTGCAGGGCTCCGCAGACACCTCCGGCTCCACCGGGGCTGGAGCGGCGAGCGGGGTGACGCCGACGGCCTCAAGGCGTTCGCGCTGCCCGTCGGCCAGGGTCGCCCACACCTCGGGCTTCCGCTGCCGGGCCAGCCACTTCCCGATGTCCATTCCGTGCACGGTGAAGCCGGGCAGGATCTCTGCCGGGACTTCCTCGTCACGCACCAGCTGGCGCAGCGCGGCGTAGTGCCGCTGCCACTCCGCTGGCCACGACGGGTTCCAGTCCTCGTCCACGGCCAAGAGCGCGGCCTCCCACTCCGGGCGACCCTCCAGCGCACCCGGACGGCGCAGGTTGCTCAACCACTGCCCCACGGGCTTGTCCAGCGCCGCCGCCGACCTCGGAGCGCACAGCGTCCAGTGCTCCTGGTAGTACACGCGGGCCGCCGCCAGGTTTTCCTGGAATCGTGCATCGGCCGCCGCCCAGGCCATGCCCAGCTTCTCCAGCCGCGTCGCGCGCCGGCCGTTCATCTGCCCCGCCCCGTACGCCCGTCGCTGCTCCGCGACCCACTGCCCCAGCGGGAACGCGCCCTCCTTGTGCTCGTACGGCACCCGGGCGTGGCCCTCACGCTCGACGAAGTCCTTGAGCTTCGCCCAGCCGCGCGCCCAGTCCTGCCGCTCGGTGTCGATCACGTTGAAGCTGACCCAGTTGGCGACCATCACCGGATCACGCGGAGCCGCGAAACGGAGCAGCAGCCGCGTTTCTTCCTCGTTATCACCGGGCGCGGCACCGATGTATTCGGAGGGCTGAGCGACGTCCTTCTGAGGCTCCTGCGGGATCGCCAGCAATTCCACGGCCTCTTCATCGTGAGCCCGCAGACCTTCCAATACCTTCACCAACGGTTTATACGAACCCGACGTAAACATATCTTCCGGCTGCTCATCGGGCTGAAGGAATACCGGCACGATCAGAGAGGCGAGCTTTCCTTCACCGGGCTTCTGCCGCAGCGCGCGACCGATCGCCTGCACGATGTCGTGCGGAGCGCCCTTGGGGTCCAGCAGCGCTACGGAGTCCACAGCCCGGATGTCCACGCCCTCTCCGAGAACGCGGCAGTTGGAAAGCACCGCCCGCCGGGCGGTGGTCCCGAACTTGCCCAGCACCTCCCGCCGACGCTCCGGGACGTGCTCGCCGCACAGCCAGTCCGCCCAGATCTCGGAGGGGCACCTCTCGGGCTGGTCGGCGTGCAGCCGCTTGGCCACCCGCTGAAGGCCCTCCGCGTACGCCGCGGCCTCTATGGTCCGGTGGTGGAAGGTGATGCAGGTCTGGAGGTTGTGCTGCTCCATCGTGTGCAGCAGCGCGGCCTGGAGGGCGCCCAGGCGCTGCCCGCGGACCTCCTCGGTGTGCCGCTCCTCGCCCATCAGCCGCTCGGGCGTCACCACCGGGTCCTGGAGCTCCAGGACGATGATCTGGTACCGCGCCAGCAGCTTCCGCGAGACCGCCGACGCCAACGAGAGCGTGTAGAGGACCGGCCCGAAGACCTTCTCGTCGTCCATGGAGGCCGCCATCTCGCGCGGCAGCGGGTCACGCACCCCCTCGGCGACCTCGCGGTCCAGCCGCTCCTCCCAGATCCGCGGCGTCGCCGTCATATACAGCCGGCGGTGCGCCGGGATCTTCGTCTGGTCGTGGATGTCCGCCCACGCCTTCCCCATCGACCCACTGCTCCGGTGCGCCTCATCCACCACCGCCAGGTCCACCGGCGCAAGCTTCTGCCCGTAGGCGCCCTCGAACGCCTCCACCAGCACGCCCAAGGACGCGTAGGTGGCGTAGATGGTCACCGGCCCCGCGGAGTGCCACAGCGCCAGCTGCACGGGGTTCGTGGTGGACCGCACCCCCAAGTGGAACAGCTCCGGATCGTCCAACGGCGAGCACACCATGACCGCCGGCCCCTTGTGCCCGGCCCCGCTCCACGCCTTCACCGTCTGCGCCAGGAGATCCAGGGTCGGCACCACCACGAGAATGCGGCCCTTGGGCACAATCCGCTTCGCGGAGGCCGCCGCGATGATGGTCTTTCCCGTCCCGCATGCGGCGTGCACCTGCCCACGCAGACCATTCCAGGGAATGCCGCCCGGCGGGATATCAAGGCCGCGCACGATAGCGGCTACCGCCTCAATCTGGTGAGGAAACAGTTTGACGGCCATTCCCGTGTTCTCCTTTTCGCGGAATGCGGCGCGTAATAGAAATGAGAGTCCGGCGCGATGAGTGGCTGCCGGGGTGGTGTTGTCTGCCCCAGACTCTACACAGTCAGCATCCGTGATGCATCACTCAGTCGACAGCTTCTCCCCAGAGGCTGATACTTGGCTAAATCCCACCTCAAGCGCACGGTTCATAGGGTATGCTGGCGGGGTACTAGTGAACGTGAGCGGCCGGTTTCGAGGGTGGGGGAGGGATTCGGGTGGAGCGCAGCGGAGCCCGGCACTGCGGCGGCACGGCACCCCGTCAGGCCGCCGGACCGTCACTTCCGTTGCGGAGGTGCTGGCTGAGATTCCCAAGTCCTACACAGGCACGAGCGTGATGCACCCCCCTCGTAGCCAGCTTCGGGAGTCCCGCTTGCGGGACTCCCCGCTATTCGCGCTTGCGCGAATAGCCACGCTTTTAGAATTCCGCTTGCGGAATTCAATTCCCGCGCTTGCGCGGGAATCTGGCGGAGCGT
>NZ_JACXYU010000024.1 GCF_014779715.1 Streptomyces chumphonensis
ACCAGAGCTACTGGCTGGACAGCGCGCCGGCGCCCGACGCGCTGGTGCGGTCGGCCGGGCTCGCCTCAGCCGAGCACCCGCTGCTTGCCGTCGCGACGACGCTGCCGGACGGGGCCACCCTGCACACCGGCACACTGGCCACCGGCACGCACCCCTGGCTTGCCGATCACGCGGTGTGGGACACCGTCCTGCTCCCGGGCACCGGCCTCCTCGACCTCACGCTGCACGCGGCGCAGCACGCCGGAACCCCGTACGTCGAGGAGCTGACGTTGCACGCTCCCCTGGTCCTCGGCGCCGATGCGGCCCTGACGGTCCACGTCCGTACGGAATCGCCGGCCGACGACGGCAGCCGCGCCCTCACCGTGCACAGCACGGCCGATCACCGCACCTGGACTCTGCACGCGACCGCCGTCCTGTCCCCCGCTGTCCCGGAGGCGGATGCGGCGGACGCGGCGGCGTCAGGTGCCTGGGCCGGAACGTGGCCCCCTGCCGGGGCCGAGCCGGTGCCTGTGGAGGGGCTCTACGAGCGGCTGGCCGAGGAGGGCCTGAGGTACGGTCCCGTCTTTCGTGGGCTGCGGCAGGTGTGGCGGCGCGGTGCGGAGTTGTACGCCGAGGTGGGTCTGCCCCAGGAGGCGCACGCGGACGCCGAGCGCTTCCGGGTTCATCCCGCGCTGCTCGATGCCGCGCTGCACCCGCACCTGGTGGACGGCGTCGACCGGGTCCGGCTGCCGTTCGCGTGGCGCGGGATCGCTCTGCACGCGGTGGGTGCCACGGAGTTGCGGGTGCGTCTGGCTCCGGATGGGCCCGAGGCCCTGTCGCTGAGTGTGGCGGACGCCGGTGGGTCCCCGGTCGCCACCGTCTCGTCCCTGGCGGTACGACCGGTCGAGCGGGAGCGGTTGGCGGCGGCGGCGCGTGGGGCCGTGGTGGCGGAGTCGCTGTACGAGCCGGTGTGGCGGGAGGTGTCCGGGCGGACGGGCGGGGCCGCTCCGCGCACGGTCGTCGTCCCGGCGGACGCGCTGGACGCCGAGGGGCACCCGGAGGAGGTCGCCACCGGTCTGCTCGACGCGGCGGTTGGGGTGGAGGCATCCCCCGAGGTGGTCGTGGTCCCGTGCGGATGGTCCGCGCATCGGTCGCCGGTGCCGGATCGCGTCGACCTCGCGGTGCGGCGCGTGGTCGCCCTGCTGCGCGTCTGGGCGACGGACGCTCGGTTCGGGGCCTCGCGGCTGGTGCTGCTGACGCGGGGGGCCGTGGCGGTGCGCGAGGGTGAGGAGGTCTGCGATCTGGCGGCGGCTGCGGTGTGGGGCGCGGTCCGCTCGGCGCAGGCCGAGTTCCCCGGCCGACTTCTGATCGTGGACGCCGAGGACAGCACGGCGTCCGGGGACGCGGACGGCTCGGCGGGTCTCCGCGCGGCGCTCGCCGCCGTCGCGGCGGAAGGGGACGACGCGGGGCAGTACGCGATGCGCGGGGGGCGGCTGTTCGTGCCCCGCCTGGTACGGCTGCGTCCCGCGACGCCGGACGCACCGCGGCCGGACGTCCCAGGGCCGGACGGCGCCACGCCGGGAGCGGAGCCCTGGGACGCCGGGCGTACGGTGTTGATCACCGGGGGCACGGGCACATTGGGGTCCCTGGTGGCCCGGCATCTGGTGCGGCGGCACGGGGTGCGCCACCTGTTGCTGCTCGGCCGACGGGGTGTGGAGGCCCCGGGTGCCGACGGGCTCTGCGCGGAGCTGCGGGAGCTGGGGGCCGAGGTCACCGTCGCGGCCTGTGATGTCTCCGACCGCGCGGCCCTGGCCGAGGTTCTGGGGACCGTGCCCGCCGACCGGCCGCTGGGCGCCGTCGTCCACGCGGCGGGGACGCTGGAGGACGGCACGGTCGAGACCCTCACCGCCGAGCGGGTGTCCGCCGTCCTGGGGCCGAAGGTCGCGGGTGCGTGGCACCTCCACGAGCTCACCCGTGAGCTGGATTTGACCCGCTTCGTCCTGTTCTCGGCGGCGGGCGGGATGCTCGGCAACGGGGGCCAGGCCAACTACGCGGCGGCCAACGCGTGTCTGGACGCGCTGGCCCGCTTCCGTCGGGACCGGGGGCTGCCGGGTCACTCCCTGGCCTGGGGCCTGTGGGCGGAGACGAGCGGGTTGACGGGCCGGCTGGACGCGGCCGCACGGGACCGGATGCGGCGGGCCGGTGTGCTGCCGCTGTCGAGCGCCGACGGCCTGGGGCTGTTGGACCGGGCGCTCGGGGAGGACCGTGCCGTCGTGGTGCCGATCCGGCTGGACCTGACGGCGGTGCGCGACGGTGGGGGGATCGCGCCGGTGTTGCGGGACCTGGCGCCGGGAAGGGGCCTGCCGCGCGCGGCGGTTTCCGGGGGCCCGCCGCCGGTGGAGGACGACCGGCTCGCGCTCGCCGGTCTCACGCCGGGGGAACGGGCCCACGCCCTGGAGGAGTTGGTGTGCCGCCAGGCGGCGACGGTGTTGGGCCACAGCTCGGCCGACGCCGTCCGTCCCACGCGCGGGTTCCTGGAGACGGGGTTCGACTCGCTGCGGGCCGTGGAGTTGCGCAACCGGCTCGGGGCCGCGACGGGCCTGCGGCTGCCCGCCACGTTGATCTTCGACCATCCGACGCCGGGGGCGCTCGCGGCGCACCTGGACGTGCGGCTCCAGGAGACGGGAGGACCGGCCGGGGGCCGGGCCGGGGCGGAGACCGGGGCGCCGGCCGGGGCGGAGACCGGGCCGGCCGACGGTGTCGGGCCCGTGGCCGGTGCCGTCACCCCTGCGGCGCCCGAACTCGAGCTGCTGGAGAAGGCGCTGGTCGCCTCCGGGCTGCTGGGCGGCGGCGCGGAGGCCGCGACGGCCGGGCCGGAACGCGAGCGGGTCTCGGCGCGGCTGCGGGGGCTGCTGGAGCGGCTGGACGCCCCGCACTCCGAGCCGGCCGAGGCCGAGGACGCGTTCGCGGACGCCTCCCTGGAGGACATTCTCGACATCGTCGACGACGAACTCCGCAGGTCCTGACGTGCCCGGCGCCGCCGCACGGCCCACCACGCCCACCACGCCCAACGGGCCCCCGCCCAAGCACCCTCGTACGGAAGGTCAGCCCACCATCATGACGAGCGATCCGACAGCTGGAGCCCCGGGCACCAGCGGAACCGACGCGAAGGTCGTCGACGCGCTGAAGCGGCTGACCGTGGACCTGCGCCGAACGCGGCAGCGGCTGCGTGAGGCCGAGGACGCCGCCCGCGAGCCCGTCGCGATCGTCGGCATGGCGTGCCGCTACCCGGGCGGGGTCGGCTCGCCGGAGGAGCTGTGGCGTCTCGTCGAGGAGGAACGCGACGTCATCGCGCCGTTGCCGGACGACCGGGGCTGGGACGAGGAGTTGTACGACCCGGACCCGGCTCGGACGGGGAAGGTCTACGTCACCGAGGGCGGCTTCCTGGCGGACCCGGCCGCGTTCGACGCTCCGTTTTTCGCGATGAGCGGCCGGGAGGCGCTGGCCACCGACCCGCAGCAGCGGCTGCTCCTGGAGACCTCCTGGGAGGCCGTCGAACGCGCGGGCATCGACCCGACGACGCTGCGGGGCAGCCGGACCGGCGTCTTCGCGGGCGTGATCTACCAGGACTACGCCGCCCGGCTGCGCAACGCGCCCGGGGAGTTCGAGGGATACCTGGGCAACGGCAGTACGGGCAGCGTGGCGTCCGGCCGGGTCGCCTACGCGCTCGGGCTCGAGGGGCCCGCCGTCTCGCTGGACACGGCCTGCTCGTCCTCGCTGGTGGCGCTCCACCAGGCCGTGCAGGCGCTGCGCTCCGGAGACTGCACGATGGCGCTGGCCGGTGGGGTGACGGTGATGGCCTCGCCGCTGGCCCTGGTGGAGTTCAGCCGGCAGCGCGGGCTGGCCGCCGACGCGCGTTGCAAGGCGTTCGCGGCCGGGGCCGACGGCACCGCGCTGGGCGAGGGCGTCGGGATGCTGCTCCTGGAGCGGCTGTCCGACGCCCGGCGGCACGGGCGGCGGGTGCTCGCCGTCGTGCGGGGCAGCGCGGTCAACCAGGACGGTGCCAGCAGCGGGCTGACGGCGCCGAGCGGGGCGGCGCAGCGGCGCGTCATCGGTCAGGCGCTGGCGGCGGCCGGACTCTCGTCGGCGGACGTGGACGCGGTCGAGGCACACGGCACCGGTACCGAGCTCGGCGACCCCATCGAGGCGCAGGCGCTCATCGACACCTACGGACAGGGTCGTCCCGCCGAACGCCCCCTGTGGATCGGCTCGGTGAAGTCCAACATCGGCCACGCCCAGGCCGCCGCCGGAGTGGCGGGTGTGATCAAGATGGTGCAGGCCATGGCGCACGGGGTGCTGCCGCGCACGCTGCACGTGGAGGCGCCGAACCCGCACGTGGCCTGGGACGCGGGCGCGGTGGACCTGCTCGTCGCCCGGCGGGCCTGGCCGGACACGGACCGGCCGCGGCGCGCCGGTGTCTCCTCCTTCGGTGTCAGCGGCACAAACGCGCACGTCGTCCTGGAGCAGCCCGCTCCGCTTGCGGAGGCGACGTCGGCGACGCCCGGGCCCGGCGCCACGGGCACCGTGCCCTGGGTGCTCTCGGGGCGGACGCCGGAGGCGCTGCGCGATCAGGCCGCGCGCCTGGCGGAGCACGTGGCCGCGCGGCCGGAAACGGCGCCGGACGCGGTGGGCGCGGCGTTGGCGTGCGGCCGGTCGGTCTTCGAGCACCGGGCGGTGGTGCTCGGCGAGGCACTGGGCGAACTGCGCTCCGCACTGGACGCGTTGGCCGCCGGACGGTCCGCCGCCGGCCTGGTGCGGGGCGTGGTGGACGGCGAGGCGCGGCCGGTGCTGGTGCTCTCCGAACAGGCGCCGGGGGCCGGGCTCGGCTGGGTCGGGCCGCTGGCTCGGGCGTTTCCGGCCTTCGCCCGGCGGCTCGCCGAGTGCGCCGAGGCGCTGGCCGCCGTGGAGGCGCTGCCCGCGCGTGCGGCGGGCCGGGAGCGGAGCGAGGAGGTCGGGGCGCTGCCCGGGCCGGAGGACGAGCCCGTGACGCGGTGGGCGGTGCTGGTGGCGCTGGCCGGTCTGTGGGAGGCGTCGGGTGTGCGGGCGGCGGCGGTCGTCGGCGTGGCGGGTGACGGGGAGACAGGGTCCGGCGGTGCCGGTGGAGGGCTTGATGTCGCGGAGGTCGCGGCGGCCTGTGTCGCGGGCGCGCTGTCCCTCAAGGAGGGTGCGCGCGCCGTCGCGCACGGCGGGCCGGCTCCCGATCCGTCGGCCGCCCGGGTGCCGCTGCGTCGTGCCACGGCGGGTTCCGGTGAACTGGAGCGGGTCGCGGGCGCGTTGGTGGAGCGCGGGCACGGGCTGTTCGTGGAGGTCGGTGTGGCGGGGGAGGTCGGCGCACGGCTCGCGGAGGCGCTCGACGGAGGCCCCGGGCGGCTCGTCCCCTCCCCGCTCGGCGGCACGGACGCGGGCGACGGCGGCGCGGGCGCGTTGCTGAGGGCGCTCGCCGAGCTGCACGTGAGCGCGGTGACGGTGCGGTGGAGGGCCGTGTTCCCGGAGCCCGGCTCCGACGGCGCCGCGCCGGTGGACCTGCCGACGTACCCCTTCCAGCGGCGCCGGTACTGGCTGGCGGACGGCCCGCCCACGGTCGACGCGACGGCCGCCGGGCTGGTCGACGCCGAACATCCGCTGCTCGGCGCGGCCGTCGACCTCCCGGACGGCGAGGGCATGCTGTTCACCGGACGGCTGTCGACGGCCGAGCACCCCTGGCTCGCGGACCACACGGTCGGCGGCCGGATCGTGGTTCCGGGCACGGCCCTGGTGGAGTTGGCCCGCTGGGCGGGCGCGGCCACCGGATACGCCCGGGTGGCGGACCTGGCCCTGCACGCTCCGGTCGAACTGACCCTCCCGGGCTCGGGCGCCCCGGCGCAGCCCGGACGCCCCGCCGAGCGGGCCGTGCGCCTGCACCTCGCCGCGCCCGGACCGGACGGCCGACGCCGCCTGGTCCTCTCCACCCGGCCCGGCGCGGGCCACGACTGGACCCGGCACGTGACGGGCACGCTGGAGCGCACCGGCGCGCCCGGGGGGACGGCCGTACCGGAGGGCGTGCGCGGCGGCCCCGACCTGGTGACCTGGCCTCCGCCGGGGGCCACGGCCGTGCCCGTCGAGGGGTTCCACCGGCGCGCTGCCGCGCACGGCATCGCGTACGGGCCGGCCTTCCAGGGGCTGCGACGGGTGTGGCTCCGGGACGACGAGGTGTTCGCCGAGGTCACGCCACCGGGCGGGCTCCAGTCCGAGGCCGGCCGGTACGGTCTGCACCCCGCGCTGCTGGACGCCGCGCTCCAGGCGTGGCCGGTGGCGCACCCCCGGGCGTTGGCGGAGCGGTGGGTTCCGGCGGCGTGGCACGGCGTCACGGCCGGTGCGGCGGGCGCCGGAGCGCTGCGGGTCCGCCTCGCCCCGGCCGAGGGGCCGACGCCGGATTCCGGGCAGGCGGTGTCCGTGTGGGCCGCCGACGCGGCCGGAGTGCCGGTCCTGTCGGTGGTATCACTGCTGAGCCGGCCCGCCGAGCCCGGCGTCACGACCGGCTCCGGGGCCGGTCGTGACGGGCTGCTCCGGCCGCGGTGGACACGGCACGCCCCGGCCGGGGCGGCGCCGGACGGCCCGGCGCACGACGCCGGGTCGCCCGCCGTCATCGGCAGTGGGGACGCGGTGCCGTGGGCCGACGGCCCGCGCTACCCCGACCTGCCCGCGCTGATCGCCGCCGTGGCCGACGGGACGCAAGCTCCGGACGTCGTCCTGCTGCCCCTGGGCCACGCCGCCACGCCGGACGACGCCGCCGACACCGCCCCGCGCGACGTTCCGGCCTCGGCGCGCGCTGCGGCGGCCGGGCTGCTGGACGTCCTGCACGTCTGGCTCGCGGCTCCCGGCCTGGCCGGGAGCCGACTGGTACCGGTCTGGACCGGGGTGCCGGGCGCGGACGGCCGGCCCGCGGAGGACACGGCGGCCGAGGGCTCGCCCTTCGTTCCGGTCGTTGCCGCCCTGCGGGGGCTGGTCCGCAGCGCCCGGTCCGAACACCCGCGCAGGTTCGGCCTGTTGGCCGTCCCGGCCGTCCCGGCGGGCTCGGCAAACCCGGCACCGGACGCCGGGCTGCTCGCGCAGGCGCTCCGCGCGGTGCGTGAGGAGCCGGAGGTCGCGATCGGATCGGACGCGCTGTGGGTTCCCCGGCTGTCCGCCGCGCTCCCGGTCACCGGCAGCGGCAGCGGGGACGTGCGGGAGCCCGACCCGGAGGGAACGGTGCTCGTCACCGGGGGCACCGGCGCCCTGGGCGCGCGGGTGGCCCGACGGCTGGCCGCAGGCGGAGCCCGACACCTGTTGCTGGTCAGCCGACGTGGCGAACAGGCCCCGGGTGCGGCCGCACTGGCCCAGGAACTGGCGGCGTCGGGGGCCCGCGTCACGGTGGCCGCCTGTGACCTCGGCGACCGGTCGGCGCTCGCCGCCGTCCTCGCGGCGGTGCCCCCGGCCCACCCGCTGACGGCCGTCGTGCACGCGGCGGGCGTGACGCACGACGCGACGCTCGGAAACCAGTCGGAGGGCCACCTCGCCACCGCCTTCGCGCCGAAGGTGGACGCGGCCTGGCACCTGCACGAGCTAACGAAGGACACGGACCTGACGCAGTTCACGCTGTTCTCCTCCGCGGCCGGCGCCTTCGGAAGCGCCGGTCAGGCCAACTACGCCGCCGCCAACGCCTTCCTCGACGGCCTCGCCCGACTGCGGCACGCCCAGGGGCTGCCCGCCCTCTCCCTGGCCTGGGGCCCGTGGGACGAACCCAGCGCACTGACCGCCGCGTTGGGGAGCGCCGACCGGGAGCGGTTCGCACGGTCGGGTATCCGCACCCTGGCCACCGAGGACGCCCTGAGCCTGTTCGACGCGGCCCGCGCGACGGCCGGGGAACCGGTCCTCGTCCCCCTGCGGCTCGACCCCGAGCGGCTGCGGGAGGGCCCGGGCGCCGAACCGCTCCCCGCTCTCCTGCGCGGTCCGGCGGCTGCGGTCCCGCATGCGCCCTTGGCCGAGCCGCCCGGCCCCACCGCCGCCCCACCGAAGCCGCCGAACAGCGGCACGGACCACGCCGAGGGCGAGCCGCACGTCAGGCGGCTGAAGGCCATGGCGGAGCCCGAGCGACGCCGCGCCCTGCTCGCCCTCGTCCTCTCCCACACCGCCGTGGTGCTGGGGGACGTGACCGCCGAGGAGATCAGCCCGCATCAGGGGCTCACGGACCTGGGCTTCGACTCCCTGTCCGGACTCACCCTCCAGGAGCGGCTGTTCGAGGCCACCGGGGTCGAGCTTCCGAGCAGCCTGATCTACGACCACCCCAACGCCTCGGCCATCGCCGACCACCTCTGCGCGGAGCTGGCCGAGGCGGGCCCGGCCGCCCCCGACCTGGCACCCGCCCTGGCCGAACTGGACCGGGTGGAGTCCTTCCTCGCCACCTTCGCCGACGAGGCCGACGCCGCCGCCCGGGAGACCGTCGCCCGGCGGTTGCGGGACCTCGTCTCCCGGTGGCCCGGGGAGGCTTCCTCCCCCGCACCCACCGCACCCCGCACGGCGCCGGAGTCGGACGCGTCCGGGGCCCCCGACCTCACCGAGGCGTCCGACGACGAACTCCTCGCGGTCCTGAACCAGATGCGCTCCGCCGACGGCGGGTCGTCAACGAGCCGTCAGCACGGATGAAGGAGCGGTTCCACGTGTCGCACGAGTCATCGACCTCACCGTCCGGGCCGCCCGGAGGCGCACCCGCCGCCGGAGCGCGGTCCGAGGACGGCGCGTCCTCCCAGCTCGACACCTTCCGCGAGCATCTGCGCTGGGCCACGACCGAGTTGAGCGAGGCCCGGCGCCGGGTGAGCGAGCTGGAGGAGGCCGACCGCGAGCCCATCGCCCTCGTCGGCATGGCCTGCCGGCTCCCCGGCGGCGTCACCACACCCGAGGAGCTGTGGCGGCTGGTCCTCCGCGGCGGCGACGCCATCGGGCCGCCGCCGCCCGAGCGGGGCTGGCCCGAGGCGGACCTCCACGACCCGAGCAGGCAGCGGCCCGGCACCTCGTACGTGTGGCAGGGCGGCTTCCTCGACCGGGCCGCCGACTTCGACCCCGCGTTCTTCGACATCAGCCCCCGCGAGGCGCTGGCCATGGACCCGCAGCAGCGGCTGCTCCTGGAGACCAGCTGGGAGGCCGTCGAACGCGCCGGGATCGACCCGACCACACTGCGCGGCCACCGGGTCGGCGTGTTCGCCGGGCTGATGTACCACGACCACGCCACGCGTCTCGGTGAGGTCGACGAGACCGTCGCGGCCTTCCTCGGCAGCGGCAACGCGGGCAGTGTGGCCTCCGGACGGATCGCTTACGTGCTGGGTCTGGAGGGCCCGGCGGTCACCGTCGACACCGCCTGCTCGTCCTCCCTCGTCACGCTGCACCTGGCCGCGCAGTCGGTGCGGCGCGGCGAGTGTGAGATGGCGCTGGCGGGCGGCGTGACCGTGATGTCGACCCCGGACACCTTCGTCGACTTCAGCCGGGTGGACGGGCTGGCGCCCGACGGCCGCGTCAAGTCGTTCGCCGCAGCTGCCGACGGCACGGCCTGGGGCGAGGGCGTGGGCATGGTGCTGGTCGAGCGGCTGTCCGAGGCCCGTCGGCTCGGACACCCGGTGCTGGCGGTGCTGCGCGGCTCGGCAGTCAACCAGGACGGCGCCACCAGCAGCCTGTCCGCACCGAACGGACCCGCGCAACAACGCGTCATCCGGGCCGCGCTGGACGCGGCGGGGCTGTCGGCCGACCTGGTGGACGCCGTGGAGGCACACGGGACCGGTACGACGCTCGGGGACCCGATCGAGGCCCAGGCCCTCCTGGCCACCTACGGACAGAACCGCCCCGCCGAACGACCGCTGTGGCTCGGCTCGCTCAAGTCCAACATCGGACACACCCAGGCCGCCGCCGGAGTCTCCGGCGTGATCAAGACCGT
>NZ_JACXYU010000025.1:2500-5187 GCF_014779715.1 Streptomyces chumphonensis
GTAGCATGGGGCCCGAGAAATCCTGTGTGAATCTGGCGGGACCACCCGTTAAGCCTAAATATTCCCTGGTGACCGATAGTGGATAGTACCGTGAGGGAATGGTGAAAAGTACCGCGGGAGCGGAGTGAAATAGTACCTGAAACCGTGTGCCTACAAGCCGTGGGAGCGTCGCCGTGTGTGCTTGCATGCGCGGTCGTGACTGCGTGCCTTTTGAAGAATGAGCCTGCGAGTTTGCGGTATGTTGCGAGGTTAACCCGTGTGGGGAAGCCGTAGCGAAAGCGAGTCCTAAGAGGGCGTTGAGTAGCGTGCCCTAGACCCGAAGCGGAGTGATCTAGCCATGGGCAGGGTGAAGCGGCTGTAAGAGGTCGTGGAGGCCCGAACCCACCAGGGTTGAAAACCTGGGGGATGACCTGTGGTTAGGGGTGAAAGGCCAATCAAACTCCGTGATAGCTGGTTCTCCCCGAAATGCATTTAGGTGCAGCGTCGTGTGTTTCTTGCCGGAGGTAGAGCACTGGATAGGCGATGGGCCTTACCGGGTTACTGACCTTAGCCAAACTCCGAATGCCGGTAAGTGAGAGCGCGGCAGTGAGACTGTGGGGGATAAGCTCCATGGTCGAGAGGGAAACAGCCCAGAGCATCGACTAAGGCCCCTAAGCGTGTGCTAAGTGGGAAAGGATGTGGAGTCGCAGAGACAACCAGGAGGTTGGCTTAGAAGCAGCCATCCTTGAAAGAGTGCGTAATAGCTCACTGGTCAAGTGATTCCGCGCCGATAATGTAGCGGGGCTCAAGTACACCGCCGAAGTCGTGTCACTCCAGCATGACGGCTAACGCCGGCTGGGGTGGGTAGGGGAGCGTCGTGTGCCGGGTGAAGCAGCACTGGAAGGTAGTTGTGGACGGTTCACGAGTGAGAATGCAGGCATGAGTAGCGATACAAGAGTGGGAAACTCTTGCGCCGATTGACTAAGGGTTCCTGGGTCAAGCTGATCTGCCCAGGGTAAGTCGGGGCCTAAGGCGAGGCCGACAGGCGTAGTCGATGGATAACCGGTTGATATTCCGGTACCCGCTGTAGAGCGTCCAACACTGAATCTTCTGATGCTAAGGCCGTGAAGTCCCCGTGTCTGTCCTTTGGGCAGGTGTGGTGTGGTGGAGCCGCTGACCCGAGGGGGTAGTAGGTGAGTGATGGGGTGACGCAGGAAGGTAGTCCAGCCCGGGCGGTGGTTGTCCCGGGGTAAGGGTGTAGCCCGAGAGATAGGCAAATCCGTCTCTCATGGGGGTGAGACCTGATGCCGAGCCGTTGTGGTGAAGTGGATGATCCTATGCTGTCGAGAAAAGCCTCTAGCGAGTTGTATGGCGGCCCGTACCCTAAACCGACTCAGGTGGTCAGGTAGAGAATACCGAGGCGTTCGGGTGAACTATGGTTAAGGAACTCGGCAAAATGCCCCCGTAACTTCGGGAGAAGGGGGGCCTCTTCTGGTGATGAGTCTTGCACTCTGAGCTGGGGGTGGCCGCAGAGACCAGCGAGAAGCGACTGTTTACTAAAAACACAGGTCCGTGCGAAGCCGTAAGGCGATGTATACGGACTGACGCCTGCCCGGTGCTGGAACGTTAAGGGGACCGGTTAGCTGCATTTCGGTGTGGCGAGGCTGAGAACTTAAGCGCCAGTAAACGGCGGTGGTAACTATAACCATCCTAAGGTAGCGAAATTCCTTGTCGGGTAAGTTCCGACCTGCACGAATGGCGTAACGACTTCTTGACTGTCTCAACCATAGGCCCGGTGAAATTGCAGTACGAGTAAAGATGCTCGTTTCGCGCAGCAGGACGGAAAGACCCCGGGACCTTTACTATAGCTTGATATTGGTGTTCGGTTCGGCTTGTGTAGGATAGGTGGGAGACTGTGAAGTCATCACGCTAGTGGTGGTGGAGTCGTTGTTGAAATACCACTCTGGTCGTGCTGGATGTCTAACCTGGGTCCGTGATCCGGATCAGGGACAGTGTCTGGTGGGTAGTTTAACTGGGGCGGTTGCCTCCTAAAGAGTAACGGAGGCGCCCAAAGGTTCCCTCAGCCTGGTTGGTCATCAGGTGGTGAGTGTAAGTGCACAAGGGAGCTTGACTGTGAGACTGACGGGTCGAGCAGGGACGAAAGTCGGGACTAGTGATCCGGCGGTGGCTTGTGGAAGCGCCGTCGCTCAACGGATAAAAGGTACCCCGGGGATAACAGGCTGATCTTCCCCAAGAGTCCATATCGACGGGATGGTTTGGCACCTCGATGTCGGCTCGTCGCATCCTGGGGCTGGAGTCGGTCCCAAGGGTTGGGCTGTTCGCCCATTAAAGCGGTACGCGAGCTGGGTTTAGAACGTCGTGAGACAGTTCGGTCCCTATCCGCTGTGCGCGTAGGAGTCTTGAGAAGGGCTGTCCCTAGTACGAGAGGACCGGGACGGACGGACCTCTGGTGTGCCAGTTGTTCTGCCAAGGGCATGGCTGGTTGGCTACGTTCGGAAAGGATAACCGCTGAAAGCATCTAAGCGGGAAGCCTGCTTCGAGATGAGGGCTCCCTCCCACGTGATGGGTTAAGGCTCCCGGTAGACGACCGGGTTGATAGGCCGGATATGGAAGCCTAGTAATAGGTGGAGTTGACCGGTACTAATAGGCCGAGGGCTTGTCCATAGTTGCTTGCGTCCACTGTGTAG
>NZ_JACXYU010000026.1 GCF_014779715.1 Streptomyces chumphonensis
GCACCCACTACTGGGCGTCGGACGGCGGCCACGCGTCACTGCGCACGGTCGGGCTGGCGGCTGCCGAGCACCCGCTGCTGGTCACGTCGACCACGCTCCCCGACCGTTCCACCCTGCACACCGGGACCATCGGGGCGCAGCGCGCTCCCTGGCTCACCGATCACGCAGTGTGGGACGTCCCCCTCGCACCCGGCACCGCCTTTCTCGAACTCGCCCTGCACGCGGGGCTGCACGCCGGTACCCCGCACGTCGAAGAACTGACGCTGCACGCGCCGCTTCCGCTCCGTCCGGCCCGCACGCTTCACCTCCGCACCACGGCACCTTCCCCTACGGGACAGCGGACCTTCACGGTGCACACGAGCGTCGACCACGACACGTGGACTCATCACGCGACCGCCACGCTGGCCCCGGAACCGACCTCGGCGATCGAGGCTCCCGTGTGGTCGGCCGACGCCGACACGTCGGCGTTGACGCCGGTGGACGGCTGGTACGAGCGGCTGGCGGAGGCGGGGTTCCAGTACGGTCCGGCCTTCCGGGGGCTGAGGGCGCACGGGCGCAGGGACGGCGAGCTGGTCGCGGAGGTGCGGCTGCCCGACGGGCCCCGGACGGACGCCCGCCGGTTCGGCGTCCATCCGGCGCTGCTCGACGCGGCTCTGCACGCCTGCTTGCTGGAGGGCTCCGACGGGGTCCGGCTGCCGTTCGTGTGGAGCGGGGTCACCTTGCACGCCACGGGCGCCGAGGTGCTGCGCGTCCGGCTGACGCCGATCGGACCCGACACCGTGTCGATGACCGGTTGCGACGAGACGGGCCGGCCGGTCATATCGGTGGCCTCGCTGACGTTGCGCCCGGTGACGGCCGAGCAGTTCCGCGCGACCATGCGGCTGCGCACGCACGGCCCCCTCTACACCGTGGGATGGCGTCCGCTGGGCGTGGCGGAGGGCGAACGGTCAGGGCTTGAGCCTGTCGTGGTCGGACGCGCGGTGCCGGGGCTGCCCCGCCCCACGCACTCCGACCTCGCCGATCTGCTGGCAGCCCCGGAGGGCGTGACGTCCGGTGACGCGACGGAGCCGACCACCGTCGTCCTGCCGTGCGTGGGGAGCGCGGACGCCGGCGTCGCGGCGGCGCACACGGCGCTGGCGCGGGCGCTGGAGGCGCTGACCACCTGGCTCGCCCAGGAGCGGTTCTCGGCCTGGCGACTGGTGCTGCTGACCAGGGGTGCCGTGGCCGTCCGGGACGGGGAGGGCATCGACGATCTGGGGTGGGCACCGCTGTGGGGCCTGGTGCGGTCGGCGCAGTCCGAGCATCCGGGCAGGATCGTCCTGGCCGACGTGGACGAGGCTCCGGAGTCGTTCCGGGCCCTGACGGTCGCGCTCGACCGTTCCGCCGTCGAGCCGCAGCTCGCCGTCCGCCGTGGTGAGGTGTACGCCGCACGGCTGGCGGAGACGCGACAGGTCGAGCCGAGCGCCGGTCCGGAAGCCGGGGACGGAGAGCAGGAAGGGGAGGAGCCGGGCGCGGGCAGCGGGTTCGACGGTCACGGCACGGTGTTGATCACCGGTGGTACGGGGCTGCTGGGCGCGTTGACGGCTCGGCACCTCGTCGAGCACCACGGCGTACGGCGTCTGCTGCTGCTCAGCCGTCGCGGCCCCGAGGCCCCCGGGGCGGACGTGCTGCGGAAGGAACTCGTCGCGGCGGGCGCGGAGGTCGTGATCGTCGCCTGCGACGTGTCCCGGCGTGCGGAGCTCCGCCGGGCCCTGGACCACGTTCCGCACGGCCATCCGCTCCGGGCCGTGGTGCACACGGCGGGCACGCTGGACGACGGCACCCTGGAGACGCTCACCCCCGACCGCGTCGCCGCCGTGCTGCGGCCCAAGGCGGACGCCGCCTGGCACCTGCACGAACTCACCCGTGAGCACGAGGTGAAGGCGTTCGTGCTCTTCTCCTCCGCGGCCGGAGTGCTCGGGCAGGCGGGGCAGGGGAGCTACTCGGCGGCCAACGCCTGGCTGGACGCGCTGGCGCATCTCCGCCGCGCCGAAGGGCTGCCCGCGCTCTCGCTGGCCTGGGGGCTGTGGGCGGAGTCCGGCGGGATGACGGGACACCTCACCACCTCGGACCTGAGCCGCCTGCGCCGGACGGGACTGGCCCCGATGCCCACGGAAGAGGGTCTGGCCCTCTTCGACGCGGCTCTACGGACGGCAGCGGCCCGGACCGCACCGGCCGTCCTCGTGCCGGCCCGGTGGGACCTGGCGGCCGTGCGGGCCGGTACCGAGGTGCCCGCACTCCTCAGCGGTCTCGTACGACCGGCCCCGCGCACAGTGGCGCCCGGTGCGTCCGACGGCACCGGTACGGGCGGGAGCGGTCTGTACGAGCGGCTGCGGAGCGCGTCGGAAACCGACCGGAGCCGGGCGCTGCTGGAACTCGTCCGGCGCACCGTGGCGGCCGTACTCGGCCACGCGGAGGGACAGCAGGTCGATCCCGACCGGGGCTTCCTGGAGTTGGGCCTCGACTCGCTGACCGCGCTGGAGCTGCGCAACCGGCTGGGAGCCGAGGCCGGGCTGCGGCTTCCGGCGACCCTGATCTTCAACCATCCCACGCCCACGGCCGTGGCCGGGAGGCTGGAGAGCCTGTTGTTCCCCGCCGGGGACACCGCGTCCCCGCCGCCGGAGGCCGTCCCCGGAACTGACCGCGTCGCCACGCCGAACCCCGCGGACGCCGGACACGAACCGCCGGACAGCCCAGACGGCGGCGATGTGGCCGACGCGATCGACGCCATGGATCTGGACGACCTGGTCCGGGCCGCCCTGCGAGACGACTGACCCCGCCCCGAGGACGTTCCTCACCCCCGCCATCGTGCCGCGTACCCAGAGGTTCGGAGACTCCCGATGACCGCGTCGAACGAGCAAGTCGTCAAAGCACTGCGCGCCTCGCTCAAAGAGGCCGAGCTGTTGCGTCAGCAGAACCGCAGGCTGACCGCCGCCGCTGCCGCCACCGACGAGCCGCTGGCCGTCGTCGGCATGGCCTGCCGGTACCCGGGGGACGTCACCTCGCCCGAGGAGCTGTGGCGCCTGGTGGCGGACGGCACGGACGCCGTCTCCGACTTCCCCGAGGACCGTGGGTGGGACGTCGCGGGCCTGTACGACCCCGACCCCGAGGTCACCGGCCGGACGTACACGCGCTCCGGCGGCTTCCTGCGCGGTGCCGCCCACTTCGACCCCGGGTTCTTCGGCATCGGCCCCCGCGAGGCGACGGCCATGCACCCGCAGCAGCGGCTGCTGCTGGAGACGTCCTGGGAAGCCCTGGAGCGGTCCGGCATCGATCCGACCTCGGTGCGCGGCACCCGCACGGGCGTCTTCGCGGGCGTCATGCACCAGGACTACGCCTCCCGTCTGCGCCGGGCACCCGACGGCCTGGAGGGCTACCTGATGACCGGGAGCCTCGGCAGCGTGGTGTCGGGTCGCGTCGCCTACACGCTCGGGCTGGAGGGTCCGGCGGTCACGGTGGACACGGCCTGTTCGTCCTCGCTGGTGGCCCTGCACCTCGCGGGCCAGTCCCTGCGCCAGGGCGAGTGCTCGATGGCACTGGTCGGCGGCGTGACGGTGATGACCACGCCGGTGAGCTTCGTCGAGTTCAGCCGACAGCGTGCCCTCTCACCCGACGGCCGCTGCCGCTCCTTCGCGGCCGGCGCGCAGGGCACGGGCTGGGCCGAGGGTGTGGGCGTGCTGGTCCTGGAGCGGTTGTCCGACGCCCGCCGCAACGGGCACCGCGTGCTGGCCGTGGTGCGCGGCTCCGCCGTCAACCAGGACGGCGCCAGCAGCGGATTCTCGGCACCGAACGGACCGGCACAGGAACGCGCGATCCGGCAGGCGCTCGGCAGTGCCGGACTGACGCCCGCGGACGTGGACGCGGTCGAGGCACACGGCACCGGCACCAAGCTGGGTGACCCGATCGAGGCGCAGGCGCTCATCGACACCTACGGGCAGGACCGTCCCGCCGAACGCCCGCTGTGGCTGGGCTCGCTCAAGTCCAACATCGGGCACGCCCAGGCCGCCGCCGGGGTCGGCGGGGTGATGAAGATGGTCCTCGCCCTGCGCCACGGCGTCCTCCCGCAGACCCTGCACGTGGACGCTCCCTCACCGTACGTCGACTGGGCGTCGGGGGGCGTCGAACTCCTCACGGAGCAGCGCCCCTGGCCGACGGTGGACCGGCCGCGCCGGGCCGCCGTCTCCTCCTTCGGCATCAGCGGCACCAACGCCCACGTCATCCTCGAACAGGCACCCGACGAGACGCCCGGGCCCGCGACCATCACCGATCAGGGTGCACCCGGGAAGGCCGAGGCCGAGCCCGAGACGTCGGTGGTGTCGCTGGTGCTGTCGGCGCGGGACGAGAACGCCCTCCGCGCCCAGGCGGGACGCCTGGCGGCCCACCTGCGGGAGACCACCGACGACGTGCGCGAAGTGGCCCACGCCCTGACCACCCAGCGCGCCTTCCTCGACCACCGCGCCGTCATCCTCGGCAACAACCGCGACGAACTCCTGACCGGTCTCGACG
>NZ_JACXYU010000027.1 GCF_014779715.1 Streptomyces chumphonensis
GGTGTGAGAGACCCCGGGGGTGTTCTCCACGAAGTTAGTGATCAACCAGTTGAGGTTCTGCGCCGCCTGGCTCATCGGGCTCACACTAACGCTCCTGCTCGTAGGTGCTGCCGGGGTTGTAGCCCGGTCGATCGGTCTGCGGGTTCCGGGTGTTCGAACCGCGTCCTCGGCGTACGCCACGGTGCAGGTTACTCAGCCTGCCCCGGACGTCCTCGGGGGCCCGGGAGACCTGTGGGCCTCCGTGGTCCGTCGTGTCCGCGGCGCCCTCGATGAGGTTCGCCCCCGCCACCCTTCGCGGCAGGCCGGAGGTGGTGGTGCCACCGGCCCTGGGCTCACGCGACTGTTCCGCGCGGTCCCAACGGTCGTCGTTGGACGAGCGCCACTCGGACGGCTCGGGCTCCTCGGCGGGCGCGGGCACGTCCTGCCGGGGCGACGGCTGCCGCACCGGCAGGCCCGCCTCGGTCGACGACGCCGACCGCTTCTCGCGGCGAGGCAGACCGGCGTCGGTGACGGAGCCGGTCGTCGAGCCGAGGGGGCGTTCGAAGCCTACGCGCTCCCCGGGCGGTGCGGGAGCCCCGGCCGGGTCGGGCCGGACGCCGAACACGGAGGGCTCCCCCTGACCGCCGGAGGCTCCCGCACCGAAGGCGGGTGCTCCGGGGCCGACCTGCGGCAGCTGCGCGGTCTCGTCGTACGCGGTCCGGGAGCCGTGGTCGGCGGCGTCGTAGCTCTGCCGCGCGGCACCGTCCGGGGCCGGATAGCCCGACGCGTAGTCGCCCTGGCCGTAGTCCCCGCCGCCGTAGCCGTCCTGGCCGTAACCTTCCTGCAGGTACGGGTCCTGACCGGCCTGCTGTTGGTCGTAGGGACCGTAGGCGTCCTGCCCGTCGTACGGGTTCGCCTCGCCGTACCCGGCGTCGAACTCGCGGCCCGGGGCCTCGGCGTGCTCGTAGGCCCGCTGGTCGTAGGGGGCGCCCTGCCCGTAACCGGGCTGCCCGCCGTCCGCGGGCGGCCCCGCGTAGCCCTCCGCCGCGTCGGACTCCCGCTCCGGTGCGGAACGGTGCGCGTCGGCGTGCTGGGGCCGGTCCGCCGGGTCGAGCGCGGAGAGGTCGTCCGGCGCGGAGACGGGCGGGCCGGCGTAACGGCTGTCGTCGAAGCCGAGCTGGGCGGCGGTGGGCGCGGCGGGCACGGCGGACGGTCCGTCGGGGGCCGCCTCCGGCATGATCCGGGAGACGGTGAAGTCCTCCTCGATCAGCGCCTCGCCGCCACCGCCGTGCGTGATGGCCTCCGGCAGCATCACCAGCGACGTCGTCCCGGCCTGCTCGCCGGAGGGGCGGAGCTGGACGCGGATGCCGTGCCGGTCGGCGAGGCGTCCGACCACGAACAGGCCCATGCGCTGGGAGATCGCGGCGTCGACCGTGGGCGGGTTGGCCAGCTTGTGGTTGATGTCCGCGAAGTCCTCGGCGGTGAGGCCGATGCCCTTGTCGTGGATCTCGATCATG
Organism: Streptomyces chumphonensis; assembly: GCF_014779715.1. GTDB lineage: Bacteria > Actinomycetota > Actinomycetes > Streptomycetales > Streptomycetaceae > Streptomyces > Streptomyces chumphonensis. The sequence continues at coordinate 1,497 of NZ_JACXYU010000027.1, forward strand.
ACGCGGCCGTCCGGCAGCCGGGTCGCGGTGACCTTGACCTTCGTCTGCGGCGAGGAGAACGACGTCGCGTTCTCCAGCAACTCGGCGAGCAGGTGCACGAGGTCGGTGACGACGGACCCGTGGATCTCGCTCTCGGGAACGCCGGTGATCTCGATGCGCTCGTACTGCTCCACCTCGGAGGAGGCGGCGCGCAGCACGTCCACGAGCGGGACGGGCTGGTTCCAGCGGCGGCCGGGCTCCTCCCCCGCGAGGACGAGCAGGTTCTCGCCGTTGCGGCGCATGCGGGTGGCCAGGTGGTCGAGCTTGAAGAGGCTCTCCAGCTGGTCCGGATCGGCCTCGTTGTTCTCCAGATCGGTGATCAGGCCGAGCTGGCGCTCGATGAGACCCTGGTTGCGGCTGGAGAGGTTGGTGAAGATCGCGTTGACGTTCCCGCGGAGGAGGGCCTGCTCGGCCGCCAGCCGGACCGCCTCGCGGTGCACCTGGTCGAAGGCGCGGGCGACCTCGCCGATCTCGTCCTTGGTGTCGATGTCGATCGGCTGGACCTGGGTGTCGACGCGGCCGGGGTCGGTCCGCGAGAGCTGGTCGACGAGCATCGGGAGCCGCTGCTCGGCGACGTCGAAGGCGGCCGTGCGCAGCCGGATCATCGACTTGCTCATCGAGCGGGCCATCAGGCCGGCGATGAGGAACGCCAGCAGCAGGGCGACGAGCACGATGACGGAGTTGACGACGGCCTCGGTCTTGGCGTCGGCCGCGATCTCCTGCGACTCGGCCACGGCCCGGTTCGCCAGGTCCTGTTCGATGCCCCGGTACACGTCGAACTTGGCCGTGGTGGCCTGGTACCAGACCTCCGCGGTGACGCCGCGCTCGGCCAGCTCCTCCACGGAGGTGCCGGAGGCGATGAGGTTCACCATCTCCTCGAACGGCGGCGGGGTGACGAACTCGCGCCCGGCCGCCTCGGCCGACGCCTCGGCCTCGGCGGCGTTCCGCTGGGCCTGGCTCTCCAGTCCGCCCAGCTCGGAGCGGAGCCGCTGCACGTCCTCCTCGGTGCCCGCGTTGGTGTACTCGGTGAGGGCGATCTTCTCCAGGTACGCGTAGGAGGAGAAGGCCAGGAGTTGTGCCTGCTCGTCCTCCTCGCCCGGGCCGGGCTCCACCAGCAGGTGGGTGCCGATGGAGCGGGTGAGGGACTCGGCGGCCTTGGCGAGGGAGATGGCGTAGACGGTCCGGCCGTAGGAGGTGATGTTGCCCGTGCCCAGGCCGAGCTCGTTGGAGAGGTTCATCAGCGGGTGCTGCACCTCGACGTAGCCGAGCTCGGTCTCCACCCCGCCCAGTTCGTCGCTGTAGGCGGCCTCCCGGAGGGGCCCCAGGCGCGACTCGACGTCGCGGACGGCGTTGAGCCGGCGTTCGAGGCTGGGTGTCCGCGGGGCGTTCTCGGCGGCCTCGTCGAACGCGCTCTTGGCCGCGTCGGTGGCCTCCCGGGCCTCCAGGACCTCGGGGGCGTCCTCGTCGCCCTTCAGCAGCGGCGCGGCGGTGCGGTCCCGCTCGTCGAGGAGCGCGTGGCCGTAGGACGCGGCGGCCCGGACCAGCTCGGCGGTGGCCTCGGCGTCCTGCGCCTCGCCCAGCGTCGCGACGGAGCTCTGTACGCGGAAGCCGCCGAAGATGAGCGCGACGACCACCGGGATGAGCAGGATCGCGTTCAGCCGGGTGGCCACACGCCAGTTCCGCACGGCGAACTTGCTGGAGTCTCCTCCGCTCGCGCTGTCCCCGGCCGGTTCGGCGGGCCCGGGGGGACCGGCCGCACCGCGCGGGGTGAAGTTGCCCCGCGACTCCGGCGGCGGGGGCGCCGTCTTGCTTCGCCTCACTCGACCAAACCTCTCGGCGTCGGCACCTCGGCCTCGGCGTGCCGCGACTACTGCTGAGTTCAGCGAATTCCAGCACGTCCGGGGGCGCTTTCCAAACACTTGAAAACGCGACTATCGACTACGCATTCACGGAACCTTCAATCGACAAAAGCGGACACAAGGTGCTTTTATCGGCGAACGGCGAGAGGAACGTACGCAGAGTGCAGTGCCGCGCTCGCCGCCCGTGCTCGGTTTTCCGCGATTCTCTGTCGAAACGTTATGAAGGATTGTGGGCGCGGTGACAAGGCGGTGTGGCCAACCACACAGCCTTGCCACCGCCGGGCCGAGCGGACGCCGGGCTCAGCGCAGCCGCGCGAGGAGGGCGTGTTCCACGAGGGTGATCAGCGCGCTCTTCGCGTCGGCGCGGTGCCGGGCGTCGGTCGTGATGATCGGGGTGTCCGGCCCGATCTGCAACGCCTCGCGCACCTCCTCCGGCCGATACGGCTGGTGGCCGTCGAACCCGTTGAGGGCGACGACGAAGGGGAGCCCGCTGTTCTCGAAGTAGTCCACCGCCGGGAAGCAGTCCGCCAAACGCCGCGTGTCGACGAGCACGACGGCACCGATCGCCCCACGCACCAGGTCGTCCCACATGAACCAGAACCGGTCCTGCCCCGGCGTACCGAACAGGTACAGGATCAGGTCGTCGTCGAGGGTGATCCGGCCGAAGTCCATGGCCACGGTCGTCGTCGTCTTGCCGCCCGTGTGGCTGAGGTCGTCGATGCCGGCGGACGCCGACGTCATCACCGCCTCGGTGCGCAGC
>NZ_JACXYU010000028.1 GCF_014779715.1 Streptomyces chumphonensis
TGTCCAGGCCGCGCAGCAACTCGTCGCGGTTGTTGCCGAGGATGACGGCGCGGTGGTCGAGGAAGGCGCGCTGGGTGGTCAGGGCGTGGGCGACCTCGCGCACGTCGTCGGTGGTTTCCCGCAGGTGGGCCGCCAGGCGTCCCGCCTGGGCGCGGAGGGCGTTCTCGTCCCGCGCGGACAGCAACAGCGACACCACCGGCAGCGACTCCGCTGCGGCGGTCTCCGAAGCGCTGGCGGGTACTGGTACCGGGGTCGGACCCTGCGGCTCCTCAGGTGCCTCCTCCAGGACGACGTGGGCGTTGGTGCCGCTGATGCCGAAGGCGGACACCCCGGCCCGGCGGGGCCGTCCACCCCTCGGCCACTCGCGCTGCTCGGTCAGCACTTCCATCGTCCCGTCCGACCAGTCGACGTGCGTCGTCGGCTCCGTGACGTGCAGAGTCGACGGCAGGACGCCGTGTTGAAGAGCGAGGACCATCTTCATCACGCCCGCGACCCCGGCGGCGGCCTGGGTGTGGCCGATGTTCGACTTCAACGAACCGAGTCGCAGCGGCCGGTCCACGGGACGGTTCGCTCCGTAGGTCGTGAGCAGCGCCTGGGCCTCGATCGGGTCGCCCAGCCGGGTGCCCGTGCCGTGCGCCTCCACGGCGTCCACCTCTCCGGGCGCCACCCCGGCATCGGCCAGCGCCGCGCGGATGACACGTTCCTGGGCGGGTCCGTTGGGTGCGGCGAGACCGTTGCTCGCCCCGTCCTGGTTGATGGCTGAGCCGCGCACGACGGCCAGCACCCGGTGCCCGTTGCGGCGCGCGTCCGAGAGGCGCTCCAGCAGCACGACTCCGGCACCCTCGGCCAGCCCGAAGCCGTCCGCATCGTCGGAGAACGCCTTGCAGCGCGCGTCCTTCGCCAGTGCGCCCATTCGGCCGAAGCCGACGAACACGTCCGGCGTCGGCATCACCACGACACCGCCCGCCAGCGCCATCGTGGACTCGTTGCTGCGGAGCGAGCGCATGGCCAGGTGCAGTGCGACCAGGGACGACGAGCAGGCCGTGTCCACCGTGACCGCCGGGCCCTCCAGCCCGAAGGTGTAGGCCAGCCGGCCCGAGATGACGCTCGTCACACCCCCGGTGATCACGTAGTCCTGAACGGCCTGCGGGGCGTCGGCGGACCGTTGCCCGTAGCCGTGCCCCATCGCGCCGATGAACGCTCCGGTGCGGCTGCCGCGCAGCGAGGCCGGGTCGACGCCCGCGCGCTCGAACGCCTCCCAGGTGGTCTCCAGGAGCAGCCGTTGTTGCGGGTCCATGGCCAGCGCCTCGCGCGGGCCGATGCCGAAGAACGCCGCGTCGAAGCCGCTGACGTCCGCCAGGAACCCGCCGCGCAGGACGCCGGGGTCCTCGACTCCGAACGCCCGGCCCTGTGCCCAACCGCGCGCGGCGGGCGGTGAGGAGACCGCGTCGCCGCCCTCGGCCAGCAGTCGCCACAGGGACTCGGGGGAGTCGACGCCGCCGGGGAAGCGGCACGCCATCCCGACGATCGCGATGGCGTCCTCGTCATCGCCGGGCCGGCCCTGATGCGCCGTGAGAGAACGGTGGTCCCCGGTGGCCTCCTTCTCCGGCCGGGGGAGGAGCAGCTCCCGCAGATGGCCGACGAGAGCGCGCGGCGTCGGCCGGTCGAAGACCAGGGTCGCGGGCAGCCGCAAGCCGGTCTCCCGGTTCAAGCGGTTACGCAGCTCCACGGCCGTCAGCGACTCGAAGCCGAGATCCTTGAAGGCGCGGTCCGGGGAGAGGGTCTCCGTCCCGCCGTGGCCGAGCACCGTTCTCGCCAGTGAGTCGACGCGTTCGAGTAGGACGCGTTCGGCGTCCGCCGGTGAGAGGCCGTCCAGCTGCCGCCGCAACTCCGCACCGGGGACGGGGCCTTCGCCAACCTGACCCTCCGCGTGCGCAGGAACCGTCGTGCTGCGCTCCGACACGGAACGGGCTGCGGGCAGTTCGGCGAGCAGACGACTCGGCCGCATAGCGGTGAACAGCGGCACGAACCGTTCCCAGTCGATGTCCGAGACCGCGACGAAGGCGTCGTCGTGTTCGAGCGCCTGTTCCAGCGCCGCGAGCGCCGACTCGGGCCGCATCAGCGGCAAGCCCTGACGGCGTACGCGCTCGCGCGTCGCTTCGACGTCGGTGTCGCCCAGGTTGCGCCACGTGTTGACGGCGTCCTCCCAGACGCCCCATGCCACGGACGTCATCGGCAGTCCCCGGGCCCGACCCTGTTCCGCCCACGCGTCCAGCGCCGCGTTGGCCGCCGCGTACGCCGCGTGGTCACCGCTGCCCCAGAACCCGGCGATCGAGGAGAACAACACGAACGCGTCCAGCTCCTCCGCGTCGAGCAGCTCGGCCAGATGCTCGGTGCCGTCCACCTTGGCAGCCAGGACGGCGTCGAAGCTCTCCGCGGTCGTCCCCGCGAACGGCGCCAACTCGATGTAAGCGGCCGTGTGCAGCACGGTGCGCACGACGTGGCCCTCGGCGCGCAGCCGCGCCAGCAGCGCCGCGACGGCTTCGCGGTCCGACACGTCACAGGCCGCCACCGTCACCTGGACACCGGCTGCGGACAACTCCGCCGACAGCTCGGCGGCCCCGGGCGCGTCGGCCCCCGAGCGGCTGACCAGCACCAGGTGCTCGGCGCCGGTCTCGGCCAGCCGCCGCGCCAACCGGGGGGCCAGACTCCCCGTCCCGCCGGTGATCAGAGCGGTTCCCCGGGGTTGCCAGCGGCGGCCGGGCTTCGCGTCCCCCGTCGCCGCACCGACCATCCGTCGGACGAGGACGCCACCCCGGCGCACGGCCACCTGGTCCTCGCCGCCGCCGTCGGCGGGGACACGCAGCAGGCCGGTGAGGGACGAGGCGTCCGGTTCCGTGGGCAGGTCGATCAACCCGCCCCAGGAACCGGGGTGTTCAAGCGCGACGACACGACCCAGACCCCACAGCTGTGCCTGCACCGGATCGGCCGGGGCGTCCCCGGGGGCCGCCGACACCGCCCCCCGCGTCAGGCACCACAGCGGTGCCCGACTCCCGAGGTCCACCCACGCCTGGGCCAGCGCGAGCGTGAGACTGACGCCGAGGGGAAGGGACCGGCGCCGGGGGTCGCGCCGTCCTTCCCACGCGAGGAAGGACAGCACACCGGTTGGCGCGTCTTCACCGGCCGCGCCCAGCGCGGCGAACCGCTCGGCCAACGCCGTCCTGTCGGCATCATCCGCCGACAGCTCCACCGTCACCACACCCACCCCATGGCGGGTGAGCATCCGCGTCGTCTCCACGACCCACGAAGAGTCGGTGTGCCCCGTGGGCACCACGACCCACCACGTACCCGTCAGCCGTGCGTGGCCGCTCCACTCCACCGGCCGCCACGCGGCGCGGAACCGCCACGAGTCAACCGCTGTCCGTTCCTTGCTGCGCCGACGCCACGAAGACAACGTGGGCAGCACGGCCGACAGCGACGCACCCTGCTCCTCGTCCACCTCCAGGGTCCGGACCAACTCCCCGAGATCCTGTGCCTCGACCGCGTCCCAGAAGGCCGCGTCAGGCCCGTCCACCGGGCCCGCCTCTGACGCGGTGGTGTCCGGTTCGTCCACGATCCACAAGTGCTGGTGTTGGAAGGGGTAGGTGGGGAGGTTGATGTGGGGGTTGGGGTGGCGGTTCGGGGGTGTGGTGGGGATGCCGTGGGTGGTGGTGTGGGCGGTGTTGGTGAGGAGTTGGTGCCAGGCGCT
>NZ_JACXYU010000029.1 GCF_014779715.1 Streptomyces chumphonensis
CTTCGTGCTGTTCTCCTCGGTCGCGCCGTTGATCGGCAGTCCGGGGCAGGCGAACTACGCGGCGGCGAACGCGTCGTTGGACGCGCTCGCGCAGCTGCGCCGGGCGTCCGGCCTGCCCGCGACGTCCCTGGCCTGGGGCCTGTGGGCGAACACCGCCGGCATGGCGGGTGACCTGGGCGAGGAGGCGCTGGCGAGGCTGGAGCGCATGGGCGCCGTGCCGCTCTCCGACGAGGAGGGGCTGGAGCTGTTCGACCAGGCGCTCGGAGCGGACGCGGCACTGCTGGCGCCCGTGCGGCTCGACCCCGCCGCGCTGCGGGCGCAGGCCCGGGCCGGGCTGCTGCCCGCCCTGCTGCGCGGCCTGGCCCGGGTCCCGACCCAGCCGGCCGAGCCGGCGGGTGGGTCGTTGGCCGCGCGCCTCGCCGAGGTCGGTGAGGCGGAGCGCGAACCGGTCCTGCTGGACCTGGTCCGCACGCAGGCGGCGGCCGTCCTCGGCCATGACGGGGTCACCGCGATCGGCGCGGAGCGACCCTTCAAGGACCTGGGATTCGACTCGCTCGGTGCCGTGGGGCTGCGCAACCGGCTGACCCAGGCCACCGGCGTCCGGCTCCCCGCGACGCTGATCTTCGACCACCCGACCCCGGCGGCCGTCGCCCGGCTGCTGCTCGCCGAACTCGGCGGGGGCGAGGCGGAGCCGTCCCTGGACGTCGAAATCGACAAGCTCGAGAACCTGCTCGCCGAGGCGGCGACGGAGGAGAAGCAGCGGCTCGCCGGACGGCTGCGCACGCTGGCCACGGCCCTGTCGGGCACCGGCCAGAGCACGAGTGGGCGGATCGAGGCCGCCGAATCCGTGGACGAAGTCTTCAGCCTGATCGACGCGGAGTTCGGTGAGGCATGACGAGGGATAAGGACGTGAGCATGGCCGGCACCGGCCCCCAGAACGAGCCGCAGCAGGAAAAGCTCGTCCGCTACCTGAAGAAGATGGCCGTCGACCTGTCCGACGCCCGGGACCGGCTGCGCGCGTACGAGGACCGGGCGAGCGAGCCGCTGGCGATCGTGGGCATGAGCTGCCGCTACCCCGGCGGCGTCACCTCGCCCGAGGAGCTGTGGCAGCTCGTCGCCGAGGGGCGCGACGGCATGACGCCGATGCCCACCGACCGTGGCTGGGACCTGGAGGGCCTCTACGACCCGGACCCCGAGCGGCTCGGCACGGCGTACGCGCGGGTCGGCGGCTTCGTCGACCGGGTCAGCGACTTCGACGCCGAGTTCTTCGGCATCAGCCCCCGCGAGGCCACCGCGATGGACCCGCAGCAGCGGCTCCTGCTGGAGGCCGCCTGGGAGGCGTTCGAGGACGCGGGCATCGACCCGACGTCCCTGCGCGGCTCCGACACCGGCGTGTACTGCGGTGTCGGCTCCTCGGACTACGCGGTCGGCCCCGCGGGCAGCCTGCCGGAGATCGAGGGCCTCCGACTGACCGGCTCGACCTCCAGCGTGGTCTCCGGCCGCATCTCCTACACCCTCGGTCTGGAGGGCCCGTCGGTGTCGGTCGACACCGCGTGCTCCTCGTCCCTCGTCGCACTGCACCTGGCCGCGCGCGCCCTGCGGGACGGCGAGTGCTCGATGGCGCTCGTCGGCGGCGTCACCATCCTCTCCGGGCCCTTCCTCTTCGTCGAGTTCAGCCGCCAGCGGGCGCTGTCGCCCGACGGGCGGTGCAAGGCGTACTCGGCCTCCGCCGACGGCACCGGCTTCTCCGACGGTCTCGGTCTGGTCGTGTTGGAGCGGTTGTCGGAGGCGCGGCGCAGGGGGCACCGGGTGTTGGCGGTGCTGCGGGGCAGTGCGGTGAACCAGGACGGTGCGAGTAACGGTCTGACGGCGCCGAACGGTCCGTCGCAGGAGCGGGTGATTCGGCAGGCGTTGGCGAACGCGGGTCTGGGCACGTCGGATGTGGACGTGGTGGAGGGTCACGGTACGGGGACGAAGCTGGGTGACCCGATCGAGGCGCAGGCGCTGCTGGCGACCTACGGCCGGGACCGGAACGGCGAGCCGCTGCGGCTGGGATCGATCAAGTCCAACATCGGCCACAGCTCCACGGCCGCCGGTGTGGCCGGCGTCATCAAGATGGTCCAGGCGCTCCGGTACGGGATTCAGCCGCAGACCCTGCACGTCGACGCGCCCTCTCCGCATGTGGAGTGGGATTCGGGTGCGGTGGAGTTGCTGGCGGAGGCGCGGGAGTGGCCCGCGTCGGGCCGTCCGCGTCGGGCTGCGGTGTCCTCGTTCGGCGTCAGCGGCACCAACGCGCACGTGATCCTGGAGGAGGCCCCCGCCGAGGAGCCGGAGTCCGTCGAGGAGGGTGACCCGGGCGTCGCCCCGTCGGTGGTGCCGGTGCCGATATCGGCGCGGAGTGAGGCGGCGCTGCGGGAGCAGGCCGACCGGGTGCGGGCCCTGCTGACGGCACGGCCGGAGCTGTCGTTGGTGGATGTCGGTTTCTCGGCGGCGTTGTCGCGGGCGCATCTGGAGCATCGTGCGGCGGTGGTGGCCGCTGATCGGGATGAGTTGCTGGCGGGGTTGGCTTCGCTTTCGGCGGGTGAGCCTGCTGACTCGGTGGTCGAAGGACGTCAGCTGGCGGGGAAGTCGGTGTTCGTGTTTCCGGGTCAGGGGGCGCAGTGGGTGGGGATGGCGGTGGAGTTGCTGGATGCTTCGCCGGTGTTCGCGGAGCGGTTGGCGGAGTGTTCGGCGGCGTTGGCTGGGTTGGTGGGGTGGTCGCTTGAGGATGTGTTGCGGGGTGTTGCGGGTGCTCCGTCGTTGGAGCGGGTGGATGTGGTGCAGCCGGCGTTGTGGGCGGTGATGGTGTCGTTGGCGGCGTTGTGGCGGTCTTTT
>NZ_JACXYU010000003.1 GCF_014779715.1 Streptomyces chumphonensis
CTCCCAGGCAGCAAACTGCTTCGGTTCAGCTAGAGAATCAACTGAACAGAGTGCTTGTTCGCTGACCTTGTCAGTTTTCCGCTTCTCGAGCGGTGATAGGGTTTCGGTGGTTATAGCGTTAGGGGAACGCCCGGTTACATTCCGAACCCGGAAGCTAAGCCTTTCAGCGCCGATGGTACTGCATGCGGGAGTGTGTGGGAGAGTAGGACGCCGCCGAACAATCTTTGAGAGGACCCCTGGTCCCAGCGACATGCTGGGACCAGGGGTCCTTTTTTGTTTTCGCACCACAGACCAAGGAGTCACCTCGATGACCAATTCACCGGATGAGCGGTCCGGCAGGCCGGACAGGCCGGACCGGCCGCGTCGACAGAGTGGCGGTGACCGAGGTGGCTTCGGGCGCGGCGACCGCCGAGACGGCGGACAGGGCTTCCGCCGTGACCGCGACGACCGGCCTCGGGGCCCGCGTCGCGATGACGACCGAGACCGGGGCGGATTCCGTCGTGACGGTGGGCGGGGTGATGGCCGCCCCTCGTTCCGTCGCGATGACGACCGTCGCGGCGGTGGCCGGTCCGACGAGCGTCGGGACGGACGCCGGCCCTTCGGCAACCGCGACGACGACCGGGGTGGCTCTGGCTTTCGACGCGATGATCGTGGCGGTGAGCGGCGGGAGTTCCGTCCCCGTGGCGACCGTCCGGACTTCCGGCGTGACGAGCGGCGGGATGATCGGCGCGAGGGGCGTCGGGACGATCGTGGCGGTGAGCGGCGGGAGTTCCGCCCGCGCGGTGACCGTCCCGATTTCCGGCGTGACGCCCGCCGCGACGACCGGCGCGACGGGCGGCGGGAGTTCCGCCCCCGGGGTGACCGTCCGGACTTCCGGCGTGACGAGCGACGGGACGACCGGCGTGAGGGGCGGCGGGAGTTCCGTCCGCGTGATGACCGTCCGGACTTCCGGCGTGACGAGCGGCGGGATGATCGGCGCGAGGGGCGTCGGGACGATCGTGGCGGTGAGCGGCGGGAGTTCCGTCCCCGTGGCGACCGTCCCGGCTTCCGGCGCGACGACCGGCGTGACGACCGACGGGACGACCGGCGTGAGGGGCGGCGGGAGTTCCGTCCGCGTGACGAGCGTCCCGGCTTCCGGCGCGACGACCGGCGTGACGAGCGGCGGCCGTATGGTGGGCCGAGGGGTCGTGAGGACCGTCGTGAGGACCGGGGCCGCGACGACCGCGGTCGCGGCGGATTCCGCAGCGGTGGTGGGCCGCGTGGGCCGCGCCGGGATGACCACGGGCGTGACGATCGGCCGCGCGAGTACGTCCGGCGCCTGCCGATTCCCGAGGACGTCACCGGCGACGAGGTCGACAAGGACGTTCGCCAGGACCTGATGAGCCTGCCGAAGACGCTCGCTGAGGATGTGGCCAAGAACCTGGTCATGGTGGCCCGGCTGCTGGACGAGGACCCCGAGCGGGCCTACGGCTACGCGAAGGTCGCCCTGCGGCTCGCCTCGCGGGTCGCGACGGTGCGGGAGGCCATGGGCTTCGCGGCCTATGGGGCTGAGAAGTACGCCGAGGCGTTGGCGGAGTTCCGTGCCGCGCGGCGGATGACGGGGTCGCAGCACCTGTGGCCGGTCATGGCGGACTGCGAGCGCGGCATGGGTCGTCCCGAAAAGGCACTGGCCATGGCGGGCGAGCCCGAGGTGAAGAAGCTCGACAAGGCCGGTCAGGTCGAGATGCGCCTGGTCGCGGCGGGCGCCCGCCGCGACATGGGTCAGACGGAGGCCGCCGTGGTCACGTTGCAGAGCCCGGAACTGGCGTCGAGCTCCGTGCAGCCGTGGTCCGCGCGCCTGCGCTACGCCTACGCGGACGCGCTGCTGGAGGTCGGCCGTGAGGCGGAGGCCCGGGACTGGTTCGCCAGGGCGCTGGAGGCCGACCAGAACGGGACGACCGACGCGTCCGACCGCCTCGCGGAGCTGGACGGCATCGAGTTCCTGGACGCGTTCGACCCGGAGGCCGACCCGGAGGCCGACCGCGGGACCGAGGACGCTTCCCACAAGGCGGCGGAGGCCGAGGGTTCCCGAGACGACGGTCCGGAGGCACCGGAAGGGCGTTCGCTCGGGGACTGACCGGGCGCCGGTGTGAGGGGCGTGGGGCGGAACCCGATCGGGGGTTCCGCCCCACGACGTGCTCGGGGAGCAGCCCCCGACGTCAGGAGTTCTCGTCGAGCGTGCGCAGGACGAGGCCGGTGGCCGGCTTCGGGCCGAACGACGTGGACTTGCGCGGCATGGTCACACCTTGCTCGGCCAGTTCCCGTACCTCCGACTCCGGGGTGGGCCGCATGAGCACGGCGGTGCCGCCGGTCTGCGTCGCCTTGGTGACCGCGGCCTCGGCGGAGTGCAGGTACTGGATGTCCGTGGCGCGGTCGGGAACGCCCCAGACGGCGTCGAGGAGTGCGGCGTGCAGGACGGTCGCGTCCAGTCGGCGCCAGGCGGCGGGCCGGTCCTGCCGGACCGCCGAGGCGAGCAGTTCGGGCGCGGGCCGGTCGAGCAGGTGGTACTCCTCCGGACCGCCGGTGAGCAGGAACGCGTTGCCGGGCGTCTTCTCCAGCACGGTGAGGGCGGCCGGGAGGGGGCCCGGTACGGGGCGGACGCGGAAGGCGTCGCCGAGCGTGCCGAGCGCGTCCCGCGGAGCCAGGCGGGGCAGGACGCGGTGGATGGCGCTGACGTGGAGGGGGTAGCGGGCGGTGTCGACCAGCAGCACGAGTCCGTACTGCCAGGCCGGGCGGTCGGGCCGCTCGGCCCGGAGGCGGAGGTAGGTCGCCCAGCGGTGGTGGCCGTCGCCGATGAGGGCGCGGCGGGCGGCCAGGTCGGCTTCGGCCTCGGCGAGTTCCGCCGGGTCGGTCACGGACCACAGGCGGTGGGCGAAACCGTCGCTCGTCGTCGTGGTGAGCAGCGGGCTGCGGCGGGTCGCCCGTTCGATGACGGCGGTGGCGCCCGTGGCGGTGCCGTCGCCCCGGTAGGAGAGCAGGAGCGGTTCGAGGTTCGCCGCCGTCTCGCGCATCAGGGCGAGCCGGTCCTCGACGACCTGGGGCATGACGTCCTCGTGCGGGAGGACGACGCGTTCCTCGGGGGCGGTCAGGCGCAGCGCGCCGATGAGTCCGCGTTGCAGGATCTCGCCCCGGCGCTGTTCGTACACGTACAGCGCGGGCTTCTCGTCGCGGGTGAGGACGCCCTCGGCCTCCCACGCGTGGAGGGTGTCGGCCGCCTGCCGGTGCCGTGCGGTGGGGTCGGCGGTCTGGGGCAGGATGAGCCGGACGATGTTGTAGGGGTCGGCCGTCTCCAGTTGGTGCACCTGGTCGGGGCGGACCACGACGTCGTACGGGGGCGAGGTGACGGCGGCGAGACTGCTGACCCGTTCGGGTGCGTAGCGAAGACCGCGGAAGGGGGCGAGGCGCAGACCGTCAGCATGCATCCCTGCATGCTAAGCCGCCTGTCCAGACCGCCGGGGCGTGGGTGAGAGATGATCGGACGACCTGAGGATCATCCGACCGACGGCTTGTGTGAACCCGCGACCCCGAGGAGACCCCGTCCCATGCTGCGATCGTCACAGCTTCCGCTCGCCGAGGCGTACGACACCGCGCTGCTCGACCTCGACGGCGTCGTCTACGCGGGCGGTCAGGCGGTGGAGCACGCCGTCGGCGCGCTGGCGGCGGCCCGCTCGGCGGGGATGCGGCTGGCGTACGTCACGAACAACGCCGCACGGACCCCTGAGGTGGTCGCCGCGCACCTGACCCGGCTGGGGGTCGCGGCGGAGCCGTCGGAGGTGGTCACCTCGGCGCAGGCGGTGGCGCGGCTCATCGCGGAGGAGGTCGCGCCGGGGGCGCGGGTGCTGTGCGTGGGCGGCGAGGGGCTGCGGGTGGCGCTGGCCGAGCGCGGGCTGACGGTCGTGGAGGGCGCCGACGACGAGCCGGTGGCCGTCGTGCAGGGGTACGGCGGGCCGGAGCTCGCCTGGGCGCGGCTGGCCGAGGCGGCGCTCGCGGTGGGACGGGGGGCGGCCTGGTACGCGTCCAACACCGACCTGACCATCCCCACCGGCCGGGGCATCGCGCCGGGAAACGGCGCGGCGGTGGAGGTCGTGCGCATCGCGACCCGCTGGATGCGGGAGGCACCCGAACCGCGGGTGGCGGGCAAGCCGCGCCCGCCCATGCACCGGGAGACGATCCTGCGCACCGGCGCCCGCCGGCCGCTGGTGGTGGGGGACCGGCTGGACACCGACATCGAGGGCGCGCACGCCGGCGGCGTCGACTCGCTGCTGGTGCTGACGGGGGTGTGCGACGCCGCGCAGCTCCTGCGGGCCCGTCCCGAGCACCGGCCGACGTTCGTGGCGGCCGACCTGCGGGGCGTCCTCGTGCCGCACCCCGGGCCACGCCCCCAGCCGGCCGCCGAACCGGGCGACGAGCGGGGCCCCGGGGCGACGGCCGACGGGGGCGGCTTCAGCTGCGGCGGCTGGACGGCCCGGGCGGGGCACCGGGAACTGCTCCTGGACGGCGCGGGCGATCCCATCGACGGGCTGCGCGCCCTGTGCGCCGCCGCGTGGAGCGCGGCGGGGGACGGCGGCTGCGAGGCCGAGGCGGACCGGGCGCTGGCCCGCCTCGGCCTGGCGTGAGGCGGGCCGGGCCGGGGCGTCAGCCGAGCTTCTTCGCGTTCCGGACGGCCTCGGCGAGGTCCTCCAGCAGGGGGGCGCTGCCGGCCCAGCTGAAGCGGGGCACGGTGTCCCAGGGGGTGACCTGGCCGGCCTTGACGGCCGGCAGCTCCCGCCAGGTCGGCTTGGACTCCAGCGCGTCGGGCTGGAGGGCGACGGTGCGGCTGTCGAGCATGATGAGGTCGGCCTCGTACTTGGCGGCGTTCTCCCAGCTCAGCGTCTCGAAGTAGTCGCCGGCGTCCGGCTTCTCGGGGACAACGATGTCGACGCCGAGCTCCTTGAAGTACATGAGGTCGCTGCTGACGCCCGGGTTGGAGACGTAGAAGTGGTCGGCCGCGCCGGAGGCCGCCAGGACGCGCAGCCCGCCGGCGGCCTTCGCGGCCTGCCGCAGGGACTCGGCGGCGGCCTCGAAGCGCTGCTTGTCCCGGGTGACCTGCTTCGACTTCAGGTCGGCGCCCAGCGACTCCGCGAGCTCGGCGTAGCGGCGGATCGGCTCGGGCAGCGGGACGCGGGCGACGACGACGGCGACGTCGGGGGCCAGTTCGAGGATCTTCTGCTTGCTCTCCTCGGGCACGTACCACAGGGCGCCGGGGTCGTACTGGTGGGTGACGAGCAGGTCCGGGCGGAGCTTGGCGTACGTCTCGAGGCTGAACTCGCCGTAGGCGTTGCCGACGATCTCGACCGCGTCGATGTCGAGTTCACCGGCCAGCGGGTCGGGCGTGCCGTCCTTCTGCCGGGTCTCCCCGAAGACGCCGGCGATCCGGTCGCCCAGGCCCAGGTCGTGCAGGGCGGCGGCGGTCCCGGTGAAGGCGACGATGCGCCCGGGACGGCTGTCCGCGGTGACCTTCTCGCCCCGGTCGTCGGTGAACGACCACGCCTCGCCGCCGTCCTTCGGAGCCGGGTCGGAACCGCCCTTCGTCCCGGTGCCGCAGCCGGCCAGCAGTGCGCCCGCGCCGAGGGCGCCGCCCGCCGTGAGCAGGCCGCGTCGGGAGAGGGGGTGCTTGCGTGCTGCGGACATGGTGGTGCCTTCTTTCGGACGTGCGGGGCTGCCGGCCTGCCACGTTGACGTGCGGGCGGGCTGGTGTCGGGGGCGTGGCCGCGTACCTCTGGGGCCAGACCCTCCGGCAGTGGCGTTAGGTTAACCTAACCTAAGCCTTTGTCCAGCGCCGGGGCGTCCCACACCCGGCGGCCCCGACCGGAGCCCGTACGTGACGCTCACCAAGTCCCCCGCCCCCGGGGTCCGTTCCGCCTCCGGGCCGACGGCCGCAGGGCTCCGCCACCGGCACACCGTCCGCGCCGCGGGGCTGCTCGGCGCCCTGCTGGTCCTGCTGCTGGTGCTCGTCCTCAGCATCGCGATCGGCGCCAAGCAGCTCCCGCTCGCCGCCGTCTGGCCCGGCCTCACGGACCCCGCCTCGCCCGACCACACCGTCGTGCACGACATGCGGCTGCCGCGCACCCTGCTCGGCCTGCTCGCCGGGGTCGCCCTCGGCCTGGCGGGCGGTGTGATGCAGGCGCTCACCCGCAACCCGCTTGCCGATCCCGGACTCCTCGGCATCAACGCGGGCGCCTCGGCGGCCGTGGTCTCGGCCATCGCCTTCCTGGGGCTGAGCACCTACACCGGCTACGTGTGGTTCGCCTTCGCCGGGGCCGCCGCCGTCTCCGTGCTCGTCTACGCCGTCGGCGGCGGGCGGGGCGCCACGCCCGCGCGGCTCGCGCTGGCCGGAGCGGCGCTCAACGCGGCGCTGTACTCCTACGTCAACGCCGCCATGCTGCTGGACGCCGCTTCCCTGGAGCGGATGCGGTTCTGGACGGTCGGCTCGCTGGCGAGCGCGCGCGCCGACGTCGTCGGCCAGCTGCTGCCCTTCGTCGCCGTCGGGGCGCTGCTCGCCCTCGCCCTCGGCCGGCCGCTGAACGCGATGGCGATGGGTGACGACGCGGCTCGCGCACTCGGGGCCCGGCCCGCGCTCGTCCGCACGGGCGCCATCGCCGCCGTGACCCTGCTGTGCGGGGCGGCGACGGCGGCCTGCGGTCCGATCGTCTTCGTGGGCCTCATCGTCCCGCACCTCGTCCGCTCGCTCACCGGCCCCGACCTGCGCTGGATGCTGCCCTACTGCGCCGTGCTCGCCCCCGTCCTGCTGCTCGGCAGCGACGTGCTCGGGCGTGTCCTGGGCCGCCCCGGCGAGCTGCAGGTCGGCATCGTCACGGCAGTACTGGGCGGGCCCGTCTTCCTCCACTTCGTACGACGCCGGAAGGTGGCCCGGGCATGAGCGGGACCCTGCGGACGGCCCGGTGGGGCCGCTACTCCCTGCGCTGGCACCCGAGGGCGCTGGCCGTGGTCGCGGTGTGCACCGTGCTGGCCCTCGCGGTGGCCGTCGTCGCCGTCGGCAGCGGCGAGTACCCGCTGCCGCCCGCCGACGTCCTGCGCACGATCGCCGGGCAGGGCCACCCGGCCGACGCGTTCGTCGTGAACGACGTCCGGCTGCCCCGCGTGGTCACCGGACTGCTCGTCGGGGCCGCGCTCGGCACGGCCGGAGCCCTGTTCCAGTCGCTCACCCGGAACCCGCTCGGCAGCCCGGACGTGCTCGGCTTCACGCAGGGCGCGGCCACCGGGGCCCTGGCCGTGATCGTCCTGGCGGGTGGGAGCAGCCTCGCGCTGGCCGGCGGCGCGGCGCTGGGCGGCCTGCTGACCGGTGCCCTGATCTACGCCCTCGCCTGGCGCCAGGGGGTGCACGGCTACCGGCTCGTCCTCATCGGCATCGGCGTCATGGCCGTGCTCACCGGCGTCAACGGCTACCTGCTCACCCGCGCTCAGATCACCGAGGCGGGCCGGGCCGTGCTGTGGCTCACGGGCAGCCTCGACGGGCGCGGCTGGGACAGCGCGCTGCCGCTGCTGGCCGTGCTGGTGGCCCTGCTGCCCTTGGCGCTCGGCGGCGGCCGGGCCCTGCGGCTGCTGGAGATGGGCGACGACGCCGCAGCCGCGCTCGGCGTGCGCGTCGAACGGCTGCGGCTCACGCTGCTCGCCGCCGCCGTCCTGCTGACCGCGGCGGCGGCCGCCGCCGCCGGGCCGGTGTCCTTCGTGGCGTTGACGGCGCCGCAGCTGGCCCGCCGACTGACCCGCGCCCCCGGCGCGAACCTGCTGCCGTCGTTGTGCGTGGGCGCCGCGCTGCTCGTCGGCGCCGACCTCCTGGCCCAGCACGCCGTCACCGGGCGGGTGCTGCCCGTCGGCGTCGTCACCGGCCTGGTCGGCGGGGCCTATCTGGTGTGGCTGCTGGCCACCGAACGCCGGGCGGGCCGGATATGACCCCGCCGGACGACGCGCGACGTCACCGACCACACGAGGAGAGGACCACCATGGGCGGCCCCCCGACCACCGGCCGACTGCACGGGGAGGGGCTCACCCTCGCCTACGACCAGCGCGTCATCGCCGCGGGCCTGGACGTCGCCGTGCCCGACGGCTCCTTCACGGTCATCGTGGGCCCGAACGCCTGCGGCAAGTCCACCCTGCTGCGGGCGCTCGCCCGGATGCTGCGGCCCCGGGCGGGGCACGTCCTGCTGGACGGCCACGACCTGCACACCCGGCCCGCCAAGCAGGTCGCCCGCACCCTCGGGCTGCTTCCGCAGTCCTCGATCGCCCCGGACGGCATCACCGTCGCGGACCTGGTGGCCCGTGGCCGGTACCCGCACCAGGGGCTGCTGCGGCAGTGGTCGAGGGACGACGAGCGGATCGTCGCCGAGTCCATGGCGGCGACCGGCGTCGCGGCGCTGGCCGACCGCTTCGTCGACGAGCTCTCCGGCGGCCAGCGCCAGCGGGTGTGGATCGCCATGGCCATCGCCCAGCGGACGCCGATCCTGCTGCTCGACGAACCCACCACCTACCTCGACATCCAGCACCAGATCGACGTGCTCGACCTGTGCGCCGAGCTGCACGAGGAACAGGGGCGCACCCTCGTCGCCGTCCTCCACGACCTCAACCACGCGGCCCGCTACGCCACCCACCTCATCGCCCTGCGGGAGGGCCGGATCGTCGCCGAGGGCGCACCGGGCGACATCGTGACCGCCGCGCTGGTGGAGGAGGTCTTCGGACTGCGCTGCCAGGTCATCGACGACCCCGAGACCGGAACACCGCTGGTGGTACCGGCCGCCCGCAGGCGGACGGCCGTGTAGCGTCGGCGGCATGGAGCGTACGGAGCAGACCGGGGCGGCCCCCGAGCCCGGGGAGCACGAGCCCGGCGTGTCCGGTGGGCCCGGGGCCGAGCCCGTCGGCCCGCGTCCCCTCGGCGTGGACGTCCGCCCGACCGGCCACGCCGAGGTGGACGCCGGCCTGACGCGGCTGGCCGACGCCGACCGCCTCGCCGTCGAGGACCACCTGGCCGTGTACGAAGATGTGCACCGTGGTCTGCGCAGCACGCTGACCGCGCTGGACCAGCACGATCCCGGGAGCTGAACCTCAGGTGGCCGCAACACGCCCACGCCGCGCCCGACTCGACGCGGAACTGGTACGCCGCAAGCTGGCGCGCTCGCGCGAGCACGCCGGCCAGCTGATCGCCGCCGGGCGCGTCACCGTGGGCGGCACGACGGCGGCGAAGTCCGCCACCCAGGTCGAGACGGGCGCGGCCATCGTCGTGCGCGACGACGCCGACGACCCGGACTACGTCTCCCGCGGCGGCCACAAACTGGCCGGGGCGCTCGCCGCGTTCGGCCCGCGCGGGCTGACCGTCGGCGGCCGGATCGCCCTGGACGCGGGCGCCTCCACCGGCGGGTTCACCGACGTCCTCCTGCGCGCGGGCGCGCGGCGCGTCTACGCCGTGGACGTCGGCTACGGCCAGCTGGCCTGGAGCCTGCGCAGCGACGAACGCGTCGTGGTCAAGGACCGCACCAACGTGCGCGAGCTCACGCCCGAGGCGATCGACGGCGCGCGCGCCGACCTCGTCGTCGGGGACCTGTCCTTCATCCCGCTGGGCCTGGTGCTCCCCGCCCTCGTCAACTGCTCGGCGCCGGACGCCGACCTCGTACTGATGGTCAAGCCGCAGTTCGAGGTCGGACGCGAACGCCTCGGCAGCGGCGGCGTCGTGCGCGGCCGGGGGCTGCGGGCCGAGGCGGTGCGCAGCGTGGCGGCACGGGCGGCGGCCCTCGGGCTCGGCGTGCTCGGCGTCACGGCAAGCCCTCTCCCCGGACCGTCCGGCAATGTCGAATACTTCTTGTGGCTGCGTGCCGGGGCACCCGACCTCGACCCGGCCGACGTCGACCGAGCCGTGGCGGAGGGGCCCCAGTGACGACCGTGACCAGCGACAGCGACCCGGCACCGCAGCGCACCGTCTTCCTGCTCGCGCACACCGGCCGGCCGGCCGCCGTGCGCAGCGCCGAACTGCTCGTCCAGGGCCTGCTGCGCCACGGCCTCCACGTGCGCGTGCTCGCGGACGAGGCCCGCGACCTGCCGCTGCCGGAGGCGGTGCGGGCCGTCCACCCCGAGCAGGAGGACGTGCTGTCCGGGTGCGAGCTGATCGTCGTCCTCGGGGGCGACGGCACGCTGCTGCGCGGCGCCGAGTTCGCCCGCGCCTCCGGGGTGCCCATGCTGGGCGTCAACCTCGGCCGCGTCGGCTTCCTCGCCGAGGCCGAACGGGACGACCTGGACCGCGTCGTGCAGCGGGTCGTCGCCCGCGACTACGAGGTCGAGGAACGCATGACGATCGACGTCCTCGTGCGCAACGGCGGCTCCGACGGCGAACCCGTGCACACCGACTGGGCGCTGAACGAGGCGTCCGTGGAGAAGGCCGCCCGGGAACGCATGCTGGAGGTCGTCACCGAGGTCGACGGCCGCCCCGTCTCCCGCTTCGGCGGGGACGGCGTCGTGTGCGCCACGCCGACCGGCTCCACGGCCTACGCCTTCTCGGCCGGCGGACCGGTGGTGTGGCCGCAGGTGGAGGCGCTGCTCATGGTGCCGATCAGCGCGCACGCCCTGTTCGCCAAGCCGCTGGTGACCTCCCCGGCGTCGGTGCTCGCCGTCGAGGTGCAGCCCCAGACGCCCAACGGCGTGCTGTGGTGCGACGGACGCCGCACGGTGGAGCTGCCCGCGGGCGCCCGCGTCGAGGTCCGCCGAGGCGCGGTGCCCGTCCGGCTCGCCCGTCTCCACCACGCCCTCTTCACGGACCGTCTGGTCGCCAAGTTCGCCCTCCCCGTGGCGGGCTGGCGCGGCGCGCCCCACTGACGCCCCGGGTCCGGGCCCGGGAGGCGGGGCCTCCTGGGCCCACCGGAGCCGGCCCCGCCGGGCGAGCGGCTATGGTCGTACCCGTGTTGGAGGAGATGCGGATTCAGGCCCTGGGTGTCATCGACGACGCCGCCTTCGAGCTCTCTCCCGGGTTCACCGCGGTGACGGGCGAGACGGGCGCCGGCAAGACCATGGTCGTCACCAGCCTCGGACTGCTGCTCGGCGGCCGGGCGGACGCGGGGCTCGTCAGGGTGGGCGCGAAGGCCGCCGTCGTCGAGGGCCGCATCGCCGTCCCCGAGGACGCGCCGGCGGCCCGCCGCGCCGTCGAGGCGGGCGCGGAGCTCGACGAGGGCGCCCTGCTCGTCACCCGCACCGTCTCCGCCGAGGGCCGCTCCCGCGCCCACCTGGGCGGCCGCTCCGTCCCCGTCGGCCTGCTCGGCGAGCTGAGCGACGACCTCGTCGCCGTGCACGGCCAGACCGACCAGCAGGGCCTGCTGCGCCCGGCCCGGCAGCGCCGGGCGCTGGACCGGTTCGCGGGCGAGGCCGTCGCCGCCCCGCTGGAGCGGTGGCGCGAGACCTACCGGCGGTTGCGCGGCGTCGCGGCCGAGCTGGAGGAGCTGACCACCCGGGCCCGTGAACGGGCCCAGGAGGCGGACCTGCTGCGCTTCGGTCTGGAGGAGGTCGCCGCCACCGAGCCCCGGCCGGGCGAGGACACCGAGCTGGCCACCGAGGCCGAACGGCTGGGCCACGCCGAGGCGCTGGCCTCGGCCGCCGCCACCGCCCACGGGGCGCTCGCCGGCGACCCGGCGGACCCGGAGTCCGTCGACGCCGCCGCCCTGGTCTCCGGCGCCCACCGTGCCCTGGACGCCGTCCGCGCCCACGACCCCGCCCTCGCCCACCTCGCCGACCGGCTCGGCGAGGCGCAGATCGTCCTCGCCGACATCGCCGGTGAACTGGCCGGGTACGCCGACGGCCTGGACGCCGACCCCCTGCGACTCGCCGCCGTCGAGGAACGCCGCGCCGCCCTCGCCCAGCTCACCCGCAAGTACGGCGAGGACATCACCGCCGTCCTCGCCTGGGCCGAGGAGGGCGCCGCCCGGCTCGCCGAGCTGGAGGGCGACGACGACCGGATCGACGGTCTCGCCGCCGAACGCGACGCCCTGCGCGCCGAACTGTCCCGGCTCGCCGTCGACCTCACCGAGGCCCGGCAGGACGCGGCCAAGCGGTTCGCCGACGCCGTCACCGGGGAGCTGGCCGAACTCGCCATGCCCCACGCGCGCGTCTCGTTCGCCCTGCGACGCACGGACGACCCGGGCGGGCTGGACGTCGACGGGCGTACCGTCGCCTACGGGCCGCACGGCACCGACGAGGTCGAACTGCTGCTCGCCCCGCACCCCGGCGCGCCCGCGCGGCCCATCGCCAAGGGCGCCTCCGGCGGTGAACTCTCCCGGGTGATGCTCGCCGTCGAGGTGGTCTTCGCGGGCTCGGCACCCGTACCGACCTACCTGTTCGACGAGGTCGACGCCGGTGTCGGCGGCAAGGCGGCCGTCGAGGTGGGGCGGCGGCTGGCCCGGCTGGCCCGCACCGCCCAGGTGGTCGTCGTCACCCACCTGCCGCAGGTCGCGGCCTTCGCCGACCGCCACCTGGCGGTCCGCAAGACGAGCGAGGGCTCGGTCACCCGCAGCGGCGTCCAGGCGCTCGACGGCGAGGAGCGCGTCCGGGAGCTCTCCCGGATGCTCGCGGGTCAGGAGGACTCCGAACTCGCCCGCGCCCACGCCGAGGAACTGCTCGACGCCGCCCGCGCGGACCGCTGAGGGAGCCGTGGACCACGTGCCCAACCCGCCCGCCCCACCCGGGCCCCCGCCCGGAGCCGCCGCCTTCTCCCGGCTGCCGCTGCACACCGTCCAGGTGTACGCCGGAACGGGGGCGGGGGTCGGCGCGCACGTACGGTCCCTCGCCGCCGGGCTCGCCGCGCGCGGTCTGCGGGTGACGGTGTGCGCGCCGCCGGGCGCCGAGCGGTGCTTCCGGTTCACGGCGGCCGGAGCGCACGTCGCGCCGCTGCCCGTGCACCAGCGGGCGCGCGCCGTCGCGTTACTCCGCCACATCGCCGAGGGGGCCGACCTCGTCCACGCGCACGGGATGTGGGCGGCGCTCGTCGCCGTGCTGGCCCTGCGGGGCCGCAGCCGCGTTCCGCTCGTCGTCACCTGGCACCGCCGGGGGCACCCGGAGGGCGTTCAGGCGTCCGTGGCCCGGCTGCTGGAACGCCGCGTCGCCCGGACCGCCCGCGTCGTGCTGGGGGCGACGCCGGACCTGGTGCGGCGGGCCCGCCGCCGCGGCGCCCGGGACGCGCGGCTCGCCCCCGTCGCGCTGCCCGGCCCGGCCCCGGCGGCCGGCGCGGCCGGTGCGACCGGTTCCGGCGACGGGGCGGCGCCGGCCGAGGAGTCCGGTCGGGCCAAACTCCGCGCGGACCTGGGCGCCGTCGCACGGCCCCTCGTCCTCGCGGTGGGGAGGCTCACGCCCGACCAGGGCCACCACACCCTCCTCACCGCCGCCGGGGCCTGGCGGGAGCTCGACCCGCAGCCGCTGGTGGCCGTCGTCGGCGAAGGGCCCGAACGGGCCGCCCTGCACCGCCGGATCACCGACGAGGGCCTGCCCGTCGTCCTGCTCGGGCGCCGGGACGACACCACGGCCCTGCTGGCCGCCGCCGACGTCGCCGTCCTCGGTGCCCGGTGGACGGGACGCTCACTGCTCGCCCAGGAGGCGCTGCGCTCGGGTGTGCCGCTGGTCGCCACCCCGGCCGGAAGCCTTCCCGAACTCGTCGGCGACGCCGCGCTCCTGGTGCCCTACGGCGACGCCCCCGCCCTCGCGGGGGCCGTCGGCGCGCTGCTGGGCGAGCCGGAGCTGCACGCGCGGCTCGTGCGCGCGGGCCGGGAGCGGGCGGCGCGCCGCCCGACGGAGGACGAGACGGTCGCGCACGTCCTCAGCGTCTACGACGAGGTGGCCGGCGCCGTCCGCGACGGGTGACGACGGCCCCGCACCGGCCCCGGCGTCAGGTGGTCGCGCGGACGATCAGTCGGGCCTCGGTGATCACGGACGCGGGCGGGGCCCCGGAGCCGTCCTCGGCCTCCGCCACCCCGAGGCGCCGCAGCAGCATCCGGGCCATCAGCGAGCCCATCTCCTCGACGTCCTGACGCACCGTCGTGAGCGCGGGCTCGGGCCACGCGCCCGGCGGCAGGTCGTCGTAGCCCACCACGGCGACGTCCTGCGGGACCCGCCGCCCGGCGGCCCGCAGCGTCCGCAGGGCGCCGAAGGCCATCAGGTCGCTGCACGCGAAGACCGCGTCCAGGCCGGGGGAGCGGGCCAGCAGCTCCGCCATGGCGCGCTCGCCGCCCTCGGCGGTGTAGTCACCGCAGGCCACCAGGGCCGGGTCGGCCTCGGTCACGCCCAGCGCGTCCCGGTACCCGGCGAGCCGGTCCTGCGCGCCCGTCATGTCCAGCGGACCGGTGATCACCGCGACGCGCCGTCGGCCCCGCTCGCGCAGGTGCTCCACGGCCAGCCGCGCGCCGCCCCGGTTGTCGGTGTCGACGTAGCACAGCTGCGGGTCCTCCTCGGCGCCCTCCCACCCCGGACGGCCGCCGAAGACCGTCGGCAGCCCGGAGGCGGCGGCCATCGACGGCAGCGGGTCCTCGCCGTGCAGCGAGAACATCAGCGCGCCGTCGACGTGACCGCCCGACAGGTACCGGCCGACGCGCCCCTGGTCGGCGCGGCTCTCGGAGAGCAGGAGCAGCAGCTGCGTGTCGTGCCGGGCCAGCTCCCGGCTGATGCCGCGCAGCTGCCGGGCGAAGAACGGGTCGGAGAACACCCGCGTCTCCGGCTCGGCGATGACGACCGCCACGGCGCCCGTGCGGCGGGTCACGAGGGACCGGGCGGCCCGGTTCGGCACGTAGCCGAGCGCCGCCACCGAGGCGAGCACGCGCTCGGTGACCTCCGCCCGGACCCCGGCGGCGCCGTTGACGACCCGGGACACGGTCGCCCGGGACACCCCGGCGTGGGCGGCCACCGCCTCCAGGGTGGGACGGGGTGCGGGTACGGTCACGGGTCCGGGGTCCTTCGCTCGTGCGCCGGGCGGTCAGCCGCCGTAGGCGCCGGAGGCCGTCAGCCGCAGGGCGGTGTCGATCAGCGGCACGTGGCTGAAGGCCTGGGGGAAGTTGCCGACCTGCCGCTTGAGCTTCGGGTCCCACTCCTCCGCCAGCAGCCCGAGGTCGTTGCGCAGGGCGAGCAGCCGCTCGAACAGCTGCCGCGCCTCGTCGACCCGGCCGATCATCGCCAGGTCGTCCGCCAGCCAGAACGAGCAGGCCAGGAACGCGCCCTCGTCCCCCTCCAGACCGTCCACGCCGGGTGTGGACCCGGCCGTCGGGTACCGCATCACGAAGCCGTCCTCGGTGGACAGCTCCCGCTGGATCGCCTCGATGGTGCCGATGACCCGCTTGTCGTCCGGCGGGAGGAAGCCCATCTGCGGGATGAGGAGCAGCGAGGCGTCCAACTCCCGTGAGCCGTAGGACTGGGTGAAGGTGTTGCGCTCCTTGTCGTAGCCCTTCTCGCACACCGTGCGGTGGATCTCGTCGCGCAGGTCCCGCCAGCGCTCCAGCGGGCCGTCCACCTCACCGGACTCGATGAGCTTGACCGTGCGGTCCACCGCGACCCACGCCATGACCTTCGAGTGGACGAAGTGCCGACGCGGCCCCCGGACCTCCCAGATGCCCTCGTCCGGCTCGTCCCAGTGGTCCTCCAGGTACCGGATGAGCTTGAGCTGGAGCAGGCTGGCGTAGTCGTTGCGGGCCAGGCCGGTCATGTGGGCCAGGTGCAGGGCCTCGGTGACCTCGCCGTAGACGTCGAGCTGGAGCTGGCCGGCGGCGCCGTTGCCCACGCGGACGGGTGTGGAGCCCTCGTAGCCGGGCAGCCACGTCAGCTCCGTCTCGCCCAGTTCGCGCTCACCGGCGATCCCGTACATGATCTGCAGGTTCTCCGGGTCGCCCGCCACGGCGCGCAGCAGCCACTCGCGCCAGGCCCGCGCCTCGTCGCGGTAGCCGGTGCGCAGCAGCGAGGAGAGCGTGATCGCGGCGTCCCGCAGCCAGGTGAAGCGGTAGTCCCAGTTGCGCACGCCGCCGATGTCCTCGGGCAGGGACGTCGTCGGCGCGGCGACGATGCCGCCGGTCGGGGCGTACGTCAGCGCCTTGAGGGTGATCAGCGAGCGCACCACGGCCTCGCGGTAGGGGCCGTGGTACGTGCAGTGCTCGACCCAGTCGCGCCAGAACTCCTCGGTGTTCTCCAGGGCGACCTCCGGCTCCGGGTACGGCGGCGGCTTGAGGTGCGAGGCCTGCCAGCTGATGGTGAAGGCCACCCGCTCACCGGGTGAGACGGTGAAGTCCGCGTACGTCGTCAGGTCCTTGCCGTACGTCTCGGCGTCGGTGTCCAGCCAGACGGAGTCCGGGCCGGCGACGGCGACGGTGCGGTGGTCGACCTTGTGCACCCACGGCACGACCCAGCCGTAGGAGAAGCGCATGCGCAGGGCGGACGTCATCCGGACCCGGCCGCTGACCCCCTCCACGATGCGCACCAGCTGCGGTGCGCCGTCCCGGGGCGGCATGAAGTCGATGACGCGGACCGTGCCCCGGTCGGTGTCCCACTCCGACTCCAGCACGAGGGAGTCGCCCCGGTAGCGCCGCCGGGTCGCCGGGCGGGGGGTCTCGTCGCCCAGCGGTGTCGGGCCCAGCCGCCAGAAGCCGTTCTCCTCGGTGCCGAGCAGGCCGGCGAAGACGGCATGGGAGTCGAACCGGGGGAGGCAGAGCCAGTCGGCTGTGCCATCACGTCCGATCAGGGCGGCGGTCTGCATGTCCCCGATGAGTGCGTAGTCCTCGATGCGCCCGGCCACAGGCTTCTCCAGTCGAACGGCGTTGACGCCCCCCGTGGGACGTTCGATCTCTTCCTGCCCAGCGAATATCCGAGCAGCATACGACGCTGGACGGGGAAACCGCCCAGTCGTCACGATAGGCCGACTCCGGCCGTCCGGTCACATCGTCGGACCCGGCGCTGGACGCCCGGCGGAATGATGGTGGAGCCGTGGAGCGGATGTGCCCTCCCGCCTCCCGTCCGGCACCGCACGCGCACACCGGGCCCCGGCCCGGCTGATACCCTGGTAGCCCGTGGAGCGGTGGGTGCCGCGCCGCACCGGCAGGTCACCGACCGCCGACGGCGGCAGGGCCCCCGAACCTCAGGCAGCGGCACCCCCGTCGAACCCTCGGCCAGGTGCCGGTGCGCACCTCACCTCGCGACCACGGGAGCCCCCTCTTGGCCATGCCGCCCAAATCCATGACGACCAAGCACCTCTTCGTCACCGGGGGTGTCGCCTCCTCGCTCGGCAAGGGCCTGACCGCTTCCAGCCTGGGTGCGCTGCTGAAGGCCCGCGGACTGCGGGTCACCATGCAGAAGCTCGACCCCTACCTGAACGTCGACCCCGGCACCATGAACCCCTTCCAGCACGGCGAGGTGTTCGTCACCAACGACGGCGCCGAGACCGACCTGGACATCGGCCACTACGAGCGGTTCCTCGACGTGGACCTGGACGGGTCCGCCAACGTCACCACCGGCCAGATCTACTCCTCGGTGATCGCCAAGGAGCGGCGCGGCGACTACCTGGGCGACACCGTGCAGGTGATCCCGCACATCACCAACGAGATCAAGCACCGCATCCGGCGGCTGGCCACCGACGAGGTCGACGTCGTCATCACCGAGGTCGGCGGCACGGTCGGCGACATCGAGTCGCTCCCGTTCCTGGAGGCCGTGCGCCAGGTGCGGCACGAGGTCGGCCGGGACAACGTCTTCGTCGTGCACATCTCGCTGCTCCCCTACATCGGGCCCTCCGGCGAGCTGAAGACCAAGCCGACGCAGCACTCGGTGGCCGCCCTGCGCAACATCGGCATCCAGCCGGACGCGATCGTCCTGCGCGCCGACCGCGAGGTGCCCACCGCCATCAAGCGCAAGATCTCGCTGATGTGCGACGTGGACGAGGCCGCCGTCGTCGCCGCCATCGACGCCAAGTCGATCTACGACATCCCCAAGGTGCTGCACGCCGAGGGCCTGGACGCCTACGTGGTGCGCCGCCTGGACCTGCCGTTCCGCGACGTGGACTGGACGCAGTGGGACGACCTGCTCACCCGCGTCCACCGGCCCGACCACGAGGTCACCGTCGCCCTCGTCGGCAAGTACATCGACCTGCCCGACGCCTACCTGTCCGTGACGGAGGCGCTGCGGGCGGGCGGCTTCGCCAACCGCACCCGCGTGAAGCTGAAGTGGGTCACCTCCGACGAGTGCCGGGCGCCCGGCGGCGCCGAGCGGCTGCTCGGGGACGTGGACGCGATCTGCATCCCCGGGGGCTTCGGCGAGCGCGGCGTGGAGGGGAAGGTCGAGGCCATCCGCTACGCGCGGGAGCACCGCGTGCCGCTGCTCGGGCTCTGCCTGGGCCTGCAGTGCATCGTCATCGAGGCCGCGCGCAACCTGGCCGGCATCGAGGGGGCCAACTCCACCGAGTTCGACTCCGGCGCGCCGCACCCGGTCGTCTCCACGATGGCGGAGCAGATGGACATCGTCGCCGGGGAGGGCGACATGGGCGGCACGATGCGTCTGGGCATGTACCCGGCGAAGCTGGCCGAGGGCTCGATCGTGCGCGAGGTCTACGGTGGGGAGCCCTACGTCGAGGAGCGCCACCGGCACCGGTACGAGGTGAACAACGCCTACCGGGGCGAGTTGGAGAAGGCGCAGCTCGTCTTCTCCGGCACCTCGCCGGACAACAAGCTCGTCGAGTACGTCGAGTACCCGCGCGACGTCCACCCCTACCTGGTGGCCACCCAGGCCCACCCGGAGCTGCGCTCCCGGCCCACCCGGCCGCACCCGCTGTTCGCCGGGCTGGTCAGGGCCGCCGTCGAGCGGCAGCAGGAGCAGCGTTGAGCGGGCGGCCCGCCGACACCCCGGAGGAGTGGCCGGTCAGCTCCAGTACCGCGCCGTTCACGGGCCACAAGACCGGGGTGCGCACCGACCGGGTGGTCATGCCGGACGGCTCCGTCCACGGGCGCGACTACCAGACGCACCCCGGCTCCGTCGCCGTGCTGGCCCTGGACGGTGACGGCCGGGTGGTGGTGCTGCGGCAGTACCGGCACCCGGTGCGGCACCGGCTGTGGGAGCTGCCCGCCGGGCTGCTCGACGTGCCGGGGGAGAACCCGCTGCACGCCGCCCAGCGCGAGCTGTACGAGGAGGCGCACGTCAAGGCCGAGGACTGGCGGGTCCTCACCGACGTCTACACCAGCCCCGGCGGCTCGGACGAGGCGGTGCGGGTCTTCCTCGCCCGGGAGCTGTCGGCGGCCGAGGGCGAGCGGTACGAGGCGATGGAGGAGGAGGCGGACATGGAACTGGCCCGCGTGCCGCTCGACGCCCTGGTGCGCGGCGTCCTGGCCGGCGAGCTCCACAACGGCATCCTCGCCCTGGGCGTGCTGGCCCTGCACGCGGTGCTCACCGGGGAGCCGGACGGGCCCCGGGGCGGTGCCGGTGAGGGCGCCCTACGGCCCGCGCAGGCGCCCTGGCCCGCACGGCCCTACCCCGCGTAGCCCGGCGGAGCCGACACGCCGGGCGGCGCCCTGTCCCGGACGGGCGCCGCCCGGGGCGGCACCCCTCCGATGCGGTGATACGACAGCCTGCCTATCACGGCATGTGACCGCGCCTGCACTACGCTCGCCGCGTGACGGATCAGGCGGTGCACAGCAATGTCGGCCATGGCGTTCACGGCGTCGAGGGAGCCTTCACCGGCCGCGAACGGGAGCTGGCCGCGTTGCGGGCCGACGTCGAGCGGGCCGGGCTGGAGACCCTGGCGGGCCGGCCCGCCCCACGGGCCCGGGTCCTCCTCGTGGCCGGCGCGCCCGGCTCGGGACGCACCGCGCTCGCCGAGGCGTTCGCCCACAGGGTCGCCGCCGACCACCCCGGCGGCGTCCACCGCGCACGGCTCACCGACCCCGGCGGCACGCCCGTCCCCGTCGAGCGGACCGCCCGCGACCTGCTGGACGCCCTCGGGGTCCAGGCACCACCCGGCGGGCACCGCGACGAACTGACCGAGGCCCTGCGCCACGCCCTGAGCGGACGTGGAGCCCTGCTGCTCCTGGACGACGTCGCCGCCGCCGAACAGCTCACCGAGCTGCTGCCGGACGACCGCGACTGCCTCGTGCTGGCCACCTCCGAGGGCCCGCTCAGCGGTGTCCCCGACGTGCGTCCCTGCACCCTCGGCGGGCTCGACCCGGCGGACGCCGTCCGGCTGCTCGGCTCCCGGGCCGGCTCCGACCTGCGGATCACCGTCGACCCCCGCGCCGCCGACCGGCTCGCCGCCGCGTGCGAGCACCACCCCGCCTCCCTCGTCCTGGCCGGGGGCTGGCTCGCGGCGCACCCGCACACCTCCGTCCTGGACGCCGCCCGGCGGCTCGCCGACGCGCCCGGTGCGACACCGCTGGAGCGGGCGTTCCGCATGGTCCACGCCTCCCTGCCCGCCTCGCGCACCCGCCTGCTGCGGTTGCTGTGCCTGGCCCCGGACGGCTACGTCGACGCGCCCCTGGCGGCGGCCCTGGCGGGCTGGGACGTACCGGCCACCCGTGCCGCGCTGGACGCGTTCACGCGCCTCGGCCTCCTGCGCCCCCTGCCCGGGGAGGCCTGGCGGGTGCCGCCGTGCCTGGACGCCCTGCTGCACCGGGAGGTGGAGGAGCACGAGCGCCCCGCGGAGGTCCAGCTCGCCCGGGCGCGGCTCCTGGAGCGGGCGGTGCGCCGGCTGCACGGCTGCTGGGCCGTCACCGAGCCGGCCGGGTCCGCGCCGCGCCGGGAACTGGCCCAGCAGCCGCGCCCCCTGCGGTTCGAGACCCGGCGCGAGGCCGCGGCCTGGCTGGACTCCCGGCTCCCGGCCCTGCTCGCCGGAGCCCGCGCCGTGGTGGCCGACGGGGAGCTCGACACCCTCGCCCGCCGCTTCATCGCCGCGCTGGCCCGGGCACTGAACGCCCACCGCCCCCCG
Organism: Streptomyces chumphonensis; assembly: GCF_014779715.1. Taxonomy (GTDB): domain Bacteria; phylum Actinomycetota; class Actinomycetes; order Streptomycetales; family Streptomycetaceae; genus Streptomyces; species Streptomyces chumphonensis. The sequence goes on from NZ_JACXYU010000003.1 coordinate 20,993, forward strand.
GAGCGGACGGCGCCGGAGCAGTACCGGCTGCACGAACTCGTCCTGGACGTCGCCGAGCGCCGCGCCCTGCACCGGGAGCGCGCCGCCGCCCTGCTCAACCTCGGCGACCTGGACGCCTGGACCGGACGGCTGCCGGCCGCCGTCGAGCGCTACCGCGCGGCCCTCGCGGCCGTCCGTACCGACGGCGGGGGCGACGTCGCGGCGGCGGTGCGGGCCATGGACAGCCTCGGCGGCACCTACGCGGAGCAGTCCGACTGGCCGCGCGCGGCCGACTGGTACGGACGGGCGCTCGCCCTGTGCCTGAACCACGGCGACCAGGAGGGGGCGGCCCGGCTGCACGGGCGGCTGGGCGCCGTCCACCTCTACGCCGGGCAGTGGGGGGAGGCCCTGCGGGCGTGGAGATCGGCCGCCGCCGCCCACCGCCGGTTGCGGAACCCGCACGCCCACGCGCGGGCGCTGAGCGAGGTGGCGCGCGTCCAGGAGTACGCCGGACATGCGCACGACTGCCTGCGCACCTGCCACCAGGCCCTGGAACGGGCGCGGGACGCGGGGGACGTCCGGCTGGAGGCGGGCCTGAGCCTGCGGCTGGCCGACGCCTGCGCCCGGGTCGGCGACCGGGCCGGTGCCACCGCACACCGGGCCGCCGCCGAGCGCCTGTTGGCCGGGACGGCCCTACCCCCGGCCGGTTCCGTCGCGCTCGGCCAACCGCGCTCGGAGCCCCGGCCGGGGCCGGCGGACGGCGGCGGGCCGGGGTCGGCGGACGGGAAAGCGGAAGCCGGCGAGGGAAGCGGCTCGGAGCCCCGCACCGGCGCAGTGGAGCCCGGTGCCGGGGACGCGGGAGGGAGTGCCGACGGTGCGGCGCGGAAAGCGGAGGAGCCGGGCGGGCCCGGCCCCGCGGCACATCCCACCCAGCCCGGCACCTGAGCCGCGACCTACGAATTCCATAGTGATCGCAGAAAAGATTCCTGGTTTGTAAGGCTAGACACGACGCGATCCTTCATTAGACTGGCGGAGCCGTGGTCATCATGACCGCTACGCGGCTGCTTCCGTCATAGGGCATTTATCCTGATGTGGGAGGCGGCGGCGTCAGCCGCGCACGGCCTGTCTCCAGCCCCCCAGATCCCAAGGAACCGTGATCGACGTGAAGGTCGGTATCCCCCGCGAGGTCAAGAACAACGAGTTCCGCGTGGCCATCACGCCGGCCGGCGTGCACGAGCTCGTCCGAGGCGGGCACCAGGTCTACGTGGAGCGCGGCGCCGGCGTCGGCTCCTCCATCGCCGACGCGGAGTACACCGGCGCCGGTGCCACCATCCTGGACACCGCCGACGAGGTGTGGGCCACCGCCGATCTGCTGCTGAAGGTCAAGGAGCCGATCGCGGAGGAGTACCACCGCCTCCGCAAGGACCAGACCCTCTTCACCTACCTGCATCTCGCCGCCTCCCGCGAGTGCACCGACGCCCTGCTCCAGTCCGGTACCACCGCCATCGCCTACGAGACCGTCGAGACGGCCGGCCGCGCCCTGCCGCTGCTGGCCCCGATGTCCGAGGTGGCGGGCCGTATCGCCCCGCAGGTCGGCGCGTACCACCTGATGCGGTCGGCCGGCGGTCGCGGCGTCCTGCCCGGCGGCGTCCCCGGCGTGCACGCGGGCAAGGCCGTCGTCATCGGCGGCGGCGTCTCCGGATGGAACGCGACGCAGATCGCCGTGGGCCTCGGCTTCCACGTGACCCTGCTCGACAAGGACATCAGCAAGCTGCGGGAGGCCGACCGCATCTTCGGCACCAGGGTCCGGCCGATCTCCTCCAACTCCTTCGAGCTGGAGAAGGCCGTCCTGGAGGCCGACCTCGTCATCGGCGCGGTGCTCATCCCCGGCGCGAAGGCCCCGAAGCTCGTCACGAACGAGCTGGTGTCCCGGATGAAGCCGGGAAGTGTCCTTGTCGACATCGCGATCGACCAGGGCGGTTGCTTCGAGGACTCGCGTCCCACCACGCACGCCGAGCCCACGTTCCGCGTGCACGACTCGGTGTTCTACTGCGTCGCCAACATGCCGGGCGCGGTGCCCAACACCTCCACCTACGCCCTCACCAACGCCACGCTCCCCTACATCCTGGAGCTGGCGAACCGGGGCTGGGCCGAGGCGCTGCGCCGGGACGCCGCGCTGGCCAAGGGGCTCAACACCCATGACGGCAAGGTCGTCTACGGCCCCGTCGCCGAGGCGCACGGCCTGCCGCTGGCGGACCTCTCCGACCTGCTGGGCTGACCTCCCCGCCCCCGCCGGGGGATTTCGCGTCAATCTGCGTCAACGTCACGTCAACGTCGCCGCTCTCCAGAGCCCCGGTCGGGCCACGCGTGCTCGTGGTCCGACCGGGGCTCCTGGCGTGTCGTCACTCTGCGCCACGATCTCCTGTCAACTTGCGGAGAAGATAACCGTTTTAGCCGATTCGGCCACCGTCGCGCGCCGTGGCGTCCTTCGGTGCGGACGTCCCACGCCCTTGACAATCGGCCCTGCGCTCATCGACACATCCCGCCCACTGCGGCCGATTGTGTTGCTGCGGACTGCCGACTCGCCATAGAGTCACCAAACGTCGGCATGGTGCCACGCTGACCTGTCTAGAAATTCCCTGGTCGCCAAGGAGGTAAGACGACTTGTGAATGAGTCGACATTTGCTCCCGGGGGTGGCCGTCCAGGAACGCCTGCGCCGGGCCAGGAGCTCGCCGGGCGGCAGGCTGTCGGCTCCGTCGCCGTCCGCACCTTCACCGCACACCAGGACTCCACGCGCATGACAGCCCATCAGAGCCACCAGAGCACGGACCAGCACCCCGGGGGCGCCACAGCCGGCGCCGCCGCGGACGGTCTCCCGGAACACGAGGCGCCCATGCCGGACGGTCACTTCTACGACCCGGACGCGGAGTTCGAGCCGGACCCCGAGTACGCCGCCACGCTCGCTCCGGACGCCGCGCGCCAGCGCCGCGAGCGCATCGGCCCCACCGGCCGCCCGCTCCCGTACTTCCCGATCCCCGGCCCCGTCACCGAGCACGGCCCGGCGAAGATCATCGCGATGTGCAACCAGAAGGGCGGCGTCGGCAAGACCACCTCCACCATCAACCTCGGCGCCGCGCTGGCCGAGTACGGACGCCGCGTCCTGCTCGTCGACTTCGACCCGCAGGGCGCGCTGTCCGTCGGTCTCGGCGTCAACCCGATGGAGCTCGACCTCACCGTCTACAACCTGCTCATGGAGCGGGGCATGTCCAGCGACGAGGTGCTGCTCAAGACGGCCGTCGCCGGAATGGACCTGCTCCCGAGCAACATCGACCTGTCGGCCGCCGAGGTGCAGCTCGTCAGCGAGGTCGCGCGCGAGTCCACGCTCCAGCGGGCCCTCGAACCGCTGCTGCCCGACTACGACTTCGTCGTCATCGACTGCCAGCCCTCGCTCGGCCTGCTCACCGTCAACGCCCTGACGGCGGCGCACAAGGTGATCGTGCCGCTGGAATGCGAGTTCTTCGCGCTGCGCGGTGTCGCCCTGCTCACCGAGACCATCGAGAAGGTCCAGGAGCGACTGAACTCGCAGCTCGAACTCGACGGCATCCTCGCCACGATGTACGACTCGCGCACCGTGCACAGCCGCGAGGTACTGGCCCGCGTCGTCGAGGCGTTCGACGACAACGTCTACCACACGGTCATCGGACGCACCGTGCGCTTCCCCGAGACCACGGTCGCCGGTGAACCCATCACCACCTACGCCTCCAACTCCGTCGGCGCCGCCGCCTACCGCCAGCTCGCCAGGGAGGTGCTCGCCCGGTGCCACGCCGAGTGAGTCTCCCGGCGGCCGACGAACTCTTCCGCACGACCGGGGGCGGCGGAGTCCAGCCCTCCACCCCGCAGCAAGCACAGCAGGCGCCCGACGCGGGCGGTGAGCACACCGTCCCGTCCGCGTCCCGGGTGCCCGCGCCCGCCGCGGAGCCCCGCCCCGAGGACGGGACGGAGGAGCACAGCGGCCGTGACGCCACCCGGCCCGCCCCCGCCCCCGAGCAGCGTGGGCAGAGCCGCCCGCCCGTCCCGCAGGCGGCCCCGCAGGCCGCCGCCGGGCGGGCCCCCCAGCCGCGCGGCCGGCAGGCTCCGGGCGGGGCGCCGCGGCGGCGCAGCGCCCCGCGCCGCCCCAGCGGGCGGGAGCGGCACGACGAGAAGATCACGGTCTACGTCTCCGCCGAGGAGCTGATGGACCTCGAACACGCGCGCCTGGTGCTGCGCGGTGAACACGGGCTGGCCGTCGACCGGGGCCGGATCGTGCGCGAGGCGGTCGCGGTCGTCCTCGCGGACCTGGAGTCCCGGGGGGACGCCAGCATCCTCGTCCGCCGCCTGCGCGGCAGCTGAGCGCCCGCGCGGGGGAGACGGAGCGGCGGAACCCCTCGGCCGCCGCGCGCGGGCGCGTGCGGCCGGCCCGGCCCGGTGCGGGGCGGTAGGGTGCCGTCGCGATGAGCACGTCCGATCCGTCCGCGACGCCCCGGCCGGGGGCGCGACCCCGGCGCCGCGCCCTCGGCCGGGGCGTCGGGGCGGCACCGGGGGATCCCGCCGCGCCCCCGTCGGCCCCGCTGCCCGACCCCCGCCCGCCCGCCGCGCCGGAGACGTACGGGCCCGACCGGGACGGCCCGGAGCCCCCCGCCCCGGTGCCCGGCGCCGTGCGGGCCGACGCGCAGCCCGCCGAGTCGGCGGACGACGGCCGCTTCACGGTCGTCCTGGACAACTTCGAGGGGCCCTTCGACCTGCTCCTCCAGCTCATCGCCAAGCACAAGCTGGACGTCACGGAGGTGGCGCTCTCCCGCGTCACCGACGAGTTCATGGCCCACATCCGCGCTATGGGACCGGACTGGGACCTGGACCAGACGACGGAGTTCCTCGTCGTCGCCGCGACGCTGCTCGACCTCAAGGCCGCCCGGCTGCTGCCCTCCGCCGAGGTCGAGGACGAGGCGGACCTCGCCCTCCTGGAGGCGCGCGACCTGCTGTTCGCCCGGCTGCTCCAGTACCGCGCGTACAAGCGGGTCGCCGACATCTTCGCCGACCGGCTGGCCGAGGAGGCGCTGCGCCGTCCCCGGACGGTGGGCCTGGAGCCGCACCACGCGGAGCTGCTGCCCGACGTCGTGATCCGTATCGGCCCCGAGGGGTTCGCCCGGCTCGCGGTCAAGGCCATGCAGCCGCGTCCCCGACCGCAGGTCTACGTCGACCACATCCACGCGCCGCTGGTCAGCGTGCGGGAGCAGGCGGACATCGTGGTGGCCAGGCTCCGGGCCACCGGTACGGCGTGTTTCGCGGAGCTGACCGCCGACGCGGCCGACACCCTCACCGTCGTCGCCCGGTTCCTGGCCCTGCTGGAGCTCTACCGCGAGCGGGCCGTCACGCTGGACCAGGACGAGGCCCTGGGCACCCTGACCGTCCGTTGGACCGGGGACGCGCAGACGGCCCCACGGGTGACCGACGAGTTCGACCGGCCGGCCGGGCCGCCGTCCGCCGGGGAAGAGGAGAGCCAGCCATGAGCGAGCAGAGTGCCGCGTCCGCGCCCGCCGGGACCGAGGCGCCCGCGGGCGCGAGCCGGGTGGCCGAGTTGCCGCTGAAGCCCGCGCTGGAGGCGGTGCTCATGGTCGTCGACGAGCCCGCCACCGAGGAGCACCTGGCCCGCATACTGCGGCGACCCCGGCGCACGGTGGCCGAGGCGCTGCGGGAGCTCGCGGACGACTACACCCGCGAGGGGCGCGGGTTCGAGCTGCGGTACGTCGCCGGAGGCTGGCGCTACTTCACCCGCGCCGCCTACGCCGACGCCGTCGAGGGTTTCGTACTGGACGGGCAGCAGGCCCGGCTGACGCAGGCCGCGCTGGAGACGCTCGCGGTCGTCGCCTACCGGCAGCCCGTCAGCCGCTCACGCGTCTCGGCGGTGCGCGGCGTCAACTGCGACGGTGTGATGCGCACCCTCCTCCAGCGGGGTCTGCTGGAGGAGGCGGGCACCGAACCGGAAACAGGTGCGATCCTGTACGTGACGACGCACTACTTCCTGGAGCGGATGGGCCTGCGCGGCCTGGACGAACTGCCGGAGCTCGCGCCCTTCCTCCCGGAGGCGGACGCGGTGGAGGGCGAGAGCCAGGAGGGCGTGCCGTCGTTCGAGGCAGATGCAGTGGATGCAGACGACAGCGGCGACGCTCGGACGTAAGACGGAATCTTCAATGCGAAGCAGTGGCAGGAACAGCAACCGCAACCCCCGGGGCGCGGGCGACGGCCGGGACGGCGGGCAGCGGCGCTCCTCCGGGCGCCCCCGTCCGGAGGAGCGCCGTTACCCGGCCACCGGAGACCAGCCCGCCGGTGGCAAACCCGGCAGGTCCGCCGGTGGGAAGCCCACCGGCGGCAGGCCCGGCGCGGGCAAGTCCGCCGGTGGCAAGTCCGCCGGGGCGAAGGGCGGCGGCCGGGCCGGTGCGAAGCCCGTCCGGCGCACGGCGCCCTCCCGGTCCCGGGAGCTGGAGGCCCAGATCGAGGAGCGCAACCGCGCCCGCCACGACAAGCCGCAGCTCAAGCTTCCGAAGACGTTCGACGAGCCGGAGGGCGAGCGGTTGCAGAAGGTGCTGGCCCGCGCCGGTATGGGCTCGCGCCGCGCCTGCGAGGAGCTGATCGACCAGGCCCGCGTCGAGGTCAACGGCCGCATCGTGCTGGAGCAGGGCCTGCGGGTCGATCCGGAGAAGGACGAGGTCAAGGTCGACGGGCTGACGGTGGCCACCCAGGCGCACCTGTTCTTCGCGCTGAACAAGCCCGCCGGGGTCGTCTCCTCGATGGAGGACCCCGAGGGCCGCCAGTGCCTCGGGGACTACGTGCAGAACCGCGAGACGCGGCTCTTCCACGTCGGGCGCCTCGACACCGAGACCGAGGGGCTGATCCTCCTCACCAACCACGGCGAGCTGGCGCACCGGCTCACCCACCCCCGCTACGGCGTCCGCAAGACGTACCTGGCCGCCATCCAGGGCCCGATCCCCCGTGACCTCGGCAAGCGGCTCAAGGACGGCGTGAAGCTGGACGACGGCTACGCCCGGGCCGACCACTTCCGGGTCGTGGAGAACACCGGGAAGAACTACCTCGTCGAGGTGGCCCTGCACGAGGGGCGCAAGCACATCGTGCGCCGCATGCTGGCCGAGGCGGGTTTCCCGGTGGACAAGCTGGTCCGCACCAAGTTCGGTCCGATCGCCCTCGGCGACCAGAAGTCGGGCTGGCTGCGCCGCATGACCAACACCGAGGTCGGCATGCTGATGAACGAGGTCGGTCTCTGACCATGCGGACCGCGCTCGTCATCGGGACCGGGCTGATCGGCACGTCGATCGCCCTCGCCCTCACCGCCCGCGGCGTCACCGTCCACCTCCAGGACCGGGACCACGACCAGGCCAGGACCGCCGCCTCGCTCGGGGCCGGCACGGTCGGGCCCGCGCCCGGGGCGGTGGACCTCGCCGTCGTCGCCGTCCCGCCCGCCCGGATCGCCGAGGTGCTCGGGGACGCGCAGCGGCGCGGCCTCGCCCGGGGCTACCTGGACGTCGCCAGCGTCAAGGGCGGGCCGCGCCGGGAGCTGGCGGACCGGGGCTGCGACCTGCGGACGTACCTGGGCACGCACCCCATGGCCGGACGCGAGCGGTCCGGCCCGACGGCGGCCACCGCCGACCTCTTCGAGGGCCGCCCGTGGGTGCTCACCCCCACACCCGACACCGACACGGAAGTGCTCAACCTGGCGCTGGAGCTGATCGCGCTGTGCCGGGCGGTGCCGGTGGTCATGGAGGCCGACGCCCACGACCGCGCCGTCGCCCTCGTCTCGCACACGCCGCAGCTGCTCTCCAGCCTGGTCGCGGCCCGGCTGGCGGACGCGGACGACACGGCGGTGCGGCTGTGCGGGCAGGGCATCCGGGACGTCACGCGCATCGCCGCGTCCGAACCGCGGATGTGGATCGACATCCTCTCCGCCAACCCCGGCCCGGTCGCCGACGTGCTGACCGCCGTCGCCGGGGACCTGGAGGAGACGGTGCGCGCGCTGCGCTCCCTGGCCTCGGCGGACGACGCCAAGCGTGGCGAGGGCGCCGGCGGCATCGAGGACGTCCTGCGCCGCGGCAACTCCGGCCGGGCCCGCATCCCCGGCAAGCACGGCCAGACGCCGACGGCGTACGCGACCGTCGCGGTGCTGATCAGCGACCGGCCCGGCGAGCTGGCCCGCATCTTCGCCGACGCCGGGCAGGCGGGCGTCAACATCGAGGACGTCCGCATCGAGCACGCCACCGGCCAGCAGGCGGGTCACGTGCAGCTCATGGTGGAACCGCAGGCGGCGGACCGCCTCACGGAGGTGCTGCGCGGCCGGGGCTGGGCGATCCGGGCCTGAAGCCCGGCGCCCGCTCTCCCGACGGCCCCGACCACCCGCACCTCGCGTCGCGGTGCCGGAAGGCGGATGAGGGCGCCGCCCGCTTACCGGTAGCCTGGGTGCGGGGCAGGTCCCGCCCCGCACCCCTGCGCAGAAAGGCCCTCTCGACCGTGGCTGCAACCCTTCAGGGCGCGACCCCCGTCCCCCCGGACGCCCCGGCGTCCGTCGTCGTCGCGATCGACGGCCCCTCCGGTACGGGCAAGTCCAGCACCTCCAAGGCGGTCGCCGCGAAGCTGGGGCTCAGCTACCTGGACACCGGTGCGCAGTACCGGGCCATCACCTGGTGGATGCTGACCAACGGAGTCGACGTCGACGACGCCGGCGCGGTGGCCGCGGCCTCGGGCAAGCCCGTGATCGTCTCGGGCACCGACCCGTCCGCCCCCACCATCACCGCCGACGGCGCCGACGCCTCCGGACCCATCCGCACCCCCGAGGTGACGGCCGCCGTCAGCGCGGTCAGCGCCGTCCCGGAGGTCCGGGCGGCGATCACCGCGCTGCAGCGTGACATCGCCGCCGAGGCGGCCCGCACGACGGCCGGGATCGTCGTGGAGGGCCGGGACATCGGCACCACCGTCCTCCCCGACGCGGACCTGAAGATCTTCCTCACCGCCTCGCCCGAGGCCCGTGCCGCCCGGCGCGGTGGCGAGCTGAAGGCCCGGCCCGGCGACGCGGGGGTGGACCTGGAGGCGACGCGCGAGGCGCTGCTGCGCCGGGACGCCGCCGACTCCAGCCGCAAGACCTCGCCGCTGGCGAAGGCGGGGGACGCCGTCGAGGTGGACACCACCGACCTGACCCTGGAGCAGGTCATCGAATGCGTGGTGACCCTCATCGAGGACAAGCGGCGCACGGCGTGAGCGCGAGGACCACACGGCTGCCGAGCGCCCGGGGCGCGGCGGCCGGCCGCCGCATCGGCATCGGCCTGATGAACGGCCTGTGGCACCCGCGGGTGCTCGGTGGGTGGCGGATACCCGCGAGCGGCCCGGTCATCCTGGCCGTCAACCACGCGCACAACATCGACGGGCCGATGCTGATGGGCACCTGCCCCCGGCCGGTGCACTTCCTGATCAAGCAGGAGGCGTACGTCGGTCCGCTGGGCCGGTTCCTGAACGCCATCGGCCAGGTGCCGATCGACCGTTCCACCGCCGACCGGGCGGCCGTCACGGCGGCGCTCGGCGTGCTGGAGCGCGGCGGCGTGCTGGGCATCTTCCCCGAGGGCAGCCGGGGGGCCGGTGACTTCGCCGCGCTCCGGGCGGGCCTGGCCTACTTCGCGGTGCGGTCGGGCGCTCCTGTGGTCCCCGTCGCCGTGCTCGGCAGCTCCGGCCCCCGCAGCCGCGTGATACCGGCGCTGCCGCCGCTGCGCACGCGCGTGGACGTCGTCTTCGGCGACCCCTGCACCGTGGGCGGCGGCGGACGCCGCACCCGCTCGGTGATGGACGAGGCCACCCGGCAGCTCCAGGAGCGGCTGACCGACCACCTCGCCGCGGCACGGCGGCTCACCGGCCGCTGAGCCCACCCCGGCCGGGCCGCGCGCCCGGCCCCGCAAGCCCCTTCAGCGAAGCAAGGACAGGACCGATGAACGACCAGATCAACTCCGGCGACGAGCACGGGCACGGTGAGCTCGGCGACGCCGAGTACGCGGAGTTCATGCAGCTTGCCACGCAGGAGGGCTTCGACGCCGAGGACGTCGAGGGCGCCCTGGAGGAGGCCGGTCACGGCCCCCTGCCGGTGCTCGCCGTCGTCGGCCGCCCCAACGTCGGCAAGTCGACGCTGGTGAACCGCATCCTCGGCCGCCGCGAGGCCGTCGTCGAGGACCGTCCCGGCGTCACCCGGGACCGCGTGACCTACGAGGCCGAGTGGGCCGGACGCCGCTTCAAGGTGGTGGACACCGGCGGCTGGGAGCAGGACGTGCTGGGCATCGACGCGTCCGTCGCCGCCCAGGCCGAGTTCGCCATCGAGGCCGCGGACGCCGTCGTGTTCGTCGTCGACGCCGCCGTGGGGGCCACCGACACCGACGAGGCCGTCGTGAAGCTCCTGCGCCGTGCGGGCAAGCCCGTGGTGCTGTGCGCCAACAAGGTCGACGGCCCCTCCGGGGAGGCGGACGCGGCCATGCTGTGGTCGCTCGGGCTCGGCGAGCCGCACCCGGTCTCCGCGCTGCACGGCCGGGGCACCGGCGACATGCTCGACGAGGTGCTGAAGGTCCTGCCCGAGGCACCGGCCCAGACGTTCGGCACGGCGCTCGGCGGGCCCCGCCGCGTCGCCCTCATCGGGCGGCCCAACGTCGGCAAGTCCTCGCTGCTGAACAAGACGGCGGGGGAGGAGCGCGTCGTCGTCAACGAGGTGGCCGGCACCACCCGCGACCCGGTCGACGAGCTGATCGAACTCGGCGGCAAGACCTGGAAGTTCGTCGACACCGCCGGGATCCGCCGCCGGGTCCACCTCACCGAGGGCGCCGACTACTACGCCTCACTGCGGACGGCCGCCGCACTGGAGAAGGCGGAGGTCGCCGTCGTCCTGATCGACGTCAGCGAGTCCATCAGCGTCCAGGACCTGCGCATCATCACGATGGCGGTGGAGGCCGGCCGGGCGCTGGTGCTGGCCTACAACAAGTGGGACACGCTCGACGACGAACGCCGCTTCTACCTGGAGCGGGAGATCGAGCGCGACCTCGTGCAGGTCCAGTGGGCCCCGCGCGTCAACATCTCGGCCCGCACCGGGCGTCACGTGGAGAAGCTGGTGCCCGCCGTCGAGACGGCGCTGGAGGGCTGGGAGACGCGCGTCCCCACCGGCCGGCTGAACGCCTTCCTCGGGGAGATCGTGGCCGCGCACCCGCACCCGGTGCGCGGCGGCAAGCAGCCGCGCATCCTCTTCGGCACGCAGGCGGGCACCCGCCCGCCGCGCTTCGTGCTCTTCGCCTCGGGCTTCCTGGAGGCGGGGTACCGGCGCTTCATCGAACGACGCCTGCGGGAGGAGTTCGGCTTCACGGGGACGCCGCTGCACCTCTCGGTGCGGGTGCGGGAGAAGCGCAAGAAGCGCAAGTGAGCCCCTCCCCGCACCGGCGTGACGAAGGCGGCGGGCCCGCACCGTGACCCCGGTGCGGGCCCGCCGCCTTCGTCACCGGCCGACCGGGCTTCCGGTGCCGGGCGGCAGGGCGGCCGGGACGGTGGCCCGGTGCGCCCCGTGCCGCCGGCCGCGGGACACCGGGGCGAACCCGGTGCCGTACCCGGAGGCGAACCCGCCGAACGCCAGGTCGTCCTCGCCCGAGCGGTCCCCGGGCAGGGCCCGGAAGAGCCGGCGGTACTCCGCGTAGAGCGCGTCGAAGATCGGCGTGGCGGACCGGGTGGACCGCTCGGCCGCCGGTTCGTGCGGCGGCCGCATGGCGGGGATCGAGCCGTGGTCGGCATGCGGGTGGCGGGCGCGGTGAGGATCGTAGGAGTGCACGCCCTCCCAACGACGGCGCGGCCCCGCTGGATGCGGGGCCGGGCGGGGGAATCGGATCAGGTGCCCGCGAGCGGCATGGTGGCGGCGACCAGGACGCCCCGGCCCGCGGCCTGGTCCAGCGCGTCGCGCATCAGGTCCTCGCGCGGCTGCTGACCGATGGAGCCGGCCGGAGCGGCGTACACGACGACCGAGTTGGACTTGTTCGCCGTGCTGCGCCACTCGTCGGTGACCGGCAGCGGCTGGTGCGCCTGCCACCACGAGGTGGGCTGCTGGCCCTCCTCGGCGGGCTGCAGGACCGCGTGCAGCTTGCCCATGGCCATCAGCACCGACCAACCGGGCAGTTGGGCCGGCTTCTTGCCCATGTCGGTGACCGGCATGAACCCGGCCTCGATGAGCAGGGGCAGGAACTCGTCCCCCCCGCCCGTCGTCCCGGGCCGGGCGATGGGCCCGGTGGGTTCCACGACGATCGCCGGGTGCAGCTGGTCCCCGATGAGGACCTGGCCGCAGGTCACTCCGAGGACGGCCTGCCGGTCGTCGGCGGGGGCCGCACCGGTGGCGGCGCCGGCCTCCGCCGGTGCGGCCCCGGCGGCCTCGCCGGAGATGGTGCGCACGGCGCTCTGGATCTGCTCCTCGGAGACCTTCACGATCTGCGACGGGACGCAGCCGGCGTGCGCGAAGGCCAGCACGGCCGTCTCGCTGCCGACGAACAGCACGGTGCTGGTGCGGTCCTCGGTGCTTCCGGGCGTGCGGCAGGAGGTGCAGTCGAAGCGGTCGGGCACGGTCTCGCCGGCGAGCAGCTTGGCGGCTTCGGCGTCGCCGATCTCGGCACGGACCTCGTCACTGACATCGAGCATGGGGGACACGGGAGGCTCCTGGCGTTCGGTACTGGTTCGCCTGGACAACGCACGATCTGTGGTCACAGTCACGCAACTGGCGGTGGTGTGTCCCCCGTGCGGATGCGGTTGGTGAACAGAACGCCGAAATCGGTCACGGAAAGTCAAAGAACGCACAGATCCCGGAAGTTGTGCCGGTGAGGTGCGTCACCGGGCGGTAGTCCGCGAATCGCTCATAAAGGGGCGAATCATGACAAGAACTCACCCCGAAGCTCTTGCGTTACCCGTGGTATCCGCCAACTGACCTGCGTAAAGCGCTCGTTGTTTGTGTCCGGACGCCGCCGGTCCCTAGATTCGGCGCCCGGTGCAGAGAGCACCCCCCGGGGCAGTCCGCCGCCCCGCGTCCACCCCGGCACCATCCGTGCCGGACGGACGCGCACGCACGACGCAGCACCACCGGCGGACGGCCGTCCGGCCCGAAGGCGCACCAGGCGCCCCGGGGCCGGTCCGGCACGGGGGCCCCGGGGCGTTCGAGAGGGATGAGATTTGTCCATTCGTCGCGGTAAGGCAGCACGTGCGGGCGCGGTCTCGCTGACCGTCCTGGCCCCCCTGGCGCTGCTCACCTTGACGGCCGGCCCCGCCACGGCGGCGGACGGTGGCACCTGGGACCGCCTCGCGCAGTGTGAAAGCGGTGGTGACTGGCAGATCAACACGGGCAACGGGTACTACGGCGGACTGCAGTTCTCCGCCTCCACCTGGGCCGCCTACGGTGGCACGGCCTACGCGGCCACCGCCGACCGGGCCGGCCGCGCCCAGCAGATCGAGATCGCCGAGAAGGTCCAGGCCGCACAGGGCTGGGGGGCGTGGCCCGCCTGCTCCGCGAAGCTCGGCCTCCACGGCAGCCCGCAGCAGTCGGAACCCGCCACGCGGCCGGCCCCGTCGGCCCCCGGGCCGGAGTCGGCGCAGGAGCCGGCTCCGCAGCGGCCCGCCGCGCCGTCGGCCGACGACGCGCCCGCCCAGGAGCGTCAGGACCCGCAGCGCGCGGACCGCGGTCACCCGCGGGCCAACTACACGGTGAAGTCCGGCGACACGCTCAGCCGGATCGCCGACGCGCACGGCGTGGACTGGCGCGAGATCCACGAGACCAACGCCGACGTCATCGGCGACGACCCGGACCTGATCCTTCCGGGACAGCGGCTGAAGGTCTGACGCCGCAGGCCCCGCCGCCCGCCCCGCCCGGCACCCCCGGCGCGGGGCGGGCGCACGCGCGCCTTTCACCCGCCCCACGCGGGCAGTCGGCACGCTCCGGAGCGCCGGACGCCGGGGGCGCGGCCAAGAAATCACGTCACGGAACCAACCTGGCGGGCCGCATCCCGGTCTTACAGGACGTAAGGCGGGGGGCCGCCAGCCGGCGGTGGCCCCCCGCGCCCACGCACCGAACCCGGGGACCCATGCACCGAACCACCCTCCCGCCGGGCGGGCACGGCGCCGACGGCGTCTGGCCGACGGGAGAGCGCAGCACATGATGACGGCGGCGGAGTTCTCGCCCGAGCAGGTCCGGGCCCGGGCCCACTGCACGGCCGACGCGGCCGGGGGGCTGACGTTCGACGTGGTCCGGCCCGGCCGCGACGAGGAGCGCTGGGGCGCCGGGCTGCTGCTGTGCCGACGCACGCCCGGCTTCGGGGGCGCGGCCGAGGAGGTCCGCCTGCCGCTCGTCCCCACCGCCGCCGGCGTGCTGCGGGCGGCACTGCCGAGCACCATGACCCTGACCGAGGGCGTGTGGAACGCCTACTTCACCGCCGGCGACGGCGGGCGCGTCCGCCTCCTCCCGGGCACCCACGACCTGCGCTCCCTGGTGGACCGGGTGCCCCGGTCCGGGCGGACCTGGCTGGGCGTGCGCATCCCCTACACCACGCAGCGGGGCAACCTCGCGCTCCGCGCCTGGCAGCGCTGGCCGCACGTCGAGGTGGCCGACCCGCTCGTCGCGGACGGCGCCCTGGCCCTGCGCGGACGCCTCTACGGCGCGGAGCTGGGCGAGCGGGCCCGCCTGGAGGTCGTGCCCCGGGGGCGCCGCCGCGCCCTGGCCACCGCCGGGGCACGGGCCGACGGGGTCGGCTTCCTCGCCGTGCTGCCGCTCGCCGGGCTGCGTCCGCCACCGGGGGACGGGTACGAGCTGTGGCTGCGCCCCGCGCCCGACGCCCTGCGGATCCGTGTCGCCCGCATCCTGGACGACGTCGCCGACAAGCAGCACCGGATGCGTCATCCTGCCGTCTCCCTGGCCGACGGGCGGCACCGGGCGCGCCTCGGCTACACGGGCGCGAACGACCTGCTGCTGCGCGTCGAGGAGGAGCGGCCCGCCCGCTGAGTGGCCCGCCGCTCGAGGACGGAAGCCGTCCGCGAGCGGTGGCAGACTGCCGTCCATGATCGAGACCTCGGCACGTCTGCTGCGTCTGCTCTCGCTGCTCCAGGCCCAGCGGGAGTGGTCGGGCACGGATCTCGCCGAGCGGTTGGGCGTCAGCGCGCGGACGGTGCGGCGCGACGTGGACCGGCTGCGCGGCCTGGACTACCCCGTGCACTCCACGACCGGGACCGCCGGGGGCTACCGCCTCGGGGCGGGGGCCCGGCTGCCCCCGCTGCTGCTGGACGACGAGGAGGCCGTGGCCGTGGCCGTCGGCCTGCGGAACGCCGTGGGGGCCGGGGTCCAGGGCATCGAGGAGTCCTCCGCCCGTGCCCTGGCCAAGCTGGAGCAGGTCCTGCCGCACCGGCTGCGCCGCCGGGTCGGGGCCCTGACGGCCTACACCGTGCCCCTGCACCACGGTGGGCGGTCGGGGGCGGAGAACGTGGACGGCGAGACGCTGAGCGAACTGGCCCAGGCCTGCCGCGACCTGCTGCGCACCCGGTTCGACTACCGCGGCCACGACGGCACCCGCACGCGCCGCGTCGTCGAACCGCTCCGGCTGGTGAGCAGCTTCCGGCGCTGGTACCTGGTGGCGTGGGACGTCGACCGGGAGGACTGGCGGACGTTCCGCGTCGACCGGATGCGGCTCACGCCACCGCACGGGCCGCGTTGCGCGCCGCGCACGCCCCCCGCCGAGAACCTGGCGGCCTACGTCGCGGAGGGGCTCTCCACCCGTGCCTACCCCGCGCAGGCCACCGTGCTCCTCCACCTGCCCGTCGAGCAGGCCGCGCAGCGGATCACCCAGGCCTCCGGCACGTTGGAGGCGGTGGACGGCGACCGCTGCCTGCTGCGCGCCGGGGCGCCCTCCCCGGACGTTCTGGCGGTGCACCTGCTCATGCTGGGCGTCGACTTCGAGGTGCGGGAACCGGCGGAGCTGACCGGTCACATCATCGCCCTTCGGGACCGGTTGCAGCGTGCGGTGAAAGAGTCCGAAGCTGACGGGAATTCCTCGTAGGAGAAGACCGGTGGTGACGCTTGTCGCGCGATTCGCACACGAATAGCGTGGCGCGGCCGCGAGAAATTCGAACGGCCGGAATTTCCGCGGAAGCGGGTGGACGCTCCGCCGCCGAACGGGGGAACGACTGTGACCGGAGCGTGACACCACCCGGACGCGGCCGCGACGTCCGGGTGCCCCTCGGAGGTCCTGCGGCGTACGGTGGCCGGCATGGCTGAGATACCGATCGACAGCGCAGAGCCGGACGACGACCCGGAGAGCTACGCCGGGATGCCGGTCCGGGCGGCCGAGGAGCTGGCCCGGTCCCGTGGCTGGAGCACGGTGCGCGTGCTGCCCCCCGACGCCGTGATCACCATGGAGTACCTGGCCGGGCGGCTGAACTTCGCAGCCGAGGACGACACGGTCCTGCGGAGCTGGAAGGGCTGAGGGGGCCGCGCGGGCGTCCCGGGCCCGCCGGACGCCGGCCGCTCCCGGTCCCTCGGCCTCCGGCGACCCGCCGTCAGCCGCGAGGCCCGAGCGGTGCCGCGCGGTTCGCGGGCCGTTCAGCGGTCGGCCTGCGTCCCCCGACGGGGGCCACGGGGGCCCGCTCAGGCCGTACCGCGTGCGGACGGCCCGGCGGGCCGCCGTGCGCGGCGTACGCGGTGCGCACGTGTCGGGCCGGCGGTCCCTGCGACGTCCCGGCGCTCCGACGACTCGCCGCGCTCGCCGCGCGCCGCCCGGCGGCGGCCGAGGGGAACGCCGTTCCGGCCGCGGGCACCACCCCCGCGACGACCAGCCGCCCGGCCGCCCGCAGCCGTCTCCAGTAGGCCAGCGCATGCTCCTCGACGCGGGCCGCCAGCGGCTCGCACCACGGCAGGGCCAGCAGGATCAGCAGCCCCGCCGCCCAGCCGAGCAGGACGTCGCTGACCCAGTGCGTACCGAGGTAGACGGTCGTGGCGCCGACGCCGAGCGCGAAGACGGCGGCGACGACGGACAACCGCCGCCTGGCGACCTCGGTGCTGGCCAGGTAGGCGAGGATTCCCCAGGTCACGACGGCGTTGGCGGTGTGGCCGGAGGGAAATATATCGCCGGTCAGCCACATCTCGTTGGAGCCGATCGACGTCGCGTAGTGCGGGCCCTCCCGGGCCATGCCGAGCTTCGCCGCCCCCACGGTGACGTTCAGCAGCAGCAGCGCGGCCCCCAGCATGAGCAGGGGGCGCAGGGTGCGCTGCCGCCACGAACGCCAGCCGAGCCACGCGGCCACGAGCACCGCGGTGGGCCCGCGCTGCCCCAGCACGACGAAGTAGTCCAGGAAGGGGTGCAGCTCCGGCCACTGCTTGTACGGCCGGAACAGCATCAGCTGCCAGTCCAGCCGCACCAGGTAGGTCGTCTGGACGACGGCCGCCACGACGGCCGCGTAGAACGCCAGCGTCACGGCGAAGAGCGACTTGCGGGTGACGCTCATCCCCGGGGCCGGGTCGGGCGGCCGCGTGGGCTCCTGTTCCAGGCGGGCGAAGATTCGGTCGGTACGCACTCGGTCGACATTACAGCGGGTGACCTGCGGGCACGTCACGGTACCGGGGTTCGTAATGCCGATGTGATGTGGATTCCGTCTCCGTAGGGGCGGGCCTCGGCGGATTCTGTGGAGATTCCGCGACCGGCTTTTCCGCTCCGGTGAATTCCCGTCGAGTGACGTGCGGAATGCGCCGGACTTCCCCGCTGCGCCACCGTCCCGGCACCCGAGCGGGCCCCGCGCCCGGCCGCCCGCCTCCGGGCCCGTGCGGGCGGGGGCGGGTCCGGGCGGCCGTCGGGAGGCGACCGGCGGCGGGCGTGAACCGCGACACATGAGCGATCGGCGGACTCGCGTACGCTACGGTCACCGCTCCCGCGCCGTCCGGTCCGGGCACCGTCCCGCGCCGGCGGACCCGCCGTGGTCCCACCGGCGCCGGGACGCGCACGGCGGGGAGCACGAGGAGGTGGGAGATGCCCGGGACGAGTCCGGCCCGTTCCGGAGCCGACGTCCCCGCGCGGCGGACCCCGTCACGGTCGGCCGCCGCACCCGGCGGAGGGGCCGGCCGCTGGACCGTCCTGGTGGTGCTCTGCGCCAGTCTCCTGCTCATCGCGATCGACGCCACCGTCCTGCACGTCGCCGTGCCGGCGGTCAGCGCGGACCTGCGGCCCGGGCCGGTGGAGCTGCTGTGGATCGTCGACGCCTACCCGCTCGTCTGCGCGTCCCTCCTGATCCTGTTCGGCACGCTCGGCGACCGGGTCGGCCGCCGCCGGGTGCTGCTGATCGGGTACGCGGTCTTCGGGCTGGCCTCCGTCCTCGCCGTCCTCGCCTACAGCCCCGGTGTGCTCATCGCCGCCCGCGCGCTGCTCGGCGTCGGCGGCGCCATGATCATGCCCGCCACCCTGTCCCTGCTGCGCCACGTCTTCCCCGACCGGCGGGAGCGGGCGCTGGCCATCGGTGTGTGGAGTGCGACGGCCGCCGTCGGCGCGGCGGCCGGGCCCCTGGTGGGCGGGCTGCTGCTGGAACACTTCTGGTGGGGCTCGGTCTTCCTGCTGAACGTCCCGCTGATGGTGCTGGCCCTGCCGGTGGGCCGGTGGCTCGTGCCGGAGTCCACCGGCGACGGCACCGGGCCCTGGGACGTCCTCGGCGCGCTGCTGGCCGCCGGCGGACTCGCGTCGGCGATCCTGGGCGTCAAGCAGATCGGCGACGGACGGGCGACGCACCCGGCGACGGCCGCCCTGCTGGTGGCCGGGGCCGTGCTGCTGGGCTGGTTCGTCCGGCGCCAGCGCCGCCGGGAGCGTCCGCTCGTGGACTTCGCGGCCTTCGCGCGACCGGCCTTCGGCACCGCCGTGAGCTGCATCGTCCTCACCGTGCTGGCCCTCGTCGGCCTCGCCCTGATGGCCGCTCAGTACCTGCAACTGGTGCTCGGCCTCTCGCCGCTGGAGACGGGACTGCGACTGCTGCCGCTCTCCGTCGCGGCCGTGGCCGCCGGGCTCGCCGGCCCCCGGACGCTGCGGGCGCTGGGGCCGCGCGCGATGGTGGCCGGTGGCTTCCTGCTCACGGCTGTCGCCGTCCTCGGCCTCACCTCGCTCGGGGAGCGTGACGACCCGGCCGTCTGCGTGGGGGCCTTCCTGCTGCTCGGCTACGGGCTGGAGACCGTGCTGTTCGGCGCCTACGAGTCCATGCTCAGTGACGCCCCGGCCGAACAGGCGGGCGGCGCGGCGGCCATCGGGGAGACCGCGTACCAACTCGGTGCCGGGCTGGGGATCGCGCTGCTGGGCAGCGTCATGAACCGCGCCTACGGAGCGGCGGTGGAGGCGACCCCGGGCGTTCCGGCCGACGCGGCCCGGGCCGCCGGGCACTCGCTGGGCGAGGCGCTGGAGGTGGCCGACCGGCTGGGCGGGGCCGCGGGGGAGTCGCTGCGCCACTCGGCGCGGCTGGCCTTCGTGCACGGCCTGCAGGTGACGCTGCTCGTGAGCGTCGCGCTGCTCCTGGCGGGGGCGCTGGCGGCGCTGCGGCTGCCCCGCGCCCTGCCGCGAACGGACGACCGGACCGGCAAGGTCCCCGCCCAGTCCGGCCGACCCGCCCGGTCCGCCACCGGCGGGGATGTCTTGCCCCAGCGTGTTACCCATCGGTAACGTTTGACGCCGTCGACACCACCGCGACCCGGAGGCCCCTATGTCCAGCCGTTCCCTGCCGCCGTTCGACCCGGCCGACCCCCTGGGCCTGGACGACCTGCTCAGCACGGAGGAGCTCGCGGTGCGCGACACCGTCCGCGCGTGGGCCGCCGACCGGGTGCTCCCCCACGTCGCCGAGTGGTACGAGCGGGGCGAGCTGCCCGGCATCCGGGACCTGGCCCGCGAACTCGGCCGCGTCGGCGCGCTCGGCATGTCCCTGGAGGGCTACGGCTGCGCCGGTGCCTCGGCCGTCCAGTACGGTCTCGCCTGCCTGGAGCTGGAGGCGGCCGACTCCGGCATCCGGTCCCTGGTGTCCGTCCAGGGCTCGCTCGCGATGTACGCCATCCACCGCTTCGGGACCGAGGAGCAGAAGCAGCGGTGGCTGCCGGGCATGGCGGCCGGGGAGACGATCGGCTGCTTCGGTCTGACCGAACCGGACGTCGGCTCCGACCCGGCCGCGATGCGGACACGCGCCCGCCGCGCCGGTGCCGACTGGGTGCTGAACGGGCGCAAGATGTGGATCACCAACGGCTCCGTCGCCGGAGTGGCCGTCGTGTGGGCCGGCACCGAGGACGGCATCCGCGGCTTCGTCGTCCCGACCGACGCCCCGGGCTTCAGCGCACCGGAGATCACGCACAAGTGGTCGCTGCGCGCCTCGGTCACCAGTGAGCTCGTCCTGGACGACGTCCGGCTCCCGGCCGACGCGGTGCTGCCCGGCGCCACCGGTCTGCGCGGGCCGCTCAGCTGCCTGAGCCACGCCCGCTACGGCATCGTGTGGGGGTCCATGGGAGCCGCCCGCAGCAGTTTCCACGCGGCGCTGGACTACGCGGGCAGCCGCGAGCAGTTCGGCCGTCCGATCGCGGGCTTCCAGCTCACCCAGGCCAAACTGGCCGACATGGCCCTCGAACTGCACAAGGGCGTCCTGCTCGCGCACCACCTCGGCCGCCGCATGGACGCCGGGACACTGCGTCCGGAACAGATCAGCTTCGGCAAGCTGAACAACGTGCGCGAGGCGATCGAGATCTGCCGCACCTCCCGGACGATCCTCGGTGCCAACGGCATCTCCCTGGAGTACCCGGTGATGCGGCACGCCACCAACCTGGAGTCCGTGCTCACCTACGAGGGCACCGTGGAGATGCACCAACTCGTGCTGGGCAAGGCGCTGACGGGCGTCGACGCGTTCCGCTGAGCGCACGACGTGCCGGGGGTGCCGGGGCGCCGCCACCCCGGCACGCCGTCAGCTCTGGTTGAAGAATCCGCCCTCACCGGGGCGGCGGCTCTGACCGCTGAGGACCTGGTAGGCGTTCGGGGTCAGCAGGAACACGCGGTTCGCGACCCGCTCGATGGAACCACGCAGGCCGAAGGTCAGCCCCGCGGCGAAGTCGATGACGCGCTTGGCGTCTGCGGACTCCATGGCCGTCAGGTTCACGATGACCGGCACGCCGTCCCGGAACAGCTCGCCGATGTGGCGTGCGTCCCGGAAGCCGTCGGGCGTGATCGTCGCGATGCGGGTGCCCGCGTCCTGCGCGGTCTCGGCCGTGGCCCTGATACGCGGGTCGGTGACCCACGCCTCGCGCGCGGCGTCGCCACTCTCGGGGCCCTCGGCCGCTTCGTCGGTGTAGTCGTCGTAGTACCGCATCTCGCTGTCGTCGACGAGGCCCAGCCAGGCACTCGCCTTGCGCACCGATCCCATGGACGCCTCCTCTCGCATGCGGTCGTACCGTCCGCACGCCTATCGTCGTCCATGATGCGGATGGTGCGCCAAGCGGATATACGTCGCGAGCATGTTTCGTGACAGTTCTGCTGCACACATCATGCCCCGTGGAGCAGGGATTGTGCGGTATACGGGTGGTGAAAGACAGAAAGATCACCAAGGACGGCCGGGTGGGTGAGCCCCGCCTCCGCCCGGGTGAGGACGTCCGCCGCAGTGTTGTGACGTGGCGTCACGGGGGCGTGGGGAAACGCGGAACGACGTGTTCGGCTTCATCGGGCCGTGTCGGCACCGGTCTCGTCGTCTCCGTGTTGACGGAGGCTCAGGTACCGCGCGGGGGCGTCCTGGCGCGGCACCTCCGTCCGCACGGTCACCGGGCCGACCGAGACCGCGTCCGCCGCGACCTGCGAGGTGGCTCCGGGGCGGAGGCCCGGGCGAGGGGGCGACGGGCGGCTGCGGCTGCGGCTGCGACTGCTGAGCACCGCGCGCTGCGTCACCGCCGGGCGGCCCGGTATGTGGCAAGTTGAACGCATGAACGCCGAAATGCCCGCACAGCCGCACCGCCCCGAACCAGACACCGCGAACGTCGCGAATCCCCTGGCGCCCGGTTCCTCCGCGGTGCAGCAGTGGCAGGAGTGGCACCGACAGCGCCTGGAGACCGTCGTCGCCCCGTACGGCCCGCTCTCGGTGACGGGGACGTACTGGCTGGCCGACGCGGACGACGAGGGCTGGATCGAGGGCCTGCCCGGCCGGTGGCACCAGACGCCCGGTGGCGAGGGCGTCGTCCTGCACGCCGACGTCCTGGACGAGCTCACGGTGGGCGGCGAGCCGCTCATGGGGGACCGCACGCTGGGTGCCTCCGCCGGAAGCCCGGAACCGACCCGGGTCACCTGGGGTGACCGCCGCCTGGAGCTGCTGCGGCGCGAGGGCCGGTGGGCGGTGCGGGTGCACGATCCGGCCGCGTCCGCCCGGCGGGCGTTCGCCGGGATCAGGACGGCGCCCTACGACGCCCGCTGGGCGCTGCCCGGCACGTTCCACCCCTACGAGGGCGCCCGCCGCGTGCCGGTGCGGAACGCCGACGGGCGCGAGCGCGGGCTGGACCTCGGCGGCGAGGTCCGCTTCACCGCTCCGGGGGGCGGTGCCCACACGCTGCGGGTCTCCGTGGTGGGCAGCGGGGCCCTGTGGGCCGTCTTCGCGGACGGCACCAGCGGCCGGGGCAGCTACCGCTTCCGCTTCCTGCGCACCGGTGCCCCGGCCCCCGACCACTCCGTCACGGTCGACTTCAACCGGACGACGCTGCCCCCGTGCGCGTTCACCGAGCACTTCCTGTGCCCGTTCCCCCCGCCCGGCAACACCCTCGACCTGGACGTGCCCGCAGGGGAGCGCGATCTCGTGACCTGAAGCCTCTCGCCCCTCGATCCGGGGCGCACTACGGTGGGATATGAGGCTTTTGACCGCTTGTGCGGACCGCTGACGCGGACCGGTGACGGCAGGGGGCAGTGATGGTCTTCGAACTGCTGGCCGTGGGGCTCGCGGGCGGAGCGGCCTACTTCCTGGCCGCGGCCCGGGTCGTCAGGCAGTACGAACGCGGGCTGGTGTTCCGGCTCGGCCGGCTGAGGTCCGAGGTGCGCGAGCCCGGCCTCCAGCTCATCGTCCCGCTGCTGGAGCGGATGCAGAAGGTGAACCTGCAGATCATCACGCTGCCGGTGCCGGCCCAGGAGGGGATCACGCGTGACAACGTCACGGTGCGGGTGGACGCCGTCGTCTACTTCAAGGTCGTGGACCCGGCCGACGCCATCATCCGCGTCGAGGACTACCGCTTCGCCGTCTCGCAGATGGCCCAGACCTCCCTGCGCTCCATCATCGGAAAGAGCGACCTGGACGACCTGCTCTCCAACCGGGAGAAGCTCAACCAGGGGCTCGCCATCATGATCGACAGTCCGGCCGTGGAGTGGGGCGTCAACGTCGACCGGGTGGAGATCAAGGACGTCTCCCTGCCCGAGGCGATGAAGCGCTCCATGGCCCGCCAGGCGGAGGCGGCCCGCGACCGGCGGGCCCGCGTCATCAACGCGGACGCGGAGCTGCAGGCGTCCCGGAAGCTGGCCGAGGCGGCCCGGCAGATGTCGCACACGCCCTCCGCGCTCCAGTTGCGGCTGCTCCAGACCATCGTCGCCGTGGCGGCGGAGAAGAACTCCACCCTCGTCCTGCCGTTCCCGGTGGAGCTGCTGCGCTTCCTGGAGCGCGCCGGTCACGACGCGCCCCCGGCACCGCGGACCGGCCCGGCCGCCCCGGTGCCGGAGTCCGAGGCGGGACCGGAGCCGGAGGCGTCCCCGGCGGTCGAGGCGGTGCCGGGCCCGGACCCCGAGGTGGAGCCGGGGCCTGCGGTACCGCCCGCGCTCACCGACCCCGAGCGACCCGGCTGAGCCGGTCCGGGGCGGCGGCAGCACGACGCCCCGGCACCGTACGCGTCGGTACGGTGCCGGGGCGTCGCCCGGCGCGTCGGCGTCAGCTCTGCCGGGACGCGGTTCAGCCCAGCTCGGCGGCGACCAGCTCGGCGATCTGGACGGCGTTGAGCGCGGCGCCCTTGCGGAGGTTGTCGTTGGACAGGAACAGCGACAGCCCGTGCTCGACGGTCTCGTCCCGGCGGATGCGGCCCACGAAGCTCGGGTCCTGACCGGCGGCCTGGAGCGGGGTGGGGATGTCGGAGAGGGCCACGCCCGGTGCCCCCGCCAGCACCTCGCGGGCGCGCTCGGGGGTGATCGGCCGCTCGAAGCGGGCGTTGACCTGGAGCGAGTGGCCGGTGAAGACGGGGACGCGGACACAGGTGCCCGAGACCCTCAGCTCCGGGACGCCGAGGATCTTGCGGCTCTCGTTGCGGAGCTTCTGCTCCTCGTCGGTCTCCTCCAGGCCGTCGTCCACGAGGGAGCCCGCCAGCGGCAGCACGTTGAACGCGATCGGACGCTTGAACTTGTCCGGTGCCGGGAAGTCCACGGCCGACCCGTCGAAGGTCAGCTGCGTCGCGTCGGCCTCGACGGCCTTGCGGACCTGTCCGTCCAGCTCCGCCACCCCGGCCAGTCCACTGCCGGACACGGCCTGGTAGGTGGCGACGACGAGCGCGGTCAGCCCGGCCTCGTCGTGCAGCGGACGCAGCACCGGCATGGCCGCCATGGTCGTGCAGTTCGGGTTGGCGATGATCCCCTTCGGGCGGTCGAGCGCCGCCTGCGGGTTCACCTCGGAGACCACCAGCGGGACCTGCGGGTCCAGCCGCCAGGCGGAGGAGTTGTCGATGACGACGGGCCCGGCCGCCGCGACCTTGGGGGCCAGCTCCCGGGAGGTGGCACCGCCCGCCGAGAACAGCACGATGTCCAGGCCGGAGTAGTCGGCGCTCGCCGCGTCCTCGACCGTGACCTCGCCGTCCTTCCAGGGCAGGGTCCGGCCCGCCGAGCGGGCGGAGGCGAACAGCCGCAGCTCCGCCACCGGGAAGTCCCGCTCCGCCAGAATGTCGCGCATCACACTGCCGACCTGGCCTGTGGCTCCGACGATGCCGATCCTCATGGGGCTCCTTCGTTCCGAATCTCGTGTCCCGACGCTGGCCCCTACCCTGCCCGGGGCGCCTTACGGCCTGCCAGTCGTTTGACGTCCGTCACATCGGGTGAACGGTCTGCGTGCCGCGTTGCGGGCGCACACCACCTCCCATCGTAGACAGCGCGCCGCGCGGCCCGGCCGTGCCGCGTGCCCCCGCGCACCGGTGTCCTCCCGTCCCCTCCCGCCTAAGCTCGACACCAGGCGGTCGTGTGCGGCCGCGTGCGGTCGTCCGCGGCCGTCCGCGGCCGCACATCGCCCCGGACGTGACCCGCCCGCCCCACCGAGGAGGACGAGAACGATGACCGAGCGCAAGCCCCCGGGGGTCTCCTTCGAGTCCTGGGTCGACCGACAGGTCCGCGAGGCCGCCGAGCGGGGGGCGTTCGACGACCTCCCCGGCGCGGGCAGGCCCCTCGGCGGCGTCGACCAGCCCTACGACGAGAACTGGTGGATCAAGCGCAAGCTGCACGAGGAGGGGGTGTCCGTCCTGCCGCCGACGTTGGCGTTGCGCAAGGAGGCCGAGGACGCCTTGGCCGCTGCCCGCGCGGCTCGTACGGAGGCGGAGGCGCGCCGCATCCTGACGGAGGTCAACGCGGCGATCGACGCCGCGTTGCGCCGCCCGCCCGCCGGGCCCCCGCTGAACCTCGTGCCCTTCGACGTGGAGCGGGTCCTCGCCGAGCGACGGGCCGCCGCGGCCGGGGACTGACACCCGCCCCGGTGCTCCGTGCCGTGCCCCCGGTCGGCGTCGCCGTGCCGGGGTGCCTCCGCCGGCCCGTCGATTCGAACGAGTATTCGAGCAGGGTTTAAGGTGGGAGAAGGAGGCCGGCGAGAGTCGTAGGCAGGGGGTGGCTGGTGTGGCGAGGAGACGCGGATGTCTGGGTTTACGCATCTGCACGCCGTGTCCGGCTTCTCCGTCCGGTACGGCGCCTCCCACCCCGAGCGGCTGGCCGAGCGGGCCGCCGAGCGGGGCATGGACGCCCTCGCGCTGACCGACCGGGACACCCTGGCCGGTGCCGTGCGGTTCGCCGGAGCCTGTGAGAAGGCCGGCGTCCGCGCCGTGTACGGGGTCGAGCTCGCCGTCGCCGAACACCCCGGGGCCGGGGACCCGGGGGCGGCCCCCGGAGCACCGCGCCGGCGGACTCCCGCGCGCGGCGGAGCCTTCGTGGACGAGCCGGCCCAGCGCGTGGTGTTCCTGGCCCGGGACGGCGCGGCCGGCTGGGCCGAGCTGTGCCGGCTGGTGAGCGCCGCCCACCGGGGCACCACCGCCGGGGCCCACGCCGGCGCGGGGCGGCGTCCGGTGCTGGAGTGGGCCGACGTCCCGGCCTCGGGGGTGACGGTCCTGCTGGGCCCCGGTTCGGACGTCGGGCGCGCGCTGGCCGCCGGGCGGCCCGACCGCGCGGCCCGGCTGCTCGTGCCGTGGCGCGAGGTCTTCGGGGACGCCCTGCGTCTGGAGGTGGTCGGCTCCGCGCCGCGCCGGGAGGCCGCCCGCATGCTGGGGCTGGCCGCCGAGCAGGGCGTCGCCCCGGTGCTCACGAACGCCGTCCGGTACGCCGACCCCGGCCTCGGCCCCGTCGCCGACGTGCTGGACGCCGCCCGCACCCTCGTCCCCGTCGACCCCGCTCGCGGCCTGGACGGCGGCGAGCGCTGGCTCAAGGGGCCACGCGAGATGGCCCGGGTGGCGGAGGAGATCGCCGAGGCCGCCGGGTTCCGCCGGGACCTGGCGTACCGGCTGCTGGCCCGCACCGAGGAGAGCGCCGCGCGGTGCCGCGTCGACTCCGGGGACGACCTGGGCGTCGGCAGCGCCCACTTCCCCGAGCCGTACCTGGTGGGCGCCGGGGCCCGGACCGCCGACCGGGTGCTGCGCTCGCGCTGCACCGCGCAGATGGCGGTCCGCCGCTACGACCGGGACCGCCACCGCTGGGACCGGCTGGAGCAGGAGCTGCGGATCATCGGGAACCACGGCTTCGCCACCTACTTCCTCACCGTCGCGCAGGTCGTCGACGACGTGCGGGCCCTGGGCATCCGGGTGGCGGCCCGGGGGTCGGGCGCCGGGTCGCTCGTCAACCACCTGCTCGGGATCAGCGCCGCCGACCCGGTGGAGCACGGCCTGCTGATGGAGCGGTTCCTCTCCGAGCACCGCGGAGCGCTGCCGGACATCGACGTCGACGTGGAGTCGGCGCGTCGCCTGGAGGTCTACCGGGCGATCTTCGAACGGTTCGGCGAGGAGCGGGTGGCGACCGTCGCCATGCCCGAGACCTACCGCGTCCGGCACGCCGTGCGGGACGTGGGCGCGGCCCTCGGCCTGGACCCGGCCGAGATCGACCGGCTCGCCAAGGCGTTCCCGCACATCCGGGCCCGGGACGCCCGCAGCGCCCTGGCGGAGCTGCCGGAGCTGCGCGGGGTGGATGTCGACCGGTACGGACCGAAGCTGTGGGACCTGGTGGAGTCGCTGGACGGCCTGGTGCGCGGCACGGCCATGCACCCGTGCGGTGTGCTGCTCTCCGACGCCCGCCTGCGCGCCCGCACCCCCGTGGTCCCCACCGGTGGCGAGGGTTTCGCGATGGCCCAGTTCGACAAGGACGACGTCGAGAAGCTCGGCCTGCTCAAGCTGGACGTGCTCGG
Organism: Streptomyces chumphonensis; assembly: GCF_014779715.1. Lineage (GTDB taxonomy): Bacteria > Actinomycetota > Actinomycetes > Streptomycetales > Streptomycetaceae > Streptomyces > Streptomyces chumphonensis. Next base: position 48,681 of record NZ_JACXYU010000003.1, read on the forward strand.
GGTGCGGATGCAGTCCACGCTGGCGTACGCCGCCGCCGAGGTCGAGCGTGCCACCGGCCGCCGCGTCGACCTGGACGCCCTCGACGTCGCCGGGCCCGGCGACGAGCGGACGTACCGGCTGATCCGGTCCGCCGAGACGCTGGGCTGCTTCCAGATCGAGTCGCCGGGCCAGCGCGACCTGCTCGGCCGCCTCCAGCCGTCCACCTTCCACGACCTGGTGGTCGACATCAGCCTCTTCCGGCCGGGGCCCGTCGCCGCCGACATGGTGCGGCCCTTCATCGAGGCACGGCACGGCCGGACGGCCCCGACGTACCCGCACGAGGACCTGAAGGACGCCCTCGCCGAGACCTGCGGTGTGGTCGTCTTCCACGAGCAGGTCATCCGGATCGTGGACACGATGACGGGCTGCGGCAAGTCCTTCGCCGACGAGACCCGGCGGGCGCTGGCCGACCCCGGGCTCCAACCGCGCATCCGCGCCTGGTTCGAACGGGAGTCGGCCCGGCGCGGCTACGCCCCGGAGGTCGTCGCGCGGACCTGGGGCATCGTCGAGGCGTTCGGCGCGTACGGGTTCTGCAAGGCGCACGCCGTCGCGTTCGCCGTCCCCACCTACCAGTCGGCCTGGCTGAAGGCGCATCACCCGGCGGCGTTCTACGCGGGCGTGCTCACCCACGACCCGGGCATGTACCCCAAGCGGCTGCTGCTCGCGGACGCCCGGCGGCACGGGGTGCCCGTGCTCCCGCTGGACGTGAACCGGTCCGACGTCGGCTATCGAATCGAACTGGAGTCCGAATCCCCTTCGGGGGAACGGCGTTGGGGCGTGCGGCTGGCGCTCGGCGAGGTGCGCGGCATCAGCGAGGCGGACGCCGCCCGCATCGCCGCCGGGCAGCCCTACCGCTCCCTGCACGACCTGCTCGAACGCGCCCGGCCGCCCCGGCCCGTCGCCGAGAACCTGGTCAAGGTCGGCGCCCTCGACGCCTTCGGGGACAACCGCCGCGACCTGCTCCTCCACCTCGCCGAACTCCACCGCGGCGGGCGGCGGGGGAGCGGTGCCGGGCAACTGCCCCTGACCGGGGAGGTCCACGCCACCGCCCCTCCTCCCGCGGGGCTGCCCGACCTCGACCACGACGAACGGCTCGGCGCCGAGCTCGGCGTGCTCGGCATGGACGCCTCCCGCCACCTCATGACCGACCACCACGCCTTCCTCGGTGAACTCGGCGTCCGCCCCGCCCGCCGGCTCGCCACCGCCCGGCACGGCGAGACGGTCCTGGTGGCCGGGGCCAAGGTCGCCACCCAGACGCCACCGATCCGCTCGGGCAAGCGCGTCGTCTTCGTCACCCTCGACGACGGCACCGGCCTGACCGACCTGGCCTTCTTCGAGGACAGCCACGCCGCGTGCGCCCACACCGTCTTCCACTCCTGGCTGCTGCTGGTCCGCGGTGTGGTGCAGCGGCGCGGCCCGCGCAGCTTCAGCGTCGTCGGCGCCGCCGCCTGGGACCTGGCCGAGCTGGTCGAACTGCGCCGCGCCGGGGGCCTGGACGCCGTCGCCGCCCGGCTGGCCGAACCGCCCCCGGGGGCCGGGGAGGAACCGGGGGACGGCGCGCCGGACCGCCGCATCCGCATGGCGACCGGCTACGCGATGCACCCCTGGGCCGACCTGCGGCCGGCCGGTGAGCCGCCCAAGAAGGCCGGACCCAAGAGCGTCGGCCCCGGGAGCGTCGACCCCGGGGGCGCGGAGGGTCCCGGGGGCGCGGAGAGTCCCGCGAGCGCCGGGCGGGGCGGCCGCAAGCTGTGGCACTCCAGCCCCGGAAGCGCGGGGTGATCGGCGATGGGAGACGTGCTCTACGTCCACTTCGGCGCGGGCCGCACCGAGGAGTGCTACCCGCGCCTCCTCGACCTGCTCGCCGACATCACCCCCGTCGTGCAGGCGCTGCCGCCGGACGCCGCCCTCGCCGACGTGCGCGGCGCCCTGCGGTACTTCGGGCGGACGGCACCGGAGCTGGCCGAGCTGGTGCGGGTCCGCGCCCTGGCCCACCACGGCGTCCACTGCACCGTGGGCGTCGGCGGGAACCCGCTGCTGGCCCGGATGGCCGCGCACGACGGGCCGCCCGGCCGGGTGCGGACCGTGCCCGACGAGCCGGGCGCCGTCACCGCCTTCCTGGCGCCCAAGCCGGTCGCCGCCCTGCACGGCGTCGGCCCCGCGACCGCCCGGAGCCTCGGCGCCTACGGGCTGGACACCGTGGGACGCGTCGCCGCCGCGCCGCCCGCGACCCTCCAGCGCATCCTGGGCGCCGCGCCCGCCCGGCGCCTGCGGGCCCGGGCCCTGGGCGAGGACCCCACCCCCGTCGTGCCCAGCGCGCCGGCCCGCTCGGCCTCGGCCGAACACCGCTTCGGCCGCGACGAGGTGGACGCGGACGTCCGCCGCCGGGCGTTGCTGACCCTCGCCGACGACCTCGGGTTCCGGATGCGCGACGACGCCCAGGTGGCCCGCGCGCTGACCCTCACCGTCCGGTACGCCGACCGCTCCACGACGACCCGCACCCGCGCCCTGCCCGAGCCGACCGCCCACACCCCGGCGCTGACCGCGCTGGCCTACGCGCTGCACGACGCGCTCGGCCTCCAGCGGGCCCGCGTCCGGGCGCTGGCGCTGCGCGCCGAGGACCTGACGGCGGCCGACCTCGCCTCCCGTCAGCTCTCCCTCGACCCCCGGGCGGAGAAGGCCCGCCGCGCGGAGGCCGCCGCCGACCGGGCCCGGCGCCGCTTCGGTGCGGACGCCGCCCACCCGGCGGGCCGGCTCGGCGACGCGGCGTGACCCGCCGGTACGCGGACGTGCGCGGGGGCCCGGCGAGGGCGCGGCTCGCCGGGCGGCCCGGGTCGGGACGGGCGGGCCGGGGCCCGGCCCGCCCGCGTCAGGCGCGGTGGCGCCCCAGCGCGCGACGGCGCAGCGTCAGCGCGACGACGCCGGTGCCGAGCGCGAGCGCCGCCGCGCCGCCGACGGCCAGGGTGCCGGTGGCGTCCTCGCCGCCGGTCTCGGCGAGGTGCGCCTCGTCCCGCTGTCCCACCGGCTCCGTGCCGTCACCGAGCGGCTCGGGACCCTCGTCCTTGCTGTGGCCGCTGTGCTCCGGTGCGTCCGGACCGTCACCGCCGTGTCCGTCGTGGCTGACGCTCGACCGGTCGCGGCCCTCCTCGATCTGCTCCCGCGTCGGGGCCGCGGGCGCCTCGGTCTCCGCCGCGGCCTCCTCCGCCCCGGCGCCGGGTTCCTCGGCGCCGGGTTCACCGGCCGGGGCGCTCTCGCCGCCGAACGTCACGTCCGAGCAGGTGTAGAAGGCCTCCGGACTGTCCGAGCGCTGCCAGACGCTGTAGATCAGGTGCCGCCCCGACTTCTCGGGGACGTCCCCGGTGAAGACGTAGGCACCTTCGCTCAGCTTCGGGTCGGTGACCGCCACGAACGGCTCCGGCTCCAGGTCCGCCCAGGTCAGCGGCTGCGTCGGGTCGTAGCCGTCGCGGGTCACGTACAGCTCGATGGAACCCCGGTGCGGTGCCGTCGCCGTGTACCGGAAGGTGCGCTCACCGCTGTTCAGCGCCGTGGCGGGCCAGTCGGCACGCGGCAGGTCCAGCCCCAGGTACTTCTCCCGGCCCGCCGAGCACAGCTCGCCGTCCGGGATGATCTCGCGGTGGCGGCCGGCCGCGTCACCGATGTTCACCTCGTTCCAGTCGTAGAACGGCTGGGTCCCGCCGGCCGCGACGGCGGCCCGGCAGGCCGCCGAGTCCGGGCTCTCGGGGCCCTCCGCGTAGCAGGCCGCCACCCGGCTGACCGGGTCCGACATCGAGCCGTGGGCGAGGGCGGGCGTCGCGGTGAGGCCGGTGAGCGCGAGCGGGGCCACCCCGAGCACGGTGAGGGCGGCGGCCTTGCGGCTGCGGCGAGCGGTCATCGTCGGGCTCCTTCATGAGGGTTCAGGCAGGGGTGGGGGGTCGGAGGACGGCCGGTGGGGCGGCCACCGGGCGGCGGCCCGGGCCGTCGAACTCCGCCTGACGAGAGGCACGTTAACCACGCCCACCAGCGCGATCGGGCCGTTTCGCGGCCTGTGGGGCGTTCCTTATGGTCCGCTTAAGGGGCCGCTGAAAGCCGGTTGACGTCAAAGCCGTGTGCGAGGCTGCCACCATGACGACCCGGCACATCGCCCTGCTGCGTGGCATCAACGTCGGCGGGGTCAGGATCAGCATGGCCCAGCAGCGCCACCTCGCCGAGGCGCTGGGTTTCACCGACGTCCGGGTCCTCCTGCAGACCGGCAACCTCGTCCTGTCCGCGCCCGGGGACGCCACGCCGGCCCAGGTCGCCGCCGCGCTGACCGCCCGGATCGAGGCCGACCACGGAGCCCCCGTCCCCGTCGTCACCCGCACGCCCTCGGAACTGGCCGCCGAGCTCGCCGCGAACCCCTACCCGGAGGCCACCGACGTCCCCGCCTCCCTGCACTGCGTCTTCCTCTCCGCGCCGCCGGAGCCGGCCGTCCGCGGCGCCCTCGACACCCTCGGCGCCGAGGGCGCCGCGTCCCCGAACTCCTTCCGCCTCCTGGGCCGGACCCTCTACCTGCACTGCCCCGACGGCATCGGCCGCTCCAGGCTCGCCGCCCGGGCGATCCGCGCCGTCGAACGCGGCGGCGTCACCGCGACGGCGCGCAACTGGAACACCGCCACCCGGCTGCTCGCCCTCGCCCGGAGCTGACGGGCCCGCCGGCCCGGGCCCGCCCGCCGGAGGGGCGGCCGCCTACTCCATCGGAGCCCGGAACCCCTCGGCCTAACGGGTGAGCTGTCGGAATGGCACCCGGGAGCCGTCCGCCGGGCCGCTCATGCTCATGACGACACGTGGAGTCGAGCGACCGGCGGTGTGCCGTACCCCGGTGCCGCCCGCGATGACCTGACCCAAGAGGAGAATCCGTGCTGAAGTCCATGAAGACGACCGTCGCGTTGACGGCCGGCGCCCTGGCGCTCGGGGTGCTGGGTGCCGCACCCGCCCTGGCCGACGAGGAGCAGCCGCAGACGTCCGGTACGACGCAGGCCGCCCCCGAGGCCGCCGTCGAGGAGACCGCCGACCACACGGCGGAGGCCGCTTCCCACGTCCGCTGGGGCAAGGTCGTCACCTGGCGCGGCGTCAACATCCGCAGCAAGCCGACCACCCACTCGAAGGTGCTGGGCGCCTACCCGTACCACGCCAAGATCAAGATCGCCTGCAAGGTCAAGGGCCAGAACATCGACGGCAACAACCGTTGGTACAAGCTCTACGACCGCAAGGGCTGGGTGACCGCCCGCTACGTGAAGAACCTCGACTACATCCCGTGGTGCCGCTGACCGGTACGCACGCGGGCCGACGGGGTCCGGTAGGCGGGGTGCCGCCTACCGGACCCCGTCCGGCTGCCCGCTCCCGACAACGCCGGGGCCCGATCGGGCCGGGCGCCGCGGGCCTCTATCGTCTTCGGCGGGACCGCGCGCCGACCCATGCGGCGCCCGCCCGCGCCGTCCGCCCGCCCCAGCCCGCAGGAGAGCCCCCTTGGCGCCGCACCTCACCATCGACCCCATGTCGGCCACCGCCCCCTACGAGCAGGTGCGTGGCCAGATCGCCGAGCAGGCCCGCTCGGGCCGGCTCCCGGTCGGCCACCGGCTGCCGACGGTGCGCGGGCTCGCCGCCGAACTCGGCCTCGCGGCGAACACGGTGGCCAAGGCGTACCGCGCGCTGGAGGCCGACGGCGTGATCGAGACGCGCGGCCGGGCCGGCACCTTCGTCGCGGCCGCCGGGGACGCCGCGTCCCGGGCCGCCGCCGAGGCCGCCCAGAACTACGCGCGCCACGTGCGGCGTCTCGGCCTGGACCACGACGCGGCCCTCACCGCCGCCCGCGAGGCCCTTCGCGCCGTCTACGACTGAGACCTCCCGGCCTGCGCCCGTGCGGGGCACTCACAGGTACAGGCCCTCGGGGGTGGGGGTGGTCTGGACGGGGACGCCGGCCGGCGCCGAGCCGCGCCGCAGCGCGTAGAGCTCGGCGAGCGTGGCGCCGTCCGGGCCGACGCCCTCCCCGGTGCCCAGCCAGCCCACCGCCTCGGCCCGGGTCAGCGGGCCCACCTCGACGCGGGCCAGGCAGCGGCCGGGGCGTACGACGGCGGGGTGCAGCCGTTCCAGGTCCTCGTTGGTGGTGATGCCGACGAGGACGTTGCGGCCCTGGCCGAGCAGACCGTCCGTCAGGTTCAGCAGCCGGGACAGCGCCTGGCCCGCCGCGTGCTTGGCCTCCCCGCGGATCAGTTCGTCGCAGTCCTCCAGGAGGAGCAGCCGCCAGCGGCCGGTGCCGCCCTCGCCGTCGTCCTCCCCGATGGCGATGTCCATGAGGTAGCCGATGTCGTTGAACAGCCGCTCCGGGTCCAGGACGCAGTCCACCTGGCACCACTCCCGCCAGGAGCGGGCCAGGGTGCGCAGGGCGGACGTCTTGCCGGTGCCGGGCGGGCCGTGCAGGAGGAGCAGCCGACCGCTGATGTCGTCCGGGGTGAGCTTCATGAGGCCGCCCAGCGCGTCGGCGACCGGTGCGGTGTAGTTGTCCCGCACCTCGTCCCAGGACGCGGCCGCGATCTGCCGGGTGGTGCGGATCGCGCCGCGCAGGGGCGAGACGTACCAGAACCCCATGGGGACGTCGGCCGGTTGCGGCTCCGGCTCGTCGGCGGCGTCCTCCAGCGCCTGGCCGAGCCGCTCGTCGGCCAGTTCCCGGCTCACCGCCGTCACCGTGACGTCGGCCCGGCGCGGCCACCGGGAGACCAGGGCGGTCCAGCCGTCGCCCTCGGCGAGCGTGCAGCGGCGGTCGCCCTCGCGGGATTCGCGCAGCACCCGGGCGCCGGGCGGCAGCAGGGTGCTGGTCCGCTTGGTGCGTTCCAGGGACCGGCCCCGGGCGAAGGGCTGCGTGCCGGTGACGAACCGGCTCAGGAACAGGGCGTCGATGACGTCGGCCGGTGAGTCGGCGTCGTCCATGGTCAGGCGGATGGGCAGGCCGTCCTCGGGCGGCGTGGCGGCGGGGAGGGAGGCCGCCGGCGGCGCGGACGCCGGGTCGGCTTCGGTCGCTTCGCTGCTGCTGGGCTCCTGGGGCGCGTTGGGCATGCGGTCCATGATCCGGCACGGCGCGGCACGACGCACCCGTGTTTCCCGGGTCGTTTCCGCGCGGGGCTCCGCCGTGCGGCCGGTGGTCAGCCCGCCCCCGGGGGTTCCGGGGCGGGTGGGACGGCCGGGGTGGCCGCGGCGCGACGCGGGCGGGTGGACAGGACCGTGCCGACCAGGCCCGCACCGCTCAGTACGGCGATGGCGGTCACGCCGCCCCGTGCCGACCAGCCGTCCAGGGCCAGCAGTCCCTGCGCGACCAGGAGGTTGACGGCGATCGAGCCGGTGAGCGCCACCGCCGCCCGGCTCAGCGGGTCCAGGCCGCGCAGGGCGAGGGCGAGTGCCGCGCCGGGCGCGGCGAGCAGGAAGAAGAAGGTGAGCGGCGCCCGCAGCGGTTGGCCCACGTCGAACAGGACGAGCACGGCTCCCGTCGCGGCGACGCAGAGCCCGACGGGGAGTTCGGCGGGCAGGGCGCGCAGCCGCAGGCCCGGCGGGCCGGGCGGGGCCGCGGGGGTCGGCCCGCCCGGTGAGGAGTGGTGCGAGGTGGTGTACATAACGGCTTCGCCCCCCGAAGCGCCGGATGCCAGGCTGCACAATCTGGCCGCGTCCGAAGGCCCCGTCAAGGGCGCCCGGTCACGCGCGACGGGCCGACGGGCGCGGTCGGCGGGCGCACCGGTGCCCGGCCCCGGCGCGAGGGGTTGTGCGCGGGGCGCGCGGAGGCGCCGGGCGCGTGCGACACGGGGCCGTGACATGTGAAAGGCTTCGCCAACGCCCCTGCGGGGCAGGTGTGTCCTATGACCGGGATACCCGCCGGTCCATCGCGGGCGATAGGCTTGGGCCTGCCCGGGCCGGGTGCCGTCGTACGGGTGGGGAGTGTCATGGAGCAGATAACAGTGCGCAGCAGAGCGCGGATTCCCGCGATCGACTGCCGTACGGGCGCGACCGCTTCGCGTCTGGACCGGCATCTGAGTGTCATCGGCGGTCCGGCCGTGCCGCAGGGGCAGGCCGAGGAGGCGATGTCGCTGATGCGGGAGTTGACCACGCGGGACGCCGCGCGCAGCCGTACGAGCCGGGGCGGCCGTGTCTCGCTGTTCGCGCCGCTGCGTCGGCTGCGCCGCACCCTCTTCGGCGGACGGGGCTGACCGGGCCCCGGCCCCGCGCCGACGGCCCCGCGCTCCCCGGCGCCCGTCGGCACCCACCGCTGCCCGCACGACGTCCCGCCTGACCGAACCCACCCCTGCCCGGGTCAGCCCGCCGATTCGTCGCCGAGGTTCTCCACCGTGACGGAGAAGGAGAAGCGGTCCCCGCGGTAGTGGATGCGTGCCACGTCCACGACCCGTCCCTCCTCGTCGAGCGTCACTCCCGTGTAGTGCAGGATCGGGCTGAGGAGCGGGACGTCCAGGAGCCGGGCCGTCTCCGGGTCGGCGAGCCGGGCCTCCACCGTGTCCGTGATGCGGCTGATCCGCACCCCCACCTCGTCGCGCAGCAGTTTCGTCATCGGCATGCGGCGCAGTGCGTCCGGATCGACGCGCGCGGCGACGTCCGGGCGCAGGAGGTTCTCCGCCCAGTTCGTCGCCTCGCCGCTGGTGCGGTCGCGGCGCAGCCGCCGGTAGGCGACGGCTTCGGCGCGGCCGGGGAAGAACTCCGCCAGCTCCGCCGGTACCGGGGCCGGGCCGTGCCCCAGGAGCGTGGTGTCCTCGCCGGACTGCTGGGCCACGATGGCGTCCACCGAGCCCAGCAGCCGCACGGGACGGCCCCGGCGGGCGTCCGGCTCGATGAACGTGCCGCGCCGCCGGTACCGGGTGATCAGCCCCTCCGTCTCCAGCTCCTTGAGCGCCTGCCGCATGGTGAGGACGCTGACGCCGTAGTGCTCGGCCAGCGCCTCCTCCGTCGGCAGCCGCAGCGGGGCCTTCGGGGGGCGGCCGAGTATCGAGGCCCGCAGCGACTGCGAGACCTGGTACCACAGCGGCAGTTTGCGGTTGAGCTCCACGGAGTCAGGAGCGAAGAGGGTCACCGTGCCTCCCGGTCGCTCAGGACCGAGCGTCAGTTGCGGAAGTGTCGCTGAAGACCCTGCCACACTTCGTCGTAGCCGTGCTGCCGGTGTCCGGCCGCCATGGCCTGCTCCGTCGCGATCACCGGCCAGCGGGTCTCGAACATGAAGGCCAGGCCGTCGTCCACCTTCTGCGGCCTCAGTTCGGCGGCGCTCGCGCGGTCGAACGTCTCCCGGTCCGGGCCGTGGGCCGACATCATGTTGTGCAGCGAGCCGCCGCCCGGCACGAAGCCCTCCGCCTTCGCGTCGTAGGCGCCTTCGATCAGGCCCATGTACTCGCTCATCACGTTGCGGTGGAAGTAGGGCGGCCGGAAGGTGTCCTCGCCCACCAGCCAGCGCGGGGCGAAGACGACGAAGTCGACGCCGGCCAGCCCCGGGGTGTCCGAGGGGGAGGTCAGCACCGTGAAGATGGACGGGTCGGGGTGGTCGTAGCTGATGGAGCCGATCACGTTGAAGCGGCGCAGGTCGTAGACGTACGGGACGAGGTTGCCGTGCCAGGCGACGACGTCGAGCGGCGAGTGGTCGTACGTGGCGGCCCACAGGTGCCCGCAGTACTTGTTGACGACCTCGACCGGCCGGTCGGCGTCGTCGTAGGCGGCGGTGGGGGCGAGGAAGTCCCGCGCGTTGGCGAGACCGTTCGCCCCGATCGGCCCGAGGTCGGGCAGCGTGAACGGCTGCCCGTAGTTCTCGCAGACGTAGCCGACCGCGTGGGGTCCCAGCAGTTCCACCCGGAACCGCACGCCGCGTGGGATCAGCGCGCAGTGGCCCGGGTCGGCGCGCAGCACGCCGAACTCCGTGTGCAGCAGCAGGCCGCCGTCCTGCGGGACGATCAGCAGCTCGCCGTCGGCGTCGGAGAAGACGCGGTCCGTCATGGAGGCGGTCGCCGCGTACAGGTGCACGGCCATGCCGCTGCGCTGGGTCACGTCGCCGTTGCCGCCGACCGTCCACAGGCCGTCGAGGAAGTCGGTGCCCGCCGGGGCCTTGGGCGGCGCTCCCCAGCGCAGCCGGTTGGGGTCGGGCACCTCGGTGAAGGGCGCCGTGCGCAGGGCCGGGTTCGTGCGGCCCCCCTCCAGCCGCACGAACCCGGGGTGGGCGGCCGAGGGCCGGATGCGGTAGAGCCACGAGCGCCGGTTGTGCGCCCGTGGCTCGGTGAACGCCGTGCCGCTCAGCTGCTCGGCGTAGAGGCCGAGCGGGGCGCGCTGGGGTGCGTTGCGCCCGATGGGCAACGCGCCGGGCACGGCCTCGCTGCTGTGCTCGTTGCCGAAGCCGGAAAGGTAGGTGATGCCGTCCGGTCCGGCCGCCTGCCCGGTGGTCGTCCGGGCCTGGTCCCCGCTGCTCATGTCGCTCTCACTCCCGCCGCGCCTATTCCTATGCGACATCATAGGAATCCGGGTGCCCTTGGCAACACCCTGTGGGGGCCGTTCGGGTGGGTTGCCGGTCGCCGGTGGCGGGCAGGAGCGTCGGCGGGTGAGCCACGGCACGCCCCGGCGTGGCTGACACGCGTAACCTAGCGGCGTTAGGTTGGCTTCATGGCACATGACGCTCACTACATCGGCGGCGCCTGGCGAGAGGCCGGCGGCGAGACGATCGAGGTCCGCGACCCGGCCACGGAGGAGGTCGTCGGCCGCGTTCCGGCGGGCCGCGCGCAGGACGTGGACGCGGCCGTCCGGGCCGCCCGCGACGCGCTGCCGGCCTGGGCGGCCACGCCGCCCGCCGACCGCGCCGCCCGGATCGCCGCCCTCGCCGAGGTACTGACGGCGCGCCGCGAGGAGATCGCCGCGACCGTCACCACCGAGCTCGGCGCGCCCCTCTCCTTCTCCCGCGCGGTCCACGCCGACCTGCCCGCCGCCGTGGCCGGGTCCTACGCCACCCTCGCCGCCGAGTACGCCTTCGAGGAGCGCGTCGGCAACTCGACGGTCTACCAGGAGCCGGTCGGGGTCGTGGGGGCCATCACGCCCTGGAACTACCCGCTGCACCAGATCGTCGCCAAGGCCGCGCCCGCGTTCGCCGCCGGGTGCACGGTCGTGCTCAAGCCGGCCGAGAACACCCCGCTGGTCGCCCAGCTCTTCGCCGACGCGGTGCACGAGGCGGGCCTCCCGGCCGGGGTGTTCAACCTCGTCACCGGCTACGGCCCCGAGGCGGGGGAAGCGCTCGCGGGCCACCCGGGCGTGGATCTGGTCTCGTTCACCGGCTCCACCGCCGTCGGCCGCCGGATCGGCGCCACCGCAGGAGCGGCACTCAAGCCCGTCGCCCTGGAGCTGGGCGGGAAGTCGGCCAACGTCGTCCTCCCCGGCGCCGACCTCGCGAAGGCCGTGAAGGTGGGGGTCGCCAACGTCATGGCCAACTCCGGCCAGACGTGCAGCGCCTGGACGCGCCTGCTCGTCGACGCGCAGCACTACGAGGAGGCCGTCGAACGCGCCGCGGGGGCCGTCGCGAAGTACGTCCCCGGCGACCCGACCGACGAGGCGACCCGCCTCGGGCCGTTGGTGAGCGCCCGGCAGCGGGACCGCGTGACGGGATACATCGAGCAGGGGGTCGCCGAAGGCGCCCGGCTCGTCGCCGGAGGACCGGGCGCCCCCGAGGACCGCCCGCGCGGCTGGTACGTCCGGCCCACCGTCTTCGCCGACGTCACCCCGGAGATGACCATCGCCCAGGAGGAGATCTTCGGGCCGGTCCTGAGCATCATGAGGTACGACGGCGTGGAGGACGCCGTCCGCGTCGCCAACGCCACCGTCTACGGCCTGGCCGGCGCGGTCTGGGCCGCCGACGACGCCGAGGCCGCCGCGTTCGCCCGCCGCATGGACACCGGGCAGGTCGACATCAACGGCGGCCGGTTCAACCCGCTGGCCCCCTTCGGCGGGTACAAGCACTCCGGGATCGGCCGGGAGCTGGGCCGGCACGGGCTGGCCGAGTACCTCCAGACGAAGTCCCTCCAGTTCTAGCCGCCCGTCCCAGCCCACCCCCGTCCGTCGCATGTGAAACCGAAGGAGCCGCACGCCGTGGTCCGTGCCGTCGTCCTGCCCGCCGTGGGCGCCCCGCTGGAGATCGCCGAGATCGACCTGCCCGCCCCCGGGCCGGGCCGGGTGCGCGTCGCCCTGGCGGCGGCCGGGGTGTGCCATTCCGACCTGTCCCTGTCCAACGGCACCCTGCGCCAGCCCGTCCCCGCCGTGCTGGGGCACGAGGGCGCCGGGACGGTGACCGCCGTGGGGGAGGGCGTGACCGCCGTCTCCCCCGGGGACCGGGTCATCCTCAACTGGGCGCCCTCCTGCGGCCGGTGCCGCTTCTGCGCCGAGCTGCGCGAGCCGTGGCTGTGCCCGCACGCCAACGCGGCCACCACCGTCCCCTACGCCCGCGACGCCGCCGGGGGCGACCTCTACCCCGGGCTCGGCACGGCCGCCTTCGCGGAGGAGACCGTCGTCGCGGAGCGGGCCGTCCTTCCGCTGCCCGCCGGGGTGCCCCTGACGGACGCGGCGCTGCTCGGCTGCGCCGTGCTGACCGGGTACGGCGCCGTCCACCACAGCGCCCGGGTCGCTCCGGGGGAGTCGGTGGCCGTCTTCGGGGTGGGCGGGGTCGGCCTCGCGGCCCTGCAGTCCGCACGGATCGCGGGGGCGGACCGGATCGTCGCCGTGGACGTCTCACCCGCGAAGGAGGAGCTGGCCCGAGCCGCCGGGGCGACCGACTTCCTCCTCGCCACCGACGCCACGGCCAAGGAGATCCGCTCCCTGACCGGCGGCGACGGGGTCGATGTGGCCGTCGAGTGCGTCGGCCGCGCGGAGACCATCCGCGCCGCGTGGTCCTCCACCCGGCGCGGGGGCCGCACCACGGTCGTCGGCATCGGCGGCAAGCAGGAACAGGTCTCCTTCTCGCCGCTGGAGATCTTCCACTTCGCCCGGACGCTCTCGGGCTGCGTCTTCGGCAACAGTGAACCGGCGAAGGACGTGCCGGTCCAGGCCGAACACGTCCGCGCGGGCCGGCTCGACCTCGGCTCGCTGGTGACCGACCGGATCGGGCTCGCCGACGTCCCCGACGCCTTCTCCGCCATGCTGGCCGGGCGCGGCGCCCGCGCACTCGTCGTCTTCTGACGGGCCCCGGCGGTGGGCGCCCTCCCACCGCCGGGCCCACGGCCGCTCACTCGGGTCGGCCCGGCTGGGCCGGGTCAGTCGAGGCAGAACTCGTTGCCCTCGATGTCCGCATCACGATGCACGCGTCGTGGCCGTCGTACAGGAGCCGTTCCCGGACCGCGCCGAGCGGGACCAGTCGGGCGCACTCGGCTTCGAGCGCGGCCAGGCGCTCCTCGCCGACGAGCCCGGTACCGGCCCGTACGTCGATGTGCAGCCGGTTCTTGGCGGTCTTGCCCTCGGGCACCCGCTGGAAGAACAGGCGCGGGCCCGCGCCCGAGGGGTCGACGCAGGCGCACGCGGCGTTCCGGTCCTCGGCGGCCTGGGCGCGGTTGAACTCCTCCCACGTGGCGAACCCCGTCGGGGGCGGCGGGAGGACGTACCCCAGCACCTCGCACCAGAAGCGGGCGAGCCGCTCGGGGTCCGAGCAGTCGAAGGTGACCTGGACCTGTTTGATCGACGGCATCGGCGCACCCTAGCAAGGGGGCGCCTGCCGCCGGGCGTCGGTCGCGCGGCGGCCGGTGGCGGAGGGGTAGCGCAGCGCCAGACCGTCGAGGAGGGCGCGCAGCCCCGTCTCGAACGCGCCGTCGTCCACCTGCTGCTGGTGCTCGGCCAGCAGGTGGGCCTGGTCCAGGTGCGGGTAGTCCCGGGCGTAGAGGGCGGCGTCGTCCACGAAGCCCCGGGCGAAGGAGCCGAGGGCCGACCCGGCGACGAAGTACCGCATGAGCGCCCCGATGTGGGTGGCGTGCGCGCGTGGCCAGCCGGCCGCCGTCATGGCGCCGAACACCGCGTCGGCCATGCGCAGTTGGCTCGGTCGCCGGCCGGGCCCCCGGGCGAGGAAGGGGACGATGTTCGGGTGTGCCGCGAGGGCCGCCCGGTAGGAGCGCGCCCAGGCGTCCAGGGCGGCGCGCCACTCGGTGCCGTCCTCGAACATCGACAGGTCGACATCGGCGCAGACGCGGTCGGCCACGGCGTCCAGGATGCCGTCCTTGGTGCGGAAGTGGTGGTAGAGCGAGGGTCCGCTCACGCCGAGTTCGGCGGCGAGCCGCCGGGTGGAGACGGCGTCCAGTCCCTCGCCGTCGACGAGGGCCAGGGCCGTCTCGACGATCCGGTCACGGCTGAGGAGGGGCTTGCGGGGGCGGGCCATGGCGCCCATATTAGAGCCGCCGGACCAAAACCTATCGGTGATAGATTTACGGCGTCGCGACGCCGGGGGCGTCACCGCCGGAAGACAGCGAGGAACCGCAGTGGATCTGGAGCTCTCCGAGGAGCAGCGCGCCGTCCGCACGCTGGCCAAGGACTTCGTGGACCGTGAGATCGCGCCGCACGCCGCCGCCTGGGACCGGGCGGAGAGCATCGACCGGGGCATCGTGCGCCGCCTGGGGGACCTCGGTTTCCTGGGCCTCACGATCCCCGAGGAGTACGGCGGCTGCGAGGGCGACCACCTGGCGTACTGCCTGGTGACCGAGGAGCTCGGCCGCGGCGACTCCGCCGTGCGCGGGGTGCTGTCCGTCTCCCTCGGCCTGGTCGCCAAGACCATCGCCGCCTGGGGGAGCGAGGAGCAGAAGCACCGGTGGCTGCCCGGCCTCACCTCCGGCGAGGCGCTGGGCTGCTTCGGGCTGACGGAACCGGGCACCGGCTCGGACGCGGGCAGCCTCACCACCCGCGCCCGGCGGGCCCCGGCGGGCGGCGACTGGACCGTCGACGGCGGCAAGACGTTCATCACCAACGGCACCTGGGCCGACGTCGTCCTCCTCTTCGCGCGCACCGGCGACGAGCCGGGCCATCGGGGCGTCACCGCGTTCCTGGTCCCCGCCGACGCCCCGGGGCTGACCCGGCGCGAGATCCACGGCAAGCTCGGGCTGCGCGGCCAGGCCACCGCCGAGCTCGCCCTCGACGGCGTCCGGGTGCCGGACTCGGCCCGCCTCGGCCCCGTCGGCAAGGGGTTCTCGGTCGCCATGTCCGCGCTCGCGAAGGGCCGGATGTCCGTGGCCGCCGGCTGCGTCGGCATCGCCCAGGCCGCGCTGGACGCCGCCGTGGAGTACGCGGGGGACCGCGAGCAGTTCGGCCGGACCATCGCCCACCACCAGCTCGTGCAGGAGCTGATCTCCGACATCGCCGTGGACGTCGACGCCGCCCGGCTGCTCACCTGGCGCGTCGCCGATCTCGTCGACCGGGGGCGGCCCTTCGCGACGGAGTCCTCGGTCGCCAAGCTCTACGCGTCCGAGGCCGCCGTGCGCGCGGCCAACAACGCGGTGCAGGTCTTCGGCGGCTACGGCTTCATCGACGAGTTCCCCGTCGGCAAACTGCTGCGGGACGCCCGCGTCATGACCCTGTACGAGGGCACCAGCCAGATCCAGAAGCTCGTCATCGGGCGGGCCCTCACCGGTGTCTCCGCCTTCTGACCGGCCCGCCGCGGCCTGAGCAGCCGCTCAGCCGCCGATGTATGGTGTTCGCCCGGTCGAGGGAAGCGGGGCGACACCAGATGGCACAGGAGGCCAGCGCGGGGGCACGGGCCCGGGGCGGAGCCCGGGAGGACTCCTGGGGCTCGGTCGCGCCCGAGGCGGCGCGCAGGCTGCTCGTGGCGGCCGTCGACGCCTTCGCCGAGCGCGGCTTCCACGCGACCACCACCCGCGACATCGCGGGCCGCGCGGGCATGAGCCCCGCCGCCCTCTACATCCATTTCCGGACGAAGGAAGAACTGCTCTTCCAGATCAGCCGCGTCGGCCACGAGCGGTCGGTGCGGCTGCTGACCGAGGCCGCCGCCGGGCCCGGCGGCCACGCCGACCGGCTCGCCGCGGCGGTGCGCACGTTCGTGCGCTGGCACGCCGAGCACCACACCACGGCCCGGGTCGTGCAGTACGAGCTGTCCGCGCTCGGCGAGGAGCACTACGCGGAGATCGTCGGCCTGCGTCGCCGCTCGGAGGACGTCATGCGCACGCTGCTGGCCGACGGCGCGGCGGCGGGGGAGTTCGACGTCGCCGACGCCCGGGGCACCGCCCTCGCGGTGCTGTCGCTGTGCGTGGACGTGGCCCGCTGGTTCACGCCCGGTGGACGCCGCACCCCCGACGAGATCGGCGCCTTCTACGCCGAGCTGGCCCTGCGCATGGTGGGTGTCCGCCGCTGACGTGCCCGGGGCGGCCGGGAGCCCGCGGGCCGCTCAGGTGTAGTACCGGACGACCGTCTCGGCGACGCAGACGGGCTTGTCGCCGCCCTCCCGCTCGACGGCGACCCGGACGGTGCACTGCATGCCGGTGTCCGCCTCGGAGACGTCGGCGATCCGCGCGGTGGCGCGCACCCGCGCGTCGACGGGGACAGGCGCGGGGAACCGCACCTTGTTCACCCCGTAGTTGACGCCCATGCTCACGCCTTCGACGCGCAGCACCTGCGGCATGAGGACGGGCAGCAGGGACAGCGTCAGGTAGCCGTGCGCGATGGTCGTGCCGAACGGGCCCCGGGCCGCCTTCTCGGGGTCCACGTGGATCCACTGGTGGTCGCCCGTGGCCTCGGCGAACAGGTCGATGCGCTTCTGGTCGACCTCCAGCCAGTCGCTCGGGCCGAGCTCGGCGCCGACCGCCTCCCGCAGCTCCGTCACCGATGCAAAGACCCGGGGCTCCGCCATGTCGCACTGCCTCTCTCGCCGTCGTGAAGGGGCGCGCCGCCGGGGCACGCCCCTAAGCGCTTGCTCAGGATGCGCGCGGCGCCTGCCCGTGTCAACGGCCCGGTGAGGTCACCCGGCGGCCAGGGCCGGCGCCCGCGCACCGCCTCCCGCCTCGCTCTCCATGGCGGCGATCAGGCCGCGCAGGACGACCGCGAGCCGCACGCGCGGGACGCTCGCCGGATCGTCGAAGCGCAGCAGCGCCCGGCCGCCCCAGGTGCGGCTGTGCCAGTCGTCCAGCGCCGTCGGCTGCCGGATGCCCAGGTGCTTCTGCGCGCGCCTGCGGCGGGCGGACTCCCGTTCGTAGGAGAGCCACAACGCGCGGGCCTCCTCCAGCTCCTCCAGGGCGGCGACCAGCCGGCCGGCGTCCGGTGACCGGTCGTCGGGGTCGACGCCGGCCCGCGCGCACAGGTGCAGCCAGGTCGCGCGGTGTCCGTAGGGGGCGAATCGTTCGAGGCATTTGCGCAGGGCCTGCCGTCGCTGGGACGGCGCGCGAGCCGGGTCGCGGACCTGTGCGGCGAGTGCTCTGAAGCCGGCCAAGGTATCCCACCTCCGTCTGCCGGGACCTGACCACCGAGTGGCTGCGGATGGGACGTGCCACACACGCGATCGGCTCCCGTCTACCCCCGGCCGTCCGCCGTACGCGTGCCCGGCGGCCGGGGAGGGCTCCCGGGGCGGGGGTTCCGCCCGGTCATACCGACTGGTTAGTCTGTCGCTTCCCGGTACGCGTCCCGCGTCACCGGGCCGGGCCCACGCGGGAGCCCCGAGGGGAAGGACGCGCGTATGACCGACACACGGCGGACGACGGTGGTGGTGACCGGGGCGGGCGGCGGCATCGGCGCGGCCCTCGCCCGCAGCTACGCCGAACGCGGCGCCCGCGTCCTCGTCAACGACCTGGACGCGCGCCGCGCCGAGGCGGTGGCCGCCGACATCGGGGGCACCCCGTTGCCCGGCGACGCCTCCGCGATCGTCCCCGAGGCGCTGGAACTGCTCGACGGCCGGATCGACGTGTTCTGCGCCAACGCCGGCGTCGCCCCCGGCGGGGGGCCCGAGGCGCCCGACGAGGTGTGGGAGGCGGCCTGGGACGTCAACGTGATGGCGCACGTGCGGGCCGCGCGCGCCCTCCTGCCGCACTGGCTGGAGCATGGCGGCGGCCGGTTCGTGGCGACCGTCTCGGCGGCCGGGCTGCTCACCATGGTCGGCTCCGCCCCCTACAGCGTCACCAAGCACGCGGCGCTCGCGTTCGCCGAGTGGCTGTCGGTCACCTACCGGCACCGGGGCGTCGAGGTGCACGCGCTGTGCCCGCAGGGCGTGCGCACCGACATGCTGCGCGCGGCCGGGCCCGCCGGGGACCTGCTCCTCACCCCCACCGCCATCGAGCCGCACGAGGTGGCCGAGGCGCTGCACGAGGCCGTCGCCGAGGGCCGCTTCCTCGTCCTGCCGCACCCCGAGGTCGCCGGGTACGCCACCGCCCGCGTCACCGACCCGGACGGCTGGCTCGGCGGCATGAACGCCGTCCAGCGCAAGCTGGAGGAAGGGGCCCGCACATGACGGACACCGCACCCGACCCGGCACCGGTGCCCCAGCGGCTGCTGGCGACGGCCACCCGGCTCTTCGCCGAGCAGGGCTACGACCGCACCTCCGTCCAGGAGATCGTGGAGGGGGCGGGCGTCACCAAGGGGGCGATGTACCACTACTTCGGCTCCAAGGACGACCTCCTCCACGAGATCTACGCCCGGCTGCTGCGCCTCCAGCAGGAGCGGCTGGACCGGGTGGCGGCGGGCGACGCGCCGGTGGCGGAACGGCTGCGCGCCGCCGCGGCCGACGTCGTCGTCACCAGTATCGAGAACCTCGACGACGCCGCCATCTTCTTCCGGTCCATGCACCAGCTCAGTCCGGAGAAGCAGAAGCAGGTCAGGGCCGAGCGGCGGCGCTACCACGAGCGGTTCCGGGCCCTGGTCGAGGAGGGCCAGCGCGCGGGCGTGTTCTGCCGCGACACCTCCGCCGAGCTGGTCGTGGACTACCACTTCGGCTCCGTCCACCACCTGTCCGCCTGGTACCACGCCGACGGCAGGCTCACCCCGCGGCAGGTGGCCGACCAGCTCGCCGATCTCCTCATGCGCGCCCTGCGCCCCTGAGCGCGCCCCCGCGCGCCGAGCCGACCCCGCGCCGCGCGGAACGGCCGGGTGAGGCGCGGCGGGAACGGGGTAGACGCCCGCGTATGCCTGGACGACCGCGCACCTGGGACCACGCGCTCTTCGCCGCCGTGGCCGACCACCACTGGCCCGGCGCCGAACGCGCCCTGCCCCGGCTGAGCCACGCCGCCGACCGCAGCCGCCTGTGGTGGGGACTGGCCGGCGCCATGGCGTTCTCCGGCCTCGGCGGCGTGCGGGCCCGCCGGGCCGCCGTGCGGGGCGTCGCCTCCCTCGCCGTGGCCTCCGCCACCGTGAACACGATCGCGAAGGGAGCGGTGCGCCGGCGGCGTCCGCTCCTCGACGCGGTCCCGGCGATCCGGCAGCTGAAGGCGCAGCCGGTCACCACCTCCTTCCCCTCGGGCCACGCCGCCTCCGCCGCCGCGTTCGCCACCGGGGTCGCCCTGGAGTCCCGCGGCTGGGGCGCGCTGGTCGCGCCGCTGGCCGCGTCCGTCGCGTTCTCCCGCGTGTACACCGGCGTCCACTACCCGAGCGACGTCCTGGCCGGGGCCGCGATCGGTGCGGGGGTGGCCGTCGTCGTCCGCCGGCTGCTGACCCCGCGTCCGCCGGCGCCGCCGTCCCAGCCGCTGGTGGCCGCGCCCGCGCTGCCCGCCGGCCGGGGGCTGTGCGTCGTGGCCAACCCGGGCTCCGGGACGGCCGAGGCGCTGCACGCACTGCGCACCGAGCTCCCCGAGGCCGCCTTCACCCTCTGGAGCCCGGGCTCGGGCCCCCTCACCGACGCCCTGGAGGAGGCCGCCGCCCGCGCGGCCGAGGAGGGCGGCGCGCTCGGCGTGCTCGGCGGGGACGGGACGGTCAACGCCGCCGCCCCCGTGGCCCTGCGGCACGACGTACCGCTGGCCGTGCTGCCCGGCGGCACCTTCAACCACCTCGCCGTCGACCTCGGCATCCACCGCCCCGCCGACGTGCTGCGGGCGCTGGAGAGCGGGGACGCCATCGCCGTCGACCTGGCCCGCTTCGTCCCCGGAGCCGACGCCGGGCGGCACGGCGGGGCGGGGCACTTCGTCAACACCTTCAGCCTCGGTGTCTACGGGGAACTGGTGGAGGTGCGGGAGCGGTGGAGCGGCCGCGTCGGCTCCTGGCCCGCCTCGCTGCTGGCGGCCCTCGCCGTGCTGCGGCACGCCCGCCCGGTGGAGCTGACCATCAACGGGCGCCGCCGCTCGGTGTGGCTGCTGTTCGCGGGCAACTGCGCGTACTCCGCCCTCGGCGGCACCGCCGCGCGACGCTCCAACCTCGCCGACGGACAGCTGGAGGTGCACGTCGTCCACGGCGGGCGCTGGGCGCGGGTGCGTCTGCTCTCGGCCGCCGCCACCGGACTGCTGCACCGCTCGCCCGTCCACGCCGCCGCCCGGGTGGCGGCCGTCCGGCTCACCGGCATCCGGCCCGGCACGGTCTGCGCCTTCGACGGCGAGACGGCCCCCGCGCCGCCGGAGCTGCTGCTGGACAAGGAGAAGCGGCGGCTGACCGTCTACCGACCGCTGCCGGTGTGGATGACGGGCCTGGATCCGTCCTGGTGACGCCGGGCGCGGCCGGTCAGCGCGCCAGGGCGGCCAGCGCCCGCTCCACGGTCTCCTCCGGCGAGCCGTCGATGCCGACGGCCGCGCCCGGCTCGTCCTCGTGCAGCGGCTCCAGGGCGTCGAACTGCGAGCGCAGCAGCGAGGGTGGCATGAAGTGGCCGCGCCGCTCGCCGAGCCGCCGCGCGACGAGCTCGGGCGAGCCGTCCAGGTGCAGGAAGAACACGCCCGGCGCGGCCGAGCGCAGCCGGTCGCGGTAGCGACGCTTGAGCGCCGAGCACGTCACGACGCCGCCCGCGCCGCCCCGCCCGGCGAGCCACTCGGCGATGGCGTCCAGCCAGGGCGCCCGGTCCTCGTCCGTCAGCGGTGTGCCGGCGGCCATCTTGGCGACGTTGCCCGGCGGGTGGAAGTCGTCGGCCTCCGCGTAGGGGACGGCCAGCCGTTCGGCCAGCCGCGTGCCCACCGTCGTCTTGCCCGAACCCGACACACCCATGACCACGACCAGAGCCGTCACCGGAGCATCACCACTCCCACCGTTGCGAGGACCACCGTGCAACCCGCCACCGCCGAGGCGGCCAGCGGGCCCAGCGGTGCCGGACGGGCGCCGCTCAGCCCGCCGGACCTGCGGTGCGCGAGCCCGGCGAGCAGCAGGCCGGTCGCCAGCACCACCGCCACCGCACCGTACCCGTCCGCACCCGAACCCTCCCTCACCGCCTGCCGGACGAGCAGCGCGCACGCCACGGCGCAGGCCAGCGTCGTCCGCCGCCAGGCCAGCCGCGTCCGCTCCGGCTGCACGCCGGGATCGCGCGCGCCGGGGCCCGGCGCGCCCGGTCTTGGCGGGCCGCTCACCGGCCGCCGTCCACGACCACGGCGACGGCCACCACCACGGCGGCCAGTGCCGTACCGACGCCCAGGAAGGCGGGGAACCGGGACGCCGGGAGGTCCTCCCCGCGCCGCATGGCCAGCTCGCAGCGCACCCAGTGGTGCACGGCCCGCACCGCGCACAGGGCGCCGCCCACCAGCAGGACGACGGAGACGCCCGTCCGCATGCCGGGCCCGAGCCGGGTGAGGAACTGGTCGGCCGCGATCCCGCCCGCCACCAGGGCCAGCCCCGTCCGCACCCAGGCGAGGAAGGTCCGCTCGTTGGCCAGGGAGAACCGGTAGTCGGGCGTGGTGCCCTGCGCGCGCACCCGGCGCGGGTCGAACCACATGCGCACCGCTCGCCACAGTCCTCCGCTCACCCCGCGAGCGTATCCCCGGCGGACGCGCCCGGCGGGGACGCCGTCCGCCGGACGGCGTCGGCGGGACGGCGTCCCCGCCGACAGCACGTACCCGGCGCGGTGGGCGGCCCGCTTGCCGCCGGGCCACAAGCCGGGCCGCCCGCCGCGGGCCCCCGTTGTGGCCCGGCGCAACGTGCGCGCCACCGTCCGCCGGAGGACGCCACGGTGGTTGACGCCGTCGTCTACCCGCGGGTAGTCCTGCGACATGACGTACGACGCGGACGTGATCGTGATCGGGGCGGGACTGGCCGGACTCGCCGCGACGGCCGAGCTCGCCGATGCCGGGCGGCGGGTGATCCTCCTCGACCAGGAGCCCGAGCAGTCGCTCGGCGGCCAGGCGCACTGGTCCTTCGGCGGGCTGTTCCTCGTGGACTCCCCCGAGCAGCGTCGGCTGCGCATCCGCGACAGCCACGCCCTGGCCTGGCAGGACTGGCTCGGCACGGCCGGTTTCGACCGCCCCGAGGACCACTGGCCGCGCCGCTGGGCCGAGGCGTACGTCGACTTCGCCGCCGGGGAGAAGCGGGCCTGGCTGCGCGCCCAGGGCGTGCGGCTGTTCCCCGTCGTCGGCTGGGCCGAACGCGGTGGCCACGACGCCACCGGGCCCGGCAACTCCGTTCCCCGCTTCCACATCACCTGGGGCACCGGCCCCGGCCTGGTCGAACCCTTCGAGCGGCGGGTCCGCGAGGGCGCCGCGCGCGGGCTGGTCGACCTGCGCTTCCGGCACCGGGTGACGGGGCTGGCCCGCTCCGCCGGAACCGTGGACACCGTCACCGGGGAGGTCCTGGTGCCCAGCGACGCCGCACGCGGCACCGCCAGCAGCCGCGCGGTGGACGGCCCCTTCGAGCTGCGCGCCCAGGCCGTCGTCGTCACCTCCGGCGGCATCGGCGGCGACCACGACCTCGTCCGCGCCCACTGGCCCGCCCGGCTCGGCACGCCGCCGCGCCGGCTGCTCTCCGGCGTGCCCGCCCACGTCGACGGCGCCATGCTCGGTGTCACCGAGGCGGCCGGCGGGCGCGTCGTCAACCGCGACCGGATGTGGCACTACACCGAGGGCATCGAGAACTGGGACCCGATCTGGGCGCGACACGGCATCCGCATCCTGCCGGGCCCCTCCAGCCTCTGGCTCGACGCCACCGGGCGGCGCCTGCCGGTGCCCCTCTTCCCCGGCTTCGACACCCTCGGCACCCTCGAACACATCATGCGGAGCGGGCACGAGTACACCTGGTTCGTGCTGACCCGGAAGATCATCGAGAAGGAGTTCGCCCTCTCCGGCTCCGAGCAGAACCCCGATCTGACGGGCCGCAGCGTCCGGGACGTGCTCGGCCGGGCCCGGTCCGGTGCGCCGGGCCCGGTGCGGGCCTTCATGGAACACGGGCCGGACTTCGTCGTCGAACGCGACCTCGACGCGCTCGTCCGCGGCATGAACGCCCTCAGCGGGGACGGCCTGATCGACGTGGACCGGCTGCGCGGCGAGATCCTCGCCCGGGACCGGGAGATCGCCCACCCCTTCAGCAAGGACCTCCAGGTCACCGCGGTGCGCGGGGCCCGCGCGTACCTCGGCGACAAGCTCATCCGGGTGGCGTCCCCGCACCGGCTCCTGGACCCCGGGGCCGGCCCGCTCATCGCCGTCCGGCTCAACATCCTCACCCGCAAGACCCTCGGCGGGCTGGAGACCGACCTCTCCTCCCGGGTGCTCACCGACGGCGGCGAGCCGCTGCCCGGCGTCTACGCGGCGGGCGAGGCGGCGGGGTTCGGCGGCGGCGGCGTCCACGGGTACCGCTCCCTGGAGGGGACCTTCCTCGGCGGCTGCCTCTTCTCGGGCCGCACGGCCGGCCGGGCGGCGGCCCGCGCCGTCGGCTGACGCCCCGCCGGCACCCCCGCGTCGCCCGCCTCCCCGTCGGGCAGGAGGAGACGGCGCAGCACCGACCAAACTGCCGCAACCGGACACCCTCCGCACAGGGTCGGTCGCACGCGGCTCAATTCGGGGTTGACGGCGGTCAGTTGGTGACGGTTGGGTGAGCCCCGACCATGACTCCACCACCACCCTCCTTCAAGCTGGGACGGCGGGGACAGGGCCGCGTCCCCGACCCGGCCCTGGACGACGCCGCACTGGCCGCCGCCCGCGACGCGCTCAGCCGAGGCCGCTGGGCCGAAGCCCGCACCCTGCTGATCGCCACCCACGACGACTGGGACCGGCGCGGGCACCGCGTCCTCGTCCTCGCCCACGCCCCCGGCGCCCTCACCTGGGCCCACGAGTGGCGGCTCACCGAGCCCGACAGCCCCGAGGCCGCCCTGCTGTCCGGCTGCGCCGCCGTCGTGCGCGCGATGCGCGGCAAGGGCTCGCCCGACCGGGCCGAGACCGCCGTGGCGGCGGCCCAGCGCGCCGCCCCCCGGGACCCGACGCCGTGGCTCGCCCGGCTCCTCCTCGCCCACCACCGCGACGCGCCCGACGCCTTCCGGGACGCCTTCGACGCCCTGCGCGAGCGCCACCCCGACCACCACCAGGCGCACCACCTGGTGACGACGCGGCTGGCGGCGGCCGCCGCGCCCTCCCCCCACGTCGCGCACCCCGTCTACGAATTCGCCCGGGAGGCGGCCGAACGGGCCCCCGCCGACTCGCCCCTGGCGCTGCTGCCCGTCGTCGCGCACGCCGAGCGGTTCCGGGTGCTCGTCGGGGCCGGGGAGGTGCCGCCCGACCCCGCCGCCACCGGCCACTGGACCAGCCGGCGCGCCCGCACGGCCGTGCGCGGCGCCTTCGACTGGTGGCTGGAGTGGGGCACCGAGGAGGGCCACCCCCGCCGCCTGATCGACCTCAACCACCTGGCCTACGCCAAGTACCACGAGGGCCGGATGGCCGAGGCCGCCGCGCTCTTCCAGCGCATCGGCCCGCACGTCACGCCCGCGCCCTGGTCGTTCTCCGGCGACGACCCGCACACGGCCTTCCGCACCGCCCGCGACCACGCCTTCGGGCTCACGTGAGGCGGCCCGCACCGGACGCGCACCGGCTCGCGCCGACCCCCGCGCGCACCCGGGACGTCCCCGCACCAGGACCCTCAGGAGAGGAACGGGCATGACGGGCACCACCGCGAGACGCGAGATCCACACCTACAAGGGCCAGGACCGGGCCCTGCGGGCCGGTCGGCTCGGCACGGCGGGGCTCCTCCTGTCGGTACTGGCCGCGACCGCACCGCTCATGGTGGTGGCCGGGGTCATGCCGACGACGTACGCCGTCATGGGCATCACGGCCCAGCCGCTGCTGTTCGTCGTCCTCGGCGTCGTGATGGCCCTGTTCGGCGTCGGCTACGCCGAGATGAGCCGGCACGTGCACAACGCCGGCGCCTTCTACGCCTACATCGCCCGGGGCCTGGGCGGCGCGGCCGGCGCGGGGGCCTCCTTCGTCGCGCTGGCCGCCTACAACGCCCTCCAGGTCGGCGTCTACGGCCTCTTCGGCTTCGAGGCCGCCCTGCTGCTCGACACGTACCTCTCGATCCGGGTGGACTGGTGGGTGATCGCCCTGCTGGGCATCGCCGTCACCGGGGTGCTCGGGGCACTGAAGGTGGACCTCAACGCCCGGGTGCTCGGCGCCCTGCTGCTCGTCGAGGTCACGCTCGTGGTCATCCTGGACATCGCGTTCGCCGCGGACCCCGGACCGCAGGGGCTCTCGCTCCAGGCCCTCGACCCCGCCGCCCTCACCGGGGCGGGCCTGGGCACCGCCCTGTGCTTCACCGTCGCCGCCTTCCTCGGCTTCGAACAGGCCCCCGTCTACGCGGAGGAGACACACCGGCCGCAGACGGTGGTGCGCCGCGTGATGTTCCTCGCGGTCGGCTCCGTCGCCGTCTTCTTCGCGCTGACGTCCTGGCTCATGGGCGTGGCCACCGGACCGGACCACGTCGTCGGCGCCGCGCGGGAGCAGAGCGCGGGGCTGCTGTTCGGGCTGTCCGAGCCGCGGCTGGGCGGCACGTTCACCGATGTTCTGCACATCCTGTTCCTGACCGGCATCTTCGCCTGCATGCTCGCCTTCCACAACGTCGTCGCCCGCTACGCCTTCGCCATGGGACGCGAGGGCCTGCTGCCCGCCGCCGTCGGCCGCGCCGCCCGGGGCACGGGCGCCCCGGCCGTCGGCTCGATGCTCCAGACCGCCGTGGCCCTGCTCGTCGTCCTCGCCTTCGCGCTCGCCGACGACGGGCCGCACGGCGACCCGACCACGCCCGTGCTGGAGCTGTTCACCTGGATGGGCAACGTCGGGGCCCTCGGCGTCATCGCGCTGATGGCCACCACCTCCGTCGCGGTGATCGCCTTCTTCGTCCGCCGGGGCGCGGTCGCCGTCCAGGGCGCGCGGCTGGCCTGCGCGGGCCTGGCCGCCGTCGCCCTGACCGTCATCTTCGGCTACGCCGTCGCGGACTTCGAGGTCCTGCTGGGCACCGACCCGGACTCCGCCCTGCGCTGGGTGCTGCCCGGCGTCATCGGGGCGGCCGCGCTCGCCGGCGTCGTCGTGGGGCTCGTCCTGCGCTCGGCGCGCCCGGCCACCTACGCCCGCATCGGCCTGGGCAACGAGGCCTTCCAGCTCGCGCGGGAGGCCGAGCACACCGCCGCCCCGCCGGCCCCCGGCTCCGCCGCCCCGCCCGTGACCGACCAGACGCCCGAACCGCCCGCGAAGCCCGAGCGCTAGGAGCCGACGCCATGGAACGCCATCCCCTCGACCCCCTGACGGCCGACGAGATCAGCACCGCCCGCACCGTCCTGGCCGAGGCCGGGAAGGTCGGCGACACCACCCGGTTCCCGCTCGTCGTGCTCGACGAGCCGGACCGCCACACCGTCGCCGCCCACCGCCCCGGCGACCCGGTGGTGCGCCGCGTGCGCGTCACCCTCCTGGACCGCGCCACCGGCGTCTCGGCCGAGGCGGTCGTGGACCTCACCGCCCGCGCGCTGGTCGCCTGGCGCGAGCTGGCCGCCGAGGAGGACGGGCAGCCCCCGATCCTCTTCGAGGAGTACGAGCTGTGCGACGCGATCGTGAAGGCCGACCCCGACTGGCGCAGGGCCATGGCCGACCGGGGCATCGACGACGCGACGATCGGGCGCGCCGTCGCCACACCGCTCGCGGCGGGGCACTTCGGCCGTCCCGAGGAGAGCGGGCGCCGCCTGCTGCGCTCGCTGACCTTCCTGCGCTGCGACGAGACCGACAACCCCTTCGCCCACCCCGTGGCCGGGCTCGTCGCCGACGTCGACCTCACCGAACGCCGCGTGCTGCGGCTGCTGGACACCGGGCCGGTGCCGGTGCCCGCCGAGTGCGGCCGCTACGACCCGGCCCGCACCGGGCCCGCCCGCACCGACCTGCGGCCGTTGGAGATCACCCAGCCCGAGGGGCCCTCGTTCACCCTGGACGGCCACCACCTGCGGTGGCAGAACTGGGAGCTGAGGCTGGACTTCAACGCCCGGGAGGGCCTGGTCCTGCACCAGGTCGGGATCCGCGACGGCGAGCGGCTGCGGCCCGTCCTGCACCGTGCCGCGCTCGCCGAGATGGCCGTCCCGTACGCGGAGCCCGACCCCGGCCGCAACTGGGTCTGCTACCTGGACGCCGGCGAGTACCTGCTGGGCCGCAACGCCAACGCGCTGCGACGGGGCTGCGACTGCCTGGGCGAGATCCGCTACCTCGACGCCGTCCTCAGCGACGACCTCGGCCGTCCCGAGACGCTGCCGAACGCCGTCTGCCTCCACGAGGAGGACACCGGCCTGCTGTGGAAGCACACCAACATCTTCGACGCGACGGGGGAGACCTCCGTCGTGAGCCGCCGGTCGCGGCGGCTGGTGATCAGCTACATCACCACGCTCGGCAACTACGACTACGGCTTCTACTGGTACCTGTACCAGGACGGCACGATCGCCTTCGAGGCCAAGTCCACCGGCATCGTGCAGACCTCGGCCACGGAGCCGGGGCAGAGCACACCGCACGCCACCGAGGTCGCCCCCGGGCTCCAGGCGCCCTACCACCAGCACCTGTTCTGCGCCCGCCTCGACGTCGCGGTGGACGGCTTCGGCAACACGGTCGAGGAGGTGGAGGCGGTCCGGCTCCCACCGGGCGAGGACAACCCGAACGGCAACGCCTTCACCGTCCGGGCGACGCCGGTCACCTCCGGGGCGGACGGCGGTCGCCTCGCGAAGCCGGCGTCCGGCCGCACCTGGCGCGTCGTCAACCCCGCACGGTTCAACCGGATGGGCCGGCCGGTGGCCTACACACTCGTGCCGCAGCCGAACCCGCTGCTGCTGGCCGCCCCGGGCTCCTCGGTCGCCCGGCGCGTCGCGTACGCCACCCGGCACCTGTGGGTGACCCGCTACGCCCCCGAGCGGCGCTACCCGGACGGCGACCATCCGAACCAGCACCCGGGCGGAGCCGGCGTCACGGCGTGGGCGGCGGCCGACGAGCCGCTGGAGAACACCGACCTCACCCTCTGGCACACCTTCGGGCCGACGCACCTGCCGCGCCTGGAGGACTGGCCCGTCATGCCCGTGGACGGCACCGGCTTCACGCTGCGTCCCACCGGCTTCTTCGACCGCAACCCGGCCCTCGACCTGCCGCCGGAGGGCGGCGCCCACTGCCACGGCTGACCGCGTGCCGCGCGGACGGCGGGGCCCCTTCCGCCAGAGTGGGGGCCACCGGCGGGTGGGGCCTCAGCCCGGGCCGTCCGCCCTTCCGTAGCCGTCCGCGCCGACCGGGCCGTCCGCGCCGCCCGTTCCGCCGGTCAGCACCTCGGTGAGGTCGTAGTTCGCGACCTCCTCCAGTTGCGCGTACGTGCACTCCTCGGGCCGGCGGTCCTCCCGCCAGCGGCGGAACTGCGCGGTGTGCCGGAACCGGTCGCCCTGCATGTGGTCGTAGGCGACCTCGCACACCCGTTCCGGGCGCAGCGGCAGCCACGACAGGTCCTTGCCGCCGCTCCAGCGGCTCTGGCCGCCCGGCAGCCGACCCGCCGCCTGCGCGGCCTCGCTCCGCCAGTCGGCCCAGGGGTGCCCCTCGGCCGAGTCCATCAGCAGCGGGGTCAGCTCCTCCATCAGCGTCCGCCGCCTGGCCTGGGAGAAGGCGCCGCACACGCCGACGTGCTGGAGTCGGCCCGCGTCGTCGTGGAGCCCCAGCAGGAGCGAACCCACCACGGGCCCGCTCTTGTGCTCCCGGACGCCCGCCACCACGCAGTCCGCCGTCCGCTCGTGCTTGATCTTCACCATGAGCCGCTGGTCGGGACGGTAGGGGAGGGTGAGCCGCTTGGCGATGACGCCGTCGAGCCCGGCCCCCTCGAACCGCTCGAACCACTCCCGCGCGACCGCGACGTCCCGGGTGGCCGGGGCCAGGTGCACGGGCGGCTCGGCGCCCCGCAGCGCCTCCTCCAGCGCCGCACGGCGTTCCTGGAGGGGGACGTCCAGCAGGGCGGCGTCGTCGAGCGCCAGCACGTCGAACGCCACGAACTCGGCCGGCGTCGTGCGGGCCAGCAGCCGCACCCGTGAGTCGGCGGGGTGGATGCGCTGCTGGAGGGCGTCGAAGTCCAGCCGCCCGCCCCGGGCGACGACGATCTCGCCGTCGAGCACGCAGCGCGGCGGCAGGTTGGCCCGCAGCGCGTCGACGAGTTCGGGGAAGTAGCGGGTGAGCGGGTTGGCCGAGCGGCTGGTGATCTCCACCTCGTCGCCGTCGCGGAAGACGAGGGCCCGGTAGCCGTCCCACTTGGCCTCGTAGTGCATGCCCGCGGGGATCGTGGCCGCCGCCTTGGCGAGCATCGGCTTCACGGGGGGCATCACCGGCAGGTCCATGCCGCGATTGTGCCCCCGCGCCGACCGCCGCGCCCGCCGACCGCCGAGCCGGGCCGGTGTCCGCCGGACGGGCGCGCACCGGTCCGGCGGTCTAGCGTGGCGCGTATGGGTCAGGCGGTGGAGCTGGACGTGGACGGGCGGACCGTACGCCTGTCCAACCCGGACAAGGTGTACTTCCCCGAGCGCGGGTTCACCAAGCGGGACGTGGCCGCGTACTACCTCGCGGTCGGGGAGGGCGTCCTGCGCGCGCTGCGCGACCGCCCCACCACGCTCCAGCGTCACCCGGACGGCGTAGCGGGGGAGTTCTTCTACCAGAAGCGGGCGCCGAAGGGGCTGCCGGAGTGGATCCCCACCGAACGGATCACCTTCCCCAGCGGACGCCACGCGGACGAGATCTGCCCCACCGAGATCGCCGCCGTGATCTGGGCCGCCAACCTGGGCACCCTCTCCTTCCACCCCTGGCCCGTGCGGCGCGGGGACGCCGAACACCCCGACGAACTGCGGATCGACCTCGACCCGCAGCCCGGCACCGGGTTCGACGACGCCCGCTGGGCCGCCCAGCGCCTGGCCGAACTGCTGGACGGGTTCGGGCTGCGCGGCTGGCCGAAGACGTCCGGCGGGCGCGGCCTGCACGTCTTCGTGCCCATCGAACCGCGCTGGACGTTCACCGACGTCCGCCGCGCGGCCATCGCCGTCGCCCGCGCCCTGGAGCGGGTGGACCCCGACCGGATCACCACCGCGTGGTGGAAGGAGGAGCGCGGCGAGCGGATCTTCGTCGACTACAACCAGACGGCCCGCGACCGCACCATCGCCGCCGCCTACTCCGTCCGGCCGCACCCGAGGGCCCAGGTGTCCGCACCGCTGCGCTGGGAGGAGCTGGACGCGGCCCGCCCCGAGGACTTCGACCTGGCCACCATGCCCGCCCGGTTCGCCGAGGAGGGGGACGTCCACGCCGACATGGAGCGGCACGCCTTCCGGCTCGACGCGCTGCTGGAACTCGCCGAGCGGGACGCCCGGGACCACGGTCTCAGCGATCTGCCCTACCCGCCCGACTACCCGAAGATGCCGGGGGAGCCCAAGCGCGTGCAGCCGAGCCGCGCCAAGCGCGACCCGCACTGACCCCGGCCCCTCCGCCCGGCCCCGGCCGCGCGACGGGGCGCCCGGCCCGGACGCACGGCGGCCCGTGGACGCGCGGGGCGTCCACGGGCCGGGAGCCGCCGGGGCGGCCCGCTGGTGATCCGTCAGATCACTTGTTGATGCAGGTGTTGCCGAACGTCGGGTTCAGCAGGCCGACGATGTTCACGGAGTTGCCGCAGAGGTTGATCGGCACGGCGACCGGGACCTGCACGACGTTGCCGCTGAGGACACCGGGGGAGTTCACGGCCGCGCCCTGAGCGCTCGCGCCCGAGTCCCCGTGCGCCAGGGCGGAACCCGCGCCGCCGGCCACCAGGGCACAGCCCGCCGCGGCCAGGGTGGTCGCCTTGACGATGCGCTTCATGATCTCTCCTTATGTCACAGCTTTTGACAGCGTTGATGGGGCACTCCGCTCAACGACGCCGGGGGGAGCGGGATACGCCCGGTCACCCGTTGGTGCGGTGCCGCTGCGCCGCCCGGGGGTGCCCGGTGGCGGGAACGCGGGACGTGGGGGTCGGTGCGCTGATCCGACGAGTCCGATGAGTTCGATGAATCGTATGACCCGGTGAACACCAGACATATCAGCGCGTCTGACATGGTTTCAGCTCATAATCTGCCAAAGTTCCTTTCTGGCAGCCGTCGTACTGCTCCGGACCCGACCGGCCCCCGCCGCCGCGTCCCGTGAGAGCACCGGCGAGCGGCCCGCCATCCGTACCGCCGGACCCCGGGGGAGAAGTACGCGTGCCCTATCACGACCGCCCACCGCACCAGCTGACGGTGGTCCACATCGCCCAGCCCGTCGACGGAGGCGTCGCCCGGGTCGTCACCGACCTCGTGCGGGCGCAGTGCGAGGAGGGCCTCGGCGTCCACCTCCTCTGCCCGCCCGACGGGCCGCTGGCCGGTGCCGCACGCTCCGCTGGCGCGACGGTCCACCCCTGGCCGGCCCAGCGCGCCCCCGGCCCCGCGCTCCCCGCCGAGACCGCCCGCCTGGCCCGCGCCCTGCGGCCGCTGCGCCCCGACGTCGTCCACGCGCACAGCGCCAAGGCCGGACTCGCCGCCCGGCTCGCCCTGCGCGGACGCGTCCCCACGCTCTTCCAGCCGCACGCCTGGTCCTTCGACGCCGTGCACGGCACCGCCGCCCGACTCGCCCGGACGTGGGAACGCGCCGCCGCCCGCTGGACCGCCGCCGCGGTCTGCGTCAGCGACGACGAACGGCGGCGCGGGACGGAGGCCGGGATCGCCGCCCCCTGGCACGTCGTGCCCAACGGCGTCGACCTGGACCACTTCCGCCCCGCGGGTGACGCCGACCGGCACGCCGCCCGCGCCGCGCTGCCCGCCCTCGACGGCGTCCCGCCCGGTGCCCCGCTGCTCGTCTGCGTGGCCCGGCTGTGCCGCCAGAAGGGCCAGGACGTCCTGCTGCGGGCGTGGCCGGCGGTCAGCGCGCACCGTCCCGACGCCCGGCTCGTGCTCGTCGGCGACGGTCCCGAGCGCGACCGGCTGCTGCACGCGGCCCCCGGCCGGGTCGTCCTCGCGGGCGCGGCCGCCGACCCCCGCCCCTGGTACCGGGCGGCCGACCTCGTCGTGCTCCCCTCCCGTTGGGAGGGGATGGCGCTGGCCCCGCTGGAGGCCATGGCCACCGGCCGGCCCGTCGTGCTCACCGACGTCACCGGTGCCCGCGAGAGCCTGCCGCCCGCACTGCACGGCCCCTGCCTGGTGCCCCCCGAGGACCCCTCGGCACTGTCCCGTGCCCTGACCCGGCTGCTGACCGACCCCCGGCGTCGGTCGGCCGCCGCCGCGTGCGCCCTGCAGCACGTCCGCAACCACCACGACGTACGACGTACGGCGGCAGCCGTCGCGGAGCTCTACCGCGACGTGCTCCGCGGCCCGCACGAGCAGAGCGCCCAGCGCGTCGAGCGATGACCACGGAGAACCATGAGTACGGAGAGCGCTGACACCTCGGGTGCCGCCCCCACGACCACGGTGGATCACGCGGCCCCCAAGGTCTTCCCCCCACCCCGCTCCGCGCCCCGGCCCGCCGGCCGCCGGCCCGACCACGTCCAGCGGGCCCGCCGGGGCGACGCCGTCCCCCTCGCGGCGGCCGACTGCCTGGCCGCCGCCGTGGCGGCCGGCGCCTGCACTTCGGCCGGGGCGCCCGCCGCCCAGGTCCTCGGCGTGCTGGCGCCCGCCGTCGTCCTCACCGTGCTCCTGCACGCGCGCGGCGGCCTCTACCGGCCCGCGCCGCTGGCCGCCGCCTCCGACGAGCTGCCCGCGCTCCTCGCCCGGACCGCCGCCGCCTGGGGGCTGTCCGCCGCCCTGTGGGCGGGCCTCAGCCCGGACGACGGACTGCGCCTGAGCGCCCTGCTCGCGCTCGTCACCGGGCACGTCGTGCTGGCCACGGCCGGCCGGGGAGGCGTCCTCGTCCTCCGCCGCCGTGCGCTGCGGCGCCGGCCACGCGCCACGCTCGTCGTCGGCCCGACCGCCACCGGGCACCGGCTCGGCCGGGTCCTCCACGAGCACCCGCAGTACGGACTGCGGCCCGTCGGAGTGGTCTCGACCGACGCCCGGGCCGCCGACGCCACGCCGGGCGACCGTCCGCCGCTGCCCGTCCTGGAGTCCGAGGAGGACATCACCCGGGCCGTCGTCCAGAACGTCGTCCGGCAGGCCGTCCTCACCCGCACCCCCGAGAGCGACCCGCGCACCGCGGGCGTCGCGACCCTGCTGCGCGCCCACGGATGCACCCTGTGGATCGCCGACGACGAGCAGGCCGTCGTCCCGGCCGTCCCGCACCGCCCGGGTCGGGCGCCCGGTGCCCACCTGTGGGGGTTCGCGTGCCGACGGCTGGACCCGCCCCCGGCGCGCACGGTGGCCACCCGCGCCAAACGCGTCCTCGACCTGCTGCTCGTCGTCCCCGCCCTCGTGCTCGCGTCGCCTGTGCTGCTGGCCTGCGCCGCCGCCGTCCGGCTGGCCGACGGGCCCGGCGTCGTCTTCCGCCAGGAGCGCGTCGGGCGCGACGGCCGCCCGTTCACCCTGCTGAAGTTCCGCACGCTGCGCCCCGCCGACGCCTACGAGTCGGCGACGTTGTGGAGCGTGGCCCGCGACCGGCGCATGAGCCGGGTCGGCAGCCTCCTGCGCCGCAGCTCGCTCGACGAGCTGCCGCAGCTGTGGAACGTCCTGCGCGGGGACATGAGCCTGGTCGGCCCGCGCCCCGAGCGGC
This sequence comes from Streptomyces chumphonensis, assembly GCF_014779715.1. Lineage (GTDB taxonomy): Bacteria > Actinomycetota > Actinomycetes > Streptomycetales > Streptomycetaceae > Streptomyces > Streptomyces chumphonensis. The sequence goes on from NZ_JACXYU010000003.1 coordinate 82,773, forward strand.
CCTACTTCGTCGCCAAGTTCAGCGAGACCTACCCCGGCTACGCGCGGCGGCACCGCATGCCCGTCGGCATCACCGGGCTCGCCCAGGTGCACGGCCTGCGTGGCGACACCTCCATCGAGGACCGCGCCCGCTTCGACAACCACTACATCGCGAGCTGGACGCTGTGGCAGGACGTGCGCATCCTCGTGCGGACCGTCACCTCCCTGGTCCGGCACGGCGGGAGCTGAGCGTGGCCACCGCGACGGCCCCGCGCCCCCGGGCACCGGACGGCACGGCACCGTCCCCCCGACCCGTCGCCGACCCGGCACCGGCACCGTCCCCGTCTTACCGGGCCACCGGCCGCACGACCCGGGCCCGGTGGGCCCGCTACGCCCCCGGCCTGCCGGTGGTGGCCGTCCTCCTCCTCCTGTGCCTGCCCACCGGCTCCGGCGACTCCCGCGTCACCCCCGCCGACGCGGCCTGCGCCGCCCTCGTCCTGTGGTGCGCCCTGCGGGCCCTGCGCGAGCGCGAGCGGCCGCTGACCCGCCGCGCCGCCCTCGTCCTCGCCGCGCCCGCCGTCGGCATCGCCCTGGCCGCCATCACCTCCCGCGACCCGGCCGCCGGCCTGCCCGGCCTCGTCCGGTACCTGGAGGTCTTCGTCCTCGTCCCGGCCGCCGTCGTCCTCGCGCTGCGCCACCCCCGCCACGCCCGCCTCGTCATGGCCGGGCTGCTGCTGCTCGCCGTCGTGCAGGGCGCGGTCGGCGTCCACCAGTACGTCACCGGCACCGGCGCCTCCTACCGGGGCCAGGACATCCGGGCCGTCGGCACCTTCGGCCCGCTGGACGTGATGGGCATGTCCACCGTCGTCTCCCACGGCCTCCTCGTCGCCCTGGCCGTGGGCCTCGCACCCCCCGCCCGCAGCCCCCGCTGGCTGCGTCCGGCCGCGCTCGGCTGCGCCGCCGCGCTCGTCGTGCCGCTCGTCCTCTCCTTCAGCCGGGGCGCCTGGATCGCCACGGCCGTCGCCTGCGCGGCCGTGCTGCTGCTCGCCGGGGCCCGGCTCGCGCTGCGCACCCTGGCCGTCGTCGCCTGCGCCGGCGTCGTCCTCGTCGGCGGCTTCGGCATCGGGTCGCAGCTCATCGGCGAACGCCTGGGCAGCATCACCGACGTGACCGCCGCGCCCGACCAGTCGGTCACCGACCGGTACACCCTGTGGGCCGCCGCCGTCAGCATCTGGCGTGACGCCCCCCTGACCGGCGTCGGCCTCAAGGGCTTCCCCGACCACCGCGACGCCCACGCCTCGTTGGCCCTCTCCTCCGGCAGCGACATCGCCGGCGCGGGCAGCGACTTCCGGCGCGAACCGCTGCTCTCCCCCCACAACATGTACCTCCTCGTCCTCAGCGAGCAGGGGCTCGTCGGGCTGCTCGCCCTCGGCGGCTCCTGGGCCGCCCTCGCGGTGTGCGCCGTGCGCCGGCTGCGCACCGGCCCCGCCCCGCCAGGCGCGCCGGGGGGCCGGTGGGCGGAACGGGACTGCGGACTGCTCGCCGTGGGCATGCTCTGCTGGCAGCTCGTCGACTTCCTCTACGCCGACATCGGAGGCCCCTCCACGGCGCTGACGGGCATCGTCTTCGGATTCGTCGCCTGGTGGGCGCTGGCGGCGCGCCCGGCCGGGGAGCCCGGCCCCGCCGCACGGACGGCGGTCGGCCGGTGACCGACGTGACCACCGCACGGCCCCACGCCGCCGAACCGTCCGGCCCCGACCCCGCACCGGCGGCGCCGTCCGGCTCACCGCTGGGCCGGTTCCTCGCCCGCGCCGCCGCCCTCACGGCCCTCCTGACGGCGGCCGGCGCGCTGCTCGGACTCGTGCGCGACCAGACCATCGCCCACCTCTTCGGCGCGGGCAGCGGCACCGACGCCTTCCTGGTGGCCTGGACCCTGCCCGAGATGGCGGCGACCCTCCTCATCGAGGACGCCATGGCCCTGCTCCTCGTGCCCGCCTTCAGCCTCGCCCTCTCCCGCCGCGCGGCCGCCGACGCCCCCACGGACCCGGTACGGGACCTCGTGGCGGCCACCCTCCCCCGGCTCCTGCTCGTCCTCGGCGCCGCCACCACGCTGCTCGTCCTCGCCGCGCCGCTCCTGGTGCGCACCCTCGCCCCCGGGCTGGACGAGCCCGGGCTCGCGGTGGACTGCACCCGGCTGACCGCGCTGACCGTGCTGGCGTTCGGCGTCGCCGGGTACTTCAGCGCCGCCCTGCGCGCGCACCGCAGCTTCGCCCCGCCCGCCGCCATCTACGCCGCCTACAACCTGACCATCATCGCCACCGTGGTCCTCTGCCACACCGTTCTGGGCGTCCGGGCCGCAGCGCTCGGCGTCGCCCTGGGCGGCGGCCTGATGGCCCTCGTACAGCTCCCCTTCGTCCTGCGCCACCTGACCGCCCGTCGGCGCGGGCACGACGCCGCCCGGGCGCGGGCCGGCGTCGTGCCCGGTCGGCGCCGTGCCCGCCGACCGGCGGACCCGGCCGCCCGACCGACGCTGCTGGGGGCCGCCCTGCTCGCCCCGGTGATCCTCTTCTGCGTGGGACGTCAGTCGCAGGTGCTGATCGAGCGGTACCTCGCCTCCTCCCTGCCCGCCGGAGCCATCTCGCACCTCAACTACGCGCAGAAGGTCGCGCAGATGCCGATGGTGCTCTCCCTGATGATCTGCACCGTCACCTTCCCCGTCGTGGCCCGGGCCATGGCCGACGGCGCCGCCGAGCAGGCCCGCCGCCGCGTCGAACGCGACCTGCACCTCGCCGCCGTCGTCGTCCTCCTGGGCGCCGCCTACGTGCTGGCCTGCGCGCCGCAGATCATCCAGCTCCTCTTCCAGCGCGGCGCCTTCGGTCCGGAGGACACCGCCGCCACCGCATCGGTGATGCGGGTGTACGCCGTCGGGCTGCTCGGCCACAGCCTCGTCGGCGCGCTCGTGCGCCCGTTCTTCTCCGCCGCCCGCCCCACCTGGTACCCGGCCCTCGCGATGGCCGCCGGGATGGCCGTCACCGTGGCGGCCGGGGCGTGGACGGCCCCGCACTTCGGCATCCACGGCATCGCCGCCGCCAACGCCGCCGGGATCACCCTCACGGCGGCCCTGCTCCTGTACGGACTCGGCAGCCGCGTCATCCCCCTCGACGTCCGCCGCATGGTCTCCGGGCTCGTCCGGCTCGTCGCGACCGCCGCCGTCGCCGCGCTCGCCGCCTGGTCCGTCGCGGGTCTGTGCCCCGGCCCGCTGACCGCCGCGTCCGCCGGGGGAGCCGCCCTCGTGGCCGCGTTCGCCGGCGCGGGCCTCCTCCTGCGCGCGCCCGAGGTGGCCGGACCCGTCGCCGCGGGTCTGCGCCGCGCGGCCCGCAGGGCCGCCCCCGGCCCGGTGGCGCCCACCACGACGCGGCCGCCCGAAACCGACCGCTGACCGCACCGTCCGCCCGACCGCTCCCGACCGCCCACCTCGAAGGAGGCAGCCATGTCCGCCGACCCGGCAGCCGCCGCCGCACCCGCCGGCCCCCCGGTCACCGCACCGCCGAACCCCGCCACACCGGCCCCCGCCCGGCCCGGCCGCCCGCACGGCGACCGTCCCGGCGGTGCGCCCGGCCGCCCCCGCGTGCCCGCCCCCGCCCACCGCGGGCGGCGCGCCGTCGCCCCCTGGGTCCTGATGTACCACTCCGTCGACGACGGGGCCGAGGACCCCTACGACATCACCGTCCCGCCCGCCCGTCTCGAACGGCAGCTTGCCTGGCTCGGCCGACGCGGGCTGACCGGCGTGGGCGTCGGCGAGCTGCTCCGGGCCCACGCCGCCGGGCGGTCGCGCGGACTCGTCGGCCTCACCTTCGACGACGGCTACGCCGACTTCACCGAGCACGCCCTCCCGCTGCTGCGCCGGCACGCCTGCACCGCCACCGTCTTCGTCCTGCCCGGACGACTCGGCGGCGACAACGCCTGGGACGCCGACGGACCGCGCAAGCCGCTGCTGGACGCCGACGGCATCCGCGCCGTCGCCGCCGCCGGCATGGAGATCGGCTCCCACGGGCTCCTCCACGAGCGGCTGACGACCGTCGGCGACGCCGTCCTGCACGAGGAGACGCACCGCAGCCGCGCCCTGCTGCACGACCTCACCGGGACGCCGCCCGCCGGGTTCTGCTACCCGTACGGCGCCGTCGACTCCCGGGCCGTCCGGGCCGTCCGGGCGGCCGGATACGCCTACGCCTGCGCCGTGGACCCCGGACCGCTCACCGGACCGCACGCGCTGCCGCGCATCCATGTCGGCGCCCGCGACACCGCGTTGCGGCTGCGGGCCAAGCAACTGCTCCATCCGCTGCGTCGCCCGGCGCTTCCCGAGGACGTGTGATGAGGGTCCTGCACGTCATCACCGGCCTGGGCGTCGGCGGGGCCGAGCAGCAACTGCGGCTGCTCCTGCGGCACCTGCCGGTGGGCTGCGACGTCGTCGCCCTCACCAACCCCGGCCGCGTCGCCGAGGGCATCAGACGGGACGGACACCGCGTCGCCCACCTGGGCATGACGGGAAACCGCGACCTGTCCGCCCTGCCCCGCCTGACCCGGCTGATCCGGGACGGCGGCTACGACCTCGTCCACACCCACCTCTACCGGGCCTGCGTGTACGGCAGGACGGCCGCCCGGATGGCGGGCGTCCGGGCCGTCGTGGCCACGGAGCACTCCCTGGGCAGCGCCCAGATCGAGGGGCGCCCGCTCACCCGTTCCGCCCGCGCCCTGTACCTGGCCAGCGAACGCCTGGGCGGCGCCACCGTCGCCGTCTCGGAGACCGTGGCCCGCAGACTGCGCGACTGGGGCGTGCCGGGACAGCGCATCGAGACCGTCCCCAACGGCATCGAGCCCGCCCGCTTCCGCTTCCACCCCGCCGCCCGGCGCCGCGCCCGTGCCCTGCTGGGCCTGCCGCGGGACGCCTTCGTCGTCGGCGGTGTCGGGCGGCTGGTGCCGGGCAAGCGGTTCGACGTCCTGGTGCGGGCCGTGGCCGCGCTGCCGGACGCCCGGCTGGTCCTGGTGGGCGACGGCCCGCAGCGCGACGCCCTCCTGCGGCTGGCCGCCGCACTGGGCGCCGCCGAGCGCGTCGTGCTCACCGGTGAGCGGGACGGCGCGGTGGCCGAGCACGGCGGCGCCGAGCCGGGGCTCCCCGCCCTGCTGTCCGCGATGGACGTCTTCGTCTCCTCCTCCCCGGAGGAGTCGTTCGGCCTGGCCGCCCTGGAGGCGCTCGCCGCCGGCCTGCCCGTCCGGCACGTCACCTGCCCCGCCGTGGACGAACTGCCCGCGTCCGCCGCGCCCGACGCCCGGCGCATCCGCCCCGGCGTCCCCGAACTCGTCGCCGAGCTGCGGGCCGTGCGGGACGAGGCGCTGCCGCGCCGGCCCGTCCCCGCCGCCGTCCGCCGCTACGACATCGCCCGCAGCGCCGACCGGCTGATGGACGTCTACACCTCCGTCAGCGCCCGCGTCGACGCCGCTCCCCTCCGTCCCGCTCCCGCCCCGAGGTGAACCGGCATGCCCGCCACCGACACCACCAACACCACCAACACCACCGAGACCACCCGGAAGACCAAGCCGACCAAGCCGACCAAGACGGCCAAGCCGAACCGGGCGGCCAGGACCACCAGGACGCCGGACGCCGAGAGCACCTCCCCGGGCCGGCCCACCGAGCCCGCCACCACCGGTCCCCGGCCCGGCACCCGGCCCGACGGCGAGCCCGGCACCGCGACCGCCGCACCCGGCTACGACCCGCCCCGACTACGGGACCGGGCCCTCGGCACCCTGCTGCGTGCGGTGCGGCTGCTCCGGCGGGCCCTCGTCCGCCGGCCCCGGCCGCCGCGCCGCCTGGCGCGTCGGCTCCCCCGTCCCCCGAGGTGGTGGCCGCTGCCCGCCTGCGTCCTGCTGGGCCTCCTCGCGGGGGGCGGTTGGGGCACGCTGAGCACCCCGCAGTACACGGCCACCGGCTACGTGGTCGTCGTGCCGGGGGAGAAGTCCGATCCGACGTCCGCGCTGGGCTTCGCCCAGGCGTACGGGCGGCTGGCCACCAGCGGTGCCGTCCTCGCCGCCGCGCAGCGGGCCGCCGAGGTCCCGGCCGGCACGCTGCGCGAGAGCGTGCGCTCGGCCACCTCGCCCGACGCTCCGATGATCGAGGTCACCGGCACCGCGACCGGTCCCGGGGCCGCCGCCGAACGGGCCAACGCCGTCGCCGAGGCACTCGCCGCGAACGGCAACACCTCGGCCAAGCGCACCGGCGTCGAACTCGTGCTCTTCGCCCGGGCCCTGCCGCCCGCGGCACCGTCCTCGCCCTCCGCCCCGCTGGCGGCGGCCGTCGGCGCGGCGGCCGGCGGGCTGGTGGGCGGGCTGACGCTGCTCGCCCGGCCGCGTGCGGCCACCCGCCCCGAGGAGTCGGCCCCACCGGCGGGGGAGGGCACCCGATGACGCGGCAGCCGGCGGCGGACCCCGTCACGGTGAGCCTGTGCCGCGACCCGGCGGAGTTCGCCGCCCTCGGTCCCCAGTGGGACGCGCTGCACCGGCGCAGCCCGGCCGCCACCCCGTTCCAGAGCCACGCCTGGCTGCACTCGTGGTGGCTCTCCTACGGACGCCCGGGCCGCCTGCGGCTCGTGCTGGTGCGGCGGGGCGCGCGGCTCGTCGGCGCCGCACCACTGATGCTGGCCTACCGCCCGCTCCCCGCCCTGGTCCCCCTGGGCGGCGGCATCTCGGACTTCTTCGACGTGCTCCTCGACACGGACTGCCCCGGAGCCCGCACGGCGCTCCTGCGCGGACTGCACCGGGCGTCGGGCTCGGCCGTGATCGACCTGCGCGAGGTGCGGCCCGGGTCGCTGACCGAGACGTTGTTCCGCCACTGGCCCGGCCCGCGCAGCCGGCTGTGCGACTCGGAGTGCCTGGAACTGCCCGGCGTCGGCCTGGAGCAGCTGCTGAACCGGCTCTCCGGGAGGGCCGCGCGCCGCTTCCGCGCCAAACTGCGCAAACTCGACGCCCTCGGCATCGAGGAACGGCCCGTGCCCGCCGCCGAGGTGCCCGCGGCCGTCGGCAACCTGCTGCGGCTGCACGCCCTCCAGTGGCACGGCCGGGGGGTGACGCCCGAGCACCTGCGGCCGCGCTTCGCCGAGCACCTGACGCGTGCCGTCGGCGGCATGGTGGGCGCGGGGGACGCCGTGGTGACGGAGTACCGGATGGACGGGGAGGTCGTCGCCTCCGACGTCACCCTGATGTCCGACGAGTTGGCCGGCGGCTACCTGTACGGCGCGCACCCGAGGCTGCGGGAGAACAAGGTCGACATCACCACCATGCTGCTGCGGCACGACACCCGGCACGTCACGGCGTCCGGGCGGCGGGTGCTCAGCCTGCTGCGCGGCACCGAGCCCTACAAGCTGCACTGGCGGCCGGAGACGGTCACCAACCAGCGGTTCCTGCTGGCGCGTCGGCGCCTGGCCCCGGCGCTGCGGATGCTCACGGCCGGCGCGTCGGGCCGCGCGGTCGCGGCCTCGGCGGCCCGGGCCCGGATGCCCGCCGTGCGGGCCTGGCGTGCCCGGCTGCGCGGCGCCCGCACGCCCGCCCCCGAGCCGGGCTGACGCCGCGGCGGGGCCCCGGGGCGTGGCGGCCCCGGGGCCCGGTCGGGTTCAGCGCAGGTTCAGCGGCCGTCGCGGCCGAAGGTGAGGGTCGTGCCCGGCCGGTCCGGGAACAGGCACACCCGGCGCTCGCCGATCCACCGCTCCAGCCAGTCTCCGAACTCCAGGGCGACGCAGCCGGGCTCCTCCGGGCGTCCCGCGACCTCGTCGGGCCGGGCCGTGGCGGACGGCTCGGGTGTGCCGGACGGTGCGGAGACGTCCGGCAGGCCGTACAGCGCCTCCCGGAAGACGGCGGAGGAGCGCGGGTTGCTGCGGCACTGCCACACGCCGTGCGGGCAGTAGTCGGTGACGGTCTGGTAGACGGGCCGGTGCCGGTCGAACCACTCCAGCATGCCCCGCATGTAGGCGGGGTTGTCCCCGTTGCGGAACAGGCCCCACTCCGGGAAGGAGATCGGCTTGCCGCGCGCGGCGGCGAAGTCCACGTGGTGCTGGAGGCCGTAGGGCTGGGTCACGTGGTCGGTGAAGTCGGCGCCGGGCGGCTGGTCGTACGCGTCCAGGCCGATGATGTCCACGACGTCGTCGCCCGGGTAGCAGCGGGGCCACGGGACGGCGTCCCGGCCCCGGCTGGGGGTGAAGTCGAAGCGGAACTCCTGGCCGGGCACCGCGCGCATCGTGGTGACGATCCGTCGCCAGTACGCCTTCCAGGCGTGCGGGTCGGGTGCGCAGCGGTGGGTGTAGGTGGTGCCGTTCATCTCCCAGCCGAGGACGAGGACGGTGTCCTCGGCCCCCAGGCGCACGAGACGCTCGGCGAGGGTGCGGAAGTGGTGGTCGAAGTCGCCGCGCGCGGCCGTCCGCAGCAGCCGCCGGACCTCGGCGTCGCCCACGCCCGCCTCGTTCCGCTCGAACATCGGCACGTTGAGCACCAGCATCCGGTCGGCGTCCGCCCGGCGCCACCGCGCCCAGGGGCGCAGGAACTCGGGCCTGCCCTCGATGTTCACCCACAGGTCGCCGGGCAGGTAGGTGTGCCCGACGCGCAGTTCGGTGCCGCCGAGCCAGCGTTCCAGCTCGGCGATGCGCCGCACGCCGCGCGGCCCGGAGTCGAGGAAGGCGCCGATCGCGGTCCTGCCGGAGCCGGGCGGGGGCGTGTCGCCGGGCGGGCTGGGGACCGCGGGCGGGCTCGGGGGGTCGGGGGGTGTCGGCTTGGGCGGGGTCGGCGGCGGGGAGGGCGCGGACGGGGTGGCGACGGGGCCGGGGGCCGCGTTGCGGGCGTCGTCGTTCCCGGCCTCGTCGCCCCACGGCACCACGAGGGTGCCGAGGAGCAGGCCGGCCACGACGGCACCGGCGCAGACACCGGCCGCACGGCGCCTCGGGCGGGAGTGGGGGGCTCCTTGCGGACGCCCCTTTCGGGCACGCATGATCCGACAGTAGGCACGGGTGGACGGACCGTGTCCGGCCCGGGGCGCCGCCGTTGGGCCATCGGTGCCCCGCGTCCCCCGGTCGGCGCAGGCGGCGTCCGGACGCGCGCCCCCGCGCGGCGTACCCGGGCCGGGCGGACGCGGGTCAGCCGGACCGGGGGGCCTCGGGGGCCTCGTCGAGCAGCCGTCCGAGGATGTCCCGCAGGTGCGTCGCCGAGGCCACCGAGAGCACCAGTTCCGTCCCGTCCTGCTGGGCGGTGTGGCCGAGGGCGGCCAGCGGTATCCGGACCTGCCGGGGGTGTTCCGCGCGACCCTCCGTCCGGGCTGGCGTGCGACCGGGCCGGTCCGGTTCCGGGCGCCGACACCGCGCGCCCAGTGCGGGCCGTGACTCCCTGACCTGGTCGCCGCCCGCGCGCTTGGCCGCGCGCAGGGCGACGTCGCAGTCCAGAAGCAGGTCGAACAGCTCGTCCTCCGGGCGTCCCAGCGGCACCCGTCCGGCCACTCCCATGGACACCGTCTGGCCGGTCAGCGCGACGGAGGCGTCGCGGCTCGTGCGGACGCCGATGGTACGCCCGCGCACGGCCTCCAGCGCGCGTCCGGCGGCCCGCCGGGCGGCGTCCACTCCGCTGTGCGGGAGCAGCACCAGGAACTCGTCACCCGTGTGCCCGCCGTACCGCCCGACGACGGCGCCCTCGATCCGGCCGAGCACCTCGGCGGTGGCCTTGAGCACCTCGTCGCCCGCGACGTGCCCGTAGGTGTCGTTGACGCTCTTGAAGCGGTCCAGGTCGGCGAGGACCAGCGCCAGGGGGCTGCGTTCGTCACGCGCCCGGGCCAGGGCGGCTAAGGCCCGGTTCTCCCACGCCTGGCGGTCGAGCACGCCCGTGAGCCCGTCGACGAAGTTCCGCCCGCAGGAGGGGCAGCGCGGTGCTTCGGGTGCCACGGGGGCGTGCCGGTCCTGCGGTGGGGCGCCGTGCGCGCCGTGCGCGGGCGCGCCGTTGACTGTCCTCGGAGCGGTCCTCATCGATCCCCTCTTCCCCGCGGCCGGCGCGCCCGAGGCCCGTGGGCGAGCGGGGCCGTACCGGCGTCTCTTCGTGACGGTGTTCGAACGGTGCTGCGGGCGGGCCGTGCCGAGCCGGGGGGCGGCCGTGTGCCGGGGGGTGAACGTACGGCCGTTCGTGGCTTACTTTCAACCAGTAGTTGATCCCGTGCGCTGTGTGAGTCTAGACGCGGAAGCGGCCTGCGTGTCAACTACTGGTTGATTGCCAGAAATTGATGGAACGTTAGGATGCGTTCCTGCATGCGGGCGGGAGGGGTGAGGTGCGATGCCCGACACCACCGAGAACACCGAGAACACCGAGAACTCCGGGAACACCGAGAACACCGGGAACGACAACGCCGGAACCACCGAGGACGCCGACGGCAAGGGCCTGCCGACGCTCGCGGCCCGGCTCAACCGGCTGTTCGGGACGATCCGCCCGGAAGGGCCCCGGGGCCGTACCTACACCAACGACGAAGTGGCCCTCTCCGTCAAGGAGTCCAACCCGCACATCAGGGTGGGCGGCGCCTACCTCTCCGCGCTGCGCACCGGCACCAAGAAGAACCCCTCCACCGAACTGCTCGCCGCGCTCGCCCGCTTCTTCGGCGTGCCCGCCTCCTACTTCCTGGACGAGGCGACCGCCGTCCAGACCGACGCCGAGCTGGCCCTCGCCCAGGTCGCCCACAACCTCGGTGTGCGCAAACTCGCACTCCGCGCACTGGAGTTGACGCCCGAAGGGCTCGCGGCGGTGACCCGTATCGTCGAACATGTGCTGGACGGCGACATCGAGGGCACGGACACCGGCGGGCCCGGGGCCGCGCCGCCCGGGCGCCCCGCCCCGTGAAGGGGGCACCCCGTCGGCAGTCCGGCACGGAAGGGCAGGGAACGCGGCATGGTGACCCGGTGAACATCAAGACCATGCGCCGCAGCTGCGCGGCGTTGGTCAAGGACCTCGACCTGCCGCTCCCGGCCGAGCCGGAGGAGGTCGTCGCGGCCCTGTGCGCTCGGATGCGCCAGCGGCTCGGCCGGGCGGTCCACCACCGGCTGGTCGCCTTCCCGCCGGACACGGTCAGCGGCCTGTGGGTGGCCACCGACGACGCCCACTTCATCCTGTGCGAGGAACGCACCAGCCCCTGGCACCAACTGCTGATCACCTGCCACGAGTTCTGGCACATAGAGGCCGACCACCGGGCCACGCCCGGGGCGGAGGAGACCACCGACGCCCTGCTGTTCCCCTCGCTCGACCCCGGCACGGTCGGACGCATCGTCGCCCGGCGCACCCACTGCACCGCCGAGGAGGAGCAGGAGGCCGACTTCTTCGCCTCCCTGCTCATGGCCAGGGTCAGCCGCTGGCTGCCCCGGCGCACGTGGCCGGTCCCACCCTCGGCCGCCGCCGTCGTGGACCGGCTGGAGAACACCCTCGGACGCCCCACCGACGGCCGCCCCGCCGACACCGCGCCTCCGCACGCCCCGGCCCGCGACGCCACGCCCGGGCAGGCACCGGACGACCGGGGCGCGGACGTCGCACCCGGGCGGACCCGGTGAACGACCCCACCGGCCTGTACTGGGTCTGCTCGGCGGCCTCCTGGGCCGCCCTCGGCTTCAAGCTGCCCGGTCTGTGGCGCGAACCGCGCAACCCCATGCGCTGGTCGGTGTGCTCCACCCTCCTCCTGGCCGGCGCCGCGATGTTCTTCGCCGCTCCGGTGGCCATCGCCCGGCTCAACGCCCACACCGGCGTCCCCAACATCGCCGCCCCGGTGGTCTACTGCCTCCTCACCGCACTCGGCGTCTCCTCCCACCTGCTGATCACCTACTGGCGCCACCCCGTCGAGCGCGCCCGGCCGGTCGCGCTGCGCTGGATCGGCGCCTACAGCGCGGTCCTGCTGGCCCTCGTCGTCCTCTTCGCCCTCGGCGACCCCCGCGTCGAGCGCCGCACGGACTTCGACACCTACTACGCCACCACGCCCGCCACCGGCGCGTTCATCGTCCTCTACCTGGTGGCCCTGGCCGTCGCCATGACCATCCTGGCCCGGCAGGTGGCCGGCTGGGCCGCCGTGGCCGGACGTCCCTGGCTGCGCCGGGGGCTGCGGCTGATCTGCGCGGGCGCGGTGTGCGCCCTCGGTTTCTGCGTGGCCAAGCTCCTCGCCGTCGCCGCCCGGTGGGCCGGGCGCGACTGGGACGCCCTCAACACCGAGGTGGCCCCGGCGCTCGCCGTCGTCGGGCTGCTGATGAGCGCCCTCGGCTACGCCCTGCCGGTGGGCGGGGAGAAGCTCAGCGGCGCCCGGGATCGGCTCGCCCGGCGGCGCGCCTACCGCGCGCTGTTCCCGTTGTGGAACGCCCTGCGCGCGGCCACCCCGGCCATCGTCCCGCCCGCCCGGGTGCCGTGGTGGGACTTCGAGCTCCGGCTCACCCGGCGGCTGGCCGAGATCAACGACGGTCGCCTCGCGCTGCGTTCGCACACCGACCCGGCCGCCGGCCCGACGGCCCGCCGCCTGGGCGAGGAGGCTGGCCTGGCGGACACCGAGCTGCTGGCGGTCGTCGAGGCCGCCCGGCTGCGCGCCGCCGTCACCGCCAAGGCCCGGCACCGCACCTTCCCGCCGGACGGGGGCGAGGAGTGCGCGGGCCCCATCGGCGGGGCCGACGGCATCGGCGAACTCGACTGGCTCGTCCAGGTCTCGCGGGCCTTCGCCGCCTCACCGGTCGTCCGCGCGTCGGCCGTTGAGGCGCACGACCCGCCGGCGCGGCCGGAGGCCGACCCGAGCCCGGCCCATCACCGAGAGGACTGAGAACGCAGTGGTGCACAGACCGACACACGCCGTGGTGCTGGGCGGCGGCCTCGCCGGCATGCTCGCCGCCGCCGCGCTGGCCCGGCACGTCGACCGGGTCACCGTCGTCGAACGCGACGTCCTGCCCACCCGCCCCGAGCCGCGCAGGGGCGTTCCCCAGGCCCGCCACGCGCACCTGCTGTGGTCCGGCGGGGCCCGCGCCATCGAGGCGCTGGTGCCCGGCATGGAGGAACGGTGGCTGGCCGCCGGGGCGCGGCGCATCGGCATGCCCGACGGCATCGTGTCCCTGTCCGCCCAGGGCTGGCTGCACCGCTGGCCCGACCTGCAGTACCTCATCACGTGCAGCCGGGACCTGCTCGACCGGACCCTGCGCGAACGGGTGCTGGCCGACGGCCGGATCACCGTCCGGCAGGGCGTCACCGCCGACGGCCTCGCGGGCGGCGCCACCCGCGTCACCGGCGTCCGGCTGCGGGACCCGGCCACCGGCGAGGAGACCACCGTCGACGCCGCCCTCGTCGTCGACGCGACCGGACGGGCCTCGCGCGCCCCCGCGTGGCTGGAGCAGCTGGGGCTGCCCGGCGTGCCCGAGGAGGTCATCGACTCCGGACTGGCCTACGCCAGCCGCCTCTTCCACGCCCCGCCGGGCAGCGGCCCGGCCGTGCCCCTGGTCAACGTCCAAGCGGACCACCGCGCACCCCGGCCCGGTCGCACCGCCACCCTGGTCCCGATCGAGGGGGACCGCTGGCTGGTCACCCTCTCCGGCACCCGCGGCGGCGAACCGCCCCTGGACGCGGAGAGGTTCACGGAGTTCGCGCGCGACGCCGTGCGGCACCCGATCGTGGGGGAGCTGCTGGCCGGTGCGGAACCCGCCGGCCCGGTGCACCGCTCGCGCAGCACCGTCAACCGCCGCCGCTCCTTCGAGCGCCTGCCGCACTGGCCGGAGGGCTTCGTCGTGCTCGGCGACGCGGTCGCCACGTACAACCCCGTCTACGGACACGGCATGTCGGTGGCCGCCCACGGTGCCACCGCCCTGCGGGAGAACCTGGCCCGGCGCGGCCTGGCCCCCGGCACCGCCCGCGCCGTCCAGCGCGCCGTCGCCCGGGCCGTCGACGGCGCCTGGTCCACCGCCACCAGCCAGGACGTCCGGTACCCCGACGCCATCGGCCCCCGGCCGCCGCTGCCGCTGAAGATGCTGGGGCGGTACGTCGACCGGCTGATGGCCACGGCCAACACCCGCCCGGCCGCCGCCCGGGCCCTCTACACCGCCTTCACCCTCTCCGGCCCCATGGCCGGGCTCGTCGCCCCCGCCGCCCTGGTGGCCACACTCCGGGGCCCCCGGCGACCGGCCCCCGCCGAGCCCCCGTTCACGCCCGAGGAGCTCCGCGTCCTCCGCCTCCCCGACCCCGTCTGACCCGACCCGGGCCGGGCCTCACGTCACACCGGGAGACAACGGAACCCCTGGCCCGCCCCACCCGTGGTGCCGACTCGACGTCGCGCGAACCGCCTCGTCGAGGGGCGGTGCGAGCGCGGCCGACAGCTCCACGGCCTCCTCGGTGCACCGACAGACCGCAAGCGCGGCGATCCGCCGCCTTCTCTGGGGGCAACCGTGTGGCGCGAGGCGAGTGGGGACCACTTCGTGCAGCTCAGCCTTGTGCAGCTCAGCGCCGGTGTGAGCGACACTATCGTGTGCGGCACATGGGGCGTCACCGTCGCTTCGAGCAGTCGCCGGTGGGCCTGTCCGACAGCCGGCCGTCAGCGTCGGGAAGGCTCTAGGGTCCTCGCTTGTGACTGGACTTTCCTCGTATCACGGTGCGACAGCTGATGCCTACGATGCCGTCGCCGTTCCCTATGCCGGATTGCCACGCGACGACCTCAACACTCTTCCGCTGGATCGCGCGGTGCTCGCCGCGTTCGCCGAAGCTGTGCGGGCCGCCGGCTGCGGGCCCGTCGCCGAGCTGGGATGCGGCCCCGGACCTGTCACCGCACACCTGCGGGATCTGGGGCTGCGCGTCTTCGGCGTCGACTTGTCGCCGGTGATGATCGATCTCGCGCGGGAGACATACCCGGATCTGCGGTTCGAAATCGGTTCCATGGATGCCCTCGACCTGGATGACGGCCGGTTGCAAGGCGTCGTGTCCTGGTACTCGATCATTCACGCCCCACCGCGGGACGTGCCGGCTTACCTCGCCGAGTTCCATCGGGTTCTCGTGCCCGGCGGGACTCTTCTGCTCGCCTTCTTCGAGTCGGAAGGTGAGCCGACCACGGCGTTCGACCACAAGGTGACGACAGCCTACCGATGGCCGATCGACGACCTTGCAGGGCTGGCCGGTGCGGCCGGCTTCACCGAGGTCGGCCGGATGCTGCGTGAGCCATGCGAGGGAGAACGGTTTCGCCGGGGGCATCTGCTGATGCGCGCAGGGAAGTGAATCAGGTTGTCGCGTGCCGCCTTCGACGGCACGCGACAACCTTGGCCGGGGACCGGCTGGACAGCCCGCACGGGCGGGGCGGCACGTGAAGCCTCTGGTGGGTACCGGGCGATCGTGGCCGTGACCCCGTGAGCCCGTGTACCAGAGGCTTCAGTCATGGGCCGAGCCGACCGGACGGTTCACAGCCCGGGTTGGCCACGCCGCGCCGTCAGCACTTCTCGGAGACCCCGCCGGTGTCGTCGCCGCTCAGGGCGATCGCGGTCACGTAGCCGTTCTGCTTGGGCCAGGTCCGGTCGATCAGGACCCACTTGTTGTTGGTGTAGCCCTCCAGGGTCACGGTCTCGCCGTACGTCCAGCAGATCGCGGGGTAGGTGTAGCCCGGAGCCACGTGGCTGAGGATCTCACTGCTCGTGTTGGGCTCAGCCCGGACGTGGACCCGCAGCCACGCGTGGACCTGGGTGTTCAGCACCGTGACGGGAGTCGTCTGCGCCTTCGTGGGGGCCGGGGTGGCGGCGTGCTGCGAGGCGTCGGCGGCATGGGCGCTGGTGGCACCCAGGCCGAGCAGGATGGCGGCCCCGACGGCGGCGGTCGTCTTGAGCATCGTGCGCATGGAGACGTTCCCCTTCGAGCGACGTTCTCGGACGCCGCCCAGCATTGTTTCGTGGCGCCCCGAGCTGGAAGCGAAATTTCTGCCAACCTGGGGCGAGGATAGTGCTTGAGGCCGTCGTCGCCCTTTTCGGGCCAAGCGAGGAAAGGGTCCGCGGGTCTTTTTGTGGAGGACGAAAGAACGGGCGTTCTCGCGTTTCGACCTGCGCTGAGGGAATTGCGTCTGTCCTATGCGGAGGACGGAGGCGCTCCGGGCCGCGCGGTGCACGGCACACCGTCGGCCTGGGTTTGACGAGGTGGGAATGGCCGAGCGCGAGGGGTTCGGCCGGCCTGTTCGGCGCGCCGGGGTCACCGGTGGCGCGTCGGTGCTTCCTCTGCGCCGGCCGAGATCGCCATGATGTCGGCATGTCGTGCGTGGTCGGCCTTATGTTCTCGCTGCGCACCCACAAGGCGGTTGAGACCTCTGCCATGTGTGCGCGGACTTCGTGCTCGTCACCTGCCCACCGCGACAGAGAACCCCGATCCCAACGGGGATCGGGGTTCACATGTGGCCCTACTGTGGTGTCCGAGGGGGGACTTGAACCCCCACGCCCGATAAAGGGCACTAGCACCTCAAGCTAGCGCGTCTGCCATTCCGCCACCCGGACCCGGTGGACCGCGCGGCCTCGGCCGCCCGGCGCGACGCCAACGATAGCAAAGGATCAGGGGTGGCCGGTCACGCCCGCCTCCGGGCCGGGGCGAATCGGGTCGGAGGCGGACGGATGGGCGACGGGTCGCCCTTGGGGCGGGGACCGGAACGCGCCAGGATGGGAGCGGAGTCCGTCACCACCAGGAGGCAGTGTGAGTGAGTCGAGCCCGACCACGGCAGGCAGCGCAGGCACCGGAGAGCCCGGCCCCGGGAGGGCCGCGGCGGCCGAGAGCGAGGTCGTCGGCCTGTGCCGGGACCTGATCCGCATCGACACCAGCAACTACGGCGACGGCCGGGGGCCGGGGGAGCGGAAGGCGGCCGAGTACGTCGCCGAGCAACTGGCGGAGGTCGGCCTGGAGCCGGAGGTCTTCGAGTCGCGGCCCGGCCGGGCGTCCACGGTCGTGCGGGTGCCGGGCGAGGACTCCTCGCGTCCGGGGCTGCTCATCCACGGCCACCTCGACGTCGTCCCCGCCAACGCCGACGACTGGACCCACCACCCGTTCTCCGGTGAGATCGCCGACGGCTGCGTGTGGGGGCGCGGCGCGGTGGACATGAAGGACATGGACGCGATGACGCTCGCCGTCGTCCGGGAGCGCATGCGCAGCGGGCGCCGCCCTCCGCGCGACATCGTGCTGGCCTTCCTCGCCGACGAGGAGGCGGGCGGCACTTACGGCTCGCGCTACCTCGTCGACCACCGGCCGGAGCTGCTGGAAGGGGTCACCGAGGCCATCGGGGAGGTGGGCGGCTTCTCGTTCACGGTCAACGAGAACCTGCGGCTCTACCTGATCGAGACCGCCCAGAAGGGCATGCACTGGATGCGGCTGACCGTCGACGGCACGGCCGGGCACGGCTCGATGACCAACGACGACAACGCCATCACCGAGCTGTGCGAGGCCGTCGGGCGGCTGGGGCGCCACAAGTTCCCCGTCCGTGTCACCAAGACGGTGCGGGCGTTCCTGGACGAGCTCTCCGACGCCCTCGGCGTCGAGCTCGACCCGGAGAACATGGACGAGACCCTTGCCCGGCTCGGCGGCATCGCCAAGATCATCGGCGCCACGCTCCAGAACACCGCGCAGCCCACCCAGCTCGGGGCGGGCTACAAGGTCAACGTCATCCCGGGCCAGGCCACCGCGCACGTGGACGGCCGCTTCCTGCCGGGGCACGAGGAGGAGTTCCTGGCCGACCTGGACCGTGTCCTCGGGCCGCGGGTGCGGCGCGAGGACGAGCACGCGGACAAGGCGCTGGAGACGACCTTCGACGGCGCCCTGGTGGAGGCCATGCAGAGCTCGCTGCGGGCGGAGGACCCGGCCGCCCGCGCGGTGCCCTACATGCTCTCCGGCGGCACCGACGCCAAGCAGTTCGACGACCTGGGCATCCGGTGCTTCGGCTTCGCCCCGCTCAAGCTCCCCCCGGAGCTCGACTTCGCGGGCATGTTCCACGGGGTCGACGAGCGGGTGCCGGTGGACGGCCTCACGTTCGGCGTCCGCGTGCTTGACCGCTTCATCGACCAGTGCTGAGCGGCCGCCCGGTCGCCGGTCGCCGCCGTCGGGGGCGGTGATTCGCTCGGGTGTGCGGGATTGGCCAGGAAGGGTGAATGCGCCGGGGGAGTCGTAGCCCCTCCCCTCACTCCTCGTTACACGGGATGCGGTCCGTGGCTGGGACCGCGTTTCCAACAAGGAGGAAGAATGATCAAGAAGGTCGTCGCTGCTGCGGCTGCCACCGGTGGTCTGCTGCTCGCGGGTGCGGGCGTGGCCGTCGCCGACGCCGGTGCCGAGGGTGCCGCCGTCGGTTCGCCGGGTGTTCTCTCCGGCAACGTCGTGCAGGTGCCGGTGCACGTCCCGGTGAACGTCTGCGGCAACACCGTCAACGTCATCGCGCTGCTGAACCCCACCTTCGGCAACGTCTGCGTCAACGACTGACGACACGCGCCCGAGCCCGTGAGGGTTTGATGCCAAGCCCCGGAGTGCGTCATCTCGCGCTCCGGGGTTGTCAGTTCCGGGCGAGCAGGTGCCCTCGGCACGACGCGGAGCCGGCTCGCGATCCCGCAAGCAACGAAGACAGGAATCAACCATGCGACAGGTCACCAGGAAGGGCCTGATCACCGTCGTGGCCGCCAGCGGCGCGCTCGCCATGAGCGGCGGCGCGGCGTTCGCCGACGCGGACGCCGAGGGCGCCGCCGTCGGGTCTCCGGGTGTGCTCTCCGGCAACAACGTCCAGGCGCCGGTCCACGTGCCGGTCAACGCCTGCGGCAACACGGTGAGCGTCGTCGGGCTGCTGAACCCGGCGATGGGCAACACGTGCGTCAACGACGGCGGACACCACGACGACGGCGGTCACCACCAGGACGACGCCAAGCCGGGCGGCCACCACGGCGGCGGTCACCAGGAGGACGGCCACGGCGGCGGTCACCACGGTGGCCACCAGGGCGGCTCGCACAGCGGTGGCGGGGCCACGGCGGAGGGGGCGGCCGTCGGCTCGCCCGGCGTCGCCTCCGGCAACAACGTGCAGGCCCCGGTCGACGTGCCGGTCAACGCCTGCGGCAACAGCGTGAACGTCGTGGGCCTGCTCAACCCGGCCATGGGCAACGAGTGCGTCAACGACTCCGGTCACCCCGAGCACCCGGAGCACCCGGAGCCCGAGGTTCCGGAGGAGGAGAAGCCGGAGGAGCCCGAGGAGGAGCAGCCCGAGGAGCCGCAGGAGGAGCAGCCGCCCTCGGACACCCCGGACGTGTCCACCCCGCAGGAGGACCGCCCGAACGAGCCCCGGGCGCAGCTCGCCGAGACCGGTGGGCCCTCCGCGCTCACGACCGTCGTCCCGGCCGGTGTCACCATGCTGCTCGGCGGCTACGTGCTCTACCGCCGCGCCCGTGTGGGCCAGAACTGACGTTCCGGCGGACCCCAGCGGGCCCCGTCCCAGCGGGCCCGTCGCAGCGGCTGCGGCCCGGTCCCGGGTGGCAGCCGCTGCCGTGCGCGGATCCTCACCACGCCGTGCTCACCAGGTCGCCCTGACCTGGCGGATGATTCTCCGGCGCAGCCGCACCCTGCGGCTGCCGTCCGGGTGCAGGCGGAGCCGGTCCAGCTCCCAGTACCCGTACTCGGCCTCGTCCGTCAGCAGGCGCACGGCGGCGTTGCGGGACACCCCGCGCGGTACGTACACATCGCGAAATTCATATTCCGGCATCGCATCTATTGTGCGGACAGGGCCTCCTTACGGATAGCGTCTGCTGTATGTCTGATGCTGCGCAGCCGACCGCTGCCGAGGTACGTGCCTCCGCCGAGGCGCTGAAGTCCGCCCTGGACCGCCACCTCGCTGCCATCGAACGCCGGGCCTACGGGACCGGCGCCGAAGCCGACGCCGACACCGAGGTCTACGCGGCGTTCAACGAGCTCGCCTCGGCGGGGGAGGCGTACGACGCGCTCCTGTACGACGCCTACGACGAGGTCACGCCGTTCGAGATCCCCAGTGGCGAGAGCCGCCCGCCCTACCTCGGCCCGGACGAGCCCGGCGCCCTCAGCGTGTACATGCGCCGGGACTACACCGTCGGTGAGCCGCTGCGGCTGCTCGCGCAGGCGCAGCGCATCACCGACCTCGACCCGGACGCCGTCGACCCCTCGCAGGGCGGGGCGGAGACGCCCGGCAGCAGCGTGCACGCCGCGCTCGGCGTGCTCTTCGGCGAGTTCGAACCCGACGAGATCGCCACCCGGCACAAGGAGTTCGGCCTGGAGGAGGGCGACTCCACGGTCTGGGTCGTCGCGGACGAGGAGCCCGCCGAGCCCGGTGAGTGGCTGGACGCGCCCTTCGACGCCGCCGACCCGGAGCGTGTCATCTGCCGCTACGACATCAGCTCCGTCTTCGACGAGGACGACGCCGAGCGCGCGGTCCGGGCGGCCGAGGACACGGACGGCGGCGAGGACGGGACGCGCCGGGACGGCGCCCGGCTCGGCGCCGGCTGAGGCCGACCGCGCGGGACGGGGGCGGCCCGGGCCCGGGCGCTCCCGTCCCGCGCGGCCGCCTGGGCGGTCAGGTGTCGTCCGGCTCCCCGGCGGCGGCCGGGCGGGGCCGCAGCAGCTCCCGCAGCCGGGTGGTGCGGGGGGCGCCCGGCCGCTGTGCGACGGCCCGGGGGAGCGCGTCCCCCACCCCGTGGACCACGGACAGGTGGCGCTCGGCGCGGCCGAACGCGGTGTAGACCCAGCGCCGGTCCAGCGCGTCGGCGGCGTCCCCCGGGAGCACCACGACGGCGGCGGGCCAACGGCCGCCCGCGGCCTGGTGCGCGGTGATCGCCCAGGCGTGCCGCACGGCCGTGGCCACCCGGTCCTTGGCGACGGTGAACGGCCCGTGCGGACCGTCCAGCCGCAGCCCCTCCCCGTCGGCCCCGGCCACGGCGGCGAAGAGCGGGCGGCCGGGAGCGGGGGAGAAGGTGACCCGGTCGCCCGGGTCGAAGCCCCCGAACCGGCCGGGGCCCGGATTGAACCGCTCCTTGAGGGCGGCGTTCAGTGCCGTCGTGCCCGCGCCGCCGGGATGCCCGGTGGTGATGACCTGGGTGGCGCCCGGCTCGATGCCGAACGCACGCGGCACCGACTCCGCCACGAGCTGCACGGTGCGGTGCACGGCCTCGGCCGCCTCCCGGACCGGCACGATGACGATCTCCTTGCCCGGCGCGGCCACCTGCGTCAGCTCACCGACGCCGATCCCGGAGACGAGCTCCCCGAGCGGCCCCGGATCCGGGGTGCGGGAGGTGACGCGCGGCGCGACGGCGGCGGCCAGGACGTCCTGAAGCACCTGCCCCGGCCCCGCCGAGCCGAGGACCTGCGGATCGCCGCTCAGCACCAGCCGGGCCCCGTCCGGCAGCGCTTCCACCAGGGCGGCGGCCGTCTCGGTGTCCAGCAGCGCCGCGTCCAGGACGACGAGGAGGTCCAGGGGGAGGGTGCCGTCGGCCTCCCGCCCCGGCCCCTGATCGCCCTCCAGCAGCCCGGACACCGTGACGGCCACCGGCACCGGCGCGTCCTGCCCCGCGTCCTGGGCCGGTGGGTCCTCGGTGCCCGGGCGCGCGGGGACGAGCGCCGCGAGCCGCCGGCGGGCGTCCTCGGTGTGCGTGGCGGCGCAGGCCCGCAGCCCCATCGCGCGGGCGGCGCCGACGAGGGCTGCGGGTTCCGCGCGGGAGGCCTCGCCCCCGGTGTGGGCCACCAGGCCGTGCGCGGCGACCGCCCGGAGGAGCTCCCCGGCCGAGGAGGAGGGTGCGGCGGAGGCGGCGGACCCCCAGGCCCCGGCGTCCTCGCCCTGCGGGGGTCGGAAGGTCGTGATCAGCCGGTGCAGTCCGTCGGCCAGGGACTCCTCGGCCACCGCCCACCGCTCCAGGCCGAGCAGCAGGGGCGCCGCTTCCCCCGACCCGGCCTCGGCGCCGTCGGCCTCCTCCGCCTCCTCGGAGGGCGGGGTGCCGTCCCCGTCGGCCCGGAAGACCAGGAGCGCACCGGTGTCCACGGCGTCCCGCACGGCGTCCTCGGGCTCGGGGACGCCGTACTGCGCGAGCTTCCGGGCCAGCACCGCGAACTCCAGGACGGTGTGGCCGGCCCGCGCGGCGGCCTCCAGCAGCCAGCCGGCCAGCGCCCGGGCGCGCCGGGGGTCGCCCGGACCGGCGTCGGCGCCGGGCTCACCCAGGGCGGCGGCGAAGGCGTCGGCCTGCTCGGGTCGGACCCCGGCCACGGACAGCAGGCGCCAGGGATCCTCCCGCAGCTCCTCGGCGGCCCGCGGCCCCAGCGCGGCCACGACGGAGGGGGCCAGCGCCTCCGGGGCGCCCCCGGCGGCGAGCACCTCGTGCACCTCCGCCGGGACGGCGACGGGCCCGGCGGGAGCGGACGCGGACGCGCCCCGGGGCCCCTGCGCGGGGGACCGGCGGCGGGCGGGGCGAGCCGGTTCGGGAGCGGGGAAGAACTCCGCGGCCGACTTCTCGCCGCTCTCCACGGCCCGCACGGCGGCCATCAGCTCGGCCGCCTTCCGGCCGGCGGTATCGGCGGTATCGGCCGCCTCGGGGCCCTCGGGGCCCGTGCCCGGGCTGGCGTTCACAGCGTGCTCCAGTCGTGGTCGGGATAGCGGTGCTCCGGAGCGGACACGTCGTCCAGGGCAACGGTGATCTCGTCGGGCAGCGTAAGCGCCTCCACTGACAGGGCCTCCTCCAGCTGCCCGGCGGTGCGGGCCCCGACCAGTGGTGCGGTGACGCCGGGCCGGTCGCGCACCCAGGCGAGCGCGACCTGGAGCGGGGTCACGGCCAGCCCGTCGGCGGCGATGGACACCGCTTCGACGATGTGTTCGGCCGGTCCGGTCAGGTACGGCTCGACGAAGCCCGCCAGCCGTTCGGAGGACCCGCGCGACTCCGCCGGACACGCGCCGTCGCGGTACTTGCCGCTGAGCACCCCGCGCCCGAGCGGCGAGGCGGGCAGGAGCCCGAGCCCGAGGTCGAGGGCGGCGGGCAGCACCTCCCGTTCCAGGCCGCGTTGCAGCAGCGAGTACTCCAGCTGGACGCCCGCCAGCCGGACGCGGGTGCCGGGTGCGGCCAGCTGCCAGGTCGCGGCCTTGGCCAGCTGCCAGCCGGAGAAGCCGGCCACCCCCGCGTAGCGGGCCCGCCCGCTGCTGACCGCCAGGTCGACGGCGTGCAGCGTCTCCTCCAGCGGGGTCAGCGCGTCGAATCCGTGGACCTGCCACAGGTCGACGTGGTCGGTGCCGAGCCGCCGCAGCGAGGCGTCCAGGGCGGCGAGGAGGTGGCCCCGGGAGCCGTCGGAGCGCCGGTCGGGACGGGCGACGCCGCCGGACTTGGTGGCGATCACCAGGTCCTCGCGGGGTACCAGGCCGTCCAGCAGCCGCCCGAGCAGGTACTCCGCCCCGCCGTCGGCGTAGACGTCGGCGGTGTCGACGAGAGTGCCGCCCGCGTTCCAGAACGTCTTCAGCATGTCGGCGGCCCGGTGTTCCGCCGCGGCCTGGTCTCCTGGATGTCCGGCCCAGGTGAGGGTGCCCAGGCCGATCCGGGACACGCGCAGGCCGGTGTGGCCGAACTGCCGTTGCTCCATGGCCGTTGAGACTACTTCCGGATCTCGCGTACAGTCCCAGACACCCATCGTGTTACTCGGCGGTAAGGAGAGCGGTCATGCGGCTCGGTATCAACCTCGGCTACTGGGGTGCCGGGATGGATCACGACAATCTCGCCGTCGCCCAGGAGGCCGACCGGCTCGGCTACTCCGTCTGCTGGGCCGCCGAGGCCTACGGCTCGGACGCGCCCACCGTGCTGTCCTGGGTGGCCGCCCAGACCGAGCGCATCGAGATCGGCTCCGGCATCTTCCAGATCCCGGCCCGCACCCCGGCGATGACGGCCATGACCGCCGCCACCCTCGACTCCCTCTCCGGCGGCCGGTTCCGCCTCGGCCTCGGCGTCTCCGGGCCCCAGGTCTCCGAGGGGTGGTACGGCGTCAAGTTCGACAAGCCGCTCGCCCGCACCCGCGAGTACGTGGAGATCGTCCGCAAGGCGATGTCCCGGGAGCGGCTCAGCCACCAGGGCGAGCACTGGACGCTGCCGCTGCCCGACGGCCCCGGCAAGCCGATCAAGCTCACGGTGCACCCGGTGCGCGAGCACATCCCGCTCTACATCGCCGCCATCGGACCGAAGAACCTGGAACAGACCGGTGAGATCGCCGACGGCGCCCTGCTGGTCTTCTTCGCGCCCGAGCACGCCGAGGAGACCACGCTGGGCGCCGTCCGGGCCGGGCGGGCGAAGGCCGGCAAGGGCCTGGAGGGCTTCGACATCTGCCCCACCGTCCCCATGGCCATCGGCGACGACGACGACATCGAGGCGCTCGCCGACTTCTTCCGCCCCTACACCGCGCTCTACGTCGGCGGCATGGGCAGCCGGAAGCAGAACTTCTACAACAAGCTCACCCAGCGCATGGGGTACGAGAAGGAGGCGGCCGAGATCCAGGACAGGTACCTGGCCGGGGACAAGGACGGCGCCGCCGCGGCCGTTCCCCGGCGGCTCATCGACGCGACGACCCTGCTGGGCAGCGTCGAACGCGTGGCCGACCGGATGCGGGCCTACGCGGAGGCGGGCGTCGGCACGCTCAACCTCGCCCCGGCCGGCTTCACGCTGGAGGAGCGCGTCGCCTCCCTGCGGGCCGGTGTGGAGGCCCTGGAGCGCTCCGGAGCCGCCTGACCCCCGCCGCGTAACCCCGGGCGGGTCCACCGCGTTGTCCGGGTGACGGCCGTGGCGGGGTGACCCCCCGAGCCCCCACCACGGCCGGACACGTCCCCTCCCCGCGTCGCGCGGGCGGCGCCCGTCGAGTCCGGTTCCAGGACGTCCCGGCCGTCCCCCGCGCGCTCTGGCCTACGCTGGGCGCCATGCCCACGCTCCTCCTCGTGCGTCACGGCCGCTCGACGGCCAACACCTCCGGACTCCTGGCCGGCCGTACACCCGGCGTCACGCTCGACGAGACCGGGGAGGCCCAGGCCGCCGCCCTGCCCGCCCGGCTGGCCGGGGTGCCCCTGGCCGCCGCCGTCCGCAGCCCGCTGCTGCGCTGCGGCCAGACGCTGCGGCCGCTGGCCGCCGAGCGGCCCGGCCTCACGGTCACCGAGGACGAGCGCGTCGCCGAGTGCGACTACGGCGACTGGACGGGCCGCAAGCTCGCCGAACTGCTCGACGAACCGCTGATGTCCGCCGTCCAGCAGCACCCCAGCTCCGTCTCCTTCCCCGGTGGCGAGACGATGCGGGCCATGCAGCAGCGGGCCGTCGAAGCCGTGCGCGACTGGAACGAGCGCGTCACCGCCGAGCACGGCCCGGACGCCGTCTACCTGATGTGCTCGCACGGGGACATCATCAAGTCGGTCGTGGCGGACGCCCTCGGGATGCACCTGGACCTCTTCCAGCGCGTGAGCGTCGAGCCGGCCTCCGTCACGGCGATCCGCTACACCGCGCTGCGCCCCTTCGTGGTGCGGCTGGGCGACACCGGCACGCTCGCCTCCCTGGCGCCGCAGGAGCCGGACGCCGCCGCGGACGCCCGGGGCTCCGTGCCGGGCCAGGACGGCAACGCCGCCGTCGGGGGCGGTGCGTGAGCGCGTAGATCACCGTGAGCAGTAGGGTGCCATTGACCCCGTTGCCGAGACCGATGGAGCAGGACGTGTCCCGTCAGGTGTTCCTCTACGACCCGCCGGACCGATTCGTCGCCGGCACGGTCGGGCTGCCCGGACGGCGGACCTTCTACCTCCAGGCCACCTCCGAGGGGCGCACGACGAGCGTCTCGCTGGAGAAGGCACAGGTCGAGGCCCTGGCCGAACGGATCGACGAGCTGCTCGACGAGGTCGTGCGGCGCAGTGGCGGCAGCACCGCCGTGCCGGCCGTGGCGCCCAGTGAGCTGTCCGACAACGAGCCGCTGACCAGCCCCGTCGACGAGGAGTTCCGCGTCGGCACCATGGCTCTCGCCTGGGACGGCGACAGCGAGCGGATGGTGGTCGAGGCGCAGGCGCTCGTCGCGCTGGAGGCCGACTCCGACGAGTCGCTCGCCGAGGCCGAGGAACGTCTCCTGCACGACGACGAGAACGGCCCGCCCATGCTGCGGGTGCGGATCACCGGTCCGATGGCCCGGGCGTTCGCCAAGCGCGCCATGGAGGTCGTCAACGCCGGCCGTCCGCCCTGCCCGCTGTGCAGTCTTCCGCTCGACCCGGAGGGACACGTATGCCCGCGCCAGAACGGATACCGCCGCGGGGAGGCGTGAGCCCGGCCGGGCGGGGTGACGCCGCCCCCCGGGCGGCGGCTCCCGGCGCCCCGGCGCGGCCCTCCGGCGGCGACGCACCGCAGGACCGCACGGCGGCGCTGCTCGCCCGGGGCGAGCTGACCGTTGTCGGCCGGATCACCGACGCCTCCAACGCGGTCCTGTACGCGACGGTCGCCGACGGCCGGGACGCCGTGCCGTGCGTCTACAAGCCCGTCGCCGGGGAACGCCCCCTGTGGGACTTCCCGCACGGGACGCTCGCCGGGCGCGAGGTCGCGGCGTACGAGGTGTGCCGCGCGCTCGGCTGGGACCTCGTGCCGCCCACCGTGCTGCGCGAGGGGCCGTACGGCGAGGGGATGTGCCAGCAGTGGATCGGTCCGCCGCCGGACGGCGGGGGGCCGCCCCCGAACGCGGCGGAGCAGCTCCTGGACCTCGTGGACGCCGAGGAGCCCGGGCCGGGCTGGAAGGCCGTCGGTCTGGCCGAGACGGCGCCGGGCAGGACGGCCCTGCTCGTCCACGCCGACGACGCGCGGCTGCGTCGGCTGGCCGTCCTCGACGCCGTCATCAACAACGCCGACCGCAAGGGCGGCCACCTGCTGCCCGCGCCGGGGGGCGGGCTCCGCGCGATCGACCACGGCGTCACCTTCCACACCGACGACAAGCTGCGCACCCTGCTGTGGGGATGGGCGGGCGAGCCCCTGCCCGAGGACGCCGTCGGCCCGCTGCGCCGCCTGACGCACGCCCTGGCGGACGGCTCGCCGCTCTCCCGGCGGCTGTCCGCCCTGATCGACGCCGCGGAGCTGGCCGCACTGCGACGGCGCACCGAGGAGCTGCTGGCCTCGGGCCGGCACCCCGTGCCCACCGGCGAGTGGCCGGCGTTCCCCTGGCCGCCGATCTGAGACCGGGCGGGGCCGTCTAGCGCCTCACCTCCGCCCGGCGCAAGGGGGCATAACAGGCCAGAGGCATGTCCCCCGCGCTGGCTGAACACGCGTCCGGTTAGGCTCTTGACCATGCATGCCTGGCCCGCATCCGAGGTCCCTGCCCTGCCCGGCAGCGGTCGCGACCTCAGGATCCACGACACCGCGACCGGCGGTCGGGTGACCCTCACCCCCGGTCCCGTCGCCCGAATCTACGTCTGCGGCATCACGCCGTACGACGCCACCCACCTGGGACACGCGGCGACGTACAACGCGTTCGACCTCGTGCAGCGCGTGTGGCTCGACACCAAGCGGCAGGTCCACTACGTACAGAACGTCACCGACATCGACGATCCGCTCCTGGAGCGGGCCGTCGCCACCGGCCAGGACTGGACCGAGATCGCGGAGCGCGAGACCGCGCTCTTCCGCGAGGACATGACGGCACTGCGCATGCTGCCCCCGCGGCACTACATCGGCGCGGTCGAGTCGATACCGTCCATCGTGCCCATGATCGAGAAGCTGCGCGACGCGGGCGCGGCCTACGAGCTCGACGGCGACGTCTACTTCTCCGTGGCGGCCGATCCGCACTTCGGCGAGGTCGCCGGGCTGGACGCCGCCACCATGCGCGCGCTGTCCGCCGAACGCGGCGGCGACCCCGAGCGCCCCGGCAAGAAGAACGCCCTGGACCCCATGCTCTGGGTCGCGGCCCGCGACGGCGAGCCGCACTGGGACGGCAGGTCCCTCGGCCCCGGACGGCCGGGCTGGCACATCGAGTGCGTCGCGATCGCCCTGGACCACCTCGGCATGGGCTTCGACGTGCAGGGGGGCGGTTCCGACCTCGCCTTCCCGCACCACGAGATGGGCGCCTCGCACGCCCAGGCGCTGACCGGTGAGCACCCCTTCGCGGCGACGTACGTGCACGCCGGGATGGTCGGGCTGGACGGCGAGAAGATGTCCAAGTCGAAGGGCAACCTCGTCTTCGTCTCCACGCTGCGGCGCGACGGCACCGACCCGGCGGCCGTCCGGCTCGCCCTGCTGGCCCACCACTACCGGGCCGACTGGGAGTACACGGACGCCGTGCTCGACGCCGCCGTGGCGCGGCTCGGGCGCTGGCGGGCCGCGGTCTCGCGGCCCGACGGGCCGTCGGCCGAGGCGGTGGTCGAGGAGATGCGCGAGGCGCTCGCCGACGACCTGGACGCTCCCGCCGCACTGGCCGCCGTCGACCGCTGGGCGGAGCGTCAGCACGCCGGGGGCGGCACGGACGAGGGCGCCCCCGGCCTGGTCTCCCGGGCCGTGGACGCCCTCCTCGGCGTAGCCCTGTAGGGCGCGCCGCCGCCGCGCGCGCCGCCCGCCGGGGGCGGCGCGCGGTTCACCCCTCGTCCTCGGTTCCGCCCTCGTCGTCCTCCTCCGGCCCCTCCGCGCCGGGGGAGGACGACGGCCGCTCCTGTTCCCGGTCGCCGCCCGGCCGGTCCGGCTCGCCCGGCCCGCGCCCGCGCGGCCGGGGGCGGCCGGTGTCCCGGAAATAGGGGCTGACGGCCCCCGGTTCCGGGCCGAGCCCCGCCTCGCCCGCCGTGCCGCCGGCCGGGCCCGGCTGCCCGTCACGGCGGCGCAGGTACCGCTCGAACTCGCGGGCGATCGCCTCGCCGGACGCCTCGGGCAGTTCGGCGGTGTCCCGCGCCTCCTCCAGCGACTGCACGTACTCCGCGACCTCGCTGTCCTCGGCGGCCAGCTGGTCCACGCCCACCTGCCACGCCCGGGCGTCCTCCGCCAGCTCGCCCAGGGGGACCCGCAGGTCCAGCAGGTCCTCCAGGCGGTTGAGCAGGGCGAGGGTGGCCTTGGGGTTCGGCGGCTGGGAGACGTAGTGCGGCACGGCCGCCCACAGGCTCACCGCCGGTACTCCGGCATGGGTGCAGGCCTCCTGGAGGATCCCGACGATGCCGGTGGGCCCCTCGTAGCGGGACTCCTCCAGGTTCATCGTGCGGGCCAGGTCGGCGTCCGAGGTCACGCCCGTGACCGGCACCGGCCGGGTGTGCGGGGTGTCGCCGAGGAGCGCGCCCAGCACCACGACCATCTCGACGCCCAGCTCGTGCGCGAATCCGAGCAGCTCGTTGCAGAACGAGCGCCAGCGCATGCTCGGTTCGATGCCCCGCACGAGCACCAGGTCGCGTGGGCGGTCGCCCGAGGTGCGCACGACCGACAGCCGGGTCGTGGGCCACGTGATCTTTCGCACACCGCCGTCCAGCCACACGTGCGGTCTGTTGACCTGGAAGTCGTAGTAGTCCTCCGCGTCCAGCGCGGCGAAGACCTCGCCCTTCCACTCGCGGTGCAGATGCCCTACCGCGCTGGAGGCGGCGTCGCCGGCGTCGTTCCAGCCTTCGAACGCGGCCACCATGACCGGGTCGACCAGCTCGGGAACACCCTCCAGCTCGATCACCCAGCGCCTCCTTCGTGCCGGTGGCGTCCGCCGCCCCGGCTGCCGTTCGTCGTCCCCGTGCGGGGATCAAGCCTACGGCGTCGCGCCCCGCTCGCCGTCGCCGACGGTGGGCTACCCGGAGGCGGGTGCCACCCAACCGCGCCGATAGGCCGCCCAGTCCTCCTCGGTCGCGGCGAAGTCGATGTAGAGGGCGACGCCGAAGCGTTCGCGGTCCGCGTCCTGGCGGCCCAGACCCAGCCGGATGCCCCGCACCGCCGCCGCCACGGTCTCGGCCCGGTGGGTGAGGTCGGGCTCGGAGTAGAACGGCAGTCCCATGAGCAGGTCGGTGTCCCGCGGTGTCACCTCCAGGGCCAGCCGGGTCTGGTGGGCGAGGAACCCTCCGTAGAGCGATTCGGCGGGCATCCACGCGTCGTACGACATCATCGCGATCTGGTCCACCCGGGCGGCAACTTGGCCGAAAAACGCCTGTGCCCAGTACTTCCCGTGGTCCGTGAGCGCCAGCGCGACTTGGTGTACCCGGGGCAGCGGGTCGATCTGGTGCGCGGCCACGGAGAGGACACCGCCGTGCTCGCGCACCGGCACCCGGACCTCGTCCAGCAGCCGCAGGAAGTCGCCGTCACCCGAGCGGACCGGCTCCATGTCCAGGTGGACGCCGTCGAAGCCCAGCCCCATGACGGTGCGGGCGCTCTCCACGATGCCCTGCCGGGAGTCCGCGTCGGCCAGCCGCACGGCCTCGCCGTCCTCCCGGCCGTACACCAGCACGTTGCCCAGGAAGGAGTGCACCCGCACCTCCGGCAGTTCCCGGTGCACGGCGGCCACCAGCCACCGCGCCCGCGGGTGCTTGGCCGGGGACAGCGTGCCGTCGTGTTCCAGCGGGCCGGTGTGCACGTACAGGTCGCGGATGCCGGTGCCCTCGATGCGCCGGGCGAACGCCGCCAGGTCACCGTCGTCCTTCCGGCCGTCCACCCAGGCGTGGCCGAGCCAGATCGCGTCCCGGCCCCGGGTGTGGGCGTCCGGACGCGGGTCCCCCGCGTACGCCAGCCGCAGGGCCAGCGCCGCCGAGCCGGGAAGCCCCACGAGCAGCAGCGCCAGCACGGCGGAGGTCCAGATCACCCCGCGCCGTCGCGGGCGCCACCGCGCCCACCGCCGCGCCCCGGAGCGCGGCTCCGGCCCGCTCGGGCCGTCCCCGCCCGCACCGCTCACCGTCGCGTCGGCCTTCATGCGTCCCCCCGGACCCGTATGGCGAATGACCGCCTCGCACTCTGCCATACGGGTCCGGGACCCGGCGGACGCCCGTCAGCCCTCGCCGCGACCCAGCAACTCCGTCACGCGGGCCCGCACCTCGGGGGTGTCCAGGCCGCGCACGGTGAGCGTGGTGCGGCGGCGCAGGACGTCCTCGGCGGTCACGGCCCACTCGTGGTCGCGGGCGTAGACGACCTGGGCCCAGATCTCCGGCCCGTCCGGGTGGATGCGCTCGCCCAGCGCGGGGTCCTCGCTCACCAGCCGGGCGATGTCGAAGGACAGCGAGCCGTAGTGCGTGGCCAGGTGACGGGCGGTCAGCGGGTCGATCCGCGTCCCGGGGTCCCGGTCCACCAGCAGCCGGTGCGCGACGGCGTTCGGGTTGGCGACACCCGGCAGCGGCACCCGGCGCGGCAGCTGCGAGACGGGCTCCATGTCCTCGGCCAGCGCTCCGCCGGGGAGCCGCGCCAGCCGGTTCATCACGGTGCGGCCGATGTGCCGGTACGTCGTCCACTTGCCGCCGGCGACGGACAGCATGCCGCCCCGGCCCTCGGTGACGACGGTCTCCCGCTTGGCCGCCTCGACGCCGCCGGGCCCGCCGGGCAGCACCCGCAGCCCGGCGAACGCGTAGCTGATCAGGTCCCGGGAGAGGTGCTCGTCCTGGACGGAGACGGCCGCCTCGGCCAGGATCTGCTCGATGTCGGCCTCGGTGGCCGCCACGTCGCCCGGGTCGCCCTCGAAGGGCTCGTCCGTGGTGCCGAGGAGGAGCTGGTCCTCCCACGGGAGGGCGAAGGTGATGCGGTACTTGTCGATGGGCGTCGCCATGGCCGCCCGCCAGGGCGCCTTGCGCTTGAGCACCAGGTGCGCGCCCTTGGACAGCCGGATGCTGGGCGCCGCCCCGGAGTGCTCCATGCGGCGCAGGTGGTCGACCCAGGGGCCGGTGGCGTTGAGCACCAGCCGCGCGTCCACCCCGAACTCCGAGCCGTCCAGGCGGTCCCTGAGCTCCGCGCCGGTCACCCGGCCCCGGGTGAAGCGCAGCCCGGTCACCTCGGCGTGGTTGAGGACCACCGCTCCGGCGGCGACCGCGGCCCGCACGGTCATGACCGCGACGCGCGAGTCGTTCATCTGGTGGTCGCCGTAGACGGCGACGGCCTTGAGGTTCTCCGTGCGCAGCCCCGGGTTGTCGGCGGCGGCGCGGGCCGGGGAGATGACCCGGCCCACGCCGTCACCGAACGCCGAGAGCGCCGAGTAGGCGAAGACGCCCGCGCCCAGCTTCGCCGCGCCGTGCGGCCCGCCCTTGTACACGGGCAGGTAGAACGTCAGCGGGTTCACCAGGTGGGGGGCGACGTCCTTGGCCAGGACCCGCCGCTCGTGGTGGTTCTCCGCGACCAGCTTGACCGAGCCGGTCTGCAGGTAGCGCAGACCGCCGTGGACCAGCTTGGAGGACGCGGAGGACGTGGCGCCGGCGAAGTCGCCGGCGTCCACCATCGCCACCCGCAGTCCCGACTGCGCGGCGTGCCAGGCGACCGAGGTGCCGAGGATGCCCCCGCCGACCACCAGCAGGTCGTACGTCGCCCGGGCGAGCACGTCTCTGGTCTCGGCGCGACGCGGGTTGGCACCGGCAGCCGGGTGCGTCCCGAGGGTGGGGACGCTCTGCGGGATGGTGTTCATGTCGCTCAGTTCTCCTCTTCGATCCAGCCCATGGTCCGCTCGACGGCCTTGAGCCAGCTCTTGTACTCGCGGTCGCGTACGTCCGCTTCCATACGGGGGGTCCATTCGGCCGCGCGCCGCCAGTTGGCGCGCAGCGCGTCGGTGTCCGGCCAGAAGCCGACGGCCAGACCGGCGGCGTAGGCGGCACCCAGGCAGGTGGTCTCGGCGACCATCGGACGCACCACGGGCGCGTCGAGGACGTCGGAGATGTTCTGCATCAGCAGGTTGTTGGAGGTCATGCCGCCGTCGACCTTGAGGGCGGTCAGCTCCACCCCGGAGTCCTTGGCCATGGCGTCGACGATCTCCCGCGTCTGCCAGGCGGTCGCCTCCAGGACGGCCCGGGCCAGGTGCGCCTTGGTGACGTAGCGGGTCAGGCCCGCGATGACGCCGCGCGCGTCGGAGCGCCAGTAGGGGGCGAACAGCCCGGAGAAGGCCGGGACGAAGTAGGCGCCGCCGTTGTCCTCGACGGAGCTGGCCAGCGTCTCGATCTCGGCGGCGGTGCTGATGAGGCCCATCTGGTCGCGCATCCACTGCACGAGGGCGCCGGTGACGGCGATGGCGCCCTCCAGCGCGAAGACGGGCTTCTCGTCGCCGATGCGGTACCCGACGGTCGTCAGCAGACCGTTGTAGGAGTTGACCGGCTTGTGCCCGGTGTTCATGAGCAGGAAGGTGCCGGTGCCGTACGTCGACTTGCCCTCGCCGACCTCGAAGCAGGTCTGGCCGAACAGCGCGGCCTGCTGGTCGCCGAGCGCCGAGGCCACCGGGACGCCTTCGAGGGCGCCGCCGGCGCAGTGGCCGTACACCTCGGCGGAGGAGCGGATCTCCGGCAGCACCTGCATGGGCACGTCCATGGAGGCGCAGATCTTCTCGTCCCACGCCATGGTGTGCAGGTTCATGAGCATGGTGCGGGAGGCGTTCGTGACGTCGGTGACGTGCACGCCGCCGTTCGTGCCACCGGTGAGGTTCCAGATGACCCACGAGTCCATGGTGCCGAACAGGATCTCGCCGCGCTCGGCGCGCTCCCGCAGCCCTTCGACGTTGTCGAGGAGCCAGCGGATCTTGGGGCCGGCGAAGTAGGAGGCCAGCGGCAGTCCGGTGTCGCGGCGGAAGCGGTCCTGGCCGACGTTGCGGCCCAGCTCCCGGCAGAGCGCGTCGGTGCGGGTGTCCTGCCAGACCAGGGCGTTGTGGACCGGCTCACCGGTCGTCTTGTCCCACAACACGGTGGTCTCGCGCTGGTTGGTGATGCCGATGGCCTTCACCTCGTCGCGGCCGACCCCGGCCTTGCGGACGGCGCCGTCGACGACCTCCTGGACGTTCGTCCAGATCTCGGCGGCGTCGTGTTCGACCCAGCCCGGCTTGGGGAAGATCTGCTCGTGCTCCTTCTGCTCGACGCCGACGATGCGGCCGTCGGTGTCGAAGACGATGCAGCGGCTGGAGGTGGTGCCCTGGTCGATGGCGGCGATGTACCCGGGGTGGGTGGCGTTGTCAGTCATCTCGGTGCTCCAGGAGATCGAGGGGAGAGGTCGGTCAGGCGAACGCGAGCTGGTAGAGCCCGCCGGCGAGGGCGCCGCCGAGCAGCGGGCCCACCACCGGTATCCAGGCGTAGCTCCAGTCTGACCCGCCCTTGTTCGGCAGGGGCAGCAACGCGTGCACGATTCGCGGACCGAGGTCACGCGCCGGGTTGATCGCGTACCCGGTCGGGCCACCGAGGGAGAGGCCGATGCCGACCACGACCAGCGCGACCATGAGGATGCCGGTACCCGACAGGGCCAGGCCCTCGTTGACGCCGAGCGTGAGGATCGCGAGAACCAGCACGAACGTTCCGATGACCTCGGTCGCGACGTTCTGCGCGGCGTTGCGGATCTCCGGGCCGGTGGAGAAGACACCGAGCACGGGCCCGGGCGTGTCGGTCGAGGCCGCGGCCTTGGTGGCCTGCGTGCCGGGCCCGCCGACGACCTCGCGGTCGGTGAGGTGGGCGATGAAGTGGCCGTAGTACGCCACGTACACGAGGAACGCGCCGATCATGGCGCCGAGCAGCTGCCCGGCGAAGTAGACGGGCACCTGGCTCCAGGCGTCCTCCTTGATCGCCAGGCCGACCGTGACGGCCGGGTTGAGGTGGGCCCCGGAGAGGCCCGAGGAGATGTAGGCGCCGGTCAGGACCGCGAAGCCCCAGCCGAACGTGATCGCCAGCCAGCCGGCGTTGAACGCCTTGCTGCGCTTGAGCACGACGGCGGCGACGACACCGCCGCCCAGCAGGATGAGCACGGCGGTTCCGATGACTTCGCCGAGGAAAATGTCGGAGTTGGACACCCGCGACTCCTTTTGTTCACAGGGAAGGCGGAACCGGTCCCGTCCGGTGTTCGACAATGTCGACCGCCGAACGGCAGTTTTATCCTCGCATCAGACCTCGTCAAGAGGTACGGCGCCCCGGGCTCGGGTCGTGTTCGAAACGTGGCTCGGCCCGTGGGCCGCGGCGGCACGCCGCAGCCCGGGGACGGCGGTCCCCGGGTCCGATCGGGTGAACGGTGAAGGCGGAGGTGGGCGCGCCTCAGAAGCGGGCGGCCCCCAGGTCGCGGGAGACGGCGCGCGCGCAGTCGCGTACCGAGGCGACCAGCTCGGGCCGCAGCTCGCCGTCGCGGTACAGCCGCTCGACGGCGCCGGTGACGCCCACCGCCCCCACGGTCAGCCGGCGCCGGTCGAGGATGGGCGCGGCCAGCGAGGCCACACCGTCCCACGTCTCCTCCACGTCGGACGCCCAGCCCCGCGCCCGCACGAGCTCCAGGCACTCCTCCAGCGCCGCCTCGGAGGTCAGCGTCCGCTCGGTGAAGGACTCCCGCTCGGCGTCCATCATCTCGGCGTGCGCCACCGGGTCGTAGGCGGCCAGGACCTTGCCCACCGCCGTGCAGTGCAGCGGCTGCATGACGCCGATCTCCAGCACCTGGCGGCTGTCGTCCGGGCGGAAGACGTGGTGGACGACGAGTACCCCGCCGTGGTGCAGCACGCCCAGGTAGACGGCCTCGCCGCTGGACCGGGCGAGATCGTCGGACCACACCAGCGCCCGGGCCCGCAGCTCGTGGACGTCCAGATAGCTGTTGCCCAGGCGCAGCAGCTCCGCCCCGAGCTGGTAGCGGCCCGAGACGGCGTCCTGCTCCACGAAGCCCTCCTGCTGGAGGGTGCGCAGCAGCCCGTGGGCGGTGCCCTTGGCCAGGCCGAGGGTGGACGCGATGTCGGACAGGCCGAGGCGGCGCTCGCCACCGGCCAGCAGCCGCAGTACGGCCGCAGCCCGCTCCAGGGACTGGATGCTCCGGGCCATCGGACTCCCTCTCTTCGCCTCGCCGGGGGACGACAACCGCTGGTCGACAATGTCGAACGGTAGCGGATCATGTCGATGGCCGGATAGCCGGGGAAATTCTACGGCCGTCCACGCACCGGAACAGGCCTGGTGTCCTCGGCCCGCACCGATACCCTGACGTGGTGCGTCCGCCGGCGTGGACGCAAAGCCGACAGCCGTCGCACCCCAGGGAGCTCCAGCATGTCCTCGTCGTCCGCAGCGTCCGCACCACGGACCGGGCCCGCCGCCGACCTCACCCACGCCGAGCGCGTCGCAGCACTGCGGGAGGCGCTCGCCTCCCGCGTCGTCGTCGCCGACGGCGCGATGGGCACGATGCTCCAGGCCCAGGACCCGACGATGGAGGACTTCCAGCAGCTCGAGGGCTGCAACGAGGTCCTCAACATCACCCGCCCCGACATCGTGCGCTCGGTGCACGAGGAGTACTTCGCCGTCGGCGTGGACTGCGTGGAGACGAACACCTTCGGCGCCAACCACGCGGCGCTCGCCGAGTACGAGATCACCGAGCGGAACTTCGAGCTGTCCGAGTCCGGCGCCCGGCTGGCCCGCGAGGTCGCGGACGAGTTCACCGGCGGCGACGGCCGCGTGCGCTGGGTGCTGGGCTCGATGGGCCCGGGCACCAAGCTGCCGACGCTCGGCCACGCGCCGTACGCCGTCCTGCGCGACGCCTACCAGGTCAACGCCGAGGGCATGATCGCGGGAGGTGCGGACGCCCTGCTGGTGGAGACCACGCAGGACCTCCTCCAGACCAAGGCCGCCGTCGTCGGGGCCCGTCGCGCACTCGCGTCCACCGGGATGAACCTTCCGGTGATCTGCTCGGTCACCGTCGAGACCACCGGCACCATGCTGCTCGGCTCCGAGATCGGCGCGGCGCTGACCGCGCTGGAGCCGCTGGGCATCGACATGATCGGCATGAACTGCGCCACGGGCCCGGCCGAGATGAGCGAGCACCTGCGCTACCTGGCCCGCCACTCCCGCGTCCCGCTGGCCTGCATGCCCAACGCGGGGCTGCCCGTCCTGGGCAAGGACGGCGCCCACTACCCCCTCACCGCCGAGGAGCTCGCCGACGCCCAGGAGGGCTTCGTCTCCGAGTTCGGCCTCTCCCTGGTGGGCGGCTGCTGCGGTACGACGCCCGAACACCTGCGGCAGGTCGTGGAGCGCGTGCGGGGTCGGGCCCCGGCCGAGCGCGCCCCGCGCCCGGAGCCCGGTGCCGCCTCGCTGTACCAGACGGTGCCCTTCCGGCAGGACACGGCGTACCTGGCCATCGGTGAGCGCACCAACGCCAACGGGTCGAAGAAGTTCCGCGAGGCCATGCTGGACGGCCGGTGGGACGACTGCGTGGAGATGGCCCGCGATCAGATCCGCGAGGGCGCGCACATGCTCGACCTGTGCGTGGACTACGTCGGCCGGGACGGCGTCGCGGACATGGCCGAGCTGGCCGGACGCTTCGCCACCTCCTCGACGCTCCCGATCGTGCTGGACTCCACCGAGGTGGACGTCCTGCGGGCGGGGCTGGAGAAGCTCGGCGGCCGGGCCGTCATCAACTCGGTGAACTACGAGGACGGGGACGGGCCCGAGAGCCGGTTCGCCAAGGTGGCCGCGCTCGCCCAGGAGCACGGCGCGGCACTGATCGCGTTGACGATCGACGAGGAGGGCCAGGCGCGCACCGCCGAGCACAAGGTCGCCGTCGCCGAGCGGATCATCGACGACCTCACCGGCAGCTGGGGCGTGCACGAGTCCGACATCCTCATCGACACCCTCACCTTCACGATCTGCACCGGCCAGGAGGAGTCCCGCAAGGACGGGATCAACACCATCGAGGCCATCCGGGAGCTGAAGCGGCGCCACCCCGAGGTGCAGACCACCCTCGGGCTGTCCAACATCTCCTTCGGCCTCAACCCGGCCGCGCGCATCCTGCTCAACTCCGTCTTCCTCGACGAGTGCGTGAAGGCCGGTCTGGACTCGGCGATCGTGCACGCGTCCAAGATCCTGCCGATCGCCCGCTTCGACGAGGAGCAGGTCACCACCGCGCTGGACCTGATCTACGACCGGCGCGCCGAGGGCTACGACCCGCTGCAGAAGCTGATGCAGCTCTTCGAGGGCGCCACCACGAAGTCGCTGAAGGCGGGCAAGGCGGAGGAGCTGGCGGCACTCCCGTTGGACGAGCGGTTGCAGCGGCGCGTCATCGACGGCGAGCGCAACGGCCTGGAGGCGGACCTGGACGCCGCCCTCGCCGAGCGTCCCGCGCTGGAGATCGTCAACGAGACGCTGCTCGCCGGAATGAAGGTCGTCGGCGAGCTGTTCGGCAGCGGCCAGATGCAGCTGCCGTTCGTCCTCCAGTCCGCCGAGGTGATGAAGACGGCCGTCGCCCACCTCGAACCGCACATGGAGAAGACCGACGAGGCAGGCAAGGGCACCATCGTCCTGGCCACGGTCCGCGGCGACGTGCACGACATCGGCAAGAACCTGGTGGACATCATCCTGTCCAACAACGGCTACAACGTCGTGAACCTCGGCATCAAGCAGCCGGTCTCCGCGATCCTGGACGCCGCGGCCGAGCACAAGGCCGACGTCATCGGCATGTCCGGGCTGCTGGTGAAGTCCACCGTGATCATGAAGGAGAACCTGGAGGAGCTCAACCAGCGCAGGCTCGCCGCCGACTACCCCGTCATCCTCGGCGGTGCGGCCCTCACCCGCGCCTACGTCGAGCAGGACCTGCACGAGGTCTACGAGGGCGAGGTCCGCTACGCCCGCGACGCCTTCGAGGGCCTGCGCCTGATGGACGCCCTCATCGCCGTCAAGCGCGGCGTGCCCGGCGCGACGCTGCCGGAGCTCAAGCAGCGCCGCGTCGCCAGGCGGGAGGGCGGCCTGCCCGAGCCCGCCGCCCTGGACGACACCACCCGTTCGGACGTCGCCACCGACAACCCGGTCCCCGCCGCGCCCTTCGCCGGCACCCGGATCGTCAAGGGCATCCAGCTCGCCGAGTACGCCTCCTGGCTGGACGAGGGGGCGCTGTTCAAGGGGCAGTGGGGGCTCAAGCAGGCCCGCACCGGCGAGGGCCCGACCTACGAGGAGCTGGTGGAGAGCGAGGGACGGCCCCGCCTGCGCGGCTGGCTGGACCGGCTGCAGACGGACAACCTCCTGGAGGCGGCCGTCGTCTACGGCTACTTCCCCTGCCACTCCGAGGGCAACGACCTGGTGATCCTCGGCGAGGACGGCACCGAGCGCACCCGTTTCACCTTCCCGCGCCAGCGCCGGGGACGGCGGCTGTGCCTGGCCGACTTCTTCCGGCCGAAGGAGACGGGGGAGACCGACGTCGTCGGCCTGCAGGTGGTCACGGTCGGCTCGCGCATCGGCGAGGCCACGGCGGACCTCTTCGCCGCCGACTCCTACCGCGACTACCTGGAGCTGCACGGTCTGTCCGTCCAGCTCGCCGAGGCACTCGCGGAGTACTGGCACGCCCGGGTCCGCGCCGAGCTGGGCTTCGCCGGGGAGGACCCGCGGGACGTGGAGGACATGTTCGCCCTCAAGTACCGGGGCGCCCGCTTCTCGCTCGGCTACGGCGCCTGCCCCGACCTGGAGGACCGGGCCAAGATCGCCGAACTGCTCCAGCCCGAGCGCATCGGGGTGAAGCTGTCGGAGGAGTTCCAGCTCCACCCCGAGCAGTCCACCGACGCGATCGTCATCCACCACCCCGAGGCGAAGTACTTCAACGCGCGCTGAGGGATCGCCGGGCGCCGAGTCGGAGGACGACACCGGAGCGTCGTACACTGATCGATCCGGTACCGGCCGGTTGTCCCGCCCCGCCGGGGGCGGGCAACCGGCCTTCGTGTCCCACGGAGGTTCGCGGATGACCAGCTCGATCCCCGCCGTCGCCACCCGTCCGGCCGAGGGTTCGGCCCTCCAGGCCGTGCTCCTCGACATGGACGGCACCCTCGTCGAGACCGAGGACCTGTGGTGGGAGGCGGAGGTGGAGGTCTTCGCCGAGCTGGGGCACACGCTGGCCGAGGAGCACCGCTCGGTCGTCATCGGCGGCCCGATGACGCGCAGCGCCGCCTACCTGATCAAGGTCACCGGCGCGCGGATCACCGTGCCCGAGGTGTCCCGGCGGCTCAACGCCACGTTCGCCGAGAAGATCGACGGCGAGGTGCCCCTGACGCCGGGCGCGCGCAGACTGCTCACGGAGCTGGCCGCGCACGGGGTTCCCGCCGCCCTCGTCTCCGCCACGCACCGGCGGATCATGGACAGCGTGCTGGGCTCCCTGGGCCGGGAGAACTTCGCGGTGACGATCGCGGGGGACGAGGTCGAGCGCACCAAGCCGCACCCCGAGCCCTACCTCACGGCCGCCCGGCGCCTCGGCGCCGAGCCGCACCGCTGCGTCGTGGTGGAGGACACCGCCACCGGGGTGACGTCCGCGGAGACGGCCGGGTGCCCGGTGGTGGTCGTGCCCTCCCTCTCCGAGATCCCGCCGGCCGCCGGCCGGACGATCGTCGGGTCGCTGGAGGACGTCGACCTGCCGTTCCTGCGCTCACTGATCGCTCCCGCGCACCGCCGGTGACCGTGCCGACCGCGTGCGGTCGGCACGCGGTCGACCGGGGGCGTGCGGAGCGGGACGCGCCTCCGGGGTGACCGGACCGCGCCCGCGACCGTGGCCGAAAACCGACGCGCGGCACCTTCCCGTCCGGTTTCCGTCCGGCGTGACGTTCATCACCGGCCGTCGGCCCGCCGGCCCCGCCTCTGCCGCCGGTTGGCAGCCGGATCACCGCCGACGACCCGTTCGGATGTCCGGTTTCGTGACCGTTCGTCACCTGTGCTCCGTCGTCCGTATATCGGATGCACCCTCCGGGGGCGTCGCCCGTCGGCCGCTGCCTGTGCTTCTCTGGTCAGGCGCCCCGAGCGCCAACTACTAATGTCTGCGTTCGGCCCCCGACGCCTCGGAATCACCGGGGGCCGGACGAGC
Organism: Streptomyces chumphonensis; assembly: GCF_014779715.1. GTDB lineage: Bacteria > Actinomycetota > Actinomycetes > Streptomycetales > Streptomycetaceae > Streptomyces > Streptomyces chumphonensis. The sequence goes on from NZ_JACXYU010000003.1 coordinate 123,670, forward strand.
CGGGACCGGCTCCGGACCAGAGCCGGCCCCCGCATGCGAAGACAAGGTGAGAACGTGCGTGTGAGGAATCGGGCCACCTGGGTGGCGCTACCGGCCAGTGCGGCGCTGACGGCGGCCCTGCTGAGCGGCTGCGGGGTGGGAGAGGGGGACTCCGCCGGGCAGGGGCAGCAGATCGTCATGGGAATGACCGACGACGTGCTCGCCACGGACCCGGCCTCCGGGTACGACCCGGGCTCCTGGCTGGTCTTCAACAACGTCTTCCAGTCACTTCTCAGCTTCCCCAAGGGCGGCACCCAGCCCCAGCCGGAGGCCGCCGAGAAGTGCGAGTTCCAGGACGGCGAGAGCAAGGTCTTCTCCTGCACCCTCCAGGACGGCCTGACCTTCAGCAACGGCAACGACCTCACGTCCAAGGACGTCAAGCACTCCTTCGACCGCACGCTGCGGATCGACGACGCCGACGGACCGGCCGTCATGCTGCAGAGCATCGACCGGATCGAGACTCCGGACGACCTGACCGTCGTCTTCCACCTCAACACCTCCGACGCGACGTTCCCGCAGAAGATCGCCTCGGGCGCCGGTTCCATCGTGGACCACCGCGAGTACCCCGCCGACGAGCTCCGCACGGACGGCGAGGCGGTCGGTTCCGGCGTGTACACCATGGAGAGCTTCGGCCCGAAGGAAGCGGTGTTCGCGCCCAACTCCGGCTACCGGGGCCCGGCCGAGGTGCAGAACTCCGGCCTGACCGTGAAGTTCTACGACGACCCGGGCAAGCTCAAGGCGGCCGTCGAGGAGGAGCGGGTCGACATCGCCTACCGCCACCTGGCCACCGAGGACCTCGCCGAGCTGGAGGCCAGCGCCACCAGCGCGCAGACCGACATCCAGGTCGTGCAGGGCACCAGCGCCGAGGTCCACCACCTCGTCTTCAACCACGACCACCCCGTCACCGGGAAACTCGGCGTCCGGCAGGCCATCGCCTACCTCGTCGACCGCTCCACGCTCATCCGCGACGTGTACGCGCGCACCGCGGAGCCGCTCTACTCGATCGTCCCGGCGGGCATCACCGGCCACAACACGGCCTTCTTCGACCGCTACGGCCAGCGCCCCCAGCCGGCCAAGGCCGAGGAGGCACTCGCGGCCGAGGGCATCACCGAGCCCGTCGAGCTCACCCTGTGGTCCACGCCCGTCCGCTACGGCGCGCAGACCGACGAGGAGCTGGCCGCCATCGCCGAACAGCTCAACGCCAGCGGCCTGTTCGACGTGCAGGTGCGCAGCGTCGACCTGGAGCAGTACGAGAAGGACATCGCGGACGGGAAGTACGGCGTCTACGTGAAGGGCTGGGTGCCCGACTACCCGGACGCCGACAACTTCACGGCACCCTTCTTCGGCAAGGACAACGTCCTCGGCAACAACTACGACGCCGGAGAGATCACCGGGGAGATCCTCCCGCGTGCCGCCGCCGAGTCCTCCCGGGCGGCGACCGTGGGCGACTTCGGCGCCCTCCAGGACCTCGTCGCCGAGGAACTGCCCCTCCTGCCCATCTGGCAGGGCAAGCAGTACGCCGTCGCCCAGGACGGCGTCAGCGGGCTGGAGTGGACGCTGGACTCCTCCACCGTCTTCCGCTTCTGGGAGATCAGCAAGACGCCGGAGAGCTGAGCCGGGTCACGGCCGCCGGGGCCCTGGGAGCGCACCGCGCCCCGGGGCCCCGCGCGTTCCGCGCGGCTCACCGCGTGCCGGGACGCACCAGGCCGCTCTCGTACGCGTAGACGGCCGCCTGCACCCGGTCGCGCAGTCGCAGCTTCGTCAGCACGTGGCCCACGTGCGTCTTGACCGTCGTCTCGCTGACGAACAGGTCGGCGGCGATCTCCGCGTTGGACAGGCCCTTGGCCACCAGCTTGAGCACCTCGACCTCACGCTCGGTCAGGCTGTTCAGCGCGTCCGGGACCGGTTCCTCGCCGGTGGGCAGCTGGCCGGCGTACTTGTCGAGCAGACGACGCGTGATGCTCGGGGCGAGCATCGCCTCGCCGGCCGCCACCACCCGGATCGCCTGCACCAGCTCCTGGGCCGGAGCGTCCTTGAGCAGGAAGCCGCTGGCGCCCGCGCGCAGCGCCTCCACCACGTACTCGTCCAGGTCGAACGTGGTCAGCACGAGCACCTTCGCCGGACCGTCCTTCGCCGGCCCGGTGATCTGCCGCGTCGCCTCGACGCCGTCCATGCGCGGCATCCGGATGTCCATCAGCACCACGTCCGGCTGCAGGGCCCGTACCTGCTCCAGCGCCTGCTGTCCGTCACCGGCCTCCCCGACGACGGCGATGTCCTGCTCCGCCTCCAGGATCATCCGGAAGCCGGTGCGCAGCAGCGGCTGGTCATCGACGAGCAGAACGCGGACAGCCACAGGAACTCCTCCACAGGCCACGGACGACGGTCGCCGCCCATTGTCCCCCAGGGCGCGTCGCGCCGATCACTCCGGGGCCGCGCCCTCCGGCGCCGGGTGCGCCTCGGCCGCCGACGCCGAGCGGGGCTCCGGCAGCGGCAGCACCAACGGGTACGGCGGCGGAGTGCCCCCGAACTCGGGACAGTGCTCCCGGTGGTCGCACCACCCGCACAGCCCGCTCCGGCGCGGGCGCCAGTCCCCGGACTCGGTGGCCTGCTCGATGGCCTCCCACAGGGCCAGCAGCTTGCGCTCCAGGCCCACCAGGTCCGCCTCGTCGGGGTCGTGGGTGAGCACGTCGCCGCTGCCGAGGTAGACGAGCTGGAGCCGCCTGGGCACGACCCCCTTCAGCCGCCACACGACCAGGGCGTAGAACTTCATCTGGAAGAGGGCCTCGGCCTCGAACTCCGGACGCGGCGCCTTGCCCGTCTTGTAGTCGACGATCCGCACCTCGCCGGTGGGCGCCACGTCCACCCGGTCGATGATGCCCCGCAGCCACAGCCCCGAGTCGAGCCGGACCTCCACGAACATCTCCCGCTCGGCCGGCTCCAGCCGCGTGGGGTCCTCCAGGGCGAACCACCGCTCCACCAGGGACTCGGCCTCCGCCAGCCACCGCGCCAACGCCTCGGTGTCCACGGCGCCCGCCGCCCGCCCCTCGGCGTCGGCGCCGCCCGTCGGCCCGTCCGCCGCGAAGAGCGCCGAGAGCTCGGGGCGCCGTTCCAGCAGCCGTTCCCACTCGCCCGCCACCAGTCCCCGCGCCCGGGGGGCGGTGCGGGCGTCGGCGGGCGCGTCGAAGAGCCGCTCCAGCACCGCGTGCACGACCGTGCCGCGCACGGCGGCGGCGCTCGGCTTCTCCGGCAGTTTGTCGATCACCCGGAAGCGGTACAGCAAGGGGCACCGCATGAAGTCGGACGCCCGCGAGGGGGACAACGAGTGCGGCGGCAGGGCCGGACGACGGCTGGCGGTTCCCATGGCGCAGACCCTACGGCCCCGCACCGACATCCGGGCACATACCATCGACCCCAGCACCCCACCCTCCCGCAGCACCGCGGGAGCGGCGCACGGTGCGCGGACCGCAGCAGAGGGGAGCCAGTGGCAGACACCGGTGGCAACGGGGGCGGCGAGGCGCCGCGGCAGGAGCCGCGGCCACCGCGGGGCGGCGACCGGGGCGGTCGGCCGCCCGTCAAACGTCCCCGGGAACGCGGCGGCGGCATCCTCATGGGCCGCCCCTTCGGCGTGCCCGTCTACGTGGCGCCGAGCTGGTTCCTCGTCGCCGCGCTCATCACCTGGGTGTTCGGCGGACAGCTCGACCGCGTCCTGCCCGACCTCGGCACCGCGCGCTACGTCATCGCGCTGTTCTTCGCGGTCGCCTTCTACGCCTCGGTCCTCGTGCACGAGCTGGCCCACACCGTCGCCGCGCTGCGCTTCCGGCTCCCCGTGCGCCGCATCCAGCTCCAGTTCTTCGGGGGTGTCTCGGAGATCGAGAAGGAGTCCGAGACGCCGGGCCGGGAGTTCGTGCTGGCCTTCGTGGGCCCCCTGCTCTCGCTCGTGCTCGCCGGGGTCTTCTACGTGGCCCTGCTCGGCGTCGAGGCGCGCACGATCCCCGGCGTCCTGCTCGTCGGCCTCATGCTGTCCAACCTCATCGTGGCCGCCTTCAACCTCCTGCCCGGGCTGCCGCTGGACGGCGGACGCATGCTGCGCGCCGTCATCTGGAAGCTCAGCGGGGATCCGATGACCGGCACCGTGGCCGCCGCCTGGACCGGCCGGGCGCTGGCCGTCGCCGTCCTCATCGGCCTGCCCCTGGCCACCCACGCCGGGGGACTGGGGGACCAGGAGGTCGGCGGCCTCGGGTCCGTCACCGACGCCCTCCTCGCGGCCATCCTCGCCGCGATCATCTGGACGGGCGCCGGCAACAGCCTCCGCATGGCCCGGCTCCGCGCCCGGCTCCCGGAGCTCAGCGCCCGCGCCCTGACCCGGCGCGCCGTGCCCGTCAGCGCCGAGACGCCGCTGTCGGAGGGCCTGCGCCGGGCGAACGAGTCGGGCGCGCGCGCCCTGGTGGTCGTGGACGGCCAGGGCACCCCGACCGGCGTCGTCCGCGAGACGGGCATCGTCTCCGTACCCGACCACCGTCGGCCCTGGGTCGCCGCCGGCACGCTGGCCCAGGACCTCACCGACGACCTGCGCATCTCCGCCGAGCTCGCCGGCGAGGAGCTGCTCGACCACCTGCGCGCCGCCCCCGCCACGGAGTACCTCGTGGTCGAGGAGACCGGCGAGGTCTACGGCGTCCTGTCCACCGCCGACGTCGAACGGGCGTTCGTCGCCGCGATGGGCAAGCAGCACGCGCACGGCTGACGGGCGACCGCCGCCCCCGTTCCGGCTCCCCGGCCCTCGATTCGGACCGCCGCCGCCGCTCGACTAGGGTGGCACCCATGTCCGAACCGACCGGTGCCGCCCGCCGTCGCGGGCCCTTCCAGGTCGGGGACCAGGTCCAGCTCACCGACCCCAAGGGACGCCACTACACCATCACGCTCGAAGAGGGAAAGAGCTTCCACACCCACAAGGGTGCCTTTCCCCATGACGAGCTGATCGGTGCTCCCGAAGGCAGTGTCGTCCGAACCACTGGAAACGTCGCCTACCTGGCGCTGCGCCCCCTGCTCCCCGACTACGTCCTGTCCATGCCGCGCGGAGCGGCCGTCGTCTATCCCAAGGACGCCGGCCAGATCCTCTCCATGGCCGACATCTTCCCCGGCGCGCGTGTCGTCGAGGCGGGCGTCGGCTCCGGGTCGCTCAGCACCTTCCTGCTGCGGGCCATCGGCGACCAGGGCATGCTCCACTCCTACGAGCGACGCGCCGACTTCGCCGACATCGCCCGGCAGAACGTCGAGCGGTACTTCGGTTCCGCGCACCCCGCGTGGCGCCTGACCGTCGGAGACCTCCAGGACCACCTGGACGACACCGACGTGGACCGCGTCATCCTGGACATGCTGGCCCCCTGGGAGTGCCTGGACGCCGTCTCCAAGGCGCTCGTGCCCGGCGGGCTGCTCTGCGCCTACGTGGCCACCACGACGCAGCTCGCCCGCACGGTCGAGGCGATCCGCGAGCACGGGACGTTCAACGAGCCCGCCGCCTGGGAGACGATGGTGCGCAACTGGCACATCGAGGGTCTCGCGGTGCGTCCCGACCACCGCATGATCGGCCACACCGGCTTCCTGCTCACCGCCCGGCGCCTCGCCGACGGGGTCGAGCCCCCGCTGCGCCGCCGTCGGCCCGCCAAGGGGGCCTACGGGGAGGACTACACCGGTCACGGTGCCGCTTCGGGCGGCGGCGGCCGCCCCTGAGGCCGCTCCCGCTCCCGGCGGCCGCCGTGCCGCCGGGAGCGGGAGCGCACCCGGGCGCCGGGAAGAGCAGGTATGCCGAGGGCGCACGGTTCTCCGGCGCCCGACACGACCTGTGCGCCCCTAGGGCCCTCGCCGTTCCGCCGCTCTGTGACGTGTGGCACCATGCTGGCACCCCGTCAGCGCCACTCTTTTCACAGGAGTCACCCCGCGTGCAGCCCACGGCAGGCTCGGACCTCCCGCACACCCGCTCCCGTTCCCCGCACTGGCTGATCACCGGCGCGGCCCTCGCGGCGCTCCTGGCCGCCGCCGCCCTCGTGCGGCCCGCGGACGCCGCCGGCCCCGCCCCGGGGCCCCCGGCCGGCCCCGACCCGACACAGGCGCGGTACCCCGTCGACTGCGGCCCGTGGGAACTGAAGGTCACCGACCGCGCCGAGGCCGACTTCGACGCCGACGGCCAGGCCGAGACGGTCGCCGTCGTACGGTGCGCCACCGGCGCGGGCACACCGCCCAGCGGCATGTTCGTCCTCGCGCACCCCGCCGACCCCGGCGGCGCGCCCCGCGTCGCGATGACCCTGGTGGAGCCGGCGGACCAGCACAGCGTCGACGCGCTGACGGTGCGCCGGGGGACGATAGCGGCGACGCTGCGCGGCTACTCCACCCCCGAGGTGCCCCGCTGCTGCCCCGACCGTGAGCTCGACGTGCGGTGGCGGTGGCAGAACGGTGCCTTCACCCGGGACTCCGTCGGGGCGGCAGGCGCCCCGGTGTGAGGGGCGCGGCGGGTCAGTCCGCCTCCGGTCCGTAGACCTCCACGCCGTCCGTGGCCCGGCGGACGTGGATGCACTCGCCCGGACAGTCCTTCGCGGACTCCGCGACGTCCCGCAGCAGCGGGAGCGGGACCGGGACCGTCGCACCGGCCTCGGTGCGCAGCTCGTCGTCCTCCCCCTTGACGTAGGCCAGCCCGTCGATGTCCAGCTCGAAGACCTCGGGCGCGTACTGCGCGCAGATGCCGTCGCCGGTGCACAGGTCCTGGTCGATCCAGACCTCCAGTGCGGTCTGCTCGCCGGTCGCTGTCTCGTTCTGCACGGTCATGTCCCCTGCCGTTTCCTGCGTGGCGTGATCTGACGGGTGCCCGCGTGGACGGGTGTTGACGCCTCCGACGATACCCGCGCGCGGCCGTCCACCGGGCTGGGGGTCGGGCTCCACGCCTCGGCCGCCGTGACCGGTCTCCGGGTGTCGACGGCGGCCGGTTCCCGCCCCTCGCGGCACTCCGCGAGACGGCCGTCGTGCGCCGGAACGGCACCCGCACCGCCGCCGTCGACCGCCCCCCGGGGCGTGATCGGCGTGGTGCGCTGGGGAGTTGAGGGCGTCGGGACGCGGCGCGTAACCCCAGGTCCGGGCAGGTGCGTCGGTTCCGCGCCCGGGATCCCGTCACCGCCGGTGACCGGGCGATGTTTGGCGGGTGGGTATCCCCTTGGCGTGAGGGAGCGCGCAAGGGTGAAGATCGGACACACCCCGACAGTCTTTGTGATCTAGGGGTTTCAACCACCACGGGCCCAGGTAGGGTCAGGAAGCGTCCAGCTCCCCCAAGAGGAGGTGAGGACCGTGGCAGCCCACGACGACGACATCAACCGCGGCCCCCGGCCCGGTCGGGGTTCCGAAGACCCCGCCGGCCAGGTCGCATATCTCGAGCAGGAGATCGCCGTCCTGCGCCGCAAGCTCGCCGACTCTCCGCGGCACACTCGGATTCTCGAGGAGCGGATCGTCGAGCTGCAGACCAACCTCGCGGGTGTCTCCGCGCAGAACGAGCGGCTCGCCGGCACGCTCCGGGAAGCCCGCGACCAGATCGTCGCCCTGAAGGAGGAGGTCGACCGGCTCGCGCAGCCACCCGCCGGCTTCGGCGTGTTCCTTCAGGCCAACGAGGACGGCACGGCCGACATCTTCACCGGGGGGCGCAAGCTCCGGGTCAACGTCAGCCCCGGCATCGAGCTCGGGGACCTCCGCCGGGGGCAGGAGGTGATGCTCAACGAAGCGCTCAACGTGGTCGACGCCATGGAGTTCGAGCGCGCGGGGGACATCGTCACCCTCAAGGAGGTCCTGGAGGACCGCGAGCGCGCCCTGGTGGTCGGGCACACCGACGAGGAGCGGGTGGTGCGGCTCGCCGAGCCGCTGCTGCGGACGACGCTGCGCGCCGGTGACGCCCTCCTGCTGGAGCCCCGTTCCGGGTACGTCTACGAGGTCGTGCCCAAGAGCGAGGTCGAGGAGCTGGTCCTCGAAGAGGTTCCGGACATCGACTACACCAAGATCGGTGGCCTGGGCGGCCAGATCGAGCTGATCCGGGACGCCGTCGAGCTTCCCTACCTCTATCCGGACCTGTTCAAGGAGCACGAGCTGCGTCCGCCCAAGGGCGTGCTGCTCTACGGCCCGCCCGGCTGCGGCAAGACGCTCATCGCGAAGGCCGTCGCCAACTCCCTGGCGAAGAAGGTCGCCGAGGTCACCGGCAAGCCCGCCGGGAAGAGCTTCTTCCTCAACATCAAGGGCCCCGAGCTGCTCAACAAGTACGTCGGCGAGACCGAGCGGCACATCCGGCTCGTCTTCCAGCGGGCCCGGGAGAAGGCCAGCGAGGGCACGCCGGTCATCGTCTTCTTCGACGAGATGGACTCCCTCTTCCGCACCCGCGGCTCGGGGGTCAGCTCGGACGTGGAGAACACCATCGTCCCGCAGCTGCTCTCCGAGATCGACGGCGTGGAGGGGCTGGAGAACGTCATCGTGATCGGTGCCTCCAACCGCGAGGACATGATCGACCCGGCCATCCTGCGCCCCGGCCGCCTCGACGTGAAGATCAAGATCGAGCGCCCGGACGCCGAGGCCGCCAAGGACATCTTCTCCAAGTACCTCACGTCCACCCTGCCGATCCACACCGACGACCTCGCCGAGCACGCGGGCGACGCCAAGGCGGCGGTCGCGGGGATGATCCAGTCGGTCGTGGAGCAGATGTACGCGGAGTCCGAGGAGAACCGCTTCCTGGAGGTCACCTACGCCAACGGTGACAAGGAAGTGCTGTACTTCAAGGACTTCAACTCCGGTGCCATGATCCAGAACATCGTGGACCGGGCGAAGAAGATGGCCATCAAGGCCTTCCTCGACCACGACCAGAAGGGTCTGCGCGTCTCCCACCTGCTCGCCGCCTGCGTGGACGAGTTCAAGGAGAACGAGGACCTGCCGAACACCACCAACCCGGACGACTGGGCCCGCATCTCCGGCAAGAAGGGCGAGCGGATCGTCTTCATCCGCACGCTGGTCACCGGGAAGCAGGGCGCGGACACCGGGCGCTCCATCGACACGGTGGCGAACACCGGTCAGTACCTGTAGTGACGACACCGTCCGGCTGCGGCATCCCCCTGCGGGTTGCCGCAGCCGGACCTTTTCCGACTGACACCGTTCCCGCACCGGCCTCCACGAGGCGCGTCCCGCGGTTAGGCTCGGGCGTACCGGCGTACGACGCCGCCGCGTGCCGTACGGGGGCCGTCACGGGACGGCCGCGCGGGCGGGACGTGAGCGCCGGCCGGGCCGCGGCCGGCGTCGGGCAAGGAGGGCCGCATGACCGTACGGCGCGTGATGGGGATCGAGACCGAGTACGGCATCTCCGTGCCCGGGCATCCCAACGCCAATGCCATGCTCACCTCGTCCCAGGTCGTCAACGCCTACGCGGCGGCGATGCACCGGGCGCGCCGCGCCCGATGGGACTTCGAGGAGGAGAACCCGCTGCGTGACGCGCGCGGCTTCGACCTCGCCCGTGAGGCGGCCGACGCCAGCCAGCTCACCGACGAGGACATCGGCCTCGCGAACGTCATCCTCACCAACGGCGCGCGGCTCTACGTGGACCACGCTCACCCCGAGTACAGCGCTCCGGAGGTCACCAACCCCCGGGACGCCGTGCTGTGGGACAAGGCGGGTGAGCGCATCATGGCGCAGGCGGCCCAGCGGGCCGCCGAGGTGCCGGGGGCCCAGCCCATCCACCTGTACAAGAACAACACCGACAACAAGGGCGCCTCCTACGGCACGCACGAGAACTACCTGATGACGCGCGAGACGCCGTTCTCGGACATCGTGCGCCACCTGACGCCGTTCTTCGTCTCCCGGCAGGTGATCACCGGCGCGGGCCGGGTGGGCATCGGTCAGGACGGCGGCGAGCACGGGTTCCAGATCAGCCAGCGGGCGGACTACTTCGAGGTCGAGGTGGGGCTGGAGACGACGCTCAAGCGGCCGATCATCAACACCCGCGACGAGCCGCACGCGGACGCCGAGAAGTACCGCAGGCTGCACGTCATCATCGGGGACGCGAACCTCTCCGAGGTCTCCACGTACCTGAAGCTCGGCACCACCTCGCTGGTGCTCTCCATGATCGAGGACGGCTTCATCGCCGTCGACCTCGCCGTCGACCAGCCCGTGCGCACCCTGCACCAGGTCAGCCACGACCCCGACCTGCGGCAGCTGGTCACGCTCCGCAGCGGCCGGACGCTGACCGCCGTGCAGCTCCAGATGGAGTACTACGAGCTGGCCCGCAAGTACGTCGAGGAGCGCGGGGGCGCGGACGCCGACGAGCAGACGACCGACGTCCTCGGCCGCTGGGAGGACACCCTCACCCGGCTGGAGCGCGACCCCATGAGCCTGGCCGGAGAGCTGGACTGGGTGGCGAAGCGGGAGATCCTGGAGGGCTACCGCCGCCGTGACGGCCTCGACTGGGACGCGGCCCGGCTCCACCTGGTCGACCTCCAGTACGCGGACGTGCGGCCGGACAAGGGGCTGTACAACCGGCTGGCCGCACGGGGGAAGATGGCCCGCATCCTGGACGAGGACGCCGTCGGGCGCGCCGAGCGCACGCCGCCGGACGACACGCGCGCCTACTTCCGCGGACGCTGCCTGGAGCAGTACGCGGACGACGTGGCCGCCGCCTCCTGGGACTCGGTGATCTTCGATCTCCCCGGGCGGGACTCGCTCCAGCGGGTGCCCACGCTGGAGCCCTTGCGCGGTACGCGTGAGCACGTGAAGACGCTGCTCGACCGCTGCCGCACGGCGGAGGACCTCGTGCGGGCCTTGTCCGGACGGTGATCCCCCGGAACCGGTAAACCACCGGATTCGCGGGAATGATCGGGGTGGCCACCGTGCGTTGTAGCAATCGAGGAGCCGAAGTCAGCCCCTGCTTGTAGGGTCTGATCTTGAACGTCGAAGCGGAGCGGGGTGAGGTACATGGCGACCAAGGACACCGGCGGCGGACAGCAGAAGGCCACGCGTACGACGGAGGAGACCGACGAGCAGGCGCAGGACGCCCAGGTCTCGGAGGACCTCAAGGAGCGCCAGGAGGCGCTGTCGGACGACGTGGACTCGGTGCTGGACGAGATCGACGACGTCCTGGAGGAGAACGCGGAGGACTTCGTGCGGAGCTTCGTCCAGAAGGGCGGCGAGTAGGGCGGTCCGCCGGCACGCCGGGCGTGCGCCGGCCGGCCCCCGCCCCGACGGGCGGCGGGCGGCCCGGCGCCCCGGTGCGGGCGCCCGCACCGGGGCGCCCGGCCGGGGCCCGGCACGCCGGTCGTCGGGGCCGGTGGGGCACCCGGTGCCGTCCGCCCGTCGCGCGCGGACCGTTCCGCCGCGGATCTGCCTCCGGAGTGTGGGTCAAAGATCACGCGCCGGGTAAGGTCCCAGCAGTGCCGCCGCCCAACGGCGAAGCGGCGCGCGGCACTTTCACAGACGCATCCCGGCGCGCCGCGTCGGGCGATCGCCTACCCGGAAGGAAACGCGTGGAAGCCAACACTCGTAGCACCGGGCGACTGCCGGCCGCCTTCCTGACGCCCGGCTCGTCCTCCTTCATGGACTTCCTGGCCGAGCACGCGCCGGAACAGCTGCCGGGGAGCCGTCCGCTGCCGCCGGTGCAGGGAGCCGTGGAAGCCCCGCACGGGACCACGATCGTCGCGGCGACGTTCCCCGGCGGCGTGGTCCTGGCCGGTGACCGCCGGGCCACGATGGGGAACATGATCGCGCAGCGCGACATCGAGAAGGTGTTCCCCGCCGACGAGTACTCGGCCGTCGGCATCGCCGGCACGGCGGGCCTGGCCGTGGAGATGGTCAAGCTCTTCCAGCTGGAGCTGGAGCACTTCGAGAAGGTCGAGGGCGCGCAGCTCTCCCTGGAGGGCAAGGCCAACCGGCTGTCCACGATGATCCGCGGCAATCTCGGCATGGCCATGCAGGGCCTGGCCGTGGTGCCGCTGTTCGCGGGCTACGACCCGGACCGCTCCCGGGGGCGCATCTTCTCCTACGACGTCACCGGCGGGCGCTCGGAGGAGCCCGGGTTCGCGGCGGTGGGCTCCGGTTCGGTCTTCGCGCGCGGCTCGCTGAAGAAGCTGCACCGCGCGGAGCTGTCGGAGGAGCAGGCGGCCACGGTCGTCGTCCAGGCGCTGTACGACGCGGCCGACGACGACTCGGCGACCGGCGGTCCGGACCTGGTGCGGCGGATCTACCCGGTCGTCGCGATCATCAACGACGAGGGGTACCGGCGGCTCACCGAGGCGGAGGTCTCCGAGATCGCCCGCTCCGTCCACGAAGGCCGGCTGCGGTACCCCGACGGGCCGCAGGCCCCGGTTCTCTAAGCCCAGGAAGGAACGGGAACGCCGGTGTCCACGCCGTTCTATGTCTCGCCCCAGCAGGCCATGGCCGACCGCGCGGAGTACGCCCGCAAGGGCATCGCCCGCGGCCGCAGCGTGGTGGTGCTCCAGTACGCCGACGGCATCGTGTTCGTCGCGGAGAACCCCTCGCGGGCGCTGCACAAGGTCAGTGAGATCTACGACCGGATCGCCTTCGCGGCGGTCGGCAAGTACAACGAGTTCGAGAACCTGCGGATCGGCGGTGTCCGCTACGCCGACCTGCGGGGCTACACCTACGACCGCGACGACGTCACCGCACGCGGGCTGGCGAACGTCTACGCCCAGACGCTGGGCACGATCTTCTCCAGCGCGGGGGAGAAGCCCTACGAGGTCGAACTGATCGTCGCGGAGGTCGGTGCGGCCCCGCAGGACGACCAGATCTACCGGCTGCCGCACGACGGCTCGATCGTCGACGAGCACGGCTCGGTCGCGGTCGGCGGGAACTCCGACCAGATCGGCAGCCACCTCGGGGAACGGCAGCGCGACGACATGACGCTCGGCGAGGCCCTGCGGCTGGCCGTCGAGGCCCTCGGCCGGGACGGCAACGGAGGCGGGCGCACCCTCACCGCCGACCAGCTGGAGGTGGCCGTGCTCGACCGCACACGCCCCCAGCAGCGGAAGTTCAAGCGGGTGCTGGGCAGTCGGCTGACGCGTCTGCTGGAGGACCCCGCCGCCTCCTCCGACACCGCGGAGGACGACGACGCCGAGGGCGGGCCGGGCCCGGCGACCCCCTCGCCGGACCGGTCGGACGCCTCGGGGACGTCCGACACCGACGAGACGGCCTGACGGGCGGCCGCCCACAGCCCCGCGTCACCCCCACGGTGCCCCGGCCCGCCCGCGCGGCGGCCGGGGCACCGTGCGGCATGTGACGGTGGGGTGACCGTCTCACCCCACCGTCACGATGCCGCACAGGGCCCCGAGGAGCCCCGCGGGACGAGCTGGACGGGGAGGACCGGCGTCGGGGCCTGCCGGCCGTCCAGGACGGCCAGCAGGGCGTGCATGCCGGCGGCGCCGATCTCCTCCGCGGGCAGCCGCACGGTGGTCAGCTCCGGCTCCACGGCGGTCGCCAGCGCCAGGTCGTCGAAGCCGGTGACCGAGACGTCCTCCGGGACGCGCAGCCCCAGGCGGCGGGCGGCCTTGCAGGCCCCGGCCGCCAGCAGGTCGTCGTCGCAGACGAGCGCCGTGGGGCGAGGGCGCGAGCCCAGCAGTCGTGCGGCGGCGCGCAGACCGCCGGTGACGCTCAGCTCGGCCGCCGCCGTCCGGACGAGCGTGGGAGGCGGGCCGCCATCCGGCCCGCCGTGCGGCGTCGCGGCGAGGGCCGCGTCCAGGGCCCGTGCCCGCCCGGCGAACGTCCAGCTGTCGATGCCGGCCGTGAGGTGGGCGATGCGCCGGTGGCCGAGGCCCAGGAGGTGCGCCACGGTCTGCCGCATGCCGTCGGCCAGGTCGGGGTTGACGGTCGCCGCGGCGGCCGGGTCGTCGGGGCTGCTGTCGAGCATGACGAGCGGCAGCCCGCCCTCGCGCAGGGCGCTGAGGGCGTGTGCGGCCATGGACGAGGCGATGACGCCGTCCAGCGTGGCGCGGGCGGACTCGAAGGGGTCGCGGGCCGGGCCGACGCCTTCGGGGGAGGGGTACAGGACCACGCCCAGGTCGTGCTCGGCCGCCACCCGCGCGGCACCGGTGTGGACCCGGGCGAAGAACTCGTTGGTGAGGGCGGGGACGACGAGCAGCGCGGTGCGGGTGCGGCCGAGGCGCAGACTGCGCGCGGCCAGGTTCGGGCGGTAGCCCAGCTCCCGGGCGGCGGCGCGCACGCTCTCCACCGTGGCCGGGGAGACCCTGCCGTGCCACTTGTCGCGCAGCACCAGGGAGACGGTCGCCTGGGACACCCCGGCCGCGCGGGCGACGTCGCGGCTGGTGGGCCGGGGGCCGGCAGAGGTCACGGCGCGGTTCTCCGTCCTGGGGCACGGCTCAGGGCAGGCCGTCGGATGGACTCGTGGTCAGCGCTCATGGTACGTATGACCCCGCAGGTTATACGTAAAACTCATCAGCGAGAAGGAGTCGCCCCATGGCGACCGGCTACGCCGAGCTGCTGCGGACCCAGCACGCCGTGCGGCTGCTCACCGGAACCCTCGTCGGACGGCTCCCCAACGCCACCGCGCACATCGCCATCGTGCTGTTCGCCCGTTCGGAGGGCGCCGGCTACACCCTCGCCGGCGTGCTCGCGACCGTGTACGGCCTGGCCACGGCCGTCGGGCAGCCACTCCTCGGCCGTGCCGTCGACCTGTACGGCCAGCCCCGCGTGATGCTGCCCGCCGCCGTCGTCTCCGGGCTCGGCATGGCCGCGTTCGCCCTGACCGGCATCGACCCGCTGCCGGTGGCGGCCGCCGCCGTGCTCGTCGCGGGTGTCTTCACCCCGCCCCTGGAGGGCGGGCTGCGGGCGCTGTGGCCGAGCGTCCTGCGCAGTCGGGAACGGGTGCACACCGCCTACGCCGTGGACTCGGTCGCCCAGGAGCTCATGTTCACCGTCGGCCCGCTGGTGGTCACGGCCGCTGTCGCCCTGTGGTCGGAGGCCGGGGCGCTGCTCGTCATCAACGTCATCGGGGTGCTCGGCGCCCTGTCCGTCGTGGTGTCGGCCCCCTCGCGCGCCTGGCGCAGCGCGCCGCGTGAGGCGCACTGGCTCGGCGCCCTGCGCTCGCCCGGGCTCCTGGCGCTGCTCGGCTCGTTCCTGTGCGTGGGCGTCTCCCTCGGCTCCATCACCGTCGCCGCGGTGGCCTACTCCGACGACGGCAACGGCGGGGACCTCGTCTACGCGCTGATCATGTCGGGCATCGGCTTCGGAGCGCTGCTGGGCGGCCTCGCCTACGGCGCGCGGCCCTGGCCCGGCGCCCCCGAGGGCCGGCTGCGCGCGATGATCGGCCTCCTCGCCCTCGGCTACCTGCCCCTGGCGCTGGTCCCCGGCCCGGTCACCATGACGGTGCTGGCCTGCGTCGCCGGGCTCTTCCTGGCCCCCGCCCTCACCTGCGCCTTCGTCGTCGTGGACCGGCACGCCCCGGCGGGCACCGTCACCGAGGCGTTCTCCTGGCTGGTGACGGTCTTCGGGGTCGGCGCCGCCCTGGGCACCGCCGTCGTGGGCCCGGCCATCGAGCACGGCGGGCCGGGCGGCGGCTTCCTCGTGCCCGGCGCGGGCGGCGCGGCGGCGCTCGCGGTCCTGCTGCTGACCCGGCGCGTGCTGGACGGTCCGCCGGGCGCGCCCGGTCCCTCGTCACCGCCGGTCACGGGCGGGGAAAATGATCGGAACGGCGCGGTCGAACCCGGTTTCAGAACCGGGCATCAGGCGTAATGTTCACTCATGGACCGCCGAATCTTCGGGCTGGAGAACGAGTACGGCGTCACATGTACGTTTCGGGGCCAGCGGCGGCTGTCCCCTGACGAGGTGGCGCGGTACCTCTTCCGCCGTGTCGTGTCATGGGGCCGCAGCAGCAACGTCTTCCTCCGCAACGGTGCACGTCTCTACCTCGACGTCGGCTCGCATCCGGAGTACGCGACTCCCGAGTGCGACAACGTGGTGGAGCTCGTCACCCACGACAAGGCCGGCGAGCGCATCCTCGAGGGGCTGCTCGTCGACGCCGAACGCCGGCTGCACGAGGAGGGCATCGCCGGCGACGTCTACCTGTTCAAGAACAACACCGACTCCGCCGGGAACTCCTACGGCTGCCACGAGAACTACCTGGTGGCCCGGCACGGCGAGTTCTCGCGCCTCGCGGACGTCCTGATCCCCTTCCTCGTCACCCGCCAGCTCGTCTGCGGCGCGGGGAAGGTGCTGCAGACGCCCCGCGGCGCCGTCTACTGCGTCAGCCAGCGGGCCGAGCACATCTGGGAGGGCGTCAGTTCCGCCACGACGCGCTCCCGGCCCATCATCAACACCCGCGACGAACCCCACGCCGACGCCGAGCGCTACCGCCGGCTGCACGTCATCGTCGGGGACTCCAACATGTCCGAGACGACCATGCTGCTCAAGGTCGGCGCCACCGACCTCGTGCTGCGCATGATCGAGGCGGGCACCGTGATGCGCGACCTCACCCTGGAGAACCCGATCCGGGCCATCCGCGAGGTCAGCCACGACATCACCGGCCAGCGCAAGGTGCGCCTGGCCAGCGGCCGGGAGGCGTCCGCGCTGGAGGTGCAGCAGGAGTACTACGAGAAGGCGGCCGACTTCTGCGACCGGCGGGGCATCCGGACCGGCGTCGTCGAGCAGGTCCTGGAGCTGTGGGGACGGACGCTGGAGGCGGTCCGCACCCAGGAGCTGGACCGCGTCGACACCGAGATCGACTGGGTGATGAAGTACCGGCTCCTGGAGCGCTACCGGGCCAAGCATGACCTCACCATGTCCCACCCCCGGGTCGCCCAGATAGACCTCGCCTACCACGACATCCACCGCCGTCGTGGCCTCTACTACCTGCTGGAGCGCAAGGGGCAGGCCAAGCGCGTGTGCGACGACCTCAAGATCTTCGAGGGCAAGTCCGTGCCGCCGCAGACCACCCGGGCCCGGCTGCGGGGCGACTTCATCCGCCGCGCCCAGGAACAGCGCCGCGACTTCACGGTGGACTGGGTGCACCTGAAGCTGAACGACCAGGCCCAGCGCACCGTCCTGTGCAAGGACCCCTTCCGCGCGGTGGACGAGCGGGTGGAGAAGCTGATCGCCGGTATGTGACCGAAGGAACCGGGGAGAGCCGGGCCGTGCACACCCACGTGCGCGGCCCGGCTCTCCCCGTAGAGTGGCGCGCACGGTCAACTCACCCCCCAACCGAACGAGGACTGACGTGCGTCGACGATCCGTACTCCTGGCCCTCCCTGCCGGCCTGTTCGCTCTCGCCGCCTGCGGCGACGACGGCGACGGCGGCTCGGACTCCGTGACCCCCAGCCCGGACGCCGAGAGCCCGGAGGCGGCGCCCACCGGGAAGATCGTCGACGGGCCGCTCCCCGAGCTCACGGCGGGACAGGAGTTCGGGGAGAAGCCCACCATCGCCAAGGGGCCGGGCGACCCGTCCTCCGACATCGCGGTCCAGGTCCTCGTCGCGGGCACCGGGGCCGAGGTCGCCAAGGGCGACTACCTCCAGGCGGACTACCTGGGCCAGATCTGGGACACCGCGAAGGTCTTCGACAACTCCTTCGACGGCGGCAAGCCCGCCGTCTTCCAGATCGGCGTCGGCCAGCTGATCCCGGCCTGGGACCAGGTGCTGGTGGGCAAGAAGGCCGGTGACCGCGTCGAGATGGCCATCCCGCCGAAGTACGGCTACGGCGAGAGCGGCAACCCCCAGGGCGGCATCGAGGGGGACGACACCCTCGTCTTCGTCGTCGACATCGTCGGAACGTACAACGGGAAGAGCTCCGCGCAGGGCACCGAGGTCGCGCAGGACAACACCGACCTGCCCCGGGTGGGGACGAACACCGACGGCAAGGCCCCCTCCATCGAACTGCCGAAGGAGACCGACCCGCCGAAGAAGCTCGTCGCGAACTACGTCCTGGAGGGCGACGGCGCCGAGGTGAAGGAGTCCGACGCGGTCCTGGTCCAGTACAAGGGCGTGCTGTGGGACAACGGTGAGCAGTTCGACGCCACCTACGACCGGGGCCAGCTCGCCCAGTTCAGCCTCCAGCAGGTCGTGCCGGGCTGGTCGCAGGGACTGACGGGGAAGAAGGCGGGCAGCAGGGTCTTGATCGTCGTGCCGCCGGACCTGGGTTACGGTGATGAGGGCCAGGGCGACATCCCGGGCGGTGCCACGCTCGTCTTCAGCGTGGACATCCTCGCCGTCGTGTGACGGCGCCGCCGCCGGGGACCGGTCACCCGTCAACATCTGAAGGAGCAGTTTCGTGAACATCGACAAGCCGGAGGTCGACTTCCCCGAGGGCGCGCCGCCGGCCGACCTGGAGATCGTCGACATCTGGGAGGGCGACGGCCCGGTCGCCGCGGCGGGGGCCAAGGTCTCCGTGCACTACGTGGGGGTCTCCTTCAGCACCGGCGAGGAGTTCGACGCCTCCTGGAACCGCGGCAAGCCGCTGGAGTTCCAGCTCGGCGCCGGCCAGGTCATCCCGGGCTGGGACCAGGGCGTCCAGGGCATGAAGGTCGGCGGCCGGCGCCGGCTGACCATCCCCGCGCACCTCGCCTACGGCGAGCACGGCGCGGGCGGCGGGCGGATCGCGCCCAACGAGACGCTGATCTTCGTCTGCGACCTCGTCGCGGCCTGACGCGCCGGCGCGACCGCGCCCGGCACGGAGCCGAACCACCGGTGACGGCCGGTCCGTTCCCGCCCCCAGGGCGGGGCACGGGCCGGCCGTCGCCCGTTTGGCCTCCGCAGACGCGGAGCGGTACGGTCATCGGTCGGGAGCGGGGTAGAGAGAGGGCGTCGATGGCCATTGCCAAGGCCGAGCGGCTGATGAACCTGGCGCTGTGCCTGCTGGGGACGCGCCGGCCACTGACCAAGCGCGAGCTGCGGTCCTCCATCGAGGCCTACCTCGAAGCCGCGGGGGACGACGCGTTCAACCGCATGTTCGAGCGGGACAAGGACGACCTGCGCGAGCTCGGCCTCATCATCGACACGGCGGAGAACGTCGAGGGGGAGGCCGCCTACCAGGCCCGGCGCGACCTCAACCAGCTCCCGCCCATCACCCTCGACCCGGCCGAGGCCGCCGCGCTCGGGCTCGCCGCCCGGGTGTGGCAGCAGGCCCGGCTCGCCGGGGCCGCCAGCGGCGCGCTCCAGAAGCTGCGGGCGGCCGGGATGCCCCTCACCGAGGACGACCGGGGCGCCTCCGGCGCGCTGCAACCGCGCATCCCGGCCCAGGACGCCGCGTTCGAGCCCCTGATGCTCGCCTGCCGCGACCGTCGACCCGTGGTCTTCCAGTACCGCAAGTCCACCGAGGCCCAACCGGCCAGGCGGCAGGTCGAGCCCTGGATCCTGGAGTGCTGGCGCGGCCACTGGTACCTGGCCGGCTGGGACCGCGACCGGCGCGCCGAGCGCGTCTTCCGTCTCTCGCGGATCACCGGCCCCGTCCGCTCCCGTGCCGGGGCCTACACCGCCGAGGTGCCCGACCAGGTGCGGGTCCGGGAGACCGTCGAGCGGTGGGCGGGGGAGAGCGCGACGGCCAGCGCGCGCATCCGGCTGCGCAAGGGCTGTGGCTACCCGCTGCGCGCCCGCGCCACGCAGGCGCGGGACACCGGGGACGGCTGGGAGGAGCTGGAGGTCCCCTACGGGCACGGACTGGGCGCCTGGCTGGCCGAGTTCGGCCCCGACGTCCTCGTCCTGGAACCCGCCGACCTGCGTGCGGACGTCGTCGACCGGCTGCGTGCCGTCGCCAAGGGCTGAGGGGATACGAACGCATGGCTGCCAACGCCATCGACCAGACGCGGCGGATGCTGTCGCTGGTGACCTACCTGCGCGAGCGCCCCGGCGCCCGGGTGGAGGACGTCGCCCGCGCCTTCGGCATCAGCCACGACGAGCTGATCTCCGACCTGCAGGTCCTGCCCCTGTGCGGCACCAGCTTCCGTGGCGGGGACCTGCTGGACATCGACACCGACGGCGAGCACATCTGGTGGCACAACGCGGACGCCGTCGAGTCCACCGGCAAGCCGCTGCGGCTGGCGGCCGACGAGGCCACCGCCCTGCTGGTCGCCGCCCGCGCCGTGGCCACCCTGCCGGGCCTGCGCGAGGGGGACCGGCAGGCGCTGCTGCGGGCCACCGCGAAGCTGGAGGAGGCCGCGGGGGAGAACGCCCGGGCCAGCTCCCGGCTGACGGTGACCTTCGAGTCGGAGGGCGGGGTGTTCGCCGACGTCGACCGGGCGCTGGCCGAGCGGCGCCGGTTGTGGCTGCGCTACTACTCACCCGCCCGGGACGAGCTGACCGAGCGGGAGGTCGACCCGATCCGCCTCTTCGTCGTGGGCCGCACCTACCTGGAGGCGTGGTGCCGGCTCTCCGAGGCGCGGCGCACGTTCCGGCTGGACCGCGTCGCGGAGATCCGGCTGCTGGACGAACCCGCCGACCCGCCACCGGTCACGCCCAGGGACCTGTCCCAGGCGCTGGTGCAGCCCGCGGCCGAGGACCCGGAGGTCGTGGTCGAGGTCGGGCCGCGCGGCCGGTGGGTCGCCGAGTACTGGCCCCACGACAGCGCCGAGGAACTGCCCGACGGCGGCCTGCGGATCACCCTGCGCACGCCCGACCCGGGCTCGCTGCGCCGCCTCGCGCTGCGGCTCGGTGCGGACGGCCGGATCACCGCGCCGCCCGAACTCGCCCGGAGCGCCCGCGCGGCGGCCCGCGCGGCGTTGGCCGCCTACGGGGACTGACGGGCGCGGCCCGGGGCGTGCACTACGCTCGCCCTCATGCTCTGGCCGATGTTCTTCCTCGTGCTCGCCTTCTGCGGCATCGCCGTGCTGGGGGTGCTGTCCGTCCGGGTCGCCCTGGAGGTGCGCCGGCTCTCGCGGGCCGTCGCGGACGGCTCGGAGCGCATCGCGCGGGCCGGGGAGGACCTGGAGCGGGCCGCCGGACCCCTCGCCCGCCGGGCGGCGCGGGCCGGGGCCGCCGGCCGGAGCTGAGCCCCGTCCGGGCGCGGGCGGGAGCGGGGGGCCGGTCCGCGCCGGGCCACCGTCCGGTTCCGCGGGCATTGCCGGACGTTCACCCCCGAGCGTTACCATGGCATCTCGTGCGGTGCACCGGATGACCAATCGGGCGCGCTCGGCAAGGCACAGGTGACCTCGGCGAGAAGGTAGGCATTCATGTTGGGTCAGATGGGCATCTGGCAGCTCGTGATCATCATCGGACTGATCGTGCTGATCTTCGGCGCCAAGCGGCTCCCGGACACGGCGCGCGCCCTCGGCAAGTCGATGCGCATCCTCAAGAGCGAGACGTCGCAGATGAAGAAGGAGGGGGAGAAGGACAAGGGCCACGACGGCAGCGGTCCGGAGTCCCCCGCCGAGCCGGCGCCCCGGACGATCCAGGCCGCCCCGGGCGACGTCACCAGCTCGCGTCCCGTCGAGGAGCCCGGGCGCACGACGCAGGGCTGAGCCCTCCCCGCGCGCCGTCGGCGCGCGTCGTGACGACAGCACTGGCACCGGCAGGCACGCCCCGGGCGGGCCGGCCCATGAGTTGAGGACGTGGGTTGCTCAAGTCCGCCCGCAAGAAGGCCGCACCCAGGGACCCCGAGGGGCGGATGCCTCTCGTCGAACACCTGCGGGAGCTGCGGAACCGTCTGGTCAAGGCGCTGCTGGCCATCGTGCCGCTCATGGTCCTCGCCATGTTCTTCGCCAAGGACATCGGCGAGTTCATCACCGAGCCGATCCGCGTCTGTGAGAACGAGGCCGAGGCCCGGGCGCTGGACGGCCGCTGCCCGATCCTCTCGCAGAACGGCCTGACCTCGCCCTTCACCACCTACGTGAAGGTGTCGCTCATCACGGCCCTCGTCGCGGCCGCCCCGGTGTGGCTCTACCAGATGTGGGCGTTCCTCGCGCCCGGCCTGCACCGGCACGAGAAGAAGTACGCTCTCTCCGTCGTCGCCTTCGGCACTCCGCTCTTCCTCACCGGCGCCCTCCTCGCGCACTGGCTGCTGCCGCACGCCATCCCCGTCCTGCTCAACTTCAGCATGGACGGCACGACGAACATCATCACCGTCGACGACATGATCGACATCTCGGTCAAGCTCGTCCTCGCCTTCGGGCTCGCCTTCCAGCTGCCCCTCGTCCTCGTCCTGCTCAACCTGGGCGGTGTGCTGAGCGGCCGGCGCATGCTCGGCTGGTGGCGGGGCATGGTGCTCGGCATCTCCGTCTTCGCGGCCATGGTCACCCCGACCGACCCGCTGTCGATGATCGTGCTCGCGGCGCCGATCACGGCGCTGTACTTCGCCGCGGTCGGCTTCTCCCTCGTCCACGACCGCCGCAAGGCCGCACGCGACCCCGACGCCGCCCTGGCCGACGACGAGGCCTCCGAGCTCGACCTCACCCCCGAGACCGTCGGCCCCAGCGCCTTCCCCGAACAGGCCGACCGCGGCTCCGGACGGGGCGGACACGACGACGTGACCTGAGCGGCCGTCCGGTCCCGCCCGGCGGCGCAGCCGCGGCTGCGGGCCGATGAAATGATCGCGCGTCGTCAGACTCGGCCGGTAGGCTCGTAGCCACGATGAGCGAGGACATGTCCCCTGCTGAGCGCTACGCCGCGGCACGCCTGAGGGCGGCCGAAGACGCGACGGCGCTCGCACCCTTCCGAGAGATGTACGACTTCGAGCTGGACCCGTTCCAGCTCGACGCCTGCCGGGCACTGGAGGCCGGCAAGGGGGTCCTGGTGGCCGCGCCCACCGGATCCGGCAAGACGATCGTGGGCGAGTTCGCGGTCCACCTGGCCCTCACCCAGGGCCGCAAGTGCTTCTACACCACGCCGATCAAGGCGCTCTCCAACCAGAAGTTCTCCGACCTCGCGCGCCGCTACGGTGCCGACCGGGTGGGGCTGCTGACGGGGGACAACAGCATCAACGCCGAGGCACCGGTCGTCGTCATGACCACCGAGGTGCTGCGGAACATGCTCTACGCGGGCTCCCAGACGCTGCGCGGGCTCGGGTACGTCGTCATGGACGAGGTCCACTACCTCTCCGACCGCTTCCGCGGCGCGGTGTGGGAGGAGGTCATCATCCACCTCCCCGACTCGGTGACGCTCGTCTCGCTGTCCGCGACCGTCTCCAACGCCGAGGAGTTCGGCGACTGGCTCGACACCGTGCGCGGCGACACCGAGGTGATCGTCTCCGAGCACCGCCCCGTGCCCCTGTGGCAGCACGTGCTCGCGGGACGCCGCATGTACGACCTCTTCGAGGAGAAGTCCGGCAAGCGGACCGTCAACCCCGACCTCGTCCGGATGGCCCGGATGGAGAACAGCCGCCCGAACGGGCGCGACCGGCGCGGACCGAAGCGGGAGGCCGACCGGGAGCGGGAGCGCCGCCGCCGGATCTGGGTGCCCAGCCGGCCCGAGGTCATCGACCGGCTCGACGCGGCGGGGCTGCTGCCCGCGATCACGTTCATCTTCAGCCGCGCCGGCTGCGAGGCGGCCGTGCAGCAGTGCCTCGTCGCCGGGCTGCGGCTCAACGACGCGGCCGCCCAGGCCACCGTCCGGGGGATCGTCGAGGAGCGCACGGCGTCCATCCCGGACCAGGACCTCCACGTCCTCGGCTACTTCGAATGGCTGGAGGGCCTCCAGCGGGGCATCGCCGCCCACCACGCGGGCATGCTGCCGACCTTCAAGGAGGTCGTCGAGGAGCTGTTCGTCAAGGGGCTGGTCAAGGCGGTGTTCGCCACCGAGACCCTGGCCCTCGGCATCAACATGCCCGCCCGCTCGGTGGTGCTGGAGAAGCTCGTCAAGTGGAACGGCGAGCAGCACGCCGACATCACCCCGGGGGAGTACACCCAGCTGACGGGCCGGGCCGGACGGCGCGGCATCGACGTCGAGGGCCACGCCGTCGTGCTGTGGCAGCGCGGCATGGACCCGGAGGGCCTGGCCGGTCTCGCCGGGACGCGCACCTACCCGCTGCGTTCCTCGTTCAAGCCCTCGTACAACATGGCCGTCAATCTCGTCGAGCAGTTCGGCCGGCACCGCTCGCGCGAGCTGCTGGAGACGTCCTTCGCGCAGTTCCAGGCGGACCGGTCGGTGGTCGGCATCTCCCGCCAGGTGCAGAAGAACGAGGAGGGCCTGGAGGGCTACGAGGCCGCCATGACCTGCCACCTCGGCGACTTCGCCGAGTACGGGCGGCTGCGGCGCGAACTGAAGGACCGGGAGACCGAACTGGCCAAGCAGGGCGCCGTCCAGCGGCGCGCCCAGGCCGCCGCGGCGCTGGAGAAGCTGCGCCCGGGCGACATCATCCACGTCCCCACCGGCAAGTACGCCGGCCTCGCGCTCGTCCTGGACCCGGGCCTGCCGGCCGGCCGCAGCCACGGCCACCGGCCGTTCGACCACCACGACGGCCCGCGCCCGCTGGTCCTCACCGTGGGGCGGCAGGTCAAACGGCTGGCGGGGATGGACTTCCCCGTCCCCGTCGAGGCGCTGGACCGCATGCGCGTCCCCCGGTCCTTCAACGCGCGCAGCCCGCAGTCGCGGCGCGACCTCGCGTCGGCGCTGCGCACCCGGGCCACAGCCGCCGGCCACGACGGGACGCCGCCGCACCGGCGCCGCAAGCAGCGCTCGGCCGCCACCGAGGACGAGGAGATCCTGCGGCTGCGGGCGGCGATCCGTCAGCACCCCTGCCACGGCTGCGACGACCGGGAGCACCACGCCCGCTGGGCCGAGCGCTACCACCGGCTCCGGCGGGACACCCGGCAGCTGGAACGGCGCATCGAGGGCCGCACCAACACCATCGCGAGGACCTTCGACCGCGTCTACGCCCTCCTCGCCGACCTGCGGTACCTGGACGGCGACACGGTCACGGCGGACGGCAGGCGGCTGGCCCGGCTCTACGGTGAACTCGACCTGCTGGCCGCCGAGTGCCTGCGGGAGAACGTCTGGGAGGGGCTCTCGCCGTCCCACCTGGCCGCCTGCGCCTCGGCACTGGTCTACGAGGCCCGCTCGCCCGACGACGCGCTGCCGCCCGCGCTGCCGGGCGGCGGGGCCAAGGCGGCGCTCGGCGAGATGGTCCGCATCTGGGGCCGGCTGGACGCGCTGGAGGAGCGACACGGCGTCAGCCAGACGGAGGGCGTGGGCCAGCGGGAGCCGGACCTTGGCTTCGCCTGGCCCGTGTACCGCTGGGCCGAGGGCGACGGCCTGGACGCCGTCCTGCGCGAGGCCGAGATGCCCGCCGGGGACTTCGTGCGCTGGTGCAAGCAGGTCATCGACGTGCTGGGCCAGCTCGCCGCCGCCGCTCCCGAGGGCGGCACCGTCCGGCGCAACGCCCGCCGGGCGGTCGACTCCATGCTGCGCGGCGTCGTCGCCTACTCGTCCGTCGGCTGACGGCGCCCGGGTACGGCCCCTGCCGCGCGTGGCCGTACCCGAACCCGGGCGGGCGGGTCCTCAGCGGGGCAGGGCGGCGAGCACGCGCTGCAACGAGCCGCCCAGCCCCCACCGCTCGGCCAGCTCCGTGAGCCGCTCCGGGTCGCGCGGCCCGGCCGGGAGCGCGGCGTCGAGCGGCGGCAGCGGTACGTCGGCGGCGACGCGGACGACGGTGGGCGCGACGGCCAGGTACGGGCGCGCCTCGGCCAGCCGGCGCCGCAGCGCGGGCGTCACCCCGGAGGTCGGGTCCTCGGCGGCGGCCAGGATGCCCGGCAGGTCGCCGTGGGCGGCGATCAGCCGGGCCGCCGTCTTCTCGCCGATGCCGGGCACGCCCGGCAGCCCGTCGCTCGGGTCGCCCCGCAGCAGGGCCAGCAGCGCGTACCCCGGGCCGTCGACGCCGTACTTCTCCCGCAGTGCCGCCTCGTCGAACGCGGCCAGCGTGCCCATGCCCTTGACCGGGTACAGCACCCGCACGCCGCGTGCGTCGTCGACGAGCTGGAAGAGGTCCCGGTCACCGGTGACGATGTCCACGGGCCCCTCGGCCCGGCCCGTCAGGGTGCCGATCACGTCGTCGGCCTCGTACCCGGCGGCCCCCGCGCGGGCGATGCCCAGGGCGTCCAGGACCTCCTCGATGACGGGGACCTGCGGGGCGAGGGTGTCCGGGACCACCTCCTCGTCCGGGCCCGCCGGCTGCTCCGCCGCGACCCGGTGCGCCTTGTAGGACGGGATCAGCTCCACCCGCCAGGCGGGCCGCCAGTCCTCGTCCATGCAGGCCACCAGGGCCTGCGGGTGGTGGTCGTGCACCAGCCGGGCGATGAAGTCGAGCAGTCCGCGCACCGCGTTGACGGGTGTGCCGTCCGGCGCGGTGACGGACTCCGGCACCCCGAAGTAGGCGCGGAAGTACAGGGAGGCGGTGTCGAGGAGCATCAGGCGTCGCGTGGTCACCCCCCGATGATGCCGCAGCCCGCCGACACCGGGGGCTGCCGCCGGGCCGGTGGCGGCCCTAACCTTGCCGCATGGGTTCAGCGCGCGGGGATGTCGGCCGGGTGGTCTCGTTGGTGCCGTCGCTGACGGAGGCCGTGGCCGTGACGGCGCCCGGTCTGCTGGTCGGCGCGACGGACTGGTGCACCCACCCGCAGGGGCTGGAGGTGGCACGCGTCGGCGGCACCAAGAACCCCGACACGGCGCGGATCGCCGCGCTCGCCCCGGACCTCGTGCTCGCCAACGAGGAGGAGAACCGTCCGGCCGACCTCGACGCCCTGCGCCGCGCGGGCCTGCACGTGCTCGTCACGGAGGTCCGCACACTGGAGCAGGGCTTCGCCGAACTGGACCGCGCCCTGGTGCACGGCTGCGGGCTGCCGCGCCCGGACTGGCTGGACGAGGCGCGGGCCGTGTGGCGGGAGGCGGAGGCGGCGGCCCCGCGCGGGCCCGCCCGCGCGGTCGTGCCGATCTGGCGCCGGCCGTGGATGGTGCTCGGCCGCGACACGTTCGCCGGGGACGTCCTCGCCCGGCTGGGCGTGGTCACCGTGCACGCCGGACACGCCGAGCGCTACCCGCGCGTGCCGTTGGCCGAACTGGCCGAAGCCGACGCCGACGTCGTCGTGCTCCCCGACGAGCCCTACCGGTTCACCGCGGACGACGGCCCGGAGTGCTTCCCCCAGCCCGCCGCGCTGGTGAGCGGGCGTCACCTCACCTGGTACGGCCCGTCGCTGACGGAGGCGCCCACCGTGCTGGGCGCGGCGCTGCGTGAGGCGCTGGGCCCGGGCTGATCCCGGCGGCCCTCCGCCGCGTCGACGAGGGCGCGGACGACGCGTCCGCACCGGCCGGCCTCCGGGTGCCACTGCACGCCCAGCACGAAGACCTCTCCGGCGGCCGCCTCCACCGCCTCCACCACGCCGTCGTCGGCCCGGCCGCTGACGCGCAGCCCCGCCCCGAGCCGGTCGACGGACTGGTGGTGGCAGGAGGGGACGTCCACCGGGCCGCCCAGCACGGAGCCGAGCAGCGTGCCGGGAACGGGGGACACCCGGTGGTCCAGGAACGTGCCGGGCGCGCCCTGGTGGCCGTCGATATGCTGGTCGAGCGTGCCGCCGAGCGCGACGTTGAGCAGCTGCATGCCGCGGCAGACGCCCAGCAGCGGTACGCCGCGGTCCAGCGCCGCGCGGATCAGGGCCAGTTCCCAGGCGTCCCGCTCGGGCGAGGGCTCACCCGTGCGCGGGTCGCGCGCGGCGCCGTAGCGGGCCGGGTCGACGTCCGCGCCTCCGGCGACGAGCAGTCCGTCCAGCCCGGCCACGACCTGCCGGGCCGCCGACGGCGCCGGGTCGGGCGGCAGCAGCAGGGCCAGGCCGCCCGCGCGCTGCACCATCCGGTGGTATCCGGCGGGCAGGACGGCGGCCGGCAGGTCCCAGAAGCTCCAACGCGCCGAGTCCACCAGATAGGTGCTGACGCCGATCAACGCGGGGGCCACCCCGTCACCTCCACAGGTCGTGCGGTCTCCAAGGGACGATCATGCACCGGTGCCGGGCCTCACCGGCGCAGCTCCGCCTCCGCCTCGGCGAGCGCCGCGAACTCCTCCTCCGGGGCCGTGGCCACCAGCCGGTGCCGGGAGTAGAAGGTGAAGTACCCGACGGCCACCAGGTACAGCGCGAGCGCGATGCCCGCCGCCCAGGGGTCGACCAGGAAGGTCGCCACCACCGCCAGGCAGGCCAGCGCGAAGGCGACGCAGGAGGTGAGCAGCCCGCCGGGCGTCCGGTAGGGGCGGTGCAGCTCGGGCTCCCGGCGGCGCAGCACGATGTGCGACAGGGACATCAGCACGTAGGAGACGGCGGCTCCGAAGACGGCGACGTTCAGCATCCGCGCGCCGTCGCCGGTGGCGGCCGCCAGGGTGAACCCGATGGCACCGGGCACCAGCAGGCCCAGGTACGGGGCCTTGCGGCGGCTGGTCAACGACAGGAAGCGGGGCAGGTACCCCGCCCGCGACAACGCGAACAGCTGTCGTGAGCCCGCGTAGATGAGGGAGAAGAACGAGGCCACCAACCCGGCGAGGCCCGCGTAGTTGACGACGCGGCTCAGTGTCGTCGGTTCGCCGCCAGCCGCCGCCTCCAACGCCGCCACCAGCGGGTTGTCGGCGTCCTTGATGGCGTCCGAGCCGGCGGCCCCGGCGGCGGGCAGGAGCGTGAGCAGGGCGAGGACGACCAGGATGCCGATGGCCAGCCCCATGGCGCGCGGCATCGTCGCGGCCGGGTCGCGGGTCTCCTCGGCGGCCAGCGGAACGCCCTCCACGCCGAGGAAGAACCACATGCCGAACGGCACCGCCGCCCAGATGCCGAGCAGGCCGTACGGCAGCCAGCCGCTCGCCCCGAAGGCGTCGCCGTCGCCTCGCACGTCGGTGAGGGAGGCGGCGTCGAAGTGCGTCAGCGCACCCGCCGAGAAGACGAGCAGCGCCACGACGGCGGTGCCGGTCACGACGAAGCTGAACCGCAGTGCCTCACCGACGCCCCACAGGTGCACCCCGATGAAACCGGCGAAGCACACCAGGTACACCGGCCAGCCCGAGGTCAGCCCGAACAGGCCGAGGGACTCGACGTAGCCGCCGATGAACACGGCGATGGCGGCCGGTGCCAGGACGTACTCGATGAGGATGGCCGTGCCGGTCAGGAAGCCGCCCCAGGGCCCGAGCGCGCGGCGTGCGAAGCCGTACCCCCCGCCGGCCGTGGGCAGCACGGCCGACAGCTCGGCCAGGGAGAAGACCAGGCAGGTGTACATCAGGCCCATCAGCACCGTGGCGATCGCCAGCCCGCCGAAGCCGCCCTCGGCCAGGCCGAAGTTCCAGCCCGCGTAGTCGCCCGAGACGACGTAGGCCACGCCGAGGCCGGTGAGGAGCAGCCAGCCCGCGCTGCCCCGCCGCAGCGATCGGCGGGCGAGGTAGGCGTCCTCGGGAGGGACGGCCGTCGTCGTGGGCGCGGCCATCGGGGACCGGGATTCCTCGGCCATGCTCTGCTCCCGCCTGTCGTGGGTGCCGTGCGCCGGTGCGGCGCATTGGTGTGAGGCCATACCTTTGCGCTGCGGGTGGCGGGGCGCAAGACCCCGGACACGTCGACTACACCGCACCGGGTGCCGCGGCCGTCAGGTGAGGAACCCGCGCAGCAGCGCGGCGGTGCCCGCGCAGTGCTCGCGCAGGACGGCCCTCGCCCCTTCGGCGTCCGCGTCGAGGATCGCCTCCACGGCGGCGGCGTGCTGGTGCTGGGCGTGCTCCAGGTTGCGCACGAGCAGGGGTATGCAGTCCAGCAGGTCGTTGACGGTGGCCCGCACCGCGGCGTACTGGGCCGCCAGGCTGGGGGAGCCGGCCAGTTCGACGAGGGCGAGGTGGAAGAGGGTGTCCTGGCGGCGGTAGTCCTCCAGTGGCGCGTCCCCCGTCGCCGCCAGGGCCGTCCGCAGCCGCCGGGCCCCGTCCCGGGCGAGCGGGCGGGAGGCGCACAGCTCGGCCGCGCCCGTCTCCAGCACCTCGCGGAAGCGCAGGACGTCCTCCAGGTCCACCGCGGCGACGCGGCGGCGCAACTCCCTCGACGCGTCCCCGTCCTGCCGCCCGGCCCCGCGCTGCCGCACGAACGTGCCCCCGTACCGGCCGCGCCGGCTCTCCACGAGGCCCTGCTCCGCCAGCACCTTCAGCACGTCGCGCAGGGTGACGCGGCTGACGCCGAGCCGCTCGGCCAGCTCCCGCTCGGCGGGCAGTCGTCCGCCCGCCGGCACCAGCCCCAGCCGCAGCACCTGGAGCACCTGCTCCAGTGCCTCCTCGAAGCCGTTGCCCGCCCGCACCGGGCGCAGCACGGGTGCCAGTCGGTCCCGCGCGTCCGCCTCCCCGCCGCCGCCCGCCCCGGGCTCCGGGCGCTCCTGGTCCTCCTGGTGCTCCGGGCGCTCCGCCATGGCCGTCCCCTTCCCTCCAAAGGTCTTCGGTACTACCTTATGGCTTCCGAAGGCTCGGACAGGAGGCCCGCCCGTGGCAGACCGCACACCCCCGCTCTCCGTCGGAGAGCTCCGCGGACTCGTCGACACCGGTGAGATCGACACCGTGGTCCTGGCGTTCACCGACATGCAGGGACGGCTCCAGGGCAAGCGGTTCGCCGCACGGTACTTCCTCGACGAGGTCCTGCACCACGGCACCGAGGGCTGCAACTACCTCCTGGCCGTGGACGCCGACATGAACACCGTCGACGGATACGCCATGGCGTCCTGGGAGCGCGGCTACGGCGACTTCGCCCTGCACGGCGACACCGCCACCCTGCGCCGCACACCCTGGCACCCCGGCACCGCCCAGATCACCGCCGACGTCGCCTGGCACGACGGCTCGCCGGTCACCGCCTCACCCCGGCAGATCCTGCGCCGCCAGCTCGACCGGCTGGCCGAGCGCGGCTGGACCGCGTACGCGGGCACCGAGCTGGAGTTCATCGTCTTCCGCGACACCTACGAGGAGGCGTGGAACCGCGGCTACCGGGGGCTCACCCCCGTCAACCAGTACAACGTCGACTACTCCGTCCTCGGCACCGGCCGCATCGAGCCGCTGCTGCGGCGCATCCGCAACGAGATGGGCGCCGCCGGCCTCGCCGTGGAGTCGGCCAAGGGCGAGTGCAACCTCGGCCAGCACGAGATCGTGTTCCGCTACGACGACGCGCTCACCACCTGCGACCAGCACGTGCTGTACAAGACCGGGGCCAAGGAGATCGCCGCGCAGGAGGGCTACGCCCTCACCTTCATGGCCAAGTACGACGAGCGCGAGGGCAACTCCTGCCACGTCCACCTCTCCCTGCGCGACGCCGCCGGGACGCCGCTGCTCGCCGACCCCCACGACGTGCACGGCATGTCCGCGCTCATGCGCCACTTCCTGGCCGGGCAGTTGGCCGCCCTGCGGGAGTTCACCCTCCTGTACGCGCCCGGCATCAACTCCTACAAGCGCTTCAGGCCCGGCTCCTTCGCCCCCACCGCCGCCGCCTGGGGGCCCGACAACCGCACCTGCGCCCTGCGCGTCCTGGGCCACGGCCCGGGGCACCGGCTGGAGAACCGGCTGCCCGGCGGCGACGTCAACCCCTACCTCGCCCTCGCCGGGATGATCGCCGCCGGGCTGCACGGCGTCGACGCGGAACTCCCCCTGCCCGACCCCTGCACCGGCAACGCCTACGCGGGCGACGCCCCGCAGGTCCCCGCCACCCTGCGGGAGGCCGCCGCGCTGTGGCGCGGGAGCGCCACGGCCCGGGCCGCGTTCGGCGACGACGTCGTCGACCACTACGCCACCATGGCCAGGGTCGAGCAGGACGCCTACGACACCGCCGTCACCGACTGGGAGCGCTACCGCTCCTTCGAGCGCATGTGAGGTGTGCCCCCGTGAGCAACCAGACCCCCGAGAGCGACACGTCCGCCCCGACGCCGGACGTCCACGAGCTCCGGGTGACCGATCCGGCCACCGAGGAGCTGATCGCCACCGTGCCGGGCACCCCGCCCGCCGAGGTGGACGCCGCCGTCCGCAGGGCGTGTGCCGCCCAGCCCCGCTGGGCGGCCCTCCCCCCGGGGGATCGGGCCCGCCGGCTGCGGAGGTTCGCCGACGCCGTCGACGCGCACCGCGAGGAGCTCGCCCTGCTGGAGGTCGCCGAGGCGGGCCACCCGATCGGCAACGCCCGCTGGGAGGCGGGCAACGTGCGCGACCTCCTGGAGTACGCGGCCGGCGGGGTCGAACGCCTGACGGGGCAGCAGATCCCCGTGCCCGGAGGGGTGAACCTCACCTTCTGCGAGCCGCTGGGCACCGTCGCCGTCATCGCGCCCTGGAACTTCCCCATGCCCGTCGCGGCGTGGAGCACCGCCCCGGCTCTCGCCGCCGGGAACGCCGTCCTGCTCAAGCCGGCCGAGACGACGCCGCTCACCGCGCTGCGCCTGGCCGAGCTCGCCCTGGCGGCGGGGCTGCCCGAGGGCCTCTTCCAGGTGCTGCCCGGCGCGGGTTCCGTCACCGGGCGGGCACTGGTGGACCACCCCGGCGTCGCGAAGGTCGCCTTCACCGGATCCACGGCCGTCGGCAAGGAGGTGATGCGCCGCTGCGCCGCGCACGTCAAGCGGGTCACCCTGGAACTGGGCGGCAAGAGCCCGAACATCGTCTTCGCCGACGCCGACCTGGAACGGGCCGCGGCCGCCGCGCCCGCGTCGTTCCTCGACAACACCGGCCAGGACTGCTGCGCGCGCAGCCGCATCCTCGTCCAGCGGGAGGTCTACGACCGCTTCCTGGCGCTGCTCGAACCCGCCGTGCACGCCTACACCTGCGGCGACCCCCGCGATCCGGGCACCGCCATGGGACCGCTGGTCTCCGCCGCCCAGCGCGACCGCGTCCGCTCCTTCGTCACCGAGGACGCCCCCGCCGCCATCCGCGGCACCGCGCCGCGGGGCAGGGGCTACTGGTACCCGGCCACCGTCCTGGAGGGCCGCCCCGGGGACCGCGTCGCGGTGGAGGAGGTCTTCGGGCCCGTGGCCGTGGTGCTCCCCTTCACCGACGAGGCCGACGCCGTCCGGCAGGCCAACGCCACCCCCTACGGGCTGGCCGCGTCGGTGTGGACACGCGACGGCGCCCGCGCCCTGCGCACGGCCCGGGCCGTCGGCGCGGGCAACCTCTCCGTCAACTCGCACGCCGCCGTGCGGTACTGGACGCCCTTCGGCGGCTACAAGCAGTCCGGACTCGGCCGTGAGCTGGGACCGGGCGCCCTGTCCGCGTTCACCGAGACGAAGAACGTCTTCATCAGCACCGAGGAGCAGCAGTGACCGGAACCGAAGCGGACGCGCGGCACGACGGAGCGGTGTGCCGCAGGCTGGTCGGCCGGACGGCCGTCGTCACCGGGGCCGGCAGCGGCATCGGTCTGGCGACCGCGCGGCGGCTGGCGTCCGAGGGCGCCCACGTGGTGTGCGCCGACGTCGACCCCGAGCGGGGCGAGGCCGCGGCCGAGGAGACCGGCGGCCTGTTCGTGGCCGTCGACGTGACCGATCCCGCGCAGGTCGAGGCGCTGTTCGCGACGGCGCACGACACCTACGGGTCCGTCGACGTCGCCTTCAACAACGCCGGCATCTCCCCGCCGGACGACGACTCCATCCTCACCACCGACCTGGACGCCTGGCGCCGCGTGCAGGACGTCAACCTCACCTCCGTCTACCTGTGCTGCAAGCACGTCATCCCGTACATGCGGCGCCAGGGGCGCGGCTCGATCATCAACACCGCCTCCTTCGTCGCCAAGATGGGCGCCGCCACCTCGCAGATCAGCTACACCGCGTCCAAGGGCGGGGTGCTCGCGATGTCCCGGGAGCTGGGTGTGCAGTTCGCCCGCGACGGCGTCCGCGTCAACGCGCTGTGCCCCGGCCCCGTCAACACGCCGCTGCTGACCGAGCTGTTCGCCGCGGACCCGGAGCGCGCTCGGCGCCGCCTGGTGCACATCCCGCTCGGCCGCTTCGCCGAGCCGGAGGAGATCGCCGCGGCCGTGGCGTTCCTCGCCAGCGACGACGCCTCGTTCGTGAACGCGGCCGAGTTCCTCGTCGACGGCGGTATCGCGGGCGCCTACGTCACCCCGCTGTAGCCCGCGCGGGCGGCCCGCGCGGGAGAAGGCACCGCGCCGGGCCGGGCCGGCCGACCGCCCCGCCGCACGGGACCGTACCCCATCGGTCCGGGCGCGGGGCGGTCGTCGTCCGTTCGTGCGCAACTTCTCCGGCACGCCCGCGCCGGGCGGCAGGCTGCGGTCCGTATCCGGGGGACCGTGCGACGTAGGAGGAACGATGCGACCCAACCGACGTGCGGCGAACGGGCCCGTGCCGACCCGGCTCGGGCTGGTCACCATCGCCGCGGTCATCCTGATCGCCGTCGCCGCGATGCTGGTCGCGCTGCAGGGCGGCAGCGGCCGGGCCGAGGTCACCGGCGCCTCCGACACCGAGCCGGTGCCCGTCCCGGCCGGTGGCGGACCGCACGCGGACGGCGGTACCCACTCGGACGCGGACGGCGCGGTGCCCGAGGGCGGTGACATCGGCACCGTCACCGAGGTCGACCGGGAGTTCCTCGTCGCCGTGCGGCAGGCCGGGCTGTGGGAGATCCCGGCCGGCCGGCTCGCCCAGACCAACGCCTCCAGCGAGGCCGTCAAACGGGCGGGGCTGCACCTGATGGACGGGCACGCCGAGCTGGACCAGCTCGTGCGGGAGGACGCCCAGCTCCTCGGCGTCGAGATCCCGAACGAGGCCACCGCCGAACAGCGGCGGTGGGTCGAGCAGCTGCGCGAAGCGGAGGGCGCCGAGTTCGACAAGCTGTTCGCCAACGTGCTGCGCGCCTCCCACGGCAAGATCTTCGCCACCATCGGCAAGGTGCGGGGGGCCACGCAGAACGACCTCATCCGCCGCCACGCGCGGCAGGCCAACCAGACGGTCCTGGACCACCTGGAGGTCCTGGAGGACACCGGGCTCGTGGACGCCGCGACCTTCGAGGAGGTCGAGCGGGCCGTCTCCGGCTGAGCGGGGCGCGAACGACCCGGCCCGAAGCCGCCGGTGCCGGTGGGAGCGGCTTGCCGCACCCACCGGCACGCCCCGTAGAGTGACGCACACACCATGACCGACGGGTCCGCGGCCGGCCGCCGCGGGCCGAACGGCCGACCCGCTCACCGGGACGGCACGCGACGCGCGAGGGGGTGCCGGTGAGCACTGAGGCGGATCCGGCGAGCGCATCCCCGCCGCCGCCCCGACGGCCCGCCGGCTCCCCGCGCCCGGACACGCCCCGCTCCTCCCCGGCGCCGCCCGCGCCGCGCACCGCCCTCCCGGTCCAGCCCGGCCCGCCACCGCCGGAGCGACTGCCCGCCCTCCCGCGGCGCGCCCCCGGCCCCGACGTCCCGGCTCCCCCCACGGCCGTTCCGGCGCCCTGGCCCCCGGACGGACCCGAGGGGCCGCCCCCCGCCGCCCCCGCACCGCCCGCGCCCCCGGCACCCCCGCCCCGCGGGCGGTCCCGCGCCGCGGCCGCCGCCCTGTGCCTCGTCCTGGGCGTGGGCCTCCTCGGCGGCGGCGTCGCGGGCGCGTGGCTGCGGGGCGGCCCGAGCGGCGGGCCGAGCACCGAGGAGACCTTCCGGGCCGCCCGCGACCTGTGGCGCGAGGTGCCCGTCGACACCCTCTTCCCGCCCGAGCTGACCGGGGAGAACGCCGGTCCGGGCGGCGCCGACCGCCGCTGGATCCGCGCCGCCGTCGCCCCCGACTCCGGCTGTGCGCAGGCGTTCGACGAACTGCTGGCCAAGGCGCTCGCGCCCGTCGGCTGTCTGCGCCTCCTGCGCGCCACCTACGTGGACGAGACGTCCTCCACCCTCACCACCGTCGGCGTCGTCTTCACCAAGGCCGACCCCCCGGCCCTGCGGGAGCTGCGCGAGCGGTTCACCGACCGGGACGGCGAGCACTTGGAGAGCCGCACCGACCTCATGCCCCGCCCGTACGCGGAACGCGGCACGGACACCGCCGGATTCGGCGACGCGCAGCGGGCCAGCTGGACCGTCCGCGTCGGCACCTCCCTCCCGGTGGTCGTCTACACCGTCTCCGGCTTCGCCGACGGGCGTACCGTCAGCGATCCGCAGCCCGCCGGGCGCGCGGTCCGGGACGGGGAGACCAGCGCCGCCGCCCAGGCCGGGCTCGGCCACGCCTCGCAGGGCATCGCGGGCCTCGTCGAGGACGCCCTGAGCGACGCCGCGTCCGACGCGGTCCGGGAGGGGCGGTGAACGGCGCACGCGGCACCGGCCGCACCCGGCCCGCGGGCGCCCTCCTGCTCCTCGCCCTCCTGGTCGTGGGCTCGCTCCTGACGGCCCCGGCGGCACACGCGGACACCATCCGCGAACGCCAGTGGCCGCTGGACGCCATCGGCGCCCGCCAGGCGTGGGAGACGACCAGGGGCGCGGGCGTCACCGTCGCCGTCCTGGACACCGGGGTCGACGCCGGTCATCCGGACCTGTCGGGGGCGGTCGTCGAGGGCAAGGACATGGTGGGCCTCGGGGCCGAGCCCGGCGACGAGGCGTGGGCCCGGCACGGCACCGCGATGGCGGGCATCATCGCCGGACGCGGCCACGGGCCGGACCGTGCGGACGGTGTCCTCGGTGTGGCCCCGGAGGCCACGGTCCTGCCGGTGCGGGTGCTTCTGGAGGAGGCGGACCCGGCCCGCGAGGAGGCACGCGACGCCGAGGGAGGCGGCGCGCTCGCCGAGGGCATCCGCTGGGCCGTCGACCAGGGCGCCGACGTCATCAACCTCTCCCTCGGCGACGACAGCGCCTCCGCCCACCCGGACCCGGAGGAGGACGCCGCCGTCCGGTACGCGCTGCGCCGGGGCGCCGTCGTGGTGGCCTCGGCGGGCAACGGCGGCGAGGACGGCGACCCGGTCTCCTACCCGGCGGCCTACCCCGGCGTGATCGCCGTCACCGCCGTCGACCGCTACGGGGAGCGGGCCCCCTTCTCCACCAGCCGCTGGTACGCCACCGTGGCCGCGCCGGGCAAGGACGTGGTGATAGCGGACCCCGACCGGCGCTACTACCGGGGCTGGGGCACCAGCGCCGCCGCCGCCGTCGTCTCCGGCACGGTCGCCCTCGTCCGCTCCGCCCACCCGGAGCTGAGCCCGGCGCAGATCAAGCGGCTCCTCGCCGATACCGCCGACGCCACCCCGGCGGGCGGGCGCAGCGACGCGCTCGGCACCGGAGTGGTCGACGCGGCCGCCGCCGTCGAGGTCGCGGCGACGCTGGAACTCGGCCCCCGGCGCCCCCGGGCACGGGAGCACGCGGCCGAGTACTTCGGCCCCGGACCGGCGCCCCGGTCCGGCGGGGCGCCCGGCTGGCCCGCCGTCGCCGCCTGCGCGGCCGGCGTCGTCCTGGTCGCCGGCGCGGTGGGCCTCCACACGAGCGGACGCCCGCGCCGCAGGCAGTGACGCGCGGGGGCTACCCTCGTCGGGTGGTGCTCAAGAACATCCCCGACCCCGGCTTCGCGGACGACGACGGCTCCGCCGACCCGGCGCTCGCCGAGGCGCTGACCGCCTGGTCCGAGGACCGCGGCGCCGAGCCGCGCGTCCTGGCCGCCCTGGCCCGGGCGCGGCTCCTCGTCCCGGTCGTCGCCCTGCTCGGCGAGGTGGAGACGGGCCCCGACGGGCTGCGCCGAGAGAAGACCAGCGACATGGCGGTCCCCACGCTCACGGCCCCCGGCGGGCGCAAGGCGCTCCCGGTGTTCACCTCCACGCGGTCGCTCGCGCGCTGGCGCGAGGACGCCCGCCCGGTCGCCGTCGACCTGGGGCGGGCCCTCCGGGCGGCCGCGCACGAGCGGGCCGACACCCTGGTCCTCGACCTCTCCGGGCCGGTGACCTACCAGCTCACCGGGGCCGCGCTGCGGGCCGTGGCCGCCGGACGGGCCGACGACGCCGGCCCGCTCGCCGACCCCGCGGTGACGCACGCGGTGCGGACGCTCGTCGCGGCCGACCCCGGCGTGGCCCGCGCACACCTGGGCCCCGGCGGACGGGCCGACGGCACTCTGGCGCTGGAGCTGGCCCCCGGTGCGCCGGCGCGGGAGACGGCCTCCCGCGTCGCCGGTGCCCTGGCGGCCGACGCGGTGCTGCGCGAGCACCTCGTCCGGGGCCTGGAGCTGGCCCTCGTGCCGCCGGGGACCGAGCTGCCGGGG
This sequence comes from Streptomyces chumphonensis, assembly GCF_014779715.1. GTDB lineage: Bacteria > Actinomycetota > Actinomycetes > Streptomycetales > Streptomycetaceae > Streptomyces > Streptomyces chumphonensis. The sequence continues at coordinate 161,807 of NZ_JACXYU010000003.1, forward strand.
ACGCCGCTGTTCAGCCGTACACCGGGCCGGTGAACTTCTCGCCGGGCCCCTGACCCGGCTCGTCCGGGACGACGGACGCCTCGCGGAAGGCCAGCTGCAGGGACTTCAGGCCGTCCCGCAGCGGCGCCGCGTGGTAGGAGCCGATCTCGGTCGCGCTCGCCGTCACCAGCCCGGCCAGCGCCTGGATCAGCTTCCTCGCCTCGTCCAGGTCCTTGTGCTGCTCGCCCTCCTCGGCCAGACCGAGGTTCACGGCCGCCGCGCTCATCAGGTGCACCGCGACGGTGGTGATCACCTCGACGGCCGGGACGTCGGCGATGTCGCGCGTCGCGGCGTCGAAGTCGGGCGCCCGCCCGGCGCCGGGTCCGCCCGCGGTCTCGGCGGGCCGGGTCTCGTCCGGGCCGGGGGAGGGGACGGCGTCGCTCATCGTCGTTCTTCGCTTTCTCGCAGCCGGAGGGTCGCGGACCAGCCTAGGCTCACCCCCGCGCCCGCCCCGACCGGCCCCGTGGCGGCCCCCGCCCCCGGGCCGCGACCCGGGGGCGGGGGCCCCGGAGCTCGTGTAACATGGACGACGACCGGTCGGACGTCCGCGCGCCAGCGCGGTTGCCCGGCCCGCAAGTGGAGGCTCCGATCTCCCACCTGTACCGGCCTCGCGGCCGGCAGGTCAAAGGTCAGGTCGCGCCCCGCGGTGAACGCGGCGGTGCTCCCGGTCTGTGCGGAGCCCCGTCTTGTGTCCCGTCCGGGGCGTTTCTCACGTCGCGCCCATGACGGGTCGGTCTCACCACACAGAAACGTGACGCGGCTGTCCGCCAGGCAGTTGCGTGGTGCTACCTAGGAGGCCCCATCAGCGCCGAGCCCCGCATCAACGACCGGATTCGCGTCCCCGAGGTGCGACTCGTCGGTCCCAGTGGCGAGCAGGTCGGCATCGTGCCGCTTGCCAAGGCCCTGGAGCTCGCACAGGAGTACGACCTCGACCTGGTCGAGGTGGCCGCGAACGCACGGCCGCCCGTGTGCAAGCTCATGGACTACGGGAAGTTCAAGTACGAGTCGGCCATGAAGGCCCGTGAGGCGCGCAAGAACCAGGCGCACACGGTCATCAAGGAGATGAAGCTCCGGCCGAAGATCGATCCGCACGACTACGACACCAAGAAGGGTCACGTCGTCCGGTTCCTCAAGCAGGGTGACAAGGTCAAGATCACGATCATGTTCCGCGGTCGTGAGCAGTCGCGTCCGGAGCTGGGCTTCCGGCTGCTGCAGCGCCTCGCGGAGGACGTCCAGGAGCTGGGGTTCATCGAGTCGAACCCCAAGCAGGACGGCCGCAACATGATCATGGTGCTTGGTCCGCACAAGAAGAAGACGGAAGCCATGGCCGAAGCCCGGCAGGCGCAGGCAGCCCGCAAGGAAGCACAGCGAGGTGCCGCTCCCGCCGAGTCCGCCGAGGAGCCGGCCGAGGCGTGAGCCTCGCCGGGGCCGCCGGGCCCCGGTACGTCCCACCAGAAACAGCTGACGTTCCCGCCTGCCCGCCCCTTCCGGGCGCAGCCGACGGGAACGCCACCGATGAGGAGAGAACGGCGACATGCCGAAGAACAAGACGCACAGCGGTGCGAGCAAGCGCTTCAAGATCACCGGCTCCGGCAAGGTGATGCGTCAGCGCGCCGGTCGCCGCCACCTTCTCGAGCACAAGCCGTCGACGCTGACGCGCCGTCTTGCGGGCAAGACCGAGATGGCTCCGGCCGACGCCAAGAAGATCAAGAAGCTTCTCGGCAAGTGAGCCGACGGCCCGCCCTCCGGGGCCGGGCCTCGCTCGACACCGGGACCTCATCGAAGTCCGGGCCGCGCGCACCCACCGCGGCCCCGCTACAAGGAGTTAACACGTGGCACGCGTCAAGCGGGCAGTCAACGCCCACAAGAAGCGCCGGGCGATCCTCGAGCAGGCCAGCGGGTACCGCGGCCAGCGCTCGCGCCTGTACCGCAAGGCGAAGGAGCAGGTCACCCACTCGTTCGTCTACAACTACAACGACCGCAAGAAGCGCAAGGGCGACTTCCGTCAGCTGTGGATCCAGCGGATCAACGCCGCCGCCCGCGCCAACGGCATGACCTACAACCGCTTCATCCAGGGGCTGAAGGCCGCCGAGGTCGAGGTGGACCGCAAGATCCTCGCCGAGCTGGCCGTCAACGACCCGAACGCGTTCGCCGCGCTCATCGAGGTCGCCAAGAAGGCGCTCCCGAGCGACGTCAACGCGCCGAAGGCCGCCTGAGCCCCGGCTGAGCCCTTCGCACCGGACCCGCAGGCCGCCCGGCCTGCGGGTCCGGCGCGTGTCCGGCCCGCCGGAGCGCCCCGGCGGGCCGTCCAGGCCAGCTGCCGATCCCGCACCGACGAAAGGCGAGAACCGCCGCACCATGGGCACTGCCGAGCTGATCTCCCCGCGCAACCCCCGGGTCGTCTCCGCCCGGCGGCTGGCCCGCCGCGCCACCCGCGCCCGGGAGCGCCGTTTCCTCGCCGAGGGCCCGCAGGCGGTGCGCGAGGCCGTCGCCCACCGCGGCACCCTGAGCGAGCTGTTCGCCACCGAGGAGGCGTGCGCACGGCACGCCGAGATCGTCGGCGCCGCCCGGGAGGCCGGGGTCCGGGTCTCCCTCGCCTCCGACGCGACGATGGCGGACATCTCGCAGACCGTCACACCGCAGGGCCTGATCGGGGTGTGCCGGTTCCTGGACACGCCCTTCGACGCCGTCCTGGCCGCGCGCCCCCGCCTGGTCGCCGTCCTCGCCCACGTCCGGGACCCGGGCAACGCCGGCACGGTGCTGCGCTGCGCGGACGCCGCGGGGGCGGACGCCGTCGTCCTCACCGACGCCTCCGTCGACCTGTACAACCCCAAGTCGGTACGGGCCTCGGCCGGTTCGCTCTTCCACCTCCCGGTCTCCGTGGGGGTGCCGGTCGCGGCGGCCGTGAGCGGTCTGCGGGAGCACGGCGTGCGCGTCCTGGCCGCCGACGGGGCGGGCGCGTCCGACCTCGACGACGAACTGGACCGGGGCGCCATGGGCGGCCCCACGGCGTGGATCTTCGGCAACGAGGCGTGGGGCCTCCCGCCGGAGACCCGGGCACTGGCCGACGCGGTCGTGCGCGTCCCCCTGCACGGCCGGGCGGAGTCCCTCAACCTCGCCACCGCCGCCGCCGTCTGCCTCTACGCCTCCGCACGGGCCCAGCGCCGCCCCTGACCCGGGGGAGCGGCGCACGGACTACAATACCCCGAGGGGTACCTCTGAAGGAGGATGCGTGGAACTGGACATGGCGGCCGACGAGCTCAGGAGCGTGCTCAACCGGTTGCGGCGGGCGCAGGGGCAGATCGCGGGGATCATCCGGATGATCGAGGAGGGCCGGGACTGCGAGGACGTCATCACGCAGCTCGCGGCGGTCTCGCGGGCCCTGGACCGGGCCGGGTTCGCGATCATCGCGACGGGCCTGCAGCACTGCATGGCCGAGGGCGGGCAGGCGGACGGGGACCGGGACCGCATGCGCGCCCGGCTGGAGAAGCTGTTCCTGTCGCTGGCCTGAGCCCGGCCCCTCCCCGCCACCGGGCCGGGATCCGGCCGCGACCGGGGCCGGAAAGCACCGATGGGCCCCCCGAAGGGGGGCACCTGCGCCGTATGGCTGTGGGGCGGTGACCCGCGTGAGTAAGGTGCGGGGTCGAGGCGCACGGGGGAAGGGGACCACCACATGCCGGACACGGCCTGGCTCGGGCTGGAGCCGGACGACCTGCCCGACGGACTGGTCGTCGCCGACGAACGCGGGCTGGTGGTGTGCTTCAACGCCGCCGCCGCCCGCATCGCCGACCGCCGGCCCGAGGAGGCCCTCGGCCACCCCATCGACCGGGTGCTGCCCCTGCAGGACCTGGAGGGCCACCGCTGGTGGCAGGCGACCGACCCCTACGGCGGCCCGGCCATCCGGCGCGGCCAGCCGGAGCGGAACCTGCTGCTGCCGGGGGGCCGCGAGGTGCTCGTATCGGCCCGCTACGTGCGCACGCGCCCCACCGGCCCGGTGCGCCGGCTCGTCGTGTCCCTGCGCGGCACCGAGGCCCGGCGCCGCTCCGAGCGGCGCCACGCCGAGCTCATCGCCACCGTCGCCCACGAGCTGCGCTCCCCGCTCACGTCGGTGAAGGGCTTCACCGCGACCCTCCTGGCCAAGTGGGAACGCTTCACCGAGGACCAGAAGCGCCTCATGCTGGAGACCGTCGACGCCGACGCGGCCCGCATCACCCGCCTCATCGCCGAACTGCTCGACATCTCACGCATCGACTCGGGCCGGCTGGAGCTGCGGCGCCGTCCGGTGGACGTCGCCGCCGCCGTGTGCCGCCACGTCGAGGGGCACCTGGCGGCCGGTGAACCGGCGGAGCGCTTCGCGCGCCACGTCACCGGCCCGCTGCCCGCGCTGTGGGCCGACCCGGACAAGCTGGACCAGGTGCTGGGCAACCTGCTGGAGAACGCCGTGCGCCACGGCGCGGGAACCGTCACCATCGAGGTGGCCCCCGCGCCGCCCGGCCGGGCGGTACCGGAGGGCATCACCGTCACCGTGAGCGACGAGGGCCCCGGCATCCCGGAGGAGTCCATGAGCCGTGTCTTCACCCGGTTCTGGCGGGGCAGCAGGCGCGGCGGCACGGGGCTCGGCCTCTACATCGTCAAGGGCATCGTCGAGGCCCACGGGGGCTCGATCACCGTCGGCCGCTCCGCGGCGGGCGGCGCGCAGTTCCGGTTCACCCTGCCCGTGGCGGTGCCGGCCGTCCTGGCGTGATCAACTGGACCACGGATCCCCGCGCGGGCCCGTTCGGGGTTCACGAAGATCCACCGCGGTCCGCCCGGCGTCACCCTCGGTCCGCTCCGCGTCCATGTCCTCGCGCCCTGCCCCGTAGACTCGTGCTCCGGCACCGACCGCGCCACAGCGGTGTCAAAGCGGCTCACAGCGCAAGGCGTCAGCCAATCGGAAGTACGGAAAGTACGGGAAATCATGTCGGCACCCAACAAGTCGTACGACCCGGTCGAGGTCGAGGCACTGAAACCGGAAGCCATCGAGCGAGCGCAGCGGGAGGCGCTCACGGCCATCGCCGAGGCGGCGGACCTGGACGCGCTGCGCGAGGTGAAGGCCGCCCACGCCGGTGACCGCTCCCCGCTGGCCCTGGCCAACCGCGAGATCGGGGCCCTGCCCCCGCACGCCAAGGCGGACGCGGGCAAGCGCGTCGGCGCGGCCCGGGGCGCGGTGAACAAGGCCCTCGGGGCGCGCCAGCAGGTCCTGGAGGCGGAGCGCGACGAGCGGGTCCTGGTCGAGGAGGCCGTGGACGTCACGCTGCCCTACGACCGGCTGCCCGCCGGCGCCCGCCATCCGCTGACCACGCTGATGGAGCGCATCGAGGACGTCTTCGTGGCCATGGGCTACGAGGTCGCCGAGGGGCCCGAGGTCGAGACGGAGTGGTTCAACTTCGACGCCCTCAACATCGGCCCGGACCACCCGGCCCGCACCACCGCCGACACCTTCTTCGTGGCCGACGGCTCCCGGAGCGACGCCGAGGGCGCCGAGGGCTCCGGGCTCGTCCTGCGCACCCACACCTCCCCGGTGCAGGCCCGCGCCCTGCTCGGGAGGGAGCTGCCGGTCTACGCGATCTGCCCGGGCCGCGTCTACCGCACCGACGAGCTGGACGCCACGCACACCCCCGTCTTCCACCAGGTCGAGCTGATCGCCGTGGACGAGGGTCTGACGATGGCGGACCTGAAGGGCACCCTGGACCACATGGTCCAGGCGCTGTTCGGCGCCGGGATGCGCACCCGGCTGCGCCCGAGCTACTTCCCGTTCACCGAACCGTCCGCCGAGATGGACATGGTCTGCTACGTCTGCCGCGGCGCGTCGGTGGGCGACCCCGAGCGGCCGTGCCGCACCTGCTCCTCGGAGGGCTGGATCGAGCTGGGCGGCTGCGGCATGGTCAACCCGCGGGTGCTGACGGCCTGCGGCATCGACCCGGAGCGCTACAGCGGCTTCGCCTTCGGGTTCGGGATCGAGCGGATGCTGATGTTCCGCCACAACGTCGAGGACATGCGAGACATGGTCGAGGGTGACGTGCGTTTCACCCGGCCGTTCGGGATGGAGATCTGATGCGCGCCCCGCTTTCGTGGCTGCGGGAGTACGTCGACCTGCCGGCCGGTGTGACCGGCCGTGAGGTCGCGACGAAGCTCATCGCGGCCGGCCTGGAGGTCGAGACCGTCGACCAGCTCGGGGCCGGTCTGACCGGCCCCCTCGTGGTCGGCAGGGTGCTGGCCGTCGAGGAGCTGACGGAGTTCAAGAAGCCCATCCGCTATTGCCAGGTGGACGTGGGCGACGCCAACGGGACCGGCGAGCCGCAGAACATCGTCTGCGGTGCCACCAACTTCGCCGTGGGCGACAAGGTCGTCGTCGTCCTGCCGGGCGCCGTGCTGCCCGGCAACTTCGCCATCTCCGCCCGCCGCACCTACGGCAAGCTGTCCGAGGGCATGATCTGCTCCGCCGCCGAGCTCGGCATGGGCGACGACCACGACGGCATCATCGTGCTGCCGCCCGAGTACGAGCCCGGCACCGACGCCGTCGAGCTGCTGGAGCTGCGCGACGAGGTGCTGGACATCGCCGTCACGCCCGACCGGGGCTACTGCCTCTCGATGCGCGGCGTCGCCCGCGAGACGGCGACCGCCTACGGGCTGCCGCTGCGCGACCCGGCGCTGCTGGACGTCACCGCCCCGGGCGAGTACGGGCCCGCCGTCGACGTCGTGGACACCCACGGCTGCGACCGCTTCACGGCCCGCGCCGTGACGGGCGTACGCCCCGAGGCCCGGTCCCCGATCTGGCTGCAGCGGCGGCTCCAGAAGGCCGGGATGCGCTCCATCTCCCTCGCCGTGGACGTCACCAACTACGTGATGCTCGAACTCGGCCAGCCGCTGCACGCCTACGACCGCGGCCGCATCGAGGGCCCGATCGGCGTGCGCCGCGCCGAGCCCGGCGAGAAGATCGTCACGCTCGACGGGGTGACACGCGCCCTCGACCCGCAGGACCTGGTGATCACCGACGACTCCGGCCCCATCGGGCTCGCCGGGGTCATGGGCGGTGCGCACACGGAGATCTCCGACGCGCACGACGCCCTCGTCGACCCGGTCTCCGGGCAGGCCGAGGGCACCCGCGACATCGTCGTCGAGGCCGCGCACTTCGACCCCGTGACGGTGGCCCGCACCGCCCGGCGGCACAAGCTCAGCTCGGAGGCGTCCCGCCGGTTCGAGCGCGGCGTCGACCCGCAGGCCGGGCCCGCCGCCGCGCAGCGCGCGGCGGACCTGCTGGTGCTCCTGGCCGGGGGCACCGCCGAGGCCGGTGTCACGGAGGTGCACGGCGCCACCGCGCCGCGCACCGTCACCCTTCCCGCCGATCTCCCGGACTGCGTCGCGGGTGTCGCCTACGGGCGGGAGAGCGTTGTGCGCCGCCTCCAGCAGGTCGGCTGCGACGTGAGCGGCACGGACGAGCTGACGGTCACGGTGCCGAGCTGGCGCCCCGACCTCACCGACCCGAACGACCTGGCCGAGGAGGTCATCCGGCTGGAGGGCTACGAGAACCTGCCCTCCACCCTGCCCCGCCCGCCCGCCGGACGCGGTCTGACCGAGGCCCAGCGCCTGCACCGCCGGGTCGGCCGGGCGCTCGCCGGCGCCGGGTACGTCGAGGCGCTGAACTACCCGTTCCTCGGCGACGCGGCCTTCGACCGGCTGGGCCTGCCCGCCGACGACGCCCGCCGCCGCGTGGTGACCCTCCTCAACCCCATCTCGGACGAGGAGCCCGCGCTGCGCACCACGCTGCTGCCCGGGCTGCTCGGCGCGCTGCGGCGCAACGACGGGCGCGGGAGCCAGGGCGCGCAGGGCGGCATCGCCCTCTTCGAGACCGGCCTGGTCTTCCGCCCGGGCGGCGACGAGCCGGCGGCGGTGCGGCTGCCGGTGGACGCCCGGCCGAGCGCCGAGGAGATCGCCGCGCAGGACGCCGCGCTCCCCGCGCAGCCGCTGCGGGCGGCGGCCGTCCTCGCCGGTGCGCGCGAGCAGCACGGCTGGTGGGGCGCCGGACGTCCGGCGACCTGGGCGGACGCCGTGGAGGCGGCCCGCGTCGTGGCCCGGGAGGCGGGCGTCGAGCCCGAGGTCGTCGCCGACCGGCACGAGCCGTGGCACCCGGGCCGCTGCGCGGCGTTGTACGTCGAGGTCGCGGGGGAGCGCACACTGCTCGGCCACGCGGGGGAGCTGCACCCCCGGGTCACCAAGGCGTTCCAGGTCCCGGCGCGGACGGCGGCGATGGAGCTGGACCTGGACGTCCTGCGGCGTGCCTCGCCCGGTGCCGTGCCGGCGCCCCGGGTGTCCACCTACCCGGTGGCCACCCAGGACGTCGCCCTGGTAGTTCCCGAGGCCGTCCCCGCCGTGGCCGTGGAGGCCGCGCTGCGCTCGGGGGCGGGCGACCTGCTGGAGTCGCTGCGGCTGTTCGACGTCTTCACCGGCGAGCAGCTCGGCGCGGGCCGCAAGTCCCTCGCCTACGCGCTGCGGTTCCGGGCCCCCGACCGCACGCTCACGGCCGAGGAGGCGTCGGCGGCACGCGACGCCGCCGTGGCCGCGGCCGTCACCGCCACCGGCGCGGAGCTGCGCGCCTAGGCGCGCTGTTCGGACCGGGCGGTCACGCCGCCGGAAAGCGGTGAAGGGGCCCGGCCGGACGCGTACCCACGCGTCCGGCCGGGCCCCTTCACGCGGGGGCGCGGCGTGCGTCAGCCGGCGTACGGGTAGAAGCCCGCGCCGGTCTTGCGGCCGAGGCGGCCCGCGTCGACCATGCGCTGGAGCAGCGGGGGAGCGGCGTAGAGCGGCTCCTTGAACTCCTCGTACATGGAGTACGCCACCGAGGCGACCGTGTCCAGGCCGATGAGATCGGCCAGCTTGAGCGGGCCCATGGGGTGGGCGCAGCCCATCTCCATGCCGTTGTCGATGTCCTCGCGGCTGGCCGTGCCGTTCTCGAACATGCGGATCGCCGAGAGGAGGTAGGGGATCAGCAGGGCGTTGACGACGAAGCCCGAGCGGTCCTGGGCCCGGATCGCGTGCTTGCCCAGCACCTTCGTCACCGCCTCCTCGGTGCGGGCGACGGTCTCCTCGGACGTCGTCAGCGCGGGGATGAGCTCCACCAGCTGCTGCACGGGCGCGGGGTTGAAGAAGTGGATTCCGATGACCTGGTCCGGGCGGGAGGTCGCCACGGCCAGCTTCACCAGGGGGATCGAGGAGGTGTTCGACGCCAGGATCGCGTCCGGCCGGGTCACGACCTGGTCGAGCACCTGGAAGATCTCGGTCTTGACCTGCTCGTTCTCGACGACGGCCTCGATGACGAGGTCGCGGTCGGCGAACTCGCCCAGGTCGGTCGTGAACGTCAGCCGCTCCAGGGTGGCGTCCCGTTCGGCCTCGGTGATCTTTCCGCGCGCGGCGGCCCGGTCCAGGGAGTTCACCAGCCTGGTGCGGCCGAGTTCCAGGGCCTCGCCGGTCGTCTCGGCGACCATCACGGCCAGCCCGGCCCGCGCACACACCTCGGCGATGCCGGCGCCCATCTGGCCGCAGCCCACCACTCCGACGCGTTCGATGTCGGTCACATCGTGCCTTTCGCTTCGTCCCGGTCGCGACGCACAGCCGCGAGGGTGGTGGCCGCGTCGCCTCGCCGACCGACGTTACCCCCGTCCGCCGTTCCGGTGAGGGGCGGGTGTCCGGTTCGCCGGTCCCGCGCCGGATTCCGTGTTCGTCCCCCGGCGAACGTCCTCCGGGGTGCATCCTGGACGAGATCACCCAACGTGACGGGACAGTGGCAAGGAGGCGTGATGGGGCACTTCACGCGGCGGGCGTTCGCGGCGGTGGCGGTGGCGGGGCTCTCCGGCACCCTGAACGCGTCCCGGGCGGCCGCCGGCCAGGAGGCGCACCCCCGGGGTTCCCGGCCGGCTCCGGCCGGGGGCGGCGGGGGCCGGCGCCCCCCGATGCGGGGGATGTGGATCGCCTCCGTGGAGAACATCGACTGGCCCCGCGCCTCCGGGCTGGACGCGGCCACCCAGCGGCGTCAGCTCACCGAGCTGCTCGACACGGCCGCCGCGCGGCGGCTGAACACCGTCATGCTCCAGGTCCGGCCGACCGCCGACGCGATGTGGCCCTCGCGGTACGAGCCGTGGTCGGCGTGGCTGACCGGCGTCCAGGGGCGCTCGCCGGGCTGGGACCCGCTGGGGTTCGCCGTCCGGGAGGCGCACGCGCGCGGGCTGGCCCTGCACGCCTGGTGCAACCCCTACCGCGTCGCCAACCACGACGATCCCGCCCGGCTGTCCGCGGAGCACCCGGCGCGGCGCCGTCCGGAGTGGGTCGTGCCCTACGGCGGCAAGCTGTACTACAACCCCGGGCTGCCGGACGTCCGCCGCTTCGTGCAGGACGCCATGTTCGACGCCGTCGAGCGGTACGACGTGGACGGTCTGCACTGGGACGACTACTTCTACCCGTACCCGGTCGCGGGCGAGTCCTTCGACGACGACGCCGCCTACCGCGCGCACGGTGGGGCGTTCGACAGCCGCGCGGCCTGGCGCCGCGCCAACGTCGACCTGCTCGTCCGGGAGGCCGGCGAGCGACTGCGCCGGCTCCGGCCGCGCGTGCGGTTCGGGGTGAGCCCCTTCGCGGTCTGGCGCAACCGGGAGACCGACCCGGAGGGCTCCGACACGCGGGCCGGCGTGCAGACCTACGACGACCTGTACGCCGACACGCGCGGCTGGGTGAGGGATCGGCTGATCGACTACATCGTGCCGCAGGTCTACTGGAACCTGGGCTTCCCGGCGGCCGACTACGCGACGCTCGTCCCCTGGTGGGACGAGGTGTGCCGGGGCACCGGGGTGGAGCTCCACATCGGGGAGGCCCTGTACAAGGTGGGCGCGGCGGGCCAGCCGGAGGCGTGGCACGACCCGGCGGAGCTGTCCCGTCACCTCACGTTCTGCCGCGACCACCCGCGCGTCACGGGGCACGTCTTCTACTCGGCGAAGCACGTGGCGGCGGACCCCCTGGGGGCCATGAGCCGCGTCGTCGCCGAGCACTACCGGTGACGGCGCGGGCGGCGGCTCAGCGCCGGGGCTCCTCGGGGTGCCGCACGACGGAGTCGGGGCCTGGGGACACGACGGTCTCGTGCCCGTCGTCGAAGCGCACCCGGTAAGGCGGCTCCCCCTGCGGCCCGAGGACCTCGACGATCTCGGCCGTGCGGTCGTGCTGCCCCACGACGCGACCGTGGACCAGCAGCTTGTCGCCCTTCTCAGCGTGCATGACCGACTCTCCTGACTGCCCGATATGTGCCGTTCCGTGTCAGTCTAGGACGGCCGCCGACGCCCGCCACCGGACGCCCGCCGCCGTCCGGTGGCGGAGCCGCGCAGGGCGGTGCGCTGGGTGACGACGATGCAGGCCAGTACGGCGACGGCGGCCGCCGGGGCGAGCGGCCCCGGCGCCTCGCCCAGCAGCAGTACCGCCCACACGAGGGTGAGCAGGGGCTGCGCGAGCTGCAACTGGCTGGCCCGGCCGACGCCGATCGCGGCCATCCCCCGGTACCAGACCACCATGCCCAGGCACTGCGAGCCGACCACCAGCCAGGCCAGTCCGGCCACCGTGCGGCCGGTGACGTCCACGGGCTCGGCCGCCAGGGCCAGCAGGGCGCCGGGTACGGCCAGGGGTAGGCACGCGACCAGCGCCCACCCGATCACCTGCCAGCCCGGCAACTCCCGGCTGAGCCGGCCGCCCTCGGCGTACCCGGCCGCGCAGATGACCAGTGCCGCGAAGAGGAGTCCGTCGGCCGCGCCGAGGCCCCCGCCGCCCTGCCGGAGGGCGAAGGCCACCACGACGGCCGCCCCGGTGAGCGCCGCGGCCCAGAACGGCCACGCGTGGCGGGTGTGGTGGCGCCAGGCGCTGTAGGCCGCCGTGGTGAGCGGCAGCAGCCCGACGACGACGGCCGCGTGCGAGGTGCTCGACACCTGGAGGGCCAGCGTCGTCAGCAGGGGGAAGCCGACGACCACGCCGGCCGCCACCACGACGAGTCCGGCGTGGTGCCGCCGGGCCGGGAGCGGGGCGCGCAGCGCCAGCAGGCAGGCCAGGGCCAGGAGCCCGGCCAGGGTGATACGGGTGGTCGTCACCGACCAGGGGCCGAGGCCGTCCAGCGCCCAGACGGTGCCGGGGAAGGTCAACGAGAACGCGACGACGCCGAGGGCGGCCTGCACGCGTCCCCAGCCGGTGCCCGGGGGCGGTGCCAGGTCCGCGACCTCCGCGGCCGCCGGTGCCGGGAGGTCCGGGGTGGGCACCGCTATCGCCTGCGGTGCAGTAGCGCTATCCTGTATCGTCATGAACCAGAGTAGCAGTGTCGCCGAGCTGGCCAGAAGCCTGCGCGACGAGGTCACCCGCTACCCGGTCGGTGAGCGGCTGCCCTCCAGTCGGGCCCTCGTGGACCGCTACAAGGTCAGCCCCGTCACCGTCAGCCGGGCCCTCGCGCTGCTCGCGGCGGAGGGGCTGGTCGTCACGCGCCCCGGAGCCGGTGCCTACCGGGCCGCCCCCGTCGACGTCGACGGGCAGCGCGGCGACACGTCCTGGCAGGAGGTCTCCCTCAGCGCCGAGCCCGCCGCCGACCAGGTGCCCCGCACGGTCGACGCGACCGGGCTGCTGGCCACCCTCCGGCCCCCCGGGCCGGGCGTCATCGGCCTGCACAGCGGCTACCTGCCGCCCGCCCTCCAACCCGAACGGGCCCTGTCGGCCGCGCTCGCCCGCGCCGGACGCCGCCCCGACGCCTGGCAGCTCCCGCCCCTGGAGGGCGTGGCCGAGCTCCGCTCCTGGTTCGCCCGCGACATCGCCGGCCCGGGCGGGCCCCGGACGCCCGGCGAGGTGCTCGTCACGGCGGGCGGGCAGAGCGCCATCACCACGGCGCTGCGCGCCCTGGCCCCACCCGGCGCGCCCGTCCTCGTCGAGTCGCCGACCTACCCCGGGCTCCTCGCCGTCGCCCGCGCCTCGGGGCTGCGGCCCGTCCCCGTCCCCGCCGACGCCGACGGGGTCCGGGCCGACCTGCTGGCCGACGCCTTCCGGGCCACCGGGGCCCGGCTCTTCGTCTGCCAGCCGCTCTTCCAGAACCCCACCGGCGCCGTCCTCGCCGACGACCGCCGCGCCGCCGTCCTGGCCGCCGCCCGCGAGGCCGGGGCCTTCATCGTCGAGGACGACTACGCCCGCCGCCTCGCCCACGAGGACGCGGGGCCGCTGCCGCCCACCCTCGCCTCCGAGGACCCCGACGGCGTCGTCGTCCACCTGTGCTCGCTCACCAAGGTGACCTCCCCCAACCTGCGGGTGGGGGCCATCGCCGCCCGGGGCCCGGTGCTGGAGCGCCTGCGGGCCGTCCAGGTCGTCGACAGCTTCTTCGTGCCGCGCCCCCTCCAGGAGGCCGCGCTCGAACTCGTCGGCGCGCCCGCCTGGCCCCGGCACCTGCGCGCCGTCGCCGCCGAACTGCGGGCCCGCCGCACCGCCCTGCTCACGGCGCTCGGCGGTGAGCTGCCCCACCTCGCCCCCGCGCAGGTTCCGCGCGGCGGCTTCCACCTGTGGCTGCGGCTGCCGCCCGGCACCGACGAGGCCGCCGTGACGGCCGCCGCCCAGCGCGCGGGCGTCGCCGTCGCGCCGGGCCGCGCCTACTTCGCCGCCGAGCCGCCCGCGGCCCATCTGCGCCTGTCGCTGGCCACGGCGGCCGGCACGGCCGAGCTGGTCGAAGGCGTCCGGCGGCTCTCCGCCGCCTGCCCGCCGCCCTAATCCGGTTGCCGCCCCGCGTCCGGCCCTGCCAGCCTGCCCGCATGATCGACGGCTACGAGCTCTCCACCGACCCCGACCGCCTCGACCTGGACCGCGTCCACCACTGGCTCTCCACGGACGCCTACTGGGCGCTGGGCCGCAGCCGCGAGAAGCAGGAGCGCGCCGTCGCGGGCTCGCTCAACTTCGGCGTCTACGCCCGCGCCGACGGTGCACAGGTCGCCTACGCCCGGGTGGTCACCGACCACGCGACCTTCGCCTGGCTCTGCGACGTCTACGTGGCGCGGTCCGTCCGGGGCGACGGGATCGGTACCGCGCTCGTCGAGGGGGTCTGCGCGGAGCTGGAGCCGTCCGGCCTGCGCCGCGTCCTGCTGGCCACCGCCGACGCGCACGGGCTCTACGCCAAGTCGGGATTCCGGCCGATGCCCGAGCCGGACCAGTACATGGCGCGCGGTCGCCCCTGAGGTTCCCCCGGAAACAGGCTGCCCGGGGGATCGAACAAACGCGCCGGGCGCTCTACCATCGCGCAATGCGCGCCCGACTGACGCTGCTCGCCGCCGCCCGGAGCGCACCCCTGCTCGACGCCCGGTTCGACGACGACCGCCCACTGGACGACGCCGGGTGGCGCGAGCTCCACCGCAGGGTGTCCGCCCTGGCCCCGCTGGCCGCCGCCGAGCTGCGCTACTGCTCGCCCTCGACGGGCTGCCGTGAGACGGGGCGGGCCCTCGGCCTCGCGCCGCTCGCCCAGCCGGCCCTGCGCGACTGCGACATGGGCCGCTGGCACGGGCTCACCCTGCGGGAGGTCACCGCCCACGAGCCCCGCGCGGTGGCCGCCTGGCTGTCCGACCCGTTCGTCGCGCCGCATGGCGGTGAGTCCCTGGCGGCCTTCATCGCCCGGGTCGGCTCCTGGCTGGACACCCGGCCGCTCGACGCTGAGGGCTCGATTGTCGCGGTCGCCGAGCCCGCCGTCGTCCGGGCCGCGCTGTGCCACGCGCTGACGGCCGCCCCGGGCACGTACTGGCACCTCGACGTCCGGCCGCTCGCCGCCGTCACCCTGACCGGCCGGGCGGGGCAGTGGTCCCTGTCCGTGGCCTGAGGCCCCGGCGGCCCGCCGTTTCGGCATCCCCACCGGCGAACGGTTTTGAACGTGTTCAATTACCTGCGCTAGGGTCGGGACGCAACCGACGAGGGAGCGCGATGAGGATAGTGATACCGGGTGGGACCGGCCAGGTCGGCACCCTCCTGAACCGCGCCTTCACGGCGGCGGGGCACGACGTCGTGACGCTCACCCGGCAGCCGGTGCGGGCCGGCGAGGTGCACTGGGACGGCGAGCGGCTCGGCCCGTGGGCGGAGGTGGTCGACGGCAGCGACGTCGTCGTCAACCTGGCCGGGCGCAGCGTCAGCTGCCGCTACACCGAGGCCAACCTGCGCGCCATGCTGGACTCGCGGGTGCGCTCCACCGAGGCCGTCGGGCAGGCCATCGCCGCCGCCGCCCGCCCGCCGCGCGTCTGGCTCCAGATGAGCACCGCCACCCTCTACGCCCACACCTTCGACGCCCCGCACGACGAGACCACGGGCCGCGTCGGCGGCACCGAGCCGGACGCCCCCTCCTCCTGGGCCTTCAGCGTCCGCATCGCGCAGGAGTGGGAGCGGGCCCAGCTGCGGGCCGACACCCCGCACACCCGCAAGGTCGCCCTGCGCTCCGCGATGGTCATGAGCCCCGACCGCGGCGGCGTCTTCGACGTCCTGTCCTGGCTCGCGCGGCTCGGACTCGGCGGGCCGGTCGCCGGCGGTGGCCAGTACGTGTCGTGGATGCACGACCACGACTTCGTCCGTGCCGTCGACTTCCTGATCGCCCGGGACGACCTCGACGGCCCGATCAACCTGGCCGCGCCCGAGCCGCTCCCGCAGCGCGCGTTCATGCGGGAGCTGCGGGCCGCGTGGGGGGTGCCGCTGGGGCTCCCGGCCACGCGCTGGATGGCCGGGCTCGGCGCCCTGGCCCTGCGCACCGACACCGAGCTGCTGCTCAAGAGCCGACGCGTCGTCCCCGGCCGACTCCAGGGGGCGGGATTCACCTTCACCCACCCCCGCTGGGCCGAGGCGGGCACCGACCTCGTGCTCCGCTACAGGACGCGCTCGGCGTAGGCGCGCACGGCCTCGTGCACGAACGCCGCCGTGTCCGCCGAGCCTCCCGGTTCCTCGCCCGCGGCCCGGCGGTAGCGCGGGTCCTCGGCGTACAGCCGGCCCAGACCGGCGAACTGCTCCGCGTCCGGCCGCCGTCCCTGCCAGCCGCGGACCACCCAGGCGTAGTGCCGCCGGACGATCTCCCGCACCCGCGCGCCGTCGGCCGCCAGCCCGGCGGCGTGCGCCTCGGCGTAGGCGGCGGCGACGGCCGCCTGCTCCCGCCGGAACGCCCGCCGCTCCTCGGGCGGCAGCGCGCGCCACCACCGGTCGCCGTGCCGGTAGGCGTCGGCTCCCCACCGCTCGGTCACCTCCTCCTCGTGGCGCGTGTGGTCGAATCCGTCCAGGACCTCGTCCGGCATCAGGGGCTCCCCTCTCTCCATCCTCGTCAGCGTGGTGCGGACCGAGGCGATCTGCCGGGCCAGCCGTCGGTCCTCCGCCTCCAGTCGCCGCAGGTGCCTCCGCAGTGCCGCGCGCGTGTCGCGCTCCCCGTCGAGGGCCTCGGCGACGGCCGTCAGGCCGAGGCCGAGACCGCGCAGGAGCAGGATGCGCTGGAGCCGCACCAGGGCCGCCTCGTCGTAGTGGCGGCGGCCGCCGGGCCCGGTCCGGCTGGGCGGCAGCAGGCCGATGGCGTCGTAGTGCCGCAGGGTGCGGCTGGTCGTCCCCGCCGCGCGGGCCACTTCTCCGATGGGCCAGTCCATCGCCGGGACCTCCGATCCGTCGGCGGGGACGACGCTACGCGCTGCCGCTGCGTCAACCGCGACTTCTTCCGAGCCGGGATGACTGATCTCCGGCGGGCGGGTACGCGCAGGACATGACCGAACAGGATCGTCAGCGACCCAAGACGCCCGACCTCCCGCCCACCCACGAGGCGCCCGACCTGCCCGAGGCGGAGCGGCTGAAACAGGAGAAGGACCGCCGGGAGGCGGAGGACTACACCCACGAGGACGACGGCGGCGCCGAGCCGACCGACTGAGCGCGCGCGGGCACCGACGGCTTCGACGGGGAAGCCCTCGGTGCCCGCGTCGCGTGCGGTACCGGCACCCGCCCGGCCCCGGACTTCGGTCACCCGGCGCGATGGTCGCGGGACCACCGCGCCACCTCGTCGGCGTGCGTGTCCGGCGGGAAGACCGGGTAGAAGACGTGTTCGATCGTGGAGCCGCGCACGACCAGGGTGAGGCGCCGGTAGAGCGTCGTGCCGTCGGCCTCGAACGTCGGGAGCCGCAGGGCGTCGGCGAGCGTGAGTCGGGGGTCGGAGAGCATCGGGTAGGGAAGGTGCAGCCGGTCGACGAGCGCCCGCTGGTAGTCGGCCCGGTCCGAGGACAGGGCGAGCACCCGCTCGACGCCCGAGGCCCTGAGGGTGTCGAGGCGGTCGCGGAAGTCGCAGGCCTCCTGGCTGCAGCCCCGGGCGCCCGGGATGTCGTTCCAGCCCTCGGGGATGTCGGCGGCGGGGTCTCCGGTGAGCGGGTAGAGGAAGAGCACCCAGCGGTCCGCGCAGAACGTGGTGAGGTCGATGTCGCCGCCGTCGGTGGCGGTGAACGACAGGGCGGGAAGCGCGCGGCCCGGGAGGTGGGCGGCGGCGCCGTCGTCCACGGGGGCCGGCAGGTCGGCGGGCAGCGGGTCGGCCTGGGGAAGCATCGCGTCGGGCTCCTTCGGTGGTGCGGTCGCGGGGGTGGCGGGGAAGCCTCGCCGAGCCGCCGCGTCGCGGCGGCGGATCAGCCGGTCCCGGCTGTCGGCCAGCCGGGTGACGAGCAGGTCGAGGGCGTCGATCTTCCGCTGGTAGGCGGCGAGCGACTCGGCGCAGTGGTCGCCGTCGTCGTGTCCCGCGCGCAGGCACGCGAGGAACGGCCGGGTCTCGGCGGGGGTCAGTCCGAGCGTTCCGAGGCTGCGGATCTCCTCCGCCAGCCTGACGTCCTGCGGGGTGTAGTCGCGGTAGCCGTTGGCCGTGCGGATGGGGCTGAGCAGCCCGCAGTCCTCGTAGTACCGCAGCGCCTTGATCGTCACCCCGGCGGCGGCTGCCGCCTCACCTGCGCGCATGCGCACCTCCTCGTCGCCACGACGCTAAACCCGGACCCCGGGGTACGGGTCAAGGGCGGCGTACGGCCGGCTCTCCCGGCGGGACGCGCCCTCCTCCGTGACCGGGTCCGCGCCGCCTCCCGTACGGCTCCCTCAGGACCGCGGCGCGGGGGCGCCCGACGCGCGGGCCGAACCTGCCGCCCCTCGCTGATCCGCGCCGGACGCGGTAGCCCGCTCAAGGTCATCACCACCGCGGCGAGCGGCGACGACGTCACCCGGACCCTCGCCCCGGTCCACGGGATCCCCGTCGCAGGCCGCCCGGGCGCACGGACCACGCCCTCGAACACGTGCCGTGCCGGGTCCCGGTGAGGCATGCTGTCCGCAGGGAGAGGCGAGGACGCCCTCGCGCCTCGTCCCTTGCCCGAGATCCGCAGGAGATGTTCGATCCCCGGGGGGACCATGCGGCTTGTCGTGACGGTGCACGACGACGAGAACGGTACGGGCGACAGGGCGGGCGCCGCCGCGGAACTCCGCACGTGGCTGACGGACGTGCCCCGGCTCAGGGGACGCGTCGACCGCGCCGGACAGGACGACCGCGCCGGACAGGGCGGCGACGACAGCGCGGGACGGGACGACGGCGCCTCGACGCGGACGATGGGGCCGGTCGTCGACGCGTTGGTGGCGGTCCTGGAGCCCGGAGGCGTCGCCGCGGCCTTCGCGGGAGCACTGGTGGTGTGGCTGCAGACCCGCCGCAGCAGCCACACGATCAGCGTGACCCGGCCCGACGGCACCCGGATCACCCTGTCCTCCCGCCAAGCCCGCGCGCTGAGCCCGCAGGATGCGGCCGACCTGGCCGAGCGCCTGGCACGCCCGCCGGCGGACGGAGCCCGGCAGGAGGACGGTGAGCGGGGGCACGGCGACGAAGACACCCGGGACGGCGGCCCGTCGGACTCCCGCACGGCATGACGGCCGGAGGTCTCGCCGCTCCCGGCGCGCGTGCGGTGCTGTGCGGCACCGGGAGCCACGTCCACGGGTCGGAACTGCCCGACCTGCCCTCGGTCGACACGACGCTCGACGATCTGCGGCGCACCCTGATCGACGTGTGCGGCATGGACCCCGGACGCGTCGTGCGCGTCCCGGCCGACGCCGGGGCCGCCGAGGTGGTCGACGCGGTCGAGGAGGCGTCGGCCGCGGGCGGTGGACCCGTTCTCTTCTCCTTCGTCGGGCACGGACTGCTGGGCCCGCGCGACGACCTGTACCTCGCCACCCGGGCCACCCGGTCCGCCCGGCACCTCGCACGGTCCGTCTCCTACCGGACGGTCCGTGACCTGCTGGGCGCCGGAGGCAACGGCAGCCTCGTCGTCCTCGACTGCTGCTTCTCCGGGCGTGGCGGCACACCGCCGTCCGAGGGCGGAGCGCGCCGCGCCTTCGCCTCCGCCGCACCTCGCGGCAGCTTCCTGCTCTCGTCGGCCTCGCACTACGCGCTGTCCTTCGCCCCCGAGGGCGAACCGCACACCCTGTTCACCGGCCGCCTGCTCGGCCTGCTCCATGAGGGAGACCCGGCCGGACCGCCCCTGTTGAGCGCCGACCGGCTGCACGCCGCGCTCGACGAGGCCTTCGCCGACGACCCGCGGGTCGATCCTGCCCGGCGGAGCGAGGGCACACTGGGCTCACTGGTCCTCGCCCGCAACCGCGCCTACCCGCCGCACCCCATCGGATCCGGGACCGCCGAACGGCCCGCCGACCTGCCGTGTCCCTACCCGGGGCTGGAACCGTACCGGGCGGAGGACAGCGCCCACTTCTTCGGGCGCGAGGAACTCACCGACCGGCTGATCGAACGGATCGAGGAGATGCCGGACGGCGGCCAGGCCGTGCTGGTGGGCGCCTCCGGCGCGGGCAAGTCGTCGTTGCTGCGCGCCGGTCTGCTCGCCGGACGGGAGGACCGAACGACGTCACCCGGGCCCGCGCTGCTGCTGCCCGCCCCCGGACCGCACCCCTTCCGCACCCTGGCCGAGGCCTGGGCCGGGGCCACCGGACGGGACGCGGGCGAGGTCCGGGCGGAGCTGGAACGCGGTCGCTTCCCCGCCCCGTCGCGGGGCCGACCCGTCTGCCGGCTGCTGGTGGTGGACCAGTTCGAGGAGATCTTCACCCGGTGCGACACTCCCGACGAACGCGCCGCGTTCGTCTCCCTGCTCACCGGGGACGGACCCGGCCCGAGACCCCGGATCGTCCTCGGCCTGCGGGCGGACCACTACGGAAGCTGCCTGGAGCATCCAGGGCTCCGACGCGCGCTGGCACGGGCCCAGTTCACGGTGCCGCCGCTGCACGAACGGGAGTTGCGCGCCATCGTGGAGCGCCCGGCGGCAGCCGTCGGGATGACCGTCGAACCGGGCCTGACGGACCTGCTGCTGCACGACCTCCGTGCCGGCCGCTCCGCGAACGACACGGCGACGGCGCTGCCGTTCCTGGCCCACTCGCTGCGGGAGACATGGCGCGGGCGCAGCGGAGCCGTGCTCACCCTCGCCGGGTACCGGGCGACAGGAGGCATCTGGCAGTCGGTCGCCACCGCGACCCGGCGCGTCTACGAGTCCCTGGACGACGACGGGCGGACGATGATGCGCCGGCTGCTGCTGTGTCTGGTCCACCTGCCGCCGGACGGCGGAGGGGCCGTCCTGCGCCACCGCGTCCCGTTCGGCGCGCTGCCCTCCGGGTCGGACACGATCCGCGACCAGCTCGCCGGGGAACGGCTGCTGACGGTGGACCAGGACACGGCGCAGATCGCGCACGAAGCGCTGCTCCGGGCCTGGCCCCTGCTGCGCGAGTGGATCCAGGAGGACGCCGCCGTCCTGCTGCTGCGCCAGCAACTGGGCACCGCCGCGGGGGAATGGGAAGCCGCGGGCCGGGACGCCGCCTTCCTCTACCGGGGGAGCCGGCTCCAGGCGGCGGCCGAACTCGACGACCAGGAGGAACTGTCCGAACCGGAGCGTGAGTTCCTCGCGGCCGGGCAGGCGGCGGCTACGAGCGAACTGCGCCGGGAGCGGCGCCGGACCACACTGCTGAAGCGCGCCCTGGCCGCCGTGGCCGTCGCACTGTGCCTCGCCCTCGTCGCCGCGGTCGTCGCGGTCCGGCAGCAACGTTCCGCGGAGCGACAGCAACGCGTCGCCACCGCCCGGGCCCTGCTGGCCGAGGCGAACGGCCTGGGCACGTCCGACCCCCGCACCGCCCTGCGGCTGGGGCTCGCCGCGTACGCCCTGCGCCCCGGTGCCGACGCCCGTCGCTCGCTCTTCGACACCCTGGCCGGCAGCGCGTTCCGGGGTGTGTCCGAGGTGCCCGTGACGACGACGGCCGATCCGGTCCTCGCCCCCGGCGGAGAGATGCTGGCGACGAGGGACGAGGACGGTCTGACGGTCTGGGACACCGGCCGCGATCCGGTTCCCCGCACCCCCCTGGCACGGCTGGCCTGTCCCCGGCCGAAGGACGACCGGGGGGATTCCGTCGCGTTCGGCGGCCCCGGCGGCCGCATGCTCGCAGCCGTGTGCGGGGACGGCGAGGTGCGCCTGTGGAACCTCGCCGACTCCTCGAAGGGCGACAGGCCCCGGCCCCTGGCGGCACTCCGTGCGCAGAGGACGAAGGCCGCGCCCGCCGGACCGACCGCGCTCGCTGTGAGCCCGGACGGAGTCACGGTGGCGGCCATCGGCTGGTCCCGGCACGTCCGGGGCGCGGTCGTCCTGTGGGACGTGAGCGATCCGCGCGCCCCGCGACAACTCCCCTTCACGGAGGCCACCTGGCCGCCGCGGGGGTCGATGCACGGCGACCGCGCGGTCTTCAGCCCGGACGGCCGCCTGCTGGCCACCGCCGACACCCACGGTGACCTACGGTTGTGGGACGTCTCGGACCCCCGGTCGCCCCGGCCCCGCGGCACGGTGGAGGACGCCGGCGGGGCGTTGGCGTTCCGCCCGGACGGCGAGCTGCTGGCGGTGAGCCGCGACCGCGTGGTCGAACTGGTCGACATCCGCGATCCCGGCGACCCGAAGGTCCTCGACGAACGCACGGCCCACAGGGACCTGGTCAGCTCCCTCGACTTCTCCCCGGACGGCCGGAGGCTGGCCAGCGCGGGCTGGGACAGGAGCGTCGCCCTGTGGGACGTCACCGATCCACGGGACATGGCCGACGAGGCCCGCCTGTACGGGCACTCGGGGTTCGTCCACACGACGAGATTCGGCGCGAACGGCCGGTCGCTGGTCTCTGCGGCCTACGGCGAGGTCATCCACCGGGACCTCTCCGACGTCCACCCACCGCGAGTCCTGGACGTCCTGCCGGACGGTGGCGAACTGGCGCTGGCGCCGGACGGCACGACCCTGGCCGTGGCCCGGGGCGCGCGCATCGGCCTGTGGGACCTGTCCGACCCTTCCGCACCACGGAGGCTCGCCGAGTTGGACAACCCCGTGGAGGACCGCTACGCGACCGTGGACGGCGGCTTTACCATCGGCACCGGCGACGTCCTCGACGACATCGACTTCAGCTTCGACGGCACCCTGCTCGCGGCCATGAACCACGATCGCGAGGTCACCCTCTGGGACGTCCGTGACCCGGCCCGCCCCCGCGTCGCCGGCACAGTGAGCGGCGCCCACCAGGGCGCGGTGAACCCCACACTCGACTTCGCCCCGGGCCGTCCCCTCCTGGCCGTCAACGACCTGGCGAACGTGAGCGTCTGGGACGTCTCCGACCCCGCCCTGCCCGCCCTGACCGCCTCTACCACACCCACGTACCTGAGGGATGTCGTCTTCGCCCCGGACGGCCGCCGACTCCTGCTGGTGGGAACCGGTCTGAGCCTCTGGGACCTGTCCACCGACAGGACCACCCCCCTGTCGGGTGACACCCACTTCTACGGGGGTGGCGCGAGGGCGGCGTTCTCCCGGCACGGCGATGTCGTGGCGGCCGTCGCCTCGGTGCCCACCGCCGACGAGCGGCCCGAGGTCCGGGTGGATCTGTGGGACGCCGGAAAGGACGGTGCCGGACACGCGCCCGGTGCGACCGAGCCCATGGACACGTACCGGGCGAGGTTCGCCCAACTGTCCTTTCACCCCGACGGCCGGCTGCTGGCCGGCGCGGGTAGGGACGGCACGGTACGCCTGTGGAGCGTCGCCGACCCCGAACGGCCGCACCTGGCCTACTCGTTCAGCGGCCACAGGGAAGGCGTCGACGAGGTGGTCCTGGGCGGACCGCACGGCCGAACGATGATCACGACGAGCGCGGGTCTCGCCTACGTCGCCGACCTCGGCGCCTACCCCGAGACGGCGGCCGACACCCTCGGCATGGCCTGCCGGGCCGCGGGCGGCGGCCTGACCCGCGAGGAGTGGGAGGAACAGGTGCCGGAGGCCGAGTTCGTGCGGTCGTGCCCGGCCGAGCCGTGAGCGGCACCGACGGGTGAGGGCCCGGGGCCGGCCCCCTGGGTGCGCCGTTGACGTCGTCAACGGCGCGCCTTGGTCTCCTCGCCGAGGCCCGCGCACGCTGCGCCCCGGCCTCGGCGACGAGGACGCGGCCGCCGTCGCGGAGCAGGTCCGCATCGCCGCCACCGGCCCCGGCCCGGACATCGCCGCCCCTGCCACCGGAAGACACGCGAACGGCATCGCCGCTACGCGGTCCGCTCCCAAGGGGAGGGCACCGTCAACGAGCTCGCTCACGGACACGGCATGCGCCGCTGCGGCTACCGGGGGCTGCACAAGGCCCGCCGAGAATTCTCCCGGTCGCAGCGTGTCTCAGGCGGCCGGGACCGCGCATCGCCATTGCATAAAACTGTGCTGTTTCGTATAGTCATGCCATCGAGGAGGAGGAACGATGGCGATCAGCGCGGCAGTGGCGGGGGCGAGCGGGTACGCGGGAGGGGAGCTCCTGCGGCTGCTGCTCCAGCACCCCGACGTGCACGTCGGGGCCCTGACCGGGAACTCCAACGCGGGGCGGGAGCTGGGTGAGCTCCAGCCGCAGCTCGGCCCGCTGGCCGACCGCCGCCTGGAGCCCACCACGGCCGAGGCGCTGGCCGGGCACGACGTGGTCTTCCTCGCCCTGCCGCACGGCGAGTCGGCCGCCGTGGCGCGGCAGCTCGGCCCCGCGGCCGACGGCCCGCTGATCGTGGACTGCGGCGCCGACTTCCGGCTCACCGACCCCGACGCCTGGCAGCGCTTCTACGGTACCCCGCACGCCGGAACGTGGCCGTACGGCCTGCCCGAGCTGCCCGGCGCCCGGGACCGGCTGCGCGGCGCCCGTCGGATCGCCGTCCCCGGCTGCTATCCGACGGCCGTCAGCCTCGCCCTCTTCCCCGCCTACGCGGCCGGGCTCACCGAGCCGGAGGCCGTCGTCGTCGCGGCGACCGGCACCTCGGGGGCGGGCAAGGCGCTCAAGCCGCACCTGCTCGGCAGCGAGGTCATGGGCGCGATGAGCCCCTACGGCGTCGGCGGCGTCCACCGGCACACCCCGGAGATGACGCAGAACCTCTCCGCCGTGGCCGGCGAAGCGGTCACGGTCTCCTTCACCCCCACCCTCGCCCCGATGCCGCGCGGCATCCTCGCGACCTGCTCGGCGAAGGCGCGGCCCGGCGTCACCGCGCGGGGGCTGCGCGAGGCGTACGCGAAGGCCCTCGCCGACGAGCCGTTCGTCCGGCTGCTGCCGCAGGACCGGTGGCCGTCCACCGCCCACGTGTACGGCGCGAACACGGTGCTGCTCCAGGTCGCGCTGGACGAGGCCGCCGGACGTGTCGTCGTCGTCTCCGCCCTCGACAACCTCACCAAGGGCACCGCCGGCGGCGCGGTGCAGAGCATGAACATCGCCCTCGGACTGCCCGAGGAGCTGGGACTCACCACGAACGGAGTCGCACCATGAGCGTGACGGCGGCCAAGGGGTTCACGGCGGCGGGCGTCGCCGCCGGGCTCAAGGACAGCGGCGCCCCCGACGTGGCGCTCGTGGTCAACACCGGCCCACGCCTGGCCGCGGCGGGCGTCTTCACCGGCAACCGGGTCAAGGCCGCCCCGGTGCTGTGGTCGCAGCAGGTGCTCGGCGGCGGGCAGGTCTCCGCCGTCGTCCTCAACTCCGGCGGTGCCAACGCCTGCACCGGCCCGCTCGGCTTCCAGGACACCCACGCGACCGCCGAGAAGGCGGCCGAGGTCCTGGGGGTCAGCGCGGCCGAGGTCGCCGTCGCCTCCACCGGGCTGATCGGCCTGCGGCTGCCGATGGACCGGCTGCTGCCCGGGATCGCCACGGCGGCGGAGGCGCTCTCCCCGCACGGCGGCGAGAAGGCCGCCATCGCCATCAAGACGACCGACACCGTGCACAAGACGGCCGTCGTGGAGGGCCCCGGCTGGACGGTCGGGGGCATGGCCAAGGGGGCGGGCATGCTCGCACCGGGCCTGGCCACGATGCTCGTCGTCCTCACCACCGACGCCGACGTCCCGGCCGCCGACCTCGACACCGCGCTCCGCGCCGCCACCCGCACCACCTTCGACCGGGTCGACTCCGACGGCTGCATGTCCACCAACGACACGGTGCTGCTGCTCGCCTCCGGCGCCTCCGGCGTCGTTCCCGGGGCGCCGGAGTTCGCCGAGGCCGTCCGCGCCGTCTGCGACGACCTGGCCCAGCAGCTCGTCCGGGACGCCGAAGGCGCCTCCAAGGACATCCGCATCGAGGTGGTGAACGCCGCCGACGAGGACGAGGCCGTCGACGTCGCCCGGTCGATCGCGCGCAACAACCTCCTCAAGTGCGCCCTCCACGGTGAGGACCCGAACTGGGGCCGGGTGCTGTCCGCCATCGGCACGACGTCCGCCACCTTCGAGCCCGACGAGCTCAACGTCGCCATCAACGGCGTCTGGGTCTGCAAGAAGGGTTCCGTCGGTGAGGACCGCGAACGGGTCGACATGCGGTACCGCGAGGTCCGCATCACCGCCGACCTGGCCGCCGGGCCGCACTCCGCCGTCGTGTGGACCAACGACCTGACCGCCGACTACGTCCACGAGAACAGCGCCTACTCGACATGAGGGTCATGAGCACGCGTCAGCACACCGCCCTGCCGAAGGCCCGCACGCTCATCGAGGCGCTGCCCTGGCTCACCCGGCACCACGGCAAGACGGTCGTCATCAAGTTCGGCGGCAACGCCATGGTCGACGAGGAGCTCAAGGCGGCCTTCGCCCAGGACGTCGTCTTCCTCCGCCACGCCGGGCTGCGCCCCGTCGTCGTCCACGGCGGCGGCCCCCAGATCAGCGCCCAGCTCGACCGGCTCGGTCTCACCTCCGAGTTCAAGGCCGGGCTGCGGGTGACGACACCGGAGACCATGGACGTCGTCCGCATGGTGCTGGCCGGGCAGGTCCAGCGCGAGCTGGTCGGCCTGCTCAACCAGCACGGGCCGCTGGCCGTGGGCATGACCGGCGAGGACGCCCACCTCATGACCGCCACCAAGCGCTGGGCGGACGTCGACGGCGAGCGGGTGGACATCGGCCGCGTCGGCGACGTGTCGGCCGTCGAACCGGGCGCCGTCCGGGCCCTGCTGGACGACGGCCGCATCCCGGTCATCTCCTCCATCGCCCGCAGCGCGGACGACGAGCACGTCTACAACGTCAACGCCGACACGGCCGCCGCCGCGCTGGCCGCCGCACTCGGCGCGGAGACGCTGATGGTCCTCACCGACGTCGAGGGCCTGTACGCGGACTGGCCCCGCAGCGACGACGTCATCAGCCGGCTCACCGTCAGCGAGCTGGAGAAGCTGCTGCCCGACCTGGCCAGCGGCATGGTGCCCAAGATGGAGGGCTGCCTGCACGCCGTGCGCCAGGGTGTGCGGACGGCCCGGGTCATCGACGGGCGGGTCCAGCACGCCATCCTGCTGGAGATCTTCACGGACGAGGGAATCGGCACCATGGTGGTGCCCGACGAGGGGGAGCACGCATGACCACCGGCGCGATCGACACGACGGGCGGCGTCACCGGTGCCGGGCCCGGGAGCGGACCCGGCACCGGGAACGCCGCCCTGACGCGGCGCTGGCAGGGCGCCCTCATGGACAACTACGGCACGCCCCGCATCCCCCTGACGCACGGCGAGGGCGCCCGGCTCTGGGACGCCGACGGCAAGGAGTACCTGGACTTCGTCGGCGGCATCGCCGTCACGTCCCTCGGTACCGGCCACCCCGCCGTCGTGCGCGCCGTCTCCGACCAGGTCGCCACGCTCGCGCACGTCTCGAACCTCTTCATCGCCGAGCCGACGGTCGCCCTCGCCGAACGGCTCCTGGAGCTGGCCGGCCGCCCCGGCGCCGTCTACTTCGCCAACTCGGGCGCCGAGGCGGTCGAGGCGGCCGTCAAGATCGGACGCCGCACCGGGCGCACGCACATGGTCGCCACCGAGGGCGGCTTCCACGGCCGCACCATGGGGGCGCTCGCCCTGACCGGTCAGCCGCAGAAGCAGGATCCGTTCCGGCCGCTGCCCGGCGACGTCACCCACGTCCCCTACGGCGACGTGGAGGCGCTGCGGGCGGCCGTCACCGAGGAGACGGCGCTGTTCGTCGTCGAGCCGGTCCAGGGGGAGAACGGCGTCGTCGTTCCGCCCGAGGGCTACCTCGCCGCCGCGCGGGAGATCACCCGGGCGACCGGCACGCTGCTGGTGGTCGACGAGATCCAGACCGGCATCGGCCGGACCGGGCACTGGTTCGCCGGCCAGGCCCAGGGCGTCGAGCCGGACGTCATCACCCTGGCCAAGGGCCTGGGTGCGGGCCTTCCCCTCGGCGCCACCCTCGCGTTCGGCGACGCGGCCGGGCTGCTGACGCCCGGCCAGCACGGCTCCACCTTCGGCGGCAACCCCGTCGCCTGCGCGGCCGGACTGGCGGTCCTGGAGACGATCGCGGCCGACGGGCTGCTCGCCCACGTCCACCGGGTCGGCTCCCAACTGCGGGACGCCATCTGGGCTTTGGGGCATCCTTTGATCGACCGGGTCCGCGGCGCCGGGCTGCTGCTGGGTATCGTGCTCACCGAGCCCGTCGCCGCCCGGGCCCAACAGGCGGCTCAGGACGCGGGCTTCCTGGTGAACGCCGTCGCCCCGGACGTCGTCCGGCTGGCGCCGCCGCTGATCATCTCGGAGGACGAGGTGGACGCCCTCGTACGGGCGCTCCCCGCCGTCCTGGACGCCGCGGACCCCGCACGATCAGCCCGATGAGCCGGAGAGTGACGATGACCGAGGAGCCCCTCAGCGGACCGGCCGTGCCGCAGACGCGCACGGCCCGGCACCGCCGGATCGTGGACATCCTCGGACGGCAGGCCGTCCGGTCGCAGAGCCAGCTCGCCAAGCTGCTCGCCGACGACGGCCTGTCCGTCACCCAGGCCACGCTCTCCCGCGACCTGGACGAGCTGGGGGCGGTGAAGATCCGCAACACCGGCGGTGAGCTGATCTACGCCGTGCCCGGCGAGGGCGGTGACCGCACGCCCCGCGCCCCGCTCGGGGAGTCGGCGACCGAGGGACGCATGGCGCGGCTGGCGGGGGAGCTGATGATCTCCGCCGAGGCGTCGGCCAACCTCGTCGTCCTGCGCACGCCGCCCGGCGCCGCGCAGTTCCTGGCCTCGGCCATCGACCAGGCGGGCGTGCACGAGATCATCGGCACCATCGCCGGTGACGACACGCTCCTGCTCATCAGCCGCGCGCCCGACGGCGGCCAGGCCCTCGCGGACCACCTCCTGACCCTGGCCCAGCGCCACCGCTAGGGCGCGGGGTCCGCCCGCCACCGGGTGACGCGGCGCGGCCGGGCGGTGGGGCTACGGCGCGGCCGGGGGCGCCGACGGCAGCGGCGGCAGGGGCAGGGGGAGGCCCGGCAGCCCGTCCAGGCTCGTGGGGATGTCCGGCTTCCGCTGGAAGTAGGCGTTCAGCGTCTCGTCCGTCTCCCGCTCGAAGCGGGAGCGGTGCAGGGACCGGTCCTCGTCGTAGGTCATGAACGGCACGGCGTATCCGCAGGTGTCGCGGATGTGCTCGGCGGTGACGACGATGACGGCGCGCAGGCCGTGCGGGGCGCCGTCCGCGTCCGGGAAGCGGGCGAGCAGTCCGGGGAAGCGGGGGTCGTCCCGGAAGACGGGTTCGCCGCGCCCGTGCACGCGGACGATGTTCGGCGGGCCGGTGAAGGCGCACCACATCAGCGTGATCCTGCCGTTCTCGCGCAGGTGGGCGACGGTCTCGGCGTTGCTGCCCGCGTAGTCGAGGTAGGCGACCGTGTGGGCGTCCAGGACGGCGAACGACCCGCGCAGCCCCTTGGGGGAGAGGTTGACCGTGCCGTCGGCCGCGAGGGGCGCGGTGGCGGTGAAGAAGACGGGCTGCTCCTCGATGAAGGCCCGTAGCCTGCCGTCGATGCGTTCGTGGCTTTGACCCATGCGGCGCATTCAACATCATCCGGACCGGCCGGCACCACCCGAAATCGGTGGTGGAAGCGCGGTCCTACCCCGGGCCTGAGCGCGCCAAACCACGACCGCGTTGACGAACCATGCGACGGGATGCATACTTATACCAGTCGCCGTATGGATCGTTAGGAGAACCCCGTGACCGAGCGCGTCGTACTCGCCTACTCCGGCGGCCTGGACACCTCCGTCTGCATCGGATGGATCGCGGAGGAGACCGGGGCCGAGGTCATCGCCGTCGCCGTGGACGTCGGCCAGGGCGGGGAGGACCTGGACGTCATCCGCAAGCGCGCGCTCGCCTGCGGGGCGGTTGAGGCCGAGGTCGCGGACGCCAAGGACGAGTTCGCCGACGAGTACTGCCTGCCGGCGGTGAAGGCCAACGCCCTCTACATGGACCGGTACCCCCTCGTCTCCGCCCTCTCCCGGCCCGTCATCGTCAAGCACCTGGTGGCCGCCGCGAGGAAGCACGGCGCCACCACCGTCGCCCACGGCTGCACCGGCAAGGGCAACGACCAGGTGCGCTTCGAGGCCGGCATCTCCTCCCTCGCCCCCGACCTCACCTGTATCGCCCCCGTCCGGGACTACGCGATGACCCGGGACAAGGCGATCGCCTTCTGCGAGCAGAAGAACCTCCCCATCGCGACGACGAAGAAGTCCCCCTACTCGATCGACCAGAACGTCTTCGGGCGCGCCGTGGAGACCGGCTTCCTGGAGGACATCTGGAACGCCCCGATCGAGGACGTCTACGAGTACACGGAGAACCCGGCCGCCGCCCGGGAGGCCGACGAGGTGGTCATCACCTTCAAGGAGGGCGTCCCCGTCGCCCTCGACGGCAGGCCCGTGACCGTGCTCCAGGCCGTCCAGCAGCTCAACGAGCGGGCCGGGGCCCAGGGGATCGGCCGGATCGACATGGTCGAGGACCGGCTGGTGGGCATCAAGTCGCGCGAGGTCTACGAGGCGCCCGGCGCCATCGCGCTGATCACCGCCCACCAGGAGCTGGAGAACGTCACCGTCGAGCGGGAGCTGGCGCGCTACAAGCGGCAGGTCGAGCAGCGGTGGGGCGAGCTGGTCTACGACGGCCTGTGGTTCTCCCCGCTCAAGCGGGCGCTGGACGGCTTCATCGACGAGGCCAACGCCCACGTCAGCGGCGATGTCCGGATGACGCTGCACGGCGGCCGGGCCGTCGTCACCGGACGGCGCTCCGAGGCGTCGCTGTACGACTTCAACCTCGCCACCTACGACTCCGGCGACACCTTCGACCAGTCGCTGTCCAAGGGCTTCATCGAGCTCTTCGGCATGTCGAGCAAGATCGCCGCGAAGCGGGACCTCGCGCAGTAGCCTGCGCCCGTACGACCCCGGGCGACCCCCGCCGCCCCGCCCCGTGACGGGCGGGGCGGCGGCTTTCACGAGCACGCACGAGTAGGAGCACCCAAGCGATGACCAACGGAGTCGAGCAGGCCGAGGGCGGCGACGTGCGGCTGTGGGGCGGACGCTTCGCCGACGGCCCCTCCGAGGCGCTGGCCAGGCTCAGCGCCTCCGTGCACTTCGACTGGCGGCTCGCCCCCTACGACATCGCCGGCTCCCGGGCCCACGCCCGGGTGCTGCACACCGCCGGACTGCTCACGGCCGAGGAGCTGGAGCGCATGCTCGCCGGCCTGGACCGGCTGGAGGCGGACGTCGCCGACGGCTCGTTCACCGGTACGGTCGCCGACGAGGACGTGCACACCGCGCTGGAACGCGGCCTGCTGGAGCGGCTCGGCCCCGACCTCGGCGGCAAGCTGCGCGCCGGGCGCTCCCGCAACGACCAGGTCGCCACGCTCTTCCGCATGTACCTGCGCGACCACGCCCGGATCATCGGCGGGCTGATCACCGACCTCCAGGAGGCGCTGACCGGACTCGCCGAGGCGCACCCGGACGTCGCGATGCCCGGCCGCACCCACCTCCAGCACGCGCAGCCGGTGCTCTTCGCCCACCACGTGCTCGCCCACGTCCAGGCACTGGGCCGCGACGCCGAGCGGCTGCGCCAGTGGGACGCCCGCACCGCCGTCTCGCCCTACGGCTCCGGCGCGCTGGCCGGTTCCTCGCTCGGGCTCGACCCGGAGGCCGTCGCGGCCGACCTCGGCTTCGAGCACGGCTCGGCGGCCAACTCCATCGACGGCACGGCCTCCCGCGACTTCGTCGCCGAGTTCGCCTTCATCACCGCGATGATCGGGGTCGACCTCTCCCGCATCGCCGAGGAGGTCATCATCTGGAACACGAAGGAGTTCTCCTTCGTGACCCTGCACGACGCCTTCTCGACCGGCTCGTCGATCATGCCGCAGAAGAAGAACCCCGACATCGCGGAGCTGGCGCGGGGCAAGTCGGGCCGGCTCATCGGCAACCTGACGGGGTTGCTGGCCACGCTGAAGGCCCTGCCGCTCGCCTACAACCGCGACCTCCAGGAGGACAAGGAGCCCGTCTTCGACTCCTGCGACCAGCTGGAGGTCCTGCTGCCCGCCTTCACCGGCATGATGGCCACGCTGACGGTCAACCGGGAGCGGATGGCGGAGCTGGCCCCGGCCGGCTTCTCGCTGGCGACCGACATCGCCGAGTGGCTCGTGCGGCGGGGCGTGCCCTTCCGCGTCGCGCACGAGGTGGCGGGGGCGTGCGTCAAGGAGTGCGAGCGCGTCGGGATCGAGCTGGAGGAGCTGACCGACGAGCAGTTCGCCGCCATCTCCCCGCACCTGACGCCCGAGGTCCGCGGCGTGCTGAACGTGCCGGGCGCGCTCGCCTCGCGCGGCGGCCGGGGCGGCACCGCCCCGGCGGCGGTCGCGGCGCAGCTCGCCGAGGTGAAGGCCGATCTGGTGAAGCAGCGCGAGTGGGCGAGCGCCAAGGGGTGAGCACCGGCCGGTCTGGGTACGGTGGTCGCTTCGAGGACCGCCGCCCGGACCGTGCAGGGAGCCCGCGATGCCGTTCGCCCGTCTGGCCACCGCGACCACACCCACCGCCCACATCGGGCTGGGCCTTGCGGCGGTGGGCCGTCCCGGTTACCTCAACCTCGGCCGGGAGGCCGACCTCCCGGCCGAGCGCAGCGTCGAGGCCCTGCGGGAGCGCACGCACGAGCTGCTGGACGCCGCGTACGCGCAGGGGGTGCGCTACATCGACACGGCGCGGTCCTACGGCCGCGCCGAGGAGTTCCTGGGCTCCTGGCTGGACGCCCACCCCGAGGCCGACGACCTGGTGATCGGCAGCAAGTGGGGCTACGCGTACACCGCGAACTGGCGCACCCGGGCGGACGTGCACGAGGTCAAGGAACACAGCCTGGCGATGTACGAGACGCAGCGCGCGGAGACCCGCGATCTGCTCGGCGACCACCTCGACCTCTACCAGATCCACTCCCTGACGCCCGACAGTCCGGCCCTGACCGACACGACCCTGCACGCGCACCTGGCGCGGCTCGCGGAGGAGGGGGTGTCGGTCGGCTTCTCCACCAGCGGCCCGGAGCAGGCCCGCGCCATCCGCGCGGCGCTGGAGGTGCGGGTCGCGGGCGAGCCGCTGTTCCGCTCGGTGCAGGCCACCTACAACCTGTTGGAGCCCTCCGCCGGTCCGGCGCTCGTCGAGGCCCACGACGCCGGGCTCACGGTGATCGTCAAGGAGGCGGTGGCCAACGGCCGGCTCGCCGGGGAGCGGGCGCCGGAGCCGCTGCGCCGGATCGCGGGGGAGCTGGACGCGGGCTGCGACGCCGTCGCGCTGGCCGCCGTGCTGGGCCGCCCGTGGGCGTTCGTCGTCCTCTCCGGCGCCGCCACCGCCGAGCAGTTGTTCACCAATCTGCACGCGGTCACCGTCGAGCTCGGCGAGGAGCACACCGAGGCGCTCGCCGAGCTCATCGAGGAACCGGAGGCGTACTGGCGCCGCCGTGCCGAACTGCCCTGGAACTGACCGGCACGGACACCGGGTCGGCCGTACCGCTGCCACGGATTGAGACGTCAGTGCCCCGAATGAGACATCAATGTCTCACCTGCGCTACCGTTGTCTCATGTCCGTCCCCCGTGAACAGATCCTCAAGGCCGCCGCCGAACTGCTGTCCCGCCGGGCCACGGCGTCCATGGACGAGATCGCCCGCTCCGCCGGCATCAGCCGTGCCACGCTGCACCGGCACTTCGCCGGGCGCGAGGCGCTCGTCGCGGCCCTCGGCGAGCTCGGGATCCGGCAGATCGAGGAGGGTCTGGACGCCGCCCGCATCGACGAGGGCGACCCGGCCGAAGCGCTGCGCCGACTCATCGACGAGGCCACGGCCGTCGCCGGGTTCCTGGCCTTCCTCTACGGCGAGAACGAGCTCTACGAGAGCGACCCGATGGTCGCCGGATGGGCGCGCGTCGACGCCCGGGTGGGCGCGCTCCTGAAGCGGGGCCGGGAGGAGGGCGTCCTGCGCGGTGACCTGTCCACCGCCTGGCTCGTCGACGCGCTGTTCGCCCTCGTCGCCGCCTCGGGCTGGAGCGTCCAGGACGGTCGGCTGGCCCGCAGGGACGCCTCCCGCGTCGTCGCCGAGCTCCTGCTCGGCGGCGCGCTGGAACGGAGTGCCCGATGACCGCGCGGTCCACCGCCGCCGCCCGGCCCGCGGGCGGCCGAGCAGCCGGCCCGGGGCGCTGGCTCGCCCTCGCCGTCCTCGCCCTCGCCGTGCTCCTCGTCGCCATCGACGCCACCGTGCTCGCGCTGGCGACGCCCTTCCTCAGCGAGGACCTGCGGCCCTCGGGCACCCAGCTGCTGTGGATCGGCGACGTCTACTCGTTCGTCATCGCCGGGCTGCTCGTCTCCATGGGCGGTCTCGGCGACCGCGTCGGCCGCAAGCGGCTGCTGCTCGCCGGTGCGGCGGCGTTCGGCGCCCTCTCCGTGCTCAACGCCTACGCCCACAGCCCGGAGGCGATGATCCTCTGGCGCGCGCTCCTCGGCGTCGCCGGGGCCACGCTCATGCCCGCCACCCTCGCGCTGATCCGCAACCTCTTCCACGACCCGCGCGAACGCAGCCTCGCGGTCGGCATCTGGGGGGCGATGGCCTCGGCCGGCGCGGCCGTCGGGCCCGTCGTCGGGGGCTTCCTCCTGGAGCACTTCTGGTGGGGCTCGGTGTTCCTCATCAACCTCCCGGTGATGGCCGTGCTCGTGCTGGTCGGAGCCAGGGTGCTGCCCGAGTCCAAGAACCCCGACCCCGGGCCGTGGGACCTGCCGAGCGTGGGACTGTCGATGGTGGGGCTCGTCGGCGTCGTCTACGCGATCAAGGAGACCGCCGCCCACGGACCCGACCGGTACGCCGCCCTGGCCGGCGCGGTCGGCGCCCTGGCGCTGGCCGCCTTCGTCCGCCGTCAGCTCCGGCTGCCGTCCCCGCTGCTCGACATGCGCCTCTTCCGCCGGCGCGGGTTCTCCGGCGCCGTCCTCGCCGACCTGCTGACGATCCTGGGCCTGTCCGGGCTGATCTTCTTCCTCTCCCAGTTCCTCCAGATGGTGCAGGGCCGCTCGCCGCTCCAGGCGGGGCTCGCCGAACTCCCCGCCGCCCTGGGCGCGGTGGCCGCCGGGCTGCTGGCCGGGCGGGTGGCCAGGGGCACCTCCGTGCGCGGCGCGGTCAGCGGCGGACTCGCGGCCGTCGGCCTGGCGCTGGGCGCCTGCGTGTGGCTGGACGCCACCACGGAGTACTGGCTGCTCGGGTCGGTCCTGCTCGTCGTCGGCATCGGGGCCGGGCTGGCGTTCACGGTGACCGCCGATGTCATCCTCTCCAGCGTGCCCGAGGAGGAGGCCGGGGCGGCCTCGGCCGTCTCGGAGACGGCGTACGAGCTGGGGACGGCGCTCGGCATCGCGCTCCTGGGCTCCGTGGTGACCGGGCTCTACCGGGACTTCACCGTCCCCGCCGGGGTTCCGGCCCAGGACGCCGCCGGGGCACGCGAGTCGCTGGGTGCGGCGGTGGAGACGGCGGGCACCCTGCCGGAGCCGTTGGGCGGCCGACTGCTGTCCGCGGCGCAGGAGGGCTTCACCGAGGGGCTGCGGACCGCCGCCGGCGCCGGTTCGCTGGTGC
The DNA here is from genome assembly GCF_014779715.1 of Streptomyces chumphonensis. Lineage (GTDB taxonomy): Bacteria > Actinomycetota > Actinomycetes > Streptomycetales > Streptomycetaceae > Streptomyces > Streptomyces chumphonensis. Next base: position 197,285 of record NZ_JACXYU010000003.1, read on the forward strand.
TGCTCACGGCGGCGGCCGCCGCCTGGTGGCTGCTGCGCGGCCAGCGCCTGGGCGACGCCCCCGAGCGGGAGTGACGCGCCGGCTGCTCAGGCCGCCTTGGCCTTGGTCGCGTAGATGTCGACGTACTCCTGGCCGGACAGCCGCATGACCTCGCTCATGACCTCGTCGGTCACCGCGCGCAGCACGTAGCGGTCGCGGTCCATGCCCTCGTAGCGGGAGAAGTCCAGCGGCTCGCCGAACCGCACGGTGATCCGCAGCCCGGGACCGACGCGGGGCAGTCCGCTGCCGCCCGGCTGCACCCGGTCGGTGCCGATCATCGCGAACGGCACGACCGGGGCGCCCGTCATCAGCGCCAGCCGGGCGATGCCCGTCCGGCCCCGGTAGAGGCGGCCGTCGGGGGAGCGGGTGCCCTCGGGGTAGATGCCGAAGACGTTGCCCTGCTCCAGCACCCGGCGGCCCGTCATCAGGGCCGCCACGCCGCCCCGGCCGCCGTCCCGGTCGACGGGGATCATGCCGCAGCCGGTGAAGAACCACGCCATCAGCCGCCCCTTGAGGCTCGTGCCGGTGACGTACTCGTCCTTGCCGATGAAGAACACCTGACGCTCGGTGACCAGCGGCAGGATCATCGAGTCGATGAACGTCAGGTGGTTGCCCGCGAGGATCACCGGACCCGTGCCCGGGATACGCTCCGCACCCTCGATGCGCGGGCGGAAGAACAGGCGCAGGAACGGTCCGAGTACCGCCCGGATCAGGACGAAACGGCGCATCACGGGTTCAGCCTCCGGTGGGTGGGATCGGTCTGCGCCGCCGGGCGCGTTCACGACGATATCGGGCGCCGGGGGCCCGCGAACCACCGGGTAACCCGCGCCGCCGCACCGCTCGACGGTAACGTCCCGGTGTTTCCGCCGTGTTCCGCACGCCGTCTCCCTCCGGCCACCACGCCGCGTCTACGCTTCGGCGCGTCATCTGCCGGGGACGGGTGCCGGGTTCGCCGTGCGCGCTCCCCGCGCCACCGAGGAGGTTCCATGGAAGACGTGCAGCGGCCCGGGCGCAGGGCGCTCCTGGGCGCGACGGTACTGGGGGCGGCCGGCGCTGCCGCGATCGGCGCGGCGGGCCCCGCCGCGGCGGCCACCGCCCGGCCCGAGGGGTCCCGGGGACGCGGGCCGGACCGGCTGCCGGTACCCGCCGTCATCGCCCACCGGGGAGCCAGCGGCTACCGCCCGGAGCACACGTTCGGCGCCTACCGACTGGCGCTCGACATGGGCGCGGACGTGATCGAGCAGGACCTCGTGCCCACCCGGGACGGCCACCTCGTGTGCCGGCACGAGAACGAGATCGGCGGCACCACCGACGTCGCCGACCACCCGGAGTTCGCCGACCGCCGGACCACGAAGACCGTGGACGGCCGGGAGTTCACGGGCTGGTTCACCGAGGACTTCACCCTCCGGGAGCTGAAGACGCTGCGCGCGACCGAGCGCATCCCCGAGCGGCGGCCCGACAACACCCTCTACGACGGCCGTTGGGAGGTGCCCACGTTCGCCGAGGTGCTCGACTGGGCCGAGGCGGAGGGCCGTCGGCGGCGGCGCACCGTCTGGCTGCACGTCGAGACCAAGCACCCCAGCTACTTCCGGGCGCTCGGGCTCGGGCTGGAGGAGCGGCTGGCCCGGCTGCTGCGGGCGCACCGGCTGCACCGCCGGAGCGCGCCGGTGTTCGTCCAGTCCTTCGAGCCCGGCAGCATCCGGCGCATGGCCCGGCTGGTGGACACCCCCGGCGTCGTCCTGCTGTCCTCGGCCGGCTCCCGGCCGTGGGACTTCGTGGAGGCGGACGACCCGCGCACCGTCGCCGACCTCGTGACGCCCGAGGGGCTCGACTGGATCGCCTCGTTCGCCCGGGGCATCGGGCCGACGCTGGACCTGATCCTGCCCCGCCGCCCGGACGGGAGCCTCGGGGACCCGACGACCCTGGTGCGGGACGCCCACGCGCGCGGGCTGGTGCTGCACCCCTACACCATGCGCAACGAGAACGCCTTCCTCCCCGCCGACTTCCGTCGCGGCACCGACCCGGGCGCCTACGGCGACGCGTTCGGGGCCCTGCGCACCTACTTCGGGACGGGGATCGACGGCCTCTTCACCGACCACCCCGACACCGCCCTGCTGGCGGCCGACGACGTCCGGCGCGGGCGCGGCTGACCGGCCCGTTCCGGTGCGGGCCGGTACCGCACCGGAACACCGGGCCGATCCGGTGAATCGCAGGCGGGTCGGGAATCTCACAGGCGACTTGGCTGCCGCGGCGTTCCCGCTGCCTGGGATGTCTGCGCAGAATGCTCTGGACGGAGGTTGGAGAACCCGGTCAGGGGGGAAGGGTGCGAGAGACAACCGGCGTCACCAGGGCAGCCCCGCCCGTCCGCGCGACCCTCACTCCCCGGCGCGGCGGGCTCGAGACACCAGAAAGAGGCGTGCGCACATGGGCATGAGCGTGACCATCTCTGCGGCGACCGGCCAGGACACCGAGCAGATCCTCAAGCTCCAGTACCTGTGCTACCAGAGCGAGGCGGAGCTCTACCGTGACTGGAGTATCGAGCCGCTGACCCAGACGCTGGAGGCGCTGCGCGACGAGCTGGCCGGCGGGGTCGTCCTCGTGGCCCGGCTCGGCGGGGAGGTCGTCGGTTCGGTGCGCGGCACCGTCGACGCGGAGGGCACCGCGCACATCAACAAGCTCGTCGTCCACCCCCGGCTGCAACGCCACGGCCTCGGCGGCCGGCTGCTGACCGCCCTGGAGGACCGCCTCGCCGGGGAGCAGGGCGCCCGTCGGTTCCGCCTCTTCACCGGCCACCGCAGCGAGGGCAACCTGAGGCTGTACCGGCGCTGCGGCTACGTCGCCTCGGGCACCGAGCGGGTCTCTTCCCGGCTGAGCCTCATCACCCTGGAGAAGGCCGCCGTGGCCGAGGCGTACACCACCAGCGCCTGACGCCTGCCCGGGGGCGGCCGCCGGCCGTCCCCGCTCCGCTCAGGACGCCGGGGACCGCCGCAGCCACAGCAGCCCGACGACGGGCAGCACCAGGGGGATGAACAGGTACCCCATGCCGTAGGCCGACCAGACGGTGGTGTCGGGGAACGCCTCCGGGTCGAAGACGGACCACGTGCCGACCACGAGCACCCCGGCCAGCTCCGCCACGCACCCCGCCAGCGCCGTCCTGCGCGCCGCCTCCCCGCCGCGCACCAGGGCGACGGTGATGGCGCAGTACACGACGGCGGCCACGGCCGAGAGCGCGTAGGGCAGCGGGGCCTCCTCGAAGCGGGTGGCGATCTGGTAGGCCGAGCGCGAGGTGGCCCCCACGGCGAACACCGCGTAGAGCGTGACGAGCAGCCGGCCGGGGCCGGAACCGATCCGTCCGCCGTCCGCCGGATCGCCCCCGGCCCTCCCCGCCGACCGCCGGGGACGTGTCACCTCAGGCACCCGCGCCTCCCCAGATGTCGTAGAGCCGCACCTGCAGGACGGCCAGGACCACGGCGCCCGCGGCCACCGTCGCCGAACCCCAGCGGGTCCGCTCCGACAGGGACAGGAACGCGACGGCCGGGATCGCGCAGGCGCAGCCGACGAGGTAGGAGACGAAGACCACCGTGCCGTCGTCCGCCTCGGCGCCGCCCGCGAGTCGGACGACGCCGACGACCAGCTGCGCCAGCGCGAGCAGCGTGACGACCGCCATCCCGGCGAAGTGCCAGTCCTTGGTGGGCTCGTTCCGGTAGGCCGCCAGGCCGCACCAGGCGGCCAGCGCGAGCGCGGCCACGGCGACCGCGACCGTCAGCGGGGTGAACATGGCAGCGACTGTACTGCGCCGCCCCGCTTCGGCCGTTTCCGGGTGCTCCGCCGCGTCCCCGGTGGCCCGCGACGTCCGGGGGCCTCGGGGGCGTCCGGGGACGCCGGGGGCGACGTGGTCTTGACCACAGGACGCGCCGCTCCCCGGGCCCGGTCCGCCCTGCGGGTGTGACCCCTCGGAGCCGACTGCGCCGCAGGTCAGAGCCGGTGCGGACATGGGGTGCCCGGCGGACCGCGCCGAGCGCGACCACCGACGGCGACGTCCACTATCCGGACAGGCGTCTCCGTCGATGGGACGTTCGGGCGGCCGTCTGCTTGACTTGCCCCATGAGCACGACGCGCGGCCACCTTCACGTCACCGAGGCGACCTCCCTGCCCGGTGCCCGCTGCATGCGTCGAATGTGTGACCGCTGAGGGCCCCTACCGAAGCAGCCTCGCGCCCCGAAGCGAGCCCGTGCGCACCGCCGCCTGACCGACCCGCCCGACCAGTGTGCCCGGCCCCCCCGGGCTCCCGGTCCGCGCGCGCCGGGCGCACCGCGGCGCACGCCGCCTTCCGGCACCGACACACCCCCGCACGCCCGCCCCGCACGGGCCCCGGCGTGCCCGACAGTCACGGAATCCCAGTGATCACCACCACGGACCTGACGAAGGTCTACCGCACGCGCGACCGCGAGGTCACCGCCCTGGACGGGGTGAACCTGCACGTCCAGGAGGGCGAGGTCCACGGCGTCATCGGCCAGAGCGGGGCCGGGAAGTCCTCCCTGATCCGTTGCGTCAACCTGCTGGAGACGCCGACCTCCGGCACGGTGACGGTCGACGGCCGGGACCTGACGGCCCTCGCCGGACGGGGCGCCCGCCCCTCCGCCGCCCTGCGGCAGGCCCGCAGCCGCATCGGCATGGTCTTCCAGCACTTCAACCTGCTCTCCTCGCGCACGGTCCGGGGCAACGTCGAACTGCCCCTGGAGATCCTCGGCCTCGGGCGCGCCGAGCGCCGCCGCAAGGCGCTCGACCTCCTCGACCTGGTCGGGCTCGCCCCGCACGCGCGGGCCCATCCCGCCCAGCTCTCCGGTGGCCAGAAGCAGCGCGTGGGCATCGCCCGCGCGCTGGCCGGGGACCCGAAGGTGCTGCTGTCGGACGAGGCCACCTCCGCGCTCGACCCCGAGACCACCGCCTCCGTCCTCGCCCTCCTGCGCGATCTGAACCGGCAACTGGGCCTGACCGTCCTGCTCATCACCCACGAGATGGACGTCGTCAAGACGGTGTGCGACTCGGCCTCCCTCATGCGGGACGGACGGATCGCGGAGTCCGGCACCGTCCGCGAGCTGCTCGCCACCCCCGGCTCGGCCCTGGCCGCCGCGCTCTTCCCCGTGGGCGGTCCGCCACCCGAGGACGGCGACCGCACCGTCGTGGACGTCACCTTCCACGGCGCGGCCACCGGACGGCCGCTGATCTCCCAACTCGCCCGCACCTACCACGTCGACGTCTCCATCCTGGGCGCGGCGATGGACACCGTCGGCGGAGCGCAGATCGGCCGCATGCGGATCGAACTGCCCGGCCGCTTCAGCGACAACGTCGTGCCCATCGGCTTCCTGCGCGAACAGGGCCTCGCGGTGGAGGTCGTCACCGGCGCCGCACCGGCCGACGCCCAGGCGTCCGCCGCGCCGACGAAGGAGGCCACCCGATGACCTGGACCCAGATGCAGCCCCTGCTGACCCAGGCGTGCGTCGACACCCTCTACATGGTCGGCTGGTCCACGCTCGTCGCCGCGCTCGGCGGCGTCCCGCTCGGGGTCCTGCTCGTCCTCACCGACCGCGGCGGCATGCTGCGCAACCTCGCGGTGAACCGGGTGGTCGGCGCCGTCGTCAACGTGGGGCGTTCGCTGCCGTTCGTCATCCTGCTCGTCGCCCTGATCCCGTTCACCAGCGCGGTCGTCGGCACCTTCATCGGTCCGACGGCGGCCGTCGTGCCCCTGGCGGTCGGCGCCGTGCCGTTCTTCGCCCGGCTCGTCGAGACGGCCGTCCGCGAGGTCGACCGCGGCCTGGTCGAGGCCGCGCAGGCCATGGGCGGCGGTACCGGCACCGTCGTCTTCAAGGTCCTCCTGCCGCAGGCGCTGCCCTCGCTCGTGGCCGGGCTGACCACCACCGTCATCGTGCTGATCGGCTACTCGGCGATGGCCGGCGTCGTCGGGGCCGGCGGCCTCGGGGACCTCGCCCACACCTACGGCTACCAGCGCTTCGAGACGACGCTGATGCTCGTCACCGTCGCCGTGCTCGTCGCCCTGGTCACCCTCGTCCAACTGCTCGGCGACGCCGCCGTGCGGCTCCTCGGCCGCCGCGAACGCACCGGCTGAACGGCCGCGCCCCCAAGCCCCCGCGGAATCCACCGCGGACCCACCGCACACCACCGCCACAGGCCCGAACTCTTCGTCGGGCAGGCGCCATCCGAAAAGGGAGCACTCCTCGTGCGTACCACCACCATCACCGCCGCCGTCGCGGCCACCGCCGCGCTCACCCTCGGCCTCACCGCCTGCGGTACCGCCTCGGACCCCGGCGACGACGCCTCGGGCGACGGCGCGACGCTCACCGTCGCCGCCTCCGCGACCCCGCACGCCGAGATCCTGGAGTACGTCCGCGACCACCTGGCCGACGACGCCGGCCTGGACCTCAAGGTCCGGGTGGTCAACGACTACGTCCTGCCCAACACCGCCACGGAGAGCGGCGACGTCGACGCCAACTACTTCCAGCACCGGCCCTACCTCGACGACTTCAACGCCAAGAACGACACCCACATCACCCCCGTCGCCGACGTCCACCTGGAGCCGCTCGGCCTGTACTCCGAGGACGCCGACGCCCTCGACGCCCTCGGGGCCGGGGCGACGATCGCGCTGCCCAACGACACCACCAACGGCGGCCGGGCCCTGCACCTGCTCGCGGAGCACGGACTGATCGAACTCGCCGACGGCGCGGGCCAGGACGCCACCGTCGCCGACATCGCCGACGACAAGGGCCTGCGCTTCAAGGAGCTGGAGGCCGCCACGCTGCCTCGCGCCCTCGGCGAGGTGGACGCGGCCGTCATCAACGGCAACTACGCCATCGAGGCCGGGCTGGCACCGGCCGAGGACGCCCTCGCGCTGGAGACCGCCGAGGGCAACCCGTACGCCAACTTCCTCGCGGTGAAGGAGGGCGACGAGGACGACCCGCAGGTGCGCACGCTCGCGGGGCTCCTCAACTCCGAGGAGGTGCGGGCGTTCATCGAGGACGAGTACGCGGGCTCCGTCGTCCCCGCCTTCGGCACCGCGCGGGACTGACCGGCGCGGTCCGCCGCCCACCGGGCCGGTCCCTCACCCGTCGAGGGACCGGCCCGGCGCGCGCCCGCGGCCATGCTGCATGCTGTGCGGACGACCCCGTCGGCACGGAGAGGCGCATGACTTCCAGTTTCCCGGACATCTCCATCAGTACGGACCGGCTCGTGCTGCGACCGTTCGAGGAAGCGGACATCCCCGCGCTCACCGACATGATGAACGACGACCTCGTCACCGCGTGGACGGACGTCCCGCACCCCTTCACCGAGAGCCACGCCCGGGACTGGGTCACCCGGCGGGCCCCGCTGCGGCGTTCCTGCGGGAGCGGCATCGTCCTCGCCGTCAGCGAGTTCCTCACCGGACGGCTCGTGGGCAGCGTCGAGTTGCGCAACACCGACTGGCGCACCGCCGCCACCGAGGTGCGCTACGTCGTCGCCCAGTGGGCCCGCGGCGAGGGGTACGCCGCGGAGACGCTGCTGGCCGTCTCCGGCTGGCTCTTCGGCCACCAGGGCTTCGCCCGCCTGGAACTGCGCACCGCCGCCGGCAACACCGCCGCCCAGCAGGTGGCCCAGAAGATCGGCTGCATCAGCGAGGGCGTCCTGCGCAACGCCGGGACGACGCGCGTGCGCACCGACGACCGGGGCGCCGGAGACCCGGAGGCCACGGGCGAGTGGACCGACGCCCGCACCGACCTCATCGTCTGGAGCCTCCTGCCCGAGGACGTCGACGAGACGGGCGAGGAGCCGCCCGCCGTCGTCGAGCGCACCCCCGCCGAGCCGCGCGGGAGCCTCGGGTAATCTCATCGCGCCCGCCCATCGCCCCTCACCCCCGCAGGAGACCCGAAGCCGATGGCCGACCGTGTCACCGTGATCGGCTGGGACGGCTCTCCCCTGGGCGCCCCGGCCCGCGCCGCGCTCGGCGCCGCCACCCTCGTCGCGGGTGCCGCCCACCACCTCGACCTGCCCGACGTCCCGGCCGCCGCCGAACGCGTCCGGCTGGGCAGCATCACCCTCGCCGCCCGCCGCGTCGCCCGGCACCGGGGCACCGCCGTGGTGCTCGCCGACGGCGACCCCGGCTTCTTCGGCGTCGTCCGCGCCCTGCGCGCCCCCGAGCACGGGCTGGAGGTCGAGGTCGTCCCCGCCGTCTCCGCCGTGGCCGCCGCCTTCGCCCGCGCCGGCATGCCGTGGGACGACGCCCAGGTCGTCGTCGCGGGCAGCCGGACCCTGCGCCGCGCCGTCAACGTCTGCCGTGCCCACCCCAAGGTGGCCGTCCTCACCTCGCCCGGCGCGGGGCCCGCCGAACTGGCCCTGCTCCTCGGCGACGTGCACCGCACGTTCGTCATCTGCGAGGAACCGGGCACCACCCGCGAGCGCATGACGGTGCTGACCTCCGACAAGGTCGCCGACCACGTCTGGCGCGACCCGAACGTCGTCATCGTCGTCGGCGGACACGGCGCGGGGGCGGGCGCCGGCACCGGACAGGGCAGCGGGTGGATCGCGGGCCGGGAGCCGGGCTACCCGCGCGAGCACCGCGGCTGGGCGCTGCCGCGTCCGGCCCCCGGCGCCCCGCCCGCCCGCCCGACCACCGGCGAGTCGGCCCAGCTCCGCGCCGCCCAGCTGGCCCGCCTCGGCCCGCGCGCCGGCGACCTGGTGTGGGACATCGGGACGGGCGGCGGCGCCGTCGCCGTGGAGGCCGCCGGTTTCGGTGCCGCCGTCATCGCCGTCGACCGCAACGCCGAGGCGTGCGCGCGCACCACCGCCGCCGCCCGGCACCGGGGCGTCCAGCTCCAGGTCGTGCACGGCGGTGCCCCGCAGGTACTCCAGGACCTGCCCGAGCCCGACGTCGTCCGGGTGGGCGGCGGGGGCCTGCGGACGGTCACCGCCTGCGCCGACCGGCGGCCCGAGCGCCTCGTCACCCACGCCGGCAACCGCGACGAGGCCGAGGCACTCGGCCGGGTCCTGGCCGAGGCCGGGTACGCCGTCGAGTGCGTGCTGCTCCAGACCCTCGAACTGGACACGACCCGCTGGTCGGAACGGGACCGCACCGTCGTCTTCCTGCTCGCCGCCACCCGGATGTGATCTGTCGCGGACAACCGTGACCAACCGGGGTCAGTCGCCCACCCCCGGCCGGTCGGTCCGGGCAGGACCGGTAGGCTGACCGCCTGTTGTGCCGTCACCCTGAGTTGACGCTTTGTTCGGCAATGTACGGATGGCGACGGCGGGAGACGTGCCGCGCGCGGCGCATGCTCGTTCTCCCAGCGGGGGAGTCCCACGGGGACTCGAAGGAGCACTACCGATGGCGAGGGGTACGCATGACTGACACCGGCCACGTCCCGGCTGAGGGACTGCCGGAGAACGCAGGCGCACAGCCGGAGCAGGCGCACACGCCCGCCTCAGGCACGTACACCTTCGCGGACCCGGCCGCCGGCGGAGCGGTGGGCGACGAGGACGACCAGTTGCTCATGCCCGGTGCGCAGGGCGCGTGGAACGAGTCGGTGCACTCCACCCCCGCCCAGCCGGTCCCCTCCGCCGCGCACCTCCCGGGCCCGCACGACACGGCGGGCGGTGCCACGGGCCACCAGGAGTACGCCCCCGAGTACGCCCCGGCCCCCGAGTACGGGCCCGCCTCCGAGTACGCCCAGGGGCCGGAGTACGCCCCGGCGCCCGAGTACCCGCAGGGCGCCGGCCACACCGGCGGTCCCGTCGGCGGTGCCCCGCGCCGTCCGCTGCACCTCGGCCCGCCGGTCCCCGAGCAGTCCGGCGCGGTCCGGTCGCTGGCCGACCGCGGCCCCACGCCCTCGGCCGCGCCCCCCGGCCCGGCCCCGGCCGCCGAGTACCCCGCACCGCACGCGCCCGAGTACGCGGTCCCCGGACACCCCGACGCGGGCCGGGGCCCCGCGCTCCCCGCCGAGGGCGGGTACGCCCCGGCGGCGGAGCAGCCGGCGGCCGGCTTCGAGCCGCAGCACGTCGCCACGCCCGTGCAGCCCGGGGCGTGGTCCGTCCCGGCGGACCACGCCCCGGGCGGCCGGCCGCAGCCGGACGCGGAGCCGGCCGGCCCCTCCCCGCAGGCACCCCCGCCGGGCCCCGACCCGGCCGCCGAGGCGCTCGCCGAGCCGGTGGCGCGGCCCGAGCCGCAGGCCCCCGCGCCGGACCCGGAGCCGTCCGCCGAGCCCGGTGCACAGCCCGTCGCGCCGGTGGAGACCCCCGAGGGCCCCGCCGGCGCGGCCGGGCCCGCGCCCGCCCCGATCGTCGAACAGCCGCAGGAGCAGGCCGTGGTGGCGCAGGAGCCGGCCGCCGAGCCGGTCGCCGTCGAGCCGACCCCGGCCGAGTCCCCGCAGGGGCCGGTGCACCCGGAGGCGACGGTCGAGGTACCGCAGACGGTGGAAGCGACCGACGGCGTCGGCGCCCCGGACGCCGTACCCGCGCCCGTGGTCGAGGCGGCCCCCGCCGACGCTGCGCCCGAGCCCGTCGCGCAGCCGGAACCGGCCGTCGCGGAGGCCGTCGCCGAGACCCCCGTGGCCCCGGAAGCCCCCGACGGTGCGACACCCGCGCCCGGCGAGACACCGTCGGACGCGGCCGGAACGGCACCGCCCGCCCCCGAGGCCGAGTCCGCCCCCGAGGCCGAGTCCGCCCCCGACGCCGAGTCCGCCCCCGACGCCGAGGCGGCCGTGCCCCCGGACGCCGAGGCCGAGGCCGCCGCCCCCGCGCAGCCCGAACCGCCCCGGACCCCGCCGGCCCCCGGCTACCCGGACGCCGAACGCGAGGCGCTGCACAGGGTCATGCGCGAGCGCCGCGACATCCGCAACGGCTTCCGCTCCGACCCGATCCCGCACGAGGTGCTGCTGCGCGTCCTGGAGGCGGCCCACACCGCGCCGAGCGTCGGCCACTCCCAGCCGTGGGACTTCGTCATCATCCGCTCGGAGGAGACCCGCCGGGCGATGCACGAGCTGGCCGTGCGGCAGCGTGAGGCGTACGCCAAGTCGCTGCCCCGCGCGCGGGCCAAGCAGTTCAAGGAACTGAAGATCGAGGCCATCCTCGACACCCCGGTCAACATCGTCGTCACCGCCGATCCGACGCGCGGCGGGCGGCACACCCTCGGCCGCCACACCCAGCCGCAGATGGCGCCCTACTCCTCGGCGCTGGCGGTGGAGAACCTGTGGCTCGCCGCCCGGGCCGAGGGGCTCGGCGTCGGCTGGGTGAGCTTCTTCGACGAGCGCGAGATGGTGACGGCGCTCGGCCTGCCGGAGCACCTGGAGGTCGTGGCCTACCTGTGCATCGGGTACGTCGACGCCTTCCCCGACGAGCCCGAGCTCGCACAGGCGGGCTGGTCCAAGCGGCGCCCGCTGGCCTGGGTCGTGCACGAGGAGTCCTACGGCCGCCGGGTCCTGCCCGGCGGCGCGCCCAGCGACCTGCTGGCCGAGACCCTCGCGGGCATCCGCCCGCTGGACGCCAAGGCTCTCGGCGAGGCGTGGGAACGGCAGAAGCGCATGACCAAGCCCTCCGGGGCGCTCGGCATGCTGGAGATCATCTCCGCGCAGCTCAGCGGCCTGGCGCGCAAGTGCCCGCCGCCGGTCCCCGAACCCGCCGCCGTGGCGGTCTTCGCCGGCGACCACGGGGTGCACGCCCAGGGCGTCACCGCCTGGCCGCAGGAGGTCACCGCCCAGATGGTGGCCAACTTCCTGGGCGGCGGCGCCGTCTGCAACGCCTTCGCGAACCAGGTGGGCGCCGAGGTGTGCGTGGTGGACGTCGGCGTGGCGGCCGAACTGCCCGCCACCCCGGGGCTGCTGCCGCGCAAGGTGCGCCCGGGCACGGCCGACATCACCGCCGGCCCCGCCATGGAGCGCGCCGAGGCCGTGCGCGCGATCGAGGTCGGCATCGAGACCGCACGCGACCTGGTCACGGCGGGCAACCGGGCGCTGCTCACCGGCGAGATGGGCATCGCCAACACCACGGTCTCCGCCGCCCTGATCTCGGCCTTCACCGGCACGGACCCGGCCGAGGTGACGGGCCGGGGCACCGGCATCAACGACGAGATGCACGGCCACAAGATCGACGTCGTCCGCCGCGCCCTGGAACTCCACCAACCGGACCCGGGCGACCCCATCGGCGTCCTCGCCGCGCTCGGCGGGCTGGAGCACGCCGCGCTCGTCGGCCTCATTCTCGGCGGCGCGAGCCTGCGGACCCCGGTGATCCTCGACGGCGTCAGCGCCGGGGCCGCGGCCCTGGTGGCCCGCGCCATCGCACCGGAGGCGCTGGCCGCCTGCGTGGCCGGCCACCGCGGTGCGGAGCCCGGCCACGTGGTCGCCCTCACCAAGCTGGGCCTGCGCCCGCTGGTGGACCTGGACCTCCGGCTCGGCGAGGGCACCGGTGCCCTCCTCGCCCTCCCGGTCGTCCAGTCCGCCGCGCGCGCGATGCACGAGGTGGCGACGTTCGACGCGGCGGGTGTGACCGAGAAGGGCTGACCGGCCGACCAGGGCCGACGCCACACTCCCGTAACACCCGCCGTCTACGATGGTGCCGACACGCCGACCGCACCGTCGTGACCGACCGACGACGCCGCTTCACCGCCGCAGCGGCTCAGCACCACCGCCCGAGGAGCCGCACCGCCATGCCCGACACGCCCGCCTATCCCGTCGGACTGCGGCTGACCGGCCGCCGCGTGGTCGTCCTCGGCGGGGGTGGCGTCGCCCAGCGGCGGCTGCCCGCCCTCGTCGCCTCGGGGGCGGACGTCCTGCTGGTCTCGCCCTCCGCGACACCCTCCGTGGAGGCCATGGCGGAGACGGGCGAGCTGACCTGGGAGCGGCGCACCTACCGTCCGGGCGACCTGGCGCAGGCGTGGTACGCGCTCATCGCCACCAGCGACCCGGCCGCCAACCACGCCGCCTCCGCCGAGGCCGAGGCCCACCGGGTGTGGGCGGTGCGCAGCGACGACGCCGACGCCGCGACCGCGTGGACGCCCGCGACCGGCCGCAGCGAGGGCGTCACGGTGGCCGTCCTGACCGGCAGCGACCCGCGCCGCTCGGCGGCCGTGCGCGACGCCGTGGTCGAGGGGCTGCGCGACGGCACGCTCGCCGCCCCCCAGTACCGCACCAGGACGCCCGGGGTGGCCCTGGTCGGCGGCGGCCCGGGGGACCCGGACCTCATCACCGTGCGGGGGCGGCGGCTGCTCGCGGAGGCCGACGTCGTCATCGCCGACCGGCTCGGGCCGCGCGACCTGCTGGACGAACTGCCCCCGCACGTCGAGGTGGTCGACGCCGCGAAGATCCCCTACGGCCGGTTCATGGCGCAGGAGGCCATCAACCAGGCCCTGGTCGCCTACGCCAAGGAGGGCAAGTCCGTCGTCCGGCTCAAGGGCGGCGACCCCTTCGTCTTCGGCCGGGGGATGGAGGAGGTGCAGGAGCTGACGCGGGCCGGTGTGCCCGTCACCGTCGTCCCGGGCATCTCCAGCTCCATCAGCGTGCCGGGCGCCGTCGGCATCCCCGTGACGCACCGGGGCGTGGCCCACGAGTTCACCGTCGTCAGCGGCCACGTCGCTCCGGACGACGCCCGCTCGCTCGTGGACTGGCGCGCGCTCGCCGCCCTGCGCGGCACGCTCGTCCTGCTCATGGCCGTCGAACGGATCGGCGCGATCGCCGAGGCGCTGATCGCCCACGGCCGGGACGCGGACACCCCGGTGGCCGTCGTCCAGGAGGGCACCATGGCCACCCAGCGCCGGGTGGACGCCACCCTGGCCACCGTCGGTGAGCGGGTGCGCGCGGAAGAGGTCCGCCCGCCGGCCGTCATCGTCATCGGCGACGTCGTCGCCGTCCGCCCCGACGCACCCGGCCCCGGGACGCCGGACGCCGAGGGCGGCGCGGGTGGCTGAGCCGGTCACCGTCGAGGACCCGGACGACCCCCGGCTGCACGACTACACCTCCCTGACCGACGTCGCGCTGCGGCGTCGCCGCGAACCGGCCGAGGGGCTGTTCATCGCCGAGGGCGAGAAGGTCGTCCGGCGCGCCCTGGCCGCCGGGCACCCCATGCGGTCGATGCTGCTGTCCGCCAAGTGGGCCGGGCCGATGCGCGACGTCATCGAGGCCGCCACCGCGCCGGTGTACCTGGTCAGCCCCGAGGTCGCCGAGCGGGTGACCGGCTACCACGTGCACCGGGGCGCGCTCGCCTCGATGGAACGCCACGCCCTGCCGCCCCCGGAGGACCTGCTCGACGGCACCGACCGGGTCGCCGTCTTCGAGGACATCGTCGACCACGCCAACCTGGGGGCGGCCTTCCGCAACGCGGCTGCCCTCGGCGTGGGGGCCGTCCTCCTCAGCCCGCGCTGCGCCGACCCGCTGTACCGCCGCGCCGTGAAGGTCTCCATGGGCGCCGTCTTCCACGTGCCCTGGACACGCCTGACCACCTGGCCGGACGACCTGGCCCTGCTGCGCCGGGCGGGCTTCGTCACCGCGGCCCTCTGCCTGGGCGAGCGGTCGGTCACCCTGGACGAGCTGGCCGCCCGGCGCCATCCGAGACTCGCCCTGGTCCTGGGGACCGAGGGAGAGGGACTGACACCGGGGGCGCTGGCCGCCACCGACGCGCACGTGCGCATCCCCATGGACGCCGGGGTGGACTCCCTCAACGTCGCCGCCGCCTCGGCCGTCGCGTTCTACGCCACCCGCCCGTCCCGCTGACCGCCACGACGCCGACGGCCGCCGCTCAACCCGGCGTCGGAACCGCCCCGTCCGGCACGGCCGGGGCCGTGCCGGACGCGGGCGCCGAGCGCTGCGCGTGCCCGGCCCGCCCCTGGCATCCCTGCACCACCGCGATCCCGAGCGCCACGAGCAGGGTGACCGTCACGAAGACGACCAGGCGCTGCCGCATCAGCCGCCGGTCCGGGCCACCGCCGCGCCCGTGCGGGCGCGTCGGGTGACGCTGGGCGCGGCGGGGCCGCCGCGCGGGAGGGTCCCCGGCCGTGCGCCGCTCCGACGCGGGCCGCCGACCGGGGCCCGGTACGGTACGCGGCGGCGGAGTGCGACGGTCCCCCGCCCGGCCGCCGTCCCCCGCCGGGCCCGCGCCGCGCGAAGCGGGGCGGGGCGTGGGACGCGGGGCGGGCCGGGGGGTGGGACGGGTGCCCCGCTCACCGCGCGAGGCCACGGGGTCCGCGGCCCGCCGGAGGGCCGGGCGCGGGATCGGTGTCATGCCCTCCGGCAGCCCCCGGGCCTCGCGGGCGGCGATCTCCTTGAGCCGCAGTGAGAGCTGGGCCGTCGTCGGGCGCTCCGGCGCCGCCTTGGCCAGGCAGGCGTACACGATCGGCGCCAGGGCCGGCGGCACCGTCTGGAGCTGCGCCTCCTCGTGCACGACCCGGTAGAGCATCACCTCGGAACTGCCGTGCCCGAAGGGGGAGTCGCCGGTGGCGGCGTAGGCCAGCGTCGCGCCGAGGGAGAAGACGTCGGTCGCCGGGGTCACGCCCGCCCCGCGCACCTGCTCCGGAGCCAGGAACCCGGGGGAGCCCACGGCGGTGCCCACGTGGGTCAGGGTGCTCGCGCCCGTGGACCAGGCGATGCCGAAGTCGATGATGCGCGGCCCCTTGGGGGACAGGAGGATGTTGGACGGCTTGAGGTCCCGGTGGACGACCCCGGCCTCGTGCACCGCGACCAGGCCCTCCGCCAGCGCGGCCCCGATCGCGGCGACCTGTGCCGGGGGCAGCGGGCCGCCCTCGTTCACCTTGTCGTGCAGCGACGGCCCGGGTACGTACTGGGTGGCGAACCACGGGCGGTCCGCCTCCAGGTCGGCGGCGACGAGGCGGGCCGTGCAGCCCCCGCGGATGCGCCGCGCCGCCGAGACCTCGCGGGCGAAACGGGCGCGGAACTCCTGGTCCTCGGCGAGGTCGGGCCGGATGACCTTCAGCGCCACCCGCTGGCCGCGCCGGTCCGAACCGAGGTAGACGACCCCCATCCCGCCCGCGCCCAGCCGCCGGTGGAGCTTGTACGAGCCGACGACTCGCGGGTCCTCACGTCGGAGCCGCATCATCGCCATGTCCCTTCCCCTACCTCCGGTGGGGAGGCCCCACATGCCGATCCGTTGACGGTCCACAGCTTACGGACTGGCGCCTCCGCACGCCGTAAGGCCGCGCACTCGGCGTGGACACGTTGCCCGCGCCGCCGGTGCGGCAATTCGGTTGCGCAGCCGGGGAGCTGGCGGCGCCCCCGGCAGGGCCGCAGGTCAACTGCGCGCGTCGCACTGGCATCTGACGTACCGCCAGTCACGCTCGCGCACTTCGTCCGACTCCGTGACGGTGAACGGCCGCCGCGCGCGGGGCCGTCGCCGCCCGCGGTGCCGGGCACCGGTGGTGACCGAGGTCACCACCGGCCCGTGCGGGCGGCGCGCCGGACCCCTGGGGGACACCCCCGGTACGGACGGGCCGCCTCTCCACCCTGGGGAGTAGGACGCGGCCCGTGGGGTCCTCCTGCGGGATGCCCCCCGTTCGGTACGCCGGCATGACGCCCCGGCCCGCCGCGCCGCCTAGTTTTGAAGGCAAGCGGCGGGTGCTGCACTCGTCCCCCGAGGTCACTCACCCGCCGCCCTCGATCACGACGGGAGCTGAGCATGGCGAGCACGGCGGGAAGCGCGGCCCTCCGGGCACCGGGACGGCGCCCGGAGGCCCACCTCCGGCGCGCGGACGGTGGCTCCGGTGTGCGGACCCGGCCCTCGGGCACGCGGCACCCCCTGGTGGCCGCGGCCATGGTCATCCCCCTCGCCCTGTGCCTCGCCGTGCTCTTCGGCGGCGTGGAGGCCGTGATCACCCAGGCGTCGTCCGTGGCAGGAATGCTGGGGCGCTGAGCAGGCGCTCCGGGCCCGGGAGAGCGGCCCGGGTTGGGGATTTCCTGACCGACCCCGTGGGGACGGGGGTGCGGCGGACGGCACGCGGGCCCGGGCGGGCATCGACCGCCCGGGCCCCGCGACGTCGGCGGCCGGGCTGTGCCCACGCAAGCACGTGCGGGCACAGAAGAACGCCCCGGACCACGAGAGGGCCGGGGCGTTGGGCGGTGGACGATACTGGGATTGAACCAGTGACCTCTTCCGTGTCAGGGAAGCGCTCTCCCGCTGAGCTAATCGTCCGGGCGGTCCGTCGCCGGACCCGTGCGCGATACTGGGATTGAACCAGTGACCTCTTCCGTGTCAGGGAAGCGCTCTCCCGCTGAGCTAATCGCGCGGGCGGTCCGTCGCCGGACCAGTGGACGATACTGGGATTGAACCAGTGACCTCTTCCGTGTCAGGGAAGCGCTCTCCCGCTGAGCTAATCGTCCATGGAGGTGGAGACGGGATTTGAACCCGTGTAGACGGCTTTGCAGGCCGTTGCCTCGCCTCTCGGCCACTCCACCAGGAGCGCGGGGGCCGATGAGTACAGCCCCCACTGTCCGAGCGGACGACGAGATTCGAACTCGCGACCCTCACCTTGGCAAGGTGATGCTCTACCAACTGAGCCACGTCCGCAGGTGCCTCCGGGGCCCGTTGTGGCGGCCCGGCGACGTGTTGAACTCTAGCGGATTCCCGGGCCAGCTCAAATTCCGTTCACCCAGCGTGCCCGTCCTAGACTCGAAGGCGTGCTCGAATCCGTACCCCTCGCCCGCTTCGGCGCCCTCGTGGCCTCCGACCTGCGGGATGTCACCGACGACCCCCGGGCGCTGGAGTCCGGCGGCTGGTGGGCCGTCGTCGCCGACTTCGAGGGCCGCCTGCTGTGTGCCCGCTTCGGCCACGTGCGGCGCGCGCCCGCCGCCGCGCCGCCGACCCCCTGGCGCGGCCCGCGCCGGGGGAGCTGGACGTCGTCCCTGGACCGCGCCGCCTACACCGCGGCCGTCGCCCGCGTCCGCGAGCACATCGCCGCCGGGGACGTCTACCAGGCGAACCTCTGCCGCGTCCTCAGCGCGCCGCTGCCCGACCCGGACGCCGCCGACATCGACGCGCTCGGCGGCCGGCTCGCCCACGGCAACCCGGCGCCCCACGCCGGCGTCGTCCGGCTCCCCGCCCACGGCGTCGAGGTGGCGACCGCCTCACCCGAGCTCTACCTGCGCCGCGCCGGGCGGACGGTCCTGTCCGGGCCCATCAAGGGGACGGCCCGCACCGAGGACGGGCTGCTGGAGAAGGACCACGCCGAGAACGTCATGATCGTCGATCTCGTCCGCAACGACCTGGGACGGGTGTGCGCCTCCGGCAGCGTCTCCGTCCCGGCCCTGTGCGCCGTCGAACAGCACCCCGGGCTCGTGCACCTGGTCTCCACGGTGCGGGGGGAGCTGGCCGGCGGCGCGGGCTGGCCCGAGCTCCTCGCCCACACCTTCCCGCCCGGCTCGGTCACCGGCGCTCCCAAGTCCAGCGCCCTGCGGATCATCCGCTCCCTGGAGCCGGTGCCACGCGGCCCCTACTGCGGAGGCGTCGGCTGGGTCGACGCGGACCGGGGCACGGGCGAGCTCGCCGTCGGCATCCGCACCTTCTGGATCGACCGCACCGCCCCCGGGGGCGCCGCCCTGCGCTTCGGCACCGGCGCCGGCATCACCTGGGGTTCCGACCCGCAGGGCGAGTGGGCGGAGACGGAACTCAAGGCCGAGCGCCTCCTGGCGGTAGCGTCGGGGGCACACGAGCACGTCGCAACGGGAGGTAGGCCGTGACGCTGATCTGGCTGGACGGCAGGCTGCAGGACGCGGACAGCGCGCGGGTGTCGGTGTTCGACCACGGGCTCACCGTGGGCGACGGCGTCTTCGAGACCGTCAAGGCCGTCCACGGACGTCCCTTCGCCCTCACCCGCCACCTGCGCCGCCTGGCCCGGTCCGCCCGGGGCCTGGGCCTGCCCGAACCGGACCAGGACGAGGTGCGCCGCGCCTGCGCCGCCGTCCTCGACGCCGCCGCCGTGCCGCTCGGGCGACTGCGCATCACCTACACCGGCGGCGTGTCCCCGCTCGGCTCCGACCGGGGCGAGGCGGGGCCCACGCTCGTCGTGGCCCTCGGCGAGGCCCGGCGCAGGCCCGACACCACGGCCGTCGTCACCGTGCCCTGGACGCGCAACGAGCGCGGCGCCCTCACCGGCCTGAAGACGACCTCCTACGCCGAGAACGTCGTGGCGCTCGCCCACGCCCACCGGGCCGCCGCCTCCGAGGCGCTGTTCGCCAACAGCACCGGCGCGCTGTGCGAGGGCACCGGATCCAACGTGTTCGTCGTCCTCGACGGCGAGCTGTACACGCCGCCCCTCGCCTCGGGCTGCCTGGCCGGCATCACCCGCGAGCTGGTGCTCGAGTGGAGCGGGGCCCGCGAGGCCGATCTCCCCGTGGACGTCCTGGAGCGCGCGCAGGAGGTCTTCCTGACCTCGTCGCTGCGGGACGTCCAGGCCGTCCGCCGTGTCGACGGCCGGGAGCTGCCGGAGGCGCCGGGACCCGTCACGACCAAGGCCATGCGGACCTTCGACGAGCGCTCCGGCGCCGACCTCGACCCCTGAGGGTGCGTCCGGGCCCGGCACCGGGTAGAAATCTGCGATGACCACCACGCTGCGCCCGAACGGGGCCGAGACGCAGGCGGCCGACGGCGGCCGATCGCGCACCTACGCCGTCTGCGTGAACGGCCGCCCGGTCGGCGGCGTCCGGCTCGCCACCGCCCCGCCGCCGCTGGCCACCGGCTTCGTCCGGGAGCTCACCGTCGACCCGGACCAGCGGCGCCGGGGCCGGGCCACCGTCGCCGTCCTGGCCGCCGAGGAGATCCTGCGCAGTTGGGGCTGCCGCCGTGTCCGCACCGAGATTCCCGCCGGCGCCGAGGCGGCGCGGCGGCTCGCCACGGCGCTCGGATACCGCGAGAGCAACCGACACCTGGCCAAGGAGGTCACCGCGCCCCCGCCGGTCCTGCCCCCGGGCAGCGCGGACCGCCGCATGGGCGATGAGGAGTTCCGTGCCTGGCAGAGCGCGGAGAAGGGCCGCTACGCCCGTACCTGGGCGCAGGAGGGGCTCGACGCGGCCGAGGCGGCCGCCAAGGCGGACCACGACCACGCCGTGTACCTGCCCGACGGGGCGCGCACGCCCGGGGCCGTCCTGCGCGTCCTCGCGCACGACGGGGTCGACGTGGGCACGCTGTGGCTGGCCCCGGAGGGCCCCACCGGCGCGGGCGCCTATCTGTACACGGTCCGGGTCGAGCCGGGCCACCGGGGGAAGGGCCACGGCCGCACCCTGCTGCGCGTCGCGGAACGGGAGTGCCTGGCCGCGGGCGTCCCCGTGCTGACCCTGAACGTCTTCACGGCCAACACCACCGCCCTCGGCCTCTACACCTCACTCGGCTACCGCGCGACCCACCACCACTACGCGAAGCGGCTCCTGTAGGGGGTGTGTGTCGCGCGGAGCCGTGGCTCAGCCGCGCCCCAGCAGCCGGTCGGCGGTCTCCTCGATCCGCTCGCGCAGGCCCTCCTGGCTCCGGCCGCCGTCCAGGCGCCGCCCGTCGATGACGTAGGTGGGCGTCCCGGTCACCCCCAGAGCTCTGCCCTCGGCCTGGTCGGCGTCGACGGCGAGCAGGTGCCGGCCGTCGATCAGGGCCGTGTCGATCTCCTCGGCGTCGACGCCGACCTCCTCGGCCACCTCCAGCAGCACCGGCTCCCCGCGCTCGCGCAGCCCGGCCGTCCGGGCCAGCAGCGCCCGGACGTACTCCTCCCCGCGCTCCTGCGCGTACGCCTCCTCGGCCGCCTGCGCCGCCGCGTACGCGTGCCGGTTCTTGGCGAGGGGGAAGTGCCGGAACCGGACGTCCACCTGCTGCCCGTAGCGCTCCCGCAGCAGGTCCACATCCGCGAGGGCGGTGTGGCAGTCGGGGCACTGGAGGTCGAACCAGGCGTCGAGGACGGCGACGGCGGCCGGGGTGTCGGTCATGCGGACAGTCTGTCAGTCGGGCCGGACCCGAGGTCCCGCGGAGGGCGGGATCGGGTGCAGGATGGAGACATGCTGACCGTCACCGTGTGCGCCGCACTCTCCGCAGCCGGGCTGGCCGTGTCGTTCCTGACCGCCTGGCGCCGCCGTTTCGTCGCCGCCACCCGGATCGCGGCGATCTCCCTGGTGCCGATCGGGCTGGCCCTGTCCGGGCTGCTCGGCATGTTCGGGGACGTCGCCCGGTCCATCGGCTCGTGGGCGGCGGACCTCGTCCTGGACCCGGGCGTGTGGATCGGCTTCGGCGTCCTGGCGGTGTCGGTGGTGCTGTACGTGGTGGCCCGCGTCGCCGGGGGTCGTTCCGCGCGCCGGGGCCGGGCCGCCGAGGCCGCCGGTGGGGCCCCGGCCACCGGGCCCGGCCGGTCGGCGGCCCCCGTCGAGGGCCGCAGGCCGGGCGGGTCGGCCCCGTCGCCGGGAGGCGGCGAGGACTTCTCGGACATCGAGGAGATCCTCAAGAAGCACGGGATCTGACGAACTCTCCTTCTTCCCGGGCGTGTTGACGCCGTGCGGGGGGCGGTCCTGGGCGATCATCGCGGCGAGATGCCGTACTTCCCGCCCCACTCCGCACCGCCCGCTCCGCCGGACTCCTCCGAGCCGGCCGCCCCGCCCCCGGAGCACGAGCCGCGCGGCTGCCTGTTCGCCCTCTCCCAACCGCCGCTCATGCTCTTCCTGGCGGTGATCGGAGCCCTGCTGCTGATCACCGCCGTGCACGACCTCTTCGTGCTCTGAGACCCGCCGGCCAGACCCGGTCCGGTCCCGGGGGGACCGGCCGCGCTCAGCTTCCGGCGGCCTCCCGCTGCCGGGCCCGGTAGGCGGCCACGTGGAGCCGGTTGCCGCAGGTGCGGCTGTCGCAGTAGCGCCGGGAGCGGTTGCGTGAGAGGTCGATGAAGGCGCGTCCGCAGTCGGGGGCGGCGCAGCGGCGTAGCCGCTCCCGCTCACCGGCGACGAGCAGGAAGCCCAGCGCCATCCCGCCGTCCGCCGCGAGGTGGTCGGCGACGGAGGCGCCCGGTGCGAAGTAGTGGACGTGCCAGTCGTGGCCGTCGTGGTCGGTGAGCTGGGGCGTGGTGCCCGCCTCGGCGACCAGTGCGTTGACCAGTGCGGAGGCGGTCCGCACGTCGGTGGCGGCGAAGATCCGGCCGAGCTGGTCCCGTACGCGGCGCACGGCGGCGACGTCCTCGTCCGTCAGCGCGTCCACGCCGCTGAAGTGGTTGCGTCGTACGTAGGCGCGCAGCTCCTCCACGTCACGCAGCGTGTCGGGGGAGCCGGAGTCCGGCGCCGTGTTGAGCAGGTCGACGACCACGTCGAGCGCGTGCCGGGTGTCGTGGTTGATCAGCACGGTCGGTCGCTCCCCAGGCTGGTGTACACGTCTGTACCCATCGTCCGTCATCGCCGGACCGTCGGGCGACGGTTCCGGAGCGTCATTGACCGGAGACTCTAGCTGGTCGTGAACACGCCGATGCCGCCGCCACAGGCAGCCGCGGCGGCGGCATCGGTGTTCCGCGCGGTGGAGCGGTCCGCGCCGTCGCCCCGAGTCGGACGGCACGGAGTCGGGGGCGTCAGCTCTCCGCGAGGATCTGGGAGAGCTCCGTGTCGAGGTCGAAGTGACGGTGTTCGGTGCCGGGAGGGACGGCGGCGTCGGTCCGCTTCAGGAACGACTCCAGCGCCCGCGCGGGCGCTTCCAGCAGCGCCTCGCCCTCCGGGGAGCTGAGGGCGATGCAGACGACGCCCTGCCCGTGGCTTCGGGAGGGCCAGACACGGACGTCTCCCGTGCCGGTGGGCCGGTGCAGGCCCTCGGCGAGGAGATCGCGGGCGAAAACCCACTCGACGGTCTCCTCGGCGCCGGTGTGGAAGGTCGCATGCACGGCGTAGGGGTCGGCCGTGTCATACCGCAGGCCCGCGGGGACGGGCAGGGAGGACTCGCTCGATACAACGAGGCGCAGGTGCAGCTCGCAGCTGACCGTGGTGTTCATAAGCGCCAGGGCCTTTCGCTCAGTGTGCGCTCGGGGGTTCGCACGTCGGCGCAATCGACATGCCACCTACCGGCCGGTTGTAAACCCCTCTGACCGTTTTGTACCGCTTCATGTCATTCGTACAGCGGATTGCGGCTTTGCGCCATTCGTCCATCCCGGTGAGCGGTGGGGGTGATTCCCGAGCCGGTGCACCCGGCTCGGGCCGGGGGCGTCCATGGTCATCCGGGCCACTGACATGGGGTAATGTTGGCGCCGCAGCGCGGGCGATTAGCTCAGCGGAAGAGCGCTTCGTTCACACCGAAGAGGTCACTGGTTCGAACCCAGTATCGCCCACCGCCTGTCCGGGCCCGGGAGCACGCGCTTCCGGGCCCGTGGTGTCGGACCGTTCGGCGCCACACGGTTTGGTGGAAGTCTCGCGGCGCCTGTATGGTTCTCTCCGTGCCGCAGAGCACCGGGGGCGATTAGCTCAGCGGAAGAGCGCTTCGTTCACACCGAAGAGGTCACTGGTTCGAACCCAGTATCGCCCACTCCGGCAAGCCGGTCCGTCCGAGACGGACCGGCTTTCGTGCGTCCGGGCTCCCGCCTGCCCCGGAACCACTTCGCGTCCCCACCCGGCGGCTCGGTACGATTCGGGCCTGCCCCCGGCGTCCGCCCGGGCAGGCCCCGCAGAGCCAAGGGAGAGATCCGGTGTCCGATGTCCGTGTGACCGTCCAACGCGATTCCGAGCGGGAAGAGCGCGTGGTGACCACGGGCACGACGGCCGCCGCGCTCTTCGAGGGGCAGCGCTCGGTCGTCGCGGTGCGCGTCGGCGGGCAGCTGAGGGACCTCGCCCACGTGCCGGCGGACGGCGACGTCGTCGAGCCCGTCGAGCTCTCCAGCCCCGACGGTCTGGACATCCTGCGGCACTCCACCGCGCACGTCATGGCGCAGGCCGTCCAGGAGCTCTTCCCCGAGGCCAAGCTCGGCATCGGCCCGCCCATCAAGGACGGCTTCTACTACGACTTCGACGTCGAGCACCCCTTCCAGCCCGAGGACCTCAAGCGCGTCGAGAAGAAGATGCAGGAGATCGTCAAGCGCGGTCAGCGCTTCTCCCGGCGCGTCACCACCGACGAGGACGCCCGTGCGGAGCTGGCCGGGGAGCCCTACAAGCTGGAGCTGATCGGCCTCAAGGGCGCGGCCGCCGACGCCGCCGAGGGCGCCTCCGCCGAGGTCGGCGCCGGCGAGCTCACCATCTACGACAACCTGGACGCCAAGACGGGCGAGCTGTGCTGGAAGGACCTCTGCCGAGGCCCGCACCTGCCCACCACCCGCCTCGTCCCGGCGTTCAAGCTCATGCGCTCGGCTGCCGCGTACTGGCGGGGCAGCGAGAAGAACAAGCAGCTCCAGCGCATCTACGGCACCGCCTGGCCGTCCAAGGACGAGCTGAAGGCGTACCTGGAGTTCCTCGCCGAGGCCGAGAAGCGCGACCACCGCAAGCTCGGCGCCGAGCTGGACCTCTTCTCGGTGCCCGAGGAGCTGGGCTCCGGGCTCGCGGTCTTCCACCCCAAGGGCGGCATCGTGCGCCGCGTCATGGAGGACTACTCGCGCAAGCGGCACGAGGAGTCGGACTACGAGTTCGTCAACACGCCGCACATCAGCAAGGAGGGCCTCTTCGAGACCTCCGGGCACCTGCCGAACTACGCCGAGTCCATGTTCCCGCCCGTGGAGTTCGAGGGGCAGAACTACCGCCTCAAGGCGATGAACTGCCCCATGCACAACCTGATCTTCAAGGCGCGCGGACGGTCCTACCGTGAGCTGCCGCTGCGGCTGTTCGAGTTCGGCACCGTGTACCGCTACGAGAAGTCCGGCGTCGTGCACGGCCTGACCCGCGCACGCGGCTTCACCCAGGACGACTCGCACATCTACTGCACCACCGAGCAGATGCCGGGCGAGCTGGACGGCCTCCTCACCTTCGTCCTGGACCTGCTCCGCGACTACGGCCTCGGCGACTTCGAACTGGAGCTGTCCACCCGGGACGACTCCGAGAAGTTCATCGGCGAGCCCGAGGAGTGGGAGGAGGCCACGGCCGCCCTGCGCGCGGCGGCCGACAAGCAGGGCCTCGCGCTCGTCATGGACCCGGGCGGCGCCGCGTACTACGGGCCGAAGATCTCCGTCCAGGCCCGGGACGCCCTCGGCCGCAGCTGGCAGATGTCCACGATCCAGGTGGACTTCCAGCAGCCCAAGCGCTTCGAGCTGGAGTACACGGCGGCCGACGGCTCCCGGCAGCGGCCGGTGATGATCCACCGCGCGCTGTTCGGCTCCATCGAACGGTTCTTCGCGGTGCTGCTGGAGCACTACGCGGGGGCGTTCCCCGCCTGGCTCGCCCCCGTGCAGGCCGTCGGCATCCCGATCGGCGACGGCCACGTGCCCTACCTGGAGGAGTTCGCAGCCCAGGGGAAGAAGCGCGGGCTGCGGATGGAGGTCGACACCTCCTCGGACCGGATGCAGAAGAAGATCCGCAACGCCCAGAAGGCCAAGATCCCCTTCATGGTCATCGCCGGTGACGAGGACGTCGCCAACGGCGCCGTGAGCTTCCGCTACCGGGACGGCTCGCAGAAGAACGGCATCCCGCAGGACGAGGCCCTCGCGGAGATCGCCCTCGCCGTCGCCGAACGCGCGCAGGTCTGACCCGCGGGCGTGCCGGGACCCCGCATCCGCGCGGTGCGGGGTCCCGTCCTCCCCGGCGGTCGTCCCCCGTCCCCCGACGACACGCCGCCGGGGGAGCACGCCATATGCTGGCCCGCATGAGCAGCGAGCCGGAGCAGCAGATCGGGGTCGGGGCGCCGGACGCGTTCCAGCGTCTGTGGACGCCGCACCGCATGGCGTACATCCAGGGCGAGAACAAGCCGTCCGGGCCGGGGCCCGCCGACGGCTGCCCGTTCTGCCACATTCCGGAGAAGAGCGACGAGGACGGACTCGTCCTCGCCCGCGGCGAGCACGTCTACGCGGTGCTCAACCTCTATCCGTACACCGGCGGCCACTGCATGTCCGTCCCCTACCGGCACGTCGCGGACTACACGGACCTGACGGCCGCCGAGACCTCGGAGCTCGCGGAGTTCACCAAGCGGGCGATGACCGCGCTGCGCGTGGCCTCCGGGGCCCAGGGGTTCAACATCGGACTCAACCAGGGCGCCGTCGCCGGGGCGGGGATCGCCGCCCACCTGCACCAGCACGTCGTCCCGCGCTGGGGCGGCGACACGAACTTCATGCCCGTCGTGGGGCACACCCGGGTGCTGCCCCAGCTGCTGGCCGACACGCGGAACATGATCGCCGAGGCGTGGCCGCGCCCCTGACGCCCGGGCCCCGCCCCCGGCGGCCCGGCCCCGGGGCGCCGGGGGCGGGGCTCAGAGACCGTACTCGTCGGCGTTCGACGGCGTGTGCGCCTGGACCGCGCCGCTCAGGAACGTGGAACGGCTGCCGAACTTCTCGGTGTCCACGCCGTTGTCCGCCAGGACCTTGATCGCCGCCGCGTGCACCACCCGCAGGACGGGCGTGGCCGCGCGCAGGGCGTCGTCGGCCATGAAGCGGTGCCGCCAGGGCTGGTTGGCCCAGGTGTGCCGCAGTCCGAACGGCTCGGGCAGCGCGAGCTTGCCACCCAGGAAGTCGAGCACGGGCGGGAACCACGTCAGCGGTGCCCGGGCGGTCAGCCGCACCACCTCCGCCGTCTCCACCAGGGGCAGCGGCACCGTCTTGGTCTCCCAGAACCTGACGTGCTTGGCCACCTCCTTCTCCTTCGGCGACGGCTTCGTGGTGAACAGCGGGTGCACCGGGCCGAGCGCGTGGCCGGTGACCTCGATCCGCAGCGTGTGGTGGAGCACCGTCACGCTGATCATCATCGTCAGGACGAGCTGGCCGTCCCACAGCACGAACTGCACGCCCAGGTAGTGCCGGTTCCCACTGCCGAACTGCTGCTCGTTGCAGATCCGCTGGATCTCGAAGTCCTTCACCTGGAAGGACTCCACCTCCTGCCCGCCCGGCCGGGCCACCTCCTTCGCGCCCTCTCCGACCGGGGCGACGACCCAGTGCCGTATCGAGGGCTTGGGGAAGCCGCCGGTGTGCAGCGGGGTCCGCTCCAGCATCCGCAGCCGGTCCTCGATGGCCCGCACCACGTCCCAGCTGCGGAACGGGTTGATGTCGTCCACGCCCTCGGCGGGCCGGAGGTCCTCGGCCAGCTGCCAGCTGCCCCAGCGCGTGCCCATGCCGAGTATGCCCTTGGGCCCGGCGTAGAAGACGACGTTGCTGCTCTGCTCGGCCGCGACGTTCGTCAGCGCCTGCCGCAGCTTCTCCGCCTCCTTGTCGTTCGGGTTCTGCGGAACCGCTTCGGGAATACGGGCCCCGACGCCGCCGCCCAGGAGCGAGGACCAAAAGCCCCGCAGGTCCTTGGCGTAGTTCTCGCAGATCCGTTTCGCCCACAGCCAGCCGACCACCGGGGCGACGAGCATGGCCAGCAGGTACAGCCCCAGCAGGCCGCCGACGGGCAGCGCCACGGCCACCACCAGGACGAGGGCGGCCAGGGCCAGCAGCGCCGCCACGCCGAGGGCCCCGGCGCTTCGGTTCTGCGCTCCCGCCATGGTCCGGCGGAGCTGGAACCCGGCCAGCCACAGCAGGACGCCCGGCAGGAAGAGCAGCCCGAACAGGGCCATCACGAGCGTCAGCTTCGCGTCCCTGGCCCTGCGGATGCGGGTCGCGGCCAGGCAGTGGTCGACGACGACGCGGGCGTCCGTCCCGAAGGACTGCACGAGCGCCTTGCGACCGCCGCCGAGCATCCGCACCCGCACCGCGCGTGAGAACGCCTCGCCCAGGTTCGGTTCGAACAGCGAGAGCTTGGGCGCTTTCACGCTGGTCGCCTCGTTCGCCTCGACGAGCGGCTTCACCGGGCCGTCGCGGTAGGCGGCCGAGGCGAGCGCGTAGGTGGCCGCCGTCTGACCGGTGTCACCGCTCAGCGGGACCTGCGCCCCCAGGCTGAAGTCCACCTCCACGCCCAGCTTGCGGTCGTCGAAGCCTGCCACACCTGCCCCCACTCCTGTCCGCGTCGGGCCACTGGGCCCGATCCCCATCGAGACGGGCCGCGAAACATCTGTCGGAGTGTCAGCGTATCGGTGATCAGGCCGCGTTCGCCGCGCCTTCCCGGAACCGGCTCGCCACCGGCGGCGGCATCGGCTCGTGGCGGACGTGGGCGCGGGTGAACCGCCCGCCGCCGTGCGAGAGGGACCGCAGGTCGACGGCGTAGCGGCTGAGCTCCAGCTCCGGCACCTCCGCCCGGACGCGCGAGACGGCACCGGCGCTCTGCTCGGTACCCAGGACCCGGCCGCGCCGTCCCGCCAGGTCGCTCAGCACGGCGCCCACATGGTCGTCCGGAACCTCGACGCTCACCTCCGCGAAGGGCTCCAGCAGGACGACGGAGGCCGCCGCGGCGGCCTCCCGCAGCGCGAGTGCACCGGCCGTCTGGAACGCGGCGTCGGAGGAGTCGACCGAGTGCGCCTTCCCGTCCAGCAGCGTGACCCGCACGTCCACCAGCGGGTTCCCGGTCACCACCCCCCGCGCCGCCTGGCTGCGGACGCCCTTCTCCACCGACGGGACGAACTGGCGCGGCACCGCGCCCCCCACCACCTCGTCGGCGAACTCCACCCCCGAACCGGCCGGCAGCGGTTCGACGCGGATCTCGCAGATCGCGAACTGCCCGTGCCCGCCCGACTGCTTGACGTGCCGCCCGCGTCCCGTCGCCGGTGCCGCGAACGTCTCCCGCAGCGCGACGCGGTGCGGCTCGGTGTCCACCCGTACGCCGTAGCGGGTGGACAGCCGCTCCAGGGCCACGTCCCGGTGCGCCTCGCCCAGGCACCACAGCACCACCTGGCGCGTGGCCGCGTCGTGCTCCAGCCGCATCGTCGGGTCCTCCGCGACGAGCCGGGCCAGCCCCTGGGACAGCTTGTCCTCGTCGGCCCTGCCGTGCGCCCGGACGGCGACGGGCAGCAGCGGATCGGGCAGCTCCCACGGCCCGATGAGCAGCGGGTCCCCCCGGTCGGAGAGCGTGTCCCCGGTCTCGGCCCGGGACAGCTTCGCGACGCACGCCAGGTCCCCGGCGACGGCGTGGCCCAGCGGCCGCTGCCGCTTGCCGAGGGGCGACGTCAGCGCGCCCACCCTTTCCTCGACGTCGTGGTCCTCGTGGCCCCGGTCGGCGAGGCCGTGCCCGGAGACGTGCACCGTGGTGTCCGGCCGCAGCGTGCCGGAGAAGACGCGCACCAGGGAGATCTTCCCGACGTACGGGTCGGAGGACGTCTTCACGACCTCGGCCGCCAGCGGACCGTCCGGGTCGCAGGCCAGCGGCGGTCGCGGAGCCCCGTCCAGGCCGGTCACCTCCGGCGGCGGGTGCTCGGCGGGCGTGGGGAAGCCCCCGGTGACCAGCTCCAGCAGTTCCAGCGTGCCGAGCCCGTGCCGGACGCCGGGCGCCGCGGGTGCGGCGGCCAGGACCGGGTGGAAGACGCCGCGCGCGACGGCCTTCTCCAGGTCGCGCACGAGCGTCCCGAGGTCCACCTCCTCGCCGCCGAGGTAGCGGTCCATGAGGGTCTCGTCCTCGCTCTCGGCGATGATGCCCTCGATCAGCCGGCCGCGTGCCTCCTCGATGCGGGGGCGCTCCGCGTCCGTCGGCCCCCGCTCGCCGCGCGGCCCGTCACCGTACGCGTACACGCGCTGGGACAGCAGTCCGATCAGCCCGGTCACCGGAGCGTGCCCGTCCGCCCCGGGCGTGCCGTGCACCGGCAGGTACAGCGGCAGCACGGCGTCGGGGTCGTCGCCGCCGAACGCCTCCTGGCACCGGCGCGTCATCTCCCCGAAGTCGGACCGCGACGCGTCCAGATGGGTGACGACGATGGCCCGGGGCATCCCCACCGCCGCGCACTCCGCCCAGAGCGTCCGCGTGGGGACGTCCACGCCGTCCGCCGCCGACACCACGAAGAGCGCCGCGTCCGCCGCCCGCAGCCCGGCCCGCAGCTCCCCGACGAAGTCGGCGTAGCCGGGCGTGTCGATCAGGTTGATCCGCACCCCCTCCCACTCCAGCGGCACCAGGGAGAGCTGCACCGAGCGGTGCCGGCGCTGCTCGATCGCGTCGTGGTCGGACAGGGTGGCGCCGTCCTCCACCCGGCCGGCGCGCTGCACGGCGCCCGTGGCCTGGGCCAGCGCCTCGACCAGGGTCGTCTTCCCGGCTCCGCTCGGTCCGACCAGCACCACGTTGCGCAGGGCACCGGGGTGGTCGGGAGCCGTCGCCCTGTCGGCGGCTCCCGGGGGTGTGTGCGCCTTGTCGCCCATGACGTCCCGCCTCTTGCGCTCGAAGGTCGGCAGCATGCCGTTTCGAGCTTCGCACCGGCGCCCGGACCCGTCCATACGGCACCGGTCCGCCCACCGGCCTACCGTCGGGTACCCCGGTGGTGATCCGTGCGCGGCCGGGGTCCGGGCGCTGGCTACGATGGGGCGGCCGGTGGCAGGAGAGGCCGCCGGACCGCATCGACCTCCGGGACGACCATGCTGAACAAGTACGCGCGTGCGTTCTTCACGCGTGTCCTCACCCCGTTCGCCGCGCTCCTGCT
This sequence comes from Streptomyces chumphonensis, assembly GCF_014779715.1. Lineage (GTDB taxonomy): Bacteria > Actinomycetota > Actinomycetes > Streptomycetales > Streptomycetaceae > Streptomyces > Streptomyces chumphonensis. Next base: position 227,909 of record NZ_JACXYU010000003.1, read on the forward strand.
GCGCTGGGGGGTGAGTCCGGACACCGTCACCCTCGTCGGCACGGGCGGCGTCGTGGCCGGTGCGCTGGTCTTCTTCCCGCTCGGGGAGTTCTTCTGGGGCGTCGTCACCATCACGCTGTTCGTCTTCTCCGACCTCGTCGACGGCAACATGGCCCGGCAACTGGGCCGCAGCAGCCGCTGGGGGGCCTTTCTGGACTCCACGCTCGACCGGGTGGCCGACGCCGCCGTCTTCGGCGGCCTGGCGCTGTGGTTCGCCGGGAGGGGGGACAGCGTCCTGCTGTGCGCGCTGGCGATCTTCTGCCTCGCCAGCGGCCAGGTCGTCTCCTACACCAAGGCGCGCGGGGAGAGCATCGGCCTGCCGGTGAACGTCAACGGGCTCGTCGAGCGGGCCGAACGCCTCGTGATCACCCTGGTCCTCACCGGCCTCGCCGGGCTGTCCGGGTTCGGGGTGCCGCACATCGACGTCCTGCTGCCCGCCGCCCTGTGGATCGTCGCCGTGGGCAGCCTCGTCACGCTGGTGCAGCGGGTGGTCACGGTGCGCCGCGAGGCCGCTGAGGCCGACGCCGCCGACGCCGCCGACGCCACGTCGAACGGCACCGACCGGAGGAGGGGGAACCGAGCATGAGGGAACGGCTCACCGACGGTCTCTACGGACTCGGCTGGACGGCCGTCAAACGGCTTCCTGAGGGCGTCGCCGTCCGGCTCGGGCGCCGCATCGCGGACACCGCCTGGAAGCGGCGCGGACCGGGCGTGCGGCAGTTGGAGGCGAACCTGGCGCGCGTGGTGCCGGACGCCTCCCCGGAGCGGCTGGGCGAGCTGTCCCGCGCCGGCATGCGCTCCTACCTGCGCTACTGGATGGAGTCCTTCCGGCTTCCGGCCTGGAGCCGCGAGCGCATCGCCGCCGGGGTGACGATCGAGGACGTGCACCGGCTGACGGAACCCCAGGAACGCGGTCAGGGCGTCGTGCTCGCCCTGCCGCACCTGGGCAACTGGGATCTCGCCGGCGCCTACGCCACCACCCACCTCGGCCTGCGGCTGACGACCGTCGCCGAACGGCTGAAGCCCGAGTCCCTCTACGACCGGTTCGTCGCCTACCGCGAGTCCCTCGGCATGGAGGTGCTGCCGCACGACGGCGGCACGCCCTTCGGCGTCCTCGCCCGAAGGCTGCGGGCGGGCGGCGTCGTCGCCCTCGTCGCCGACCGCGACCTGTCCGCGTCCGGTGTCGAGGTGACGTTCTTCGGCGAGCGCACCTCGATGCCCGCCGGTCCCGCCCTGCTCGCCCAGCAGACGGGCGCGCTCCTGCTGCCGGTCAGCCTGTGGTTCGACGACACCCCCGTGCTGCGCTGCCGGGTCCACCCCGCGATCGGGGTGCCGGAGAGCGGCACGCGGAAGGAGCGGGCCGCCGTGATGACCCAGCACCTCGCCGACGCCTTCGCCGAGGGCATCGCCGCCCACCCCGAGGACTGGCACATGCTGCAACGCCTGTGGCTCGCCGACCTGCCCCCGCGCGACCTGCCCGACAGCACGGGCGCAGGCCCGGGAACGGAGCGCCGGTGAGAATCGGCATCGTCTGCCCGTACTCCTGGGACGTCCCCGGCGGGGTGCAGTTCCACATCCGCGACCTGGCCGAGCACCTGATCCGGCTCGGCCACGACGTCTCGGTGCTCGCGCCCGCCGACGACGAGACCCCGCTGCCGTCCTACGTCGTCTCCGCCGGGCGCGCCGTCCCCGTGCCCTACAACGGCTCGGTGGCCCGGCTCAACTTCGGACTGCTCTCCGCCGCCCGGGTGCGCCGGTGGCTCGCCGACGGCGACTTCGAGGTCCTGCACATCCACGAGCCCGCCGCCCCCTCGCTCGCCCTGCTGGCGTGCTGGGCCGCCCGGGGACCGATCGTCGGCACCTTCCACACCTCCAACCCGCGTTCCCGGGCGATGATCGCCGCCTATCCGATCCTCCAGCCCGCGCTGGAGAAGATCAGCGCGCGCATCGCCGTCAGCGAGTACGCGCGGCGCACCCTCGTGGAGCACCTGGGCGGGGACGCCGTCGTCATCCCCAACGGCGTCGACGTCGGGTTCTTCGCCGACGCGGAGCCCGCGCCGGAGTGGCAGGGGGACACGATCGGCTTCATCGGCCGCATCGACGAGCCCCGCAAGGGGCTGCCCGTGCTGATGCGCGCCCTGCCCGCCATCCTGGAGGCGCGCCCGCAGACCCGGTTGCTGGTCGCCGGACGCGGCGACGAGAAGGAGGCCGTCGCCCCGCTCCCGGCGGCGATGCGCGAGCGGGTGGAGTTCCTCGGCATGGTCAGCGACGAGGACAAGGCGCGCCTGCTGCGCAGCGTCGACGTCTACGTCGCGCCCAACACCGGCGGGGAGAGCTTCGGCATCATCCTGGTCGAGGCGATGTCCGCCGGGGCCCCGGTGCTGGCCAGCGACCTGGACGCGTTCGTGCAGGTGCTGGACGGCGGCCGGGCCGGGGAGGTGTTCGCGAACGAGGACGCGGAGGCGCTCGCGGCGGCGGCCGTGCGGCTCCTGGCCGACCCCCTGCGCCGCAAGCACCTGACCGAGCGGGCGGGCCGGCACGTGCGCCGCTTCGACTGGTCCACGGTCGGGGCGGACATCCTGGCCGTCTACGAGACCGTGACCGAGGGCGCCGGAGCCGTCGCGGCCGACGACCGGTCCCGCACCTTCCGACTGCGCGGCTGACCCCCAGTAGGGTGAGCGGTCGTGACCGCCCTCGCCTGGATCATCTGGACCACCGTCGCGCTGGTGCTCGTCGGCCTCTACCTGAGCTGGACCGCCGGCCGGCTGGACCGGCTGCACGCCCGCATCGACGCCGCACGGGCCGCCCTGGACGCCCAACTGCTGCGCCGCGCCTCGGTGGCGCAGGAGCTCGCCACCTCCGGCGTCTTCGACCCGGCTGCCTCGATGCTGCTCTACCAGAGCGCCCATGACGCCCGCCTCGCCGCCGAGGAGCAGCGGGAGGTCGCCGAGAGCGAGCTGACCCAGGCGCTGCGGGCCGTCTTCGCCGACGCCGAGCAGGTGGAGGCCGTCCGCGCCGCGCCCGGGGGCGAGGAGTCCGCCGACGAGCTGGCCGCCGCCGTACGCCGGGTGCCCATGGCGCGGCGCTTCCACAACGACGCCGTCCGGGCGGCGCGCGCGCTGCGCCGCCACCGCACGGTGCGCTGGCTGCGGCTCGCCGGGCACGCCCCGTTCCCGCTGGCGTTCGAGATGGACGACGGCCCCCCGGAGGCCCTGGTGGACCGCGCGAACGGCGGCGGCCCGGGCCACTGAGGCCGAAGCGGGCCACTGCCCCCGGATTGGCCCTTTGCCGGCGGGCCCCGGCGGGTTTTCATCAATTCTGGAGCACGCTCGGCCGCGAAGTGGACCTGACGGCCGGACGGGCGGCGAACCGAACGGGCCTACGATGGTGACGGCGGCCCGCCGGCCGTCGTCCGTCACACATCGTCGTCGCCCTGTGGCGCCGCAGTGCCGTCGACTCCGTCCGCGCCGTCGGCGCGGGCCCGTGTCAGCGGCCCGCCCGCGCGGTCGTGACGGCCGCCGTCGGCCGAGCCCGTGCAGTTCCTGTCGTCGTACCGTCGAGTGAGGTCAACCGTGTCCAGCACGTCTCCCAGCACATCCACCGGCCCCGAGACCGGCACCGCGCGCGTCAAGCGCGGCATGGCCGAGCAGCTGAAGGGCGGCGTGATCATGGACGTGGTCACGCCCGAGCAGGCGAAGATCGCCGAGGACGCCGGTGCTGTCGCGGTCATGGCCCTGGAGCGTGTCCCCGCCGACATCCGCAAGGACGGCGGTGTGGCCCGCATGTCCGACCCGGACATGATCGAGGGCATCATCGAGGCCGTCTCCATCCCCGTCATGGCGAAGTCGCGCATCGGCCACTTCGTGGAGGCCCAGGTGCTCCAGGCACTCGGCGTCGACTACATCGACGAGTCCGAGGTCCTCACCCCGGCCGACGAGGTCAACCACAGCGACAAGTTCGCCTTCACCACGCCGTTCGTCTGCGGTGCCACCAACCTCGGTGAGGCCCTGCGCCGGATCGCCGAGGGCGCGGCAATGGTCCGCTCCAAGGGCGAGGCCGGCACCGGCAACGTCGTCGAGGCCGTGCGGCACATGCGCCAGATCAAGGGCGAGATCGCCCGGCTGAAGGGCCTGGACAACCACGAGCTGTACGCCGCCGCCAAGGAGCTCCGCGCGCCCTACGAGCTCGTCGCCGAGGTGGCGGAGCTGGGCAAGCTGCCCGTCGTGCTCTTCTCCGCCGGTGGTGTCGCCACCCCCGCCGACGCCGCGCTGATGCGCCAGCTCGGCGCCGAGGGCGTCTTCGTCGGCTCCGGCATCTTCAAGTCCGGCGACCCGGCCAAGCGCGCCGCCGCCATCGTGAAGGCCACCACCTTCTACGACGATCCGAAGATCATCGCCGACGCCTCCCGCAACCTGGGCGAGGCCATGGTCGGCATCAACTGCGACACCCTTCCCGAGTCGGAGCGCTACGCCGGCCGCGGCTGGTGACGACCGCGTCGTGACGACCGCTTCGTGACGACGGCGTCGCGACGGCCGCCTTCGTGACCGGGCGGCCCGGGCCCCACCACGCGGCCCGGGCCGCCCGCCGCACGCTGTGAGAGGTATCCCGTGAGCAACACCCCCATCGGCGTCCTGGCCCTCCAGGGCGACGTCCGCGAGCACCTCGCCGCGCTGGAGGGCGCGGGCGCGACGGCGTGCGCCGTCCGGCGTCCCGAGGAGCTCGCCGCCGTGGCCGGCCTGGTCATACCCGGCGGCGAGTCCACCACCATCTCCAAGCTGGCCGGCATCTTCGGCCTGCTGGAACCCCTGCGCGAGCGGGTCCGGGCGGGGATGCCCGCCTACGGCTCCTGCGCGGGCATGATCATGCTGGCCGACAAGATCCTCGACCCGCGCTCCGGTCAGGAGACGGTCGGCGGCATCGACATGATCGTGCGCCGGAACGCGTTCGGCCGCCAGAACGAGTCCTTCGAGGCCGCGCTGGAGGTGAGGGGCATCGAGGGCGGCCCGGTGCAGGGCGTGTTCATCCGGGCTCCGTGGGTGGAGTCCACCGGCGCGCGGGTGGAGACGCTGGCCGCGATCGACGGGCACCCCGTCGCCGTCCGCCAGGGCAACCTCCTGGCCACCTCGTTCCACCCCGAACTGACCGGCGACCACCGGGTGCACGAGCTGTTCACCGCGATGGTGCGCGCCGAGCGTTGACGCGGCGGCGGTAGGATCGGCGCGTTGTACATCCGTTGGTGACTGTGAAGGAGCAAGGCTGTGTCCGGCCACAGTAAGTGGGCAACCACCAAGCACAAGAAGGCCGTGATCGATGCCAAGCGCGGCAAGCTCTTCGCCAAGCTGATCAAGAACATCGAGGTCGCGGCGCGGATGGGCGGCGCCGACCCGGACGGCAACCCCACGCTCTACGACGCCATCCAGAAGGCGAAGAAGCAGTCGGTCCCCAACAAGAACATCGACAGCGCGGTCAAGCGCGGCGCCGGTCTTGAGGCCGGTGGCGCCGACTACGAGACGATCATGTACGAGGGCTACGGGCCCAACGGCGTCGCCGTGCTGATCGAGTGCCTGACGGACAACCGCAACCGCGCCGCCTCCGACGTCCGCGTCGCGATGACCCGCAACGGCGGCTCGATGGCCGACCCGGGCTCCGTCGCCTACCTCTTCCACCGCAAGGGCGTCGTGATCGTCCCCAAGGCCGAGCTGACCGAGGACGACGTCCTCGGCGCGGTGCTCGACGCCGGTGTCGAGGAGGTCAACGACCTCGGCGAGTCCTTCGAGGTGCTCAGCGAGGCGACCGACCTCGTCGCAGTCCGCACCGCCCTCCAGGAGGCCGGCATCGACTACGACTCCGCCGACGCCAACTTCGTCCCCACCATGCAGGTGGAGCTGGACGAGGAGGGCGCGAAGAAGATCTTCAAGCTGATCGACGCCCTGGAGGACAGCGACGACGTGCAGAACGTCTTCGCCAACTTCGACGTACCGGACGAGGTCATGGCCAAGGTCGACGCCTGATCCGCCCGGCGGGAGCAGCGGCGCGACGGGCCGCACCGGAGGGAGCGACACTCCGGTGCGGCCCGTCGCGCTGTCGGTACCGGCCGCTACGCTGCCGGGCAGGTGTCCGAAGATCGACGGGCAGGACCGGAAGGGGCGTGGGCGCGTTGCGCGTGCTCGGGGTGGACCCGGGGCTCACCCGCTGCGGCGTGGGCGTCGTGGACGGGACGGCGGGACGTCCGCTGCGGATGGTCGCCGTCGGCGTCGTGCGCACACCGGCCGACGCGGAGGTGCCGCAGCGGCTCGTGGGCATCGAGCGCGGCATCGAGGAGTGGCTGGACGAGCACCGGCCCGAGGCCGTCGCGGTGGAGCGGGTCTTCAGCCAGCACAACGTGCGCACGGTCATGGGCACCGCGCAGGCCAGCGCCGTCGCCATGCTCTGCGCCGCGCGGCGTGGGCTGCCCGTCGCCCTGCACACGCCCAGCGAGGTCAAGGCGGCCGTCTCCGGGAGCGGACGCGCCGACAAGGCGCAGGTCGCCGCGATGGTGACGCGCCTGCTCCGGCTGGACGCGCCGCCCCGTCCGGCCGACGCGGCCGACGCCCTCGCCCTCGCCATCTGCCACATCTGGCGCGCCCCCGCGCTGAACCGCCTCCAGCAGGCCCGGCGTCTGCACTCCGCGAAAGGCCCCGTCCGATGATCGCGTTCGTCCAGGGTTCCGTGGCCGCGCTGGCCCCCGACACGGCCGTCGTCGAGGTCGGCGGCGTCGGCATGGCGCTCCAGTGCACCCCCGCGACCCTCGCCGGGCTGCGCGTCGGCGAGCCGGCCCGGCTGGCGACGTCGCTGGTCGTGCGGGAGGACAGCCTTACCCTCTACGGCTTCGCGGAGGACGACGAGCGGCAGGTCTTCGAGCTGCTCCAGACCGCCAGCGGCGTCGGCCCCCGTCTCGCGCAGGCCATGCTCGCGGTCCACCGGCCCGACGCCCTGCGGCGCGCCGTGGCCGCCGGGGACGAGAAGGCCCTGACCGCCGTGCCCGGCATCGGGAAGAAGGGCGCGCAGAAGCTGCTGCTGGAGCTGAAGGACCGGCTCGGCGCACCGGTGGGCGGCCCGGCCCGGCCGTCGGCGGGCCCGGCGTCCGGCGCTCCGAGCCCGTGGAACGACCAGCTGCACAGCGCGCTGCTCGGCCTCGGGTACGCGGCGCGCGAGGCGGACGAGGCCGTGGCCGCCGTCGCCCCGCTCGCCGAGGAGCAGGCGGCCGACGGCGGCCGGCCGCAGGTCGCCTCACTGCTGCGGGCCGCACTCCAGACCCTCAACCGCACCCGCTGACGCGCCCGCCGCCGAGGCCCGAGGAGAGACGTACGAGCATGACCTGGGACGACCACCGCGCAGAGCCGTCCGCCGACCCGGCCGGTGACACCCACCCGCACGCCTCCGACCGCTCCGACCGTCTGGTGGGGGCGGGCGCCGACGTGGAGGACAGCGCCGTCGAAGCGGCCCTGCGGCCCAAGTCGCTCGCCGAGTTCGTCGGCCAGCCCACGGTGCGCGAGCAACTCGACCTGGTCCTCACGGCCGCGCGGCAGCGCGGCGCCACGGCCGATCACGTCCTGCTCTCCGGCGCCCCCGGGCTGGGCAAGACGACCCTCTCCATGATCATCGCGGCCGAGATGGGCGCCCCCATCCGCATCACCTCCGGGCCCGCCATCCAGCACGCCGGCGACCTCGCCGCGATCCTCTCCTCCCTCCAGGAGGGCGAGGTCCTCTTCCTCGACGAGATCCACCGGATGTCGCGGCCCGCCGAGGAGATGCTCTACATGGCGATGGAGGACTTCCGCGTCGACGTCGTCGTCGGCAAGGGGCCGGGTGCCACCGCCATCCCGCTCGAACTCCCGCCGTTCACCCTGGTCGGGGCCACGACGCGGGCCGGACTGCTCCCGCCCCCGCTGCGGGACCGCTTCGGCTTCACCGCGCACATGGAGTTCTACGAGCCGGCCGAGCTGGAACGCGTCGTGCACCGCTCCGCCCGGCTGCTGGAGGTGGAGGCGGACGCCCCGGGCGCCGCCGAGATCGCCTCGCGGTCCCGGGGCACCCCCCGCATCGCGAACCGCCTGCTGCGCCGGGTGCGCGACTACGCGCAGGTCAAGGCCGACGGCTTCGTCACCCGGGAGATCGCCCGGCAGGCCCTCGCGGTGTACGAGGTCGACGAGCGCGGACTGGACCGGCTGGACCGCTCGGTCCTCCAGGCCCTGCTCAAGCTGTTCGGCGGCGGTCCGGTCGGCCTCTCCACCCTGGCCGTGGCGGTGGGGGAGGAGCGGGAGACCGTCGAGGAGGTGGCCGAGCCGTTCCTGGTCCGCGAGGGGCTGCTGGCCCGCACACCCCGGGGTCGCGTCGCCACCCCGGCGGCCTGGGAGCACCTCGGCCTGACGCCTCCGCGGTCCGGGGCGCCGTCCACGACGCCGCCCGGGCAGCGCGGATTGTTCGAAGGCTGAGACCTCCGGTTTTCGTCAGGACCGGAACCCGGGTGCCATGCTGGACGTTGTTCCACCGGTGGGGCCTCGCCTAGACTCCGCCGATGCCGACCCTTCGGCCGGTGCACCCATCCATACCCCCCCCAGGTCGTTCGCGGCCTTGCAAAGGACACTCTTCCGCCGTGGATATCGCATTTCTCCTCCCCCTGGTCATCCTGATCGGCTTCATGTTCGTGATGACGCGCTCGGCCAAGAAGAAGCAGCAGCAGGCCATGCAGATGCGTGACCAGATGCAGCCGGGCACGGGCGTCCGCACGATCGGCGGCATGTACGGCCGCGTCAAGGAGGTCGGCGACGACACGGTGCTCCTTGAGGTCGCGCCCGGTGTGCACGCGCTCTACGCGAAGAACGCGGTCGGCGCCGTCCTCGAGGACGAGGAGTACGACCGCATCGTGAACGGCTCCCCGGAGGCGGACGAGGACGCCCCCGTGGTGCCGGACGACGCCTCCTCCCTGACCACGCACGAGGCTTCCGCCGAGGCCACCACCGGTGGAAAGATCGGTCTCGGCAAGGAGAGCGGCCCCGACCACGCCGCTGACGAGGCCGGGGAGCCCAAGGACGAGACCAAGCGCGACGGCGACGACGGCCAGAAGTAGCCACACCCGCCGCCGGACCCGGCCGGTCCGGCGGCGTCGCACGTTCCGCACACCACTTCGCGTGCCGCGCGGTGACCGCCGCGCGCGGGCGGCCGGACAGGGAGAAACGACAAGGTGGCAACACCGCAGAAGCGCCGGAGGTCCCCACGGGCGCAGGGGAAACCATGGCGCGCGCTGACGCTCATCCTGGTACTCACGGCGCTGCTCACGGGCGGGATGTTCCTCTCCGGGGCGACCACGCCCCGGCTGGGCATCGACCTCGCGGGAGGCACGAGCATCACGCTCACGGCCGTGGACCAGCCGGGGAAGAAGAGCGCGGTCAACGAGGCCAACATGAACACGGCGGTGTCGATCATCGACCGTCGCGTCAACGGTCTCGGCGTCTCGGAGGCCGAGGTCAAGACCCAGGGCGAGCGCAACATCATCGTCAACATCCCCCGGGGAACCGACGAGAAGCAGGCGCGTGAGCAGGTTGGCACCACCGCCGAGCTGGGCTTCCGCGCCGTGCTGAACGCCGTCCCGGCCGGCGCCCCCGCACCGGAGCCGAGCACCTCCCCCTCGCCCGAGGCCGACGCGGAGGACGAGGCCGGGACGGAGGACGAGCAGCAGCCGGAGGAGCAGGCCACGGAGCCCGGCGACGGCGAGGCGTCCAACGAGCCGGAGCCGCAGGGCGGCCGCAACGGTCCCGTCGCGGACGAGTCGCCCTCGCCCGACGCGAGCGCCCCCGCCGACGAGGAGGAGCAGCCGGAGGAGAGCCCGGAGCCGCCGGCCGAGGACGCCGACGCCGCACAGCTGGCGCAGCGCCTCCAGGAGCTCGACTGCTCGACCCCCGAGGCCCGTGCCGAGGCCGGCCAGGCCGTGGCCGCCGCCGAGTCCGACGAGTCGGTCGTCGCCTGTGACCGCGAGGGTGCCTCCAAGTACGTGCTCGGCCCCGTCGAGGTGCCCGGCACGCAGGTCGACGGGGCGGAGGCCCTCTTCGACCAGCAGCGCGGCATCTGGCTCGTCACCATGGACTTCACGGACGGCGGCGGCAAGAAGTTCGCCGACGTCACCGAGCGCATCTCCGCCCTGCCCCAGCCGCAGAACCAGTTCGCGATCACCCTCGACGGCGAGGTCGTCTCCGCGCCGTCGGTGTCCTCCCGCATCGGCGGTGGCAAGGCCGAGATCACCGGCAGCTTCAACCAGGAGTCCGCGTCCGACCTGGCCAACGTCCTGAAGTTCGGCGCGCTGCCGATCACCTTCGAGGAGGCGAACGTCCTGACGATCTCGCCGTCGCTCGGCGGGGAGCAGCTCAAGGCCGGTCTGATCGCGGGAGCCATCGGTCTCGCCCTGGTCGCCATCTACCTGATCGTCTACTACCGGGCGCTGGCCGCGGTCGCCATCGGCAGCCTGCTGCTCATGGGCGGGCTGACGTACGTGGTGATGTCGCTGCTCGGGCCGGCGATCGGTTTCGCACTGAGCCTGCCGGCCGTCTGCGGCGCCATCGTCGCCATCGGCATCACGGCGGACTCGTTCATCGTCTACTTCGAACGCATCCGCGACGAGGTGCGCGAGGGCCGTTCCGTGCGACCGGCGATCGAGCGGGCCTGGCCCCGCGCCCGGCACACGATCCTCATCTCGGACGTCGTCTCGTTCCTGGCCGCCGTCGTACTGTTCTTCGCGGCCGTCGGCTCCGTGCAGGGCTTCGCGTTCGTGCTCGGCCTGACCACGCTGCTCGACGTCGTCGTGGTCTTCCTGCTGACCAAGCCGCTGACGAGCCTGCTGGCCGCCCGGCCCTTCTTCGGCAGCGGCCACCCCTGGTCCGGGCTGGACCCCAAACGGCTGGGAGCCCGGCCACCCATCCGCGGACGCCGCCGGGCGTCGAGCACGGTCGAGCCGAAGGAGGCCTGAGATGTCCCGCATCGGTGCGCTCGGCGCCAAGCTGTACCGCGGCGAGGCCGCCTACGACTTCGTGGGCCGCCGCAAGCTCTGGTACGCGATCTCCCTCCTCCTGATCGCCATCTCGCTGGCCGGCCTGGGCGGCAAGGGCCTGTACATGGGCGTGGAGTTCCAGGGCGGAGCCGTCTTCACCACCCCGCCCACCCAGACCTCCATCGAGGAGGCCCGGACGATGGCCGAGGAGGCCACCGGGAACGACGCGCGGGTGCAGCGGCTCGGCAACGACGCCCTGCGCATCACCGTGACCGGGCTGGACAGCGACGCGTCCAACGCCGCGCGCGGGGAGCTGGCCGAGGGTCTCGGCCTGGAGGCCGGCGACCTGGACGCGCAGCTGGTCGGACCCAGCTGGGGCGAGCAGATGACCAGCAAGGCGCTCACCGGCATGGTGATCTTCCTGGTCCTTGTCAGCGTGTACCTGGCCATCACCTTCGAGTGGCGCATGGCGGTCGCCGCCCTCGCCGCCCTGCTGCACGACCTCGTCATCACCGTCGGCGTGTACGCGCTGGTGGGGTTCGAGGTCACCCCGGGCACGGTGGTCGGCGTCCTGACGATTCTCGGGTACTCGCTCTACGACACCGTGGTCGTCTTCGACAAGGTCAACGAGAACACCAGCACCCTCAACAAGCAGAACCGCTGGACGTTCCCGGAGCTGGCCAACCGCGGCCTGAACGCGACGCTCATCCGCTCGGTGAACACCTCCGTCGTGGCGCTGCTGCCCGTCGGCGCCCTGCTGATCATCGGAGCCGGGCTGCTCGGCGGCGGCATGCTCAAGGACATCGCCCTGTCGCTGTTCGTGGGCCTCACCGCCGGTACCTACTCCTCGATCATGCTCGCGACCCCGGTCGTCGTCGACCTGAAGAAGCGGCAGCCCGAGGTGGTCCGGCACGACCGCCGGGTGCTGTCCAAGCGCCGTGACGGCACGGCGGGCGGCGAGGGCGCCGACGAGGCGGCCGACACCGAGGGCGAGGACGCGCACGGCGGAGACGGGCACTCCGGGAACCCGGGGGAGCACCGCACCGACGACGCCGGGCCCGCCGAGGCGCAGGAGACCGCGGCCGTCGGCGCTCCCCGTCCGCGGGCCCCCCGGGACGGCCGCGGCAGCAGCGGAACCAGGAAGCGGCGGTGACGGACATGAGCGGGACGAGGGCGCCGCAGCGGGCCGACGGCCTCTCCGAGCTGCTCCTCAGCCGCATCCGGGACGTACCGGACCACCCCGAGCCGGGGGTGATGTTCAAGGACATCACCCCGCTGCTCGCCGACCCGGTGGCCTTCGCCGCCCTCACCGACGCGCTCGCCGCCCGCTGCGCGGAGCTGGGGGCCACGAAGGTCGTCGGCCTGGAGGCGCGGGGGTTCATCCTGGGCGCGCCGGCCGCCGTCCGTGCGGGCGTGGGCTTCGTGCCCGTCCGCAAGGCGGGCAAGCTGCCGGGGGCGACGCTCGGCCAGGCCTACGACCTGGAGTACGGCAGCGCCGAGATCGAGATCCACGCGGAGGACCTGCGCCCCGAGGACCGGGTGCTCGTCGTCGACGACGTCCTGGCCACCGGCGGGACCGCCGAGGCCAGCGTCCACCTGCTGCGGCGCTCCGGGGCCGCGGTGGCGGGCGTCAGCGTGCTGATGGAGCTGGGCTTCCTCGCGGGGCGCACCCGCGTGGAGGCCGCGCTCGAAGGCGCTCCGCTCGACGCGCTGGTCACGGTGTAGCGGGCGCGGCGGTGGCGCCGGTCACCGGCGCGGCCCGGGACCGGCGCGGCTCGATACCATGGCAGTCCGACCGTTCCCTGGCCGGACCGTCCGAGGAGAGCTCTTGCCAGACGAGGCCCAGCGACTCACCGCCGCCCAGCGGCGGGACACGGGTGCCCCGGCGCGGCCGGACGCCGGTACCGCGCAGCGCCCCGAAGCGGAGCCCCGGCCCTCAAGCGGCGCGGACGCCCCGTCCGCGCCGCAGCCGGATTCGGGTCGGGGCGACCGTCCCAAGTCCGGGTCCGCGGCCCGGACCGGCGCCACTCCGACGCGGGCCATCTCCGGCGTCTCGGGCCGCTACGGCTCCTCCAACCGGGTGAGGGCCCGGCTGGCCCGCCTCGGCGTGCAGCGCTCCACCCCGTACAACCCCGTCCTGGAACCGCTGCTGCGCATCGTGCGGGGCAACGACCCGAAGGCCGACACCGCCACGCTGCGGCAGATCGAGCGCGCCTACCAGGTCGCCGAACGGTGGCACCGGGGCCAGAAGCGCAAGAGCGGCGACCCGTACATCACCCACCCCCTCGCGGTCACGACGATCCTCGCCGAGCTGGGCATGGACCCGGCGACGCTGATGGCCGGGCTGCTGCACGACACGGTGGAGGACACCGAGTACGGCCTGGACACCCTGCGCCGCGACTTCGGTGACCAGGTCGCCCTGCTCGTCGACGGCGTCACCAAGCTGGACAAGGTCAAGTTCGGCGAGGCCGCGCAGGCCGAGACCGTCCGCAAGATGGTCGTCGCCATGGCCAAGGACCCGCGGGTCCTGGTGATCAAGCTCGCCGACCGGCTGCACAATATGCGCACCATGCGCTTCCTGCGCCGTGAGAAGCAGGAGCAGAAGGCCCGCGAGACGCTGGAGATCTACGCCCCACTGGCCCACCGGCTGGGCATGAACACCATCAAGTGGGAGCTGGAGGACCTCGCGTTCGCGATCCTCTACCCCAAGATGTACGACGAGATCGTGCGGCTCGTCGCCGAGCGCGCGCCCAAGCGCGACGAGTACCTCGCCACCGTCATCGACGAGGTCCAGGCCGACCTGCGCGGCGCGCGGATCAAGGCGACCGTCACCGGCCGTCCGAAGCACTACTACAGCGTCTACCAGAAGATGATCGTGCGGGGCCGGGACTTCGCCGAGATCTACGACCTGGTCGGCATCCGCGTCCTCGTCGACACCGTCCGCGACTGCTACGCGGCCCTGGGCACCGTGCACGCGCGGTGGAACCCGGTCCCCGGGCGGTTCAAGGACTACATCGCGATGCCCAAGTTCAACATGTACCAGTCGCTGCACACGACGGTCATCGGGCCCGGCGGCAAGCCGGTGGAACTCCAGATCCGCACCTACGACATGCACCGGCGGGCCGAGTACGGCATCGCCGCGCACTGGAAGTACAAGCAGGAGGCCGTGGCCGGCGCCTCCAAGGTCCGCACGGACGTGCCCGGGCGGGGCAAGGGCGGCAAGGACACCGTCAACGACATGGCCTGGCTGCGGCAGCTGCTCGACTGGCAGAAGGAGACGGAGGACCCGGGCGAGTTCCTGGAGTCCCTGCGTTTCGACCTCTCCCGCAACGAGGTCTTCGTCTTCACGCCCAAGGGCGACGTGATAGCGCTGCCCGCCGGTGCCACACCGGTGGACTTCGCCTACGCGGTGCACACCGAGGTCGGCCACCGGACGATCGGCGCCCGGGTGGGCGGCCGTCTCGTCCCACTGGAGTCCACGCTCGACCACGGCGACACCGTGGAGATCTTCACCTCCAAGGCACCCGGGGCCGGGCCCTCGCGGGACTGGCTCAACTTCGTCAAGTCCCCCCGGGCCCGGAACAAGATCCGCGGCTGGTTCTCCAAGGAGCGCCGCGACGAGGCGATCGAGCACGGCAAGGACGCCATCGTCCGGCAGATGCGCAAGCAGAACCTGCCGATCCAGCGCATCCTGACCGGCGACTCGCTGGTCACCCTGGCCCACGAGATGCGCTATCCCGACATCTCCTCGCTCTACGCCGCCATCGGCGAGGGGCACGTCACCGCGCAGAACGTCGTCCAGAAGCTCGTCCAGGCGCTCGGCGGCGAGGAGGCCGCCAACGAGGACATCGCCGAGACGGCACCCCCGCTGCGCCGCCGCACCAAGCGCCGGGCCACGGCCGACCCCGGCGTCATCGTCAAGGGCACCGAGGACGTCTGGGTGAAGCTCGCCCGCTGCTGTACGCCCGTCCCCGGCGATCCGATCATCGGTTTCGTCACCCGGGGCAGCGGCGTCTCCGTCCACCGCGCCGACTGCGTCAACGTCGACGCCCTGGCGCGGGAGCCGGAGCGGATGCTGGAGGTGGAGTGGGCGCCGACGCAGTCCTCGGTCTTCCTCGTCGCCATCCAGGTGGAGGCCCTGGACCGCTCCCGGCTGCTGTCCGACGTCACGCGGGTCCTCTCCGACCAGCACGTCAACATCCTGTCCGCCGCCGTCCAGACCTCCCGCGACCGGGTGGCCACCTCGCGCTTCACCTTCGAGATGGGCGACCCCAAGCACCTCGGCCACGTACTGAAGGCGGTCCGCGGCGTGGAGGGCGTCTACGACGTCTACCGCGTCACCTCCGCCCGCCGGCCCTAGGCACGTCGAAGGCCCCGGCACCGCCGGGGCCTTCGACCCAGTGCACCGGGGCGGTCAGCCGCCGAACTCCTGCAGGCCCTTGAGCGCCTGGTCCAGCAGGGCCTGACGACCCGCGAGCTCCTTCTCCAGCTTCTCCGCCTTCGCCGTGTTGCCGGCCGCCCGCGCCGCCTCCACGTCGGCGCGCAGCGCGTCCACCGCGTCCTGGAGCTGGCCCGTGAGCCCCGCCGCCCGCGCCCGCGCCTCCGGGTTCGTGCGGCGCCACTCGGCCTCCTCGGCCTCCTGGATCGCCTGCTCCACCGCCCGCATCCGGCCCTCGACGCGCGCCCGCGCGTCCCGGGGCACGTGCCCGATGGCGTCCCAGCGCTCGTTGAGGGAACGGAACGCCGAGCGCGCGGCCTTCAGGTCCGTGACCGGCAGCAGCTTCTCCGCCTCGGTGGCCAGCTCCTCCTTCTTCGTCAGGTTCTCCCGCTGCTCGGAGTCGCGCTCGGCGAACACCTCGCCACGGGCCTGGAAGAAGACGTCCTGGGCCGCGCGGAAGCGCTGCCACAGGTCCTCCTCGTGCTCCCGCTGCGCGCGACCCGCCGCCTTCCAGTCCTGCATCAGCTCCCGGTACCGGGCGGCCGTGGCCCCCCAGTCCGTCGAGCCGGACAGCGCCTGCGCCTCGGTGACCAGCTTCTCCTTGCGCTGCCTGGCCTGCTCCCGCTGCGCGTCGAGCGCGGCGAAGTGCGCCTTGCGCCGCTTGGAGAACGCCGACCGGGCGTGGGAGAAGCGGTGCCACAGCTCGTCGTCGGACTTCCGGTCGAGCCGGGGAAGACCCTTCCAGGTGTCGACCAGGGCGCGCAGCCGCTCGCCCGCGACCCGCCACTGCTCGCTCCCGGCCAGCTCCTCGGCCTCGGCGACGAGCTTCTCCTTGGCCTCCCGCGCCTCCTCGGCCTGCCGGGCCTTGTGGGCCTTGCGCTCCTCCTTGCGGGCCTCGACCCGGGAGGTCAGGGCGTCCAGCCGGGTGCGGAGGGCGTCGAGGTCACCGACCGCGTGGTGGGCGTCCACCTGCTCGCGCAGGTGCGCGATCGCGGTCATGGCGTCCTTCGAGGACAGGTCGGTGGTCTTCACCCGGCGTTCCAGGAGGCCGATCTCGACGACCAGGCCCTCGTACTTGCGCTCGAAGTACGCGAGGGCCTCCTCGGGGGAGCCGGCCTGCCACGATCCGACGACCTGCTCGCCCTCGGCCGTCCGCACGTAAACGGTCCCCGTCTCATCGACGCGGCCCCACGGGTCGCTGCTCACAGCGCCTCCTCCACATGACACCGGCGGGGCACGGCGCGCCCCCGGCATCGTCCACGGTTGTCGTCCGGCATCCGATGTTCACCGTGCTGGTCACCCGGCCGGAGAGCGGGTGCCCTGCACAACGCCAACATAGGCGACCGGCGGCCGGGCTGTCCCGGTCCCGCACGGGTGATCTGGCCTGGCCCTCAGCTTTCCCGCACCGTGGCCTCGTCGATCACCACGGTGGCGTTCGGGACGGTGGCCTGGATCTGCGGGTCCACGGTCGAACCGGCGTCCGCGATCTTCTCCAGGACGTCCATGCCCTCGGTGATCTTCCCGAACGGCGTGTAGTGCGGCGGCAGCTCGCTGTCCTGGTAGACGAGGAAGAACTGGCTCCCGCCGCTGTCCCGGCCCTCGTCCGTCTGGGCGTTGTAGGTGTTGGCCATGGCGACCGTGCCCGCCGGGTAGACGCCGTCCTCGACCTTCGGGTCCTCCAGGTTCTCGTCCGGAATGGTGTAGCCGGGCCCGCCCTGGCCGGTGCCCGCCGGGTCCCCGCACTGGAGGACGAAGATGCCCTGGTCGACCAGGCGGTGGCAGCGCGTGTGGTCGAAGTAGCCTTCCCCGGCCAGGAAGTTGAAGGAGTTCACCGTACGCGGGGCCTGCGCGGCGTCCAGCGCGATCTCGATGTCGCCGCAGGTGGTCGCCAGCCGCATGGTGTAGGAGGCGTCGGTGTCCACCGACATCTCGGGCTCCTTCTCCCACTGCTTGCCGTTCGGCTCGCCCTCGGCCGGCTCCTCGCACGGGTCCGGCGGCGGCGTCTGCGCCACGTCCTCGGGCTGCCCCTGAGGTTCTCCCTCGAAGACGCCGGCGGCGACGGCCACCGCGCTGCCGCCGAGCGCGAGCACCAGGACGCCGGCGACGACGCCGTTCCGCAGCCGCCGCCTGCGGCGGGCGACGGCCTGCCGCTGCTCCCGGCGCTCCTGCTTCCGCCGGGCGAGCTGTCTGCGGCGCTGCTCCTTGGTGACCACGGTCTTCTCCTTCGGGCCGTGCGGGGGTGGTGCGGCCTGTGGGTGCCCTGACCTGCCGCCGCCCGTACCGTATACGGGTTCGCGACGGCACCGGCGGCGCCGGTAGGCTCGGGGCGGACACTTCCCGACCGCCGGACGACTGAAGGACGATCGTGCTCATTGCCGGGTTCCCCGCCGGGGCCTGGGGGACCAATTGTTACCTGGTCGCCCCCGCCGCCGGTGAGGAGTGCGTGATCATCGACCCTGGCCACCAGGCCACCGCGGGCGTCGAGGAGGCCGTCGCCAAGCACCGGCTCAAGCCGGTCGCCGTCGTCCTCACCCACGGGCACATCGACCACGTGGCCTCCGTGGTGCCGGTCTGCGGGGCGCACGACGTCCCCGCCTGGATCCACCCGGACGACCGCTACATGATGAGCGACCCCGAGAAGGCGCTGGGCCGTGCCATCGGACAGCAGCTCATGGGCGAGCTGACCGTGGGGGAGCCGGACGACGTGCACGAGCTGACCGACGGCGCCCGGCTGAGCCTGGCGGGCCTGGAGCTGACCGTCGCGCACGCGCCCGGCCATACCCGGGGGTCGGTGACCTTCGGCATGCCCGAGCAGGCGGACATCCCGCCGGTCTTCTTCTCGGGCGACCTGCTGTTCGCCGGCTCCATCGGACGCACCGACCTGCCCGGTGGCGACTCCGCCGAGATCCTGCGGTCGCTGGCACGTGTCTGCCTGCCGCTGGACGACTCGACGGTGGTCCTGTCCGGGCACGGCCCCCAGACCACCATCGGCCGCGAGCGGGCGACGAACCCCTTCCTGCGGGAGGTCGCCGCCGGCCACGGAGCCGACGACATCATCACGGCTCCACGACGAGGAATGTGAACCAGACTTCCGTGAGCACCTTTTCCGCCCCCAAGGGCACGTACGACCTGATCCCGCCGGACTCGGCCGACTTCCTCGCCGTCCGCGAGGCCATCTCCGCCCCGCTGCGGCGCGCCGGGTACGGCTACGTCGAGACGCCGGGCTTCGAGCAGGTGGAGCTGTTCGCCCGCGGTGTCGGGGCCTCCACCGACATCGTCACCAAGGAGATGTACACGCTCACCACCAAGGGCGGGGACGAACTGGCCCTGCGGCCCGAGGGCACCGCCTCCGTCCTGCGCGCCGCGCTCCAGGCGAACCTGCACCGGGGCGCCCTGCCGGTGAAGCTGTGGTACTCGGGCTCCTACTACCGCTACGAGCGTCCTCAGGCGGGCCGCTACCGGCACTTCTCGCAGGTCGGCGCGGAGGCCCTGGGCGCCGAGGACCCGGCGCTGGACGCCGAGTTGATCATCCTGGCCGTCGACGCCCACCGGTCGCTGGGCCTGCGGAACGTCCGCCTGCTGCTGAACTCGCTCGGTGACGCCGCCTGCCGCCCGGCCTACCGGGCCGCCCTCCAGGACTTCCTGCGCGGCCTCGACCTGGACGAGGCGACCCGCGAACGCATCGAGATCAACCCGCTGCGGGTGCTCGACGACAAGCGCGAGGCCGTCCAGCGGCAGCTGACCGGGGCACCGCTCATGCGGGACCACCTGTGCGAGGGCTGCGCGGCCTACCACGAGCAGGTCCGCACGCTGCTGACGGCGGCGGGCGTCGCCTTCGAGGACGACGCGAGGCTGGTGCGCGGTCTGGACTACTACACCCGCACCACCTTCGAGTTCGTGCACGACGGCCTCGGTGCGCAGTCGGCCGTCGGCGGCGGCGGGCGCTACGACGGCCTCTCCGAGATGATCGGCGGCCCGGCGCTGCCCTCGGTGGGCTGGGCGCTCGGCGTGGACCGCACGGTCCTGGCGCTGCGCGCCGAGGGCGTCACGCTGCCCACGCCGTCGCCGACGGACGTCTACGCCGTGCCGGTGGGCGAGGAGGCGCGCGGCGTCCTGTTCGGGGTGCTCACCGAGCTGCGCCGGGCGGGCGTGGCGGCCGACTTCGCCTACGGTGGCAGGGGGCTGAAGAACGCGATGAAGTCGGCGGGCCGCTCCGGCGCGCGGTACGCCCTCGTCCTCGGGGAGCGGGACCTGGCCGAGGGCGTCGTCCAGCTCAAGGATCTCCACAGCGGCGAGCAGGCCCCGGTGGCGCTCTCTTCCGCCGTGGCCGAAATCCGGGCGAAACTGAGCTGACGCCTGGCTCGTTGGGCCACAATGAGCAGCAGACCTCAGACGATGGGACGACGAGCGCCATGATGACCCAGACGGCACCCCCCGCCGAGGACGGCACCGACGACGAGCGGCCCGGCCCGGCCACGATCGCGGCGGGCCGGGTGTACGCCTGGCTGCTCGTCGTGACGGGCCTGGCGGGCCTGCTGGCCGCCTGGGTCATCACGCTGGACAAGAAGAAGCTCATGGAGGCCGAGATCGCCGGGGAGACGTTCACCCCCGGCTGCAGCCTCAACCCGATCGTCTCCTGCGGCGACATCATGGAGAGCGACCAGGCCGAGGCGTTCGGCTTCCCGAACCCGATGCTCGGCCTGGTGATGTACGGCGCGGTCGTCGCCATCGGTGCCGCCGTACTCGCCGGGGCGCACTTCCGGCCGTGGTTCTGGCGCAGCCTCCTGGGCGGCACGTTCTTCGGCGTCGCGTTCTGCACCTGGCTGATGTACCAGTCCCTGTACAACATCAACGCCCTGTGCCTGTGGTGCTGCCTGGCCTGGGTGGCCACGCTCACGATGTTCTGGGCCACACTCGTGCACACCGTGCGCCACCGGCTCGTCCCCGCCCCCGAGGGGCTGCGGAACGCCTTGCTGGAGTTCCCCTGGGTCTTCCCCGCCGCGCACGTCGGGATCATCGGCATGCTGATCCTCACCAAGTGGTGGGACTTCTGGCTCGGCTGAGCCCGTGCGCCGGCCGCGACCGCGCGGCGCCCGTGGCGGCGCTGTCGGTGGGGTGACCTAGGGTTTCCAGGGTGGAGCCCGATCTGTTCACCGCCGCCGCCGAGGAACGCCAGTCCAAGGACCCCGCCGCGAGCCCGCTCGCGGTGCGGATGCGTCCGCGCACGCTGGACGAGGTGGTGGGCCAGCGGCACCTGCTGCGGCGCGGCTCCCCACTGCGCCGGCTGGTGGGGGAGGGCGGCGGCGGCCCGGCCGGAGCCTCCTCGGTCCTGCTCTGGGGGCCTCCGGGCACCGGGAAGACGACGCTGGCCTACGTCGTCAGCAAGGCCACCGACCAGCGTTTCGTCGAGCTGTCGGCCATCACGGCGGGCGTCAAGGAGGTCCGGGCCGTCATCGACGGCGCCCGCCGCTCCTCCGGTGCCTACGGCAAGGACACCGTGCTGTTCCTGGACGAGATCCACCGCTTCTCCAAGGCCCAGCAGGACTCCCTGCTGCCCGCCGTGGAGAACCGCTGGGTGACGCTCGTCGCCGCCACCACGGAGAACCCGTACTTCTCGGTGATCTCGCCGCTGCTGTCCCGCTCGCTGCTGCTCACGCTGGAGCCGCTCACCGACGACGACCTGCGCGGCCTGATCCGCCGCGCGCTGGCCGACGAGCGCGGGCTCGCCGCCGCGCTCACGCTGCCCGAGGACGCCGAGGCGCACCTCCTGCGCATCGCCCAGGGGGACGCCCGGCGCGCGCTGACCGCTCTGGAGGCGGCGGCCGGCGCGGCGCTGGCCAAGGCCGAGCCGGAGATCACGCTGGCCACGCTGGAGGAGACGGTCGACCGGGCCGCCGTGACCTACGACCGGGACGGGGACCAGCACTACGACGTGGCCAGCGCCCTCATCAAGTCGATCCGGGGCTCGGACGTGGACGCCGCGCTGCACTACCTGGCCCGCATGGTCGAGGCGGGCGAGGACCCCCGGTTCATCGCGCGGCGGCTGATGATCTCCGCCAGCGAGGACGTCGGCCTCGCCGACCCGAGTGCCCTCCAGACGGCCGTGGCCGCCGCCCAGGCGGTGGCGATGATCGGATTCCCCGAGGCGCGCATCACGCTCGCCCAGGCGACGATCGCCCTGGCCCTCGCCCCCAAGTCCAACGCGGCGTACAAGGCGATCGACGCCGCGCTGGCCGACGTCCGGGCCGGGAAGGCCGGGCCCGTGCCGACGTACCTGCGGGACGGCCACTACGGCGGTGCGAGGAAGCTCGGCCACGGCGCGGGCTACCAGTACCCGCACGACCTGCCCGGCGGCGTCGCCGCGCAGCAGTACGCGCCGGACGCGGTGCACGGCGCCCGCTACTACGAGCCCACGCGGTACGGCGCCGAGGCCCGCTACGCGGACGTCGCGGCCCGCGTCCGCGCCCGGCTGCGCGGGGAGGAGGGGCCCGGGGAGGGCTGAGCGGCGACCGGCGGGCGCGGGGCCCGGGCGCTAGGCGCCCTCGGCCGCCTCGAAGAGGCCGTGCATCGCGCGCCGCAGCCCGGCGACGTCGGCCACGGGCCGGGGGAAGGGGAAGTGGACGTCGAACGATTCGCCCGCCGCGCCGACCGGGGCGTGGTAGCGCACCCGCAGCCCGAAGCGGTCCAGCGCGAGCGGCACGGCCCGCAGGGACGCGGCGGCGCAGCGGGGGTCGCGCTCGCCGAGCAGGGCGCACAGCCCGCCCACACGGTCGCTGTGGGCGGCGGCGAGGTGCTGGAGGAGGTCGGCCTCGTGGCGCGCCAGGGGGTCGGGGCGGGCGGCGGCGAACTCCTCGGGCTCGACGTGTCCCTCGCCCCACAGGTCCTCCACGACGGCCTCGCCGAACTCCAGGCGCAGCGTCATGCGCTGCGGCGCGCCGCCGGGCGGCTCGGGCGGCAGCCGGTCGGCGAGCAGCCCCTCGGCCAGGGCGAGGTCGTCACCGCGCACCGCCGTCAGCCAGCCGCCGATCTGGGCGTGTCCGCGCACGCGCTGCGGCACGGAGACGGGGGCGACGTCCGTGATGTCCATCACGGCCACGACGTCGTCGTCCTGGGCGTAGGCCGCGGCCCGGGCGGCCGAGGACTCGGCGCTGACCAGCACGAACACGTCGCCGTCGGGTGAGACGGCACGGGCCAGCGGCAGCGTGGAGCCGAGTCCGCCGGGCTCGGCGCCCGGAATGGCCAGGACGGCGGATACGCTGGAGTCCACGAGGGTACGTACGCGCTCGGCCGCACAGGGTCGGCCGGCGCTTTCTTCCGCGGGACGCGGCTGACCCGCCGCGGCGTCGTCATCGGTGCCGGGCAGGGGGATCCCAGGTCGAAACACAGCGTTCTCCTCCGCTAAGGTAAGCCTCACCTAACTTACACGGAGGTTCGTTCAACGTGAACCAGTCGCGTCCCAAGGTCAAGAAGTCGCGTGCGCTCGGCATCGCGCTGACCCCCAAGGCCGTCAAGTACTTCGAGCAGCGTCCCTACCCGCCCGGGGAGCACGGTCGCGGCCGCAAGCAGAACAGCGACTACAAGGTCCGTCTGCTGGAGAAGCAGCGCCTGCGGGCCCAGTACGACATCAGCGAACGCCAGATGGTCCGTGCCTACGACCGCGCTCGGAAGGTCGACGGCAAGACGGGCGAGGCGCTCATCGTCGAGCTGGAGCGCCGCCTGGACGCGCTCGTCCTGCGGGCGGGTCTCGCCCGCACCATCTACCAGGCCCGGCAGATGGTCGTGCACGGCCACATCGCGGTCAACGGCCGCAAGGTGGACAAGCCGTCGTTCCGGGTCCGCCCGGACGACGTGGTGATGGTCCGCGAGCGCAGCCGCGAGAAGTACCCGTTCCAGGTGGCGCGCGAGGGCGGCTACGCGACCGACGGCGAGACGCCGCGCTACCTGGAGGTCAACCTCCAGGCCCTGGCGTTCCGGCTGGACCGCGACCCGAACCGCAAGGAGATCCCGGTCATCTGCGACGAGCAGCTCGTCGTCGAGTACTACGCCCGCTGACGGCCCCCCGGCCCCGGGCGACCGGTCACAGCCCCGCCCGCCGCGACGTCCGCGGCGGGCGGGGCTGTGCCGTCCCCGCACACGTCCCCGCCGGCGTCGCCGCGGCGTGCCCCGCCGGCCCGTGCGGCGCCCCGAAACGCGGTACGGGAGGCGGGGTCCGGCGCGATAGGGTCGGTGCCTTGGACGTGAACCCGAGGGAAGCGGTGCAGTTGTGTCCGGTGGTGAGGTGGCCGGTCTCCTCGTGGCGGTCTTCTGGGCGATCCTTGTGTCGTTCCTCGCCGTGGTACTGGTGAGGCTCGCGCAGACGCTGAAGGCGGCCACCAGGCTCGTGACGGGCGTGACGGAGCAGGCCGTTCCGCTGCTGGGCGAGGCCTCGGCGACCGTGCGCTCCGCGCAGTCGCAGCTCGACCGGGTGGACGCCATCGCCGCCGACGTCCAGGAGGTCACGGCCAACGCCTCCGCGCTGTCCTCGACCGTCTCGACGACCTTCGGCGGCCCGCTGGTGAAGGTCGCGGCCTTCGGCTACGGCGTCCGCCGGGCACTCGGCCGTTCCGGCGGGTCGCCCGGGAAGGCGCCCCGGACGGTCGTCGGCCTGCGCGTGCCCGGTGCCCGGCGCGGCCCCCGCCCGCACCGGGGTGGAAAGGACTGAGTCACCCATGTTCCGCCGTACGTTCTGGTTCGGCGCCGGCGCGGCCGCCGGTGTCTGGGCCACCACGAAGGTCAACCGCACACTGCGCGGCCTCACCCCCGAATCCCTGGCGGCCCGTGCCGCCGACAAGGCGGTCGACGCCGGCCACCGGCTCCGCGAGCTGGCGGTCGACGTCCGGGCCGGGATGACGCAGCGCGAGCGCGAACTGAACGAGGCGCTGGGGCTCGCGAACGACCCCGACGCCCCGGCGCCGACGTACCTGTCCGCCGCCCCGAGCCCCCGGGTGCTGCCCGGGAGCCGTCCGCAGGCCGAGCGCGGCCTGCCCCGTCGAACGATTGGAAAAGAGGACCACTGATGGAGTCGGCTGAAATCCGCCGCCGCTGGCTGAGCTTCTTCGAGGAGCGTGGGCACACCGTCGTGCCGTCGGCGTCGCTGATCGCGGACGACCCGACGCTCCTCCTGGTCAACGCCGGCATGGTGCCGTTCAAGCCCTACTTCCTCGGTGAGGTCAAGCCGCCCTTCGACCGGGCCGTCAGTGTGCAGAAGTGCGTGCGGACCCCCGACATCGAGGAGGTCGGCAAGACCACCCGGCACGGCACGTTCTTCCAGATGTGCGGCAACTTCTCCTTCGGCGACTACTTCAAGGAAGGGGCCAGCAAGCTCGCCTGGGAGCTGCTGACCTCCTCCGTCGCCGACGGCGGGTACGGGCTGGACCCCCAGCGGCTGTGGATCACCGTCTACGAGGACGACGACGAGGCCGAGCGCATCTGGCGCGACGTCGTCGGCGTCCCCGCCGAGCGCATCCAGCGCCTGGGCAAGGCCGAGAACTTCTGGTCGATGGGCGTACCCGGCCCCTGCGGCCCGTGCTCCGAGGTCAACTACGACCGGGGCCCGGAGTTCGGCGTCGAGGGCGGCCCGGCCGTCAACGACGAGCGCTACGTGGAGATCTGGAACCTCGTCTTCATGCAGTACGAGCGCGGCGAGGGCACGGGCAAGGAGGACTACCCGATCCTCGGGGACCTCCCCGCCAAGAACATCGACACCGGTCTCGGCCTGGAACGCCTGGCGATGATCCTCCAGGACGTGCCGAACATGTACGAGACCGACACCCTGCGCGTCGTCATCGACAAGGCCACCGAGCTGACGGGTGTGCGCTACGGCGCCGCCCGGGACAGCGACGTCTCCCTGCGCGTCATCGCCGACCACCTGCGCACCTCGGTCATGATGATCGCCGACGGCGTCACCCCGGGGAACGAGGGCCGGGGCTACGTGCTGCGCCGCATCATGCGCCGCGCCATCCGCAATCTGCGCATCCTCGGCTCCCAGGAGCCGGTCGTCGGAACCCTGGTCGACGTCGTCATCGAGACGATGGGCAAGCAGTACCCGGAGATCATCACCGACCGTCGGCGCATCGAGACCGTGGCCCTCGCCGAGGAGGCCGCCTTCCTCAAGACGCTCAAGTCCGGCACCAACATCCTGGACACCGCCGTCACCGAGACCAAGGCCCAGGGCGGCTCGGTGCTCTCCGGTGACCAGGCGTTCCTGCTGCACGACACCTGGGGCTTCCCGATCGACCTCACCCTGGAGATGGCGGCCGAACAGGGCCTCTCCGTGGACGAGGGGGGCTTCCGCCGCCTGATGCAGGAGCAGCGCGACCGGGCCAAGGCCGACGCGCTGGCCAAGAAGACCGGTCACGCCGACCTCTCCGCCTACCGCCAGGTCGCCGACGCCGCCGGTGCCACCGAGTTCACCGGGTACCTGCACACCGAGGGTGAGGCCACGATCGTCGGCCTGCTCGTCGGCGGTGCCCCGGCACCCGCCGCGCACGAGGGCGACGAGGTCGAGGTCGTCCTCGACCGCACGCCCTTCTACGCCGAGGGCGGCGGGCAGCTCGCCGACACCGGCCGCATCCGGATCGACAACGGCGCCGTCATCGAGGTGCGCGACGTCCAGCAGCCGGTGCCGGGCGTGAGCGTCCACAAGGGCGTCGTCCAGGTCGGCGAGGTGACGCTGGGGTCGGCCGGGCACTGCGTCATCGACGTCGTGCGCCGCCGGGCCATCGCCCGGGCCCACAGCGCCACCCACCTGACCCATCAGGCCCTGCGGGACGCGCTCGGCCCCACGGCCGCCCAGGCCGGCTCGGAGAACGCCCCGGGCCGCTTCCGCTTCGACTTCGGTTCGCCGACCGCCGTGCCGGGCACGGTGCTCACCGACGTCGAGCAGAAGATCAACGAGGTGCTGGCGCGGGAGCTGGACGTCACGGCCGAGGTCATGTCGATGGACGACGCCCGCAAGCAGGGCGCCATCGCCGAGTTCGGCGAGAAGTACGGCGAGCGCGTCCGGGTCGTGACGATCGGGGACTTCTCCAAGGAGCTGTGCGGCGGAACGCACGTGCACAACACCGCCCAGCTCGGCCTCGTCAAGCTGCTGGGGGAGTCGTCCATCGGCTCCGGTGTGCGCCGTGTGGAGGCGCTGGTCGGCGTGGACGCCTACCAGTTCCTGGCCCGGGAGCACACCGTCGTCTCGCAGCTGACCGACCTCGTCAAGGGCCGCCCCGAGGAGCTTCCGGAGAAGATCTCCGGCATGCTCACGCGGCTGCGGGACGCGGAGAAGGAGATCGAGCGGTTCCGCGCCGAGAAGGTGCTCCAGGCCGCCGCCGGGCTCGCCCGGCAAGCCCAGGACGTGCGCGGGGTCGCGCTGGCCTCCGGCCGGGTCCCCGACGGGACGACCGCCGACGACCTGCGCAAGCTCGTGCTGGACGTGCGCGGCCGCATCCCGGCGGACCGGCCCGCCGTCGTGGCGCTGTTCAGCGTCGTGGCCGGTCGGCCGCTCACCGTGATCGCCACCAACGAGGCCGCCCGGGAGCGCGGGCTCAAGGCCGGCGACCTGGTGCGGACCGCCGCCAAGACCCTCGGTGGCGGCGGGGGCGGCAAGCCCGACATCGCCCAGGGCGGCGGCCAGAACGCGGCCGCCGTCGACGAGGCGCTGGCCGCCGTGGAGCGGCAGGTCGGCGAGAGCGCGGCCGGTGCCTGACATGCGCCGGGGCCGTCGGCTCGCCGTCGACGTCGGGGACGCCCGGATCGGGGTCGCCTCGTGCGACCCCGACGGGCTCCTCGCCACCCCGGTCGAGACGGTCCCCGGCAGGGACCGTCCCGCCGCGCAGCGTCGCCTGGCCCAGCTCGTGGCGGAGTACGAGCCGTTGGAGGTCCTCGTCGGCCTGCCCCGCTCGCTCGGCGGCCAGGAGGGCCCGGCGGCGGCCAAGGTGCGCGCCTTCGCCCGGGAGACGGCCCGGGCCGTGGCACCGGTACCGGTGCGCCTGGTCGACGAGCGGATGAGCACCGTCACCGCCGCCCGGGCCATGCGGGCGTCCGGTGTGAACGCGAAGAAGGGCCGGTCCCGGATCGACCAGGCCGCGGCCGTGGTGATCCTGGAGAACGCGCTGGAGACCGAACGGGTGTCAGGACGGGCGCCGGGGGAGTGCGTCGAAGTGGTTGTCTGATCGCCGTACGGTAACGTTCCGCGCGATGCGGCGGCCTCCGGGACGTTCGACCGTCGTACGATCACGGGCACGTTGCCGAAGCGCGGCATAGGGGATCGATGACTGAGTATGGCCGGGGCCCAGGCTCCCAACCGTGGCACCCCGAGGAGCCCCCGTACGGGGAGCGGGAAGGGGACGGCGGTGCTCAGCCGGGCGGCTGGGACGCCTACGGGACTCAGCCGCAGTACCCCCGGCAGCCCGACCCCTACGGTGGCTGGCACGACCCGCACGCCACCGCCGGCGGCCCGTACGACCAGCTGCCCGCCGACCCGTACGGCCCGTCTTCGGCGTACCCGGCCTACTACCCGGCGCCGGACGCCTACCCCCCGCCGCAGCCCCAGCACGGCTACGGGACCCCGCCCCCGTACGGCTACGACGCCCCGTCGCCCTACGGAGACGGCGGCCGGCACGCTCCTGACCAGCAGGAGCGGTACCGGGACCAAGGGCATTACCAAGAGCAACAGCATTACCAGGAGCAACAGCAGTACCAGCCGTATCAACAGCACCACGAGCACCACGGCCCCCCACCCGCACACCCCGGCATGGAGCACACACAGGGCTGGGAGCGCGAGGCGGACGACGGCGGAGCGGACCGCCTCCACGCGCCGTCCCCCGGGGGCGCTCCGGACGACGGCCCCGAGGGGCCGGCCGACGAGCCCGCCGACGAACCCCGTGAGGAGCCGTCCACCCGTGCCGGACGCCGGACGGCCAAGGGCCGGCGCAACGGCGCCCGGCGCAAGAACCGGATGGCCTGCCTGGTCGTCGTGCTGGTCCTGGCGGGCGGGGCGGCCGGGGCCACCTACGCGGGCTACAGCTTCTACCAGAGCCGGTTCGCCGCCGCGCCCGACTACTCCGGTTCCGGCTCCGGCACCGTCCAGGTCGAGATCCCCGCGGGTGCGCTCGCGGGCGACATGGCCAAGATCCTCGCGGCGGCCGACGTGGTGAAGAGCCCGGGAGCGTTCGTCGAGGCCGCCGCCGCGGACGAGGCGTCCAAGTCGATCCAGCCGGGCATCTACAGCCTGCGCAAGCAGATGTCGGCCGCCGAGGCGCTGGAGCTGATGCTCGACCCGGCCAGCCAGACGGGCCTGATCGTCCCCGAGGGGCTGCGGGCGACGCAGATCTACGCGCTCGTCGACGAGCAGACCGGTTCGCCCGAGGGAGCCACCGAGGAGATCGCCGAGTCGGCCGACCTGGGTCTGCCCGCCTGGGCCGAGGGCAACGTCGAGGGCTTCCTCTTCCCCTCCAAGTACTCCGTGAGCGAGGGCTCCGACCCGGAGGCCGTGCTGAAGGAGATGGTGGAGCGCGCGAAGTCCGAGTTCGAGAGGGTCGACCTGGAGGGGCAGGCCTCACAGGTCGACAAGACCCCCTACGAGGTGCTGATCATCGCCTCGCTCATCCAGGCCGAGGCGCAGGAGAAGGACGACTTCGCGAAGGTCTCCCGGGTGGTCTACAACCGCCTGAAGCCCGGCAACACCGCCACGAACGGCAAGCTGGACTTCGACTCCACGATCAACTACGCGCTCGACCGCTCCACTCTGGACGTCTCGGTCGGGGACACCAGCCTCGACCACCCCTACAACACCTACAAGCACGCGGGCCTCCCCCCGGGCCCCATCGACAATCCCGGCCACCAGGCCATCGAGGCGGCGCTCAACCCGGCGGACGGAGAGTGGCTGTACTTCGTGACCGTCAAGCCCGGCGACACCCGCTTCACCGAGACGTACGAGGAACACCAGGAACACGTGAAGGACTTCAACGCGGAGCAGGCCAAGAAGCGGGCGGAGGAGGACGAGTGAGCACGGGTCCCGCACGCGCCGCCGTCCTCGGCTCGCCCATCGCGCACTCGCTCTCCCCGGTGCTGCACCGCGCCGCCTACGCCGAACTCGGGCTCGACGACTGGAGCTACGACCGCTTCGAGGTCGACGAGGCCGGGCTGGCCGGCTTCCTGGACGGACTCGGCCCCGGCTGGGCCGGGCTGTCGCTGACCATGCCGCTCAAGCGGGCGGTCATCCCGCTGCTGGACGAGGTGAGCGCGACGGCGGCGGCCGTGGAGGCCGTCAACACGGTGGTGTTCACCGGCTCCGGACGTCGGCGCGGCGACAACACCGACATCCCCGGCATGATCGCCGCGCTGCGGGAACGCGATGTCGCCCAGGTGCCCGAGGCCGCGGTGCTGGGCGCGGGGGCGACGGCCTCCTCCGCGCTCGCCGCCCTGGCCCGGGTCTGCTCCGGCACCGTGACGGCGTACGTCCGCAGCCCGGAGCGGGCCGCCGAGATGCGCGTGTGGGGCGAACGGCTGGGCGTGGCCGTCCGCACGGCCCCCTGGGAGCGTGCGGCCCAGGGCCTGGCCGCGCCGCTGGTGATCGCGACGACGCCGGCCGGGGCGACGGACGCGCTGGCCGACGCCGTGCCGGGCGCCCCCGGCACGCTGTTCGACGTGCTGTACGAGCCGTGGCCGACGAAGCTGGCCGCCGCCTGGTCCGGCGCCGGGGGCCGGGTCGTGGGAGGGCTGGACCTCCTGGTCCACCAGGCGGTGCTCCAGGTCGAGCAGATGACCGGACGCGCGCCCGCACCGCTGGCCGCCATGCGCAAGGCGGGCGAGGCGGCCCTGCGGGGTTCCTGAGTCGTCCGGGTACTGGACCGGCCGCTGACCGTGACCGCCGTCCGTGGGAGGATCGGGGTAAGCACTGGCGGAGTGAGGAGCACCGTTGAGCAGGTTGCGCTGGCTGACCGCGGGGGAGTCGCACGGACCCGCACTCGTCGCGACACTGGAGGGACTGCCCTCCGGAGTCCCGATCACCACGGAGATGGTGGCGGACGCACTCGCGCGGCGGCGGCTCGGCTACGGCCGTGGCGCGCGGATGAAGTTCGAGCGGGACGAGGTCACGTTCATCGGCGGCGTCCGCCACGGGCTCACGCTGGGCTCACCGGTCGCCGTGATGGTCGGCAACACCGAGTGGCCCAAGTGGGAGAAGGTGATGGCCGCCGATCCCGTCGATGCGGAGGAGCTGGCCGCGCTGGCCCGCAACGCGCCGCTCACCCGCCCCCGGCCGGGCCACGCCGATCTGGCCGGCATGCAGAAGTACGGCTTCGACGAGGCCCGTCCGGTGCTGGAGCGCGCCTCCGCGCGGGAGACCGCGGCCCGCGTGGCGCTCGGCACCGTCGCCCGCTCCTACCTCAGGGAGACGGCGGGCGTCGAGATCGTCTCGCACGTCGTGGAGTTGGGCGCCGCCCGCGCTCCCCGGGGCACGGTGCCCGTTCCCGCCGACGTGGAGCGGCTGGACGCCGACCCGGTGCGCTGCCTGGACGAGGCGGCGAGCAAGGCGATGGTCGCCGAGATCGACCAGGCCCACAAGGACGGCGACACCCTCGGCGGCGTCGTTGAGGTCGTCGCGCACGGGGTGCCCGTCGGACTGGGCAGCCACGTGCACTGGGACCGGCGGCTGGACGCCCGGCTGGCGGGCGCGCTCATGGGCATCCAGGCCATCAAGGGGGTCGAGGTCGGGGACGGCTTCGACCTGGCCCGCACCCCGGGCTCCAGGGCGCACGACGAGATCCTCACCACGCCCGACGGCATCCGCCGCGCCTCCGGACGCTCCGGCGGCACCGAGGGCGGCCTGACGACGGGCGAACTGCTGCGGGTGCGGGCCGCGATGAAGCCGATCGCCACCGTGCCCCGCGCGCTGGCGACCGTCGACGTGTCCACGGGTGAACCGGCGCAGGCGCACCACCAGCGCTCGGACGTGTGCGCGGTGCCCGCCGCCGGCATCGTGGCCGAGGCGATGGTCGCCCTCGTCCTGGCCGACGCCGTCGCGGAGAAGTTCGGCGGGGACAGCGTCGCCGAGACGCGGCGCAACGTGCGCGGCTTCCTCGACCACCTGGCGATCCGGTGAGCGGCCCGGCCGTCGTCCTGGTCGGGCCGATGGGCGTGGGCAAGACCACGGTCGGCCGCATCCTCGCCGACCGACTGGGCGTCGGCTTCCGCGACACCGACGCGGACGTCGTCCAGCGGGCGGGTAAGCCGGTCGCCGACATCTTCCTCGACGACGGGGAACCGCACTTCCGCGCCCTGGAGCGGGAGGCCGTCCGGACGGCCGTCGAGACCCACGCCGGGGTGCTGGCGCTCGGCGGCGGCGCCGTCATGGCCGCCGAGACCCGCGCGCTGCTCACCGGGCGGCCCGTCGCCTTCCTGGAGATGGAGGTCGGCGAAGCGGTCCGGCGCGTCGGCCTGGACGCCCCGCGCCCGCTGCTCGCCATCAACCCGCGCCAGCAGTGGCGGACCCTGATGGAGGAGCGCCGCCCGCTGTACACCGAGGTCGCCCGGGCGGTGGTCCCCACCGGGGGCCGTACGCCCGAGCAGGTCGCCGACGACATCATGGACGCCCTGGAGCTGAGGAAGGCATGACCACCGAGACCCCCACCCGGATCACCGTCGCGGGCGCCGGGCACGACCCCTACGACGTACTCGTCGGACGCCGGCTGCTGGCCGAGCTCCCCGGGCTCATCGGCCCGCAGGCCAAGCGTGTCGCGGTGCTGCACCCCGAAGCGCTCGCCGAGACGGGCGAGGTGCTCCGGCAGGACCTGGCCGACCAGGGCTACGAGGCCATCGCGATCCAGCTCCCCAACGCGGAGGAGTCCAAGACGGCCGAGGTCGCGGCGTACTGCTGGAAGGCCCTCGGCCAGACGGGCTTCACCCGCACCGACGTCGTCGTCGGTGTCGGCGGGGGCGCGACGACGGACCTCGCCGGGTTCGTCGCCGCCACCTGGCTGCGCGGCGTGCGCTGGATCGCCGTACCCACGACCGTGCTCGGCATGGTCGACGCGGCCGTGGGCGGCAAGACCGGCATCAACACCGCCGAGGGCAAGAACCTGGTGGGCGCCTTCCACCCGCCCGCCGGAGTGCTGTGCGACCTGGCGGCGCTGGAGTCGCTGCCGGTCAACGAGTACGTGAGCGGGCTGGCGGAGGTCATCAAGGCGGGCTTCATCGCCGACCCGGTCATCCTCGACCTCATCGAGCGGGACCCCGAGGGGGCCCGGCGTCCCGACGGTCCGTACACCACCGAGCTGATCGAGCGCTCGATCCGGGTGAAGGCGGACGTCGTCTCGGCCGACCTCAAGGAGTCGGGACTGCGGGAGATCCTCAACTACGGTCACACGCTCGCCCACGCCATCGAGAAGAACGAGCGCTACAACTGGCGGCACGGCGCGGCCGTCGCCGTCGGCATGGTCTTCGCCGCCGAACTGGGCCGCATCGCCGGGCGGCTGGACGACGCCACCGCCGACCGGCACCGCGTCGTGCTGGAGGCCGTCGGCCTGCCCGTCACCTACCGCGGCGACCAGTGGCCCAAGCTGCTGGAGACGATGAAGGTCGACAAGAAGACCCGGGGGGACCGGCTGCGCTTCATCGTCCTGGACGGGCTGGGCCGCCCGGCCGTCCTGGAGGGCCCCGACCCGGCCATGCTGCTCGCCGCCCACGCGGAGATCGCGGCGTGAGCGGGACCGCGCGCCCGGTACTGGTCCTCAACGGGCCCAACCTCGGCCGGCTGGGCTCCCGGGAGCCGGACGTCTACGGCTCGACCAGCTACGCCGGGCTCGTGCGGGAGTGCACGCGGCTCGGCGCCGAGCTGGGCTTCGCCGTGGAGGTCCGCGAGACCAACGACGAGGGCGAGATGGTCCGCTGGCTGCACGAGGCGGCCGACGGGGCGATCCCCGTCGTCATCAACCCCGCGGCCTTCACGCACTACTCGTACGCGATGCGGGACGCCGCCGCGCAGCGCACGGCACCCCTGATCGAGGTGCACATCTCCAACCCGCACGCACGGGAGGACTTCCGCCACACCTCCGTCATCGCGGCCGTCGCCAGCGGCACGGTCGCGGGGTTCGGCATCGGCTCCTACCGGCTCGCCCTGCGGGCCCTGGCCGACCAGACGGACTGACGGCGGCGGGGCGCCTTCCGGCCCGGCCCGACCGTTCACACCCTGGCCGACGGCACGGCCCCGAAGGCGGTACCGTGCGGTGAACTGACCGGTGGGCGCGCGCAGATCGCGCCTGTGGACGACGGAGTGGTACCGGATGCAGCAGTACGCGGGGTCCGCCCAGGGCGGCCACCGTCCCGTTCCCCCCGGTCCCCTGCCGCGTCCGGCGCATCCGCCCGCCGCCGCCCCGGGGCCCGGCTGGGCCGGCCCGCCGCCGCACGGCGCGCCCCCCGGCGTCCCGCCGCACCGTCCGGCCCTGCCGCACCCGGCGCCGTCCGGCCCCGCGCCGGCTCCGCCGCACCCGGCGCCGGCCCCGCCGCCCCGGGCTCCCGGCGGGGGCTCGCACCCCGCGCCTCCTCCGCCGTCCGAAGGCACCGGGCAGATCCGGCTGCCCGTCGGCGCCCCCGTGCAGATCCCCACGCCACCGTCCGAGCCCGCCCCGGGGGCGGCTCCCGGCACCTGGCCGCCGGACGCCACCCAGGTGCCCGTGGCGGTGCTGCTGATCGGTCCGGCCGGAGCGGGCAAGACGACCGTGGCACGGCACTGGGCCGAGCGCCGCCGCGTGCCCACCGCGCACATCAGCCTCGACGACGTCCGCGAGTGGGTGCGCTCCGGCTTCGCCGACCCCCAGCAGGGCTGGAGCGACGGCTCGGAGACGCAGTACCGCCTGGCCCGCCGCACCTGCGGCTTCGCCGCCCGCAACTTCCTCGCCAACGGCGTCTCCTGCATCCTCGACGACGCCGTCTTCCCCGACTGGCCCGTCGTCGGGCTCGGCGGCTGGAAGCGGCACGTCGGGCCCGGGCTCATCCCCGTGGTCCTGCTGCCGGGGCTCGACGTCGTCCTCGAACGCAACGCCGAGCGCGGCGGCAACCGTCGGCTCGCCGACGAGGAGGTGGCCCGCATCCACGGGCGCATGGCCGGCTGGTACAGCAGCGGGCTCCCGATCATCGACAACACCCGGCACGACGTGGAGACCACCGCCCGCATGCTCGACGAGGCCGTGGCGCGCAGCCTCGCCAGCCCGCCCGCCTGGTAGCACGGGTCCCGGCCGCGGGGGACGGGGCGGTACCACCCCGTCCGGCCCCGTGTGAGCGGCCGGGGGCGCCGGGGAGCCGTACGCTCAGGGGCATGTCCGAGGTGCACATGGCCCGACGCTCCCGGTTGCGGGAGCGGCCCACGGTGTCCGGCGCGGGCGGCGGCACGGCCCTCCTGGTCTCCACGCCGGCCAATCTGCGCTACCTCACCGGGTGCGCGCCGCCCGGCGCGGTCCTGCTGCTGGACCCGGACGGCCACGACACCCTGCTGACCCGCTCCGACCCGGTGCCGCCGCCCGGCCTCGCGGACGGCTCCGACGCCCTGCGCGTCCGGTCGGCGGCTCCGCCGGCCCAGGACCCGGTGACGACCGCGGGCGAGATCGCCGCCCGGGGCCGGGCCGGGACGCTGGCCGTGGAGGAGCACCACCTCACCGTGGCCCGCCACCGCGCCCTGGCCGCGGCGGCGCCCCGGCTGCGGCTGAGCGACCTCGGCCCGGCCGTCGAGCAGCAGCGGCTGGTCAAGGACGAGGAGGAGATCGCGGCGCTGCGCATCGCCGCCGAGATCACCGACCAGGCCCTGGGGGAACTCCTGGAGTCCATCCTCGTCGGGCGGACCGAGCGTCACCTCGCGCTGGAGCTGGAGCGCCGACTCATCGACCACGGCGCCGACGGGCCCGCCTTCCCCACCTGTGTGGCCACCGGCCGTCACTCCGGACTGGCCGACCACGTGCCCACCGACCGCCGGGTGGAGGAGGGCGACTTCCTCACCGTGCGGCTCGGCGCCTCCTACCGCGGCTACCGCTGCCGCATCGGCCGCACCTTCGTCATCGGCACCGCGCCGGCCGACTGGCAGATCCAGCTGTACGACCTGGTCTTCGCCGCCCAGCGGGCCGCCCGCGAGGCACTGGCGCCCGGGGTCCCGTTCCGGGAGGTGGACCGGGCGGCGCGGCAGCTCCTGGACTCGGCGGGCTATGCGGAAGCCCTCGGTCCGGCCGTGGGGGGAGGGATCGGGCTCGAAATCGGAGAGGACCCGGTTCTGTCGCCGCAGGGCGTGGGTAAACTGGACGCTTGTGTGCCGGTCACCGTCGAACCGGGGGTTCACCTCCCCGGCAGGGGCGGCGTCCGGATCGATGACACACTCGTCGTCCGCTCGCAGTCGGACGGCGGGCCGGAGCTACTCACCATCACGACCAAGGAGCTGCTGGCTCTGTAGCGTCCCGGCCGGGCCCAGCGGGCCGGGACGGGCCTTGGTTCCAAGCAGCGTCTGTAGGAGATTCCGCCACCGTGGCCACCACGAACGACCTGAAGAACGGCATGGTGCTCAAGCTCGACGCGGGCCAGCTCTGGTCCGTTGTCGAGTTCCAGCACGTCAAGCCCGGCAAGGGCCCTGCCTTCGTGCGCACCAAGCTGAAGAACGTGCTGTCCGGCAAGATCGTCGACAAGACGTTCAACGCCGGCACGAAGGTCGAGACCGCCACCGTCGACCGCCGCACGATGCAGTTCTCGTACATGGACGGCGAGTACTTCGTGTTCATGGACATGGACACCTACGACCAGCTGCACGTCGACCGCAAGACCGTCGGCGAGGCCGCGAACTTCCTCATCGAGGGCTTCGAGCCCACGGTCGCCATGTACGAGGGCGAGGTGCTCTTCGTCGAGCTGCCCGCCTCCGTCGAGCTCGTCATCGAGCACACCGAGCCCGGCGTGCAGGGCGACCGCTCCACCGGCGGCAGCAAGCCCGCGCGGCTGGAGACCGGTTACGAGATCGGCGTGCCGCTGTTCATCACGACCGGCGAGAAGATCAAGGTCGACACCCGTTCCGGCGAGTACCTCGGCCGGGTGAACAGCTAACCGTGGCCGCTCGCACGAAAGCACGCAAGCGCGCCTTCCAGATCCTCTTCGAGTCCGACCAGCGCGGCGCGGACGTCGCCTCGGTCCTGGCCGACTGGGTCCGGCACGCCCGCAGCGACACCCGGCAGCCACCGGTGAGCGCGTACACGATGCAGCTCGTCGAGGGGTACGCGCGCCACGCGGACCGCATCGACGCGCTGATCTCCGCGCACTCCGTGAGCTGGACGCTGGACCGCATGCCGGCCGTGGACCGGAACCTGCTGCGGCTGGGCGCCTACGAGCTGCTGTGGGAGGACGAGACGCCGGACGCGGTGGTGCTCGACGAGTGCGTGCAGCTCGCCAAGGAGTTCTCCACGGACGAGTCGCCGTCCTTCGTCAACGGCCTCCTCGGCCGGTTGAAGGATCTCGGCCCCACGCTGCGCGACTGAACGACCCCTCCGCCGGGAAGGCCCCGCGACCCCGAGGACACTCGGGTGGCGCGGGGCCCTTCCGCGTCTCAGAGGTGGGCCCCCGGGGCGGGGGCGTCAGGACACCTCCGCCCCGCCCCCCGGTGGGCCGGGGGAGCGGGGCGGAGGTGACGTTTCTTCGGCTAACCGGCCGTCACGCGTCCTCGTGCGCGACCGCACGGCGGGCGTCCGCGTCCAGCACGCCCCAGCTGATGAGCTGCTCGGTCAGCACCGAGGGCGACTGGTCGTAGATGACGGCGAGCGTGCGCAGGTCGTCCTGACGGATCGACAGCACCTTGCCGTTGTAGTCGCCGCGCTGGCTCTGGATCGTCGCGGCGTACCGCTGCAGCGGACCGGCCTTGTCGGCCGGGACGTGTGCGAGGCGCTCCAGGTCGAGAACGAGCTTCGGCGGCGGCTCGGCCGCGCCGCCGGGCGTGCTGCCCGGCAGCAGCTCCTGCACCGGGACGCCGTAGAAGTCCGCCAGCTCGGCGAGGCGCTGCACGGTCACCGCGCGGTCGCCGCGCTCGTACGAGCCCACCACGACCGCCTTCCAGCGGCCCTGGGACTTCTCTTCGACGCCATGGAGGGAGAGGCCCTGCTGGGTGCGGATGGCCCGGAGCTTGGCACCGAGCTGTTTGGCGTATTCGCTGGACATGTGGCTCCCCGGAAAGAGGCGTTGGTAACTCACTGTGAGGTTACGCAGCGTAATGTACGGCGTCAAGCCGAGGATGTCGACCACCTGAGTCCCAGACGCCTCACACGCCCCAGCGTCCCCCGCTGACCAGCGCGAACGCCGGTCCCCAACCGTGTGGAGCCCAAGGGGCCGTCCGGGGGCCACCGGCGTCACCCGCCACCCGGCCTGCTACCGTGGAGCGGCACCATCCAGGCGTCCTTTAAGGCCCGTCCCGTGAGGCGGGGAAGGAGGTCCTTTACCCATGGGTAACACGGACAACACCGGCAGCGGCGCACCGCCCGCCGACGGCGCTCCCGGCCGTCCCGTCCTCGAAGGGCCGGACATCGCGCGGGTCCTCACCCGCATCGCCCACGAGATCGTCGAGCGCGCCAAGGGCGCGGACGACGTCGTCCTCCTCGGCATCCCGACCCGCGGCGTCCACCTGGCGCAGCGGCTCGCCGCCAAGCTCGCGGAGATCACCGGGCGGCCCACCCCGGTCGGCTCGCTGGACATCACGATGTACCGCGACGACCTGCGGCTGCGCCCCGCCCGTGCCCTCGCCCGCACCGAGATCCCCGGCGACGGCATCGAGGGCGCCCTGGTCGTCCTCGTCGACGACGTCCTCTTCTCCGGACGCACCATCCGCGCCGCCCTCGACGCTCTCGGCGACCTCGGCCGGCCCCGTGCCGTGCAGCTCGCCGTCCTCGTCGACCGGGGCCACCGCGAGCTGCCCATCCGCGCCGACTACGTGGGCAAGAACCTGCCCACGTCCCTGCGCGAGACCGTCCGCGTCCAGCTCGCCGAGGAGGACGGCCGCGACGGCGTGCTGCTCGGTCTGCGCGCGGCCGCAGCGGCCGACGACGAGCGCTAGCGCCCACCCGCGCCCGAGCACCGACGCCCCCGCCGGGCCGCCGCCGGCGGGCCCGCCCGCACGTCCCGGCACCCCGGCACGCCCGCCCTCACCCACGGAAGGCAACAGATGGAGCGCCATCTCATCTCGGCCGCCGATCTCACCCGCGACGACGCCGTCCTCGTCCTCGACACCGCCGAGGAGCTGGCCCGACTCGCCGACCGGCCGATCAAGAAGCTGCCGACGCTGCGGGGCCGCACCGTCGTCAACCTCTTCTTCGAGGACTCCACCCGCACCCGCATCTCCTTCGAGGCCGCGGCCAAGCGGCTCTCCGCCGATGTGATCAACTTCTCGGCCAAGGGCTCCTCGGTCTCCAAGGGGGAGTCGCTCAAGGACACCGCCCTGACCCTGGAGGCGATGGGCGCCGACGCCGTCGTCATCCGGCACCACGACTCCGGCGCGCCCCACCGCCTGGCCACCTCCGGCTGGATCGGCGGGTCCGTCGTCAACGCGGGCGACGGCACGCACGAGCACCCCACCCAGGCACTCCTGGACGCCTTCACCCTGCGCCGGCGCCTGGGCACGGGACGGGGTGGGGACCTCGGGGGGCGCCGCGTGACGATCGTCGGCGACATCCTGCACAGCCGCGTGGCCCGGTCCAACGTGCACCTGCTGAGCACCCTCGGCGCCGAGGTCACCCTCGTCGCCCCGCCCACCCTGGTGCCCGTCGGCGTCCACGCCTGGCCGTGCGAGGTCTCCTACGACCTGGACGCCGTCCTGCCCACGTCCGACGCCGTGATGATGCTGCGCGTCCAGCGCGAGCGGATGAACGCCGCCTACTTCCCCACCGAGCGTGAGTACGCCCGCCGCTACGGCCTGGACGGCGGCCGCATGGCGCGGATGCCCGAGCACGCCCTGGTGATGCACCCCGGGCCGATGAACCGGGGCATGGAGATCACCGCCGACGTCGCCGACTCCGACCGGTGCACCGCCGTGGAGCAGGTGACCAACGGGGTCAGCACCCGCATGGCCGTCCTGTACCTGCTGCTCGGGGGAGCCGCGCTCGGCGGCGCACCCGGGCACGCCGCCGAGAACAGCGCTGAGGAGAACACGTGAACACCGAGAAGACCCTGATCCGCGGCGCCCGCGTCCTCGGCGGCCCCGCGCGGGACGTCCTCGTCGACGGCGAGACGATCGCCGAGGTCGGCACCGGGCTGTCCGCCGACGGCGCCCGCGTCGTCGAGGCCGAGGGCCAGGTCCTCCTGCCCGGCCTGGTCGACCTGCACACCCACCTGCGGGAGCCCGGCCGGGAGGACTCCGAGACCGTCCTCACCGGTACGCGGGCGGCGGCCCGCGGCGGCTTCACCGCCGTGCACGCCATGGCCAACACCTTCCCCGTCGCGGACACCGCGGGCGTCGTGGAGCAGGTGTGGCGGCTGGGCCGCGAGTCCGGCTACTGCGACGTGCAGCCGGTGGGCGCCGTCACCGTGGGCCTCGCCGGGAAGCAGCTCGCCGAACTGGGCGCGATGCACGAGTCGGCCGCCGGCGTCACCGTCTTCTCCGACGACGGCAAGTGCGTCGACGACGCGGTGATCATGCGGCGCGCCCTGGAGTACGTCAAGGCGTTCGACGGCGTCGTCGCCCAGCACGCCCAGGAGCCCCGGCTGACCGAGGGCGCCCAGATGAACGAGGGCGTGGTCTCCGCCGAGCTGGGGCTCGGCGGCTGGCCTGCCGTCGCTGAGGAGTCCATCGTCTCCCGCGACGTGCTGCTGGCCGCGCACGTCGGCTCCCGCGTGCACATCTGCCACCTGTCGACGGCCGGCTCGGTGGAGATCGTGCGCTGGGCCAAGTCCAAGGGGTGGAACGTCACCGCCGAGGTCACCCCGCACCACCTGCTCCTGACCGACGAGCTGGTGCGCTCCTACGATCCCGTCTACAAGGTGAACCCCCCGCTGCGCACCCGGGACGACGTCCTCGCCCTGCGCGCGGCCCTCGCGGACGGCACGATCGACTGCGTCGCCACGGACCACGCCCCGCACCCGCACGAGGACAAGGACTGCGAGTGGGGCGCCGCCGCCATGGGCATGGTCGGCCTGGAGACCGCGCTGTCCGTCGTGCAGCACACCATGGTCGACACCGGGCTGCTGGACTGGGAGCAGGTCGCCGAGCGGATGTCCTTCCGCCCCGCCCGCATCGGCCGGCTCACCGGCCAGGGCCGTCCCGTCTCGCCGGGTGAGCCCGCCAACCTCACCCTGGTCGATCCGGCATACCGTGGTCGGGTGGACCCCGCGGGTTTCGCCTCCCGCAGCCGCAACACCCCCTACCGGGGCAACGAGCTGCCGGGCCGCGTCACGCACACCTTCCTGCGGGGCCGGGCCACGGTGACCGACGGAAAGCTGGCGTGAACGTGAACGTACTGACCCTCCTCGCCGACGCCGCGCCCGAGGCGGAGCGCCGCTCGCAGGAGGTGACCGACTGGGCCGCCCGCATCGGCTGGACCGTCGGCCTCCTCCTGTTCATCGCGCTCGTGTACTGGCTGATGCGTGAGGGCTGGAAGTGGCGCGCCACGCTCCAGCACGACCTGCCCGAGCCCGCCGCCGTCCCCGAGCGGGACGGCCCCGCGCGTCTCGCCCTGGACGGCCGCTACCACGGCTCCACCACCGCCGGGCAGTGGCTCGACCGCATCGTCGCCCACGGCCTGGGCACCCGCAGCCGCGTCCGGCTGACGCTGGACGAGGCGGGGCTCACCGTGCTGCGCCCCGGCGCGCGGGACTTCTTCGTCCCCGCCGACGCCCTGCGCGGCGCCCGGCTGGACAAGGGGATCGCCGGCAAGGTCCTCACCGAGGGCGGTCTGCTGGTGATCACCTGGCAGCTCGGCGAGCGCACCCTGGACTCCGGCTTCCGGGCCGACCACCCCGCCGAGCACGCGGCGTGGGTCGAAGCAGTCGAGACGGTCGCGGCCGTCACCACCGAAACCGGCGACAGTGCCGTCGCCGCTCAGCACGACCGGGAAGGCGCATGATGACGACCTCCACCCGCAAGCCCGCACCGGCGCCCGCCGTGCTCGTCCTGGAGGACGGCCGCGTCTTCCGCGGCCGGGCCTACGGCGCGGTGGGCGAGACGTTCGGCGAGGCCGTGTTCTCCACCGGCATGACCGGCTACCAGGAGACGCTGACCGACCCCTCCTACCACCGGCAGGTCGTCGTCATGACGGCACCGCACGTGGGGAACACCGGCGTGAACGACGACGACCCCGAGTCGCGCCGCGTCTGGGTCGCCGGGTACGTCGTCCGCGACCCCGCCCGCGTCCCGTCCAACTGGCGCTCGGTGCGCACGCTCGACCAGGAGCTGGCCGCGCAGGACGTCGTCGGCATCAGCGGCGTCGACACCCGCGCCCTCACCCGCCACCTGCGCGAGCGCGGCGCCATGCGGGTGGGGATCTTCTCCGGCGCCGCCGTGGACTCCGACGCCGCGCTGCTGGCGAAGGTGCGGCAGGCCCCGCAGATGAAGGGCGCCGACCTGTGCGGCGAGGTCGCCACGGACGCCCCCTACGTCGTCCCGGCGATCGGCGAGAAGCGCTTCACGGTCGCCGCCGTCGACCTCGGCATCAAGGGGATGACCCCGCGGCGGATGGCCGAGCGGGGGATCGAGGTCCACGTCCTGCCGGCGACGTCCTCGGTCGAGGACCTCTACGCCGTCGCCCCCGACGGGGTCTTCTTCTCCAACGGCCCCGGTGACCCGGCCACCGCCGAGCACCCCGTCTCGCTGGTCCGGGCCGTCCTGGAGCGCGGTACGCCGCTGTTCGGCATCTGCTTCGGCAACCAGCTCCTCGGCCGGGCGCTCGGCTTCGGCACCTTCAAGCTGAAGTACGGCCACCGGGGGATCAACCAGCCGGTGCAGGACCGTGCGACGGGCACGGTGGAGATCACCGCCCACAACCACGGCTTCGCCGTCGACGCGCCGCTCGACGGACCCTCCGACACCCCCTACGGCCGGGCCGAGGTCAGCCACGTCTGCCTCAACGACGACGTCGTCGAGGGGCTGCGGCTGCTCGACCGTCCGGCCTTCAGCGTCCAGTACCACCCCGAAGCGGCGGCCGGTCCGCACGACGCCGCCTACCTGTTCGACCGCTTCGTCTCCCTGATGGAGGGCCAGCGTGCCTAAGCGCACCGATATCCAGTCCGTCCTGGTCATCGGCTCGGGCCCGATCGTCATCGGTCAGGCCGCCGAGTTCGACTACTCCGGCACCCAGGCGTGCCGCGTCCTGAAGGCCGAGGGCCTGCGGGTCGTCCTGGTCAACTCCAACCCGGCCACGATCATGACCGACCCGGAGATCGCCGACGCCACCTACGTCGAGCCGATCACCCCCGAGTACGTCGAGAAGATCATCGCCAAGGAGCGGCCCGACGCCCTGCTGCCCACCCTCGGCGGACAGACCGCGCTGAACACCGCGATCTCGCTGCACGAGGCCGGCACCCTGGAGAAGTACGGCGTCGAGCTGATCGGCGCCAACGTCGAGGCCATCAACAAGGGCGAGGACCGCGACCTGTTCAAGGACGTCGTGGAGGCCGTCCGGACCAAGATCGGCCACGGCGAGTCCGCCCGCTCGGTGATCTGCCACTCCATGGACGAGGTGCTCGCCGGGGTGGAGGAGCTGGGCGGCTACCCGGTCGTCGTCCGCCCGTCCTTCACCATGGGCGGCGCGGGATCCGGCTTCGCGCACGACGAGGACGAGCTGCGGCGCATCGCCGGACAGGGCCTCACCCTCTCGCCGACCACCGAGGTGCTCCTGGAGGAGTCCATCCTCGGCTGGAAGGAGTACGAGCTGGAGCTGATGCGCGACAAGCACGACAACGTCGTGGTCGTCTGCTCCATCGAGAACTTCGACCCGATGGGCGTGCACACCGGCGACTCCATCACCGTCGCCCCGGCGATGACGCTCACCGACCGCGAGTACCAGGTCCTGCGGAACATCGGCATCGCCGTCATCCGCGAGGTCGGCGTGGACACCGGCGGCTGCAACATCCAGTTCGCCGTCAACCCGGAGGACGGCCGGGTCATCGTCATCGAGATGAACCCGCGCGTCTCGCGCTCCTCCGCACTCGCCTCCAAGGCCACCGGATTCCCGATCGCGAAGATCGCCGCCAAGCTGGCCGTCGGGTACACCCTGGACGAGATTCCCAACGACATCACCGAGCAGACCCCGGCGTCCTTCGAGCCGACGCTCGACTACGTCGTGGTGAAGGCGCCCCGGTT
Source organism: Streptomyces chumphonensis (assembly GCF_014779715.1). Classification (GTDB taxonomy): domain Bacteria; phylum Actinomycetota; class Actinomycetes; order Streptomycetales; family Streptomycetaceae; genus Streptomyces; species Streptomyces chumphonensis. The sequence goes on from NZ_JACXYU010000003.1 coordinate 271,730, forward strand.
CGCGTTCGAGAAGTTCCCGCTGGCCGACTCCACGCTGACGACGACCATGAAGTCCGTCGGCGAGGCCATGGCGATCGGCCGGAACTTCCCCGAGGCGCTCCAGAAGGCGCTGCGCTCGCTGGAGAAGAAGGGCAGCCAGTTCGACTTCACCTCCCCGGTGGGCGACAAGGACGCGCTCCTCGCCGAGTCCGGCCGGCCGACCGACGGGCGGATCAACACCGTCATGCTCGCCATCCGGGCCGGGGCGAGCCCGCAGGAGGTCTTCGACGCGACGAAGATCGACCCCTGGTTCACCGACCAGCTCTTCCTGATCAAGGAGATCGCCGACGAGGTGGCGCAGGCCCCGCTGCTCACCCCCGGGGTGCTGGCCGAGGCCAAGCGCTACGGCTTCTCCGACGCCCAGATCGCGGCGATCCGCGGCCTGCGGGAGGACGTCGTGCGCGAGGTCCGGCACGCGCTCGGCGTCCGGCCCGTCTACAAGACCGTCGACACCTGCGCCGCCGAGTTCGCCGCCCGCACCCCGTACTTCTACTCCTCCTACGACGAGGAGACCGAGGTCGCCCCGCGCGAGAAGCCGGCCGTGATCATCCTCGGCTCCGGCCCGAACCGCATCGGCCAGGGGATCGAGTTCGACTACTCCTGCGTCCACGCCTCCTTCGCCCTCGGCGAGGCCGGCTACGAGACCGTGATGGTCAACTGCAACCCGGAGACGGTCTCCACCGACTACGACACCTCCGACCGGCTCTACTTCGAGCCGCTCACCCTGGAGGACGTCCTGGAGATCGTGCACGCCGAGACGCAGGCCGGGCCGGTGGCCGGGGTCATCGTGCAGCTCGGCGGCCAGACGCCGCTCGGCCTGGCCCAGGCGCTCAAGGACAACGGCGTCACCGTGGTGGGCACCCCGCCCGAGGCGATCCACGCGGCCGAGGACCGGGGCGCCTTCGGCCGGGTGCTGACCGAGGCCGGGCTGCCCGCGCCGAAGTACGGCACCGCCTACTCCTTCGACGAGGCCAAGGCCATCGCCGCCGGGATCGGCTACCCCGTGATGGTCCGGCCGTCCTACGTGCTGGGCGGGCGGGGCATGGAGATCGTCTACGACGAGCCCTCCCTCGGCGCCTACCTGGAGCGGCACGCGGGCCTCATCTCCGAGCACCCGGTGCTGATCGACCGCTTCCTCGACGACGCGATCGAGATCGACGTCGACGCCCTCTACGACGGCCACGAGCTCTACCTCGGCGGCGTCATGGAGCACATCGAGGAAGCCGGCATCCACTCCGGCGACTCCGCCTGCGCCCTTCCCCCGATCACCCTGGGCGGCCACGACATCAAGCGGCTGCGGGCCTCCACCGAGGCCATCGCCCGGGGTGTGGGCGTCCGCGGGCTGATCAACATCCAGTTCGCGATGGCCGGGGACATCCTCTACGTCCTGGAGGCCAACCCCCGCGCCTCGCGCACGGTGCCCTTCACCTCCAAGGCGACCGCCGTACCGCTCGCCAAGGCGGCCGCCCGCATCTCGCTGGGCGCGACCGTCGCCGAGCTGCGGGCCGAGGGCCTGCTGCCCGCCGAGGGCGACGGCGGCACCCTGCCGCTGGACGCGCCGATCTCCGTCAAGGAGGCCGTCATGCCCTGGACCCGCTTCCGGGACGTGCACGGCCGGGGCGTGGACACCGTCCTCGGCCCGGAGATGCGCTCCACGGGCGAGGTCATGGGCATCGACACCGTCTTCGGGTCCGCCTATGCCAAGAGCCAGGCGGGCGCCTACGGCGCGCTGCCCACCAAGGGGCGCGCGTTCGTCTCGGTCGCCAACCGCGACAAGCGTTCGATGATCTTCCCCGCCCGCGAGCTCGTGGCCCACGGCTTCGAGCTGCTCGCCACCTCCGGCACCGCCGAGGTCCTGCGCCGCAACGGCATCAGCGCCACCGTGGTGCGCAAGCAGAGCGAGGGCGAGGGCCCGAACGGGGAGCGGACGATCGTGCAGCTCATCCACGACGGCGAGGTGGACCTCATCGTCAACACGCCCTACGGGACCGGCGGGCGGCTCGACGGCTACGACATCCGCACCGCCGCCGTCGCCCGTGCGGTGCCCTGCCTGACCACGGTCCAGGCCCTCGCCGCCGCCGTCCAGGGCATCGAGGCCCTCGGCCGGGGCGAGGTCGGCGTCCGCTCGCTCCAGGAGCACGCCGAGCACCTGCACGCGGCCCGCGGCACCCGCTGAGAGCCGCGCGACGGTCGCGGGTGCGCGGGCGAGGTCCCCCGCACCCGCGACCGTCCCGGCGCCCACCCCCGCCCGCAGTCCGATCCCCGCCACCCGCCCCCCGCCACCTGAAGGCACCCACCGGCATGTACCGCCTCCTGTTCGACCTCCTCTTCCGCCGCCTCGACCCGGAGAAGGCCCACCACCTGGCCTTCGGCTGGATCCGGGCCCTCGCCCGCGTTCCCGTCCTGCGCACGTTCGCCGCCGCGTACCTCGCGCCCCGCCACCGCGACCTGCGTCTCGTCGCGCTCGGCCGCCGCATGCACGGCCCCTTCGGGCTCGCCGCCGGATTCGACAAGAACGCCGTCGGCGTCGACGGGCTGACGATGCTCGGCTTCGACCACGTGGAGATCGGCACCGTCACGGCGGAGCCGCAGCCCGGCAACCCGCCCCGGCGGCTCTTCCGGCTCGTGCCGGACCGGGCGCTGATCAACCGCATGGGGTTCAACAACGAGGGCTCGGCAGCCGTGGCGGAGCGGCTGGCCGCCCGCGCCGCGGCGCGCCCGCCCTTCCGCGCGCTCGTCGGCGTCAACATCGGCAAGACGAAGGCCGTGCCCGAGGAGGAGGCCGTCGCGGACTACGTGACCTCCACCGAGCGGCTGGCCCCCCACGCCGGCTACCTCGTCGTGAACGTCTCCTCGCCCAACACGCCGGGGCTGCGCGACCTCCAGGCCACCGAGCAGCTGCGCCCGCTGCTGACGGCGGTCCGCGCCGCCGCCGACCGCGTGACGCGCGGCCGCCGGGTGCCGCTGCTGGTCAAGATCGCCCCCGACCTGGCCGACGCGGACGTCGACGCCGTCGCCGACCTGGCCGTCGAGCTGGGCCTGGACGGGATCATCGCCACCAACACCACCGTCGCCCGCGAGGGGCTCGGCCTCACCTCCCCGGAGCGGCTCACCGGCGAGGCCGGCGGCCTCTCCGGCGCGCCGCTGCGGGAACGCTCGCTGGAGGTGCTGCGCCGCCTCTACGCACGCGTGGGGGACCGGCTGACCCTCGTCGGCGTCGGCGGCGTCGAGAACGCCGACGACGCCTGGGAGCGCATCCTCGCGGGCGCCACCCTGATCCAGGGCTACAGCGCGTTCGTCTACCAGGGGCCGCTGTGGCCGCGCCGCATCCACCGGGGACTGGCCGCCCACCTGGCCGCCAGCCCGTACGCGACGCTCGCCGAGGCCGTCGGCGCCGACACCCGTACGTCCGGAAACCGGGAGACCGCGTGAGCGCCGCCGCCGAGCCGACCGAGGGCCCCGCCACGGTCCAGCCGCCCGAGCCCTTCGGCGCGCGGCTGCGCCGCGTCACGGACGCGCGTGGGCCGCTGTGCGTGGGCATCGATCCGCACGCCGCCCTGCTGGACGCCTGGGGGCTGGGTGACGACGTCGCCGGGCTGGAGCGCTTCACGCGCACGGTGGTGGACGCCCTGGCCGAGGAGGTGGCCGTCTTCAAGCCGCAGTCGGCGTTCTTCGAGCGGTTCGGCTCGCGGGGCGTGGCGGTGCTGGAGCGCGCCGTCGCCGACGCGCGGGCGGCCGGGGCGCTGGTGCTCATGGACGCCAAGCGCGGCGACATCGGCTCGACCATGGGCGCGTACGCCGCCGCGTACCTGGACCGCACGAGCCCGCTGTTCTCGGACGCCGTCACGCTCAGCCCCTACCTCGGCTTCGGCTCCCTGCGGCCGGCCCTTGAGACGGCCCGCGCCAACGGGGCCGGGGTCTTCGTCCTGGCCCTGACCTCCAACCCCGAGGGCCCCGAAGTACAGCACGCGACGGTGGCGGACGGTCGCACGCTGGCCCAGGTGGTCCTGGACCACCTCGCGGCCGAGAACGCGGGGGCCGAGCCGCTCGGCTCGTGCGGGGCCGTCGTGGGCGCCACCCTCGGCCGCACCGACGCCGACCTGGCGATCAACGGCCCGCTGCTGGCCCCGGGCCTCGGCGCCCAGGGCGCGGGCGCGGCGGACCTGCCGCGCGTCTTCGGGGACGCCCTGCCGAACGTCCTGCCCACCGTCAGCCGGGGCGTGCTGCGGCACGGTCCGGACGGGTCGGCGTTGCGGGCCGCGGTCCGTGCCGAGACGGAGGCGCTGGTCGCCGTCCTGCGGTGAACCCGGACGCCGCCCGGCGCCGCGCGGGGGGTGTCCCGAGGTGGCGCAGCTCGGCTACTCCTGGGTAATGTCCGGAAAAGTCCTGTTCAGCTTGAGTCTGACCAGGACTTTTCCGCTGTTCTCGCTGACTGTGACGCCGCAGGCCGCTAGTCTCCGAGCAGAGCGGCGTGAACAGGCGCGTTGCTCGTTGCTCCGCGGATGCGGGGCAACTAGGTTCCACAGCGATCCGTATCCGACCAGTTCGACATCCGAGGTGACGAAGGCGTGGCTCTTCCGCCCCTTACCCCTGAACAGCGCGCAGCCGCGCTTGAGAAGGCCGCCGCGGCTCGCCGGGAGCGCGCCGAGGTCAAGAACCGGCTCAAGCACTCCGGCGCATCCCTCCACGACGTCATCGAGCAGGGCCAGAAGAACGACGTCATCGGCAAGATGAAGGTCAGCGCGCTCCTGGAGTCGCTGCCCGGCGTCGGCAAGGTCCGCGCCCGTCAGATCATGGAGCGGCTCGGCATCTCCGAGAGCCGTCGCGTCCGTGGGCTCGGCTCCAACCAGATCGCCGCGCTGGAGCGCGAGTTCGGCGGCAACGCCTCCTGATCCGAGGGGGTGCCGGGTCACGGACCGGGCGGGCGGACCGCCCCCGTGGCCCGGGCACTCCCGGAAACCGGGATAATCACTGCATGACTACTCCCGTCTCCCGGGGGGAAACCCCGGCTCCCCCGGAAAGACACCCCCGGCTGACCGTGCTCTCCGGCCCTTCCGGGGTCGGCAAGAGTACGGTCGTCGCGCATCTGCGGTCCGTGCATCCCGAGGTGTGGCTGTCCGTGTCGGCGACCACCCGCAGGCCCAGACCGGGCGAGCAGCACGGCGTGCACTACTTCTTCGTCGACGACGAGGAGTTCGACAAGCTGATCGCCAACGGCGAACTGCTCGAATGGGCCGAGTTCGCGGGCAACCGCTACGGCACCCCCCGGCGGGCCGTGCTGGACAAGTTGGAGGCCGGTGAGCCGGTGCTGCTGGAGATCGACCTCCAGGGCGCCCGGCTGGTGCGCTCCTCGATGCCCGAGGCGCAGCTGGTCTTCCTCGCCCCGCCGAGCTGGGACGAACTGGTCCGACGGCTGACCGGGCGGGGCACGGAGGCCCCGGAGGTGATCGAACGCCGGCTCTCGGCGGCCAGGACGGAACTGGCCGCCGAGGAGGAGTTCGACGTCACGTTGGTCAACACCTCCGTCGAGGACGTCGCCGCGGAGCTGCTAGCCTTGCTCTGATTGGTCCGGTGGGCGGTGCGCCCGGGCGGCCCGGCCGAAGGGCCGGGCCGGAACGCCGAGCCGAGGGTCGGGTCACACGGCACAGCCGGAGGCCGAGCCCCGAGGCCGGCCCGCCCCGTGCTCCGCCGTCGGCCGTCCGAACGTCTCATCCACTCCGGAAGGCAGAGCGTGTCCTCTTCCATCGCCACGCCCGAGGGCATCATCAATCCGCCGATTGACGAGCTGCTCGAGGCCACTGACTCGAAGTACAGCCTGGTGATCTACGCCGCCAAGCGCGCCCGTCAGATCAACGCGTACTACTCGCAGCTCGGTGAGGGCCTCCTGGAGTACGTCGGCCCGCTGGTGGACACCCACGTCCACGAGAAGCCGCTGTCGATCGCACTCCGCGAGATCAACGCCGGCCTGCTGACCTCCGAGGCCGTGGACTCCCCCAGCTGAGACCGGCGGCACCGGCGGCCAGGAGGTCGCGAGCACCACGTTCACCGGCCCGGCAGACACCCTGCCGGGCCGGTGGTGTGTCATGGGGAGAGCGCACGGACACGCCGTGCCACGGCCCCTTCCCGAGCAGAGGCGGACACGAGCATGGCTGACACGGCCGGTACGCAGAAGACGGCTGACCCCACGGACCGGCCCACGGTGGTCCTCGGCGTGAGCGGCGGCATCGCCGCCTACAAGGCCTGCGAGCTGCTGCGGCGGTTCACCGAGTCCGGCCACGACGTCCGCGTCGTGCCCACGGCCTCCGCCCTCCACTTCGTCGGCGAGGCCACCTGGGCCGCCCTCTCCGGCCGTCCGGCGGCGACCGAGGTCTGGGCGGACGTCCACGAGGTGCCGCACGTGGCGATCGGCCGCGCCGCCGACCTCGTCGTCGTCGCCCCCGCGACGGCCGACACCCTCGCCAGGGCCGCCCACGGACTCGCCGACGACCTGCTCACCAACACGCTCCTCACCGCCCGCTGTCCCGTCGTCTTCGCGCCCGCCATGCACACCGAGATGTGGGAGCACCCGGCGACCCGGGAGAACGTGGCGACGCTGCGCCGCCGGGGGGCCGTGGTGATCGAGCCCGCCACCGGCCGGCTCACCGGAGCCGACACCGGCAAGGGACGCCTGCCCGAGCCGGAGGAGATCTACGCCCTGTGCCGCCGGGTCCTGGCCCGCGGTGTCCCCGCCCGGGACCTGACCGGCCGCCACGTGGTCGTCAGCGCCGGCGGGACCCGCGAGCCGCTGGACCCCGTCCGGTACCTCGGCAACCGCTCCTCCGGGCGGCAGGGCTACGCGCTCGCCGCGACCGCCGCCGCGCGGGGTGCGCGGGTCACGCTCGTGGCCGCCAACACCGCGCTGCCCGACCCCGGGGGCGTCACCGTCGTCCCGGTGGGCACGGCCCGGCAGTTGCGGGAGGCCGTGCTGAAGGCCGCCCCCGACGCGGACGCCGTCGTCATGGCCGCCGCCGTGGCCGACTTCCGGCCCGCCCACTACGCGAGCGGCAAGATCAAGAAGCGGGACGGCCAGGACCCCGAGCCCGTCGCCCTGGTCCGCAACCCCGACGTCCTCGCCGAGGTCGCGGCGGAGCGCGCCCGCCCCGGGCAGGTCGTGGTCGGCTTCGCCGCCGAGACCGACGACGTCCTGGCGGCCGGTCGGGCCAAACTCGCCCGTAAGGGCTGTGACCTGCTCGTCGTCAACGAGGTCGGCGAGGACCGGACGTTCGGCTCCCCGGACAACGAGGCCGTGGTCCTGGCGGCGGACGGCGGCAGCACACCCGTGCCGCACGGCCCGAAGGAGGCCCTCGCCGACACCGTGTGGGACCTCGTCGCCGCGCGGCTGGGGCAAGGCGCACCGCCCGCCGGGGAGTGATGAGGGCAACTCAGTGGGTGAGACACCTTGACCCGTCCACCCGGGCCTGCGGATAAACTGTCAGCGGACCCGCGCGGGGCGCAGCTCCCCGACCGGGCCACCACAGATCAGCCAGCAGCCGCTGCAACCCCAGGGAGCGATGTGTCCCGCCGCCTGTTCACCTCGGAGTCCGTGACCGAGGGCCACCCTGACAAGATCGCTGACCAGATCAGCGACACCATCCTCGACGCCCTCCTGCGGGAGGACCCCTCCTCGCGTGTGGCCGTGGAGACGCTCATCACCACCGGTCTGGTGCACGTCGCCGGAGAGGTCACCACCAAGGCGTACGCCCCCATCGCCTCCCTCGTCCGCGGCAAGATCCTCGACATCGGCTACGACTCGTCCAAGAAGGGCTTCGACGGCGCCTCCTGCGGCGTCTCGGTGTCCATCGGAGCCCAGTCGCCCGACATCGCCCAGGGCGTCGACAGCGCCTACGAGAAGCGCGTCGGGGGCGCCGCCGAGGGCGGGACCGAGGACGAGCTCGACAAGCAGGGCGCCGGCGACCAGGGCCTGATGTTCGGCTACGCCTGCGACGAGACCCCCGAGCTGATGCCGCTGCCGATCACCCTGGCGCACCGGCTCTCCCGGCGGCTCACCGAGGTCCGCAAGAACGGGACGATCCCCTACCTGCGTCCCGACGGCAAGACCCAGGTCACCATCGAGTACGACGGCGACAAGGCCGTCCGCCTGGACACCATCGTCGTCTCCAGCCAGCACGCCTCCGACATCGACCTCGACTCGCTGCTCGCCCCCGACATCCGCGAGTTCGTCGTCGACCACGTGCTGAAGCAGCTCGTCGAGGACGGCCTCAAGCTCGACACCGAGGGCTACCGGCTCCTGGTCAACCCGACCGGCCGCTTCGAGATCGGCGGCCCGATGGGTGACGCCGGGCTGACCGGCCGCAAGATCATCATCGACACCTACGGCGGCATGGCCCGGCACGGCGGTGGCGCCTTCTCGGGCAAGGACCCCTCCAAGGTGGACCGCTCGGCGGCCTACGCCATGCGGTGGGTGGCGAAGAACGTCGTCGCCGCCGGACTGGCCTCCCGCTGCGAGGTGCAGGTCGCCTACGCGATCGGCAAGGCGGAGCCGGTCGGTCTGTTCGTGGAGACCTTCGGCACCGCCACGGTGGACGTCACGAAGATCGAGGAGGCCATCTCCGAGGTCTTCGACCTGCGCCCGGCCGCCATCATCCGCGACCTGGACCTGCTGCGTCCCATCTACGCGCAGACGGCCGCCTACGGGCACTTCGGACGTGAGCTGCCGGACTTCACCTGGGAGCGCACCGACCGCGTGCCGGCCCTGCGCGCGGCCGCCGGCCTGTGAGCCGCTGAGCACCGCCTGACGGTGGGGCCCGCCGCCCGTGGCGGGCCCCACCCTGCGCCGGGTCCCGGGCCCGCCGTCGGGGAGCCGCGTCCGGCGTCCTCGGCCCACCTCCCGGCACGTTCCGGCCCCCGGAGGTGTCGGCGCCGTCTGCTAAGACTGAGGGCGTGAGCAGCGGCAACGGCACCGACGGCGACGGGCAGGCCCCGCCCGCCGAGCAGCTCGCCCTCATCCGCGAGTCCGTGCGGCGCACGGCGCCACGGGCGCGCCCCCGCACCTGGCGCGGCGCGGCCCTCGCGGAGAACCTCCCCGTCGCCCGCGTCCTCGTCGACAAGGGCCTCGTCCACCTGGACCGCTACTTCGACTACGCCGTGCCCGCCGCCATGGACGCCGAGGCACGGCCCGGGGTCCGGGTCCGGGTCCGCTTCGGCGCCGGGGAGCGGGGCGGCCGACGCGAGGGCGGCGGTCTCATCAACGGGTTCATCGTCGAGCGGGTGGCCGAGAGCGACTACCCCGGGGCCCTCGCGCCCCTCGCCCAGGTGCTCTCCCCGGAGCCGGTCCTCACGCCCGCCCTGCTCGCCCTGTGCCGGGCCGTCGCCGACCGCTACGCCGGTGCGCTCGCCGACGTCGTCCAGCTCGCCGTCCCGCCCCGGATGGCCCGGGCCGAACGCACCGCGCCGCCGCCGCCGGACGCACCCGCCCCGCCGCCGACCGCGCCCGAACCCGGCGGCTGGGCCCGGTACCCCGACGGCCCCGCCTTCCTGACCGCGCTCCGCGAGGGCGGCGTGCCGAGGGCGGTGTGGACGGCGCTGCCCGGCCCGCGGTGGCCCGAGGAGCTGGCCCGCGCCCTGCTGACGACCGCCGCGTCCGGCCGGGGCGCCCTCGCCGTCGTCCCCGACGGCCGCGCCGCCGCCCGCGTCAACGCCGCCCTCGCCGCGCTGCACCCCGGCCGCGACCCCCTCCACGTCCTCCTCACCGCCGACGCCGGGCCCGAGGCCCGCTACCGCCGCTGGCTCGCCGTGAGCCGGGGCCGCGCCCGCGTCGTCGTGGGCACCCGGGCGGCCATGTTCGCCCCCGTGCGCGACCTGGGCCTGGTGGCCGTGTGGGACGACGGCGACCAGGCGCTGCGGGACGAGCACGCGCCCCGGCCGCACGCGCGGGAGGTGCTGATGCTGCGCGCCGTGCACGAACGCGCGGCGCTCCTGGTCGGCGGCCACACCCGCACGGTGGAGGGCGAGCGCCTCGTGGACGCCGGCTGGGCCCGTCCGCTGGCGGCCGACCGGGCCACCGTGCGGGCGACCGCCCCCCTCGTGCGCACCGTGGGAGACCTCGACGAGGCCCGCGACGTCGCGGCCCGCACCGCCCGGCTGCCCAGCCTCGCCTGGCGGGCCGCGCGGGACGCCCTACGGCTCGGGCCCGTCCTGGTGCAGGTTCCGCGCCGGGGCTACGTCCCCCGGCTGGCCTGCGAGCGCTGCCGCGAACCGGCGCGCTGCCCCCACTGCCACGGCCCGCTGACCTCGCCCGGGGCCGCCCGGGAGCTCACCTGCGGCTGGTGCGGCCGGGCCTCACCGCACTGGCGCTGCCCGGCCTGCGGCGGCGCGCGGCTGCGGGCCAGCGTGGTGGGCGCGCACCGTACGGCGGAGGAGCTGGGCCGGGCCTTCCAGGGGGTACCGGTCCGCGTCTGCGGGGGCGACCAGGCCGTCCCCACCGTCGAGGACCGAGCGGCCCTGGTCGTGAGCACGCCCGGGGCCGAGCCCGTGGCCGACGGGCCGGGTTACGCGGCCGCCCTCCTGCTGGACGCGTGGGCGCTGCTCGGCCGCGCCGACCTGCGGGCCGAGGAGGACGCCCTGCGCCGCTGGCTGGCGGCGTCCGCCCTGGTCCGCCCGCACACCGAGGGCGGCACCGTGGTCGCCGTCGCCGAGCCGACCCTGCGTCCGGTGCAGGCGCTGGTCCGCTGGAACCCGGAGGGCCACGCCGCGCGCGAGCTGGCCGAACGGGCCGAGCTCGGCTACCCGCCGGTGTCGCGCATGGCCGCCGTCAGCGGGCTGCCGGAGGCCGTCGCCGCGTTCCTCGCGGCCGCCCGCCTGCCCCCCGACGCCGAGATCCTGGGCCCGGTGCCCCTGCCGCGCCGGGAGCCCGGACAGCCCCGCCGCACCGGCGACCCGCCGCCGGGGGAGGCGTGGGAGCGCGCGCTCGTACGCGTCCCGCCCGGCAGTGGCGCGGCGCTGGCCGCCGCGCTGCGCACGGCGCAGGCGGCCCGGCTCAGTCGCCGTGAAGGCCCCCCCGTCCGCATCCTGATCGACCCGACGGACCTCGGCTGAGCCGCGGCACAGCGGCCGCACGCCCCGAGGCGGCCGCGCGGGCACCGGGCTCAGCCGCCCCGCGGCCCGGGGAAGGCGCCCGGCCGCGCCCCCGGCACGCTGCGGGCCGCCGGCACCGTCGGCGTCACCGGGGCCGCGCCCGGCCCGCCCGACCCGCTCGGAGCGCCCGGCCCGATGACGTCCTGGGCCGCCCCCACGGCCGCGGCCGACCGGTCGGCCGACCCCGGCGCCGCGTCACCGGCACGCCGCGAACCTCCGTAGCGCCGGTGCACCGCCTGCTTGGTGACGCCGAGCGCGGAGCCCACCGCGTCCCAGGAGAACCCGAGCGAGCGGTCGAACTCGACGGCGGCCGTCACCAGGCTCTCCACGCTCTCGCGCAGCTCCTGCGCCAGCCGCACGGTCGGCGCGGGGGCCCGGCCGTAGACGACGAAGCCGGCCGACGGGCCGGTGCGGCGCGGGCGGTAGACGTTCCCCAACTGGGCGGTGAGGGTGCGCAGCGCGTCCACCTGCCGGCGGACCCGCTCGATGTCCCGTACCAGGAGGTGCAGGCTGGCGCGTGCCTGGGCGTCGTGGGTGGCGTGGTCGGCCATGGACAAGCCTCTCGAACCGGCGTGGAAGGGGCCGCCGAACGACCGGCCGTCCAGCGCCCCCTACGGTCACATCGCCTTGCCCAACGCCGGATCCGGGCCGGGGGTCACGGCCGGGGCGCGAGCGGGGGTCCCACGGGGCGCGCAGCGGCCGGGCACGCCCCACCGGGCCGCGGTCCGTGACGGCCGTAGACTGATGCGCCGTCCGACGACGCGTCCCGCGTCCCGTCTTCGTCCTGGCGCGGCCCGGAGAGGCAGCCCGGAGAGGTAGTCCCCACCGATGAAGCTCGTCTTCGCCGGCACCCCCGAGGTCGCCGTGCCCGCTCTGGACGCCCTGATCGCCTCCGAGCGGCACGAGGTCGCCGCCGTCGTCACCCGGCCCGACGCGCCGGCCGGACGCGGCCGCCGGCTGGTGGCGAGCCCGGTCGCCGAGCGGGCCGAGGAGGAGGGCATCGAGATCCTGCGCCCGGCGAGCCCGCGCGACCCCGCCTTCCAGGAGCGGCTGCGGCGGATCGCCCCGGACTGCTGCCCCGTCGTCGCCTACGGCGCGCTGCTGCCGGAGCCGGCGTTGGAGATCCCGGCGCACGGCTGGGTCAATCTGCACTTCTCGCTCCTGCCGGCCTGGCGCGGCGCGGCGCCCGTCCAGCACGCCGTGCTCGCCGGGGACGAGCTGACGGGCGCGTCCACCTTCCAGATCGAGCGGGGACTGGACTCCGGGCCGGTCTACGGCGTGGTCACCGAGGAGGTCCGCCCCACGGACACCAGCGGCGACCTGCTGACCCGGCTCGCGCTCGCCGGCGCGGGCCTGCTCGCCGCGACGATGGACGGCATCGAGGACGGCACGCTGCACGCCGTGCCGCAGCCCGCCGAGGGCGTCAGCCACGCCCCGAAGCTCACCGTGGCCGACGCCCGGGTCGACTGGAGCGCCCCGGCCCTGCGCGTGGACCGCGTCGTACGCGGCTGCTCCCCGGCGCCCGGCGCCTGGACGGTCTTCCGCGGCGAGCGGCTCAAGCTCGTGCAGGCCGCGCCCGACCCGCGGGTCACCGACCTGGCGCCGGGCGAGCTGCGTGCGGGCAAGCACAGCGTCCACGTCGGCACCGGCTCCCACGCCGTCGAGCTGCGGTGGGTCCAGCCGCAGGGCAAGAAGCCCATGCAGGCCGCCGACTGGGCCCGCGGCGCCCGCACCAGTGCGGGCGAGCACCTCGGGGACTGACGACCCGCGCGCCACCCCCGTGCCCCCGGTGCCGCACCCCCCCCGGTACCGGGACGGGCGGCCCACCGCCCCGCGTAAGCTGGGACCTTTCGCCGATCGAGCCGTTCCCGACCCCCGGAGCACCTTCCACGTGAGTGACCCGACCCGTCGCCGCCCCCCGCGTCCGCCCGCGCCCCGGCGCCGCCCGCGCAAGGACCCGGTGCGCGTCCTGGCCTTCGAGGCGCTGCGCGCGGTGGACGAACGGGACGCCTACGCCAACCTGGTCCTGCCCCCGCTGCTGCGCAGGGCCCGGGACGCCGGGGAGCTCGACGCGCGCGACGCCGCCTTCGCCACCGAACTGGTCTACGGCACCCTGCGCCGCCAGGGCACCTACGACGCCGTCATCGCCGCCTGTGTGGACCGCCCCCTGCGGGAGGTCGACCCGCCGGTGCTCGACGTGCTGTCCCTGGGCGCCCACCAGCTGCTCGGCACCCGCACCCCGCCGCACGCCGCCGTCAGCGCCAGCGTCGACCTCGCCCGCTTCGTGCTGAGCGACGGGCGGGCGAAGTTCGTCAACGCCGTCCTGCGCCGGATCGCCGCCCACGACCTGGACGGCTGGCTGACGCGCGTCGCCCCGCCCTTCGAGGACGACCCGGTCGAGCACCTGTCCCTCGTCCACGCCCACCCGCGCTGGATCGTCTCGGCGCTGTGGGACGCGCTCGGGCCCCGGGCCGGGCGGGAGGAGATCGAGGCCCTGCTGGCCGCCGACAACGAACGCCCCGAGGTCACCCTGGTCGCCCGCCCCGGCCGGTCCACCGTCGAGGAGCTGCTGGGCCCGGACGGGCAGCAGGCCCGGCCCGGCCACTGGTCGCCCTACGCCGCCCGGTTCACCGAGGGCGGGGAACCGGGGGCCGTGCCGGCCGTCCGCGAGGGACGTGCCGGAGTGCAGGACGAGGGCAGCCAGCTGGTGGCCCTCGCGCTGGCGAACGCGCCGCTGGCGGGCGGCGACGCCCGCTGGCTGGACGGCTGCGCAGGACCGGGCGGCAAGGCGGCCCTCCTGGCCGCGCTGGCGGCCGGGCGGGGCGCCGCCCTGGTGGCCGCCGAGAAGCAGCAGCACCGGGCCCGCCTGGTCGCCCGCGCCCTGGCGGGCAACCCGGGCCCCTACCAGGTGGTCACCGCCGACGGCACGCGTCCGGCGTGGCGCCCCGGGACCTTCGACCGGGTCCTCGTCGACGTGCCCTGCACCGGGCTGGGCGCGCTGCGCCGCCGCCCCGAGGCCCGCTGGCGCCGCCGCCCCGAGGACCTGGACGGCTTCGCGCCGCTCCAGCGGGCCCTGCTGGCGGAGGCCCTGGACGCCGCCCGCCCCGGCGGCGTCGTCGGCTACGCGACGTGCTCCCCCCACCCGGCGGAGACCCGCGCGGTGGTGGAGGACGTCCTGCGCGGACCCCGGGCCGGGGGCGCGGAGTGGATCGACGCCCGCCCGCTGCTCCCCGGCGTGCCCGCGCTGGGGGAGGGCCCCGACGTCCAGCTGTGGCCGCACCGCCACGGCACCGACGCGATGTACCTCGCCCTGCTGCGCAGGACGGGCTGAGGCCCGGGCGGCCCGGCGGGCCGGGGAGAGGCGCCCGAGGGCCCGTCGGTACCGAGCGCCATACTGGGGCCATGGCTCAGATCAACCCCAGCATCCTCTCCGCCGACTTCGCCCGCCTGGCCGACGAGGCCAAGGCGGTCGAAGGGGCCGACTGGCTCCACGTGGACGTCATGGACGCCCACTTCGTCCCGAACCTCACGCTCGGCGTCCCCGTCGTCGAGGCCCTCGGCAAGGCCACGGGCACGCCCCTGGACTGCCACCTCATGATCGAGGACCCGGACCGCTGGGCCCCGCAGTACGTCGAGGCGGGAGCCGGTTCCGTGACCTTCCACGCCGAGGCGGCCGCCGCCCCCGTCCGCCTCGCGCGCGAGATCCGGGCCAAGGGCGCCCGCGCGTCCATGGCGCTGAAGCCCGCCACGCCGATCGAGCCGTACGAGGACCTGCTGCCGGAGCTGGACATGCTCCTGGTGATGACGGTGGAGCCCGGCTTCGGCGGTCAGGCGTTCCTCGACATCATGCTGCCCAAGATCCGGCGCACCCGGCGGCTCATCGAGAAGCACGGACTGCAGATGTGGCTGCAGGTCGACGGCGGCGTGTCCGCGTCCACCATCGAGCAGTGCGCCGAGGCCGGTGCCGACGTCTTCGTCGCCGGTTCCGCCGTCTACGGCACCGACGACCCGGCCGCGGCCGTCCGGGCGCTGCGCCGCCAGGCCGAGGAGGCGACGGCGCGCGCCTGCGCCCACTGAAGCCGTCCCCGCGCACCGGCGCTGCGCCGTCCCCGGTGGGTGCGCCGTGCACGCGACGGATCGAGGACGCCGTTCGATCTGCGAGGATGAACCCGCGGCGTGAAGGTGATGATGGCTGACAGTGAGGTGAGTTGCGGTGTCGACGGGTCGGGCAGCAGCGAGGATGGGGCCCGCCGAGCTGATGCAGGCTGCGGCGATGGCACGCCGCTTCTACCTGGAGGGCAAGTCCAAGATCCAGATCGCTGACGAGTTCGGCGTCAGCCGCTTCAAGGTGGCCCGTGTCCTGGAGACGGCGCTGGAGCACGACCTGGTCCGCATCGAGATCCGCGTCCCCGCCGAGCTGGACGCCGAGCGCTCCGACGCGCTGCGGGCCCGCTTCGGCCTGCGGCACGCCGTCGTCGCCGAGTCCCCCGCCGACACCGCCGAGACGGTGGAGAACGTGGCCGACCCGGAGAACCTGGGCGAGGTCGCCGCCGACCTCCTCGGCGAGCTGGTCACCGAGGGGGACGTGCTCGGTCTGGCCTGGGGGCGCTCGACCATCCACATGGCCACCGCGCTGCGCCGGCTCCCGCCGTGCACGGTCGTCCAGCTCACCGGCGTGTACGACGCGGGCACGGCCGACCGGGGCTCGGTGGAGGCCGTGCGGCGGGCCGCCGAGGTCGCCGGGGGAGAGGCGCACCCGATCTACGCCCCGATGCTCCTGCCGGACTCGGCCACGGCGGCCGCGCTGCGCCACCAGACGGGCATCGCCGCCGCCTTCGAGTACTTCGACAAGGTGACGGTGGCGGCCGTGTCCATCGGTTCCTGGGAGCCGGGAATCTCCACCGTCCACGACATGCTGTCCGAACGGGAGCGCGCGCACTACGCCTCCCTCGGCGTCGCCGCCGAGATGTCCGCCCACCTGTTCGACGGGGACGGCCGCCGCATCGGGCGGGACCTGGGCGAGCGGTGCATCACCGTCGAGGCGGCCCGGCTGCGCCGGGTGCCGGAGGTGGTGGCCATCGCGGGCGGACGCCGCAAGGCCGCCGCCATCGGTGCCGTCCTGCGCTCGGGCCTGGTCACCAGCCTGGTGACGGACACGGCGGCCGCCGACGCGCTGCTGGAGGACCGGCGTCCCGTGCGGCGTCCGGCACTGGAGCGCGCGGACCCCGACGAGGCGTGAGCGACCGGAAACGGAGTAGGCCATGACCACGCGACGCACCCCACTGCCGGGAGTCGGCGTCCAGTACGACCTCAGCACGCGCGACGGACGGCACATCTCCGTCGTCGCCCACCAGGACGGCCGGCGCTTCCTCGGCTTCTACCGTCCCGACGACCCGGACGCCTGCCAGGCCACCATCCCGCTGGATCCGGACGAGGCCGGCGCGCTGGCGGAGCTGATCTCGCCCGAGGCGGCGGCGTCCACCACGGTCCAGCACGGCGACATCGAGCTGGACCTGGTCAGCGAGCGCATCACCGTCGGGCCCCAGTCCCCCTATCGCGGCCGGCTCCTGGCCGACACCAGGGCCCGCCGCCGCACCGGCGCGTCCGTCGTCGCCGTGCTGCGGCGGACCGGGGCCGTGCCCTCCCCGCGCCCGGACTTCCGCCTGGAGGCCGGGGACGTGCTGCTCGTCGTCGGGACGCGGCAGGGTGTGGACGCCGCCGCCGAGCTGATCGCCGGGACCCTGGGCGCCGACGAGGACGAGGCCTGACCCGTGCACCACACCACCGTCCTGCTCATCGAGCTGGGCGCCGTCATCCTCGGTCTGGGGCTGCTGGCGCGCTTCGCCGGGCGGATCGGGATGTCCCCGATCCCGCTCTACCTCCTCGTGGGGCTCGCCTTCGGCCACGGCGGTCTGCTGCCGCTCAGCACCAGTGAGGAGTTCATCGAGGTCGGCGCCGAGATCGGCGTCATCCTCCTGCTGCTCATGCTGGGGCTGGAGTACACGGCCTCGGAGCTCGTCACCAGCCTGCGCACCCAGTACCCGACCGGGATCGTCGACCTCGTCCTGAACGCCACCCCGGGCGCGGTCGCCGGGTGGGCGCTGGGCTGGGGGCCGGTCGGCATCATCGCCCTGGCGGGGATCACCTGGAT
The DNA here is from genome assembly GCF_014779715.1 of Streptomyces chumphonensis. GTDB lineage: Bacteria > Actinomycetota > Actinomycetes > Streptomycetales > Streptomycetaceae > Streptomyces > Streptomyces chumphonensis. The sequence goes on from NZ_JACXYU010000003.1 coordinate 289,053, forward strand.
CTCCTCCTCGGGCGTCATCGCCAAGGTCCTCGCCGACCTCGGGCGGCTGGGCAACCGCGAGACGCCGGTGGTCCTCGGCGTGCTGGTGATGGAGGACCTGGCGATGGCGGTGTACCTGCCGCTGCTGACGGCCCTCCTGGCCGGTCTGAGCCTGGCCGGGGCCAGCCTGTCCCTGACGATCGCGCTGGGCACCGCCGCGCTCGTGCTCTTCCTCGCGCTGCGCCACGGCCGCCTCATCAGCCGCGCCGTCTCCTCGGAGAACCCGGAGATGCTGCTGCTGGTCGTCCTCGGGCTGACCCTGCTCGTGGCCGGGGTCGCCCAGCGGCTCCAGGTCTCGGCGGCGGTCGGCGCGTTCCTCGTGGGCATCGCGATCTCCGGCGAGGTGGCGCACAGCGCGCGGTCGCTCCTCACGCCGCTGCGCGACCTCTTCGCGGCCGTCTTCTTCGTCTTCTTCGGCCTCTCCACCGTTCCGGCGAACATCCCGCCCGTCCTGCTGCCCGCGCTGGCGCTGGCGGCGGTGTCCGTCGCGACGAAGATCCTCACCGGGTGGTACGCCGCCCGGCGGGCCGGGATCGGTACCAAGGGACGGCTCAGGGCCGGGGGCGCGCTGGTGGCGCGGGGGGAGTTCTCCATCGTCATCGCCGGGCTGGCGGCGGGGGCCCAGCCGGGGCTGCGTCCGGTGGCGACGGCCTACGTCCTGATCCTGGTCATCGCCGGGCCGCTCACCGCCCGCTGGACGGAGCCGGTGGTCCGCGGGCTGCGGGGGCTGGGGCGCGGTGGTCCTCCCGCCGGGCCCCTCCCGCCGCCGGCCGGGGGCGGCGGCGCCGAGGTGGGGGCGGGGCGTTCGTAGCTTCCGCCGAGGGCGGGCCGCGCGGTGTGGTGGATCGTCCGGGGGTCCGCCCGGAAGGCGCCGTGGGACAATGAAGTACGTGCGTTTTCCTCGGCCGACGCGGCCCGAGGCCCTCCTCCGATCGACTGGGTGTACAGCACGTGCGATTTCTCAACGACCAGCGGCCCCCGTACGACCTGACGTATGACGACGTCTTCATGGTCCCGAGCCGCTCGGCGGTCGGCTCCCGGCAGGCCGTGGACCTCTCCAGCCCCGACGGCAGCGGGACGACCGTCCCCCTCGTCGTCGCCAACATGACGGCCATCGCGGGGCGGCGGATGGCGGAGACGGTCGCCCGGCGCGGCGGCCTCGTCGTCATCCCGCAGGACATCCCCCTGGACGTCGTGACCGAGGTGATCTCCTGGGTCAAGCGGCGCCACCTCGTCCTGGACACGCCCATCGTGCTCGCGCCCAACGCGACCGTGGCCGACGCGCTCTCGCTGCTGCCCAAGCGGGCGCACGGCGCGGGCGTCGTCGTCGACGCCGAGAGGCGTCCCGTCGGCGTGGTCACCGAGGCGGACCTCGCCGGCGTGGACCGGTTCACCCAGCTCAGCCAGGTCATGACCCGTGACCTGCTGCTCCTGGACGCCGGCCTCGACCCGCGCGACGCGTTCAACCGCCTGGACGCGGCCCACCGCCGGCTCGCCCCCGCCGTGGACGCGGACGGCCGACTCGTCGGCGTGCTCAGCCGCAAGGGCGCCCTGCGCGCCACGCTCTACACGCCCGCCACCGACGACCAGGGGCGGCTGCGCGTCGCCGCCGCCGTCGGCATCAACGGGGACGTGGCCGGGCGCGCCCGGGCCCTGCTGGACGCCGGGGTGGACACGCTCGTGGTGGACACCGCCCACGGGCACCAGGAGGGCATGCTGGAGGCGCTGCGCTCGGTCCGCGCGCTCGCTCCCCGGGTTCCGGTGGTGGCGGGCAACGTCGTCGCGGCGGAGGGCGTGCGCGACCTCGTCGAGGCCGGGGCGGACATCGTCAAGGTCGGCGTCGGGCCGGGGGCGATGTGCACGACCCGCATGATGACGGGCGTGGGACGCCCGCAGTTCTCGGCCGTGCTGGAGTGCGCCGCGGAGGCGCGCAGGCTGGGCAAGCACGTCTGGGCCGACGGCGGCGTCCGGCATCCGCGTGACGTGGCCATGGCCTTGGCGGCCGGGGCCTCGAACGTCATGATCGGCTCCTGGTTCGCCGGGACGTACGAGTCCCCGGGCGACCTCCAGCAGGCCGCCGACGGTCGGCTGTACAAGGAGTCCTTCGGCATGGCCTCCGCGCGGGCGGTCCGCAACCGCACGGCGGAGGAGTCCGCCTACGACCGGGCGCGCAAGGGCCTCTTCGAGGAGGGCATCTCGCACTCGCGCATGTTCCTCGACCCCGCGCGGCCGGGCGTGGAGGACCTGATCGACTCGATCATCGCGGGTGTGCGGTCGTCCTGCACCTACGCGGGCGCCGACTCCCTGGCGGAGTTCGCCGAGCGGGCGGTCGTCGGCGTCCAGAGCGCCGCGGGGTACGCCGAGGGCAAGCCCCTGCACGCCAGCTGGAGTTGATCCGGACCGGTGCCTCGGGGCCGGGAGCCGCGCGGCTCCCGGCCCCGAGGCGCTCCGTTACCACAAGAATCCGCGCAGGGGAAGTAAACGAACGCACGAGGTAGGGTGTTCCCGCGCAACGAATCGGCACGGGTGCGCAAGGATCACGCATTACGTGCCGACATGTCCCGGTCCTAGAGTCGGGCGCTGTACGAGGAGTGGCGGAGACCGCCTGCTCGACGGTCTCAGTCGCTGTGTGACGCGCCCCCACCGGGTGCGGGCCTGAGCCGTGCCGGTCTCCCGCCGCGAACCCGCATCACATGGCAAGGAGCCCACCCGTGCTGGACCGATCCGCAGCGTCCTCCGCACCACCGACCGGGATGTCCCGGTTCATGCGGCGCAAGCCCGTGGAACGACTGGTCGCCGAGACCGGCCGCGGGAGTGGCGGAGAGCTGCGCCGCACGCTGACCATGTGGCAGCTCACCATGATCAGCATCGGTGCCACGCTCGGCACGGGCATCTTCGTCGTGCTCGGCGAGGCCGTCCCCGACGCCGGGCCCGCCGTGACGATCTCCTTCGTCATCGCGGGCCTGACGGCCCTGTTCTCCGCTCTGTCCTACGCCGAGCTGGCCGGCACGATCCCCGCCTCCGGCTCCTCGTACTCCTACTCCTACGCCACCATGGGCGAGCTGGTGGCCTGGATCTGCGGCCTGTGCCTGATCCTGGAGTACGGCGTCTCCGTGGCGGCCGTGGCCGTCGGCTGGGGCCAGTACCTCAACGAACTGCTCGACGGCACGATCGGTGTCACCATCCCGGCGGCGCTGTCGAACCCGCCCGGCGACGGCGGCTACTTCAACCTCCCCGCCCTCTTCGTCGTGGTCCTGGCCATGGCGTTCCTCATGGGCGGCGCCCGGGAGAGCGCCCGGGTCAACTCGATCATGGTGGTCGTGAAGATCGGCGCGCTCCTGCTCTTCTGCGCCGTCGCCTTCACCGGCATCCGCGCCGGCAACTACGAGCCCTTCATGCCGCTCGGCATGGCCGGTGTCAGTGCCGCCGGCGCCTCCCTGTTCTTCTCCTACATCGGCTTCGACGCCGCCTCGACCGCCGGTGAGGAGGCGAAGAACCCGCAGCGCGACCTGCCCCGCGCGATCATGCTGTCCCTGCTCATCGTCACCGCGCTGTACGTGATGGTCGCCGCCGTCGCCGTGGGCGCCGTCCCGTGGGAGAGCTTCGAAGGCTCCGAGGCCGCGCTCGCCGGCGTCCTCAGCGACGTCACCGGTCAGGACTTCTGGGCCACGATCCTCGCCGCGGGGGCCGTCGTCGCCATCGCCAGCGTCGTCCTCGCCGTCCTCTACGGCCAGACCCGCATCCTCTTCGCCATGTCCCGGGACGGCCTGGTGCCCCGGGTCTTCTCCAAGGTGCACCCCCGCACCGGCACGCCGCGCGCCAACACCTTCCTGGTCTCCGCCTTCTGCGGAATCCTGGCCGCCGCGATCCCGCTCGGGGAGCTGGCCAACGCGACGAGCATCGGCACGCTGTTCGCCTTCGGCCTGGTCAACGTCGCCGTCATCGTGCTGCGCCGCACCCGCCCCGACATGCCGCGCGGCTTCCGGGTCCCGCTCTCGCCGCTCGTCCCGCTGCTGGGCCTCGGCTTCTGCCTGTACAACATGCTGAACCTGCCCGCCGTCACCTGGCTCGTCTTCGGTCTCTGGATGGCCGCCGGCCTCGTGTTCTACTTCCTCTACGGGCAGCGCCGCGCCACGCTGGCGAACGAGCCCGCCACGCCTCCCGTGCCGAGTGAGAAGTGACCCGACCCCCGTGCGACTGAACGAACTCGACGAACGTATCGTCCACGCCCTCGCCGAGGACGCCCGCCGCTCCTACGCCGACATCGGCGCGGAGGTCGGGCTCTCCGCCCCGGCCGTGAAGCGGCGGGTGGACCGGCTCCGCGCCGACGGCGCCATCACCGGCTTCACGGTGCGGGTGGACCCGGCCGCGCTCGGCTGGGAGACGGAGGGGTTCATCGAGATGTACTGCCGCCACAACACCTCACCCGAGGACATCCGGCGGGGCCTGTCGCGCTACCCGGAGGTGGCGTCCGCGTCCACGGTCACCGGCGACGCGGACGCCGTCGTCCAGGTCTTCGCCTCCGACATGCGCCACTTCGAACGCGTGCTGGAGCGCATCGCGGGGGAGCACTTCGTGGAGCGCACGAAGTCCGTGCTGGTGCTCTCGCCCCTGCTGCGCCGCTACTCGGCCGGCTCCCCGACCTGAGGCGGGTACGAGGGGGACGGCCGGCCACCTCGGGCGGCACCGTCCCCCTTCCCGCGGCTCAGGACGCGTCGGGGCCGCGCCGGTGGGGTGGCCCGTGGTGCTCGGAGAGGATCGTGAGGAGGCGGGTGAGCTCGTCCCGCTGGACGTCCGTGAGGGGGGGCGAGCAGCTCGCGCTGCGCGTCGGCGACCAGCACGGCGAAGTGCCACTTGTGCGCGCCCTCGGTGGCCAGGCGCCCGGTCACGAAGCGCTCGGCGGCGCCCGGTCGGTGCGACCGCTGGCCGAGCGGCTCTACGACATCAGGCACTGGTCGGAGTTCGAGCGCGGCGGACACTTCGCCGCCATGGAGGTCCCCGAACTGCTCGCGGCGGACGTCCGGGCCTTCTTCCTCACCCGCCGTGCCCCGGAGGCGGCCGGTGTCGCCCGCTGAACAACGGTCGCCCGCGCAGCCACGCGCCTTCGGATCGACGGCGAGCGCAACAGATCGCCGTCGATAGCCGGGAAGGCGCAACGAAGTCACCGTGGATGCGCAAGGACGGCGCCTTGTCCGCTCCACGCCCGCGACCGTACCGTCGAAGCGACCCCCTGCAAGGCCCCGTCGCACGCCCGTGAGGTCCCATGACGTCCCTGCGCATCGCGCTGTACCAAGGCCCCGGCGGCATCCCCGCCCCCGGGGAGAGCCTTGCCGCGTTCGCCCGGGCGGCCGGGCGCGCGGCGGCGGCCGGGGCCCGTCTGCTCGTCACCCCCGAACTGTCCCTGACCGGCTACGCCCTCGGGAACGACGTCGCCGAAGCGGCCGAGCCCGCCGACGGTCCCTCCGCCGAGGCGGTCGGCGCGATCGCCGCCGAGCACGGCCTGGCCATCCACTACGGCTACCCCGAGCGCGACGGCGACGCCGTCTACAACGCCGTGCGCCTCGTCGCCCCCGACGGTGCCCCGCTGGCCGGCTACCGCAAGACGCACCTGTTCGGCGCCTACGAGAAGGCGTGCTTCCGGCCCGGCCCGGTCGCGGACGCCGTCGTCCAGGCCGAGCTCGACGGCGTCCGCATCGGACTGCTGACGTGCTACGACGTCGAGTTCCCCGAACCCGTACGGGCGCACGCCCTGGCCGGGAGCGAGCTGCTGCTCGTCCCCACCGCCCTGATGCGCCCCTACGAGATCGTGCCGCGGTCCGTGGTGCCCGTACGGGCCTGGGAGAACCAGATCTACATCGCCTACGCCAACCGCCACGGCGTCGAGGGCGACTTCGCCTTCGCCGGGATGAGCTGCCTGGCGGCCCCCGACGGCACCGTCCGCGCCCGCGCCGGAAGCGGAGAGGACCTGATCGTGGCGGACGTCGACACCGCCTTCCTGGGGGCCTCCCGGGCCGAGAACACCTACCTCGCCGACCGCCGCCCCGAGCTGTACACGTCCCTGTCCCCGCAAGGAGAACCGCGCCGATGACCTCCACCGTGCCCGCCGCCGTCCACGACGAGCAGCACGCCGAGGCCCAGTCCACGCCGCCCATCACCATGTTCGGCCCGGACTTCCCCTTCGCCTACGACGACTACCTGGCCGGGCCCGCCGGGCTGGGACAGGTCCCGGCCACCGAGCACGGCACCGAGGTCGCCGTCGTCGGCGGCGGCCTGTCCGGGATCGTCACCGCCTACGAGCTGATGAAGATGGGGCTGCGGCCCGTCGTCTACGAGGCCGACCAGATCGGCGGGCGGCTGCGCACCACCGACTTCGCGGGCTCCGACGACGGCACCGGCACGCCGCTCAACGCCGAGATGGGCGCCATGCGCTTCCCGCCGTCCTCGACGGCCTTCCAGCACTACGTCGACCTCGTCGGGCTCCGGACCACACCGTTCCCCAACCCGCTCGCCCCCGACACCCCCTCGACCGTCGTGGACCTCAAGGGCGAGAGCCACTACGCCCGCACCGTGGACGACCTGCCCGAGGTCTACCACCAGGTCATGGACGCCTGGAACGCCTGCCTGGAGGAGGGCGCCGACTTCTCCGACATGCAGCGCGCCATCCGGGAGCGCGACGTGCCGCGCATCCGGGAGATCTGGTCCCGGCTCGTGGAGAAGCTGGACAACCAGACGTTCTACGGCTTCCTGTGCGACTCGGAGGCGTTCGGCTCCTTCCGGCACCGGGAGATCTTCGGCCAGGTCGGCTTCGGCACCGGCGGCTGGGACACCGACTTCCCCAACTCCATCCTGGAGATCCTCCGCGTCGTCTACACCGGGGCCGACGACGACCACCGCGGCATCGTCGGCGGCAGCCAGCAGCTGCCCCTGCGGCTGTGGGAGCGCGAACCGGACAAGCCGGTGCACTGGCCGAAGGGCACCTCGCTCGCCTCGCTGCACGGCGGTGACCCCCGGCCCGCCGTCACCCGGCTGTACCGCACCGCCGGCAACCGCATCACCGTCACCGACGCGCACGGCGACATCCGCACCTACAAGGCGGCCGTCTTCACCGCCCAGTCCTGGATGATGCTGTCGAAGATCGACTGCGACGACGCCCTGCTGCCCATCGACCACTGGACGGCCGTCGAGCGCACGCACTACATGGAGTCGTCCAAGCTGTTCGTCCCCGTCGACCGGCCGTTCTGGCTGGACACCGACGAGCAGACCGGCCGGGACGTGATGAGCATGACGCTCACCGACCGCATGACCCGGGGCACCTACCTGCTGGACAACGGGCCGGACCGGCCCGCCGTCATCTGCCTGTCCTACACCTGGTGCGACGACAGCCTGAAGTGGCTCCCGCTCGACGCGAACGAACGCATGGAGGTGATGCTCAAGTCGCTGCGCGAGATCTACCCGAAGGTCGACATCCGCAAGCACATCACCGGCAGTCCGATCACCGTCTCCTGGGAGAACGAGCCGTACTTCATGGGCGCGTTCAAGGCCAACCTGCCGGGCCACTACCGGTACCAGCGGCGGTTGTTCACCCACTTCATGCAGGACCGCCTTCCCGCCGACAAGCGGGGCCTCTTCCTCGCCGGGGACGACATCTCCTGGACGGCCGGCTGGGCCGAGGGCGCCGTGCAGACCGCGCTCAACGCCGTCTGGGGCGTCATGCACCAGCTCGGCGGTGCCACCGACCCCACCAACCCGGGCCCGGGCGACGTCTACGACGCGATCGCCCCGGTGGAGCTGCCGGAGGACTGAGCGGCCCCGCGTGCCGGGGTCCCGCCGGCGGGTGGGGACCCCGGCACGGCTCCGCCTACCGGCGGGTACTACCCTTGGCTCGTTTTGTTCGGTCGGTGGGTGGAGCACGCACGATGCGCCTCGGAGTGGGTTGGACACTGCACGGAGACGGGCGCAGCCCGGCGCCGGGCGCCGTCGTACGGCCGGACGAGCGGCTGTCGTGGTGGCGCACCCTCGGGCTCGGCGCGCAGCACGTCGTGGCGATGTTCGGCGCCACGTTCGTCGCCCCCGTCCTGATGGGCCTGGACCCGAACCTGGCCGTCATGGTCTCGGGCGTGGCGACGATCTTCTTCCTGCTGGTCACCCGGGGCGCGGTCCCGAGCTACCTGGGCAGCAGCCTGTCGTTCGTCGGCGTCGCGGCGATCATCGCCGCCGAGGGCGGCACACCCGCCACACTGACCGGCGCGCTGCTGGTCGTCGGCGTGGTGCTGCTCGCCGCCGGACTCGTCGTCCGGGCCCTGGGCGCGCGGGTCGTGCACGCCGTCCTCCCCCCGGTCGTGACCGGCGCCGTGGTGATGCTGATCGGATTCAACCTCGCCCCCGTCGCGGCCGGGACGTACTGGCCCCAGGACCAGTGGACGGCCCTGGCCACCCTGCTGTTCACCGGGTTCGCCCTGGTCGCGCTCCGGGGCTTCTGGAGCCGCGTCGCCATCTTCCTCGGACTCGTCTTCGGGTACGTCCTGTCCTGGGGGCTGGACCGCGTCCTCGGCCGCATCACCTCCCCGACCGGCTCCGGCGAGACCACCGCGCACTGGCGACTCGACCTCTCCGCCGTGGCGGAGGCCGAATGGATCGGCCTGCCGACGCTGCACGCGCCGGGGTTCGAGCTCTCGGCCGTACTCGTGGCGCTGCCCGTCGTCGTCGCGCTCATCGCGGAGAACGCCGGGCACGTCAAGGCCGTGGGGGAGATGACCGGCGACCCGCTGGACGACCGCATGGGCACCGCCATCGCCGCCGACGGCGCGGCCACCGTGCTGTCCACCTCGGTGGGCGGCCCGGCCACCACGACGTACGCCGAGAACATCGGCGTCATGGCCGCCTCCCGCGTCTACTCCACGGCCGCCTACTGGGCGGCGGCGGGCTTCGCGATCCTCTTCGGCCTCTGCCCCAAGTTCGGCGCCGTGGTCGCGGCCGTCCCCGGCGGGGTCCTCGGGGGCATCACGGTCATCCTCTACGGCATGATCGGCCTGCTCGGGGCGAAGATCTGGATCGAGAACGGCGTCGACCTCGGCAACCCCGTCAACCTCGTCCCGGTCGCGGCCGGCGTCATCGTGGGCATCGGGAACGTCACGCTGGAGTTCACCGACGCCTTCTCCCTCAGCGGCATCGCCCTCGGCACGCTGATCGTCCTGATCGGCTACCACGCCCTGCGCCGGCTCGCCCCACCCCACCTGCGCGAGGGCGGAGCCCTGTTCGACGCCACGGCCCCCGGCGCCTCCGGCCCGGAGAGCCCGCCCTCCCGCTCCTGACCGGACGCCCCCTCGCGCCGGATCGGAGGAGTCGGCAAGGGCGGTGCACGGCCACGGCCGATGCCATGGCGGGAGGCCGACCGGCATGCCGAGCCCGGAGGGACGACGGCTTCCGAGGTGTGCGTGTGCACGAGAAGCGCTACCGCATCGTACGCAAGAAGGCTCCGTCGGACACACAACAGCGGGTACCGGCCCTCCGGTGGTGTCCGCGCACGATCGGTTCGCCCGGGGGTAGGTACCGGTCCGCCGCGGTGGGTGCCGCGGTGTGTGCCCCAAGGAGAACAAGGAGATCCATGGCCACTGTGACGACGTCGGCGACCTGGCAGCCCGAGCCCCGGGACCGGGTGTTCGACGGTATGAGGGGGGCGGGGACCGACCGCGTCGCCTGGGGAGCGCCCGACGGCGAGAACCGCGAGACCGGTTACGGCTTCACCGGACACACCACCGAAGCGCTCCTGGACGGCCACGAGTTCACGGTGGGCACGATCACCTACGACAACTACCTGCGCGAGCCGGGCGGCGGTCAGCGGTATCACACGTGCACCCTGCGCCTGACGGTGCGGCTGTCCGTGCAGGGAGGCCCGGAGGCCGAGTTCACCTTCGCCCTCACGCACTACTCCTTCGGGGACGACGAACGCGACGTCCCCGACACGCTGAACCTGCCGTTGCCCTTTCCCGGCGGTGAGACCCTCACGCTCGGCGGCGTCCCCTACACTCTCGTCCTCGCGGGCTTCCCGGCGACGGACGACGGACCACCGGCCAACACGACCAGCGGCCCCGAGGGCCGGACCACCACGGTCGATCTGCTCGGCATGCTGGTGCGCCGGGACCGGCCGGACATCGCCATCCGCTCGGTGCACCACAAGGGCGAGACCGGACGCCCCCAGGACGGCGAGTACATCGAGATCGTCAACCGCAGCGGAGCGATGGTCCCCGTCGCGGGATGGACGATCAACGCCGGCGACACCGGCCAGGACTACACCTTCCCCACCGGCTACCTCGCCCCCGCACGGACCGTCCGGGTCTACACCTCCGACCAGCAGCAGCCGCCCGGCTGGTACGGCCTCACCTTCAACAGCAACCGCCCCATCTGGAACGACAAGGGCGACGTCGCCGAGCTGCGCGACGCGAGCGGCACCCTCCGCGCCCGGTACGCCTACGGCAACGCCGCCGACTGAACGGTCGGGCGCCGTGTGCCCGTGACCGCACCGGGCGTCCCCCGCGGGGGCCCGGCGCAGAGCAGGGCGGGAAGAGGTCCTGTGGCGACGTGAGGTGGGGGCGCCGACGCCGGCGCTCCCACCCGGCATCACCCACGCCCTTCGGGGCGGACCCGGAACACCCGGTTCCGCAGAACCGGGTTGCTCACCTCGGGTCGGGTCCGCTGATGCGGGCGGGCGCTCCGTCGACGGGCACGGGGGCGGTCTTGGGGGTGGCGGAGGCCGAGCGGAGCACGCCCGCGCCGAGGACCAGGCCGAACGCCAGCAGGGTGACCAGGCCGAAGGAGACGGTGAGGGAGCTGACCTCGGCGACGGAACCGATCGCCGAGGGCGCGATCAGGCCCGAGGTGTAGGTGATCGTCGCCACTCCGGCGATGGACTGGCTCGGGGCGGGGCCGCTACGGGCCGCGGCGGCGAAGGCCAGCGGCACGACGACGGCGATGCCGAGCCCGAGCAGCCCGAAGCCGCCCAGCGCCGCCGCGGGTCCGGGGGCGGTGACGACCAGGGCGCCGCCCAGCGTGGCCAGCACCCCGCCCGCCCGCACGGTGCGCACCGGGCCGAAGCGCTCCACGACCGCGTCCCCGGCGAACCGGGCCACCGCCATCGTGCAGGCGAACGCCGTCGTGGAGGCGGCGGCGACGCCGGCGGAGGTGCCGAGCACGTCCCGCAGGTAGACGGCGGACCAGTCGAGGCTGGCCGCCTCGGCGAAGACGGCGCAGAAGCCGACGGCGCCGATGACGAGCGCGGAGCGCGGCGGCAGCGTGAAGCGCGGCGGGGGGTGCTCGTCCGGGGTGCTGCGGACGTCCAGCACGCCCTGGCAGGCGAGTGTGCCGAGCGCCGTCAGCACGACGGCCGCCAGACCGAGGTGCACCCGGGCGTCCGTGCCGGCGGTGGCCGCGAGGGTGCCGGCCGCCGACCCGAGCAGGGCGCCCGCGCTCCACATGCCGTGCAGGCCGGACATGACCGACCGGTGAAGGCGCCGCTCGACCTCCACGCCGAGGGCGTTCATGGCCACGTCCGACATGCCGGCCGTCGCGCCGTAGCAGAAGAGCGCGGCACACAGCGTGAGAAGGCCGGGGGAGAGGGCCGGGAGGACGAGGGAGGCCGTCCACAGGGCCAGCAGGCCGCGCAGCGCGTTCCGGGACCCGAACCGGTGGCTGATCCGTCCGGCCAGGGGCATCGCGACCGACGCCCCGATCGCGGGGAAGGCCAGGGCGAGGCCGAGTTGTCCGGCGGTGAGGCCCGCGTGGTCCTGGATCCACGGCACGCGCGTGGCGAAGCTGCCGGTCACCGCGCCGTGCACGGCGAAGACGGCCGCCACGGCCAGGCGCGCCCGGCGCAGCCGGTCGTCCCGGCCGCCGGGCCCTCGGGGGCCGACGTCCCCGGGGTCGTTCACCGTGTCCGCTCCGTTCGCTCCCGCCATGGGGGACAGCCTCCCGGACAAAGTGCCCGCACGTCGAACGCATGGCGCGGTCCGGTGGCGCGCGACCGTACGTCGCGCGGCACCGGACCGCTGTCGGGGAGGGGTGTCAGCAGGCGCCCAGGTCCTCCCAGACGCCCCACTGGCCGGTGGTGCCGGGCTCGTCGCCCTGCGTCCACCACTTGGCCCGCCAGGTGTGGCCGGCGTGCGAGACGGTGTCGCCGCCGCCGTAGGTCTCGCCGGAGGCCCACGCCGGGACGGTGCACTCGCCGCCGCCACCGCCGCCGTTGTCGCCGCCGCCGTCACCACCGCCCGTTCCGCCGCCCGGGTTGCCGGGCGTGGTGCCGCGGGCGTGGTCGCCGGGGATGGCGTAGTCGGTGCCGTTGACCTTCACGGTCCAGTTGGACGGCGTGGACACCGGCAGGTAGTAGACGAAGTCGACGGTCACGGTCGCCCCCGGGGCCACGGACTGCCAGCCCGGCAGCTTGAGCGAGACGCGGTGGTACTTGCCGTCGAGGCCGCCCACGTTGCCGTTGCGGGTGTGGTCACTGCTCACGATGGAGGTGCCGAACCCGGACTGGTCCTTGGCGTTGCCGGGTGCGGAGGTCGCGTAGTCGAACTGGAACTCCGTGCCGCCCGGCAGGGTGACGTCGGAGTTGTTCGTGATGCGCATCTTCGGGCTGATCGGGTAGTTGGAGTCGCCGAGGGGGAAGTCCGTGAAGGCGACGTCCACGTCGATCGTCTCCGTCGGCATGGCCCGGGTGGCGCGCTCGGCGCCGTAGGGGGTGGCCGCCTTGAAGGCGTCGTACATGATCGTGGTGAGCGTGTCGCCCGTCTCGTACTGGCCCTTGGCGGCGTTCCAGGCGTAGTCGCCGGCGAGCTCCCACATCATGGTGCCGCCGATGCCCTGGTCCACGACGTACTGCGCCTTGGCGCGCACGGACTGCTCGTCCTCGGTGGCCAGGAAGACGCGCTTCTGGGCGTTCCACAGCCAGGGCGACTCCATCGTGTTGCTGTACTTGCGCGCGTAGGAGCCCGTCAGGCTGAAGTCGGCGGGGAAGCCGTACTGGGTGACGTAGTCGCCGACGATGCCCTCTTCGAGGTTCTTGGCGTGCCACATCGGGTTGGAGCCGGCGGGCGACTCGACGCCCTCGGTGTCCAGGTCGTGCCACAGGTTGTCGATGCCGGAGGCGCCGTCACCGCACTTGGTGAGTCCGGAGCCGGCCGGGCAGTTCGAGCTGGGCGCCTTGCCCCACAGACCGTCGGTGCCGCCGGTGACGTTCTTCCAGCCCCGCGTGTAGTAGGGCAGACCGATGTTGATGCGGCCGGCGGGCATGGACCCGCGGAAGTAGTGGTAGGCCCAGTCGGTGTTGAGGTAGCCGATGCCGCCGTACTGACCGGTGGTGTAGACCCCGGCCGCCGCCAGCTCGCCGTCCTTGCCGTCGTCGTACAGGGCGGCGTTCGGGCCCACGTACTCGTTCCAGGCGCCGTGCAGGTCGTAGGACATGATGTTGACGTAGTCCAGGTACTTCGCCGTCTGGTACGTCTCCATGCCGCGCAGCAGGTAGCCGGAGGAGGGCGCGGCCACGGTGAGGAGGTAGTGCTTGCCGTCGGCGGCGCCGGCGCGGTCGAGCTTCTCGCGCAGCGTCTTCATCAGGGCCGCGTACCCGGCGTTCAGGCCCGCGCGGCGCGGGTTGGCGATCGACCAGTCCAGCGGGTTGCCGGCGTCCTTCATGGAGGTCGCGTACTCGTAGTCGATGTCCACGCCGTTGAAGCCGTACTCGCGGATGAAGGACACCGCGGAGTCGGCGAAGGTGTTGATGCCCGCCTGGTTGACGGAGCCGTCGGCGTTGGTGGCCATCGAGTAGAAGCCGCCGGAGTCCACCCGCGTGCCGTCGGGGCCGAAGTAGCCGCCGGTCTCGGCCCAGCCGCCCACCGAGACCAGGGTCTTGACCTGCGGGTGCTGCTTCTTGAACTTGTTGAGCTGGTTGAAGTGGCCCTTGTAGGGGAACGCGGGGTCCATCTCGGCGCCGTCGACGCCCGGCCAGGTCATGCCGGTGGCCGGGTTCCCGGGGCTGTCGGGGCCCACCGACAGCTTGTTGGCGCTGTCGACGTGCGCGAAGGCGTAGTTCAGGTGGGTGACCTTGTCCCACGGGATGTCGTCGGCGAGGTAGGCGTCGCGGCCGTTCTCGCCGGTGCGCCAGCTGGTGAAGTAGCCGATGACGCGGCGCTGGTGGTCGGCGCCCATCTTCTCGCGGCCGGCGCTGTCGTAGACGGTGCAGTAGGGGACGTCGACACCGGGTGTGGTGTAGAGGCCGTCCGGTCGGCAGGACTGCTGGTCCTGGGCCTGAGCGGGGGTTGCGGAGAGCGTCCCGAACAACAGCCCGGCGACCGCCGTCGCGGCGGCCGCGAGTGTCACTCTCGCGCGGGTTCTGGGCAACACGGTGTGTCCTCCTGGTGAGGGCAGGCGGATGGGAGGCGGGGGGTGAGTGGTGCCTGGTCCGGGGCGTGCGCACACTCCGGACCGCTCCTCGGAGGTGTCGCAAACGTAAGAGGACTAGACCAGTGCGTCAATAGGTCTGTACCAATCAGTGAAATCTGGTCGGCGGCACGCCCGTTGGGATCGCCGGGACCCGTCCTGGCGGCGGACCGGGCGTCCGCTGTGAGTCACTCCACAGCGGGCGCCGAGTCTGCCGCGAGGGGATGCGTGGCAGACTGGACGCGTACACGTGACGTCAGCGCACTCCGGGGTCGGTGCAATTCCGAACCGGCGGTTACAGTCCGCGACCCGTCCGCCGCCAGCGGCCGGTTGACCAGGTGAAACTCCTGGACCGACGGTGAAAGTCCGGATGGGAGGCAGTGCGCGGCGGGCAGAGGTGCAGCGGATCGCCGCGTCGTACCCGCCCCTGTGAGGGGGGTGGCGTGCGGGCGTCGGGCGTCCGCCGGACCGGCCGTCCCGCCTGTTCCCTCCCACGCCCCGGAGTCCGCCCGCAGAGGCAGGAGAGACCCGGTGGCCACCGCAGCAGCCGCGCGCCGTGAACGCGACGCGATGCACCGCGCGATCGACCTCTCTCGCCGCGGTCTCGGTGCCACCAGCCCGAACCCCGTCGTCGGCTGCGTCGTCCTGGACGCCGCCGGGCGCATCGTCGGAGAGGGCTGGCACAAGCGGGCCGGCGGCCCGCACGCCGAGGTACACGCCCTGGCCGAGGCGGGGGACGACGCGCGCGGCGGAACCGCCGTCGTGACCCTGGAACCGTGCGACCACACCGGCCGCACGGGCCCCTGCGCACAGGCGCTCCTGCGCGCCGGCGTCGCCCGCGTCGTCTACGCCGTCGCCGACCCGAACCCCGTGGCGCGCGGCGGGGGCGCCACGCTGGCCGCCGCCGGGGTCGAGGTGGACGACGGGCTGCTGGCCGACGCGGCCGCGGACGTCAACGGCGCCTGGCTCACCTCCGTGCGCCTCGGCCGCCCCCTCGTGCACTGGAAGTACGCCGCCACGCTCGACGGCCGCATCGCCGCCGCCGACGGCACCAGCCGCTGGATCACCTCCCCCGAGGCGCGGGCCGACGTGCACCGGCTGCGCGCCGAGTCCGACGCCGTGCTCGTCGGCTCCGGCACGGCCGCCACCGACGACCCCCACCTCGCGGTGCGCGGCGTCCCCGGCGCCGTCCAGCCGCTGCGCGTCGTCGTGGACACCGAGGCCCGCGCCGTGCGGCCCGGCGCCCGCGTGCTCGACGACGCCGCCCCCACGCTCGTCGCCGTCGCCCCGGACGCCGACACGACCGGACTGGAGCCGCTCACCGAGATCCTGCGGCTGCCGCGCGGCCGGGACGGGCGCGGGCTGGACCCGGCCGCCCTCCTGGCGGCCCTGCACGCCCGCGACGTCCGCTCCGTCCTGCTGGAGGGCGGCGCCACCCTGGCCGGCGCCTTCGTCGCCGCCGGCCTCCTGGACCGGGTGACCGGCTACCTCGCCCCCGCGCTGCTCGGCGCGGGCCCGCAGGCGCTGTCCGACGCGGGAATCACGACGATCGCGCAGGCGCTGAGGCTGACGGTGACGGACACCGCCCGGCTCGGCCCGGACCTGCGCGTGACCGCCGCCGTCACCCGGACGGAGCAGCCCGCCGCCTCCGCCCCACCCGTCACCACCACCACGGAAACGACCACCCCACCCGCCACCGCACGCCGCACCGAGGAGCGCTGAGTGTTCACCGGAATCGTCGAAGAACTGGGCGAGGTCACCGCCATCGAGAACCTGGGCGACTCCTCCCGGCTCACCCTGCGCGGACCGCTCGTCACCAAGGACGCCGCGCACGGGGACTCGATCGCCGTCAACGGCGTGTGCCTGACCGTGGTCACCGTGCTCGACGGCGAGTTCACCGCCGACGTCATGGCCGAGACGCTGCGGCGCTCCGGTCTCGGAGCGCTCGACGTCGGCTCCCGGGTCAACCTGGAGCGGCCGATGGCCCTCGGCGGCCGACTCGGCGGCCACCTCGTCCAGGGCCACGTCGACGGCACCGGCACCATCGCCGCCCGCACCCCCGGCGAGCACTGGGAACTCGTGCGCGTCACCCTGCCGGCCCCGCTCGCGCGCTACGTCGTGGACAAGGGCTCGATCACGGTCGACGGCGTCAGCCTCACCGTCGTCGAGGCCGGAGCCGACTGGTTCACCATCAGCCTCATCCCCACCACGCTCGACCTCACCACGCTCGGGTTCAAACAGCCCGGCGAGCCGGTGAACCTGGAGGTCGACGTGCTGGCCAAGTACGTCGAGCGGCTGATGACCGCCGGCGGGGGGCCGGCCGGGGCGGGGGATCCACGGTGAGCCTCACCGGCGTGCTCGGCGCCCTCGACGACACGGCCTTCACCGTCCTCGGCCAGGACGTCATCTGGTCGGACATGACCGGCAACGTGCTCGGGCTGACCGCCCTCGCCCTGGGCTGGCGCCGCTCGGTGTGGACCTGGCCCGTGCAGGTGCTCTCCGGCGTCGTGCTCGTCGCGGCCTACCTCTCGGCCTCCCTGGCCGGGGGCGTCGGCAAGCAGATGCTGGTCGTCGTGGTGGGCCTGTGGGGGTGGCAGCGGTGGCGGGACGGCCGCCGGGAGACGGCGGACGGCCACATCGCCGTCCGCTTCGCCACGGGCCGCGAGCGCCTGCTGCTCCTCGCCGGAACGGCGCTGGGCACCGCCGCCGTCGGCGCGCTGTTCTCGGCCGTGCCCGAACTGTCCTGGAACCCCTGGCCGGACGCCTACATCTTCGTCGGCACCCTCGCCGCCATGGTCGCCCAGGCCCGCGGACTGGTCGAGTTCTGGTTCGCCTGGCTGCTGGTCGACATCGTCGGCGTGCCGCTCGCCTTCGCCAGCGGCCTCGCCTTCTCCGGCTTCGTCTACCTCGTCTATCTCGTCCTGGTCCTGTGGGGGCTGCGCGCCTGGTGGCTGCGTTCCCGCGACCAGACCGCGCCGGCCGCCCGGGCGGCGCGGGCAACGGAAGGAGTGGCCGTATGACCGCAACGTGGAGCTGGTCCGACGCGGCGGGCCCCGGGGCCCTCGTCGACGACCTCGCGCTCGACCCGGTCGAGAGGGCCGTCGCCGACATCGCGGCGGGCCGCCCGGTCGTCGTCGTCGACGACGAGGACCGGGAGAACGAGGGCGACCTCGTCGTCGCCGCCGAGAGGGTCACCCCCGAACTCGTCGCCTTCATGATGAACGAGTGCCGCGGCCTGATCTGCGTGCCCATGGAGGAGCCGGAGCTGGACCGCCTCGACCTGCCGCAGATGGTCGCGCGCAACACCGAGTCCATGAGCACGGCCTTCACCGTCTCCGTCGACGCGGCCCCCCGGCACGGCGTCACCACCGGCATCAGCGCCGCCGACCGGGCCACCACGATCCGGCTGCTCACCGACCCGGCCGCCGACGCGGACGACTTCGTCCGTCCCGGCCACGTCTTCCCGCTGCGCGCCCGCACCGGGGGCGTCCTCACCCGCCCCGGTCACACCGAGGCCGGGGTCGACCTCGCCCGGCTCGCCGGACTGCGCCCCGCCGCGGCCATCGTCGAGATCGCCGGTGAGGACGGCACGATGCTGCGGCTGCCCGAGCTGGTGCCGTTCGCCCGCAAGCACTCCCTGTCGATCATCTCCATCGAGGCGCTGATCGCCTACCGCCGGTCCCGCACCGACGCCGCCGCGCCCGTCGGGACGCCGCCGGCCGTCACCCGGGAGGCCGTGACCCGGCTTCCCACCGCCCACGGCCCCTTCCGCGCGCACGGCTACCGCTCCACGCTCGACGGCGTCGAGCACATCGCCCTCGTCGCCGGGGAGCTGGGCGACGGCGAGGACGTCCTGGTGCGCATGCACTCCGAGTGCCTGACCGGCGACATCTTCGGCTCCCAACGGTGCGACTGCGGGCCGCAGTTGGACGCCTCCCTGCGCCGGGTGCAGGAGGAGGGCCGGGGCGTGGTCGTCTACCTGCGCGGCCACGAGGGCCGGGGCATCGGCCTGCTCTCCAAGCTGCGCGCCTACGAGCTCCAGGAACGCGGCCGCGACACCCTCGACGCCAACCTCGAACTGGGGCTGCCCGCCGACGCCCGGGACTACGCCGCCGGGGCCCGGATGCTGGCCGACCTCGGCGTCCGCTCGGTGCGGCTGCTCACCAACAACCCGGCCAAGAGCGAGGCGCTCACCCGGCACGGGGTCGCCGTCACCGGGCGCGAACCCATGCCCGTCCAGGCCGGTGAGCACAACATCCGCTACCTGCGCACCAAGCGCGACCGCATGGGCCACGACCTTCCGTGGCTGGAGGAGCCGGCCATCTCCGCCTGCGGCACCCAGTAGCCCGGGGCCCGCCCCGGCACCACCGACCCCCCCCACCATCCGGTACCACCCCGTGAAGACGACCACCGGTTCCGCGCGGACCGAACAACCGAGGAGCACCACGTGAGCGGCAAGGGCGCACCCCAGCTGACCGTCAAGAACTGCGAGGACCTGCGGGTGGCCGTCGTGGCCGCGCAGTGGCACGAGCAGGTCATGGGCGGTCTCGTCGAGGGCGCCCTGCGCGCCCTCCGCGAGCTGGGCATCGACGAGCCGACGCTGCTGCGGGTGCCGGGCAGCTTCGAACTCCCCGTCGTCGCCAAGGTGCTGGCCTCCCGGGGCTACGACGCGGTCGTGGCGCTCGGCGTGGTCGTCCGCGGCGGCACCCCGCACTTCGACTACGTCTGCCAGGGCGTGACGGTGGGCCTCACCCAGGTCTCCGTGGAGACGGGTGTGCCCATCGGCTTCGGCGTGCTGACCTGCGACACCGAGGAGCAGGCCCTGGACCGCGCGGGCCTGCCCGGCTCCCGGGAGGACAAGGGCCACGAGGCCGTCACCGCCGCCGTCGCGACCGCCGCGACGCTCCGCACGGTCTCCGAGCCCTGGCGCTGACGCGGTCCGTGGGGAGGAAAAGTGCGCCGAACGTGCGGGCGGTGACATAGATCCGCACACCCGGTGCCGTCTGAAGGGGTGACCACGGCACACCGTGCGGCCGTAGCCGGTGACGAACAACGGCCGGCCGCCCACCCCTTCGAGGAGTCCTCACATGACCCGCACCGGACAGCGCGCCGCCCTCGCGGCCGTCGCCGCCCTCCTGCTCGCCGGGACCGCGACGGGGGCGGCCACCGCGGCCGCCCCCGCCACCGGGGAGGCGCGCCCCGCCCCGGCCGCCGCGAGCGGCGACGTCTCCGTCCTCGGCGGCCTGGAGGTCGAGGTCGTCCAGCCGTACGAGCCGGTGGAGATCTCCGACACCTGGCACATGGGTCTGCTCCCGGAAGGCCGGCAGAACCACGTCGTCACCCGGCCCGAGCGGTACGCGGCGGACATCGAGACCGCCAAGGGCTACGTCGGTGACGACATCCGGCCCGACAGCATGAGCCTCGGCGTGCAGTCCGAGTACGGCGAGGTCCGCCTGATCACCGGCGCCTGGCGGCTGGCCGAGGCCCCGCGCGAGATCCGGGTGACCTTCGAGGGCGATACGTTCTCCCACCTCGCGCAGATCGTGCGGCTGCCGGGCCGGCCCGGCTGGGGCACGTACTACTTCGACGCCGAGGGCTGGGGGCTGTCGAAGACGGCCTTCACCGTCGAGGGCGTCGACGCCGACGGAGAGGTCTTCGACGTCGTGGAGCACCGGCCCTGGCCGCAGGGCTGACGGTTCCTCCCGCCGGCCGGGCGCTGGGGGGCGCCCGGCCGGTCCGCGACGACCCATGGGACACGAGTGAAGAAGAGCGCGGAGGACGACTTCCGCAGGTTCGTCCACAGCCGCTGGCCACGTCTGCTGCGGACCGCCTACCTGCTCACCGGGCACCACCAGGACGCCGAGGACCTCGTCCAGGCCGCGCTGGCGCGGGCCTACACCCGCTGGGAGAAGGTGTGCGGCGCCCACGACCAGGACGCCTACGTGTGGCGCATCCTGATCAACACCAACGCCGACCGGCTGCGCCGCCGCCGGATCGGCGAGTGGCTCACCCACTGGCTGCCCGAGCGGCCCGCGGCCGACCGCGCGGACCAGGTGGTCGAGCGCAGCGTCCTGCTGGACGCCCTGCGCGCCCTGCCCGCCCGGCAGCGTGCGACCGTCGTCCTGCGCTACCTGGAGGACCGCAGTGAGGCGGAGGTCGCCGCGCTCCTGGGCACCGGCGTGGGCACCGTCCGCAGCCAGACGGCCCGGGCGCTGCGCAGACTGCGTGCCGAACTGCCCCGACTGACAGCGAGCGAGCGCGTATGACGCACCATCCGACGCACGAGGAGTCCACGGCCCGCGAGCTGGCCGCCGCACTGCGCCGCGAGGCGCACGAAGCGCCGACCGGGCCGGCCCCGGTGGAGGCCGTCGTCCGTGCGGGACGCGCCCGGCGGGCCCGCCGCCGGGCCGCGGCAGGTGGCGCGGTGCTCGCCGTCCTGGCGGTGCCCGCGCTGCTGTCCGCCTGGCCCGCCTCTCCGGGCCCGGCCCGGCCGGCCCCGGCCGCCTCCGCACCGTCCCCGCCGGCCCCCGTCCCCCGGCTGCACACCGTGGCGCCCCACGAGCCCGTCCCCGTCGCCGGGGGCCTGCGCCTGGCGCTCCTCCCGGAGGGCCGGCAGAACTACGTGCTGACGAGCCCCGGGTCCTTCGCCGCGGCTCTGGAATCGGCCCGTTCGGAGCACATGGGCACGAGCATCCGCCCACGCGGCATCAGCGGGGGCCACGCCTCCTCGGCGGCCGACGGCATCCACCGCGTGCACGGCGCCTGGCGGCTGCCCGAGCCGCCGGACCGGATCGAGCTGACGGCGGGCGGCCACACCGTCGAGGCCGACCTGTACACCCTCCCCGGCGAGCCGGGCTGGGGCGTGTACGTCGTCGACACCCGCTCCCTGCCCCGCTTCACCTCCTACACCGTCACCGCCTACGACGCGACGGGCCGTCCCTTCGACACCCTGGAGGCCGGGTCCTGACGCCCGCCCGCACCTGTGCGCACATCCAGAACCCGGACACGGTGCGCCCGCGCACCGGCGCACCCCGTAGGGTGAGCACCACCATGGCGAACAAGACATTCGACGAGCTCTTCGCCGAGCTGCAGCAGAAGGCCGCCACCGGCGACCCCTCCACCTCCCGCACCGCCGAGCTGGTCTCCGCCGGAGTCCACACCATCGGCAAGAAGGTCGTCGAAGAGGCGGCCGAGGTGTGGATGGCCGCCGAGCACGAGGGCGCCGAGCGCACCGCCGAGGAGATCTCCCAGCTCCTCTACCACCTCCAGGTGATGATGGTCGCGCGCGGCGTCACGCTCGACGACGTATACGCTCACCTCTGAACCGCACCCGTCCACCGCCGTCCCCACCCCACGAGTGAAGGAACCCCGCACCATGCTGCGCATCGCCGTCCCCAACAAGGGTTCACTGTCCGAGCCTGCGTCGGCGATGCTCCATGAGGCGGGCTACCGCCAGCGCAAGGACCGCCGTGAACTGGTCCTGGTGGACTCGGCCAACGACGTGGAGTTCTTCTTCCTGCGTCCCCGCGACATCGCCGTCTACGTCGGCTCCGGGAAGCTCGACATCGGCATCACCGGACGCGACCTCCTGCTGGACTCGGGCGCGCAGGCCGAGGAGATCCTCCAACTCGGCTTCGCCGGCTCCACGTTCCGCTACGCCACGCTGCCGGGCACGGCGACGGACGTCACCGAGTTCTGTGGCATGACGGTCGCCACGTCCTTCCCCGGCCTGGTCACGCGGCACCTGGCCGACCACGGCGTCGACGCCTCCGTGGTCCGGCTCGACGGCGCGGTGGAGACGGCCATCAAGCTCGGGGTGGCGCAGGTCATCGCCGACGTCGTGGAGACGGGCACCACGCTGCGCAACGCGGGACTGGAGATCATCAGCGAGCCCATCCTGCTCTCCGAGGCCGTCGTCATCCGGGGCCGGGGCACCGCGACCGACGACCCCAAGGTACAGCAGTTCCTGCGCCGCATGCAGGGCGTCCTGGTCGCCCGCAAGTACGTGATGATGGACTACGACATCCGCGCCGAGCACGTGGAGAAGGCCGTCGAGCTGACCCCGGGGCTGGAGTCGCCCACCGTCTCCCCGCTGCACGACAAGGGCTGGGTGGCCGTGCGCTCCATGGTTCCCGCGCGGGAGGCCCAGCGGATCATGGACGACCTCTACGACCTCGGCGCCCGCGCCATCCTCACCACGAACATCCACGCCTGCCGCGTCTAGGCGCCGCCCACGGCTCGCTCCACGGCTCGCACCACCTTCGAGGGAGAACCCGCCCGTGCCCCCCGCCGACGTACCCGGCCTGCCGGTGACCTTCCGCCCCCGCCGCAGCCGCGTCGTCCTGCTCGCGGTCGGCGTCGCGATGCTCGTCACCCTGACGGTCATCGCGCTGATCCTGGACCGGCTGGCGGCGGGGGAGCGGGCCAGCTTCATCGCCACCGGGCTGCTCGCCCTCGCGGTGATGTGGCTGCTGGCGCGCCCGCACGTCACGGCGGACGCCGACGGGGTCACCGTCGTCAACCTCACCCGCAGCAGGCGGCTGGAGTGGGCGGAGATCGTCGCCGTCAACCTGCGCTCGGGCGACCCGTGGGTCTACCTCGACCTCGCCGACGGCACGAGCCTGCCCGCCATGGGCATCCAGCCCGGCATCGCACGCGCCCAGGCCGTGCGGGACGCCGCCGCGCTGCGGTCGCTGACCGAGCGGTACGGCACCGGACGGGCCGGCGGACCCGAGGCCGGCTGACCCGGCCCGTCACTCCGGCGGCGGCTCGGGGCGCGGGCCGGCGGCCCCCCGGCCCGACAGCACCTCGCCGTAGGCCTGCATGAGGTCGGGCAGCCGCAGCGTCGCGAGGTCCTCGCGCGAGGGGGTGCCCGGCCAGGAGGTCAGCCGCAGGTCGCGGTAGGCGCAGCTCTTCTCGTACAGCGTGCGCAGGAACCGGCCGTTGCCGAGCTCGTCGATCCAGCCCTCGTCCACGACGTGGCCGCTGATGCTGCGCAGCTCCTCCAGGGCCTCCTCGTCCCACCGGTCGCCGTTCGACGCCGCCAGCACCTCGCCGATCGCCGTCAGCTCGGGCGGTCGGTAGCTCGGGAAGTCGATGCGGGTGGTGAAGCGGGAGCCGAGCCCGGGATTGACGGCGAGCAGCCGGTCCATCCCCTCGGGGTATCCGGCGAGGATGACGACCAGCCGGTCCCGGTTGTCCTCCGCACGCTTGAGGAGCACCTGCAGGGCCTCGTCACCGTAGGCGTCTCCCTTGGCGTACCCGGAGTTGGACAGGCTGTAGGCCTCGTCCACGAAGAGGACCCCGCCGAGCGCGGAGTCGATCAGCTCGTTCGCCTTCACGGCCGTCTGGCCGAGGAACTCCCCGACCAGGTCCGAGCGCTGGGCCTCCACCAGGTGGTCCCCGCCCAGCAGGCCCAGGGCGTAGAACACCCGCCCGAGTATCCGCGCCACCGTCGTCTTGCCCGTGCCCGACGGGCCGGAGAAGACGAAGTGCCGCTTGGGGGGCTGCACCGGCAGCCCCTGACGGGACCGCAGCCGGGCCATGTGCAGCTGCGCCGAGAGCGCCCGGACCTGGCGTTTGACCGGCTCCAGCCCCACCATGCCCGCCAGCTCGTCCAGCGCCCGGGCCAGCAGGTCCGGGTCGGCCGGTCCCCGGGGCCAGCGCTCGGCCGGCCCCCGGCCCGTCCGCCGCGCGGCGCCGTCCCGTACCGCACCGACCCCCATCGGGGCGCCCGGCGCCGTGTCCCACAGCTCCTCCGGCACGGCGTCCGGGGCCCCGCCGCCGTCCGGGCCGCCCGGTTCGGTCCCCGTCTCGCGGGGGCCGCCGCCGTCCGGCACCGTGCCGTCCGGCATGCCGCCACCGGCCGTCCGCAGCGGAGCGGCCCAGGAGGAGGTGAGCGCGTCGGCCGTACCGTCCGACTCGGCGATGGCGGTGAGCCGGGCGGCGGTGTCCATGAAGGCCGGGTCCACCCGGTGCACGGCGCGGTACAGCGGCAGGGCCGCCGCGCTGCGGCCGGTGCCCTCCCGCGCCCGTGCCAGCCAGTACCGCAGCTCCTTGCGCTGCGGCTGCTCGCTGCGGCACCGCATCAGGGCGGTGGCCAGGAGCGGTTCGGCCTGCCCGTACATCTCCAGCCGCACCCGGGCCATGCCCGCGAACAGACCGGCCTCTATCCCCAGCAGGGGATCGTCGACCAGCGGCTCGGTGTGGACCACCAGGCCCTCCCAGTCCTTGGCGAGGTAGGCGCGGCAGGCGTGGAGGAAGCGGACGTGTGGATCGGAGTCCGGCGGCGGACACCCGGCCAGCGCGCGGTCGAGCTCGGCCAGGTGCCGGCCGTCCAGCCAGTGCGAGGCGTGCGCGAGCAGCAGGTCGCGGCCGTTCTCCAGGACCGGCTGGACCCACCAGCCGAGCCAGTACCAGGAGTTGAGCTTCCGCCCGTGCCGGGAGCGCTGCTCCCCGAAGCGGTCGCGGTACTCGAACATCCGCAGCAGCGCCGTGACGGTGTCCACGCGCAGCGCGTGCAGCCCCAGCCAGGCGTCGGCCATGCCGACGTCCAGCCGCACCGCAGCACGGAACTCCTCCTCGGCCCGGGGGTAGTTGCCCACGGTGTAGGAGTCCACGCCGCGCAGCCAGGCCAGGTCGGCCGGTGCGCGCGGCTCTCCCGCGTCCCGCGTGCCGAAGTCCATCCCGTCCCCCAGGGCCGATCCCGTCGGGTCTCGCCGGGCCTCACCCTGCCCGGCCAACTGCCGTATCACGGACGGCGGTTGAAGCTCGCTGAAGAATCATGGTCGGGGATCGCCCGGCGCCTCGCAACGTCTCGCATCGTACCCGTGCCGCACGCTGCGTCGAAGGCCGCGGTACGGACGGTATGCGCACGCCCGGCGCCGGCGCCGGGCGAATTTCACTCAGGGTGACCGCAGCCGACGTTCGGCGACCGGCCCGGCCGCGCCGCGCCCCGGGCAGGACGGAGCCCCCGGTCACGGGGGAACGACCGAGGGCTCCGCGTGTGCAGACGATCCGAACGGACCGTGTACCGCGAACGTAATCCTTCACCCCGTCGCAGGTCAAGGCATATGCGCACCGAGGAGGACGCACGTCCCCGCGCCCGCGGTGACCCCGTCACGCCGTGCGCGCCGCCGGTGGCCCGGCGCGGTCAGCGACCCGCCCCCGGGCTCGCCCGGCCCCGCCCGTACCGGCCGCACACCGGACCCGTGTGACTACTCCGGGTCACGGCCGTCGTGGAGCCGGGACGCCCTCGCCCCCGGCAGCGCCGCGTAGCCGCGCGGCACCTGCCGCACGAGCAGATCCGCGTACGGACGGGTCGGGTCGGCGGCGAAGTGCGCGCGTTCGGCCGCCGTCCACGCGTCCCAGAACGCCGCCAGCCCGGGGCCGTCGCGGCGCCGCCCGCGCTCCCAGGCGATCTCGCGATCGACGTCGAGCCACACCACCGCCGCCAGCGCGGGCCGCACCGCCCGCCGGCCGGCGCCCACCCCCTCCAGCAGCACCACGGGCGCGGGCGGCAGGGCGAGCCGCCGCCCCCAGGCCCGCCGCTCCCAGTCGTACGCCGCAGGCCGGGCCGTGGCCCCGTGCGCGAAGGGGGTGAGGACGTCGTCGGCGAGCCGCGCCGTCCAGCCGAAGAACGAGGCGTGCGAGGCCAGATCGTCCAGGTGCAGGACCGGGGCGTCGCCCAGCGCCGCCGCCAGGCTCCGGGCCAGCGTGCTCTTGCCCGACCCCGCGTGCCCGTCGACGGCCACCAGGCGCACCGCCCCGCAGGAGGCCGGGAGCGCCCGCAGCCGCGCCGCGAGGGCGACCAGGGCGGGGGAGGGGGACGTCACCCGGCCAGCCTACGGCCCGCTGGACCGTCAGTGGTCCAGGCCCATGACGGCCGGCGCCCACCGGGCGCGGCCTCTGGCCCGGCGCCCCCCTCCCGGCGATAGTTGACGCAGCCGCCACCGCGGCGACCGACTCCGAGCGACTTGGGGGACCACCCGCATGAGCCGACCCGTCCCGACCCGTCGAGCCCTCCTGGCGGCCTCCGTGGCCGTCGCCGCCACCGCGGCGGCGAGCACGGTGCCGGCCGCCGCCGTACCCGCGCGGCCCCCGGCCGGCGGTGGCGGACGGACCGCGTCCACCGTCGCCCACCGGGCGTGGAGCGGGGTCCGCGACTGGCGGCACGGCACGTCCGACGGTCTTCGCGTGCACCGGGGTGCGCGCCCCGGCCTCCGCATCGGCACCCCCGCCGGGACGTCGACCTACCGCGACCCGCACGGCGGCACCGCGCGCGAGCGGTGGGAGTACGGCACGTGGCTCTCCCCGGTCCAGCGCCCGCACCACCCCGCCGGTGAGCTCATCGCCTCCTGGAACGCCGACACCCCCGAGGGCACCTGGCTGCGGGTCGAGGCCCGCGGGACCTACCCGGACGGCACGTCCTCGCCCTGGTACACGCTCGGCGTGTGGACCTCCGGCGACGGCGACGACGTGCCCCGCCGCACGTCGGTGAGCGGCCAGGGCGACGGACGCAGCACGGTGTGGACCGACACCCTGGCCGTCACCGAGGAGGGCCTGAAGCTCACCGCGTTCCAGCTCCGCGCCACCCTGCTGCGCGCCCCGGGCAGCCGGGAGACGCCGACGCTGTGGCGGCTGGGCGCCATGACCTCCGACGTGCCCGACCGGTTCGAGGTGCCCGCCACCGCGCCCGGCGAGGCGGCCGGTGTCGAGCTGGACGCGCCGCGCTACTCGCAGAACATCCACATCGGCCGCTACCCCGAGTACGACAACGGCGGCGAGGCCTGGTGCAGCCCGACGTCCTCCCAGATGATCATCGAGTCCTGGGGCCGGGTGCCGGACCCCGCCGACTACACCTGGGTCGACCCCGCCTACGACGACCCCCAGGTGTGCCACGCGGCCCGGGGCACCTACGACTACCAGTACGAAGGCTGCGGGAACTGGCCCTTCAACGCGGCCTACGCCGCCACCTACGACGACCTGCAGGCCGTCGTCACCCGGCTGGACTCCCTCCTCGACGCCGAACGGCTCGTCCGCGCCGGCATCCCGCTGATCACGTCGCAGTCCTTCCGGGAGGAGGAGCTGCCCGGCGCCGGGTACGGCACCGCCGGCCACCTGATGACCGTGGTCGGCTTCACCCGGGACGGCGACGTCATCGCCAACGACCCGAACGCCGACGGCAACGCCGAGGTCCGCCGCGTCTACCCCCGGCGGGCGTTCGAGAACATCTGGCTGCGCACCAAGCGCCTCGACGCCGACGGCCGCGTCAGGGGCGGCACCGGAGGCGTGTGCTACCTCTACTTCCCCACCCGCCTCACCCCCCGTCAGCGCCACGTCCTGCGCTCCCTCGGCGTCGCCTGAACGCTCACTCCTCCGCCCTCCGTCCTCCGCCGTGCCCGGACGTGCGACCGCCGGGTCCACCCGCTGACCGGCCGTCACGCGCGGCGGGGGACATGGTCGCGGCAGTGGGGCGCCACGGCGTCCGACCGGCGTCACCCGCCCGCCCCACCCCGCCCGACGGGCCGTTTGACCGTCCACTGCCGGGTAACCCGCCCCACGCCCGGTGGAGACGAGGATTGCGGAGGACGACGTGACTCAGGTCGCCGACCACGTGCTCGAACGCCTGAAGGCGTGGGGCACGCACCGTGTGTACGGCTATCCCGGCGACGGCATCAACGGCCTCCTGGGAGCCTTCGACCGGGCGCAGGGCGACCCGGAGTTCATCCAGGCCCGCCACGAGGAGATGGCCGCCTTCATGGCCTGCGGCCACGCCAAGTTCACCGGTGAGGTCGGTGTCTGCGTCGCCACCTCGGGCCCCGGGGGCGTCCACCTGCTCAACGGTCTCTACGACGCCAAGCTCGACCACCAGCCCGTGGTCGCCGTCGTCGGCCAGCAGAAGCGGTTGTGCCTCGGCTCGCACTACCAGCAGGAGATCGCGCTGGAGAACCTCTTCGCCGACGTCTCCGAGTTCTGCCAGATGGTGACGCACCCCGGGCAGGCCCGGCACGTCATCGACCGCGCCTACAAGACGGCACTCACCCGCCGAGGCGTGGCCACGATCATCATTCCGGACGACGTGCAGGAGGAGGAGGCCCAGCCCTCGCCCCCCAAGGCGCACGGTTCGGTCTTCTCCAGCGTCGGCTGGAGCAGGCCGCGCATGCTGCCCGACGAGCGGGAGCTGCGCAGGGCCGCCGGCGTCCTCAACGAGGGCGAGCGCGTGGCCATCCTCATCGGGCAGGGCGCGGCCGAGGCCGAGGACGAGGTCAAGGAGGTCGCCGAGCTGCTGGGCGCCGGCGTCGCCAAGGCGCTCCTCGGCCGCGAGGTGCTGCCCGACTCCCTGCCCTACGTCACCGGCCCCATCGGCCTGCTGGGCAGCAGGGCCAGCGACGAGATGATGCAGCACTGCGACACACTGTTCATGATCGGCACGAGCTTCCCGTACGCGGAGTGGCTCCCCGACGAGGGACAGGCCCGGGGCGTGGAGATCGACATCGACGGGCGCATGATCGGGATGCGCTACCCGATGGACGCCCACCTCGTCGGCGACTCCAAGGAGACGCTGCGCGCGCTCATCCCGATGCTCCACCGCAAGGAGGACCGGAGCTGGCGCAAGCAGATCGAGAAGGACGTGGTGGAGTGGCACCGCGTCTGCGAACGCCGCGCGGACCAGCACTTCGACGGCACCGTCAACCCGCAGGCGGTGGCGAGCGAACTCTCGCCCCGGCTGCCCGACCACGCCATCGTGACCGCGGACTCCGGCTCCGGCACGAACTGGTGGGCCCGCCACCTCCTGCTGCGCGAGGGGATGCGGGCGTCCCTGTCCGGCACGCTCGCCACCATGGGCGCGGCCGTGCCCTACGCCATCGCGGCCCGCTTCGCCCACCCCGACCGCCCGGTGGTGGCCTTCATCGGGGACGGCGCGTTCCAGATGAACGGCATGAACGAGATGATCACCGTCAAGCGGTACCTGGACCGCCTGTCGGGCGAGCAGCCGCTGGTCTTCTGCGTGCTCAACAACCAGGACCTCAACCAGGTCACCTGGGAGCAGCGGGCCATGGGCGGCGACCCGAAGTACCCCGGCTCGCAGGACATCCCCGACGTGCCCTACGCCGCGTACGCCGAGCTCCTCGGGCTCAAGGGCATCCGCTGCGACACGCCGAGGAAGGTCGGGGCCGCCTGGGACGCGGCGCTGGCCAGCGAGGTGCCCGTCGTCCTGGAGTTCACGGTGGACGCCGAGATCGCCCCGATCCCGCCGCACATCAGGGTCGACCAGGGAAAGAAGGCCGCGAAGGCGATGGTCCGCGATCCCGACCGCACGGCGATCGCGGCCCGGGGCGTGCGTCAGAAGCTCACCGAGTTCGCCGGCCGCCTCCCCGGTCGCGGCCATGGCTGACCCGCCCTTCGTCGACCAGCCGAGGGACGCCGGGGGCACCGCGCTGCGGGGCACCCACGTGCCCTGGACGCTGCGGAGCTACGCGCTGCTCGCCGACGGCGAACGGGGCGCCCTCATCGATCCGCACGGCGCCGTGGTGTGGATGTGCGCACCGCGCTGGCACGACGCCGCCGTCTTCTCCGCCCTGATCGGCGGCAGCGGCGACTTCACCGTCCGGCCCGACGACCCGTGGCAGGTGTGGGGCGGCCGCTACGAGGACGGCAGCCTCATCCGGGTCAGCCGGTGGACGCTGACCGGCTCCCAGACCGAGTGCCGCGAGGCCCTCGCCCTGCCCGGCGACGCGGACCGGGCGGTCCTCCTGCGCCGGGTGCGCGCCGTGCGGGGCGCGGCACGGGTGCAGGTCCGGCTGGCCGTGCGCGCCGACTTCGGGACGCGTCCGATGACGGACCTCAGACTCCGGGACGGGGTCTGGCACGCCCGCAGCGGGTCCCTGCACGTCCGGCTGCACGGCCTCGCCCACGCCGCGGTCGGCCCGGACGGCGCTCTCGCCGCTCCCGTCGCCGTCCCGGCGGGCGGTGGCCACGACCTCGTCCTGGAGATCTCCGCAGGCCCCCGCGACGATCCGCTCGACCCCGCGCGGCTGTGGGAGCGGACGGAACGCGCGTGGGCACAGGCCGTCCCGGAGTGCCGGGAGCTGCCCGCCGCAGCCGACGTCCGCCAGGCGTACGCCGTCCTGACCGGCCTGACCAGCCGATCCGGGGGGATGGTCGCCGCCGCCACCACCTCGCTGCCCGAGCGGGCCGCCACGGGCCGGGACTACGACTACCGCTACGCGTGGCTGCGCGACCAGGCCTACGCGGGCACGGCCGTCGCCCGGCACGGCCCGCACCGGCTCGTCGACGACGCCGTGCGCTTCACGGCGCGCCGCCTGCACGAGGACGGTCCCCACCTGCGGCCGGCCTACCGGGTCGACGGCGGCCCCCTCCCGCGCGAGAGGACGCTGCCGCTGCCCGGGTATCCCGGCGGCGGCAACCGGATCGGCAACCGGGCGGGCGCGCAGTTCCAGCTCGACGTCTTCGGTGAGGCCCTGTCCCTGTTCGCCGCCGCCGCGCGCCTGGACCGGCTCGACGACGACGCCCGCCGCGCGGTGGACATCGCCGCCCGTGCCGTCGAGGAGACCTGGCGGCGTCCCGACGCCGGCCTGTGGGAGATCGAGCCGGCCTGGTGGACCCACTCCCGGCTCTCCGCCGTCGCCGGGCTGCGGGCGGCGGCCGAGGCCCTGCCCGGACCGTCGGCCCGGCGCTGGGAGGAGCTCGCGGACGCCGTCCTGCGGGAGACCGAGCGCACCTGCAAGCACCCCACGGGCCGCTGGCAGCGCTCCCCGCAGGACGCACGCCTGGACGCCGCCCTGCTCCGACCGCTGTCGATGGACCGCCGCCTCGCCGACGGCCCCGCCCTGACCGCGACCCGGGAGGCCGTGGAACGGGACCTGACCAGCGAGGGGTACGTCTACCGCTTCCAGCACGGCGACCACCCGCTCGGTCGGGCCGAGGGCGCCTTCCTGCTGTGCGGGCACTTCATGACCGCCGCGTGCCTCGCCGAGGGGCGCACCGCCGCGGCCGGACGGTGGTTCGAACGCACCCGCGGCGCCTGCGGCTCCCCGGGCCTGTACGCCGAGGAGTACGACGTCGTCCAGCGCCAGCTGCGCGGGAACCTGCCCCAGGCGTTCGTCCACGCGCTGCTCCTGGAGAACGCCGTCCGGCTCGCCGCCGCGCCCTGACCGACCGGCCCCGCGTTCCCGACGCCGCGTTCCCGACGCCGCGTTCCCGGCGCCGCGTTCCCGGCGCCGCGGGGTGCCCGACGACGCTCGCGGCCGTGCGGCGGAACTGCCCGCGGACCGGCTAACCGCCCAGCTCCAGCACGGTCTTGACGCCCTCCGGGTCCGGCTCGAACGCCCGCGCGAAGTCCGCCAGCGGCACCCGGCGGGTGATCATCCGGTTCAGCCACGCCACGTCGGCGGCGGCGAGCGCCTCGGCCGCCGCCGCGTAGTGCCCCCGGCCCGCGTTCACCGAGCCCACCACCGCCGAGTTCTCCAGCACCAGGTCGCGGTTGAGGGCCCCGGCGTCCAGCCGCAGGGTGCGTCCCGTCGCGGAGACACCGGTCAGGCACAGCAGACCGTACGCCGACAGCCCGCACATCGCGCCGAAGGCCACCGAGGGGGCGCCCGTCGCCTCGATGACGACGTCCGGCCGGACCGCGCGCAGCACCTCCTCGACGTCCCCGGTGTGGTAGGTGCCGCCCAGATCCCGGACGAGCTCCGGCTTGACCCCGCCGGTGACCCGGTCCAGGACGTGCACCTCCAGACCCCGCTGGCGGCCGAGCAGCGCCGCCAGCAGGCCGACGGGCCCGGCGCCGGTGACGAGCACCGAACCCGGCGCGAACCAGGCCCGGCCCCCGATCCGCATCACCTGCTCCCACGCCTTGGCCACGACGGTCGTCGGCTCCAGCAGGGCCCCCACACGTTCCAGCGACGGGTCGACCCGCACGGCGTAGTCGGCCTCGACCGTCCACAGCGTGGCCGCGTATCCGTCGATCTCCTTGATGCCGCGCTCGGTGTACCGCCCGTTGCGGCACATGTCGAACTCGCCGTGCGCGCACGCGCCGCACGGCACCGGATCGGGGCGCCGCACGATCCCGGCCACCAGGTCGCCCTCGGCGAACCCGCTGCCCGGCGGCGCCTGCCGCACCCGGCCCAGCGACTCGTGCCCGAGGACCAGCCGCTCCCGGCCGGGCGGGGCCCAGCCGTAGTCCCCGGCGACGATCTCCCGGTCGGTGCCGCACACCCCGAGCATCAGCCCTTCCACGAGCAGCTCGTGGTCGGCCGGGGCCGGGTCGGGCAGCGTCTCCAGCCGCAGGGAGTCCTGCTGCTGCGGGGCTACGGTCAGGGCGTGCATCGGCTCTCCTGGCGCTCGGACCTCAACAACCGCACGGGCCGACGCGGACCGCGCCGGCCGGGCCGTCCACGGGTTCCCGTGGACGGCCCGGCCTAATCCGGCCACCGGAGCGGCGGGAGGAGCGGAGCCACCTGGCGGACGCCTGCGCGAGCGGGGAGAGCCGCACACGTCCGGCGTCCTGACGGCCGAGGAGTTCACCGCCGCCAAGCGGGCCGTGCTCCGCCGCCTCTGACCCGCCCCGGTCCACCTCCCGTCGCCCCGCTGCCCGTGTCGACCGTCCTCACCAGCAACGATCGCCTCACGAGTGAGGCTCGGACCGTGACGGGAAGCCGCCGATCGGGCATACTCCATTGCGCCACAGCCGCTGGTCAGCCACCTTCGAGACCCGAGGGGGCACTATCGGCCGGGCCACAACATCCCTCTGGCGGCGCCGCCACACACCCGGCGCCCGTCGCCGTAGCGCCCGACAGGGAGGAGAGCGCCGCGATGTCCGAATACGGCCCCCAGCCGGTGGAGCGTCGGCTGCCCACCGAGGAAGCCCAGGATCTGCTGAGCCTGGTGCGTGACCTGGTGCAGCGCGAGATCGAGCCGGTCGCGGCGGAGGAGGAGGAAGCCGGCCGCTTCCCCCGGGAGACGTTCGCCCTGCTCTCTCGCTCCGGCCTGCTCGGGCTGCCCTACCCGGCCGAGTACGGCGGCGGGGACCAGCCCTACGAGGTCTACCTCCAGGTGCTGGAGGAGCTCGCGGCCGCCCGCCTGACCGTCGGCCTCGGTGTCAGCGTGCACAGCCTCGCCTGCCACGCACTGGCCTCCTTCGGCAGCAAGGAGCAGCGCTCCGAGCACCTGCCCGCGATGCTCGGGGGCGGACTGCTGGGCGCGTATTGCCTCTCCGAGCCCTCGTCCGGTTCCGACGCCGCCTCCCTGCGCACCCGCGCCGTGCGCGACGGCGACGACTGGGTGCTCACCGGGACCAAGGCCTGGATCACCCACGGCGGCATCGCCGACTTCTACACGGTGCTCGCCCGCACCGGCGGCGAGGGCCCGCGCGGCATCACCGCCTTCCTCGTGCCGGGTGACGCCGCCGGCCTCAGCGCGGGCGCGCCCGAGCGGAAGATGGGCATGAAGGGCTCGCCCACCGCGCAGATCAACCTCGACGACGTACGGGTCCCCGACGCCCGCCGCATCGGGGACGAGGGGCAGGGCTTCGCCGTCGCCCTCGCGGCCCTGGACGCCGGCCGGCTCGGGATCGCGGCCTGCGCCGTCGGCCTGGCCCAGGCCGCGCTGGACCAGGCCGTCGCCTACGCCGCCGAGCGGCGGCAGTTCGGCCGTCCCCTCGCCGACTTCCAGGGGCTGCGCTTCCTCATCGCCGACATGGCCACCCGGATCGAGGCCGGCCGCGCGCTGTACCTGGCCGCCGCCCGCCGCCGCGACGAGGGACTGCCCTTCACCCGCCAGGCCGCCATGGCGAAGCTGACCTG
This sequence comes from Streptomyces chumphonensis, assembly GCF_014779715.1. GTDB lineage: Bacteria > Actinomycetota > Actinomycetes > Streptomycetales > Streptomycetaceae > Streptomyces > Streptomyces chumphonensis. Next base: position 323,345 of record NZ_JACXYU010000003.1, read on the forward strand.
CACCGACACGGCGATGCAGGTGACCACCGACGCCGTGCAGGTCCTGGGCGGCTACGGCTACACGACGGACTTCCCCGTCGAGCGCTTCCTGCGGGAGGCGAAGATGCTGCAGATCGTCGAGGGCACCAACCAGATCCAGCGGGTCGTCATCGCCCGTCAGCTCCTCGGCCCGGAGAGCCGCTGACGCGCGGTGGGGCGGGGCCCCGGCGTCGGCCCCGCCCCACCCGGCGAGCGCCGGTCAGGACGCCGCCCGGGCCCGCCCGCCGTCCGGCGTGACGGCGTGCCACGTGCCGCCGACGCCGTGCCCGGCGGTGTCGCCCGGCTCCGCGTCGCCCGTGTACCAGTACACGGGCCAGCAGTCGATGGACAGCTGCTCGCTCCCGTCCGGCCGCTCCAACGTCGTCACCAGCTCCGGGTCGACGCCCTCCAGGGCCCGCACGTCCACCGGCGCGGCCGGCTTCCAGGTCTCCAGGCAGGACCCGGTGCAGTTCGACGCCATCGGCCAGGCGGTGTCCTGGTCGAAGCGGTACAGGGTGCGGCCCTCGGCGTCCCGCACGATCCGCCCGAGCTCCGGGTCCTCCGCCGCGCTCAGCGCGGCGTCGCCGCCGGGCTCCGGTCCTCGCGACTCCTGCGCTCCGCCGGCCGGCGGAGCGGCCTCACCGCCGTCCTCCGGCCGCGCTCCCGCGCCCGCCCTGCCGCCGTCGGCGGCCAGCGCGTTCCACGTGCCGCCGACGCCGTGGCCGCTGACGTCCCCCGGCCGGGCGTCCTTCACGTAGCGGTAGACGGGCCAGCCGCCCAGCGTGAGCTGCCGGGTGCCGTCGGCGCGGTCCACGGAGCCGAGCAGCTCCGCGTCCATGCCGGCCGCCGCCTCGGCGTCGTCGGCGGGGACCGGGGGCCAGGCGGCGGCGCAGTCGCCTTCGCAGGTGGCGGCCGGGGGCTTCGCCGAGTCCTCCTCGAAGCGGTACAGCGTCCAGCCGGCGCCGTCCGTGACGACCTCGCCCAGTTCGGCGTCGGCACGCAGGGCGAGGGTCTTCGCCGGGCCGGAGCGGTCCTCGGCACCGGTCGGCCGGGAGCCGTCGTCCCCGTAGCCTCCACCGGTGCCGTAGCCGGGGGAGAGGGAGGAGCTGTCCCCGGCGGGCCGCACCCGGTCCTCCGTCGTCCCCGCCTCCCCGCCGCAGGCCGACGTCACCGCCAGGACCGCCGCCACCGCCGTACCCGTCGCGACCCGCTGCCGCCGATTCCTCATGACCGCTCCTTCACCTCGGCTGACCTGTACTGCGGCCCCGGGGGCCGGACCGAGCCCCTCCGGGCTCCGTCGTGGTGGGCATACGGCCGGTGGCGGCCGTCCGGCTCAGCGTGCGCGGAAGTTGTGCGCGGGTGACAACTCCTCGGGCACGCCTGGTCCGTTCACTCCTGGATGCGCAGCGCCAGCGCCGGGCAGCGGCGCACGGCCCGCAGCGCGTCCTGTCGGAGGCGGCCGGGGACGTGTGAGACGGCCCGCTCCGGATAACCGTCGGGCCCCAGGCGCAGCACTCCGGGGGCGATGTCCGCGCACAGGCCGTGCCCCCGGCACAGCGTCCAGTCCACGACGAGTCGCTCGGTGTCCGCCCGCCCGCCGTCCGACCGGCCGCCGGTTCGGGGGGAGCCGGGGGAGCGGGCCTCCTCCTCGCCGAGCGGCAGCACCCCGCTCACCGGCAGCCCGCACGGCCCGCCCAGCGCGTGCGCGCGGAAGTGCCCGGCGAAGACCGTCAGCGCCGAGGTGACGAACCGCACGGTGCCGTCGGGGTGACCGCAGGCCCCCCGCCCGGTCACCGCGTCCATGCGCGCGGCGACGTCCGCCAGTGCCCGCTCGCCGCCGCCGCGCACCACCCGGTCCAGGTCGTCGGCGAGGCCGGGGAGGCCGGCGAAGCACGGCCCGCACTGGCCGGCCGACTCCCGCGCCATCCAGCGCGCCACCCGGGCCGCCTCCCCGGCCGGGCACGTCGACGCGGGCAGTGGCAGGACCGCGCCCGCCCCCAGCCCCGCCCCGGCGTCCGCGAGGGACTCCCGGGAGACGAGCGCCGTCCGCGCCGCCCGCGGGGCCAGCCAGCCGCCGTGGTAGCCGCCCACCAGCACGCCCTGACCGGGATCGGTGCCGCAGACCTTCAGGACGTACGGCAGCGGGACGCCGCTGGGCGTCTCCACCACCCGGGTGCCGCCGACGGTCAGCAGGACGGTGCCCGGCTCGCCGGGCAGCCCCACCGACCGGTACTCCAGCGCCCCCAGCCGCGCGGCGACGGCGATCTGGGCGTACGTCTCGGTGTTCGACAGCAGCGTCGGCAGTCCGCCCAGTCCGCTCTCGCTCGACCGCACCCGGCGTCCGGCGGGCAGGGCGCGCCCGTGGGCGATGCCGTTCACCAGCGCCGTGCCCTCCCCGGTGACGAAGCGCTCGGGCAGCCGGGTCACGTGCGGTCGCGGCGGCTGCGGACCGCGCTCGGCGACGGCCGCGCGCACCGACCGCTCGACGTCGACGCGCGTCACGCCGACCCACACCTCCTCGGCGCCCAGCGCCTGCGCGCACAGGGCCGCACCGTCGAGCACCAGGTGCGGCGCGTGCCGGAGCAGCGCCGTGTCCTTGAGGCAACTCGGCTCCCCCTCGCTGCCGTTGACCACGACCACGCAGCGTCCGCCGCGCCGCCGGGCCGAGTCGGCGACGGCCCGCACCTTGCGCGCGAACGGGAAGCCGGCCCCGCCCTTTCCGCGCAGATCGATGTTCGCGGCCAGCTCGACCAGTTCGTCGGCCCGCAGCCGGGGCGGGGAGCCGTGCACGGTCAGGTGCGCCACCCGGTCCAGACGGGCCACCCGGTCGAGGCCGGCGAGCAGCCGCGGCGGACCGATGGACAGCACCGAGGGGGTCACCTCCGCCACGGCGCCCACCTGCCCGCCCCGCCTCCGGCCCGGCCGCCCGGCCCCGGACCCCGGCCGCCGGGCGGCCACAGCCGCAGCCCCAGTGCGGCGGCGACACCGAGCAGGCACAGGACGTACGCCGCCGTCACCCAGCCGTCCGCCGCCCGTCCGGCCTTGAGGCCGTGCACCAGGGCGGCGCCCCAGGCGGGGTAGGCGCACATGTGCAGCGCCCGCCACCGGCGCGACCCGCTCCCGGAGGCGAACACGCTGCGCACCGCACCGGTGATCGCGACGGCGAGGAAGAGGTAGCCGGCGAGCGTGCCCAGGCCGAGGAGCACCGGCCGGGTGCCGTCGGCGAACGGCACACCGGCGGCGAGAGGACTGATCCGCCCCTCCGCCACCTTCACCCAGATGTGCAGGGCGAGGAAGCCCAGCCCCGCCACGGCCGTGCCCCGGTGCACGCCCTGCGCCAGCAGTCGGTGCGCGGAGGACAGGACGAGCCGGTCGGTCGCCGCCAGGCCCCACAGCACCGTGGCGGTCAGCGCGACCAGGGAGAGCACACCGGCCCCGAAGTCCAGGAACGCGACGGTGCGGTGGAACGCCCCGGCGCTCGCCGCGACCGCCAGGGACAGCACGCCCGAGAGCCCCAGACCGGGTGTGAGCCGAGACCGGGTGAGCACCGGCCTGACGCCGGCGTGCCGTCGGTGGTCGATCCGGCCGCGCGGCCCCCGGCGGGCACCGCCGCGGGGCGTCCCGCGCGCGGGGCCGGTCCTCGGCCGGTGGGAGCGGGCGCGCGGGCGGGCTCGGGGCCGAGTCGGGGCCGTGCCGGGGGAGGAAGCGCGGGTCGGCTGCCTCGGGGTCGGGGGGTCGGGCGTCAACGGAACCTCCGTACGATCCGGTTGCGAGCGGCCCGCCGGGCGGTGCACCGGCCGCCTGTGCGCCACCGGTCGCGCGCGCCGCCGTTCGTGAGCGAATTCGACAGCAATCGCGAGATGGTGTTACCGGAGTTAACCCGGGATCGCCGGTTCCGCTGTCGCCGCTTTGCGGGGTCAATTGCCGCGGGGACGGGCGCCAAGAGCATCGCTGAACGCCGTTCACCACTCGTCGGATTTATCGCGCTGTGACAAATTCCGGTCGCGGCGTCGCACCGCTGCGCGGGGCTGCGGATGATGCCCCTCCAAGGCGGTCCTGGCCGGATCCGTGCACGGCGGCCGGGACGCGGCCAGGAGGTGGCCGCCCCTCCCGTGAGGGCGCCGACGGATGGTTAAATCCCGTGCCAACTCGGGGAATCGGCACGGCTTCGGACATCCACGGGCCGCCCGGCACGGCAGCGGGCGGCCTCCACCCCGGCAGGAACGAGGTAGAGATGTGTGAACTGACCCATCGCATCTGGGCCCGCCCGCGCGGCGAATGGACGCGCGTTCTGCGAAAGGAACTGCCCGCCATCGCCGACCAGGTCGTCGATGTGCTTCAGCGCAGTATTCCGGAGTTTGCCACCCTTCCATCGGTAATCGACCGGGACGACGCGAAATCGTTCGTGGAAAACGCCCTGTTGATCGCACTCGGGTACCGCGAGGAGGGTGCGGAGGAACCCGCGCCGCGCCCCGGACGCCTCCCGGCGGCCGTGCCCATCGACCGCGCCAGGCGCCAGCTGTTCGCCGCCCTGACCGGCGACCCGTGCGCCCCGGAGCACTCCCTCGTGGAGCTGGCCCGCTCGGCCCGGTGGACGCTGCCCGACGCGGTGCGGGCCGTCGTCCTCACCTCTCCCGGTGAGGCCGGGCAACTCGCGTCGGCCCTCGGCGACACCCTCCTGAGCCTGGCGGACGGCGAGACCTGTCTGCTCGTCGCCGACGAGGGCCAGGGCACGCGTCACACCCTGGAGAACGTCCTGCGTGGCCGACCGGCGGCCGTCGGCCACGCCGTGCCGCTGGCCGAGACCGCCTCGTCGCTGCACTGGGCCCGGCGGCTGCTGCCGCTGCGCGCGCAGCGCGGCGCCCACACGCCCGAACCCGTCTTCGTCGACGACCACCTGACCCTGCTCCTGCTGCTCCAGGACGAGTCGCTCACCCGGGCCCTCAGCGGGCGCTGGCTCAGCCCGCTGGACGACCTGACGCCCCGGCAGAGCGAGCGGCTGGAGGTCACGCTCCTGGCGTGGCTGGAGAGCGGGGGCGCGCCGGAGGCCGCGCGTACCCTCCAGGTCCACCCGCAGACGGTCCGCTACCGGCTGCGGCAGATCGAGAAGCTGTTCGGCCCCGCGCTGCGCGACCCGCGCACCCGCTTCGAGCTGGAGATGACGCTGCGCAGCCGACGGCTCCTCGCGCAGCTGCGCCGCAGCCAGGCCCGGGCCGGGCGACGGGCCCGGGCGGTGGCGGCGGGCATGCGTCCCCTCGGCATCGCCCGGGAGGCACGCGTGAACGGGCTGTAGCACTCCGCGGGTGCTGCGCCACGGCGGCGGCGGGAGACGTCCTCCCGCCGCCGCTTCGCACGCCTCGGCCCGCCCGCCCGCTCCGGTGGGGGAGCCGGCGAACGGGCCCGGTCGGCGCGCGGCGCGTCAGCCGCAGTCACGGCCGCCGTTGACGCACGCCACCACCTTCCGCATCAGGTCCTCGTCCATGACGTTGATGAAGTCGCTGTGGTCGGTGACGGGTTTGTGCAGCTGCTCGGGGAAGCTGTCCACCGCGAACGCCGCACCGGGCGGCACGTCGTACACGATGCGCTGGACGAGCTGAGGGATCGCCCGGAACCCGTCCGGGCAGCCGCCGTCGTCCTCGGCGAACGCGACGTGCGTGCGGTGGTTCGCGCTGTCGGTGTTCTCGCCGTCCCAGCAGCTCTGGAACGCGAAGGTCCGCACCACCCGGCTGCCGTCGGGACAGATCGGGTACCGGTCGGTCAGCTGCCGGTCCTCGAAGCCGGTGCAGCTCCAGGAGGCGTTGGCGTTGTCCGTGCCGTTCGTGAAGGCCTTCGCGTCCCCGGTGATGACGCGCAGGAAGCGCGGCATGCCGGTGACCTCGGAGACCGGGCTGCCGCGGAAGGTGAGGTCGACGTCGGCCGGCCGGAGGATGCTGCCGAGGTTGCCGTCCAGGTGGCCGCCGGCGCCGCCGTCCCGGGTCCCGCGGTCGTCCCGGCGGCCGTCCAACTGCCGCAGCACGGGCCAGTAGTGGCTGGAGCGGTCACCGTTCTCGCAGGTCGTGTCGGCCCGGGCCAGCTCCTCGTCGTCGCTGAACGCGTCGGTGGCGAGGTTGCCGACGTAGTCGTGCACGTGGTGCGCGCCGTTGGCCACCCCGGGGTTGGCGATGACGTTGTCCGAGTTGAAGTGCTCCTCCCCGTTGGTGCCGCACTCGGTGGTGAACGTCCCGGTGGAGGCGTCGTCCCCGGGCCGCGGCGGCGGGTCGGACGGCCGCACGGTGCGGATGTCGACGAAGTCCTCGGGCACGGGTCCGCCCGGCTTCTCGACGCCCTTCCACGGCGCCATGCGCGCTCCGTCGGATACCGGCTCGGCCGTGTCGTCGCGCTGGACACCGCAGCGGCTCATCCGCTCCAGGTCCCCGGCCCGTCCCCCCGCACGCTCGATGTCCGAGGTGATGAGCCCGATGGTCCGCCCGCGCTCGCGTTCCAGCCCGGCCAGCACCGAACCCGCCCTCCAACGGGACGAGTTGAGCCGTTCGTAGGCGTGGGCGATCTGCGCGTCCAGGGCGGCCAGCTCCCGGCCCACCGGGCGCTTGGCGCTCTCGGGCACCTCGCGCAGCGCCATGCCCACGTCGGGGCAGTCGATCGTGCGGGCGACCTGACGGGCCTCCCCGCGCCCGCCGTCCCGCCGGTCCCCGCCGTCCCCCGGGCCGAACCCGGCGACGGCGTGGCCCGCCACGACGGCCGTTCCGCCGCCGCCCAGCACCAGGGCGCAGACGCCGGCGACCGTTCGGAGGGTCCGGCGGCTGCGCTGATGACCTTGTTTCCTCATCGGGTGACTCCACTTCGTCGCTCCGGGCAGGACCAAGGGCCCGACGCGCGGCGGCCGTCGGCTGTGCGGCCAGCGCTTCGAAGTCCACCAGACCGGTGTTCTCCAGCACCGTGATGTGGTCGAGCACGACGGCGTTGGCACGGGTGGCGAGGGAGCGCACCATGGAGTTGCGCGTGGTGGCGCGCACCTCCGCGACCCGTGCGAAGACCGTGCCGTGCGCCTCGCGCAGCAGGTTCGCGAAGAGCCGGTCGAACGCGTCTCCGCGCGCGCCGTCCAGCCGGGCCAGCCACTCCCGCTGCCGCGCGTTCGGCTGGTTGGCCAGCTCGATGCCGAGCGCCCGGGCGGTCCCGATCGCCAGCCCGTCCAGCTCCGTGTGCCCCTCGACGAGGTGGTCACCGGCCAACCGGACCGACGCGCGACCGCTGCGCTCCTGCGCCTGCCGCCCCGCGGGCAGCTCCCACAGACCGGCGAGCCGGACCGTGCGCACGAAGTCGCGGTCGAGCGCGGTGAGCGGTCCGTACTCGGTGCTCACCGTGCCCCGGCCGTCGTCCTCCCAGCCCCGCGCGGCGGCTGCCGTGGCGGCGCCGTCGAACATCCGGACCGGGACCAGCAGCGCCACGAGGGTGGCGGCGAGCGCCGCCACCACCGAAGCGGTGCCGAGCGTCCTCGCGGAGGCGACCGGCGTTCCGTTGACATGGCGCATGAGCCCTCCTCGGCACGCCGGCGACCCTTGGTGTCGGGGACGCTAGTGCGCCGTGCGGAGGGGAGGTCGAAGGTTAGTCACACCCCGACAAAGAATCCCCGAGCACTCATCGGCGGGCGGCGGCGGCCGTCCGCTCGGGCCGCGCCGGCCTCGCGACGGGGCCTCCCGCGTGGGAGAACGGCTGCGTCCGCCAGTCCAGCCCGGCAGGAAGCGTCAGCAGGGCCGCCGCGTCCTCCTCCTGCGGCTCACCGTCGGCCGCGTCGCGGGCGGCGGCGGCCGACAGACCGGAACCGTCGCACACCGTCAGTCCGAACGGGTTCCACGGCGAGGCGCACAGCGCGTGCTCGGGGAGCCGCTCCTCGTCGGCCAGCAACGCGATGGGCTGTGCGCACTGCGGGCACAGCACGCGGTAGATCTCCACGGAGTCGTACTGTTCGTCGGACTCCGGGGTGTCCTCGGCGCTCCCCGCGTCCCGCATGGCCGGGACGTCAGGACGGAGCGACTGCACCTTGCGCATACATCCCCCTCGAAATGGGTCGGCCGGACGCCTTCGACAAGCCGGTCTCGGCCACAGCAAGCATTTCCCGTCCACACGGGCGCGTAATCTCCGCCACTCCCGGGAGCGCGGGAGCATTCCTGTGGCCTTCGTCACACGAGAGGCCCACAGTGCGCTCTTCACCCGCCCCGCTGTGCCGGAGCACGCCCGGCGCAGTAGGTTGCGTGGTGTGGAGGAGCTGGACCGGCAGATCGTGCAGTTGCTCGTCGAGGACGGGCGGATGAGTTACACCGACCTGGGCAAGGCCACGGGCCTGTCCACCTCGGCGGTGCACCAGCGTGTCCGCCGGCTGGAGCAGCGCGGTGTCATCAAGGGGTACGCGGCCGTCGTGGACGCGGGGTCCGTCGGGCTGCCCATGACGGCGTTCATCTCCGTCGCGCCCTTCGACCCCAGCGCGCCCGACGACATCGCCGACCGACTCGCCGACGTCCCCGAGATCGAGGCGTGCCACAGCGTCGCCGGCGACGAGAACTACATCCTCAAGGTGCGGGTGGCCACACCGATCGAGCTCGAGCACCTGCTGGCCCGCATCCGCAGCCTCGCGGGCGTCTCCACCCGGACCACCGTCGTGCTCTCCACGCCGTACGAGGCCCGCCCGCCGCGTCTGTGACCCGCGGTGCCGCCCACCCCGGGTGAAGCCCTACCGGCACCTGGCGCGAGACTGGGAGCCATGAGCGAGCGCACCGCGTCCGGCGACGAGCCCCGTACCGTCCTCCTGCGCGGCGGGGAGGTGTACAGCCCGGCCGATCCGTTCGCCACCGCGATGGTCACCGAGGGCGACCGGGTGGCCTGGGTCGGCTCCGAAGGCGCCGCCGACTCCTTCGCCGACGGTGTCGACGACGTCGTCGACCTGGAGGGCGCCCTGGTCACCCCCGCCTTCACCGACGCCCACGTCCACGCGACCCCGACCGGCCTGGCCCTCACCGGCCTCGACCTCAGCGGCGCCGCCGACCTCGGCGACGCCCTCGCCCGCGTCCGCGCCCACGCGCGCGACCGGCCCGGCGACCGCGTCCTGCTCGGCCACGGCTGGGACGCCGGGGGCTGGCCCGAGCGTCGGCCGCCGTCCCGCGCGGAACTGGACGCGGCCGCCGGTGGACGCCCCCTGTACCTCACCCGCATCGACGTCCACTCCGCGCTGGTCACCACCGCGCTGCTGGAGGCCGTGCCCGGAGTGCGCGAGCTGGCCGGCTTCACCGGCGACGGCCCGTTGACCGCCGCCGCCCACCACGCCGTCCGTGCCGCCGCGTACGCCTCCGTCACGCCCGCCCAGCGCGCCGCGGCGCAGCGGGCCACGCTGCGCCGCGCCGCCGAACTGGGCGTGGGCTCGCTGCACGAGTGCGCCGGCCCGGAGATCTCCAGCCCCGAGGACCTGACCGCACTGCTGGCCCTGGCCGCCGACGAACCGGGCCCCCGGGTCTTCGGCTACTGGGCCGAAGCCGTCACGAACGCGAAGGACGCGCGACGGGTGCGCGAGCTCGGGGCCGTGGGCGCCGCCGGGGACCTGTTCGCCGACGGATCGCTCGGCTCACACACCGCGCACCTGCACGCCCCCTACGCCGACGCGCCGCACACCGGCACGGCCCACCTGGACGCGGCGGCGGTCGCGGCGCACGTGACCGCCTGTACCGAGGCCGGGCTCCAGGCCGGTTTCCACGCCATCGGCGACGCCGCCCTGACCGCCGTCACCGACGGCGTCCGCACCGCGGCCGCACGTCTGGGCACCGAACGGGTGCGGGCGCTGCGCCACCGGGTCGAGCACGCCGAGATGCTCACCCCCGGCCACATCGACGCCTTCGCCGAACTGGCCCTCATCGCCTCCGTGCAGCCGGGCTTCGACGCCGCCTGGGGCGGGGAGGAGGGCATGTACGCGGAGCGGCTGGGCGTGGAGCGGGCCCGCACCCTCAACCCCTTCGCGGACCTCCTGCGCGCCGGGGTGCCGCTCGCCTTCGGCTCGGACAGTCCCGTCACCCCGCTCGGCCCCTGGGCGGCCGTGCGGGCCGCCGCCTTCCACCGCACCCCCGGCCACCGCGTCTCCGCCCGTGCGGCCTTCACCGCGCACACGCGAGGCGGCTGGCGGGCCCTCGGCCGGGACGACGCCGGGGTCCTCGTGCCCGGGGCGCCGGCCGACTACGCGGTCTGGCGGGCCGGTGAGCTGCTCGTCCAGGCCCCCGACACCCGGGTGGCGAACTGGTCCACCGACCCGCGCTCCGGCACACCCGGACTGCCGGACCTGACCCCCGGCGGTCAACTGCCCCTGTGCCTGCGGACGGTGGTGGGCGGACGCACGGTCCACGAGCGTCCGAACGAGTGATACCCGGGCGTGGTGGTACGGCCGAAAGTTGCGGCGTACGCGCCCCGCACGACCGCCGAATTTCCGCCACTGACCTGCTGGTTCGAGGACAGCACCGCGAGAAACGCAGGTCAAACGCCTGTTGACAGGCAGCTGTCACGGGCGGGTAGGTTCGGCCGAGTCCACCACAGGACGTCCGGTCGGGGGTCCGCCCACGCAACCGCCTGGAGCCGTTGGGCCACGGGTGGTGCGTCGCACCGGCACACCACCACCGGGAGCCAGGTCCAGCGCCCGCGGTACGGGGACGGAAGGTTTCGTCCGGCCGGCAGGTGTGACCCGGGTGGGGCCCGGACGCTCAGTAGACAACGGCTCTCGGTCGATCCGCAGCCAGCGGGCCCGGGGTCGGCCCGAAGGGCGCCGGGCCCGATCCGCTGACGCGGACGGCGGCTCGCCCCCCCCGGTCCCGTCCGTTCCCCTCCACCCGGAGCGCCCACTGCCCCGGGTGCCGATGTACGGTCACCTCAGACCGCCCATCTGCAGGAAGGCGCCAGCGTGGCACCGGGCTCCGACACCTCCGCCGAAGCGGCCCGCCCCGGGCCCCACGCCGACGTGCCCGGACCCGGGTCCTCCGCGCGCGCACGGGACCCGGAGCCGTCCCACGGCTCCGGGACGACGGGCGGCGCCGACGCGGCCGCCCCGGGCCCCGCCCGCCCGGGGCCCGTCGGGCGGCTGCGCGGGCCGGGTCTGGCCGTCCTCGGCGGACTGGCCCTGGCCGGTGCCTTCCCCCCGGTCGACGCCTGGCCCCTGTCCCTGGCCGCCGTCGCCGCGCTGAGCCTCCTGACGCGCGGGCGCACCGTCCGGCAGGGCGCCTGGGCGGGGCTCCTGTTCGGCCTGGGCTTCTTCGTCGGCCTGCTGCAGTGGCTGCGCGTCATCGGCTGGGACACCGTGTTCGGTCTGTCCCTCCTGCAGGCGCTCTTCCTCGCCCTGCTCGGCGGCGGTCTCGCGGCGACCTCCCGGCTGCCGCTGTGGCCCCTGTGGGGAGCCTGTCTGTGGGTCGCCGAGGAGTGGGCGCGCGACCGCGTGCCGCTGGGCGGCTTCCCCTGGGGCCGGCTCGCCTTCGCCAACACCGGATCGCCCTTCACGCCCCTGGCGGCCCTGGGCGGGGCCCCGCTGGTCACCTTCGCCGTCGCGCTGGCCGGCACCCTGGCGGCCGCGTCCGCCGTCGCCCTGTGGCGGTGGCGCTCCGCACCTCGGGAAGCCCCCGGCACCGGGGACACCCCCGCCCGGCCGGCGCACCGCGCGCTGCGGCCCGCCGCAGCGGCGGCGGGGCTCGCCACGGCCGTCACGCTCGCCGGGTACGCCGTGCCGGTGCCGACCGACGCCGACGAGCACGTGGACATCGCGGTCGTCCAGGGCGACGTGCAGCAGCCGGGCATGGACTTCCTCGGCCGCCCGATGATGATCCTGGAGAACCACGTCGAGCCCACCGTGGAACTCGCCGAGGACGTCGCCGCCGGCCGCGCGGAGCGCCCCGACCTCGTCATCTGGCCGGAGAACGCCTCGGATCTCGACCCGTACCGCTACCCGGAGGCGTACGCGGCCATCGACCGGGCGGCGAAGGCCATCGGCGTCCCCATCCTCGTGGGCGCCCTCGTGGACCACCCGACCCGGGAGGGCTACGTCGAGAACCAGGGCATCGTGTGGGACCCCGTCAGCGGCCCCGGCGACTCCTACACCAAGCAGCACCCCGTGCCGTTCGGCGAGTACGTGCCCTTCCGGGAGCAGCTCAGCAAGGTCATCAGCCGCCTGGAACGGGTGCCGCGCGACTTCTGGCCGGGGGACGAGCCCGGGGTCCTCCAGGTGGGCCCCGCGCGCCTCGGCGACGTCATCTGCTTCGAGGTGGCCTACGACGAGATCGTGCGCGACACCGTCCGGGCCGGCGCCCGCGCCCTGGTGATCCAGACGAACAACGCCACCTACGGCAACACCGGCCAGCCCGAGCAGCAGCTGGCCATGTCCCGACTGCGGGCCATCGAGCACGGCCGGGCCGTCGTGACCGCCGCTCCGAGCGGCATCAGCGCCGTCGTCGCCCCCGACGGGACGGTCGAGCAGCGCACCGAGGAGTTCACGCAGGAGGTGCTCACCGCGCGGCTGCCGCTGCGCGACGGCCTCACTCTCGCCGACCGCGTCGGTTCGGCACCGGAGTGGACTCTCGCTATGGTGGGCCTCCTCTCCTGGGCCGCCGCCATCCTCCACGGCCGCCGGAGCCGTACGGACGAGAAGGGGAACAGGCCGTGACCGATCAGGAAGAGGTGCGCCGCTTCGCGCCGCTCGGTACCGTGCTCGTGATCATCCCGACCTACAACGAGGTCGAGAACCTCCGCTCCGTCGTGAGCCGCACCCGGGCCGCCGTGCCCGACGCCCACGTGCTCGTCGCCGACGACAACAGCCCCGACGGCACCGGCAAGCTGGCCGACGAGCTGGCCGCCGAGGACGAGCGGGTGCGCGTCCTGCACCGGCGGGGCAAGGAGGGCCTCGGCGCCGCCTACCTGGCGGGCTTCGAGTGGGGCATGGAACACGGCTTCGGCGTCCTCGTCGAGATGGACGCCGACGGCTCCCACCAACCGGAGGAGCTGCCCCGGCTGCTCACCGCGCTGCGCCACGCCGACCTCGTCCTCGGCTCCCGCTGGGTCCCCGGCGGCCGCGTGGTCAACTGGCCGGCCGGCCGCAAGTTCCTCTCAAGGGGTGGCAGCACCTACTCGCGCATGGTCCTCGGCATCCCCGTCCGCGACGTCACCGGCGGCTTCCGGGCCTTCCGCGCGGAGACCCTGCGCGGGCTGGGCATCGACGGCGTCTCCTCCCAGGGGTACTGCTTCCAGGTCGACCTGGCGCACCGGTCCGTGCGGGCGGGATACCACGTCGTCGAGGTCCCGATCACCTTCGTGGAGCGGGAGCTGGGCGACAGCAAGATGAGCCGCGACATCGTGGTGGAGGCGCTGTGGCGGGTCACGGCGTGGGGTGTGCGGTCCCGGCTGACCCGGCTGGCCGAACGCAGGCACACTGGAACCCATGACCAGCCGTCGTGACCCCAGCCGCTACGAGCCCCCCGGGCGGGGACCCGGCGGTCCCCGGCCCCCGGGCCCGGACCGCCGCCGCTCCCGGCCGCGCACCTTCCTGCCGCTGACCGTGGCCCTGTGGGCCGTGCTGGAACTGTGGCTGCTGCTCCTGGTCGGGGACGCGGCGGGCGGCCTCACCGTCTTCCTGCTGCTGGCGGCCGGCTTCGTGCTCGGTTCCGTCGTCATCAAGCGGGCGGGGCGACGGGCGTGGAGCTCCTTGGCCGAGACCCTCCAGCAGCCCGGCGCCGGGCGGTCGGCGCCGTCGCGCTCCGGGGGCGGCAACGCGCTGGCGATGCTCGGCGGCCTGCTGCTGATGCTGCCCGGTCTGCTGTCGGACGTGGCGGGGCTGCTCTGCGTCTTCCCGCCGACGGCCGAGCTGCTGCGCCGCCGCACCGACCGCTGGCTCGACCGGCAGGCCCGCAACTCCCGACCCGGGACCCTGGGCGACGCGCTGCACCAGGCCCAGCGCGCGGGCGAGCAGGCCCGCATGCACCGCCCGGACGGCAAGGTCGTCCCGGGCGAGGTCGTCACCCCCGAGGAAGAGCCCGACGAGGACGGTCCGCGCCGTTGAGGCGGTGGCACGGCTCCCGCACCGGACGGGGACCGCGCACCGGCGGGGGGAGTGCACGCCGGGGGCGGGCGCACGACAACGGCGCGGGAGCCTGGGCCGCCATCCGTGGATGACGCTCCAGGCCCCCGCGCCGTCGAGAGGTGTCCGGCCGTCGGCCGTTCTGCCCCGGCGCCGGTCCGCCTACGCGGACTTGCGGCTGTCGCGCGGATGCACCGCGATGTTCATCGCACCGGAACGCAGGACCGCCAGCCGCTCGGCCAGCACCTCCTCCAGTTCCTCACGGGTACGTCGCTCCATGAGCATGTCCCAGTGCGTCCTCGCCGGCTTGGTCTTCTTCTCTTCCGGGCCCTCGCCGTCGACCAGCAGGGCCTGAGAGCCGCATACCTTGCACTCCCACTCCGGCGGGATCTCCGCCTCGACCGAGAACGGCATCTCGAACCGATGTCCGTTCTGGCATGCGTACTCCACGGCCTGGCGCGGGGCCAGGTCGATGCCGCGGTCCGTCTCGTAGCTGGTCACCACGAGTCGCGTGCCGCGAAGAGCTCGCTCACTCATGAATCGTGCCTCCCGGGCTTGTCGCCCACAGGACAGGTGTCGCTGTCGTCGTCATCCGGTCAACGTCCGGTCGGCGGTGAAGATTCCCGTATCGGGACATGCGTCGCCCGTCGTGCCGCCCCTTGTTGTACCCGCCGTTGCCCGCTTTGTCACATCTGGGGATGGATGTCACCCGGTGTCCTTCTCCGCTGGACGCGCAGTAACGCTCCCTCCGGGCGGGCCGAAGGCGTACACTACCGCTCCCGCCACGGGCGGGCTAAATCCGGCCGGGGTCCGTGTTGCCCACGGCCGCCGCCGCCCGACGCACCGGCACCCTCAGCAGCAGCACGAACCCGAGCACGAAGAAGACGACGAGCGAGATGATCGCGTCCCGGTAGCTGCCGGTCAACTGGTACGTCAGCCCGAAGACCAGCGGTCCGAGCCAGCTCGTACCCCGGTCGCTCACCTCGTACAGGGAGAAGTACTCCGCCTCCTTGCCGCGCGGTACGAGCTGGGCGAACAGCGACCGCGACAGGGCCTGCGTCCCGCCCAGCACCATGCCGATCGCGGCGGCCAGCACGAAGAACCACAGCGGCTCGCCCGAGGGCAGGAAGTAGCCGGCGGCGACCGTCCCGGTCCAGGCCACCAGGGAACCCAGGATCGTCCGTTTCGCCCCGTAGCGCTCCGCCAGACGGCCCAGGCCGAGAGCACCGAAGATCGCCAGGACCTGCACCAGCAGGATCGCCCCGATCAGGGACTCCTGCTCCATCCCGAGTTCCTCGGAGCCGAACACGGACGCCTGGGTGATCACCGTCTGCACGCCGTCGTTGTACAGCAGGTAGGCCAGCAGGAACATCAGCGTCAGCGGGTAGCGGCGCAGCTCCCGCACCGTCTGCCCGAGCTGCCGGAACCCGCCGCCGAGCGACAGCCGCGCCCCGCGCACCGTCCCCGGGCGCTCCCGCAGCCGTCGCAGGGGCACCAGGGTGAACACCGCCCACCACAGCCCGGCCGAGGCCAGGCAGATCCGCACGGCCGTGCCCTCCTCGACCCCCAGCGACTCGTGGCCGAGGAAGAGCGCGAGGTTCGCCACCAGGACCAGCGAACCGGCCCCGTAGCCGAAGGCCCACCCCCGTGAGGACACCGCGTCCCGCTCGTGCGGCTCGGCGATCTGCGGCAGGTAGGCGTTGTAGACGACGATCGACGCGGCGTAGGCCACGTTCGCCAGGATCAGCAGCAGCCCGCCGAGCAGGTAGCGGTCGCCGTCCAGGAAGAACATGCCCGTCGTGGCCGCCGCCCCCGTGTAGGCGAAGACGCCCAGCAGGGGCTTCTTGCGTCCCGTGCGGTCGGCCAGCGCGCCCACCACGGGCATCACCAGGACGGACAGCAGCACCGACGCGGAGATGACGTAGGCGAAGTAGGAGCCGTCACGCACCGGGATGCCCAGCGGGTGGATGTAGCCCTCCGCGTCCGCCGCGGCCTCCGCGATCTCGGTGAGGTACGGGCCGAGGAACACGGTCAGCACGCTGGTCTGGAAGACCGAGTTGGCCCAGTCGTACCAGTACCAGCCGCGCTGCTCCCTGCGCCGGCTCCCCGCGTCGTCCGAGCCCGCCGGCTCGGTCACGACCTTGGCGTCCACCTGTGTCCCCCTCGTTCCCGCCGCGCGGAGCGTCCGCACGCACCGGTGGTGCTCACGCCGGCCAGGCGCCGCGTTCCTCCAGCACCCCGCGCAGCAGCTCCACGTGGTCGGTCATGATGCCATCCACCCCCAGATCGAGCAGCGCCCGCATGGCGTCCGCCTCGTTGACCGTCCAGACGTGCACCTGGAGCCCGAGCCGGTGCGCACAGCGGACGAAGGCCCCGTCGACGACCGGTATCCCCGCCTGCCGCACCGGGACCTGCGCCGCCCGGGCGTCCGGGCGCGGCCGGGCGGGCAGCCCCCACGAACGCAGCCGCAGAGCCACGACGCCGCGGGTGCCCAGAGACGTGGCCAGCCGGTTGCCCGCCAGCGCCTGGGCCCGGGCCACGCGGCGCTCGTCGAAGGAGCCCACGCACACCCGGCCCCAGGCGTCCTGCTCCTGGAGGACGCGCAGCAGCGGCAGCAGCGCCCCCTCGGCCTTGACGTCGACGTTCCACCGGGTGCCGGGGAAGGCCCGGAGCAGGTCCGCGAAGAGCGGGACGGGTTCCCGCCCGCCGACGCGCGCCCGCGCCACCTCCGACCACGGGAGGTCGGCGATGGCGCCCCGGGCGTCGGTCACCCGGTCCAGGGTCGCGTCGTGGAAGGCCACCAGCCGCCCGTCGGCCGTGACGTGCACGTCCGTCTCCAGGTACCGGTAGCCGAGGTCCACGGCACGGCGGAACGCCCGTTCGGTGTTCTCCAGGCCCCCGGCGACGCCGCCCCGGTGGGCGAACGCGAAGGGGCGGGGGTGGTCGAAGTAGGGGTGGGCCGCAGTCGTCACCGCCGCAGTATCGCGTGCCGCCGCCGACCCGCCCGACTCGGCACCCCTACCGGACGTCCGGTGCCACCGGAACACCGGGTGCGGCGGGCGGCCCCGGCGGCGGCCCGTCCACGGCGAAGACCCGCAGGAACCGCTGCGCCAGGGGGCCGATGGACAGCGCGTACAGCGCCGTGCCCGCCCCCACGCCACCACCGAGGAGGTAGCCGCTCACCAGGACGACCAGCTCGACGCCCGTCCGCGCCACCCGGAGGGAGACGCCGGTGCGCCGGTGCAGCCCGGTCATCAGCCCGTCCCGGGGTCCGGCACCGAACCGGGCCGCGATGTACAGGCCCGTCGCCACCCCGTTCAGCACGATGCCGGACAGCAGCAGCGGCCACCGCACCGCCAGGGCCTCCCACTGCGGCGTCAGCACCAGTGTGGCGTCCAGCGAGAGCCCGACCAGGACGACGTTGGAGACCGTCCCGAGGCCGGGCCTCTCCCGCAGGGGCAGCCACAGCAGCAGCACCAGCGCACCCGTGAGCACGGAGACGATCCCGATGGAGAGCCCGATCCTTTCGGACACGCCCTGGTGGAAGACCTCCCACGGGCTGAGGCCCAGCTCCGCGCGCACCATGAGACCCGCGCTGACGCCGTAGAGCAGGAGCCCCCCGTACAGCTGCGCCACGCGGCGTCCCAGTCGTCGTTCCCCGCCCCGCGTCCCCGTCGCCGTCACTGATGGCCCTCCCTGCACTGATCGCCGAATGCATGACATGCTGACCGGAAGGCAAGGCCAATTCGATGTCCAATGTGCAAGAGGTGGACCGCATCATGCCCGAGTGGACCTCAGCCGTCGGCGCCCCGCAACTCGTCCGGCTCCTCGGCTCCCAACGTGCGGCCGACCGTACCGGCCGGGGCGGTCCCCCCGCCTACCGCGCCCTGGCCGACGGCGTCCGGCTGCTCGTCCTGGAGGGCCGGGTGCCCGTCGGGGCGCGGCTGCCGGCGGAGCGGGAGCTGGCGTCCGCCCTCGGCGTGAGCCGCACGACGGTGGCGGCGGCCTTCGAGGCGCTGCGCGTCGACGGGTTCCTCGCCTCACGTCGGGGCGCCGGAAGCTGGACGGCCGTCCCGGCCGGCGACCCGCTGCCCACCCGCAGCCTGGACCCGCTTCCCCCCGAGGCCGCCGGGGGCGTCATCGACCTGGCCTGCGCCGCCCTCCCGGCCCCCGAGCCGCACCTGAGCCAGGCTCTGCGGACCGCCCTGGAGGACCTGCCGCCCTACGCGCGGACGCACGGGGACTACCCGGCCGGGCTGCCCGCCCTGCGCCAGGCGATCGCCGACCGCTGCACCGCCCGGGGGCTGCCGACCATGCCCGAGCAGATCATGGTCACCACCGGGGCGATGGGCGCCGTGGCCGCGATCTGCAAGCTGCTCGTGCCGCGCGGTGAGCGCGTGGCCGTCGAGCACCCCTCCTACGCCAACGTCCTCCAGCTCATGCGCGACGCGGGCGCCCGGCTGGTCCCCGTGGCCATGGCCGACCGGCTCGCCGGCTGGGAACTGCCCGCCTGGCGCCAGACGCTCCGCGCGGCCGCACCACGCCTGGCCTACGTCGTCGCGGACTTCCACAACCCGACCGGAGCCCTGGCCGACGAGGGACGCCGCCGGGACCTGGTGTCGGCCGCCCGCACCGCCGGCACCACCCTGGTCGTCGACGAGACGATGGCGGACCTGGCCCTGGACGAGGCCACGGCGGCCGACCAGCCCCGTCCCGTGGCGGCCTTCGACCCGGGCGGCGCCACCGTGATCACCGTCGGCTCGGCCAGCAAGGCGGTCTGGGCGGGCCTGCGGATCGGCTGGGTGCGGGCCGCCCCCGAGGTCGTCCGCAGCCTCGTCTCCGCCCGGGCCTGGGCCGACCTCGGCAGCCCGGTCCTGGAGCAGCTCGCGGTGGCCCGGCTGCTGGCCGACGGCGGTTGGGACCGGGCCGTCGCCGTGCGCCGCGCCCAGGCCCGCGTCAACCGCGACGCGCTGGTGTCCGCCCTCGCGGAGTACCTGCCGGAGTGGGAGTTCACCGTGCCGCGCGGGGGGCTGACCCTGTGGGTGCGCACCGGCGGGCTCTCCGGCTCCCGCATCGCCGAGGCGGGGGAGCGGCTCGGCGTGCGCGTGCCCTCCGGGCCCCGGTTCGGCGTGGACGGCGCGTTCGAGGGGTACGTGCGGCTGCCGTTCACGGTCTCCGGAGCCCTGGCGAACGAGGCCGCCCAGCGCTTGGCCGCCGCCACCCGTCTGGTCGCCGGGCTGCCGCACACCGCACCGGAGATTCCCCGCAGCTTCGTCGCCTGACGTCCGCGCCGGGGCCGCGTCAGCCGTCCACCCGCGTGTCGGAACGCTGCTCGCCCTGCTGCGGAACGGCGTCCTCGGGGCGCGGTTCCCGCGCGGAGGCGTCGATCTCCTCCACCCCGACCACGGGCGGGGGCAGCAGCTCCCGCACGGCCTCGCGATGCGCCTCGGCGGCGAGCTCGTCGTACGGGTCCGGGGCCGCCGGGACCTGGAGGCGCAGCACCGGGCCGGAACCCAGCCGGGCGTACCCCCGGCCCGGGGGGACGTCCCGCACCGGCGTCGTCTGCGGCGGCTCGCCCAGCACGGCCCGTACCTGCTCCGGGGTGGCCGGGCCCAGCACGACCCGGGCGCGGGTGTAGGCGCGCACCACCTGGGCCAGCGCCTCGGCCCCCTCGAACTGCTCCGCCAGCGCCACCGACACCCGGGCCGAACGGCCGTGCCGCAGCGCCACCTGCAGCAGTTCCTGCGGGTCGCCCCGGCCCTCCCCGCGAGCCAGGTGGCTGAGCACCGCCGGGCGGTCCACCAGCACCCACAGCGGTCGGCGCACCGTGTCGGGCACGGGCCGGCCGCCCTCCCGGGCGTGCACCGCCGCCAGCAGCCGGCGCTCGGTCTCGTGGGCGGCCCACTGCAGGGAGGCGAGGGCCCCCACGAGGGTCGTCTCCACCGAGAGCACCCCGCGCCGGCCCGTCAGGCAGGCGTACTCACCACTGCCCGAACCGTCGACGACCAGGACGTCGCCGTGCTGGAGGGCCTGCAGCGCCACCGACCGCAGCAGCGTCGTCGTACCGGCGCCGGGCTGCCCGAGCGCCAGCAGGTGGGGCTCGGTCGACCGGGGCCCGGTCCGCCACACGACCGGGGGGACGTCCAGGGACTCGGCGCCGTCCAGCACCGGCAGCGTTCGCTGCACGGCCTCCGCGTCGGTGAACCCCAGCACCATCTCGCCGGGCGTGACGACGAAACGCTGGACGACCAGGTCCGGGGGGAGCGGGTCCAGCGCGGTGACCCGCAGCTCGTTGCCCTCCTCGTCCCAGTCGAAGCGCAGCTCCCGGGAGCGGCCGATCTTGGCGCACAGCAGCCGCTGCACGCGCAGGCGCGGCTCCGTCTCGCCGTCCGGGAAGCAGGGCGGATAGCGCAGCACCAGCCGGGTCGGCCGGCCGTCGCCGTCGAACGCGTACGAGGTGAAGGCGCGCTCCCAGGAACCGTCGGGCGCGTACAGGGGCTCCGGGTGCGGGTCGTCGGGGACGGCCAGGCAGGGCACCAGCGCCTCGTACAGCGTCTGGAGGCGGGCGGCCCGCTCCTCCGCGTCCGGCCCGGGCTCGGCCTCCTCGGCCTCCTTGGGCGGACGCCCGAACCAGGCGCACGCGCCCACGGCGCCCGCCGCCGCGAGCCAGGGGCCGTACGGCACGACCCACAGCAGCGCGGCGCAGGCGCCGGCCAGGAACAGGGCCGGGCCGCGCTGCTCCCGCGCGGTGCCCTCCCACCAGCGCCGGCCGGCGGCGGTGAGCCGGGCGGCTCCGCGTCCCAGCACGATCAGCGGGTGGGCCACGTCGGCCGCGCCGTACCCGAGCGTGCGGACCGCGAGGCGTCCCTGTGTGAGGGTGCGCCAGGCCACTAGAGGGTGATCCCGCCCAGCAGGCTGGCCAGTTTGTCGCTGCCCGCCTGGATGCCGGGCCCGACGGCCGTTCCGGACAGGTAGAAACCGAAGAGGGCGCAGACGGCGGCGTGCGACGGCTTCAGCTCGCCCTTGCGGAAGAGCAGGAAGCCGATCACCCCGAAGAGGACGACGCCGGAGATCGACAGGACCATGAACGCTCCTGGTGTGAGGGTGCGGTCACCATGCGTCACACCAGCATCACAGAGGGACGGAGCGGGCGATACAGGCAATCAGGTGATTTAACGGATCGTAAGATCGCATAAGGGTGGACCATGCCCCACCGGCGGGGCTGTCTACAGCGTCAGCCCCGAGACGAGGGAGGCGATCATGTTGCCGCCCGCCTCGATCCCCGGGGCCATCGTCGTCCCGGCCAGGTAGAAGCCGAAGAGCGCGCAGACCAGCGCGTGGGACACCTTCAGCCCGCCCTTGCGGGTCAGCAGGAAGATCGCGATGCCGAGCAGGACGACGCTTGAGACGGACAGGGCCATGCGGAGCTCCAGGTGCGGCGGGCGGGAGGATCGAGCACGACGACGGGGCGGCCGTGCCGAGGCATCCTCAGGCTTGCGGGCGCGGCGGGCCGCCGCAATCCGGATGCGCCGCTCGGCTGACCCGCGCCCCCGCCCGTGTCCCGCCCGGGCCGACGGCGCCCACGACCCCGGGCGCACGAGGAGCCACAGCGAAGGGTGAAAACTCCGCGACACGGAGTTACCATCGACGGTCAGTCCGTCCCCGACGCGACCAACGGGAGGAGCAACCCGTGCGCCCCCGACGTCTCCTGCGGTACGCCGCGGCCCTCACCCTCGCCGGCTTGGTGCTGCTCCTGCTCGTCCTGACCGGCTGGCGTCCCCTGTGGGACGCCGAGCGGGCGGTCGTGACCGCCCTGCACCGCACGGCCGTCGGTGAGCCGGGCTGGACGCACGCCAACCGCGTCCTCACCGACTGGGTCTGGGATCCGGTCACGATGCGACTGCTCGCCGCCGCGTCCGCCGCCGTGCTGCTGGTGCGCCGCAGGATCAGGGCCGCCGCCTGGGTCGCGACCGCCACCCTGGCCGGTTTCGCGGCGCAGAACGCGCTCAAGGCCCTCGTCGGCCGGGACCGACCCGTCTTCCCCGACCCCGTGGACAGCGCCCACTTCCACGCCTTCCCCTCCGGGCACGTCATGACGGCGACGATCGTCTGCGCCGTCCTGCTCGTCCTCGCCCTGCGGGGGCCCCGGGCCGGACGCCGGGGGCCGCGGGCGGTGCTCTGGGCGCTCGCCGCGGTCTCCGTGCTCGGCGTCGGGTTCACCCGCGTCTACCTCGGCGTCCACTGGCCGGCCGACGTCATCGCGGGCTGGCTCTTCGGCGGCGCCGTGGCAGCGGCCACGGCGGTGCCCTTCCTGCCCCCGCACCGCCGCCGACCGGGGACGCGGGGCACCGCCCCCACGCCGGAGGCGAAGACGACGGCGACCGGCCCGGCCTTCGAGGAGCGGACCGGCTGAGGTCCCCACCGCCGGAACGGCTCGCGAGGGCTACCGCCCCCGCGAGCCGTTCCGGCCGACGGCGCCGCGCTCGGGGTGGGGCGGCGGCTCGACCGTGTGGTAGCACTGCCCGCACACGTAGCCGCCGCTCGGCCCCTCGAACACGACGCTGCCGCAGTGCGCGCAGTGCATGGACGGCGCGGGCAGCGGGCTGTTCATCCGCTGGCTCCGCAGTTGTTGCACGCCCATCCCCCGTCCGGTCCCTGAATCACCACAGCCCCGCAATTCGTACAGTTCACCGTGCCCTCCTCGGTCGTGGGAGGACGTACTGACCGGTCCACGGTAGACGGGCGCGGCCGCTTCGGCCAGGGACGCGTCCCCGGCGGCGTGCCGTTTGTCCGGAAACAGGCCACGCCGCCCGGCCGGGAGGCCGGGAGGCCGGGCGGCCGTGCTCAGTCCCCGACCACCTCGGCGGCGTAGAAGCACAGCAGGCCCGCGATGTCCGCCACCTCGGGCAGCGGCTCCGGATAGGCCCACGCGACGTCGCGCTCCCCGCCGGGCAGCGACCAGTAGGACGCCGTCCCCTTGAAGGGGCACACGGTGCGGGTGGTGGACGTCTCCAGCAGCTCGGTCCGGACGTCCTGCGGCGGCAGGTAGTAGCGCACCGGCAGCCCCGTCTCGTGCAGCAGCACGGGGCGCCGGCTCTCCGCGACGACCCGCCCGCCCAGTTCGACGCGCACGTGCCGGTCGCCCCGCTCCACGCGGATGCGATGCCCGCCGCCCGTGGTGCCCCCGTGGTGCCCCGCTGTGCTCATGACGCCTCCCTGCTGTGCCGGACGGGTACGCGCACCGCCGCGCGCCCACCCCGCCATGGGACCACACCGGCCGGACCGGGGAGGCCCGCACGCGCCCTGTTCGCGGTGGGCACGCGTCAATAGCCTTGCACGAAGGGCCCGTTCGACGTGGGGAGCACGATGGACAGCGCACCGCAGGTCCCCGACATCCTGTCGCCCGCCTTCGCGGCCGACCCCTACTCCGCCTACCGGCTCATGCGGGAGCACGCACCGCTCATCCGGCACGAGGCGACCGGCAGTTACCTCCTCTCGCGCTACGCCGACGTGGAACGGGCCTTCAAGGACCCCGTCTTCACCACGGACAACTACGGCTGGCAGGTCGAGCCCGTGCACGGACGGACGATCCTCCAGCTCAGCGGCCGGGAGCACGCCGTGCGCCGCGCCCTGGTGGCCCCGGCGTTCCGAGGCGTCGACCTGCGGGAGAGGTTCCTCCCCGTCATCGAACGCAACGCCCGCGAGCTCCTGGACGGCTTCCGCGAGGACGGGGAGGCGGACCTGGTCGGCCAGTTCGCGACCCGCTTCCCCGTGGGCGTCATCGCCGACATGCTCGGCCTCGACCGGGCCGACCACGCCCGGTTCCACGGCTGGTACACCTCGGTGATCGCGTTCCTGGGCAACCTCTCCGGCGACCCGGAGGTCACGGCGGCGGGGGAGCGGACCCGCGTCGAGTTCGCCGAGTACCTGTTCCCGGTCATCGCCGCCCGCCGGGAGAACCCCGGTGACGACCTGCTCTCCGCCCTCTGCGCCGCCGAGGTCGACGGCACCCGCATGAGCGACGAGGACATCAAGGCGTTCTGCAGCCTGCTGCTGGCCGCCGGGGGCGAGACCACCGACAAGGCCGTCGCCTCCCTGTTCGCGAACCTGCTCGCCCACCCCGAACAACTCGCCGCCGTCCGGGCCGACCGCACCCTGGTGGACCGCGCGTTCGCCGAGACCCTGCGCTACACCCCGCCGGTCCACATGATCATGCGGCAGACGGCGGCCGACGTCGACATCGCCGGCGGCACCATACCCGGGGGCTCCACCGTCACCTGCCTCATCGGTGCGGCGAACCGGGACGCCGACCGCTACGCGCACCCGGACACCTTCGACATCTTCCGCGACGACCTGACCACCACCCGCGCCTTCTCGGCCGCCGCCGACCACCTCGCCTTCGCCCTCGGCCGCCACTTCTGCGTCGGAGCCCTGCTGGCCCGGGCGGAGGTGGAGACCGGCGTCAACCTCCTCCTCGACGCGCTCCCCGACCTGCGCCTCGCTCCCGGCCACACGCCGCAGGAGCGGGGCGTCTTCACGCGGGGTCCCGCGCGGCTCCCCGTCCGCTTCACCCCGGCGAGCCGATCCGCGCGGACGGCGCGGGAGTGAACCGCACGGGCAGGGCGGTCAGTCCGCGCATCCACACCGACGGCCGCCAGCGCAGTTCACCGGGCCCCACCGCGAGGACGACGTCGGGCAACCGCTCCAGCAGCGCCTCGATCGCGCTGCGGGCGATCACCTCGGCCAACTGGGGGGCCGGGTAGGGGCAGCGGTGCTCGCCGTGACTGAAGGAGAGGTGGGCGGAGTTGCCGGCCGCCCCCACGTGGCCCTGCGGCCAGATCCGCGGGTCGGTGTTGGCCGCGGCGAAGCCGAGCACCAGGCAGTCCCCCTCGCGGATCAGCCGGCCGCCGAGCTGGGTGTCCCGCACCGCCCAGCGCCCGATGAAGTTCTGCGTCGGGGTGTCCAGCCACAGCACCTCCGTCAGCGCCTGATCGATGCTCAGCCGGCCTCCGGTCAGGTCGAGCGCGAAGCGGTCGTCGGTGAGCATCAGCCGCAACGCGTTGCCGATCCAGTTCGCCGTCGGCTGCTGCGCTGCCGCGATGACCGAGACGAGGTCCTGGACGATCTCCTCCTCGGCGAGGCCCGCCGGGTGCCCGAGCATCCGCGAGGTGACGTCCGCGCCCGGTGCGGCCCGCTTGGCCCGCACCAGCGTTTGGATGCGCTCCCGCACCCGCCCGAAGGCGGCCACCGGGTCGTCGTCCTCGGCGGCGTCCAGAGAGATGCGCAGGTCCTCGGCCAGACCGGCGGTGTCCGCGCCGCCCGGTGGCATCCCGCACATCTGGACGGCGGCCAGCATCGGCAGCGGGTGCGCGAAGGCCGCCTTGAGGTCCGCCGCGCCGCGCCCGGCGAACACGTCGATCAGGGTGTCGGCGATCCGTCGACAGGTGGTGCGCAGCTCGAACTGGTCGACTCCGCCCAGCGCGTCACTGAGGACGCCCGCGCGGCGCTGGTGCTCCGCGCCCTCGGTGAACAGCACCGAGGGCTGGTGGCCGACGAACGGCAGCAGCGGCCAGTCGGCCGGGATGGCCGGCCAGGCGTTCCAGCGCCGGGAGTCGCGCGCGAACAGCTCGTCGTGGCTGGTGACGTGGCGCACCTCCCGGTATCCGAGGACGAGCCAGGCCGGCACGTCGCCGTCCAGCAGGATCGGGGCCACCGGGCCGTGCCGCCGCCGCAGCCCCCGGTACAGCTCGGCGGGCGACTGCCGGTACTCCAGGCCGCTCAGGCGCGTCGCCTCCGACCGGGCCGGGCACTGGGGTCGAGCCGCGGCGGGCTCGGCGGTCTTGGGGTCGGTCACGTCGTCTCCCGGGCCGTGGACAGGTCGTACAGGTGGTTGACGAGCCCGATGAGCACGGACGTGGCCGACGCCCGCTCCCGGGCGTCGCAGTCGAGCATCGGCACGTCGGCGGAGAGGGACAGCGCCTCGCGCACGTCCGCCAGGCCGTGCGGCACCGCCTCCGCGAAGCGGTTCACGGCCACCACGAACGGCGTCCCGTGGTGTTCGAGGCGGTCGATGGCGTACCAGGAGTCGGCCAGGCGCCGGGTGTCGACGAGGACGACGGCCCCCAGCGTGCCGCCGAACAGCCGCTCCCAGAGGAACCAGAAGCGCTTCTGGCCGGGCGCGCCGAAGACGTACAGCACCAGGCGCGCGTCGAGGGTGATGCGGCCGAAGTCGAACGCCACGGTGGTCGTGTTCTTGCCCGCCGCCCCGGAGGGGTCGTCGACGCCGACCCCGGCCTGGGTCAGCACCTCCTCGGTGTTCAGCGGCCTGATCTCGCTCACCGAACGCACGAGCGTGGTCTTGCCCACGCCGAAACCGCCGACCACGACGATCTTCAGCCCCGTGTCGGCCGCCGGGCCCAGGGGTGCCCGCAGGGCCGGGTCAGAGGTGGTGGAGTCCATCGAGCACCTGTTTCAGCAGTGTGGAGTCCGGCAGCGTGGCGCGGGGCACCGGTCGTGGGTGACGGGCGGTGACCCGACGCGTCGCGAGGAGGTCGCCGAGCAGGATGCGGGTGACCGTCACCGGCAGGCGCAGGTCGGCGGAGACCTCGACGACCGCTGTCGGCCGTCGGCACAGTTCCAGGATGCGGACGTGCTCGGAGGTCATCCCGGGGGCCGGATCGCTTTCGCTGACCACGAGGGTGACGAGGTCGAGGCACGCGTCGTCCGACCGGTGGCGCCCACCGGTGAGCGTGTACAGCCGGTCGGGCTCACCGAGGTCGACGGGCCGTCCGGTCATACCGTCCGGATCTCCTCGTCGGCCCGCCGGGGCGCGGCACTGAGATGCGCGCCCAGCTGTTCCACCAGCTCGCTCATCTGGTGCCCGACGACGCCCGGATCGGCGTCGTCGGCGGCCAGCACCGCCAGGTGGGCGCCCGCACCGGCCTCGACGATGAACAGCAGCCCGCCGTGGAACTCCGTCATCGACTGCCGGACCCCGCCGGTGCCGTCGCCGAACTCGATCGACGCACCGTGCGCCAGGCTCTGGATGCCCGACGCGATCGCGGCGAGCTGGTCGGCCTTGTCGACGGTCAGCTGATCGCTCCAGCACAGCTTCAGGCCGTCCCGGCTGAGGACCAGGGCGTGTCGGGCACCGGGCGTACGGGTGAGGAGGTTCTCCAGCAGCCAGTCCAGGCCGCGGTCAGTCGTCTGCATCGTGGTTCCCGGGGCGGTCGCTTCGGTGGTGCGGCGACGCGTCCCGTGCCTCCAATCCGGTCAGGGGGGACGAGGGGGGCCGTCCGGCGTCGCGGAAGGCGCTGAAGCGGCTTCCCGCGTCGGCGTGCGGTCGCCGGTGGGGGGTCGGCGAGGCCGGGGGGATCGCGGGGGGCGGGGAGCCCGACTGCGGTGCCGGGGCGCCGGGTGAGGCCGCGAGCGTCCGGCCCCGCTGCCGTTTGGGCAGTACGGTGCCCGCGCCCCCGTCGCCTCCGTCGGCCGGTGCGGACGGCGTGCTCGGCGGGCCCGGCGGGCGCGGTCGCCCCGGTGCGGGGTCCGCGTCCCACTCGCCCGCGGGAGCCGCCGCCGGGGCCGGCACGGTGGCGGCCGGTCCGGGAAGGGGCGGCTGGGCGATGAGTTCCTGGGGGACCAGCACGACGACACCGGTGCCGCCGCGTGAGGACGGCCGGAAGCTGACGGTGAGCCGGTGCTTGGCCGCGAGGCGGCCGACCACGGCGAGGCCGAGGCGGGTGCCCTGGAGCGCGGCGAGATCCGTGCAGCCGCCCGAGACGGACTCCTCGGCACGGCGCAGCGCCGCGTCGGCCATCGTCAGGCCGCTGTCCTCGATGGTCACGACGAGCCCCGCCGTCCGCTCCTCCACGTAGACGTGCACCTCGTCGGTCGGGGGTGAGAAGTTCGTCGCGTTGTCCATCAGTTCGGCCAAAGCGTGCATCACGCCCTCCGCCGCGTACCCGGCGATCGCGGTCGTGCTCGTGCAGTGCAGCCGCACGCGCGGGTAGGCGGCGATGCGGCCCACCGCGCCGCGCAGGATGCGTTCCATGGCGATCGGCTTGTTCCACTGCCGGCTGGACGTGCCGCCCATGAGGACGGCCAGCCGGTCCGCGAGCAGACTGAGCTGCGAGGTGTGGTGGTCGACCGTCATGAGGTCGCCCAGGACGTCCTCGTCGTAACGATCCTGCATGTCCCTCAGCTGGGCGAGGATCGTGTTGGCCTGGGCCTGCACCCGGTCGACGGCCTTCACCGCGGCGGCCATGGCCGCCGCGCTGCGGCGCTCGCCGACGGCGATCTCCTCGGCGCACCGCTTCAGCAGCCGGTCCAGCTGCGGGCTGCCGGGCCCGGGCACCCGGTGCAGCGCGGTGCCCGCCGACGCACCGTCACGTACCTGCCGCACCACCGCCGGGAGCATGACGTCGGCGAGCTCCGCCACGTCGTCCGAGGCCCGTGCGGCCCTGGCGCCCGCCTGGGCCAGCCGCCCGCGCAGCCGCTCGATCTCCGCCGCCGCCGTCGCGGCCGCCCGGCCCGACCGGTGGGCCGTCACGGCCGCCACGCACGCCAGCACCGCGACGGCGGCCCCGGCGACGACCGCCGTTCCCGCCGTCCACGGCCGGGCGGACTCGGGCGCGGCGAGGGTGGCCGCCGTGCCCAGCACGGCGGTCACCGCCAGCGCCCCGACCCCGGCGAGGAGCCCCGGCCGCGCGGGTTCGAGCTGCTGACGGGTGGTCACTGGCACTGACATGCTCGGTCCTCGGTAGCTGGAACGGCGGAACGCGCAGCGGTGTCGCGGGGTCCGCGCGCGGTGCGGAGGGGACGGTCACCACCGCGACCGAACGTGATCCGGGCACCACGCTGTGCAGTCATGCTAGTCACGCCGTGCGGCGGGGGAGTGGGCTCGGGGAAGGGCTCGCACCCACGAGTGACCTGGGACGGTTCGCCGCCCCCGGGAGTGGTCGCTGTGGTATCCGCGCCCCGGTCGTCCACCCGTGCCCCGGCCTTGGTCGCACCGCGTCGCCGGGCGGCTCCGGACGCGGGAAACCCGCCCGGTGCGACGGGGGATGCACACCGGACGGGCACTGTTCTTCTTACCGCCTCCGACGGGTTCCACACCTGATCGGATACGTCGAATTCCGGCCGTCTTCCGATCGGGCCGACGATGCGGCCGGGCCGGCGCCCCGGCCGGCGCCCCGGACGGCGCCGCCGTCCGGGTGGTGCGGTCCGGGACTCGACCGCGACGCGCTACCTGCGTTTGCGGTCGCCAGGACCCCGACGCAGAGTTGAAGAGGAGACGGCCGGCGGCACGGTCCGGTCACAGAGCGTGCAGGAACGACGGAATGGGCTTCGGCCCGGAGGCCCGCCCGTCGCCACGCGGGGTGACCGCCCTCGGTCGTCCGCGATCTGCCCGGACTCCGCCGACAACGACCTGCGCGTGCCTGCTCCCGCGGTCACCCGCCCACCACCGTCGCCAAGCGTGTCACTGGGAGAGCGAAGCAGATGAGCACCGTAGTTCCCCGAACGAAGCGCGCCCGCCACCCTCATGACGACGCGCCCGACACGGCGGGTGACCTGGAGCGGCTCGCCTCCCTGCCGCCCGGCCCGGAGCGCGAGCGGCTGCAGCAGGAGATCGTGCGGGCCTGGGTGCCCATGGCCTACCGCCTGGCCCATCGCTATCGCAACCGGAGCGAAAGCCTGGAGGACCTCCAGCAGGTCGCCGCCCTCGGCCTCGTCAAGGCGGTCGACCGCTACGACCCGGGACGGGGCTGCGCCTTCGAGAGCTACGCCGTGCCGACGATCGTCGGCGAACTGCGCCGGCACTTCCGGGACAACCTCTGGGACCTCCACGTCCCCCGGCGGGTGCAGGAACTGCGCAACAAGGTGCGGGCCAGCCGACGGGAGCTGAGCCTCACCCTCGACCGGCGCAGCCCCACCGTCGCCCAGATCGCCGAGCACACCGGGCTGAGCGAGGAGGACGTGCAACTGGGCATGGAGGCCCTGGAGAGCTATCGCACGCTCTCCCTGGACTCGCCCTACCCGCACGCCGAGGACGCCTTCACCCGCGCCGACACCCTCGGCGACTGCGAGCCCGGGTACGACCGCGTCATCTACCGCGAGTCGGTCAAGCCGAGGTTGCGCAAGCTCCCGGAGCGCGAACGCCGCATCCTCTACCTGCGCTTCTTCTGCGACATGTCACAGAGCCGGATCGCCGCCGAGGTCGGCATCTCGCAGATGCACGTCTCCCGCCTGATCAGTTCCACCTGCCAGCGCATCCGCCGCGAGGTCGAGGCCGAGGTGACGCCGTCCGCGCCGGCGGGCGACGCCGCCCCGGGCGTCACCGGGACCCGGCGCGGCTGACACGGGGTCCGCGATCACGTGCCCCGCAGCCGGTCGAGTTCGCGGCGGTCCCGCTTGGTCGGCCGCCCGGCGCCCCGGTCCCTCCGGGGTGCGGCCACGAACTGCTCCATGGGCGGCGGTGCGGGTGTGTTGTCCACGTAGGCCTGTACGGCGACGGGAGCCCCGACCCGTTTGCGCACCACCCGCACCACCTCCACGACGCGCTCCCGGCCCGCGTGCCACACCCGTACCTCGTCGCCGGGGCGCACCGGTTGCGCCGGTTTCGCCCGCTCCCCGTTGACCTTGACGTGCCCCGCCCGGCAGGCGGAGGCCGCCAGGGACCGCGTCTTGACCAGCCGCACGGACCAGATCCAGCTGTCGACCCGCACGGGTCCCTCGTCTGCCGCCATACCCCGACTCTACGGCCGTCCGGGGCGGTACGGGCATGCCCGTGGCCCCGGCGGGCAGGTTACCGCGCAGGTCGGCGACGCTACGGAGGGAACGGACGGCATGGCGGACGCGCAGCGCATGGTGGTCATCGGCGGGAACGCGACGGGCATGGCGGCCGCCTCCCACGCCCGCAGGCTCCGCGCCCCGGACGAACTGGAGATCGTCGTCCTGGAGCGCGGGGACTTCACGTCCTACTCCTCCTGTGGCATTCCGTACTGGGTGGCCGGTGACGTCGGTCGGGCCGAGGACCTCGTCGTGCGCACGCCCCAGGAGCACCGCCGGCGGGGTCTGGAGGTGCGCATGCGGACCGAGGCCACCGCGCTGGACGTCGAGCGGCGGCGGGTGCGGCTGCGCCCGTCCGGCGCCGAGGCGGACCCCTCCGGGGAGGAGTGGCTGGGCTACGACCACCTCGTGCTGGCCACCGGAGCCCGTCCCGTGCGCCCCTCCCTGCCCGGCGTCGACGCCGCCGGGGTGCACGGCGTGCAGACCCTCGACGAAGGGCGCGCCCTCCTTCACGCCCTGGAGGCCGAGGAGGCGGCGGAGGCCGAGGGACCTGAGGGGGGCCGGGCCGGGCACGCCTCCGGTCGGCGGCGGGAGGCCGTCGTCATCGGGGCGGGCTACATCGGGGTGGAGATGTCCGAGGCGCTCGTCCGCCGCGGGTACGCGGTCACCGTGCTGGACCAGGCCGAGCAGCCCATGAACACCCTGGATCCCGACATGGGCGTGTTGGTCCGCGAGGCGATGGAGGGCATGGGCATCACCACGGTCACGGGCGCCGACGTCACCGCTCTGCGCGCCTCGGCGGACGGGCACGTCACCGAGGTCGTCACCGGTGACGGCACCGCGTACCCGGCCGACGTCGTCGTCCTCGGCCTCGGGGTGCGCCCGGAGACCGCGCTCGCCCGTGCGGCGGGTCTTCCGGTCGGCGACTCCGGCGGGCTGCTCACCGACCTCACCCAGCGGGTCCGCGGCCACCGCGACATCTGGGCCGGCGGGGACTGCGTGGAGGTGCTCGACCTCGTCGCCGGGCGCACCCGGCACGTCGCCCTGGGCACGCACGCCAACAAGCACGGCCAGGTCATCGGGGCCAACGTCGGCGGCGACTACGCGACGTTCCCCGGGGTCGTCGGGACCGCCGTGAGCAAGGTCTGCGACCTGGAGATCGCCCGCACCGGGCTGCTGGAGCGGCAGGCGAGTGACCTCGGGCTGCGCCACGTGGCGGTCACCGTGGAGTCCACGAGCCGCGCAGGCTACTTCCCCGGCGCCGCCCCGATGCACGTCAAGATGCTCGCCGAGCACCGCACGGGCCGACTGCTGGGCGTCCAGATCGTCGGCCGGGAGGGGGCGGGGAAGCGGGTGGACGTCGCGGCGGTGGCGCTGACGGCCGGACTGACCGTGGAACAGATGACGGCGCTCGATCTCGGATACGCGCCGCCCTTCTCCCCGGTGTGGGACCCGGTCCTCGTCGCCGCGCGCAAGGCCACGACGGCCGTCCGCCGGGCGGTGCGCGGCTGACCGCTCGTCGTGCGCCGCGTTCCTCCGCACGCGGGCGGGGGACGGCGGGCATACCTCGGCGTTTCCGGGTACCCGCCCCGGGCCGCCGCCTCCGGGACACCCGGGGCGGACCGCCGAACACCGAGGGAAGGATCCTCATGCCCCGCGCCGCCGCGCCCCGCCGCACCGCCTCCGCGACGGACCGCTCCCGGACACGCCCCGCCGGGCAACCGGACGGATGACGTCCTGAGCATTACAGTCTGAAAAGGGGCTTAAGGCACTTATCGGGCATGTCGCGGCAGGCCGTCCGCGCCGCCGGTGCCCGCAGCCCCGCCGAGCGGCGGCCGGGACGTCCGGCGCGAGGACGCGCCGCACGTCCCCGTGCCCCGAGGACATGAGGACACCGACCCATGCGCATCGCCATTCTCATCCACCACGCCTATGGCATCGGCGGGACGATCCGCACGACGCTGAACTCCGCGCAGGCCCTCTCCGGCCGGCACGACGTGGAGGTCGTCTCGGTCTTCCGGCACCGCGACCGCACCGTCTTCGACCCCGGCCCCGGAGTGCGGCTGCGCCACCTCGTCGACCTGCGCCCCGACAGCCCCGACCACGACCACCCCGACCACCAGAGGCCCTCCCGGCACTACCCGAGGGCCGACGGCCACTACACCCGCTACAGCGCCCTCACCGACGCCCGCATCGAGGAGTACCTGCGCACCTGCGACGCCGACGTCATCGTCGGCACCCGTCCCGGGCTCAACACCCTGCTCGCCCTGCGGGCGCCGCGCGGACCCGTACTCGTCGGCCAGGAACACCTCACGCTGGCCTGCCACTCCCGCAGGCTCCGACTGACGCTTCGCGACGCCTACCCCCGGCTGGACGCCCTCACCACCGTGACCGAGACCGACGCCGCCGACTACCGCAGCCGGATGCGGCTGCCCGGCGTCCGGGTGGAGGCGGTGCCCAACGGCGTGCCGGAACCGGCCGTCGCACCCGCCGACCCCGGGGCCAAGTGGGTCGTCGCGGCGGGGCGGCTGGCCCCCGCCAAGCGCTACGACCTGCTGCTGCGGGCCTTCGCCCGGGTCGTCGCCGAGCGTCCCGACTGGCGGTTGCGCATCTACGGCGCAGGACCGCAGCGCGATCGGCTGCGCGACTGCATCGACAGCCTCGGCCTCTACAACCACGCCTTCCTGATGGGCGCAGCGCACCCCATCGAGTCCGAGTGGTGCAAGGGCTCCATCGCCGCGTCCACCTCCAGCCTGGAGGCCTTCGGCATGACCATCGTCGAAGCCATGCGCTGCGGCCTGCCCGTCGTGGCCACCCGCTGCCCGCACGGCCCGGCCGAGATCATCAAGGACGGCGTCGACGGCCGTCTCGTCACCATGAACGACGTGGGCGCCATCGCCGAGGGGCTGCTCGAACTCATCGACGACGACGACCTGCGCCGCCGCATGGGCGCGGCGGCCCGGGACAACGCCCGCCGCTACGACCCCGCGCTCGTGGCCGAGCGCTACACCGACCTCTTCACCGAACTGGCCTCCCGCCGGGGACGCGGCGCCCGGCTGGGCACCGCGCGCACCACCGCGCACCGCGCCCGCGGGGCCCTGCTCAGTACCGCGTTCACCGCCCGGGACGGCCTGCGCAGGGCCCGCGCCGCCACCCGCAGCAAAGGATCCGCCGCATGACCCTCTCGCTGACCACCGACGACGACACGGGCCGCGAGCCGGGGCGCTCCGCGGACCCCGGCTCCCCGCCCGCCCCGCACGCCGACTGCGTGTCCGACGAGGCGGGCGACATCACGTTCACCGTCGCCGTGCCGCCCGCCGGCGGCCGGTGGGAGACGCTCCTGCTGCAGCGGCGCGGCGGCGACACGGCCGCCGACAGCGTGCACCTGCCCCTCACCGAATCCCCCGGCGGGGGCTCCCTCACCGGGACCCTCCCGCTGGCCCTGCGCCTGGCGGAAGGCCGCTGGGACGCCCACGTCACGCGGGGCGAGTCCCAGCGGATCCGGTTGCGGCCCGGGGTGAACGACCTGCGGACGCTCGCCGACGACGCGGGCCGCGCCCGGCGGACCGAGGGGGCGGTGTGCCTGCCCTACACCACCAAGTACGGCAACCTCTCCGTGCGCACCTGGCTGCGCTGGCCCCACGCCGAGGCCGGCCGCATCCATCTCCGCGACCACACCGGCACGGTGGAGGCGCTGCTCCTGGGCGCCGAACTCACCGACGCCGCCTGCCTGGAGGCTCGCGCACGTGCTCTGGACGCCCCCGCGCTGACCGTGCCGGTCACGCGGGAGGGCCCGCACGTCACCGCCCGGCTGGACCTCGCGGACCTCGCCGGTCGCCAGCCCGCGGAGCGGGACCGCACCGAGTGGGAGCTGTGGCTGCGCCCGGACGGCGCGGGGGGCCGCGCCGACGCCGTCCGCCTCGCCCGCATCCTGGACGACGTCCCCGACAAGCGCGCTGTCTACCGCTACCCGGCGGTGCGGGTCGCCCGGAACCGCACCGCCGCGTTCGCCTACACCGGCGCCGGCGACCTCTCCGTGGAGGTCCACGGCCTCGGGGAACGTCGGCACGGCTGAACGATCACGGCCCCGGACATGAGCCCGCTGACCCGGCGCTCGTCCGGGCGGCACCGAGCCCGCCGGAGCGCGGTGCCGGTCGGCTCCCGGGATGCCTGCCCGCCTCTGGTCCCGCCATCGGCGGACGACCGGCGGGGAGCGGCGCGGGCGCTGTGCGTCGCGGAGCCCGACCCGGTGCGGCGGTCGCCGCTCATGCGGTGTCCTCGGTGAGGCGGGGCCAGGCGGCTTCGCGCAGCAGGCGCAGGCCGTTGAGGCCGACGATGACGGTGGAGCCCTCGTGGCCGGCCACGCCGAGCGGGAGGGGGAGGGTGCCGATCAGGTCCCAGGCGACGAGGGCGGCGATGAAGGTCCCGGCGATGACCAGGTTCTGGATGACCAGACGGCGGGCGATGCGCGAGAGCCGGACCACGGAGGGGATGGCGGCCAGGTCGTCGCGGACGACGACGGCGTCGGCGGTCTCCAGGGCGAGGTCGGAGCCGGCGCGTCCCATGGCGATGCCGCAGTGCGCGGCGGCCAGCGCGGGGGCGTCGTTGACGCCGTCGCCGACGACCAGCACAGAGCGGCCCTGGGCCTCCCACTGCCTGACGGCGGCGGCCTTGTCCTGGGGCAGCAGGTGGGCGCGGACCTCGGTGATGCCGACCTCGGCGGCCAGATGCGCCGCGGCGCGCTCGTTGTCGCCGGTGAGCAGGACGGGAGTGCGCCCGGTCAGGCGGGTGAGGGCGGCGACGGTGGCCGCCGCGTCGGGCCGGAGCCGGTCGGCGATGCCGAGCACGCCGACCGGCGTGCCGTCGGACAGGACGGTCACGGCGGTGCGTCCCGCGTCCTCCAGAGCGGCCACGGCCGCACGGTGCGGGGTGTGGGAGGCGTCGGTGAGGAGGCGGCCGGGGGCGCCGACCGTGACCGTGTGGCCGTCGACGGTGGCGGTGACGCCGTGGCCGGGCGTGGAGGTGAAGTCGGCGGCGCCGGACGGTCGCAGGCCGCGGTCGCGGGCGGCCGCGACGATCGCGCGGGCGAGCGGGTGTTCGCTGGGGTGCTCGGCCGAGGCGGCCAGGGTCAACAGCGCGGTGGCGTCGAGACCGCTCCCGGGCAGCGGGCGGATGTCGGTGACGTAGGGGGTGCCTTCGGTCAGGGTGCCGGTCTTGTCCAGGGCGACGGTGTCGATCTGGCCGAGGCGCTCCATCACGACGGCGGACTTCGCCAGCACGCCCCGGCGCCCGGCATGGGCGATGGCGGACAGCAGCGGCGGCATGGTGGACAGCACCACCGCACACGGCGAGGCGACGATCATGAACGTCATGGCCCGCAGGAGCGCCGCGTCGAGCGTGTCACCGAAGGCGAGGGGGATGCCGAAGACGGCGAGGGCGGCGATGACCATGCCGATCGAATAGCGCTGCTCGATCTTCTCGACGAAGAGTTGGGTGGGCGCCTTCGTCTCGGAGGCTTCCTCGACCATCTTCACGATCCGCGCGATCACCGAGTCCGACGGGTCCCGCTCCACCCGTACCCGCAGGGCGCCGGTGCCGTTGACGGTACCGGCGAACACCTCGTCACCGATCTGTTTGGCCACCGGCAGCGGCTCACCGGTGATCGTGGCCTGGTCCACGTCGCCCGCGCCGTCGACGACCTGTCCGTCGGCGCCGACGCGCTCGC
This sequence comes from Streptomyces chumphonensis, assembly GCF_014779715.1. Taxonomy (GTDB): domain Bacteria; phylum Actinomycetota; class Actinomycetes; order Streptomycetales; family Streptomycetaceae; genus Streptomyces; species Streptomyces chumphonensis. The sequence continues at coordinate 359,956 of NZ_JACXYU010000003.1, forward strand.
CCGGACGGACCAGGATCATGTCGCCGACCGCCAGGTCCCCGGTGTTCACCGTCTCCTCGCCGCCGCCGGACGGCAGGCGGGTCGCGGTGGTGGGGGCGAGGTCGAGCAGGCCGCGGACGGAGTCCGCGGTCCGCGCGGTGGCGACCGCCTCCAGGGCACCGGAGGTGGCGAAGATGACGATCAGCAACGCACCGTCGAGGACCTGGCCGATGGCGGCGGCCCCCAGGGCGGCCACCACCATCAGCAGGTCCACGTCCAGTGTCCTGCCCCGGAGGGCCTTCAGCCCCTCCCACCCGGGCCCCCACCCGCCCGTGGCGTACGTCGCGGCGAACAGTGCCCCCGACAACCAGCCCGGGCCGTCCAGCAGGTGGATCGGCAGGGCGAGCAGGAACAGCACCAGTGAGGCGAGCGCCCACCGCGCCTCCGGCAGCGCGAGCAGACGGGTGCGGCGCCGGGGCCGGGACGGAGGCCGCCCGTCGGCGGGCGGCGCGGACCGCTGGTCCAGGACGAAGGACATGGCAGAACAACCCTTCACGGGCGGGACGAGGACGACGCCCCCACCGTACAGGAATATCTGAATAGGTCTTCATGTGTCGTCGCTATGATGGAGCGCATGGGCCACGGACGCGACACCACGGGCAGTGCCAGCACCCGCGAACGCCTTGACGCGGTCGGCACCGCCGACGTCGCCGCCACCCTCCAGGCCCTGGCCACACCCTCCCGGCTCCACATCCTCGCCCGCCTCCAGGAAGGGCCCTGCTCGGTCGGCGACCTCGCCGCAGCCGTCGGCATGGAGAACTCGGCCTGCTCCCACCAGCTCCGCCTCCTGCGCAACCTCGGCCTGGTCACCGGCGAACGCCAGGGCCGCAGCATCGTCTACTCCCTCTACGACCACCACGTCGCCGAACTCCTCGACCAGGCGCTCTACCACGTCGAGCACCTGCGCCTCGGACTGCACGACACCCCCGCCCGTGAGTCCGCCTCCGCCACCGGCGGCCGCTGAACCGGGGTATCGCCACCGGCCCCTGCGTCACCCCCGACCACGACGTCCCCCGGGGCGCGACGGGGGATGCCGGTACCGGTGCCGTCCGCCCCCGGCAGGAGAGGGCGGGCCCTGACGCCCGGGGACCGGCCGCGGTCCGGCAGGCGTGCGATCGGCCGGACGGGCAACCCGGTCCCCATGACACGAGCACGTCTGATCACCGCGTCGGTCCGTGGCGAGGTCCTGGCGGTCGGCCGGGCGGCGCGGCGGGCCGCGACGGGGCCGGGGCGCGAGCGCGACCTGCTGGTCCAGTCCCTGAAGGCCGCGCTGGCCGCCCTGCTCGCCTGGGGCGTCGCCGACGGCCTGGGACTGCCGATGCCGGTCATCGCGCCCTGGGTCGCCGTCGTCCTCAGCCAGTCGACCGTCTACCGGTCCCTCACCCACGGGTGGCAGCAGCTCTTCGCCATCACCCTGGGCACGGTACTGGCCACACTCGTCGGGGAGGCCGTCCCGAGCCAACTGCTGGCCATGGCGATCGTGCTGCCCGTCCTGCTGGTCCTCGGCAACTGGCCGCGGCTCGGCTCGCAGGGCGTCTACGGAGCCACCGCGGCCCTGTTCACCCTCAGCTACGGCGAGCCCAGCGCCTACGCGGCGGGAGCCCGTGTCCTGGAGGCGCTGCTCGGCGCGGCCATCGCCGTGGCCGTCAACCTCTTCGTGTTCCCGCCGATGTACCTGCGCAGCGCCCAGAGCGCGGTGCAGGGCGTCGTGCGGGAAGTGCGGGAGGTGCTGGAGACCGTCGCGGACGGACTGGCCGAGGAGGCGTGGACGCACCGCGAGGCCCGGCACTGGGACGAGCGGGCCCGCCGCGTCCCCGGCCTCATCACCGATGTGCGGTCCACCCTCGCCTGGGACCGGGAGAGCCGGTGGTTCAATCCCCGCCGCCGGGCCCGGCGGGGCCGGCCGGAGGGCCCGCGGCAGCACACCGTGTGGGTGCTGGAGCGCGTCAGCGACCACCTCGGCGATCTCACCCGCACCCTCACCGAGGCGGCGGACGAGGAACGCATCAGCGGCCGCCCCGACTCCGAGGCCACCACCCTCTACGCGACCTTCCTGCACCGGGTCGCCGACGCCTGCGCCGCCCACGGCCGCCTGGTCTCCGGGGACGACCCCGAGGCCGACCGGACCGAGCTGCGCGAGGCCGTGGAGGAGGCGCGGCGCGTGCACGACGCGCTGCGCGACCTGGCCGAGCGGGAGGGCGCGCGGGGCGCGGAGACGATGGTGCTCTTCGGCGCCCTCGTCTTGGACGCCCGCCGCATCCTGGAGGCCCTGCTGCTCGACCCTCCGGAGAACTCCGGCTCGGTGCCGGGTACCACCGGGAGCGGCCGGGGGTCCGGCCCCGGCCGCCGTGCCGACGCCTGAGCCCGCGCGTCACTCCTTGAACGCGCGCGTGCCGTGCGGCTCGACGTCGGGCTCCTCCTGCGCCGGCGGCCCCGCGTCGCGCGGCCGCGGTGCCGCGTCTCAGGAGCGCCGCGCACGCAGCCGCGCCGTCCGCCGCCGCACCGCGCGGACGAAGCGATCGAGCCGTGGGTACCGGTCCCGCCGCTCCTGGGAGTACCGGTCGAGCTCCTCCGCGAGCCGCGTGGCCCGCTTCTCCGTGTCCAACTCGTCCAGGACCCGGTCGATCTCCGCGAGGAGGGCGCCGTGCAGCTGCCACTGCCGGGGGTGCTCGCGGACGGTGGCCAGCAGCAGGTGCGCGACGTGCTCGCGGCTGGCACGCGCGGCGGCCAGCTCCGTCTCCAGGAAGGCCTCCGCCTCCTCGGCGCTGGTGCTGATCTGGGTCGTGATGAGCACCGCGTAGCTCTCCACGGCTCCGGCCATGTGCATGAACAGTTCTCTGAGGGCCGTGGCCACGTCGGGTGGGAAGAGCTCCTCCTCGGTGCGCTGCTTGGCGAGGTCGGTGAGGCTACGCGCCGTCACCCGGAGCACCACCGCGCAGATCTCCAGCGTGTCCAACCCGGTGCGCAGCACGATCCGGGACAGCAACCCCTCCTTGACCCGCGGATTGAACCGGACGCTCTCCTCGGCGCGTACGAGCGACGCGTCCACCCGGACGATGTCGTGGTCCAGCCGCCGTGCCTCGTGCAGCCTTCGTGCCGCCCGCTCCACCGGCTGGTGGCCGCCGATCTCCTCGCCGATGTCCTCCAGCAGCGCCCGCATCCGCCCGGCCAGCTCCTCGATGGCCTCGCCCGCCGTCTCGACCCACACGGGCGGCAGGAACACCATGTTGAAGAGCAGCCCGACCACGGCGCCGATCAGCGTCTCCAGGACCCGGCTCAGCGCCAGGTCCGTCGCGTGCGACACCCCGAGGACGAGCATGGCGGAGATCGCCACCTCGGGGACGAACTCGCCCGCCCGCACCACGTGCCCCAGCACCAGCGCGGAGATGATCAGCAGCCCCAGGCTCCACCAGGTCAGCCCCACGAGCGAGCTGAAGCCGACGGCGATCAGCACCCCCGCCACCACGGCGTTGACCCGGCGGATGCCGCTGGTCAGGGTCGCGTAGAGGGTGACCTGAACGACCAGCAGCGCCGTCAGGGGCGCCAGCAGGGGCGGCGGTCGGGAGCCGAGCAGCCACAGCGCCGCGATGTAGGCCAGTGTGGCGGCCGTGGCGGAGCGCACGGTCTGCACGACCACCGGCTCGTTGCGGCGCTGGGCCAGTTTGATCATGGGTTCGGGGACGACGTAGGACACGTAGGAGCCTCTTCCCGCTCCTCGGCGCGCCAGACCCGCCCCCGCCGACCAGCACCCGTATGAACCGTCCCGCCATCGGGGCGATGCGTTCCCGGGCCGTGGACGGGCCCTGGTCGGGATACGTCACGTGGAGTGCTTGATCATGCGTGAACAAGGCGAGAAACACTCAACTGTTGACATGCAAGTGTCAGTGCGGCCACAGTCGTTCCGCCAGTGATGACTCCCCAGTTCCGAGGAGCGCCGCTTCATGCCTGAAATGTCGGAGGTCTCGCGTCGTCTGGTGCTGGGAGGTGCCCTCGCCACGGGGGCGCTCGCGGCCGGTGCCGGCGCGGCCGATGCCGCGTCCCCGCACCCGGCCACCCCGCTCGCCCCGTCCGCGCCCCGCCGCGGGCCCGGCCAGAAGTCGATGATCAACGTGCCCTTCGAGGCGCGCCGCACCGTGCGGCTCGGCATCGTCGGGCTCGGGAACCGGGGCCGCGGCATGGCCCCGGGCTGGGCCGCGGTGCCCGGCTGCACGGTGGCCGCCGTCTGCGACGTCCGGGCGGACCGGGCGACGCGGGTCGCCGACGCGCTCGTGGCCGAGGGCCGGGACCGGCCCCGGGAGTACGGGGGCTCGGAGGACTCCTACGCGCGCATGCTGCGCGACGAGGAACTCGACCTCGTCTACATCGCCACGCCCTGGGAGTTCCACCACGAGCAGGGCCGGGCCGCACTGCGGGCGGGCAGCCACGCGATCGTCGAGCTCCCCGTGGCCACCGAGGTGCGCGAACTGTGGGACCTCGTCGACACCTCCGAACGAACCCGCAGGCACCTCTTCCTGGCCGAGAACTGCAGCTACGGCCGCAACGAGCTGGCGATGCTGAGGATGGCCCACGAGGGCCTGTTCGGTGACATCACCAACGGACACGGCGGCTACCTGCACGACCTGCGCGCCCTGCTCTTCTCCGACACCTACTACACCGACGCCTGGCGGCGGAAGTGGCACACCCGCAGCACCGGCTCCCTCTATCCCATGCACGGCCTCGCTCCCATCGCCGCCGCCATGGACGTCAACCGTGGCGACCGCATGGTCGGCCTCGCCGCCACCGCCACGGAGCCGAGAGGGCTGGCCGACTACCGGGAGCGCTTCGTGCCGGCCTCACACCCCTCGTGGCGGGAGACCTACGTCAACGGCGACCGCGTCACCTGCCTGATCGAGACCGCCCGGGGCCGCCTCGTGCGGGCCGAACACGACGTCAGCTCCCCGCGCCCCTACAGCCGCATCAACAGCATCGCCGGCAGCCGGGGCATCTTCGAGGACTACGCCGGTACCTCGGCCACCGGCGGCCGGGTCTACCTGGAACCCGACCACAGCGGCCACGCCTGGCGCGACTTCGACGGCTACCGCAAGGAGTTCGACCACTGGCTCTGGCGGGAGGTGGGCGACGACGCCGAGGAGAACGGCGGCCACGGCGGGATGGACTACATCCTCCAGTGGCGCACCGTCCAGCAGATGCGCGCCGGGCTCGTCCCGGACATCGACGTCTACGACTCGGCCGCCTGGTGCGCGCCGGTGCCCCTGAGCGTCGAGTCCCTGCGGCGCGGGGGCCGTCCGGTGGACGTCCCCGACTTCACCCGCGGCGCCTGGGTGAACCACCGCCCCGGGCTGGACTCCCGACCCACCGCCATGCCGAAGGCCGGCTGACGGCGCGGCCCGTCCCGGCGCCCGCGGGCACCGGGACGGGCCGCGGCTCAGACCGCCACCACCTCCACGCCCGCCTCGGTGAGGCCGGCCACCACGGGGTCGGGGATTGCCGAGTCGGTCACCAGCACGTCGATCCGCTCCAGCCCGCAGATCCTGGCGAAGGCGCGCTTGCCCATCTTGGAGGAGTCGGCGGCGACGATGACGCGCTGGGAGCGCTCCGCGAACAGCCGGCTGATGCTCGCCTCCTCCTCCTGGTGGGTCATGATCCCCAGCCCCGGGTCCACGCCGTCCACGCCGAGCACGACCGCGTCGAGCACCACCTCGTTCAGGACGCCCACGGTCAGCGGGCCGACCAGTTCGAAGGTCTGCGGCCGGACCACGCCCCCGGTGGTGACGATCTTTATCTGCGGCCGCACGGCCAGTTCCCCGGCGATGTTCAGCGCGTTCGTCACGATGGTGAGCAGCGGCGCCGTGGCGCTCCCGGGCGCCCCTTCGCGGGCACCGCCTCCGGTGCGCAGCCCGAGGGTCCGCGCGACCTCCGTGGTCGTCGTGCCCCCGTTGAGGCCGACGACCTCGCCCTCGCTGATCAGGTCCGACACGGCCGCGGCGATGCGCTGCTTCTCCGGTGCCCGGCGGGAGGACTTGTACCGCAGCGGCAACTCGTAGGACACGCCGTGTGCGACGGCGCCTCCTCGGGTGCGCTGCAGCATCTGCTGTTCCGCCAGCTCGTCGAGGTCCCGGCGGATGGTCGCGGCGGAGACCTCCAGGGCGGACGCGGCCTCCTCGACCTCGACGCGCCCCTTCGCGGCGAGCAGTTCGAGCAACGTGCTCCACCGCTCATGCTTGGACATGCGTTGGACCTCCACTGGCGTCGTGTCATTCCTGCGTACGGCCGGTGGCCGCGCCGCGAAGCCGGTGGCACGGCACGGCCACCGAGCGATCACGCGCCCGTCACGATGCCAGATCCGGCCGCCGTCAGCAGTTTCCGCCCAGACGCGGCCGCGCCCGGCCACAGGGGGGCGGCCCTGAGGGTGCGTCGACAACGGACCCGTAACAGAGCCTGGACCCCGGCCACCGGGTCGTGGATACTCCCTTCCAAGCAGACGTGATGCGTGAAACTGCTCATGGAGAAACTGTTACACGCATCATCACGCAATGAAGTAGCTTTTCCAGTCAGCCACCCCGACTGAGGCTTCTCCGGGGTGACCGGGCCCGACGCGGCAGCGGGTCCGCAGTGCGAAGGCGGTATCGGCAGTGAAGAAGCGAACGCTCAGATTCCCGGCGGCCTGCCTGGCCGGCGCCCTCGCCCTCACGGCGTGCGGCGGTGGCGGTGCGGACGACGGCTCCGTCACCCTCAAGCTCGTCGCTGCCGACTACGGCAACAAGGCGTCCAACAGCACCTCGGTGTACTGGGAGGAGGTCGCCGAGGCCTTCGAGGCCGACCATCCCGGCATCCGGGTCGACGTCCGCGTCATCAACTGGAACGACATCGACTCGCAGGTCAAGACCATGATCCAGAGCGGGAACGTCCCCGACCTCCTCCAGACCGGCGGCTTCGCGGACAAGGTCGCCGACGACCTGCTCCACCCGGCGAAGGACGTGCTCTCGCCCACGACCCGCGAGAACCTGGTCGACAGCTTCGCGCGGGCGGGTGAGGTCGACGGCGTGCAGTACGGCATCCCCTTCGTCTCCTCCTCCCGCGTGCTCTTCTACAACAAGGAGGTCTTCTCCGAGGCGGGGCTCAGCGAACCGCCCGCCACCTGGGACGACGTCAGGGAGGCGGCCGAGCGGATCAAGTCCGAGGTCCCCGGCGTCACGCCCTACGCGCTGCCGCTCGGCCCGGAGGAGGCCCAGGGGGAGACCCTGATCTGGGAGCTGGGCAACGGCGGTGGCTACACCGACGCCGACGGCGCCTACACCTTGGACAGCGAGGCCAACGTCGAGACCTTCCGGTGGCTGAAGACCAACCTCGTCGACCCGGGACTCACGTACGCGAACCCCGAGAGCACGGAACGCAAGACGGCGTTCGCCGACTTCGCGGCGGGCAAGGCCGCCATGCTCAACGGGCACCCCTCGCTCATCCAGATGTCCAAGGACGGCGGTGTCGACTACGGTGTCGCCCCCATCCCCGGCCGGGACGGCGCGCTGGAGTCCACCCTCGGCGTCGCGGACTGGATGATGGCCTTCAAGGACAACGGTCACCAGGAGCAGATCAGGGAGTTCCTCGACTTCGCCTACGCCGAGGAGCACACGCTCTCCTTCATGGAGCGGTACAACCTGATGCCCGTCACGGACGACACCCTGGAGCGGATGCGGACCGGCGGCGACCACCCGGACCTGGAGCTCTTCTTCGAACTCCTGCCCGAAGCCTCCTTCTACCCTCTCGGTGACGTCACCTGGGACGCGGTCTCCGCCGAGATCAAGCAGAGCGGCGGGACGGCCGTCGCCGGCGACCCCGCCGAGGTCCTCGGGGACCTCCAGCGCAAAGCCGAGGACATCGTCTCCGACCAGCGCTGACGCACCGGCCCGCCCGCACCCGGACGCCCGTCCCGCAGCGGCGTCCGGGGCGGCGCACCGGGGCGGGGCGCGGCCGGCCCCACACGCCCACCGCGGCCCCACCCGGTTCACCTCGGCGGCCAGGACCGCCAGCACCCGGAAGGCACCCCGTGTCCACCCACACCACCCCGCGTCCCCCGCGCGCGGCCCGCAGCGCCGCCCCGCGCCGCCCGTCGGGCATCGCGGCTCGGCTCGGCCCCCTGCCCTGGATCGGCCCGGCCGTCGCCCTCATCGTGCTCGTCGTGCTCTGGCCCGTCTACGAGATGGTCCGCACCTCCTTCCTGAACATCAGCATCAGCGGCTTCGTCCGCGGCTCGGCCGGACTGGAGCAGTACCGCCGGCTCTTCGACGAACCCGACCTCGCCGGCGTGCTGACGGCGACCGTCGTGTGGACCGTCGCCGTCGTCGGCGTCACCATGGCCCTCTCCCTGGCCCTGGCCCAGCTGTTCAACCAGCGCTTCCCCGGACGCCGCCTCACCCGCTGGGCGCTCATCGCCCCGTGGGCGGCGTCCGTGCTGATGACGGCCATCGGCTTCTCCTGGATGCTCGACCGCACGGCGGGCGTACTCAACACCCTCATGACGGACCTCGGCCTCATCGACGCCCCCCGGGACTGGCTGGGCTCGCCCGCCACGGCCTGGCCCTGGATGATGTGCGTCGCGGTGTTCGTCTCCCTGCCGTTCACCACCTACACCCTGCTCGCCGGGCTCCAGACGATCCCCGGCGAGGTCTACGAGGCGGCCCGGGTCGACGGCACGTCCACCTGGCAGACCTACCGGCTGGTCACGCTCCCGCTGCTGCGGCCCGCCTTCCTCGTCGGTGTGGTGATCAACCTCATCAACGTCTTCAACTCGTTCCCCATCATCTGGGCCATGACGCGGGGCGGGCCGGCCAGCGACACCGCCACCAGCACCGTGTTCATGTACCAGCTCAAGAGTTCCGACATCGGCCTCTCGGCGGCCATGTCGGTGGTGAACTTCGCGCTCGTGGTGCTCATGGTCGTGGCGTTCCTCAAGGTCAGCCGCTGGAACGCGGACAGCAAGGAGGAGGCGCGATGAGCCCCCGCACGACCACCGCTCCGCCCGGTGCGGGCCGCACCCGCGGCGCGACCGAGCCCGCCGTCCCGGCCGCGCCGCCCCGCCGTCCCCGCCGGTTCTCCCCGCGCACCCTGCTCATCGCCGCGGTGGCCTGGTCGCTCGCGGTGGTGTTCCTCCTCCCGTACGCGGAGATGGTCATCACGGCCCTGCGCCCCGCCGACGAGCTGCGCGACGCGACCTACCTCCCGGGCGAGCTCGCCTGGTCCAACTTCGTCGACGTCTGGCGGGAGTCGGAGCTGGGGCAGAACCTGAAGGTCAGCCTGCTCGTCGCCGGCGGTTCGACCCTGCTCGTCCTGCTGGTCGCCCTGCCCGCCGCCTACTACACGGCACGCACCCGCTTCCGCGGTCGCAAGGCGTTCCTCCTGCTGGTGCTGGTCACGCAGATGTTCCAGCCCACCTCCCTGCTCGTCGGCCTCTACCGGCAGTTCCACCAGCTGGACATGCTCAACTCGGTGTGGACGCTGATCCTGTGCAACGCGGCGTTCAACCTCGCCTTCGCGGTGTGGATCCTGACCGCCTACATCGGCTCGATCCCCGTCCAGCTGGAGGAGGCCGCGATGATCGACGGGACGGGCCGTTTCGGCGCCCTGGTCCGCGTCACGCTGCCGCTGGCCGTGCCCGGTGTGGTCACGGCCCTGATCTTCACCTTCATCACGGCCTGGAACGAGTTCGTCATGGGCCTGACCCTCGCGACCACCCCGGAGAGCCAGCCGCTGACGGTCGGGATCAACGGCTTCATCGGCAACTACTCGGTGCAGTGGAACTACCTGTTCGCCGCGTCGGTCGTCGCCATCGTGCCCGTGGTGGTCCTCTTCGCCCTCATCGAACGGCACGTGGTGTCGGGTCTGACGGCCGGATCGGTCAAGTAGCCGGGCCGGTGCCCACGGGCTCTTGTCGAAGAAGTGAACCGCTGCTTCACTTCTTGACGTGCCGTACCGCCGTACGCCCGCCGTCCAGGCCCGCCTGGACGCCCAGCGGGCCGACGTCCTCGCAGCGGCCGTCGGACTCCTGCGTGAGCAGGGGTACGGCGGCTGCTCGATGTCCGCCGTCGCAGCCCGCGCCGGCGTCGCCACCGGCACCGTGTACCGGCACTTCCCCTCCAAGGCCGACCTCGCCGCCGAACTCTTCCGCACCGTCGTGCGGCGGGAGGTCGCGGCGGTCACGGAGGCCGCCGCCGCGCACCCCGACCCCGTCGCCGCCGTGGTGGCCGTCGTGGAGACCTTCGCCTCCCGCGCCCTGAGGGCCCCGCGGCTGGCCTACGCCCTCCTCGCCGAGCCGGTGGACCCCGCCGTCGACCGGGAGCGGCTCCTGTTCCGCACCGCGTTCCGCGACGTGTTCGCCGAGCGGATCGCCGTCGGCGTACGTCTTGGCGTGCTGCCCCCGCAGGACGCCCGGCTGACCGCCTCCGCACTCGTCGGCGCCGGTGCGGAGGCCCTCGTCGGGCCGCTCTGCGGGGAGGACGCCGGCCCCGCCACCCTGTCCGCACTGACCGCGTTCGTCACCCGAGCCCTGGGAGTCCCCGATGCCGGCCACCCATGACGTCGTCAACCAGGTCCCGCCCCTCACCGGCCACGATGTCGCCGCGGACCCCGCGCTGCTGGCGGCGCTGCACCGCGAAGGCGCCGGCTGGGCCGAGGAGGAACTGCACGAGCTCGGCACCCTGGCCGGGGAACGCGCCACCCAGGACCGGGCCCGGCTCGTGGAGGAGCACCCGCCCGTCCTGCACACCCACGACCGCTACGGCCACCGCGTGGACGAAGTGGAGTACCACCCGCACTGGCACGACCTGATGACGGTCGCCACCGCCCACGGCGTGCACGCCGCACCCTGGCGGCAGGAGCGTCCCGGCGCACACGTCGCCCGCGCCGCCAAGATGGTCGTCTGGGGCCAGACCGACCCGGGCCACCTGTGCCCGATCTCCATGACCTACGCCGCCGTGCCCGCCCTCCGCGCGCAACCGGAGCTGGCCGCGGTCTACGAGCCCCTGCTGACGTCCTCCGTGTACGACTTCGGGCTGCGCGTTCCGACCGCCAAGAGCGGGCTCATCGCGGGGATGTCCATGACCGAGAAGCAGGGCGGCTCGGACGTGCGCGCCAACACCACCCGCGCCGAGCCCGCCGGGGAGGGCTGGTACGCCCTGACGGGGCACAAGTGGTTCACCTCCGCCCCGATGTCGGACGTCTTCCTCACCCTCGCGCAGGCGCCCGGCGGGCTCTCCTGCTTCCTCGTGCCGCGCGTCCTGCCGGACGGCGAACGCAACGCGCTGCGGCTGCAGCGGCTCAAGAACAAGCTCGGCAACCGCTCCAACGCCTCCTCCGAGATCGAGTACGAGGGCGCTCTCGGCCAACTGGTCGGGGAGGAGGGGCGCGGGGTCGCGACCATCATCCGGATGGTCAACATGACGCGGCTGGACTGCACCCTCGCCTCCGCCTCCGGCATGCGGCGCGGCGTGGTGGAGGCCGTCCACCACGCCACGCACCGCAGGGCGTTCGGCGACCGGCTCCTCGACCAGCCGCTCATGCGCAACGTGCTGGCCGACCTCGCCGTGGAGTCGGAGGCGGCGACGGTCGTGGCGATGCGGCTGGCCGGTGCCGTGGACCGGGCGGCCTGCGGCGACCCCTCCGAGGAGCCGTTCCGCCGGATCGCTCTGGCCGTCAGCAAGTACTGGGTGTGCAAGCGGGCCGCCGCCCACGCCGCCGAAGCGCTGGAGTGCCTGGGCGGCAACGGCTACGTCGAGGACTCCGGGATGCCCCGCCTCTACCGCGAGGCGCCCCTGGCGGGCATCTGGGAGGGTTCCGGCAACGTCGCGGCGCTCGACGCCCTGCGCGCGATGACCCGCCAGCCCGAGACCGTGGAGGCGTACGTCGCCGAGGTCGACCTCGCGGCCGGAGCCGACCGCCACCTGGACGCGGCCGTCGCCCGGCTGCGCAAGGACCTCGCCCGTCCCGAGGACGCCTCCTACCGGGCCCGGCGCACGGTCGAGACGATGGCGCTCGTCCTGCAGGGTTCGCTCCTCCAGCGCCACGGGGACCCGGCCGTCGCCGACGCCTTCTGCGCCTCCCGGCTGGGGGCCGACTGGGGCGTCGCCTTCGGCACCCTGCCCACCGGCGTGGACGTCGCCGCCGTCCTCGACCGGGCCCGGCCGCACGCCCCCACCATCCGCTGAGTGAGGCCCGGACGAGGCACAGCGCCTCCGTCGTTTGGCGCGGCGGCCGTCAGGCGGCGGCGTCGGTCCTCAGCAGCAGCATGGCGATGTCGTCGGTGTACCGGCCGGTGGGCCACACCCGACGGATCAGCCCGTCGACGAGGAGGTCGAGGCCCTCGCCACCGTGGGCGGCCAGGTGCCGCACGAGGTCGGCCGTGGTGCGGTCGATGTCCGTTCCGGGCGCCTCGACGAGCCCGTCGGTGTAGAGGGCCAGGGTGCTGCCCGGTTCCAGCGTCAGCCGGGTGACGGGGTAGGGACTGCCCAGGTCGATGCCGAGCAGCGGGGCGGGGTCGAGCGAGACGACCTCGGCCGCACACCCCGGGTGGTGCAGGAGCGGCGGCGGGTGGCCCGCACTGGCGATGGTGACCTGGTGGCGGCTCAGGTCGAGGTGCGCGTACAGGCACGAGACCAGCAGATCGCTCTCCAGGTCGGCGAGCACCCGGTTCGTTCGGTGGAGCACCTGGGCGGGCGGCGCCCCGGCGGTGGCGTGGATGGCGGTGCGCACCTGGCCCATCAGGGCGGCGGCCGCGACGTGGTGCCCCTGCACGTCGCCGATGACGGCGGCGGCGGTGGTGGCGTCGAGACGGATGATGTCGTAGAAGTCGCCGCCGATGTCCATGCCGTGACTGGCCGGCAGGTAGCGTGCGGCGATCTCCAGCCCGGGCAGCCTCGGCAGGCTCCGGGGGAGCAGGGCCTGCTGGAGGCCGTGGGCGAGGTCGTGCGCGGCGTCGTAGAGACGGGCCCGGTCCAGCGCCTGGGCGACGAGCCCGGCCAGTGAGGTGAGGACGGCGCGTTCGTCGGCGGCGAAGACGTGCGGACGGGCGTAGGACAGGACGCAGCAGCCCACCGGGCGTCCCGAGACGACCAGCGGCAGGAAGGCCCAGGCGGCCTTGTCGCTGATCTTCGGGGCCTTCGGGTAGCCGCGGGCCATCTCGGCGCGGTCGGCGAAGAAGAGCGGCGCGCCCGTGGCCAGGACCTGCCCCGCCGGGGTGAGGGCGGTGTCCAGGGCCAGGCCGTCGAGGCGGTCGACGATCTCCTGCGGGTAGCCGTGGTGACCGGTGATCCGCAGTCGGCCCGCGTCGGCCGTGGACAGCACCAGGCCGTCGGCCCCGAAGGCGGGCAGCACCTGGTCGGCGAGGAGTTCGACCACGTCGCGCACGGCGACGGTCTCGGTCAGCCCCGCCGCCAGGTGCACCAGTTGGTAGAGCCGTCCCGCCTGCGCGGTACGGCCGGCCGCCGCGGCGGGCGGGTCGTCGCCGGGGCGGCCGGGGCCCGTCTCGGGGGTGATGCGCACGCTGATGCCGCTGACGTCGGGGAAGAGCTGGAAGCGCAGCGGGCGGTCCGGGGGGCGCAGCGCGCTGAAGGCCACGGGCTCGCGGCTGACGACGGAGCTGCGGTAGTGGTCTTCGATGACCGGATCCTCCAGCCAGGGCAGCGACTGCCAGGGCCGGGTGCCGAGCAGCTGGCCGGCGTCGAGGCCGAGCAGCTCGGCGGCCGTGGTGGAGAGGAACGTGATCCGCCCTTCGAGGTCGAGGGCCACGGCGCCCTCCGGCAGCCGCTCGGCGTAGTCGGCAGCGGCCTGGTTGGGTCGCTCGCGACGTGGGCGGGAACCGGTGACCGGGATGTGGAAGGGGTGCTCGGGAACGAGCGGCGGCTGGGGGGCCTCCTCCAGCGCGCGGGTGATGCGCCGGGCCGCCGAGGTGATGTTGGCGCGCTCCCGGTCGCTCGCGGTGTCCGGGTGGGAGGCCGGCCACAGCAGGAGCAGCGCGCCCCAGCGGCGGGACCGGCCGGTCAGCGGGGCGGCGGCCAGCGTCAGGCGGTACGGCAGGGTCGCCGCCGCGCGCGGGTAGGCGCGGGCCATCGCGTCCTGGGAGCCCATCCACACCAGACGCCCGTCGCGGACGGCGTCGGTCACCGGTGCGGGGGCGGCCAGGGGGATGCGCCGCCACGGCGAGGTCACGTCCTCGGGGATCCCGCATATCACGGCCAGGCACAGCGTCCGGGTGGCGTCGTCCAGAAGGTAGAGGGCGCCGGAGGAGGCCCCGGTACGCCGCACGGTGTCGGCCAGCGCGTCGCCCAGGAGCCCGGGCCCGCTCAGCCCCTCATCACGGCCGGGCACCGTGGCCCCCCGGCCGACCCACGGAGGGCGTCCCACTGCGGGCCGGCTCCTCGCCGCGGCCCGTCACGACGGCTCGGGCCCGCCGCCTCGCGGTCCCGTGTGGCCGTGCGGCGCGGCACCCGGCGCCGTACCTGTCGCCCATACCAGGACCATACGCTTCGCGGGCCGACCGTGGCGCGCCACCGGACTCCCGGTCCGCGCCGAGGTTTCGTCGCGTGCCCGCCCGGCCGCCCGGGGTGACCGGCGCACGGTCGCGCGCGGGGGCCACCGGCGCCGAGGCGGTCCTCGGCGGTCCCGCCGCAGCGGCCGACGAGCCCTGCCGGGTTCACCCGGCAGGGCTCGTGGTGGTCCGGGCGGTGCCACGCGGCGGTCGCGCGGCCCCGGCTCAGGCCGGCGCGTACGTCATGCAGTCCACGGCGGACTCGACGTGCCCCACGGTGATGCCCGGGGCGCGGCACTCGAACTGCTCGTTGTGCCGGCAGTTGGCCACCTTGCACGCGCCGACGCGGCCCGTGGAGTTGGGGTCGCCGCCCTTCGCCGGTGCGTTGAGGTAGGTGTCGCAGTGGGGGTGGCGCATGTCGCCCACCGTGATGGCCTGTGCGTGGCAGGCCTGGTCACGGTTGTAGACGCACTCCTCGACCGTGCATTCCCGCACGACGGGCATCTCCATGAAGCACTCCTCGAAAGTTCTCGGCGAACGGGTCGGCGAGGGCGTCCACGCGGCCGCAGCCCCGCCGCGCCGGTGCGGTCGTCCCACGACCGTCCCACCCGCGCCGTCCGGCCGCCCGCGCACACCGCCGGTGCTACGCCAGGTGGAGGAGTGCGTCCACCGTGCTGCGGTGTTTTGCGGTTCCGGCAAGCTCTTTTGACCGCCGCGCGGCCCCGCGTGAACCTGGCGTGCGAGACCACCGAGACCTCGCCGAGGAGTGCCGATGTCCGCAGAACCGACCACGTCCGCCGACTCCGCCGCACCGGGTACGCCCGAGGACGCCCGCGCGTTCTGGGAGGAGCGCTACCGCGACAGCGACCGCGTGTGGAGCGGCAACCCGAACCCCCTGCTCGTCCGCGAGGTGGCCGGCCTGGAGCCGGGCCGCGCTCTGGACCTCGGGTGCGGGGAGGGCGCCGACGCCGTCTGGCTGGCCGCGCACGGCTGGCGGGTCACGGGGGTGGACATCTCGACGACCGCCCTGGACCGCGCGGCGGCCCACGCCGAGGCCGAGGGCGTGGGCGAGAGCGTCACCTGGGAGCGGCACGAACTGGGGCGGACGTTCCCCGAGGGGAGCTGGGACCTCGTCAGCGCCCAGTTCCTCCAGTCGCCGGTCGAGCTGGACCGCGAACGCGTCCTGCGCTGGGCGGCCTCCGTCGTCGCGCCCGGCGGGACGCTGCTCGTGGCCATGCACGCCAGTTGGCCCTCCTGGCAGAGCGAGCACGACCACCCGTTCGCGGCCGACTTCCCGAGCCTCCAGGACGTCCTGGGGGAGCTGGCGCTTCCCGCCACGTGGCGGGTGGAGACGCTCGAAGAGGTCAAGCGTGACCACCCCTCGCCGGACGGGGTACCGGGAACGCGGGGGGACAACGTCTGGCGGTTCACCAGGACCGCCTGACGCCGTCCCCCCGCGGGTGACCTCAGCCGCCGTCCGGCACCTCCGACGGTGTCCTCGCGGCCGACCCGCCCGGTGCGCGCGCCGGACCGTCGGTACGCAGGCGGCTGGGCCACCACACCGCCGGTCCGATCCACCGCACGAGGGCGGGGACGAGCAGGGAGCGGACGACGAGGGTGTCCAGCAGGACGCCGAAGGCGACGATGAAGGCGATCTGGACCAGGAAGGAGAGCGGGATGACCGCGAGCGCGGCGAACGTGGCCGCGAGCACGACACCGGCGGAGGTGATGACGCCGCCGGTGGCCGTGAGCCCGGTGAGCACGCCCGTGCGGGTGTCGGACCTGAGCGTCTCCTCC
This sequence comes from Streptomyces chumphonensis, assembly GCF_014779715.1. Taxonomy (GTDB): domain Bacteria; phylum Actinomycetota; class Actinomycetes; order Streptomycetales; family Streptomycetaceae; genus Streptomyces; species Streptomyces chumphonensis. The sequence continues at coordinate 376,307 of NZ_JACXYU010000003.1, forward strand.
CGCACGCGGGTCATCAGGAAGATGTTGTAGTCGACGCCCAGGGCCACGAGGAACACGAAGCCGTACAGCGGCACCGACGGGTCGGTGCTCGTGAACCCGAGCAGGTGCTCGAAGACGAGCGCCGAGACGCCGAGGGTGGCGAAGAAGTTCAGCGCCACGGTGGCCACCAGGAGCACGGGCATCAACAGCGACCGCAGCAGGACGGTCAGGATGAGCAGGATGATCACCAGTACCACCGGGGTGATCACCTCACGGTCCCGTTCGGCCGTGGTGCGGGTGTCGTAGGTCTGCGCGGTGTACCCGCCGACCAGGGCGTCCGGTCCCGCGACGTCGACGGCCTCCCGCAGCCGCTGCACCGTCCGCTGCGCCGCGTCGCTGTCGCTGGGCGCCTCCAGGGTGGCGTTGACCAGGACCCGGCCGTCGACGACCAGGGGGGCACCGGCGCCCGGGCGCGGCCCCTCGGTGAGCAGGCCGGCCTCGGCGACGCCCTCGGTCTCCCGGGCCGCCTCGGTCACCTGTTCGGCGGCGTCGGCGTCGGCGATGATCACCGCCGGGTTGCCGGAGCCACCGGGGTAGTGCTCGCTGAGCTGCTCCTGGGCCTCCACCGACGGGGCGTCCCCCACGAACGTCTCGCTCAGCGGCGCGCCGTCGGTGCGCAGCGTCCCGGAGAACGCGGCGGCGGCGCACAGCGCCACCAGGGTCGCCGCCACCACGCGGCGCGGCCGGCGGTCGACCAGGGAGGCGACCCGCTCCCAGACGCCCTGCCGACCCGTGCCGGCCTGCTTGGGACGCGCCGGCCAGTAGGCCGCGCGTCCCAGCAGCGCCAGGGCCGCGGGCAGGAAGGTGAGGGTGGTGAGCACGGCGCAGGCGATGCCGATCGCGCCCACCGGGCCCAGCGCGCGGTTGTTGGTGAGGTCGCTGAGCAGCAGGGCGAGCAGGCCGAGCGCGACGGTCGCGGCGCTGGCCACGACGGCTCCGGACGAACGCCGCACGGCCGCCGTCATCGCCGCCGGCCGGTCGTGCCCGCCGGCGAGCTCCTCCCGGAAGCGGGCCGACAGCAGCAGGGCGTAGTCCGTCGCCGCTCCGATGACGAGGATGGACAGGATGCCCTGCACCTGGCCGTCCACCCGCACGACGTCCCGCTCCGCGAGCTGGTACACCACGGCGCTGGCCACCGACAGCGCCATGACGGCCCCCGCCATGACGACGAGCGGCAGCAGCACGCTGCGGTAGACCAGCAGCAGGATCAGCAGCACCACGCCGAGGGCGACGAACAGCAGGAGCTCGTCGATCCCGGCGAACGCCTCTCCGAGGTCGGCCTGCGTGGCCGCCGGACCGGCCACGTGGACGGTCGTCCCGGAGACGCCCCCGGCGGCCTCCCGCAGCGCGTCGACGGCCGTACCCGTCTCCTCGCCCAGATCACCGCTCAGTTGCACGACGGTCTGCAGCGCCTCGCCGTCCCGCGACGGCAGCACGGGGGAGGGGCGGCCGGTGACGCCCTCCGTCCCGGCCAGCCTGCTCGACGCGGCCTCGACCTGCTCGCGCTGTGCGGAGGAGACGGCCTCACCGTCCGTCGTCCAGATCACGATCGCCGGGACGGTGTCGTCCTGGCGGAAGCCCTCCTGGGCCTCCAGGACGCGGGTGGACTCGGCGCCCTGGGGCAGGAACGCCGTCTGGTCGTTGGTGGCGACCTCGCCCAGCTTCCCCGCGTAGGGCCCCGCGACCCCTCCGACGACGAGCCAGACGAGCAGCAAGGCGACGGGCAGCAGCCAGCGCGGCGCGCGCGACGTGAGTCGCATGGCACACCTTTCGGTCGGGTACGCGGCACACGCCGCCTCGGACAGCGACCAAGATATCTCAATCATCAAGAGACTCTTAGGGTGGGGGTGTGAGCACACCCGACGAGCGGCCCCCCGCCGGGGCACCGACACCCGGACCCGACCGACCCGGACCCGACCTGCTCGCCCTGGCCGTCCGGCTGCGGGGCATCACCGCCAGCGTCACGCGCACCGGACAGGACTTCGCCCGGAGCCACGGCCTGCACCACACCGACCTGCTGGCCCTCATCGCGATCCTGGACGGGGACGGGCACGGCGGCCCGATGACGCCGGGCCGCCTCCGCGCCCACCTGAACCTCACCTCCGGCGCCGTCACCGCCTGCCTGGACCGCCTCGAACGCGGCGGCCACATCACCCGCACCCGCGACACCGCCGACGGACGGGTCGTGCACCTGCACTACGCCCCGGCCGGCCGTACCGTCGCCCGGGAGGCGTTCCGCCCGCTGGCCCGGCGCACCGACGCCGTCCGCCGCCGCTTCACCGCCGAGGAGATCGAGGTCGTCCTGCGCTTCCTCACCGCGCTGGACGCGGAACTCGACGCCGAGGCCCGGCCCGGCACCGACCCCCCGCCCCCCTCCGGCACCTGACCCGCGCCCGCGCGTGGTCGCGCACCCCGCCGCCCGGCGCGAGCGGTCGGCGGCGGGGCGTGCGGGCGCCCGCCGGTCACGGAGCCGGCGGGACGTCGCAGGCGTCGGCGCGCGGGCCCGTTCGCGGGCTGCCCGGTGGGGTCAGCGCGGTGCGCCCGAGCCCCGTTCGCGGCGGGCGATCACGTCGATCATGTCGCTGATGGTGTCCACGCCCTCCGGGGAGAGGTCCACCGCGCGCAGTGCCACGCTGCGCACCCCGGCGTCACGCAGCGCGCCGAGGAGCTCCAGCTCCTGGGCGATCTCGGCGCCCTGCGCGTCGTCGAAGAAGTAGGAGACCGGCACCTGGAAGAACTGGGCCAGCGCCTCCAGGTGCCGCTTCGTCGGGTTGTCGCGTCGCCCGGTCCGCAGCTGCCACAGGTAGGTGGCAGAGAAGCTCTCCCCGGTGGCCTCCCGGCAGGCCCGCGCGACCTCCTCGTGGCTGTACTGCTCGCGGTTGGGCCGGCGGACGACCCGGAAGAGCGCGTCGATCTTCCCGGCCAGGCTCGAAGCTCCGGACTCCGGCTGTGTCACCGCCCGCCCTCCCTCGTCGCGTCCCCGCCCGGCACGCGTCAACCGGCCGGTGCCGCGCCCGCATTCATGGTAGGCGACGCGCCCCGGCGCGCCCGGACGGGACGCGGGCGGCTCCCGGCGGACCGGACGCTCACGACGTCGGCGTCCCGCTCTCCAGGAGCCGCTGAAGACTGCCGACCAGATCGAGCGCCTCGGCACGTTCCCGCGCGGCGCGCGGCGCGTCGACCCGCCGCTCCAGCACCACCCGCAGGGCGGTGGCGGCCTGCTCGGCGAAGAGGGCCAGCAGGTCGAGCTCACCGAGGCTGGAGCGGGACTGCGGCACCGGCTCCAGGACCTCCAGAACCCCGAGGACACGGTCACCGTGGAGCAGCGGCGCGGCCATGATGGCGTCCGGCACGAACTCCGTCGACTCCGCGAACTCCCGGTCGAAGACGGTGTTGTGGGCGAGGTCGTCGACCACCATGGGCTCCCCCGAGGAGACCACCCACCCCGCGATGCCCTGACCGGCGGGGAAGCGCCGCCCCACGAGACGGTCCTCGCCCCGACCTGACACGGCCTGGAAGATCAACTCGTGGGCCGCCTCGTCGTACAGGAAGACGGAACTGGCCTGGGCGCCGAAGATGGCCCGGGCCACCTCGACCACCGACTGCAGCAGCTCCCGGGACAGCGGATCGGACGCCGCGTCGGGGTGGGGTTCGGTCACGGAGCACCTCCGGTGCCGATGTGGACGTTGGCGGCGGACAGGTAGAGGGCGTTCTTGAGCTGGAACGTGGTCAGCCGCGGGTGCTTGGAGAGGACCCGGGCGCACAGTCCGGCGACGAACGGGGTGGCGAAGCTGTTCCCCGTCGTGCGGATCGTCGTGCCGCCCAGCCAGGCGGCCGTCACGTTCTGGCCGGGGGCGAAGAACTCGACCGGCGGCGCGGGGTTGTAGAGGTAGAGGTCCTGGTCGTCCTCCTGGTGGCTGCCGACCGAGATCACCGAGGCGAACCGCCAGGGGTAGCTCTCCACCGGCATGTTGTGCGCGGAGGCCACGATCACGGTGCGCCGGAAGTACGCCTCGTCGGCCAGCGCGTGGAGCTCGGCGGCGAAGCGGGCCCGGGTGGTCGACAGGCTGAGGTTGACCACGTCGAACCCCTGCCGGACCGCCCAGCGCAGACCGGCCATGAGCATGTCCCCGGTCCCGGTGAACCGTTCGCCCAGGACCCGCACGCTGTACAGCTCGCACTCGGGCGCGACGCGGCGGACGATGCCGGCGCACGCGGTGCCGTGGCCGCAGGCGTCCCCGTCGGCGCTCTCGCGGACCTCGGGCCCCGACTCCGTCGTGACGACGCCCCAGGAGCCGTCCACCCGGCCGACCAGCGGATGGTCGTGCTCGACTCCGGAGTCCACCACGCACACCCGGACCCCTCGCCCGGCGCCCCCCTCGAAGGCCCACGCCGGGGTGACCGGCTCCCCGTCGGCGACGACGGCCACGTCGTCCGGCCCCTTGCCGCGCAGGTTCCAGCTGAGCCGGGCCGCCGACCGCCGAGGCGCCCCGCTCACCGGGCGACCTCCGCTCCGCGGGCCGCGGCGCGTGCGCGGAGCTCCTCGGCACGGCGCGCACCCGGCAGGTGGCCCTTGGCCCGGAACAGGGCGCGTGCCCGGCCCGCGGCGTGCGCGGCCCGCGCCCAGTCGCCCAGCTCCCCGAACACCAGGGCCGCGTCCAGGGCGGCCGTCGCCCGGACGACCGGTGAGTCGGTCTCCTCCGCCGCCGCGCGGGCCCGTTCCGCCAACCGTGCGGCCTCCCCCGACCGGCCCGCCGCGACGGCCAGCCGGGCGCGCAGCCCGTCCAGGTCCGCCGCGTCGGCGCGGGGGAGCGGTCCGGTCGTGCCACCGGCGCGCTCCGAAGGGAGGTGCCCGGCCGCCCCCGGGGCGTCGCCGCCGTCCAGCAGCAGGCGGGCGGACTCGCGTCGCGCCGCGCCCAGCAGCGCGTCGGCGCCGAGTCGCCGCGCGGCGGCGGCGGCCCGCGCGAAGAGCGCGGCGGCCTCCAGGGGGCGTCCCGCCAGCGACTCGACCGAGGCCGCGAAGAGGGGGACGACCACGCTGCTCTCCGCGTAGTGCAACCCCTCGGCCAGCCGCCGGACGTCGTCCAGGCAGGAGCGGGCTCCCGACCAGTCCTCGCCCAGCGCCAGCAGCACGGCCAGTGGACACCCCAGGGTCAGCCGGACGGTCGGCCGCGGGCCGCCGTGGGCGGCCAGCAGGTCCCGGCACCGCGCCACGGCGGTGTCCACCGGCTCCGGTCCACGCCACAGCGAGATCCCGATGGCGCCCAGGACGACGGCCCGTTCGGGTTCGGCGCGGGTGAGTTCCGCGTGCCGCAGCGCGCGGGTGAGCTGACCGTCGGCCCGCCCGTGCCGGCCCTGGAGCTGCAACTCCTGGGCGATCCGGACGCGGGCCCGGGTCTGGCCCAGGTGGTCCCCGGCGGACTCGAAGACCGGCAGCGTCTCCTCGGCGGCCGCCACGACCTCGCCCGGAGGGGCGGTGGCCACGGCCAGCGCGAGCCGGGCGTGCGCGGCCTCGACCGGCGCGCAGCCGCGGTCCGGCACCGCGCGCAGCAGGTCGAGCCCCTCCTCGGACCGGCCGGTGGCCAGCCGCACCTCGGCCAGCGGCAGGGCCGCGCGCGTCCAACCGTCCTCGCCCTCCGTCAACAGGTCCAGGGCCCCCTGCAGCAGGACGCCGGCCCGGGCGAGGTCGGCGCGGGCCAGCGCGAGGGCGCCGGAGCGGGTGAGCAGCTCCGCGGCCCGGTGCCGCAGCGTCTCGGTGTGCTCGTCCCGCAGGCCCAGTTCGACCCGGTAGCGGTAGGCGTGGCGCAGGTGGTCGGCCACCCGCGCGTCGCCCGCCCGCCGGGCCGTCAGGAGCGCGGCGGCCTGCTCGTGGTGCCGGGCCCTGGCCCGCTTGGCCAGGGAGCGGTACGTGACCTCCTGCACCAGCCCGCTGCTGAACCGGTAGGGGCGGTCCTCGGCGGCGGGCCGGCGCAGCGGCTGCACGAGCCTGCGCCGGCTGAGCCGGGTCAGTGCGGGACGCACGGAACCGTCGTCGGCCGCCGCCGTGCCCTCCGGCCGCACCTCCCGGGCCTCCCGTCCGGGCTCCGCCCCCTCGGCGGCGGCCAACGCGCCCAGCTCGTCGGCGGTGAAGTCCCGGCCCAGCACCGACGCGAGGTCCAGCACCGCGCGTTCGGGCCGCTCCAGGGCGTCGACGCGGGCCGCGAGGAGCGCCTGGAGGGAGGGCGGCAGCGAGGCGTCCCCGTCCGGCCCCGGCCCGTCGGCTGTGGCGATCAGCTGCTCCAGGTAGAACGGGTTGCCCCCGGCGGCCTCCACGGCCCGGGCCGGAACGGCCGAACGGTGCGCGCTGACCTCGGTGAGCACGGCGGCCAGGGCCTCCGACTCCTCGGGCGGCAGCCCGGACAGCATCAGGGAACGCGAGCGCGGCCGTCCGCTGCCCCAGCCCGGGCGGCGGTCCAGCAGGTCCAGCCGCGCGGCGCACAGCAACAGCACGGCCGACAGGTCGAGTTCCTCCACCAGCCGGTCCAGCACGTCCATGAGCAGCTCACCGGCCCAGTGGCAGTCGTCGATGACGAGGACCACGGGCCGTGCCCGGGCCAGGGCGGCCAGCAGCGCCACCAGCGCGGAGCAGGTGTCCTCCACCGACGGGCTGGGCGTGCCGTCGCGCAGCAGACCCGCCTCCAGCACCGCGGTGGCCCCCCGCACCTCGGCCCGCTCGGCCGTACAGGCCGGCGACATCGGCCCGTCGAGCAGCTGCCGGACGGCCTCCGCCAGCGGCGCGAGGCTGCCGTGGTCGCCGTAGGGGCGGCAGCGGCCCGCGCCGAACGCGACGGGGGTGTCGAGCCCCGCGTGCCACTCGCGCAGCAGCCGGGTCTTGCCGACCCCCGCCTCCCCGTAGAGGGTGACGAGCTGGGCGGACTCGTCGGCGGCGACCCCGTCCAGGGCCAGGCCCAACTCGGCCCGCTCCCTGGCCCGCCCCACGTAGGGCACGTCGAAGCGACGCAGCCGCTCCGGGTCGTCCTCCTCGACCGCCAGCAGCCGGTGGGCGGTGACCGGGTCCTCCTTGCCCTTGACGCGCAGCGGCCCCACCGGTGCGACACGGGCGGCCGATCCGGCCGCCAGCAGGGTCGGCTCCCCGACGAGGATCTCGCCCCGGCCGGCGTTCTGCTCCAGTCGGGCGGCGACGTTCACCGTCTCGCCCGAGACGAGCTTCTGCCGGGTGGAGACGTCCGAGCTGGTCACCACGGGACCGGTGTTCACCCCGATGCGCACCTGCAGCCGGACGCCGAGCGACGCGTTCAACCCGGTGTTGAGCTCCTCGACGGCCGCCAGCATGGCCAACGCCGCCCCCAGCGCGCGGCGGGCGTCGTCCTCGTGGATGACCGGGATGCCGAAGACGGCCATGACGGCGTCCCCGATGAACTTCTCCACCGTGCCGCCGAAGTCCTCGACACAGCCGCGCACCGCCTCGAAGTAGTCCAGCGTGACGGCGCGGAGGGTCTCCGGATCCAGGGCGCCGGAGAGCGCGGTCGAGCCGACGAGGTCGCAGAAGACGACGGTGACGACCCGGCGTTCCTCGGGCGGCGCCGTCGGGGCGCAGGAGGAGCCGCACCGCGGGCAGAAGCGTGCGTCGGCCGGCGTGGGGTGGCCGCATGAGGCACAGTGCATGACTGCTGTTCCCCGTCCCGTCAGAAGAGGGCTCCACCGGCGATCTCGCTGTGCGCGTGGACCTCGTCCCCGGCGTCCTCCAGCCGGGCCTTGATGTCCAGCAGCAGGGCGAGTTCGTCGACGCTGAGGCCGTGGATGAGCGTGCGCTGGTCCTCGGTGAGGGCGGCGACGTCGAAGCCCTGGGCCCGGAGCTCGCCCAGCACGTCGGGCGCCTCGGGGACGGGGTCGGGCGCGGGGCGGGTTGGCTCCGTCAAGGCGTACCTCCTGCGGTTGCCGGGGGGCCGTGGGGCGCACCGGGGCGGGGCGTGCGGGTGAGGGTGCCGAACAGCCCGAGCAGGGCGTCGACCGTGAACAGGGCGCTCACCGTCACGGTGTGCACCTGACCGGCAGTCAGGTCCAGGGCGTCGAGCAGGGCGTGGAGGTCGTCGCTGTGGCCGGTGTCCAGCGCGGCGTGCGCCCGGACGGTCCGCAGGGCGGCGGCGGGCACGCCGGCGTCCCGGACCACCCGGTCGGCGAGCCAGGGGGCCGGGGCGTTGCCCTCCAGGACCGCGATGTAGCCGAGCAGGGCGACGGGGTGGTGGTGCTCGATCCAGTAGTACTGGGCGCCGACCAGTGCCGCCACGGCGGGCGGAGGTGGCCGGCCGAGGGCTTCTCGGGGGTCGTGGCCGAGCGACGCGAGATCGTCGGCCAGCCAGTCGTCGTGTCCGCGCTCCTCCTCGATGTGGCCGGCCAGGTACCGGGCCAGCGGCTCGGCGACCGGATCGGGCCCGGGCGCCCCCGCGAGCCGGGCGCAGCGGGCGGCGGCCCGTTCCATCAGCGGTACCGAGGCGCGCACCACCCCGTGCATCACGCGCAGGTACTGCGGGTAGCGCTGGGCGAGGCCGGGCGCGTCCCACAGCGCGGCGGTGGCCGCGCGCACCGCCGGTTCGGTGAGCCGCAGCCGCGCGCGCAACGCCTCGCCCGCGGCCGGGCGGTGCCGGGGCGTGGTCACGGCGCGGCCCCGGGGAGTGCCACCAGGTCGGCGTAGGCCGCGCACCCGTGGCGGCGTACGTACGCCACCGGACCGGCCTCCCGCCGCCGCCGGGCGGCCCGGCGGTCCAGCAGCGCCCCGGCGGGCCCGGACGCGACCCGTGCGGCGCCCGCGAGCGCCTCCGGATGTTCGGGGAGCGCGCGGCAGCCCGCGCAGGTGCCCGCCTCACCGGCCGCCCGGGCCGCCGGGCCACCGTGGCGGGCCAGCAGCCGCAGCGGTCCGCCGCTGCGTACCGAGCGCAGCACGGGCGAGGCCAGCGTCCGCCCCCGCACCGCGCCCCAGTCGTCCTCGGCGACGTGGCCGAGCAGCAGGTGCGCCGGGACGGGGCGGCGGTCGACGACGTCCTGGTTGCAGCAGGCCACCACGGTGCCGTCGGCCGTCACGACCGGCCAGGCGGCCATCGAGCACGGCGCGGAGCGCAGCGGGTCGAGCGGGGCCGCGACCGGGGGGCGGGTGCCGGGGCGCCCGGCGGCCCGTCCCACCGGGCGGACGGTGTTCACGAGCATCGGCACGCGGTCCTCGAACGCCCGCCGCACGGCGGCCGTCGTCTCGGCCAGGTAGGGGTCCAGCGGGTCCGTGCCGACCAGGTGGAGGCTGACGGACGTCCCGGACTCCAGCACCTCGCGCACCACCCGGAAGACGTCCGCCCGGGCCACCTCCCGTTCGTGGAAGGCGTCCACGCTCACCGACAGGTGGTCGACGGCGTCGATCGCGCGACGGACGCGGGTGGGGATCACCTCCCGGGCCCGGGACGCGCCGCGGGCCGCGCCACGGGCGAAGAAGGCGCCGGTCAGCAGCGCGCTGCGGGTCCCGGCCCGACGGGCCCGGACGGCCAGCTCGGCGCTGAGCTCCGGCATCATCAGCGGTTCGCCGCCGGTCATCATCAGCACGTCGGGCCGGTCCTGCGGCGTGAAGGAGCCCACGAACCGCAGCAGACGGTCCGGGTCCGGCCCGCCGGCGGCCATCGTGGAGTCGGTGGAGCAGTGCGCGCAGCTCAGCGGGCAGCGCCGGGTGAGCATCATCAGCAGCCCGGCGGCGGGCTCGGGGCGCAGTGCCATGAGCTCGGCGAGTTCCACGGCGGCCTCCCTTCGGCGCGGTGCCCCGCCCACTGTGGCCGGGGCGGGTTCAACCGGCGGCGGCCGACGGTTCGGAACCGGTATGGGCGCTGCTCGTCACGGCGTACAGACGGGTCAGGCAGGGCAGTTCGTAGCGCACCGCGTGCGCGGTGACCTCGACGTCGGGAACGCTGAGGGCCCCCGCGTCGATGAGCGCCTCCAGCCGTCTGCGCAGCGGTTCCGCGTCGCACCGCAGCGCGGTACTGGCCTGGTGCAGCGTGAAGACCGGGCCGGACAGCGCGCCGAGGCGGCGCAGCAGCGCCCCGTTGGCCTCCGACAGGTCGCGCCAGCTCTCGGCCACCCGGCGCCGGACGTCGACGTCTCCCGCGGCCAGTTCGTCCAGCAGGGCCTCCGGGGCGCTGAGCCGGGCGGCGAACTCGCGCAGCGGCAGATGCCGCAGCACCGCGAGCTTGAGCCCGGCGGCGCGGACCGCCAGCGGTTGCCTTCCGGCCGTGGCCAGGATGGTGTCGGCGGCCGTCGGGTCACCGCACACCCGGGACGGGCCGATGAGGCGCCCGAGGAGTTCCAGCGCCTCGCCCCGGGTGAAGGGCGGCACGTCCAGGCGGTAGGCGCCGGCCAGGCCGGCCAGCCGGCAGCGCGCGGTCACCAGGACGGCGCTCTCGCCGCCGTCGGGCACCAGGGGGCGCACCGCGGCCTCGTCGGCCGCGTCGTCGAGCACCAGCAGGACGCGGTGCTGGGCGAGCCACTCGCGCCAGCGGGCGGCTGCCTCCTCGGGGTGGCCGGGGCGGGGTTCGGGGAGCCCGGCGAACCGCAGCGCTTCGGCGAGCACGTCCCGGGCCGGCCGCCGGGCGCCGTCGTCCGCGCGCATCCGCACCAGGAGCCTTCCGTCGGGGAAGCGCCGCGCGAGCCGGTGGGCCCCGTGCACGGCGAGCGCCGTCTTGCCGACGCCGACCGGCCCGGTCAGCGCGGCCAGTCGGCACCAGCCGCCGGTCAGGACGTCCGTCAGCTCCTCGACGAGTTCCCGGCGTCCGGTGAAGTCCGGCAGGTCCGCGGGGAGCAGGCACCGGGCGGTGCGCTGCGGCCGCGCGCCGGCCGGGGCGCAGTCGCCGGACAGCATGGACCGGTACAGCGCGGCCAGCGGCGGACTCGGCTCCAGACCGAGCTCGGCGGCGAGCCGCTGCCGCAGCCCGTCGTAGACGGCGAGCGCCTCCGTCTGACGGCCGGTGGCGTACAGCGCGTTCATCTGGGCGGCGATCAACCGCTCGCGCAGGGGGTGTGTTTCGGTCAGTTCGGCGGTGACGTCGGCGACGTCCCCGGCATTGCCCAGGGCCAGCTCGGCCTCCGCCCAGTCCTCGTGCGCCTGGACCCTGCGCGCCTCCAGGCGTCCGGCCTCGGCGGCGACGGCCGGTGAACCGCTCAGTTCCGCCAGCGGCGGGCCCTGCCACAGGTCCAGTGCCCTGCGCAGCAGCCGTGCGGCGGCGGCCGGGGCCCCCTGGCCCGCCGCGCTCCTCCCGGCCCGGGCCAGCTCGTTGAAGCGCAGCACGTCCACCTCGTCCGGACGGAGGCTCAGGTGGTACCCGCCGGCCTGGTGCGTCAGCCGGTCGCCGGCGCCCGCGTCGGCCAGGATCCCCCGCAGGGTGGACACGTAGACCTGGAGGTTCTTCCGCGCGGTGCGGGGCGGGGCGTCCTCCCACACCGCCTCGGTGAGCGTGCTGACGGGAACGGCGCGGTTGGGGCTGCACAGCAGCATGGCCAGAACCAGACGCTGCTTGAGTGGACCGAGGGATAAGGACGTCCCGCCGCAGCGGGCGGTCAGCGGGCCGAGGACGGTGAACCGCAAGGTCACCTGGGGCCGGGCGGGCTGAGCTTCCATGAGCGTTCCCCCTCGGGCGGGACCGTGGCCCCTGCCAGCAGCAACGAGACTGTGCAAGTCATTCATTTCAGCTGATGCCTGGAGGAGCGTAGGTCACCCGCCGGACGAGCGCCAGGGAGCGCGCACGGCCGGAGCACGGCTCCTTCTCCCCCCGTTCACCGCCCGGACCTGGCCGGGATACCGAGGCCATACCGATGCCAAGCCGTCGCCGAACGGCCTCGACCTAACGTCGAGGCACAGGCGGAACCCGCAGGTGACCGCCATCCCCGAGCGGATGAGGAGAGCGACCATGTCGGAGATCAACGAGCCCACCCCCGACGAGACCCCGGGCGTCGAGAGCGAGGAGGAGGCCGAGGTCGAGGCCCACTCCGTCAGGGAGCTCCAGGACCTGTCGGCCGACGCGCCCGACGACGCGCTGATCAGCACCGTCAGCCTGGGGGACTGCTGACACCGGGCCACACCCGCTGATCCGCAGAACGGGGGTGGTGTGCCGTACCGGCGCCCGAGGCCGCGGCACACCACCGTCCCCCTGTCCAGGGCCTGAGGGCCGCTCGCACGGCGACGGACCACGACGACGAACAAGGTGGCGGAACGTCATGAAGAAGAACCCCTTCGCGTACGTCGTCGCGGACCGGGAGTTCTACGCGCCCCTGGAGAGCGCCACCGAGCCGGGCGATCCCCTGCGGCCCGCGGCGGTGCCCGACGGGTGGGAGGGCACCGTGTCCGGACCGTGGACGGTGTGGCGGCGCGCCGCGCACCACGGCGCCGAGGACGGGTGGAAGGTCCACGTCTCCGCCCGCCCCGACCGGCTCGTCCCGGTCCTCGACACCGTGGCCCGCGTGTGCTTCGCCCACGCGGTGCACTTCAAGCACCTGTCCGGCCGCTCCTTCCACCACTGGACGCACGCCAAGCAGGCCTCCCGCGTCCAGAACGGCAAGTTCGTCGCCGCCTACCCGCCCGACGCGCCCGCCGCCCGGCGGCTCATGGAGCACCTGAGCGCGGAACTGGAGGGCGAGGAGGGGCCGTACATCCTCACCGACCGCCGGTTCGGCACCTCCCGGACCGTCCACTACCGCTACGGGGCCTTCGTCCCCCGCCGCCGAGTCCGCCCCGACGGCACCACGCGGTACCTCGTCCGCGACGGACACGGCGCCCTCGTCGAAGACCGCCGCGCCCTCGGGTTCTTCCTCCCCGACGGCCTGACCGACCCCTTCCGGCCCACCGGACCGCGCCGGGCGGCCCGGGCACGACGGCCCGAGGGGAGCGCTCGCACCGACCAGCCGCCCACCTTCGGCGGGTTCGCCTTCGAGGAGGCCATCCGCTTCAGCAACGCCGGCGGCACCTACCGCGGCCGGGACGTGGCCACCGGACGTGCGGTGTTCATCAAGGAGGCCCGCGCCCACTGCGGCGTGGCCACCGACGGCACCACGGCACCGCAGGCGCTGGACACCGAGTGGGAGACCCTGTGCCGTCTCCACCGCGACGCCCCCGGACTCGCACCCCGGCCGATCGAGCGCTTCCGGGTCTGGGAGCACGACTTCCTCGTCACGGAGCTCATCGACGGCCGTCCCCTGTCCCACTGGATGTCGGGCACGAGTCCCCTCCTGCGCGTCACCGCCACCCGCGCGGACGTCCTCGCCTACTACGAGCGCTGCGAACGGATCGTCGCGGCGATCGAAGGGGCCCTGACGGACCTGCACGCCGCCGGATACCTCTTCGTGGACGTCAGCCCGGGCAACGTCCTGATCGACCGCGACGACCGCGTCCGGCTGGTCGACTTCGAGGCGGCCCGGCCCGTCGGGTCGGCCTTCACCCCGCTGGGGACCCCCGGCTACAGCCCGCCCCCCGCCCTGCGCGGTGACGACCCGACCGTCTACGACACCTACGGCCTCTGCGCGCTGACCCACCTCCTCCTCGGCCCCCTGCAACAGGTCGCCCGGCGCAACCCCGACGCCCTGACCCACCAGCACGCGGAACTGGCACGGAGCGCACCCGTCCCCCGACCGCTGTGGGACCGCGTCACCCGCTACCACCGTCCGCGGGGACGATCGCCCCTGCCCGGCCCCGAGGAGGTCGCCGCCGACCCCCTCACCCACCTGACCGCCCTGCGGGACGGCGTCGGCGACGCGCTGCTCGCGATGGCCGACCCGGCGCACCCGGGGCGCGTCTTCCCCACCATCATGGAGGGGTACCAGACCAACACCCTGTGCGTCGCCTACGGCACCGCGGGCGTCGTCCACGCGCTCAGCCGCGCGGGCAGGCCCCTGCCCGAGGGCGTCCTGCACCGGCTGCGCGAGGACGCGCTCGGCGCCGCCGACGCGCTCGCCCCGGGGCTCTACGTCGGCACGGCCGGCATCGCCCGGGTCCTGGCCGACCACGGCATGCTCACCGAGGCGACGGACCTGCTGGCCGCCGCCGACCGGCACCCGCTCACCGCCGACTGCGCCACCCTGTACGGCGGTTCGGCGGGCCTCGCACTGGCCCACCTCGCGCTGTACGGGCACACCCGCGACCCCCACCACGTCGACCGGGCCCTCGCACTCGTCCACGCCCTGCCGCGCGACGACGGCGCGCTGGCCGAACGGCTCGGACCCGACGGCGCCACCGGACTGCTGCACGGCCCCTGCGGCGTCGCCCTGCTGCTCCAGCAACTCGCCGCCGTCACCGGCGACACCGCACACCTCGCCCGAGGCGTCCGGCTGCTGCACGCCGAGCTCGACCGGGCCACCGACCCCGGCGCCCCCGACCTGACCTTCCCCGTCTCGGCCGCCGACAGCCGCGTCGTGGCCTACCTGTTCTCCGGCTCCGCCGGCCTCGCCCACACCCTCGACCGCTACCTGGGCCTGGTGGACGACGAGCGCCTGACCGACGCGCTGCCCCGGCTGCTCGCGCCCCTGCACCTGCTGACCACCGTGATGCCCGGCCTCTACCAGGGCCTGTCCGGCTACGGCCTCGTCCTGGCCGACCACGCCCGCCTCACCGGCGATCCGGTGTCCCGCGCCGCCGCCGTGCGGGCGGCCCGGGGGCTGTTCAAGTACGCGATACCGCACGAGAGCGGAATCCGGTTCCTGGGCGACCAGTCACTGCGCTACAGCGCCGACCTGTACAGCGGTTCGGCCGGGGTGCTGCTGTTCCTCGCCCAGCTGCTCGCCCCCCGGCCCGACGCGCTCCTCACCGTCGACGCCCTGGCCGCCCCCTCCGCGCTCACGCCGGCCTGAGCCCCCGGAGGACGACCGTGCGACACGATCTCACCCTGTACTGGTGGGGGCAGACCACCTCCGCCTTCGGCTCCTTCTTCACCGCCATCGCCTTCCCCCTCATCGCCGTCGTCCAACTCGACGCCACGGCCGCCGAGGCCGGGCTCCTCAGCGCGGCGGGCATGCTGCCCGTACTCCTGCTCGGGCTGCCCCTGGGCGCCCTCGCCGACCGCGTCACCCGCCCCCGCAGAACGCTCGTGGCGCTCGACGCCGCATCCGCCCTGGCCGTGGGCACCGTCGCCCTGGGGCTGGCCGCCGGCTCCGTCACCCTCGTCTGGCTCGCCTGCCTCAGCGCCGTGCGGGCCGCCCTGGGCAGCATGGCCGGAGCCCTCTACTTCGTTCACCTGCGCGAACTGGTCAGCGCCGACGGCGTCGGACCGGCACGGGCCCGCCTGCAGGCCGGGCAGTTCGGCGCGTCGCTCGTCGGCCGCTCGCTGGCCGGGCCCGCCGTGGCCGTCTTCGGCGGGGCGACCGCGCTGGCCGTCGACGCCGCAAGCTACGTCCTCAGCGCCGCCGCGCTGCTGGCCATGCGCACCCCCGACCGCTCCTCGGCCGGCCGGAGGAAGCCCGGCGAACGCTCCCGGGGCGCGACGGCCGGGCTGCGGTTCTTCTTCGGTCACACCTACCACCGCTCGCTCCTCACCTTCCTGCTCTCCTCCGCCGTCTGCCTCTCCGGCGTCACCGCGCTCACCGGCATCTTCCTGCTGCGCGACGTGGGGCTGCCCGACTCCGCCTACGGCCTGGTGTTCGCCCTGTCCGGGGTCACCGGGATGGCCGGATCCTTCGTCGCCGGCCGGGTGCTGCGCCCCGGCGGCGACGCCCGCCGGGTGACCGCCCTCAGCTTCGCCCTGGCCGCCTGCTGCGCCCTCCTGCTCCCCATGGCCGTCGGCCCCGTTCCCCTGGCGGCCTCCATCGCCGCACTCGGCATCTCGCTGCCGGTCTTCTTCGGAGCGATCGCCAACGTCGGCCTGGGCTCCGTGCTGACCGTCGACGTGCCCGAGGCCGAGCTCGGACGCGCCATGGCCGCCGTACAGGTCTTCGTCGCGGGGGCCAACGTCCTGGGCGCGCTGGCCGGCGGGCTGCTGGGGCAGTGGATCGGCGTCCACGCGGCGTTGTGGGCCCTGAACCTCCTCCGGCTGGGGGTCGTCGCCGTCGCCATTCCACCGGCCGTCCGGGCCGCGCGCCGGATGCGCGCCGCCGCTCCTCCCGAGGCCGCGGACCCCGCGGCGGCCGCTTCGTCGGGCTGAGCCGGTCCCGCTTCCCGACCCCGTCCCGAGGCTCGGGGCGGAACGCCACCACACGCGACGTCCGGAAAGACCGCCGTCGTGGCCGAAACCCGATGGGTCCGCCCCGCGACGCCGTCGACACCCTCGCCAGCCGCTGGACCGGCCGATACGCTCACATGGTCCGACACGTCCCCGAGCCCACGGCGGCCGTGCGGCGACACCGACCTCCTGGCCTCCGGACCGCACCCCCGACACGGCGCCCGGTCCCGCACCGAGAGGAGCATGCCGTGCTCGTCGCTCGGCAGGACAGACGGATGTGGCGACGAGCCGGCCGGATCGCGGACGAGCTCACCCTTCCCGCCCCGTTCGACGCCGAACGGTTCATCGCCTACCTGGCCGAACGGCGCGGCCGCCCCGTCACCATCCTGCCCGTCGAACTGCCGCACACCGGCCCGTGCGGGCTGCTCGTGACCACGGACCGCGCCGACTACATCATGTACACCCCGCACACCACCACCCTGCACCGGGAGCACATCCTGCTCCACGAGGCCGCCCACCTGCTCCTCGGCCACGACCGGGCCTCCGTCCACGACACACCGCTGCCCCGCACCCTGATCGGCCACCTCTCACCGCACCTCGTCCGCCGCGTCCTGGGGCGCACCGCCTACCCCGAACCGTTCGAGCGCGAGGCCGAACTGCTGGCGTCCCTCCTGCGCCACCGCGCGCTGCGCAACGACGCCGCACTCCCACCCCCCACGCCAGGGGGGTGCGCCGCGGCGCCGCTGGTGGGCGCCGTCGCCGGACCGCAGCACGCCGGCTGAGCGGCCGACCGGGTGACCAGTGCCCTGTCCTACCTGCCCACCGTCCTCGCCCTCGCGGTGGGCGCGTACGAGTTCCGGCAGTACCGGACGTCCACCTCGCCCGCCGCCGCACGGGCCCTGTGCCTCTTCGCCCTCGCCATGGGCGCGGCCACGGCCCTGCTCGCACCCCCCACGCGGGTGGCGCTCGCCCAGCTCCCGGTCCACTCTCCGTGGCCCGGCGTGCTCGGCTACCTCGTGGGCCGCGAACTGGAGATGCTGGCGCTCTTCTTCCTGGTCCGCGCCGTCCTCGCGCTGGAGCTCCCCGGCCCGAGCCCCTCCTGGACCCGGCACCGCACCCACCGCCGGCACCTGTGCCTGACGGCGGCCGCACTGGCCCTGTGCACGGTCACCTTCCTCCTCGGCCGGGCGCGGTCCACGGGGGAGCACGTGAGCGCCCAGGGCTCCGGACGGATCGCGGTGGCCGTCTTCGACACCGTCTTCACGCTGTACAGCCTGTGGTGCCTGTGCGTCTTCGTGCTCGTCGTCCACCGCCACGCCCGCGGGCTGGGACGGGGAGCGCTGCGTACCGGGCTGCGCCTGATCGTCGCCGGTGGCCTGGTCGGGCTGCTGTGGGCCGGGTGGGGCTTCACCTCCGTCGCGGGCATGCTCGCCCGTGGGCAGCAGAGCGCCGGACAGGACCCGGTGGCCGTCTGGCTCAGCAGCGCCTGCCTGCTGCTCGGCGGTCTCGGCGCCACGGCCGCCAGCTGGCGGCCGTTGACCGCACGCCCGGTCCGGTGGCTGCGCGCGTACCAGGACCACCTGATGCTGCGTCCGCTGTGGGCGGCGCTGCGGGCCGTGCTCCCGGAGGACGCCGTCCTCGCGGGGCCCAGGCGGGGTGTGATGTTCGCCCGCTACCGACGGGTCATCGAGATCCGGGACGGCTACCTGGCGCTGCGCCCCTACCTCCATCCCCGGACGGCCCGCTGGACCGCCGAGGCGCTCGACCGCCACCCCGTGCCCACCGCACGCCGGGCGGCCGCCGTCGAGGCCGCCGCCATCGCGGTCGCCCTCGAATGCGCCGCGGCCCGACTGCGCGGGCGGGCCGCCGACGCGCGCACCGAGGAGGTCATCGGCGCTCCACCCGCCCAGCGCACGGACGTCGTCCGCGACTCCCTCGACGCGGAGGCCGCGTGGCTCGCCCGGGTCGCCAGGGAACTGACCTGCTCCCCGGCCGTGGCCTACGCCCGCGCCTGTGCGGGCCGGTACGTCACCGAGGGCGGATGACCGACGGCACGTCAGTCGCGGGTGATCCTCGCGGCCACCGGCAGGTGGTCGCTCCCGGTCGCGGGCAGGGTGCGCAGGTGGGCGACCGTCGCCGAGCGGGCCATGACCTGGTCGATCCGGGCCACCGGGAACACCGCCGGGAAGCTGTACGCGAAGCCGCGCTCGGCCACGTTCAGCCGCGAGGTCAGCGGCGTCAACGCGCGGTCGTCGACCGTCCCGTTGAGGTCCCCCAGCAGGACCACCCGCCCGACCGGCTCGGCCCCCACCGCCCTGCCCAGCAACTCCGCGCCGGCGTCGCGCCGCGAGGAGCGGAAGCCGCTCGCGCCGAGCTGGACCGACGGCAGGTGCGCCACGTACACCGCGACCTCCCCACCGGGCACTTCGGCCACCGCGCGCAGCCCGCGACTCCACGGCCCGGTGATCCCGGTCGGCTTGATGTCCACCGTCCGGACCCCGGCCAACGGGTGCCTCGACCACAGCCCCACCGTGCCCCGCACCGCGTGGTACGGGAAGGCGGAGGCCAGCTCCTTCTCGTAGGCGGGCAGCGCCCGCGGCAGCAGTTCCTGGAGTGCGATGAGGTCGGGCTCCGCCGCGGCCAGGGCACGGGCCGTGCCCACGGGGTCGGGGTTCTCGTCACTGACGTTGTGCTGCACCACGAGCAGGTCGCCCGCCCGCCGCTCTCCCTCCGGGAGGAGGAGCCCGCCGAACGACCAGGTCCAGGCCGCCGCCGGTAGCAGCAGCGCCAGCAGGGCGACGGCCGAACGCCGCAGCAAGGCCACACCGAAGAGCACCGCGACCATCGCGCCGAGCCACGGCAGGAGCGACTCCACCAGGCTCCCGAGTCGGCCGGGGGAGTTGGGCACCAGCCCGTGGAAGACCAGGAGCGCCGCCGTGGACAGGGCGCACGCGGCGGTCGCCCGGCCCCTCGTCCACACCGAGGGGACCGCATCCCGGCGATCCCTGGGGCGGCGCGCACCTGCGACCGACGCCCGCACGCTCGACGCGACACCGCCGTACACCCGTCCCACCTGGAATCCCGTCCGCTCGACCTCGTCCTGTCCAGGACGACGCGGGTGGCCGGGTGGTTCCCGGGGCGGCGACGGCCGGCCGGGGCTCGCGCCCCCAGGCGTCAGCCCATCAGCAGCAGACGGGTGTTCGGAACGAGCTTCCGGTTCACGCTCGTGCTCTGCACGAAGATCGTGAAGTCCTCGTTGTGGTCCGGCGTGACCCGGACCTCCACGTCCGGCAGGCCGAGCAGGGCACGCGCCTCGGGGCCGGTGTAGACCCGGTCCGTCCCCTTCTCCAGCACGGCGATCCGCTTGCGTGCCTGGATCTTCTCCGACTTGCTGAGCTGGTAGAACGCGCCGCCGGTCCGGTAGGTGTGCCCGCTCTCGACCACCCACTCGCGGATCGCCGCGGGACGGGCCACGGGTATCAGGGCGTACTCCGAGGGATTCACCGGCGTGAGGCCGGCCGCCTCGATGGTGTCCCGGTTCACCGCTTCCGCCCCCACGGAGAACACCGCGCGCGAACCCCGGATCCCCTGCGCGCGCCCCTCCATGAACTTGTCCGTGGCCTGCCGGATGACCTGCCCGGCCTCCTCCAGGCCCCGCGTGCTCGTCGCGTCCCAGATGGCGATGTTGTCGTCGGGGAAACCGCACTGCATGGCCTCGCGCCTGCCCCGCTGGTCCGGCACGAGGACGGCCAGCGTCCAGTTGTCCTCCTGTGTCGCGATCATCCGGGACACGGCCTCGACCATCTCCCGCGGGTTCCGGGCGGGCGCGTCGGCGCAGCGGTGACTCGCGTTCTCCTGCCCGTCGGTCAGCACGAACGTCAGGAAGCTGTGGTCGCCGTACAGTTGCGCCGTCTGCGCCAGCTCCCGCTGCGACTTCAGCGCGGCCGCCAACAGGGCCGTCATGCCGCCGGCCCGGTAGAGCCGCTCCAACGACGGCATCCGCAGGACGTCCTTGTCGTAGATGACGCAGTGCACGTCGTCGGCGAAGACGTAGACCGTGACCCGCGTCTCCTGGTCCAACTCCTCGGACCTGCGGGCGAGGTAGGCGATCTGCTGATCGGCCACCTCGACGACTTTGCGACTGAGGCGGGACATGGAAGAACTGGCGTCCAGCACCAGAGCGACGTGGTTGATGTAGTTCTGCTTCCCGGACACGACGGCCTCCCCGACTTCGCGATCGATGGTCCGACCGTCTCACCCACCACTGACAGTCGGTCCTCAGGAGTGCGCGACGCGACCGCCCCGCGGAGTTCACCCGGTGACGGCGTCGGCCAGGCGGCGGCGGATGTCGGGCGCCGCTCCGCGCGGTCCCGGCACCCGGCGCCGGATCTCGGCGAGCGCCTGGCCCAGTTCGACAAAGGCCGTATCTCTGGCGCCCCTGGTGTCCTTGGTGTCCCTGGCGTCCCCGCTGCTTCCGCCGTCCTCACCGCACCGGTGCCAGCAGTGGTGGGCCCGGTCCACCGCGTCCCGCACGGCGGGGTCCGCCGGCGCGGCTCCGGCCTGCAACCGCCGCTCCGCCGAGGTCAGCCACCCCCGGGCGGCATCCGCCCACCGCCCGGCCAGCCGCGCCAGGTCCGCCCTGACCTCCAGCCAGTGCAGGGCCTCCGCGCTGCGCGCACCGCCCGTCCGCAGGGCCGCCCGCTCCTGCGCGGACGCCATGGCCACCGCCGCGCTGTACCGGCCCGCCGCCAGCTCGGAGTACAGGGCACGACGCGCCTGCGCGTCCGGGACGGTCGGGGACGAGGTCCTCGCGGGCGTCGGCCGCGCGGCGTGCTCCCGGGGAGGCGCTGCCCAGCCGCCGCGCCCGGTCTCCGCGGCGACGGCCGCTGACCGCAGAACCCGCACCCCGGGGCGGTCCGCCAGTGCGGCCCGGGTCAGGGCCGCCTCGTGCGCCTCGACGGTCACGGGGCCGCCGTCACGGCGCAGGATCGCGGCCAGCGCCGCGCTGTACCCACCCACCGAGGCCGTCCGGCGCGGCCCGCACACCACCCCCAGCACCGCCGCGCCGGGCACGTCGAGCCGTCCGCCCTCCCGCTCCGGTGCCGCCTCGACACCGTCCTCGACGGCGGCCAGGTCCACGACGACGGTGGTGGAGCCGCAGGGGCGCGACGCGGACGCGGAGGCCAGCCACGCCCACGGCAGCCCCCGGTCCGCGGCCGGTCCCGCCGCGCCGCCGAGCGCGACGTAGGGCTTACCCCCGGGCCCGTCCAGGCGCAGCATGCCCGCCACACCCACCAGCAGGAGCCCGGGGCAGGCGGCCGCCGTCCGCAGCGCCGCCGCCACCGTCGAGGGACACGGCGGTGCGTCGAGGAGGACGACGCGTCCTGAGGACGCGCCCAGCAGCGCGGCCGGCGGCACGCCCGCCAGGGCCGTCGCCCCGCCGTGGGATCCCGCGCCCGCCACCAGCAGTCCGTAGCCCGCCGCCATCGCCCACCTCACACCCGCCGAACCCGCGCCGTCACGTTCGCCGTGGTCAACGGCGGACCGGACGGCGAGGGCACGCGGCACGCCGGCGGATGCCGCCGATGGACCAGTGGCGTGTGCGTGGGGAGCCGGACGGAGGTGGGGGCCCGGGGTCCGGCGAGGACGTGTGACCGCTCAGGCGTCGCCCGTGCTCGTCAGCGCTTCGCTGATCATGCGGGTGGCGAAGTCGGTGTCCTCGGTGATGCGGTTGATGTGCTCGGCGAGCAGGAAGGCGGTCGCCTCCAGCGGCGTCAGCTCCGCCTCGGTCCAGTCCCCGTACTGCTTCCGCCAGAGGTTGGGACTCAGGCCCGTGCCCGCCGCGATGACGAGACCGGCCATGGTGGGCACGGCCTCCGGGCGGACGCTTCTGGGCATCATCCGCAGCGTGGCCACCAGGTTGGGGACCACGTACTCGATGACGTCCTTGCCGTGGTCCTCGTGCGCCTTGCGCAGCCACGTCATGAACATGTAAATGAGCGTGCACGCGCCGTCGAGCAGGTCGTCGGCGCCCCCGGGGCCCAGGGAGGCCGTGAACTGGTCGACCAGTGCCTTCATTTCGGGGTCGGCCTCGGTCCTGCCCGCGTGCACGCTGCGCAGTCGCGAGTCGATCATCAGCAGGGCCGCTCCCACGTCGCCGGCGGGGGCGTGTTCGGGGCCGTAGGGTGACGACATGGGGGTCCTCCTCGGATGGTCGTGCTCGGTCACCTTGCGGGTGTGGACGGCGGACGGCCGACGGGACGGGGCGTCAGATCCGTCCGGCCGGGTGCGGTGTCCGGTCGAACTCCCCTCCGGGCGGCGCGCGATGCGCTCCCGGGCCCGTGCGGCTCCACAGCACACGGGTTCGTCTCGGCGGACACCGGGAACCGCCGAATCCGCCCCCGAAAGGGTGATGTCAGGACGAAGGCCGGACGGGGCGGGCCGGGTCGGCAAGCGGTGGACGGCCGCTGCCGAGACCCGTGGCATCCCGGTCAAGGGAAGGCAAAATCTCCGGTGAGTGGTCCAGTCCTCGACGGATGCTCCGAGCGCGGCGCGCGGGGCCGCGACCGCGTATTGGTCTAGTCCAAGAGGTGAGCCTCTTGGTTGACATGTACGTGATATCCGCTTGCCTGAAGGTCTGTACCGCACAGCGCAGCACGCGTCCGAACGCCCCGGAGCCCAGGACACGTTCACCCCACCGCCGCGGCGGTCCCGCGGACCGAGACCGGCCTCCGGAGCGCACCCCCCACGGGCGGACGTCCCACTTCCCCTGCCGAGGAGTGCCGTGTCCCGACGCCACACCCCCCACGTTCCCGGACCCCCCAGACCCCCCGCGCCGGCGCGCCGCCGCCGCGCCGCCGTGCTCGCCGTCCTGCTGCTGGCCCTGGCCGGGCTCACCGGCCTGCCCGGACTGACGGGCACGGCGCACGCCGAGCAAGGGCTCACCGCGGCCTTCGTCAGCAGCGGCGGCGGCTCGTCCTGGACGGGCACGTTCATCGTGACCAACGGCTCGCAGGCGGCCGTGCGGGACTGGTCACTGGAGTTCGACCTGCCCGACGGGGTGACCCTGACCGGTCACACGCACGGAACCGCCGAGATCGACGGTCGCCACGTGACCGTCACACCCGCCTACTACATCGCCCATCTTCCCGCCGGCCGCGACACCGAGCCCTACAGCTACCGGTTTCAGGCGAACGGCCCGATCACCGAGCCCACCGGATGCCTGCTGAACGGGGAGAAGTGCGACGGCACCCCGGCCGTGCCCCCCGAGGCGCCCGCGGACGTGCGGGCGACGGACGCCACCGCCCGCACGGTCAGCCTGGCGTGGACGGCGGCACCGCGCGGCGACTTCCCCGTCGCCTCCTACGAGGTGCTGCGCGGTGAGGACGTCGTGGCCGCCAGTGCCACGACCGAGGCGACCGTGCGGGACCTGCAACCCGCCACCGCGTACACGTTCACCGTGCGCGCCAAGGACAACCGGGGCAACACGGGGCCGCCCAGCGCCCCCGTGACCGCGACGACCGTCGACCCGGCCACCGACCCGGTACCGCCGACGGCACCGAGCCGGCTCCGGGCGGGCGACGTCACCTCCAGCACCGTGGAACTGCGCTGGGACGCGGCCACCGACGACCAGCGCGTCGCGGCCTACGACGTCCACCGGGACGGTGCCCTGACCGAGAGCCTGCCGGGTGACACCCTGACCACCACCCTCACCGGGCTCTCGCCCGCCACCGCGTACACGTTCACCGTCACGGCGCGCGACGCCGCCGACAACGCCTCGCCGGCCAGCAACACGGTGAGCGTCACCACGGACGAGGCCGTCGGCGAGGGCGGCTACGCGAAGGTCGGCTACTTCGTGCAGTGGGGCATCTACGGCCGCCAGTACTTCGTGAAGAACCTCGACACCTCCAGGGCGGCGGCCAAACTGGACGTGATCAACTACGCCTTCGCGAACATCGACCCGCAAAACCTCACCTGCCTGAACGGCGTCACCAAGGGCACCACGCCCGACCCGCAGGACCCCGACCAGGGGGACGGCGCGGGCGACGCCGAGGCCGACTACGGCCGCGCCTTCCCGGCCCACCAGTCCGTGGACGGCGTGGCCGACGACGGCTGGGGCAAGCTGCGCGGCAACTTCAACCAGCTCAAGAAGCTCAAGGCCAAGCACCCGCACCTGAAGATCGTCATCTCGCTGGGCGGTTGGACCTACTCCAAGTACTTCTCCGACGCCGCCGCCACCGAGGCGTCCCGGAAGAAGTTCGTGAAGTCCTGCATCGACATGTACATCAAGGGCGACCTGCCCGAGTACAACGGTGCCGGAGGCGAGGGCGTGGCCGCCGGGATCTTCGACGGCATCGACCTCGACTGGGAGTGGCCCGGCTCGCCCGACGGACACCCCGGAAACCACTGGAGCCCGCAGGACAAGGACAACAACACCGCGCTGATCGCCGAGTTCCGCAAGCAGCTCGACGCCCTCGGCGGTGAGCACAGGCTGCTGACCGCCTTCACCCCGGCCGACCCCGTGAAGATCGACGCGGGCTGGGACCTGACCGAGATCTTCAAGCACCTGGACTTCGCCAACGTGCAGGGCTACGACTTCCACGGCGCGGGCAGTGACAACTCCTGGGAGCCGAACCGCACCGGCCACCAGGGCAATCTCTACCCCGACCCCGATTCCCCCTACGACCCCGACTTCAGCATCGACGGCTCCGTGCGGCACTACCTCGACGCGGGCGTCAGCCCACGCAAACTGACCATCGGCTTCCCCTTCTACGGCCGGGGCTGGCAGCAGGTGACGGCGGGCGGGGTGAACGGCGAGTACCAGACGGCCGCCGGCGCCGCGCCCGGCCAGTTCCAGGAGGAGGCCGGAACCCGCGGCTACCACGACCTCCTCACCAGGGTGCCGAACATGACGGTCCACCACGACACCGAGTCGGTGTCCACCTACGGGTACACCGGACCGAACGGGCAGTGGTGGTCCTTCGACGACCCCTGGTCCATCGGACGGAAGTCCGAGTACATCAGGTCCAAGGGCCTGCTGGGCGCCATGATCTGGGAGATGTCCGGTGACACACCGGACAGCAGCCTGATGAACGCCCTGCACAACGGGCTGCCGTAGCCCAGCCCTGTCCGGCGCGGGCCTGCGGGTCCGCGCCGGACAGGGGTGCGGACCCGCCGGACGCGGGCCCGCACCCCGCCCGCGCACCACCGTCCGGCCCCGGGCGCCACGACTCCCCGCACCCCGGCACCCGGCTCAACCCCCCACTCGTTCACGGAGGCAAGGAATGCTCACGGATCTGCGTCGTCGCACCCGACTGCTCGGCGCCACGCTGGCGGCCGCCTGCGTGGTCCCGCTGCTCACCGCCGCGTCACCGGGCGCCCCCGGTGCCGAGCCCCGGGCCGCGGAGACCTGCGCGCTGCGGTCCAAGCCCGCCGGGAAGGTGCTCCAGGGCTACTGGGAGAACTGGGACGGTGCCGCGAACGGTGTGCACCCGCCCTTCGGCTGGACGCCGATCACCGACCCCCGCATCCGACAGCACGGCTACAACGTCGTCAACGCGGCCTTCCCCGTCATCCTCTCCGACGGAACCGTGCTGTGGGAGGACGGCATGGACCGCACGGTCAAGGTGCCCACCCCGGCCGAGATGTGCGAGGCCAAGGCCGACGGCCTCACCCTCCTCATGTCCATCGGCGGCGCGACGGCCGGCATCGACCTCAGCTCGCGCGCGGTGGCCGACCGGTTCATCGAGACCATCGTGCCCATTCTGAGGACCCACAACTTCGACGGCATCGACATCGACATCGAGACGGGCCTGGTCGGCACCGGCGACATCAACCGGCTCTCGGCCTCGCAGGCCAACCTCATCCACATCATCGACGGCGTGCTCGCGCGCATGCCGGCCGGCTTCGGCCTGACGATGGCCCCCGAGACGGCCTACGTCACCGGAGGCAGCGTCGTGTACGGCTCGATCTGGGGCGCGTACCTGCCCATCATCAAGAAGTACGCGGACAACGGCCGACTGTGGTGGCTGAACATGCAGTACTACAACGGCAGCATGTACGGCTGCTCCGGTGACTCCTACGCGGCCGGGACCGTCCGGGGCTTCACGGCCCAGACCGACTGCCTCAACGACGGGCTGACGATCCAGGGCACCACGATCACCGTCCCCTACGCCAAGCAGGTGCCCGGCCTGCCCGCGCAGCCCGGCGCCGGCGGCGGCCACATGGCACCGAGCCTGGTCGCCCAGGCCTGGAACCACTACCGCGGCGCCCTCAAGGGCCTGATGACCTGGTCCCTGAACTGGGACGGCTCCCGGAACTGGACCTTCGGCGACAACGTCCGCCGCCTCCAGGGCCGCTGAGCGACCGGCCCGGGCCGGTCGTCGGCCCCGACGACCGGCCCGCGCGACGCCGTCGGGTGCGCGAGCGTTCGCGGGCTCGCGGCGAGCACGACGCCCGCGACGGGCCGTGGCCGCACGTTTCCCTTCCCGCCCTCCACGCGGCCCCGTTCAGCGCGTACCCTGCTGCCACGGGCGCCTAGACGTCCCGTGGGGTGCCCCTGGCGGCGCAGTGCGCTGCGTCTCCCGCCGCCGTGCGACCGCACGCACGGGCACCCCGGGTGCGCCGTCCGGGCGGACGACGCGCCGTTCGCAACACCCCCGGCCCACAAGGCCGAACCGCTCTACGCGTCGAGGAGTCGCCAGCTTGACCGCCAACGCGCTCGCCGTGTTCGGAGTCACCTCCGAAGAAGAGGCGTTGTACCGGTTCCTCCTCCGCAACCCCGGCATCCGTGCGGACGAGGTCGACCAGCGGGTCGGGTCCCCCCGGGAGGCCGTCGAGCGCGGGCTGGAGCGGCTCCGGCACCTGGGACTGCTGCGCCATGACGTCTCCGACCGGGGCCTCACCCCCACCAGCCCCGACATCGCGATGGCCCGGCTGATGGACCGTCGGCTGCAGGAGCTGCACGAGGAGATCATGCGGGTGACGACCTCCCGGTACGTCGTCGACCTGCTGCGCGCGGAGGTCGTCGATGACGAGGAGACGTCGCCGCAGGGCGTGGAGCAGCTCGTGGACCTCGGGCAGATCCGCAACCAGATCGACGAACTGGCCTTCTTCGCGCGGGAGGAGATCCTCTCCGTCGAGCCCTACACCCGGCTGACCCCGGAGAACATCACCCAGTCCCGGCCCCTGGACCTGCGCTGCCTGCGACGCGGGGTCTCCATCCGCAACGTCGTGCGCAGCGACGCCCTGGAGCACGGGCCCACCGCCGCCTACCTGCGGGAGCTGGTGGCGCACGGCGCCCGGGTCCGGGTGGCCGACGACGTCACCGAGCGCATCCTCGTCTACGACCGGCGCACGGCGCTCGTGCCCATCGACCCGGCGGACACCTCGCGGGGCGCGCTGGTGACGCGTGAGGGCGGGCTCGTGTGCAACATCATCGCCCTGTTCGAGAAGATCTGGGAGCAGGCCGACGACCTCCGGGCCAGCGGGGAGGGCGTCCGGACGCCGCCGGAGCTCACCGAGACCGAGCGGCGGGTGCTGCTGTCGATGGTCTCGGTGGGCAAGGACGAGGCGGGGGCCCGGGAGCTGGGGGTGTCGGTGCGCACCTACCGGCGGCACGTCGCCGACCTCATGCGGACCCTGGGCGCCGCCAGCCGGGTTCAGGCCGCGCTGATCGCCCGGGAACGGGGCTGGATCTGACCGACCCGCGGTGTTCCTCCGCCCACCCGCGGTGTTCCTCCACCCACCCGCCCTGTTCCTCCGCCCACCCGCGCAACGCGCGGTCGGCCAGGACGTCGGCGACGGCCCGCCGCACGGCCGCCCTGCCACCGGTGCCCGGCAGGGCGACACGGAGCCGGACGTGGTCGGTCTCCACCTGCGGGACGCACCGCCAGCGCGGCGGCAGCAGACCGAGCAACCGGACCACCGTCGTCTGACCCACCGGGGCGGCGACCGAGCGGCGGACGACCACGATGTCGACGTGGCCGCCCGGCTCCGCGGCCGATCCGCGCTCCGGGCACGCCTCAGGCACGTCCCTCATCGCCGTCCTCCGCTCGCGGCCGGCCGCCGGCCAACTCGTGCCGGGCGGCACTCACCAACGCCCGCACCCCGGCGGGCAGTGCCGTGCGGACGTCCGGGGCGAAGTGCGGTGAGTGGTTGCCCGGCGGCCCGCCCGGGCGGTCGCCGGCCGCACGCCACTCCCGGACACCGGTCGCGCCCAGCATCCAGTAGCCCGTGCGCACGTGCCGGACGCCGTGCAGCGCGGCTCCGGCGGGCCCGTACCAGGCGAAGTCCTCGGTGGCCGTCGCCGGATGCCACGTCAGCACCCGGGCGGCCCCGAGGACGTCGGTGTGCACGCCCCGCAGCGCGTCGGTGGTACCCGGGTCGGGGACGAGCGCCGGAGAGCGCGAGTCGACGGACAGGGTGGGCTCGGCGGGGCATCCGGAGGCCGTGCTCTCGGCGCGCACGATGCGCCGGACGGCCTCCGTCACGCGGTCCAGCGCGGCCTCGGTGAAGCCGCGCACCCCGATCGCGAGCCGCGCCGCGTCGGGGACGACGTTGGCCCGCTCCCCGGCGTGCAGTGCGCCGACGGTGAGGACGACCTGCTCGGCGGGGGCGGTCTCCCGGGCCACGACGCCCTGGAGCCGCATCACGACGGCGGCCGCGGTGAGCACCGGGTCGACCGTCAGGTGCGGGGCTCCGGCGTGTCCGCCCCGGCCGTGCACGACGACGTCGAGTGTCACCCCGCCGGCGAGGACGGGGGCGCCCGCCGCGACGTGGGCGACGGTCCCCGCCGGGAGCGGAGCGGTGTGCTGGGCCAGCGCGACGTGCGGGGTGCCGAACCGCTCGTACAGCCCGTCGGCGAGCATCGCGCGGGCACCGCTCAGCGTCTCCTCGGACGGTTGCCCGACGACCAGGAGCGTGCCGCTCCAGCCCGACCGGTCACGGGCCAGGACGGTGACGGCCCCGGCGAGCGCCGCGAGGTGCAGGTCGTGGCCGCAGGCGTGCATGACCCCCGGCACGGTGCTGGCGTAGGGCAGGCCGGTCTCCTCCGGCACCGGCAGCGCGTCGAGTTCGGCCCGCAGCAGCACCGTGGGTCCGGGTCCGTTGGCCAGGACGCCGACCACGCCGTGCCCCCCGACCCCCCGGGTGACGGTGCAGCCCTCCCGGGCCAGCCGACGGGCGAACGCCTCGGCCGTGCGCCGTTCGTCTCCGGACAGCTCGGGGTGGGCGTGCAGGTCGAGGTAGAAGGCCACGGTGTCGCGCAGGACGTCCTGGGGCACGGTGGCGGCCGACGGCGGGCTCGGCGCTGAGGTCATCGTGCGGTTCCTTCCACGCAGGGGGTACGAGGGTGCGGCCCCCGCCGCGCCGGGGCCGCACGTCCCGCTGACAGCGGGTGTCAGCGGAGTGTCAGCGGCAGCGGGGCCGATGTGCGAGCGCCGCACCGTCCAATGGGAGGGCGGTGCGGGGACGTCCATCCGGGACAGCCGGTGACCCGCGCGGCAGTTGGGAGACCACCATGGACAAGACGCAGCTCACCACCCTGGCCGACGAGATCCTGGAGCTGGAGTCCGAGACCTTCGAGATCTCCGACTACTCCGACGCCGCCGAGGTCGTCCTGGCCGGTTCCACCTCCTGCTCCTCGACCTCCACCTGCTCCTCCACGACGAGCACGACCTCCTGCTCGGCCTGAGGTCCCCCGCCTCCGGGCGGCGTGACGGCCCTTCCCCCTCCGCTCGCGGAGGAGGAAGGGCCGTCCTGCGTGGTCCGGGCGGCGGTTCAGGGGAAGGGATGCGGGGCGGACGCCAGCTCCCGCGGGGTCAGGTCCCGCTCGGCACGGCCCGCCCGCCGCAGACCGGAGAGCATCCGGGGCATGCGCGGGGCACGCTGCCTGCTCCAGCCGAAGTCCAGCGGCAGCAGGCCGGGCACGTGGGTGCTGACGGTGCGCAGGCCCATGCGCGACTGCTCGGGCGTGGTCTGGTCCACCGCGATGACGTCGTGTCCGGCGGCCACCAGGTCGTCCCGCACGAGCGTGAGCTCCTCCAGCAGGTCGGCTCCGCCCGGCCGCCGGGCACCCTCCCAGCCGGGGAAGGACTCGGCCAGCGGCAGGATGCCCTCCGGTTCCAGGAAGGACGTGGCGTGCTCGGCCATCCGCGGCAGACCGTACAGCTGGGCGTGGTCCTTCAGTTGCCGGACCTGGGTGAAGTCCTGCGCCATGGCCTCCAGTTCGTGCCGCCGCTCGGCCACCTGGCCGGGCAGGTGCGGGATGTAGGTGAGCACCTCGCACAGCGCGGCGCCGACGGTGCGCTCGGGGTCGAATCCGGCGGCGGCGGCGAAGGAGAGGGTGCCGGGGCCGCCGTCGCTGCGCACCGCGAGGGCCGTCACCACCGGCACGCCGTTCCCCATCCGGGTGTCGTAGGCGCGGACGTCGTAGCCGTGCAGCGCGGCCCGGTCCCGCAGTGAGCGGATGCCGGTGCCCCGGCAGGAGTCCAGGTCGATCCCGGTGAGCGCGGGCCGCGCGTACCACGCCAGGAGGAACGCGTCGCGTTCGATCAGTTCGAGGAGGCCGAAGAGGACGGCCTCCTCCAGACCGCCGCCGGTGGCACAGCCGTTGGAACACTCGAAGACGAAGTTGTCGGCCGCCACGCCCGCGCTGTAGTGCACCAGCCGGGCGGGCACGAGCACCGGTTCGTCGTCGCGCAGCGAGTGGCCCCACACCCAGGGGATCGGGCGGTCGGGGTCGAAGGGGCTGACCAGGGGATCGGTCGCGTACGTCTCGGGGGCGTAGGTGCCGCACTCCCGGGGGTCCAGCACCCGCAGCCCGGCCTCCCGCAGGTCGTGGAACGAGCGCTCGACCGGGGACGTCCCCCGGCGCCGGTGGGTGCCCGCGTACCGTTCGAGCCCCTCCAGGTAGGCCAGCGTGCGGCTGGCGGCGTAGGCGTCGGCCTGGCCGCTCCAGGTCACGTCGTTCAGCCCCGCGTAGCCGCGCACGAAGTGCGAGCCGGCCACCGGTGCCGTCGTCGTGGAGGCCGGGTTGAGCCAGGTGCCGGAGCCGAGCGCTCCGCACACGGGGTTGGCGAGGGCCAGCGTCGGCAGCGGGTAGGCGTCGGCCGGTCGCCCGCGAGACCCGGAGGGGTCCGTCTTGACGGCGGTCCGCAACCGCATGCGGGCGTCCTCCGGAGTGTCGGGGCGGGGCCGGACGCAGTGCGGGCACAGGGGTTCGGGCAGCAGCGGGAAGCGGGCCGTGGCCAGGGTGGCCAGGTCCACCCGGACGACCTGGCGCAGCCGGGTGTCCGGCGCGTCCGGCCGTGCCGCGGGGTCGGCCGGACGCGCCGGGGCCGGGCCGCCGGCCGCCACGCGGTAGGCGGCCCACACGGCGTCCACCATCCAGGGCGTGAGCACCGGCCAGGCCCGGGCGCCGGCGGGCGGCTCGCCGAGCTCCAGTGCCTCGCGTTCGGAGCGGCTGCGCAGCCGCTGCCAGCGCATGGCCAGGCACCGGCCGCAGGCGGGCGGGGCCTGGGGCGGCGCGGTGGTGTCCGTACCCCAGGGCCCCAGCAGGACGGCTCGGGCGGTCAGGTGCACGGTGGCGGCGGGCCGGGCCCCGGCGTGCGGGTCCGGGTGGCCGGCGCCGAGCGTGTCGGCGGCTCCGAGCGGCACGACCCGGGGCTCCGGGAGCGTCTCACCGGGGGGCAGGTCCCGGTGGCGGGCGAGGAGCCGACGCTCCAGCGCGGCCCGGGCGGCCTCCAGGGGGGCGCCCGCGGTGTCCGGAGTCGCCGGGGTCGCGGCGGGGGTGGTCGCGGTCATGTGCGGTCGCTCCAGCGGAAGGTCCGCAGCCCGAGAAGGCCGAAGACGAGGGCGAAGGCGGCCAGTCCTCCGCATGCCGCCAGGACGTCGGTGGCGCCGCCGTCGCCGGTCACGGCGGCGGAGACGCCGTCGTTGAAGTAGCGCAGCGGCAGCGCCCAGGAGAGGGTCTGCAGCCAGGAGGGCATGGCGTCCAGCGGGTAGAAGGAGCCGGAGAGGAAGGCCATGGGCACCATCACGCAGTTGGCCACGGCGGCGACGGCCTCCGGCGTCCGGGTGAAGGAGCCGATGACGACGCCGATGGCCAGGAACGCGGTGATGCCGAGGAGCAGCACCGGCAGGGCGAGCGGCCAGTCGCCCGAGAGCTCCAGCCCGAACGGCGGCAGAAGCGCGGTGAGGACGAAGACCGCGGCCTGGACGAGTCCGATGACCAGCGCCAGGCCGTAGCGGGAGCCGATGACGGCGGAGAGCCGGGTGGGCGTCATCCGGATGAGCCGCAGCAGGTCGTCGCGCCGCCACTGCATGAGGACGAACGCCACACCGAACACGGCGGCGTTGGCGACGCCCCAGGAGAGCACTCCCGGGGCGATGTAGGAGATGTAGGGGCGCCCGGTCTCGTCGACCTCCTGACCGGAGAAGATCAGCCCGAACACCACCAGGAACAGCAGCGGGAAGGCAAAGGTGAAGAAGAGGGTGGTCTTGTCCCGGGTGTAGGCCCGGTAGCCGGCCGCGCTCAGGGCCGCGTATGCGCTCATGCAGGTGCTCCGAAGACGTTGCGGGGGAGTGGCGGGACGGCGGTCAGCCGGCGGTGCCGGTGAGCTGCAGGTAGACGTCCTCCAGGCTCGGGGTGCGGGTCCGCACGCCCTCCAGCCCGGCGACCTCGGCGACCGCGGCGAGCACCGGCCCGGAGTCCTCCGTCTCCAGCACCACCACGTCGCCGTCCGTCGTCACGTTCAGGACACCGGGCAGCGAGCGGGCGGTGGGCAGCGGCAGCCGTTCGGCGGGCACCAGGAGCCGTGTCGTGGTGGCACCGGCGGTGATCAGCCGGTGCGGGGTGTCCAGGGCGGTGATGCGGCCGCGGACCATGATCGCCACCCGGTCGCAGAGTTCCTCGGCCTCGTCGAGGTGGTGGGTGGTGTAGACGATCGTGCGGCCGGCGCCCTTGAGGCCGCGCAGCACCTCCCACAGGTCCCGCCGCGCCTGCGGGTCGAGGGAGGCGGTCGGCTCGTCCAGGAAGATGAGCTCGGGATCGTGGACGAGGGCGGCGGCGATGGCCAGGCGCTGCCGCTGTCCACCGGAGAGGTCGTCCACCCGGACGTCGCCGTGCTCGGTGAGGCCGACGGCGGCGAGGGTGCTCTCCGCCCGGGCCCGGTCGGCGCCGTACAGGGCGGCGACGGTGCGCAGGTGCTCGCGGGCGGTCAGCCGCACGAAGAAGGCCGACGCCTGGGTCTGTACGCCCAGGCGGGGGAGTAGTTGCACGTCCCGGGGCCAGGGGCGGTGGCCGAGTACGGTGACCGTCCCCGCGTCGGCGCGCCGCAGTCCCTCCATGATCTCCACCACCGTGGTCTTGCCCGCGCCGTTGGGCCCGAGCAGTCCGAAGAACTCCCCGCGGCCGACCCGCAGGCTCACCCCGTCCACGGCGCGCACGTCCCCGTACCGCTTGTGGACGTCCTCCAGGACGACGGCCGGTTCGGGCGCGCCCTCCGCCGGGGCGTCGGTGGCCTGGCTCGGCCGGTGGTTCGTGGTCACGGTGGACTCCTTACGGGGGCGAAGCGTTACGCGGTGGTGAGGATGTGGCGGACGAGGAGGACGGCACCGGTCAGCAGGAGCAGCACGACGCCGACGGCCCCGGCCGCGTAGGCGCGGTAGGCGCGGCGGGCCCGAGCGGGATAGCGGGCGGCCTCGGGGTCCCGGCGCAGGGCGAGCCCGACGTAGCGGCGGCTGGAGGCGGCCAGTTCGGCGGTGCCGAGGAGCTGGGCGACGACCTTGTAGCCGTCCAGCGGCGGCAGCGGAACGAGCATGGCGAGCGCCTGGAGCGCGCCGAGGAAGAGGAAGCCGCCGAGCGCCTGACCGGTCGCGCCCGGCGGGCGGGCCAGGGCCCACAGCCCGAAGAACGGGAGCAGGAGGAGGAGGTTGGTGACGGCCCCGGCGAGGGCGGTGGCGATCCGGGCCGTGCGCCCGGGCAGGTAGAGGTAGTCCTCGACCGTGCAGTACATGATCACCACGGGGAACCGCCAGCGGAGGCCGATCTCGCCGACGCGTCCTCCGTAGTGCCGGGCGACGAGGCCGTGGGCCAACTCGTGCAGCGCCGTGCTCAGCCACAGCAGGGTCGCGCCGGCTGTGAGCAGCACCGGGTTGCGGAACAACTCCACCGCTCCGGTCGCGAGTTCACCGACGTGCCAGGCCAGCACGAGGGTCATCGCACCGACCAGGAACAGCAGCGGAACCGCCCACCGCCGTGCCAGCAGGAAGCCGAGCGCTTCGTGCAGCCGTCCCGCCGTCGCGTGGGCGTCCGCGACGAGCCGGACGCTGCCGGCGAGCACGCCGTTGCCCCCGCGCCCCCTCCCGCGCCCGTCGGCCGTACCGCCCCCGGACGCCTCCGCGCTCCCGCCCCCCGCCGTACCGGGGGGCTCGGCCGGGGCGGGACCGCCCGCCAGCAGGCCGCGCCCGCCCAGGAGTCCGAGGATCTGACGCCAGTGGCCCTCGCCCAGCCGCCTGCCGTACGCCCGCGCGTACGCCGCGCCGATCTCGTCCGGCGTGCGGGTGCCGTCCATGCGGGTGATGAGGAAGTGCTCCTTCACCCCGACCTGGAAGGACTGGCCCGAGGCGGTGTCCTTCACCAGGTGCACCCGGCGCGGCCCGTGCAGGACCTCACCGCTGACCAGCACCCCGGGCCGCAGCGCGGGACGGTAGCCGTCCTCGGGTCGCGGGGGCGCCGCCCGGCCCGGTGGTCCCTCGGCACTCACGGCGCGCTCCGGGCGGCCGGGGCGGCGAGCGGTTCGTGCAGGGAGCGGGCGAGGACGTGGGCGAGGTAGGCCTCGTCCCGCATGGTCACGTGCAGCCGGTTGTTCGTCATGTGCATGTAGGGCGAGAGCAGGACGCGCAGGGCCTGGCCGGGGTCGGTGATCCGCTCGTCGCGTTCGCCGTCCCAGGAACGGAAGACCAGCTCTCCCGCCTCGGCGGCGGCCACGGCGCGGGCGCGCAGCTCGCGGCAGTGGACGGCCCACCGGGCGAGGAAGGCGGGCAGCCGGGCGGCCGGGTCCTCCGCCGAGGTCGCCTCCCGGATGAGGGCGAACCGTCGCGCCAGGTCGGGGGCCATGGCCGCGTAGTTGGTGTCGTACTCGTCACTGCCGATGAAGTTGGTGCCCGGATAGAGCGTGTGCCAGAACTCGTAGTAGCTGTGCAGGAACTCGGCCAGTTCCTCCCGGTCGGGCAGGAAGCAGCCGGCCATCACCATCATGAGCTGCGCGGAGGTGCCCAGGAGCACGGTGCGCAGGTGCAGGTTCTTGGTGTCGAACGCCTCGACGACGAGGTCGCTGGAGTGCCGGAAGTGCCACTCGGCCAGGTCGATGCCGACCGGGCCGCCGTACTTGCCGTACTCCGGCGCGTACTCCATGGCGTGCCGCGAGTTGTTGGGCCGCAGGTTCATCCGGCCCTCGCCGTCCAGGTAGGGCGCGCGGTCCTGACCGGAGAACTCGACGTCGAAGAGGGTGTTGTAGAACTCGTTCAGAAAGCCGGTGTCCACCTCGTACAGCGCGGGCCGCTCGGCGAGGAACGCGTCGATCGCCTCCTCGGTGCGGCGGCGCACCCGCGCCTCGTGCTCCGGTGCGGAGGGCCGCACCCGCAGCCGTACGTGCGGCCCCTCCAGCCAGTAGTTGATGAAGAACCAGCCCGCCAGCAGGCCGTCGTCCGCCAGGGAGTCCACCAGCGGGCGCACGCACTGGAGCAGCAGGGGCCGGGGGTTGGCGGCGTAGAAGATGTGGGTGGCCTGCCAGGCTCCGGGCCCGGCCGGCGCCGCCGCGGTGGGCGCGTGGTCCGTCACGGCACGTCCTTTCTCTCGGTTCCCTCACCGCGCGGAGCCGGGGTCCCGCCGCCCCGCACGGTCTCGACGGCGAGTTCCGCCACGTGCCGGCCCTCCGGGGTGACGGTGTGCAGGGCGTCCTCGTCCGGCAGCGCCTCGCGCAGGGCGACGCGGGCCTCGGCGGAGCCCAGCAGGGCCTCGAACGCGGTGAGCGACAGCACGCTGTCGAAGTCGACGTAGCTCGGCTTGGCGCCGGTGGCGCCGCGCGCCCCGCCCCCGCTGACGGTGGCGAACACCCGGTCCGGCAGGCCGTGCCGGCGCCGGAACCGGTGCCAGCCGAGGAACCACTCGGCGTCCGACGTCCCCGGTGCGCGCAGCGGCAGCGCGGCGGCCGGAGCGCTCCAGCGGCGGCGGCTGAGGACGAGGGCACCGTGCCGGACGCGGGGCCGGTGGGTCACGCCGTCCACCGGCTCGCCCTCCGGGACCCCCGCCCAGACGTCCACCGGCGCCATGGACGTCGGTGAGAGCAGCAGCAGGGTGCGGGGGACCTCCGGCAGCGCGAGCGGCACCAGGTAGCCGAGGTAGACCGGGACGACCTCGCGTTCCAGCCGCGTCGAGCGCAGCACCAGGCGGTCGGCCTCCTCGTCGTGCACCAGGTACAGGTCCTCCAGGTGCAGGCGCCGTTCGGGGGGCAGCGTGCCGCGCTCCCCGGGGCAGACGATCTCGTGGTCGGTGAGCCGGCCGTGCAGGTTGAGATTGCTGGTCACCGGCCCGCCGGTGACCTCCGCGAAGACCGCTCCCTCGGGCTCCAGCCCGGCGTTGTGCGCGCGCAGCCGGTCGGAGAGCCCGTCGAAGCAGTGCGTGAACCGGCTGAAGGGGAAGGACAGCCCGCCGTAGGAGCGGTTGAGCACGACCAGCGGGTCCTCGGCCCGGTCGGCCACCTGCACGTGGTGACTCAGCGGTACGAAGTCGGCGCTCAGCGGCGCGAGTTCGGCGGCCACCTCCTCCAGCACGTCGGCCGGGACCCCCAGTTCCGGCTCCGCTCCCCGGTGCTCCCACAGCTCCCGCATGTGGGCGGTGAAGGTCTGCCGGGCGGAGTCCAGCGCCCGCAGCTGCGGCAGGCCCAGCCAGTTCTCCTCGGGCGTGTAGCGGCCCTGTTCGTCGTAGGCCCGGCGGCGGGAGGTGAAGGTGAGGTACTGGTCGAAGAAGTCCTCGTGGAAGTCGTGCACGAGCTTGAGCAGGTCCTCGCAGCGCCCGCCGCGGCCGTGCCGGGCGACGAAGAAGCCCTTGAAGGTCACGCGTTGGGGCAGCGTGAGGTCGAAGGCGGGCAGCACGCCTTCGACCGCCCGCAGCGGCTCGGCGGCCAGCTCCGTGAAGGCCCCCCGGTCCATGGCCACCGGGGCGTCGGCCACGACGTCCTCGTAGAGCACCGTCTGGGGCACCTTCGCGTCCCGCGCGCCGAGCGCGCTCTGGACCTCGCCCAGCTGCCGGCGCAGCTCACCCAGCAGGCGGCGGCGCTCGGCGAGCGGCGCGTGCGGATAGGCCAGGGCCGCCCCGGCGGGCGCCGCCAGCACCTCCGCCAGCTCCCCGGCCCAGGGCCGGTCCAGCGCGCGCAGGGCCTGCCGGAAGGCCAGCAGCGGGTCGGTGTCGTACACCGTGGTGTGCAGGGAGGGCACCTGCACCATGCCCAGGCGCAGCAGCGCCTCCAGGTAGCGGGCGCACTCCTCCTCGCTCTCGCCGCTCTCGGCGGCCAGCCAGCGCGCGAGCTCGCCGTGGCGCAGCACCGGACGTCGCTCGAAGAGGGCGAGCAGCCGGTCCAGGGTGCCGCTGCGGCGCAGGAAGAACAGCCGGTCCTTGACCGCGTCGAAGGTCACCGCGCTGTCCTCGTCCCCGGCGGTGGTCCAGCGCCGTACGTAGCGCACCCGGTCGTCCTCCCGCCCCCAGCCGGAGGCCGGGGAGACGGGCAGGTCGGCGCAGCGGGCGGGGTCGGCGAGCACGGCGTCGGTGAGCCGACCCAGGGCCACGACGTTGAGCCGGGGGTGACTGCGCCACGCTCCACCGACCCGCACCTCCCGCCCGGCCCCCGTCCCGGCGCCGGTGAAGTCACCGAGCGCCAGGGCGGTGAAGGTGCTGAACGGGCTCGTCTTGCAGGCGGTGCGGTACAGGTACGCCAGCAGCGAGCGCTCGATCTTGCGCTGCCGCTTGTCGGGGGGCCCGCCCCCGGCGCGCAGGTAGCCGTCGAGTTGTGCGTCCAGCGAGGGGGAGGCGAGCAGCACCCCGGCGCGGAGCCGCTCGTCCCCGGCGATGCCGCGCAGCGCGTCGCGGGACGCGGCCAGTTCCTCCGCCAGCACCGGCCCGCCCTCGTCGAGCAGCGCGGCGAGCCGCGTCCGGCCGGTGAGCCAGTCGTCCAGCGCCCGGCCGACGTCGCCGTCCAGCGACCGGACATGGGCCAGGGCGGCCTCCGGCTCGCGGGGGAGGCGGTTGTTGAAGACCGCACGGCGCACGGCGAGGAGCCGGCGCCGCGAGGTCTCGTCCTCGTTGCGGCCGATCAGGTCGTGCAGCAGGTCACCGACGGCCTCCCCGTCCGCTCGCAGCCGGTCGGACTCCGCCAGCACCGCGTCGGCCCAGCGGCGTCCGGCCGGGCAGCGCAGTCGGCGGACGGTCTCCACCGGCAGGCCGGCCACCCGGAGCAGGAACGCCGGGCCGAGCCGCCAGTCACCCGGCCCGCCCGTTCCGGCGGCCCGGTGCCCCGTGGTCGGCCCGGTCGTCGCGGCACTCACCCGTGGTACGGCTGTGGCGCTCATGGCGGCGCTCCTCACACGATCTCGAAGCGGAAGTCGGCGGGCTCGGGACGCTCGTGGCCGACCATCATGATCAACAGGGGGGCTTCACCGGTGGCGGCCAGCTCCAGCTCCTCGATGTAGGAGATGTTGTCGAAGCCCAGCGCCACACCGCAGCCCAGGCCGAGGGCCGAACAGGCGGTGTAGGTGCTCTGGGCGAGGGCGCCGATCGTGGCGTTGACCAGGCGGTAGCCCCGGTCCCCGACGGCGTCCAGGACCGCGTGCGTGCGCACCGTGGGCACCAGCACGGCGCCGGCCTGTTCCAGGTTGTAGTTGGCGAGGAAGTAGTTCTCCTGCAGGAAGGCGCCGGGCGCTCCGGGCCGCACGAGCCGCAGCGCGCCGCCGCCCCCGGGGTCGTCCTTCGTCCCGGCGTCGCCGGGGGTGTAGACGTAGCCGCCCGGTTCGACGCCCTCGACGTGGTTGACGAAGGCGTAGAGCGTCACCAGAGGCGGCTGCCCGGCGGTGGTCCGGCCGCCGACGTCGCAGCCCCGGGCGGCCGCCCGCAGACAGGCGGCCAACTGGTCGGCGGCCACCGGGCGCGCGGCGTCGAAACGGCCGAAGCTGCTGCGCCGCGTCCGCAGCGCGGTGCGCACGTCGGTGTCGAGCGGTGCGGGCGCGGGCAGCGGCAGCCGGGGCCGGGCCGGATCCACGGCCGGGGCGGCGGCCGGGACCAGCGCTCCGGGCGCGGGCCGGTCCGCGGCGCGGGCGCAGGTGGCGTCCTGCATGGCGCGCAGCGCGTCGAAGGTGAGCACGGTGCGCGAACGTTCCAGGTCGCGGTGGCGGACGCGGTCGCCGCCCCCGCCCCCGCCCGTCGCCCCGCCCGGCGCCGGGCCGTCCCAGGGCAGCGGGACGACGGCGAACAGCCCCTCCTCGGCCGGGTCCACACCCAGCAGGTCGGCCAGGTCCTCCTCGTCGAACCAGAGCTCCGGCTCCACCGGCAGGCCGCGCGCCGCCCCCCACATCCGCCAGGTCTGCAGGCAGGCTCCGACGTCCATGCTCACGGCGTGGAAGGAGAAGCTGTTGTACTTGAAGGCGTTCTGCCAGTACTTCACGCCCAGGACGAGGAACTGGTCGGTGTCCCGCGCGGGGTGCCCGGGCCCGAGGGCCGCCCGGACCCGTCCGCTCACGTCACCGGTGAGCAGCCGCTGCATGGCGTGGTGACGCGTCGCGTAGTAGTGCACGCCGGGCGTCCCCGGGCCGCCCGCGCCGGAGACCCAGTAGATGCTGACGGGGTAGAGCCCGCCTCCGGAGGCGGTGCCACGCGACCAGTTGGCGAGCGGGTAGAACGGCAGGGCGTTCAGGTCCGTGTTGGCCTGCACCCCGAGCCGACGGCCCGTCAGCCCGTAGGAGTCGAGCAGCAGGCCCGACAGGGCCGCCAGGTCGAAGCGGCCGGACGGCGCGGCGGCCGGGTCGAGCCCGCGCTCGACGGTGGCCTCGGGCGGGAGGTGCGAAGCTGGCAGCGGCACGGTCTCGGCGAACGGGTAGAGCTTGGTCTTGCGCGGCCCGTCGGCCCAGTCGGGGACGAAGTCCGCCGGGTCCATGGGCACCCGCCCACGCTGCATGATCGCGGCGGCGTAGTCATGGGCGTAACCCATGTGCTGCTCCTTCTGGTGGCGTCGCGGGTCAGGGGAAGGGGTGGGGAGCGGGGTTCAGGTCCCCGTCGGTCAGGTCGTGCTCGCGCATTCCCGCCTCCCGCAGGGCGGTGCGCAGCCGGGGCATCCCCAGGGCGCGCTGCCGCGTCCAGCCGAAGTCGATGGGCAGCAGCCCGGGCACGAGGACGCTGACGGTGGTGAGACCCAGCTCGCGCTGCTGTGGCATGGTCTGGTCCACCACGACGACGTCGAACCCGTGCGCCGTCACCGCGTCCACGCACGCCAGCAGGTCGGTGCGCAGGTCGCTGGAGGGGGCGGGCGCCGCGCCGCCGCCGTACAGGTCGGCCATCGACCGGCGCGGCGGGCGCGGGGCGCCGGGGGCGCCCAGCAGGAACTCGGCGTGCACGCCCATCTCGGGGACGCCGTAGGCCAGCGGATGGTCGTGCAGGGCCCGCACCTCGTGGAAGTCGGCGGCCATGGCGCGCAGCCGGGACTCGTCCCGCTCGGTGCGGCCGGGCAGGTTGACGGCGTCCGTGGCGATCTCGCACAACGCGCCGGCCAGGGCCGCCTCCGGGTCGAGACCGGCGCCGGCGCCGAAGCACATGCGGCCGGGGCCGCCGTCGTACCGCTCCGCGACCCCGGTGACGACGGGGACGGGGAAGGTGATCCGGGTGTCGAAGAAGCGGGCCTCGTAGCCGTACATCTCCAGGCGGT
The DNA here is from genome assembly GCF_014779715.1 of Streptomyces chumphonensis. Taxonomy (GTDB): domain Bacteria; phylum Actinomycetota; class Actinomycetes; order Streptomycetales; family Streptomycetaceae; genus Streptomyces; species Streptomyces chumphonensis. The sequence continues at coordinate 417,480 of NZ_JACXYU010000003.1, forward strand.
CGACCATGTGCCGGGTGGCGCGGCGGTTGCTGCCGCGCACGTCGATCTCCGGCAGCTCGGCCCGCCCGTACCAGGCGAGCAGGAAGGCGTCGCGTTCGATCACCTCCATCAGCCCGAAGTAGACGGCCTCCTCCAGCGCGCCGCCGGAGGCGCAACCGTTGGAGCTCTCCTGGACGAAGCGGTTCTCCAGTCCCGGCGTGTGGTAGTACGTCAGCACCTCGGGGACGAGGACGGGCCGCCGGTCGCGCAGCGAGTACCCCCATACCCAGGGGATCGTGCGGTCCGGCGTGAACGGCCGCACGTGCGGGTTGGCGTGGTGGAAGTCGGCCGAGTACAGCCCGCACGCCCGGGGGTCCACCAGCGCCTCACCGTGCTCGCGCAGGGTCGTCAGCGACTCCCGCACCGCTGCCGCACGGGCCCGCGGCCGCATCCCCGCGTACCGCTCCAGCCCCTCCAGGACGCCGATGCGGGCGCTCTCGGCGAACGAGTCGGCGTGGCCGCCCCAGAACGTCTCGCGCAGGTAGTCGCCCGAGCGGAGCGAGAAGCAGCCGATGGTCGCCGAGGTCGAGGTGGAGGAGACGTCGTAGACCACCGAGGGCCCGAGCGCGCCGCAGACGGGGTTGGCGTAGGGCTCGACCGGCAGGTCGTAGGAGGCGATGTCCCGCACCCGGAAGGAGTCGGGCCGGCGCTTGGGCGTCGGCCGCAGCTCCAGGGTGGCGGCCTCGGCGGTGTCCGGCACCCGGCGGCCGCAGCGGGGGCACTCGGGGTCGGCGACCAGCGGGTAGTGCCGGACGCCCAGGGTCCGCAGGTCGCACAGCTGCACCAGGCCGTGGACGGTGTCCGGCGGGCCGCCGCCGTCCAGCCGGGCCGCGACGAGACCGGCCAGGGCGGTGATCGCGAACGGCGTCAGGTGCGGCGAGGCCCCGGCCGCCCGGGTGGGCCCGCCCAGCTCCAGGGCCTCGCGCAGCGCCACGGACCGCACGGCCTGCCAGCGCCGCGCCAGGCAGTGCCCGCAGCCGCGCCGGCCGGGCAGCGGCCCGACCAGCGCGTGCCGCCCGTACAGCCGGATGCCCACCGCCGCCGGGTCGGCGCCGGGTTCCCGGTGGGCGTCGGCGGCGAAGGCGTCGCGGGTGCCCAGCGGCGCGACGTCCACGGGCACCGGTGTACCCAGTTCGGCCAGGGCCCGGGCGAGCCGCTCCGCCGCCTCCGCGTGCTCGGCGCCCGGTCCGGTGGTGTGGTTCACGTCCTCAACGCCGGTCATCCGCACCACCGGTGAGCACGACGCGGGCGGTGTGGACGCCACCGGCGAGCAGGGCGGCGGGCGTCGTGGGGACGAGGAGCACGTCCCGTCCGGCGGCGCGCACCGCCTCCAGCACGGCCGGCCAGGTCGTCCCGTCCGGCCCGAGGCGTCCGCCCGGATCGACGCGCAGGGTCCCCGGGGCGAGGTCGGCCAGGACCGGGTCGCCGAGGTCCACCCGGGTGCCGGGCTCCTGGGCGGCCAGCTGCACCGGTCCGAGCAGGTCGCGCAGCGCGGCGGTGGCCGCCGCCCGGCGGGTCAGGGCGGCGGCGACGGCCCAGCGTCCGTTGCCGTCCGCCGTGGTCTCGCGGGCCAGGACGACGGGCACGGCGCCGGGGGAGTCCGCGCCGAGCGCGAGGAGTTCGACGCCGACCTCCAGATGCCCGGCCGACCGGTGCAGGAAGACGCGTTCGGGGTCCGCCTCGTCCTCGGGCAGCGGTGCCGCGGGGCTCGTGCCGCACACGGCGCCGAGCAGGGCCTCATGGGCCAGGGCCGAGAGCAGCGCGCTGCCGGCCGCCTCCCGGGGCGATGCTCCCGCTCCCGCTCCAGCCCGCGTGGCCGGGTACCGGCGCTCCCGGTTGGCCGGGCCGAACGGACGCAGGGCGGCGGCCGGTACGGCGGCGGTCTCCTTGGTGAGCAGCGAGACGCCGGTGGCCTCCTCCGGAGCCGGCGCCACGTGCTCGACGAAGGCGACGGCGGCCGAGTGCAGCGCTCGGACGCGGGCCCCGGCCAGGTGGTGCACGTCGAAGGCGGCGATCAGCCGGGGGCCCTGCGCGCCGAAGACCCCCTCCAGGCGGCTGACCTTGAGCGGGGTCTGCGTCAGCTCCTCGTCCAGGAACCGCCGGAACGTGCCCGTCCAGGGCCGTACGAGCGCGCCGGTGACGGCGTTGAGGTCCTCGACGACCTGCTCGGCCTCCCGGGCGTCCCCGGCCGTGGCGGTGTGCGGCGCGGCCGGTCCCTCGACGAGCACCTGCTGCGCCGCGTCACTCGGCGCCGGCTCCCGGCACAGTCGGCAGCGGGGGTGCGGGTGCACCGGCTCGGCGACGACGTCGAGGGAGCGCAGGTCCTGCACGAGGACCTGCGCGGCCGTCTCGGCGGGCAGCGCGCCGGTCGTCAGCCGGAACACCTCGTAGCCGAGGAGGTTGCCGGTCATGGCGGCGACCGGGCCGTGCAGTGGCCCGTCCTGCGCCGCGTCCAGCGGGCGTGCCGCGCCGGCGACCTCGCTCCACAACTCGGCGGCGGTGGCCGAGTCCCGGTTGGCCCCCAGCCGCAGCAGCGCGCAGGACCAGCAGCCCGATGCGCCGGGCCGGTGCAGCGGACCGGTGACGGCGTGCTCCCCGAACGTCCAGGACGGCAGCAGGACGCGGCCCTCGGGGACGCCCTCGGCCAGCAGCCGGTGGGTGCGCGCGGCGGCCCGGGCACCGCTGACCACGACGACGTCGTGGTCGGCCAGGTCGGCCCAGCCCGGGTCGTCCTCCTGAGGGGCTCCGGTCCGCCCGGCGGGGAGCAGCGGGGTGACGTCCACCGGGCACCCGGCGGCCTCCAGTTCGGCGGCCTCCGCGGCGACCTCGGCGAAGTCGCCCTCGACGCCGAGGGTCGCGCAGCCGTTGCGCAGCAGCCCGACGGCGCACCAGCGGGCCACCTCGTCCCGGCCGAGGACGGCGACCCGGGTGGACCGGAAGGCCGCGAAGCGGGCCCGTGCGCCGTCCGCGTAGTGGTCGACGTAGGCGATCTGGGGAGCGAACCGGGACGTGACCGCGGCGGTCGCCGGATCCGCCGCCGGCTCCGGCTCCTCCACCGGGGCGTCGCGCGCGAAGTCCCGCGCGTACAGGGCCTTGACCAGCTCCCCCGCCATCTTCCGCTGCGGCGGCTGGAACCCCTCGCAGATCTCCGCGAGGCGGTGGCGGCCGCTCAGGTGCGGCACGAGGAGGGAGGCGAAGCGGTAGGCGGTGCGTCCGGTGAGGTGGAACCCGCCGTCGGCGTTGTGGAAGAGGACGCCGCCGGGCGTCCGGGTGAACAGCACGTCCCGGCGGATGCGCGGCCGGGTCTCGGCCAGCGCCTCGTACGCTCCTGCTGCCATGGGGTCACACCTTCTGTCGGGAACGGGTTCGGTCGTCGGCCCAGCGCGCGTAGGCACGGAGCAGGGCGTGCATGCGGTAGGGGCCCGGCGGGCCCTCCTCCAGCAGACCGGCGTCGGCCAGCCACTCCAGGGCCCGCTCGGCCTCCGGGGGCGGCAGCCCGCCCAGCACCCGACCGGCCTCCTCGGGGCGCAGTGCGTCGTCGGGCAGCGCGGCCAGCCGCCGGAACGCCTCGGCCAGCCGCGGGTCCAGCCGGGCCAGGGCGGTGCCGAAGACCCGTTCGACGGACAGGTCCGGGTCGTCGGTGAGGGAGAGCCGGGCCCAGGGGTCCTCGGCGAGCCAGCGCGCGCAGTCCGCCAGCCGCAGGGCGGGGCGGGTGGACAGCCGGGCCGCCGCGATCCGCAGGGCCAGCGGGTAGTGGCCGCAGACGTCCGCGAGCGACCGGGCGGCCTCGGGTTCGGCCGCCACCCGCTCGGCGCCGAGCGCGGCGCTCAGCAGTCGGCCGGACTCCTGCGCGCTGAACACGCCCAGCCGGTGCACCCGGCCGCCGTGCGTGGCCACGAGACCGGCCAGCGGACGCCGGCTGGTGAGCAGGGCGGCGCCGTGGGTGCCGCAGGTCAGCAGCGGGCGGACCTGCTCGGCGTCCACGACGTCGTCGAGGAGCAGCAGGGTGCGGTTCGGCGATCCGCCGGTCTCCGCCAGGGCGCGCCGGGCCGCGTCCGCGGCCTCCTCGGCGGTGACCGACGTGCCGTCCGGCCGGGCCATCCGCAGCAGCAGCGTCCCGTCCGGGTGGCTGTCGCGGACGAGCCGGGCGACGTGGCGGGCCAGTGCGGTCTTGCCGATCCCCGGCGGACCGCAGATGAGTTCGGTGACCGGCTCCCCGTCGGTGCCCCGCAGCCGGGCCGCCATCGCCTCGGTCTCGGCCTCCCGGCCGGTGAAGTGCGGAACGTCGCGCAGGACGCGGGTGGCGAGGGGCTCGGCGGCGTGGTCGACGCGCGTAAACCCCGACGCGGAGACGGGGCTCGGCACGGCGGAGGGCCGCTGCCGGGCCGTCCCCTCGCCGCCCTGGGCCGGTCGCGGCGGCCCGCCGGTCTCCGAGCCCGGCACGGTGCCGCCCGGCAGTTCCGGCGGCCCGCCCGGCTCTCCCGTCCCGGCCGAAGCGAGCTCGGCCCGGCCGCCGTGACCCGTTCCGAGCTCGTCCCCGCGCAGAATGGCGAGTTCCAGACGGCGCAGGGCCGGTGAGGGGTCGACGCCGAGTTCGTCCAGCAGGTGTTCCTTGATGCGCCGGTACTCGGCCAGGGCCTCGGTCTGCCGTCCGGTGCGGTACAGCGCCTCGATGAGCTGCTCGCGGAACCGCTCGTGACCCGGGTGGGCCCGCGTCACTCCCCACAGCTCGACCAGCGCCTCCCCGCACCGCTCCAGCGACAGCAGCAGGTCACAGGCGCGTTCGACGGTACGCAGCCGCTCCTCGGTCAGCCGGGGGACCTCGTCGCGGTGCAGCACCTCGGAGCGGACGTTGGCCAGCAGCGAGCCGTTCCACAGGGCGAGCGCCTCGCCGAGCATGCGCAGTTCCCGATCGGGGGCCCCCGCCTCGGTGGACGCCCGGACCCGCTCACGGAAATCCACGAGGTCCAGGGTCTCGGGGCCGGCGGAGATCCGGTAGCCGCCGGGTACCGCCTCGATGGGCGTCGCGCTCACCCCGTGCCGGGAGAACAGCCTGCGCAGGCGCAGCACGCAGGTCTGCACGGCGGCCTTGGCGCTGGCCGGCCGGTGCTCGCCCCACACCGTGCGCAGCAGGTAGTCGACGGAGACGACCGAGCCCGCGTTCAGCAGCAACGCGGCCAGCAGGTCCGTCGGTTTGGAGGGTGGGAGCACGACCGTGTCCGGACCCTCGGTGAGGCTCAGTGGCCCGAGCAGCAGGAACCGCACGGACTCACTGCCAGCCGTTGACCTGGGGGCACATCGGCGCCACCGCCGCGGCGGCGACCGCGGCGGGTTCGGGGAGGGCGGCGAGTGCGGCACAGGCGGTCTCGGACGCCACCGGGAGGTGGACCGCTCCGGGGCCCGGGCCGTCCGCGGAGAGGGCGGCGGCGCCGCGGGCCGACGGGCCCGGCGCCGCCGCGTCGGCCGCGGACTGCGAGGCGCTGGGGGACGCCACGGCCGCGGCCGATGCCGAGCCGGTGAGGACGGCGGCCAGCAGGGCGACGGTCACCACGCCCCGCCGACCCGTGCCGCGCCGGGCGGCTCCCGCGTCGGCCGTCACTCTTCCGGATGTGCTTGCTGCAGCCATGACAGTTCCCCCTAGCGCTGCTGAATCACCCTCGGCGCGGTAGAGGATGCCCGCCCCCGGCGTCCCGGAGGAGACCGTCAGGTGTCCACTTGCTGCACGGCGCCCGCAACTTCTTGCCACTCGACGGGCCGTCAGGCGGGTCGTGTGGAGGAGGGTTCTCATGAGACGTGACATGTGCAATATTACCTGTCACACATTGCAGATGTGCCCATGACAAGCCGATGGCCCCATCGCCCGGCCTCCATGGGTCCCCCACCGGCCGTGCCCCCACACGGCCCCTTCCTCCCGCTGGAGGCAGCGAGTGAGAACAGAACAGGCCCGACTCCCTCTCGCGAGGCTGAGTGTGCTGATCCTGGTGTTGTGCCTCGGGATCGCCACGCTCGCCGCTCCGGGACACGCGGCACCCGGCCGCGCGGGTGACAAGCCGACGGAGCGTCAGACTCCCCACGACGTCCCGCCCCGGGCGTCGGAGCACACGAGTGCGGGCGACGATCCCGAGCATGTGCGCGGTGAGCCGCTGAAGGTCGAGGACCGAGCTCCGCTGCCCTCGACGAAGGACGCGCTGCGCCGGGACTACGACGACCCCGCCTCCCCCGCGCCGCGGCAGCGGCCGTCCATGCGGGCGGTCCCGGAGCATGAGACCGACGAGAAGGGCGAAGCCAGGACGGCGGCCGTGCCCGACTGCGACACGAGTGACTTCACCGGCCGCACCGGCAGCGCCCTGGTGCGGCAGATCAAGGCGTCCACGACGGACTGCGTCAACACACTGTTCGGCCTCACGGGAAGCGATGCCCACCACGCGTTCCGCGAGGGGCAGATGACCAGTGTCGCCTACGCGCTGCGGGACGGCTCCGCGTCATATCCCGGCGACGGCAGCACCGGGATGCCTCAGCTCGTGCTCTACCTGCGCGCCGGCTACTACGTGCACTGGTACCACGAGGACGACACCGGCCCCTACGGCCCGACGCTGCGCACCGCCGTCCGCGCCGGGCTCGACGCGTTCTTCGCCGCCCCCCGCTCCCGCGATGTCACCGACGCCAACGGCGAGGTCCTCGCCGAGGCGGTGACCCTGATCGACAGCGCCGAGGAGAACGCGCGCTACCTGTACGTCGTCAAGCGTCTGCTGAACGGCTACGACAGCTCCTACAACTCCTCCTGGTGGTTGTTGACCGCGGTCAACAACGTCTACACCGTCCTCTTCCGCGGCCACCAGGTCCCCGCCTTCGTCACGGCGGTGTCCTCCGACCGCGGCGTCCTGGACGCGCTGTACGACTTCGCCTCCTCCCACGGGAACCTCCTGGGGACCGACCAGAGCTACCTGACGTCCAACGCCGGACGCGAGCACGCCCGGTTCCTGCGGCACGCGTCACTGCGGAGCACGGTGCGGCCGCAGGCGGCCGGGCTGCTCAACCAGAGCTCCATCAAGGGGGACACCGCCCCCCTGTGGGTCGGCGTCGCCGAGATGACCGACAGCTACGACAAGGCCAACTGCGGCTACTACGGAACCTGCGACCTCCGGCAGCGCCTGATATCCGAGGTCCTGGTGGTCCGTCACACCTGCAGCGCCGGTCTCCGCATCCGCGCCCAGCAGATGTCCCCGGCGCAGCTTGCGGACACCTGCGGCAGCCTGGCCGACCAGGACGCCTACTTCCACGGCATCGCCAAGGACGGCGGCCCGGTCGCCGGCGACCGCAACACCAGCCTGGAGGTGGTCGTCTACGACAGCAGCACCGACTACCGGACCTACGCCGGAGCGACGTGGGGCATCGACACGAACAACGGCGGCATGTACCTGGAGGGCGACCCCTCCGCCGCCGGCAACCAGGCGCGCTTCATCGCCTACGAGGCCGAATGGGTGCGGCCCTCCTTCGAGATCTGGAACCTCAACCACGAGTACACGCACTACCTCGACGGCCGCTTCAACCTGCACGGAGGCTTCGCCGACAACATCGCCACCCCCACCGTCTGGTGGATCGAGGGCTTCGCCGAGTACGTCTCCTACTCCTACCGCGGCCTGCGCTACGACGCGGCCGTCACCGAGGCCGGCAAGCGCACCTACGCGCTGAGCACTCTGTTCGACACCACCTACAGCCACGACACCACGCGCGTCTACCGGTGGGGCTATCTCGCCGTGCGCTACATGCTCCAGTCCCACCGCGCCGAGATGGACACCGTACTGGGCCACTACCGCAACGGCGACTGGAACGCCGCCCGCTCCTACCTCACCGGCAGCATCGGCACCCGCTACGACAGCGACTGGTACAGCTGGCTGTCGCGGTGTGCGGCCGGTGACTGCGGCGGCTCCACCAACCCGCCCGGCAACCAGGCGCCCACCGCGTCCTTCGCCGTCGCCGTCAGCGGCCTGACGGCGAACTTCACCGATCGCTCCACGGACTCCGACGGGACCGTCGCCGCCCGCTCGTGGAACTTCGGCGACGGCTCCACCTCCACCGCCGCCAACCCCGCCAAGACGTACACGGCGGCGGGCACCTACGCCGTGAAGCTGACCGTCACCGACGACAAGGGCGCCACCGGTACCGCCACCCAGAGCATCACCGTCGGCGGGCCGGATCCCACTCCCGAGTGCACCGGCACCGACACCCGGGAACTCGACCGCAACTGCCGGCGCGGCAACCTGTCCGCGACCGCCGGGAACTACGCCTACCTCTACCTCTACCTCCCCGCCGGTACCCAGCAACTGAGGATCACCTCGTCGGGTGGGACCGGCAACGCCGACCTGTACTACAGCAACAGCACCTGGGCGACCACCACTACCTACACCAGTCGCTCCACGGGTGCGGACAACGACGAGACGCTCACCGTCAACAACCCGGCCGTGGGCTGGAACTACATCAGCCTCGCCGCCGCAGAGGACTTCTCCGGGGTGACCGTCAAGGCCGAGTACTGACCCTGCGCCCCATCGACCGCCGGGGCGGGCGAAGGCACCCGCCGCCCGCCCCGGCACGGCGGCGGCGTGTCGCAGGGCTCAGGCGGCGCGTTCCCTCCCCGCGCGCCCCGGCCTCCGCGTCGAAAAGGTCTTCGACGCCTCCCGGACTACCGTAGAAGCATGTGACATATTACTGTGGTGCTCATGAAACAGACCGTCGACGTGATCGTCATCGGCGCGGGCATCGTCGGCGCCGCGTGCGCCTACTACGCCGCCCGCGCCGGACTGACGGTGGCCGTCGTCGACCGCGCCGGTCCGGTCGCCGGTACGACGGGGGCGGGGGAGGGCAACCTCCTGGTCTCCGACAAGTCCCCCGGACCCGAACTCGACCTGGCCCTCCTCTCCACCGGCCTGTGGCGCGACCTCGCCGCCCAGCTGCCGCAGGGGATCGAGTACGAGGCCAAGGGCGGCGTCGTGGTGGCCGCCGACGAGACGCAGTGGGCGGCGCTGCGCAGCGCCGCCGCGCGCCAGGCGGCCGCCGGCGTGACGACCCGCGAGGTACCCGCCCAGCGGCTCCGCGACCTCGAACCGCACCTGGCCCCCGGCCTGGCCGGAGCCGTCCACTACCCCCAGGACGCCCAGGTCCAGCCCGCCCTCGCCGCGTCCCGCCTCCTGCACGCCGCGATCGGCTCGGGCGCCGTCCTCCACCCCGGGGAGCCCGTCACCCAGGTCGTGGTCACGCCACGGGGGCGGATCGACGGCGTGCGCACACCCCGGCGCGAGCTGAGGTCTCCGGCCGTGGTCAACGCCGCCGGCCCCTGGTCCGCGCGCATCGCCGAGCTGGCCGGAACGACACTCCCCGTCATGCCGCGCAGGGGCTTCGTCCTGGTGACCGAGCCCCTGCCCCGCGTGGTCCGGCACAAGGTCTACGCCGCCGCCTACCTCGCCGACGTCACGAGCGACTCCGCGGCCCTCCACACCTCCCCGGTGATCGAGGGCACACCGGCAGGTCCCGTACTGATCGGCTCCAGCCGGGAACGCACCGGATTCGACAGGTCCCTGTCCACCGCGGCCCTCCGGCGCATGGCCCTGGACGCCACCGCCCTCTTCCCCGTCCTGGCCGAGGTCAGCGTCCTGCGCGCCTACCACGGCTTCCGGCCCTACCTGCCCGACCACCTCCCGGCGATCGGCCCCGACCCCCGCGTCCCCGGCCTCCACCACGCCTGCGGGCACGAGGGCGCCGGCATCGGGCTCGCGCCGGGCACCGGACTGCTGCTCGCCCAGGCCCTCCGCGGCGAGGAGCCCGCTGTGGACCTCGCCCCCTTCCGCCCCGACCGCTTCCCCACCCCGAGTCCTCCCGCATGACCGTCCGGCCCCCCGACGACCGCCACCGCCCGACCCCTCCGAGGAGCCCCCATGCCACGTGACCCCGCCGGGCTGGTGCGGTCCCGACCCCAGCCCGCCATCAGCATCGACTACGCGGGCAGCACCCTGCCCGCCCTGCCCGGCCAGAGCATCGCCGCCGCGCTGTGGGCCGCCGGCGTCCTCTCCTGGCGCACCACCCGCGACGGCCGACGCCCGCGCGGCGCCTTCTGCGGCATCGGGGTCTGCTTCGACTGCCTGATCACCGTCAACGGCCGCCCCAACCAGCGCGCGTGCCTGGTGCCCGCCCGCGACGGCGACACCGTCACCCCCCAGGAAGGACACGGCCGTGCCGACCTCGCCCGCTGAGCCCCCGGCCGCACCCTACGACGTGGCGGTCGTCGGTGCCGGGCCCGCCGGGCTGGCGGCGGCCGCCACCGCCGCCGACGCGGGGCTGACCGTGGCGCTCGTCGACGACGGCCCCCGGCCCGGCGGCCAGTACTACCGGCACCCCGCCCCCGGCCTGGGGGCGCGCCGTCCCCAGGCACTCCACCACGGCTGGCCCGCCTTCGTCGGTCTCCTCGGCCGGCTCCGCGCACACCGGGCCGGCGGCCGGGTCCGCCACCTGACGGAGCGGCAGGTGTGGACCGTCCAGGAGGCCCACGACCACCCGGGGCGCTGGACCCTGCACACCGCGCCCACCGTCCCGCCGCAGGCCGCGCCCCGCCCCGGCGAGCCGACCACCGGCGAAGCCCCCCACGAGACCGTACGGGCGCACCGGCTCGTCCTGGCCACCGGAACGTACGAACGCCAACTCCCCTTCCCCGGATGGACCCTGCCCGGCGTCGTCGGTGCCGGAGGAGCCCAGGCCATGGTCAAGTCGGGCCTGGTCCTCCCGGGCCGGAGCGTCGTCGTGGCGGGCAGCGGCCCCCTGCTGCTGGCCGTCGCCGCCACGCTGTCGGCCGCCGGGGCCCGGGTGCCCCGCGTCCTGGAGGCGGGCGGCTACCTGTCCTACGCCCACCGGCCGGGCCCGCTGCTGCGCAACCCCGGCAAGATCGCCGAAGGCGCCCGGCACGCGGCGGCCCTGGCCCGCCGCCGGGTACGCCTGAGCACCCGGACGGCCGTCGTCCGGGCGCACGGGACCGATCGCGTCACCGGTGTGACCGTGGCGAGGCTGGACGAGGACTGGCGGCCCGTGCCCGGCACCGAGCAGCACCTGCCCTGCGACGCGCTGGCCGTCGGGCACGGCCTGGTGCCCCAGCTCGAACTCGCCCTGGAGCTGGGCTGCCAGACGCGGACCGCCCCCGACGGCACCCCCGCCGTCATGGTCGACGCCGCCCTGCGCACCAGCGTGGCGGGCGTGTGGGCGGCGGGCGAGACCACCGGCGTCGGCGGCGCCCCCCTCGCGCTCCGCGAGGGCGAACTGGCGGCCCGGGAGATCGCCGCCGCCGCCCGGGGCGCCTCCGCCGCCGGGTGGACGACCGCGGGGCTGCGCGCCCGCGTCGCCCGGCTGAGGGCCTTCGCGGACCTGATGGCCGAGGTCCACCGACCCGGCCCCGGCTGGACCGGATGGCTGCGGGAGGACACCGAGATCTGCCGCTGCGAGGAGGTCGACGCCGCCGCGGTACGCGCGGCGGCCGACACCTACGGCGCGACCGACACCCGCACCGTCAAGCTCCTGACCCGGGCCGGAATGGGCTGGTGCCAGGGACGGATGTGCGGGCCCGCCGTCTCCTGCCTCGCGGCGGGCTCGGGCCGTGCCCCGGTGAGCGCGGACCGGCGCCCCCTCGCCCGCCCCGTCCCCCTCGCCCGACTCGCCCGACTCCCCGAACCCGCCCCGCCCCGCCCGGACGAGCACACCTGACCCGCACCCGACCGGCACACCGGCCCCTGGGTCCCACCCACGCGCCGCACCCGCCTCCCTGGACCGACACACGAGGAGAACCGCACATGAGCGCACCCCTGCACACCCCCGACCACCCCTGGCGCGGCGTCATGGTGGCCACCACCCTGCCCCTGAAGGACGACCTGTCGATCGACCACGACGCCTACGCCGAGCACGTCCGCTCGCTGCTCGACGCCGGGTGCGACGGCGTCGTCCCCAACGGCTCGCTGGGGGAGTACCAGACCCTCACCGACGACGAGCGCGCCCGCGTCGTGCGCACCGCCGTGGAGGCCGCCGGGGACGGCAGCCGGGTCATGGCCGGCGTCTCCGCCTACGGCAGCGCGGAGGCCGCGCGCTGGGCCGAGCAGGCCGCCGAGGCCGGGGCCGGCTCCGCCCTGCTGCTGCCGCCCAACGCCTACCGCGCCGACGACGCGGAGGTCCGCGACCACTACGCGCGGGTCGCGAGCGTGGGGCTGCCCGTCGTCGCCTACAACAACCCGCACGACACCCGCGTCGACCTGACCCCCCGGCTCCTGGCGGAACTGCACGCCCGGCAGCACATCGTGGCGGTCAAGGAGTTCAGCGGGGACGTGCGTCGGGCCTACGAGATCGCCGAGGCCGCCCCCGGTCTCGACCTGCTCGTCGGCGCCGACGACGTCCTCCTCGAACTCGCCCTGGCCGGCGCCGTCGGGTGGATCGCGGGCTACCCCAACGCCCTGCCGCACTCCTGCGTCGCGCTGTACCGGGCCGCCGTCGCCCGGGACCTGGACACCGCCCTGCCCCTCTACCGGGCCCTGCACCCGCTCCTGCGCTGGGACACCCGGCACGTGTTCGTCCAGGCGATCAAGGCGTCCATGGACCTCGCGGGGCGCCCCGGGGGCCCCTGCCGTCCGCCGCGCTCGGCCCTGGGCCCCGAAGCGGGCGCGGCCGTCCGTGCCGCGACGGAGAAGGCCCTCGCCGACGGCCTGGCGTGACCCCGCCCCTCCGGAACCAGCCCGCAGGAGAAGAGCCATGCGCAGCCGCCATGTCTTCCACGCCGTCGACTCCCACACCGAGGGCATGCCCACCCGCGTCGTCACCGGGGGCGTCGCGCCCGTCCCCGGCGCCACCATGGCCCAACGGCGTACGTACTTCATGCGCCACCTGGACCACATCCGCACCCTGCTGACGAACGAACCACGCGGACACGCCGCCATGAGCGGCGCCATCCTGCAACCCCCGACGCGCCCCGACGCCGACTGGGGAGTCCTCTACATCGAGGTGTCCGGCTGCCTGCCCATGTGCGGGCACGGCACGATCGGCGTGGCCACGGTCCTGGTGGAGACGGGCATGGTGCCGGTGACCGAACCGGTCACGACCGTCCGCCTGGACACCCCGGCCGGGCTCGTCACCGCCGCGGTCCACGTCGCCGACGGCCACGCCCGCGCGGTGACGCTCCGCAACGTCCCGTCCTTCGCGGCGGCGCTCGGCGCGACCGTCGACGTCCCCGGCTTCGGGCGCGTGACCTACGACCTGGCCTACGGCGGCAACTTCTACGCCATCCTCCCCCTCGCCGAACTCGGGCTGCCCTTCGAACGCTCCCGCAAGGAGGAGATCCTGCACGCCGGCCTGGAGGTCATGGCCGCGATCAACGCGGCGGGTGAGCCCACGCACCCCGAGGACCCCGGCATCACCGGCTGCCACCACGTCCAGTTCCTCGCCCCCGGATCGGACGCCGCACACTCGCGCAACGCGATGGCCATCCACCCCGGATGGTTCGACCGCTCGCCCTGCGGCACCGGCACCTCGGCCCGGATGGCGCAACTGCACGCCCGGGGCGAACTCCCGCTGCACCGCGACTTCCGCAACGAGTCGTTCCTCGGGACCGCCTTCACCGGCCGCCTGGTGGACACGACCGAGGTCGCCGGCCGTCCCGCCGTGGTGCCGACGTTCACCGGCAGCGCCTGGATCACCGGCACCGCCCAGTTCCTCCTCGACCCCACCGACCCGTTCCCGGAAGGCTTCCTGCTGTGAACCGCGCCCCCGTACAGAAGGCGGACAGCCCGCTCGTCTCCCGCAACCCCGCCGATCCCGACGACATCGTCGTGGAGTTGCACGGCTGCGGCCCCGACACCGTCACCGGCGCGGTGCACCGGGCCTCCCGGGCCCGAACGGAATGGCTCGCCGCCGGCGCGGGCGCACGCTCCGCGGCCCTGCGCCGGGCCGGAGACGCCGTGGAGGCCGCCTCCGAGGAACTCGCCGGGCTGCTGGTCAGGGAGGTCGGCAAACCGCTCACCGAGGCGCGCGGCGAACTGGCGCGCACGGCGGCCATCTGGCGCTACTACGCCCAGCACCCCTACGACGCCACCGGTGCGGTCCACGAGCCGGCCTCCGGGCCAGGGCTGCTGCTCACCCGGAGACGGCCGCACGGTGTCGCCGGGTTGATCACCCCGTGGAACTTCCCCCTGGCCATTCCCTCCTGGAAGGCCGCTCCGGCCCTGGCCGCGGGCAACGCCGTGCTCCTCAAACCCGCACCCGAGGCGACGGCGTGCGCGCTGCGGCTGGCCGAGGTCCTCGGGCAGGCCCTGCCCGAGGACCTGCTGCGGGTCGTTCCCGGAGGCGCCGACGTCGGCGCCCGTCTGGTCGGCGTGGCCGACGTCGTCTCCTTCACCGGATCGACCGCCGTCGGGGCCGACGTCGCCCGTGCCGCCGTCGCCCGAGGCGTCCCGGTCCAGGCGGAGATGGGCGGCCACAACGCCGCCGTGGTGCTGCCCGACGCCGACCCCGAACGCGCGGCGGCGGACATCGCCGTCGCCATCGCCGGTTACGCGGGGCAGAAGTGCACCGCCACCCGACGGGTGATCGCCGTGGGCGGCGCGCTGCCGCCCCTGCGTGAGGCACTGGCCGAGGCACTGCGGGGACTGCCCGCCCGCGCTCCCCACGCGGCGGCCACCGTCTGCGGGCCCGTCATCTCGCAGGCGGCTCTCGACCGCGTCGCCGGGGCCCGCGACGGCGCGCTGCGCTCCGGAGCCCGCGCCCTGGCCGGCGCGGGTGCCCGCCGGCCCGGCCCGGCCACGGGCTGGTACACCGACCCGGTGCTGCTGGAGAACGTGCCCGCCCACCACGAACTGCACCGCCGCGAGACCTTCGGCCCCCTCGCCGTGCTGTCGGGCGCCGCGGACCTGGACGACGCCGTCCGCGCCGCGAACAGCACTCCGTACGGCCTGGTCACCTCCCTGCACACCGGCGACCTGGACGTCGCCCTCGCGGTGCTGGACCGTCTGACCACCGGCATGCTGCGCGTCAACGCCCCCACCACGGGCGTCGACTTCCACCTTCCCTTCGGCGGGGAGAAGGAATCCGGCATCGGCATGCGGGAACAGGGGCGCGCCGCGATGGACTTCTACACGTCCAGCCGCACGGTCTCGCTCCTGCCCGCCGGGTCGGCCTGAGCCCGCTCCGTCGACGAGCGCGGTCGGCTCGCAACGTGACATTGTATAGTGGGCCGCCGGTCCACGGAGGGAATCCATGAGCGAGCCCCAGTCCCGGAAACTCGTCTCGGTGCGGGAGCACTTGCGTGATCAGGTGGCCAATGCCCTCCGGGCCGCACTGATCGCGGGCGAACTGCAGCCCGGGACCGTCTACTCCGCCCCCGCGTTGGCCGCCGAGTACGGGGTCTCCGCGACCCCCGTGCGGGAGGCCATGCTGGACCTGGCGCGCGAAGGGCTGGTCGAGCCGGTGCGCAACAAGGGTTTCCGCGTCACCGAACTGTCCGAGCGTGACCTCGACGAGTTCACCGAGATCCGCGCCCTGATCGAGATCCCGACCGTGGGCGAGGTGACGAGGTCGGTTCCCCGCGAGCGGCTGGAGGCCCTCCGCCCGGTGGCCGAGGAGATCGTGGCCGCCGCGCGAGCCGGTGACCTCATCGGCTACCTGGAGGCCGACCGACGCTTCCACCTCGGACTGCTCTCCCTCGCCGGCAACGCCCGGCTCGTCGAGACGGTGAGTGACCTGCGTAAACGCTCCCGGCTCTACGGCCTCACCGAACTCGCCGAAGCCGGGATGCTGGTGGCCTCGGCCGAGGAGCACGCCGAGCTGCTGGATCTCATGATCGCCGGGGACGCCGCCGCGGCCGAGGGGCACATGCGCCGACACCTGTCCCACGTGCGTTCCCTGTGGGCCGCGAGGAAGCGGGACGAACCCCGACGCACGCCGCCGTCCCGGCGGCTGGGCGCCCGCTGACCCTCACCGGTCCGCAGGGGCGGGCACGCACGGCGGGGGGCGGCCGCGACGGCGCACGCCCCGCCGACAGCGGCCGCCTCAGCCCTCCAACAGCGTGCCCATCCACTCCTCGACGCCGTCCGCGGTCCGGGGGAGGGCGGACGACATCAACCGCGCTCCGTCCCCGGTGATCACCAGGTCGTCCTCGATACGCACGCCCATGCCCCGCAACTCGACGGGCAGGGTCTCGTCGTCGGGTTGCAGGTACAGCCCCGGCTCGACGGTCAGGACCTGCCCCTCCTCCAGTACGCCTTCGACGTAGGCGTCGGCCCGCGCCCTGGCGCAGTCGTGGACGTCCATGCCGAGCATGTGGCCGCTGCCGCACAGGGTGTAGCGACGGTGGAGGCCGCTGTCCCCGGCCAGTTCGTCCAGGGGCGCCTTGAGCACCCCCCACTCGCGCAGCCCTTCGGCGATCACCCGCATCGCCGCGCGGTGGAAGTCCCGGAACGGAACGCCCGGACGCAGCGCGGCGATACCGGCCTCCTGGGCCGCGAGGACCAGTTCGTAGACCTGCCGCTGCACCGGGGAGAAGCGCCCTGAGAGGGGCAGGGTGCGGGTGATGTCGGCGGTGTACAGGGTGTCGGTCTCGACGCCCGCGTCCAGCAGCAGAAGCTGGGAGGGGTCCAGCGGCCCGTCGTTGCGCACCCAGTGCAGTACGCAGGCATGGGCTCCCGCGGCCGCGATCGTCTCGTAGCCCGTGCCGTTGCCCTCGGCGCGGGCCCGCAGGTTGAAGACGCCCTCGACCCATCGCTCACCACGGGGATGCCGCAGGGCCCGGGGCAGGGCCCGCACCACGTCCTCGAAGCCCTCGGTGGTGTGATCCACCGCGAGTTGGAGTTGTTCGACCTCCCACGCCTCCTTGACCAGGCGCAGTTCGGACAGGCAGGCGGCGAGTTCCCTCTCCCGCAGCCGCTCCGCCTCGCCGGAGGTCCGGGTCGCGACGAGAGCGTCGACGGCGCCGTCGACACCGGTCAGCGTCCGGGTGGGCGGCTGGGGCCCCGACAGCGTTCCGGGCAGCTCGTCGAGGTGGCGGCACTCGATACCCGTCAGTGCTTCCGCCTCCGCCAGGTCGGGGCGGGGCCCGACCCAGAACTCGCCGTAGCGGCGGTCGCGGTAGAACTCCTCCCCCGTCCGCGGGGAGCGCGGCCGCAGATAGAGCACCGCATGGTGCCCCCGGGGCCCGGACGGTTCCATGAGGAGCACGTTGTCGGGCTGGTCCTCGCCGGTGAGACCGGTCAGCCAGGCGTAGGCGGTGTGCGGGCGGAAGTGGTGGTCGCAGTCGTTGGACCGGGTGGTCAGCCGCCCGGCCGGCAGGACGAGCCGCTCGCCGGGGAAGTGCGCGGACAGGCGGGCCCGGCGGCCCAGGGTGGCGCCGCCGCGGGGAGCGCGCACGGCGTGGTCCACGGGGGACGGAGCCCAGCCACCGCTCATGAACGACGCCAGGGCGGGGGAGACCGGCAGGTCGTGGCTGCCGGTGGTGATGCGGGCCGAGGGTGGGGTCATGCCAGCTCCGGGGTGTGAGGGACAGCGGTAATGCAATGTTACATTGTTATGGCACTCGCCATGAAGGGCTCACCGCGCCGCAAACGGACCCCGCCGCGCCGGAGGGCAGGAGGGGCCGGTCCCCCGTGACGCCTGGGCCGCGGTGTCCGACGAGGGCGACGTCGCGCCGGGTGCCGTAGGCGGAGTGCTCCACCTCGCACGCCTCCCGTGAGGGCTGCCCTGTCTCCGCTCAGGCTTCCCCCGGCCCGGTCAGGATCGTGCCCATGGCGGCGAGCACGGACGGCTCGACCCGGTAGTACACCCAGGTGCCGCGCCGCTCGGAGGTGAGCAGCCCGGCCTCCTTCAGCTTCTTCAGGTGGTGGGAGACCGTGGGTGGGGAGACGCCCACGTCGGGGATGTCGCAGACGCAGGTCTCCCCGGCCTCGTGCGAGGCCACGGCGGAGAACAGCCGCAGGCGCACCGGATCGCCGAGCGCTCTGAACATCCGGGACGCCGCCTCGGCCTCCTCGGCGTTCATCAGGCGCTCGGTCAGTGGCGGGCAGCAGGGCGCCACGGCCCGACCGCTCGGGGATTCCAGGAGGGGCAGCGCCCCGTTATTCGACATACATCTATGTTGACAGATATCGAACTACTAGGGGAGGGGCTACACCGCCGCCAGAACCAGAACCGCCACGCACCGCCGCGTGTCGATGACCCGATCCAGGAGGACGATGGCGTACGCGCGGGCATGCGACGGCAGCGCTCCGGTGTACCGGCACCCGGCACGGAACCAGGCCCCGCCGCACCCCTCTCCTCACCTCCCGGCGCTGGTGGCCACGCACGGAGAGCGGTGGGGCGAACTCCGCCGTCCTCACCGGTCTGCCGGTCTCCTCGGTTGCTGAGGAGACACACACGAAGGGATCCGGGCGGACACACGGGGAAGGCCGCCAACACGGGCACCGTCTCGTCCGCGCGGCGCCGCCCGCCCGTCACCGCGGTCCGCATCGTTCACCGACTCGGACGTGCGCGAGGGACTGGAGCGACGACATCGCCGCCGGGACCGGGCCGGGCTCCGCGGGAGGCAAGTGCGCCGCGTACGATCCGCGTGGCCCGTACAGCGGGTGGCCGACGGGGCTGAGGGCTCCCCCCGGCGCGCCACCGAAGCACTGCCACACGGTGGAGAGAACCCACGACCGGCTGCCGGACGAGCCCGGCGGCCGACGGCGTCGGCGGGCGTGCCGGGGGCCGCCCACCCGCTGCCACCTGCTCCGGGGAGCGCCTGCGGGGGCCCGAGGGAACTCGATGGCGGCGACGGGCGAAGAAGAGGGGAAAGCCCAGGCTTTCGAAGCGTTCCCCAAAGCGAGAGGAGCCCCGATGACCGTCGACCCAGGCGTCTGCACGGGGGTGGACGGCGATGCCTCGGTGATCGCGCGGTCCCGGGACGAGCCCGAGACGTTCGCCGTGCTGTTCGACCGGCACGCGGACGCGGTACACCGCTACCTGGCCCGCAGGCTCGGCGACGAGCCGGCCGACGACCTCATGGCGGAGACCTTCACCACGGCTTTCCAGCAGCGGTACCGGTACGACCCCGTACGGGCCACCGGCGACAGCGCCCGGCCCTGGCTGTTCGGCATAGCGACCAACCTGGTCGGTCGGCACCGTCGGGCCGAGGCCCGCCGGTTCAAGACCCTGGCCCGCCTCCCGGCTCCGGCCGACCACGAGGAGCCCCTGGCCGACCGGGCTGCGGCCCGCGTCGGGGCACAGGCCGTACGCCGTGAGCTGGCGGCGGCACTGGCCGCCCTGCCCGCACGGCACCGGGACGTGCTGCTGCTGGTGGCCTGGGGCGGTCTCGGCTACGAGGAGGTGGCCCACGCCCTCGGCGTGCCCATCGGCACCGTCCGATCACGGTTGCACCGGGCTCGCGGCAAGCTGCGCGACGCGTTGGGCGGATCCGATCCGACGACACTGCGAGAGGCGTCCGACCATGACTGACGAACTCGAACTCCTACAGGACTGGGACGCCGACGCGTCCCCTCTCACCGAACCCGCCCGGGCACAGGCCCGGCACCGACTGCTCAACACGATCAGCCGCACGGAGCGGCACCCCGACAGAGGACCGGGCCGCCGACGCGCGCTGCGCCTCGCGACGGCCGGGGTGGTCGCCCTGTTGATCACGGGAACGGCGGTGCTGATCACCACCGAGGGCGGAGCGCCGGACCGCGCCGGCACGGAAACCCCGCACCTGCGCAGCGCCGCGGCCGTGAAGGTGCTGGAAGGTGCGGCCGTGTACGCGGGCCGTCAGGAGACGCCTGTCGCGCCGCGCGGCGACCAGTTCATCTACTCGAAGCGGATCATCAAGGAGACGGACCGGAAG
Organism: Streptomyces chumphonensis; assembly: GCF_014779715.1. Classification (GTDB taxonomy): domain Bacteria; phylum Actinomycetota; class Actinomycetes; order Streptomycetales; family Streptomycetaceae; genus Streptomyces; species Streptomyces chumphonensis. The sequence goes on from NZ_JACXYU010000003.1 coordinate 437,395, forward strand.
ACCGGTGAGGTCAAGACCTTCGTGGATGTGAACTGGGATTCGGTGGACGGCTCCAAGCGTTCCCTGACCATGGAGCGCGGGAACGTGATCTGGGAGGAGCCCATGAAGGACGGCGGTTCCGTGTGGCCCCCTCGGGAGTGGAGCAAGCTCGCCACACTTCCGACCGACCCGGAGAAGCTCGTTCCGGCTCTCATTTCCGCCGGCGGCACGACCGACCAGTCGATCGACGACCTCTCCGGTTTCGACTGGTTCCGCGCCTATTTCCTGCTCGGCGAGCTCCTGAAGCAGCCGGCGCTGCCCCCGGGTCTGCGTCCCGCCGCGTACGAGGCACTCGCCCTGGTGCAGGGTGTCGAGGCGATTCCGGACGTGAAGGACTCCGCCGGGCGCACGGGCGTGGGGATCGCCTACACCGGAGAGGGCGCTCAGAAGGGCAGCTACCTGATCTTCGATGAGGAGTCCCACGAGTTCCTGGGCTTCCGCAGCGAGGGGTCCACGGCTTCCGGCAGGACGTACGTCCAGCTGTCGCACACGGTGGAGTGGGCGATCGTCGACCGCTTGAGGCAGCGCCCCTAGGTTCGGTCCGGCGGGTCCCCGCGGACCCGGTCACCCGCCGGAAGGAACCACGGCGCCCCCCACCGGCCAGGCCGAAGCCCGTGCCGGCCGGTGGGGGCGCCACGACAGTCCGGAGCGCGGGTGCCGCCACGGCGCGGGGCGACGCGCTGAGGCCGTCCGGACGGGCTGGGATGTGATCCGGTCGAGTGGCAGACTGGCGGGTCCGAGGCAGGCGTGTGATCGGGGAGGGAAACCGGGTTGGGCCTGGCGATCGAGAGCCGACCGTCGGAGTTGCCGTACATCGAACGGGTGTGGCGCAGCCGCAGTGAGGACGTCGGCCGGATGATGTCCGTCGCGACGTCCCACTGGGAGCTGGTGTGGTGGGAGCACCGGGGCCGGGCGGAGGCGGCTGTGCTGGGTCCGGAGGCGAAGGCGTCGCGCGCCCCGGTCCCCGGGGACGCTGTCTTCTTCGGCATCAGTTTCGCGCTGGGGACGTCGATGCCGCACATCCCGGTCAGTCGGCTGGTGGGTGGCACCGCGGCGATCCCGGACGTGACGAGGCGCTCACTGTGGCTGAAGGGGTCTGCCTGGCACGTTCCCGGCTACGACAACGCCGAGGCGTTCGTGTCGCGGATGGTGCGTGAGGGGATCGTGGACCTGGACCCGGTCGTGCCCGCCGTGCTCGGCGGCGCCGGCCCGGATGTCTCCGATCGCACCCTGCAGCGGCACTTCGTCGCGGCGACGGGCCTGACCCAGGGCGCGATCCGGCAGATCCACCGCGCCCGACAGGCGACGCTGCTGGTTCAGGAGGGGGTGCCGGCCCAGGAGGTCGTGCACCGGCTCGGATACTTCGACCAGCCGCACCTGGCGCGGTCCCTGAAGCGGTACGTCGGGCGGACCGCCACGCAGCTGAGCGCACCGGACGCGGCGGAGCCGCTGTCGCTTCTGTACAAGACCTGAACCTCCACGGTGTCTAGTGTTCCTGACGTGGCCGACGGTGTCGGCTCCCGCCCCGCCGGGGGCGTGCACCCCGGATCCACCATGGAGGAATCATGCGCAAGGTCGTCTCGGGCCTGTTCGTCTCGCTCGACGGTGTCGTCCAGTCTCCGGACGAGTGGCAGTTCGCGTTCGACGAGGAGATGGGTGCCGCGCTGGCCGACACGCTGGAGACGGCCGACACGATCCTGCTGGGCGCGGTGACGTTCACCGAGTGGGCCGGATACTGGCCGACGGTGACCAGTGGTGAGGACGCCGGTTTCGCCGAGTGGATCAACACATCGCCCAAGCACGTCGTCTCCTCGACGCTGGACAGCGTTGACGACTGGGCGAACAGCACGCTGGTCAAGGGCGACCTCTCGACCGCGGTCAACGAGCTCAAGGCGGGCGAGGGCAAGGACATCACCGTCGCGGGCAGCCCGACGCTGGTGCGTTCGCTGCTGGAACTGGACCTGCTGGACGAGCTCGTGCTGCTGATCCACCCGGTCGTGGCCGGAGGGGGACGCAGCAAGCTGTTCTCCGATGACGCCGCGCTGAAGAGGCTTCGGCTGGTCAGCGCCCAGCCGACCAGCAGTGGCGTGATCATCGCGACCTACCGCCCGGCGCGCTGAGCGCGTGAGGCCCGCCACGGCCCCGGTGCCGCGGCGGGCGGCCTCGTGCGGACCGCCCGCCCCAGCGTTACGGGGCGGTGCGGGCGGCGTGGGCACGGCGCCGAAGGCCGCACCGGGTGAGGCGGCCCGGGACCTGCCGGGTCCCGGTGGTTCCCGGACGCATGGACATGGGGTACTTGACCCTCGGTTCCGCCCGAGGATCCGGACCGTGCGCGCGCCGTCGAGCGACCAACGGCCCGCGAGCGCGCCCCCTACCGCCGGAAGGACCGAAGTCCGAGCCGCGGAGCGTCACGCGCGGCGATCCCCCCGAACGCACGCGCCCAACTTCTCGAGGGCCACTCGGAGGGTCTTCGGAGGTGTGCTCGCGTAGCCGAGGACGATGGCGGGTGGACCCGTCCGGGGGGCTACCCCTGTGGGGAACTGGTTGCCGGGGGTCGTGAGCACCGCGCGGGCCCCGCTCGCGGCCAGCAGGTCCACCCGTATCCCGTCCTCGTCCACGAGGATGCCCACCGGCCGCAGACCCGCGCCCGCGATGAACTCCCACTCGCCCGGGTGCCCGGGGTCCTCGACGGCCAGTGTGTCGTGGCCGCGTTCCCGCAGCACCTTGCACAGCAGCGCCAAGCCCTGCGCGAACCCGGCTGTGACCATGAGGTTCTCGGGCCTGGCGTGTACCCCGCGTACCCGCCCCAGGTAGCCGATCAGGACGTGCCCGGCCTGTGGCACGCCGCTGGGCGGTGAGTAGCCCGGTTCGGCGCCGCCCGCGTCCGCCGGCACCGCGGTGACCGAGCGGATCCAGTCCTGTCGCGGGAAGGCCGCGATGTCGGACGTACCGGTGCGCAGGTCCCAGGTGCCCTCGGGGACGTCCACGGGGCCGGGGAGCAGGGAGGACGCGGGGCCGGGCGGCGGCTTGGCGCTCTGCCCCGTATCTGCGTGACTGGCGGCAGCCGTGCCGTGCGGTCCACGGTGAGGGCGAGGTGCCAGGGCACGTGGCCTCCTCCTGGTCCGGTGAAGTGGCATGGACGAAGAGCTACCCCGTTCGATGAAGTCCCCTTGTGCTGACATTCTCGCGCAACTATGCCTCCAGACGGGCCTCTTGACGGGAGCGCGGAAGCGGGCGGTGGGCGCTGGCGCGAGGCATCGGCCGGTGAGCGTCGATCGACTCTCGGCCACCCCTCGTGCGCCTCCGGCACGTGGGCTGTCGGCGAGGTGCGGCCTCTGCCGGCCGAACGAGGCCGTGCAGCGAGCGGGAGACGTGCATCTCCGGCAAGACCAGGCAGAACGCCGTCAAGGCCATGATCGTCACGCGCACGGCCGGTTGCCGTTCCGCGACCCGGTCAGGCCCGGTAGCGGCGCGCACGTCAACCAGGACCCTCCGCGGTTGTACAACAAGGCCCTGGATCCGGGCCCCAGGGGCTTGGACCCGTGGCGTGTCAAACGGCACGCGTGCGGTAGCTCTTCCACCCGAGCGGCGCCGACCTGTGCCGGTCCCGGCCGGTCCCGAGGTCATGATCCGACCTTGCGCACCTGGGTGGTGTCGGGAGTGAGTAGGCTGCCGTCGCCGCCCGTGGGGGAGACGTCCGGCACCGGCTCTCCGTGCTGGTCGACCAGCACGGAGTGGGTCTCGCCGGGGGCGAAGGCGTGCCGTTCCCCCCACTGCCGCAGGGTGACGATCACGGGGAAGAGGTCGCGGCCGGCGTCCGTCAGCACGTACTCGCGGCGACGCCCCGACGGTGCGGTGCGCTGGGCGACGAACCCGTGTGCGGTGAGCTTGCGCAGGCGGTCGGTGAGGATGTTGCGGGCGATGCCGGTGCGGCGCTGGAACTCGGTGAACGAGCGCGCTCCGTCCATCGCGTCGCGGATGACGAGCAGGCTCCACCTGTCGCCGACGAGGTCGAGCGTGCGAGCGACGGGGCAGTCCGGGTCGGACCACTCGCCGTCCCGGGCGGTTGCGGCGATGCGCGGCATGACACCTCCCGAAGAGTTGCGTATTGAAACCATCATGCCGTAGCGTCGAATCAGTTGCAATTTGCTACTTATCGAGGCTGGAGTGCGATGGACTTCGCAATGAACGCGTGGCGGCGGCTGCTGCTCGCAGTGGTGTGCGGCGTTGCGGTGGCGAGCATCTACGCCGCGCAGCCGGCCCTGGAACCGATGGGACGCGATCTCGGCTTCTCGCCGGAACTCACCGGCTGGATCGTCGCGACGGGCCAGCTGGGCTACCTCGTGGGGCTGATGCTCCTGGTCCCGCTCGGCGACGTGGCCGACCGGCGACGACTCATCGCCGCGCACCTCGCGCTGACGGCTCTGGGCCTCCTCCTGACCGCGGTCGCGTCCACGACGTGGATCGCGATCGTGGGCCTCGCCGTGGCCGGCTTGTTCGCCGTGGTGGTACAGACCACCGTGGCCTACGCCGCCTCGGCGTCGCCCCCGGCCGAGCGCGGCCGGAACATCGGGGTCGTGACCTCCGGTGTCGTCGTCGGCATCCTGGGTGCCCGGGTCGTCACCGGCACCCTCGCCGAAGTGGCCGGCTGGCGGAGCGTCTACGCCGTACTGGCGCTGCTCTCACTCGGTCTGGCGGCGCTCGTCCTGGCCGTGCTGCCGCAGGAGCAGCGACCGCCCCGAACCTCCGGGCACGGGCAGGCCGTGGCCTCCTTGGGCGGGCTCTTCAGGGACCGCACCCTCTTCACCCGCGGACTCATCGCCTTCTTCCTGTTCGCGTCGTTCGGGACGCTGTGGAGCGGGCTCGCCCTCCCCCTCGCCGGTTCCCCGTGGCAGCTGAGCGAGAGCCAGATCGGGCTGTTCGGCATCGCCGGACTCGCCGGCGCACTGGGCGCTGCCCGCGCGGGGCGGTGGGCGGACGCCGGTAGGGCGGCGCCCGTCATCGGTCTCGCCCTCACCCTGCTCATCCTCTCGTGGGCGACGATCGCGCAGCTGCCGTGGTCCCTGTGGCTGCTCGTGGTCGGAGTGATCCTGCTCGACTTCGCGGTTCAGGCCGTGCACGTCAGCAACCAGCATCAACTCGCCGTCGTACACGCGGACCGCACAAGCAGTGTCATCGGCAGCTACATGGTCTTCTACTCGCTCGGCTCCGCCCTCGGTGCCGCCGCGACCACCGCCGTCTTCTCCGCACACGGCTGGGGCGGCGCCAGCGTCCTCGGCGCCGCCTTCGCGACCTGCGCGCTGGCCGTATGGGCGCTCGACCGACGCGTCCCATCGGTCGACACCCACCTCCGGCCCGGTACGGCGGAACCGCGCCCGGCGCGGACGCAGGCCGACGCCGCGCCGGAACACCTGCTGAAGTAGCCGGGTGCCCTCACACCTCCCCGGGCCGGCCCGCCGCCTAGCGGCCACACTGAAGTCGGTGTCGCAGGGCTTGGTCCAGGGCCCTTCGCTTCGCGGTGAAGGCTGTCCCCTGCAGACGCGGGGCCACGCAGCGTGCAACACCGGTGTGCAGCAGAGTCCGCGTTGCACCTTTGACCTACCAGGACATCGGCCGAATCATGGCCACAGCGCCGAACCGCGGACCCTCAAGATGCCCGGAGTCCGCTCACGACATAAGACGGCGTCCGGGTCGGCCGGGGGAATCGGCACCGGCCTCGCTCAGGTCAGGCCCAGCTCCGCGAGTACGGCGAGCTGATCGGCGCTCAACCGGTCCCTTTCAGGAGGTAGGGGTGGTCCGGTGTTCTTGAGCTCGTTTCCAGCCTCGCTGGATGTGTCGGGTTTGCCATGCGTAGATCGGCATCATGCACAGGAGCGCGAGTGCGTCCCAGGGTGAGGGGATGACCCGGAACATGGCGACCGTGGTGGCGGCACTCACCAGGGCGAACAGCCACCACTGAAGGCTGCCCAGCACGTACCCGACGCCCCACCCACCCGGCGGGTCAGCCCTTCGGCCCTCGGCGCTCTCTCCCCGTCCCGTAAGCCTGCACGCTAGCGCGGGGCCGACTGGGCGCGGTACGCCACTGCGGGAAACGATAGAGCGCGCCCCCATGCCGGCCCGGACGGCCTAGTCCCGCTGACCTGCAACGAGATCCAGCGCCTGTTCATCACGGTCGCCGTCGAGCAGCTCCACGATGTGGCCCACCGACTCGGCTGGTCCGATTGGCGACGACGCCACCAGGCGCGATCACGAGCAAGCCACTACCGGCGACAACTGAGGCCGTCACTTCGAAGTGCCGTGCTGGTAGGGGCGGGGGGCGAACCCCGTCCTCGTCACTGACCCACTCTTCCGTCAACGCACTCGCGCAGCAGGTCGGCGTGCCCGCAGTGACGGGCATACTCCTCGATCCTGTGCACCATCAGCTCCCGAACTGCGATCTTGTCCTTCCCTACCCGCTCGCTCAGATCCGGGTGCTCGGCCAGCGCAGCGTCGGTCGCGGCCTGCTCCCGCTCCATGTCGGAGAATGCGGCGTCGACCACGGCCTGCTCGGCGACCGCTCCGTGGAAGTCCGCGTCCTTCTCGCCGTACAGCTTCGGCAGCGGGTCACCGTCGGTGATCCAGTTGTGCCAGTCCCGTTCCACCTCGGCGAGATGCCGGACCAGGCCGAGCAGCGACATCGTCGACGGCGGAACCGACCGACGAGCCAGTTGCTCCGCATCCAGGCCCTCGCATTTCATCCGCAACGTCAGGCGGTAGTCCGTCAGGAAGTCCTTCAGCGTCGCCAGCTCACCCTCCGGACTGGCCCCATCTTTGTTGCGGGGGTCGTCGTCCGGGTCGGCCCACATGTCTGGGTAGACGGTTGCAGGGCTCCATCGCGTGGGTTGATCACTCATGCGTTGCATAGTCGTCCGTGACGGCCCGAGTTCGCTACTGACTTTTCCCTTGAGACCGTGTCCTACGTGGTGAGGCGGACGAGCCGCTTGTAGCAGCAGAGGGTGGCGGCGAGGCTGAGAAAGGCCAGGTAGTTGCGGGGATCTCGCTGGTAGCGAGGACTCAGACGGCGGTAGCCGGACAGCCAGGACATGGTGCGCTCGATGACCCAGCGGCGGCGCCCTAATCGTTCGCTGGACTCGATGCCCTTGCGGGCGATGCGCACGCCGATCCGCTTGCCGCGGAGCCATCTGCGCAGGTCGGCCCGGTCGTAGGCTTTGTCCGCATGCAGGCGCTGGGGCTTGAAGTACCGGCCGCGGTGGGGGTCGTGTCTCGTTTGGTGACCCTCCACCATCGGCTTCAGCCCTTCGCTGTCGTGGGTGTTGCCGGCCGAGACACCGACGAGGAGGGGCAGGCCGTTCGCGTCCGACAGGACGTGCATCTTGGAACCCGGCTTGCCCCGGTCCACAGGGCTCGGACCTGTATGTTCGCCCCCTTTTTCGCCCTCACGTGGGCGGTGTCGAGGACGACGCGGGTGACGTCGAGGAGGCCGGCGTCGTCGAGCCGGTGCAGCACGGCCTCGTGCAGCCGCCCCCAGACGCCGGCCCTCGACCAGATGAGGAACCGCCGGTGGGCGGTCGACTTCGATATCCCGAAGCAGGGCGGCAACGCACGCCAGGCGCAGCCGGACACCAGGACGTAGATGATCGCGGCGAACAGCGTCTCATCAGGTGTGTCCTGTGTTCCGCCGCCCTGCGGCCGCACCTTCGACGGCGGGATCAGCGGCTTCGCGATCTCCCACAACCCGTCCGGAACAATCCAACTCCACGTACCCCGCCCCATGAACGAACCAACGACGCCTCACCACGTAGGACACGGTCTAAGGCCTCGGGCTCGGTGCCGAACTGCTGCCGTAGCGCGGGCGCTTCGCGTCCCGAGGCGGCCGTGGCGGTCCGGACGGCGCGCGCCAGCAATCGCGTGAGCGCCACGTCGAAGTTCCGGGCGTCGGGGTCCAGGCCGCGCAGCTCCGCGAGGAGGCCGGTCGGCCGGGTCGTACGGCACAACCGGTCGCGGACGGCGGGTAGTTCACCGGAAGGGTGAGCACAGGGTGACCTGCCGGTCGGACCGGCACAGTACGAGGGCGGCATCCACGGCGGACAGCTTGCTGCCGAGGACCAGCACTCTGGCGTCGCCGGGCAGGGCCCGCAGCCGCTCCGTGGGGTAGGGGCCGATCAGCAGATCCGGATGGTCGGCGTGCTCACGCAGCACCTCGGGCAGGAGCGGTTGGTCGCCCCCGACCGCCACCACCACATCGGTTGCCTCCAGTGCGCTGCCGTCGCTCAGCGTGATCCGATACCTGTCAGCCGGGTGATGTGCCCGGCGTACGGTGTGAGCCCGTGCGGCCACGTGACGCATGTGGATGCCCCGGGCCTTGAGCTCCCGCTGCGCCCGCGCGAACCGCTCCCGGCAGTAGTGTGCGACCAGCGCACGCGGCACGAAGTCGGAGCGGCCCACGGGCCAGCCCCGCGCCGCCAGGTAGCACTGGAGGTCGGAGCGGTTGGCGCGGTGCAGAGCGGTGACGTCAACCGAGGTGTTGCAGCGCAGCTTCGGGTCGGTGGTGCCGAAGGCCAGGCCGAATCCGACCGGCCGTGGGTCCACCACCGTAACCGTCTCGGGTCGGAAACCGGCGTCCTTCGCCAACTGGTGCAGCACCGCCGTCGCGGCGGCTCCGCCGCCGATCACTACGAGTTGCCCACACGCGGTGAGGGGGTGGCCGTTCGCTGCGGGCTTCTCGTTCCTCGCCGTTCGCGACGTACGCGGGGTGCGGTGCTTGTCATCGCGACTGAAGGGACGCGAGGGAACCACGATGGGGAGGGACGCTGTGTCAGCCATGGTTGCGCACCTCGTGCACCCACGCGGCGAAGTCGGGATGGTTCAGCAGGTCCGAATGACCGCCCGGGAACGTCCGGCGGGTGCACCCCTGGACGCTGGCGCCGTCCCACGCGCCGTTTCCGCTGGTGGACGTCAGCGGGTCCTCCTCGCCCCTTGCGGCAAAGATCGGACACCGCACCTTCCGATGGTCCGCCGCCGAGAACTCCTTGAGCAACCGCAGGTCCTGCACTGCGGTGTCGACGACGATGCTCCGCCACTCGTCGGCCTCGTCCGGCAGGAGAGCGGGATCGATACCGTGCAGGTAGTCGGCAGCCTCCGACCGACTTCCAACCGCGGAGTCGGGCACCGTGAGGAGGCTCGGCGCGGTGGCGCCGACGACGACCAGCGCGGATACCTCCGTTCCGAGCTCCTCCAATTCCGCTGCGGTGGCATGGGCGACGTAGGCGCCGAAGCTGTGTCCGACGAGCACGGGGCGATGCGGCCGCCAACGCATCACCTGGGTGCCGCACGCCTCCACGACGCCCGAGAACGATGTGGCCGCCGTGCCGAAGCTTTTGCCGAAACGGCCCGGATACCGGGCGAGCCGTGCGGCGGGCCCCAACTGGCGCAGCAACGGCTTGAGCTCGGTCCCGAACGAGCCGGCGCCCGGAAACACGACGACGCCGGGGCTCTCGGCACTCACTGCATCCTCCCCCTTCTCCCCCCACGCTCCGGCGAACGCGGGTGCGTGACCGCTTCGGCGATCACCATCCCAGCCCCAGCTCGTCCATGATGATGGCGACACTGATGGCGCTGAGCCTGAAGTCCCACTTGTCGGCTCCGCCCTGCCCGGTGGGCTCGTCGAGGCAGCCGGGGGTGAAGACACCGGTGGCCTCGACAAGGGCGCGCCAGTCGTCCCACGTCCGCGCGTCTGTGACCGATCGCAGGTCGTACGCGGTGAACCCGTGCTTCCCACGGCGGAGAACCGCATCGGGGACGACTCCCTCGTAGGCCGACTTCAGGCACGCCTTTCCCTCGAAGTCGACCAGCTTCTCCTCATCCGGGACCTGGAGGGCGAGGGAGACCACGGCGTTGCCGAGGAACGGGTAGCGGCCCTCGACGGAGTTCGCCATGAGCATCGAGTCACCGTGATCACCGAGCAGGTGGCCCGACATCTGCACGTACACGTCGGCGATGGAGCGCAACTGCATCGGCGAGAGCGACCTCACCTCCTCCTCGGAGAACGGGATGAGCCTCGTCCGCCAGAACTCATCGCCCCGGAGAGCCTCCTGGGTGCGCGGAGCCAGGTACTCGTCCCGTCGCCGGCTCACCTTCCGCCAGTTGATCTCCCAGTCGAAGTCCGCACGGCCCCAGGCGTATTCGTTCTCGGCACGGGAACCACGACGTGACCGGGGCACGCTGTCGAAGGCGTAGGAGTCGTAACCGAAGAACAACTCGTCCGCGCCTTCGCCGGACACGACTCCCTTGATCCCGGCCGAACGCACGCTGCCCGCCAGCATCATGGCAGCCACGTTGTAGGTCTCGCGCTGGGGATAGCAGCAGTGCCGCACCATCTCCTCGAACCGCGCGGCGATGTCGGCCTGGCGGCACGGGATCTGCTCGTGCTTGCTCCCGACGACACGTGCCACCTCCCGCTGGAACCGCCCCTCGTCCAGCCCCGGATCGTCGAAGACCACCGAGAACGTACGGACGGGCTGCTCCGTGAGGGCCGCCGCCTCCATCAGGATCGCGGTGGAGTCGAAGCCCCCGCTGAGGTAGGCCCCGATCTCCACGTCGGCGTGCAGCCGATCACGAACCGACTGTTTCAGCCCTTCGCGAAGTGCCTCGCCGGGCAGGGGCTCCGCGGCCGGCGAGAACTCCCCGTAGCGCCAGTAACGCAGCGTCTCGACGCCGTCGGCGTCACACCTGACGGCGCAGCCCGGAGGGACGGCCCGGACCTCCCTCACCAAGGTGCGCGGCGCGACGATGTTGCCCAGCGAGAGGTACTGGTCGACAGCGCCGACATCCACCTTCCAGGACCGGTCGACACACTGCACCAGCGGCTTGATCTCTGAGCAGAAGTGCACCCCGGGTGCCGTCTCGGTGTAGTAGATGGGGCAGATACCGAACCGGTCCCTGGCGAGGTACAGGGCGTTCTCGACCCGGTCGAACACGGCGGTGGCGAACTGGCCGTCCACGAGCCGGAGTCCTTCGATGCCGTAGCGCGCGACGAGTTCCGGGATGACCGACACGTCGACACCGTTGTGCTGCCGATCGGCGCCTACCTTGTCACGCAGCGTCCGGTGGTTGAAGACCTCGCCGTTCGTCATGGCCACGTAGCGGCCACTGCGGTCCTCCGACGGCTGCCAGCCGTTGGCCAGACCGGTGAAGCCGAGTCGGCCGAGCTTCACGGAGAGAGTCTCCGTGTTCAGCGAGTAGGTCTCGTCGGGCCCGCGGTGGACAAGCCGGGAGTGCATCGCAGCGGCGACGCTTCGATCAATCCCACCGTTCGGAGCGTAAGTTCCGCACACACCACACATCGTGATCACACACCCTGGTCGCGCAACTGATCGACAAGATCCTTGAGGTTCTCGGCGCGGAGCACGTCCCGGACGCCCACGTCCATCCAGCCGAGGTCCTTGAGCTTGTTGACCAGGACCACCGCGGAGGCCGAATCGCCTCCGACATCGAAGAAGTTGTCGTCCAAGCTGACGTCGTCCACACCGGTGAGGCGGCGCACCACGTCGAGGACCCGCTCTTCCGGCGTGACGCTCCCACCCGGGTGCGACGACGAGTGACGGCTCGCGCCGAGGGCGTCGCGGTCGACCTTGCCGTTGCGCGTGTACCGCAGCGTCTCCACCTGATGGATCACCGAGGGCACCTTGTAGGCGTCGAGGACGTCCTCCAGGTGCGCCCGCAATGTGCGGGGGCTGACGGTGCCCTGGTAGTAGCAGACCAGGGCGTCGACGGGGGAGTCGCCTGTGTCCTCGTGGGATTCGGCGGTGACGGCGGCCTCGACGACACCGCCGAGCCGGCATGCCGCGCTCTCGATCTCACCCGGGTCGAGACGATAGCCACGGACCTTCAACTGCCGGTCCAGCCGTTCGACGAAGAAGAGCTGACCCTCGCGGTGCTCGACGATGTCACCGGTCCGGTAGAACCGGTTCCCGTCGTCGTCGACGAAGGCATCCAGGCCCCGCTCGGTGAGATAGCCGATCGCGACGCTCTCGCCCGTGATAATGAGTTCGCCACGAGTTGCCCTCGACCCGGACGGACCGTCCCCGGCCTGCTCCGGCAACGGGAGGATGTCGTATCCGCAGTCACCCACCATCGCGCCGAGCGGCACGGACTCGGTGCAGTCGTCAGGATGCAGCGCGCCGCTGAGAAGGTTGCAGACGGTTGTCTCGGTCGTGCCGTACGCGTTGTGGAACGCCGCGACCGACGACCACTTCCGCACCACGGACTGGCGGCACGCTCCACCGCCGTTGAGAACGTGCTCCAGGCTCATCGCGTCCGTCGGCTCGGTGGCCGTGAGCGCGAACGGCGTCGTCTTGAGGTGGGTGATGCCGAACCTCTCCAGCGTGGTCCGGAGTACCGTTCCGGGGCTGAGCGCTTCCTCACCCAGCACCACCAGACACGCGCCCGCAGTGAGGGTCCACAGGATCTCTGTGATGCAACCGTCGAAGGTCAGCCGCGCGAACTGAAGCGTGCGGCTGCGGTGGTTCACTTCCAGCGTGCGTACGTGGTCCTGGACCATGCGCGCCAGCGGTTCGGCACGCACCAGCACGCACTTGGGCTGCCCGGTCGACCCCGAGGTGTGGATCGCGTATCCGATGCCACCTCGGTGCGGTGCGAGTGCGGCGGGTGCCCGCAAGTGCCGTGCTCCCGCGCCACCACCGCCCCACTCGGTCGGTGTCGGAACGAGCTCCGGCGGGTGCGAGGGGGCGGTGCTGGTGGCGACCCGATTGACGCCGAGGGAGGTCACTTTGGTCTTGTTGGACGCCTCGCTGTCCCGGGGGTCGATGAACACGAACGGGCGCCCGGCTCGCAGCGCGCCGACCAGGGCGACAACGGAACCCGAGGTTCGTGTCGCCTCGATCCCGATGAACTCACCCGGCGCGGTGAGCGCTTCGACCCGGGCGACGAACGCCTCGACCCGCTCACCGAATTCCCGGTAACTGAGCACGCCGTCCACCGTCTCGATGGCACCGCGTTCCGGGTGCTCCTGAATGGTGCGCGCGATCTCGTCTGTGACTGATATGTGCTGTACGGTCATGTCTTCACGTCCTTCAGGCTGGGCACACGCCGCGTGGATCGGGCCTTGTGTCACTTCACGGTGTGGGAGAGAGTGCCGACCCCGTCGACGACGGAGGTGATGGAGTCGCCGGAGTTGATCACCGCGGCTCCGGGAGTGCCCGTGCAGATGACGGTCCCCGGCGTGAAGGTGCGGCCGGCCGTGAAGTATTCGACCAGGTATCCGGGGTCGTACTTCATGTCGGACACGGGTGCCGAGGAGACCACCTCACCGTTGCGGACGGTCGAGACCTGGATCGCCCGCAGAGCCGTGTCATCGAACTCGTCGAGGGTGACCAGCTGCGGGCCCACGCTGCAGAACGTGTCGAAACCCTTGGCCCAGGGAATGTAGCGGGGGTTCTCCCGGATGACGTCCTCGGCGGTCATGTCGAGAACGGCCGTGACACCCACGACGACCGAACGCCACTCGTCGCGCCGTACGTTCTTGCACTCCGTGCCGATGACCAGGCCCAGTTCGGCTTCCGCGGTCACCCGCCGGCTCTGGGACGGCAGCTCGATCGGCTGACCGTTGCCGATGAGGCAGTTGCCCGGTCGCAGGTACGAGCCGGGGCCGGAGGAGGGCTGCTGGGTGTTCAGGTCCTGTGAGTGACCCCTGTAGTTGAGTCCGGCGCCCCAGATGTCGCCCGCGTCGACGATGGTGGCCGCGTGCTCCAGGAGGACGTCCGCCGGCTCGACGTCCGACCTGGAGTCGAGCAGTGCGGCGATCTCCCTCCTCCGCGACGCGCTGAGGAGGTCGGCCATGCGGAGCGGGGCGTCGCCGCCCTCAAGGCGGGAGAGCGAAAGCCAGCCGCTGTCGTGACCTGCGAAAATCTCGTACCCGCCCTTGGACGGGAACCGTGCCAGTCGCACTTGATTCCTCTCGTGTAGCGATGGACGAAGGCGTCAGACGGCTGCCGTGCTCCGGGAGATGCGCTGTGCCGCCGCGCGGATGTCACTCTTGCTCGCGCTGCGCGGGGCCAGCTCGACAGCCGTCTCCATCAGGGAGGCCGGGTCAACGGCGAATTCCCCACACAACTGCTCGATGAGGGGAAAGAACCCGGAATGCATGCCGATCACCCCACCGAGTACCTGCATGTTCCGGTCTTCCAGCAGGAGGTGCAGGCTCGTGCGGCAGAAGTCCGCGAGCTTGGCCAAGGCCTTGTAGTCGAACCGGTCCTCGCCGAGCGTGTTGAAGATTCCGGCCAGCGACTCGGTCTCCGCGTTGCCGGCACCGCGGCCGATGCCGTCGAGGCAGCCATCGGCGATCGAGGCTCCCGCTTCGAAGGCGGTGATGCTGTTGGCGTTGGCCATGCCCAGGTTGTCGTGACCGTGGAACCCGACGACCGGGAAGCATTCCTTGGCCACGGTCACGTAGCGGCGGACGTCGTTGGGAAGCATGGAGCCGTACGAGTCGACCACGTACAGACCGGCGATGGCCGGAGTGACGTCGCGCAGCAGGCCCGGCAGCTCCTCGGCCGGCGTGGCACTCGTCTTCATCAGGTTGAGGTAGACCTCGCCACAGGTCTCGGTGGCGCGCTCGATGTAGTCCACGTGGTCCGGAACCCGCTCGGGCTCCATGCCGATGCGGACGAACGACATGCCCGCGTCGCAGAGCTCGGCGAGGGTGGAGAGCCGGCTGAACTCAGGCTGCGCGAACATCCCCCATGAGGTGGACGTCAACTCCGACCGTGCGATCTCGCACCAGCGTTCGAGGTCGATGTTGCAGGCTTTGATCCCGCAGCGCTCCGCCTCGAAGCCGATACCGTGTCCGATCTCCACCTTTCCGATCGGTGTCTCATCGAGCCGGCCGAGGAGTTCACTGACGAACTTCTCGTCGAGCTGAAAGTCGACTGCGTAGGAGCCATCACGCAGCGTTGCGTCAAGGATCTCTGCCTTCTCCAGCTGGAACAGCGGGGTCTGTGCTGCAGACATAACAATCCTCCGAAGCTCGGCAGTTTTGAGAGGCGTTCGGTCAACCGTTGCTGAACTGGATTTCGACGGTAGGAGAACCGCGCATAAACGTGGAATCACGCCCCTCTCGCCATGTGCGCGGAGACGAGCATGCATTCCTCGCCCGTAGGGCGCGATGGTGATGCCTGGCGCATGGTCATGTGGAGGGAAACGCGCCGGGCGCGTACCCCTGTCGTGGTCGTTTGCGGCAGTACGTGGGGGTGCGTGGGGGCCATGCGTGTCGACTGGGTCATGGAGTCACGCATGAGAGAACAAGTCTCAAGCACGGCTTTCCCTCAACGAAATGACGGAGAGCCGGCAATGGATGGCGCTGATCAGGACGCTAGATCGGTCGGCCGATCACCGGAAGCCCCCGTCTCACCATCCGAACAGTCGAGGCGGTCGCATGATGCGGACATATGATGACTAATCAGTTCGTAAAGATGTGATATCGAAGGCTTTCAGCCAGCCGGAAGTCAATCTTGGCTTGCTCTCGCGCTCTGTATTGACAGGGTCTTTCTCACGTTGTTTCGATGAGCCCGAAGTCGCAGACGACTACCATCGGGCACCTTGTCGCAGAATGCGGCTTGGCTGCCCGGTCAATCCGGGACGCGTTGGGCTTCCTGTTCCTCGGGCGCGGTGGAGATCAGGCAAAGGACACCCGCCGTGGCCGCCGTATGACTTCCGGCGCCTGCACGCCGGCGGTGCGATGTGAGCGTCGTTCGATGTCCGTTCATGAAAACAAGCCTCGGCGTTTGGGGCTTTGATGCCGATGCCGGCCGTGTCTCCCGTGCGGTGGAGCGGCCAGAAAGGATGCCGATGCGTACGACAGTGCTGAAGAACCTGAGGGGTGCGCTGCCGGAGAAGGACGTGCCAGCCGTCGAGGAGTGCGCCACCAAGCTGTACCATGCCTTGCCTCGGCAGGAGGAAATCGAGAAGAACACGGTGATGGTCGCTTACGGCGGCGGCAAGGACAGTGCCTACGCCGTCGCGTTCGTGCGTGCGGTCCATCTGGCGCTCGCCGAGCGGCATGACGAGACCTTCAAGCTGCGCGTCGTGACCATGCGTCACGGAGGCATGCCGTACCAGGTGATGGGGAACATCGACCGCACCTACCGGGCGCTGGGGCTGTACGACGACCCGAACGTCGAACTGCTCCTCGTGGAGGGCGACCGGGTGGTGCCCTTCGACCGGGACCGCAGCATGCCGCACCGGCTGATCGCCTTCAACCGGATCGACATGCTGATGTCCGGCCATCGGACGTACGGCGACGGCCGGGCCAGCTTCTGCAACGCATGCAACCTGAATGTGGCGAACTCCTTCGGCGTCGCAGCCCGGCACGGTGACGGCGTGGACCTGATCATCACGGGTGACTCACCCCAGGAACAGCGTGACTACGCGGTGTGGATCCGCCAGTTGGCGCGTGGCGCCGGCCAGAAGCCCGCTGACAGCAAGAAGGGGTTCAAGGGCACGCTGGAGACGCTCGACGGGCTGGCACAGTCGTACTTCGAGGAGATACACGGTTCGGAGAACGTCGAGCGGGTCACGGAGCGCGGCGTGACCTCGGACATCTCGACCGCTTTGGAGTTCTTCTCGATCTACGACTACACGAGCTATGCCTCCGGGGCTCACTGGCGGCTCCTGACGGACTTCCTCGGGTTCGTCTTCGACGAGATCGCGTTCAACTTCACCGAGTCCGACTGCGCGAACCCCGCGCTCATGGCGCACTTCCGTGGGCTGAGGACCGAGCGCGTATACAAGCGCACCTACCAGGAGGGCATAGCCCAGTACGTGGACTTCGCACTGGAGCTGATGCGCCGGAAGCACTTCCCGGACCACCTCATCGAGGAAATGGAGAACCGCTACCGCACCGAGGCCGGAGTCGAGGCGATGCGGGCCGTGGCGACCCAGTACGGCGAGGACGCGTTCGGGGTGGACACCACGCAGCTCGTCTGCATGGTCTACTCCCCCTTCGCGGGGGGTGCCGCGAACCTGCACGACTACATCGCCGGAGAGCGCCCCGAGCTCCTCGCCGAGGAGGAGCGGATCCGCGCCCTGCTGGCCGGGAAGGAGGAGGACGGTTCGCTCGCCGCTCGGCTGGAGCGAACCAGTGGCCTCAGCCTCACCGATCTGCGGGCCCTCCACGACGGACCGCTGTGGTCGCCGTACGCGGAGAAGGCCACTCAGTCGGGTGTTCTTCCGCTGGTCATGGACAGCGACCCGCACAAGAAGATCATCAAAGCGAAGCGCAACCCCGAGGGTGACGAGGTGCTGGACAGGGTCGCCGGCCGCTAGTGACCCAGCCCGGAGCCCCGCGCCCGGAGCTCCGGGCGCGGGTGGTCGCCGTGTTCCCCTAAGTTCTACAACCATGGAAAAGAACAACGAAGGGAGCGGTGACGTACCGATGACGAGTAAGGTGCCCGGTTCCGCTCCTGCGGCGCGCTCGACCGCCGTTCCGTACCTGAATCTTCTGGTCACCATGGTGATGTTCGGCAGCGCCTTCGCCAGCTCCAAGGTGGTCGTCGGCGAAATGCCCCACGAGGTGGCCGCCGCCCTCCGTTTCGGCGGAGGCGGATTACTGCTCATCGTCCTCGCCGCGGTGCTCCGTGGTCGTTCGCGGCCCATCGGACGCGCCTCGGCCATACGCGCGGGCCTGGCCGGCCTGCTGGGTGTCCTGGCCTACAACGTGCTCTTCTTCTGGGGGCTGTCCCTGGCACCTTCACTCGACGGCAGCATCATCGTGCCCGTGCTGAGCCCGATCCTGACCACCGTGGCCCTGATCCTGCTGCGCCGGGAGTCGGCGCCGTGGCCGAGAATCCTCGGGCTGGCGGTCGGCCTGGCCGGAGCTGTGGTCTTCTTCCTCGGGATCGGAGGATCAGCCTCCGGCTCCACCCGGCTGGTCGGCGACCTCGTCTTCGTCGCTGGAGCGGCGTGCTGGGCGGCCTACAGCATCCTGTCGAAGTCGCTTCTGTCGGGAGTGGACCCGTTGCGGGCCACCGCGTGGGGGACCGG
Organism: Streptomyces chumphonensis; assembly: GCF_014779715.1. Lineage (GTDB taxonomy): Bacteria > Actinomycetota > Actinomycetes > Streptomycetales > Streptomycetaceae > Streptomyces > Streptomyces chumphonensis. The sequence goes on from NZ_JACXYU010000003.1 coordinate 455,491, forward strand.
CATCGGCGGGCTGGGGCTCGTCCTCCTCGCCCTTCCGTCGGCGGGCGAGGTGTCGTGGCAGGCGGTCCCCGGCCATGCCTGGGCGAATGTCGTCTTCCTCGCCGTCGGGCCCACCGCGATCGCCTATCTCTTCTACTACCGGGGACTACGCAACGTGAGTCCGTCCACAGCAACGATCATGATGTTCACCGTCCCGGTCTTCGGGTCCTTCTTCTCGACCGTGTTCCTCGGTGAGTCGTTCACCGGCGTGCAGCTTGTCGGTACGTTGATCATGCTGGGTGGGGCGCTCTTCGCCGTCCTCGGGAACCAGCCGTTCCGACGGCGCCCGGTTCCCGGCTCCGTACCTGGCACCGCCGTTCCGGCTCGCGTGGAGGTCGACTGATGGACCTCGGTCTCTCGGGGCGTACCGCGCTCGTCTGTTCGTCGACGGCAGGGATAGGGGAGGCGATCGCCCGAGCGCTGGCCGCGGAAGGAGCCCAGACCGTGGTGTGCGGCCGACGGGCCCACCGGGCGAAGGAGATCGCCGCGGAGTTGCCCAGTGCGATCGCTGTCGAGGCGAATCTCCTCAGCGAGAACGGCCCTGCCGAGATGTTCGAGGCGACGGTCGCCGCATTCGGTCCGCCCGATGTCCTCGTCCTCAACGGCCCCGGCCCCAGGCCGGCTCCGGCGGTCGGCGTCGAGGACGCCGACCTCGACGTCGCACTCGACGCGACGCTGCGTCAGCACATCCGATTGGTCTCGCAAGCCCTGCCGAGCATGCGAGAACGCGGCTGGGGCCGCATACTCGCGGTGGGATCCAGCGGGATCGCGGCCCCCCTGCCGAACCTCGCACTGTCCAACCTCGGCCGCGCGGCACTCGCCGGATATCTCAAGACGTTGGCAGCCGAGGTCGCCGCGGACGGTGTGACCGTCAACCTGTTGTTGCCCGGTCGCATCGAGACCGACCGCACCGCCGCGGTCGACGCCGCCAACGCCGAACGCACCGGCCGTGCCGTGGCCGAGGTGCGGCAGGCCTCGCTCGCCACGATCCCCGCCGGTCGTTACGGCCGCCCCGCCGAGTTCGCCGCGGCCGCCGCATTCCTCTGCGGAGAGCCGGCCTCCTACATCACCGGTACAGCTCTACGCTGCGACGGCGGCCTGGTCCGCAACCTGTAGTCCTCCGCTGCCGTAGAGGACGAGGGCCGCGACGCAACGAAAGATCATCGGAACACGCTGAGAGGAACGCCGACATGGCCGTCACGCAGGACGAGATCCTGAAGGGCCTCGCCGAGATCGTCAACGAGATCGCCGGAGTCCCGGAAGAGGACGTCCAACCGGACAAGTCCTTCACCGACGACCTGGACGTCGACTCGCTGTCCATGGTCGAGGTGGTGGTCGCCGCCGAGGAGCGCTTCGATGTGAAGATCCCGGACGACGACGTCAAGAAGCTCAAGACCGTCGGCGACGCGACCGACTACATCCTCGAACACCGGCCCTGACCCCGGAGCCGACCCTCTCAGGGCCGGCCTGGGCACAGGTCAGAGTCGTCCCATCTCGCGCCCACTCGCGTACTCCGTGCGCCTCGCGGAGTACGGTACGAACGACCGCCACACCGGAGAGACGTGTGAACCACATCGTCCTGTCCCTCAGGGATCCCCACGACCCCATGGGGACGCTGCGCTGCCGCAGCTACGCCCGGCTCGTCAGTCGGCTTGCCGCCATCGAAGGCCACGTGTCCACCGCCGTCGACGGCAGCGCCGATGCTGCCGGGGCCTTGACCCGCCTCGCGGCTGCGGGGCGACTGACCGGCCACGGCGAGCCGCCGGCCACGGGAGAGATCCGATACGTGCCCACCCGCGCGGCTCGGGAGCGCGTCGGTGGCGGTCAGGATGACGACGGCTGGCCACGGTCCGTGGCGTCTCGCCAGCGCAAGGCCGTCCGCCGCACCTCCGGTGCCCTTCTCACCTTTCCGCTGGAGGACGCCGAGCGGACGGATGCCAGGGTGGAGGTCTTCACCACCGACTGGTCACCCAGTCCTGCGGCATGTGCCGTTGCCGTACACCCCGGGCATCCGTTGAGTGCGGGCCTGGCCCCCGGCCGTAGTTCCGCCTTCACCGGTCGATACTGCCGTCATCCGCTCACCGGTGACCTGCTGCCGATCTGGACCGCGGAGTGGGTCAAGCCCGAGTTCGGTACGGGCGCCGTCCTGGTCAATCCGGGCCACGACGCGTCGGACCTTGCCTTCGGCCGGGAGATCGGTCTGCCCGTACGCTTCGCCCTGGCTCCGGCCGGGCACGACGGCAGTCCGCAGAACTGGCTGACGCCCCCCGTCGTGAAAACCGGCAACGCCATCCGGACCGGAGCCACCGACGGACTCGACTTCGCAGAGGCCCAAGCGGAGTATTTCCGCATTCTCTCGAACCGTGGACTGGCCCAGGAGTGCACGGACTTCGGAGCCGGCTCCTTCACCGTGGCCTACTTCTCCATGGACGGCCCGGACCAGATCCACTGGGATCCCGAGCGCCGTACCGTGGTGCCCCCCGGTCAGGACACGGTCGGCGCCCCCACGCGGGTGTGCCCCAGCGCGACCCTTGCCGCACTCGATCCGGTGAAACGTCAGGCCGAACTCTGCGTTGTAGCCCCCTCGTCGGCAGCCGAGTCCGATCTGCTCGCGCTGAGGCTGCTGCTGGCCGAGCCAGACCTTGGGCCGGTCGCCGAACGGGCTCCTGACGTCATGCTGGTCGGCAAGGTCGCCGGGGAATCCGATGGCGTGAACGAAGACGTTCTCAGACTCACCATGACGACGGCCGCCGCCGCCCACGAGACCTTGTCCCTCAAGGTCCAGCAGCTCGAAACGTCTGAGCGTTTCCTCTCCACGCACGCCACTCTCGCCGAACTGGAGAAGGTGCCGGAGGGGGACGCCGATGCCGCCACGAAGAAGTCAGCTGCTCAGATCAAGGGTCTTCTCCGGAGCAAGGACGCCAAACAAGCCTTCACGAACCTGTACCGGTTGCAGAAGACCCTGGCGAAGGGCGACACACCCGTCGACGGCGCACTCGTCATCTACGGAGCGCTCGTCTGGGCCATGGCGGGTCTGCCCAGCCGCTACCCCGAGGAGCAACTGGCCGCCGCCTGGCGAAGCATCTGACTCAAGTAGAACGGGTGGCTCTGGCCTCGTCCACATAACGGGGGCTCATCGTGTCCAGTGGAGCCCAAGACCGGCCAGTGTCGTCCGCCGCTCCTCGCTGAGCTTGGCCCGCCGTGCCTTCTGGTTGGTGAGCCATACCCCCAGCCGGACGGTGACGGGCGCGCCACCCGCGACGGTGCGGCCGTCCGGCGCGGCGGGGAGCGGAACCTCTTCGTGCTGGCGGGGGCGGGAGTACGACCTCCAGGTCCTCGTCCAGCTCCATCCGCAGCGTTTGCGCACCGGCCTGACGCAGCCGCAGCAGGCAGC
>NZ_JACXYU010000030.1 GCF_014779715.1 Streptomyces chumphonensis
TCTGCGCGACGTGGCGGGCGCCCGCTCCGCCACCCGGCTCGCCGAACTCGTCGCCCTGTACGAGCAGGGCAAGGTGACCGTCCACATCCGCGAGGCGTACCCCCTGGCCCGCGCCGCCGACGCCCACCGCGACCTCGAAACCGGCCACGGCCGCGGCAAAGCCGTCCTCGTCATCGACTGACCCGCCCTCCGGCACGGTCCGGTCGGCGGGCACCGGGCGCGACGCGCCGTGCGGCTCTCCCCCCGCAGGTCGCGTCGCCCTCCCGGTGCCCGCCGACCGGCATGCGGGAGGACACGACGTTCGACTCCGCGTCACGTCGGCCCGGTCCGGCTGTGAGCGGGCCGGGTCCGCCCCACGGCCTGTCGCCGACGCTCGCAGAACCCACGTATGGACCGGTTCTCCCACGGGTAGGCCGAATACAAGCAATCCGGGCATTCACCATGTACCGGATCTTCACAGGATTCGACCCGCGACCTCGCTGGAGGACACGTGTCCACCGAGCATCCCGGAACGATCATCCCCGTACTCGACGCCCTCGCCCGGGACGGCGGCGATCCCGTCCCCGTCCAGCTCGTGAGCGGCAACGGCTGGCTGGTGCGCTCCCACCAGCACGTCCGCCAGGTCCTGTCCGACAAGAGGTTCTCCGCCGACGATCAACTCCCCGGCTTCCCGAGGTTGTTCGCCATCCCCAACGTGCCCGGCGGACTCTCCTTCCTGCGCATGGACCCGCCGCGCCATTCGGTGTTACGCCGGGTCCTGACGTCGATGTTCACCGTCCACCGTGTCGAGAGGATGCGACCGGCCGTCGTCGCCGCCACCCGTTCCCTCATCGAGGACATGAAGGACGCCGGTCCGCCCACCGACCTCATCGAGGCCTTCGCACTGCCCCTCCCCTCACAGGTGATCTGCAACCTCCTGGGCGTGCCCTACGAGGACCACGCCACGTTCCAGGAGAACTCACGCCGCATACTGTCGGTCACGGCGACCGAGGCCGAGGCGGGAACCGCGTTCATGGACCTCGGCGACTACCTGGGCTCGCTCGCCGACGCCAAACGGCGACACCCCGGCGACGACCTCCTGAGCACCGTCGTCCGACAGCAGCAAGAGGCCGGCATGACCGACGAGGACGTGGTGGCCATGGCCCGGCTCCTGCTCATCGCCGGCCACGAGACCACCGCGAACATGCTCGGCATGATCGTGCGGGACTGCTTCGCCGACCGGGACCTGTTCGAGCTGCTCCGCGCGGACACCACGGCGATCGGCCCGGCCGTCGAAGAGCTGCTCCGAAAGATCTCCATCGTCCGGTGCAGCCTCGGTCGCCTGGCCGTGGAGGATGTGCGGCTGACCGAGGAGGTCACCGTACGGGCCGGTCAGGGCGTCGTTCTGGGGATCTGGGCTGCCAACCACGATCCGGACGTGTACGACGACCCGCACGCCTACGACCTGACGCGTGAGGCCCGCACCCACGTGGCCTTCGGCTACGGAGTCCACCAATGTCTGGGGCAGGCCCTGGCACGACTGGAACTGCGGGTGGCCGTGCGCGAACTTGTCGACGCGTTCCCCGGACTGGCGCCGTGCGTGCCGGTCGAGGACATCCGCCTGAAGGAGAACTCGCTGGTGATGGGCGTCGAGACGCTGCCCGTCACCTGGTGACGGTGACCGCCGTGCGTGTAGGGGTGGATCGTGAACGGTGCTGTTCGGCGGGGATGTGCGTGCTGACGGCACCGGAGGTCTTCGACCAGGACGAGGTGGACGGAAGGGTGATGCTGCTACTCGACCCGGTGCCCGCGGAGCGGGTGGCCGAGGCCCGGGAAGCCGTGTCGTTCTGTCCGAGCGGCGCGTTGCGCGTGGTCGAGAGCTGACACCAGCCGGCCGACACGTGCGGCGTGCCGTCGGGCACAGGAGCAGCCGGCCCGATCGCTCTGCTATCCACTGGGCCAGGTGACGGTCTGCGCCTCCGGCGTCACCCGGATCCAGCACGCCGACCACTATGGGCCGCCAGCGGCTGGCCTCCCTCGCGGCGCTGCTGCCCCAGGAGCACAGCGCGGCGCGAGACCTCGCCCAGGAGGTCCTCGCCGCAGCCGCTGCCTGATCAGCTCTTGGCGGTCTCCTCGCTCACCCACGACAGGTAGTCGGCGCTGCCGTGCGTGACGGGGGAGGCGATGATTTCCGGCATGTCGTAGTCGTGCACCTGCTTGATGTGTGCTTCCAGCTCCACGTACCGCTCAGCGGTCGTCATGTACAGCACGCGCCACTCCTGGTCCGTCTGCACAGCGTTCTCCCACCGGTAGACGCTGGTGACCGGCCCGTCGATCTGGGCGCAGGCCGCCACCTTCGCCTCCACGGCGCTGACAGCCAGAGCCCGGGCCTTTTCAGCGGAGTCGGTAGTGGTCAGAACGGTCAGGTACTCAGCCACGGTTGGTCTCCCTCAGTCCGGCGTGCTCGGACCGTACCCGGATCACCGGCGCGCCCAACCGGCCCGATCCCGTCGAGCGCCGAGCACCGCTGCGCCTCCGCTCGGTAGCGGTCGCGGAGCGGAGCTGCCGCACGGTCACCGGCCCCGATCAAGCCGAGCTGCGCGGCCACAGGCGAGGCTTGGCCCTCGGGGCCGAACAACACCGGCTAATCCTCCC
>NZ_JACXYU010000031.1 GCF_014779715.1 Streptomyces chumphonensis
GAAAGACCGCCACAACGCCGCCAGCGACACCATCACCGCCCACAACGCCGGCTGCACCACATCCACCCGCTCCAACGACGGAGCACCCGCAACACCCCGCAACACATCCTCAAGCGACCACCCCACCAACGGAGACAACGCCGCCGAACACTCCGCCAACCGCTCCGCGAACACCGGCGAAGCATCCAGCAACTCCACCGCCATCCCCACCCACTGCGCCCCCTGACCCGGGAACACGAACACCGACTTCCCCGCCAGCTGACGTCCCTCGACCACCGAGTCAGCAGGCTCACCCGCCGACAACGCCGCCAGCCCGGCCAGCAGCTCATCCCGGTCAGCGGCCACCACCGCCGCACGATGCTCCAGATGCGCCCGCGACAACGCCGCCGAGAAACCGACATCCACCAACGACAGCTCCGGCCGCTTGGCCACCTGCGCACGCAGGCGCTCCGCCTGGGCCCGCAGCGCCGCCTCGCCACGCGCGGACACCACGACCGGCACCACCGAGGGTGCGAGCCCACCGGCTGCTGCCGGGTCCTCGGCGGGGGCCTCCTCCAGGATCACGTGCGCGTTGGTGCCACTGACGCCGAACGACGACACCGCAGCCCGACGCGGACGGCCCGACGCGGGCCACTCCCGCGCCTCCGCCAGCAACTCCACCGCACCCGAATCCCACTCCACATGCGGGGACGGCGCGTCCACGTGCAGCGTCTGCGGCAGCACCCCGTGGCGCATGGCCTGCACCATCTTGATCACGCCCGCCACACCGGCCGCGGCCGACGTGTGGCCGATGTTGGACTTGATCGATCCCAGCCGCAGCGGCTCGCCGTTCCGGTCCCGGCCATAGGTCGCCAGCAGCGCCTGCGCCTCGATCGGGTCACCCAGCTTCGTCCCCGTACCGTGACCCTCCACCACGTCCACATCCGAGGTGCCCAGACCCGCGTTCGCCAACGCCTGCCGAATCACCCGCTCCTGCGACGGACCGTTCGGCGCCGTCAGACCGTTGCTCGCCCCGTCCTGGTTCACCGCACTGCCCCGCAGCACCGCCAACACCCGGTGCCCCCTGCGCCGCGCCTCCGACAACCGCTCCAACACGACCAGACCGACGCCCTCCGCGAAGCCGGTGCCGTCCGCCGAGGCCGAGTACGCCCGGCACCGCCCGTCGGGCGACAGCGCCCGCTGGCGGCTGAACTCGGTGAGCAGGTAGGGGCCGGCCATCAGCGTCACGCCGCCGGCCAGGGCCATGGAGCACTCGCCGGAGCGGACGGCCTGGGCGGCCAGGTGCAGCGCGACCGCCGAGGAGGAGCAGGCGGTGTCCACGGAGGTGGACGGCCCCTCCAGCCCGAGGGTGTAGGAGATCCGGCCCGACAGGACGCTGGTCGTGGTGCCCGTCAGCCGGTACCCCTCCAGCTCCGAGGACGTCATGCCTGCGTAGTCGGTGGTCACGGCGCCGCAGAAGACGCCGGTGTCGGAGCCGCGCAGGGACGTCGGGTCGATGCCCGCGTCCTCGAACGCCTCCCAGGCCGACTCGAGGATGAGTCGCTGCTGCGGGTCCATGGCCAGGGCCTCGCGGGGGCTGATGCCGAAGAACGCGGCGTCGAAGTCGCCGGGGCGGCGCAGGAATCCGCCGCCTCGGGTGTACACCGTGCCCTCGTGGTCCGGGTCGGGGTCGTAGAGCCGTTCGACGTCCCAGCCCCGGTCGGTGGGCAGCCCGCTGATCGCGTCGCGCCCCGAGGCCACCAGTTCCCACAGCTCCTCGGGTGAGGTGACGCCGCCGGGGTAGCGGCAGCTCATGCCCACGATCGCCAGCGGCTCGTCGGCCGGGGCCGTGCGTCGGGGCCGTGCCACGGGTCGCGTGTGGGCGACGGCGGGGCCGGCCTCGGCGAGCAGCAGCCGGGTGACGGCCGCCGGGGTCGGGTGGTCGAAGATCAGCGTCGCGGGGAGCCGCACTCCGCCGCTCTGGGTGAGCCGGTTGCGCAGTTCGACCGCGCCGAGGGAGTCGAAGCCGAGGTCCTTGAACGACCGCTCGGGGTCGATGGCGGTCGCCGAGGCGTGCCCGAGTACGGCCGCCACGTGGTGCAGCACGAACTCTCCGGCCACCCGTTCCCGGTCCGTCTCGGGGACGGTGGCCAGGCGCTGGGCGAGCGATCCGGCGTCGCCTCGCCGGGCAGGCTGCCGGACGAGGCCGCGCAGCAGGGCGGGCAGCGTCCCGGCGCGGGCCTGGTCGCGGAGCGCGGCCGGGTCGAGCCGCACCGGTGCCAGCAGGGCCGCGTCGGCGCGCAGGGCCTGGTCGAAGAGGGCGAGGCCCAGTTCGTCGGAGAGCGCGCCGATGCCGGTGCGTTCCAGCCGCGCGCGGTCCTGGTCGTCCAACGTGCCGCCCATGCCGCGCTGTTCGGCCCACAGGCCCCAGGCCAGGGACGTCGCGGGCAGGCCCGAGGCCCGCCGCAGCTGCGCCAGCGCGTCCAACGACGCGTTCGCCGCCGCGTAGTTCGCCTGACCCGGACTACCGATCAGCGCCGCGACGGACGAGAACAGCACGAAC
>NZ_JACXYU010000032.1 GCF_014779715.1 Streptomyces chumphonensis
CAGACCGCCCAGGCCCACGGCGCGGAGGACCGTGTGGGGGTGATCGGCTCCCTGCGGCGGGACGAGGGCGGCCTGCGGCGCTTCGTCACCTCCCTGTCCGAGGCCCACGCCGCGGGGGTGGCCGTCGACTGGGCGGCCTACTACGCCGACACCGGCGCCCAGCGCGTCCCCCTGCCCACCTACGCCTTCCAGCACGAGTGGTTCTGGCTCACGCCGGGCGTCCGCTCGGCGGACGCCACGGCGGCCGGGCTCGGCCGCGTCGACCACCCGGTGCTCGCCGCGGCGGCCCGGATCGGTGACCGTGACGAGTGGCTGTTCAGCGGACGCCTGTCGATCGAAGCCCAGCCGTGGACGCGTGACCACATCGTGTTCGGCATGGTCCTGGTCCCCGGGGCGGCGCTGGTCGAGATGGCGCTGACCGCCGGACGCGAGGTCGGGTGCCCGGTCGTGGACGAGTTGGTGATCGAGTCCCCGCTGCTGCTGGACGAGGACGCGACGGTGCGGGTGCAGGTGACCGTGGGGGCGGCCGGGGAGGACGGCCGCCGCGAGGTCGCCGTCTTCACCCGCCCGGAGAGCGTCGATGACGACGGACCGGGCGAGGCCACCTGCCACGGCCGGGGCTGGCTGGCGGCCGAGGGCGAGCCGGTGGCGGCGTCGCCGGGGCAGTGGCCGCCTGCGGGAGCCGAGCCGATCGACGTGGACGAGCTGTACCGGCGGGTGAACAAGCACGCGCACCTGACCGACCCCGGGTTCGACTACGGTCCCGCGTTCCGGGCCGTCCGGTCGGCCTGGCAGGTCGGGGAGGACGTGTGCACCGAGCTGGTGCTGCCGGAGGTCGCGGGCTCCGCGCAGGGCTTCGCCGTCCATCCGGCGCTGCTCGACTCGGCGCTGCACGGCGGGCTCGGCATGCTCCACCGCCCCGGTTCCGAGGGCGGGTTGCCGTTCTCCTGGTCCGGGGTCCGGCTGGCGGACACCGGTAGCACCCGGCTGCGGGTGCGCGTCGGGCTGGCCGACGAGACCACGCTGCGGCTGGAGATCGCCGGGGAGGACGGCACCCCGATCGCGGCGGTGTCCCGGATGGACGTCCGCCCGGTCGAGCAGGCGCAGCTCGAATCCGCGCGGCGGAGCGGTCGGCGTTCGCTGCACCGGATCGAATGGGTGGACGTCCCCGCCGGGTCGGCGACGTCGGCCCACGTCGCGGTGCTCGGTGAGCTCGACGTGCCGGGCGACCGCTACGCCGACCTGGCCGATCTGGAGCAGGCGATCGCCGACGGCGCGACGGCCCCGGAGGTCGTCGTGACCGCCGTGGCGACGGTCACCGATGCGGGCGATCCGGCCGCGTGCGCACGGGCGACGGCGCTGAGTGCGTTGACGCTGGTCCAGCGCTGGGTGGCCAGCGAGCCGCTGCGCGAGGCGCGGTTGACGGTCGTCACGCGGGGCGCGGTCGCCGTCCGGGACGAGACGCCCGAACTCGCGCAGGCACCCGTGTGGGGCCTGGTCCACAGTGCCCACACGGAGCACCCGGACCGCTTCACCCTGATCGACTACGACGGCGGCGGCGTGCCCGACTGGGGCGCGCTGCTCGACCTGGAGGAGCCGCAGGTCGCGGTCCGCGAGGGCCGGTTGCTGGCCCCGCGTCTGGGCCGGGCCGTCGGCGGCGAGCCGCCGACGGTCGACACCGGGGGCGCGGTCCTGGTCACCGGTGGTACGGGCGGGCTGGGCGCGCTGTTCGCGCGGCACCTGGTGGAGCGGCACGGCGTCAAGCGCCTGGTGCTGGTGAGCCGGCGTGGACCGGCGGCCGACGGTGTCGGTGAGCTGGTGGCGGACCTGGAGGCGCGGGGCGCCGAGGTCCGGGTCGCGGCGTGCGACGTGGCCGACCGGCACCGCCTGACGGCACTGTTCGAGTCCTTG
>NZ_JACXYU010000033.1 GCF_014779715.1 Streptomyces chumphonensis
TGAGTGACGTTCGCAATGTGATCATCATCGGCTCCGGGCCCGCCGGTTACACCGCGGCCCTCTACACCGCGCGCGCGTCCCTGAAGCCCCTGATCTTCGAGGGTTCGGTCACCGCCGGCGGCGCCCTGATGAACACCACCGAGGTCGAGAACTTCCCCGGCTTCGCCACCGGCATCATGGGCCCCGAACTCATGGACCAGATGCGCGCCCAGGCCGAACGCTTCGGAGCCGAGCTCATCCCCGACGACGTCACCGCCGTCGACCTCAAGGCCGACATCAAGACCGTCACCGACTCCGCCGGCACCGTCCACCGCGCCCGCACCGTCATCATCGCCACCGGTTCCCAGCACCGCCGCCTCGGCCTCCCCCAGGAGGACGAACTCTCCGGCCGCGGCGTCTCCTACTGCGCCACCTGCGACGGCTTCTTCTTCCGCGACCAGGACATCGCCGTCGTCGGCGGCGGCGACACCGCGATGGAAGAAGCAACCTTCCTCTCCCGCTTCGCCAAGTCCGTCACCGTCGTCCACCGCCGCGACACCCTCCGCGCCTCCAAGGCCATGCAGGACCGCGCCTTCGCCGACCCCAAGATCCGCTTCGCCTGGGACAGCGAGGTCGAGACCATCCACGCCACCGACGGCAAACTCTCCGGCCTCACCCTGCGCTCCACCAAGAACGGCGAGACCGCCGAACTCCCCGTCACCGGCCTCTTCGTCGCCATCGGCCACGACCCCCGCACCGAACTCTTCACCGACGCACTCGACCTGGACGACGAGGGCTACCTCCTCGTCGACGCCCCCTCCACCCGCACCAACATCCCCGGCGTCTTCGCCGCCGGCGACGTCGTCGACCACACCTACCGCCAGGCCATCACCGCCGCCGGCACCGGCTGCTCCGCCGCCCTCGACGCCGAGCGCCACCTCGCCGCCCTCTCCGACACCGAACCCGCCGAACCGGAGAAGGCCGTCGAAGCCGA
>NZ_JACXYU010000034.1 GCF_014779715.1 Streptomyces chumphonensis
GGCCCACCTTGTACAGGGAGGTGACGTCCTGTTCGGTGGCGGCGAGGTCGGTGAGCATGGTGCCGACGATGGCTTCGAGGTCGGCGGCGGCCTTGGCGAGGGTGTCGCGGGCGGTGGCGAGTTCCTCGCCGCCGGCGGCGTCGGCGAGGAACTTCTTGATCTCCTCGGAGAGGGCGGTGAGGGCCTGGCCCTGGTCGCGGACGACCTTGCGGAAGAAGAAGTCCTGGCCCTGGATGGCGGTGGTGCCCTCGTAGAGGGTGTCGATCTTGGCGTCGCGGATGTACTGCTCGATGGGGTATTCCTGCAGGTAGCCGGAGCCGCCGAGGGTCTGCAGGGACTGGGCGAGCTGCTCGTAGGACCGCTCGGAGCCGTAGCCCTTGACGATGGGCAGGAGCAGGTCGTTGAGGCGGTGGGCGGCGGAGGCGTCTTCGCCTGCGGCCTCCTGGACGAGGATGTCGTCCTGGACGGAGGCGGTGTAGAGGACCAGGGCGCGCATGCCTTCGGCGTAGGCCTTCTGGGTCATGAGCGAGCGGCGGACGTCGGGGTGGTGGGTGATGGTGACGCGGGGGGCGGTCTTGTCGGTGAACTGGGTCAGGTCCGCGCCCTGGACCCGCTCCTTGGCGTACTCCAGGGCGTTGAGGTAGCCGGTGGAGGCGGTGGCGATGGCTTTGGTGCCGACCATCATGCGGGCGAATTCGATGATCTTGAACATCTGGCGGATGCCGTCGTGCTTCTCGCCCAGGAGCCAGCCCTTGGCGGGGTGCTGGTCGCCGAAGGTCATCTCGCAGGTGTTGGAGGCCTTGAGGCCCATCTTGTGCTCGACGTTGGTGGCGTAGGCGCCGTTGCGCTCGCCGAGTTCGCCGGTCTCCCAGTCGAAGTCGTACTTGGGGACGAGGAAGAGGGACAGGCCCTTGGTGCCCGGTCCGGCGCCCTCGGGGCGGGCGAGCACGAAGTGCATGATGTTCTCGGACA
>NZ_JACXYU010000035.1 GCF_014779715.1 Streptomyces chumphonensis
TGTTGGAAGAGGAATTCGTTGCCGAGGCGGCGGGCGGAGTCGCCGGTGCACTTCTCGTCGCCGCCCATGATGGCGAATTTCACGCCGGCGATGTGGAGGAGTTCGGCGAAGGCCTTGGTGGTCTTCTTGGCGCGGTCTTCCAGGGCGCCGGCGCAGCCGACCCAGTACAGGTAGTCGACCTCGGTCAGGTCCTCGATCGTCTTGCCGACGACCGGCACCTCGAAATCGACCTCCTTGGTCCACTCCAGGCGCTGCTTCTTGGCCAGGCCCCAGGGGTTGCCCTTCTTCTCCAGGTTCTTGAGCATCGTCCCCGCCTCCGACGGGAACGCGGACTCGATCATGACCTGGTAGCGGCGCATGTCGACGATGTGGTCGACGTGCTCGATGTCGACGGGGCACTGTTCGACGCAGGCGCCGCAGGTGGTGCAGGACCACAGCACGTCGGGGTCGATGACGCCGTTGTCCTCCAGCGTCCCGATCAGCGGACGCTCGGCCTCCGCCAGCGCGGCGGTCGGGACGTCGGCCAGTTGCTCGGACGTTCCCCGCTCCTCGCCTTCGGCGTTCTTGCCGCCGCCCGCGAGCAGGTAGGGCGCTTTGGCGTAGGCGTGGTCCCGTAGGGACAGGACGAGCAGTTTGGGGGAGAGGGGCTTGCCGGTGTTCCAGGCGGGGCACTGGGACTGGCAGCGTCCGCACTCGGTGCAGGTGGAGAAGTCCAGCAGGCCCTTCCAGGAGAAGTGCTCGACCTGGGAGACGCCGAACTGCGTCTCCTCGCCGCCCTCCTC
>NZ_JACXYU010000036.1 GCF_014779715.1 Streptomyces chumphonensis
CCCACACCCGCTCCACCAGCCGCGTCGGGCCGAGCAGCCCGGCGACGAGGAACCGGTCGACGGCCGTCAGGGCCCGCAGCCACCACGGGACGAGGAGCACGATCAGCGCCCCGACGGCGCTGAAGGCGGCCAGCTCCGGCGGTGAGTCGACGTAGATCGGCTCGCCCGCGGCGTTGTCGCCCAGCTGGGTGCCCGGCTCGGGCAGCGACCAGCTCCACAGCGGGTACGTCAGCATCCCCCAGCCGGCCGACCACAGGGCCAGTCCCGCGCTGAAGGAGAAGACGGCCCACGGGAAGTGGACGAGCCCGTACAGCACGTGCCGCCAGCTCGCGCCGTCCTTGAGGACCGCCACCGTCCGGGCCGCAGGGCCGCCCTTGCCGCGCGGCGTCCGCACCGGACCGGGCGCCGGGACGTCCAGGCCCAGCAGGACGCGGGCCCGGGCCCGTTCCATGGCGCCGAACGCCCGCGCGCACAGCAGCGTCACGGCCAGCAGCGGGACGCCGACGAACGTCACCAGGAGCCCGGCACTCGTCGCGACCAGGGTCACGAGGGTCGAGAAGACGACGACGGCCACGGGAAGGCTCGTCAGGACGTAGCCGAGCTCCCGCCAGGCCCGCGCGGAGAAGGGGGCGCGCACAACGTGCATCGGTCAGCCTTTCGGGGCGTGGGTGCGGCCGGTGGACGGGCCGGGTGCCGGCTCGGGTTCCGGATCG
>NZ_JACXYU010000037.1 GCF_014779715.1 Streptomyces chumphonensis
AACGACGGCGAGGCCAAGGAGTCCGTCCAGGTCGTCGACGTCGCCCAGCTGCTGCTGGAGTCCGTGAAGACGCCGGCCGACGGCCCCGAGGACGGCGGGGACGCCGACGCGGACGCCGGTGAGCCCGCGCCCGAGCCGCAGCCGGCCCGCTGACGCCGACACCTCGACGCCCCGACACCGGAACGGCCGGTCCCGCCCCGCGCGGGACCGGCCGTTCCGCGTCGGCGGCCCGGCTCCCGGCGCGAGGGCGATCTTCCGCGTAGGGTGCCGGTGAGGGCCCCGGGGCCTCTCCCCCACACGCCGCCCACCGTCCCGGGCCCGGGGAGACGTCATGCAACTCGCCGCGATCATCGTCACACTGAGCCTCACCGCGGTCGGTCTGGCACTCATCACGCGTGCCGTCGTCCAGATCGTCCGGTTCATGAAGCTCGGCGGCCCCGTGCCCGCCGGGCTGCGCACCGACGATCCGAAGGCCCGTACCGCCACGCTGGCCCGTGAGTTCCTGGGCCACACCCGCATGAACAAGTGGGGCGTGATCGGCGTCGCGCACTGGTTCGTCGCGATCGGCTTCCTCACGCTGCCGCCGACCATCATCAACGCCTACGGGCAGCTCTTCCAGGCGGACTGGACGCTCCCCGTCCTCGGCGGCTGGCTGCCGTACGAGCTGTACATCGAGTTCATCGGCCTCATGACGACGCTGGGG
>NZ_JACXYU010000038.1 GCF_014779715.1 Streptomyces chumphonensis
ATCAGCGGCACCAACGCCCACGTCATCCTCGAACAGGCCCCGACGGAGACGCCGGCCCTCGCCCCGGCCGAGACACCGGACCGGGTGGGGTACGAGACGTCGGTGGTGTCGCTGGTGCTGTCCGCGCGGGACGGCAACGCCCTCCGCGCCCAGGCGGGACGCCTGGCGGCCCACCTGCGGGAGACCACCGACGACGTGCGCGAGGTCGCCCACGCCCTGACCACCCAGCGCGCCTTCCTCGACCACCGCGCCGTCATCCTCGGCAACAACCGCGACGAACTCCTGACCGGCCTCGACGCCCTCGCCGCAGGCGAAGAAGCCCCCGGGGTGATCACCGGCAGCGGACAGGTGGAACGGCCCGTCTTCGTCTTCCCCGGTCAAGGCTCGCAGTGGACCGGCATGGCCCACGAACTCCTGAACACCTCCCAGGTGTTCAGGGAGTCGATCGCCGCCTGCGAAGCAGCACTGTCCCCGCACGTGGACTGGTCCCTGACCGAAGTCCTCCGCAGCGACGAACCGATCACGCGGGTGGACGTCATCCAGCCCGTGCTGTTCGCCGTCATGGTCTCCCTCGCCGCGATGTGGCGGTCGTTGGGCGTCGAACCCGCAGCCGTGATCGGCCACTCCCAAGGCGAAATCGCCGCAGCCGTCGTCAGCGGGGCCCTCACTCTGGAGGACGGCGCCAAG
>NZ_JACXYU010000039.1 GCF_014779715.1 Streptomyces chumphonensis
TTACCGGGGGAAGCAGAAGGCGCTGGTGCCGAGGTTCCAGCACTGGAGGGTGCGGGTGGCGGTGCCGGTGTGGCCGGCGGTGTCGGTGACGGTGAGGCGGACGGTGTAGTTCTGCTGGGCGGCGGGGTAGCGGTGGGAGACGGTGGCGCCGCTGCCGCCGGTGCCGTCGCCGAAGTCCCAGGCGTAGGCGGCGATGTCGCCGTCGGGGTCGGAGGAGCGGCGGGCGTCGAAGTCGCAGACGTCCTGCATGCAGAAGACGGTGAAGGAGGCGGTGGGCTCCTCACCGGCCGGGGGCCGCCCGGCGCGCACGGTGCGGGTGGCGGTGTCGCGGTTGCCGTCGGCGTCGGTGACGGTCAGCCGCACCTCGTAGCTCCCGGCCGCCGCGTAGGTGTGCGAGGGGGCCACCCCGGTACCGGACTCGCCGTCGCCGAAGTCCCAGGCGTAGGAGGCGATGTCACCGTCGGGGTCGGAGGACCCGGAGGCGTCGAACGCACAGCTCGGCTCGGACTCCGAACACTGGGCGGTGAACTCCGCACTGGGCCCACCCGGCTGCGGGGCATCCCCCAGACCCGACACGTCCAGCAGCAGGTTCGGCGAACCACTGCCCGGACTGCCCACCACACCCTGCTCGGCCGCCCCCACGATCGCGTCGCGCACCTCACGCGGCGACGCTCCAGGG
>NZ_JACXYU010000004.1 GCF_014779715.1 Streptomyces chumphonensis
GCCCAGCGTCGTCGCGACGCCGATGAACTCGATGTACAGCTCGTAGGGGAGCCAGCCGCCGAGCACCGGCAGCGTCCAGTCCGGCACGAACAGCTGCCCGTACGCGGCGATGATCGTGGGCGGCAGCGTGAGGAAGCCGATCGCGACGAACCAGTGCGCGACGCCGACGACGCCCCACTTGTTCATCCGGGTGTGGCCCAGGAACTCCCTGACCAGCGTGACCGAGCGCTGCCACGGGTCGTTCGCGCGGCTGCCGGCCGGGGCGGGCTGCCCGAGCTTGAAGAACCGCACGAACTGGGCGACGGCTCGCGCGAGCAGCGCAATGCCGACGACGCTGAGGGCCAGCGAGACGACGATCGCGGCGAGTTGCATGGGGGCTCCTCGGGCCTGCGGAGGCGGTAGCGGCGTCGGCGGGGCGAGCGGGCCCAGCCGGTGCACACGTACGTACTAGTTAGTAACTTAGTCAGTCCGTACGAGACTATCCACAATCCGTCCCGCGCTGTACCGCCCTCTGCGGTGATCTGCGTCGCTGAGGGTCGGCTAACCCGCCCCGGGTGGCCGTCGGCGCCGCGTCGGCCCTCAGACCACCACGCCCCGCGCCCGCAGCCAGGGGACGGGGCTCACGCTGGAGCCCTGCGCCGGGGAACGCCGGACCTCGAAGTGCAGGTGGGGGCCGCTGGAATTGCCCGTGGAGCCGGAGAGCGCGATCTGCCGGCCCGCCTGCACCCGCTGGCCGACGCCGACCTGGATCACCGACAGGTGGGCGTAGTGCGTCCAGTAGCCGTCGCCGTGGGCGAGGACGACCTCGTTGCCGTAGGGGCCGCCGTAGCCCGCCCGCACGACGGTGCCGCCTCCCACCGCCCGGACCGGGGTGCCGGACCGCACCGCGAAGTCCTGCCCGGTGTGGCCGCTGGACCACAGGGTGCCCCGGGCCGCGTATCCGGCGGTCAGGACGTAGGACGCGACGGGGGCCACCCAGGCGCCGCGCGCGGCGGGGGCGTCCGGGCGTTCGGGGTCGGGGGTGCGCCGCCGCTGTTCGGCGCGGGCCCGCAACCGGGTCGCGCGCTCCTGGGCCCGCTCCAGGGCGGCGTCCACCCGGCGTTTCAGCCGGTGCCGACGCGCCTCCTCGGCCTGGAGCCGCTCCAGCGCGCGGTCGGCCTGCTCCTTCTCCCGTGCCAGTTCCGCGCGGGCCTCCTGCGCGGAGCGCGCGAGCCGCACCACGGCCTTGTTGGTGCGGGCGAGGTAGCCGGAGGTGGCCAGGAACTCCTCCGGGGAGTCGGCGACGACGACCTGGGCCCCGGGGAGGAACGTCCCGCTGCGGTACTGGCTGGCCGCCGCGGCGCCCACGGCACGCCGCAGGACGTCGTACTCCGCACGCTTGCGGTCCAGCCGGTCGCTCAGCCGGTCGACGGCCTTGCGCTGCCGTGCGGCGGCGGCCTTGGCCCGTTCGTACTGCCGCGTGACGCGGCCGGCCGTGCGGGAGACGCGGGCCGCCTCCGCCACGGCGGCCTCGGTCGAGCGGAGCGGCCGGGCGCCGGCGGGGTCGCCCGCCGCCGGATGGTGGGCGGCGGGGGGACGGTGCGGGGTGGCCGTCGCCGGCCCGCCCGCGAGGACGGCGGCGAGCGCCGCGGCGGCCAGGCAGCTCGGCAGCGCGATGCGCCGGGGGTGAGGCCGATCAGCACGCACCGGACACCATCTCCCGTCTCTCCTGTCGCGAAGGGTTCACCGGTCACTGGCTGCCTTGTCCTCGCAGAGTGATCGTTAAAGCGCTGATCGTCACAATCGCGACATAATTCAGCCCGCCGCAGCCATAAGCGGATGAGCCGACGATCGGTTCACCCGCTTGTCGGGCCGCAAGTGATCGGAGCGCAGGTGACGGTTTCCGGCCGCCGTGCCGGTGATGGCTCCTGTACTGCGCTGACCTGCGGATTCGACGGTGGTGCGTCGTTCTTCGGCAAGCGACTTGAGTCGGGTCGACTCAGCTCCGTTGACAGCGGTGCGGCCGTCATGCACTCTTGAGTGAGTTCCACTCAAGGCTTAGCTGGAGGAGATTCCGAAATGGCACGTGCGGTCGGCATCGACCTGGGTACGACGAACTCCGTCGTCAGTGTCCTCGAAGGCGGTGAGCCCACCGTCATCACCAACGCGGAGGGCGCCAGGACCACGCCGTCCGTCGTCGCCTTCGCGAAGAACGGCGAGGTGCTGGTCGGCGAGGTCGCCAAGCGCCAGGCCGTCACCAACGTGGACCGGACGATCCGGTCGGTCAAGCGCCACATGGGCACCGACTGGAAGATCAACCTGGACGGCAAGGACTTCAACCCGCAGCAGATCAGCGCCTTCGTGCTGCAGAAGCTGAAGCGGGACGCCGAGGCGTACCTGGGCGAGAAGGTCGCCGACGCCGTCATCACCGTCCCGGCCTACTTCAACGACCACGAGCGTCAGGCCACCAAGGAGGCCGGCGAGATCGCGGGCCTCAACGTCCTGCGCATCGTCAACGAGCCGACGGCCGCGGCCCTCGCCTACGGCATGGAGAAGGAAGACCAGACGATTCTGGTCTTCGACCTCGGCGGCGGCACCTTCGACGTCTCGCTGCTGGAGATCGGCGACGGCGTGGTCGAGGTGAAGGCCACCAACGGTGACAACCACCTCGGTGGTGACGACTGGGACCAGCGCATCGTCGACTACCTGGTCAAGCAGTTCCAGTCCGGTCACGGCGTGGACCTCTCCAAGGACAAGATGGCGCTCCAGCGTCTGCGCGAGGCGGCCGAGAAGGCCAAGATCGAGCTGTCCTCGTCCACCGAGACCACGATCAACCTGCCCTACATCACCGCCTCCGCCGAGGGCCCGCTGCACCTCGACGAGAAGCTGACGCGGGCGCAGTTCCAGCAGCTCACGCAGGACCTGCTGGACCGCTGCAAGACCCCGTTCCACAACGTCATCAAGGACGCGGGCATCCAGCTCAACCAGATCGACCACGTGGTGCTGGTCGGCGGTTCGACGCGGATGCCGGCCGTCGCCGAGCTCGTCAAGGAGCTGACCGGCGGCAAGGAGGCCAACAAGGGCGTCAACCCGGACGAGGTCGTCGCCATCGGCGCCTCGCTCCAGGCCGGCGTCCTCAAGGGCGAGGTCAAGGACGTCCTGCTGCTCGACGTCACCCCGCTGTCCCTCGGCATCGAGACCAAGGGCGGCATCATGACGAAGCTCATCGAGCGCAACACCACGATCCCGACCAAGCGCTCGGAGATCTTCACGACGGCCGAGGACAACCAGCCGTCGGTGCAGATCCAGGTCTACCAGGGCGAGCGCGAGATCGCGGCGTACAACAAGAAGCTCGGGATGTTCGAGCTGACCGGCCTGCCGCCCGCCCCGCGCGGCGTGCCGCAGGTCGAGGTCACCTTCGACATCGACGCCAACGGCATCATGCACGTCTCCGCCAAGGACCTCGGTACCGGCAAGGAGCAGCGCATGACCGTCACCGGCGGCTCCGCGCTGCCGAAGGACGACATCGAGCGCATGATGCGGGACGCCGAGCAGTACGCGGAGGAGGACTCCAAGCGCCGCGAGGCCGCCGAGACGCGGAACCAGGCGGAGCAGCTCGTCTACACGACCGAGAAGTTCCTCCAGGAGAACGAGGACAAGGTCCCGGCCGACACCAAGGGTGAGGTCGAGGAGGCCGTCAGCGACCTCAAGGAGAAGCTGAAGGGCGAGGACACCTCGGCGATCCGCGAGGCCACCGAGAAGGTCGCCGCGACGAGCCAGAAGCTCGGTCAGGCCCTGTACGCCGACGCCCAGGCCCAGCAGGCCGACGGCGGCGCCCCGGGTGGGGCCGGCCAGGCGCAGGGCGGGGACGACGACGTCGTCGACGCCGAGATCGTGGACGACGAGAAGACCGACCGAAAGGGAGGTGCGGCGTGACGGAGGAGACCCCGGGTTTCGACAACGAGAAGCCCGACGTCCCCGCCGACGCCTCCGCATCGCCCGATGAGGCTGCCGCCCAGGCCGCCGGTCCCGCCGACGAGGCGGGCCCGGCGGCCGGGGCCGGGGACTCCAAGGAGCTCCAGGAAGTGGCGCTCACCGCGCAGCTGGACCAGGCCAGGACGGCGCTCGGCGAGCGCACCCAGGACCTCCAGCGGCTGCAGGCGGAGTTCGCCAACTACCGGCGCCGGGTGGAGCGCGACCGCATCGCCGTCAAGGAGATCGCGGTGGCCAACCTCCTCACCGAGCTGCTTCCGGTGCTCGACGACATCGGGCGGGCCCGGGACCACGGCGAGCTGGTCGGCGGTTTCAAGTCGGTGGCCGAGTCGCTGGAGACGGTGGTGGCCAAGATGGGCCTCCACCAGTTCGGCAAGGAGGGCGAGCCCTTCGACCCGACGGTGCACGAGGCGCTGATGCACGCCTACTCGCCGGACGTCTCCGAGACCACGTGCGTGCAGATCCTGCAGCCGGGGTATCGCATCGGCGAGCGCACGATCCGCCCCGCGCGGGTCGGTGTCGCCGAGCCGCAGCCCGGAAGCGCGCAGTCGGCCTCGGACACCGAGGCGCAGGCCGGGCAGGGCGACGAGAAGGCGGCGACGGACGAGGAGAACGGTGGCCCGGAGCAGGGCTGACGCGGACGAGCGCCGCCGGGCGGGCCGCCGTGCGCGGCCCGCCCGGGGCGTGGCAGGACGAGGGAAGGAGGGACGCCGCGCATGAACCTCAGCAGGGAAGTGCTGGAGAAGGACCTCTACAAGGTCCTCGGTGTCCCCAAGGACGCCACCGAGGCGGAGATCAAGAAGGCCTACCGCAAGCTCGCCCGCGAGTACCATCCGGACGCCAACAAGGGCGACGTGAAGGCCGAGGAGCGGTTCAAGGAGGTCGGCGAGGCCAACGAGGTCCTGTCCGACGCCAAGTCCCGCAAGGAGTACGACGAGGCGCGCGCCCTGCTGGGCAGCGGCGGCTTCCGTCCCGGCCCCGGAGCGGGCGGGGGCAATTTCAACTTCGACCTGGGCGACCTCTTCGGCGGTACCCAGGGCAGCCCCGGCGGCGGCTTCGGGGGCGGTATCGGCGACGTCTTCGGCGGCCTGTTCAACCGGGGCGGGACCACGACGCGCACCCAGCCCCGGCGCGGCCAGGACGTCGAGTCGGAGGTGACGCTCAGCTTCACCGAGGCCGTGGACGGCGCCACGGTGCCGCTGCGCATGTCCAGCAGCGCCGCCTGCAAGGCGTGTTCCGGCACCGGCGACAAGAACGGCACACCCCGGGTGTGTCCGACGTGCGTGGGGACGGGGCAGGTCAGCCGGGGCGGCGGAGGCGGCTTCTCGCTCACCGACCCGTGCCTGGACTGCAAGGGCCGCGGCCTGATCGCGGAGCACCCGTGCGAGGTGTGCCGGGGCAGCGGGCGGGCGACGAGCTCCCGCACCATGCAGGTCCGCATCCCGGCCGGGGTGTCGGACGGCCAGCGCATCCGGCTGCGCGGCAAGGGCGCCCCCGGGGAGCGCGGCGGTCCGAACGGCGACCTGTACGTCGTCGTCCACGTCGACCCGCACCCCGTGTTCGGGCGGCGCGGCGACAACCTGACGGTCACCGTGCCCGTCACCTTCGCGGAGGCCGCCCTCGGCGCGGAGATCAGCGTCCCGACGCTCGGCGGGCCGCCGGTGACGTTGAAGCTGCCGCCCGGTACGCCCCCCGGGCGCACGCTGCGGGCCCGGGGCAAGGGAGCCGCGCGCAAGGACGGCACGCGCGGGGACCTTCTGGTCACCGTCGAGGTGACGGTGCCGAAGGAGATGGGCAAGAAGGCCAAGGAGGCCCTGGAGTCCTTCCGCGACGCGACGGCGGGGGAGGACCCACGGGCGGCGCTGTTCAAGGCCGCGAAGGGAGACTGAGGTGGACGGCCGAGATGCACGCAGGAACAACGCCGGTTCCCGCTTCCGCGGGGGCGGTTCCCCGTACGAGCTGACCGACGAGTCGCCGGTCTACGTCATCTCGGTCGCCGCCCAGCTCTCCGGGCTGCACCCGCAGACCCTCCGCCAGTACGACCGCCTCGGCCTGGTCTCCCCCGACCGCACGGCCGGGCGGGGGCGCCGGTACTCCGCGCGTGACATCGAGCAGCTGCGCGAGGTGCAGCGGCTCAGCCAGGTCGAGGGCATCAACCTGGCCGGCATCAAGCGCATCATCGAGCTGGAGAACCAGGTCACCGCGTTGCGGTCGCGGGTGGCCGAGCTCCAGCAGGCCGTGGAGGGCGCGGCGGTCGCGATGCGCCAGCGTGAGGCGCAGGTCCACGCCTCCTACCGGCGGGATCTCGTGCGGTACGAGGACGTGCAGCAGTCGAGCGCCCTGGTCGTCTGGCGCCCCGGCCGCCGCGACTGACGGCCGCCGCGACTGCCGGTCGCCGCCGACCGACGTCCGCGCGTGCTCAGCCGGTTTCCGGCGGGCGGACGCGGGCCACGAGGAGGGCGGCGTCGTCGTGGTCCTCGTGCAGGCCGGTGCCGCGCAGGTTGCGCAGCAGCCGGTCGCAGGTCTGCTCCAGCTCGCGCTCGGGGCCGTCGAGCAGGCCCAGCAGCTTGCCCAGGCCCATGTCGATGTCCTCGTCGCGCCGTTCGACGAGGCCGTCGGTGTAGAGGACGAGCTGGTCGCCGGGGCCCACCGGGAGCGACATGGTGCGGAACGCGACGCCGCCCACCCCGCCGACGCCCAGCGGCGTGCCGGTGGGGACGTCCAGCAGCTCCGGCTCCCGGCCGCGCCGGACGAGGACGGGCGGCAGGTGACCCGCGTTGGCGATGCACAGCGTGCCGCGGTGCGGGTCGTAGAGGGCGTAGGCGCAGGTGGCGATGTAGTTGTCGAGCCCTGCGGTGATCTTGTCGAGGTGGCGTAGGAGCTCGGCCGGGTCGAGGTCGAGTTCGGCGAGGGTCTGGGTCGCGGTGCGCAGCCGCCCCATGGTGGTGGCGGCGTTGATCCCGCTGCCCATGACGTCGCCCACGATGAGCGCGGTCTTCCCGCCGCTGAGGGGCAGGGTGTCGAACCAGTCGCC
The DNA here is from genome assembly GCF_014779715.1 of Streptomyces chumphonensis. Classification (GTDB taxonomy): domain Bacteria; phylum Actinomycetota; class Actinomycetes; order Streptomycetales; family Streptomycetaceae; genus Streptomyces; species Streptomyces chumphonensis. Next base: position 7,007 of record NZ_JACXYU010000004.1, read on the forward strand.
GCCGACCTCGCTGGCCGCTCCGGCCGGCTGGTAGCGGGAGGCGACGTCCAGGCCGGTCAGCGGCGGCGGATGCTGCGGCAGGAGGCTGCGCTGGAGGGTGAGCGCGGTGTTGCGCTGCCGCTCGTACCAGCGGGCGTTGTCGATGCAGACGGCCGCGCGGTTCGCCAGCTCGGAGGCGAGGGCGACGTCGTCCTGGTCGAAGGGCAGCGGGTTGCGGGCCCGCTTGAGGTCGAGGGCGCCGAGCACCTCGCCCCGGGCGATGAGGGGTACCGCGAGGTAGGAGTGGACGCCGGCGCGGGCGAGCAGTGCGGCCGACTCGGGGTCGCGGGCTATGCCCCGCAGGTCGGCCTCCGCCACGTGCGCGACGAGCATCGGCCGTCCGGTGCGCACGCACTGGGTGACGAGCCGGTCGGCGTCGTAGCGGGCCAGCTGGCCGGGCGGGTCGGCGGCGCGGATGGCCTCGGTGGGGTAGCCGGCGTTGACGGCGAGGGCGCGGAAGAGGGCGGGGCCGCGCGGGTCGGTGGTGCCGCGTCGGCCCTCCAGCACGGAGTCGAGCACGTCCACGGCGGCGACGTCGGCCAGCTCCGGCACGGCGACGTCGGCCAGCTCGCGTGCGGTCGTCTCCAGGTCGAGGGTCGTCCCGATCCGGATGGAGGCGTCGGCGACGACGGCCAGCCGGTGTCGGGCCCGGTCGGCCTCCAGGGCGGCGCGGTGCCGGTCGGTGACGTCGACGACCGACGTCGCGAGCCCGAGGACGTGCCCGTTGGCGTCCTCCAGCCGGTGGAAGGAGACGGACCAGGCGTGTTCGTGCTGCGGGTCCTCCGACGTTCGCCCGATCGTGTACTGGTCGAGCAGCGGGGCCCCGGTGGCCAGGACGTGCCGCATGGACGCCTCGATCGTCTGGGCGTCCAGGAAGGGCAGTGTGTCGCGTACCCGGCGGCCGATGTGCTTGTCGGCGGGCAGGCCGTTGATCCGCTCCAGGGCCGGGTTGACGGTGACGTACCGCAGGTCGGTGTCCATGATCGCGAGCCCGATGGGGGACTGCTCGACCAGCCGCACGGAGAGCGCGAGGTCGCGTTCCACGCGGCGCAGGATCGATCGGTCGGTGGCCAGGACCAGCGCGTACGGGTCGCCGAGGTCGTCCAGGAGCCGCATGTTGCGGAACTCCAGCAGCCGCAGCTCGCCGTCCTTGTGGCGCACCGGGAAGCTGCCCTCCCAGCTGCCCTCCTCGTCGGCCATGACGTCGGCGAAGAGGCGCAGCACGAAGTCGAACTGCTCCTCGGGCACGAGCAGCCGCGCGGCGTACTGGCCGAGCGCTTCCTGCGCCGGGTACCCCAGCAGGACCTCGGCCTGGGGGCTCCAGAAGACGATGCGGCCGCGCACGTCGATGACGATGGCGGCCACGCCGAGGATGTCCAGCAGCCCGCCGCTGTCCGAACGGGTCACCGGGGTGCGGCCCTGAGGGCGTGACCGCTTGACGTGCCCCGCCGAACCGGCGTGGACGAAGCCCTCAGCACTCATCCGGCCCTCCTTCCGCCCACCGGGCCACGCACACCGCCGCCGACCGGGACAGGGCGCCGTCGCCCGCGGCCGGTGTCCGACTCCCATCATCCTCCGCACCCGCCGGGCTGGCACGTTCCTTGCGGCGACCGGGCGGGTGACCGCTCGGTCACCCGCCCGGCCCGGCCCGGCACCGCCGGGCGGTGGGGACGCGGCGGGGCGTGCGGGACACGACCGGGCGCCGGGCGGGGGCCGGCTGCGGCTCCCGCCCGGCGCGTCCACGCGGCCGGGGGTGGGACGGTCAGCAGGTCGAGCGGGGCCGCTCGCCCTCGAAGCGGTCACCCAACCAGGTGAACACCTTCGGGTAGCCGGCCACGGCCCCGCCGACGTGTGTCGGGCCGAGGTTCCAGGAGAACTCGACGGTCGCGCCCCCGGCGCACCAGTCGGCCGCCAGGTTCTTGCCGACCCGGTAGGGGATCACGTCGTCGAGGAGGCTGTGCGTGACCAGCGTCGGCACGGCCGGGGTGCGCTCGCCGATGCGCTGTTCGTCGATGACGGCCTTCCACAGGGGTTCCTTGAGGTACTCCGAGAGGGGCTCGCCGCTCTCGGTGAGGGTGGCGCTGCGCGTGAAGGCGTGCCGGGCGACGGCCTCGATCGTGCAGTACCGCCGGGACTCCTCCAGGAACGCCTCGCCCTTCTCGTTGAGGTAGGGCTCGGTGTCGATGTCGTTCCCGGCGGCGAGGCCGGCCACCGAGTAGCCGAGGAACCCGGCGTACAGGGAGCCGTCGATGGTCTCGGCGACGGCGTTCAGGTCGGCCGGTACGGCGCCGGCGGCGACGCCCCTGAGGTCCAGCTCGGGCGCGTGGGTGGGGGCCAGCTCGGCGGCGGCAGCGGCGGCGCCGCCGCCCTGCGAGTAGCCGGTGATCGCGACGGGACCGTCGTCGGCGATCCCCGCCTCGGGCAGCCGCTGGGCGGCCCGGGCGGCGTCCAGCACGGCCTGCCCGGAGACCGCGCGGTTCATGTAGGTGTGTTCGCCGGGGGTGCCGAGCCCCTCGTAGTCGGTGACGACGACGGCGTACCCGCGCAGGAGCAGGCCCTTGATGAACAGGCCCTCGTACTCGCTCCCGGCGGCGAGCTGGCGGGACGGGGCGCAGTGGTCGCCGAGGCCCTGCGTGCCGACGGCGTAGCTGACCAGGGGGCGCTCGCCCCCGCCGGACCACTCCTTGTGCGGGGTGAGCACGGTGCCGGTGACGGCGAGCGGCTCGCCGTCACCGTCCGTCGTCCGGTACATGATCCGGTTGACGTCGGCGGCGGCTTTGAGGAGCCGGAACGGGTCCAGGTAGAAGTCGGCGGACTCGGAGCGGATGACGTCGCCGTTGTGCGCCGGGAGCGTGGCCGGCGGCTCGTAGAAGTCGGGGCGTTCCGACTCCGCGTGCGCGGGGGTGGCGGAGAGGGTGAGGGCTGCCGCGGTGGCCATGAGGACGAGGGGGGACGCGAGGCGGCGGCGCCGGGACCGGGGTGACTGCACTGACACTCCCAAGGTGGATGCGGCCTGAAAGCGACCTTACGGTTGCGTAAGGTCGAGGGGAGCATCCGCCCCGGCGCGGGTCGGCGTCTACGCACGGGAGTGAGCGTCCGTCCTTGGGACGCGTCACCACGGAACCTCCTGTTCCGCATCGTCGGGACACGAAGCCGACGGCCGGGGCGGGCCGGGCGTCGTGTTCACCCGGACGGGCGCCGCGCGGTGGCCGGGCTACCGGCGGGCCCGCACGGTGTGGTGATGGAGCACATACGCACGGCGACCGCGGCGCTGGCCACCGTCTTCGCCACCATCGCCGTGGCCGGGACGACCGGTCCGCCAGAGCTCCCCACCCGCACGGCCGGCGCCCAGGGCGAGCCCTGGGCGGGCGGCGGCGTCGCCACGGTCGGCAAGCTCGTGACGCAGCTGGCCGACGGGCGCGTGGGGATCTGCTCCGGCGCGATAGTGGACTCGCCGAGCGGCAGCGTCATAGCGACCGCCGCCCACTGCCTGACCTCGCCCCGGCACCCCGGGCGGCCGCACCGCGCCTGGTTCGCGCCCGGGCACGAAGCCGACGGGTCGGGGCGGGCCGGGTCCGCCCCGCAGGACGCGACGGCCGGGGGCGTCATGGAGACGGGCTGGAAGGTCGTCTCCTACCACACCCCGCCGGGGTGGGACGTCAACCGGCGGCTGGAGGACATCCTTCCGCACGACTACGCGTTCGTGACCGTCGAGCGCCGCGACGGCCGGACCATCCAGGACGCCTACGGCGCCAACGCCCTCGACTACGCGCCCGTCGACGCGGCGGCCCCGGTACTGCCGATGGGCTACCCGGCCGCCGCCCCCTTCGACGGCGCGACGCTCGCCCACTGCTCGGGTCGGGCCGAGCTGTTGACGGCGCGCACCGCCCACGCGGCGAACGTCGGCGGACTGCTCCTCGCCCCGTGCCGCCTCAGCCGGGGCGCCAGCGGCGGACCCTGGCTCCAGCACTACGACGCCGCGACGCAGTCGGGCACGGTGGTCGGCGTGATGTCGGTCGGCAGCGAGGACGGGCGCGTCCTCGGGCGGCCCTACCCGGCGGGGGCGGGCCGGGCGCTGTTCGCCGAGGCCGCGGCGGCGTGAGGGGCCGCGTCAGCCGGGCGCACGCCCCGGAGTCCGCCCGGGACGCCCCATGGCGCGGTCGACCGCGATCTCGATGACGACGCGGTCGGGGTTGGGCCTGGGGGTGCGCTCGTACCGCTCGGCGTACCGGCGGACGGCGTCCGCGACGACGTCGGGTTCCGTCCTGACGACGGCCGTGCCCTCCAGCGTCGCCCAGCGCCCCCGGGCGAACTGGCACACCGCCACCCGCGCCCCCGCCGCCCCGGCCGCACGGACGTTGGCCACCTTGCGGCTGTGCCGGTTCGTGATGATCCGGGCCGTCCCCGTCTCCGGCTCCCACGTGACGCCGACGGGCACGACATGCGGTGTGCCGTCCGGCCGCAGGGAGGTGAAGGTGCACAGGTGGTATTCCCGCCAGAACTCCCGGTATTCGGGGCCCGGCTCCCGCGGATCGACTGCCATACCCGCAGCGTATGCGCTCGCCGCGGGCGCCTCAGACGAGGTCGGCGGTGTCCAGCTCGAACCCGAACGGTTCCGGCAGCGGCACGGGCTTGCCGAAGGCCACGGAGACGGTGCGCGCGTAGTCGTCCCCGGAGGGCTCGCTCAACAGGGTGACCCGCCCCTGCTCCCGGTCCACGAGGAGGTACAGGGGGATGCCGCCCCGCGCGTAGCAGTGCCGCTTCGCGGCCCGGTCGCCCAGCGGCTTCCGGCTGGTGACCTCGGCGACCATCGCGACGCCCTCGCACGGCATCCACGGCTCCGCGCCACGGAACAGCCGCAGCCCGCGCGGCGCGAAGGTCGCGTCGGGAATCGCCCGGTTCTTCGGGCACAGCCCACCGCGCGGCAGGATCAGCCCCTTGTTCCCCGAGGCCTGCATCTCCGTCTCCGCGTGCCGGTGCACCTGCCGCACGATCATGTCGATGGCGTCCTCGTGGTCGCCGTCGGGCGGTGGAGTCACGACGATGTCCCCCTCGATGAGCTCGGCCTTGAAGCCTTCGGGGGTCTCCAGGGCCAGGAAGCTCTCCAGGAGGAAGTCGTCCTGCGTCGGCGTCGGTGTCGGCTTCGGCGTGCTGGCCATAACCGTCATGGTGCCCCCCTTCACGTGGTCGGAACCAGTCTGGCCGGAGGCCGGCCCCGCCCGGTGCCGCCGACCAGCGGCTTCACCCGAACGGGCGAGGGTGGGGAACGACGTAATGTGTTGAGTCGACATCGCTCAAGTTTGTGTACCCTGTACCCATCAGGGTCAGCATCCGCTGAGTGGTACCGAGGAGGAGACGCCGAACGTGGACGCCGAGCTGACGAACAGGAGCCGGGAAGCGATCAGTGCGGCCGGCAACCGCGCCCTCACGGACGGGCACACCGACATCACCCCCGCCCACCTGCTGCTCGCGCTGCTCGCGGGTGAGGACAACGAGAACATCCAGGACCTCCTGGCCTCGGTCGACGCCGACCAGGCCGCCCTGCGCAGCGGCGCGGAGCGGCTGCTCGGTGCGCTGCCCGTCGTCCAGGGGTCGACGGTGGCGAAGCCGCAGCCGAACCGCGAGCTGCTGGCCGTCGTCGCGGACGCGGCCCGGCGCGCCAAGGACCTGGGCGACCAGTACGTGTCCACCGAGCACCTGCTGATCGGCGTCGCCGCCAAGGGCGGGCAGGCCGGCGAGCTGCTCCGGGGCCAGGGCGCGAACGACAGGAAGCTCCTGGACGCCTTCGCCGAGGCGCGCGGCGGGCGCCGGGTCACCACGGCGGACCCGGAGGGCACCTACAAGGCCCTGGAGAAGTTCGGCACCGACCTCACGGCCGCCGCCCGCGACGGCAAGCTGGATCCGGTCATCGGGCGGGACCAGGAGATCCGCCGCGTCGTCCAGGTCCTCTCCCGCCGGACGAAGAACAACCCGGTGCTCATCGGCGAGCCCGGCGTCGGCAAGACGGCCGTCGTCGAGGGCCTGGCCCAGCGCATCGTGAAGGGTGACGTGCCGGAGTCGCTGCGCGGCAAGCGCCTCGTCGCCCTGGACCTCGGCGCCATGGTGGCCGGGGCCAAGTACCGGGGCGAGTTCGAGGAGCGGCTGAAGACCGTCCTCGCGGAGATCAAGGACAGCGAGGGCCAGATCGTCACGTTCATCGACGAGCTGCACACCGTCGTCGGCGCGGGAGCCGGCGGGGACTCGGCGATGGACGCGGGCAACATGCTCAAGCCCATGCTGGCCCGGGGCGAGCTGCGCATGGTCGGAGCGACGACGCTGGACGAGTACCGCGAGCGCATCGAGAAGGACCCGGCGCTGGAGCGGCGCTTCCAGCAGGTGCTGGTCGCCGAGCCCACCGTGGCGGACTCCGTCGCGATCCTGCGCGGCCTCAAGGGCCGCTACGAGGCGCACCACAAGGTGCAGATCGCCGACAGCGCCCTGGTGGCCGCCGCCTCCCTGTCCGACCGCTACATCACCTCCCGCTTCCTGCCGGACAAGGCCATCGACCTGGTGGACGAGGCCGCCTCCCGGCTGCGCATGGAGATCGACTCCTCGCCCGTCGAGATCGACGAACTCCAGCGCTCCGTGGACCGGATGCGGATGGAGGAGCTGGCCCTGTCCGGCGAGTCCGACCCGGCCTCCGTCGAGCGGCTGGAGACGCTGCGCCGCGCCCTCGCCGACCGCGAGGAGGAGCTGCGCGGCCTCACCGCACGCTGGGAGAAGGAGAAGCAGGCGCTCAACGCCCTCGGCGAGCTGAAGGAGCGGCTCGACGAGCTGCGCGGCCAGGCCGAGCGGGCCGAGCGCGACGGGGACTTCGACACCGCCTCCAAGCTGCTCTACGGCGAGATCCCGGCCGTCGAAGCGCAGCTGGAGGAGGCCGCGCGGGCCGAGGCGGAGCAGGAGTCCGCCGCCGCCGCGCAGGGCACGATGGTGAAGGAGGAGGTCGGTCCGGACGACATCGCCGACGTCGTCGCCTCCTGGACGGGCATCCCGGCCGGGCGGCTGCTGGAGGGCGAGACGCAGAAGCTGCTGCGCATGGAGGAGGAGCTGGGCCGCCGCCTGATCGGGCAGGGCGAGGCCGTGCGGGCCGTGTCGGACGCCGTCCGCCGCACCCGGGCGGGCATCGCCGACCCCGACCGTCCCACCGGCTCGTTCCTCTTCCTCGGCCCCACCGGCGTCGGCAAGACGGAGCTGGCGAAGGCCCTCGCCGACTTCCTCTTCGACGACGAGCGCGCCATGGTCCGCATCGACATGAGCGAGTACAGCGAGAAGCACTCGGTGGCCCGGCTCGTCGGCGCGCCGCCCGGCTACGTCGGGTACGAGGAGGGCGGCCAGCTGACGGAGGCGGTGCGCCGCCGCCCCTACACCGTCGTACTGCTGGACGAGGTGGAGAAGGCACACCACGAGGTCTTCGACATCCTCCTCCAGGTGCTGGACGACGGACGGCTCACCGACGGCCAGGGCCGCACGGTGGACTTCCGCAACACCATCCTCGTCCTCACCTCCAACCTCGGCAGCCAGCACCTCATGGACCCTCTGGCCAAGCCCGAGGAGCAGCGCGAGAAGGTGCTGGCGGCGGTGCGCGCCGCGTTCCGACCGGAGTTCCTCAACCGCCTCGACGACCTGGTCGTCTTCTCCGCGCTGAGCGGGGACGAGCTGGAGCGGATCGCGCAGCTCCAGATCGACGCGCTCCAGCGGCGGCTGGCCGACCGCAGGCTTACGCTGGAGGTCACCGAGGCCGCCCGGCACTGGCTGGCGGTCGAGGGCAACGACCCGGCGTACGGCGCCCGCCCCCTGCGTCGCCTGGTGCAGACCGCCATCGGCGACCAGCTGGCCCGGGAGATCCTGGGCGGCGAGGTGCGCGACGGGGACACCGTCCGGGTCGACGTCGCCGGGGACGGTCTGACGGTCGGACCCGTCACCGGCTGAACCCGCGCAGCCCCGGCCGGACGCGCCCTCCCCGGCATGCCACCGGACGCGGCCGGTCGGGGTTGCGGGGACCGGGCCGTCGTGAGGGAGGATGGCCGGAGCCGTACGAAGGGAACACCTACGTGAGCATCGACCCGTCCTCGATTCCGAATTTCGGGGGCCAGCAGCCTCAGCAGCCGCAGGGGGGCCCGGCGGGACCGATCGTCCCGGACCAGGACCTGGTCAAGCAGCTGCTCGACCAGATGGAGCTGAAGTACGTCGTCGACGACGAGGGGGACCTCGCGGCGCCGTGGGAGGAGTTCCGCACGTACTTCATGTTCCGTGGCGAGAAGGAGCAGCGGGTCTTCTCGGTCCGTACGTTCTACGACCGGCCGCACTCGATCGACGACAAGGTCAAGATCCTGGAGTCGATCGACGACTGGAACCGCCGCACCCTGTGGCCGAAGCTCTACACGCACACCCACGACGACGGCACCGTCCGCCTCATCGGCGAGGCGCAGATGCTGATCGGCACCGGCGTGTCCCTGGAGCACTTCGTCTCCAGCACCGTCAGCTGGGTGCGGGCGTCGATCGAGTTCGACAAGTGGCTCGTGGAGTCGCTCGGCCTGGAGAAGGACGCCGAGTCCGGCTCCGACGGCCCGGAGGACGCCGAGGACTGACAGCCCGGCCCACCCCCGACCGGCCCCGGACACCCCCCGTCCGGGGCCGCGCCACGTCCGGGTCGCGCGGCGCCCCCGGGCGGGCCGGTGGGCCCCGGGCTCAGGGGGCCAGGGCGCGGAGGCGGTCGGTCGCCTCGCGCAGGACCGCCTCCCGCTTGCAGAAGGCGAAGCGGACCTGGCTGCGGCCGGCCTCCGGGTCGTCGTGGAAGACGGCGTTGGGCACCGCGACGACGCCGCAGCGTTCCGGCAGGCTCCGGCAGAACGCGAAGCCGTCGCGCTCGCCGAGCGCGCGGACGTCGGTGGTGATGAAGTACGTGCCGCGCGGGGGGTGCACGGTGAACCCCGCGTCGGCGAGCCCGGCGGCGAGGAGGTCGCGCTTGGCCCGGAGATCCTCGCGGAGGGCGGTGAAGTAGGTGTCGGGGAGCGCCAGCGCCTCGGCGATCGCGTACTGGAACGGGCCGGCCGAGACGAAGGTCAGGTACTGCTTCGCCGACCGCACGGCCGTCAGCAGCTCGGGGTGGGCGGTGACCCAGCCGACCTTCCAGCCGGTGAAGGAGAACGTCTTGCCGCTGCTGGAGATGGTGACCGTGCGGTCGTGCATGCCGGGCAACGAGGCGATCGGCACGTGCTCGCCCTCGAAGACCAGGTGCTCGTAGACCTCGTCGGTGACCACCAGCAGGTCGCGTTCACAGGCCAGTTCGGCGACGGCGGTCAGTTCGGCGCGGGTGAGGACGGTGCCCGTGGGGTTGTGCGGGGTGTTGAGGAGCAGGAGGCGGGTGCGGTCGGTGACGGCGGCGCGCAGCTCGTCCAGGTCGAGCCGGAAGCCGCCGTCGGGCCCGTCCGGGCGCAGGGTGACGGGGACGCGGGTGCCACCGGCCAGGGCGACGCAGGCGGCGTACGAGTCGTAGTACGGCTCCAGCGCGACGACCTCGTCACCCGGCGCCACGAGCGCGAGGAGGGCGGCGGCGATGGCTTCGGTGGCCCCGGCGGTGACGAGGACCTCCGTGTCGGGGTCGACGTCCAGGCCGTAGAAGCGCCGCTGGTGCTCGCTGACGGCGGCGCGCAGCTCCGGGACGCCGGGGCCCGGCGGGTACTGGTTGCCGCGCCCTTCGCGCAGGGCGCGGACGGCGGCCTCGCGGATCTCCTCGGGCCCGTCGGTGTCGGGGAATCCCTGGCCGAGGTTGATGGCCCCGGTGCGCTGGGCCAGGGCGGACATCTCGGCGAAGATCGTGGTCCCGAACTCGGCCAGGCGGGGGTTGAGCGGTGGTCGTCCCATGACGGGCATCCTCGCGGATCGACCCGGCGGGTGCGCAAGCTCTGGAGTTGCTCAAGTCTGCTTTGCCGCCGGAGCGGTGGGGGCATGTCGGGAGCACGGCCTGCTCCGTCGGGGGGCGGGGCAGTACGGAAGGGGGCGCGATGACAGCGGTGCTGGTCGTCGTGGTGGTGTTCGGGCTGGCGCTTCTGGTGGCCGCGATCGCCGCGAGTTCGGTGCGGACCGGGAGCGCGGGGCGTCGGAGGGCCGTGGGCGGGCGCGGCGGTTCGGGGGACGGCGGTGCGTACGGGGGCGGCTCCGGCGGTGGCTGGGGTGACGGCGGGGGGAGCTGCGGCGGCGGAGGTGACGGCGGGGGGAGCTGCGGCGGCGGGGGCGACTGACGGGGGCCGGGCCGGGGCCGCCCGACGGGGGTGCGGGCGGGCCCGGCCGGGGGAGCGGTGACGCGGGCAGGGCATATGCCGAGGGAAACGAGCGGACCTGTTGAACACGTGACCACCATCGCCCTCTCGGGTATGGAAATGTCCCGAAGTTGGGTAAAACCACTGTGGACTTGGTGTCCAACATGATTCGGTGAAGCCGTACCAGGAGCCCGTAAGGGCACGAGCCGGCGAACTCTGGAACAACCCCGAGGTGCATCCCGAACGGTGGCCGGCCCACCCTCAACCGGTCCCTCTCTCCACACGTGCTTGCGGAGCCGATCCATGCTCACGACGCTCAAGACCGCCTACACCGACACCCGCGCCGGCGACCTCGCCTGGGCGCTCGGCCGCGAGCCGCTGCCGGCGCTTGCCACTCTCGATCTTCATCTCCACGGCTCCACGGTGCAGTTGCGGCTGTTGGGCGCCTCCCACCAAGTGCTGCTGGAGGACGACAGCGGACGCTGCTCGGAGACGGTGGCCTGCATGCCGGGCAGCCGCAGCCCCCTGCCCCTCGGCATCTCCAAGCGGCTGGGGAGCTGGGACTACGAGTTCGCCACCCGGGTCGAGACGCTGTCGCGGGGCGCCTTCGCCGGACGGGCGCAGGAGCTGCTGGCGCTCGTCGCCGACCACCCCAACGGGCTCGCCGGGACGTTCCCGGGTGACCCGCACGCGTTCACCGCGCTGCTCGTGCAGCGGCTGGGGCAGCAGGTGTGCTGGCGGACCTGGCACGCCTACCCCCAGGAGGGGCGGCTCGTCGCCACCCGCACCCGGGTGGCCGTCCACGACCGGGAGACGGCCCTGGCCTGACATCCGGGCCGTGGATTGCACTCCTGTGGGTGACGTTGCGCAGGTTTGGCGTCACGTAGCGTTCCCAGCATGATCGACCAGCCCGTGTCCGGACGGGCGGTGCAGCCCGACCGGTCGCGGCCGGCGCCGGAGGAGATCCCCCTGCGGCTGCCCGTGCGGCCGGGGCTGGGCCGCTTCCTCGTCCTGTGCGCCGTCTTCGTCTGCGCCGCCTGCGGGCTGGTGTACGAGCTGGCGCTCGTGGCCATGGCGTCGTACCTCACCGGTGACTCGGTGACGCAGGCCTCCATCGTGCTGTCGGTGATGGTCTTCGCGATGGGCGTGGGCTCCCTGCTGGCCAAGCGGCTGCGGTGCCGCGCCGTCGCCTGCTTCGGGATGATCGAGTGCGTGCTCGCGCTCGTGGGCGGCGGCTCGGTGATGGCCCTGTACGCGGCGTTCGCCTGGTTCGGGGCCTCCGGGCCGGTGCTCGTCGCGTTCTCGCTGGCCATCGGGGTGCTCATCGGTGCGGAGATGCCGCTGCTGATGACGCTGATCCAGCGCATCCGGGCGCAGGACGCGGGAGGTGCCGTCGCCGACCTGTTCGCCGCCGACTACGTGGGGGCCCTGGTGGGCGGGCTGGCGTTCCCGTTCCTCCTGCTGCCGGTCTTCGGGCAGCTGACGGGCGCCCTGCTCGTCGGCGTCGTCAACGTGCTGGCGGGCGGGCTGCTCGTCCTGTGGCTCTTCCGGCACGACCTCGGCCCCCGCCAGCGGGCCGGGCTGCTGCTCGTCTTCACGGCGGTGCTGTCGCTCCTCGGGACGGGGGCGGGGTGCGCGGGCCCGTTCGAGGAGGCCGCGCGCCGGGCGGTCTACGGGGGCTCGGTGCGGGTCGCGGTCCACAGCGACGTGCAGGAGATCGTGCTCACCGACGCGCGGGGGAGCGGGCGCCACGCGGGCGCCGCGAACGGTCCGTGCGGCCTGGAGCTGTACCTGGACGGGCGGTTGCGGGTGTGCGGCGGCGACGAGGCCCGCTACCACCAGGCCCTCGTCCGCCCCGCCATGGCCGCCGGTCCGCACGCCCGCGTCCTGGTCCTGGGCGGGGGCGACGGCCTCGCCCTGCGCGAGGTGCTGCGGCACCCGGACGTCGCCGAGGTGACCGTCGTCGACATCGACCCGGAGGTGGTCGCGCTGGCCCGGAGCGACCCGAGGCTCCGCGCCCTGAACGAGGGGGCGTTCACCGACCCCCGGGCCCGGGTGGTGACGGCCGACGCCTTCGAGTGGCTCCGTTCCCGGGCCCGGACCGCCGAGCCGCCGTACGACGTGATCGTCTCCGGACTGCCGGACCCCCGCCCGGCGGAGAGCGCGCGGCTGTACTCGCAGGAGTTCTACGGGCTGCTCGCCCGTGCGCTGTCCCCGGACGGCCGCTTCGCCGTGCACGCCGGTTCGGTGAGCGGCGCCGGGCGTGTCTTCTGGACGGTGGAGGCCACGCTGCGGGCGGCCGGGCTGCGGCCCGTGCCGTACGCCGTCGACGGGCGGGCGTCCGTGTTCCCCGCCGGTACCGACCGGGTCCAGCGGGCCGGCGCGCCCGCCGGGCATCCGGCGGACTGGGGTTTCCTGCTCGCCGCGCCCGGAGCCGCACCGCCGCTGCTGCTGGACGCCGCGGAGCCGCGCCCGAGGGCGTTCGACGCGGCCGACCTCGCCCACGCGGCGGCCACCGCCGAGCGGCAGCGGCGCACCGGCCTGGCGCCCTCGACGCTGCTCCACCCGCGCTACGGCGGCTGACGCCCGGCACGGCCCCGGACGGTTCCGGGCCCCGGCCCCGGACGGTTTCGGGCGGCGACCCCGGACGGCCACGATCCGTCCGGGTCGGCCTGTCCGGCGGTCCGCGCGGGTAGGCTCCGCCCCATGGAGCACGAGGTGTACGTTCCGTTTCCCGTCGGGTCCGTCCGGGCGGCGCTGGCCGAGGCCGAGCGCGTCGCGCGCTGTGTGCCGGGTGTCCAGCTCGACGCCGTGGACGGGCAGGCGGACGCCGACGGCACGGTGTCCGGCCGGCTGCGGATCCGCATCGGCGGCTCCACCATCACCTACCGGGGCGCGTTGACCGTCTCCGTGCGGGAGGACGGCTTCCGCGTCAGGGGCGAGGGCGACGAGGCGCGCGGCCAGGGATCCGTCCGCGCCGAGGTGACGCTCACGCCGCGCGCCGTCGGGGACGGGCAGGGGGACGCCGAGGGCACGGTGCTGGTGTGCGCCGGGTCGGTGCGCAGCAAGGGGCGGCTCAACGAGGCCGAGGCGAAGCAGCGGGCCGCCGCCGGCCGGCGTCTGCTGGAACGGTTCGCCGAGGCGCTGGCGCAGAGCCTCGCGGCCGATCCGCCGACCGACGACAACCAGCGCGTCATCCCCGGCATCCCGGCCCCCGAGTCGGCGACCGGACCGGTCCCCGGCCCGTCGCCGGAGCGGGGCGCCCCGACCGAGCCGGAGCCCGGGGCGCCGGAGTCCGGGGAGGCCGAGCCGGGCGCGTCCGTCTTCGAGACGGAGGTCCCGCCGCCGTCGCCGGACCCCTCGGCGGACGAGGAGTCGGAGCGCACGGCCCCCGCAGGGGGGCGTCGGGCCGGGGAGAGCGCCCCCGCCGAGGCCGCCCACGCCCGGCGCACGATGATCGGCCGCAGTGCGGAGGAGGTCGACCACGCCCCGCCGCGTGGCCGCTACGCTCCCGTGCCCGCGCCGGAGACCGTGGGCGCGACGGCCGCCCTGCGCTGGGCCGCCCCCGCCGCGGCGCTCGCCGTGGCCTCCGCCGTGCTGGTCGGGCGCGTCCTGCGGCGGCGTCGCTGAACCCACCTCGGTCGAGCGCCTACGCTCGGTGGGGTGACCACCCAGACCACGACGGTCCGGCTCGCCGCCGGTGACACCGAGGTGACCGTCGAGCCCGAACAGGGGTGCCGGATCGCCTCGTTGCGCGTGGCCGGCACCGAACTGCTGCTACCCGGCGAGGGCCACGGCGCCTTCGTCATGGTCCCGTTCTGCGGACGCACGGACCGGGGCCGGTTCCGCAGCGGAGCCGAGACGTACCGACTGCCCCGCAACGAACCACCCCACGCCATCCACGGCTTCGCCCGCGACGGCCGCTGGCGCACCGTCCGGGCCGACGGCCGCACGGCCGCGTTCACCTGGCGGCTCGGCGAGCCGTGGCCCTGGCCGGGCACGGTGACGCAGCTCGTCGAGCTGGCGGAGGACGGCTCCTCCCTCACCCTGACCCTCGGCGTGGAGACCGCGTCGGACTCCTTCCCCGCGCAGGCCGGCTGGCACCCCTGGTGGCGGCGCAACCTCGGCCGGGGCGGCTCGGACGTCCGGGTGGAGTTCCACCCGGCCTGGCAGGAGGAGCGCGGCCCCGACCACCTGCCCACCGGGCGTCGTATCCCGCCCCGACCCGGACCGTGGGACGACTGCTTCGGCATGCCCGACGGTGTCGACGTGACGCTCACCTGGCCCGACGAGCTGGAGCTGTCGATCACCAGTCGGGCGGAGTGGCTCGTGGTCTACGACGAGCAGGAGGCCGCGGTGTGCGTCGAGCCGCAGACGGGGCCGCCGAACGGGCTGAACACCCACCCGCGGTTCGTGACGCCCCTCGAGCCGCTGGAGATCAGCACCACCTGGGCCTGGCGCGGGCTGGGCGCCGGGGACGCGCGGGGCGCTGGATAGGCTCAGGGCCATGACCGACGCGCGCGCTGCGCTGCTGCAGCAGATCAAGGACAAGGCCGTGGTGCACGGCAAGGTGATCCTCTCCTCCGGGAAGGAGGCCGACTACTACGTCGACCTGCGCCGGATCACCCTGGACGGCGAGACGGCCCCGCTGGTCGGTCAGGTCATGCTCGATCTCACCGCCGACTTGGACTACGACGCGGTGGGCGGCCTCACCCTCGGCGCCGACCCGGTGGCGACGGCCATGCTGCACGCCGCCGCCGCCCGGGGGCGCCGGCTGGACGCCTTCGTCGTGCGCAAGACGGGCAAGGCGCACGGCCTCCAGCGCCGCGTCGAGGGTCCGGACGTCGCGGGCCGGCGGGTGCTGGCCGTGGAGGACACCTCCACCACGGGCGGCTCGGTGCTCACCGCCGTCGAGGCGCTGAAGGAGGCCGGGGCGCAGGTCGTCGGGGTGGCGGTGATCGTCGAGCGCGGTGCCGCCGCGGCGATCGAGGAGACCGGGCTGCCGTACTACCAGGCCTACCGCAGCGAGGATCTGGGCCTGAGCTGAACGCATGAACGTCGAGGGGCTGGGGTTTCACGTGAAACCTCAGCCCCTCGACCTCCCCCGGACGCAAAGCCCCCTCCCGTCGACGCCTCTGCCGACGCGCTGCCGTTCGGACGGCCCCTCGGGAGCCGGGGCCGACGTCTGGGAAGATGGGTCCGACGACGGAGTCGCCCACGGTCAGGGAACCCCTCGAACACCCGCACACTCCCAAGGAGCGGACAGAATGCCCATCGCAACCCCCGAGATCTACAACGAGATGCTCGACCGGGCGAAGGCCGGCAAGTTCGCCTACCCGGCCATCAACGTCACCTCCACCCAGACCCTGCACGCGGCCCTGCGCGGGTTCGCCGAGGCCGAGAGCGACGGCATCGTCCAGATCTCCACCGGTGGCGCGGAGTTCCTCGGCGGCCAGTACAGCAAGGACATGGTGACGGGCGCCGTCGCCCTGGCCGAGTTCGCCCACGTCGTCGCCGACAAGTACCCGGTGAACATCGCCCTGCACACCGACCACTGCCCGAAGGACAAGCTGGACGGCTACGTCCGGCCGCTGCTGGAGGTCTCCCGCGAGCGCGTCGCCGCCGGACGGAACCCGCTGTTCCAGTCGCACATGTGGGACGGTTCGGCCGAGACGCTGGCGGACAACCTGGCCATCGGGCAGGAGCTGCTGGCCGTGGCTGCCGCCGCCAAGATCATCCTTGAGGTCGAGATCACCCCGACCGGCGGCGAGGAGGACGGCGTCACCCACGAGATCAACGACGAGCTCTACACCACCGTGGACGACGCCCTGCGCACCGCCGAGGCCCTGGGCCTGGGCGAGAAGGGCCGCTACCTGCTGGCCGCCTCCTTCGGCAACGTGCACGGCGTCTACAAGCCCGGCAACGTGGTGCTGCGCCCCGAGCTGCTCAAGGACCTCCAGGAGGGTGTCGCCGCGAAGCACGGCCGGCAGAACCCCTTCGACTTCGTCTTCCACGGCGGCTCCGGCTCCACCGAGCAGGAGATCGCGACCGCGCTGGAGAACGGCGTCGTCAAGATGAACCTCGACACCGACACCCAGTACGCGTTCACGCGGCCCGTCGCGGACCACATGTTCCGCAACTACGACGGCGTGCTGAAGGTGGACGGCGAGGTCGGCAACAAGAAGACGTACGACCCGCGCACCTGGGGCAAGCTGGCCGAGGCCTCCATGGCCGAGCGCGTGCAGCTGGCCTGCGCCAACCTGCGCTCGACCGGCACCAAGCTCGCCTGACGCGTCACCACCCCCGGGGCCCGGCGATCCGCCGGGCCCCGGGCCCGTTTCCGGGCCGGGGGTGGCGGAGCGCGAGGTGTCGGGACGTGCTACGTCAGCGTCTCGGCGGCGGTGGGGCTGCTCTCGGCCAGGAACGTCGTGCAGCGCTCGTACTCCTCCTGCTCCCCGATGGCCTTGGCGGCGCGCGCCAGGGCGTGCAGGGCGCGGAGGAACCCGCGGTTCGGCTCGTGCTCGAACGGCACCGGGCCGTGGCCCTTCCAGCCGCTGCGGCGGAGCGAGTCGAGGCCGCGGTGGTACCCGGTGCGGGCGTACGCGTACGACTCGACGACCCGCCCGCCCTCGTACGCCTCGTCGGCGAGCTGCGCCCACGCGAGGGAGGAGGCGGGGTACTGCGCGGCGACGTCCGCGGGCGCGGTACCGGCGGCCAGCGCCTCGCGCGGCCCCGGGTCGTCGGGCAGGTGGGTCGGGGGCGGACCCCCGAGCAGGTTCTCGTGAATGGACATGCCCCCAGTGTGCCCTGAGCCCCGCCCTTGCCGTGGCCCCGCCGTCCGGAGATGATCGCCGCAGGCCCGGTGACCCCGGGTGGATGTGCGAGGAGACCTTCGATGACCGAAAGCCCCGAGACCCCGAACCTGGACTTCGCAGGTACGACGCCCTACGAGGACTACGTACAGGCCGACGTCCTCACCCACCTCCAGAAGCCCTTCACGGATGATCCCGGTGAAATGGTGTTCCTGGTGACGACCCAGGTCATGGAGCTGTGGTTCACGGTGCTCGTCCACGAGTGGGAGACCGCCGCCCGCGCGTTGCGCGAGGACGACCTGCGAACGGCCCTGGACGCCCTGCGGCGCTCGACCTACGAGCTCCGGTCCCTCAACGCCTCGTGGGAGCCGCTGGCGCACCTGACCCCGGCGCAGTTCAACTCCTACCGGGCCGCCCTGGGCGAGGGCTCCGGCTTCCAGTCGGCGATGTACCGGCGCCTGGAGTTCCTGCTGGGAGACAAGTCGGCGTCCATGCTCGTCCCGCACCGGGGCGCACCCCGGGTCCACGACGAGTTGGAGAAGGCCCTCCACGAGCCGAGCCTGTACGACGAGGTGCTGCACTACCTCTCCCGGCAGGGCGAGGACATCCCGGCCGCGGTGCTGAACCGGGACGTGAGCGACAGGTACGAGCCGTCGCCGCAGGTGGAGGCCGCCTGGGCGCGGATCTACTCCGGTGATCCGGAGGCCCCGGCGGCCCGGCTCGGGGAGGCGCTCACGGAGGTCGCGGAGCTGGTGTGGCGCTGGCGCAACGACCACCTGGTCGCGACCCGCCGCGCGATGGGCTCCAAGGTCGGCACGGGCGGCTCCGCCGGGGTCGCGTGGCTGGAGAAGCGGACGACCAAGAGCGTCTTCCCGGAGCTGTGGAGCGCGCGCGGCCATGTCTGACGCGACCGGGAGGCGGGAGCCGGGCGCCGTGGCGGAGGAGCTGCGGGCCGAGGCCGTGCGGCGGGACACCGCCGACCCGCTGGCGAAGCTGAGGGACCTGTTCGTCCTCGACGACCCCGCACACCCCGAGGGCGCCGTCTACCTGGACGGCAACTCGCTCGGGGCGCTGCCGCGCGCCGTGCCCGGCCGGCTGGCCGACGTCGTGGCGCGGGAGTGGGGCGAGCTGCGCATCCGCTCGTGGACGGAGTCGGGCTGGTGGGAGACGCCCGAGCGGGTCGGCGACCTGATCGCCCCGCTCGTCGGCGCCGCGCCGGGCCAGATCGTCGTGGGCGACTCGACGTCGGTGAACGTCTTCAAGGCGGTCGTCGGCGCCGTCCGGCGGGCCGGGCCCGGCCGGGACGAGATCCTGGTGGACGCGGCGACGTTCCCCACGGACGGCTACATCGCACAGTCGGCGGCGCGGATGACGGGCGCGGTGGTGCGCCCCCTGCCGATGGGCGGGATGGCCGGCGCCGCCGGCCCGCGCACGGCGGTGCTGCTGGTCAACCACGTGGACTACCGCACCGGCGAGCTGCACGACCTGCCCGGCGTGACGGCGGCGGCGCACGCGGCCGGGGCCCTCGTCGTCGCGGACCTGTGCCACAGCGCGGGCGCCCTGCCGGTGGACCTGGACGCGCACGGCGCCGACTTCGCCGTCGGCTGCTCCTACAAGTACCTCAACGGGGGGCCGGGCGCGCCCGCGTACCTCTACGTGGCGCACCGGCACCAGGCGGCGTTCGACTCACCGCTGCCGGGCTGGCACGGCCACCGCGACCCGTTCGGGATGGTGCCGGAGTACGCCCCGGCCGAGGGCGTCTCGCGGGGCCGGGTCGGGACGCCGGACCTGCTGTCCATGCTGGCGCTGGAGGCGGCGCTGAGCGTGTGGGACGGCGTGGACGTCGCCGAGGTGCGGGCCAAGTCCCTGGCCCTGACCGACTTCTTCCTGCGGGCCGTGGACGCCTACCTCCCGCCGGGGCGGGTGCGGCTGGTCACCCCGGCCGCCCACGAGCGGCGGGGGAGCCAGATCGCCCTGGAGTGCCCGGACGCGGAGGACGTCATGGCCCGGCTCATCGCCCGGGGCGTCGTCGGCGACTTCCGGCGGCCGGGGGTGCTGCGCTTCGGGTTCACGCCGCTGTACACCTCCTTCGCCGACGTCGAGCGGGCGGCGCGCACGCTGGCCGAGGTGGCGGGGGTGGCCGAGGTGGCCGAGGGGGAGCGGTGAGCGAGGCCGAGGAGCGGGACCTCATGGGGCTCCCCCCGGTCCCGCCCGACGCGTCCGAGCGCTACGGGGACCACCCGGCGCAGGTCGTCGACTTCTACGGGCGCCGCGCCGGGCCGCGCGTCACGGTGCTGCACGGCGGCTTCTGGCGGGAGCGGTACGACCGGGGCTACCTGAGGCCGTTCGCCGCCGCCCTCGCGGGGCACGGCTTCGCGGTGGAGCTGGTGGAGTACCGCAGGGTCGGCGGCGACGGCGGCTGGCCCGCGACCTTCGAGGACGTGAACGCGGCCCTGGACCACCTGGGCGGGCCGCCGAAGGCGCTGGTCGGCCACTCGGCGGGCGGGCACCTGGCGCTGTGCGCGGCGGCCCGGCGGGAGCGGGCGGCGGACCGGGTGGTCGCCGTCGCACCCGTCGCGGACCTCTCCCGCGCGCACGACCTGGGGCTGAGCGAGGGCGCCGTGGCGGAGCTGCTGGGCGGCCCGGAACGGGTCGGTCCGCTGCTCGCGGAGGCCGACCCGATGCGGCTGCTGCCCCGGGTGCCGGTGGAGCTGGTGCACGGCACGGCCGACCGGGACGTGCCCATCGAGCTGTCCCGCCGCTACGCCGCCGACTGGGGGGCCCGACTGCACCTGCTGCCCGGGGTGGGGCACTACGCGGCCTTCCATCCGACGCGGCCCGCGTTCGGCGTGCTGCTGGACGTGATCCGCCGCCCGTAGGCCGGCGCGGACCGGGACCCACGGCGCGGGGCCCGCACGACGTGCCGTGCGGGCCCCGGGGGTGCCGGTGGCGTGGGGCGCCGGCCTCAGTCCAGGAAGGACCGGACCTGGATGGTCTCGTCCCGGCCGGGGCCGACACCGATCGCGGAGATCGGCGCGCCGGACATCTCCTCCAGCGCCTTCACGTACCCCTGCGCGTTCTTCGGCAGGTCGGCGAAGGACTTGGCCTGCGTGATGTCCTCGGACCAGCCGGGCAGGTACTCGTAGACCGGCTTCGCGTGATGGAAGTCGCTCTGGCTGTACGGCAGTTCGGTGACGCGGCGGCCCTCGACCTCGTAGGCGACGCACACCGGGATCTCCTCCCAGCCGGTGAGCACGTCGAGCTTGGTGAGGAAGAAGTCGGTCAGCCCGTTGACCCGGGTCGCGTAGCGGGCGATCACCGCGTCGAACCAGCCGCAGCGGCGGTCGCGGCCGGTGGTGACGCCCTTCTCGCCGCCGATGGTGCGCAGCTTCTCGCCGTCCTCGTCCAGCAGTTCCGTCGGGAACGGGCCGGCGCCCACGCGCGTTGTGTAGGCCTTGAGGATGCCGATGACGCGACTGATGCGGGTCGGGCCGACGCCGGCACCGGTGCAGGCGCCGCCCGCCGTCGGGTTGGACGACGTCACGAAGGGGTAGGTGCCGTGGTCGACGTCCAGCAGCGTGCCCTGGCCGCCCTCGAAGAGGACGACCTTGCCGTCGTCGATGGCGTCGTTCAGCACGAGCGTGGTGTCGCACACGAACCCGGAGAGCCGGTCGGCGTAGCCCAGCAGCTCCTCGACGACCTGGTCGACGCTGACCGACCGGCGGTTGTAGAGCTTGGCGAGCACCTGGTTCTTGAAGTCGAGCGCGGCCTCGACCTTCTGCCGCAGGATCGACTCGTCGAACAGGTCCTGCACCCGGATGCCGACGCGGTTGATCTTGTCCGCGTAGGTCGGGCCGATGCCCCGCCCGGTGGTGCCGATCTTGCGCTTGCCGAGGAAGCGCTCGGTGACCTTGTCGATCTCCGTGTGGTACGGCGTGATCAGGTGGGCGTTGCCGCTGAGCAGCAGCTTGGAGGTGTCGACACCGCGGTCCTGGAGACCGCGCAGCTCCGCGAGGAGCACGGCGGGGTCGACGACGACGCCGTTACCGATGACCGGGGTGCAGCCCGGGGAGAGGATGCCGGAAGGCAGCAGGTGCAGGGCGTATTTCTGGTCCCCGACGACCACCGTGTGGCCGGCGTTGTTCCCACCCTGGAAACGGACGACGTAGTCGACCGAGCCGCCGAGCAGGTCGGTGGCCTTTCCCTTCCCTTCGTCACCCCACTGAGCACCGAGCAGCACGAGCGCGGGCACAGGCGTACACCCCTTTCGGGCGGGGCATGTCCATCGTGCGGAATGGTGGGTGAACCGCTTCGGCGCCGCCGCGTCACGCGTCGTCGCGCGACGTGCGGCGCACGCGCCACCACCAAGAGCCGTGAACCGGTGCCCCGGATAGTCGAAGCCCCTGACGCAACAGCGGCAGGGGCTCTTGCACCGAGAGATTACCTGAGGAAGGACGAACGTGTCGGCTCCAGACCTGCTCGTGGTCGTCGATCCGGCTGCCCGGCACATCGACGGGGAGTCCGTCCGCATCGCCAGGGACGTCCTGAGCGCCGGGCCGGGCGGCGTCAAGATGTGCCTGCCCCGCAGCCGGGAGGAGATCGGCCGGGTGGTGGGGCGGCGGGGGCGCCGCCGCCCGGTCCTCGTCGGCGACGACACCGCCCTGCTGTGCGCGGTGGAGCAGCTGCACCGCGAGGGCACCGGGGCGCGGGCCGTCGCGCTGGGCGTCGTCCCGGTGGGCCCGCCCGGCACGACGCCGCTGGCGGAGGGCATGGGGCTGCCGCTGGACGCCGTCACCGCCGCGCGGGCGGTGCTGGCCGGGGCGGACCGGGTGGTGGACCTGCTGGTGGACGAGACGGGGGCGGTGCTGCTGGGCGGCGTGCGCATCCCGGCGACACCGGCGGACGGGCCCCGGCGGCCTCCGGTGCCGGCCGCCCCGGCCTCGGTGCTGGGCCCGCTCGGACGCTGCGCCGCCCGCGTGTGGCCGGGGCGGCGGGGCGGCGCGCCGCCGCTGCCCCGGCTGCGGGTGGAGGCCGACGGCGTGGTGCTGGCCGATCCGGGCAGTCCGGTGGCGGAGGTCTCGGTGCGGACGGGGCCGGGCGGGGCGGGTGGCGGGCTGGCCGAGGTGGTGGTGCGCCCGGCGGACGCCCCACGGGTGGCCGGGGCGGTGCCGCCGGTGCGGGCGCGGGCGCGGGCCGTCACGGTGTCGGGCCCGGAGTTCCGCACCCGGACGTGGACGGTGTCGCCGTCGGCCCTGCGGCTGACCCTGCCCCGGTCCTGACGTGGGCGGCCCGGTGCCCCCGGGGTCACCGGCCGCGCACACGGATCGTCCTCGCGGGCGACCACGGTGCGGGCGCGTGACGCTTTTTGACGTTCTCCTGATGTCGCAACGGTGTGAAACGGGCGTAGCGTCCGCTTCATGACGAACGCGATCTCCGTCTCGGGCCTGGTCAAGTCCTTCGGGCGCACCCGCGCGCTCGACGGTCTCGACCTCACCGTGGCCGACGGCGAGGTGCACGGATTCCTCGGACCCAACGGCGCGGGCAAGTCGACGACGCTCCGCGTCCTGCTCGGCCTGCTGCGCGCGGACTCCGGCACGGCCCGGCTGCTCGGCCGCGACCCCTGGCGCGACGCGGTGGCCCTCCACCGCAGACTGGCCTACGTCCCCGGCGACGTCGAGCTGTGGCCCAACCTCACCGGCGGCGAGGCCGTCGACCTGCTGGCCCGGCTGCGCGGCGGCCTCGACCGGCGCCGCCGCGACGCACTGATCGAACGCTTCGACCTCGACCCCACGAAGAAGGGCCGCAGCTACTCCAAGGGGAACCGGCAGAAGGTGGCCATCGTCGCCGCCCTCGCCTCCGACGCCGAGCTGCTTCTGCTCGACGAACCCACCGCCGGGCTCGACCCGCTGATGGAGGTGGTCTTCCAGGACGTCATCGGCGAGGCGAAGGCCGCGGGCCGCACCGTGCTGTTGTCGAGCCACATCCTGGCCCAGGTGGAGAAGCTGTGCGACCGCGTCAGCATCGTGCGGCTGGGCCGCGTCGTGCAGTCCGGTTCGCTCACCGAGCTGCGGCACCTCACGCGCACCACGGTGGAGGCGGAGACCGAGCGTCCGGTCGCCGGGCTCGACGCGCTCGACGGCGTGCACGACCTGCGTACCGAGAACGGCCGCGTGCACTGCGCCGTCGACGGGGCCCGGCTGGACGACGTCGTGCGGCTGCTCGCCGGGGCCGGGGTGCGCAGCCTCGTCAGTCACCCGCCCACGCTGGAGGAGCTGATGCTGCGGCACTACGGCGACGCGACGGGCGGCCCTGACGCCCCCGACGCCACGGGCCGCACCGACGGCGGCGACGGCGGCGACGGCGCGGCGGAGGCCGCCCGGTGAACGCCGCCACCACGCCGCCCGCCCCCGCCCGCGCGTCCGACCGCGACCCCGGCCGTGACCCGGACCGCGCGGGCCCGCTCACCGGCACCGGCACGCTGCTGCGCTTCGCCCTGCGCCGCGACCGCGTGCGGCTCCCGGTGTGGATCGTCGCCCTGGTCCTGGGCACGTCGACCACCGCCGGGAGTTTCCCCGACCTCTACGCCACGGCGGAGGCCCGGCAGAGCGCCCGGCAGGCGAACAGCAGCCCCGCCGCGCTCGCCATGTCCGGGCCCGAGCACTTCCTGAGCGACTACACCTACGGCGCCATGCTCGCCCACCAGATGCTGGGCTTCACCGGCGTGCTCGTGGCCCTGTTCAGCATCCTCACCGTCACCCGGCACACCCGCGCCGAGGAGGAGACCGGCCGCGCCGAGCTGGTGCGCTCCGCCGTCGTCGGGCGCTACGCGCCGCTCGCCGCCGCGCTGTCGACGGCCGTCCTGGCGAACGTCGTGCTCGCCCTCGGCCTGGCCGTCGCCCTCGGCGGGGCCGGCATCCCCGACATCGGCTGGGGCGGCTCCCTCCTCTACGGGAGCGCGCACGCGGCCGTCGGTCTCGTCTTCGCGGCGGTCGCCGCCGTGACGGCGCAGATCACCCCGCACGCGCGCGGTGCCTCGGGCATGGCGTTCGCGGTGCTCGGCCTCGCGTACATCCTGCGCGCCGCCGGGGACGTCGGCACCGACGCGCTGTCCTGGCTCTCGCCGATCGGCTGGGCGCAGCGCACCTACGTCTACGTCGACGACCGCTGGTGGCCGCTGCTGCTGTGCCTGGCCGCCGCCGTCGCCGCGACGGTGCTCGCCGTACGGCTCGCCGCCCGCCGCGACCTGGGCGCCGGGCTGCGTCCGGCGCGCGGTGGGCCCGCGCGGGCCGGCGGCGCGCTCACCCACCCCGTCGGCTTCGCCTGGCGGCTCCACCGGGGGCTGCTGTTCGGCTTCGCCGTGGCCCTGTTCGTGCTCGGTGTCGCCTACGGCTCGGTGCTGGGGGACGCCGAGGAGATGGTGGGGGACGTGGCCGCCCTGGAGGACGCCCTCGCGGCGCTGGGCGGCGCGAGCGTCGCCGAGTCCTTCGCCGCCATGGTCATGATCGTCCTGGCCGTGGTGGCGGCCGTCTACGCGGTGCTCGCCGCCGCCCGTCCGCGCGCCGAGGAGACCGGGCGCCGCGCCGAACCGCTGCTCGCCACCGCGCTGTCGCGCCGCCGGTGGATGGGAAGTCACCTCGCCGTCGCCCTGCTGGGCAGCACGGCGGTGATGGCGCTGTCGGGGCTCGGGTTCGGCGCGCTGGGCGCCGCGACGACGGGCGACGCCGCGCTCGTTCCCGAGCTGACGGCCGCCGCGCTGGCGTACGCGCCCGCGCTGTGGGTGACCGTCGGGGTCGCCGCCGTGCTCTACGGATGGCTGCCCCGCGCGACGGCTCTGGCCTGGGCGCTGCCCCTGGGGGCGTTCGTCGTCGACTACCTGGGCCCGATCCTCCGGCTCCCGGAGTGGACGACCCGGCTCTCCCCCTTCGGGCACGTGCCCCGGCTGCCCGCCGAGTCCGTCGCCTGGACGCCGCTGCTCGTGCTGACCCTCGTCGCCGCGGCGCTGCTCGCCGTGGGGCTGGCCGGGTTCCGGCGCCGCGACCTGGAGATGACCTGACGGGACGCGCCCCGGCGGGGCAGGCCGCCGAGGGGCGTCGGCCCGTCCCGTCCGGCGGCCGGGGCGACCCGCCCTCTGTTGGCCCAAGGCGGCACCCGCCGGGCGGTACCCGAAGTGCGGCGCGCCCGGGGCGCTGCTGGCATGGGGACCGAGGCGCGCGGAAGCCCGCCGGGGAACAGCCCCGGCACGCGCGCCAGCTGACCGGAGGTCACACTCCTCATGCAGAAGATGCGTTCTCTCGCCACCGCCGCCGCGTCCGCGGTGATCGTCGTCGGGATGGCCGCTCCGGCCTTCGCCGGCGGTGACAGCGGCCACGGCGGCCTGAAGCTCCACCCGTCGTCCGGCGGCCCCGGCACCGTCGTCGAGGTCAAGGCGCTGTGCCGGGACGGCGGCCACGGGACCGTCGCCTCGGACGCCTTCGAGACCAGCCAGGCCCAGACCGGCCGGCACCACGACCGGCACCACGACGGCCGCCACCACGACGGCCGCCACCACGACGACGGCAAGAACACCGGTGGCGACCCGCGCCACGACGACCGTCACCACCGGGTCTTCGCCACGGCCAAGGTCATGCACGAGGGCCTGACGCCGGGCAAGAAGTACGAGGTCACCGGCTACTGCAAGAACCACGAGCGGCTCACCGGCACCTTCACCTTCACCGGTGGCGTCGGCGGTGCGGCCGACGCCGGCCTCGGCGGCCTCGCGGCCGGCACGGAGTCCGCCGTCCCGAGCACCACGACGGCCGCCGCCGTCGCCGGTGGCCTGGCCGTCACGGGTGCCGCCGGGTACTTCCTGATCTGGCGCCGCCGGGCCGGCGGGGACCAGGCGTGAGCCGCCCCCGGATACCCCGGATATCCATGACGACTCGTCAGCAGCGCGTCGCGGCGCGCGGTCGCCGTCTGGAGACGGTGGCCGCCGCCGTGACCGTGCTCGTGGCAGGAGCCCTGTGCGCGGCCGTTCCCGCCGAGCCCGTCGCGGAGCGGGACGACCGCGGCGCGGGGCTCACCATGGTCGCCGAGGGGGTCTCGCGTCCCGACGCCGTGGACACCGAGCCGCCCGAGGCCGAGCCGTTCGTCATGCCCCGGTCCGCGCCGACCCGGCTGTCCCTCCCGCAGCTCGACGCGGACATCGAGGTCTTCGGCGCGGACGCCGAGCCGGACGGCACCCCACCCGTACCCGAGAAGGACGACGCGGACCGGGCCGCCTGGTGGCGCGGCGGCCCCTCACCCGGCCAGCAGGGCCCCGCCCTGCTCGTCGGGCACCTGGACAGCGTGAAGGGACCGGCCGCCTTCGCGCGGATCGGCTCCCTGAAGCCGGGCGCCGAGGTCGTCGTCGAGCGCGAGGACGGCTCCACGGTGACCTTCGCGGTCGACTCCGTCGAACAGTACGCCAAGGACGACTTCCCCAACGCCCGGGTCTACGGACCCACCAAGACGGCCCAGCTGCGCCTGATCACCTGCGGCGGCACCTGGACGAAGAAGGACGGCTATGACGCGAATATCGTCGCCTTCGCCACCATCAGGAGCTGACCGGCGCGGGACGACCCCCGCGCCCACCGCGCCTCCCCGCCGCCGGCTCCCCCCGCCGGCTCCCCTCCCGCCGGCTCCCTCGTCGCCGCCACCGAACCGGTGGCGGCGACGTGCGTCCCCGGCCCGGCCCCCCGGCCCGGCCGCTACCCTGAACCTCACCCATCCGTGACGGGCGAGCAGCGAGGGACCCGGACCATGAGCATCGAGCGCGCCGACCAGGCGGCCGTCAAGGCGGCGGACCGGGCCCACGTCTTCCACTCGTGGTCCGCCCAGGCCCACCTCGACCCGCTCCCCGTCCAGCGCGCGGCCGGGTCCTCCTTCTGGGACTACGACGGCAACCGCTACCTGGACTTCGCCTCCCAGCTCGTCAACGCCAACATCGGCCACCAGCACCCCAAGGTGGTCGCCGCCATCCAGGAGCAGGCCGCGACCCTGTGCACGGTCGCCCCCGGCTTCGCCGTCGACGTCCGCTCCGAAGCCGCCCGGCTCGTCGCCGAGCGCACCCCCGGCGACCTGGACAAGATCTTCTTCACCAACGGCGGCGCCGAGGCCGTGGAGAACGCCGCCCGCATGGCGCGGCTCCACACCGGCCGCCCCAAGCTGCTCAGCGCCTACCGCTCCTACCACGGCGCCACCGGCACCGCGATCAACCTCACCGGCGACCCGCGCCGCTGGGCGAGCGACACCGGCACGGCCGGCGTCGTCCACTTCCACGGCCCCTACCTCTACCGCTCCCCCTTCCACGCCACCACCGAGCGCGAGGAGTGCGAACGGGCGCTGGCGCACCTGGAGGAGACGATCGTCCTGGAGGGCCCGGACACCGTCGCCGCCGTCGTCCTGGAGACGATCCCCGGCGGCTCCGGCATCCTGCTCCCGCCGCCCGGCTACCTCCCCGGCGTCCGCGCGATCTGCGACCGGTACGGCATCGTGATGGTCCTCGACGAGGTCATGGCGGGCTTCGGCCGCGCCGGACGCTGGTTCGCGCTCGACCACTACCTCGACCAGGACACCGCCCCCGACCTGGTCACCTTCGCCAAGGGCGTCAACTCCGGCTACGTCCCGCTCGGCGGCGTCGCGATCTCCGCCGCCATCGCCGCCGACTGGGACGAGAGGCCCTACCCCGGCGGGCTCACTTACTCCGGCCACCCCCTCGCCTGCGCCGCCGCCGTCGCCACGCTCGGGGCCATGGCGGAGGAGGGCATCGTCGAGCACGCCGCCCACATCGGCGAGACCGTCCTCGGGCCCGGCCTGCGCGCCCTGGCCGAGCGCCACCCCTCGATCGGGGAGGTGCGCGGGACCGGTGTCTTCTGGGCCCTGGAGCTGGTGCGCGACCGCGAGACCCGCGAGCCGCTCGTCCCCTACCGGCCGCGGGGCGACGAGGGCCGGCCGACCGCCGAGCTGGCCGCCGCCTGCAAGCGGCGCGGGCTGTGGCCGCTCGTCGCGGGCAACCGGCTCCACGTCGTGCCGCCGTGCACCATCGACGCCGCCGAGGTCGAGGAGGGGCTGGCGATCCTCGACGAGGCCCTCGCCGTCGCCGACGCCCACACCACGGCGGGGGCGACCTCCGCCGCGTAGGGTGTCCGCCATGCCGTCCGCCCCCATCACCCGCAGCACCCTGCGCCAGCAGCTCGCGGAAGCCCTCCGCGACGAGGTGCTGGCCGGGCGGCTCCCGGCGGGCCGGCCGTTCACCGTCAAGGAGATCGCCGAGCAGTACGGCGTCTCCGCCACCCCGGTGCGGGAGGCGCTCGTCGACCTCGCCGCGCAGGGCCTGCTCGACGCCGACCACCACCGGGGCTTCCGCGTCCAGGAGATCACCCTCGCCGACTTCACGGCGATGGTGGAGGCCCGCACGCTGGTGATCGAGGGCATCTTCCGCACGGCCGCGTTCGCCGGCGGGCTGGACCGGACACCGGAGGCCCTGGCGTCCGTGCGGCGCCGCGCCGAGGCCGCCCGCCGCGCCGCCGTGGCCGGCGACCTCGACGTCCTGATCGGCTACGACCTGCGGTTCTGGCGCGAGCTGGGCGAGTTCGTCGGCAATCCGTACGTCTCGGAGTTCCTGGACCGGCTGCGTGTCCAGTGCTGGGTCTTCACCGTGCCGCTGCTGCGGGCGCGGGGCGCGGACCTGCGGGGACTGCTGTGGGCCGGACACCTGGAACTCGTCGCCGCCATCGAGCAGGGCGACGTGGCCGGCGCGGAACGCTCCATCACCGCCTACAACGCCCACGCCCTCGCCCTGGGGCGGGCCCTGGCCTGCGGCTGACGCGCCCAGCTGACGCGCCCTACGTCCAGGGCAGGCCGGTGAGGCGCTCGTACGCCTCGACGTACTTGGCCCGGGTGCGCTCCACGACCTCCGGCGGGAGCGGCGGGGGCGGCTGCTCGCCGCGGCGGTCCCACCCGGAGGCGTCGGACGTCAGCCAGTCCCGCACGAACTGCTTGTCGTACGAGGGCTGGGCGCGGCCCGGCTCCCAGCGGTCGGCCGGCCAGAACCGCGAGGAGTCCGGCGTCAGGACCTCGTCGGCCAGCACCAGCTCGCCCTCGGCGGTGTGGCCGAACTCGAACTTCGTGTCGGCCAGGATGATGCCGCGCTCCCGTGCCGTGTCCCGGCCCCGCCCGTAGACGGCGAGGGTCAGCTGGCGCAGCCGGGCGGCCGTCTCGGCCCCCACGCGGCGGGCGACCTCCTCGTACGACACGTTCTCGTCGTGCTCGCCCACGTCGGCCTTGGTGGCCGGGGTGAACAGGGGCGTGGGCAGCTCGGAGCCGTCGACCAGGCCCTCCGGCAGGGCCAGCCCGCACACGGTGCGGGAGGCGGTGTACTCGACCAGCCCCGACCCCGTGAGGTAGCCGCGTGCCACACACTCCACGGGCACCATGGTCAGCGCCCGGCACACCATGACGCGCCCGGCCCAGTCCGCCGGCGCGCCCGCCGGGACCTCCGTGGAGACCAGGTGGTTCGGCACGACGTCGGCCAGCTGCTCGAACCACCACAGGGAGAGCCGGGTGAGGACGCGTCCCTTGTCGGGGATCTCCGTCGGCAGCACCCAGTCGTACGCCGACAGCCGGTCGCTGGCGACCATGACGAGGTGCCCGTCGGCGTCGCGGTAGAGGTCGCGCACCTTGCCGGTGTGCAGATGCTCCAAACCCGGTACCGCGACGGGCTGGGGCTTCTCGACGAATCCGGACACCGGTCCTCCATGGAGAGTGCGACGACCCCCCGATTCTCCCGCACCCCGCCCGCCCCGGCGCGCAGGGGGGCGTCCGGTGACCTCGGGGGAAGGGGGAGGACCCGGCGGACCGGGGCCGGACCCGGGCACCCGGCCGGCGTCAGCCGTGCTTGCAGATGCGGTCCAGGAGGTTCGCCGTCGCGCGCTGGACGCGGGCGTCCACATGGCCGGGGCGGTCCAGGGCGGGCGTCCACGCGAAGGTGCCGGAACTGAAGACGAGGGCGCCGCCGGGGGCCCGGTACAGCGACGTCTCCTGGTGGCGGCGGGCCCCTCCGCAGTCCCGGTAGGGGGAGTGCGCCAGCAGGATGCGTCCCGTGTGGGCCGGCAGCGGGGCACGGGGGAAGTAGCGGTCCGCCTCGCCCGCGACCAGGCCGGGCAGCTCGTCCCCCTCGGCGGCCTCCGTCCCCTCCCACAGCCAGTGGTCCGCGTTGCGCACGATCAGCGGGGCGGGCGCGGCGACCTGGCCGGCGTACTGGATGCCCAGCAGGGCCTGCTCGGGCTCGCCCTGCTCCCGCCACAGCCAGGAGCGGCCGGGCCCCCGGCGCTTGCGGCAGCTCAGCAGCCGGTCCGGCTCACCCGAGGGCAGGTGCCCCAACTCGACCCGCCAGTACATCGTGTTGGCGGAGAGGAACACCAGGGACGTCCCGTGGTCGCGGGCCCGCTCCACGGCCCGGCGCATCGGCACCGTCCAGTACTCGTCGTGCCCGGCGAAGACGACGCCCCGGTACCGCGCCGGGTCGACGCGACCGGCGTGCAGGTCCCGGGCCTCGGCGTAGGCCAGGTCGTAGCCGTAGCGCTCGGCCCAGCGGATGAAGTCGTAGGAGTGCCCCACGTGCAGCGGCAGCCCGGCCCCGGCGTAGGGGCGGTCGAAGCCGACGGTGACGGCCGCCTCCTTCTCGCCCACGAGCCGCCCGTGCTCGTCCCAGGCGTGGTAGAGGCTCGCCCCCGTGCGGCCGTCCTCCGGGAAGAGGTTGTACGCCTGCCAGGTGATGTCGGGGATGACCAGCAGCAGGTCGGCGGCCCGGGTGTCGCGCACGGTGAACGGGATGTGCGAACGGTGGCCGTCCGCCGTCGTCAGGACGGCGACGTGCGCGCCCGTGCTCCAGTCCGCCGGGACGGGCAGCCGCCAGGACAGCCACCAGTGGTGGCACGAGACGGTGCGTTCGGCGACCAGCGGGCCGGGCTGCACGGTGCCCGACAGGCGCGGGCTGGTGGTGATCTTCGTGGCGCCCGCACCGCCGTAGTGGCCGATGCGGTACACGTCGACGCCGAACGGCTGGGGCGGGTTGACGGTAACGCGGAAGTCGATGGACTCCCCGGGCGCCACCGAGCCCGTCGAGGCGAAGCCCTTGATCTGGCAGCCCACGTCGTCGGCCGTCCGCGTCGCCCGGCCACCGCCGCCGCGCGGCGCCGGCAGGATGCGCCCGTCGGCGGCCAGCGTCGTGCTGTCGACGTACCAGGGCACCACCCTGCCGTTGTCGAAGTAGTGTTCGCTGCCCCTCAGCCACGGCAGCGGGCCCTGCCCGAAGGGGTCCGTCACCGCGTGGGCGAGCGCGCCCGACTCCCAGCGCCGAATCTGCTCGATCGCCACAGCCGCCCTCCCTTCTCCGCCCGTACAGCACATCACATGGTGCAGTGGATTGGTCACCGTTCGTCGCGATCGGTGTCGCTCCGCCGCGACGGCCGCCGCGGGACGCGGCCCTCGACGGTCCGTGGCGGCCGGTGGCGGTCGGTGGCCGTGGGTGCCACCGCCGGGGCTCAGGCCAGCCGCACGGGGCGGTCGGGGCGCAGGCCCGCCGCCGTCAGCCAGTCCCGCAGGGGGCCCGCGTCCCCCTCCTCGGCGAGGGCCAGCACCGGCCGACGCAGATCCGTGCGGCGCTCCCCGTCGACGAGGAGCGCGGGGCCGTCCAGCCAGTCCAGCCCCGGCGCGCCGCTCCCGCCGTCCACGGCGGCGCAGCAGACCACGGCGGTGATGTGGTCGGCCAGCAGCTCACGGGTGCCGCGCTCGGCCGGAGCCGGCAGCCCGAGCGGCCCGGTGTCCCCGGTGACGTCCGGTATCAGGCCCGCCGGGACGGGCGGCGGGGCGCGCCGCTCGTCCCGGGCGGCGTCCGCGGTGATCCGTGCGGCGACCACGCCGCGGGACTCCTCTCCGGCCAGCCGGTCCATGACCCGCTCCAGCGTCGCCCGCGCGCCGCGCCCGCCCGGAGCCGGACGCTCCGCACGGCCGGCCCCGGGGTCGGGCCGCTCCGCCGGGACCACGCTCGGCGCCCGCCGCACCGACGCGGTGCTCTCCGTGGCGTCCAGCGCGCGGAACAGCCGGGCCGCCTCGGTGCGCCAGACCCGGTCCACGACCTCGCGCGGGTAGGCCGGCCAGTCTACCGGGGCCCAGTCGGGCCCGTCCGGCGGCGGGGCGCCGTAGAACAGACGGGCGGCCAGCAGCGACACCCGCTCGTCGACCTCGCCCGGATCCTCCAGCAGGTCGCACGCGGGACGCTCGCCGAGCCGCGAGGTGAAGCCCTCCGCCAGCCGGTCGCGCCGGGACAGCTCCGTCAGCGCCGAGACGACGCCCACGTCCAGCCGGGAGGGCCAGCGCCCGGCCCGCCAGGCCGGGAGCGCGACCCGCGTGAGCAGCCGGTCCCAGCCCGCGTAGGCCAGGCCCACCTGCTCCTGGGCGAGCAGCCGCGGCCCGCGCTCGACGTCCGCCGCGCGGGCCGCCACGGCGGCGGCCACCAGCCGCTCCATCTCGGCCGCGTGTCCGCCGGACGCGCGCAGCAGCAGCCGGGCCAGGCGGCCGACGCCCGGCCGGACGGCCGCGGCGTCCAGGGCGCGGACGAAGCGGCGGGCCGCCGCGATGTCGGGGTGGGCCGCCGGGCCCGTCCCGGCGACGACGGGCGCGAGCAGGGCCCGCAGCTCCGCCACGCGCATCCACCACAGGAACGGCGAGCCGACGACGAGGACGGGGGGTGTCGCGCCCGCCCGGCCGTGCTCCTCCAGCCAGCAGTCGCAGTCGGGCGTCAGGGCGACTCCGGAGGGCACGGGGACGTCGAGCTGCCCGGCCAGCTCCCGCACCATCCGGTAGAGGTCCGGAGCGGCCCGCTCCGCGACCGGCACCGTGGGGGAGACCGCCGTGCGCGCCCGGGCGATCAGCGCCGTGACGGCCGCGCCCGCCCCCGCCGCCGCGACGGCCAGCAGGACGGCCGGCAGCCGCAGCGCCGCCCAGGCGCCGCCCAGGTGGCCGGTGGCGACGGCGGTGAGCAGCACGACGGCTCCGGCACCGGGCAGGAGGACGGCCGCGAAGGCCGTTCCCCGCACCCGCAGGACGGCCAGCGCGTGATCCCGCGCCGACCGTGCACCGCCCGCTGCAACTCCTGCCATGGACCGCTCACCCCCTGCCGGGACGACCTGCTGCCGCATTTCCGCACATCCACCCACTGTGGCACCGGGCACCGACACCGCAATGTGCGGTGGGCCAGTTGACCGACCACCCCCCGGTGCCGACCGGACACCGCGTCGAGACGTGCGCGGGCCGCGCGTGACCTGCGACGACGGCGGGCCGAGGACCCGTCGGCGCCGCACGTACCGCCGTGCCCGACGCGCGGAACCCTAGTGCGGCCGGTGCCCGTCCGTCAGGGGGTCACGGGCGACGGTCACTCGATGGAATGGCTTTGGGTAGAGCTCTTGCGGACGGCCCGCTGCCGTAGGTGCCCCGATTGGCCCCGTTACCGGCGGTGAGCTTCAGGGGCCCGCAGTGGGCCGCGGGCGTCAGCCCCCGTGCCCGGCGGTCCGGGCGTCCTCGGCCGCCGCGCGGGCGATGTCGGTGCGGTGGTGCGAGCCGTCCAGGGAGATCCGGCGCACGGCGCGGTAGGCGCGCTCACGCGCCACGGTGAGGTCCGACCCCGTGGCCGTCACCGACAGCACACGGCCCCCGGCGCTCACGATCCGGCCGTCGTCGGAGCGCTTGGTCCCCGCGTGCAGCACGTAGGCGTCCGGGGCGTCCTCGGCGGCCACCTCGTCCAGGCCCTCGACCGGGTCACCGGTGCGGGGCGCGGCGGGGTAGTCCTTGGCCGCGACGACGACGGTGACGGCCGCGCCCTCGGTCCAGCGCAGCGGCGGGAAGGCGGCCAGCTCACCCGTCGCTGCGGCGTGCAGCAGGGCGGCGAGCGGCGTCCGGAGCAGCGCCAGCACGGCCTGCGTCTCCGGGTCGCCGAAGCGGGCGTTGAACTCGATGACCCGCACGCCGCGCGACGTCACCGCGAGCCCCGCGTACAGCAGCCCGGCGAACGGGGTCCCCCTGCGGCGCAGTTCGTCCACGGTGGGCTGGAGGACGGTGTTCAGGACCTCGTCCACCAGCTTCGGGTCGGCCCACGGGAGGGGCGTGTAGGCCCCCATGCCGCCGGTGTTGGGGCCCTCGTCGGCGTCGTGGGCGCGCTTGAAGTCCTGGGCGGGCCGCAGCGGCACGACGGTCTCGCCGTCGGTCACCGCGAACAGCGACACCTCCGGGCCGTCGAGGAACTCCTCGATGACGACCCGCTCGCAGGAGAGCGCGTGGGCGCGTGCAGCGGCCAGGTCACCGGTGACGACGACGCCCTTGCCGGCGGCGAGCCCGTCGTCCTTCACCACGTACGGGGGGCCGAAGGCGTCCAGCGCCTCGTCGACCTCCGCCCCGGTCGTGCAGACGTACGCGCGGGCCGTCGGGACGCCGGCCGCGGCCATGACGTCCTTCGCGAACGCCTTGGACCCCTCCAGCCGGGCCGCCTCGGCGGACGGGCCGAAGGCGGGGACGCCGCGGGCGCGGACGGCGTCGGCCACCCCGGCGACGAGCGGGGCCTCCGGGCCGACGACCACGAGGTCGCCGCCGCCGAGCCCGAGGGCACCGGCCAGCTCGGCGACGGCCGTGCCGTCGAGGGGGTCCACCGCGTGCAGGGTCGCCACCTCGGCGATTCCCGCGTTGCCGGGAGCGCAGTGCAGCGCGGTGACGTCGGGGTCGAGGGAGAGGGAGCGGCACAGGGCGTGTTCGCGGGCGCCGCCGCCGATGACGAGGACCTTCACGCACCGAAGCCTATGCGGTGACCG
Organism: Streptomyces chumphonensis; assembly: GCF_014779715.1. GTDB lineage: Bacteria > Actinomycetota > Actinomycetes > Streptomycetales > Streptomycetaceae > Streptomyces > Streptomyces chumphonensis. Next base: position 42,032 of record NZ_JACXYU010000004.1, read on the forward strand.
GCCGGTGGGCCGAACGTGTCCACCGGAAGCCGCCCGGGCGCGCGGTGCGGTGAGCGGGACCACGGGCCCGACGGCCCCTCCGAGGACGACGGCGACGGCGCGGGACGGCGGCCACGACGGCAAGGCGGGCGTCCCTGCGTCACCCACTCGTTCGGGTGAGCGCCGTGGGGACGCCTTACCTGACCGGAGGCCCCTTCGGCGCCGAAACCGAGGGAAATGCGCCTGAACGGCCGTGCGCCAGACGGTAAGAAAGAGTGCTTGGTGAGGTGCGAGAGCGGCCTGTGGTTGGGAGTGGCGGGTGAGTCAGCCGGAGAAGGAGCCCGGGGGTGGCGGGCGGGAGGGCCGGGGCGACCTGCTCGGGCGCACGTTCCCGCCGGGGGACTGGGGGGAGCCGGCCGAGCGGCTCGAGGAGCTGTTCCCGTGGGTGGAGCGACGCGCGCTCGACGTCGTCGCCTGGTACCTGGCGGACCGGGCGTGGAAGCGGCGGGGCGCGCGCCTGTTGCGGACCGGGACGGCGCTCGGCGTCGTCGGCGGAGCGGTCCTGCCCGCCCTGGAGCTCACCGGCGTCCGGCCGGAGAGCGCCGCCTGGGGTCTCCTGTCACTGATCGGCGCGGCCGTCTGCTTCGGCGCCGACCGCTGGTTCGGCTGCACGTCCGGCTGGATGCGGGACGTCGCGACGGCCCAGGCCGTCCAACGCCGCCTGGAGACCCTCCAGTACGACTGGGCGGCCGAGGCCGTCCGGGAGGTGCTCGGCCCGGCCGAGGGCACGGCGGGTGAGGCGGCCGAACGCTGCCTGGCCCTCCTCCGGCGGTTCAGCGACGACCTGACGGAACTGGTGCGGGACGAGACCACCGAGTGGATGGAGCGGTTCCGCTCCGGCCCGGTGCCGCGCCCGGACCGGCACGCACCCCCGGCGCACTGGACGTCCGCCCGGCACGAGCCGAGCACACCCGGCGGCTTCGCCCGCTTCTCCGTCCCGCCGCCCGGGGCCCGGCCCAACATGCCCCGCCAGCGGCCACCGGAGAACCCCCGGTAGCCCGGTGAGCCGGTGACCCGGGTGCCCGGTGGCCTGCGGCGCGGGCCACCGGGGCGGGGGCGTCAGGAGAAGACGATCATCGAACCCTGCGCCAGGCTGCGCGTCGTGGCGGCGTGCAGGCCGAGCCACACGTGCCGCTCCCGGGCGAACGGCCCCTCCGCGAGCTCCGGCGGGGGAGCGGCGGCGGGCTCGCTCAGCTCCGTCGGCCCGGCGGGCGGCGGCGGGGCGGGCGGCGGATTGTCCGGATCGATCCCGAGCACGGGCGCCACGGCGTGCAGTTCCCGCAGCAGCCCGTGGCCGGAGCCCAGCGGCCCGCCCCACTCCATCAGTTCCCCGCCCGTCAACGGGGCCGCGAAGTCCAGCGGGACGTACGCGCCCGCGTGGTCGTAGTGCCACACGAGGTGCGACTGCTTGGCGGTCGCCTCGAACATCTCCAGCAACTGCTCGTAGTCGCTGCCCAGCGAGTCGACCGGCGTCACCTGGAGGCCGTGCAGGTGCAGCAGGTAGGCACGGCGCAGGAGGTGCAGGGCGTCGTAGTCGAACCCGGCGACGGGCGCGACGTCCCCGGACAGGCCGGGCATGTACCCGTGCACGGGCACCGGAGGCAGCCCCGCCTGGTGCAGGGCCTTGTCGTAGGCGGCGATCTCCTCGGCCAACGGGTTGTCGGGACTGTGGCACAGCACGTCGACGAGCGGAACCAGCCAGAGATCACAGGCCAACTTGACTCCCGGAGCGGCGGACGGCGTCGTCCGGCCAGCGTAGTGCGCCCGGCGATCACCGCGAAGGCTCCGACAGAGGTGCGGCCGGATTTCCGCTCCGGCCGACCCGGGGCGGGCGGGGTCCGGGCGGGGCCGCGCCCGTGGAGTGCGGACACGACGCAGGGCCCCGGCGGCACCGGGGCCCTGCGTCCTGCGGAGCGGACGACGAGGCTCGAACTCGCGACCTCAACCTTGGCAAGGTTGCGCTCTACCAACTGAGCTACGTCCGCACTGCGCCCTGCGGCGCGCAGCCGAGTATATGCCACGCCCGCGCCGGCACCCACCGCGTGCGTGCGCCGCCCGGTCTCAGACCCAGCCGCGCTCCCGGGCCGCGCGCACCGCCGCGTGCCGGTTCTCCGCCCCCAGCTTGGCCGCCGCCGAGGAGAGGTAGTTGCGGACGGTGCCCTGGGCCAGGGCCGCCCGCCGGGCGATGTCGGCGATGGGGGCGCCGTCGGCGGCCAGTTCCAGCAGCTCCGCCTCGCGGGCGGTCAGCGGGGAGTCGCCGGAGCTGATGGCGTCGGCGGCCAGTTCCGGGTCCACGTACCGGTCGCCGCCGTGCACGCTGCGGATGATCTCCGCGAGCCGCCGGGCCGACACCGTCTTGGGCAGGAAGCCGCGCACGCCCGCCGCGAGCGCCCGCTTGAGGTGCCCCGGCCGTCCGTGCCCGGTGACGATCATCGTGGTGCAGCCCGGCAGGTCCGTGCGCAGGGCCTCGGCGACGGCGACGCCGTCCGACCCCGGCATCTGGAGGTCGAGGACCGCCACGTCCGGCGCGTGCGCGCGGGCCATGGCCAGGGCCTCGGGGCCGGACGCCGCCTCGGCCACGACCGTCAGGTCGTCCTCCAGGGCGAGCAGCGCGGCCAGCGCGCCGCGGATGAGGTGCTCGTCGTCGGCGAGCAGGACCCGGATCGTCATCGTCACCCTTCGTCGTCCCATGCCGTGTCGTGCGTGGGGAGTTCGGCGGTGAGCCGGAACCGTCCGTCGGCGAGGGCGCCGGCGGTCAGCGTGCCGTGCAGCGGGCCGAGCCGTTCGCGCAGCCCCGGCAGACCCGTGCCCACACCCGTCGCGTGTGCCTGCGGCCGGTCCCGCACCCCGTCGTTCTCCATGGTCAGCACCGCACGGCCGGCCCCGGCCCGCAGGGTGATCGTGCACTGCGCGGCGTCCGCGTGCCGCAGCACGTTCGTCGTGCCCTCCCGGACGACCCAGGCCAGCGCCGACTGCACCGGCTGCGGGGGCCGGGCCGCCCGGCCGGTGTCGATGCGGCAGCTGATCCCGGCGGCCTCCAGCACCCCGCGCGCCCCCGCCAGTTCGGCGTCGAGCCCGGCCTCGCGGTAGCCGCGCACGACGTCCCGCATCTCCCGCTGCGACTCCCGCGCGATGCGCTGCACCTCGGCCATCTGCTCCACCGCCGCGGCCGACCCGCGCTGCGCCAGCTGCGCGGCCAGCTCGCTCTTGAGCGCGATGACGGACAGGTTGCGCCCGAGCACGTCGTGCAGGTCCCGCCCGAACCGCAGGCGCTCCTCCGCCACCGCGAGCCGCGCCTGCGTCTCCCGGGCGGTGTCCAGCTCCAGCACCGCGCCCAGCAGCCAGGCCGAGAAGCGGCCGGTGAACGTCATGGCACCGGTCAGCAACAGGGTGAAGACCGCCGCGGCGACCAGCCCCCGGGGCGTTCCGGTGACCGCCAGCGCCAGGCCGACCGCCAGCGTTGTCGCCCCGCACACCAGCCACAGGATCCGCCGGGCCGGGCGCAGGTTGATGACGAGCGGTGTCGCCCCGAACGCCAGGAGGCCGCCGCACAGCGTCATCGCGACCCGGAAGTCCGGCTGCCGCCCGACCCCGTGCAGCACCATCGACGCCGTCCCCACGAGCACGGCCAGCACGCCCTGCGTGACGAGCAGCCCGGTGGGACGGTCGCGGCGGCCGAGGGCCCAGTCCAGCGCGCGGGACGTGGCCACCGCGCCGAGGACCGCGTGGACGACGACCGCGCCCGCCAGCACGCCCTTCGCCCACAGGACGGAGGCGGCGAGCACGGCCGTCGGCGCGAAGCCGAGCGCCTCGCCGACGAAGAAGGAGTGGAACGTCCAGCGGGTGTACAGCTCGATCCGGGCCGGATCGCTGCGCCGGTCCCACCAGGCCGTCAGCATCCTCGGCGACACCGTGCCCATCCGCCTCCTCCCGTTCTCGCCGACGGCCGCCCGCGACCCTCGGCCCCCGGTACCGCTCAGCGGCGCGGCTCCCAGCGGAACCACCGCCGTACAGCAAACACCGCCAGCGCGCACCAGACCACCGACAGGCCGAGGGCCCGCAGCACGTCCAGGCCGTCGCCCTCCCCGAGCCACCCGTGCCGGACCAGCTCCATGACGGGGCTGAGCGGCAGCAGTCGGGCGACCGCCGCGAGGCCGTCGGGCATCACCTCCAGCGGCACCATCAGCCCCGAGCCGATGAGGGAGAGCATCATCAGCGGCAGGACGGTCAGCTGGGCGCTCTCCGCGCTCTTGGTGAACGCCGAGGTCGCGGCGGCCAGTGCCGTCATCATCAGCGCGCCCAGCAGCAGTCCGGCGAGCAGCACGTCCACCCGCGCCGGCGCCGGCACGTCCAGCGCCAGCACCCCGGCGACGACGAGTACCGCGCACTGCGTGAGGCCGATCGCGACCGAGGGCAGCGCCGTGCCCCCGAGGATCTCCCCGTCCGACGGCTCCCCCGTGCGCAGCCGCTTCAGCAGCAGCTCCTCGCGCCGGGCCACGAACGAGGCGACGAGGTTGGAGTAGACGACGAGGACGAGGACGATGCCCAGGCCGCCCGACAGGACGAGCCCGCCGGCGCTGAACCCCGTGGCGTCCAGCGCCTCGTCCGTCACCGACATGCGCGTGAGGAAGACGAAGAGCAGCGGCATCAGCATCGCCGTGAAGAGCGCCGTGCGGTTGCGCAGCAGCAGGGTCAGCTCGGCCCGGCCCAGCGCCCGCATCCGTGTCATGACCACCGTGCTCATGCCCCCACCTCCGCGTGCTCGTGCCCGTCCGGTGCGTCGGCCCCCGGGCCACCCCGGGCGATCTCCAGGAACGCCTCCTCCAACGTCGCCGACCTGGCGTCGAGCCCTTGCAGCGTCAGCTCCTCGCGGCGGGCCCACAGCAGGAGTTCGGTCAGCGCCTCCTGCAGCCGGTCGGTGCGCACCTCGACGCGGCGTCCGTCGACGGCGGCGGGGACCGACAGGGGCAGCCGCGCCGGCGGCACGCCCTCCGGCAGGTCGAAGCGGATGCGGGACGGCCGCGCCGCCGTGACCTCGGCCGGCGTTCCGGTGACGACGACGCGTCCCTCGCGCATGATCGCCAGCCGGTCGGCCAGTTCCTCGGCCTCGTCCAGGTAGTGCGTCGTCAGCACCACCGTCGTGCCCTGGGCGCGCAGTTCGCGCACCAGCCGCCAGGTGTCCCGGCGTCCCTCCGGGTCCATGCCCGTCGTGGGTTCGTCCAGGAACAGCACCTCGGGGTGGCCGAGCAGGGCCAGGGCGAGGTCCAGCCGCCGCCGCTCGCCGCCGGAGAGCTGCTTGATCCGCACCTCCTCGCGCCGCCCGAGGCCGACCAGGTCCAGGGTCTCGCCGATGTCGCGGGGGTCGGTGGTGATGCCCGCCCACATGCGGGCGGTCTCCCGGACGCTCAGGTCGGCGGGGAAGCCGCCCTCCTGGAGCATGATGCCGATGCGCGGACGCACCGTCCGCCGCTCGCCGAACGGGTCGTGGCCGAGCACCCGGACGGTGCCCCGGCTCGGCCGCTCCAGCCCCTCCAGCAGTTCGACGGTGGACGTCTTGCCCGCGCCGTTCGTGCCGAGCAGTGCGAAGAGTTCGCCGCGCTCCACGGTGAAGTCCAGTCCGCGGACGGCGTCGAAACCGCCTTCACCCTTGGGGCCGTAGCGCCGCCACAGCCCGCTCACCTCGATCGCTCGTTCCCGATGTCGCATACCCGAAGCCTCTCCCGCAGCGGGGGCGGCGCGCCGTGCGGCCTGTCATCGGGCGGGATGACAAATGTCAGCCCGCCCCGGGGAGACCGAGTGCGGGAAAAGCGGAAGGCCCCGACCTCTAGGAGGTCGGGGCCTTCTCGATGGAGCGGACGACGAGGCTCGAACTCGCGACCTCAACCTTGGCAAGGTTGCGCTCTACCAACTGAGCTACGTCCGCACGCTTCCACCCGGCTCTCACCGAGTGGCGCAACAGATACTCTACCCGATCGAGGAGACCGGTTGAGTACGCGGAGCGGGTGACAGGGATTGCACACTGCGCCTCCCTCTTGGAAAGAGGGCGCTCTACTACTGAGCTACACCCGCGTGACCTGCGATCTCGGGCCGTTTCCGGCCCGCCCTCGCGGCGTGTTCCAGACTCTAGCCGATCACCCGGGGGCGGACGCAAGTCGGCGCCGGGCGGGCCGGTGGGGCGGGATCCGCCCGGGGCCGGCAAGAGGGCTTCGGACGCCTCCGGTTGCCGGTCGGGTGCCGGCGCCGACCGGGGCCGGCGCATTCCCGGGGCGCCGGGTGGAAGCTCAACTCGCGGAGCTGAACGCCTCGTAGACCTTCTTCGGGATCCGGCCGCGGGCCGGCACGTCGTACCCGTTGGACTGCGCCCAGGCGCGCACCGTCTGCGGGTCGGGGGCGACCGCCGTGTGCTGGAACGTCTTGCCCGTCCGCGCCCGCTTCCGGCCCGCCCGTACATAGGGGGCCAGCGCACCGCGCAGCTTTTTGGCGTTTGCCGTGCTGAGATCGATCTCGTACGACTTCCCGTCGAGCCCGAACGTGACGGTCTCGACGGCTTCCCCGCCTTCCAGATCGTCGGAGAGTGTGACCACAACGCGCTGTGCCACGGATATCGGTCCTTTCGGGAGGATCCCTGTCTCAGTGGGTCGGCAAAACCCAATCTGACGTGCGGCGACGCGAGGGATCACGGGCGAGCGGACGCCGCGTATTCCTTTCTACAGCGGTCATCATTGCATGGTGAAGCCCGCGCAATTTCCTCCGCGTGTCATGCTGCTATCCGACCCTACGTTTTCCCTGTCGTTTCGTGCAGGGTTTCTGGCCCCCGAGATGTGAACGTGATAAATGACGGACGATATCTACCCGCGTAGAAATTCTCGCCCGGTACGCTGAAGCTGCGGTCGCGCAGGAACCGAGGGGCCCCACCCGGGCCCCCGGCGGGACGCGGCACCGGGCAGCCAAGATCAACACCACCGGGAGTACCTGTGGCTCGCGTCGTAGTCGACGTCATGCTCAAGCCGGAGATCCTCGACCCCCAGGGTCAGGCCGTGCAGCGCGCGCTGCCGCGGCTGGGTTTCGAGGGCATCACGGACGTCCGTCAGGGGAAGCGTTTCGAGCTGGACGTGGAGGGCCCGGTGGACGACGCCGCACTCGCCCGCGTCCGTGAGATGGCCGAGACGTTCCTGGCCAACACCGTCATCGAGGACTTCACCGTCCGCGTCGAGGCGGCCGGGCCCCAGGAAGGGGCCCCGGCATGACCACGCGGATCGGAGTCGTGACGTTCCCCGGCTCCCTCGACGACGCCGACGCGCTGCGCGCCGTCCGCATCGCGGGCGGCGAGCCGGTCACGCTGTGGCACCGGGACACCGACCTGCACCAGGTCGACGCGGTCGTCCTGCCGGGCGGCTTCTCCTACGGCGACTACCTGCGCTGCGGTGCCATCGCCCGCTTCTCGCCCGTCATGGGGACGGTCATCGAGCAGGCCCGGGCCGGCATGCCCGTCCTCGGCATCTGCAACGGCTTCCAGGTGCTCTGCGAGTCGCACCTGCTGCCCGGCGCCCTCACCCGCAACGACCACCTGCACTTCGTCTGCCGTGACCAGCGGCTCACCGTCGAGAACGCCGACACCGCCTGGACCCGCGACTACAGCGCGGGCCAGGAGATCACCGTCCCGCTCAAGAACGGCGAGGGCGGCTACGTCGCCGACGAGCGCACCCTCGACGAGCTGGAGGCGGAGGGCCGCGTCGTCGTCCGCTACCTGGACGGCAACCCCAACGGCTCCCGCCGCGACATCGCCGGGATCACCAACGCCGCCGGCAACGTCGTCGGCCTCATGCCGCACCCCGAGCACGCCGTCGAGACCCTCACCGGGCCGACGACCGAGGGGCTGCCCTTCTTCACCTCCGTACTCAAGCAGCTGGTGAACGCCTGATGACCCTCGACACCGTCAAGCACGCGGCCGGGACCCCGGACGCCCCGCAGCCCTGGGCCGAGCTGGGCCTGAAGGAGAACGAGTACGAGCAGATCCGCGAGATCCTCGGCCGCCGCCCCACCGGCGCCGAGCTCGCCATGTACTCGGTGATGTGGTCCGAGCACTGCTCGTACAAGAGCAGCAAGGTCCACCTGAAGCAGTTCGGCGAGAAGGCCCCCGCGTCGGAGGCCATGCTCGTCGGCATCGGCGAGCAGGCGGGCGTCGTCGACGTCGGCCAGGGCTACGCCGTCACCTTCAAGGTCGAGTCGCACAACCACCCGTCCTACGTCGAGCCCTACCAGGGCGCGGCCACCGGCATCGGCGGCATCGTGCGCGACATCATCGCCATGGGCGCCCGCCCGGTCGCCGTCATGGACCCGCTGCGCTTCGGCGCCGCCGACCACCCCGACACCCGCCGCGTGCTGCCCGGCGTCGTCGCGGGCATCGGCGGCTACGGCAACTGCCTGGGCCTGCCCAACATCGGCGGCGAGGTCGTCTTCGACGCCTGCTACCAGGGCAACCCGCTGGTGAACGCGCTGTGCGTCGGCGTGATGAAGCACGAGGACATCCACCTCGCCAAGGCCAGCGGCGTCGGCAACAAGGTCATCCTCTACGGCGCCCGCACCGGCGGCGACGGCATCGGCGGCGCGTCGATCCTCGCCTCCGAGACCTTCGACTCGACCAAGCCCTCGAAGCGGCCCGCCGTGCAGGTCGGCGACCCCTTCCAGGAGAAGCTGCTCATCGAGTGCACCCTGGAGGCGTTCGCGGAGGAGCTGGTCGTCGGCATCCAGGACCTCGGCGCGGCCGGGCTCTCCTGCGCCACCTCCGAGCTGGCCTCCAACGGCACCGGCGGCATGCGCGTCGAGCTGGACGACGTGCCGCTGCGCGACACGACCCTCTCGCCCGAGGAGATCCTCATGAGCGAGTCGCAGGAGCGCATGTGCGCGGTCGTGGAGCCGTCGAAGGTGGACCGCTTCCTCGCCATCTGCGAGAAGTGGGACGTCACCGCGACCGTCATCGGCGAGGTCACCGACGGCGACCGGCTGGAGATCTTCTGGCACGGCGAGCAGATCGTCGACGTCCCGCCGCGCACCGTCGCGCACGACGGCCCGGTCTACGAGCGCCCGATGGCCCGTCCGGACTGGCTCGACGCCCTCCGGGCGGACGCCGCCGAGGCGCTCGCCCGTCCGCAGGACGGCGACGCGCTGCGGGCACAGGTCCTGCGGCTCGTCGGCTCGCCGAACCAGGCGGACAAGTCCTGGATCACCGCCCAGTACGACAGGTACGTGCTCGGCAACACCGTCCTGTCCCAGCCCGAGGACAGCGGCATGATCCGCGTCGACGAGGAGACCAACCTCGGCGTCGCCGTCTCCACCGACGGCAACGGCCGCTACGCCAAGCTCGACCCGTACGCGGGCGCGCAGCTGGCCCTCGCCGAGTCCTACCGCAACGTCGCCGCGACCGGCGCCAAGCCGCTCGCCGTCACCGACTGCCTGAACTTCCCCTCGCCGGAGGACCCGGCGGGCATGTGGCAGTTCGCCGAGGCGTGCCGGGGCCTGGCCGACGCCTGCCAGGTGCTCGGGACCCCCGTGACCGGCGGCAACGTCTCGCTCTACAACCAGACCGGTGACGTCGCCATCCACCCGACGCCCGTCGTCGGCGTCCTCGGCGTCATCGACGACGTCACCCGGCGCACCCCGATGGCGTTCGCCGAGGAGGGCCAGCTCCTCTACCTGCTGGGCGACACCCGCGAGGAGCTGGGCGGCTCCGCCTGGTCGCAGGTCGTCCACGACCACCTCGGCGGCCGGCCCCCGGCCGTCGACCTGGAGCGGGAGCGGCTGCTCGCGGAGATCCTGATCTCCGCCTCGCGGGACGGCATGATCGACGCCGCGCACGACCTGAGCGACGGCGGCCTCGTCCAGGCGGTCGTGGAGTCCTGCCTGCGCGGCGGCGCCGGGGCCCGGCTCGTCACGCCCGACGGGCTGGACCCGTTCGTGTTCCTGTTCTCCGAGTCGCAGGGCCGGGCCGTCGTCTCCGTGCCGCGCAGCGAGGAACTGCGGTTCACGGACATGTGCGGCGCGCGCGGCCTGCCCGCCACCCGGATCGGCGTGGTCGACGGCGACGCGGTCGAGCTCCAGGGACAGTTCTCCCTGCCGCTGGGCGAGCTGCGCTCGGTCTGGGAGGCGACGATCCCCGACCTGTTCGCCTGAGGGACGTCCGACCCTGCGGCGACGGCACACGGCGAGGGGCCCGGCTCGGGAGGTGATCCTCCCGCGCCGGGCCCCTCGCCGTTGCGGAGGCGGCCGGGCGCGGCCCGGTCCGGCCGGCCGGTCACCGCGGGACGCCGTCACCCCGCTGCTCCTCGTCCACCTGCTGGTAGATCAGCGCCTTCAGACTCTCCGGGTCCGGCACGTGCCGCAGCGTCATCACCCCCTGCTCGGAGGCCGACTGGATGGTCAGCGTCCCGTACCCCAGCAGCCGCTGCCACAGGTGCGCCCGGAAGGACACGTCGTTCACCCGCACCAGCGGGATGCTCCGGCCGCGCTTCGTCAGGAAGCCCGACCGCTTGTAGATCCGCTTCGTGGTGACGATGTACACGGTGAACCGCCACCGCAGCAGCGGCACCAGGGCCCACCACAGCGAGGCGACGGCCGCCGCCCCGAGCACGACGAGCGATGCGCCGCCGCTCCATCCGGCGTCCTGCGGGACGGCCCACAGCAGCAGCCCCGCGCCGCACCAGATCAGGCAGAGCAGCACGAACTCGCTCACCGTCTCCATCCAGTGCTGGCGCGTCAGGTGCACCAGCTCCTCGTCGTCCGCGAGATACCGCTCAGCGATGCCAGCCATGCCGGAATCCTGGCACACGCCACCCGCGCTGCCTACGGAGACGAGGGGCGAGCGGCCCCGGCCGCTACGCTCCCCCCATGCCGCCAGCAGCCTCCCGCAAGCCCCGCGCCTACGATCCGCTCCGGGTCCGCAACGCGCTCGCCGCGCAGGCCGAGACGGTCCGCGCCGCCGCCCACCGCGTCAGTCCCGACCAGCTGACGCGGCCCACCGCGCTCCCCGGCTGGGACGTCCGGCACCTGCTGGTGCACCTCGCGGGCCAGATCGACGCCGTGCCGCGCCTGCTGGCCGAGCCGGCGCCGAAGGCGGACCGGGCGCAGGCCGGGCTGAGCACGTGGGTGACCTCCACCGCCGGGATCTCCGAGCTGCTGGACGCCCGCACCCGGGAGGAGGCCGCCACCGCCGAGGACCCGGCCGCCCTGATCGACGCGGCCACCGAGGAACTGGAGCCGGTGCTGGAGACGGCCGTCCGCGACGACGTCCTGCTTCCGCACCGCTTCGGGGCCGTGCGGGCGCTGGACTTCGCCGTCACCCGGCTCGTCGAGCTGATCGTCCACTCCGACGACCTGGCCCGCGCCCTGGCCGCCCCCGTCACGCTGGACCGCTACGCGCTCGCCGCCACCGTCCGGGTGCTCGCCGACGCCCTGGCGGCCGTGGCACCGGGCGGCGCGGTCGAGATGCGGGTGCCGCCCTTCGCGGTCGTGCAGTGCGCGGAGGGACCCCGGCACACCCGGGGCACCCCGTCCAACGTCGTCGAGACCGACCCGCTGACCTGGGTGCGGCTGGCGACCGGCCGGCTGACGTGGGACCGCGCGGTGAGCGCGCACGCGGTGACGGCGACGGGGGCCCGCGCCGACCTGTCCGCGCACCTGCCCGTGATGCGCTGACGGCCCGCGGCGCCCCGGCCGCGCCCGCCGGTCCCGTCCTCGTGGGAATCGCTGACGCCGCCGTGACGTCCGTCTCGTAGGAAACGCCTCCCGGCCTGGTCAGCGGCCCCGCGCCGGTTCCCCGGTTCGGCGTATCGGGGTGCCGCGTCTAGACTCGACGGCGTGGCACGTGGTGATGGACGACTCAATCACGATCTTCTTCCCGGCGAGAAGGGCCCGCAGGACGCCTGCGGCGTCTTCGGCGTCTGGGCACCCGGTGAAGAGGTCGCCAAGCTCTCCTATTTCGGGCTGTACGCGCTGCAGCACCGAGGGCAGGAGTCCGCCGGCATCGCGGTGAGCAACGGCTCGCAGATCCTGGTCTTCAAGGACATGGGCCTGGTCTCCCAGGTGTTCGACGAGACGTCGCTGGGCTCGCTGCGCGGCCACATCGCCGTCGGCCACGCCCGCTACTCGACGACCGGCGCCTCGGTGTGGGAGAACGCGCAGCCCACCTTCCGCGCCACCGGCCACGGCTCCATCGCCCTCGGCCACAACGGCAACCTGGTGAACACCGCCGAGCTGGCCGAGATGGTCGCCGCGCTGGCCGACGGCCGCCGCGGCGGCCGGGCCAACCAGGTCGCGGCCACCAACGACACCGACCTCGTCACCGCGCTGCTGGCCGGGCAGACCGACGAGGACGGCAAGCCGCTCACCGTCGAGGAGGCGGCCCCGCGCGTGCTGCCCCACGTCCAGGGCGCCTTCTCCTTCGTCTTCATGGACGAGCACACCCTCTACGCCGCCCGCGACCCGCAGGGCATCCGCCCGCTGGTGCTGGGCCGGCTGGAGCGCGGCTGGGTCGTCGCCAGCGAGACGGCCGCGCTGGACATCTGCGGCGCGTCGTTCATCCGCGAGATCGAGCCCGGTGAGCTGATCGCGGTCGACGAGGACGGCCTGCGCAGCAGCCGGTTCGCGGAGGCCCGGCCGAAGGGCTGCGTCTTCGAGTACGTCTACCTGGCCCGGCCCGACACCGACATCGCCGGCCGCAACGTCTACCTGTCCCGCGTCGAGATGGGCCGGCGGCTGGCCGCCGAGGCCCCGGCCGAGGCCGATCTCGTCATAGCGACCCCGGAGTCCGGCACCCCGGCCGCGATCGGCTACGCCGAGGCGAGCGGCATCCCGTTCGGCGCGGGCCTGGTGAAGAACTCCTACGTCGGCCGCACGTTCATCCAGCCGTCGCAGACCATCCGCCAGCTCGGCATCCGGCTCAAGCTGAACCCGCTGAAGGAGGTCATCCGCGGCAAGCGGCTCGTCGTCGTCGACGACTCGATCGTGCGCGGCAACACCCAGCGGGCCCTGGTGCGGATGCTGCGGGAGGCGGGCGCCGCCGAGGTGCACGTCCGCATCTCGTCGCCGCCGATCAAGTGGCCGTGCTTCTTCGGCATCGACTTCGCCACCCGCGCCGAGCTGATCGCCAACGGCCTCACCGTGGACGAGATCGGCACCTCGCTCGGCGCCGACTCGCTCTCCTACATCTCCATCGACGGCATGATCGAGGCGACGAAGATCGCCAAGCCGAACCTCTGCCGCGCCTGCTTCGACGGCGAGTACCCGATGGACCTGCCGGACCCGGAGCTGCTGGGCAAGCACTTCCTGGAGTCCGACGCCGACACGACCGCGCGTCCCGACGCCGACGGTGTGCAGACCCTGCTGACCGGGCCCGGCGGCGCCGACGCGCTGCGCCGCCCCTGACGTCCGATCCGGCCGACCACCGCCGCACCACGGCGCCCCGCCACGGGAGAGACATGACTGACGCTGCTTCCCACGACCCCGTTTCCTACAAGACCGCGGGCGTGGACATCGAGGCCGGCGACCGCGCCGTCGACCTGATGAAGGAGTGGGTCCGCAAGGCCCAGCGTCCGGAGTCGCTCGGTGGCCTCGGCGGGTTCGCCGGACTGTTCGACGCCTCGGCGCTGCGGCGCTACGAGCGTCCGCTGCTCGCCTCGGCCACGGACGGCGTCGGCACGAAGGTGGCCGTCGCCCAGCGGATGGGCGTGCACGACACCATCGGACAGGACCTCGTCGCGATGGTCGTGGACGACATCGTGGTGTGCGGCGCGGAGCCGCTGTTCCTCACCGACTACATCTGCGTGGGCAAGGTCGTGCCCGAGCGGGTCTCCGCCATCGTCAAGGGCATCGCGGAGGGCTGCGTGCTGGCGGGCTGCGCCCTGGTCGGCGGCGAGACGGCCGAGCACCCCGGGCTCCTGGGCCCGGAGGAGTACGACGTCGCCGGTGCGGCCACCGGCGTCGTGGAGGCCGACCGGCTGCTGGGCGCCGAGCGCATCCGTCCGGGTGACGTCGTCATCGGCATGGCCTCCTCCGGACTTCACTCGAACGGGTACTCCCTGGTGCGGCACGTCTTCCTGGAGCGGGCCGGCTGGGCGCTCGACCGCGACGTGCCGGAGTTCGGCCGGACGCTGGGCGAGGAGCTGCTGGAGCCCACCCGCATCTACTCCCTGGACTGCCTCGCCCTCACCCGCACCACCGAGGTGCACGCCTTCGCGCACATCACCGGCGGCGGACTGGCCGGGAACCTGGCCCGCGTCGTGCCGGACCACCTGCACGCGACGCTGGACCGCGCCACCTGGGCGCCGGGCCCCGTGTTCGACGCGGTGGGCCGGGTCGGCGGCGTCACCCGCGCGGAGCTGGAGAAGACGTTGAACATGGGCGTCGGCATGGTGGCCGTCGTGGCGCGCGAGGCCGCCGACGCGGCACTCACCACGCTCGCCGACCGGGGTGTGGACGCCTGGGTGGCGGGGGAGATCACCGACCGCGCTCCGGACGCCGGTTCGACGGGTGACGCCGCGGCGGCCGCCGTCACCCTCACCGGTGACTACGCGGCCTGACCGGTCCGACCGGGCCTGAGCCGTACCCGCCGCGCCCCCCGTCGGGCTTCGACCGCCCGTCGGGGGCCCGACGGAGGCGCGGTTTCGCCGGGCACACCGTCGTCGTCCGGGCACGCCTGAGGGCCCCACCACGGGTGGGGCCCTTCACAGGCGAAAATCCTTTACGCCCTGCGCGGCGCTCGTCCAGCGATTGTTCCGGCGGAACCGGCGAACGTCACGCGCGGCGACGCTGGGGCGAGTCGTCCCGCTGGGACTCCTCGTCCTCGTCGTCGGCGTTGTAGAGGTCGGCGTACCGTGCGTACGGGTCGTCTTCCTCGTCGTCCTCGAACGGCTCACCGTTCGGCGGCTGCTGCGCCGGCGTTGCACCCAGCTCTTCGGCCAGACGCGAGAGATCCGTCCCGCCGCTGTTGTACTTCAGCTGGCGGGCGACCTTCGTCTGCTTGGCCTTGGCCCGGCCGCGCCCCATGGCTCGACCCCCTCAACGACGGGGCTCGACGGCCCCAGAGTCTTGACACGCGTTCATGGTGGAGAGCGGACTCTCGGTGGAGAGACCGGCTCTTAGAGCTTCAACGGTACCTGCTTCCGCGCCCGTACGGTACGCCGTCCGCGCGACCGAGCAGGTCCCCGGCACGCCCGGTGACCGATGCTTCGCTGGTCAGAACGCATTTTACCGCCCCCCGAGCGGAAGACCCGCCGGGGGGTGGTGAGAGAAATCTCCCCCACCACCCGTCACCCACCGTGACGGCGGCCGACGCCCGGACGGGTCCTCCGGCTCAGCCCACCGCGCCCGGCAGGCGCGTCCCGGCGGAGATCCGCTGTTCGGCGACGCGGTCGGCGGCGACGGCCGCCGGCACCCCCTCGGTGTCGGCCCTCCGGAGGATCTCCAGGGTCGTGTCGAAGATCCGCTCCGCCTTCGCCTTCGCGCGCGCGAAGTCGAACCCGTGCAGCTCGTCGGCGACCTGGATCACGCCGCCCGCGTTCACGACGTAGTCCGGCGCGTAGAGCACGCCGCGGTCCGCGAGGTCCTTCTCCACCCCCGGGTGGGCGAGCTGGTTGTTCGCCGCGCCGCAGACGACCGCGGCCGTCAGCTCCGGCACCGTCGCGTCGTTCAGGGCGCCCCCGAGGGCGCACGGGGCGTACACGTCCAGCCCCGGCAGACGGACCAGGGCGTCGGCGTCGGCCACCGCCGTGACCTGCGGATGGGCGGCCCGCACCCGCTCGACCGCCTCCTCGCGCACGTCGGTGACCACGACCTCCGCGCCGTCCGCCAGCAGGTGCTCCACGAGGTGGTGGCCCACCTTGCCGACGCCCGCGACGCCCACCGTCCGGCCGCGCAGGGTCGCAGCGCCCCAGCGGTGCCGCGCGGCGGCCCGCATGCCCTGGAAGACGCCGAAGGCGGTCAGCACCGAGGAGTCGCCCGCGCCGCCGTGCTCGGGGGAGCGGCCCGTCGTCCAGCGGCACTCCCGGGCGACGACGTCCATGTCGCGCACGTAGGTGCCGACGTCGCACGCCGTCACGTAGCGCCCGCCCAGGGAGGCGACGAAGCGCCCGTAGGCGAGCAGGAGCTCCTCGCTCTTGGTCTTCTCCGGGTCGCCGATGATGACGGCCTTGCCGCCGCCGTGGTCGAGGCCCGCCAGCGCGTTCTTGTACGACATGCCCCGCGCGAGGTCGAGGGCGTCCTGCGCGGC
This sequence comes from Streptomyces chumphonensis, assembly GCF_014779715.1. Lineage (GTDB taxonomy): Bacteria > Actinomycetota > Actinomycetes > Streptomycetales > Streptomycetaceae > Streptomyces > Streptomyces chumphonensis. The sequence continues at coordinate 58,332 of NZ_JACXYU010000004.1, forward strand.
GGCCGCCTCGGGGAAGTCCTCGCCCTCGTAGGCGTGGAACCGGGTGCCGCCGAGCGCCGGACCGAGCGCGGTGGAGTGGAGGGCGATGACGGCCTTGAGCCCGCTCGCCGGGTCCTGGCAGAACACGACCTGCTCGTGACCGCCCAGCTCCGAGCGGAAGAGCCCGGACAGCACGGCGTCGGTCGGTGTTCCGTGCACGCCGTCGACGTTGACGGCGGCGCTACGTACGTCAGTCACGGTGGTGACTCCTGTAGTCGCGGTGGACGCCCTCCGGGGGTGGGGAGGGCCTGTGGGCAGCAGATTACGACCTCGCGGCGGAGTGTGGGGTCGTCCGATCATGGGGAGTGCCACTATGTCCCGGGGGACGTCCCGGCGGGGCGGCCGCGTCGCGGTCGTGCCCGCGGGCGCGGAGCCTCGGTACCGGCCCCGAGCGGGCCGCCGAGCGCGTCGAGAGGAGGGGGTGAGCGTGGGCCCGACCCCCGGAGTCCCCGTGCCGTACACGGCCTATCTGCGCGTGTACGAGCCGCTGGCCGCCTTCCCCGAGCCGGAGCGCACCCACTGGGCGCGGTACGCCCGCACGGAGCGCCGCCCCGGCGCCCAGGACGAGCTGCGCCGGGCCCTGGCCGGCCTGCTGCCCGTGCCGCCGCTCGCCGTCCCCGAGCAGGAGAGCGGCGACGCGTTCGTGGCCGAGATCGGCGGGGTGGTGTGCGTCTGCCCGTGGCGGACGCGGCTGCGCGCCTGGCTCGCCCTGGCCGAGGCCGACCGGGAGCTGCCGGCCCCGCTGCTGCGGGCCGCGCTGCCGTCCGTCGTCCGCAGGCAGGCCGAGGCCGACTACGAGAGCTGGCGGGAGCGGAACCCGGACGCCCGCCCCTGGCTGCGCTCCGCGCTCTGGCACGTGCCGGTCCGGTGGTTCCTGCTCTTCTCGGACGAGGAGCGGGAGTACCGCAAGCGCGGTGCGGGCGGCGACATCGGCGGCGCCGAGGACGCGGACGGCGCCGCCATCGGTGAGGGTGCCGAGGACGGGGCGGCCATGCTGCGCTACCGGACGCCCATGGTGCAGGCCCGGCGCCGGCTCGCGCGCTCCCTGCGGACGCTGCGCACGGAGGTGCAGGAGGGACCGCTCGTCGACGGCCTGGTAGATGTGGGGCGGTGGCTGGAGGAGTTCCATCCCCGTTCACTCGTCGAGCTGGACTACGGCGGGCTGGTGCATACGATCTCCGAGGACGACCTCGCGGCGGACCACTCGGCGGCGGACGCGGCCGAGGGGATCGCGGCCCTGCGCGACGGTGACACCGAACGTGCGGGCACGTGCTTCGAGGTCCTCACCGATCGGTGGCGCGCGGTGCAGGAGCGGCAGTTCGCGAGTTGACGGGCGTCCCGGCCCTCGTCGGGACTCCCGCCGCCCGGGTGCGTGACGGTAGGGTACCGGGACCTTGGTCCCGAACCGGGCCAAAGGCTCAAGCGTGACGGATGGCACGCAAGCGTGCGTAAAGAGCCCCTTGCCCGCAAGCCCACTCCTCGTGTCAAAATAGGACAAGGAGTCCGGACGGTCTCCTTCCGTCCTCCTGGGGGCGGACACTTCGGATACTTCGGTACCGCACCGCTTGTTCACTTTGGTGCCACCTCGTCTGGGATTGTGACGTATCGTCACACGGCCGTGACTGCCCGTTATGGGGCGGTCCATCGTCATCCGTCGAGGTTGCGCCCCGGAGAGGGCAATTCCGTCAGTTTGGCCGACGTGGCTGGACCGATGGTGTAGTTGTAGTGCCGAGGACAAGCCGTTCGTCCTATAACCGACTCGTCCCGCGTGCGCCATTTCGGGCAACGCGGGCCAAGGTGCAGAATTTAGAGGAAAGAACCGTGATGGTTCGGTTCTCCCGAGGAGGCCGCTCATGACCGCTCGCACCCCTGATGCCGAGCCGCTGCTGACCCCGGCTGAGGTCGCCACCATGTTCCGCGTCGACCCGAAGACGGTCACGCGCTGGGCAAAGGCGGGCAAGCTCACGTCGATCCGCACGCTCGGTGGTCACCGCCGCTACCGCGAGGCGGAGGTGCGCGCACTGCTCGCGGGTATCCCGCAGCAGCGCAGCGAGGTCTGAATACACCGCATAACGGACGTACCGGGATGACCCCCGGTGGTGTTCCGCCCCCACGAAACACGTCAGGTCGCCGCACCGCGGCGCCTGTGCATGCTCGTCGACGATCGCGTCGGACTCCGCCGGGTCCGGCGCGATTCGCGTTGTGGGGCCACCTCGACCGGCTCGCCCGTGCGGCCCCGTGGTGTCACATCCGTCCACACCGTCGCCCGGGTCGGCTCACTGCGGCTCGGGCCGCTTCGGCGGGTACCCGGGTCGGACCCGTCGGGGGAGTGTGCCGGGGTCCGGTGAGGGCACACGAGGGAGTGGTTGAAGGCTTCGTGCAATTGCACATATTAAATTGATCGGGTGTAGGGGTGGTATAAAGTCCCCGTTCTCACCACCCATTTCGGTGACTCCCGTCACACGAACGCGTTCTTGCCGCCCCAACGTACTGTGCGGTAATGGGACTTCGGTGTTCCACCCGTCTCACGGCCGCCCGTCCAGGACCAGCCTCCCACCTCGGGTGCCCCGCCGGAGCGGGCTTTCGTCACGACGTCCCGGGACTTTCGTCCCCCGTCGACCGGTAGGGCCGCTCGGTGCCCCCCGACGGGCGTTCACCGGCCTCCTCCTGCGCCAGGAGCAGCAACCGGTGGCAGACCGGGCAGCGCCGCGTCACGTGGCGGTAGCGGGCGTTCAGCGACAGGTGCGCGGCGGCGGACAGATGGGCCCGCAGCAGAGCGGCCGTCTCCCGGCGCCGTCCGCGCTCCACCGATCCCATGGGCGCCCCCTTCGTTGTAGCAGGGGTACTCGCGCTCCGTAGCGGCGTCAAGACGGCACGGCCCGCCCCCGTCCACGCCCCCGGGGCCCCGCCCGCGCCCCCGCCTGCGGCGCGGACCGATGTCCGGCAACGGGAAAGGGCCCGGATCTCTGGCGAGATCCGGGCCCTTCGACTGCTGCGGTCCTGACGGGATTTGAACCCGCGGCCTCCACCTTGACAGGGTGGCGAGCACTCCAAACTGCTCCACAGGACCATCGCGCCGATCTGCTCGACCGGCGCGAGACCAGACTGTACAGCAGCGTGGCCCACCTGTGCGAATCCGTCGCCCCCCGCCCCCGTACGGGCCGCCTGCGACCGGTCCTCAGCCGCTCCGCGGCCTGCGCGCGGCCCGTGCGCCGACGTCGTGGACGCGCCCTACGGGGCGGCGGCGTCCACCGCCTTCACGATCCGCTTGTCCGAGACCGGGTACGCCGTGCCCAGCGCGTGGGCGAAGTAGCTGACCCGCAGTTCCTCGATCATCCAGCGGATCTCGCGGGCCTGCGCCGGCACCGGCCGTCCCGCCGGGAACTGCTCCAGCAGCCACGCGTACTCGTCCTGCATCTCCTTGACCTTCGCCATGCGGCTGCGGTCCCGCTCCGCGTGCGTCGGCAACTGCTGGAGCCGCCGGTCGACGGCCGTGAGGTACCGCAGCAGGTCCGGCAGCCGCCGGGCGCCGTGCGCCGTCACCAGGCCCGGGCACATCAACGCGGCCAGCTGCTCCCGGACGTCCGCCAGCGACGGCAGCAACGTCGCGCTGCGCGCCAACGGCGGCGACTTCATGCGACGTTCGCACGACTGCCAGGCGACCAGCACCTCCTGCACCTGCCGCACCGTCTTCAGCGTCGCGTCCACGATGTCGGTGCGCACGGCGTCGAACAGCTTGCGGAACCCCTCCTCGTCCCAGGCGGGGCCCCCGTGCGCGGCGACGAGCAGGTCCGTCGCCGCGCTCACGCAGTCCTCGAACAGGGCCTGGACGCTGCCGTGCGGGGACGCGGCCAGCGCCAGCTTCTGCTGGTTCGTCAGCTTCGACTGGGCGAACTTCCCCGGATCCGAGGGCAGGTTCAGCCGGATCAGCCGACGCGTGCCGCGCCACATGGCCTCCTGCTGCTCGGCCTCGGTGTCGAAGAGCCGCACGGACACCGAGGAGCCGTCGTCCACCAGCGCCGGGAAGGCCTTGACCGGCTGCCCGGCCCGCCGGGTCTCGAAGGTGCGCTCCAGCGTGCCGAGGGTCCACGCCGTCAGCCCGCTGCGCGGCTGCGTCCCGGTCGCCGGTCCGGACGACCGCCCGTCGTGACCACCGGCGTCCGGCGAACCCGTCCCGGCGCCGCCACGTCCCCGGCGGCCACCCCGTCCGCCCTGGCCCGCCGTGGCCTCGAACGCCCGCGAGAGCGCCTCCCGCGCCTGCGGCCTGAACCGCAGCCGCAGCGCCTCCAGGTCCTTGTCCTCGGCCTCCGCCGCGGCCCTGCCCCGTACCGGCCGGCCGCGCTCGTCCACCACCCGGAACGTGACGCGCAGGTGGGCGGGGACCTTGGCCCGGTCGAAGTCCTCCTGCGCCACGGGCACGCCCGTCATCCGGTGCAGCGCCCGGCCCAGCACGGCGGTCAGCGGCTCGTCCAGCGGCACGCCCTCCGGCGCCCGGAAGCCGGCGAGGAACCGCTCGGCGAAGTTCGGCGCCGGCACGCAGTTGCGCCGGATCGGCTTGGGCAGGGAACGGATCAGCTCCGTGACGACGTCGAGCCGCAGCCCCGGGATCTGCCAGTCGAAGCCCTCGGGCCGCACCTGGTTGAGCACCTGCAGCGGCACGTGGACCGTGACGCCGTCCGCGTCCGTCCCCGGCTCGAACTGGTAGGTCACCTTCAGCCGCAGCCCGCCCTGCCGCCACACGTCCGGGTAGTCGTCCTTGGTGACGGCCCCGGCCCGCTCGTTCATGAGCATCGACTTCTCGAAGCTCAGCAGGTCCGGCTCCGCGCGCCGCCGGTGCTTCCACCAGGAGTCGAAGTGCGCGCCGGAGACGACGTGGTCGGGGACGCGCTGGTCGTAGAAGTCGTAGAGCGTCTCGTCGTCGACGAGGATGTCCCGGCGCCGGGCACGGTGCTCCAGCTCCTGCACCTCGCCGAGCAGCTTGCGGTTGTCGTGGAAGAACTGGTGGTGCGTACGCCAGTCCCCCTCGACGAGGGCGTTGCGGATGAACAGGTCGCGGCACGTCTCCGGATCGATGCGGCCGTAGTTGACCTTCCGCCGCGCGACGACCGGGACGCCGTACAAGGTCACCTTCTCGTACGCCATCACCGCCGCCTGCTTCTGCTCCCAGTGCGGCTCGCTGTACGTCCGCTTCACCAGGTGCTGCGCCAGCGGCTCGATCCAGTCGGGGTCGATCTTGGCGTTGACGCGGGCCCACAGCCGCGACGTCTCCACCAGCTCCGCCGACATCACCCACCGCGGCGCCTTCTTGAACAGAGCCGAGCCCGGGAACAGGGCGAACTTCGCGCTCCGCGCCCCCAGGTACTCGTTCCCGCGCGCCGCCGCCCGGCCGTTCTCCCCACCGGTGTCCTTCAGCCCGACGTGCGAGAGCAGACCGGCCAGCAGCGAGCGGTGGACGGCGTCCGGCGGCGCCTCCGCCTCCCCGATCGTGACGCCGAGGGTCCTGGCCACCTGCCGCAGCTGCGCGTAGATGTCCTGCCACTCCCGTATGCGCAGGTAGTTCAGGAACTCTCCCTTGCACATCCGGCGGAACGCGGAGGAGGACAGCTCCCGCTGCTGCTCCCGCACGTAGTTCCACAGGTTGAGGAAGGCGAGGAAGTCACTCGTCTCGTCCCGGAAGCGCGCGTGGTGCTGGTCCGCCTGCTGCTGCTTGTCCGCGGGCCGCTCGCGCGGATCCTGGATGGACAGCGCCGCCGCGATCACCATGACCTCGCGCACGCAGCCGTTGCGGTCCGCCTCCAGCACCATGCGGGCCAGCCGGGGGTCGACGGGCAGCTGCGCCAGCTTGCGGCCCGTCTCCGTCAGCCGCCTGCGGGGGTCCTTCTCCGCCGTGTCCAGCGCCCCCAGCTCCTCCAAGAGCTGCACGCCCGCCTTGACGCTGCGCTGGTCCGGCGGGTCGATGAACGGGAAGCGCGCGATGTCGCCGAGCCCCGCCGCCGTCATCTGGAGGATCACGGACGCCAGGTTCGTCCGCAGGATCTCCGCGTCCGTGAACTCCGGCCGGGAGAGGAAGTCCTCCTCCGAGTACAGCCGGACGCAGACACCGTCCGAGGTGCGCCCGCAGCGCCCCTTGCGCTGGTTGGCGCTGGCCTGCGAGATGCGCTCGATCGGCAGCCGCTGCACCTTCGTGCGGTGGCTGTAGCGGGAGATGCGGGCGGTGCCCGGGTCGATGACGTACTTGATGCCCGGCACCGTCAGCGACGTCTCCGCCACGTTCGTGGCCAGCACGACGCGCCGGCCGGTGTGCGCCTGGAACACCCGGTGCTGCTCGGCGTGCGACAGCCGCGCGTACAGCGGCAGCACCTCGGTGGAACGCAGCCTCTTCTTGACGAGGGCGTCCGCCGTGTCGCGGATCTCGCGCTCCCCGGACAGGAAGACCAGGATGTCGCCGGGCCCCTCGGCCTGCAGCTCGTCCACCGCGTCGCAGATCGCCGTGACCTGGTCGCGGTCGCCCTCCTCGCCGTCCTCCTCCAGCAACGGCCGGTACCGCACCTCCACCGGGTACGTCCGCCCGCTGACCTCGACGATCGGAGCCCCCGGCCCGGCGCCGTCCCCGCCCGCCTCGGCCGCCTCGGCCGCCTCGCCCGCCTCGGCCCCTGGGCCGGCGGCCGTGACGGTCGCGAAGCGACCGAAGTGCCGGGAGAACCGCTCCGGGTCGATGGTCGCCGAGGTGATGACGACCTTGAGGTCCGGGCGCCGGGGCAGCAGCTGCGCGAGGTACCCCAGCAGGAAGTCGATGTTGAGGCTGCGCTCGTGCGCCTCGTCGATGATGATCGTGTCGTACTGACGCAGCTCGCGGTCGGTCTGGATCTCCGCCAGCAGGATGCCGTCCGTCATCAGCTTGACGAGCGTGGTGTCGCTCACCTGGTCGGTGAACCGCACCTTCCAGCCCACGGCCTCGCCCAGCGACGTCCCCAGCTCGTCCGCCACCCGCTCGGCCACGGTGCGCGCCGCGATCCGGCGCGGCTGCGTGTGCCCGATCAGCCCCCTGACGCCCCGGCCCAGCTCCAGGCAGATCTTCGGGATCTGGGTGGTCTTGCCCGAACCCGTCTCGCCCGCGACGATCACCACCTGGTGGTCCCGGACGGCCGCCAGGATCTCGTCCTTCTTCTGGCTGACGGGCAGCGCCTCCGGGTAGGTGATCCGGGGCACCGCCGCGCGCCGGGCGGCGATCCGGGCCTCCGCCCGCTCCACCTCGGCGGCGATCTCGGCCAGCACGGCCTCCCTCGCCTCCGGCTTGCGGACACGCCGAACACCGTCGAGACGGCGGCCCAGCCGCCGCTCGTCGCGCGGCATCAGTTCGGAGACCCGCTCCAGCAGGGCGGGCAGGGTGAGGTCAGGCGCAGCAGACATACGCCCCCCAGCATCCCACCCGCCGGCCGGAACCGGCGAGCGCATTACCGTCGCCCGGGCCGGCCGGTCAGCGCGCGTCGTTCTCCCCCAGCCCGACCAGCCGGGCACGCCGTCCGGCGATCACCCCGTCCGGCATGACGAAGACCTCCGCCCTCGACGGCCACCTCGCCCTCCTCGACCCTCCGCACGACGCCGAGCCCCCGCGAACCGCCCCCCCCGGGCCCCTCGACGGCCCCGCCGTATGCCTGCTCCCCGTTCCGCGACCAGCCGCACCCCGCAGCTCCCTCCGGGCCGACCTCAAACGCGTCACGACCCTGAGCCCGCCCACCGACCCCCGCCGCCGGGCGGCTCCCGCTCAACCCCGGTCGTAGTGGTACCGGCACGCCAGGACGTGAGTCACGTCGTCCTCGTCGATGCGGTAGACCAGCCGGTGTTCGGAGTTGACGCGCCGGGACCAGTAGCCGGAGAGGTCGTTCCGCAGCGGCTCGGGCTTGCCGATCCCCTCATGGCCGTTGCGGCCGATGTCGGCGAGCAACTGGTTGACTCGTTTGAGGAGCTTTCGGTCGTTCTTCTGCCACCACAGGTAGTCGCTCCAGCCGTCGCCCAGGAAGCGGACCTTCACGCAGGGCTCCGGCGGGGCTCGTCGTCCGGATCCACCAGCTCCCGGACCGTGCCCCCGCCCGCCCGGTCCTGTTCGATGGTCCGGCGCAGACGCTCGGCCATCGCGGGTGACCGGAGCAGGTAGTCGGTCTCCTTCAGCGCCTCGTACTCGGCGAGCGAGACGACGACCATCGGCTCGTGGCCGGCGCGAGTGATCACCAACTCCTCGGCGTCGTTCTCCACCGCGTCGAGGGCATCGGCGATGCCGGCGCGCAGTTCGGTGACACTCATCGTCTTCATGGTGTACAGAATAACGTACAGGCGCTGGTGGTCTCGGCGCTGACGGCCGGGATCTCGTCGAGGCGGACGGAGCGGCCTGCGCTCACTGCGGGTGGTGACACCGCCCAGAACGGGTTCCGCCCGGCGGACCGTGGCCATGCCGCGCGCCTGAGCCGGAGGGGCTCGGAGGCCGGGAAGCAGAGCACTGTGGTGCTGACACGTCAGCACCGCGTCAGCACACGAAACTCTGGGGACGACCGCCGTCCGTGCGTTGCTTCACCCGGGGTACGCAACGAGAACGTCCCGGACGGCGTGCCGTCCGGGACGTTCTCGTTCTGGTGGCTGGGGCCGGGGTCGAACCGGCGACCTTCCGCTTTTCAGGCGGACGCTCGTACCAACTGAGCTACCCAGCCACGCAACCCCGGGGGGTTGCAGCGGTCCTGACGGGATTTGAACCCGCGGCCTCCACCTTGACAGGGTGGCGAGCACTCCAAACTGCTCCACAGGACCAGGCGTGTGCGGAACGGATTCCGCACGGGTGGTGCGTGCCCCCAACGGGATTCGAACCCGTGCTACCGCCTTGAAAGGGCGGCGTCCTGGGCCACTAGACGATGAGGGCTGATGGCCCACCTGGGCGCTTCGTCAGCGCGTCGGGGACGTGAGAAGCATATGGGATACCGCGACGGTTCGCCAAAACGGATTTCCGGTGGTGGCGCCGGTGGTGGCCGGGCCGGTTAGTTCGGGGTGGCGGTGGACGCGGGTTCGCGGGCGGGCGGGGAGGGCGTGTCGGGCGGGGCGTTCGGGGTGGCGGTGCCGGACGGGGCGGAGCCCGTCGGCGACGGCTGGGCCGAGGGGGCGTCGGACGGCTCGGCGAGCGGATCGTCGACGTAGTGCCGGCGGACCTCGGCGGACGTCAGCCCGAGCCCCCCGAGGGTGATCTCGTCCCACGCCTGGAGACGGCGGGTGTCCTGGTCGAGGTAGAGGACGGAGGCCTGGACGTCCGCCGGTGCCTCGCCCTCGACCGCGCGCAGCCCGCCGCCGCCGGAGGAGCCCTCGACCATCAGCCGGGTCCCGCGCGGCAGGTCGTGCTGCTTGCGGTTGTGCGTGTGTCCGGCGAGGGCGAGCGGGACGGCCCCGTCGATCTCCTCGGCCAGGACGGGGTTGTGGGCGACGGCGATGTCCACCGGACGTCCGGCCTCGGCGTGCAGGCGCAGGATCTCGGCCAGGGCGCGGCCCGAGGCCCGTTCGGCGGGGTCGCCGGCGGCGATGACGGAGCGGTCGGGGGTGAACTGGGGGTCGCCCATCCCGGCGATGCGCAGCCCCGCGACGTCGACGGGCTCGCCGTTGTCGAGGACGTGCACGTTCTCCATCTCCCGCAGGTACTGCTGCGTGGTCAGGGAGTCGTGGTTGCCGCGCACCCAGACGAAGGGGGCGCCGAGCTCGGCGGCCGGGTCCAGGAAGGAGTTCTCGGCGGCGGTGCCGTGGTCCATGGTGTCGCCGCTGTCGATGACGACGTCGATCTCGTACTGGTCGACCAGGGACTCGATGATCGACCACGACGCCGGGTTGAGGTGGATGTCCGAGACGTGCAGGGCCCGGATCGTCGAGGGGTCGGGCGCGTAGGTGGGGAGCGTGGAGACGGCGTCGTAGAGCTTGGTGACGTTCGTGACGAGCCGGGCCAGCTCCTTCTGGTAGACGTCGAAGTCGGACGCGATGCTGCGCGCGTTGCCGACCAGGCTGGGCGCGCCCGCGAGGAGCCCGGAGAACTTGGGCTCCAGGACGGCCTTCGGGTTCCAGGTGGCGGCGGCGGTCCCGGCGGAGGCGGCCAGCAGCACCAGGGCGAGCCCGCCGGCGGCCAGCGCGCGCCGGGGCCGGCGGTAGACGGCCAGGCCCAGGGTCGTCGCCCCGAGGACGACGGCCAGGGAGGAGCGTACGGCCAGGTCGCGGGTGCCGGACTCGACGTCCGCCGTGACCCGGTCCTGCAGCCCGTCGATGGTCTCCGGGCGGTCCACGAGGGAACCGACGCGTTCCGGGTCCAGCCGGGTCACGTCCACGTCGAGCCGCAGGGGCGCCGTGTGGCTCTCCAGCTCCAGCGCACCGAGCGGCGCCACGTTGATGCGGGTGCCGCCGTCGATCGAGGGGCGCAGCGTCATCGTGGTGTCCATCGGCCCGACGGGCTTGTGCACGTTGCCCACGGTGAGGAGGCCGAGCCAGGCGCCGAGGACCGTCACGGCGGTCAGGCCGAGGGCGCGCAGCCACGGGCGGGCGCGGCGCTCGTGGGCCAGTTCGGGCAGGACGCCCGCGCGACGCCGCGGGGCGGCGCGCCGGGGCGGGCGCCGGGCGGGGTCTCCGGGGGCGCCGGGGCGGGCGGAACGGCGGAGCAGGGTGCGGGCGGCGGTTCCGCGGCGTCCGACGGCGTTGCCGAAGCTGCGGACGGCGGCGCCGAACGACCTGAGCGGGGCACGGGCCATGTCCGGCATGTGCCCAGCGGGTGACCGAGTATGCGACCGCGGTCCCGCGTGACCGACAATGGCCCAGTGGTGGAGATGACGCGCGAGGAGTTCGAGGAACTGGTCGGCGAGGCGCTCGACCGGGTCCCGCCCGAGCTGACCCGGCTGATGGACAACGTGGCCGTCTTCGTCGAGGACGAGCCGTCCCCCGAGGATCCCGAACTGCTCGGACTGTACGAGGGCACGCCGCTGACCGAACGGGGCGAGTGGTACGCGGGCGTCCTGCCGGACCGCATCTCGATCTACATGGGCCCCACGCTGCGGCTGTGCGAGCGGGAGGGCGGTGGACGGGAGCTGGTCGTCGAGGAGGTCGAGATCACCGTGGTGCACGAGATCGCGCACCACTTCGGGATCGACGACGACCGGCTGCACGCGCTGGGCTACGGGTGAGCGGCGGGGCGGGGCCGACCGGGCGGGCGGGCTCCCGCCTCCCGGACCCGGACGAGGACGCCGTCGACCCGGACGTGGACCTGCGCGTTCCGGCCGACCGCGCCGAGATGTCCGGCCGACGCCGCTGGGGCGTGCTGGCCGTGATCGCCCTCGGCGGCGCGGTGGGCGGACTCGCCCGCTACGCGGCCCTGCGGTGGTGGCCCACCGGGGGCGGGGAGTTCCCGACCGCTCTGCTCGGCGTGAACGTCGTGGGCTGCGCGCTGCTGGGCGTGCTGATGGCGTGGATCGGCGCGCGCGGTGCGCATCCGCTGCTCCGCCCCTTCCTGGGGGTGGGGGTCCTGGGCGGCTTCACCAGCTTCTCCGGCTTCGCGCTCGACGGCACGCTCCTGTTCGACGCCGCCGCGCCCGGGACGGCGCTGGGCTACCTCGCCGCGACGCTGCTGCTCTCGCTGACGGCCGTCTGGGCGGGCGTCGTCCTGGGGCGGCGGGCCCTCGGCGGCGGGAGGGCGGCCGGGTGATGTGGCTGCTGGTGGCGCTCGGGGCCGCGGCGGGGGCGCCGCTGCGGTACCTCGTCGACCGCGCGGTGCAGGTCCGGCACGCGTCCGACTTCCCGTGGGGGACCTTCACCGTCAACGTCACCGGTTGTCTCCTGCTCGGGGTGCTGACGGGCGCGGTGCGCGGCGGTGGGCTCGGCCCGGCGGCCCAGGTCTGGATGGGCACCGGGCTGTGCGGCGCGCTCACCACCTACTCGACCTTCTCCTACGAGGCGCTGCGCCTCGTCGAGCGGGGCCGGCCGGGTCTGGCCCTGGCGAACGTGCTGGGGGCGACGGCGGTCGGCCTGGGCGCGGTGGCGCTCGGATGGTGGTTGGTGCGCGGCGCGGTGGGGTGAGTGGTGGGGTGAGTCGTGGCGCCGGACGGCGGAGGCGGCGTGGCGGGCGTGGGGCGTGTCCTCGACACGGACAACGGAGTTGGGCAGGAGGCCCGCCCGCCCCCGGAGGAGTCCGACCGTGCGCCCTGCTCCCGCCGCTCGCCCCGGTACGCCGGAAATCCGCTCCCGTACGCCGGTGCGCAGCGCCGTGCGCCCCCGCGCGCCCCGCCTCCTCCCCGCCGTGCGGACCGGCCTCGCGGCGCTCGGCCTGCTCGGCGCGGCCGGGTGCATGACGGTGGGCGGTGACCCGGGCCCGCCGGTACCGCAGCCGGCCGGCCACACGTCCGCCCCCTCGCCGTCCGGCCCGGCGGAGGACGGCGTCCCCGAGGGCGGACCCCGGGCGCCGGTCGGCTCGGACGGGCAGCGGTCCGAAGCGGAGGAGAAGACGCCCTCGTCGGAAAGGGACGCCACCGAGAAGCGGACCGACCCGGCAGAGGAGCCCGGCCCCGGGGAGCCCTCGGACAGCGCGCCGGAACCCGGCCCGCCCCCCGGCCCCGGTGCCGAGGAACCCTCCCCCGACCCGGGCGGGGGCCCCGGGCGGCCGGAGCCGCCGGGCGACGACGATCCGGCACCCGACCCGACGCCCACCCCGTCGCCCTCCGACCCGGAGCCGACGCCGGAGCCCGAGCCGTCGACCCCGTCCCCGGAGCCGTCCGGCGGCGGGGGCGAGGCGTCCGGGGGGTAGTGCGGGCGGAGCGGACGCCGGAGTGGGGGAGCCCACAGTCCCGACCCCGGTGGGGAGTTTGCACGAGGCCCGGGAGGGTGCGTATGGTGGTAGATCGTTTGATCCCATTTGACCCGGCGCCCAACTGAAGCGCGCCGCGTGGCGCGTTCCGTTGCTTAGCCGTGGGCTTGACCGCATGAGGCGGTCCTGTTGCGAAATCACGGAAGTTTGTGGCGCGTGCCGATGAACTCCGGAAGGTTCGCATCAGCATGTCTGTTTCCACGCCCGAAACCGTCTCCGTTCTCACGGACGACGTCGAGCGTTCCCCCGAGACCGCGACGACCGTCACGGTCGACCCCACCGTCGACACCGCCGACACCGCCGTCGAGGCGCAGGCCGACGAGCCCACGCCGACCTTCGCCGACCTCGGTCTCCCCGAGGGCGTCGTGCGCAAGCTCGCGCAGAACGGCGTCACCAGCCCCTTCCCCATCCAGGCCGCGACCATCCCGGACGCCCTGGCCGGCAAGGACATCCTCGGCCGTGGCCGCACCGGCTCCGGCAAGACGCTGAGCTTCGGCCTGCCGACGCTCGCCCGGCTCGCCGGGGGCCGCACCGCCCGGCACCGCCCGCGCGCCGTCATCATGACGCCGACGCGTGAGCTCGCCATGCAGGTCTCTGACGCCCTCCAGCCCTACGGCGACGTGCTCGGCCTCAAGCTGAAGGTCGTCTGCGGCGGCACCTCCATGGGCAACCAGATCGGCGCGCTGGAGCGGGGCGTCGACATCCTCGTCGCCACCCCCGGCCGGCTGCGCGACCTGATCAACCGGGGCGCCTGCTCGCTGGACGACGTCGAGGTCGCCGTCCTCGACGAGGCCGACCAGATGGCCGACCTCGGCTTCCTGCCCGAGGTCACCGAGATCCTCGACCTCGTTCCCGAGGGCGGTCAGCGCATGCTGTTCTCCGCCACGCTGGAGCGCGAGATCGACACCCTCGTCAAGCGCTACCTCGTCGACCCCGTCAGCCACGAGGTCGACGCCGCCCAGGGCGCGGTCACGACGATGACGCACCACATCCTCATCGTGAAGCCCCAGGACAAGGCACCGGTCACCGCCGCCATCGCCGCCCGCAAGGGCCGCACGATCGCGTTCGTCCGCACCCAGATGGGAGCCGACCGCGTCGCCGAGCAGCTCCGCGAGTCCGGCGTGCGCGCCGACGCCCTGCACGGCGGCATGACCCAGGGCGCCCGCACCCGCACGCTGGCCGACTTCAAGGACGGGCACGTCAACGTCCTCGTCGCCACCGACGTCGCCGCCCGCGGCATCCACGTCGACGGCATCGACCTCGTCCTCAACGTCGACCCGGCCGGGGACCACAAGGACTACCTGCACCGCTCGGGCCGCACCGCCCGCGCCGGCCAGTCCGGCACCGTCGTCTCCCTGGCCCTGCCGCACCAGCGGCGGCAGACGTTCCGCCTGATGGAGGACGCCGGCGTCGACGCCTCCCGGCACCTCATCGGCCGCGGTGACGTCTTCGACGACGACGTGGCCGCCATCACGGGCGCCCGCTCCCTCAGCGAGGTCCAGGCCGAGGCCGCCGCCAACTCCGCCCGCCAGGCCGACCGCGACGTCGCCAACCTCTCGCGCAAGCTGGACGAGGCCAAGCGGCGCGCCCAGGAACTGCGCGACGAGGCGGGCCGCCTGACCGCCCGTGCCGCCCGCGACCGGGGGGCCGACGCCGACGAGGCCGTCGCCCGGCTCACCGAGGAGATGGACCGCGCAGCCGTCGAGGAGGCCGAGCGCGCCGCCAAGGCCGCGGCGGCCCGCGCCGCCGAGCAGGAGCGCAAGGCCGCCCAGCAGCGCGAGGACCGCAAGCGCGAGGGCGGCAACTACCCGCGCCGCGACGACCGCGGCGGCCACCGGGGCGGCGGCTTCAACCGCGACCGCCGCGACGACCGGGGCGGCTTCAACCGCGACCGGGACCGCCGCGACGACCGCCGCTCGGACGACCGTGGCGGTTTCCGCCGTGACGACCGCCCGTTCAACCGCGACCGCCGCTCCGACGACCGACGGTCCGACGACCGCGGCGGCCACCGGGGCGGCGGCTTCAACCGCGACCGCCGCGACGACCGGGGCGGCTACCGCCGTGACGACCGTCGTTACGAGGACCGTCCGTTCAACCGCGACCGTCGCTCCGACGACCGCCGCCCCTACGGCCGTCGCGACGACCACCGCGCCGCCCCCGGCACCGGCAACCGCTCCTTCGGCCGCCGCACCGACAAGCCCCGCTGGAAGCAGAACGGCTGACGCATCGGGGGGCCCGGGCGACACCCACGCGCCCGGGCCCCCGATACCCACTCGGCTCTCCGGCCCCCGCCCGGCTATGCTCGATCCAGCACGCCCCGGGCCGTTAGCTCAATTGGCAGAGCAGTGGACTTTTAATCCATTGGTTGTGGGTTCGAGTCCCACACGGCCTACCGACAAGCCCCAGCTCAGCACCGCCTGAGGTGGGGCTCCTTGCGTTCTTCGGGGGATCTGAGGGCCGTTGCTCGGCCATTGCTCGGCCGAGTCGTTGGCGATCATGCATGACGAAGCCCCCACCCAGCTCCGGCTGGACGGGGGCTCAGGGCCGCTTCACCGACCGCGCGCTGCCGCGTAGGGCCCGCCCGGTGGCCGCTCCGCGATCGAGTACGGCAGGAACACGTAGGGCCTCACCCGGCCGGCACGCGGCGGGAGGTCGACGCGGGGCACGCGGACGCGCGGCGCGACGACCAGGCGCCGCGCACTCACCGGCCCACCTCCCGGTGACAGGTGCAGTCGCACCGGCCGGCCGCCGCGAGCTCGTGCCCGACCCGGACTTCCCAGGTGCCGTGGCACCAGCGGTGCATCTCCGCGATCGTCGGCTCGTGCGGGTCGGACTCGGCGGCGAGCTCCTGCGCGGTGAGGCACTCGGGCGTGAGGTACCGCTCGGCGGCGGGGGCGGTCACCGGTCCACCCGTTCCGGCTCGGCGACGTCGAGCGGGCAGAGCGGCGGCGCCTCGGACTCGCGGACGGGATCTGCGTCGACAGAATTGACGGAACTCCCCTCCAGGCCCTTTCCGTCAATTCTGTCGACGGGTTCCGTGTCGAGCGGGCAGGACGGCACGCAGGCAAGGCAGGCGCGGCGGGTCCAGCCTGGGCCGCTGTTGGCCTCGATGAGGGCGACGGGGCGGACGTCGTCGCGGAGCTGCCGGCAGTCGGGGCAGCGCTGTAAGGACCGGGGGGCGGTCACTGTGCCTGCCTCCGCTCGCCGGGGCGGAGGCAGGCCGGGCAGGCGTACAGCTGTTCCGGCGGGTGCGCGTCGGCCTCGACGGTGCCGACGGGTGTGCCGTCCTGGGTCAGCTCGGGGCAGCGGCAGCAGCGGCGCAGGGCGCGCGCGGGCGGGAAGTCGGTGGGGTCAGGGGCCGCGACCGGGCGCGGGCTGTCGCACTTCATGTACCAACGGTGACCGAACTCACAGTGTCGGTTCAATGACAGTTCCGTCAGCCCGCGGCCGGAACTATCACAGCGGCAGCGCCACCGCCGTCGCCAGCTCCCGCATCTCGGGCGTGAGCGTCCGCCGGCGGCCCACAATCCGCCCGACGATGTCCCGCGCGAACCGCTGCTGCGGCAACCACTGCGGGGACCCGGCCCGCACCGACTCCAGCACCTCCACCGCACTCCCGTAGTCCCGCAGGGACGCGTGCGCGTTCGCCACGTCCAGCAGGTGGCGGTTGCGGTTGTTCGACGTCGGGCGCAGCGACGACGCCGGCACCTGCTTGGCGAGCGTCAGCACCCGATCCGGCCGCTGTACCACCGAGGCGTTCTCCGCCGCTTTCAGCGCCACCGTGACGGGCCCGAACGTCCGCAGGAAGTCCGCTCGGGGCGCGTGCTCGCGGCCGAGGGCCACAGCGGCCGAGCGGGCCCAGCGCAGGGAGTCCTCGGCCACGTCCGGGCGGTTGTCGCGCACCGCGGCGGCGGAGACGCGCAGCAGCATCCACCCCCATGCGGACAGCTCGTCAGGGGTGGCCCGTGTGACCCGGGGTTCCACGTCGTCGGCCCACCGCACGGCCCAGTCCAGTGCCTCGGCGAGCCGCCCGGTGCGGAGCATGAGCCAGCACATCGTGCTGACGGTGGCGGCCCCGTCGAGCCGGTCGGCCGCCCCGTCCAGCGCGCGGGCGAGCGCTACCTCGGCCGCCTCGAACTGCCGTGTCTGCACCAGCAGCCAGCCGGTGAGCTGCAGCGTGCGGGTCCGGATCGCGCGGGCTTCGGCCGCGCTGCCCAGCGCTTCGGCGTCCCGGAGTAGCGGGGGGAGGATGCGGGCGAGGTCGCTGAACTGGTCGGCGGCGAACAGCGGCTCGGCGGCCGTCAGCGCCCGGCGGGTGCCGTCGACCGTCGGAGCGTCCTGAACCTCGTCTGTGGGCGGGGTGGTCAGGGCCGCGCGGACGGCGGCCCACTGGTCGCGGATCTCGACCGGCGGCGGGCCCGGCTCGTCGCGCTGCAGCAGGCTCGTGGTGGAGACGCGCAGAGCGACGGCGAGCTGGCGCGCGGTCTCCAGGCGCACGTCGCCGATGACTCCCTGCTCCAGCTTCGAGACGAGGGATGTGCTGACGCCGGCGGCTTGGGCGAGTTCGCGCTGGGTGAGGCCGCGGCGCTTGCGGATGCTGCGGAGCCGGGAACCGATGTCAGGGGTGTCAGGCATACTGGTCCTCCGTCGTGTGGTCGCACTCACGACGGTACCCGCAGCGCAGCGCGGGATTCAGCGAACGGCCCCCGGCTCACACGAGTTGGGGGCCGCTTCCGTCCGTGCATGACGAAGGCGCCCCGCCCGGCCATGAGGCCAGACGGGGCGCTTCTGCGTGGGGGTCAGCTGTTCATCTGAAGCAGGGCGACGACCAGCGCCGCGACGGACACCAGCGCGGCGAGGGACGGCAGCGGCCACCGGCCCCGCTCCAGCGCGCGGAGCCGCGTCTCGTGGTCCTGCATGTCGGTCCGTATGTCGCGGTTCTCTTCGATCAAGCCGTCGAGCTTGTGCTCGATGCGACCGACGGCCTGGGCCAGCCCTCTCACCTCCGCGTACATCTGGGGCAGGGAGATGTACACCCCTGCCCCCTCTTCCGGGGGTGTCACTCGCGGCTCCGGCGCACGGCCTCGGTGAAGCCCGGGGCGCGGGGCGTGTGCTTGGCCGCCCAGCCCGACACGAAGGTGATCGAGGTCGGGACGAGGGCGATCGCGAAGGGCTCCAGCCAGTCGACCATCCAGCTCAGAAGGTTCGGGTCGTCGGCCACGGCGGACAGCGCCGCGACGAGACCGGTGGACGCGACGAACGTGGCGGCGGACGCTGCGGTGACCTTGCGCTCGACCGGCGCGGTGGTGGTGGGCATGGTGGCTCCGTTTCTTCTGGTCAGGGAGCTGGACGTGCATGACGCACGCCCAGCCCTGTGGGTCAGGCGACGACGGTGAATCCGTGCCGGTCGCCGAGGTCGGTCAGGGAGTCCCAGCCGGGGATGCCGTCCGCGGCGCCGCCGGGCTGGGTACCGCGGTAGCCCATTCGCTGCTGATGCAGCGAGTAGCCGTGCACCGACTTGCTGCCGAAGTGGCCGTCTGCGTATCGGCGCTCCATCAGCCCGTCCTCGACGAGCGCCAGCTCGACGACGAGCGTCCCCGCGTAGCTGACGGGCGTGCCGGCCTTCGGGGGGTCGGTCTTCGCGGCGGCGCGGAGCCGGGACAGGTCGACCACCGTGCGGGCCGGCGGGCGGGACGGGCTGGTCTTCCCGGCGGGGATCGTCAGCTCCTGACCCGGGTGGATGGTGTACGGGGCGCGGATCCCGTTGGCGGCGGCGATCTGCTGCCAGGACACGTCCCGGTAGTCGCGGGCGATCTCGTAGAGCGTGTCGTCGCGCTGCACCTCGTAGGTGGTGCCGCCGGGCTTGTCGCCGGACGCGGCGGCGACGATGCCGGGGAACACGAGCTCGTGGAACTGGCGGATGCGGGCGGGGCCGGGGCAGGCGGTGCCGGACGGGGACCAGTCGCGGTGCAGGCTGTGGTACCCGAAGCCGGGGTCGTGGGCGCTGCGGCAGATCCGCAGCGGGACGTTGTGCGTGCGGTGGACCCACACGCCGAGGTCGATGAGCTCGGCTACCTGAGCCGCCGTCCACGGGTCCGACGCCTTGGTGTTGGAGGCGGTCTCGACGCTGACCGCACCCGTGCCGTCGGGGCGCCGGTTCGCCCGGTAGTTGGCGTCGGCGCGTATGCCGGTGTCGAGGTACTGGCCGACGTCGCCGCCGTACCCGATCCCGAAGTGGCTCTCCAGGTTGGTCGAGTCGCGCCAGTAGGCGTGCAGGCGGCGCGCGTCCCACGGCGCGACGATGCTGTGCATGAGCAGCTGCGTGGGGCGGATCGCGGGCTGTCGGGACTCCGGTCCCAGCAGCATCCGGGTCGCCCCCGGGTACATGGCCATGGGTGCCTCCTCGGGCATGGGTGAGCCCCCGGCGCCAGCGGCTTCCGGGGCTCGATGTGGTGATCGGTGGGTCAGGGGCGGGGTCAGGTCTCGACGAGGAGTGCGGCGCCGAGGCGGGGGCCGCGGGGGCCGGTCTGTGCGTCGAGGGAGCCGCCGGAGTCCTGGCGACCCAGGAGAGTGACCTCGTCACCGGCGGACAGCAGGGCCCCGCCGCACGCGGTGATCCGGCCCGACACGGTGGATACGTCGTCGACGTCCTTGGTGTGCCAGATCGTGCCGGTGCCGTTCACCGAAATGCACAGCTCGCGTCTGCCGGTCGCGTTGCCCTCGTAGTCGAGCGTGCCCCAGCACAGCCACAGTCCGGACGCTGGGATGACGAGCTGGCTGTTGGCGAGGTCGGCCGCGCTGGCGGAGTCGGCGTCGATGGTGTCGAGGGTGATCGTCGTCAGGCTGTTGTCGGCCAGCGTCGTGGAGACCGATGACGACATCTGGCAGGCGTACTCAAATCGGGCGAGGCGGGCCGCGGTGATTTTCGTGCCGGGCGATAGCTGCATGCGGTGGCCTCCTACAGGGCGACGATGGCGGGCCGGGTCAGCCGCACGTCGCTACCAGCGTCGTGGGGTTTGACGATGCCGTTGATGGAGCGGGTGACGGTCATGCGCTGCGGCGTCACCACCTCGAAGTAGTGGAAGGCGATGACGGGGTCGGTGTTGGTGTTGCCCGCGAACGCGGAGCCGGTGACGCCGAGAGCGCCGGAGGCGATGACGACGCTGGTGATCTCCACCTCGTGGTCCCAGCGGTGCGCGGGCTCCCCCATGCCGTCGGGCCAGGCTCGCAGCCGCACGGTCTGCCCGGTGATCCGGGCCCTCAGCCAGAACTCCTGGCCTGCGGTGTAGGTGTAGCTGAGCGGCGGTGTGGAGCCGACCGTACTCCCGTTCTGGGTGACGGACACGAACATGCCGCCTGCGGTCGAGAAGTGGAGGCGGGCGCGGTAGTAGTCGTTGCCGGACTCGCGCAGGAGGATGCCGGGCACCATGCTCGCCCCCGTCGCCACCTGATCCACCGACAGCCGGACCAGGACCTCGCAGTCGGCGACGTCGACGGGGAGGGCTTGGCGGCGGATTGTCTCCGGCGGTGAGGTGAGGGTGATGGTGCCCGTCCCGCCGGCCACCGCGAAGTCGGTCGCGGTGCCGACGTTCGACCATGCCTGCCCGGAGTCGGCCGTGCCCCAGGTGTCCGTCTCCGTCCGGCCGAAAGCGTCGTGCCCGAGCGGCTCGCAGGCCGTGGCCCGCACGACCTCGCCGCCCACCCGCAGATCGAACGGGAAGTCGCCCGGGAACGTGTCGCCGGGGCCGGCGGAGACGATCCAGGCGGGCACCTGGCCGGTGTCGGGCTGGGGGGTGTGGACGTCCAGTGTGGTCGCCGTCTCGTCGACGGCGGCCGCCACCTGCGAGCCGTCGGTGTCGACGCGGTTGGGCTGGTCGGTGCCGGCGTCCGTCAGCACGGTGACGGTCAGGTCGTCGATCCACGCCGCATCGCTGCCCGCGCCCGCGCTGTTGTCCTTGCTGTAGCGGAAGGTGACCGTGGACGATCCGCGGACGTCGAGGGTGTGGCGGGTCCAGCTGGTCTCGCCCTGGGCGCGCAGCACCTCCGACCCGTCCTCCAGCACCGCGAGGAAATCTCCGTCGTAGCCGGGCCCGGACGTCTCGCTGCTGGTCATGTACCAGAAGCTCAACTCCTGCGCGTCCGGCGGCAGCGTCAGCACCAGATCCGAGGTCTGGTTGTTGGTGATCGTCCCGGAGCGCAGCGACCAGGCGCCCGCGTGGGCCTGGGTGTTGTCGCGGGTCCAGGGGGCGTCCCCGCCGTCGGTGAGGTCCAGGACGTCGTCATACGTCGCGTCCTCGAACCCCTCCCTCAGCTGCTCCTCTCCCACCAGGCTCGCGACGGACCACGGCCCGGCGGGGTGGGAGTTGGCCTCGATGTCCCACGTGGTCAGGGTCAGGGTCTCGGTGTAGCCGGCCACGACCAGGTCGACGTCGCCCGGCGGCATCCACGCCGGCAGGTTCGCCAGGCGCATGACGGCTTGGACGTCGAGGCCGTCGAGGACCTGCTGCCGCAGGTCGGCCCGGCTGTCGGCCGTCAGCTGGATCCGCACGACCGGGTAGCGGGCCTCGTCCCAGGTGCCCAGGTGCAGCCGCCACGCCGCGATCGGCTCCAGCTGGCCGTCGCCCTCGACGTTGAGGGTGGCGGAGTCCTCGTAGACGCCCACCCCGTCCGGGTGCGGCAGCACCGACAGCGGCCCCTCCTCCGCCCGCACCCGCGCCGACGCACCACCCCGTCGGCCGATCGTGATGTCGTTGCGGGTGGCCTGGTCATCGTCGACCGGCTCCAGCGGCGGCGCGATGTGGCCCTGTGTGTAGTCCAGCACCAGGGCGGGGGCGCGGTCGTAGAGGACGTCCTTGGGTAGGTAGTGCAGCGCCTGGGCGTCGCGCAGCTCGTACAGCACCCCGCCGTCCGCCTCCGCCGCATCTGTCACGACCCGGAGGTAGGTGTCGATGGGCTGCGGGCCCAGCGCCTCACTGTGGACGCGCAGGCCGGGCGTCGTCAGCTTCAGGGCCTCCTCCTCGGCCAGGCGCCGCAGCCGCTCCCCTGCCGGCTCGCCGTCGAAGCCGGTGTCGGCGAGGTTGAACGCGTTGGTGTCGTCCTCGAAGAGCGCCACGTGGCCCAGGCTCATGCCCTCCAGCCCGGCCCCGAACTCGGTGTGGATGCGGGTGACGTGGCCGACGGTGCCGGTGTAGGAGGTGTCGGCCGCCAGCCCGATCCCCCCGATGGTGACCCAGCCCACCCGCAGCCGGATGCTGCCGCCCTCCTGCTCCTGCCGCAGCCACAGCCGATTCCACTGGCCGGCAACGTTCGGGTTGGTGACGTTGATCAGGAGCGTGGTCGAGGACGTCTCCTCACCCGGCTGGATACCGACCACGCGCACGGCGGTGGCGGTGACCTCGATCCGCAGCCACGGCCACGGGCTGGAGGTGGTGCGCACCTCCAGCACCGTCTCCGCGCTCGCGGGCAGCTCCGGCAGGTAGTAGACGCATTCGAGGTGCCAGGACCCGTCCGGCGCGGCCGGCACCGCCCCGTACAGCACCGCATCCGCGGTGAGCTTGGGTAGCGGGCCCGAGCCGGGCAGCGTCGTGTCGGCGGCCCAGTCCATGCCCTCGGCCGACAGCGGGATGACACCCTCGATCGGCGTCGACGCGAAAGCGGCGGAGGTGCCTTCTTCCAGGGGCCAGTAGCCGACCAGGCCGGGGTAGGTGGCGATCCGGCGGCGCAGCGTGGAGTGCAGCGGCAGCTGCCCCTGCCCCAGACGCCGCAGCGGCCCGTGCGCCATCACCGGCACGTACACGTCCGCGCCCGAGACGTCCCACCGCGACGGCCACGACGACACCTCGCCGTAGAACCGCCGGTGGTAGCGAGTCCGCGTGGCCAAGTTCAGGAACTGCCAGGTGCGGCCGACCGTGTCGGTGACGTCGCTGCTGCCGGTGCCGTGCGCGGTGAAATCGACGTCCGCCAGCAGCGGGCCGTCGATACCGTCGCGCAGCTGGACGGCGTAGTACCGGCCCCGCCCAGCGGAGAAGCCCAGCCCCGAGATGCTGCCGACCTCCAGATCGGCGGTGCCGGCCTGGAAGACGCCGGTCGTCCCGGCCCCGACGTGGGCGTCGCCCAGCTGCTCCCACGGCCCGGCCATCGTCGGGGCGGTGAAGAACCGCACCGTGTGGCCGCCGGCGTCGTCATCGACGTCGAGGGTGGCACGCAGCGCGAATCGCTGCCCCGGCCGATACCGCAGCACCTCGCTACTCGCGACGACGGAGAACGCGATCCCATCAGCGGACCAGACGAAGTTGATGCGGGCGAGCTGGTCGACCATGACGCGCCACATGCGCTGGTCACCGGTGATCTGGTAGCGGCCCATGATCTCCATGGACCAGGGGGCGTAGCTGCTGGACTGGACCGGGACCTGGTCCAGCGCGAGCTCGACGGCCACGTCCAGGTCCTCGGCCACATCCAGCGCCGTAGACGAGGCCACGGTGGCGCGGGCGTTGGTGGCCCCGATCCACAGGTACGGGGTCGGCCCCTGCGCCCACACGCGGATCGGAGTGTTCCGCCCGATGAGGCCGTAGTACGGGGACAGCGGATTCCGCGGGCTGTACTTGCCGTGTCGGTTGTTGAGGGTCAGCTCGCACGACCCCGGGTCCGACGCCGTGGCCTCGTCCGGCCGGCCCCGGGAGATGACGATGGGGTCGCGGTTGTAGGCGTCCTGGGTGATGTTCACCCAGCCGTCCGCGGTCAGGATCTCCACCAATGTGTTCGGCACCCGGGCCTCCTTCGTGTGGTCTGGGGGTCTACTGGCCGAGGACGGTGACGTCGCCGCCGCGCGAGCGGATACCGCGCCGCACCATCCGCACCAGGTCCCGGTCGCCCTCCAGGCGGATCGTGAGGTGTTGTCCTCGGGCGCCCCCGGAGGTGAGGAGGGGCGCCATGGTGCCCCCGGAGGCGGGCGCCATCACGGGCCGCACGGGCGGCGGGGTGAGGAGCGTGCGCATCGCACGGTCCAGGACACCGGAGTTGTCCTCGGCGCCCTGGGCGATGCCGGGCGGAATCCAGCGGCCGACCTCATCGGCCATCAGCTTCGAGGGCGACCCGATCCACAGGAAGCTGGTCGCCGCGTCGACGACCTTCGACCGCACGAACGAGCCCACCTTCTCGTACAGCCAGCCGCCCAGGGAGGACATGCCGTTCCACAGGCCGGTCACCACTGAGCGGCCCTTGTTGTAGAGGAGCCGTCCGGTGGAGCCGACCGCGCCCTTGATGCGTCCGGGCAGGTCTTCGGTCCAGTTGACGATCTCGGCGGCCTTCTCCACCCCGGCCGCCTTGAACTCGTTCCAGGCCGACCAGCCCTCCGCGTACAGGTTCCCGCCGAGCTCGGCCAGGGCGGTCACCGTGCGGCCGGGCAGTGCGCGCACGGTGTCCAGCCAGCTGTTCCACTGCTGGCTCACCGGCTCGGCGATGTAGCTGTCCCACAGCCCCCAAAACCACGTGCTGACGGCGATGCCGAGGGCATCGAGGGTCTGCCCGGCCTCGGCGGCCTTGGTGGCCACCCAGAAGGTGAAGGCGCCCCACACGTCGGGCAGCTTCTCGGTCAGCGTGCTGACGAGCTTGGAGACGAAGCCGCCGATGATGGTGATGGCGGTCACCGAGATGCCCGCGGCGATCAGGGCGGGCAGCGCGGCCAGGGCCAGCACGAGCGCCGTCGCGATCAGCGCCACCTTGAACACGGTGCCGGGGTTGGCGGCGACGTACTCACCGACGCGCTGCCCGAAGGTGAAGAACGCCTCGACGGCGCGGGGTGCGAAGTCGACGATCTTCTGGGCGATCTTGACGCCGATGACCTCCACAGCGGCCACGACCCGGTCCGCGCCGGTCGCGCCCCCCGCCCCGGCCTCCTCCCAGACACTGTCGAACGCGGTGGTGAACTCAGCCTTGAAGGCTTCGACGGCGGGGATGACTTCGCCGCCGAGGAAGTCGATGACGTTCTGCTGCACACCCCGCTTGAACGCCTGCATCTTCATCGCCGGGGAGTCTTCGAGCTTGGCCACGACATCGTCGGCGGCGCCGGCCACGTCGTCGAATCCGCCGGCGGCCGCCGCCGAGGCGGGGTCCAGCGCCCACAGAGCGTCGGCCTGAGTGTTGGCCAGGTCGCCGAACAGGATCTGCGCGGCGGACAGGCGGGTGGTGGCGTCGTCGGTGCCGCGCAGGGCGTCCATCGTGTCCTGCAGGGCCTCGGTGGCCTCATCCCCACCGGCCCTCATCTTGCGGCCGATGTCCTCCCCGTTGATCCCGATGGAGGCGAAGGCTTCGTTGACCTGGTCGCCGCCGGCCAGAGCCATCTCGCCGAAGATGCCGATGGCGTCCGCGACACTGTCGGCGTCCCGGGCGCCGGCCTCCAGGCCCTGGCTGATCAGCCCCATGGCGGTCTGGCCGTCCAGGCCGAGCCGCCGGAACTGGGTGCTGTACTCGTTGAAGACGTCCAGCAGGTCTTCGGACTTGTTGGCGACGCTGCTCATGCCGGCGGCGATGAGGTCCATCGCCTCGTCGAAGTCGGCGGCCATACCCGTCTTCACCATCTGACCGGCCGCCGCCGTGGCCTTGTTGATGTCGTCGTCGAAGGCGTCCGCGAGCGCGAGCGCCTTCTTCGTCATGTCCTCCAGGCCGTCCTGGTTGTCGGCGAAGTCGTCCATGTTCAGGGACACCGACTTGATGGCGTCGGCGACCTCGGAGGCTGATTCGCCCCACCCGTCGGTGAACACCTCGGTCATGGCATCGGTGGCCTGGGAGACGTCGGCGGTGGAGTTGGCGAGCTGCGCCTCCAGGCGGGCGGTGGCCGAGGAGACGTCCATGTGCTGCTCGAACGTCGAGGCCAGTAGGGCGGCGGCGCCGGCGCCGGCCGCCGCCCCGGCCGCCGCGAGCGCCGTGCTCATCTTCGCGCCGTTGGACTCGGCGGCGTCCACCATGGCGGAGGTCTCCCGCTCCACCGTCCGCCGCCCGTCCCGCATGCCGCGGTCCATGTTGTTGCGGGCGGAGAGGGCGAAGACCAGCGAGGTATCCGACACAGTGCGTCTCCTCTCGGCTGCCCGTCACCGGCGGGCGTGCTTCTCCAGCTCGGCGGCGTACTGCTCCAGCCAGTCCAGGAGGTGGTCCTCCTCCTCGACGGTCAGCTGGTCCCAATCGCGGGGGGTCATGTGGAGCAGGTGCGCGGCGTTGCCGAGCTGCCTCAGACGGCGAAGGGCAGCCGGGCTTTTCCCTCGTCCTCCGGCGCGTCCTCCAGCTCGCCGAGCATGCCCTCGATCAGGTCCTCATCCCCGCCCTTGGAGCGCATGCGCTCCACCGCGAGCTCGATCTCGCCCCGGGTCATCTCCACGGTGAGCTCGTCCCAGCAGAAGTCCACGTCGTCGAAGCGGATCGTGGGGTGATCGCGCTTGAGGAGGACGTGCAGCAGCGCGCGGCGGCACAGCGCGTCACCGCGCAGGACGTCCATGGCGAAGCTCTTGAACGCCTTGCCGGTGCGCTTCTCCAGCGCCTCCCGCTCCGCCGACATCAGCTTGTTCGGGTTGTAGTCGAAGACCTGCGTGTCCCCGCCTTCGGGGCTGTAGGTGACCTTCACGAGGGCCCTTCCTGGATCATCGGGACCGGGCGACGACGCGCTCGGCCATCTCCGTCAGCGCCGCCTCCACGGCGGCCTTGTACTCGTTGCGCTGGCCCTCGAAGGCACGGTCGAACCAGCCGATCTTGCCGTGCTGCTGGACCCACACCTCCCGGTTGCCGAAGACCGGGTGCCGCCAGCCGCTCGCCCGGTTGGTGCGCTTGGCCGCGTTCGCGAAGCCGCGCGTGTTGGGGGTCTTGAACGCCTTGATCTTCGCCCCGGGAAACCGGCCGGAGATGCGGACATCGGGGCGGATCTTCCGCGCGATCGCGCTCTTCAGGGCCGGGCCGCCGTGGGGGGTGGAGGACTCCATCGCCATGATGTTGTTCTTCGCCCGCGCCGCCCCCGGCTTGAGCGCCTCGCGCATGTTCTTCGTGAGTTCCTTGCGCAGCTCCTTGCCGTCCTCTTCGGCTTTGAGCGCGCGGCTGATCTGCCGGAGGTTCTGCGGGGTGAGCTCCAGACCCGTCGAGCCAGTCGACGCGCGAGCGGCCATCAGGACGTCGCCCGCGTCACAGCCCCCGAGGTCGGGAACCCCTGCGAGACGGTGGCCTCATCGCCGACCGCGCCGGTCAGCGGCGACCACCCGTTGATCAGGATGTTCCCGGAGTAGGAGGGGTTGGAGGTGCCCACGGCGCCGGAGTCCGCACGCACCTCGAAGGGCACCACGGTCCCCAGCAGCGGCCACATGATGCTGTCGAGCTCGGTCGCGGCGAAGTCCTGCAGGAACTCACACGACAGTTCGGCGGACTTCAGGCCGCCCTGGACTTCCTTCCAGCCCAGCGACGCGTAGGTGGTGACGTCCTTGTCCTCGACCTCGACCGCCAGCTCCGCCTTACGGGTGCGGTCGGTCAAGTCGTTGCTGTTGATGGACAGGTACTCGGCGAGCAGGACCATCTTGGGCACAGCGGCCTCCCTTTCAGGGCATGACGAAGGCCCGGCCAACAGGGGGTCTGGGGCCGGGCCGGTGGTGTGGGTGGGCTACTGGATGCCCAGCGAGGACACGAACAGGAAGCTGGGGGTGGTGCCGGTGATGGCCCAGGCGACGCGCCACCACGTATCGGTGATCGCGGTGCCGTCGGTGCGCAGGATCTGACCGCCCGCCTCGTCCGCCGCGGCGAAGGTCAGCCGCGTCGTCGGGGCGGCGAAGGTGTTGTCCGCGCTGGACTCCACCGTGGCGGTCAGCGACGGGGTCGTGCCGGATGCCGAGAGGACGTGCAGCGCCGCGTACAGCCGCTGGCCGGCCGCTACCGCCCCCAGCTCCAGCCCCGTGCCGGACCCGGTCGCGGTGCGGGCCGTACCCGGCGGGTGCGCGAACTGCCCGCGCGCCATGGGCCAGCTGCTCTTGGCCGTCCCGGTCCAGGGGGCGACCTCGCCGACCGCCTCACCGAGCTTGTACTCGGACCGCATCGCGCGCACGAGGTAGGCCAGGTCACCGACCGCAGCAGCGTTGTTCGCGCCGATGGTCCACGGGCCGGTGCCGCCCAGCTGGGACCAGGACGCGTCATCGACCAGGCCCGGGTCCCCGGCCTCCCACTGCCCCTCACCGGAGACCTCGGCCGACGCCAGCCCACCGAGCTTCTCCGTCCACCCCTGGGAGAGGTAGTTCGTCGCGTCCTTGTCCTCCACCTCGGTCGTCACCTCGACCTTGTTGGAGTGGCCGGAGAGGTCCGCGCCCACCGCGAACAGGCGCACGCTGGTCAGAACCGTCTTGCCCATCAGCCCTCCCCATCCTTCGGCTTGGTGGGCCTGCGGCGGCTCCGCTTGTCCGGCTCCTCGGCCGCGCGCGGCTCACCGGCCTCATCGGTACGGGCGGACTCCTCGGGCACCTTCTCGGCGACGCCGGAGGCGACCAGGTGCGCGGCCTGCGCCGTCGGCAGCTCCACCGGCTTCCCCCGCGCCGGCCACGGCTGTCCGTCCCGGGCCGACCCCGGCGGCATGTCGACCACCATCCGAATCCGCCTCACGTCGCCCCTTCCCCGATGACCTTCACCGTCAGCTCAGCGCCCACGTACTGGGTGCCGGCGTGCTCGTACCAGCGCGGGCCCTGCGCCCGCATCACGTGCAGGTCGTGCGCCGCGCCGCCCAGCGCGTACTCACCCGGCGCCCCGCGCGCCGCCTCCAGCGCCGCCTTCAGCGAGCCGGTGCCGGAGCCGGAGAGCATGAGGTCGATGAGCTCCTGTGAGGTGCGGTCGTCCTGCCGGCCGACCAAGACCCGGCAGGTGAACTCGACCTCGTCCAAGCCCCGGCCCATGGCACGGTCGTAGGTGTGCTGGGCCTCGGCGACGAAGAAGTGCGGCTCGGCCACGCTGTCGGGCACGTAGCCGGTCGAGGTCAGCGCGCCCACCCCGTCGGGCAGCGTGATGGTGCGAGCGGCGTCCGCCAGGCCAGCGCGGACCAGGCTGATCTGCACAGCGCGTCTCCTATCCGAAGCCGTCGAGGATGTAGGGCTCGATGAGCGCCCACACGTCCGGGTCGCGGCGCGAGAGCCGCACCACGCCCCACTCCGCGGACCCCATCACGCCTTCCGGGGAGTCCTTGCGCTTGAACAGGCGGCTCGCCTGGATCAGGGACGCCTCGGCGATGTCGTCCGGGACGGCCGGCCAGCCCCAGCGGGCCGTCACCCGCACGCGGGTCCGTGCCGCGCCCCACAGCCCGTCGGTGCGGAGCAGGCCCGTGACGGGCTTGCCCTTCAGCAGGGCGTTGTCCGGGCTCGTCTCGTAGCCGGTGACGGCGGTGAACGCGCCGGCCCAGCCCACTTCGACGGCAAGTCCGGTCAGGCTGCCGATGTCGTCGACCAGCAGGAGCTCGCCGTCCGCCTTGCGCACCACGCGGCCGCTGGGGGTGACCGTCCGCTGGACCGGGTCCGGGTCGAGCCAGAAGCGGCGGTTGCCGCAGGCCAGGTCGATCCCCCGGGAGGCGGCGGCCAGGGCCCTGTTCAGCAGCCCGTCGCGGCTGTCGTCGGCGGCTTCGATGCCCAGGCGTTCCTTCAGTTCGGCGACGGTGCCGTACTCATTGGCCATCGCCGCCTCCAGCCGACCGTGTGGGGGGCGTGTAGTCCGCCTCGGAGAGCCACATCTGCTTGTGGTGCGTGGTCTTCACGCCGGTGTGGACGAAGACGGGGAGCTGCAGCGTGGAGAGCCGCCAGCAGAACGACAGGTCCTCAGACACCAGGCGGCCGTCGCCGTAGCGGACGCGGTCGAACCAGCTGTCGCCGTGCTCGGCGCGCACCTTCTCGGCCGCCTGGCGGTGGATGAGGAGGCAGGCCGCGCCGGTGCCGGCTACCTGGATCACCGTGTTGTCCGGGTACTCCCAGCGGGTCGCGAAGCCGACGTTGCCCTGGGTGTCGTGCGCCGGGTTGTAGATGGTGGGCACCGGCATGATGCGGCGGCCGCCCATGCCGTCGAAGTGGGTTTCCCGGGCGGCGAAGCACAGGGCTCCGACCACGGGGCGTTCGGTGGGGTCCGCGGCGTGGAGCAGGCGCTCGACGGTGTCCGGTTCGAAGCCCATGTCGGTGTCGACGAACCACAGCCACTCGTGGGGGGTCTCATCCAGCCAGCGGGTCATGACCAGGTTGCGGGACTCCACCAGCGAACCGCTGCCGCAGGAGATCATGAACGGCCCGCCGGTGTCGATGATGCGGCCCTCGGCGAGCTGGTCGTACATCACCAGCCGCATCATCGACTCGTGCCAGGAGTGGGACACGGTGTGCGGGTGCAGGTAGGCCACCTGCACCCGGCCGTTCCCGGCCGCTGCGGGCGCGGTCCGGTCACTCATCAGACCGGCCCTTCGCGGTTCCCTTGCGCGTCGTGCGCGTGCCGCGGGTCTCGCCCGGGGCGCGGGTGGCCTGCTCGACTCCCCGCGAGGGCACGGCCGGCATCTTGATGTCGGGCTCCGGCTCGGCGTCGGTGAACAGGTCCGGCCGCTCGGCGACCAGGGGGTGGTCGTCGGCGATGGACTGGCCCGGCTTGAGGACCTGGAGTCCTCCCGACCAGCGGACCGCACCCGAGCACTTGGAGTACTTCACGATCTTCTCCTCTCAGCCAGGGGTTGTCCTGGCCGCCGCGCAGGCTGAGTACGCGGCGGCCAGGAGACAGGGGGCTACGCGGAGCGGTTGACCAGCAGCCGGAACGCGTTGGCGTCGACGACGCCCGCGCCGACGCGGGCCCAGGCGAACCAGCCGCGCTGACCGGTGGGCCGGTTGTTCGTGACGTCGAACAGCTGCGGGATGAACTCCACGGTCATGCCGGCGCGCTGGGCCACGAGGTAGCCCTTGAAGTCGCCGACGGCCAGCAGCGGCTGGGTGCCGGTGCCGGACGGGGAGTCCTCCATGAAGTCGTTCATGGGGTACTCCCTGCCGAACAGCCGCGGGATCGCCTCCTGGGTGATGTCCACGGTGAAGTTCGGGTCGGTCGTGCCCAGCTGGCGGATCGTGTTCTGCACGTCCGTCGAGGACAGCCACGCGGTGGTCGCCTTGCGCCGGTACTTCTGCGGCAGCTCGTTCCACAGGCCGTAGATGTCCACGGCGCCGACCACGCCGGCGGTGGTCAGCTCGATGTTCGCCGGGCTGGTCAGCGCGTCCAGCGAGGACACCAGGCCGTTGGGCTCGTTGCTGCCGGAGGTGCCGGTGGTCAGCTTGTCCGCCAGCAGCTCGTCGTAGCCCTCGGCGAGCAGCATGGACATCTGCTCGGCGAAGCCGGGCCAGTCCATCCCGATCTCGATGGAGAACGGGATGAACCCGTCCGCGCGGCGGGTGGGCACCTCCGGCTGCGCGATCGTCGGGCTGTTGTCGGCGGCCGCGGCTGCCTCGGCCTTGAACGACCAGGACACGCCCGCGGACGACAGGCCGCGCCAGGTGTCGTTGGTGATGGTCTCCACCCGGGCCAGGCGCAGGATGTCGTTCTCCGACCCCTGCGCGGTGAGGATGATCGTCGGGTCGATCAGCACCGGCACCGCGAAGCCGCCCGAGGCGTCCACGCCGATCGACATGGCGCGCTTGAGGAGCTGCACCTGCTCGATCGCCCGGGACTCCTCGGGGGTGAAGATCGGCGTCTGGGTGGCGGCGATCTTCTGGAACGCGCTGCGGTAGGAGGGGTTCTCCGTGGCCAGCAGCAGCCGCCCCACCAGCTCGCCGTTGGTGTCGCCGGTCTGCGTCCGCAGGACGTGCTGCACCTGGGACTTCTGGTCGTCCCTCAGGTGGCGGCCGCCCATCGAGGAGTCGACCACGGCCATCGACCGGTCGTAGACCGCGCGCCCGGACAGGGTGCGCGGGTCGTCGGCGAACGGGTCGTTCTGCGGGGAGAACTGGGTGGACGACCAGCGCTCGCGGGAGGCCCGCAGGCGCTCGGCCCGCTCGAACGCACGGACCTCGCCCTCACGGAACTTCAGCTCCGCTTCCAGGTCGTCCCAGCTGCGCTGCGCGGTCTCGTCGAGGTCCTCCCCGCCGGCCTCGGTGTCGATCACCCCCATCTCTTCGTGGATCTGCCCCACTCGCTCGGTGGCGGCCTTCAGGTCCTTCGCCCGCTCGAACGCCGGCTCTTCGTCGTGCTCGTGCTTCTTCGGCATCGTCTCTACCTCTTCACGCCGAGTAGGGTCATGCGGCGGCGGCGTGCCGCCGCGGAGAGTCCGTCGACGTGGCGGGCCGACTCATCGCCGGGTGCCGGGGTCTTCGGGGTGGGCCGGTGCCGGGATGCGGGCCCCTCCTCGGAGGGGGTGCTGAGCCCGTGCATGGCCCGAAAGGCAGCAAAGCTGCGCTGCAGTTCCTCGACCTGGTCCTGGTCGCGCTCGCGCAGCGAGTCCATCAGCCAGTCCACCCCGGACCGTGTCGAGGACCGCAGGCCCGCGGTCGCGTCGGGGTTGGCCGGCCAGGTGACCGGGCCCGCCTCGAACAGGCGGATCTCCTTGATGGTCCGCTCCGGCAGCCCGTCGGGGTTGTGGTCGCTCACGCCCGGGTCGTGGTTCCAGTCCTCACGCACGACCTCGAACATGAAGCTGGACCCGTAGGCACCCGCACGCAGGCCGGGGATCAGGTCACGGTTGTAGGAGGTGTCCAGGAGCGGCACCTCCATGTACGGGGAGGTCTCCCGCTCTTCAAGCGTGGTGGCCACGCCCAGGCTCTTCTGGTCGATCGTGAAGTCGCGCCCGTGGTTGAACAGCACCTTCACCCCGGCCGGGCCCAGCGCCTTGATCGTGCGCTTGAACGAGCCGCGCGCGGTCTTCTCCAGGAACCGGCCCTCCCACCAGGAGTCGATCTCGTACCAGGTGTCGAAGCGGGAGAACTCCACCGTCATCACCTGACCGGTGTCGTCGGCCGCCGCCGTGTCGCCGGCGTCGACCACGTCGACATCGGCCCGGGTCTTGGTCAGGGTCGGCGCCATCGCGGCGCCACGGATCAGCTTCAGTCCGCGGATCGCGGCCATGGTCACTCCTCTGCCTGAGAGTCGTCGGTGCCCGCCGGTGCGGCCCCCGGGGTGAACGGGGCATCGCCCCACGGCACGGGCGGACGCTCTTCCAGCCGACGCACCTCGTTGATCGTTTCCCAGTGGTTCGACAGCGCGGACGCGTGCGCCTGGTAGCGCTGCAAGGTGTTCGTCTCCAGCAGCGCGTCCCGGTTGAGCTTCACGTACTGCGGCCGGGGCAGGAACTCCGACAGCAGCCGCTCAACGCGGCGGATCCACTTGCCGATCGCGAACTTCAGCAGCGTCAACTCGCGGTCCTGGATGTTCGCGTAGGTCATGCTGCCGCCGGTCTCATACCCGAGGATCTCCGCGATGCCGGGGCCGAAGATGCGCGCGCACTCCGCCGCCGAATACCCCTGGGTCTGCAGGAACTGCGACTCCTCCGGGGCCACCTGGATCGTCTCGTACTCCCAGCCCTTGCCGAACACCACCGGCTCCCGGCTGCCCCGCAGCGCGGCCAGGAATCGGTCCTTGGCCGTGCGCACCTTGTCGTCGTCCAGGGAGACCTCGGTGTTCCGCAGGATCGCATTGGGGTGCGCCCCGTCCTGGAACCACTGGAGCCCGAACCGCGCCCCGGTCAGGTGCAGGCCGATCGTCGTCGCGTGCAGCCGGACCGGGGACAGGCCCAGCACCACCCCGGGCAGCGGGTTGACCCGCCGGTGCACGAAGGACCGAAGGTCGGTGACCTGCTGACCGCCCACCGCCCACCGCACCTCGCCCTGTTCCATCCAGCCCGAAATCTCGTCCGGATGGAACAGGCGCATCTGCTGCCTGAACCCTGCCGCAGCGCGCTGGAGTTCCTCGCCGAAGAGGTTGCCGCGCAGCAGCCACGACATCACCACCTGATAGCGCCAGTCCTCCAGCCCGTAGCCCGAGCCGTCCGGGTCCTCCAGCCACCAGGGCGTGCCCAGCTTCTTCGCGTCCTCCCCCATACCGCGGAACACGCCGACCGGCAGCTCCGAGACCAGCGAGGCGATCAGGTCGCAGGCCGACCACACCGCGACCGCCTGCAGCGAGGACTCCGCCCTGGACAGATCCACCTCGGCATACGAGCGGGCCGTCTTGAACAGCGACAGCGCCTGGTCGAGAGACATCCCCCCATCGCGCTGCGGACGTCGTCCTCCGGCCGGATCGCGGCTGCGCCACCACACGCTCATGGCACCCTCCGATCCGCCAGGAGCAGACACCCGCCCACCGCCAGGAACCCCAGCGGCGGCCACGCCAGCCACAGCCCATAGGCCACCAGGCCCGCGCCCACCATGCCGGGCATCGCACGCAGACAGGTCCCTGCAGCCGCCGCGGCCAGGCCGGCCGCAGCCCTCCACCGTCCCCGCCCGCGCTTCGCCATACCCACTCCTCAGAAGATGTTCGCCATCGGGTCGTAGTCCTCCATGACGTGCGGGCCCCGGATCAGCAGCGCCCACCGGGCGAACACCGCCGCGCACAGCGGGGAGATGTCCACCAGGCTGTTCGTGCGGTCCAGCGTCCACGCGTCCCCGTTGCGCCGTGTGCGGGCCCCGTTGACCGCAGCGGTCAGCGGCACCTGGTCCAGGTGCCGGATCGTGCCCTGGTTCATCGCGTCGGCCATCTGCCCGCACGCCTCGGTGATATCGCCCGACCGCATCACGACCAGGTCCCCCCGCTCCGGCGCCGCCTTGTCCTTGGGCACCGTGATGCCCGCCGCGACCAGGTCATCGATCAGCGCGCCGGCCGGAGCTCCGGCCGACGCCACCGCCACGACGACCGGCTTCCACAGCGCGTGCAGCCGCGCCACCGCCGGCACCACCCACTCGGTGCCCGGCCGGTGCGCCACCACCTCCATGTGGACCTTCCCGTCCGGCCGCAGCGACGCCGCCGCGATCGCCGCCCGCTTCCGGTCCTGCGAGACATCCAGCGCCAGCGCCACACTGCCCGCGTCCGGCCGGCTCTTCGCATCCACCAGCCCCGGCCAGGCGGCCTTAGGCACGTTCGGGTCCGTAGGCGGGGTCGGCTTC
Organism: Streptomyces chumphonensis; assembly: GCF_014779715.1. GTDB lineage: Bacteria > Actinomycetota > Actinomycetes > Streptomycetales > Streptomycetaceae > Streptomyces > Streptomyces chumphonensis. The sequence goes on from NZ_JACXYU010000004.1 coordinate 93,333, forward strand.
CGTGTCCGGTTCAGGTAGGCCCGGTCGAACTCGGCCGGGTCCAGCTTCTCCAACTCGGCCGCGATGATCTCCTCGGTCACCGTGTAGCCCAGCGCGGGCAGCGTCGCCCGCCACGTCTCCGGGTCCGACCGGTCCATCTCCTCCGGGGCGTACCACTCGAAGTACGCCGTCCGGGGCCGGGCCACGGCAGCGTCCTCGGCGAGCACGGCGAACAGCGCCTCGATCAGCGCGCGGCCCATCTCCCGCTTCCGGTTCAGCCACAGGCTCTTCGTGGTGCCGCCGGCCGACGCCCACCACAGCTGGGCCATGGGCCGGGTCAGCATCGCCGGGGAGAACGCTTGCTCCAGGCGGTCGTCCTCGTGCGCGAACGCCTCGTCGATGAACCCCAGGTCCAGCGGCGGCCCGTGACCGGCCTTCTCCGTGTTCGCCGTGATGCCCATGCGCGAGCGCTTGCCGGGGAAGAGGATCGCCTCGTTGCCGTTGCTCTTGCGGATGCGGGCGTACCGGGCCAGATCAGAGCCGCTGATCTTCTCCCAGAACTCATCCTCCCAGCGCTGCCGGGCCATGCCCCGCGTCTGCGCCGCGTAGACGATGTTCTGCCGGTGCCAGGCCATCGCCCGGTGCACCTGGGCCCCCAGGGTCAGCTCGGTCTTGCCCTGCTGCCGGGACACCGACAGCCCCACCTCGCGGTGCGCGAACAGCCCGGTCTCCGGGTCGATCTCCAGAGCCACGTCGGAGACGTACTTCTGCCACGGCATCGGCGGGGCGCCGAGCTTGGTCATGACCTTCCACAGCTTCGGCCCCAGCGAGGGCCGGTCCGGGTGGCGCGGGGTTCCCCAGCGCGGCGGGCACGTCAGCCCGTACCGCTCGTAGAGGTCCTCGGCGAACTCAGTCGGGGGAGCCCAGGTCTCCGAGGTCGTCGTCATCGTCAGCGGCCCGCCCCTCCAGCAGCTGGGCGAGCGTCTGCCGAAGCTCGCGGTTCAACTGCGGCAGCTGCCTGCCGTCCTCACCTCCACCGGCGTCGATCTCACGGGCCAGGGTGAACGCCATCTCCGATAGCGACGGCTCGACACCGACCAGGTCGCCGAGCTGCTCAACGTCGTTGCGGACGGCTTCCTCGACCGGGCCCATGACGCCCCCTGTCCATGATCATCCGGGCGTGATCTTCCCGGGGAGAGAAAAATGCCAGGTGGGCGCGGGGTTGCGAAATGTCCGATTTCTAAGAATCGGCGGGCGACTCGACGGGGCTCGACGTCATCGCGTCGCCTTGACCTGCACGTTCGCGGGTGGCTCGACCGTGAGCGGGGTGACTCGCTCTTCCCTCGCGCTCCGGCCGGTGCGCTCGTCCCGGTAGTGGCGGCCCGCCTCGTTGCGCAGCAGCGCCGCGTACCGGATGTGCTGCCCGTCGACGCTGATCGGCCCCTCCAGGGGGACGTCGTCCGGGTTGACGCCGTTGACGAGCAGCCAGGCGGCCACTGCGGCCCGGGGCCCGTAGGGCGTCTCGCTGTCGGCGCCCAGGGCGGGCGGGTGCTCGGCGGCGAGTTCGGCCATGGTCTCGCGCACGGTGGCCCGGTCGATCAGGCCGCTGGTGTAGCCGCACTCGCAGACGATCAGGGCCTGGCCGGTCTGCCGTCGTTCCATCCACTGTCCGCCGTCTTCTTCGGGCGGGCCGGGGCGGGACTCGGTGCGGGCGAAGGCGTGCAGTTCGTGGTCGGGTGTCCAGGGCTGAGGCATGGCTACCTCCTACGGCTGCGGCACCAGGCGTGGCCACAGTCGATGATCTCGGGGTTGCTGAGGGCGTCGGTCAGGCTGGCGGGCGGTGGGCTGGGCTCCAGGCCAAGGCTGGTCTCCAGGCCCCGGATGCGCGGGTATGAGGGGCGGTCGTGGGTCTCGCACCGGCGAGCGATCCGGCGCAGCAGTTGGAGCACGCGCACTCCTAGAGCAGGGAGTCGATGACCTTGTTGAGCAAGGTCATGGCGTCGCTCAACGCGGCTTCCTCGCGGGCGAGGTCGGCGCGGGCTTGGGCTACGTCGGCGTGCCTCGCGTACACGAGGTTCTGGGCCTCTCGGAGTTCCTCGGCTTTGTAGACGGAGAGTTGACGGCTGGTCCCTTGTGGCGTGCACTCGTCGATGTGCGCGGCGACAGCCTCGGCCACGGCCCGGTATGACTCCTCGTCGCGACCCATTGCGCCTCCGTAGGAGCCGCAGCCATCGCACCGCCAGGTGCGGTCGTCGTTCTCGATGTAGGCGATGGGCCGGGGCATGACGTTCTCCTCTACGGTCCGGCGAACCAGTCGACCGACGTCACGAGCTGGGCGACGTCGGCGAGGGGCCGGTCGCCCTTCTCCGAGTTGCACTTGCGGAGGCAGACGGGGCAGCCGGTCACGCCGTGGATGGGGGCGAGGTTGTCGGGGTCGAGGCGGGCGCCGCCCTTGCTGACGGGGGTGATGTGGTCGACGGCGTTGGCCGCACCGTGGCCGCAGACGATGCACACGTCGGAGGCGGCGAGGATGCGGGCGCGGAGCTGCCGGTATTCGTAGCTGGTGAGTTCCTGGCGGCCGTCGGCCACGGCTAGGGGGTGGTGTCGGTCGGCTGGGGGACGCTGACGCCGACGTCTTCGTGCTGCCGCCGGGCGAGGTCGAGGATGAGGTCGCGCACGAGGTCGGCCTCGAAGCCCTGGTTGGTCAGGTCATCGCGGTAGGCGGCGAGGTGTTCGGCGGTGGTCATCGTGTCCTCCTGACGGGCCGGGCGTGCGCGCTGGTTGCAGGGGCTGCCACAGCAGCGGTGGGCGCAGCGGGGCGCCGAGGGCGGTGGCGGGGGCGGGAACGGGGTGGTGACCGAGGGTTTGAGCTTGGGGACGTGCACGGGGTCTCCGGTGGGCGCGGCTACTTGCGGTGGGTGCTGATGAGGCACTTGATGAGGTCCATGGCCTGGGCCGGGGTGAATCCGGCGTGGACGTAGGCGCTGTACAGCTCGTGCAGCTGCACGGCGCTGGCCACGAGGGCCGTCAGGGGCGTGCTGGTGGGCGTGGAGGCGTGCTTGTCCACGGGTGTGCTCCTTCGGTGCGGCTGGGTGTGGCGCGGCCCGGGCCGCCGTGGTGGCGGCCCGGGCCGTCTTCCCCATCCACTCTCCCCGCGAGTGGTCTGTGCCGTGCGGCGTCGGTGCCTACTGCTGCACGGTGCCGTCCAGCGCCTCGGCGACCTTCGGGGCGAGGCGCTTGCTGTGGGCGAGCGCGGTCGCGTCGCGGGTGGGCAGACTCACCGCCCAGGTATCGCCGGTGACCGCTACCCCGCCGAACTGCTTGGAGAGCGGGACCCACGCGTCCAGGGCCTCGGGGGTGGGGAAGAGGTTGATGTAGGCGTTGCCGGGTGCGGGGTCGTCCTGGTCGGTGACGGTGAAGGTGTGCGGGGTGCCGCCGACATCGGTGATGTAGGAGTCGCCGGTGTCTTCCTTCGGGGTGGAGACGGTCAGGCCGGCGTCCTTCAGCGCGTCGGCGATGTCTTGGGCGCTGGAGATGTCGGCGGCCTGGGTGAGGGCGTCGGGCTTGTCGTCGGGGGTGTCGCTGCTGCCGCAGCCGGTGAGGATGAGTGCGGCGCCGAGGATGGCGGGGGTGATGAGTCTTCGCATGCGGTCAGCGTGCCGGGCTGCCTGGGGGCGTGTGGGGGGTGTTGCGGGGTTGTGACCGTGCGGGCCGGGCAGCACGCCTACTGTTCATCCGGCCCGCACGGGGACATGGGGTCAGGTGGCGCTGAGAGAATCCACGGCATGGATCAGGGGTTGGCAGCCGTATTGGGCGCCTGCATCGGTGTCGGGGCAGCAGCAGTGGGTGCCGCCGGGGGGTTCCTCGGGGGGCGTGCGCAGGCGAAGGGCACCGTAGATGGCATGAAACTGCAGCTGTCAGGGCAACGGGAGGATGCGCTCTGGCAGTCGCTTCGCGAGGCTCATGCCGCCTACTACGCGCAACTCAACCAAGTACGCATGGACTTGGGGCACGTCATCTCCCTGTTCGAGATGAGCGCGCGCCAGGCTCGGTCGTTGACCTCGGCTGGCTTCGGCACCCGCGAGGAGGCGCTGGGCAGCCTGCAGGCATCAGTGCGACACTGCTGGTATCAGCAGTGCCTGCTGAGGCTCAGCGTGCCAAGGGATCAATCAGCCCGTGCCGAAGAGGTCAATGAAGCGTTGTCTGCTGTCATGCATGCTGTGCATCCCTGGTGTGCTGAGCGGTCAGCGGGTCAACGCGATACTCAGGAAACCTGGGCCCGCGTTCAGGAAAATATGGCGCTGTTTCGATCAGCCATCGATCAGTACGCGGATGAGGCGCAGCAATGGCTGGCGGAGCCGCGGGCTGTGGGCTGGCACGCACCCTCGCCATGACCACGGTAGATCCCCATGGGTCAGCCGAAGTCTGTGTGTAACGAATCCGTCACGTGTGGTACTTGGATGCTCCTGGCGCCTGTTAGATCACACCATGGAGAAGCGTTGGGGTGACGAGTGGCGGCCCGGAATGCGGGTGCGGCTGTTGAACAGATGGAAGACTCCGCCGGCGATGTGCGACGGCACGATTCGGGATCGGTCCTGGGGGCGGGACAGGGGAAAGCCGATCTGGTGGTTCGTAGTGGTATTCGATGGCGAGGAGGAAGAGCGTGTCTTCGGCCCAGGGCACATAGCTGCTGGCGTAGAGAATGCCCGTCAAGTCACTGATTAACCAGGTGACGAAGGCCCCGCACCGTGGTGGTGTCGGGGCCTGGTGGTTCGGTGTCCGGGCATGCCGAACGCCCGTTCAGTGTTACAGCAGGTCAGAGCGTTGGTCAAGCGGCGGCGACGCGGGGGCGTTGCGGGGCGGGGCGTCCGGTGAGCTTCTCGACTTCGGTGAGGTTGACGAGGGTGCGGCCGCGGCGGTCTCGGTGGTGGGTGAGGCGGCCTCGGTGGAGCCATACGCGGATGGTGCCGGGGCGGGTTCCGGTGGCGAGGGCGGCGTCGTTGATGGTGCGTAGGCGCGGTGCAGCGTGCATGCCTCCAGTGTGCCCCCTGGGGCCCGTTCAGGCCCTGCTGGTGCGGGTGGTGCTAGCTGCTAGGTCGCAGCTCAGGGCGGGTGTGGGCCGCTAGCGGGGGTGCTAGACCTAGCAGGTGGGGCTGCTAGGTCTAGCGGGCCGTCAGGCGGTGTGGCGGGCCTTGATGGCGGCGACGATGGCGGCGCGGGTGATGCCTCGGCGGGTGGTGCCGCGGCCGTCGTCGGTGGTGCCCCACACGTCGCCGGTCTTCACACCGTGGGGCTTGAGCGCGGCGGTCACCTGCGGCCCCTCCCAGCCTTCGTAGGTGTCGGGGCGGAGGTCGGCGAGGCGGGCGGCGATCCGCTCGTTCCACACCTTCTCCTCGTCGGCGGGGACGACCTTGAGGACGTCGCCGAGGATGTCGAAGGAGGCGGTGGTGCTGGTGGGTTCTTCTCCGGCGGCGTGGCCGGTGATGTTGTCGTACTCCTCGCGCGCCTGGCGGGCGCGCTTGGCGACGGCTTCGGCCATGGGCGCGTCGACGAACGCGCTGGCGACGATGCGGGGGTCGTCGCCTTCGCCGGCCATCCAGCAGATGCCGCGGTCGGAGCGGGAGAACATGGTGCCGGTGTAGCCGGCCTTGTTCATGCCCTGGCCGAGGACCATGTCGTTCGCGAGGTGGCCCATGACCTTGAGGCAGAACCGCAGGACGGCGTTGTCGCTGATGCCCTTGGGCAGGGACTTCGCGTCGGGCCGCTGGGTGCCGAACATGGCGACGATGCCGAGGGCGGGGCCGCGCTTGACGAGGTCGGTGCAGATCGACTCGATCTCGGCCTTGTGGTCCTCGTCTTCGAAGGGGACCTGGCATTCGTCGAACGCGGCGACGATGGGGTGCAGGCCGAGTTTGCGGTCGTTGGCGAGCTCGGAGGTGACCTTGGACTCGGGGCAGCGGCGCCGCGGCAGGGCTTTGATGACCTTCGCGCGGCGTCGCAGCTCGTCCTTGAGCTCGCGCAGGGAGTGGAGGACGTACTCGATGTCCTCGGGCTCCTCGCCTGCCCGGTAGCGGTGGCAGACGGGTTCCAGGGCGCCGAAGTCGCCGGTGCCCTTGAAGTCGTAGGCGTGGAGTTCGGCGCGCGGGTCGAGGGCGGCGATGAGCAGCAGGAGCCGCATGAGGAAGGTCTTGCCCATGCGGGGGATGGAGCCGACGACGACGGAGGCGAACATGAGGGTGACCATGACGTCGCGCATGCGCTGGTCGTTGCCGAAGGGCACGGGCTGGAACAGGTCGACGGTGCCGGACTTGAGCAGGGGCCAGGCGGGGCGCTTCTGTTCGTTCATGGGCCGGTCGCCGACCCACAGCACGAGGCGGCCTTCGTGTTCGTCGGGGTCGCCGGAGGGCCACACGCAGCCGACCTTGCGGCGCAGGCCGGAGGCGAGGGCTTGGCGGTTCTCGAGGACGTCTTGGGGGGTGACGCCGTAGGGCAGGTCGATGTCGGCGCGGTAGCCGGGCCCGTCGCGGGTGATGGGTGAGGGGAAGCGCAGGCCGTGGTCTTCGCCCTTGGCCTTGATGGCGGCGCTGATCTTGGCGTTGCCGATGGCGGCCAGGCCGCGCAGGACGACGTCGGAGGTCAGCTTGGGCACTTCGGTCTTCAGGACGGCCGGCCCGATGATGGGGGCGTCGCGTTTCTGCCCGGCGTACCCGAGGGCGAGTACGCCGAGGGATGCGGTGAGGTACAGCCAGCCGGGGGCGAGTACGTAGAGGGCGGCGGCGGTGGTGAGGCCGAAGCATGCGGCGGTCAGGGCGATGAGTGCGCGGCGGTGTACTCGGGTCTCGTGTTTGCCGCTGAGGGACATGTACTCGGGTACCTGGTCCTTCTCGGCGGCGTGCTGGCACATGGGGGCCATTTCGCGGTCGGCGACCCAGTGCCAGGTGCCGCGGATGCAGCGGGCGGTGCCGACGGGTGCGCGGGCGGTCAGGCGCAGGGTGTAGGCGGGTACGCGTACTGCGTGGTAGGCGCTGGCGTAGGCGGCGTTGAGGGTGTTGTGGCGGAGGGTGGCGAGGAAGTCGACGCGGTTGCGGAGCCAGCCGGGGATGATGGGGCGGCGCTTCTGGGTGAAGATGCGGGGGGCGGGCAGCTTGGGGTCGTCGACGGGTACGGGTGTACTCGGTGTACCCGGGCCGTCGGGTACGGCTTCGTCGGCGGGTTCCGGGGTGGTGGTGGGGGCGGGTTCGGTGGGGGTCTTGTCGAGGTCGACGCGGGCGGGGCGGATGGCGGGGTGGGGTACGCCGTTGAGGGGTGTACTCGGTGTACCCGGGCCGGTGGTGTCGAGGGTGTCGGGGTTGGGCATGCTGGGGGTCCGCTCTCTCTGCTGTGGTGGAGGGTGCCGGGCCCGGGGCGGCCGGTTCGGTTGGCGCCTGGTCGGCCGCCCCGGGGTGTAGCTACCTGCGGGCGCGCTCGACGCGGCGTAGGCGGGTCTCGGCGGCCTTGCGGGCCTCACGGGCGGTGCGCCGCTCGGTGGGGTCGGCGGTGCGCTCGGCGACGCGGGCCGTCGCGACGGCGTTGCGGGCCTGGTCGAGCTCGGCGGCCCAGGCGCGCGCCTCACGGGCTCCACGGTCGGCGGCGCGGGCGTCGATGCGCTCGATCGCGGCCTCGACCGCGCTGGTGTCGCCGTAGGCACCGCGGGCGCCCTTGATGAGCAGGCGGGTGCGTTCGGCCTTCTCGGTGCGGGTGTAGGCGTACTCGGGCATGGGTGGGTCCTTTCTGGTCAGGCGCGGCGGGCGCGGGAGCGGAGGATGCGGGCGCCGGGCTCGGCGGCCAGGGCGGCGGCCTCGGCTCCGTCGAGCAGCTCGTCGCCGGGCTTGTCGGCCGGGCCGATCCCGTCGCCGCGGTAGGTGACGTGGCGGCCGTCGGCGGTGCGCAGGTCGACTTCGGCCTCGTAGCGGGCGGTCTTCTTGCCGAACATCAAAGGTTTCCTTCGGGTCAGCGGGTGACGACGGGCTTGGGCAGGTCGCGGTGGTGGACGGTGACCGGCGGGCCCGCGTGCTCGGCGAGGCGGTATCCGAGCTCGGACGCGACGGTGGGGGCGCGGTGGCGGCCGCCGGCGCATCCGACGGCGACCGTGACCGGCCCGGGGGTGGGCCCGGCCTGGTAGGCGCGGACGGCTCCCGCCAGGGCGTCCAGCAGCGGCACGATGCCGGGGGTCCGCAGAACGGTCTCGCGGACCTCCTGGTCCTCGGCGGTCAGGTACCGCAGGGCCGGGGACACGTGGGGGTCACGGAAGTGGTTGCGCAGGTCGACGGTCAGGTGGGCGGCGGGCGGCGGGGCGTGCAGGTAGCCGAAGCTGGTGATGGTGACGCTCACGAGGGTCCTTCCTTCTCAGGTGGTGGCTGGGCGGGGTCCGGCAGCCGTCAGGCCGGGTGGTGCTTGCTGTGGTCGGTGGCCAGCGTGATCAGCCGGTCGTCGTCCTCGACGTGCAGACGGCCGCTGAGCTCGATCTCCACGGGGCACCCGGGGGTGCCGCAGGAGACGAGGGACGTCTGCGGGTGCAGCCGGTCGACCAGGGGCCGCGTGGCGACGTCGATCAGCCAGTCGATGACCAGGTACGCGGCGACGGTCAGCGCGACCAGCCACAGGGTTCGGCCGGTGCCGGTGGCGTGCAGGTCGCGGGACAGCAGGAGCACGACGGCGCCGGTACCGGCGAAGGTGGCGGCGATGGCGCCGATGCTGAGCGCGGCTCGGGCGGTGGTGTTCATGGCGGTCCTCTCGTGTCGGCGCCGGGTCTGTCCCGGCTCCCCACCCGCCCCCGGGGGCTCCGGGGGCGGACAGGCAGCCGTCAGGGCTTCCGGCAGTCGGGGCACACGTCCACGCGGCGACCGGCCCGGCGCGGCCGGGTCCAGCCCTGCGCTCGGCCGTCCTCCCGCACCTCCGTCGCGGACCGTGAAGCGAAGCAGCGGCGCACAGCAGCCGAGGCCGGGCATTCGCGGGCCTCGTCCGGGCCGTCGCAGGCGACCTCGTAGCCGATCGGGAAGGCGGTCACGACTTCCCCTTCCGTCGCAGCGTCTTCGCGGCGGCCTGCCCCTCGGCTCCGCCGGCCGCGCGGACGACGGAGGTGACGGTCCAGCCGATGACGGCGACTACCAGGGCGACGACGGCGAGGGTGATGGCGATGGACGTCATGGCGGCCACCAGGAGCGGCCCGAAGTACACCCCGGCGGCGACCGCGCCGGCACCGGTGCCGGCGCCGAGGGCGAGCCGCTGCACGGTGCGGTCCGGCGCCGCCTGGTGGACGTGGACGACCTGCGGCACCTGCGGGGCCGGGTAGGGGGTCGGGTACGGCTCGGGTACGTGTACCTGCGGGCCGGGTACGGGCAGGTAGCAGCCACATCCGGCGTGGTGCTGGTGGGCGGGCAGGTGGCTCATCGGGTGGTGTCCTTCGTCTTCTGCGCGGGCCGCTGCTCGACGATCCATCCGTTGAGGTGGTCGGCGTCCCGTTCGGTGGAGTAGGGGCTGCGGTAGCGGAGCCGGTAGGTCTGGTGGGTCTCGGCCGGGTCGAGGATGGAGATGCTGTTGACGCCGAGCTGGTCGGCCAGGCCGAGCAGCGGGTCAGCGCCCCATTCGGTGAGCGCGTTGAGGGCGTCGGCGAGGTCCTGCCAGCGGGCGTACTCGATCGCGTCGTTCATGCGGGCTGCGGTCTCGTCGGGCACGGTCATCGCGCACCGCCCATCTCGCCCTCGGCGGTGTGGCCGGGGCACCAGACGTGCTCGTGGTCGGCCCACGGGTGCGGGTTGTGGTAGTCGTCGTGCCCGCACGGCTCCGTGCGCGGGTGGCCGCAGTCCGCACCGCCCGTCTCGGCGCCGTCCTGCTCGCCGCGCAGGCGGGCGATTTCGGCGCGGGCCTCGGCCAACTCGTGGAGCGTGGCGGCCAGCTTGCGGATGCCCTCCGGCGAGGCGTCCGGCCCGAAGTGCAGGGCCACCTCATTGAGGTGCACGACCGTCGTACCGCCGGGCAGCTCGAACTGCCAGTGCTCGCAGTCGTCGAGGCTGATGCCGATGCCGCCGAGGATTCGGGTGCTCATGCGTGGGCCTTCTCTCGGGTGTCGGTCGTGAGCTGGTCGCGGAGGCGCTGGGCGCGGGTCTGGCCGATGCCGTACTTGGCCTTCAGCTCGCGGACGGAGGGCCGGCCGTCGGTGATGGCCCCGGCGTAGTCGGCGGCGACCTGGTCCAAGAGCGGGTCCGCGTCGGCCGCCGCGGGGGCTGCCTGCGCGGCGGGCGCGGCGGGGATGGCGCGCGTCGGGGGCACGAGGGGCAGGGTGCGTACTCCGGCGGGTACGACCTCGCGCCAGATGTACTCGGTGTACTCGTCGGCCGGTTCCTGGGCCGGGCGGGCGACGACGGGAAGAAGCTCGGCGCCGTCGGGGACGACGGCCGTCCAGGGCTCCTCGGGTACGTCGAGTACGGGTGTACTCGGGGTGTCGGGTACGGCGGGTACGGGTGTACCCGGGGGCTGCCAGGGGGCGGGCAGGGCGAGCGTCGCCAGGGCGAGCGCGCCACGCCGTGCGGCCAGCTCGGCGAGGAGCCGCTCACGCTGGGCGGGGTCGGTGGCGACGGCGGCCCGGGCGACGGCGGCGGCAAGGCGCCGCTTGGCGAGGGGTCCGCGCCATCGGCGGGCGGCGAGACGCACCGCCGTGGCGGTGGCCCGGTCGCGGGTGAGCTGGGCGGCGGTAAGGCCGCGCACGGCGAGCCCGAGGCGGGACAGCAGGCGTTCCCGGGCTTCCCGGGCGATGACGGCCAGCAGCCCGGTGGACAGGGCGGCCGGGCGGGCGTGCCGGATCTCCAGGCCCATCGCCAGGTGCCACAGCAGCGCGGCCAGCACGGGTCCGAAGAAGCCGCGGATCACGCCGCCGAGGAGGCCGCCCTCGGCGAACGCGGGCACGAGCTGCACGACGGTGATGACCCACACCAGGGCACCCGGGACGCCGGGGGTGCCGGTGGTGGTGTCGGTCGAGGTCTGGCGGACGTTCTGCCGGGCCATCAGCGCGCACGCCAGCAGGGCGACCTCCCCGGCGGCGAAGAGGACCACACGTTCGGCGGTCTGCACCATGTCGAGGCGGTGCTCGGCGAACCGCCAGGCGGTGTCCGCGCTGTAGGCGGTGCACAGCAGGGCCGCGACGGCGGCGACCGCGACCGCGGGCTTGTCCAGGCGGCGCAGGCGGCGGGCGGTGGCCCAGGCGGCGCCGGCCGCCACCACCGTGAAGGTGATGGCGACGGCGGCGGCCGGGGCCGGGTGGGCGTGGGCCCACTCCAGCGGGAGGTCAGTCACGGCCGTCCTCCTGGTCCTGCGCGTCGAGGAGCTGCCGCAGCGCGACGGTGAGCGCGCCGACGTGGACGGACAGGGACACGTCGGTCGCGAGGTCCCAGTCGATGTCCTCGGCCTCGGCGAGCGTTTGCCGGGCGATCTGCTCGGCGACGAACAGCGGCGGCACGTAGGTGGGGGTGCTCATCGCCGCACCTCCCCACCGGCTCGGAGCACGGCGAGCGTGCGGGCCAGGTGCCGCAGCCGCGTCGCGTGCGCGACCAGGACGGCGGCGAGGCCGTCGAGCTCCTCGGGGGTGAGGCGCACGAACTCGTCGAGCTCCACGGACGCCAGCGGCAGCGGGTCGGCGCCGAGGTCGGAGAACGGGTAGGCGGTGAGCCGGGCGCCGAGGAGGGTGCGGCCGTGGAACATCGCGGCGGTCTCTTCGCCGTCGTGGGCGATGTCGGCGCGGTGCCCGCCGTCCTGGGGGGCGTGGTCGCCGAGGCACCAGGCGGGTTCGGGGATGGTGACGGGGCCGTGGTCGCGGGTGTGCACCGTGACGGTGCGGGGTGCGTTCACCGGGCGGTCCGGGTGATGGTGCCGGTGGCGCCGGCCTGGGTGGCGCGGACGGTGAGGGTGCGGCCGCCGTGGCGGCGGATGGTGCCGACGGCGACGAGGCGCCGGGCGGGGCTCCCGCTGCGCTGGGCAGCGGACATGGGAGGATTCTCCATGCCGGTCTCCTGGTTAGGTCAGGGGATTCGGTGAGAGGGCCGGGCGGTCGCGCGCGCCTGGGTGTTCCAGCACCCGGGAGCTGCTGCCCGGTCCTCGCTTATTCGGTTGTGTGCTTCTTGATCGCCTTGTCGATGGCGGTCCAGCTCTTGCCGAGGGTCTTGGCCACGGCGTAGACGGACCCCAGCTCGGCGGCTCCGTCCCGGAGCGCTTCGGCGCGTCGTTTGTGGGCCTGTTCGGTCTGGGTCCGGAGCTGTTCCAGCAGCTCCTCTTCCTCGCGAACGCGGTCCCGCCAAGGGGTCGTGTCCATCCCTGAAAGGGTATCACTCCCCCGGTTATATGCAACCCTAGGAGTGACAGTTGCCCTGCTCGACGTTCGAGCAGGGACATCACTTCCGGCACCTCCCGAAAGTGACGCGGCCTTCATCAACGCCCGCCCGAACGAGGGCGCGCCATCGCCTGCTGGATGAGCCGCTGCGCCATCGCCAGATGCCGCGCACAGATCAGCAGCTCCCCGTCCGGGTCCACCGCCTCCGCCGTGCACTGCTGACCGCTCTGCGGCTTCACGTACCGGCACGTCACCACACGCACGCTCATCAGCACGCCTCCTTCTGATCGGCCCACTGGCCCGACGCCAGCGCAAGCCACGTCTCCGGCGGGTACTCCGTCCCGCACCAACCGCACCGCACCTTCTTGCTCTCCGGCACCGCCCGCAGGACCGCGCCGCAGATCACCCCGTCCTCGAACTGGGCCGCGCAGTTCCCCAGCCGCATCGTCCGCTCGGGCGGGTCCACGATGCTGACCGCGGACCGCTCCAGGTCGTGGACCTCCTCCGCGAACGCGCCCGCCGGCGGCCAGCTCGACGCGATCCACGGCAGGTTCAGCCGCAGCGCTGAGGCCGCCGTCGTGACCCGGTGGGCGACGTCGCCCTCCCGTGTCGGACGGGACCAGCCCAGATCGGCGTGCAGGGCCGCGCGCCAGTCCTCCAGCACGCCGACCATGCCGCCGTCGGCCCGCAGGCTCAGCACGTCCTCACGCACCGGCAGCGGCGGCTCCGCGCGCCGCGTGCCGCCCCGCTCGGCCGGGCGGACACTCGGCGCGAGGAAGGCGGCCAGCGCGCGGTGCAGGCCGGGCAGCGCGTCCAGGCGCTCGCCGGTCACCCGCTCACACCCCGGGCACAGGTAGCCGTCCTCCCGGTCATCGGACAGGGGGCGCTCGCACAGGCCGCAGGGGTGGGTCATCCTCGGGCTCCGTGCTCGAAGCGGGCCGACAGGGCGGCGTTGTACGCCTCGGGCACGCCCGACTCGTAGGTGTCATGTGCGGGCGCGAGCCACGGGCCGCCGCACGCGAACGAGGTGGCCTCGCTGGTGTTGTAGAGGACCCACGGACGCCGGTTCTTCATGTAGCTGCCGAAGCCGTAGTGGTGATCCTCGATCCCCGAGCCTTCCTCGGGGTCAGTCCAGGGCGTCAGCCCAATCCATCCCCAGTCGCCCCGCCGGCTGCCTGAGGGGATGGGGCCCAGGATGAGCAGTCGGGGCCCCCGCTCCTGGCGATACGGCATCTCAGGCAGATGCTGCGCAGCGGCCGTCATCAGGGAGATGTCGAGGGCGTTCTCGTTGCCCTTCACCTCGACCCAGGTGCCGCAGTCGGTCAGCAGGAAGTCGGGCAGGTACGGCTGGCCGTCGATGACGTACCCCTGGGGCTCGTACTCCCAGGAGACGCCGACCTCGTCGAAGAAGACGGCCCAGCGGGCTTCAAGGCGGGAACGGAAACGCCGTCCGGCGTAGATGGTCTCGATGGCGTGGATGCTCACAGCGGCCTTTCTGTCAATTCTGTCTGCGGGGATCGGGCTACGCGGCTGAGGGGACGGCCTGCGGTGGGGAGTAGACCCAGGGGTGGATGAGGTAGCGCGGCAGGGGGTTCTGCCCGCGCTTGCCGGGCTCTCGCTCGGGGAGGGGCTGGCGGGCTACCCATCCGTATTCGTCGAGCAGGTCGAGGGCCTCCTGCACGTCCTCCGCCGACCCGGCGCTCCGGCCGAGGCCGCGCTGAGCGTCCCGGCGGGTGAAGGCGGTCAGCGGCTTCTCGGCCAGGGAGCGAAGCCACGAGATGATGTCGCGGGCCCGGTCCAGGGCGGTGTCCTCTTCCTTGCGGTCCATCACCTCGTAGATGCGGGAGGCGTGGGCGATGAGGTACCTGGCGATGCGGACCGCGCGGCCGACGTGCTCGGCGCTGACGTGCTGCGCGCCGGGGTTGTCGTAGAGGGCGAGCACGGAGGCGATCCGCGCGCACGTGCCGTGGAGCTTGCCGGCCCACTCGCCGATGACCCGTAGGTCGCCGGTCTTCTCCTGGAGGCGGGGCTCGATGGTCGCCCGGAAGGCGATCAGGGTGTCGGCAGCGTCGTCGGTGAAGGTGATCACCTGCTCGGTGCTGTCCCACACGCGTTCGACCAGCTCGTGGATGCGGCTGGAGTAGCCCGTGGCGGTGCTGGGCGGGATAGGCGCGGGGCGCATGGCTCGCTCGCCGACCCGCGACATGGGGTAGGCGTAGATGAACCGGCCGAGGAGTCCCTTGCCGCGGAGCTTGTTGTGCTTGCGGGCCAGGCCGTCCAGGACGCTGGGCTGGACGAGCAGGGACAGCGAGACATGCGCGGAGTCCATGGTGATGGTCTCGCGGCTGATGCGGTCGACGGGTTCGGCGTCGCCGGAGTAGGCGTTGAGGAAGAAGTTGATGTTCGGCTGGCCCTGGCTGTAGACGCCGGTCATCATCTCGAAGGTGCCGCCCTCGGCGGAGGCGACGGCGATGCGGCCGCCCTGTTCGGCTGCCCTCTTCTGGGCCACCTCGGGGGTGAGGTCGCCGAACAGGATGCGCGGCAGGGAGGGGATCTCCCCGATCTCGGCGAGCATCTCCCGCGCGGCTTGCGCGTCGGCCTTGCCCTCGTCGCGTTCGTCAGCCTTCCGTGCCGAGGTGGCCTGCTTCTCGGCGGCGGCCATGCGCCCCTCGGCGATCCGCCGTTCCTGCTGCTTCTCCTCGATCACCGGCGCGGCGGCGGTGCGCAGCTCCTTCTCGGCTTCCTTGATGGGAGCCGAGAGCAGGCGCAGCAGCGGCGACTTCAGCTCGCTGGAGTTGGCGATGCCCGCGACCCACAGGGAGGTGGTCTCGTGCCAGGCCGGGGTGACCTGGACCCGGCGGCGGCCGCCGATGGCTGAGGCGATGATGCCCAGCACGGTGATGCCCGGGAGGTCCTCGGGGACCTGGAACGTCTCCGCTGCGGCTGAGACGAGCGGTGCGAGGTTCGGGCCGAGCGCCTCGGTCGGGAAGGAGGGCAGCGGCGGGGAGTCGATCGGCAGCGGCTCTTCCCAGCCGGACTCGTACATGGGATCTGCGTCGACAGAATTGACGGAATGGACCTCAGGGGGTGTTCCGTCAATTCTGTCGACGGGTTCCGGGGTCGGGCGTTCTGTCGTGCAGCGCTGCTTGACGGCGGCGAGCACCTGGGCGGGCAGGTAGCGGGCGCCCGTCGACGAGGGTGCGCCCGTGGCGGCGCGCATGACGTCGCGGGCGGCGGCGGACACGTCGCCGCCGTAGTGGAGCTCGGCGAAGACGCGCCCCATCGTCAGCTTCCGTCCGCTCGGCTGCCGCCCGGTGGGGAGGCCCGCCGCGTCGGAGAAGTTGACCATGACGGGCGGGTTGTACGAGCACAGCGCCGAGTAGTCGGACTCGGACGCCCCGGCCGCGCCGGCGGGGCGCTTCCACTCCTCGCGCCCGTCGCGGTGGTTGCGCACGAACGACCAGCCGACGGGGGCGAGGATGTCGTGCCAGGAGGCGGTCTCCTCGATGACGTCGAAGGGGCCGGGCCCGGTGGCGCGCTGCTGCGGGAAGGCACGCTGCGGACCGGGCCGCGGCGGCGCGGGGGCGGGCTGCAGCTGCTGCTTGGCGACGGTGATGGAGCGGGCTGCGGCGACCTGCAGCTCGTCGAGGCTGTACAGGGCACCGGACGCTTCTCCGATGGTGGCCAGCTTCTCCTGGTCGGCCTTGCGGTTCACGGTGCCGGGGATGCGGAGGATGCGGGCCAGGTCGGAGACGCCGGTGTCGTGCGACCAGCCGTTGCGGTGGGCGGCGGCGGCGAGGATGGTCTGCCAGTCCTCGGACAGCTGCTTGACCCGGTCGCGGTCGTCGCCGATGAGGTGGGGCTCGTCGAGCCACCACCAGGCGTAGGCGCCGTACCCGGACCAGATGAGTCCGGTGGGGTCGGGCAGGCCGGACTCGGAGACGACGCGCAGCACAGCCTGCTCGTCAGGCGGCAGGGGCAGGGCGCCAGGGGCGGGCTTGTGGCCGACGGTGCCGAAGTCCAGGTCGGACCACAGCCCGCGCAGACCGTAGGCGAGTTCCTCGCCGCCACGGCCCTGGGTGGGCTGCTCGCGGAGGGTGGTGACCTGGGCGTAGATGCCCTTGGGCTTCTTCTTGTCGAGGCGGGCAACGTGGTCGACGGCGGCGGCGATGCCCGCCTCGTCGGTGGTGAAGCGGCTCCCTTTCCAGCCGTCTGCGGGGGAGCAGATGCTGAGGTAGCCGGGGATGCCGCCGTACAGGGCGTCGAGCCACGACCTGACGGTGTCGAGGTCGGCGGCCAGCGGCTCAGGGGTGTGGGTCACGAACAGCTCATTCCTGACGGTGCTGAAGTTCTGGTCCCGGTGCGGGGAGGGCGCCCGGGGGCGCCCTCCCCTTGGCTGGCGTCAGCCGGTCATGCGGGGCCAGGCGCCGTGGAGCTGCCGGAACTCGCGCGCGTGCTGGTCGATCTCACCGGCGACGTGCCGGGCCATGCGGTTGCTGGCCGGGGCGCGGACGGCGATGGAGCGGGCCGAGAAGTAGCAGGCGGACGCGATGAGCCGGCCGAGCCCGAGGGGCGGGTACTGGTCGCCGAGGAACACCTCGACGTCGGCGCCGTCGGGGATGGCTCGCCGGGTCTGCTCGCGGAGCTTGTGCGTCATGTCCTCGGTGGGGCCGCGCAGGTCGATCTCGATGACGAGGTGCACCTGCGGGTGGGGGAAGGTCGGGTCGGGTGTCGTCATGGCCGTCCTCCCGTGGCACGGACGAGGGTGGTGATGATGTCGTCGCGGTGCCGGTCGCACGCCGGGTAGTCGTAGCGGCGGTGCGGGCCGGAGTGGACGGCGACGACGGACATGGCGGTCTCGGGGCAGCCCGCGCAGCGGTACCCGGGCCGGTTGTGCGGCGAGTCCTCAGAGTCGTCGCAGTCACACCACGAACAGCGGGTGTTGTCGGGGGCGGCGACCACGGCGACGGGCAGCAGCTTCGGGTCGCGGGCGGCGTCGCGCACCGCCGCGAGGGTCTGGTCGGACCAGAACGTCTCCTGCGGGGTCGGCATCAGATCGGCCCTCCGTCCTGCTGTTCAGGGGTTCGGTTTTGCGCCACCTGAACGCACCAGGTGCAGGGGGTGCGGAGCACGCCCGAGACCCAGCCGACGGATCGGCGAACGCCGTGCTCGGACTCGACGCGGTCGAGGATCTGCCGCAGGGACAGGCACTCGGTGTGCCGCAGGTAGTGGACGCGGCTGAAGAGGCGAGCCCGGATCTGGGGGCTGTTCTGGGCGGGGTAGGACTTGCCGTCCAGCCCGAGGACGCGCGGCGTCACAGCTGTCCCTCCTCGGGGTCGAGGGCGGGGCCGCGGCGGGCGCGGCGCAGGGCCTCTTCCGCGGACAGGTCGGAGCGGAACAGGTCGTCGTGGGCGTTGCCGATCACCTGCCCCTCCGAGTTGTAGGCGGCCACGCCGCGCAGCTCCTCGCCGTAGACCTTGCGCATGGTGTGCGCCCAGTGGGGCATGGTGTTGTTCGCGAACTCGTGGCCCCAGGGGCTGCACAGCAGCAGGGCGGGCAGCCGGTCGCGGGAGACGAGCCAGTCCCCGGCGGTGCTCCACCGCTTCCCGAGCCCGTCGGGCTTGGCCTCGGGGTTCGCGATGCTCATCCACACGCCGAGGTCGACGACGCCGCGCATGTACTCGTAGCCCAGGCGCCCGTCGCCGCGTGCCTCGTCGGCGTGGCGCTGGTCGCGGAGGGCGTACTCGTACTCGTTGTCGGCCCAGGCGTGGGCCGTGTGGAGGGCCCAGCCGAGGGCGTCGGCGACGTCGGACAGCAGCACGTAGCCGCCGTCGTCGGCCGTGACGAACCGCATCGGCGCGGTGCCGAACCCGGCGAGGTCGATGACGGTGTCGCCGGCCGGGGCGAGCGGGGTGGTGGCGTGGAAGGCGGCGAGCCGCTGGGCGATGCGGGCGGCCTGCTCGTCGGGGCCTTCGTCGAGGAGGTGCGGGTCGTGCCGGTGGGCGACCATGGCGGCGAACTCGTGGAAGGTGCTCACGCCGGCGCCTCCCCGTCGAGGGTGTCGGCCAGGGCCTCGACCTTGACGAGCCAGGCCCGCATGTCGGCCACGGCCGCGCGGGTCTGGGCGGGCGTCAGGTCGGCGTCGCAGAACGCCACCACCGGGCCGGTCCCGCCGTCCTCCGCGAACAGGTAGGCGTCGACGACGACGCCGCTCGAACCGTCCGGGTGGGGGAACTTCACCATGGGGCTGGTGTGCTCCTGGTGATCCCCGGTCGCCGTGCACCAGCGGTGCGCGTGGCACGAGCCGGTGCCGGTCAGGGCGGGACGGGTGCCCCGCAGGACGGCGGCTTGCGATCGCAGCCACGCGGCGTGCGCCTCCAGGTCGGCGGCGAGCTGGTCCGTGGCGTCCGCGTCGAGCTCGTGGCAGTCGTCGTCCTGGTCGGTGGAGACGGTCAACTTCGGGGCGGTGTCGCGGGCGAACGGGGCCTGCCACAGCTCCGCGAGCAGCGAGCCACGCTGCTCGCCGCCGTGCCCGGTGAACAGCACCGAGCGGCACTCACCGGTGTGGAACACGTCCTCGATGGCGGCGACGCCCTTGGCGGTGTGGTCAACGGTGCACCAGCTGGGGCAGGCGATCTCGGTGGCCTTGCCGCGGACGGAGACGAGCGCGGTCCGCTCGCCCTGGCTGGTCTGCTGCTCGGTGTGGGTGATGCTCACGGCCGGGCCTCCTGCTGCACGCGGGCTTCGGACTGGACGAGACGGATGACGTGCATGGCGTCGTCGACCGACAGACGGTCCTCGTCGAGGACGATGCAGAGGAGTCCGCCGGGGAGGAGGGTGGCGTGGAGCGGGGGCTGGCCGGCGGGGATCGGGGCCTTGATGAAGAACCCGCCGCTGGAGATGGTGCCGCTGCGTGCGTTCCACGTGCGGATGAAGACCTGTGCGTAGCCCAGGGCGGTGTCGCTGCTGGTGACGCGGGGGTCGTGAGCGATGTGCAGCCCGGCGGGGCCGTGGTCGAAGCTGCTGAACACCTTCGGCTCGAAGCTGATGGCGGTGAAGGTGACCGGCTCGGCCGTGTGGGGGGTGCGCTGTACGGGTCGGGTCGACGGCGTCATTGCCGTCCTGGCAGAATCGGGCATGAGGATCCTTTCGACGGCGGTGCAATGGGGTGGCCTGGCAGCAGCCCCGCATCGCCGTTTTTGCTGGTTGAAGCTGGTATCGAGAGGTGACTCAGGCGGCGGCGTCGGGAGCGGCCTGGCAGCTCTCCCCGGCGTCGCCGTCGCTCTCCTCGGTGATGCCGAGGAAGTGCAAGAGGTCGCTGCGTCGGGCGCGGAGCTGTCGGCCGACCCGGACGGTCGGTATGGGCAACGCGTTGTCCCTGGCGAGGGCGTAGGTGGAAGTGCGGCCGATTCCGAGGGCTTCCCCCACCGTCGGCCAGACGTCGAACATGACCGGCAGTTCGAGTGCCTGAGAGACAGCAAGTCCCCCTCGTCGAACAGTCGAGCTTTGAGCCATTTTGGCGCAACTCCTTGCTGTTTTGAGCCGAGAAGGCTCGGCGTGGCTCGGACTGTACGGTACGAGTCGACACGGTGCAACCGGTGCCCTAGGTTGGGTCACCATGAAGCAACAGGACTGGGCGACACGAGTTGGCAGGAGCATCGCGGGCGAGGTCCGCCGGCACCGCGCTGCGAAGGGTTGGAGCGCGCAGAGGCTCTCCGATCGATGCGCGGAACTGGGGATGCCTATTCCTCGAACAGTGCTCTCCAACATCGAGAACGGACGCCGCACAAATGTATCCGTGGCTGAAGTGTTGATGCTGGCTCACGCTCTAGAGGTGGCGCCAGGTGCACTGATTTACCCGGCTGGATACGTTGAGGAGGTCGAGGTGGTCCCCGGCGTCCACGCGCATCCGGTCCATGGGATTCAATGGATTAGCGGCGAAATCCCGTTGCCGTCAATTAGAATGAGTACAGTCGCGGCGATCATGAAGACGGCATTGTTTTACATGCGTCAACTTTTGCAGGCCAAGGATCGCATGAAGAGGACTGAGGTGGAGGGCTATGAACTCCAGAGGAGGGCCGTAGAGGCAGATGACCCGGCGATTTCCGCCTCTTTTCGAAGTGCGGCTGAACAGCATTTTCAGTCCCGCAGGGAGGGGGAGGAGCACACTAAGGGTTGGGTGGAGACCCTTCGAGCGGGATTTCCTGGCCTGCTTCCGCAGCCGATCCCATTCCCGGACGTTCATCCTTACCCAGAAAACGTCACCATTGAGATGATGTCGGACCCCTATAGAACCCTGGTAGGTCTAGAGCAGTGGGGAGAAATACTGGCCAAGCGCGACGATAAACATTCTCAGACTGATGGCTGATTGTGGCGAAACGGAGCCTCATCGTGTCTACAACTCGCCGCGGGGGCGGCGTCCGCAGGCGCTGTGAGTGTCGTGGCGCGGACGGCAAGCGCAGGGGCGCGGCGTGCCCGAAGCTCAGCAGCCGGTCGCACGGAAGCCACGAGATCCACCAAGAGCTTCCACCCGACGCCAACGGGAAGCGGCGACGCTTCCGTCGGACCGGCTACCCCACCGTCAAGGAAGCCCAGGCCGACCTGGACCGAATCCGCTCCATCATCGACCTCGCCGGGGACGACGAGGACGATCAGCGGCGTGTCGGTGACTACCTCGCGGCCATCGCCGCCGACCGCACGCCCCTGCCCACGGTCGGAGAGGTGGAACGCAAGCTCGGAGTCGGTGTAGTCCTCGACGGCCGCATGACCGTCGGACAGTGGCTCGACACGTGGCTGGCGAGGAAGAAGACACGGAAGACCACCACGAACGGCTACGCGTCACACATTCGCGTGCACCTCAAGCCGCGCATCGGGCACCTGAGACTCGACAGGCTGAACGCCGAGCACCTCGCCGACATGTTCGACGCCATCCTCGACGACGCGCAGACCGTAGCCGCAGAGAACCAGGCCAGGCGAGAGCAGGCCGCCCGCTCGAAGTGGACCAAGCCCGGTCGCCCGCCAGCCCACGAACGGGCCCGGCTGGAGCTGGAGCGCGCGAAACTGGCCGCGATGCCGCCGTACCGGAAGGTCACGGGCCCCGCCTCCCTGCACGCCATCCGCCGCACCCTCAACGCCGCTCTGCGGCGAGCGGTCAAGCAGCAGCTCATCACCTACAACGCGGCGGAAAGCGTGGAGCTGGCCGCCCGGCGCCGGTCGAAGGGAATGCTGTGGACCGAGGAGCGCATAGCCAGGTGGAGGGAGACGGGGGAGAAGCCCGGCTTGGTGATGGTGTGGACCCCGGAACAGCTCGGGGCGTTCCTCGACCACGCGGAGGGGCACCGGCTGTACGCGGCGTACCACCTGACCGCTCTGCACGGACTGCGCCGGGCAGAGTGCTGCGGCCAGGAGTGGGAGCACTTCAGCCCGCAGCGGCGCCGTATCCGCGTCGTGCGGGAGATCGTCGTCGACGGGTACACGATGCTCCAGACCGACCCGAAGACCGAGGGCAGCGCGGCGGAGATCCAGCTCGACACCGGGACGGTCGACGTGCTCCAGGCGCACCGCGCCCGCCAGCTCGCCGAGCGGGACGCCTGGAACGCGCGGGCGGCCGAGCAGCGGGCCGCGGGCGAGGACGTCGCGGACTGGGTCGACACGGGGAACATGTTCACGGCCGAGGATGGCCGGTGGCTGCACCCGGATGTGCTGAGCCGGGAGTTCGACAGGCTGGTGGCCGAGGCCGGGCTGCCGCCCATCAACCTGCGCGACCTGCGGCACGTGGCGGCGGCCTTGGTGAAGGCCGGCGGTGGGGACATCCACGACGCGAAGGTGAAGCTGCGGCACGACACGATCGCGTTGACGTCGGACACGTACATGGAGCTGTTCCAGGAGTACGAGGAGGACCTCGCCGAGCGGTCGGCGGCGGCTGTGCCGCGTGCCCGGAAGGCGAGTGGCCAGGGCGCGGAGGTGTGACGTGGCCCAGGGGGGCCCACACTGCGGGTGCCCTTGCTGGGAGGCCGTCCCCGTGTCACTTCCCCGTCTGGTGAAGTGATGCCGCAGCCCTGCTGTCCCGGCGTGGTGCGCGGTACTCTGGAGGCTGATGTGAGCCCCTCGTTTCCGCAGGTGACGGGGGGCTTTCTGCTCGGCCATTGCTCGGCCGAATGCGTTGGTACGGGGTGGGACTGGATGGTACGAGTTGGTATTCGCGTCCAGTGCCAATGCCCTGTGATCAGGGCTTATGTGGGACCCGTTGGTACTGGATGGGATGGGACGGTACTGGTTGGTATCGGACATCGAGCCCGTCTTGGGGACTTTTAATCCATTGGTTGTGGGTTCGAGTCCCACACGGCCTACCGACAAGCCCCAGCTCAGCACCGCCTGAGGTGGGGCTCCTTGCGTTCCTGGGCCGCTGGAGGGGTGTCTGCCGGCCTGGTGTGCCGCCGTTGACCGGCCACGTGCGTCGAGACCGCTGTCGGGAGAGGGCACGCGGTGGCGGGCCCACCGGTCAGGGTGAGCCGTCCTGCCCGGTGCCGGGCTCGAAGGCCGTCGTGGGTCGGGGCTGTGGGCTCCGATGAGTTCTCGCCGTTCGGGGAGTCCACCTCATCGACAGAGACATCACCGCCTCATCCGGAGACCGCATGACGACTCACCCGACCGACACCGCTTCCGCCGGTTCCCTCACGGTGCCCGGTGCACGCCTGCACTACGAGGTGCGCGGCGAGGGTCCTCTCATCGTGTTGGCCGGTGCCCCGATGGACGCGGCAGCCTTCGCCCCGCTGGCCGAACTGCTCGCCACCGACCACACCGTGCTCACCACCGACCCACGCGGCATCAACCGCAGCAGCCTCGACGACCCCGAGCAGGAGTCGACACCCCCACTGCGCGCCGACGACCTGGCTCGGCTGATCGCCCACGTCGGCTCGGGACCGGCCGTGGCGGTGGGCTCCAGCGGCGGCGCGGTCAGCGTGCTGGCCCTCGTCCAGACCCGTCCCGACCTGGTGCACACCGTCGTCGCCCACGAGCCGCCGCTGATCGAGCTGCTGGAGGACCGGGAGCGGCTGCGCGCCGGCACCGAGGATCTCATCGCCACCTACCTCGCCGGGGATGTGACGCGGGCGTGGAAGAAGTTCTTCGCCCAGGCCGACATCGCGATGCCCGAGCCCCTGATCGAGCAGATGTTCGGTGGGGAGCGCGATCCGCGGCAGGTGGCGGACGAGCGGCGCTGGTTCGCGCACGAGATGCGTGCCTCCACCTACTGGCGGCCTGACCCGGCGGCCCTGCGCACGGCCGCCACCCGGGTCCTGGTGGGTGTCGGCGACGACTCGGCCGGGCAGCTGTGCGACCGGACCTCCCGCGCGCTCGCGCGGTCGCTGGGCACCGAGGCGACGACGTTCCCCGGCGGCCACACCGGGTTCGTCGAGAACCCCGACGTCTTCGCCGCCCGCCTGCGCGCGGTCGTACGCGGGGACTGAACGGCGAGAGCAGGTGTCCGGGCCGGGGCCTTCGCGTGTCGCGCCCCGCGTCCGGCATCATCGACGCATGCGGGTACGGGTGGTGCGGCGGGGAGAGCTGGGGCTGCTGCGGGACATCGAGAGGGCCGCCGGGCGGTGCTTCCGGGACGTCGGTATGGCCGAGATCGCCGAGGACGAGCCGCTGTCCGTGGCGGAGTTGGACCGCTACCGCCGGGCCGGGGGGGCCTGGGTCGCGGTCGACGGAGCGGATCGGCCGGTCGCGTACGCGCTCGCGGACCGGGTCGACGGGAACGTCCACGTCGAGCAGGTGTCGGTCCATCCGTCCTGGGCGCGGCGGGGCGTCGGGCGGGGTCTGCTGGAGCATCTGGCCGGTGAGGCCCGGGCCGTCGGGGCGCCCGCGTTGACGCTGACGACGTTCGCGGAGGTGCCGTGGAACGCGCCCTACTACGAGCGGTGCGGGTTCGTGCGCCTGGCCGACGGGGAGCTCACGCCGGGGCTGCGGGAGATCCGTGCGCGCGAGGCGGCGCACGGGCTGGACCGGTGGCCCCGCGTCTGCATGCGCCGGACGCCGTGACCCCGGCGGGGGCGGGGCGTCGGCGGCCGGCGGGCGAACCGGCGCTGCCGGCGGTCGCGTCGGTGGTGCCGGACGCGGAACGTCCCGAAGGAGGTTGACCGGTGGCCACGGAGCCCACGCCCACGCCCGCCTCGACGCCGTCGACGCCCGCCCCGGACGCCGCCGCGCACCTCCGGGCGCTGGACGACGTGCAGCAGCTCTTCGCCCGGGCCGACACCAAGGCGAGCCTGCTGCTGGCCCTGGACGGCGCGTTGCTCGCGGTCGTCGCCGGTGCCGCGCAGGAGGTGCCGGGGGATGTCGCGGTCCGGGTGGCGGGCGGGTGTGCGGTGGCGGTGCTGGCCGTCGCCGCCGTCCTGCTGCTGCGGGCCGTCCGCCCGCGCAACACGGCGCAGCTCACCACGGAGCACCTCCTCGCCACGGCGCACGACCCGGTGCGGCAGCTCGCCCGGCTGGACCGGCTGACCCGGACGGCGCGGCGCAAGTACGCGCTCATCGGGCGGGCCGTGGACTGCATCCTCGTCGGCGGTGCGCTGCTGGCGCTGGCCGCCGTGCTCGCCGTCCTGTAGGAGGCCGCCCCCTACAGCGGGGTGGCGGCGTGCAGGAGCGTGATCAGGGCGAACGCGGAGTTGGCGGAGGCCAGGGCGGAGACGGTGGTGCCCGCCGCGGCCGTCCAGGCGGCCAGTCCCGTGGCGGTCCACAGCGCGGGCCAGGCGGCCGGTGCGGGGGGTGGTTCGAGCAGGGCGGCGATGCGGCGGGGCACCGGGCCGGGGGCGGCGAGAGCGGCGATCGTGGGGCCGGGGCTGCGGGGGCCGGCCAGGGCGGCCTTGCCGACGGCGCGGGCCATGAGACGGCGGTCGCCGAGGAGCCGGGCCGCCTCCTCGTCGGCCCAGCGCTCGGCTCCGAAGGCGACGGCGTGGTGCAGGGGACGCAGGAAGGGGTTGGTCCGGGCGGCGAGCCGGGTGGTGAGGAGGTAGCGGTGGTGGCGTGCGGTGAGGTGGACGCGTTCGTGTGCGAACAGCGCGCGCCGCTCGGCGGAGTCGAGGCGGGCGAGCATCCCGGTGGAGGCGACGACGCGGTCCGGTCTGCCGGGGAGCGCGTAGGCGTAGGGCCGCACGTCCCGGACGACGGCGACGGGGCGCCGGGGCAGGTGGTCCAGGGCCCGGGCGGCGCGGCGCCGGACCCGGTGGTGACGCCACAGGGTCGCCGTGCCGAGCACGGTGACGGTCGTGAGGGCCGGGATGGCCGCCGCCCCGGCCACCTCGTCGTAGGGGACGGCTTCGCGCACCTCCGGGTCGGACCAGCCGTCGGGCAGCGGGTTGTGCGGCAGTTGCGCCGTGCCGACGACCATGATGAGGGCGAGGGAGAGCGTGCTGCAGACCGCCATGACGGCGCTGAGCCAGGCGAGCAGCCGGGTGGCGCGCCGGGGGTGCAGGTGCTGTTCGGCGAGGCGTGCGATCGGCCACGCGGTCAGCGGCAGTACGAGGGGGAGGAAGACGAAGAGGCCCATCTGGTCAGCCCTCCGGGCCCTCGTCCGTCTCGTTCAGCAGTTCGCGGACGAGGCGTTCGTCCTCGGCCGTCAGGGAGGTCACGAAGCGGGCCAGGACGGCTTCCCGGTCGGCCTCGCCGTCGAGGAGGTGGCGCATGCGCCGGGCCGCGAGCCCGGCTTCGTCAGCGGTGCACCTCCACAGGAACGCTCTGCTCACACGTTCGCGGCTGACGGCGTTCTTGGCCAGCAGCCGGGTGAGGATGGTGAGGACGGTGGTGTGGGCGAGGTCGCCGCCGAGGCGTTCGCGCACCCAGGCCGCGCTCACGGGGCCGGGGGCCTGCCGCAGCGCGAGGAGGACCTGCGCCTCCAGTTCGCCCTGGCCGCGACGCCGGGCGGGTCGTCGGTGGTCGGTCACCTGGCACCCCTTTCGCACGGGGCCCGTGCCTACCGTCGGTGCGGCGTAGTCGGACGCGCGGCGGCCCTCCCCGTCAACTTCTACAGTGCTGTAGATTCCCACGGGGGGTGCGGCTGCCGCACCAGCGACCACCGAGCGACCGTAGGAGCCCTTCTTGTCTCCCCGACCTCGGCGGCGGCCCGTCCCGGCCTGCCGCCGCCCACCGACGCGTGGGGGCGGTGAGCCGTGAGCGCGTGGCTCGGCCTCCTCGCCGTCGTCGTCCTGACGTTCGGCACCGGCTACTTCGTGGCCCAGGAGTTCGCCTACGTCGCCGCCGACCGGCTGGCCCTGGAACGCGAGGCCGCGGCCGGCGACAAGCGCGCCGCCCGCGCCGTGCGGGTGCTGAGCCGGCTGTCTTTCATGCTCTCGGGGGCCCAACTCGGCATCACCGTCACGGGCCTGGTCGTCGGCTTCCTCGCCGAACCGGCCATGGCCGAGCTGCTGCGCCCCGTGCTCACCGGCATCGGCGTGCCGGACGCGGCGGTGGGAGGCATCGCGCTGGTGACGGCGTTCGTGCTGGCCACGGCGCTGCAGATGGTCGTCGGTGAACTCGCCCCCAAGAACCTGGCGCTGGCGATCCCGGACCGGCTCGCCAAGTCCCTCGCCGTCTCCACGCTCGCGTACCTGAAGGTGGCCGGGCCGGCCATCCGCGTCTTCGACAGCGCCGCCAACCGGCTGCTGCGCCGGATCGGTATCGAGCCCGTGGAGGAACTGCACCACGGGGCCACGCTGGAGGAGCTGGGCCACCTCATCGAGGCCGCGCACGAGCAGGGCCACCTGCCGCACCACACCGCCCTCCTGATCGACCACGCGCTGGAGTTCGGCGACCGCAACACCGGAGCCGTCATGGTGCCCCGCGTCAACACCGCGTTCATCGCGGCCGGGGCCCCGGCGACGGAGGTGGTCGAGCTGATCGCCCGCCACGGGCACAGCAACTACCCGGTGCTCGGGGACCGTCCGGACGACGTGGTCGGCGTGGTGGGCGTGCGGGAACTGATGCGCCACGACGCCGACGCGCTCGCCGGGACGACGGCCGGCGCCCTCGCCCGCCCGGCCCTGCTGCTGCCCGACACCCAGCCGCTGCCGGACGCCGTGTCGCAGATGCGCGACCGCGGCGAGGAGTTCGCCGTCGTGCTCGACGAACACGGAGGGCTGGCCGGGATCGTCACCTACGAGGACATCGCCGAGGAGCTCGTCGGGGAGATCGCCGACGAGTCCGACCGGCCGGAGTTCACCGCCTTCGCGGAGGGGGACGGCTGGATCGTCGACGCGGGCCGCCGACCGGACGAGGTGGCCGAGGCCACCGGCGTCCACCTCCCCGAGGCCGAGGACTACGAGACGGTGGGCGGCCTGGTCATCGACCGGCTCGGCCGGTTCCCGACGATCGGCGACCGCGTGACGGTGGAGCTGTCCACCGGCGGTGCGGCCGTCGTCGACGTGCTGTCCCTGGACCGGCACGTGCCCGAGCGTCTCCGGCTGACCCGGGCGGACGCCACGCCGGACGAGGGGGAGCGCGCATGAGTCCGCTGACCGCTGTCTTCGTGACCGTCCTGCTGCTCCTCGCCAGCGGCTTCTTCGTGGCGGCGGAGTTCGCGCTCGTCGCCGCGAAGCACCACCGCATGGAGCACTACGCCGACCAGGGCCGCCGGGGGGCGAAGGCGGCTCTGGCGGGCATGCGGGAGCTGTCGCTGATGCTCGCGGGCGCCCAGCTCGGCATCACCGTCTGCACCCTGGGTCTCGGCAGCATCTCCAAGCCGGCGATCTCCCACCGCGTCGAGCCGCTGCTGGAGTCGTGGGGCCTGCCCGGCGGGTTGTCGTACGGCATCGCCTTCGTGCTCGCGATGGCCGTCGTCGTCTTCCTCCACATGGTGATCGGCGAGATGGCGCCCAAGTCCTGGGCCATCGCGCACCCGGAGAGTTCCGCGATGCTGCTGGCCCCCGCCTTCCGCGGGATCACGCTGGTCGTCCGGCCGCTCATCTCGGTACTGAACAGGATCAGCAACGGCCTGGTGCGGCTGTGCCGGGTGACGCCGCGCGAGGAGCTGGCGTCCGTCCACAACCGGGAGCAACTGACGCACCTGATCACCGAGTCCCAGCGCCTCGGCCTCATCAGCCAAGACGACTCCGGCCTGCTCAAGCGGAGCCTGACCGCCCCGCAGGAGCGCGTCGGGACGCTGATGGTGCCGGCCGACCGGATCGACGCCGTCCCGGCCGACGCCGACGCCGACGCGGTCCTCGCCACCGCGTCCGCGCACGACCGCACGCGCCTCCTGGTCCGCGACGGCGACCGGGTGCTCGGCTCGGTCCACGCCCGCGACGCGATCGTGGCCCGCGCCGGGGCGCACGGCCGCACGGCCCGCGGACTCGCCCGCCCGGTGCCCGAGGTCGGCCCGCAGGACACGGTCGCCCGGGCCATCGAGGTGCTGCGCCAGCGCCGCGCCACGCTGGCCGTCATCCGCGACGAACAGGGGCGGCTGCTGGGCCTGGTGAGTCTGGACGACCTGATCGCCCGGCTGACCCACGCGCAATGAGATGAACGGCGGCCGGGACAAACGCCGCCGACGGGGTAGGCGGACCGGGGAACGCGTACAGGAAGGACGGTCATGGAGATCTCGGGAATCATCACCGCGCTCATCGTCGGCGTCGTCATCGGCGTGCTCGGACGCCTGGTCCTGCCCGGCCGCCAGCGCATCGGCGTGCTGCTGACGATCGCGGTCGGCGTCCTGGCGGCGCTCGTCGGTACGGCCGTCGCGGCCGCCGTGGGCGTGGCCGACACCGACGGCATCGACTGGATCGAACTGGCCATCCAGGTCGGTCTCGCCGCCGCGGGCGTCGCCGCCGTGGAACGCCTCAAGGGCCGCCGTTGAGCACCGGGAAGGCGCTGCCGCGCGTGGGCGGCGTCGCACCCGGGAACATGTACTTAACGTCATCGCTACGATGCACACCGTGTGCGTCGTGAGGTAGTGAGAGAAGAAGGAGCGGACTGTTCCCATGGTTTTCAAGCGGCTACTCGGGTCGCTCGGCGTGGGTGCGCCCACGGTCGACACGGTGCTCGAGCCGGAGGCGGCCCTGCCCGGCGGAACCCTGCGCGGTGAGGTGCGCCTCAAGGGCGGCAACGCGGACTACGACGTCGAGCAGATCACCCTCGAACTCGTCGCCCGCGTCGAGGCGGAGCACGAGGACGGCGAGGCCGAGGGCACGGTCGCGTTCGACCGGGTCTCGGTCGGGGGCGGGTTCCGGCTCGCCGAGGGCGCCGAGCAGTCCGTCCCCTTCGCGATCACGCTGCCGTGGGAGACGCCGATGACGGAGCTCCACGGCCAGTCGCTCGGCGTCGTCCTCGGCGTGCGGACGGAGCTGGAGGTGTCCGGCGCCAAGGACAAGGGCGACCTGGACGCGCTGGCCGTCGCGCCCCTGCCCGCGCAGGAGGCGGTCCTGGAGGCGCTCGGGCAGCTCGGCTTCGGCTTCTCCTCGGCCGACCTGGAGCTGGGCCACATCCACGGCACCGGACAGCGGTTGCCGTTCTACCAGGAGATCGAGCTCAGCCCGGCGCCCCAGTACGCCGGTGCGCTGAACGAGCTGGAGGTGACGTTCCTGGCCTCGCCCGCCGGCCTGGAGGTGATCCTGGAGGCCGACAAGCGCGGCTCCGGCCTGTTCGGGCAGTCCGGCGGCGGCGACGCGCTGAACCGGCACATCGTGCCGCACGAGGGCGTCGAGCAGCGGGACTGGACGGCCGAGGTCGACGCCTGGGTGCGCGCCCTCGTGGACACCCGCGCGTCCTACGCGGCCCACGGCGGCGGGCACCACGGTGGGCACCACGGCGGGCACGGGCGTTCCGGGCCCGGCATGGGAGCGGCCGTCGCGGCGGGAGCGGCCGGGCTCGCGGTCGGTGTCGTCGGCGGCATGGTCGCCGCCGAGGTCGTCGACGAGATCGGCGACGCCTTCGAGGGCGAGGAGGACGAGGGCTGAAACCGCCCGCCCGGCACCGGGTGCGACCCCGCCGGGCACCACCGCGCATCCGTAGACGAAAGGGAAACCGAACCACCATGGCACTGTGGGACCGCCTCAAGGAATCCGCCCAGCAGATGCAGGGTCAGCTGGAGACGAAGAAGAACGAGCTGAAGAGCGGGGGCTTCCGGGACGCGAGCATGGCGATGTGCGCCCTCGTCGCGGCGGCCGACGGCTCCGTCGACCCGGCGGAGCGGCAGCGCGTCGCGTCGCTCATCACGAGCAACGACACGCTGCGGAACTTCCCCGCCGACGAACTGCGCCGTCGGTTCGACGCGTACGTCGACAAGCTCACCGCCGACTTCGAGTTCGGCAGGATCGCCGTGCTCCAGGACATCGGCAAGGTGAAGAAGAAGCCGGTGGAGGCCCGCGCCGTCATCCAGATCGGCATCGTCATCGGCGGGGCCGACGGCAACTTCGACAAGGACGAGCAGGCCGTCGTCCGCGAGGCGTGCCACACGCTGGAACTGCCGCCGGCCGAGTTCGACCTCTGATCCGCCGCGCGACGTCCGCCGCCGGTGCGCCTTGACGGCGCCCGGCGGCGGACTCCTTCAGAGGGCCGGTGTGACGACGACCGTCACGTAGACGCCGATGAGCAGGACCACCCGGACCTGGCGGGGCTCGAGACCGAGGCCCGCGCATCTCCGTGGACAGGACGTCGCGGCGACGGTGAGAGTGGCCGCATGACCTCTCGCGTGCACTCCGTCACCGTCGGCTCCCGCGACCCCTACCGGCTGGCCGCCTTCTGGGCCGAGGTCCTCGGCGCCACCCTCGCCGACGACCGCCGCCGCCCCGACGGCTCCGGCTGGGCCGTCCTCCACGACCCGGAGGGCAACGAGTTCCGCGTCGTCCGCAACGCCTCGGAACGCGCCCTCGCCCACCCGGCCTGACGCCCGGCCGGTCGGCGGCTCGGGGGGTGGTGAACGACCTGGTCGTCGGGGTGCGGGTGGGGGGTCAGTAGAGTGCGGGGGTCCCCGATCCGAGACCGAAGGCAACGGCTGTGAGCAGCGCACTCCCCGCACGTCCGGCACCGTCCGGGGTGACGGTCGTGGGGATCGGGGCCGACGGGTGGGACGGACTGACCGGGGCGGCGCGGGCCGCGTTGCGTGAGGCCGAGGTCGTCGTCGGGGGCGCGCGGCAGCTCGGGCTGCTGCCGGCGGAGTGCGGGGCGCAGCGGGTCGTGTGGCCCTCGCCGCTGCGACCCGCCGTGCCGGGGGTGCTCGCCGCGCACGCGGACCGCCGCGTCGCCGTGCTGGCCAGCGGGGATCCCCTGTTCTACGGCATCGGGCGGGCGCTGACGGAGGAGCTGGGCGCTGAGCGGCTGCGCGTCCTGCCGCACCCCTCGTCCGTCGCGTACGCGTGTGCCCGGCTGGGGTGGCCGGTGGAGGACACGGAGGTCGTCACCGCGGTGGGACGGCCGGTGGCCCGGCTGGCGGCCGCGCTGCACGACGGCCGCCGGGTGCTCGTGCTCAGCGCCGGCGCGGGGACCCCCGCCGAGGTGGCGGAGCTGCTGCGGGACCGGGGCTTCGGACCCAGCCGGATGTCCGTCCTGGAGCGGCTGGGCGGCGCGGAGGAACGCCGCGTCGAGGGGACGGCACAGACGTGGCCGCACCCGGCCGGCGACGCGCTGAACGTCGTGGGTGTGGAGTGCCGGTGGGACGGCGTGACCCCCCGGCTGGGAGCCGTCCCCGGGCTGCCGGACGGGGCGTACGAGAGCGACGGCCAGCTCACCAAGCGGCACGTGCGGGCCGCCACGCTGGGCGCGCTCGCCCCGGCGCCGGGGGAGCTGCTGTGGGACGTGGGCGGCGGGTCCGGCTCGGTCGGCGTCGAGTGGATGCGGACCCACCCGTCGTGCCGCGCGGTGGCGGTGGAACGGGACGCGGAGCGGGCCGGCCGCATCGCCCGGAACGCGGAACGGCTCGGCGTGCCCGGGCTGCGCGTCGTCCGGGGGACGGCGCCGGAGGCGCTGGCCGGACTGCCGGTCCCGGACGCCGTCTTCGTCGGCGGCGGGCTCACGACGCCGGGGCTGCTCGACGCCTGCTGGGACGCCCTCCCGGCGGGCGGCCGACTCGTCGCCAACACCGTGACGCTGGAGTCCGAGGCGCTGCTCGCCGAGCGGTACCGGCGGCACGGCGGCGACCTCGTCCGGCTGGCCGTCGCCCACGCCGTGCCCGTCGGCGGCTTCACCGGGTGGCGGCAGGCCATGCCCGTCACCCAGTGGGCCGTCGTCAAGTCCCCCCGCCCGTCAGGAGAACTGCCCGCATGACCGTGTACTTCATCGGCGCCGGGCCCGGCGCCGCCGACCTCATCACCCTGCGCGGCGCCCGCACGCTCGCCGCGTGCCGGGTCTGCCTGTACGCGGGCAGCCTGGTGCCGCCGGAGCTGCTGACCGAGTGCCCGCCGGGGGCCCGTCTGGTGGACACCGCGCGGCTGAACCTGGACGAGATCACCGCCGAGCTGGTCCGGGCCCACGCGGAGGGGGCGGACGTCGCGCGGCTGCACTCGGGCGACC
The DNA here is from genome assembly GCF_014779715.1 of Streptomyces chumphonensis. Classification (GTDB taxonomy): domain Bacteria; phylum Actinomycetota; class Actinomycetes; order Streptomycetales; family Streptomycetaceae; genus Streptomyces; species Streptomyces chumphonensis. The sequence goes on from NZ_JACXYU010000004.1 coordinate 126,169, forward strand.
CGTCGGTGTTCAGCGCGGTCGCCGAGCAGATGCGGCGGCTGGACGCGGCCGGGGTGCCGTACGAGGTGGTGCCGGGCGTCCCGGCGTTCGCGGCGGCGGCCGCCGCCCTGAAGCGGGAGCTGACCGTGCCGACGGTCGGCCAGACGGTGATCCTCACCCGCGTCGCCCAGCAGGCCACGGCCATGCCGGAGGGCGAGGACCTGGCGACGCTGGGCCGCAGCGGCGCCCTGCTGGTGCTGCACCTGGCCGCGCGGTACGCGGACCGGGTCGTCGCGGAGCTGACGCCGCACTACGGCGCCGACTGCCCGGCGGCCGTCGTCGCGATGGCCAGCCGGCCCGACGAGCTCGTCCTGCGCGGCACGCTCGCCGACATCGCGGAGCAGGTGCGGAACGCGGGGGTCGTGCGGACGGCCGTGATCATCGTCGGCCGGACGCTCGCGGCCACCCAGTTCCGCGACAGCCACCTCTACTCCGCCGACCGCGACCGCTGCGGCGACTGACCGCCGCCGGGCAGGCCGCTCTCACGCCGTCTCCGCGCCGCGTGGCGGTCAGCGCACGCGGCCGACCACGTCGACGGCGATGACGACGGGCTTCTGCTGCTTGATCGTGTACCAGACGCGGTAACGGCCGACGTGTATGCGGTACTTGCCGCCTCCGCAGTCCAGAGCGCCGGAGGGCTGGGGGTCCCGGGCCAGGAGGTCGACGCTGTCGAGGACCTGGTCCACGCCGGCCTGATCGTCTTTCGCGTACCGGTTGAGGGCGTTCCTCGCGGCGCGCTCCCACTCCACCCGGGTGCTCACGAGGACATCCGTCCGTCGAGCTGGTCGCGCAGCTCGTCGGTGGTCAGGGGGGCCGCTGTGCCCTGCTGCTCGTCCAGCCGCCCTTGGAGCAGGCCGAGGGCGTCCTCCAGCACGGCGAGCACGGCGGGGGAGACCACGACGGCGACGGTGTCGCCGTGGGCGTCCGTCAGCGAGATCGCTCCGGCCGTCTGGGCGAAGGCGAGGGCCCGCTCGGGGTCGAGGGCGGGGGAGTCGCCGTCCTTCTCCCGCTCGGTCAGGTCCTCCTGGGCCTGGGCGACGTAGCGGGCGACGGCTTCGAGCTGCCGCGCCGCGTCCGGGATCGGAAGGGTGTCCACCGGTCCCTTCCGGACTAATCCGTCGAACTGTGAGGAATCCATGGGCGACACCGTGGCAGTGCGGATCGCGTCCGGCAAGAGGACTCGGCGGAGGCACGGGCGCACGGGCGGGGCGCGGGGGAGCGCGGAGGGCCCGGTGCGGCGCGGGGGTCAGTCGGGGGTGCGGCCGACGATGGTGCCGGCGCGGTCGATGCACAGGACGTCGACGGTGACCGGGGCGCCGCGCAGGACGGCGAGGGCCTGGTCGCGGGCCTCGGCGGCGACGAGGTCGCCGAGGGGGACGCCGGCGGCGGTGCAGAGCTGGAGGGCGGCGAGGCCGGTGTTGGCGGTGGCGACGGCCTCGGCCAGCTCCGGGGACGCGCCGCCCCGGCGGGCCAGGTCGGCGAGGAGGCCCTTGTCGACCTGTGAGCGGCCGGAGTGGAGGTCGAGGTGGCCCGCGGCGAGCTTGGAGAGTTTGGCGAAGCCGCCGCAGAGGGTGAGCCGGGGGACGGGGTGGCGGCGGACGTACTTGAGGACGGCGCCCGCGAAGTCGCCCATGTCCAGCAGGGCGTCGCCGGGCAGGCCGTACTCGGCGACGACGGTCTTCTCCGACGTCGAGCCGGTGCAGCCCGCGACGTGGGTGCGGCCCGCCGCGCGGGCGACGTCGACGCCGCGCCGGATGGAGTCGATCCAGGCGGAGCAGGAGTAGGGGACGACGATCCCGGTGGTGCCGAGGATCGACAGGCCGCCGAGGATGCCGAGGCGGCCGTTCCAGGTGGAGCGGGCGAGCTCCTCGCCGTGGTCGACGGAGAGGGTGATCTCCACGTCGCCCGTCCCGCCGTGGCGCTCGGCGACGAGCGCGATGTGCTCGCGCATCATGCGGCGCGGTACGGGGTTGACGGCCGGTTCGCCGACGTCCAGGGGCAGCCCCGGCAGGGTGACGGTGCCGACGCCGGGACCGGCGCGGAAGACGACGCCCGCACCGGCGGGCAGGGCGCGCACCGTGGCGCGGACGAGGGCGCCGTGGGTGACGTCGGGGTCGTCGCCCGCGTCCTTGACGACGCCGACGGTGGCGCTGCCGTCCCCGAGGGCCTCCAGCGCGAGCGCGAAGGCGGGCGTCTGGCCCCTGGGGAGGGTGATGGTCACCGGGTCGGGGAAGTCGCCGGTGAGGAGGGCGGTGTAGGCGGCGGTGGTGGCGGCCGTGGCGCAGGCGCCGGTCGTCCATCCGGACCGCAGCCCGGTGTGCTTGAGTTGGGCCTCGCGCCCCCCGCTCGCCTCACTCATGGACGGATCCGATGCACGTACTCATCCTCGGCGGGACGACGGAGGCCCGTCGGCTCGCGGAGACGCTGGTCGCCGGGGCGGTGCCCGGTGTGCGGGTGACGTCGTCGCTGGCCGGGCGGGTGGAGCGGCCGAGGCGACCGCCGGGCGAGGTCCGTCTCGGCGGGTTCGGCGGGGTGGACGGCCTCGCGGCCTGGCTGCGCGAGCACCACGTTGACGCGCTCATCGACGCCACTCATCCCTTCGCCCGGACGATCAGTTTCCACGCGGCGGAGGCCGCCGCCCTCACCCATGTTCCCCTGCTGGCGGTGCGCCGTCCCGGGTGGGTGGCGGTCGAGGGGGACGACTGGCACGGCGTCGAGTCGCTGGAGCAGGCAGCCCGGCTGGCGCCCGTCCTGGGGAGCCGGGTCTTCCTCACCACGGGACGCATGGGGCTGGCCGCGTTCGCCGGGTGTGCGGAGGCGTGGTTCCTGGTGCGGTGCGTGGACCCGCCCGGGCCGCCGCTCCCGCCGCGCTCGGAGGTGCTGCTGGACCGGGGCCCGTACACGCTCGACGGGGAGCGGGACCTGATGCGCCGCCACCGCGTCGACGTCCTGGTGACGAAGGACAGCGGCGGGGCGGCGACCGCGCCGAAGCTGGCCGCCGCCCGGGAGCTGGGGCTGCCCGTCGTCGTGGTGCGCAGACCGCCGGTGCCGCAGGGCGTGCCGGTGGCCGAGGGCCCGGAGGCCGCCGTCGCGTGGTTGGAGCGGATTCACCCCTCCGGGTAGCGGCGCGGCGTCCAGACGACCTCCTCGCCGCCGTCGCTCCGGCGCACGGTGCGGGTCTGGGAGGAGCCGACGATCAGGAGGGTGCGCATGTCCACGGCGGCCGGGTCGAGGTCGGCGAGCCGGACGACGCGGACGCTCTCCTCCGGGCCGCCGACGTCCCGGGCCAGGACGACGGGGGTGTCGGGGGCGCGGTGTTCGAGCAGCAGCTCTCGGGCCTTGCCGACCTGCCAGGTGCGGCTGCGCGAGCCGGGGTTGTAGAGCGCCAGCACGAGGTCGGCGGAGGCGGCGGCGTGCAGGCGTTCCGCGATGACCTCCCAGGGCTTGAGCCGGTCGGAGAGGGAGAGGGCGGCGTAGTCGTGGCCGAGGGGCGCGCCGACGCGGGCGGCGGCGGCGTTGGCGGCCGTCACGCCGGGCAGGACGCGCACGGGGACGTCCGCGTACTCCTCCTGGGAGGCGGCCTCCAGGACGGCGGTGGCCATGGCGAAGACGCCGGGGTCCCCGCCGGAGACGACGGCGACGCGGTGGCCGCGCAGCGCCAGGTCGAGCGCGAACGCGGCGCGCTCCGCCTCCACCTTGTTGTCGGAGCCGTGCCGCCGCTGGCCCGGCCGGACGGGCACCCGGTCCAGGTAGGTGGTGTAGCCGACGAGGTCGGTGGCGGCGGCGAGCGCGCCCCGCGTCTCGGGGGTCAGCCACAGCGGGCCGGCCGGTCCGGTGCCGACGACGACGACCTCGCCGGACCCTTCGCCGGACTCGACGGGCGGTCGCGGGTTGCCGATGCGGCTGGGCAGCACGGCCAGCGAGAAGTACGGGACGCTGTCGGCGTCGACGTCGGCCAGGGCCGCCGTCCGCTCCCCGGCCATCGTCGCCCGCTCCACGAAGTGCGCCTCCGGGAGCCGCCCGGAGCGCTCGAAGGCGCGGCGGACGGTGGGGAAGGTGCGGCCTAGCTTCATGACGACGGCGGCGTCCGTCCCGGCCAGGCGGGCGGTCAGCTCCTCCTCGGGCAGGGTGCCGGGGAGGATCGTCAGGACCTCCTCGGCCTCCGCGAGGGGGGTGCCGAGCCGGGCGGCGGCGCCGCTCACCGACGTCACGCCGGGGATGACCTCCGTCGGGTAGCGGTCGGCGAGCCGCTTGTGCATGTGCATGTAGGAGCCGTAGAAGAGCGGGTCCCCCTCGGCCAGGACGGCCACGGTGCGGCCCGCGTCGAGGTGGGCCGCGAGGCGGGCGGCGGCCTGCTCGTAGAACTCGTCGATCGCGCCTCGGTAGCCGCCGGGGTGGTCGGTGGTCTCCGTGGTGACGGGGTAGACCAGCGCCTCCTCGATGTGGTCGGGGCGCAGGTGCTCGGCGGCGATGGAGCGGGCGATGGACCGGCCGTGCCGGGCGCTGTGGTAGGCGATCACGTCGGCCTCGGCGATGACCCGCACGGCCCGTACGGTCATCAGGGCGGGGTCGCCGGGTCCGAGCCCGACGCCGTAGAGCCGCCCCCGGGTGTCGGGCCGCGCGTCCTGGCTCTCGTGGTGGCGCTCGTTCTCGCTCACTGCCCTACTCTTCCTCGCTCGCGACGGCGTTGAGCGCGGCGGCGGCCATGGCGCTGCCGCCCCGGCGCCCGCGCACGACCAGGTACGGCAGCCGGGAGGCGTGCCCGGCCAGCGCCTCCTTGGACTCGGCGGCGCCGATGAACCCCACGGGCACCCCGATGACGGCCGCCGGGCGCGGCGCGCCCTCCTCGATCATCTCCAGCAGCCGGAAGAGTGCGGTGGGCGCGTTGCCGACGGCGACGACGGCCCCCTCCAGCCGGTCGCGCCACAGCTCCAGGGCGGCGGCGCTGCGCGTCGTGCCGAGCCGCGCCGCCAGCTCCGGCACGGCCGGGTCGGCCAGCGTGCACACGACGTCGTTGTCGGCGGGCAGCCGCTTGCGGGTGACGCCGCTGGCCACCATCCGCGCGTCGCACAGGATCGGCGCCCCGGCGCGCAGCGCGGCGCGGGCGGCGGCCACGGCGTCGGCGCTGTAGGCGAGGTCCCGGACGAGGTCGACCATGCCGCAGGCGTGGATCATCCGTACCGCGACGCGGCCGACGTCGGCCGGCAGGGCCGCGAGGTCCGCCTCGGCGCGGATGGTGGCAAAGGACTGCCGGTAGATCTCGGCGCCGTCCTTCTCGTAGTCGAACACGGTGCTCTCGCTCATCTCGTGGCGGTTCCCGTCGCGGAACCGCCGGTGGTTCGGGTGCCGACGCGGGCCGCCGCGAGGGCGGCGGCCGTCCGGCCGGGCGGTGGGGCGCCGCCGGCGGCGGGGGCGGGCAGGTGGACGGTGTGGCCGTCGGGGGCGGTGACGCGGTAGCCGTCGCCGGTGGCGAGCACGTCGACGTGCTCGCCGCGCGGGTGACCGCACCGGCGCGCGCAGCCCGACCAGTACACCGGCACCCCTCCGGTTCCGGACGCCGCGGGGGTGGCGGGCGCGGGGTCGGGCAGCGCGGCGGCGGCGTCGGCGCGGACGTCGGCCAGCGCCTTGGCGCAGCCGGGGCGGCCGACGCAGGCGCCGACCCCGGGCCACGGCGAGGCCGGGTCCGTCACCAGGCCGGCCGCCGCGAGGCGCGCGGCGGCCTCCTCGGCGCGGGCGCGCGGCAGGCCGGGCACGAGGACGCCGCGCCAGGGGGTGAGGGTGAGTTCGTCGGCGTCGCCGAGCCGGGCGGCGTCGACGAGGGCCCGCCACCGCGCGGTGCCCAGCGCGCCGAAGGGGGCGTGCACGGAGAGGGTGACCGGCCCGTCCGGACCGGCGCCGGGGAGGACGCCGGGGGTGGGCGGTGCGGCCGGGGGCGCGGTCGGGGGCGCCGTGCGGGGCGCGGGCGGGGGCGCGGCGGCCAGCCCGGCGTCGCGCAGCCGCTGCGGCAGGGCGCGGGCCAGTGCCCCGGGCCCGCCGGGCAGTTCGGTGACCCGCCAGGTGCGGGCGGCGCACTCGCGGGCGGCGGTGAGGAACGTCTCGGCGGCCAGCAGCGCGGCCCGGGGGGCCTCGGCGGCCGGGACGCGGGCGGCGGCGGTGTCCGCGACGTACAGCACCGCGTCGCCCGCCGGGGATGCGAGGAGTGTCACATCGGGGCCCAGGGCGAGGACGTCGCCCCGGCCGTCGTCGAGGGCGAAGAGGAAGCGTCCGGAGAGCTCCGGCGCGGAGTTGCTCGCGCACAGAAGTGCGTCCAGCTCCCGCAGCCACGGCCGCACGTCCCGGTGGCCGCGGCCGTCCCGGGCGGACAGCGGTGAGGCCACCACGTTGCGGACGCGCTCGTGCCGCGCCGACGGCAGCAGTCCGGCCGCCGTCAGAAGCCCGGCGAGCTCGCGGACGCCGTCCGAACGCAGCCCGCGCAGTTGGACGTTGCCGCGCGAGGTGAGGTGCAGCGTGCCGTCGCCGAGGCGGTCCGCCGCGTCCGCCGCGACCTGCGCCTGCCGCGTCGTGAGGACGCCGCCCGGTATCCGCACACGCACCAGCAGGCCGTCGTCGGCCGTGTGCGGCCGCAACGAACCCGGGCAGGCGTCACCGCCCTCCGGGGGAGGGGGCCCGTCCGGGAACGGCGGCGGGGCGGGGGGCGTGGGCATGCCGGGGAGCATACCGACCGGTTGTCGGCCCTCCCGGGGCCCACGGCCTGCCCGGGGAGCCGCGGCGGCGCTTACTATGCTCCTCGGCGGACCGTCCGGTCCGCCATCGCCGAAGACGGCGACAGGGGAGGAAGCCCGGTGCGAATCCGGCGCGGTCCCGCCACTGTGAATCCGGCCACACGGGCCGGGTGAGCCAGGAACTCCCGCCGTCCGACACCGCCCGGGGCGCGGACACCCCGAGGAAGGCCAGACGCCGCATGATCCTGCTCCTGTCGACGTCCGACACCGATCTGCTCAGCGCCCGCGCGGCCGACGGCCCGGTCCCCTACCGGTACGCCAACCCGGCCCGCCTCGACCTCGGCGAACTGCCCGCGCTCCTCGACGGCGCCGACCTCGTCGTCGTCCGGCTGCTCGGTGGTGTCCGGGCCTGGCAGGAGGGGCTGGACCTGCTCCTCGCGGAGGGGCGGCCCGTCGTCGTCCTCAGCGGTGAACAGGCCCCCGACGCCCAGCTCATGGCCTCCTCCACGGTGCCCGTCGGCATCGCCGCCGAGGCGCACGCCTACCTCGCGCACGGCGGCCCGCGGAACCTGGAGCAGCTCGCCCGCTTCCTGTCCGACACGGTGCTGCTCACCGGCCACGGCTTCGACCCGCCCGCCGCCGCGCCGACCTGGGGCCCGCTGGAGCGGACGGCCCGCGCCGACGTGACCGGACCCACCGTCGCGGTCCTCTACTACCGCGCCCACCACATGAGCGGCAACACCGCCTTCGTCGACGCCCTGTGCGGGGCGATCGAGGACGCCGGCGGCCGGCCCCTGCCGCTGTACGTGGCCTCCCTCCGCGCGCCCGAGCCGGAGCTGGTCGAGGCCCTCGGCGCGGCCGACGCCGTCGTCACCACCGTCCTCGCCGCCGGCGGCACCAAGCCCGCCGAGGCGTCGGCGGGCGGGGACGACGAGTCCTGGGACGCCGGCGCCCTCACCCGGCTCGACGTGCCCGTCCTCCAGGCGCTGTGCCTCACCGGCTCCCGCACCGCCTGGGAGGAGAACGACGAGGGCGTCTCGCCGCTGGACGCGGCCACGCAGATCGCCGTCCCCGAGTTCGACGGGCGGCTCATCACCGTCCCCTTCTCCTTCAAGGAGATCGACGCCGACGGCCTGCCCGCCTACGTCCCCGATCCCGAACGGGCCGCCCGCGTCGCCGGGATCGCCGTCCGGCACGCCCGGCTCCGGCACGTCCCGGCGGCCGAGAAGCGCATCGCGCTCGTGCTCTCCGCCTACCCGACGAAGCACTCCCGCATCGGCAACGCGGTCGGCCTCGACACCCCGGCCAGCGCCGTGGAACTGCTGCGCCGACTGCGTGCCGAGGGCTACGACTTCGGCACCGAGGAGATCCCCGGCCTGGAGTCCGGCGACGGCGACGAACTGATCCGCGCCCTCATCGAGGCCGGCGGCCACGACCAGGACTGGCTCACCGAGGAGCAGCTGGCCCGCAACCCCGTGCGCATCCCGGCCGCCGACTACCGCCGCTGGTTCGCCACCCTCCCCGCCGAGCTGCGCGAGGCCGTCGAGGAGCACTGGGGCCCGGCGCCGGGCACGATGTTCGTCGACCACAGCCGCGCCGCCGACGGCGGCGACCCGGACGGCGACATCGTCCTCGCCGCTCTGCGCCGGGGGAACCTGCTCATCGCCATCCAGCCGCCGCGCGGCTTCGGCGAGAACCCCATCGCGATCTACCACGACCCCGACCTGCCGCCCTCGCACCACTACCTCGCCGCCTACCGCTGGATGGCGAGCCGGGCCGAGGACGGCGGCTTCGGCGCCGACGCCATGATCCACCTCGGCAAGCACGGCAACCTGGAGTGGCTGCCGGGCAAGAACGCCGGGCTGTCCGCCGCCTGCGGCCCCGACGCGGCCCTCGGCGACCTGCCGCTGGTCTACCCGTTCCTCGTCAACGACCCGGGCGAGGGCACCCAGGCCAAGCGCCGCGTCCACGCCACGCTCATCGACCACCTCGTCCCGCCCATGGCCCGCGCCGACTCCTACGGCGACATCGCGCGGCTCGAACAGCTGCTGGACGAGTACGCGCAGATCTCCGCCATGGACCCGGCCAAGCTGCCCGCGATCCGCGCCCAGATCTGGACGCTCATCCAGGCCGCCCGGCTCGACCACGACCTCGGTCTGGAGGCACGCCCCGACGACGACGGCTTCGACGACTTCCTGCTGCACGTCGACGGCTGGCTGTGCGAGGTCAAGGACGCGCAGATCCGTGACGGCCTGCACGTCCTCGGCGGCGCCCCGACCGGCCCGGAGCGCGTCAACCTCGTCCTCGCCGTCCTGCGCGCCCGGCAGATCTGGGGCGGCACGACCGCCCTGCCGGGGCTGCGGGAGGCGCTCGGCCTGGACGAGTCGGCGGCCACCCGCGTCGCCGCCGACACCGTCGAGGCCCGTGCCCGCGCCCTCGTCGAGGCCATGGAGGACGCCGGCTGGGACCCGGCCGCCGTGCCCGCCGTCGCCGCCGGAGAGCCCGAACAGGTCGCCGACATCCTGCGGTTCGCGGCCCGCGAGGTCGTGCCCCGGCTGGCCGGGACCACCGCCGAGCTGGACCACGCCGTGCACGCCCTGGCCGGCGGCTTCGTCCCCGCCGGGCCCTCCGGCTCACCCCTGCGCGGCCTGGTCAACGTCCTGCCGACCGGCCGCAACTTCTACTCCGTCGACCCCAAGGCCGTCCCCTCCCGGCTCGCCTGGGAGACCGGGCAGGCGCTCGCCGAGTCGCTGGCCGAGCGCTACCGGCGCGACAACGGCGAGTGGCCCACCTCCGTCGGCCTGTCCCTGTGGGGCACCAGCGCCATGCGCACGGCCGGCGACGACATCGCCGAGGCGCTGGCCCTCCTCGGCGTCCGGCCCGTGTGGGACGACGCCTCCCGCCGCGTCACCGGCCTGGATGCGGTGCCGCTGGAGGAACTGGGCCGCCCGCGCATCGACGTCACCCTGCGCATCTCCGGCTTCTTCCGCGACGCGTTCCCGCACGTCGTCGGACTGCTCGACGACGCCGTCCGGCTCGCGGCCTCCCTGGAGGAGCCGCACGGGAGCAACCACGTGCGCGCCCACGCCCAGGCCGACCTCGCCGAGCACGGCGACGAACGCCGCGCCACCACCCGCATCTTCGGCTCCCGACCCGGCACCTACGGCGCGGGCCTGCTCCAGCTCATCGACTCCCGCGACTGGCGCACCGACGCCGACCTCGCCGAGGTCTACACCGTCTGGGGCGGCTACGCCTACGGCCGGGGGCTGGACGGCCGTCCGGCCCGGGAGGAGATGGAGACCGCCTACCGGCGCATCGAGGTCGCGGCGAAGAACACCGACACCCGCGAGCACGACATCGCCGACTCCGACGACTACTTCCAGTACCACGGCGGCATGGTCGCCACGGTCCGGGCGCTGAAGGGCACCGCCCCCGAGGCGTACATCGGCGACTCCACGCGGCCCGAGACCGTCCGCACCCGCACCCTGGTCGAGGAGACCTCCCGCGTCTTCCGCGCCCGCGTCGTCAACCCCAAGTGGATCGAGGCGATGCGCCGCCACGGGTACAAGGGCGCCTTCGAACTCGCCGCCACCGTGGACTACCTGTTCGGCTACGACGCCACCACCGGCGTCGTCGCCGACTGGATGTACGACAAGCTGGCCCAGACGTACGTGCTGGACCCGGAGAACCGCGCCTTCCTCCAGGAGGCCAACCCCTGGGCCCTGCACGGCATCGCCGAGCGGCTGCTGGAGGCCGAGTCGCGCGGGCTGTGGGCCAAGCCGGACGCGGAGACCCTGGAGGCGCTGCGCGCCGCGTTCCTGGAGGCGGAGGGCGACCTCGAATCCGACTGAGCCCGACCGACTCCGGCCGAATCCCGGCTGAGTCCGGCTGAATCCCGGCTGACCCGGCCGGGCCCGAAACCGCTGGCGGCGACGGGCCCGGCCGGGACACAATCCGCCGATGAAGATCACCGCGCGCGAGCTCAACCGGGCCACCCTCGGCCGTCAACTCCTCCTGCGACGCGAGGCGCTGGCCGTCCCCGACGCGGTGCGCCGCATCGTCGCCGTCCAGGCCCAGCAGCCCGCCTCGCCGTACCTCGCCCTGTGGAACCGGGTCAGCGACCTGGCGCTCGCCGAGGTCGACGCCGCCTTCACCGACCGCTCCGTCGTCAAGGCCACCCTGCTGCGCCTGACCCTGCACGCCGTCCACGCCGACGACGACCCGGTGTTCCGCGCGGCGATGCGGCCGACGCTGCGTGCCGCGCGGCTGGGCGACCGCTTCGCCGACGCCGGTCTCACCCCCGCCGACGCCGAACGGCTGGTGCCGCAGCTCCTGGCCTTCGCCGACCGGCCCCGGACCTCCGCCGAACTGCGGGCGTGGCTGGCGGAGCGGTTGGGCGCGGAGCAGACGGCCGGGGCCTGGTGGGGGCTGCGCGCCTACGCGCCCCTGCACCACGCGCCCACCGGCGGCCCGTGGTCGTTCGGCTTCAGCCCGTCCTACGTCGCGGCGCCCGCCGCGTCCCTCCCCGCGCCGGACGGGGCCGACGCCGGCCCGGACGCGGCGGCGCGGGCGCTGGAAGCGCTCACCCTGCGCTACCTGGCCGGCTTCGGCCCCGCCTCCGTAGCGGACGTCGCCCAGTTCGCCACCGTGCGGCGCACCGCCGTCCGGGAGGCACTGCGCGCCCTCGGCGACGCCGTCGAACAGCTCGAAGGCCCCGACGGCGCCACCCTGTACGACGTCCCCGAAGCCCCGCGCCCGCCCGCCGACACCCCGGCCCCGCCCCGGCTCATGGCCATGTGGGACAGCACCCTGCTCGCCTACGCCGACCGGGCCCGCGTCCTCCCTCCCGCCTACCGCCGCCTGGTGATACGCAGCAACGGCGACGTGCTGCCCACCCTGCTCGTCGACGGTCACGTCGCCGGGGTGTGGCGGCCGGTCGAGGACGGCATCGAGGCCACGGCCTTCCACACGCTGCCGCCGGCCGTGTGGGACGCCCTCGCGGCGGAGGCCGGGGCCCTGGCGGCGCTGCTCGCCGACCGCGACCCCCGCCCCTACCGCCGCTACGACCACTGGTGGGCCAAGCTCCCGGACGCCCGGCCGCGCCTGCTCACCCCCTAGGGCCGCCCGGGAGCCGGGCGGGTCACTCGAGCTCGCCGGAGCGGGCGAGCAGGTAGGCGAGCTGGGCCCGGCTGCGGCTGCCGAACGTCTCCGCCGCCCGCCTGACGTGGTTGGCCACGGTCCGCGTGCTCATGCCCAGCCGGGCGGCGATGGCCGTGTCCGTGTGCCCCTCGACCATCAGCCGCAGCACGGTCAGCCGCTTCTCGTCCGTCAGCGGCGCGGGCCGGCCGTGCGGTGTCCGGAAGTCGACGGGCTCCGCGCGCTGCCAGGCGTGGTCGAAGACGTCCGCGACGAAGCCGACGACGCCCGGGTGCTCGATCGCCAGCGCCCCGTCACCCTGCTCGGCGCTGTGGTCCGGGATCAGGGCGAAGCTCCGGTCGTAGAGGAAGACCCGGTCGAACAGCTCGTCCAGGGTGCGGAACTCCCCTCCGTGCGCGTGCACTTCGGCCATGAAGTCCACCACCGGCCCGTGCGCGCGCACGGAGTGCTGGTAGAGCGCCCGCACCCGCACGCCGCGGGCGAGCAGGCCGAGGACGCGCGGCAGGTTGCGGCGCAGCAGCTCCGGAGGGCGCGGCGCCTGCGGCTGCGCGTACCGGAACTCCGTGTGGCACTCAGCCCCCTTCTGCCGCACCGCCGCCACGATCACCTCCCGCCCCTCCAGCCGCCGCACCGGGGCCAGGCTCTCCCGCAGCCCCTCGTCCCATAAGCCCTGCACGGTCGCGAAGGCGTCGCGCAGCACGCCCAGCCGCTGCCGTCCGTCCCGGATCGCCTGCTCGACGGGGTGGGCCAGCCGGTGCGACGCCAGACCCGGCGGCACCGGCGTGAAGACCTCCGTCCGGTCGTCGCGCCGCCGCAGCAGCCGCAGGTCCAGCAGGCAGGCGGGGATCTCGCCGGAGACCGCGCCGTGCGTGAGCGCGTCCCGGTACACGGCCAGTCCTCTGGCGCAGGGGGGCTCGGGTTCGGTCGCGGTCGGTTCGTCCGGTTCTCGGCACATTTCCGTCCCCTGCGTGTTTCGGCAATGCGAGATCCGGCATCCTCTCATCGGTCGGTCTCCCGGCACGGGCCCGACATGATGGGCGCCGTGGCCACGCGGACACGGGGGACGTGGCCGTGCAACGGGGGAACCCCTGGCGCCGCACCAGCGCGCACGCCTGTGACGAGGTCGGCTCCACGGACCCGTCCGGCTCCGGCCGACGGGACGTCCGTGGCCGCCGAAAGCCCGTTGGTGCGCGCCGGGCGCCGTACGCGGGAGGTGTGCCCCTCCCGCGTGCTCCGCCCCACGGCGGCGTCCGTCCTCAGGCGGCCCCGCGCCGGGCGGCCTCCCGGCGGACGATCCAGGCGGCGCGGCCCGCCGACCACAACACCAACATCCCCACCAGCGGGCCGACGAGGAACACCACGCCGACCACCGCCAGGTCGATGCCCAGCGTCACGTCCGTCAGCACCCGCCAGGCGGCGCCCGAGACGAGCCCGGCCACCACGAGCGGCCCGACCACGCTCCACCGGCACGGGTCGTACCCGCGCCACCGCACCACCGCGCCCCGCAGCAGCAGCGCCAGCAGCAGCACCACCAACGCGCCCGCGCCCAGGGCGTGCTGGGCGACCGAGCTCCGCACGAGCGGCTCGACGAACCGCGTGCCGCCGTCCGGCCCGCCGTCGCCGCCCAGATCCCCGACGGCCCACCAGGTGAGCACGGGGGCGGCCAGGACGAGCCCGCAGGCCACCGCCGGGACCGCCCCGACCCGTCCGGCCAGCCGCTGACCGAGCGGTGGTCTGCGCGCGTTCACGGGCGCCGCCCGCCGGTCCACAGGAGCCAGATGGCGCAGCCCGCGGACCACAGGAGCAGGCCCGCCACGAGCGGACCGCCGAGCAACAGCGCGAAACCGGCCCCGATGTTGGCCCCGATGCTCGGAGCGGTGATCACGGCCCATGCCGCGCCCGCACCGACGCCGGCCACCAGGGCCGGGGCCAGCGCCGTCCACCAGCGGGCGTCGAACGTACCCCGCTGCACCGCCTGGAGCACCACTATGCCGCACAGCACGACCAGCGTGAGTGAGACCGTCCCGAGCAGCGCCGTGACCTCCGAGCTCGGCGGACGCACGGCGTAGTCGGGGTCGACGACATCCGGGTCGGCCGTCACCGCGCCGACGACCCACCACACGGTGACCGGCAGGGCGAGCACCAGACCGACCGAGGCGGCAACCGTCGCCGGGGCCCACCCGCGGCCTTCCGCTCCTTCTCCTGTGTCCATGGCCGCAGTATCCCCGCACCCGCGCGCCGACGGCCATGCGCGCGGGTGCCAGTGCCCACCCGCTAAGGCTGTGGCAAGATCCGCCGTCGGGCGGCTCCCGCGGGCGTCCCCGTGCATACGATCGCGCGCGTGCAGAAACTCTCGGACCTGCCGAAACGCATACTCCTCGGGCGGGCGCTCCGCAGCACGCAGCTCGGCGAGACGCTGATCCCCAAGCGGATCGCGCTCCCCGTCTTCGCCTCGGATCCGCTGTCGTCCGTGGCGTACGCGCCCGGCGAGGTCCTGATCGTGCTGTCGCTCGCCGGCGTCGCCGCCTACGGCCACAGCCCCTGGATCGCCGCGGCCGTCGTCGTCCTGATGATGACGGTCGTCGCCTCCTACCGGCAGAACGTGCGCGCCTACCCGAGCGGCGGCGGCGACTACGAGGTCGCCCACACCAACCTCGGCCCCCGTGCCGGGCTGACGGCGGCCGGCGCCCTGGGCGTCGACTACGTCCTCACCGTCGCGGTGTCGATCTCCGCGGGCGTGGAGAACCTCGGCTCGGCCGTGCCGTTCGTCGTCGAACACAAGGTGCTGTGCGCCGTCGGCGTCATCGCCGTCCTCACGGTCATGAACCTGCGCGGGGTCCGGGAGTCGGGGAAGCTCTTCGCGATACCGACGTACGTCTTCGTCACCGCCGTCCTCGCCATGATCGCCTGGGGCACCTACCGGGCCGGCGTCCTCGGCGAGGAGATGCGCGCCCCCACGGCCGGGCTGGAGCTCCGCGCCGAGCACACCGGGCTCGCCGGGCTCGCCCTCGTCCTCCTCCTGCTGCGGGCCTTCTCCTCCGGCTGCGCCGCCCTCACCGGCGTCCAGGCCATCAGCAACGGCGTGCCCGCCTTCCGCGGGCCCAAGAGCCGCAACGCCGCGACCACCCTGCTCCTCATGGGCGCCCTGGCCGTCACCATGTTCTGCGGGATCATCGGCCTCGCCCTGGCCACGGACGTCAAGATGGCCGAGGACCCGGCGCACGACCTGCTGCGGGACGGCGCCCCCGTCGGCGCCGAGTACGTCCAGGACCCGGTGATCACCCAGGTCGCCGCCGCCGTCTTCGGCGACGCGACGCCCCTGTTCGCGCTGCTCGCCGCCGCCACCGCGCTCGTGCTGTTCCTCGCCGCCAACACCGCCTACAACGGCTTCCCGCTGCTCGGCTCGATCCTGGCCCAGGACCGCTACCTGCCACGGCAGTTGCACACCCGGGGCGACCGACTCGCGTTCTCCAACGGCATCGTGCTCCTGGCGACGGCCGCCGCGCTGCTGGTCTGGGCCTACGGCGCCGACACGACGAGGCTGATCCAGCTCTACATCGTCGGCGTCTTCGTCTCCTTCACCCTCAGCCAGACCGGCATGGTGCGGCACTGGAACCGTCACCTGGCGACGGAGACCTCCCCGCCCGCCCGGCGCCGCATGCTCCGCTCCCGCGCCGTCAACGCCTTCGGGGCCTGCTTCACCGGCCTCGTCCTGCTCGTCGTGCTCGTCTCCAAGTTCACCCACGGCGCCTGGGTCGCCCTGCTGGGCATGGCCCTCTTCGTCCTGCTCATGACGGCGGTCCGGCGGCACTACGACCGCGTCGCGGCGGAGCTCGCCGCCCCCGAGGAGCCGGGCGACGAGGCGAACCTCCCCTCCCGCGTGCACTCCGTCGTCCTCGTCTCCCGGCTGCACCGGCCCACCCTGCGCGCCCTGGCCTACGCCCGCTTGCTGCGCTCGGGCCACGTGGAGGCGCTGACCGTCGACGTCGACCCGCAGGAGACGCGGGAGCTGCGGGCCGAGTGGGAACGCCGCCGCATCGACATCCCCCTGAAGATCCTCGACTCGCCCTACCGCGAGATCACCCGGCCCGTCGTCGACCACGTCCGGAGCATCCGGCGGGAGAGTCCCCGCGACGCGGTCAGCGTCTACATCCCCGAATACGTCGTGGGCCGCTGGTACGAGCAACTCCTGCACAACCAGAGCGCCCTGCGGCTCAAGGGCCGGCTGCTGTTCACGCCCGGGGTCATGGTGACCTCGGTGCCGTACCAGCTGGCCTCCTCCGAGGCGGCCAAGCGGCGCGCCCGCCGACGGGAGCGCTGGGCCGCGCCGGGCGCCGTCCGCCGCGGCCCCGTCGAACCCACCGCCCCGCCCGCGCCGTCGGGTCCGCCCGCGTCGTCGGGTCCGCCCGCGTCGTCCGGTCCGCCCGCGTCGTCCGGTCCGTCGGAGCCGGACGGATGATCACCCCCGACCGGTGCGGCCCACCCCGCCGCGCCGAGGCCGTCTTGTGAGCGGTCCGCCGACTTCCTAGCGTGGAGCACCGGGGGCGGTGGGCCGGAAGGGCGGGGCATGACGGACGGCACGGTGCGGCGCGCGGGGACCGACGACCCCGCCGGAGAGCCGGTGGTGGTGCCGCTCAGGACACCCCGCAGAGGGCTCTACGTCCTGACGATGGTCCTGTTCGGGGCGCTGGTCACCCTCGCCGTCCACACCCACTTCGAGTGGGCGCCCCTGCGGGTGCCCGGTGCGCGCGAAGCCGTCGTCACCCAGGTCCACGGCTGCCCCGCCGAGCGGCCGTCCCTCACGGCGGCGGACTGCTCCGCCTCCTGGCGCTTCGCCGACGGCGCCACCGGCCGCGGACGCGTCGTGCGCGGCGCCGGCCTCACGGCCGGGGACACCGTGCACGCCGACACCGGCCTGGCCTACGACACGGCGGGCACCCTCGTGGAGGCCGCGTCGATCTGCGTCGGACTGAGCCTCATCGTCCCCGGTGTCCTGGCCGCCCAGTGGCTCGGCCGACACCGCGCCCGGCGCCGCTACCACCGCCTCGGCCGCACGTACCCCTGACGTCCCGTCCCCTGCGGTCGGTCACCGTGCCGATGAGGGACCGATGACATCGAAAGCCCTCCCCGGCCGCCTGTCGGCCGCTAATGTGACGCGTCACACAATCAGCCCAAGGGGGGCACTTTGAGCAACCCGTACGTCGTCAGCCCACCCGGCCCGCTACCGTCCGACGACCGGCGGCCGGTGTGGAAGATGAAGCGCGCCTACGCCGCCGGCGTCCTCATCCTGCTGACCGGATTCGCCTGTGGCAGCACGGCCGCCTCCGAAGACGCCACTGCGTCGGCGGACCCGGCCCCCACCGTCACGGTCACCGCCGCCCCGACGTCCACCCCGACCGTCACGGCCACCCCGGAACCCGGGCCGACCGTCACCGAGCCCGGCCCCACGGTGACCGTCACCGAGACGGCCACCGAAGAGGTCGCCGTCCCCGCCGAGGTCCCCGAGGCACCGGAAACCGGCACCGGCGGCGGGGACGACGCGGGCGCCGCCGCGTACTACCGGAACTGCGACGCCGCCCGCGCCGCCGGAGCAGCGCCCGTGTACCGAGGTCAGCCCGGCTACGGAGGTCACCTGGACCGCGACGGCGACGGCGTCGGCTGCGAGTGACGCGGCGGCGGACGTCTCGCGGTGGACGCCGACGGCTCAGCCCGGCTTCGGCGGGGCGGGGCGCCGCGGCGTCGGCCGGACGGCGTCGGCGTGGCGCAGCTCGGCGAGCACCTCCCCGTCGGTGACCTGCGCGAACTCCTCGTACCACTGGCCCACCGCGCGGAAGGACGGCGGCCGCCGCAGGCACACCAGGTCGTCCGCCTCCCGCCCCACCGGCCCCGCCGCCTGCGGCGCGCAGACCGGCACGGCCAGCACGAGCCGGGCCGGCCCCAGCGTGCGCAGGTGACGCAGGGCCGCGCGCGCGGTGACGCCCGTGGCCAGACCGTCGTCGACGACGATCACCGTGCGCCCCGCGACGTCCGGCGGCCCGCCGCCCCGCCGGTACAGCTCCTCCCGCCGCCGCAGCTCCGCCCGCTCCCGGGCCACGACCGGGGCCAGCGACTCCGGCGTGAGCCCCAGCAACTCCAGCGTGCGCACGTCGAAGAGCGGCTCGCCGTCCCCCGCGATCGCGCCCACCCCCATCTCCGCGTGCCCGGGCGCCCCGATCTTCCGGACCACGACCACGTCTAGCGGCGCGCCCAGCGCCTCGGCGACCTCCGCCGCGACCGGGACGCCGCCGCGCGGCAGCGCCAGGACGACCGGCCCCGTGACCCCGTGATCGGCCGCCCACCCGACCAGCCGCACGGCCAGCCGCCGCCCGGCGTCCCGGTGGTCACGGAACCGCTCGCCGTTCATCCCCGCACCTCCGTTCCGCCCGCACCGTCCGTGGCGTCCGGCCCGCCGGGGTGCAGGAACCACGCCCGCGCCACCGCCGCGACCTCCGCCAGCGCGCCGGGCTCGGCGAACAGATGCGTGGCGCCGGGCACGACGTGCTCCCGGTGCGGCGCCCCCAACTCCCGCGCCGCCTCCCGGTTCAGCCGCAGCACGTCGGTGTCCGCGCCACCGACGACCAGCAGCACCGGAGCCCGCACCCGCGCCAACGCCTCCCCGGCCAGATCCGGGCGGCCGCCCCGGGAGACCACGGCCCGCACCCGCTCCGGCCGCGCGGCCGCCGCGTCCAGCGCCGCCCCCGCCCCCGTGCTCGCGCCGAAGAGTCCCACCGGTACCCCCGCCGTCCCGGGCCGCTCACCGAGCCGGTCCACGAGGCCCACGAGCCGCCGCGCCAGCAGCGGGACGTCGAACCGGTGCCGGTGGCTCGTCGCGTCCGCCCGCTCCTCCTCCGCCGTCAGCAGGTCGACGAGCAGGGTGCCCAGCCCCGCCTCCCGCAGGTCCTGCGCGACGGCCCGGTTGCGCGGACTGTGTCGGGAGCTCCCGCTCCCGTGCGCGAACACCACCACGCACGGCGCTCCGTCCGGCACCGCCAGGTCACCGGCCAGCACGACCCCGTCCACCGGCATGCCCACGCTCTCGGCGTCCACCGCGACCACCTCCCGCGACGCCCATCCCCCCGCAGTACCCCGCACCATCCACCCAAACGGCTTCGCCCCGACGACCTGCCCCGCCGTCGCCCTCCCGCCGTTTCAGCCATGGCCGAAAAGTCGCTCTTCCCGCCGCTCGCCCCCTCTCCCACACTGACTCCGGAGCGTGACCGGAGGGAGCGGCATGGCGGCGGGAACGGCTGCGCGCGGACGGAGGGCAGCCGCGCGGAGGCAACGGCGAAGGCGGCTCGGCGCGGCGTCGGCGGGTGCCGTGCTCCTGCTGATCCTTCTGGCCGCCTTCTGGTCCACCCTGTGGCCCTACGTCCTCGGAGCCGGGTGTCTGTGCGGCCTGGGCGCCGTCGCTTGGTGGTGGCGGCGGACGGACCGCGCCCTGCGCGGCGGCGACCGCCGCTGGCGGCAGGAGGAGGCGGTGCGGGCCGGGCACCGCACGCTCACCGAGGTGGACGCGATGACCGGGACGGAGTTCGAGGAACTGGTCGCCGCGCTGTGCCGACGGGACGGCTGCACCGAGGTCCGCCGCGTGGGCGGCTCCCACGACAACGGCGCCGACGTCGTCGGCCGCCTCCCGGACGGCCGGACCATGGTCGTCCAGTGCAAGCGCTTCGTGCCCACCAGCACCGTCAGGAGCCGGGACGTGCGGGATCTGCTGGGATCCGCCGTGCACTTCCGCGCCGACCTCGCCGTCTTCGTGACCACGACCCGCTTCAGCGGCCCCTCGGAAGCGTTCGCGGCGCAGAACGGCATCATCGCCGTCCACCGCGACCTCCTCGGCCTGTGGAACAGCGGAGCCTCCCTGACCTCCCTGATCGAGGTCAACGGCGCCGGCCAGGGCGACGCCCGCCACCGCACCCGCTGGAAGCAGACCTACGCCACCCCCCGCCGCAAGCCCCCCAGCAAGCGCCCCACCTGACCGGGCCGCGCCCCGGACGTGGCGTGCGCCTCGCCGCGCACCGCGTCGGGACGTCGTCGTGACGGCCGGGCGGCGGGCCCACGCCCTCACGTCCCGGCGGCTTGCAGATCCGCCCCGGTCCGCGAGGGGCCGTGCAAGACCTGGCCGGTGTGCCAGGACCGGTGCTGCGCCGCCGCGGGGCGGACGCCCGGCTGCGGTCCGGTGAGCGAACGGCCCGCGACGTCAGCCCCTGATCAGGTCCTGCGCCAGGCGCCGAGCAGTTCTTCGGGGCCGTACGCCGCCTGGATGCCGGAACAGGTGGTCCCGTTGCGCGAGACCGCCACGAGCGGTACCGGCTCGTCGGTGATCGCCGCCCGGTGCTTGTGGAGCGCGGCCAGGTCGTGGGCGTCGAACGCGGAGTTCTCCAACCACTTGACCGAGCCGAGGAAGAGCAACGTGTGGGCCACCGGCTGCCGGTCGGCGCCGACCAGGTCGATCTCGACGTCGTTGCTGCGGGTCCAGTAGCCACCGATCGCCGGAGCGGCGGGCAGGAGCTCGTCCGGCAGGAGGCGGGCGAGGGACTCCCGGACGAGGGGCTCGACCGCACGCCCCCGCCAGCTCGACCATCGCTCCTTGATCCGGCTCAACGTGAGATCGCCCCGCATCCGCTCGATCTCCGCCATGTGGGGATCCAGAAACGCGAGCCAGAACCGTAGGTACGGGTCGGCCACGCGGTAGCGGCGTTCCTTCGACGGGCGCAGTGAGAGGGGCAGTTCGGCCGCCACCACCCGCTTCTCGATCAGCAGGTCAGTGGCTCGGGTGAGCGTGGTGTGGGCGATGCCGCCGGCCGCGCGGGCGATGTTGGTGAAGGTCCTCTCTCCGCTTCCGATGGCCCGTAGCACTCCTCTGCTCAGCGCCTGTGGTGGGAACTCCGCTGCGAGTGAGCGCTCGGCGGAGACCAGCAGCGCCGAGATCGGGTTGTCGAGCGAGTCGCGGAGGAACTCCCAGACGTCCGCTCCGGCCCGCCACTCCGCGCAGATCAGCGGAAGCCCTCCGGTGACCAGTGCGGCGTCGAAGGCGGCGGCCGGTGCCAGGCCGAGCATCTCGCCGATGTCGGCGGGGTTCAGCGGCCCCACGACCATCTCCCGGCCCCGCTGGTGGAACGGGCGGTCGTAGCTGTTCAACGCCTCCATCATCGACAGGTCGGAGCCGACCAGGAGGAGCAGTACGGGCTTACGGCTGAGGAGACGGTCCCATGCCCGCTGGAGCATGCCCTCGAAGGCGTCGATGCGGTGCATGAGGTAGGGAACCTCGTCCATGACGACCACGCTCGGGCTGTCGTCGGGAAGGATCTCCGCGAGCAGCCTGAAGGCCGCGTTCCACTGGTTCGGAGTCTCCTCCGAGAACAGTTCCCGATCCGGCACGGTGGATCGGGCGACGGTGTCGAGCAACTCCGTCAGCTCGTCCTCCGCCGTGCCGCCCCCTGCCGTGAAGAAGAGGTGCGGCACCTGCGTACGCCGGAGGAACTCCTCGACGAGGCTGGACTTGCCGACCCGCCTCCGCCCACGCATGAGGATGCACTGTCCCGGCTTCGCCGAGCCGGTGGCGTCCTGCACCGATCGCAGAGCGTCGCCGAGCACCTTCAGCTCGCGGTCCCGTCCGATGAAACGCTGCACGCGATACCTCCACGAATAATAGTATCGACAGAGATAGTATCCGTGATGATACCAAGTGAAGGAGCGCATCGGCCCGGGTCGGGGCGGGTCGGAACGGGTCGGTCCGTCACACCTTCTCGACGGAGCTGGTCCGGGACCAGCTACTCCCCGGCGTCCACGTCCGAGGTGAAGACGTGACCAGGCCCTTCCACTGCCGCGCGATGACGGCGAGCACCGCGCCGATGGCGTACGTGTGACCGTGCGGCTTGGCGTCGGCCAGGGGGGCCGACGGGCCTGACGAGCCTCGTCCTTGCCGATATCGGCGACCTTGACGGTGATCATTCCGCATACCCGGACGGCGCCGACCCGATAGCCTGCATGAACGCGTGAGGTCGCGGCTCGGCGGCGTCCGGACAGGGGAGCGTGGGCATGACGGAGTCGGTCAGGAACGTGGCCGTCTTCTCCCTCGGCGGCACGATCGCCATGACCACCGACCCCACCACCGGAGGCGTCGTACCGGCGCTTTCGGCCCACGAACTCCTCGCGGCGGTACCCGCGCTGGCCACGAGCGGCATCGGCCTCAAGGCGCAGGACTTCCGTCGTCTGCCGGGCGCCTCCCTGACCTTCGAGGACCTCACCGCACTGTCAGCCACGATCGCGGCGGAGCTGGAGACCGGAGAGGTCGACGGCGTCGTCGTCACCCAGGGCACGGACACCATCGAGGAGACCGCCTTCCTCCTCGACCTCTACCACGGCCACGAGCAGCCTCTCGTCGTCACCGGCGCCATGCGCAACCCCACCCTGCCCGGCGCCGACGGCCCGGCCAACCTCCACTCCGCCGTTCTGGCCGCCGCCGACCCCGGGCTCGGCGGCGCCGGCTGTCTGGTCGTACTCGGCGACGAGATCCACTCGGCCCGGACCGTCCGCAAGTCCCACACCACCAGCCCCGCCGCCTTCACCTCACCGGCGTGCGGCCCGATCGGGCGGATCGCGGAGAACCGCGTTCGGAGGGTGGGCGGGTTGCCGCGCCGCGGGCCGTTTGTCCCTGTCCCCGACCGCGAGGCGCGCGTCGGGCTGTACACCGTCACCCTCGGCGACGACGGCGCGCTGCTCGACCTGTGGGACGGCAACTGCGACGGACTCGTGGTCGCGGCCTTCGGCGTCGGCCACGTCCCGGAGCGCCTCGTCGAGGGGCTCACCGAGCTCGCGTCCCGCATCCCCGTGATCCTCGCCTCCCGCATCGGCAACGGACCCGTCCTGTCCGACACGTACGGCTTTTCCGGCTCCGAGAAGGACCTCCTCGGTCGAGGGCTGATCGGCGCCGGAGACCTCGGCCCGTACCAGGCGAGGCTCCTGCTGCACGCCCTGCTCGCCCATGGCGCCGACGGGGCGACGGTCCGAGAGACCTTCACCACCGCTTCCGCCCGCTGACGCACCTTCGCGTCCGTCGGCCAGGCGCGTGCCGGAGCGGCGAGCAGCGGCACCACCGCTTCGACGTCGGTCTCGTCCTGGTGCCGGGTCGCCTTCGCCTTCCGGCGCCCAGCGCCCCGGCACTTCGCCCCATCACCCGCCCTTACGCCCCGTGACCCAGGGGGCGGAGGTCAGGACCGGCGGCGGGTCGGCGGTCTCACCGCACCAACGACGAAGGTCCCGGCCGCTTGTGCGGTCGGGACCTTCGTTCAGCCCGGTGAGAGCTGGGCGGAGGATACGAGATTCGAACTCGTGAGGGGTTGCCCCCAACACGCTTTCCAAGCGTGCGCCCTAGGCCACTAGGCGAATCCTCCGCCGAGAACTGTACACAACCGGAGGGGGTGCTTGCGAACTCGATCCCAGGTCGGGGGATCGGGTAGGGTTGGCGCCAGCCCCTCACGTGGCGCTATCTGACTGAACTCCCCCAGGGCCGGAAGGCAGCAAGGGTAGGTTGGCTCTGGCGGGTGCGTGGGGGGCGTTGTCGTCTCCGGTGCGGCTCACCTGTCGGTGGGCTCCGATACCGTCGTATACGTGTCGTCCCTCGCGCTGTACCGCCGCTACCGCCCCGAGACCTTCGCCGAGGTCATCGGGCAGGAGCATGTGACCGCCCCGCTGCAGCAGGCGCTGCGGAACAACCGGGTCAACCACGCCTACCTGTTCAGTGGGCCGCGCGGGTGCGGCAAGACGACCAGTGCGCGCATCCTGGCGCGCTGTCTGAACTGCGAGCAGGGGCCGACGCCGACGCCGTGCGGGACGTGCCGGTCGTGTGTCGACCTGGCGCGCGGGGGCTCGGGCTCCATCGACGTGATCGAGATCGACGCCGCCTCGCACGGTGGCGTCGACGACGCCCGTGAGCTGCGGGAGAAGGCCTTCTTCGGGCCCGCCGCGAGCCGCTACAAGATCTACATCATCGACGAGGCGCACATGGTGACGCCGGCGGGGTTCAACGCCCTGCTGAAGGTCGTCGAGGAGCCGCCGGAGCACCTGAAGTTCATCTTCGCCACGACGGAGCCGGAGAAGGTGATCGGCACCATCCGGTCGCGGACGCACCACTACCCGTTCCGTCTGGTGCCGCCGGGGACGCTGCGCGACTACCTGAGCGAGGTGTGCGGCCGGGAGAGCATCCCGGTCGAGGAGGCCGTGCTGCCGCTGGTGGTGCGGGCCGGGGCCGGCTCGGTGCGTGACTCGATGTCCGTGATGGACCAGTTGCTGGCCGGTGCCGGTGAGGCGGGCGTGACGTACGCCATGGCCACCGGGCTGCTGGGCTACACCGACGCGGCGCTGCTGGACGAGGTGGTCGACGCCTTCGCGGCGGGTGACGGCGCCGCCGCCTTCGGTGTGGTGGACCGGGTGATCGAGGGCGGCCACGACCCGCGCCGCTTCGTGACGGACCTGCTGGAGCGGCTGCGGGACCTGGTGATCCTCGCCGCCGTGCCGGACGCGGCGGAGAAGGGGCTCATCGAGGCGCCCGACGACGTGCTGGAGCGCATACGGGCCCAGGCCGAGGTGTACGGGGCGGCGGAGCTGAGCCGGGCGGCGGACCTGGTGAACACCGGGCTGACGGAGATGCGGGGGGCCACCTCGCCCCGGCTGCAGCTGGAGCTGATCTGCGCCCGGGTGCTGCTGCCCGCCGCGTACGGGGACGAGCGGTCTGTGCAGGCCCGGCTGGACCGGCTGGAGCGCGGCGTCGCGGCGGCACCCGGTGCCGTCCCGGCGGCGGGTGGCGCTCCGGCGCCGCAGGCCGCCGTCCCCCCGGGCCCGACGGAGTCCCCCGCGCCGCACACCGCGCCGCCCGCACCGCACACCGCGCCGCCCGCATCGCACACCGTGCCGTCTGCCGCGTCGCCCGCGCACGCCGCCCCGCCCGCGCACGCCGCGCCGGGGGCGGAGGCCGGGCCGCCGGTGCGGGCGGCCGAGGGAGGGCGCCGGCCGGGCGCCTGGCCCACGGCGGCGGGGGCGTCGGCCCCGACACCCACGGCGGCGCCGGCACCCGGTGCCGCGCCCGCGCCGTCGGCGACGGCTCCCGCCCCGCCCGCTGCGCCGCCGTCCGCGCCGTCGGGCGGCGGGGACGTCGGGCAGGTGCGGCAGATGTGGCCGCAGGTGCTGGACGCCGTGAAGAACCGGCGGAAGGTGACCTGGATGCGGCTCACCGAGTTCGCCCGGGTCAACGGGTTCGACGGGACGACGCTTCAGCTCGCCTTCCCGAACGCCGGGGCGCGGGACAGCTTCGCCGGGAGCGGTCACGAGGAGGTGCTGCGCGCGGTCCTGGCCGAGCAGTTCCGGGTGCAGTGGAAGATCGAGGCCGTGGTCGACGCCGGGGGAGGCGAGGGCGGCGGGGGCGCTGCGGCCCCGGGCCGGCCGCCCTTCGGCCGGCAGTCCCCGGCGCCGCAGCCGCCGCAGCCGTCCGGCCAGCAGCCCTACGGGCAGCAGCCGGGGGCGGGGTACGGGGGGCCCGCCGCGTCGGCGTTCGGCGCGGCGGCGGTGCGGGCTCCGGCGCCCGCCGGGCCCCAGGGTGCGCCGGGTTCCGGGGCCGCGCAGGCGGCGGCCCCGGAACCGGGGCGGCCCGGGCGGCCGGAGCCCGAGGCGCAGCGCGCGCCGCAGGCGCGGCCGCCGGAGCCGCCGCCCGTGCCGGTCGAGGACGACATCCCGGAGGACGACGATCCGGACCTGGACGAGTCGGCCCTGTCGGGCCACGACCTGATCGTGCGGGAGCTGGGGGCCACGGTGGTCGAGGAGATCAACCACGAGTGAGCCGGACGGGACCGCCGCACAGCACGTAGGCTCGGCACACGACCCGACGTGGTGAAGGAGCGAGCCCGTGTTTCCCGGTGGTGGCGGCCAGGCCGACATGCAGCAGCTGCTGCAGCAGGCCCAGAAGATGCAGCAGGACCTCGCGGCGGCCCAGCAGGAGCTGGCCGAGACGCCCGTGGAGGGCTCTGCGGGCGGCGGACTGGTGAAGGCGACGGTGACGGGGGCCGGGGAGCTCCAGGGCCTGGTCATCGACCCGAAGGCGGTGGACCCGGAGGACACCGAGACGCTGGCCGACCTGGTGCTGGCGGCGGTGCGGGACGCGAACGCGGCGGCGCAGCAGCTCCAGCAGGAGAAGCTGGGCCCCCTCGCGCAGGGTCTGGGCGGCGGCGGCATGCCCGGTCTCCCCTTCTAGCCGGTCCGAGCGGGTTCTGGCCGGTACGAGCGAGCGGTACGAGGAGCAGCGGTGTACGAGGGCGTCGTCCAGGACCTCATCGACGAGCTGGGGCGGCTGCCCGGCGTGGGGCCGAAGAGCGCCCAGCGGATCGCGTTCCACATCCTGCAGGCCGAGCCGGCCGACGTGCGGCGGCTGGCGAACGCGCTGTCGGAGGTCAAGGCGAAGGTCCGGTTCTGCGAGGTGTGCGGGAACGTCGCCGAGGAGGAGCAGTGCCGGGTCTGCCGTGATCCGCGCCGCGACCCGTCGGTGATCTGCGTGGTGGAGGAGCCGAAGGACGTCGTCGCGATCGAGCGGACGCGGGAGTTCCGGGGGCGGTACCACGTGCTGGGCGGCGCGATCAGCCCGATCGAGGGTGTCGGGCCGGACGACCTGCGGATACGGGAGCTGCTGGCGCGGCTCGCGGACGGCGCCGTCACGGAGCTGATCCTGGCCACGGACCCGAATCTGGAGGGTGAGGCCACCGCGACGTACCTGGCCCGGATGGTGTCGTCCATGGGTCTGAAGGTCACGCGGCTGGCCAGCGGTCTCCCTGTCGGGGGAGACTTGGAGTACGCCGATGAGGTCACGCTGGGGCGGGCCTTCGAGGGGAGAAGGTTGCTCGATGTCTGAGACGACGCAGACCGGTACGGCGCACGTCGCCGCTCGGCTGAGTGACGACGCCGCCGATCCGGACGACTTCGCGGTCCAGATCGCCGACCAGGTCGAGAGCTTCATCCTCGCCGTGACCGAGGTGGCCAAGGGTGACGAGCCGAGCAGCGCGGTGCCCTACCTGCTGCTGGAGGTCTCCCAGCTGCTGCTGGCCGGTGGGCGTCTCGGCGCCCACGAGGACATCGTTCCGGACGAGCGGTACGAGCCGGACACGGGCCCCGAGCCGGACGACGTCGACGAGCTGCGGGAGGGTCTGGCGACCCTGCTGGATCCGGTCGACGTCTACGCGGAGGTCTTCGACCCGTACGTCCCGCGCAACGCTCCGGTCACCTCCCGCATCTCCGACGACATGGCGGACGTCATCACCGATCTGCGGCACGGCATGGCGCACTACCGCGCCGGCCGCACGTCGGAGGCGCTGTGGTGGTGGCAGTTCTCGTACCTGTCGAACTGGGGCTCGACGGCGTCGGCGGCGCTGCGGGCGTTGCAGTCGCTGGTGGCGCACGTCCGGTTGGACACGCCGCTGGGCGAGCTGGACGGGCTGGACACCGACTCGGGCGCGGACGGCGACGACGGCGAGCTGGAGCGGGAGGCCGGGGCCGTCATGGCGGCGGAGATCGGTGTACCGCTGGGGATGAAGCCGCTCGGCGGGGCCTGACGCCCCCGTCGGTCGCGCCGCCGGGTACGGGAAGACGGCCGGCGCGGTGAGTTTCCGTCCGTGCGGCCGTCGGTCCGGGTATGCGGGTGGGAGGAGCCCACGCGAGACTCGGGACGACGGAGGTGGACGGTATGTCCGGGATGAGGGAGCCGGCGACGCGTCTGGACGGCCGGTTCAGTTCGCCGTCGGCGGCGGCGACGGCGTGGTCGGACGCGGCCGAGCGGTTGGAGCGGGCGGAGGTGTTCTGGCTCTCCACCGTGCGGGCCGACGGCCGACCGCACGTCACGCCGCTGATCGCCGTGTGGCACGACGGGGCCCTGTACTTCTGCACGGGTCCGGCGGAGCAGAAGGCGCGGAACCTGGCGGTGAACCCGCACTGTGTCCTGACGACCGGCACGAGCGCCCTGGACGCCGGTGAGGACCTGGTGGTGGAGGGCGAGGCCGTCGAGGTGACGGACGAGGAGCGGCTGCGGGCGCTGGCCGAGACCTACGTCGTGAAGTACGGCGAGGAGTGGCGCTTCGACGTGCGCGACGGCGCGTTCACCGGGCAGGGCGGCCGGGCGCTGGTCTTCGCGGTGGCGCCGGTGCGGGCCTTCGGGTTCGCGAAGGGGGAGCCGTTCGGCCAGACGCGGTGGCGGTTCGACGGCGCCGGGTGACGTCGGGGCGGTCGCGGGTCCGCCGGGAACAGGGCAGGGCCTGCCGGTGCCCCCTCGGCACCGGCAGGCCCTGGTCGTGGCCTGGAGCGGAAGCGACCGTCAGAAGGTCAGGCTCCAGGAGTCGATGTAACCGGTGTCGCCGGAGTAGACGTCGGTCACCCGGAGCTTCCAGGTGCCGGCGGCCGCGACGGAGGACGCGTTGACCGTGTACGTGGCGTTGACGTGGTCGGCGCTGTCGTAGTAGTCCGTGCTCTTCAGCACGGCGGAGCCGCCGTTGGGGGCGACGATCTCGATCTTCAGGTCGCCCCGGTAGGTGTGCTTGATGTCGACGCCGATTTTGAGGTCGGCCGGGGCGGCACCGCTGAGGCCGGTCACGTTGATCGACGAGGTGGCGGCGTAGCCGTTGTTGTCCGGGATGGTGACGTTGTCCCCGTTGGTGTAAACGCCGTCACCGGGCTCGGGCTCGGGGTCGGGGCCCGGGTCGGTCGGGTCGCCGCCGACGGCGGTGAGGGTGGCCGCCGCGTCCGCGAGGCCGGAGCCGCAGCCGCCGGTGCACGAGCCGGGCAGGTTGCGCGCGTTGTCCTTGATGGCGGACTCGACGCCGCCCGGGGTGAGCGAGGGGCTCGTCTCGTACATCAGCGCGGCGAGGCCGGCGATGTGCGGGGCGGCCATGCTGGTGCCCTGGTAGGAGGCGTAGTTCTCGCTGCCGACGCTGCGGGTGCCGTTGTTGAGCGTGGACCAGATGCCGTTCGCCGAGGAGACCGCCGTCTCGCCGCCGGGGGCGGCGATGTCGACGACGCTGCCGTAGTTGGAGTAGCTGGCCCGGTTGCCCTCGCGGTCGCTGGCGGCGACGCTGATGACGTTGGCGCAGCTGGCCGGGTTGAAGCCCGCGGCGTTGGCGTTGCTGTTGCCGGCGGCGACGACGACCGTCGTGCCGCGGCTGACGGCGCCGTTGATGGCGTTCTGGGTGCCCTGGTCGCAGCTTCCGCCGCCGCCGAGGCTCATGTTGATGACGTCGGCGGGGTTCGGGTTGTCCGGCACGCCCTGCACGGAGCCGCCGGAGGACCAGGTGATGGCGTCGATGATGTCGGCGGTGGTGCCGCCGCACTTGCCGAGGACGCGGACGGGCTGGATGGTCGCGTTGTGCGCGATGCCGGCGACGCCCTTGCCGTTGTCGGCCGTGGCGGCGATGGTGCCGGCGACGTGCGTCCCGTGCCAGGAGTTGTTGGTGTCGCGGGCGGGCACGGGCTGCCCGTTGGCGTCGGTGCCGCACTCGCCGCGGTTCATCCAGTCGCCGGGGTCGGCCGGGTTGCCGTCCCGGCCGCCGCCGTCCTGGGCCATCCACGGGTCGGAGATGAAGTCGTAGCCGTCGATGATGTTGGCGGCGAGGTCGGAGTGGGCGACGTAGCCGGTGTCGATGACGGCGACGTTGACGCCCTCACCGGTGGCCCCGCTCGTCCAGGCGTTCTCGACGTTCATGCCGGCGCGCGACTCGAAGAGGTCCCACTGCTGTGCGTAGTAGGGGTCGTTCGGGTCGGCCATGGCGAACATCCGGGTGTCCGGGACGACGTAGGCCACGTCCGGGTCGGCCGCGAAGGTCTCGACGACCTCGTCGACGGAGCGTTCGTCAAGCTCGCCGCCGAGGTCGACGAGCGCGGCGCCCGTCCCCAGCCTGCGGTCGAAGTCGAGAGACTCGCCCGCCTTCCTGCCCTTGGCCCGGGCGTCCTTCTCGGCCTCGGTGTCGGATGTGGCTTCGGCCGCCTGCGTCGTGTAGCCGACGATGAGGCGCTGGGTGCGCTCGTCGGCGGAGTTCTCCGCGCCGGCCGCGGTGGGCTGGCCACCGGGCGCCGCGATCGACGTCGTCACTCCCGTGCCCAGGAGCGCTGCCGTCGTCACCGCCAGGAGGGATATGCGGAGGTGTCTGGAACCGTTCACGGTGGTGCACTGCCTTTCACGAGCCGGTGTCCGGGCATGCGGAACCAGCAAATGGTGCGGTTCATGACAAGTCGCGCGGCGCCGGCCGTCCGGTGGGGTTGGGGGGTGGGGTGGGGGGTGGCGGCCGAGGGGTGGCGCGGGCAGCGGAGGGAGCGCCGGTACGGGTGCACGGGGTGCGTGCGTCCGTACGCGGTGCCGGGACCGCAGGGTGCCGGTGCGTGCCGTCGTGTTCGACGGCCCCGCCCCGCACGCCCGCTCCCTCCGGGGGTGCCCTTGCACGACACCGGTTGGCCGAGCGCGGTCGCAGCGAATCCCCCGCAGCGGAAGAACGTTCGACCAACCGGTGCCAGGAACCTACGGGCGCACGGCGGACGCGACTATCCGGGGACCGGAACCTACGGATACGCAATTAACCCCGGCTTCACCGAGGTGCTGGTCTAGTCCTGACCTGCGGTTTCCCCGCCCCCGAGGGCCTCACGGGAGTCGGCGAGCTCCTGCCGCGAGGCCGTGCCCAGCTTCCGCATCGCGCGCGCCACGTGCTGCTCGACGGTGCGCGGCGAGAGGTGCAGCGTCGTGGCGATCTCACGGTTGGTCAGGCCGGAGGACGCCAACTCCGCCACCTCCCGTTCGCGGGGGGAGAGTTGGTCGCCGTAGGACGGACGGCCGGGCGGACGGCGGCCCTCGGCCGGCTGGTAGGCGCGCAGCACGGCCCGGGCCCGCGCCGCGTCCCAGGTGGCGCCGAGGTCCGCGAACCGCTGGGCGCAGGAGGTCAGCACGGCCGCCGCCCGCGCCTTGACGTCCTCGGGCAGCGCGTCGGCGTCGGGCAGCGCCTCGGCGTCGGCGGGCGCGGTGGCGTCGGCCGGACCGGACGCGTTCGCGGCTGCTGTGTCTGCGGCCACCGCGTTCGCGGCGGCTGTGTCTGCGGCCACCGCTTCCGCGGCAGCCGCCTTGAGCACGCAGCGGCCCGCGCCCTCCGCGCACAGCGTCGCCACGTACGGGCGGGGGAGCGCCGCGAAGGCCGCCTCCGCCTCCTCGTACAGCGCGGCGGCCTGAGCCGGGCGGCCCGTCGTCTCCGCGAGCACCGCGTGCGTCCACACCGCCGCCGCCGAGGCCATCGGCGCGTCACGGCCGTCCAGTTCGGCGGCGAACCGGTCCGCCATCCGGCGCGCCGTCCGCACCTCGCCCGCCAGGGCCATCGCCTCCACGGCCCACGGGGCGAGCTCCGCGCCCCACACCCACACGCCCTTCTCGGTCAGCGTCGCCCACCCGGACCGCGCCTCCGCGACGGCGGTGGGCAGGTCCTGCCGGGCCAGCGCGAGCCGGATCAGCGCCCCGGACGTGGCGGCGGCGAGCGGAGCCGAGGCGTGCTCCCGGGCGGCCGCGTCCTTGCCCGAGAGCCACGCCAGCGCCCGCCCCCAGTCGCCCTGGGCGAGGTGCAGCAGCCCGAGCACCATCCGCGCGTCGGCGGCGACGACGGGCATGGCCGACGTCTTGGCGAGGAACGCCTCGCACCGCTCGGGCAGTCCGGCCCACCGGCCCGTCGTCCACTCCAGGAGCAGCCGGGCGCCGAGGGCGGTCTGCTCGGCGTACGGGGCGCCGCTCTTCGCCGACATCTCCAGGCCCTCGGACAGCAGCCGCTCCGCGCGTCCGTAGTAGCCGAGCCAGATGGCGGCGTCGGCCGCGTTGCACAGCCCGCGCGCGGCCTGCTGCCGCTGGCGCAGGTCCTGGCTCTCGACGGGCAGCGCCCGCACCTGCTCCCAGCCCTGCGGGTCGCCGTAACACAGCGACACGCTGGAGCGGTTGACGGCGACGGCGGTACGGATCACCTCGTCCTTGCTGTCGGCCGCCGCCTCCTCCGCCGCCGCCATCCAGCGCAGGTGGATGGCGAGCGTGTGGCCGGGCCAGTACGGCATGGCGAGCGAGGACATCGCCCGCGCGGCCAGGGCGGGGCGCAGCTCGCGCAGTTCGGCGGCGGCGCGTTCCAGCTCCGCCCACCCCTGCGTGCCCATGCCCACCTGGTTGCACAGCAGCAGCCCCAGGTCCAGCCGCATCTCGCCCCGCATGGCGGCGGGCAGCGTCTCGTCCTCGACGATCTGCGCGAGCACGTCCACCGTCTGGTCCGAGCGCAGCCCCACGACGGCGCTGGCCGCCAGCACCGGCGCCAGCCGGGCGCGGGCCGCGTGCGGGACGAGGGGGGAGGCGAGCGTGGACTCCAGCAGGCCGATCGCCTCCTGGTGCCTCCCCGCCCCGGCGGCCCGCCGCGCCGCGCGCTCCACGGCCCGCAGCCAGCCGCCGATCCGGCCGCTGGCCCGGCGGTGGTGGGCGAGCGCGGGCCACGGGACGGGCTGGCGGCGTTGCAGGACGTCGGCGGCCCGGGCGTGCAGCTCCTGCCGGACGGGGCCGGGCAGCGTCTCGTGGACGGCGGCGGCGGCCAGCGGGACGGGCAGCGTGTAGCGGTCGTCGGCGTCCTGCCGCAGCGCGGCACCGGCCAGCGCGGCGACGAGGGCGTCGCGCCCGTCGTCGTCGGCGAGCCCCGCCACCGTCAACAGGTCGGCGGCTCCGGCCGGTTCGTCCAGGACGGCCGCCGCCCACACCACCCGGCGGGCCGCTTCGGGGAGTTGTGCCGTGCGGCCCAGGACGAGGTCCGCGAGCCGCACGGGCACCCCGGCGGCGTCCACGTCGGCGGCCGTGCACGACGCGCGGCCGCCGTCCCGGAGCGCGGCCAGCACGTCCACCACGAACCGCGCCACCCCGCCCGTGCGTTCGTGCAGCCGCGCCACCGCGTCCGGGGTGCACGCCTCGCCGAGCGCCTCCACGGCCGCCTGCCGCACCTGTTCGCGGCTCCACGGCTCCACGCGGTGCCGCAGCACCGTCAGCTCCGCCGCGTAGCGCGGGGGAGGGGCGCCCAGCGGCAGGCCCGGCGCGGCCAGTTCCTCGGGCCGGTAGGTGGCGACGGCCGCCAGCCACGGGCGCGGGTCCTCCAGGAGGGCCCGGAGCCGGTCGAGCTCCGCCGCGTCGGCCCGGTGCACGTCGTCGACGAGGAGGAGCACGGGTCCGTCGCCGTCGGCGGGCGGCTGCGGCGGCCGACGGTCCCCGCAGCGCCACCGCACGGTCGTCGCCCGGGCGGCCTCCGGCAGCTCGGCCAGCCGTGCCGTGAGGCGGGTCTTGCCCGTCCCGGCCCGCCCCTCCACGAGGACCAGCGTCGGCGCCGAGCTCTCCCCGGTGAGCGTCCGCCGCAGCCGCCGCACCCAGAACTCCTCACGTACCGTGACCACGCCGCTCCTGACCGCTGCTCGTCCGGGCTTCCGGCTTTCTTTGCGTATCCGTACTTCAGTTTGCACTGATTGTTCGGACGGGGAACGGCCGTCAGCGTGGAATTCACGAGTAGTCCAGCCCGCCGACTCCCGGGCGCAGACTACGGACAGCGGACCGAGTGCGCAGGAGAGCCGCATGATCACCGCACAGCAGGGCCACCTCACCGTCGTGCCGCCCCCCGACCGCGCCACCTCCGCCGAGCAGGCGGTGTGCACCCTGCCGGTCACCCCTGCCGCGGCCCCCGCCCTCCGCCACTTCGCCACGACCTCCGCACGCGGCTGGGGGCTGGGCGACGACGTGCGCGACGCCCTGGCCCTCGTCGTCACCGAACTGGTCGCGAACGTCGTCCTGCACAGCGGCAGCGCGGACGTCACCCTGCGGCTGCACCTGCTGCCCACGCAGCGCTCGGTGCGCGTCGAGGTGCGGGACGCGGGCCACTGGCACCCCCGACCCGCGCGCCCCGACCCGGCCGCGCCGCTCGACGCCGACGAGGGATGCGCCGAACGCGGCCGGGGCCTGGCCATCGTCGAGGCGTTCGCGCTGCGCACCGCCGTGCGCCTCACCCCCGACGGAACGACGGTGCGCGCCGATCTTCCGCTCGGCTGACCGCGCGGGACCTCACTCGTCCCAGGCCTGGACGGTGGTCTGCCGCGCGATGCGGCCGTCCTTCAGCGAGGCCATCGAGCTGGCGAGCACCCGTGTGCCGTCCGGGTACGCGCAGGACTCCACGTAGGCGAGGTGGTCGCCCTGCACGACGCACTCCTCCAGCGTGTGCGTCATCTCCCGGGAGGTCACCTCCTCCAGGAGGCCCCGGATCTCCTCCCGCCCGTGCATGACCATCGGGCGGCTCGGCTGCGTGTTGCGGTCCACCATGCGGAACTCCGCGTCGTCGGCGTAGAGCCCGACCAGTGCCCGCGCGTCCCGTTCCTCGACGGCCCGCTTGAGCGCGTCGGTGTCGAAGGACGGACCTGCCATGGTTCCCACGTCTCTCACCTCTTCGAGCGGGCGCCGTGCCGCACGCGGCCCGCGGGCCCCCGACCGCCGTACGGCGCGGCCTTGCGGCCCCTGCTTCCAGCGTGCGCGCCTCCCGCCCCGGGGACAACCGAACCGGCCCGGCCGCGCCGCCCGTGCGCGGGCCGTGTGATGATCGGCCGATGGGGACGAACGCCGCCGGGGGCGGCCACCGGACGGCGCGACGAACGACGGTCCTGCTGGCGGCCGGCGCCCTGGTGCTCACCGGCTGCGGCACACGGGAGGCGACGTCCGTAGCGACCGACGGCGGCCCGGCGGCCCCGTACGGCGTCGAGGCCGACGAACTGAAGGACGCCGACGGACTCGTCGAGGCCGACGAACTCGACGAGGACGCCTACGACGAGTACCGCGTGCCCAACCCCACCGGCGCCCCGTCCCCCCAGCCGACCACCGGCCCCTGCCCCGACGACGGCGTGCGGATCACCGCCGGGGTGGTCGACGCCGCCATGGGGCTGCGCGCCCTGACCGTCCACCTCGTCAACTGCGGCGACGCGCCCTACACCCTGCACGGCTACCCCGAGGCCCGCGCCCTGGACGCGGCGCGGGAGCCGCTGGACGTCCGGGTGCTCGACGGCACCGAGCACGTCACCGCCGGCGGGGTCGGCGACCAGCGGGTCCGGTCGGTGACCGTCCGGCCGGGCGACGCGGCCCACACGAGCGTGGTGTGGCGCAACACCACGGAGTTCGGAGCGCCGGTCGACGCCCCCTACCTCGACGTCGCCCCCGCCGAGGGCGCCGCCTGGCAGACCACCGTCCCCGAGGGCGGCCTCGACCTCGGCACCACCGGCGAGCTGGCCCTCGGCCCCTGGCAGCCCGGCGCCCCCGGCGAGGCACCCGTCCGCACCCCCGCCACCCCCGAGCCCGACCACGGCTGAGCCTCGCGGCCGGGCCACCGCGTCAGGGGTTCAGGGGCGGGGTGGGGGGTGGGCAGAGGGTGCAGCGGTCGGTGCCGTCCCAGCGGGACCAGCCGAACGTCTCCGGTGTCAGCGACCGGCCCTCGGTCTCCGCCCGGACGGCCACGCGGTAGGCCCACACCGCGCCGATGTAGGGGTGGTAGGCGTTGTGGAAGGCGGCCGACGACGGCTGCGCGCCCGCCGCGACGGCGGCCTGCAGGGCGCGCAGCCGCTGGAACATCGTCTGACCCGCCCCGGCGACGGTGGCGCTGGCGTCGATGAACAGACGCTCCCGCGCCTCGCCGAGTCCGCTGTCGGCCAGCGCCGCACGGGCCTGTGCCGCCAGCTCGTCCGCCGTCCGGCCGGTCTCCTCGGCGGACTCCTGGGCGAGTTGGCGCAGCCGGGCGTGACAGGTCTCGGCCGCCCCGATGAAGTCGACGGAGACGGCCCGCCGCCGCTCGGCGAGCTCCCGGCCCCCCTCGCGGCGGTGCCGCAGGTGGTCGGCCAGGACGGTGCCGGTGATCGCGATCGAGCCACCGCTCACCGTCGCGATGAGTGTCCCCCAGTCCATGAGCCCCCCAGCATCACGCGTGACGTCGCGGGTGAATCTACCGGCGCCGGCGTGCTGTTGCCGTCATCCGGCAATCCCGGCCGGGGACAGACGGCCCGTTTTCCGACTGGCGGAGCACGACGCCGGTGCGGCATGGTCGGGGGACAGGGGAAGGGGGACGACCATGGAGGCGGCAACCAGAGCGACGGCCGGGCCCGTGCTGCGGTCGGGCGGGGTCACCGTCCGGTTGGCGGAGGACGGCATCGAGTGGGAGGACCGCAAGGCGGTGAGCCGGATTCCGTACGAGGCCGTCGTGTCGGTCTCGGCGCACGGCACGGTGGGACGGTACGCGCGGCTGCGGCTCGGGCTCCAGCACACCGGCACGGGCCACCCGGACCGGTACGAGGTGCTCTGCCTGCGCCGTTCCGGCCAGCCGTTCGCGGAGCAGCTCAACGAGCGGCTGTCCGACGCGGGCGGGGTCTGGGGCGTCGGACGGCGGCCGAGGGTGACGGTCGAGCCGCGCGCCGACGCCGGAACGCTCCGCACCGCACGGCAGGCGCTGCGCCGGCGCTGCACTACGCGCTGAGCACCGAGTCGTCCTCGACGCGCGCGCCGGGCAGCCGGTGCCGCGCGGCGACGAGGGCGCTGTCCACATCGCCGGTGCCGGTCGCGGTGCACAGGGAGTAGGCCAGGTCCTCCAGCCGCTGGCGGACCTCGGCCCCGCCCTCCTCGGCGTGCAGGGCCGTGAGGGTCTCGTACTCGGCGACGAGCTTGCCCAGGACTGCGGAATGGGCCATCAGCACGGCGGATCTCCTTCTGCGGTGTCCATGGTGGTCCACGGTGTGTCGGCACACCCGCGACCGGTTGTTCCGTAGCCCCGGCTACCCGGGGCCGCACCACGTATGCGTGACGGGCGGACGTCGCACGCATCGTTTCCGCGGCGTTCATCCGGTCACCGACGGGAGGGACGCGCCCGGCGCGGCGCCGGACCGCGCGACGCCACCGCGAGCGGGGGTCGACGGCACGGCGGACGCCACGGAGGCGGGCGGCACGCTCCCGGGGCGGACGCCCGCTCCGGCGTCACCGGATCGTGACGTGTATCCGTGCAACGTCACAGGGGCATGGTCGGTCAGCGCTTCGACAGACCATGATCCCGAGGAGTCCCCGTGCAGAGCCCGCCGCCCCTACCGGCGCACCCGCCTCCGTCCTCCCCGGCTCCACGGCGGGGCCGTATGCCGCTGCTCCTCGCCTGCGCGGCGCTGCTCGGCGTCGTCGCCGGCGTCGCGGGCGGCTACACCGTCCAGGCCGACCGGGAACCGGCCGCCACACCGCCGCTCTCGCAGCCGGGCCTGGCCTACCCGGCCGAGCCGCTGCCGAAGGACGAGGAGCCCGAGCCCCTGACGGCCGAGGAGGACCCGCGCGTGCGGACGGAGGGCGACCTGCGCCGCCTCCTGCTCCGCAAGCCGGGCGGGGCCGAGTACGACCGGGTGCGCGGCTTCCACCAGAGCTGGGTGCCGCTCGCGGACTACGTCATGAACTACACCGATCCCCGGGGCGCGTTCCACGCCATGCTGGGGTACTCCTTCCGCCGCGCCGTGGTGACGCACTGGGAGGAGGAGAACGCCTACGTGACGATCTCCCTGGTCCAGTTCCGCGACGACACGGCCGTCGGCTCGATCGACCACCTGGAGACGCAGCAGGGCTACCTGAGCGACACCGACCAGGCCGACAACCGGGGCACCGCGCTCCCGGGCAGCGGCAACGGCCGCGTCTGGGTGTACGACGAGCCCTACAAGGAGGAGGGCTCCGTGCCCGTGTACGAGGCGCGCTGCCTGGCCCGCCGGGGGGACATCGTCATGGAGCTCTTCTACTCCTCGCCCGACCCGATCGACGAGGACGCCGTGCTGGAGCTGTCGGCGCGGCAGGTGGAGCGACTGTGATCGAGCCACCCACCCCGGACGTGACGTCCGCCGGGACCGGATCCGCCGAGGACGCGGCGGACCGCGCGCGCCGCTCCCGGATCCGCCGCGTGGTGACGACCGTCCTGGCGGCGCTCGTCGTCGTCGGCGGGACGGTCGGGGGCGTCGGGTACACGTACGCGACCGTCGCCGGGGCCGACCGCAGCGCGCCGACCGTGCTGCGGCACGAGCCCTCGGAGGCGGAGAAGGAGGCGCGCGCGGACGACCCCGCGCCCGACGTCAGCTTCGGCCGCTCGGACAGCCCCCTCACCGAGCGTCTGCTGCCCGCCCCCGACCTGCTGGGCCCCGACCTGCCGGGCTTCGACAGCAACGACGTGGAGCTCGGCGCCGAGGAGGCCCGGCGGGAGGGCGTCTTCGGTCGGGTGAGCACACCGGTCGGGATCCGCGGCATGTCCAGGGCGATCTTGACCGAGTTGGGCCTCCAGGGCGCGGCGCTGCGGACGTACGAGTCCTTCTCGGGCATGGTCGCGGAGTTCCGGCTCAACCGCTTCGGGGACGCGGAGGCGGCTCAGGAGTACCACGACTTCCTCGTCGAGACGTTGGAGGCGTCCGGCGGCCTTCCGTCGCCCGCGCCCGGACGCGCCGCCCACACCAGCCCCGAGGACGTGGCCCTGTGGGAGCACGTGCGGTGCGTACGGATGCCCGGTGATGAGGAGATCGGTCCTGAGGTCGCGCTGTGCACGGTGCCCCGGGGCGAGCTGCACCTGCTCGTCGTCGCGTTCGGCGGCGGGTACGGCCCCGGCGATGTGCCGCTGCCGGACTACGAAGCGCTGGGCGCTCTGCTGAACGAGCAGCTCGTCCACCTGGACACCGAGGGGAAGCAGGTATGAGCGGGACGGCCACCACGGCGCCGGACGGCGAGGAGCGGGCCGAGGGGGCCGCGCCGGACGCCCCCGCCGCACCCCTCCAGGTCCCGGACGCCCCGCCCGCCCCCGCGCGGGGCCGGGCGCTGCGGGCGACGGCGCTGCGCTGGGGCGCGGCGGTCGCCGTCTTCGCGACGCTCGCGGGCGGCGTCGGCTACGGCCTCACGCGGCTGGAGCGGGAGGAGCTGCCGGGCCTGGCCCGGGAGCACGACGGACGCTGGGACTACCCGGAGCTGAGTCTGCCGGCGCTGCCGTACGGCTCGCCGCGCCCGTTCAGCGACGCGAACCTCACCCGGTCGCACCACGCGGACCTGCGGGACCTCCTGCTGCCCGCACCCGAGGGCGCGGAGGCGGCCGAGGGGCTGCCGGGTCCGGAGGGCGGCTGGTCGACGGTGGACGCGTTCCTCGCCGCGTACGCGGAGGAGGACCGCCCGCGCCTGCGCCTGCTGCTTCTCGACCACGCCGTGCGGCACACGGCGGCGCGCGGCTGGGTCATGCCGGACGGTACCCGGACCAGCGTCCACCTGCTGCGGTTCAACACCGGCGCCGTGGCCTCCCGGTTCCGCGTGGACGCGATCGGGGGCGACACCCGCCTCGCGGCGGACCTGGCCGGGACGCCGGACCTGGAGCCGGACCCGGAGTGGGAGGAGCCGACCGCTTCGGACGACATCGCGGTCCACGCCTACGACGAGCAGCGGCCGCGCGGTGGCACGCACACCCGGATGGCCCAGATCACGGCGGGCGACGTCGTCGCGGTGATCGTTCAGGAGCGGGCCGGCGGTGCGCCCGCCGTGCCGTTCGACCAGACGGTCGTCCTGCAGGGCCAGCTGCTGGGCTGACGGCTGGGGCGGCCGGGGCGGGCGTCGCGGGCGCGCGGATGCGGGGGGCCGGTGTGAGGTACCGCACGTTCCCGTGTGGGGGCGCGTGAAGCGGGCAGGGGACGCCCTGGTCGCGTCTCATGATGCGGCTCGCCGGGAGGCCGAGAGGCGCCCGGTCGATAAAATGAGCCGACCGAGGGCCCCGGCGAAAGGGTCCGGTGAGACTGAGAATCGAGGAGCGCACGTGAGCCTAGTCGTGCAGAAGTACGGCGGCTCCTCCGTTGCCGACGCAGAGGGCATCAAGCGCGTCGCCAAGCGGATCGTCGAGGCGAAGAAGCGCGGCCACCAGGTGGTCGTGGTGGTCTCGGCGATGGGCGACACGACGGATGAGTTGATCGATCTCGCCAGTGAGGTGTCTCCCATCACCTCCGGCCGCGAGTACGACATGCTGCTGACCGCCGGAGAGCGTATCTCCATGGCCCTGCTGGCGATGTCCATCAAATCCCTGGGGCACGAGGCGCAGTCGTTCACCGGAAGCCAGGCCGGGGTGATCACCGACTCCGTGCACAACAAGGCCCGGATCATCGACGTGACGCCCGGACGCATCCAGGCCGCGCTGGACGAGGGCAACATCGCCATCGTGGCGGGTTTCCAGGGCGTGTCCCAGGACAGCAAGGACATCACCACCCTCGGCCGCGGCGGCTCGGACACGACGGCGGTCGCCCTGGCCGCCGCGCTGAACGCCGAGGTCTGCGAGATCTACACGGACGTCGACGGCGTCTTCACCGCCGACCCGCGGGTCGTCAAGAAGGCCCGGAAGATCGACTGGATCTCCTTCGGTGACATGCTGGAGCTGGCGAGCTCCGGCTCCAAGGTGCTGCTGCACCGGTGCGTGGAGTACGCACGCCGATACAACATTCCGATCCATGTCCGGTCGTCGTTCTCTGGCCTGCCGGGCACCTGGGTCAGCAACGAACCGCGAGTAGGGGACGACGCGATGGAGCAGGCGCTCATCTCGGGTGTCGCGCACGACACCTCCGAGGCCAAGGTGACGATCGTCGGCGTGCCCGACAAGCCGGGCGAGGCCGCCGCGATCTTCCGTACCGTCGCGGACGCCGAGCTGAACATCGACATGGTGGTGCAGAACGTCTCGGCCGCGTCGACGGGTCTGACCGACATCTCCTTCACGCTGCCCCGGACGGACGGCAAGAAGGCGATCGAGGCGCTGGAGCGGCGCAAGGCGCAGATCGGCTTCGACTCGCTGCGCTACGACGACCAGGTCGCGAAGATCTCCCTCGTCGGCGCCGGTATGAAGACGAACCCGGGCGTCACGGCCACGTTCTTCGAGGCCCTGTCCAACGCGGGCGTGAACATCGAGCTGATCTCCACCTCGGAGATCCGCATCTCGGTCGTCACGCGTCAGGACGACGTGAACGAGGCCGTGCGCGTCGTGCACACGGCGTTCGGTCTGGACAGCGACTCGGAGGAGGCGGTCGTCTACGGCGGCACCGGCCGCTGAGACACCCCGCCACCCCGGCCCGCGCTCGGCGGGCCGTCGGCGCGCGCCCGAGGGGGCGCCGGGACCCGGTTCCGGCGCCCCTCGGCCGTGCCGGGGGACGCCGACGCGCCCGGTGTCCGTGTGGCCGGCAAGGACCGCGCTTGCTGCTTCATATGACGGCGTTTGACGGCGTATGACGTCGTATGTGGAGCAGTTGTGATCAACCTGTGGTGGGACGGACTTGCTCACCGTGAGCCTGTGGCCGAAGATTTTCGCGGCGCCCGGAACCATGGAGCGCCCCGGCGCGTCTTCGCGGCTACCACCGCGGCCTTCAGCGTCGGTGGAGGGGCAGGGCGAAAGAGGCGAGTACGCATGGGGGCGTTCGTGGCGTCGTCGAGAACCACGCCCGACGCGTACAACCCTGACGGGGGGCAGCGTGTCATACAGGCGTGGCAGTGGCAGAGGTACTCGTGCAGACGACGGCGCCCCTCGGTGGCATGCCGGTGACGGCGCCCTGGTCGACCGCGCCGCGGCGCCCGGCGCCGACCGGTCGGCCCGCATCCGTCCCCGCCCCGGCCGCGGAGCGTCCCGGGCCGACGCCGGGCGCCCGCGCCGAGACTGACGACGCCGCTGTCGTGGGGACCACCGTCGACCACCTGACCGAGACCTACCGCACCCACTACCGCTCCCTGCTGGGCCTCGCCGCGCTCCTGCTGGACGACACCGCCTCCTGCGAGGACGTCGTGCAGGAGGCGTTCATCCGCGTGCACTCCGCGCGCCGCCGGGTGAAGGACCCGGACAAGACGCTGGCCTACCTCCGCCAGACCGTCGTGAACCTCTCCCGCTCCACGCTGCGTCGGCGCATCCTCGGGCTGAAGCTGCTCGCGAAGCCCATGCCGGACGCCGCGAGCGCGGAGGAGGGCGCGTACGAGGCGCTGGAGCGCGACGAACTGAAGCGGGCGCTGCGCGGGTTGCAGCGTCGTCAGCGGGAGGTGCTGGTTCTGCGATACTTCGCGGACATGACCGAGGAGCAGGTGGCCCAGGCGCTGGGCATCTCCAAGGGTTCGGTCAAGGCGTACGGTTCGCGCGGCATCGCCGCGCTCCGGGTGGCGATGGAGACACCGGCATGAGCTCGGGCCCAGAACGTGACGAGTCCCTCGACCCCGACGGTCGCGGCGGCGGCTCCGAGGGCGTCCCCGACGGTGGCTCCGGGGACGAGCCGGAGCTGCGACGGCTCCTGCGGGACGCCGTGCGCGACGTCGAGCCGTCCCACGACGCGTTGGAGCACCTGCGCCACGCGGTGCCCGCCCGCCGCGCCCGCAAGCGGCAGGTCATGGTCGGCGCGACGGCGGCCGTCCTGGTCGCGGCGGTGAGCGTGCCCCTGATGACCACCGGCGTCGTCCCCGGTCCGCTCGGGACCGACGAGCGGACCAACGCCGCGCACAGCACCGACGCCGGGGACGGCAAGCCCTACGGCGGCCGGGACAACGCCGGGGCCGACGGTTCCTCGGGCGCGGCCGCCGACGGCGGGCCCCGGGAGGACGGCGCCCCGGCGGCGCCGACCGAGGGCACCACGCGCTCCCCGGACGACCCGGGGCTCGGCTCGTCCTCACCGCGCTGCCTGCGCGACCAGCTCGGCGAGGCCGCCGCCCAGGTGGGCGACCCGGACGCGGGAGGGGTCGTCCACGGCTCCTTCCGGCTCACGAACGTCTCCGGCGACAGCTGCCGGGTGGACCCGGAGGACCAGCTGACGGCGACGGCGCAGGGTGAGGCCGACGCCGACGCCGTCACCGTGCTCGACCACACCGACGGCGGCCGGGCCACGG
Source organism: Streptomyces chumphonensis (assembly GCF_014779715.1). Taxonomy (GTDB): domain Bacteria; phylum Actinomycetota; class Actinomycetes; order Streptomycetales; family Streptomycetaceae; genus Streptomyces; species Streptomyces chumphonensis. Next base: position 169,084 of record NZ_JACXYU010000004.1, read on the forward strand.
GCCTGCCGAGCCCGTCGACGTCGGAGCGGGCGCTGATCCTGCGGCCGGGCGAGTCCTACGAGGTGCGGTTCGCGTGGCTGCCCGACACCGCGCGCGGCCCGGCGGGCTGCCCGGTGCCCGAGCCGGAGCCCGAGCCGTCGGAGGGCGGCACGGACGGCTCGGCGGCCTCGGGCGGCGACGGCGGCGACGGCGGCTCCGGCGGGAGCGACGGCGGGAACGGCGCCGCCGCCGGTGGCGGTGACGGCGGTACGGAGGGCGGCGACCAGGTCGCGGGCGGCGGCGCCGGGGGCGACGGCGGCTCCGAGGGCGGCGAGCAGACTCCGCCCTCCGGCGACTCCGGGGCCGGCACGAGCGAGCCGTCCGGTATCAGCACGCTGTCCGACACCGGCACGGGAACGAGCGGCGGAGACGACGGCACGGGCGCGGCGACCGGCGTCGTGCTGCGCTACACCCCGGCCCCCGGGGAGCCGACCGTGCCCCGCGCCCACCTCGACGGCGTCTGCGCCGGAACGGTGTACCGGACGGCGCCCCTGCCGGTCGGCTGACGGCACCGCCCGCCGAGCGCAACGCCCGCCGGTCCCGCCGCGGGCGGGGGCGGCTCAGGGGCGCCGGATTCGCCCCCGTACCGTGGGATGCGTGTACCGGTTCCTGCTGACGCCCCGCTGGTGGGGGCTCAACGTCTTCCTCGCGCTCTCGGTGCCGTTCTGCCTCGTCATGGGCAGCTGGCAGCTCAGCCGCTTCGAGGACCGCGTCGACACCCAGCGCCGGTACGACCGGCTGGCCGAGCAGGGCGTCCGGGAGGACGCCGAGCCGCTGGCCGCACTGCTGCCGGTCACCAAGCAGACCTCGGGCCGGATGGCGGAGGCCGAGGGCCGGTACGACCCGGGCCACGAGTTCCTCGTGCCGGACCGCTCCCTCGGCGACGACCGGGGCTCCTACGTCCTGACGATGCTGCGGACCGACGACGGGTCCGCCCTGCCCGTGGTGCGCGGCTGGCTGCCGGGCACGCCCGACCCGGCCGAGGTGCCGCCCGCGCCGACGGGCGAGGTCCGTGTGACGGGCGCCCTCCAGGCGTCCGAGCACGGCGGTGCGACGGGTCTTCCGGCCGGGCAGCTCGGCACGATCAGCGCCGCCGCGCTGGTGAACCTCGTGCCGTACGACGTGCAGGACGTGTGGATCACCGTGCAGGACGCGCGGGCGCCGCTGAAGCCCGTCCCGCCCGCCGCCGCGAAGGGCAGCGGGCTGGACATGAAGGCGTTCCAGAACCTCGGCTACACCGCCGAGTGGTTCGTCTTCGCGGGCTTCGTGGTGTTCATGTGGTTCCGCTTCTTCCGCCGCGAGGTGGAGGTCGCCCGCGACGCCGAGCTGGGGCTCATTCCCGAGACTCCCCCGAACCCCCGGGGCCCCGAAGAGCGTCCGGCATCCCGAGGTGCCGCAGAGCGAAGCGCAGTTCCAGGCCCACCTGCTTGATCCGCTCCTCCACCACGAGCGAGCCGTGCCCGGCGTCGTACCGGTAGACCTCGTGCGGGTGGTCGCGGGCGGACAGCCGGTCGATGTAGTTCTCCACCTGGCGGATCGGGCAGCGCGGGTCGTTGACCCCCGCGGAGATGTACACCGGGGCCCGCACGGCGTCCACGTAGGTGAGCGGTGACGACGCCGCGTAGCGCTCGGGCACCTCCTCCGGCGTCCCGCCGAGCAGGGTGCGGTCCAGGGCCTTCAGCGCCTCCATCTCGTCGTGGTAGGCCGTGACGTAGTCGGCCACCGGGACGGCCGCCAGGCCCAGGGCCCACGCCTCGGGCTGCGTGCCGAGGCCCAGCAGCGTCAGGTAGCCGCCCCAGGAACCGCCGGTGAGGACGAGCCGGTCCGCGTCGGCCAGGCCGGACTCCACGGCCCAGCGGCGCACGGCCGCGATGTCCTCCAGCTCGATGAGGCCCACCCGGTGCTTGAGCGCGTCCGTCCAGGCCCGCCCGTAGCCGGTGGAGCCCCGGTAGTTGACCCGCACCACGGCGAACCCGTGGTCCAGCCAGGCGGCGGGCTGGGCGGCGAAGGCGTCGGAGTCGTGCCAGGTCGGGCCGCCGTGGATGTCGAAGACCGTCGGGAACGGTCCCGGTCCGGCCGGCCGCTGCACCAGGGCGTGCACGCGGCCCCCGGGGCCCTCCACCCAGACGTCCTCCACCGGGGCCGAGCCCGGTGCCTTCCGCCCCGGCGGGTCCAGGACGACGGCGCCGGTCGTGGAGCGCAGCGCCGGCGGCTGGGCCGCCGAGGACCACATGTACTCCACGCTCCCGTCGGGGCGTGCCGTCGCACCGGAGACCGTGCCCGGCGGCGTCTCCACGCGGGTCGTCCGGCCGTCGGCGAGGTCGTGGCGCCACAGCTCGCTGCGGGCGTGGTGGCTGTGGACGACGAGCAGCCCGCTGCCGTCCGGGTACCACTCGGCGCCGACGTCGCCGGGCAGGTCGAGTCCGAGGTCGTGCGTCGCGCCGGTCGCCGTGTCCCACACCATGGGCTCCCACCGGCCGCGCCGCTGGTGGGCGACGAGCAGCCGCGCGTCCCCGGCGGCGGGCGCGAAGCCGAGCACGGCCAGGCCCAGCTCCTTCGTGCCGCCCTCGCTGTCGTCCAGCTCGGCGACGGTCGTGCCGTCCGGGCGCACGACGCGCAGGGCGGAGTGCATCGCGTCGCCGTGCTCGGTGTGCTCGATGACGATCAGGTGACCGTCGTGGCTGAGGTCGGCCACTCCGGCCGACTCCCGGTGCCGGTAGATCTCGACCGGCTCCCCGCCCGGCGGGACGACGTGCACGGTCGTGCCCTCCTCGTCGGTGGAGCGCCCCACGACGGCCGTGCCGTCGCGGCCGAGCGCCAGGCCCGCCGGGTAGGCGGGGGCCAGCCCGGGAACGGCCGGGGCGTCCGCGCCGCCGCCGAACGGCTGCCGCATCCAGACGCCGAACTCGTCGCCGTCGGTGTCGGCGAACCACCAGATCCACGCGCCGTCCGGGGTGAGGGTGCCGTCCGTCGTGCCGTTGGGCCGGTCGGTGACCTGCCGCTGCTCACCGCTCGACCGGTCCCAGGCGTACAGCTCGAAGGTGCCCGTGGCGTTCGAGACGAACAGCGACCGGTCCGGGGCGTCGTCGGCCCACTCCGGCAGCCCCACCCGAGGCGCCCGGAAGCGGGCCTCCCAGTCCGGCATGGGCTTGGTGTGCTGTGCGTCCTGTGCGTCCTGTGCGTCCGTCATGGGCCCATGGTGTCGCCGCCCGTGCGGTCGCCGCCCGGCGGGGTCGACGCCACCGCACCGGCGGGTGGTGTTCAGCGGTCCAGGAGGTCGCGCTCGGCGAGGAGGTAGCCGAGCTCCAGGCGGCTGCGGGCGCCGAGGCGGGACATGATCTCCGAGACGTGGCGCTGGCAGGTGCGCACCGAGATGCCGAGGGTGCGGGCCACCCCCCGGTCGTCGGAGCCCTGGGCCAGCAGGCGCAGGATGGCCTGCTTGGGCTGCTCGCCGACGTCCTCCGGTGCCTTGTCCTGACAGCGTCCCATGGGTCGTCCCTGGGCCCACAGCACCTCGAAGAGGTCGGCGGCGAAGGAGCTCAGGGCGGCGTCCCGCAGGACGAGCGCGCCCTCGGGGGCGTCCGGCAGGGGCAGGACCACCGTCTCCCGGTCGAAGACGAGGAAGCGCGTGAGTCCGGCGCTCAGGGTCCGGATCTCGGCGCCGTGCGCGGTGAGCCGCGTGGCGTGCCGCACGGTCGCGCTGTCGAAGCGCGCCGAGTGCTGGTACAGGGAGCGGAGTTGGACGCCCCGGCCCAGCAGGTCCAGATCGCGGTCGACGGCCTCGGCGAGGACGGCGGCCGGGCGGGGCCCGCCCGGCTGGGCGGCCAGGACCTCCTTGGCGCACGTCGTGGCGAGCTGGGCCAGGACCTCCCGCACCGCGCGGGTGGACGTCAGCCGCTCCTGGGAGGGCGCGTCCAGCTCGCCGTGCTCCCGGTGGACGGCGTCCAGCAGGTGGAGCTGGTCGCGCAGGGTGGCGATCCGGCGCCGCTGCTCGGCGAGGCGTTCCTCGTGCGCGTGCAGCACCGCCGTGGAGGCCGCCGCCGGGTCGACGGCGGCGATGCGGTGTCGCCCGACGGTGCGCAGCAGCCCCAGCCGCAGCAGGGTGTCGACGGTCTCCCCGGCGGTCGTCCCGTCCTCGGCGGCCATCCGCGCGGCCTCCTCGAGGGAGAGCACGGTGTGCTGGACGACGTGGCGGTAGAGCCGGATCGCGGCAGGACTCAGGACGGGCGGTAGAGACCGCGCGTCTTCGCTGGTCATCGGTGCTGTCCTTCTTGAGACTGTCACGATTACGACGTCACGACGAACGTGTCACAGGATAATGCGACGTGTGGGGCCCGAGAAGGCCGCGTGGCGTCTCCCCGGCGCCCGCCCGCCGCCCCGGCCGCTCCGGGACGGGCCCCCGGGCCCCGATCCGACGCCTGTCGGGCGGGCGCGGCCGGACAACCCCGAGGTCCGCCGGGCTGTCCTAGACGCGCATGTCCGGAACACGACAACCACTGCGTGTTGCCGTCCCACTGCGGAGCGGGGCAGTCTCTTGGACGAGGAAGCGCGCCACCACCACCGGCGCACTCCTTCGGCGAACAATCTTCACAGGATTGGACAACGGGGAATGACGAACAAGGCAGCACGTGCCGCGACGGCCTCGGCGCTCGCGGTGGGCATGGTGCTGGGCGGGGGACTTCTGCGTGACCACGCGGAATCGTCCGACGGACTCCACTCGGCCCGCGAACGCGGCGGGGACGTGGCACCGCGGCTCGCCCGGGCCGGAGTCGACGACACCGGCTGGGGCTGAGCCCGGCGACCGGCGGGGCACAGCACCCCTTCGGTCCGGCGGACCGGGACGGACACGGCCCGGCGTCACCCCGAGCGCGCCGAAGCCCGCCCACGACCGTCGGGCGCCGAGCGCGTCCGGGCGACGGCGCGCCCCGGACCCGGCGTGCCCGGCCACCGCCGTGTCTCCACCGACCGGGCGGGCCTTGTCACCGGCGCGACGTCCGACCGGGTTCCAGGCGTGTGAACAGCGACCGTGACGCCTCGCGAACAGAAAGAAACCCCTGACATGCGTGTCTACCTGCACCGCAACTTCCTGCTCAGTTTCCTGGCCTCCTTCATCTCGCTCTTCGGCTCGAAGCTGCTGATGATCGCGTACGTGGCGTTCGTCTTCACCGAGAGCGGCAGTGCCACCCTGGCCGCGATCGTGTTCGCGGCGGACTGGATGGCCAACCTCTTCATCGGCGTTCTCGGCGCCCAGTACATCGACCGGCAGGACGCCAAGAAGCTGCTGATCTGGCTCAACCTGGTGACCGCCGCCGTCACGCTGCTGTTCCTGGGCTTCACCGACCCGGACCTGTACGTGTACGCCGTCTTCATCATCTTCGTGCGGGCCCTGTTGAAGAGCGCGGTGCAGAACGCCCGGGTGAAGGCACTCGTGCAGTTCTTCGACGAGAAGGAGACCAACACCTTCTCGCCCCTGTTCAACTCGGCGCTGCCGATCGCGATGGCGCTGGCCGGAGCGGTCGGGGTGTTCCTGCTCAACGTCGTCGGCATGGCGGTCGTGGTGCTGATCGACGCCGCCTGCTTCCTGGTGGCCGCCTGGCTGATGATGCTGGTGCGCCCGAACAAGGCGCGGCTGGCGGCGTCGCTGCACTCCTCGCGCGGTGAGGGACGCCGCAGCAGCCTCTCGGGCGTACGGGACGCGGCCACGCTCATGACCCACAACGACACGATCGGCACGGCGGTGTTCTACATCGTCCTGTCCGTCACCGCCTTCCAGGCCACCTACGAGTCGCTGATCACCGTCATCCCCGAGATCTGGTTCGGCTACGGCGAGTCCGGGATCGCGCTGTTCTTCACCTTCGAGTCCGTCAGCATCATGGCCGGCGCGTTCATCTACCAGTACTTCAGCCGCCGCGACCTCATCAACGACTCCAACAAGGAGAAGGTCAACCTCGCCGTGGTGGCGGCGATCACGGTGCTGTACCTGGCGATGCCCAGCGCGAGCGACAACATCGTCCTGGCGGTCGTCATGTTCTCCCTCATGGTGCTCGGCGGGGAGATCATCTGGGTCCACCACTTCAAGCTGATGATCGCCCACACCCCGGGGGCCCGGGTGTCCTCGGTGGTGGGTCTCCAGACCGCCATCGGATACAGCCTCATGGCGGTCTTCGCCTTCGTCTTCGCCCGCGGCCTCGACAGCATCGGCGTCGACACCACCGTCTACCTCAACATCGCTCTCACGGTGGCCCTCGTCATCGGCTGGGAGCTGGTCCGCAGGAAGATCCAGCACCGCGAACGGCAGGCTGCCGCCGGCGTCCCCGGCGCAGCGGCGTCCGAGACGCCGGAGACGCCCGACAAGCCCGCGAAGAGCACCGCGCAGTAAGGGGAGCACGCCATGACGGCGCCGGAGAAGAAGCAGGCCTTCGTCCTGCTGGAACTGATGAACCACATGCTGCTCATCGCCCGGGAGGCCAAGCGGCGCGGGTTCCACGTCATCGCCCTCAACCACGGGCCGTTGCAGGACCAGGGCCCCTTCGCGGTGCCCGACGGCGTGGTGGACGAGGTCGTCCCGGTGGCGTCCTGGTCGGACGCCGAGCACGTCGGGAAGCTCGTCGAGGCCGTCCGTACCGCCCACGACGTCGTCGGGACCTACGCCGCCTTCGAGCCGACGCTGCGCTTCGAGGCGGAGCTGCGGGCCGGGGCCGGACTGCCGACGAGTGGACCCGACGCCGTCGACCGGGCCCTCGACAAGGCGCACGTCCGCCGCGAGCTGTACGCCGGGGGCCTGTCCACCCTGCGTTCGGTGTCCCTCACCGAGGCGCTGGCCTGGGAGAGCTGGGAGTTCGAGCGGCCCGCCGTGCTCAAGCCCGCCAACGGCACCGGGAGCGCGCTGTGCTTCATGGTGGGCTCCATGGAGGAGCTGCGCGCCGCCGCCGACCAGGCGTCCGCGGGGGCCGTGGTGAACCCGATGATGAAGGACTACATCCTCGCGCACGGCGAGTTCGTCCTGGAGGAGCGGGCCGAGGGCGAGCTGCTCTCCGTGGAGTCGCTCGTGGACCGCGGCGAGGTGCACGTCGTCGGCCTGACCGGGCGCTACGTCTCGGCGCTCGACCCGGTCGTCGAGCAGGGCCTCGTCTTCCCCTACCCGCATCCGCGCCGGGCCGAGATCGAGGCCGTGACCAAGGAGTTCCACGCGGCTCTGGGCATCGTGCACGGCCCGACGCACCTGGAGGTCATGGTCCCCGACGAGGGGCCGGTCGAGCTGATCGACTTCAACGTCCGGACGGCCGGGCTGGCGATGGTCGTCTGCATGGGCAACGCCTTCGGGATCGACTACGCACGGCCGCTCACCGACCTCGCGTGCGGCACCGCCCCCGACCTCTCCTTCCTCGGCAACCCGCTGCGGGCCTCGGCCGACCTGCTCCTCCTGCCCCCGCCGGAGGCCACCGAGATGCGGGAGATCGTCTTCCCCGAAGGCACCGAGTACGGCAGGCACATGAAGGCGATCGGGCAGCCGCTGTCCGGTCGCGCCGACCAACTCGACGTCGTCGGCATGGTGATCGTCACCGCCGACACCGTCGCGGAACTGCACGACGCGGCCCTCGCCGTCCGCCGGAACACCCTCTTCGACGGACGGCCGCTGGGCGACAACCCCAACAACCAGCTCCTGTTCCCCAGATTCCACCACTCCGCAACCCTTGCCTAGGAGTCGAACATGACGGTTACCGAGTCCGGTGCACCAGCGCCGACCCGCGAGATGCAGGAAGTCGACGCCCGATACGAGGAGCACTTCGCCACCCGCTTCACCGGGGAGGCCCTCGGCGGGTTGCAGGAGCGGTTCCGCGCCGAGAACATCGTCCCCATCCGCGGGTTCTGCCCGCCGGACCTGCTGGCCGAGCTCCAGCGGGAGGCGTTCGGGATCATGGACGAGCACGGTGTCGACCGCAAGTTCTCCTTCGAGATCACCGACGGCACCCCGCGTCAGATGACCACCGTCGGCCAGCCCGTCATCAAGGACCACGGCCCCCTCATCCACGCCACGTACTTCTCCCCGGCCGTCAAGAGCCTGCTCGGCTCGGTCGTCGGCGAGGACGTGTACACCTGCCCCTACGCCGGTGAGCACTACGTCATCAGCCGGCTCGGCAAGAACGGCGACACCCACGGCTGGCACTGGGACGACTACACCTACGGGTTCATCCTCGTCCTCCAGGCCCCCGGCTACCGGGACGGCGGCTTCGTCCAGGCCGTCCCGCACACCTCGTGGGACAAGGAGAACCCCGACGTGCACGGGGCGTTGCTCAAGAGCCAGGTGCGCTCCTACCACCTGGAGGCGGGCGACGCGTACGTCGTCAAGACCGACACCACCATGCACCGCGTCTACCCGATCCGGGGCGAGACGAGCCGCACGATCGTCAACATGACGCTCGCCAGCGGCGCCGACCTGACGCGAGAGATCACCCACGAGACCAACGACGCCCTGTTCGGAGGCGACGGTGCCTGAGTCACGACAGCGGCAGAGCCCGGCGCGCCGGGCCCCGGAGCGCGACGCCCAGAACCGCACGGACGCCGAGCGCGAGGCGTCCCGGCGGGAGAGGCCGCCGCGCGAGACCATGCGGTCCCTGCCCGGCTTCGTCCAGCCCTACCTCACGTGGATCACCGGCGTGCCGCTGGAGGGCGGCAAGCAGCTCATCCCCTGGAGCCCGGTGAAGGCGGGCCTGCTGGGCCTGGTCCAGATGGCGGGCGGCATCACGCTCGGCGCGTTCGCGCTGCACCCCTTCACCGCCTGGTCCATACCCCTGCTCGTGCTGGGCTGGCTGTTCACCAGCGGCGGCATGCGCCGGCTGGACGTGGTCGTCGTCCACCAGACGCTGCACCGCATGTTCTCCAAGTCGACGCGCGTCAACCGGGTGGTGGGCGAGATCATCACCACCGCGTTCTGGCGCACCCCCTACGACAAGAACCGCGAGGAGCACCTGGCGCACCACGCCTACCCGTGCTCCATGAAGGACAGCGACACGCTGTACCTGCTCAACACCGGCATGCGGCCGGGGATGACCCGCTCCCAGTTCCGCCGGTACCTGTGGAAGGCGCTGGTCTCGCCCCGCCACCACCTGCTGGGCTTCTTCGGCCGGGTGAAGGGCAACTTCGTCGGCGTCGCGCCGCGCTACCGGCTGTGGATGTCGCTCGGCTACGCGGCCGCCACCGCGACGTTCCTCGTCCTCACCGGCTGGTGGGTCGAGTGGCTCGTCCTGTGGGTCGTGCCCGTCTCCGTGGTGTTCCAGAACTGCACGTTCCTCTACACCATGACCGAGCACCGCTGGTGGCTGTTCGGCAACCAGGAGCGCCTCAGCCGCGACAAGCGCGACCTGCTCACCTTCGGCCGCTTCTGCGGCGAGCCGGTGCCGGACGCCTCGCTGACCGGGCTGCGCAGGGCCGGGGCCTGGTCCCGGTGGACGTTCCGGATGCTCGTCGTGCACTCGTCGTACCGGATGTTCGTCCTGGTCGGCGACACGGTGCAGCACGACCTGCACCACGTCATGCCCGCCTGCGACTGGGCCAACTCGCCCTGGATCAGGGCGGACGACCAGGGCAACCGGCCGGAGCGCTACACCGAGGTGTGGGGGTCGCTCGCCGACCACCTGCGCGCGGCCGGCCAGGTCGACGACGCCCGCACCGGGCTGCCGGAGGACACCGAGCCGACCCCGTGGAAGGAGTCCGTGCCCGTCCTGACGGGCGTGGTTCCCGGCGGCGACGGCACGAGCGCGGGGGAGACGCGGTGACTGACGTACTGGTCGTCGACGGCACGGGGCGCGGACACGCGATCTGCGACCTCTTCGTGCGGACGGACCCCGACACGACCGTCTACTACGGACCCGGGTGCGACGCCCTGACGGCCGAACGCATCGTGCCGGTGCCCTCGGTCCGGCTCGACGCGCCGGAGAGCGCCCTCGCGTTCCTGGCCGACCACCCGGTGGACTTCGTCTTCGTCTCCAACATCGACGCGCTGTCCATCGGCTACGCGGACGTGCTCGCCGCGCACGGTCACCGGGTGATCGGCCCCTCCCAGGAGGCCGCCCGGCTGGAGGCCAGCAAGGAGCGTGGCAAGCGGTTCTGCGACGACCACGGGCTGCCCACCGCGCGGTACGCGGCGTTCACCGACCCGGCCGCCGCCCGCGCCCACGTCCGCGCCCTGCCGTACGCCTGCGTCGTGAAGACCGACGGGCTGACGCCGGACGGCGACGGCTCCGTGGTGTGCGACACGGCCGCCGAGGCCGAGGTGGCGCTCGACGCGTTCGCCGCGGCGCAGGGCGAGGCGTTCCAGGTGGTGGTGGAGGAGCGCCTCTACGGGCGGGAGATCTCCGTCTTCGCCCTGCTGGACGGCGAAGACTACCTGCTCTTCCCGACCGCGCTGGACTTCAAGCGCACCCTGGAGCGGGACGCCGGGAAGAACTGCGACGGGATGGGCTCCATCGCCCCGCACCCGCAGGCGTCCCCGCTGCTGATGGAGGAGATCCGGCGCACGCTCGTGGACCCCCTGGTCCGTGGTCTGCGGGCGGAGCGGCTGACGTACTCGGGGTTCGTCTACATCGGCGCCATGATCACCAGCACGGGCCTGCGGGTGATCGAGATCAACACCCGGTTCGGCGACTCGGAGGCCGAGGCCGTCCTGCCGGGCGTGCACAGCAACTTCACCCGGCTGTGCCGCGCGGTGCTCGACCAGGACGTCGCCTCGCACCCGCTCGTCACCGACGGGCTGGTGCGGTGCAGCGTCGCCCTGACCCAGGGCTGCCTGGACCTCGCCGACCCGGCGACGGCGCCCGGCTGGCCGTTCGGCGCCTTCGAGACGGGCCAGCCCGTCACCGAGCACACGGCGGACGCGCCGGACGCCAGCCAGGTGTTCTACGCGAACGTCCGGGCCGGCGAAGGCGGTTCCACGGTCTCCAGCGGCGGCCGCGTGCTGCACGTGGTGGGCACGGGCATCACCCTCGCCGACGCCCGCAGCGCCGCCTACGCACGCGTCGGGCGGATCTCGTTCCCCGGCATGCGGTACCGGTCCGACATCGGAGCCGTCTTCGAGACGGCCCCCGCCCCCGACGCCACCGGGGCGCGCGGGGAACTGGCCGTCGCGGACAGCGGAAGGTGAGGAAACGTGACCACTGACACCGTGACGCCGACGCTGTTCGAGACGACCGAGTCGGCCGTGCGCTCCTACTCCCGGTCCTTCCCGGGCGTCTTCACGAGCGCCAAGGGCGACCTGCTGTTCACCGAGTCGGGGGAGCGGTACATCGACTTCCTCTCCGGCGCGGGCACCCTGAACTACGGCCACAGCCCCGACTGCGTCAAGCAGGAGCTGATCGACTACCTGGACCGCGACGGGCTGATGCACGGCCTGGACCTGTCCACGACGGCCAAGGCGGACTTCCTCGACGCGCTGCGCACCTTCGTCCTCCAGCCGCGCGGGCTGGACTACCGGGTGCAGTTCACCTCGCCCTCGGGCACCAACGCGGTCGAGGCGGCGCTGAAACTGGCCCGGCTGGTCACCGGCCGGACCACGGTGGTCGCGTTCAGCGGCGGGTTCCACGGCGTCAGCGCGGGCTCGCTCGCGGCGACCGCCTCCGGCTACTTCCGGCAGGGGCTGCACGCCACGCTGTCGCACGTCACGCACGTGCCCTACCCGGACTCCCCGCTCGGGGAGTTCGACAGCCTCGGCCTGCTGCGCCGGATGGTCGAGGACCCGAGCTCGGGCGTCGAGAAGCCGGCGGCCGTCGTCCTGGAGACCGTCCAGGGCGAGGGCGGGGTGTGGGTGGCGCCCGTCGCGTTCCTCCAGGGGCTGCGGGAACTGTGCGACGAGCACGGCATCCTGCTCGTCGTCGACGACATCCAGGCGGGCTGCGGCCGGACGGGGACGTTCTTCTCCTTCGAACGGGCGGGCATCGTCCCCGACCTCGTCACCCTCTCCAAGTCGCTCGGCGGGTACGGGCTGCCGCTGGCGGTGCTCCTCCTCAAGCCCGAGCTGGACATCTGGCAGCCGGGCCAGCACAACGGCACCTTCCGGGGCAACCAGCTGGCCTTCGTCGCGGCGAGCGCGGCCCTGCGGCACTTCTGGGGCGACGACGCGTTCAGCCGCCAGGTGCGGACGAAGGGCGAGCTCGTCACCGAACTGCTCATGCGCCGCGTGGCCGGGCCCCTCGGCGTCCACGTGCGCGGCCTCGGCCTCATGCAGGCCGTGGACGTCGGCGGCGTGCCCGGGCTCGACGCCGCCGAGGTCTCGCGGCGGTGCTTCGCCAAGGGTCTCGTCATCGAGACCTGCGGCCGCCGCGACGAGGTGCTCAAGATCCTGCCCCCGCTCACCGTCAGCCAGGTCAACCTGTCGGCGGGCCTGACCATCCTCATCGACACCCTGACGGAGCTGTACCGGGCGGACGCGGCCGCCGGGACCACCGGGGCCGCGGCCCCGTACGAACTGACCACGAACGGAGTGCCGGCCGGATGAGAACAGCCGTCATCATCTCCACCCGCGGCTTCGCCGCGTTCCGCCACGACCTGCTGGAGGACCCCGACTCCGTGCGGTTCGTCGGGATCTTCTCCGACCTGGACGTGGAGAACCTGAGCGAGGAGCAGCGCGCGCGGTTCCACCGCGTCCACGTCGTCCCCTGCGGGCTGCCGGACCCGAGCCCCATGCTGTACTCCCTCGTCGACGAGGACGCGGCGCGCGGCGTCGTGGCCGACCTCCTGCACCGGACGCCGCGGGAGGACGTCACCGTCCACTGCTACGACGAGCAGGACATGATGGTCGCGGCGAACCTCCGCACCCACTTCGGCCTGCGCGGACCGGGGACGGACGACATCCTGCCCTTCCGCGACAAGATCCTCATGAAGGAGCGGCTGCGCGAAGCGGGTGTGCGGGTCCCGCTGTTCGGGGCCTTCGCCCCCGAGCGGTTCACGCTCGACGCGGCCGGCTACTTCAAGGAGATCGTCGGCGAGGTGGGCCTGCCGTTCATCCTCAAGCCCACCGACTCGGCGGGCTCCGAGGGCGTCCTGAAGATCGGCGACCGGGCCGCCTTCGAGGCGCTGCCCCGCGACCTCGGCCGGCCCTACGAGTACGAGGAGTTCGTCGAGGGGACGATGTACAGCGTCAACATCGTCTCCGAGGCCGGGCGCACCGTCTTCGGCGGGGTGACCGAGTACCTCGTCAACTCGATGGAGATCCCCGGCGGCAAGGTCAACGCCGACATCAACCTGATCGACTCCGACCCGCGCGTGGCCCGCATGGTCGCCTTCGGCGAACGCGCCCTGGACGCCCTGGGCCGCCCCGACGGGGGCTCCCACCTGGAGCTGTTCCACACCGCCGACGACGAGCTGGTCTTTCTGGAGGTCGCCGCCCGCTTCAAGGGCATGGCCGGACTCGCCGCCATGCAGCGCAACTACGCGATCGCGTTCATCAACCTGGCCTTCCAGATCGAGAGCGGGGTGCGCAGCCGCCCCTACGACGGCGAGCAGGTCTACTGCTACGACGGCGTGGTGCCCAAGAGCCACGGCGTCGTCTGCGAACTGGTCGAGCCGGAGCTGGAGAGCGACGTCGAGATGACGTGGACGGTGCGGGTGGGGGAGGAGATCGAGCAGAGCAACTCGCTGCTCGCCAACGGCGGCACCTTCCTCGTCCTCAACAAGGACTACGACGCCGCCTACCGCGACTTCCGCCGGCTCGCCGACTACCGGCCGATCCGCTACCGCGCCCTCAGCCGGACGCTGGGCACCCCGCCCGCCGCTCCGGAGCGCGCGGTCGCGTACTTCCAGCAGACGCGGCTGGCCTGCGAGACCGACCCCTACGACGTCCACCACGACCTCGACACCGAGGCCGGCGGCTTCGTCCTGATCGACGCCCGGCGGCCCGAGGCGTACGCGCGCGAGCACCTGCCGGGCGCCGTCAGCCTCCCGCACCAGGACATCACCGCCGAGACGACCGCCGGGCTCGACCCGGACGTCCCGTGCGTCACCTACGGCTGGGGGCCCGCCTGCAACGGCGGGACGCGCGCCGCCGCGAAGCTCGCGGCGCTCGGCTTCCGGGTCAAGGAGATGATCGGCGGAGTGGAGTACTGGAAGCGCGGCGGCTACCCGACCCAGGGGGACGGCCCGACGTGACGTCTCCCCGGCCCCGCCCCGGCCGGCTCGCCGACGCCCTCCTGCTGCACGTCGCCGCCGCGTCGCGGGGACGCCCCGACCGGTGGCGCGTCGAGCTGGGGCTCGGGACGGCCGGGGCCGTCCTCGTCGACCTGGCGCTGGCCGGGCGCGTCGCCGTGCGCCCCGGCCACGTCACCGTCCGGTGCGCCGACCGCGTCGACGACCCCGTCGCGGACGAGGTGCTGGGCGCCCTGCTCCTGGACCACCGGCGGCGCTGCCTGGAGGACCGCCTCGAACACCTCGCGCCGCACGTGTACGAGGCGGTGCTGGACCGGCTCCTGGCCGAGCGGCGGCTGGTGTTCGTACCCGGCGGGTCCGGCGACTCCCGTGCGTCCGGCCGGGCCGGTCGGCTCGCCGGGTTCGCCGACCGGCGGCGCGGCGGACGCCACCTGCCCGCCCGGCCCCCCGCGGCACCGCCCCCCGGACCGCACGCCGACGCCCTCGCGGCGCTGCTGCGGGCGACCCGCCGGGAGCGGACGCCGCCGGGCGCACCGACGCCGCCCGAGCCGGCCGGCACGGTCTGCGCCGCCGTCGCCGCAACGCTGCGCTCGGCGGCCCAGACCCTCACCTGTCCGTTCTGACCCGGAGCGCGGCGCGCCGCACTCCGGAACCGGCGTCAGTCCCGCAGCTCCACCTGGATCTCGACCTCCACGGGAGCGTCGATCGGCAGGACGGAGACGCCGACCGCGCTGCGGGCGTGCACCCCGGCGTCGCCGAGGACGGTGCCCAGCAGCTCGCTGGCGCCGTTGACGACGCCGGGCTGGCCGGTGAAGTGCGGGGCGGAGGCGACGAAGCCGACGACCTTCACCACGCGGGCGATCCGGTCGAGGTCACCGGCGACCGACTTCACGGCCGCCAGGGCGTTGAGCGCGCAGACGGCCGCCAGCTCCTTCGCCTGCTCGGGCGAGACCTCGCTGCCCACCTTGCCCGCCACCGGCAGCGAACCGTCCACCAGGGGCACCTGGCCCGAGGTGTAGACGTAGCGGCCGGTCCGCACGGCCGGGACGTACGCGGCCAGCGGCGGCGTCACCTCGGGCAGCTTCAGGCCCAGCTCGGCGAGTTTCGCCTCGACCCGGCCCGCCGGGGCGCTCACGCCTTCTCCCGCTTGAGGTAGGCCACCAGCTGCTCGGGGTTGTTCGGGCCGGGCACGACCTGGACGAGCTCCCAGCCGTCCTCGCCCCAGGTGTCCAGGATCTGCTTGGTCGCGTGCACGAGGAGCGGCACCGTCGCGTATTCCCATTTCGTCATGGGCCCGAGCGTAACGGCTGCGGCGGGGCCCGACGGGCCGTGCCCCGGAGGCGGGCGGCGTCGCCCGCCCAGGGGCCAGGAACTAGGCTCCTGGCCGTGAGCAGGCTGCATGTGGTCACCGGCAAGGGCGGCACGGGCAAGACGACGGTCGCCGCCGCACTCGCGCTCGCCCTGGCGGACGCCGGGAAGCGCACACTCCTGGTGGAGGTGGAGGGACGACAGGGCATCGCCCAGCTCTTCGAGACCGAGGCGCTCCCCTACGAGGAGCGCAAGATCGCGGTCGCGCCCGGCGGGGGCGAGGTCTTCGCGCTGGCCATCGACGCCGAGCGCGCCCTGCTGGACTACCTCCAGATGTTCTACAAACTCGGCAGCGCGGGCCGTGCCCTGCGCAAGATCGGCGCGATCGACTTCGCGACCACCATCGCCCCCGGCGTCCGGGACGTCCTGCTGACGGGCAAGGCGTGCGAGGCGGTGCGGCGGCGCGACCGCGCGGGCGCCTTCGTCTACGACGCCGTGGTCATGGACGCCCCGCCGACCGGCCGCATCACCCGGTTCCTGGGGGTCAACGACGAGGTCGCCGGGCTCGCCCGGGTCGGGCCCGTGCACCATCAGGCGCAGGCCGTCATGCGGGTGCTGAAATCGCCGGAGACGGCCGTGCACCTGGTCACCCTGCTGGAGGAGATGCCCGTGCAGGAGACCCTGGACGGCGTCGCCGAACTGCGCGGGGCCGGGCTGCCGGTCGGCGCGGCCGTGGTGAACCTCGTCCGCCCGGCGGTGCTGGACGCGGCGGACGTCACGGCGGCCGACGGCGTCCGCGCGGAGCTGGCCGAGGCGTTCGCGACCGCCGGGCTCGGTGGCGCGCGGCGCGGCGGCAAGGCGCAGCGGCTCGTGGACCCGCTGCTCCGGCAGGCCCGCGAGCACGCCGAGCGGGTCACCCTGGAGGAGCGGCAGCGGGCGGAGATCGCCGCGCTGGACCTCCCCACGCTGGAACTGCCGCTGCTGTGGGACGGCGTCGACCTCGCCGGCCTCTACACGCTCGCCGCCGCCCTCCGCGCCCAGGACGGGCACGCGGTGACCGGAGACCTCGGGGGTTCTTCCGGCGGCCCGGGGGGCGGCCCGTCCGGCGCCCCGGACGACGACGGCGACGAGCGGGAAGGAGCCGGGGCATGAACCCGGAGGTACTGCGGGACGTCCCCGTGCTGGAGACCGACCCGCTGCTGGACGACCCGGCCACCCGCATCGTCGTCTGCTGCGGCGCGGGCGGCGTCGGGAAGACGACCTCGGCGGCGGCCCTCGGCCTCCGCGCGGCCGAGCGCGGCCGGAAGGTCGTCGTGCTCACCATCGACCCGGCCCGGCGGCTCGCGCAGTCCATGGGCCTGACCGAGCTGGACAACACCCCCCGGCGGGTGCCCGGCATCGACACCGCCCGGGGCGGTGAACTGCACGCGATGATGCTGGACATGAAGCGCACGTTCGACGAGATCGTCGAAGCGCACGCGGACGCCGACCGGGCCCGCGCGATCCTGGACAACCCCTTCTACCAGTCCCTGTCGGCCGGCTTCGCGGGCACGCAGGAGTACATGGCGATGGAGAAGCTCGGCCAGCTCCGCGCCCGCGACGCGTGGGACCTCATCATCGTCGACACCCCGCCGAGCCGCTCCGCGCTGGACTTCCTGGACGCCCCCGGCCGCCTCGGCTCGTTCCTCGACGGCCGCTTCATCCGGCTGCTCGCCGCGCCCGCGAAGGCGGGCGGCCGGGCCGGGCTCAAGATGTTCAGCCTCGGCATGACCGGGGTGTCCATGGTCACCGGGACCCTGGGCAAGCTGCTCGGCACGGGGATGCTGCGCGACGTGCAGACCTTCGTCGCGGCCATGGACACGCTGTTCGGCGGCTTCCGCACCCGGGCCGACGCCACCTACCGGCTGCTCCAGGCCCCGGGCACGGCGTTCCTCGTCGTCGCCGCCCCCGAGCGGGACGCGCTGCGGGAGGCGGCGTACTTCGTGGAGCGGCTGCACGCCGACCGGATGCCGCTGGCCGGGCTGCTGCTCAACCGCGTCCACGGCAGCAGCGCCGGGGAGCTCAGCGCCGAGCGGGCCCTGGCCGCCGCCGAGACGCTGGAGGAGGACGCGGACGGCGGGGCTCCGCACCGCCTCGCGGCCGGCCTGCTGACCCTGCACGCCGAACGCATGCGCGTCATCGCCCGCGAGCGCCGGATGCGGGACCGGTTCACCGCCCTGCACCCGGAGGTGCCGGTGGCCGAGGTCGCCGCCTTGCCCGGCGACGTCCACGATCTGGCCGGGCTGCGGGACATCGGCGACCTGCTCGCCGCACAGCCGCCCGTCCCGCAGCAACGGTAGCGGCGGCCGGCCGTCCCCCTCGGCCGCCCGTCGTCGAACGGGTGCGGCGGCCCGTGCGGGCCGCCGGGCCGGACCCGTCAGCCCGCGGCCACCGGTACGCCACCGCGCTCGTGCGCCTCCACGTCCGCCGAGGCCTCGGCGTACTCACGCCCGAAGGACTCGTACTCCGCCCTGGCCGTCTCCAGCAGCCGACGCCAGGAGCTGACCATGGGGCGCCGGCGCAGCAGCGCTCTGCGCTCCCGCTCCGTCATGCCGCCCCACACGCCGAACTCCACGCGGTTGTCGAGGGCATCGGCGAGACATTCGGTGCGTACCGGACATCCGGTGCACACCGCCTTGGCCCTGTTCTGGGCCGCTCCCTGTACGAACAATTCATCCGGATCCGTCGTACGGCAGGCGGCCTGCGTACTCCAGTCGGTTGCCCAGCTGCTCATGCTGGCGCCGTCCTCTCCCGAAATCGAGGCTCCCCCACGACGACAAACGGCATATGCTCCGTCGCCAGTTGGGACGTTACGGAAGGCGAGCAGGCGACAACACCCCCGTCGGGCCCAATCTTGAATGGCCCGAACGGACTATGTGTGCGCGGCAGATCACCCAACGGAGTGACCCCACGTCGGACGGGTTGTCAGGTGCCGTCGTCCGCAGTTCGCTGGCATATTCCGCCCATACGGACGGGTCTCATCACTCACAGGAGTGAGAAACGGGACGTTCCGGCCGTTGCGGGGCGTGACCTGACCGAACACCGGCCCGGTTGTTCGCACGTTCCGACCGTCCGTTCGGTGCCGCCCGGCTCGCCCCTGAGTTGAACGGCGGCTCTCCGGACGTCCCCCGGCGCCCCGCGGCATCCGCCCGGCGGCGTCCGTCGGCGTCCGGTCAGGGCCCACCCCCCGGCGGGCGGGCCCTCGCCGTACCGGCACCACGGGGACCGCGACGCGTCGGGCTACCCTTGCCCGCATGGCAAACAAACGCTCGGGCGGTGGGCTGTCCGCGACGCAGCAGGCCGCCAAGTTCCTCGGCGTCAGCGTCCTCGCCGGAGCCGTCATGGCCGGCCTCGCGCTGCCGGCCGTGGGCATCGCGGGGCTGACCGCCAAGGAGACGGCGCAGGGCTTCGACGAACTGCCCATCGACCTCAAGCGGCCCCCGCTGAGTCAGAAGACGCAGATCCTCGACGCCGAGGGCGGGGTGATCGCCGACGTCTACTCGCGCAACCGCGTCGTCGTCGGCCTCGACGAGATCTCCCCGTGGATGCGGAAGGCGATCGTCGCCATCGAGGACTCCCGGTTCTACGAGCACGGTGCCGTCGACCTCAAGGGCATGCTCCGCGCGCTCAGCGAGAACGCCCAGAGCGGCACCGTCACCCAGGGCGGGTCCACCCTGACCCAGCAGTACGTGAAGAACGTGTTCGTGGAGGAGGCCGGCAACGAGGAGGAGGCGTTCAAGTACGCCACCCGCCAGACGGTCGGCCGCAAGATCACCGAGCTGAAGTACGCCATCGCGCTGGAGCAGGAGCTGACCAAGGACCAGATCCTGGAGAACTACCTCAACATCACGTTCTTCTCCGAGCAGTCCTACGGCGTCGAGGCCGCGTCCAAGCGGTACTTCTCCAAGTCCGCGAAGGACCTGGAGCTCCACGAGGCCGCCCTGCTCGCCGGGATCGTCCAGTCCCCGACCCGCTACAACCCGATCAACGACGGGCCCACCGCCAAGCAGCGGCGCGACACCGTGCTGGAGCGGATGGCCGAGGTCGGCGACATCAGCCCCGAGGAGGCCGACGCCGCCCAGGCCAAGGACCTCGGCCTGAACGTGAGCGAGGCCCGGCAGGGCTGCATCACCGCCACCAAGGACGCCGGCTTCTTCTGCGACTACGTCGAGGAGGCATTCCTCGGCGACCCCGCCTTCGGCGAGACCGACAAGGAGCGCCAGGCCCGGTGGAACCGCGGCGGGCTCACCATCCGCACCACCCTCCGCCCCGAGGCGCAGAAGGCGGCCTCCGAGGCGGCCAGGAGCAAGGTGAACCAGGACGACCCGGTCGCCGCCGCCGTCGTCTCGGTCGAACCCGGCACCGGCAAGATCACGGCGATGGCGCAGTCCCGGCCGTACGGGACGAACCCCGAAGAGAACCAGACGATGCTCAACCTCTCCGTCGACAACGACATGGGCGGCTCGGCCTACGGCTTCCAGGTGGGCTCCACCTTCAAGCCCGTCGTGGCCGCCGCCGCCCTGGAGAACGGCATCAGCCCGGCGCACACCTTCAAGAGCGGGTACAAGCACACGTTCGACCAGAGCAAGTTCCTCACCTGCGACGGAACGCCGTACGCGGACGCCGAGTACGAGGTGCAGAACGAGCTGGAGACCGAGCGCGGCACCTGGGACATGACGAGCGCGCTCGGCAAGTCGATCAACACCTACTCCATCGACCTGCTCCAGAAGACCGGCATGTGCGAGGCCGCCAAGATGGCCAAGGCCATGGGGATCCGGCAGGGTTCGGGCAAGCCGCTCGACATCAGCCCGTCCATGGTGCTCGGCGCCCAGGCGAGCAGCCCGCTGACGATGGCCGCCGCCTACGCCACGTTCGCCAACCGCGGCACGTACTGCGCGCCCATGGCGATCGAGTCCGTGACCGACGCGGAGGGCAACGAGCTGCGGCCGCCCGGCCCGGACTGCACCCGCGCGATGTCCCAGCGCACGGCCGACACGATCAACCAGATGCTCAAGGGCGTCGTCCAGGACGGCACCGGCACCTCCGCGGGCCTCACCGACCGGCAGAACGCGGGCAAGACCGGCACGACGGACGGCCGCAAGCACGCCTGGTTCGTCGGCTACACCCCGCAGCTGTCCACGGCCGTCTGGGTCGGCGGCGACGGCGCGGAGCAGCCGGAGATGTTCAACATCACCATCGGCGGCCAGTTCTACGAGAAGGTCTGCGGCGGCTGTGTGCCCGGACCGATCTGGAAGGCGGCCATGACCGGCGCGCTGAAGGGCGTGCAGGCCACCGAGTTCAACCCGGTCGACGTCCCGCGCGGCAAGCCCGAGGGCAAGCCGGAGGACGAGGACGAGGAGGACGACGACCGGGACGACGACCGTCCCGGCGACACCCCGCCCCCCGGCGACCCGGACTGGCCCGGCTTCCCCTGGGACCCCACGGCCGGCGGCCAGACGGGCGGCCCCGGCGGCGGCAACGGCGGACCGGGCGGCGGTGGCCCCGGTGGCGGCGACGGCGGCGGCCTCAGCGGTGGCGACTCCGGTGGCGGCGACATCGGCGGCGACGGCGGCTGGTCGGAAGGCGGCGGCTGGAACGGCGGCACCGGCGGCCCCGAGTACCCGCCCACCCCGCAGTAGCGCGGTGGCCGTACGGCACGAGGGCCCTCCCCCGCAGCGGGGGAGGGCCCTCGTGCCGTACGTGCTCCCCGGTCTCAGCCCGCGAGGGCCTTCTTGACGGCGGCGGCCACCCGGCCGCCCTCCGCCCGGCCCGCGACCTTCGGGCCCGCGGCCTTCATGACCTGGCCCATCGCCTTCGGCCCCGCCGCGCCCGTCTCCGCGACCGCCTCGGCGACGAGCACGTCCAGCTCGGCGTCGGTCAGCTGCGCGGGCAGGTACTCGGCGAGCACACGCCCCTCGGCCCGCTCCTGCTCGGCCGACTCCGCCCGGCCGCCCTGCTCGAACGCCTCGGCCGCCTCACGGCGCTTCTTCGTCTCGCGCGTCAGGACCTTCAGGACCTCGTCGTCGGAGAGCTCGCGGGCCGTCGTGCCCGCGACCTCCTCCTTGCTGATCTCGGTGAGGGTCATCCGGAGAGTGGAGGAGCGCAGCGTGTCGCGCTCCTTGATCGCTGCGGTCAGGTCGCCCTGCAGCCGGGCCTTGAGCGTGGTCATGCCGGTCAGTGTGCCAGGAAGGCGCCGCTCACGCGTCTCCGTATGACCCAGGGCCCCGGCGTGCGGGCCCGACGCCCGGGATCGAACGCCACGCACACGGTCACGAGCTCCTCGCAGGGCCCGGCGCTGACGTGCTCAGCCGGGGACCGCGCCGTGTTCGTCGTCGGCACGCGCGGTGGCCTCCGGGCCCACCGACGGTGCCCGGTCCGGGACGAAGCCGTCGCGGTGGCGGAGACCGGCCTTGCGGTAGAGGTCGACGGGGGATGTGGAGCGGGCCTCCAGGTAGAGGTGCTCGAAGAAGGCCAGGAACGGACTCAGGCGGGCGGCCCGTTCCGCCACCACATACGGCTCAAGGGCTTCCCACACCTGCACGATGCGGAAGTTGAACGTGCCCAGGGCGATGCGCCGGTCCATGTTGCCGAGCACGTACATCATGCCGAGGCTCTCGTACAGGAAGGCCACGTTCCACACGGCGTGCTGGGCATCGTCGGGAAGGTTCCTGATGCCGTCGGCCGGGGGGTGCTCCACCGCGAGGCGGGAGAGGACGTACGACTGGTCGCGCTGGTAGTCCTTGTCGCGGACGTCGCGCAGGTACACCTCCAGCACTGTCGCGAAGGCGCCCGCCGACCTCGCGTTGCGGATCTGTCGCCATACGGCGAGAGACGAGACCACCAAGGCTAAGAGCGAGATGGCGAGTGTCGCGGCGTTGTACACGGTCCCCCCAGGGAAGCGTCCGGCGTCTGTGCCCCCACGATAGGAGCGACCCCACCGTTGCCAAGGGCCGCAGGTCGGGACAGGCAGCCGTCTGCCGTAGGTGAACACCACGCCGGTGCGGGCGCATCGGTGACTACCGTCCGGTCATGACGACGCTCACCACCCGTACCGTCACC
Organism: Streptomyces chumphonensis; assembly: GCF_014779715.1. GTDB lineage: Bacteria > Actinomycetota > Actinomycetes > Streptomycetales > Streptomycetaceae > Streptomyces > Streptomyces chumphonensis. The sequence goes on from NZ_JACXYU010000004.1 coordinate 191,665, forward strand.
TACCCGGCCGACGACCTGACGATGGTCGGGCATCTCGCGCTCCCCGCCGGAACCGGGCGCCGGCCCGCCGTCCTGATCGGGCCCGAGGGCGTCGGGCTCGGCGACGTCGAGCGCCGCCGGGCCGAGGCGCTGGCCGAGCTGGGGTACGTGGCCCTCGCCTTCGACCTCCACGGCGGACGCTATCTGGCGGACCCGGAGGAGATGCTGGCCCGCTGCCTGCCGCTGCTCGCCGACCCCGACCGGATGCGCGGAATCGGGCACGCCGCGCTCGACGTGCTGCGTGCCGAACCACGCGCCGACCCCGACCGGACCGCCGCCGTCGGCTACGGCACCGGGGGCGCGGTCGCGCTGGAACTCGGTCGCGACGGCGTCGACCTGCGCGCGATCGGCACCGTCAACGCACTGACCACGGGCCGACCGGGGGAGGCGGCCCGCATCCGCTGCCCGGTGTGGGCCGGCGTCGGGTCCCAGGACCCGATCATGCCCGCCGCGCAACGGGAAGCGTTCACGGCGGAGATGGAGGCCGCGGGCGTCGACTGGCGCCTCACGGTCTACGGAGGCGCCCTGCACGCCTTCCACCACCCACCGGTCGACCACACCGTGCTGCCCGGCGTCGGTCACCACCCCCGGCACGCACAGCGGGCCTGGCGCGACATCCTCGCCCTGCTCACCGAATGCCTGCCCGGCACGGAGTGACCCGATCCGGTTTCCGACTCCCACACCGCCGACCGTCCACCGCCCACGGGCCGCTGAAACCGACCCCGTGGCCGGGCCCCATCCGGCGGCGATGGGCCGTACGATCACGTACGGCCCATCGCCACGGGAGGGGAGCCCTGTGTACAAGCCGTCGGAACTCGTCGTCAGCGACGCCGCGTTGCAGCCCGCCCCCCTCGTCGACGGCACGCCCGCCCTGTGGACCGTGCGCGTCGCCGACCACGTGGGGGACGCCGCACGGCTCGCCCCGCACCTCCTCGACCAGGACGAGCGCACCCACGCCGACGCCTTCCGCCGCGCCACCGACCGCGACCTCTACGTCACCTCGCACGTCGCCCTGCGGCTCCTGCTCGCCGCCTACCTCGACCGGCCGCCCGCCACGCTCCCCCTCACCCGGCTGGCCTGCCCCGGCTGCGACAAGCCCCACGGCCGTCCCGCCGTCGCCGGCGCCCCCCTGCACTTCTCGCTGTCCCACACCGGCGACCTGGCCCTGATCGCCGTCGCCACCGCGCCCGTGGGCGCCGACGTCGAGACGGTGCCGACCCCCGACACCGTCGCCACCGTCGCGCGCTCCCTGCACCCCCGCGAAACCGCCGAGCTGGGCACCCTCCCGCCGCACGAGGCCCCGGCCGCGTTCACCCGCGCCTGGACCCGCAAGGAGGCCTACCTCAAGGGCCTCGGCATCGGCCTGGCCCGCGACCCCTCGCTCGACTACCTCGGCTCCGGCCCCACCCCCGCCCCCCTCGTCGGCTGGACCGTCACCGACGTCCACACCCCCACCGGCTACGGCGCCGCCGTCGCCCTCGCCACCCACTGACCCCGGCCGCTCCCGGCGGGCCCCGGGCGACCCCGGCCCCCGCTGTGCCCTCCCGCGCCCTCTGAGACGATGGGACGATGCGCGCGCGATACGGAGTCCCCCTCGGTCTGGCCGCCTTCGGAGCAGCCTGCGTCGGCTACGCGGTGGCCATCGAGCCCCGCGCCTTCCGGCTGCGGCGGGTCACCGTCCCGGTGCTGCCGCCCGGCATGCGCCCCCTGCGGCTGCTCCAGCTGTCCGACATCCACATGGTCGGCGGCCAGCGCCGCAAGCAACGCTGGCTCCAGTCCCTCGCGGGCCTGCGCCCCGACCTCGTCGTCAACACCGGCGACAACCTCTCCGACCCCGAGGCCGTTCCCGAGCTGCTCGACGCCCTCGGCCCCCTCATGGAGTACCCCGGCGCCTACGTCTTCGGCTCCAACGACTACTACGGCCCCCGGCTGCGCAACCCGGCCCGCTACCTCCTGGAGAAGGCCAGCGGACGCCACGGCCTCAACGGCAACCCGCCCGTCGAGAACGCCGTGCACATCCCGTGGGAACCCATGCGCGACGCCTTCGACGCCGCCGGATGGGCCGGGCTGACCAACACCCGGGGGCGGATCAAGCTCGACGGCTGCGACCTCGCCCTCACCGGCCTCGACGACCCGCACATCAAGCGCGACCGCTACAGCGAGGTCGCCGGCGGCCCGGACCCGGACGCCGACGTCTCCCTCGCCGTCGTCCACGCCCCCTACCTCCGCGCCCTCGACGCGTTCACCGCCGACGGCTACCCCCTCATCCTGGCCGGTCACACCCACGGCGGCCAGCTCCGCATCCCCGGCTACGGCGCCCTCGTCACCAACTGCGACCTCGACACCGCCCGCGCCAGCGGCCTGTCCGCCCACACCACCCCCGGCCACCGCTCCTACCTCCACGTCTCCGCCGGCTGCGGCGCGGGCCGCTACACCCCGGCCCGCTTCGCCTGCCCCCCCGAAGCCACCCTCCTCACCCTCACCCCGCAGCCCCGGTGACCACCCGCGAAACCGGATTTCGCGTCCACGCGACGGTGGGCTAAAGTAGTCCCCGTTGCTTCGGGGTGTGGCGCAGCTTGGCAGCGCGCTTCGTTCGGGACGAAGAGGTCGTGGGTTCAAATCCCGCCACCCCGACTGAAGAAACACAGGTCAGGGCCACCGACTCACGTGAGTCGGTGGCCCTGAGCCGTTCCTGGAGATCGTTTGGGAGAAATCTGGGAGAAGATCTTGGTCGGCTTCTCCCAGCAGACGACCACCCGGCAGAGGCAGCACGCCCCCGGCGTGTCACCTCGCACCTGCGCGTTCGCGAACTCCAGTTGCCCACTCGACCCTGCGGACGACCTGTGGACCACGGCTTCGACAGCACCGAAGACGCCAGCACCAGCGCCTCCGAGCGAGCGGGGCGCCCGTTCGCGGTCTGCGGCACAGAGATGGAGTATCGGCGCCCGCGCAGCCAGAAGTACTGCTCCCGAAGGACGCGCCGAGGGTGCCTCGCCCGAGGCAGACGCTCACGCCGGGGACACCGCCGGTGCCCGACCTCTCCAGGACCCGCGAGGTACGCGGTGATCCTCACTGGAACCCGATCCTCGCCGCTGCCGAACGTGCCACTGGCGGCGAACCCTGCCGGATCTGCGGCGAGCCCGTGCAGAGGAGCGCGCACTGGGAGCACCGTGACCGGCAGGTCTGCTCGGCTCGGTGCAACACGACGCTCAAGCGGCGCACGAAGGTCCGGATCGAAAGGGGTGAGATCGACGTGTCCGCCATCGCGGATCACGGAGACCGCTCCTCCGCCGATGCCGGCCAGCGCGCTCGGTTCGGAGAGGCACGGGAGCCTCGAGTCTTCCGGACCAGGACCGCCGACGGCGACTTCCCCTACGAGTTCTACGGGTTGAACCCCATCGAGGGCGATGTCATCGAACGGCACGGCTCCATCACGACGTACGCCACCGCCACCTCCCTTGGAGCCGTCGAGCTCGTCGCACTAGTGCGGGCCAACTCCGAACCCGACGCAGAGCCGATGGTCGCGATCCACCAGCAGACCGGCGCACTCGTCGCGTACACGGACCGCGTCCTGTGGTGGACCAAGGTGCCCGGCCAGGAGCACCCCATGGTCCAGCAGACGTCGTTCAAGGGAGACGACGGGCAGGCGATCCACCTTCGCCCGTTCCCGCTCCGTTCGACGGGATGCTGCTGGACTACCTGGACCAGCGACCGAACACCAAGACCGCGACCAACCCCGATGCCCGATGGCTCTTCCCAAGGCGCCGGGCCGGACAACTCATGACCCCGGAAGCCATGGCGCCTCGGCTCCGTCAACTGGGCTTCCCGACCCGGCCAGGACGTACAGCGGCGATCCGCCAACTCGTCCGCCAGGCCCCTGCTCCGGTGATCGCCCGGATGCTCGGCTACAACGACGACCACACCACCCGAATCGCCGAAGAAGCCGGAGGAACGTGGCGTCGCTATGCCCCAGGTGACCACCAGCGGTGACTATCGCCCGTCAGGCGCTGCTTGACGTTGCCGCTGGCGGCAGGGTTGCACGATGACCGGCATGAACAGCACCGCATCGCAGAGCAGCAGGGTCGTCGCCGTCACCGGAGCCGGCACCGGAATCGGACGGGCCACCGCCCGCGCCTTCGCCGCTGAGGGCGCCCACGTGGTCGCGATCGGGCGGCGGGCCGAGCCCCTCGAGGAGACCGCGGCCCGGCACGACCGGATCACGCCGCTGGCCGCCGACATCACCGCCGTGGGCGAGCCGGATCGGATCATCCGGGCCGTGCTGGAGACACACGGCCGGCTGGACGTGCTGGTCAACAACGCAGGCATCGTGCGCAGCGGCGCCCTCGGCACGCTGACGCCGGAGATGATCACGGCTCAGCTTGCAACCAACCTCGTCGCGCCCATCCTGCTGACCCAGGACGCGCTGCCACTCCTGGAGAAGTCGGGCGGGGTGATCGTCAATGTCAGTACGTCGGTGGGGCAGCGGGCCTGGCCCGGCAGTTCGGTCTATGCGGCTACCAAGACCGCTCTGGAACTGCTTACCCGCAGCTGGGCGGTTGAGCTGGCACCCCTCGGAATCCGGGTGGTGGCGGTCGCCCCCGGCGCTATCGACACTCCCATCGGCGAGCACCAGGGCCTGACGCCGGAGCGGATGGCAGCGGTGCGGGAGTGGCAGCTGGCGCACACCCCACTGGCTCGGATCGGCCGCACCGAGGAGGTGGCCTGGGCAGTCACCCAACTTGCCGCACCAGCCGCGTCGTTTGTCACCGGTGTGGTGCTCCCAGTTGACGGCGGAGCGGTCGTGGCGTGATAGGAGTGGCCCGGGAGGTGGGATGGGTGCGGATCGGTGAGCTTGCCAGGGCGACGGGGACAACTGCCCGTGCACTGCGGCACTACGAGGAGGCCGGACTGATCTCCTCGCAGCGGGCCCCCAACGGCTACCGCATCTACGATGAGCGGGCGGTGGTGCGGGTGCGCAATATCCGCTACCTGCTGGCCGCCGGGCTCACCCTGGACGACGTGCGGGTGTTCCTGCCGTGCTTGGACGGCGATGTGGCCGCCGCACCGCCCTCGGACAAGGGGCTGCGGGTCGCGTTGGAACGGCTGGGGGTCCTCAACGAACGCATCGCTGCCCAGACCGAGGCCCGCGACCGGCTGGAAGCCGCGTTGCGACAGGCAACCGGTGGCCGGATCCGCCCAGTGGCCTGACACCGTGTACATCAGGTTCCGGTCCGCCGCCCGGGACAGCTGGAAGCTCCAGAACTGGGACACGTACGCGGCAGGGATCGACCTCGACCTGCGCCCCGTCGTACCGCACCTGAACGTCGACAACAGGCTCGGCGCCGCGATATCGCTCACGGACCAGGTGCGGCAGGTCTTCGGGACGGTGTTCCCGTGAGGCGGGGCGTCCTGCTCTACGGGCCGCCGGCGGCGGGCAAGGACACGGTCACGGCAGCGCTCACCGAACTCGACTCCGGGTACGTGCTGTTCCCCCGTCTGAAGATCGGCACCGGGAAGACGCGGGGCTACCGGATGGGCACCCCGGAGCAACTGGCCGACCTGGAGGCCCGCGGCGACGTCATCTACCGAAACGACCGTTACGGCAACGTCTACGTCGTGGACCGGCCCGGCCTCGATGACGTCCTGGACGGCGGCAGGACGCCCGTCGTCCACCTCGGTCAGATGGCGGGGGTGGAGCGGGTGGCCGCCCTCTTCCCGGCGCGCTGGGTGCGCGTTCTGCTGTGGTGCTCCAAGGAGACCACCGCCCGACGCTCACCGGGTCGGGGTGACACGGACACGGTGGCGCGGCTGGCCGCGTGGGACGCCACGCAGGCCGATCTCGCGGACCATCCGCAGGCGGGGTGGGAACTGCGCATCGACACGGAGACGACCGCGCCCCGGGAGGCCGCGCGAAGCATCGATCACCTCGTCCGCAGCACGTCGTCGGGTTCCTGACGGTCGGGGCGGGCGGGCGCGGGCCACGCGGCTCAGGTCGAGGCGGCCGGGCCCCGGCCTCGGCGCAGTGCTTCCAGTGCCTCTTCGACGTCCAGTTGCTCGTCCCTTTCATCCTCCCACCGGGCCAGGGTCGCGGCGGCGGCGCGCAGCAGGGAGTCCGGCAACCCTGCATCGGCGATCACCGTGGCCGCGTCCTCGATCTCGGGCCTCCAACGCCAGGCGCGGGCTGCGGTTTTGGGGATGTAGTCGGTCTCCACGAGGTAGCTGCGGGTCCGCTTGGCCGCGATCGCCAGCAGCTCGTCCGCGACGCCGTACGACTCGGCCGCCCCGTACGCCACGGCGGCCAGGACCCGGGAGACCTTCTGGTAGCTGGAGTACGCCAACTTGAGCGCGGAGGCCTGACCGACATCCTCGCCCAGGACGTGGGTCCGCACGTCGGTGCGTGCGAAGAGTCCGGCGATCCGCTCGGTCTGCTCGCCGGGGCCGGACAGGTAGACGGTCGGGTGCTTGCCGCCCACCGGAGGCGATCCGACCACCGCGGCGTCGACGACCGGTGTCGGAGCCAGACGGTCGGCGATGCCGCGTACCCGGCCCGGCGCCACGGCGTTCGCCTCCACATAGATCGTGCCCGCGCGCACGGCGTTCTGCCCGGCCACCTGGGCGGCGGTCGCCTCCGCGGCGGCCGGTGGGCACAGGGACAGCACCACGTCGGAGCGGGAGACGAGCTCGGGCAGGGCGGCGGGTTCGAGGCCGGCCCGTTCCGCCCGTCGGTGGGTGGCGTCGCCGCGTCCGTCCGGGCACCACAGCACGACGTGCCCCCGGGCGCGCAACTGGGCGCCGACGGCGGATCCCATGCTGCCGGGGTGCAGCAGCCCGACGACGTCCGTCACGCCGTGGTCCTCTCGTGGTCGGTGGTGTGCAGCAGCAGGTCGATGGCGGCGCGGACGTCGGGCACCGTGTGGTCGGGCCCGTGGCCGGAGGTGTTCGGCCAGGAGCGGCCGTTGTGGACCCAGACGGTGCGCAGCCCCGCCGTTCGCCCGCCACCGATGTCGTTGACCACGCTGTCGCCGACCATCCAGCCGCCGTCGTCCAGCGTGGCGCCGCAGCGGGCGGCGGCCAGGGCGAAGTGCCGGGTCCGCGGTTTGCGCACGTCGACCTCCCCCGAGACGAACACGCCGTTCACGTGCTGGAGGATCCGCGTGGACCGCAGCTTGGCACGTTGGATGTCCGACGCCCCGTTGGTCGCCACGCCCACCCGCCAACCGGCCGACCGTAGTGCGTCCAAGCCGTCGAGGACCTCGGGCGGGCATGACACCAGGGCGGCGATGTCGGCGCAGTAGGCGCGCCACAGTTCCGTGGCCGACGGGGGCAGCCGGTAGCGAGCGCGGATCGCGTCGAAGGTGGGCGGGTGGGCCCGCGCGGCGACCATGCCCACGAGGTGGCTCTGTTCCTCGGTGTCCAGGCCGTGCCGGGCGACGAACCCGGCGGCCCATTCGGCGAGCGTGCCCTGCCGGTCCACGAGGGTGTTGTCGAGGTCGAAGAGAGCGAGGGGATGCCGCACGCCACTCACCCTAAGGCGCGGAGCTGGGCCCCCGGCCTCTGCCCCGGGCCGCGAGCCGGCCGCGCCCGGAAAACCGGGTGCGGGGGGTGGGGTGGGTGGGGAGAGTGGGGGGATGGAGGCGATCGGGGCCGCGCGGGCGGTGGTGGAGGAGCGTCATCCGGGGGCCAGGGCGGCGTTTCTGGGGGGCAGTGCCGCGAGCGGGCGTCGCACGGCGACGTCGGACCTGGACGTCGTGGTGCTGCTCCACGGTGCGCCGGCCCCCTACCGGGAGAGCCTGCGGTTCGCCGACTGGCCGGTGGAGTTGTTCGTGCACACGGAGGCGACCTGGCACGCCTACGTCGAGCGGGAGGTGCGCGGGCGCCGGTCGCCGTTGGTGTGGATGTGTGCGGAGGGGCTGCTGATCCGTGACGTGGACGGGCTCGGCGCGCGCCTGGCCGCGACGGCCCGGAAGGTGGTGGCCGCCGGGCCGCCGCCGGTGTCGGCCGAGGAGGTCGAGGACCGCCGGTACGCGCTGACCGATCTCCTCGACGACCTCGTCGGCTGCGGCGACCAGGCCGAGCGCCTGTTCATCGCCACCGAACTCGTCACGAGGACGGGGCAGTTGGCGCTGGCGCTGGAGGGCTCCTGGCTGGGCGGTGGGAAGTGGCTGGCGCGGCGCCTTGAACCGGTCGACCCCGGTCTCGGCGGGCGTCTGCACCACGGCCTGCGGGAGGTGCTGGAGGGGCGGGTGGAGCTCCTGGTGCGGGTCGTGGACGAGGTGGTCGCGCAGGCGGGCGGACGGCTGTGGGCCGGGTACCGGCGGGACGGCGTCCGCTGACGGGCTCAGGGGCGGACCGCGTCCCGGCGCCCGTCAGCCGGGCTCAGGACTCGGCGCCGCCGAAGCGTTCGCGGTAGGACTCCAGGTCCTCCTCCGTGATCTTCGCGAACAGCACGGGCGGCACGGTGAACGGTGTGTCGGCCGGGACCGTGTCCAGGGACGTCGCCTGCTCGGCCGTCACCCAGGTCGCGGTGTCGTCGGGCAGGGCGAACGCGCCGCGCATCGCGGCGGACGTGGCCGGGATGACGGGTGCGGAGACGACGGCGTAGAGGTGGATGAGGTTCATCGCCGTGCGGAGGGTCAGGGCGGCGCCGTCGGCGTCCGTCTTGATCTCCAGCCAGGGCGCCTTCTCCTCCAGGTAGGCGTTGCCGGCCGACCACAGGGCGCGCAGCGCGGCGGCGGCCCGGCGGAACTGGAGTGCCTCCAGGTGCTCCTCGTACTCGGCCAGCAGGCGCGCGGCCTCCGCGCCCAGCCGCTCCTCCGCCGTCCCCGCCGGGTGCCCGGCCGGGACGGTGTCGCCGAAGCGCTTGCGGCTGAAGGACAGGACCCGGTTGACGAAGTTGCCGAGGGTGTCGGCGAGGTCCTTGTTGACCGTGGCGGCGAAGTGCTCCCAGGTGAAGGACGAGTCGTCGGACTCGGGGGCGGACGCGACGAGGAAGTAGCGCCAGTAGTCGGCCGGGAGCAGCTCCAGGGCGGCGTCGGTGAAGACGCCGCGCTTCTGCGACGTGGAGAACTTGCCGCCGTAGTACGTGAGCCAGTTGAAGCCCTTGACGACGTCGACCTTCTTCCACGGCTCGCGCACCCCGAGCTCGGTGGCCGGGAACATGACGGTGTGGAACGGGACGTTGTCCTTGGCCATGAACTGCGTGTAGCGCACGGTCGTGTCGGCGTCGTACCACCACGCCTTCCAGTCGCGGTTCTCACCGGCCGGGGCGGCGTCCGCCCACTCCTTCGTCGCGCCGATGTAGGCGATCGGGGCGTCGAACCAGACGTAGAAGACCTTGCCCTCGGCCGCGAGCCTCGGCCAGGTGTCGGCCGGGACGGGCACGCCCCAGTCCAGGTCGCGGGTGATCGCCCGGTCGTGCAGGCCCTCCGTCAGCCACTTGCGGGCGATGGAGGAGGAGAGCTGGGGCCACTGCTCCTCGTGCCGCGCCACCCAGGCCTCGACCTCGGGCTGGAGCTTCGACTGGAGGAGGAAGAGGTGCGTCGTCTCGCGCACCTCAAGCTCCGTGGCGCCGCTGATCGCGGAGCGGGGGTGCAGCAGGTCGGTCGGGTCGAGGACGCGGGTGCAGTGTTCGCACTGGTCGCCGCGGGCCCGCTCGTAGCCGCAGTGCGGGCAGGTGCCCTCCACGTACCGGTCGGGCAGGAAGCGGCCGTCGACGGGGGAGTACACCTGCCGTACGGCCCGCTCCTCGATGAACCCGTTCTCGTGGAGTCGACGGGCGAAGTGCTGCGTGATCTCGACGTTCTGCCGCGCGGAGCTGCGGCCGAAGTGGTCGAAGGCCAGGTCGAAGCCGTCGTAGACGGCCTTCTGGGCGTCGTGGGCCCGGGCGCAGAACGCGGCGACGGACAGGTCCGCCTCCTTGGCGGCGAGCTCGGCGGGGGTGCCGTGCTCGTCGGTGGCGCAGATGAAGAGGACGTCGTGGCCCCGCCGGCGGAGGTACCGGGCGTACACGTCCGCCGGAAGCATCGACCCGACCATGTTGCCCAGGTGCTTGATCCCGTTGATGTAGGGCAGCGCGCTGGTGATCAGGTGTCGAGCCATCCTCGGATGCTCCGTTTCGTGCGTCGGGGGCCGGCGGCGGTGCTCCGGCGGCGGTGCTCCGGCGGGGCCCGGGTCGGGGAGGGCCGGCTGGCGCGGTCCGGCGCCTGCGGAGCCGCCGCAATCGTAGGGCACCGGGAGCACGCCGCCCCGAGGCCGTTCGTCCCTCGGACGTCCGGGAGGGGCCCGCACGCGGTGACGGGGGAGCCTCAGCCGTCCGGACGGTCGGCGACGATCTCGTCGCGGACGGCGTCGTCACGGCGCAGGTGGACGCGCAGCAGGTCGCCCCGGCCGACGATGCCCCGCAGCCGGTCGGCCTCGTCCACGACGGGCGGTCGCTTGACGCCGTGGGCCGTCATGAGGCGGGCGGCCTCGGCCGCCGTCCACTCCGGGCGGGCGCACACCGCCGGGGCGGACATCACCTCCTCCGCCCTGCCGCCCTCGGTCTCGGCGCGCTCCCACTCCTGCGGGTGGACCACCGGGACGGGGCTCGACCGGTCCGCGTCGGCGGCGGCCTTGCGCAGCGGGTCCGCCTCCGAGACGACGCCCATGGGGCGGTCGAGGTCGTCGACGACGGGCACGGCGGTGCCGCTGTGCCCGGTGGTCTCCGCGAGCAGCCGGACGATCTCCCTGGAGGGCAGGTCCCGCGCGGCCCGTACGGCGTCCCGGGGCGGGATCTCCGCGACCGTACGGTGGTGCATCTCGCCTCCTTCGTTCGTGGTGCGGACGTCCCGGTCGTGGGCACGGTGGGCGTGGTGGCCGGTCGGCCCGGCGCGCGCCCTACCGGCATGGTCGGAAGGGGACGGCGCTCACGCGCGCTCAGAGCGGCGATCGGCAGACACGGGCCCCTCGCCCGGCCCCTCTACACTGACCCTGGGGTGGAGTCTCGACTCCTCGGCGTGCCGGTTCCTCCGGCCGCGCGGTGGCCGCTCCCGCGGTGGCCGTCGTCGCAGTGGTTGCCGTCGGCGGGCCCGTGGCCCGGCCGCCCCGACGTGTAGAACTGACTGGGAAGGGTGTGTCGGCGTGACGCGCTATGGGTCTCCGCTCCCGGAGAAGCCCTCACTCGACGGACTGGAAGCGAAGTGGTCGAGTTTCTGGAGCGAGGCGGAGGTATACCGCTTCGACCGTCCGGGCAGCCGTGACGCCGTCTTCTCCATCGACACCCCGCCGCCCACGGTCAGCGGTTCGCTGCACGTCGGGCACGTGTTCTCGTACACGCACACGGACATCGTCGCGCGCTTCCAGCGCATGCGCGGCAAGCACGTCTTCTACCCGATGGGGTGGGACGACAACGGGCTGCCGACCGAGCGCCGGGTGCAGAACTACTACGGCGTGCGCTGCGACCCCTCGCTGCCCTACGACGCCGACTTCACGCCGCCGACGCCGGTGTCCGAGCGGACGGGCAAGGACAAGAAGGCCCCCGCGGTCAGCATCTCCCGGCAGAACTTCGTGGAGCTGTGCGAGCGGCTGACGACGGAGGACGAGCTGGTCTTCGAGGAGCTCTGGCGCAAGCTGGGGCTCTCGGTGGACTGGTCGACGACGTACACGACGATCGGCAAGGAGGCCCAGCGGGTCTCCCAGGCGGCCTTCCTGCGGCTGCTGGCCCACGGCGAGGTCTACCAGGCCGAGGCGCCCACGATGTGGGACGTCTCCTTCCAGACCGCCGTCGCCAACGCCGAGGTCGTCGACAAGGAGGTCGCGGGCGCCTACCACCGCATCGCGTTCCAGCACGGTGCGGAGGACGTCTGCATCGAGACGACGCGGCCGGAGCTGCTCCCGGCCTGTGTCGCGCTGGTGGCGCACCCGGACGACGAGCGGTACCAGCCGCTGTTCGGCCAGGAGGTCGTCTCGCCGCTCTTCGGCGTGCGGGTGCCGGTCGTGGCGCACGAGGCCGCCGACCCGGAGAAGGGCAGCGGCATCGCCATGATCTGCACCTTCGGCGACATGACGGACGTCATGTGGTGGCGGGAGTTCCGGCTGCCCAGCCGGACGGTCGTGGGCCGCAACGGGCGGCTGCTGCCGGTCGACTTCGCGGCGCTGCCGACGGAGGACGCCGCGCGGGCCCAGGGCGTCTACGACCAGCTCGTCGGCAAGACCGTGCACACCGCGCGGGAGCTGCTGGTCGAGGAGCTGCGCCGGGACGGCAGCCTGATCGGGGAGCTGCGGCCCACCACGCGGGCGGTGAAGTTCTTCGAGAAGGGCGACAAGCCCCTGGAGATCGTCAGCAGCCGGCAGTGGTTCATCAAGACGGTCGACCACCGGGAGGCGCTGCTGGCGCGCGGTGACGAGATCGCCTGGCACCCCCCGCACATGCAGTCGCGCTACAGCGACTGGGTGAAGGGCGTCAACATCGACTGGCTCGTCAGCCGGCAGCGCTTCTTCGGGGTGCCGTTCCCCGTCTGGTACGCGCTGGACGAGGCCGGTGAGCCGGATCGGGGCGAGCCGATCGTGCCGGAGGAGTCGACGCTGCCCGTCGACCCGTCCAGCGACTGCCCGCCCGGGTACACCGAGGACCAGCGCAACAAGCCGAACGGCTTCATGGGCGAGCCGGACGTCATGGACACCTGGGCGACGTCCTCGCTGAGCCCGCAGCTCGCCTGCGGCTGGCTCTCGGACCCGGAGCTGTTCGCGCAGGTCTACCCGATGGACCTGCGTCCGCAGGCGCACGACATCATCCGCACGTGGCTGTTCACCACCGTGGTCCGCTCCCACCTGGAGGCGGGCACCACGCCGTGGAGGCACGCCGCGCTCTCCGGCTGGATCCTCGACCCCGACCGCAAGAAGATGTCGAAGTCGCAGGGCAACGTCGTCACGCCGGGGCACCTGCTCGACGAGTACGGCGCGGACGCCGTCCGCTACTGGGCGGCCAGCGGCCGGCCGGGGACGGACACGGCGTTCGACCCGCAGCAGATGAAGATCGGCCGGCGGCTGGCCATGAAGCTGCTCAACGCGAGCCGCTTCGTGCTGTCGCTGCCCGCCCCGGGGCCCGACGCGGCGACGACGGACCCGCTGGACCGCGCGCTGCTGGCCAAGCTCGCCCAGACGGTGGAGGGCGCCACGGCCGCCCTGGAGGGCTTCGACTACACCTCCGCGCTGGACGGCATCGAGCGGTTCTTCTGGTTCTTCTGCGACAACTACCTGGAGCTCGTCAAGGAGCGCGCCTACGGCAAGGGTGACGTGGCGGGCGCCGAGTCGGCCCGCGTCACGCTGCGGCGTGCGCTGGACGTCGTGACCCGGCTCCTGGCGCCCGTGCTGCCCTACACGGCGGAGGAGACGTGGTCGTGGACGCACGACGCCACCGTCCACCGCGCCGCCTGGCCGACGGTCGCCGAGCTCGGTCCGGGCGCCGGGGAGGGACGGCCGGAGCCCGCCGACGTCGCCGCGGCGGCGATCGCCGCCGTCCGCAAGGCCAAGTCGACCGCCAAGGTGTCGATGCGTGCGGAGGTCGCGCGGCTCGTCGTGCGGGCGCCGGACGCGGTGCTGGCGGACGTGCGGCTGGTGAGCGAGGACCTCATGGCGGCGGGCAAGGTCGCCGAGGTCGAGTACCGGGCCGAGGCGGACGGTGAGCTGGCGGTCGAGGTGGAGCTCGCGGAGCGTCCCGACGGCGAGGCGTGACCCCGGGTTCGTCCGGCGTGTGGACGGCGGAGTGCCGGTGCCCCTGCGGCGCCGGTGCTCCGCCGTTCGGCGTCGGGCGGCCCGCCCCCGCGGGCGCGGGGCGCGTTCAGCGGCGGGAGTCCTTGCGCTGGTTCTCGGCGGGGAGGAAGGCGTCCGGGTTGACGTAGCGGACCCGGCGCAGCCACAGGGCGCCGCCTCCGACGGTCGCGCCGGCGAAGCCCGCCAGGGTCAGCAGCAGGAGGAGCGGGCGCAGGAAGGCGACGTCCAGGTGGCGGTACCCGGCCCAGCTCGCGACGCAGACGACCGTGCCCGCGAGGAAGAGGGCGAGGGAGCGCCAGGACATCCAGGTCCGCAGGGCCTCCACCGGGTCGCCCGGAACCCACAGGACCTGTGAGCGTCCGGCGCGCACGGAACCGCGCAGGTGGCCGAGGGCGTTGTCCGGCTCGCCGTCCGAGGTGAGTTCGAGGTACTCCCACAGGTCGGCCAGCGCCTCGTAGGTCTGCTGGTCGTCGTAGGTGAGCGCGTCCGGGTCGACCTTCTCGCCGCCGGCCGCCATGTGCTCCTCGGCGCGGCGCCGGAACTCCGCGTTGACGGCCTCCGTCGGTACGGGCGCCTCCCCGCCGAGGACGCGCCCCAACTCCCGGCAGAAGGAGGCGATGACCGGTTTGCGCACCCGTGCGTGGACGTCGCGCCTCAGGTCCTCCATGCCGCTCTCGCCGTAGGAGAGGTAGTCGCGCAGCACCACGGTGAGGGCGTGGTAGGTGGGTTCGGGCGCGGGGTCGGGCTGCTCGGTCACGGCGTCGTCCTTCTGTCGTTCCGCCCCCGGGCAGGGCGCTGCGTCGGCGAGTCGTGCCAGTGTATAGACGCTCCGGCGGGCCGCCCGTCGGTCCCGAAACCGGCTGCTAGTCTGGGCGCCTGTCCGCGAATGTATAGACACAGTCGTTCGGTGAGGGGGACCGCCGGCAGGTGGACAAGAAGCTGATCGTGGTCGGTGTCCTGCTGCTCGCGTTCCTCTTCGGCGGGGGCGGCATCCTCGTCGTGGGGATCGGGATCGTCGCGGGGATGGCCGGTTCGGTCAACGCGTTCTGGGACGAGGACGCGCAGGACGAGGACACCGGACCCCTCCCGCCCGGCACCGTCTGCGACCCCGGCGGGGAGAGCATCGCCGAGTACGTCCCCGGCTACGGCTACTACGTGGTCACCCCCGAGCAGATGGGGCACGCCGCCACGATCGTGCACGTCGGCGAGGGGAAGGACGTGCCGGAGAAGGGCCTCGTCATCGCCATCATGACGGCCCTCCAGGAGAGCAAGCTGGACAACCTGGACTACGGCGACCGCGACAGCCTCGGCCTCTTCCAGCAGCGCCCCTCGATGGGCTGGGGCTCGGAGGCCCAGGTCACCGACCCCGTGTACGCGGCCGGTGCCTTCTTCGGCGGACCCGAACCGCCCACCCCGCCCGGACTGTTGGACACCGCCGGCTGGGAGCAGATGGCGCACGGCGACGCGGCGCAGGCCGTGCAGCTGTCCGGGTTCCCCCGGGCGTACGACAAGTGGCAGAGCATATCCGGCAAGATCGTCGGTCGGGCCCAGGACATCGAGTGCGACGGGGTGGGCGTCGGCGGGGACGTGGGGAAGGTCATCCAGGCCGCCAGGAGCCAGCTCGGGGTCCAGTACTGCTGGGGCGGCGGCGACGCGAACGGTCCGACGTACACGCCGGACTGCCCGCGCGGCGTCTCGGAGGGGTTCGACTGCTCCGGGCTGACGCTGTACGCCTACGCCCAGGTGGGCATCACGCTCGGCCACTACACCGGCCTCCAGTGGAACGCCGGGAAGCGCGTGCGGACCTACGAGCAACTGCGCCCGGGCGACCTCATGTTCTACCGGCGCCAGGGCACCGACTACATCCACCATGTGAGCATGTACCTGGGTGATGACCAGATGATCCACGCGCCCCGCACGGGCAGCCCGGTGGAGATCGTGTCCGACGTCAGCAAGAGCTTCTACATGGACACGTTCATCGGCGGCTCCCGCCTCATCGAGGACGGCGACGACACCGCGCGGGCGTCCGTCCGGCCCGGGACGGCGACACCCGGGCTCACCGGGGACGGTGCGCCCGACCTCGCGCACCCGGCCCCGTGGGCGGCCCCGCGCGGTGAACGGGCCGTGGCGCGGGCCCGGAGGTCGGCATGAGCGCGCGCCCGGTGACGCGGCGCCGCCGCACCCGGCGCCCGGTGGCGGCCGCCTGGGCCGTCGGCGCACTGTGCTGTGCCCTGGCGCTGAGCGGCTGTTCCCAGGACGGCGGGGCGACCCCCGGCCCCTCACCGTCCGCCGACCGGGACGCCTCCGCAGCGCCCCGGCCGAGCCCCCCGGAGCCCTCCCCGGTGGACGACGCCGGCCCCGACCTCCCCGACGTCGACCGGACCGACCCGGAGCAGGTGGCCGCCGCCTTCGTCCACGGGTTCGTCCACCGCGCCCCGGACGACCCCACCGTCCGGGAGTACCTCCGCCTCGTCGAGCCGTTCACCACCGAACGGTTGCTGACCGAGCTGCGTGAGTCGACCGAGGAGTGGTGCGACCGGTCCTGCCGGGAGGAGCGGGAGCGCGGGGTGCGGGTGAGCGCCGACGCGGTCACCCCCGCGATCTCCGACGCGGCCCCGCGCACCGAGGACGAGGTCTGGGTGCAGGTCTCCTACGAGATGGCGTGGAGCTGGCCGGGCGGCGGCGACTCGATGCCCGCCGGAGTCTCGCTGAAACTGGTCCGGGCGGACGGGACGTGGCGGGTGGACCGGCGGACGACGGCGGGCTGACCGCCCGGTGGCGCCCGGTCGCCGGGGGCGGTGCGTGCGGCGTCAGCGCCCCGGCGGCGGGGCGGCGAACCCCTCGGCCAGGGCGGCCGCCAGGTCCATGTAGGCGCCCCGGGTGGCGGGGGAGACCCGGTCGTAGTGGATGGTGCCGCCCGCGTAGAGGTGCTGGTCGTAGGGGATCTGCACCACGTACGTGCACAGCTGGCGGAAGTAGTCCACGAGCGTCCTGACGTTGATGCCCGTCGTCTTCGGGGCGTCCATGGTGATCACGACGACGGCGTCGCGGACGAGGTGGGGGTAGCCCCGGGCGTGCACCTCGTCCAGCGTCTTCGCGGCGCGGCGGGCGGCGTCGAACCGGGGCGCGGCCACGACGAGCAGCCGGTCGGTGGCCGCGAGCGTCCCCCGCATGGCCGAGTGCCGCATACCGGTGCCGCTGTCGGTGATGATGATGTCGAAGGCGCGTTCCAGCACGTCCTGGCAGACCCGGTACTGCTCCTCGTCCAGGGTCTCGCTGAGGTCCGGGCTCTGCTCGCCGGCCGCCACCATGAGCCGTCCCGCCTGCCCGAGGTACTGACCGATGTGACCCGGCTCCGTCAGCCCCCGGGAACCGAGCCGGCGCTCCCGCAGTTCCGCGTTGATGAGGTCGCGCACGGTGGGCATGACGCGCTCCCCGAGGAGCCGGTCGGCGAGCGTGCCCGCGTGCGGGTTGGCGTCCACCGTGACGACCCGGTCGTCGCGGTAGCGGGCGAGCGTCAGCCCCAGCATCGCCGAGGTGGTCGTCTTGCCGACGCCGCCCTTGATGCTGGTCACACTCAGCCGGTACGGGCGCCGGACGGGGGTCGTCAGCCGTTCCAGGCGCTTGCGCTCGGCCGAGCCGGCGGCGCGCGCCCCGACGAGACCTCCGATCCGGCGCCAAGGCGCGCGGGGCGAGGGCGGTGCCGACGCGTGCTCCGTGTCGGAGCCCGCGGGGGCCGGCGCGGGGGCCGGGGCACGGCCGTCGGCCCGCCCGCGCGGGTCGAGCGGCGCGGGCGCGGGGGCCGGTGCGACGGCCGGGGCGGGGCCGGTGCCGGGGAGCGGCGCGGGACGGGGCGGTGGGAGCGGAACCCCGGCGGCGGGGACGGCGGGCGGGCCGTCGGTGGGCCGGGGGGCGTCGGGCCGGACGTCGGGGTTCCGGAGGTCGGGGGGCGGGAGGTCCGTGTGCGGCGCGGCCGGGGGCAGTTGACGGGCGTAGGCGGGCGGCAGTTCGTCGTCGTCCGGCTCCGGGTCGGTGACGCGGGCGCTGTCCAGTCGCAGCGCCAGGGTGGAGTCCCGGGAGGGGGGCGGTTGCGTCGTGCCCCGGGCGTCCCGGCGGCTCGCATCCCGCATCGCTTCTCCCCCCCTGCGTGGCGGCGGCGGTGCGCACGGGTGGCGGCACGCGCCGCGTCACCGCGTGAACACCGCGATCGGCCCGGCGTACCGCCGTGCTGTCACTTGGTGCGAGAGTACAACCCCATCAGGCGGCGGCTGACCGTCTCGGGGCGCGTGGGCGCACCGGTGGCGTACTTGACGAGCATCTCCTCCAGGATGGCCGTCAGGTTGGTCCCCTCCAGCTCGGCTCGCGCGTGGGCGATCGCCAGGTAGCGGGGCGGGAACCGGTTGACGACGGGCACCTTCCGGGCGGTCTCCGGCGGCAGCTCGGAGGGCACTTCCGCCCGCTTCGCCCCCTCCCGCTTCGGCGCCTGCGCCAGTTCGTTCCGGCGGCGCCTGCGCAGGACGCCGAGCGCCTCCTCCTCGGTGACGGGGCCACGCTTCGCGGTCCACTCCAGGGGCTCCAACTCGCCGGGGAGCGCTTCCGCCTCGTCCACGTCCGGCGACGGCGCGGGCACCGCGGCCACTTTGGTGGACAGCATCCGGCGTCGCTGGGAGCGGGGGCTCGCGGGGGTGTCGGCAGCACCCATGGGCAACATCTCCAGCATCTCGGTCGGCGGGTCCGGCTCAGCCGTTTCCATTCCTCCGCACATCTGACGCAATGTGTAGACAGTACCCCAGCTGCCGGTGTCCGGCCCACGCCGTCCGAAACCCGTCATACCCGCACGCTGTCCACGCACACGTGGCCGAGGACGGCCTCGTGGTCGAGGAACGCGCTGAAGAATCGATCCTCCGCATCCGGGGCGTCGAGGTCCAGGTCGAAGCCCACGCCCAGGAGCCCGCCCTCCTCGCCGGAGGCGGCGGAGCCCCAGGCGTCGGCGCCCGGCACCGGGGTGCCGCGTACCAGCCAGGGCACCCCCGCCACCGTCACGGTGACACCCGAGCCGCTCACCCAGGGGCGGACGAGCGGGGTGTCCGCGATCTCCAGGACGTCCTCCTCCGGCCCGGCGGCGGTGAAGCCCCAGACCTCGGTGAGGAACCGCACGTCGTCACGGGCGGCCACCGGCCCCGGCCGGGCGCCGAGCGCGGCCATGGCGACGTCCTGCGCGGTGAACAGGCCGTGCGGAAGCGCCAGCAGGAGCATCGGCTCGCCGCCGCCCGTCACCCCTCCGCAGACCCGGACCGACCACGCCTCGTCGGGTATCCCGAGCAGCGGCACCTCGGCCGTTCCGGACAGCCAGAAACGCTCTTCCATCGCACTTCCCCCGTGTCGTGCCTGGTCCTTCCGCGCTCCGCGCCGGGCGTGCCCCGGTCCGGCGCGAGTGCGTAACGCTACGTCAACCCCGTTTCAGGTCAACGTATTTCCACGCGCCCGGCGACTATAGAACCGCACAGGTGTGCGTACGCCACCGCCGTGCGACAGGCGGGTCACCGCTCTGCACCAGGGGTGGAGTGTGCGGCCGGGCCGCGCCCGGGACGCCGGGGCGTCAGGGCGCAGTCGTGGCGCGCAACCGCGCCAACCGGCGCTCGGCCAGCCTCAGATACCTCTCGCCCAGCCCCTCCGCCGCCGTCCGGGACCACAGCTCCACGAGCTTGTCCCCTATGCGGACGGCGTCCGGGCCGCCGCGCACCCGCCGCCAGCACACATGGGCGTTGGCGGCGTTCTGCCAGGTGAGTGAGTGATGCACCCCGGCGGTGCGCAGCCACTGAGCGGCGACGTCGACGTGGATCTCCGCCGCCTGCGCCCAGTCCTCGGACAGCACCGCGAGATGGCCCTGGACGCCGCGCACCTGCAGCGTGTGCGGGTGCGACTCGCCCTGCTGCGACGCCACCGACTGCTCCAACCCCGCGGCGAGTTCGGCCGCCTTGGTGAGCCGTCCGGCCTCGGCGGCCTCGCGGACGCGCAGCAGGATCTCCCGCAGCCGGGCGGGCGGGGGCGGGCTCTGCACGCCGGGTTCGAGGACGGGCCCGTCGGCGTGGCCGGGCCCGGCGGCGTCCGGCGGGTCGGCGAACATGCCCTCCGTCGGGAGGAGTTCGGGGCCGTCCTCGGCCCCGGGCCCCCACGCGCCCGTCGGCGGGACGAACGGCAGCGGCCCGTCGGCCTCCTCCACCCGGCCGTCCGGGTACAGGAGCGCGGCCCAACCGGTGCCGTCCGGCTCGACGGCGGTCGCCCGCACGGGGTGCGACAGCACGCTGACGATCTCCATCGCCGTGTGCACGGCCGCCATCCGCAGGCCCGTCGTCCCGGCGGCGTCCGGCACCTCCACCGGGACGCCCGCCACGTCGGCCGTGCCGTCCGCCCGCAGCACGATGGGGAGCGGCGCGTAGCGCGCGGGGTCGGGGCGGAGGCCGGCGGTCATGGCGTCTTCTCCTTGGTCCACGGCTGCCCGGCGCCGGGTTCGGCGGGGGCGGCGCCGTCCAGCCTAACGGCCTGGTCGGGAGAGGCGACGGCTGGTCACGGCCCTGTCGGAGAGGGCGGCTTCCGTACACTGTCCGAGAGGAACGAGGGGGACGATGAGTACGAACGGCTGGTCTGACATGGCGATTTGGCTGGAACTCGCAGTGCGCGCGGTGGGGCCCCTGCACGGCCGGGAGTACACCGAGTGGCTCGCGGAGGTCGACCGCGTGGCACTCGATCTGAGAGTGAAGGCCGCTGCGGGGAAGGCGTTCGCCGGGCACGCCGCCGACCTCGCCGACTGCCTCCCGGTCGAGGGAGTCCTGCTGCACGCCGGGGTGGACGGTGAGCACGGTCGCCTCGTCGTGCGGGTGCCGGACCCGTCCACCGGCGAGACCGGCGAACGCATCCTGTACACCGAGCCGTTGACGCTGCGCCGGGGTCAGGAGACGCTGCGGGCCGCCCGGTCGGGCATCGGCCGGTGGACACGCCTGCTCATCGAGGACGCCCCGGAGGACGAGGCCCGGGTCCTGTACGTGACGGGGGACGGCCCGGACGAGGTCCCGGACGACGGCCCGGACGAGGTCCCGGTCGGTGCGGCACCGCAGGTGCGCGAGCCCGAGCCGGAGGAGCCCCCGCATGGGCCCGGGCCGGTGCGGGCCGCGCGGGAGCAGGAGGCGTCCGCACCGGTCGAGGCGCGTCGGACCGGGGGGTACGAGGCCGCCGCGACCCCCGCGCCCCTCGGGGTATCGTCTGCCGCCGAGGCGCCACGCCACACCGCCGAGGCGTCACGCCACACCGCCGAGCCGGCCCCGGCGCCCGTCGACGAGCCCGCGGAGGAGCCCGCCGGGTCGCCGACCGTGGAGCCGTCCACGATGATCCTGCCCGCGGCCGCCCTGCGGGAGCGGGCCCGGGCCGCCCGTGCGGCCGCCCCCGCGCCCGCCGCCCCGCCCGCCGAACGGCGGCTGCCGGAACCCGCGCGGGAGCCCGCGCCGGAGCCCGTCCGGCCGCTCGCGCCGCCTCCGCGCCCGGCTCCGCTGCCGACCGAGGGCGAGCGGGCGCCCGTGCCGGAGGAGCAGCCCGAGGCGGCGGCCCCCTCCGTGCCCGCGCCGCCGCCCGCCACCGCCGCTCCCCTGTGGGAGGACGGCTCGGTGGTCGTCTGGCGCAACATCGATCGCGCCTGGTCCCGGGCCTACCGGACGTCGTGCCTGCTGGCCCTGCGCGACCGTGCGATCGTCGACGGCGCGGGGCGGGTGCTGAACCTCGACGAACTCGTGGACCTCGCGCGTCAGTCGCCCGAGCCGGACACGCCGCGCGGCCGGGACCTCGTCGCCCGCTACCCGGCCTGACGCCGCGCGCGCAGGTGGCGGACGGCCCGTCGGCCGCGTTCCTCACCGCGCGCCCACAGGACGGCGGCGGCGGCGAGCAGGGCTCCCGCGAGCCCGGCCCGTCCGCCGAGGGCCGCCTCGGCCAGCGCCCCCACGACGGTCGAGGCGAGGAACGTCCAGGCCAGGGTGCGCCATCGGGCCGTCCGGGGCGGGTAGAGGTGGACGGCGACGAGGGCGCACACGGCGATTCCGGCCGCGGCGACGAGGGTCTGGGCGGAGTACTGCGGCCAGGCCGCCAGCAGCCGCGCCTGCTCGCGCAGCAGGGCGATCCACGCGACGAAGGCGCACGCCACCTTCAGGTGCGCCCCCAGGTTCCGCCCCCTGTCGCGTCCCGCGCCGTGTCCGGTGTCGCGCGGGCCCGCGACGGCGCGGGCGCGGGCCGTGCGCGTGGCGCTCCGCCGGTCGTCGTGCCGGGACATGTGCGGTCCTCTCCGTCCTACGGGGTCTGCTCGCCGGTCTCCACCGAGGCGACCAGCCAGCCCTCCGCGGCGTCCCGTACGAGGTGGACGAGGACGCGCCGTTCGGTGCCGTCCGCCGCTCCCGCGCCCGTCGCGGCGAAGGTCACCTCGACCGTCGCCCGGTCGGAGTCCTCGGAACCGTCGTCCGTCCCCGGGCCCCGGACCGTCTCGACGCGTGTCACGCGCGGTGCGGGGAACGGCCGGTCGCCGTCCGGGTCGCTCCACTCGGCGGCGAAGTGCCCGACGATGGTGTCACGTTCGCCCGGGAGGACGCGTGGCAGGTCGGTGCCGAAGCCCCTGGTCGAGACCTCCCGCGGGTCGAGCCCGGCGAACCCGGTCGCGAACGCCCGGACCACCGTGCTCGGTGCGGAGTCGGTGGCGAGTTCCCGGTACAGCACCTCGCCTGGACGCGGCACGTAGATCGGGGCCACCGGCGGCGGGGGCGGCCCGCCCTCCTCGCCGGGCCCGGGCGGAGCCACCGGTGCGGGGCGGTTCTGGGTGGCGACGATGTTCAGGCCGAAGCCGAGGAGGACCAGGGCCATGATGAGCTTGGCGACGAGCCGTCCGCGGTGGGTCATGACGGGCTCCCCGTGTTCTGGGCCCTGCGTACCGCCTCCAGGGCCTGCGTGAGCTGTTCCTGCGGCGCCCTCGCGTTGGCCACGACGCCGCGCAGGTCGTTCAGGGCGGTGGACATCGTGGTGCCCACCGGGACCTGCTGCGCGAGCTGCTCGACGCGCATCAGGTACTGCATGCGGTCGCGTGCCGTGGAGTCGGGCGTGAGGGAGCCCCGGCTCAACTCGCTCGCGACGTCGACCCGGACCCGCGACGGTTCGCTGGAGGGCAGCCCCACCACGTCGATGCGGTCGGGGATGCCGTGGACGGACACCGCGCGGGCCGCCTCCTGCCGGGCGACCGCCGTGTTGGGGTCGCCGGACGCCACCTGGAGGGCGAGGGCCCGCAGCGCGAAGCCGGCGTGGTGGGTGTTGTCGATGTGGGCGGCGTTGTCGTACATGCCGAGCACGCGGTCGAGGTTGGCGGCGGCGGCCTGGTTGTCCGCCAGCCCGTGCTGTGCCAGGAGCTCCGGCCCCTGCGCGGTGGCCCGCACCCCGCGTTCGGGGTTGACGACGCCGAGGTTGCGGCTGCGGACGTTGTCGGGGTGCTGCGGGTCGTCCGGGTGGACCCAGCCGGTGCGCGGGTCGCGGAGCCGGTCGAAGTGGTGCCGTTCCAACCGGTCCGCACCGGCACCGTCGCCGCGTGCCCGGCGTTCGTCGACGCCGTCCCGTGCGGCGTCGTCGATGTCGTCGTGGACGCGGCGCCGCCGCCGGTGGGCGAGCCCCTCGCGGGCCGCCGGGTCGTCGCGCAGGGCCTCCGTCCGCTCCCGCCGCTCCCGCCGCTCCTCGGAGGCGTTGAAGGAGTCGACGCCGGTCCGCCGGCCCGCGAACGCGGTGCGGGTGCGGCGTCCGACGTCGGGGAAGGTCTGGGCCAGCCCCAGGCCGGCGGCCTTGAACCCGTCGGCGGCGGAGAGCCGCTGGCCGGAGGCGGCGGCGGTGCTGGCGGCGCCGCCGACGGCCATGGCGGCACTGGCGCCGCCGGTGGCCACGGCCATGCCGACCGTCGCCGCGCCCTGCGCCGTCTTCCGGGCGAAGTCGGACGCGACGCCCTCGATGGCGCCGCCCGCCGCCTTGTCGCCGACGGCCATGCCGGAGAGGGCCCGCAGCGTGGGGCGGGCGTAGACGCCGAACATCACGGTCATCAGGGCGCAGGTGAGGACCTTGAGCACCCAGTTCTGCTCACCGCCCGGTGCCAGGATCAGCGTGTACATGTAGGTGATGATCACCAGGCCGAGGCTCCAGCCGACCTGCCGGAAGAGGTTGGCGAGGATCAGCTCGCCCAGCTTGATCGCCGCGACCCGGGACGGTCCGGGGAAGATGCCCATCAGGAGGTAGAAGGGCGCGAAGATCATCAGCACGAACACGCCGAGCTTGGCGGCGAGCAGCATGGCGCAGATGAAGTAGACGGCGCTGTTGATGACCAGGCCGCCCATGATGCTCATGGCGGCGGCGGACAGGCGGGCCGAGAAGTCACCGCCGCCGGCGATCTTGAGGGTCGTCTCGTCCTCGGCCCTGACCTGCCGCTCGTCGCTGGAGAAGAAGCCGGTGTCCGGTCCCCAGCAGACCCGGAAGTTCTCGTCCCCGTCGGCGTGGCAGAGGTCGTTGGCCCACAGCTTCAGGTACGGGATGTCGTTCACGTACCCCCCGTCCCAGGGCTTGCTGCCGGACTTCGACTCGCCGCCGACCTCGTCGCCGTCGCCGTTCCACTGGGCGATGCGCCGCATGAGCACGGCGCCCTCCTCGTCGAGGGAGCCGTCCTCGTCGGTGCCGATGAACTGGGCGTTGAGCATCTGCGGGCCCCACTTCTCGGCCGCCGCACCGTTGTTCCCCACCTGGCCGTACAACCAGGGCTGGTACACCAGCGGCACCCACAGGGCGTCCTGGACGCACGCGGCGGCGGCGTCGGCCGAGGGGCCGTCGCGCTGCGGCGCGTCGGACCCCCCGCCCTCCTCGCGGGGGGAGAGGGAGGACCCGTTGCAGACGGACGTCTGGTCGGCGCCGCCGGTCACGGGGATGTTCGCCAGGGACTGGTAGCCGGTCGCCGTGATGTCTCCGACGAGCCCGTTGATCTTGGTTCCGAGCAGGGTGGGGTTGGCCGCGAACCAGAAGAAGAGGCCGGCGATGAGACCCATCCAGCCGACGCCCTTGAGGACCGCCGACACCCGCCCGGCCGGCCCCCAGTGTTTGACCCCCAGGTAGACGGCGCCGAGCACGCCGACCAGGCCCAGGTAGGCCCCGGCGATGTCGGACACGGCCCCGGCGACGTGCCCCACGGGTTCGTTGAGGAAGGAGAAGGGGTCCTCGCCGAAGGACCAGCCCACCAGCGCCATGGTGAACGTCGCGAAGGTCTTCGAGGCGTTGAAGATCATGTTGGGGACGAAGTTGACGTACCGGTTCACCGAGAAGCAGCCGGGGTCCCAGCCGTACACGTGCCAGCTGAGGCCGGCCATCCCGTAGCGGTGGTAGGACGCGTCCGGGCCGTCGTAGCGTTCGTCGCCCGAGGGGATGTACGTTCCGGCGTCCTTGACGAAGCCGTCGGCCCGGTCGAGTGCGAAGAAGGCCTCCAGTCCGGAGGACCTGGCCTCGGGTATCGGTACGTTGACGGGCCCGCAGGCCGCCTCGATGTCGTCGGTGATGGCCATCGACGGCGTGGCCATGGTGAACCACAGCGTGAAGGCGGAGACGACCATCAGGAACAGGGCGCCGACGCGTCGGGCCACCCGCCGCGAGCCGCTGCGCTCCGCTCCCCGGTCCGGACGTCCGCCCGAGGGCGCGGGGGCGTCGCGGAACGAGGTCAGCCTGGTGCGGGGCGCAGTCGTCGGGGCGTTGGCCATGCGGATCCCTCACTGCCGGGGCCGGGGGCCCGCTGGCGGGGCCGAACGCCCCTCTTCACCTAGTGTCTATACACTGGGTACGTTAGCACGCGGGGCGCGGGTGGAGTTGAGGCACCGTCAGCGGTCGACGGGGGCCGAACACGCGCCAGGCGAGCCGCCGACCGAAGCGGGAGCGAGGGTGAACAGCACGCGCAGGGGCCGGTCCGTAGGGCACTCGATCCACCGGGACGCCCTCGCAGACCTCAGACGCGCCGGGAAGCCCGCCGGGTTCTTCCTCCTGGCACTCTTCGTCGTGCTGGCCCTCTTCGTCGGCGGGGGTGCGCTCGTCGCCCTCCGAAGCGTCCCGACCCCACCCGCACAGGGCGGGGGCACCGACGGCGCCGCCGAAGGGGGCACGGACGAGGGGCCGGACGCCGCGCACGGGGCCGACCCCACCGCCTGGCAGGAGGCGGTCACGGCCTTCCTCACGACGGCCGACGACCCCGGGGCGGCGGACGCCGCCCGCTGGTTCCCGGGCGCCGCCGCCCCGACGGACCGCTTCGCCTACACCCCGCTCGGGCCCGGCGACCCCGGTGAGCAGCAGGACGACGGCACGGTCCAGGTGCGGCACACCGGGCTGCCCGAGTCCGACGTCCGCGCGGTGCTCGACGCCGTCGCCGGGGACGGCGCCGTCGACCCCGACACCCTCGCCGTCTCGGAGACCTCCGGCAGCGACGCGGGGTGGAGCCTGCGCTTCGTGGTGCGCGCCGGGGACGACGTCTGGTGGCAGGGCCGCGCGGTCGGGTACCTCACGCCCTCCGGGCGGCCCGTCCTGCTGCGTCTGGTGTACGAGAAGTGATCACCGGGGGCAGCATGGCGTCCGGCACGCGGTCCGACGGAAGGGGAACGGCATGGAACGGCTGCGCACGGCGGGGTCGGCCACGGCGCTGCTCGCGCTCCTCGCGCTGAGCGGCTGCGGGGACGGGGGCGGCTCCGGCGGTGGGAACCCGGACGGCCGCGGTCCGGTCCCCTCGGCCTCCCCGTCCACCGGCCGCCCGTACGACGACGCGTACTACCGCCTCCAGGTGGTCGCCTTCCTCGACTCCCTGGCGGCGCCCGAGAACGGCGGCTACCGGGCCTGGCTCCGGGACGACCCCGCGTACCTGGACTCCTTCGTCTACACCCCCCGGGACGCCCGCGACCCCGACGGCGACGAGCGGGGCGAGGACGGCGCGGTGTCGGTCGTCCCCAACCGGTTCACGCCCGGCGAGCGGACGGCGTTCTTCGCCGCCCTCACCCGGGACGGCACCGTCGTCCCCGACAGCCTGACCGTCACCCGGCCCTGGAACCCCGGACCGAGCGACAGCGACTACACGTTCACCTTCACCGTGCGCACGACCGACGGCCGCGAGCTGACGGGCACGGCCGGCGGCGCGCACAGCGGCACGCCGGACGAGGGGGCGATCACCCGGCTCACCTACGACCTCCCCTAGCGGGCGCGGGAGCCGCGTCGGGACGACCCACCGCCCCGGATCACCCCCGCTCGAACAGGGCCGCCGTGGGCACCGGGTCGTCGTCCGGCGGACCGCCGCCCGTCCCGGCCTTCTCCAGTGAGACGGCGTCGTCGTCCTTCGGACGGTCGATGCGCTGCCGGGCCGCCGCGGCCTCGTCGCCGAAGATCTCGGCGATGATGCGGGCCATCTTGTCCGGGTCCTTCTCCGGGTTGGTGTCGAAGATGTCGAGCACGAAGTCGTAGATGAACTCGACCTTCACCCGGGCGAGTTTGCCCGTGCGGTCCTTGACGACGCACACGCCCTTCTCGCCGCTGCCGAGCCCGAGGACCACGCCCGTGTTGTCGTCGTCCGGTTCCACGCCCAGGAACGCGCACGTCTTCGCCGCCTCCTCCTTCGACGTGGTGCCGAAGGCCCACACACCCGTGACGAAGCTGGAGTCGAAGTCGGCCGCGGACTGCGAGATCAGGCGCAGGAAGGTGTTCCGGGACCGGCCGAGCCGCTTGATGCGGTCGACGAGCGTGCGCGCCCGGGGGTTGTCCTTGCTGGTGTGCCACTCGTCCCAGGTGATGGCCTTCGGGATGGCCGGGTCGAGCGTGGCCATGATGTTCCAGGTGTTGTCGGCCATGAGGCCGGCGATCACGTCGGACAGCAGCTCCCGCTCGGACATGCTCTCCGGCGTCTTGCCCGGATCGGGCATCTGCAGACCGAGCGTGCAGAAGATGACGGTGTAGCCGACCGGGATGCGGAAGGGCCGCGTCGCCCGCCCGAAGACGAGCTGCCCGAGCCGGGTGCCCGAGACCTCGCGGAAGCGACGCCCCGGCGAGCCGGAGAACTGGCGGCACCGCTCCTGGTTGATGTTGGTCGGCGACGGCGGCAGCTTCTCCCACGCCTCCAGGATCTCCACGACGCGCATGAGGTAGGTGGTGCCGTTCCCCTCGGCGACGGCCGCGCCGACGGCCTGCCGCACGACGTCGCCGAAGTCGCTGCCGTTCTGCCCGGCGAGCAGGTCGGGGATGAGCCGCAGCAGCGTCTCGCGCATCAGCTGCGCGGCCTCCTCCGGGTTCTCCGCCTGGGCCGCCGGGTCCAGGACGCCGGGCTCGGCGTCGTAGATGTTGATGCACAGGACCTTGTCCGGGTTGAGACCGAGCTCCTCCGCGTACTTCTTGAGCACCAGGTAGTCGCCCTTGGGGTCCCAGACGATCTGGGTGATCCCGCGCAGGGCGTCCTCCCAGACCGGCTTCAGGCCCCGGCTGACGGTCTTGCCGCCGCCCGGGTCGCCCGGCACGCCCTCGGTGGGCGCGAGCTGGGAGGCCGTCGCGTACAGCATGTGGTCCAGGAAGACGGGCTCGGCCGGCTGGCCGCCGGGGCCGATCGTGTAGCCCTGGTAGAGCCCCTCGCCGTCCCCGACGGAGGGGGAGATGTGAGGCATGCCGGCGGCGAGGTAGTCCAGCGGCACGCGGCGGATGTAGTCGGAGTCCCGGGTCCGGCCGCCGGGCAGGGACTCGTAGAAGAAGAACTTCTGGTGGGTGGGCGGTGCGTCCATCGTGTACCCGCTCTCCCGCATGGCGCGGACGAGGTCGCGGGCACGGTCGCGCAGGAGCTCCTTGTCGGTGGCGGAGACGCCGAAGAGGGCCCGCATCCGCAGGAACGGCGTGCGGTGCTGGTCCACCAGGAACTTCATCTGGGTGACCATCTCCTTCTTCTGGTGGTACGTGAGGTCGGTGGCGACCCCGGCCTCCTCGTCGTTGAAGAACTGCTCCTCGATGTTGCGCAGGGCCCGGTCGGCGTCCTTGCGCGTGTCGGACAGCTCCTGGACCTCGAAGCCGACCGACTGGACGACGGGGAAGGGCAGCGCCTCGGTGCCGTTGAGCCAGAGCGTGCCGGGGAAGTTGACCTCGTCCGGCCCGACGGAGAGCGCGAACCACAGCTGGTACGAGGTGCCGGTGACGGTCTCGTGGCGCAGGCACTTGTACTGGTACTTGCCGATGCGGCCCAGCGGCTCGCGGGTGACCTCGCCGCCGCACAGGGCCTGCAGCTCGCCGGGCCCGTAGCGCTGGGGCGCCACGGCGGACGGGTCGGGCGCGGGCAGACCCGGGTGGGTGAGGTGGAGGAGCAGCATCTCCGCCTCCTGCCGTCCCACGGGCCGGCAGCGCAGCGGCGAGCCGCGCAGCGTGTCGCGGACGTCGTCGGCGGCGTCGTGCCAGACCGCGACCTCCGCCGGCGACGGCATCTCGTCGTCGAGGTCCAGGGGCTTGCGCACCTGGTCCAGCAGGCGCTGGACGCGGCCCCAGGCGCCGTCGTAG
This sequence comes from Streptomyces chumphonensis, assembly GCF_014779715.1. Taxonomy (GTDB): domain Bacteria; phylum Actinomycetota; class Actinomycetes; order Streptomycetales; family Streptomycetaceae; genus Streptomyces; species Streptomyces chumphonensis. The sequence goes on from NZ_JACXYU010000004.1 coordinate 221,047, forward strand.
GACGCCCGGTCGCCCAGGCGGACGACGAGGTAGACGCGCTTGATCGGCCAGTCCGCCGCGTTGATGCGCTCGCGGACGTCGGCGAGCAGCAGGGGCCAGCCCTTGGCCGGGATGCCGTGCCGCTGGGTCCGCTCGTCCAGCCGCTCGGCCCACAGGTCGGCGTTGAACGGGAACTCCGTGGTGATCAGCCGCGTGTGGTGTGCGGCGCCGCGCGGCAGCCCGGACAGCGTGGCGTACATCTGGGCGAGGGCGGCCCGCTTGTCGAGCGGGCTCATCAGCTCCCAGCTGCGCGTCGGCACGCTGACGAGCGTGTAGGCGCCGTCGCGGTCGAGCATGATCCGGTCGTCCAGGTACCGGTACCCGATCCGCGACGGGGCCTGGTAGCCCTCCGGCCTGAGCCGGGACGTCACGTTCTTCACAGGTCAGGCCCTCCGCGCCGTGATGAGGAAGTCTTCGGCCGGTGCCCGCCGGTCACGGGCCCCGGGGGCCGCCGCCGGCCCGGTGGGCGGGTCGGCGGGGTGTTCCGCCCGCACCCCCGCCCGCGTCTCCTCCGGGGTCCGCACGGGCGTGGCGCCGCGGCTGTAGCCGTTCGGGAGCGGCAGCCGGGACGCCAGCTTCGGCAGGACGTCCGGGCAGGCCCGCCACACCGTGACGTGGTGGCGCGGCGCGCCGTGTCCCTTGCGGACGGGCACACCCCGCCGGTGCACCGGATCGTCGAGCAAATCCCGCCACAGGGCGCGCACGAGCCCGAAAATGCCCAGGTTGTGCCGGACGGGACGGCGGGACGCCATGGCCGCGACCAGCGGAGGGGTGAACAGGATGAGGAGGTACGGCAGGCCGACGGGAGGGCTCGTCCCGAGGAAGGCCGCCGCCGCCCGGATCGGTGGGGCGAGCACCATGGTGTAGGTGAGGAGCCAGACGACCAGGGTGATGCCGAAGACCTTGATGTCGTCGACGAACAGCCCCTCCTTGAGCGGGACGTTCGCCTTCCCGACCCTGCGCAGCGCCTTCTTGACCTTGAACGCCTCGGTGTAGTCGCGCAGGGTGATCCGCTCGTCCTCCATCACCCCTCCCTCCCCGTCACTGCCCGCGCCACCGGTCCGTCCCCGTCAGCCGGGTCACACCGCTTCCCCGGTCCCGAGCATCGGGTCCCAGACGTTGGTCTTGATGAAGCCGCCGATGTCGCCCAGCGTCTCCTCGGGCGCACCGACGATCATGAACGTGAAGCCGCCGATGAGCACGATGCTGCCCACCACGACCCACTTGCGCTGGCTCTCGCTGAAGAAGGCGGTGACCAGGGCGAGGATCACGGTGATGGCGAGGATCGCCTTGCCGTAGGTCTCCGCCGTGGTGACCACGCCGCCGGGGGCGGCCAGGACGGTGTGCGCGCCGGCCGGTATGCCGTTCATCGTCTGCTGGAGCATGTGTCCTTCTGTCCTCTCCTGTGGGGCGTGCGCCGGGGGCGCCCCCTCGGTTGACCGGGGCCCTGCCGATGAGGGCGGCCCGGTCGGCGCGACGGTCCGCGCGGTCCGCGGGTGAGCGGACCGGTGTGGCGTTCTTGTGTATAGACGTTGAGCAGCGGTCTCCGGATGCGGTCAGCGCCGCTCAATCGGCGGGATTCCCCTCCGGAGAGGCGGTCGGCGACTGACTCGGCGAGAACAGGTCCGCGGGCCCCTCCGTGGGCCGTACCTCCGGCACACCCCCGCCGCCGCCCACCGTGCCGCCCACCGGCGGCGTCGGGTCACCGGCGAAGTACCACTGGCCGTCCTTCCGCTGCGCCGCGACCGAGTACCGCGAGGTCTGCGCCGACTCGCCGTCGAGGCCCAGCATCGTCACGGTGAACGTCACCGTGCGGCGGTCGCCCGACCCGCCCTTCTTCGGCACCGGCACGAACACGTCGTCGACGGTGGGGCGGCCGCCCGTCCCCGAGCCGGTGAAGGCGCCGCCGAGACCGAACGACGTGACCCCGGGCAGCAGGTAGCGCTTGAGGTTCGTCTTGTCGCCCTGCTGCCACGCGGCCATGAAGGGCGGCAGCAGCTCGGTGGCGAACGTCGCGGCGAGCTCGGTGTCGTTGTCCGCCCCGCCCTGGCGCTCCGGCGGCGTGGTGATGCCCGAGCACGACGTGTAGACGGGTGCTCCGGTGAGTCCGAAGGACGTCGTGCCCTCGCGCCGCGCCACGTACAGCGGGACGGCGACGCACCGCCAGGAGCCGTCCTGGATCTGCACGGTCGCGTGCACCGTCCCCCGGTCCTCCCCGGTCCGCTGGACGTCCCGGCCGATCACCATGTCGAGCACGCTCTGCCGTCCCGAGCCGTTCCAGCCGAGCTGCGGGTCCAGGCCGTTGATCGCGTACGGGGCGAGGGCCTGGGAACGCTGCTCGGCGAGTTCCGCGTCGTAGGTGGCGAAGGCCTTGACGACCGGGGCGGCCCACAGCTGCGCCGCCCCGTCGGGGAAGGTGTCCTGCTCCGGCTCGGCCTGCCCGTCCACGATCGCCCGCACGTCGGCGGGCGTGGCCTTGCCGTTCACGGTGACGGTCAGGAAGAACAGCAGCAGGACGGCCAGGACGCCCAGGAACCGGCGTGCCATCACCGGCCGACGCGCCCCCGCCCACTTCCGGGCGGGCGAGACGACGCGGCCCTTGGGCGCCTTGCCCGACGTCCCCGCCGTTCCGCCGTCACCCGGGGCGTCGGCCGTCTCCGGCGCGCGCTTCCGCTTCCCCTCGCGGCCCGCAGGCCGCCGCCCGCGCCGGTCGCGTCCCTTTCCGCCCGTGCGCCCCTTCCGGCCCCGGCCGCCCCGGTCGCCCGCCGTGCCGTCGGCCGTGCCGGTCCCGGGCTCCGGGAGCGAGGGGGCGGGCTCGGCGCGTACCGTCGGCGTCCACGCCTCGCCCGGCGGGGCGGGCTCCGACAGCTGCTTCCGCCGGCCCGCGAGCCCCCGCACCCGCTCGGACGGGCCGGTCCGTCGCCGGATGACCATGTCCTCGGTCAGGGGCGGCAGGTGCGCCTGCGCGCGGCCGTCCTGCTCGGCGGGGGCGCCGCCGTGCGCGGCTCGGCGGGGTTCCTCCGGCGGCTGCGTGCTGCCCTGGGGCGGCGTGGTCACGGTGTCCCCTTCACTGCCACCGCGCTCCGGCACGGAACGCACGAACGGTTCGCGGGCGGCGTCGGCGCGCTGGTCAGCGTGGACCCCCCGGGCTTCTCTGTCTATACACTGGTCAGTATAGGGCCCGGTGCCGACATCGTCCCTGGTCGGTCGTCGTGCGCCCAGGGCTGCAGCAGGACTGAGACCTTTTCAGCACCCCCGCGCGACAGGGTGGTTGACGTCGAGGAGGCACCCTCGGGGGCGTCCGGGCCCGACGGACGCGTGGCCGCGGGGGCGGGCCGGCGCCCGTCCGTCCGCCGACCTGAGGACGGCCGCACAAGCGGCGCCGGGACCGGGCACGGTCTCCGGCGCCGGGGCGCGGGTCATCGTCCCGAGCGGTGCCGCGACGTCGTCGCACCACGCCCGCTCCCCACCTCGCACCGGGGGCCGACCGAGGTGTGGGGGCGCGTCCGGCGACCGCGCCGCCGTGCCGCCCGGCGGGTCAGCGGTTGCCGCGGTGCTTGACGGTCGCCTTCTGCGTCTTGCCGTGGTGCTTGGCGTTCCCGCCGCCCCACGCCTCGCGCATCGCCTGCCGGGTGTGCTGCCGGAAGGCGGCGTTCTTCGAGCTCTCCTGCTCGGCGAAGCCGCCACGGTCCTGCCGGTGCTTCTTGGACATGGCCTGCCCCTCCTCGTCGTCCCTCCACTGTCGCCCGAACGGAGCAATCCGGCATCTCGGGCCGCCCCTCGCCCCTCCGCACCCCGGGGCCGTACGATCCGGCCATGGCGAACAACGGCCCGAACGGTCAGTGGTACCCGCCGACGTGGCCGGACCGCATCCGCGCCCACCGGCGCGGCGAGCTCACCCCCGTGGTGCCCCGGCGGGCCGCCACCGTCATGCTCCTGCGCGACGGCGCCGGGACGCGGACCGGGCCCGAGGTGCACATGATCCGCCGCCGGGCGTCGATGGCCTTCGCCGGCGGCGCCTACGCCTACCCCGGCGGCGCCGTCGACCCGCGCGACGAGGCGGAGGTCCGCTGGGGCGGTCCGGACCGCACCGCCTGGGCGGACCGCCTCGGAGTCGGCCCCGCCGAGGCCCAGGCCGTCGTCTGCGCGGCGGTGCGGGAGACCTTCGAGGAGGCGGGCGTCCTGCTCGCCGGCCCGGACGCGCGGACCGTCGTCGCGGACACCACCGGCGCCGACTGGGAGGCCGACCGCCGGGCCCTCGTCGAGCGCGAACTGTCCTTCGCCGCGTTCCTCGCCCGCCGCGATCTCGTCCTGCGCAGCGACCTCCTCGGCGCGTGGGCCCGCTGGATCACGCCGGAGTTCGAGGAGCGCCGCTACGACACCTGGTTCTTCGTCGCCGCCCTGCCACCGGGCCAGCGCACCCGCAACGCCTCCACCGAGGCCGACCGCACGGTGTGGACCGCCCCCGCCGACGCGGCCGCCGGGTACGACCGGGGCGAGCTGCTGATGATGCCGCCCACCATCGCCACCCTCCGCGACCTGGCGGGGCTCGACGCGGCGGCCGACGCCCTCACCGCGTCCGCCGGACGCGACCTGACGCCGGTCCTGGCCGAGGTCACACTGGAGGGTGAGGAGATCGTGCTCAGCTGGCCCGGGCACGAGGAGTTCGAGAAGAGGATCCTCCCCCGATGACGAACGCCGCCGAGCTTCCGGGGCAGCCGCGCGGAGCCGTGGTCAGCGGACCGGCGACGCGGCGGGCCCGCTGCGTCCTGGCGCCCAACCCGTCCGCGATGACGCTGGACGGCACCAACACCTGGATCGTCGCCGAGCCGGACGCCCGCGACGCCGTCGTCATCGACCCCGGGCCGCTCGACGAGGGCCACCTGCGCGAGGTCGTCGCCACGGTGGAACGCGACGGGAGGCGGGTGGCGCTCACCCTGCTCACCCACGGCCACCCCGACCACGCCGAAGGCGCCGCCCGGTTCGCCGAGCTGACCGGGTCGAACGTCCGCGCGCTCGACCCCGCCCTGCGTTTGGGCGACGAGGGGCTCGGCGTCGGGGACGTGGTGACGACGGGCGGCCTGGAGCTGCACGTCGTCCCGACGCCCGGCCACACCCGGGACTCGCTGAGCTTCCACCTCCCGGCCGACGCCGCCGTCATCACCGGGGACACCGTCCTCGGGCGCGGCACGACGGTCGTCGCCCACCCCGACGGCCGGCTCGGCGACTACCTGGACTCGCTGCGGCGGCTGCGCTCCCTCGCCGTGGACGACGGCGTCTCGACGATCCTCCCCGGCCACGGGCCCGTCCTCGGCGACGCCCAGGGCGCCATCGACTACTACCTCGTGCACCGCGCGAAGCGGCTGGCCCAGGTGGAGACGGCGGTGGAGAACGGCCTGCGCACCGCCGCCGAGGTCGTCGCCCACGTCTACGCGGACGTCGACCGGAGCCTGTGGCCCGCCGCCGAGCTGTCCGTCCTGGCCCAGCTCGACTACCTGGAGGAACACGGCCTCGTGTGACCCGGCCCCGGCGGTTCGGCCACCGGGGCCGCGGCGGCCGGTGGGGCGGCGGCCGTCAGCGGGAGCGCTTGGCCAGCCGCTCGACGTCGAGCAGGATCACCGCACGCGCCTCCAGCCGCAGCCAGCCCCGGCTGGCGAAGTCGGCGAGCGCCTTGTTGACCGTCTCCCGGGAGGCGCCGACGAGCTGGGCCAGCTCCTCCTGGGTGAGGTCGTGGACGACGTGGATGCCCTCCTCGGACTGCACGCCGAACCGGCGGGAGAGGTCCAGCAGGGCCTTGGCCACGCGGCCGGGCACGTCGGAGAAGACCAGGTCCGACATGGAGTCGTTGGTGCGGCGCAGCCGGCGGGCCACGGCGCGCAGCAGCGCGGAGGCCACCTCGGGCCGCACGTTCAGCCACGGCTGGAGGTCGCCGTGCCCCAGGCCCAGCAGCTTCACCTCGGTCAGCGCGCTGGCCGTGGCCGTGCGCGGGCCCGGGTCGAAGAGGGACAGCTCACCGATGAGCTCGCCGGGACCGAGGACGGCGAGCATGTTCTCCCGGCCGTCGGGGGAGCTGCGGTGCAGCTTCACCTTCCCCTCGGTGACGACGTAGAGCCGGTCGCCGGGGTCGCCCTCGTGGAAAAGGGCCTCGCCTCGGGCCAGCGTCGTCTCTGACATGGAGGCACGCAGCTCAGCCGCCTGCTCTTCATCCAGCGCCGCGAACAGCGGGGCGCGCCGCAGAACGTCGTCCACGAGTGTTCTCCTTGTCGACCTGCGCATGAGGGTACGGGGCCCATGATGCCGGACGTCTGAAACAGTGCGATCAATCACAAGTTTGACGCACCGGGCCCTCACAGTGTGAGGCAGGGGTGCGAACGGGCAGGGATTGGTCCGGGTCAACGGCGAATGTCGGCCCGCCCCCGTACGCTGGCCGGGTGGTCGATAGCCCAGTGAGAGCACAGGAGAGGGGGCCGGACGGGTGAGCGCTTCCGGTGGTTCCGCCCGGGGCGAACGTGGTTCCGCCAACCGGTCGAAGGCGGCGAGCCCGGGACGACGGAAGGGTGCCCGCGCGAAGCCCGAGACCCGGCTGGGCATGGTCCGCCGGGCGCGTCGCATCAACCGCGAGCTGGCCGACGTCTACTACTACGCCCACCCCGAGCTGGACTTCGACAACCCCTTCCAGCTCCTCGTCGCCACCGTCCTGTCGGCCCAGACGACGGACCTGCGGGTCAACCAGACGACGCCCGCCCTCTTCGCCGCCTACCCGGCCCCCGAGGACATGGCGGCGGCCGACCCGGAGCTGCTGGAGGAGCTGATCCGCCCCACCGGCTTCTTCCGCAACAAGACGAAGTCGCTGATCGGGCTCTCGGCGGCGCTGCGGGACGACTTCGCGGGCGAGGTGCCCGGGACGCTGGAGGAGCTCGTGAAGCTCCCCGGCGTCGGCCGCAAGACGGCGTTCGTCGTCCTCGGCAACGCCTTCGGCGTCCCCGGGTTGACCGTCGACACCCACTTCGGCCGCCTCGTGCGCCGCTGGGGCCTCACCGACCAGACCGACCCCGACCGCGTCGAGGCCGAGATCGCGGAGATCATCCCGAAGAAGGAGTGGACGGACTTCTCGCACCGCACGATCTTCCACGGCCGCCGCGTCTGCCACTCCCGCAAGCCCGCCTGCGGCGCCTGCCCGATCGCCGAGCTGTGCCCCGCCTACGGGGAGGGCGAGACGGACCCGGAGAAGGCGCGGAAGCTGCTCAAGTACGAGATGGGCGGGCAGCCCGGCCAGCGGCTGCGGCCCCCGGCCGACTACCCCGGCCGGCCCGCCCCCGGCCCCTCCGCCGACCAGCCCGCCGATCCGGGGGCGGCCCGGTGAGGGTCCCGGAGACGGACGGCGCGCCCGTCCTGGTCAGCGCGGACGGCATCCCCACCTGGCTGGAGCCGGTCGCCGAGGCCGTCGCGACGGTCCGCCCCGAGCAGCTGAGCCGCTTCCTGCCCCCGGCCACCGGTGGGCGGCAGTCCGCCGTGCTCGTGCTGTTCGGCGAGGTGGCCGGACCCGACGGCGCCCCGGGAGCCGACCTGCTGCTCATGGAGCGGTCCAGCACCCTGCGGTCGCACGCCGGTCAGCCCTCCTTCCCCGGCGGCGCCCTCGACCCGGAGGACGGCGACCCGCAGGGCGACGGCCCGCTGCGGGCCGCGCTGCGGGAGGCCCAGGAGGAGACGGCGCTCGACCCGGCGGGCGTCCAGGTGTTCGGCGTGCTGCCCAAGCTCTACATCCCGGTGAGCGGATTCGTCGTCACGCCCGTGCTGGGCTGGTGGCGGGACCGCACACCCGTGCAGGTCGTGGACGTCGGGGAGACGGCACGGGTGTTCACCGTCCCCGTGCACGAGCTGGCCGACCCCGACAACCGCGGCACCGTCGTGCATCCCAGCGGCTACCGCGGCCCGTGCTTCCAGGTGCGCGGCAGTCTCGTGTGGGGCTTCACGGCCGGCGTGATCGACCGCATCCTGCACTACTCCGGCTGGGAGCGGCCCTGGGACGCCGGGCGGCGCATACCGCTGGACCGGTCCCCCTGAGCCACCCGCCGCGCGGCGGTCCGCGGCGGAGGTCCGCAGTGCGGCCGGGACGGATGGTGCATACGGTGCTGCTGATGCGGACGACGAAGAGACGGCGCACGTCGACGACGGCCCTCGGCGACGCGCGCGCACGTGGTGAGACGGCGAACGAGGCGAGGCTGACACGGTGAACGTGCTGGACATCCTGCTGGTGCTCGCGGCCCTGTGGTTCGCCGTCATCGGCTACCGGCAGGGCTTCGTCGTCGGCGTGCTCTCCGTCGCCGGCTTCCTCGGCGGCGGGCTGGTCGCCGTCATGCTGCTGCCGCCGCTGTGGAGCGAGCTGAGCGGGGGTGCGGCGGCCGGGACCTGGCAGGCGGTCGCCGCCGTCGTCATCGTCATCGTGTGCGCCTCCGTCGGGCAGGCGTTCACCACGCAGCTGGGGAACCGCGTCCGCCGCCACATCACCTGGTCGCCCGCCCGGGCCCTGGACGCCTCCGGCGGGGCCCTGGTGCACGTCGTGGCCCTGCTGTTCGTCGCCTGGCTGATCGGCTCCGAGCTGGCGAAGACGTCGCTGTCCACGCTCGGCCGCGAGGTGCGGGGCTCCGTCGTGCTGCACAGCGTGTCGCAGGCGATGCCGCGGCAGGCGAACACCTGGTTCACGGGGTTCAGCACCGTCCTCGGGCAGAACGGCTTCCCCCAGGTGTTCTCCCCGTTCGCCAACGAACCGATCACCGACGTCCCCGCGCCCGACCCGCAGCTCGCCACGAGTTCCGCCGTGGACCGGGCCAGGGGCTCGATCGTCAAGATCACCGGAACCGCCCCCAGCTGCGCCAAGGCGCTGGAGGGCACGGGCTTCGTCTTCCACCCCGAGCGCGTCATGACCAACGCCCACGTCGTCGGCGGAGTCGACGAGCCGACGGTCCAGGTCGGCGGGGAAGGACGGCTCTACGACGCGCGGGTCGTCCTCTACGACTGGGAGCGCGACGTCGCCGTGCTCGACGTACCGGGCCTCGACGCGCCCGCCCTGAAGCTCTCCGACGGCGACGCGACCACCGGCGACGGCGCCGTCGTCGCCGGCTTCCCCGAGAACGGCGGCTTCGACGCCCGCTCGGCCCGGGTCCGCGGCCGCGTCCAGGCCAAGGGCCCCGACATCTACCACCGCGGCACCGTCCGGCGCGACGTCTACTCCCTGCGCACCGTCGTCCGGCAGGGGAACTCCGGCGGGCCGCTGCTCACGCCACAGGGCGAGGTGTACGGCGTCGTCTTCGCCAAGTCCCTCGACGACCCGCAGACCGGCTACGCCCTGACGCTGGACGAGGTCCGCGAGAACGTCACCCGGGGCCGCGCCGCCGGGCGTCCGGTGGACAGCCAGGGCTGCGCGATGTGAGACCCGCGAGGTGAGACCGCCGCCCGCGCCGTGGCGGGGTCAGCCGCGCGGATGGCGCAACCGGGCGCCCACCCAGCGGGCGCGGCGGCCCAGGATGCGGGGAATGCCGATTCCGGGATCGCCCCCCTCGCGCGGCTCGCGCAGGACGCGGGGATGATGCACCGCCCGTCCGGCCGGGTACGAACCGGCCCCCCTGCCACGGATGTTGCGAGACACGTCACGTTGGTCGTGCGTCCAGCCCATACCTCCGACTGTGCCCGCCCGGTGGCGCGGGTAACCGCGAAAAGTCCCACCCGATCGGCCTATGCGCCGGTCACGTGTCGGCCCGGGCGGCCGACCGTCGGAAGGATCCGGCCGGCCCGGTCAGCGGTCCGGCTCGGGGTCCTTCAGCCAGTCGACCAGCTCCGTGTTGAACGCCACCGGGTCCTCCTCGTGCGGGAAGTGCCCCAGCCCGTCGAAGAGCCGCCACCGGTAGGGCGCCTCGACGTACTGCCCGGACCCGGCCGCGCTGCGCGTGCGCAGCACCGGGTCGAGGGAGCCGTGCAGGTGCAGCGTCGGCACCCGGACCAGGCGTTTCATCCGGCGGTAGTACTGGAGGCCGTCCGGACGGGCGAGCGAGCGCACCAGCCAGCGGTAGGGCTCGACCGAGCAGTGCGCGGTCGACGGGATGCACATGGCCCGCCGGTAGACGTCGAGCACCTCGTCGTCGAACGCGGCGGACACCCGCGGCCCCGCCCACTCCCGCACCAGACGGCCCACGAGGGCGCCCTCGTCCGCCACGAGCTGCCGCTCCGGCACCCACGGCCGCTGGAAGCCCCAGATGTGCGAACCGGCGGTGCTCTGCCTGACGTCGCGCAGCATCGACGCACGCCAGCGCCGGGGGTGGGGCATCGAGACGACGGCCAGCCGCCGGATCAGCTTCGGACGCATCACGGCGGCCGTCCAGCCCAGGTAGCCGCCGAGGTCGTGGCCGACCAGCGCCGCGTCCGGCTCGCCCAGCGAACGCACCACGCCGGTGATGTCCAGCGCGAGGTTCGACGGGTCGTACCCGCGCGGCGTGCGGTCGCTGCCGCCCACGCCCCGCAGGTCCATCGCCACGGCCCGGTAGCCCGCGTCGGCCAGCGCCGTCAGCTGGTGGCGCCAGGTCCACCAGAACTGCGGGAAGCCGTGCACGAGCAGGACCAGCGGGCCGTCGCCCAACTCGGCGATGTGGAAGCGGGCGCCGTTGGCGGCGACGTCCCGGTGCGTCCAGGGGCCGTCGAGCGCCGGGACGGAGGGGCCGGGTGAGGCGGGGTCGGTCATAGCGAGGAGTCTGTCACTTCTCCAGCGTCGCGCCGCCCGACCCGGCCCCCACGGCGGGTTCCCGGTCGGCCGAGGACACCGGGACCGGCCCCGGCGCCGGACGCTCCCCGGCCCCGGCGCGCGGGTGCGGCTTGGCGTTCGACAGCACGGCCGCCGACTCCTTCGCCGAGGCGATGGACCGCTTCGGCGCCTGGATCTTCTTCAGCAGCGACTTCGCCACCAGCCCGCACACCACCGCGAACACCAGCATCAGGGCACCGACGATCGCCAGCGCGACCGCGAGCGGGATCTTCCACCACGCCTCCAGCCAGTACGCCAGCGCGAAGCTGAAGACCGGCACGGAGAAGAGCGCCAGCACACCCGCGACGATGATCGCACCGCTGCCGGCGACGCCGCGCGCGACGGACTGCCGCATCTCCGTCTTCGCCAGCGCGATCTCCTCGTGCACCAGCGCCGACAACTCGGACGTCGCCGAGGCGACCAACTGGCCGAGGCTGCGCCCCTCCTGGGCATCGCTCATCGCTCACTCCTTGGCTGACTTCTCTCAGCGTGTCGTTCCGTCGGTCGGGTCACACCACTACCACGGGTACCCGTGGTACCCGGGGTATCAGCATGCCGGACGGGCCCGCCCCCCGCCGCGTCCGGCTCCGCGTTTCGACCCGCCGCCGTGCCCGCCGGGGGCTCCCGTCGCCGCGCGTACCCCTGCGTACCGCCCGATATGCGGCACCCCGCACCCCGGCCACCCCCAGCGGAACGGCGAAGGTGCCGGGACGCCCACGCGTCCCGGCACCTCCTCGGCCCGCGCCCCGGAACCCCCCGGGGCCGCGCGCCCGCCGTCAGTCCTCGCCGGGGGCGCTGGGCAGCTTCTCCTGGATCAATCCCATGACGGAGGGGTCGGTCAGCGTGGTGACGTCCCCGAGCTGGCGGTCCTCGGCGATGTCCCGCAGGAGACGGCGCATGATCTTGCCGGACCGCGTCTTCGGCAGCTCCGCGACCGCCAGGACGCGCTTGGGCTTGGCGATCGGACCGAGCTGCTGAGCCACGTGCGCCCGCAGCTCGTCGACCAGCCCCTCGCTCTCGGCCGCCGTACCGCGCAGGATGACGAACGCGCAGATCGACTGCGTCGTCTGCGGGTCCGCCGCCCCGACGACGGCCGCCTCGGCGACCGAGGGGTGCGACACCAGGGCCGACTCCACCTCCGTGGTGGAGATGTTGTGCCCCGAGACCAGCATGACGTCGTCGACGCGGCCGAGCAGCCAGATGTCGCCGTCGTCGTCCTTCTTCGCGCCGTCACCGGCGAAGTAGCGGTTCTCGAAGCGTGCCCAGTAGGTGTCCAGGTAGCGCTGGTCGTCACCCCAGATGGTGCGCAGCATCGACGGCCACGGCTCGGTCAGCACGAGGTAGCCGCCGCTGCCGTCGGGCACCTCGCGGGCCTCGTCGTCCACCACCGTCGCCGCGATGCCCGGCAGCGGGACCTGGGCGGAGCCGGGCTTGGTGGCGGTGACGCCCGGCAGCGGGCTGATCATGATGCTGCCCGTCTCCGTCTGCCACCAGGTGTCGACGACCGGCGTGCGGCCGCCGCCGATGTGCTCGCGGTACCAGACCCACGCCTCGGGGTTGATCGGCTCGCCCACCGAGCCCAGGATCCGCAGCGCGGAGAGGTCGTACTTCGCCGGGATGTCGTCGCCCCACTTCATGCAGGCGCGGATCGCCGTGGGCGCCGTGTAGAAGATCGTGACGCCGTACTTCTCGGCGATCTCCCACCAGCGGCCCTTGTGCGGGGAGTCGGGCGTGCCCTCGTACATGACCTGGGTCGCCCCGTTGGCCAGCGGGCCGTAGACGATGTACGAGTGGCCCGTCACCCAGCCGATGTCGGCGGTGCACCAGAAGACGTCCGACTCGGGCTTGAGGTCGAAGACGGCGTGGTGGGTGTAGGCGGCCTGGGTCAGGTACCCCCCGCTGGTGTGCAGGATGCCCTTGGGCTTCCCGGTCGTGCCGGAGGTGTAGAGGATGAACAGCGGCTGCTCCGCGCCGAACGCCTGCGGGGTGTGCTCCTCGCTCTGCCGGTCCACCAGCTCGTGCCACCACACGTCCCGGCCCTCGGTCCAGTCGACGTCCTGGCCGGTGCGGCGCACGACGACGACGCTGCGGACGTCCTCCGTGCCGGGGCGGGTCAGCGCCTCGTCCACGGCGGGCTTCAGCGGGCTGGCCCCGCCCTTGCGGTAGCCGCCGTCGGAGGTGATGACGACGCGGGCCTGGGCGTCCTGGATGCGGGTCGCCAGCGCGTCGGCGGAGAAGCCGCCGAAGACCACGGAGTGGGGCGCTCCGAGGCGGGCGCAGGCCAGCATCGCGAACACGGCCTCGGGGATCATCGGCAGGTAGATGGCCACCCGGTCCCCGGCCCGGACGCCCAGCTCGGTGAGGGCGTTGGCCGCCCTGGAGACCTCGCGCTGGAGGTCGGCGTAGGTGATGGTGCGGCTGTCGCCCGGTTCGCCCTCGAAGTGGATGGCGACCCGGTCGCCGTGCCCGGCCTGGACGTGGCGGTCCACGCAGTTGTGGGCGACGTTCAGCTCGCCGTCCTGGAACCACTTGGCGAACGGCGGGTTCGACCAGTCGAGGGTCTCGGTGGGCTCGGTGGCCCAGTCCAGCCTGCGGGCCTGCTCCGCCCAGAAGCCCAGCCGGTCGGCGCGCGCCCGCTCGTAGGCGTCGGCGGTCACGTTGGCGGCGGCGGCCAGCTCGGTCGGCGGCTCGAACCTCCGCTCCTCCTTGAGCAGGTTGGCCAGGCTTTCGTTGCTCACGACATCTCCCTTTCCCAGGGTGTGCGCTGTGTCCCAGCTCATACCTCAGCAGCTCGCCGGGGGGTGTGACAAGGGTTTCCCGATGATTGGTTTAGACCTCTTGCGCCAAGTGGTCGAACCCCGGGCCGAGCGGCCCACGGATGGCCCGTGGGCGGCGGGGGAACGGCGGCCTCACTCCGCCCGCACCGGGGTGAAGACCGCCGCACGACCCGTGGCGCCGTCCGTCGCGTCCAGGACGTACGCCTGCGCGTCGCCCACGTGGAAGTACATCCCGTGCAGCTCCAGCGACCCCTCCGCGACCCGCTTCGCCACGCACTCGTGCGCCCGCAGGTGCTGGATCTGCTGGACGACGTTCGTCAGGCACAGCGCCTCCACCTCGTCGCCGACCGGCCGGTCGGCGAGGCGGGGCTCCGTTTCGCCCCGGGCGGCGAAGCGGTCGAGACTCGGCCGCCCGTGCCGGAGCCAGCGCGCCAGCGACTCGGGCAGGGCGTCGGGGGCGCTCCCCCCGGTGTGCAGCGCCTGCATGGCACCGCACCCGGAGTGGCCGCACACCGTGATGGAACCGACGCGCAGGACGTGCACCGCGTACTCGATGGCGGCGGCCACCGAGTCGTCGCCCCGCTCGGCCCCCGGTTCCGCCGGCAGCGGTACCAGGTTCCCGACGTTGCGCACGGTGAACAGGTCCCCCGGGCCGCTCGACGTGATCATGCTGGTGACGAGGCGCGAGTCGGCGCAGGTGAGGAAGAGGTGCGACGGCTTCTGCCCGTCCCGCGCGAGCCGGGCCAGCTCCTCGCGGACGAGCGGTGCCGTCGTCCGCTGGAAGTTCCGCACCCCGCCGACCAGTTGTCCGCGCCGCTCCGGCTGCTCGCTCCCGGAGGTGTTCTCCGTGTCGGGGCGGGTGCACTGGTGGTTCCGCCACGGCGTCCACGGCGTGCAGTGGTGCACGGCCGACGGCTCGGCGATGCGTGCTCCGGCCCGGCCCGCGAGGCGCACGGTGCCGCCGTGCGCCTCGTGCGCCGCGCGCCAGTCCTGCAGGGTCTCGTACGCGGCGTGGTCCATGAACGAGCCGTCCAGCTCCACCACGACCGGGCTGCCGGCGGGGACCTGGTTGAGCGCCCGGCTCAGCCGGGGCACCGCGAGGAAGGTGAGCTGGCCGCGCACGGTGATCCGGTGCACGCCCTCGTCGGCGCCGCCCCCGGCCTCCGGGCCGAGGGCGGTGGCGGACGTCACCGTGTGCACGACACGGGTGTGCGCCAGCCGGTGCAGGGCGACGGCGACGGCCACGGCGATGCCGATCCCCACCCCCTCCAGCACGCCGAGCAGCACCACGCCCGCCGCCGTCGGGATGTAGACGACCACCTCGCGGTGCCGGGTGACCGTGCGGATGTGCGTGATGTTCACCATCTGCACCCCGACGACCATGACCAGCGCGGCCAGGGAGGCGAGCGGGATCAGCTCCAGGACGCCGACCAGCAGGACGGTGGCCAGGGCCAGCCAGCAGCCGTGCCAGATGGCGGAGTTGCGGCTGACGGCTCCGGACCGGACGTTGGCCGAGCTGCGCACGGCGACACCGGTGACGGGGAGACCCCCCAGGGCGCCGGAGACCATGTTCGCCGCGCCCTGGCCGCGCAGCTCGCGGTCGAGGTCGGCACGGGGGACGGGGACCTCGCCGGTCCGCTTGGCCCGTGCGGCGGCCAGCTTGTCGATGGCGCAGGCCGACAGCAGTGACTCCACGCTCGCCACCAGCATCACCGTGAGGACGGCGGCGATCAGGCCCAGTACCGGGCCCTCGGGCAGGCCCGGCAGTGCGTGGCTGCTCCAGGACGGCAGGTCCACCCGGGGCAGCTGGAAGGCGGCGAGCGCGGCCAGGCCCGTCGACAGGACCACGGCGGCGAGCGGCCCCGGCACGACGCGCAGCGCCGCGCCGAACCGGCCGCGCAGCCGGGGCCAGAGCAGGAGGACGGCCACGGTGAGCGCGCTCACCGACAGCGCCGCCGGGTGCGGGTCGGACAACTGCTGCGGCAGTTCGCGGACGTTGGCGACGACGGAGCTCTCGGGGCTGCCGCCGAGCACGATGTGCAGCTGGGCGATGGCGATGGTCACGCCGATACCGGCCAGCATGCCGTGCACGATCGCGGGGCTGACCATGAGCGCGGACCGGGCGACCCGCAGGTGGGCCAGGGCGAACTGGGTGAGCCCGGCGAGCACGGTGATCGCGCACGTCGTCCGCCAGCCGTAGACCTGGATCAGCTCGGCGGTGACGACCGTCAGCCCGGCCGCCGGGCCGCTGACCTGCAACGGCGCGCCGCCCAGCCGTCCGACGACGATGCCGCCGACGGCGGCGGCCACCAGGCCCGCCTGGAGGGGGGCGCCGGTGGCCAGCGCGATGCCGAGGGACAGCGGCAGCGCCACCAGGAAGACGGTGATGGACGCCGACAGGTCGGCCCGGTGCCGCTGTCGCGGCCCGGGGGCCGTGGCGGCGGTGGGCGGGGGGTCGGGCGGCGGTGCGGTGAGCGCTCCGGTGCCGGGCGTGGGGGTGCGGTCGGACATCGATCCCTCTCCGTCTTCGGTCGCGGCGGCGCGCCGGGTGCCCGTCAGCGGGCAGCCGGTCGTGCGGCACAGACGTGGGTCACGGTGCGTGCTGGATTGGCTACTGCCAAGGTTTCGTAAACGAAGCGTAATGCCGGGTAAAGAGCCGTGGAAGCGAGCACGGGCGTTCGGCCGTCGCTTTCCCTCGCAAGGGTGAAGAGTCCTCGCTAAGTCGGTTTGTCATACCGGCGTAATAAGTCACATTGTGCGATTTTCGGTTCACGCGGTGTGGAGGTCCGCGCCGGACCGGAGCGCACCGCGACAGGACGTCGATGTGACGAGGTGACCGATGGCGGGCGTTCGTGGCCGTCGCGGCGGAGCCGTGGCGATGATGGCGATGACGGTGCTGGTGGCGGGCTGCGGAAGCGGCACGACCGACGAGACCGGCGAGTTGAGCGGCAAGAGCCGCACGGAGAAGCAGGCGAACGAGAAGCAGCTGCCCCGGATCATCGGGGACGGCTCGACGTCCTTCACGGGAGCCCAGCCCCACCAGCCCGAGGTGGCGCGGCTGAAGCCCGGGGAGCGACCGCCCCAGTTCGTGGTCTTCTCGTGGGACGGGGCCGGGGAGGACGACAAGAAGCTGTTCTCACACTTCCGCGAGGTCGGCCGGAAGTACGACGCGCACATGACGTACTTCCTCAGCGGCATCTACCTGTTGCCGGAGGACGAGGCCCCGCGCTACCGGCCGCCGGGGCGCGCGCCCGGCGCGTCCGACATCGGCTACCTCAAGGACGAGAACGTCCGGGCCACGCTGGAACAGATCCGCGGTGCCTGGCTCGACGGCAGCGAGATCGGCACCCACTACAACGGTCACTTCTGCGGCCCCACCGGGGTCGACACGTGGTCGAAGGCGGACTGGCGGAGCGAGATCCGACAGGCCAAGTGGTTCGTCAAGAACTGGCGCACCACGACGGGCTGGCAGGACGTCGAGGCGCTGCCCTTCGACTACGAGCGGGAGCTCATCGGCGGCCGTACCCCCTGCCTGGAGGGGCGGGAGAAGCTCGTCGAGGCCGCCCGCGAGGCCGGCTTCCGCTACGACTCCAGCGGCATCGGACGCCAGGTCTGGCCGCAGCGGGCCGGCGGCCTGTGGGACATCCCGCTCCAGCTCGTCCCCATGCCCGGGCGCGAGTTCGAAACGCTGTCCATGGACTACAACTTCATGGTCAACCAGTCCGGGCCCGGCAGCGGCGACCCCGCCAAGCGCCCGCACTGGCGGCGGCAGATGCGTGACGGTCTGCTCCAGGGCTTCGAGCGGGCCCACGACGGCAACCGGGCGCCGCTCATCATCGGCAACCACTTCAACAACTGGAACGGCGGCATCTACATGGAGGCCGTCGAGGACGTCATCAGCACGGTGTGCGTGAAGGACGACGTGCGCTGCGTGTCCTTCGAGCAGCTCGTCGACTGGCTCGACGCCCAGGACCCCGCCGTGCTGGAACAGCTCCGCACGCTCGGCGTGGGTGAGGCTCCGACGCAGGGGTGGAAGGCGTTCATGACGCCGATCGCGGCCCCGGACGAGGACACCCCGGGGACGCGGAAGTCCTGACGGACGGGCCGCTCCGCGCGTCACCGCCCCACCGCCCCCGCCGCGTCCTGCGGTGGGGGCGGGCGCCGGACGGGGGACGGCCGGAACGCCGTCCCCGGCGCGTCAGGCGGGCTGCGCGGTCGTCGTCAGCGAGCCCTCGCGCAGGACGAAACCGGGGTCGACCTGCTCCGCGAGATCGACTCCCGCCCGCGCGTTGCCCCAGCTCTCGGCGTTGCGCAGGTGGAAGTGGACCATCTGGCGGGTGTAGCGCTCCCAGTCGCGGCGTGCGTAGGCCGCGTCGGCCGTCCCGAGGAGGGTGTCCAGCGCCTCCCGGTTGACCTCCTCCAGCGCGGAGAGCGGCTGCTGCCGTCCCTTCTCCATCGCCCGCACCCACCCGGAGTGACCGACCGTCACGAGCAGGTCGTCCCCCACCTCGTCCCGGAGGAAGGCCAGGTCGTCCGGCCCCTGCACCTTGTTCCCGACGACCTTCAGCGCGACGCCGTAGTCCCGCGCGTAGCTGCGGTACTGCCGGTACACCGCGACGCCCTTGCGGGTCGGTTCGGCGACGAGGAACGTCATGTCGAAGCGGGTGAACAGGCCCGAGGCGAAGGAGTCCGAACCGGCCGTCATGTCGACGACGACGAACTCGTCGCGCCCGTCCACCAGGTGGTTGAGGCAGAGCTCCACCGCCCCGACCTTGGAGTGGTAGCAGGCCACGCCGAGGTCGGCCTCGGTGAACGGGCCCGTGACCAGCAGCCGGACCGTGCCGCCCGCCCCGCCGTCCAGCACGACCTCACGGGCGCAGGCGTCATAGACGGGGTTGTCCTCGGTGACGCGCAGCAGCCGTGAACCCGCACCCGGGGGCGTCGTCTTGATCATCGACTGCGCGTCGGCGATCCGGGGGTTCGAGCCGCGCAGGTAGTCCTTGATGAGCGGCAGCCGGGCACCCATGGCGGGCAGGGCCGCGGCCTCGTCCTCGGGGAGACCGAGAGCGGCGCCGAGGTGCTGGTTGATGTCGGCGTCCACGGCGACGACCGGCGTGTGCCGGGCGGCGAGGTGGCGGATGAAGAGGGAGGACAGCGTCGTCTTGCCGCTGCCGCCCTTCCCAACGAAAGCGATCTTCATGTTCAATAGACTAGGCCGCGCGGCCGGGCCGCACGGGAAAGCGGGTGATCGAGTGAACAAGACCACTCGAACGTGGGCCGTGGGCGCCGGACGCGGTGCGTAGGGTCGTGCCCATGATTACGAAGCCTGACGCGCTGGCCCCGCTCGGCGCGCTGCCCGGCGTCGACGACTCCGTCGAGGCGATGCGCAAGGCCGTGGACCGCGTCTACGGGCACCGGGTCATGCGGCGCCGCAGCGCCGAGGTCACCTCCGAGGCGGTGCTGCGCGGCGCGCGCGCCTCGGCGGCCCTGGCCGGAGCCGACTGGGCGCTCGAAGAGGTGCGCCGCCGTACCGACTTCAGCGGTGACCCGCAGGCGCGGACGGTCGGCGCGGCCCTGCGGGTCACCGCCGAGGCGGGCCACCTGCTCTCCGTCTGGCGCCAGTCCCCGCTGCGCGTGCTGGCCCGGCTCCACCTCGTCGCGGCGGGCGGGACGGACTCCGAGGAGACCGTCGGGCGTCCCCGGCTGGCGGGCGAGGCCGTCGACGAACCGGCCGTGACCGCGCCGCTGCCGGACGCCGAGGAGGTGGCCGCACGCCTCGACGGGCTGGCGCGGGTCGTCGTGACCGGATCCTCAGCCCCCGCGCTGGTGACCGCCGCCGTGGTGCACGGCGAACTGCTGGCGCTGCGGCCCTTCGTCTCGCACAACGCCCTGGTCGCGCGCGCGGCGGAACGTGTCGTCCTGGTCGGCAGCGGGCTGGACCCGAAGTCGATCTGCCCGGCGGAGGTCGGCCACGCCGAAGCCGGGCCCGACGCCTACCGCGAGGCCCTGGACGGATACCTGGCCGGGACGCCCGCCGGCATGGCCGCGTGGATCGCGCACTGCGGTCGCGCGGCGGAGCTCGGAGCCCGCGAGTCGACCGCGGTGTGCGAGGCCCTCCAGCGCGGCGCGGCGTGAGCGGATGCCGGAAACGCGCCCTTCCGGAGGTTGAACCGGAAAGTAAAGTTCCTTGCCTCGGCTTCCGCTTCGTCCGCTTCGGGGGTACAAAGGACTTACGGCCCGCGAGACCAACGGCATCCGAGACGGATCACCGTACGCATCACGGCCCCACGGACCGAGCATGAACATCGGGAACCCACGCGACGCCGACCCGTCGATTACGGGCCTACCGCACCAGGGACGGGCGAAGACTCCGCCCTGAGCGGCTACTCGAGCACGCACTGGTACCCCGGTGGACATGCCAGCGGCGGCACGGCTCCACGGAGTGGTGCCGCCGCACACCTGTGTCCGGGCCCGTCCGTCAGGGTCGGGCGCGCAGTCGCGTGCGCCGTCGGCTGGAGTACCAGACCAGCCCGGCCGTGGCCGCGGCCGCGCCCACCGCGGCGGCGGCCAGCAGCGGCGGGGGCGGCATCGAGAGCGCCGGCAGCCGCTGCTTGAGCCGCACCGGACGGGTGAAGGTGAGGACCGGCCAGTCGCGGGCGGCGGCCTCGCGGCGGAGAGCCCGGTCCGGGTTCACCGCGTGCGGGTGGCCGACGGCCTCCAGCATCGGCACGTCGGTTCCGGAGTCGGAGTAGGCGTAGCAGCGGGAGAGGTCGTAGCCCTCCGATTCCGCCAGTGCCGCGAGGGCGTCCGCCTTGGCCGGGCCGTAGGCGTAGTACGCGACCTCGCCCGTGTAGCGGCCCTCGTCGACGACCATCCGCGTGGCGATGACGCGGTCCGCCCCGAGCAGCTCACCGATGGGCTCGACGACCTCGGCCCCCGAGGTCGAGACGATGACCACGTCCCGGCCCGCGAGGTGGTGTTCCTCGATCAGGGACGCGGCCTCGTCGTAGATGATCGGGTCGATGAGGTCGTGCAGGGTTTCGGCGACGATCTCCTTGACCTGCTCCACGTTCCAGCCGCGGCAGAGGGCGGACAGATACTCCCGCATCCGCTCGATCTGGTCGTGATCGGCCCGGCCGATCGACAGGATGAACTGTGAGTACGCGGTGCGCAGGACGGCGCGGCGATTCATCAGGCCACCCCGGTAGAAGGACTTACCGAAGGTAAGCGTGCTGGACTTCGCAATGACCGTCTTGTCCAGGTCGAAGAAGGCGGCGGTGCGCGGCGGCGGGGCGTTTTCCACATGGAGAGGATAAGGCCCGCCATTCGGCGTAAGCTGTGGCGCGTGGGTTTGCCTGAGAGGGCTCTCGGGTACACCATGGAAGTCACGGATCGTTCGCGACCGTGCTAACCCGGTTCGACTCCTCCCCCCCCGAGTCGACCGAGGAAGACGACCCCCGCTCTCCCCCCCGGCGGGGGTCGTCGCATGTCCGGGGGCGTTTTCGCGTGCTGCCACGGGCCTGCTGCGGCTCGGTGCCGCCTGCGGTCGTCATCACGTCGAGGCTGCCGTCACCCGTCAAACACGTAACCGAACGTAATCGTCAATGTGCGTTCCGGTTGCCACTGAGACGAGTGGCGAAGTTATTCACAACCGTTGAGTTCTCCACAGATTTGGACCAAGATCCCCGGAATTCTCCAAGGTTCTGCACGGTGATTGCGCACGGCCTCCGCGGGTGTTCGCGGATGCGAGAGTGCGAAGCCGGAAGGAGAAGGCCCGATGGCCGAATCCCGTGTGGAACCGATCCTGATCGTCTCTGAGAACGCACAGCTTCTCGACGACCTGCTGCGCCTGTGCGCCGCGGCCGGGGCTGAAGCGGAAGTGGCGCACGGTGCACCCGTGAACGAAGAGGCATGGCGCGCCGCGCCTCTCGTCCTCGTCGGCGACGACCGCGCCGAGCGGCTGCGCTCGCCCGGCGGGCGCCCACCGCGCCGCCCGGGCGTCCTGCTCGTCAGTCACGACCCGAAGGACCGGGGCGTGTGGGAGCGAGGCGTCGGGGCCGGTGCGGAGCAGGTGGTCTTCCTGCCCGACTCCGAAGCCTGGCTGGCGGGTCGTATCGCCGACGCCACCGAGGGCACGGCCGAGCCGGCCCTCACCCTCGGAGTCGTCGGCGGCCGGGGCGGCGCGGGTGCGTCCACCCTGGCCTGCGCCCTGGCCGTGACGGCCGCCCGGGCCGGCGTCCGCGCCGTCCTGGTCGACGCGGACCCCCTCGGGGGCGGCCTCGACGTGCTGCTCGGCGGGGAGACGGCGGACGGGTCGCGCTGGCCCGCGTTCAGCCGGTCGCGCGGCCGGGTCGGCGCCGTCGCGCTGGAGGAGTCCCTGCCGATGCTGCACGGCGTGCGCGTCCTCAGCCAGGGACGGGATGACGGCGGCGGCACGGAAGCGAGCGCACCGCACCCCGAGGCCCTGCGATCCGACGCCCTGCGTTCCGTCCTGGCCGCCGCGCGGCGGCCAGGCGGCGTGGTCGTCGTGGATCTTCCACGGCACATCGACGACACCACCGCGGAAGCGCTCGCCCAACTCGACATGGGCCTGCTGGTCGTCCCCGCCGAGCTGCGCGCCGTCGCCGCCTCCGGGCGGGTGGCCGCACAGTTCGCCGCGGCACTGACCGATCTGCGCGCGCTCGTGCTCCGCCCCGCCACCTCGGGATTGGACGGCTGCGAGGTCGCCCGGCTGCTGCGGCTTCCCCTGGTCGGCGAGCTGAGCGCCGAGAACGGGCTGCCCCTCGCGGTCGAGCGCGGCATCCCACCCGGCGTCACCCCCGGCCCTCTGGCCCGCTTCTGCGCCGCCTTCTGGGAGCACGCCCTCCCGGCCCGACCGCTGGGGGGCGTGGCGGCATGACGACGCACGCCCTTCCCACCACGCCGCAGCGGGCACGGCCCGACGGCGCGTCACCCGAGCTCCTCGACGCCGTGCGGACGCGGCTCGCCGCCTCCGGCGCCGAGCCCAGCCCCGCCGCCGTGGCGGCCGCTCTCCGCGCACAGGGGCGGCTGCTGGGGGACAGCGCCGTTCTCGGGGTGGTCACCGCCCTGCGCTCGGAGCTGATCGGCAGCGGCCCGCTCGAACCGCTCCTCGCCGATCCCGCCGTCACCGATGTCCTGGTCAACGGACCCGACACGGTCTGGGTCGACCGGGGGAGCGGCCTGGAGCGCACGACCGTGCGCTTCCCGGACGCCGCCGCAGTCCGGCGACTGGCCCAGCGGCTCGCCTCGGCCGCCGGCCGTCGGTTGGACGACGCCCGGCCCTGGGCCGACGCCCGGCTGCCCGACGGGACACGGCTCCACGCCGTCCTGCCGCCCGTCGCCGTCGACGCGCCCTGTCTCTCCCTCCGGGTCGTCCGGCCACGGGCGTTCTCCCTGAGCGAGCTGGTCACCGCCGGCACGCTGCCACCGGGGGGTGACGGGCTGCTGCGCGCGGTGCTCGACGCCCGCCTGTCGTTCCTCGTCTCCGGGGGCACCGGTACCGGCAAGACGACCCTCCTGAGCGCGCTGCTCGGGCTGGTCGGCCACGGGGAACGCATCGTCCTCGCCGAGGACTCGGCGGAGCTGCGCCCCGACCACCCCCACGTCGTGCGGCTGGAGGCCCGCCCGGCCAACCAGGAGGGAGCGGGACGGGTGGACCTGCGGGACCTCGTCCGTCAGGCCCTGCGGATGCGGCCCGACCGCCTGGTCGTCGGCGAAGTCCGGGGCGGTGAGGTGCTCGATCTCCTCGCCGCACTGAACACCGGCCATGAAGGAGCCGCGTGCACCTTCTCCGAACTAACCCATGGTCCTGGTCTGCAACCAGTCGCTACTGTGTGTCGATGCAAGCGAAGAGGGCCATCGAAGTCCTGACAGAACTCAGGGAAGAAGCTGACCGGCGAGGGGTGGAACTCCGGCCCGCCGGTGAATTCTCGTCCTGGAAGGGTCGGGTTAGGTCGACTCTTATCCGGTCACTCGGCAAAGACCATCACTTGCTGACGGACTTCGAGAACATCAAGTATTCACTGATGGCATTCTCCACGGGAACGTCCGATTCATCTTTCGAACGCGCCTTTCTGGGCGGCTTGCGAAAGGCTGGAGGCGTCATCGAGGCCGCCATCTTCGAGCTGCGAGAAGCCGGGACGAGCGATGATGCAGCAGACGAGACTGCATTCGATCCCGACTTGTGGTCTCACGTCCAGGCTCACGTTCATAACGAGGACTGGCAGACGGTTGCCAGCCAGACGGCCATCTTTGTGGAGGATTGCGTTCGAAAGTGGTGCGGAAACCCGCGCGGCAACAATGGGCAGACATTGGTTGGCAAGGGTCTCTTTGCCGCAGTCTTCGCGACCGATGCCCAATTTCGCCTCGGAAAGGAACCCGGCGAGTGGGAGGGATGGCGAGGGCTCGGCATGGGATTTGCTCAAGCGTTGAGCAACGTCGACCGCCACAACATCCAAAAACGTGATGACGCCAAGCGATATGCGTTTGGAGTACTTGGGGTAGGGAGCCTGATCCTAACCCAGCTTCGCTACCAATATAGCGACGACCTGCATAAAGAGTAGAGATGGGGGCGGAGTCTCAGCTCCGCCCGCTCTTTTAGGACGCGACGTGGCGTCACCGCTGCAGCGGGCAGCTCGATGATGACGCTTCGCGGTCACGAGGGCTCCTGCTGCGTGCCGACCGTAGTAGTGCGGGCAACGATTTCCCGGAAGGTAGGGATTCCCAGATCGATGGCCTCCTGCTTCCGAGCAATCTGCGCATCAAGTTGGGCGAGTTTCTCCTCAGCGTGAGTGAGACTGCTCTGCAGTCCCTCGATTTCGCCGAGCCAGCCTTCACGTTCGGCTTCCTGAATCCGGGCTTGGAGGTTGTCACGAATCTCGACCATTCGCGGCCTTTCCGTCGCGTGCACGATCAGGACTGGGCAGCGGACACAAGCGTGTTCATGAGCGCAATCGGTGCCGTAGGCGCGACCGCAGTCACCCATGGCTAGTTTGCGACGTTCGAAGTGCCCAAGGAACTCGTCCCATTCCTCCGGCGTGACCGTGCGATATTCCTCGACCGGCCTCAGGGCCCGACGACGGGCAATGAACGCCCGATGGGCCTCGATGGCGTCCGCAGGATAGATCGCGGCGTATCCCATCGTAGTTCCGATGTGTTCATGGCCTGCAATCACTTGTGCAATATGAGGAGGCAGGCCGTTAAGGATGGAGTCCGTGATGAAGATCCTGCGGAAGTCATGGGGCTGGAACGTCAATGGCTTGCCGAGGCTGTCGAGAAGCCCTGTCGCCGCCAGAGTCTGATGGATTGCATCGCGGAAGAAGCGTGGTGACAACCGATGATGTTCTCCTGCCTGGCTCTCCTGGAACAGCAGGGGCATCGGCGAGTTCCAGGTCCGCTCATGCCAGTCGTAGCTCGGAATCACAGGCACCTTCCCGTCAGCGTCGCGGACCCGGGATACGACTGTGCTCAGCACATCGGCCAGCTCCGGGGTGACCAGGAGGAGGCGTTCCTGATCACTCTTCGACGGCGCGATCTGCAGAAGCGGGACGACCTGTCCTGTGGTGGGGAGGGTGTAGCTAATGATGCTGTGATGTCCCAGCTCCAAGAGCTCTTCGATGCGGATACCCGTGTGCCGCAATGTCTCGATGCCCGCCCACGCCCAGAACGCAAGCCGCTCCTCTGCGCCAAAGTCACGCGCGGCACCCTGGTCGTCCCAGGCCCGGGTCGGTCGGCCGCTGACGCGGACGGTCGTGCGCGGGACTGTGAACGTCTCGCCAAAGACCGTGAACGTCGTCCCGAGAGGGGCCTCGTTGAGCGCGTCGAGGCGGGCCTGGGCCTCCTTGAGGCGGCGCTCGGCAACCTTGACGAGTATCGGCACGGCCGGTAGTCGTTCTCGGGTGCGCTGGTCCATGCGGGACTTCCGCTGACGGTCTGCTTTTTTGACTACGATCTCGGCCGCGCTGATCGGGCAAGGAGCGACCCAGCCGGCCCACTTCTCGGGTTCCTCAAGAGCCCACTGCGCAAGGTCCAAATAGAAGGCCCGCACCTGTGTCTTTACGGCCACGGCGCTTTTGCGCGGCTCGGTGGTTTCCACCACGGAACCGTCTGGCTGGCGTTTGCGTACGACTTTCGTGGCCAGTCGGGCCTTCCAAGCCGTACTGACCTCAGCCGACAAATGCAGGGAGCTGATTCCCGGGTGATGGTGTTCGAGATCTGCCCAGAATCGCAGGGCAAGCGTGGCCGACAGCGCCTTCACCGTTCCGTAGTCAACGGCCGGAGACCGCTCCAGCAGATAGGCCACGATGGCGTCGCGGACTGGTCGGCACTTCAGGTGATAGCGGTCCACGAGTTGCTCCGGGTGGACTTGCCCACTCCGGTATGTGATGCGGCGCAAGGTTGGGGGCGCGTCCGCAGGAAGATTCCCCAGCTCACGGAGCCATTCATATACCGTTAGGATTCGAATGGTTTCTCTGCTGTCGGATATCCGAAGCCACAACAATAGATCCCCGACGGTAATGTCCCGGACGCCGCCGCCTTGCGCGACGATGATCTCGGCGATCAACTTTAGAGCTTTGGATCCGTTCTTGCTTGACACCACGTCAGCTGGCAGCAACGCCTTCAAGTAGGCGAAACCATCGGGATCACGGGAAACCTCGATGGCCGGCCGCAGATGCCTGGACAACACACCGTTGATGAACTCAGGGTTAGGCCGGATCGCATCCGCGCAGAGCAAGGCAAGTAGGCCCGTTCTGGATATTGCTCTCCCCGGCCGGTGTCCGGTCGATCTGGCCCACGCCGTGAAATCTTCCTGCCAGCCTGCGGATAGGGCCTGCTGGGACGAGCAAGGACTCGCCTGCCAGCGTTGCTGCCAAGTCGTGCCGGGAAACGTTTCCAACCAGCTCAGCAGGAGACGCGCTCCACGCATCCGGGCGTTCTGTGCCCGGTCGTTAGCAGCTCGCAGCGGGGGCTGCCCAAGTCGGTGAAGAATCTCCTCGCGTGAGGCCTCCGCCCCTGGCCACGTAGTAAGGGGCGACCTCGGAGGAAACCGGCCGATCAGGGCGACCGCTTCAGCGCCCGTCAGGTCGGTGTTCCGCGGAGCGAAATGCGCAACGGCCTGCGTCGCAGTGGTGGTCACGGCATGTCCCGGCCGAACAGTACGGACAAGGAGTTGGGGTTATAGGCAGGCTCGACCGTCGCGGGGGGATCGTTGCGCCGCTGTTCCTGACGGGCATGATGGGCGAGGCCGGCGACAATGACATCGTCCCTGGTGGGGCGGTTGTAGACGTCCAGCGTTGTTAGGCTCTTGTGGCCGAGGATGTGCTGAACGTAGACCGGCGGCATTTCCGGGTCGTCGAGCATCAGGAACGTGGCCGTGTGCCGTAGGTCGTGAAGGGTCCAATTGGCGCCCAGGAGCTCGTTGGCGCGGTTGAACATCATGCGGGCCGCGTCGTACTCCAACGGCCTCCAGGGGCGGCGTAGCGTCCACCACAGCGGCTGCTGTCGGCCGCGGGGCACGCCTTTCTTCCAGGCATCTTCCTGGTAGAGCCGTAGCCAGACGAACGCGTCGGGGGTGGCCGGCAGCTCTTGGTAGTCACGGGTGCCCTTGCGGATCACGCCGAGGGTCTGCTGGCCGACGATCGCGCCGCCCTGCTTGGCGGTGAGCAGTTCCTCCGCGCGGGCGCCGGTGGCGACCCAGAAGGCCAGCAGGGCCCGGTCGCGGTGCGAGCGGAGGCCGGCAAAGACCTCGGTGTACTTCTCATCGGGGATGCGTCGCGGGATCCGCTTGGGGATCTTCGGCCGGTAGAGACCCGTGTGCTGCCTCTTGTGTTCTTTGTCAGGATTGTGGTGGGCGTGAGCGCGTGCAGAACGCCGACTACGGTCGAGAGGGAAGGGGTTGACCAACAGCGATCCCGTGTTGTGTTCCAGGTGGAAGTCGTAGAACGACCGAAGCACCGTCTCGCAGTGAGCTCGGGTGTTAGGCGCGTACTTTGAGCCGATTGTGGGCTTGCCGGTCACCGGGTTCGGTGCTCCGGGTGCCGGCCTGCCGGTCCGGACCGGTCGGGGTATCTCGGCAGGCTCCTTGCCGCGGTGGCGCCAGTGGACGCGTACCGGCTTGTCCGTCAGCTTCATCCACAGCATGAAGTCCCGGGCATCCTCACGAGTCGCACGGTCCCACTCAATCCCGAGCACCCACAGGTAGCGCCACCAGCGAAGTAGATCCATGCCGTACGAGCGCGGCGTCAACGGTGAACAGTCCCTCGCCAGAAGGTCCTTCAGGTACACCGCGGTAGGCTCCATCGGCCTTCCGAACGGATCCAGCAGTTGGTACGGCTCCCACGGATCTCCAGTCGCGAGTAGCACGCCTATCTCAGGCAGCACAAAGCTCTTCAGGTCCCTTCCGGGACGTTGTTTACCGGGCATGCCGGGAAGCTAGCAGAAACCCCAACTGACCTGCGAAGACGTATGAGTTAGTTCGGTCAATAAGTCGTCCACGCCAACGCCGCCGCTGACGTACCCGCCCGCCTGGAGGCGCTCGGCATGACGGCGGGGCTCGACCGGGCGGCCCTGCACAGCCAGTTGGCGGCGGCGCTCTCCCTGGTGGTGCACCTCGTCAGGGACCGCTCCGGGCGGCGCCGCGTCGCCGAGGTCCACGTACTCGAACGACGCCCGGACGGGCTGGTCGGCACGGTGCCGGCCGTGCGGTGGGCTGCGACGGGCTTCACCCGGGCCGACGGCTGGGCCCGGTTGCGCGAGCTGTGCGAGCGCGGCGGAGGCACGCCGTGACGGGGCCGGGCGGTCCGGAGGCCGCCTACGCGGCGCTGCTGTGCGCCGGTGCCGCCGTCTGGATGGTCGGCGGGCCGGATCCGTCGCGGCGCCGCGTCAGGCTGCTGTGCGCCGGTGGGGGACCGCAGGGAGTGGCGGGGGTGCTGCGCCGTGCGCTCCCCTCCTCCCTCCGGGCGTCGGAGACGGCGGCCCGGCTGCGGGCGCGGGCCGGCCCGCACTGGCTCTGCCCGCCGGTGGGGGTGGGTCTGGGGTTCCTGGGCGAATCCGTCCTGCCGGTGCTGGCCGGGGCCCTGGCCGCCCCCCTCGTCGGCCGCTGGAGACGCACCGGGGCGCGGCGCCGGGCGGCGGAGCGGCGGGAGGCCGCCGTGATCGAGCTGTGCGCCGCCCTGGCCGCCGAGGTGCGGGCGGGCCGCCAGCCCGAGCAGGCGCTGCCGACCGTGATCGAGATCGGCGGTGCCGCGCTGGGCGGGCCGGGAGCCGACGTCCTCGCGGCGGTCCGATTCGGGGGCGACGTCCCGGCCGCCCTGCGCCGGGCGGCCGAGCTGCCCGGCGCACGGGGGCTGGCCGGGGTCGCGGCCTGCTGGCGGGTGGCCGTCGACGGCGGCGCGGGTCTGGCGGACGGACTGGACCGGGTCGCCGGGGCCCTGCGCGCGGAGCGGGACCAGCGGGAGGAGCTGCGGGCCCAGCTCGCCGGGCCACGCGCCACCGCGGTGACGCTGGCTCTGCTCCCGGTCTTCGGGGTGCTGCTGGGGACGGCCATGGGGGCGGAGCCCCTGCGCTTCCTGCTGCACTCCCCGGCCGGGTGGGTCCTGCTCGCGGGCGCGGTCCTCCTGGAGTGCGCGGGCCTCGCCTGGACACGGCGGATCGTTCAGGTCGCCGAAGGCGCCCGGTCGGCGCGCCCCGCCCGGTCGGTGGAGAGGAGGGCGCCCTCATGAACGGCGACGTCGTGCACAGCCTGTGGACGGCCGCGCTGCCGGGCGCGGTCGCCGTCCTCACCCTCGCGCCCCCGGCCGTCTCGGCGGTCTCGGCGCGCCGTCGTGCCATGGGCGTCCGCCGTCGGCTGGCCGCGTCGCTCGGCACGGGCGGAACGTCGGCGCGGTCGCGGAGGTGGTGTCCGCGGGCCGGGCCCCGGCGCCGGACGCGCCGACCCGCGCGGCACGCCGCCCTGGCCGCCGGGAGCGGAGCGCTCGTCCTCCTGGCCCTCGGAGGCGTCGGTGGAGCGCTGGCGGCGGCGTGCGTCGCCTTCGGCGCCGGGCGATGGCTGCGGACGCGCACCACCCGGGCCGAGCAGGCGGCCCACCGTGCACGGGAGCATGAGGTGGCCGAACAGCTCCCCCTCACCGCCGAGTTGCTGGCGGCCTGCCTGGCCGCGGGATCCGCGCCCACGGCGGCGGCACGGGCGGTCGGCGAGTGCGTGGGCGGACCCCTGGGCCGACAGCTGGGCCGGACCTGCGCCGAGCTGCGGCTGGGCGCCGATCCGCCGGCCGCCTGGGCCGGTTTGGCGCGGCTGTCGGGAGCGGCGGCACTGGCCCGCTGCCTGGAGCGGGCCCACCGCTCCGGTGCGCCGGCCGTCGCGCACGTGGCACGGCTCGCCGAGGAGTGCCGGGCGAGCCGGGCCCGGACGGCTCAGGCCCGCGCCCGGCGTGCCGGTGTCCTCGTCACCGGGCCCCTGGCGCTGTGCTTCCTCCCGGCCTTCCTGCTGGCGGGCGTCGCACCCGTCGTCGTCGGACTCGGCCGGGCCCTCCTGTGACCCGCCGCCGCCCGCGCAGCCCCGCAGACCCCCTGACGACCGGACCAGACCCGTACCGACCGATCTCCACCCGACTCCGAGAAGGACGAGACCCATGCGCGACACGAAACTCCGCGCCGCCTGGCGCGACCTGCGTGGCCCACGCCGCGACAGCGGTATGAGCACGGCCGAGTACGCCGTCGGGACGATCGCCGCCTGCGGCTTCGCGGCCGTCCTCTACACGGTGGTGACCAGCGAGCCGGTGAGCTCGGCGATGCAGCAGCTGGTCGAGAGAGCGCTCGATGCGAGCTTCTGACGACCGTGGGCAGGCCACGGCCGAGACGGCTGCCGTGGTCCCGTGCCTCGCCCTGCTCCTCGCGATGATGATGTGGGGCCTGCTCGTGGCAGCCGCCCAGATCCAGTGCGTGGACGCCGCCCGGGCCGGTGCCCGGGCGGCCGCCCGGGGAGAGTCGCGGGAGACGGCACTCGCCGCCGCCCGTGCCGTGGCGCCGGAGGGCGCCCGGGTGAGGCTCTCCCGGCAGGGGGAGGAGCTGCGGGTCCGCGTCACCGCCCGGCCGGACGGCCCCGGGCCCCTGACCGTCGGTGTCCACGCGGAGGCGGTGGCCCATGTCGAGCGTGGCTGACCGGTGGCCGGGCCGCACACGCGGGGCGGACCGGGGTGCGGCCACGGTGTGGGCCGTCACCTGCACGGCCCTGCTCGCCACCCTGTTCGCCGGCCTGCTCGGCATGGGGCAGGCCGTCTCCGCCCGGCACCGCGCCGCGGCGGCGGCCGACCTCGCGGCCCTCGCCGCCGCCGAGCACGCGCTCCTCGGAGAGGACCGGGCGTGCGCGGCGGCCCGGCGCATCGCCTCGGCGCAGGGCGCCCGCGTGGCGCGGTGTGCGGTGCGTGGCCTGGTCGCCGACCTCACGGCCGAGGCCCGCTGGGGTCCGTACGCGCCACGGATCCGCGCCCGGGCCGGGCCCGGCCGAGCGGCTCCGGGCGCCGGGGCGCACGCCTCCGCCCCGGCCGGATCAGTCGGCCTCGCGCAGCAGCTCCGTCAGAAGCCGCAGAGCGCCCCGCTTGTGCAGCGGGTCGTTCCCGTTGCCGCACTTCGGCGACTGGATACAGGAGGGGCAGCCGCCGTCGCACTCGCAGGACGCGATGGCCTCGCGGGTGGCCGCCAGCCACGCGCGCGCCGTGTGGAAGGCCCGCTCGGCGAACCCCGCGCCGCCGGGGTGCCCGTCGTAGACGAAGACGGTGGGCAGCAGCGTGTCGGGATGCAGGGGCACCGAGACGCCGCCGATGTCCCAGCGGTCGCACGTGGCGAACAGCGGCAGCATGCCGATCGACGCGTGCTCGGCGGCGTGGAGCGCGCCGCCGAGGATCTCCGGTGCGATGCCCGCCGCCTCCAGCTGGTCCTCGGTGACGGTCCACCACACCGCGCGGGTGCGCAGCGTGCGCGGGGGCAGGTCCAGCCGGGTCTCGCCCAGCACCTCGCCGGTGATCAGCTTGCGTCGCAGATAGGAGACGACCTGGTTGGTGACCTCCACCGACCCGAAGCACAGGCGCGCTTCGCCCCACGGCACCTCGGTGTCCGTCTCCAGCACGGTGATCGCCGTGGTGTCCCGGGCCATGGTCGTCCACGGCGGGCTGGCCTCCTCCACGAGGGCCACCGAGCCGTCGGGCTCCTCCAGGTGCAGCTCCCGCACCACGTAGCTGCGCCCCTGGTGGAGATGGACGGCGCCTTCGTGCACGGTCGTGTGCGCGGCGGCGGCGTCGACGGTGCCCAGCAGCCGCCCGGTGCCGCTCTCGACCACCTGGACGGGGCGCCCGCCCTGCCCCCGGATGTCGGCCAGGTCTGCGGCGCGTCCCCGGCTCGTCCAGTACCAGGCGGCACCCCGGCGGCGCAGCAGCCGACGCCGTTCGAGCTGCGGCATCAGCGCGGCGGCAGCCGGCGAGAAGAGGGCCAGGTCGGTGTCCGTGAGCGGCAGCTCGGCGGCGGCGGCGCACAGGTGCGGTGCGAGGACGTAGGGGTTGTCCGGGTCGAGGACGGTGGTCTCGACGGGCTGGGCGAAGATCGCCTCCGGGTGGTGTACGAGATACGTGTCCAGCGGGTCGTCGCGGGCGATCAGGACGGCGAGTGCGCCCTGCCCGCGACGACCGGCGCGACCCGCCTGCTGCCACAGGGAGGCGCGGGTGCCGGGGTAGCCGGCGAGCAGCACGGCGTCCAGGCCCGAGACGTCCATGCCGAGTTCCAGTGCCGTCGTGGCGGCGAGCCCCAGCAGGTCTCCGCTGTGCAGCGCCCGTTCGAGCGAGCGTCGTTCCTCGGGGAGGTAGCCGCCCCGGTAGGCGGCGACACGCCCGGGCAGTGAGCGGTCCACGTCGGCCAGCCGCTCTTTGGCCAGCACCGAGATGAGTTCCGCGCCGCGTCGGGAGCGGACGAAGGCGACGGTGCGGACGCCGCCGACGGTCAGGTCGGTCAGCAACTCGGCCGTCTCGGCCGTGGCCGTGCGTCGCACCGGTGCTCCCCGCTCGCCGCGCAGGTCGGTCAGCGGCGGTTCCCACAGGGCGAAGACCAACTCGCCCCGGGGTGAGGCGTCCTCGGTGATCTCGGTGACGGGGAGGCCGGTCAGGCGGGACGCGGCCCGGCCGGGCTCGGCGGCGGTGGCGGAGGCCAGCAGGAAGGCCGGTTCGGCGCCGTAGCGCGCGGCCACCCGCCGCAGTCTCCGCAGGACGTGGGCCACGTGGGAGCCGAAGACGCCCCGATAGGTGTGGCACTCGTCCACCACGACGTAGCGCAGGGCGCGCAGGAAGGAGGACCAGCGGGCGTGCCCGGGCAGGATGCCCCGGTGGAGCATGTCCGGATTGGTGAGAACGTAGTTCGCGTACTGGCGGACCCACTCCCGCTCCTCGGGCGGTGTGTCACCGTCGTAGACGGCCGGCCGGACCGCGCCGCCCAGGGGCGCGGCCAGCTCGGCCAGTGCCCTGCGCTGATCCGCCGCGAGCGCCTTGGTCGGCGCGAGGTACAGGGCGGTGGCGCCGCGACCGCCCGGTCGTTCGGCCCCGTCCACCAGCGCGCTGAGCGCCGGGACGGTGTAGGCGAGTGACTTGCCGGACGCCGTCCCGGTGGCGACGACGACGGACTCGCCGAGCAGGGCCCGCTCGACCGTGCGGGCCTGGTGCTCCCAGGGTCGGTCGATCCCGGCGGTCCGCACGGCGGCGATCACTTCCGGCCGAATCGGAGCAGGCCAGTCCGCATGACGACCCGCTCGTGCGGGCAGGTGCTCCGTATGGGTGATGCGTGCGGAGCGCGTGCCCCCGGCGGTGAGTCGTGCGAGCACCGACCGGGGTGACGCGGCGTCGGTGCGGGCCCCCGCGACGCGCGGGTGCCGGGCGTCGAGTTCGTCGAACCCGCCGGGGCTCTCGGCGTCGTCTGGGGTACCTGGGTTCGCGGCCATCGGCATCGAGTGTGTCACCGGCACGGCCGACAATGGCGGCAAGGCGTCGTGCACCATCGCACTGAAGTGATTGAATGCCCCTGCGGCTGCCGATCCATGGGGGGCGACCGCTCGCTTGCAAGGTGCTGGAGGAGATCCGTGGACCTGTCCTTGTCGACCCGGACCGTCGGTGATCGCACGATCGTCGACGTTGGCGGCGAGATCGATGTGTACACCGCGCCAAAGCTGCGCGAGCAGCTCGTGGAACTGGTGAACGATGGAAACTTCCACCTCGTGGTGGACATGGAGCGTGTCGAGTTCCTCGACTCAACCGGCCTCGGTGTGCTGGTGGGCGGGCTCAAGCGGGTCCGTGCCCACGAGGGGTCGCTGCGTCTGGTGTGCAACCAGGAGCGCATCCTGAAGATCTTCCGGATCACCGGGCTCACGAAGGTGTTCCCGATCCACAACTCAGTCGACGAGGCCGTCGCGGCCACCGACTGACGCCGCTTCACCGAAGACCCCCGGGTGGACGCCCGGGGGCAGCGCTCCAGGGAGCGGGGGCCGGTCGCGTACCGCCCGCCCCTGGACGACGCACCCGTACCACCGTCAGGGGGATGGCATGGCCACCGTCGAACTGCGTTTCAGCGCCCTTCCGGAGCATGTGCGCACCGCGCGGCTGGTCGCGGCGGCCGTCGCCCGCCGGGCCGGAGTGGACGAGGCGGTGCTCGACGAGGTCCGGCTGGCCGTGGGCGAGGCGTGCAGTCGCGCGGTGGGCCTGCACCGGAGCGGGGGCCTGGAGTCACCCGTCCGGGTGGCGTTGATCGAGGACGAGAAGGCCTTCTCCATCGAGGTGGGGGACGACGCCTCCGCCGCCTCCGGCCGTGTCCCCGGAGCGCGGGACACCGAGGCGCCCGCTCGGGCGGAGGCCGCCGACGCCGACAGCGACATGGGCCTCGCGGTGATCAGCGGTCTGGTGGACGACGTCGAGGTGACCGCCGATGAGCGCGGTGGCCTGATCCGGATGTCCTGGCCCACCACGACGGCGGCCGTTCTCCCCTGAGCCGACACTCCGCACGAAGCGGCGCCCGCCCCCTGCGGCCGGCGCCGTTCTTCGTGTGACCTCCGCTTCTCCTTCCGCCGGGCCGGCTTCCGGGGCGACGGGTGGGGTGTGCGGGACGTCGAATTAATCACCGGAAGATCGTTAAACAGATCATTTTCTCGGTGTCAGGAAATGGTGCCCTGTCCTCCTTGTGAGTGAATTCTCAAAGCGGCGTGCCTATTGATCTTCGCTGATGCAGGCGAATTCCCGTTACCGCGCCCTGTTTCCCGGCGCCGGTGATCCCTAGAATCCGCCACATCTTTCCCGCACGCCATGAGCGCACTCACGTGCCACACGTCAAGGAGGACGAATGGCGGGGCAACTTCCCCCACTTCACAACCATCATCAGATGGCCGCGGACGCCGTGCTCACCTCCGGCAACCGCAGCCTGGTGCTGGTGATCGCCGTCATCGCCGCAGCCGCCCTCGTCGTCGCCGTGGTGCTGCTGCGCCAGGTGCTCGCCGCCGGTGAGGGCACGGACGGTATGAAGAAGATCGCCGCCGCGGTACAGGAGGGCGCGAACGCGTATCTCGCCCGGCAGCTGCGCACGCTCGGCGTATTCGCCGTGGTCGTGTTCTTCCTGCTCATGCTGTTGCCCGCGGACGACATGAATCAGCGCGTCGGCCGTTCGCTGTTCTTCCTGGTCGGTGCGTTCTTCTCGGCGGCCACCGGGTATATCGGCATGTGGCTCGCGGTCCGGAGCAACGTCCGGGTCGCGGCGGCGGCCCGGGAGGCGAGTTCGGGCGCCGGTGGTCCGGAAAAGGATCTCGTCACCGTTTCGCACAACGCGATGAAGATCGCGTTCCGCACCGGTGGCGTCGTCGGCATGTTCACCGTCGGCCTGGGCCTGCTCGGCGCGTCCTGCGTGGTGCTCGTCTACACCGCCGACGCGCCCAAGGTGCTGGAGGGCTTCGGCCTGGGCGCCGCTCTGATCGCGATGTTCATGCGGGTCGGCGGCGGCATCTTCACCAAGGCCGCCGACGTCGGCGCCGACCTCGTGGGCAAGGTCGAGCAGGGCATCCCCGAGGACGACCCGCGCAACGCCGCCACCATCGCGGACAACGTGGGCGACAACGTCGGCGACTGCGCGGGTATGGCGGCCGACCTGTTCGAGTCCTACGCCGTCGTGCTCGTCGCCAGCCTCATCCTGGGCACGGTCGCCTTCGGCGACGCGGGGCTCGCCTTCCCGCTGCTCGTCCCGGCCATCGGTGTCATCACCGCGATGATCGGTGTCTTCGTCGTCGCTCCCCGGCGCACGGACCGCAGCGGCATGACGGCCATCAACCGCGGCTTCTTCATCTCGGCCGTCATCTCCCTGGCGCTCGTCGCCGCCGCGGCCTACGCCTACCTGCCGGCGACCTTCGCGGAGCTCGACAACGTCGGGGACAGCGAGATCGCGGCCCACAGCGGTGACCCGCGGCTCATCGCGCTCGTCGCGGTGGCCATCGGCATCGTGCTGGCCGCGCTCATCCAGCAGCTCACCGGGTACTTCACCGAGACCACCCGCAAGCCGGTCAAGGACGTCGGCCGCTCGTCGCTGACGGGTCCGGCCACCGTCGTGCTCTCCGGCATCTCCCTCGGCCTGGAGTCGGCCGTCTACACGGCGCTGCTCATCGGTCTCAGCGTGTACGGCGCGTTCCTCCTGGGCGGTGCGTCGATCATGCTCGCGCTGTTCGCGGTGGCGCTCGCGGGGACCGGCCTGCTGACCACGGTCGGCGTCATCGTGGCCATGGACACCTTCGGCCCGGTGTCCGACAACGCCCAGGGCATCGCCGAGATGTCCGGTGACGTGGAGGGTCCGGGGGCCCAGGTCCTCACCGACCTGGACGCCGTCGGCAACACCACGAAGGCCATCACCAAGGGCATCGCCATCGCCACGGCCGTGCTGGCGGCGGCGGCCCTCTTCGGCTCCTACCGGGAGGCCTTCGAGACGGAGGCGGCCAAGGTGGGCGCCGCGGCCGACGAACTGGGGCTCAGCCTGGACATCGCACAGCCGAACAACCTCGTGGGCCTGATCCTCGGCGCCTCCGTGGTCTTCCTCTTCTCCGGCCTCGCGATCAACGCCGTGTCCCGTTCGGCGGGCGCGGTGGTCTACGAGGTGCGCCGTCAGTTCCGCGAGCGGCCCGGAATCATGGACTACACGGAGAAGCCGGAGTACGGCCGTGTCGTGGACATCTGCACGAAGGACGCCCTGCGCGAGCTGGCCACGCCGGGCCTGCTGGCCGTGATGGCGCCCATCGCCGTGGGCTTCACCCTCGGCGTCGGCGCGCTGGCCTCGTTCCTGGCCGGGGCGATCGGAACCGGCATCCTCATGGCGGTGTTCCTGGCGAACTCCGGGGGCGCCTGGGACAACGCGAAGAAGCTCGTGGAGGACGGTCACCACGGCGGCAAGGGCGGTGAGGCGCACGCGGCGACCGTCATCGGCGACACCGTCGGCGACCCGTTCAAGGACACCGCCGGACCGGCGATCAACCCGCTGCTCAAGGTCATGAACCTGGTGGCGCTGCTGATCGCCCCCGCGATCGTGACGCTCTCCTACGGCGACGACGCGAGCCCCGGCGTGCGGGCCGTGGTCGCGGTGCTGGCCATGGCCGTCATCGTCGGCTCCGTCTACGTCTCCAAGCGGCGCGGTTCGGTGATGGAGGGCGACGGCGCGGCCGAGCGGCAGGCGTCGGCGCCCGATCCCGTGACGGCTCCGTGACGGGCTGACCCCGTGGGCGGGGGCGGACGGCGCACCCTGGGCGCGCCGTCCGCCCTCGGCATGCCGGGGCCATGTCCCGGGGTGAGACAAAATGGCTGCGGTAAGGCCGGAAGCGGATCAACCGTGCCCGCACGCGCCGTCGACGCCGCCGCGACGTGTATCTTCCGGCGCGGTAGCCATGAAGGGATGGGTCAACCGGTGAACAGGAAGCTTGCCTTGGTGCTCAGCACCGGCGCGGTCCTCGCGATGACGATGACCGGCTGCGGTGACGACACGGACGCCGAGACCCGCGCGTGGGCGGAGAAGGTCTGCGGCGAGGTGGAGCCGCAGGTGGAGAAGATCCAGAACGCCAACGAGACGATCGCCGAGGCGAGCGAGGCGGACGCCACCTCCGCCGAGGTCCAGGAGGCGGACTCGGCGGCCTTCCAGCAGCTCTCGGAGGCGTACGGCTCGCTGGCCGACGCCATCGACGAGGCGGGCGACCCGCCGGTGGACGACGGCGCCGAGCTGCGGGAGAACGCGGTGGGGGAGCTCAACGACATCTCCACCGCCTACGCGGGCCTGAAGAAGCGGATCGACGGCCTCGACACCGAGGACCAGTCCGCGTTCGCCGACGGACTGGCGGGGATCGCGGAGGAGCTGCAGCAACTCGGCCGCAGCGGTGACGAGGCGCTCAACACGCTGCAGTCCGGTGAGCTGGGCCAGGCCATCTCCGAGCAGGAGGGCTGCCAACGGCCCGTGACGGCCTCCCCGGAGGCGTCCGGGGACGCGTAGCGGGCCGCCGGTGCCGGTCGGTCGGCCGGGTGCCGCGGCGTCAGACGCCCGTGAGCCGCGCCGTGCTGACGCGGCGGCGCCCGTCGCAGCGCGCAGGCAGCACAATGGAGCGGTGAGTACGCATCCCCTGCCCACCGTCACCGGCGCGACCTCCGACCGCCTGCGCGAGGCGTTCCTGACCGCCGACTTCACTGTGGACGGCCTGCTGGAGCTCCTCGGCGCCCCGGCCTACGCCGCTCTCGCCCGCAGCGAGACCGTCCCCGCGCTGCGGGCCACGCGCGGCGGGAGCCCGCTGGAGGCGCTCGTGCGGCTGTTCCTGCTCCAGGAACCCGTCGCGCGGGCCCGAGCGGAGGCGGTGCTGCCGCTGGCGCCCGCCCTGGCCGACGGGTGGCTGACCGGCGGGGACGGCGATGACGTGCGCGCCTCCGTCGACGTGCGCCCCTACGGCGGCCCGGAGGGGGAGGACTGGTGGATCGTCTCCGACCGGGGGTGCGCGGTCGGCGGCGCCAGCGGTATCGGCCACCGGGACGCGGACGTGGTGCTGGGGGTCGGCGGTGCGTCGACGACGCTGGCCGGGATCACGGTCCGCACCCCCGTGCGCCGGGCCCTGGACCTCGGGACCGGCTCCGGCATCCAGGCGCTGCACGCGGCCCGCCACGCCGCGCACGTGACGGCGACGGACGTGAACCCCCGCGCGCTGCGCTGCGCCGCCCTCACGCTGGCGCTCTCCGGGGAGCGGGCGGCGGACTTCCTGGAGGGTTCGCTGTACGCCCCGGTCGAGGGCGCGGAACCGTTCGACCTGATCGTCTCCAACCCCCCGTTCGTCATCGCGCCGCCGCGCCGGGGGGAGGAGCGGCTGGTGTACCGGGAGGGCGGGCTGGGCGGTGACGACGTCTGCCGCACCCTCGTCGCGGACGCGGCCGCCCACCTCGCCGAGGGCGGCCACTGCCAGCTGCTGGCCAACTGGCAGCACGTGCGGGGGGAGGACTGGCGGGAGCGGCTGCGGTCCTGGCTGCCGTCCGGCTGCGACGCGTGGGTGGTGCAGCGCGAGGTGCAGGACGTCGCCCAGTACGCGGAACTGTGGCTGCGCGACGCCGGGGACCACCGGCCCGGGCCCGAGGGCGCCGGTGAGTACGCGGCGCGGTACGACGCCTGGCTGGACGAGTTCGAGCGCACCGGCACCGAGGCCGTCGGCTTCGGCTGGATCACGCTGCGCCACTCGGGGGCGTTCGACCCGGCCGTCACGATCGAGGAGTGGTCGCACCCGGTCGAACAGCCGCTCGGCGACACGGTGGCGGGCCACTTCGCGCGGCAGGACTTCCTGCGGTCCCACGACGACGCGGCCCTGCTGGCGACGCGGTTCCGGCTCGCCGAGGGGATCGTCCAGGAGCAGATCGGCCCGCCCGGCGCGGAGGACCCCGAGCACGTGGTGCTGCGGCAGAGCCGTGGCATGCGCCGGGCCTCGCAGGTGGACACGGTGGGCGCGGGGTTCGCCGGGGTCTGCGACGGCACGCTCCCTGCCGGACGCATCCTGGACGCCATCGCGCAGTTGGTGGGGGAGGAGCGCGCGGTGCTGCGCGACCGCACACCGCAGGCGATCCGCCTCCTGGTGGAGCAGGGTTTCCTGCTGCCCGCCGGGGACTGACGGAGCGGACGGGCCGCCGCGGGGGTGGGGAGGTCTCGTGCGGCCCGGGCGGGCGGAGGTCGGTTGGTCGGACGCCGTTTGTCAGCCGTTCAGCCGTTCGCCTCCGAGGCGTTCCGGCGCGGGCCGCCGCGCGGTGGCACGCTCCCCGCATGGAAAGTGCACCCGCGGCCTTCGTCGGTCTGGTCTGCGCCCTGTTCGGCGCCGCGCTGTTGCTGTGGACGGTGATACGGACGGGGCAGCGCCGTCCGGTGGTCGCCCCCACGGAGCACGTCTCCCCGTCCGGGGCGGCGTTGATCGCGGCCGTCTCGGGGCTGGTGCTCACCGGGACGGGCGGCTGGCTGCTGCTCGGCCTGTGACGTGTGTGGGGACCGCGACGCGCCGGTGGCCCGGCGACCGGGGAGGTCGCCGGGCCACCGGCTTCGGTCACGGTCGCGCCGAGGTGTCAGGGGTGCAGCACACGGCCCTGGGCGTCGGTGCGGTCGTTGCTGGTGAGGAAGAGGATGCCGTCGATCAGCGCCCAGACGCCGAGGCCGCCGCAGGTGAGCAGCTGCGCGATGGCCATGCCGGTGTGGCCGGTGTAGAAGCGGCCGATGCCCAGGCTGCCGAGGAGCAGGGTCAGGATGCCCGCGGTGATCTTGGACTTGTCGGAGTAGGGCTGGCCGTTGGGGGCCGTGGTGCCGGCGTACGCCATGGGTGGTGCTCCTTCTGAACAGTTTGATCAGGACGCGACAATCCGAGCGCCCACGGCCGCCCGGGTACACACGAGCCTGAGGCGGCGAAGATCTGGACCCCCTTCGCCCGCGTGTGGTTGTACGAACGGTTGAGTTGTGATCGAACCGTGATCACGTAGAGGGTGTGAAACGGTCTGGCCCGGCCGAAAACCGACGAAGCGGTTCCGGGGTGTCCGGGGCGGCCGGTGAACCGCACGGCTGCCCCGCCGGGGTCAGCCCAGGAGGTTGCGCAGGACCGTCCACGTGACGGCGACACCCACGATCGCGAGGACGCCCCGGGTGCCGATCGCGGGCCGGTAGCGCCGTCCCCGCAGGCCCTCGACCAGCCAGCGCCCGCCGAGATAGGCGGCGCCGGGAAGGCCGAGGGTGAGCAGGACGGCGTTGTCGGCGAACGCGGCGGCCACGTCGCCGTGCATGAGGTCGTACGCCATCCGGGTGCCGCCGCAGGCCGGGCAGTCCAGGCCCGTCACCCAGTTGAACGCGCAGCGCGGCAGCAGCTGCCCCGCCTCGTGGGGATTGGTGCCCCACAGGTACGCCGCACCCGCGCCGCCGGCCGCCAGAGCGGCCAGCGGCGCCACGGCCGGGTGGATCCGGCGGGTGCGCGGTTCCGGGAGTCCGGTACGCGTGAGCACGAGCGGTCAGCTCCGCAGGATGCGGCCCTGTGCGTCGGTCGCGTCGTTCTTCGTCAGCGTCATGATGCCGTCGATCAGCGCCCAGATGCCGAGGCCGCCGCAGGTGAGCAGCTGGGCGACGCCGATGCCGACGTGGCCGGTGTAGAAGCGGCCGATGCCGAGGCTGCCGACGAGGAGCGTGAGCAGACCCGCGGTGATCTTGGACTTGTCGGAGTACGGCCGGCCGTAGGGGTCGTAGCCGTACGGCGCGTTCGGGTCGCCGGTGTACTGGCCGGGGGCGACGCCGCCCGGGGCGGGCGGGGCCTGCGGGTAGCCGTAACCGGGCTGGCCGGGCTGGCCGGGGTACTGGCCGGGCTGACCCGGCTGCTGGTCGTAGGGGCCTGGCTGGCCGTAGGGGTTCTGCTGCGGGTCTGACACGTTCGTCCCCCGAGTGA
Source organism: Streptomyces chumphonensis (assembly GCF_014779715.1). GTDB lineage: Bacteria > Actinomycetota > Actinomycetes > Streptomycetales > Streptomycetaceae > Streptomyces > Streptomyces chumphonensis. The sequence goes on from NZ_JACXYU010000004.1 coordinate 262,643, forward strand.
GCGTTGTATGAGCAGTGACGCCGCCATACTGCCAGCCGTTGCGGGCCCGCAGGAACGGGGTTGTCGGCGCAGCGTCCGGGGTCACTCAGGGTGTGGTGTTCACGACAGATCGAGGCGGCTTCCGGGGATCGCCGCCGGGTGGATACCGTGAGAGTCGGGCACTCTGGGGCGTGTCCGGACGTTTCGGCATGTACGGGCTTGGCTGCGCCCATGGTGCCCGGGCCTCGTCGAACGGCGGTGAGGTGATTAGTCGGGTTACCGTTCGAGTGGCGTTGCTGACTTTTCCCGTTTGACAGGAGAGCGGGAGGTACGGTCACACTCCGACCCACCAGCGCGACGGAGCACCATCCCACCGCGCCGACGTCGGATACGGGGGACGTGCGCCAAGCTCCTCCCCCGTGCACGGCGTCGCGCCGGACGCGGCACCGCACCACCCCGCACCACCCCCGCAGCGCACGCGCTGACCACCGACCGGAGAGAAGAGCGAGAAGTTGTCCCCGACCAGCGATACCGCAACGGGCGGTCGTCGACTCGTGATCGTCGAGTCGCCCGCCAAGGCGAAGACGATCAAGGGCTACCTCGGCCCTGGCTACGTCGTCGAGGCGAGCGTCGGGCACATCCGCGACCTGCCGAACGGCGCCGCCGAGGTGCCGGCCAAGTACAAGGGCGAGCCGTGGGCCCGTCTCGGCGTCAACGTGGACCACGACTTCGAGCCGCTCTACGTCGTCAACAGCGACAAGAAGGACCAGGTCAGGAAGCTCAAGGAGCTGCTGGCCGAATCCGACGAGCTCTACCTCGCCACGGATGAGGACCGGGAGGGCGAGGCCATCGCCTGGCACCTCCAGGAGGTGCTGAAGCCCAAGGTCCCGGTGCGGCGGATGGTCTTCAACGAGATCACCAAGGACGCGATCCGCGCCGCCGTCGACAACACCCGCGACCTGGACCAGAAGCTCGTCGACGCCCAGGAGACCCGCCGCATCCTCGACCGCCTGTACGGCTACGAGGTCTCCCCGGTGCTGTGGAAGAAGGTCATGCCGCGGCTCTCGGCGGGCCGGGTGCAGTCCGTGGCGACGCGGCTCGTGGTCGAGCGGGAGCGCGAGCGCATGGCGTTCCGCTCCGCCGAGTACTGGGACCTCACCGGCACCTTCGGCACCGGCCGCACCGGTGACGCGTCCGACCCGAGCACGCTGACGGCCCGGCTGACCGCCGTCGACGGCCGCCGTATCGCCCAGGGCCGCGACTTCGGCGCCGACGGGCGGCTCAAGCGCGCCGACCAGGTCCTGCACCTGGACGAGGAGACCGCCCGCGCGCTCGCCGCCGCCCTCGCGGACGCGCCGTTCGCCGTCCGGTCGGTGGAGTCCAAGCCGTACCGCCGCTCCCCGTACGCGCCCTTCCGCACCACCACCCTCCAGCAGGAGGCGTCCCGCAAGCTGGGCATGGGTGCGAAGGTGACGATGCAGGTGGCGCAGCGCCTGTACGAGAACGGCTTCATCACCTACATGCGTACGGACAGCACCACGCTGTCCGAGACGGCCGTCTCCGCCGCCCGCGCCCAGGTCACGCAGCTGTACGGCGCCGACTACCTGCCGGACAAGCCGCGCTCGTACGCGGGCAAGGTCAAGAACGCGCAGGAGGCGCACGAGGCGATCCGCCCCTCCGGCGACCGGTTCCGCACCCCCGCCGAGACGGGGCTGACCGGCGAGCAGTTCCGGCTGTACGAGCTCATCTGGAAGCGGACCGTCGCCTCGCAGATGAAGGACGCCGTCGGGCAGTCCGTCACGGTGAGGGTGGCCGGACGCGCCGCCGACGGCCGGGACGCCGAGTTCTCCGCCACCGGCAAGATCATCACCTTCCACGGTTTCCTCAAGGCGTACGTCGAGGGCGCGGACGACCCGAACGCCGAGCTCGACGACCGCGAGCGCCGACTGCCGCAGGTCAGCGAGGGCGACGCCCTGGGCGTCGAGGAGATCACCGCCGACGGCCACGCCACGAAGCCGCCCGCCCGCTACACCGAGGCGACGCTGGTGAAGGAGCTGGAGGAGCGGGAGATCGGCCGCCCGTCCACCTACGCGTCGATCATCAGCACCATCCTGGACCGGCGGTACGTGTTCAAGAAGGGCACGGCCCTCGTGCCGTCCTTCCTCTCCTTCGCCGTCGTGGGCCTGCTGGAGAAGCACTTCGGGCGCCTCGTCGACTACGACTTCACCGCGCAGATGGAGGACGACCTCGACCGCATCGCCCGTGGCGACGCGGAGTCGGTGCCGTGGCTGCGGCGCTTCTACTTCGGCGAGGGCGAGGCGACCGCGGGCGGTGCCGCCGAGGCCGGGAACGGTGACGGCGACCACCTGGGCGGCCTGAAGGAACTGGTCTCCGACCTCGGTGCGATCGACGCCAAGGGCGTGTCGTCCTTCCCCGTCGGCCAGGGCATCATGCTCCGCGTCGGCCGCTACGGCCCGTACGTGGAGAAGCCCGGTCCCGAGGGCGAGACCGGGCAGCGTGCCGACGTTCCCGACGACCTGCCGCCGGACGAGCTGACCGTCGAGATGGCCGAGGAGCTGTTCGCCCGGCCCAGCGGCGAGCGGGAGCTCGGTACCGACCCGGCGAGCGGGAACCCGGTCGTCGCCAAGTCCGGCCGCTACGGCCCCTACGTCACCGAGGTACTCCCCGAGGGCACCCCGAAGACCGGCAGGAACGCCGTCAAGCCGCGCACGGCCTCGCTGTTCAAGTCGATGGACCTGGACACGGTCACGCTGGAGGACGCCCTGCGGCTGTTGTCGCTGCCCCGCGTCGTCGGCGTCGACCCGGAGTCGGGCAACGAGATCACCGCGCAGAACGGGCGCTACGGGCCCTACCTGAAGAAGGGCACGGACTCCCGCTCCCTGGAGACCGAGGAGCAGCTCTTCACGGTCACCCTGGAGCAGGCGCAGGCGCTCTACGCCCAGCCCAAGCAGCGGGGGCGGGCCGCCGCCAAGCCGCCGCTGAAGGAGCTGGGCAACGACCCGTTCAACGACCGCCCGGTCGTCGTCAAGGACGGTCGCTTCGGCCCCTACGTGACGGACGGCGAGACGAACGCCACGCTGCGCCGCGACGACGACGTCGAGACGATCACCAAGGAGCGCGCCTTCGAACTCCTCGCGGAGAAGCGCGCGAAGGGCCCGGCGAAGAAGACGGCGAAGAAGGCCCCCGCGAAGAAGGCGGCGGCCAAGAAGACGGCCGCCAAGAAGACCACGGCGAAGAAGACGACGGCGAAGAAGACGACCACGGCCAAGAAGACGGCGGCGAAGAAGACCACCGCCAAGAAGGCCCCCGCGAAGGCGGCGGCGAAGAAGACCACCGCCGACGACTGAGCCCTCGCCCGGCGACCGGCCGACGCCCGAGCACCCCGCACCCGCGGGGCCGCCCGTGCGGACCGGTCGCCGGGCGGTCCTTTGTTCGGGTCCGGGCCAACCGTGTCGGCCGTAGTCGATACGCTGCCCGTATGACGCGTGCAGAGCAGCCAACGGCGGGCAACTCCGCCTCCGAAGCCCTCGCCGCGGACTCCCGCGAGCGTGCCGTACGGGCTCTGGTCCGCTACGCCCCGCTGCGGCGGCTGTGGAGCGCGAGCTACGTCAGCGGTATCGGGGACGCCCTCGCGCTGCTGGTCCTGACCCTCCTCGCCGTCCAGGCGGCCGTCCGCGTCGAGCTGACCGGCGGCGAAACGGTGTTCGGCGGTGGCTACCAGGGTGCCGCCCTGGCCGTCACGGCCGTGTTCGCCACCCGCCTTCTCGCCACGCTGCTCTTCGGCGCCGTCCTGCTCGGCCCGGTCTCCTCCCTCGTCACGCCCGGTGGCGCGCTCGACCGTCGCTGGACGATGGTCGGCGCCGACGGCCTGCGGGCCGCGCTGCTGATCGTGGCACCGCTGTGGATCACCTGGACGCCGGACAGCGCCTACGCCTTCCTCCTCATCACCGTCTTCCTGGCCGGTGTGGCCGAGCGGCTGTGGACGGTGGCCAAGGACAGCGCGGCCCCCGCCCTGCTGCCCGAGCCCCCGCCCGAGGGCGCCGCCGTACGGCCGCTTCCGGACCAGCACGACGCGTTGCGTCGCCTCTGGGCCCGCAGCGCGTTCCTGGCCTTCCCGGCGGCGGCGCTCGTCCTCCTGGCCGTCACCCTGGTCGGCAACCTGCTGGGCACGGGCATCACCTGGTTCAGCGAGCACCAGGCCGCCCTGTCCTCGTACGTGGCGGCCGGGATGTTCGCCGCGTCGATCTCCCTGCTCGTCATGCTGACGCTGCCCGCCACGCAGACGCCCCGGCCGCGCTCCCCGCTGGAGGGGCTGCGCCGTCCCCGGACGGCCGCCGGTACGGACAAGGGGCGCACCGGGTCGATTCCGCCGCTCGTCCTCACGGCCGCGGCGGTGGCCGGCGCGGTGGCCGGTGCCGTCGCGGTGGGCGTGCTGCAGGCGTTCGACGTCGGCGGCGGCCCGGTGACGTACGCCCTCCTCGTCCTGGCCCTGACCGGCGGCACGACGGGCGGCGTCCGGTGGGCCGGCCACGTGCTGCCCGGTCTGCCCCGGCGGCGCGTGCTGGCCCTCGCCCTCATCGTCACCGGTTCCGGGCTTCTGCTGACCGGGCTGATCGCCGACACGGCGACGATGCTCGCCGCCGCGCTCCTGAGCGGACTGGCCGCCGGTGTGGCCGCCCGGTCCGCGCACACCGTGCTGGACCAGGAGACGGAGGAGGCGCGCCGCTCGCGGATGACCGAGCACCTCGGCGCCGTCGTCCGGCTCACCGTCGCCCTCGCCGCCCTCGTCGCCCCCGCGCTGGCCGCGCTCATCGGCGACCAGCGGGTGGAGAGCGGTGCGTTCGTGTTCGCCCACGGCGGCGCCGCCTTCGTCCTGATGCTGCTCGGCGCGCTGCTCCTGCCCGTCGCCGCCCTGGTGCTGACGCGGGTCGACGACCGGCAGGGCGTCCCGTTGCGCCGCGACCTGCTCGACGCGCTGCGCGGCGGCGACCCGGCCCAGGCCCCCGCCGGAACCGGGTTCTTCATCGCCCTGGAGGGCGGTGACGGCGCGGGCAAGTCCACCCAGGCCGAGGCCCTCGCGGAGTGGATACGCGGCAAGGGCCACGAGGTCGTCGTCACCCGCGAACCGGGCGCCACACCGCTCGGCAAGCGGCTGCGCTCCATCGTGCTCGACGTGTCCTCGGCCGGGCTGTCGGACCGCGCCGAGGCCCTGTTGTACGCGGCGGACCGCGCGGAGCACGTCGAGTCCGTCGTCCGTCCCGCCCTCGAACGCGGGGCGGTCGTCATCACCGACCGCTACATCGACTCCTCGGTGGCCTACCAGGGCGCGGGCCGGGACCTGTCGCCGTCGGAGATCGCCCGCATCTCCCGCTGGGCGACCGGCGGTCTCGTCCCGCATCTGACCGTCCTGCTGGACATCTCCCCGGAGACCGCGCGGGAGCGCTTCACCGAGGCCCCCGACCGACTGGAGTCGGAGTCCTCGGAGTTCCACCAGCGTGTGCGTGCGGGCTTCCTGGCGCTGGCCGCCGCCGACCCCGCGCGCTACCTCGTCGTGGACGCCGGCCAGGAGGCCGAGTCCGTCACCGGCGTCGTCCGGCACCGCCTCGACCAGGTGCTCCCGCTGTCGGAGCAGGAGATCCGGGAGCGCGCGGAGGCGCGCCGCAGGGCGGAGGAGGAGCGCAGGCGCCGCGAGGCCGAGGAGGCCGCCCGCCGCGCCGAGGAGGAGCGCCGCAGGGCCGAGGCGGAGCGCCTGGAGCGGGAGCGGCAGGAGGAGCTCGCCCGACTGGAACGGGAGCGACAGGAGGAGCTGGCCCGTCAGGAGCGGGAGCGGCAGGCCGAACTCGCCCGGCAGCGCGCCGAGGAGGAGGCCAGGGAGCAGGAGCGGCGCCGTCAGGAGGCCGAGGCCGCCCGCCGCGCCGCCGAGGCCCGCATCGCCGAGGAGACGCGCCGCCGCGCCGAGGAGATGCGCGCCCGCGCGGAGGAGGAGCGCAGGCGCCGCGAGGCCGAGGAGGCCGCCCGCCGCGCCGAGCAGGAGCGGCTGGCCCGGCAGCACGAGGAGGAGAAGCGCCTGCGCCAGGAGGCGGCGGACCGGCGCGCGGAGAAGCAGCGCAAGGCGGAGGAGGCGCTGCTGCGCTCCGAGCAGAGCCGCGCCGCGCGGCGGCCGGAACGACCGCCGGCCGCGTCCCCCGACGAGGACACCGTGCAGGTGCCGCAGGTCCCGGACGCCCCGGGCGGCGAGGACGAGACGCGGGTGCTGCCGCAGGTCGACGCCGACGAGCGGCGGGAGGCGGACCCGGCCGACCGGACGCGCGAGCTGCCGCGGCCGGACGCCTCGGGCGAGCCCGAGGACGCCACCCGCGAACTGCCCCGGCTCGACACCGAGGGACGCTCCCGGCCGCGTCCCGCCTGGGCCGAGGAGACGCCGATGGACGACCTGCCGACCCTGGCGGACGAACTGCTCGGCCCCCACCGCACCCCCGACGACGAGGCCGACGAGGACACGCCGGCCGAGGGCGCTCCGGTTGCCGACGACCGTCGGAGTACGACGGAGGGGCGCGGCGAGGACGACCGGGGGAGCAGGCGTACCGGGAGCGGCGGGAAGGACTGAGTCGTTCGTCGTCCGGGCCGCCCCCGCGGCCCGGACGACGCGTGCGCAGCCCGGTCCGATCCGTCGGCGACCGGTGCCCGGCGGGCGGTCCGTCGAAGGCGGACGCCACGCGGGCTGTCCTCGCGTCCTTGGGAGTCCGGCAAGGATTGGGAGTCGCGGAGCCGGTCGCGGCGAGAAGCCGGACCTGCGGCTGCATGGCGACCATGCCATATGACTAGTCGGATTCCGGCGTGTCCGTCCCGGGAGGACGCCCCGGATTCGCCCGTCCGGCGTAGTGGGGCCCGGTGTCAGCGCCATCCACGACAATGGACGCGACAGGGGCAGTGGCAGCGGTCAGCGGCAGCGGAGAGGCAACCATGGCGGTGTGGGACGACCTGGTCGGCCAGGACAGGGTGGCGAGCCAGCTCACCGCCGCCGCCCGGGACGCCGACGCCTACGTCACCGCACACGCCCGCGCCGGCGCCGACGCGGCGGCCGCGCACGTCGCCGTCGACACCTCCGCCGAGTCCGCCGTCGCCGCCGGCTCGTCCATGACGCACGCCTGGCTGTTCACCGGGCCGCCCGGCTCCGGCCGCTCCACGGCGGCCCGCGCCTTCGCCGCCGCCCTGCAGTGCGTCAGCCCCGACCGCGCCCTCGGCGGCGCCCCCGGCTGCGGCTTCTGCGACGGCTGCCACACCGCGCTCGTCGGCACCCACGCCGACGTGGACGTCGTCCGCACCGAGCAGCTGACCATCGGCGTCAAGGAGACGCGTGAGCTCGTGCGGCGCGCCCAGCTGTCGCCGGCCGGAGGCCGCTGGCAGGTGATCGTCCTGGAGGACGCCGACCGACTCACCGAAGGAGCGGGCAACGTCCTGCTGAAGGCCGTCGAGGAGCCCGCACCGCGCACGGTCTGGCTGCTGTGCGCCCCCTCGACCGAGGACGTGCTCCCCACCATCCGCTCCCGCTGCCGCCACCTGGGCCTGCGCACCCCGCCCGGCGCGGCCGTGGCCGACCTCCTCGCCCGGCGGGACGGCATCGACCCCGCGCTCGCCGCCGCGTGCGCGCACGCCACCGGCGGCCACATCGGCCGCGCCCGTCGCCTCGCCACGGACGAACGGGCGCGCGCCCGCCGCACCGCCGTCCTGCGGCTGCCGCTGCGCGTGGACACGGTCGGCGGCTGCCTCACCGCCGCGCAGGAGCTCATCGACGCCGCCACCGAGGACGCCAAGCAGGTCGCCGAGGAGCTCGACGCCCGCGAGACGGACGACCTGCGCGCCGCGCTCGGCGGCGCCGAGGGCAAGCGCATGCCGCGCGGCACGGCGGGCGCGATGAAGGAGCTGGAGGACCGGCAGAAGCGGCGCGCCACCCGCACCCAGCGGGACTCCCTGGACCTCGCCCTCACCGACCTCGCCGGCTTCTACCGCGACGTCCTCGCCCACCAGCTCGGTGCGGCCCCCGTCCACCCCGTTCCGGACCAGGGCCTGTCCGCCGCCGAGGGCGTCGCCCGCGTCGCGGCCGGGTCCCGCCCCGAGCAGACACTCCGACGCATGGAGGCGATCCTGGCGTGCCGGGAGGCGCTGGAACGCAACGTCGCGCCGCTCCTCGCCGTCGAAGCCATGACGCTCGCGCTGCGCACGGGCTGACCGGGCGATATACGCTCCGGGGAACTGCCCACGGCCCCGATCCGGCGAAGGTGACCCGATGGAAACCAGGCGGCTGCTCCGTACCTCCGGCACGCTCACGGCCGCGGCCGCGCTGCTCCTCTCCGCCTGCACGGCGCAGGACGGCTCGGCGCCGCCCAACCCGGCGGGGGGCAACGTCGACCGCGGGGTCGACCGCGTCCTCGAGCCGCTGTCGGCGGAGATCCCCGGCAGCCTGCGCCCGTACTACGACCAGGAGCTCGACTGGCGCGACTGCGGACCCGAGGGCTTCCAGTGCGCCGACCTCACCGTCCCGCTCGACTACGAGGCCCCCGACGCCGCCGACGACATCGAGGTCGCCGTCGTCCGCGCCCGCGCCACGGACGACGGCGAGCCGACCGGCTCCCTCCTGGTCAACCCCGGCGGCCCGGGCGGCTCCGCCGTCGACTTCGTGCAGAACTTCGCCGGGGTCGGCCTGCCCGCCGACGTCCGCGCCGCGTACGACATCGTGGGGATGGACCCGCGCGGCGTCTCCCGCAGCGAACCCGTCGAATGCCTGACCGACGAGGAGATGGACGCCCACACCCAGACGGACGTCACGCCCGACGACGCCGCCGAGACGGCCGCCCTGAAGGAGGCCAACGACGCCTTCGCCGCCGGCTGCGCGGACGACGCGGGCGAGCTCCTCGGCCACGTCTCCACCGTCGAGGCCGCCCGCGACCTGGACGTCCTGCGCGAGGTGCTCGGCGACGAGAAGCTCACCTACCTCGGCTACTCCTACGGCACGTTCCTCGGGGCCACCTACGCCGGCCTCTTCCCGTCCCGCTCCGGCCGCCTCGTCCTGGACGGCGCGATGGACCCCTCACTGCCCGCCGAGAAGCTCAACCGCGACCAGACCGCCGGCTTCGACACCGCCTTCACCGCCTTCGCCGAGGACTGCGCCGAGCAGTCCGACTGCCCCCTCGGGGACGACCCCGAAGCCGCCGGTGCCACACTCGCGTCCCTCCTCGCCGACATCGACGAGAAGCCCCTGCCCACCGGCGGGGACCGCGAACTGACCGAGTCGCTCGCCACCACGGGCGTGATCAGCGCCATGTACACCGAGCAGTACTGGCCGCGTCTGCGCCAGGCCCTCACCGACGCCCGGGACGGCGACGGAGCCGGGCTCCTCGCCCTCTCCGACAGCTACTACGAGCGCGCCCCCGACGGCTCCTACGGCAACCTGATGTACGCCAACGCCGCCGTCAACTGCATCGACCAGCCCGCCGCCTTCGACGGCGCCGAGGCGGCCGAGGCCGCCGTCCCGGACTTCGAGAAGGCCTCCCCGGTCTTCGGCCGGAACTTCGCCTACTCCGCGCTGATCTGCACCGACTGGCCCGTCGAGCCCACCGGCCGCGCCCACCGCATCGAGGCCGAGGGCGCCGACCCGATCCTCGTCGTCGGCACCACCCGCGACCCGGCCACCCCGTACGTCTGGGCCGAGGGCCTCGCCGCCCAACTCGACTCCGCGACCCTCCTCACCTTCGACGGCGACGGCCACACCGCCTACGGCCGGGGCGACACCTGCGTCGACGGCACGGTCAACTCCTACCTCCTGGAGGGCACCGTCCCCGACGACGGGAAGCGATGCTGACCCCGGCGCGAGCACCCCGCCAACCTGTGTAAACTGAACCGCGCTGCACCGCAGCAACGCCGCCTTAGCTCAGTCGGCCAGAGCGACGCACTCGTAATGCGTAGGTCAAGGGTTCGATTCCCTTAGGCGGCTCCGAGGAAGGGCCAGGTCAGACTCTGTCTGGCCTGGCCCTTCTCGTATCCCTCGGCTGCTACGGACTCACCTCCGACGCGACTCGAAGGGCCGACCGGTGAGGGCGCCCAGGTGGGCGAGGACGCCGCCACCCACCACGACAGTCGGACAGTCGCTCACCTGGTGGACGTCTCCACCGGACACGGTGGCCGCCCTCATCACGGACGCCCCCTTCGTAGCCCGGACGCGTCCGGGGCCGTGACGGTGTGGTTCGGTTCGCCCGTCGAGAGTGCCCCGGGCGTGGCCCGCGCTGCCGGCTCTCCGTCAGGCCGCACTTCGGTCCTGCGGTGCACGTCCGGTCAGGTGCGCGAGGTCGTTCGCGTACTTCTCGATGAAGGCCGGCCACAGCCGCGGAATCCGGCCCGTCGGGCCGAGGCGTGCGTCCTCGACCGCGGCCCGGAAGCGGGCGGAGGGGATCGCGGATCCGTTGACGACGGCCTCCGGCTTCCGGTGTGCGTTCAGGAGCGGGAGGATCGAGTGGTTCCGCTGCGCTTCGGGTGCCGCGCGCAGGGCCGTCTCGAACCGCGCGAACCAGTCGGCGTAGTCGTCCACGCGGTCGATGCGGTGTCCGGCCTCGTTGAGCCAGTCGACGAAGGTGTCGAGCGAGATGCCGTCGTCGTGCGGGTTCACCAGGCTGTACGTCCGGTATCCCGCGTGGGGGGCGCCGCCCAGGGCGACGACGGCCTCGGCGGTGAAGTCGACGGGCAGGCCGTCGTAGTGGGCGCGCTGCCGGTTCCCCGCGCTGTCGGTCTCGTAGAAGGAGTGCGGGGCGATGCCCGTGATGATGAGGCTGAGCAGCAGCCGGGTGAACATGTCGGGGATGTTCAGCTGTCCCGGGTAGTCGGTGTGCGCGAGGATCATGTTCGACCGGAACGTGGTGACCGGGAGTCCGTGCAGGTCGTACGCCTCCCGCAGCAGCACCTCGCCGGCCCACTTGCTCGTCGCGTAGCCACTGGCGTAGCCGTCGTCGACCGGCTGGTCGGGGAGGGCCACGCGCACGTCGGCGTCCTCGTCCAGGGCGCCGTCGCCGGGCAGGGACGCGGCGACCGCCACGCTGGAGATGTAGGTGAACGGCTTGAGTCGCTCCGTGAGGCCCAGGTGGATGAGCTCGGCGGTGCCCACCACGTTGGCGTCGAACAGGTGGTTGTAGGGCAGCACGTGGTTCACCAGGGCACCGGCGTGGACGATCCGGTCGACGTCGACGGACAGTCGCTGCCACACCTGGTCGCTCAGGCCCAGCTGCGGCTCTGCCATGTCGCCGGCCAGGACCTCCAGGTGGTCGGCGGCCAGCTCTCGGAAGGCGGCGGCGGGCTCGCCGTCCCCGCTGCCGAAGGCGTCGGCGAGCCGTGCGCGGGCCGCGGCGTCGTCTGTTCCGCGCACCACGGCGATCAGCTTTCCGCCGGACGGGGCGAGCCGCTTCAGCCACTCCAGGCAGAGGAAGCGACCGAGGTAGCCGCTCGCGCCGGTGAGCAGCACGGTGTGCGGGTCGCCGAGGACGCGGGGCAGCGACCGGGCGGCTGCGAGGGTGTCCGCGTCGATGAACTTGTCGAGAGTGAGGTCCTTCGCGTGGACCCGGGTGCTGTCCGCCCCGTGGACCGACGCGAAGCTCGCCCCCTGTTGCCCGGTCGCGAGCTTTGCCTCGATGTAGCCCGCGAGGCGCCGCAAGTCGGTGCCGGCACTGGCGATCACGTCTACGGGAACGCGGATCTCGAAGATGTCGTGGAGGAGGTCGGAGTAGTTCACCGCGGAGATGGAGTCCCCGCCGACGTCGCGGAAGCGCGTGTCGGGGGTGATCTCGGCCGGGGTGGAGAGCAGTGCCCGGACGGCCCGCTGCACGGTCTCCAGGACCGGGCGGTCCTTGCCACTGCGGCGCACATCGCGCAGCTCGTCGTTCTCCCTGGCGGCGATGGCGGCGTAGGTGTCCTCCAGAACCCGGCGGTACTTCGCCAGGAGCTGGGGTCGCAGGAGCTTGCGGTGGTCCGAGAGCAGGCCGTTGCTCTGGCTGAACGGCTCCGTCTCGATCAGGACGTCGCGGGGGATCTCGTAGGAGTTGAGGCCGGCTTCCTTCGCGATCTCCTGGAACGACTCCCCGATCAGCTTCTTGAGCGTCGTCTCGTCGTCGCGGTACTGCTCCAGGATGTCCGTGGTCGGGACGACCACGGACAGCAGGTAGGGCCGTTCGCTGTTTCCGTAGACGAAGATCTGCCGGACCAGCGGGCTGACGGCGAAGGCAGCCTCCAGGCGCGAGGTGGCGACGAACTCTCCCTGGGACAGCTTGAGGACGTTCTTCCGCCGGTCCACGACGACATGCCGGCCCGGCTCGGTCTCGGCGACGATGTCGCCCGTCCGGTAATAGCCGTCCTCGTCGAATATCTCCGCGTTGAGTTCGGGCCGTTGGTAATAGCCGGGGACCATGGCCTCGGACTTCAGCAGGAGTTCCCCGCGCGGGTACGGCACGTCCGTCCTGTAGTAGCCGAGTTCGGGGACGTCCACGAGTTTGTAGTCGGTGACCGGAGGGCGCAGGAGTCTTCCGTCGACCGAGACGGCGGCGGCCTCGGTGGATCCGTAGATGATGTGCACGTCGATGCCGAGCAGAGACTCCGTGAATTCCTTCAGCTCGGCCGAGAGCGGGGCGGATCCGCAACTGGCCCACGCCACGCGGCCGCCCAGGACGTTCTCGCGGAGGTCCTTCTTGACGTCCGCCTCGATCCGCTCCGTCACGCGGTCGCCGGGTTCGCCGAGACGGCGGTCGAGTTCACTCTGGTATCTCTGGAAGAGCATTTCGCACACGCGGGGGACCAGGGACATCTCCGTGGGCCTCGCGAGTGCCATGTCCTCCAGGAAGGAGGACAGGTCGCTCATCGCGGTGAAGTACGTCGTGCCACCGCGCGCCAGCGTGTTCTTCAGCGAGGAGTGCCCGGCGACGTGGCTCATCGGCATGTAGTGGAGGTTCGCCGCGTGCTCGTCTGAGAACAGCTGCGACCAGGCGCCGCCCCACATGGCCGCGGCGAGGCGCTCCGTGTACATGGCGCCCTTGGGGGTTCCGGTGCTCCCGGAGGTGTAGATGAGCATGGCCAGCGGGTCATCGTCGCCTTCGGCGTGGAACAGCGGTGCCCCGGGGCGCTCGGCGCCGAGTTCGAGCACGTCCCGCAGGAGGTCGATGTCCAGGTCGCTCCCCTGTTGCGCCAGGCGGTCCCGGACGGCCGTGAACCTGGCGCGCTGCTCGTCCACCGCCGGTTCGTAGTCGAAGAGCACCAGGCGCCGCACAGACGGGCTGCCCAGCGCCAGTTCCGCCGCGGCGTCCAGGCGCTCGATGCTGGTGGCGATCAGCACCGGCTCGGTCTCACCGACGATCGCACCGAGCTGGGAGACCGCGGAACTGGTCTGGAGCGGAACACTGACCGCACCGAGATGGGCACAGGCCAGATCGACCACCGTGTACTCGACGCTGGCGAATCCGAGAATCGCCACCCGGTCCCCGGCATCCACCGTGCGTTCGGCGCCGTGGTGCCATGCGCCCGCCACCGAGCGGACGCGTTGCCACAGTTCTCCGTAGGTGGTCATGTCGTACCGGGGCAGCAGGCGTATACGCGTACGGCCCGTGTGGTCGTCCTTGACGATTTCCCTCGCGCGTTCTCCGAGAGCCGGGCGCTCGGTATAGCGCTCCATTATGTCGGCCATCACTCGCGCAAGTCGCATGATGAATCTCCGCATCGGATTGCTGGATGACGCCAACTCCTGATGTCGAGGGCGCGTTGCGATGCTAGGCACGCACCGGTCGCGGCTCCCAGCAAAGGATCACCAGTCCATCAGGTCCGTCCCGGCGCCGGCGTGACCGGGTTGTACGTCCGCGGCCCATCTGACGGACTATGTTTCCGCGGGCTTGCTCGCCGATCGGCTCCTGCTCCACCATGGCACTGGTCCGAGAGACGCTCCCGGTCGCCGATGTGAAGGCACCGCAATGCGGGACCTGAGCAGTGGACGAACGATTCAACGTCCCGAGAATTCACGGGTGCCAGCGTCATCGGGGAACCCTGCGGCCGAAATTCGCCGAAGGGCGCGTGAATTCCGAATGTGAAACTGCGCCACGTTTTCCGTACGACTCGGCGCAGCACCAGGTCTGTCGACAGCCGGACACGTGTGCCCGGCCGATTCGAGGGAACTCTATGAGCGACATCGTCACTTACCTCCGTTCCATACCCGCACGACAACAGCCCGACTGGGCGGGTGATCCGCGACTCGAAGAGGTGCGCGCGAGCCTCAGCTGCATGCCGCCCCTGGTGGACTCCGAGGACGTGCAGCGGCTGCGTTCCCTGCTCATGGAGGCGGCGACGGGGCGCCTCCAGGTCATCCAGGCCGGAGACTGCGCGGAGGACCCCGCGGAGGCCAACCCGGCCGACGTCACACGCAAGGGCGCCCTGCTCGACGTCCTCGCCGGGACGATGCGCCTGGCGTCCGGCCGGCCGGTGCTGCGGGTCGGGCGGCTCGCCGGGCAGTTTGCGAAGCCTCGCTCCTCACCGGTGGAGAAGGTCGGCGGACGTGAACTGCCGGTCTACCGAGGCCACATGGTGAACCGCCCGGATCCCGACCCCGACCTGCGGCGTCCGGACCCGCAGAACCTGCTGTCCGGGTACCGGGCCGCCAGCGACATCATCCACTTCCTGGGCTGGCGCGGTACCGGGAGCGGGAAGGGTCTCGACGCACCGGTCTGGACGAGCCACGAGACGCTGCTGCTCGACTACGAACTCCCCATGCTGAGACGCGAGCCCGACGGCTCACTCCTCCTGACCTCGACGCACTGGCCGTGGGTCGGGGAGCGGACCCGTCAGCTCGACGGCCCCCACATCGCCCTGCTCGCCACCGTCTCCAACCCGGTCGCCGTCAAGGTCGGGCCCACGATGACGCCCGACGAGATCCTCGCCCTGTGCGACCGCCTCGACGCGCAGCGCCAGCCCGGTCGTCTCACGCTCATCGCGCGGATGGGCGCGGAGAACGCCGCCCGCGTCCTCCCCGGACTGGTGACGGCGGTGCGTGACGCGGGGCATCCGGTGCTGTGGCTCGCGGACCCCATGCACGCCAACACGGTCAGCGGCCCGGACGGGACCAAGACCCGGTACGTGACGACGGTGGCGCAGGAGGTCCTGGAATTCCAGAAGGCCGTGACCGGGAACGGCGGGATCGCCGCCGGGCTCCACCTGGAGACCACTCCGGAGGCCGTCGTCGAGTGCGTGCACGACGCCAGTGAGACGGGACGTCTGGGAGAGAAGTACCTGAGCTTCTGCGATCCGCGGCTCAACCCCCAGCAGGCGGTCGAGGTCGTCTCGGCCTGGCGGGGCTGAGCGGCGCCTCGGAACAGCCGCCGTGCCGACACGTCCCGGTCGGCCCGGCGGCACCGGGCCCTGTCGTCGCCCCCCGTTTCCCCTCCCCGCGACGAC
The DNA here is from genome assembly GCF_014779715.1 of Streptomyces chumphonensis. GTDB lineage: Bacteria > Actinomycetota > Actinomycetes > Streptomycetales > Streptomycetaceae > Streptomyces > Streptomyces chumphonensis. The sequence goes on from NZ_JACXYU010000004.1 coordinate 278,108, forward strand.
GGGGCCCGCCTCCTTCACGTCCCCTCGACCCAGCGGGCCTCAGCTCTTGGCCCCCACCTCCATGGAAGGACCTCACCCCCATGTCCCACATACCGCCCGTCGAGCCGTACCCCATGCCCGGGGAAGGGGACCTGCCCGAGAACACGGTCAGATGGGTACCCGACGCGAACCGGGCCGTGCTGCTCCTGCACGACATGCAGGAGTTCTTCCTCAGGCCCTTCCCCCGCACCGGCGAGCCCGGCGGTCCCCTGGTCTCCAACGCCACGCTGCTCCGGGAGCGCTGCGCCGAGCTCGGCATCCCCGTGGCCTACACGGCGCAGCCCGGTGGCATGACAACCGAGGAGCGCGGCCTGCTCCGCGACTTCTGGGGGCCCGGAATGGACCCGGAGCCGGAGCACCGCAGGATCGTCTCCGGTCTCGAATCCCGGCCGGGGGACTGGACGTTCACCAAGTGGCGGTACAGCGCATTCCACAAGTCCCGCCTCCTGGAGCGTATGCGCCTTCATCAGCGCGACCAGTTGATCGTCTGTGGTGTGTACGCGCACATCGGCGTCCTGATGACCGCGGTGGACGCCTACACCCACGACATCCAGCCCTTCCTGGTGGCCGATGCCGTGGCCGACTTCTCGGTCGAGGACCACCGCCTCGCTCTGCACTACGTCGCCCGGCGCTCCGGCCGGGTGCTCACGACCAAGGCCGCGCTCGAAGAACTGGGCGGGCCCGCGTCCGTGGAGAGCACGGCCGCGCCGGTGGGCGTGGGACGACCCGGAGCAGCCCGGTGAACGCACGGTCCGCAGCAACGGCTCACAGGGGGAACACCATGGCAGCACCGCTGGAGACACCCGAGCTCCTGGCCCACATCCTCGACGGCAGCGCGGAGGAGTTCGCGCTGCTGTACCGGCCGGAGCAGGCCGGGGCCGACACCTTGGAGATCCTGCTCGGTGACGTCACGGAGGTCACCGCGCTCAAGGACCTGCCGCTCGACGAGGAGCCCGAGCCCGGCGCGGGACACGACCTGCTGGTTCTCGTCCCCTACGGCCAGATCACCGAGCGGGGCTTCCAGGCGCGCACCGACGGCGAGCCGCTGCTCTCCATGGCCGTGCGCGAACAGGCCGCGGTGCCGCTCGGCGCCACCGTGCCCCACCTCCCCGGCAGGCCGGTCAAGTTCGTCGACGGAGAGTTCGACGTCACCGACGCGGACTACGCGGACATCGTGCGCCGGGTGATCGAATCCGAGATCGGTACGGGAGAGGGGGCCAACTTCGTCATCAAACGCTCCTTCACCGCGCAGCTGCCCGACTTCTCGCGAGAGGTGGCCCTGTCCGTCTTCCGACGGCTTTTGGAACGCGAGGTCGGCGCCTACTGGACCTTCCTCGTGCACACGCACGGGCGCACATTCGTCGGCGCCACACCGGAACGGCACGTCAGCGTGCACGGCGGCGTGGCCGTCATGAACCCCATCAGCGGCACCTACCGGTACCCCGCGGACGGCCCCAGCCTCGACGGCGTCCTGGCGTTCCTGGACGACCGCAAGGAAGCCGACGAGCTCTACATGGTCGTCGACGAGGAGCTGAAGATGATGGGCCGCGTCTGCCCGTCGGGCGCCCGTGTGGTCGGCCCGTTCCTGAAGGAGATGGCGCGTCTTGCGCACACCGAGTACTTCATCGAGGGCAGGACCGACCGCGATGTCCGCGACATCCTCCGCGAGACGCTCTTCGCCCCGACGGTGACCGGCTCCCCGCTGGAGAACGCGGCCCGGGTGATCCACCGCTACGAGCCCGTCGGCCGCGGGTACTACAGCGGGGTCGCCGCCCTCATCGGCCGTGACGCCGCCGGCGGGCGCACCCTCGATTCCTCGATCCTCATCCGCACCGCCGACATCGACGCCTCGGGCCGGATGAGCATCGGGACCGGTGCGACGCTCGTGCGCCACTCGGACCCTGTGTCCGAGGTCCGGGAGACCTGGGCCAAGGCCGCAGGGCTCCTCGCGGCACTCGGCGAGGGCGAGCCCCTCCGCTACGGCGCCCACCCGCAGGTCCGCGCCGCGCTCGACCGGCGCAACGAGGGGATCGCCGACTTCTGGCTTCGCGACCAGGCCGCTCCGGCCGGGCAGAAGCAGCCGCTGGCCGGGCAGCGGATCCTCATCGTGGACGCGGAGGACACCTTCACCGAGATGATCGCCCATCAGGTGCGCTCGCTGGGCTGCGAGGTGGCGGTGCGGCGTTTCGACGAGGCGTACGACGTGGCCGAGCACGACCTGGTGATCCTGGGGCCCGGGCCCGGGGACCCGCGTGAGACGGATCATCCCAAGATCGCCCACCTGCGGGACGCCGTCACCGGGCTGCTCGCGCAGGGCCGGCCCTTCCTGGCCGTGTGCCTGAGCCATCAGGTGCTGAGCGGCCTCCTCGGGCTGCGACTGCGCCGCAGGCCGGTGCCCAACCAGGGCGTGCAGCATGAGATCGACTGGTTCGACGGGCCCGCGCGGGTGGGGTTCTACAACACCTTCGCCGCCCACGCCGAGAGGGACGCGTTCGACCACCCCGTGCACGGACGCGTGCGGATCAGTCGCGATCCGGTGAGCGGTGAGGTGCACGGCCTGCTGGCCGACGGCTTCGCCTCCACGCAGTTCCACGCCGAGTCCGTGCTGACCCAGGACGGCCCGGGCGTCATCGCCGGGCTGTTGGAGCACCTGGGCGCCGCACGCGTCGGCTGACCGACCGAGGAACCTCCCCCTACGACTTCTAGGAGCCCCGCCATGTCCTTCGAAGACCAGACCCCCGCCACGGCGGCGTCCGCGACGGCGCCGGCGGCCGTGGTGGCCGAGCTCGTGCTCGAACTCGCCGACGTGCTGCAGGTGAAGCCCGAGCAGATCGACCCCGGGCAGCCGTTCCGCGCGCTGGGCGTCGGATCCGTACCGGCCGTCCAGTTCGTGTCTCTGGTGAACCGCCGGTACGGAACGGCCATCAGGGCCAGCGCGCTGTTCGAGTACTCGACCCCGCTGGCCTTCGCCGGGCTCGTGGTCCGCGAAGCCGAGGGCCGGGAGGAGGACGCCGACGCCGACCAGGTGGCCGCCGAGGAAGTGGGGGCCCTGCTCGACGCGGTGCGCGAGGATCGGCTCTCCGTGGACGAGGCGCTCACCCGACTGCCTCAGCGGGCGTGAGCGGACCAGGACGATGGACGAACGAGAAGTACTCACCCGGTTCAAGGCCGGGGTTCTGGAACGCGGACAGGCCGTGTGGCTCCTCGTGGACCGAGGCAGGGCGCTCGACCGCGGACAGCAGGCGGCTCCCGACAGCCTCCCCGTCCGGGGCGGGTCCGGGACGGCGCCGGAGCGGCCCGCACCCGTCAAACTCTGGTTCTGCTCCGATGACGAGCTCGACTCCGGGCTCGCCGTCACGCTGGCACGGCACTGGCTGGACGAGCACGAGCAGGAGATCGCGGAGCGGTTCCTGTTCGAGGACGACCGGCGCCAGTACCTGGTCGCTCACGCGCTCGTGCGGCGGGTCCTCGCACTGGAGAGCGGACTGCCCGAGGCGGAGGCCGTGATCTGGAGGTCTCGGCGGGGGCGGCCGTTCCTGCGCCGGCCGGCTCGCGGGCTGCCCCGCGGCGGACGGGAGCTGGACTTCAACCTGTCCCACGCCGGGGGCTACAACCTGCTCGGCGTGGTACGCCGACACCGGGTCGGGGTGGACGTGGAGCGGGTCGATCGCGGGGGGCAGGGGCTCGACGCGATCATCGACACCTTCGCGCGTGAGGAGCGGGACTGGGTGGCACAGGCCGCTCCGGGCCGCGCACGAGACTGTCGGACCCTGCGGTTGTGGACGCTGAAGGAGGCGTATTCCAAGGCGCGCGGCCTGGGCCTTGAACTCCCCTTCGACAGTTTCTCCTTCACTCTGCACGAGGAGCGCGGCGTCCTGCGGTTCCGGCCGCCCGAGACCGAGGAAGCGCTGCCGTGGCGGTTCCTGGAACTGGAACCGGAGCCCGGGGTCCTGGCTGCCGTGGCGCTCCTGGACGACGCCGAGGTGCCGTCCGTTCTCCTGCTGCACCACGGCTTTCCCTGGAGCCGGGAGGCACCGCAGGAGCTGGAGCTGCCGCAGACGGTCTCCTGACGCCGCAACGGTGCCAGGGGGTGTCCTGTCGATCCTGGCGGTTCCGCCAAGACCGACAGGACACCCCCTGGTCGGCCGCGCGAACGGCGGACCGGTCAGGATTCGCCGCGTGGTTCGAGGTCGATGCGGGGTAGGGTGCCCGGTGTGGCGATTCCCGGGAGCAGGAGCCGCCACATCTCCACGGTGCGCTCCGGCAGGTCCTCGCGCTCGTTCACCAACTGGGCGTACAGCTGGACGCCCGTGCACGCGCTGACGATGAACTCGGCCACCATCGCCGGGTCGACCCCGGGCAGCAACTCCCCGCTCTCACGTGCGTCGCGGAGACATTCCTCCATGACGTCCCGCCACTGCACGAACGAGGTGACGTCGTGCACGCCGAAGCCGCCCTGCTCCACGGAGAGCCGGACACCGGCGCGCAGCAGGGGGTCGCGCAGAAGCTGCTGCGCCCACACGCGCGTGATGTCCACGAGGCGCTGCAGCCCCTGGGTGTCGAGGTACGGCTCGATGCTCTGGGGCTGCGCCTGCATCACCGCCTTGGCGATGCCCTCCTTCGACTCGAAGTGGAAGTACAGGGATCCCACGGTCACACCGGCGCGCTTCGCGATCTTGCTGAGCCCCGTGGCGGCGTACCCGCATGCGTCGAACTCCTCGGCCGCCGCTTGAAGCAGCAACTGGCGCGTCCGCACCGCTCTCTCCTGCATCTGACGTTCCACGCTTGAGCTCCGCTCGTCCGTCGGCCGGTACAGGCGTCGGCCGGTACAGGCCTAGACAAAAAAAAGAATCATCCTTATGTTATCTGCCGTGGCCCGTGCCGTCCAGGCGACCGTGTCCTACCGGGCCCTTCCTGCTCGCCGCACTCCCGTAAGCGCCCCTGTCGTGCGTCAGCGGCATGCCCCTGTGCGCGTCGTATCCCTACCTTCCGGAGGATCACCGATGCCCAGCACCGCCACCCTCGCTCCCCTTCCTGTGTTCGTGCCGGGGGAGCTCGTCCACAAGGTCCGCCCCGCCGAAGTGCTCCTGACCGGCTTACGGCCCGACGACGGCGACGGATTCGTCGTCTCGGCCCACTGGCCCGAGGCGCACGGGTGCTACGCCACCGGGTGGACCGAGCTCGACCCGCTGCTCCTCACGGAGACGGTACGTCAGTGTCTTCCGCTGCTGTGCCACAGCGCGTACGACGTCCCGCTGGGCCACCATCTGCTCTGGGACACCTTCGGCTACGCACTGACCCCTGAGGCCCTGAGACCCGACGACCGCGCCGGAGAGCTCGAACTCCACGTCACATGCCTGGAGTCGGCCTTCCGCGGCAAGCGGATCTCGGCACTGTCGCTGCTCATCACCGTGCTGCGGGGGACGCGTCTGCTCGCCGAGTGCACGACGCGCCTGACGGTGCAGTCCCCGGCCGTCTACCGGCGTCTGCGGGCGGGGCGCGGAACCCCCGATGCCGTCGCCGCCCTGCCGGCCACCCCCGCCGCGCCGATCGTGCCGTCCGCCCTGGGGCGCACGCGGCGCCGCGACGTGGTTCTGGGTCCTCCGACCGACCGCGGCCGACGTCTGCGCGTCGACACCACGCATCCCCTCTTCTTCGACCACCCGCTCGATCACGCTCCGGGCCTGCTCCTCCTGGAGGCCGCCCGGCAGGCCGCGGTGATGCTGCCTGCCGGCCGTCGCCCGTCGGTGACCGCGATGGAGACCTCCTTCCACCGGTACGTGGAACTCGACGCCCCGTGCTGGACGGAGGCGCGGCCCTCGGACGCGGACCCGGACGGCCACCGCCGTGTGGCCGTCGCTCTGTGGCAGAACGGCGTCCGGCGGTTGTCCGCGACGGTGCGACTCGTCTGAGACGGCAAGCGGCCTGTACGCCCCTCCGCGGGGTCGTACAGGCCGCCCGTGGTGGGTGCGGCGTCCGGAGCCGGGGGTCAGGCCGCGGTCCAGCCGCCGTCGACCGGCATCGCGGCGCCCGTGACGAAGGAGGCCCGGTCGCTGCACAGCCAGGCGGCGCTGTGGGCGATCTCCTCCGGTGCGGCCATCCGTTTCTGGACCGAGCGGCCGACGAACGACTCCTCCAGGGACGGGGTGTCCTCCAGGACCTCGTCCATCAACTCGGTACGGGTGCTCCCCACCACGAGGGCGTTCACGCGGACGCCCCGCTGCCCGTACTCGGAGGCGGCCGCCCGGGTGAGGCCCAGAACCGCGTGCTTGGCCGCCACGTAGACGGAGGACACACCCGCTGCCAGAACCCCTGCCACGCTGGACGTGTTCACGATCGCCGCAGGGCGCCCGGAGTCGAGCATGGCGGGGATCTGGTGCCGCATGCAGTTCCACACGCCTCGGACGTTCACCGCCATGATCTGCTCGAAGACCTCGGGATCCGTCTCGTGCAACAAGCCCCCGGCCACCGTGTACCCGGCGTTGTTGAAGGCCCCGTCCAGCCTGCCGAAACGTGACACCGCCTCCGCGACGGCCCGTTCGACGTCGGCCTCCCGGGTCACGTCGCCCGTGGCCGCCAGGGCACGGCCCCCGGCCGCCGCTATCTCGTCGGCCAGCTCGCGCAGCCGCTCCTCGCGCCGCGCCACGAGCACGACGGCCGCGCCCTCGGCGGCGAACACACGCCCGGCCGCCGCGCCGATCCCGCTGGACGCTCCCGTGACCATGACGACCTTGTCCCGCAGTAAGCCTCTGCCACCTGCCATAGTGATCCTCACTCCCCCTCGGCTGCTTCCTTCGACCGTCAGGGGTGGCCTTGCCTCAGCCCCTGCCGCTGACACTCGAAAGAATAATGCTTCTTATGTGATTTTACAGCCCCGAAGGTGATCGCGCTGCGACGTTCCGTAGTCTGGTCGCCGGCGGGCGCGTCGGGAACGTGGCGTCGTCCGCCCGGAGTGCGGGGGTCTGGCGCGTGCGGTCGCGAGGCGGAGGGAGAAGGGTGCGGGGCACCTCCCGGCGTGGGCCGGGGGAGTGCGTGCGGGGCGCTCCCGGCCGGACGGAACGTCCGGAACGCCCCCTATCGGGGCTCTGGCGGGCGCAGGGCCGAGGCTCCGTAGAGGAGCAGGTCGCAGAGCTCGGTGAAGCGCGCCCTGGTGGTCTCCGTGCCCTCGGCGGTCGAGGCGTTGCCGCGGGCCCGCACCTCGGTCCCGGTGGCCAGGTAGAGGGTCATCTCCGTCACCGCGTCCGGTGTGACGCCCTTCCTCAACTGCCCACTCTCGTTCGCGCCCTCCAGCATCTCCCGCACCAGCGGGAGCCAGGTATCCGACCAGTTGGCGGCCCCCGGGAGCTCTCCGGACAGCCGGACGGCCGCACGTGTCACGACGTCGCCCTGCAGCAGTTCCTGAAGGGCGAGGACGAGTAGGCATGCCTTGCGCAGGGGCGGCACCGGGAGCTGGGCCACCTCGTCGGCCCGCTCCCTGATACGGGAGAGGCCGAGCTCCGTCAGTTCCGCGAACAGGCGTCCCTTCGTGGGGAAGTGGAAGGTCAGAGCGCCCGTCGTGACATCGGCGGCCTTCGCGATGTGGTGCATGGCCGCGGAGGCGTGGCCGTGCGCGTCGATCTCCCGTGCGGCGGCGTCCAACAGAGCGTCGCGTGTCAGCAAGGACCTCTCCTGCTGTCGTGCTGCCCTCCTTCCCTTCGCGTCTGGCGCCACCGCGACCTCCCGCTCCCTGTTCTCAGACATCCGTTGATCACCAGACACGGTCCACGACTCACCTGCTGTTCACAACGGCGAGTTGACGAACTTGTCCATGTAAGGCACTCTCTTTCTTCAAGAGAAGAAGAATCATTATTATGTTTTGCCTCGTGAGTGGTTCCCCGCGTCAGGACTGACCAAGGAGACAGCCATGTCCGCACAGGCCGCCGCCGCCCTCGTCGCGCCGGAGCGCCCGCAGCACGGCTGCCCCGCCGGCCTGACCGCCTACGGGGAGCGGGTCTTCGGATACCTGCTCCGCAGTGACCGGCGCCGCTGGGAGGCCGCCGACCTGCGGCGGACCTCCCCCACGCAAAAACGCCGCTCCTGGGTACGGGACCACCGCGCTCCACGACGCGCCGCCGGTCTCCGTGCGGGTGCTCGCGCAGCGCACCGCCGTGACCGAAGCGGCCGTCCGGGACGTTCAGAACGAGCTCAGGCTCCTCGACTTCGAGGGGCGTTCCCTTCCCGGCCGGCATCGCCACATGACGCCGCCCTCCGCCGCGTACCTCTCTCTCCGCCTGGAGACCAGCAGGTCCGCCCGGGCAACTGTGAGGAAGCCATGATCGATGTACACCCGCGTGACATCCGTGCCCGTGACGACCGCCCGACTCCCTCCGACGCCGCCTCCCGTGACACGGTGCTCGCCGAGCTGACCTCCCGGGTCTTCGCCTCGCTGCCCCGTAGTGACCAACGCCGCAAGGGCACCCAGTACCTGAACGGACTGCTGTCCACCCAGGGGCGCAAGTCGATACGCAACATCGCGAACCTGCTCGGAAGCCAGGTCTCGGAGCAGAACCTGCACCACTTCATCAGCGACTCCACCTGGGACTGGGTCCCCCTCCGCCGGGCCCTCGCCGACACCCTGGAGGCGGCCCTGCCGACCCGGGCGTGGGTGGTGACGCCCATGACCATCCCGAAGGCGGGGCAGAACTCCGTCGGAGTGTGGCGGTACTTCTCTCCGGCGCTCGGACACACCCTCAACGCGCAGCGTGCCGTCGGGGTCTGGGCGGCCTCGGAGTCCGCGAGCGTGCCGGTGAACTGGCGTCTGCAGCTGCCCTCTTCGTGGCTCGTGGACGGCTCCCGGCGCAGTCAGGCGGCGATCCCGGAGGGAACGAGCTCGGAGAGCCTGGCCGAATGCGCGGCCGAGGCCTTCCGGGAGACCGCTCTGGGCTGGGGACTGCGGGCGCGGCCCACCGTCCTCGACCTCGGCGACGCGCACGAGCCGCTCCCGGAGAAGCTGGCCGCCACCCGCGCCCCGCTCCTGGTACGCGTGGGGCGGGACACCCCGCTCACGGTGACGGACCCCGCCGTGCCCGGCCGGGAGCAGACCACGCTCACCGCGCACGAGATCATGGGCATGGCCCGGAACATGCGGCGGCCGGTGCCGGGGAGGCGCCCCCTGGCGGGAGTGGCGGAGGGTCTGCCCCTGGCCGCCGCCGTCCGCGTGGCGCTGCCCCGGCCTCCGGGGCCGGGGCGCGGGCACCTGGCGCTCGTGGGCCTGGGCACGTACGGCGCCCGTTGGCCGGGCGAGCTGTGGCTGTCCAACCGCACCACGGTCCCCGTGGAGCATCTGGCCCGCCTCGGGTGGCTCGCGAACCGGGTGACCCAGGACTCCGCGGCCGTGGCGGACCGGGTGGGCCTCCGGGACTTCACGGGACGCTCCTTCACCGGCTGGCACCGGCACGTCACCCTCGCCTCGGTCGCCCACGCCGTCGCCGTCCTGGCCGGCCGGCCCCAGCAGTCGCTCCGCAGCGCTTCATGAACCCGTCTTGCGGTTCTTCCGGACCGCCGAACTCCTTAGGGACGAGACCCATGCAGTTACGACCGCAGACCGCACCGGAACAGTCGACACGGCGCGCCGAGGAACCCACCCGCCGCCCCGACCAGTGGAGCGCGCTCGACCAGCGGGCCGTCGACACCGCCCGCGCCCTGGCCATGGACGCGGTGCAGCACGCCGGGCACGGACACCCCGGAACCGCGATGAGCCTCGCGCCGGCCGCGTACGTCCTCTTCCAGAAGGTGATGCGGCACGACCCCGCCGACCCTTCCTGGGCGGGGCGGGACCGCTTCGTCCTCTCGGCGGGCCACGCCAGCGTGCTGCTGTACGTCCAGCTGATGCTGGCGGGCTACCCGCTCACCCTGGACGACCTGAAGGCGTTCCGCCGCTGGGGCAGCCGCACTCCCGGCCACCCGGAGTACGGCCACACCCCCGGGGTGGAAACGACCACCGGGCCGCTGGGGCAGGGCGTCGCCAACGCGGTGGGCATGGCGATGGCCGCACGGTACGAGCGCGGCCTGTACGACCCCGGGGCCCCGGCCGGTTCGTCCGTCTTCGATCACACGGTCTGGGCCATCGCGGGCGACGGCGACCTGCAGGAAGGCGTGTGTGCCGAGGCGTCGTCCCTGGCCGGACACCAGAAGCTGGGCAACCTCGTCGTGCTCTACGACGACAACCACATCTCCATCGAAGGGGACACCGACACCGCCTTCTCCGAGGATGTCGTGCAGCGGTACGCCTCCTACGGCTGGCACGTGCGGCGGGTGGAGCCGAAGGCCAACGGCGACCTGGACCCCGGGGCGCTGTGCGAAGCCTTCCTCGCGGCCAGGGAGGAACGCGAGCGGCCCTCGCTGATCGCCGCGCGTTCGGTCATCGCCTGGCCCGCTCCCCGGGCCCAGGGCACCGCCGCCGCACACGGCGCCGCACTCGGCGCCGAGGAGGTCGCGGCCACCAAAGAGGTACTCGGTCTCGACCCCGGACTCTCGTTCCACGTACCGGAGGAGGTGCTCGCCCACACCCGTACCGCCCTCGACCGCGGCCGTGGTGAACACGACGTCTGGGACGCGCGGTTCGCGAACTGGCGGGATGCCCACCCCGAACGGGCCGCGGAGTACGAGCGGATCACCCGGGGGGACCTGCCGACCGGGTGGGAGAGCAAGCTCCCCACGTTCGCGCCCGGAACCGCCGTGGCCACCCGCAAGGCGTCGGGTACCGTGCTCGCCGCCCTGGGGCCGCTGCTGCCGGAGCTGTGGGGCGGCTCCGCCGACCTCGCGGGCTCCAACAACACCACGATCGACGGCACGTCCTCGTTCCTTCCGGTGGGCAACCCCCTGCCGCAGGCGGACCCGTACGGCCGCACCGTGCACTTCGGCATCAGAGAGCACGCCATGGCGTCCGTGATGAACGGTGTGGCCCTGCACGGCTCGACCCACATCTACGGGGGCACCTTCCTGGTCTTCTCCGACTACATGCGCCCCGCGGTGCGGCTGGCCGCGCTGATGCGGCTCCCGGTCACCTACGTGTGGACCCACGACTCGATCGGGCTCGGCGAGGACGGCCCCACGCACCAGCCGGTCGAGCACCTCGCCTCCCTGCGGGCGGTACCGGGCCTCAACGTCGTACGCCCCGCGGACGCCAACGAGACGGCGGCGGCCTGGGCGGAGATCCTGCGCCGGCGCGGCACCGACCCGGCCCCGCACGGACTCGTGCTGTCCCGGCAGAACCTGCCCGTGTACGCCCCCGACGCGGGGGCCGCGCGGGGCGGCTACGTCTTCCGTGAGGCCGAGGGCGGGGATCCGCTCGCCCTGCTCGTGGCCACCGGGTCCGAGGTCTCCCTGGCGGTCGCCGCACAGGAACTGCTGCGGGACCTCGGCATCCCGGCCCGCGTCGTGTCGATGCCGTGCCTGGAGTGGTTCATGGAGCAGGACCGCTCCTACCGGGACCAGGTGCTGCCCCCCGGTGTCCGCGCGCGGGTCACCGTCGAGGCCGGCGTCGGCCTGGGCTGGGAACGCATCGCGGGCGAGGTGGGACACGTGGTGTCCCTGGAACGGTTCGGGGCCTCCGCCGACGGTGCCCTGCTCTTCCGCGAGTTCGGCTTCACCCCCGAGGCGATCGCCGCCGCGGCGCAGAACGCCGTGGAGAGGACGGTCCGCCGATGACGCCGCGACCCGCTCCGCCGCGACCGCTGACCGCCCACGTCCCCGGCTCCAAGAGCATCACCACCCGGGCCCTGCTTCTGGCCGCCGCCGCGAACGGCACCAGCACGCTCTGGGCCCCGCTGGTCAGCCACGACACCCTCGCCTTCGGGAAGGCCGTCGGCCGCCTCGGGGCTCGGGTCGAGAACAGCCCCAGCGACCAGTTCTGGGCCGTGACCGGCTCCGGTCGCGGCCCCACCGGCACGGCGGTGGTGTGGTGCGCGGACGCCGGCACCGCGGCCCGCTTCCTGCCCCCGTTCTGCGCGACGGGGGAGGGCGTCTTCACCTTCGACGGCTCCGAACAGCTGCGGGCCCGGCCGCTGAGTCCCCTGATGACGGCCATGACCGAGCTCGGCGCCGAACTGGAGACCCCGGTTCCGGGACGGCTCCCGCTGACCGTCCGCGCCGCCGGCCTGGAGGGCGGTGAACTTCGGGTGGACTCCTCCATGAGCAGCCAGTTCCTCAGCGGCCTGCTGATGGCGGCCCCGCTGATGCGGCATCCGGTCCGGGCCGACCTGCGCGCTTCGGTCAGCCGCCCCTACCTCGACATGACACTGGACCTCATGCGGCGCTTCGGCGCGGACGTCAAGGAGCCCGAGAGCGGCGTGATCGAGGTGCGGCCGGGCGGCTACCGGGCCACCGCCCTCGTCATCGAGCCCGACGCCTCCACCGCCTCCTACCTCTTCGCGGCCGCCGCGGCGACGGAGCAGCGGATCACCGTGCCCGGTCTGTGCGGGCGCAGCATCCAGGGCGATCTGCGGTTCGTGGAGGCGCTGAGCACGATGGGTGCCCAGGTGGAGGTCGGCGACCGCGCCGTCACGGTGACGGGCACCGGCAGGCTGCGCGGCGGCTTCGACCTGGAGATGGGCGACATCTCGGACACCTTCATGACGCTCGCCGCCATCGCCCCGCTCGCCGACGCGCCCCTGACCCTCGGGGGTGTACGGCACGCGCGGTTCAAGGAGTCGGACCGCGTCGCCGCGGTGACGCGGAACCTGCGCGCCTGCGGGGTCCGGGTGGACGAGACGGAGGACTCGGTCACCGTCCATCCCGGCACCCCGCGCCCTGCCCGGATCGCCTGCCACCGCGATCACCGGATCGCCATGGCCTTCTCCGTCCTGGGCCTTGCCGCGCGGGTCCCGATGGTCCTCGACGACCCCTACTGCGTGACGAAGACCTTCCCCGGGTTCCACCAGGAGATGGCGCGGCTCTTCCCCGACTACACCGTCCCGGAGCGGGTTCCGTTCAGCGAGCCGCACGACGTAGGCGGCCACCGGGACACGAGGAAGGCGGGAGAACGATGACCAGGTTGCGCTGGCTGACCGCGGGGGAGTCCCACGGCCCCGCCCTCGTCGCGACGCTGGAGGGCCTGCCCGCCGGCGTACCGATCACGACGCGGATGGTGGTGGACGAGCTGGCGCGGCGGCGCCTGGGCCACGGGCGTGGCGCGCGCATGACGTTCGAGCGGGACGAGGTGACCTTCCTCGGCGGGGTACGCCACGGCCGCACGCTGGGCTCTCCGGTGGCGATCACGGTGGGCAACACCGAATGGCCCAAGTGGGAGCAGGTCATGGCGTCCGACCCGGTCGACCCCGCCGTCCTGGCGAGCCTGGCCCGCAACGCCCCGCTGACCCGCCCCCGCCCGGGCCACGCGGATCTGGCGGGTATGCAGAAGTACGGCTTCGACGAGGCGCGGCCCGTCCTTGAGCGGGCCAGCGCACGGGAGACGGCGGCGCGCGTGGCGCTCGGCGCGGTGGCACGTTCGTATCTGCGGGAGACGGTCGGCATCGAGATCCTCAGCCATGTCGTGGAGCTCGGCGCTGCCCGGGCCCCTCGCGGGGTGACGCCCGGGCCGGGCGACGTGGCGCGCCTCGACGCGGACCCGGTGCGCTGCCTGGACGCGGGCGCGTCGAGGGCGATGGTCGCGGAGATCGACCGGGCACACAAGGACGGCGACACCCTGGGCGGTGTGGTCGAGGTCCTCGCCGACGGCGTGCCGGTCGGCCTCGGCTCGCATGTGCACTGGGACCGCAGGCTGGACGCCCGGCTCGCCGCGGCCCTGATGGGCATCCAGGCGATCAAGGGAGTGGAGCTGGGTGACGGCTTCGGCCTGGCGCGGGTGCCCGGCTCGCGGGCGCACGACGAGATCGTGCCCACGGCCGACGGCATCCGCCGTTCCTCCGGCCGCGCGGGCGGCACCGAGGGCGGGCTGACCACCGGTGAACCGCTGCGCGTGCGGGCCGCGATGAAGCCGATCGCGACCGTCCCGCGCGCGCTGGCCACCGTGGACGTCACCACCGGGGAGGCGACCACCGCGCACCACCAGCGCTCGGACGTCTGCGCCGTGCCGGCCGCCGGGATCGTGGCGGAGGCGATGGTGGCGCTGGTGCTCGCCGACGCGGTGGCGGAGAAGTTCGGCGGCGACAGCACCGCTGAGACCCGTCGCAACGTCACCGGCTTCCTCGCCCACGTGGAGATCGCATGACCTCCCCCCTCACCGTGCTCATCGGACCGTCCGGCGTGGGCAGGACCTCGGTCGCGAGTCTCCTCGCGGCGCGCACGGGTGCGACAGAGCGCGACACCGGGCCGGACGCCGAGACGGTCGAGGGCCGAGAGCCGGTGGGGGCCCTTCACCGTCCCGGACGGCCCGGGCCGGTCCGGACCCCTCGACGGCCCCGGACCGGACCGGCTCCGTGCCGCCTAGGCCGAAGGCGTTGCCGTCACACCGGCCGGCGGCGCCGCGCCCTCGACGGACTTCGTACGGAAGGCGGCCTCATGGCGTCGTGCCCACGCCCGGAACGTACCCGGCTTACGGCCGGTCGCCTCCCGCACGCCGTCGTGCACACCGCACTTGGCCCCACGGGCCTGTCGGTCCGCGCTCTCCAGCAGCGCCCGGGCGAGTTCGGCGGGGTAGCGGGAGCGCCACGCCCGCAGGGCCTCCGCCTCCGTCAGTTCCTCGTGACGCACGGGACGGCCGAGCACCTCCGCCAGTTGCGCGACCTGCTCGCGGGCCGAGAGAGGGTCGGGGCCCGTCAGCGCGTACGTCCCTCCCCGGTACTCCCGGCCGGTCAGCGCGCGGGCCGCCGCCGCGGCCACGTCCCCCGGATCGACACAGGAGTTCCGGGAGCCGCCGTGCAACGTGCGCACGACGCCGCCGTCGCGCACGGTCTCCGCCCAGCTCAGGCAGTTGGACATGAACGCGCGGGGGCGCAGCAGCGTCCAGGACATCCCGGAGGCCCGTACCCGTTCCTCGCACGCGCGCTGCCAGCGCGTGATCGCGTCCTGCGCCCGCGGGTCGGTCACCGCGAGGGCCGAGAGCTTCACGACGTGCCGGACCCCGGCGCGGCGTGCGGCGGTGAGGAGGTGCGCGTCATGAACGTCACGTAGCGGGTCGAACGTGACCACCAGGAGCGCGTCCGCCCCGGTCAGGGCTCGTCTCAGCGAGGCCGGGTCGCCCAGGTCCGCCCCGACGGCCAGGCCGGGCACCCCCAGGTGGGACGCCCGCTCGGGTGAGCGGGTCAGGCAGCGCAGCCGGTGGCGCGGGGCCAGGAGGCGGGCCACGTGGCCCCCCACCGTCCCCGTCGCGCCGGTCAGTGCGATGAGCACGGCCTGTCCCCCGTCCCCCGATCAAGATCCCCCGCGCGCGTGGCGCATCACCGCCACGCCGTGTCCCGGAGTGCTCGGTCACTTCGGAAACATCATCATGCCCCCTATCTTCTCGATGGAGGAAGTACGTTGACTGCGCGCAGCTCAACACCTCGCCGGACGTGGTTCGGCTTCGCTCTCGTCCTGAGCCTGGTCGGGCTCGTGGCCATGGACAACTCGGTGCTCTACCTCGCGATGCCGAGTCTGACCGAGGCCATCGCCCCGACCGCCGGTCAGGCGCTGTGGATCGTGGACATCTACGGCTTCGTGGTGGCCTCGCTGCTGATCGCGTTCGGCAACCTCGGCGACCGTCACGGTCGGCTGAGGTTCCTGCTCGGCGGCGCGAGCCTGTTCGGCCTCGGCTCGGCCGGTGCCGCCTTCACCGGCACTCCTGAACTCCTCATCGCTTCCCGGGCGTTGATGGGAATTGGCGGCGCGACGCTGCTGCCGTCCGGCCTGGCGATCGTCAGCAGCCTCTTCCCCGACGTCAGGCAGCGCGCCCGCGCGATCGGGATCTTCGCGGCCACCTTCGCGGCGGGCTTCGCGGTGGGACCGGTCGTCGGCGGCCTGCTCCTCAACCACTTCTGGTGGGGCTCGGTCTTTCTGATCAACCTGCCCGTCGTGGCGGTCTTCCTGACCTTCGCCCCGAAGCTCCTCAAGGAGGTCCGCGAGGCCCGGCCCGGCCGGGTGGACCCGCTGAGCGTGGCGCAGTCGGCGCTCGGCATCCTGCTCGTCGTCTACGCGGTCAAGACCGCCGCCGCGGAGGGCCTCTCCGTCGGGCAGCTCGCCGTCGGCGCGGTCGGCGTCGCCATCCTGGTCTGGTTCGTGCGTCGGCAGCTCACGCTCGACGAGCCGCTGCTCGATCTCAAGCTCTTCCGTGACCGGGTCTTCACCGTCGCCGTTCTGACGGGTCTCCTCTCCCTCGTGGCCTGGGCCGCGGCCGGCTACCTCAGCGGTGTGTACCTGCAGTCGGTGCTCGGGTTCAGCGTGCTCACGGCGGCGTTCCTGGCGCTGCCCGGGGCGGCCGTGCTCACCACGGCCTGCGTCGGCACCGCCGGTGTGGTCGAGCGGCTCGGCAAGCGGACCGCGCTGATCGCCTCGCACTTCTTCATGGGCACCGGCCTGGTGCTCCTCCTCTTCGCCGGGACGGAGACCGGCGCGGTCTTCTACATCGCCTCCACCGTCATCGCGGGCGTCGGCTACGGGCTCTCCTTCAGCCTGGTCGCGGAGACCGCTGTCGCCGCTGTGCCCGCGGAGCGGGCCGGTTCGGCCGGTGCCATCGCGGAGACGAGCAACGAGCTGGGCAACGCGCTCGGTGTCTCCCTGCTCGGCTCGCTCGCGGCGTTCCTCTTCCGCCTCCTCGGCCCGGGCACCGACGGCACGCTCGACACGACCCTGAGCACCCCGGGGCTCTCCGCCGACGACGCGGAGCAGGCCAAGGAGGCCTTCGTCACCGGGCTGCACGCGGCGATCGGCGTCGCCGCCGCCCTCACGTTCGCGCTCGGCCTCCTCGCGCTGCGCTGGCTGCCGCGGGAGAAGCCGGACGCGGCCGCGGAGCCGGACGCGGCCGTCGAGGAACTCCCGCGCAGGGAGGAGCAGCCCGTGTCCTGACCCCCGGCGCACACCCGGCACGCCACCTCCCGTACGACGCTCACCCCTCCGGGCGTCGTACGGGAGCGGCCGTCCGTCGGCCCGCCGTTCACGTCCGGGCGGCCCGGTCCGTCCGGTTCAGCGGTGTTCGCTCAGTTCCGGTTGGTCGTCCCGGCCGCTCTGCTGGGTCAGGACCCGCACCGCGTCGGACGAGGTGGAGTCGTTCGCCGTGTAGATCTCGACCCGGTGGTCGGGGCTGTCGGGCTGGAGCCACACCTGGTAGTCCACGTTCACCGCACCGACGGTGGGGTGCTGTAGGTGCATGGCCCCGACGGTGCAGTCGGCGACGTCGCCGGTGGCCCACATGGTCGCGAAGTCGTGGCTGTGCATGCTGAGTTCCCCGATCAGGCCCGCGAGTCGGGCGTCCGTCGGATACCGGCCCGCGGTGAGCCGCAGGTAGGCGACGTGGACGCGGGCCAGCTCGTGCCAGTTGCGGTACATCTCGCGGGTGTGCGGGTCGAGGAAGAACATCCGGGGGATCGACGGGCGCTGCTCCGGGTCCCGCGGCGCCTCGTAGGGCGTGTGCTCGGCGAAGAGCGCGTGCCCGGTGCGGTTCCACGCCAGCACGTCTCCACGCCGGCCGAGGACGATCGCGGGAGTGGCCTCGCCGAGCGACTCCAGGAGTGCGAGGACGCGCCGGTGCGGCTCCTCGGCGGGGGGTTCGCTCAGGCCGGGCTTCGCGGACTGCCGGGCGAGGTTGTGCAGGTGGACGGTCTCCACCTGGTCGAGCTTGAGTACCCGGGCCAGCGCGTCGAGCACCTGCTCGGACGCCGTCTCCGCCTGGCCCTGCTCCAGGCGCGTGTAGTAGCCCGCGCTCACCCCGGCGAGCTGAGCGAGCTCCTCGCGCCGGAGACCGGGGACCCGTCGGGAGGTGCCGTAGGTGCGCAGGCCGATCTCGGCCGGAGTGACCCGATCACGGCGGCTCTTCAGAAACGTTCCGAGGCTCTCCATACGTTCGAGACTAGGACGCCGGGCGGGTCCGTGGGTGCACCTGTCGGGTGTACCCACGGCACGGGGATGGTTGTCGCGCGCGCGGTGCCGGACCGTCGAGGGCATGACTCAACAGCATGCGCACACCTCCCCCGGCCTGCGGGCCTGGCTCGGGCTCGCGGTCATCCTCGGCCCGGTCCTGCTGGTCTCGATGGACGGTTCGATCCTGTTCCTGGCGATGCCGAGCATCACCGAGGCCATCTCGCCCACCGCCGACCAGGCGTTGTGGATGCTGGACATCTACGGCTTCGCCGTGGGGTCCCTGTTGGTCGCCTTCGGCAGCATCGGTGACCGCTACGGCCGTCTGAAGCTCCTGATGACCGGCGCGACCGTGTTCGGCCTCGGGTCCGTCGGTGCGGCGTTCGCGCCGAACCCGGAGCTGCTCATCGCCTGCCGGGCCCTCATGGGCGTGGCCGGCGCGACCCTGCTGCCCTCGGCACTCGCGGTGCTGAGCGAACTGTTCCCCGACGCGAAGCAGCGCGCCCGTGCCATCGGGATCTTCGCCGCCGCGTTCGCCGCGGGCTTCGCCATCGGGCCGGTCGTCGGCGGGCTGCTGCTCACCCGCTTCTGGTGGGGCTCGGTGTTCCTGGTCAACCTGCCCGTCATCGTGGTGTTCCTGGCCTTCGCCCCGGTCCTGCTGCGCGAGGTCCGGTCGACCCGGCCCGGCCACGTCGACCTGGCCAGCGTCGTGGCCTCCGCCGGGGGTCTGCTGCTCACGATCTACGGTCTCAAGCACCTGGCCGCGGACGGCCTCTCGCTCCTGCCGGTCCTGACGGGCGCCCTCGGCCTCGCTGTTCTGACGTTCTTCGCCCTCCGCCAGCGGCACCTTGAGCACCCGCTGATCGACTTCTCCCTGTTCCGCGACCGCACCTTCACGATCGCGATCATCACGGGTCTGCTGCCGCTGGCGGCGTGGTCGGCGACGGCGTTCCTGTCCGGCATCTACCTTCAGTCCGTCCTGGGCCTGGACGTCCTGCACGCGGCGCTGCTCGCGCTCCCCGGGGCGGCGGTCCTCACCGTCACCTGCATCGTGACGCCCGCCTTCGTCGACCGCATCGGCAAGAAGGCCGCGCTCATCATCTGCCACTTCACCATCGCCGGCGGCCTGCTGCTGCTCCTGCCGGTCACCGTCACCAGCGGCGTCGGCTGGTACATCGCCGCGACCGTGATCGCCGGAGTCGGGTACGGCATCTCCTTCAGCGTCGTCGCCGACACCGCGGTCGGCGCGGTCCCCGCGGAGCGTGCCGGGTCGGCGGGCGCGATCGCGGAGACCAGCAACGAGATCGGCAACGCGCTCGGCATCGCGATCCTCGGCTCGCTCGCCGCACTGATCTTCCGCCTCCAGGGCCCGGACCTCGCCCCCACCCTGGACGAGACGCTGGAGCTGCCGAACCTCCTGCCCGCAGCGCTCACGGACGCGCAGGGCGCCTTCGTCACCGGCCTGCACGCCGCCGTCCTGGTGGCCAGCCTGCTGCACGTCGCGCTCGGTGCCGCCGCGCTGCGCTGGCTCTCCAAGGCGACGGCCGGCGAACCGGCCCCGACCGACACCGAGGAGCCCGCCCAGAAGCAACTGGCGGGCAGGCCCTGACCGCCCCCGCACAGACCCGCCCCGGCCCGTCCCACCCGCCTCGCTCGCCAGAAGCCGCGGGCGGGGCGGGCCGCGGGCGTCTCCGCGCCGGGCGGGGCCTCCCGGGGCGTGGTCGAAGGAGGGTCGGCCATGGCGTAAGGTGGTGTTCACCGACGCGGGGTGGAGCAGCTCGGTAGCTCGCTGGGCTCATAACCCAGAGGTCGCAGGTTCAAATCCTGTCCCCGCTACTGGCCGAAGTGGCCCGGCGCATCAGCGCCGGGCCATTTTGCTGTTCCGACGCCTTCCAGGAGAGGCGGGGGCGGCGGGGGCGTGCTGCGGGTTCGAGTGGGGCTCGGGCGGGGGGTGGCAGCGTGAGGGGCGTTACCCCGAAGGCGAGCGAGGAGCCGTCGTGCCGGATGTGGACGTCAGGGATGTGCCGAGTGGTGTGACGGGTCGGCGCGTGCGCGGGGGTGCCGGGTCGCCGCTCGGGTTGCGGCGCATGCTGGCGGAGGACCTGCGGACCGTCGTGGAGCGGGATCCCGCGATCCGGAGCCGGCGGGAGGCGCTGCTGCATCCGGCGCTGCCGGCGTTGTGGTCCCACCGTGTCGCGCACCGGCTGCACCGGCGGGGTTGGCGGATCGCCGCGCGGCTGGTGAGCCTGCCGGCCCGCTTCGCCACCGGGGTCGAGGTGCATCCGGGCGCGGCGCTGGGGCGGCGGGTGTTCGTCGACCACGGTACGGGCGTGGTCATCGGGGAGACGGCCGTGGTCGGTGACGACGTGACGATCTACCACCAGGTGACGCTCGGCGCCCGGGGCTGGTGGGAGGACAACCTGCGGGCGCCGGGGGAGCGCCGTCATCCGGTGATCGGGGACGGGGTCGTCCTCGGCACGAACGCCTCCGTCCTGGGCCCGGTGACCGTGGGGGACGGCGCGCTGGTCGGCGCGCACTCCATGGTGCTGAGGGACGTGCCGCCCGGGGCGACGACGCAGGCCCCCGGCGCCGCCCTGGCCGACCGGGACGTGCCCCGGCACCGACTCGAACTGCTCCGTCAGACCGCAACGATGGGCTCGTGGTGACCCCGGTGGGTCCGCGCACGGCGCCGCATTCGTCCAGACCCCACCAGCAACGGAGACCGCCTGTGTCCCACCGCATGTCACTGGAGCCGCCGACCGTCGCGACGCCGCCACGGGTCGTCGACGGCATCGACGAGCTGATCGGGAACACCCCCCTGCTGAGGATCCCCGTCGAGAACGGGGCGCCCGGCGTCCGGGTGCTCGGGAAGCTGGAGGCGGCGAACCCGCTGTCCAGCGTCAAGGACCGGACGGCGCTGTGGATGCTGCGGGCCGCCGAGGAGTCCGGGCGGCTCGCCCCCGGCGGCACCGTGATCGAGGCGACGTCGGGGAACACCGGGATCGCGCTGGCGGCGCTCAGCGCGGTGCGCGGGTACCGGTGTGTGATCGTGCTGCCCGACAGCGTCACGCGGGAGCGGGTCGCGTTGCTGGAGGCGCTGGGCGCGGAGGTCGTGCTGACGCCGCGTGAGCTGCTCTACCAGGGCGCCATCGACCGGGCGTGGGAGCTGCACCAGCGGACGCGGGGCTCGTGGTTCGCCCGACAGCACGAGAACGCCGCGAACGTGGCGGCGCACCGGGAGAGCACCGGCCCGGAGGTCTGGGCCGACACCGGGGGCCGGGTGGACGTGTTCCTGGCCGGGATCGGGACGGGCGGGACGTTGTGCGGCACCGCCGGATACCTGAAGGAGCGCGACCCCGGGGTGCGGGCGATCGGGGTGGAACCGGCCTCGTCGCCGCTGCTGACGCGGGGGCGGGCCGGGGAGCACGCCATTCCGGGCCTCAACGGCGGCTTCGTCGCCCCGACGACGGATGTGAGGCTCATCGACGAGGTCCTCGTCGTCTCCGACGAGGACGCCCTGGCGACGGCGCGGTGGCTGGCGGCGCGGGTCGGTGTCCTGGCGGGCATCTCCTCGGGGGCGGCCGTCTGCGGGGCGCTGAGCGTCGCCCGTCGGCCGCAGAGCGCGGGGCGGACGATCGTGACGGTGCTGCCCGACACGGGCGAGCGGTATCTGAGCATCTGGTCGCAGGCCGCCGGTGACCCCGGCGCGGACCGGACGGAGGGGGAGGGCCGATGAGGACGGAACGGACCGTGCTGCTCGTCGGGGCGACCGACGAGACGGTGCGCCAGGCGGTGGAGTTGGGGCTGCACGTGCTGCTGCTCCAGCATCCGACCAAGGTGAGTGAGGAGCAGCGGCGGCTCACCGCGTCGCTGACGGTCGTGGACTACACGCGGTGGGAGCTGGTGGAGCCCGTCGTGCGGGAGCTGTTCGCGTCGCCGGGGTTCGCGGCGGCGACGTCGCTGACCGAGCCGGGGTTGGAGAACGCGGCCCGCGTCAACGACCTGTTCGATCTGGGCGGGACGGGCCACGAGGTCGCCCGGCGGTTCCGCGACAAGCGGGTCATGCGGGCCCACCTGGCGGCCGTCGATCCGGGTGCGGTGGCGGCGGAGCCGCTGCGGAGCCGGGCGGAGCTGGACGCGTTCGGCGTGCGGCACGGCTACCCGTTCATCGTGAAGCCGACGGACGCGACGGCGAGCATCGGCGTGCAGCGCGTCGACGGGCCGCAGGACGCGGACCGGGTGTGGGCCCGCGTGCGGGCGCTGTCGGGGACCCGGACCGACCGGGTGACGTCGTTGTTCCTGCTGCGGGACTTCCTGATGGAGGAGTACCTCGACGGGCCGGAGTTCAGCGTCGAGTCGTTCAGCTTCGCGGGCCGGCACGTCGTGGTCGCGATCACGGAGAAGTTCACGCATCCGGCGCACTTCGCCGAGCTCGGCCACGCCCTGCCCGCACGGGTGGCGCCCGCGACGGAGGAGCGCGTCCGGGCCGAGGTGGGCCGCTTCCTGGACCTGATGGGCTTCCGCGACGGCGTGTGCCACACCGAGATTCGGATCGGCGAGCGGGGCGTGCGGGTCATCGAGAGCCACAACCGGGTCGCCGGTGACGCCATTCCGGAGCTGGTGCGGGCCGCGTACGGGGTGGACCTCGGCACGCTGGCCCTCGGCTGGCCGTTCCGGCTGGTGGCGGAGCTGCCCGACCGGCCCGTGGCGCACGCGGGGGCGGCGGTGCGGGCGGTGGTGGGCGAGCCGGGGGAGGTGGAGTCCGTCGGCGGGGTCGAGGAGGCGCTGCACCGGGACGACGTCCTGGACGTGCGGCTGACCGCACGTCCGGGCCAGGCCGTCCGGGACGTGGCCGACAACTGGGACCGGCTGGGCCTGGTGGCCGTCACCGCCGAGGACACGACGGCCGCCGTCCGGCGCGGGGCGGAGGTCGTCGACGAGGTCGTCGACGTGCGGGTGCGCGCGGCCGACGGCGTCTCCCGCCGGGCGCGGGCGGCGCGGATCGTGGAGCGGGCGGTGAGTCCGGCGTGAGCGTCCTGGTGCTGCACCGCAATCCGCTGGAGCCCTTCCCCTACCGGGAGTGGCTGACCGGGCTGGAGGGCGACGTCGTCCTGCTGGCCGACCGGGGGAAGATCCTGGCGGCCGGTGAGGAGCCCCCGGCGGGCGACCTCGGTTACGCGCACCTGGAGGTCTTCGACGACTTCGACGCCCCCGGCGTCCTGGAGCGGGCGCTGGAGCTGGCCGTCCGCCACCGCGTCACCTCGGTGATCGCCTTCCACGAGGCGGACGTCGCGCGGGCGGCGTGGCTGCGCGAGCGGCTCGGGCTGGCCGGGGCGTGGCCGCGGGACGTCCTGCCGTTCCGGGACAAGCTGCTGATGAAGCGGCTGGCGGCGGAGCACGGCGTGGAGGTCGCCCCGCACACCGTGCCCGCGACGGCCGGGGCGGCCCGGGCGTTCGCCGACGCGCACGGGCTGCCGCTGGTGTTCAAGGAGCGCGACGGCTTCAACGCGATCGGGCTGCGCGTCGTCCGGGAGGAGGCGGAGCTGGCCGACTGCCTGGCGGCGCTGTTCACGGGCGCCGGGCCGCGCGAGGACGTCCTGCTTGAGGCGTTCGTGCCCGGCCGGATGTGCCACGTCGACGGGCTCGTCGTGGACGGCCGCGTCGCGGCGGCCTGGCCGTCGCAGTACCAGTACGACCTCTCCTCCTTCGGCGCCGACCCGGGACCGCGCGTCGATCTGACGCTCGATGAGGACGACCCGCTCACGCCCCGGCTGCTGGAGCTGACGGACCGGACGCTGGCGGCGCTGACGGGCGGCGGCTCGCGGTTGCGCGACCACGCGTTCCACGCCGAGATCTTCCACACCCCCGACGACCGGCTCGTGCTGTGCGAGATCGCCTGCCGCCCCGGGGGCGCGAAGATCCGGGAGGTCTTCGAGGTGCTCTTCGGCATGCACCTGGGTGCGTACGCCTCGCGGGCCGAGGCGGGGCTGCCGCTGGCGGGCCTGGGCGGCGGTGAGCGGCCCCGGCCGCGCGCCATGGCGGGCCAGGTGCTCACGATGAAGCGGCCCGGCCGGGTCCGTGCGGTGCCCGAGGCGCCGGACGAGCCGTGGGTGGAGGGCTTCTGGCTGTACGTCCGGCCGGGCCAGGTGATCCCCCGGGCCGCCACGTCCTCGGACTTCCTGTCGGCGGCGGTGGCCTCGGGGTCGTCGCGGGCCGAGGCGGAGCGTCGGCTGCGGGCGCTGGGCGATCGCGTCCTGGCCGGGACCGTGGTGGAAGCGGCCTTGGAGGGCGCCTCGTGAAGCGGCCGTCGACCAGGGTCCGGTACATGCTGGGCATGGTGGTCGACGCCACCGGCAGTGGCATGTTCCTGCCGCTGTCGCTGTTGTACTTCCACCACGTGACCGACCTGCCCCTGACCCGGGTCGGCACCATCATGACGGCCGCGGCCGTCCTCGCGCTGCTCAGCAACCCGGCCGCCGGCGTTCTCATCGACCGCTTCGGGGCGCGGGCCGTCCTGGTCGGCGGCTACCTGCTGCGGGCGGTCGGCTTCTGTGCCTACCCGCTGGTCGACGGCGGGTACGCGATGTTCGGGGTGCTGCTGCTCGTCGGCCTCGGGGACGTCTCGTTCCCGCCCGCCGTACAGTCCTTCGTGGCGGAGATCGCGCGCGGCACGGAACGCGACACGCTGCTCGCCGCGCAGCGCAGCCTGCGCAACGCGGGGCTGGGCGTGGGCGGTCTGGTCGCCAGCGGGCTGCTCGCGCTCGGCAGCGACTCGGCGTACACGGTGATCGTGCTGGTCGTCAGCGCCGGGTACGTCTCCGCGGCGCTGCTCATCCGCACCATCGGGACGGGGAGCGGGGCCGCGTCGGCCGCCGGACGCCCGCCCGTGCCGGGCAGCGGCTTCCGCACGGTGATGCGGAACCGGCCGTTCATGGGGCTGACGGCGCTGAACGTGCCGACGGCGTTCGGCTACATGGTGCTGTCGGTGAGCCTGCCCGTCTACATCACGCGGGAACTCGACGCGTCCCACTCGCTCGTGGGGGTGCTGTACGCGGTCAACACGGTGTGCATCGCGCTGCTCCAGATCCCGGTGACGCGCTTCCTCGTGCGGTACCGCAGGACGCGCGCGGTGGCGCTGGGCGCGGTGGTGTTCGCCGGCTCCTTCGGCGGCTTCGCGCTGCTCGGCGTCCTGTCGAACGGGACCACGCTGATCGTCGGCGTCTTCGTCGCGACGGCGGCCTTCACCGCCGGTGAGCTGATGCACGGGGCGACGGCCTCCGCGCTGGTCGCCCAGGCGGCCCCGGAGGCGACGCGCGGGCGCCACATGGCGGTCTACCAGCTCTCCTGGGCGGTGCCGATCGCGCTGGCCCCTGCGGTGCTGACGGCCCTGCTGACCCTGTCCCCGACGGGCATGTGGCTGCTGCTGGCGGCCGGGGTGACCGTCTCGGCGGTGGGGATGGTGCGGCTGGAGCCCCGGCTGCCCGCGCACGCGGTGCGGCCGGACGCGCCTGCGCCCGCCCGAACGGCGGATCCGGCGGGGGCCCCGGCGGGGTCGGCGGTCCCGGCGCCCACCGCGCCACCGGGACGGTCGGCGGGCGGGAAACGGCGCGTTCGGGTGTGAACCGCGTCGGGAGGCGACTGTCAGAGGCGGGTGCGAACCTGACGCCGAGGGGATCGACGCGAAAGGACATCGCCATGATCACTACGGACTTCACACCCGGCTCGCCGTCCTGGCTGGACCTGGGTGCTCCCGACATCAACACCGCCACCGCCTTCTACCGTTCCGTCTTCGGCTGGGACACCGAGACGATGGAGGGCGAGGACGGCGAGGTCGGCTACGCCATGTTCCAGGAGGGCGGCAAGTACGTCGGCGCCGTCGGCAAGCTGGAGGAGCAGGGCGCCCGCTCCGCCTGGATGGTCTACTTCGGCACCGACGACATCGACGCCACGACGCGGGCGGTGGAACGCCTCGGCGGCACGGTCCGCGTCCCTCCGATGGAGGTACCGGGCGAGGGCAGGATGGCCCAGTACACCGACCCGCAGGGCGGGCAGTTCGCCGCCTGGCAGCCCGGGACGGACGGGTCCTCCGGCCTGCAGCTGACGGACGCCCCCAACAGCCTGTGCTGGACGGAGCTGATGACCACGGACGCCGCCGGGGCCCGCGACTTCTACGGCGAGGTGTTCGGCTGGCGGTTCGACGACATGCCGCTCCCGGGGAACGCGGAGGGCACCTACACGTGCCTGACGCCGGCCGGTCAGCCGGAGGAGCGGATGCACGGCGGGCTGATGGAGCTGCCCGCCGACGCCTTCGCGACGACGGGCGGCACGCCCTACTGGCACCCCGTGTTCGCGGTGGAGGACGTGGACGTCGCCGTGGCCCGCGCCCAGGAGATGGGCGGCATGCTCCGGATGGGGCCCGACGACGCCGAGGGCGTCGGCCGCATGGCGGTCCTCGTGGACGAGGCGGGGGCCGACTTCGTGCTGCTGAAGCCCCAGCCGCCGCAGTGAGGCGGCGTCCGCCCGCGCCTCAGGCCGTTCCGCCCGCGCCTGCGACCGTCTCGCCCGAGGCTGCGACCGTCTCGCCCGAGGCGAGGGAGTCGAGGTAGGCGTCGGCGGCGCGGTCGAGCAGGTCGGCGGCCTCCGTCAGGTTGCAGGTGACGGCGAAGCGTTCCATGCGCAGGCCGGTGCGCTCCTCGATGATCGTGCCCAGCTCGGTCAGGGCGAGGGAGTCCATGTCGAGTTCGGCGAACGTCGCGTGCGGATGCAGGTTCATCCGCGGGAGGCCGAAGGTCTCGTGCAGGATCTCCACGAGCAGGTTCAGGGCCACAGACATCGCATTCCCCTTCCGGGACGGTCCGACGGCGGCGCGGCGGCAGCGGGCCGACGCGCGGGCTCCACGATGCAGGCCGCCGTGGCGCGCTCCCGGTAGCGTGCCGTCCCCGTCCCGCCGTCTTCACCCTCGTGGGCCATCCGCCACGGGCCGGCGGGTTCCGGGACGGGGCCTGCGGGGGCACGGGCGTCGGATCCTCGCGGGTGCGCCTGTCGAGGTGATCGGACGCAGCGGATCGGACGGCCCGGGGCGGCGGCGCGGGGTTCCGACTCGGTTGCCGTGGAGCGGAGTTGGCGCTCGTCCTCGGCCGTCCGGGCGGTTTGGGGGTGCGTGGCGGCGGCTCGCACGGATGGCTCACCCCAGGTGTGAAAAGGGCGGTTTGGTGCGAAATTGCAGTTGATCACATTTACCCCCTCGACCTGGAGGAGAGACATGACCCGCATCCGTACCCTGGCCGCCGCCACCGCCATCGCCGCCTTCGGCGTGATGGCCGGCGCGGGGACCGCCGCCGCCTGCGACCGTGGCGGCGACGCATACGAGACGGAGATCACGACCGTCGTGAACGCCTGCAACTCGTACGGCGACCAGTACGGCCTGATCAACCTCTCCGGCGGCAACGTCTGCGTCGACTTCGACTGACGTACCGCGCACCACACGGCTGCCCCGGACCGAACGGTCCGGGGCAGCCGTGTGTCGTCGCCGGATCAGTGCCGACCGCGGGCGGTGCTCGACGCCCCGCTGAACAGCCGGGCGACAGCCCGGAAGGGCAGGGTGACGAGGGTCGCGAGCGCTCCGCCGATGGAGCGCAGTACGTCTGCGATGGCCCTCAGCATGATGGTGCCTCCGTCCTGGTCCGCAAGGGGTCCGTGCCCAGCGCGTGCCCGGCGCGGCCGGACGGAAACCCGTCGGCGGGGCGGCCGGTCAGTCCGCCGCCCGGAAGGAGCGCAGCCGCATGCTGTTGGCCACGACCGAGACGGAGGAGAACGCCATCGCGGCTCCGGCGATCATGGGGCTCAGCAGACCGGCCGCGGCCAGCGGGAGGGCCAGGACGTTGTAGCCGAAGGCCCAGACGAGGTTCGACCGGATGGTGGCCAGCGTCCTGCGGGAGAGCCGGACGGCGTCGGCCGCGGTCCGCAGGTCGCCCCGGACGAGGGTGAGGTCGCCCGCCTCGATGGCGGCGTCGGTGCCGGTGCCCATGGCCAGCCCCAGGTCGGCCTGGGCGAGGGCGGCGGCGTCGTTGACCCCGTCGCCCACCATCGCCACCGAGCGTCCCTCGCTCTGGAGCCGCCGCACGACGTCGACCTTGTCCTGCGGCATGACCTCCGCGATGACCTCGTCGATGCCCACCTCCGCGGCGACCGCGCGGGCGACGGCGGTGTTGTCGCCCGTCAGCAGGACGGGGGTGAGGCCGAGCCCGCGCAGCCGCCGAACGGCCTCGGCGCTGGTGGGCTTGACGGCGTCGGCCACCTCCAACAGGGCCCGGACCTCGCCGTCCCACGCGACGGCGATCACGGTCCGGCCCCCCGCCTCGGCCTCGGCCTTCGCGGCGGCCAGGGGTTCCGGCAGGCGGAGCGACCACGCGGCGAGCAGCTTCTCCCGACCGACGAGGACGGCGTGCCCCTCCACGACGCCCTGCACGCCGAGGCCGGGGACGTTGCCGAAGTCCTCGGGCCGGGGCAGCTCCCCGACGCGCTCGGCGGCCGCCGTGGCGACGGCCCGCGCGACGGGGTGCTCGGAGGCGTGCTCCAGGGCGCCGGCCAGCCGCAGGACCCGCTCCTCGTCCTCGCCCTCGGCGGTGCGGACGGCGAGCAGCGTCATCCGGCCGGTGGTGACGGTGCCCGTCTTGTCCAGGACGACGGTGTCGGCCCGGCGGGTCGTCTCCAGGACCTCGGGGCCCTTGATGAGGATGCCGAGCTGGGCGCCGCGCCCGGTGCCGACCATGAGGGCGGTCGGCGTGGCCAGGCCCAGGGCGCAGGGGCAGGCGATGATCAGCACGGCGACGGCGGCGGTGAAGGCCGCCGTCAGCCCGGCGCCGCTGCCCAGCCAGAAGCCGAGGGTGCCCACCGCGAGCACGATGACGACGGGCACGAACACGGCGGAGATGCGGTCGGCCAGGCGCTGCGCGGCGGCCTTGCCGTTCTGCGCCTCCTCCACCAGCTCGGCCATGCGCGCGAGCTGGGTGTCCGCGCCGACGCGGGTGGCCCGTACGACGAGCCGTCCCCCGGCGTTGAGCGTGGCGCCGGTGACGGCGTCGTCCACGGACACCTCCACCGGGACGGACTCGCCGGTCAGCATCGAGGCGTCCACGGCGGAGGAGCCCTCCACGACGACGCCGTCGGTGGCGATCTTCTCGCCGGGGCGGACGAGGAAGTGGTCCCCGACGGCGAGCTCCGCCGTCGGGACGCGGTGCTCGCGGCCGTCGCGCAGGACGGTGACCTCCTTGGCGCCCATCTCCAGCAGCGCCCGGAGGGCCGCACCGGCCCGCCGCTTGGAGCGGGCCTCGAAGTACCGGCCGGCCAGGAGGAACGTGGTGACGCCCGCGGCGGCCTCCAGGTAGATGTTCCCCGCCCCGTCGCTGCGCGAGATCGACAGCTCGAAGGGGTGCGTCATGCCCGGTGTCCCGGCGGTCCCGAGGAACAGCGCCCACAGGGACCAGAGGAACGCGGCCGAGGTGCCCACCGAGACCAGGGTGTCCATCGTGGCCGCCCGGTGGCGGGCGTTGGTCACGGCGGCCCGGTGGAACGGCAGCCCGCCCCACACCACGACGGGGGCGGCCAGCGTCAGGGACAGCCACTGCCAGTACGTGAACTGCAGGGCCGGGATCATGGCCAGGGCGATGACCGGGGCGGACAGCACGGCGGAGACGATCACCCGCTGCCGCAGCGCCGCCAGCGCGTCCGGACCGCCGCCCGGGGCCTCCCCGGTGTGGGGTCCGCCGAGGTCGGGGGCCGGGCCGCGGGGTGGGGGCTCGGCCGCGGTGTAGCCGGTGGCCTCGACCGTGGCGATGAGATCGGCCACGGCCACGTCACCCCCGTAGGTGACCTTGGCCTTCTCGGTGGCGTAGTTGACGGTGGCCTCGACCCCGTCCATGCGGTTGAGCTTCTTCTCGATCCGCGCGGCGCACGAGGCGCAGGTCATGCCGCCGATGGCGAGTTCGACCTCGGCGGTGCGGGAGGCGGCGGTGGTCATCACGGCTCCGGACGTCGGCTGAACAGTTCCAGGGTACCCGGGAGGGGTAACCAGTTCCTCCATTGATACCCCTAGGGGGTATGAAACGCAAGCACGGGGGCCGGGGCGCCGGGCAACGCGAACGCCCGCCCGGTCGCGGTCGACCGGGCGGGCGCGGGGAGGAACGGCCGAGGGCCTACTTCTCCAGCGTCGGTTCGGCGAGGACGCCGACCAGGTTGTTGTCGCAGCCGCTGGGGTCCATGTCGATGCGGACGCGCAGCACGTCCGTGACGTCCACGCTCATCTCCTGCGGGCGGCCCAGGGTGAGGGCGCGGGTGGCGAGCTGCTTGCCCTCCGCGTCGCTGATGGTCAGCTGCAGCTGCTCGCCCGCCGTGGAGGTGTCGGTGACCCCGGCGACGAAGGTCAGCGTCCTCCACCCGCGCTGGAGGTCGTACTCGGTGACCGAACCGCAGCTGTGCCGGGTCAGGAGCGCGTCCGCGTAGAACGTCGTGTCGAGCGTGGCCGTGGCCTGCTCGAACCCGCCGTTGTCCTGGATCGGCTGGAGGAGCGTCAACGGGATCTCGTCGCGGTCCTCGGGGACGACCGGCGGCTCCGAACTGGCGGCCGGGTCGGGGCTCTCCGCCCCGGGGTCGTCCTGCGGGCCGGTCGGGGTGGGCGTCGCGTCGGCCGGGACGTCCCCGGCGTCGTCGGTCTCCTCCGGCGCGGCCTCCTCGGGGGTGTCCTCACCCTCGGGGGCGTCCTGGCCGGTCCGGCCGTCCTGGGAGGCCGCGGCGTTCTCCTTGTCGCCGCCCAGGTACGTCGTCGCCACGAAGGTGCCCGCACCGGCGAGGAGGGCCACGGCGAGCACGACGGAGGTCACGAGCAGGGCCCGGCGGGACTTCTTGCGCGCGGGGGCCGGGGGGTGGGCGCCGTGCCCCGTGGGGCCGGGCACCGGCGTCGGCGCCGTCGCGTAGGGGTTCGGCTGCGGCACGCCGGGCGCGCCGGGGTACCCGTACCCCGTACCCGCCGCGTACGGAGAGGCGGCCCGGGTGGGGACGTGCGCGGGTGCGTGCGGGCCCGCCGCGGAGCCGAGGACGAACGTCGGGTGGTCGGGCCCGGGGTCCGGTGCCGGGGGCGGCGACGGCTGCTCCGCCGGCGCGGGGATCGCCGGGGGTGCCGCCGCGTCCTGTGGCCCCGCGTCCTGTGGCCCCGCGTCCCGCGGTCCGGCGTCCTGCGGTCCCGCGTCCCGCGGTCCGTCCTGCGGTCCGGCGTCCTGCGGAGCCGCGTCCGGGGGTGCCGGGGCGTGGGACGGGGTCGGGGGAGCCGTGGGCCGGGCCGGGGCCGGGGCGGCGCTCGGCAGTGGCGGTGCGTCAGGCCGAGCGGGTGCCGCCTGACCGGCGCTGGCCGCGCCTCCCGCGCCCGCCGCCCGCGAGGTGGACGACGTCGTGGTGAAGACCGCCCGCCGCAGCCGCTTGACCCAGGCGGACAGGGAGTCGGGCCGCGTCGCCGGATCGGCCGCGAAGATCGCCAGCACCTCCTCGCGGCTCTCCTCGTCCAGCACCGCGAGGGAGGGCAGCGCGCGGAACTGGCCGCGGACCTGCTCGGGGGTGCTCGCCGGGGACTCGCCCGCCAGCAGGAAGTAGGCGATGGCCCCGAAGGCGTACCGGTCGGTGGCGGGCGTCCGACGGCCCTCGAACACCTCGGGGGCCGCGAAGCCCGGGGTGAACCAGACCTCGGCCGTCTGGTGCTCGGCGGTCAGTTTGCTCAGCCCGAAGTCGACGAGGGTGGCCTGGCCGTGGGCGTCGATCATGACGTTGCCGGGGGAGAGGTCGCCGTGCACGACGACGCGGCCCGAGGGCGTGCCCTTGCCCAGGTGCAGCCAGTCGAGCACCTCGGCCAGCTGCTCCAGGTAGCGCAGGGCCTCGCGGCGCTCGGTGACCGTCTCCAGGCCGTGCTCGGCCCGCCAGTCGCGCAGGTCCAGCCCCTCGACGTGGTTCATCACGAGGCACAGGGCGCGGCCGGGCGGGTTCCCGGCCTCCCCGGACCGGTGCGGTGGCAGCCCCTCGAAGTGCTCGCGGATGCCGACGACCCCGAGCCGGTGGACGAAGCGCAGCAGCTCCGCCTGCTCGCTCCAGCGCGTGCTGATCTTCGTGAACTCCTGCGGCCGCATCGTCTCCTGGGTGTCCAGCACCTTGACCACGACGGGCTCCGCCGCGCCGCCGAGCTGGATCTCCGCCAGGTACAGCACGGCCTCGCCGCCCCGACCGATGGAGCGCAGCAGTCGGTAGCGGTCCGGCGCGGACTCAGGACCGATGTAGAGACTGGTGTCCAACTCTCCCCCGTTGCTGATCTCAGGGCGAAGTCTCTCCAACTCCCCCTGGCCGTAAGCCCTGTCGGCGCGGGTCACTGTAGTGGAACGCCCGGACCCGGCGGGGGCGGGTCCGGGGGCGGCGCTCGGGGAGACCCCCGTCTTCCGCTGCGGGGACCGACCGGGGATCATGGGAGTCATGACTACCGCGCACGAGAACTCGGCGGCCGGCGGGCCGAACCCCGCGAAGGTCGTCGCGGACGGACAGATGCGGGACGGCGTCCTCGTCGTGGCCGTGACCGGTGAGGTGGACCTGGACGCGGCCCAGGAGCTCAGCCGTGCGCTGGAGGGCGGGCTGGAGGGCCCGGCGTCCTGTGTGGTCGCCGACTTCAGCCGGGTGACGTTCTGCGACTCCACCGGGCTCAACGTGCTGCTCCGGGCCCACCACGGCGGAGACCTGCGGATCGCGGGCCCGCCGCCCTCCGTCACCCGGCTGCTGGAGCTGACCGGCGCGGACGCCGTCCTGCGCGTCTACCCGGACGTGGCGACGGCGGTGGCCGGGGGCTGACACGAGCCCCGGCCACCGCCGCGGGTGGTCATCGCGCCGGCCACCTGCGGGCGGCCGTTCCGCGCGGTGGGTCAGCGTTCCGTCAGCAGCCCCTTGCGCAGCTTGCCGAGGGTGCGGGACAGCAGGCGGGAGATGTGCATCTGGGACAGGCCCAGCTCGGCACCGATCTGCGCCTGCGTCATCTCGTCCCCGAAGCGCATCTGCAGGATGCGGCGCTCGCGGTCGTCCAGCTCGGCCATCAGGGGCCGCAGGGACTCGAAGTTCTCGACGCCCTCCAGGGCCGGGTCGATCTCGCCGATCCGGTCGGCGACGCTCGGGCCGCCGCCGGTCTCACCGGTCTCGTCGCCGCCGGCGTCCAGCGAACCGGCCGTGTAGCCGTTGCTCGCGACGACGCCCTCGATGACCTCGTCCTCGCTCAGGTCGAGGTGCCGCGCCAGCTCGGCGGTCGTGGGGGCGCGGCCGAGGCGCTGCGCGAGCTGGTCGCCGGCCTTGGCGAGGTCGATGCGCAGTTCCTGGAGCCGCCGGGGGACGCGCACCGACCAGCTCGTGTCGCGGAAGAAGCGCTTGATCTCGCCCATGATGTAGGGCACGGCGAAGGTGGTGAACTCCACCTCGCGCCCCGGGTCGAACCGGTCGATGGCCTTGATCAGCCCGATCGTGCCGACCTGGATCATGTCCTCCGTCTCGGCCGCGCGGTTGCGGAACCGGCGGGCGGCGTACCGCACGAGGGACAGGTTGATCTCGATCAGCGTGTTCCTGGCGTACTGGTACTCGGGGGTGCCCTCTTCCAGCGTCTGGAGCCGGTCGATGAAGAGCCGGGTGAGGTCCCGGGCGTCCATGGGGGCGACGGCCTGCGCCTCGCTGACGCGCGGCAGACCCGCCTCCGCCGCCACACTCCCGTCCTGCGCGGCCGGCGCCGCGCCGGTGCCCTCCTGGACCGCGTGCGTCGACGGTGCGGCCGTTGCCATGGTGCTCACGAAAGCCCTCCCTGGATTCGTTCCGTGGACGGCGGTCCGCCTACCCCCCATTTCCATGACCACACGCCCCCGAGCGGCCACCTTCACAGAAGCATCACACGATCTCCACATCGGACCGGGGTGCCGCGCGGGCCCTCCGAGCGGGGGCTTCCGGCCTGCGGGGCGGGCGGTTCGCCGCTAGCGTGATGCCGTGAGGGCTCCGGACCGGGAGCCGGCGAGCGGAAGGCACGGTCATGCCCGCACGACCTGAGGGCGTCCCCTGCTGGGCCGACATGATGGTGGCGGACCTGGACGCGGCCGAGCACTTCTACGGCGAGCTCCTCGACTGGACGTTCGTCGACGGCGGCGACGCACTCGGCAACTACACGGAGGCCCGCTCCGACGGCGCCGCCGTCGCCGCGCTGGCACCGCTGCTGCCGGGCCAGGAGGACTGGCCGACCACCTGGACGCTGTACTTCTCCTCCCGGGACGCGGACGCGACCGCCGAGCGGGTGCGCGCCGGGGGCGGCGCCGTCGTGATGGGGCCCACCAGCATCTTCGACATCGGCCGGATGTGCGTCGCCCGCGACCCGGGCGGCACCGTGTTCGGCGCCTGGCAGGCCGGGCGGCACCCGGGGTTCGGCAAGCGGGGGGTGGCCGGTGCGTTCGCCTGGGCCGAGGTGCGCACCGGTGCGCCCGAGGCGGCGGACGCGTTCTTCCCGGCCGTCTTCCCCTTCACGGAGCGCCCGCTTCCGGTGGCCGGGGGCGACGTGGCCGGCTGGGAGGCGGACGGGGAGCTCGTCGCCGCGCGTCGCCGCACGACCGGCGTGCCCGCCACCGGGCCGCCGGCCTACGTCGACGTGCACTTCGGCGTCGCCGACTGCGACGAGGCCGTGGCCGCCGTGGAACGGCTCGGCGGGGAGGTGCGGGCGGGCCCCGCCGACGGCCCCTTCGGGCGGGTGGCCGCCGTGGCCGACCCGTGGGGCTCGCCCTTCTCCGTCATCGACCCCGCGCGCCGCGCGCCGTAGCCGCCGACGCACCCCCGGTCGCTTTCGGCGACCGGTTTCGGACACAGGTTTCACCGGACAGCCGGGACGGGCAGTAAGGGTGATTGTGTGCCCCGTCCCGTGGTCCGCCGTTCCGGGAGGAGTTGCCGTGGACACCGTGGTACAGAACGCCGACAGTGGTCCCGATCCCCGTTCCGCGGGACCGCCCCCTCGCACCGACACCGACTCCGACACCGACCCCGGCGACGCCGGAGGCGGGCACGTCCGGACCGCACCCGACCCCGGCGCCGCCGGGCTGACGGAGGCGCGGGCCGCCTCGTACATCGGGGGCATCTGCTTCAAGACCGGCCCGCCCCGACGCGTCGGGGTGGAGCTGGAATGGCACGTCCGCGACCGGGACGACCCCGCCCGCGCGGTGCCCGTCAAGCTGATCGACGCCGCCCTCGCCCCGTTCCTGCCGGGCGGCACCCCCGGGCGGCTGCCCGGCGGCAGCCGCATCACCCGGGAGCCGGGCGGTCAACTGGAGCTGAGCAGCCCGCCGGGGGAGTCGCTGGCCGCCTGCCTCAGCCTCGCCGCCGCCGATGTCGCCGTCGTCCGCGAGGTGCTGGCCGCCGCCGGGGCCGCACTGCACGGCCACGGAGTCAACCCCCACCGCACTCCGCCCCGGGTGCTCGACCACCCCCGGTACCGGGCCATGGAGGCCCACTTCGACCGGCTCGG
Organism: Streptomyces chumphonensis; assembly: GCF_014779715.1. Lineage (GTDB taxonomy): Bacteria > Actinomycetota > Actinomycetes > Streptomycetales > Streptomycetaceae > Streptomyces > Streptomyces chumphonensis. The sequence continues at coordinate 313,692 of NZ_JACXYU010000004.1, forward strand.
TCCCTGGGGGCGGGCCATGATGCGCGGCACCGCCGCCGTCCAGGTCAGCCTCGACGCCGGTGACGAGGGTGACGGCCCCACCGGCTACCGGCGGCGCTGGGACCTCGTCCACCGGCTCGGTCCCGTCCTGGTCGCCGCCTTCGCCAACTCGCCGCGTTGGAACGGCCGCCGCACCGGCTGGGCCTCCACCCGGCAGCGCATCTGGTACCACACCGACCCCGGACGTACCCGGCCGCCGCGCCTGGGCGTACCGCCCCGGAGCGAGTGGGCCCGCTACGCGCTCGACGCGCCGCTGCTGTGCCTGCGCCGCGAGCACGACGGCCCGGGCGCGGACTGGACGGCCCCGCCCCGGCTGACGTTCCGCGACTGGCTGCGCGGCGACTGCGCCGAACGGCCGCCCACCCGGGCCGACCTGGACTACCACCTCAGCACCCTCTTCCCGCCCGTCCGCCCGCGCGGCTGGCTGGAACTGCGCATGATGGACGCCCAGCCGGGCGACGGGTGGGTCGCCGCCACGGCGGTCGCCGCGACGCTGCTGGACGATCCGCGCGCCGCCGCCGCCGCGTTCGCGGCCACCGAGCCCCTGGCCGCCCGGCCGCCCGGCCCGGCCCTGTGGTTGCGGGCCGCCCGCTACGGGCCCGCCGATCCGCTGCTCGGCCCGGCGGTGCGGGCCTGCGTGGCCGCCGCCGAGTCCGCGCTCGCCACCACGGCGGACGGCGGTACCGCGCACCGGGCCGTCGCCGAGTTCGCCGAACGTTACGCCGATCGTGGCCGTTGCCCGGCCGACGCCCACCGAGGAGCCGCCTGATGTCCGCCGTACCCGCCCGCCACGTGCCCCCGCCCGACGTGCCGCCGTCCGAGGTGGCCCCGTCCGGCGCGGACACCGCCGTGCCCGCCGTCGTCCCCTCGCCGCACCCCGACACCGCTCCCGAGTCCTGCGCCGCCCGGGCGCTCGCGGCCCTGGAGGCGGCACGGGCCCGCACCCTCGGCCTGGTCGACTGCCTGGACGAGGCCGGGCTCACCGCCCAGCACTCGCCCCTCATGTCCCCGCTGGCCTGGGACCTGGCCCACATCGGCAACCAGGAGGACCTGTGGCTGCTGCGCCGGGCGGGCGGCCGTCCCGGCGTCCGCCCGGACCTCGACCCCGTCTACGACGCGTTCCTCACCCCGCGCGCCGACCGGCCGGGGCTGCCGATGCTGCCTCCCGCGGAGGCCCGTCGCTATGTGGCCGAGGTGCGCGCACAGGCGCTGGAGGTGCTGGAGAAGGCGCCGTCGGACGCCGAACGGCTCACCCGCTCGGCGTTCGTCTTCGGCATGATCGCGCAGCACGAGCAGCAGCACGACGAGACGATGCTGGCCACGCACCAGCTGCGTCGGGGCCCGGCCGTGCTGCACGCGCCGCCCCCGCCCGGCGTGCCGGACGGCACCTCGCTGCCGCCGGAGGTCCTCGTCCCGGGCGGACCGTTCACCATGGGCACCGACGACGATCCGTGGGCCCTGGACAACGAGCGCTCGGCCCACCGCGTCGACGTCCCCGCCTTCTGGCTGGACACCACGCCCGTCACCGCCGGCGCCTACGCCGTGTTCATCGACGACGGCGGCTACGACGAGCCGCGCTGGTGGCATCCGGACGGCTGGGCGCACGTGCGGCGCACCGGGCTGCGCGCGCCGCTCTTCTGGCGCCGCGAGGCAGACGGCTGGACGCGTCGGCGCTTCGGCCGCGTCGAACCCGTGCCGCTCGACAGCCCCGTGCTGCACGTCAGCTGGTACGAGGCCGACGCCTACGCGCGCTGGGCCGGGCGGCGGCTGCCCACCGAGGCCGAGTGGGAGAAGGCGGCCCGGCACGACCCGGCCACCGGACGCTCCCGCCGTCACCCCTGGGGCGAGACCGATCCGGGGCCCGAGCACGCCAACCTCGGCCAGCGCCACCTGGAGCCCGCCCCGGCGGGGGCCTACCCGCTGGGCGAGGCGCCCTGCGGCGCCCGGCAGCTGCTCGGCGACGTCTGGGAGTGGACGGCCTCCGACTTCGCGCCGTATCCCGGCTTCGAGGCGTACCCGTACCGGGAGTACTCGGAGGTCTTCTTCCCCACGGGATCCGCCGGGGCCGGGGCCGGCGGATCCCCCGATTACAAGGTGCTGCGCGGCGGCTCGTTCGGCACCGCGCACGTGGCCTGCCGGACGACGTTCCGCAACTGGGACCATCCGGTCCGGCGGCAGATCTTCGCCGGTTTCCGCACGGCCCGTGCCGCCGACACCACGGCCGCCACCGCCCCGGCCACCGCAGCCCGACGGCCGGAGGGAGCCTGATGTGCCGTCACCTGGCCTACCTGGGACCTGCCGTCCCCCTGGCCCGGCTGCTCACCGGCGTCCGGTACGGGCTGTACGAGCAGGCGTGGGCGCCGCGTCGGCAGCGGTACGGGACGGTCAACGCCGACGGGTTCGGCGTCGGCTGGTACCCGCCGGGCGAGGGGGAGCGGCCCGCACGCTACCGACGCGCGGTGCCGATCTGGGCCGACGGGAACCTGCCGGACCTGGGCCGCGCCGTCCACAGCCACGCGGTGCTCGCGGCCGTCCGCGACGCCACGGCGGGCACGACGCAGGACGAGAGCGCCGCCGCGCCCTACACGGACGGCCCGTGGCTCTACAGCCACAACGGCGCCGTCCCCGACTGGACCCACCTCGTGGACGACCTCACGCCGTCGTCGCGTCCGCCCGCCGCCGAGCTGCTCGCGCTGGAGTCCCGCTGCGACTCCGCGCTGCTGTGGGCGCTGGCGCGGGCCCGGTTGCGCGCGGGCGAGCCGGCCGGAGGTGTCCTGGCCGATCTGGTGCTGCGCGTCGCGGCGGTCCGCCCCGGGGCGCGGCTCAACCTCCTCGTCACCGACGGCCGCACCGTCACGGCCACCCGGCACGGCGACACGCTGTGGTACCGGACGGCCGAGGGGAGCGTCACCGTCGCCTCCGAACCGGACGCGCGCGACGGGTGGCGGGAGGTGCCGGAGGGGTCCGTGCTGCGGGCCACGCCCACGGCCGTGCGCACCACTGCGCTCGACGCCGCCGCGCGCCGCCCGGAGCCGCCGCCCGGACCACCGGCCTCCCGGCCGGCGGACGGCGGCGCGCCGCCCGCGGCGTCCGGAACCGCCGGGCGGCCGGACGGCCGTCCGCAGCCCGCAGCCACCGCCCCGGAGAGGACCACCCCGGCATGACCAGCAGCTCCGACCGCTTCAGCCTCACCCGCCGCCTCCCCGCCGACCACCAGGCCGAGGCGCTGCGCTCCGACGTCCTCAAGGGCCTGACCGGACGGCCCAAGACCCTGCCGCCCAAGTGGTTCTACGACGGGCGCGGCAGCGAACTCTTCGAGCGCATCACGCGTCTGCCCGAGTACTACCCCACCCGCGCCGAGCACGCGATCCTGCGGGAGCGGGCCGGCGAGATCGCCGAGGCGGCCGGGGCGGCCACCCTCGTCGAGCTGGGTTCGGGCTCCTCCCGCAAGACGCGGCTCCTGCTGGACGCCCTCACCGCGCGGGGCACCCTGCGGCTGTACGCGCCGCTGGACGTCAGTGAGGACGCCCTCGTCGCGGCGGGCGGCGCCCTGACGGCGGACTACCCGGGCCTCACGGTCGCGGCGGCCGTCACCGACTACGAGGTGGACCTCACGCTGCCGGGGGAGGCGCCCCGGCTCGTGGCCTTCCTCGGCGGCACCCTCGGCAACCTGGACGACGCGGGCCGCCGTGCCTTCTACGCCGCGCTGCGCCCGCAGCTCGGCCCCGGGGACGGGCTGCTGCTGGGCGCGGACCTCGTGAAGCCGGCCGACGTCGTCGTGCCCGCCTACGACGACGCCGAGGGGGTCACCGCCGCGTTCAACAAGAACGTCCTGCACGTGCTCAACCGGGAGCTGGGCGCGGGCTTCGACCCGGACGCCTTCGACCACCGCGCGCTGTGGAACGCGCGGGAGTCGCGGATCGAGATGCGGCTGTGCTCGCGCCGGGCGCAGACGGTGCCGGTGCCGGCGCTCGACCTCACCGTCGACTTCGAACGCGGCGAGGAGCTGCGCACGGAGATCTCGGTGAAGTTCCACCGCGACGGCCTGACCGCCGAGCTGGCGCGGGCGGGTTTCGACGTTCGCCACTGGTGGACGGACGAGGGCGGGCGGTTCGCCCTCCTCCTCGCCACCCCTTCCCCGCAGGGCTCCTGAGCCTCCGTCACCTCCGCTGTCCGCCGCGACGCCGGCGCCGGTTCCGACCGGTGCCGGCGTCGCGCTGTCGTCCGGGGGTGCGCGGGTGTGCGCGGGGGTGTGCGCCGGGGCGGTCGCGCGGCGATTCGCACGGTTTGCGGCGCGTGCGACCCGCCGGGTGGGGTATACGAACCGGGAGTCATCGCCCGAATGGGTCAACCAGACGGGACATTGCTCACATATCACCTCAGCCTGAAAGCACACAGGTACACCCGGGCCGGGGAGCGGGTGCGCGCGCATCGCCGCGTGGCCCGCTCGTAGGAGGTGCCGCTATGCCGCAGGTGCAGGTCTACGTCTCTATCCCCCTGCCCGTCGACGAGGTCTTCGGCTTCCTGGCCGACGGACGCAATCTGCCGCAATGGCATTCCGGGGTCATGGAGATCCGGGGCACCGACCCCTTCGGGCCCCGGTGCGGCGAGGGGTGCGTCTACCGCTACCGCTTCCCGGGCCGGCACCGCGACTTCCGGCTGGAGTGCTGCGCGTTCGAGCCCGGCCGCCGGATCGGCTTCCTGGGCCAGCGCATGTGGACCCCGCTGGGCACCCAGGTGCCGCGCTACGACTTCCGGTTGTGGCCGCACGGCCCCGGCTGCCGGGTGGGGGTGCAGGTCACGTGCTCGCTGACCGGCGGCATGCTCGCGCTGTGGCCGGTGGTGTCGGTGGGCTGGCGCCGCGACCTGCCGGACGACGTCCAGCGGCTCCACGAGGTGCTGACCGGGTCCGCGGAGCCGGCCGAGATCGGCTTCGACCCGGGGCCGGGCGTCATCCGCCCGCAGCACCCCCGGCCCCCGCGGTCCACCCAGCACCGCCCCCGCCGTCCGGCCCGCCGCTTCCGGCTCCCCGCCACCCGCTGACCGGCCGCCCCGGGCCCGGCCCGACGACAGCGGGCCCGGCCGCCCCGCGACCGGGCGACCGGACCCGTTCCGTCGGGCGTCCCGGGATCAGTGCAGGGCGTCGAGGGAGAGCAGGGGGCGCACCCGCCCCTCGATCATCGCGGTGACGCCGCCCACCGCCGCGGCCGCCGGGTCGTCGGCGACGTGCACGGCCATGGACGTCGCCCCGTGCAGCCGGTCGGCCAGGCCCGGAAGGTCGGCGTAGCCGCCGGCCAGCATGACGCCCCGGTCGGCGAGGTCGGCCACGAGGTCGGGCGGGCAGCGGTGGAGCACGCCGCGGATGGTGTCCAGCACCGCCATGAGTGGGCCGTGCGTCGCCGCGTGCACCTCGTGGGCGTCGATCCGCACCGTGCGGGCGAGCCCGGTGGCCGCGTCGCGGCCGTGCACGACCGGGCCGTCGGGATCCCCGGGCAGCCCGCCCGTGCCGCCGGCGGTGACCTCGGCGTGCAGGTCGCGCACGGCGTCGGAGGGGATGGAGAGCTCGTAGCGGTTGCGCAGGTGACGGCCGACCGCGCCGTACAGGGTCTCGCCGCCGACGCCGACCTGGGCCGCCGCGACGATCGCCCCCAGCGAGAGGACGGCGACCTGCGTGGTGTCCGCCCCGCAGAGCACGATCATGGTCGCCTCGGGACGTTCGACCGGCAGCCCGCACCCCACGGCGGCCGCGAAGAGGGTGTCGACCAGTTCCACCCGGCGGCAGCCGAGCCCGGTGAGGGTCGCCACCGCGGCCCGCCGGGCGAGCGGGTCGGCGTCGTGGGGGACGCACACGGCCGCCCGCAGCAGCGGACGGCGGCGCCAGGCCCGCCGGACCTTCTCCCCGACCATGGCGCGCAGCATGCGCTGGGCCATCTGGACGTCGTGCACGGTTCCGTCGGCGACGGGCCGGACGACCCGGATCCGCGGCGGCGTCCGCCCGTACATCCGCTGCGCCGGGGTGCCGACGGCGATGAGCGCGCCGGACCGGGTGTCGACGGCGACGACCGACGGTTCGTCGACGACGACCCCGGCCTGTCTGAGGTACACCCGCGTCCGGTCCGCGCCCAGGTCGACGGCGACGGTGCAGCGGCGCAGTTGCTCGTAGCTGAAGTTCACGGCGCTTTCTCCCCGCGCGAGGCTGTAGGTCCCACCATCGTCGGCCGGTTCCCGCAACCCCGCGCGCGCGGCTGCGCCGTCCGGCCCAGCGGCCCGGCGCACGCCGTGCCGCCGGGCCGCCGGGGAGGGCCGGGCCGTCAGCCGCTGACGGCGGGGGCGGACGCGGCGAACTGGGTGCGGTGCAGTTCGGCGTAGCGCCCGGCGTGGGCCAGCAGCTCCTCGTGGGTGCCGCGTTCCACGATGCGGCCGGCCTCCAGCACGAGGATCAGGTCGGCCTGACGGATCGTCGAGAGCCGGTGGGCGATCACCACGGAGGTGCGGCCGGTCAGGGCCTCGGTCAGGGCCTCCTGCACGGCCGCCTCGGAGGTCGAGTCGAGGTGGGCGGTGGCCTCGTCCAGGATCACGACGCGGGGCCGGGCCAGCAGGAGCCGGGCGATCGTCAGGCGCTGCCGCTCACCGCCGGAGAGCCGGTAGCCGCGTTCGCCGACGACCGTGTCCAGGCCGTCGGGCAGGGCGGCGACCAGGGCGTCGATCCGGGCGCGGCGCAGGGCGTCCCACATCTCCTCCTCGCTCGCACCGGGGCGGGGCAGGAGGAGGTTGGCGCGGATCGTGTCGTGGAAGAGGTGGCCGTCCTGGGTGACCATCCCGACGGTCCGCCGCAGGGACTCGGCCGTCAGGTCGCGCACGTCCGTCCCGCCGACGCGGACGGCGCCGCCGTCGACGTCGTACAGTCGCGCGGCGAGCTGGGCGACGGTGGACTTGCCCGCACCGGAGGAGCCGACGAGCGCGACCATCCGGCCGGGCTCCGCGCGGAAGGAGACGCCGTGCAGCACGCGCTCCCCGCCGCGCGCGTCCAGGGTCGCGACCTCCTCCAGCGAGGCGAGGGAGACCGCCGTCGCGGCGGGGTAGCCGAAGTCGACGGCGTCGAACTCCACCGAGGCCGGGCCCGGGGGGACCGGGACGGCGTCGGGCGCCTCCTCGATCAGCGGCGTGAGGTCCAGCACCTCGAAGACGCGCTGGAAGCTCACCAGCGCGGTCATCACCTCGACCCGGGCCCCGGCCAGTGCCGTCAGTGGAGCGTAGAGACGGGTGAGCAGGAGGGCGAGGGAGACGACGGTGCCGGCGGCGAGTCCGCCCCCGACGGCGAGCCAGCCCCCGAGCCCGTAGACGAGGGCCAGGGCCAGGGCGGAGACGAGGGTGAGCGCCGTGACGAACGACATCTGGAGCATGGCGATGCGCACGCCGATGTCCCGCACCTCCGCGGCCCGCCGCGCGAACTCGGCGGACTCCTCCTCCGGCCGTCCGAACAGCTTGACCAGCGTCGCGCCCGGGGCGGAGAACCGCTCGGTCATCCGGGTGCTCATGACGGAGTTGTGGTTGGCCGCCTCCCGGGACAGCCGGGCGAGCCGGGTCCCCATGCGCCGCGCGGGAAGGACGAAGAGCGGGAGGAGGACGAGGGCGAACAGGGTGACGCGCCAGGACAGCTGGAGCATCACCACGAGTGTCAGCAGCAGGGTGACCACGTTGGAGACGAGCCCGGAGAGGGTGTCGCTGAAGGCGCGCTGGGCCCCGATCACGTCGTTGTTGAGGCGGCTGACGAGGGCCCCGGTGCGGGTGCGGGTGAAGAAGGCGACGGGCATGCGCTGCACGTGGTCGTAGACGGCGCCGCGCAGGTCCAGGATCAGGCCCTCGCCGATGCGGGCGGACAGCCAGCGCGTCAGCAGCCCCGTCGCCGCCTCGGCGACGGCGATCAGGGCGATGAGGACGGCGAGCAGGACGACGGTGCGGCGGTCCTCCCCGGCCACGATGACGTTCACCACCCGGCCGGCGAGCAGGGGCGTCGCCACGGCGAACACGGCGGCGAGGGTGCTGAAGGCGAGGAAGAAGCCGATGAGCCGCCGGTGCGGCCGGGCGAACACCGCGATACGCCGCAGGGTGGCCCGGGAGAAGGGGCGTCGGTCCTCGCTGGCGTGGCGGGCGTTGTAGAGGGCGTTCCACGCGGTCATGTGCATCGACATCCGGGCCTCCGGCGCGGCGGGCGGTGGGTGGAGTCCCGACGCTAGGAGTTCAACCGGACTTCAGGTCAAGGTGTTCCGGCGTGGCGCGGCGCGCACGCCCCGGGCCCGGGGCGTGCGAGGACGCCGGGCCCGGGGCGGGCCGTCACCAGCTGGACTTGCGCACGCCGGGCAGCTCACCGGCGTGGGCCATCTGCCGCAGCCGGATCCGGGAGAGGCCGAACGCCCGCAGGTGGCCGCGCGGGCGGCCGTCGACGGAGTCGCGGTTGCGGACGCGGGTGGCGCTGGCGTCGCGCGGTTGGCGCCGCAGCTCCCGCCGCGCGGCCGTCCGCTCCTCCTCCGGGGTGGCCGGGTCGGCGAGGACGCGCTTCAGCTCGGCCCGCCGGACGGCGTACCGGGCGACGACGGCCCGCCGCTGGTCGTTCTTCGCGATCTTGCTCTTCTTCGCCACGGTGCTCCCTCAGACCTTCCCGCCGCGGGCCCGGATGCGGGCGACGGCGGCCTCGATGCCGATGGCGTCCACGGTGCGCAGCCCCTTGGCGCTGAGGGTCAGCCGCACGTGGCGGCGCTCGCCGGGCAGCCAGTAGCGCTTGCGCTGGATGTTCGGGTCGAAGCGGCGCGACGAGCGCCGGTGGGAGTGGGAGATCTGCTGGCCGAAGACCGGCGCGCGGCCGGTGAGCTGGCAGTGAGCGGACAAGGAGAGCCCCTTTCCGAGCCTTAATGAACATGATTTTCGTTTGTGTATAGTACCCCGCATGCCACGCAACGACGTCCGCCCCGTCATCAAGCTCAGGTCCACCGCCGGCACCGGCTACACCTACGTGACGCGCAAGAACCGCCGGAACGACCCCGACCGGCTCCGGCTGCGCAAGTACGACCCCGTCGCCCGGCGCCACGTCGAGTTCCGCGAGGAGCGCTGACCCCCGGCCGCCCCCGACACCGGCCGCCCGACCGACCACGACCGACCGGCCCCGCCGGTCCCACCCGCCCTCCCGAAGGGAGCACCCCGTGAAGCCCGGTATCCACCCGCCGTACCGGCCCGTCGTCTTCCGCGACCGGGCCGCCGGATTCGCCTTCCTCACCCGGTCCACCGCCACCAGCGACCGCACCGTCACCTGGGAGGACGGCGCCACCTACCCGGTGGTGGACGTGGAGGTCTCCTCCGCGAGCCACCCCTTCTACACCGGCACCGCCCGCGTCCTGGACACCGCCGGCCGCGTTGAGCGCTTCGAGCGCCGCTACGCCCGACGCGAGGCCCGCTGATGCTGCCCGTCGTCATCGTGGCCGGGCTGCACGCCGACGCCCGCCGGGCCGCCGTCGACCGGGTGCTCGCCACCGTGCCCGGCAGCGTCGCCCTCCACCACGACCTCACCGACGCCCCCGCGGGAACGGTGCGCCGCACCGTCCGCGAGCACGGCGGCGTGCTGGACGCCGGGCACACCCCGCTCGTCGGCGACTGCGCCTGCTGCGCCCTGCGCGAGGACCTCGTCCCCGAGCTGGAGCGCATCGCCCGCGCCGGGGCGCACCGGCTGGCCGTCGTCGAGCTGTGGGACTCCGTGGAGCCGCGCTCCATGGCGGAGGTCGTCGCGGGCTGCGGTTGCGCGGACGTCCGGCTGACCGGCGTCGTCACCGCCGTCGACCCGGCGCTGACGCTGCCCTGCCTCGGCAACGGGGACGACCTCGCCGAGGTCGGGCTCGCCGCCGCCGCGAGCGACCGCCGCACGGTCGCGGACACCTTCGCCCGGCAGCTGGAGTACCCGGAGCTCCTCGTCCTGGCCGACGGGCCGGAACCGGGCGACGCGGAGGACCACGCGCTGCTGGACCAGCTCACCCCGGGCGCCCGACGGGTGCGCGTCGAGGACGCGGCGTTCCCCGCCGCCGTCACCGGCGGCCGGCGCCCCTTCGACGTCGAGGCCGCGGCGGCGCGCCAGCACCCGGCCTCCGCCCTGCTGCCGCACGACACGCAGGGCCCGGAGCGCACCGGTGGTGCGGACGGGGACGGAGGCGTCGGCACGCTCGTCTGGCGCCGCGCCCGGCCGTTCCACCCCGGGCGGCTGTACGCGGCGCTGGAGGACCTGTGCTGTGCGGCGGCCCGCAGTCGCGGCCGGTTCTGGCTGGCCGACCGCCCCGACACCCTGCTGAGTTGGGACGCCGCCGGGGGAGCCCTGTGCGTGGAGGGCGCGGGGCCGTGGCTGGCGTCCCTCCCGGACGCCGCCTGGGAGCTCGTGCCCGCCACCCGCCGCGCGGCAGCCGCCCTGGACTGGCACCCCGTCCACGGTGACCGGGGTCAGCACCTGGTGTTCACCTCCCCGGACCTCGACCGCGAGAACCTCACCGCCGTCCTGGACTCCTGCCTGCTGACGGACGCCGAGTACGCGGCCGGGCCCGTCGCCTGGCGCACGCTGCCCCGCGCGTTCGACGCCCTCCTCGACCCCGTCTCCTGACCCGCCCCGCACCGCCCCGCGCCACCCCGAAACCGAACCGAACCGAAGGACCGTCACCCGTGCCCCGTCGCCACGAACCCCGCAAGCCCGCCCGGCCGCGTCCGAACCCGCTGGACGCGGCGGGCGTCACGTACATCGACTACAAGGACACCGACCTGCTGCGGAGGTTCCTCTCCGACCGCGGGAAGATCCGCAGCCGCCGGGTGACGCGGGTCACCGCCCGGCAGCAACGGCAGTTGACCCGTGCGATCAAGAACGCCCGGGAGATGGCCCTGCTGCCGTACGGCTCGCGGTGAGCGCCGGTTTGCGGACCGCCATCGGGGGAACCCGGGGCGCGCTCACTGCGTCTACCGGTGCGTAGGCCCACGGCCACCGCCTGAGGCCTGCACGCCCTGCGCAGGTCTCAGGCGGTAGCCGTGCCGCAACCCGCTGTCGTGCACGTGCATCGGCACATGCATATGCAATTGAACGACGTTATGATCCCGCATAGTTGACCCCACAACCGGCATTGACCTACCCGGGAGAGTCCTATGCAGCAGGCGTACAACGGCATGGCCGCAGTGGACCTCTCCGGGGTCACCTGGCAGAAGAGCCGGCACAGCAACTCGCAGGGCACGTGCGTGGAGTTCGCCAAGCTGCCCAGCGGTGACGTCGCGGTGCGCAACTCCCGCTTCCCCGAAGGACCGGCGCTCGTCTACACGCCCGCCGAGGTGGAGGCGATGCTGCTCGGCATCAAGGACGGCGAGTTCGACCACCTCATACGCGACTGACCGGTCGGCCGTCCGACCGACCGGCCGACCCCGGTCGACGGCGGGTCCCGGCATGCGGGAGGGGCCGGACGTCCGCCGTCCGGCCCCTCCCGCATGCCGCCGCTGTCGCTCCGGCCTCCGGGGCGCGACGACAGCCCCGAAGGCTCCCCGCTACGTCGCGGGGGAGGCCACCCGGAACAGGGCCCAGACGACCTTGCCCGGCAGCGTCCCGTGCAGGGGCTGCCAGCCCCAGCTGTCGCTGAAGGCCTCGACCAGGAAGAGGCCGCGGCCCGACTCGGCGGTTCCCTCCGAGAAGCCCACGGCGTCCGGGTTGCCGGAGACGGGCGCCTCCCGACTCGGATCGCGCACGGCGCACACCAGTCGGGACGCCCACCGCATGAGGTGCAGCCGCACCGGCGGGTCCGCCGGGGTGGCCGCCGCACACGGCAGGCCGTGCCGCAGGGCGTTCGTCACGAGTTCCGAGACGGCCAGGGTGACGTTGTCGCACTCCCCCTCCAGCCCCCACCCGCACAGCGTGACGCGGGTGAACTCGCGTGCGGCGCGTACGGCTTCGAAGTGCGGGGGAAGGGCGCAGGAGGCCGATCCGGACAGGGATCCGGCGTCCTGCGGGGGGAGGCCACGCCATAACGGATCCAGCACCGTCGTTCCTTCAGTCCCCATGAACGAGGTCCCCCTGACTGTGACGGCTGTTGCGTCCCCGAATGACGCGGGAACCCAAATCTGTTGGCACTTAGTGCACTTGGGCACTGTCCATGGTTCCGAATGCTTGCGGCGGATGCAAGGGCAGATGCACGTGCACGAAGAACTTTCGATTCTGTGTAACCACTTGGGCACGCAATGAAGCCCGAAGATGGCAGACTGATCCCCTGGCGGGGGTGCTTGTCTGATCAGATAAGGAGTGTTCCGGTGGCAAGCGGATCAAATGGGGCAGGCGGGTCCAACGGCTCGATGGTCCGCCGGATACTGCTCGGCTCACAGCTGCGGCGCCTGCGGGAGAGCCGTGGCGTCACCAGGGAGGACGCCGGGTACTCCATCCGCGCTTCCGAGTCCAAGATCAGCCGGATGGAGTTGGGTCGGGTGAGCTTCAAGGCACGGGACGTCGCGGATCTGCTGACGCTCTACGGCGTCACGGACGACGCCGAACGGGAACCGCTGCTCAACCTGGCGAAGGACTCGAGCGTCGCGGGCTGGTGGCACAGCTACAACGACGTCCTGCCGTCCTGGTTCCAGACGTACGTCGGGCTGGAGGGCGCCACCTCCCAGATCGACACCTACGAGGTCCAGTTCGTGCACGGCCTGCTCCAGACGGAGGAGTACGCCCACGCCGTCGTGTCCAGCGGCCACAAGGCGAAGCGGCTGTCGAAGGCCGAGATCGAGCGGCGCGTCGCCCTGCGCATGGAGCGGCAGAAGATCCTCTTCCAAGAGAACTCGACCGTCCTGCGCTGCGTCCTCGACGAGGCCGTTCTGCGCCGGCCCTTCGGCGGTTCGGCCGTCATGGACAAGCAGATCCAGCACCTCATCGACCTGTCCGAACGGCCCAACATCCAACTCCAGGTGGTCACCTTCGACCTGGGCGGCCACCCCGCCGAGTCCGGCGCCTTCACCGTGCTGCGCTTTCCGGAGCCGGAGATCCCCGACCTCGTCTACCTGGAGCAGCTCACGGGCTCGCTCTATCTGGACAAGCCGGAGGAGGTGGCCGCCTACGGCGCGGTCCTCGACCGGCTCATCGAGGACGGCAGCCTCTCCCCGCGCGAGAGCCGGGAACATCTGCACAAGGTCCGTCAACTCCCCTGAGCTGCACGTACGATGACGTGGCATCAGAGGCGTTCTCACTCCTTACGCATGAAGGAACCCCACGAAGGAACGACATGCCCTACTTCACGGACCTGGCGCAGCAGTACATCGACGGTGAATGGCGGTCCGGGAGTGGCTCCTGGGACGTCATCGACCTCAACCCCTACAACGGCGAGAAGCTGTGTTCCATCACCGTGGCCACGGCCGCGGAGATCGACCAGGCGTACCGCGCCGCCGAACGCCACCAGGTGACCTGGGCCGGCATCAGCCCCTACACCAGGCGCCTCGTCCTCGAGCGGGCCATCCGCCTCATCGAGGAGCGCGAGGAGGAGATCACCGAGGCGATCATCGCCGAGCTGGGCGGCACCCGGCTCAAGGCGGCGTTCGAGCTCCACCTCACCAAGGAGGCCCTGCGCGAGGCGATGGCCATCGCCCTGCGCGCGGACGGCCGTATCCTCCCCTCGCCCGTCGACGGCAAGGAGAACCGCCTCTACCGGGAGCCCGTCGGCGTCGTCGGAGTCATCGCCCCCTTCAACTTCCCGCTCTTCCTGGCCATGAAGTCCGTCGCCCCGGCCCTGGCCCTGGGCAACGGGGTCGTCCTCAAGCCGCACGAGGACGCGCCCGTCGTCGGTGGCACGCTGCTCGCCAGGATCTTCGAGGACGCCGGTCTCCCGGCCGGTGTGCTGAACGTCGTCGTCACCGACCTCGCCGAGATCGACGACGCCCTCCTGGAGCACCCGGTCCCGAAGGTCATCTCCTTCACCGGGTCCGACCGGGTGGGCCGCCACGTGGCGACCGTCGCCGCCTCCCACCTCAAGCACGTCGTCCTGGAACTGGGCGGCAACAGCGCCTTCCTCGTGCTGGACGACGCCGACCTCGACTACGCCGTGGACGCCGCCGTCTTCAGCCGCTACGTCCACCAGGGCCAGGTCTGCATGGCCGCCAACCGGATCATCGTCGACCGGTCCGTGGCGGCCGAGTTCACCGAGAAGTTCACCGCCAAGGTGCGCACCCTCGCCTGCGGGGACCCGAGCGACCCGCGCACCGTCATCGGCCCGCTCATCAACTCCTCGCAGGCGGACCGGCTCAACACCCTCGTCGAGCAGGCCGTCGGGGCGGGCGCCACCGCGCTCGTGCGCGGCCGGGTGGAGGGGAACCTCGTCCACCCCACCGTCCTCACCGACGTGCCGGCGGACTCGCCGGTGCTCACCGAGGAGATGTTCGGCCCGGTGGCCGTGATCATCCCGGTGGACGGTGAGGACGAGGCCGTCCGCGTCGCCAACGACAGCCGCTACGGGCTGAGCGGCGCGGTGCACACGGCCGACGTCGAGCGGGGCGTGGCCGTCGCCCGGCGCATCCGCACCGGGATGGTCCACGTCAACGACGGGACGGTCGCCGACGAGCCCGTGGTGCCGTTCGGCGGCGAGAAGAGCTCCGGACTCGGACGGCTCAACGGCGACCACTTCGTCCACGCGTTCACCACGGAGAAGTGGGTCGGCGTCCAGCACGGCCGCAGCACCTTCCCCTTCTGAACGAGGACAGGTTCTGACCGCAGGGGTCCGTAGCGTTCTTCTGGTCGGAGGGGCCGCCCGCACGGGGCGGCCCCCGGCCTCCTGCGAAAGGTGACGCGCCATGCCCACCCCCGTTGCTCCCGAGACCCACGGCGACGAACGCGGCGCCCTGCTGGCCTACCTGGACGCCCAGCGCGGCGGCATCCGCCGGGCCGCGCTCGGCCTCACCGAGGAGCAGGCGTGGTCCGCCCCCTCGGCGAGCGCCTGCTCGGTGGCCGGGCTCATCAAGCACGTCGCGCTGTGTGAGCGCGGCTGGCTGCGCACGATGACGGGCCGCCCCGTCGACTACACCGACCCGGCCGTCATGGCGGAGTGGTCGAACAGCTTCCTGCGTGAGGAGGGCGACACCGTCGCCGGGGTCCTGGCCCTGTACGACGGGGTCGCCTCGGCCACCGAGCGGGCGGTGCGCGCGGTGGCGTCGATGGACGAGACCTTCCTGCTCCCCGAGGCGCCGTGGGACGCGGGCGGCCCCCGCTCGTGGCGCTGGGCGCTGCTCCACCTCATCGAGGAGGTCGCCCGGCACGCGGGCCACGCCGACGTCGTGCGGGAGACGATCGACGGCAAGGGCGCCTTCGAACTGGTCGCCGAGGCCCATGAGGCATGAGACCGGTGCCGGGCGTGCGGAGGCGGCCTCCGGGTGATCCGGACGCGCCCCGGCTTGCACCTCACGCGACGTGAGGCGGCACGGTGGAGGCGTCAACCACACCAGGAGACGGCCGTGAGCCACACCGTCGGGCAGGTCGCCGGATTCGCCGGCGTCACCGTACGCACGCTGCACCACTACGACGAGATCGGCCTGCTGGTACCCGGCGCGCGCACCCGCGCCGGGCACCGCAGGTACAGCGACGCCGACCTCGACCGGCTGCAGCAGATCCTCTTCTACCGGGAGCTCGGCTTCCCGCTGGAGGAGGTGGCCGTGCTGCTCGACGACCCGCTCGCCGATCCGAGCGCGCACCTGAGGCGGCAGCACGCGCTGCTGACCGGGCGCATCGAGAGGCTGCGGCGGATGGCCGACGCCGTCCAGCACGCCATGGAGGCACGCACGATGGGCATCAACCTCACCCCCGAGGAGAAGTTCGAGGTCTTCGGCGACTTCGACCCCGACCAGTACGCCGAGGAGGCCGAGCGGCGCTGGGGCGGCACCGACGCCTGGGCGCAGGCGCAGCGGCGCGCCGCGTCCGCCACGAAGGACGACTGGAAGACCTTCATGGCCGAGTTCGACGCCATCCACGGAAGGATCGCCGCCCACCTCGACGCCGGAACGCCGCCGGACGCGCCGGAAGTGCTGGACCTCGCGGAGGAGCACCGGCGCTTCCTGTGCCGCACGAGCTACGACTGCACCTACGAGATCCACACCGGGCTGGGTGAGATGTACGTCGCCGACCCGCGATTCACCGCCTACTACGAGGCGATCCGCCCGGGGATGGCCGCCTACGTACGGGACGCCGTCGTGGCGAACGCCGCCCGCCACGGCCACACCCCGCCCGGTGCGCCCGCGCCCTGACCGCCACACCGTCCCACCGGCCCGGCGGTTCCGCACGCCGCATGCCTATGCTGCTGAAGGACGATCCGAAGAGAGGAGGGAGACGGAGGGACGTGGCCGCGGACCACAGGAGGCAGCAGCACCCCGGCGACGGCGAGGAGCCCGGGGACGGCAAGCCGCAGTCGGACGAGGCGCACAGCGCGTTCACCCCGCCGCTGGGCGTCCCCCTGCCCCCCTCGCCCCCCGAGAGCGAGCACCCCACCTCGGAGTTCGCCCTGCCCGAGGGCTTCCGCCCGCTGGCCCAGGAACAGCCGGGCAGCGCCTTCCGGGAGCCGGGGGAGGCCCGCCCCGCCGAGTACGGCCACTTCACCCCGGCCACCGGCGTCCCGGTCCTCGGCGCGCTCGTGAAGCAGAACGCGCCCTGGCAGGACCGGATGCGCACCATGGTCCGGCTGCCGCTCGGCGAGCGCCCCGCGCCACCCGAGCGGCGGCCGAGGAGCGAGGACGAACCGGCCGTCTCCGTGCCCCGCGTGCTCGACCTCACGCTCCGCATCGGCGAGCTGCTGCTCGCCGGGGGCGAGGGCGCCGAGGACGTGGAGGCCGCCATGTTCGGCATCGCCCACGCCTACGGCCTCGACCGCTGCGAACCGACCGTCACCTTCACCCTCATCTCCATCACCCACCAGCCGTCGCTGGTGGACGACCCGGTGACGCTGAGCCGTACCGTGCGGCGTCGCGGCACCGACTACACCCGGCTGGCCGCCGTCTACCGGCTGGTCTCGGACATCACCTCCTCCGAGGAGGAGATCTCGCTGGAGGAGGCGTACCGGCGCCTGGCCGACATGCGCCGCAACCGGCACCCCTACTCCAAGAACGCCCTCACCCTCGCCAGCGGCGTGCTGGCCGGTGCGGCCTCCACGCTCGTCGGCGGCGGCCCGACGGTGTTCGTGCTCGCGGCGATCGGGGCGATGCTCGGCGACCGGCTGGCCTGGATCTGCTCCAGCCGGGGGCTGCCGGAGTTCTACCAGTTCGCGGCGGCGGCCATGCCGCCCGCCGCGATGGGCGTCATGGTCATGCTCGTCCCCCACGCCTGGCTGGAGGGGGCGCGGGCGGCGGCCGTCGTCACCGGTGGACTGTTCGCGCTCATCCCCGGGCGGGCCCTCGTCGCCGCCGTCCACGACGGGCTGACCGGCTTCTACATCACCGCGTCGGCCCGCCTGCTCGAAGTGGTGTACCTCATCGTCGGCATCGTCTGCGGTGTCCTGATGATCCTCTACGTGGGCGACCAGTTCGGCGGCGACTTCCCGCCGGTGGACTCGGTCCGCGTCGAGCGGCCCGGCGTCCAGCTGATGGCGGCCACCCTGCTGGCCCTGGCGTTCTGCGTGATGCTCCAGCAGCAGCGGGACACGGTCGTGTGGGCCACCCTCAACGGCGGCGTCGCCTGGCTCGTCTACGGCGTGCTCGCGCACACGGCGGACTTCGACCCCGTCTTCGCCACCGTCACGGCGGCCGGGCTCGTCGGGCTCTTCGGCCAGCTGATGTCCCGCTACCAGTGGGAGTCGGCCCTGCCGTACGTCACGGCCGCGATCGGCCCGCTGCTGCCCGGTAGCGCCACGTACTACGGGCTGCTCAACATCGCCCAGGGCAACGTCAACGGCGGCGTCCAGTACCTCTCCACAGCGGCGGCACTGGCCCTGGCCATCGCCATCGGGGTGAACCTCGGCGGCGAGCTGGCCCGGCTGTTCATCACCTCACCCGGCGTCGAGACGCCGCTCCCCGGCCGCCGGGCCGCCAAGCGCACCCGCGGCTTCTGACGCGACGACGGGCGCGCCCCCGCGCAGGGGACGCGCCCGTCGACGTGTCGAGGTCCGGCCGCGCGGACGGCCGGACCGCGGGCGTCAGTGCGCGCCGCCGGCGGCCTCCAGCCGCTTCACCGACGCCTCGACCTCGGCCTCCGCGTCGGTCCGACCGACCCAGTTGGCGCCCTCCACGGACTTGCCGGGCTCCAGGTCCTTGTAGACCTCGAAGAAGTGCTGGATCTCCAGCCGGTCGAACTCCGACACGTGGTGGATGTCGCGCAGGTGCTCCATGCGCGGGTCGGACGCGGGCACGCAGAGCAGCTTGTCGTCGCCGCCCGCCTCGTCCGTCATCCGGAACATGCCGATGGCACGGCACTTGATGATGCAGCCCGGGAACGTCGGCTCGTCCAGCAGCACGAGCGCGTCGAGCGGGTCGCCGTCCTCGCCCAGGGTGCCGTCGACGAACCCGTAGTCGGCCGGGTAGACGGTCGAGGTGAACAGGTGACGGTCCAGGCGGATGCGCCCGGTCTCGTGATCCACCTCGTACTTGTTCCGCGAACCCTTCGGGATCTCGATGGTGACGTCGAACTCCACTGGGAGGCTCCTCCGTGATCAACACATTCTCTGGTGATTAAGTGTCCCCCACGCAGGTGTGTGCTCGCGAAAGGGGCTGGTCCGAGGTGCGCGGTACGGCCGGTGACGGATCGAACGGCACGTTCCGCGGCACGGTCCGGCGGGCCGGGACGGCATGGGCCCGGCGCGTCCGACGGCGCTGGCGGACGGTGCCGCCCGAGCGGCGGACCCTCGGGCTGACGGCGGGTTCGGCCGCCGTCGGCCTCGCGGTGTCCCTGGGCGCGGTGGCCGCCGCGGGACCGTGGGACTCGGGTCAGCGTACGGCCGAACGCTCCCGCGCGGTCACTCAGGAGCCGGACAGTGGCGTGCGCCACACCGACGACGCCCGCCCGCCCGGCCGGGCCGGTGCGAACGCCCCCGAACCGGCCCCGAGCGCCGCGCCCGTCCTCGGCCCGGTGGGGCCGGACGGCGCCCCGCCCACCCGCGCGGGGCTGGCGAGGGCGCTGGAGGACGGCCTCGACGACGAGGCCCTGGGGAAGACGGTGACCGCCTCCGTCGTGGACGTGGCGACCGGCCGGGTGCTGTTCCGGTCCGGTGGCGACCGGCCCGTCGTCCCGGCGTCCACCATCAAGCTGGCCACCGCGACCGCCGCCCTCACCGCGCTCGGCCCCGACCACCGGCTGGCGACCCGCACCGTCTGGGACGAGGAGGAGCGCCGCGTCGTCCTCGTCGGCGGCGGCGACCCGACGCTGGACGAGAAGCGCCTGGCCGCCCTGGCCGACGCCACGGCCGAGGCCGTCCGGGAGGCCGGCCTGAAGCCGCGTGCCGTCGCCTACGACGTCTCCCGCTGGACGGGCCCCGCCCGGCACCCCATCGGCGTCAACACCAACATCGCGCCGCTGAGCCCGCTGATGCTCAACGCCGCCCGCACCGACGACTCGTCCAGCGGCCCGGCGCCGCGCGCCGCCGACCCGGCCGAGGCCGCCGCCGACCGCTTCGCCGCCCTGCTCGCCGAGCGGGACGTCACCACGCGCACGACGGCGAAGGCGAGGGCGCCCCGGGACGCCCGGGAGCTGGCCGTCTCCCGCTCGGCGCCGCTGTCCGCCCTGGTGGAGCGCCTGCTCACGCGCAGCGACAACGACCTCGCCGAGGCCCTCGCCCGGCACACCGCCACCGCCGTCGGCGAGACCGCCGACTTCGACGGCGCCCGGGCGGCCACCGCCGACGTCCTCGCCGGCCTGGACCTGCCGGTCGACGACGCCCGGTTCGCGGACGGCAGCGGGCTCAGCCGGGACAGCCGGGTCACGGCCACGTTCCTGGCCTCGCTGCTGGCCACCGCCGCCGACCCGGACCACCCCGAGCTGCGCCCGGTCCTCACCGGCCTGCCCGTCGCCGGGTTCACCGGCACCCTCGGCGGCCGGTACACCGGGGAGACCACCCGGGACGCAGCCGGGCTGATCCGGGCCAAGACGGGCACCCTCACGGGCGTGAACGCGCTCGCGGGCACCGTCGTGGACGCCGACGGGCGGCTGCTGTCCTTCGCCTTCCTCGCCACCGGCTCCCAGGAGCGTGCCGCCGCGCACGCCGCGCTGGACCGCCTCGCGGCCACCGTCGCCGCCTGCGGCTGCCGCTGACCGCCCGCCGGCGTCCCCGGAAGGGGTGCCGCCGTTGATCGGACTGTGCCGGGCACCGCGGACGCCGTACGGTGAAGGCATGACGAGTCCCGGCCCCCGGACGGTGGAGAGCCCGTGAACCCGCTGAGCAGCCCCGACAGCCCCGACCGCATGGTCGACTGGAACCTCGCGGCCGCGACCGCGACCCGCCTCGTGCGGCCGGGTCCGGAGGTGGGCCGGGACGAGGCGCGGGCCGTCGTCGCGGAGCTCCGTCGGCACGCCAGGGCGTCGGAGGAGCACGTGCGCTCCTTCACCGGCCTGACCCCGCAGGGCCCGGCGGCCGACACCCCCGTCCTCGTCGTCGACCGGCCCGGCTGGATCCGGGCCAACGTCGCCGGGTTCCGCCAGCTGCTCGTCCCGCTGCTGGAGAAGATGCACGAGCGCCGCAGCAAGGCCCCCGGCGGCATGGTCCTCGGCACGGTCGGGAGCAAGCTCGCCGGCGTCGAGATCGGGATGCTGCTCTCCTTCATGGCCTCCAAGGTGCTCGGCCAGTACGAGACGTTCGCGCCGCCCTCGGCCGAACTGCCCTCGGCGCCCGGCGGCGGCGGGCGGCTGCTGCTCGTGGCCCCGAACATCGTCCACATCGAGCGGGAGCTGGACGTCCCGCCGCACGACTTCCGGCTGTGGGTGAGCCTGCACGAGGAGACCCATCGCACGCAGTTCACGGCGGTGCCCTGGCTGCGGGAGCACCTGGAGGGAGAGATCCACGCCTTCCTGTCCGAGGCCGACATCGACCCGTCGACGCTGCTGGAGCGGCTGCGCGAGGTGGGCCAGACCTTCGCGGGCGGACGCGGCGACGGTGCGGGCGCGGGCGGCGAGGGCGGGCTCCGCGACGGCGACGACGGGCGCGGCATCGTCGATCTCGTGCAGACGCCCGCCCAGCGCGAGGTCCTGGACCGGCTCACCGCGGTCATGTCGCTGCTGGAGGGGCACGCCGACTACGTCATGGACGGCGTCGGGCCGTCGGTCGTGCCGGCGGTGGGCGAGATCCGCGAGAAGTTCCAGAAGCGTCGTCAGACGGGCGCGAGCCGCCTCGACCTGGTGCTGCGGAAGCTGCTCGGCCTGGACGCCAAGCTGCGCCAGTACCGGGACGGCGCCCGCTTCGTGCGGGCGGTCGTGGACCGGGTCGGCATGGACGGCCTCAACCGGGTGTGGACGTCCCCCAACACGCTCCCGACGCGCGCGGAGATCGCCGAACCGGCCGCCTGGGTGGCCCGGGTGCACCGGCCTGCGGACTCCTGAGCCGGGAAATCACCCGTCCGAGGGACCGTCGGCGGGTGTGGCCGCGTGCGATGCTCGGAGCCGCCGTCCACCTCTGTCACCATCGACACACCCAGCGTGATCAGTGACCGGGTCGGTGGGCGGCGTCCCCGCTGACGGCAGCGTCTCGCTGTTCCGCAGCTCCCAGAGCCTTGAGGAAGTGAACGGACATGGGTCCTCATCCCGCGGTCGCCGCGATACGCCTGGCGGTTCGCCGCACCCTTCAGGACGTGCTGGCCGACGCGGCGGACGGAACGGCCGCCCCCGCCGGCTCCCCGCCCCCGCCGGCCCCCCTCGTGCTGGTGGCCTGCTCCGGCGGTGCGGACTCCATGGCGCTCGCCTCCGCCCTCGCCTTCGAGGCGCCCCGGATCGGCCTGCGGGCCGGCGGCGTGACCGTCGACCACGGGCTGCAGGACGGCTCGGACGTCCGGGCCGAGGAGGTGGCCGAACGCCTCACCGCCCTCGGTCTGGCGCCCGTCGAGGCGGTCGCCGTCACGGTGGGGCGCGGGGCCGGGCCCGAGGCCGCCGCCCGGCAGGCCCGCTACGCGGCGCTGGACGCGGCCGCCCTCCGCTCCGGCGCCGTCTGCGTCCTCCTCGGGCACACCCGGGACGACCAGGCGGAGACGGTGCTGCTCGGCCTCGCCCGCGGCTCCGGCACCCGTTCGCTGGCCGGGATGGCCGCCGTCTCCGGTTCACCGGCGGGCGGGCCCGGGGCCGAGCGCCGCTACCGCCGCCCCTTCCTCGCCGTCGACCGGCAGACGACACGCCGCGCGTGCATGGTCCAGTCGCTTCCCGTCTGGGACGACCCGCACAACGCCGACCCGGCGTTCACCCGTTCGCGCGTGCGCCACGAGGCGATGCCCACCCTGGAGAAGGCCCTCGGCAAGGGCGTCATCGAGGCGCTGGCGCGTACCGCCCAGCTCTCCCGCGACGACGCGGACGCCCTGGACGCCTGGGCCGCGCAGGCCGAGCGGACCGTCCGCGTCGTCCCCTCCGGAGGCCCCGAACGCGGGGGCGCGACGCGCGCGGCGCACGCCGTCGTGCTGGACGTCGCACCGCTGGGCGCGCTGCCGCCCGCCGTCCGCCGCCGGGTGCTGCGCCGGGCCGCCGTGGAGGCCGGTGCCCCCTCGGGTTCCCTCTTCGCGCGGCACGTGGAGGAGACGGACCGGCTCGTCACCGGCTGGCGCGGCCAGCGCGCCATCAACCTGCCCGGCCGCGTGGAGGCGCTGCGGCAGGGTGGCACACTGGTCATCCGGCAGAGCGAGAGCTGAGCCGCGCGGTCTTCCCGGCCGGCGCCGGGAGGCGCCCCCGGGGCGACCGGGCGTCCGGCGAACCACGAGGCGAGAGCAGCAGGGTGGACGACAAGGACATGGGCACCGACCTCAAGTCGGTGCTCGTCACCAAGGAAGAGATCGACGCGAAGCTGGCCGAGCTGGCCGAGCTCATCGACAGGGAGTACGCGGGGCAGGACCTGCTCATCGTCGGCGTCCTCAAGGGCGCCGTGATGGTGATGGCGGACCTGGCGCGGTGCCTGTCGACGCCCGTCACGATGGACTGGATGGCGGTGTCCTCCTACGGCGCCGGCACCCAGTCGTCCGGTGTGGTGCGCATCCTGAAGGACCTGGACACCGACATCCAGGGCAAGCACGTCCTGATCGTCGAGGACATCATCGACTCGGGCCTGACGCTGTCCTGGCTGCTGTCGAACCTCGGCTCGCGCGAGCCCGCGTCGCTGAACGTGTGCACGCTCCTGCGCAAGCCGGACGCCGCGAAGGTCGCGATCGACGTCAAGTGGGTCGGGTTCGACATCCCGAACGAGTTCGTCGTCGGCTACGGCCTGGACTACGCGGAGAAGTACCGCAACCTGCCGTTCGTGGGCACGCTCGCCCCGCACGTCTACGGCGGCTGAGGACGTCGGCCGCCGCGCGGGCGCTCCCGGTGGGCCGTGAGCACGCCGTGGAGGCCGCCGGGAACACCGGAGCCGCCCTCTCCGTTGGAGCAGGCGAGGGCGGCTCTCATTACCACGCCCGCGAGCGGTGGGGGACAATGCTGGGGTACCGTCCGAAGGTCGGTCTTTTCAACTCACGATGGCAGGAGGGACGGGGCGTCACCGCCTCGTATGGATGGACGTGAAGCGATACTTCCGTGGGCCGGTCATGTGGATCGTGCTGGCCGTCCTCGCTGTGGTCGTGTTGATGCAGGTCGTCGGGTCATCCGAGGGCTACAAGACCGTTGACACCGGCCAAGTGGTCAAGGCGATCCGAGAGAACCAGGTCGAGTCGGCGAAGCTGACGACCGGCGACGAACAGACGGTCGAGCTCGAGCTCAAGAACGACGTCGAGGTCGAGGACAGCGACAAGATCAAGGCCAGCTACATCGGCGACCAGGGCGTCGAGCTGGCCCGTGACCTGCAGGCCAAGTACCAGGACGGTCAGCTCGAAGGGGGCTACACCGTCTCGCCGAAGGAGCAGAGCCCGTTCGTCGGGATGCTCTTCTCCTTCCTGCCGTTCCTGCTGATCATCGTGATCTTCCTGTTCCTGATGAACCAGATGCAGGGCGGCGGCTCCCGGGTGATGAACTTCGGGAAGTCGAAGGCCAAGCTCATCACCAAGGACACCCCGAAGACCACGTTCTCGGACGTGGCCGGGTCGGACGAGGCCGTCGAGGAGCTCCACGAGATCAAGGAGTTCCTCCAGGAGCCGGCGAAGTTCCAGGCCGTCGGGGCGAAGATCCCCAAGGGCGTCCTGCTCTACGGTCCGCCCGGTACCGGCAAGACGCTGCTCGCCCGGGCCGTCGCCGGTGAGGCGGGCGTGCCCTTCTACTCGATCTCCGGCTCCGACTTCGTCGAGATGTTCGTCGGCGTCGGCGCCAGCCGGGTCCGTGACCTCTTCGAGCAGGCCAAGGCGAACGCCCCGGCCATCGTCTTCGTCGACGAGATCGACGCCGTCGGGCGCCACCGCGGCGCCGGCATGGGCGGCGGGCACGACGAGCGCGAGCAGACGCTGAACCAGCTGCTCGTCGAGATGGACGGCTTCGACGTCAAGGGCGGCGTCATCCTCATCGCCGCCACCAACCGCCCCGACATCCTGGACCCGGCGCTCCTGCGCCCCGGCCGCTTCGACCGCCAGATCGCGGTGGACCGCCCGGACATGCAGGGCCGCCTGGAGATCCTGAAGGTGCACCAGAAGGGCAAGCCGGTCGCCCAGGACGTCGACCTGGGTGCCGTCGCCCGCCGCACCCCGGGCTTCACCGGTGCGGACCTGAACAACGTGCTGAACGAGGCGGCGCTGCTCGCCGCCCGCTCCAACGCGAAGATGATCGACAACAAGTACCTCGACGAGGCGATCGACCGTGTCGTGGCCGGGCCGCAGAAGCGCACCCGGATCATGAGCGACAAGGAGAAGAAGATCACCGCGTACCACGAGGGCGGTCACGCCCTGGTCGCGGCGGCCTCGCCGAACTCCGACCCGGTGCACAAGATCACCATCCTGTCCCGGGGCCGGGCGCTGGGCTACACCATGGTCCTGCCCGACGAGGACAAGTACTCGACCACGCGCAACGAGATGCTCGACCAGCTCGCCTACATGCTCGGCGGCCGGGCCGCCGAGGAGCTGGTCTTCCACGACCCGACGACCGGCGCCGCCAACGACATCGAGAAGGCGACGGCGACGGCCCGCGCGATGGTCACCAAGTACGGCATGACGGAACGTCTCGGCGCCATCAAGTTCGGCTCCGACCAGTCCGAGCCCTTCCTCGGCAAGGAGATGGCCCACCAGCGGGACTACTCCGAAGAGGTCGCCGGCCTCGTCGACGAAGAGGTCAAGAAGCTGATCGAGACCGCGCACAACGAGGCGTGGGAGATCCTGGTCGAGAACCGCGACGTGCTGGACAACCTGGTCCTCGCGCTCCTGGAGAAGGAGACGCTGGGCAAGGAGGAGATCGCCGAGATCTTCCGGCACATCGTCAAGCGTCCGGCCCGCCCGGCGTGGACGGGATCCACCCGGCGCACGCCGTCCAGCCGCCCGCCGGTGTCCACGCCGAAGGAGCTCGCCGTCACCAACGGCAGCGCCCCGGTGCTGGAGAAGGGCAAGGAGATCGGCCCCGTCGAAGCCCCCTCCGAGGCGGAGCGCCGCACGGAGAGCTGAGCGTGCCGGCCGGGCCGCCCCGGAATGCCGTCCGCGCCCCTCGGGTTCTACTCTGAGGGGCGCGGACGCTTTCGTGCGTGTATTCGAACGGTGCGGACGAGAGCACCGCGCACAGGCAAGGAACGAGGCAGACCCATGACCGACCCGGTGAGGCTGGCAGGCGACGGCGAGATCGGTGAGTTCGACGAGAAGCGGGCGGAGAACGCCGTCCGCGAGTTGCTCATCGCCGTCGGTGAGGACCCGGACCGGGAGGGCCTGCGCGAGACGCCGGCCCGCGTCGCCCGGTCCTACCAGGAGATATTCGCCGGGCTGTGGCAGCGCCCCGAGGACGTCCTGACGACGACGTTCGACCTCGGGCACGACGAGATGGTGCTGGTCAAGGACATCGAGGTGCTCAGCTCCTGCGAGCACCACCTGGTGCCCTTCGTCGGCTTCGCCCACGTCGGCTACATCCCGTCGGCCGAGGGCAAGATCACCGGCCTGTCCAAGCTGGCCCGGCTGGTGGACGTCTACGCGCGCCGCCCGCAGGTGCAGGAGCGGCTGACGACGCAGATCGCCGACTCGCTGATGCGCATCCTCGAACCGCGCGGCGTCATCGTCGTCGTCGAGTGCGAGCACATGTGCATGACGATGCGCGGGGTGCGCAAGCCCGGCGCCAAGACGCTGACCTCCGCCGTGCGCGGTCAGCTCCGTGACGCGGCCACCCGCTCGGAGGCCATGAGCCTGATCATGGCCCGCTGAGCCGCGCGGTCCCCGCCGCCCCCGCCCCCGGTGCGGCGGACCGCCGCGGGTCAGCACATACGCTGGACGCATGAGTGCGAACCGGCGTCCACGGAGAAGCGTGTCCGGCCTCCCGCGGTGGGACCGCTGCGCGGTGATGGGTGTGATCAACGTCACCCCCGACTCCTTCTCCGACGGCGGCCGCTTCTTCGACCCGGCCGCCGCCGTCAAACGCGGTCTGGAGCTGGCGGCCGAGGGCGCCGACCTCGTCGACGTCGGGGGCGAGTCCACCCGTCCCGGAGCGCAGCGCGTGGACGAGGAGGAGGAGCTGCGGCGGGTGCTGCCCGTCGTGCGCGGCCTCGTCGGCGAGGGCGTGCTGGTGAGCGTGGACACGATGCGCGCCCGCGTCGCGGAGCGGGCCGTCGCGGCCGGGGCGCGGCTGGTCAACGACGTCAGCGGGGGCCGGGCGGACCCCCGCATGGTGCCGGTCGTCGCCGAGGCCGGGGTGCCGTTCGTCGTCATGCACTGGCGCGGGCAGTCGGCCGACATGAACGACCGCGCGGTCTACGGCGACGTCGTGCGCGAGGTGTGCGACGAGCTGCGGGCCGCGCTCGACGGGGCCGTCGCGGGCGGCATCGACGCCGACCGCATCGTCGCCGACCCGGGCCTGGGCTTCGCGAAGAACGCCGAGCACGACCTCGCGCTGGTGGCCGCGCTGGGGGAGCTCGCCGAGCTCGGCCGTCCGCTGCTGGTCGCCGCCTCGCGCAAGCGCTTCCTCGGCCGGGTGCTGGCCGGTGGGCCCGGGGCCACGCCGCCCCCCGCCCGGGAGCGGGACGCCGCCACGGCGGCCGTGACCGCCCTGGCGGCGCGGGACGGCGCGTGGGCCGTCCGGGTGCACGAGGTCCGGGCCAGCGCCGACGCCGTCCGGGTGGCGCACGCCGTCGAGCGGGCCGCCCGGTGAGCGGGGGGCGGCCGGAGGAGGACGCGGAGGCCGTCCTCCAGGAGGTGGAAGCGGCCAACACGGCGCTGTACGACGCGGTGGAGAGCGGCGACTACGACGCGCTGGCCGAGCTGTGGCTGGACGGCGACGTGAGCGTCGTGCACCCGGGCTGGCCGGTGCTGCGCGGCCGGGGCGAGGTGCTGCGGTCGTACGCGCTGATCATGGCGAACACGGACTACATCCAGTTCTTCCTCACCGAGGTGGAGGTCTCCGTCGTCGGGGACGCCGCTCTGGTGACGTGCACCGAGAACATCCTCAGCGGCGGTCCGGCCGAGGCCGACGGGTCGGCGGGGGAGCTGGTCGGCGGCCTCGTGGTGGCCACGAACGTCTTCCGCCGGGACACCGACGGCGTGTGGCGCGTCTGGTCGCACCACGGCTCCCCCGTCATCACGGGTGAGGACGACGCCGAAGGCGGTCCGGAGGAGGAGGCCCGGGGTGACGGGCCGGAGCACTCCGGCGGCCCGGCGGACTGACGGCCGGGTGACCGGCCACGCACCGGCCCGTCACCCACAGGGGTGGATGCGGGGAATACCGGCGTCCGCGCGTTCGGTTAGGGGTAGACGCGCCCGGTCGGCCCCGCTGTGGGCCCCCGCGAGCACGGACGCGGGGTCGGCGCGGGTAGATTCGACGCGGTGCCGCCGGGCCTCCGTGCTCCGGCACGCCGCGGCGGACACGGCATCACCGGACGAACGACACCGAACGGCAGGACGAGAGAGGCGGACGGGGTGACGCAGGCGTGGACCGGGTAGCCGTACGCGGGCTGAGGGCGCGCGGGCATCACGGGGTGTTCGAGCACGAACGCGCCGAGGGGCAGCTCTTCGTCGTCGACGTGGACATGGCCGTGGACACCCGGGCCGCCGCCGCGGGGGACGAACTGGCGAAGACCGTGCACTACGGCGTCGTCGCCGAGGAGGTGCACGCGATCGTCACGGGGGAGCCGGTGGACCTCATCGAGACGCTGGCCCAGCGGATCGCGGACCAGTGCCTCAGCCACGACGCGGTGCGGGAGGTGGAGGTGGTCGTGCACAAGCCGGAGGCCCCCATCACCGTGCCCTTCGACGACGTGACCATCACCATCAAGCGGAGCCGCTCATGACGCCGAACAGTGACCCCACCGTGCAGCCGGTACCGGCCTCCGTGGTGCGGCAGGTGGACGCCGCCGACTCCACGCTGGCCAACCCCCAGCGGGCCGTGATCTCCCTCGGCAGCAACCTCGGCAACCGCCTGGAGACCCTCCAGGGAGCCGTCGACGCGCTGGAGGACACCCCGGGTGTCCGGGTCAAGGCCGTCTCGCCGGTCTACGAGACGCAGCCCTGGGGCGTGGACCCGCAGTCGCAGCCCTCGTACTTCAACGCCGTGGTCCTCATCAAGACGACGCTGCCCCCCGCGTCGCTGCTGGAGCGCGGGCACGCGATCGAGGAGGCGTTCCAGCGCGAGCGCTCCGAGCACTGGGGCCCGCGCACCATCGACGTCGACATCGTCGCCTACCAAGACGTCGTCTCCGGCGACCCGGGCCTGACCCTGCCGCACCCGCGCGCCCACGAGCGCGCCTTCGTGCTCGTGCCCTGGCACGACGTCGACCCGGAGGCCGAGGTGCCGGGCGTGGGACGGGTGGGCGACCTGCTGCGCGGCGTCCCCCGGGAGGGCGTCACCGTCCGCACCGACGTCTCCCTCGTCCTGCCCGAATAGCCCGCCGGAGGCCAAGACCCCCGTGAAGCAGCTTCGTCTCCGCACTCTCCTCGGCGTCTTCCTGGTGAGCGGCGTCCTGGCCTGGGCCGGTGCGCGCCTGTGGCACAACCTGGGCTCGCTGCCCGCCGTCCCGGTGCTGGCCCCGGTCGTCCTCGGCGGCATCGCGGCGGTGCTGCTGGCCACGGCCCTCTCGCTGCGGTCCCGGCTGAAGGCCCAGCGCGAGCGGCGGCCGGGCGCGCGGGGTGTGGAGCCGATGCTGGCGGCCCGCGCCGTGCTCTTCGGCCAGGCGAGCGCCCTCGTCGGCGCGCTCGCGGCCGGGGTCTACGGCGGCACGGGCCTCCTCCTGCTGACCTCGGACCTCTTCCAGGTCGACCCGCGCCGCGACCAGGCCTTGTACGCCGGCCTCTCGGTCGTCGCCGCCGCCGGGGTCGTCGCCGTCGCGCTGTGGCTCCAGCACATCTGCCGTCTGCCGGAGGACGAGGACCCCGCGTCCGCCGCCCCCGTTTCGTGACCCGGGCCCGCCGGAGGGCAACCCCGCGGGCGGTCCGTCGGTCGTAGGGGCATGCAGCCTGCACGCACCCGGTTCCTGCTGGGACTCACCTCCGCCGCCACCGTCGCCGTCACCGCGTACGCGGCCCTGCCCTCCCCGGACACCGGCCCGCGGCTTCTCCCGCGCGGGGCGTACGACCCCGTCCGGGCCTCGGCCTCGGCGGCGGACTGGGCGACGCACGCCGACCACGTCGTCGTCCTCGACGTCACGCACGAGGAGCCGCGCGGCGGCCCGGACGCGTTCGGCTACCGGGGGCGGTCGGTCACGGCGCGGGTCGCGGAGGGGCTGTGGTCCCGTGAGGCCGCCCCCGCCCTGGCGGCGGACGTCACGCTGCGGGTCGACGGCTGGTACGAGGCCGACGGGGGCGGACGGCGGGAGGCCGGCGTGGAGGCCGCGTCCCGGATCGAGCCCGGTCACCGCTATGTGGTCGCCCTGGTGGTGGAGGGGCGGACGGCCGAACCGGTGGGGGTGGACGCCGTCGTCCCCTGCGACGGTGGGACGGTGGGGGCGGGCGAGTTCGAGGGCCGGACCGTCGCCCCGGACGTCTACCGGGACGCGGTGGAGCGGACGGCCGAGGACACCGTGGCCGAGTTCCTGTCCACTCCGGGGCGGACGGCGCGCGACGTGCGTCGGCTGCTGACGGCCGCCTCCGGCTGACCGGCGCGGACGCGGGCGGTGCGCAGCTCGTGGTCGAGGAGGTGGCGCTTGCGCTCCAGGCCGCCGCCGTAGCCCGTCAGGCCGCCGGTCGAGCCGACGACGCGGTGACAGGGCACGACGATGCCCACCGGGTTCCGGCCGTTGGCCAGGCCGACGGCCCGGGAGGCGCTGGGACGGCCGATGCGGCGCGCCAGCTCGCCGTAGGAGACCGTCTCGCCGTAGGGGATCTCCGTCAGCGCGGCCCAGACCGTCCGCTGGAACGGGGTGCCGTGCAGGGCGAGCGGCAGGGAGAACGCCGTCCGGGCGCCCGTGAAGTACTCCTCCAGCTGCTCCACGGCGCGGGGGAGGGCCGAGGCGTCGGGCACGCCGAAGCTCTCCCGTGACGGCCGGTGCCGCTGGTCCTCCATGTAGACCCCGCACAGGACGCCGTTCTCGGCCACCAGGGTCAGCGGGCCGACCGGGCTGTCCAGGACGGTGTGGGTGCGGTGCGCGTAGGTGTTCACGGCTCCAGTCTGCGCCCGCCGGGGCCGGTGGACCGGCGGGTTTCGGACACCGTCATGGGTGCACGCTGTCCAGGGTGACGGCGTCCCGAGGCCGGTCGCCGTCCTCCGTGGCCACGGAGCGGCGCAGCGCCTCGTGCAGCCGGGACGGGGTGAGCACCCCGGCGAAGCGCTCGCCGTCCAGGACGGCGACCCAGCCGGCGTCGTACTGGAGCATGGTCGCGAACGCCTGCTTGAGCGAGGCCCCGAGCGGCAGCCACGCGTCCATGCGGCGGGCGTGGGCGCGTACGGTCGCGGCGCCGTCCGCCGCGTCCGTCAGGGCTTCGGCCGACACCCAGCCGTGGAGCGCGTCCCGGTCGTCGAGGACGACGGCCCAGCGGGCGTCGTCGGCGCGCAGTCGGGCGGCGGCCCGGTCGAGCCGGTCGTCGAGGTGGACGACGGGGGGCTGCTCCAGGTCGGCGGGTTCGATGGGCGTGACGGAGAGCCGTTTCAGCCCCCGGTCCGCGCCGACGAACTCCGCGACGTAGGGCGTCGCGGGTGCGCCGAGGATGCGGGCGGGGGAGTCCAGCTGCTCGACGCGGCCCGCGCCGTAGACGGCGATGCGGTCGCCCAGCCGGACGGCCTCCTCGATGTCGTGGGTGACGAAGAGCACCGTCTTGCGCACCTCCGACTGGAGCCGGAGGAACTCGTTCTGGAGGTGCTCGCGCACCACCGGGTCCACGGCCCCGAACGGCTCGTCCATCAGCAGGACGGGCGGGTCGGCGGCCAGCGCGCGGGCGACGCCGACGCGCTGCCGCTGCCCGCCGGAGAGCTGGTCGGGGTAGCGCCCGCCGTGGACGGCCGGGTCGAGGCCGACGAGGTCGAGGAGCTCGGCGGCGCGCCGCCGGGCCGCCGCCTTGGAGGCCCCGAGCAGCGTGGGCACCGTCGCGGTGTTGTCCAGGACGGTCCGGTGCGGGAAGAGGCCGACCTGCTGGATCACGTAGCCGATGCGCCGCCGCAGCCGCACCGGGTCGGACGCGGCGACGTCCTCACCGTCCAGCAGGACGCGTCCGGAGGTGGGCTCGACGAGGCGGTTGACCATCTTCATCGTCGTGGTCTTGCCGCAGCCGGACGGGCCGACGAGGGTGACCAGCTCGCCCTCGGCCACGTCGAGGGACAGGTCGTCCACGGCGGTCGTGCCGTCCGGGTACCGCTTGGTCACCCGCTCGAATCGGATCATCACCGCCCCTTTCGCCGACCGGTTCGTCGGCTGGACATTCTGTCACTCGTGCGCGTTAGGGTCGCCGAGTGATGACGACCGGGACGGAAAGCTGTCTGTCCGCCAATGACTGGATCTGTGCGGAATACGTCCGCACGCGCGGTCCGGAGTTGACCGACGCGACGGTGCAGCACATCTGGATCACCCTCACCTCGGTCGGCGTCGCACTGCTCGTCGCGCTCCCGCTGGCGCTCGTGGCCCGGCGCTGGCGCGCGGCGGCCGGGCCGGTGCTGGGGCTGACGACCGTCCTCTACACCGTGCCCTCGCTGGCCATGTTCGCGCTGCTCCTGCCCCTCCTCGGGCTCTCACCGGCCGTCGTCGTCACCGGGCTCGTGCTCTACTCGCTCACCCTGCTCGTCCGCAACATCCTGGCCGGACTCGCGTCCGTGCCGGAGGAGACGCGGGAGGCCGCGCGCGGCATGGGGTACGGGCCGGCGCGGATGCTCGTGAGCGTCGAACTGCCGCTCGCCCTGCCCGGCGTGCTGGCCGGGGTGCGGATCGCCACCGTCTCGACGGTGTCCCTGACGACCGTCGGCTCCATCGTGGGCTACGGCGGGCTCGGCAACCTCATCTACAGCGGCATGGACAGCTTCTTCAAGGCGGAGGTGCTGACGGCCTCCGTGCTGTGCGTCGTGCTCGCCGTCCTCTTCGACGTCGCCCTGCTCGGCCTGCAACGGCTGCTGACGCCCTGGGCGCGCGCCGGACGGGCCGCGCGCCGCCGGCCGTTCCCCGGCGGCCCGCTGCCGCGTCGGCTCGGGAGGGCGGCCTGAGATGGGCGTGGTGAACGGGACCTGGGACTGGCTGACGGACGGCGCCAACTGGAACGGTCCGGGGGGCGTGTGGGAGCGGCTCGGGGAGCACCTGTTCCTCACCGGCGTCTGCCTGGGGCTCGCCTGCGCCATCGCCCTGCCCGTCGCGCTGTGGCTGGGGCACGTCGGACGGGGCGGCGCGCTCGCCGTCAACCTCTCCAACGTCGGCCGCGCCGTCCCGACGTTCGCCGTGCTGGTCCTGCTCGGCCTCACCCCGCTCGGCGGGCACGGCGCCTGGCCCACCGTCATCGCCCTCGTCCTGTTCGCCGTGCCGCCGCTGCTGACCAACGCCTACGTCGGGATGCGGGAGGCCGACCGGGGCGTCGTCGAGGCATCGCGGGGCATGGGGATGTCCGGCGGGCAGCTGCTGTGGCGCACCGAACTCCCGCTCGCCTACCCGCTGATCATGACCGGCGTCCGCTCGGCGGCCGTGCAGGTCGTGGCGACCGCGACGCTGGCCGCGCTCCCCGGCGGTGGCGGGCTCGGCCGCATCATCACCGCCGGCTTCCGCACCTACGACACGCCGCAGGTGGTGGCGGGCGCGGTGCTCGTCGCCGCCCTCGCGCTCGCCGTGGAGGGCGTCCTCGTCCTCGCCGACCGCCTCCTCGACCCGATGCGCGGCCGGGCCCGCGCCGCACGGGCCACGGGCGCGACGCCGCCGCTCACGGCCGACCGGGCCACGCCGTGACCCGCGCCGCCGCACCGCCGCACCACCGTCGTCCACGAGAAGGAGCAGCACCGTGAGAACCTCCCGCACCCCGCGCCGACCGCGCGGCACCGCCGTCCTCGCCGCCGCCGCGCTCGCCGCCGCCCTGACGGCCTGCGGCGGCGAGAGCCTGGAGGAGGAGGGCGGCGACGGCGGCGACGGCGGCGGCAAGGGTGCCCTCGTCATCGGGTCGGCCGGGTTCACCGAGTCGAAGATCATGGCCGAGCTCTACGCCCAGGTCCTCGCCGAGGCCGGGTACGACACCAGCGTCCAGCAGCTCGCCAACCGCGAGCTGTACGAACCGGCCCTGGAGAAGGGCGACATCGACGTCGTCCCCGAGTACGCCGCGACGCTGGCCGAGTTCCTGAACGCCAAGGTGAACGGCGCCGAGGAGGCGGCCGGGAACCCGGTCGCGAGCAACGACGTGGACGCCACGATGGCGGCCCTGGAGAAGCTGGCCGACCAGCGGGGGCTGACCGTGCTGGAGGCGGGCGACGCCGTCGACCAGAACGCCTTCGCCGTGAGCGCCGACTTCGCGGAGGAGAACGGGCTCAGCACCCTCACCGACGTCGGCGAGCAGAAGCTGGAGATCCGCCTCGCCGCCGGTGACGAGTGCCCCGAGCGGCCCTTCTGCCAGCCGGGCCTGGAGCAGACCTACGGCATCGACGTCACCGCGCTCGACCCCAAGGGCGTCGGCACCGTACCGGCCAAGCAGTCGGTGGCCGACGGCGAGAACGACATGGTCCTCACCACCACGACCGACGCGACGCTGGAGCAGTTCGGCCTCGTCCTCCTGGAGGACGACCAGGGCCTGCAGAACGCCGACAACGTCGTCCCCGTCGTCAACACCGGGGACGCGGGCGGCCAGGACGTCGCGGACGCGCTCAACTCCCTGACCGAGGTGCTGACGACGGAGGACCTCACCGAACTGAACCGCAAGGTCGACGCCGAGCGCCAGAAGCCCGCCGACGTCGCCCGCGCCTACCTGGAATCCGAAAACCTGCGGTAGGTCCGGAAGATCCGCCGGGGCGCGTGCCGCTGCGATAACCCTCGGAGAACAATGCGTCACGCGCCCTCCCGGACGAAGGCCACGCAGGGTAAATTCCGGACCATGCCACGAGGACGTCACCGGCAAGCGCCACCCCTGCACCGGATGCTCGCCCCGGCGGCCCTCGCCGCGACCGCGCTGAGCTGCGCGGGCGGCGCCTGGCTGGCCGCCGACGGGCTGCTGCCGCGCGTCCTCGCGACGGGCGCCGCCGCGACCGCCCTCGCGGCGGCGGCCCTGCTGCGCGGCTGGGACCGCGCGGCGGGCCGTCGCCTCGGCGAGGCCCAGGCCGCCCGCCGCAGCCTGGAGTGGCGCGTCGAGGAGCGCTGCGCCGAGCTGGAGGAGGACCTGGAGGAGGCGCGCGCGCTGCGCCGGACGGCGCAGGAGGAGGCGCGGGCCGCGGAGGAGACGTTCGAGCGGCTGCGCACCGAACACGCCGCGCTGCTGCGCCGGTACGCCCACGCCGAGACCGACCGCGCCTCGGCGCTGGAGGGCCGCCGTCAGCTCGCCATCGCCGCCGCCGAACCGGCGAAGGCGCTGCCGCCGGGCCGGTCCGCCTCCGCCGTGGGCCCCGACGCCTACCGCAGGGCCTGCGCCGCGCTCGACCTGCTGGCCGCCCGCTCCGAGGCGGCGCCGCGCCCGGAATCGGACGTCGGCGGCGCGGACGTCGGCGGCGCGGAACTCGGCGGCAGCGGGGACGGCTTCGACTACTTCGGCTCCGGCGGCCCCCGCCCCGCCGCGCGGCGTGAGGCCGCCCGCGCCTCCTGAGCCGTCGGCCCCCAGGTGTCGGTCTACTTGTCGATGTCGCCGACGACGAAGAAGAACGACCCGAGGATCGCGACCATGTCGGCGACCAGCGTGCCGGGCAGCAGCTCGGTGAGCGCCTGGATGTTGTTGAACGACGCCGAACGGAGCTTCAGCCGGTACGGCGTCTTCTCGCCCTTGGAGACCAGGTAGTACCCGTTCAGCCCGAGCGGGTTCTCCGTCCACGCGTACGTCGCGCCCTCGGGGGCCTTCAGCACCTTCGGCAGCCGCTGGTTGACGGGGCCGGGGGGCAGCTCGGCCAGCCGGTCCAGGCAGGCGTCGGCCAGCTCCAGGGCGTTGTGCGTCTGGGCGAGCAGCACCTCGAAGCGGGCCAGGCAGTCCCCGCCGTCCCGGGTGACCACGCGCAGGACGTCCCGCAGCTCCCCGTAGGCGAGGTAGGGCTCGTCGAGGCGCAGGTCGAAGTCGACCCCGGACGCGCGCGCGATGGGCCCGCTCACGCCGTAGCCGTGCACCGTCGCGGGGCTCAGCACGCCGACGCCCTCGGTGCGCGCGCGGAAGATCTCGTTGCCGAGCACCAGGTCGTCGTAGACGCCCATGCGGGAGCGCAGGGCTCCGACGGCGGCGCGGGCCCGGTCCGTCCAGCCCGCCGGGAGGTCCTCCTTGAGACCGCCGACGCGGTTGAACATGTAGTGCATCCGCCCGCCCGACAGCTCCTCCATCACGTGCTGGAGGTCCTCCCGCTCCCGGAAGGCGTGGAAGATGGGCGTGATGCCGCCGAGCTCCAGCGGGTAGGAGCCGAGGAACATCAGGTGGTTGAGCACGCGGTTGAGCTCGGCCAGGAGCGTCCGCAGCCACACGGCCCGCTCGGGCACCTCCATGCCGAGCATCCGTTCGACGGCGAGGACGACGCCCAGCTCGTTGGAGAAGGCCGACAGCCAGTCGTGCCGGTTGGCCAGGACGATGATCTGCCGGTAGTCGCGTGCCTCGAAGAGCTTCTCGGCCCCCCGGTGCATGTGGCCGACGACGGGCTCGGCGGCGCTGATCCGCTCGCCGTCCAGCACCAGGCGCAGCCGCAGGACGCCATGGGTGGACGGGTGCTGGGGGCCGATGTTCAGCACCATGTCGGTGCTCTCGGCCGCGCCTCCGATGCCGACTGTCGTCTCCGTCATGGGCCAAGTCTGACAGCCGGGCCGCCGCGCCGCTGCCGCCGCCTACCCTTGACCCATGCAGGAGCAGGCGCAGCACGGGCCGACGGGGGAGCCCCCCGAGCAGGGCGCACCCGTACCGGACGCACCGGAGGACGTACCCCGCCCCACCGCGACGGGAGGCGCGGCACCGGACGCCCCGGCGTCCCGGCCGACGGCCGGGCCGGCTGACGGGCCGACCAACGGCCCCTCCGAGCCCGGGGAACAGGAGTGGCGCGGCGTCGAACGGGCGCTGCTGAGCATGCGGCGCACGGTGCTCCTGACGGTCATGGGCGTGCTGACGCTCGCCACCGCCCTGCCGCTGGCCCTGCCGCTCGGCCCGGTGTGGGCACTGCCCGCGCTGCTGTGGCCCGCCGTCGCCGCCTGGGGCTGGTACGCGCTGGGCCGCAACTGGCGGTCCTGGCGGTACGCGGAGCGCGCCGACGACCTGCTGATCAGCCGGGGCGTGCTGTGGCGCGAGACGACGGTCGTGCCCTACGGGCGGATGCAGCTCGTCGAGGTCACCTCGGGGCCGCTGGAGCGCCGGTACGGGCTGGCCCGCCTCCAGCTGCACACCGCCGCCGCCACGACGGACGCGGCCGTCCCCGGGCTGGTGCCCGCCGAGGCGGAACGGCTGCGGGACCGCCTCACCGAACTGGGCGAGGCCCGATCGGCGGGCCTGTGAGTACCGACCGGGAGCCGGAGGGGCCGGACGGGCCGGACAGGCCGGACGGGCCGGAGCGGGACGCCGCGCCGCAGGAGGGCCGGCGGCTGCACCCCATCACGCCGTGGCGCCGGGCCTGGGCGCCCATCGCGGCGCTCGTCGTCTTCTCCGTGCAGGACTACCAGCGCACCCGGGCCTGGGCGGAGGAGCTGACGCTCGGGTGGCTGGCGCTGGCGTTCGCCGTCGTGGTGCCGCTGGCGGCCGGGTACGGCTTCGTCTCGTGGTGGGTGACGCACTACGCGGTGACGGACACCGAGCTGCGCATCCGCACCGGGGTCCTCTTCCGCCGCGTCGCCCACATCCGGCTGGACCGCATCCAGGCCGTGGACGTCTCCCGGCCGCTGCTGGCCCGCGTCGCCGGCGTGGCCAAGCTGAAGCTGGACGTCGTCGGGACGAACGAGAAGGACGAGCTGGCGTTCCTCGGCGAGGCCGACGCCGTCGCCCTGCGGGCCGAGCTGCTGGCCCGCGCCGCCGGGATCGCCCCGGACGCGGCCCCCGAGGCGGGCGAGGCGCCGGAACGGGTGCTCCTGCGGGTGCCGCCGGGCATGCTCACCGTCGCGCTGCTGCTGATGGGCAGCGGTTGGGGGTTCCTGGCGGCCCTCGTCGTGGTCCCCGGCTTCCTGTGGTGGGCGAGCGGCAGCCCGGCCGCCGCCCTCGCGGCGGCGGTGCCGATGGTGGGCGGCGCGTGGATGGCGACCGTGGGCCGCTACCTGTCCGAGTACGACTGGAAGGTCGCCGAGTCCCCGGATGGCGTCCGCGTCGACCACGGGCTGCTGAACCGGGAGCACGCCACCGTGCCGCCGGGCCGGGTGCAGGCCGTGCGGATCTCGGAGCCGCTGCTGTGGCGGCGGCGCGGCTGGGTGCGCGTCGAACTGGCCGTCGCGGGCAACGGCGGCGACACGCTGCTGCTCCCGGTCGCGGAGCGGGCGGTGGCCGCCCGCGTGCTGGCCACGGTGCTGCCGGGGGTGGACGTGGCCGCCGCGGTGGCGGCGGCCCGGCCCGTGGCGCGCCGGGCGCGGTTCGCGGTGCCGGTGTGGTGGCACGGCTACGCGCACGGGGTCACCGACGCCGTCTTCGTCACCCGGCACGGACGGCTGCGGCGCGTGCTGGAGCTGGTGCCGCACGCGAAGGTGCAGAGCGTGCGGCGCACCCAGGGCCCGTGGGAGCGGCGGCTCGGCCTGGCGGACGTCCACGTGGACCACGGTGCGAACGGCTCGGTGGTGGCCCGCCTGCGGGACGCCGAGGAGGCCGAGGCCGTCGTCGTCGCCCAGGCGGAACGTTCGCGCACCGGACGCCGCACCGCCCGCCCGGAGCGCTGGCTGACCTGAGCACGCCCGCCGACCCGGGACGCCCCGCGACCGGCACGGCCCGCTCAGCGCAGCACGTCGCCCGTGCCCACCGGCTCGACGAGCCACAGGTGCCCGCCCAGCCCGGCCGGGTCGAGCAGCTCCGCCGCCTCCCCGGCCCGCACCAGCGCCCGCACGTACCCGGCCGGGTCGGCCGAGGCCGAGGCGAGCGGCGGCCGGTCGCCGCGCACCCCCAGCCGGGCCAGCGCCGTGCGCTGCGGCAGCAGCGCGGCCCGCGGCCCGGCGCAGGCGTCCAGCGCGACGTGCGCCGTCAGGTCGCACGACCCGTCCGGCACCGGGAGCACCGGTCGGCCCGCGCGGTAGCCGGTCAGGGTGCCGAAGGGCGGCCGGTCCGTCCGCAGATGGCCGTAGTCCACGGCGACGGCCAGCCCCCGGTCCAGCACGCGGACGGCC
This sequence comes from Streptomyces chumphonensis, assembly GCF_014779715.1. GTDB lineage: Bacteria > Actinomycetota > Actinomycetes > Streptomycetales > Streptomycetaceae > Streptomyces > Streptomyces chumphonensis. The sequence goes on from NZ_JACXYU010000004.1 coordinate 352,799, forward strand.
GCCCGCCACGCGGCGTCCCGGGGGCCGCCCGGCTCCGCCCGGTGGCCCGGCTCCGGCGGGCCGGGCCACCACCGGTCCAGCCACCGCGCGTCCGCCCCGGAGACCGGCGGGCCCAGCCGCTCCACCCCGTCCGTGCGCACCTCCACCCGGCGCCAGCGCCCCCCGTCGTCCGCCTCGACGACCTCGCAGGGCACGTTGTCCAGCCACTCGTTGGCGAACACCAGGCCGCTCAGGCCGCCTTCCGGCAGCGCGGACCGCCACGCCACCCGCGGGTCCAGGCCCGCCGGACGAGCCGCCCGCTCCACGGCGACGGGACGCACCCGGTCCGCCACGTCGGGCGGCAGCGCGGCCAGCACGCCGGTGAGCAGTTCGCCCCGACCCGCCCCGACGTCGACCAGCGCGAGTTCCGGCGGCCCGCCCAGCTCGGCGTCCACCCGCAGCAGGAGTTCCGCGACGGCCTCCGCGTACCGCGTCGAGGCGTGCACGGAGGTGCGGAAGTGGGCGCCCGGCGCCTCGCGGACGAAGAAGCCGTCGGGGCCGTAGAGGGCCCGCTCGGCGGCGTCCCGCCAGCCCGTGAACCCCGCGTCCGCATCGCTCGCGCCGCCCATCGCGGGGCCTCCCCTTCCACTTCGGTTCCGACGCCGTCCACCAGGCCGGGTACCGGCCCGGGGCCGTCCCGTATCCACCCTGGGAAGTAGTTGAACGTAGCAGGGATCGATCCTCCGGTTGACCCGTCGGCCGTTCGGGCTGTTTACGCTGGGTGACGTGCACCGGCTCTACGAGTTCCTCCGCAGACATCCCATGTGGGTGGACGGCTTCTGGGCCGTCTGCCTGCTCATGATGTCCGCCGTGTGGCTCGTCGCCGAGGCGTCCGCCGCGAACCACGGCGGCGCGCTCGCCGAATGGCAGGTCCTCGCCGCGATCCCGGTCACCCTCGCGCTCGCCGTCGTCGTCTGGCTGCGCCGCCGCTGCCCGCAGCAGATGCTGCTGCTCGCCGCCCTCGCGGGCGTCGCCCAGCTCGTCACCGACGTCTTCGCCGTGCCACCGGACTTCGCGATGCTGGTGATCGTCTTCACCGTCGCCTCCGGGCCGGTGCGCTGGGCCTCGCTGCTGGCGCTCGGCGGGGCCTTCGTCGCCCCCACCCTCGCCGCCCTCCGCTTCTTCGCCGGCGAGGGCAGCTCGCTCAGCACCATCGCCGGCCTGGTCTTCCTGACCGTCTGCTTCCTGCTGGCCTGGGTGCTGGGCGACTCGCTGCGCACCCGCCGCGCCTACTACGTGCAGCTGGAGGAGCGCGCCGCCCGGCTGGAGCGGGAGCGGGAGGCGCAGGCCAAGGTCGCCGTGGCCGCCGAGCGCGCCCGCATCGCCCGGGAGCTGCACGACGTCGTCGCGCACAACGTGTCGGTCATGGTGGTGCAGGCCGACGGCGGCGCCTACGTCCTGGAAACCGCGCCCGAGCAGACCCGGCAGGCCCTGGAGACCATCTCCGGCACCGGGCGCCAGGCACTCGCCGAGATGCGACGGCTGCTGGGCGTCCTGCGCACCAGCGAGGACGGTGAGGCGGGCGAGTACGTGCCGCAGCCCGGCGTCGACCAGCTCACCGAGCTCGTCGAGCAGGTGCGCGGCACGGGCCTCACCGTTGACTTCCGGGTCGACGGCTCCCCCCGCCCGCTGCCCAGCGGCGTCGAGCTGACGGCGTACCGCATCGTGCAGGAGGCGCTCACCAACACGCGCAAGCACGGCGGACCCGACGTGGGGGCGACCGTCCGCCTCACCTACGGCACCGACGAGCTGAGCCTGCTGGCCGAGGACGACGGGCGCGGCTCCCAGGCGGAGCTGTACGAGGAGGGCGGCGCGGACGGCCTCGGGCACGGGCTGATCGGCATGCGCGAACGCGTCGGCATGGTCGGCGGCCGGCTGGAGGCCGGCCCCCGCCCCGGCGGCGGCTTCCGCATCCACGCCCGGCTGCCGCTGGCCGGACGGACCTGACGCCACCCCTCAAGCCGCCGCCCCGCCCGCCGAGACCGCCGAGACCGCCCAGACCCCGCTGAGAAGAGGACCCACCCATGACCGTCCGCGTGATGCTCGTCGACGACCAGGCGCTGCTCCGCACCGGCTTCCGCATGGTGCTGGCCGCCCAGCCCGACATGGAGGTCGCCGCCGAGGCGGGCGACGGCGCCGAGGCCCTGGCCGCCCTGCGCGCCATCCACGTGGACGTCGTCCTCATGGACATCCGCATGCCGGTGATGGACGGCGTCGAGGCCACCCGGCGCATCTGCCAGGAGGGCGAGGGCGGTCCGGGCGGCCCGAAGGTGCTCATCCTCACCACCTTCGACCTCGACGAGTACGCCTTCGCCGCCCTCAAGGCCGGTGCGAGCGGCTTCCTGCTGAAGGACGTGCCGCCCGGCGAGCTGCTCAACGCCATCCGGGCCGTGCACAGCGGCGACGCCGTCGTGGCGCCGTCCACCACCCGGCGGCTGATCGACCGCTTCTCCCCGATGCTCCCCGGCACGGCGGACGCCGCCGAGCACCGCGAGCTGGCCCGCCTCACCGACCGGGAGCGCGAGGTGCTGCTGCTCGTCGCGCAGGGCATGTCCAACGGGGAGATCGCCGCCCACCTCGTCCTGTCGGAGGCGACGGTCAAGACGCACGTCGGCCGCATCCTCACCAAGCTCGGCCTGCGCGACCGCGTCCAGGCGGTCGTCCTGGCCTACGAGACCGGCCTCGTCCGCGCCGGCCGCGGCTGACCGCTCAGCGGGCACGCCTCCGGCTCGGGACCGGGTCGGCTCGACGCGGCACCCAGCCTCCGGCGGATCGCTCCGACCACCGTGGACCCGTACGGGTGCGCGCGACGCGGGCAGGCTCGCGGGAAACACGGATGCGCGAGGCGGCGTCCGTCCGGAACGATGCGGGCATGACCCGTGCGCCCCACGCCGCCCTCCCGCCGCTGTCCGTGCTGCGGGCGTTCCGGCTCACGGGCCGGCCCCGACCGCTGGACGGAGGCCAGGGGCAGAGCGTCCGTGTGGGTGACGCCGTGCTGAAGCCGGTCGGCGACCGTGCGGACGTGGAGTGGACCGCGCGGTTGATGAACGGCCTCCAGGGCAGGAAGGCGTTCCGGGTCCCACAGTTCCTGCCCTCCGTGACCGGAGGGCATGTCGTCGACGGGTGGGCTGCCACGCGGTTCCTGACGGGCGAGCCGGGACCTGTCGGCAGATGGGACTCTCTGTTCACCGCCGCGAGGGACTTCCACCAGGCTCTGCGGGACGAGCCGCGTCCCGAGCGGTTGGACGTGTACCGGCATCCGTGGGCGGTGGCCGACCGCGTGGCCTGGGGCGACTCGACCGCGGAGGTACCGGCGTCCGTGCGGCGGCCGGTCGCCCGACTGCTGGCGCTCCGCGAACCCGTCGCCATGCCTGATCAGCTCGTTCACGGTGATCTGACGGGAAACGTTCTCTTCGCTCCCGGCCATGCTCCCGCGATCATCGACTTCTCCCCCTACTGGCGGCCGGTCGCCTACGCAGATGCCATCGTGGTGATCGACGGCCTGCTCCACCACGGGGCCGGACCGTCCCTGGCGGACTCGCTGCCCCCCGGCGTCGAGAGCGCGCAGACGCTCGTGCGGGCGCTGATCTTCCGCCTGGTCGCCCTCGGGATCCTGGCCGGCCCCGACGGTACGCCCGCTGATCAGGAGCTGCTCGGGTTCGCCCGGGTGTCCGGGCTCCTCGAAGAGAGAATCCGTGGTCGGCGAGGCCAGGACCCTACCGGGACCGGGCGTACGTCAGGAACGACGTGAGTGCCGTGTGGACGTCGGCGGCGCTCCAGTCGAGGCCCGCCGCGTCGACGGTGACCTCCGTGAGGGCCAGCCCCGGCGCCCCCGCCGCCGTCCAGCGGCCGAACAGCGCGGTCCCGGTCTCCTCGGCCTGCCGCAGCGAGGCCAGCGTCAGCGCCTCCGCGTCGCCCGCGAGCCACACGTGGAACTGGTGGGTGTGCGGCTCCTGCGGCTGCACCCGCGCCCACGGCACCTCCGCCGCCGCGAAGCCGGACCGCAGCGCCGCCGCGACGAGCCGGGCGCGGGCCACGTACGACGGCAGCCGGGGCAGCTCCCGCTCCAGCCCCCGCAGCGCCGTCAGCGCGGCGGGCCACTGCTGGAAGACCGAGCCGCCGTACCGGTGCCGCCACACCCGGGCCTCGTCGGCCAGCTCCGCCGGACCGGCCAGCGCGGCGCCGGACAGCCCGCCCAGCGACTTGTAGAAAGAGACGTAGACGGAGTCCGCGAGCCCGGCGATGTCGGGCAGCGGACGGTCGAACCACGTCGTGCACTCCCACAGCCGCGCCCCGTCGAGGTGGACGACCGCGTCCCGTTCGCGGGCCGCCGCCACCGTCCGCGTCAGCTCCTCCCAGGTGGGCAGGACGAAACCGGCGTCCCGCAGCGGCAGTTCCAGCATGACGGTGCCGACCGGCTCGTCGAGGGCGCGGACGTCCTCGGCGGTGACGGGCGTGTGCTCGGTGCCCATCCGTACCGGACGCAGGCCCGCGACGCGTTCCAGCGCCTCCCGTTCGTGCCGCACCGGGTGGGAGTCGGCGTGCAGGGCCACCCGAGGGTCGCCGGTGCGGGCCGCCCAGCAGCGCAGGGCGGCCTGCTGGGCCATCGTCCCGGTGGGGAACCACACGGCGGCCGGGAGGTCCAGCAGCTCGGCGGTCCGCTCCTCCAGCCGCTCCACGACGCCGTCCCCGTAGAAGTCCGGCCACCCGTCGAGGTCCGCGGCGGCGGCGTCCGCGACGTCCGCGAGGCGCTCGCCGACGGACCGCAGCGGCCCCGACCACAGCTTCCGCTCCGCGCCGCGCAGCGCGGCGAGCAGCCGCTCCCGGGGGACGCCGCCGGCCTCTTCGCCCTCGCCCGTCATGCCCGCATCCTCACCCATCGTGTCCCCTCCGGCCGTCGTGTCTCCGCACCGTGGTCGTGCGGGCCGATCGACCGCACGACCACGGTGGCGGTACCCAAGTAGCATGGGGCCCCGACGTCCGGTACCGACAAGAACAGCGGACTGGAACGGAAGGCTTCGATCCGTGAACGCACACGAACCCGCCCGGCACGCCCACGAGCGGCCCGCGCGGCTGGCCGTCGGCGTGGTGGGCGCCGGCCGGGTCGGCCCCGCCCTGGCGGCGGCACTCGGTCTGGCCGGGCACCGCACGGTGGCCGCGTCCGGCGTCTCCGACGCGTCCCGGCAGCGGGCGGCGGAGCTCCTGCCCGGGGTGCCGCTGGTGGAGCCGGCCGAGGTGCTGGCGCGCTCCGAGCTGGTGCTGCTGACCGTGCCCGACGACGCGCTGCCCGCTCTCGTGTCCGGCCTCGCCGAGACGGGCGCCGTCCGGCCGGGCCAGCTGATCGCGCACAGCTCGGGCCGGTACGGGATCTCCGTGCTGGATCCGGCGCTGCGCGCGGGTGCCCTGCCGCTCGCGCTGCACCCGGTGATGACGTTCACCGGCACCGGCGTCGACGTCCAGCGCCTCGCGGGCTGCGTCTTCGGCGTGACGGCCCCCGAGGAGCTGCGGCTCGCGGCCGAGGCGCTCGTCATCGAGATGGGCGGGGAGCCGGAGTGGATCGCCGAGGAGAGCCGTCCCCTCTACCACGCGGCGCTCGCCCTCGGCGCGAACCACCTGGTCACGCTCGTCGCGCAGGCGCAGGACCTGCTGCGCACGGCCGGTGTCGCCGCACCCGACCGCATGCTGGGCCCGCTGCTGGGCGCCGCCCTGGACAACGCGCTGCGCTCCGGCGACGCCGCGCTGACCGGGCCCGTGGCACGCGGCGACGCGGGGACCGTCTCGGCGCACATCGCCGAGCTGCGCCGGCACGCGCCGGCGGCCGTTCCCGGCTACCTCGCCATGGCCCGCACCACGGCGGACCGGGCCCTGGAGCACGGGCTGCTCAAGCCGGAGCTGGCGGAGGACCTGCTGGCGGTCCTCTCGGACGGAGCCCGTTCATGACGGCCGCGCCCGCCCTGCTGCGCACGGCCGCCGAGCTGCGGGCCCTGCGTCCCGACCGGGGGCGGCGACGGGGCGTGGTGATGACGATGGGCGCCCTGCACGAGGGCCACGCGGAGCTGGTCCGTGCCGCCCGCGCCGCCGTGGGGCCCGGGGGCCAGGTGGTGGTGACCGTCTTCGTGAACCCGTTGCAGTTCGGGGCCGGTGAGGACCTGGACCGCTATCCGCGCACCCTGGACGCCGACCTCGCGGTGGCGGCGGGGGCGGGGGCCGACGTCGTGTTCGCGCCGCCCGCCGACGAGGTCTATCCGGGGGGTGAGCCGGAGGTGCGCGTCACGGCCGGGCCGATGGGCGGGCGGCTGGAGGGCGAGCACCGGCCGGGCCACTTCGACGGCATGCTGACCGTCGTCGCCAAGCTGCTGCACCTGACCGCTCCCGACGTCGCGTTCTACGGGGAGAAGGACGCCCAGCAGCTCGCGCTCATCACCCGCATGGTGCGGGACCTGAACTTCCCCGTGGAGGTCGTCGGCGTCCCCACGGTCCGGGAGCCGGACGGGCTGGCCCTCTCCAGCCGCAACCGCTACCTGTCCCGCTACGAGCGGAACATCGCCCTGGCCCTGTCCCGTGCGCTGTTCGCCGCCCGGGACCGGCTGACCGCCGAGACGGCCCTGCGCGTGCGCGCCGCCGCGTCCGGTGCCCCGGAGGGGCGGGCGGCGGCGCTGGCCAAGGTGGGCGAGTCCCGCGCGTCGGCGGACGCGCACGCCCTGGCCCACGCCTCCGGCGGCCCGGCGGCGGCGCTCGCCGCCGCGCGGCCGGTGCTGGAGGAGGCGCGCGGCCTGGACGTCGACTACCTGGCGCTCGTCGACCCCCGCGACTTCACCGACGTCCCCGACGACTTCCAGGGCGAGGCGGTCCTGGCCGTGGCGGCCCGCGTCGGCACCACCCGCCTCATCGACAACATCCGCCTCTGGTTCGGAGCCTCCGCATGACCGCCGCGACGGGCCACGCTGCCCCGGCCCCCGCCGTCCCCGGCATACGTCTGGACGCCCCCACCCCCAGCTGGGCCATCGAGGCCGACGTCGTCGTCGTCGGCTCCGGGGTGGCCGGCCTCACCGCCGCCCTGCGCTGCGCCGCCACGGGCCTGACCACCGTCATCGTCACCAAGGCGGACCTCGACGACGGCTCCACCCGCTGGGCCCAGGGCGGCATCGCCGCCGCCCTCGGCGAGGGCGACACACCCGCCCAGCACCTCGCCGACACCCTCACGGCGGGTGCCGGGCTGTGCGACGAGGACGCCGTGCGCACCCTCGTCACCGAGGGCCCGGACGCCGTCCGCCGGCTCATCGCCACCGGCGCCGTCTTCGACACCTCCACCGCGACCGGCGAGATCGAGCTGACCCGCGAGGGCGGTCACCACCGCCGCCGCATCGCCCACGCCGGCGGCGACGCGACGGGTGCGGAGATCTCGCGTGCGCTGGTGGAGGCCGTGCAGAGCGCGGGCATCCGCACCATCGAGCACGCCCTCGTCCTGGACCTGCTCCGGGACGCGGGCGGTCGCACCGCCGGGGTCTCCCTGCACGTCATGGGCGAGGGGCAGCACGACGGGGTGGGCGCCGTCCACGCGCCCGCCGTGGTGCTGGCGACCGGCGGCATGGGCCAGGTCTTCTCGGCCACCACCAACCCGGCCGTCTCCACCGGCGACGGCGTCGCCCTCGCGTTGCGGGCCGGGGCCGAGGTCAGCGACCTGGAGTTCGTCCAGTTCCACCCCACCGTGCTCTACCTGGGCTCCGGGGCGGAGGGCCAGCAGCCGCTGATCTCCGAGGCCGTGCGCGGCGAGGGCGCCCACCTCGTCGACGCCGACGGCGTCCGCTTCATGACCGGGCTGCACGAGCTGGGCGAGCTGGCGCCCCGGGACATCGTGGCCAAGGGCATCATGCGGCGCTGCCAGGAGCAGGGCACCGACCACATGTACCTGGACGCCCGGCACTTCGGCGCCCGCATGTGGGCCGAGCGCTTCCCGACCATCCTCGCGGCCTGCCGCGGGCACGGCCTGGATCCGGTCCGGGAGCCGATCCCCGTCGCGCCCGCCGCCCACTACGCCTCCGGCGGCGTCCGGACCGACCTGCGCGGACGCACCACCGTGCCCGGGCTCTACGCCTGCGGGGAGGCCGCCTGCACCGGGGTGCACGGCGCGAACCGGCTGGCGTCGAACTCGCTGCTGGAGGGCCTGGTCTTCGCCGAACGCATCGCGGCGGACATCCGCGCCCGCGCCGGGGACCGTGGCGGGGACGGCGCCGCGCCCGCCCGCCCCGCGCCCGCCGCCCCGCCCGCGCTGCCGCTGCTGCCCGCCGAGGCGCGCGGCGAGGTGCAGCGGATCATGACCGCCGGGGCGGGCGTGCTGCGTTCCGCGGCGAGCCTCGCCGGGGCCGCGGCCGCGCTGGCCGCCCTCCGTTCCGGACCCGGCCGGGACGGAAAGCCCGCCGAGCCGGCCACCGAGTCGTGGGAGGTCACCAACCTCCACCTGGTGGCCTCCGTCCTCGTCGCGGCCGCCGCCCGCCGGGCGGAGACCCGCGGCTGCCACTGGCGCGAGGACCACCCCGACCGCGACGATGCCCGGTGGGCCCGCCACCTCGTCGTGACCCTGGGCGCCCCCACGCCGCACGACGCCGTGCCCCTCACCCTCCGCACGACCGACACCACCGGCTTCCCGCCGGTCACCCCCGCCGCTCCCGAGGAGAAGCCGTGACCCCCTCCGACGACCGCGTCCGCCCCGAGCCGGTGGAGCTGCCCCTGCTCCAGATCGGCGGCCCCGGCGCCACCGCGCCCTCCGGGGGCGGCGGCTGCGGGGACGCCTGCGGCTGCGGCAGCGCGGACTTCGACGACGACCCGGACCTCGACCCGCTGGAGTGCGGGCTCGACCCGGACCTGGCGCGGCTCCTGGCCGACGCCGGGCTCGACCCCGTCCAGGTGGAGGACGTCGCGCACCTGGCCGTCGAGGAGGACCTCGACCACGGCGTGGACGTCACATCCGTCGCCACCGTCCCGGAGGACGCCGTGGCCACCGGCGACTTCACCGCCCGCGAGGCCGGGACGGTCGCCGGGCTGCGGGTCGCCGAGGCGGTCCTGTCGGTGGTGTGCACCGATGAGTTCGAGGTCGAGCGGCACGTGGAGGACGGCGCGCGGGTGGCGCCCGGCACCGTCCTGCTGAGCGTGCGCACCCGCACCCGCGACCTCCTCACCGGTGAGCGCAGCGCGCTGAACCTCCTGGGCCGGCTCTCCGGCATCGCGACGGCCACCCGCGCGTGGGCCGACGTCCTGGAGGGCACCGGCACCCGCGTCCGCGACACCCGCAAGACGACGCCGGGGCTGCGCGCCCTGGAGAAGTACGCGGTGCGCTGCGGCGGCGGCGTCAACCACCGGTTCTCCCTCTCCGACGCGGCCCTGATCAAGGACAACCACGTCATCGCGGCGGGCGGTGTCGCGGCGGCGTTCAAGGCCGTCCGGGAGGAGTTCCCCGACCTGCCGATCGAGGTCGAGGTCGACCGGCTGGACCAGATCGAGCCCGTCCTCGCCGAGGGCGCCGACCTCCTGCTGCTGGACAACTTCACCCCGGCGCAGACGGCGGAGGCCGTCGCGCTCGTCGCGGGACGGGCCGTGCTGGAGTCCTCGGGCCGCCTCACCCTGGCGAACGCCGCCTCCTACGCCGCCACGGGCGTCGACTACCTGGCCGTCGGCGCGCTCACCCACTCCGCGCCGGTCCTCGACATCGGCCTCGACCTGCGGGACGAGGTCTGATCCCATGCTGCTGACCATCGACGTCGGGAACACCCACACCGTCCTCGGCCTGTTCGACGGCGAGGAGATCGTGGAGCACTGGCGCATCTCCACCGACGCCCGCCGCACCGCCGACGAGCTGGCCGTCCTGCTCCAGGGCCTGATGGGCATGCACCCGCTGCTCGGGGTGGAGCTGGGCGAGGGCATCGACGGCATCGCCATCTGCTCCACCGTCCCGTCCGTGCTGCACGAGCTGCGCGAGGTCACCCGCCGCTACTACGGCGACATCCCGGCCGTCCTGGTGGAGCCGGGGGTCAAGACGGGCGTGCCGGTCCTCATGGACCACCCGAAGGAGGTCGGCGCGGACCGCATCATCAACGCGGTGGGCGCCGTCGAGCTGTACGGCGGGCCCTGCGTCGTCGTCGACTTCGGCACGGCCACGACGTTCGACGCCATCTCCGCGCGCGGCGAGTACGTGGGCGGCGTGATCGCCCCCGGCATCGAGATCAGCGTCGAGGCGCTCGGCGTGCGCGGCGCCCAGCTGCGGAAGATCGAGCTGGCCCGGCCGCGCGCGGTGATCGGCAAGAACACGGTGGAGGCCATGCAGTCCGGCATCCTCTACGGCTTCGCGGGCCAGGTCGACGGGGTCGTGGACCGTATGGCGCGGGAGCTGGCCGGTCCCGACGGCGACCCCGACGACGTGACCGTCATCGCGACGGGCGGGCTCGCGCCGATGGTGCTGGGGGAGTCGTCCGTGATCGACGAGCACGAGCCGTGGCTCACGCTCATCGGCCTGCGGCTGGTGTACGAACGGAACGCCTCCCGCCTCTGAGGCGCGGCACGGCGGGGCGCGTCACGCCCTGCATTTCGTCCGTTTAGCACTTAAAGTCACACTATGCCCACGCCACATGGTTCCCGAGGCGGCATGGCGTTCAGCGCCGAGGAGCTGCGCGTGCTCCGCCGTGCCCTTGCCACCACCCTCCAGTCCGCCGCGCTCCCGGCCCAGGAGATCAGGGAGTGCCTCATGCTCACGCTGGCCGTGGACGACGCGACGCACGAGGCCGCGCGGCTCCGGCGGTTCCTCTTCGCCGACGTGGCCCGCTACCGGGCCGCCCTCCCCGGTGCGGCGGCGGGCTACCTGGCCCGGCTCGGCAGCGCGCTCGACGCGGGCTACACCCCGACCGACGAGGACGTGACCGCCCTGCGGCGGCTGTGCGCCGGGCGCACCGGCGCGCAGGAGGCCGCCCGCCGCATGGACCTGCTCGTGCGCGCCGCCCTCCCGGCCGCCCGGACGCCGCTCGCGGCGCTCCCCGGCGGCCTGGGCGCCTCGGGCGCGGGCGGGGAGGAGGACGCCGAGCCCGGCGCCCCCGAGGAACCGCGCGAGCCGCGGCGGCCGGAGCGGGACGAGCCGGCGCCCGAGCGCGACCGGCCGGCGGGGCCTCAGCGGCCGTCGCGGCCGATCCCCACGCCGGGCGAGGTGTTCCCGCCGCGTCGCAGAACGCCCCCGCCCGAGCAGGCCCTGCTCTCCGCGTAGCCCGCGCCCCGACCGCTCCACCGGCCCGCAGCGCAGCCGCTCCGACGCCCCGGCAGCGGCTGCGCTGCGGTGTCCGCGCGGTCCTCGGCGCCCGGCCGAAAACGTGGCGAAGGCCATGCCCGGGGTGCTCCTCGAAGGCCCGGGGGGCTGCCCTACTCTCGTGGGTATGGACTACATTGCCGCACTCACTCCCTCCGCGGTGATGGCCGTTGCCTTCACCGCTCTCATCGTGACCATCGTCAAGAGCCAGGGTGGCGCCAACAAGGCCAAGGAGGACGCCGCCGTCGACGCGGTGTACGCCCAGGCCGCTCCCGAGGCGTCCACGGAGAGCGAGGCCCGCGTCTGACCGATGCGGTGGCCGGCGCCGAAGGCCGGACGGAAGAACCGGGTGTGTGAGGGCCTGCGGCCCTCACACACCCTTTGTGCGTCCGTGGCACCCGTGGCCCGACGCCCGCGCCGCCTATCATTCCCGGTGTGCCACGACGTTTGGGCGAGCTCGAAGACGCCGTCATGACCCGGGTATGGCAGTGGAACCGTCCGGTCACTGTCAGAGAAGTCCTGGAGGATCTCCGGGGAGAACGGCGGATCGCGTACACGACGGTCATGACCGTAATGGACAACCTCCATCAGAAGGGCTGGCTCCGCCGCGAGCAGCAGGGCCGCGCCTATCGATATGAACCCGTCTCGACCCGGGCCGCGTACTCGGCCGCACTCATGAGCGAAGCGTGGTCGGCCAGTGACAACGCGGCTGCGGCTCTCGTGGCGTTCTTCGGCATGATGTCGCCGGAACAGGTCGGCGCGTTGCGGGACGCCCTGCGCGTGGTCCAGGTCAATGGGGTTCGGCTGACCGGTCCCGAGGAGCGATAGCGTGCGGGCATGGCAGAACAGATAAGCGGGAACACGGTGACGCTCCGTCGGGCGCGGACATCCGATGTGCGGACGGTGCGCCGCCTCATCGACACCTACTCGCGGGACCGCATCCTCCTCAACAAAGCGACCGTGACCCTTTACGAGGACATCCAGGAGTTCTGGGTGGCCGAGCGGGCGGCGGACGGGCAGGTGGTGGGCTGCGGAGCGCTGCACGTGATGTGGGAGGACCTGGCGGAGGTCCGCACCCTCGCCGTGGACCCGGTCATGCGCGGCACCGGCGTCGGTCACCGCCTGCTGGAGAAGCTGCTGGAAACCGGGCGGTTCCTCGGGGTGCGCCGAATTTTCTGCCTCACCTTCGAAGTCGACTTCTTCGTCAAGCACGGATTCGCCGAGATCGGGGACACGCCCGTGGACGGCGATGTGTACAGCGAGCTCCTGCGCTCGTATGACGAAGGCGTGGCCGAGTTCCTGGACCTGGAGCGAGTCAAGCCGAACACCTTGGGCAACAGCCGGATGCTGCTCCATCTCTGATCCAGTCACGGAGGCATCACGACCGTGGCTGCTTTGTCCGAAAGGTCCTGACCTCGCGTCGTGCGTTCGTGCGCAAACCTCGATCAGGGTTTGTGTTTTCCGGGGAAAGGCGGTTTGCTGTGGTTGTCGATATCAGTATTCGCATATCGCCGCCCGTCCTCGAACAGGTGGCAGCACGAATGGGAGTAGCCGGTGGCACAGAAGGTTCAGGTCCTTCTTGTTGACGACCTCGATGGCGGCGAGGCTGACGAGACGGTGACGTTCGCGCTGGACGGCAAGTCCTACGAGATCGATCTCACCACCGCGAACGCCGACAAGCTCCGGGAATCCCTCGCGGAATTCGTCAAGGCCGGTCGTCGCACGGGCCGCGCCTCCGCGGGCGGCCGTGGAAAGGCCCGCGCGGCCTCGTCCGGCGGCTCGCCGGACACCGCGAAGATCCGCGCGTGGGCCAAGGAGAACGGCTACAACGTCAATGACCGCGGCCGGGTTCCGGCCGAGATCCGTGAGGCCTACGAAAAGGCCAACGGCTGACGTCGGCCGCTGCGGTGGAGTGCGGCGCGGTGGCATTCGGTGGCCGCCGCGCTGACGAGCCGCACAAGGTCGGCGTCAGCGCCGCTCGGGTCCCCCTCGGGGGGCCGCAGCCACACCCCCGCCGGGTCGGGCTCCCGGGTGTCCCCGCAGCGCTCGGCCCGGGCGCCGGGCTCGGCGCGTAGGTCCAGCCGGACGCCGCCCCAGTCGAGCCATTCCAGCAGCCCCGGCAGCTCCTCCGCGCTCCCGGCCGGCACCCGCAGCCGCACCCGTGCCCGCGCCGCGTCCCATTCCACCGGGCCGGTCCGTACGGAGCGCCGCAGGAGCGCCAGCCCCGCGTCGAGCGGGAGGTCCAGATAGTCGTACCCGGGTTCGGTGCGTCGCGTCGTCATGCCGGGGCAACGGCGGGCGATCCTATTCGGTCACTTCCTGTTGACATTCAGCCACAGGGTGTGCTGTGCAGGCGACGAGCTGCGAGGCAAGCGTGTTCGCCCGTAGCGGATGACCCCTCCGCGGGGGGAATGGAACGCCCCTCGCCGGGGGTAGGACATCACCAGTGGTCACGGGGGCGTGGCAAGGGGCGATGGCGCCGGGGGGACGGGCGTGTCGGGGACGAGGCGTTCGCCATCGGCGTACTGAATGCGGGTGCATCGGCTTGGCCTGCGGGAACATCGTCTCGCACCATCGGGTTGGAACGGGTGTCGCCCGCACCGTGGCACGGACTGGTAGGACTCGGAGCGGGTGTCGGCAGTTGGAATGAGCGGTCCCCCGTTGCGGGACTAAGCTGCGGAAGGACAGGGAGGGGACCTACCCCTAACTGACTGACCGCTCTGAGGAGCGATTAACGATGTTCGAGAGGTTCACCGACCGCGCGCGGCGGGTTGTCGTCCTGGCTCAGGAAGAAGCCCGGATGCTCAACCACAACTACATCGGCACCGAGCACATCCTCCTGGGCCTGATCCACGAGGGTGAGGGTGTCGCCGCTAAGGCACTGGAGAGCCTCGGGATTTCGCTCGAGGCGGTCCGCCAGCAGGTGGAGGAGATCATCGGCCAGGGCCAGCAGGCCCCGTCCGGCCACATCCCCTTCACCCCCCGGGCCAAGAAGGTGCTGGAGCTCTCGCTCCGCGAGGCCCTTCAGCTCGGCCACAACTACATCGGCACGGAGCACATCCTGCTCGGCCTGATCCGCGAGGGCGAGGGCGTCGCCGCCCAGGTCCTCGTGAAGCTCGGCGCCGACCTGAACCGGGTGCGGCAGCAGGTCATCCAGCTGCTCTCCGGCTACTCGGGCGGCAAGGAGACGGCCACGGCGGGCGGCCCGGCCGAGGGCACCCCCTCGACCTCGCTCGTTCTCGACCAGTTCGGCCGCAACCTGACCCAGGCCGCCCGCGAATCCAAGCTCGACCCGGTCATCGGGCGCGAGAAGGAGATCGAGCGGGTCATGCAGGTGCTGTCCCGCCGGACGAAGAACAACCCGGTGCTCATCGGCGAGCCCGGTGTCGGCAAGACCGCCGTCGTCGAGGGCCTGGCGCAGGCCATCGTCAAGGGGGAGGTGCCCGAGACCCTCAAGGACAAGCACCTCTACACCCTGGACCTCGGCGCCCTGGTCGCCGGCTCCCGCTACCGGGGTGACTTCGAGGAGCGCCTGAAGAAGGTCCTCAAGGAGATCCGCACCCGGGGCGACATCATCCTGTTCATCGACGAGCTGCACACGCTGGTCGGTGCGGGTGCCGCCGAGGGCGCCATCGACGCGGCGAGCATCCTCAAGCCGATGCTGGCCCGCGGCGAGCTCCAGACCATCGGTGCCACGACGCTGGACGAGTACCGCAAGCACCTGGAGAAGGACGCCGCCCTGGAGCGCCGCTTCCAGCCCATCCAGGTCGCCGAGCCGTCGCTGTCGCACACCATCGAGATCCTCAAGGGCCTGCGGGACCGCTACGAGGCGCACCACCGCGTCTCCATCACGGACGCCGCCCTGGTCGGCGCGGCCACCCTGGCCGACCGCTACATCTCCGACCGCTTCCTGCCGGACAAGGCGATCGACCTGATCGACGAGGCCGGCTCCCGGATGCGCATCCGCCGCATGACCGCGCCGCCGGACCTGCGCGAGTTCGACGAGAAGATCGCGAACGTGCGCCGGGAGAAGGAGTCCGCGATCGACTCGCAGGACTTCGAGAAGGCCGCCAACCTGCGGGACAGCGAGAAGCAGCTGCTCGCGCAGAAGGCCAAGCGGGAGAAGGAGTGGAAGGCCGGCGACATGGACGTCGTCGCCGAGGTCGACGAGGAGCTGATCGCCGAGGTCCTCGCCGCGTCCACCGGCATCCCGGTCTTCAAGCTGACCGAGGAGGAGTCCTCGCGGCTGCTGCGCATGGAGGACGAGCTGCACAAGCGCGTCATCGGCCAGGAGGACGCCATCAAGGCGCTCTCCCAGGCGATCCGGCGCACCCGTGCGGGCCTGAAGGACCCCAAGCGCCCCGGCGGCTCGTTCATCTTCGCCGGCCCGTCCGGCGTCGGTAAGACGGAGCTGTCCAAGACGCTCGCGGAGTTCCTCTTCGGTGACGAGGACGCGCTGATCTCCCTCGACATGTCGGAGTTCAGCGAGAAGCACACCGTCTCCCGGCTGTTCGGTTCGCCCCCCGGCTACGTCGGCTACGAGGAGGGCGGCCAGCTCACCGAGAAGGTGCGCCGCAAGCCGTTCTCGGTCGTCCTGTTCGACGAGGTCGAGAAGGCCCACCCGGACATCTTCAACTCGCTGCTGCAGATCCTGGAGGACGGTCGGCTGACCGACTCCCAGGGCCGGGTCGTGGACTTCAAGAACACCGTCATCATCATGACGACGAACCTCGGCACCCGGGACATCTCCAAGGGCTTCAACCTGGGCTTCGCCGCCCAGGGCGACGTCAAGACCGGCTACGAGCGCATGAAGGCCAAGGTCAACGACGAGCTGAAGCAGCACTTCCGCCCGGAGTTCCTGAACCGCGTCGACGACACGGTGGTCTTCCACCAGCTCACGCAGGAGAACATCATCGAGATCGTCGATCTGATGATCGCCCAGGTGGACGAGCGCCTGAAGGACCGCGACATGGGCATCGAGCTCAGCGCCGAGGCCAAGCAGCTGCTGGCCAAGCGCGGCTACGACCCGGTCATGGGCGCCCGGCCGCTGCGTCGCACGATCCAGCGGGAGATCGAGGACACGCTGTCGGAGAAGATCCTCTTCGGCGAGCTGCGCCCCGGTCACATCGTGGTCGTGGACACCGAGGGCGAGGGTGAGAGCGCGGCGTTCACCTTCCGCGGCGAGGAGAAGGCGGCCCTCCCGGACGTGCCTCCCGTGGAGGCCGCCGGTGGTCCGAACATGACCAAGGAACCCTGAGGCAGCGCCTCCGGGCCCCGCACGACGGTTCCGCACGACGGCCCCGGCACCCTTCGCGGTGCCGGGGCCGTCGTCCGTCACGGCGTGGTGCCGTTGCGGGCGACCTTGACCTTGAGGCCCGGCCGCAGGTGCTCCAGCACGGGCGTCGGCAACTCGCGGGGGAGTACGAGGGTGCGCAGCCGGGGGAAGGCGTCCAGCCACCCGGGCCCGTCCGGGAGGCCGCCGGCCAGCCACAGGTGGGTCAGGCGCTCGGGCGGGAGGAGGGCGGTCAGCTCGGCCGGGTCGTAGTCCCCGGGGACGTGGACGCGCGCACGGCCGCCCATCTCCCGCAGCGCCCGCAGGTGCTCGCCGCTCGGTGCGGTGAAGTAGAGGTCGTCCTCGGCGAGGTGCGCGATGATCTCCCGCGCGTACGGCCGTGTCGCGTACCGGTGCCACGCCCAGGCGAGCTGCCGCCGCACTCCCAGCGAGGGGTGGTCCCGGTAGCGGGCCAGGACGGGGAGCGCCGCGTCCTCGGTGAAGCCGGAGGCGGTGATGACGACGTTGAGGGCCGTCTCGTCGTCCAGACCTTCGGGGCCCGGCAGCAGCCGGAGCACGATCGGGCTGCCGACCCCGTCGGCCAGCCAGTGGGCGACCGTGCGGTCGGGCGGGGGGACGAGTGACCGCAGGCGGCGCTCCACCTCGTGCCGCACCGCCGGGTCCAGTTCCGTCGCCTCCTGGAGGCACGTCGCCGCGAGCAGGTCCCGGTAGTGCTGGTCGTCCGCGTCCCGCGCCCCCGGCGGGCCGTCGAGCAGCCCGCGCAGCAGCCGGGCGCGTTCGGCCGGACGGGCGTGGGCGACGGCCATGCGCAGGACGTCCTCCCACTGCGTCTTGTCCGCGTTGTCCAGCAGGAGGGGGAAGTCGCCCTCCTCCACGGCCGCCTTGGCCGCCAGGTAGTCCTGGAACGTGCGGTGGACGAAGTCGACGCGGTCCGTGGCCGGCTCGCGCAGCAGCCCCGAGCGGTCCCGCAGATGACGGTAGACCTCCTCCGCGTCGGCGGTGATGTGGGCCATCTGCGGAAGGGTGCGTTCCAGTTGCGCCACGACGTCCGCGCGGTCCATCTCGGCGCGGCTGTTGCGCAGCATCCAGTGGGCCAGCTTCTGCAGCAGCACGACGGAGGAGTCCTTCGACAGCCGCAGGGCGTCGTCCAGCACGGCACGCTCCACGTCGCGCCGCTCCAGCAGCATGGACAGCGCCGCCTCGTAGAGGTCCTTGCGGCTGTGCGGGAGGAAGCCGTGGCGCTCCCGGTGCAGGGCGCACAACAGCCCGCACATCAGCGGGTTGGAGGCCAGCCTGCCGAGGTCGGAGTTCGCGCGGACCAGGCCCAGCAGGGCGTCGGCCGACTCCGGCGGCGCCTCGGCGGCCGCGTGCCAGCGTCGGACGAACGCGGCGACGTCGGCGCGGCCCATCGGCGAGAGGGCCAGCTCCGCGAAGCCGTCCCGGGCCAGCCAGTCGCTCGCGACGGCCGAGGGCCGGGAGGTGACGAGCCACAGGTTGTCCGGGAAGTCCGCCAGGAGGTCGCGCAGCCAGCGGCGGGTGGCGCCGCGCTCGGCCTCGGGGATCTCGTCGATGCCGTCGACGAGCAGCAGGCCGCGCCCGGACCGCAGCACCCGGAGCGCCCAGCCGTCGGGCTGTTCCCCGGCGAGGTTGCTGCCCACGGCGTGCAGGAAGCGGTCCGGGGTGGGCGGCAGGCCGTCCCGCAGGACGCGCCGCAGCGGCAGCACGAACGGCACCCGCCCGACGAGGTGGGGCAGCCGGGCGAGGTGCTCGGGGTCCTGCCGGGCGGTGGTCACGGTGAGCCACTGCAGGAGCGTGGTCTTCCCGGACCCGGCGGCCCCGCGCAGCAGGACGCGGGCGTCGTCCTGGAGGGCGCGCTCCGCCGGGAGCGGGGCGCCGCCGGCCTCGGCCTCCAGGGAGATGTAGGCGGTGTCCAGGGGCCAGTCGCGGGTGTGGTGGAGGTCGAGTCCGTAGATCGTCAGCTCGCTGTGCCGCCGGGCGACGTGGGCGGCGTACGCCTCCTCGAACCGCGCGTCGGCGGCGGTGCGGGAGGGGACGCGCTCGGCGAGCAGCTCCAGCGTGGAGGCGATCCGGTCCAGCCGGGCGGTCTGCTCGACGGCGGTGCGGGCCAGGAACGTCGAGTGCTGGGTGAAGAAGTTCAGCACGTGCAGGCACACGTCGTGCAGCAGCGGCCGGAACAGGGCCTCGGCGTCGGCGGACAGCGCCTCGGCCTGCCCGGCCTGCCCGGCCCGGACGACCCGGTCGGCGAGCCCCTCCGGGCCGAGCCGCACGGCCTGCACGTCGTCCATGTCGAGCTCGCCGAGCTGCCGCAGCGCACGGGTGAGTGTGTCGGCGACCTCCTGCCGCACCTCGGCGGAGGGGGCGTCGTGCGGGCCGGTGGCCCGCACGTACCGGGTGACGACCTCGGCGGCGAGCCGGGCCAGGTCGTCGCCGTCCAGGGTCCGCTTCTCACCGCGGAAGGAGAACCAGCCGCCCAGCCGGACGGGCCTCTCCACCAGCCCGGCCCCCGGCTCGCGCCGCACGAGGAGCTTCCGCACCAGCGGTGTCACGGCGCCCGCGGCCACCCGCAGGCCCAGCGTCGACGGTTCCACGCGTCCCCCTCCAGGCGCCGACCGGTCCACGCCCACCCTAAGGGCGGGGTGACGGTGCCTCAGCCCGCGCCGGGGGGAACGGGGCTGACGGGGGCCGTCGCCGGGAGGTGCAGCGTCGCGACGGCGCCGGGCTCGGCGTTGCGGAACGTCAGCCGGGCGCCCAGTACCCGGGCCTGACCGGCTGCGATGGTCAGGCCCAGGCCGTGGCCGCGCCCGGCCCGGTCGGTGGAGCCGGTGCGGAACCGGCTGGGCCCCTCCGCCAGCAGGTCGGCGGGGAAGCCCGGGCCGTGGTCGCGGACGCGCAGCCGTCGACCCTCCACGGTGACCTCGACGGGGCCGGCGCCGTGCCGCTCGGCGTTGGCCAGCAGGTTGCCCAGGACGCGTTCCAGCCGGCGCGGGTCGGTGGTGACGATGGCGTCCCCGCCGACGTCGACCCGCGCCTCGGGGGTGAGCGCGCGCACCCGTCGCGCGACGAACTCCCCGAGCGCGATGTCCTGCAGCTCGGCCCGTTCCGCCGCGCCGTCCAGCCGGGCCACCTCCAGGATGTCCTCCACGAGGGTGCGCAGGACCTGGGCGCGGTCCCGCACCAGCTCGGCGGGACGGCCGTCGGGCAGCAGCCCGGCGGCGGTGACCAGGCCGGTCACGGGGGTGCGCAGCTCGTGCGCGATGTCGGCGGTGACGCGGCGTTCGGCGTCGAGCCGGGCCTGGAGGGCGTCGGCCATGGCGTCCACGGCGCGGGCGAGCTCGTCCGCCTCGTCCGGGGCGCGTCCGCCGATGGCGTCCCGCACCCGCACGTCCGCGTGCCCGGCGGCGACGCGTCCCGCCGCGGTCGCCGCCTTCCGCAGCCGCCGCGAGAGCTGCCCGCCGACGAGCACCCCGAGGGCGGTGCTGCCCACGACGACCGTCCCCGCGCCCACGACGAGGGTGCGGTCCAGGTCGGCCAGGACGGAGTAGCGGTCGGTGAAGCGGGCGTGCAGGGACAGGACGCTGCCGTCGGGCAGTTGCGTCGCCGCCCACACGTCGGGAGCGTCGTCGCCGTTCTCGCTGACGAACGTGGCGCGCTCCCCGGTGCGCACCGCCTCCCGCAGCTCCTCCGGCAGCGCGGGGTCGTCCAGCTCCGCGCCGAGGGCGAGCCGTTCGCCCAGCTCGTAGATGCGTTCCGCCGAGCGCAGCCGTTCGTCCTGCACGTCCCGGCTGTTGCTGATCATCGTCACCCGGGCCGCGTTGTGCACGATGAGGCTGAGCAGCAGCGCCACGAGGGCGCTGACGGCGGCGATGGCGCCGCTCAGCTTCCACCGCAGTCCGAACCGCACGGCTCTCATCGGATGAGCTTGTACCCGAAGCCGCGCACCGTCTCGATGCGGGCCTGCCCGATCTTCACCCGCAACCGCTGCACGTGGACGTCCACGACGCGGGTGTCGCCGCCCCAGCCGTAGTCCCACACGCGCTCCAGCAGCCGGTCGCGGGAGAGCACGGTGCCCGGTGCGGCCGAGAACTCCAGCAGCAGCCGCATCTCGGTCGGCGTCAGCGGCACGGGCCGCCCGTCGCGCCGCACCTCCATGCCGCCGGTGTCGACCTCCAGGTCACCGAAGCGCAGCGTTCCGTCCGGCCCGGCCGCAGGCTCGGCGGACGGGCCGGACGTCCCGTCCGGGCCCGCGACGACGGCGCGGGAGTGCCGGAAGCGGCGCAGCACCGCACGGATGCGCGCGACGAGCACCGCACCGTCGAACGGTTTGGTGACGTAGTCGTCCGCTCCCGCCTCCAACCCGAGGACGACGTCGATCGAGTCGGCCCGCGCGGACAGCATGATGACCGGCACGGTGGACTCGTCCCGGATGCGGCGGCACAGGCTCACGCCGTCCAGCCCCGGCACCATGACGTCCAGCAGCGCCACGTCCGGCCGGTCCGCACGGAACGCCTCCAGTCCCGCCAGCCCGTCCGGGACCGCCGTCACGGCGAACCCGTCGCGTTCCAGCGTCAGCTGCAGTGCCTCACGGATGACGTCGTCGTCCTCGACGAACAGCACATGGGTCTCCGCCACGTCCTCGCTCAGCCCTCTCCGTCCGGGCGGCCCTCCTGCGTGGCCGTCGGGTACTCCTGGTAGGTGCGATCCTGCTCGGCGAACCCGTCGTCCCGCCACACGTACGTGGCGACGTCCTCACCGGAGGGACAGCACGTCGGGTCCGTGTCCAGGTAGATCTGCGTGTGCACCCGCAGGGCGCCCTCGGCCACCTCGGCGAAGACCGTCGGTTCCTCGTCGGCGAAGACGTTGACCCACCGCTGCGCCTCCTCCCGGTACACGTACGAGCCGACACCCTTGCCGTCGGCGCAGGCGGACACGTTCACGACGAGGTCCTCCGCCGGGCCGCCGGTCAGCTCCCCGAAGGAGAAGGTGATCGGCCACTCCTCGGCCTCGCACGGCTCCAGGCGCCGCTTGACGGCCTGGCTCACGGCGCGGTCGGCGCGCAGCAGCGAGACGATCTCCACCTCGCCGCTCGCCCCGGGCGGCGAGACGGGCGCGCCGGCCGTCGGCACGTCCGTCTCCCGCGTCGCGCCCGGCGACGGCGGCGTCGGGGCGTCGGCCTCCGTCTCCCGGGCGGGTGAGGGCGTCGCGGCGGGCAGCGGGCTCGCCTCGGCCGGGGTGTCCTCCGCGGCCGAGGCCGACTCCTCGATGCGCACCCCGTCCCCGGCCGCACAGCCGGTCAGGACGACCGCGAGCAGCAGCAGGGTGACGGCGGCCCAGGCGGCCGCCGTCAGGCCGCCCGGGCCGCCACCACGCCGTGGCCCGCCGCCGGCTCGCCAACGTGATGCCACTCCCGCTCCCTGCTCTCCAGCTCCGTCCGCAGCCGCGCCAGCGCGCGGTGCAGCGTGCTTTTCACCGTTCCGGTGGACATGCCGAGCGCCTCGGCCGTCTCCTCCGTGCTCATCTGCTCCCAGTGCCGCAGCACGACCACGCTGCGCTGCTTGGGTGCGAGCACGGACAGGACGTCCATGAGCAGCGCCCGGTCGGCGTGCTGACCGAAGCGGTCCTCCTCGCTCGCCACCTCGGGCAGCGCGTCGGTCGGCACCTCCTGGAGCCGACGCGCCCGCCACCACTCGGTGCGCGTGTTGATCATGACGCGCCGGAGGTAGGCGTCGGCCAGCGACTTGTCCGTGATGCCGTCCCAGTTTCCCAGAGTCCGGATGAGCGCCGTCTGCAGGAGGTCCTGCGCGTCCACCGGGTCGGGCACCAGGCGTCGGGCGCTGCGCAGCAGGGCGTCCTGCCGCATGCGCACGTACGTCTCGAACGACTGCGGGGTCTCGGAGGATTCGCAGGTCTCCTCGGGGGGCAGCGTCACTGGGTCGCCTCCTCGTGGCCGGCTCGCCGGGCGGGTTCTCCGGTCTGCCACGAAGGTAGGGACACGGTGTTGCGGCACCGTGCCCGCAACCGCACGGCCGCCGCACGGCCGGCCATCGGTTGTGTAACAGCCCGGCCGGGCGGTGTCGTGCCGCGCGGGAGGCGGGGTGGAATTACCCGTGCGGAAGGCGGTAGGCGGGTCCCGGCAGCGGCTCGACGAGTCCGTCCGCCACGAGTCCGTCCAGTGCGCGGGCCCGCTGCACGGCGTCGTCCCAGACCGTGTCCAGTGCCGCCCGGGGGACGGGGTCGGTCGCCTCCCGCAGAACGGCGAGCAGCCGGCCGCGCACCTGGCGGTCCGTTCCCGCGTACGTCTGGCCCCGGCGCGGCGGGCCCTCGTGCGGGGGCGACCCGGCCAGTCGCCAGGCGCACTGCGCGGCGATCGGGCAGCCGCCGCAGCGCGGGGAGCGGGCGGTGCACACCAGGGCGCCCAGTTCCATCGTCGCCGCCGCCCAGCGCGCCGCCACCGCGTCGGTCTCCGGCAGCACGGCGCGGGCCAGCCGCCGCTCGGCGGCCGTCGTCGCGTTGGGCGGGTACTGGGTGCCGCTGAGGGCGCGGGCGAAGACGCGGCGCACGTTCGTGTCCAGCACGGCGTGCCGCCGCCCGTACGCGAAGGAGGCCACGGCGGCGGCCGTGTACTCGCCCACTCCCGGCAGCGCGAGCAACTGCGCGTGCTCGGAGGGAACGTCGCCGCCGTGCCGTTCCGCTATGGCCAGCGCCGCTCCGTGCAGCCGCAGCGCGCGGCGGGGGTAGCCGAGGCGGCCCCAGGCGCGCACGGCCTCGCCGGGCGTCTCCTTCGCCAGGTCCGCCGGGCGCGGCCAGCGCTCCATCCACTGCTCGTACACCGGCAGCACGCGGTTCACGGGGGTCTGCTGGAGCATGAACTCGCTCACCATGACGCCCCAGGCACCGGCCTCCGGACGTCGCCAGGGCAGGTCCCGGGCGTGCGCGTCGAACCAGTCGATGACGGGACCATGGAGGGCGGCAGCGCTGTGCTCGGTCTCTGTGGTAGCAGTCATGTCGTCCACGATCCTGGCATGTCCCGCCCAGTGCGGGAAAGCCGCGCGGTCATACCGCCTCCCGCGCGGACCTTTGCGGCATGCGGCGGAGCGTGAACGGGCCGTCCGCGCGCCGCTGATACGAAAAGTTGACGTATCCAGCGGCGGGTGCGGCCCGGCGGACGGCTGATGTCTCGTAAGGTTTCCGACGTGGGATCACTGCGCAATCCGGTCGGGCCGCTTCCCTCCTCCATCTACTGGCGACGGAGGGCGGTCGCGCTGTCCGTGGTCGCGCTGCTCTCGCTCCTCGCGTGGTGGATGTTCAGCCTGGGCGGCGGGGGTGGTGACACCCGGAACCAGGCCGGCGGCGGTCCGGACGACGAGCCCGGCGCGGCCAGCTCCATCACGCCCGGCCCCAGCGCCACCGAGTCCCTCGACGACTCCCGGCCCGGCGGCCGCGACGAGTCGGGCACGGGCGGCTCCGGCGGGGACGACGACACGTCCGGGGACGGCGACGGCGGCTCGGACGGCTCGGACGGCTCCGATGGTGAGTCCGGGGGCTCCGGGGGCTCCGGGGGCGAGGGGGCGTCCGGGGACGGCAAGAACGGCGACGCCGAGCCCGGCGCCTCGGGCGGCGGGGACGTCGACGGCCTGCCCGTCTGCGCCGCCGGGAAGGTGAAGCTGAGCCTCGTGGCCGTCCGCAACACCTACGCGCCCGACGAACGTCCGCGGCTGCGCCTCACGGTGGACAACACCGGGGGCTCCGCGTGCCGGGTGGGGGTCGGCCCGGAGCAGGCCGTCGTCACCGTCGTGGACGCCGACGACGGGACCGTCTGGTCCTCCGAGCACTGCGCCGAGCCCGGCGACGCCGCCCAACTGCGGGTGCCCGGCCGGGAGAAGGTCGACCACACGATCGAGTGGGACCGCCGGGGCAGCGCACCCGGCTGCTCCGGGAAGTCGCGGGCGGAGGCCGAGCCGGGCACCTACCTGGCCGAGATCGCCGTCCCCGGCCTCGGCACCGCCCAGACCTCCTTCGTCCTCGCCAAGGACTGACGGCCCGCCGCTGCCTTCGCCCGCGCCGGAGCCCCGAGAAGCGGTCTCGATCGGCTCGGTAGGCCGTGGCTCGTTGCGGGGGTCGTTGAGCGGCTGGTGCCGGGTGAGTCGCGGGGGGTTGTTCCAGCGGCTGGTGCCGGAGGCGCCTTCGCGGCACCGGGACGGTGGTTTTGGCGCTGCCACGCTGACCGGGAGGTGCTGGGCGCGATCGTGTTCGCGGCGACCTCGGGGGTGCCCGTGGCAGCAGTTGCCTCCGCGTCGTTCGGGCCGTCCCGGGGCCCACGGCCCACCGCCGTCTCCCCGAGCGGACGAAGTGCTCACAAGCCCCTTCTCGTGCCCGCCGGCCTCGTTCAAACGCTCGCTCCGGCATCCGTTCGAGGGGTCTGGGGCGGATTGTGCGGCAGCTTCCCGGCCCACCGCAGGATGATCACGTAAGGCGCAGCGTGGCTCGGCGGGCGAGACCGGTGGTCCCATCTGGCGCTGCGGACTCACCTTCATCGCCGGACTCGGGAAGGCCGTGCCCACCTCACTCCCCGGGTACGCATCGCCAGCTCGCTCTCGGGCGTCGGCCCGGAGGTGTGCCGGCCTCCTGCGTCGAGCCGGGGTCACCCGGGGCCGAAGACACCGTCACCACCGTCGAGGAGCATGGATGCACCTGATTCCGTCGGAGCAGGAGAAGCTGCTGTTGAGCGTGGCGGGGATGCTCGCCAGCTACCGCAAAGAGCGTGGCGTCAAGCTGAACTACCCCGAGGCTGTGGCCTACATCAGCTGTTGGGTCATCGAGGAGGCCCGGGCGGGCAACTACACCGTGGACCAGATGATGAGCGACGCCAGCGTCCCCCTGGAACAGCGGAAGGGCGACACCCTGGGTGCGGGCGAGAGCGTCCTCACGACGGCCGACGTCATGGAGGGCGTCGCCGAGATGCTCCACGTCCTCCAGATCGAGGCGACGTTTCCCGACGGCCGCAAGCTTGTCACCCTCTACGACCCGATCCGCGCCCCGAAGGCCGTCCCGACGCCCGCCCCGATCCGCTGAGGACGAACCTGTGCCCTATTTCCAGCCGCCGGCAGCGAAGTCCACACCGACCGTGTGTCCGGGCGTGCGGCCCGAATGCCCCGTCCCCGCCGAGTGCTTGCCGCCCTCCGATCTGGATCCGGGCGAGGTCCACGACTTCTCCCGGTACGAGGTGGGCGGGGTGTGGGTCACCGAGCCGACCACGGAGCATGTCCTCAACTCCGAAGAGGGCAAGACGACGGTCTACGTGGTCAACGTCGGTGACCGGGACATCCAGATCGGTTCGCACATCCACCTGGCCGACGTCAACGAGGACTTGCTGTTCTTCACTGACGAGGAAGCCGCCGCCGAGGCCGAGAAGGCGCTGACAGACCCGCGGTTCTCACGGCTTGAACAGATCGCCGCAGCACGCCAGTTGGCGCACGACCGGTCGAAGACACTGGGAGTGGCCCCCTGGGGCTACCGCCTCGACATCGCTCCCGGGGACTCCATGCGGTTCAGCCCGGAGCACGCGCCCAGCGACGCGATCGAGGTCGTACCGATCGGCGGGAATCGACGTGTTCCGGGCCTGCGCAAGGACAGGCAGCCCGGCGACGCCGATCTCGACTGACAGCGCCCTAGTAGACCCAGCTGGAGCAGAGCAATGGCGAACATCACGCGGAAGCAGTACGCGAAGTCCTACGGCCCGACCGTGGGCGACCAGGTCCGCCTGGGCGACACGAACCTCTGGATCGAGATCACCGACGACCTGACCTTCGGCGGTGACGAGGCGATCTTCGGCGGCGGCAAGACCATCCGCGAGTCGATGCTGCAGGGGACCACCACCAGCGCGCAGGGCGCCCCCGACACGGTGATCACCAATGTGATCATCCTGGATGTCGCTCCAGCCCTCAAGCAGCGGCGCCTCAACACCATCATGCGTGCCGACGTCGGGATCAAGGACGGTCTCATCGTCGCGATCGGCAAGGCCGGCAACAGCGACGTCATGGACGGGGTCACGGAGGGGCTGGAGATCGGCCCCTCCACGGACGTGATCTCCGGCGAGGGCAAGATCCTCACCGCCGGCGCCGTCGACACCCACGTGCACATCATCTCCCCCTCGGCCGTCATGGAGGCCGTGGCCACCGGCACCACCACGCTGATCGGCGGCGGCGTGGGCCCCTCCGAGGGGACCAAGGCGACCACCGTGACCCCTGGCCCGCGGCACCTGGTGAACCTCCACCGCAGTTTCGACGACCTGCCGGTCAACGTCATGCTGTTGGGCAAGGGCAACACCGTCAGCGAGGACGGTTTGGCCGAGCAGGCGCTGGCGGGCGCGGGCGGCTACAAGATCCACGAGGACTGGGGAGCCACCCCGGCGGCTCTGGACGCCGCACTGAAGGCCGGAGAGGAGTGGGGCCTGCAAGTCACCCTGCACGCCGACTCTCTCAATGAGGCCGGTTTCGTCGAGACCACCCTCGACGCCATCGGCGGGCGCGGCATTCACGTCTTCCACGCCGAGGGCGCCGGCGGCGGGCACGCCCCCGACATCCTGAAGGTGGCCGCCGAAGAGAACGTCCTGCCCGCCTCTACGAACCCGACTCTGCCGTACACCAGGAACACCGTGGCCGAGCACATCGACATGCTGGCCTCCGCCCACCACCTGGACCTCAGCAACAAGAACGACCAGGCGTTCGCCGACTCCCGGATCCGCTCCACCACCATGTTCGCCGAGGACGTGCTGCACGACATGGGCGCGATCTCCATCACCTCCTCCGATGCCCAGGCCATGGGCCGGATCGGTGAGGTCGTGACCCGCACCTGGCAGGTCGCACACGTCATGAAGGAGTGGAGCCACAAGACCTTCCAGGACGCGAACTTCTTCTACCGGTCCGGCAGGAGAGTGGGCGACAACGCCCGCGCCCTGCGCTACGTGGCCAAGTACACGATCAACCCCGCCATCGCCCACGGCATCGACGACTACGTCGGTTCCGTGACCGAGGGCAAGCTGGCCGACCTGGTGCTGTGGGACCCGCGGTTCTTCGCCGTGCGACCCGAGACCGTCATCAAGGGCGGCGCCATGGTGCTCGGCAACCTGGGCGACCCCAACGGCTCGGTGTCGACGCCTCAACCGACCATCCTGCGCCCGGCCATGGCCCATGCGATCGCGTCCCAGCTGTCCTACTCGTTCGTCTCGGGCAAGGCACTCGACCCGTCCCCCGGCACCGACCCCTACGACCAGGTGAGGGGCGAGGGCGTGTTCAAGGACTCGCTGCGCGCCACCCTTGGACTACGGCGTGAACTGAAGGGCGCCAAGCCCGTCAAGGACGTCGGGAAGGCCGACATGGTCTTCAACGGCGAGCGGTTCGGCATCGACATCGATCCCAGTACGTTCAAGATCGCGGTGGAGATCCCGGAGCTCACTACGACACAGAACCACCGTCTCACCAAGCACAGGAGCCGAGCTGGGTTCTGGTATCTCGACCAGCCGAATCCACCGAAGAAGCTGCCGCTCGCCCAGCGCTATCTGATGTTCTGAGGCGTCCTGTGGACACCACCTCCTCGCTCCTGCTCGCCCTGCTGGGCGACGCCCGGCTCCCGTCCGGGGGACACACGCAGTCCGCGGGTCTGGAACCGGCGTTGCGAGCCGGAACGTCATCGGCCCAGGTTCCCCCCTATCTGCGGGTCCGTCTCCGTACGGTCACGCGTGTGGAGGCGGGTGCCGCCGTGGTCGCCCGTGCGGTGGCAGCAGACGGCGGCGACCTGGCCGAGGTCGAGGCCGCCTGGGCAGCCCGGACCCCCAGCCAGGCGCTCAGGGCCAACGGGCGCCGCCTGGGGCGTGGTTACCTGCGCGTCCTGCAGACGCTGTGGCCCGGCCCCGTGGACACGAGCGCACGCACCTGGTCGCGTCCCGTCGTGCTGGGGCTGCTCGCCCACCGCGCCGGGATGAATGCCGTCGACCTGGCCCGCCTGGTCGGGTACGACGACGTCCAGACCGTCACGGCGGCCCTGCTCAAACTCGAGCCGCAGGACCCACTGCTCATCGCCGCGTGGGTGAAGGACCTGTTGCCCGACATCGACGAGATGGCCGCGCAAGTCGCCCATCTGCACACCACGGAGCAGATCCCAGCCCAGGGCGCCCCTCTCATCGAGCGCTGGGCCGAGACCCACGACACCATCACAGAAAGACTCTTCAGTGCCTGAGAACACCACCGCCCCCACCCGTGCCATGCGTCTGGGCGTAGCCGGTCCCGTCGGCACCGGCAAGAGTTCGCTGATCGCGACCCTGTGCCGGGCGCTGTCCGGCGAACTGCGCCTGGGTGTCATCACGAACGACATCTACACCGACGAGGACGCACGCTTCCTCAAGAGTGCCGGGGTGCTGGAACCCGAGCGGATCCGTCCGGTGGAGACGGGCGCGTGCCCGCACACCGCGATCCGGGACGACGTGACCGCCAACCTGCTGGCGGCCGAGGACCTGGAGGCCGACTTCGGCTCTCTGGACCTCGTCATCATCGAGTCCGGCGGCGACAACCTCACCGCGACGTTCTCCCCGGCCCTGGTGGACGCCCAGCTGTTCGTCCTGGACGTCGCCGGCGGCGGGGACGTCGTACGCAAGGGCGGCCCCGGTATCGCCCGCGCCGACCTGCTCGTGATCAACAAGACCGACCTGGGCCCACACGTGGGCGTGGACGTCGAGCGCATGGCCCGCGAGGGCCGCGAAGCCCGCCGAGGCGGCTCGGTGGTCGCGCTGTCCCAACACGACGAGGCGTCGATCCGGATGCTGACCGGCTGGGTCCGCGACACTCTCGCCCGTTACCGCACCGGCGACCACACCCCCGTCGACCCCGGCCCCATGGCCCCGCACTCCCACACCGGTCGGGACGGCGAGGGCGGTCACCCGCACACCCACGCCGACAGCGCCCACGACCAGGCACCCGCGCATGCAGGGCCCAGCGCGTGACCGGCCCGACCCGCCTGGGCATCGCCCCCACGGGAAGCCGCAGCCGCCTCCACCACAGGACGGGGCACCTGACGGTACGGGTCATGAATCAGGACGCGGACGGAGCCAGGGTGGGCCTGATCGCCACCCAGGCACTGCTGCTGTCCGGCGACGACGTCCGCATCGAAGTGGACGTCGCCCCCGGCGCCTGGCTCGACGTCGTGGAAGCGACCGGCACAGTCGCCTACGAAGGCGACACACCCTCGTCCTGGACGGTCGACGCCACGGTGGGCGACGGAGCCATCCTGACCTGGGCAGGCAAGCCGTTCGTGGTCTCGGACGAGATCGCAACCCACCGTGGCACACGGATCCGGCTGCACGGCACCGGCAGGGCACTGATGCAGGAGAAGATCGTACTGGGGCGTGCCGGTCAGCTGGGCGGGGATCTGAGCATGTCCCTTGAGGCGAGCGACGACACCGGGCCGCTGCAGGTGGAATGCTTGGACCTGGGCCAGGAGGCCCGCCAGATGCCCGGCGTCCTCGGAAACCTACGCTCCATGGACACGGTCACCGCCTGGGGATGGACACCTGAACCAACCGGTGAACCCGAGGCCGGCACCACGGGTCCAGGGGAAACCTACTTCCCCCTGGACCGGTCCGGCGCCGCCCTGCGCTGGATGGGCATCGGCCGATTCCGTGACCAGTTGTGTGACGCCACCTTCGCCGCCTGGCACGAGGAAGCCATGCGCGACTACCGGCTTCGACACGCCACACAGCACCTGCGTCACGCACGGGGGGAGACCCGTCCGGCCGCGCATGCGGTGGCCGACATGGCCGGGCGACCCCATGGCCGGTACCGGTGGCACTCCCCAACAGACCGGAGGGAGGGTGCCGTCACGCCAAGTGCGTCCTGACGACCATGCACGCGACGCGATGGCACGCCGACGGGGCAACCTGCTCTAGTCGTTCGGCTCCGACCGCTCGGACAGCTCGGACAGCTCGGCGAGGGTTGCGTCGAGGTCGCCGGGGCGCGGACGGTTGTGGGGCAGCTTGGACAGCAGCCGGGCCATGCCGCAGGTGTCGGTGAGGGCCGAGAAGACGAGCCCGCCCGCGACGCCCGCGGACAGCAGCCGGGCGCCCCCGACGCGGCGTCCCGCGAGCAGGCCGGCCAGCACGAGGGAGCCGGCGGCGAAGCGGACCTGCCGTTCCATGCCCCACACGGCGCGGGCGCCGGCCGGACGGTGCACGTCGTGACCGAGTTCGGTCCAGCGGTTCGTCCCGCCCGCGAGGGTGGTGGCGGTGACGCCCTGCTCGTCGAGCCGGGCGCAGGCCCGCGTGGAGCGCGCCCCGGAGGCGCAGACGAGGAGGAGGTCGCCCCGGTCGGCGGCCGTGCGCAGCGCGGGGAGCGCCCGGTCGAGGTCGTCCAGGGGGATGTTGTGCGCACCGGGCAGGTGCCCGGCGGCGTACTCGCCCGGTGTGCGGACGTCGACGACGATCAGTTCGGCGAGCCGTGCGTGGGCCTGCTCCGGGGCCAGGGTGGGGTCGGCGTTCATGTCGGTGGTTCCTCTTCCTGATGGGGTCGGTGGTGCAGAACACGGGGTGGGGTATAGGTGGATAGGGCGGGTGGAGGGGTGGGCCCCGGCGGCTCACCACACCGCGTCGGCCAGCATGAAGGCGGACACGGCGAGGAGGACCACGGCGAAGGCGCGCCGGAGCGCGGTGCCGGAGACCTTGGCGGCCAGCCGCTTGCCGTCCCAGGCGCCGAGGATCGCCGCACCGGCGAACGGTGCGATGACCGCCCAGCCGAGCTCGGCCGTGGTGGCACCGCGCGTCGCCAGCGAGGCGAGCGAGTTGGCCGAGATGACGAGCAGGCTGGTGCCCACGGCCGCCCGCATCTCGAAGGCGAGCACGGTGACCAGCGCCGGGACGGCGAGGAACCCGCCGCCCACGCCGAGCAGTCCCGTCAGGGCTCCCAGGCCCGCGCCCGTACCGGCCGCCCGCACCGGACGCACCGCCGAGGCGGGCGTGCCCCAGGCGGGCGTCGCGCGCAGCATGAGGACGGCCGCGACGCCCGCCACGACGGCGAACGCCCCGGTCAGCGCCGCCTGCGGCAGCCGGGTCGCGGCGGCTCCGGCCGCGGCGGCGGGCAGCAGACCGGCCGCCGCGAGCAGTGCCCCGGCCCGCCACCGCACATGCCCGGCGCGGGCGTGCGCGGTCAGCGCGGTCAGCGAGGTCGCCGTGACGATGAGCAGGCTCGCGGTGGTCGCGGCGGCCGGGGTGAGCCCGAGGAGGTAGATCAGGGCGGGGACGGCGAGTACGCTGCCGCCCCCGCCCAGCGCGCCGAGTGCGACACCGACCACGGCCCCTGCGGCCAGCGCCAGGACGAGCGCGGTCACCCGCCCGCTCCGCCCCGGCCGGGCGGGGCGACCGGAAGACCGGCCCGGCTCCAGGCGACCATCCCCCCGACGACGTCGGTGGCGTCGACGCCGCGCTCGGCGAGGAGCTCGGCGGCCTGCCGGGACCGGCGTCCCGAGCGGCAGATCGCCACCACGGGGCCGTCGCCCGCCGCCGGCGGCAGGGCCGCCCCGGTGGCGAGCCGGGACAGGGGGAGGTGGACGGCGCCGGGCACGTGCCCGGCGTTCCACTCGTCCGTCTCCCGGACGTCGAGCAGGACGGCATCGCCGTGGGAGGACCGCCGGTGCGCCTGCTCGGGCGTGAGGCGGTCCGGTTCGGGTCGGGGACACATCGGGCATCACTCCGTGCGCTGCGCCGGGAGGGGCGTCAGCGGGTGGGGGCGGTCGGTGGAACCGGGGGCTGCTCAGGCGCGGCCGTCCGGCCGGACGAGCTCCAGGCCCGCCTCCTCGGCGGCGTCGAAGCCGTCGTCGACGGCGACGACGTCCCGACCCGCGGCGTCCAGCAGCGAGGCGGCGATCGCCGCGCGCATCCCGCCCGCGCAGTGCACCCACACCGTGCCCGGCGGGACCTCGTCGAGGCGGCCGTGCAGCTCGTGGATCGGCACGTGCACCGATCCGCTCACGTAGCCGGTCTTCCGCTCGGAGTCGCGGCGCACGTCGAGGACGACGGGCTGCCCGTCCCGGCCGAGCACGTCGGCCAGGTCGGCGAAGGCGGCGCGCGGGAAGGAGCGCGGCGTCTCCCCCTCCCGCACCCAGCCGCGCGGGTCGCCGGTGGCGGACGCCGCCGGGCGGTCGATCCCCACCCGGGCCAGCTCCCGCTGCGCGTCCGCGATCTGTTCGGCGGTCTCGGCGAGCAGGGTGACGGGCTTGCCCCAGGGGATCAGCCAGGCCAGGTAGGTGGCCGGCTTGCCGTCGCCCTCGAAGTTGAACGCGCCCGCGAGGTGGCCGTCGGCGAAGGCCACGCGGTTCCGCAGGTCCACCACCCACTCCCCGGCGGCCAGCCGTGCGGCGAGCTCGTCGGCGTCGGCCGGCTCGGGCGGCGTGAGGTCGATCGGGGCGGGGCCCGCCGCGTTGACCGGGGCCATGTGGGCGTAGTAGGCGGGGACGTCCTCCAGCTGCGGCAGCAGGTCGGCCACGAAGGTGGACACGTCCTTGGTCAGTGCCTCGTTGCCGCGCCGCTCGGCGCCGATCGTGGTGGCGTCCCCCTCGGCCTGCGAGGACGAGCAGAAGCTGCCGAAGCCGTGCGTCGGCAGAACGGGGACGTCGTCGTCGAGCAGGCCCGCCAGGCGGTGCGCGGACGCGTGCTGGGCGCGTGCCAGCCGCTCGGTGAGCCTCGGCTCGACGAGGTCCGGTCGGCCGACGGTGCCGATCAGCAGCGATCCGCCGGTGAACGCGGCGACCGACCGCCCGGCGTCCTCCAGCACGTAGGACGTGTGGTGCGGCGTGTGGCCGGGCGTGGCGACCGCCCGCAGGACGAGGCCGTCGTCCACCGCCACGGTGTCGCCGTCGGAGACGGCGGTGCGGGCGTAGGCGACGGAGGCGTCGGCCGGCACCAGGTACCGGGCGCCGCTGACCCGCGCCAGCTCCAGGCCCCCGGTGACGTAGTCGTTGTGCACGTGGGTCTCGGCCACGTAGGCGATCCGGACGCCGCGCCGCGCGGCGGCCGCGAGGACCCGGTCGATGTCGCGCGGCGGGTCGATGGCCACCGCGCTCTCGGCGCCTCCGGCCAGGTAGCTGCGGTTCCCCAGCCCGGTCAGCTCCAGGGTGTCGACGAAGAACACGACGCCTCCTTCCTGTGGGGTTGTACCCCAGGGGGTATCTGTTCGTCTCACTGTAACAGGTATACCTAGGGGGGTATTCCTGGCCCGGAGTGGATCCCGGACCGGGGATGCCGCCTCCCCGGGTGCCCCCTCCACGGCCGGGTCAGACCCGCCGCCCGCCACCGGGCCCGCACAGCGCGAAGGCCCCCTCGATCCGGGGATCGAGGGGGCCTTCTGGGTCATGGCGGGCCGGAGGCGCCGGGGCCGTTCAGAGCGGGGGTCGGGGCGGTCAGGACAGGGAGAGGAAGAGCTTCTCCATCTTCCGGGTGTCCAGACTGTCGGCCCCGCCCTCGGCGGCCAGGCACTGCTTGAGCCCACCGGCGACGACGGCGAACCCGGCCCGGTCCAGCGCGCGGCTGGCCGCCGCCAGTTGTGTGACGACGTCCTCGCAGTCGCGCCCGTCCTCCAGCATCCGCACCACCCCGGCAAGCTGGCCCTGGGCGCGCTTGACGCGGTTGACCGCCGCACGTGTGTCGTCAGGAGGCAGGCGGACCATCGGACCGTCCCCCCTGACCGGCGCGCTCGGCGGCCACGGCACTGTGGACCTCGTCCATGTCCAGCTCCCGGACGGCGCTGATCACCTGGTCCAGTGCCTGCGGCGGCAGCGCCCCCGGCTGGGCGAAGACGAGGACGCCCTCGCGGAAGGCCATCAGCGTCGGGATGGACGTGATGTCGACGGCCCCGGCCAGTTCCCGTTCCGCCTCGGTGTCGACCTTGCCGAAGACGATGTCGGAGTGCTGCTCGGAGGCCCGCTCGTAGACGGGGGCGAACGTCCGGCACGGACCGCACCAGGAGGCCCAGAAATCGACCAGGACGATGTCGTTGCCGGTCACGGTCTCCTGGAAGGTGTCGGCGGTCAGGCTGACGGTGCTCATGGGGACCTCACATCGCTCTCTCGGAAACACCCCCCGGGGTTGGTCAACCCCCACCCCGCCCCCGCTATTCCTCCCCGCGCTCGCGACGGTCAGACGTAGCGTTCGAGGATGGAGGACTCGGCGAGGCGCGAGAGGCCCTCGCGGACGGAGCGGGCGCGGGCCTCGCCGACGCCCTCGACCATCTGCAGGTCGTCCACGCTGGCGGCCAGCAGCTTCTGGAGCCCGCCGAAGTGCTCGACGAGCCGCTCGATGACGGTGTTGGGCAGCCGCGGCACCTTGGCGAGGAGCCGGAAGCCGCGCGGGGAGACGGCGGAGTCGAGCGTCTCGGGGGCGCCGCTGTAGCCGAGGGCGCGGGCGACGGTCGGCAGCTCCAGCAGCTCGGAGTGGGTGAGCCGGTCCAGGTCGGTCAGCGCGGTGCCGACGGTGCGGGCCCGCTTGCCGGACTGGGGGACGTAGTCCCGGGCGACCAGCTCCCGCTCCGGCTCGACACCGGCGATCAGCTCGTCAAGCTGGAGGGAGAGCAGGCGGCCGTCGGTGCCGAGCTCGACGACGTACTCGGCGATCTCGGTGGCGATGCGGCGGACCATCTCCAGCCGCTGGGCGACGGCGGAGACGTCCCGGACGGTCACCAGGTCCTCGATCTCCAGGGCGGAGAGGGTGCCGGCCACCTCATCCAGGCGCAGCTTGTACCGCTCCAGCGTGGCCAGGGCCTGGTTGGCACGGGAGAGGATCGCGGCGGAGTCCTCCAGGACGCGGCGCTGCCCGTCGACGTAGAGCGCGATCAGCCGCATGGACTGGCTGACGGAGACGACCGGGAAGCCCGTCTGGATCGACACGCGCTGCGCGGTGCGGTGCCGGGTGCCGGTCTCCTCCGTCGGGATCGACGCGTCCGGCACGAGCTGGACGCCGGCGCGCACGATCTTGGTGATGTCCTTGTCCAGCACGAGTGCCCCGTCGAGCTTGCACAGCTCACGCAGGCGCGTGGCCGAGAACTCGACGTCGAGGACGAAGCCGCCGCTGCACAGCGGCTCCACCGTCCGGTCCATGCCGAGGACGATGAGTCCGCCGGTGTTGCCCCGCAGCACTCGCTCCAGGCCGTCGCGCAGGGCGGTGCCGGGAGCGACCGCGCTCAGCGAGGCGCGCATCAGCTTGTCAGCGGCTGCTGCCCGGTCAATGGGTGCCACGGCGCTCCTTCGGTCGTGCGTGATGGCCGGCGGTTGCCTTCGCGGGTCGTACGTACGGGCGAGACCAGGGCAAAGTCTACCGGCGGCGCCGGGGCTCAGGCTCCGGGATTGCGCGCGGGCAGGGCGCGCAGCGCGTCGCCGATGTCCGCGACCTCCAGAACGCGCATGCCGGCCGGTACCCTCCCCGGGTCCGTGGGCACGAGGGCGTGGGTGAAACCGAGCCGGGCGGCCTCGGCCAGCCGCCGCTGGACGCCGGTGACGCGGCGGACCTCCCCGGCGAGCCCGACCTCCCCGACGGCGACGAGGTTCTTGGGCAGCGGGGTGTCGATGGCGGCGCTGGCCAGGGCGAGGGCGACGGCCAGGTCGGCGGCCGGCTCGGACAGCCGCACGCCGCCGACGGTGGCGCTGTAGATGTCCCGTTTGCCGAGCGCGTTGATCCGGCCGCGCTGCTCCAGGACGGCCAGCATCATCGAGACGCGCGAGGTCTCCAGCCCGGACGTCGTGCGGCGCGGCGAGGGGATCTGGGAGTCGACGGTGAGCGCCTGCACCTCCGCCACGAGGGGGCGGCGCCCCTCCAGCGTCACGGTCAGGCAGGTGCCGGGCACGGGCTCGTCGCGCCGGGTCAGGAAGAGGCCGGAGGGGTCGGCGAGGCCGGTGATGCCCTCGTCGTGCAGCTCGAAGCAGCCGACCTCGTCCGTGGCGCCGTAGCGGTTCTTCACGCCGCGCACCAGCCGGAGCCGGGCGTGCCGGTCGCCCTCGAAGTGCAGGACGACGTCGACCAGGTGCTCCAGCAGCCGGGGCCCGGCGATGGCGCCGTCCTTGGTGACGTGCCCGACGAGCAGCGTCGACATCCCCCGCTCCTTCGACGCCCGGATCAGGGCGCCCGCCACCTCGCGCACCTGCGCCATGCCGCCGGGGGCGCCGTCGATCTCGGGTGAGGCCACCGTCTGCACCGAGTCCAGGACGAGGAGGGCGGGCTTGACGTCGTCCAGATGCCCGAGCACGGCGGACAGGTCCGTCTCGGCCGCGAGGTAGAGGTGCTCGCTGAGCGCCCCGATGCGGTCCGCCCGCATGCGGACCTGCCCGGCGGACTCCTCCCCGGTGACGTAGAGGGTGCGCCGCCCCTCACCGGCGGCCTTGGCGGCGACGTCGAGCAGCAGGGTGGACTTGCCGACGCCGGGCTCACCGGCCAGCAGGACCACGGCGCCGGGGACCAGGCCGCCGCCCAGCACCCGGTCCAGCTCGGGTACGCCCGTGGCGCGGGCCGCCGCCTGGCGGGCGTCCACCTGGCCGATGGGCAGGGCGGGCGTCGTCACCCGGCCCGCCGCCGTCGTCCGCACGCCGCCGGCGCCCGCGCCCGTCTCCTCGATGGTGTTCCACGCCTGGCACTCGTGGCAGCGGCCGAGCCACTTCGGGGTGGCCCAACCGCACTCGGAGCAGCGGTAGGTGGGGCGGTCCTTCGCGGGGGACTTGCGGGCAGCCATGCGCTCACCGTAGCGGCGCCCGCCGACAGCCCCTTCCGTCAGCCCGTGCCGAGGGACCCGGGCCGTCGACCGTCGGCGTGTGAGGGGTCCGTCGCCCCCCGGCCCCGGCCCGGCGCGCCGAAGGTCTCGTGCGAGTGGTTCGGGAGCGGCACGCGCGTGTCCCCCGGCGTCCTCTTTCGAGTGAGATCGTCACTCTTCCGGGCTAATCCCGGGCGCACGGGCGGAGTGCGCCCCCGCGCGCCGCCTACCGTCGCCAGGTGATGACCACCAGGCGCGAGCAGCACCCCGAGACCGGCAGCGCACCGCGCGCCCGCCGCGCCGCGTCGCCCGGGCGCCACGCCGGGCGTCCGGCCCAGGGCGCCCACCGTGCCGCCTCCCCGCGCAAGCAGCGGCGCGCGCGGGAGCGCGAGGAGCGGGCCACCGAGCGCGCCGCCGAACGCACCACCGACCAGGCTGCCGAGCGGACCGCGCAGCGCGCGGCCGAACGTTCCGCCAACGGCGCCGGGGCCCGGCCGGAGGCGCGTCCGCCCGCCCACTTCGACGCCTACCTGGACGGGCTGTTCACCTACTGCCTGTCCGTCATGTGCGACCACGACGCCGCCGTCACCGCCCTCGGCGACGCCCTGGCCGTCGCCGAACGCCAGCGCGTGCGCGACCGGGCCCCCACCGACCCGGCGCAGCACCGGCCCTGGCTCTACGCCCTCGCCCGCTGGTCCTGCCTGCGCCGCCTGGGCGCGGGGGTGCCGGCCGTCCAGGCGCCGCCGCTCACGACGCCCGCCGCCCGGCAGCGGCGTCGCGAACTGGCCTCGCTCGCCTGGCCGGAGGCGGCGGGGACGGTACCCGAGCAGCGCGAGGCCCTGGAACTCGCGATCCGCCACCAGCTGCCCGTCCACGAGGTGGCCGCCGTGCTGGCCCGCACCCCGGACGTCACGCGGGAGCTGCTGTCCAGCGGCGCCTGCGAGGTCGAACGCACCCGCGCGGCCCTCGGCGTCGTCGCCACGGGGGGTTGCCCGGCCGTCGCCGGGATCGCCGCCGAGAGCCGTCAGGGCGAGCTGCGCCTGGGCACCGCGCTGTGCCGCGAGCTCGTCCGCCACGTGGACGTCTGCCCCGGCTGCCGCCGCGCCTCCGAGCGGTACATGGCGGGCGGGCCCTGGCCGGGGACCGCTCCGGCCGGTGGCGGGCGGCTGCCGCTGCTGCCCGCGCCGCGGCCGTCCGTGCACGCCGCCCTGCTGCTCGCGCAGCGGGCCCGGATGCTGCACACCCCGCGCTTCGACCGCCGGGGCTTCCCGGTGGACGACCGGGACCGGTCCGCGCGTCGGGATCGGCTGCGCAGCCGCGCGGTCACGACGACGGTCGTGGCCACCGTCATCGCCGCTCCGGTCCTCGCGGTGTGGGCGGCCTACCGGGGCGCGCCGCTGACCGGCGAGGCACGGGAGGAGGCGTCCGTGACGGCGGCGGAGGCGCTGGAGGAGGACGGCGTCCGCAGCCACCCCTACGACGGCACCTCGCACGGCGACCCGGGCCCCGGGCCCGGTGAGCGCGCCGGGCGGGCGGGCGTCGCGGTGTCGCCGCGGGAGGACGGGCGGCCCGGCGGGGACGACGCCTCTCCCGGCCCGGCCGAGCCCTCACCCACGCCGTCGGCCGCGGACCCCTCCGGTTCCGACGGCGGGGCGACGACGGCGCCGGCGCCCGGCCGGCTCTCCGTCCGTGCGGACACCTCCGGCGGGGCGACCCTCATCACCCTGACGGCTTCGGGCGGTTCGGCGGTGGCGTGGTCCGCCTCGACGGACGCCGCGTGGCTGCGGCTGAGCCGGACGTCCGGCACCCTGGCGCCCGGCGAGTCGGTGACCGTCCGGGTGACCGTGGACCGGGACGCCGAGCCCGTCGGCTCCTGGTCGGCGCAGATCCACCTCGCCCCGGCGGGGGCCGTGGTGACCGTCGAGGGGCGGGGCGCTCCGCCCGACCCGGGCCCGTCGGAGCCGTCGCCGGACCCGGAGCCGTCGGAGCCGCCGCCCTCCGGCGATCCGTCCACCGGGCCGGACCCGTCCGAGCCGCCTCCGTGACGCTCGTGACGCCGTGCCGCGGCACGGGGCGTCACCGCCACGCACGACGGCCGCCGGTCACCGACCAGCGGTGACCGGCGGCCGTCCGCGCGTGGCGGGTGCGCCGTCGGCTCAGTAGGGGCCGAAGACGTTGTCGATCGAGCCGTAGCGGTCGGCCGCGTAGTTGCAGGCGGCGACGATGTTCGCGACGGGGTCGTACTGGTCGTGCGGGGTGCCCGCGACGTGGTAGGCGTCGAAGGTCGGCTTGATGACCTGGAGCAGCCCGATGGACGGCGTGCCGTTCTGGGCGTTGATGTCCCAGTTGTTGATGGCGTTCGGGTTGCCGCTCGACTCCCGGAGGATGTTGCGGTGGATGCTGTCGTAGCTGCCCGGGATGCCGTGGGTCTTCATGATGGACATGGCCT
Source organism: Streptomyces chumphonensis (assembly GCF_014779715.1). Lineage (GTDB taxonomy): Bacteria > Actinomycetota > Actinomycetes > Streptomycetales > Streptomycetaceae > Streptomyces > Streptomyces chumphonensis. The sequence continues at coordinate 392,650 of NZ_JACXYU010000004.1, forward strand.
CGCGGATCCAGCCGTCCAGGTTGTCCGGGTAGGCCTGGGTGGTGACGGCGGCCCGCTCGGCGGTGCGGTCGGCCCGGTCGGCGGAGCCGCGCTCGACGGCCTGCGCGGCGAGGGACAGCTCCTGGCCCGGGACGATCAGGTCCGGGTCGTCGCCGATGGTCTCCTCGTTGGTCTCGTAGAGGGCTTCCCAGCCGCCCTCGACGTCCTCGGCGGTGGCGATCCCGTGCAGGGTGTCGCCCGCGACGACGGTGTACGTGCCGGACTTCGCCTGCGGTGCGGCCGCGGGGGCGGCCTGCTGCACGACGGACGGGGCGGCGGCGGGGGCCGGGGCGGCCTGCGCGCTGCCGGCCGCGACGAGCGGCACGGCGACGCCGGCGGTGCCGACGGTCAGCGCGAGGGACAGCCGGGACAGGCTGCGGGAGGTGAGCAGGGTGTGGGAGCGGCGGTGACGGCCACGAGACATAGGTATGCGTCCTCTCCTACGCCTGCGAGGTGAGCTGTCGGATTCGGGCGAGAGCTGCCCGGCCATGTCCGCGGCGGTTCCTTCCGGTTCCGTCGCGCTTCCGTCGGCGCGGGGGACCGCGCCGCGGAACATGGCTTCACCCCTAGCCGGCCACGGAAATCCGCGGCACGGCACTTACCTGGTTCCCCCGCTCCCGCTGCGGTGACGTGCAGTCATTTTCCCGGCCACGGGCAGCGGGATTCGGCGTGCCGTGGTTGGGGCCCCCGCCAGGTGGTCGGGAGCGGAGACACATAAACACGAGGCGCCGACTGCGGACAAGGCGCGGGGATACCGACATTTAGCGCCCAAGTGACGATCATGGGGAATTCCGCCACGGAACGCGTCTGGCTATTCTCCGAGCGTGAATTACCCGATTCCGGGCGTGAGGCAAATACCCGCTTTCCGGCGGGACTTGTTCGCCGGTGCATGACGTCGGCCACGCGGTTGCGCGATCGGTGCCACTTTTCGTGTGACCCTCGCCACGGCTATTCCTAAAGGAGCGGAATTCACAGCGAAGCGAGCTATTCGGACATGTGGGGTGTTTCGGTTCTCCGTGCCGGGTCGGCCGGGTGGGGCGCGAGGGGCAGGGACGCCGCGAGCCGCGCCTCGCACAGCTCCACGAGGCGGTCGTACCCGGCCTTCCCCATCAGCTCCGTCAGCTCGGCGCGGTAGGAGACGTACACCGGGTCCGAGCCCCCGTGCGCCGCCGGTGCGCCCGTGCACCACCAGTGCAGGTCGTGGCCGCCCGAGCCCCAGCCCCGCCGGTCGTACTCCCCGATGGAGATCTGGAGCCGCTGCTCGCCGTCGGGCAGCTCCAGCCACGCGTAGGTCCGCCTGATCGGCAGCTGCCAGCACACGTCCGGCTTGGTCTCCAGCGGCTCCCGGCCCTCGCGCAGCGCCAGCAGGTGCAGGGCGCATCCGGCGCCGCCCGCGAAGTCCGGCCGGTTGTTGAAGATGCACGCGCCGCCGTGGCGCCGCGTCTTGCGCTCGCCGTCCTCGTCGGTCTCCGTCCAGCCGCCGCGGGCTCCCTCGTCGTGGAACTGCCAGGTCTCCGGCGTCAGGCGCGCGACGTGCCCGGCGACGCGGCGCTCGTCGTCCTCGTCGGAGAAGTGCGCGCCCAGCGTGCAGCAGCCGTCGGCGGCCCGGCCGGCCCGGATGCCCTGGCAGCCCGCGCCGAAGACGCACGACCAGCGTGAGGTGAGCCACGTCAGGTCGCAGCGGAAGACCTGCTCCTCGTCCGCCGGGTCGGGAAACTCCACCCAGGCCCGTGCGTGGTCGAGGTCGACCTCCTCGCCCGCGGCCCGCCGCCGCTCCCCGCCGACGTTCCGGTCGACGCCCCGGCTTTTGCCCGACTTCTTCGCGTTCGTCTTGCCCACGCCCCCAGCGTACGGGCCACCCGGCACGACGACGCGTGCGGCGCGTTAGCGTTCTCCCCCATGAGACTCGGTGTCCTCGATGTGGGTTCGAATACCGTTCACCTCCTGGTGGTGGACGCGCACGGGGGTGCCCGTCCGCTGCCGGCGTACTCCCACAAGGCGGAACTCAAGCTGGCGGAGCTGCTCGACGCGGAGGGCGCGATCACCCGCGCGGGCGTGGACCGGCTGGTCGCGACCGTCCGCGAGGCGCTCCAGGTCGCCGAGGACATGGGCGTGGAGGACCTGCTGCCCTTCGCCACCTCGGCCGTCCGCGAGGCGTCCAACGACGGCGAGGTGCTGGCCCGCGTCGCCGACGAGACCGGCGTCCACCTGCGCGTCCTGTCCGGCCCCGACGAGGCCCGGCTGACGTTCCTCGCCGCGCGCCGCTGGTTCGGCTGGTCCTCGGGACGGCTGCTGGTCCTCGACATCGGCGGCGGCTCCCTGGAGATCGCCTGCGGTCACGACGAGGAGGCCGACGCCGCCGTCTCCCTGCCGCTGGGCGCCGGGCGGCTCACCGCCGCCTGGCTGCCGGGCGACCCGCCCGACCCGGAGGACGTCCGGGCCCTGCGCCGGCACGTCCGCGCGGAGATCGCCCGCGTCGTCGGCACGTTCAGCCGGCTGGGCGCCCCCGACCACGTCGTCGCGACCTCGAAGACGTTCAAGCAGCTCGCCCGGCTCGGCGGTGCGGCCCGCTCGGCGGAGGGGCTGTACGTCCAGCGCGAGTTGAGCCGCACGTCGCTGGAGGAGTGGGTGCCCCGCCTGGCGACGATGACGGCGGCCCGCCGGGCCGAACTGCCCGGCGTCTCGGAGGGCCGGGCGCACCAGCTCCTCGCCGGGGCGCTCGTCGCGGAGGCCGCCATGGACCTCTTCGGTACCGAGCGGGTGGAGATCTGCCCCTGGGCGCTGCGCGAGGGCGTCATCCTGCGCCGCCTGGACCTCCTCCGTCCCGCCTGACTCCGGCGCCCGCCGGTCCAACCCCGCCCGGGGGCAGGGGCGTCGGGGCGTGCGGCGCCGGGCCGGCTCCCTTCTCCCGCCTCCGGCCGGGGTGTTGACCCGCCGCACGTGGGGTGGGTTTCGTGCGGGCCCCGCCCCGTCCCCGTGTGCGCGCCACGGACATTTCGCACGGTTTTCTAGGTATCCGTAGTACGGGCACCCGGATGGGATTCCGCGGAATGCCGCGATACGTTTCCGACGCCGGCCGGCCGCTCGGGATTGTCCCCGTTGCCGTCGGCTGTTTGCCCGGTGCCGCGCTGAGTCGGTGCCTCGACCGAGCCCCGGTTCGGACGCCTGCGTCTGCGTCCGTTCAACCCCCCACGGGGCTCGGTCGCCCCATTCGCGCGCGGGGCTTCCACGGCGCGCGTTCCGCGCTTTCCGCCATGCCTGCTTTCGTGTCCGCTGTCCGATTCGGTGCGCGCCGTGGCGCAATCCAGAAATCCTGCGCAGACCCCTTGCGCAATTCCCTTGCGGCGGTACAGGGTTCGTCGTCAGCGGGAATGTCATGTCCCCGCTGAACAACCCCCCATGTGATTCACCACCAACGAGACAGGACCTCTCAATGGCAGTGATGCGTTCCCCCAAGCGCAGATGGTCGGTGGTCGCGGTGACCTCCGCGGCGGCCGTCGCCCTCAGCGTGGGCGCCGCGTACCCCGCGGTCGCCGCCGACGAGCCCACCGGCACCATCCTGGGCGCCGGTGCCCCGGGTGCGATCAAGAACCAGTACATCGTCACGCTCAAGGACGGTGCGCCCGACGCCGAGACGAAGGCGGGCAAGGGCATCGCCGAGAAGTACGGCGCCGACATCGAACTCGTCTACGAGGAGGCCCTCAACGGCTTCGTCCTCGACATGACCGAGTCGGAGGCGAAGAAGCTCGCCGCCGACCCGCACGTCAAGTCGGTCGAGCAGGACGCCAAGGTGGAGCTGGCCGCGACCCAGCCCAACCCGACGTGGGGCCTGGACCGCATCGACCAGCCCAACCTGCCGCTGAGCAACAGCTACACCTACCCGGACTCCGCGGGTCAGGGCGTCACCGCCTACATCATCGACACGGGTATCAACCACACCCACAACGACTTCGGCGGTCGCGCCCGCTTCGGCTTCGACGCCTTCGGCGGCAACGGCAACGACGGCAACGGCCACGGCACCCACGTCGCCGGCACCGTCGGCGGCAACACCTACGGCGTGGCCAAGAAGGTCAACCTGGTCTCCGTCCGGGTCCTCAACGACCAGGGCTCCGGCAGCAACTCCGGCGTCATCGCCGGTGTCGACTGGGTGACGCAGAACGCGCGCAAGCCGGCCGTGGCGAACATGAGCCTGGGCGGCGGCGCCAACTCCAGCCTGGACCAGGCCGTCCGCAACTCCATCGCCTCCGGCGTCACCTACGCCGTCGCGGCGGGCAACGAGAACCAGGACGCCCGGAACGTCTCCCCGGCGCGTACCACCGAGGCGATCACCGTCGGCTCCACCACGCGCACCGACGCCCGGTCGTCGTTCTCCAACTACGGCCCGGCGCTGGACATCTTCGCGCCCGGCTCGGACATCACCTCGGCGTGGATCGGCAGCAACAGCGCGACCCGCACCATCTCCGGCACCTCGATGGCCTCGCCGCACGTGGCCGGCGCCGCCGCGCTCGTCCTGGGCGAGAACCCGGGCGCCAGCCCGTCGCAGGTCGACTCCTCGCTGGAGTCCGCCGCCGTCAGCGGCAAGGTCGGCAACCCGGGCTCGGGCTCCCCGAACCTGCTGCTCCAGGTCGGCGAGGGCGACCCCGGCGACCCGGGCGACCCCGGTGACCCGGGCGACGGCCGCTTCGAGAACACCACCGACGTGGCCATCCGCGACCACGCCACGGTGACGTCCTCCATCAACGTGACCGGTCAGTCGGGCAACGCGCCCGCCGACCTCAAGATCGACGTCAACATCAAGCACACCTACATCGGTGACCTGAAGGTCGAGATCGTGGCCCCGAACGGTGCCTCCGCCGTGCTGAAGGACTTCGGCACCGGTGGCAGCGCCGACGACCTCCTCCAGACCTACACGGTCAACGCCTCCTCGGTGGCCGCCAACGGCACGTGGAAGCTCCGCGTCACGGACAACTGGTCCAACGACACGGGCAAGATCGACTCCTGGGGCATGCAGTTCTGACCCACCGCCCCCAGCGGCGATCGGGTGAGATCGACCACCTCTGACCTCAGCCCCCGCGGCCCCGGCCGCGGGGGCTGAGGCGTGCCCGGCCCTCGTCGCGGCCGCCGCCCGGGGCGGGACGGGACGACCCGCCAGGGTGGCGCGGTGAGCGAGGCCACGCTGCCGCCCGCCCGCCTGCCCGTACTCTGGGGCGCGTGGTGGGAGACGATCAGGGGTTCACCCGGACGAGCGACAGCGGCGGCATCAAGGTCGCGCTGTCGACGGCCTCGGTGTACCCGGAGACCACGGCGACGGCGTTCGAGATGGCCGGGCGGCTCGGCTACGACGGCGTCGAGATCATGGTCTGGACGGACCCGGTCAGCCAGGACGTGGAGGCCCTGCGCCGCCTCGCCGACCAGCACGGCGTGCCCGTCCTCGCGGTGCACGCCCCGTGCCTGCTGATCACCCAGCGGGTGTGGTCCACCGACCCGTGGACCAAGCTCCAGCGGGCCCGCAGCGCCGCCGAGCGCCTCGGGGCCGCCACCGTCGTCGTCCACCCGCCGTTCCGCTGGCAGCGCGGCTACGCCCGCGCCTTCGTCGACGGCGTCTGGCGCATGGCGGGGGAGACGGACGTCCGCTTCGCCGTGGAGAACATGTACCCGTGGCGCTACCGCGACCGTGAGATGCAGGCCTACGCGCCCGACTGGGATCCCACGAACGACGACTACCGGCACTTCACCATCGACCTCTCGCACACCGCGACCTCCCGCACCGACACCCTCGCCATGCTGGACCGCATGGGGGACCGGCTCGGCCACGTCCACATCGCCGACGGCAACGGCTCCGCCAAGGACGAGCACCTCGTCCCCGGGCGCGGCACGCAGCCCTGTGCCGAGGTGCTGGGCCACCTGGCGACGAGCGGCTTCGACGGCCACGTCGTCGTGGAGGTCAACACCCGGCGGGCCATGTCCTCCGCCGAGCGCGAGGCGGACCTGGCCGAGGCGCTGGCCTTCACCCGACTCCACCTGGGCGCCACCGCGCACCGGAGCTGACGCGGGGGCGCGCGGCGCGTGGCGCGGGGCGCGAGGGTGCGCGGCGGGGGCGTGCCGGGGGCCGTCCCGGTGTCTCATCATGTGGTGGCGGTGTCCGGATCATGAGCGGACGGGCGTACGCTCGGGGGCGAGGAAGCCCCCGACTCTCCAGGGAGTGGAAGACCATGCCCGAGCTGAGGTCCCGCACCGTCACCCACGGCCGCAACATGGCGGGCGCCCGCGCCCTCCTCCGGGCCGCCGGCGTAGCCCGCGAGGACTTCGGCAAGCCCATCATCGCGGTGGCCAACAGCTTCACCGAGTTCGTCCCCGGACACACCCACCTCCAGCCCGTCGGCCGCATCGTCTCCGACGCGATCAAGGAGGCGGGCGGCGTCCCGCGCGAGTTCAACACCATCGCGGTCGACGACGGCATCGCCATGGGCCACGGCGGCATGCTCTACTCGCTGCCCTCGCGCGACCTGATCGCCGACTCCGTCGAGTACATGACCGAGGCGCACTGCGCCGACGCGCTGATCTGCATCTCCAACTGCGACAAGATCACGCCCGGCATGCTCATGGCGGCGCTGCGGCTGAACATCCCCGTCGTGTTCGTCTCCGGCGGGCCCATGGAGGCCGGGAAGACGACGCTGGTCGACGGCACGGTGCGCAGCAACCTCGACCTCGTCCACGCCATGTCCGAGGCCGTCAGCGACACCGTCTCCGACGAGGACCTGGAGCGCATCGAGGAGGCCGCCTGCCCCACCTGCGGCTCCTGCTCCGGCATGTTCACCGCCAACTCGATGAACTGCCTCACCGAGGCGCTCGGCCTCGCCCTCCCCGGCAACGGCTCCGTGCTGGCCACCCACACCGCCCGCAAGGAGCTGTACGAGGCCGCGGGCCGCACGGTCGTGGACGTCGCGCGCCGCTACTACGACGAGGGCGACGAGACCGTCCTCCCGCGCAACGTCGCCTCCCGCGCCGCCTTCGAGAACGCCATGGCCCTCGACGTCGCCATGGGCGGTTCCACCAACACCGTGCTCCACCTGCTCGCCGCCGCCCAGGAGGCCGGGCTGGACTTCACGATGGCGGACATCGACGCCGTCTCCCGCCGCGTCCCGTGCGTCTGCAAGGTGGCGCCGAACGGGAACTACCACATGGAGGACGTCCACCGGGCCGGTGGCATCCCCGCCATCCTCGGCGAGCTCCAGCGCGCCGGCCACCTGCACGAGGACGTGCACGCCGTGCACAGCCCGTCCCTGGCCGACTGGCTCAAGGAGTGGGACATCCGGGGCGGCTCCCCCTCCCCGGAGGCCACCGAGATGTTCTACGCCGCCCCCGGCTGCGTCCGCTCGGCGACCGCCTTCTCCCAGTCCGAGCAGTGGGACACCCTGGACACCGACGCCGCGAACGGCTGCGTCCGCGACACCGCCCACGCCTACTCGGCCGACGGCGGCCTCGCCGTCCTCCACGGCAACCTCGCCGAGGACGGCTGCGTCGTGAAGACGGCCGGGGTGGACGAGTCCATCTGGACGTTCGAGGGCAAGGCCGTCGTCGTGGAGTCCCAGGAGGCGGCGGTCGAGGCCATCCTCGCCAAGCGCGTCGCCGAGGGCGACGTCGTCGTGGTCCGCTACGAGGGCCCCAAGGGCGGCCCCGGCATGCAGGAGATGCTGTACCCGACGGCGTTCCTCAAGGGGCGCGGGCTGGGCGCCAAGTGCGCCCTGATCACCGACGGCCGCTTCTCCGGCGGCACGTCGGGCCTGTCCATCGGCCACGTCTCCCCGGAGGCGGCGGCCGGAGGCACGATCGCCCTCGTCCGGGACGGCGACCGCATCGCCATCGACATCCCGAACCGGACGATCGAGCTGAAGGTGCCGGACGCCGAACTCGCCGCACGGCGTGAGGCGTTGGGCGGCCGGTACGCCCCCGTCGCCCGCGACCGCAAGGTCTCGCAGGCGCTGCGCGCGTACGCCGCGATGGCGACCTCCGCCGACAAGGGCGCCGTCCGCGACGTCACCCTCCTCGGCTGAGCCGCCCCACCGCCGCCCGCACCCCGCCGCCCCGGACCCCTGTGCCGGGGCGGCGGTGCGTCACCGGGGCGTCGGCGTCTCGTCCGGGTTGAGGGCGTCGAGGATGAGGCCGAGGCCGTACGTGAACTCCTCGGCGTAGTCGTACCCCGGCTTGAGCGCGTGCTCGGTCGCCAGCTCGGTGAGGTGCGGATAGGCGTCGGCGGGCATGTCGCGCAGGATGGCGCCCGCCACCTCCTCCAGCTCCGTCGAACCGCTGAACGGCAGGCTCGCCTCCTGGATGACGAAGCCGTACAGGTAGCTGTCGATCAGTGAGACCGCGTGCGCGGCCAGCGGCACGGAGAACCCCCCGGCGCGCAACGCGCCGATGACGGCGTCGTGGTGGCGCAGCGTCGCGGGCCCCGGCCGGGTGCGGGAGTCCAGCAGCGCGACGGCCCACGGGTGGCCGCGCAGGACGGCGCGCGCCGAGTGCGCCCGGCGCCGCATGGCGCTCCTCCACTCCGTGTCGCGCGGTGGCAGCTCGATCTCGCCGAACACCGCGTCGACCATGCCGTCCAGGAGGTCCTCCCGGCCGCTCACGTGGTGGTAGAGCGACATCGCCTCGACGCCCAGCGGCTCGGCGACGGCCCGCATCGTCAGCGCCGAGGCCGAACCCCTCTCGTCCGCCACCGCCACCGCCGCGCGGATCACCCGTTCCCGACTCAGGGGCGCCCGTCCGCGCGCTCCGCGCCGCCCCTTGCCGCCCTCTCCCATGCGTTCCTCCATCGCTCCACTTGACCGCCTTACAGCATAAGGCTACCGTGCCTTACAAGATAAGGTAAGCAGGGTGGCGAGAGGGCGGAACCATGAGCGGTACGGAACGGATCAAGAAGGTCTGCGTCATCGGAGCCTCGGGGAAGCTCGGGCAGTACATGGTCCGGCACGCGCTGGAACGCGGCTACGAGGTCGTGGGCGTGTGCCGCGAGCGCAGCGTCCCCAAGCTCGCCGCGTTCGAGGGCCGCATGGAGATCGTCCCCGGCCCCACGAACGACCCCGAGGTGATCCGGCGGGCGGTCGCCGGGTGCGACGGCGTGCTGACCGTCCTCGTGCCGTGGGGCGTCCAGCAGTACTCCTCCGGCACCGCCCAGGCCGTCCTCGACCACGCCCGGCCCGGAGCGCGCCTGGTCTTCTCCTGCGGTTGGCACATCAGCCGCGACGGGCAGGACCGGTACTCCCGCCTGTTCCGTGCGGGCGTCGGCATCGCCAGCCGGCTCGGCAAGCTCGTCCGCGCGATCGAGATCGAGGACCAGGTCGAGGCGTGCCGCCGGATCTTCGCCAGCGACACCCGGTGGACCGTTGTGCGCGGCAGCAGCCTGGAGGAGGGGGAGAGCCAGGGCCTGCCCGTGTGGAGCCGCCACGTCGGCGACCCGGTGCTGGCCAGCGACCTGACCCGCCGGGTGGACTTCGCCCTGTTCATGGTCGAGGCACTCGTGGACGACGCACTCGTCCAGGAGGCCCCCGCCATCGTCGGCCGCCTCGCCCCGAGCGCCCTCGCCCACGCCCCCACCGCCCACGGCGAGCCCCGCTAGCCGTGGGTGCCGCTCCGGGACTACCCGCCCCCCGTCGCCGGGACGGCTTCGCACGCGCCGCCCCGGCGGACCGGTCCCGGTCGGTGCGGGGGCCGACTCAGACGTGGGTGGTGCGGGCGTATCCGACGAAGGCCCGCCAGGCGTCGTCGGCGACGACCAGGGCGGGGCCGGTGGGGTTCTTGCTGTCCCGGACGGGCGTGACACCGGGGAAGCCGTCAGCCACCTCGACGCAGGAGCCGTTGTCACCCCCGCTGTAACTGGACTTGCGCCAAGCCGCGTTGGTCAGGGAGAACGCCATGCTCATAGCTCCTGTACTCCTTCGTCACTGTGTCCAACAGGTGCAGTGAGAGCCCCGGCGACAGTGCGGCAGCCCTGGCGAGATCGTAGGCATCGCGGCAGTGCTGGACTAGTTCCGGCTGGTCGTCATCCATGACGTTGCCCGTATGCAGGGCCTCCACGTAGGCCAGGTCCGGCGCATCGGAGAACTTCATCAGAGACAGCACCGAGCCGCTCATCGCGCCGTGGTTTCCCTGACTGAAGGGCACGACCTGCACGCGAACGCGGTTCCGTCTGACCAGGTCGGTGATGTGCGTCAGCTGCTCGGCCATCACGCCGGCGCTGCCGACGAGGACCCGCAGCACCGTTTCGGAGAGGATGAACCAGCACTCAGGCAGCTCGTTGTCCAGGATCGACGCGCGCTTCAACCTGCTGACAACGCGCTTGTCAACAACGTCAGGTGATGTGGAGAACTCCGCTCCCAGGAAGACCGCGCGTGCGTACGCCTCCGTCTGGAGCAGCCCGGGGACCAGGACGGCTGCGTACTCCTCGATCCGCACCGCCTCCCCCTCCGCCTCTGCCGCACGGTCGAAGTGCGGAGCGAACGGGTTGCGGTCCAGGAAGCGTTGGAAGGTGCCACCCGTGTTGAGAACCAGATCCAGACGGACTGCCTCCCTCTCGCCGGGCTTCCTGGTGCCAGACTCCCACCGTGCGACCAGCGTGTGGTGAACGAAGACCTCCTTCGCGAGCTGCCGCTGGCTCATCCCCGCCTCGATGCGTCGCTCCTTCAGCTCCTCGGCGTAAGCCGGAAGCCGCCCCGCCTGCTCTGGCATATGACTCCTGATCCCGACGCTTTGGTGACGGCGCTTGTGTCAGCACGTCACGTCTTCCACGGTAGCCCCGCGACGGTCAGGCTGTGACGGGTTCGACACAGAGGGCGACGGCCGTCGGTCGCGGGAAGTTGAAGGGGCAGAACGCATGACGAGTGGTCGACCGGAAGCGGGGGAGACGCTGTATGACGAAGTCGGGGAGGCCGTGGGCGAGTTCCACGGCGAGCGGAGTGCGTACCTGCTGCGCCCGCTCGGTGGCGGGAAGGCGTGGTTGGCCGATCCGGCGGACGTGCGGCGCCCGACGCGGGACGAGCTGATCCGCGCACGCCTCACCCTGGCCAACCGCGAGAGCCGGATGCCCCGGTGACCGGGCGGGACGTCCGCCCGGAGGCGGTGGATCCGCGCCGGGTGCCGCCCCGCGCGGCGGCGGAGAGGCCGAGGGACGGTGTGGTGTTCGTTCCGACCGGCCGAGCCGGCCCCTGTCGGTTCGCGTGCGGCATCTGCCGTCGCAAAGGGCGCCGATGAGGTGGCTGGGCGACGTGCGGTACGACTGCGTGCTGATCGCCCGCGCGAGCGACCTGACACGCGGCTGGGAGCTCGGCTCCCACCGCGCCGCGACGCCCGGCCTCGCCCTGCGGTGGCTGCGCTGGAAGGCCCGCCTCGTCGCGACGGCTCTGGACCCCCGCCCGGGGGACTCCGGGCCGTTGCCCACCGCCTGCCTGCGCGAGGTGCATTCCGCCGCCGCCAACCCGGGTGCGGTGATGCGGCGGTGGGTCGGCGATGTGGCGGCGCAGGACGCCGCTCTCGCCCGGCTGCACGGCGGACGCCCGGCCACCGTGTGTGCGGGGGACGACGCCGTCCACTACCTGCTCGCCGCACATCCGGTCCTCGTGCCACCGGGGCGGGCGTGCGGCTGGCCGCAGCCCAGGGGGCGTGCTCCGGTGCGCCGTTGAAACGCCTCGCGGACTCGGGGAACGGTGACGGAGGGTGAGGAAGGGAGCCCGGTATGGACGGATGCGGGGCGTGGCGCAGGCTCGGTGGACGGCACGGCGGGTACGGCGGGGAGGGCGGGAGCGGGGGAGACGGGCATCCCGGTACGCCCTGGACGCCACCGCAGGAGCCGCCGTCGCCCGACGGGGACACCCCGCCCGGTGACGGGACGCACCGCAGGTGAGCACGGGTGATCTGCGTGACCTGCGGGACCTGCGTCCCGGCCGGGCCGCCCTCGGGCGGCTCCTCCTGGACGCGGGGGCGGTGTCCCCCGGGTGGCTGCCGGTCTTCGCGGCCGTGGACCGTGCCGACTTCCTGCCGGACGTGATCTGGCCGTGGGACATGGAGCGCCGAGCCGCCGCGGTCGTGGACCGGGTGGCGGACCCCGACGGCTGGTACGCGGCGGCGGACGGCAACGCGCCCGTCGTGACGCAGTGGGACGACGGCGAGCACGCGGGGCCCGGGCCGGGACGCGTGGCGTCCAGTTCCTCCTCCGCGCCCTCGGTCGTCTACGCGATGCTCGCCGACACCGCACCGGCCGAGGACATGGCCGTGCTCGACGTCGGCACGGGCACGGGTGAGACGGCCGCCGCCCTGGCGCACCGGTGTGTGCGGGGCCGGGCGACCACGGTCGAGGTGGACCGGGCGGTGTCCGACGCGGCCCGCGCGCGGCTGCGGCGGCGCTCCCCGTGCCCGACGGTCGTCGTGGGCGACGGCGCGGCGGGGCACGCGGCCGGAGCACCCTACGACCGGGTCCTGGCGACGGTCGGGCTGCGTGCGGTACCGGCGGCCTGGATCGAGCAGACGCGTCCCGGCGGCGTCATCGTCGCGCCGTGGGGCACGCACTTCGGGAACGCGGACGCGGTCGTCCGGCTGCTGGTCGGACGCGGGGTCGCGTCGGGCCGGTTCACCCGGCCGGTGGAGTGCATGAAGCTGCGCGCCCAGCGGCTCCCGTCCCACCGGCACGAGGACCACGTCCCGGCGGACGTGTTCCGGTACGCCGCCACCTCGACCACGGACGTCGTCGAGGACGAGCTGGTCACCGGGCGGTACACCGCGCTGCCCTTCGCCCTGGGCCTGCGCGTGCGCGCCTGTGTGCAGGCCGTCGCCGAACGGCGCGGGGGTGCGCGGCCGGTGTGGTTCTACGGGACGGGGGACCGGTCCTGGGCGTGCGTCCTGTTCCACGCGGGCGGGGCGGCGCGGGTGTGGCAGTCCGGTCCGCGTCGCCTGTGGGACGAGGTCGAGGCGGCGTACCGCTGGTGGCGGGACGAAGGCCGCCCGGACCACACCCGCTTCGGGCTCACGGTGACGCCCGACGGCCACCGGGCGTGGCTCGACGACCCCGCCCGCTCCTGGCCGGTGTGAGCGGTGGTGCCGGAGCGCCGCTCCCCGTGCCCCCTGCTGACAGGATGACGCGGTGAGCACGGCACATCACCCGGGCATCCCTGTCGTACGTCCCCTCACCGACGCCGACGTCTCCGCCTCGGTCGACACACTGGCCCGAGCCCCGACGGACGCCCCCGCACCTGGTGCATGCGCAAGGACCCGCGGTGAGGTCGGGAATGCCTCCCGGCGGCGCGTCCCCTCCCGGCGGTCCACCGCACCGGGGGCCACTGTCGGGGACGGTGCAACTCCCGCGAATTGAGCGGGTTTTGTCACAGGCAAAGTAAGTGCGTCATGATTAATGTCAAACAAAGTGTGGCCAGGTGAATTCCTTCCGTTCACCCAGGGCATCTGCAAACAGGCGTGACCGGTGTCATGGAACGGTTTGATTTCGCATGGCCTCATGGGGCACGGATCACTGGTCGACGTCCGCTCCACGGCTCAGTCGATCAAAGAAGCACACCGGCGCACCGTGCCGGAAACACGCCCGGCGCGCCGCTCCGGGGGCGTCAGTCGACGACGGTGGCGGAGTCGACGGCCAGGTCCTCCATGCCCCACCGTTCCAGCAGTTCGGCGTAGGTGCCGTCCTCGATCAGGGACTGGAGCGCCTGCCGCAGGACGTCGGCGAGCGGCTCGGCCGGGTTCAGGACGGCGAGGCCGACGAGGTCGGTGTCCATCCGCGCCTCGGCCACCGCCAGTCCGTCGCCTTCCGGTTCGGCGAGCAGGCCGACCGCGATGGTGTGGGGGACGAGCAGAGCGTCGACCTCGCCGGACCGAACGGCCTCCGCCGCCTTCTTCTCGTGCATCCCGGACACGGTCACCGACGCATCGCACTCCTCGCTGTGGGTGCGAGCCAGGTCCTCCAGTCCGGGAAGGGCGGCGACGGTCCCTCCGCACACGTCGTCGAAACTCTTCGTACGCGTGGCATTCCCCTCGGTCACGACGAGAATCGTGCTCTGCCGGTAGTAGGGGATGATGTCGAAGTCCTCAGTCATCGACGGCGCGTTCGGATCATCGACGTGCCTGCTCGTGGCGACGCCGTTCATCGGGCCCCCGCTTTGGGCGACGTTCAGGATCCCGTGCAGCTGCTGGTTGTAGTCGACCCGGCGAAACGTGAACCTCACCCCGAGCTGCTCGCTGAGCGCGGCGGCGAGGTCGGGCTCGAAACCGGTGGTGTCACCGGCGTACACATCGGAGACGAGGGGCAGGCCGCCCCCCGCCGAGTGCACCACGATCTCGCCCTCCTCCCGGACGAACGAGGGCAGTTCGTCGTAGAGGGGCGCTTCGGGCTCCTCCTCGTCCTGCTCGGGCTGCGCGGCCTCCTCCGGCGGGGACGCGCGGTCCGCGTCCGGTCCCGGTCGGGGGTCGGAGGAGGCGCCGGGGGCGCTGTCGGCCTGCTCCTTCCCGTCGTCGCCGAAGGGGCGGACGAGGAGGACGGTCAACGCGAGGGCGACGACGACGGCAACGGCGGTCCCGGCGATGGCCAGCACGCGCCGGGGCCGGGCCTGGCCGGGCGGAGCGGCCGGGCCGGGCGGCGGGCCGGGTGCCGGGCCGGGGCCCGGCACGGCGGCGGTCACCGTCGGCAGGGCGGACGGTGGCAGAGCGGACGTCGGCGGGGCGGACGGCGGCGGGGGTGGCGGAGCTTCGGGCGGCGGGGGCGGCGCGGTGGGTGCGGGCGGGGGCGTCGCGGGGGTCGAGACCTGCGTCGGTTCCGGGCCCTCCAGGGCCAGCAGGGCGGCGGCGTCCCGGCCGAGCCGGGCGGTCAGGGCGGCCGGCAGTCCGGCGTCGTCGGCGCCGGACGCGTCGGCGTGGTCGGCCGTGACGGCGGCGACCTCCTCGACGGACGGCCGGTCGCCCGCCTCCCGGGCCAGGCAGCGCACGGCCAGGTCCCGCAGGGCACCGGACAACGGGCCGTCGTCAGGTCCGAGTTCGGGCTTCTCGTGCAGAACCCGGTACAGGACGGTGTGCAGTGAGGGCTGCCCGGCGCCGAAGGGCCCGGTGCCGGTGGTGGCGAAGACGAGGACGGCGCCGAGGGCGAAGACGTCGGTGGCCGGGCTGACCGTCTCGCCCCGGATCTGTTCCGGCGGCATGTAGCCGGGGGAGCCGACCAGGGACCCGGTGCGCGTCGCCACGCTGGCCTCCGCCGCGCGGGCGATGCCGAAGTCGATGACCTGCGGGCCGTCCAGCGTGATCAGGACGTTGGACGGCTTGAGGTCCCGGTGGACGATTCCCGCGGCGTGGACGTCTCGCAGGGCTGCGGCCAGTCCGGCGGCGATCCGCCACACCGACGCCTCGGGCAGCGGTCCGTGCAGGGAGGTGACGACCTCGTGCAGCGAGGGCCCGGGGACGTAGCCGGTGGCCACCCACGGCACCGCCGCCTCCGTGTCGCTGCCGAGGACGGGCGCGGTGCGGGGGCCGCTGACGCGCCCGGCGGCCGTCACCTCGCTGCGGAAGCGGCGGCGGAACTCCTCGTCGGCGGCCAGTTCGGCGTGGATGAGCTTGACGGCGACGACTCTGCCGTTCGGCGCGCGGCCGAGGAACACCTGGCCCATGCCGCCGGCCCCGAGTCGTCCCAGCAGCCGGTACGGGCCCACCGTCGCCGGGTCTCCCGTGTGTAGCGCCTCCACCGCAGCCCCCCGTCAACGTGGTCGCGAGCACGGGGCGTTCGCCCCTCCCGCAGTCCCCTGTCATGGTACCGAGGTCGTCGGGTCGTCATGGTCCACGACCGCCGCCTGACGTGCGGTTCCGGGGCGCGGAATGATCGATCAGATCTCTTCCCCGAGGGTGTGGTATTCGGGCTTCCCGAAGAGCGGCGGAGGCCCGGAACTCCGGGTTTCCCCGTTCCCTCAGAGTTGGGCGATGGTATACGAGCCGACTCACCCTGTTCGTTGACTGGCTCCGGTCCAACGAACTACTGTGCGCGACAAGTCACTTCGTTGGACGTGATGCCCGTCACGGACGAGGTGAACGTGCCCATGGCAAGGTAATTGCGCGGTAAACAGTTTCAGATTCAACGGGGTGCTGGCTGCGGGTGCGGATTCCCGCGTCCGTCCGGGATCGATAACCACGTCTTCCTGCACGGGCTTTCGCCCGCCGACATCCTGAAGCGTCTGAAAATGCACAAGCACGGGGGTCATTGTGTTCGACGCAAAGAGTGCTGCCACAAATCCGCCAGGCGAGGGAACCGGCTCGTCCGGCACCGTCCCCCGCCGCGGCGTCCGCACGGAGGCCGAGGAACCGCCTCCCGGAGACCGGGGCGAGGTCGACTTCGCCGACCGGATGGAGCGGGCCCTCCTGGAGGCCCGGGAGCTGATCGACTCCACCATGTCGCTGCACCGCAGCCGTTCGGACGGCAGCCCGCTGGTGGTGCCCACGGGCGACGCGGATCTTGAGGCGAGCCTGCAACGGCTGATGGGGCGCGCCCGGCACTCCGTCACCGCCTCGCTGCCCGGCGACGACGAGGAGACGCTCTCGCTCCTCTCCACGCTGCTGCGGCGCCCCTCGCACACGGCGTCGTCGGCGGGCGCGCCGTCCGGTGCCCGCCGGGTGGCCGTCCGGCTGCTCTGCGGCCCGGCCGCGCTGCGCGCGGGGATACCGAGCCCCGCCGAACTGCGCGCCGCGCACTGCGAGATCCGGGTCATGGAGAACGCTCCCGAGGAGACGCTCATCGTCGACGGATGCCTGGCCCTCATCAAGGCCGGCCCCGACGTTCCGGAGGGCATCGCCATCATCCGGGACCCGGCCTCCGTCCGGGCCCTGGACCTGCTGTTCGCCTGCTCCTGGGGCGGTGCCCGCCCCCTGGAGGAGCACCTGCGCCTCAGCGGCTCCCTGCACTCCCCCTCGGCGCGGCGCGTCCTGGAGCGGCTCCGCGAGGGGCAGACCGACGACGTGGCGGCCCGGGAGCTCCAGGTGTCGCTGCGCACCTACCGCCGGCACGTGGCCGAGGTCATGAGCGAGCTCGGGGTCAGCTCCCGCTTCCAGGCCGGTGTCCGGGCCGTCGAACTCGGTCTGCTCTCCCGGCATCCGGGCGCGGGGCACCGGCAGGCCCGCCTGGCCCACGCCGCGGAGGGCGCGTGAACGACTCCGTGGCCCGCGCACCGTCCACCGGGAAGCGGCGCCAGGCGAACGGCGTCAGCGGGTTCCGCTCCGACGACGACGTGGAGGCGGAGCTGCTGGAGTTGCGCCGCCGCATCGAGGAGACCGTCGAGAGGCACCGGCAACGGCGGGCGCAGGACGCGCTCATCACCGCCGTGGGCACGGACCGGACGGACGCGGTCGACGCGGCGCGCCGGCTGGCGGCCGGGGCGTCGGCGACCGTCGACATCCTGCTCGCGGACGCCGAGTACCTGGAGGCCGCGCAGGCCGTCTGCCACCACCTGCTGACCGCCGCGTCCGGCGTCCACCTGCGCTTACTCTGCACCTCGGGAATGCTGAGCGTGGGCCTGCTGGACTCGGCGGTGCTGGAGCGGCCGAACACCGAGGTCCGGGTGGCACGGGTGCCGATGCTCCAGGTGCTGCTGGTGGACGGGCGGGCCGCGATGGTGGCCGCTCCGTCCGCCGCCGGGAGGCAGGCCTCGGTCATCCGTGCCACCAGCGTCATCCGGGCCCTGGACACGCTGTTCGAGGGGCTGTGGTGGCAGTCGGTGGCCATGGAGGACCGCGTCGAGTTCTGCGACGCCGGCCGGACGACGTCGCCCGCGCGGATTCTGGAGTGTCTGCGCGCCGGGGTCACCGACGAGGTCGCCGCCCGGGAGCTGTCCATCTCCATCCGCACCTACCGCCGCTGCGTCGCGGAGATCATGACCGTGCTGGGCGCCAACTCCCGCTTCCAGGCGGGCGTGCGCGCCGCCGAGCTCGGTCTTCTCTCCGAGGACGCGGGCCCGCGCACCGACCGCTCCCCGGGTGGATCCGCGGCCCGCTCCCCGGGGAGGGGGCGGTGACCGGCCGCTCCGCCGACGCCGGACACCGTCGGGGACGCACCGCCCGGTTGACAGCTTCATGCCCTCTCCCGGAGCCGTCGGCCCCCGTGTGACGGCGGGGCGTGGCCGCCGTCACACCACGGGTGGGCCCGCGTGCAGGTTGCTGCCAGGAGAGTCCGCGCCCCGGCTGCCGGCGGGTTCACGGCACTAGCCTCCCCGTGGGCCGATCCTGCCGTGAGCTGGGAGAACGGTCGAAGGCCCTTTCCCCCTAAGTGAGACCGCGATCGCCACGGCGGCCGCGAGGTAACGGAGGCTTCACACGATGGACGCGACCACCCCTGCGCAGGGCCGGAAGGCGGGGGCGAAAGAGTGGCTCGGCCTCACGGTCCTCGCCCTCCCGACCCTGGTGATGTCCGTCGACGTCACCGTTCTCTACCTGGCACTGCCGCACCTCGGTGCCGATCTGCAGCCCTCGGCCAACCAGACGCTGTGGATCATCGACATCTTCGGCTTCCTGCTGGCCGGTTTCCTCATCACCATGGGCACCCTCGGCGACCGGATCGGCCGCCGTCGGCTGCTGATGATCGGTGGGGCCGGGTTCGCGGTGGCCTCACTCGTGGCCGCCTACGCCAACAGCGCCGAGATGCTCATCGCGGCGCGTGCCCTGCTCGGCTTCTTCGGCGCGACGCTCATGCCGTCGACGCTGTCGCTGATCAGCAACATGTTCGCCGACTCCAAGCAGCGGGCGCAGGCGGTCGCGATCTGGGCGGCCTGCGTCTCCTCCGGCATCGCCATCGGCCCGCCCGTCGGCGGGCTGCTGCTGGAGTCGTTCTGGTGGGGCTCGGTGTTCCTCCTCGCCGTCCCCGTCATGGTCCTGCTCCTGGTCGCCGCGCCGTTCCTGCTGCCGGAGTACAAGTCGCCGTCCGCGCACAAGCTGGACCTCGTGAGCGTCGGCCTGTCGCTCGGCTCGGTGATCCCGGTCATCTGGAGCGTCAAGGAACTGGCCGAGGACGGGCTGCACGCCCTGCCGCTGGCCGTGCTGGTCGCCGGTCTGCTGCTCGGCGTGCTCTTCGTCAGGCGGCAGAAGCGACTGACCGAGCCGCTGCTCGACGTCGGCCTGTTCCGCAACAGCGAGTTCAGCGCGACGCTGCTGATGCTCCTCGTCGGTGTGGGCGTGGTCGGCGGTGTGTACCTGTTCATCTCCCAGTACCTGCAGCTCATCAAGGACCAGGGTCCGATGGAGGCGGGCCTGTGGATGCTGCCGTCGGCGTTCGTGATGATGGTGACGGCGGCGGCCTCCCCGGCGCTCGTGCGCTGGGTCCGGCCCGGGTTCCTGGTCGGCGGCGGTCTCGCGATCTCCGCGACCGGCTACTTCATGCTGCTGGGGGTCGGCGCGGACGACGGCCTGTCCGCTCTGGTCATCGCGATGATCGTGCTGTTCAGCGGGCTCGGCCCGGTGTTCGCGCTCGGCACCGACCTCGTCCTCGGCACCGCGCCCCCCGAGCGCTCCGGCTCGGCGGCGGCGATGTCCGAGACGGCCATGGAGTTCGGCATCTCCCTCGGTATCGCCCTGCTCGGCAGCATCGGCGCCGCCGTCTACCGCAACAACATGGAGGACGCGGTTCCCGACGGGCTCCCGCCGGAGGCCGCGGAGGCGGCCGTCGAGACGCTCCCGGGGGCCATGGCCGTCGCCGCCGACGCGCCGCCCGAGGTGGGCGCACCGCTCGCCGAGCGGGCGTTCGCGTTCTTCATGGACGGCTTCCACGCCAGCGCGGTCGTCTGCGGCATCACCGTCGGGCTGTTCGCCCTGGTCAGCTTCGTGCTGCTGCGCAACGCCCGCACCAAGGCGCAGATCGACGCCGAGGCCCCGAAGGCCGACGACGAGAGCCGGGACGAACCGGCACCCGCCGCAGCGCGGTAGCCGTCGCGGACGGTCCACGCAGGGGTGGGTACGGCACACGGTGCCGTACCCACCCCTTGGGCGTTCAGTCGGCCGAGGCCGCGGTGCGGACGGCCGCGCCCCCGGCCCCGCGCCGGGCGGCACGCACCCGGCCGTCCATGTAGCGGCGCAGCACCGGAGCGAGGACTCCGCCCCAGCGGGCGAGCGCACGGCTGAACCCGTCCAGGCAGATCACCGGCTGCCCCCGGTCCAGCCGGCGCATGATGCCCCGGGCGACGGTCGACGGCTGGAGCGGCTTGACGATGCCCGCGATGGCGGCCGTCTCGGCCGGCTTCCACTGGCTCTCCTCCGCCAACTGCGGGGTGTCCACGTCCGGGGGGAAGACGCAGGAGACCCGCACCCCGTGCGGGACCAACTCGCCGCGCAGCGCCTCCGTCAGGCCCCGCACGGCGAACTTGGCGGCACCGTAGGCCGTGTATCCGTACACCCCGATCAGGCCGGCCGCCGAAGCGATCGTGACGACCGTCCCACGGCCCCGGTGCGTCATGCCCGGGGCCACCGCGCGCACCGCCCACAGGGTGCCGAAGTAGTCGACGTCCATCATGGTGCGGAACACGTCGTCGGGCAGTTCGAGGAACGCGCCGGGCCGCGCCTGACCGGCCGAGGTCACCAGCACCGCGCACGGCCCAGCCTCCTCCTGGAGCTCCTCGACGGCGGCCGTCACGGCGTCCCGGTCGGTGACGTCGACGCTGCGCGTGTGCACCGTCGCGCCGGCCGCCCGGAGGGACTCCGCAGCCCTCGCCAGCCCCGTCGGCCTCCGGGCGAGCAGTGAGACGACCGCGCCCCGGGCGGCGAACTCGCCCGCCAGGGCCAGCCCGATACCGCTGGAACCCCCGGTGACGATCACATGGTCGCCGGGCCGCACCCAGTTCTTGTCGCGCGCCACTTCCGCCCCCTCGTGTGCGAACGGTGCCGGCGAACCGGACGAGCCCTGAGGCGGGGATCGCTGCCACCGACGAAGATCCTCTGATCGGGCAGGAAACCTACCCCGCCGCGACCACACCTCGGCGGCCGGACCACGACCCGCGCGGAATCCCGGCCGGTTGCTGCTACGCGAAGCCGTCGGCACCGGCCCGGAGGGGACGGCGCGGTCCGCCGGGGGCCCGCCGCGGCACCTTGCTGCCACCGGCCGGACGGGCCCCGCCCGAGGGGGCCGGGCCGTCGGTGCGCGGCTCCGCCGCGACACCCCGACGTGGCAGTTTGATGCGCGAGAAGGGTGCAACCGG
The DNA here is from genome assembly GCF_014779715.1 of Streptomyces chumphonensis. Taxonomy (GTDB): domain Bacteria; phylum Actinomycetota; class Actinomycetes; order Streptomycetales; family Streptomycetaceae; genus Streptomyces; species Streptomyces chumphonensis. The sequence goes on from NZ_JACXYU010000004.1 coordinate 413,892, forward strand.
TGATGCACCGCGTTCGACCGCTGACGCTCGGTGATAGGGCGGTCCGGCCGTGGCAGCTCCCTGCTATCGGTTCGTTGCGCCGTCCCGGCCTTTGGCACGCTGAGCCCCGGACGCGGCTCGAGTGACGAGCTCGCCGCGCGCATGGATGGCCGAGGAAGCCGTCCCCCGGGTGAACCACCGACGTCCAGGCGGGTGTTGACCCGGCGGACGACGTGCGGGCCGAGGCGGATTCCGTGCGGCGGCGGCCGTGGGTCCGGGATGTCCCGGGCCGACCGCTACCGGAATTCTTCTCGGCCCGGCGGGTGACGTGGCCTGCGGCCGTTTGGCGGCCGACCGCGATCCGGCGGCCCGAGACGGGGAGTACGTGGCATGAAAGCAGTCGAAATCCTGGTCGCCTCACCGCGTCCGGGCGGGAGGGCGTAACTGTGGCCACCGACAAGAACGACCTCGTGGGAGCGCTCCGGAAGTCGGTCAAGGAGACGGAACGCCTCCGGCGCCAGAACCAGGAACTGGTGGACCGGGCGAGCGAGCCCCTCGCGATCGTCGGCATGAGCTGCCGGTTCCCCGGCGGGGTGACGTCGCCGCAGGAGCTGTGGGACCTCGTGGCGTCCGGCCGTGACGCGATCTCGGAGTTCCCGGCCGACCGCGGCTGGGACCTGGACCACCTGTACGACCCCGACCCGGACCACCCCGGCACCGCCTACACCCGTGAGGGCGGGTTCGCCCCCCAGGTGGCCGACTTCGACGCCGACTTCTTCGGTGTCACGCCCCGGGAGGCCGTGGCCACGGACCCGCAGCAGCGGGTCCTGCTGGAGGGCACCTGGGAGGCGTTCGAGGACGCCGGCATCGACCCGACGACGCTGCGCGGCAGCGACACCGGCGTCTTCATCGGCACGATGTACTCCGACTACCAGGTCATCGCCGGACAGAGCGACCGGCGCGACGAGATCGAGGGCTACCTCATGATCTCCTCCGCCGCCAGCGTCGCCTCCGGCCGCATCAGCTACACGTTCGGCTTCGAGGGGCCCGCCGTCACCGTGGACACGGCGTGCTCGGCCTCACTGGTCGCCATCGCCCAGGCCTGCGCGTCCCTGCGGTCGCGGGAGTGCTCCCTCGCCGTCGCCGGCGGCGTCACGGTGCTCTCCCAGCCGAGCATCTTCGTCGAGTTCAGCCGCCAGCGCGCCATCTCGGCGGACGGCCGGTGCAAGGCGTACGGCGCCGCCGCCGACGGGGTGGGCTGGGGTGAGGGCTCGGGCCTGCTCCTGCTGGAGCGGCTGTCGGACGCGCGCCGCAACGGCCACCGGATCCTGGGCCTGGTGCGGGGCGCCGCCGTGAACCAGGACGGTGCGAGCAACGGTTTGACGGCGCCGAACGGCCCGTCGCAGGAGCGGGTGATCCGCTCGGCCCTGGCCAACGCGGGGCTGCGCCCGTCCGACGTCGACGCGGTCGAGGGCCACGGCACCGGCACGCGGCTCGGTGACCCGATCGAGGCCGAGGCCCTGCTGGCCACCTACGGCCGCGAACGCCCCGAGGGCCCGCTGTGGCTCGGCTCGGTGAAGTCCAACATCGGGCACACCCAGGCCGCCGCCGGAGCCGCCGGTGTCATCAAGATGGTGATGGCCATGCGCAACGGCGTGGTGCCTCCCACGCTGCACGCCGACGAGCCGTCACCGCACGTGAACTGGTCCTCCGGGGCCATCAGACTGCCGAACGAGGCACACGACTGGCCGGCGCCCGCGCGTCCGCGTCGGGCGGGCGTGTCCTCGTTCGGTATCAGCGGTACCAACGCGCACGTCATCGTGGAGGAGGCGCCCGCCGAGGAGCCGGCGCCGACCGAGACCTCCGAGGCCGCGTCACCGGTGGTGCCGGTGCCGATATCGGCGCGGAGTGAGGCGGCGCTGCGGGAGCAGGCCGACCGGGTGCGGGCCCTGCTGATCGCGCGGCCGGAGGTGACCGTCGCGGACACGGGGTTCTCGGCCGCGACGACGCGGGCGCACCTGGAGCACCGTGCGGTCGTGGTGGCCACCGATCGCGGTGCCCTGCTGTCCGGGCTGGGTGCGTTGTCGGCGGGTGAGCCGTCGGAGCACGTGGTCGAGGCGCGTGCCGTGGGTGGCAAGTCGGTGTTCGTGTTTCCGGGTCAGGGGGCGCAGTGGGTGGGGATGGCGGTGGAGTTGCTGGATGCTTCGCCGGTGTTCGCGGAGCGGTTGGCGGAGTGTTCGGCGGCGTTGGCTGGGTTGGTGGGGTGGTCGCTTGAGGATGTGTTGCGGGGTGTTGCGGGTGCGCCGTCGCTTGAGCGGGTGGATGTGGTGCAGCCGGCTCTGTGGGCGGTGATGGTGTCGTTGGCGGCGTTGTGGCGGTCTTTCGGTGTGGAGCCGTCGGTGGTGGTGGGTCATTCGCAGGGGGAGATCGCGGCTGCGTGTGTGGCGGGTGGTCTGTCGTTGGAGGACGGTGCGCGGGTGGTGGCGTTGCGCAGCCGTCTGGTGTTGGAGCGGTTGGCCGGTCACGGCGGGATGATGTCGGTTTCTCTGCCGGTGGAGCGGGCGGAGGAACTGCTCGCGGAGTATGCGGGTCGGGTCTCCGTCGCCGCTGTCAACAGTCCGGGTTCGGTCGTGGTGGCCGGTGATCCGGACGCGTTGGACGAGTTGCAGGCCGTGTGTGAGGCGGACGGGGTGCGGGCGCGGCGCGTCGCGGTGGACTACGCCTCCCACACCGCGCATGTGGAGGCGATCGAGGCGGAGTTGCTGGAGGCGCTGGCCCCGGTGAAGCCCGTCTCCGGCTCGGTGCGGTTCTTCTCCTCGTTGGAGGGGCGGTTCATCGACACCGCGTCGATGGACGCGGGGTACTGGTACCGGAACCTGCGGGGTCGGGTCGGGTTTGAGCCCGCCGTGCGGGCGTTGCTCGACCACGGTGCCGGGTGCTTCCTGGAGATGTCCCCCCACCCGGTCCTCACCATGGCCGTCGAGGAGACGGTCGAGGGTCGGGCGGCCACCGTGGGGTCGCTGCGGCGGGACGACGGCGGGCTGCGGCGTTTCGTCACCTCCCTGTCCGAGGCCCACGCCGCCGGAGTCGGCGTCGACTGGGGGCCGCTCCACGCCGCCGGACGACGGGTCGCCCTCCCCACCTACGCCTTCCAGCGTGAGCGGTACTGGCTCTCCCCGGGCAACCGGGCCGGTGACGCGTCGGCCGCCGGGCAGCGCCGGGTGGAGCACCCGATGCTGGCCGCCGCCGTGCCGGTCGGCGACCGCGACGAGTGGGTCTACACCGGGCGCATCTCCCAGGAGGGCCAGCCCTGGACCCGCGACCACGCCGTGCTGGGCACCGTGCTCGTGCCGGGGACCGCTCTCGTCGACCTGGCCCTGGCGGCGGGACGCGACCTGGGCTGCCCGGTGCTGGACGAACTGGTGCTGGAGGCACCGCTCGTGCTGGCCGAAGCCGACGGCGCACAGGTCCAGGTGATCGTCGGCCCGGTCGACGCCGACGGCCACCGGGACGTGGCGGTCTACAGCCGCCGCGAGGGCGGTGAGGACGAGGAGCGGGAGGCGGTCTGCCACGGTCGCGGCCGGTTGGCCGCCGACGCCGCGTCCGCCGAGCCCTTCCCCGCGCAGTGGCCGCCCCCGGGCGCGGAGCCGGTGGCCGTGGGCGCGTTCTACGAGCGCATGGCGGACATCGGCCTCGACTACGGCCCCCTCTTCCAGGGCGTGCGGGCCGCGTGGCGGCTCGGCGAGACGGTCTACACCGAGGTCGCGATGCCCGAGGACGCCGGGACCGGCGGCCACGCCGTGCACCCGGCCCTGCTCGACGCGGCGCTGCACGGCGCCCTGCTCTCCAAGACGCCCGGCTCCTCGGTGGAGCTGCCGTTCTCCTGGTCCGGGGTGCGGCTCGGGCGCGCCGGAGCGGGCCGGGCGCGGGTACGGATCGCGCCCGCCGACGGCTCCGCCCTGCGGGTCGACGTGGTGGGTGAGGACGGGGCGTCGGTCGCCTCCGTCGGGGCCCTCGGCCTCAGGCCCCTCGACCCGGCGCAGCTCGACGGCGCCGGGGGCGCGCGGAACTCGCTGTTCCAGGTCGACTGGACGGAGATCGCCGCCGTTCCCCCGGCCCCCGCGCGGGTGCTCCGGCTCGGCGCCGACCACACCGATCTGGACGCTCTGCGCCGGGCGCTCTCCGAGGGCGCGGAGGCGCCCGACCTGGTGATCGCCGAGGTCGTCGGCTCCGCCGGTCGTCCGGACGAGGCCGCCCGCGCCGTGGCCGCCGACGCGCTGACGCTGGTCCAGCGGTGGCTGGCCCTGGAGTGGCCCGGCGAGCCCCGGCTGGTCGTCGTGACCCGGGGCGGCGTGGCCGTCGGGGACGAGGCGCCGGACGTGGCGACGTCCCCGGTGTGGGGCCTGGTGCGCAGCGCGCAGTCCGAACACCCGGGCCGGATCCTGCTGGTGGACCTGGACGACGGCGACGACCCCGACTGGGGCGGGCTGTCGGCCCTGGACGAGCCGCAGCTCGCGGTGCGGGAGGGCCGGACGCTGGCGCCCCGGCTGGCGCGGGTCCCGGGCGGCGCCCCCGACGGGGCCTGGCGGCTCGGCAGCGTGCGGAAGGGCTCGCTGGAGGACCTGGCGGTCATGCCCTCCGAGGGCGACCGGCCGCTGGGCGTCGGCGAGGTGCGGATCGGGGTGCGGGCCGCGGGGCTGAACTTCCGCGACGTGCTGATCGCCCTCGGCATGTACCCCGGTGACGCGCCGCTGGGCAGTGAAGCGGCGGGCGTCGTACTCGAAGTGGGCTCCGGCGTGACGGACCTGCGCCCGGGGGACCGGGTCTTCGGCCTGGTCACCGACGCGTTCGGCCCGGTGGCCGTGGCCGACCGCCGCACGCTGGTCCCGATGCCCGACTGCCTCGGCTTCACCGAGGCCGCCGCCGTGCCGGTGGTGTACCTGACCGCCTTCTACGGGCTGGTCGACCTCGCGGGGCTGCGCTCCGGGGAGCGGCTGCTGGTGCACGCCGCGGCCGGCGGCGTCGGCATGGCCGCCGTGCAGCTGGCGCGGCACTTCGGCGCGGAGGTGTTCGCCACCGCGAGCCCCGCCAAGTGGGAGGCGGTGCGGGCCCTGGGGGTCGACGCCGACCGGATCGCGTCCTCGCGCGACCTGGAGTTCCGGCAGACGTTCCTGGGCGCGACCGACGGCGCCGGAATGGACGTCGTCCTGGACGCGCTCGCCGGTGAGTTCGTCGACGCCTCGCTGGACCTGCTGCCGCGCGGCGGCCGGTTCATCGAGATGGGCAAGACCGACATCCGGGACCCGGAGGCCGTCGCGGAGTCCCACCCCGGCGTCCGGTACCGCTCCTACGACCTCATGGAGGCGGGCCCCGAGCGCATCCAGGAGATGCTGACCGAGATCACCGCGCTCTTCGAGCAGGGTGTCCTGACGCCGTCGCCGATCCGGGCCTGGGACGTGCGGCGCGGCCGGGAGGCGTTCCGCTTCCTGCGCGAGGGCCGCAACGTCGGCAAGGTCGTGCTGACCGTTCCGGCGCCGCTGGACCCGGACGGCACCGTGCTGATCACCGGCGGTACCGGCGGCCTGGGGGCGCTCTTCGCCCGGCACCTGGTCGAGCGGCACGGGGCGCGGCGGCTGCTGCTGGTCAGCCGTCGCGGGCCCGCCGCCGCGGGGGTGGCCGATCTGGTGGCCGACCTGGAGGCCCGGGGCGCCGACGTCAGGGTCGCGGCGTGCGACGTCGCGGACCGGGAGCAGGTGGCCGGGCTGCTCGCTTCGCTGGACCGGCCGCTGACCGCCGTCCTGCACTCCGCCGGCCTGCTGGACGACGCCGTCATCGAGTCCCAGACGCCGGAGCGGATCGAGCGGGTGCTGCGGCCCAAGCTGGACGCGGCGTGGAACCTGCACGCGTTGACGGCCGGCATGGACCTGTCCGCGTTCGTGCTCTTCTCCTCGGCCGCCGCCCAGCTCGGCAATCCCGGGCAGGCGAACTACGCGGCCGCGAACGCCGCCGTCGACGCCCTCGCCCACCTGCGCCGAGCCGCCGGGCTGCCCGCCACGGCGCTGGCCTGGGGCCTGTGGGCCGACTCCACCGGCATGACGGGCGAGTTGGACGAGGCGGACCTCGCCCGGATGCGGCGGACCGGCATCGGCGCGCTCTCCGCGGAACTCGGCCTGGAGCTGTTCGACGAGAGCCTCGGCTCGGACTCGGCCCTCCTGGTCCCGGTGCGGCTGGACCCGGCCGCGTTGCGGACCCAGGCCCGGGACGGCATGCTGCCCGCCCTGCTGCGCGGCCTGGCCCGCACCCCGGCCCGGCGGTCCGGAAGCGCGGGCGGGTCGCTGGCCGAACGGCTCGCGGGCGTCGCCGAGCTGGACCGCGAGGACGTCGTCCTGGAGCTGGTCCAGAGCCAGGTCGCGGCCGTGCGCGGCAACGCCTCCGGAGCCGAGGTCGACCCCGACCGGCCGTTCAAGGAGCTGGGGTTCGACTCCCTGGCGGCGGTGGAACTGCGCAACCGGCTGAGCCGGAGCACCGGCCTGCGGCTGCCCGCCACGCTCGTCTTCGACCACCCGACCTCGACGCAGGTCGCGCGGTTGCTCCTCAAGGAGGTCGGCGGGGACGCCGGCGGGGCGGCGGCGCGGGAGCAGCGCTCGCCGTTCGACGAGCAGCTGCGCGGACTGGAGGAACTCCTCATCCGGGTCGCCGAGGACGAGAGCGGGCTGGCCGAGATCGAGCCCCGGCTGCGCTACCTGAGCAACCGCATGCGCGCCGTGCTCAGCCGCGTCGACGGCGGGACGGGCGAGGAGGCGGCCGAAGCGGACGACGGCCTGGACGTGGTGTCCGACGACGAGATGTTTGATCTGATCGACAAGGAGCTCGGGTCGGCATGAACGCCCCCACGGACGAGCAGAAGCTGCGCACCTACCTCAAGAAGGTCACCACCGAGCTGCGGACGGCCAACCGCCGGGTGCGCGAGCTGGAGGACCGCGACACCGAGCCGCTGGCCATCGTGGGCATGAGCTGCCGGTACCCGGGCGGCGTGACGTCGCCGGACGAGCTGTGGAAGCTGGTCGAGTCCGGCACGGACGCGATGACCGCCTTCCCCACCGACCGCGGCTGGGACCTGGGCCGGCTGCACGGCGGCGACGCCGAGCAGCCGGGCACGGTCGCCACCCGGGCCGGCGGTTTCGTCGACGGCGTGGGCGACTTCGACGCCGACTTCTTCGGGATCAGCCCGCGCGAGGCGCTGGCGATCGACCCGATGCAGCGGCTGGCGCTGGAGGGCGCCTGGGAGGCGTTCGAGCACGCGGGCATCGACCCGACGTCCCTGCGCGGCACCGACACCGGCGTCTTCTGCGGCGCGGTCACCTCCGACTACGGCGGCGCGGGACGGCCCGAGCTGGAGGGCTTCCGGCTCAGCGGCACCCAGAGCAGCGTGATCTCCGGACGGATCGCCTACAGCCTGGGCCTTGAGGGACCCGCCGTCACGGTGGACACGGCCTGCTCCTCCTCGCTGGTCTCGATCCACCTGGCCGCGCAGGCGCTGCGGGCGGGGGAGTGCTCGATGGCACTCGTCGGCGGCGTGACGGTGATCGCCGGCCCCTTCCTGTTCCTCGAGTTCAGCCGCCAGCGCGGCCTGGCACCCGACGGCCGGTGCAAGGCGTACGCGGCCGCCGCCGACGGCACCGGCTTCGCCGACGGCATCGGCCTGCTCGTCGTCGAACGGCTCTCCGACGCCCGCCGCAACGGGCACCGGGTCCTCGCGGTGGTGCGGGGCAGCGCCGTCAACCAGGACGGCGCCAGCAACGGTCTGACGGCGCCCAACGGCCCGTCCCAGGAGCGGGTGATCCGCGCGGCGCTGGCCAACGCGGGCCTGAGCGCGGCCGAGGTCGACGCCGTCGAGGGCCATGGCACGGGCACCACCCTGGGCGACCCGATCGAGGCGCGGGCCCTCCTCGCGACCTACGGCGGCGAGCGGACCGACGGTCCGCTGTTCCTCGGGTCGATCAAGTCGAACATCGGGCACACCTCGGCCGCCGCCGGCGTGGCCGGGGTCATCAAGATGGTGCAGGCCATGCGGCACGGTGTGCTGCCCTCGACGCTGCACGTGGACGAGCCGTCCCCGCACGTCGACTGGAACGCCGGCCGCGTCGAGCTGCTGACCGACCGGCGGCCGTGGGCCACGCCCACCGGCCGGCCCCGGCGCGCCGGTGTGTCGTCGTTCGGCATCAGCGGCACCAACGCGCACGTGATCCTGGAGCAGGCGCCCGCCGAGGCGGAGGTGCCCGGCGAGGACGTCCGGCCCCCGGCGGCCGTCCCGGTGCTGCTGTCCGGACGCGGCCCGGCGGCCCTGCGGGCGCAGGCGGAGCGGCTGCGCGCGCATCTGGTCGACCGCCCCGAGCTGAGTGTGCCCGACGTCGGCCACGCCACGGCGACGACGCGGGCGCTGCTGGACGAGCGGGCCGTCGTCGTCGCCTCGGACCGGGACGAACTGCTCGCCGGTCTGGCGGCCGTCGCCGCCGAGGACACCGGAGGCCGGGCCGTCGGCGGCAGGACGGCGTTCCTGTTCACCGGCCAGGGCTCGCAGCGCGCCGCGATGGGCCTGGAGCTGGCCGAGGCGTTCCCCCGGTTCGCGGCGGCGCTGGACGAGGTGTGCGCCGAGCTGGACCCGCTGCTGGGCCGCCCGGTGCGGGAGCTGCTGGCCGCCGAGGACGGCGGCCTGGACGCCACGGAGTACACCCAGGCCGCCCTGTTCGCGGTCGAGGTGGCGCTGTTCCGGCTGGTGGAGTCGCTGGGCCTGCGCCCCGACCACCTCATCGGCCACTCGGTGGGCGAACTGGCCGCCGCCCACGTGGCCGGTGTGCTGTCGCTGCGTGACGCGTGCACGCTCGTGGCCGCGCGCGGGCGTCTGATGGGCGCGCTCCCGGCCGGGGGCGCGATGGTCGCCGTCCAAGCCGACGAGGCCGAGGTGGCCGCGTCGCTGACCGGGTTCGCGGGACGACTGGAGATCGCCGCCGTCAACGGCCCGCGCGCCGTCGTCGTCTCCGGCGACGCCGACGCCGTCGAGGAGTGGCTGCCGGGCTGGGAGGGCCGCAAGACCTCCCGGCTCCGGGTGTCGCACGCGTTCCACTCGCCCCGCATGGAACCGATGCTGGCCGAGTTCGAAGCGGTCGCCCGGGAACTGGAGTTCCACGCGCCGACCATCCCGATCGTCTCCAACGTGACGGGTGAACCCGTCTCCGCGTTCGACGCGGCGTACTGGGTGCGGCACGTCCGGCAGGCCGTCCGGTTCGCCGACGGCATCGCGACGCTGTGGGACCTGGGCGTCCGCCGCTTCCTGGAACTGGGCCCCGACGCGGTCCTGACCGCCATGGCGCGCCAGTGCCTCGACGCGCGGCCGGACCAGGGCGCCGCCGCCGTGCTGCTCCCCGCCCTGCGTGCCCGGCACCCCGAGGCGGCCACCTTCGCCGGCTTCCTCGGCCGTGCCCACGCCGCCGGTGCCGCCGTGGACTGGCCGGAGTTCTACCGGAACAGCGGCGCCCGCACGGCGGACCTGCCCACCTACGCGTTCCAGCGCGAGCGCTACTGGATGAACCCCGGCACCGGACCGGCGGACGTCACCGCCGCCGGGCTCGACGCCGTCACCCACCCGATCCTGGCCGGCGCGGCGCGGATCGGCGACGGCGACGCGTGGCTGTTCACCGGCCGGCTGTCCACCGAGACCCAGCCGTGGGCCGCCGAGCACCTGCTCCTCGGCACGATGGTCGTGCCCGGCACCGGCCTCGTCGAACTCGCCCTCACCGCCGGACGGCGGACCGAGGCTCCGACGCTGGACGAACTGGTGCTGGAGGCACCCCTGATCCTGACGGAGGGCCTCGCCCTCCAGGTCCAGGTCACGGTGGGGGAACCCGCCGACGACGGCCGCCGGGACGTCGCCGTCCACACCCGCCCCGCATCCGGCGGCGACGCGGTCTGCCACGCACGCGGCGTGCTCGCCCCCGAGACGGCCCCGGCGGGAGACTTCCCCGCACCGTGGCCGCCCACGGACGCGGAACCCGTCGCCGTCGACGAGCTGTACGGCGACCTGGCCGCCATCGGCTACGACTACGGCCCCGCCTTCCAGGGCGTGCGGGCCGCCTGGCGGGACGGCGACACCACCTACGCCGAGGTCGAACTGCCCGACGGCACCGAGGCCGCCGGGTTCGGCATCCACCCGGCGCTGTTCGACGCCGCCCTGCAGAGCGGCGTCGGCCTGGTGACCGGCGGCGGGAGCGGCGAGCACCGCATGCCGTTCAGCTGGACCGGCGTCCGACTCGACCGCCCGGGCGCCACACGCCTGCGCGTCCGCTCGGTCGCCACGGGCGACAGCGCGCTCCACCTGGACGCCGTCGACGAGTCCGGCGCACCCGTCGTCACGATCGGCTCCCTCGTGGTGCGCCCGGTCGAGCAGGCCCGGATCGACGGCGCCCGGCGCGGCCCCCACCCCGCACTCCACGGACTGACCTGGACGCCGGTCGCCGCCGAGGCCACCGGCGCCGCGGTGCGGACCGCCGTCCTCGCCACGGACGGACCCACCGACCTCGACGCCGCCGTGGACGCCGTCCTGGAGCAGGCACAGGCCGACGACACCGGCCTGCCCGACGCCGTCGTGACGCCCCTCGCCGCCCTCACCCGCGGGGCCGGCCCGGCCGAGGACCCGGCCGACGCGGCGCGCGCCCTCGTGCCGAACGTCCTCGCCCTGGTGCGGCGCTGGATCACCGACGAGCGGCTGAGCGCGACGCGCCTGGTGGTCGCCACCGAGGGCGCCGTCGCACCGGACGCCGGGACCCCCGACGTCGCCCAGGCCGCGCTGTGGGGCCTGCTGCGCAGCGCCCAGTCCGAACACCCCGGCCGGTTCGTCCTGGTCGACGTGGACCCCGCCGGGGAGCAACCGGACTGGAGCACCGTCCTCGGGACGGAGGAGCCGCAACTCGCGCTCCGTGCCGGTCGGATGCTCGCCCCCCGACTGACCCGGGTCACCCCCGCCGAGAACGCGGGCGCGGACCTCGACGGCACCGTCCTGATCACCGGTGGGACGGGCGGACTCGGCGCCCTCATCGCGCGCCACCTGGCCGAACACCACGGCGTCCGCGACCTGTTGCTGGTGAGCCGCCGAGGACCCGCCGCCGAGGGCGTCGACGACCTCGTCGCCGCCCTGGAGGCGCACGGCGCCCACGCCCGCGTCGCCGCGTGCGACGTGACCGACCGCGAGGCACTCGCCGCCCTGCTCGGTTCGCTC
>NZ_JACXYU010000040.1 GCF_014779715.1 Streptomyces chumphonensis
GCAAGGAAGTCTTCTCAACTAACAGACAACCAGTGCGCATCGAGTGTCCCGCACCTTAAAGTTCGGGGACGCGGGAGCCCCCCGCGGCTCGGGCCACGGCCCCGAACCCAGCGGTGGGCCCCGCGAACGGCAGTTGGAGGAGGAAACGTGACAACGCCCCCAGGCGGTCCGTACGGCGGCGAACACCAGCCGGAGCACGACTTCGGCTACGCGCGGTACAACTTCCCCTCCACGCCCAGCCAGCACCAGCAGCAGCCGTCGCAGGAGCCCCGGCAGCCCCGGCAGCCACAGCACAGCGCGCCACAGCGCGGGGCACACGACGCGTCCTCCGCCCACTCCGGCTCCGACATGGGCGGGGGCGGCCAGCCCCACCCCCTGGTGCGTCCGTACGCGATGACCGGCGGACGCACCCGGCCGCGCTACCAGCTCGCCATCGAAGCCCTGGTCAGCACGACCGCCGACCCCGCCCGGCTCCAGGGCCAGCTCCCGGAGCACCAGCGGATCTGCCGCCTGTGCTACGAGATCAAGTCGGTGGCGGAGGTCTCCGCGCTCCTCGCCATCCCCCTCGGCGTAGCCCGCATCCTCGTCGCCGACCTCGCCGAGGCCGGGCTCATCGCCATCCATCAGCCCGGCGGTGACGAGTCCGCCGGTGGTCAGCCA
>NZ_JACXYU010000041.1 GCF_014779715.1 Streptomyces chumphonensis
GTGAGCGGCACCAACGCCCACGTCATCCTCGAACAGGCCCCGGAGGCCCCAGAGCAGGCCGGGCGCTCCGGTCACCCCGCCGCCGGGGAAGGGACCGGCGCGTCAGCAACAGGAGGCGTGACGGCCTGGTCGGTCTCCGCCCGCACGCCGGAGGCCCTGCGCGCCCAGGCGGAGCGTGTGCGAGAAGCCGTCGCCGAGCACCCTCACTGGTCACCCGACGAGGTCGGCCACGCCCTGGCGACGGGCCGCACCTGGTTCGACCAGCGCGCGGTCGTCCTCGGCAGGGACCGCGACGAGCTCCTACGCGGCCTCGACGCCCTCGCCGCAGGTGAAGAGGCCCCGGGCGTGGTGACCGGCTCAGGCCGGTGCGCCGCCCCGGTGTTCGTCTTCCCCGGTCAAGGCTCGCAGTGGACCGGCATGGCCCACGAACTCCTTGGCACCTCCGCCGTGTTCCGGGAGTCGATCGCCGCCTGCGAAGCAGCCCTGTCCCCGCACGTGGACTGGTCCCTGACCGAAGTCCTCCGCAGCGACGAACCCATCACCCGCGTCGACGTCATCCAACCCGTGCTGTTCGCCGTCATGGTCTCCCTCGCCGACCTGTGGCGGTCGTTGGGCGTCGAACCGGCAGCCGTC
>NZ_JACXYU010000042.1 GCF_014779715.1 Streptomyces chumphonensis
AGCTGGAGGAGGGGCGTGCGGTGGTGACGGACGCGGCCAGCGCGGACCTGCGGCGCATCGAACGCGACCTCCACGACGGCGCCCAGGCCCGCCTCGTCGCCCTGGCCATGGACCTCGGCCTCGCCAAGGAGAAACTCGCCCACGACCCCGACACCGCCGCCCGCATGGTCGACGAAGCCCACGGCGAAGTGAAACTCGCCCTCCAAGAACTCCGCGACCTCGCACGCGGCATCCACCCCGCCATCCTCACCGACCGAGGACTCGGCCCCGCCCTCACCCACCTCACCACCCGCTGCACCGTCCCCACCACCGTCCACACCGACCTCCCCCACCGCCCCGCACCCGCCATCGAAGCCATCGCCTACTTCACCCTCAGCGAACTCCTCCAGAACATCTCCAAACACAGCAACGCCACCCACGCCCACATCGACATCTGGCGCACCGACGACCGCCTCCTCCTCCACACCACCGACAACGGCCACGGCGGCGCCACCACCACCCACGGCACCGGCCTCACCGGCCTCACCGAACGCCTCCACTCCGTCGACGGACTCCTCCACATCCACTCCCCCCACGGAGGCCCCACCACCATCACCGCCGAACTCCCCTGGCG
>NZ_JACXYU010000043.1 GCF_014779715.1 Streptomyces chumphonensis
CTCGACGGCCATGGTGAGGACGGGGTGGGGGGACATCTCCAGGAAGCACCCGGCACCGTGGTCGAGCAGGGCGCGCACGGCGGGCTCGAACCCGACCCGGCCCCGCAGGTTCCGGTACCAGTACCCCGCGTCCATCGTGGCGGTGTCGATGAAGCCACCGGTGGCCGAGGAGTAGAACGGCACCGTGCCGGACTGCGGCTTCACCGGGGCCAGCGCCTCCAGCAGCTCCGCCTCGATCGCCTCGACGTGCGCGGTGTGGGAGGCGTAGTCCACCGCGACGCGCCGGGCCCGCACCCCGTCCGCCTCACACACGGCCTGCAACTCGTCCAACGCGTCCGGATCACCGGCCACCACCACCGACCCCGGACTGTTCACCGCCGCCGCCGAGACCCGACCCGCGTACTCCGCGAGAAGCTGCTCCGCCCGCTCCACCGGCAGCGAGACCGACATCATCCCGCCGTGACCGGCCAGCCGCTCCAGGACCAGACGGCTGCGCAACGCCACCACCCGCGCACCGTCCTCCAACGACAGACCACCCGCCACACACGCAGCCGCGATCTCCCCCTGCGAATGCCCCACCACCACCGACGGCTCCACACC
>NZ_JACXYU010000044.1 GCF_014779715.1 Streptomyces chumphonensis
ACAAGGCAGCATCCTGAACTGAACGCACGCTCCCCCCACATGAGCACCACAGTCCGTTTCGACGACCTCATGCCTCGCCCGGAGGAGCCATGACCACCCCGCCCGCGTCCGATCCGTACGGTATGGATCACCACATGTCGTACGACGACGACGGCGACCAGCCGCTGGTCCGCCCGTACGCGATGACCGGTGGCCGCACCCGGCCGCGTTACCAGCTCGCCATCGAAGCCCTGGTGAGCAACACGGCGGACCCGGGAATGATGGACGGGCTGCTGCCCGAGCACCAGCGGATCTGCCACCTGTGCCGCGAGGTGAAGTCGGTCGCCGAGATATCGGCGCTGCTCGGTATCCCGCTCGGGGTGGCCCGCATTCTCGTCGCCGACCTCGCCGAGGCCGGGCTCGTGGCCATCCACCAGCCCGGCGGCGGCGGAGAGCCCGGCGGTGCTCCG
>NZ_JACXYU010000045.1 GCF_014779715.1 Streptomyces chumphonensis
CTTCTTGCCGTTGACGGAGTCGGTGAGCATGACGAGGCAGAAGGGGCAGGCGGTGGAGACGATGTCGGGGTTGAGGGAGAGGGCTTCGTCGACGCGTTCGTTGTTGATGCGTTTGCCGATGCGTTCTTCCATCCACATGCGGGCGCCGCCGGCGCCGCAGCAGAAGCCGCGTTCCTTGTGGCGGTGCATTTCCTCGTTGCGGAGGCCGGGGACCTTGTCGATGATCTCGCGGGGCGGGGTGTAGACCTGGTTGTGGCGGCCGAGGTAGCAGGGGTCGTGGTAGGTGATCAGACCTTCTACCGGTGTGACGGGGATGAGTTTGCCGTCGTCGATGAGGTGCTGGAGCAGTTGGGTGTGGTGGATGACCTCGTAGTGGCCGCCGAGTTGGGGGTACTCGTTGGCGATCGTGTTGAAGCAGTGCGGACACGTCGCCACGATCTTCTTC
>NZ_JACXYU010000046.1 GCF_014779715.1 Streptomyces chumphonensis
GTTGGAAGGGGTAGGTGGGGAGGTTGATGTGGTGGTTGGGGCGGTGGTTCGGGGGTGTGGTGGGGATGCCGTGGGTGGTGGTGTGGGCGGTGTTGGTGAGGAGTTGGTGCCAGGCGTTGTGGTTGCGTTGGAGGGTGCTGGTAATGAGGAGGGGGGTGTTGGTGGGCTGGAGTGCGTCGAGGGTGTCGTGGAGTGCGGGGGTGAGGATGGGGTGGGGGCTGATTTCGATGTAGGCGGTGTGGCCCATTTGGTGGGCGTGTTGGGTGGCGTTTGTGAGGTGTACGGGTTGGCGGAGGTTGGTGTACCAGTAGTCGGTGGTGAGGGTGGTGGTGTCGTGGGTGGTGCCGGTGACGGTGGAGTAGAAGGGGATGGTGGAGGGCTTGGGTTGGATGCCGGTGAGGGTGTCGTTG
>NZ_JACXYU010000047.1 GCF_014779715.1 Streptomyces chumphonensis
CTGATGCTGCGCGGCCTCGAAGGCGCGCTCCACGGCGTCGACCACTACGAACCGGCGTACGTCGTCTCGTACCCGCTCGTCGCCGCCTTCGGCGGCCTGGAGCTCGGCACGCTCCAGAACCTCGTCTACTTCTGGGCCATGATCAAGCTCGGCACGACGATGATCTGGATGATCACGGTCGGTCTCAACATCAGCATGGGCGTCGCCTGGCACCGGTTCCTGGCGTTCCCCAACATCTGGTTCAAGCGGAACGCGCGCGGCGGGGACGCGCTGGGCGCGCTGCTGCCGATGGCCTCCGGCGGCAAGCAGATCGACTTCGAGACGGTCTTCGAC
>NZ_JACXYU010000048.1 GCF_014779715.1 Streptomyces chumphonensis
TACGTGCTGCGCGGCCTGGAGGGCGCCCTGCACCACGCCTCGTGGGGGCTGGAGAACTTCGCCTCCTACGCGGTGACGGCGGCGGTGGACGGCCTCGGCACCGGCACCGTGGAGAACCTGGTCTACCTGTTCGCGATGATCAAGCTCGGCACGACGATGATCTGGATGATCACCGTCAGCACGAACATCGACATGAGCATCGCCTGGCACCGGTTCCTGGCCTTCCCCAACATCTGGTTCAAGCGGAACGCGCACGGCGCCACCGCCCTGGGCGGGCTTCAGCCGATGACCTCGGGCGGCAAGCAGATCGACTTCGAGACGGTCTTCGAG
>NZ_JACXYU010000049.1 GCF_014779715.1 Streptomyces chumphonensis
AGTTCGGAGCGGAGCTCCGGGGTCAGTACCGTACCGGCCCGATCGACCAGGAGTGCCATCTCGTACCCCACCAGACCGATGTCCGCGTCGGGATGCGCCAGCACCGCCAACGACGAACCGTCCGAGATCGCCATGATGAAGAGGAAACCACGCTCCATCTCCACCACCGTCTGATTGACCGGCCCACCCTCGAAGATCCGCGACGCACCCTGCGTCAACGACGTCAGACCCGACGCCACCGCCGCCAACTGATCGGCACGATCCCGCGGAAACCCCTCCGACATCGCCAGAAGAAGACCATCCGCCGAGACCACGAC
>NZ_JACXYU010000005.1 GCF_014779715.1 Streptomyces chumphonensis
GCCCGGGAGGAGAAGCGCCGCGGCCCTGACGTGACGCGGGGGCGTGCCGGTCCGGGACCGTCCGGACCGGCACGCCCCTCGTCGTCGTGGTCGCCCGGCGGTCGCCCCGGGCGTCACTGGGCCGAGGTCAGGTACTCCTCCACGCCGGGCGGCTGCGTGGCGTCCTCGACGGGCGCGGTGCCGCCGACGGCGTCCTGGGCGGGCCGGATGATGTAGGACTGCTTGCTGGACGGGCTGCCCGGGTCGGAGAAGTCCTGCGGGGAGCCGAGGCCGACGTCGACCTGGTCGCGGGAGCGGTGCGCCTCGACCAGCCCCTCGCGGGTGAGGTCCTTGGCGTCACAGGCCGCCTTCAGGCTCTCACCCATGAGGACGGCGGCGTTGAACCCGGAGAGCACGCCGGAGTCGACGAGGTCGCCGGGGTAGGTCTCCTGGTAGTCGGCGACCATCCGCTTCACCTCCGGGAGGTCGGAGCTGACGGACGGGATGGCCGTCACGATGTGCAGCATGGCCTCCAACGCCGGGGCGGCCGGGGTGTCCAGCAGCTGCGGCGCGAAGCCGGGGGCACTGGTGACGACGGGCACCTCGAAGCCCGAAGCCGCCGCCACCCCGACGAGCGAGGCGGTCTGCGCGGGTCCGGCGCTGATGAGCACGGCGTCGACCTCCTCCCCGCGCACGGCGGTGACCTGGGCCGTCAGGTCGGTGTCGGTCGCCTTGATCTTCTGTTCGACGACGTCGATCCCGGCCTGCTCCGCCGCGTACGTCGAGCCCTTGACCGCGTTGGCCCCGTACTCGCCCTCGAAGTAGACGTGGCCGATCGTGTCCCCCTCCTTCAGGCCCTGTTCCCGGACGAGGAAGTCCACCGCCCGCATCATGTCCAGGTCGTAGGTGGTGCCGAGCACCTGGACGGCGTCGTGGCCCAGCAGCGAGGCGGACCACGCCTGGGGGAAGGAGAGCACGGCGTCGCGTTCGAGGTCGTCGATGAGGGCGTCGACCACCGGCGACCCGATGACCTGCGGCATCGCGATGACGTCCGGGGAGATCTTGGAGTAGGCGGCCACGGCCTTCTGCACGTCGTAGCCGTGGTCCTCGACCTCGATCTCGAGGGAGCGCCCGCAGATGCCGCCGTCGTCGTTGATCTGCTCGGCCCACATCTGCTGGGCCTGCACGATGCTCTTGCCGAGCGTGGCGTAGGGGCCGCTGAGGTCGGTGAGGGCGCCGAGGGTGATGGTCTCCTCGGTGACGCCGGGGCCCGTCTTCACGCCGTCGGCGCCGGTGCCCCCGCCGGAGTCGGACGCCTTGGTGCTGCACGCGGTGCCGAGGAGGGAGAGGGCGGCCAGGACCGCGAGGGCGGCGGCCGGTCGTCTGATGCGGTTCACGGGCGGGACTCCTTGCGTTGCGCGGAGGGGACGGGCAGGGGGGTGACGTGGGGGCCGGTGCCGAGCGGCGGGGCGGCACCGGCGGCCGGGTCGGTCCCGGTGGGGCTGGGCTCCGGCCGGGCCCGGGCGGGGCGGCGGCGCAGCAGGCCGGCCAGCCCGCCGGGCGCGTAGCGCAGGACGACGATGATGGCGGCGCCGTAGAGGTAGCGCGCGGCCTCCGTCGGACCGACGACGTGGCCGGGGCCGCCCGGTTCGTCGACGATCGGGAGGGCGTCGGCGTACCGGGCCATGACCAGGGGCAGCGCCGTGACGAACGCCGCCCCCGCCACGGCTCCGCCCACCGACCCGAGTCCGCCGATGACGATCATGGCGAGGTAGTCGATGGAGAGGACCAGCCCGAAGTAGTCGGGCACGATCCGGCGGAAGGCGAGGGCGATGAGCGCGCCGGACAGGCCCGCGTACATGGAGGAGACGACGAACGCGGCCGAGCGGTAGCGGGCGACGGGCACACCCATGACGGAGGCGGCCACCTCGCTGTCCCGCACCGCCGCCATGGCCCGGCCGGGTCGGCCGCGCAGGATGTTGCGGGCGGTGAACCAGGCCACGGCGAGCAGCGTCAGTCCGAGGTACCACAGCCGCTCCTCGGCGCCGAACGGCACTCCGAGGACCAGGAGTTCCGGGTCCTGGCCGGTGAAGGAGAAGCCGAACAGCTCGAAGGGCGCCACCGCGCGGCCGTTGTACCCGCCGGTGACGGACTCGGCGTTGAGCATGACGTGGTGGCCGATGAAGACGAGCGCGAGCGTCGCCACGCCGAGGTAGATGCCGCGCACCCGGCCGGAGACGGGGCTGAAGAGTCCGCCCGCCACCCCGGCCAGGCAGACGGCCAGCACCAGCGCGAGCGGCGCGGGCAGTCCGGGGCCGGGCTCCCCGGCCAGCCAGGCGTAGCCGTAGGCGCCGACGGCGAGGAAGAAGGCGTGTCCGAGGGAGAGTTGGCCCGCTCCCCCGCTGAGCAGGTTCAGTCCGATGGCGCCGATGGCCGCCGCCATGGCGAACAGGCCGATCTGGAGCCAGTACGCCTCCGCGTAGAGCGGCAGCGCGCACAGCAGCAGGACACCGGCGGTGGCCAGGAGCGGACGCCGGGCCCGGGACGTCAGCGGGGTGCGGGGCGTCGGCGGGGTGCGGGGCGTCAGCGGGGTGCGGTCAGACACGGACGGCCTCCTTCGTGCCCAGCAGGCCGTGCGGGCGGATCAGCAGGACGGTGATCATCACCAGGTAGGGCGCCACGTCGCCCAGACCCCGCCCGAAACCGCTCAGTTCGCTCTGGTACCCGGCGGCCAGCGCCTCGGTCACGCCGATGAGCAGGCTGCCCACGAGCGCGCCCGGCGGGGACGTCATGCCGCCGAGGATGGCGGCGGGGAACGCCTTCAGGGCGATCTGACCCGTCGTGCGCTCCAGCCCGGGGGCGGGGAAGGCGGTGAGGAAGAGGGCGGCGAGCGCGGCGAGCGCCCCGGCCAGACACCAGGCCAGGGTGCGGATGCGGCTGAGCGGGATGCCCATGAGGGCGGCGGCCTCCCGGTCCTCGGCGGCGGCGCGCAGCGACAGGCCCCAGGAGGAGTAGCGGAACGCGGCGAACACCGCCCCGATGACGAGGACGGACACGACGATGCAGGCGATGCGGCTGACGGGCACGGTGACGCCGCCCAGCGCGACGACCTCGTTGCCCCACGGGTCGCCGAGGGAGAGCAGGTCTCCTCCGATGCGCCGGGCCAGTTCGGTGACGATCAGGATGTCGACGCCGATGGTGAGGATGGTGAGGATGTGGTGCTGCGACGGGTCCAGGCCGCGCAACAGCAGCCGGTCGACGGCCCCCGCCAGCACGGCCGTCGCGAGCACACCGACGGCGAGCGCCGCGAGGAAGCCGATGTGCTCGTGCAGGACGGCGGTGAGGTAGCCGCCGAAGAGCAGCATCGAGCCCTGGGCGAAGTTCATGACCCCGGACGCCTTGAAGATGATGACGAAGCCGAGGGCGACCAGGGCGTAGACCGAGCCGAGGGCCAGGCCGTTGATCAGGATGTCGAGCACTTGGTTCATGCGGGGGACTCCTGGTCGGCGCCGGACGGCGCGGCGTGCGGAGGTGTGGCGTCGGGAGCGGTGGACGGTTTCGGGTCGGCGGTGGCCGGGGTGCCGAGGTAGGCGCGGAGCACCGCCGGGTCGTTGCGGACCTGCTCGGGCGTGCCGCCCGCGATGCGGCGGCCGAAGTCCAGCACGGTGACCTCGTCGGCGAGCCGCATGACGAGTCCCATGTCGTGCTCCACCAGGACGACGGAGAGCCCGAGTTCGGCGCGCACGGTGCGGACGACCTCGGCCATCCGGTCCCGTTCGGCGCCGTTCATCCCGGCCACCGGTTCGTCCAGCAGCAGCACGCGCGGTTCCAGGCACAGGGCGCGTGCCAGCTCGACGCGCTTGCGGTCGCCGTAGGAGAGCAGGCCGACGGGCGTGTCGAACAGCGCTCCGAGCCCGGTGAGTTCGGCGAACTCGCGGGCCCGCCGCAGGTGCGTGCGCTGTTCCCGCACCGCGTGCGGCAGCCGCAGCGCGGCGGACGCGAAGCCCGCCTTCGTCAGCCCGTGCCGCCCGAGCATCAGGTTGTCGGCGACGGTCCCGGCGGTGGTGACGATGTTCTGGAAGGTCCGGGCCACCCCGAGCCCCGCGATGCGGTGCGGCGCGAGGCGGGTCAGCTCGTGCTCGCCGAGCCGGACGCTGCCCGACGCCGGGCGGCACACGCCGGAGAGCACGTTGAAGCAGGTCGACTTCCCGGCCCCGTTCGGCCCGATGAGGGCGTGCACGGTCCCGGGGCGGACGGTGAACCCGACGGCGTCCAGCGCGACGAGGCCGGCGAAGCGCACGGTGAGGTCCGTGACGGTCAGGGGCGGTGGCGGTGGCGGGACGGTCGCACTCATCCGGCGCGCACCCCCTCGCCGAGGTAGAGCCGGCCGACCTCGTCGGAGCGGGACAGCTCCTCGGCGGGCCCGGAGAGCCCGACCCGTCCGACCTCCAGCACGTAGGCGTGGTCGGCGAGGGCGAGCGCCATGGCCGCGTTCTGCTCCACGAGCAGCACGGACGTGCCCTGGGCGTGGATCTCGCGGACGACCTCCGCGATGCGCTCGACCATGAGCGGGGCCAGGCCCAGCGACGGTTCGTCCAGCAGCAGCAGCCGGGGCCAGGCCATCAGGGCGCGTCCGATGGCGAGCATCTGCTGCTCGCCGCCGGAGAGCAGCCCGGCACGCTGGCCGGTGCGTTCGGCGAGGCGGGGGAAGAGGCCGTAGACCCGCTCGCGGGCGGCGGCGTTGCCGCCGTCGGCGTCCCGCCGCACCCGGCCGAGGCCGCCCGCCCTCAGGTTCTCGTCGACCGTCATGCCGCCGAAGACGCGGCGGCCCTCGGGGACCTGCACGACGCCCGCCCGCACGGCCGCCACCGGGTCGGTGCCGTCCAGCGAGCGGTCCCCGTACGTCACGGTCCCGGCGGTGACGCCGCCCCGGTACAGGCGCAGCGTGCCCGAGACCGCGCGCAGCAGCGTCGTCTTGCCCGCGCCGTTGGACCCCAGCAGGGCGACGACGCCCCCGGCGGGCACGGTGAGGCTGACGTCGTCCAGGGCGGTGACGGCGCGGCCGTACCGCACCTGGAGGCCGTCGACCCGCAGGTCCGCCGGTCCGTCGCCGGGCGGCGCGCCGGAGCGGGAGGGAGGGGGCGCGCCGGGGCGCGCTCGGAAGCCGAACATGCACTCCTCCTCAAAGGCCGCCGCCGGCGGGACCGGGCGGGGCGCGACGGCGGCACGGGGCGGGGAACGCCCACACCACAGCACCCGCCGCGACGGGCGTACAGGGCCGCGCGGCATGTCGGGGGCGGCTCCCAGACTCCGGCCCCGCCCGTTGTGCACCGGCACAGCGGGCGGGCGAACGTCCAGCGCACGGCGTTCGGAGCGGGTTGTGCCGGGGCACACCGGCGGCAGGGCACGGCGAACGCACCCGCCGGCGCCGGTGCGGGCCGGGGGTGCGGTCGGGTGCCGTCGCGCGGGCCGGGGCACGCCGGCCCGGCCGGGTCGTCAGCCGGGCAGGAGACGGCGTGCGGTGAGGGCCAGCGAGAGCTGCACCAGGTCCTCGGGGCGGGAGAGCGAGCGGCCGGTGAGCTGCTCGCAGCGGCGCAGCCGGTTGAGCACGGTGTTGCGGTGGCAGTACAGCCGGGCCCCGGCGCGCGGCGCCGAACCGTCGCACTCCAGCCAGACGGTGAGGGTGTCCAGCAGCACGTCCCGGTCGGCCGGTTCCAGCCGCAGGAGCGGCCCCAGCACGCTGCGGGTCAGCGCGGCGGCGAGGGCGGGCGAGGAGACGGTCAGAGCGGCGGGCAGGTGGTCGTCCAGGACGACGGCCGGGCCGTCGGGGGTGGCGCAGCGCAGCGCGGTGTCTGCGAGCTTGCGGGCGTCGCCGAGCGCGGCCAGGCCCTCCACCACGGAGCTGACGCCCAGGCGGGCGCCGGGCGGCAGGCGCAGGGTGCGGGCCACCTCCTGCGGCGTGGCGTCGCCGAGGAGGACGACGGCGCGTACCGCCTCCCGCCCCTCGTCGTCCGGGCCGCCGTGCCACAGCAGCCGGGTGCCGCGCCGGCCGACCGGCAGGCGTCCGCCCGGCAGGCCGCCGGCGTGCGCGCCGGTGACGGTGACGACGGCGTACCGGCCGTCCTCGGGAAGGTCGAGCGCGGACGCGGCCTCGGGCAGGTCGGCGATGCGGGTGGTGCCGTCGAGCAGGCCCTGCACGAGGAGCCGCAGCCGGTTCTCCCGCCGCCAGGCGAGCTGCCGTTCGGTCTCCCGGAAGGCGTCCGCGACCAGGGCGCAGTGCTCGTCGACGAAGTTCCACACGTCGGCCGCGAGATGCACGAGGAGCCGCACGTCGTCAGGGTCGGTGCGCTCGGTCTCCTCGATCAGCGCCTGCCAGACGATGGCGCCGCCGCGCCGGAAGGCGTGCAGCACGGCGTCCAGCGGAACGCCCTGTTCCGCCCGGTGCACCGCGATCTCCCAGGTGCAGCGGCGCGCGGCGTCCCGGAACTGGCGGGGGCGCACGAGCGAGCTGACGTTGTAGCGCAGCGAGCGGTGCACCTCCTGCCACACCTCGTCGCCCTCGGAGGTGATGGCGGCGCGGTAGGACGCCTCCCGCTCGCCGAGGTAGGTGACCAGGCGGTCGGTGAGCTGCGGCAGTTCCTCGATGAGGACGCGCGCGGCACGGTGCAGGACCGCGAGGGCCTCGGGATCGGCCCGTGTCCGTACGGGGGGCGGCATGGCCGGTGCCCCGGCATGCGTACGGACCCGGGACAGTACGTCTGGCTGCATCAGAGTCCTCCACCTCGGTGGGCCCTGGCGTCAGGCGGGCGGACCGCCCGGCCGTCGGAGCACTCAGCATGACATACCACCCGGTCGGTAACCCAGACGAGCGACCGAAGTCGGCATCACTCCGTGACCTCCCAGGCCCCCGGCGCCCCGGGCCCCCGCGCCCGGCCACGTTGTGGACGGCGTCAGGAAGCGGCCCACTCCGGCCGCTCCACCCGTCCCACCAGCCGGGTCAGCTCCACGCGGGAGCGCACCCCGAGCGCCGTGAAGACGTTGCGCAGGTGGTAGTCGACCGTGCGCGGGCTGACCCCGAGCAGTTCGGAGACCTCGCGGTTCGTCGCCCCCTCGGCCACGTACCGGGTGATCCGCAGCTGTTGCGGGGTGAGCGCGCCGAGCGGCCAACCGCCGCACGTCCCGACGTCGGCGAGGAGCCGGTGCGCGGCGCGCCGGGCGGCGAGGGTCGCACCGGCGTACACCAGCCGGGCCACGACGGGCGGGTCGAAGCGCAGCGCGCCGCCGCCCGTCCGCACCAGACCGGCGTGCTCGGCCGGTTCCAGGCAGACCGGGTCGAGTCCGGCGGCCCGCACCGCCGCGACCCAGCGGCGCACGCCGTCCGCCGCGCCGTCCCGTCCCGACCGCTCCCCCGCGCCCGGCCCGGCGGCCCGGCGCGACGCCTCGGTCGCCGCCAGCAGCAGGGCGGTGCGGGTGTCGGCGGGCAGCTCCCCCACCCGGGCCGCGTACCGGCCGAGCAGCGAACCGGGCGGGTGGGGACCCTCCCACGCCGGCCCGCCCGGAGCGGCGGCCCCCGGCAGGGCGGCGAGTTCGGCCAGCACACCGGGGACGCCGCCCGCCTCGGTCAGCAGCCGCTCCCGCGCCCCGGCGTCCGAACCGGTGGGCAGGAGGTCGTCGAGGAGCGCCGCGCACGACGCCCGGCCCAGCCGCCCGACGTGGCGCACCGGCAGCCCGGCGAACTCCGGCGCGGCGGACGCGTCCCGTTCCACGCTCAGCACCAGCCCCACGGCGAGCCCGGGGCCCAGTCGGCGCGCGGCGAAGCCGAGGGCCGAGCGGGAGGTGGGGTCGACGAGGTGGGCGTCGTCCACGCACAGCAGCACCGGCCCGGCGGACGCGGTCAGGGCGCGCAGCGTGCGCAGCAGTTCCAGCGCGGCGGGCCGGTCGCCGGGCCACCGCGCCGGGGGCGGCGCGAGGCCGAGCGCGGCGGCCCGGCTGAGCACGGCGTGCAGCCCGGCGTGCGGCCAGCCGCGCTCGGCGAGGACCCCGGCGACGTCCACCACCGGGGACGGCCCGAACGCCCGCGCCGCGTACCGGAGCAGGGTCGTGCGCCCGCAGCCGGGGGGCGCGGTGAGGAGGAGGGCGCCGCCGTGGCCGTGCCGCACACCGTCCAGCAGCACGTGGAGGTCGGTGATCTCGGCGTCCCGGCCGTGCGGCCCGGCGGGGCGGGACGAGAGGGAGCCTGCAAGCGTCATCCCGTCATCATCGGGACCGGCCACCGGGGTGCGGCAAGGGGCGGTCCCCCAGCATGCCGAAGGCGGGGCTGTGCCTCGGCACAGCCCCGCCCGCAGGTCAACGTCAGGAGGAGTGGGGGCAGTTGCCCCGGTACTCCTCGATGGTGAGGCTCGGGCGCGGGATCGGGCAGAGGAACTGCTCGTAGCGCGTGTCGTCGTCGATGAAGCGCTTCAGCCAGGAGATGCCGTACTTCGCGATGGTGGTGTTGGAGAAGTTGGGCGCGAAGTGGTCGGCGTTGTTCAGCTCCAGGTACGCGCGGTCCAGATCGCCGGGCAGGGACGCGTAGAACGGCTCGGAGTGCGTGGCCACCGGGGCGACGCTGTCGCGCTCGGCGCCCACGATGAGGGTGGGCGTGCGCAGTTCGGGCCAGCGCTTGTCCGTGTTCCACGGAGTGAGCGGCACGGCCGCCTTCAGGGCGGGCCGCTCCTTGGCGGCCTCCAGGGACCCGCCGCCGCCCATCGAGTGGCCCATGACACCGAGCCGGTCCGGGTCGATGCGGTCGCGGACGCCGCTGTCCTCGGTCAGGTAGTCCAGGGCGGCCAGGAGCTGGTCACCCCGGCTGGCGGGGAAGTCGAAGCGCGAGTTGGTGTCGATGACGATGATGACGAAGCCCCGGGAGGCCAGGCGCGGCCCGAGCCACTCCATCGTCTCCTTGCCGGCCGTGTAGCCGGGTGAGACGGCCACCGCGCCGAACGTGCCGTCGCCGGTGTCGGTCGGGTAGTAGACGGTGCCGCCGCCGAAGCCGCTGACGTACCAGGACGGGACGTCGAAGTCGTCGACGGAGTAGTGGCCGAGGGGGGCTTCGATGCTCGACTCCGTGGGGTCCGGGCCGCGCTCGTAGGGGTTGTCGGCCGCCACGGCGACGGGGGCGCCCTCGGCGGCCCGGGTGGCCTGGGCGCCGTGGGCGGCCTGGGCGCCGCTGAGGAGGAGGAGCCCGGCGATGCCGGCCGAGGCGATACGTGAGCGATGGGTGCGCACGGTGGGGGTCCTTCCGGTCAGTGCCGTTGACCCCGCCACGATGGCGCTCCCGCCGCGCGGCCGCCCCGGTGTAATCGCCGGTCTCCGGCGCGGGCCCGCCCGCCTCGGTCCGTCCGCCGCCCCGGCCGCACGGCCCGCCCGGCCCGCACGGCCCGGAGCCGGGCGCGCCCGGCGGCCCTCAGCCCCGGCGGCGCGGCGCCAGGTCCGCCACCGAACCCGGACCGCCGCGCAGGGGCGGCGGGGACGCCGGGTGGTTGCGCCGCTGCCCCGGCAACGGCACCTCGTGGCGGGCCGGTTGCCCGGGATACTGCGGCGGGTGCGGCTGCTGGGGGGCGTCGGGGCGTTCCTGCACCGGGCCCGGCCCGGCCACGGCGATCTGCACCCCCTGGTCGGCCAGGGCCTGCAACTCGCCGCCCGCCCGCTCGTTCTCGGCCGGGGGCTCGTCCGTCACCAGGTGGGTGATGAGGTCGGTCGGCACCGTCTGGAACATGGTGTCCGTGCCCAGTTTCGTGTGGTCGGCGACGACGACGACCTCGGCGGCGGACTGCACGAGCGCCCGGTCCACACTGGCGGACAGCATGTTGGAGGTGGACAGCCCGCGTTCGGCCGTCAGACCGCTGCCGGAGAGGAACGCGCGCGAGACCCGCAGCCCGTGCAGCGACTGCTCGGCACCGCTGCCGACGAGGGCGTAGTTGGAGCCGCGCAGCGTGCCGCCCGTCATCACGACCTCCACCCGGTTGGCGTGCGCGAGGGCCTGCGCGACCAGCAGGGAGTTGGTGACGACCGTCAGGCCCGGCACCCGGGCCAGCCGCCGGGCCAGCTCCTGTGTGGTGGTCCCGGCCCCCACGACGATGGCCTCGCCCTCCTGGACCAGCCCGGCGGCCAGGTCGGCGATGGCCGTCTTCTCCGCGGTGGCCAGGTGCGACTTGTGCGGGAACCCGGACTCCCGGGTGTACCCGCCGGGCAGCACCGCACCGCCGTGCCGGCGGTCCAGCAGCCCTTCGGACTCCAGAGCGCGGACGTCGCGCCGCACGGTGACTTCGGAGGTCTGGACGACGCGGGCCAACTCCCGGAGCGACACCGCTCCGTTGGCCCGGACCATCTCAAGGATCAATTGTCGACGTTCTGCAGCGAACACGGAACTGACAGTAACGTGAAAGACCGCCAACTTTCAGCTATATGCCGCAATTAACCGAAGATGGTCATGCCCTGCACCGTGATGTGGTAAAGCGGACCGCAGCCCGGCGGGCCCTGCGTCCCGCCGGGGCCGACGTCAGTCCTGCGCCGCCTTCCGGGTGTGCAACTGTCGCGCCACCTCGGCGATCGAGCCCGACAGCGACGGGTACACGGTGAAGGCGTTGGCGATCTGCTCCACGGTCAGGTTGTTGTCCACGGCGATCGATATCGGGTGGATCAACTCGCTCGCGCGCGGCGAGACGACGACACCGCCCACGACGATGCCGGTACCCGGACGGCAGAACAGCTTCACGAAACCGTCCCGCACGCCCTGCATCTTCGCGCGCGGGTTGCGCAGCAGCGGCAGCTTGACCGTCCACGCGTCGATGCGGCCCTCGTCCGCGTCGGCCTGCGAGTAGCCGACCGTGGCGATCTCCGGGTCGGTGAAGATGTTCGCCGACACCGTCTTGAGGTCCAGCGGCGCCACCGTCTCGCCGAGGATGTGGTACATCGCCACCCGGCCCTGCTTCGCGGCGACCGAGGCCAGCGCGAGGACGCCCGTGCAGTCACCGGCCGCGTAGACGCCGGGCGCCGTCGTGCGGGAGACCTTGTCGGTCCAGATGTGGCCGGATTCCCTCAGCCGCACCCCGGCCTCCTCCAGGCCCAGCCCCGTCGTGTTGGGGACCGCGCCGACCGCCATCAGGCAGTGCGAGCCGGTGATCACCCGCCCGTCGGAGAGCGTCACCTCCACCCGGTCCCCGACCCGCTTGGCCGACGCCGCGCGGGAGCGGGCCATGACGTTCATGCCGCGCCGCCGGAAGACGTCCTCCAGGACGGCGGCGGCGTCCGGGTCCTCGCCGGGCAGCACCCGGTCGCGCGAGGAGACGAGCGTGACGTGCGAGCCCAGCGACTGGTAGGCGC
This sequence comes from Streptomyces chumphonensis, assembly GCF_014779715.1. Lineage (GTDB taxonomy): Bacteria > Actinomycetota > Actinomycetes > Streptomycetales > Streptomycetaceae > Streptomyces > Streptomyces chumphonensis. The sequence continues at coordinate 11,344 of NZ_JACXYU010000005.1, forward strand.
CGGCGAACTCCGCGCCCGTCACACCGGAGCCGACGACGATCAGTTCCTCGGGCAGCTCGTCCAGGTCGTAGACCTGCTTCCAGTTCAGGATGCGCTCGCCGTCCGGCTGCGCGTCCGGGATCTCCCGTGGGTGACCGCCGGTGGAGATGAGCACGGCGTCCGCCGTCAGCGTCTCCTCGGTGCCGTCGGCCGCCGTCACCACGACGGTGCGCGAGCCGTCCGGGCCCTGCTGCGGCTCCAGCCGCCCGCGCCCGCGCATGACGCGGGCCCCCGCGCGCGTCACCGAGGCGGTGATGTCGTGCGACTGGGCCAGTGCCAGCCGCTTCACGCGGCGGTTCACCTTGCCCAGGTCCACGCCGATGCCGTCCTCCGCCCCGTCCCCGCCGAGCGTGATGCCCAGCTCCTGGTAGGAGGAGTCGAAGTTCGTCTTGACCTCCGCCGTGGCGATCAGGGTCTTGGACGGGACGCAGTCGGTCAGCACCGACGCGCCGCCGAGGCCGTCGAGGTCGACGACCGTCACCTCCGCCCCGAGCTGCGCGGCCACCAGCCCCGCCTCGTATCCGCCGGGTCCGCCACCGATAATCACGATCCGAGTCACGTGCCCCAGTGTCCCTCACGACCCCCCGCCGTGCGCGAGGGGCACCCTTCGGCCACCGGGGGCGCCGCCCGGTGCTCCCGTACCCTTTGACGCATGTCGCTCTACGCCGCGTACGCAGGAAACCTGGACGCCCGGCTGATGGCCCGCCGTGCCCCGCACTCCCCGCTGCGCGGCACCGGCTGGATCACGGGCTGGCGGCTGACCTTCGGCGGCGAGCACATGGGCTGGGAGGGCGCCCTGGCGACCCTCGTCGAGTCGCCGCGCTCGGAGGTCTTCGTGGCGCTCTACGACATCGCCCCGATGGACGAGGACGGCATGGACCGCTGGGAGGGCGTCGGCCTCGACATCTACCGCCGCATGCGCGTGCGCGTGCACACCCTCGACGGGGACGAGGCGGCGTGGATCTACGTGCTGAACGGCTTCGAGGGGGGCCTGCCCTCACCCCGCTACCTCGGCGAGATCGCCGACGCCGCCGAGTCGGCGGGCGCCCCGCACGACTACGTGATGACGCTGCGCAAGCACCCCTGCTGACCCCGTCGACGCCGCCCACCTGCGGTTTTCCGGACTGCGCCCACCCCTGAGCGGCCACCCCTGGCCGCGGGAGGGACGCACGAACGGGCACCCCCGCGGTTCGTGGTTTCCGCCGGAGTCCGCGAGGGCTTCTACGCGCGTAGCCAAAAAGCGGCTACCCTCTTCGCGTGAACGTTTCAGATACCCCTGCCGACCCTTACCTCGCCGCCGACGCGGCCGCGGCCCGGCTGCGCGAGCTGACCGGCGCCGAGACCCACGACGTCGCCCTGGTCATGGGCTCCGGCTGGGTGCCCGCCGCCGAGGCGCTGGGCACGCCGGAGTCGGGGTACTCGGAGTTCCCCGTGACGGAGCTGCCCGGGTTCCCCGCACCCGCCGTCGCCGGCCACGCCGGCACGGTCCGCTCCTACGAGCTCGGCGACAAGCGCGCCCTCGTCTTCCTGGGCCGCACCCACTACTACGAGGGCAAGGGCGTCGCCGCCGTCGCGCACGGCGTGCGGACCGCCGTCGCCGCGGGCTGCAAGACCGTCGTCCTGACCAACGGCTGCGGCGGCCTGCGCCCGGGCATGCGCCCCGGCCAGCCCGTCCTGATCAGCGACCACATCAACATGACGGCCGCCTCCCCGATCGTCGGCGCCAACTTCGTCGACCTGACCGACCTGTACTCGCCGCGCCTGCGCGCCCTGTGCAAGGAGGTCGACCCCTCGCTGGAGGAGGGCGTCTACGTGCAGCTCCCCGGGCCGCACTACGAGACGCCCGCCGAAATCGGCATGGTCCGCGCCGTCGGCGGAGACCTCGTGGGCATGTCGACGACGCTGGAGGCCATCGCCGCACGCGAGGCGGGCGCGGAGGTGCTGGGCATCTCGCTCGTCACCAACCTCGCCGCCGGCATGACCGGGGAGCCCCTCAACCACGAGGAGGTCCTCCAGGCCGGCCGCGAGTCGGCGACGCGGATGGGCGCCCTGCTCGCGCAGGTGCTCGGCCGCATCTGAGCCGCCCCGGCGGGCGGCCCGTCCGGCGGGCGGCCCGGCGGCCGGGCAGCCCGAGCCGACCCGGTACCGAACGACCCCGAAGGTGACCCCGTGACCGCACAGCAGGATCTCATCGCGCAGGCCCGCACCTGGCTGGCCGAGGACCCGGACCCGGACACCCGGGCCGAGCTGGCCGCCCTCCTGGCCGACGCCGAGGCCGGGAACGCCGGTGGCGCCGGGCACACCGACGGCGCCGACCGCCACGCCGAGCTGGCCGACCGCTTCGCCGGCACCCTCCAGTTCGGCACCGCCGGGCTCCGCGGTGAGCTGGGCGCCGGGCCGATGCGGATGAACCGGGCGGTGGTGATCCGGGCCGCCGCGGGACTCGCGGCGTACCTGAAGGGCAACGGCGACGGCGACGGACTCGTCGTCATCGGCTACGACGCCCGGCACAAGAGCGAGGCGTTCGCCCGCGACACGGCCGCCGTCATGGTCGGGGCGGGGCTGCGGGCCGCGCTCCTCCCCCGCCCGCTGCCGACGCCCGTGCTGGCGTTCGCCGTGCGGCACCTCGGCGCGGTCGCGGGCGTCACCGTCACGGCGAGCCACAACCCGCCGCAGGACAACGGGTACAAGGTCTACCTCGGCGACGGCCGCCAGATCGTGCCCCCCGCCGACGCGGACATCGCCGGGCGCATCGCCGCCGTCGGCGCGCTCGCCGACGTCCCCCGCGCGGAGAGCGGCTGGACGGTGCTCGGCGAGGACGTCGTCGACGCCTACCTCGACCGCGCGACGGCCGTCCTGGACGACGACGGGCCGCGGGACGTGCGGATCGTGCACACCGCCCTGCACGGCGTGGGCGCCGCCACGGTGGCCGCCGCGTTCGAACGGGCCGGGTTCCCCGCGCCGCTTCCCGTCGCGGAGCAGGCCGAACCCGACCCCGACTTCCCCACCGTCGCCTTCCCCAACCCCGAAGAGCCCGGCGCGATGGACCTCGCCTTCGCCACCGCCCGCGCCGCCACCGTCGGCGCGCCCGGCGGCGCCCCGGACCTCGTCATCGCCAACGACCCCGACGCCGACCGGTGCGCCGTCGCCGTCCCCGACCCCTCCGCCGCCTCCGGCTGGCGCATGCTGCACGGCGACGAGGTCGGCGCCCTCCTGGCCGTCCACCTGGTGCGCAAGGGCGTCACCGGCACGCTCGCCGAGTCGATCGTCTCCTCCTCCCTGCTCGGCCGCATCGCCCACGCCGCCGGGCTGCCGCACGCCGAGACGCTCACCGGCTTCAAGTGGATCGCCCGCGCGCCGGGCCTCGCCTACGGCTACGAGGAGGCCCTCGGCTACTGCGTGGACCCCGAGGGCGTCAGCGACAAGGACGGCATCACCGCCGCCCTCGCCGTCGCCGAACTGGCCGCCGGGCTCAAGGCCGACGGCCGCTCCCTGACCGACCTCCTCGACGAGCTCGCCGTCACCCACGGCCTGCACGCCACCGACCAGCTCTCCGTGCGCGTCCGGGACCTCTCCCTCATCGCCGACGCGATGGCCCGGCTGCGCTCGACGCCACCGACCACCCTCGCGGGCCTCACCGTCGACCGCGCGGACGACCTGTCCGCCGGGACGGCCGACCTGCCGCCCACCGACGGGCTGCGGTACCGGCTGACCGGGGCGGCCCGGGCCCGCGTCATCGTGCGGCCCAGCGGCACCGAGCCCAAGATCAAGTGCTACCTGGAGGTCGTCGTCCCCGTGGCCGACGCCGCCGCCCTCCCCGGCGCCCGCGCCGAGGCCGCCGCGCTCCTCCACGCGCTGCGCACCGACGTCGCCCGGGCGGCCGGCCTCTGACCGGCACCGCACCGTGAGACGATCGCCCACGACGGAGCGCCCGCTCCGGGAGTGAAGGGCGACGATGTACGCGATACCTCTCGGTGACGACGGCGCGGAGCTGCGCCCCCTGGAACCCTGGCACGCCGAGGAGTTCTTCCACCACATCGACCGGGGCCGGGAGTTCATCGGCCGCCACGTCGGCCTGCCCGACCTCGTCACGGACGTCGACACCGGCCGCGCCCACCTCCGGCGGTACGTGGAGAAGGCCGCGGCCGACACCGGGCGGATCTACGGCATCTGGGCCGACGGCACGCTCGTCGGCGGCGTCCTGTTCGTCGGCTTCGACGCCGCGCAGGGCGTCGCCGAGGCGGGCTGCTGGCTGGAACCCGCCGCCGTCGGCCGGGGCCTGGTCACCCGGGCCGCGCGCGTGGTCATCGACTGGGCCGTCGAGGAACGCGGCATCCACCGCGTCGAGTGGCACGTCTCCTCGGCGAACGCGCCCAGCATCGCCGTCGCCCGGCGGCTCGGGATGACGAAGGAGGGCGTCCTGCGGCAGAGCCACCTCTACCGGGGGGAGCGGCAGGACATGGAGGTCTGGTCCGTCCTCGCCCCCGAGTGGCGCGCCGCCCGCACCCCTCCCGCCCCGCGCGCCGAAACCGTGTGACCCGCGTCACCGACCCCCGCCCGTCCGGTGCGATGATTCTCCGGCGGCTCGGCCGTCCATCCCTTCGCACGCGTCGAGCACGTCAGCACGACCGACCGGACCACGGGAGAACCCCATGCGCATCGTCATCACCGAGTTCATGAGCCTCGACGGCGTCGTGCAGGCCCCGGGCGGGCCCGAGGAGGACACCGACGGCGGCTTCGCCCACGGCGGCTGGACCGGGCCCTTCTTCGACCCCGAGGTCGTCGGCGGCGCCTTCGACGCCGCCCTCGCCGAAGCCGACGCCCTGCTGTTCGGCCGCCGCACCTGGCAGACGATGGCCGCCGCCTGGCCCGAGCGCGCCGGCGACCCCTTCGCCGACCGCATGAACGCCATCCCGAAGTACGTCGTCTCCGCGACCCTCGGCGACGCCGACCTGACCTGGAACCACACCACCCGCCTCCCCGGCGGCGACGAAGCCCTCGACCGCCTCCGCGCCCTGCGGACGTCCGAGGGCGGCACGCTCCTCGTCATGGGCAGCTCCCGGCTCGCCACCACCCTGCTGCGGGAGGGCCTCTTCGACGAGCTGCGCCTCATGATCATGCCGGTGCTCCTCGGCGGCGGTAAGTCCGTCTTCCCCACGGACGGCACGAAGCGCCCCCTGGAGCTCGTCTCCACGACCACCAGCCCCACCGGCGTCACCGTCTCCACCTACCGCCCGGGCCCCCGGTCCTGATACAGCAGGTGCCGGTAGGACCGCCCCGTCCGGTGCAGTCCCGCCAGGAGACAGCAGGTCGCCGACACCACGGCCGAGGCGAGCGCCAGCGGCGCCGACGGGACGGCGTGCAGGACGGCGACACCGATCACCACCGTGACCAGGCCGTCGAACTGCCACACCACGACGCGCAGCCCCGACAGGTCGCCGAGCGGTGTGACGATCGGGAGGAGCAGGGCGAGCGGAAGGTGCAGCTTCATCTCCCGCAGGAAGCGGGCGCCGAGGGCGAGCACCACCGACCCGGCGACGAGTAACGCCGTGGCCCCCGGATCGTCCCGCACGTCCGTCCCCGGGGCCACGGACGCCAGACCGCCGCCCACCGCCACGCCGAGCGTCACGGCGAGGACGGGCCAGGTCAGCGTGCGGGCGGGCATCCCGCCCCACCGTCGGCCGAACAGCGGGGCGAGGGTCAGCTCGTCGCGCAGCCCGCGCCACGTCTCGCTGATCCACCCGGAACCCAGGTACACGCCGACGGTCCCGGCCGTCCACAGGGCCAGGGCGTGGCCCCCGTGGCGCTCGGCCGCCCCGAGGGTCAGCGCGGCACCGCCGCACAGGAGCAGCGCCGTGGCGGCGGACGTGCGGCCGGGCGTCCGGAGGGCCCGGACGACGCCCTGGGCGAGGTGTCCGCGCAGGCGGCCGTCCGGGCGGATCAGGGCCGTGGTGAGCCCGCGCGGCTCTGGCCGGTAGAGGTCCAGCGCGTGGTGCAGGGTGCCCGTCCAGGCGTACGCCTGCGCTTGAGAGAAGCGGGCCGCGTCGCGTGCCAGGCCGGGGAGGTCGATCGTGCGCAGGGATCGGAAGGCGACGCGTCCGAGGAGGGCGCCGGTGGTCGACAGCACCGCCGCGACCGGCCAGAGGCCGCCCGCCTGGCCCGGTGCCGTCCGGCTCGTCGCGGCCAGGACGGCAGCCGCACCGCCCACGGCGGCGGCGAGCACAAGGTTGTCGGCCGTCGCACGGATCTGGCCCCACAGCCAGGCGACGGCGACGAGCGCGGCGAGGCCCACCGCGACCGCGAGGGTCGGCGCGGCGGTCGCGGACCGGTCGAGGAGGTCGGTCGTGAGGGAGGCCGTCGCGGCGAGCGTCAGCAGTGTGGCCGTGCCCGCCCAGGCGAGTCGGCGCCGGGCCGTCGCGCCGAGGTAGGCCGTCGGGGGCAGGTCCGTGGACCGGAACACGTGCAGCAGGAAGGGCTGCGTCACCAGGGGCCCCCAGTACCGGCCGGTGAGCTGAGCCGTCCAGCACAGGGACGCCGCCACCGCGCTGAGGAGGGGCACCGCCGCCGAGGGGGAGCCGACGGCGACGAGCGTCGGGGCCGTGCTCGCGGCGTGGGCGAGGGGCACGAGGTAGATGAGAGCGAACAGGGAGACCAGGTAGAGCGTGTACGCCCGGCCGCGAACCGTCGCGCGGCCACCGCGCCGCGCGTAGCGGCGTCGCACGGCGCGGACCCGCGCCGCGGGGTCCGGAGCGGGATCGCGGCCGGGTGCCGCGACACGGGGCGTGGTCACCCCAGCTCCACGCGCCCGACGCACGCGTCGACCAGCGCGGGCTCGTGGGTGGCCACGAGGAACGCCGTGCCCTCCGCCGCCCGCTCGGTGAGCAGCGTGCCGAGCAGGCCGACGCGGCGCCGGTCGAGATGCCGCTCGGGTTCGTCGAGCAGGACGGCGTCGGCGGGGCGTACGAGAGTCAGCGCGAGGCCGAAGAGCTGCAGCTGTCCGGACGAGACCTGGTGCGGGAAGCGCTCACCCAGCGGGGCCAGCCCCAGTCGGCCCAGGGTGGCTTCGGCGTGCGTGGCGGTCTCCGGGGTGTCGCCGTACCAGGAGGCGGCGACAAGGGTCACCTGCTCACGCAGCGTCATGTCGCGGGCGACGGGGACGGGGTCGACGAGCGAGGCCACACTCCGTCGGTGCGGCGCCCTGGTGAGGTCCGCCGGCTCGCCCCACACGGTGCAGGTCCCGGCCGTCAGGCTGCGGCTGCCGAGGAAGGCCCGCAGCAGGGTCGTCTTGCCCGAGCCGTTGCCGCCGGTGACGCACCACGACTCGCCCGCCGCCACCGCGAAGGTGGTGGGGGCGAGCAGTGTGGTGCCGTCGAGGGTGACGGTGGCCCCGTGCGCGGCGAGGACCGGTGTCCCGGTCACGGCGCGCTCAGCCGGTGAGGAGGAGGGTGGCGGTGGCGAGGGCGCCGAGGGCGGCGGGGGCGATGATCTCGTAGGCCCAGCGGACCGTGGGCTCGCCGCCCTTCCCCTCGTTGCGCTCGGCGAGCTCGCGGAGGGTGCCGATCGCCTCGTCGCCGGGCGGGCGGCGCGGGCCGTCGTCGTCGTCCGCGATGCCGCCGCCCATGCCGAACAGGCCGCCGGCGACGAAGCCGCGCCGGGGGCGTCCGGCCGCCCTGCGCTCGTTGTGGCGCTGGGCGCTGCGGCGGGCGCGCAGGGAGACGGGAATGGCCCAGAGCTGGAACTTGCGGCCGTCCTCGACGACGAGCTCGTTGGAGTAGACGGAGCGGATCGAGACGACGGCGCCCCAGGGGACGGTGATGGTGCGGAAGGGGTTCCTGATGCGGGCGCGGTCGGCTCCTGCGAAGACGGCCGGGCGCAGGGTGAAGGCGCTGATCAGGGGGACCAGGCAGAGCATGAACGCGCCGGCCGTCAGCGGGGCGCGTCCCTCACCGCGCAGGATGGCCTCACCGCCGATCCACAGGACGACGGCGAGGAGCAGCACACCGCCCGCCAGCGCGGCGGGGGAACGGTAGCTGCGATCCGAGTAGGGCGGCTGCTGGCTGGTCATAGGGGCGATTGTGCCCGACCGTCCGGATGACGGACGTCTCGGTCCGGCATCTTTGTCGCCGCCGGGGCTCCGAGAGGCTTCGGGAGGGGGTTCCCGGCAGACGTCACAGGCGGTTCCCGGAAGACGTCACGTCGCCGGATCTGGCACGGAGCAACGCGCGTAGATATGCTGCTTTGCGTGACCTCACAGAGCCCACCCCTGACCGCACTGGCCGACGTCACCGCGTCCGACGCCGCACTGCGCCGCTTCCTGCACGGCCTGCCCGGCGTCGACGGGGTCGGCCTGGAAGCCCGTGCCGCCTCGCTCGGCACCCGATCCGTCAAGACGACGGCCAAGGCGTACGCGATCGACCTGGCCATCTCGATGATCGACCTCACCACCCTGGAGGGCGCGGACACCCCGGGCAAGGTCCGGTCGCTGTCGGCGAAGGGCATGACGCCCGACCCCACCGACCGGGGGACGCCGAGCGTCGCGGCGATCTGCGTCTATCCGGACATGGCGGCCGTCGCCAAGGAGGCGCTCGGCACCTCGGGCGTGCGGGTGGCGTCCGTGGCCACGGCCTTCCCCGCCGGACGCGCGGCGCTGCCGGTGAAGCTCGCCGACACCCGCGACGCGGTGGCGGCCGGGGCGGACGAGATCGACATGGTGATCGACCGGGGGGCCTTCCTCTCCGGCCGCTACCTGGAGGTCTTCGAGGAGATCCGCGCGGTCAAGGAGGTCTGCGGCACGGCGCGGCTCAAGGTCATCTTCGAGACGGGCGAGCTGTCGACGTACGACAACATCCGCCGCGTCTCCTGGCTGGCGATGCTGGCGGGCGCGGACTTCGTCAAGACCTCGACGGGCAAGGTCGCCGTCAACGCCACCCCGGCGAACACGCTGCTGCTCATGGAGGCCGTGCGCGACTTCCGGGCGGCGACGGGCGTGCAGGTCGGCGTCAAGCCGGCCGGCGGCATCCGCACCACCAAGGACGCGATCAAGTACCTGGTCATGGTGAACGAGACGCTGGGCGACGACTGGCTGTCGAACGAGTGGTTCCGCTTCGGCGCCTCCAGCCTCCTCAACGACCTGCTGATGCAGCGGCAGAAGCTGCGGACCGGCCGCTACTCCGGCCCCGACTACGTCACGGTGGACTGATCATGGGTTTTGACTACGCACCCGCGCCGGAGTCGCGGGCGATCGTCGACATCGCGCCGTCCTACGGCCTGTTCATCGACGGCGAGTTCCGCGAGGCGGCGGACGGGAAGGTCTTCAAGACGGTCGCCCCCGCCACCGAGGAGGTCCTCTCCGAGGTCGCGCAGGCGGGCGAGGAGGACGTGGACGCCGCGGTCGCCGCCGCGCGCCGCGCGTTCGCCTCGTGGTCCGCGCTGCCGGGCGCCGAGCGGGGCAAGTACCTCTTCCGCATCGCGCGCGTCCTCCAGGAGCGCTCGCGCGAGCTGGCCGTCCTGGAGACGCTCGACAACGGCAAGCCGATCAAGGAGACGCGGGACGTCGACCTCCCGCAGGTCGCGGCGCACTTCTTCTACTACGCCGGGTGGGCCGACAAGCTCGCCCACGCCGGGTACGGGCCGAGCCCCCGGCCGCTCGGCGTGGCGGGCCAGGTCATCCCGTGGAACTTCCCGCTGCTGATGCTGGCCTGGAAGATCGCCCCGGCGCTCGCCACCGGCAACACGGTGGTGCTCAAGCCCGCCGAGACGACACCGCTGTCGGCGCTGTTCTTCGCCGACGTCTGCCGCCGGGCCGGCCTGCCGAAGGGCGTCGTCAACATCGTGACCGGCGACGGCCGCACCGGCGCCGCGCTCGTCGCCCACCCCGACGTGAACAAGGTGGCCTTCACCGGCTCCACCGGCGTCGGCAAGCAGATCGCCCGCACGGTGGCCGGGACGTCGAAGAAGCTCACGCTCGAACTCGGCGGCAAGGGCGCCAACATCGTCTTCGACGACGCCCCGGTCGACCAGGCCGTCGAGGGCATCGTGAACGGCATCTTCTTCAACCAGGGCCAGGTGTGCTGCGCGGGTTCGCGGCTGCTGGTCCAGGAGTCCGTGCGGGACGAGGTGCTGGACGCCCTCAAGCGCCGGCTGGGCACGCTGCGGCTCGGCGACCCGCTGGACAAGAACACCGACATCGGCGCCATCAACTCCGCCGAGCAGCTCGCCCGCATCACCGCGCTCGCCGAGACCGGCGAGGCGGAGGGCGCCGAGCGCTGGTCGCCCGCGTGCGAGCTGCCGTCGTCCGGGTACTGGTTCGCGCCGACGCTGTTCACCGGCGTCTCCCAGGCGCACACGATCGCCCGCGACGAGATCTTCGGCCCCGTCCTGTCGGTGCTGACGTTCCGCACCCCCGACGAGGCCGTGGCCAAGGCGAACAACACGCCCTACGGGCTCTCGGCGGGCATCTGGACGGAGAAGGGCTCGCGCATCCTGGCGATGGCGAGCAAGCTCCGGGCCGGTGTGGTGTGGGCCAACACGTTCAACAAGTTCGACCCGACCTCGCCGTTCGGCGGCTACAAGGAGTCGGGCTTCGGCCGCGAGGGCGGCCGTCACGGTCTGGAGGCGTACCTCGATGTCTGAGCGACCTGAACGGCTCGCAGTGCTCAAGACGTACAAGCTCTTCGTCGGGGGCAAGTTCCCCCGCTCCGAGAGCGGACGGGTGTACGAGGTGACGGACTCCAAGGGCCGCCTGCTGGCCAACGCCCCGCTGGCCTCCCGCAAGGACGCGCGGGACGCCGTCGGTGCGGCGCGCAAGGCGTTCGGCGGCTGGTCCGGCGCCACGGCCTACAACCGCGGCCAGGTGCTCTACCGGGTGGCGGAGATGCTGGAGGGCCGCCGCGAGCAGTTCACCGCCGAGGTGGCGGCGGGCTCCGGGATCTCCCGGGCCAAGGCGGCGGCCGAGGTGGACGCGGCCATCGACCGCTGGGTCTGGTACGCGGGCTGGTCCGACAAGATCGCCCAGGTCGCCGGCGGGGCCAACCCCGTCGCCGGACCGTTCTTCAACCTCTCCACGCCGGAGCCGACGGGCGTCGTGGCCGTGCTGGCGCCCCAGGACAGCGCGCTGCTGGGCCTGGTGTCCGTCGTCGCCCCCGCGATCGTCACCGGCAACACCGTGGTGGTCGCCGCGAACGAGAAGGCACCGCTGCCCGCCCTGTCGCTCGCCGAGGTGCTGGCCACCTCGGACGTGCCCGGCGGCGTCGTCAACGTGCTGTCCGGTCGCACCGCCGAGTTGGGCGCGCCACTGGCCGCCCACCAGGACGTCAACGCCATCGACCTGGCGGGGGCGGACGCGGAGCTCGCCAAGGAGCTCCAGATCGCGGCGGCCGACAACCTCAAGCGCGTGGTGCGACCCCGCGCCGAGCGGTGGACCACCGACCCGGGCACGGACCGGATGCTCGCCTTCCTGGAGACGAAGACGGTCTGGCACCCCACCGGCTCCCTCGGCGCCTCCGGCTCCGCCTACTGAGCCCCGCTCCACCCCCTGGAGCCGCAGCCCCGCTCCCCCGCCGTCCGGGGAGCGGGGCTGCCCGCATGTGGTCATGAGCACGACGCTAGGCTGAACCGCGTGATGCGCAGGAAGGCAGCCGTACGCAGGCTTGTGGCAACAGTGGTCGGCCTCGCGGTACTCGCCTCGGGCTGCGCGGCCTCGATCGACCCCGACGCCCTGCCCGGCCGCTACCGCGACGAGACCGGCGGCGAGGTCCGGCTCGAACCCGACGGGACGTTCTCCGTCACCGCCGTGTCGACCAACGACTCCTCCGGCCCCGCCGACTTCAGCGGCACCTGGGAGTTCCACGACAGCGACATGACCACCGACTTCGTCTACCTGTCGGTCGAGGACGGCGGACTCGGCCGCATCGCGGGCATCCAGCTCTACACGGAGGACCAGGAGACGGTGTACTTCCGCCACGACGTGGACGGCCCCCCGACCACGGTGCTCCACAAGGTCGACACCCCGTAGACCTCACCCGCCGGTCCGGCCGCGTCGCTCAGCACGAGCGCGCGGCCGCCTCACATCCGGGACCTCAGCACGTCGACCTCGCAGCCCGGTGAGAAGGGGTCGAAGCCGTGCTCGACGAGCCAGCGCACCGCCAGCAGACTGCGCAGCGACCACCACGCGTGGACCACGTCGAGGTCGACGTCGGTGCCGTACCCGGCGATGACGTCGTCGAGATGCTCCGCATGCCCGAGCGTGAAGGTGGCGAGGTCGTACAGGGCGTCCCCTCGGCCCGCCTCGGACCAGTCGATGACGCCCGTGACCGCGTCACCGTCGAAGAAGACATGCGCGATCTGCAGGTCGCCGTGCGTGAACGCCGGAGTCCACGGCCGGAGGGCGGCCTCGGCGACCTCGCGGTTGCGGGCGACCAGATCGGCAGGCAGCAGGCCGTTCGTCACCAGCAGCGCGCACTCCGCGTCGAGTTCGGCCGCCAGCCGGGCGGCGCTCCGCCCGGCCCGGCCGGTCCAGGACGGCGGCGGCGCGTCGTGCAACCGTCGCAGGACGCGGCCCGCGGCGGCCCAGGCCGCGGGCGCCCCGGCCGACGGCCCACCGAGGCGGCCGAGCGTCGTCCCCGGAACCGCCGCGATCGCGAGGACGGGCGGCTTGCGCCACAGGACCTCCGGCGTCGGGACGGGCGCCAGGGCCATCGCCTCGACCTCGACGTCGACGCGCGCCTGATCGGCGTCGACCTTCAGGAACACGTCGCCGACGCGCAGGGTCGCGCGCTCGGAATGGGCCACGACGACTTCGACCTCATCCATGGCGGCCAGTATCCCCGGACACCCGACGGCCGTCCCCCGGATTTCCGCCAGCAGCCCAGGGCACGGCGACCCCGCGGTCAAATGAACGACCCGCTCCGCCCCTTCGGCGAGGCGGCCTTTCGTCAGGAACCGTCCACCGTGTAGGTGGTGGGCTGACCCGTCGCCGCGTCGACAGCCACGATCGGGCCCGCCTGTCCGGCCACACCCGTCGGGAAGAGCCAGGGAGCCTCCAGGCCGCTTCTTCAGGGTGTCTCACGCCCCGGCCCGCTCTTCCCGGCTGAGGCGTTCGACCGCCTGGGCCTCAGTGATGTCCAGGTCACGGGCCATGGCCTCGGTGACGCGGTCGATGGCTCCGCCTTCCACGGCGCTGGCGGGACCGGACAGGGAGGGTATGCCGATCAGTGTGGCGGCGGCCGCTGTGGCGGCGAGGGTGCGGAGTAGGGGTCGGTGCACGGTGGTGGTGTCCTCTCCTGCCACGAGCGCGGTACGTGGGGCGCGGTGGGGCCCGGTCGTGGCGTGTGGGTCAGTAGCCGTTGGGCCCGAGCACGTTGACGAAGAGCGGGTCGCGCTGGGTGCCGCCGAGAGTGACGCTCTGCGTGACGACCTTGCCGTAGTAGGCATTGGCGTTGATGACCTTGCCGTCACCGATGTAGATCCCGGTGTGGTCCAGGTCACCGCCGTATCGGATGCCGTCTCTCTTGTCCGTGTCCCAGAAGACGAGGTCGCCGGGGCGCGGGTTGGACACCACGCGGCCCTGGTCGATCTGGCCCTGGAGCCAGTAGTTGAGCTGGAGGCCGCGGCCGGTGGCGTTCAGCGTGCCGTGCCAGATGGCGTTGCGGTTGAAGCACTCGCAGTCCATGGCCGACTCCCGGCAGGTCCAGCCGTACTCCAGTCGGTACGGGCGACCCAGTCGGTTCTTCGCGGCGCGGACGACGGCCCTGCGCACCGCCGAGAGGGCCTCCGTCTCGTACCCCGCCGCGTCCGCCTGCGGAGCTGCGGCGGCCGCGGACGAGGCGGAGGGCTGGGCGGGGGCGGCCACGGCGGTCGCGGGCACTGCGGCGACGGGGCCGGCGAGCAGGGCGGCGGTGAGCACCGCCGTCCGACGTGACCGAGACATGACATTTTTACGGATGACGGGTGCGCGCATGGCGGGTACGTCCTTAGCTCTTGGCGGGGAGAGAGGGGAGGGGAAGTGCCGGTGGATATTCTTCGGACAGGACGACAAAGAAAGTAGAAGCGACCTGGGAGGGCGTCAAGGGGGGCGCTAGCATCGTGTTCTTCCGGCACACGACCGACGCGAGGAACCTGTTGGCCCGACCCAAACGCCAAGACGCCCGGCGCGAAGCCCTGTTGCAGGCCGCTGGGGTCGCCATCCAACGGCGTGGCCTGCACGCCACGAGGGTCCGCGACATCGCGGACCAGGCCGGTGTGGCCGCCGGCACCGTCACCTACTACTTCCGCGACCTCGATGAGCTCTTCCGCCTCGTCTTCGCGCAAGCCGTGGACCGCTTCTGCACCCAACGGGAACGTGAAGCCGCCGCCCACGAGGACCCCCGCGACCAACTCGCCGCCGTCCTCCGGCACGGCCTGCCCACCGGGCCCGATGACCAGCTCTGCTGCCTGCTCTACGAGTTCTCGCCGCACGCCCGGCACCGGGACAGCGACGCACAGCTTCGCCGTGAGCTCTATGAACGCCAGCTCCACCTCTATCGCGACGTGCTGACCCGTGGCCACGCGTCCGGCCGCTTCGACCTCCGCCGCCCCGCGGAGGAGATCGCGGCCAACCTGGTCGCCCTGGAGGACGCCTACGGCTACCACGTCATAGCGCGCACCTTCATGCCCCGCCAACAGGCCGAAGAACACCTCTTCGGCTACGCCGCCCTCGCGACCGCCGACCCCTCACTCGCCCCGGAGAACCACTACGGGCCGGGCTGAGCTACACCGGGGTCCGGCACCAGGCAACCACCCGCTCGGTCTTGCTGGCGGTCGCCCCCGCCGGCAACATCCGCATGCCTGCGCTACCGCGGTCGCCTACGTGCACCTCAGTGGCGAAGGCACCGCCCCCGTACGGCGCCGTGGTCTACCTCGCCCTCGACATCGTCGAAGGCGGCGCAGACGTCGGTGAGCCGAGAGCTGGTGATCGAGTGGTCGTGCCGTCGGGCGAGCCAGGGGCTCGACGAGTGTGTCGGCCGCCGTCGCTATCCGGTCGTCGGAGTCCGGGGCGGGTTGGCGATGGGCCCTCACACCGAGTCGCTGACGTGAACTCAGGCGACGTCGGCGAGCCGGCCCACGTCGAGCTGGAAGTCGAGGGCCAGGGCGAGCCCTTGGCGCGGGCAGCCAACCAGCAGAACGCGGCCCCGGCCGGTGCGTGCGCCGAGCCGGCGCCTCATGCGGCCGGGCGGGCGGATCGCGAGTGACACGCCTCGGACGACGCACGTTGGCAGGGCGCCATGGCGTCGGACACGGTGATCATGGTGATCGTAGCCTCGACCGGTGGCTGCCTTCATCTGTTCGAAGAGGTGTACTTGATAACCGCTCAGATTCTGGCTGCCGGCGCTCGTCGGCCGCTCAGCCTCACCGTTGTGACCTCCGCGAACTGAAGGAACCCCTGCCATGGACCTGCCGCGCAGCTTCACCATCCGCGAGAGCAGCCACCGCATCTGCAACCCGTTCACCAGCGACAAGCTGGCTCTCCTGGGCCGGGCCATCAGCCCGGCGCCAGGCACGCGCATGCTCGACCTCGGCTGCGGCAAGGGCGAGATGCTGTGCACCTGGGCCCGGGACCACGGTCTCACCGGCACGGGTGTCGACCTCAGCACCGTGTTCATCGACGCCGCCCGTAAGCGGGCCGCGGAGCTGGACGTCGCCGACCAGGTTGAGTTCGTGCATGCGGATGCCTCGGGCCACGTCGCCGATGAGCCCGTCGGGATCGCCGCCTGCGTCGGCGCGACGTGGATCGGCTCCGGAGTCGGCGGCACGGTCGACCTCCTGCGACACAGTCTCGCTCCCGGTGGCATGATGCTGATCGGCGAGCCGTACTGGCGCCGCGAGCCCGAGGACCAAAGGGTCGTGGAGGGCTGCCAGATGGCCCGCCGGGATGACCTGCTCACCCTGCCGGATCTGCTGGAGCAGTTCGGAGGCCTGGGCTGTGACGTCGTCGAGATGGTCCTCGCCGACCAGGACAGCTGGGACCGGTACGTCTCGGCGCAGTGGCTCAACGTCCGGCGCTGGCTCGACACCAACCCCGATGACGAGCTTGCCGACCAGATGCGAGCGGAACTGACGTCGGCACCCGTCCAGTACGTCGGGTACCAGCGGGAATACCTCGGGTGGGGTGTCTTCGTCCTCATGGACCGCTGATCAACCACCCCGAGCGTGAGCCCCGGCATCACCTGCCGGGGCCAACGATCACCCACAGTCGAGCGAAATGATCAGGTGCTCACGGGCTCTCAGGCGGCAGCCTGCGGCATAGATCGCCTGTCGCCGCGGACCCTACTGGTGCCTGCGAACCACGTTCGTGGACGGCGTGGGGCGGCCGACGGTGCCCACCCAGGTCGTGAATGGCATGGGGAACGGCCGCGTGTATCCGACGTGGCCGACAGGACGCCGCGGCGGGATGGGGCGTGGTAGGTCGGCCGCTGCCCGCATCGGATGACGAAACTCGGTGGCGGACGCAGTCGATGCGCACCACGATGCGGTCATGGCCTCAGGCGAGCGCAACGACGAAGCAGCGGTGACTCGGTGGACCCCTTCCACCATCTACCCCGATATGTGGGTCGATCCGGACGACGACCCGCGCGAGACGGAGGTCGAGACGGTCGACGAGCGCGGCACGCTGCTGGAGAGTCTGCGCCACTTCCGCCTGACCATCGAGATGAAGTGTGTGGGTCTGGATGCCGAGCAGATGGCCCGGCGCTCCGTACCGCCGTCCACGATGTCCCTGCTCGGGCTGGTGCGGCACATGGCCGAGGACGAACGGCACTTGCGCCGGATGGCCGGCGAGGACTCGCCCAGGCTCTACCGCACCCCTGAAGACCGTGACGGCGACTGGAACGGAGCGGTCGCCGACCCGGCGGTCGTGGAGGATGCCTGGCGGCAGTGGCGAGCCGAGAGCGAGGTCACCGACCGCTTCATCGCCGGCTTCGCTGACCTCGGCACGCGGACCGGGGAGGCGCCGCTGCGCGAGATCCTGGTGGCACAGATCACCGAGTACGCGCGACACTGCGGCCACGCCGACCTCCTGCGTGAGCGGATCGACGGCCGTGTAGGCCAGTGATCACATCCTGCCGTACGGATCCGGGAGGCGGGAGAAATCAGCCGGTCTTGGCGGGTGTCCCGGGCCGGGCCCCTGCGTAGGCGAGGAGAGAGAGTCCGGGACCGCTCTCCAAGACCATGCCACGTCAGGGGGAGCTGACCGCCTGATTCTCGCTCGCCGTGGCCGGTCAGCCTTCTACGATCGGGGGCATGCCGGCTCCCGAGCCGGTGGAACGGATCCCACCCGAATCCCAGCAGGGGCGACCGCGAGGCACGGTGAATTGGGCGCAACCGTGCCCCCTGGCAGCCGTTGAAAGGGTGTGACGCGTACCAAGGAACACGCCGAGGACACCGCCCGCTTGTCTACCAGTGACGGTTCGTTCCTCGGTCCGGAGACCGGTCGCGCGGTCCGTAATGGGCGAACGGCAGCGAGCCCTGCCAGGGCGGGGGGTGTGGTCGGCTGGGGGGGCTGCTCGCTGGCAGCGGTAGCGGGGGCGGCTTGGGGGGAGCAGCACGGTTCCGATGCGCCGTGTGTCGGTGTTGTCACCCGCGTGGCGGTCTGGTGGGGCGGGCCGTGGGGGGCCGCGTGCGGACCTCCCGAGGCTTTCCAACCCCCGTTCGTTGTCGGCGCACTTGTGGGATGAGGTCGGGGTCGGTCGGGTGGGGCGTCGCGGTGGTTGCGGTGGCCGGGGTGGAGGTTGCGGTGCAGCGTGTTGGTTGACGTGCTGAGGCGTGTTCGCCGCGTGTCGGTCTGGACGAGGACGGCTCGATCGCCTTGCCGAAGGACGTCGACCACGCGGGCTGGTTCACCCACACTCCCACCCCGGGCCGGCGCGGCAACGCGGTCGTCGTGGGGCACCTGGACTCCAAGAGCGGCCTTGCGGCCTTCTACGGTCTGGGCTCCCTTCGCGCGGGGGACCGCATCGTCGTCGAACGCGGAGGGGTCCGGCCGCGGTGTTCACCGTGACCGCCGCGGCGGTGCAGCCGCGGCGCCTTCCCTTCCGAAGAGGTCTACGGTCCCAGCACGCAGCCGCGGCTGACCCTGATCACCTGCGCCGACCGGGACGCCCAGCGCCGGGCTTACCGCGCCGATTTCGTGCTCACCACCCCATCTCACCCCGCGCGGGTGAGATGGGGTGGTCACACCCTCCCGGCTCGTGGGCCCTGACCGGTGAAAAGGGGCGGGGCGGCGCCTGGATACCGGCCGGTTCCTGCCCGCAGGAGGGGAGGGGCGGAAGGAGTCCCGGCATGGCGTGCGTCCTTCGGTAGGGCGGCACGGGGCCAGTGCGACCGGCGGCGGTACCGGGAGGGGTTCAGAGGTGGGCCGGGTCGGTGGAGGTGAGTTCGGCGTAGACGACGACGTTGTCCGCGTAGCGGCGGTCGGCCTGGGAGTAGGTGCCGCCGCAGGTGATCAGGCGCAGCCCGGCGTGGTCGAGGTTGCGGTAGACCTCGACGGTGGGGAAGGCGTCCTTGGGGTACTGCTCGACGCGGGTGACGGTGAAGGTCATCGTGCTGTCGTCGGCGCGATCGACGTCGATGGCCTGGCCCGGGCGCAATTCGCCGAGGCGGTAGAAGACCGAGGGGTCGCCGTCCCAGGTGACGTGCCCGGCGATGACGGCCGGACCCTGCTCGCCGGGGGCGGGCCCGGGTTCGTACCAGCCGGCCAGGTCGGTGTCGCGGGGGGTCTGCATGGCCCCGGCGGAGTCCCGGCGAAGCATTTCCAGGGGTGAGGAGATGCCGAGCGCGGGGACGGAGACGGTGGTGGGCACCGCCCGTCGCACCGGGTCCGCCTGCACGGGGGTCTGCGATGGGCTGCCGCTGGTGTGGTCCCGTGGGGGTTCGTGGGGTGCGGTGGTCGGTGAAGCAGCGGGCGGTGCCGGGGTGCTCTGCGGGTCGCCGGTGCCGCGCAGGAGCCCTGCGGCGATGAGGGCCACGGAGACCACTGCGAGGACGGCGGCGGTCGCCGGCCCGGCTCGTCGGCCGGGCCGGCGCCACCGCTGCTGGGCGGATGTCACGCGCTCTCGCTACGCCGGCGGCGCACCGTGATGGTGGTTGCGGCGGCTGCCAGGAGTCCGGCGCCGCCCAGGGCCATCAGGGTGGAGGAGGTGTCGGCGGGGGTTTCGGTGCCGGGGCCGGTGCCGGTCTCAACGCCGCCTTCGGGCATCTCGCCGATGGAGGCGCCCTTGACCATGCCGCAGTTGGCCGGGGCGGTGGCCTCCAGCGGCAGCTTGTCGTCCAGCGGGCTCATGCCGGCCTCGTTGTCGTACTTCCCGTTGCCGTTGACGTCGATGCCGTGCTGGACGATGTGCAGGTCCTTGAAGTGGTCGGCAACGTCCTGGGAGACGGTCAGGGTGCGCTCGTAGGTGAGGTTGCCGTCCTGGTCGGCTGTGGGGAAGCGGTCCACGGCCAGACCGCTGTCCTTGGAGGTGTCCCCTTCGGTGGTCAGGGAGATGTTGATGTCGCCGTAGTCGGGCAGGCCCTCGACGGTGCTGACGATGCCGTCGTTGTCCTCGTCGGCGCTGGGGTCGGGACAGTGGAAGTCGTGGCCTTCGGTCGATCCGTGGATGTGCTGCGCGTGCGGCGCACCGGGCACGAGCCCCTCTGCCTGGATCTTGACGGTGAGTTCCCTGCCCTCCAGGCTGACCAGCGCGGTCGCGCTGGCGCCGGATTCGTTCAGCGTCTCCAGGTCGACCTGGTACGCCTGGTCCTCGGCGGCTGTCGCCGGCACGGCCGCCCCCAGGGTGAGGGCTGCGGGGAGAGCGGCGAGCGCGGTGATCCGGGCGATGTGTCGGGGTATCACAAGGATGTCCCTTCCGGCAGCCCACGGGTCGATGCGGGCTGCTCCAGTTGGTGTCCGCCGGGCGCTGCGCTGCTGAACGCCCCCTGCAAGGCGGCTGACACCTCCTCTTCGTGACCGGGCCAGGTGACGGATTGCTCTGTCACCGCCCGGCATCGTGCCGGGAGTCCTGGAACGGGGCGCCGGGTGGTGTGTCGGTCAGGCGAGAACGGTCGCGAGGAGCACACGGC
This sequence comes from Streptomyces chumphonensis, assembly GCF_014779715.1. Taxonomy (GTDB): domain Bacteria; phylum Actinomycetota; class Actinomycetes; order Streptomycetales; family Streptomycetaceae; genus Streptomyces; species Streptomyces chumphonensis. The sequence continues at coordinate 31,474 of NZ_JACXYU010000005.1, forward strand.
CGGACACCGCAGCGGGGCTGACGCCCGGAGAGGTTCGGCTGGATGGCGCAACCCGCTGTTCCCTATCGGGTGACCCACCCAAAACGCTCATAGCGTCCTTCCTGTGGCCTTGAGCTGGGCCTATGGCGTGTGTGCTCGAGCCGTGTGCGCGCCACGCGGAGCCTTGGGGCGTGGCGCGCGAGTGCGGTGGTGGTGGTTGGCTGCGGTCGCGTCCCTACGGAGTCCAGATCTGTGGGGCGCGGCATCGGGTATTCGCCAGGTGCCCGAGGGCCTTGTTCACGCCGCCTGTGCGCCTCCGTCTCTTTGACGGGGGGCCTGCCCGCAGTGGGCAGGGCCTCACACCTCCTTCCCTATACGTCGGTGTGCGGGGTGTTGAGGCCCCCGGCATGGGTGGCCCAGTGCGCTTCGCCGCACCGGGAGACGAGGACCGCTTTGACCAGACCACCTTCCGGTACCCGCACCAGGAGGCTGACCGGCACGCTGGCCGGTACGGGAGCCATCGCGCTCGCGGCCGCCGTGGCCGTGGCAGGCCTGGCCCCGGCCACCAGTTCGGCCTCCAGTCACCGTGAGGCACCGCTGATCGCTGGCGACCCGCGGGCGGACAACACGGACGTGTACGCCTTCACCAGCCCCGATCGGCCCGACACGGTCACCTTCGTGGCCAACTGGATTCCCTTCGAGGAACCCGACGGGGGCCCGAACTTCTACCAGTTCGCCGATGGCGACCAGGCCCGCTACAACATCAAGGTCGACCAGGACGGTGACGGGCGCGCCGACCTGACCTACACCTGGAGCTTCCGCACCGAGATCCGGGATGCGGCCGACACCTTCCTGTACAACAACGGCCCGGTGACCACTCTGGACGATCCGGACCTGAACATCCGCCAGTTCTACGACCTGACCGTCACCGGCAAGAGCGGCCGCTCGCGCACGCTCCTGCGTGACGCGCCCGTGGCGCCGTCCAGGGTCGGGGACGCCTCGATGCCGCGCTACGGCAAGCTGCGCCAGGAGGCCGTGGTCAAGGCCCGGGGCGGGGCACGCAGCTTCGCCGGACAGGCAGAGGACCCCTTCTTCGCCGACCTGCGGGTCTTCGACCTCCTCTATGGCGGTGACCTCAGCAAGCGCGGCAAGGACACCTTCGCCGGGTACAACGTCAACACCATCGCCCTGCAGGTGCCCAAGAAGACCCTCGCGCTGGGCGGCGACCCCAAGGACAACCCGGTCATCGGGGTATGGTCCACCACCGATCGGCGCGGTGCGAACGTCACCGGAGAGGGCTCGGCCGACTCCGGGTGGCGTCAGGTCTCCCGGCTGGGCAACCCGCTGGTCAACGAGGTCGTCGTCCCGCTGAAGTTCAAGGACGCGTTCAACACCCTGGAGCCCTTCCAGGACCGCACCGTCCAGCCGGTCGTCGACAAGGTCCTCGACCCGACCCTGCCCAAACTGATCGAGCAGGTCTACGGCATCCCCGCACCGCCAACGCCCCGCCGCGACCTGTTCGAGATCTACCTGACCGGCCTGTGCCAGGAGTGCGGCCCCATCAAGGCCGATCTCAACTCCCACCGTCTCAACAGCGACGCCCGCCCGGCCGGCATCGTTCCGGCGGAGGAACTGCGCCTGAACATGGCCGTGCCCCCGGCCAAGCACCCCGACCGGCTCGGTGTCCTGGGCGGGGACCTGGCCGGCTTCCCCAACGGACGCCGGCTGGCCGACGATGTCATCGACATCTCGCTGCAGGCCGTCGAAGGCGCCGCGCAGACCGGTGAGCTCGTCCCCGAACTCGCCGAGGGCGACCAGGTCGACATCAACGACGTCCGCTTCGGCAAGCGATTCCCCTACGTCGCGCTGCCCTACCACGGCTCCACGTCCGACGGACGAGCCCTGCGCGGAGCCGACCAGGCCACCAGCACGGCCGACACCACGCCGCGGGGAATGCGCCAAGCCCTCCCCACCGGACTGGCCGCCACCGGCGTGGCCCTGTTCGGGATGGGCGGCCTCGTGCTCTGGCGTGACCGCAGGCGCACCAAGAGCGACCCGTCACAGCCCACCGGTTCCCGTACCAGCACCAGCTGATACGGGCTCGGTGACCGCCGGGCCGACAGCGCCCCCCTGAGCGTTCGTCGGCCCGGCGCCCCTTGCTCCTCTCTCCCCCGCCCCGGTTCCCCCTGCTGCGTGAAGGAGGCGACGTGACCCGCTGGTCCAAGCCACGCGTGCGTTGGCCCTGGCGTCCCGCGACGGTGCTGTGCCTGCTCGGCCTGGCCGCCACTCTCTTCGCCGGCGGCGCCGCCTTCCTCCCACCTACAGGCGCCGCTCCGACCGTCCCCGTCGACGGACCCGGCCAGGAGAGTCGGCCAGCCGCTCACGACCGCATCGAGGGCCTGCGCACACGGCTGCGGCGCCTGCCCACCGACCACGCCGGCTGGGCCGAACTGGGCGTGCTCTACGTGCAACGAGCCCAGCACAGCGCCGACCCGCAGTTCTACGCCAAGGCCGAGCAGGCGCTGCGCCGCTCACTGGGCCTGCGGCAGAAGGACAATCACCTGGCCATGATGGGCAACGGTGCCCTGGCCGCGGCCCGGCACGAGTTCAGCGACGCCGCGGCTTGGGCCCGCAAGGCTCTGGCGGCTCACCCCGGCCACACCGCCTCCTACGGCGTCCTGGCGGACGCCCTCCTCCAACTCGGCCGCTACGACGAAGCCTTCCAGGCGACCCAGGACATGGTCGACCGCCAGCCCGCGACACCCTCCCTGGCCCGCGCCTCCTACGCCTGGGAGCTGCGCGGCGACACCAGCCGGGCAAGCGCCTTGATGCGCCGCGCCCTGCGCTCGGCCTCCACACCCGCCGACGCCGTTTTCGCCCGCCTCCACCTGGCCCTTCTCGCCCTGAACGACGGCCGCCCGAAAGAGGCCCTGAAGGGGATCGAGCAGGGCCTGCGCGTGGAGCCCGACCATCCGACGCTGCTGGGCGCGCGAGCCCGCGCACACCGCGCCCTCGGTGACCCGGACGCGGCTGTGGCCGACTACCGGGCGGCCATCGACCGCGTTCCACACCCCTCACTGCTGCTGGAGATGGGCGAGCTCCTCCAAGCACAAGGGCGGACCGAACAGGCGCGGGAACATTACGATCTCTTCCGCACCACCAGCGGGCTCTTCCGCCAGGAGGGCGTCGCCGCCGACGCCGAAGAGGTGCTCTTCGAAGCCGACCACGGGCAGCCCGCCCGGGCCGTGCGCCTCGGCCGCGAAGCCGCTGCGGACCGCCCGTTCCTGGCCACCCTGGACGCCTACGCCTGGTCCCTGCACAAAGTAGGACAGCACGGACAGGCCCTCCCATGGGCCAACGCCGCCCTCGAACTGGGCACCCGCAGCGCGCTGTTCCACTACCACCGCGGCATGATCCACCACGCGCTGGGCCACCGAGCCTCCGCCCGCACCGACCTTGAGCGGGCCCTGGACATCGACCCGCACTTCCACCCGCTCCACGCACCCCGGGCCCGCACGGCCCTCGACGAGATCGGCCCCGCCCAATGACCGGCCCCACCGGGCGCCTCCCCCTGCTCTGCGCGCTCCTGGCCGCACTGGCGGCGACACTCACCCTCACCCCACCCGCCCATGCCCACCCCCTGGGCAACTTCACCGTCAACCACCACATCGGACTACAACTGCACCCCGACCACATCACCACCACCCTGGTCGTGGACAGCGCGGAGATCGCCGCCGCACAAGAACGCACCACCGTGGACACCGACAGCGACGGCACCACCTCACCATCGGAACGCACCGCCTACGCCACCCGTCAGTGCACCGCACGCGCCGACAGCCTCATCCTCACTCTCAACGGCACACCCCAGCCCACCACCGTGCGCTCCAGCACCTTCGGCTACCGGCCCGGCGACGCGGGCCTGACCACCAGCCGCCTGGAATGCCGCCTGCACACCGACGCCGACCTCGCCCAACCGGCCAAGGTCACGGCCACCGACGAGCACGCGGCACCCCGCATCGGCTGGCACGAGATGACCGCCACCGGCCACCACCTCACCCTCACCGGATCCACCGTCCCCACCACCTCCATCACCGACCAGCTGCGCCGCTACCCCAACGACCTGCTCAACGAGCCCCTCAACCAACGCCACGCCGAACTACGCACCCAGCCGGGTAGCGGCACCCACACCACCAGCCCCCCGCCGGCCTTCGCGTCCGCGGGCCCGATCGGCACCGCCCTCACCGCACTGAGCGACCGCTTCACCGCGCTGGTGGGAACCCGTGAACTGACCCTCCCCGTCGGACTGCTGGCCCTGACCCTGTCCATGGTGCTGGGTATGTCCCACGCCCTCCTGCCCGGACACGGCAAAACGATCATGGCCGCCTACCTCGCCAGCCGACGCGGCCGCACCCGCGACGCCGTCACCGTCGGCGCCACCGTCACCCTCACCCACACCGCGGGCGTCCTCATCGTCGGCCTCCTGCTTCCCCTGGTCACCACCGTCGCCGGAGAAACCGTCCTCGGTTGGCTCGCCCTCATCAGCGGCCTGCTGGTCACCACCATCGGCATCGGCCTGCTACGCACCGCCCTCAAAGGCCACACCCCCGGCCACCACCATCACCACCACGGCCACCACCATCACCACGGCCACGACCATCACCACCGTCACTCCCCGACGCAACCCTCACTGCCCCGCAGCCGACCCCCCACCCGAACCCCTACCGAACCCGGCACCCTCGCGGTCCTCACCAAGGCCCACCCCACAGCCGACACACCACGACCCACCACCGACCACCCCGCCCCATCGACCGCGCGCCGCAGCCTCATCGGCATCGGCATCGCCGGCGGAATGGTCCCCAGCCCCTCCGCACTCGTCGTCCTCCTCGGCGCCATGGCCCTGGGCCGCACCCCCTTCGGCATCCTCCTCGTCCTCGGCTACGGCACCGGCATGGCCGCCACCCTCACCACCGCCGGCATCCTCCTCGTCCGCTTCCGCGACCACACCGCTGCCCGCATCACCACCCGGCTCCCCCACCACCCCCTCATCCGCCGCATCAGCCGACTCGGCGCACCCCTGACCGCCACCTTCGTCGTCCTGGTCGGCATCGGGCTCACACTCCGGGCCCTCACCACACCCTGACCGAGACGTCCGACCCCGGCACGCCCTCCGCCAACGGTGAGCGGACGACGGACGCCGTTGGGGCGGATGCAGACCACCCGCGAGGCACACCGCGTCCTCACCGACGCCATCAACGCGCTGCGCAGGCCGGCTTCGTGGCAGCGCAAGCCCGAGCAGGTCGCCCGCTGAGCCCGGCGTCTACTCACTGAACCTCTTTCATCCTGAATAATCGCAGGTCAAGAGGGGTATGTACCGCTGCCACGGTCCTGGCGGTGCGGTTGGTCGAGCAGCGGGCTCACCGCAGCACCCGCCAGGACTTGAGGCGCGCGAAGGCGCGTTCGCCGGGTGCCCTCAGTCGAGCGTGATCGGGGTTGAACTGCTGTTGGTGCTCGGAGTGTTCGCGGTGGTGGTGGTAGGGGTGCGCACCGTGGCATCGGCGCCCTGGTAGGCGCGGTCCGCGAGGACGAGGATCTGCCTGGTCAGGCACGCCTGGACGATGCCGTGGGCGCGAGGACGGTGAGGTCGTGCGTGCGTCCCGGCATCGCCGGTGAGAACCAGAGTGGGGTGCCGTCCGGACGCGCGATGACCTGCACGCTCATGCCGTGCTTCCGGTGATTATGCGAGAAGTACGGCTGGTCTGCCTTGACGCGGTCGGTGGAGATGAGCGTCCCGTCGACGATGACGAAGTCGCCTTCACCGAGCCCGACCAGGGCCTCGCGCAGGCCTGGCGCCCAGGAGTGATGGGGGTCTTTGAGAACGACCGGGTCCGTTCCTCGTCCCACTTGCTTGATCTTTGAACTGTGTGAGGGGGATGGGGATCGAAGAGCGGTCCTTGGTCACCAGAATGTAGGTTTTGGCCATGACTGGTGACTGGCGGATGGACCGGATCGGGACTGCGCTGAGGGGCGACAACCCGACCGTGCTGCGACGGTTGACGTCGGGGTTCGCGGTGATCGGGGATGTTCAGTTCCTGCCGGGCTACTCGGTTCTGCTCGTGGACGAGCCGGATGTGCAGCGGTTGTCGGACCTGCCGAGGGCGAAGCGACTGTCGTTCCTGTCTGACATGGACCAGCTTGGTGAAGCGGTTGAGCGTGCCTGTCGGCGGCTGGATCCGGCTTTCCGCCGGGTCAATCTGGAGATCCTGGGGAACACGGACCCGTTCTTGCATGCGCATGTCTGGCCGCGGTTCGAGTGGGAGCCGGCCGATGTGGTGGGCAAGCCGGTGTGGCTCTATCCGCGGGAACGGTGGAGTGAGGAGCAGTTCTGGCTCGGTCCGCAGCATGACGTGCTGCGGGATGCGATCAGCAGCGAACTGGACCAACTGCGTTCGGTCACCTGAGCGTTGCGGACCCGGTGATCGGTGACGGTCAGCCGAAGCTCACTGGAGGCGTCTGAGCGGGACGATGTCGGTGACGCGGTTGGTGATCGTGGGTCAGGCGGCTTCCTGGGTGGCGGGCAGGGCGACGATCGTGACGGGCTGGTCGCAGTGAGGACAGTTCCGGACTGCCGTCGGTGCCAGAGGGTCGATAGTTCCGGGGGCTGTCGACGGAGGGCCCATCACAGCGACATGGACGAAGCAGGTCTCTCACCTCAGAATGCGCCTGCAACCGTCACCCTTGCCCAGGCGCGAAGCAGCGTCGGGGGCGGGCACGGTCGGCATGCGCATGAACGGCCGTACCCACGCCGCCCGGTGCGGGTCGGGGTCGAGGCGGTCCGCGATGCGGAGTGCCTGCGCGCGGAGCCACCGGCGGGCCACCACCGGCATCGTGCCCGTGCGTGACTCCAAGAGCCCGGCGGGGCCGGTGCTGAACGTGTCCGCCGCCGCCTTCACGACCTTCGTGGCCGGGGTCAAGGCCAGGCAGCTGGGCGCCGCCTGACCCCCGAACCGCCCACCCACCCGCAGGTCTTACCACGCACGTGGCAGCCCGGACCCAGCGCCCGGAGAGCTTGGCAGCCCGCGATGTACCGCTGGCGCCTCGTCTCGCTCGGCGATGCGCAGGTCTCGAGGCAAGAAAAAGGGGCAGTGGCCAGTGACTGGCGAGTGCCCCTTCAAGTCTGTCCGGAGAGTACCACGGCCTCGTTCACGACGCAGGCAACCTCGTGGCGGTTGGCTAGGGTGCTGCGGTGACCTTACTTCCCGCCTCGGATGTGTATGCGCGGCACGTACTCGCCCGCATGGCCGACTTCTTCACTGATGAAGGCACCCCATGGGCGCGTCGACTCTGGGACATAGGCTCGGTGCTGGCACTGGAAGAACTGTGGGAGGCTGGCTACTGGCAGACGCACGGTGTCCTGTCACAGGCCGCGTGCGACTGGCAGCGTAGGGAACTCAGCTCTCTGATCGGCCCTGATCGGGGTCTCGGGGACAGGGACCTTCGCAAAGAGCTCACCGGGTTGCTCAAGTGCCCCCTGCCGGACCCGAGCCCGGCACGCCGTCGGTTCAAGGAGATCATCGGACACGTTCGAGCCGGCTACCTGGAGCGGTGGACTGCTGCGGTCAACGCTCCTGGGGAGCCCCAGGTGAAGCCGGAGCGATTCTCCCGAATGGTGGCTTCACACCTGCTTGACCTGGGATACAGCGCAAGCTTTCTCAAGGCTTGGGCGAAGGACCTTCATCAGACACGGGCCACCACGACGGACATCTCCGACAGCGCTGCCGAACTGGCGCGAACGCGGGCGCGCCAGTTCGACGTCCTCGTAGCGCTGGAGAAGGCGCCCCGCCGAGAGCTCGCGGAGCCCCTGGAAGGCTGGTACGACAAGGGAAAGATCGTGGCCTGGCTGCGCGAGCACGGCTACAACACCTCTGGCATCCGGGCCGGAGGTGGATTCGTCTACCGTTTCACCGCCCTCGACGTGTACAGCGCCGCAGAGCAAGCTCGGCAGATGGTGGAGCGGATGACCGCCCGTAGCCAGTTCCTGCGGCGGGACCGGGGAGGCGTGGAACCCCTCCCGTACATCTGGGTGGCGGGCCATCGGCGGCCCATCCCGCTGGCTCCTCCAGCACGCGGCGCGGACGTCCTGACGCTGGTCAATGAGGGACACCTGTACCAGGTCGGTAGCGAGCGCAGCCGCATCGACGAGGCGCTGGAGCTAGCGGCCGTGGTCAACCGAGGCCCCCTGGCCCCGGCCGTCGCCGGGGCGTGGGCCGCCGTCGAGTCGCTGCTGTCGCAACGGGACGACCCCACGGACAGCGAACGGTCGGGCAAAGCGGTGGCCGCCGACAGGATGGCGGCGATCATCACCTGCTCCTGGCCACGGGCCGAGCTCACCGCCCTCGCCCACCGCCACAAGCCACGTGCGGGCGACGATCTCAGCTGGGCGATCGCGGCCTGTGCGAAGAATCAGGAGCGCGCCCGGCTCGTGGCCGAGGCATTGCACGAGCGTGGTGCCTCGGCACTGGACTTCACCGGAGCGTCGACCAAGTACACCGACCAGCCCGCAGCGCAGCGCATGACCGACCTGGTCAGAGGCCCGCGGCCGGTCCTGAGCGATGTGAGGGGGGCTTTTCGGGTCGCGCTGCGTCGGCTGTATCGGACCCGGAACATCATTCTGCACGGCGGAGCCACGCAGGGCGTTGCGTTGGAGGCCTCGTTGCGCACTGCCGCGCCACTGGTCGGTGCGGGACTGGACCGCATCGTGCACGCCGCCTATGCCGAAGAGCTCGCCCCGCTTGACCTCGCTGCTCGCGCGGAGGTGGCCCTCCAGCTGGTCCGTGGTGAGACCGGACTCTCCGTGGTCGATCTGCTGGAACCTGTGTGACCTGGACAGGCACCACGTACCGTCCAGGATCACAGGCACACGCCCCCCGCGCGCCCCGCACGGTGGGGCTTCTCGCTGGTGGTCGGGGACCGGGCGGCGTACGACACCCGGCCTGGGTACGCTCCGGCGGACCGGAGCGTACCCAGGCCGACGGTAGGTGGGGGCGGCGGGGTCAGGTGCCGAGGGGGCCGGTGAGGGGGGCGGTGAGGCTGTCGAGGCTCGCGCCGCCCTCGGTGATGGGGGCGGCGAGCGGGGCCGTGCTCACGCTCTCGAAGTCGGCGATCTGCGCGCCGACGGCGTTGTCGAGCGGGTCGACGCCGGTGCCCGCGAGCGCGTACGGGCGCAGGTCGGTGACGGGCCCGACGAGGTTGCCGACGGCGCCGGTGGCGGCGCCGACCGGGTCCTTGCCGATGACGTCGGCCTGTGCGGTCCCGGCCGTGCCGAGGGCGGCGGCTGCGGCGGCGGTGAGGGTGAGCGTGGCGCTGAGGCCCCGGCGGCTGCGGGGGCGGGCGTGGGCGGGCATGGTCACCTGTCCGTCGATCGGGTGAGGGGTCGGATTCGGAGGGTAGTGGAGGGGTCATCGGGGTTCATCTTCTCGCCCCCGAGGTGTCACCCGGACGGGGTAATGCGGGACCATGGTGACCCGTGACGGACTCTGCTCGCGTGATCCTGTTGACCGGCCCCTCCGGCTCGGGGAAGTCCCGCCTCGCCGCCCGTACCGGGCTTCCCGTGCTGCGGCTCGACGACTTCTACAAAGAGGCCGGCGACCCCTCCCTCCCGGAGCTGCCCGGCGGCGGCACCGACTGGGACGCCCCCGGCTCCTGGGACGCCGACGGGGCGCTGGACGCCGTCCGGGAGCTGTGCGCCCGGGGACGGACGGCCGTTCCCGTCTACGACATCGCGGCCAGCACCCGCACGGGGTGGGGAGAGGTCTCGCTCGACGGCGCCGCGCTGTTCGTCGCGGAGGGGATCTTCGCCGCGCACCTGGTGCGGCGCTGCGCGGAGCTGGGGCTGCTGGCGGACGCCCTGTGTCTGCGGCTGCGGCCCGCGACGACGTTCCGGCGGCGGCTGGTGCGCGACGTGCGGGAGAGCCGCAAGCCGCTGCCGGTGCTGCTCGCCCGGGGCTGGCGGCTGATGCGGGCCGAGCCCGGCATCGTGGCGGGGCACGCCGCGCTGGGCGCGCACCCGTGCCGGAAGCCGGAGGCGCTGCTGCGGATCGCGGCGGCCGAGGGGACCCCTGCCCGGGTGTGAAACACCGTCGGCCGGGGGTGAACCGGAGCGCGGTGCGGTGCGTCCTGGAGGGCACGGGCCCACCGCAGGGGTGGTTGCCCGACCCTTCGGTCTGTCGTACGGTCCGCCGGACGGACGGCCGAGCAAGCGATGGTGCCGAAGGCCACAGGGGTTCGGATTGCCGCCCGAAGGGGCCCGTGTGCCATCGTTTACCGGTGCCCGGTCTGCATCGAGAGCGGCGCCGGGGGACACACGACGACGGGGACGGACGAAACGTGGGACACGTCAAGCGAGTGGTGGTCGGCACGGTGGGCGGCATCCTGCTGCTGACGGGCATCGCGCTGCTGGTGCTGCCCGGTCCCGGGCTGCTGCTGGTGCTGGCGGGCCTGGTGCTGCTGGCCAAGGCGGTGCCGTCCTTGCAGCGGCACGTGGCGCCCGTGCGGGCCCGCGCCATGAAGGCGGCGGCCGACAGCGTGGCCTCGCCGTGGCGCATCGCCGGGTCCGTGCTCGCCGGTCTGGGCCTGCTGGCCTCCGGACTCGTCGTGGGCCTGGGCCTGATCCCGCAGCTGCCGGTCTCGGGCTGGACGACGGGGGTGAGCCTGATCGTCTCCAGCGCCATCCTCTTCGTGCTGCTGGTGTGGAGCCACCGCGCGCACCGGCCCGCCCTCGCGGCGCCCGCGAACGCGGCGCCCGTCACCACGCCCGTCGCCGAGCCCGCGTCCGGCGCCGCGACGCCGGCCGCCGAGCCGGCACCGGTGGTGGAGCGGTCCGTCTGACGCGGAGCGGGCCGTTCTGACGCCGTGGCCCGCCGCCCGGCGCGCCCGTGGCCGACCGGGCGCCCGACGCCTACCGTTGGGCCCGGACGGGCCGAGGTGAGGAGGGGTCGACGGCGATGGTGGGACACGTCAAACGGGTGGTGCTGCTGGCGGTCGGTGGCACGCTGGTCCTGATCGGGCTCGCCCTGCTGGTGCTGCCCGGCCCCGGACTCCTGGTCACCTTCTCGGGCGTGGTGCTGCTGTCGCGTGCCGTCCCCGCGCTCTCTCGGTTCGTGGAGCCGGTGCGGGTACGGGCGATGAAGGCGGCCGAGGACAGCGTGGCCTCGCCGTGGCGCGTCGCCGCTTCCGTGCTCGCCGGGCTGGGCCTGATCGCGGCGGGGGTGGTGTGGGGCCTCGCGCCGGGGCTGCCGTTCGGCGGCTGGAGCGCGGGATCGAGCCTGATCGTCTCGGGCGTGATCCTCTTCGTGCTGTTGGGGTGGAGTTTCCGCCGCTTGCGGGCTGGTGAGCGGACGACCCGCGTCTGAGCGCCGAGCACGGGCGAAGGGCGGGGCACGCACGGCGAAACGGGTGCGGCCAGACCCCCCGGCCGGCCGCACCCGCGTCTCCCCCGTGTTCCCCGTATCCCCCTGCTCCCCCGTCGTCCCCCGTGTTCCCCCGTGTTCCCCCGTTCCCCCCTCGGCGGGTCCGGTCGTCAGGCGACCAGCTCGCCGAAGCACTCCTGCTCGTCCCGGCCGCGGGCGAGCACCTCGTCGTCGCGCAGCCGGCGCAGCGAACGCCAGATGCTGCTCTTGACCGTGCCGACGCTGATGCCGAGGATGTCGGCGATCTCCGGGTCGGTGCGGCCCTCGTAGTAGCGCAGCACGAGCATCGTGCGCTGCGGTTCGGGCAGCCGGGCGAGCGCCTGCCAGAGCACGGCGCGCAGCTCGGTGCCGCGCATGGCGTCGACGTCGCCGGTGGACGGCGTCTCCGGCAGTTCCTCGGTCGGGTACTCGTTGAGCTTCCGCCGGCGCCAGGCGCTGATGTGCAGGTTCGTCATGGTGCGGCGCAGGTAGCCGCCGACGGCCGCCTTGTCGCTGATGCGGTCCCAGGCGCGGTAGGTGGAGAACAGCGCGCTCTGGAGGAGGTCCTCGGCCTCGAACCGGTCGCCGGTGAGGTGGAAGGCGGTCGCGTAGAGGGCCGCGCGGCGCTGCCGCACGTACTCGGTGAACTCGGCCTCGGAGCGTGCGGACACCGGCGCCCGCGGCGCCGGCGCCGCCTTCGCGGGGGCCGCCTCCGCCGGGACGGGCGTCAGGTGGGCCGGACGCCGGCCGGTGCCGCGAGCGCACCCCCGCCCGCTCACGGCACCGGGGTTCTCGGCGGTCAGGTGCGTGACGGCGCCGTGCTGCGCCGTGGACTGACCGTTGTTGCGCTGGGCGGGAACCGAAGAGGTGTGGCGGCGCGTGTGAAGGACTGTGCTGCCGTTTCCGGCGGACGACGCCGTCGTTCCGGTGTGTCCGCGCAGTTCGCGCAGTGCTGTCATCGCGCGCCTCCTTCGACCGAGCAGCCGTTCGCTTGCCGTGTGAAGAACACACTGCCGGGCCAGTTTCATCGCCGGGTCCCCCGACTGTCACAGCGGTGTCACAAGCGGCGTGGGCGTCACGCCGAGGTCCGGACGGCCGGACGGTCGAACTCGCGCCCGTTGATGGGCCAGAATGACGCGCGTGCCTTTCCTGTTGCTGATCGAGGATGACGACGCAGTCCGTACCGCCCTGGAGATGGGTCTGACCCGCCAGGGTCACCGCGTGGTGACCGCTGCCTCCGGCGAGGACGGGCTCAAACTTCTGCGCGAGCAACGGCCGGACCTGATCGTGCTGGACGTGATGCTGCCGGGCATCGACGGCTTCGAGGTCTGCCGCCGCATCCGCCGCACCGACCAGTTGCCGATCATCCTGCTGACGGCCCGCAGCGACGACATCGACGTCGTCGTGGGTCTGGAGTCGGGCGCCGACGACTACGTGGTCAAGCCCGTGCAGGGCCGGGTGCTGGACGCGCGCATCCGGGCCGTCATGCGGCGCGGCGAACGGGAGGCCAACGACGCGGCGACGTTCGGGGCGATCACCATCGACCGGGCCGCCATGACCGTGACGAAGAACGGCGAGGACCTCCAGCTGACGCCGACCGAGCTGCGGCTGCTGCTGGAGCTGAGCCGCCGCCCCGGGCAGGCCCTGTCCCGCCAGCAGTTGCTGCGGCTGGTGTGGGAGCACGACTACCTGGGCGACTCCCGGCTGGTGGACGCCTGCGTCCAGCGGCTGCGGGCGAAGGTCGAGGACGTGCCGTCCTCGCCGACGTTGATCCGTACCGTGCGCGGCGTCGGGTACCGCCTGGACGCTCCCCAGTGAGCCCCGCCCCCGGCCGGATGCGGCACCGGCTGGCCGGGATACTGCCGAGCCTGCGGCTGCGGCTCGTCGTCGTGTTCGCGGTGACGGCGCTGTCGGCGGCCGTCGCGGTCAGCGGCATCGCCTACTGGCTCAACCGGGACGCCGTCCTCACCCGCACCCAGAACGCCGCGCTGGACGACTTCCGCAAGATGCTCGGCGACCACGCCGGCACCCTGCCGCCGGAGCCGCGCTGCGACCAGCTGCGCGACGCGGCCAACGCGATGGCCGACACCACGCAGACCTACGAGGTCCTGCTCATCGACGAGCAGCCGGACGGCTCGCCCTGCGCGGTCACCTCCGACGACGGCTTCACCCTCGGCGACGTGCCCCGCCCGCTCCAGGAGGCGGTGAACGAGGTCCGCCCGCTGGACCAGGGCAACGACGCGCCCTACCACCTGTACTGGCAGCGTGTGACCCAGGACGGCACCCCGTTCCTGGTGGCCGGGGCGACCGTCATCGGGGACGGGCCCACCGGCTATCTGCTCAAGTCGCTGGAAGCGGAGCAGGACGACCTCAACTCGCTGGCCTGGTCGCTGGCGATCGCCAGCGCCTTCGCCGTCCTCGGCTCGGCCCTGCTCGCCCAGGCGGCGGCGTCCACGGTGCTGCGCCCGGTCCAGCGGCTCGGGGAGGCGGCGCGACGGCTCGGCGAGGGCAAGCTGGACACCCGTCTGACCGTCTCGGGCACCGACGAACTGGCCGAGCTGTCGCGGACGTTCAACTCCGCCGCCGCCTCCCTGGAGCGACGGGTGGCCGACCTGAGCGCGCGGGAGCAGTCCAGCCGCCGGTTCGTCGCCGACATGTCGCACGAGCTGCGCACCCCGCTGACGGCCATCTCGGCCGTGACGGAGGTGCTGGAGGACGAGCAGGACAACCTGGACCCGATGATCGCCCCGGCCGTGGGCCTCGTCGTCAGCGAGACGCACCGGCTGAGCGAACTGGTGGAGAACCTGATGGAGGTCACCCGTTTCGACGCGGGCACGGCCCGGCTGGTGCTGGACGACGTCGACGTGGCCGAGCAGGTCATGGCGTGCATGGACGCCCGTGCCTGGCTGGACGCCGTGGAGCTGGACGCGCCGCTGGGCGTCCGCGCGCGGCTGGACCCGCGCCGGCTGGACGTCATACTCGCCAACCTGATCGGGAACGCCCTCAAGCACGGCGGGTCCCCCGTACGGGTGGCCGTGCGCACCGAGCCGGCGCCGGACGGCGGCGAGTTCGTGGTGATCGAGGTGGCCGACCGGGGGCCGGGCATCCCGGAGTCCGTTCTGCCGCACGTCTTCGACCGGTTCTACAAGGCCAGCGCCTCCCGGCCGCGTTCGGAGGGCAGCGGGCTCGGGCTCTCCATCGCGCTGGAGAACGCCCACATCCACGGCGGGGAGATCACCGCGCGCAACGGCTCCGAGCGCGGTGCGGTCTTCACCCTGCGGCTCCCCCGGGACGCCGACCGGCTCGCGGAGGACGCCGACACCGACGCCGACACCGACGCCCACGACGGCACCGGCGGCACGCGACGGGTGGAGGGTTCGGGCACGGAGGGTTCGGGCACGGAGGGTTCGGGCGCGGAGGGCGACCGGCGGCAGGACGAAGGAAGCGGGGAGGAGAACACGTGAGGGCGGTCGAGCGCCGCGCGGCGTCCCGTGCCCGGTGGGCCGGGCGGATCGTCGCGGTGACGGTGGCGGGCGCGGCGCTGGCGGGGTGCGGCATCCGCGCCACCCCCGTGCCGGTGGACGCCGGGTCGGCTCCGAGCCGGGTCGCCTGCGGGGTGCGCGGCGCGACGGGCGACCCCACCGAGGGCGCGAGCGAGGTGCGCATCGCCCTCGTGTGCAGCGGCCGGGTGGTGGACGTCCGGCGACGGCTGGAGCTCCCGTCCGGGGACGGCCCGCGCGACCGTGTCGCGCTGGCGCGCCTCCTGCTGGCGGAGTTGCGCGGTGACCCGGGCGAGGAGGAACTGGCGGCCGGGTTCGCCACCGCCGTCCCGGACGACCTGCGCGTCGCGGGACCGGCTGAGGGGGACGAGCCGACCGCCCTGCGGCTGAGCCGACCGCCGTCCGCCCTGCCGTCCTTCGCACTGGCCCAGCTGGTCTGCACGTTCGCCGACACCCAGCTCGCGGACAGCGGCCGGGGCGTCCTGCTCGGCGGCCCGCCCGGCGGACCCGGCGAGGCCCCACGGGACGACAGCGAGCTGCGCCGCTACGAGTGCAACGCGGCCCTGCGGACGACGACCGAGGCGGCGGACTCGGCCGGGGTGCCACTCTGACGGCCGACGGGCGGGAACCGCTGGGAGAGGGCCGGGCGTCGTTCTGCTCGTGCCCCCCGTGCAGCGCCACCGCCCCACCGGCCGAGCCGCCGTCCGCCTCCGGACGGCGGGACGTCTGCTCCTCGCCGGGTACCTGCTCGCCGTCGGCTGGCTGACGCTGCGACCGCGCGCGGTGCCGTGGGTGGAGCCGCCGAACGTCACCCTGTTCGCGACCGTCCGGTCCGTGTGGGCGGGCGGACCCGCCGAGGCGTTCTCGACGCTGGGCGGGCAGCTGCTCCTGCTGGCGCCGCTCGGGGCGCTGCTGCCGCTGGCGTCGGGGGCGCTCGGGCCGCGCACCGCGTCGTTCGTCCGCACGGTCCTGGCGACGGCGGCGCTCTCACTGGCCGTCGAGGTGGCCCGGATGTCGGTGCCGGGGCAGACCGGCGACGTGGACGCGGTGGTCCTGAACAGCGCCGGCGCGGCCCTCGTCCACCTGGCGCTCTACCCGGTGGTGCGTCGGCGACTGCGCCGGGCGGCGGCGGACCCGGCCGTGCGGAACACGGCGGGGACGGCCGGGACGGTCCCGCGGGGCGCGGGGGTCCTCGGGGCGGGCGGCGCGGAGGCGTCCCGGCGGCGGGCCTGGGAGGAGACGTCTCAGGGGCGCACCCCGAGAACCCCGAGGGTGCGGATCGCCCCGTAGAGGGAAGTCGGCGGCACCGGGCCGCTCGTACGGTGGAACCAAGGACGCGAAAGCGTCGAAACCGCGCGAGAGGAGGCCGACGATGGCCGCGCTGTCAGGGATGTCGCGCCCCCGCGAGGGGCGGATGATCGCCGGGGTGTGCGCGGGGCTGGCCCGCAGGTTCGGGACGAGTGCCACGACGATGCGGGTGCTGTTCCTGGCCTCGTGCCTGCTGCCGGGGCCCCAGTTCGTGCTCTACCTGGCTCTGTGGGTGCTGATGCCGTCGGGCGAACGCCGCGAGGCGTGGTGAGGGGCGGCCGCGGGACGCGGCGGGCCGGAAGGGCGACGGAGGGCGGCCCGCCGTGGCGGGCCGCCCTCCACTGCCGCTCGGCGGTGGATCAGAGGGGCAGGCCGCCCGTCAGACCGCCGAGGTCCCCGGAGGGCAGGCCGCCACCGGCCAGGTTGTCGGCGGAGAGCCCACCGGAGAGCTGGTCGGTGGGCAGCGCGCCCTGGGCGAGCTGGTCCGTCGGCAGCCCGGCGCCCTGGAGCTGGCCGACCAGCGGCAGGCCGCCGAGGAGACCGCCGACCGGGTCCTGACCGGCGGCCGGGACGGCCCGGTCGCTGCTCTCCTGGACGGCACCGGCCGCCTGCGTGACGTCACCGGGGAGGTCCATGACCCGGTCCTCCACGCTGAGGTTCTGCACGTCCGCCGCCGCGTCCATGAGGTTGTCGGTGGGGCCCGCCGCGGAGGCGGTGCCCGCGGCCGTTGCGGCCATGGCGGCGCCGAGTGCGGCGACGCCAAGCGTCTTCCTGGGGATTCCCTTGCTCATGGTCAGCAGAACCTAGTGAGCCCCCGCGGGGGGCGGCAAACACCCCTCGGGCGGGCGGGGCGCCGCCGGACGGGACCGGAACGACGGTTCCCGGCCACGTCCGACGATGCGGACGTCAGCCCTGGTAGGCGGCTGGGTCGCTGGTCAGGGAGTGGTCGGCGGCCGTCTGGCGGAACAGCCAGGCGGACTTCAGCTCGGCGTAGCCGGGCTTGATCACGTCGTTGATCATCGCAAGACGTTCATCGAAAGGGATGAACGCGGATTTCATCGCGTTGACGGTGAACCACTGCATGTCGTCCAGCGTGTAGCCGAACGCCTCGACGAGGTGCGCGAACTCCCGCGTCATGCTCGTGCCGCTCATCAGCCGGTTGTCGGTGTTGACCGTGACCCGGTAGTGCAGCGTGCGCAGCAGCCCGATCGGGTGCTCGGCGTAGGAGGTCGCGGCGCCGGTCTGGAGGTTGGAGGTGGGGCACATCTCCAGGGGGACGCGCTTGTCCCGGACGTAGGCGGCCAGCCGGCCGAGCTCCACCGTCCCGTCGTCGGCGATGGTGACGTCGTCGACGATGCGCACGCCGTGTCCGAGCCGGTCCGCGCCGCACCACTGGAGCGCCTGCCAGATGGACGGCAGGCCGAAGGACTCCCCGGCGTGGATCGTGAAGTGGTTGTTCTCCCGCTTCAGGTACTCGAACGCGTCGAGGTGACGGGTGGGCGGGTGGCCCGCCTCGGCGCCCGCGATGTCGAACCCGGCGACGCCGCTGTCCCGGTAGCGGTTGGCCAGCTCGGCGATCTCCAGGGCGCGCGCCGCGTGCCGCATCGCGGTGAGCAGCGCGGCGACCCGGATGCGGTGCCCGGCGGCTGCCGCGCGCAGCTCACCCTCCCGGAAGCCCTCGTTGACCGCCTCGACGACCTCCTCCAGCGTCAGCCCGGCCTCCAGGTGCTGCTCGGGGGCGTAGCGCACCTCGGCGTAGACGACACCGTCGGCGGCCAGGTCCTCCGCGCACTCGGCGGCCACCCGCACCAGGGCCTCGCGGCTCTGCATGACGGCGACGGTGTGGGCGAACGTCTCCAGGTAGCGCTCCAGCGAGCCCGAGTCGGCGGCCTCGCGGAACCAGCGCCCCAGGGCTTCGGGCTCGGTCTCGGGCAGCCGGTCGTAGCCGGCGTCCCGGGCGAGGTCGACGACGGTGGCCGGCCGCAGGCCGCCGTCCAGGTGGTCGTGCAGGAGCACCTTGGGGGCGCGGCGGATCTGCTCCTCGGTCGGCTGGGTGGTGAAGGTCTCGCTTGTCATCTTCGTACTGTAGTCCTACGCGCGTAGATCACGCGAGGGCGAGTCTCTTGGACAGGGCTCGGGTGCGGCCCCGGGGCGGCACCGCCGTCGGACCCGGGACCGCACCGCGGCGCGTCAGCCCAGCCCGAGGGTCGCCGTGATCCGGTCGGCCATGCCCCGCTCGCCGAGGGCGTTGGGGTGGACCGGCACGTAGTTCGTCCCGCCGAACGCCGGCTCGATCCAGCGGGTGCCGGACGGCGCGCAGGCGTCGCGCCCCTCGGAGGCGGCCGACTGGTCGACGTAGGTCGCGCCGGTGGCGTCCGCCGCCCGTTCGATCACGTCGTTCAGCGTGGCCTGGAGGTCCCGCAGGTAGGGGACGTCGCCCCGGGCCACGGGCATGGCCGGGAAGCAGCCGCCGGACGCGGGGAGGATCCACGGGTAGCCCGAGATCACCACCCGCGCGTTCGGCGCCTTCTCCTTGACCTGCTTCAGCGCCCGCGTGACGTTGGCGTACGTGCCCGTCCGCACGGCGTCGGCGAACGTGTCGCCGTAGAGGTCCGCGCACGGGCTGCCGTGGCCGAGGGTGAGGAGGCCCACCGAGCCGCAGGCGAGGACGGCGCCGATGAAGGTGTTGTTGTCGTTGCCGCCGATGGTCATGGTGACGAGGTCGGTGGATGCGGACAGGGCGTCCAACTGCGGTGCCACGCCGGGGAACTGCGATTCCGTGAAATTGCGCGTCTGCGCCCCGCCGCAGCTCACGTCGGTGAGGGCGTACCCCTGGTCGGCCGCGATGGCGTGCGCGAAGTTGTCCGCCGCCCGGGTGCACAGCGGGTTGCTCCCCTCGGCCAGCGGCAGGATGCCGGAACCGGAGCTGAAGCTGTCGCCGAGGTTCACGTAGTCGAGTGCGGGAGCGGTGGCCGTCGAGGTGCCGGTGGTGGCCGTGGCGGCGAGCCCGAGGGCCACGGCGGTCACGGCGGCGGCGCGGCGCAGGCGGCGTACGGAGGGCATGGGGAGACCTTTCGTCAGACCTGTGGGGGCCCGGCACGGCGCGGCGGGACGGACGGCACCCGGGGTCCGCCGTACGGTGGGGAACGCGCAGCCACGCTCGGGCCGGTACTTACTGACCGGTCAGTTGTGCTCCATCGTGGGGCCGCCGCCGCGCCGACGACATGGGCACGCGCACAGACTCCGCCCCCACCCCCTGTGCCCGCTCCCAACCAACCCCGCAGCCCTACCCGGGTGATGACCACCCCACCGCTGCCCGGCCACGCCCGGGCCCCGCCTGCGGGGGTGGGGTTGTGGGTGGGGGGCGGGGGGACGAGACTCGGGCGTGTCGCATCCCGAACCGCGAGGACCCGCATGGCCGACGAGAGCACGCCCCCGCCCGTCCACTACTCCGACCACCAGGCGTTGATCTACGCGAACGGCGCGTTCCTGGGCGAGAGGCCCGCCCTCACCACGGACCTCGCGGCGCTGGAGGCGAAGGCCGCCGAGGTGCTGGACGCGGCGGCGCTGGGGTACATCGTGCCCAGCGCGGGCAGCGGTTCGACCGCGCGGGCGAACCGGGCCGCGTTCGAGCGGCGGCGCATCGTGCCGCGCATGCTGCGCGACCACGCCCGGCGCGACCTGTCGACGACGCTGCTGGGCGCGAAGCTGCCCGCACCCGTGCTGCTCGGCCCGGTCGGTGTGCAGAAGCTGGCGCACCCGGAGGGGGAGTTGGCCTCGGCACGGGCCGCCGCCGCGTTGGGGCTGCCGTTCGTCCACTCCACGCAGGCCAGCCACTCCATCGAGGAGGTCGCGGAGGCCGGGGGCGACGGTCCGCGCTGGTTCCAGCTGTACTGGCCGCGCGATCCGGAGTTCTGCGTGAGCCTGCTGCGGCGGGCGCGGGAGGCGGGCTACAGCCACCTCGTCCTGACGTTGGACACCACGATGCTCGGCTGGCGTCCGGCCGACCTCGACCGCGGTCACCTCCCGTTCCTCCAGGGCGAGGGCATCGCCAACTACACGAGCGACCCCGTCTTCCGCCGCAGGCTGGCGAAGGACCCGGTCGACGATCCCGGCGCGGCCGGACTGGCCTTCGCCGAGGTCTTCCCCAACCCGGGCCTGACGTGGGAGCAGTTGCCGTTCCTGCGGGAGCACTGGGACGGTCCGATCGTGCTCAAGGGCATCCAGTGCGCCGCCGACGCCGAACTCGCCGTCCGGCACGGCATGGACGGGGTCGTGGTGTCCAACCACGGCGGTCGGCAGGTCGACGGGGCCCTCGCCTCGCTGGACGCGCTGGCGCCCGTGGCGGAGGCCGTCGGGGACCGGACGACGGTGCTGTTCGACTCCGGGGTGCGCACCGGAGCGGACGTCTTCAAGGCGCTGGCGCTCGGCGCGGACGCGGTGCTGATCGGCCGTCCGTACCTGTACGGACTGGCGCTGGCCGGGCAGGCGGGCGTGGAGCACGTGCTGCGCTGCCTGCTGGCCGAACTCGACCTGACGCTGGGCAACTCCGGGTACCGCACGGCGCGTGAGCCGGGGCCGGACGCGCTGTGGAGCGTGACGCCGTGAGGGCTCGGTGAGGCCGTCCCGCACTTCGATATGCAACGGTGACTGTCGGCGGCCGGGTCCGACCCCGCGCCTTCTGCCATCGTTGCGGCCATGGATGGGCACACGCTTCCTGCACGGGACGCTCGGCTGGGCCGCCCCCTCGGCACGACGGGGAGGGTCGAGGGCGTCCTCCTGCTCCTGCCCGGCGGCGTCCCGGAGTCAGCCCGGCGGTCCTCACCGCTGGCGGCGGCGGGGGCACTGGCGCTGGCCCGGCAGGTGGCAAGGGCGGCCGAACGCTGCGGCGAGGCGCTGACGGCACACGTCGTGCACTACCGGTACCAGGGGTGGAACGGCGACGAGGCGCACCCGGTCGCCGACACGGTGTGGGCCCTGGACGAACTGGTCCGCCGCTACGGCGACGTGCCCGTCTGCCTGGCGGGCACCGGCCTCGGGGGCCGGGCGGCACTGCGTGCCGCGGGGCACCCGGCGGTGACGTCCGTCGTGGCGCTCGGGCCCTGGCTGCCGGAGCCGGCGGAGGCCGAGCGGGAACCGGTCGACCAGCTCGTGGGGCGGCAGGTCCTCGTCGTGCACGGCACCGACGACCGGCGCTCCGACCCCGAGTCGTCCTACCGGCTGGCGGAGCGGGCCCGGAAGGCGGGGGCGGACATCTGCCGCTTCGAGGCCCACACCGACGGCCACGCCCTGCGCGAGTACCGCTCCGAGGTCTTCGCGCTCGCCACGGACTTCGTGCTGGGCACGCTGTGCGAGCAGGACTTCGCCCGGCCCGTGCACGACGCCCTCGCCGCGCCGCCCCCACTCGGCCTGCGGATGCCGCTGGCCTCAGGCTTCGGCCGCACCTGAGGGGCCGTCCGGCGGCCGGTCAGGCCAGGAGTCGGCCGCGCCGGGTGAGCAGGAACGTCCGGAACGCGGCCACGGGTGGGGTGTCGGGCCGGTCGGCCGGCCAGGCGACGCCGATCTCCCGGACGGCGCGGGGCGCGGTGACGGTGAGGTCGACCAGGCCGGGCCGGGGGACGGTCGGCGGCGGCAGCAGCGCGACGCCGAGGCCGGCCGCGACGAGGCCGCGCAGCGTCTCGGCCTCCTCCCCCTCGAAGGCGATGCGGGGCGTGAACCCGGCCTCGGCGCAGAGGGTTTCGAAGATGCGCCGCATGCCGTAGCCGGGTTCCAGGGTGATGAACGCCTCGTCGGCGGCCTCGGCGAGCCGGACGCGTTTGCGGCGGGCCAGGCGGTGGTCGTCGGGGACGACCAGGCGCAGCCGCTGCTCGTCCAGCCGCCGGGCGACGAGGTCGGGCGCGTCGGGCACCGGGGAGGTGAGGCACAGGTCGAGGGTGCCCGCGCGGAGTCGGTCGAGCATGGCCTCCCCGTAGTTCTGGACGAGGGCGAACCGCACCCTGGGGTGGTCGGCGCGGAAGGCCCGGATGAGGCCGGGCACGGTCTCCGAGCCGAGGGTGTGCAGGAAGCCGAAGGCGACCTTGCCGGTGGCGGGGTCGGCGTCGGCCCGCACCGCCTCGGCGGACTGCTCGACGGCGGCGAGCGCCTTCTCCACGGACGCCCAGAAGGTGCGCCCGGCCGGGGTGAGCGAGACCGAGCGGCCCCGGCGCGCCAGGAGGGCCACGCCGAGGTCCTCCTCCAGACGGGCCATCGCCCGGCTGAGGGTGGACTGGGGGACGCCCAGCTCCCGCGCGGCGCGGGTGACGTGCTCGTGCCGCGCGACGGCGGTGAACTGGGCCAGGCGCGGGGTGAGCAGCGCGGCCCAGGACTCGGCGTCGATGTCGGCGCGTGTTACCTGCATGTCGTTTTCGTTGCCTGGTGGTGACACGGGCGGTCCTCAGCTCGGCTTATGCGCTGGTGCATCGTTTCTTCCATTCTTGTGCATTGGACGCATGAAAGGGAGCTGCGTACGTTCGAGACATGCCTTCCGTCGATACCGGGGCACCCGTCATCCCGGGTGCCTCTCAGCCGTCGTCCCCCACCACCGGACCCGCCGCCGGACCCGCCACCGACCGTCGGGCGGACGCCCCCTCGACGCGCCGGGTGAACCTCGCGCTGTTCGCGCTGGGGCTGGCGACCTTCGCCCTCCTCTTCTCCACCCAGGCCCTGTTGCCCGCGCTCTCCGCCGACTTCGCGGTGTCGCCGGACGCGGCGAGCTGGACGATCTCCGCCGCCACGATCGCCCTGGCGGTGTGTGTGCTGCCGTTGAGCATGCTGTCCGAACGGTTCGGGCGACAGCGGCTGATGACGGTGTCGGTGGCGGTCGCGGTGGGCATCGCCCTGGTGCTGCCCCTGGCGCCGGACCTGGGCTGGCTGGTGGCGCTGCGCACCGTGCAGGGCGCGGCGATCGCGGGCATTCCGGCGTCGGCGATGGCCTACCTCTCCGAGGAGCTGCGGCCGGGGGCGCTGGTCGGCGCGATCGGGCTGTTCGTCGCGGGGAACAGCGTGGGCGGCATGGCGGGCCGCATCGTCACCGGCTGGGTGGCGGAGGGCTTCGGCTGGCGCGGCGCGCTGCTGGTCGTCGGCGTCATGGCCCTGGTCTGCGCGGTCGTCTTCCGGGCGCTGCTGCCGAGGGCGCGGAACTTCACCCCGTCCCCGCTGGAGCCGCGCGCCCTGGCCCGCACCGTCCGTGACCTGCTGGGGAATGCGCTGCTGGTGCGGCTGTACGCGATCGGGCTGCTGTTCATGGCCGTCTTCGGCGCCGTCTACACGGTGATCGGGTACCGGCTGGTGGCCGAGCCGTTCGGGCTGTCGCAGGGGCTGGTGGGCTCGGTGTTCGTCATCTACCTGGTGGGCACGGGCTCCTCGGCGGCGTCCGGGGGGCTGGTCAAGCGGCTCGGGCGGCGCGGGGCGCTGTACCTGGCCATCGGCACGACGGCGGTCGGGCTGCTGCTGACGCTGTCGGGCAACCTGGTGGCGGTGCTGGCCGGCCTGGTGCTGGTGACGGCGGGCTTCTTCGCCGGGCACACGACGGCGTCCTCGTCGGTGAGCCGGACGGTCACGTCGGGGCGGGCGCAGGCGTCGGCGCTGTACCAGATGGCGTACTACGTGGGGAGTTCGCTCGGTGGCACGCTCGGCGCGCTGGCCTTCCACGGCGGCGGCTGGGCGGGGACGGTCGCCCTCGCGCTGACCGCCCTGGTGGGTGCGGCGGGCATCACGCTGTACGCCACCCGCCGGGCCGTGCGGCTCGCGACGGCCTGAGCCGGACGCCGACCCGACGGGCCCGGACCCGGACCACCGCTCGCCCACCGCCCGCCCCGCCGGGGCCGGGCGGTGGCTCCGCTGGGGTGGTGTCCGGCGCCGCCTGACGCCGACAAAACAGACATAAGGGTTAGTCTCGGCGGATTGGTCCGCGATCACCGCCTGGAGGCTCCGACATGCCCGATGTCACCGCCCCGTACGCCAAGGGCACGCCCTGCTGGGTCGACCTGATGGTCCCCGACCAGCGGGCCGCCCTCGACTTCTACCGGAACCTCCTCGGCTGGCAGGGCGAGGTCGGCCCGCCCGAGACCGGCGGCTACGCGCTCTGCACCCTGCGCGGCCGGGCCGTCGCCGGGATCATGGCGGCCGTGAACCCCGACGGCACCGCGATGGCGGAGCCCCCGCCCCCGGCGTGGACGACCTACCTCGCCACGCCCGACGTGGACGCCGCCGCCGACGCCGTCACCAAGGCCGACGGCAGCGTGCTGGTGCCGCCCATGGACGTGATGGACCTCGGCCGGATGGCCGTCGCCCAGGACCCCACGGGCGCCGTCTTCGGCCTCTGGCAGGCTCGCGACTTCCCCGGAAGCCAGGTCGTCCGGGAGACCGGGGCGGTCGCCTGGAACGAGCTGAACACCGCCGACACCGACACCGCAGCGGACTTCTACGACTCCGTGCTCGGCATGGGGGCGAGCACCATGAAGGGCGGCGACGGGTACTTCTCGCTGGACGTCGGCGGCCGGCCGGTCGGGGGCATGCAGAGCCTGGACCGGCTGGAACCGGGCCTGCCCGCGCACTGGCTGACGTACTTCGCCGTCGCCGACGTCGACCGGACGGCCGACACCCTGGCGGCGCACGGCGGGACCGTCCTGAAGCCGCCGTTCGACATGATGGCCGGACGGATGGCCGTCGTGCAGGACCCGCAGGGCGCCGCGTTCGCCCTGATCAACCCGATCCCCGAGGAGGGCTCGTAGCCCGGAGGGCAGCGGCGGGCCCCCGGCCTCTCAGTCCACGCGGTCCAGGACGATCGGGGCCGGGGTGAAGGCCCCGCCCACCTCGACGGCGCCGTCCAGCGCGGTGAGCGCGTAGTCGAACGCCTCGGGCGTGTCGGTGTGCAGGGTGAGCAGCGGCTCCCCCTCCCGGACGGTCTCGCCCGGCTTGGCGTGCAGCTCGACGCCCGCCCCGGCCTGCACCGGGTCCTCCTTGCGGGCGCGGCCGGCGCCGAGCCGCCAGGCGGCGACGCCGACGGCGTAGGCGTCCAGACGGCTGAGCACCCCGGTGGCGGGCGCGGGCACGACGTGGCGCTCCCGCGCGGTGGGCAGCTCCGCGTCGGGGTCGCCGCCCTGAGCGGTGATCATGCGGCGCCAGTGGTCCATGGCGGAGCCGTCGGCCAGCGCCTTGGCCGGGTCGGCGTCCGGCAGCCCGGCGGCGGTGAGCATCTCGCGGGCCAGGGCGAGGGTCAGCTCGACGACGTCGGCCGGGCCGCCGCCCGCGAGGACCTCCACGGACTCGCGGACCTCCAGCGCGTTCCCGGCCGTGCGGCCGAGCGGTGTGGACATGTCGGTGAGCAGGGCCACCGTCCGCACGCCGTGGTCGGTGCCGAGGCCCACCATGGTGCGGGCCAGCTCGGCGGCGTCGTCCCGGTTCTTCATGAACGCCCCGGAGCCGACCTTCACGTCGAGCACGAGCGAGCCGGTGCCCTCGGCGATCTTCTTGGACATGATGGAGCTGGCGATCAGCGGGATCGCCTCGACGGTGCCGGTGACGTCGCGCAGGGCGTAGAGCTTCTTGTCGGCGGGGGCCAGCCCGTCCCCCGCCGCGCAGATGACGGCCCCGGCCTCGCCGAGGACGTCGAGCATCTCGGCGTTCGACAGCAGCGCCCGCCAGCCGGGGATCGACTCCAGCTTGTCGAGGGTGCCGCCGGTGTGGCCGAGGCCGCGCCCGGAGAGCTGCGGCACGGCCGCGCCGCAGGCGGCGACCAGCGGGGCGAGCGGGAGGGTGATCTTGTCGCCGACGCCGCCGGTCGAGTGCTTGTCGGCGGTGGGCCGGGGCAGGGAGGAGAAGTCCATCCGCTCGCCGCTGGCGATCATGGCGGCGGTCCAGCGGGCGATCTCGGCGCGGTCCATGCCGTTGAGCAGGATGGCCATGGCCAGGGCCGACATCTGCTCGTCGGCGACGGCGCCCCGGGTGTAGGCGTCGATGACCCAGTCGATCTGCTCGGGGCTGAGCGCGCCGCCGTCGCGCTTGGTGCGGATGACGGAGATGGCGTCCATGCGGGGTTCCTCCACGGGCTTCGGAGCGCGGTCAGCGGTCGAGATCGGACGGGCCGAAGGCGTCGGGCAGCAGTTCGGACAGCGGGCGCACGCCGGAGGCCGTGTCGAGGGCGAGCTCCGGGCCGCCGTGCTCCCACAGCAGCTGGCGGCAGCGCCCGCACGGCATGAGCAGGTCGCCGTGACGGTCGCAGCAGGTGAAGTGGGTGAGCCGGCCGCCACCGGTGGCGATCAGCTCGGACACCAGCCCGCACTCGGCGCACAGGGCGACGCCGTAGGCGGCGTTCTCCACGTTGCACCCGCTGACCGTCCGGCCGTCGTCGACGAGGGCGGCGGCGCCGACGGGGAAGCCGGAGTAGGGGGCGTAGGCCCGGGACATGGCGTCCCGGGCCAGCTTCCGCAGCGCTTCCCAGCCGGGGGCGGGGGGCTCGGCGTGCGTCACTTGCCCTCGCCCTTGCGGTAGGGCCGCCCGTTGGCCTTCGGCATCCGCAGGCGTTGCGCGGACAGGGACAGCACCAGGAGCGTCGCCACGTAGGGGGCGGCGGAGACGAACTGGCTCGGCACCTCGTCCACGGCCAGGTAGTAGGCGAACAGGCCGAGGCCGGTCACACCGGCGACGAGCGCCGTGACGTACTTCCTGCGGTACAGCTCCCAGACGACGGCGAGGGCCAGCAGGATCGCCAGGAACAGCAGCAGCGCGTGCACGTTGGTGCCGCCGCCGCGCAGGTTGAGGCTGTCGGCGTAGCCGAACAGGCCCGCGCCCATGGCCATGCCGCCCGGCATCCAGTTGCCGAAGATCATCGCGGCGAGACCGATGTAGCCGCGCCCGCCGGTCTGGCCCTCCTGGTAGATGTTGGCCGCGACCTCCGCGAGGAAGACGCCGCCGAGCCCGGCGAAGCCGCCGGAGATCATCACCGCGAGGTACTTGTACCTGTAGACGTTGACGCCGAGCGACTCGGCGGCCGTCGGGTTCTCGCCGCAGGAGCGCAGCCGCAGGCCGAAGCCCGTCCGCCACAGCACCCACCAGCTGAACGGGACGAGCGCGAGGGCGACGACGGTCAGCAGCGAGAGGTTGGTGACGACGCCGCCCACGACACCGGCCAGGTCGGAGACGAAGAACCAGTGCTTGTCGTTGAGGTCGCGCATCCAGTCCGAGAGCCCCGGCACGGTGATGCTGGTGATCGACTCGATCGGCGGGGACTGCTTCTCGGTGCCGCCCTCCATGGTGTCGAAGGTGAACTTCGACAGGTAGCGGGTGACGCCGACCGCGAGGATGTTGATGGCCACACCGGAGACGATGTGGTTGACGCCGAAGGTGACGGTGGCGATCGCGTGGATGAGCCCGCCCAGCGCGCCGCCGACGATGCCCATGATGACGCCCGTCCAGGGGCCCCACTGGACGCCCGCCCAGGCACCGAACCAGGTGCCGAGGATCATCATGCCTTCGAGACCGATGTTGATGACGCCCGCGCGCTCGGCCCACAGGCCGCCGAGGCCCGCGAGACCGATCGGGACGGCCAGCCGCAGGGCGGCGGAGACCTGGCCGGTGGAGGTGATGCCGTTGGCGTCGGTGATCAGCCGGACCAGCGAGAACAGGGCGAGCCCCGCCGCGATGACCAGCATCCACTGGGCGAGGGACAGGCGGCTGCGGCCGACGGGCTTGCGCGGCGCGGCAGCCGCCTTGGTGGTGGCGGTGCTCATGCCGAGGCCCCCTTGCTCAGGTTCTGGCTGGTGTCGCCGGGGGCGCTCGCGGCCTGGGCGGCGAGCTCCTCACCGACCTTCTGCTGCTGGCGGCGCAGTCCGTAGCGGCGGACGGCCTCGTAGCTGATGACGACGGCGATCACGATCAGGCCCTGCATGATCGTGGCGATCTCCTTCTCGTACCCGCTGTAGTCGAGCGTGGCCGAGGCCTTGTCGAGGAAGGCGATGAGGAGGGCGCCGAAGGCGATGCCGACGGGGTGGTTGCGGCCCAGCAGGGCGATGGTGATGCCCGTGAAGCCGATGCCCACGGGGAAGACGAGGCTGTAGGTGTGCGAGTCGCCGAGGAGCACCGGCATGCCCGCGAGGCCCGCGACGCCACCGGAGATCACCATGGAGGTGAAGATCATCCGCTTGGCGTCGACGCCGCTGGCGGCGGCGGCGCTCTGGCTGGCGCCGGTGGCCCGCAGGTCGAAGCCGAAGCGGGTGCGGTTCAGCACCAGCCAGTAGACGACGCCGAGCAGGGCGGCGACCACGATGAAGCCGTAGACGACGCCGCCGGGCCCGGTGTCGAAGCCCGGGAACCAGCCGGACTCGGCGATCTGGCCCGTCGTCAGGTTGTTGCCGCGCTGCTCGCCGAACTGCGCCGGCAGGATCAGGTAGGCGATGATGCTCGTCGCGATCGCGTTGAGCATGATCGTGGAGACGACCTCGCTGACGCCCCGGCTGGTCTTGAGGATGCCCGCGATCCCGGCCCAGAACGCACCGGTCAGCATCGCGACCGCCATGATCACCAGGACGTGCAGCGGTGCGGGCAGCGAGAAGGCCGCGCCCGTGACGGCCGCCACCATCGCGGCGAGCCGGTACTGCCCGTCGACACCGATGTTGAACAGGTTCATCCGGAAGCCGACGGCCACCGCGAGCGCCGCGATGTAGTACGTCGTGGCCTGGTTGACGATGAGCACCTGGATGTCGGCGTTGCCCGCGTACTCGATCATCAGGACGTACGGCTCGACCGGGCTGCGGCCCGACAGCAGCAGCACGGCCGACGTCAGCAGGACCGCGACGCCCAGCGCGAGCACCGGTCCGCCGAGCGCCAGGACCAGGCGGTCGAGCCGGGCCCGCGTCGTCGGGCGGCCGGAGGCTGCGGCCACGCCCGGCTTTCCACCGTCACTCATGCTCGTTCTCCTCGTTCTGCGCACCGGACGCGGCGTCGGGACGGCCGTCGGCGTCCGAACCCGTGGCCGCGTCACCCTCCTCGTGCTCCAGGTGACCGGACGCGGCGCCGGTCATGGCGGTGCCCAGCTCCTCCGGGGTGATCGTGGCGGGGTCGGCGTCCGCGACCAGACGGCCGCGGTACATGACCCGCAGGGTGTCGGACAGGCCGATCAGCTCGTCCAGGTCGGCCGAGATCAGCAGCACGGCCAGGCCCTCGTGGCGGGCCTCGCGGATCTGGTCCCAGATCTGCGCCTGCGCGCCGACGTCCACCCCGCGCGTGGGGTGGGCGGCGATCAGGAAGCGCGGGTGGTGGCTCATCTCCCGGCCGACGATGAGCTTCTGCTGGTTGCCGCCGGACAGCGAGCCGGCGGTGACCTCGATGCCGGGCGTGCGGACGTCGTACTCCTCGACGATCCGCTCGGTGTCGGCGCGGGCGGCCTTCGGCTTCAGCCAGTAGCCGCGGCTGTTGGGCTGCTCGGTGACGTGGCCGAGGATGCGGTTCTCCCACAGCGGGGACTCCAGCAGCAGGCCGTGCCGGTGCCGGTCCTCGGGGATGTAGCCGATGCCGCCCTCGCGGCGCCGCCGGGTGGCCCAGCCGGTGATCTCCTCGTCGCCGAGCCGGATGGTGCCCGCGTCGGCGTGCTTGAGGCCGATGAGCGCCTCGATCAGCTCCGTCTGGCCGTTGCCCTCGACGCCGGCGAGGCCGAGGACCTCGCCCGCGTGGATGGTGAAGCCGACGTCGTCCAGCACGGTGCGGTCGCCGTGCTCCGCGTCGTGCGTGTGGACCGTGAGGCCCTCGACGCTCAGCACGGGCCGGTCGGTCACGGTGGACTCGCGCGTCTCCGGGGTGGGGAGCTCGCTGCCCACCATCAGCTCGGCGAGCTGCTTGGTGCTGACCTCGTCCGGGCTGACGGAGGCGACCGTCGTGCCGCGCCGGATGACGGTGATCTCGTCCGCCACGGACAGCACCTCGCCCAGCTTGTGCGAGATGAAGATGACGGTGAGGCCCTCGGCCTTCAGCTCGCGCAGGTTCGCGAAGAGGGCGTCGACCTCCTGCGGGACGAGGACGGCCGTCGGCTCGTCGAGGATGAGCGTGCGGGCGCCCCGGTAGAGCACCTTGAGGATCTCCACGCGCTGCCGGTCGGCCACGCCGAGGTCCTCCACGAGGACGTCGGGGCGGATGCCGAGGCCGTAGGCGTCGGAGATCTCCCGGATCTTGTCGCGGGCCCGGCCCCCGATGCCGTACAGGCTCTCGCCGCCGAGCACGGTGTTCTCGAGCACGGTGAGGTTGTCGGCCAGCATGAAGTGCTGGTGCACCATGCCGATGCCGCGCGCGATCGCGTCGGCGGGGCTGTGCAGCGTGACCTGCTCGCCGTCGACGGTGATGGTGCCCTCGTCCGGCTTCTGCATGCCGTAGAGGATCTTCATCAGCGTGGACTTGCCCGCGCCGTTCTCGCCGACGATCGCGTGCACCGTGCCCTTGTGCACGGACAGGTGGATGTCGTGGTTGGCGACGACGCCGGGGAAGCGTTTCGTGATGCCGGCCAGCTCGACGGCGGGCGGACTGCTGGACGCGTTGATGGTGCACTCTCCTCGGGGCTAAGGAGCGGGCTCGTCAGGACGGGACGGCGCCGGACGGACGGCGGGTGGTACGGGACGGCGGGTGCCGGTGGGACGGGCGGGACGGTGCGGGCGTGGTGACGCTATCGTGCCGCACCCTCGGCTACGCGCGTAGAGTTTTCGCCGGATACACCGGACTCCCGGCCGGGGACGGCGGCCGGAGGGGCGGCGCGGTCCGGGAGGGCCCGCCGGGGCGGGCCGGTGGTCCGCGGGCGGCCCGGGCCGGGCGGCGGAGGCTGTGTCCGCCGCCCGGTTCCGGGCCTGGGTCCGTGCCGGGGCCCGAGGGCTCCCGGCCGCGGGCGTCACGGGGTCGGGGAGACCTCGATCTTGCCGGCGACGATGTCCGCCTTGGCCTGCTCGACGGCCTCGGTCAGCTCGGTCATCTCCTGGTAGGCGGGGTTGGAGTCGCTCAGGGCGACGCCGTCGGCCTCCAGGTTGTAGCGGATGACGCCCGACTGCGGGTCGTCCTCCTCCACGGACTTGATCAGGTTGTAGACCGCGTCGGGGACGTCCTTCGTCATCGACGTGAGGATGTTGTCCTTGTACGGCGCCAGCGTCTTCTGCTCGTACTGGTCGGAGTCCACACCGATGACCCACCGGTCACGGTCGGCGGCGGCCTCGATGACGCCCTGCCCGGCGAGGCCGGCGGCGTGGTAGATCACGTCGGCGTCGGCGTCCAGCTGGCCGCGCGCGGCCTCCTTGCCGAGGTCCGGCTTGGAGAAGCCGTCCATGTTCGGCGGCTGGGTGAGGTACTGGCGCTTGATCTCGATGTCCGGGTCGGTGTCCTGGACGCCCTGGACGAAACCGGCCTCGAACTTCTTGATCAGCGGCACCTCGACACCGCCGACGAAGCCGACGACGTCCGTCTCGGTCGCGTGCGCGGCGGCGACGCCGGCCAGGTAGGAGCCCTGCTCCTCACTGAAGACCATGTTGACGATGTTGTCGCCGGTGACCGTCTCGTCGTCGATCAGACCGAAGGTGACGTCCGGGTTCTTCTTGGCGGCCTCTTCGATCGGGCCCGCGTAGGCGAAGCCGACGCCTATGACCGGGTTGTAGCCGAGCCGCGCGAGCTCGTTCAGCCGGCTGGCCTTGTCGGCGTCCGACTCGCCGTCGGAGGGCTCGATGTCCTCGCCGTCCCAGCCGAACTCCTTCTCGGCCTTGCTGAGACCGGCGTAGGCGGCGTCGTTGAACGACTGGTCGCCCCGGCCGCCGACGTCGTACGCGATGGCCGCACCCTTGTCCTCGGACTCGCCGGAGGACTCGGTGGAGGTGCCGCCGCAGGCGGCGGTGGTGAGTGCGAGAGCCGCGGTGGCGGTGACCGCGGCGGCAAGCTTGGTGACCCGACGCAAGAGGAGGTCTCCTTCGACTCTCAGGAAGCGCCTCTTCCGGCGCTGGCTCTCCGGCTCAGAGTAACGCGCGTAGATGTCAGGTAAAGCCCCGGCTTACGTCCGTTATCGTTTCGGTGTTAACGGCGACTTTGCGCCATGCCCCGGGTGCACCGCGACACCGCCTCCGGCCCGCCCCGCCCGACCCCGCCCCGCCCGGCGGGCCTCGCCCCGGCAGGGCGGCGCGGGCGGGGTGGGCGGGCGGCCTCAGCCCTGGGCGGCGTCGAGGAGGGCGGCGGCGGTGAACAGCTCGACGCCGACGTCGATCGCCCGCTCGTCCGCGTCGAAGTCCCCCTGGTGGATGTCGCGCGGGACGGGGTCGCCGGGCGTCCGCACGCCGAGGCGGGCCATCGCGCCGGGCACCTGCTCCAGGTACCAGGAGAAGTCCTCGCCGCCGAGGGACTGCTCGGTCGTCTCCACGGTATGCGCGCCGCGCCGGGCGGCCATGGCGTTGCGCAGCAGCTCCGTCGTCGTCGTCTCGTTCACGACCGGCGGGACGCCGCGGATGTAGTTGATCTCCGACTTCGCGTGGTGCAGCGCGGCCACCTCGTCCACGGCTGCGTGCACGACGTCGGGTGCGGCGCGCCAGGCGGGCAGGTCCAGGCAGCGGACGGTGCCGGAGAGCTCCGCGCGCTGCGGGATGACGTTGGGGGCGTGCCCGGAGACGATGCGCCCCCAGGTGACGGCGAGCCCGGCACGGGTGTCCACGCGGCGGGCCAGCAGGGCGGGCACGTCGGTGACGACGCGGGACGCCGCCGTGACGAGGTCGGTCGTCAGGTGGGGGCGGGCGGTGTGGCCGCCGGGTCCGGCCAGGGTGACCTCCAGCCGGTCGCAGGCGGAGGTGATGGGGCCGGGCCGCAGCCCGATCCGCCCGGCGTCGACGCGGGGGTCGCAGTGGACGGCGATGACCCGCCCGACGCCGTCCAGCGCGCCGTCGTCGATGGCGTCCGTCGCACCCCCCGGCAGGACCTCCTCGGCGGGCTGGAAGATCAGCCGGACCGAGTGCGGCAACCGGCCGGCGGCGGCGAGGCCGGCCAGGACCAGGCCCGCGCCGAGGACGACCGTGGTGTGGACGTCGTGTCCGCAGGCGTGGGCGCGGTCGGGCACGGTGGAGCGGTAGGAGACCGTCTTGGTGTCCGGGATGGGCAGCCCGTCGATGTCGGCGCGCAGCGCGAGCATGGGACGGCGGCCGTCCCAGGACTCGGCCCCGCCGGGGTGAACGTCGCAGATCAGCCCGGTGCCGCCGGCGAGTACGCGGGGGCGCAGCCCGGCCTGTTGGAGGCGCGCCCTGATCGCCGCGGTGGTGCGGAACTCCTGGTGCCCCAGCTCCGGATGCATGTGCAGGTCGCGCCGGAACATGACGAGTTCGTCGCGCAACGCGCTCGGGAGGGCTCCGTCCAGTGGTGTCTCACCGGAGGTCCGCTGGGTGGACTTGGCTGACAACAGTTGGTTCACCCAACCGAGCGTATGCCCCCGGGGGCCCCTCCCGGTCGGTGATCACGGAAAGTTAAGCCACACAGGGGAAAAAATCCTCGCCCGATCCGCGCATACGTCCAGAGTGAGGTGGGTATGCCGATTGGTTCTCTGCTTCCGCTCTCATCCCGTCTGGCATGTTTCGCCGGTTACGGATGAGGCGGACGGGGCGGGATGTGTTCGATCAGGCGACCCGGACGGGCCGCCGCGTCACCGGCCGCCGCGTTCCGGCGGGTGCCCGTGCGAGGAGGCCCCGGAGGACAGCGGGTGCGTGCCGAGATCACTCCAGTCCAGTGCTCTGGCGACCTCGCGTTGCGCCTTCTCGGCCACGGCGCGCACCTCGGCGGGCACGTCGCCGTGCTCCTCTATGAGGCTGTCGTAGATCGGTGCCTGGCCCGTGGCCCGCTCGGCGGGGCGCGTCATCGTCATCTCTGTCTCCGTCGCGACGTTCCTGCCCGCCCGGTACGGGCGGGACGTCCGCGAGCGTACTCAGGTGCGGGACACCGCCGCACAGGCAGGGTCCGCGCCGTGATCACGGCCACGCACCACCAGCACCCCACCACCTCAAACGATCGAATGCGATACGATCGTTCTTATGACGATAGTTTCACGGGACGTGGAATCCGGGCGGAGTCCGGGCGGGCGGCGCTGGCCGCGCAGGCTGGTGTGGATCGTGGTGTGCGTGCTGGTCGTCGGCGGCGCGGGGCTCGGCGTCGTGGCCTGGCAGCACACCTACGACCTGCGGGAGGAATCGATCACCTTCGAGCACGGCGGGAACACGCTGGACGGCGTCCTGGCCCTGCCTCCCGAGGGACGCGGGCCGTACGGGCTCGTCGTCCTCGTGCACGGCGACGGCCCCGTCGACGCGACCCACGACTCGTTCTACCGGCCGCTGTGGGAGTCCTTCGCCCGCGCCGGATACGCCTCCCTGTCCTGGAGCAAGCCGGGCGTGGGCGCCTCGGAGGGCGACTGGCTGGAGCAGACCATGCGGGACCGTGCCGAGGAGACCCGCGCCGCCCTCGCCTGGGCCCGCGCGCGTCCCGAGGTGGACCCCGACCGGATCGGGCTGTGGGGGGCCAGCCAGGCCGGCTGGGTGCTGCCGAAGGTCGCCGCCCGGGAGCCGGACGTGCGGTTCGTCATCGCCGTCTCCCCCGCGATCAACTGGCACCGCCAGGGCCGCTACCACTTGATGTCCGAACTCCGCGCCGAGGGCGCCTCGGCGGCGGACCGCACGCGGGCCCTGGAGCGCCGCGAACGGACGCTGGAGCTGCTGCGCCGCGACGCGCCCTTCGCGGACTACCGGGACGCCTTCGCCGACCTCCGGGGCATGACGGCCCGCCGCTGGGGCTTCGTCGGCCGCAACCACACCGCCGACGCCACCGACGACCTCGCCGCCGTGCCCCGGGACGTGCCCGTCCTGCTGATCCTCGCCGGACACGACCGCAACGTGGACGCGGGCGAGACGGAGGCCGTCTACCGGGAGCGGCTGGGGCCGGACCGGCTCACGGTGGAGCACTACCCCGACGCGGCGCACTCGCTCGTGCGCGACGAACTGGACCGGTCCACCGCCCGGCTGACGCTCACCGGCCTCTTCGCGCCCCGCTCACTGTTCGCCGAGGGATTCCTCGACGACCAGCGCCACTACCTCGAACAGGTCGACCCGGCACCCTGACGCCGGCGCGCCCCGCCGCCTCGCCCGGACGCCCCGCCCCGGCTCAGGGGGCGGAGGTGCGCAGGCGGTGGGCGCCGCGCGCGGTGGCGGTGACCCCGGACAGGAAGCCGTGGGCGCGCGGGGAGGCGGCGTCCGTCAGCCAGGCCCGGTCCACGTCGCAGACGGCCACCCGCACGCCGGTGTCCGCGAGGGCCAGCGGCAGGGTGTGCACGACGGTGGAGGGGAAGCTGAGGACCGTCCGGGCGACGGGCCCGCGCCGCGCGACCAGCTCCAGCGGCAGGTCCGGCCGGACGATCTCCACCCCGCACTCGACGGCGATGCGGTGCAGCTTCTCCATGCCCTCCCTGCGGTGCGCGAAGTACCGCACGGCACCGTGCGCGCGGGCCAGCGAGCGGACGGCCTCCACGTACCGGTCCGCGTCGACGACGCCGGTCTCCGCGAGCGAGGTGCCCACCAGGTCGGTGCCCTCGATCAGCGCGGGCGGGCCGAAGCGCTCCCGCGTCCAGGCGAACGCGTTCTCCACGACGTCGATCCCCTCGGGCACCTCGACCGGCATCGCGCTGAACAACTCGACGGCGCGCCCCCGGCGGGGGGTGAGCCGCCGCCGGGCGCGCCCGGACACCGGGGCGAACAGCAACGCGCCCGGGCCGCCCGCGCCGGACCGGTGCCAGCGGGTGAGGCGTTTCGCGCCCCCGGCGAGCTGGGCGGTGAACTCCATGGTCGCCGTGCCGTCGTCCACCACCGTCAGGTCCGCCGCCTCCCCGGAGAGGGCCAGCAGGAGCTGCACGTACCGGGAGAACGGGTCGCCGATGACGATGCGCCGCGCCGCGCGCAGCGGCCGGGCGAGCCGCAGCACGGTCTTCAGCGGCGCGCTCGTGGTGCCCCTGGCCTCCGACCAGTCCACGACGTGCCCCTCGTCGCGGGCGAGCTGGGCCATGCGGCGCAACTGGCCACGCGTCATCGGGTCGTGGGGCGGCAGGACGACGAGGGTCAGGGCGGCGGCGTCGTCGCGGAACCTCACGTGCGCCCACTCCAGCACGTTGAGCAGCTGGACCGGGCTCTCCACGAAGGCCAGGGTGCCCCCGTCCCCGGCCCGGCGCGGGCCGGTGCGCTCGGGCTCGGGGAGGGGGGCGTCGGGGGCGGTCATCTCAGACCCGCGCGGGCTCGCCGCTCGCACCGGCGGTGGCGGCGGCGTCCGTGCCACCGGCCTCCTCGGCCTCCGCGATGACGCCCTTGACGCGGCGGAGCTTCTTCATGGGCGCCAGCTCGCTGTCGTAGACCTTCTTGACGCCGTCGCCGAGCGAGGACTCGATGGTGCGGATGTCGCGCACGAGGCGCTGGAGGCCGCCCGGCTCGACGGAGGCCGCCTGGTCCGAGCCCCACATGGCGCGGTCCAGGGTGATGTGGCGCTCGACGAACACGGCGCCGAGGGCGACGGCGGCCAGCGTCGTCTGGAGGCCCGTCTCGTGGCCCGAGTAGCCGATCGGGACGTTGGGGAACTCGGCCTGGAGGGTGTGGATCATCCGCAGGTTGAGCTCTTCGGCCTTGGCCGGGTAGGTGGAGGTGGCGTGGCAGAGCAGGATGTTCTCGCTGCCCAGCACCTCGACCGCGTGCCGGATCTGCTTCGGCGTCGACATGCCGGTGGAGAGGATGACGGTGCGGCCGGTGGCCCGCAGGGTGCGCAGCAGCTCGTCGTCGGTCAGGGAGGCGGAGGCCACCTTGTGGGCCGGGAGGTCGAACTTCTCCAGGAAGGCGACGGCCTCGGTGTCCCACGGGGAGGCGAACCAGGCGATCCCCTTCTCCTTGCAGTGCTCGTCGATCCTGCGGTACTCGTCCTCGCCGAACTCGACACGGTGCCGGTAGTCGATGTAGGTCATCCGGCCCCAGGGGGTGTCGCGCTCGATGTCCCACTGGTCGCGCGGGGTGCAGATCTCCGGGGTGCGCTTCTGGAACTTGACGGCGTCGCAGCCGGCCTCGGCGGCGGCGTCGATCAGGGC
Source organism: Streptomyces chumphonensis (assembly GCF_014779715.1). Classification (GTDB taxonomy): domain Bacteria; phylum Actinomycetota; class Actinomycetes; order Streptomycetales; family Streptomycetaceae; genus Streptomyces; species Streptomyces chumphonensis. Next base: position 68,835 of record NZ_JACXYU010000005.1, read on the forward strand.
GAAGGCGTTCTCCAGGTCACCGTTGTGGTTGATGCCGATCTCGCCGGTGACGTAGACGGGCTGCCCCGGGCCGGCGGTCTTGTCGCCGAGGGTGCGGAGGCGGGGATTGCTCATGGGAAGTTCCTTCTTCCGGGCGTCGCGCTCTCGCGGCGGTCGCCGCGCGCGGGGGTCGGTGTCGTGGGTCCGGACCGGTGTGCGTCCGGCGGGGTCGGGGCGTTCGGGGGCTTCATGGGTTCGGGCGCCCACAGACAGGCGCCGGGGTCGGGGGTCAGGGGGCCAGGGAGGGGCCGAGGAGCCAGCCGGCGATCTCGCGGACGGCCCCGGAGCCCCCGGGGGTGGTCGTCACGGCGCGGGCCGCGCCGCGCACGACGTCGTGCGCGTTCGCCACCGCCACGGGCCAGCCGACGAGGCCGAAGCAGGGCAGGTCGTTCACGTCGTTGCCGACGTAGAGCACCCGCTCCGGCGCGACGCCCTCCTCCTCGCACCACTGCTTGAGCGCGCGGTCCTTGCGGTCGATGCCGTGCAGCACCGGCAGCTTGAGCTTCCGGGCGCGGGCGGCGACGACCGTGTTGACCTCGGTGGACAGGATCAGCACCGGCAGGCCCGCGCGGCGCAGCGCGGCGATGCCGAGGCCGTCGCCCCGGTGCACGGCGACCGTCTCCCGGCCGTCGGAGTCGACGTACACCCGGTCGTCGGTCTGGGTGCCGTCGAAGTCCAGGACGACCGCGTCGACGTCCTCGCGGCGGGGCAGGGTGCCCGCCCGGCGAGTGTCGAGCAGCGGGGCCAGCGCGCGGGCGCGGGCCAGCTCGTGCGGGTCGTCGACCTCCAGGACGCGGGCCGGGTCGGTGCGCACCAGATCGGTGCGGCCGAAGAAGCGGTGCCCGGCGGCGCGGAACCCGTCGGCCCGCATGGCGTAGGCGGCGCCGGTCTCCAGGAAGTCCTGCGGGCGGTCCTGGCGGCGCGGGCGGTGGGCCTTGTCGTGGTTGACGCCCTCTCCCCCGGCGCGCCGGGCGTCCCCGGCCCGCCCGCCGGGCTCCCGCCACACGAAACCGTGGAAGGGCGCGACCGTCAGCGCCGAGTCGGCGCCGTCGGCCAGGACGGCGGCGGCCACCCCGGCGACGTCGGCCCGGTCGAGGAACGGGCTGGTGCACTGCACGAGGAGCACGACGTCGACGCCGCGGCCCTGCTGGGCCTCGAAGACGTCCATCGCGTGCAGGACGGCGGCCTCGCTGGTCGCGGTGTCGCCCGCGATGTCGGCGGGCCGCTCGACGGCGACGGCGCCCGCCTCGCGGGCGACGGTGGCGATGGCCGGGTCGTCGGTGGAGACGACGACGTCCGTGACGTGCCCGGCGGCCAGGCACTCGCGGACCGCGCGGGCCACGAGCGGCACGCCGCCGACCGGCGCGAGGTTCTTGGCGGGCACGCCCTTGGAGCCGCCCCGGGCGGGGATCACGGCGAGGACGGTGGGTGGCACGGTGGCTCCTTGGCTCTCGTTGCCGGCGGTGCGCTCGGCACCGCCGGTCCGGTCGGCGACGCCGTGGGCGGCGCGGTCCCGCGCGGGGCGGCGCGTGTCGGCGGGGCCCGTCCGGCCCTCGGCGGGCGTCACAGCTGCCCCATGCGCCGGATGACGGGCGCGACGCGCTGCACGCCCTGCCGGTAGGCGCCGCGGGCGGCGCGGCGCACGACGCGGCGGGCGGCCCCGCCGAGTCCGGCCGACGACCCGGCCGTGCCGGACGTGTTCGGGGTGCCGTCGGGCGTCAGGCCGTAGCGGGCGAGGATGCCCGGCAGGTACCCCCCGGCGGTCACGGAGGTGTAGTACGGGTTGAGGGGCGGCAGTTCGTCGGCGAGCAGCTGGGCGAGCCGCTTGCGGGCGCCCTCGAAGGCCGACTCGTAGGGGCCGTAGGCCGCCCCCGGGACACCGTGCCGCGCCGTCCAGGCCGGGTCGGCGCGCGGCACCTCCCCGGCGTCCAGCCGGTCCCAGGACGTCAGGCAGCCCGAGCCGACGAAGTGGTGGTTGCCCAGGGCCTCCCGGATGCCCAGGTCGGTGAGGACGGCGGTCGGGATACCCCGGTGCAGCGACTCCAGGGCGGCCGTCGAGCTGACGGTGACGAGGACGTCGGTGCGGTCGAGGACCTCACCCATGTGCCCGTAGACCAGGCGGCAGTTGTCGGGCAGGCCGCCCGGCAGCCGGTCGGCCAGCCGCTGGTAGGGCAGTTCCTCGATGTGCGTGGTCTGCTCGCCCGGCTTGCTGCGCAGCTTGACCAGCACCTCGCGCTCCGGGTGCAGCCGGGCGTGGCCGACGGCCCGCTGGAGCAGGTACAGCCGGTCCCTGCGCACCTCCGGCACGGAGGGCTGCACGGCGAACGTCACCGTGTACGGCCGCTCGTCGGACGGGGCGTAGGGCGTCCCGCCCAGGAAGGGCAGCGCGCACTCCACGACGCTGCCGGTACGAGTGCCGACCCCCGCGTAGACGTCCCGGAAGCGGTCGGCGTCATAGGCCGAGTTGGCCAGCACCATGTCCGCGCCGTTGCGCAGGAGGAGTCCGTCGGCCAGCTTCTCGTAGACGACACCGACGTACCCGGTGACGACCACGGGCCGGCGCGTCCGGCCCTGCCACTGGTAGGCCAGACCGTGCAGCATGGCCTGCACCGCGCCGCCCACGCAGGCGAGGACGACGGCGTCGTACGCGCCCTCCGCGCCCGCCTCCGCCAGGAACTCGGCGGTCGTCACCTCACGGACGGGGGCGTCCCCCACTCCGGTGTCCTGGAGCTGGCGGGCGGTGGGCGTGGCCCGGCCCCGCAGCAGCATCCCGTCGACGACGGCGCTCCCCGAGGGCCCGGCGAGGCGCTGCGCGGTGAGCGCACCCCACTTCCACCGGGTGTCGGAGTCGGCGAGCACGGCGACGCGCAGGAGGCGTTCGGCGGACCCGGGAACGGTTGGTTCTGGCACGTCGCCGACGCTAGGAACCGTTTCCGCAGGACTGCCCAACGCCGGGGCAACGGAGGGTTAACAGGACTTCGCCGGTTGGCCAACCAGCCCTATTCCAGGCATAGTTCACGTCTCGTACACCGCGAGTTCAGCTCACCGCGTCCCCCCGGCCACCCACCGCGCGCGCCGCCCGCCCCCGGCGGCCCCGGACGTTCACCACCCGTTCGACCCGCACGGTGTTTCAACGGAAGGAAGGCCCTCAGCTTCCCGCTGAGGGCCGATGGTGGGGTGCGTGGTCCCGCACGAGGAACGCGGACCGGTGTTTCACCCACCGAACCGCCCGGCCGCCCGCGCGGATCTCCTGCCGGGAGAGTCCGGCCGGGTCGATCGCGACCGGGAAGGGCCCGTCCGGTGCGCGGTCAGCGGTTGAGTTCGGTCGCGAGGGCCCGCGCCGAGTCCTGGGTGAAGGCGCCGGAGATCTGCAGCTCCCCGCCGAGCAGCGGTTGGACGACGTTGGGGGCGGACAGCACGCGCGGTTCGTCCGCCCATGCCCCGAGGACGATGACGAGCTGGTTCTGCGGCGGGGCCTGCGCCGACAGGCGTTCGGTGAGCTCCCCGAACCGCTTGGCGTCCGCGCCGTCGAGCGAGACGTTGACGAGCCACGTCCCCTGCTCCTCGGCGAACGCCGCCTCCGCCTCGACCGGGCCGCTGACGCGCAACGCCGTGTCCTCCTGGACCCCGTAGCAGACCGGCGACTTCGGATCCGTCGTGTCCGCCAGCCAGGTGCCCTCCCGCGCCGAGGAGGGGCAGGCGCCGGGCGTCGACGTCCGGACGGGCGCGAACGCGAGGGGCGGCGCGTCACCGGTGCTCGGCTCCGACGGGGCCGCCGAGGAGGGCTGCCCGCTCGGTCCGGGCTCACGGTCGTCGTCGGCGGTCTCCGAGGAGCAGGCGGCGAGCGCGAGGACGGCGACCGCTGCGGCGGCCCTCAGGGCGACGGTACGGAACAAGTTCTCCTGCATGACGGGAGTGTGCCAGCCCCGGGCCCGGCGCGGGACGCGCTCGCGGGAAGAGGGGAGGGTCTGCGGCGGAGCGCAGGAGGAGGAGAAGAAGATTGGGGCGCGGGCGGGATCGGGGGAACATATCCCGCCCGCGCCGATGCGCGGACCCGTCGGTACGGGGGGAACCTCGGGTAGCGCGCTCGCCGATGACCAGTCGGCTCACTCTGTACTGCGCCGAGGTGTCGAAAAACGTTACTCGGGGGTCTACGCGGACCCGGAAGGCGTCGCGGAAGGCTGCCCGGAGGCCGAGCCCGAGGGGCTCGCCCCGGGGCTGGAACCGCCGGTGGGGGTGGGGGCCGGCGTGGTGGGAGCCGGGCTCGTGGGCGTGGGACCGGGGGTGGCGTGCGGCGGGTCGGTCACCTCGTCACCACCTTCGAGACCGTCACCGCCCTCCAGGCCGTCACCACCCTCCAAGCCGTCACCGCCCTCGAGACCGTCACCACCCTCCAGGCCGTCGCCGCCCTCCAGGCCATCGCCGCCCTCCAGGCCGTCGCCGCCCTCCAGGCCGTCACCGCCTTCGAGGCCGTCACCGCCCTCCAGGCCGTCACCGCCTTCGAGGCCGTCACCGCCCTCCAGGCCGTCACCGGGGTTCTCGGGTGCGGAGTCGGGGCCGCCGTACTCACCGCAGAAGTCGGCGACGCGGTGTGGGCCGCCGGCCGCTTCGGTCAGCATGCGACGCTCACCGGAACCGAGTTGCCGGGACTCGTGGGCCGTGCACAGGGCGACCGCCAGTCGGCGGTCCTGTTCCGTGCGGGGTGGGCCGGTCAGTTCGCCGTCCTCCAGGAGCTCCTCCAGGCGGTCGTCGGCCCACCGGCCGGCCTCGCCACCGTCCCGGCCGCCCGGTTCGCCGCGCGGGCCTTCGGCCACGTCGCCTCCCTCGGACGGACGGCTTCCGGTGTCGGGAGCGTCCGGGGCGGAGCCCTCCGGACCGGGGGGAGGGGCGGCCTCCCGGCCGGGGCCGGTGCTCTGCCCGGCGTCCCGCTCGTCCGGTGCGGTGGCCGCGCCGGAGGGGCTGAGGGGTGAGGTGGCCGACGCCCCGGGGACGCGGGTGGGTTCGGCGAAGGGTTTCGTGAGGGCCCCGGTGGTGGCGGCCACGGCCACACCTCCGACCGCGCAGCCCGCGAGGGCCACGGCGAGTGCGGCGCGCAACGGCCGTCCCGTGCGCAGCAACGCGCGCCGTCCGACGGCGAGGGGCGAGTCGTCCAGTCCTTCGCTCCGCAGCACCTGGTCCTGTGCCCAGGTCTTCCGGGCGTCCCGGAAGGCGGCGAGCGCGGCGGCCTCGCCGGGCAGTTCGCCAGATTCCGGGCATTCCGGGGCCAGTTCGCCGAGCACGTCGGCGAGATGCTCGGCGCCTCCCGTCGCGGGGACGCCGTTCACCGCCGACGCGCCGCCGGGTCTGGAGGTTTCGGACACTCCACCCGGGTCTCCGCGCAGCAGCCGCTCCGCAGCCTCCTCGTCCAACCATGCGTACCGGTCGTCGGCCATCACGTCTTCCTCAGCGTCGGAGCCGCCCTTTCCGTCACACTGAGGGATTGGTTCAGCCGTTGATCAGGAATGGTTGCGTCCACTCCGTCGGCCCCGTCAGGTCCGTCGAGCAGCTCCGCCAGCTTACGCAGCCCCCGGTGCGCCGCCGTCCGCACGGCACCTGCGCGTTTGCCCAGGACAGAGGCGGCGCCCTTGGCGTCGAGACCCACGACGACGCGCAGCACGACGGCCTCCGCCTGGTCGCGCGGGAGTTGCGAGATGAGGGCCATCGTCCGTCCGGTCCCGAGCGACGCGAGGGCCTCGTCGGCGGTGTCCACCCCGTCGGGCAGGCCGGTCAGTTCGCTCTCGTCCGCACCCTGCACCGGACGGCGGCCGCGGGCCCGGATGTGGTCGAGCGCCCGGTTGCGGGCGATGCGCGCGGTCCAGCCGCGGAAGCGGTCGGCGTCGCCGCTGAACCGATCGAGGTCGCGGGCTATCTGGAACCACGCCTCCGAGGCGACGTCCTCGGCGTCCGCCTCCGGCACGAGTGTCCTGACGTAGCCGAGCAGCCGAGGCTGCACAGCGCGGTACACGGTTCGGAAGGCGTTCTCGTCACCTTCCTTCGCCGCGCCTAGCGCGGCGGTCAGCTCCGCGTCATCCCCCTGCACGCTGCCCTGCCCTACTTTGCGTCGTTTCGCGACGGCCGGTCCGGGTCACACCCCTGGCCGGGCGCGCCTCGCTGCAAGAAATGTTCAAGCTTCGACCACTGTCGATGCGACCAGCAGGCTAGCCCTCCCGGGCACCCTCGTCCATGCCGGACCGGTGAGTAGGTGAACTTGCATCTGTACTTGCAGGTGTACTTGCATCCGCCGCACGCCCCCTTGATAACCGGTCGATAACGGCTGCCGGGAAGGGCGTCGGGCCTGTAACACATCGCGGGCCGACGGCGCAGAGAGAGGTACGGGCCGCCTGCGCAGTCCGTGAACGACGACGGCCGGGGTCTCTCCTGTGGGGGGTGGCGACCTCGGCCGTCCTCGTGTCCGGAACCGGCGGGTGGGGTGAGCCGGTCAGTAGTAGCCGGTCTCGCCGTCGAGGATCTCGCGGATCGCGTCCAGATGGCCGACGTGCCGGGCCGTCTCCTCGATCATGTGGAACAGCACCCAGCGCAGCGACGCCGACGCGGCGCGGAAGTCCGGGTGCCGGCCCTTCTCCTCGAGTTCGTGGGCCGCGATGACCTCGTTCGAGCGGGCGCACTGCCGCTCGTAGTCCCGGAGGAGGTCGGCGAGGGGGACGCCCTCCACCCGCATGTCCGGGTCCTCGACGTCCGGAGCGGTCTCGAACTTCGGCCCTCTGCCGGGCAGGCCGAGGAAGATCATCTCGAACCAGTCGCGCTCGACCCACCGCAGGTGGGCGACGACTCCGGCGACCGTCATGAGGGGAGAGGACGGCAGGACCGGGCGGTGGGCGTCCTCCTCGGACAGGCCCTGGCACTTCCAGTGGACGATGGCGCGTTGCATGTCGAGCCAGCCGAGGAGCTGGGTCCGCTCGTCCGCGTCGTACGCGGGGCGGATCCGGGGTGGTGTGGTCATGGCGAGCGACGGTACGCGCGCCGGGGGGCCTCCCGTAGTCCTTTTCCGGCAGGACGCGCCGCCTCCGCCCGTACCGGCACCAGGCCGCTCGGGACCCGCGGCTCCTGCACGAGCAGGTCGGGGCCGACGCGGGGGTCCGCCAGGATGAGCGTCACGACCGGGCCGACGGGCCCGTCGGCACCGGAGGCGAACGGGTCCCACGCCAGGTCCCGGAGCCGGTGCCCGGGACACACGGCGGACGCCGGCAGGTCGACGGCGAGGGCCAGCGGCCGGTCCCCGGTGACGCGCACGGAGTCCGCCTCCCGGTCCCGCTCGTCCTCCAGCCGGGGCGTGAGGCCGTCCGCGTACGCCATCAGTCCCTCGCCCCGCGCCCCGTGGATCTCGACGGTCACCCCCTCGGGCGCGATCGGCGGCGTCAGCGCCAGGGGGTGCGCCTCGGGCACGACGAGGCCGAGACGCACGGAGAGACGTTCCGCGTCGTCCTCGATCCCGGCCACGTACCCGTGGCCCTCGGACCGCAGGTGGGGAAGGTCCGCGCCCGGCGGGGCGACGACGGGCGGCCTTCCCGCTCCGCAGCCGTGCAGCCCCTCGGCCCGCGGGGCGACGCGTGCCGCCTCGGAGGGCCGGTGCGAAGACCGGTGCGCTCCCCCGCCGTTCAACTGCGGCAGGACGAGGATCACCGCCACGAGCGGGACATAGAGCCGCAGCCTGGCCCGGCGGCCGACGGCGAAGGGACTGTGCGTCCGCTCCGCGCGCTCCCCGTCCCGGTCCCGTCTCCGCATGCCACCCCTCCTCGGCGAGCGGACCGTAACACGGGCCGGGGAGGCCCCGGCGGGTCGGCGAGGCGCCCACGCCACGGGCCGGTCGCCGCGCGGACGGCCGCCTTCCGAGCGCGCCGGGCGACCGTCCAGAATGGGGTCATGCCACGAGACGAGGGACGGGACCAGGACCGCTGTCCGTGCGGCCGCGCCACCCGCTACGCCGCGTGCTGCGGCCGGCTGCACGGCGGGACGGTGACGGCGGGCACCCCCGAGGAGCTGATGCGTTCGCGGTACGCCGCCTTCGTCGTGGGCGACACCGACTACCTGCTGCGCACCTGGCACCCCGACACGCGCCCCGCCGAGCTGCGGCCGGACGGCGAGCAGGTCTGGCTGCGGCTGGACGTGCTGTCGAGCACCGACGGCGGGCCGTTCAACGCCGAGGGCACGGTGGAGTTCCGCGCCCACTACGCCGTCCCGGGCGGCGTCGGCTCGCTCCACGAGCGCAGCCGCTTCGTGCGCCACCGGGGCCGCTGGGTCTACGTCGACGGCGACGTCTCCTGACCCGGCCGGCTCAGTCGTCGACGCGGTCGGCCAGCTCGGTGAACCGGTCCCAGGACAGCTTCGGTTCGGCCGGGTCCCACAGCTTCTGGGCGGTGGCGTTGAGCGGGAGGCGGATGCCGTCGGCGACCTGGGCCGGGGTCTGGGAGTCCGCCAGGTCGCACCAGACGGCGAAGCGTCCGCCGGGTATGCGGTCGGCGTTCGCGTACTCCTCGGGGACGGGCTCGCTGCCGCGCAGCACGTCGGGCGTCCACTCCTCGTAGATCGCCTCGCCGGTGGGGTAGGTGAACTCGTTGGGCTCGCCCAGCACGTAGTAGAGGTACTTGCTGTTGAGGTTGACGAGGTCCCACCCCTCCTGGAGGTAGGAGACCGGTTCGCGGGCGCCGATCTCACGGCCGGTCCAGTAGGTGACCTCGCGCGGACGGCTGGGCCGCACCTCGCCGTCGGCGTGCATCCCGTCGTTCCAGACCTGCGGCAGCTTGCCCTGCTCGACGACGGTGGCCGCCCGGTCGTTGAGCCAGGCGGTGGCGAGGTCCTGGATGCCGGCCCCCGCGCCGTACTCCTCCTCGGCCGCCGCCTGGAGGTCGGGGAAGGAGGCGGCGGGGTCGGAGCGCATCAGGGGGACGTACTCGTCGCCGCCGAGGTGGAGCCAGGGGCTCGGGAAGAGCTCGGCGTACTCGTTCAGCAGGTCGTCGAGGATCCGGGCGGCCTCGGGGTCGGTGATGTCGATGGCGCCGCGCACGGGCTCGCCCGAGGCGTCGCGGAGCTGGAGGTCGGGGTGGGCGGCGAGGACGGCGCCGAGGTGGCCCGGGGAGTCGACCTCGGGGATGACCGTGATGTGGAGGGACTCGGCGAGGGCCAGGAGGTCGCGGACCTCGTCCTTGGTGAGGTGCTGCTCGGAGACGACCTCGGGGTGGCTCTCGCTCTCGATGCGGAAGCCCTGGTCGTCGGCGAAGTGCAGGTGGAGCTGGTTGAGCTTGAGGTCCGCCATCTCGCGGAGCCGGTCCTCCAGCCAGTCGGCGCTGAAGTGCTTGCGGGCGGTGTCGATGAGCAGGCCGCGCTGCGGCCGGTCGGGCGAGTCGCGTATCTCGCCCTCGGACATCCGGTCCCGGTCGCGGAGCGACTGGACGAGGGTGCGGGTGCCGTAGAAGACGCCGGCGTCGGTACGCCCGGTGATCTCGACGCGGCCGTCGGAGGTGTTCAGGACGTAGCCCTCGCGTCCGCCGAGTGCGTCCTCCTCAAGGGCCAGCTCGACGTCGCCGGCCCGCGCGGGGCCTTCGGAGGTCTCGACGTCGAGCTCACCGGCCAGGAGGCGCGCCTCGTCGGCGAGCGGTCCGTCCGGGTCGGCGACGACGCGCGTCTCCCCGTCCGGCGCCCAGCCGGGGCCGCGGCCCTCGCTCCACTCGCGCACCGAGGGTATGGAGCGCGGTTCGGGGGCGGGGGACGGCCGGGGTGAGGGCGAGGCCGTCGTGCCGGGCCCCGGCGGCGAGGGCGGCTCGTCCTGGACCTGTGTGGCGGTGAAGACGCCGCCGGCGGCGACGGTGAGCGCGACGGCGCCCACGACGGCGTAACGCTGCCGGGCGTGCCGCCGGTCGCTCGCGTGCCGTCCACTGGGCCGGGTGTCTCGGTTCGCCGCCATACTTCGTCACTGTAGGGCCGGACGGGGCGCGGCTCTCGCCGAACGGAGCCGTTCCGGGCAGTGCCCCGGCCCGCCGGGCCCGCGCACGCCTCGCCGTCGGCCACGCGGTGTCCGGACCGGTCACGTACGGGTGAAATTCGCACATCCGTCGATGCCTGTCCGGGCTCGCCCGTTACGGTGGCCCTTACGGGGTCCGCCCTGACGCCCGGTCGCCCGGGTGGTCGGCCCGTCGGACCGCGTGCGCGTCCCGTCCCCCGTCCCCCGCCATCCGCACGTCCGCCCGAGGAGCCCATGCGCCTGCCCGCCCAGCGCGGCCCGCGCACCCCGCTCGGCCGGCTGAACGCCGCCCCCGCCGAGGTCGCCGAGGCCGTCCTGCTCTCCTGCTGCGGCAGTCGGCGATGGGCCGGGCTGCTCGCCGGAAACCGTCCGTACCCGGACGTGCACGCGCTGCTGGCGGCGGCCGACGAGGCGAGCTACGACCTGCGCGAGGTCGACGTCGCCGAGGCGCTGGCGGCGGAGTCGGCGACGCACGACCCCCTGGGCGACGGGCCCGGGGCCCGCGCCGCGCGCACGGCGCTGCGGGCGGCGCAGGCGGAGTACGAAAGCACGTTCGGGCACGCGTTCGTGATCTGCCTGGACGAGCTGCCACCGGGGGAACACCTGAACGAGACGCTGTCCGCCCTGCGGGCCCGGCTGGCGCACGACGCCGAGCAGGAGCGGGCCGTGGCGGGGGACGAGCTGCGCCGGCTCGCCCGTACGCGGCTGCGGCGCCTGCTGCGCAACCACCTCTCCCCCGGTGGCCTCAGTCCGCAGACGCCTCACGGTCCGTAGTCCGTCCGTGCCTGATTGATCACACCTTTGCCCCCCACGCAAGCGAACCGACAAGGCGTCGCTACGATGGCCGCGGCCGGTGGACCGTACCCGGCCGGGCCCGACCGACACTGAAGCCGGCAGGCCCTTTCCCCGCTCCCGGAGGGTATTTCCGTGCCGGCTGGAACGCTGTACCGCGGCCGGGAAGGCATGTGGTCCTGGGTGGCTCACCGAGTCACCGGCGTCCTCATTTTCTTCTTCCTGTTCGTGCATGTCCTGGACACGTCACTCGTCCGGGTCTCGCCCGAGGCCTACGACGACACCATCGCGGTCTACAAGAACCCCGTGGTCGCCCTGATGGAGTACGGCCTGGTGGCCGCCGTGCTGTTCCACGCGCTGAACGGCCTGCGGGTCATCGCCGTGGACTTCTGGTCCAAGGGCGCCCGCTACCAGAAGCAGATGCTGTGGACCGTCGTCGGCATCTGGACCGTGCTGATGGCGGGGGCCTTCTGGCCGGTCCTCTCGCACGCCTTCCACGAAGTCTTCGGGAGCTGAGCACGATGTCCGTGATCATCGACGCAGACGGCAACACACCGTCCCCCGACAACCCGGCGCCCGTCATCGAGGCGCCCCGTGCCCGTACCGCACGGTCGCCGAAGTCCACGCGCGGGAACTTCGAGCTGTACGGCTGGCTCTTCATGCGCGTCTCGGGCGTGCTCCTGACCGTCCTGGTCATCGGCCACCTGCTCATCCAGCTCGTGCTGGACGGCGGCGTGAGCCGCATCGGCTTCGCCTTCGTCGCCGGCCGCTGGGCGTCCCCGTTCTGGCAGGCCTGGGACCTGACGATGCTGTGGCTGGCCACCCTGCACGGCGCCAACGGCCTGCGCACGGTCATCAACGACTACGCCGAGCGGCCGGGCACCCGGTTCTGGCTCAAGTGGCTGCTGTACGCCGCGACCGTATTCACCGTCCTCCTGGGCACGCTGGTGATCTTCACCTTCGACCCGAACATCCGCTGAGGGCTGAGGTAACCCGCTGATGAAGATCCACAAGTACGACACCGTCATCGTCGGCGCCGGTGGCGCAGGCATGCGGGCGGCGATCGAGTCGACGAAGCGCTGCCGCACCGCCGTCCTCACCAAGCTCTACCCGACGCGCTCGCACACCGGCGCCGCACAGGGCGGCATGGCCGCCGCCCTCGCGAACGTCGAGGAGGACAACTGGGAGTGGCACACCTTCGACACGGTCAAGGGCGGTGACTACCTGGTCGACCAGGACGCCGCCGAGATCCTGGCGAAGGAGGCCATCGACGCCGTCCTCGACCTGGAGAAGATGGGCCTGCCGTTCAACCGGACCCCGGGCGGCACCATCGACCAGCGCCGCTTCGGCGGCCACAGCCGCAACCACGGCGAGGCTCCGGTGCGCCGCTCCTGCTACGCGGCGGACCGCACCGGGCACATGATCCTCCAGACGCTGTACCAGAACTGCGTCAAGGAGGGCGTGGAGTTCTTCAACGAGTTCTACGTCCTGGACCTGCTGCTCACCGAGGTCGACGGCGTCAAGCGCACCGCCGGCGTCGTGGCCTACGAGCTGGCCACCGGCGAGGTGCACGTCTTCCAGGCGAAGTCGGTCGTCTTCGCCTCCGGCGGCAACGGCAAGTTCTTCAAGGTCTCCTCCAACGCCCACACCCTCACCGGTGACGGGCAGGCCGCCGCGTTCCGGCGCGGGCTGCCGCTGGAGGACATGGAGTTCTTCCAGTTCCACCCGACCGGCATCTGGCGCATGGGCATCCTCCTCACCGAGGGCGCGCGCGGTGAGGGCGGCATCCTGCGCAACAAGGACGGCGAGCGCTTCATGGAGAAGTACGCGCCCGTCATGAAGGACCTCGCCTCGCGCGACGTCGTCTCGCGCTCCATCTACACCGAGATCCGCGAGGGCCGGGGCTGCGGGCCGGAGGGCGACCACGTCTTCCTGGACCTCACCCACCTGCCACCGGAGCAGCTCGACGCGAAGCTCCCGGACATCACCGAGTTCGCCCGGACCTACCTCGGCATCGAGCCCTACACGGACCCGATCCCGATCCAGCCGACCGCGCACTACGCGATGGGCGGCATCCCCACCAACGTCAAGGGCGAGGTGCTGGCCGACAACACCACCGTCGTGCCGGGCCTGTACGCGGCCGGCGAGGTGGCCTGCGTCTCCGTGCACGGCGCGAACCGGCTGGGCACGAACTCGCTGCTCGACATCAACGTCTTCGGCCGCCGCGCGGGCGTCGCCGCCGCCGACTACGCGGCCACGGCGGACTTCGTCGAGCTGCCTGAGGGCCCGGAGACGTTCGTGGTCGAGGAGGTCGAGCGGCTGCGCGGCGCGACCGGCAGCGAGCGCGTCACCGACATCCGCAAGGCGCTCCAGGAGACCATGGACAAGAACGTCATGGTCTTCCGCACCGAGCAGACGCTGAAGGAGGCCGTGGCCGAGGTCGGCGCCCTGCGCGAGCGGTACCGGAACGTCAGCGTCCAGGACAAGGGCCGGCGGTTCAACACGGACCTGCTGGAGGCCATCGAGCTGGGCAACCTGCTGGAGCTGGCCGAGGTGACGGCGGTCTCCGCGCTGGCGCGCAAGGAGTCCCGCGGCGGTCACTACCGCGAGGACTACCCGAACCGTGACGACGTCAACTTCATGCGCCACACCATGGCGTACCGCGAGGTCGGCGACGACGGCACCGAGTCGATCCGGCTGGACTACAAGCCGGTCGTGACGACCCGCTACCAGCCGATGGAGCGTAAGTACTGATGAGCACCCCCACCCTGGACAAGTCCGACCAGGTCGAGGACGCGACGCCGTACATCACGGCGACGTTCCGCATCCGCCGGTTCAACCCCGAGGTGGCCGCCGAGGCCACCTGGGAGGACTTCACGATCGAGATCGACCCCAAGGAGCGCGTCCTGGACGCCCTCCACAAGATCAAGTGGGAGCTCGACGGGACGCTCACGTTCCGCCGCTCCTGCGCGCACGGCATCTGCGGTTCGGACGCCATGCGGATCAACGGGCGGAACCGGCTGGCGTGCAAGACGCTGATCAAGGACATCAACCCGGAGAAGCCGATCACCGTCGAGGCCATCAAGGGCCTCACCCTGCTCAAGGACCTGGTGGTCGACATGGAGCCGTTCTTCCAGGCGTACCGGGACGTGATGCCCTTCCTGGTGGCGAACGGCAACGAGCCGACGCGTGAGCGGCTGCAGAGCGCGGAGGACCGCGAGCGGTTCGACGACACCACCAAGTGCATCCTGTGCGCCGCCTGCACGTCCTCCTGCCCGGTCTTCTGGAACGACGGCCAGTACTTCGGTCCGGCGGCCATCGTCAACGCGCACCGGTTCATCTTCGACTCGCGTGACGACGCCGGCGAGCAGCGGCTGGAGATCCTCAACGACCGGGACGGCGTGTGGCGCTGCCGCACGACGTTCAACTGCACGGACGCCTGTCCGCGCGGTATCGAGGTCACGAAGGCGATCCAGGAGGTCAAGCGCGCGCTGATCACCCGGCGGTACTGAACCGGAACTCAACACTCCGGCCGCCCGGCGGCGTCTTCCCCAGGGCCCCGGCCCGTCCCGCACCCGCGGGCGGCCCGGGGCCCTGGACATTGTCCGGCGACGCGCGGGGGAGCCGGACTTCCCCGGGGACGGGAAGCGCCTGAGGGGGGCGGTGTGACACGACCGGCGGGACGGAGGACGGCGACGTGGGCGGCGGGGGCCGCGCTCGTCGCCGTGGCGGTGCTCCTGGCCCGCGCACGGCGGCGCGGCGGGCCGCCGCAGCCGGTGACCTTCCGGCATCCGCGCCGGGGGCGGCTGTACGCGTGGGCCGGCCTCGCCCTCGTCGTGGCGGGCGTCGGCTGGTGCGGCTTCCTGTCCGCCGGGCCGGAGCACGCCGCCGACCGGCCGCTGGGGGCGACCGCCTGGGGCGTGAGCGCCCTGCTGCCGCTGCTGCTCCACCGGGCCGGCGCGGTGACCGTCGTGGACGCCCACGGGGTGCGCACCCGGGGCGGCCTGACCCCGCGCCGCCGCCGTGCGGCGTGGCCGGAGGTCGCGGGCGTCACCCTGGAGCTGGCGCATCGCTGGGACGGCGCCGTCCACCGCGTCGTCGTGACGCGGGCGGACGGGCGCGCGGTGCCCCTGGCCGTCCCGCTCGGGCAGACCTGGCGCCCGGCCTCGATGTCCGCCCTGCACGCGGCGCACGCCCGCGTCGTCGCGCACTGGGAGGCCGGGCGCGGGCCGGGGCTTCCGACGGACCGCGTCCGGCCGCGCATGAACCTGCCAACCCGGGGCAGCCGGTCGTTCGACGCGTAGGAAGCGAACATGAGGAGTCACCATGGCGGGCAGCGTGACGGGACGGTCGGCGGGTAACGGCATGGCGGTGGCGAGCCTGGTGTGCGGGATCGTGGGCCTTCTGGTCTACGGCATCGTCCTCGGTCCGCTCGCGGTGATCCTGGGCCTCGTCGCGCACGGCAAGCAGGCGTCCGGCATGGCGAAGGCCGGCATCGTCCTGGGCGCGATCGCGACGGTCTTCGCGATCGCGGGGATCATCTGGATGAGCGGCAACGGCCTGCTGATCGGCGGCTGACGCGCGCCCGTCGACGCGTGCCGGACGCGGGGGCGCCGGTCACTCCGCGCCCAGCACGAACAGCAGGTAGACGAAGGCCGAGAGCAGGTGCCCGGCCACGAGGTAGACGAAGAGGCGGACCCACAGGCCGCGCGGGAACTTCCCCTGCGCGCGTTCGTCGTTCACGACTGGTCTCCGGCGGTCGGACGCCCGGGGCCGAGGCACAGGGTGTCGGTGGGGCTGCGCAGCAGCGTGTGGACGAAGAGGAGGTCCGCCCCGCCCGGGTCGGCGGCGGCGAGTCGGTGCGGGGTGAGCGAGTCGAAGTGGGCGCTGTCCCCGGGCGCGAGGACGTGCGCGCTGTCGCCGAGGCGCAGCCGGAGGCGGCCGCTCAGGACGTGCAGCCACTCCTCCCCCGGGTGGACCCGGACGACGTCGCCCTGCGAGCCGTACGGCACGTGGACGCGCAGGGCCTGCAGGGCGCGGCCCGTGGCGCCGGCCCGGCGGTAGGTCCAGCCCCCGGCCCGCGCCGGTACCCTGTCCGGCGGGTCGCCGGGTTCGTCCGCGCGGATGACGGCGTCGCGGTCGGCGGGCGCCTCGCCGAGAAGCTCGGAGACCGTCGTGCCGTAGCAACGGGCCAGGGCGAGCAGGGTCGGCAGGGACGGCTGGCGACGGCCGGTCTCCAGCCGGGAGAGGTAGGCGGGCGACATGCCCGCGATCCGGGCTGCCGTCTCCAGGGTGAGCGCGGCGCGGCGCCGTACGGCCCGCAGGTGCGGGGCGACGACGGGCTCCGCGAGGTCCGGGCCGGTCTCTCCGGCGGGCTCACTCGGGAGGGAGCCCGCGTCGGGGGGCGGGGGGCTCATGGGGTCCATTGAGCCAAGCCCGTGCCCGGCGGGCAAGTTTTGTGCCTCTGAGGCACATTCGCGGTCGACTCCGGGGGCGTGCGGGGCTCCGGGTGCCATTAACGGATGTGTCATGAGCCCCAAACGCCGGTGTTCCCGCTGGTGAGGGCAGTCTGCCGCGAGTCTCGGGGGCTAATGCGGGCGCGTTCGAGCACTCGATACACCGTGGCCCGGCTGACGGAGAACAGTTCAGTGAGGTCGGCGATGGAGTGCTCGCCGGTGGCGTGCTCTTCGACCAGGTGGGCCTGCTGCCGGGCCGTCAGCTTGGGCTGCTTGACCTTCAGCTTGCCCTTCGCCCTGGCGACGGCCATGCCCTCCCGGGTGCGCAGGCCCAGGAGGTCGACCTCGAACTCGGCGAAGGTGGCCAGGATGTTGAAGAACATCTTGCCCATGGGGTCGGCCGGGTCGTAGAGGCTGCCGCCGAGGGAGAGCTTGACGCCGCGGGCGACGAGGGAGTCGCCGATGTCGCGGGCGTCGGGCACAGAGCGGGCGAGGCGGTCGAGCTTGGGCACCACGAGGGTGTCGCCGGCGCGCACCGCGGCGAGGGCCTGGTCCAGGCCGGGCCGGTTGCGGTGGGTGCCGGTCAGTCCGCGGTCGAGGTAGATCCGGTCGTCGGGGACACCGAGGCCGGTCAGCATCTCGCGCTGGGCGGTGAGGTCCTGGTCGTCGGTCGAGCAGCGTGCGTAGCCCGTGAGGAGTCCGGTCACAGCCGAAGAGCGTACGGATAGCCCCCGCTGACCGTACAGATCACCGAACACCCTAACCTCGCGCTTTCACGAAGTGGGCTGTCCAACAGGTGATCGAGACAGCAGAAAGTGCCTCTGACCAGCGAGAATGAGGATTGTCTAGGCCCTTGTTCCCGCCCCTGTCGGAGGCACTTTCCAGGTGAAGAAGCGTATCGGGTCGTACCCGCGTGTCCGCGCTGAGGGCGGCGGTCGCGGGGTGGTGTCCCAGGCCGGGGCCGTGCTGCTGGTGGAGACGGTCCGCAAGTCCGGTCTGGATCAGGTGATATCGACGGCACTGGCGCCCTGGCGGAAGTCCCGCGCGGTGCACGATCCCGGCAAGACAGTGCTGGACCTCGCGCTCGCGGTCGCGCTCGGCGGCGACTGCCTCGCCGATATCGCCATGCTGCGGGCCGAGCCCGGCGTGTTCGGGCCGGTGGCCTCCGACCCGACGGTCTCCCGGCTCATCGACACCCTCGCCGCAGCTGGACCGAAGGCCCTCTCCGCGATACGGGCCGCTCGGGCCGAAGCCCGCGAGCACGTGTGGAACCTGGCCAAGAACGCGGCTCCGGACGCCGCCGGGCAGGTGCTCGTGGACCTGGACGGAGTGCTCGTGCTGGCCCACTCCGAGAAGCAGCACGCCACCGCGACCTGGAAGAAGACCTTCGGACACCACCCGCTCGTGGCCTTCGTGGATCACGGAAGCGATGGCAGCGGGGAGCCGGTGGCCGGCCTGCTCAGGCCCGGCAAGGCGGGCAGCAACACCGCCGCCGACCACATCACCACGGCCCAACTCGCCCTGGCTCAACTGCCGAAGAAGTACCGGCGCGGACGTCAGACACTGATCCGTACCGACTCCGGCGGCGGCACTCATGAGTTCGTCGCCTGGCTCGCCCAGCGCGGCAGATGGCTGTAGTACTCGGTCGGCATGACCATCACCGACGCCATCCACCAAGCAGTGCTGAAGGTCCCAGCCCCGGCCTGGACACCGGCCGTCGAGACCGGCGGCGACATCCGTGACGGCGCCTGGGTCGCCGAGATCGCCGGAGACGTGCTGAACGGCTGGCCGAGGGGGATGCGGCTGATCGTGCGAAAGGAACGACCACACCCCGGCGCCCAGTTGCGGATCACCGACTCCGACGGACTACGGCTGACCTGCTTCGCCACCAACACGGCAGACGTTCCGATCGCCGCACTTGAACTGCGGCACCGCCAACGCGCGAGGGCCGAGGACCGCATCCGGGCCGCCCGCACCACCGGCCTGCGTAACCTGCCCCTGCACGACACCGCGCAGAACCAGATCTGGCTGGAGATCGTCCAGATCGCCCTCGACCTGCTCGCATGGATGCCCATGCTCGCCCTGACCGGCGAAATCCGCAGGTGGGAGCCCCGCCGTCTCCGGCTCCGACTCTTCTCCGCCGCCGCCCAGATCGTCACGACCGCCCGCCGCCGGTATCTGAGGTTCGCCCGCCACTGGCCCTGGACCGACGTGATCACCGATGCCCTGGCACGGCTCGAAGCTCTCCCGAACCCTGGCTGACCAGCACGTTCCCGTCCCTGCGAGCAGCGCCAACCGACCGGAGCCGTGGAACCCGGCGCCCACCCGATGCGACAGCCGGGCCATCAGCCTGGCCACGACCAGCTGAACCACCGAAACGACCCGCCAGCAATCCGACGGACCGTCACGAAAGATCGAGGCTAAATGAGATGCCGTCCGCCCTGGTCGGCCTTCCCCGGCGAGTAAGATCACTTGTGTTCGCTGGGGGATCCTCTACCGAACAGCCTCATCGTCGCTGTCTGGGACTCCCAAGCCAAGATCAGTCAGCGCCTCAGTAGCCCATGCGCGGGCTAAGCCGTCGAGGGTGGCGTCGCTAGTGAGGGAGATTAAGTGGTGGACACCCATATCCCGGTACTCGTCCATTCCGGCCAGAGCCTCAGCTGCCCCCTCGCGAGTCAGACCCCCAACGGTGGTGTCGGCTGCTAGTTGTGCGTAGGTCTGAGCCGCTAGATCCCGATACCCCTCCATCCCAGCCAGGGCTTCGGCCGCCAACCTGCGAGTGGAGCCGTCGTGGGTGGTGTCGGCTGCTAGTTGTGCGTAGGTCTGAGCCGCTAGATCCCGATACCCCTCCATACCAGCCAAGACCTCGTTGGCACAGGTGCGAGCGAAACCGTCGAGGGTGGTGTCTCGGGTGAGGCATACCAAGTGATCGGCACCCGGAATTTGGTACTCGTCCATTTCTGCCAGGGTCTCAGCGGCCTTCACTCGACTGGTGCCGTGGAGGGTGGTGTCGGCTGCTAGTTGTGCGTAGGTCTGAGCCGCTAGATCCCGATAGCCCTCCATCGCAGTCAGAACTTCAGCAGAGTTCCACCGGTCAATCACGTGGAGGGTGGTGTCGGCTGCTAGTTGTGCGTAGGTCTGAGCCGCTAGATCCCGGTGCCCCTCCATACCAGCCAGGGCCTCGGCCGCCCGCATGCGCTCGAAGCCGTGGAGGGCGGTGTCGTCGGCGAGGGCGGTCAGCCGGTCGACGCCTGCATCCCGGTAACCTTCCACCCCGGCCAGTCCCTGGGCTGCCTGCACGCGGGTGAAGCCGTCCAGGGCTTCGTTCCGAGCGAAGCAAGTGAGTCGGCTTGCGGTGGGCTTGGTGGGGAGGCGGGTCTTGAAGTCCACCTGTTCGACGAGGAAGGCGCAAGTGCTGCTTCCTCCCTGGCTGGTGAGAGCTTCGATTCTGCTGGTGGTCTCGTCTGCTATCCCGCCGGGGGAGGAGAGGAGAGCGTCAAGGAGGAAGCCCAGGTAAGAGGGTTCGGGATTTGGAACCCGAGGCTGCCGTCCGGGTGGGAACAACTGATCGAGGAGTCGTGTGCACGCCTGTTCGTCGCGCGTGGTGTGGCGTGCTGCGTGGTATTCGAGGAAGGTCTGGTGGCGGAAGTGAAAGTCGTCTTCGTGCTCGGTCAGGAGTCCAGTGGGCCGCAGGAGGTCGCCGATGAAGGCATGCCAGAGACGTTCCTTGAGGCGTGGTGGACGGATGACGTGTAGGTGTGAGGTGAGGATCTCAGTGGCGGGGGCAGTGTTGCCGTTGATTCTTGTGTGAGCCAGGTAGTCGATGAGCTCTGGCAGGTTCTCGCGTACCTGTCTGGCGGCCTGTTCGGCCGCCAGATTGTCCCGGGGAATCTGGTGGCGGTTCTTGAGATGGCGGATGGCCTCGTCGTGGGTGGTCTTGATGTCCTTGTGCGTGTTCAGGTCGTAGAGGAGCTCGATGCATTCCTGGTACACGCCGCTGCGACCGTTGGGCAGGGGGCGGCCCGGGTCGGCTTTGTAGAGCCTGCACAGCAGGAAGGCGATCAGAGGGGTGCGGGCCAGGACGTCCAAGCCGGTGCGTGCCAGTCCGGCCATGAATGTCTGGGCGTGCCGGGCGGGATCGTCCAGGTCTTGGAGCCAGTTTGTGGCGTAGGTCCGCAGGTCCTGGGGGGAGAAGAGCTGGAGCTCGAAGCGGGGTACGTGCGAACCCAGGTCGTGGAGTTCCCGCGTGGGCAGGGGCCGGGTGGCCACCACGAATCGGTACAGCGCGGGCTGTGCCGCGGCAGTCTGGGTGAGTAGCTGCAGCATAGTGCGGCGGGTGTCCGCCTCGGGGATCTCGTCGAGGCCGTCGATCAGGACCAGCCAGGGTGTCCTGTGGCGCGGGGGGTGGCGGAAGAGGTCGGCTGTGAGTTCTTCCAGCAGCCCGCGGCGTGTGAGTTCACCGGTCGTGGCTTTGGCCAGGGCGGCAGGGAGCGGGGCTGCGCGAGCGAGGGCGGTGGCATTCACCAGGACCGGCACGGCCGCATCGACCTCCCCGTCCAGCCACCGGCCAGCGGATGCCGCCCGGTAAGTGCGCAGAAGAGTGGACTTCCCGCTGCCTGCCGGTGCCAAGAGCACGGTGATGCTGCTGCCGGTGAGAAAGACTTCCTCGGCGTGCTGGGCGCGGCCGACTGCGCTGCGCGCCGGGGTGGCGCTGCTGGGGCCGGGGCCGTCATGTTCGTCGGTCTGGGGGGTTGCCTGCTGGCGTACGTAGACATCGGTCAGGTCGGGCAGGTGCGTATCGCCCCAGAGGTCCGGGTACGGGTGTGCTCCGGCGGTCTTGTGTACCGCTGCCAGGTACGCCTTCACCGCGGCCCTGCTCCAGTCGGGTGCGGCGCCGACGGATTGAGCAGCCCTGGCCTGTTCCCACCGCGTCTTCCACAGTTCCTTCGTGTTGGTCCACCGTGCTGCCGCCGTGGCGCGGGCCGGTCCGGTGAGGGTGTCGGGCCGGGGCTGCCCGGACCACTCCAGGAGCACCTCGACCAGTGCCCACAGGACGTTGAAGTCCTGGGCCGGGGTGCCTTTTTCGAACCAGCCGCCGACGGTGGTGGGCGACAGCTGGGGAAGCTGGTCTTCTTGGAGCCGCCGGTTGGTCTCGGCGATGGCGTCCGTGCGGTTCCGGCCCCGGAGCGCGGCGCCCTCCAATCTGCGCAGTTCCGAGCGCAGGACTTGTCGTTCGGGACTCGGGTCCGTCTTCTTGCTCACCGCGCACTCTCCCCCGTCCTGCGGATTCGTCGGATCCATCCGCAAACCGGCCCGGCACCTGTATCAACTGGGCTTTTGATGCTGGTATCCGTCCCGTCCGGCAAGGCTTCACCGCTCCCGGCGGGTCGGCTGTGATGTCCCTCGCGCGGCCCGACCGGTGGTTGCGCGGACGGAGGGGATGCCATGAATGCCAGTGCCTGGGCCCTGTTGGTGCCGGTGGGCATCACGCTGGTCGCGGCCGTCGCGACCGTACTGGTCGTCATCGTCGCGATGAAGGACACCGCCTCGGGTGACCGCGCCACGGTACTGAAGGCCGTGGCCGAGGTGATCCGTGCCGTACGCGGCAGCCGCCGCACATGACGGCCTGCCGCAGGCCTCCGCGCTTTTCGCGTCACCGGGCCTCCCTCCCGGGTGCGTCGCTGCCGAGGGCCAGCCGGGTGCCCAGGTCGAGGCGGACCTCTCCGTAGGGGCGCACGTGGTTCCAGAACAGCGGGGTCAGGCCGCGCCGGTCGGCCGGGCCGAGCAGGTCGGCCCAGACGGGTTCGGCGAGGACCGCTTGAAGCATCAGGGTGTTGACGTACGCCAGGGACGCCTGGAGGATCCGCAGGCACAGCGCGACCATCTCCACCTCCTCACGCCGGTTGGAGGAGATCTCCCCGCCCTTGCCGTAGTTGATGCCCTCGACCATCGCCGCGACATCCGAGGCGGAGGCCCGCAGTGTCTGGGAGTGCACCACTACCGACCCCCGCTCGACGTGCCAGTACACCAGGATGCCCCGGCCGCCGTAGCGGGAGTGCCACTCGGTGAACAGATTCTGGTCCCACGAACGAAAATGCGTAGAGTCCGAGGCCACCGCCGTCGACCCCGCGCCCCAAAGCCCCGCATCCCGGGCGGCGAAGGTGGCATTGGCGATCTCGACGGCGATCTGCCGGGCCGCCTCCGGGATCAGATAGCGGCGGCGAACGTAGCAGATCTCCTCCTCGGTGTGGCCGTGCGCCTCGCCGGCCACCGACCGGATCCCCGTGTTGGTCCCGTAGGCGTAGATCGCGAGCATCAGGCGTTCGGCCAGCACCTCGGCCGCCAGGTGCCCGCTGCCGACCACCGAGGCGACCGCCTTGAGACAACCGGTACGCAGCACCGCTTCCTTGAGCATGTCGATCAGCGGCACCGCGTTCCAGCGGCGACTCACCTCGTTCTTGACCCGCCGCAGGTTGCGCGGCTCCTCCGGCGCCTCCGGCGCACTGAACCTGATCGCCCCGGCCTTGCGCTCCTTGATCTCCACCCAGTCCAGTTCCGGCAGAGCCTCATCGAGGCCAGTCAGCGCCTGCTCCATCTCCTGGCGCAGGGACGTAATGAACACCTCCGCATCCAGCAGCTTGCCCAGCTCGCCGTAGTGCTCGCTCCGGCGGGCCTCGAAGTGCGCCGGCAGGTCCTCGTCCGGGTTGCGCCACCGCCCGGCGCCGACCACCCACACCTCCTTGTACCGCAACTGCTCACGCAGCGCCTGGAAAGTGGCCACCTCATAAACCATGCGCACGATCCGGCGCCGGCCACGCTTGTCCGCCCGGCGCACCAGCTCCGCCCACTGCCCGCGGGTGCCACGGTGCTCCGGCGCGCTCTCCCCGAGCGGGTAGTAGGTGGTATTGCCCGCCTTCGCGTACCGCTGGACGAGGTCCAAGGCGTCGATGACCGGACGGTGTGCGGAGTTGTTGGAACGGAACTCCAGCACGCTCCGCAGCTCGATCAGGCCCTTGCGGTAGTGGTTGGTATAGGACGCCTTCAGCGTGGTCTGCACCGTCCGCCGGTACACCGGCCCCTTCGTCTTGTACTCGTGCACCAGCTCCCGCAGCGTCTGCTCGCCGCCCCGCACAGCGGGGAAGACCACCTCGCGCACCTCGCCGCCCGGTACGGCCAGCGACGCCTCGGCGATGGCAAACAGAATGTTCTCCTTGCCGGACACCCGCTTGAAGGCGTTGATCAGCTCGTTCGTCACCCTCTGCTCGGCACGGGCACCGATCCGGTGCACCGTGGCTATCAGAAGATCCACCAGCGAGTCGGTGACCTCGCGCTCCCGCTCCACCAGCAGCGCGGACAGAAGGGTCACAGCCGCCTCATCCGAGCGGCGGCGCAGGTGAGACGGCGATTCGACGGCCGCCCGCTGCCACCAGGAGAGCAGCACTTTCGGCGCCACGTCGGCGAACAGCGACGGAGGCAGGCCGATCGCCCGGATCGCGGTCAGCTTGCGGATCGCCCGCAGCATCGACTCCAGACTGACGTTGCCCGGCATCGCCCTCACCAGAGCCAGTACAGACTCGCTGTCCTCTGCCCCGGCGCCGTCCTGGTCCTCCTCGGCATCGTCAGCGGTGGCGACCAGGGCGAGGACCCGGGCGCGCGTCTGCGCCGTCAGCCGGGCCGTGATACGTGCGAACCAGGTCTCCTCCGCGGTGTGCAGAGCCGAACGAACCATGCGAGTGATCCGGTCCGACGCCGGCGACTCGATGAACTCCTCACGGCAGTGCTTCAGCAGCTCCTCACGCACCCGCTCGGCATTCCGCTCCGCGTGTGCCACGTTGCCCGCCAGCCAGGCCGTCAGCTTCTCCGCGTCCTGCACCGAGCACACCCGAAACCCAAGGTGCTCACGTATCTCGGCACGGTGGTACTCAAACGTGCTGCCGGTCCACGAGTAAGAGTCGAACTCCGCAGCCAGCACCTTCATCTGCCCGGAGACGAAGGCGACCACCTCATCCGGGAACTCCGCCCGGCCCCGGGGAAAGCGTCCGTGCCGTGTGTAGTGCTTCAACAGCAGCGCAAAACTTAATCGCGTGGCGCCGCGCTTCCCCGCGACAAGCTCCAACTCCTCATCGAGCACCGTCCAGTGCTCGACCAGCTCGTCCATCCCCACCGGCTGCCAGCCCATGGCCGCACATCATGCCGGAGAACCCCTGATCGGAACGGCCGATCCATCAAAGATCCACGCCGATTGGGTCTCATAACACGGCCGTTAATGGCACCCGGGCTCACGTGACGCAGGGAAACGTTTCAGCCAGTCGTTGATGCAGCCCTGACAAAAACTCACTCCGGTGGCAGGCTGCCTTACGTCCGGTAACCGCACAACTCGTCTGCCCGGACGGCCACTCCGGCCGACCCGGTCACCACCGCCCGCGCGCACCCGCGCGGCCGCCGCAGAAGGAGTCAGCGTGAGACGCACCCCCCGATCCCTGCTGGGCACGCTCATCGCCGTGGGCGCCCTGGTCACCGGCGGCGTGCTGGCCGCACCGGCCGGCGCCGTGGACGCCCCGGACGTCGACGCCCCCGACGTCGACGCACCACCCGCCGTGCGGACGGCGGCCCAGTCGCCCACGGCGCAGGAGGAGGTGCGCGCCCACTGGACCGCCGAGCGGATGCGGGCGGCGGTGCCGCTGGAGGAACTGGCCGCCCCCGGCCCCCGGACGGCGGCGCCCGGGGGTCCGCGCACCGGCACGGCGGCGTCCCGCCTGCCGGACGGCCCGGCCCACACCGTCGAGCCGCTGGCCCCCACCTCCACCTCGGACGTGGGCGCCCGGGCGTTCCCCGAGGGCGGCGGTCCGTGGACCGGCGGCGGGGAGATCACCACCACCGCGGGGCGGGTGTTCTTCACCTACCAGGGCCGCGGCGCCTCCTGCTCCGGCAACGCCGTCAACAGCGCCAACGGCAGCACGGTCCTCACCGCCGGACACTGCGTGAAGATGGACGGCGCCTGGCACACCGACTGGGTCTTCGTGCCCGCCTACCGCGACGGCCAGGCCCCCTACGGACGCTGGGCGGCCGAGGCCACCCTCGCCACCCCGCAGTGGACGGCGAGCGAGGACATCAACTACGACGTCGGCGCCGCCGTCGTCGGCCCACTCGACGGGCAGCGGCTGACGGAGGTCGTCGGCGGTCAGGGCCTGGCCTTCAACGGCGGCTACCACCGGGACATGTACGCGTTCGGCTTCCCGGCCGCCGACCCCTACGACGGGGAGAGCTTCATCTACTGCAGCGGGCGGAGCTTCCGCGACTTCCTGCTCTCCCGCGACCACGGCCTGCGCTGCGACATGACCGGCGGCTCCAGCGGCGGACCCTGGCTGACGGACTTCGACGAGTCGAGCGGCACCGGGCTCCAGACGTCCGTCAACAGCTTCGGCTACGTCTTCTGGCCGGGGAACATGTTCGGACCGTACTTCGGCGACGACGCCCGCGCCCTCTACGACGAGGCGCAGTCCCGCTGACCGGCGGTCACCGCCCCGCCTGACCGCCCGGCCCGACTGCCCCGTCCGACCGAGGGCCCCGCTCCCCGCCACGGCTCGGTGTCCGCGCCGGTCGTCCGCATAGGATGGCCCGCCACTGACCGTACGAGGAGCGGGGGGCCACGTGTTCCGCAGGACCAGCAGCGGCGGACACCGCAGGGCGGCGGCCACCGCCGTCGCCGCCGTGCTCGCGACGACGGCACTGGGCGGCTGCAGCGGCGGCGGGACCGAGGGCGACCGGTCGGACGGCGCACAGCGCTCCCCGTCCGTCCGGCCGGACGGCGACGCCCCGGCGCTGCCCGAGGAGCTCACCGGCCAGCGCCTCACGTGGGAGGAGTGCGAGGCCCCGGCGCCCGGCACGTCCCCTCCGGCCGACCGCTGGGAGTGCGCCACGCTGCGGGCCCCGCTGGACTACGACGAGCCGCGCGGCGAGACCCTGGACCTCGCCCTCATCCGCACCCGGGCCACTGGGGAGGACGGGCGCGTCGGCTCCCTGCTGTTCAACTTCGGCGGCCCCGGCGGCTCCGGCGTGGCGGCGCTGCCCGGCTTCGAGAACTCCTTCGCCACCCTGGGCGCCTCCTACGACCTGGTCAGCTTCGATCCGCGCGGCGTCGGTCGCAGCGCCAAGGTGCGCTGCCAGAGCGACGCGGAGATCGAGGAGTCCCTTAGCACCGACGTCACGCCCGACACGGCCGCCGAGCAGCGGGAGTACCTGGACGAGGCGCGGGCCCTCAGCGCGGACTGCGACGAGGAGTCCGGCGACCTGCTCCCGCACGTCGGCACCGCCGACGCGGCGCGCGACATGGACCTGATGCGCCACGTCCTCGGCGACGAGAAGCTGCACTACTTCGGCTTCTCCTACGGCACGACGCTGGGCGGCACCTACGCACACCTCTTCCCCGAGAACGTCGGACGGATGGTGCTGGACGCCGCCGTGGACCCGACGGCGGGCACGGTGGAGCACGCCAGGCACCAGACCGTCGGCTTCCAGCGGGCGCTGGAGAACTACCTCGACAGCACCGGCGAGGACCCCGAGCAGGGGACGCGGCGCATCGCCGACCTGCTGGAGCGGATCGACCGCGAACCGCTGCCCACCGACGGCGACCGCCGACTCAGCGAGGCGCAGGCCCTGTACGGCATCGTCACGCCGCTCTACAGCGAGGCGGGCTGGCCCCTGCTCACGCAGGCACTGGAACAGGCCGAGAACGGCGACGGCACCGGACTGCTGGCCCTGTCGGACCGCTACCACGGACGGGACGACGCGGGCCGGTTCGAGGCCGCCTCACACGCCCAGCGGGCCGTCTCGTGCGCCGACGACAGCCACCGCGCCACACCGGAGGAGGCCCGGGCCGTCCTGCCCGACTTCGTGGAGGTCTCCCCGGTCTTCGGGCCGTTCCTGGCCTGGGACACCGCCGGCTGGTGCGCCGACTGGCCGGTGCCCGGCGCCCGCGACACCCCGGAGGTGAGCGCCGAGGGCGCGGCCCCGGTCGTCGTCATCGGCACCACCGGCGACCCGGCGACGCCGGTCGAGGGCGCCGAGCGCATGGCGAAGGAACTCGGCGAGGACGTCGGCGTGCTCGTCACCGTCGACGGCGAGGGTCACGGCGCCTACCTGGCGGGCGGCTCCTGCGTACAGGACGCGGTCGACGCCTACCTGCTGCGCGGGGACGTCCCCGACAACGGCACCACCTGCGACACCTGACCGCAGTCCGGACAGACCGGGCCGGACGTCGGGGGGCGCCGCGCTCGCGCTGCTGCCGGTCGGCGTCCTGCCGCGTCTAGGCTGCGGGGTGTGGCGGGTGAGGCGAAGGACGCGGAGGGTGCGGTCGGGGCACCTGGCGGGGGTGCGCCCCGGCGCAGGCCCAAGAGCGAGCAGACCAGGACGCTCATCCTGGAGACCGCGCTGCGGCTGTTCGAGGAGCGCGGCTACGACCGGACGACGATGCGGGCCGTCGCCTCGGAGGCCGGCGTGTCCGTCGGGAACGCCTACTACTACTTCGCCTCCAAGGAGCACCTCGTCCAGGGCTTCTACGAGCGCATCGGCGCCGAGCACCGGGCGGCGGCGCGGACGGTGCTCGCCCAGGAGAGGAACCTGACGGAACGGCTCCGCGGGGTGTATCTGACCTGGTTCGACGTCGCGGAGCCGTACCACGGGTTCGCGGCCCAGTTCTTCCGGAACGCGGCCGACCCGGACAGCCCGCTGAGCCCGTTCTCCCCGGAGTCCCGGCCGGCCCGGGAGGCCGCCGTCGCACTGCTCCGGGAGGCGCTGTCCGGCGCCCGGGTGAACGGTGACCCGGAGCTGGCCGAGCTGCTGCCGGAGGTGCTGTGGCTGCACCAGATGGGGCTCGTCCTGTACTGGGTGTACGACCGCTCCCCGGGCTGTTCCCGGTCCCGTGCGCTGGCGGACCGGACGGCGCCGCTGACGGCCCGGGCCGTCGCGCTCTCGCGGTGGCGGGTGCTGCGTCCGCTGGTGCGGGACGTGCGGCACGTGCTGGAGGACTTCGTGCTGCCCACGGCGGCGGGGGCCGCGGGCCGGGGCCGGGACGGTCCCCCGCATACTTGAGGTCATGAAGCTCTCCCGCCCCGTCTCCTGGTTCCTGCTGGCGTTCGGGGTGTGGTCGTGGTTCGTGTGGACGACCTTCGTGCGCAACCTGTGGAAGGACTCCAGCGGGCTGGCCTTCGACGACGCGGGCGACCCGACGGGCTACTTCTGGGTGCACCTGTGCCTGGCCGTCGTGTCCTTCGCGCTCGGGACGGCCATCGGCGTGATCGGGCTGCGGGGGCTGCGGGCCCTGCGCCGCCCGCCCGTCGCGGGGGGCGCCGAGGGCCACCGGCGGAACGCCGGGAACGCCGGTGCGGGTGGCGGCGTTGGCGAAGACAGAGACGACGTCGCATAGCGGATAGGGCGGGGAAGAGCGTCACATGGTGTTCGTGTTCTTGGGGCTCGTGGTGGGTGTGCTGGGCGGTGCGCACTACTACCTGTGGCGCCGCCTGGTCCGTGACGTCTCGGCGCCGCGCGGCGTCTACCGGCGGGTGGGGACGGCCCTGGCCGTCGTGCTGCCGCTCCTCGCCGTCGCGGGGCAGACGGCGGGGCGGATGGAGGCGCCGTTCGTCGTGCAGCAGCTGCTGGCGTGGCCCGGCCTCATGTGGTTCGCGCTGCTCGTCTACCTGCTGCTCGCCCTCCTCGCGCTGGAGCCGGTGCGCCCGCTGGCCCGGCGGCTGCTCGCCCGGCGGGCGGCGCGGGCGGAGCGGCCCGCTCCGGCGCCGGAGCCCCGGCAGGAGCTGGTGACCGCGCCGCAGGGCACCGGCACCGTCCCGGCGGACGCCTCCGGCCCGACGGACGCCCCGGAGGGACCCGGGCGGCCGTCCGCGGAGCCGCCGCCCGGGTCCACGCGGGCCGCCCCCGACGGGCCCGGTCCGTCCGATCCCTCGCGCCGGCTGTTCGTCGCCCGGACGGCGGCCGTCACGGCGGGTGTGGTGGCGGCGGGGACCGTGGGGTACGGGACCTACAGCATGCTGGGCGTCGGGCCCCGGCTGAAGCGGGTGACGGTGCCGCTGGCCAAGCTGCCGCGCGGGGCGCACGGCTACCGGATCGCGGTGGTGAGCGACATCCACATCGGGCCCGTCCTGGGCCGGGGCCACACCCAGCGCATCGTGGACGTCATCAACCGGGTCAACGCGGACGCCGTCGCCATCGTCGGGGACCTCGTGGACGGTTCCGTGGCGGACCTCGGGCCGGCCGCCGAGCCGCTGGCCAGGCTGCGTTCGCGGGACGGCGCGTACTTCGTCACCGGCAACCACGAGTACTTCTCCGGTGCCGAGCAGTGGGTCGACCACATGCGGGAGCTGGGCGTGCGTCCGCTGGAGAACGAGCGGGTCGAGCTGGCCGGCTTCGACCTGGCCGGCGTCAACGACATCGCCGGTGAGGACTACGGCGACGGCCCGGACTACGAGGCCGCCCTCGGCGACCGGGCACCGGAGCGCGCCTCCGTGCTGCTGGCGCACCAGCCGGTGATGATCCACGACGCGGTCGAGCACGGCGTCGACCTCCAGCTCTCCGGGCACACCCACGGGGGCCAGATGTGGCCGGGGACGTACCTGGCGGACCTGGCCAACCCCACCCTGGCGGGGCTGGAGCGGTACGGCGACACGCAGCTCTACGTGACGCGCGGCGCCGGCGCGTGGGGGCCGCCGGTGCGGGTCGGCGCGGAGCCGGACATCACCGTGGTCGAACTGGCCGCGCGGGGTGCCTGAGCCGGGCCGCCGTCCGGTCCCGGGCGATGTCGCGTCGCCCCGCCGTGCGGTCACCCGGACGGGCGGCCACGCCGCACCGGATCGCCGCGTGTCGTGCGGCCGACCGGGTGGTCACCCGGGTGCCGCCCCTGGGCTAACGGAGTGTCGGCACACGCTGTACGTTCCCCCCGTGGACACGATTCGTCATACTTCCCGGCGCACCGCCGCCCGTACGACGGTGGCGGCGGCGGTGTTGCTGCCCGCCCTGCTCAGCGGAGCGACCACCGCCCCCGCGGCGGCCGACGAGGCGAAGCCGCCGAAGCCGCCGGAGAACATGTCCACGGTCGGCGGCGAACGTCTCGGCCTGCCCGGCACCCAGGTCGCGCTCGGCCCGGGGGCGCCGAAGGTGCCGAAGAAGCTCACCGCGCGCTCCTGGATCGTGGCCGACGCCGAGAGCGGTGACGTCCTGGCCGCGCACAACGCCCACTGGCGGCTGGCACCGGCCTCCACGATCAAGATGCTCTTCGCCGACACGCTGCTGCCGAAGTTCGAGGCCGACACCGTCTACGAGGTGCGGCGGGAGGACCTCCTGGAACTCGGCACCAATTCGAGCGCGGTCGGCATCGAGGAGGACCACCCGTACACCGTGCACGACCTGTGGAACGGGGTGTTCGTCCGCTCCGGCAACGACGCGGTGCACGTCCTGGCCGCGATGAACGGCGGCCTGGAGAAGACCGCGCGGGAGATGAACGAGCACGCCGAGGCCCTCGGCGCGCGGGACACCCACGTCGTCAGCCCGGACGGCTACGACGCCGAGGGGCAGACGTCCTCCGCCTACGACCTCACTCTCATCGCCCGCTCCGGGATGCAGAAGCCGGCCTTCCGGGCCTACGCGGCCACCGCCGAGGCCGACTTCCCCGGCGAGTGGGCGGAGGAGGGGAAGAAGAAGCCGAAGGAGGACGACGGGCCACGCGAGCGCGAGCACTTCGCCATCGGCACGACGAACCGGCTCCTGATCGGCTCCCACGGGCTCGAACCGTACGAGGGGCTGGCCGGGGTGAAGAACGGCTTCACCTCCGAGGCGGGCTACACCTTCACCGGCGTCGCGCAGCGCGGGGAGCGCACCCTCCTGGTCACCGTCATGCACCCCGACGACGACGAGGGGGCCAACCGCGTGTACGAGGAGACGGCCGACCTGCTGGACTGGGGCTTCGCGGCGGCGGGGAAGGTGACCCCGGTCGGCGAACTCGTCCCGCCGCGCGGCGCGCAGGCCCCGCCCGGGGATCCGACCCCGGTGGGGGACGAGAAGAACGCCGAGGGCACCGCCGCGGGGCTGACGGCCTCCGAGCCGCCCGCCTCCGGGGCCTCGGGCGTCAGCACCGCCGTGGGCCTCATCGCGGCGACGGGCACCGTCCTGGCCGCCGCGGTCTGGTTCGTGCACCGGCGCTGGCCCACCGCGCGGGACTGACCGGGACCCGGCGGCCGGGCCCGTACGCGGACGCCCGCCGGCCGGCGGGTGACGGCCCCGGTCAGAACTGCGGGCGGTTGAACCACTGGCCGGCCGGGCGGACGCAGAGGAAGACGAGCGTCAGGATCGCCGTCACCAGCCACAGCACCTGGATGAGCACCCCGAAACCGTCCACCGACTCGTCGGAGGTGAGGGAGCTGAGGAACGCGAGTCCGGCCGCGAGGGTGTTGAGGGCCGCCGTGATGATCGCCATGACCCGGACGCCGGTGCGGCCCCTGCCGAACATCGAGGCGACGGTGATGTGCAGCGCTCCCATGGCCAGGCTGACGCACAGCAGGACGACGCCGACCACGTAGAGGTCGTCGGACACGCCGCCGAAGGCGGGACGTTCGTAGTACGGCTTCGACGACTCGGCCATCAGGTAGACGCCCAGCATGGCGAGCAGCAGCCACAGGCCACCGGCGACGAAGAGCAGCACCCGGGCGGTGACGACGACGCCGGGCATCCCCGTCCGCGTCGGCGGCATGCCGCCGGGGTACTGCGGGTAGCCGCCCGGATAGCCCGCCGACGGGTAGCCCGGCGCCTGGTAGCCCGGCGCCGGGTGGTGCTGGGGCGGGGGCTGCTGCGGCGGCACCGACGGGTAGCCGTACGGCGGCGGCTGACCGTACGGGTTGGGCTGGCTCGGGTGACTCACGGCGGAACCTCGAAAGCGTGGTGGGGACGATCGGACGCGCCCGGGCCAGGTCACCGGGGCACCCGCGGGCTCCGGCCCGAGGGCCGGGCGCAAGCGCCTTCCCCGTGCCTCCCCCGCGGCCGTCCCCTTCGGCCCGCGGCACTGCGGTCATCATCCGGTCCGCCCGGACCGCCTGTCCAGCCGCGCTCGCCGACCGTGACGAAGCTCTTACCGGGCCCGTGGCGGCGGGCGGAGTGGAGACGGAGGCCGGGCATCAAGGAGGATGGGGGCATGAGCGCGCAGATTCTCGACGGCAAGGCCACCGCGGCCACCATCAAGTCCGAAATCGCCACCCGGGTGACGGCCCTGGCGGACCGGGGGGTACGCCCCGGACTGGGCACCGTGCTGGTGGGCGACGACCCGGCCAGCCACAAGTACGTGGCGGGCAAGCACCGCGACTGCGCCCAGGTGGGCATCGCCTCCATCCAGCGCCGACTGCCCGCCACCGCGACGCAGGAGGAGATCGAGGCCGTCGTCCGCGAGCTCAACGAGGACCCGGAGTGCACCGGCTACATCGTGCAGCTGCCGCTCCCCCGGGGCATCGACACCAACCGGGTGCTGGAGCTGATGGACCCGGACAAGGACGCCGACGGGCTGCACCCGGCGAACCTCGGCCGGCTCGTGCTCGGCGTCCCCGCGCCCCTGCCCTGCACGCCGAACGGGATCATCGAGCTGCTGCGGCGCCACGAGGTGCCGATCAGGGGCGCCGAGGTGGTCGTCGTCGGCCGGGGCATCACGGTGGGGCGGTCGCTGCCGCTGCTGCTGACCCGCCGCTCGGAGAACGCCACGGTGACGCAGTGCCACACCGGCACCCGCGACCTGGCAGCGCACCTGCGCGAGGCCGACATCGTCGTGGCGGCCGCCGGCGTGCCGCATCTGATCAAGCCCGAGGACGTCCGTCCCGGTGCGGCCGTGCTCGACGTCGGCGTGAGCCGTGACGAGAACGGGAAGATCGCCGGTGACGTGCACCCGGGCGTCGCGGAGACGGCCGGGTGGCTCTCGCCCAACCCGGGCGGCGTCGGCCCGATGACGCGGGCGATGCTCCTGGCCAACGTCGTGGACGCGGCCGAGCGGAACGCGGGCTGAGCCATGGGAGCGGATTCCAGCGCGCCGCGCCGCCGCACCCGGCGCTTCCCCGTCCTCACCCGCGACACCGCCCGGCCCGAGGGCGGCGGCCGGGCGGCGGGCGGCGACGCCCCCGCGCCGTACCGCCAGTGGCCGCTGCTGACGGTGCTGGCCGGGACGGGGGCCGGGCTGCTGATCGTCCTCGGCGAGATGCGGCTCGGTGTGCTCGTCGTGGGCGGCTCGCTGCTGGCCGGTGCGGTGCTGCGCCGGGTGGTGCCGAACGTGGGCATGCTGGCCGTGCGCTCCCGGTTCACGGACATGCTGACGTACGGCCTGCTCGGCTCGCTCATCATCGTTCTGGGGCTGATGGCGCAGCCGAGACCGGTGCTGGAGATCCCGTTCCTGGAGGACGTCATCCGCTACCTCGTCCGCTAGCGCCCGGCGCGGACCCGGCGCGGGGGACCACCGTCGGCGTGGAACCGCCGCGCACCGTTCGTGCGTGGAACCGGACGGACGTGCCGTTCCCCCCACCGACGAGTGGCACACTGGTCGGATGTTCGTGCCCGGCCCGTGGCGACCGTCGGCGGTGCGCGAGGACGGAACACCAGCACGACCGGGGAGAGAGAGGTCATCGGCATGCCTCGCTGGAAGCCGCTACCGGAGGAACTGGACCCGGAGATCCGCGACTTCGCGAGTCAGATGCGCCGGCTCGTGGACCGCAGCGGGCTGAGCCTCTCGGCCCTGTCGGACAAGACGGGCTACAGCAAGACGTCGTGGGAGCGCTACCTCGGCGGACGGCTGCTGCCGCCGCAGGGGGCCGTCTCCGCGCTCGCCGACGTCACCGGTACCGACGTGCGGCATCTGGCGACCCTGTGGGAGCTGGCCGAACGGGCCTGGAGCCGGGCCGAGATGCGGCACGACATGACGATGGAGGCCATCCGCATATCGCAGGCGCGCGAGGCCCTGGAGGCCGCCGAGGCGGCCGGGGCCCAGGCCGCCGGGGGCCGCAGACGGCAGCGGAACGCCCCCGGGCGTCCGGCCCCGGGCGCCGTCCCGGCCGCCGGCGACGCCGCGACGACGGCCCTGCGCACCTCGCCGGAGGCCGCCCCGGGCGCCCCGGCCGCGTCCCAGCCCGCGCCCCGGCCCGCGTCCCGGGGGCCCCGGCCCGCGCCGGGTCGGCCCGGCGCGGGCCGCACCGCCCGCCCGGCCGAGGGGCCGTCCGGGGGGCGACGGCTCACGATGCTGCTCGCCGGCGGGGTGAGCGCGCTGGCCGTCCTGGCCGCCACCTTCTTCTTCGTCGACCTCCCCGGGGGCGGCGACGAGGCCGCCGCCGAGCCCACGCCCCCGCCGCGTAAGGCGACCGAGCCGAAGCTGCCCGACGGTGTGCTGTGCAGCGGCGCCGACTGCACCGGCGAGGACCCCGAACTCATGGGCTGCGGCGGGCAGTACGCCGAGACGACGTCGGACGCGATGATCGGGACGGCCTACGTCGAGGTGCGCTACAGCGAGGTGTGCAAGGCCGCCTGGGCCAGGATCGGCGCCGCCGAGCCGGGCGACACCGTCGTGATCACCGCCGACACCGACGCGGAGGCCAGCGAGGACCTGGGCGGGAACACCGAGGGCTACACGATGATGGTCGCCGCGAAGAGCCCGGACGTCGTGCGGATCTGCGTCGAGCGGGCCGGTGCGTCGCAGGGGTGCACGGTCCGCTGACGCGGCTCGCGGACGCGACGGGTCGGGCACCCGCTGTGCATAGGGTCGCGGGATACGGGGCACAACACCGTCATCCCCCCACGGGCGCGGCACCGCGTCCGGGGCGGCCGCCCGCAACCCCCTCCCTCTGCGGGCGGCCGCCCCGCACTCCGTCGGGGCCCGGCGCGTGCCACCGCCCTGCCGTCGCCGCCACCGCCGGGCGCGATAGCCTGACGCCGGATCTCTTGACGTAGAGAGACTTCGTCCTCGGTCCGGAGGTCCAGCCGCCATCGTCAGGTTCAACGGAGACCGCCATGACCCGCAACGCCGTCAATGTCACCGTCACCGGAGCCGCCGGCCAGATCGGCTACGCGCTGCTCTTCCGCATCGCCTCCGGCCACCTGCTGGGACCGGACGTCCCCGTCAAGCTGCGCCTGCTGGAGATCACCCCCGCCCTCGGCGCCGCCGAGGGCACCGCCATGGAGCTCGACGACTGCGCGTTCCCGCTCCTTGAGGGCATCGAGATCAGCGACGACCCGAACGTCGCCTTCGACGGCGCGAACGTCGCCCTCCTCGTCGGCGCGCGCCCGCGCACCAAGGGCATGGAGCGCGGCGACCTCCTGGAGGCCAACGGCGGCATCTTCAAGCCGCAGGGCAGGGCCATCAACGACCACGCCGCCGACGACGTCAAGGTCCTCGTCGTGGGCAACCCGGCCAACACCAACGCCCTCATCGCGCAGGCCGCCGCGCCGGACGTACCGGCGGAGCGCTTCACGGCGATGACCCGCCTCGACCACAACCGCGCGCTGACCCAGCTCGCGAAGAAGACCGGCACCGCCGTCACGGACATCAGGAAGCTGACGATCTGGGGCAACCACTCGGCCACCCAGTACCCGGACATCTTCCACGCGGAGGTCGCCGGGAAGAACGCCGCCGAGACCGTGAACGACGAGACGTGGCTGGCGGACGAGTTCATCCCGACCGTCGCCAAGCGCGGTGCCGCCATCATCGAGGCGCGCGGCGCGTCCTCGGCCGCCTCCGCCGCCAACGCCGCCATCGACCACGTGCACACCTGGGTCAACGGCACCCCCGCGGGCGACTGGACGTCCATGGGCATTCCCTCGGACGGCTCCTACGGCGTCCCGGAGGGCCTCATCTCGTCCTTCCCCGTCACCTGCGCCGATGGGACGTACAAGATCGTCCAGGGCCTGGACATCAACGACTTCTCCCGCGCCCGCATCGACGCCTCCGTCCAGGAGCTCGCCGAGGAGCGCGACGCGGTGCGCGGTCTCGGCCTGCTCTGAGCGCCTCCGCCCGCAGAACGCCGAACGGCCCCCGCGATGCGGGGGCCGTTCGGCGTTCCGGCGTGGCCGGGCGCGTCGGCTCAGCTGCCGGCGGCCTGCTCCAGCTTGGAGATGTCGAAGGACTCGTCCTCGGAGGGGACGTCGTCCGGCACGCCCTCGTCGAACTTGCCGAACCCGAGGGTCGTCTCGGCGCCGCCCTCGACGCTCACGATCTGCACCGGGTACGCCGTGCCCTCGGCGGCGACGTGCATCGTGGTCTCCTCCTCGTCCTCCTCGGAGGTGCCCTTGATGGTCACGACGTTCTTGCCGTCCACCTCGCCCTCCTTCGGGTCGGACCAGGTGGTGCCGTCGTCGTCGCTGTTGATGTCCTGTTGGAGGGCCTTCAGGTCACAGCTGCCGGCCATGCCCTGCAGCATCGGGTCCTGAGTGGTGCCGGCGATGTACTTGCCCTTGAAGAGCTCGTAGGCGGCCACGCCGTTCGCGCCGCCCTGCGTCTCCCAGAACTTCTGGTCCGGCTTCATCCAGACCTTGTCGCCCTGCTTGACGATCTCGGCCGTGCCCTGCTCGCCCTGGTCGATCTTCCCGACGCAGTTGCCGTCGCGGTCCATCGTCAGGTCGATGGAGAAAGTGGCCCCGTCCTGCTCGGACTCCATCTGCATCTGGAACGAGGTGACGTCCTTCAGCGCCTTGCCGGCCTCCTCGGAGACCTCCTTGCCCGACTTCTCGGCCAGGCCGTTGCCCTCGCTGCCGCAGGCGCTCAGACCCGCGACCGCCATGAGAGCCGCCGCCGCTGCCAGCGCCGGCGTCCTGTACTGCTTTCGCACGCGCACGTACCTTCCCCGTGTTGTCAGTTGTGCCACCCGCCCAACGTAGAGGTCGGGGCCGAAACTCGACCTCCAGCGTGATGAAGGCCACTTATCGAATACTCACGGGCATGAGATCGCAGGTTCGGGGCAGGGGTGCCCGTTGCCAGTGTGTCTGGCGCAGTGCAAAACGGGCAGAAAGCAAGGAAATGCATTCAGAAGACGTGCCGGAGCCGACGACCGTCCACGTGGACGGCGTCTGGCGCGCCGCGACGGCCGGGACCACCCGCGAGGTCATCGACCCCGCCGACGCCACCGTGCTGGCGGTGGTCGCCGAGGGGTCGGCCGAGGACGCCGACGACGCCGTCCGGGCCGCCCGGCGCGCCTTCGACGCCGGCCCCTGGCCGCGCACTCCCGTCGCCGAACGGGCCGCCCTGCTGCGCCGCACCGCGGACCTGCTCCAGCGGGACCGCGAGGAGATCGCCCGCACGGAGTCCCGCGACACGGGCAAGACGCTGGAGGAGGGCCGGGTCGACGTCGACGACGTCACGGCGGCCTTCCGCTACTTCGCCGACCTCGTGACGAACGAGTCCGGCGGACGCGTGGTCGACGCGGGCGACCCGGACGTGCACAGCGTGGTCGTGCACGAACCCGTCGGCGTCTGCGCGATGATCACGCCCTGGAACTACCCCCTGCTCCAGGCCAGCTGGAAGATCGCACCGGCCCTGGCGGCGGGCAACACCTTCGTCGTCAAGCCCAGCGAGCTGACACCGCTGTCCACCGTGCGCCTGCTCGAGCTGCTCGACGAGGCCGGGCTGCCCGCCGGGGTGGGCAACCTCGTGACCGGCGCCGGCGACCCCGTGGGCGCCCGGCTCGCCGAACACCCCGACGTCGACCTGGTGTCCTTCACCGGCGGACTGGCCAGCGGCGTGAAGGTCGCCCAGGCCGCCGCGCCGAGCGTGAAGAAGGTCGCCCTGGAGCTCGGCGGGAAGAACCCCAACGTCGTCTTCGCCGACGCCTGCGCCACCGAGCACGGCTTCGACACGGCCGTCGACCAGGCGCTCAACGCCGCCTTCATCCACAGCGGCCAGGTGTGCTCCGCCGGTGCGCGGCTCATCGTCGAGGAGCCGGTGCGCGACCGCTTCGTCGCCGAGCTGGCCCGCCGGGCGTCGCTCATACGTCTGGGCAGGGGCACCGAGAAGGGTGTCGAGTGCGGACCGCTCGTCTCCCGGCAGCAGCTGGAGAAGACCGAGGCGTACGTGGCCGCCGCCCTCGCCGACGGCGCCACGCTGCGCTGCGGCGGCGCGCGGCCCGAGCCGAGCGAGGTCCGCCCCGAGGGCGGCTACTTCTACCTGCCGACCGTGCTGGACCACTGCCACGGCGAGATGAGCGTCGTCCGCGAGGAGACGTTCGGCCCGATCCTGACCGTGGAGACCTTCCACACCGAGGACGAGGCCGTCGCCCTGGCCAACGACACCGAGTACGGCCTCGCCGGGGCCGTGTTCTCCGCCGACACCGCCCGCGCCCGGCGCGTCGCCGCGCGGCTGCGGCACGGCACCGTGTGGATCAACGACTTCCATCCCTACCTCCCGCAGGCCGAGTGGGGAGGTTTCGGCAAGTCCGGCGTGGGACGCGAGCTGGGACCGGCCGGACTGGCCGAGTACCGCGAGACCAAGCACGTCTACGAGAACCTGCGTCCCGCCCCCGTCCGCTGGTTCGGCGGCTGACCCCGCCCGGCCGCGACGACCGTGCCACCCTCCACCCCCGACCCCACGTCCCCCGCACCACCCCGGCGGACCGCGAACCGGTCCGCACAGCACCACCCCGAGGAGCACCACACCGCCATGAGCAGCAACGACCCGGACCCCGGACGCGGCGGACGGCGCGAGGACGGCGCGGACGGCGCCCCCAGCGGGAGCAGCGTCTACGACTACGTGATCGTCGGCGGCGGGACGGCCGGTTCCGTCATCGCCTCCCGCCTCACCGAGGACCCCGACGTCACCGTCGCCCTGATCGAGGGCGGCCCCTCCGACGTCGACCGGCCGGAGGTGCTGACGCTGCGCCGCTGGCTCGGGCTGCTCGGCGGTGAGCTGGACTACGACTACCCCACCACGATCCAGCCGCGCGGCAACAGCCACATCCGGCACAGCCGCGCGAAGGTCCTGGGCGGCTGCTCCTCGCACAACACGCTCATCTCCTTCAAGCCGCTGCCCTCCGACTGGGACGAGTGGGAGGAGGCCGGGGCGTCCGGCTGGAACGCCGCCTCGATGGAGTCCTACTTCGGGAAGCTGCGCAACAACATCGTGCCGGTGCACGAGAAGGACCGGAACGCCATCGCCCGCGACTGGGTGGAGGCGGCCGTCACCGCCACCGGCGTCCCCCGCGTGGAGGGGTTCAACGCGGCGCCCTTCCACGAGGGCGCGGGCTTCTTCGACCTCGCCTACCACCCGGAGGACAACAAGCGCTCCTCCGCGTCCGTCGCCTACCTGCACCCGCACCTGGCCGCCGGGGACCGGCCGGGCCTGGACCTGCTGCTGGAGACCTGGGCGTTCCGCCTGGAGCTGGACGGCGAGCGGGCCACCGGGGTGCACGTGCGCGCCGCGGACGGCACCGAGTCGCTGCTGCGCGCCCGCCGCGAGGTCGTCGTGTGCGCGGGCGCCGTCGACACCCCGAGGCTGCTGCTGCACTCGGGCCTCGGACCGGCCGCGGACCTCGCGGAACTGGGCATCCCCGTCGTGCGCGACCTGCCGGGCGTGGGCGAGAACCTGCTGGACCACCCCGAGTCGGTGATCGTGTGGGAGACGGACGGGCCGATCCCGGACAACTCCGCGATGGACTCCGACGCCGGGCTGTTCGTGCGCCGGGACCCCGAGGCGGCCGGGCCCGACCTGATGTTCCACTTCTACCAGATCCCGTTCACGGACAACCCGGAGCGCATCGGCTACGAACGGCCCCCGCACGGCGTGTCGATGACGCCGAACATCCCCAAGCCCCGCAGCCGGGGCCGGCTGTACCTCACCAGCGCCGACCCGGACGTCAAGCCGGCCCTGGACTTCCGCTACTTCACCGACGAGGACGACTACGACGGCCGCACCCTCGTGGACGGCATCAGGCTGGCCCGCGAGATCGCCCGCACCGAGCCGTTCGCGCGCTGGCTGCGCCGTGAGGTGTGCCCCGGACCGCAGGTGACGTCGGACGAGGAGCTGAGCGCCTACGCGCGCCAGGTCGCCCACACCGTCTACCACCCGGCGGGCACCTGCCGGATGGGCGCCGAGGACGACGCGCTGGCCGTCGTCGACCCGCAGCTGCGGGTGCGCGGCCTGAGCGGCCTGCGGATCGCCGACGCCTCCGTCTTCCCCACGATGTTCGCCGTCAACCCGATGATCGGCGTCCTCATGGTCGGCGAGAAGGCCGCCGACCTGCTGCGGGCCGGACCGTCGGGGCGGAACCCCCACGATTCCCACGAGGAACCCACCACACCGGGAGGTGTTGCCTGATGTCCACCACCGAGCACGCTCAGGGTGCGGCCACCGAACCGGTGTTCGCGGTCCGCAACCTGTGGAAGGTCTTCGGCCCGAAGGCCGAGCGGATACCCGGCGACGCGCGGCTGGGCGAGCTGAGTGCCGCGGAACTCACCGCGCGCACCGGCTGCACCGCCGCCGTCCGCGACGTCTCCTTCGACGTGCACCCCGGCGAGGTCTTCGTCGTCATGGGACTGTCCGGCTCCGGCAAGTCGACGCTGGTGCGCTGCCTGACCCGGCTCATCGAGCCGACGAGCGGCACGCTGCACATCGACGGCGAGGACGTCCGCGCCATGGACAAGTCCCGGCTGCGCGAACTGCGCCGGCACCGGGCCGCCATGGTCTTCCAGCACTTCGGCCTGCTGCCGCACCGCACCGTCCTGGACAACATCGCCTACGGCCTGGAGATCCAGGGCATGGGCAAGGTCGAACGCCGCGCCCGCGCCGAGGAGATGCTCGCGAAGGTGGGCCTGGACCGGCTCGGGGACCGCCGTCCCGGCCAGCTCTCCGGCGGCCAGCAGCAGCGCGTCGGCCTCGCCCGCGCCCTGGCCACCGACCCCGAGGTGCTCCTGTTCGACGAGCCGTTCAGCGCCCTCGACCCGCTGATCCGCCGCGACATGCAGGACGAGGTCGTCCGGCTGCACCGGGAGGAGGGCCGCACGATGGTCTTCATCACCCACGACCTCTCCGAGGCGCTGCGCCTGGGCGACCGCATCGCCCT
Source organism: Streptomyces chumphonensis (assembly GCF_014779715.1). GTDB lineage: Bacteria > Actinomycetota > Actinomycetes > Streptomycetales > Streptomycetaceae > Streptomyces > Streptomyces chumphonensis. The sequence continues at coordinate 110,204 of NZ_JACXYU010000005.1, forward strand.
CATGCGCGACGGCGGGGTGGTGCAGCTCGGCACGCCCGAGGAGATCGTCGCCGCACCGGCCGACGACTACGTGCGGGACTTCGTCCGCGACGTGCCGCGCGAGCAGGTCATCACCCTGCGCCGGGCCATGCGTCCGGCGGTGGGCGACGAGGCCATCACCGGCGCCGTGCTGCCGCCCTCTACGCGCGTCGTCGACGCCATCGAGGCGGTGGCCCGCACCGGCGAGCACGTCCGCGTCGGCGAGGACGGCAACGTCCTCGGCGTGGTCTGCCACTCCCGGCTGCTCTCCGTCGTCGCGGGGCTCGACTCGGGGCACGGCGGGGAGCCCCGGGGCGAGAAGGCAGGCGCGATATGAGCGCCCCCGCCCTGGAGAAGAGAGACGAGCGGCCCAGCGAGCCGCCCACCGAGACCGTCTCCGCGAAGGAGCCCGCCGCCCGGCCTCCGGGCCCGGCCGCCGCTCTGGCCGCCCGCCTCGCGGCCCGCCCCTCCGCCCTGCTGGTCGCCCTCGCGGCCGTCCTCGTCCTCGTCAGCGCCTTCGTGACCGGCTCCGGCGCCTGGCCCGCCGGGATGACGGTCGACGTCACCACGCCGCTGGAGGACCTCAACGCCTGGCTGGTCGAGAACCGCGACTCGCACTGGCTCTTCCTGTACTTCCTCCTGCACGTCAGCAACAACGCCGAACTCGCCGTTGATTCCCTCATAGGCCTCTTCGAGGGCCTCGGCTGGGTCGGCGTGACCCTGCTGGGCACGGTCCTCGCCTGGTACGCGGGCGGTGCCGGACTGCGTCCGCGCGCGCTGCGCACCGCCGCCACCGCCCTCGGCGTGTTCCTCGTCGTCGGCGTGCTCGGCATGTGGGACCCGACCATGGAGACCCTGGCGCTGATGACGGTCGCGGTGGCCGCCGCGGCGCTGCTCGGCCTGCTGCTCGGCATCGCCGCCGGACTCTCCGACGCCTGCGACCGCGCGCTGCGGCCCGTCTTCGACCTCATGCAGGTCATGCCGGCGTTCGCCTACCTGCTGCCGTTCGTCCTGCTGTTCGACATCGGCGTGCCGTCGGCGCTCGTCGCGACCGTCATCTACGCGGCCCCGCCCATGGCCCGGCTCACCTCGCTGGGTCTGCGCGGCGCCGACCCGGCCGCCCTGGAGGCGTCCGCCTCGCTGGGCGCGAGCCCGTGGCAGCGGCTGCGGACGGCCCGGCTGCCGCTGGCCCGCAAGGAGATGCTCCTCGGCCTCAACCAGACGATCATGATGTGCCTGTCCATGGTGGTGCTCGCCTCGGTGGTCGGTTCCGGCGGCCTGGGCGACGTCATCTACCGGGCGTTGGGCAAGGTCAACGTCGGGCAGGCGCTGACGGCCGGCATCGCCATCGTGCTCGTCGCCGTCCTGCTCGACCGGACGACCGCCGCCGCCGGCGCGCGGCTGGAGGAGTCCGAGACGCGCGCGCCCTCCCCGGCCGCCGAGGCGCCGCGGAAGGCCGGCACCCGGCCGCTCCTTCGCTCCCCGTTCACCGTCTCCCCCGGCCGGTTCGCACGGCTGCGGGGCTGGCCGTCCTGGCTGGGCCTGGGCGCTCTGGCCGCCGTGCTGTCCGCCCTCGGCCCGAGGCTGGGCGAGGAGGAGTGGCCGCGCGAGTGGACGTTCCGCATCACCCCGTACGTCAACGACGCCACCGAGTGGATCGAGAAGAGCCTCGGCTCGGGTGTGCCCGTCGTCGGCGGCACCCTCACCTGGGCGGAGGGCGTCACCAACGGGGTCCTCAACCCCCTGCGCGACGGGCTGAACGCCACCCCGTGGTGGGCGCTGCTCGTCCTCGTCGCCGCGCTCGGCTGGGCCGTGGGCCGCTGGCGGGCCGCGCTCACGGCGAGCGCCGCCCTGGGCGTCATCGGCGTCCTCGGCCTGTGGACGAAGTCCATGGACACGCTCTCCCAGGTGCTCGTCGCGCTGGTGATCACGCTGCTGCTGGGCTTCGCCGTCGGCGTCCTGGCCGCCCGGGTGCCCCGCGTGGAGCGGTGGCTGCGCCCGCTGCTGGACACCATGCAGACGATGCCGCAGTTCGTGTACCTCATCCCGGTGATCGCGCTGTTCAGCGTCGGCCGCATGGCCGGGATCGCGGCGGCCGTGGTGTTCGTCCTGCCCGCCGTCATCCGGATCACCGCGCAGGGCGTCCGGCAGAGCGACCCGGCGGCCCTGGAGGCCGCCCGCTCGATGGGCGCGACGACGCGGCAGCAGCTGCTCCAGGTGCAGCTGCCGCTCGCCCGGCGGTCGTTGCTGGTCGCGGTCAACCAGGGCGTGGTGCTGGTGCTGTCCATGGTCGTCATCGCCGGCATGGTCGGCGGCGGCGCGCTGGGCATCGACGTCATCACCGGCCTGTCCAAGGGCGACCTCGCTCTCGGCCTGCCCGCCGGCGCGGCGATCGTCTGCCTGGGCGTGCTGCTCGACCGGCTCACCCAGCCCGCCCGCACCGAGGGGCGCTGACGCCCCACCCCACGACCCCGGCGGCGGCCTCCTCGGCCGCCGCCACCACCCCCCGCACGCACGACGGGGGCCGCCGGACCCGGCGGACCCCGAAGTTCCGAGAGATACGGAAGTAGCCCCACCATGAGCAGAGCCCCGATCCGCACCTCCCTGATCGCCGGCGTCGGTGTCCTCGGCCTGGCGCTGAGCGCCTGTGCCGCCGAGACCGACGGCGACTCCGCCTCCGGCGGCGACGGCGGCGGTGCCAAGGAGGTCACCATCGCCGTCCCGTCGTGGGTCGGCGCACAGGCCAACGCCGCCGTCGCCGCCCACATCCTCGAAGAGGAGATGGACGTCAAGGTCGACATCAAGCAGATGGACGAGCCGGTCGCCTTCGACGCCCTGCACGGCGGCAAGGCCGACGCCATCCTGGAGGACTGGGGCGGCGTCCCGAAGAAGGAGGAGCTCTACGTCGAGGACAAGAAGACCGTCGTCGAAGGCGGCGACCTCGGCGTGACCGGCCACATCGGCTGGTTCGTGCCGAAGTACTTCGCCGACGAGAACCCCGAGGTCCTGGACTACGAGAACCTCAACGACTTCGTCGACGACTTCAAGACCTCCGAGTCCGGCGACAAGGGCCAGTTCATCGGTGCCGCCCCGTCGTACACCACCTACGACAAGCACCTGATCAAGAACCACGACCTGGACTACAAGATCCTCCCGACGGGCAGCGAGGCCGCGCAGCTCAAGGAGATCCAGCGGCTCTACGAGGCCGAGGAGCCCTTCCTCACCTACTGGTGGGACCCGCAGTGGATGAACGCCCAGATCGAGATGGTCGAGGTCGAGCTGCCGGAGTACACCGAGGGCTGCAACGAGCCGGCCGAGAAGACCGAGTGCGGCTACGACACCCTCATGCTCCAGAAGTACTTCAACGCCGACTTCGCGGAGAACGGCGGCGAGGCGGCGGAGTTCCTGAAGAACTTCCAGTGGTCGACCGAGGACCAGAACGAGGTCGCCAGCATGATCGCCGGTGAGGGCATGGCCGAGGAGGACGCCGCGGCCGAGTGGGCCGCCGAGCACGAGGACGTCTGGAAGGCGTGGCTGCCCAAGAGCTGACGCCGTGACGGCTCCGATGTCCTGACGTCGGTCGAGGAGGGCCCGGCCGGGTGCGGCCGGGCCCTCCTCGCACGCGGTCGACCACCGTGTCCCGGCGCCGGGACCGCCTTCTAGGGTGGGGCGCATGCGGATAACGAAGATCGCCGTAGCCGTCGTCGCCGCCGCCCTGCTCACCGCGGGGTGCGGTTCGGACGACGGGGGCGACGGCGGTGGCAAGAAGACGACGGACTCCGCCGCGAACGGGGCACAGCGGAACGACGACGGCGGAGCCGAGGGGGACGGCGAGGGGGACGGCGAGTTCCTCGCCGTGGAGATCACCGAGGGGCGGTCGGAGGTCGTCGAGTCCAACGAGGACCTGAAGACGCCTCAGCCGGAGCCCGGCAGCGACGCGGACTTCACCGAGAAGGTCGAGCACCGGCTGCGCGAGACGCTGCTGCGCCAGGCGAAGGTGAACGGCGAGACGAGCGCCGAGTGCCCGGACGGCGTCACGCTGAAGGCGTCGGCCACGAGCGAGTGCACCGCCACCTACGAGGGCGTGGAGGTCCCCTTCGAGGTCACGATCAAGGACGACTACGAAGAGGGCGCCTTCTTCATCCAGTACGACGCGGACGCGAAGAAGGACCTCCTCCTCGCCCAGGGCGTCTACGACGCGTGGTGGACGCGGCACGGCGAGAACGCCACCGGTGAGGTGGAGCAGAAGCTGACCTGCGACGAGATCCCGCCCGTCCAGGCGGTCGACCGGGGCGCCGACACCGGCCACCGGTGCCAGGTGTGGACGAAGTACGGCGACACCGGCGAGTTCAGCACCTTCGACGTGACGACCGACTCGTTCGGCCCGCAGTTCACGCCCGTCGGGGGCTGACCCGCTCCGGAGCCCGCCCGGTGCGGGCCCGGGGAGCGGCGTCCGCTCCCCGGCCCGTGCCCCTCAGGCCGCGAGGACCTCGCGCAGGGCGGTCAGCCCCCGGTCCAGGTCCTCCTTGCCGATCGTCAGCGGCGGGGCGATCCGGATCGTCGAGCCGTGCGTGTCCTTCACCAGGACGCCCTTGGCCATCAGCTTCTCGGAGATCTCCCGGCCGGTGCCCACGGCCGGGTCGATGTCCACCCCGGCCCACAGCCCCCGGCCCCGGACGGCCGTGACCCGGCCGTCCGCCGTCAGCGCGGCCAGCTCCTGGTGCAGGTGCTCGCCCAGCTCCGCCGCCCGCTCCTGGAACTCCCCGGTGCGCAGCATCGCCAGCACCTCCAGGGCCACCGCGCAGGCGAGCGGGTTCCCGCCGAACGTCGACCCGTGCTCGCCCGGCCGGAAGACGCCGAGGATCTCCCGCGAGGAGACGACGGCGGAGACGGGGACCACCCCGCCGCCCAGCGCCTTGCCCAGGACGTAGAGGTCCGGCACGACGCCCTCGTGCTCGGCGGCGAACGTCCGGCCGGTCCGGCCGAGCCCGGACTGGATCTCGTCCAGGAGGAACAGGACGTTCCGCGCCCGCGTCAGCTCGCGGACCCCGGCCAGGTAGCCGGGCGGCGGCACGAGGACGCCCGCCTCGCCCTGGATGGGCTCCAGCAGGACGGCGACGGTGTCGTCGTCCACCGCGGCCTCCAGCGCGGCCAGGTCACCGAAGGGCACGATCTCGAAGCCGGGCGTGTAGGGCCCGTAGTCCGCCCGGGCCTCGGCGTCGGTGGAGAAGCTGACGATCGTCGTGGTGCGGCCGTGGAAGTTGTCGGCGGCCACGACGATCTTCGCCCGCCCGTCGGGCACGCCCTTCACCCGGTAGCCCCACTTGCGGGCCGTCTTCACCGCGGTCTCGACGGCCTCGGCACCGGTGTTCATGGGCAGCACGGCCTCCATGCCGCACAGCTCGGCCAGCTGCACGCAGAAGTCCGCGAACCGGTCGTGGTGGAAGGCCCGCGAGGTGAGGGTGAGCCGGTCCAGCTGGGCCCGGGCCGCGGCGATCAGCCGCGGGTTGCCGTGCCCGAAGTTGAGCGCCGAGTACCCGGCCAGCAGGTCGAGGTAGCGGCGGCCCTCGACGTCGGTCATCCAGGCCCCCTCGGCCGAGCTGATGACGACGGGCAGGGGGTGGTAGTTGTGGGCGCTGTGGGCGTCGGCGGTGGCGATCAACTCGGGTGAAGTGGGCATCGCACGCTCCGTTCGTGGGATCGTCCGGCGGGTTGGGCCGCACACGGTCATTTCTATCGCCGTCCGGAGGATTCCCGCTCACCCTTGGCGAAACGGGACCGTGCCGTCCGGACACCGGACGGTGCGCGGCGAAGCATCCGTCCGCCCCGGGGGCGCGCAGGGTCGGCGGTTCGGCGCGGGACGGCGCACGGACGTCCGCCCGTGTGCCACGACGAGACGGACGCCCCGCCTCAGCCGACGACGATCAGCCCCGCCGCTCTGCGAGAATGGCCCGCATGGCTATCGATCGTCCTCGCGTGCTCTCCGGTATCCAGCCCACAGCCGGCTCCTTCCACCTCGGCAACTACCTCGGTGCCGTCCGGCAGTGGGTGGCCCTCCAGGAGACCCACGACGCCTTCTACATGGTCGTCGACCTGCACGCGATCACGGTCCCGCAGGATCCGAAGGAGCTGCGGGCCTCCACCCGGCTCGCCGCCGCGCAGCTCCTGGCCGCCGGGCTCGACCCGGACCGCTGCACGCTCTTCGTCCAGAGCCACGTGCCCGAGCACGCGCAGCTCGGCTGGGTCATGAACTGCCTGACCGGCTTCGGTGAGGCGTCCCGCATGACGCAGTTCAAGGACAAGTCCGCCAAGCAGGGCGCCGAGGGGACGACGGTGGGCCTGTTCACCTACCCCGTGCTCCAGGTCGCCGACATCCTGCTCTACCAGGCCGACCAGGTGCCCGTCGGCGAGGACCAGCGTCAGCACATCGAGCTGACCCGCGACCTCGCCGAGCGGTTCAACGGCCGCTTCGGCCGGACGTTCAACCTGCCGGCGGCCTACATCCTCAAGGAGACGGCGAAGATCTACGACCTCCAGGACCCGGCGGTCAAGATGAGCAAGTCCGCCTCCTCCCCCAAGGGGATCATCTCGCTCCTGGACGAGCCGAAGACCACGGCGAAGAAGATCAGGAGCGCGGTGACGGACACCGGCACGGAGATCCGCTACGACCCCGAGGGCAAGCCGGGCGTCAGCAACCTGCTGACCATCCACGCCACGCTCACCGGGACGCCCGTCGCCGAGCTGGAGCGGCGGTACGAGGGCCAGGGCTACGGCGCCCTCAAGACGGAGCTGGCCGAGGTCGTGACCGACTGGGTGACACCGTTCCGCGAGCGGACGCAGGAGTACCTGGGCGATCCCGAGACGCTGGACTCGCTCCTGGCCAAGGGCGCGGAGAAGGCCCGCACCGTCGCCGCCGAGACGCTCGCCACCGCCTATGACAAGGTGGGCCTCCTGCCCGCGAAACACTGACAACCGCCCCGAACCGGGCAGCGGGCCCCGCTCGCCCGGTTCACCCGCACCACACGCAGCACCGGTTTCACCCGCACCACTGGCACCATCCGTTTCATCCGTTCCGTCCGGACCGCAGGAGGGAGACGACGTGGGGACCGTCACGGTCGGCGTATCGATCGCGGTCCCGGAGCCGTACGGCAGCATGCTCCAGCAGTGCCGCGCGGGCTTCGGGGACTCCGCTGCCCACAGCATCCCCACCCACATCACGCTGCTCCCGCCGACCGAGGTGGAGGCGGCGGACCGGCCGGTCATCGAGCGGCACCTGGCGGACGTCGCCGCCGCCGGGCAGCCCTTCCCGCTCCGGCTGTCCGGCACGGACACCTTCCGGCCCCTGTCCCCCGTCGTGTTCGTGCGCCTCGCCGAAGGGGCGGCGTCCTGCGCCGGACTCCAGGAGCGGGTACGGGCGCCGGAGGGGCCGCTCGCGCGGGAGCTGAACTTCCCCTACCACCCGCACGTCACCGTCGCGCACGGCATCGACGAGCCCTCGATGGACCGGGCGCAGGAGGAGCTGGCCGACTTCGAGGCGGCCTGGCTGATCACCGGCTTCGCCCTCTACGAGCAGGGCACCGACGACGGGGTGTGGCGCCTGGTGCGGGAGTTCCGCTTCCCCGGCAGACCGCCGCTGCCGGCCGTCCCCCGACAGGCGGGGATGTCACGCCCGGCGGCCCCGGCGCCCTAGCGCGCCGGGGCCGCCGCCCTGTCACCCCGCGAACCGCGCCGGGCCTCCCGGCAGCGCTCCGGGCCTGTCGACAGCGCTCCGGGCCTGTCGGCCCCCTTGGCACCGTCTCTCGGGGGTAGAAGGGGGGTCATGGAATGGCTGACCCGGTTGCCCGTCATCGGCCCGCTCGTCGTGCGGCTCATGAAGACGCACGTCTGGCACGCGTACGAACGGCTGGACACGACGCACTGGACGCGACTGGCCGCGGCCGTCACCTTCACCAGCTTCCTCGCGCTCTTCCCCATGATCGCGCTCGGCGCCGCCATCGCCGCCGCCTTCCTGAGCCAGGAGCAGATCGACACCGCGCAGGACTGGCTGTCGGACCAGGTGCCCGGCATCTCCGACCAGATCGGCATCCAGTCCTTCGTCGACAACGCCGCCACCGTCGGCGTCATCGCGGGTGCGGCGCTGCTCTTCACCGGACTGGGCTGGGTGGAGTCGCTGCGGCAGTGCCTGCGGGAGGTATGGCTGCTGCCGGACGAGGAGGTCAACCCCGTCCTGGCCAAGGCGAAGGACCTGGCCATGCTGGCCGGGCTGGGCGGGGTCGTCGTGGTGTCGCTGGCCGGATCGGCGTTCACGGTGGGCGCCGTGGACTGGGCGGCCGGGGCCCTGGGCGTCGAGCGCGACGGTCCGGCGGGCTGGCTGCTGCGGATCGTGCCCGTCCTCGCGGCCGTCGGCGTCGACCTCCTGCTCCTGGTGTACCTGCTGACGCGCGTGCCGGGGGTGCGCCCCGGGCGGCGGGCCCTCCTGACCGCCGGGCTCATCGGCGCGGTGGGCTTCGAGCTGCTGAAGCTGCTGATCGGCGGCTACCTCACGGGCGTCGCGGGCAAGAGCATGTACGGCGCGTTCGGCGTGCCCGTCGCGCTGCTCGTGTGGATCAACCTGATGGCCAAGCTGCTGCTGTTCTGCGCCGCGTGGACGGCGACGGAGGACGGCGCGGCCGACGCCGACCCCGAGGCCCGCGTCGGGCCCACCGATCCGAAGGAGGCGGACGGCGGGGGTGACCGGACGGCGGACCGCCCGGCACCCGCCGGGGGCGCCGCCTGACCGGGGCGCCCCCGCCCACCCGACGCCCACACATCTGTTCGGTGTACTCTCCACCGTCGACGGTCCCCACCCATCCCCGGCCGCATCACGAAGGAACCGACATGTCCGACACCGTGTCCGACGCCCGGTCGGCCCTCCCCGAGGAGGCCGACGCCACCGGAGCCGACGCGTCCGCCGACCCGGCCCGGTTGCTGCGGCGCCGGCTGGAGCGGCTGATCGGCACACCGGCGACCGAGGGCAACAGCGTCGTCCCCCTGCGCAACGGCGACGCCATCTTCCCCGCCATGCTCGCCGCCGTCCGCCGGGCCCGGCACACCGTGGACATGATGACCTTCGTCTACTGGCGCGGGGAGATAGCCCGGGAGTTCGCGGCGGCCCTCGCCGACCGGGCCCGCGCGGGCGTCCGGGTGCGGCTGCTGCTCGACGGGTTCGGCTCCCGTCCCATCGAGGGGGACCTGCTGGAGGCCATGGAGGCCGCCGGCGTGCGCATCGTCTGGTTCCGCGAACCGCTGTGGCTCTCGCCGTTCAAGCAGAACCACCGCTGCCACCGCAAGGTCCTGGTCGTCGACGAGGAGGTGGCCTTCACCGGCGGGGTCGGCATCGCCGAGGAGTGGTCCGGCGACGCCCGCGACACCAGCGAGTGGCGGGACACGCACTTCGAGGTGCGCGGCCCCGCCGTGGACGGCATGGCCGCCGCCTTCGCGCAGACCTGGGCCGAGTGCCGGCCCGACCTGTTCGACGCGCGCGACCGGTTCTGCGACCAGGCCCCGGCGGGCGACGCCGTCGTGCAGGTGGTGCGCGGCTCGGCCAGCATCGGCTGGCAGGACATGCAGACCCTGATGCGCATCGTCCTGGAGTCCGCCCGGACGCGGCTGCGGCTGGCCACCGCCTACTTCGCCCCCGACGACTACTTCGTGGAGCTCCTGTGCGCGACCGCACGGCGCGGCGTCACCGTGGAGATCCTGCTGCCGGGTCCGCACACCGACCAGCGCGTCTGCCAGCTCGCGGGCCAGAACCACTACAACGAACTGCTCGCCTGCGGCGTGCGGATCCACCAGTACCTGCCGACGATGATGCACGCGAAGGTCGTCACGGTGGACGGCATCGCCTCGCTCGTCGGCTCGACGAACTTCAACCACCGCTCACTGCACCACGACGAGGAGGTCATGCTCGCCGTCATCGACGAGCGGCTGACGGCCGAGCTGGACGCCCACTTCGACGAGGACCTGACCCGCAGCGAGCCCGTCTGCCCCAAGCGGTGGCGGACCCGGCCGGTCCTTCAGCGGGCGGGCGAGATCGCCACCGCCCCCGTGCGCCGCTTCCTGTGATCCCGCGCCCGGCCACGGCCGGGGAGCGCACGGATCGGGGGGCCGCCGACGGACGACGGCCCCCCGGGCCGCGTCAGTGGAAGAAGTGCCGCGTGCCGGTGAGGTACATCGTCACCCCGGCCGCCTTCGCGGCCTCGACGACGGCCTCGTCCCGCACCGATCCCCCCGGCTGGACGACGGCCTTCACGCCCGCCGCCGTCAGCACCTCCAGCCCGTCGGGGAAGGGGAAGAACGCGTCGGACGCCGCGTAGGAGCCGGCCGCCCGCTCCTCCCCCGCCCGCTGGACGGCGAGCTTGGCGGAGTCCACCCGGTTGACCTGGCCCATGCCGACGCCGACGGTCGCGCGGTCCTTGGCCAGCAGGATGGCGTTCGACTTCACGGCCCGGCAGGCGCGCCAGGCGAAGGCCAGCTCCGCCAGCTCCGCCTCGCCGAGGGCCTCACCGGTGGCGAGCGTCCAGTGCGCGGGGTCGTCGCCCTCGGCCTGGAGCCGGTCCTTGGCCTGGAGCAGGGCGCCGCCCTCGACGGGCCGCAGCTCCGTCCGGGCCGCCGGGGCGTCGGGGCAGCGCAGGACGCGGATGTTCTTCTTCCGGGTCAGCACCTCCACCGCGCCCGCCTCGTAGTCGGGGGCGACGACGACCTCGGTGAAGATCTCCGCGACCTGCTCGGCCATCGCCACCGAGACCGGCCGGTTGACGGCGATGACGCCGCCGAAGGCCGAGAGCGGGTCGCAGGCGTGTGCCTTGCGGTGCGCCTCGGCCACGTCGGCGCCGACCGCGATGCCGCACGGGTTGGCGTGCTTGATGATCGCGACGCACGGCTCGTCGTGGTCGTGCGCGGCGCGGCGGGCGGCCTCGGTGTCGACGTAGTTGTTGTACGACATCTCCTTGCCGTGCAACTGCTCGGCGGCGGCCAGACCGCCGGAGCCGTCGGTGTAGAGGGCCGCGCCCTGGTGCGGGTTCTCGCCGTAGCGCAGGACGTGCGCCCGCTCGTAGGCCGCGCCGAGGAAGGCCGGGAACTCCCCGGCGCCCGCGTCCTCCTGCCCGTCGGCGTCGCGGGCCGTGGAGGCGCCGGCGAACCAGCCCGCCACGGCGACGTCGTAGGCGGCGGTGTGGGCGAACGCCTCGGCGGCGAGCCGCCTGCGCGCGGACAGCTCGAAGCCGCCCTCGGCGACGGCCCGCAGCACGTCCGTGTACCGGCCGGGATTCACCACGACGGCCACGGACGGGTGGTTCTTCGCGGCGGCGCGCACCATGGACGGGCCGCCGATGTCGATCTGCTCCACGCACGCGTCGTCCGAGGCGCCCGAGGCGACCGTCTCCCGGAACGGGTAGAGGTTCACCACGACCAGCTCGAACGGCTCCACGCCCAGCTCGGTGAGCTGTTCGCGGTGGTCGGCCAGGCGCTGGTCGGCGAGGATGCCGGCGTGCACGCGCGGGTGGAGGGTCTTGACCCGGCCGTCGAGGCACTCGGGGAAGCCGGTCAGCTCCTCGACCTTGGTGACCGGGACACCGGACGCGGCGATCCGCGCGGCCGTGGAGCCGGTGGACACCAGCTCCACGCCGGCCGCGTGGAGTCCCCGCGCCAGCTCCTCCAGACCCGTCTTGTCGTAGACGCTGACCAGCGCGCGGCGGATCGGCCGCTTCGTACCTTCGGCGGTCATGCCGGAATCCGTACCTTTCGTCCCTCAATGCTGTAGCCGTCGCGGGCGAGGCGTCCCACGACGTCAACGAGCAGGCGTCGCTCGATTTCCTTGATCCGCTCGTGCAGAGCGGCACCGTCGTCCGCGTGGTCCTCGTCCCGGACCTCCACCACGCCCTGCGCGATGATCGGACCGGTGTCGACGCCGTCGTCGACGAAGTGGACCGTGCACCCGGTGACCTTCACGCCGTACGCGAGCGCGTCGCGCACGCCGTGCGCCCCGGGGAAGCTGGGGAGCAGCGCCGGGTGGGTGTTGACGACCCGGCCGCCGAAGCGGGCCAGGAACTCCTTGCCGACGACGCGCATGAACCCCGCCGAGACGACGAGGTCGGGCGCGTGGGCGGCGGTGGCCTCGGCGAGCGCCGCGTCCCACTCCTCCCGCGTCCCGTGGTCCCGCACCCGGCACACGAACGTGGGCAGCCCCGCCCGCTCGGCACGTTCCAGCCCCGCGATGCCCTCCCGGTCGGCACCGACCGCGACGACCCGCGCGCCGTACGTCTCCGGGCCGAGGCGCTCGACCTCGTCGATGAGCGCCTGCAGGTTCGTACCCGAGCCGGATACGAGCACGACAAGCCGGGCAGGGGACACAGGAGTGGCCACGGCGGGGCTCTCTCTCGGTCTGCGGACTCGGGCGACGACGATGCTGTGCGATCGGACGAACAACGGAGGCGGGCGTTTCCGGGGAACCCTACGAAGCGGCCGATCGTCAGCAACGATACCGGCACGGCTCCCCGCCCCCCACGGGACGGTGCGGCGGCCAGCGGGTAGCGTCTGCCGTACGGTTCCGTGCCCGCCGCCGACCGGCGCGCGGGGACGCGGAAGGACGAAGGGGAAGACACACACCACATGACGGAGCGACGCCGCGCCTTCCGCCAGTCCGGGCGGACCGGGCAGTCCGGGCAGCCGGGCCGGTCCGGCCAGGACGACAACCCCTTCGCCCCTCCGCCCGAGGGCAGCCCCGACCGGCCCTGGCGCCCCAGGACGCCGGCCTCCGGCGGCCCGGGCGGGGACGACGACCGGCGGGGCGACGACCGGGACCAGGGCGGCCGGGACGACGACGGATCCCGCGACCAGGGCGGTGACGACTCCGCACGCCGCAAGTGGGGCAGCCAGTGGAGCAGCCGCCAGCCCGGCCGCCAGGGCGGCGGCTTCGGGGGTTCCGGCGGCCCGGGCGAAACCGGCTCCGGCGGCGACGGCCCGCGTGACACGGGGCCGAGGTCCGGGGGCCCGCGCTGGGACCCGCGCGACCCGGTGCAGCGCCACGCCCGCTACGCGGCGGTCTCCGGCACCTGGGGCCTGCTGCTGTCCGTGTTCCAGCTCCTGCCCCTCGGGCTGCTCTTCGGTGCGCTGGCCGTGTACTGGGGCGTCAGCGCGCTGCGCGGAGCGCCCGGCGCGAAGCGGCCCGAGGACGCCCCCCGGACCGCCACGGCCGACCTCACCGGCGCCCGGGGCACCGGCGGTGCCTCCGGCGACCGCGGTGCCGTGGCGCGGACGGCCGTGCCCGGCCTGGTCACCGGCGCACTGGCGATCCTCGTCGTCGCCGGGGCCTACACCTTCCAGCTCGTGAACCACGACTACTACGCGTGCGTGGACGACGCCCTCACCACGGTCTCCCGCGAGGAGTGCAAGGAACTCCTGCCCGAGCCGTTCCGCGACAACGCCCTGTTCGACACCGACCGCTGAGCCCGCACCCCGCGTTCAGGGCCTGCGGTGCCGCCCCGGCCCCGGCGCGGGGCGCAGGGACACCTTGGCGCGCGGCGGCTCCGACACCGGCGGCTCGGCGGGCTCTCCGGCCGCGGGGCCCGAGCGCCACACGGGGTCGAAGTCCGGCATCAGCCCGCCGGAGACCTCCTTCAGCGCCGCCCAGCGACTGTGCCGGGAGCCGGTCTCGTGCCAGGCGCCCGCCGGCTCCTCGGGGGCCGGGCGCAGCGTCGCGCACCAGGCGGTGAACCGGCGCCACACCAGCCCGGCCGCCACCAGGGGGTGCGGATCGCGCAGCCGCCACCAGCGCACCAGCAGCGCCGTCGGGACGGAGGCCAGCGCCGTCCAGCCCAGCGCCGCGCCCCCGGCCCACCACCACACCGGGCCGACGGCGGCGAGGGCGCCGGTGCCGAGCGGACCGCCGGAGAACGCGGCGAGGACCGCGACCGCGAGCCCGCAGCCGAGTGCGCCGAGCGCGGCCGTGGCCGCCGTCCCGGGACCCGTCGCCGCCCCGTGCCGGGTGCCCGGCACGGGTACGCCCGCCCGTCCCGTGCACCAGCCCGCGGCCCAGCCCGCCGCGAGCGGCACGGCGCCGGCGACCGTCCAGGCCAGCGGCCCGCCCGGCCCCTCCCCCGGCACGGCGGCGAGCAGCGGCAGCGACGGCAGGGCGGGGTGCGGCGTCGTCAGCACGGGCCCGACGACGCTGCCCGCCCCGAGCGAGAATCCGGGGCCCAGCCCGTAGGCGGCGCCCCACACCGCGACGTTCGGGGCCAGGGCGACGCAGAGCAGCAGCACGGCGATCTCCCCCGACCAGCTCGACGCCAGGCGGGGGAAGGCGTCCTGCGCCGCGCCACCCCGGGCCAGCAGCGCGGCGGCGGCGAGCACGGCCCCGCCGCCGCACAGCACGGCGGTCCCCACCGCCGCCGTCCGCACGGCCGCGCCGGGGACGGCGGATGTGGGTCCGCCCGGGCGCTCGCCCCCGAGGCGGGACGGCAGCCGCAGCGCCGGGCGGCCCCGGACCGCCCAGCCGGCGAACGTCAGGGTGCCGAACGTCAGCACCGGCAGGTACAGCGCCGCGCTGAGCGGCTCGACGGGCAGCGGACCGTCCAGCGTGAACCACGCCGCCGCCGTGCCGACCGCCAGGTATCCGGCGGCCACCAGCACGACGGACCGCCGGTCCGCCGCCCCCGAGAGCCGCACAACGCGGTACAGCAGGAACACCGGCAGCGCCGTGAGCAGCATCGGGGTGACGCCGAGCGGTGCGGCGCCGCCGTGCAGGGTGTCGGGGCGCACGAGGTCGGCCCCGTGGGCCAGCAGCCACAGTCCCGCCGCCACCCGCAGCGCGCCCTGGGCGCCGCTGTCGGGGTGCGGGGAGAGGATCCACAGGAGCAGGGCGGGCATGGCGAGCAGCGCCAGCCCCAGGCAGGCGGCGAACGCCCCCTCCACGAGTCGGCCCCCGCTCGGCCCGGACCCCGGTCGGCGGACGTCGTGCTGCGTCTCTCGGCTCACCCGGCCATGCTGCCAACAACACCCGTTTCGCCCGGGTAGCGGGCGAAAGCTCGTGGTGTCGCCCACTATGACGGTATGGACGTCGTCACGCAGGGTGGGCGGTGGGCATGACCGCTGCCCACCGCACACGCGCTCAGCAACTGGCCCGGCAGCGCCGCCGCGCGGTCGCGCGCGCCCGCAGGCGGGCGGCGACCGGTCGGGCGACCACCAGGTCTCCGGCGTCCGGCCGCACACCGACGGCGCCCCGCCCCGCGGGCGCGGCGGCCGAAGCGGCCGCACCCGCGCGGCCGTCCGGGCCCACCGCGCCGGGCCCGGACCCCGCGCCGCCGCGGCCCGGCGGACACCCGGACGCCGGAGACACCCCGGAAGCCGCCGACGCCCTGGACGTCGCCGACGGTGCGGACGTCGACGACGCGCCCGCACCGTCCGGTGCGCGGGAGACGCCGGAGGGGGACGGGCCCGCCGACGCGGCGCCCCGGACCCGCCCGCCCCGGCCCGCGCCGGGCTGGGCGCTGGGCGAGGCGGAGGCCGCCGCGTTCGCCGCGCGGGACGGCGCGGACGTCCGGTCCGGCACGGCCACCGTGCCGGACGCGCGGGTCGCGTTCGACGCCCTCTACGAGCGCGGCGTCCGCTCGCTGACCCGGCAGACGTACCTGCTCACCGGACGGCGCCGGCTCGCCGAGTGGGCCGTGCGGCGGGCCTTCCACGCGGCCTGGGAGCGGTGGCCCGAGGTCGCCGTCGACCGCGATCCGGTGGGCTGGGTGCGCGCGGCCGCCTACGACCTGGCGCTCTCCCCGTGGCACCGGCTGCGGCCGAGGCTGGCGTCCCCGGAGGCGTACCCCGGGGTGCCGGAGGACGGGGCGCTGCTGGAGGCCCTGCTGTCGCTGCCCCCCGTCCACCGCCGCGTCCTGCTGCTCCACGACGGCGTCGGCCTCGGCCCGGCCGAGACGGCGGCGGAGACGGAGGCCAGCACCCCCGCGACGGCGGCCCGGCTGCTGGGCGCACGGGAGACGCTGGCCGCCCACGTGCCGGAGATCGCGGGGACGGAGGCGGCCGACCGTGGCCCGCTCATCGCCCGCCTCCTGCACCGGCTCGCGGCCGCCCAACCGCTCCGCGTGCCGCCGGCCCACGACGTCCGTCGGGGCAGCGACCGGCTGACGTTCGGCCGCACGGCGGCGGCCTGCGGGGTGACGGCGCTCGTCGTGGCCGCCACCTCGTTCACCGTGGTGACGACCGAGCGGGGGGATCTGCTGCCCACCGGTATCCCCGCGGCCGTCCGGCACCTGGCCGAGTAGGGCCGGTCACCGCACAACGGGTCCGGGCCCGCTCCCCTGCTGGGAGCGGGCCCGGACCCGTACGCGCTGCGCGGCGCGCCGCGCGGTGTCAGCCGCCGAGGATCTCGCGGGCGAGCCGCGCGGTCTCCGACGGGGTCTTGCCGACCTTGACGCCGGCGGCCTCCAGGGCCTCCTTCTTCGCCTGGGCCGTGCCGGAGGAGCCGGAGACGATGGCGCCGGCGTGGCCCATGGTCTTGCCCTCGGGGGCGGTGAAGCCCGCGACGTAGCCCACGACCGGCTTGGAGACGTTGGCCTTGACGAAGTCGGCCGCACGCTCCTCGGCGTCGCCGCCGATCTCGCCGATCATGACGATCAGGTCGGTGTCGGGGTCGGCCTCGAACGCCTTGAGCGCGTCGATGTGGGTGGTGCCGATGACCGGGTCACCGCCGATGCCGACGCAGGTGGAGAAGCCGATGTCCCGCAGCTCGTACATCATCTGGTACGTCAGCGTGCCGGACTTCGACACCAGGCCGATGCGGCCCGGCTTGGTGATGTCGGCCGGGATGATGCCCGCGTTGGACTGGCCGGGCGTGATCAGGCCCGGGCAGTTCGGCCCGACGATGCGGGTCTTGTTGCCCTTCTTGCCCGCGTGGGCCCAGAACGCGGCGGTGTCGTGCACCGCGATGCCCTCGGTGATCACCACGGCGAGCGGGATCTCGGCGTCGATCGCCTCGACGACGGCGCTCTTGGTGAACTTCTCCGGGACGAAGATGACGGTCACGTCGGCGCCGGTGGCCTCGATGGCCTCCTTCACGCCGCCGAAGACCGGGATCTCGGTGCCGTCGAAGTCGACGGTGGTGCCCGCCTTGCGCGGGTTGACGCCACCGACGATGTTCGTGCCCGAGGCCAGCATGCGCTTGGTGTGCTTCTGGCCCTCGGAGCCGGTCATCCCCTGGACGATGACCTTGCTTTCCTTGGTGAGGAAGATAGCCATGGTTCGGTTGTCCTCGTGTCCTTTGAGTCCTGGGGCCCGGATTACTTCGCGGCCAGCTCGGCGGCGCGGTCGGCGGCACCGTCCATGGTGTCGACCTGCTCCACCAGGGGGTGGTTGGCGTCGGTCAGGATCTTGCGACCGACCTCGGCGTTGTTGCCGTCCAGCCGCACGACCAGCGGCTTGCTGACGTCCTCGCCCTTGGACTTGAGCAGCTCCAGGGCCTGCACGATGCCGTTGGCGACGGCGTCGCAGGCGGTGATGCCGCCGAAGACGTTGACGAACACGGACCTGACGTCCGGGTCGCCGAGGATGATCTCCAGGCCGTTCGCCATGACCTCGGCGGAGGCGCCGCCACCGATGTCGAGGAAGTTGGCGGGCTTGACGCCGGAGTGCTTCTCGCCGGCGTAGGCGACGACGTCCAGGGTGCTCATGACGAGCCCGGCGCCGTTGCCGATGATGCCGACCTGGCCGTCCAGCTTCACGTAGTTGAGGCCCTTGGCCTTGGCGGCGGCTTCGAGCGGGTCAGCCGCGGCCTTGTCCTCCAGGGCGGCGTGCTCCGGCTGGCGGAACTCGGCGTTGGCGTCCAGCGACACCTTGCCGTCCAGCGCGATGACGCGGCCTTCGGCCGTCTTCACCAGCGGGTTGACCTCGACCAGGAGGGCGTCCTCCTTGACGAAGACGTCCCACAGGCGCTGGAGCACGACCACGATCTGGTCGGCCAGCTCGGCCGGGAACTTCGCGGCCTCGACGATCTCGCGGGCCTTCTCCTCGGTGACGCCGTCGATGGCGTCGACGGGGATCTTGGCCAGCGCCTCCGGCTTGGTGGCGGCGACCTCCTCGATGTCCACACCGCCCTCGACGGAGGCCATGGCCAGGAAGGTGCGGTTGGTGCGGTCCAGGAGGAAGGAGACGTAGTACTCCTCCGCGATGTCCGCGGTCTGGGCCAGCATCACCTTGTGGACCGTGTGGCCCTTGATGTCCATGCCCAGGATCTGGCCGGCCTTCTCGACGGCGTCGGCCGGGTCGGCGGCGAGCTTCACGCCGCCCGCCTTGCCTCGGCCACCGGTCTTCACCTGCGCCTTCACGACCGCGCGACCGCCGAGGCGCTCGGTCACCTCGCGCGCCGCCTCATGCGTGTCGATGACTTCACCGGCCAGCACCGGTACGTCATGCTTGGCGAAGAGGTCCCTCGCCTGGTACTCGAACAGGTCCACGCGCGTCCGTCCCTTAATCCGTTATCGCGGTTCGTTGTCAGCGTGGGCGTGCCGCGTGGCCGCGTGTGGCGGGGGTACGCGGCATGTCCGTCTCGCAGGGTAGCCGTGTCCACTTGTGCATGCCTAAATCGCACGTCACACCGGCGCGGTGAGACCGGTCACAACCGAGGCTGCCGCCTCCACCTGGGCTCCACCGGACCTCCGGTGACCGGCCCGCTCAGGACTCCTTTGCACCGGGGACCGTAAGCGGCGCCTTCCGCAGGGCCGCGGCCATCACCTCCGGGAAGTGGTCCGGTGTGCAGGCGAACGCCGGCACCCCCAGCTCCGCGAGGGCGGCGGCGTGCTCACGGTCGTAGGCGGGGGCGCCGTCGTCGGACAGCGCGAGGAGCACCACGCACTGCACCCCGGCGGCCCGCATCGCCGCCACCCGGCGGATCATCTCCCGGCGTATGCCGCCCTCGAACAGGTCGCTGACCAGGACGAGCACGGTCTCGGCCGGGCGCGTGATCCGCGTCTGGCAGTACGCCAGGGCCCGGTTGATGTCCGTACCGCCGCCGAGCTGCGTACCGAACAGGACGTCGACCGGGTCGTCGAGCCGGTCGGTGAGGTCCACGACGGAGGTGTCGAAGACGACGAGCCGGGTGTGCAGCGCGCGCATCGACGCCAGCACCGCGCCGAAGACGGACGCGTACACGACCGAGGAGGCCATGGAACCGGACTGGTCGACGGCGAGGACGACCTCCTTCCGCACGGCGCGCGCCGCACGCCCGTACCCGACGAGACGCTCGGGCACGACCGTGCGGTGCTCCGGCAGGTAGGTCCCCAGGTTGGCCCGCACGGTGCGGTCCCAGTCGATGTCCCGGTGGCGGGGGCGGGCGGTGCGCGCCGAGCGGTCCAGCGCCCCGGTGACGGTGGCGCGCGTGCGGGTCGCCAGCCGCCGCTCCAGCTCGGCGACGACCTTCCGCACGACGACCCGCGCGGACTCCCGGCTCGTCTCCGGCAGGGCGTGCCGCAGCGAGAGCAGCGTGCCGACCAGATGGACGTCGGGCTCCACCGCCGCCAGCATCTCCGGCTCGGCGAGCATCGTCGCCAGGCCGAGCCGCTCGATCGCGTCACGCTGCACGACCTGCACGACGGGCCCGGGGAAGTAGCCGCGGATGTCGCCCAGCCAGCGGGCGACGCGCGGAGCCGAGCCCCCGAGCCCCGCGCCCCGCCCACCGCCCTCGCCACCGGGCCCGTAGACGGCGGCGAGCGCCTCGTCCACGGCGGCGTCCTGCCCGGTGAGCGGCCCGCCCGCGCCGTCGTCGTCCCCGGACGGGCCCAGGACCAGCCGCCAGCGGCGCAGCCGCTCCTCGCCGGTGGCGCCCTGCCGCTCCCGTCCGCGGTCCCCGGCCTGTGCGGCGTTCACCGGGCCACCTCCACCCTCACGTCGTGCTCGTGGTCGTGGTCGGGCTCGGGCTCGGGCTCGGGCTCGGGCTCGGGCCGGTGGTGAGCGGACGCGCCGCGCAGCAGCAGCTCCAGCGTGGGCCGCACGGCGTCGGCCCGGCGCGGGTCGAGGCCGGGACCGAAACCGGGACGAGGCGCCTGCGGAGCCCCCGACCCCCGCGACCCGCCCGTTCCCGCACCACGGCGGACCAGCTCCCCCAGCGTGCGGCGCACCCCGGACTCGTACGCGGCGAACGTACGCCGCAGCAGCGGCAGCACGTCCGTGAACCCCTGGGCGGAGACGCCGGTGAGCCAGCCGTCCACCAGGGCGAACAGCCGTTCGTCGTGGGCGAGGAGCATGCCGCCGCCGGAGAGGAAGCCCTCCAGCCACCCCGCCGCCTCGGGCGGCGGGGTGCCGGGCGACAGGGCCCGCGCCACGAGCCGTTCCCCTTCCTCGGGGGCGAGCCCGCCCTCGTCGAGCAGGAGCCGGGCGCACCGGCCGCGCAGCAGCGCCGCGGCCCCCGCCCGCGCGGTCACGCCGCGGAGCATGGCCCGCCACCGCTCCCGCAACCCGGCCACACCGAGCAGGGCCACGGCGCGGTGTGCGGCGTCGAGGTGGGTGCGCAGCGCGGCCGCGCCGTCGGCGTCCAGCCCCGCACAGGCCGGGGGCAGCCCGACGCGGACCCGCTCGGCCAGCCCCTCGGCGACCTCCGCGAGGGCCCGCGCGTCGGTCCCGCGCACGTCCCCGTACCGGGCGGCGCGCACGAGGGCGGGCAGGGCCGACGCCAGCCGGGCGACGTCCGTGTCGAGGGCGGCCCGGTCGGCCAGGGCCCGCATCACCGTCGGCAGCGCGTCGCCGAGCCCGGCGAGGAGGCACTGTTCGGCGAGGGCCGAGACCTCGGGGAGCGCCCGCGCCTCGGCGGCCCGACTCGCCAGGAGGGCCGTGGCGGCCGCTTCCACGGTCGTGCCCCAGACGCCCGCCTCGGCGACCCGCACGGACAGCTCGGGCTCCCAGCACAGCAGCCACCGCTCCTTGAAGGTGCCGGTGCCGCCCGCCCGCCCGGTGACCGGCTCCCCCCACCCCACACCCAGCAGCCGCAGCCGGTGCAGCAGCCGGCTGCGGGCGGCGCCGCCCGGCTCCCGCAGGTCGAGCTCGACGGCACGCTCACGGGCCTCGGGGCGCAGCCGCAGCGTGCGCTGGAGGCGCGTCAGGTCGCGTTGGAGCGGCACGGCCGGTGCGGACGACGGCACCTCGCCGAGGTCGTGACCGACGATCAGCCGTTCCCGGACGAGCGCGAGCGGCACCTCCGAGCCCTCGCAGAGCACGGCGCGCACGGCGTCGACCGTCTCCGTCAGCCCGGCCAGCGGACGGCCCCGCACAGTGGCCAGCGTCTCCGCGAGCCGCACCGCCTCGATGACGTGGGCGGTGGAGACGGCGACGTCCTCCTCGCGCAGCATCCCGGCCACCTTCGTCAGCCAGCGCTCGACGGGCCGGTCCGGGACGGTGAAGAGGTGGCCGTACCAGCCGGGTGAGGTGATCCCGGCGCCGTACCCGCCGGCCCGGGACAGCCGCCGGTTCGTCCAGGGCACCCAGGTGACCTCCGTCCGCGCCCGGGGCAGACCGCGCAGGAGGCGCCGGTCGGCGGTGACCGGGTGGGCCCCGGCGAGCGCGGGCACGTGCCAGGCGCCGCACACGACGGCCACCGCGCCGTCCCCGTGGGTGCGACACGCCTCCCGCAGGCGCAGCCGCATGTGCGCCTCGCGGAGGGCGTCCCGCTCGTGCACTCCGCCGCCGGAGGCGGGCGCCGCCTCCCGCAACGCCGTCATGGCCTCGGCGACGGCGGTGAACGGGGCGTAGGGGTCGTGGGGGCCCGCCGCCGTTCCGCCGGGAGCGGTGCCCCGGTGCTCGACGACGTCCTCCCACCAGCGCTCCGGGTCGTCGTACCCGGCGGCCTCGGCGAGCGCGGCCAGCGGGTCGGGACGCGGCGGCGGACCCGCCTCGGGCGGCGGCACGTCGCCCTCCGGGGAGCGCTCGGCGTCCGGCTCCGTCAGGGCCAGCGTGTGGGCGGCGGGCAGGTCGATGAAGCGCACGACGGCGTCGTGCTCCAGCGCCCAGCGCAGCGCCACCCATTCCGGCGAGAACGCGGCCAGGGGCCAGAAGGCGGAGCGGCCCGGGTCGTCCAGGGCGTGGGCCAGCAGCGCGACGGGCGGGCGCAGGCCCGGGTCGGCGGCGAGTCCCGCGACGGCGTCGGCCTCGGGCGGTCCCTCGACGAGGACCGCGCGCGGCCGGTGCGCCTCCAGCGCGGCCCGCACGGCACGGGCGGAGCCCGGCCCGTGGTGCCGCACCCCGAGGAGCAGCGGCGCCGCGCCGGACCCGCGCGGGGTCGCGGTCATGCGCCCACCTCCCGGCAGGCGCGGTAGAAGTCCTTCCACCCCGCACGCTCGCGGACGACGGTCTCCAGGTACTCCTGCCACACCACGGGGTCGGACGCCGGATCGCGGACGACCGCGCCGAGTATCCCGGCCGCCACATCGCCCGGGCGCAGCACACCGTCCCCGAAGTGCGCCGCCAGGGCGAGCCCGCCGGTGACGACCGAGATCGCCTCGGCCGTCGAGAGCGTTCCCGAGGGGGACTTGAGCTGCGTGCGGCCGTCGGCGGTCACGCCCTCGCGCAGCTCCCGGAAGACCGTCACGACCCGGCGGATCTCCTCGTACCCCTCGGGGGCCGCGGGCAGCCGCAGCGAGCGGCCGAGCTGGTCGACCCGGCGGGCCACGATGTCCACCTCGGCGTCCGCGTCGGCGGGCAGCGGCAGGACGACGGTGTTGAAGCGTCGGCGCAGGGCGCTGGAGAGCTCGTTGACGCCGCGGTCGCGGTCGTTGGCGGTGGCGATGAGGTTGAACCCGTGCACGGCCTGCACCTCCTCGCCCAGCTCGGGCACCGGCAGCGTCTTCTCGGACAGGACGGTGATCAGCGTGTCCTGGACGTCGGCCGGGATGCGGGTCAGCTCCTCCACCCGCGCGGTCATGCCCTCGGCCATCGCGCGCATCACCGGGCCGGGGACGAGGGCGGCCCGGCTCGGCCCGTGCGCGAGGAGCCGCGCGTAGTTCCACCCGTAGCGGATCGCCTCCTCGGGGGTGCCCGCCGTGCCCTGCACGAGCAGCGTCGAGTCCCCGCTGACGGCCGCCGCGAGATGCTCGGACAGCCACGTCTTGGCGGTGCCGGGGACGCCGAGGAGCAGCAACGCCCGGTCGGTGGCCAGCGTCGCGACGGCCACCTCGACGATCCGCCGGGGCCCCACGTACTTCGGTGAGACGACCGTCCCGTCGGGCAGCGTGCCGCCGAGCAGATAGGTGGCGACGGCCCACGGGGAGAGCCGCCAGCGCTCGGGGCGCGGCCGGTCGTCGGCGGCGGCGAGGGCGGCCAGCTCGTGGGCGAACGCGTGCTCGGCGTGCGGCCGGAGCACGGGGCCCGACTGCTCCGCGGCGGCGACGGCCGCGCCGGCTGTGGTCTCTGCGGTGGCGGTTTCTGCGCTGACGGCCTCGGTCACGGCTCCCCCTCGGTGCGGTCGCTCTCCGTAACGTCCTCCACTGTGCACCCGCCCACTGACAACGCCGCCGACCTGCGGCGATGCTCATCTCGACGGCGGTGACGCCGTTCTGACGACCCGTTGTTGTCAGTAGCCGCCCGTACGGTCGTTCGCATGACGGGACACCAGGTGCGCTGGAGCGCGGAGCAGGTGCTGGCGCTGGCTCCCGACGCGGCGTCACGCAGGGCCGGGAGCAGGCTCGCGGCACCCGGCCCCTGGTCGGGCACCGGCACCGGCCGGGACGCCGTGTGGGGGCTGTGCGCGGGCAGTGGCGCGCGGCCCTACCGCACGGCGGTCGACCTCACCGGGCCCGCGTCCACGTGCAGTTGCCCCAGCCGGAAGTTCCCCTGCAAGCACGCGCTCGCCCTGCTGCTGCGGTGGGCCGAGGGGCCGGGTCCGGTCCCGCCGGGGGAGGCGCCGGAGTGGGCGGCGGGCTGGCTGGCGAAGCGGCGGCGGAAGGCGGTGGGCGGCGGGAGCGGCCCGGCCGACCCCGAGGCGGCCCGGCACCGGGCGGAGCGGCGGGCCCGTCGCGTCGCGACGGGCGCGCGGGAGCTGGAGCACCGGCTGACGGACCTGCTGGAGGGCGGTCTGGCCGACGCCGACCAGGCGGGGGCCGCGCCGTGGGAGGAGATGGCGGCCCGCATGGTGGACGCCCAGGCACCCGGGCTGGCGGCCCGCGTACGGGATCTGGCCGGGGTGCCGGCCTCCGGGCCGGGCTGGCCGGGCCGGATGCTGGCCGAGTGCGCCCTGCTGCACCTGCTGTGCCGGGCCGCGCTCGGGCTGGACGGGCTGCCCGGGCCGCTGGCGGCGACCGTGCGGGCGCGGCTCGGCCTCACCACGGAGGCGGCGTCGCTGCTCGCGGACCGGGAGGGGGTCGTGGAGGACGACTGGCTGGTGCTGGGCCGCTGGGACGGCGAGGAGGGGCGCCTCGCCGTGCGCCGCTTCTGGCTGCTGGGCCGGGGCTCGGGCCGGCTCGCGCTGCTGCTCTCCTTCGGAGCGGCCGGACGGACGCCGGAGCTGGTGCTCCCGGTGGGCCGGTTGGTGACGGCCGGGCTGGCGTTCCACCCGGCGGGCGTGCCGCTGCGGGCGGTCCCGGGCGAGCGGCGTGGGGAGCCGGTCCCCGGGGGCGTCCCGGCGGGGGTGGGGGTGGCGGCGGCGCTGGCCGCCTACGGCGCCCGGCTGGCCGACGACCCGTGGCTGGAGACGTGGCCGGTGGTGCTGGCGGGGGTGGTGCCGGTCCCGGCCTCCGAGGGCGCGTCCTGGCGGCTCGCCGACCACGCGGGGGAGGCGGCGCTGCCGCTGACGCCCACCGGCCGGCCGGGGCTGTGGCGGCTCGTCGCCGTGTCGGGCGGCGGGCCGGTCACGGTGTTCGGGGAGTGCGGGCCGACGGGGTTCACCCCGCACACGGTCTGGTCCGAGGGGGAGGCGGTACCGCTGTGAACGCGGGAACGGCGAACGACGACGGCAGCGACCACCGCGACGACGACCGACACCTCTCCGAGGGACGGCCCGGGCCGGGGGAGGTCGGCTGGGAGGAGCTCGTGACGGCGGCCCTCCTGGGCACCGGGCGGCGCACCCCGCCGGGCGGCTCCGCCACCGCGCTGTTGGAGCTGGCGGCGCGGGAGACCGTCCGGGAGCGGGCGGGGCTGCTCCCCGGCACGGTCGGGCCCCGGCCCGGTCCCGCCCCGGCCGACCCGCGTCCGCCGCTGCCCGCCCCGGCGGCGCGGCGGCTGACGATGCTGCTGGCCGGACGCGCCGAACCGGCCGGCGGCGGACGCCGGAGCGGCGGCCCGGACCTGGCCGAACTGCTGCCGCAGTGGCTGGCTGCGGCGGGCGCCCACGGCTACCGGGCCCCCGCCGCCCGGCTTCCGGCGCTGTTGGACGCGGCGCGGGCCCGGACCGACCTGCGCGCCGACGCGCTGGCGTTCGCCGGGCCGCGTGCGCTGTGGCTGGCCGCGCTGAACCCGGAGTGGCGGTTCGCGCTGCGCGGCGGGTCGGCCTCGGCGCCGGTGGACCTGGACGACGCCCGAGCCGTGCGGTCCCGGTGGGAGGAGGGACTGTTCGCGGAGCGGGTGGCGCTGCTGGCGGACCTGCGTCGGCACGACGCGGACGCCGCGCGCGCGTTGCTCGCGGGCACCTGGCCCGCCGAGCGCGCGGAGGACCGGCTGGTGTTCCTCGACACCCTGCGGGAGTCCCTCGCGGCGGCGGACGAACCGTTTCTGGACCGGGCGCTGGGCGACCGGAGCCGGACGGTGCGGTCCACGGCCGCGGAACTGCTGTCCGCACTGCCCGGCTCGGCCCTCGCGGGGCGGATGGCCGCGCGGGCGCTGGCCTGCGTCCACCTGGACCGGGTCGGCCCGGGGCCGGCGACGGGCGGGGCCGGGATCGCGGTGGAGGCGCCGCACGAGTGCGACGCGGGCATGCGGCGCGACGGCGTGAGCCCGGCGCCGCCGGCCGGGCACGGGGAGCGCTCGTGGTGGCTCGGCCAGCTGGTGGAGGCGGCCCCGCTGGGACGCTGGTCGGAGCGGCTGGGCGGCCGGTCACCGGCGGAGATCGTGGCGCTCCCGGTGGCGGACGGCTGGCGGGAGGACCTGCACGCGGCATGGGCGCGGGCGGCCGTGCGGCAGCGGGACGTCGCCTGGGCCCGGGCGCTGGCCGGACCCCCGAGCGCCCCGATGGCCGAGGGGCCGGGTGATCCGGCGCGGCTGCTGACGGTCCTCCCGGCGCGCGAGCGGGCGGCCTGGGCGGCGGCGTTCGTCGCGGCGCACGGGCTGTCCGAGGCGTTCCGGCTGCTCAGCACGTGCGCGGTGCCGTGGTCGGAGGAGCTGGGCGGAGCGGTGATCGACGCCCTGGAGATCGCCAGGGACGCCGGGGGCTACCCGTGGAGCTTCAGTGGCGTGATGGGGCTCGCCGAGCGGTGCCTCGACCCGGCCCGGGCCGGGCGGCTGGCCCCGCTGGCGGCGCACCCGGAGGAGCCGGAGCCGGGCGGGCCCGGCGCCGGGGGCTACTGGGCGGAGGCGTTCCAGCGCCTCGTCGCGACCCTCACCGTCCGCGCGGCCATGGCCGAGGAACTGGCGGGGCGGGCCCCGGAGGCCGACGGGCCGCGCCCGGTCGCCCGACCGCCGGCGCCCGGCCGGTGACGGCCGCCCCCGGTCGCCGTCAGGCCGCGACGGAACGGATGTTGCTCCGGACCCAGTCCACGATCTCCGTCGTGGTCGCGCCCGGGGTGAAGACGGCGGCGACGCCCTTGGCCCGCAGCGGTTCGATGTCGTCCTCGGGGATGATGCCGCCGCCGAAGACCTTGATGTCCTCGGCGTCCCGCTCCCTCAGGAGCTCCAGCACCTTGGCGAAGAGGGTGTTGTGCGCGCCGGAGAGGATCGACAGCCCGATGGCGTCGGCGTCCTCCTGGATGGCGGTGGCCACGATCTGCTCCGGCGTCTGGTGCAGGCCGGTGTAGATGACCTCCATGCCCGCGTCGCGCAGGGCACGGGCGATGACCTTGGCTCCCCGGTCATGGCCGTCGAGCCCCGGCTTGGCGACCACCACGCGGATCGGACCCGACACACCCATCACTGCCTCCATCGTCGTTGATCGCGGCTCCGGCTCCGCCGCTCGGGGCGCCGGTGTGAACGAACGTTATCGTCCCAGCATCGCGCACCCGCTCGTTTCATGGTGCGGGGGGAGGGGGAAATCACACAATGGGAGAAACAGCGTCACCGGCACCACCCCGCCCCCACCGGTCACAGGCGGCCGTCGGCAGGACGTACGGGCACGTCAGGAGGGGCGTCGGGCGGCGCGCGCCAACCGGCGCGCGACGGACGGGTGCGGTTCACGGGGGTGAGCCGAAATGCAGATGCCGCGCGTGCTCGGCACCGTACGCGCCACCGCGCTGGAGGCGGCGGTCCTCGCCGGGCGGCTGGCGCTCTACTCCACCGGCGTCCTCGCCGAACGTCCCGCCCCCGCCGACCGGGCGGACCTCCCCGGCCCCCGGCCGGTGCTGCTGCTGCACGGCTTCGTCGACAACCGGTCCGTCTTCACCCTCCTGCGCCGGTCCCTGAGCCGGCACGGCTGGCCGCACGTCGCCTGCGCCAACTACGCGCCGTGGGTCTGCGACGTGCGGGCGGCGGCCGAGACGCTCGGGCGGCAGATCGAGGAGCTGCGGGAGCGCACCGGGCAGCAGCGGGTGGACATCGTGGGGCACAGCCTGGGCGGGCTGATCGCCCGCTACCAGGTGCAGCTCCTGGGGGGTGACGCCCACGTGCACACCCTCGTCACGCTCGGCACACCGCATCACGGGACCCGAGCGGTTCCGGCCATGTCGGTGCACCCGGTGGTCCGGCAGATGCGTCCGGGGTCCGGGCTGCTGTCCGAGCTGGCCGCTCCGGCGCCGGGGTGCCGCACCCGGTTCGTCAGCTTCTGGAGCGACGGCGACCAGGTGGTGTCCCCTCCGGAGTCCGCCCGGCTGGACCATCCCGACCTGCGGCGACGCACGGTCCGGGTGCGGGGTGTCGGGCACCTGACGCTGCCGCTGCACCGCGCCGTCATCGCCGGGATCAGGAGCGAACTCCTCGCCGCGGACGGGGTGACGCATGTTGCGCCGTCCTCCTCCGACGTGGCCTGAATCCGAACGGAGGGCTCGAACGAGGCGTCCGTTACCGGTTCGTAGTACGCCAAAAGGACGTCTTGCTGCCCGCAGTTCGCCCGCTCAAAACCTGCGGAAGATTGTCGGCGTCACGAGGGGACGGGTACAGTCGCCGCACTGCTCTGGCAGCCCCTGTCTCCGAGGCGAAAGAGAAGTTGGTGAACGACCGTCCCCCGTCGGGTCTGACGACCCCCGCAGGTTCCGGGTTCTCCGGCTACGCCGGTTATGAGGACCCCTACGGGCAGGCCGCCGCACACGGCTACGCCGTCACCGACGCGGACCACGGGTACACCGGTACCGGATACGGCGACGACGACCCGCTGTTCGGCGCGCTGCCGGACGACGGCCGGCACGCGGCGCACGGGACGGCCGAGGCGCAGCCCGCCGCCCCCGGCTACGACGGTTCTCCCATCCAGCAGACCCCCTTCACCTCTTCTCCCTTCACGACGCCCGACCACGACGCGCCCTCCTACACGTCCTCCTACGACGGGGCCTCCTACGGGAACCCGACGTACGACGGCTCCGCGTACGGCGACACCGCGTACGGCATGACGGAGTACGGCACCGGGACGTACGGCGCGGGGGTCGACCTCACCACCCTTCACCCTTCTGATCAGGACAGCAACGCGTTTTCCCCGGCCGCCGGTTACGAAACCGGCGGCTTTTCCACAGATCCGTACGGGGCGGGCACCGCGTACGACCCGCTGACCGCCGAGAGCTGGACGGCCGAGAGCTGGCCCGCCGTCGAGAACCCGCTCTCCGCCATCCCCACGCAGCCCGACCACGGCTGGGCGGACAGCTCCGAAGCCTGGGACACCGGTGCCCACGCCGTCGACGGCCCGCAGAGCCACGAGGCCCCGGAGGGCCCGCCGGTCGACGCCGACGCCCACGCACACGCCCACGCCCAGGACGACCCGTACGGCACGGACCTCGCGGGCCATCCCGAGGCCCCGGGCCGTGCCGAGGACGACACGCGCGACGACCTGCCCCCGGTCTCCGAGGCGGACGACGCCTGGCCGGAGCCGGAGGACGCGGGGGCGACGCCCACGTCGGCACCGCCGTCGGCGGGTGCCGTGCCCGCCGCACGGGGCGGGCGCCGCCGCCGGGCGGCGAAGCCGAAGCGCTCCGCGCTGCTGACGGTCGCCGTCCCCTCGGTGGCCGTGATGGGCGTGGCCGGGATCGCCGCCGCCTCCGTGGGCGGCGGGGTGGCCGAGAGCGCGGAGGACACCCCGGCCCAGGCCGCACCGGACGCCGACACCGTCAAGCCGGCCGCCGTCAACAACAAGCTGGACACCCAGCTCGCCGGCCTCTCCGCCGACGTGCGCGACTTCGGTGACCGCGCCAGCCGCACCCAGGAGCGCATCGACCTCAAGGCGCGTCAGGAGGCCGAGCGGGAGCGGAAGGCCGCCGAGGCGGCGAAGCGCGAGGCGATGCGGCCGAAGTTCGCCCTCCCCGTGGACCAGCGCGGGCTGAGCGCCTACTACGGCCAGGCCGGGATCAACTGGATGTCGGTCCACACCGGCATCGACTTCCCCGTCGGCTACGGCACCCCGGTCAAGGCCGCCACCGACGGCACGGTCACCACCCGCTGGGACATCGCCTACGGCAACATGATGGTGGTGACGGCCGCCGACGGCACCGAGACGTGGTACTGCCACCTGAGCAGCACCCGCATCCGCTCCGGCCAGGTCAAGGCCGGCGACACGATCGGGTACGCGGGCAGTTCGGGCAACTCCACCGGTCCGCACCTGCACTTCGAGGTCCGGCCCGGCGGCGGTTCCGCCGTGGACCCGGTGGCCTGGTTCCGGGGCAAGGGCCTCGACCCCACCTGACCGGCCCGCCCCGACATCAGACCCGACGTCGGCAACGACGCCCCCGAGCGCCCCGCGCACGGATGCGCGCGGAGCCCGCCGGGCGTCCTTCCTACAGCTTCTCCACCGGCGCGTACCGCAGCAGCAGCCGCTTCGGCTTGGGGTCGCCGAAGTCGATCGTGGCCTCCGACTTGTCACCGCTGCCCTGCACGGACACGACGGTGCCGAGCCCGAAGCTGTCGTGCGTGACCCGGTCCCCGACCGCGAGGGAGACCACCGGCCGGTCCTGCACCCGCCGCGTCGCGAAGCCCGAACCGCCGCGCCGCACCGAGGCGGTGGACGACGAGCGGACCCCCGCCGTGGCCGCCGCACCCGCCGGGCCGGAGCCGAGGCGCCGCCAGTCCAGGTACTCGGCGGGGATCTCCTCCAGGAAGCGGGACGGCGGGTTGTAGGCCGGCTGCCCCCACGCGCTGCGCATGCCGGCCCGGCTGACGTAGAGCCGCTGCCGGGCGCGGGTGATGCCCACGT
Organism: Streptomyces chumphonensis; assembly: GCF_014779715.1. Taxonomy (GTDB): domain Bacteria; phylum Actinomycetota; class Actinomycetes; order Streptomycetales; family Streptomycetaceae; genus Streptomyces; species Streptomyces chumphonensis. The sequence continues at coordinate 140,709 of NZ_JACXYU010000005.1, forward strand.
ACGCCAGCCGCCGCTCCTCCTCCAGCTCCTTGGCCTGCCCGAGCGCGCGCATGTGCGGGAAGACGCCGTCCTCCATGCCGGTGAGGAAGACGACGGGGAACTCCAGGCCCTTGGCGGTGTGGAGGGTCATGAGCGTGATGACGCCGCTGCCCTCCTCGCGCTCCTCCTCGTCGGGAATCTGGTCGGAGTCGGCGACGAGGGCGACCTGCTCCAGGAAGTCGGCCAGCGTACCCGGGTCGTCCTCGGCCCGGGCCTGCTCGAACTCCAGAGCCACGGCGGCGAGTTCCTGGAGGTTCTCCACCCGCGTCTCGTCCTGGGGGTCGGTGGACGCCTGGAGCTCGGCCAGGTAGCCCGTCCGCTCCAGGACGGCCTCCAGCACGGTGGCCGGCCCGGCGCCGGACTCCACGACCGTGCGCAGCTCCTCCATGAGCGTGTTGAACCGCTTGACGGCGTTCACCGAGCGGGCGGCCATGCCGTACGCCTCGTCGACGCGGCGCAGCGCCTGGGGGAAGCCGATGCGCTCCCGGGAGGCCAGTGCCTCGATCATCGCCTCGGCCCGGTCCCCGATGCCCCGCTTGGGGACGTTGAGGATGCGGCGCAGCGGCACCGAGTCCTCCGGGTTGGCGAGGACGCGCAGGTAGGCCAGGACGTCCCGGACCTCCTTGCGCTCGTAGAACCGCACCCCGCCGACGACCTTGTAGGGCAGCCCGACCCGGATGAAGATCTCCTCGAACACCCGGGACTGCGCGTTCGTCCGGTAGAAGACCGCCACGTCGCCGGGGCCGGCGTCACCCGCGTCCGTCAGCCGGTCGATCTCCTCGGCGACGAACTGCGCCTCGTCGTGCTCGGTGTCCGCGACGTAGCCGGTGATGCGCGAGCCCGCGCCCTCCCGCGTCCACAGGTTCTTCGGACGGCGGCTCTCGTTGCGCTCGATGACGGCGTTGGCGGCGGAGAGGATCGTCTGCGTGGAACGGTAGTTCTGCTCCAGCAGGATCGTGGTGGCGTCCGGGTAGTCCTCCTCGAACTGGAGGATGTTGCGGATCGTGGCGCCCCGGAAGGCGTAGATCGACTGGTCGGCGTCACCGACGACGCACAGCTCGGCCCGCTCGACGGCCGGCTGCTCCCCGTTGCCCTCGCCCACGGCCTCGCCCACGCCGACCAGTTCGCGGATCAGCGTGTACTGCGCGTGGTTGGTGTCCTGGTACTCGTCGACCAGGACGTGCCGGAAGCGCCGGCGGTAGTGCTCGGCGACGTCCGGGAACGCCTGGAGCAGGTGCACCGTGGTCATGATGATGTCGTCGAAGTCCAGGGCGTTGGCCTCGCGCAGCCGCGCCTGGTAGAGCGTGTACGCCTCGGCGAGCGTCTTCTCGAAGGCGTCGCCCGCCCGCCCGGCGAAGTCCTCCTCGTCGACCAGCTCGTTCTTGAGGTTGGAGACCTTCGCGCTGAACGACTTCGGCGGGTAGCGCTTGGGATCGAGCTCCAGGTCGCGGCAGACCAGGGCCATCAGACGCCGGGAGTCGGCCGCGTCGTAGATCGAGAACGAGGAGGTGAAGCCGAGCTTCTTGCTCTCCCGGCGCAGGATGCGCACGCACGCGCTGTGGAACGTCGAGACCCACATCGACCGCGCGCGCGGCCCGACCAGCTCCTCGACCCGCTCCTTCATCTCGCCCGCGGCCTTGTTGGTGAAGGTGATGGCGAGGATCGAGCCGGGGTGCGCCGTGCGGGCGCCCAGGAGGTGGGCGATGCGGTGGGTGAGCACACGCGTCTTGCCCGAACCGGCGCCCGCGACGATGAGCAACGGCGAGCCGTGGTGCACGACGGCGGCACGCTGCTGCTCGTTCAGCCCGGTGAGCAGCGCCTCGGGGTCGATGACGGGGCGCGGCGCACCGTCGCGGTAGTGGGCCTGCGGCCCGCGCCCGCCCGCGTACGCGCCGCTGAACAGCCCGTCGGGCACCTCCTCCTCCGCGTGGCCGGCCTGCCCGGGCACACCGGGGCCGCCCTCGGCCAAAGGCGGCGGCTCGTCCTCCGCGGGGGGTTCGAGGTGGGCCAGGAAGTTGTCGTCGAAGAGGCTGCTCATCGCCTACCGAGTCTAGGGTGCGCCGCTGACGGTCCTCACGCGGTTCCGGGCTTCTAGACTGGCCGGTATGACTGACGCCTCCCGTGCGCCCGTGCCCCACCCCGACCACGACCCCGGGCTGCGTGCCTCGGACGCCGACCGGGAGGCGGTCGCGGAGGTGCTGCGCGAGGCGGCGGGTGACGGACGGATCGACCTCTCGGAGCTGCACGAGCGGCTGGAGCGGACGTTCGAGGCGAAGACGTACGGCGAGCTGGCGCCCCTCACCGCGGACCTCCCGGGGCACCGCGCGCCGACGGCGCCGCCCCCGCCGCCGTCCGTCGACCAGCCGATGGTCCTCAAGACCGGCGCCGGGGACATCACGCAGACCGGGCACTGGGAAGTGCCGCGCCGGATCTCCGCGCACTCGCGGATGGGCAGCGTGAAGATCGACTTCAGCCAGGCGGTCTGCCGGGTGCCCGAGGTCGCCCTGGAGGTCAAGGCCGGCATGGGGGACGTGACGATCGTCGTCCCGCACGGCTGGTCGGTGCGGACGCACGGGGTGCGGGCCCACGTCGGGTCCGTCAGGAACAAGGCCGTCGAGCCGCCGGCACCGGGCGCACCCACCCTGGAGGTGACGGGCTCGCTGGCCCTGGGCGAGGTGCTGGTGCGCTACCCGAACCGCTGGGAGCAGTGGCTCAGGCGGCGCGACGGCGGCGCGTGAGCGGGCCGGGGCGGGGCGGTGGCCCCGGCCCGGCGGCGGCCGGTCACGTCCAGAGGGTCGCGATGAAGATGTTGAGCACGGTGAGCAGCCCGACGGTCCCCATGACGGGGGACGGCACCTTGGCCTCGTCGCGCTTGACGTAGACGAGCCCCAGGATCACCACCAGCACCGCGAGCTTGACGCCGATCTTGAGGTTGTTCACCTCGTTCCCGTCCGCCTGGTGCAGACCGACGAGGCACACGCCCGTCACGAGCATGGTGATCGCACCGTGCAGCATGCCCGGCAGCATCCTGGCTCCACCGGTGCGCAGCGCCTTCGTCTGGAAGAGGAAGCCGCCGAGCAGGGCGGCGATACCGATGATGTGGAGAGCCACGAAGAGGTTGATCAGGACGTCCATGGCCGGAGGGTAACGGGCGGGCCGCCGGGGGCGGCGACCGGGCCGGGGCGTGGGGACGGCCGCCGTTCGGTCGGACCGGGTCGCGCGCCGACGGAAGTCCGGTCGGCGCGGCGTCACGACCGGTCGCAGACGACCGTATCCGGGCGATGCCGGTCATCCGCAGGCCGTGGGGGCGAGCGGCGGCCTAGCGTCCGACCCCATGGCAGCGCATCGCAAGCACCGCAGTCCCCGCACCCGTGACCGCTCACGCCCGAGAACCTGGGCGAGTCTCGCCCTGGCGGGGGCGGCGACCGCGACGGCCGCGGCGTCGGCCGGCGGTGCCGTCGCCGCCCCGCGGCCCGACGCACGGCAGGTGCGCACCGAGGTGGACCAGCTGCACCGGGAGGCCGAGGCGGCGGCGGAGCTGCACCACGCCGCGAAGGAACGTTCCCGCACAGCGGCACGTCAGCTGGACTCCCTGCGCGACGGATCGGCCCGCGCGACGCGACGCGTCAACGCCGCCCGCAACGCGCTCGGTGCCCACGCCACCGCGCAGTACCGCAGCGGCGTGGCCGAACCGGCCGCGCGACTGGCGCTGTCCACCACGCCCGAGGAGTTCCTGCGCCGGGCGTCCACCCGGGAACGCGTCGGGCTGCGGCAGCACCGCACCCTGCGGAACCTGCGCGGTCTGCTCCGCGAGAGCACCCAGCTGCGCGAGGAGGGCACCCGGAAGGCCGGTGCCGTACGCGCCGCCGAACGCGAGGCCCGGCGGCACAAGGAGGCCGCGCGGACCAAGCTGGCCGAGGCCAGGAGCCTGCTGCGCCGTCTCACGCCGCCGGACCGGACGGACGCGACCGACCGTGCGGACGACGGCGGCCGACCGGGCGAGGGCGGGTCCGAGGAGGGCCCCGCGACGCCGGGTACGGGAACGGCCCCCGCCCCACGCCCCGCCCCGGCGCCGGGAGGACGGGCCGCCCAGGCGCTCGCCTTCGCCCGGAACGCCATCGGCACGCCCTACGGCTGGGGCGCGACCGGGCCGGACGCCTACGACTGCTCCGGGCTCACCCAGGCCGCGTGGCGGGCGGCGGGCGTCTACCTCCCCCGCACGACGTACACGCAGGTGGACGCCGGCCGGCGGGTCTCCCGCGCCGAACTCGCCCCCGGCGACCTCGTCTTCTTCTACCAGGGGCTCAGCCACGTGGGGCTCTACATCGGCGGCGGCCAGATGATCCACGCCCCCCGGACGGGCTCGACCGTCCGCGTCGACCGGATCGACACGATGCCCTTCGCCGCCGCCACCCGCCCGGCGTGAGGCCGGAGCCCGCAACGGCTCAGGAGGACCGGCCCGTCACGGGGCCTCGCGCAGAGCGGTCAGGGTGGGGGCCTGGCCCAGGGTGCCGGGGACGGCCCGGCCGATGGCCTCGTCGCCGCCGTCGCGCGAGAGCTCGGCCAGCGCCTGCGTCGGGTCCAGTCCCTTCGCCCGGCACTCGCGCAGCAGCCCGGCCCAGGCCACGGCGGCGTTGAAGGCGGCGTCGCCCGCACCGCCACGCGGCTCGAACCCGGCGGCGTCCTCCGCGTCGGAGGCCCACAGGAAGCCCAGCACACCCTCGCCGGAGCCGACCGCGACGTAGCTGACCGGCCCCTCGGCGACGTAGCCGTAGTCCTCGGACCCGCCGACCGCCCTCGGCCGCAGGTCCTCCGTCATGCGAGGCGTCAGATGGCCGTCGCTGCCCATGTGCTCCACCCGTTCGTCCACGGCCCGGCGTCGCCCGGTGACCGGGACGGTCCGGACCTGCCTGAACCTACGTGTCCTTCACCGCACCACGTGCGTCCGCCTGCCCTACGGGGGCAGGATCTCTCCGTAGACCTGCCATTGCCCATTGTGCATGACCACGCGGGTGACCTGGTACCGCGTCCCGCGCCCCATCAACAGCTCCCGCTCCCCCGCACCGAAGGCGGAGACCTTCTCCACCCACAGCGCCGGGGTGCCCTTCGGGACGCGGAGGTGCAGCACCGCCTCCTTGCCGCTGAACGCCGGGGCCGTGTCGCCCAGCGACGTCGACATGTAGGAGTCGTCCGTGAAGACCTTGCCCTCCATGGCCTGCGGCGGCATGCCGTAGTGCCCGAGGCCGGTGCCCCGCACGACGGTCAGCGTCTCCCCGACGGGCCGCCCGTTCATGGCCTTGTCGATCTCCGCGATGTCGTGCAGCACCTCGGGCGTCCCCAGGGAGGCGTCACCGCGCAGGTAGCCGTTGATCTCCACGTACGTCGGCCCGCTGTGCGGCGGCTCCATCGTGTAGTCGTGCACCGCGTCCTGCTGGGACCGCGGCATGTGCTCCGCGTAGTCGTTCCAGTAGGTGGCTCCGTAGTGCAGGGCCTCGGTGTTGTCCGCGAACGTGACCGCGTCGTTCTTCAGCTCGGCCTCGGCGAAGGCGACCTTCTCGTCCGGGGTGAGCTTGTTCCACTCGGCGGGCGTGATCGGGTCGACGCCGTCCCCGCCGCCGTTCACGGGGCCGGAGGCGTCGGAACCGGAGGAACCGGAGCCGCCGGAGGGGCCGGACCCGGGGCCCGGGGCATCGGGCACGTCCCCGCCCGCATGGGCCGTGGCGTCCCCGGCGGTCTGCCCCGCGCCGACGCCCACGGGCTCCGGCTGCGCGGCTCCCGGAGCACCGTCCAGGACGGCGCGGTCCGCCGCGCTCAGCTCCACGGGCGCCTGGTCGGCCGCTTCGGCGGGGTGACCCGGCGACCGCACCGAGCCGTCCGGGTGGAGCACCGTGCCGTCGGGAGCGATGACGGAACCGTCCGGCGTCTCCACCGCGCCGGCTCCGGGCGGGAGTTCGGGCAGTGGCGAACCCGGCGTGACGGTGGTGCCGTCGGGGAGGCGCATCGTCCCGTCGGGGAGTTCGACGGCGCGTACCGCGCTGAGGTCGGCGAGGCCGGAGGTGACGTCGGTGAGTTTCGGCAGCCCGCGGAAGGTCGCGCTCAACCCGTTGCCGATGTACGTCATCGGGTCCACCACCCGGCCGACCCGCCCGGCCGCGTTCATCACCCGCGCCGCCGTCCCCGAAGCACTCGCACCCCGCACCGCCGTCCCCGTACCCAACGTCGCCACCGTCGTCAGCACGTTGAACGTCACCAACCCCGCCGCACGCCCCGGGTTCTCACCCCACTCGTCCCACGCCACCAGCGACTTGCCGACCTCCTTGGTCGTGTTCAGGCTGTCCTTCATCCACGTCCGCGCCCCCTCCGGCGCCACCGCGTACGTCGCCGCCGCCAGCAACGGGGAGCCGATGATCAGGATGCCGGTGGCCAACTGGCCCAGACCCTTCCAGGAATCCTTGAACGTCTCCCACCCCTGCAACCCCACCAGGCCACCCAGACCCGTCAGGGTGCCCCAGACCCCGTCCACGATGAACCCGTCCCACACATAACTCTTGACCCAGTGACCCACCTCGTACCAGTGGTGGTCCTCCTCGGCCATCCTCCCCCACGGCGTCTCCCCCGCCCGCCGCATGTCCTCCACACTCAGGCCGTACATGTTCGCGCCGTCCGACCCGTCGTTCGCCACCCACCGCGTCCCGTTCACCAACGCCGTGATCTTGTTCGCCGCCGACCGCTCCGCCGCCCAGAACTCCGCCACCGCGGCCGAGATGTCCCCCACCAACGCGTTGTTCGTCTCGATCTTCTCCTCGTCATACGTCCACTCGTCATCGTCCTTGACCGAGTCGACGAACGACTGCGCCTCCCCCTTCAACCGCTCCAGCCTCGCCACGATCGGACGCGCCTCCTCGGCGAACCCGACCAGAGCCCCCGCCACCTTCTCCAGATCATCGGCGAAACCATCCGCCCGGTCCGAGACCGGCCGGGTGGAACCGAACAACTGCTCCGCCTCCGGCGCCGTGTAGAACGCCGACAACCCCTGAAACGTCGAATGCACACCCGAACCGGTATCCCGGATCGCACCCGCGTCCTCCGTCAACGCGGCCGCTTCCTCCTCCAGCAACCCGAAATCACCGGTGAACGACGGCACCCCCGACGGATCCACCCGATCCACCACAGCCCCCGCCCCCCTCTACGATCCTCGCTCGCCGACCCGGCAGGCCGGGCTCCCGTCGTGTCCGTGCCACCCGTTCACCACCCGGCCGATGGCTCGAAACCACACCTATCAGCAGGGGCCTGGCCGGAACAACGCGCCCCCGCCTCCTTCGCGTACATCGCACGTCCTCTTCACCGTCCCGTCGCGCGCCCCGGCGGACGGACCGGACGCCGAGCGGTGTCCCGTGAACGCCGCGCCCCCGCGCCGCGTATGGCCTGGTGAAGGCATGAGCAGGACAATCGGCGAGAAGCGGCCGTGCCGCGGACGCCCGACGACGTCCGCGCGGGAGAAGGGCGGGCAGGGCGATGACGTACACGAACGGTGCGGGCCACCACCGACAGCTGAGGGAGCCGGGCGGGCTGCGCGAGACGGCGGCCCGCTACGCCCTGCTACCGCTGCGCCTCTTCCTCGGCGTGACGTTCCTCTACGCCGGGCTCGACAAGCTGACGGACCCCGGCTACCCGGAGTCGATGGAGGGCCTGCTCCAGTCCATTCCGGGCGCGGCGGCCCCCTGGCTGCTCGACTTGGCGCTCACCCAGCCGGAGGGGTTCGGCTACGCCATCGCCCTCGGCGAACTGGCCGTGGGCGTCGGCACGCTCCTCGGCCTCCTCACGAGGGTCGCGGCGCTGGGCGGGGCACTCATCTCGCTGTCCTTCTGGCTGACGATCAGCTGGGACGTCGGGCCGTACTACTACAGCCAGGACCTTCCGTACCTCATGGCGTGGGTACCGCTGATCATGGCCGGGGCGCCGATGCTGTCGCTCGACGCCGCCGTCGCGGCCCGTCGTCGCCGGCGTGGGGGGCAGCTGTTCGGCTGACGTCCGTTGGGGGCGGGCGAGGGGGCTCACCGGCCGTCCGTCAGCGGCGGGCCGCCACCGTCCCCCTTGCGGCGGCGCACGCCCCGTGCGAGCTGCTGGACGCCCGCGACGCACAGCGCCGCGAGCAGCACGCCGGGCAGCAGGAGGGCGAGGGCGAGGGCGGAGACGTCGAGATCGCCGCGCTCGCGCAGCAGATGGCAGACGGCGAGGGCGAGGAGCCCCAGCCCGAGGACGAACCTGACCGGTTCGAAACGCCGACGGTGCACGGTGTCGTTCACTGCTGCCCCTCATCCCGGCCGACCGCTTCCCGACCGGCCTCCTGTTCCGCCGCCGGTTCCACGATGGCCCGTTCCACGACGGTCTCGCCCATCAGCAGCTTGACGCTCAGCCGGATCGTGCCCCGGGGTTCGGCGTCGCCCCGGGGCCGCAGGGTGACGGTCTCGTCGACGCTGACGCCGCCGCCCTCCCGGCCGTCGCCGTAGGGCGACGTGCCCGGGACCCGGTAGCCGCCGAGGGAGATGTCCAGGTCGAGGACCAGCCGGGCGTTCTCGGGCACGACGATCCGCACCTCCCCCACCTCCGCCGTCAGCGCGCTGCGGACGGTCTCGCCCTCGGCGAGGTCGATCCCGGACAGGTCCAGGACGCCTTCGCCGCTTCCCAGGTCGTAGTGCGGCCGGACGTCCGCGGCCGCCGCGGGTTCCCAGCGCGTGCGGCTCCAGGACGTCGACAGGTCCTCCGGCAGCGCGGCGGCACCGGTGAGCAGACCGGCGGTCATGACGGCCACGAGGACGGTGCCGGCGCCCGTCCGACCGGCGAAGGCGCTCACCACCAGGCCGAGCGCCAGCACGGCCAGCGCGCAGCCCAGCCCCGTCACGAGCGTCGTGGACAGCGCACCGCCGTCCCAGGTGGCGGCGACCCCGATCCAGCCGGCGACGAGAGCGGCGGGCACGACGGCCCAGCCCAGCCGTCGCCCCCGACGCCGGGGGGCCGTCGGGGCGGGACGGGCGGGCCACGCGCCGTCTCCGGGGAAGCCCTGTCCGCCCCACGGCGGGACGGGCGGAGCCGGGGAACCGTCGGCGGGCTCCTGCGGGACGGCGTCGGCCGGGCCCCACAGGTACCCCGTACCCGGCGCCCGCGGGTCCTTGGTGAGCGGCTCCCGCCACCACGAGGGCGCGTGCGGGACGGGCGGCGCCTGCGCCTCGGGCGGTACCTGCGAGACGGGCTCGGGCCCGGCCTCCGCGTCGGCGGCCGCCTCCCGGCGGCGGCGCTGCGACCAGTAGAGCCCGGCGGCGAGCGCCAGGAGGACCAGCAGGGAGAAGGAGACGCCGCGCTGGTCGCCGCTCAGCGAGGCCAGCATCAGCCCGCTCCCGGCGAGGGTGAGGAGGACGGCCGCGAGTCCGGTGCCCTCGACGCGTCCGGACAGCAGCCGGCGCGCCTCGTTCTCGTCCTCGCCCTCCAGCGGCAGCAGCAGCCACGCGAAGCCGTACAGCAGCAGCCCGAGGCCGCCGATGACGGAGAGGACGGCGAGCGGAACGCGCAGGATCACCGGGTCGACGTCGTAGTGCCGGGCGAACCCGCCGCACACACCGGCGACGACCTTGTTCCGCCTGCTCCGCTCGGGCAGGGCGGACCGTTCGTCGTCCGGCGCCGCGTCCTGTGCCGCCCGCGTCCCCGCGCCACCCTCTTCGGCACCCGTGCGGTCGCCCTCGTCACTCACCATGCCGACCATGGTGGCCGGTCCCCGTGGCGGAGGGCATCCGGGGACGTCCCGGAGGCTTCCCTGAGATTCCGCTTCGGGGGCGGTGTCGGGGATGACCCTGATGCCCGCCCCACCGGCCGCGTGTGACCATCGGGCCATGACCACCGCCACGCCCACCCCCGACCAGCCCCCTGCCCTGCGCAAGCTGTACCGCAGCAGCGAGGGCCGCTGGCTGGGCGGTGTGGCGCGCGGCCTCGCGGGGCACCTGGCCCTGCCGGTGCTGTGGGTCCGCGTCGTCTTCCTGATCCTCTTCTTCACCAGCGGGCTGGGCGCGTTGCTGTACGCGGTGTTCTGGTTCGTCGTGCCGCTGGGGGCGGGCGGCGTGGACGCCCCGGCGCCCGGCACCCGGCCTCCGGGGCGGGCCGGTGCCGGGCGGCGGCTGCGGCGGCCGGACCGGGGACAGGTCTTCGCCGTCCTGGTGCTCGTGGCGGCGCTCTTCGCACTCGGTGCGAACCTCCAGTTCGGCCGGGCGAACGCCTACGTGTGGCCGCTGCTGGTGATGGGGGTCGGGGTGGCCGTCGTGTGGCGGCAGGCCGACAACGCGCGCCGGGCCCACTGGACGGAGGTGAGCCGGCGGCGCGGGCTGCTGCCGATCGCGCGCAGCGCCGCCGGGGTGGTGCTCGTCGGGGTCGGGGTGTCGGGCTTCGTCGTCATCCAGGGCTCGGCGGAGCAGTTCGGTGCGGTGCTCCAGGCGTCGGTGGCCGTGCTGGTGGGTATCGCCCTCCTGGCCGGGCCCTACCTCGTCCGCATCACCCAGGACCTGTCCGAGGAGCGGCTGATGCGCATCCGCGCGCAGGAGCGGGCCGAGGTGGCGGCCCACGTCCACGACTCGGTGCTGCACACGCTCACCCTCATCCAGCGCAACTCCGACAACGCCCGCGAGGTGGCCCGGCTGGCGCGGGCCCAGGAGCGGGAGCTGCGCGAGTGGCTCTACAAGGGCGCGTCCGGCGCCGCCGCCGAGGACGACGCGGACCGCCCGGAGACCCTCGCGGCCGCCGTGAAGGCCACGGCGGCGGACGTCGAGGACCACCACGGGGTGCCGGTCGAGGTGGTGTGCGTGGGCGACTGCCCGTGCGACGAACGGCTGGCCGCGCTGGTCCAGGCGGCGCGCGAGGCGATGGTCAACGCCGCCAAGTACGGTGGCGGGGGCGGCGCGGTCCAGGTCTTCGCGGAGGTGGAGGGCCGTACGGTCTTCGTCTCCGTCCGCGACCGGGGCCCCGGCTTCGACCTGGACGCCGTGCCCGCCGACCGGATGGGCGTGCGCGAGTCCGTCATCGGCCGGATGGAGCGCAACGGCGGTACGGCGCGCATCCGCACCGCGCCCGGCGAGGGCACCGAAGTGGAGCTGGAGATGGAGAGGGCGGAGACACCATGAGCGGCGAGACGTCACCGGGACAGCGGGCCGTGAGCCAGGAGGCCGACCGCCGGGTGCGGGTCGTCCTCGTCGACGACCACCGGATGTTCCGGGCCGGCGTCCAGGCGGAGATCGGCGACACCCCGGCGACGGGTGTGGAGGTCGTCGGTGAGGCGGGCGACGTCGACCAGGCCGTCACCGTCATCACCGCCACGCGCCCCGACGTCGTCCTCCTCGACGTGCACCTGCCCGGCGGCGGCGGCGTGGAGGTCCTGCGCCGCAGCGCGTCGCTGATGGGCGCGATCGACCGGCCGGTGCGGTTCCTCGCCCTGTCGGTCTCGGACGCAGCCGAGGACGTCATCGGCGTGATCCGCGGGGGCGCGCGGGGCTACGTCACCAAGACGATCACGGGATCGGACCTGGTGAACGCGATCTTCCGGGTCGCCGACGGGGACGCCGTCTTCTCGCCGCGCCTGGCCGGCTTCGTCCTCGACGCCTTCGCCTCCACCGACGCCCCACCGGTCGACGAGGACATGGACCGCCTGACGCAGCGCGAGCGGGAGGTGCTGCGGCTCATCGCGCGCGGCTACGCGTACAAGGAGATCGCCAAGCAGCTGTTCATCTCCGTCAAGACGGTCGAGTCGCACGTCTCGGCGGTGCTGCGCAAGCTCCAGCTCTCCAACCGCCACGAACTCACCCGCTGGGCCACCGCCCGCCGCCTGGTCTGAGCCGGGCGAGCCCGGCCGTTCGGCCCGCCCCGCTCAGGTCAGGTCCAGCTCTGCCCACACCGTCTTGCCGACCGTGCGGGGCGTGACGCCCCAGCGGGCCGCGAGCGCCTCCACGATCAGGAGGCCGCGACCGAACATCTCGTCGTCCGCCGCTTCGCGCCGACGCGGTCGGCGTTCGCCACGCGGGTCGGTGACCTCGACGCGCAGCACCGTCGCCGTCAGCACCAGACGCACCCGAAAGTAACGTCCCGGCATGCAGCCGTGCAGGAGGGCGTTGCCGGCGAGCTCACTGACGATCAACGCCACATCCCCGGCGAGGTCCACGAACCCCCATTCCGCCGCCAGGCGCGCAGCCCGCCGCCGGGCGAGTTGCACGCTGCCCGGGTAGGGCGTGTAGTCCAGCCGGTCCTCCTGCTTCACCGGTGTCAGCGAGCGCTGTGCTGCGTCCATGGTTCCCCATCCCTTCGCAGGCTGAAGCCAGGTCACGTGTTCCTCTCGACCAGCCGGCGACGTGATCACTTGAACACAGAGAGTATCGAGTAGTCGCTCTGGGAGCAATATTCTTGGGGAATTAATTCCCCAACCTCGACTGACGCCAACGAAACGGACAGACTGCTGACGTGAACCAGCGGGCACAGCACGGCAATCGGGTTTCGACCGTTCTCGGGCGCAAGCTCGGCAACGAACTGCTACGGCTGCGCGATGCGGCGGGGAGGACACAACAGCAGGCCGCCGAAGCGCTCAGCGCCACCGCGACCAAGGTCGTCAAGATGGAGCGCGGGTGGGTGCCGATTCGTGACCCCGACATCCGCGCCCTCTGTGACTTCTACGGCCTGCACGACCCAGCGGCCGTCACGTCCCTGCTCAACCTGGCGAAACTCGACCGCGAACGTCGCAAAGCCAAGGGTTGGTGGCAGCAGCTACCGAAGGCCGGAGCGCTCAGCGAGTACATCGCCATGGAGGACGTGGCGAGCCAGGTACGGACATGGCAACTCGCCTTCGTTCCCGGACTGTTCCAGACGGCCGCATACGCACGTGCCCTTGCCGTCGGGGAAGGCGCTTGGGACGATCCCGACGAGGTCGAGCGCGCGGTCAACGCGAGGCTTCAACGTCAGCGTCGCCTGCACGAAGAGGTTCCCTTGCACGTGTACGCCGTGGTGTGGGAAGCCGCGCTCCGTCAGGTCGTCGGTGGTCGACGGGTGATGCGCGCGCAGCTCGATCGACTGCGGGAGGTGGCTGAGCTGGCTACTGTGCGCCTCCAGGTGCTGCCGTTCCAGGCAGGCGCCCACGCCTGTGCTGCGAGCTCCTTCACGATCATCAGCTTCACGGAGGACGAGGCAGCCGATGTGGTCCACACGGATACGATCGGCTCGACGGTCTGGGCGGAGAACGAAGAGGACAGTTCGAAGTACCGCACGTTCTTCGATCGCACCGCTAGACAAGCACTCGCCCAGAGCGACTCACTGTCACTGATCGATGGCATCCGTAAGGAGTTCTGAGCGTGTCCGAGTACGAGTTCCGCAAGTCGAGCTACAGCAGCGGGAGTGGGGAGTGCGTTGAGGTGGCCACCAACCTCCGGTCTGCCGTGGCCGTGCGGGACTCCAAGGTGGCCAGTGGGCCCAGCCTGCTTCTCACGCCCACCGCTTGGAAGGCGTTCCTCGCCACCGTGAGGCATGAGCACCCCGTGTGACATGGCCGGCGCCGTGCACCCGGCCGAAGCCGACACGGACGCACGGCGCTCGTAGCGGCGTGACCAGGGGGCACGCCTCCGATGCGGCGCGAGGGCTTCGCCGTACCGCCTCAGGGCGTGGTCGGTGAGGGGGCGGGCCGGAACGCGGCGACGCTCTCGCGGATCGCCCGGGTGACGGCCGCCTGCTGGGTGCCGAGGTAGAAGTGGCCGCCGGGGAAGGACTGGTAGCGGAAGGCGCCGTCGGTCAGCTCCTGCCAGGCACGGGCCTCCTCCTGCGTCACGTGGGGGTCGCTCTCCCCGGTCAGCACGCTGACGGGCGCCCGCAGCCGCTCCTCCGGCCGGTGCCGGTACGTCTCGACGGCCCGGTAGTCGGCCCGCAGGGCGGGCAGCGCCATGCGAAGCAGCTCGTCGTCGTTCAGCACGCCCGGGTCGGTCCCGTTCAGTGCGCGGATCTCCGCGATGATCCCGTCGTCGTCACGCAGGTGCACCGCCTCTTCGGCGCGGTGCCGGGTGGGCGCGCGCCGTCCGGAGGCGATGACGCCGAGCACGTCGGCGCCGCCCTGCCGCTCGATCCGCAGGCCCAGCTCGTAGGCGAGGACGGCGCCCATGCTGTGGCCGAACAGCACCAGGGGCCCGGCGGGTTCGGACGACAGCGCCTCGAACAGCCCGTCCGCGAGCGCCTCGATGCTCTCCAGGGGCTTCTCGCGGTAGCGGTCCTGGCGGCCCGGGTACTGGGCGCAGACGACGTCCAGCTCCGGGGTCAGGGCGCGCGCGAGGGGCAGGAAGTACGGTGCGGAGCCGCCCGCGTGGGGCAGCGCGAGGAGCCGTGTGGCTCCCTCCGGCGCGGTCTCGAACCTGCGGAGCCAGCGCTCGTGGTGACCGGATGCGGCCGACATGTCGTTCGTCCTTCCCCCTGAATCCGGCCCCGCTGACGGCGCCGTCCCTGACATGATCACTACGTTACGGCCCGGCCCGCGCCCCGCATAACCCCCTCAGACCCCTCACTCGCTTCCCTCCGGCCCGCTCCACGGGCCCGCGCACCGGGCCGGAGCCCCGTCACGGGCCGCTGGGGTATCGTGCCCGGGTCCTGTCGGGAGAAGTTGTTGGTGTGGTGAGGTGCGCGGTGGCTCTGGGGCGAGTGGTGCGGTTCGACGACGTGCGCGGGTACGGGTTCATCGTCCCGGACGACGGCGGCGAGGACATCTTCATGCACGCCAACGACCTGCGCGACGAGAAGAACCTGTACAAGCCCGGAGCCGTAGTCGAGTTCCGCCTTGAACACGGCGACCGGGGCCCCAAGGCCTCGATGGTCAGCCTCGCCGAGGAGGCGGCGCCCCGTGGTGCGGGGAGCGCGTCGGCCTCCGAGCGCTTCTCGCAGGCGGCCTTCGCGGCCGACACCGACGGCGAGGAGGACGTGCTGTGCGACGTCCTGTCGTCGCGGGAGTTCCGGCAGGAGTTGACCGAGGCCCTGCTGGAGTCGGTTCCGACGCTGACCGGCGACCAGATCGTCGCCGTGCGGCAGCGGCTGGACCGGCTCGCGCGCGGCCACGGCTGGCTGACGGCCTGAACTCACCGGTCCGCCGGTGCACGGCGCCGGTCACGCCGTACGTGAGAACGCCGCCGCCCGCACCCGCGGACGGCGGCGACGTCACGTGAGTGACGGCCGGTGGGCCGTCACTCCCACTCGATCGTCCCCGGCGGCTTGCTCGTCACGTCCAGCACGACGCGGTTCACGTCCGGCACCTCGTTCGTGATGCGCGTGGAGATGCGGGCCAGGACGTCGTAGGGCAGCCGGGACCAGTCCGCCGTCATGGCGTCCTCCGAGGAGACCGGCCGCAGCACGACCGGGTGGCCGTAGGACCGGCCGTCGCCCTGCACGCCGACCGACCGCACGTCGGCGAGCAGCACGACGGGGCACTGCCAGATCTCGCGGTCGAGCCCGGCGGCCGTCAGCTCCTCGCGGGCGACGGCGTCCGCCGCGCGCAGCAGGTCCAGCCGCTCCCTGGTCACCTCGCCGACGATGCGGATGCCCAGCCCCGGGCCGGGGAACGGCTGCCGCTGGACGATCTCCTCCGGCAGGCCCAGCTCCTGGCCCACCATGCGGACCTCGTCCTTGAACAGCTGCCGCAGCGGCTCGACGAGTTCGAACTCCAGGTCCTCCGGCAGCCCGCCGACGTTGTGGTGCGACTTGATGTTCGCCGTACCGGTGCCGCCGCCGGACTCGACGATGTCGGGGTAGAGGGTGCCCTGCACCAGGAAGGCGACCTCCGCGCCCTCCTCACCGGCCTCCGCGACCAGCTCGGCCTGCGCCTGCTCGAAGACGCGGATGAACTCCCGGCCGATGATCTTCCGCTTCTGCTCCGGGTCGCTGACGCCGGCCAGGGCGTCCAGGAAGCGCTTCTCCGCGTCCACGACCTTCAGCTGCACGCCCGTCGCGGCGACGAAGTCCTTCTCCACCTGCTCCGTCTCGCCCTGCCGCATCAGGCCGTGGTCGACGTACACGCAGGTCAGCTGGTCGCCGACGGCCCGCTGGACGAGGGCCGCCGCGACCGCCGAGTCCACCCCGCCGGACAGGCCGCAGATGGCGCGCTTCTCCCCGACCTGCGCGCGGATCGCGGCGACCTGCTCCTCGACGATGCTGCCCGCCGTCCAGCTCGGCGCCAGACCCGCACCCCGGTAGAGGAAGTGCTCCAGCACCTGCTGCCCGTGGGTGGAGTGCATCACCTCGGGGTGGTACTGGACGCCGTACAGCTTGCGCTCGTCGTTCTCGAACGCGGCGACGGGGACGACGTCGGTGGAGGCCGTCACCGTGAAGCCCTCGGGGGCCGCCGAGCAGGCGTCACCATGGGACATCCACACGCTCTGGTCGACCGGCGTGCCCTCGAAGAGCGTGGAGCCCGGCTTGCTGACCGCCAGCGGCGTCCGTCCGTACTCCCGCGCGCCCGTGTTGTCCACCCGGCCGCCCAGCAGCTCGGCCATCAGCTGGAAGCCGTAGCACATGCCGAAGACCGGCACTCCGGCCTCGAACAGCGCCGCGTCGAGCCGGGGCGCGCCCTCGGCGTAGACCGAGGAGGGACCACCGGAGAGGATGATCGCCTTCGGGTCCTTCGCGAGCATCTCGTCCACCGGCATCGTCGAGGGGACGACCTCGCTGTAGACGCGGGCCTCGCGGACGCGGCGGGCGATGAGCTGGGCGTACTGCGCGCCGAAGTCGACGACGAGGACGACGTCCGGCGGGGTGGGCACTGAAGCCACGAGACGGCCTTTCGGCGGTGGAGCGGGAGGAATGTCCACCCATCCTACCGACGCCGTACGGCACCCCCCGTGGCATACTGTCCGCATGCCTATGCACCCCCGCTTCTGGTTTACCTATGGCACCGGCCCGTCCGGCTGCCGTCAGGTCGACCGTCGTCGCGCGTAGGCGACACCACAGACCCCAACAGGCGCCCCGGGCCGATCAAGGCCCGGGGCGCCTGTGCGTTCCCCACCCACCCGGGCCGACACGACGGACCGGGGCTCCCCACCACCGAGGAGCCCCTCCATGACCACCGCGACCACCACGACCGCCTCCCCCGCCTCCCCCGTGAGCGAGACCACAGCCCCCGCCTCCCCCGAAGCCGAGATCGCGACGGCCCGCGAACGCATCGACGCCCTCGACGCCGAGATCATCGCCCTCGTCCGGGAACGCATGGCCGTCTCCGCCACCGTCCAGGAGGCCCGGATCGCCGGCGGCGGGCGCCGCGTCCACCTCTCCCGGGAGATGGAGATCCTCACCCGCTTCCGCACCGAGCTCGGCGGCCACGGCACGACGCTCGCGATGACCCTGCTCGAACTCTCCCGAGGCCGCGTCTGAACCGCGCCCGAGTCCGCCCCCGGTTCCGACCCGCCGCCGGGGGCGGACCCGGGTATGGTGAACGGTATGGCAACCAGGAAGTACACGGTGACCCTGCCCGAGGACCTTGCCGAGGAGATCCGCCGGGATGTCGGTCCGGGCGGCTTCAGCGCCTACGTCTCCCATGCCATAAGGCGTCAGCGCGAGCAGGACCGGCTGGGAGAACTCGTGGCCTTCCTGGAGACCGAGCACGGCCCGGTGACCGACGCCGAGCTCGCGGCGGCCGAGGCCGAGCGCCGCGACTCGGAACGCTTCTTCGTCGAGCGGCAGCCGCAGTCCGGGCGCGACGTACCACTGGCCGGCTGATGGGCATCTCGTGCTACGTGCTGGACTGCGAAGGTCTCTCGCGGGCAGCCCGAGGTGAGCGCGCCATGACAGCGCGGCTTCTGGACGCCCACCGCACCGGCATCCGTGTGGTCACCAGCTCCATGACGCTCATCGAGGCCCATCACTCGGGCGTGAAGCGTGCGGCCTGGCGATGGGCCATGTCACGCATCGTCGTCGAACCGGTGACCCACCGAACCGCCGACGAGGCCATCGCGCTCCTCGCGGAGACCGGACTCCACGGCCACACGCACGCCATCGACGCGGCCCTCGCCGTGATCGCACGGCGCCTTCCGGGCAACGTCGTGCTCTACACGTCAGACCCGGATGACCTCAAAACGCTCTGCGGCGACCAGGTTCTGATCAAAGCCCTCTGAAACCAGCCCCGCCCCCGTGCGGCTCGGCCGGGGGTCGGAAGCGGTGGTACGTCAGGCGAACGATCCGGACGCCTTCGCCCCACCGCTGCCGTCACCCGTACGGTGCGTGACCCGGGGCGTCGGCCCTTCGTTGTCCGAGGTGTCCCCGATGCCGCCGGACGTCCGGCGGCCCGTGGGACGGCCCACCGGAGCGTGAGGCGCGTCCGCCCCGCAGAGGGCGGCACGCCGTGGGACCGCGCTCCGGGCAGGTGACCGGACGGCAGGGGACAGCAGGCCGGTCACTCCTCCAGCGGTCGGTCCCCGTCCCCCCGGGGGCCGACCGCGTCGGGCGCACCGACGACATGCGACGGAGAGGACGGAAGAACTCATGAGGATTTCCCCGCAGGGCCGGTTCGCGGCGCTGTCGATGTGTGCGGCGGCCACACTGGCACCCGCGGCGGAGGCCGTGGCGGATGGCCGGGACGTCCCGGTGCCGGTCGACGTCCCCCTGGAGTCCGTAGAGGAAACGCTTCCGCTGGAGGCCCCGACGGTCTTCGCGACCGTCCCCTCCTCGCCCATCACCCCGCCCGAGACCCCGCAGATCATGCGGGGCGACCGGATCTCGGTCCCCGTGGTCCCCTCGCTCGGTGCCGTCCTCGACACCCCGGGGGTGTTCGCCGAGGCCCCCGTGCCCGGCCTCGACGGCACCGCGGCGCAACTGAGCACGAGCTCCGAGACGATGGACGCCGCAGCCCCGTCCCTCACCGTCGACCTCCCGCTGACCAACCCCGGTGCCGAGCCCTCCGGTCTGCCGCGCCTGACGGCCCCTGACGCCCGCCTCACCACGCCCACGCTCCACGGCGAGCGGACGGCCCTGGTCGACGTCGTCAGCGCCGACGGGCAGTCCCGGCTGCCCGACGCGCTCGGTCAGGTCACCGGCCTGCTCTGACGGCCCCCCGCGCGGTGGGCCGGACGCCCGCCGCCGTCGGCTCCGGCCGACCGGCCCGCCCCGTCCGGTCCGGCTGCTCGCGGGCCCGCAGCGGGCAGCCGGTGCCGACGCGGGTCGCGAGCTCGGCGCGCAGGGCGTTCAGCTCGGCCACGCGCGCGTCGATGAGCTGGATCTTCTCCTCCAGCAGCGCGGACAGCGCCTCGGCCTCGTCCGGTGCGTCGCGCAACTCCTCGCCCGTCCGCGCGATCTCGGCCAGCGAGAAGCCGAGGGACTGCGCCGTCCGGACGTAGTGCAACCAGGTCTCCGCCTCCGGCGGGAAGTCGCGATAGCCGTTCGGCAGCCGACTGCTCGAAACGAGGCCGGTCTTCTCGTAGAAGCGGACGGTGTCCTTGGTCAGGCCCGTCCGCGCGGCCAACTCGCCGATGCGCATGACTCCCCCTCGGTGGCGGTCCTCGGTGGCTTGACCTTGGAGCGTACTCCACTGTTTAGCGTCAGGCATCACTGATCCGAGACCGTCAGGAGCCTGGCATGTCTTCCCCCGAAGCCTCCCCGAAGACCCTCCTCAAGGACCCCACCGCCCCCTCCTACCTGCGCGTCGTCCGCGCCAGCGCCTGGTACGACCTCCTCGTCACGGCGGGCTTCGCCACGCCCTGGACGTACGCGCTGATCCACGAGCTCATCTCCTCGGTGGGTGAGGCGTGGGGCGTGGGCGGGTTCCCCCCGATCGACCCCGTCCAGACGCTCTACGCGAACCTCATGGGGTCGGTGGTCGTCGTCTGGGCGCTGCTGCGCATCGTCCGACCGCTGCCCCTGCACGGCCTGTTCGACGGCGTCGCCCGTGCGCTGTTCGCCACCTGGCAGGCGTACGCCCTCGGTCACGGCGCCACCGGAGTGCTGTGGATCTTCCTCGTCGTGGAGGTCGCCTTCGGCCTCGTCCAGCTCGCCCCGTGGCTGCGCACCCGCGTCGGCGCGAAGGGCCCGGCAGACGTCGCCCGTCACCCCGCGTGACGGGGAAACGCGTGAACGTCGCAGGTCAAGGGTTGTACGAGAGTTGATCACGGTCCGGCATCGACTGCGCGGTGCCGGGCTGTGACATGCCCCACAAGGAAAAGCGCGGAGCGAGGGCAACTGCACCGGACTGTCGGATTTGCCGGTCGGCGGGCGGCCCGGCGGCGTCCCAGCCGGTGAAAACAACGGCTGACAAGGCGTTTATCCCCGCTTTACTGTCGACCTGCCGAAGCCGCGCGGAACCCTGTATCCAGCGCGCCGGCCCACCTTCAGCGCCTCACTCTGCGACACGACCACGAAGAGGTCAATCATGCGTATTCGCCGTGCAGTCGCGGCTGCCGCCGCCACGGCCGTCATCGCCCCCGCCGCGCTCCTCGCGGCCCCCGCCGCCTACGCGGACGAGAACCCGGGCACGGAGTCCACCCAGCAGACGGAGCCGAAGCCGGGCGAGGAGGAGGCTCCGAAGGAGGAGACCTCCACCGAGGAGACCGAGAACGAGACCTCCGAGGGCGCGACCACCGACGAGGACACCACCGAGGACACCACCGACGAGAAGAAGAGCTCCGAGGACGGGACCGAGGGGGAGAACGACTCCGAGGGGACGACCGAGGACGAGACCTCCACCGAGGACGAGACCTCGACCGAGGACGAGACCGAGGGCGAGAAGCAGGGCGAGGACGAGGAAACCGACGAGGAGGAGACCGAGGAGCCGGTCACCGAGGAGTGCCTCGTCACCGACTCCGACGACGACCTCGTCTCGACGATCAACGGTCTGCCCGAGCAGGTGGCGGCCGGGGCCGGCTGGCAGGACTTCTCCCTCACCATCGAGAACAACACCGGTGAGAAGAAGGACTTCGCCCAGGCCCACGTCTACACCTGGGCCTTCACCGAGGACGGCGGTGACGAGAGCGAGCACATCAGCCTCCAGGTGAAGAACATCCACGGCACCTGGGTCGACGTCGACACGGACTGGTCCTCGGACCAGTACGGCTTCGTCGGCAACGGCTCGCTCGACGCCGGGCAGTCCTCCACGCTCCAGCTGCGCCTCAGCGTGGACGAGCAGGCCCCTGCCTCGCTCGGTGTGGCCCTCGGCTACGCGTTCTACCTGAACGACGACGGTGAGACCTGCACCGACAGCGTCAGCGAGGACTACTACTTCGAGATCATCGCGGCCGGCAAGAAGCCGAACGGCAACGACGCCAAGCCGCAGGGCGGCAAGACGGAGCTGCCGGCCAAGCCGGACAGCAAGCCGGACGCCGACCTGAAGATCGAGGGCGAGCTCGCGCAGACCGGTTCGGACTCGAACCTGCCGATGTTCGCGCTCGCGGGCGCGGCGGCCGTCGCGCTGGGCGCCGGCGCCATGTTCGTCGTCCGCCGCCGCAAGGGTGCCGACGCCACCGCCTGACGCGCGCGGTAGGCGCTGAGCGGTCCTCGGGCCGCGCGTACGCCGAAGGACCCGGTCTCCGAGCGGAGGCCGGGTCCTTCGTCTGTGGGGGGTGCGTTCGGGGCGGGCGGGATCAGGACGCCTTCGGCGGCGCCGACGGGACGGGCAGGACCGGCAGGCGCAGTGCGCCGAACGCGGAGTCCGGGACGGCCGGGGCCTTCGGCGCCACCGGGGCGAGGCGGACGTACGGGGTGCCCTGCTCGGGACGGGGGTCGGCCTCGCCCTTGTTGGGCCACAGCGACATGGCCCGCTCGGCCTGCGCGGTGATCGTCAGCGACGGGTTGACGCCGAGGTTGGCGGAGACGGCGGAGCCGTCCACGACGGAGATGCCGGGGTGGCCGTAGAGGCGGTGGTAGGGGTCGATGACGCCCTGGTCGGCGTCGGCCCCGATGGGGCAGCCGCCGAGGAAGTGGGCCGTCAGCGGCGTCCCCGTGACCTCGCCGACGTTCGTCCCGGGGAAGCCGTTGATCTCGTCGGCGAGGATGCGGCACGCCTCCGCGCCCTCGGGGATGTGCAGCGGGTTGGGTGCGCCGTGGCCCTGCTTGGCCGTCAGCAGCCCCTTGCCCAGGCCCTTCTCCTTGCGGTAGGTGGTCAGGGAGTTGTCGAGCGTCTGCATGACGAGACCGATGATGACGCGCTCGGACCACTTGTGGTTCGACAGCGAGCGCAGGCCCTGCGCGGGGTGCAGCAGGTACGTCAGGAGGTGCCCCAGCACCCGCGGCAGCCTGGAGTGGTGGCGCACGGCGAGCGTCGTCATGAACCCCATGGCGTTGGAGCCCTTGCCGTAGCGGACGGGCTCGATGTGCGTGGTCTCGTTCGGGTGGATCGAGGAGGTGATGGCGACGCCGCGGGTGAAGTCGAGCTCGGCGTCCCGGCCCCACTTCCGGCGGTAGCGCCTGCGGGCCGTCTGGGCGCCGACGATCCCCTCGGAGTTGGTGCGGGTCAGCTCGCCGAGGCGTTCGGACAGCCTCGGCAGCAGGCCCTCGTCGCGCATGCGGTGCAGGAGCGTCTGGGTGCCGTACGTTCCGGCGGCGACGACGACGTGGCGGGCCCGCAGGACGCGCGGCCTCCCCTTGCGCCGCCGGTCGGTGGGGACGACGGAGACGGCGAGGCCGTCGCCGTCCTCCGTCACGGCGGTCACGGACGTCATGGGGTGGACGACGGCCCCCGCCTTCTCCGCGAGGTGGAGGTAGTTCTCGTTGAGGGTGTTCTTCGCGCCGTGCCGGCAGCCCGTCATGCACTCGCCGCACTCGGTGCACGCCCGGCGCTCGGGGCCCGCGCCGCCGAAGTAGGGGTCGGGCACGCCGGCGCCGGGGGCGGCCTTCGCCGTGCCGTCGGCGTCCTGCCCGTCGCCGAAGAAGACGCCGACGGGAGCCATGTGGAAGGTGTCGCCGCAGCCCATCCGCTCGGCCGCCGCCTTGAGGTGGACGTCGGACGGCGTCGTGGTGGGGTTGAGGCGGACGCCGAGCATGCGCCGGGCCTGGTCGTAGTAGGGCTTCAACTCGTCCTGCCAGTCGGTGATGTGACCCCACTGGCGGTCCTGGAAGAAGGCGGGCGGCGGCACGTAGAGGGTGTTGGCGTAGTTGAGCGAGCCGCCGCCGACCCCGGCGCCCGCCAGGATCATGACGTTGTTGAGCAGGTGGATGCGCTGGATGCCGTAGAGGCCGAGCGCGGGCGCCCACAGGTAGTTCTTCACGTCCCAGGAGTTCCTGGGCAGATCGGCGCGATCGAAGCGGCGGCCCGCCTCCAGCACGCCGACCCGGTACCCCTTCTCCGTCAGCCGCAGGGCGGAGACGGAACCACCGAACCCGGAGCCGACGACGATGACGTCGTAGTCGTACCCGCCGGATCCGCCAGACTGCTCGGCGTCCTGCGCGGTGGGGACGGAATCGTCCTGTGACACGGAAATCCTCCGAACGTGAAGCGGGGACGGCTCAGCGGAAGCGCAGGGCCTTGAGCACCTTGAGCGAGCGGGACATGAACGCGGCGTACTGCGCGTCGTCCATGCCCAGCGACGGCGCCATCGGCAGCAGGCGCTGCTGGGCGACGGTCTGCGGCTCGGTGAACTTGAGCAGGCCCTCGGAGCCGTGGCGGCGTCCGAGGCCCGAGTCGCCCATGCCGCCCATCGGCGCCTGGACGCTGCCGTAGGCCGCGGCGTACCCCTCGTTGATGTTGACGGTGCCGGTGCGCAGCCGCGCCGCGATGTCCCAGGCGGTGCGGGAACTGCGGGACCACACACTGGAGTTCAGGCCGTACGGGGTGGCGTTGGCCTGGGCGACCGCCTCGTCCGGGTCGGAGTAGCGGTAGACGGAGACGACGGGGCCGAACGTCTCCTCGGTGCAGACGGTCATCGGGATTTCGACGCCCTCCAGGATCGTCGGCTCGTAAAACAGCGGGCCGACGTCCGGGCGCGCCCGGCCGCCGGTCAGGACGACGGCGCCCTTGGCGTCCGCCTCGTCGACGTGCCGGGAGACCGTCCGCAGCTGCGCCTCGGAGACGAGCGACCCCATGTCCGCGCCGAAGGCCAGGGACGCGCCGAGCCGCATCGCCCGGGTGCGGGCGACGAAGCGCTCCAGGAACGCGTCGGCCACGGAGGCGTGCACGTACAGGCGCTCGACGGATATGCACAGCTGACCGGCGGAGGAGAAGCAGGCCCGCACGGCCCCGGCCGCCGCCTGGTCGAGGTCGGCGTCGGGCAGGACGATCATGGCGTTCTTGCCGCCGAGCTCCAGCGAGCAGCCCACCAGCCGGGCGGCGGCGCGCCGGGCGACCTCCCGGCCGGTGCGGGTGGAGCCGGTGAACGACACGTAGTCGCCGCCGTCCACGACGGCGGGCCCGACGACCGGGCCCTCGCCGAGCACGACCTGCCAGACCTCGGCGGGCAGCCCGGCCTCGATGAGCAGGTCGCGGGCCCACAGGGCGCTGAGCGCCGTCTCGGTGTCGGGCTTCATGACGACGGCGTTCCCGGCGACGAAGGCGGGCAGCGCGTCGCCCACGCTCAGCTCGAACGGGTAGTTCCACGGCGCGATCATGCCGACGACGCCGCGCGGCTGGCGCAGCTGACGGGTGCGCGTCAGCACGGGGATGGCGCCCGCGTGCCGCTTGGGCGCCAGGTAGGAGGGTGCCCTGCGGCCGTAGTGCCGGGCGGCCATGCAGACCGCCAGCACCTCCTCCTGGGCGTGCAGGCGTGCCTTGCCGGTCTCCAGCTGGACGAGGTCGAGGATCTCGTCCTGGCGGCGCAGGACGAGGTCGTGGAAGCGCAGCAGCACGGCGGCCCGCTCGCGCACCGGCCGGGCCGCCCAGCCCGGCTGCGCCGCGCGGGCCCGCGCGAAGGCCCCGGCCACCTCCTCGGGGGTGGACTCCGGCAGGTCGGCCAGCTTCTCCCCGGTGAGGGGGGTGTGGCAGGCGGTCCGGCCGCTTCCGCCCAGCCCCCGGGTGAGCCGGGCGACGAGATCGGGGGTGACGACGTCGGCGGCGGTGCGGGCGCCCTCGGGCGCGGCGGCGACCGGGTTCCGGTGCGGGGAGTCCGTCATAGAGGGGAGGGTACGGCGCTCCCGCACGATTGGGTACCCGCCGGTAACCCGATTTTCGAAAAAGTGCCAGCAATCACTGGCGCGAATGGCGAGCCGCCCTCGCCTCCCCCGTCGCTCCCGTCACCCGGTGGCCCGGTAGGTGTCCACCACCTGCGAGAAGTGCGCGTCGATCTCCGCCCGCCGGTCCTCCGGACCCCTCACCTGCACGACGTGGTACGTCGACCCCAGCAGCATCGCCCGGTTCCGGGCGAGCCGACGCTCACCGCCCGCCTCCCACACGAACTCGCCCTCCGCCATCGCCGTCTCCCCCACCGTGATGCTGCGCACGCCGCTGACCGTCTTCCACCCCGTGGAGTCGCGGTACCCGGACAGCTCCGGTTCGTCGCTCAGCTGGTACTCACGCGGGTCCGTGCCGTACCGGTCCGTCCCGTCCCGGCCGGGGACGACGATCAACTCCAGCCCGTCGCCGCTGAAACGCACCTGCCCGCCGCTGGTCTGACCCCGTGTCCAGCCCTCCGGCACGGCGATCCGGAACCCCGCCGGGTCACGCTGGACGACGTAGCCCTCGGGTGCGGCCGGCTGCTCGCCGTCCGGCTCGCCCGACTGCGGTGTCTCGGTGCCCGGCTCGTCCGTCTCCTCCGGCTGCTCGGCGTCGTCCTCCGCACCGTTCCCCGGCTCGTCGCCCTCGTCGGCGCCCGGCCGCCCTTCGCCCGCGTCCGGCTCCCCGGCGCCGCCCGACCCGCCGGAGGACTCCCCCGGCGCCTCGCCGACCGAGCCGCGCCGGTTCGGGTCCGCGGGGTCGGCGGGCGGCATGAGCAGCGCCGCCACGGCGACCGCCGAGGCCAGCCCCACCAGCACCACCGCCAGCAGCACCAGACCGAGCCTGCGCGGACTCGCCCGCCGGCGGTCCCGGCGCCCCCGGTGCCGGGCCACCGGCACCGGCCGCTTCTCCGCCCTGCGGCGCCGCACCAGCTCCCCGCGCCGCCGCAGGATCGGCAGCCGCCGGGCGTCCCCACGGCGACCCGCCGTCAGCGAGGGGTGCGCCGTCACCGCGTTGCGCCCCACGTCCGGCTCCGGTGCGGACCGGATCAGGGACCGCAGCCAGCCGCTCAGCTCCTCGAACTGGGGGCGCTCCGTCGGGTCCTGCCGCAGCAGCGACTCGATCACCGGCCGCAGCGGGCCGCACTCCTCGGCGAACGCGGGCGGCTCCGCGCACACCATCTGGACGAGGTCCACGACGCTGTCCTCGGGGTACGGCGCGTGCCCCTGCACCGCGCGGTACAGCAGCGCGCCGATCGCCCACAGGTCCGCGGCGGGGCCGACCGGGGGCGCGAGCCGCCAGTTCTGGTAGATCGGGCCCGCCTGTTCGGGCGCCCAGCGCTCGGTGACCGGGCCGACCGTCGTCATCCGCGCCTGCCGGGCCCGCTCGGCCGCCAGCGCCGTCGCCGGCCCCCGGTAGCGGCCGGGCTCCTCCGGCACCGGGACGCCCCAGACGTCCGGCACCTCGTCGGCGTCGAGCACGAACTCGGCGTGGAGGACGTCCGGTTCGTACTCCGCTTCCTGTTCCGCTTCCTGTTCCGTGCGCTGGCCCGGGCGCTCGCCGGGAGGCTCGGCGTAGGTGTACTGCGGGGGCGGAGGCGGCAGATACGCCTTCGGTGCGGCGGGGCCCGGCTTGTCCCCGCCCCACGGGCCGTACTGGACGGGCCGGCGCTCCGGTTCCGCTTCGGGTTCCGGTTCGGCCTGCGGCTCCAGGGCCCCGGCGGGCCCGTGGCCCGCCTCCACCCGCTCCGCGTAGGGCGGTAGCTGCTGGGTGTCGTCCCCCTGCGCCGCCGGGCTCTCCGGTGCCGCAGGGTCGTCCGGATCCCTCCGGTCGTCCGGCGCCATGGGACCGTCCGTCGGCAGGGGGTCGTAGCCGCACAGGGCCTCCTCGGCGGCGCCCGAGGCCAGGCCGCTGAGCAGGGCGCGGCCGTCGTCGCAGATCAGCACCGAGTGCGCGGTGATGTTGCGGTGCGTCCAGCCGTAGGTGTGGACGGCGCTGAGCCCGGCCAGCAGGTCGGCGGCGATCTCGGCGGCGCGGTGCGGCGTCAGCGGCCGGTCCGCGATGACGTCGGCCAGCGTGCGCCCGGCGACCAACTCACCGACGATCCACAGCCCGTCGTCCTCGACGAAGACGTCGAACACCTGGTCCAGCCGGGGGTGGTCCGGTATGCGGGCGGCGGTGAGCGCGGCCTCGACGGCCCGGCGCACGGCCGGATCGGCCGGCTCCCGCGTGGCCCGGCCGTGACCCCAGTGCCCGCCGCCGTGGTCACCGAGGACCTCGGCGTCGATGACCTCCGGCAACGGCACCTGGCGGACGAGGACGTCCTGCCCGCTGGCCGTGTCGAAGCCGACGACCTCGCGGACCTCGTAGCCGTCGTCCGACGGCGGTGGGGGCAGGCGGTACCGCTCGGCCAGCAGCCGACCCGCGAACTCGTCCACGACGCCTCCCCACCAGGCGGACCACTCAGCGCGAAACCGTCAGAACCCTTCCGCACCGGCCTGGTTGCGGATGCTTACGGTCCTCGGACTCTCACGATACGTGCCCTCGGGCCGCTGTGGGGAACCCCAGCGCACTCGGGGGAGCGTGCGCCCGCGCACACGGCGCGCGCTCCGAGCGCCCGTCCCCCGGCGTCCGTGCCCTACTCGTCCACCGGCTTGAAGGTGTCGAACGCCGTCTCCCGCAGCGTCCGGCACTCCTTCCCGTCCCACTCGTCCGCCTGACAGGTGACCAGAATCGCGTGCCCACGGCCCCCGTCCACCCGGAAGCCGCGATTCAGCGCACGCATCCGCTCGCCGTCCCGGGTGTACTCGTAGCTCCAGTCCGCGACGGTCGGGTAGTCACGCCACGCCACCTCTTCGAGTCCGACGCGCTCGTACTGCGGGAACGTCCCCTTCACGGCGCGCTCCAACTGCTCCCACGCGGCCACCGCGTCCTCGCCCGGCGAGCCCGTGTAGTCGACCTGGACGCTGGGGGCCGCGCCCGGCTCGGCGGCGTAGACCCCGCCCGAGTTCTCGCCCGCGATGCGGACCCGCTCCCAGCCCTCGGGCAGCGCCATGGCGAAGTGGAACTTCTGGTCGGTGACGGTGGCGTAGCCCTCCGGCGTCCCGTCGGCGCCGTCCTCCCCGCCGCCGTCACCGCCGCCCTGGGCCCCGGCGTCCCCGTCCTCGCCCTGCGCGTCCTCGCCGCCGTCGCTCCCGCCGTCCTCGGCCCCGGACGCGTCGGCGCCCTCGGCCCCGGCGCCGTCCGTGCCCTTGCCCTGGTCGGCCTGCTCACCCCGGCCGGGCTGCTCCGCGCCGTCGCCCTCGTCCTCTCCGGTGCCGCCGGAAGCGGCCGTGTCACTGGAGCCCGGCGGGTCCTGCTCGTCCCCGTCGCCGCTGTTCAGCGTGAAGGCCAGCACCGCGCCGAGGACGCCGAGCACGACGATCGCGATGGCCGCGACCACGACCCCGGACGGCCGTCCGTCGGCGCCGTCGCCCTCCGGACCGCCCGGCCCGCCGCGCCCGCCGCCGAGGGAGCCGAAGGCCGCGAGCGTGCGGCGCCGCTTCGGTTCACTGCGCGCGGCCGGCGCCGCCGTCGTCCGCGACCGCTGGTCCTGCCGCGCCGGTCCGCTCTCCGGGCGCGCCGTACCGGCGGACGGCTCGGGCATGGCGACGGTCCGGGTCGCGGCGTGCGAGGCCGCCAACTCGGAGTCGGCCGGGGCGTCCAGCACCGCCTGGAGCAGCACCCGCGCGCCCGCGTCGTCCAGCCGCTTCACCGGGTCCTTGATGAGCAGCCCGTAGATGACCTCCTCCAACTCGCCCGCGTTGCGCGGCGGCTCCAGGGGGTCGGTCATGACGGCGGTCAGGGTGGCGATGGCCGAGCCCTTGTCGTAGGGCGGGGTGCCCTCCACCGCGGCGTAGATCAGCCCGCCCAGCGACCACATGTCGGCGGGCGGGCCGGGACGCTGGCCGCGCGCCCGCTCGGGCGAGATGTACGACGGAGCGCCCACGAGCATGCCGGTGGACGTCACCGACGGGTCGCCCTCCACCTTCGCGATGCCGAAGTCGGTCAGGACGACGCGTCCGGTGTCCTGCTCGATCAGGACGTTGGACGGCTTGACGTCGCGGTGGACGATGCCCTCCCGGTGCGCGGCGCGCAGCACACCGAGCACGGCCAGCCCGATCTCGGCGGCCCGGCGCGGCGGCACGGGCCCGTCCTCGCGGATCACCTCGGCCAGCGAACGGCCCTCGACCAGCTCCATGACGATCCACGGCCGGTCGTCCTCGTCGACCACGTCGAAGACGGTGACCGCGCTGCCGCTGCGGATCCGGGCGATGGCCTTGGCCTCGCGCAGGGTGCGGGTGATGAGGCGGCGCTTCTCGTCCTCGTCGATGTCGGAGGGGAAGCGCAGCTCCTTCACCGCCACGGTGCGGCCCAGGACCTCGTCCCGCGCCCGCCACACCGTCCCCATGCCGCCCCGGCCCTGGACGCCGCCGAGCCGGTACCGGCCGGCGAGCAGACGTCCGGTCTCCCGGCCCCTGGCGACGGCCCCGCCGTCCTCCGACCCGTCCTCGTCCGCCTCGCCGGGCGGTGCGTCCTCGGTGACGGGCGCCGCGTCGGACCCGGAGGCGGATGCGGCGTCATCCTCGCGTGCGGACCGGGCGTCGGACGAGGTGCCGGACGGGGCATCGGTCGAGGCGCCGCGCTCCGACGCGCCGACGGGCTTGTCCCCGGCGGCTTCGCCCTCGTCCGCGCCCTTCTCGTCGCCCACCTCGGGCTTCTCGCCGCTCCGGGCAACGTCCCCGCGCGCGGTGGCGTCCGTGTTCCCGGTGCGTTCTCTGCGCTTGGCGGCGTCCGTGCCGTCGGTGGCGGCGTCGGCCTTGACCGTCCTGCCGTCGTCCTCGCCCATACTTCCCCTCGCGATCGCCCGCCCAGCAAGTCGACCCATTGTCACCCATGCGGCGGGCACCGAAGGAACAACCCCGGTGCGGGCGGTGGGTGAGAGGCCGTGGGCGCGAAGCGGTGAAGGGAAGGGGCCCGCTCACCCCCCGACGATCTCCGGCGCCCCGAGGCGGGCCGCGTCGGCGGTCTGGTCGTCGGGCTGGCGCTGCGACTCGCGCTCGGCCTCAACCCGCTTCTGGTAGTGCTCCACTTCGCGGGCGATCTGCCCCTCGTCCCAGCCCAGCACGCCGGCCATCAGCTCGGCGCATTCGCGGGCGCTGCGCGTCCCCCGGTCGAAGGTCTCGATCGAGATGCGCGTTCGCCGCGTCAGCACGTCGTCCAGGTGCCGCGCCCCCTCGTGCGAACAGGCGTAGACGATCTCGGCCTTCAGGTAGTCGTCGGCGGCGGGCAGCGGCTCGCCCAGGTGCGGTTCCCGCTCGATGAGGTCCAGGACCTCGTCGGCCAGCGTCCCGTAGCGGTTCAGCAGGTGCTCGACCCGTGCGACGTGGAGGCCGGTGCGGGCGGCCGTCCGCGCCCGTGCGTTCCACCGCGCCGCGTAGCCCTCGGCCCCGGCCAGCGGCACGTCCTCCGTGCAGCAGGCGGCGACCCGGTGGTCGAGCCCGCGCACGGCCTCGTCCACCGCGTCCTTCGCCATCACCCGGTACGTCGTGTACTTGCCGCCCGCCACGACGACCATCCCCGGCACCGGGTGCGCGACGGTGTGCTCGCGGGACAGCTTGCTCGTCGCGTCCGACTCCCCGGCCAGCAGGGGACGCAGCCCCGCGTAGACCCCTTCGACGTCGTCGCGCGTCAGCGGGGTCGACAGCACCGAGTTGACGTGTGCGAGCAGGTAGTCGATGTCGGCGCTGGACGCCGCCGGGTGGGCCTTGTCCAGCTCCCACCCGGTGTCCGTCGTCCCGATGATCCAGTGCCGGCCCCACGGGATGACGAACAGCACGCTCTTCTCCGTGCGCAGGATCAGGCCCGTGGACGAGTTCACCCGATCGCGTGGAACCACCAGGTGAATCCCCTTGGAGGCGCGGACGTGGAACTGCCCGCGCTCCGCGATCAGCCCCTGGGTGTCGTCCGTCCACACCCCGGTCGCGTTGATGACCTGCTGGGCCCGCACCTCGAACTCACCGCCCGCCTCCAGGTCCTTCACCCGCGCCCCGACGACCCGCTCCCCCTCCCGCAAGAAGCCGACGACCCGCGCGCGGTTCGCCGCGTGCGCCCCGTACGAGGCCGCCGTGCGCACGAGCGCCGTCACGAACCGGGCGTCGTCCGTCTGCGCGTCGTAGTACTGCAACGCGCCCGCGAGTGCGTCCTCACGCAGGCACGGCGCCACCCGCAGCGCCTTCCGCCGGCTCAGGTGCCGGTGCAGCGGCAGCCCGCGCCCCCGCCCGGAGGACACCGACATCGCGTCGTACAGCGCCACGCCCGATCCGGCGTACCAGCGCTCCCAGCCCCGGTGCTGCAACGGGTAGAGGAACGGCACCGGCTTCACCAGGTGCGGGGCGATCCGCTCCAGCAGCAGCCCGCGCTCCTTCAGCGCCTCCCGCACGAGCGCGAAGTCCAGCATCTCCAGGTAGCGCAGCCCGCCGTGGATGAGCTTGCTGGACCTGCTCGACGTCCCCGACGCCCAGTCCCGCGCCTCCACGATGCCCGTCGACAACCCGCGCGTGGCGGCGTCCAGCACCGTGC
Source organism: Streptomyces chumphonensis (assembly GCF_014779715.1). GTDB lineage: Bacteria > Actinomycetota > Actinomycetes > Streptomycetales > Streptomycetaceae > Streptomyces > Streptomyces chumphonensis. The sequence goes on from NZ_JACXYU010000005.1 coordinate 172,474, forward strand.
CGGCGCCGACCACCCCGCCGCCCACCACGAGAACGTCCAGCTCCCGTTCGGCCATTCGGGCGAGGGACTCGGCCCGCTCCGCCGGTCCCATCGTCGCTGTCCTCATCGTTGCCTCCCGGGTGTCGCACCGTCGTCAGGCCCACACGTCGATGCTCCCCCATGACGCCGACCTTGACCCGCTCGTTGTCCACAGCCTGCGTAATCCACCATATCTGTCATATATGCGCTTAACCTGACGTAGCGGTTCATAGCGCTGGCCGCCCGGGGACACGTCAGGGGAAGGGAATCGCCGTCATGCCCGCAGATCTCGCCGTGGTCGGCCTCGGACATCTCGGCCTCCCCGCCGCCCAGGCAGCGACGGCGGCGGGCATCAGCACCATCGGCTACGACGCCGACGAACGCGCCGTCACCGACCTGGCCACCGGACGCCAGCCGCCCTGCGGCACCCTCACGGCCGCCGACATCCGCCGCATGCTCGCCACCGGCTTCGCCCCCACCGCTGACCCGGCGGCCCTCGGCCGCGTCCGCACGGCCCTCCTCTGCGCCCCGACCCCGCTGGGGGCCGACGGCGCCCTGGACCTCACCGCCGTCCGCGCCGCCGCCACCACCCTCGCCGCGCACCTGCGCCCCCGGACGACGGTCGTCGTCGAGTCGGCCGTCTACCCCGGCACCACCGAGACCGAGATCCGCACCCTGCTCGAACGCGGCTCCGGCCTCCGCGCAGGCCACGACTTCCACCTCGCGGTCTGCCCCGCCCGCCTCGACCCCGGCAACCGCGCCTTCCGGCACGGCGCCGTCCCCCGCGTCATCGGCGGCTACACCCCCGCCTGCACCGAGGCCGCCGCCGCCGTCTACGGCCGCCTCACCGACAAGGTGGTACGCGCCCGGGGCCTGCGCGAGGCCGAGACGACCCACCTGCTGGAAGTCAACTACCGGCACCTCAACATCGCCCTGGCCAACGAGATGGCGATCCTCTGCCACGACCTGGACGTCGACCTGTGGGACGTCATCCGCTGCGCCGAGACGAAGCCCTTCGGCTTCGCCCCCTTCCGCCCCGGGCCCGGCGTCGGCGGCCACGCCGCGCCCGTCGACCCCAACTACCTCGCCTACCGCAACCGCACCCTCGGCCACCCGCTCCGCCTGGTCGAGCTGGCCCGCGAGGTCAACGACCGGATGCCGCGCTACATCACCCAGCGCGCGACGACCCTGCTCAACGAACACGGCAAGTCCGCACGCGGCGCCCGCATCCTCCTCCTCGGGGTCACCTACAAGCCCGACCTCGCCGACCAGGCCGGCTCCCCCGCCCGCGAGATCGCCACCCGCCTCCTCGACCTCGGCGCGCAGCTCAGCTACCACGACCCGCACGTCCCGCAGTGGCACGCGGCCGGTCGCCCCATCCCCCGCGCCGACAGCCTCTACGACACGGCGGGCGCCGCCGACCTCACCCTCCTCCTGCAACCCCACCGCACCTACGACCTCGCGGGGCTGGCCGCCAAGGCCCAACTCCTCCTCGACACCCGCGGCACCACCCCGACCGGCACCGCCTACCGGCTCTGACCACCTCCGCAGGCCGCGTAGGAGAAACTCCCTTCCCCCACCTCACGGCCGAAAACCGTGCACGCCCCCGTTCGACACGATGGCGTGAGAGAACCCCGTGTCCCGGTTCCTCACCTCACACCCGACGTTGAGCACCGTGCCCGCCGCGCGGCGGGCACGAGAGGAGAGACGACGTGAGGAAGAACGTGACGGGCCGTCGCCTGGGCTTCGCCGTTGCCGCCCTGGCGCTGGCCGCCACCGGCCTGACCGGAGCGGCCGGGACGGCGGCCGCCGACACCACGGTGCGGACGGTGATGGGTCCCGAGATGAAGGCCGGCGAGACCAGCTACGCCCAGTGCCCCGAGGGCACCCAGCTCATCGGCGGCGGCTACGCCGCGAACGGCGCCTTCGCCAACAACGGCGACCTGCTCGACACCGTCGACGTCTCCGCCCCCTCCGCCTACCGGCAGGGCGCCTGGGCCGCCCAGATCCACACCGGCACGATCAGGGCGTACGCGCTGTGCGACAGCGCGTCGGCGCCCACGAAGGCCGTCGCCGGACCGTCCGTCGACTCCTCCCAGACGTCCTACGCCCAGTGCCCCGAGAACACGAGCCTGATCTCCGGGGGCTTCGTGATGAGCCCGTCCTACAGCTACGGCGGCGCCGCCTACGACATGATCGAGGTCAACGCGCCCTCCCAGTACCGGCAGAACGCCTGGGCCGCCAAGGCCGCCAGCGGCTACGCCGCCGCCTACGCCCTCTGCCGCAGCTGACCCCGCACACCCCACCCCCGGCCCGGCGCCCCCAGCGCCGGGCCGCCGTACGTTCAACGCTCCCCCTCAGCCACCCCACCACGCCGTTCCCGCCCCGTAGCCCCCTCGCACCGGCCACAGCGGCACGGCGGCCACCCGGAGAACTCCGGAACCCACCCCTGCGCCGTCGGACGCCTCACCTCGCGCGTCGAGAGCACCGTCCGCCTGCCGTCCGCGCCGACGCGGTAGACCGTCATCGTCATCATGGCCGCTCCTCCTCCGCGAGGTCCGCGCAGAGGGCACGCGGCATCCCGTGCCAGATCCCGGTCACTCCCCCGGACACCGCGACGACGACCAGCATGACAGCGGCCGCTTCCACCACGCCCCGCGTCACGCCATCCCCTCCGCCCTACACGCCGCGTTGAGCTGGGAAGCCACCATCTCGGGACGGACCATGACCGTGACGTCGTCGTCGCCGGGCAGCCAGACAACACAGCGTGCCCCGCCCGACAGGAACGGCGACGACCAAACCAACACAACCACCCTGCCTCTGACGACGCGTGCGGGCCCGGCAGAACTGCCGCCCCGACGCCACCCCAAGCGCCCCACCTCTCCCCTGAAGCCCCCCATTCTTCGCAACACGACACCGCCCCTTCATGGAGTCCGAACACCAACCGCTCCAGACTCGCGGTGAACGGCGCACTCACACGGCGGCTGACAAGACGTCATGTCGGCGACGACTAGGGCGTCATTTCGGTGTCATAGGCGACGCAAGCGGCGTACCGTAGCGAGGCATGACGACACCGAACAGCGCTCTGCGTGCCGCCCGGATGGGACTCTTGATGAGTCAGGACGACCTGGCCCGCGCGCTACGCGAAGCAGGCGTACCGGGCGCCTCCAAGCGACTCGTCCAGAGGTGGGAGGCCGGGACGATCACCAGCCCGCGCCCCCTGTACGCCAAGGCCCTCGAACGCGTCACCGGACTTCCCATCGAAGCACTCGGCTTCCCCCCGATCGCCGCCCTCGCCCGCGTCACGGACGACGGCCACGGCGGTCACGACACGGCCCCCGCCCCTACCGCAACAGGCTTCCGCCCCTCCCCCTCACCCACCACATCGACCGCCTCACCCCGCACCAACTACTCCGGCGTCTGGCTCTCACGCTACGAGTACTTCAGTTCCGGCCGGGACGCCGTCTTCACCGGCCTGCACTACGTCGTGATCCTCCAACACGGAACCCGCCTGACCGTCCGCAGCCTCCCCGGCTCTTCACCGTCGCCCCTGACGATGGACCTTGAGGCCGACCGGAACATCGTCACCGGCACCTGGACCGAGCAGACCGCCGACGACAGCTACTACCGAGGCGCCCGCTACCACGGCGCCGTCCAGCTCCTCGCGGAACCCACCGGCCGCCGCATGACCGGCAAGTGGGTCGGCTTCGGCAAGGAGTTCGACATCAACACCGGCCCCTGGGAACTCACCCTCCAAGACTCCTCCACGACCAAACCCACCCTGGACACCTACAACCGCCAACCACTGAATAACTCCACCACTGCGTGAACATATCCAAGTAATACTAACGCACGCATCACACCGACGACCACATAGCCCTACACGGACTCTTGAGAGATGCAAAAATTTACAAGTTTCTTCTCTCGGATAGCATTCCAAACAGAGTCTCGCTTCACCAATCCGAGCCACTCCCCGAAGCGCGCCTCGTCCTCATAGAAGCACCAGGAACTGTGGCTTGCCAGGGATGACAGAGACGCGTCAACTGAATACTGGTATTCAAGCTGAACTTGCGAGTACCCCTCATGCTCTCCCCCAGCGTCAACGATTTCCATCTGCCGCACGAACCCCACGGCAAATACAGGCTCAGAGTACCAGTTCACTTCGCCATACTGGAAAAGAAAGCCATCCGAATCGGACTCGTTCGGCACGTCGAACTGAACTCGCGCGAAACTAGCGATAGCATCCATGGCATCTTGGAAATTGGGAACCCCTGACCCTGAGGTCAACTCGTCAACGATACTTAGCAGAACGCTTTGTGCAGAGTCGACTGGTCGCTTCATCGATCGTACCCCTCGAACTGATCTATGGCGAATTAGAGAAATCGTAGACGCACTGAAATGGACTACACCTCAAGCTTAGGGCCACCTCCCGTCCTGCAACTGACCTCGCAGATGTTGTAGAACGTCTCGAGCCTCTTTTGCATTTCTCGCACCGCCGATCATCTTGTTTACGTAAGCGTAGTAGTCGTTCGTGTGTATTCGCGAGTGAACGGACGCACCTGTCGGGTTTGCCGACTTGGACCCGCGTGGCAAGAACACACCGTTACTAGCATCGTTGATGTCTATTCCGAAGCTCGCGAGTCGCTGACGTGCAGCTGCAGCCTTCGGCGAAGTACTGGCCACGATATGATGCGCAGCAGATTCCGCAGGCCGCGCGGCACCACTAGCTTGAAGGTTGTCGCTGAGAATCTTGGCATTACTGGAACAGTTCGCATTGTGAACGAGGACGGCAGTTGCCCCGACCAGCACATAGTACGTGTGCTGCTCGCTGATTGTCAGGTTGTGGACTACTGAGTGAGCAGCGCTACGCCTGATGGCTGAGATCTGAACCTTGGTGCCTGCGCTCGTTTGCAGCCATTGCCCTGGTTTCAAGTCCTCGGCGTCGAGCCACGCTTCGGCTTGAGGGACCCAGAATGGGTGCTTGGCTGTTGCAGTCAGCGTGTTTGTGGACTCTCCACGATCGTCATCGGAAGTCTTAACGGTTATGCGGATAAGTTCTTTTTGGCCTTCGCTCTTGATGACCGCAGTTACCGTTTGGCTGCTCGTTTCGCCAGACGATGCGTCGCCAGCAAGTACGCGATCACCGTTCGCCAACTCTTCGATGGGTTTGACGGAACCGTCAGCCATGAGAACGCCGGTGTCTGGAACGAAGCTATTGCAACTCCCTCGTCGCAGTGCAGGCGATCGGCCGGGTGTAACGCCGAAGGCGCCAAAACCCATAGATACCGCGCCTGAGATGGTCCACATCTCGTCCGGGCAACCGCCGGCCTCGTGACAGGCGAAACCAACCGCCTGATAGACGGTGTAAGCATTGGAAGGCACTGATGTGTCCTCGTAGCACCTACCGTCTGGGCGGTAGCACAGTTCCTTCAGCTTGGAGAAGAGAGAGTCACGGAATTCAGGGACGATGCCCTTGTGTTCCACGGGGACGTAGACGCTGTGATAAACGAAAATGTAGCCGTCCCCATCCCAGTCAACGCCCGTGGAGCCTTCCTCTTCATAAGTGGAAACCTGACTCTTCCAGTCGTTGTAATACGTCTTCTGCTGCGTGAGCAGACCCTTGTACGCCGGGGTAGGCCGATTGTTGGCGTCACGGAGGCCCTGGTGCTGCTGGGTGCTGTGCAGTACCTGCTGGTTGCCGTAGCCCTGGCCCGTCGCGTCGTCCCAGATCATGAGGCCCGTGGGGTCGGAGAGGGTGACCGGGTTGTTGTTGGCGTAGGCGTAGCCGTTCATCTGGAGGGGGTCGGTGATGTCGATGATCGGGTCGACGGAGATGAAGCGGCCGGTGGTGGGGTCGTACTCGCGGGCGCCGATGTGGGTCAGGCCGGTGAGGGGGTCGTCGATGCCGGTGCCGAGGAAGGAGTCGCGGCCGGGCCAGGCGGTGGGCTCCTCGCCCCGGGAGTTGCCGAAGGGGTCGAACTTCCGCCGCGCCACCGTCATGTTCGCGTCCAGCGTCACCGCCGTCGTGGCCGTGTTGTGGTGGTCCGAGGCCAGGACGGACAGCTCGTGGTCGTCCAGGTCGGCGCTGCCGCCGGTGGTGCGGACGGTGGTCGGCGCGCCGGGGTGGGTGTAGTAGCGGCGGGCCTCGATCGCGCGGCCGGCGGTGTCGACGGTGACCTGGGCGTCGCCGAGGAAGAGGGTGGAGTCGGTGGCTGTCGTCTCGATGAGGCGGTTGCCGTCGGCGTCGTAGAGGTAGGAGACGTCGTCGACGCCGTCGCCGGTGGTGTCGGTGGCGGTGAGTTTGTTGTCGGGGTTCCACGTGAGCTGTTGTGTGTCACCTCCGATCTGGCGCTCCGTGGTGTTGCCCGTGGTGTCGTAGGCGTAGGTCTGGAGGCTTTCGACGGTCCCGGTGGCGTCGACCTCGGTGGAGTTGACGGCGGTCAGGGCGTGGGGCTGGGGGCCGTCGTAGCTGTAGGTGTGGGTGTCGGTGAGCGCCGGGTCGGTGAGGTCGTGCTCGGTGAGCCGGGTGCGGTTGCCGATGGCGTCGTACTCGTAGGTGTGCCAGTAGCCGTCGCCGTCGGGGCCGAGGGTGAGGTCCGCGGGGTCGGGGGCGGAGTCGCGGGCGCCCGTCGCGCGGGGGCAGCCGCCGGTGGCGGCGGTCCAGGCGTGGCGGAGCTGGCCGATGGCGTTGTAGCTGAAGCACTGCCGGTCGCGCATGACCGGGGTGGCGATGTCAGTGATGTAGGTGACGTTGCCGACGATGTCGTAGCCGTACCAGTTGTCGGACAGCCGGTGCGGGCCGGACTTCTCGCGGTCGGTGACGTGGCGGTCCAGGCGCCGGGTGTTCGGGTCGTACTCGTAGGTGGACCAGATCCGCTGCGGCGCCTCGCCGGAGACGGTCCGCAGGACCTCGCCGTAGGGGCTGTAGTGGGTGCCGCCGGTGTACCAGTCCAGCCCGGAGGTGGTGATCGGTGAACCCTCGCCGTTGTAGCGGGTGATCACCTTCTCGGAGTGCAGACCGCCCGGCGTGGAGGGCAGTGTGCTGGTCTCCGGCTTTCCGGTCTCGGTGTAGGTCTGCCGGTACTCGTAGGTGCCCGCCAGGCCCGCCGTCTTCGGCGTCATGGGGATGGTGAGGCGCGTCCCCGTCGGCCGGTACTCGAGGTCGTAGCCGGTGACTTCGGTGGTGTACGCGGCGCCGTCGGTGTAGCGGGTGGAGGCGACGGGGAGGCCCTCGGCCTGGAGGAGGGTGTCGTAGGTCCAGGTGGCGACGAGGGGGCCGGTGGCGGAGTCGTCGCGCAGGTGGGTCTTGCGGCCGAGGACGTCGTAGGTGGTGTGACGCGTCTGGCCGCGCGAGTCGGTGCTGGTGACCTGGCGGTCGAGGACGTCGTAGGTGTACGTCGCCTCGCCCATGTCCGGGTCGGTGGTGGTGGTGAGACGGCCGCGGGCGTCGTAGGTGTAGGTCCACGCGTTGCCCTCGGCGTCGGTGACCTCGGTGTGGTTGCCGCGCGCGTCGTAGCCGTAGCGGGTGTCGTTCCAGCTGGACGCGGCGGGGTTCGTCGCGTGCTGGACGAGGCTCGTGCGGCCGAGGACGTCGGTCCAGGTCTTGACGGCCTTGCTGCCCCGACGCGTGGACGTGCCCTCCGCGTTGAGGCCGGCGTTGGTGAGCGTCCAGTCGCCGCCGTAGGTCGTGACGGTGGAGTGGTTGGCCGTGCCCGCGTAGAGGGTGGTCTCCTTGACCGCTCGGCCCATGCCGTCGTAGGCGGTCTCGGTGGAGTGGGGGATCTGGAAGACGCTCTGCGGGACGAAGAGTTCGGCCGTGGGCTCGCCGGTGGTCAGGTAGCCGTTGTTCGTGGCGGCGACCGCGCCGAGGGAGTTGTAGCGGGTGTCGGTGACGATGCGGCCGCCGCCGAGGGCCTCGGTCTGGGTCTGGCGCGGGCGCAGGAGGCCGTCGAGGAGGGTGATGGAGTCGTCGTAGGTGCCGTTGTCGCGCAGGCTGCGGGTGGTGACGGCGGGCGGGGTGTCCTCGTCGATCTGGTAGGAGAACCGCTGGGCGGCCGGGTCGAGGGCGGGCTTCTGCGACGGCGTCCACACGGCCGTGACGCGGCCGAGGTCGTCGTAGGCCATCGTCGTCGTGCGGCTGTTGGTGTCGGTGGTGGTGAGCGGGGTGCCCCGGCCGGGGTCGACGGTGGTGGTCGTGGTGTGGCCGAGGGGGTTGGTCGTCGTGGTGGAGAAGACGGGCCCGGTGGCGGGGGCGAACGTCGTGCGGGTGACGTTGTCCTCGGCGTCCTTGACGGCGGTGGCGCGGCCGAGGGCGTCGAACGTGGTGCGGGCGGAGGTGACCCAGCCGGTGCCGTCGGCGTCGACGGTGTCGACCTGGTACGGCAGGCCGCGCGTCGGGGCGTCGCCGAAGGCGTCGAGCGCGTCGTAGGAGGTGCGGGTGTCGGAGACGACGTCGCCGCCCCCGGCGGTCGCCGCCGCCGCGCAGTCGCCGACGGTGACGCGCTGCCGGGAGGTGAGCCCGATGAGGTGCTTCGCCGTGTTGTGGACGTAGGAGGTGGTGGTGCACACCTCGTTGCCCTGGGTGTGGCCGCCGCCCTCCTTCGGCGTGAGGGTGGAGGCGTGGGCGGTCTCGGGCAGCCCGTACACCGGGTCGAAGGTGGTGACGGTGCGGACGGTGCGGGTGCCGCTGCTGGTCTCCTCGACGGCGTCGGTGCGGCGGACGCCGGTGCGGTACGCCTCCAGGTCCGGCAGCCCGTCGCCGCGCGGCCGGGAGGCCCGCAGCTCCGCGCGCGGCCAGGTCACCGTGCGGGACCGGACGTCGCCGCCGGACTGGTCGTAGGTGAGGGCCTCGACGGCCATGCCCTGGTAGGGCAGCAGGTCCTCGGCGATCTCCTGGCCGGTGGAGTCCTCGATCATGACGGTCGCCCGGCCGGCGTCCTTCGACATGCCCCGGAAGTAGCGGGTGCGGGTCTCGGTGCGGACGGTGGCGTCGTGGTCGCCGGTGTTCTCCGTCAGCCCCTTGCGGACGACGACGGAGCCGTAGCCGCGCCACTGGCTGTAGGTGCGCAGTGCGGGCTTGGAGAACTCGTCGGTGTCCTTGGCCCAGGCGGCGTCGCCCTCGTAGGCGTAGGAGGTGACGACGTCGGGCTGGCGGGCGACGCGGTCCTTCTCGACGACCTTGGTGACGACGTACTTGTTGAACCACTCGATCTCCGGCTCCTCCAGCTCCGGGTCCGGGGACCAGTGCACGGGGAAGCAGCGCGAGGCGTTGCTCTCCGGGTCCGGGGAGGCGCCGATCGGGCAGGGGTCGGAGTAGGTGACCTGGAGTTCGCCACCGGTCTCGGTGCGGATCGTCTCGACGCGCAGCCGGTCGAAGTCGGGGGTGGGGTCGCTGGTGGAGCGGGCGACGCGGTTGGGCATGTCGACGACGTTCGGCAGGAACGTCACCGGGGGCAGGGTGGTGCCCGAGCCGTCGGCGCTGTAGCCGGTGCGGGTGATGGACTCCAGCCACAGCGGCGGGTGGGTGTCGGTGCGCTGCTTGGGGAAGTAGTGGTCGAGCGTCCAGACGTCCACCTTCGACAGCGCGGTGGAGTCGGGGGTGCGCTGGCCGTAGGTGGTGACGCCGGAGAGCCGCTTGCGGCTCCAGAAGGTGGGCGAGGTGACGTAGCAGTTCTCGGCGTCGGCCTTGCAGTGGAGGGTGGAGGGGGTGTCCCACCAGGGCTGCTTGTCGCCGTAGTTGTCGGAGTCGAAGTCGGCGTCCGTGCAGTCGACCTCGCCCTCCTTGATGCACCGCTCGGCGAGGGAGAAGGTGACGCGTCCGGCCGGGGCGCCGTCGAGGTCGTCGGCGCGCAGGCCGTAGTCGATCTTCTTGGGGTGGCCGCCGCGCACGTAGGAGACGTGGTCCTTGAACTTGCCGTTCCTGGCGTAGTGGTTGGTCTCCTTGAGCCAGTCGATGACCATGGCGTTGCCGTGGACGTCCTCGACGTAGTCCAGGTTCCAGCGCCACGCCTGGGTGCAGGAGGAGTCCTTGAAGGCAGTGGCGTGGCAGGGTTCGCCCGTGTGGTTGCCGAAGACGGGGGCGGTGAAGACGGAGTTCGTGTCGGCCCGGCCGCCGCCGACCTTGTGCTTGCCGAACCAGTGCCTCGTGCCGTCCCGGGTGGTGACGACCCAGTACTCGCCGTCGTTGTCGCCGTTGCCGAGCGCGGTGTCCTTCTTCAGCTCGACCTGGGAGCCGTCGTCGTTGGCGGGGGTCCACTTCCCGTCGTCCAGGACGAGTTCGGTGGTGGTGCCGCCGAGGGAGAGGGCGACGTTGTCGCTCGCCCAGCACAGGTCGGACTTCTTCTTGTCGGTGCTGTTGTCGTTGTTGGGCGAGCCGTCGCGGTCGTCGGAGCAGGGGCGGTAGCGGCGCTCGATGAAGCCGGGGTGGTAGTTCCAGCCGTCGCCGATCCAGGACGCCTGGCCGTTGGCGACGGACGTCTTGCCGTCGACGGCCTGCGAGGAGTAGCTGAAGCCGACGCTGGGCGCGGGGCCGGCCGGGGCGGCGGGGACGCTGAGCGGGTAGGCCCAGGTGAAGCCGCCGCCGGAGCCGCCGGCGGTCCAGGTGCCCGTCGGGGAGAGGTCGGTGGCCTTGTAGGTGCCGCCCGCGCCGGCGCCGGAGTCGGTGGCGGCGAGCACCATGGGGCCGCCGCCCGCCTGGGTGGAGAGTCCGGACGCCTGGGCCTGGGCGGGGTCGACGGTCGCCCGGACGGTGTCGGCGCCCGCGTCGTTGCTGGACGGCACGTCGACCGGCGTCGCGCACTCCGGCAGCTCGGGGGTGGTCAGGAAGCACTCGGGGAGCTGGTCGATTTCCAGCCGGGAGGCCCACTCGGTGCCGTAGAGGTCCTCGAACTCCGAGTAGTCCAGCTCGACGTCGACGCGCGTGGCCCCGGCGGAGGGCGGCGTCACGGTGATGACGGCGCCGTCGACGCCGACGCCCTCCACCGCCGTGCGCGGCTCCACCTCGACGTTCCAGGTGCCGGACGGTTCGGGCGGGGCGGGGTCCTCGGTGCTCGGCGTCGCCTTGCCGAGGCGGACGGGGAGGTCGCCCGCCTGGACGAGCTCGTCCCCGGCGGCGTCCAGCGGGACCTGCGCGGTGCCCCCGGCGGGCACGGCCACGTCGGTCGGCTCGTACTCGACGCTCGGGGGCAGGTCGCCCGTCCACTCCTCCAGTTCGGCGGCGGCCGCCGCGTCCAGCGGCGCCGGGTCCTCCTGCTGGAGCGCGGTGAGGTCCGGGCCGCCGCGCGGGTCGCCGGGTGGGAGGGCGACGGCGGTGGCGGGCAGCAGCGTCACGACCATCAGGGCGGACAGGGACACGCCCAGGCCGTTTCTCAGCCGACGGGTGCCGCCGCTTCCCGTGCGCCGCACCGCACGACGGAACCGACCGCGCATCGCATGCGTGGACACCGTGGACCCCCCAGGAAAAGCCGCGCAGACAGCAGGGCAGCCCACACAGAAAAGACATAGAACCGCGGTAACTATGCACAGCCCGTCACAGTGATTCCACATTCTGCGGACCGGTGTGAGATGGCTCACCGGGGAATAGCGGACGGATCTTCCGAGGTGCTGAATGAGGAGCCATCAGCCTGCATGACGTGCATGTACAGATAGTTCACCGAGTGTCCACTCACAGTGGACATGACGCGCGTGAACTGGGCAAACAGCCTGGCCCCTCGTACCGTTTTGCACGCTTTGACGGTGTTCTAACAACGTCAGATGAATCCGGACGCGTCGGCTCCGCATTCTGTGTGCTTTCCCCGCCGTTCGCTCCGTACGCGCCACCACCACAACGACGACCGGTGACGAAATCGTGGAGATGGGTCATGCTCTGCTGGCATTCACTGCGCGCGGCCGATCACGGGGGGACGTATTCCTCCGACCGCCGCACGTGGATGCCCGAACGGATCTGGCACTCCTTGGGGGGAACGACGCATGGCGGCCGTGGATGAAACGAAGGAGGCGGACGGGACGGGGGAGGAGACCACCCCGGCCCGTGCGCGTCGCTTCCGGCGGCCGTCCCGGCGCGGAGCGGCCGTCCTCGCCACGCTCGTCGCCCTCGCGCTGGCGCTGCCCCTCGGCGTCCACCTGACCGGCGAGGACGGGGAGGCACCCGAGCCCGCCGCGCAGCCGAAGGCCGAGGCTCCCCTCGATGCGGAGGCCGCCGCCGAGAAGGCCCGGGAGACGGGCGAGGACGTCGAGGTCGAGACCGAGCGCGACGCCACGTCGACGACCTGGGCCCAACCCGACGGCTACCTGCGCACCCGCGTCCACAGCGACACCATCCGCGCCGAGACCGGGGACGGCTGGCAGGAGATCGACACCGACCTGGAGAAGGTCGAGGGCGGGTACGCGCCCAAGGCCGTCAACGACCCCCTGCTGTTCAGCGCCGGCACCCCGGACGAGGGACCGCGCCCGCAGCTCGGCGGCGACGCCGCCACCGCCACCGAGTGGACCCGCCTGGTCCGGTTGACGACGGACGGCCACGAACTCACCGTCAGCTGGCCCGGCCCGCTGCCCGAACCGCTGGTGAGCGGCCCCCGCGCCCTCTACGAGAACGTGCGCCCCGGCATCGACCTGCTGATGACGGCCCGCGACAGCGGCTACTCGCACGTGCTCGTCGTGCACGACCGGGACGCCGCGCAGGACCCCCTGCTGGAGCAGCTGCGGTACCGCCTCTCCTCGCCCGACCTGACGTTCCGGCTCAACGCCGCGTCCGACACCGTGCAGGCCGTGGACGCCGACGGCAACGAGGTGGCCGCCTCCCCGACCGCCTACGCGTGGGACTCGGCGGGCAAGCCGGCCGTCACGCTCGGCCAGGAGCCCGACGTCATCGAGACGGTGAGCGAGACGCTCAACCTGCCGGGGCTGGCCGGGCCCCGGCCAGGGGCGCACGACGCGGTGCTCGCCGCGAGCCTCGACGAGGGCACCGGCGCGGACGTGCTGACCGTCACCCCCGAGGCGGACCTGCTGGCCGCCGAGGACACCGTCTTCCCCCTCTTCATCGACCCGTCGTTCAAGGGCCGCAAGAAGAACTGGACGCTGCTGTACAAGAAGTACCCGAACTCCAGCTTCTACAACGGCCAGAACTTCAACGACGGCACCAACGAGGCGCGCGTCGGGTACGAGTCGACCACGGGCGGGCTGTCCCGCTCCGTCTTCACCTTCTACCACGACTCCGACCTGCACGGGGCGAGCATCAAGTCCGCGACGTTCCGGACGTTGCAGACGTACTCGTGGGGCTGCTCGGCGCGCAAGTACAACCTGTGGCTGACGAGCCGGATCGACAGCGGGTCGAGCTGGTCCGACCAGCCCTCCTGGTACCGCGTCCTCGACTCGGAGACCAACGGGCACGGCTACAAGTCCGGTTCGTGTCCGGACAAGTGGGTGGGGCTGAACATCAAGTCGGCCGCGCAGGAGGCCGCCGACAAGGAGTGGTCCACGCTGACGCTGGGCCTGCGGGCGGCCAGCGAGACGGACACGAACGCGTGGAAGAAGTTCCGGGCCAACGGTGAGAACTCGCCGTACATCGAGATCGTCTACAACCGCACGCCGAACCAGCCCACGCACCAGACCATGACCCCGGGCCCGGACTGCGACCTCACCAGCCCCTTCTCGTCCGTCGGCAAGCACGACCTGACGTTCCGTGCGCGCGGCTCCGACCCGGACGGCAACCTGAAGTACCTGCACTTCGCGGTGTATCCGACGGGCGACTTCGCGAACGCGGTCTACAGCGACGTGCGCACGCCCGACAGCAACGGGTACGCGTCGATCACCCTGCCCTGGGAGGACTTCACCGACGGCGGCACCTACTCGTGGGGCGTGCGCTCCTGGGACACCGACGGGGCCAAGTCGACGTACGCGCCCCTCGGCCCGGACCCCTGCCGCTTCGTCGTCGACCACTCGGCGCCCCCGACCCCGACCGTGACCTCGTCCGACTTCCCGGCCCCCGGCGACGACGGCGACGTCTGGTCCACCGTCCGGTTCGGCACGGCGGGCCGTGCCACGTTCGCCACCGAGGCGGGCGCGGGAACGGACCACTTCGAGTACAGCCTCAACTCCGGCAGCTTCGACCGGACGTCCCCCGACGCGGCGTCCGACGGCACGGCGACGGTCTCGTTCGAGCCGACCTACCCGGGGCCGAACCTGCTGTACGTCCGGGCGGTCGACGGCGTCGGCAACACGTCCCCCGAGATCCGCTACCTCTTCTACGTGACGCCCGCCGACGCGCTCGACGCCCCCGGCGACCTCAACGGCGACGGCACACCCGACCTGCTCGCCATCGACCGCCTGGGCAACCTGCGGACCTACCCCGCCGCCGACGGCGGACGACTGCACATCCACGCCGCGGGCGCGCACGACGGCGGCGCCGCGCTGGACGACGGCTACTGGTTCGACGACGCGGGCGAGCCCGTCCCGATCAGCCACACCGGCGACTGGTTCCCCGGGGACGGCGTCTCGGACCTCCTCGCCCGCATGCCCGACGGCAGGCTGTACCTCTACCCGGGTGACGGCTACGGCAGCTTCGACGTGGGCGAACGCCTGCCCGTGCTGCTGCCCGAGGACGCGCCCGACCCGGCCACCCTGACGCAGCTCGTCACGACGGAGGACGTCACCGGGGACGGTCACCCCGACGCCTTCGCCCTCGCGGGCGACGAGCTGTGGGCCTTCACCGGCTACACCGGCGGCGCGTTCACCTCGGCGCACCGGCTGGAGACCGACGCGGCCTGGGAGACCAGGGATCTGGTGATCGTCGGCGACCTCACCGGTGACGACGCCGCCGACCTGCTCTTCCGCACCGGCGTCTCCGGTGAGGGGCTGAAGCTCCGGCACGGGAAGCCGGGGTCGGGCGGGGGCGTGGACCTGGAGTCGCTCGGCAGCGGCTCCGCGTCCGGCACCGGCCAGGACGAGGTCTACGGCACCTCCGCGTGGCTGCCGGAGGACCTGCCCGTCCTGCGCGGCACCCCGGACGGGAACGGGGACGGCGTGCCCGACTTCTGGGCGACCACCCACACGGGGCTGCTCTACTTCTACCCCGGCGGCGCCGAGACCCACGGCGCCCGGGTCGAGGTCGGCAGCAGCGGCTGGCAGCGGAGCAACATCCCCGCCCTGGGCTGACCCCGAACCGCCGGAGCCGCGCCCCCGGTTGACCGGGGGCGCGGCTCCGGCGTCCCCCTCCCGACGGCGGGTCCGAGGGGCGGCCTCCCGGATGGCGGCCGGGCTCCGGGTCGTGCGCTCCGCTGCTGGGGTGAGAAGCACCGGAGCAGCCCGACGGCGGCGTGTCCCGGCGGAGCGGACCAGGCGAAAGCAGATGATGGACTGGTCTTATCACCGGCCCACATCTTTGCGTGGGCATCCACAAGAACTCGGGAGAACCCCATGCGCACGATTCGCACGGCCGTCGTCTCGGTGGTCATGGCCGCCGGCCTCGGCACGGTCGGCACCGCTTCCGCCTTCGCGTACGGCGGGGGCATCGGCGTCGACCAGGACAACGCCGCAGCCTGCACCCAGGACGTCAAGAAGATCCACACGAGCCTCCTCGGTGACGTGAACCTGGGTCTGGGTCTGGGCCTTCTCGGGCTGGGCGGCGGCCAGGCCGGCTCCGACGAGACGGTCGACTACCGCTGCCTCGTCGAGCAGAAGAACAAGAGCGCGTTCAACTGAGCACGGGTCGCTGAGACCCTGTTCGGCGGAAGCCGGACTCGGGGCGGCTCCCGCCGTACGCCGACAACCACCCGGACCCGTCAAGCCCGCAGGGCCATGGCGGGTCCGGAACACTGTCCGCGCCGGCGCCCGCGACGCCGCGGCGACCCCGATCCCCACCACCTGACCGTTGCAGTCGCAATCAACGAGAACGGGCACATCGGCGAAGACGCCGGCATGACGTTCCAGGCGTCTGTCACCTGGCCCGGACGCACCGGCCGGTCCCCGCGCGCGCTTCGGGCCCGTCCCGCTCGTGGCGGGACGGGCCCGAAGGCGTGCGCGGGGACGGTCAGCGGCTGCGGGAGACGGTGACCTCGACGCGCTGGAACTCCTTGAGGTCGGAGTAGCCGGTGGTGGCCATGGCCCGGCGGAGGGCGCCGAAGAAGTTCATCGAGCCGTCGGGGGTGTGCGAGGGGCCGGTGAGGACCTCCTCCGTGGTGCCGACGGTGCCGAGGTGGACCTTCTTGCCACGCGGCACGTCCTCGTGGACGGCCTCCATGCCCCAGTGGAAGCCGCGCCCCGGTGCGTCGGTCGCGCGGGCGAGCGGGGAGCCCATCATGACGGCGTCCGCGCCGCAGGCGACGGCCTTCGGCAGGTCGCCCGACCAGCCGACGCCGCCGTCCGCGATGACGTGGACGTACCGGCCACCGGACTCGTCGAGGTAGTCGCGGCGGGCGGCGGCGACGTCGGCGACGGCGGTGGCCATGGGCACCTGGATGCCCAGCACGTTGCGCGTGGTGTGGGCCGCGCCCCCGCCGAAGCCGACGAGGACGCCGGCGGCCCCGGTGCGCATGAGGTGCAGGGCGGCGGTGTAGGTGGCGCAGCCGCCGACGATGACCGGGACGTCCAGCTCGTAGATGAACTGCTTGAGGTTCAGCGGCTCGGCGGCCGAGGACACGTGCTCCGCGGAGACGGTCGTACCGCGGATGACGAAGATGTCGACGCCCGCGTCCACCACGGCCTTGGAGAACTGCGCGGTGCGCTGCGGCGACAGCGCGGCGGCCGTGACCACACCCGCGTCCCGGACCTCCTTGATGCGGCGGCCGATCAGCTCCTCCTTGATCGGCTCCGCGTAGATGTCCTGGAGGCGGCGGTTGGCCTCGCCCTCGGGCAGCTCGGCGATCTCCGCGAGCAGGGGCTCCGGGTCCTCGTACCGCGTCCACAGACCTTCGAGGTTGAGGACGCCGAGGCCGCCCATCTCCCCGATGCGGATGGCCGTCGCCGGGGAGACGACGGAGTCCATCGGCGCGGCGAGGAAGGGCAGTTCGAAGCGGTACGCGTCGATCTGCCAGGCGATGGAGACCTCCTTCGGGTCTCGCGTGCGGCGGCTGGGGACGACGGCGATGTCGTCGAAGGCGTACGCCTGGCGGCCGCGCTTGCCGCGCCCGATCTCGATCTCAGTCACTGATGCTGCCCTTCCCTACGGCTGTGCGGCCCCCAGTATCGCGCAAGGGCGTCCGGGAGCCGCATCGCGTCTCGTCGTGCGGCGGCCACCGGCCCGGCGGTGGCCTCAGCGGCGCGAGGAGTAGTTGGGGGCCTCGACGGTCATCTGGATGTCGTGGGGGTGGCTCTCGGTGAGCCCGGCCGCCGTGATGCGCACGAACCGGCCGTGCTCCTTCATCTGCGGCACGGTGCGCCCGCCCACGTAGAACATGGACTGCCGCAGACCGCCGACGAGCTGGTGGACGACGGCGGACAGCGGCCCGCGATAGGGCACCTGGCCCTCGATGCCCTCCGGGATCAGCTTGTCGTCGCCGCTGACCTCCTCCTGGAAGTAGCGGTCCTTGGAGAAGGAGCGCTGCTCGCCGCGCGACTGCATCGCCCCGAGCGATCCCATGCCCCGGTAGGACTTGAACTGCTTGCCGTTGATGAACAGCAGCTCGCCGGGCGACTCCTGGCAGCCCGCGAGCAGGCTGCCGAGCATGACGGTGTCGGCGCCCGCGACGATGGCCTTCGCGATGTCGCCGCTGTACTGGAGGCCGCCGTCGCCGATGACGGGGATGCCGGCCTCGCGGGCCGCCAGGGCGGCGTCGTAGATGGCGGTGACCTGCGGGACGCCGATGCCGGCGACGACGCGGGTGGTGCAGATGGAGCCGGGGCCGACGCCGACCTTGATGCCGTCGCAGCCCGCGTCGACGAGGGCCTTGGCGCCGTCGCGGGTGGCGATGTTGCCGCCGACGACGTCGACGCCGGCGTGGTTGGACTTGATCTTGGCGACCATGTCGCCGACCAGCCGGGAGTGCCCGTGGGCGGTGTCGACGACCACGAAGTCCACACCGGCCTCGATGAGGGCCTGGGCCCGCTCGTAGGCGTCCCCGGCCACCCCGACGGCGGCGCCGACGAGTAGCCGGCCCTCGGCGTCCTTGGCGGCGTTCGGGTACTGCTCGGCCTTGACGAAGTCCTTGACCGTGATGAGGCCCTTGATCCGGCCGTCGTCGTCGACCAGCGGCAGCTTCTCGATCTTGTGGCGGCGCAGCAGCTCCATGGCCTCGGAGCGGGGGATGCCGACCTTGCCGGTGACCAGCGGCATCGGCGTCATCACGTCGCGGACCTGGCGGGTGCGGTCGAGCTCGAAGGCCATGTCGCGGTTGGTGACGATGCCGAGCAGCTTGCCGGCGGCGTCCGTCACGGGCACACCGCTGATGCGGAAGCGGCCGCACAGCTCGTCGGCCTCGCGCAGCGTCGCGTCCGGCCGGATGGTGATGGGGTCGGTGACCATGCCGGACTCGGAGCGCTTGACGCGGTCGACCTGGGCGGCCTGCTCCTCGATCGACAGGTTCCGGTGGAGGACGCCGACGCCGCCCTGCCGGGCCATGGCGATGGCCATGCGCGCTTCGGTCACCTTGTCCATCGCGGCGGAGAGCAGCGGGATGTTCACCCGGACGTTGCGGGAGACGAGCGAGGACGTGTCGATGTCCTGGGGCGCCATGTCCGACTCGCCGGGCAGCAGCAGGACGTCGTCGTAGGTCAGCCCGAGCCGCGCGAACTTCTCAGGCACTCCGTCGACGTTGTCAGTCATGACACCTTCCCTGGTGGTCTTGCCCGTACACGTCCCCCCATGCTAACGGCCAAACGAGGGACCTCGTGCTCGTGTGAAAGTACGGCCGGATGGCGCTGGTCACCCGGCGCGGACCGGACGCTCCGGCGCGGCGCGGGAACGTTCGCGGGTGGGGCTACTGCTCGGCGAGGGCGCGCAGCCGGGACAGCGCGCGGTGCTGCGCGACACGGACGGCGCCCGGGGACATGCCGAGCATCTGGCCCGTCTCCTCGGCGCTGAGTCCGACGGCGACCCGTAGGAGGATCAGCTCGCGCTGGTGCTCGGGGAGGTTGGCGAGGAGCTTCTTGGCCCACTCGGTGTCGCTGCTGAGCAGCGCGCGTTCCTCCGGGCCGAGGCTGTCGTCGGGCTGCTCGGGCATCTCGTCCGACGGCACGGCCATCAGTCCGGGGTGCCGCATCGCGGCCCGCTGGAGGTCGGCGATCTTGTGCTGGGCGATGGCGACGACGAAGGCGTCGAACGGCTTTCCGGTGTCCCGGTAGCGCGGCAGGGCGCACAGGACGGCCAGGCAGACCTCCTGCGCCAGGTCGTCCACGAAGTGCCGGGCGTCTCCGGGCAGCCGGCTCAGTCGCGTGCGGCAGTAGCGCAGGGCGAGGGGGTGGACGTGCGCCAGGAGGTCGTGCGTGGCCTGCTCGTCCCCCGAGACGGCGCGCCGCACGACGGCACCGATGCCCGGTCCACGGCCGGCGGGCACGACAGCGGTGCCCGGTGTGGTGTCGTCGCGCATCGGTCCATGGTGCACCGAGTCCGACGTATTCGCCGCACCGCGCCCCTGGTTATGCCCTGAAGCGTTATATCGGAGTGCGCCCATGACCATCTGGCTAGCCCTCCCCCTCTCGGGTTCCTCACACCGTCCCGGTCGGCTGCCGCCGGCTGCTTCCGGCGTTCGGCCGGACAGGAGTCCACCACCAAGCATGCGGCATCGCGCGCGCTGCCGCGGGGACCGGGGCGGAACAGGAGCAGCCGACGGGGGCGTGGCGGGCCTCTGACGTGCGGCGCCGCGCCCCCGGACCGCGGGAATTCAGCGGACGAGGCCCCAGCGGAAGCCGAGCGCGACGGCGTGCGCCCGGTCGGAGGCGCCCAGCTTCTTGAACAGGCGCCGGGCGTGCGTCTTGACGGTGTCCTCGGAGAGGAAGAGCTCTCGGCCGATCTCGGCGTTGGACCGCCCGTGGCTCATGCCCTCCAGCACCTGGATCTCGCGGGCGGTGAGGGTGGGGGCCGCGCCCATCTCGGCGGAGCGCAGTCGGCGGGGGGCCAGCCGCCAGGTCGGGTCGGCCAGCGCCTGGGTGACGGTGGCCCGCAGCTCGGCGCGGGAGGCGTCCTTGTGCAGGTACCCCCGGGCGCCGGCGGCGACGGCGAGGGCGACGCCGTCGAGGTCCTCCGCGACGGTGAGCATGATGATGCGCGCTCCCGGATCGGCGGAGAGCAGCCGGCGCACCGTCTCCACGCCGCCCAGCCCGGGCATGCGGACGTCCATCAGGACGAGGTCGGAGCGGTCGGCGCCCCACCGGCGGAGGACTTCCTCGCCGTTGGCCGCCGTCGTCACGCGCTCGACGCCGGGCACGGTCGCGACCGCGCGGCGGAGCGCCTCCCGGGCGAGCGGGGAGTCGTCGCATACGAGGACGGAAGTCATGGCCGCCCTCCGCTGCTGATGCGCATCACCTTGAGCCTCCAGGCTGTTACGAGTCGTCACCTGTGCGGTTGAGCGCCCGCGCCGCCGTGACCGGGGCACGTCCCCGGCCCCGGGCCGGGGACTCGGTGTCCTGCCAACCGCCTCCGCACTCTCAACGACGGTCACCCAAAAGAGTTACGGGCAGCGCAGCCCGCCTTCGGCACTCTACGTGTGGGCGGGAACACCCAGAAGGACGCACGGCCGCGCAGGGCGGTGTACATCCCTCGGACGCACCCCGTCGCGTAGCGCGCCTCGGACCACTGTGCCCTATTTGGGCGCTTTTGCTTCCACTTTGTGGCGTCCGTGGCTAAATTCGGCAAAGAGTCATATTTACAGCTACTCACACCACACACATCACCGACGGGGATGGACGGACACCACGGCCCACACACCCCGGGCCACCGGCGCGGGGGCATCCCGACCGCCCGCGCGGGTACCCGGGGCCGGACGCCGATGCCGGCGGCCCCACCCGGGACCGGCGGACCCGGCGGGGCGCCCGGGGGCCGACAGGTCCGTCGCACAGCCGCAGCAACGCTCCGAGAGGACGAGCAATGGCAGATTTCTCCCGCCTTCCGGGCCCCAACGCCGACCTGTGGGACTGGCAGCTCCTGGCCGCCTGCCGAGGGGTCGACAGCTCGCTCTTCTTCCACCCGGAGGGTGAGCGCGGCGCGGCCCGCAGCGCGCGCGAGGCATCGGCGAAAGAGGTGTGCATGCGCTGCCCGGTCCGTGCGCAGTGCGCGGCCCACGCCCTGTCCGTGCGGGAGCCGTACGGCGTCTGGGGAGGTTTGACGGAGGACGAACGCGAAGAACTGATGGGCCGGGCACGGCACCGCCTGGTGACGACCGGCGGCGCGGGCGCGCCCGGTTCCGGCCCGGCGGCCGACACCCCGACGGGGGCGTGAGCGGCCGGATACCGGGAGACCGCACGCAGAAACGTATCTGCGCGCGGCGGTCGCCCCTATCCCGCCGCGCGTCGGCCCGGTCGCGCGTGCTCGGTAGGCGACGGCGCACCGGTGCGCGCCGCGGCCGACACCGCCAGATGGTCCAGCGTGGCGGCGACCGCGGGAACGCGGCCGAGGTCGGGCAGCGTCAGCGCCACGACCTCGCGCCGCACCCGCGGCGTGACGGCGACCAGGGCCACCCCCTTCGGACGCACCGACTCGACCGCCAGCTCCGGCAGCACGGCGACTCCGAGACCCGCTCCGACCAGGCCCACCACGGCCGGGTAGTCGTCCGTGGCGAAGTCGATCCGGGGCGCGAAGCCCGCCGCCCCGCACACGTCCTCCAGATGGCGGCGGCACCGGGGGCACCCGGCGATCCACGACTCGTCCGCCAGCGCGGCGAAGGGCACCTCAGCCCCCGTGGCCAGCGGGTGGCCCTCCGGGAGGAGCCCCACGAGCCGGTCGGTCAGCAGCGGCCGCACGACGAGGTCGTCCCACTCGGCCGCCGCCGACCCTCCGGCGGCATCGGGGGCGGCGCCGTCGGAGGAGACCGGGTAGCGGTAGGCGAGCGCGACGTCGCAGTCCCCGGCGCGCAGCAGTTCCACCGAGCCGGGCGGCTGGGCCTCCACCAGGGAGACCCGGGTGCCCGGGTGCTCGGCGCGCAGCGCGGCGACGGCGCCGGGCAGCAGCGTCGAGCTGGCGCTGGGGAAGGAGACCAGCCGCACCCGCCCGGCCCGCAGCCCCGCGATGGCGGCGACCTCCTCCTCGGCCGCCGTCAGCCCGGCGAGCACGGTGGCGCCGTGCCGGGCCAGGACCTCGCCCGCCTCGGTCAGCCGGGTCTCCCGGCCCGTCCGGTACAGCAGCGGCGTCCCGACCGACTGCTCCAGCGCGCGCATCTGCTGGCTGACGGCGGGCTGCGTGCAGCCCAGCTCGCGGGCGGCGGCCGAGTACGAACCGGCGGCCGCCACGGCGCGCAGGACGCGGAGGTGGCGGGCTTCGAGCATGCCCCCACCCTAAGACGGCCCGGCCGCCGACCCGCCCGGCCCACGGCCCGCTCCGGTCCGGCCCCGGACCCGCCGAACGGGGCCCGTAACCTGTGGCCCATGCACATACTCTCGGTGAACCGCGGCGCCCTCCGGGCGACGGAACACAGCTCGGCCGGCCACACGGGCATCGGCAAGACGCCGGTGAGCGGCCCGGTGCTGGTCAAGGCCCCGGGGCCGCGGGGCACCGGCGGCAGCGGCATCGTGGGGGACGCGATCGGGGACCTGCGGTTCCACGGCGGCGACGACCAGGCCGTCTACGCCTTCGCCCGCGAGGACCTGGACGCCTGGGAGGAGGAGCTGGGCCGCGAGCTGCCGCCGGGTACGTTCGGCGAGAACCTGACCACCTCCGGCTACGACATCAACCACGCGCTGGTCGGCGAGCGCTGGCGCGTCGGCCCCCAGGTGGTGCTGGAGGTGTGCCACGTGCGGCTGCCCTGCCGGACGTTCGCCGGGCACCTCGGCGAGGCGGGCTGGGTGAAGCGCTTCACCCGCGCCGCCCGTCCCGGCCCCTACCTGCGCGTCGCCGAGGGAGGCGAGATCCGGGCCGGGGACGCCGTCGAGGTGGTGCACCGGCCCGACCACGACGTCACGGTCTCGCTGATGTTCCGCGCCCTCACCACCGAGCGCGAGCTGCTGCCCCGGCTGCTGGCCGCGCGGGACGTCCTGCCGGAGCGGGTGCTCGCCGAGGCGCGCGGCGAGTGAGCCGCGGCGCGGTGCCCACCGGCGCGGTGCGCGCCGCGCCGGCCCGCGCGTCCGGACAGGTGGCGGGCGGACGCAAGGACGGGAGCCGCGCGGGGCGTTGAGCCGTGGGCCGCTACGGTTCCCGGTATGACGACTGCACTGATCACAGGGGCGACGGCCGGAATCGGCGCCGCGTTCGCCCGGCGGCTGGCCCGGGACGGACACGACGTGGTGCTGGTCGCCCGGGACGCCGAGCGGCTGGCGCGCCAGGCCACCGAGCTGCACGACCGGCACGGCATCGAGGCGTCCACGCTGCGGGCCGACCTGGCCACCGAGGAGGGCATCACCGCCGTCGCCCAGCGGCTGGGCGACCGGCGCCACCCGGTGGACCTGCTGGTCAACAACGCGGGCTTCGGCACCAAGGGCCGCTTCCTGGAGGTGTCGGAGGAGGACGAGCTGCGGATGCTGCGCGTGCACTGCGAGGCGGTGCTGCGGCTGACGTCGGCGGCGGCCGGGGCGATGCGGGAGCGCGGCCGGGGCGGGGTGGTGAACGTCGCCTCCGTGGCCGCGTTCGTGCCGCGCGGGACGTACGGGGCGAGCAAGGCGTGGGTCGTGCAGTTCACGCAGGGGGCCGCGCAGGACCTGGCGGACTCGGGGGTGCGGATGCTGGCGCTGTGCCCGGGGTTCGTGCGGACCGAGTTCCACGAGCGGGCGGGCATGTCGGCCTCGGACGTCCCGGGGTGGATGTGGCTGGACGCCGACCGGGTCGTGGACGCCGCGCTGAAGGACCTCGCCCGGGGCCGGACGCTCTCCGTGCCCGACGCCCGGTACAAGACGCTGCTGGGCGCGAGCAAGCTGGTGCCGCGCGGGCTGCTGGGCCGGGTGTCGTCCAGCTCGGGTCGCAAGTACGCGCCGAAGTAGCGGCGCCTGCGGCCCGCGCCGCCGGCGCCGCCGCCCGCGCCTTCGCCCACGCCGCCGCCCAGGCGTCGGTTTCGCCGGAGGCATAGCCTGGAGGTGTCCCCATTCGCCGATGGCCGACTGTAAGGAGGCCGTCATGACATTCGTGCAGCTCATCGACTGCAAAACGAGCCGGGTCGACGACATGAACCGGCTCCTGGACGCCTGGGTGGAGGCGACCCGGGGCAAGCGGACGGCGACCCACGCCCTCGTCGGCCGCGACCGGTCCAGCTCCAACCACGTCGTGGAGATCGTCGAGTTCCCCTCCTACGAGGAGGCGATGCGGAACTCGAACCTGCCCGAGACCGACCGGATCTTCCAGGAGATGGTGGCGCTCTGCGACGAGATGCCGCAGTTCACGGACCTGGACGTGGTGCGGGACGAGCAGCTGAACAAGGGCACCGCCCGCAAGGTCTTCGAGGAGGTGCTGTCCACGCGCGACTACGCCGCGCTGGAGGACCACTTCCACCAGGACTACGTCGAACACGACCCGGCCAACCCGACGGGCGACCTGCACGGTCTCGAAGAGGCCCGGGAGAACCTCCGGGAGCAGCTCGACCCGTTCGAGCCCCGGTTCACGGTGCTGGGCGCGGCGGCCGACGGTGACCTGGTCAGCCTGCGCTTCCAGGCCGTGGGACGGCACGTGGGCCCGTTCATGGGCATCGAGGCGACCGGCAGGGACTTCACCCTCACCGGCCACGTGACGTTCCGGTTCCAGGACGGCAAGATCGCCGAGAGCTGGTTCAACTGGGACAACGCCCGGCTCCTCGCGGACATCGGCCTCGTCGACATGCCCCGGCCGTAGGCGCGGGGCCGCACCACGCCCGGACGCCGACAGGCCCCCACCCGCCAGGGGTGGGGGCCTGCGTCAGGCGGTGTGCCGGGTCGGTCAGTGCGCGTGGCCGTGACCGTGGCCGTGACCGGCGTCCTCCTCCTCGGCCGGCTTCTCGACGACCAGGGTCTCGGTCGTGAGGAGCAGGGAGGCGATGGACGCGGCGTTCTCCAGGGCGGAGCGGGTGACCTTCACCGGGTCGATGACGCCGGCCTTGACCAGGTCGACGTACTCGCCGGTGGCGGCGTTGAAGCCGTGGCCCTTCTCCATCTCGGCGACCTTGGAGGTGATGACGTAGCCCTCCAGGCCGGCGTTCTCCGCGATCCAGCGCAGCGGCTCGACGACGGCGCGGCGCACGACGGCGACGCCGGTGGCCTCGTCGTCGGACTTGCCCAGGCTGTCGGCCAGGACCTTCGCGGAGTGGACGAGCGCGGAGCCGCCACCGGAGACGATGCCCTCCTCGACCGCGGCGCGGGTCGCGGAGATGGCGTCCTCCAGACGGTGCTTCTTCTCCTTGAGCTCGACCTCGGTGGCCGCGCCGACGCGGATGACGCACACGCCGCCGGCCAGCTTGGCGAGGCGCTCCTGGAGCTTCTCGCGGTCCCAGTCGGAGTCGGTGTTGTCGATCTCGGCCTTGATCTGGGCGACGCGGGCCTGCACGTCGTCGCTGGTGCCGGCGCCGTCGACGATGGTGGTGTCGTCCTTGGTGACGGTGACGCGGCGGGCGGAGCCCAGCACGTCCAGGCCGACCTGGTCGAGCTTGAGGCCGACCTCCTCGGCGACGACGGTGCCGCCGGTGAGGGTGGCCATGTCGCCGAGCATCGCCTTGCGGCGGTCGCCGAAGCCGGGCGCCTTGACGGCGACGGCGTTGAACGTGCCGCGGATCTTGTTGACGACCAGCGTGGACAGGGCCTCGCCCTCGACGTCCTCGGCGATGATCAGCAGCGGGCGCGAGCCGCCGGCCTGCATGATCTTCTCCAGCAGCGGCAGCAGGTCGGCGATGGCCGAGATCTTGCCCTGGTGGATGAGGATGTACGGGTCGTCGAGGACGGCCTCCATGCGCTCCTGGTCGGTGACCATGTAGGGCGAGAGGTAGCCCTTGTCGAAGGCCATGCCCTCGGTGAAGTCCAGTTCCAGGCCGAAGGTCTGCGACTCCTCGACGGTGATGACGCCGTCCTTGCCGACCTTGTCCATGGCCTCGGCGATCAGCTCGCCGACCTGCTTGTCCTGCGCGGACAGCCCGGCCACCGAGGCGATGTCGGCCTTGGAGTCGATCGGGCTGGCGGAGGCGATCAGGTCGTCGGAGACGGCCTTGACGGCGGCGTCGATGCCCTTCTTCAGGGCGGCCGGGGAGGCGCCGGCGGCGACGTTGCGCAGGCCCTCGCGGACGAGCGCCTGGGCCAGCACGGTGGCGGTGGTGGTGCCGTCACCCGCGATGTCGTTGGTCTTGGTCGCCACCTCCTTGACGAGCTGGGCGCCGAGGTTCTCGTACGGGTCCTCGACCTCGACCTCACGCGCGATGGTGACGCCGTCGTTGGTGATGGTCGGGGCGCCGAACTTCTTGTCGATGACGACGTTGCGGCCCTTGGGGCCGATCGTCACCTTGACGGTGTCGGCCAGCTTGTTGACGCCGCGCTCCAGGGCGCGACGGGCGTCCTCGTCGAACTTCAGGATCTTCGCCATGGCGTAGAGAGGTCCTCTCAGGGCTTTGTGGGCGTATCACAAACGAACCGCGCCCCGGCCCCGGCTGTCTGTGACGGGGAACCAGGGCGCGGATCAGCACACGGATGTGCGGGGGTGCCTTACTTCTCGATGATCGCGAGCACGTCGCGAGCCGAGAGGACGAGGTACTCCTCGTTGTTGTACTTCACCTCGGTGCCGCCGTACTTGCTGTACAGAACGACGTCACCGACCTTCACGTCGAGCGGCAGGCGGTTACCGTCCTCGAAGCGGCCCGGGCCCACGGCCAGGACGGTGCCCTCCTGGGGCTTCTCCTTGGCGGTGTCCGGAATGACCAGGCCCGAGGCCGTGGTCTGCTCGGCGTCGAGCGGCTGGACCACGATGCGGTCCTCAAGCGGCTTGATGGCAACCTTGGAGCTGGCGGTCGTCACGATCCGACCTCCCCCTTCGGAGATCTCACGGGGTCTTATGTCTAGAGGTGGCGACCTGGTCGATCCGTCGTCGCGGGTGCCGGACCTTCCCGTCGCGCCTGGCACTCCCCGGTGGAGAGTGCCAACGGTGAGACTATGCCTCGGTTAGCACTCGGTCAAGCGGAGTGCCAACGCCACACCGCGCGTCGTCGGATTCGGCTCCCGGAACGGCCGCTTCGACCCCACCGTCCGGCCCCCCGCCGCGCCCGGCCGGTGGGGGGCCGGGGCTCAGATGTAGTCCTCCAGGCGGGCGAGGGCGAAGCCCTGGTCGGTGGCGGTCTTCAGGGTGCGGCGCAGCATGTCGTTCATGGTCCCGCCCCACTCCTGCGGCCCGCGGAAGTGGGTGAGGATGATGTCGCCGGGGTGGAAGACGCGGTCGGCGCGGCCCCAGTCGAACTTCTCGGCCCACGCCTCCTCGGCCCACAGCGGGACGGCCTCGATGCCGCAGGTGGCCGCGGCGCGGAGGGTGTCGCGGTTGTAGGCCCCGTAGGGCGGGCGGAACAGCCGCGGCGTGACCCCGATCTCCTTCTTCAGCACCTCCTGCATGTCGCAGATCTCGCGGCGCTGCTGCGCGTAGGAGAGCTTCGGCATCTCCTTGTGGTGCAGGGTGTGGTTCTGGACGGCGGCGCCGTCGCGGTGCATGCGGCGGAAGTAGTCGTAGTCGTCCTTGGCCACGTAGTCGGAGAGGAACGCGCTGTAGGGGATGTCGAGTTCCCGCAGCATGCGGGTGAAGCGCGGGTCCTTGTGCCAGCCGTCGTCGATCGTGAGGAAGACGACCTTGTCGTCGGTGGGGACGCGGACGACGACCGGCGGCAGCCCCGCGTCGGCGATGAGCCCGGGCGTACTGGCGAGTTCCACCTTCTGCGGGGGCGGCGCCGGGGGGCGCAGCGGGGGCGTGGCGAGGCCCCAGCGTTTCGCGGCGGCGACGCGGCGGGCCTCGGCCCGCTCCAGGGCGTGGGCGTAGTCGGCGAGGGAGGCGGCGGCGTACTCGGCGCCGACACGCTGGGCCTCTCCGAGGGGCAGTCCCTCCACCGCGGCGGCGAGCGGCCGGTCGAGCGGGGCGCGGTCGTCGGGGAGGTGGCCGGCCCCGGAGACGGCGGCGCAGGACACGGCGAGCGCGACGACGGTGGAGGCGCCGACGGCGCGGCGGAGCTGACGCCACCTCCCCGAGGCCCTTCTGTCATTTTGTCTGATTTGTCCGATGATCGGCATAACGCCGGATCGTGCCAGCAGCCCGGGCCCGGACGGCGACGGCGTTCCGCCGGGCAGAGGAAAATGGGCCGCGTGGCCGTATCCGAATCACCCGACACACCGACCCCCGCCTCCCCCGAGGTCGACGCCTTCCGGGCGCTCCTGACCGACGAGGGGGCCGAACTGCTGGCGCTGCTGCGCGACCACGACCCCGCCGACGAGCTGGCCCTCGCCACCCGGCTGCGCCGCGACCACCCCGCCGCCCTCGTCTCGGCCGCACTCGGCCAGGCCCGGCTGCGGCAGCGGGCCGTGGCGAAGTTCGGCCCCGAGGACGCCGCCCGGATGTACTTCACCCCCGACGGCGTCGAGCAGGCGACGCGCTCCGCGGTGGCCGCCTACCGCGCCGAGCGGCTGACCGGACGCGGGGTCCGGCGGCTGGCCGACCTGTGCTGCGGCATCGGGGGCGACGCCGTCGAGCTGGCCCGCGCCGGCGTCGACGTCCTCGCGGTGGACCACTCACCGCTGACCTGCGCCGTCATCGAGGCCAACGCCGCAGCGCTCGGCCTGGCCGACCGGATCACCGTGCGCCGGGCCGACGTCACCGAGGTGGACGTCGACGGGTACGACGCCGTCTTCGTCGACCCGGCACGGCGCGGCGGCCGGGGCCGGGTGTTCGACCCCGAGGCGTACGCGCCGCCGCTGTCCTGGGCGCTGGACGTGGCGCGCCGGGTGCCGCACGCGGCCCTGAAGATCGCCCCCGGCGTGCCGCACGAGGCGCTGCCCGGCGACGCCGAGACGGAGTGGATCTCGGTGTCCGGCGAGGTGAAGGAGGCCGTGCTGTGGTTCGGTACGGGGACGACGCCCGGGTTCCGGGCCACGCTGCTCCCCGGCGGGCACTCCCTTCTGGGCGCCGACCTGCCCGACCCGGAGCCCGGCCCGGTCGGCCGGTACCTGTACGAGCCGGACGGCGCGGTCATCCGGGCCCACCTCGTCGCCGACGTGGCCCGCGACGTGGACGGCCGCCTGCTGAGCCCGGGCATCGCCTACGTGACCTCCGACGTCCTGCGGGCGACGCCGTACGCGCGGGCCTTCGAGGTGACGGACGTGCTGCCCTTCCACGTCAAGCGGCTGCGCGCGCTGCTGCGGGAGCGGGAGGTGGGCGTCCTGACGGTGAAGAAGCGCGGCTCGGCCGTGGAGCCCGAGGAGCTGCGGCGCAAGGTCCGCCTCGCGGGCCCGCACGCGGCGACCGTCTTCCTCACCCGGGTGGCGGGTGCGCCCGCGATGCTGCTCGGCCACCCCGTGTAGGGCCGCGTCGGCCCCGGTCCGCCCGCCGTCCGGCGTCCCCGTGTGGCACGTCGGGCCCGGGGGCCGGAAGGTGGAAGCGACAGCGAGCGGCGCCGCGCACGGAGACGAGGTGAGCACAGGTGCCCGACGATGCCGGAGCCGTCCACGGCGCGCCGTGCTGGGTGAGCCTGATGACGCACGACCTGGACGCCGCCATGCGCTTCTACCAGAGCGCACTCGGCTGGACGTACCGGCCGGGCTTCCGCGACCAGGAGCAGGGCTACCAGCTGGCGCTCGCCGACGGGCGCCCGGTCGCCGGGCTCGGCATGACCGCGCAGACGCGGACCTTCGCCCCGGCGTGGACGGCGTACTTCCAGGCGCAGAGCGTCAACGAGGTGGCCGGACGGATCCAGGAGCGCGGCGGGACGGTGGCCGTCGGCCCGCTCCCCTTCGGCACCGGCCGGGTGCTGTGGGCGGCCGACCGGCAGGACGCGCGCTTCGGCGTCTGGGAGGGCGATCCCGTCCCCGGGTGGCGGATGCGGCACCGGGCGGGCGCACCGGCCCGTCTCCAGCTCGTCACGGGCGACGCCTTCGCGGCGGCCATGTTCTACGGCGGCGTGTTCGCCTGGGACACCCGGGAGCCGGAACGGGTCAGCGTCCGGTTCGAGTCGGACCACGTGGTCCTGTGCGTGGACGGCCACCACGTGGCGGACCTGTGGGGCGGCGCGGTGGAGGAGGCGCCGGACCCGACGGTCCGGCCGCAGTGGCACGTCTACTTCTGCGTCGACGACGTGGACGACGTGGCCGCGCGGACGGAGGCGGCCGGCGGCAGCGTCGTCCAGGCGCCGGAGCTGTCCCACTTCGGGCGGGTGGCCGGGCTGCGCGACCCCGAGGGCTCCCTCTTCCACGTCACCTCGGAGCACACCTGAGGTGCCGGGCCTCAGTCGACCCGGGTGAAGCGCCAGCGGTGCACCGGGCGGTGCAGCAGCCCGGCGGGCGGGTCGGGAAGCTCGCCGAACGGCCCCGGCCCCTCCCAGTGGGTGATGACCAGGACGCGGTCGCCGGGCGCGGTGTAGGTCTCGCGCCGCACGGGCGCGGGGTCGAGGGTCTGGGCCCGTGCCCAGGCCAGCAGCTCCGTACCCCGCCCCTCGGCGGCGCGGGCCTCCCACATCAGGGCGGTCGTCACAGGCGTCGTCATGCGTCGTAGAGGTTCTTCCGGCTCAGTTCGTGCACGTGGTCATGGGAATGGCCGTGGTCATGGGGATGGCCGTGGTCGTGGGAGTGGTCGTGGGAAGGGTCATGGCTTGCGACGGGCGGGGCCGCCGGGACGTGGGGTTCGGTGACGGGCAGCGAGGAGTCGGCCGGCAGGTCCCAGCCGGACGCGGCGCGGCCCCGGGCCACCATCTCCGCACCCAGCGCGGCGACCATCGCGCCGTTGTCCGTGCACAGCTTCGGCCGGGGCACCCGCAGGGTGATGCCCGCGTCGGCGCACCGCTCCTCCGCCAGCGCGCGCAGCCGCGAGTTGGCGGCGACGCCGCCGCCGATCATCAGGTGGTCCACGCCCTCCTCCCGGCAGGCCCGGATCGCCTTGCGGGTGAGCACGTCGGTGACGGCCTCCTGGAAGGAGGCGGCGACGTCGGCGACGGGCACGTCCTCGCCCGCCCGCCGCCGTGCCTCGATCCAGCGGGCGACGGCGGTCTTGAGGCCGGAGAAGGAGAAGTCGTAGGGGGCGTCGCGCGGTCCGGTCAGGCCGCGCGGGAAGGCGATCGCGGCGGGGTCGCCCTCGCGGGCGTAGCGGTCGATGACGGGGCCGCCGGGGAAGCCCAGGCCCAGGACGCGGGCGACCTTGTCGAACGCCTCGCCCGCCGCGTCGTCGATCGTGGCGCCCAGCGGGCGGACATCGGCGGTGATGTCGGGCGCGAGGAGCAGCGAGGAGTGGCCGCCGCTGACGAGCAGCGCCATCGTCGGCTCGGGCAGCGCGCCGTGTTCGAGCTGGTCGACGCAGATGTGCGACGCCAGGTGGTTGACGCCGTAGAGCGGCTTCCCGAGCGCGTAGGCGTACGCCTTGGCCGCCGAGACGCCCACGAGCAGCGCCCCCGCCAGCCCGGGGCCGGCGGTGACGGCGATGCCGTCGAGGTCGGTGGCGGCGACGCCCGCCTGGTCCAGGGCGCGCCGGATGGTGGGGACCATGGCCTCCAGGTGCGCCCGGCTGGCGATCTCGGGCACGACACCGCCGTAGCGGGCGTGGTCGTCGACGCTGGAGGCGACGGCGTCGGCCAGCAGCGTGTGACCGCGCACGACGCCGACACCGGTCTCGTCGCAGGAGGTCTCGATGCCGAGGACAAGGGGCTCGTCGGGAATCATCTGTCGTCGTTCCTAGCTCGGGTCGCTGTCGGGGCCGGACCCGCCGGGGGCGGGGGGCGTCGTCGGGGCGCCGTGCTCGCGGCGCATGACCAGCGCGTCGACGTCGCCCGGCTGGTAGTAGCCGCGCCGCAGTCCCACCGGCACGAAGCCGTGCCGCTCGTACAGGCGCTGGGCGCGCGGGTTGTCGACGCGGACCTCCAGGAGGACCTGGTGGCACTCGAAGGCGGTGGCGGCGGCGAGGAGGTCGGTCAGGAGCCGGGTGCCGAGGCCGCTGCCCTGCCGCTCGGGGGCGGCGGCGATGGTCTGGACGTCCCCGGTGCCGTCGACGGTGGTGGCGAGCCCGGCGTAGCCGACGATCCGGCCGCCGGGGTCCTCCGCGACGGTGTAGTGGTGCGTGGCGCCGGGCCCGCGCGCGTGCGCCAGCTCCGACCAGAACATGCCCGCCGACCACGCGTCCTCGGGGAACAGGGCGCGTTCCAGGGCCAGCACCGGCTCGATGTGCCACCAGCGCATCGTGCGCAGCGTGACGGCGCCGGAGTGCTCGGGACGTCCGGCGACGCGATCCTGCCGCCGGCTCACCGTGGCGTGACCACCTTGTACCCGGCCGGGACCTTGGCGTCCGGGCGGCGCAGGTACATCGGCAGCGGCGGCGGGAACGGCTCCCCGGCGGCCAGCCGTTCGGCGGCCAGCGCGGCGAGCGCGGCGGCCGACTGGTGCTCGGGACCGTCCTCCCGCAGGCCGGTGAAGGTCTCGGGGTAGAGCCGGGCGCCCGCGCCGACGGCGGGGAGGCCGGCGACCTCGGCGGCGATGTCGGCGGGCCGGTCCACGCGCGGTTCGCCCACCCGGGTCCGGGGGTCGGCGTAGCGGGCCCAGTAGACCTCCTTGCGGCGGGCGTCGGTCGCGACGACGAACGGCCCGTCCCCGCCGACGGCTCCGGACCGCCCGGCGGCGTAGGCCAGGCCGTCGAGCGTGCACAGGCCGTGCACGGGGATGCCGAGCGCCGCGCCGAACCCCGACGCCGTCACCAGGCCGACCCGCAGCCCGGTGTAGGGGCCGGGCCCGACGCCGACGACCAGGCCCGTCACCTCGTTCAGAGCACGGCCCGCCTCGGCCAGGACGGCGTCCACCGCCGGGAGCAGCAGCTCACCGTGGCGGCGGGCGTCCACCTGGTCGCGGGCGGCGAGGACCCGCTCGCCGTCGTGCAGGGCGACGGTGATCGCGGGGGTGGCGGTGTCAAGAGCGAGCAGCAGCACGGAGCAAGCCTACGGCGCGCCCGGCGGTGCGGTGTCCGGGCTGCCCCGGAGGGGTACCCGGGGGCTGCTACCGTCGCACTGGCGATCAGTGCGCGCACACCCGCGCGCGCCGGGCGGCGGAGAAGACGACACACGGCATCGAGGGGTGAACCCGGTGGCACGCAGCAGTGCGGGGACGTTCGTGGCCGGACTGACCGCGCTGGCGCTCGCCACGGTCGGGTTCCTCGCCTACCAGGCGTCGGCCGCCCAGGACGCGGCGCACGACGGCAAGCGGTCCGAGCCGTCGGCGTCGCCCGCGCCGGCGGCCGAGGAGTCCCCGGACCCGCAGGCGCTGCCGACCGCCTCCGGGGAGGGACGGCGCGTGGTGTACGCGCTCGGAGCGGACCGCGTGTGGCTGGTCGGTGCGAGCGAGGCGGTGCAGCGGACGTACGAGGTCCGGCCGGGCACCCTCGACCCGGTGGTCGGCACGTACTCCGTGACCTCGCGGGCCGCGCAGGTCACCGGGACGGACGGGGTGCCGGTGCAGCACGTCGTGCGGTTCGCGACGCTCGCCGGGACGGGGATCGGCTTCAGCGCGCCGGTCGAGGACGGCGCCGAGCCGACGGCGGAGCCGGAGCGCGAGACGGGCGGCATCCGGGAGAGCCGGGCGGACGGCGAGGCGATGTGGGAGTTCGCGACGCTCGGCACCGAGGTCGTCGTCGTCCCGTGACGCCCGGCCGCGCCGCACCGGCCTGAGGCGGCGGCGGGCGGCGTCAGGCGGCGTCGGCGGGTCCTGCGGGGTCGGCCTCACGGATGCGGGGCGGACGGGGTTCCTCCTCCGGCGGCCGGGAGACGGCGCGGGCGGCCGCGCACGACGCCAGGAGTTCGCCGAACGGCGGCGTCTGCGGCGCGCACTGTCGTGCGGACGGTGGTGCGGACTCACGTTCCGGCATGGCCCCTCCTCACGCGCTACAAGTTAGGTTCACCTAACCACGCGGGGGACGGCTGCGCAACAGCTTGCCGACACGCCGTCGGGATGCGGTCGGGACGCGGTCGGTTCGCCGTGGAGGGGCGGCCGGGACGGCTCAGGTCACCGCCGACAGGTCGACGTCCGCCCAGCGCGGCCCGACTCCGGTGAGCGTCACCGCACGGACGTCGACGCCACCGTCCTCCGCGCCGTCGGCCGGCCGGGGCTCCGGGACGTCGGTGCCGAGGGTGCGGCCGATCACCACGTGCAGGCGGTCCTCCGTCAGCTCCTCGACCTTGCCCTCGCCCCACTCCACGACGACGACGGACTCGGGCAGCGAGACGTCCAGGTCCAGGTCCTCCATCTCCTCCAGCCCACCGCCGAGCCGGTAGGCGTCGACGTGGACGAGCGGCGGGCCGCCCCCCGTCGGGGGGTGCACACGGGCGATGACGAACGTCGGCGAGGTGACGGCGCCGCGCACGCCCAGCCCCTCCCCCAGCCCTCGGGCGAGCGTCGTCTTCCCGGCGCCCAGCTCGCCGGAGAGCAGCACCAGATCCCCGGCGCGCAGGAGACCGGCGAGGTCGCGGCCCAACTCCCGCATGCGCTCGGGCGTGCTGACCGTGAGCCGGGCCTCGGCCCGGGGTGTGGCCGTCTGTGTGGCTTCGTGCATGGCTCCGATGCTAGGCCGTGCCGGGCGCCCGTGCGGCGCCCTCCGGCCCGGCGGTGTCCAGCAGGGCGCGCAGGAGGGCGTTGACCTCCTCGGGGCGTTCGAGCATCAGCAGGTGTCCGGTGTCGGGCAGGATCTCCAGGCGGGCGCCGGGCAGCGCGGCGGCGATGGCCTCGCTGTGCGGCTGCGGGGTGAGCTGGTCCCGGTCCCCGGCGGCCACCAGGGCCGGTCGGCCCGCGAAGGCGGCGAGGGCGGCGGTCTGCTCGTGCCCCTCGAAGGCGGGGTAGAACTCGGCGACGACGTCGATCGGCGTCGCCTCGATCAGCCGCTCCGCGAACCGGGACACGGCCGGGTCGACCGCGCGGGGCGTGCCGAAGGAGTAGTGCCGCACCAGCCCGGCCAGCAGGTCGGCGCCGGCCTCCCGGCCGCGCTCCACCAGCGCCGGGTGCGCGGAGAGCAGTTCGAGGACGCCCGGCAGCACGCGGCGCACCGCGCGCACCCCGGCGGCCGGGAGGCCGTAGGTCACCTCGGCCAGGCCCCCCGCCGAGGTGCCGAGGAACGCGGCCCCGGCGACGCGCCGCTTCACCCACGCGGGGTACTGGGCGGCGAGCGTCATCATCGTCATGCCGCCCATGGAGTGGCCGACGAGCACCACGGGCCCGCGCGGTGCCGCCGCGTCCAGCACGGCCCTCAGGTCCCGGCCGAGCCGGTGGAGCAGCTCCGGGGCGTCCTCCGGACGGTCGGCGCCGCCGCGCCCGGACCGGCCGTGGCCGCGCTGGTCCCAGTAGACGGCGCGCACCCCGAGGGCGCGCAGGGCGGCGCGCTGGAAGTGCCAGGAGTCCTGGTTGAGGCAGTAGCCGTGGCTGAGGACGACGGTGAGGGCGCCGTCGGCGGTGGCGCCGGTGGCCCCGTCGGCTTCGGGAGCGTCCGTCTCGTAGTACAGCTCGGTCCCGTCGTCGGCGTGGACGGTGCCGGGGACGCCGCGCAGGGTGCCGTAGGGGCCCTGCGCGTCCAGGGAGAGGCGGGCCCGGCGGCGGACCGTGCGGTGCACCGTCAGCCGTTCGACGGCCACGCCGGCCGCGACGACGCCGAGCGCGGCACCGGCGAGCCCGGCCCGGCGGCGCGGGCTCATGTCCCCCAGGCCCATGGCCCTACCCGGCCCCGGCGTCGGACTCGGCGTTCAGGTGGACGCGGGGGACGCGGGCGCCGACGCGGGTGACGATCTCGTACCCGATCGTGCCGACGGCCCGCGCCCAGTCCTCCGCCGTCGGCTCGCCGGCGTCGCCGGGGCCGAACAGGACCGCCTCGTCGCCCGCCTCGGCGCGGTCGCCCCCGAGGTCCACGACGAACTGGTCCATCGCCACGCGTCCGGCCACCGTCCGCAGCTTCCCGGCGACGAGGACGGGACCGCGGCCCGACGCGTGCCGGGGGACGCCGTCGGCGTAACCGGCCGGGACGAGGGCCAGCGTCGTCGGACCCGGCGTGGTGTAGCCGAACCCGTAGGAGACGCCGTGCCCGCCGGGCACCCGCTTCACGTTCGCCAGGTCGGCGCTGAGCCGCATGGCCGGGCGCAGCCCGAAGTCCTCCGGCACCCCGATCTCGGGGGCGGGCGAGAGCCCGTAGACGGAGACGCCGGGGCGCACGAGGTCGAAGTGGGACGCGGGGAGGCTGAGCGTGGCGGGCGAGTTGGCCAGGTGCCGGACCTCGGGGCGCAGCCCGGCCCGCTCGGCCCGGGCCAGCGCCTCACGGAACGCGGTCAGCTGCGCGGCGATCGAGGGGTGGCCCGGCTCGTCGGCGCAGGCGAAGTGCGACCAGAGGCCGGTGACGCGCACGGCGCCCTCCGCCTCGGCGGCGCGGGCGGCGGCCACCAGGTCCGGCCAGTCGGCGGGCTGGCAGCCGTTGCGGCCCAGCCCGGTGTCGGCCTTGAGGTGGACGCGGGCGGTGCGGCCCGTCGCCCGGGCGGCGGCCACGATCTCGTCCAGCGCCCACCGCGCGCTCGCGGAGACGTCGATGTCCGCCTCGACGGCGCGCGCCCAGGGGCCGCCGGGTGTCCACAGCCACGCCAGCAGCGGGCCGGTGTCGCCGGCCGCGCGCAGGGCCAGCGCCTCCTCGGGGGTGGCGGTGCCCAGCCAGTCGGCCCCGGCCAGGCGGGCGGCGCGGGCGCACGGGAGCAGGCCGTGCCCGTAGGCGTCCGCCTTGACGACCGCCATGAGCCCCGCGCCTCCGGTGGCCCGGTCCCGCAGCGCCCGCACGTTCGCGCGCACGGCGGCGAGGTCGATCTCGGCCCGGACGCGCGGCGGACGGAAGGCGGGTGCGCTGTTCACGGCACCAGTGTCTCAGGCACGCCGCGGGCGGGCCGCGCACACCTCGCGCCAGGCCGCCGGGAGGGCGGCGGCGACGTCGGACGCGGCGGGCGGCGCCGGGGCCGTCCGGCCCGCCACCCCGTGCAGGTGGGCCCCGGCGGCGGCGGCGTCCCGGGCGTCGAGCCCGGCGGCGAGCAGCGCGCCGATCAGGCCGGAGAGGACGTCGCCGCTCCCGGCGGTGGCGAGCCAGCCGGTGCCGGTGGGGTTGGCCCGCACGGGTCCGCCGTCCGGTCCGGCGACGAGCGTGGCGGAGCCCTTGAGCAGGACGGTCGCCCGGTAGCGGTCGGCCAGGCGCCGCACGGCGTCGAGCATGCCCGCCTCGACGGCGGCCCGGGAGGTGTCCAGCAGGGCGGCGGCCTCACCGGCGTGCGGGGTCAGCACCGTCGGGGCCCGGCGGGCCCGCACGGCGTCGACGTCGGCCAGGCGGAGCCCGTCGGCGTCGATCAGCACCGGGACGTCGGCGTCCAGCACCTCGCGGACGGCCCGCTCGGCCCCGGCGCCGTCGCCCAGTCCCGAGCCGACGGCCCACGCCTGCACCCGGCCCGTGTGCTCCGGAGAACCGTCGGTGACCAGCGCCTCGGGGTGCCGTGCGAGCACCTCGGCGGCGGCCGTCCCCGCGTAGCGCACGGCCCCGGCGCCGCCGCGCAGCGCCCCGGAGACGGCCAGCACGGCGGCGCCGGGGTACCGCGCCGAGCCGGCGGCGACGCCCACGACGCCCCGCCGGTACTTGTCGGTGTCGGTGCCCGGCCGGGGCAGCAGGGCGGCCACGTCGGCGTGCTGGAGCGCCACCACGTCGGGGGTGGCGGGCAGGTACGGCGCCAGGCCGATGTCGACGAGCCGCACCGCCCCGGCGTGGCTGCGGGCGGGCTCGACGAGCAGGCCGGGCTTCCACGCCCCGAACGTCACCGTCGCCGCC
The DNA here is from genome assembly GCF_014779715.1 of Streptomyces chumphonensis. Lineage (GTDB taxonomy): Bacteria > Actinomycetota > Actinomycetes > Streptomycetales > Streptomycetaceae > Streptomyces > Streptomyces chumphonensis. The sequence goes on from NZ_JACXYU010000005.1 coordinate 210,545, forward strand.
GCCCGGACGGCCTCGCCGTCCACCTCGCCGGTGTCGGCGTTCACCCCGCTGGGCAGGTCCACGGCGAGGACGGGGGCGGTGACGCCGCGCAGCAGGCGGGCGGCGTTCTCCCGCAGACCTCCCCGGCCGCCGATGCCGGTGATGCCGTCCAGCACCAGGTCGGCCCCGCCCAGCACGGCCCTACCCGACGCGGCCTCCTCGGCCCCGACGGCACGGCCGCCGGCCCGGCGGAGCGCGGCGAGCCCGCCGGGGTGGACGCGGTCGGGGCTGAGCAGCACGGCGGTGACCCCGGCGCCGCGCCGCGCGAGCCGGGCGCCCGCGTACAGGGCGTCGCCGCCGTTGTCGCCGCTGCCGACGAGGAGGGCGACGCGGGTGCCGTAGACGCGGCCGAGCAGGTCGGCCGCGGCGGCGGCCAGGCCGGCGGCGGCCCGTCGCATGAGGGCGCCCTCGGGGAGCCGCGCCATCAGCTCCCGCTCGGCGTGCCGTACGACCTCGACCCGGTAGGCGTTCCGCATGGCCGCCAGCGTAGGCCGTCCGCGCGGTGGACGCCCGGGGCACAGGTGACGCCGGGGGCGCCGGGCGGTTACGCCTCGGCGATGACGACGGCCGAGGCCACGCCCGCGTCGTGGCTGAGCGAGACGTGCCAACGCCGCACGCCGAGCAGCGCGGCGCGGTCCGCGACCGTGCCCCGCACGACCAGGGACGGCGCGCCGGTGTCGGCCGTCAGCACCTCCGCGTCCGTCCAGCGCAGCCCCCGGGGCGCGCCCAGGGCCTTGGCCAGCGCCTCCTTCGCCGCGAACCGGGCGGCCAGGGAGGCCACCCCGCGCCGCTCGCCGCTGGGCAGGAACTGCTCAGCGGGGAGGAACAGCCGTTCCGCCAGCGCCGGGGTCCGTTCCAGCGACTGCGCGAAGCGGTCGATCTCGGCGACATCGATCCCCACCCCCACGATCACGGTGCGCTCACTCCACCGTCACGGACTTGGCGAGGTTGCGGGGCTGGTCGACCTCGTTGCCCCGGGCGGTGGCCAGCTCGCACGCGAAGACCTGGAGCGGGACCGTCGCGACGAGCGGCTGGAGGAGCGTCGGCGTGGCGGGGACGCGGATGAGGTGGTCGGCGTACGGCACGACGGCCTCGTCGCCCTCCTCGGCGACGACGATGGTGCGCGCGCCCCGGGCCCGGATCTCCTGGATGTTGGAGACGATCTTGTCGTGCAGCACGGAGCGGCCGCGCGGCGAGGGCACCACGACGACGACCGGCAGGTCCGGCTCGATCAGCGCGATCGGGCCGTGCTTGAGCTCCCCGGCCGCGAAGCCCTCGGCGTGCATGTACGCCAGCTCCTTGAGCTTGAGCGCGCCCTCCAGCGCCACGGGGAAGCCGACGTGCCGGCCGAGGAAGAGGACGGTGTCCTTGTCGGCCAGGGAGCGGGCCAGCTCGCGCACCGGCTCCATCGTCCCGAGCACCGTGTCGACCTCGGTGCCGATGTGCGCCAGCTCGCCGACGACGGAGTTGATCTCGTCGCCCCACTTCGTGCCGCGCACCTGGCCGAGGTAGAGCGCGACGAGGTAGCAGGCCACGAGCTGGGTGAGGAACGCCTTGGTCGAGGCCACGGCGACCTCGGGGCCGGCGTGCGTGTAGAGGACGGCGTCGGATTCGCGAGGGATGGTGGAGCCGTTGGTGTTGCAGATGGCCAGCACCTTGGCGCCCTGCTCGCGGGCGTGCCGCAGCGCCATGAGGGTGTCCATCGTCTCGCCGGACTGCGAGATGGCGATGACGAGGGTGCGCTGGTCCAGGATCGGGTCGCGGTAGCGGAACTCGCTCGCCAGCTCCGTCTCGCAGGGGATGCGGGTCCAGTGCTCGATGGCGTACTTCGCGATCATGCCGGCGTGGTAGGCGGTGCCGCAGGCCACGACGACGACCTTGGTGACCTCGCGCAGGACGGCGGCGGGGATGCGGACCTCGTCCAGGTGCAGGGCGCCCTGGGCGTCGATGCGGCCCAGCAGCGTGTCGGCGACGGCCTTCGGCTGCTCGGCGATCTCCTTGAGCATGAAGTAGTCGTAGCCGTCCTTCTCGGCGGCGGACGCGTCCCAGTCGACGTGGTAGGGCCGCACGTCGGCGGGCGCGCCGTCGAAGTCGGTGACGGTGACGGACTCCCGGGTGAGCGCGACGACCTGGTCCTGGCCCAGCTCGATCGCCTCGCGGGTGTGCTCGATGAACGCCGCGACGTCGGAGGCGAGGAACGCCTCCTCCTCCCCGACCCCGACGACCAGCGGCGAGTTGCGCCGTGCGCCGACGACGGTGTCCGGCTCGTCCGCGTGCACGGCGACGAGTGTGAACGCCCCCTCCAGCCGCCGGCACACCTGGCGCATGGCCTCGGGCAGGTCGCCGCAGGAGGAGAACGCCTCGGCCAGCAGGTGGGAGACGACCTCGGTGTCCGTCTCGGAGGTCAGGTCGTGGCCGCGCTCGGTCAGCTCGGCGCGCAGGACGGCGAAGTTCTCGATGATGCCGTTGTGGACGACGGCGACGCGTCCGGCGTTGTCCAGGTGCGGGTGGGCGTTGCCGTCGGTGGGGCCGCCGTGGGTGGCCCAGCGGGTGTGGCCGATGCCCGTGGTGCCCGAGGGCAGCGGGCGCTCGTCGAGCACTTTGCCGAGGTTGGCGAGCTTGCCCGCCTTGCGCGCCGAGGCGAGCCCGCCGTCGGCCAGCACGGCCACCCCGGCCGAGTCGTAGCCCCGGTACTCCAGCCGCCTCAGTCCTGCGATGACCACGTCGAGGGCGGACTGCCCTCCCACATAACCCACGATGCCGCACATGGCACGGCAGCCTACGCGGTGCCGTGCGGCGTGCCCGTGAGGGCGCCGGGGAACCTCCGGCCGCGCCGTACGGCTCCGGCGCGGGCGTCCGGTATCGCACAGGGGCGCGCGGACGGCCTCCAGCGCCCCCGGATGAGCGTCCGCGCCGGGCGGGCGCACAATGGGCGCGTGCCCCGCTCACCTGGCCCGTCCGTGCCCCCCGCCGACCTCCGGCCCGGGGAGTCCCCGCCCCCGCCGCCGTCCCCCGGGCGGCGCCGCGCCGACGTCACCCCGTACGTGGACCTCAGCCGCGCCGAGTGGAGCGCGCTGCGGGAGCGGACGCCGCTGCCCCTGACGGCCGAGGAGGTCGAGCGGCTGCGCGGCCTCGGCGACGTCGTCGACCTCGACGAGGTCCGCGACATCTACCTGCCGCTCTCCCGGCTGCTGAACCTCTACGTCGGCGCCACGCACGGACTGCGCGGCGCGCTGAACACCTTCCTCGGCGAGGGCGCCCAGCCGGGCACCCCGTTCGTGATCGGCGTGGCCGGGAGCGTCGCCGTCGGCAAGTCCACGACGGCGCGGCTCCTCCAGGCCCTGCTGGCCCGCTGGCCCGAACACCCCCGCGTGGAGCTGGTGACGACCGACGGCTTCCTGCTGCCCAACGCCGAACTGCACCGGCGCGGGCTGATGTCGCGCAAGGGCTTCCCCGAGTCCTACGACCGCCGCGCCCTCACCCGCTTCGTGGCGGACGTCAAGGCGGGCCGCGAGGAGGTCTCCGCCCCCGTCTACTCGCACCTCATCTACGACATCGTGCCCGGCAAGCGGCTCACCGTGCGCCGCCCCGACATCCTCATCGTCGAGGGGCTGAACGTGCTCCAGCCCGCGCTGCCCGGCACGGACGGCCGCACCCGCGTCGCCGTCGCGGACTACTTCGACTTCTCCGTCTACGTCGACGCGCGGCTGGAGGACATCGAGCGCTGGTACCTGGAACGGTTCCGCAAACTGCGGCGCACGGCGTTCCAGAACCCCTTCTCCTACTTCCGCAGGTACACCCAGGTCTCGGAGGAGGAAGCGCTGGACTACGCGCGCGGCACCTGGCGGGACATCAACCGCCCGAACCTGAAGGAGAACATCGTGCCGACGCGCGGCCGGGCCAACCTGGTGCTGCGCAAGGGCGCCGACCACACGGTCCAGCGCCTCTCGCTGCGCAAGCTCTGACGTCCCCCGGGCCCCGCTCCGAGCCGGTCGGGGCGGGGCGGGGCGGGGCGGGCGGGCGGGTGTCAGCCCAGGGCGGACTTCACGGCGTCGGCCAGCCGCCCGGCCACGGCGTGGGCCTGCTCGATGTCCGCCGCCTCGACCATCACCCGCACCAGCGGCTCGGTGCCGGAGGGCCGCAGCAGCACGCGTCCGGTCGCGCCCAGCTCCCGCTCCGCGTCCGTGACGGCCGCGCCCAGCTCCGCCGAGGTGGCCACCCGCGACTTGTCGACGTTCGGCACGTTGATCAGCACCTGCGGCAGCCGCTCCATGACGCCCACCAGTTCGGCGAGCGTCCGGCCCGTCGCGGCGACGCGGGCGGCCAGCAGCAGGCCGGTCAGCGTGCCGTCGCCCGTCGTGGCGTGGTCGAGGGCGATGACGTGCCCGGACTGCTCGCCGCCCAGGGAGAACCCGCCGCGCTTGAGCTCCTCCAGCACGTACCGGTCGCCCACCGCCGTCTGCACGAGGGTCAGCCCCTCACGTTCCATGGCGAGCTTGAAGCCCAGGTTGGACATGACGGTCGCCACCACGGTGTCGCCGCGCAGGGTGCCGGCCTCCCGCATGCCGAGGGCCAGGACGGCGAGGATCTGGTCGCCGTCGACCTCCTCGCCCCGCGCGTCCACCGCCAGGCAGCGGTCGGCGTCACCGTCGTGCGCGACGCCCAGGTCCGCGCCGTGCTCGACGACGGCCGCGCGCAGGCCCTCCAGGTGGGTCGAGCCGCACTCGGCGTTGATGTTCAGGCCGTCGGGCTCGGCGCCGATGGTGACGACCTCCGCGCCGGCCCGGGCGAAGGCCTCCGGCGACACGCGCGCCGCGGCGCCGTGCGCGCCGTCGATGACGACCTTCAGCCCGTCCAGGCGGTTGGGCAGGACGCCCACGAGGTGCGCGACGTAGCCGTCGAAGCCCTCGCCGTGGTCCCGGACCCGGCCGACGCCCGCGCCCGTCGGGCGCTGCCAGGGCTCGCCCGCGGCGTGCTCGTGGTACGTCGCCTCGATGCGGTCCTCCAGCTCGTCGGGGAGCTTGTGACCGCCCCGGGCGAAGAACTTCACCCCGTTGTCCGGCATGGGGTTGTGGCTCGCGGAGAGCATGACGCCCAGGTCCGCCCCGAGCGACCCGGTCAGGTAGGCGACGGCCGGGGTGGGCAGCACACCGACGCGCAGGACGTCCACGCCCGCGCTGGCCAGCCCCGCCACGACGGCGGCCTCCAGGAACTCCCCCGAGGCGCGCGGGTCGCGCCCCACCACGGCCACCGGTCGGTGCCCCTCGAACGAACCGGCCTCACCCAGCACGTGGGCCGCCGCCACGGACAGGCCCAGCGCCATCTCGGCCGTCAGATCCACGTTCGCGACCCCGCGCACGCCGTCCGTTCCGAAGAGTCGTCCCACCGTGGTACCTCCGAGAGTTCGAGCCGACGCCGCCGACGGATAACCGAAGCGGCGCCCTGTGCAAGGTATGACCAGAAAAGCGCGGCCTCAGACCGGGATTCACTGGTTCTTTCCGGTATACGCCACCTGTATCCCGGAACTGCCGACCATCCGGGACGGACCGCGCGCGGCACGCGCGGCCCGTCCGGATAGGGGAACGCCCCGGCGGCACGGATGTACCGCCGGGGCGTTCGGAGCGCGGCGCGCGAGGCGTCAGCGCTTGCTGTACTGCGTACCCTTACGGGCCTTCTTGAGACCGGCCTTCTTGCGCTCGACGGCGCGGGCGTCACGGGTGAGGAAGCCGGCCTTCTTGAGCGGGCCGCGGTTGTTCTCCACGTCCGCCTCGTTCAGGGCACGGGCCACGCCCAGGCGCAGCGCACCGGCCTGACCGGAGATGCCGCCGCCGCTGATGCGGGCGACGACGTCGTAGCGGTCGTCCAGCTCGAGCACCTTGAAGGGCTCGTTGACTTCCTGCTGGTGCACCTTGTTGGGGAAGTAGGTCTCCAGGGTGCGACCGTTGATCTTCCACTTGCCGCTGCCCGGCACGATGCGCACGCGGGCGATGGCGTTCTTGCGGCGCCCGGTGCCGGCACCCGGCAGCGGGTCGCCGAAGCGGGAGGCGAGCGACTCGGTCGAGTACTCGCCCTCGACGCCCTCGGGCGTCTCGGTGCTGTAGTGCTCGATGTCCTCGGTGTCGACGACGGGGGTCTCAGCGGTGGTCTCGGCCACGATGCTCCTCGGTTCTCTGTGTTCCGGTAGTGGCCGGATTACTGGCTGATCTGGGTGATCTCGAACGGTACGGGCTGCTGCGCGCCGTGCGGGTGCTCGGCGCCGCGGTAGACCTTCAGCTTCGAGAGCATCTGGCGGCCCAGCGTGTTCTTGGGGAGCATGCCCTTGACGGCCTTCTCGACGGCCTTCTCCGGGTTGTTCTCCAGCAGGTCCTCGTAGCGGACGGAGCGGAGACCGCCCGGGTACCCGGAGTGGCGGTAGGCCAGCTTCTGGGTCCGCTTGTTGCCGGAGAGGTGCACCTTCTCCGCGTTGATGATGATGACGAAGTCACCAGCGTCAACGTGCGGCGCGTACACGGGCTTGTGCTTGCCGCGGAGGAGGGTCGCGGCCTGCGAGGCCAGACGGCCCAGGACGACGTCCTGCGCGTCGATGACGTGCCACTGGCGCTTGATGTCGCCGGGCTTGGGGCTGTACGTACGCACGGTCGTATGCCTTCGCTTCTTCTGAGTGAGTCCTGACAGGGCCACCAGATGGATCACGACAGCCTGGACCGCACGACGGTGACGCGGGCCGTGTGCAGATGCTGGTCATCTACCGGTGGGCCGGTGTAGGGCCCCCCTCACGTGAGAATGAGGCAGACCGGTACACAACGATCTCGCAGAATACCGGCCGCCCCCCGATCGGGTCAAAACCGGGCCGTCCCTCAGCGCTGCGCGGGGAACTCCGCGGTGTCGAGCTCCACGATCCGCCCGTCCGCGAGCGGCAGCCGGACGGGCTCAGCGGGGGCGGGCGACGCGGCGTTCGTCCCAGACGGGCTCCGCGGACTCCCGGACCCGGCCGTCCGCCCCGAAGACGAGGTAGCGGTCGAAGGAGCGGGCGAACCAGCGGTCGTGGGTGACCGCCAGCACCGTGCCCTGGTACGCCTCCAGCCCGGCCTGGAGGGCCTCGGCGCTCTCCAGGTCCAGGTTGTCCGTCGGCTCGTCCAGGAGCAGCGCCGTCGCCCCGCCCAGCTCCAGCAGCAGGATCTGGAACCGGGCCTGCTGCCCGCCGGACAGCCGGTCGAAGGGCTGCTCGGAGGCGCGGTCCAGTTCGTAGCGGCGCAGCGCCGACATCGCCGCGCCCCGGTCCAGCGCGTGTTCCGTCCACAGGATGTCCCGCAGCGGCCGTCCGGCGAGCTCGGGGTGGGCATGCGTCTGCGCGAAGTGCCCCGGCACGACGCGCGCGCCCAGCCGCCAGCTCCCGGTGTGGGCGACGGGGTGCTCGGGGTCGTCCGCCAGCAGCCGCAGGAAGTGCGACTTCCCCGACCCGTTCGAGCCGAGGACGGCGACCCGTTCGCCGTAGAACACCTCCAGGTCGAAGGGGTGCATCAGGCCGGTCAGCCCCAGCCGCTCGCAGGTGACGGCCCGCACCCCCGTGCGTCCGCCGCGCAGCCGCATGGTGATCCGCTGCTCGCGCGGCGGCTCCTGCGGCGGGCCCGCCTCCTCGAACTTCCGCAGCCGCGTCCGCGCCGCCTGGTAGCGGGAGGCGAGGTCGCTGTTGAACGCGGCCTTGTTCTTGAGCGTGTTCACCAGCTGCCTGAGCTGCGCGTGCTTCTCGTCCCAGCGCCGCCGCAGCTCCTCGAAGCGGGCGAAGCGCTCGCGCCGGGCCTGGTGGTAGGTGTCGAAGCCACCGCCGTGCACCCAGACGTCCGAACCGGCCGGGCCGGGCTCGACACTGATGATCTTCTCGGCCGAGCGGGCCAGGAGCTCACGGTCGTGGGAGATGAACAGCACGGTCTTGCGGGTCTCCCGCAGCTGCTCCTCCAGCCAGCGCTTGCCGGGGACGTCGAGGTAGTTGTCCGGCTCGTCCAGCAGCAGCACCGCGTCGGGGCCGCGCAGCAGCGACTCCAGGACGAGGCGCTTCTGCTCGCCGCCGGAGAGCGTGCGCACCTCGCGCCACCGGGCCTTCTCGTAGGGGACGCCGAGGGCGGCCGTCGTGCAGATGTCCCACTGGGTCTCGGCCTCGTAGCCCCGGACCTCCGCCCAGTCGCTGAGGGCCTGCGCGTACGCGAGCTGCGCGGGCTCGTCGTCCCGCTCCATGACCGCGAGCTCCGCCGCGTCCACGGCCTGCGCGGCCTCCCGCACGCGGGGCGGGGCGACGGAGACCAGCAGGTCCCGCACCGTGCGCTCGTCCCGCACCGAGCCGACGAACTGCGGCATCACGCCCAGCCCGCCGGTGACCGCCACCGTGCCGCCGTGCGCCTCGACCTCACCGGCGAGGATGCGCAGCAGCGTCGTCTTCCCCGCCCCGTTGGCGCCGACCAGCGCGACGGCCGCCCCCTCGCCGACCCGGAACGAGGCGTCGGCCAGCAGCAGCCGCCCGTCCGGCAGGTAGTACTCGACGTGCGCGGCTTCGAGGTGTCCCATGAGGCCGGATTGTGGCCGCCGCCGGCGGGGAAAGGCCAACCCTTTTCCCCGCCCCTCCCGACGGCGGACCCGCGCGGGCGGCCGGTCTAGGATGCGGGCCATGAGCTTTGGTCAAGGGGGGCCCGGCTGGGGGCCCGGGGACCAGCGGACACCCGACTGGAACGCGCTCGCCGACACCGCCGCCGCGTCCCGCGCGCGCCGCCGGCGCTGGGCGCTGATCGGCGGCGGCGCGGCGGCGACGGTGGCCGTCGCCGCGATCGTGGCCGTGGCCGTCGTCCGGGGCGGCGGAGACGGCACCTCCGACGACCCGACGACCGCGTTGCCGACCCCCGCCGACCTGCCCTCCGGCCCCTCCCAGCCGGAGCCGGACTTCACCGAGGCGCCCCCGCCGCCGAACCCCTACGAGTTCATCTCCGACCCGGACAAGGACACCGCCCCGCGCACCGCGGAGGGCTTCTTCCCCGCCGAGACGATCGAGGTGGAGGGCCGCACGTTCGCCCGCGTCGCGGCGCAGTCCACCGACGACTGCTCCTCGGCCGCCCGCGAGGAGCTGGCGAAGGTCCTGACCGACGGCGGCTGCGCCGAGCTGCACCGGGCGACGTTCACCCGCGACGGCGTCGCCATCACCGTCGGCATCGCCGTCCTGCCCTCGGAGAAGGCCGCGGTGCAGGCCAAGGAGGACGCCCGGCCCTACGTCGCGCCGCTCGCCGCGGGCCCGGTGCCCGAGGACTTCTGCCGGTACTCGGCCTGCCGCTCCAGCGCGAACGCCTACGGGCGCTACACCTACTTCACGCTCTCCGGCTACCTCGACGGCACGAACGTCACGCCGGAGGAGGAGAAGGCGCTGAACGCGGGCCGCGACCTGGCCGCCCACACGCAGGACCGCATCCACCTCCGGGGCGAGGAGCAGGCCGCCGCCGCCGCGACGGCCCCGCCCGCCGACTGACCGTCCGGCAGCGCGGCGCACGTCCCCGGGGAGGCCGTCAGCGGCAGGGCGGCAGCGAGCGGAGGTTGCGGGCCTCGGCGTTGCGCGCGGCGAGCGCGTCGTCCGCCGGGTAGCCGACCTCCTCCAGCGTCAGCCCGTGCGGCCGCACGACGTGCACCGCCGAGTCGCGGACGCCCGCCGCCAGGACCTCGCCCGGCCACGCGGGGGGCCGGTGGCCGTCCCCGACGAACAGCATGGCGCCCACCAGCGAGCGCACCATGTTGTGGCAGAACGCGTCCGCCCTGACGGTCGCCTCCAGCACGCCGTCCGGGCGCCGCTCCCAGCGCAGGTCCAGCAGCCGGCGGATCGTCGTCGCGCCGTCCCGCTTCTTGCAGTACGCCGCGAAGTCGTGCTCCCCCAGCAGGTGCGCGGCCGCCGCGTTCATGGCGTCGAGGTCGAGCGGCCAGTTGTGCCACAGCACGTGGCCGCGCAGCAGCGGGTCGACGCCGCCGGGGTCGTCGGTGACCCGGTAGGCGTAGCGCCGCCAGATCGCCGAGAAGCGGGCGTTGAAGTGCTCCGGGGCGGGTGTCAGCCGCCACACCCGGACGTCGTGCGGCAGCCGGCCCGCGAGGCGGCGCAGCAGCTGCTCGCGGTGCGCCTCCCACAGCTCGGCGGGCAGGTCCACGTGGGCGACCTGACCGCGCGCGTGCACGCCCGCGTCCGTCCGCCCGGCGACCGTCAGCTCGAACGGCTCGGCGGAGCGCGTCACGACGCGCAGCGCCTCCTGGATCTCGCCCTGCACCGTGCGGCGGCCCCGCTGCACCGCCCAGCCGGAGAAGTCCCGGCCGTCGTAGCCCAGGTCCAGCCGTACCCGGACGCATCCGGGCTCCACCCACTCGCTCACCCGCGTCGTTCCTCTCTCCCCGGCCCTCGGCAGCCCCGCCCGGGTAAGCGGACGGGCCCGCCCCCGGTGAGGGAGCGGGCCCGTCGAGCACACCGGGCGGTGGTGCTCAGGCGTCCTTGGACTCCTCGGCGGCCTCGGCCGACTCCTCGGCCGGGGCCTCGGCGTCGTCGGCCTTCTTGAGGTCCGCGGCCTTCTCGCCCTCGGCGTCCTTCGCGGAACGCTTCGTGGCGGCCTCGGCCTCACCGACAGCGGTCTGCTGCACGGTCAGGGCCTCCACCAGCTCGATGACCGCCATGGGCGCGTTGTCGCCGCGACGGTTGCCGATCTTGGTGATCCGGGTGTAGCCACCCGGGCGGTTCTCGTAGCGCGGGCCGATCTCGGTGAAGAGCGTGTGCACGACGGACTTGTCCAGGATCGTGCGCATGACCTGGCGACGGTTGTGCAGGTCGCCCTTCTTCGCCTTGGTGATCAGACGCTCCGCGACCGGGCGCAGGCGGCGGGCCTTCGCCTCGGTGGTGGTGATGCGGCCGTGCTCGAAGAGGCTGGTGGCGAGGTTCCCCAGCATGGCCTTCTGGTGCGCGGCGCTGCCGCCCAGACGGGCACCCTTGGTGGGCTTCGGCATCGTGTTTCTCCTTGGTGTCTGCACCGGCCGTGTCAGGTACCGGTGTCAGGGTCCGCACGGGCTCGTTCCCGCGCGGAACCCGGGGCCCGCCCGGCTGGGCGGGCCCCGGACGAATCAGTACTGCTCGGTCTCGACGAAGCCCTGGTCGGCGTCGTCGTCCGCGCCGTAGGCGTCGGCCGCGGCGGTCGGGTCGAACCCGGGCGGGCTGTCCTTGAGCGCCAGGCCCATGCCGTGCAGCTTGGCCTTGACCTCGTCGATGGACTTCGCACCGAAGTTGCGGATGTCCAGCAGGTCCGCCTCGGAGCGGGCCACGAGCTCGCCCACCGAGTGGATGCCCTCGCGCTTGAGGCAGTTGTAGGAGCGGACCGTCAGCTCCAGCTCCTCGATGGGCAGCGCCAGGTCGGCCGCCAGGGCGGCGTCGGTCGGCGACGGGCCCATGTCGATGCCCTCGGCGTCGACGTTGAGCTCGCGGGCCAGGCCGAACAGCTCGACCAGCGTCTTGCCGGCGGAGGCGACGGCGTCACGCGGACGCATCGACTCCTTCGTCTCGACGTCGACGATCAGCTTGTCGAAGTCGGTGCGCTGCTCGACACGGGTCGCCTCGACCTTGTAGGTGACCTTGAGCACCGGGCTGTAGATGGAGTCGACCGGGATACGGCCGATCTCCTGGCCCGCCTGCTTGTTCTGCACGGCGGAGACGTAGCCGCGGCCGCGCTCGACCGTCAGCTCCATCTCCAGCTTGCCCTTGCCGTTGAGCGTGGCGAGGACGAGGTCGGGGTTGTGCACCTCGACACCGGCCGGGGGCGCGATGTCGGCGGCGGTGACCAGACCCGGGCCCTGCTTGCGCAGGTACATCACGACCGGCTCGTCGTGCTCGGAGGAGACGACGAGCTGCTTGATGTTGAGGATCAGGTCGGTGACGTCCTCCTTGACGCCCGGCACGGTGGTGAACTCGTGCAGGACGCCGTCGATCCGGATGCTGGTGACGGCCGCACCGGGGATCGAGGAGAGGAGCGTACGACGCAGGGAGTTACCGAGGGTGTAGCCGAAGCCCGGCTCCAGCGGCTCGATCACGAACCGGGAACGGAACTCGTCGACGACCTCTTCGGTCAGGGAAGGGCGCTGAGCGATCAGCATGGGGATGTGCCTCCAGTCTTCGGCAACCGCTATTTGATGCCGGACTCCCCGGACGGCCCACCGGCCGACCGGGCTCTACCGCAAGGGTACGGGCGGCCCGGGGTGAAGCACCCGCGGACCGCCCGCCCCGTGTGAGCCGGACCCGACTACTTCGAGTACAGCTCGACGATCAGCTGCTCCTGCACCTGGGTGTCGATCACCTGGCGCTCGGGCATGCTGTGCACGAGGATCCGCAGCTTGGAGGGGATGACCTCCAGCCACGCCGGGACGGTCTTGTCCCCGGCCTCGGCCTGCGCCACCTGGAACGGCGTCATGTTCCGGGAGGACTCGCGGACCTCGATGATGTCGCTCGGGGAGACCCGGGCGGAGGGGATGTCCGTCTTGCGGCCGTTCACGAGGATGTGGCCGTGGCGGACGAGCTGACGGGCGTGGTCGCGGGACTTGGCGTAGCCGGCCCGGTACACGACGTTGTCCAGCCGGGTCTCGAGGATGCGCAGCAGGTTCTCACCGGTCTTGCCGGACTTCCTGTTGGCCTCGTTGTAGTAGCCCCGGAACTGCTTCTCGAGGACACCGTAGATCCGCGCGCACTTCTGCTTCTCACGCTTCTGCAGCAGGTACTCGCTGTCCTTGGTGCGCCCGCGTCCGTGCTCACCCGGGGGGTAAGGACGGATCTCGATCGGGCACTTCGCGCTCTCGCACTTCGCTCCCTTGAGGAAGAGCTTCTGCTTCTCCCGACGGCAACGCTTGCAGTCGGCCCCGGTGTAACGCGCCATAGTCTCTTGTCTCCTACTTCAGCTGGTCAGACGCGGCGACGCTTGGGCGGGCGGCAGCCGTTGTGCGGGGTGGGGGTGACGTCCTGGATCGAACCGACCTCCAGGCCGGTGGCCTGGAGCGAACGGATCGCGGTCTCACGGCCGGAGCCGGGACCCTTCACGAAGACGTCCACCTTCCGCATGCCGTGCTCCTGCGCGCGACGGGCGGCCGACTCGGCGGCCATCTGCGCGGCGAACGGCGTCGACTTGCGCGAACCCTTGAAGCCCACGTGCCCGGCCGAGGCCCAGGAGATCACGTTGCCGGTGGGGTCGGTGATGGAAACGATGGTGTTGTTGAACGTGCTCTTGATGTGAGCGTGCCCGTGGGCGACGTTCTTCTTCTCCTTGCGGCGCACCTTCTTGGCGCCCGCAGTACGGCCCTTCGGAGGCATAAAGATCTACTCCCGTGGAGGTGGTCGGTCCAGCAGCTCGGACCGCTTGTAGCGTCCGGTGCGGACTACTTCTTGCCCGGCTTCTTCTTGCCGGCGATGGCGCGACGCGGGCCCTTGCGGGTGCGGGCGTTGGTCTTGGTGCGCTGACCGCGGACCGGCAGGCCGCGGCGGTGCCGCAGACCCTGGTAGTTGCCGATCTCGACCTTGCGGCGGATGTCGGCCTGGATCTCGCGACGGAGGTCACCCTCGGTCTGGATGTTGGCCTCGACGTACTCGCGGAGCTTGACCAGCTCCTCCTCGGTGAGGTCCCGGACGCGGGTGTCCGGGTTCACGCCGGTGGCGGAGAGGGTCTCGCGGGACCGGGTACGGCCGATGCCGAAGACATAGGTGAGGGCGACCTCCACACGCTTGTCGCGCGGGAGGTCAACGCCTTCGAGGCGTGCCATGGATGTGGCTCCTGAATGTTCACGGAGGTCTTCCGCAGCACCGTTCCCGTACGGCTCCCGAGGGGGCCTACGAGCCGGGTCCCCGGCCTCCGGACCGGGGGTGTCGTCCCCACACGTGACGTGGGGGGTCGGGTGACTGCGTATCTACGTGTGCTCGCGTCGCGCGAAGTACTGCGAGGTGCGGGTCGTGCTGCGTCAGCCCTGGCGCTGCTTGTGGCGCAGGTTGTCGCAGATGACCATGACCCGGCCGTGACGGCGGATCACCTTGCACTTGTCGCAGATCTTCTTGACGCTCGGCTTGACCTTCATGGGATTGAGGTTCTCCGGGTCTGGCCAGCACCTCACGGGAGCGAGGTGAGGGCTCGATCTACTTGTAGCGGTAGACGATCCGTCCACGCGTCAGGTCGTAGGGAGACAGCTCCACCACGACCCGGTCGTCAGGAAGGATACGGATGTAGTGCATCCGCATCTTGCCGCTGATGTGCGCGAGGACCTGGTGACCGTTCTGGAGCTCCACCTTGAACATGGCGTTCGGCAGAGACTCGACAACGGTGCCCTCGATTTCGATGGCCCCTTGTTTTTTGGCCATACTTGAGGTTTTCACCTTCCGGGATCGGCTACCTGGACCGGTCCGGGCATAGGGGTACACCGGGACCGACGAGCCAGTCTACGCCAGGGTGGCCCGGAGAACGAAATCGGGGCGATCGCGTAAGCCTTCCCACTCGGCCGCGCCCTCACACGTCCACCCCGGACGACGGCGAGGGGCGCGTCCGGGAGGCCGACGCCCGTCAGCCCAGCGGGTCGGGGGCGGCCGTGACGCCGTACTCGGCCAGCTTCGCCCTGCCGCCGTCCACGGCCGTCAGCACCAGCGGACCCCTCTCCGTCAGCGCGACGGAGTGCTCCCAGTGGCTGGACCACGAACCGTCGTCCGTCTCCACCGTCCACTCGTCCTCCAGGACGTGGGTGCGCGGCGTGCCCAGCGAGAGCATCGGCTCGATCGCCAGGCACATGCCGGTCACCAGCTTGGGATTGTGCCGCCCGACCAGCCGCCGCCGGTCCACGTAGTTCAGCAGGTGCGGGTCCATGTGCATCTGGCTGCCGATGCCGTGGCCGCCGTAGTCCTCGATGATCCCGTACTTCCCCGACGCCGGGCGGGGCTGCCGCTTCACGTAGCCCTCGACCGCCCGGGAGATCTCCACCAGCCGCGAGCCCCGCCGGAACGCGGCGATCCCCGCCCACAGGGACTCCTCCGTCACCCGGCTCAGCTCGTGCAGCTCGGGCGCGTGCCCCTCGCCGACGAAGACGGTGATCGCCGCGTCGCCGTGCCAGCCGTCCACGATGGCTCCGGCGTCGATCGAGATGATGTCGCCCGAGCTGAGCACCGTCTCCCGGTCCGGGATGCCGTGCACCACGACCTGGTTCACCGAGGTGCAGATGTTGCCGGGGAAGCCGCCGTAACCGAGGAAGTTCGGCTTCGCCCCGTGCTCGGCGAGCACCTTCGCCGCCACCTCGTCCAGATCCTTCGTGGTGGCACCGGGCACCGCGGCCTCCGCGCACGCCCGGTGCATGGCGGCGACGACCAGCCCCGCCTCGCGCATCTTCGCGATCTGCTCCGGGGTCTTGATCTCCACCATGACGGCTGGGCCCTCTTTCCACGTCCGACGAGGGCGCGGCCCACGACCGGCCGACGCCCCCTCCACCATACGGCCTGCGAAATCCCCGCCAACCCGGGCGGCGCCGGGCCGGGGGGCGCGCGGTCCGCTCCGAGCCGCCCGACCGACGCCAGGGCCCGGAAACGCCGCAGGCCGCCGCCCCGAGGGGGGCGGCGGCCTGCACGGCGCGGTGACGCGGCGCGACTACGCCGTGTCGGGCAGCGCGGCGAGCGCGCGCTGCGTGACGTCGGCGACGGCGCCCAGCGCCGACAGCGTCGTCACCAGGCCCTGCGCCTTGTAGTAGTCGATGATCGGCTCGGTCTCGCTGTGGTAGACCTCCAGCCGCTTGCGCACCGTGTCCTCACGGTCGTCGTCCCGCTGGTACAGCTCCCCACCGCACACGTCGCACACGCCCTCCGCCTTCGGCGGGGTGTAGTCGACGTGGAAGATGTGGCTGCTGTCCTGGCGGCACATGCGGCGGCCGGCGATGCGCCGGACCACCTCGTCCTCGGGGACCTCCAGGTCCAGCACGGAGTCCAGCGCCAGGCCGACGTCGGTGAGGATGCCGTCGAGCGCCTCGGCCTGCGCGAGGTTGCGCGGGAAGCCGTCGAGCAGGAAGCCGTTCGCGGCGTCCGGCTGCTCCATGCGGTCCTTGGCCATGCCGATGGTGATCTCGTCCGGCACCAGCTCGCCCTTGCGCATGAAGTCCTGCGCGCGGCGGCCCAGCTCCGTGCCCTCGCTGATGTTGGCACGGAAGAGGTCACCGGTGGAGATGTGCGGAATGCCGAGATTCTTGGCGAGCAACGCGGCCTGCGTGCCCTTGCCCGCACCAGGCGGCCCGACGAGGAGGATACGCATCAGCGGAGGAACCCTTCGTAGTTGCGCTGCTGGAGCTGGCTCTCGATCTGCTTGACCGTCTCCAGGCCGACACCCACGATGATCAGGATGCTGGTACCGCCGAACGGGAAGTTCTCGTTCGCACCGAAACCTGCCAGCGCCACCGTGGGCACCAGGGCGATCAGACCGAGGTAGATCGACCCGGGCCACGTGATGCGGTTCAGCACGTAGCTCAAGTACTCCGCCGTGGGGCGTCCGGCCCGGATACCCGGGATGAAGCCACCATACTTCTTCATGTTGTCTGCAACTTCTTCGGGGTTGAAGGAGATGGCGACGTAGAAGAAGGCGAAGAAGACGATGAGCAAGAAGTACACAGCGACGTAAATCGGGGCACCCTGGTCCGTGAAGTTGTCACGAACCCAGTCCGCCCAGCCCGCCGTCGAGCCGCTGAACTGAACGATCAGCGCCGGGATGTAGAGCAGCGACGAGGCGAAGATGACAGGAATCACACCTGCCTGGTTCACCTTGAGCGGGATGTAGGTGGACGTTCCGCCGTAGGAACGGCGGCCGATCATGCGCTTCGCGTACTGCACGGGGATGCGGCGCTGGGCCTGCTCGACGAAGACCACGAGCCCGACCATCGCGAGTCCGACGACCACGACGGTGCCGAACTCGATCCAGCCGTCCGCGAGGTCGCCCTGCTGCTTGATGGCCCACAGCGCGCCGGGGAAGCCGGCGGCGATGGAGATGAACATCAGGATGGACATGCCGTTGCCGATGCCGCGGTCGGTGACGAGCTCACCGAGCCACATGATCAGGGCGGTGCCGGCGGTCATGGTGACGACCATGGTGATGGTCGTGTACACCGAGTCGTCGGGGACGATCTCGTCGCCCACGGGGCAGCCCTGGAAGAGGGAGCCGCTGCGTGCGGTCGCGACGAGACCGGTGGCCTGCAGCACCGCCAGCGCCACGGTGAGGTAGCGGGTGTACTGGGTGATCTTCGCCTGGCCTGACTGGCCCTCCTTCTTCAGGGCCTCCAGCCGCGGGATCACCACCACGAGGAGCTGCAGGATGATGCTCGCCGTGATGTACGGCATGATTCCGAGAGCGAAGATGGTGACCTGCAACAGTGCGCCACCGCTGAACATGTTCACCAGGCCGAGCAGGCCGGCGTCGCCGCTCTGCTGGTTGTCCAGGCAGAACTGGACGTTCTGATAGCTGATTCCCGGGACGGGGATCTGGGCCCCGAGCCGGTAGAGCACCACGATGCCCAGCGTGAACAGCAGCTTCTTGCGCAGGTCGGGCGTCTTGAAAGCCCGGGTGAACGCGCTGAGCACGGTACCTCCTGCGGCTCTCGCACGATGTGCGCGAGAGGTGACGGTCTGGGTAATGACGGATACGACGGTCAAGAACTGGTCAGTCACTGTGCCGACGCCCAACGGGTGGCTGCGCGCAGGCGGACAGTGCCGCTCACCTTACCGGCGAGAAGGCCGCCCTAGGAACGACCAAACGACCAACCGGGGATGCCCGTTCCTTGGGCATCCCCGGTTGGTGTTGCTGTCATCGTGCTCAGACGAGCTCGGTGACGGAGCCGCCGGCGGCGGTGATCTTCTCCTTGGCGGAGCCGGAGACCTTGTCCACGGTCACCGTCAGCGCCACGGAGACCTCGCCGCTGCCGAGCACCTTGACGAGGTGGTTCCTGCGCACGGCACCCTTGGCGACCAGGTCGGCCACGGTGACGTCGCCACCCTCGGGGTAGAGGGCGGCGAGCTTGTCCAGGTTGACGACCTGGTACTCGGTGCGGAACGGGTTCTTGAAGCCCTTGAGCTTGGGCAGCCGCATGTGCAGCGGCATCTGCCCGCCCTCGAAGCGCTCCGGGACCTGGTAGCGGGCCTTGGTGCCCTTGGTGCCACGACCCGCCGTCTTGCCCTTCGACGCCTCACCACGACCGACGCGGGTCTTGGTGGTCTTGGCGCCCGGGGCGGGACGGAGGTTGTGGACCTTCAGCGGCTTCTCTTCCTGAGCAGCCATCTCAGTCGACCTCCTCGACCGTCACCAGGTGACGCACGGTGTGCACCATGCCGCGCACCTCGGGACGGTCAGCCTTGACGACCACGTCGTTGACACGCTTGAGACCGAGGGTCCGCAGCGTCTCACGGTGGTTCTGCTTCGTACCGATCACGGAACGGGTCTGAACGATCTTCAGCTGAGCCATTACGCGCTCACCCCGGCACGGGCCCGCAGCAGGGCGGCGGGCGCGACGTCCTCGAGCGGCAGGCCACGACGGGCGGCGATCTCCTCGGGGCGCTGCAGGCCCCGCAGAGCGGCCACCGTGGCGTGCACGATGTTGATCGGGTTGGACGAGCCGAGGGACTTGCTCAGCACGTCGTGGATGCCCGCGCACTCCAGCACGGCACGCACCGGGCCACCGGCGATCACACCGGTACCGGGGGAAGCCGGCTTGAGCAGCACGACACCGGCCGCCTCCTCACCCTGGATGGGGTGCGGAATGGTGCCCTGGATGCGGGGGACCTTGAAGAAGTGCTTCTTGGCCTCCTCAACGCCCTTGGCGATGGCGGCCGGCACCTCCTTGGCCTTGCCGTATCCGACGCCCACGGTGCCGTCACCGTCGCCCACCACGACCAGCGCGGTGAAGCTGAAGCGACGACCACCCTTCACAACCTTGGCGACGCGGTTGATCGCGACGACGCGCTCGACGTACGCGGTCTTGTCGGCAGCAGCGCCGCCGTCCCGCCGGTCCTTACGGTCCCGCCGCTCGCCGCCACCGGCGCCGCCACCGCGGCGCTGGGGTCCAGCCATTGGAATTACCTCTCTCGTTGATCCGCTGTGCGTAGGGACCGGCTCAGAACTTGAGCCCGGCCTCGCGGGCGGCGTCGGCCAGGGCGGCGATGCGCCCGGCGTACTTGTTGCCGCCGCGGTCGAACACGACGGCCTCCACGCCGGCGGCCTTCGCACGCTCGGCGACCAGTGCGCCGACCTGCTTGGCCTGGGCGCTCTTGTCACCCTCGGCGCCACGGACGGAGCTGTCCATCGAGGACGCCGAGGCCAGCGTGTGGCCCTGGATGTCGTCGATGACCTGCGCCACCATGTGGCGGTTGGACCGCGTCACCACGAGACGCGGACGCTCGGCGGTGCCGGAGACCTTCTTCCGGACGCGGATGTGACGCCGCTTGATGGCGGCGCGCTTGTAGGCGTCGCCCTTGGCGATCTTCACGCCGAATGCCATGGCTTACTTACCAGCCTTTCCGACCTTGCGGCGGATGACTTCGCCCTCGTACTTGACGCCCTTGGCCTTGTACGGGTCGGGCTTGCGCAGCTTGCGGATGTTGGCCGCGACCTCGCCCACCTTCTGCTTGTCGATGCCCTCGACCGAGAAGCGGGTCGGGGTCTCGACCTTGAAGGTGATGCCCTCGGGCGCCTCGACCAGCACCGGGTGGCTGAAGCCGAGGGAGAACTCCAGGTTGGAGCCCTTCGCCTGGACGCGGTAACCGACACCGCTGATTTCGAGCTTCTTGACGTAGCCCTCGGTCACGCCAGTGATCATGTTCGCCACCAGCGTGCGGGACAGGCCGTGCAGGGCCTTGTTCCGGCTCTCGTCGTTCGGGCGGGTGACGACTACGGCGCCGTCCTCACCCTTGGCGACCTCGATGGGGGCGGCGACGGTGTGCGCGAGGGAGCCCTTGGGACCCTTCACGCTGACCGCGCGGCCATCGATGGTGACGTCCACACCGGCGGGAACCGTGATGGGGAGCTTGCCGATTCGCGACATGGCTTTTCCTCCGTTCCCTTCCGTTACCAGACGTAGGCGAGGACTTCTCCGCCCACGCCCTTCTTGCCGGCCTGCTTGTCGGTGAGGAGCCCGTGCGACGTGGAGATGATCGCCACGCCCAGGCCGCCGAGCACCTTCGGCAGGTTGGTGGACTTTGCGTAGACCCGAAGGCCCGGCTTCGAGATCCGCTTGATGCCGGCGATCGAGCGCTCGCGGTTGGGGCCGAACTTCAGCTCCAGGACGAGGCTCTTGCCCACGGGGGCGTCCTCGACCTTCCAGCCGGTGATGTAGCCCTCCTGCTGGAGGATCTCCGCGATGTGCGACTTGATCTTGCTGTGCGGCATCTCGACGGTGTCGTGGTACGCCGAGTTCGCGTTCCGCAGACGTGTGAGCATGTCTGCGATCGGATCGGTCATGGTCATGTGATGGCCTTCGGCCTCTCTCGCCGGGGTTTCCTGTCTGCTCCATCCCTCTCCCCGCTCGGTGGCGGGACGGGTGCGGTGCGGGGACCTACGGCGTAGTAAGCGTCTTTAGCGGGCTTCGCCCGCGGGCGGTCCTGGGCGGCGGACGCCCAACCCCACAAGCCTACGGCATGGGGGGCGGGCCTCCGCCGTCCAGTTGCTTACCGAGAGTCCTGGTGGTCCGCGGGTGCGGGACTACCAGGAGCTCTTGGTCACGCCCGGCAGCTCGCCGCGGTGCGCCATCTCGCGAAGGCACACACGGCACAGGCCGAACTTGCGGTAGACGGAGTGCGGACGGCCGCAGCGCTGGCAGCGGGTGTACGAACGCACACCGAACTTCGGCTTGCGGGCGGCCTTGGCGATCAGAGCCTTCTTCGCCATGTCAGTTCTCCTTGAACGGGAAGCCGAGGTGACGCAGCAGGGCGCGGCCCTCTTCGTCGTTGGTCGCCGTGGTGACCACGGTGATGTCCATGCCCCGGACCCGGTCGATCTTGTCCTGGTCGATCTCGTGGAACATGACCTGCTCCGTGAGACCGAAGGTGTAGTTCCCGCGTCCGTCGAACTGCTTCGGGGACAGGCCGCGGAAGTCGCGGATGCGCGGCAGCGCGAGCGACAGCAGGCGGTCCAGGAACTCCCACATCCGGTCGCCACGCATGGTCACGTGGGCACCGATCGGCTGGCCCTCGCGCAGCTTGAACTGCGCGATGGACTTACGGGCCTTGGTCACGGCCGGCTTCTGGCCGGTGATCGTGGCGAGGTCGCGGATGGCGCCCTCGATCAGCTTGGAGTCGCGGGCGGCGTCGCCCACACCCATGTTGACCACGATCTTGGTGAGGCCGGGGATCTGCATGACGTTCTCGTACTGGAACTCGTCACGCAGCTTGCCCGCGATCTCCTCGCGGTAGCGCTGCTTGAGGCGCGGTGCGTTGGTGGTGGCAGTCATCAGATGTCCTCACCGGTCCGCTTGGCAACGCGGATCTTGTTGCCGTCCTCGTCGAAGCGGTATCCGACGCGCGTCACGACCTTCTCGCCGTCCTTCTCCACGACGAGCTGAACGTTGCTCACGTGGACGGGGGCCTCGGTCGTCACGATGCCGCCGGTCTTCGAACCGCGAGCGGTCTGGCCGGCCTTCGTGTGCTTCTTGACCCGGTTGACACCCTCGACCAGGACGCGGTCCTCGCGGGGGTAGGCCTGGATGACCTTGCCCTGCTTGCCCTTGTCCTTGCCGGTGATGACCTGAACCAGGTCGCCCTTCTTGATCTTCATGCTCACAGCACCTCCGGCGCGAGCGAGATGATCTTCATGAACTTCTTCTCGCGCAGTTCACGGCCCACCGGGCCGAAGATTCGGGTGCCGCGGGGGTCACCGTCACCCTTGAGGATGACAGCGGCGTTCTCGTCGAAGCGGATGTACGAGCCGTCGGGACGACGGCGCTCCTTGACGGTGCGCACGATGACGGCCTTGACGACGTCACCCTTCTTCACGTTGCCACCGGGGATCGCGTCCTTGACGGTGGCGACGATGACGTCCCCGATACCCGCGTAGCGGCGACCCGAGCCACCGAGCACACGGATGCAAAGGATCTCCTTCGCACCAGTGTTGTCGGCGACACGCAGTCGCGACTCCTGCTGGATCACGTCTATCTCCTGATCGTCTGCCGGTTCCCGGTGGGGAGTTCACGCGAACTCCCCACCGAGCCTGGCGGAACTTTCCGGAAGGCGAATGCCTTACGGGTTACTTGGCCTTCTCGAGGATCTCGACGACGCGCCAGCGCTTCGTCGCGGACAGCGGCCGGGTCTCCATGAGGAGGACGCGGTCGCCGACACCCGCGGCGTTCTGCTCGTCGTGCGCCTTGAGCTTGTTCGTACGGCGGATGACCTTGCCGTACAGCGCGTGCTTGACGCGGTCCTCGACGGCGACGACGACGGTCTTGTCCATCTTGTCGCTGACGACCAGACCCTCACGGGTCTTGCGGAAGCCGCGCTGCTCGTTCTTCTCAGTCACATTCGTCTCGCTCATCAGGCGCTCTCCACCGTCTCGATGCCGAGCTCGCGCTCGCGCATCAGGGTGTAGATCCGGGCGATGTCCTTGCGGACGGCCTTCAGCCGGCTGTTGTTCTCCAGCTGACCGGTCGCCGCCTGGAAGCGGAGCTTGAACAGCTCCTCCTTGGCCTCGCGCAGCTTCCCAACGAGTTCCTCGTTGTTCAGCTCACGCAGCTCGCTGGCCTTGGTACCGGCCGACATCACGCGTCACCTGCCTCGCGCCGCACGATCCGGCACTTCATCGGAAGCTTGTGAGCAGCGCGAGTGAGCGCCTCACGAGCAATCTTCTCGTTCGGGTAGGACAGCTCGAACATCACCCGACCGGGCTTGACGTTCGCGATCCACCACTCCGGCGAACCCTTACCGGAACCCATGCGGGTCTCGGCGGGCTTCTTGGTGAGCGGACGGTCCGGGTAGATGTTGATCCAGACCTTGCCGCCACGCTTGATGTGACGCGTCATGGCGATACGAGCTGCCTCGATCTGCCGGTTCGTCACGTACGCGGCGGTGACCGCCTGGATGCCGAACTCGCCGAAGGCGACCTCGGTGCCACCCTTGGCCATACCCGAGCGCTTGGGGTGGTGCTGCTTGCGGTGCTTGACCCTGCGCGGGATCAGCATGGCGGTCAGGCCTCCTGTCCGGTGCTCTCAGCCGGAGCGGCGGCGGCGGGCGCCTCGGCCTTGGGGGCCTCGGCGGCAGCCTGCTGCTGCTGCGGCTTGCGGCCACGACGCTCGCCGCCACCGCCACCCCGACGCGGACGGTCACTGCCGCCGCGGGAGGGACGGTTACCGGCGCGCGCGGCGGCGTTCTCGGCACGGACCTCGGCGATGTTCTTCACGTCGCCCTTGTAGATCCACACCTTGACGCCGATGCGGCCGAAGGTGGTCTTGGCCTCGAAGAAGCCGTAGTCGACATTCGCGCGGAGCGTGTGCAGGGGCACCCGGCCCTCGCGGTAGAACTCCGAGCGGGACATCTCGGCGCCGCCGAGACGACCGCCGCACTGGATCTTGATGCCCTTGGCGCCGGCCTTCATCGTCGACTGCATGCTCTTGCGCATGGCGCGACGGAAGGAGACGCGGGAGGACAGCTGCTCGGCGACGGCCTGGGCCACCAGCTGAGCGTCCAGCTCCGGGTTCTTCACCTCAAGGATGTTGAACTGGATCTGCTTGCCGGTCAGCTTCTCGAGCCGGCCGCGGATCCGCTCCGCCTCGGCGCCGCGGCGGCCGATGACGATGCCCGGACGGGCGGTGTGCACGTCCACGCGCACCCGGTCGCGGGTGCGCTCGATCTCCACCTTGGAGATGCCGGCCCGCTCCATGCCCTGCGTGAGCAGGCGGCGGATCTCGACGTCTTCCTTGATGTAGTCCTTGTACAGCTTGTCGGCGTACCACCGGGACTTGAAGTCCGTGGTGATGCCGAGCCGGAACCCGTGCGGGTTAACCTTCTGGCCCATTACCGGGTTCCTTCCTTGCTGCCGACGACCACCGTGATGTGGCTGGTCCGCTTGCGAATCCGGTACGCGCGGCCCTGGGCGCGCGGACGGAAACGCTTCAGGGTCGGGCCCTCGTCGACGTAAGCCTCCTTCACGAACAGGGTGCTCACGTCGGTGTGGTCGTAGTTGTGCGCGGCGTTGGCAATGGCGCTGTCGAGCACCTTGCCCACCGGCACACTCGCGGCCTGCGGGGCGAAACGCAGGACCGCCTGGGCCTCCGTGGCGTTCATGCCACGGACGAGGTCCACCACCCGGCGGGCCTTCATGGGCGTGACGCGCACATAGCGCGCCTGGGCCCTGGCTTCCATGGTTGTCCCTTCGGTGTCAGTCATAGTCGTTGCACCCAGCCGATCAGCGACGACGCGACTTGCGATCGTCCTTCACGTGGCCGCGGAAGGTGCGGGTCGGCGCGAACTCGCCGAGCTTGTGGCCGACCATCGACTCGGTGACGAACACCGGGACGTGCTTGCGGCCGTCGTGCACCGCGATCGTGTGGCCCAGCATGGCCGGGACGATCATGGAGCGGCGGGACCAGGTCTTGATGACGTTCTTGGTGCCGGCTTCGTTCTGCGTGTCCACCTTCTTGATCAGGTGGTCGTCGACGAAGGGCCCCTTCTTGAGACTGCGCGGCATCTAAACCCGCTCCTAGCGCTTCTTGTTCGTCTTGCGGCGGCGGACGATGTACTTGTTGCTGGCCTTCTTCGGCGAGCGAGTACGTCCTTCCTTCTGACCCCAGGGCGACACCGGGTGGCGTCCACCCGAGGTCCGGCCCTCACCACCACCGTGCGGGTGGTCGATCGGGTTCATCACGACGCCGCGGACGGTCGGGCGAACGCCCAGCCAGCGCTTGCGGCCCGCCTTGCCCCAGTTGATGTTCGACTGCTCGGCGTTGCCGACCTCGCCGACGGTGGCGCGGCAGCGGACGTCGACCAGCCGGATCTCGCCGGACGGCATGCGCAGGTGGGCCATGGAGCCCTCACGCGCGAGCAGCTGCACGGCGGCACCCGCGGAACGGGCGAACTTCGCGCCGCCGCCGGGCCGCAGCTCGATGGCGTGGATGGTCGTACCGACCGGGATGTTGCGCAGCGGCAGGTTGTTGCCCGGCTTGATGTCGGCCCCGGGACCGTTCTCCACGCGGTCGCCCTGCTGGATGCCGCGCGGCGCGAGGATGTAGCGCTTCTCGCCGTCGGCGTAGTGCAGCAGCGCGATGCGCGCGGTGCGGTTCGGGTCGTACTCGATGTGCGCGACCTTGGCCGGCACGCCGTCCTTGTCGTGACGACGGAAGTCGATCACGCGGTAGGCGCGCTTGTGGCCACCGCCCTGGTGGCGAACGGTCACACGACCGGCGTTGTTACGGCCGCCCTTGCTGTGCAGCGGGCGGACCAGCGACTTCTCCGGCGTGGACCGCGTGATCTCGACGAAGTCGGCGACGCTGGCGCCACGACGGCCAGGAGTCGTCGGCTTGTACTTGCGGATACCCATTTCTCAGTCCTCGTCCAAAATCGGACAGCTATTGGACAGTCCACGTCTCCGTTAGGAGACCGGCCCGCCGAAGATGTCGATACGGTCGCCCTCGGCGAGGGTCACGATGGCGCGCTTGGTGTCGGCGCGCTTGCCGTAACCGGTGCGGGTGCGCTTGCGCTTGCCCTGCCGGTTGATCGTGTTCACACCGGTGACCTTGACCGAGAAGACCGCCTCGACGGCCTGCTTGATCTGGGTCTTGTTGGCCCGCGGGTCGACGATGAACGTGTACTTGTTCTCGTCGAGCAGCGCGTAGCTCTTCTCCGAGACCACGGGCTTCAGCAGGATGTCACGGGGGTCCGTGAACGTGCTGCTCGTGATCGCGGTGGCCGCGGTGGCGGTTGCCTCGCTCATCAGGCGTCGCTCCCTTCGAGCTCAACCTCACTCGCGACGGCCTTGCCGGCCTTGGCGGGCCCGGCGACGAAGGAGTCGTAGGCAGCCTTGGTGAAGACCACGTCGTCGGAGACGAGCACGTCGTACGTGTTCAGCTGGCCCGGCTCCAGGATGTGCACCTGGGGCAGGTTGCGGGCGGACAGCCACGCGGCCTCGTCGGCCCGCTCGGCGACCAGCAGCACGCTCTTGCGCTCGCTGATCTTGCCGAAGAGGGTCTTGGCGGCCTTGGTGGAGACCTCGCCCTCGACCACGCCGGAGACGACGTGGACGCGGTTGTGGCGGGCCCGGTCGGAGAGGGCGCCACGCAGGGCGGCGGCCTTCATCTTCTTCGGGGTCCGCTGCGAGTAGTCACGCGGCACGGGACCGTGCACGACGCCACCACCGGCGAACTGCGGGGCGCGGGTCGAACCCTGACGCGCGCGGCCGGTGCCCTTCTGGCGGTACGGCTTCTTGCCACCGCCGCGGACCTCGCCACGGGTCTTGGTCTTGTGCGTGCCCTGGCGGGCAGCGGCCAGCTGGGCGACGACGACCTGGTGGATCAGCGGGATGCTGACCTTCGCGTCGAAGATCTCCGCGGGGAGCTCGACGGTCCCGGCCTTGTCGCCTGCCGGCGAAAGGATGTCAATGGTGCTCATTACCTCAGGCCCCCTTGGCCGCAGTACGGACCAGGACGAGGCCGCCGTTCGGACCGGGGACGGCGCCCTTGATGAGCAGCAGTCCCTTCTCCGCGTCAACGGCGTGGACGGTCAGGTTCTGGGTGGTGACCCGCTCGTTGCCCATGCGGCCCGCCATCTTCATTCCCTTGAAGACGCGGCCGGGGGTGGCGCAGCCACCGATGGAGCCCGGCTTGCGGTGCACGCGGTGCGCACCGTGCGAAGCCTTGCCGCCGTGGAAGCCGTGGCGCTTCATGACACCGGCGGTGCCCTTGCCCTTGGACTTGCCGGTCACGTCCACCTTGATGCCGGACTCGAACACCTCGGCGGTGATCTCCTGGCCCAGGGTGTACTCGGACGCGTCCTCGGTGCGGAGCTCGACCAGGTGGCGCCGGGGCGTCACGTCGGCCTTGGCGAAGTGACCCTTGAGGGGCTTGTTCACCTTGCGCGGGTCGATCTCGCCGAAGGCGATCTGGACGGCGCCGTAGCCGTCACGGTCTGCGGAGCGCACCTGGGTCACGACGCAGGGGCCGGCCTTGACCACGGTCACCGGGACGACACGGTTGTTCTCGTCCCAGACCTGGGTCATGCCGAGCTTCTCGCCCAGGAGGCCCTTGATCTGCTTAGCCATCTTCAGCGCACCCCTCAGAGCTTGATCTCGATGTCAACGCCGGCCGGGAGGTCCAGGCGCATCAGCGAGTCAACGGTCTTGGGCGTCGGGTCGAGGATGTCGATCAGACGCTTGTGGGTACGCATCTCGAAGTGCTCGCGCGAGTCCTTGTACTTGTGCGGCGACTTGATGACGCAGTACACGTTCTTCTCAGTGGGCAGCGGCACCGGGCCCGCGACCGACGCACCAGTGCGGGTCACCGTCTCGACGATCTTCTTCGCCGAGTTGTCGATGACCTCGTGGTCGTAGGCCTTGAGCCGGATGCGGATCTTCTGTCCCGCCATGGCTACTTCGTAGTCCTGTCTCTCGTAAACGCTCTGGACCCGGTGGCTCCACCCTCACGTCCGACCCACGCGGTCGGGCGTGTCGCATCCCCTCTCGTACTTCTCCGCAGGAGCAGCCCTGCGAGGGGAGGAACCGGGGGGAAGAAACCCACCGGGTGCCTGGTTAAAAGCCCCTCCTGCGCTTCCCGGAAGATTCCCGTACTTCCGCCCCTGACGAGGGGCGACGAATACCTGGGACTCGCTTCCGGTCCTCCCGGCGGGAGGCGCACAGCATCGGCACTCAACCGAGCAACCGGAACAGTGTGCCATACGGGACAGAGCCGTCGCCAATCGGGCCGGGCCCGCCCCGGGCGCTGTGCGCCGGGCCCACTCAGCCCTCGGCGGCGCCCTGGACGGCGGACAGCAGCGCGTGGATCCGCTGCGCGTAGGCCCGGCCCCAGAAGCCGTACTCGACCAGGTCGTCCGCACCGAGCCGGAGGTTCACCAGCCAGCCGGTCACGAAGCGACCGTGGCCCGCGTGCTGCTCCTCGGAGGTGAGCGTCACCCGCAGCCGCCCCAGCTCGCCGTACGGGCAGCGTAGCCGTCCGTACTTCGTGACGGCGTACAGGGCCCGGTCGGTGAAGACCAGCATCCGGTACCCGTAGCTGCCCGGAAGCCGCCCCGGCGGGACGGCGACCGCCCCCACGGCCTCGCCCGCCCGGACCCGACCCTGCCGCGCGGCCTTCTCCACCAGCCGCCCGGAGAGCGCGACCCCCTTCCGCACCAGACGGTCCGGCTGGACCGCCAGCACGTCGAAGATCCGCTCGGCGACGGCCCGGTCCGTACGGGTGGGCCCGATGTTTGGAGCCGGCTGACGCCTCCCCGGCCCGGCGACCCCGGAGGCCGCCCCCGCCGGGTTGGGGAACAGAGGCACACGGGCCAGATCACCGGCCTTCTGCGTGGGGGCGTGCACCTCCGGCACGGGCGCCCCCTTCTCGCGCTGGAGCACCCCCACGACCCGGCACACGTCGACCAGCGACAGCGCCCCGGCCACGTCCGCCTCCCCGGCGGTCAGGACGTCGACGAGGCTGCGCCCGAACGTCGTCCAGGACAGCGTCCCGTCCATCTCCGCCCAGGTGTCCCGGTCGGCGGCGCACAGCACGGCGACGCTGCCTGGCCCGGAGCGGGGCTCCTCCTCGACGACCGTCCGCACCCGCCGCCCCACGACCTCGTCGAGCGGCCCCTGCATGTGCGGCACCGCGGCCGCCGCGAAGCAGGAGTCGAGGATCAGGACACGGTCGCTGTCGGGCGCCACCGCCCGCAACAGG
The DNA here is from genome assembly GCF_014779715.1 of Streptomyces chumphonensis. Lineage (GTDB taxonomy): Bacteria > Actinomycetota > Actinomycetes > Streptomycetales > Streptomycetaceae > Streptomyces > Streptomyces chumphonensis. The sequence continues at coordinate 239,483 of NZ_JACXYU010000005.1, forward strand.
CGGCCCAGCGAGCTCGCGCGCAGGCTGGTCTCCTCCGTCAGCGGCGGACGGGTGTCGTGCAGCGCGAGGCAGTACTCCTGCGACGACGGCGGGAAGAACCCGTGACCGGTGTAGAGGAACAGCACGGTCCACCCGGCGCCCCTGGGGCTCTGCCCGCCGAACGCCTTGACCAGGAAGTCCTGGATCACGTCGAGGTGATGCTGCGCGCCCGCCTCCCCGAACAGCCACAGCAGGTGTTCGGTCGGGAGCCGAAGGTGCTCGCCGGTCAGGTAGGCCCGCACGGCGTCGGCCGTGGTGCGGAACGCGGCGGCGTCCTCGAACTGCTCCATGCTCGGCCAGGAGTCGGCACCGCAGACGATCGCCAGCGTGCGGCCGGGGTCGAGCACCCCTACTCCCCCGCCTCCCCGACGGCCCCGGCATCCTCGTCCTGCGCGGTGTCCTCAAGGAACCACTCGATGACCTTCATCGTGCGCGCCGAGGGCCGCCCCTCCAACGTCAGCTCCGTGGTCACCTCCCCGGACCCCGCCCGCCGTCGCACGAGGTGCAACTGAGCGACGCTGCGCTTCGCCATCCACCGCGCGACCCCCCGGGCGAGGATCGGCCCGACCCCGAGACTCAACGCACCGGCGAGGGCGACGAGCGCCCCCGCGTCCTGCCGCTTGGCGTCGGCCCGCTGCTGGCGGGCAGCGGCCTGCGGCACCTCGGCGTGCAGGAACTCCGCCAGATCCGCCGCCAACACACCGGCCTCCCGGGCACCGACCCCGGGGAAACTCACGACCACACGGTCCCGACCACCCTGCTCCGCCACACCGACCCCCTCAGCCGAAACCACCCGCACACCCCATACCCCCACCCACGTCCAGCCAAGCCCCAGGCCGACCACACAGCCTGCCGTGCTCTGAGCTACGCCATGCACGGCAGAGAAGCGCCAGTCTGCCAAGTCACCTATCGCGCTACTCACGAAGAGGACATCTTGAACATGAGGGTCGGAAACACCTCCAAATTCTGACCCACTTCTACCTCCGAGCCCGTTTCCACTGAGACCACTTGCCCACCTGAGTCAAGAATCGCCAACCGTTTCGATTAAGACTCACGGGCACGACTTCAAATGAGAGGGAATTCTCTTTCAATTGCATCCAGTTTGGACCGATGGCGAGAAATCCAGTTCGCATCAATCGAAACAGGCACAGTTACTTCAATCTGAGACACAGGGGCATCGTAGACTGAGATTTCCGCACACCCACTGTCACCCTCTGGATTGACTATAAGCCGTGGCGATCGCCCGCTCTCCAACCAAGTAACGCTTCGCCCGGACGAAAGCGACACTAGCAGCGCCCGCCAAACCTCCAGGTCGTAACCTGAGATGGACAGATCCAAGCGCCCCTGCGCGAAGTGACTGGAAACAATAATCTCCGCCTCAAGGAAATCATACTCGGGCTGTTCCCCAAATTTGCCACCACGTAGAATTCGGACCACTACACCTTGTTCTTCATCCGAAAGATTTATGAGCTCCATGAAATCCTCTCCTGATTCTAAACATCCAGCCTCATTGATCACTGCATACACAAGATAGAAGCACCGAGGGACGACGATGATTTACTCATGGTACGTTCTTGATTTCTGCTTTCACGTTTGTGCCCCGATTCCCCACTGCATAGATATCCAACTTGTAGGGAATGAGGTTCCCGCCTTCATAGGAAGGAATAGATAGGTAGTATACTCGCTCGCCGCCTGCTACAGCCTTCGCGACTCTGTCTTCGAAAGTCTTCTGCACGACCGAGTTGGCTCGGGGGTGCTGAGGGATGAGATTTCGCACCTCAGTGCCACTCCCGCCTAGTTGGCGCCCAATCAAATGCCCGCGATGCAAGCCTCGACGGTATCCAGGTGGGTCAAAATGTCCGTTGCGATTGGTGTCGCTGCCGACGATGTCGGTGTCATTCGAATCAGGGTGCGCACCTCGACCGATCACCTTGATGGCATCGCGCTGTAGGCAACCCACTGCTCCGGTCGCTCGATCTTGTTCGTCTCGAGGGTGATAATAGATCCAACTAGTACCGCCGGAGATGCAATTCCTCTCCTGCTCCTCCCAAGATTCGACGAGATTGCGAAATTCCCGCCTAAAGGACGCATCATCAGACGCACGCGGGAACATTTTGAAGTATTCGCCGAGTTGCTTGTCAGTGAGGTTCAGGTCCTTGCGCGCGCGAGTCTGCGAGTCGTCGGCGAGGGTGTTCTGGGCGGAGTCGACGGTGGCTGTCGAGACGTCCCGGGCGTGGACGACTGATATGACGGCCGCGAGGATCACGTGCCACGGAGGTGGCGGGGGCGGCGGCGGGGGTCCCTGAGGGCCACGGGGGCCTTGGGGAACACGCGTGGCGGCAGCGCCGCCGCTGCCCCCGTTGGCGCCGCTGTTGGCGCCGCCGGTCCCGGAGCTGTAGCCGCAGTTGTAGGTGCACCGGGGAGCGTTGGTCGTGGGCCTGTGGGGACGGTTGTTGCCCCGCATTCGGTCCCTGTACCGGAACTCGCGCTGCCAGCGGCGTGCCTGGCTTCGGTGGCTCGTGCGCGACTGATAGCTGGAAGTCTTCTTGTTGTTCGACTTCTTATTCTTGTTCGAGTTGTTGTTCGAACGGTTCGGTGTGCCTCCCCCTTGGTGCTTGGGTGCACCGCCACGACCACCGCCGGAGTACGGACGGCCGATGAGTGGTGCCCATCCGCCCCCTTGGTGGGCGGACTTGTGGCCGGTGGGGTCGGTGTGGTTGAGGGGGCTGGCGCTGCCGTAGGTGTAGCGGTTGGCCTGGACGGACGGGGTCGGGTTCAGGGTCCAGGAGTCGCGGGAGGTGAAGCCGCCGGACGCGGGGTCGTACCAGCGGGCGTGCATGTTGACTTCGCCGGTGACCGGGTCGGTGTACTCGCCCTGGTAGCCCAGCGCCCCCGTGGCGCCGTCGGTGGCGGCGACCTGGCCGAAGGGCGAGTAGGCGGTGGATCCGGAGAGAGTGCCGTCGTCGGGGATGAAGGTGGCGGTCACATCGCCGTGGACGTCGGTGAGGACGGCGGTGGCGCCGTTGCCGTCCGCGTCGGCCGTGGCCAGCGGATCGCCGACCGGGTCACGGGTGACGAGCTGGTCACCGGTGCGGACGGCGTTGTTGGACTGGTCCGCGTAGGCGAAGGGGGTGTCGTCGCCGCGCTGGACGAGTCGGCCCAGACCGTCGTAGGTGTAGTCGACGCCGTCGCGGCTGCTCATCCGGCCGAGCGCGTCGAAGGCGGCGGAGACGGTTCCGCCGTCGGCGTCGGTGACCGTGCGCTGCGTGCCGCGCGCCGTGTAGGCGTAGGAGCTGCCGGCGGCCGTCAGCAGACGGTTGCGCTCGTCGTAGGTGGCGGTCGCCTCGCCTGCGCTGGTGCGGTTGCCGGCCGCGTCCCAGGTGTAGGCGGTGTCGGTTCCGTCGGGGGCGGTCCAGCCGGTGAGGCGGCCGGAGCGGTCGTAGGTGTGGGCGCCGGAGCCGGCGGTGCCGGTGGTGGTCTTGCCGGTGACGCGGTCCTCGGCGTCGTAGGCGTAGGTGAGCGAGGCGCTGGTGGCGCCGCCGGGCTCGGCCAGGATGTCGGTGACCAGGCGGCCGAGGTCGTCGTAGGTGTAGCTGCGGACGGCACCGCCGCTGCCGTAGGTGACGGTCGTCGGCTGGGACGCGGCGTTGTAGCCGTAGCCCTGGGTGGTGCCGGTGAGGGGGTCTGCGGCCGAGGTGAGGCGGCCTGCGGGGTCGTAGCCGAAGGTGGTCGTGCCTGCGGCGTCGGTGCGGCTGGTCAGGTGGCCGTCGGCGTCGTAGGCGAACGACGCGTCGCCGGAGGGGCCTTCGGCCGTCAGCAGGTTGCCCCGGTCGTCGTAGCCGAATGTCTGGGTGCCGCCGGGGGCGTTGACGGACGTCAGCCGGTCGGCGAGGTCGTAGGTGAAGGTGTCCGTTCCGGTCGCCGTCTCGGCGCCGGAACCGGTGTGCTCGGTGATCCGGCCCAGCGCGTCGAAGGTGCGTTGTTGGGTGACGCCGCCGGGTTGGATCTCCCGAACCGGCCGGCCGGCGGCGTCGTACACGGTGGTGAAGGTGCGGTCGGCGGCGTCGGGGTGGGCGTCCGTGGCCGGTTCGACGACGGACTCCGGCTCGCCGTGGCTCGTGTGGGTGTACCAGGTGGTGTGGCCCCTGCCGTCGGTCAGGCGGGTGCGCTGCCCCAGGGCGTCGTAGCCGAAGGTGGTGGTGACGGAGGTGTCGGCGTCGACGGGCTCGACGAGCCGCGTCAGGCGTCCGGCCGCGTCGAACGTCTGCCGGGTGGTGTGGCCGAGCGCGTCGGTGACGGCGACGGGGTTGCCCTCGGCGTCGTAGGCGGTGCTGCGGCTCCGTAGCGGTGTGCCCTCGGGGTCGTGGTCGCTGACCTCGACGGCCCGTCCGGCCGGGTCGTACTGCGTCCGGGCGACGCGTCCCAGGGGGTCGGCGACGGCGGTCAGCAGGCCGGTGGGGCCGTAGGTGTACGTCGTCGTGCCGTCGGCGGCGTCGGTTTCGGTGACGGGCTGGCCCGCCGCGTTGTACTCGGCACTCGCCTCGGCCCCGCCGGGGCTGGTGGTGGCGACGAGGTTGCCGCTGTCGTCGTACCGCAGGCGGGTGGTGTACACGGCGTCGGCGGGGTGGCGTTCGAAGACGCTGAGGGTGATGCGTCGGCCGAGTTCGTCGTAGGTGGACTCGGTGCGGGCGCCCGTCGGGTCGGTCACCGAGAGCTGCTCGCCCAGCAGGTCGTAGGTGTAGCGGGTGACGGGCCGTTCGGCGCCGTCCCCCGGGGCGGGGGCGGTGACGCTGGTGCGGTTGCCGAGCTGGTCGTGGGTGAAGTCGGTGGTGTGGCCGAGGGGGCCGGTCTCGGTGGCGACGTGCCCGGCGGCGTCGTAGGTGCGGGTGACGGTGGGGGTGAGCGCCTCTTCGGCACCGGGCGGCGTGTAGGCGGGCAGGGTGGTGCGCACGGCCCGGCCGAGCGCGTCGTAGTCGGTGCGGACGATCTCGCCGTCCGCGTCCCGCGTCGCCGTCTCGTCCCCGAAGGCGTCGAATCCGCTGCGGATGACGGGGCGTTCGGTGGCGGGGGCCACGCCGTGCTTCTCGACGGTGACGGGCGCGCCGCGGGTGCTGTTCGGGTCGGCGGACGGCCTGCGGCCCGACTCGGTCCTCTGGGTCGACCAGGACAGCCCGCACGCCCCCGGGGTCCCGGAGGAGGGCGACCGCTTCGGTGAACAGCTCGCCGTCGGTGACGTCGACGGCGACGGCGCCGAGGACCTCGTCGTCACCACCCTCGGCGAGCAGATCAGCGGCAGCTCCGACCGGGGCTCGATTCACACCCTCTTCGGCCCGTTCGACGACGCAGGGCCCTCGGACGGCTCCTACATCGACTCCGCGCACATCGACGGCATCGGTGAGTTCTCCGGTAGCGCCGTCGCGCTCGGCCACTTCGACGAGGACCTCTACCTCGACCTGGCGGTCGGCGTCTCCGACCAGAAGGTCGGCGCCGACGGGGCGGCGGGCAGTGTGGCCGTCCTCTACGCGGGCGAGGACGGCTACCACCACGACGACGTCGACGTCTTCCACCAGGACAGCCCCGGCGTTCCCGGCGCCCCCGAGGAGGAGGACTACTTCGGTGCCTCGCTGGCCGCCGGGGACTTCGACGGGGACGGTGTCGACGACCTCGTCATCGGCATGCGCAGCGAGGCCGTCGGCTCCGCGACCGGTTCCGGCGCGGCCCTGGTGATGTTCGGCAACACGACCGGCGGCATCAGCGCCGGCGGCGGGGTCTGGATCGACCAGGACGTCGAGGGCGTCCCCGGTGTCGTCGCCACCGCCGACCACTTCGGCTGGACCGTGGGAGCCCTGGACACCGACGGTGACGGGCGCGACGAACCGCTCATCGGCGCCCCCGGGAACGCCGCCGGGACCGTCACGGTGGTGAAGGTGCGGCCCGGCGAGCTGGAGTCCGCCACCGCTCTGGCCGAGGGTGACCTGGGTTGGGACGACGGGGAGCGCGGGGACGCGTTCGGCATCAGCCTGCCGCGCTGACCCGCGGTGCGGTGCGGGCCCCTACCGCCGAGGAGCGGGGTGCGGTCCTCGGCGTGGGGGCGGGGGCCGTGGATGCGGCGGTCCTCCGGCGCGATGGGGACGTCGTTGATGACGGCCTCGCGGCGGGACATCAGGCCCTGGGCGGTGAACTCCCGCATCTCGTTGCCGTGGCTGCGCCGCCGCCCACACGCTCCTCGCCGCCGCCCTCGACGCCCGGAACGGCGACTGGCCCGGAGCCACGCCGAGGTCCCCGGCCGCCGGGCGCGTTCGGCTACGCGGGTACGGGTGTCTGCTGGTACACGGCCAGCGCCCATCCGGCGCCGCGCCGCACGTAGACGCTCGACATCAGGGCCGTGAACGCGGGTTCCGCGCCCTCCCGGTACGCCCGTCCGCGATAGACCAGGGCGGCGGAGGACTCGTTCAGCGGGACGAGCCGCTCCTCCGTGATGTCGTAGGTCCGCCAGGGCGGCGCCGCACCGAGGGAGTCGACGACGTCCTGGCGGGTGAAGACCTGGCCACCGGCCAGCACCATGACGCCGTCCTCGGTCATCGACCGTCCGTAGAAGACGTCACCCGTGCCGTCGCACAGGGACTGCCAGCCGCGGTGTTCCAGTTCCAGGAGCTCAGCGATGTCCATGGGACCGACGGTATCCGCGGGGTGTGACAGCGTCCGGCTCACCGCGCGTCGGAGGCCCGGGGTCGGGGGAAGACGCTGTGGGCGTGGCGGAGGAGGGCGCGGACGGCCGGGCCGTGCGCCGCGCGCCAGACGAAGGAGAGGTACGCCGGAGTGTCGGCGTCGGCGATCGGCCGGACGACGAGGCGGTCGTCGTGGGCGTGGGCCATGGAGGCGCTGAGGACGGCGGCGGCCAGCCCCCGGGCTGCGAGGTCGGCGACCGCGTCGGCGGCACCGGCCTGGAGGGTGACGGTGGGCCGCAGGTCCCGGGCGGCGCAGGCGCGGTCGAGGACGGTCCGCACCCCGGTGCCCGGCGGCATGCACACGATCGGGTGAGCGCACACGTCCCGCAGGGTGACGCGGCGCAGCCGGGCGAGGGGGTGGTCGGGAGGGACGGCGGTGACGAGGCGTTCGCTGACGACGGTCAGCGCCTCCAGTCCTTCGGGGGCGGCGGTGGCCGAGCCGACCAGGGCGGCGTCGAGGGCGCCGGAGCGCACGTCCGCGACGAGGCGGTCGGAGTGGTCCTCCCGCAGCGCGAGCTCGACGCCGGGGTGCTCGCGGTGGAACGCGGCGAGGGCGTCGAACAGCGGTGTGACCGTGCAGCCGACGACCATGCCGAGGGTGAGCCGTCCCCGGAGCAGGCCGGTCACCTCGCTCACCGCCTCCCCGACCGCCTCGGCGGCGGCGAGGGCGGCACGGGCGTGGCTGAGCGCCGCGCGGCCTGCGGCGGTGAGGGTGACGGTGCGGGCCGAGCGGTCGAACAGGTCGGCCCCGAGTTCCCGTTCGAGTTGGCGGACCTGGGCGCTGACGCCGGACTGGCTGATGTGGACGCGGGCGGCGGCGCGGGTGAAGTTCCGCTCGTCGGCGACGGCGACGAAGTACTCCAGCTGCCTCAGTTCCATGACCGGAGATGCTAGATGCCATCTCCACCATCTGTTGGACTTCTCATCGGTCCGGCACCCACGCTGGAGGAACGACATACCGACCCCGGGATGCACCGACCCCGGGATGCACCGACCCCAGGAGGAGCCTGTGCCGGAGTACGAGAAGGCCATGCGGCCCGAGGACCTCACCCGCCTGTTCGTCGAGCGGTCGAACGCCGGGGACGCGGCCGGCGTCGCGGCGCTGTACGAGGAGGACGCGGTGATGGCCTACCCGCCGGGCACGACGACGGTGGGCCGGGAGGCGATCCGCGTCCTGTGGGAGGAGGTCCTGGCGCACGCCCCGCGCTTCGAGCCGGAGGCGCCGCTGCCGACGCTCGTCAGCGGGGACGTCGCCCTGACCGCGACGCCGCCGGGGGACGGCGCGGGCGCCCGTGCCCAGGTGGTCCGACGCCAGTCGGACGGCAGTTGGCTGCGCCTGCTCGACCAGCCGGAGTTCCTGCCGCCCGTCGGCTGACGGCTCGTTCTCCTGGCCGCTGTGGTGGTGGCGGCGCGGGCACGGCCGGTGCGCGTGCTAGGGAGGAGCCATGGCGGAACAGGGGTCGGAGTCCTTCAGGCATCTGAGGTCCAAGGCGGACGAGGAGCTGGAGGCCATCGCGGAGCGTGTCCGCTCGTTGGCGCGCGCGCAGGAGCGGTTCCACGGTCTGCTGGACGCCTTCCTGACGCTCAACCGGGAGCTGGAGCTGCCGTCGCTGCTGCGGGAGCTGCTCAAGACGGCGCAGGAGCTGGTGGGTGCCCGCTACGGGGCGATGGGCGTGCTGGACGAGACGGGCGAGCGGCTGGCCGACTTCATCCCCGTCGGTCTGAGCGAGGAGGAGGAGCAGGCGCTCGCGGGGGTCCCGCTGCCGCACGGACTGGGGCTGCTGGGGCATCTGATCCGTCATCCGGAGCCGCTGCGGGTGGAGACGATCGCCGCGCACCCGGAGTCGGTGGGCTTCCCCTCGGGGCATCCGCCGATGCGCCGGCTGCTGGGCGTCTCCATCCGGGTGCGCGACCAGGTCTACGGGAACCTGTACCTGACGGACCGGCGGGACGGGCTGCCGTTCGACGAGCACGACGAGGCCGTCCTCGTCGCCCTGGCCAGCGCGGCGGCGGTGGCGATCGACAACGCGCGGCTGTTCGCGTCGGTGCGGGCGAGTGCGGAGCTGTTCCAGCGGCTGCTGCTGCCCCGGCTGCCGGACCTGGCGCCGTACGAGGCGGAGGCGGTGTACCGGCCCGCGCCCGCCCCGGGGAACCGGCTGGGCGGGGACTGGTACGACGCGGTGCCGCTCCCGGACGGCTCCTGCGCGGTCGTGATCGGCGATGTCGTGGGGCACGACCTGTACGCGGCGGCGGCGATGGCGCAGGCGCGCAACATGTTGCGGGCGCTGCTGTACGAGCGGCGCACGCCGCCCAGTTCGGTGCTGGAGAAGCTCGATCGCACGCTCCACGCCATCACGGACATCCCCGTCACCACGGCCGTCCTCGCCCGGGTCGGGCCGGACGACGCCGGGGGCGGGCGGCTGAGCTGGAGCGCCGCGGGGCATCCGCCGCCGCTGCTCATCACCCCGGACGGCAGCGCCCGGGTGCTGGAGGGCGAGCCGGGTCTGCCGCTGGGCGTGGACCTCGCGCACCCGCGCCCGGACCACGAGGTGGCCGTCGCGCCGGGTTCGACGCTCGTGCTGTACACCGACGGGCTGGTCGAGCGGCGCGGGGAGTCCCTGGACGAGGGGTTGCGGGCGCTGGAGGCGGCGGCCGGGCCGCTGGCCCGCGCGCCGCTGGCGGAGCTGTGCGCGACGCTGGCGGACTTCCACCCGGAGGCGGGCCAGGACGACACGGCGGTGCTGGCGCTACGCGTCCCCGGGGACGGGCCCCCGACCGCATAGCGCCGTCCTTCGGGTGAATGCGGGCCGAGCCGCCCGCCCGTCTGGCAGTCTTTGCACCGTTTCACCGTTTCACCGTTTCGCCCTTTTCAGGCGGTCAGGGAGTGCACATGCGGATGGGGCTGCGAAGGAGCTGGTCGGCGCTCGGCGCGGCGGGCGGGCTCGTGTGCGTCCTCGCGCTCCCCTCGGGCTGCGCGCTGCCCGAGCCCTACGCGCCGCCGGGGAAGAACAGCGCGGGCGGGTTCACCTACCACGTCAGCCCGGACGGCGACGACGGCGCCGACGGCCTGTCCCCCGAGACGGCCTGGCGCACGCTCGGCCGCGCCGACGAGGTGAAGTACCGCCCCGGCGACCGGCTGCGGCTGGAGGGCGGCGCCCGGTTCCGGGGCGGGCTGGACATCGCGCGGGGGGAGGCGGGCGACGCGCGCCGGCCGGTCGTCATCGACTCCTACGGCAGCGGCCGGGCGACGCTGGGGGCGCGCGGCTCGGCGGGCGTCACGGTGTACGACACCGGCGGCGTCGAGATCCGCGACCTCGTCCTGCGCGGGGACGCGCGGGCGCGCCGGAACCACGACGGCATCCACCTCTTCAGCGACGCGGCGAGCGGGGAGCGGTTCGCCGGGGTGACGGTCGCGGGGGTGGACGTCTCGGGGTTCCGCAACGGCGTCGGTGTCGGCGCTCCGCGCGGCGTGGGCTTCCGCGACGTGCGCGTCGCCGACTCGGTGCTGCACGGCAACCTGGAGGCCGGGCTCGTCACCAGCGGGCCGCCGCTGGACGCCGACGACCCCGCCTACGCCCACCACGACGTGGCCGTCACGGGGGTGCGCGCGCACGACAACACCGGTGACCCGGCGGCGGACGACCGGAACACCGGGAGCGGCGTCATCCTCGGCAGTGTGCGCGGCGGGCGCGTCGCGGACTCCGTCGCCCACTCCAACGGCGCCCGCTCCTCCCCCGACGCCCAGGAGGGTCCGGAGGGCATCTGGGCCTACGACGCCACCGGGCTCGTCATCGAGCACAACGTCTCCCACGGGAACCACACCGGCTCCCGCGTGGACGGCGGCGGCTTCGGCCTGGACAACAACGTGTCGGGGACGGTGGTGCAGTACAACCTGTCCTTCGGCAACGAGGGGCCCGGCTACCTCGTCTACTCCGGCCGCCCGACGGGCGCCCACCGCGACAACGTCCTGCGCTTCAACCTGAGCGCGAACGACGCCCACAAGCTGGAGGTCTACGGCGGCATCGTCGTCTACGGGCTGCGCCTGAGCGACCTGGACGTGCACCACAACACCGTCGTCATGCGGGCGAACGGGCCGGTCGCCGCCCCGGCCCTGCGGCTCCAGGAGGACCTGGACCGCGTCCGCGTCCACAACAACCTGCTCGTCACCGACGGCGCGGCCGTCGTCGGCGCCGACCGGGGGTTCGCGCCCGCCGAGGTCGCCCTCCAGGGCAACGCCTACCACGTCGCCGGGGGCTGGCGGCTGCGGTGGGGCGGCCGGACGTTCACCGCGCTGGACTCCTGGCGCGGGGCGAGCGGCCAGGAGCGTCGGGGCGGGGCGGACACCGGCACCGACGCCGACCCGTGCCTGGCCGCCGTGACGACGCCCGTCACCGACGCGGAGGGGGCCGCCGGGCTGCTGACCCCGCGCTGCGCGGCGGACCTCGCGGGCGCGGGCGTCGACGCGGCGGCGCTCGGCGTCGACCTCGGCCGGGTCGACTTCGGCGGGACGCCGCTGGGGGCGGCGCCGCCCGTCGGCGCCCTGGCCGCGCGGGGCGGTCAGGACGGATGAGCGGTTCGCCCCCGGGGACGGTCAGTCCGGGTAGCCGGCGGGGTTGAGCTGCTGGAAGCGCCATGCGTCGCGGCACATGGCGGCGACGTCCCGGGTGGCGGACCAGCCCCACGCCCGCCGCACCGCCCCCGGGTCGGCGACGAGCGAGGCGACGTCGCCGGGGCGGCGGCCGGTGATCTCGTGCGGCAGCCGCCGCCCGCAGGCGGCGGAGAAGGCGGCGAGCAGGTCGAGCACGGAGGTGCCGGTGCCGGTGCCCAGGTTGAGGACGCGCAGGCCGGCCGCGTCGTCGAGGTGCTCCAGGGCGACGCGGTGCCCCTCGGCGACGTCCATCACGTGGAGGTAGTCGCGGACGCCCGTGCCGTCGGCGGTGGGGTAGTCGTCACCGAAGACGCGCAGCCGGTCGAGGCGGCCGACGGCGACCTGGGCGAGGTAGGGCATGAGGTTGTCCGGCACGCCGCGCGGGTCCTCACCGAGCAGCCCGCCGGGGTGGGCGCCGACGGGGTTGAAGTAGCGCAGGGCCAGGGCGCTGAAGGCGCCGGGCAGCCGGTCGCAGACGTCGCCGATGATCCGCTCGCACAGCAGCTTGGAGGTGGCGTAGGGGTTCGTGGGGGCCACCGGGTCCGTCTCGCGGAGCGGGGTCCGCGCGCCGCCGCCGGTCGGGCCGTTCCCGTAGACGGAGCAGGAGGAGGAGAGGACGAGCCGGGGGACGCGGTGCCGTTCCATGGCGGCGAGCAGCGCGGTCGTGCCGCCGACGTTGGTGTCGTAGTACGCGACCGGCATCCGCACCGACTCGCCGACCGCCTTGCGCGCGGCGAAGTGGATGACGGCGTCGACGCGGTGGGCGGCGAAGACGGCGTCCAGGCCCGCGCGGTCCCGCACGTCCGTCACGTAGGACGCGGTCGGCGGGCGTCCGGCGATCTTCGCGACGCGTTCCAGCGCGACGGGCGAGCTGTGGGAATGGTCGTCGACGACCACGACGTCGTAGCCGTGGACGAGCAGTTCGACGCAGGTGTGGCTGCCGATGAAGCCGGCGCCACCGGTGACCAGGACCGTGCGGGGCATGCGGGGCGTTCCTTCCGGAGAGCGGGGCCGGGACGTCGTCACCGGACCCCGACGTGCTCGAAGAGGTCGGGGCCGAAGACGTTCGCGAGGTAGGCCGGGTAGAGGGCGTAGGCCAGGGCGAGCGGCAGCAGGGCGAGGGTGCCCGCGAGCAGCGGGAGCGCGGCCGTGCCGAGGGCGCGCCGGAGCCGCACCCCGGCCGCCCGCGCGGTCTCGGCGACGTGCAGCCAGGCGACGGCCAGGGTGAGCACGGCGTAGGAGGTGGCGCCGAGCATGCACAGGAAGACGTAGCCCGCCGACGGGCCGGTGAGTTCGCCGACGACGGCCGCCGAGGCGAGGGTGACGGTGATGAGCAGGTAGGGGGCGACGAGGCGCAGCGTCAGGGGTTCCAGCCCGCCGCGCGACTTGGGCGTGACCTTGAAGACGATCCGCCGGGGCCGCAGCCGTTGCAGCAACGCCGCGCCGACGCCGCAGGCCACCCACGGCCAGCGGGCGAGGGCGAACAGCCAGCCCTCCCAGCTGACGACGGGCGCGGCGGGCGGACGCAGCAGCCCGCGTCGGCGCAGCAGCAGGGCGAGCAGGATCAACACCCCTGACATCACCCAGAAGTGGGCCAGGAAGGCGAAGTAGTTGACGTTGATCCAGGCCATTCCGGTGACGGCGGCCACCGGCGGCAGCGCCAGCCCGGCCGTCGTCGTGACGGCGAGCAGCGGGTAGTAGACGAGTACCAGCGTGAAGCGGACGCGCAGCGGCCCGGGCAGCCGGGCCAGGTGCCGGGGCAGCAGGCCCAGCAGCGCCACCGTCAGGCTCCGGGACCACTGGAACTCCTGCGTCACCATCGCGGAGAACGTGATCGGCCCTTCGCCGTGCGCCTCCGCGTCGATGGCGAACGCGCCGTGCCAGCCCGCCGAGTTCAGCAGGAACGTGGTGGTGAAGTCCTCGGCCAGCTCGGGCCCGAGGCCGCCGACGTCCCGCAGGGCGCGGGTGCGGACGGCGTAGTGGGAGCCGATGCACACCGGTGCGAGGCCGGCCGAGTGGCCGAGCTGGACGGGGCCGTGGAAGAGCGCCTCGCGGTGCAGCCGCCCCCGCGCGGACCATGACGCGTCCGCGTTCGTGTCGCACACCGAGGGGGCGGCGACGTAGCCGACGGCCGGGTCCGCGAACGGGCGGACGACCTCCGTCAGGTAGCCGGGGCGGGGCACGTGGTCGCAGTCGAGCTGGGCGACGACGTCGTAGTCGCGGTAGCCCCAGTGGTCGTAGAAGTGGGCGAGGTTCCCCTCCTTGCAACGGGTGCGGCGCGGCCAGGTGTCGCGGTGGTAGGCGGCCACGCCCCTGCGGCAGGAGAGGCGGACGCCGTGGCTGCGGCACCAGCGGCGGATGCGCGGGGTCGGGTCCTCGTCGCAGAGCCAGACGTCGTAGGGGTGCGGGAAGTCCTGGGCGAGCATCGCCCGCAGCGTGGCGCGCGCGATGTCCCAGTCCTCCGAGGGCGCCCGGGTGACGACGAACGCCGTCCGCAGGGCGGGCACGTCGACCTCGGGGTCGAACCGGCGCAGCCGCAGCACGGCGACGACGAAGTGCACCGGCATCACCGCGAGGTACAGCAGCAGGGCGCTGTTGACGACCAGGCCCACCCAGCCGACGCGGTGGTCCGGCTGGAGCCACCAGTCCCAGAACCATGCGAGGGCCAGCGTCCAGGCGACGCACAGGAGCACCGCCTTCGCCCGGGCGGTGCCGGTGAGGACCGGCACGAAGCTGCGCCGCCGCGTCCGCAGACGGCGGCGCGGCCGACCGAGGACGGGGCCGTCCGGGCCGACGTCGACGACGCCGCCGTCGGAGAGGCCGAGCAGGTGGTCGCGCGGGGAGCCCCCGGTGTCGGCGGGCGTCGGGGTGGTCGTCGGAGTGGTCGTCGGGGGCGCGGACGTCGTGGCCTGCGCGAGGAGGGCGGATTCTGCCTGCGTCATGGAAGCGTGCTCCGTCGCTGGCACCGGGGGGCGGCCCGGTGGGGACGTCGTGGTGCGGCGTCAGTGCGGGGTCGCGGCGGCCGGGTCGGGGGCGGCGGGGGCGGCCGCGAGGTCGGGGGCGTACCGGGTGGCGTCCTCCTGGCTCCCGCGGATCGCCTCGGCTCCGGCCGCCACCTCCAGGGGCCGGGCGGCGAACCAGGCGACGGTGCGGCACAGACCCTCCTCGATGCCCACCTCGGGGTGCCACCCGAGCCGTTCCACCGCCCGCGTGATGTCGGGGCGGCGGCGGACGGGGTCGTCGACGGGCAGCGGGTGGTGCTGCACCCGCGCGTCGGAGCCCGTGAGGCGCAGCACGAGGTCCGCGAGGTCGGCGACCGACAGTTCGACGGGATTGCCGAGGTTGACGGGCCCCCGCTCGTCGTGGTCGAGCATCGCGAGGAGGCCGCGCACGAGGTCGTCGACGTAGCAGAAGCTGCGGCTCTGCTTGCCGTCGCCGTACAGGGTCAGCGGCTCCCCGCTGAGGGCCTGGGTGATGAAGCTGGAGACCACGCGGCCGTCGTGGGGGCGCATGCGCGGCCCGTAGGTGTTGAAGATCCGCACGATGCCCGCGTCGAGGCCGTGGGTGCGGTGGTGGGCGAGGGCGAGGGCCTCGGAGAAACGCTTCGCCTCGTCGTACACGCTGCGCGGGCCGATGGGGTTGACGTTGCCCCAGTAGCTCTCGTCCTGCGGGTGCACGAGGGGGTCGCCGTAGACCTCGCTGGTGGAGGCCAGCAGGAACCGCGCGCCGTGGCGCCCGGCGAGGCGCAGGGCGTTCTCGGTGCCCCTGCTGCCCGCGCGCAGGGTGTGCAGCGGCAGCCGCAGGTAGTCGGGCGGGGAGGCGGGGCTGGCCAGGTGGGCGACGGCGTCGAGCGGGCCGGGCACGTCCAGGTCCGCGCTGACGTCGGCGCGCAGGAAGGTGAACGCCGGGTCCGCCCCCAGCGGCGCGATGTTCTCGGGCCGACCGGTCGACAGGTCGTCCACGCAGACGACCTCGTCGCCGCGTCGCAGCAGCGCCTCGCACAGGTGCGAGCCGAGAAATCCCGCTCCCCCGGTAACGACTACACGCATGGCTCCTCCGTGGTTCGGGCAGAACGACACATCCGCCGACGCCGGGGCGGCGTCCGCGGTGCGACCGGCCGGGGCGGAACGGTTCGCCACGGAACCGCAGGAGGAGATTAAGAATGAATGTAGTATTTGATCTTTATTGACACGCTTGTCCTGACCCGGACAGCGGGCCGCCGCCTCCCCATCTCACCCGAACGGAGCAGCCGGGGCGGACGCTCAGCGGTAGGCGGCGAGGAACGCCCGGACGCCTTCGGCCGCGTAGTGGTCCAGCTCCGCCGCCGTGTGCCGGGGACCGCCGTGGAACATGGCCCGGTTCACGGGGATCCACAGCAGCAGACCCGTGAAGTGGTGGGCGGCGAGCAGCGGTTCGCGGACGTGGAGCACCCCCGCCTCCGTCAGGGACCGGAACGTCGCCGCGAGCGTGGCCAGCACCCGCTCGAACCCCTGCTCGTACCAGGCGGCGCCCAACTCGGGGAAGGCGTCCGCGTTGGCGATGACCAGCCGGCGCAGCTGGAGCACCTCCGGCCGCGTGAGGGCGTCGAGCAGCGCGCGGGCGAGGGCGACGAGGTGGGCGGGCAGCGTCTCCGCGTCGGCCGGGACGTCCGCGACGAGATCGACCGTGGTGTCGACGCGGTCCGTGGTGGCCAGCACGATCTCGGCGAACAGCTTCTCCTTGTCGGCGAAGTGCTTGTACACCGTCTGCTTGGAGACGGCGGCGCGCTTGGCGATGTCGTCCATGCTCGTCCCGGCGTACCCCTGGGCCATGAAGACCTCGGTCCCGGCCGCCATGATGGCCCGCCGCTTCCGCTCCGACCGGCCGACCTGCGCTCCCGCCTCCACGGCACCTCCACTGCGTCGATGAGTACTGGACAGTCCAGTTTCGCACGGGTACCGTACCGTCTAGCTCACCAGAACTGGACGGTCTAGTTCTTGCTCGAAGCCGTCAGGTTCTCCACCCCCGCACGCCGGGTTCCGCACGCACGCCGAAGGGCCACCCATGACCACCACCCGCAACCGGCCTCCCACCACCGGCACCGACCCCGGCTCCCCCACCGCCGACCGGGCCGTCACGCGCGGGCTCCTGACGGCCGGAGCCGCCGCCGGCCCGCTGTTCCTCACCGCCGGGCTGACCCAGGCCCTCACCCGGGACGGCTTCGACCTCACCCGCAACGCACTGAGCCAGCTCAGCCTCGGCGCCCTCGGCTGGATCCAGGTCGCCGTCTTCCTCCTGACCGGCGCTCTGGCCGTCGCCGGGGCCGTCGGGACGCGTCGAGCGCTGCGGGGCGGGCCCGGCGGCGTCTGGGCACCCCGGCTGATCGGCGTCTTCGGTGCCTCGTTCCTCGTCGCCGGGATCTTCCGGGCCGACCCCGGCCACGGCTTCCCGCCGGGCACCCCCGACGGAGCCCCGGCGTCCATGAGCGCGGAGGGGAGCGTCCACATGGCCGCCGCCACGCTGGGCTTCCTCGCGCTGTGCGCCGCGTTCCTCGTCCTCGGCCGGTTCTTCGCGGCCGAGGGACGGCGCGGCTACGCCCTCGCCTCCCGCGTCGTGCCGGTGGTGGTGCTGGCCGGCTCGTCCGCCGCCGCCGTCTCGATGCCGGCGTTCACCGCCTCGGCGGGGCTCGGCCTGCTCTGGCTCACGGCCGTCGCCCTGCGGCTGACCGACCGACGCTGAAGCATCCGCACGACCGCACCCGCCGAGGGCCCTGCCTACGTCCCCGTCGGTCGAGCAAACCCGCGACCGTCCGGTCGCCACTCCCGCCTGATCAGGCCGAACACCCAGGTGTCGGACACCTCGCCGTTCACGACGCAGTCCTCCCGCAGCGTCCCCTCACGCACGAACCCCACCTTCTCCAGCACACGGGCTGAGGCTTCGTTGCGCGTGTCGGTCTCGGCCTGCACGCGGTTCAGGTCCCAGGTGTCGAACCCCCACCGCAGCACGGCGTGCGCGACCTCGGTCGCGTACCCCCGCCCCCACAGCGCGTCGACGAGGCAGTAGCCCAACGACGCGCTGCGGTGGACCGGATCCCAGTCGGTCAGGGCGCACCAACCGACGAACGCCCCGTCCTGGACCCGGTCGACGGCCAGCCGCGCGCCGGTGCCGTCCGCCGCCACCCTTCGGCACACGGCGATGAAGCGATCGGCACGGGCCGGATCCCTCCACGGCGGTGAGTCCCAGTAGCGCATCACGCGGGCGCTGCGATGCAGGGCGAACAGGGATTCCGCGTCCGCGTCGGTGAAGGGACGCAGACGCAGACGCGCGGTGTGCAGTAAGGGGGTGGCCACGGGCATGCGCACCATGATGCGTCTCACCGGGCGCAGGGGACACCGAATATCCGGCCCACTCCGGCGTCCCTCGACACCACTACGGCGTGCGCCCCGGCGGCGTCGGCCGGCGCTCCATGACGACGTCCACCGCGTTCCGCACCCCGTCCTGCGACCCGAGCCCGAAGCCGTGGCGCTCGTACAGCCGCCGGGCCGGACTGCCGCGCAGCACGATCAGCCGCACCGGCACGCCCTTCGCGTCACACCGCCCCAGCACCCGACGCAGCACGGCCGAGCCGATGCCGCTGCCCTGGAGGTGCGGCGCGACGTAGAAGTGCTCCAACCAGTGGGCGTCCTCGGCCGGCCGCAGGGCCACACACCCGGCGAACGCGCCGCCCACCTCGATCACCCGGGTGTGCCGCGGGGCGAACCCGTCCCGCAGCCGCTGCCGCACCCGCCGCTCGTCGTACCGCCCCAGCCGCTCCAGGTCCGGCCGCAGCACCACGGCCCGCAGTTCGGCCACCGCGTCGACGTCCGCCGCCGACGCCGGTCGCAGGGTCCAGTGGAGCGTGCCGGTCATGCGTCCCTCGTCCGTGTCGTTCACGTCGTTCACGTCGTTCGTCACGCCGGGCGGCGCGCGTCCACCTCGATCTCGAACTTCATGCGCGGGTCGGCGAGCCCGCACTCCATCATCGTCGCCGCCGGACGGACCGCCCCGAAACAGGCCCGCAGCACCGGCCAGCAGGGCTCGAAGTCCTCGCGCCGGGGCAGCAGGTAGCGCACCCGCACGACGTCCGCGAAGGTGCACCCGGCCTCCTTCAAGGCCGACTCCACGTTGCGCAGGCACTGCTCGGCCTGCGCGACGACGTCCTCGGAGATCGTCATCGTCGCGTAGTCGAAGCCGGTCGTGCCCGAGACGTGCACGCGGTCGCCGTCCACGACCGCGCGCGCGTAACCGATCCGCTCCTCGAAGGTGGAACCGCTCAGGATCGCGCGTCGCTCGCTCATGCGGGCACGATACGCGCGGTCCCACCCCCGTCGGAATCAGTCGGCGAAGGAGGCGTGACTGGTGGCCAGCGCCCAGATGACGAAGACGCCCAGGGCGATGTTCACCAGCCCCCACAAGGGCTGGTAGGGCAGCCAGATGAAGTTCGCGATGACGACCAAGCCCGCGAGGAACACCCCGAGGAACCGTGCCCACGTGGCCCCCATGAGGATGCCCAGCCCGGTGAGCGCCACGACCACGCCGAGGACGAGGTGGATCCAGCCCCAGGAGGTGGTGTCGAAGGCGTACGTGTAGTCGCCGATCGTGCCGTAGACGTCGTCCTTCGCGATGCCCGCGATGCCCTGGAGGACGCCGATGACGCCGTAGACGAGTGCGAGCACCCCGGCGAACACGGTGCCTCCGCTCGCCCAGGCGTCCCTGTCGTGTGTGCTCCCGCCCGAGCGCGGGTGCGTCGATGAGGCCATGGGGCGGCTCCTTCCGCAGACCGGGCCCGCTGTCGGACCCACGGCCAGCGTTGGGCGCCCCCGCCACGGCGACCAGCCGAAAGGGGCCGAACGGGTGAACGTCGACGCGCCTCCGCCCGGCCCGCCCGGCTCAGCCCTCGACCGTCTTCCAGGGGCTCACGGCCAGCTCACCGGCGGCGGCGAAGTCCTTGCCGCCGAGGGACGTCACGCTCTGCCACGGCTCGCCCTCGGCCGGGGCCACGTCCACCGACCGGCCGCCCGCGCCGCTCCCCGGACGCCACACCAGCACCGCCATGGCCGTCTCCCCCGGACTCAGGGACAGCTTCTTCGGCTCGCCGTTGAAGCCGCGCACCTCGGACACGGCCGAGACGCCCTCGTGCACCGTGACGTCCAGGGCCTCACCGTCCTCGTCGAGCACCCGGACGTCCGGGTGACCGTTGACGGCGAACGGCTCCTTGCCGCAGTTCAGCATCATGACGCGCAGCAGGCTCAGGCTCTCGTCCCCGTCGACCGGACCGGCCGCCATGACCCGCACCCCGGGGTCCGGGCAGTTCGGGTCCACGGCCGCGTCGTCCGGCGCCGGCTCGACGCCGTCCTTCTCGCCGCCGTCCTTCTCCCCGCCGCCGGTCGTCTTGCCGTCACCGCCACCGTCCGTGCCGCCGTCACCGCCGCCGTCGGAACCCCCGCCGCCGTCGCCACCGTCCCCGTCACCGCCGCCGTCGGTCTCCCCGGAGCCGCCGCCGCTCTCCTCCTGCGATGCGGACGGCGCGGCCTTGTCCTCCGTCTCGGAGTCGTCGGAGCCGCCACCGCAGCCCGAGACCAGCAGAGCACTCGCGGAGAGCAGCACGCCCAGCCGCCGAACGGAGGTACGGCCGAGCCCGGCCCGCGTCAAGGTCTTCACAACGCGTGATGTTCGCAGGAACACCCGTCCGATATCCAGACCTTCCACGTCACGAATCGGTGCCTGCCACCGGCACGACGCCGGGGCGTGGTGGGATGACGCGGTGAGCCGCGCGACCGAGGACACCAACCGCCGCATGCTGCGGGCCCGCGACACGATGGACCGGGCCTACGCCGAGCCGCTGGACGTCCCGGCACTGGCCCGGGTCGCCCACGTGTCACCGGCGCACTTCACGCGGACGTTCCGCGCCACGTTCGGCGAGAC
Organism: Streptomyces chumphonensis; assembly: GCF_014779715.1. Taxonomy (GTDB): domain Bacteria; phylum Actinomycetota; class Actinomycetes; order Streptomycetales; family Streptomycetaceae; genus Streptomyces; species Streptomyces chumphonensis. The sequence continues at coordinate 259,841 of NZ_JACXYU010000005.1, forward strand.
CCCGCACCGCTACCTGCAACGCCGCCGCGTCGAGCGTGCGATGTCACTCCTGCGGGAGACCGACCGCAGCGTCACCGACATCTCCTACGAGGTCGGCTTCGGCAGCCCCGGCACCTTCAGCCGCACCTTCCGCGACATCGTCGGCAGGTCCCCTCGGCAGTACCGCAAGGAGGCCCGGGCCACCGGCGTCCCGACCTGCTTCACCATGGCCTGGACACGGCCGCGCGACTGAGCAGTTTCGGATAAGTACGGGCGGCGACGGACCAGTAGCGTCATCCTCATGTTCAACGCCATCACGCACTCACAGCTGTACGTCCTCGACCAGGACGAGGCCGTCGACTTCTACGTCGGGAAGCTCGGCCTGGAGGTCAACACGGACGTCGACCTCGGATTCATGCGCTGGCTCACCGTCAACGTCCCCGGCGCCCCGGACCGACAGATCCTGCTCCAGCTCCCGGGCGGACCGCAGATGTCCGAGCAGACGGCCGAGCAGGTCCGGGACCTCGTCACCAAGGGCGCCCTGGGCACCGTCATCCTCACGACGTCCGACTGCCGCAAGACGTACGAGGAACTGCGCGCCAAGGGCGTCGAGTTCACCCAGGAGCCCGTGGAGCAGCCGTACGGCGTCGACTGCGGAATCCGCGACCCCTTCGGCAACCACATCCGCTTCACCGAACCGAGGACCGCCTGACTCCCGGCCGGCGGCCTCTACCGAGCCACCACGCACCGCGCCCCGCCCGGCCGTCGTGACCGGCCGGGCGGGGCGCGGCTCTACGCGTCAGCGCTCGGACGCGAACCTCACGAACGCGGCCCACGTCGTACGCGGCACGGAGAAGCTCGGCCGACGCACGTCCTTCGAGTCCCGGACGTGCACGACGTCAGGCGCCCCCGCGACCTCGACGCAGTCCGTGTCGTGCTCACCATTGCTGTAGCTGCTCTTGAACCACGCGCCATGGATATCCATGGTTGATCAACCCTTCGCGGCGAACGAGATGAAATCGGCCCACGTAGTGGGAAGAACCGCGATGGTCGAGCCACTCTTGGCCGGTCTCTCCACACCGGCCCGTTCGGTCTGGTCCGTCCCGCCTCGTACAGGACGGGACGGACCGGCCGGGCGCGGTGACCCACCGCGTCGCCGAAGAGCAGGAGTCGGGAGGAGAGCCCGGACACCTGGGCCCTGTGCGGCTGTTGGCGGACGGAGGGGCCTGACGGTGCTAGCGGCTGTGCTCGGCCAGGAGTGCGAACCCATGACGGTCCACGGGTGCGGCGGTGGCCGAGAGGAGGGCGACACCGGCGCCGGTGGTGCGGTCGAGGCCGAGCCAGGACCGGAAGCCGCCGGTGCCTCCGTTGTGCCAGGTGATCGGTCGGCCCTTCACCTGGATCGTGATCCATGCGGCCCCGATGCGGGCGCCGGTGCCGAACGGAGTGATCGGATCGAGTGCGGCGAGGCCCGGGGCGCTGCCGTCGAGGAGCGCCGCCGTGAAGCGCGCCATGCTGGTGATGGCGGCCCGAATGCCGCCTGCCGGTCCGAGTCCCTCACCGGTCCAGGGTTGCCGCGGACGCCCTCCCCGGCTTCTTCCGCTGAGCCCCCCGGGGCGGAGGTCGTCCGGCGTTCGCGGGACGTAGAAGCAGTCGAGTTCCAGCGGGATCGCGATGCGCTGTTGGACGAGCTTCGGGTAGGTGGTCGTGGCGGCTGCGGCGAGAGCGTGTCCGAGGAGCTCGAACCCGAGGTTGGAGTAGCGGGGCCGTGGCGTGCCCAGCGGAACATCCCGGGCTTGGTCCAGGAGCTGTGCGAGGTTCTCACCGTAAGGGTTGGTTCCGTGTCGCCACAGGGCGAGGGTGCGCCGCCATGGTCGCGCGGATCCGGGGAGCCGGGGCAGGCCGGATCGATGCGTGCTCAACGATCTCAGGCTCACTCCTGCGGCGGGGGTGTCGCCCAGGGGCAGCAGTTCGCCGAGGGTCGTGTCGGCGTCGACCTCGCCTCGGGCGAGAGCGTCGGCGCACAGCAACCCGGTGACCCCCTTGGAGATGGAGCCGATTTCGTAGTCGGCGTCGAGGCGGCTGCCGAGACCCGCCAGGCGCACCTCCTCGTGGGTGACCACGGCTGCGGCGGCGACGGGGTGGCGCGGGCCCAAGAGTTCGCCGAGCCGGGCAACGAGTTGCTGATCGCCGTGCGCCCCTGCGGTCATGACCGGCCGCCCAACAGGCCCCGGCCGGCGTACTTCTTGTGGACCGCCTGCTTCGAGACACCCAGGGCTGCGGCGATCTGCGGCCATGTGGCACCGCTGTTGCGGGCGCGGCGTACCAGCGCCGCTTCGACGCGTTCCGTCTCTGCGCGCAGCCGGGCCACGGCGTCCAACCCCGCCAACGGGTCGCCGTCGGCCGTCGATGCGGCGAGTTCGGCCAACCGTTCCCCATCCATGCGTCAACCATAGTTGACGGCCACGAGGAGCGTCAACAAAGGTTGACGCAACCTCCTGCCTCACCACCGAGAAGGGAATCCGAGCATGCGACGGTACGTTCTCACCGGCACGCCCGGCGCGGGCAAGACGTCGATCCTGCGAGGTTTGGCAGCACGCGGCTACGAGGTTGTCGAGGAGGCCGCGACCGCGGTCATCGCACGCGCGCAGGCTCAGGGCGAGGGCGAACCGTGGACACGGACCACCTTCATCGACGAAGTGGTCGATCTGCAGAAGCAACGGCATCTACGAGCCGACGGCACGCACGCGGTTCAGGTCTTCGACCGGTCCCCAATCTGCACACACGCGCTCGCGAACTACTTGGGTCGGCCGGTGTCACGCGCACTGACGTCCGAGATCCAGCGGATCGTTACCCAGGAGATCTACGAGCGGCAGGTGCTCTTCGTCCGCAATCTGGGGTTCTGTGAGCCCACCCGCGCCCGTCGGATCAGCTTCCAGGAGTCACTGGAATTCGAGAAGGTGCACGCAGAGAGTTACCGCGCGTTCGGCTTCGAGCTGATCGACGTCCCTGCCGACGACCTGGCCGACCGTGTCGCTGCGGTCAGCCAGGTCATCTCGCGGCTCGCCCCATGAGCGATGCCGGTGCGAGACCACCGGGCCTCTTCGCCGCCGAGACGTCCTGTGAACGCGGCGACCACTCCCCCGACCGCGCTCCGTCTCATCGAAACGATCGCCGGAAGCGGCCTCGACGCCTCCTGTCGTGACCCCTCCGCCAGGCCGCTGCCGCGACCGCCGTTCACGGGGGTCGCGCGTGTGCGACGGGGACTGTCGGTGCCCCGGCGTACCGTCTGGGACCTGACGTGATGTGCCGTCAGAACATCGCATGCCCGGTCGAGGAGGAACGCGTGGGTCAGCTGCTGAGAGTGATCAACTTCAGTGTCTCAAGCGACGGCGTCGGCGCCGGTGAGGACCAGAGCCTGGAGCGACCCTTCGGTCATGCCAGTCCGGAGGAGCTGTTCGCCTGGGCCGGAGCCACGGCGAGCTGGCCCGGCCGCACGGACCCCGGCGGGAGCCGGGGGCTCGACGACTACTTCACGCGGGACTTCGCACGCGACATCGGTGCGGAGATCATGGGCCGCAACAAGTTCGGCCCGCAGCGCGGGCCGTGGCAGGACCACGAGTGGCGCGGTTGGTGGGGCGAGGAACCCCCCTTCCACACCCCGGTCTTCGTCATGACGCACCACGAGCGCCCGTCGTTCACGCTGAGCGACACCACCTTCCACTTCGTGGGCGGCGACCCGGCGAAGGTCCTCGCGCAGGCGCGGGAGGCGGCCGAGGGCAAGGACGTCCGGCTGGGTGGCGGGGTCTCCACCATCCGGCAGTTTCTCGACGCCGACCTCGTCGACACGCTGCACGTCGCGGTCACGCCGGTGACCTACGGGTCCGGGCTGCGGCTGTGGGAGTCCCCTGAGGAGCTGCTCGACCGGTTCCACCTGGAGGTCGTCCCCAGCCCGAGCGGCGTGACGCACCACCTGTTCTGGCGCAGGTGACGCAGAGGGCCGCCGACGGCCGGGCCGTCGCGCGGAGGCGCCCGCTCAGGGAACCGTCAACGTGGCCATGACGCCGCCGTGGTCGTCCCATGGGTGCGGCGGCGCGAGGGCTCCCTCGTGTCGCACCCCTTTTCCGAGTCGATCACACCTCGCCGACACCAGCCGCATCCGACCACGCCGGGACGGGATCGTCGGCCTCCGCGACGTCACTGAGAGTAGGTTCTCCTGCATGAGGATCGTGTCCGGCGCACGAAGCGCCGCTGTGGCCGCTGCGATCGTTGTCGCCGCAGGAGGGCTGCCGTCTGTGGCGGCATACGCCGACGACGGCAGCGAGACGAGGAAGAAGGTCGTCAACTGCATCAACAAGGAGATCGTCAAAGAGAACGCGACGTGGCAGCTGACAGAGTCCGACCTGCGCACGTTCACGGGCATCGTGGATCGTGTCGTGATGAGGGAGCCTCACAAGCCGGTTTCCGCGGAGGAACAGGAGAAGATCCTGCGGGAGGTCAGGTTCGCGACCTACAGGGAACTACCGCATCTCGACGCAGACACCGTCGACCGGATGATGCAGTCGCTCACCACACATGGAAGGCACTGCGTCGCCCGCACCAGCGGGTGAGGACTGTCCCCGCACGGGGCACGTCGTCGGATCGGCGCCCGATGGCGTCGGCTGGACTCCGGCCGACGCTCCCCGCACCTCCTCCGCTCCCCTGCGCCGCGAGGGAGTCGACGCTCGCCTCGTAGCGGGTTCCCCGCCTCGGCATCGTGGCAGCCTCACAGCGCCGGGGAAGAGGGAGCGTGACGGACGGTGAGACGCGACTCCGCGCCATGCGACGGCGGACGCTCGTAGATCTGGTCGCGCCGGTCACGTCAGCCAGGGCGAGCCCTTCCCGTTCAAGTGGGCGCCGCAGAGGAGGCGTTCGCCGGTGGCCAACTGCACACGCACCGTCGACGCGGCCGTCTCCAGGAAGCCCTGCGGCCGTACCGGAACCGAGCGTGCCCGAGCGGTTCTCGGGGACGGTCCGGAAAAAGGGGAGGACAGGCGCGCGAACCGCCATGAAAGGATGGCGCAGCCGGGAATCGGTCGACACCACGTGACGCCCGTCCGTCCCGGCACATCCAGCGCGCACACGCCCCAGCAGGAGAAGCACACCTCGTGACCCGCACCAGCGCCGTATCACTGATCCGCTCCCGCTCCCTGTCCGACGTCGCCGAGTACGCCTACGCGGCCACGGCGCCCGCCACATCACGGCTGGTGTTCCTGGCCGGTTCGTGTCCGCTCGACGAGCACGGCAACACCGTGCCCGTGGGGGACTACGCGGGCCAGGCGGCGAAGGCCATGGAGAACCTGCGGACCGCCCTCGCCGATGCGGACGCCTCGGTCGAGGACGTCATCAGCACACGCGTCCTGGTGGCATCGACCCGGCAGGAGGATCTCGTGGCCGCCTGGGAAGTGGTCCGGGACGCCTTCGGTCACCACGACGTGCCCAGCACACTGATGGGCGTCACCGTTCTCGGCTACACGGACCAGCTCGTCGAGATCGAAGCCGTCGCCGCCGTCCTCGACGAGCCGGAGTCCGACGGGCCGACCCACGCGCCGTCGGCATGATGACGGCGTAAGCCTCTTCGCCACCTCGACCCGGCGTCGGTGGCCGGCAGTTGACCGACTCAAGGCCGACTGCTCCTGCGGACGTTCCGCCGAGGCAGTAGCAGAAACACCCTCTGGCGCGGGCCGAGGAGGCTCACCGGCTCGGGCGGCCCCCGGCGCGGTTGCGCGGGTGCTGCTTGGCGGTTCGCTCGTTGCCGCGCCGGTAGTTGCCGGTCCAGCGCGCCATCACCAGCTGCGGGTCCTCGGAGGTGACGGCGTCGAGGAACTCGTCGGCCCGGGGCCCCCGCAGCGTCGCCGCCTTCCGGGTGCCGTGGAGCACCACGACCGTCCCGTCGGACCGCTGCTCGTACCGGAACCCCGTGGCGTCGCCCATCCGCGGATCGTACGTGGGGCCGGGAACGCCCGTCGAGGCGACCTCAGGACGCGACGCTGACGTCCGCCCCGACGTCGTCGGTCGCGGCGGCGTCGAGGATCGCGGGGAGCAGTGCGGGGAACCGGGCTTCGAGGTCGGCGCTGCGCAGCCGGACGTAGCAGCGGGTGCCTTCCTGACGGGTGCGGGTGACGCCCGCGTCGCGCAGGACCTTCATGTGGTGGCTGAGCGTCGACTTGGCGACGGGTGCGCGCAGCTCGCCCCAGCCGAGCTCGGCCCCGTCGGCCAGCAGCCGGACGACCCCGAGCCGAACGGGGTCGCTGAGCGCGGCCAGCACGCGGGTGAGGCTCATCGCGTCGGGGGCCGGGTGCCTGGGGTCCTTCATGACACCATGGTACGTTGTTCGACATTCGCAGAACATCGAACAACGGAGGCAGCATGGACGGGCACGTGGTCGTCGTGACAGGAGCCGGAAGCGGGATCGGCCGGGCGACGGCGCGGGCGTTCGCCGAGCGGGGCGCGCACGTCCTCGCCGTCGGACGGCGCCCCGAACCGCTGGCCGCGACGGCGGAGGCGCACCCCGGCATCGCGACGCTGAGCGCCGACATCACCGCCGTGGACGCCCCCGACACCGTCGTCCGGGAGGCCGTACGGCGCTGGGGACGCCTCGACGTCCTCGTCAACAACGCGGGCGCCTTCGCCGCGATGCCCGCGACCCGAACCGACGCCGAGCGGGTGACGCGGCTGCTCGCCCTCAACGTCACCGCACCCGGCCTGCTCCTCGCGGCCGCGCTCCCCCACCTCACCGCGGTCGGCGGGGCCGTCGTCAACGTCTCCAGCACCTTCGGGCACCGCCCGGCCGCCGGGGCGGCGTACTACGCGGCGTCCAAGGCAGCGCTGGAAAGCCTCACCCGGAGCTGGGCTCTGGAACTCGCTCCCGAGGGGGTCCGCGTCAACGCCGTGGCACCGGGCCCGACGGAGAGCGAGGCGCTGGCCGCATCCGGCCTGCCGGAGGCCGACGTCGCGGAGGTCAAGGCCGCCGAGGCCGCCCGCATACCCCTCGGGCGGCGCGGGGAACCGGAGGAGGTCGCCGCGTGGATCGTCCACCTCGCGGGCCGGGACGCGTCCTGGCTCACCGGCCAGATCCTCACCGCCGACGGCGGCCTTGAACTCACCTGACGCGCCGTGGACGGTGACGTCCGGTCGATCCGACGGTGCGTTGGACGGCTCGTCGCGGCGGGCGCATGCTGAAAGGTGACGCGTCGCGGACGTGCCCGACCCCGGCAGTGGCCCGGTGGAACGTCGGTGCGATGACGGCGCACGTTCGGCACGACGCCCCCTCAGTTCGTGCGGAAGGGAGTGCGCACCATGGCGGACCCGGACCGACCCCCAGGTTCCCCGGGGGGCCCGTACCCTCCCCCACCGCCGCAGGGCCCGCCGGGGTCGGGCGGCGGGTGGTCGGCCGGACAGGGAGGCCCCGGCTGGCCCGGCGGACCACAACCGCCACGGAACGGCTTCGGCATCACGGCGCTGATCCTCGGCATCATCGGAGTGCTGTTCGGCATCATCCCGCTGTTCTTCTGGCTCGCCGCCGTCCTCGGCATCATCGCTCTGATCATGGGCGTGGTGGGGGCGCGGCGCGCGAAGCAGCGCATCGCGACCAACGGGAGGATGTCGGTCGTCGGCGCTGTGCTCGGCGGGCTGGCGATCGTGCTCGCCATCGTCGGCCTCGTCATCGTGAGCAACGCCTTCGACGACCTGGAACGGGACCTCGACGACGCGGTCGAGCCGACGCCCACAGCCTCCCCCTCCCCGGGCGTGGAAGAACCCCCGCCCACGGAAGACGCCACCGAGGAACCGATTGTGGAAGAGGCCCTGGCCTTCGGGGACGCGTCGAGCTATCCGGACGGGCTGGAGGTCGCCGTGTCCTCCCCGACGCCGTACACCCCCTCCGACACCGCCGCCGGGCACTCCCCCGGCAACGAGACGGTGACGGTCGAGGTCACCGTCGTCAACGGGACCGACGAACGTCAGGATCTGGGCCTCGTCGTCGTGGACGCCAAGGACGCGTCCGGCCGGACGGCGGAGCCGGTCTTCGACACCGGCATCGAGGGCTTGCAGGGCACGCTGCTGCCGGGGGACGAATCCGTCGCGACGTACGCCTTCGACCTGCCTCCGGACGCCGCCGACGAGCTGACCATCGAGGTCACACCGGACTTCGACCACGACTCCGCTCTGTGGAACGGCCCAACGTCCTGAGCGGACGTCGCCCGTTTGCCTGCACGGGGTGCAGGGAACTCGGCGCGGGAGTGGCCCGGCCGGTCGGGCCGCCCGGCCCACGCGGGCCGCGCCGCCGAGGAGGGAGAGAGGCACGCATGGCGTACGACGAGTTCCTGATGACCGTGAGCGAGACCGGCGGGTACGAGCGCGAGGACGCCGCCCGCGCCACCGAGGCGGTGATCAGCACCCTCGGTGACCGGCTCCCGCCCGAGACGGCCGAGCACCTGGCCGATCAGCTCCCCGACCCGGTCGCCGAGCTGATCGAGGGCGCGGGTTCGGCGCCGCAGAACTGGGGCGTGGGCGAGTTCGTGCACCGGGTCGCGGAGATCACCGGTGAGACCGAGGAGCAGGCGGAGGGGCACAGCCGGGCCGTCCTGACGGCCGTCGCCGGGCAGGTCAGCGGCGGCGAGCTGAACAAGGTGATCAGCGATCTGCCCTCGGGGTACGCCGACCTCTTCGGCCACCCCGAACTGACCTGACGCCCGCCGAGGCCGAAGCCGGCGTCACACCGTCACGACCGTCACATGCCCTTCCAGGCCCGCGAAGTGGGCACCGTTGCGGGTGTACAGGGGAAGGCCTTGCGAGGAAGCGACGGCGGCCATCATCAGGTCCATGCGGCGAGGCTTGGGGTTGCGGCCCGCACCGACCACCAGCGCCACCAAGGTGCCGTAGCGCGCCGCGGCGGCGCCGTCGAACGGCAATGGCTCGACGTCCGCCACCGCCGCCCCGAGCACCTCCATCCGGACCGCACGGGCGGCGGCGTCCTTGGTCATGGCAACCCCGTGCCGCAAATCGGCCATGGTGATCGCCGTCAGCTCGGGCACGGCGGGCAGAACCTCCGGGTCCAGGAGCCCCAGGTCGATGAACGTGCGGGTGTCGAGCACCCCGGAGGCGTGCCGCTCAGTCACCGGAGCGCGTCCAGGGGTCGACGGTCACGTCGTCCTCGTCCCCGAAGACCTCGTCGGCCTCACGACGCAGCTCACGATGGTCGAGACGTGGCAGCGTCCGGTGCCGGGCCACGAGCTTCTCGGCGCTGAGCCGACGCCTACGGCACAGCGGCCGCAGTTCGGCGACCTCGACACCGTTCCGGGTGATGTGGAAGGTTTCGCCCTCCTCCACGGCGTTCATGACCGCTGCGGACTCGCGCCTGAGCTCTCGCTGCGTGATGGCCTTCACACCCGTCAGCGCAGCGCCCCATAGCACAGCGTGCTACGGGCGTCGTATAGACACGCGTAGGGGCCCGTACGACCATCCGGTCGTACGGGCCCCTACGTTCAGCGTGCTCCGGGGAGCGTCAGGTCACTTGACGATCTTGGTGACCTGGCCGGCGCCCACGGTCCGGCCACCCTCACGGATGGCGAACTTCAGGCCCTCCTCCATGGCGACGGGCTGGATGAGCTCCACCTTCATCTCGGTGTTGTCACCCGGCATGACCATCTCGGTGCCCTCGGGGAGGGTCACCACGCCGGTCACGTCCGTCGTGCGGAAGTAGAACTGCGGGCGGTAGTTGTTGAAGAACGGGGTGTGGCGGCCGCCCTCGTCCTTCGACAGGATGTACGCCTGCGCCTCGAACTCCGTGTGCGGGGTGACCGAGCCCGGCTTGATGATGACCTGGCCGCGCTCGACGTCCTCGCGCTTGATGCCGCGGAGCAGCAGACCGACGTTCTCACCGGCCTGGCCCTCGTCGAGCAGCTTGCGGAACATCTCGATGCCGGTGACCGTGGTGGAGGTCTTCTCCGGCTTGATGCCGATGATGTCCACGTTCTCGTTGACCTTGAGAACGCCACGCTCGATACGGCCGGTGACGACCGTGCCGCGACCGGTGATCGTGAAGACGTCCTCGATGGGCATGAGGAACGGCTTCTCGGTGTCGCGCTCGGGCTCCGGGATCGACTCGTCGACCGCCTTCATGAGCTCCATGACGGACTCGCCCCACTTGGCGTCGCCCTCCAGCGCCTTCAGCGCGGAGACCTTGACGACCGGAACGTCGTCGCCCGGGAACTCGTACTCGGAGAGCAGCTCGCGGACCTCGAGCTCGACGAGCTCCAGGATCTCCTCGTCGTCCACCATGTCGGCCTTGTTCAGGGCGACGACGATGTACGGAACGCCGACCTGGCGGGCCAGGAGCACGTGCTCCTTGGTCTGCGGCATCGGGCCGTCGGTCGCGGCGACCACCAGGATCGCGCCGTCCATCTGGGCGGCACCGGTGATCATGTTCTTGATGTAGTCCGCGTGACCCGGGCAGTCGACGTGGGCGTAGTGACGCGAGTCGGTCTGGTACTCGACGTGCGCGATGGAGATGGTGATACCGCGCTGACGCTCCTCGGGCGCCTTGTCGATGTTCTCGAACGCGGAAGCCTCGTTCAGGTCCGGGAACTGGTCGTGCAGCACCTTGGTAATGGCCGCCGTGAGGGTGGTCTTACCGTGGTCGATGTGACCGATGGTGCCGATGTTGACGTGCGGCTTAGTCCGCTCGAACTTCGCCTTCGCCACTGGGGTCCTCCTGTGGACTGGTGCTGTACGCCCCCCGCTTCTGCGGAAGGGTTCAGGTGGTCGTACCGAACAAGCCAGGACCCCGAGGGGGACGCCCTTGACCCGTTCGTTCTTAAGGGCTGGCGACCCGGGGCTCCGGCCCAGAACGCGTGTGCGATCTGTGCCGGATGCCCCGGAATGCCGTTGTGCTACAGCCTAAGGGGTGAGATTACGACGGCGAACCGACGTCACTCGCCCCGGGCCTTCGCGATGATCTCCTCGCTGACGTTCCGGGGAACCTCGGCGTAGGAGTCGAACTGCATGGAGTAGCTCGCGCGACCGGAGGTCTTGCTCCGCAGGTCACCGACGTAGCCGAACATCTCCGACAGCGGAACCAGGCCCGTGACGAGCTTGGCGCCACCGCGGTCCTCCATGGACTGGATCTGACCGCGACGGGAGTTGATGTCGCCGATCACGTCGCCCATGTAGTCCTCGGGCGTGGTGACCTCGACCTTCATCATCGGCTCCAGCAGGGCCGGGCTGGCCTTGCGGGCGGCCTCCTTGAAGGCCATCGAGCCGGCGATCTTGAAGGCCATCTCGGAGGAGTCGACCTCGTGGAAGGCGCCGTCGAGCAGCGTCACGCGGACACCCGTGAGCGGGTAGCCCGCCAGGACGCCGAACTCCATGGCCTCCTGGCAGCCGGCGTCCACCGAGGGGATGTACTCCCTGGGGATGCGGCCACCGGTGACCTTGTTGACGAACTCGTAGCCGTCGCCTTCCAGCGGCTCGACCTGGATCTGCACCTTCGCGAACTGGCCGGAACCACCGGTCTGCTTCTTGTGCGTGTAGTCGTGCTTGTCGACCGACTTGCGCAGCGTCTCGCGGTAGGCCACCTGCGGCTTGCCGACGTTGGCCTCGACCTTGAACTCGCGCTTCATGCGGTCGACCAGCACGTCCAGGTGCAGCTCGCCCATGCCCGCGATGATCGTCTGGCCGGTCTCCTCGTCGGTGTTGACCTGGAAGGACGGGTCCTCCTCGGCCAGCCGCTGGATCGCGACGCCCAGCTTCTCCTGGTCGCCCTTCGACTTGGGCTCGATGGCGACCTGGATGACCGGGGCCGGGAACTCCATCGACTCCAGGATCACCGGGGACGACGCGTCGCAGAGGGTCTCACCGGTGGTGGTCTGCTTCAGACCCATGACGGCGATGATGTCGCCGGCACCCACCGAACCGATCTCCTCACGCTTGTTCGCGTGCATCCGGTAGATCTTGCCGATGCGCTCCTTCTTGCCCTTCACGGAGTTCAGCACCTGAGTGCCGGCCTCCAGGCGGCCCGAGTACACCCGGACGAAGGTGAGCTTGCCGAGGTGCGGGTCGCTGGCGATCTTGAACGCCAGGGCGGCCAGCGGCTCCTCCTCGGACGGACGGCGCTTGATGACCTGCTCGGAGTCCTTGACGTCGTGGCCCTCGATGGCCTCGACGTCCAGGGGCGAGGGCAGGTAGCGCACGACCGCGTCGAGCAGGGGCTGCACGCCCTTGTTCTTGAACGCGGTACCGCAGAACACCGGGGTGACCGTCGTGGTGCCCTCGGCGCCCGTGGACGCGAGGGTGACACGGCGGATGGCGGCCATGAGCTGCTCCTCGGTGGGCTCCTGGCCCTCGAGGTACAGCTCCATCATCTCCTCGTCGTTCTCCGCGACGGCCTCAAGGAGCTTGCCGCGGTACTCCTCGGCGGCCTCCTTGTGCGTGTCGGGGATGTCGACGACGTCGTACGCCTCACCCAGGGCCGTCTCGGCGGACCAGACGAGGCCCTTCATGCGGACCAGGTCCACGACGCCCTTGAAGTCGGACTCCGCGCCGATCGGCAGCTGCATGACCAGCGGCGTCGCACCGAGGCGGTCGACGATCATGTCGACGCAGCGGTGGAACTCGGCACCGGTCCGGTCCAGCTTGTTGACGAAGCAGATACGCGGCACGCCGTAGCGGTCCGCCTGACGCCACACCGTCTCGGACTGCGGCTCAACGCCGGCGACACCGTCGAACACCGTCACCGCACCGTCGAGCACGCGCAGCGAACGCTCCACCTCGACGGTGAAGTCGACGTGGCCCGGGGTGTCGATGATGTTGATGGTGTGGTCGATGTCGTCCAGCGGCCAGTGGCAGGTCGTCGCGGCGGACGTGATGGTGATGCCGCGCTCCTGCTCCTGCGCCATCCAGTCCATCGTGGCAGCGCCGTCGTGGACCTCACCGATCTTGTAGCTGACACCGGTGTAGAACAGGATCCGCTCGGTGGTGGTCGTCTTGCCCGCGTCGATGTGGGCCATGATCCCGATGTTCCGGACCTTGGCCAGGTCAAGTGAAGTGGTAGCCATGAGGCTTCAGTCTTCTCTCGGTCTCGATAGGGGTAGCGACTACCAGCGGTAGTGCGCGAAGGCCTTGTTGGACTCGGCCATCTTGTGGGTGTCCTCACGCTTCTTCACGGCCGCACCGAGGCCGTTGGAGGCGTCCAGGAGCTCGTTCATCAGGCGCTCGGTCATCGTCTTCTCGCGACGGGCGCGGGAGTAGCCGACGAGCCAGCGCAGCGCGAGCGTGGAGGCGCGGCCGGGCTTGACCTCGACCGGCACCTGGTAGGTGGCGCCACCCACACGACGCGACTTGACCTCAAGGGTCGGCTTGATGTTCTCCAGAGCGCGCTTCAGCGTGATGACCGGGTCGTTGCCGGTCTTCTCACGCAGACCCTCCATGGCGCCGTAGACGATGCGCTCGGCGGTGGAGCGCTTGCCGTTCAGCAGCACCTTGTTGATCAGGGAGGTCACCAGAGGAGTGCCGTACACCGGGTCGATGATGACCGGGCGCTTCGGGGCGGGGCCCTTACGAGGCATGCTTACTTCTCCTTCTTGGCGCCGTAGCGGCTGCGAGCCTGCTTGCGGTTCTTGACGCCCTGGGTGTCGAGCGAGCCACGGATGATCTTGTAGCGAACGCCCGGCAGGTCCTTCACACGGCCGCCACGCACGAGCACGATGGAGTGCTCCTGCAGGTTGTGGCCCTCACCCGGGATGTAGGCCGTGACCTCGATCCCGCTGGTCAGACGCACACGCGCGACCTTACGCAGGGCCGAGTTCGGCTTCTTCGGGGTGGTGGTGAACACGCGCGTGCAGACGCCACGACGCTGAGGAGAGCCCTCAAGTGCCGGCGTCTTGTTCTTCTCGACCTTGTCCTGCCGGCCCTTGCGGACCAGCTGCTGGATCGTAGGCACAGTTTCTCCGGTTTCTGTGTGCCAGTCTCGGTAAAGCTAACCTGGGCCACATTGTCCGACCCACGCGGTCGGGTGTGTCGGATTCTGCAGACCCCCCACTGACGCGGGAGACTCCTCTGGAGGGAGAAGTGAGTGCAGATCCTGGTGTCACGCGCGGCCGTCCGCGAACGGGACGAACCAGCGCAGGGGACACCCCAGGCACAAGGTCAGAGCGTACCTACCGCATCGGCTCCGGTCAAAAGCGATCGGCGCGCGCGGGCGGCACAGAATCCCCGGGCGCCGTCACCCGGGCGCTCTCACCGTAGCGGGCCCCACGCACGGCGGCCAGAGGGCGGGGCGAACGCTCACACGGAGAGCGCGACAGCGAAGAAGGCGATCAGCGCCGCGAACCCCATGGCGACGTACCCCACGACGATACCGGCCGTCGCGAAGCCGCCGCCCTCCTTGCCCGTCCGCCGGATGTCGGCCCGCGCGACGTGGCCGCAGATCACGGCCGGCAGCGCGGTGATGTACACGGCCGGCACGAGGCAGGCGCAGACCAGCGCGGCCGTCGCCCACCCGCTCGTCTCCGGCGGGCGGCGCATCGGGTGCACCGGATAGGGGGAGTACCGCGGCGGGGTGATGTGGTACGTCGGCTCGGCCGGACGCTGGTACGGGGCGGGCGCGGGTGCGGGCACCGGGCCCTGCGGGAGGTCGGCGATGAGCGGCTGCATCTCGGCGTACGTGCTCGCCTCGTGGATGCGGTGGAGGCGGGCCTCGTACTCCCCCTTGGGCAGGCGCCCCTCGGCGTAACCGGCCTTCAGGACGTCCGCGGCCCGCTCGCGGTCGGCGTCGGAGGCCCGCATGAACGGCTGCCCCCCGTAAGGCTGGCTGCCTCCCGGCCAGTTCAGTGACATCGACCGACTCCTCCCCACGTTGCGGAGCGTACGGCTCCTATCATCCAGGACGTCCGGGCGTCACGCGGAGTTCCCCCCGGAGAACGCCGAAGGGCGGCACTCCCGAGGGAGTGCCGCCCACGGCGACGTGTGGGCCCTACTGGTTGTAGGGGCCGTAGTCGTAGTCCTCCAGCGGAACGGCCTGGCCGGAGCCGGTGCCGAACGGCGAGTAGTCGATGTCGTCGTACCCGACGGCCGAGTACATCGCGGCCTTCGCCTCCTCGGTCGGCTCGACCCGGATGTTGCGGTAGCGGGACAGGCCCGTACCGGCCGGGATGAGCTTACCGATGATGACGTTCTCCTTGAGGCCGATCAGGGAGTCCGACTTGGCGTTGATCGCCGCGTCGGTCAGGACCCTGGTCGTCTCCTGGAAGGAGGCCGCCGACAGCCACGACTCGGTCGCCAGCGAGGCCTTGGTGATACCCATCAGCTGCGGACGGCCGGAGGCCGGGTGTCCGCCCTCCTGGACCACGCGACGGTTCTCGCCCTCGAACTTCGACCGCTCGACCAGCTCGCCGGGCAGCAGCTCGGCGTCGCCGGACTCGATGATCGTCACCCGGCGGAGCATCTGCCGGATGATGATCTCGATGTGCTTGTCGTGGATCGACACGCCCTGGCTGTTGTAGACCTTCTGCACCTCGCCGACCAGGTGGACCTGGACGGCGCGCTGGCCGAGGATGCGCAGCACGTCGTGCGGGTTGGCCGCACCGACCGTCAGCGGCTGGCCGACGGTGACGTGGTCGCCCTCGCCCACGAGCAGACGCGAACGCTTGGAGACGGGGTAGGCCATCTCGTCGCTGCCGTCGTCCGGCGTGACGACGACCTTCTTCGTCTTCTCCGTCTCCTCGATCCGCACCCGGCCGGCCGACTCGGTGATCGGGGCGACACCCTTCGGGGTGCGCGCCTCGAACAGCTCGACGACACGCGGCAGGCCCTGGGTGATGTCGTCACCGGCCACACCACCGGTGTGGAAGGTACGCATCGTCAGCTGGGTGCCGGGCTCACCGATGGACTGGGCGGCGATGATGCCGACGGCCTCGCCGATGTCCACCAGCTTGCCGGTGGCCAGGGAGCGGCCGTAGCACATGGCGCAGGTGCCGACGGCGGACTCGCAGGTCAGGACCGAGCGGGTCTTGACCGTCTCGATGCCGTGCCGGACGAGCTCCTCGATGAGGACGTCGCCCAGGTCGGTGCCGGCCGGGCCGAGCACCTTGCCGTCGACGACGATGTCCTCGGCGAGGCAGCGCGCGTACACGCTGGTCTCGACGTCCTCGGTCTTGCGCAGCACGCCGTCCTCGCCCTTGACGGCGATGGGCAGCTTGAGGCCGCGCTCGGTGCCGCAGTCCTCCTCGCGGATGATGACGTCCTGGGAGACGTCCACGAGACGACGCGTGAGGTAACCGGAGTCCGCGGTCCGCAGGGCGGTGTCCGCCAGCCCCTTACGGGCACCGTGCGTGGAGATGAAGTACTCCAGCACGGACAGGCCCTCACGGAACGAGGACTTGATCGGACGCGGGATCGTCTCGTTCTTCGCGTTCGACACCAGACCACGCATACCCGCGATCTGCCGCATCTGCATCATGTTTCCGCGCGCACCCGAGTCGACCATCATGAAGATCGCGTTCGTCTTCGGGAAGTTCGCGTTCATGGCCTCGGCGACCTCGTTCGTCGCCTTGGTCCAGATCTCGATCAGTTCCTGGGAACGCTCGTTCTTCGTGATCAGGCCGCGCTCGTACTGCTTCTGGACCTTCTCGTCCTTCGCCTCGTACCCGGCGATGATCTCCTTCTTCGCCTCGGGGACGACGACGTCGGAGATGGCGATGGTCACACCGGAGCGCGTGGCCCAGTGGTAGCCGGCCGACTTGAGGTTGTCCAGCGTCGCGGCGACCGCCACCTTCGGGTAGCGCTCGGCCAGGTCGTTGACGATCTGGGAGAGCTGCTTCTTACCGACGGTGTAGTTGACGAACGGGAACTCCTCGGGCAGGAGCTCGTTGAAGAGCGCCCGGCCGAGCGTCGAGCGGAGGCGGAAGCCGTCACCCGGCTGCCAGGCGGACTCGCCCTCCTCCGGGACCGGCGGCGTCCAGCCCAGCGGCGGGACGGAGCCCACCGGGAACCGGATGTCGATCTCGGCCTGGAGCGACAGCTCACCGGCGTCGAACGCCATGATCGCCTCGGCCGTCGACGCGAACGACCGGCCGTCGCCCACGACCTCGCGCTCCCCCGCCTCACTGGTGAGGAAGAAGAGGCCGAGCACCATGTCCTGGGTGGGCATGGTCACCGGACGGCCGTCGGCGGGCTTGAGGATGTTGTTCGAGGACAGCATCAGGATGCGGGCCTCGGCCTGGGCCTCCGCCGAGAGCGGGAGGTGGACGGCCATCTGGTCACCGTCGAAGTCCGCGTTGAACGCGGTGCACACGAGCGGGTGAATCTGGATGGCCTTGCCCTCGACGAGCTGCGGCTCGAAGGCCTGGATGCCGAGGCGGTGCAGCGTCGGCGCGCGGTTGAGCAGCACCGGGTGCTCGGCGATGACCTCTTCGAGGACGTCGTACACCACGGTGCGCTGGCGCTCGACCATGCGCTTGGCCGACTTGATGTTCTGCGCGTGGTTCAGGTCGACCAGGCGCTTCATCACGAACGGCTTGAACAGCTCCAGCGCCATCGCCTTCGGCAGACCGCACTGGTGCAGCTTGAGCTGCGGGCCGACGACGATGACCGAGCGGGCCGAGTAGTCGACGCGCTTGCCGAGCAGGTTCTGCCGGAAGCGGCCCTGCTTGCCCTTGAGCATGTCGGACAGCGACTTCAGGGGCCGGTTGCCCGGACCCGTCACCGGCCGGCCGCGGCGGCCGTTGTCGAACAGCGCGTCGACGGCCTCCTGCAGCATCCGCTTCTCGTTGTTCACGATGATCTCGGGCGCACCGAGGTCGAGGAGACGCTTGAGGCGGTTGTTGCGGTTGATGACGCGGCGGTACAGGTCGTTCAGGTCGGAGGTCGCGAAACGGCCACCGTCCAGCTGCACCATCGGACGCAGGTCCGGCGGGATGACCGGCACGCAGTCCAGAACCATGCCCTTGGGGCTGTTGGACGTCTGGAGGAACGCCGAGACGACCTTGAGCCGCTTGAGGGCGCGGGTCTTCTTCTGGCCCTTGCCGGTGCGGATGATCTCGCGGAGGCGCTCGGCCTCCTCGTCCAGGTCGAACGTCTCCAGGCGCTTCTGCAGGGCGGCGGCGCCCATGGAACCGTCGAAGTAGGTGCCGAAGCGGTCCCGCAGCTCGCGGTAGAGCAGCTCGTCACCCTCCAGGTCCTGGACCTTGAGGTTCTTGAAGCGGTTCCACACCTCGTCGAGGCGGTCGATCTCGCGCTGGGCGCGGTCGCGGAGCTGCTTCATCTCGCGCTCGGCGCCCTCGCGCACCTTGCGGCGGACGTCGGCCTTGGCGCCCTCGGCCTCCAGCTCGGCGAGGTCCGTCTCCTGCTTCTTGGCGCGGGCCTCCAGGTCGGCGTCGCGGCGCTGCTCGATCTGCTGACGCTCGACGGAGACGTGGGCCTCCAGCGACGGCAGGTCGCGCGTGCGGCGCTCCTCGTCCACGTACGTGATCATGTACGCGGCGAAGTAGATGACCTTCTCCAGGTCCTTCGGCGCGAGGTCCAGCAGGTAGCCCAGCCGGGACGGGACGCCCTTGAAGTACCAGATGTGCGTGACGGGGGCGGCGAGCTCGATGTGGCCCATCCGCTCCCGGCGCACCTTGGCGCGGGTCACCTCGACGCCGCAGCGCTCACAGATGATGCCCTTGAAGCGGACGCGCTTGTACTTGCCGCAGTAGCACTCCCAGTCCCGGGTGGGGCCGAAGATCTTCTCGCAGAAGAGCCCGTCCTTTTCCGGCTTGAGGGTGCGGTAGTTGATGGTCTCCGGCTTCTTGACCTCGCCGTGGGACCACTGACGGATGTCGTCAGCGGTGGCGAGGCCGATCCGCAGCTCGTCGAAGAAGTTGACGTCGAGCACTCTCGTCAATCCCTCTCAGGGTCGTGTCAATGGTGGTCTGAACGGGGGTCCGGGGAGTGCCGGGGAGCCGCCGACGGCGGCTCCCCGACCACCCGTCAGACCTCTTCGACGCTGCTCGGCTCGCGCCGGGACAGGTCGATGCCGAGCTCTTCCGCGGCGCGGAAGACGTCCTCATCGGTGTCACGCATCTCGATCGACATGCCGTCCGAGGAGAGCACCTCCACGTTGAGGCAGAGCGACTGCATCTCCTTGATGAGCACCTTGAAGGACTCGGGGATGCCGGGCTCGGGGATGTTCTCGCCCTTGACGATGGCCTCGTAGACCTTCACACGGCCGGTGACGTCGTCGGACTTGATGGTCAGCAGCTCCTGGAGGGCGTAGGCGGCGCCGTACGCCTCCAGCGCCCACACCTCCATCTCACCGAAGCGCTGGCCACCGAACTGGGCCTTACCACCCAGCGGCTGCTGGGTGATCATGCTGTACGGGCCGGTGGAGCGGGCGTGCAGCTTGTCGTCCACCAGGTGGTGCAGCTTGAGGATGTACATGTAGCCGATGGAGATCGGCTTCGGGAACGGCTCGCCCGAGCGGCCGTCGTAGAGCCTGGCCTTGCCGGAGGGCAGGACCACGCGGTCACCGTCCCGGTTGGGCATGGCGTGCTCGAACAGACCCGTCAGCTCGTCCTCGCGGGCGCCGTCGAAGACCGGGGTGGCGACGTTGGTGCCCGGGGCCACCTCGTCGGCACCGATGGCCTTCAGCCGCTCCATCCACTCCTCGCTGCCCTCGACCTTCCAGCCCTGGGAGGCCAGCCAGCCGAGGTGGATCTCCAGCACCTGGCCCGGGTTCATCCGGGACGGGACGCCGAGCGGGTTGAGGATGACGTCGACCGGGGTGCCGTCCTCGGTGAACGGCATGTCCTCGACCGGCAGGATCTTGGAGATGACGCCCTTGTTGCCGTGCCGGCCGGCGAGCTTGTCACCGTCGGTGATCTTGCGCTTCTGCGCCACGTAGACGCGGACCAGCTGGTTCACGCCCGGGGGCAGCTCGTCGCCCTCCTCGCGGTCGAAGACGCGGACGCCGATGACCTTGCCGGTCTCGCCGTGCGGCACCTTCAGCGAGGTGTCACGGACCTCACGGGCCTTCTCACCGAAGATCGCGCGCAGCAGGCGCTCCTCCGGCGTCAGCTCGGTCTCACCCTTCGGGGTGACCTTGCCGACCAGGATGTCGCCGGCCTCGACCTCGGCACCGATGCGGATGATGCCGCGCTCGTCGAGGTCGGCCAGGACCTCCTCGGAGACGTTCGGGATATCCCGGGTGATCTCCTCGGGGCCGAGCTTGGTGTCGCGGGCGTCGACCTCGTGCTCCTCGATGTGGATCGAGGAGAGGACGTCGTCCTGCACGAGGCGCTGCGACAGGATGATCGCGTCCTCGTAGTTGTAGCCCTCCCACGGCATGAACGCGACGAGGAGGTTCTTGCCGAGCGCCATCTCACCGTTCTCGGTGGACGGGCCGTCGGCCAGGACCTGGCCCTCGATGACGCGGGCGCCCTCGTCGACGATCACCTTCTGGTTGAAGGAGGTGCCCTGGTTGGAGCGGTAGAACTTGGCGACGCGGTAGGTGGTGTACGTGCCGTCGTCGTTGGCCACCGTGACGTAGTCGGCGGAGACCTCCTGGACGACGCCGTCCTTCTCGGCCTTGATGACGTCGCCGGCGTCGACCGCGGAGCGGTACTCCATGCCGGTGCCGACCAGCGGCGACTCCGACTTCAGCAGCGGCACCGCCTGGCGCATCATGTTCGAGCCCATGAGCGCGCGGTTGGCGTCGTCGTGCTCCAGGAAGGGGATCATGGCCGTCGCGACCGACACCATCTGGCGCGGCGAGACGTCCATGTAGTCGACCTCGTTGCCCGTGACGTAGTCGACCTCACCGCCACGCCGGCGGACCAGGACGCGGCCCTCGGCGAAGTGCATGTCGTCGGTCAGCGGGGCGTTCGCCTGGGCGATGACGTACCGGTCCTCCTCGTCCGCCGTGAGGTAGTGGGCCTCGTCGGTGACGACGCCCTCCACCACCTTGCGGTACGGGGTCTCCACGAAGCCGAAGGCGTTGACCCGACCGTAGGAGGCGAGCGAGCCGATCAGGCCGATGTTCGGGCCTTCCGGCGTCTCGATCGGGCACATGCGGCCGTAGTGCGACGGGTGCACGTCACGGACCTCGAAGCCGGCCCGCTCACGGGACAGACCACCGGGGCCCAGGGCGGACAGACGGCGCTTGTGGGTCAGGCCCGACAGCGGGTTCGTCTGGTCCATGAACTGGGACAGCTGGCTGGTGCCGAAGAACTCCTTGATGGAGGCGACGACCGGCCGGATGTTGATCAGCGTCTGCGGCGTGATCGCCTCGACGTCCTGCGTGGTCATGCGCTCGCGGACCACGCGCTCCATGCGGGCGAGGCCGGTGCGGACCTGGTTCTGGATCAGCTCGCCGACGTTGCGCAGGCGGCGGTTGCCGAAGTGGTCGATGTCGTCGGTCTCGACGACGATCTCGTCACCCTCGGCGCTGACCGTCTCGGTCTCACCGGCGTGCAGCTTCACCAGGTACTTGATCGTGGCGATGATGTCGGCGCTGGTGAGCACGCCGGAGTCCAGCGGCTCGTCCCCGCCGAGCTTCTTGTTGATCTTGTAGCGGCCGACCTTGGCGAGGTCGTAGCGCTTGGGGTTGAAGTAGAGGTTCTCCAGCAGGGTCTGGGCGGCCTCCTTGGTCGGCGGCTCACCCGGACGCAGCTTGCGGTAGATGTCCAGCAGCGCGTCGTCCTGCCCCTGGGTGTGGTCCTTCTCCAGGGTGGCGCGCATGGACTCGTACTGACCGAACTCCTCCAGGATCTGCTCGGTCGTCCAGCCCAGGGCCTTCAGGAGCACGGTGACGGACTGCTTGCGCTTGCGGTCGATGCGCACACCGACCATGTCGCGCTTGTCGATCTCCATCTCCAGCCAGGCGCCCCGGGAGGGGATGACCTTGGCGGAGAAGATGTCCTTGTCGGACGTCTTGTCGAGCGAGCTGTCGAAGTACACACCCGGGGAGCGCACCAGCTGCGAGACGACGACACGCTCGGTGCCGTTGATGACGAAGGTGCCCTTGTTCGTCATGAGCGGGAAGTCGCCCATGAAGACCGTCTGGGACTTGATCTCGCCGGTCTCGTTGTTGGTGAACTCTGCGGTGACGAAGAGCGGAGCGGCGTACGTGAAGTCGCGCTCCTTGCACTCGTCGATGGAGTTCTTCGGGGGCTCGAAGCGGTGGTCGCGGAAGGTCAGCGACATCGACCCGGAGAAGTCCTCGATCGGGGAGATCTCCTCGAAGATCTCCTCAAGACCGGACTTCGTGGGGACGTCCTCCCCCCGGTCGAGCGCAGCCTCGATCCGCGCCTTCCAGGCGTCGTTGCCGAGTAGCCAGTCGAAGCTCTCGGTTTGGAGCGCGAGGAGGTTGGGAACCCCGAGAGGCTCCTTGATCTTCGCAAAAGAAATACGCAGCGGTGCGGTGCTGGCGCCGTTGTTCGAATTGACGGTCGAGGCGTTGCGCGAGGCGGCCAAGAGGGGGTCCTTCCGAGGGCTCGGACTCACTACGCGCATACCGGTGCCCCTGGTGACGGGCAGGGAGCAGCTATAAGGCAGCGCAAAGGGTCAGTGTAGCCACAAGGCACACTGATGTCCAGAGCGGAACATCGGAGATCGGCGCAGGGCCTCTCTCTCCCTCCGGGAGTCTCTTCCTCGGTTGTCTGTCTCGTGCTGTCTCGGTGCTGCTGCTCGGTACTGCTGTGCTCGTAGGCACGGCTCTCGCGCGGCGTCTCGATCCGGCCTGGCGGCCGTCCCTCGGCGTCTGCCGCAAGACTTCCCACATCACCGAGATTCCATGCCTCGGGTTCCGTGGAACTCCGAACCGGTACTTCCCGGCACCTCGGGCGCTTGTGAGAATCGCGTGCCCGGAGGCCGTACGTCAAGGCCCCGCGCTCGGTTGCGGTGGTCACGCCCGCGACGGCAGCCGCCGACGGCCCGAACGACCACCCCTCGCCGACCCCGCCGACCCCGTCGAGGGGGGGCCGGGTCGAACGCCGGTGATCACCCTACCCTTGGCAGCCGCGAAGGCAAGGAGAGCGCGGCGCGATCGAGCGGGTGACTCCGGGGTATCCCGGAAACCACCCGGTCGTGGGGGTGCGGGAACGCCGAAGGGCGACCACCCGGATGGGTGATCGCCCTCGACGAGCGGGCCGCGTGCCGTGTCGGCACCCGCCCCGCGGGGGTTCAGCGGGTCACTTGACCTCGACGCTGGCGCCGGCGCCCTCGAGGGACTCCTTGGCCTTGTCCGCGGCGTCCTTGGCGACCTTCTCCAGAACCGGCTTCGGCGCACCGTCGACCAGGTCCTTGGCCTCCTTCAGGCCGAGGGAGGTCAGCTCGCGCACGACCTTGATGACCTGGATCTTCTTGTCACCGGCGGCGGTGAGGACGACGTCGAACTCGTCCTTCTCCTCCTCGGCGGCGGCGGCGCCACCACCCTGACCCGGGGCAGCGGCGACGACGGCGGCCGGGGCGGCGGCCTCGACGTCGAACTTCTCCTCGAACTTCTTGACGAACTCGGAGAGCTCGATGAGGGTCATCTCCTCGAACTGCGCGAGCAGCTCGTCCTGGCTGAGCTTCGCCATGATGGCGTCCTTCCACTCGTTCGGCTGGTGCCGGATGTCGTACATGTCGGCGGGCGTACGGGGGCCCGCTGGGCTGCGCGGTAGCCGGAAGTTCGGTTACTCCGCGGCCTCGGCGGGAGCCGGCGTACCGGCACCGCCCTGCTCGTCCTGCTTGGCACGCAGCGCGTCCGCGGTGCGGACGAACTTCGTGAGCGGGGCCTGGAAGGTCGCCGCGGCCTTGGCCATGGACGCCTTCATTCCACCGGCCAGCTTGGAGAGCAGCACCTCGCGGGACTCGAGGTCCGCAAGCTTCTTGATCTCGTCCGCGGACAGTGCCTTGCCGTCAAGGACACCGCCCTTCAGCTCGAGAGCGGGGTTGGTCTTGGCGAAGTCACGCAGACCCTTCGCCGCCTCGACCGGGTCACCGGTCACGAAGGCGACCGCCGTCGAGCCCGTCAGGAACTCGTCGAGCGTGGTGACCCCGGCCTCCTTGGCCGCGATCTTGGTCAGCGTGTTCTTCACCACACGGTACTGGGCGTTGTCACCGAGCGAGCGGCGCAGCTCCTTGAGCTGTGCCACGGAAAGTCCGGTGTACGCGGTGACCACAGCGGCGTTGGAGTTGCGGAACTTCTCCGTCATCTCCTCAACGGCTGCGACCTTGTCGGGCGTCGCCATGAGCCTCGCGCCTCCTTCCGGGTGTTGGTCCTCGACCGGTCTGCCGACCGGTCCGTCGCGCCGGACCGCCCCATCGGGCACTTCAGGAAGGAGCTGCACACAAGCGAAACGCCCCGGTGCGCAGGCGCACGGGGCGTGACTCGACAGTACGGAACGCCGCCCGTACCGGAGTATGAACCTCACGTGCCTGCACGGGCCGTCCGCTCAGACGAGCGAATCCTTAGGCCACCGCGAGCCGACTGTGACGACGGCACGCAGCAACGACCAGCGGTCTTTGGCTACCGCGACACTGTACGGGGGGCGTCACGGCGGAGGCAAATCCGGCCCCGGTCCGACGTCACGGCACGGGCGCCGTCACGTCGGACCGGGAGGCCGGGTGCGTCAGACCGCGCCGGGCTCCAGCGCGCCCGGACCGCCGAGCTCCTCCAACATCTCCACGAAGTCGATCGTCTCGTCGGCCGGCGGAGCCTCGGGAGCCACCTTCACGCCGTAGTCGGTCATGCGCTGGGTCATCTCCATGCTGCCCTCGGGGCTGTCCATGACCACCGTCATCTGCACCGGCATGTCGTCCTCGTTGAGCCAGACGTCGAGGTCCATCGCCTCGATGCCCGACTCGTCCATGCCGTCCAGGAGCTCCGCCCGCTTCTCCTCTGTCAGGTACTCGCCGGACGCGGAGTTCTGCGCCTCGATCTCCAGCAGCTCCTCAAGGGTGATGCTGCCCTGGTAGTGCTGCGTGGCGGCGCCGTCCAGCTTCTCCTCGCCGACGTGCTCGATGTTCGGCGAGTCCAGCAGCAGAGCCATCTGCTCGGCCGGGCTGCGGCCCATCTCGTCCAGGCCGGCCGTCATCTGGTCGGCGAGCGCCTCGTCACCGGCCTCCTCGACCATGGCCTCGATGTCGAACTTCATCCAGGTCTTGCCGCCGGTGTCGGCCGCCATGACCTCACCCATGTACATGTACATGACGTCATCGAGCCACACCATGCGCATCTCGGACGGCGCGGAGGACTCCTCACCCGCGGCCCCCGCGAACGCCTCACCGCTCATGGTGAAGTCCATGGCGACCGGGTCCCAGGACATGACGCCCTGCATCTCCATCGCCTCGGGCATGCCCGGCGCCGTCATCGTCATCTCGAGGCGGGCGGACTTCGCCTCGGTCGTCTTCTTCGTGGCCGCCGCCATGACCTGGAGCGCCGAGCGCTTCTCGGCGGCCTGCGACGGGGCCGACGACGTCGTGCCGCCCTCGTCCGAGCTCTCCCCGCCCCCGGTGCAGCCGCTGAGGACCAGGGCCGCGGTCAGGCTGACGGCAGCCAGTGCCGTCGTGCGCGTACGACGCATCACGTTCTCCCCCACATGTGTCAGTGAATGTGCCAACCGTAGTCCATGCCCGTGTGTCCCTGACAACGGGAAAGCCCCCGCTCCACAGGGAGCGGGGGCTCGTCCCAACCGGCGTCGGGGAGAGGCTCAGGCGGCCTCGTCCTCGACGAGCAGGTTGCGGGTGCGGTTGCCGTCGACCGGGATGCCGGGGCCCATCGTGGTGGTGATGGTGGCCTTCTTGATGTAACGGCCCTTGGCGGCGGACGGCTTCAGACGCATGACCTCGTCCAGCGCCGCGGCGTAGTTCTCCACGAGCTGCTGCTCACCGAACGACACCTTGCCGATGATGAAGTGCAGGTTCGCGTGCTTGTCGACGCGGAACTCGATCTTGCCGCCCTTGATCTCGGTGACGGCCTTGGCGACGTCGGGGGTGACGGTGCCGGTCTTCGGGTTCGGCATCAGGCCACGCGGACCGAGCACGCGGCCGAGGCGGCCGACCTTGCCCATGAGGTCCGGGGTGGCGACGACCGCGTCGAACTCGTTCAGGCGCTGGCCCTTGGAGATCTCGTCGATCAGCTCGTCGGAGCCGACGATGTCGGCGCCCGCGGCTTCCGCGGCGGCTGCACGGTCACCGGTCGCGAAGACCAGGACCCGGGCGGTCTTGCCGGTGCCGTGCGGCAGGTTCACGGTGCCGCGGACCATCTGGTCGGCCTTGCGCGGGTCGACACCCAGGCGGAAGGCCACCTCGACGGTCGCGTCGAACTTGACGGCGGTCGTGTCCTTGGCGAGGCGGACGGCCTCGAGCGGGGCGTAGAGCCGCGTCCGGTCGATCTTGGCGTCCGCGCTGCGGAGATTCTTGCTGCGCTTCACTTCTGCTCCTGTGTTTCAGGTACGGAGTCGTGGTGTGGACCAGCGCTTGGTCCTTCCACGGAACTGCTGGTGACCGGGTGCGGTCAGCCCTCGACCGTGACGCCCATGGAACGGGCGGTGCCGGCGATGATCTTCTCGGCGGCGTCCAGGTCGTTCGCGTTCAGGTCGGGCATCTTGGTGGTGGCGATCTCCCGCACCTGGTCGCGCGTGATCTTCGCGACCTTCTTGACGTGCGGCTCGCCGGAGCCCTTCTCCACGCCCGCGGCCTTGAGGATCATCTTCGCGGCCGGCGGGGTCTTCGTGATGAAGGTGAAGGAGCGGTCCTCGTAGACCGTGATCTCCACCGGGATGACCCAACCGCGCTGCGACTCGGTCGCCGCGTTGTAGGCCTTGCAGAACTCCATGATGTTGACGCCGTGCTGGCCCAGCGCGGGACCGACCGGCGGAGCCGGGTTGGCGGCGCCGGCCTGGATCTGGAGCTTGATCAGCCCCGTGACCTTCTTCTTCTTGGGAGGCATGCTCTCTCCGGGTCTTGAGTGAGAGTGGTTCGCCCACCATCCGTCATCCGGATGGAGGCATACCGCACCACGATAGCGAATGGCCCGCCGTACCACGAAACCGGGCAGGCCGGGCCGGGCCCCGGGCGCCTGGGCAGGCACGCGGAAGGGCCCCGGCGGACGGTGGAACCGTCCGCCGGGGCCCTTCCCGATGCGCTCGGTGCGCTCAGTTCTTCTGGATCTGGTCGAAGCTCAGCTCGACCGGCGTCTCCCGACCGAAGATCTCCACCAGGCCCTTGACCTTCTTGGAGTCGGGGTTGATCTCGTTGATCGTCGCCTGGAGGGTGGCGAAGGGACCGTCGGTGACGGTGACCGAGTCGCCCACCTCGAAGTCCAGGACCTGGACCTCCAGCTTGCGGCTCGGTGCCGGGCGGCCCTCGGCCTCGGCGGCCTCCTTGGCGGCCTTCTCCTCGGCCTCCGGGGCGAGCATCTTGACGACCTCGTCCAGCGTGAGCGGGTACGGGTCGTAGGCGTTGCCCACGAAGCCGGTGACGCCCGGGGTGTTGCGGACGACGCCCCAGGACTCGTTCGTCAGCTCCATGCGGACCAGCACGTAGCTGGGCAGCTTGTTCTGCCGGACGGTGCGGCGCTCGCCGTTCTTGATCTGGGCGACCTCTTCCTGCGGCACCTCGGCCTGGAAGATGTAGTCCTCGACGTTGAGCGAGACCGCCCGCTGCTCCAGATTCGTCTTCACGCGGTTCTCGTAGCCCGCGTAGGTGTGGATGACGTACCACTCGCCGGGCTGGTGGCGCAGCTCGTCGCGCAGGGCCGCGACCGGGTCGACGGGCTCCTCCTCGACGGCGTCCTCGGCCTGCTCGTCGGCTGCCTGCTGGTCGGACGGCTCGGTGGCGTCCTGTGCCTCGGCGGCGTCTGCGACGTCGTCGGCCTGCGCGGCCTCGGGGGCTTCCCCGGCGCCGGACACCTCATCGGCGGTGGCGTCCGCAGCGTCGTCGGCCTGGTCGGCCTGCGCGGCCTCGGCCTGGCCGGCGCTGTCGTCTGCCGCGGTCTCGACGGAGTCGAGCGCGGTCTCGCGGCCCTGTGCGGGCTCGACAGCGTCGTTCAGGTTCGGGTCAGACACGGTAGCTGCTTCTTCCTGGCTCTATGGGGTCGAACATACGGACCGGCTCCGCAGGAGCGGCGCCGCCGCGAGGGTGTCAGCCGAAGACGAACTTGACGGCCTCACTGAAGCCATAGTCAAGCACGAACACGATACCGATCATGATCAGCACGAAAATGATCACCACGGTGGTGTACGTCGTGAGCTGGTGCCGCGTGGGCCAGACGACCTTGCGGAGCTCGGCGACAATCTGTCGGTAGAAGAGCGCGAGGCGGGCCAGAGGGCCCTTCTTGCCACGCTTGCCGCCCCGCCGCGGCTTCTTGTCGTCCGACGAACGCCCGGGCTCGGGGACCTCGGCAGTATCCGTGATCTCCGCCACTTGTCCTCACCTGATCCGGGGTCGGGGGCCGCGCGACGTTCAGCCCAGCCGCACGGCGGTGCATTTCTGTAACGTACGCCTGCACGCACCATCCTATGGGGTGGAAGAGATGCGTGGAGCAGGGCCGGAGGGACTTGAACCCCCAACCGCTGGTTTTGGAGACCAGTGCTCTACCAATTGAGCTACGACCCTTTGCCGATCCCTCAACCTACCGCATGACGGACACCCGGGTGAGCGCCCGACGCGTGGTCGGAGAAGGCCAACGAGGGATGAGTGTACGTGCTCACCGCGCTGCCGTCGAACAGGTAGCCCTGCGTGACGGGCGCGGCCTCGCACGTCCGGCGCCCCGGGGCCGGGCCGCCGGCGCCCGGACGGGTGCGCGGGGGCCGGGGCGGCGGGCCGCGCGACCCGGCTTCCGCAAGGTGAAACCGTTGTGTCCGGCCGTCGTCGAGTCTGCAACGATGCTTCGCATGACTGCTGCAAACCCCTCAGACCAGTCCTCCACCGCGTCGTCCGGCAACCGCGTGTCGGCGCGCGTCGGCGCCATCTCCGAGTCCGCCACGCTCGCCGTCGACGCCAAGGCCAAGGCGCTGAAGGCGGCCGGCCGGCCCGTGATCGGCTTCGGCGCGGGTGAGCCCGACTTCCCCACGCCCGACTACATCGTCGAGGCGGCGGTCGAGGCCTGCCGCAACCCCAGGTTCCACCGCTACACCCCGGCCGGCGGCCTGCCCGAGCTGAAGGCCGCCATCGCCGACAAGACCCTGCGCGACTCCGGCTACCGCGTCGAGGCCGCCAACGTGCTCGTCACCAACGGTGGCAAGCAGGCCATCTACGAGGCGTTCGCCGCGATGCTCGACCCGGGCGACGAGGTCATCGTCCCGGCCCCGTACTGGACGACCTACCCCGAGTCGATCAAGCTGGCGGGCGGCGTGGCCGTGCCGGTGGTGGCCGACGAGACGACCGGCTACCGCGTCAGCGTCGAGCAGCTGGAGGCCGCACGGACGGAGCGCACGAAGGTGCTGCTCTTCGTCTCCCCCTCCAACCCGACCGGCGCCGTGTACACCCGCGAGCAGGTCGAGGCCGTCGGCCGCTGGGCCGCCGAGCACGGCCTGTGGGTCATGACGGACGAGATCTACGAGCACCTCGTCTACGGCGACGCGGAGTTCTCCTCGCTGCCCGTCGTCGTGCCGGAGCTGGCCGACCGCTGCGTGATCGTCAACGGCGTCGCCAAGACGTACGCGATGACGGGCTGGCGCGTGGGCTGGGTCATCGGCCCGAAGGACATCGTCAAGGCCGCGACGAACCTGCAGTCGCACGCCACGTCGAACGTGAGCAACGTCGCGCAGGCCGCCGCCCTGGCCGCCGTCTCCGGCGACCTGACGGCCGTGGAGAAGATGAAGGAGGCCTTCGACCGCCGGCGCCGCACGATCGTGCGGATGCTGAACGAGATCGACGGCGTGGTCTGCCCGGAACCGGAGGGCGCCTTCTACGCCTACCCGTCCGTGAAGGGGCTCCTGGGCAAGGAGATCCGGGGCAAGCGGCCCGCCGACACGGTGGAGCTGGCCGCGCTGATCCTGGAGGAGGCCGAGGTCGCCGTCGTCCCCGGTGAGGCGTTCGGCACCCCGGGCTACCTGCGGCTCTCCTACGCGCTGGGCGACGAGGACCTCGTCGAGGGCGTCTCGCGGATCCAGAAGCTGCTCGCCGAAGCCCGCTGAGCCCGGTGCCGGGCCGGTGCGGCGGCGCACCGGCCCGGCAGGGTGTCCGCCGGGCCGCGGATACCGCACGGGGCGGCTTGTGCGCAAAGCGACTTCCCGCCCTCCGCCCGATGCGGCAGGATCTTGGGATGGAACGCGTGCGTGACGTCCGTCTGCTCCCCAAGGCCCATCTCCACCTGCACTTCACCGGCTCCATGCGCCCCGGCACCCTGCTGGAGCTGGCCGACAAGTACGGCGTCCACCTGCCGGACGCCCTGCGCGGCGGGGAGCCGCCGAAGCTGCGTGCCACGGACGAACGCGGCTGGTTCCGCTTCCAGCGCCTCTACGACATGGCGCGCTCCTGCCTGCGCCGGCCGGAGGACATCCAGCGGCTCGTGCGGGAGACCGCCGAGGAGGACGTGGCGGACGGCTCGCGGTGGCTGGAGATCCAGGTCGACCCGACCTCGTACGCGCCGCGGCTCGGCGGCCTCATCCCGGCGCTGGAGATCATCCTGGACGCCGTGGAGTCCGCCGAGCGCGCCACCGGGCTGCCGATCCGGGTCCTCGTCGCCGCGAACCGCATGAAGCACCCGCTGGACGCCCGCACCCTGGCCCGGCTCGCGGTCCGCTACCGGGACCGCGGGGTCGTCGGCTTCGGGCTCTCCAACGACGAGCGGCGCGGCTTCGCCCGCGACTTCGACCGGGCCTTCGCCATCGCCCGGGACGGCGGGCTGGCCGCCGCCCCGCACGGCGGCGAGCTGGCCGGGCCCGGCAGCGTGCGCGACTGCCTGGACGACCTGCGGGCCCACCGCGTGGGCCACGGCGTCCGCGCGGCCGAGGACCCCCGGCTGCTGGCCCGGCTGGCCGAGGCCCAGGTGACGTGCGAGGTGTGCCCGGCGTCCAACGTGGCGCTCGGGGTGTACGACAAGCCCGAGGACGTCCCCCTGCGCACGCTGTGGGACGCGGGGGTGCCGATGGCCCTGGGCGCGGACGACCCGCTGCTGTTCGGTTCGCGGCTGGCCGCCCAGTACGAGCTGGCCCGCGAGCACCACGGCTTCACGGACGTGGAGCTGGCGGAGCTGGCCCGGCAGTCCCTGCGGGGCTCGCTGGCCCCCGGGCCGGTGCGGACGGAGCTGCTGGCGGGGGTCGACGCCTGGCTCGCGTCCTGACGGGCCGGGGTGCGGGCCGGGCGCGGACGGCCGCTACAGCGCGCAGCCCACGGTGACCGGCTCGTTGACGAGCGTGACGCCGAACGCCGCCCGGACGCCGTCCCGCACCTCCCGGGCGAGGTCCAGCAGCTCCGCCGTGCTGGCCGTGCCCCGGTTGGTCAGGGCGAGGGTGTGCTTGCTGGAGATGCGGGCCCCGCCGGTGCCGTACCCCTTGGTGAAACCCGCGCGGTCGATCAGCCAGGCGGCCGAGGTCTTGACGCGGCCCTCCCCGGCGGGCCAGGCGGGAGCCGCCACGTCGGGCCCGAGGCGTGCGGCGACGCGGGCGGTGAACGCGGCGTGCTGGGCCTCGCTGAGGACGGGGTTGGTGAAGAAGGACCCGGCCGACCACGTGTCGTGGTCCTCCGGGTCGAGCACCATGCCCTTGCCGGCGCGCAGCTTGAGCACGGTCTCGCGGGCGCGGGCGGCGGGCACCCGGTCGCCGACCCCGACGCCGAGGGCCCGCGCCGTCTCGGCGTACCGGATCGGGGCGGAGAGCCCGCCGGCGTCCTCCAGCGCGAACCGCACCCGCAGCACGACGTGGCGGTCCGGCTCGGCCTTGAAGCGGCTGTGCCGGTAGGAGAAGCCGCACGCGGCGGCCGGGATCGTCACCGTGCGGTCCTCGGCCCGGTCGTAGGCGACGACCTCGGTGATGACGGACGACACCTCCTGCCCGTACGCGCCGACGTTCTGGATCGGCGTCGCGCCCGCCGAGCCGGGGATGCCGGCCAGGCACTCGACGCCCGCCAGCCCGGCCTCGACGGTGCGGGCGACGGCCTCCGACCAGTTCTCCCCCGCCGCCAGCTCCAGCCGCGTCCCGTCCAGGGTGAGGCCGGTCGTCGCGACGCGGACGGCGGTGCCGTCGAACCCGTCGTCCCCGATGACGAGGTTGCTGCCGCCCCCGATGAGCAGAAGCGGCGTACCGGCGGCGTCCGCCGCGCGCACGGCGTCGATCACCTCGTCGTCGGTGGTGGCGTGGACGAGGCACCGCGCCGGCCCGCCGAGCCGGAACGTGGTCAGCGGGGCGAGCGGGGCGTCGAGAAGCTTCTGCACGGGCACCAGCGTACGGGTGGGGCCGCCGGGGAGCGGGGTCAGGCGAGCCGGACGACGGCGCGGGCCATGCCGAGGACCTTCTGCCCGGCGCTCGTCGCCGTCAGGTCGACGCGGACGGTGCGCGCCTCGTCGTCGAGCTTCGCGCCGACCTTGGCGGAGACCTCGATCACAGCGCCCTCGACGTCGTCCGGGACCACGACGGGCTTGGTGAAGCGCACCCCGTACTCGACGACGGCACCCGGGTCGCCGACCCAGTCCGTGACGACGCGGACGGCCGACGCCATCGTGAACATGCCGTGCGCGATGACGTCCGGCAGGCCCACCTCGCGGGCGAACCGCTCGTTCCAGTGAATCGGGTTGAAGTCACCCGAGGCACCGGCGTACCGCACCAGCGTCTCCCGGGTGACGGGGAACGTCCGCACGGGCAGCTCGGTGCCCGGCTCGACGTCGGCGTAGCGGCGTGTGGCGGCCATCTCAGCTCTCCTCCGCCGCCGCGCGGGCGACCAGCTTCGTGTGGGCGGTCACGACGAGCTCGCCCAGCTCGTCGTGGACGTCCCCGCGGATGTCCAGGATGTCGTTGCCCGCCATGGAGCGGATGGCCTCGACCGTCGAGGTGACGGTGAGCCGGTCGCCCGCCCGCACCGGGCGGACGTAGGCGAAGCGCTGGTCGCCGTGGACGACGCGGCTGTAGTCCAGCCCGAGCTCCGGGTCCTGCACGACCTCGGCGGCGGCCCGGTAGGTGATGCTGAACACGAACGTGGGCGGCGCGACGACGTCCTCGTGGCCGAGCGCCTTCGCCGCCTCCGGGTCGGTGTAGGCGGGATGGGCGTCGCCGATCGCCTCGGCGAACTCCCGGATCTTCTCCCGGCCGACCTCGTAGGGAGCGGTGGGCGGGTAGCTCCGCCCGACGAACGACTGGTCGAGGGCCATGGCCCGCTACCTCCTGCTGGAATCCGGCGTGCTGGTGCCCGACGTCAGCCGTCCCCGTGGCCGGTCGCGACCGGCCACGGGGACGGCGAACGCCGTGAGGCCGCCCCCGACGACGGGGGCGGCCTCGACGATTGCTGTGATCAGCCCGGTGATCAGCGCGTCTCGCGGTGCGCGGTGTGCGCGTTACAGCGCGGGCAGTGCTTCTTCATCTCAAGACGGTCCGGGTTGTTACGCCGGTTCTTCTTGGTGATGTAGTTCCGCTCCTTGCACTCCACGCAGGCCAGCGTGATCTTCGGGCGGACGTCCGTGGCAGCCACGTTGAGTGCTCCTTGACGCGAACGAATGGTGTTTAACGCAGAAAGAGTAGCCGATCGAAGGACCGACCCCACAATCGGCTACTGAGTGGTGAGTAGCGGCGACCGGACTTGAACCGGTGACACAACGATTATGAGCCGTTTGCTCTACCGACTGAGCTACGCCGCCACGATGTGACCGGCCCCCCGCCACCTGGCGGACGGCCTCTCACATCAGAGCCCCAAAACGGAATCGAACCGTTGACCTTCTCCTTACCATGGAGACGCTCTGCCGACTGAGCTATTGGGGCGAGCGAGGAAGACACTACACGCTCCGCCGCCGAAGGTGAAATCAGTACAGCGCCGTGAGGCGCCCCTCGCGGAGGCCCCCGGAGCCCCCTCGCAGCGGCCCTCCCAGCACCCGCCGGAGCCGCCCGCCACGTCGGCGGACGTGGGCCGGAGGCGGTCCCGCCCGAGCCGCACCGGGCGCCCCCGCCGGTACGACTTATGCCGACCGCCTCGCGACTGCGCGCACCGGGCACCCACCGCGTCCTACGCTCGGTCCGACCCCGCCCACGGACCGTGCACGCCACCGCGCCACACCGTCGGCCCGGGACGCCCCCACCGACACTCCTCGACCGAGGCACAGCACCCAGCGGGAGCCCGATGCCGGACAGCCAGCCCCAGGAACCCGGGCGCCACGGACGCGCCGGAGCGAACGACGAGGCGGGCGGCCTGGTCCTCAGCGGCGCCCGTCTCGCCGACGGCAGGACCGTCGACGTCCGCGTCACCGGCGGCCGCATCGAGGCCGTCGGCACCGCCGGAAGCCTCGCCGACACCGACGCGCGCGCCCGGGGCACCCGCGTCGACCTCGGCGGATACCTCCTGCTGCCCGCGCCCGCCGAACCCCACGCCCACCACGACAGCGCCCTCACCGCCGACGTCGACGGACCGCCGTCCCTGGAACCCGTCGACGTCCAGCGCCGCACCACCCAGGCCGCCCTCCTCCAGCTCGGCCACGGCGCCACCGCCATCCGCACCCACGTGCGCATCGGCGACGTGACCGGACTCCGCTCGCTCCAGGCCGTCCTCGGTGCCCGCCGCGCACTGCGCGGGCTGACGGAGCTGCGCGTCGTCGCCGTACCGCGCCAACTCACCGGAGCGGCCGGAGCCGACGGGCTCGCCATGCTCCGCGACGCCCTCCGGATGGGCGTGGACGTCGTCGGCGGCTGCCCCGACCTCGACCCCGACCCGTCGGGCCACGCCGAGGCCGTCCTCGAACTCGCCGCCGAACACGGCCGCGCCGTCGACCTCCACACCGACGCCCCCGACCCGGCCCGGCTCGCCCGGCTCGCCGCCATGGCCGGCGGGCTGCGGCCCCACGTCACCATCGGCCCCTGCTGCGGGCTCGCCCGGCTCCCGCACGACGTCGCCGCCCACCTCGCCGGACGGCTCGCCACGTCCGGCGTCAGCGTCGTCACCCTGCCCCAGGGCGGCTGCGTGCTCGACGGCACGACCGGCCAGCCCGACACGGGCGGGTGGGTGCCGCTGCGGCTGCTCCGCTCGGCCGGCGTCCACGTCGCCGCGGGCAGCGGAGCCCTGCGCGACGCCGCCAACCCCGTCGGGCGCGGCGACCCCCTGGAGGCCGCCTTCCTCCTGGCGTCCCGCGCCGAGGCCGGCCCCGAGGACGCCTACGCGGCCGTCAGCGCCGAGCCCCGGCGCGCCCTCGGGCTCCCCCCGGTGCGCGTCGAGGCCGGCTTCCCCGCCGAACTGCTCGCCGTCCGGGGGCAGACGGTGCCGGGCGTCCTGTCCCTGGGATACAGCCGCGTCGTGCTCCACCGGGGCCGCGTGGTCGCCCGCACCAGCGCGGTGCGGGAGTTCTGCGACGCGGCCGACGGCGCCGGACTCGACCTGCCGCGCCAGGCACAGGGATGACACCGCAGCGGAGCCCGGGTGACGTACCGTCGGACGCATGCGCACAGTCATCGCAGGGGGCAACGGACAGATCGCGGTACGGCTCGAACAGCTGCTCACCGCACGCGGCGACGAGGCCGTCGGCCTGATCCGGCGCCCGGAGGCGGCGGACACCGTCCGGGCGGCCGGGGCCGAACCGGTCGTCTGCGACCTGGAGTCCGCCTCCGTCGCCGACGTCGCCGGTCACCTCGCGGGCGCCGACGCCGCCGTCTTCGCCGCCGGAGCCGGGCCGGGCAGCGGCGCGGCCCGCAAGGAGACGATGGACCGCCGGGGCGCCGAACTCTTCGCCGAGGCCGCCGCGCAAGCCGGCGTCCGCCGCCTGATCGTCGTCTCGGCCATGCGGGTCGACGAGGAGCCGCCGCCCGGCATGGACGAGGTCTTCGCCGCCTACCTCCGCGCCAAGGGCGCCGCCGACGCCGCCGTCCGCGCCCGGACCGACCTCGACTGGACGATCCTGCGCCCCGGGCGTCTCACCGACGACCCCGGCACCGGCCGCGTCCACCTCGGTCCGGACGCCGAACGCGCCGAGGTGCCGCGCGACGACGTCGCCGCCGTCCTCGTCGCCCTCCTCGACGAACCGCGCACCGCCGGGCTCACCCTCAACCTCGTCAGCGGCGAAAGCCCCGTCCCCACCGCCGTCACCGCCACCCTCCCCTGACGCGTCGCTCCCACCCGTCACACGCCCGACCGGTTCGGGCCGGCTGATGTATCGTCATTCGCCGGTCCGGGCACGTCCCTCGTGCCCGGGGGGCCACGCGGGAGAACGGTGCGGTGGAGTCACAGAAGAGGTCCCGCCAACGACGCGAACGCATCGACATCATCGCGGCGTGGAGCAGGTCGGGGATCGTCGCGGAGCGCCGACGGCTGCTCATCGAGGAGCAGTTCGCGCAGCGGTTGACGCGGACCGGGTCCCGCTTCTTCGTCCCCCTTCCGCTCCCGCACTCCGACGACCTCTGGTACCACACGCAGGTCTCGTTCCTGCTGGAGGCCCTCGACGCCCTGCCCCGGCGCCCGGACATCGCCTTCGACTCGACGTGGAAGGTGCTGGAGAAGACCGCCGTCACCCGTCTGCCCACCCGCCGAGGCGGACGGCCGAACGTCACGGACGCGCTGAAGCTCCTCAGCGCCGACCGGCGACTGTCCGGTGCCGTCACGGAAGCCCTGCTCGCCGACGTCCCGAGCCAGACCTGCGGATACCTCTTCAAGCGACTCGTGCTCCGGGAGCCCGCCGAGAGCAGCCGCCAGGCCCGCACGAGGCTGTCCACCGGCTACGGAGCCGGTGACGGCCTGCCCGCCGAGATCGACGCCTTCCTCACCCTGGTGGAGAAGCAGTACGCCGCCCCGGACACCGACACGGCGCGCCGGGGAGCCATGCTCCTCCGGCGCGCGCTGAGGGGAGAGCGGCTCGACGTCGGAGGGACGCCGGTCGCCCTCTCACCCCCGGCCCGGCTCCGCATCCTGCTGTGCGGGCTCCTCTACACCGCTCGCAACGAGCGGTACCACGGGGAGTCCTTCTCGCCCTTCTACAGCAGCGCCGCGAGCATCAAGACCTACACGCACCCGCACTACCTCTTCCTCGCGGCCTACGCCCTGGTGCACCTCGTCTGGGCGCACGACCAGCACCCCTACGGCCCGCCCGTGGACGCGGTCGAGGAGAACACCGTCCTCAACCTGCGCGAGGCCCGCGCGCTCTACACCCACCACTGGACCGCCTGACCGAGGCCGTGGACGGGCCCACGCCACCCGGAACCCAAGAAGCCCCCTCTGACCTGGTCTTTCGACTGGTCGGAGGGGGCTTCCCGTTCCTGTGGCGGCGCCAGGATTCGAACCTGGGAAGGCTGAGCCGGCAGATTTACAGTCCCCTCAAGGTCACACGCCGAAAATACTGCTGAACTGCAGAAATTGAGAGTGCCCGTATGGACTGACGCCTAGTCGTCCACACCTCGTCCAGGGGCACTGGACATCGCTGCTCCTACCGTCTACACCTCAGGAAGCGGTGCTCCCCACGCGCGCTGAGTGAGCTCGCCCCAGACACCCGGAGAAACAGTTCGCGGGTCAACTGCCTCGCTCGGTGCCGAGCGACTGTACGTCCCGTTCGGTTCCTCGGACCTGTCGTGATCCTTCACCCAGAAGATCCGCCGCACGAACTTGCCTGGCACGTCCCCACTTGGCGCGTCGGGGCGAAGCACTGCGTAGCCCACCCGGCGTCCAGCACCCCGCCAGGGCACCGGCCTCCGACGCGTGGCCACAGACAGCTCAACGGACTGCCGAACGTAGTCGAACGAGCCTATGTCCTCCATCCAGACGATGCCGTCCTCGAATTCCAAAGCCATGAGCTTCTCCCGCACTTTACGCCTCCCTCTGCTGTAAGCAGTCAGAGCAACAGTGTCCTACTCCTACAGATTTCCAGTCGCCCACCTAGCTCCGGCCGTGCGTCTTACGCTCCAACTCGTTCAGGCGGCTGAGGGCCGACTGGACATCGAGCACAGCTGTGTGCGCCAGCTCTGTCATCCGATGAACCTGTTCAATGTCTCGGGCGTCCTGTAGCGCGGAGTCTCGGTGCTGGCGGACCTCGTCAGCTCCTCCCAGGAAGCGCCGTCTTGCACGGACTGGAGGTGCCAACGCGAAGATCTGATCCCACGCATCGGCTAGGCGGTTCAGCGACAGCTTGAGTACCTGATCCTCTCGACGGTCGGCAGCGTCTCGGAGAGCCCGGCCAACCTCGCGCCGGTCCTCATGCATGAACCAGTCCGACCGGTGAAGACCTGAAGTTACCTCGTCCAAGAGGGCACGGAACTCTGTGAGCTGCCTGCGAAGGGCCTCAGCTTCAGGCCCCAGAGCGAGTTGGTGACGACGCAGCCATACCTTGCGAGTCCCCGCACCCACGGTCCACACGAACGCAAGCCAGCCAGGGACGAACTTAAGCCAGTCGGCCCAGGAAAGATCAGCAGCAGCCATGACCCGAGTGTGCCGATCCGGGATGCTTCAGGCAGCGGTTTCCCGAAAAGCACGCTCAACTCTTCGCCTGCTCGTGTGCGTCAGGCGGACGACGACCTTCCGCACTCCACGTAGCAGCTGAGCATAGTAGCCAAGGAGGAACCGTCTGTGGACGTCGTCCGGTGACCGTGGCTGTCGTCCACGGGTGGCGTCTACCGTGCGACTACTTGTCTTCGTCCTGAGGGACACCGTCTGGCCATACGGCACCCTTGGCCGACCGCACCTGATCAATTGCGCCCTGCCTGAGGCCATTAGCAGCCATTAGGTTGGAACCGTCCAGCTTTGCCCCTGCGAGATTGATCGCAGTCATGTCGGCTTCAGGAAAGGCACAGTCTGAGAGATCTGCGCCTTCAACCCTTGCCCATGTCAACAGTGTCCCCCGAAAATACGAACCTGAGAAGTTTGCTTCGGGGAGATAGCAATTCCCAAGATGGGACTCGGAAAAGTCGGTATTGCGGAAGTTCGCACCTCTACTGAATGAGAAACGTCGCAAATCGCAGCGACTGAGGTCGACCTGCGGATCGTCACCCCTGAACTCTCTTCTGGCCAGTACAGTGAGTGCAGCTGCCACGTCTTCTGCGCGGCATATATTTCTCTCGGTGTAAGATGGGGAGGCGTTGGCGGATAGACCACCGAATGACGACCGTCGACGAATGTGGGCTGCCAGGACCTCGATCACCGCCGACCTATCGTAGGGTGAATCTTTCATGACTCGCTCAAGCGCGTAGATTCCTCCAAGAGCCATAGTAGGTTCCTCGTTTGCAGAAAGCATTTCCACGGCCTTACTGAAACGATCTGTGAACTGTGCCGACTTACCCAGTTCGTAGGTACGGTGCGCAAAATAGAGGCTAACCAGTGCTGCCGCGCCCACGCCGAGTGCTGCGATGCCTGTACGGAATCCGTTGACTGCGGCCCCTGCACCGGGGGACAAATCGTCCAAGTGGGGGCTGTCGAGTAGCCACGGTCCCCAAATGAGAGAGCATAGCCAACCGGTGATGGCCAGGACTATCAGTGCAACTGTACGGCGCTTCACTTATTACTCTTTCTGAATGCGAGGCTTGCCCTAAGAAGGGAGAAACCCAGGGCTCGCCGCGCCAAGGTCTCGCAGGTGAGTCAAATAATCCTGCGCTGCCGAGTCGCCGCTGAAACGTTGGCGCATTTCAGCTGCCAGTTCTCGACTTGTCATGATGAGTGACGGTACTGATTGCCGGTCTCCTTTGAGCGCGCGTTCCCCGTAAATGATAGCTTCCTCCAAGGAGCCTTCACGCGCCGAGGTGACACCGAGAGTTACGCGCGCTTCGGCGTTGCGCATAGGGGAGCGTTCGGTGCCGTCGAAGTCGGTGCCGTCACGGAGGACCTGCTCGGCGAGATTGCGGGCCAGCTTGTCTTCGCCGACGAGACGGTAGCAGTCCATCGAGTAGAAATCGAACTTTGCCGGGTCCACTACGAAGTGGTTGTCCAGATTCTCCGGGAGCGGCATTCCTTCGAGGAGGCGACGGCCACGGTCGAGGGTCACCTCGACTTGCCGTCGGTCTCCTATGCGGGCCCACGCCTTCGCTTCCTGCGCGGCCAGCTGCACAGCGACGCCGTGATTCGTGGCGCGTTCGGTACCGGCTTGGGCGGCAGCGATAACGCCTCGGTAGTCGCCCGTGGTGAGCGCGAACCAGGCGCGCATCTCGTGGGCCCATCCGGCGATCTCGCCGTGGTCGGTCTCCGTGGCAAGTGAGAGCGCGGCCCGGCGCGTTGACTCGGCGCCGTGGCGGTTGCCCATGTCGTACTCGACGCAGCCGACCAGGAGCGCGAGCCACCCGGAGAGCGCCAGCACTTCGCGGTGCTGGGCGAGCGTGAGGCTCTTGGAGTGGAGGTCCACCACGCGGCGGAGCCACTGCCGGCCCTCTACGAGCAGCTGCTCGCTCGGCATGAATGGGTACTCGGAGCAGAGCCGGTCGACGGTGATGCGCAGCGCGTCCAGGGTGGCGGCGTCGACGTCGGAGCGGTTCAGGCGGCTGACGATTTCCAACGTCTCCATGCCGCTCGCGGCGACGATTTCGGCGTTGCCGTCACGACGGGACGGGGCGGGGAAGATCGCGTGTGTCACGGTGCCGAAGGTCGCGGCGATGATGGGGCGGTAGAAGTCGCCGGGCATGGAGCCGGCTTCCCAGCGCTTCCACTGGCGGACCATCGACTCTTCGCTGGGCAGCTCGCTCGGTGCGTGGGCTCTGAGGGCGCGTACGGCTTGAAGCTGAGACCAGTCCCGTGCTTGCCGTTCGGCCACGATGCGGTGTGCCCATGCTGGCCTGTCGTCTGCCATGTGCCCTCCCTTGGCTGCCTGTCGTGAGTCTTGCCGTTCCTTCGGGGGGACACGCAAGAGGACAGTGGGGGGCATCTGAGGTGTCACCGTCCCCGGCTCGCTGACACCCCCACTGTCACTTCTCGACAGCCGGTCCCAGCTTCACAGTGTTGTCCAGATCACGCACTGCCTGAGGTGGCGCGACCTTCGAGGGCCGCCACCCGTTCAGCCAATGCCTGAATCTGGGAGCGGATTTCCTTGATCTCTTCGGTCGTGTCCTGCTTAGCACTCGGCGCCTCTGCTGAGGCCGCCGTCACGAAGTACCCGCGGTTCCCCGCAGAGAAGATCAACCCCTCTGCGACGAGGATGCCCAGCCCGTCGCGCACCGTCTGGCCGGCGATTCCGAATTCGCGGGCCAGCTCCCGGGTTCCCGGCAACCTGCCGTCCGCGTACCTCCCCTCGCTGATCCGCCTCCGCAGCACATCCGCAACCTGCACCGGCTTGGGTCTGGGGTCGTTCGCGGCAAGGCTCATGCTTCGAGGTTATCCACCAGCGCGCCCTACTGCGCACTGTCGCAATGCTTGCGAGCTAGTGCGCACTAGTGCATGCTGATGCGTGCGCGGTCGTCTCCCGGCCAAGGAACGCCGACCGCTGCACCCTGCCCTGCTCGACAAACACAGGAGTAGTGATGCGCACCTTTGTTGCTGGTCAGGAGGCTTACAACGCCTCCGAGTTCACGGAACTGGCACTCGGTATCGACCGGGAGCTGTTCGTGGGTGTCCCGGGCGAGTCCCACGAGGAGCGGGCCGCGCGGATGGACGTCGCGCGAGAGGCCCTGGCGGACCTGCGAGAGCGGGCCGAGTCGGACGAGGTGGCCGCCTGGGACGCGCTGTACGCCGAGGCCCTGACACGCACCGTGCCGATGCTGAGGGCTGCGGCCCGGCGTCGTCGCGTGCGCCGAGAGGGTGAGGCGGCATGAGCGCTGTTCTCTCCACGGTCGTCGCTGCGGCGCCCGTAGCGGCGGGCTGGTCCGTTCACACCGTGTGGATGCGTCGCCAACTCAGCCGCGCCCGGCGCGACCCGTTGACCGGGTTGCCGACGCGGGCGCTGTTCGAGACCCGGGCCCGGAAGCTGTTGTCTCGGGGATCGCGGGCGGTGCTGCTGGCGGACCTGAACCGCTTCAAGGAGCTGAACGACACGTTCGGTCACGCAGCCGGTGACGCGGCCATCCGGGCAACCGGTCGGCGGCTGGCCCGGTGGGCGCTCGACCACGCGGGGACGGCTGCCCGGCTCGGCGGAGACGAGTTCACCGCCGTGTTCACCGTCGGTGGTGAGTCCCACCTCCGCACTGCGCTGACCGATCTGGCCGAACGACTCAACGAGCCCGTGCCCCACCAAAACGCCCAGCTCCCCGTCAGCGCGTCCATCGGCGCAGTGGTGGCCGCCGGACCCGGTACGGGACTGCCGGTCGCACTGCGTCGGGCTGACGAGGCGATGTACCGGTGCAAGCGGAGCGGCTGGGACTGGTGCATCGGTCACGGAAACGTGCCGATCACCGGCGAGCAGATCAACGGCCGCCGCCCCGGTCGAGTCGGCGCAACCCGGCCCGAGGGGAGGCAGCCGTGAGCGGGACCGAGACGGCCGCGACGACGGCTGAGCACCGGGGCATCCCCGCTCTGAGCACGGGGGAACGGTGGCTGGCTGCCGCTGCTGCTCTGTCCGCCGGCGCGGTCGGCGGACTCGGCTTGGCATCGTCGTTCGACGCGGTGTCCGCCGCAGCTGAGCGGTGGGGATTCGGTGCACCGTGGATGCTGCCGGTCGGCATCGACGTGGCGATTCCGGTGTTCACCGTGGCCAACCTGCTGCTCATCCGCATGGGGATGCCCCTGGGGTGGGTGCGGTTCGTTCCCTGGGCCCTCACGGCGGTGACGTGCTGGCTGAACGTCGCTGCTGGCGAGTCCCTGTCGGCGAAGGTGGCGCACGGGACCATGCCGCTGCTGTGGGTGGTGCTCTCCGAGATCGCCGCCCACATCTACGCCGTCCGCATCGGCGCGGCGACCGGTGCGCGGATGGAACGCATCCGCCGCTCCCGCTGGCTGCTCTCCCCGATCGCGACGTTCGCCCTGTGGCGCCGGATGGTGCTGTGGGAGACGACCAGCTACCGCGACGCACTCGCCCGCGAGCGGGAACGCCAGCTGCTCCGGGCAGAGCTGCGCGAGCGGCACGGTCGCAACTGGCGCCGCACCGCACCGCGCCGGACCCGCGTCCTGCTCAAGCTGGGCGAACTCGCCCCCGACGAGGCGGTGCCGGAACCGGCCACGCCGGACCGACCGGCACTGCCGCCCGCGCCCCCCAAGGAGGCGCCCAAGCCGCGCGCGACCGGTGCGAGGAAGGGGCGGCGTCCGCAGGGCAAGCGGTCGTTCGAGGAGCTGCTGACGCAGGCACGCGAGGCCACGGCACAGTGGCCGGCCGAACGGCTGGCAGCTGAGCCGATCCGGACCGAGCTGCGTTGCTCCCCGGCTAACGCCCGTCGGTTGCGGGAGACGCTGCGCGCAGAACGTGTCGAGGGTAAGCAGCGTGGGCCGGTGGGGGTTGCCGCATGAGCGCTTCTACGCCGAGCTTGCGGCTGCTGTCCCTGGGGGCTGGAGTACAGTCCACCGCGCTGTTGCTGCTCGCTGCTGAGGGAGTTCTTCCCCGACTGGATGGAGCGATCTTCTCTGACACCGGGTGGGAACCGGAGCAGGTGTACGTGCACCTGGAGCGGCTGGAGAAGGAGGTGGCCACACCGGCGGGTATCCCCGTGTACCGGGTGTCGGCGGGCAACATCCACACCGACGCGTTGGACCCGGCTCACCGATTCGCGTCCATGCCGCTGTTTGTGAAGAACGGTGATGGCAGTGTGGGCATGATCCGGCGGCAGTGCACCGATGAGTACAAGCTCAAGCCCATCAAGCGGCAGGTGCGCACCCTGCTCGGCTACCCCGCCGGGCGTCTGCCTCGGGGACTGTTCGCAGAGCAGTGGGTGGGCATCAGCTGCGATGAGTTCACCCGGGCCAAGGACTCGGGCATCGGCTACGCGCTCAACCGGCACCCGCTGCTGGAACTGGGCTGGTCACGCACGGACTGTCTGCGTTTCCTCGCCCGACGCGGTTGGCAGAGCACCCCGAAGAGTGCGTGCGT
The DNA here is from genome assembly GCF_014779715.1 of Streptomyces chumphonensis. GTDB lineage: Bacteria > Actinomycetota > Actinomycetes > Streptomycetales > Streptomycetaceae > Streptomyces > Streptomyces chumphonensis. The sequence continues at coordinate 303,861 of NZ_JACXYU010000005.1, forward strand.
CGGCTGTCCGTTCCACTCCAACGCCCAGTGGCGCCAGATGCGCGACCACCAGCCCACCGAGTGGGCAGCGGCCGTCGCCTTCGATCACGCGATCCGTTCCGGGGCCGCGCGCGGCAACGCCACCGGTTCACCTCTGTTGGGCCAGGCCTATCTACATCGCTCCTGTGTGCCACTGGACCAGGCCCCCGTAGACACCGTGACCGCTCATGAGTGGCGGGAGCGGCAAGGTTCGCTGCTGGATCTCCTCGATCCGGAGGATGGGCCCCGAGGGTGTTCGCCGTGGACGTGCCGCAGCGATGACCACGACGCCGAATCGGCGGTGGCGGCGTGAGTGAGCCGATCGTCTACGCCGACCAATGGCGCATCGTCATGGCCGCATCTGAGTGGCGCTGCCAGTGCTCCGGGGAGTGTGGCCACGCCCACGCCAAGGGCGGGGGCCGCTGCCCGAGAGAGCACGACCGACACGCCAGCAAGCACCGCGGGCCGGTCCGGCTGCTCGCCGCACCGGCCGACCCGATCACCCCCACCCGCCGCGCGGTCGCCCTCCCGGCGCACGCGCTCCGGGCATGGTGCCCGGATTGCCTGGACGCAGCTCGCCGCGTGGCACTGCGCACCGCACCTGCCGATCCCGCACAGATCGGCCTGTTCGACCTGTCGTAGCACCGACGGGGCCCGGCCACCGCCGACCAAAGCACATGGTCGGGCCCCGGTCCTCCCTCTCCACAAGGAAGGAACTCTCAGTGAATCAGCACGACGGACACGACGACGAGCGGAAGCTGTTTGCCCGGCTCGAACACGAGATGAGCGGCACCGGATCGGCCGACCCCACGCCCGACAGATCGGACGGCTCGGTGGTCGATCTGGACAAGGCGCGATCGGCCCGCGAGTCGGCCGACGCATCGGCGACGGGATCGGCCGGACGGATCGACTCCGGGTCGGTCGACGGATCGGGGCGCGTGTGGGTCGACTCCCCGGGGACCGGATCGGGCGGTGGGCTGGCCGATCGGTTGCGGGGTGGCAAGCGTCGCGAAGTGCTCCCGGCGTGGGCCCGCTCTCGCGAGGAGTTCGCGACGGCGGCGCGGTGGCTGACCGGCCACATCGGGCACACCGTCGCCTACCACGGGGTGCGCCTGCCGTGGTACGGGCTGCGGCTGACCGCACAGGCCCCGGCCGGTACGGCGAAGTTCGTCGGCGGGGCGATGCGGTGGGTGGCCGATCGCGAAGGCGATCCGCTGCGGGCGGCTGCCGCGCGGCGGGAGAACGTGGCGGAGTACATGACGCTCTCCCGCCAGCGGGACCGCCGCGTGAAGTGGCGCACCCTGGTTGCCGTCGTCTCGACCTTCGTCGGGATCGGGGCGGCCCTGTCGCTGTACGTCCTCGCTCCCGGTTGGCTGCTCGCGCTCGCGGGCGCCTCGGTGACGCTCGCGTTGGGGTGGCTGGGGGCGCCGGCCGATGCTCCCGTCATCCACCGCGCCGTGGAGACCGGCAAGGCCCCGAAGCTCACGTCCGACATCGTCCTGCGGGCGCTGGGCGCTCTGGGGATTCCGGCGATCAATCAGGCGCAGCCCAAGGGTCGGGATGGGTTCAAGTTCACCGCTCCCATCGCCCGCGACGGGCGCGGTTGGCGCGCCGAGGGGGACCTGCCCTACGGGGTGACGGTCACCGACGTCATCGACCGGCGCGACAAGCTCGCGTCGGGTCTGCGTCGCCCGCTGGGGTGCGTGTGGCCCGAGGCCGTGACGGAGGAGCACACCGGGCGCCTGGTGCTGTGGGTTGGGGATCAGGACATGTCCAAGGCCAAGCAGCCGGTGTGGCCGCTGGCCAAGGACGGGAGCGTGGACCTGTTCAAGCCCGTCGCGTTCGGCACCGACCCGCGCGGGCGGTGGGTGGAGATCACGCTCATGTACATCGCGGCCGTGATCGGTGCGATCCCCCGCATGGGCAAGACCTTCCTCCTGCGCCTCCTGCTGCTCATCGCCGCGCTCGACCCGCGAGCGGAGCTGCACACGTACGACCTCAAGGGAACCGGCGACCTCGACCCGGTCGGCAACGCCGTCTCCTACCGCCACCGCGCCGGGGACGAAGAGGAGGACATCGAATACGCGCTGGCGGACCTGCGGGCCCTGCGGGAGGAGCTGCGGCGCCGTACCAAGGCGATCCGGGCCCTGCCGCGCGACGTGTGCCCGGAATCGAAGGTGACTTCCGAGCTGGCGTCGAAGGCGTCACTCGGCCTGCACCCGATCGTGATCGGGGTGGACGAGTGCCAGGTGTGGTTCGAGCACGACAAGCACGGAAGCGAGATCGAGGAGATCTGCACCGACCTGGTCAAGCGCGGCCCCGCGACCGGCATCGTGCTCCTGCTGGCCACGCAGCGCCCCGACGCCAAGGCCCTGCCCACCGGCATCAGTGCGAACGCCTCCGCGCGGTTCTGCCTGAAGGTCATGGGCCAGCTGGAGAACGACATGGTGCTGGGCACCTCCGCGTACAAGCGCGGGGTGCGGGCCACGATGTTCTCTTGGGCTGACAAGGGCATCCACTACTTCGTGGGGGAAGGTGCCGACGCCCGCATCGTCCGCTCCACGTTCGTCGACGCTCCCGCCGCCGACGCCATCGCTGCCCGTGCCCGCGCCGCACGCCAAGCGGCCGGCACGCTCGCCGGGTACGCCCTGGGGCAGGAGCACGACGCCGACACCACGGACCAGCCCGGGTTCGACCTGCTCGCCGACATCCTCGCCGTCGTCGGCGCGGACGAGGCCAAGGTGTGGTCGGAGACGGTCGTGGCGCGGCTGGCGGAGCTGCGGCCGGACGTCTACGGGACGTGGAGCGGTGAGCAGCTGACCGCAGCGCTCAAGCCCTACGGCGTCAAGACCGGTCAGGTCTGGGGAACGACGGAGGACGGCAAGGGCGCGAACCGGCGCGGCATCAAGCGCGCCGACATCCTCACCGCCGTCGCTCAGCGTGACGGAAACACCGACGCGGCCTGACTCGGATTCGCCGCTAGACCTAGCGGCACACCCCGCTAGGTCTAGCGGCCCCGCTAGCGGCCTGTACCGCATCTGATCAGCTCACTAACTCCTAGCGGCCCACCTGCGAGAACACCGGAATCCGGCTCTGGAGGCCGTACATGCCCCCTGCCCTGGCTGCTATAGCCATCCTCCTGTTCGTCACCCTGGGTTACGCAGCTCTGTGCGCGGCATCGCCCTTCGGCCAGTGCCGTACCTGCTCCGGACTCGGCTTCGCCCTCACCCACACCCGGCGCGGCAGGCCCAAGCGCGGCAAGACCTGCCGCCGCTGCAAGGGCCACGGCCACCGCCTCCGTGCCGGGCGCTGGCTCTACAACCGCACCACCCGCCTGCACCACGACGGCACCCACACCCCCGCACGCACCCCGGAGGAGAACCACCCATGGCTGTGACCATCTCCCTCGCACTCCTCTTCGGCGGCGCACTGGCCATGCTGCTGAAGTCCCGCAGCCTCGGCGCAGGCTCCGCGTTCGTCGCCGCAGGGTTCGGCTACTTCCTCGCGTCCACCGGCGCGGCCGGGCCCATCAACGAGTTCTTCGCCGCCGTCATCGACGCCATCCCCAACGTCTGACCGGGCGGCTGCGATGACCGACCGCATCACCCTCATGGCCGCCGGAGAACTGCGCGACGCCGTCGACGCCGTCCAGCGCGGCGACACGGCCGCCGCCGCTCACGCCCTGGCCTCCATCGACCCCGAGTCCTGGCGAGCCATCGAGGACCGGCTCGCCGCGCTGGGCGGCAGCATCGCCGCCCTCACCACCACCACGAAGGAGCACTGACCCCATGCCCGCGTTCATCGACTGCGAGCTGTGCGCCGACGACCCCGACCCCCACCCCCACTGCTGCGGGTGCGGCACCGACGGCAGCAGCGAGCGCCCCGACTGCATCTGCGACCAGGAGCACTGACCCATGTTCGAGCTTCGCGTCATCTGCGACCCGGCCGACGCCGACCGCATCACCACCGCCCTGAACACCACGTTCGAGACCGGCCCCGTGCGGCGGCTGCCGTCCCGGCACAGCGCTCAGGCCCGGCTCTACATCACCGCCGACCACCGCCCCGACACCGAGACCGCGACGTGGCCGGCGCCGGAAGACGCCTACGCCACCGCGCCCAGCATCATCCGCGAGATCGGGTGGACCGCCGACGCGGCAGCCAGTCGTCCCGTCGGCACCACGCTCGGCCGCGAGTTCTGGCTGCGCAAGGCCGCCGTGCTCGACCGCATCGCCCTGACCGATCACGCCCCGGGTGACGCCGACGAGGTGGCCGCGAAGGCCGCTCAGCGACTCGTCGAGCTGGACGACGTGACCGGCGTCCGGGATGCCCGCGGCTACGTCCGCCAGCAGTACGCCCGCTGGGCCTGCGACCAGTAGCAACGCCCGGGGCGGCGGTCTCCCGGCCAAGGAACACCCGCCGCCCCGGTCTCCCTGCCCGTTCGATGACTGAACAGGAGACCTCCAGAATGACAGCTGATCCCACGGACCGGCAGCACGGCGATGTGCTGTTGCTGCACGGGCCCGGTGAAGCCCGGCGGGACGGTCCGCCGCAGGACCTCGACGCGGAGCAGTGCGTCTTGGGCGCCATGCTCCTGTCGGACGCCGCCATCACCGATGCGGCGGGCACGATGGACCCCTCCGACCACTACCGGCCCGCGCACGAGACGATCCACCGCGCCGTTCAGCGGATGCACGACGAGGGACGGGCCGTGGACCCCATCACCCTCACGCACGAACTCGACCGGACCGGCGACCTTCGCCGTGTGGGTGGTGCCGGATACCTGCACTCGCTCGTGCAGAAGGTCCCGACGCCCAGCCACGCCGAGTACTACGCGGAGATCATCAGGGACAAGGCGGTCCGCCGACGCCTGATCGAATCCGGCACCCGGCTCGTGCAGGCCGCGTCAGCGTCCGACGTCGACACGCACGAGGTGCGGGCCGCCGTGCTGGCCGAGGTGACCGCGCTCACCACCTCCGACCGCGACAGCGGTGCCGAGGACGACGCACCGCAAGACGGACCGCCGAACGTCCTCTACGACCCCCAGCCCGGCATCCGCCGGCCTCAGCGCCTCGGCCCGACACCCCACCCCGACGTGTTCACCGGCTGGCTGGGCGAGACCGTGCGCGAACTGGACCCCACGACCGAGGCCGACCCGGTCGCGGTCCTGGTGAACCTGCTCTCCGCAGCCGGGGCCGCCATCGGACGACGCCCCCACGTCATGGTCGGCAACGACAGGCATCCCTGCCTCATCTGGGCCCTCACCATCGGTCCCACCTCGACCGGCCGGAAAGGTTCGGCGACCTCGACGGCCCGCCGTGTGCTGGCGGAAGCCCTGCCGGAGTTCTTCGGCCCGGAGCACACCCCGCGCGGGTTGAACTCCGGCGAAGGGCTCATCGAGTACGTCAAGGACGACGACAGCGACAACCCCGCACCGGCCAGCATCGACAAGCGACTGTGGGTGCTTGAGTCGGAGTACGCCGTCACGATGAGCCGGGGACGCCGTGAGGGCTCAAGCCTACCGGGCGTCCTGCGGCAGGCATGGGACGGCGACTCGCTCGGCTCGATGGTCCGCGACTCGCTCAAGGCCACCGATCCCCACATCGCGATCCTCGGCCACATCACCCCCGAGGAGTTCCGGGCCAAGATGCAGGACTCGGAGATGGCCGGCGGCACGTACAACCGCTTCCTCCCGATCTTCTGCCACCGCAACCTCGTGCTCCCCGGCTCGCGCGGCGCCAGCCCGGAGCTGGTGGCCAATCTCGCGGCAGGGTGGCGCACCGTCCTGAACGACGCCGCCCGTGTGGAGCACGTGAAGTTCAGCCCGGACGCGTGGGCGCTGTACTGCGACGAGGTGTACCCGGCTCTGAGCGACGATTCCGCCGGCGGCGTCATCGCCCAGTTCACGGCCCGCTCCGCGCCCTACGTTCAGCGCGTCGCCATGGTCTACGCCCTGTGCGACCACACCGACACCATCACCGAAGCCCACATGCGGGCGGCATGGCAGCTGCTCAACTACGCCCGCGCGTCCGCCGTGCACCTGCTGGGCAACGTCACCGGCGACCCGAAGGTGAACAAGCTCGCCGACGCCGTACGCGCGGCCGGGCCGGACGGGCTCAGCGCCGACCAGGTGCGGCGGCTGTTCAAGAACTCCAGCCGCGCGGACCGCGACCGGCTCACCGCCGAACTGCTCGACCAGCCCGGCTACGTCCGCACCCAGCGGCCGACCCGAGGCCGCCCGACCACCGTCATCAGCTACGCGGGCTGAGGGCGGTAAGGGCGCGAAGGGCGATAAGCACGCTGACCAGGGGCGACGGCAGGGCGGTAAGGGGTGCGGAAAGGCGGGCGGTAAGTCCGCCGGACGCGCGTCCCCGACTTACCGCCCCGGATACCGCACCCCATACCGCCCCAGCGAAGGCCCAGCTCAGGCCGCTTAACACCCTTACCGCCCTTACCGCCCCAGCCGGACACCAACGGAGAACCCATGCGCATCCCCGGATCGGACAGGGAGGTCCGCCCGTGAGCACGTCCGCACGCAAGCGCCGTCAGCCCGCTGATGAACTCCTACCGCTCACCGTGGTGCTGGAAGAACTGGGCATCACGCGAGCCTCCTGGTACCGCTGGCGCAACCGTGGCCAGTGCCCCCGCACACATCGTCTGCCGAACGGGCACCTCCGGGTGCGCCGTAGCGACCTCGACGCCTTTCTGGCCGACATGGAGGTGTCGTAATGGATTGGAGCTACACCGTCCGCGTGTGGAGCATCCGAAAGCGCCCGTACCGCAAGCCGTTCCAGCTTCGCTGGCAGGTGGGCGAGCGGGCACATTCGGAGTCGTTCCTCACGGCCGGGCTGGCGGAGAGCCGCAAGGCTCAGCTCATCACAGCCGCCAGGGCAGGTGAGCCGTTCGACGTGGAAAGCGGGCTTCCGAAGTCCCTGCTGCGTGAGCAGGAAGACATCTCGTGGTACCAACACGCACGGCAGTACATCGAGATGAAGTGGCCTCACTCCCCCGCGTCCACACGGAAGACGCTCGCGGAGGCCATGGCCACCGTGACGCCTGTGCTCGTGAAGGACACCCAAGGCATGGGGGACGCCCGTGTCGTCCGCGCGGCGCTGTACGGCTGGGCATTCAACGTGAAGCGTTGGGACGAGGAGCCGCCGCCCGAGTACCAAGCCGTGTTGGCATGGTTCGAGCGGAAGTCGAAACCCACGTCAGCCCTGGCGGACAGGATGCTCGTGCGGAAAGCGCTGGACGCCCTGACTCGCAAGTTGGACGGCAAGACGGCGGCTTCGTCAACGATCCGCCGGAAGCGGGCCATTTTCCACAACGCGCTTGTCTACGCCGTTGACGCCGGGCTTTTGACCGAGAACCCGATTCCCCGGGTGAGCTGGAGCCTGCCTGAGCCGGTCGAAGAGGAGATCGACCCATCGTGCGTGCCCGAGCCCGTCCAGGCGGCGGAACTGCTGAACGCCGTGCGGGCGCAGGGTGCCCGTGGCCGGCACCTGGTCGCGTTCTTCGGCTGCATCTACTACGCCGCTGCGCGGCCCGCCGAAGTCGTGGGGCTGCGGCAGGAAGACTGCACACTCCCCCGCCGTGGCTGGGGCCTCCTGCAACTACAGGAGACGCGTCCGCGAGCGGGCGCGGCATGGACGGACTCCGGGCAAGCGCACGACAGCCGTGGGCTGAAGCACCGGTCGCGAAGGGCGGTGCGGCCGGTTCCCATTCCGCCCGAGCTGGTGGCCATGCTGCGGTGGCACGTCACGGCGCACGGCGTGGCCCCGGACGGTCGGCTCTTCCGGACGCTGCGGGGTGGACTCGTGCAGGAGAGCGGCTACGGGGAGGTCTGGGCGCGGGCACGGGAGAAAGCCCTCCCAGCGGGCGCCGCGAAAACGCTCATGGCGAAACGGCCCTATGACCTCCGCCACGCAGCGGTGTCCACCTGGCTCAGCTCCGGGGTGGAACCGCAGCTGGTGGCCAAGCGGGCCGGCCACAGCGTGGCCGTGCTCTTCCGGGTGTACGCGAAGTTCCTCGGCAACGCGGACGAGGCGGCGAACGCCAAGATCTCCGCTCGGTTGGGGGAGCGGGGGACGCCGTCCCCCTGAGCCCCACGCATGCCCCATAGGTGCAGGTCACCCACCCGACGCCCGTCCACGGCTCGTCCAGAACCACTGGTAGAGGACGTGATCGAACGGGACGGAGTGAGACAGTCCGGCACTCCGCTGGGCACCGACACGAAGAGGCCCCTGCCTGCTTGTATGCAGGTCAGGGGCCTCTTGCGTTCCTGTGGCGGCGCCAGGATTCGAACCTGGGAAGGCTGAGCCGGCAGATTTACAGTCTGCTCCCTTTGGCCGCTCGGGCACACCGCCTGGGATGGGCCGTCGTGAGCCGTGCTCCTCGACGACGGGGTAAACCATACCTGATGGGTGGGGGTGCTTCGCCACTCGGTTGATCAGCGGCCGGGCCGGGTGGGCGGGGCTAGGCTTGCGGGCGCGGACGCCGTCGGGCGGGCCGTCGTCCCTACCGGATCTACGCATTGAGGAGCCAACCCACGATGGCCGACTCCAGTTTCGACATCGTCTCGAAGGTCGAGCGGCAGGAGGTCGACAACGCCCTCAACCAGGCCGCCAAGGAGATCTCCACGCGCTACGACTTCAAGGGCGTGGGCGCGAGCATCGCCTGGTCGGGCGAGAAGATCGAGATCCGTGCCAACTCCGAGGAGCGCGCGAAGGCGGTCCTGGACATCTTCGAGACCAAGCTGGTCAAGCGGGGGATCTCGCTGAAGGCGCTGGAGTCCGGGGAGCCGCAGGCGTCGGGCAAGGAGTACAAGATCTTCAGCTCGATCCAGGAGGGCATCTCCCAGGACAACGCCAAGAAGGTCGCCAAGGTCATCCGCGACGAGGGGCCCAAGGGCGTCAAGGCGCAGGTGCAGGGTGACGAGCTGCGGGTCAGCTCGAAGAGCCGTGACGCGCTTCAGGAGGTCATCACCCTGCTGAAGGGCAAGGACTTCGACTTCGCCCTCCAGTTCGTCAACTACCGCTGACGGGTGGGCCCGCCCGGTCGGACGCCGGGCGGGTCAGCGTTCGACGGTGAGGCGGAAGACGGGGTGCTTCGGGGCGATCGCGAGCAGTTCCGCGTCCGTGGCGTCGGGGCCGACGCCGCCGAAGAAGACGCCCACCTCGGCTTTCCAGCGCCGTAGGTAGGCCCGCAGGAGCGGGGGCTTCTCCTCGTCCGGCACCTCGACGGCGGTGAAGCGCCGGGTCCGGCGGCCGAGCCGCAGTTCGCCGCCGCCCGCAGCCCGCAGGTTGTGCGTCCACTGGACGTGGCCGCGCGGGGCGACGAGGTGGAGGTGGCCGTCCGCCGTGAGGGGGTTCACGGGGGTGCGGCGCCAGGCGCCGGTCTTCCGGCCGCGCACGGCCAGGATCCTGGCCCCCCACACGCTGACGCCGCGGCGGGCGAGCCAGGCGACCAGCGGGTTGAGCACGTGGACGGTGAAGCGGCCGGGTTTGATGACGTGTGCGGGCATGGCGGGACCTCCACGATGTGAGCACTGCTCTCGTCATAGAGCAGTGTCCCACCCGGGCACGCCCCCGGCAAGAGCAATGCTCTCGTTCTTGGCCGGTGCTCCGACGCCTGGCAGACTCCTCCCCATGACGGTGATCAGAGGGGCCAGGGAGCGCGCGCGGAGCGACGTGACGGCGGCCATCAAGGAGGAGGCGCGGCGCCGGCTGGCCGCCGAGGGCGCCGCGCGGCTCTCGCTGCGCGGCGTCGCGCGGGAGCTGGGCATGGTCTCCTCGGCGCTCTACCGCTACTTCCCCAGCCGGGACGAGCTGCTGACGGCGTTGATCATCGACGCGTACGACGCCGTCGGGGAGGCCGCCGAGCGCGCGCTGGACGCGGGGGCGGGGGCCCGGCCCGTCGCCCGCTGGACGGCCGTCTGCCGGGCGGTGCGGGACTGGGCGCTCGCGCATCCGCACGAGTACGCCCTCATCCACGGCTCGCCGGTGCCCGGCTACGCGGCGCCGCAGGCCACCGTGGGCCCGGCGTCCCGCGTCGGGCTGGCCCTGATCGCCGTGGTGGCCGACGCGCACGCGGCCGGGGCGCTGCGGACGTCGGGTCCGCCCGTGCCCGAGGCGGTGCTGCGCGACGTGGCGGCCCTGCGTGAGCGGCTGGGGCTTCCGCTGCCCGCGTCCGTCCTGGCGGAGGCGGTGGCCGCCTGGTCGCAGTTGTTCGGGCTGGTCGGCTTCGAGGTGTTCGGCCAGTTCGAGCGGGTCATCGACGCCCGCGACGCGTTCTTCGACCACGCGGCCGCCCGGCTGGCGCGCCTGGTGGGCTTGGAGGAGCTGGAGGGGGACTCCGGGCGCTGAGCGCGGCCGTCAGGGTGCGGCGACCTTGGCGACGAAGTCGTCCAGGTTGGCCAGGGCCCGCTCGATGCGCTGCTCCAGGGTGAGGGACTCCGTGTGCCGGACGAGGCGGCGGGCGGGCCGGCGGATGCCGCGCAGGTAGAGGGAGCACTTGAGGTCGGCGCAGAAGTACAGGCCGACGGAGTTGCCCGCCCGCCCGGCGGCCCCGGCGCGCGGGGCGACGAGGAGGCGCACGCCGGACAGGTCGTGGGCGGTGAGGCAGATCTGGCACATGCCGGACCTGACGGTTCCGGCCGGCCGTCCGGAGGTGCCGCGCAGCAGGACGCCGACGGGCCCGTCGGCGCGGGGCAGGACGAGCAGGGAGCGCTGGGGGGCCGTCGGGTCCGTCCAGCCGAGGAAGTCGAGGTCGTCCCAGGGCGTCGTGGGGAAGTCCGTCGGGAGGCGCAGGCGGGACGCCTCGCCCTTGCTGCAGTTGATGAAGCCGGCCCGGACGGCCTTCTCGGTGAGGGGTTCCATGTGGGGCCAAGCTATCCGGGGGCACGACCGCTGTCCTGCGGTTTTTGGGGCAGCGGTCGTGCCCGCGCGGTGGTCAGCCCTCGCGGTGGCTGACGACGTTGACCACGCGGCCCTCGGGGTCGCGGGTGAAGAAGCGGCGGACGCCCCAGGGCTCGTCGGTCAGCGGGTGGACGATCTCGGCTCCGGAGGCCAGGACGGCGGCGTGGACGGCGTCGACGTCGTCCACCTCGATGCTGAGGTCCGGGACGACGGGCGCCGTCTCCTCGCGGATGAAGAGGAGTTGGGCCGTCGGGTTGGACGGCGAGGCCAGGGCCATGACCCAGCCCAGGTTCATGACCTCCTCCAGGCCCAGGAGGCCGTAGAAGTCGCGGTTCTCGGCCAGGGCGTGGGTGTGCGCGTCGGGGACGACGCGGCGGACGGTCATCGGAGCGCGTACCCCCGGGGTGCGTCGGAGCGGACGATCTCGCGGCCGAGCGGCATCAGCGAGACGGGCACCAGCTTGAAGTTGGCGATGCCGAACGGGATGCCGATGAGGGTGAGGCAGAGGACGACGCCGGAGGCGATGTGCCCGAGGGCCAGCCACCAGCCGGCCAGGACGAGCCACAGGATGTTGCCGACGAGGGAGCCCGCGCCCGCGTCACCCCGTTCGACCACGGAGTAGCCGAAGGGCCAGAGCGCGTAGACGCCGATGCGGAAGGAGGCGATGCCGAAGGGGATGCCGATGACGGTGAGGCACAGGAGCACGCCCGCCGCGAGGTAGCCCAGGAAGAGCCAGAAGCCGACGAGCACCAGCCAGATGACGTTCAGGATCGTCTTCACGGTGTCCAGCCTGCCATGCGTTCGAGCCGGGCGATGCGTTCGGACATCGGGGGGTGGGTGGAGAAGAGGCGGGAGAGCCCCTCACCGGGCCCGAACGGGTTGGCGATCATGAGGTGGCTGGACGTCTCCAGCCGGGGCTCGGGGGGCAGCGGCAGGCGCCTGGTGCCGGCGTCGAGCTTGCGCAGGGCGGAGGCGAGGGCCAGCGGGTCGCCGGTGAGCTGCGCCCCGTCGGCGTCGGCCTCGAACTCGCGGGAGCGGCTGACGGCGAGGCGGATCACGGAGGCGGCGAGGGGCCCGAGGATCATGAGCATCAGCATGCCGACGAGGCCGGGGCCCTCGTCGTCGTCGGTGCGGCCGAAGGGGATGAGCCAGGCGAAGTTGGCCAGGAAGACGACGACGGAGGCCAGCGCCCCGGCGACGGAGGCGATGAGGATGTCCCGGTTGTGGACGTGGCTCAGCTCGTGCGCGAGGACGCCGCGCAGCTCGCGTTCGTCGAGGAGGCCGAGGATGCCCTCGGTGCAGCAGACGGCGGCGTTGCGCGGGGTGCGTCCGGTGGCGAAGGCGTTGGGGGCCTGGGTGGGTGAGACGTACAGCCGGGGCATGGGCCGGCGCGCGGCGGTGGAGAGCTCCCGGACGATGCGGTAGAGCTGGGGCGCCTGGAACTCGCTGACGGGGCGGGCGCGCATGGCCCGCAGGGCGAGCCGGTCGCTGTTCCAGTAGGCGTAGGCGTTCGTGCCGAGGGCCACGAGGACGGCGACGAGCAGGCCGGTGCGACCGAAGAAGCCGCCGACGACGACGATCAGCGCGGACAGCGACCCCAGCAGCAGGGCGGTCCTCAAACCGTTGTTGCGGCGGTGCACGGTACGCCCTCCAGGTGGTGCAGCAGGGGAGCGCCTCGCTCCGGTGGTCCCTCCACCTTCCAGTGGAACCTCCCGGAGGGGACAACGCGAGGCGCCGTCCACGGGTTCCCGCCGGTGGGCGGGGTGCTGGACCGATCCGGCGGGTTACAGGAGGGAGCCGGAGACGAACCGCAGGACGAGCTGCGGCGCACCGGAGAGGACGACGCCCGCGACGGCGGTCACCGCCAGGGCGACGCCGACGGGCGCCGGGAGGCTGAGCCGGGCGGGGGCGCCCACGGGGGCGCGGAAGAGGAGGGCCGTCCAGCGGAGGTAGTAGACGAGGCCGATGACGACGTTCACGGCCATGACGACGGCGAGCTGGCCGAGCCCGGCGTCGACGGCGGCGGCGAAGACGCTGACCTTGGCGAACAGGCCGATGACGCCCGGGGGCAGCCCGGCCAGGCAGAGCAGGAAGAACGCGAGGGCGAGGGCGGTCGGCGCGTGGGCGGCGTAGAGGCCGCGGAAGTCGGCCACGCGGGTGCCGCCGTCCGCGCCGGGTCGCGCGCCCGCGCGCGGGGCGCGGTGCAGGCGCAGGACGACGGCGAAGGCGCCGAGGTTCACGACGGCGTACATGAGGGCGTAGGCGACGGTGGCGCCGACGGCCCGTCCGGGGTCGTCGCCGTAGGCGGCCGAGGCGATGGGCACCAGCAGGTAGCCGGCCTGGGCGACGGACGACCAGGCCAGCAGCCGTACCGCGCTGTGCGGGGCGTCGGGGCGCTGGCGCAGCGCGCCGACGTTGCCGACGGTCATGGTGAGCGCGGCCAGCACGCCGACGACCGGTCCCCAGGTGCCGGCGTAGGCGGGGAAGGCGTAGAGCGTGACGAGGATCAGGCCGGAGAACCCGGCGGCCTTGCCGATGACGGACAGGTAGGCGGCGACGGGCACGGGCGCGCCGACGTAGGTCTCCGGCACCCAGAAGTGGTAGGGCACGGCGGCCGTCTTGAAGGCGAAGCCGACGAGGGTGAGGACGATCCCGGCGGGGACGAGCACGGTGAGCCGGGGGTCGACGTCGGTGAGGCTCTGCGCGACGGTCCGCAGGTGGAGGCTTCCGGTGGCGGCGTAGACGAAGCTGATGCCGAGCAGGCTGACGGCGGTGGCCGTGACGGAGGACAGGAAGAACTTCAGCGCGGCCTCGGACGCCTTCCGGTCCTCGCGGCGCAGGGCGATCAGCGCGAAGACGGGCAGCGAGGCGACTTCGAGGGCGACGACGAGCGTGGCCAGGTCGCGGGCGGCGGGCAGCAGGGCGGCGCCCGCGACCGAGGAGAGCAGCAGGAACCAGTACTCGCCGGGCGGGAGCTTGCTGTCGGCGACGGTGGTCACGGAGAGCAGGGCGGTGAGCAGCGCGCCGCCGAGGACGAGGAGCTGGATCGCCAGCGCGAAGCCGTCGGCGGTGTAGCTGCACGCGGCGGCGTCGGTGGTGAGGCAGAACGTGGAGCGGTCCTCGCCGACCAGCGGCAGCAGGGAGAGCGTGGCGAGGGCGAGGCCCGCGACGGCGGCCCAGCCGAGCAGCGGCTTGCGCCGCTCGGGCAGGAAGAGGTCGGCCAGGAGGAGGAGCAGGGCGACGGCGGCGGTGACGGCGACGGGGGCGAGCGCGACCCAGTCGACCGACTGCACCAGGTCCGCGGCGAGCGCGGCGGTGTCCCCCGGGTGCGCCGACGCGGCGGGCGGGGCGGGCGGGGCGGGGGTGACGGTCTCGGTCATCGGCTGACTCCCGGCAGGAGGTTCTGCACGGCCGGGTCGGTGAGCCCGAGGAGGAGCGCGGGCCACAGTCCGGCCAGGACGGTGAGGACGACGAGCGGCGTCCAGGCGGCGAACTCGTAGCCGCGGACGTCCGGGAGCGCGGCGGTCTCCGGCTGCCGTTCGCCCATGCAGACGCGCCGGACGACGAGCAGCAGGTAGGCGGCGGTGAGCAGGGTGCCGAGGCCGCCGAGGGCCATGAAGACGAGGTAGGCGGGGCGGCTGAGCCCGTCGGCGGGGTGGTAGGCGCCGAGGAGGGCCAGCATCTCGCCCCAGAACCCGGCGAGGCCGGGCAGCCCGAGTGAGGCGACGGCGCCGAAGGCGAGCAGCCCGCCGAAGCGCGGCGCGCGGCCGTAGAGCCCGGCTCCGCGCCCGCCCGCGGCCTGGGCGGCGAGGGCGTCGAGGTCGGTGGAGCCGGTGCGTTCCTTCAGGGCGCCGACCAGGAAGAACAGCAGGCCGGTGATGAGGCCGTGGGCGACGTTGGCGAAGAGCGCGCCGTTGACGCCCGTGCGGGTGAGGGTCGCGATGCCGAGCAGGACGAAGCCCATGTGGCCGACGGAGGAGTAGGCGATGAGCCGCTTGAGGTCGCCGCCGCCGCCCCGGCGGACGAGCGCGAGGCAGGCGAGGGAGCCGTAGAGGATGCCGACGACGGCGAAGGCCGCCAGGTAGGGGGCGAAGTGGGCGGCGCCCTCGGGGGCGGCGGGCAGGACGATGCGGACGAGTCCGTAGGTGCCCATCTTCAGCATGACGCCGGCCAGCAGGACCGAGCCGACGGTGGGCGCGGCGGTGTGCGCGTCGGGCAGCCAGGTGTGCAGGGGCCACATCGGCGTCTTGACGGCGAAGCCGATGCCGAGGGCGAGCACGGCGACGATCTGCGTGGTGCGGCCGATGCCGGCGCCGTTGTCAGAGGCGAGTGCCACCATGTCGAACGTGCCGGCCGTGAGGCCGACGAGCAGCAGCCCGAGCAGCATGACGACGGAACCGAGCAGCGTGTAGAGGATGAACTTCCAGGCCGCCTTCGCGCGGCCCTCGCCGCCCCAGCGGGCGATGAGGAAGTACATCGGGACGAGGACCATCTCGAAGGCGAGGAAGAACAGCACCAGGTCGAGGACGGCGAAGGTGGCGAGCGTGCCGGCCTCCAGGACGAGGAGGAGGGCGACGAACGCCGTGGGGGTCGGGCCCTTCGGCGGGTTCCGGTAGCTGTAGAGGGCGCAGAGGAACGTCAGCAGGGCGGTCAGGACGAGGAGGGGGAGCGAGATGCCGTCGACACCGAGGTGGAGCCGGATGCCGAGGGCGGGGATCCAGGAGATATCGGTGCCGCCCTGGATGTCCTGCGCGCGGTCGTAGTCGAAGCCGGCGGCGAGGGCCAGGGCGGCGGCGAGGACGACGCCGGTGACGGTCACGCCGTGCCGCAGGACGGCCTGCTCGGGGCTGCGGCCGCGCAGTCCGGGCGGGGCGGGCAGCAGAGCGGCCGCCGCGCCGAGCAGGGGCAGCGCGACGACGGCCGCCAGGAGGTACTGCAGCACGGTGTCGTTGAGGGTGATCACGGCTCACGCTCCGGCGAGGACGACGGCGAGGACCAGCACGACGGACGCGGCGAGCAGGGCGCTCAGGTAGGTCTGCACGTTGCCGGTCTGGGCGAGGCGGACGGCCCGGCCGAGCCAGCCGGTGGCGGTTCCGGCGCCGCGCACGTAGGCGTCGACGACCTCGCGGTCCAGGAAGCGCACGAGCCGGGCCGCGCCCTGCACGGGGGTGACGAACGCGCGCTGGTACAGCGCGTCGACGCGGAAGCCGTCGACGGCGCCGCGGTGGAGCCGGCCGAGCAGGGCGGGCCCGGGGTCGACCGAGCCGTAGGTGACGGCGTGCCGCCAGGCGGCCCAGGTGACGGCGGCGCCCGCCGCGGCGGCGCCGGTGGCCAGGACGGAGGTGACGAGCGTCGGGCCGAGGCTGCCGCCGCCGAGCCAGTGCGGCAGCCAGTCGTAGAACAGGCCGAAGGCGAGGGAGGGCACGGCGAGCACCCACAGGACGAGCGTCATGACGGGCGGCTGGTGCGGGTGGCCGCGCTCCGGGCCGGGGTCGCGCCCGGTGTCGAGCGCGGCCTCGGCGGACGGGACGGTCGTGCCGTCGGCGGCGGCCAGGGCGACGGCCTCCGTGGCGCCGGGCTCGGGGGCGGCGGCGTCCTCGGTGTCCGGGGTGCCCGCGTCCAGGGAGCCGGCCGGGGCGGTGACGGCGTGGGAGCCGCCGGTGCGGGCGGCGCTCGTCCGCGCGGGTTCGGGCGCAGGTTCGGCGGCGGCACCGGCGGGGGCGGGGGCGGGGGCTGCGGCGGGTGGGACGGCGGCCTCGCCCCGGCAGGCCAGCAGCCACAGCCGGGTGGCGTAGGCGGCGGTCAGCGCGGCGGTGAGCAGCCCGGCGACGAGCACGATCCACCCGGCGGCGGCCGGGATGCCGGCGGCCGGGTCCAGCGCCGTGTGCTCGGCCGCTCCGAGCACGGCCTCCTTGGAGAAGAAGCCGCTGAACGGGGGGACGGCGGCGAGCGCCAGCAGGCCGATCGTCAGCGTCCAGTAGACGTCGGGGACGCGCCGGGCGGTGCCGCCCGCCCGGGCCATCGCGGTGAGCGATCCGGTACCGGCGGCGTGGATGAGCACACCGGCGGCCAGGAAGAGCAGGGCCTTGAACGCGCCGTGGGAGAGGAGGTGGAAGATCGCCGCGCCCCGGTTGTCGACGGCCAGGGCCCCGGCGAGGTAGCCGAGCTGGCCGATCGTGGAGTAGGCGAGCACGCGCTTGATGTCGTCCTGCGCGAGCGCGGCCAGGGCGGAGCCGGCCATCGTCACGGCCGCCAGCAGGGCGAGCACGACGAGGGCGGCGGCCGAGGCCGTGAAGACGGGGAGCAGCCGGGCCACGAAGTACACACCGGCGGCGACCATCGTCGCGGCGTGGATGAGCGCCGAGACGGCCGTCGGGCCGGCCATCGCGTCCGGCAGCCAGGTGTGCAGGGGGAACTGGGCGGACTTCCCCGCGACGCCCGCGAGCAGCAGCAGCGCGATCACCGTGGGGTGGTCGAGCTGGAAGTCGGCGAGCGAGGAGGTGAGCCGGGTGACGATCGTGGAGATGCGGAACGTGCCCGCCTCGGAGCCGAGCGCGAGGATGCCGATGAGGAACGGCACGTCGCCGAGCTTGGTGACGAGGAACGCCTTGAGGGAGGCGGCGCGGGCGGCGGACGTCTCCCAGTAGTGCCCGACGAGGAAGTACGAGCAGATGCCCATGACCTCCCAGCCGACCAGCAGCACGATGAGGTCGTCGCTGTAGACGACGAGGAGCATCGCGGCGGTGAAGAGGGAGACCAGGGCGGCGTAGGAGGCGTAGCGGGGGTCGTCCCGCAGGTAGCCGGTGGAGTAGAGCTGCACGCAGGTGGCGACGGTGCCGACGAGGACGGCGACGAGGACGGCCGTGCCGTCGAGTTGGAGGGCCAGCTCGACGGGGAGGGCCGCGTTGCCGGTGGGCGTCAGCTCGGTGGCGGCGGTCAGCGGGGCCCGTCCGCCCTGCCGCACGGCGACGACGACGGCCAGCACGGCGGCCGTCAGCGTCGGCAGGACGGCGAGGGGGCGGACGAAGCCGGGGGCCCGGCGGCCCGCGGCGAGTCCGGCGACGGCGCCGAGCGCGGGCAGGAGGGGGACCAGGACGGCGAGGGTCGTCGTGCTCACGCGGCGGCCTCCGCCTTGTCTGCGTCTGCTTCTGCGGCGTCGCTTCCAGCTCCGGCGCCGGTGGGTGTGGGCGGCGGCTCGGCGAGGTCGCGGAGCTCGTCCACGTTCGAGCCGGCCCGGTTGCGGTAGACCTGTAGCACGATCGCGAGGCCGATGCCGATCTCGGCGGCGGCGACGGCGATGGTGAAGAGGGTGAGGCTCTGCCCGGCGCGCAGGGTGTCGCGCAGCCACACGTCGAAGGCGACGAGGTTGAGGTTGACGGCGTTGAGCATCAGCTCGACGGAGATCAGCACCAGGACGGCGTTGCGCCGGGCGAGGACCCCGTACAGGCCGATGCTGAAGAGCAGGGCGGCGAGCACGGCGGGGTAGACGAGATGCATCAGCGCTCCTCCTCCGGCGCGACGGCGCCCCGGGCGTCCGGGGCGTCCTGGGCGTCCTGGGCGTCCGAGGCGTCCTGGGCGTCCGAGGCGTCCGGGCCGCCGCGGCGGCGGGAGACGACGATGGCGCCGACGAGGGCGGCGAGCAGCAGCAGGGACAGGGCCTCGAAGGGCAGCACCCAGTGGCGGAACAGCGCCTCGCCGATGGCCTGCGTCGAGCCCTGCGGGGTGTCCAGGTCGATCCAGGCGGTGCGGAAGGCGTCCACGACGACGGTGACGAGGGTCGCGGCGGCGGCGAGGGCCACGGCGAGGGCGACCCAGCGGTTGCCGGAGTCCGCGTCGGGCGAGCGGCCGACGGGTGCCCGCGTGAGCATCAGCCCGAACAGCAGCAGGACGACGATCGAGCCGACGTAGATGAGGACCTGCACCCAGGCGACGAACTCGGCCGTGAGCAGCAGGTACTCCACCGCGATCCCGCCGAGCGCGACGACGAGCCACAGCGCGGCGTGCACCAGCTGCTTCGTGGTGACGGCGACGAGCGCGGCGCCGAGGGTGACGAGGCCGGTGAGGACGAAGGCGATCTCCACACCGGTCGGGGAGAGGAAGCCGGGAGCGGTCACGCGCGCTCCCCCGCTCCGTCGCCGTCCCCGGGCTCCGGGGCACCGGGGGTCTCGGCCGCAGCGGCGGAGGCCGCCTCGGCGGCGGCCAGCTTGTCGGCGGCCTTGCGGGCGGCGCCGAGCTCCTTGGGCTCCTCGGCGGCGGGGTCGAGCGGCGGCGGCTCGGGCACCGTCCACATCCACTCCCGCAGCTTGTCGCGCTCGTGGGTCAGCTCGCGGATGTCCGTCTCCGCGTACTCGAACTCGGGCGACCAGAACAGCGCGTCGAACGGGCACACCTCGATGCAGATGCCGCAGTACATGCACAGCGAGAAGTCGATCGCGAAGCGGTCGAGCACGTTGCGGCTGCGTTCCCGGCCGCCGGGGGCGGTGGCGGGGAGCGTCTCCTTGTGCGAGTCGATGTAGATGCACCAGTCCGGGCACTCGCGGGCGCAGAGCATGCAGACCGTGCAGTTCTCCTCGAAGAGGCCGATGACGCCGCGACTGCGCGCGGGCAGGTGCGGCTGCACGTCCGGGTAGTGCGCGGTGTGCGAGCGGCGGGTCATCGTCTTCAGGGTGACGGCGAGGCCCTTGGCCAGGCCGGAGCCGGGGAGACCCATCAGGGGAACACCACCTTCACGACACCGGTGACGGCGATCTGGAACAGCGCGAGCGGCACCAGGACCGTCCAGGCGAACTTCTGGATCTGGTCGGCCCGCATCCGGGGCCAGGCGACGCGCATCCAGATCACCAGGAAACTGAGCGCGCCGGTCTTGAGCAGCATCCACAGCCAGCCGAGCTGGTCGGCGAACGGGCCGTGCCAGCCGCCGAGGAAGAGCACGGCCGTCAGTGCCGAGACGACGACGATGCCCGCGTACTCGGCGAGCAGGAACAGGGCGAAGCGCAGGCCGCCGTACTCGGTGAGCGGACCGAAGATGATCTCCTCGGGGGCGAGCGGCGCGTCGAAGGGCGGGCGGTGCAGCTCGGCGACCCCGGCGGTGAAGAAGACGAAGGCGCCGATCAGCTGCCACGGCAGCCACCACCACTCCCACGCGTCCAGGATGCCGGGCAGGGAGAGCGTCCCGGCGGCCATGGCGACGGAGGCGGCCGACAGGAGCAGCGGGAGTTCGTAGGCCATCAGCTGGGCGGCGGTGCGCAGGCCGCCGAGCAGGCTGTACTTGTTGGCCGAGGCCCAGCCGCCCATGAGCTGGCCGAGCACGCCCACGCCGAGGACGGCGAGGACGAAGAAGACGCCCGCGTCGACGGCCTGCCCGACGCCCCCTTCTCCGGGCGCGAGGGGAATGGCGATGAGCACCAGCAGGTAGGGGACGAGGGCCACCGCCGGGGCGAGCCGGAAGATCCTCCGGTCGGCCTCGGCCGGGACGACGTCCTCCTTCTGGGCGAACTTGACGCCGTCGGCGACGAGCTGGGCCCAGCCGTGGAAGCCGCCCGCGTACATGGGGCCCACCCGGCCCTGCATGTGGGCCATGACCTTGTGCTCGGCCTGGCCCACGAGGAGCGGGAGGGTGAGGAACGCGAGGAGGACGGCGGCGAGCCGCCAGGCGACGTCGAGGAAGTCCATTACGGGGTGCCCTCCTCTCCGTCGGTCTCGGTGCCGGTCTCGGGGCCGGTCTCGCGGCGGTCGGGCTCGTCGCCGCGCGGCTCGGGGGCGGGCTCCTGCGGCTGCTCGCGCCACGGCACGTCGGCGGCGCGCCCCCGGCGCGGCGCGGCGGGCTTCTCGGGGGCGGGCTTCTCGGGGGCGGGCGTCGCGGGGGACGGGGCGTCGGCGGTCGGCGCCTCCCCGCCGGTGGTGGCGCGCTGGCTGGCGGAGCCGGACGAGGCGCTGCGGGTCCGGCGGGGCGGACGGTCGCCCGCCGCCGCGCGGCCACGGGCGGGCCGGGCGGGGGCCGGGGGCAGCTGGCCCTTGAGGGGGCCCCACTCGTTGGGGTCGGGGACGCCGGGCGGGAGCATCTGCCGGCGCTTCGGGCCGCCGTGTCCGGCCGCCGACTCGCCCGGCTCCTTCGCGCCGGGCCACGCCTTGGCGACGCGGGCGGCGAGCACGAAGTCCTTGCGCAGCGGGTGGCCCTCGAAGGTGTCGGGCAGCAGCAGCGGCGTCAGCCCGGGGTGGTCGGTGAAGTCGACGCCGAACATCTCGTGCGTCTCGCGCTCGTGCCACCCGGCTCCGGCGTAGACGCCGGTGGCCGACGGCAGGGCGGGCGCGTCGTGCGGGACGGTGGTGCGCAGCACCAGCCGCCGGACGCCCCCGGTGGCCGCGTCGCCGCCGGTCGCAGGCAGGGCGACGAGGTGGGCGCAGACGAGGAAGCCGGTGCCGGGCTCGTCGACGGCGCTGAGCCAGTCGAAGTAGGTGCAGCCCAGGGCGTCGCGGGCGGTCTCCAGGGCGGCGAGCCACCCGGCGGCGGGGACGTCGACGGTCAGCAGGCCGAAGGCGTCCTCGGCGCGCGCCTCGGGGCCGAAGAGCTCCTCGGCCGGACGCGGCAGCCATGCGGTGGTCATCGTCCGCCCTCCTCGACGTCCCCGGACCCGCCCGCGCCGGCGTCCCGCCCGGAGCCCGGACCGGCCGCGGGGGGCGCCACGAGCGGGCTGGTCAGGGCGGCCGGGGAGGGCCGGGAGGAGGTGCCGTACCGCTCCGCGAGGGACTCGGCGGCGATCTTCTCCTGGAGCTTGAGGATGCCCTGGAGCAGCGCCTCGGGGCGGGGCGGGCAGCCGGGCACGTAGACGTCGACGGGGATGATCTGGTCGACGCCCTTGGTGACGGCGTAGGAGTCCCAGTAGGGGCCGCCGCAGTTGGAGCAGGCGCCGAAGGAGATGACGTACTTCGGCTCGGGCATCTGCTCGTAGAGCCGCTTGACGGCCGGGGCCATCTTGTCCGTGACCGTGCCGGAGACGACCATCAGGTCGGCCTGGCGGGGGCCGGGGGCGAACGGGATGACGCCGAGCCGGATGAAGTCGTGGCGGGCCATGGAGGCGGCGATGAACTCGATCGCGCAGCAGGCGAGCCCGAAGTTGAAGACCCACAGGCTGTACCGGCGTCCCCAGTTGAGGACGACCTTCATGGGCTCGGGGGCGAGCTTGGCGAGGGTGCCGAGCCGGCGCGGCATGGGCAGGTCGGTGCGTGTCACGTCCATGTGAGGACGCCCTTCTTCCAGGCGTAGAGCAGACCCAGGGCGAGCAGGCCGAGGAAGAGGAACATCTCCACCAGGGTCACCGCGCCGAGGGACGCGAAGACCGTGGCCCACGGGAAGAGGAAGATCGAGTCGATGGCGAAGATGACGTAGAGGAAGGCGTAGACGTAGTAGCGCACCTGGGTGTGCGCCCAGTTCTCGCCGACGGGGTCGACTCCGCACTCGTAGGTGAGCATCTTCTCGCGCGTCGGCACGACCGGCCGCAGGAGTGCTCCGGCCGCGAAGGACACGGCCACGAAGAGCACGCCGACGACCGCGACCAGTCCGACGACCGAGTAGCCGTGGAAATAGTCCGGCACCGTCCTACCTCGTCCCTGGTGTGGTCCCTGGCTGTACGCCGACGTTCGACGTTCTGTACGGACCACACCCTAGGCCCTGGTCGGACGGCGCAGGGCCCCGTCTCACCGCCCGGTCGGTGCGGTCCGGTCCGGGCCGCCGTCATCTTCCGCCGGTTTGCCCCGTGCGTCCGTCGCCCGCAGGTGCTGGGCGAGTTCCTGGAGACCGCCCCACCCGGCCTCGGCGAGCGGGTAGTACATCCCGGCCCGGGAGGCGGGTCCGAGCTGGACGGGCTCCCCGGCCGACGGTGCGCGGCGGGCGGCGGTCAGGCCGATCTCCGCGATCTCGCCGGGGCCGAGCGCGAAGCCGACGGGCTCGGGCGGGCCCTCCAGGGCGCAGGGCACGGTGAGGTCGGCGCGGCCGTGCCGCTGCTGGGCGAGCAGGGAGACGAGCCCGTGGTGGGCGGCCAGCTCGGCGGCGAGGCCGGGCAGCTCGGCGAGGGCGGGTTCCGGGCCGTCCTCGGGGTGGCCGACGGTCAGCGTCATGTCCTCCTCGACACCGCTCTCGGTGACGGAGACGCGCAGGGTGGCGATGGCGGGACGTTCGGGCTGCCCGACGACGACGAGCCAGGTGGGTTCGGCGCGCTCCCGCACGTAGGCGCTCAGCTCCTCGCGCGACCAGGGGGCTCCGGCGGGTTCGGCGGTGCCCCAGCCCGCCGGGAGGGTTCCGGTCAGGCGCTGCCAGGTCTCCTCCAGGGCTCCGCCGAGCAGCAGGTCGGTGGTGGCCCGGTGGCGGGTGCGCAGGGAGACGCCGAGCTGCCGGCCGGTGGGCGGGGTGGGCGGCGCGTAGCCGTCCACGAGCTTCCCGGTGGCGGTGAACGAGCCGTTCTCCCAGCGCAGTTCGGCGCCGGAGAGGCCGTCGAAGTAGCCGCGTCCGGGGTCCTGGACGACCCACCGGTTGGGCAGTCCGGAGAGCACGGAGCGGGTGGGGAGGGAGAGCCGGGCGGTGGGCGGGGTGACGAGTTGGAGGGCGCGCTCGGAGTCGGTGGTGGCGCGCAGCGTCTCGGACAGCCACGCCGTCATGGCGATCACCGGGCGGTCCTGGATGACCACGGCCGCCTCGTCGGTCAGGACGTCCACGGCGGGCTGGGCGGCGGCCGGGGTCGCGGCGGTGACGTCGCGCACCGGCGTCCCGGCGTCGGGGACGAGGGCGGCGGGGGGCCACACGGCGCCGCCGAGGCGGGTGACGAGGCGGGTGGCGATCGTGCCGGCGAGCCGGTCGCCGCCCCGCGCGGTGGTCGCGGCGCGCACCTCCGTCCACCACACGGGCCGGTCGGCGTCGAGGCCGAGCAGGCGGCGCACCTCGCCGGGCACCTGGACGAGCATGGGCGCCTCGACGGACGCCAGCGGACGCCCGTCGGCGTCGGTGAGCTGGACGACGGCGCCGTCGGCGACGGTGGCCAGGTGGGTGTCGGGGCCGCCGGACAGGAGTCCGGCCAGGAGCGTCCAGCTGTCGGGCATGCGCTCGGTGAGCGCGATGACGTCCTTGGTCATGCGGGGGTCCCCCTGCCGGGTGCGGTGGCGTCGGGCTCCTCGGCGAGCGCGGTCTGGACGAGCCGGTTCGGCGCCCCCCGGCGGACGAAGGTGCCGCGTCCCGGCGGGCGGTGTGCGGCGCGGACGCCGGGGAAGAGGGCGCCTTCGGAGCGGTCGCCGGTCATCACGAGTCCGGCGGTGCCGGACTCGCGGAGCGTCATGAGGAACGGCTCGTACAGGGCCCGCGAGGCGCCGCCGACGCGCCGGGTGACGACGAAGTGCAGGCCGATGTCCTGCGCGGAGGGCAGGTAGGGCAGGAACGGTTCGAGCGGCGCCTGCCCGGCGGTGGCGAGGACGTCGTAGTCGTCGACGAGGACGACGATGCGGGGGCCGCCGATCGACCCGCCGCCCGCGGCGAGCACCTCGGGGGCGACGGTGTCGTCGGGCATGCGCTGTTCCAGCTCGGTGGCGATGGCCCCGGCCAGGCCGTGGGCGAGCCGGGCGTTGTGGGCGTAGCCGCCCCGGTACTCCTCGGGGACGAGGCTGTGCAGGCCGCGGCGCGGGTCCATGACGGCGAAGACGAGTTCGTCGTCGCCGTAGCGGTCCATGAGGCCGCGGGCGACCAGCCGCAGCAGGTTCGTCTTGCCGCACTCGCTGTCGCCGAAGACGAGGAGGTGCTGGTCGTGCCGGAAGAGGTCGAGCAGGACGGGTTCGAGCCCGGCCTGGTCCAGGCCGAGGGGGACGCGCCCGGGCTCCCGCTGCGGGGAGGGCAGCCGGTGCGGGTCGAGCCGGGCGGGCAGCACCCGCACGGGCGGGGCCTGCTCGCCCGACCAGGCGGCGCGGACGGCGCGGACGGCCTGCTCGACGGCGTCGCCCAGGTCCTCGCCGGTGCGCCGGGAGTCGATGCGGGGCAGGGCGCACTGGGCGAAGAGCTTGCCGGTCGTCAGGGCGCGGCCCGCCTCGTCGGCGCCGATGGTCTCGGCGAGCTTGCGCGCGATGCTCGACTCGCTCGGGTCGTTGAGCCGCAGCTCGACGCGGGTGCCGAACGCGGACTGGGTGGCGATGCGCACGTCGTTCCAGCGCAGCATGCTCGCGACGACGTGGATGCCGTACCCGCCGCCGCGCTTGAGGAGGTCGGCGACGGCCTCGTCCAGCTCCTCGAAGTCCTCGCGCAGGCCGCCGAACCCGTCGATGACGAGGACGACGTCGGTGGAGCCGAGCTGCGGCAGCTCGCCGCGGGCCCGCATGCGGCGCAGCTGCTCCACGGAGTCGATGCCGTGGTCGCGGAAGAGCTCCTCGCGGGCGGTGAGCATGGCCCGGACCTCTTCGACGGTGCGGGCGGCCCGCTCCCGGTCGGCGCGTCCGGCGACGCCGCCGACGTGCGGGAGCCCGGCCATCGTCTGGAGGCCGCCGCCGACGAGGTCGAGCCCGTAGACGCCGACGTCCTGCGGGGTGTGGGTGAGGGCGAGGGAGAGGATCAGGGTGCGCAGCAGGGTCGTCTTGCCCGACTGCGGGCCGCCGATGACGGCGACGTGCCCGCCCGCCACGGTGAGGTCGAGCAGCCACTGGCCCTGCCACTGCCGGGCCGGGTCGTCGAGCAGACCGAGGGGGACGCGCAGGGCCTCGGCCGGCCGGCGGGTGAGGCGCATGCCGCGCGGGCCGGTCTCCAGCGGCCCGCCGACGGCGTCCAGCGGCAGGGCCTCGGGCAGCGGGGGCAGCCAGACCTGCGGCACGGCGTCGGGCCGGGCGGCGGCGAGCTGGTCGACGACGGTGGACAGCAGCGTGGGCCCGACGGTGCGCCGCGCGGGGGCGGCCTTGGGCTCGCCGTCGTCGTCACCGCCGTCGCCGCCGAGGGTGTTGTAGGCGGGGTAGGGCAGCGCGGCCGGCCCCTCCTCGGTGTCCTCGGCGCGGCGCGCCGGGCCCTGGTAGGGGCCGGAGACGTAGGAGGCCTTGAACCGCTCGTAGTGGCTGGTGTCGACCTTGAGGTAGCCGAAGCCGGGGATGGGCGGCAGGTGGAAGGCGTCCGGGGTGTCCAGGACGGTGCGGGACTCCTCGGGCGAGAACGTGCGCAGGCCGAGCCGGTAGGAGAGGTAGGTGTCCAGCCCCTTGAGCTTGCCGCCCTCGATGCGCTGGCTGGAGAGCAGCAGGTGCACGCCGATGGACCGGCCGATGCGGCCGATGGAGAGGAAGAGGTCGATGAAGTCGGGTTTGGCGGTGAGGAGTTCGCCGAACTCGTCGATGACGACGAACAGGTGGGGCAGCGGCGGCAGTTCGGGGCGCTGGGCCCGGGTGGCGGCGTAGGTGCCGATGTCGGCGATGTGGCCGGCGTCCTTGAGGACCTGCTGGCGGCGCTTGACCTCCCCGGCGAGGCTGGCGTGCACGCGCTCGACGAGCCCGGCCCTGTTCTCCAGGTTGGTGATGATGCCCGCGACGTGCGGCAGCGTGCCGAAGGGGGCGAACGTCGCGCCGCCCTTGTAGTCGACGAGGACCATGGCGAGGTCCTCGGGCGGGTGCGTGGCGACGAGGGCCAGGACGAGGGTGCGCAGCAGCTCCGACTTGCCGGAGCCCGTCGCGCCGACGCACAGCCCGTGCGGGCCCATGCCCAGCTCGGCGGACTCCTTGAGGTCCAGCAGCACCGGCTCGTGCCCGTCGCCGAGCCCGATCGGCACGCGCAGGAACGACTGGTCCCCGCGCGGTGCCCACAGGCGGCGGACGTCGAGGGCGGCGGGGTCGTCCAGGCCCATCAGCTCGGTGAAGTCCACCGGCCCGGACAGCGGCGCCCCGGACGCGGCCGACTCCGGGGAGAGCCGCAGCGGCGCCAGCATCCGGGCGAGCCCGAGGGCGCCGGCGGCCGTCACCTCGTCCAGCGCGCCGTGCACGACCCGCTGCTCGGGCTGTGCGCCGCGCAGGTCCTCCACGGTGACGTCCGGGCCGTCGACGGTGATGCGCACGGAGACCTGGCCGGGCTCGTCGACGCGTCGGGCGAGCAGGTGCACGACGGTGACGCCCATGTCGGGCAGGGCCACGGCCTCGTCGGGCCGGGCCAGTTCGCGGGCGGCCGAGCCGTGGGCGTCGCTGAGGACCAGCAGGCGGGAGCCGAGCCTCAGCGCCTCCCGTCCGGCCAGCCCGCGCCGTACCTCGGCGGCGTACTCGGCGCGGCGGCGCAGGTCCCCGGCGAGCCCGGCGGCGAGCGCCTGCGGGGTCTCGGCGATGCGGCGGGCGCTGACCGGCCCGTCGAACTCCTGCGGGTCCAGGGTGTGCGGGAGCCACTTGGCGAACTCCCAGTCCCCGAGCCGTTCGGCCGGGCAGGCCAGGGCCAGGGCGACGTCGTCCGGCGCGTGCGAGACGGCGGACTGGACGAGGAGCGTGCGGGCGGCCCGCAGGACGTCCTCGCGGCTGCCGATGACGCTCACGTTGCCCGCCCGGTCCAGCGGCACGGTGAGCGGCATCTCCGTGGCGGTGGCGAACCGCTCCTGGAGGCCGGCCGCCTCGTTGAGCATGAAGGGGTCGGGCGGGGTCAGGACGTTGCCGCTCTGCTGCTGCATGGGCAGGGTGCGCACCGGCGCCCGGCCGGTGCCGACGCGCACGTCGAGGAAGTCCCGGTCGGTGCGGCGGCGTTCCCACAGCCGGGCCGGGTCGGCCACCAGGTCGTACAGGGCCTCCGGCGGCGGGGCCAGGACGCGGGCGGCCTCCCGGCGGGCCCGGTCCTCGGCGCCCAGCTCCTCGCGCAGGTTCTCCAGGTACTCCAGGTAGCGCTCGCGCTGGGTGCGCCGGGTGCGCTGGGCCCGGCCGCGCTGGCTGAACAGCAGCGCGACGCCGCCGACGACCGCGACGACGAGGACGAGCGCGCCGATCGCCGCGAACTGGCTGCTGCGGATGACGGTCATCATGACGACGGAGCCCATGACGCCCGCCATCGGCAGCAGCGACGTGGCGGCCGAACCGGCGTTGCCCTCGGGGAGGCTGGGCGGGGGCTCGACGTACCGCTCGGCGGGCGGCGGCAGCGGGCGGGACGTGCGGGCGGGGCGGTGGACGACGCGGACGCTCATCGGCCGTCGGCCCCCGGCGTTCCCGGGCCCGGCGCGCGGCCGGTGCGGGCGCCACGGGACATGGCGCGGTCCATGAGCGTCGCCGCGACGCGGGCGGCGGCCTCGCGTGTGGCCTGGCCGACCAGGCCCGTGCGGACCTCGCCCCCGGCCGCGAGGTGCCGGTCGTAGGGCAGGGCGAGCACCCGGGCTCCGCCCGCCTCCAGGTGTTCGGCGGCCGCCGCCGCGTCCAGCGTCATGTCGGGGCTGGTGCGGTTGAGGACGACGACGGTCGTCGGGAGCATGCTGCGGTGCAGGCCGCCGAGCCAGTCGAGCACGGTGCGGGTGGCGGCGACGCCCTCCACGGTGGCCGGGCTGACGAGCACCCGCGCCTGGGTCGTCGTCAGCGCGGTGCGGGCCACCTCGGCGGGCAGGGTCTCGCAGTCGACGAGGGTCGTGCCGAAGTAGCGGCGCAGGGAGGTCATCACCACGCGGTACGTGTCGACGTCGAGCTGCACGCCGACCGAGCCCTGGCTGCCGGGCAGCAGCCAGCCGCCGCCCGCGAACGGCAGGAGGTAGCCGGTGACGTCCGTGATCTGGAGCGACGGGTCGACGATGCGGGCCAGGTCGCCGCAGGACCAGCGGACCTCGGTGGCGCCCAGGCGGCGCGGCAGCGTGCCCAGCGCCGGGTCAGCCTCCACCGCGAGCACCGGGTCGGTGCGGTAGTGCGCGAACGTCAGGGCCAGCAGGGCGGCGACGGTCGACTTGCCCGCCCCGCCGCGGATGCTGGTGACGGCCATCTGCCGTCCGGTGGTGATGGGCTGCTGGATGGCCTGGGCCGTCTCGGTGGCCGACGCCGTGTCCTTCGCGGCGGCCGTCACCAGGCGGCGCAGCACCAGCCCGGCGCGGCGGGCGAGGGTGTCCCCGTGCCGGGTGCGGCCCTCGGTGCCCGCGAGCTGCGGCGCCACGACCGGCACCGACACCGGCGTGGGCGGCGGCCCGGCCCGGTGCGCCGCGGGGGCCGGCGCCCGCGGCGGCGGCACCGGCTCGCCCGACGGGGGCTGCCGCGCCTCCTGTTCGGCCGCGCCGGACGGCTCCGGGTGCGCGGACGGCTCCGGGTGCGGGTCCGCACCGGCGGGGCGGGCCGCCCGCTCGGCGGCGCCGCTCAGTTCGCCCAGCACGGTGTGCTGCCAGTCCCCGTGCGCCGACTGTGCCACAGCAACCTCTCAGAAGGTGTTCAGCAGTCGGCCGTAGACGCCGAATGCACCGATCACGACGGGGATCAGCACCACGACGCTGACCGACTCGACCAGGTTCGCCGTCCGCCGCAGCCGGACCCGGACGTGGTCCGGGGGCCGCAGGACGAGGACGGCCAGCGGCACCAGGGCCACCACCGCCAGCGCCGCCGGCGGGGCGGCCGTCGCGGCCCCGCCCCACAGCGCGAACAGCCGCACCGCCAGGACGGTTCCGGCGACCAGCAGGGCGACGACCTCGACGGCGAGCGGGTAGGCGCGGGAGCGGGAGAGCAGGACGACCGCGAAGAGCGCGGTGGCCGTGACCTCCCAGGCGGTGGCCTCCGGGCCGCTCACGGCGAGCCAGCCCCCGGCGGCGGCGGAGAGGCCCGTCACCACGGTGGCCAGCGCCAGGCCCCGGTGGGTGGCGGCGAGGGCGGCGTCCACCCGATGACGGCTCACCGACGCGCCGCCCGCGCGCTGGTCGTCCAGCCGGGTCAGGCCCGCGCCCATGAGCGCGAGGCGCGGCAGGTGGCCGAGGGCGAGGACGGAGGCGAGGCCGAGGACCAGCCCGGCTCCGGCGGTGTCGGTGACCGCGAGGGCCAGCTCCCAGCCGCCCACGACGGCGGCCACCGCTCCGGCGCCGACCAGGGCGCCCCGGCCGGCTCCCGCGCACACGCCGAGCAGGGCGAGCGCGAGGGCGAGGACGGCGCCGAGGGCGGCGAGCCGGACGGCGGCGCCGTCGGTCACCGTCCAGGAGCCGTAGGCGCCGAGGACGCCGCCGAGCACGACGAGGGCCGTGCCCGGCTCCCGGCCGCCCAGCCGGGCGGTCGCCGCGCCGATCGCGGACGCCGCTCCGGAGGCGGCCAGCAGCCACGGTCCCACCGCGTCGGCGCCGAGCCAGAGTCGGGCGCAGACGGCGGCGACGAGGCCGAGCAGGACGTGGGCCGCCCCGGCCGTCCACGTCCGGGTGCGGTCGCCCCAGCGCCAGCCGCGGACGTCGAGGTCGTCGGCGGCCTCGTCCGTCACGTCGTGGACGACGGGGGCGGCGGGGGTCTCCTGCTGCCGCACGAGGCGCAGTACGGCGCCGTCGGCGACACCGGCGGAGGCCAGCGTGTCGTCCTGGGCCAGGACGGCGCCGCCGGGGGTGACCAGGCGGCGCAGCGCGGGCCGGTCGGCCGCCTTGTCGCCGAGGAGGCGCAGGACGTCCGGGAGGAGTTCGCCGATGGGCTCCTCGGCGGGCAGCACCATGTCGACGCGCCGCCGCTCGCCCACGAGCGTCACCCGGCTGAGGCCGGTGCGCTGGTCCGCAACGCTCACCACGAAGCCACCGCCCACGCGTGGTCGCTCTCGCTCACGCGTGCGGGCGGGCCGGAGGCGTCGTCGTCCTTCAGCATCCGCTCGGAGATGAAGGACCACCCCACGCACCCGGCGCAGACCACCGCCGCGAGGGCGATGCCGCCGAACATCTTGCCCAGGTTCTCGTCGAGGGTGCGCCGCATGCGCTGCGATCCGAAGAGCAGCGCGTCCCGCAGCCGACGGCGCCGGACGGCCACCGACTCCAGCAGCTGGCTGTCGTAGTCCCGAGCCATCGGCTCCCTTCCCACCCGTTGGCGCGCGGCCCCCGGCGCCGCGCGCCAACACCATACGACCCCGCTCCGACCCGCTGTCCAGGTCGGGTCCGCCCGCCGGGGACGGGGGTGTGCGGGGCGTCACGCCTATTGACAAGATGTCAGCAAGCTCTACTGTGGGGTAACCCGCCGGTAACCCGCCGCTCCTCCGGGAGGAACCCCATGCGCCAGCCCGCCGACGAGCCCGACGGGCTCGTCCTCCAGCCCCGCGACGTCGCCTTCGACTGGGCCGGGCTCCCGATGCACTGGATCCCCGGCGAGCCCATGGCCACCCACGTCGTCAACGTCCTGCACCTCCTCCTCCCCGAGGGCGAACGCTGGTTCGTCCGCACCTTCCAGGAGGCCCTGCCGCTGATCACCGACGACGAGCTGCGCGAACAGGTCCTCGGCTTCATCGGCCAGGAGGCCCTGCACGCCGACGCCCACGAGGGCGTCCTCGACCACCTGCACGCCCGCGGCCTGGACCCCGGCCCCTACCTGCGGCACGTCGAGTTCGTCTTCCGGCGGGTGCTGGGCGAACGTCCCGGGCTGCCGCCGCACCGCGCCCGCGCCTACCTCACCGAACGCGTCGCCCTCATCGCGGGCATCGAGCACGTCACCGCCTTCCTCGGGGACTGGGTGCTGAACGCGCGCGGCCTCGACCGGGCCGGCGCCGACCCCACCATGCTCGACCTGCTGCGCTGGCACGGCGCCGAGGAGGTCGAACACCGCAGCGTCGCCTACGACCTGCTGCGCCACCTCGACCCCGGCTATGTCCGCCGCACCCGCGCCATGTTCATCGCCGGGCCCGTCCTGGTGAGGCTCTGGATCAGCGGCACCCGGTTCCTCATGGCGGCCGACCCCGAACTGCCCGCCCGCTCCCGGCCCACCTGGCGCGGCTACACCGCCGCCGCCCGGCGCGGGCTCCTCCCCGACCCACGACGCGCCGCCCGCTCGGCGGGCCGCTACTTCAGGCCCGGCTACCACCCCACGCACGAGGGCTCCACCCGGCAGGCCGTCGCCTACCTCGGGACGTCCCCGGCCGCCCGCGCCGCCGCCCACTGACGAGCCAGGCCGAGGACAGCCATGCCCAGCCGCCCCGACACCCCGCCCCCGGCCGCCCTCTTCGGGCGCCCCCGCCAGGACCGCTTCCTGCGGTTCCTCACCCACTTCGCCGACCGCTACCTCGCCCTCACCACCCGCACCGACCCCACCGGCCGGCACCCCGCGACGTCCCGCCCGCCGCTGCGGCTGACGGTGACGGACCGCCGGGCGGTCGCGGAGGACGTCGTCGCGCTGCGCCTGGCCGCCGCCGACGGCACCCCGCTGCCGCCCTGGCGGCCCGGCGCACACCTGGACCTGCGGCTGCCCTCCGGGCGCACGCGCCAGTACAGCCTGTGCGGCGACCCGGCCGAGCGGCACGCCTACCGCATCGCCGTCCGCCGCCTCCCCGGGGGCGGCGGCGGTTCGGTCGAGGTCCACGACACCCTGACGCCCGGCGCCCGCGTCACCGTCGCCGGGCCGCGCAACGCCTTCCCCTTCGCCGCACAGGACCGCGTCCTGCTCCTGGCGGGCGGCATCGGCGTCACCCCGATCCTGCCGATGGCCCACGAGGCCGCCCGACGCGGCCTGGACTGGCGGCTCGTCCACTGCGGACGGACGCGGGCCTCGCTGCCCCTCGCCGACGAACTCGCCGCGCTCGACGCCCGCCACCCCGGCCGGGTGCACGTCCGCGCCGACGACGAGCACGGCCCGCCCGACGCCGCGCGGCTCCTGGCCGACGCGCCCCCCGGCGCCGCCGTCTACTGCTGCGGCCCCGGGCCGCTGCTCGACGCCGTCCGGGCCGCCTTCGAGGCGAGCCCGGCCGGGGCCCTGCACGCCGAACGCTTCACCGCACCACCCGTCGTCGACGGCCGGCCGTTCTCGCTGCGCCTGCGCCGCAGCGGCACCGTCCTGTCCGTGCCCGCCGACCGCACCGCGCTCGACGTCCTGCGCGCCGAGGACCCGGCCACCGCCTCCTCCTGCCGCCAGGGCTTCTGCGGCGTCTGCCGGGTACGGGTGCTCGCCGGGCCGGTCGAGCACCGCGACCGCCGGCTCACCCCGGCTGAACGCGCCGCCGGCGACATGCTCGTGTGCGTCTCCCGCGCCCCCGAGGGCGCCTGCCTCGAACTCGACCTGTGACCCGCCGAACCCGCCGCGGAAGGAACCGGACCCGACGATGAGCGCCTCCCCGACGAGCGTCTCCCCCGAGGACCGCGACGAGCCCGTACGCCGCACCACCGTCCGCTCCGGCGGCGTCGACCTCGCCGTCTACGCGCAGGGCGACCCGGCCCGCCCCACCGTGCTCCTCGTGCACGGCTACCCCGACACACACCGCGTGTGGGACGACGTCGCCGCCGAACTCGCCGCCGACCACCACGTCGTGCGCTACGACGTACGCGGCGCCGGCGCCTCCTCCGCCCCCCGCGAGCGCGCCGCCTACCGGCTCCCGCACCTCGCCGACGACCTGTTCGCCGTCGCCGACGCCGTCAGCCCGGATCGTCCCGTGCACGTCCTCGCCCACGACTGGGGCTCCATCCAGAGCTGGGAGGCCGTCACCCGGCCCGGCGCGGAACGGCGCGTCGCCTCGTACACGACGCTCTCCGGCCCCTGCCTCGACCACGTCGGCCACTGGACGCGCCACCGGCTCGCCCGCCCCACCCCCCGGCACCTCGCCCAACTCCTCGCCCAGGCGGCGCACTCCTGGTACATCTACGCCTTCCACGTGCCGCTGCTCGCGCCCGCCGTGTGGCGGCTCGGCCTCGCGGCCCGCTGGCGGTCGGTGCTCCACCGGGTCGAGGGCGTGCCGCCGCGCACCGGGCACCCGCAGTCCACCCTGCGCGACGACGCCGTGCGCGGCATCGCCCTCTACCGCGCCAACATGCTGCCGCGCGTCACCCGGCCCGGCTACCGGCCCACCCAGGTGCCCGTCCAGCTCGTCACCCTCACCCGCGACCACTACGTCTCCCCCGCGCTCGCGGAGGGGCTGGAACAGTGGGCGCCCCACCTCGTGCGCCGCTCCCTCGACGCCACCCACTGGTCGGCGCTGCTGGCCGACGGCGCCACCGTGGCCGCCCTGACGCGCCGCTTCGCCGCCGACGCCGCGTCGCCGACAGGATCCGCCGGGCCGAACGGGCCGAACGGGCCGAACGGGCCGACGCCCCCGTAACCTTCGAGTCCACGGCGGTCCGGCTCCCCGGCCGCCTCCCCTGCGGCCCGCCGCGGTCGGCCGCCCGCCTCAACGTCTCGTGAGGGAACGCCACATGTCCAGGACCCCCGCGCCCGGCACACCCGCCCCCGACTTCGAACTCCCCGGCGTCGTGCTCGACGACGGCACCGCGCAGCGCGGCACGTACCGCCTCTCCGAGCAGCGCGGCACTCCGCTCGTCCTCGTCTTCTACCCCGGCGACAACACCCCCGTCTGCACGAAGCAGCTCTGCGCCTACACCTCCGAGCTGGACGCCTTCCGCGACCTCGGCGCCACCGTGTGGGGCATCAGCCCGCAGGGCCTCGACAGCCACGAGTCGTTCGCCCGCACCCACCGCCTCGCCCTGCCGCTGCTCGCCGACACCGACCGCGCCGTCTCCCGCTCCTACGGCATCGCCCTCCCCGGCCTCGGTCTGCGCCGCTCGGTGTTCATCGTCGACGCCGACGGGAACGTCCACTGGAAGCACGTCGCCCTCGCCGGGCTCTCCTTCCAGACCACCGACACCCTCACCACCCACCTCGCCGCCCTCACCACCACCGACCCCCGGTAGCCACCCGGCGGGCCGCGCACCGCACGTCGCGCGACCACCGGCCGGAATAGCCCACACCCCGTCGGCGGTTGCAGCCCACCGTGCACGAACCCCAGGAGCCGCCCGGCGGCATACACCCCCTGCTCGCCGGGCGCTTCAGCCCCTCCCGGTTCGACCCGTCGGCGGCCGTCGACGACCGGACCCTCGGGCTGCTGCTGGAGGCCGCGCGGTGGGCGCCGTCGGCGGGCAACTCCCAGCCGTGGTCCTTCTTCACCGGCAGGCCCGGCGAGCCGGAGCACCAACGGCTCCTCCCCCACCTCGCGCCCGGCTCGGCGCGTTGGGCCGTGGACGCGGGCCTGCTCCTCGTCACGCTCACGCGCCGGCACGTCGACGACACGGAACTGCTGTACTCCGAGTTCGCGGACTACGACCTCGGCCAGGCCGTCGCCCACCTCACGTTCCAGGCCCAGGCCCTGGGGCTCGCCGTCCACCAGTTCCGCGCCTTCGACCTGGAGGGGCTCACCGAGGAGCTGGCACCGGCCCCGGGCTGGGCGATCGTCTCCATGGCCGCGGTGGGCCGGGCCGTCGGCGGCCCCCCGAAGGCACGCGAGCGGCACAGCGTCGCCCGCCTGCGCTCCGGCCCCTGGCCGCCCTCGGCGTAGCCGCCGGGCCCGGTGGGGTGCGTCACAGCGCGCAACCGGGATTCCTCCCGGCGCGGTCTGGACGGGAGCGGGCCCGCGCCGGGCCCGCGGCGACCGCCGGGCGACGCCCCGGACCGACCCGGTCGCGGGACGACCGGGGGGCATCGCCGTGGGACGCCGCATCGCGCTCATCTGCGCAGCCGTGCTGGCCGGGGCGGCCGTCGCCCAGCAGGTGATGATCGCCGTCG
The DNA here is from genome assembly GCF_014779715.1 of Streptomyces chumphonensis. Classification (GTDB taxonomy): domain Bacteria; phylum Actinomycetota; class Actinomycetes; order Streptomycetales; family Streptomycetaceae; genus Streptomyces; species Streptomyces chumphonensis. Next base: position 339,425 of record NZ_JACXYU010000005.1, read on the forward strand.
GCGGGGGCGGCTGGCTGCCCGGCCGGCAGCCCTGGCCCTACCTGTTGGCGGCTGTCCCACTGTGGCTCCTGGCCGGACGGCCCCGGCCCACCCGCGTACGGCGCCCGCCCGCGTGGCTGGCCCGCACCCCGCCCTGGGTCCTGCTGCTCGGCGTTCTCGGCCTGGCCGCCGCCGTCTGGGCGGCCCTCCAGGACCACGAGCCGTACCTCGGCCACGAGGAGGCCGTCTACGCCAACAAGGCCCGCTTCTGGCTCGACGGCACCCCGGACGCGGGGTGGGGGACCTACCGGCCGCCCGGACTCCCCGCCCTCGGCCTGCTCGCCCTCCACGTCCACGACGGCGTGGGCGCGCTGCGCGTCCTGGCCCTGCTCCTGGCCCTGTCCACCCTGACCGTCACCTACCTCGTCGCCGCCCGCTGGACGACGCCCCGGCGGGCGGTCGTCGTCGTGCTCCTGCTGCTGAGCGGGTTGGGCTTTCTGCGCCGCATGCCGGAGTTCCTCACCGACGTCGCCGCCACCGGGCTGCTGCTGGTGGTCGTGTACCTGCTCACACGGGTGCAGGAGCACGCGGCGGACGCCCGCGCCGTCCGGACGGCGCTGCTGGCCCTGCCGTGCGTCGTCCTCGCGGCCTTCCACCTGCGCTACGGCGTCACCGGAAACCTGCTGGCCGTCACCCTCGCCGCGCTCGCCGCCTACGGCCCGCGCGCCTGGCTCGCCCACGGCCGCACCGTGCTGGCCGCCCTCGGCATCCTGCTCGCCGGACTGCTGCCGCACCTGCTCTACGCGACGCACCTCACCGGGCGCCCCCTCGGGCTCGTCCTGTCCGCCACCGACCAGGCCAACCGCGCCTACGTCGGCGACGGCCTCGTCTACTACCTGCTGATCTTCCCCTACCGGCTGGCCGGTGACCTGGGCGCCGTCGTGATGACGGCCGGGCTCGTCGCCGCCGCGTCCACCCTGGGCGCCCTGCGCCGCCGCCGGGACCTCAGCGCGCGGGACCGGCGACCGGTCTTCCTCGCGACCACCGCGCTGCTCACCTTCGTCGTCCTCGGCCTGGCCACCGACGGCGAACCCCGGTTCGTCTACCTGCCCGTCGTCCTGCTCACCGTGCTCGGCGTGCAGACGCTCGCCGAGCGCTCCGGACGCCACCGCCCGGCCGTCCTGGGCGCCCTCGGCGCGCTCGCCCTCGTCACCGTCCCGGCCACCGCGCAGGCCGTCGCCCACGCCGCCATGCCCGCCCCGACGCAGCAGGCCCACTCCACGCTGCCCGTGGCCCGCGCACTGGCCTCCGACGGCCGGCCCTGCCTGCTGGTCACCGGCTACGAACCGGAGACCGGCTGGTACTCGGGCTGCGACGCCGTCACCTACCGCCAGTACCGCGCCCTGGCCGTCCCGCCGCCGGGCACGACCGTCTCCCTCATCACCTACGAACGGGGACGCCTCCAACCCGACGCCGCCGGGCTCACCGCCCTCACCGAGGGCCACCGCACCGAGACCCGCGTCATCCCCACCGACGGCACCCTCGGCGCCGCCACGGTGATCACGCTGCGGTCGGCACCGACAACGTCGGATGCAACAAAGTAAGATTTCATCTTAGTAAGAAGCGATCTGACGTTGTCGACGGAGATGAGACATTCGGCGATCCTGCGTGCGAGGCGCCGGTTCGCATACAAGACCCGCCAGCGCCACGCCACCCGCACCATCGTGGCGAGCCACTGGTACCCCTCTTCCAAGACCTGTTTCGGGTGCGGCGCGGTGAAAGCCAAGCTGCCGCTACACGTCCGGAGGCCGAGCTGGCGGCCACGGCCTCGGGCTGAACCGCCGCGAACGCGTTCAACGCGTCGCACCGCGGTGTACGTTGGGTGAGGAACTGCTTCGTCCCCGTGACGGAGCGGCCCTCACGTGGTGCTACCAACACCCCGCGAGGGCCTACACCGACGAGTGGAAGCGACCCACCGACGATGCCCAGCGATCGTAACGCGCCCCCGCGCGCTCCCTTCCTGCAAACGCCCGACGCGCTCATCGACGACGTCACGCTCACCGACGCCGCCGTGCGGCTGCTCCAGGCCATGGTCAAGCTGCCACCGCGCAACGCCCGCAACAGCGACGCCGTCGCCCGCACGCTGCGCATGGGCAAGGACAAGACGAACGCCGCCCGCAAGGGACTGCGCGCGCACGGGCACTGGCACGCCCGCAAGCGGCAGAACCGCGAGGGCCACATCCGCGACCAACGCCTCGCCTCCCTCACCCCGTTGCGGACGCCCGACGCGGTGGCGGCCGGCTGGGCGGCGGCCGAGGAGGCCGCACGCCTCGGCAAGGACACCGACCGCTCGCGGCGGCTGGGCGTCCGCATCCTCAACGCCGCCGAGTGGTACGGCCCCCGCGCCGCCGCACGTCCACACCCCACGGAACCGGCGGTCGTGGAACCGGCCGCCGGTACGCCCGCCGCACGGCCCACCCGGCGGCGTCCCCCTGCGGGGGACAAGACGGCGGGGCACCAGACCCCCCTCCCCCTCCCCGACGGCGTCACCGCGCTCACCGGCCCCCTCGCCCGCTACGCCGAGCAGGCCGCGCGCACTCTGACGCTCATCGGCCGGGCGGACCCGCGCTTCGCGCTCCCCACGCCCGACGTCGCCCAACTCGCCCACCTGGCGGGCCAGTACCTTCTCCGGGGGCGACGCTCCGACGCCATCCGGGCCGCCATCGTCCAGGGGCCGCCACCCGAGGGCGTCCACCATCCCGCCGCGTACGTCCGCGCCCGGCTGCTGCGCTACCTGCCGCCGCTGCCGGACGTCCGCGACCTCGCCCCGGCGCGCCCGGCCGAGCCACCGCCGCACACCGCGCCCGCCGACGCTCCGCCGCCCGTCCGCCCGCAGGGCCCAGCCCACCTCATCCGGCAGGGCCACGGCTGGCGGGCGGCGCTCCGGGCAGCCGCGCCGCCACCGGGCTGAGCGACGGGCGGCGCACGCGTCAGTTCTGCGTCGGCTTGGTCTGGGTCGCCTCACTGGGCCGGACGATGACGAAGCCCTCCCCGTCCAACCTGAGTTGCACCGCCTCGCCGGAACCGCCGCGGATCATCGAGCCGAAGGACTGCGAGCGGTTCAGCGAGGTGTGCAGGCCCCCGCTCCAGCCGACGACGGCGTCGGTGTCGACGAAGACCGGGAGCTGCGGGCTCACGGGGATGACGATGGGCGTGCCCTCGCAGATCACGCCCAGCCGACCGTGGCCGCTGAACGTGCTGCTGAACAGCCCGCCACCGACGATGCCGACGCCCTTGGTCATGGTGATCTCGTAGGACAGGGTGGCGTCGAAGCACAGGACGTTGCGGCCGTTGACGCTCAGCCCGTCGCCCTGTTCCAGGTCGACGATGAAGCAGTTCGCCGCCTCCTGCGCGAACCACGCCTCGCCCTGCCCGCGCACGACCATCAGCGGCAGCCCCTCGCCGGTGACCGCGCGCTTGAACATCCCCCCGACGCCCTGGCCCTTGCGCTCGAACTGCAGGTTGCCCCGGAAGGCGATCATCGAACCCTGCCGGGCGTACATCTCGCCGTTGACGGCGTACTTGACCGACTTGGCGTTCTGGAGGGTCATGCCCGGGGCGGTGGCGTGCTGCGCCATGTTCTCACTGGCGAAAATGTCACTCTTCATACCGGCATCCTTCCCCGGCGCCCCGGCCCACACCAAGCAGCGCGCGGAGGCGGGCTAACCTGGCGCGGTGATCAGTGAGCGTGACGCGGCACCGCAGTACGTGCTGCCGCTGGTCGTCCGCATCGAGAAGGCCGAACCGCCGGCCCGCACCGACGCCCTGGAGACCGCCGCGCGGGCCGTGCTCGCGATGCTCGGCGACGAGCGGTCCACCGGGGACGGCACGTGGGCCGAGCCCGTCCGCGCCTGGCAGGACGGCCGCATCCGCAAGGTCGTCCGGCGGGCGCGCGGCGCGGAGTGGCGCCGGGCCGGCGCCCTGCCGGGCGTCACCGTCACCGGGCACCGCGCCGAGGTGCGCGTCTACCCGCCGGTGCCGCTCGACGGCTGGCCGAAGGAGCTGGCCAAGCTCCAGGTCTCCGGAACCGACCTCGACGACCCGGAGCCCGTCCCTCCGGCGCCCGACGACGGGACCCCCGTCCTGTGGCTCAACCCGGCGCTGGAGATGTCCGCCGGGAAGGCCATGGCCCAGGCCGGCCACGGCGCCCACCTCGCCTGGCTCGGCCTCTCCCCGGCCGACCGCGCCGCCTGGCACGCCGCCGGCTTCCCCCTCGCCGTCCGCACCGCCACCCCGGACGCCTGGCCCACCCTCGCCACGGCCGGTCTCCCCGTCGTCCGCGACGCCGGCTTCACCGAGATCGCCCCCGGCTCCCCCACCGTCGCCTCCGACCACCCCGCCCTGCGCCGGTAGGCCCGGTGCACGGTCGGGACCGATCCGTCGTCGGCCGTCGTCGATCTCCCACCGCTGGACCGGCGCGCTCAGCGCCTCGTCTCGTATCTGGTCAGCACGACGCCGCCGGGAAACGTCCGGGTCTCCAACAGGTTCAGGTGCGCTCTGCCGTCCAGCGTGGCGAAGAACGGTGTGCCGCCCCCCACCAGGACCGGATGGGTGACGACCTCGTACTCGTCGACCAGCCCGGCCCGCATCGCCGCCCCGGCGAGCGCCGGGGTGGCGCCCGGCCGCTGATCGCCGGTCGGCCAGTAGGCGCTCATGGTCTCCCACAGCCTGCGCCCGTACAGGAACAGGCTGATCGCCCGCTCCCGGTCCAGCCACCACTGGAACAAGTCGTCGCTGGGGTCGCTCCAGCTGAGGTCGTCACCGGGCGCCGCGACATAGCCATCCAAGGACAGGTTCATGCCGTAAAGCAGTCGCCGCACAGTTCCAGCCTTCCATCAGTCGGTCTGGGAATCCCAGACGGAACGTGGCTCCGAATCCCGGTCACACCTTGCACGACTGGGCGAGCGCAGCAGACATGCTCTGTTCACGACCGAACGACAGAAAGGAACGTTGACCAGTACTCGCCGCCGAAACCACACTACGCGGCTTCCTCGAATCCGCTACCACGAGCCGGTGCTCGGCTACGCGATCCCCGTGCCCCGGTCACTACCCGCTCCTGCTTCCACGCCCGTGAGGTCCAGGGACCAGTTGTTGCTCCGCATGAAACTGCCCGGTGGGTACTCGAAGTCGCACTCCGCGATGAACGAGAAGCCGACCTTGCGGCAGATCGCGTTCGAGGCAAGATTGTCGACTCCCGGGAACGCGTGCAGGTACCGCCACTTCTGTTCTCCGCGGGCCGCGTCGACGGCGGCGGCCGCGGCAGCAGCCGCGATGCCTCTCCCCTGAAACAGGGGGAGCACATTCCAGCCGACTTCGTAGACGGTCTCCTCTTGCCAGAGACGTTCCCAGTAGCCGATGGTCCCGACCGCCTCGAACTCGGGAAGCGCGATGATGCTGAACATGCGCCCCCTGCCTGTCGCTGCGATGTCCAGGTAGCGCTGGTGGCGGTCGATGACCTGCTCGTCAGTCTCGGGCCCGCCCACATGGCGCTTCATCTGCGGTGTGTTGACGCTCCGCAGCAAGCCGAGATCACCCTCCCCCCAGGGAGCGATACGTACGTGCGGCACGTTCACGATTCCGCCACCCGTCACTCAGCTTTCGTGGATGCGCACGACAGCCAGGGCAACTTCCGCGTTGGCAATCATTCGGGTGATTTCGATCGGCAGGTGCCGGAACTCTTCTTCGACCACGTCATAGGGATCGATCTGCCGCTTCGCTCCGTCCAGCCCGGTTGCTTGGATGACATAGCGGTATCCCCGACGCACACTCGGATCCGCCTTCACGTTCCACTCAGCGCCCCGCCCACGGATCAGCACGTCCGCCAGGAAGGACACCAGGTCAGAATGCAGAGTGAACCAGTCGGACTGCTCGAATTCACTCAGCGGCAGCCGGGAGACGTAATCCCGGAGAGCCGCCAGGGCAGCAAGAGGATCTTCACGATGGGCCTGATCCGGCACATCGAGCATTCCGGCCACAGCGGCAGCGTTCTTGCGCGCCCCCTCGGCCCACTCGGCGAGGGCACCGTATCCGGCCACTACACCGCCGCCGGAGGGGGAAGAACCATCGCAAGCCCCCCGGAGTGGCCTTCCCACCATGCAGCCATCACGTACAAGGACCTCACCCACACCACCTGTTCACGCTCACGCTATGCAGAATCGGATGCCCAACTGGTCAACCGCTCGCCCTCCTCGTTCCACGTCTCCTCGGAAATCAGCTTCCATCCGGTGACGTCGAACACCCGCCGTGCCGCCAACTGACCGTTCGCGTGCCATTCCCTGTGTTCACCCGTGGGTCGGCCCTCGACGACCGCACCCTCGCCCCGCAGGCTGCCATCGTTGAACCATTGCCGGCTCATTCCGTTGAGGAGCCCGTCGACATACACGTCAAGGGCGACGATCTGCTCGCCGACGTACTCGACAGCCTCACCGGTGTAGAGCTCGCCCGCATAGAACAGGCGCTCGTTGACGTCCAGGTCAACGTGCGGGCTATCGATATCTATGCGACGCATCACCATCGCCGATCCACATTACTTGCTGGGACGCGGCCCCCGAGGAGCAAGAACGTCTACGTTGGCTCCGCGACTGTTCAACCAGTCGGCCATCTCCGCGAATCGCAACTCTTCGGTATCTTCACCCATATGGACCGACAACCGGCCGAAAACAGTACCGGACATGCCGCGTACGACGGTGTGCTCGTCCACAGTGGCTTTCAGAATGGTCTCGTCGAGCTTGACGTTGGTGAGGTCCGCGCCCCGAAGGTCGACGCCGCTGAGAGAGGCATCCATCAGGCGGGCTCCCCGGAAACCGGCCCCGGACGCGTCCACTCCGTAGAGCGATGCTTTCACCATGTCCGCACCTGACAACCGAGCGTTCTGCAGAACTGCATCGTCCAGGTTCGCCCGAACCAGGGAGGCTGCCGTCAGATCCGCTCCGGTGAGGTCCGCGCCTTCAAGATTGGCACGATAGAACTCGGCGCCGCACAACGGCACGTCGACAAGGTTGGCCTGAGTGAACCACGATTCCGAGAAGTCACCTCCGGAAAAATCAGACCCCCGCAGGTCAAGTTCGATGGCGTAGAGCTTGCCCCTACGCTCAAGCCATTCGCTGATCCTGTTTGCCGCTTCCTGGTCTGCCGGGAGCTTCACCGGCCGCCACGCCTCAGGGGTACCAGACGACATTGTTCTCCCAACCGTTTTCCTCGACGATGGCCTTGACGTCATCGATGGCCGCCTGGTTGGCATTGCGCATGTCGAGAATGACTGTACGTCCCTTGTCGACAATCTGCTCTTCCAGCTTGGTTATCCACCTTCCGTTGTTGGCGGGGTCATAGGCCCCCCTGAACGGCATGGACTTGTCCCTGACGTTGTTGAACGGGGGCCAGTCGGAATGGACACCCTTGATGTCATAGTACTCGTCAGCGCTTGGCGAGTAGAACTCGCCTCGGTTGGCCTCGGTCGGCCGCTGAATGTCATCCGGCAGACGGCCCTGCTCCTGTAGGTCCAGGCCAACGCGTGCCTCGTCCTTGGACGGTTCGCTGATCCCACCGTTCTTATCCGGGTCGCGCTGGAGTTGATCGAAGTCATCAACGTTGCGCGCCTCGACCGCCTCCAGGTGATTCCAGTGTTCGGCTCGTTCCTGGGGGGTGAACTCGGCCAGGGGTTCGTTGACCCGTGGTTCGGGAGTTCCGTTTGAGGGCTGCGGTGTCTCGACCTCCCCGTCAGCTCCCTTGTCAGGCACATCGCCCCCGGCCGGCTGGTCGCCTTCGGGTGCCTGTCCCTGGCCGGTCGGCGGTAGGTCATCGGCCGGGGCGACCGGGAGGCCGTCGTCGGCCGCTGGTCCACCCGGTCCTTCGGGAAGCTGAGAGCCACCCTGCGAGGGAACTTCAGGGCCGTGGCCGCCGGGGACGGAGCCCGAAGGCGAATTACCCACACCACCTGGAGCCGGGTGCGAAGTACCGCCACGGCCCGTGGGGGTGCCGTCGAGGGGGCCGGAGGGGCCGCCGCCCGAAGGGGGCGAGTGCGGGCCGTTGTCGGACTGGGCGGTGGGGCCCTCGGGCGCCGTACCGCCGGGGACGTGGTCGGCCGCCTGGCCGCGTGGCGCGCCGACGTCGCCCAGGTCGCCGACCTCGGCGGTGGCGTCGGCCGGTTTGCCGCCGACGAGGACGGGCTCGGGCGGAGCGGCAGGCGTGTCGTCGATGATCGCGCGATCGTCCGCCGTCAGTTCGACGGGCGCCTGGTCGCCGGCCTGGATCGGCTGCCCGGTCGTCGGGTCCACCAGCGTGCCGTCGGGGAGCACCGCCTCGTTGTCGCTGAAGCGGACCGACCCGTCGGGGAGTTCGACGGCGGTGCTGCCGGGTGGCAGGTCGGGGAGGGTGGGGGCGTCGGGGGCGAAGGGGGTGCCGTCGGGGAGGCGCATCGTGCCGTCGGGGAGTTCGACGGCGCGTACCGCGCTGAGGTCGGCGAGGCCGGAGGTGACGTCGGTGAGTTTCGGCAGCCCGCGGAAGGTCGCGCTCAACCCGTTGCCGATGTACGTCATCGGGTCCACCACCCGGCCGACCCGCCCGGCCGCGTTCATCACCCGCGCCGCCGTCCCCGAAGCACTCGCACCCCGCACCGCCGTCCCCGTACCCAACGTCGCCACCGTCGTCAGCACGTTGAACGTCACCAACCCCGCCGCACGCCCCGGGTTCTCACCCCACTCGTCCCACGCCACCAGCGACTTGCCGACCTCCTTGGTCGTGTTCAGGCTGTCCTTCATCCACGTCCGCGCCCCCTCCGGCGCCACCGCGTACGTCGCCGCCGCCAGCAACGGGGAGCCGATGATCAGGATGCCGGTGGCCAACTGGCCCAGACCCTTCCAGGAATCCTTGAACGTCTCCCACCCCTGCAACCCCACCAGGCCACCCAGACCCGTCAGGGTGCCCCAGACCCCGTCCACGATGAACCCGTCCCACACATAACTCTTGACCCAGTGACCCACCTCGTACCAGTGGTGGTCCTCCTCGGCCATCCTCCCCCACGGCGTCTCCCCCGCCCGCCGCATGTCCTCCACACTCAGGCCGTACATGTTCGCGCCGTCCGACCCGTCGTTCGCCACCCACCGCGTCCCGTTCACCAACGCCGTGATCTTGTTCGCCGCCGACCGCTCCGCCGCCCAGAACTCCGCCACCGCGGCCGAGATGTCCCCCACCAACGCGTTGTTCGTCTCGATCTTCTCCTCGTCATACGTCCACTCGTCATCGTCCTTGACCGAGTCGACGAACGACTGCGCCTCCCCCTTCAACCGCTCCAGCCTCGCCACGATCGGACGCGCCTCCTCGGCGAACCCGACCAACGCCCCCGCCACCTTCTCCAGATCATCGGCGAAACCATCCGCCCGGTCCGAGACCGGCCGGGTGGAACCGAACAACTGCTCCGCCTCCGGCGCCGTGTAGAACGCCGACAACCCCTGAAACGTCGAATGCACACCCGAACCGGTATCCCGGATCGCACCCGCGTCCTCCGTCAACGCGGCCGCTTCCTCCTCCAGCAACCCGAAATCACCGGTGAACGACGGCACCCCCGACGGATCCACCATGTCAGCCATCGTCCGAACTCCCCCCCTACGGTCCCCGGTCTACTCGCCCTGGCCCTGGCCCTGGCCTTGACCGGGCAGGTCGAGCTCGGGGGCCTTGAGCGCCTCGGCCTGTGCCGCCGCCGCCATGTCCAGGTCCCCCGTCAGGTACGCACTCGTCGCGTCGGAGGCGCCCTGGAGCGACTTGCCCGCCCGTGCGGCCACGAACATCAGGTCCTCCTGCGTGGCCTCGGCGAACTCCGCGAGTGCGGCCCCGATCAGCCCCGCTTCCGGCACCGGCTCTCCCGGCATCGCCAGGGTCCCGGCGTAGCCGGCCGCGGACTCCAGGTGCCCGCCGTACTTCTCCACCTGGCCTTCGAGATCCCCGGCGATCTCCATGACGTCCTTCAGGACGCCGTTGATCCCGGGAACCGACAGATCCCAGCCCGTCATCGCCTACTCCCCCGCACGGCTGGTTCAGCCGATGCCGTCCACCGCCGCCTTCGCCCGCTGCAACGCCTGCGAAGCCGTGCCGTCGTTCTTCTCCAACGTTCCCCGCAGCAGCGTCACGATCGCCCGGACCTCGTTCGCCGCGCTGTTCCACCGCTGCTCGGCGCCGTGGTACTGCTCCGACACCCCGTCGGCCTGGAAGTCGGCCATGGCGGCCTTCACCTGACGGTCGCGGTCACCGATCACCTTCTCCAGCTGGCCGATCACCCCCGCCAGACTCCCCTGCACCTCCGTGGAGGCACCCGTGTCGTAACTCCGCCGGTCCTCACCAGCCACCACCATCAACCCCTTCCCAGGTCAACGCCGCGCGTTGCTCAACGGCCACCGAAACGCGCCGCGTCGAAGTTGGCCGAGGCCATCGACTGCCGCGCGTTGTCCGCCGACTCCTGCTCACCCGACATGAACGCCTGGTCCATGCCCTGCTGACCGCCGAGGATCGCCGACAGCGACCCGTTCAACGCGGCCGTGATCTCGTCCGAGTTCGCCTTGAACAGGTCGAACGCCCGCTTGCCCGCACCGTTGAAGCGCCCCTCCAACGGCTCGGCCGCGGCGATCAGCTGCTTGATCAACGACCCCATGTCCGTCGACGATCCGCGCGACTGCTTCGTCAGCGTCGCCAACGTCTGGTTCCCCATGTCGAACTTCAGACCCATGAGCACTCCCCTCCCGCTTCCGTGGACCGTTCCCCGTGACGTCGTTCGTCCCGGAAAGGCTAACGCGCGCCTCCGACACTCCTCCAGACGTCTCCGGGGGCCGTCGCGGTTTCACCGCCGTCGCACGGTCTGCGGCCCCGACCCGGTCGGCGGTGGGGAAAACCCCACCCCACGGTGGCTGAGGAACCCCATGGCGGCCCGGTCGGCGCACGCGGCAGGCTGGGGCGCATGACCGTGAGCACCGATCCCCCGCCGGGACGCGACACCGAGCGCGCACTGCCACCGCCGCGTGCGCCGCTGAGCGCGCAGACGTGGCGGGAGATCGCCCACCTGCTGTCCAACCTGCCGGTGGCCGTCGCGGGCTTCGTCTACGTGGCCGTGTGGCTGTACGCCGGCGCGCTGCTCGCGGTGACCGTGGTCGGACTCCCGGTGCTGGCGGCGGGGCTCGTGGGCTGCCGCCAGCTGGGCAAGTTCGAACGGGGACGGGCCCGGCTGCTGCTGGACGTCGACGTCCCGGAGCCCACGCCGATCCGGCACCGCACGCACGGCGGATTCCTGCCGTGGCTGTGGGCGACGCTGAAGGACCCGGTGGGCTGGCGGAACGTGCTGTACGCGACGGTCCGGCTGCCGTGGGGGGTGGCGACGTTCGCGGTGGCCTTCGTCTCGCTCTTCGTCGCCTGGCCGATCCTGCCGTGGCTGGCCCGGGGGCTGACGAACGTGGACCGGCTGCTGGTCCGGGGGCTGCTGGCGCCCTCCAACGAACTGGAGCGCCGGATCGCGC
>NZ_JACXYU010000050.1 GCF_014779715.1 Streptomyces chumphonensis
AGGTGGGTTTTGAGGGTGTCGATGTGGTGGGTGTGTGAGGCGTAGTCGACGTCGATGCGTCGGGCCCTGATCTCGTTGTTCTCGCAGTGGGTGAGGAGTTGGTTCAGGGCGTTGGTGTCGCCGGCGATGACGGTGGTGTGGGGTCCGTTGTGGGCGGCGATGCTGAGTTGGTCGGCCCAGGGTGCGATGAGTTCCGTGGTGTGCTCGGGGCCTAGGGGTAGGGAGGCCATGCCTCCGGTGCCGCTGAGGGTGCGGAGGGCTTGGGAGCGCAGGGCGGCGAT
>NZ_JACXYU010000051.1 GCF_014779715.1 Streptomyces chumphonensis
CCATGACGGCGAACAGCACGGGCTGGATGACGTCCACCCGCGTGATCGGTTCGTCGCTGCGGAGGACTTCGGTCAGGGACCAGTCCACATGAGGATCGAGGGCTGCTTCGCAGGCGCCGATCGACTCTCGGAACGCGGCGGAGGTGTTCAGGAGTTCGTGGGCCATGCCGGTCCATTGGGAGCCTTGGCCGGGGAAGACGAAGACGGGCCGTTCCACCTGTCCGCTGCCGGTGATCACCCCGGGGGCTTCTTCGCCTGCGGCGAGGG
>NZ_JACXYU010000052.1 GCF_014779715.1 Streptomyces chumphonensis
CCGAGTTTCTCGGCCTCCTCCATGGCGATCATGGTGACGACGCGGTCGCGGTCCTTGACGAGTTCGACGGAGGCGCGCAGGGCCTCGGGCCCGGCGGCGTCGAGGGCGGCGTCGACGCCGTCCGGGGCCAGTTCCCGCACTCGTTCGACGAGTCCGTCCCCGTAGGTGACGGGGACGGCGCCGAGCGCGCGCAGGTGGTCGTGGTTGCGTTCGCTCGCCG
>NZ_JACXYU010000006.1 GCF_014779715.1 Streptomyces chumphonensis
CGTGTTTCGTCACCGCGCGTTCATGTGCCGTGATGACGATCGCATCATGGGGACCTCAAGGGTAGGCGCAGCGGAGTTCCGAGCAGGTGACGAGGTCGTGGTGCCCTCGTTCGGAGGGGAACGCGCGGCCGAGCTCGTGCGGGGAGCCGGCGCTGAGCCGGTCTTCGCGGACATCGACGCTGCCAGCTTCTGCCTGGACCCGACGGCTGCGGAGGCTGCCATCTCGTCGCGGACCACGGCGGTGTTCCCGGTCGCTCTCTTCGGGCAGAGCCCGGACATGGCCGGCCTGCTCCAGCTCGCCGGGCGACGTGGCGTCCAGCTGATCGACCCCGGAGTGGTCGACGACGCAGCGGTCCGGATGGCCGGTTCGGCGCGTCGGCGACAGATCGCGCAGTACCTGAACACCCGGCTGACGGGAGTGGTGACACCGCCGGTGCGGCCCGGCCGCGCACACCTCTTCACGCGCTACGTCGTCCGGGTGCCGGGGAACGGCCGCCCGGACCGGGACGCCTTCCGGCGGGCATTGCGCGCACGCGGGATCGTCGCCGAGGTTCCGGTTCCGACGCCGGCTCACCGCACTGCCGCGTTCCGCCAGGCACGCCTGCTGCCGGAGACGGAGCGGGCCGCCGCGGAGTCGCTGGCGCTGCCGGTGCACGAGGGCATGACACGGCGTGAGGTCCACAGATTCGTCTCCGCCTGCAACGCTCTGGGGGGTCTGGTGCTCGAGCCGGCCTGCTGACGGTTCGTCCGGCGGTCGGGGGCGGTCGGGGGCGGTCGGGAAGCGGTTCGGCTTCGGGTATGATCGATGCCGTCGACAGGCCCCAATAGCTCAGTCGGCAGAGCGTCTCCATGGTAAGGAGAAGGTCAACGGTTCGATTCCGTTTTGGGGCTCCACGTACGAAGGGCCCCCGCCCATGGGCGGGGGCCCTTCGTACGTCCGCGGCCGGACGCGCGTCGTGGTGCCTATTCGGGGACGCGCATGGCGAGGATGGCCATGTCGTCGGAGGGGGCGTCGGCCGCGAAGCGTTCCACCGCGCGCATGATGCGGGCGGCCACGGCCCCGGCGGTGAGACCGGTGCACTGGGCGAGGCATTCGGCCAACCCGTCGTCCCCGAGCATGCGGGTGCCCTCCCGGCGTTCCGTGACGCCGTCGGTGACGCACAGGAGGACGTCCCCCGGGTCGAGGGTCAGTGTCTGCTCGTAGAGTTCCAGGTCGTCCATGACGCCCAGCAACGGCTGCGGTTCGGCGGCCGCCTCCACGCTGCCGTCCTGCCGCAGGCGAAGCGGCAGGGGGTGACCGGCACAGACGACCTTCAGCAGCGCGCCGCCGTTCTCCTGCGGCCACAGCTCTCCGTACAGCAACGTGAGGAACCGGCTCCGCGAACCCTCGTCGAGAATCGCCGCGTTGAGCCGTTCCAGGACGGCGGGACCGGTGAAGCCCTCCCGGGCGAGCAGTCGCAGGGCGTGCCGCGCCAGACCGGTGACGGCGGCGGCCTCGGGGCCGGTGCCGCACACGTCGCCGATGGCGAAGCCGTAGGAGCCGTCCCGGATGGGGAACAGGTCGTAGAAGTCACCGCCGACCTCGTTGCCCTCTCCGGCGGCGCGGTAGATGACCTCCACCTCCACGCCCGGGACCTCGGGCAGTTCCGGAGGCAGCAGACTCCGTTGCAGCGACTGGCTGATGGCGGTGCGCTCGGAGTAGAGGCGTGCGTTGTCGAGGGCGAGCGCGGCACGTCGGGAGAGGTCCTCGGCGAGTTCGAGGATCTCTTGGCGGAACCGTTCGTCGGCCGGCTTGCCGAGGGTGAGCATGCCGATGACCCGGTTGCGGGCGACGAGGGGGAGGACCACGGTCTCCCCGCCGACGGCGGAGGCGGTGGCCAGGCTCGTCCCGGGGGCGGAGCTGTGTGCGTCGCCGAGGCCCAGGCTGCGGAGCGAGGTGCGCAGGGCGGTGGAATGGGCCGCTTCGCCGGGTGCGTTCCAACCACGGGCGCCGGGCGCGAGCAGTGGCTCGGGCGGGTCCACCTTCGCCAGGAGGGCCTTGAGCCCGTCGATGCGGTCCTCGTCCTCGTGCAGCACGTAGGCGAGTTCGGGGTCGGAGGCCGGATCGGCGATGGTGTAGACGGCGCACCAGGTGGCCAGCGTCGGCACGGTCATCTGTGCCATCAGCGCGAGCGTCTGGTCGCGGTCCAGCGTCCCTGCCAGCAGGTCGGAGGCCTCGACGAGGAACGACAGGGAGCCGCGGCGCAGTCGCTCCAGCTCCGTCAGCCGGGCCGACTCGACGGCGAGGGCGATCCGGTCGGCGGCGAACTGGAGGCGGAGCGCCTCCTCGTTGGTGTAGCGGGCGGGGCTCTCCGAGGCGACCCCGAGCGAGCCGGTCAGCCGGCCCTCCACCTTCAGCGGAACGGTGACCACCGAGCGCATACCGGTGCCGGTGAGCACCGGCACGGCGCCGGGCACGGCCGCCAGGTCCTCGTGGACGGACGGCATGCGGGCACTTCCGTAGCGCCCGGTGCCGGCCTCCACGGGCACCCGGGCGAAGCGCTGGCGGGCGGAGGCGAGCCCGGTGGAGGCGCGGACCTCCAGCTCCGTCTCGTCGTCGGTGGCCAGCAGCAGGTAGGCGGCGTCGGCGTCGAGCATGTCCCGGGCGCGCTCCACGGTGCGCTGGAGCAGTCCGTCGAGATCCTCCGGGGCCGGGGAGCCGATGAAGATCTCGAACGGGTCCGTCGCCCGTTCCCGGCTCTCGCCGGGCCCGTTGCCGGCCTCGGGAGCGGTGGCCCGCTGCGGGGTCTGGAGGACGGCCCGCTCGTGGTCGCGGACGAAGAGGCACACGGTCGACGGTTCGCCCTCGGCGTCGCGCACCCGCAGGTGGGAGGCGTAGACGGGCACCGTGCGTCCGTCGGAGCGGCGGAGCCCGTAGGTGCCCTCCCACCGGGAGAGCAGCAGCGCCTCGGCGATGCCGGTGCCGGTGCCGGGGGTGTGCGGCCAGGCGGCGAAGTCCGTGAACGGCTTTCCGGCCACCTGGTCGGCGGGGTACCCGGACAGTTCGGCGGCGTCGTCGTTCCAGACGGTCACGGCACCGACCGCGTCGGTCTGGGCGACGCCGACGCGGACGCGGTTCTCGGCGACGGGCAGTGCCTCGTCGGGCAGTGCCGGACCGGCGCTGCGGGTGCCGACGGGGCGGTCGGGCAGCTGGAGGCGGAACCAGACGCGCTTGTCCGAGGCCGTGTAGTCGACGCCCCAGCGCGTGGCCAGGGCGGCGCAGAGCAGCAGCCCGCGGCCGCCCTCGCGATCGGGACCGGGTGGCGCGGTGGTGGCGTCCCTGAGGGGAATCTCACGTTCCGGATACCTGTCGACGACCTCGACGCGCACGCCGTCGCCGTCCCGCAGGCAGAGCACCTCGGCGGAGGTGCCGGCGTGCACGACGGCGTTGGTGACGAGCTCGCTGGTCAGCACCACGGCGTCGTCCACGATGTCGGACAGGCCCCAGCCCTGCAGCGTGTCGCGCACGAAGCCGCGCGCGGCGGCGACCGACCGCCCCACCGGTTCGAAGGTGGCTGCGGCCCGTGCGGTGATCACTGCGCTCCTCATGAATGTCTCGGTCGTGCGGCTCGTCGGCTCCGCGCCCGTCCCCGGGGTCCGCTGGGCGCCTACGCGACCGGCTCGCCCCAGACCGGCGCTCTGCTTGTCCACCCCGGCGCCCTCTCTTTGCCCGATTGCTGCCCGTTCCCGCGCGGCGGTCGACCCGCGCCGCCGTCGGAGCCAGGTTACTGACGTCGGACGGGCGGACGGGTGCCGGATGCGAGTGTTTCCCCCTGCCGCCACGGTCGCGCACCGTGTGCGATGCTGCCGAACTGTTATCGCCTCCTCCGGTCGAGGTGAAACACTGGGAAGGTTGGTTCAGGCAGCCGAACGAGAATGGTCGACCCTGCAGGAGGGACGCGGTGGACTCCAGCGGAGCGGCGCGCAGCAGCGCGAGCACGCGACCGAAGGGCGGACGGGCCCGCAGAAGCGGGACCGTCGAAGTGGACAGGGCTGCCCTGGACCGGCTCCGGGTCGCGCTCGTCGCCATGCGCGACGGCAACTTCCGTAAGCGGCTCACCGTCGCGGGTGAGGGACCGATGGCCGAGATCGCGGCCGTCTTCAACGAGGTCGCCGATCGCAACCTGCACCTGACGAACGAGCTGAGCCGGGTGCGCCGGGTCGTCGGCCGGGAGGGCCGGCTGACCGAGCGCCTGGCGGCGGGGGCGTGTGAAGGGTCCTGGCTGACGGCCGTGGACGCATCGAACGCGCTCGTCGACGACCTGGTGCGGCCCGTCTCCGAGGTGGGGCGGGTGCTGACCGCCGTGGCCGAGGGCGACCTGGACCAGCGCATGGACCTGCGGGTACAGGGCTCCGACGGGGCGCCGCCGCACGCCCTGCGCGGAGAGTTCCTGAAGGTCGCCCGGACCGTGAACGGCCTGGTGGACCAGTTGTCGGTGTTCACCGACGAGGTCACCCGGGTGGCCAGCGAGGTCGGCACCGAGGGGAAGCTGGGCGGTCAGGCCAAGGTCCGGGGCATGTCCGGCTCCTGGAAGGACCTCACCGACTCCGTCAACACGATGGCGTCGCGGCTGACGGCGCAGGTGCGGGACATCGCGCTGGTGACGACCGCCGTGGCCAAGGGCGACCTCTCGCGCAAGGTCACGGTGCACGTGGCCGGGGAGATGCTGGAGCTGAAGAACACCGTCAACACGATGGTGGACCAGCTCTCCTCCTTCCAGTCCGAGGTGACGCGCGTCGCCCGGGAGGTCGGCACGGAGGGCGAGCTGGGCGGTCAGGCCCGGGTCGAGGGCGTCGGCGGCGTCTGGCAGGACCTCACGGACTCGGTCAACCTGATGGCGGGCAACCTCACCTCCCAGGTGCGCGAGATCGCCCGGGTGACGACCGCCGTGGCCAACGGGGACCTCTCGCAGAAGGTCGCGGTGAACGCGCGCGGCGAGGTCGCGCAGCTCGCCGACACGATCAACACGATGACGGAGACGCTGCGGACGTTCGCCGACGAGGTGACACGGGCCGCGAGCGAGGTCGGCACCGAGGGCATCCTGGGCGGTCAGGCGCAGGTGCCGGGAGTGGCGGGGACGTGGAAGGACCTGACGGACTCCGTCAACACGGCCTTCCGCAACCTCACCGCGCAGGTGCGGGACATCGCGCAGGTGACGACGGCGGTGGCGAACGGTGATCTGTCGCAGAAGGTCACCGTGGACGTGTCCGGCGAGATGCTGGAGTTGAAGAACACCGTCAACACGATGGTCGACCAGCTCTCCGCCTTCGGCGCCGAGGTGACGCGCGTCGCCCGGGAGATCGGCGTCGAGGGCTCGCTCGGCGGCCAGGCGCAGGTGCCGGGCGCCGCCGGGACGTGGAAGGACCTCACGGACTCCGTCAACACGGCCTTCCGCAACCTCACCGGCCAGGTGCGCAACATCGCCCACGTGACGACGGCGGTGGCCAACGGTGATCTGTCGCAGAAGGTCACCGTGGACGTGTCCGGCGAGATGCTGGAGCTGAAGAACACCGTCAACACCATGGTCGACCAGCTCTCCTCGTTCGCGGAGCAGGTCACCCGGATGTCCCGGGACGTCGGGACGGAGGGCCGCCTCGGCGGTCAGGCCCGCGTCGACGGCGTCTCGGGCACCTGGAAGGACCTCACGGACTCCGTCAACTCGATGGCGGGGAACCTCACCGACCAGGTGCGGCAGATCGCGCAGGTCACCACCGCCGTCGCCCGGGGGGACCTGTCGCAGAAGATCCAGGTCGACGCCCGGGGCGAGATCCTGGAACTGAAGAACACGATCAACACGATGGTCGACCAGCTGTCCGCCTTCGCGGACCAGGTCACCCGGGTGGCCCTGGAGGTGGGCACGGAGGGCCGGCTCGGCGGACAGGCGCAGGTGCCCGGCGTCGCCGGCGTGTGGCGGGACCTGACCGACTCGGTGAACGGCATGGCCGGGAACCTCACGTCGCAGGTGCGGAACATCTCGCAGGTGGCGACGGCCGTCGCGCGCGGTGACCTGTCGCAGAAGATCACCGTCGACGCCCGGGGCGAGATCCTGGAGCTGAAGACGACGATCAACACGATGGTCGACCAGCTGTCGTCGTTCGCGGAGCAGGTGACGCGGGTCGCGCGTGAGGTCGGCACCGAGGGCATCCTCGGTGGTCAGGCCGAGGTGAAGGGCCTCTCCGGCACCTGGAAGGACCTCACCCAGTCGGTGAACGGGATGGCGAACAACCTGACCTCCCAGGTCCGCAACATCGCCGAGGTCACCACCGCCGTCGCCCAGGGCGACCTGTCCAAGAAGATCACCGTGGACGCCAAGGGCGAGATCCTGGAGCTGGTCACCACGGTGAACACCATGGTGGACCAGCTGTCCTCGTTCGCGGAGCAGGTGACCCGCGTCGCGCGCGAGGTGGGCACCGAGGGCAAGCTCGGCGGCCAGGCCCAGGTGCGGGACGTCTCCGGCATCTGGAAGAACCTCACCGACAACGTGAACCTGATGGCCAACAACCTCACCGGTCAGGTGCGGAACATTTCCGAGGTGGCCACCTCCGTCGCCAACGGCGACCTGACGAAGAAGGTCACCGTCGAGGCCAGCGGCGAGGTGGCCCAGCTCGCGGACACCGTCAACACGATGGTGACCACGCTGTCGTCCTTCGCCGCCGAGGTCACCCGGGTGGCCCGCGAGGTGGGCACCGACGGCATCCTGGGCGGCCAGGCCCGCGTCCCGGGTGTCTCGGGCACCTGGAAGGACCTGACGGAGTCGGTGAACTCCATGGCGAACAACCTCACCGGCCAGGTGCGGAACATCGCCCAGGTGACGACGGCCATCGCCAAGGGCGACCTGACCAAGAAGATCGACATCGAGGCGCGCGGCGAGATCCTGGCGCTGAAGACCACGATCAACACCATGGTCGACCAGTTGTCGCTGTTCGCCGAGCAGGTGACCCGCGTCGCCCGCGAGGTGGGCACCGAGGGGATTCTGGGCGGTCAGGCCCGGGTGCGGGACGTGGCGGGCACCTGGAAGGACCTCACCGAGTCCGTGAACGAGATGGCGGGCAACCTGACCCGCCAGGTGCGGGCCATCGCCGAGGTGGCCACCGCCGTCACCCGCGGCGACCACGCGGTGAAGATCGACGTGGACGCGGCGGGCGAGATCATGGAGCTCCAGGGCTACCTCAACGAGATGATCCGCAACCTGCGCGAGACGACGCTCGCCAACCGCGAGCAGGACTGGCTCAAGGGCAACCTGGCGCGCATCTCCGGTCTGATGCAGGGCCGCCGCGACCTCAAGGACGTGGCGCAGCTCATCATGAGCGAACTGGCCCCGGCCGTCTCCGCGCAGCACGGCGCGTTCTTCCTCGCGGTGCCCAGGGGGCCGGAGGCGGAGAAGGCGGGCGTCGGCGAGGGCGACGGCGACTACGAGCTGCGGCTCCTCGGCCACTACGGCTACGCGCCGGGCACGATGCCCACGACGTTCTCACCCGGTGAGTCGCTGGTCGGCACGGCCGCCGCGGAGAAGCGCACCATCATCATGGAGAACGTCCCGCCGGGCTACCTCAAGATCACCTCAGGGCTGGGCGAGGCGCCGGCGGCCGACGTCATCCTCATGCCGGTCGTCTTCGAGGGGGAGGTGCTCGGCGTCGTGGAGCTGGCGGCGTTCCAGCCCTTCACCCAGATCCAGAAGGACTTCCTCAGCCAGATCGCCGAGATGATCGCCACGAGCGTCAACACCATCAGCGTCAACACCAAGACGGAGGTGCTGCTCCAGCAGTCCCAGGAGCTGGCCGAGCAGCTCCAGGAGCGCTCCGGGGAGCTGGAGAGCCGGCAGAAGGCGCTGGAGAAGTCCAACGCGCAGCTGGAGGAGAAGGCCGAGCAGCTGGCGCAGACCAACCGCGCGGTGGAGATCAAGAACTCCGAGATCGAGCAGGCCCGTCAGGTCCTGGAGGAGCGCGCCGAGCAGCTGGCCGTCTCGATGCGGTACAAGTCCGAGTTCCTGGCGAACATGTCGCACGAGCTGCGCACGCCGCTGAACTCGCTGCTGATCCTGGCCAAGCTGCTGGCCGACAACGGGGAGGGCAACCTCAACCCCAAGCAGGTGGAGTTCGCCGAGACGATCCACAGCGCCGGCTCGGACCTCCTCCAGTTGATCAACGACATCCTCGACCTGTCCAAGGTCGAGGCGGGGAAGATGGACGTCAGCCCGACGCGGATCGCGCTGGTGCAGCTCGTGGACTACGTCGAGGCCCACTTCCGGCCGCTGACGGCGGAGAAGAACCTCGACTTCTCCGTGCGTGTCTCGCCCGAGCTGCCGCCCACCCTGCACACGGACGAGCAGCGGCTCCTGCAGGTGCTGCGGAACCTGCTGTCGAACGCGGTCAAGTTCACCGACGCCGGTGCCGTGGAGCTGGTCATCCGCGCCGCGCGCAAGGACGTGCCGGTCGCGATCCGCGAGCAGATGCTGGAGCAGGGCGCCCTGCGGGACGCCGACGCCGAGCTGATCGCCTTCTCGGTCACGGACACCGGCATCGGCATCGCACAGAGCAAGATGCGGGTCATCTTCGAGGCGTTCAAGCAGGCGGACGGCACGACGAGCCGCAAGTACGGAGGGACGGGGCTGGGGCTGTCGATCAGCCGCGAGATCGCCCGGCTGCTCGGCGGCGAGATCGACGCCACCAGTGAGCCCGGCCGCGGGTCGACGTTCACCCTCTACCTGCCGCTCCACCCGACCGAGCTGCCCCCGCCGCGCTTCGAGCAGCCCGACGGTGCGCCGCTGGCCCTGCCGGGCCTGCCCGAGCCGGGCGTCCTCGCGCCGTCCGCACCTCCCGCGTCGCAGCCCGCCCTGCCGGCCGCTCCCGCGACCCCCGGCGACGGCGTCGCGCCCCGGGCCCCCGCCGCGCCGCCGCAGCAGCCGGGTGCCGAGCCGTCGGCCGCCGCGCCGGTCGGGGGGCCGGGCGGGTCCGTCGCCGACGAGCCGGAGCGGCCGCAGGACGGCCCGCCGCGGCGCCGTCCCGCACCCGTGGACCGCAGCCGTTTCACGGGCCGCAAGGTGCTGATCGTCGACGACGACGTCCGGAACGTGTTCGCGCTCACCAGCGTGCTGGAGCAGAACGGGCTGCAGGTGCTGTACGCGGAGAACGGCCGGGAGGGCATCGAGGTGCTGGAGCAGCACGACGACGTGGCCCTGGTGCTGATGGACATCATGATGCCGGAGATGGACGGCTACGCCACGACCCAGGCGATCCGCCGCATGCCGCAGTTCGCGGGGCTGCCGATCATCGCGCTCACCGCCAAGGCGATGAAGGGGGACCGTGAGAAGAGCATCGAGGCGGGGGCGTCCGACCACGTCACCAAGCCGGTCGATCCGGACCACCTGCTCGCCGTCATGGCCGACCGGATGCGTCCGGGCTGATATGCGACCCTTCGTCACGGGCGTGTATGTTGACTCACTGTGGCCGGTTCCGGAGGGAACTGCGGTATTCGGGAACCTCCCGGTCGGGTGGGGCGTTGCCGGTACGTGCACAGTGACATTGCGGTGACAGGGTGTGGTGGGCGCCGGGGTGCGGCTACCATGACCGGCACAAGGACGGGCGGCGTAAAGGAGTCGTCCCCAGGCGTGGCGCCCCAGGCGTCACCGGGGCGAGGAGGACGGGCCATGGTGCAGAAGGCCAAGATCCTCCTGGTCGATGACCGGCCGGAGAATCTGCTGGCGCTGGAGGCGATCCTCTCCGCGCTCGATCAGACACTGGTGCGGGCATCGTCAGGGGAGGAAGCGCTCAAGGCATTGCTCACGGACGATTTCGCCGTGATCCTGCTGGATGTCCAGATGCCGGGGATGGACGGCTTCGAGACGGCCGCCCACATCAAGCGTCGCGAGCGCACGCGCGACATCCCCATCATCTTCCTCACCGCCATCAACCACGGACCGCACCACACGTTCCGGGGGTACGCGGCCGGGGCGGTCGACTACATCTCCAAGCCGTTCGACCCGTGGGTGCTGCGCGCGAAGGTGTCCGTGTTCGTGGAGCTGTACATGAAGAACGTGCAGCTGCGGGAGCAGGCGGCGCTGCTGCGGCTCCAGTTGGACGGCGGCAACGGCCAGGAGTCCGGGGCGGTGACGGAGACGGCGGCCGGAGTGCTGGCCGAGCTGTCGGCCCGGCTCGCCGCCGTGGAGGAGCAGGCCGAGGCGCTGGCCAAGCAGCTGGGCGACCACGCGGACGCCGGAGCGCTCGCCACCGCCGCGCACCTGGAGCGCAAACTGACCGGGCTCCGCAGGGCCCTTGACGCCCTGGAGCCGGGCACGGACGGCCGCCCGGCCTCGGTGCCCTCACAGCAGTGACGTCGCGGTCCCCCCGTCCGCGCCGCTGAGCTCCGGTACTGACCGCGCGTCAGACCCGCCCGCCTGACCGGCCGGTGCGGCGTGCGGCGGCAGGTCCGGTGCGCGGTCACCCCGGATCCATCCGTGCCTCACCCGCCCCGCGGCGGTAACCTCGCCATCATGGCCTCACGTACGTCCGGCAGCCGGGCAGCAGCCGCCAAGGCGCCCGCCAAGAAGTCAGCGGCGAAGCCGCCGGCCAAGCCGGCGAGCCGGGCCACCGGGAAGAAGCCGCCCGCCCGGAAGGCGGTGAAGAGGACGGCCGCCAGGAAGCCGCCGAAGCCCGCACCGTCGCCCACGGGTGGCATCTTCCGTCTCGTGCGCGCGATCTGGCTGGGCGTCGCCCACACGATCGGTGCGCTCCTGCGCGGGATAGGGCGTGGCGCGAAGGGCCTGGATCCGGCGCACCGCAAGGACGGGTTGGCGCTGCTGCTGATCGGTCTGGTCATCGTGGTCGCGGCGGGCACCTGGTCGAACCTCCAGGGACCGGTCGGGGACCTCGTCACGATGCTCGTCACCGGTGCCTTCGGGCGGCTCGACCTGCTCGTGCCCATTCTGCTCGGCGTGCTGGCCGTGCGGCTCGTCCGGCACCCCGAGCAGCCGGAGGCGAACGGGCGCGTCGTCATCGGACTGTCGGCGCTGGTCGCCGGGGTGCTCGGACTCGTGCACGTCGCCTGCGGGTCACCCGCCCGGGACGAGGGCGGGGCCGCGCTGCGGGACGCGGGCGGACTCATCGGCTGGGGCGCGGCGCAGCCCCTGGTGCTCACCGTCACCGAGGTCCTCGCCGTGCCGCTGCTGCTCCTGGTCACGGTCTTCGGGCTCCTCGTCGTGACGGCCACGCCGGTGAACGCGATCCCGCGGCGGCTGCGTCAGGCGGGCGTCCGCCTGGGTCTCGTGGCCGCTTCGGAGGAGGAGTACGCGGAGGACGCCGAGGAGTACCGGGACGTGTGGGAGGACGAGGCGCCCCGCCGCCGACGCCGTCCGGACCTGCGCAAGGACACCGGGCCGGAGGACGCGGAGAAGGAGGCGCTGGACCGCCGCCGCACGTCCCGCCGGCCCCGGCGCGTCGCGGACGCCGAGGGCGGGGAACCCGCCGGGGCCCTGCCCGCCGAGCGGCACGGGGCGGCTCGGCCGCGCCGGGACGGCCGCTCGCTGGACGCCGTCGACCTGGCCGCCGCTGCCGCCGCCGACCTGGACGGTGCCCTGCTCCACGGTGTCCAGCCCTCCCGGCTGCTGGCGGACATCAGTACGACCGTCTCCGCCGAGCGCGACGGGGGCCGGCCGGAGGGCACCGCGTCCGGCACCGGTCGCGCGGCCGCCGGAGCGGGTGCTCCGGGCGGCGTCCCGGACCTGACGAAGGCGGCGCCCGAGCCGACCGGGGACCTGCCGTCGCGGGCCGAACAGCTCCAGCTCTCCGGGGACATCACCTACGGGCTGCCCTCACTGGACCTGCTGGAGCGCGGCGGGCCCGGCCGGACGCGCAGCGCGGCCAACGACGCCGTGGTGGAGTCGCTGACGACGGTGTTCACCGAGTTCAAGGTGGACGCCGCCGTCACCGGCTTCACCCGCGGCCCGACGGTCACCCGCTACGTGGTGGAGCTCGGGCCCGCGGTGAAGGTGGAGAAGATCACCGCGCTGACGAAGAACATCGCCTACGCCGTCGCCAGCCCGGACGTGCGGATCATCTCGCCGATCCCCGGCAAGTCGGCCGTCGGCATCGAGATCCCCAACAGCGACCGGGAGATGGTCAACTGCGGCGACGTGCTGCGGTCGGCGGACGCGCAGGGCGAGGAGCACCCCATGGTGGTGGCGCTCGGCAAGGACGTCGAGGGCGGCTACGTCAACGCGAACCTCACGAAGATGCCGCACATCCTGATCGCCGGTGCCACCGGGTCGGGCAAGTCGTCGTGCATCAACTGCCTGATCACCTCCGTCATGATGCGGTCCACGCCGGAGGACGTGCGGATGGTCCTCGTCGACCCCAAGCGGGTCGAGCTGACCGCGTACGAGGGGATTCCGCACCTGATCACGCCGATCATCACCAATCCGAAGAAGGCCGCCGAGGCCCTGCAGTGGGTCGTGCGGGAGATGGACCTGCGCTACGACGACCTGGCCGCCTTCGGGTTCCGGCACGTCGACGACTTCAACGCCGCCGTGCGCGCGGGCAAGGTGAGCGCACCGGAGGGCAGCGAGCGGGAGCTGGCGCCCTACCCGTACCTGCTGGTCATCGTCGACGAGCTCGCGGACCTCATGATGGTCGCGCCGAGGGACGTCGAGGACGCGATCGTGCGCATCACCCAGCTCGCCCGGGCGGCCGGGATCCACCTCGTGCTGGCCACGCAGCGGCCGTCCGTCGACGTCGTCACCGGGCTGATCAAGGCGAACGTGCCCTCCCGGCTGGCGTTCGCCACGTCCTCGCTCTCCGACAGCCGCGTCATCCTGGACCAGGCGGGGGCGGAGAAGCTCATCGGCAAGGGTGACGGGCTGTTCCTGCCCATGGGGCAGGGCAAGCCCACCCGCATGCAGGGCGCCTTCGTCACCGAGGACGAGATCCGCGCCGTCGTCGCCCACTGCAAGGAGCAGATGGCTCCGGTCTTCCGTGACGACGTCCTGGTCGGGCAGGGGAAGAAGAAGGAGATCGACGAGGAGATCGGTGACGACCTCGACCTGCTGTGCCAGGCCGCCGAGCTGGTCGTCTCCACGCAGTTCGGCTCCACCTCGATGCTCCAGCGCAAGCTCCGCGTCGGGTTCGCGAAGGCCGGGCGGCTGATGGACCTGATGGAGAGTCGCGACATCGTGGGGCCCAGCGAGGGGTCCAAGGCCCGGGACGTCCTCGTCAAGCCGGACGAGCTGGACGGGGTGCTCGCGCTCATCCGCGGGGACACGAACGGGTAACTCATAAAGAGTAGGTCTCGTAACGACGGGGCGGACAACCGTTCCCTCTGGGCATACGTCCAGTTAGGCGGGTAAGCGGAACATCACCCGTACCGCTGCGGCGGTGCGCGGGTCCAGCATCGGGACGGTCGGCCATCCTGATGGTGGACAAGCCCGTCCGACCGCTTGCCCGACCGCTTCCGGACCCCCCTAGACTGAATGCCCAGCAGGTGGCTACACGCTCGAAAGGCGCTCCCGTGTCCATCGGCAACTCACCCGAAGAGGAACGGCCTTCGGCCGTCCCGCACGAGGACCGGCCGGCCGTCGGCCGCGTTCTCCGCCAGGCCCGCATCCAGGCGGGGCTGACCGTCGAAGAGGTCAGTGCCGCCACCCGCGTACGCGTCCCGATCGTGCAGGCGATCGAACAGGACGACTTCTCCCGCTGCGGCGGCGACGTGTACGCGCGCGGGCACATCCGTTCCCTCGCCAAGGCGGCGGGCCTCGATTCCGCCCCCCTCGTCGACCAGTACGACGCCGAGCACGGCGGGCGTCCCCAGGCCACCCCGGCCGCTCCGCTGTTCGAGGCGGAACGCATCCGGCCGGAGCGCCGGCGGCCGAACTGGACGGCGGCGATGGTCGCCGCGATCGTCGTGGTCGTCGGCTTCGTCGGCTTCACCCTGGTCGGCGGCGACGACAAGGGCCGCCCCGTCGCCGAGTCCAGCGATCAGGAGTCGGCCGAGGCCGAGCCCAGTCCCTCTCCCGACAAGCCCGAGCCGAAACCCGAGCCGAAGCCGTCGGACAGCGCCATCGCGGCGGTCCCCGCCGACAAGGTCACCGTCAAGCTCGTCGCCAGCAACGGCGACAGCTGGATCTCCGCCGAGGACCACACCGGCCGCCTCATGCACGAGGGGGTGCTGGAGGAGGGCGACAGCAGGACGTTCACCGACGACGAGCAGATCGACCTCGTCCTCGGCAACGCCGGAGCCGTCGAGCTGTACGTCAACGGCAAGCAGGTCGACCAGGTGGGCGAGGTCGGTCAGGTCCAGCGCGTCAGCTACACCAAGGGCGACCCGGCGCAGGGCTGACCCGGCCCGTCCGGCATCGACGGCCGGGCCGCCGCCCGCCCACGCCCGACCGCGGCCCCGGCCGTGCCCCGCGCAGCAGGGCACGGCCGGGGCCGCGGTCGTGACGAAGTAGGCTGAGCGCATGCCCGAACGCCGCACCGTCGCCCTGGTCACACTTGGCTGCGCCCGTAACGAAGTGGACTCGGAGGAGCTGGCAGGCCGCCTGGCGGCCGACGGCTGGGACCTCGTCCACGACGCGGCGGAAGCCGACGTCGCCGTCGTCAACACCTGCGGGTTCGTCGAGGCGGCCAAGAAGGACTCCGTCGACGCCCTCCTCGAAGCCGGCGACCTGAAGGGCCAGGGCCGTACCCAGGCCGTCGTGGCGGTGGGCTGCATGGCCGAGCGCTACGGCAAGGAGCTCTCCGACGCCCTGCCCGAGGCGGACGGCGTCCTCGGCTTCGACGACTACGCCGACATCTCCGGCCGACTGCAGACCATCCTCTCCGGCGGTGTGCACGCCCCGCACACGCCGCGCGACCGCCGCAAGCTCCTGCCCATCACCCCGGCCGAGCGCCAGGACTCGCAGGTGGCCCTGCCCGGGCACGGCGACGCGCTCGCCTCCGCCCCCGCCGACCTGCCCGAGGGGCTCGCCCCCGCGTCCGGCCCCCGCGCGCCCCTGCGGCGCCGCCTCGACACCGGCCCGGTCGCGTCGGTGAAGCTCGCCTCGGGCTGCGACCGGCGCTGCTCGTTCTGCGCGATCCCCTCCTTCCGCGGCTCCTTCGTCTCCCGACGCCCCTCCGACGTGCTCGGCGAGACCCGCTGGCTCGCCGAGCAGGGCGTGAAGGAGATCATGCTCGTCTCGGAGAACAACACCTCCTACGGCAAGGACCTCGGCGACATCCGCCTTCTGGAGACGCTGCTGCCGGAGCTGGCGGCCGTCGACGGCATCGAGCGCGTCCGGGTGAGCTACCTCCAGCCCGCCGAGCTGCGTCCCGGCCTGATCGACGTGCTCGCCGGTACCGAGAAGGTCGCGCCCTACTTCGACCTCTCCTTCCAGCACGCGGCCCCCGCCGTCCTGCGGGCGATGCGGCGCTTCGGTGACACGGAGCGCTTCTGGGAGCTGCTGGAGACGATCCGGTCCAAGGCCCCCGAGGCCGGTGTGCGCTCGAACTTCATCGTCGGCTTCCCCGGTGAGAGCGAGGCCGACTTCGCCGAGCTGGAACGCTTCCTCACCGGCGCGCGGCTCGACGCGATCGGCGTCTTCGGCTACTCCGACGAGGACGGCACCGAGGCGGCCGGCTACCCCGGCAAGCTCGACCCCGACGCCGTGGCCGAACGCCTCGCGCACCTCACGCCGCTCGCCGAGGAGCTGACGGCGCAACGTGCCGAGGAGCGCGTCGGCGGACGGCTGTCGGTGCTGGTGGAGCGCGTCGACGCGGAGGAGGGCGTCATCGGCCGCGCCGAGCACCAGGCGCCCGAGACGGACGGGCAGGTGCTGCTCACCGGCTCCGGCTGCGCCGGACTCGTGCCCGGACGTATGGTCGAGGCGAAGGCGGTGGCGGCCGAGGGCGTTGATCTGGTCGCCGAACCAGGACCGGCCGAGGAGGAAGCTCCATGACAGGCGTCCCGGCCTCAGCGGCCGGGGGCGGCCGGCTGGCGGAGTCGCGCCGGCCGGCGGCCCGTCAGGCGGGCGTGTGGAACATCGCCAACATCCTGACCATGATCCGGCTCGCCCTCGTGCCGGGCTTCGTGGCCCTGATGGTCGTCGACGGCGGCCACGACCCGCGCTGGCGGGCGCTGGCGTGGGCGGCGTTCACGGTCGCCATGATCACCGACCTCTTCGACGGGGAGCTGGCCCGCCGGTACGACCTGGTGACCGACTTCGGAAAGATCGCCGACCCCATCGCCGACAAGGCGATCATGGGCGCCGCCCTGGTCTGCCTCTCCGCGCTGGGAGACCTGCCCTGGTGGGTGACCGTGGTGATCATCGGTCGGGAGCTGGGCATCACGCTCCTGCGCTTCTGGGTGATCCGCTACGGCGTCATCCCCGCCAGCCGGGGCGGCAAGCTCAAGACGCTCGCCCAGGGCGTCGCGGTGGGCATGTACATCCTCGCGCTCACCGGTCCGCTGGCCAGTCTGCGCTGGTGGGTCATGGCCGCGGCCGTCGTGCTCACCGTCGGCAGCGCGGTGGAGTACGTCCACCAGGCCGTGAGCCTGCGCCGGGCGGGTGCGGTGGCGGAGCGGTCGGCGTGAGCGGCGTCGAGGACGTCCGGGAGGCCGGGGCACCGCCGGAGACGCGGAGTATCGACGCCGTGGCCGCCCAGGCCCTCGAGCTGCTGGTGGGCCGGGGGGAGACGGCGGGAGCCGCCGAGTCCCTCACCGGCGGGCTCGTCGCCGCGGCGCTGACGGCCGCCCCCGGGTCCTCCCGGGCCTTCCGCGGCTCGGTGACGGCGTACGCCACCGACCTCAAGCGGCGGCTCCTCGGCGTCGACGCCGACCTGCTCGCCCGCGAGGGGGCGGTGCATCCCGAGGTCGCACGCCAGATGGCACGTGGTGTTCGCCGATTGCTGGGTACCCACTGGGGGGTGGCCACCACGGGCGTCGCCGGTCCGGAACAGCAGGACGGGAAGCCGGTCGGCACGGTGCACATCGCCGTCGCCGGTCCCGGTGACGTGGTGGCGGCCCGCCGGTTGGATCTGGCGGGGGACCGCGGGGCCGTCCGCGAGGGCAGCGTCCGAGCCGTTCTCGACCTGCTCCGCACGGAACTGCGGGAGAATCGCGGGGGACAGGATACGGAACAGAGCGGGGGCAAGGGATGTTTGCAGCCCTGAGTGAACACGACATCGCTCCCCGCACGGCCGCGGTTGTAGGCGGTACGGTGGGGCATGAAGGATTCAGGTCCACGGTCCGAGGAGGGAGCCACCGATGATTCTGCTCCGTCGCCTGCTGGGTGACGTGCTCCGTCGGCAGCGCCAGCGTCAGGGCCGTACCCTGCGCGAAGTCTCCGCATCCGCGCGCGTCTCACTCGGCTACCTGTCGGAAGTGGAGCGGGGGCAGAAGGAGGCGTCCTCCGAGCTGCTGTCGTCCATCTGCGACGCACTGGACGTACCGATGTCCGAATTGATGCGCGAGGTCAGCGACGAGCTGGCCCTGGCCGAGCTGGCCCAGTCGGCCGCCGGCGATGCGGTGCCGGCGCCGATGCGGCCCGTACTGAACCCGGTGTCGGTGACCTCCGTCACCGGCCGTCCCGACGAGCGCGTGACGATCAAGCGGCCCCAGGAGGCCGTGGACGTCGTCGCCGCCTGAGGCTCCGCGCGAGGCGGTGAGCCCGGACCTTCGGACGCACCGCACGTGAACGCCGGGCGGGCTGCCCTCGCAGCCCGCCCGGCGTTCGTGCGTCACGGGCCCCGTCCGGCCCGTGGATCGTCCACGGTCGTTCAGCGCTGTTCGGCCAGCCACTTGTCGAACGTCGTGGGCATGATGCGGGCGTCCTCCCCGGGCAACAGCACGTCACCGGCCATGGCGGTGCCGAAGGCCCCCGACCACGACGGGACGAGCCGCATCTCGCGGCCCCGCGCCTGGTGGGTGCGTCGGGCCATGTCCACGAGGTCCTGGGTCTCGGGGCCGGCCACGTCGACGTGGCGCCCCTGCGGCGCCCCGGCCGCGACCTCGGCGAGCACGGCGGCCACGTCGGCGGGGGCGACCGGCTGGACGAGCAGCGGTGCGATCGTGGCCGCGCCGTCCTGCTCGGTCCAGCTCGCCACCATCGCGGCGAAGTCGTGGAACTGCGTCGTCGGGACGATCGTCCACGGCACGGGGCCGTCCGCGACCAGGCGCTCCTGTTCCCGCTTGCCGGCGTAGTGCGCGTTGCCCTGGGTGCGGCCGACGCCGACGATCGACAGCAGGACGTGGTGCCGGACGCCCGCACGCTCCTCGGCCGCGAGCAGCGTGCGGGTGGTCGTGCCGAAGTACGCCACGGACGCGGCCCGGTCGGCGGGGGGCGCGTTCGTCGCGTCGACGACGGCCTGCACGCCGTCGAGGGCGGCGTCGAGCCCCTCACCGGTCTGCAGGTCCACGCCGAGCGAGCGGCTGATACGGACGACCTCGTGCCCCTGTTGCTCCAGGGCGTTGACGGTGCGGGCCCCGATGTTCCCCGTGGCTCCGGCGACTGCGATGCGCATGCTGGTCTCCCCTTCTTCTCGGTGAACCCATTATGGACTATGGAGATCCATAATAGCGAGGATTAGACTCGAAGGCGTGAAGCTGCCAGCGAGCACCGAATGGGTCCTGCACTGCGCCACGACACTGGCGCAGCTCGAACCCAGGACCAGCGCCTCCACGGCGCAGCTCGCCCAGTACTTCGACCTGCCGCCCGCCTACCTCGCCAAGCAGCTGAAGGCGCTCGTCAGGGCCGGACTGCTGAGCGCCACGACCGGGCCCAGGGGCGGCTTCCGGCTGGCGCGGCCCCCCGCCGCGATCACCCTGCTCGCCCTCGTCGAGGCCGTCGACGGGACCTCCTCGCCCTACGAGTGCCGGGAGATCCGGCAGCAGGGCAGCGGCGCACTGCCCCCGGAGGAATGCCGCCGGACCTGCGTACTCGCGCAGAAGATGGCCGAAGCGCACCAGGCGTGGCGCGGCAGTCTCGACGGCGTCACGCTCGCCGACATCCTGGCCACCCTGCCGCCCGCCGCGCGTGCCCGCACCCGCTCCCGCCTCACCGGAGCGCCGACGTCCTGACCGGCGCCCCCGGACGTCCCTCCGGCTGGCACCGGGGGCACCAGTACACCGGCCGCGGCGCCCCCGGCGGCCCCGCGGCCTCCCCACGCGCCACCGGCGTCCCACACCGCAGACACGGCCGGTGCTGCCGCCCGTACACCCACAGCTGCCGCCCGCGCCGCCGGTCGCCGGTGGTGATCCGGTCCGGACGGGCCTTGTTGGCGTCCAGGAGCCGACGGGCCAGCTCCACGAGCCGGTCCAGCGACGCCACCTCGCCCACCGGCGTCCACGGTGGGATGCGCGCCATGAAGCACAGCTCGGACCGGTACACGTTGCCCACGCCCGCCAGGTTGCGCTGGTCCAGCAGCGCTTCGCCCACGTCCCGGCCCGGAGCGGACCGCAGCCGGCGCAGGGCCTCGGCCGCGTCCCAGTCCGGGCCGAGCAGGTCCGGGCCGAGATGCCCGACGACCCGCTCCTCCTCCCGCGTGGGCAGCAGTTCCAGGACGGGCAGCCGGTAGCCGACGGCGGCCCGCTCGGCGTTCTCCAGCACCGCGCGGATCTGGTGGCCCGGCCCGCCCGACCAGCGCTCCCCGGCCGCGTACAGCCGCCAGGCGCCGTCCATCCGCAGGTGCGAGTGCAGCGTGAGCCCACCGCTCAGACGCGTCAGCAGGTGCTTGCCGCGCGGCAGCGTCTCCACCACCTCCCGCCCCGCGAGGTCGGCCGTGGCGAAGGCGGGCACACGCAGCTCCCCCCGGCTCAGCCTCGCCCCGGACAGCGCCACGTGCAGACGTCGCGCCGTGCGCCACACGGTGTCACCCTCCGGCATCCGGCCCTCCTCCTACGGCCGCAGGCGCAGCCCACGCGGCGTGGCGTGGAAGCCGGCCGCCTCCAGGACGCGACCGAGCGGCGACGTCAGCACCGGCGCGCCGTTGGCCCGCTCGACGGTGAGCGCGCCCAGCATCCCGGCCCGGGCGGCACCGGCCAGCGCCGCAGCGGCCGTCTCCAGCGCGGCCCCCTCGCTCCACGCCAGCAACGACCGGCCGCCGCGCTCCAGATACAGGGCCGGCTCGCCGTCGACCAGCACGACGAGCGCCCCCGCCTTGCGCCCCGGCTTGTGACCCGCGCCCTCCGGCGACTCCGGCCACGGCAGCGCCGCCCCGTAGGCGTTGGCCGGATCGGCCGCCGCCAGCACCACGGCCCGCTGCTCCCGCTCCCGCTCCCGGGCCGTGTGGACGGCCCGCAGCCGGTCCACCGCGCCGTCCATCGCGAACTGGGCGGCGCCCAGATGCTCGACGACGTACCCGCGCCGCGCCTGACCACTCTCCTCGAACGCCGACAGCACCCGGTAGGCCGCCGCGAAGCCGCCCGGCACCCCCTCGGCCGCCACCGCGCCGCGCGTCACGAGACCATGCCGGTCGAGCAGCGTGCGCGCCGAGGCGTGGGCCCGCAGTGTGGCGTCCTGCGCCCGCTCCGGAAGCAGCGACCAGCGACCCGCGACGGTGGGCGGTCCGTTCCGCGACGCCGTCCGCACCCCCAGCGAGCCGTACCGCCCGCGCGGCACCGCCCGCTTCGCCCGGTGCGCCGTCGACCCGGCGGTGCGCCCCGAGCCCAGCAGAGCCCGCAGCGGCGCCAGGGAGTCGTTGGTGAGCCGCCCCGACCAGGCCAGCTCCCACACCGCCTCGGCCAGCAGCAGATCCGTCACCTCCGCCTCCACCTCCCGCACCTGCTCGGCGATCTGCCGGAAGAACAGGCCGTACCCGCCCTCCAGCGCCTCCAGTACGGCACGGTGGCGGGACGTCAGCTCCAGCGGGTGCGGCTCGGGCAGCAGGAGCGGCGCGCTGTCCGCGGGATACAGCGCGACCCAGCCGTCCTTGCCGGGAAGCGCGCCGGCACCCGCCCACAGGACCTCACCGGTCGTCGTCAGTTCGTCCAGCATCGCGGGCGCGTACCCGACGACCCGCCCCGGCAGCACCAGCCGCTCCAACGCCGACGCCGGAACGGCCGCGCCCTGCAACTGCTCCACCGCGCGCGCCAAGCCGTCGACCCCGCGCAGCCCACCGGCCCCCACGTGCTGCCAACGGGGGAGGAACGCCGCCAGGACCGGACCGGGCACCGGTTCCAGCTCCTGCCGCAGGGCGGCCAGCGACCGCCGCCGCAGCCTGCGCAGCACCGTCGGGTCGCACCACTCCTGACCGGCCCCCGCCGGGTGGAACTCGCCCTGCACCAACCGGCCCTCGGCCGCCATCCGGTGCAACTGGCCGTCGACCACCGCCTGCCCCAGCCCGAACCGTTCGGCGGCCCGGGCGGTCGTGAACGGGCCGTGGGTCCGCGCGAACCGGGCCAGCAGGTCGCCCAGCGGGTCGGGCACCGGCTCGGTGAACGCCTCCGGCACCCCGACCGGCAGGGCGACGCCCAGGGCGTCCCGCAGCCGCCCGGCGTCCTCCACCGCCGCCCAGTGCTCCCGCCCGGCGATCCGCACCGCGACCGCCCGCCGCGCCGCCGCCAGCTCCGCGCCCCAACCCGGCTCGGCGCCCCGCCCGAGCAACTCCTCGTCCGTCAGCGGCCCCAGCACCCGCAGGGCGTCGGCCACCCCCTCGACGTCCTTGACCCGCCGCTCCTCCGTGCGCCACTGGAGCTCCGCCTCCAGCTCCGCCAGCACCCCCGCGTCCAGCAGCTCCCGCAGCTCCGCCCGGCCCAGGAGCTCGGCCAGCAGCCGGGAGTCCAGCGACAGCGCGGCGGCGCGCCGCTCGGCCAGCGGGGTGTCGCCCTCGTAGAGGAACTGGGCCACGTACCCGAACAGCAGCGAACGG
The DNA here is from genome assembly GCF_014779715.1 of Streptomyces chumphonensis. Classification (GTDB taxonomy): domain Bacteria; phylum Actinomycetota; class Actinomycetes; order Streptomycetales; family Streptomycetaceae; genus Streptomyces; species Streptomyces chumphonensis. The sequence continues at coordinate 21,871 of NZ_JACXYU010000006.1, forward strand.
GCGAACGGCGACGGCTCCCGCGTCGTCACCTCCACCAGCCGCACGCGGCGGGCCGCCACGTCCTCCATCAGCTCGGTCAGCCCGGGCACGTCGAACACGTCCTGCAGGCACTCGCGCACCGCCTCCAGCACGATCGGGAAGGACCCGAACTCGCTCGCCACCTGGAGCAGCTGGGAGGCACGGCGGCGCTGCTGCCACAGCGGCGTACGCCGCCCCGGGTCGCGGCGCGGCAGCAGCAGGGCCCGCGCCGCGCACTCCCGGAACCGCGCGGCGAACAGCGCCGAACCACCCACCTGCTCGGTGACGATCCCGTCGACCTCGGTGTGGTCGAAGAGCACGTCCTGCGCGCCCACCGGCGCCTGCGCGGCGTCGAAGGACCGGTCCGGCTCCAGCGGGCCGTCCGGGGTGTCCAGGCCCAGCAGGTCCGCGTCCGGCAGCCGCAGCACGATCCCGTCGTCGGCGTGCATCACCTGTGCGTCCAGACCGTAGCGCTCGGTCAGTCGGGCCCCCAGCGCCAGCGCCCACGGCGCGTGCACCTGGGCACCGAACGGCGAGTGCACCACCACCCGCCAGTCACCCAGCTCGTCCCGGAACCGCTCCACCACGATCGTGCGGTCGTCCGGCACATGCCCGCACGCCGCACGCTGCTCCGCCAGGTACGCGAGCAGGTTCCCCGTCGCCAGCTCGTCCAGACCCGCCGCGGCCAGCCGCCCGCGCGCCGCCTCCTCCTCCAGCGCGCCCACCTCGCGCAGGAACGCCCCCAGCGCCCGGCCCAGCTCCAGCGGGCGCCCCAGCTGGTCCCCCTTCCAGAACGGCAGCCGGCCCGGCACCCCGGGGGCGGGGGAGACCAGCACCCGGTCCCGCGTGATGTCCTCGATGCGCCAGGACGTCGTGCCCAGCGTGAACACGTCCCCCACCCGGGACTCGTACACCATCTCCTCGTCCAGCTCACCGACCCGGCCGCCGCCCCGCTTCGGGTCCGCCCCGGCGAGGAAGACGCCGAACAGGCCCCGGTCGGGGATGGTGCCGCCCGAGGTGACGGCGAGCCGCTGCGCCCCCGGCCGCGCGCCCACCGTCCCCGCCACCCGGTCCCACACGACGCGGGGCCGCAGCTCGGCGAACGCGTCCGACGGGTAGCGGCCCGCCAGCATGTCCAGGACGCCCGTGAACGCCGACTCCGGCAGCGCCGCGAACGGGGCGGCCCGCCGCACCAGGGACAGCAGCTCCGTCACGTCCCACACGTCCATCGCGGTGACCGCCACGATCTGCTGCGCCAGCACGTCCAGCGGGTTGGCCGGAACGCGCAGCGCCTCGATCGCGCCCTGCCGCATCCGCTCCGTCACGACCGCCGACTGCACCAGGTCGCCCCGGTACTTCGGGAAGACGACACCCGCCGACACCGCCCCCACCTGGTGGCCCGCCCGGCCCACCCGCTGCAGCCCCGACGCCACCGACGGCGGCGACTCCACCTGCACGACGAGATCGACCGCCCCCATGTCGATGCCCAACTCCAGGCTGGAGGTGGCGACCACGGCCGGCAACCGCCCGGCCTTGAGGTCCTCCTCCACCAGCGCGCGCTGCTCCTTCGACACCGACCCGTGGTGCGCCCGGGCCAGCACCGGCGGGGCACCCTCCGCCGCGCCGGAGCCGCCCATCAGCTCGGCGGGCGCGTGGTCCTTCGGCAGCGGCTCGCCGGTGGCCCGTTCGTAGGCGATCTCGTTGAGCCGGTTGCACAGCCGCTCGGCGAGGCGACGGGAGTTGACGAAGACGATCGTCGAGCGGTGGGCCTGCACGAGGTCGCAGATGCGCTCCTCCACCGACGGCCAGATGGACGGTCGGTCGCCCCCCTCGACGCCCTCGGGCACCGGTGAGCCGCCGAGCTCCCCCATGTCCTCCACCGGCACGACGACCTGAAGGGCGAACTCCTTCTCCGCCGGGGGCTGCACGATCGTCACGGGCCGCCGCGGTGAGAGGAAGCGGGCCACCTCCTCCACGGGGCGGACCGTGGCCGACAGACCGACGCGGCGCGCGGGGCGGTCGAGCAGCTCGTCCAGCCGTTCCAGGGAGAGCGCCAGGTGCGCGCCGCGCTTGGTGCCCGCCACGGCGTGCACCTCGTCGAGGATCACCGTCTCCACGCCGGCGAGCGCCTCCCGCGCCTGCGAGGTGAGCATGAGGAACAGCGACTCGGGCGTCGTGATGAGGATGTCCGGCGGACGGCGGGCCATCGCCCGCCGGTCGGCGGCCGGGGTGTCCCCGGAACGGATCGCCACACGCACGTCCGGCTCCGGCAGACCGAGCCGCAGCGCCTCCTGACGGATGCCCGTCAGCGGGCTCCGCAGATTGCGCTCGACGTCCACCGCGAGCGCCTTCAGCGGCGACACGTACAGCACCCGGCACCGCTTCAGCGGCTCGGCGGGCGGGGCCGAGGCCGCCAGCCGGTCCAGCGAGGCCAGGAACGCGGCCAGCGTCTTCCCCGACCCCGTCGGCGCGACGACCAGGGCGTCGGACCCCTCGGCGAGCGCCCGCCAGGCACCCTCCTGTGCCGCCGTGGGCGCGCGGAAGGCCCCGCCGAACCACGCGCGGGTGGCGGGGGAGAAGTCGTCGAGCGCCTCGGTGGCAGCGTGAGCCATGCCCCCATCGTGCACCGGGGCACCGACAGCGGCCTGCTCCGCCGCTCCCCCTCCGTCGGCGGAGCGGCGGGCGGTGGCGGGCCCGGGGACGAACGGCCGGCGGTCGGGCGCCCGCGCGGCCTGCGCGATACTGGACGCATGCGGCTGACGGACTTCTGGGAGCGGATGACGGCGCACTTCGGCCCGGCGTACGCCGACTCCTTCGCGCGTGACCACGTCATGTCCGAGCTGGGCGGCCGTACGGTGCGCGAGGCGCTGGACGCCGGGTGGAACGCGAAGGACGTCTGGCGCGCGGTCTGTGCGGCGATGGACGTCCCCGCCGAGCTGCGCTGACGGCATCGCGCCACAGCGTCATAGCGTCATCGCGCTCCACTTCTTCTCACCCCTTCGGGTGGCGCGAGGATCCACAGGGAGCGACATCGGGGCGGTGAGCTGCGGGTTTCTGGTCTCCACAGGGGCGGCGGGTTCACTTGACACAAAAATCGAACATGGATTCCCATGGAGGCGGCGGAAGCGCTCCTGGCTCTTCCAGGTCTCCGGCCCCGCGGGCAGGTCCTCGCGGGTCGGTGAGGGGCCTGGGTGGCCCGATTGTCAGTGGCAGCCGCTAGCGTCCCGGATGTGAAGCGATCGAACCAGAAACCGGTGGCACCCATGGCAGGAACCGACCGCGAGAAGGCGCTCGACGCCGCGCTCGCACAGATTGAACGGCAGTTCGGCAAGGGCGCCGTGATGCGTCTCGGTGAGCGGCCGAACGAGCCCATCGAGGTCATCCCCACCGGGTCGACGGCGCTGGATGTGGCCCTGGGGGTCGGCGGCCTGCCGCGCGGCCGTGTGGTCGAGGTCTACGGCCCGGAGTCCAGCGGCAAGACGACGCTCACCCTGCACGCCGTGGCGAACGCGCAGAAGGCGGGCGGCACCGTCGCCTTCGTCGACGCCGAGCACGCGCTCGACCCCGAGTACGCCAAGAAGCTCGGGGTCGACGTGGACCAGCTGATCCTCTCGCAGCCGGACAACGGCGAGCAGGCGCTGGAGATCACCGACATGCTGATCCGGTCCGGCGCGCTCGACCTCATCGTGGTCGACTCGGTCGCCGCCCTGGTGCCCCGCGCCGAGATCGAGGGCGAGATGGGCGACTCCCACGTCGGCCTCCAGGCACGGCTGATGAGTCAGGCGCTCCGCAAGATCACCGGCGCGCTCCACCAGTCGAAGACGACGGCGATCTTCATCAACCAGCTCCGCGAGAAGGTCGGAGTGATGTTCGGCTCGCCCGAGACGACGACCGGCGGCCGGGCGCTGAAGTTCTACTCCTCGGTGCGCCTGGACATCCGGCGGATCGAGACGCTCAAGGACGGCACCGACGCGGTCGGCAACCGCACCCGCGTCAAGGTCGTGAAGAACAAGGTCGCGCCGCCGTTCAAGCAGGCCGAGTTCGACATCCTCTACGGCATGGGCATCAGCCGCGAGGGCGGCCTCATCGACATGGGCGTGGAGCACGGCTTCATCCGCAAGTCGGGCGCCTGGTACACCTACGAGGGCGACCAGCTCGGCCAGGGCAAGGAGAACGCCCGCAACTTCCTGCGCGACAACCCGGACTTGGCCAACGAGATCGAGAAGAAGATCAAGGAGAAGCTCGGCATCGGTGTCCGGGTCGAGGAGCCCGCCGCCGAGCCCGGTGAGGACGCCGCCCCGGGCGCACCCGCCCCGGGCCTCGCGGAGCCGGTCTCGAAGGCCGCTCCGGTGACGGCCGCGAAGGGGAAGTCCGCCAAGGCCGCCGGCACCGCGGCCAAGAGCTAGTCCGGGCGCCCCGGTATGACACGGCGGACGGACTGGCCGGGGGACGCCCCGGCACCCGAGAACGGCGGTGCCGCCTCCTCGTCGAGGGCCGAGGAGGTGGCACCGTCCGGGTCCCGCGATCCGGTCGAGCAGGCGCGGGCGATCTGCCTGAGACTGCTCACCGGGACGCCCCGCACACGCAGCCAGCTCGCGGAAGCGCTGCGCAAACGCGGCATCCCCGACGAGGCGGCCGAGGAGGTGCTGGCCCGATTCGAGGAGGTCGGCCTCATCGATGACGCGGGGTTCGCCGACGCCTGGGTGGAGTCCCGCCACCACGGCCGGGGTCTCGCCCGCCGGGCGCTCGCGCGGGAGCTTCGCACCAAGGGCGTGGAGTCCTCGGTGATCGAGGGTGCGCTCGGGCGGCTGGACGCCGAGCAGGAGGAGGAGACGGCGCGCGCCCTGGTGGAGCGCAAGCTCCGGACCACCCGGGGCCTGGCGCCGGAGCGCCGGCTGCGCCGCCTCGCCGCGATGCTCGCCCGCAAGGGGTACGCCGAGGGTCTGGCGCTGCGTGTCGTCCGTCAGGCCCTGGAGGAGGAGGCCGAGCACCACGGGGACGGTGCCACCGGGTGGCCGGAGTCCTTCCCGGACCTCTGAGCCGGGCCGTCCGAGCGCGGTCGCCCCGTGTCCGCACGCCGCACTCAGGGCGCCGACCGGGGCAGGGTGAGCGTGACGCGGAGCCCCTGCGGCTCGCGGGGTGCGTAGGCGATCGACGCGTCACCGGCCGCGAGGAGGGCCCGCGCGATGGAGAGCCCGAGCCCGGAGCCGGAGACGTTCTGGTGGCGGCCGCTGCGCCAGAACCGGTCGCCGATCCGTTCGAGCTCGTCCTCGGTGAGCCCCGGACCCTCGTCGACCACCTCCACGGTGACGTGGTCACCGGCCGCCGCGACGGCCACGGTCACCGCCTTGCCGCGCGGTGTGAACTTCACGGCGTTGTCCACCACGGCGTCCAGCGCGCTCGACAGCGCGATCGGATCGGCCCACGCCGTCAGCGCCGCCGGTCCTTCCCGGCCGAGCTCCACCCCTTCGCGTTCCGCCACCGGGCGCCACGCGGCGATGCGCTCCGTGGCCAGCGCGCCCACGTCGGTCAGTCGCAGGTCCGCCCGGCTGTGCTCCGCCGTCGCCAGGCCCAGCAGGTCGTCCAGGACCCGGGCCAGCCGCTTGCCCTCCGTCTGCACCGCCTCGAAGCCCGCTCGGTCGCCCGGCAGCTCCAGCCCCAGCAGTTCGATGCGCAGCAGCAGCGCGGACAGCGGGTTCCTCAGCTGGTGCGAGGCGTCGGCGACGAAGGCGCGCTGCTGCTCCAGGATGTCCTCCACGTGGTCGGCCATCTCGTTGAAGGAGTGCGCCAGCCGACGCAGCTCGGGCGGGCCCCCGGCGGCGGCCACCCGGGAGGTGAGTCGTCCGGTGGCGATGTCGTGCGTCGCCTTGTCCAGGTCGCGCACGGGGCGCAGCACCCATCCCGAGAGCCGGGCCGCCGCCGCGAGGGCCAGGAGCATCGCGGCCGCCTCCCCGGCGGCCAGCGGTACCCAGTCGCGCAGGATGCGGGAGCGCAGCGGCCCGGTGGGGGAGTCGGTGAGCACGACGGCCACCACGTCGCCGTCCCGGATGACGGGGGAGGCGACGGCGATGCGGTGCGTCTGCCAGGGCCACACCTGGGGCGGGTCGTGGCTGCGCCGCCCGGCCAGGGCCTCCGCGAACGCGTCGGCCCCCGCTCCGGTGTCCGGCACGCGCCAGCCACCGGGGGAGGCGGCCATGGCCTGCCCGTCCCGGAAGAAGACCCCGGCGTTGATGCCGTAGAGGTCGTGGTAGCGGGCCAGCTCGTCGGTGAGGGTGGAGAGGCGCTCGTCGCGGTTGCCGTCCTCGATGCGGGCCTCGGCGGTCGGTTGTGACACCTCTCCCGGCCGTGCGGTGACGAACTGGGCGAGCGAGGCGAAGCGTGCGGTGTCGTCGATGCGGTCGACGACGAGGCGCTGCTGCTCGGCGGCGGCCATGCTGGCGGCGAGGGGGAAGCCCAGGGCGAGGAGCACACCGGCCATCAGGACGATGAGCAGGGGCAGCAGACGGGCGCGCACCGGCGGAACGTTACCGGGGCGGGTCGTCGTCGGGCACCGACAGCCGGTAGCCGACGCCGCGCACGGTCTCGATGAGGGCCGGCAGGCCGAGCTTGGACCGCAGCGAGGCGACGTGCACTTCGAGCGTGCGGCCCGTGCCCTCCCAGCTGGTCCGCCACACCTCGCTGATGATCTGCTCCCGCCGGTAGACGACGCCCGGGCGTTGGGCGAGCAGGGCCAGCAGGTCGAACTCCTTGCGGGTGAGGGCGACGGCCGCGCCGTCGACGGTGACGCGGCGTCCTGCGGTCTCGATCAGCACCGGCCCGATCCGCAGCCCGGGGTCCGCTTCGCGCTCGCCCTCCCCGGCGGGGGCGAGGGAGGGCGCGGGCCCGTCACCGTGGGCCGTGCGGCGGCCGACGGCGTGGATGCGGGCGAGCAGTTCTCCGGTGTCGTAGGGCTTCACGACGTAGTCGTCGGCTCCGAGGTTGAGCCCGTGGACGCGTGAGCGCACGTCGGCGCGGGCCGTCACCATGATCACGGGGACGCCGGTGCAGCGCCGGATGCGTCCGCAGACCTCGAAACCGTCCTGGTCGGGGAGGCCGAGGTCGAGGAGGACCACGTCGAAGGGCGCGCTGCCGTCGGAGGGGAGGATGTGTTCCAGGGCCTCCGCGCCGCCGCGTGCGTGGACGACGGTGAAGCCGTGCCGGGCGAGCACGGCGGACAGCGCGGCGGCGACGTGGTCGTCGTCCTCGACCAGCAACACGCGCATGTCGCCTCCGTCCCTGTGCTCCTCGTGTGCCCCTCGGCCCGTCCATTGTCCCGCCGAACGTCTCGGGGGGAAGCCCGCCTGCATCCACGCCGACGGAGATGCCGCACGTCAAGGCGGTTCCGGTCCGCCGGGCGTTCCGTTATGCAGCCGGTACGCGGCCCTTACGTCCCCTCACGCTCCGTGGTGGTGCGTGGCTGGATCGTTATGCTCAAGTTCCGCTCAGATGTGCTGACGCTGCTCCGAGGCGGTCACTAAGGTCCCACCAACCGACGAGGACGGAGCGAGTGACGCCGATGAGCGCAGTATCGGTGACCGAGGACGCCGGGGGCCCGGCGGACCCGGCGGAACCCCTGGTCGTACTGGACAACGTCAACAAGCACTTCGGCGCGTTGCACGTGCTCCAGGACATCGACCTGACCATCGCCCGCGGCGAGGTGGTCGTCGTGATCGGTCCTTCCGGGTCCGGCAAGTCGACCCTGTGCCGCACCATCAACCGCCTGGAGACGATCGACTCCGGGTCGATCAGCATCGACGGCAAGCCGCTCCCCGCCGAGGGCAGGGAACTGGCCAGGCTGCGCGCGGACGTGGGCATGGTCTTCCAGTCGTTCAACCTCTTCGCGCACAAGACGGTCCTGCAGAACGTCACGCTGGGCCAGACGAAGGTGCGCAGGACGCCGAAGGCCGAGGCCGAGGAACGGGCCCGCGCCCTGCTGGACCGGGTCGGGGTGGGCAACCAGGCCGACAAGTACCCCGCCCAGCTCTCCGGCGGCCAGCAGCAGCGCGTGGCCATCGCCCGTGCCCTCGCCATGGAGCCGAAGGTCATGCTCTTCGACGAGCCGACCTCCGCACTCGACCCCGAGATGATCAACGAGGTCCTGGAGGTCATGCAGCAGCTGGCCCGGGACGGCATGACGATGGTCGTCGTCACCCACGAGATGGGCTTCGCCCGGTCCGCGGCGAACCGCGTGGTCTTCATGGCCGACGGGCGGATCGTCGAGGAGGCGACGCCGGACCAGTTCTTCAGCAATCCGCGCAGCGACCGGGCGAAGGACTTCCTCTCGAAGATCCTCGCCCACTGAACGACCGCACGGGCCCCTTCCACCACTTCACCAAGGGAAACCACATGAGATTCCGCAAGACCGGTGCCGCCGTCGCCGCCGCGCTCGCCCTGGCCGTCTCGGCCACCGCCTGTGGCAGTGACAGCGGGAGCGACGACACGATCACGATCGGCATCAAGTTCGACCAGCCGGGTCTCGGCCTGAAGACCCCGGACGGCGCCTACGAGGGCTTCGACGTCGATGTGGCGACGTACGTCGCGAAGGAGCTCGGCTACGAGGCCGGGGACATCGAGTGGAAGCAGTCGCCGAGCCCGGAGCGGGAGAACCTGCTCAGCCGTGGTGACGTGGACATGATTGCGGCCACGTACTCCATCACCGACGAGCGCAAGGAGAAGGTCAGCTTCGCCGGCCCGTACCTCATCGCGCACCAGGACCTGCTGATCCGCTCGGACGAGACGGCGATCACCGACGCCTCGGACCTCAACGACAAGAACCTCTGCTCGGTCGGTGGTTCGACGTCCGCGCAGAACGTCAAGAACGAGCTGGCGCCCGACGCCGAACTGCAGGAGTTCGACACCTACTCCAAGTGCCTGGACGGCCTCAGCAAGGGCACCGTCGACGCGCTGACCACGGACGACGCCATCCTGGCCGGGTACGCCGCGCAGGACAACTACGAGGGCCAGTTCAAGCTCGCCGGCCTCAGCCTGAGCGACGAGAACTACGGGATCGGCCTGAAGAAGGGCGACACCGAGATGCAGGAGAAGGTCAACGCGGCCCTGGAGAAGATGATCGAGGACGGCTCCTGGAAGGAGGCCGTGGACAAGCACTTCGGCCCGGCCGGCTACGACCCGGGCGAGGCCCCGGAGATCACCGAGAAGAGCTGACCGGGCGGCGGTCGGACAAGAGCCACGGGGCGCGTCGGATTCCGCCCGACGCGCCCCGCCTTCCATGAGGTGAGAGCGCGGTAGACAGTGTTCGATTTCCTTGATTCGCCTCAGTACAACCTGCTCGGGGCGTTCTGGCTGACGGTGCAGCTCACCGTCTTCTCCGGGATCGGAGCCCTGGTCTGGGGCACGATCCTGGCCGGCATGCGGGTCAGTCCCGTCCCGGTGATGCGGGCCTTCGGCACGGCGTACGTGAACGTCGTGCGGAACACCCCGCTGACGCTCATCATCGTCTTCACGTCCCTCGGCCTGTACAACTCGCTCGGCATCACGCTGGGCGGCGGGGGTGACATCGAGTCGATCAACTTCCGGCTGGCCGTCCTGGGCCTGGCCGCCTACACGGCGACCTTCGTCTGCGAGGCGCTGCGGTCGGGGATCAACACCGTCGGCCTCGGCCAGGCGGAGGCGGCGCGCGCGCTGGGTCTCGGCTTCTTCCAGGTGCTGTGGTCGATCGTGCTGCCGCAGGCGTTCCGCTCGGTGGTGGCGCCGCTGGCGAGCGTCCTGATCGCCCTCACCAAGAACACGACGGTCGCCGCGGCCATCGGTGTCGCCGAAGCGGCGTTGCTGATGAAGGAGATGATCGAGAATGAGTCCGACGCGATCCTGCTGGTCTTCGCGGTGTTCGCCTTCGGGTTCATCGTTCTCACCCTTCCCACGGGTCTCGTGCTCGGCTGGCTCAGCAAGCGTGTGGCGGTGAAGCGATGAGTTCCGTCCTCTACGACACGCCGGGACCGCGTGCGAAGGTCCGCAACGCCCTCTACACGGTCGGGTTCCTCGTCGTGCTCGGCGCCGCGCTCTACTGGGTGCTGCGGACGCTGGGTGACGCGGGGGAGCTGGAGGCCGACAAGTGGTCCCCGTTCTTCACCGACTCGCGGGTGTGGACGACGTTCCTGCTGCCCGGGCTCGTCAACACCCTGAAGGCGGCGGCCCTCGCGATGGCCATCGCACTACCGCTGGGCGCCGTGCTCGGCATCGCGCGGCTCTCGGACCACGCCTGGGTGCGCGGTGTCGCGGGTGCGATCGTGGAGTTCTTCCGGGCCATTCCGGTGCTGCTCCTCATGGTCTTCGCGAACGAGGCCTACGCGATGTGGACGAACGTGGACTCCGGCGTGCGGCCGCTCTACGCGGTCGTCACCGGCCTGGTCCTCTACAACGCCTCCGTGCTCGCCGAGGTGGTGCGGGCCGGCATCCTGTCGCTGCCGCGCGGCCAGACGGACGCCGCGCAGGCGATCGGGATGCGCAAGTGGCAGGTCATGACCTTCGTCCTGCTGCCGCAGGCGGTCACGGCGATGCTTCCGGCCATCGTGAGTCAGCTGGTCGTCATCGTGAAGGACACCGCGCTCGGTGGTGCGGTGCTGGGCTTCAGCGAGCTGCTGCGCCAGGGTGACCTGATCACGGTCAACTACTCGAACCCCATCGCCGCCTACCTCTTCGTCGGCCTGCTGTTCATCGTGCTCAACTTCGCCCTGACCGGTGGGGCCGGTTGGCTGGAACGGCGCATCCGGCAGGGCGGGAGGTCCTCCGGCAAGGCCCTGACCACCGAGCAGCTGGAGGAACTGGAGAACGTCGGCCCCGAGCCGGTGACGGGGCGGGGCGGCGAGACCGGCCGGACCTGAGGCGCCCCGGGCCCTCCGTCCCCCCGCACGCAACCCGCTGCCCGGGCGGCCGTCACTTGACGGTTGCACGGGCAGTGGGTTGCATACGGGTGTGATCACGCACGGCCTTCGGCCTCCGGCCCCCACTCCCGTCCCCGTCGGGGACTCCCGGCACGGACCGAGGCGTCGGAACGGGGTGCGGTGGAGCCGGTGATCGTGGTCGGCGCGGGCCCGGTGGGGCTGGCGCTGGCGCTGGCGCTCGCACGGCACGAGGTGCCGTCGGTGCTGCTGGAGACGGGGGACGGTGAGGCGCCCGCGCGCCCGGCGCGCACCTGCGTCCTGCGCCCCGACACCGCCGCGCTCGCCCAGCGGCTGGCCGGCCCGGCGGAACTGCCGGGCACCCACTGGCGCGTCTGGCGCACGCTGCGCCGCCGTCAGTGCCTGGACCAGGAGGACTTCGCGCCGGGCGATGCGCCCTTCCACCTGCCGCAGCACTCCCTGACCGGCGCGCTCACGGCCGCCGTGCGCCGCAGCGGGCTCGTCGACTTCGTCCCCGGCCGCCGCCTGACGGAGCTGGAGCAGCACGATTCGGGGGTGCGGGCCCGCACCTCGGGAGGGCTGGGCGTCGCGTGGTCGGGGAGCTACCTCGTGGGCTGCGACGGGGCCCGCTCGACCGTCCGCAAGCTGCTCGGCGTCCGCTTCCCGGGCCGGACGTCGGTCGAGCGCCGGGCGGTCGCCGCCCTGCGCGTGCCGCTGCCCTGGCCGGACGAGGCGCTGCTGCACCGTGATCCGCCCGGCGGCGGCGAGGTCAGCGCCCGCTCGCTGCCCGGTGGCCTGTGGCGGCTGGACTGGCGGCTGCCGCCGCGCGGCGATCTCGTCACCCCCGAGGACCTGCTGCGGCGGATCGGGAGCACGCTCGCCGCCTGGTCGGAGGAGGCGGGGCCGCAGGACGGGTCGCCCGCCTACGACCTGCTGGACACCGGCGTCCACACGGCGCACCAGCGTCTGGCCCGCCGCTGGCGTTGCGGGCGGGCCTTCCTGGCCGGGGACGCCGCGCGGCTGCTGGGCGCGCTCGGCACCCAGAGCGTCGACGAGGGGCTGCGCGACGCCGACAACCTGGCCTGGAAGCTGGCCGTCGCCTGGCACGGCGGGGACGGTGCGGCGGCGGACGCCCTGCTGGACACCTACGAGAGCGAGCGACGCGGCGTCTCGGTCGCCCGGCTGCGTGCCCTGGACCAGGCGCTGCCCCTGGTGCAGGGCGGCAGTGCGCTGCGTTCCCTCCTGCCCGGTGGCCGGGGGCCGCTCGGGCTCCTCACCGACGGCCACGCCGGCCGGGGCCCGCTGGGCGCGCCCGGGGCGTACGCGGCGTCCCCGCTGACGTCACCCGCGCTGCCGGGGCTGGCCGTCGCCGCCGAGTTGGGACGGCCGGCCGCCGACGTCCCGGTGACGGTGCCGGGCGGGGAGCGCCAGCCGTTGCGCGGCCGGCTGGGCCGACGCCTGCTGGTGGTGCTCGTGGCGCCCGGCACGGGTGTGTGGGAGAGCCGGCACTGGCGCAACGCGGGCGTCATGCCGCAGCTCGCGGCAGCCGTGCGGGAGCTGCCGCTGCCCGCCGAGCTCCTGGTGGCCGAGGCGTACCCGGGCGCCGAGGCGCACAGCGTCCTCCTGGTCCGCCCGGACGGGCACCTGGCGGCGGCGCTGCCGGGCGTGGACGCGGCGGAACTGCACGCGAGCGCGATGCGGCTCGCCGGTGGTGACGGCGCCGACCTCAGGGCTTGACCGCGCGGTAGTAGCGCCGGGCGCCTTCGTGCAGGGGGAGCGGGTCGGTGTAGATGGCGGTGCGCAGGTCCACACGCTGGGCGGCGTGCACCTCGTGGGCGATGCGGTCCCGGTTGCGGATGAGGACGCGCGTCAGCGCGGCGGTCACGTCCGGGTCCGCCCGCTGCGCCGTCACCAGCAGGTTGGCCACGGCGACCGTCTCCACCCCTTCGCCGCGCTGCACGTCGGGGTAGGCGTCGGCGGGCATGACGGCGGCGCGGTAGTGCCGGGCGACGGGGTCCTGGGCGTGCAGCGCGGGCACGAGGTCGCCCAGGCCGACCAGCCGGACGTCGCTGCGGGCGGCGAGGCTCTGGACGGCGCCGGTGGGCAGTCCGCCGCTCCAGAAGAAGGCGTCGAGCCGGCCGCCTTCGAGCATGCCCGGCATGGTGTCGATGCCCTCGTGCACGGTGGTCACCTCCCGGTCCGGATCCAGCCCGGCCGCGGTGAGGAGCCGCCGGGCGATGGGCCGCACGCCGGACTCCAGCTCGCCCACGCCGACCCGCAGCCCCGCCAGGTCGGCGGCCGTGCGGACAGGGGAGTCGGCGGGGACGACGAGTTGGATGTAGTCGTCGTAGAGCCGGGCGCACGCGCGCAGCCGGGCGGCGTCCGGGCCGCCCGCGCCGAGGTGGGCGGCGACGGCGTCGGCCTGGGCGATGGTGAAGTCCGCCTCGCCGGAGAGCACGCGCCGGATGTTCTCCACCGAGCCCTGGCTCGGCCGCAGCTCCATCTCCAGCTCCGGCAGCTCCGTCCGCACGCGCTGCTCCAGCAGGGCGCCGTAGCGCTCGTAGACGCCGGTCGGCACCCCCGTGGCGAACGTGACCCGGCCCCCGGGCGACGGGGCGTCGGCGGGCAGCAGCCACCACGCGAGCAGCGCGAGCGCGACGAGCGCGGCGCCGGCTTCGAGTGCCCGGCGCCGGCCGAGACGGCGGATGCGGAGGGTGGCCATGGGCCGATCCTGCCATCCGCGCTCCGCCGGGCGGCAGGTGTGTGCACCGGAGGGGCGGAGGGCCCGGGTGAACGCGTACCCTGGTCGACTGAGATGACTGCGAAGACTTATGAGCTGCGCACCTTCGGCTGCCAGATGAACGTCCACGACTCCGAGCGGATGGCCGGTCTGCTGGAGGACGCCGGTTATGTGCGCGCGCCCGAGGGGGCCGACGGCGCCGATGTCGTCGTCTTCAACACCTGCGCGGTGCGGGAGAACGCCGACAACCGGCTGTACGGCAACCTCGGCCAGCTGGCGCCCAGGAAGGCCGCCCGGCCCGGCATGCAGATCGCGGTGGGCGGGTGCCTGGCCCAGAAGGACCGCGACACGATCGTGAAGAAGGCGCCCTGGGTGGACGTCGTCTTCGGAACCCACAACGTCGGCAAGCTGCCGGTGTTGCTGGAGCGGGCCCGCGTGCGGCGGGAGGCGCAGGTCGAGATCGCCGAGTCGCTGGAGGCGTTTCCCTCCACCCTGCCCACGCGCCGGGAGTCGGCCTACGCGGCGTGGGTGTCGGTCTCCGTCGGGTGCAACAACACGTGCACGTTCTGCATCGTGCCGCAGCTGCGCGGCAAGGAGAAGGACCGCAAGGCCGGCGACGTCCTCGCCGAGATCGAGGCGCTGGTCGCCGAGGGCGTCATCGAGATCACCCTGCTCGGCCAGAACGTGAACGCCTACGGCAGCGACATCGGCGACCGGGAGGCGTTCGGCAAGCTGCTGCGCGCCTGCGGCCGGATCGAGGGGCTGGAGCGCGTCCGCTTCACCTCGCCCCACCCGCGGGACTTCACCGACGACGTCATCGCCGCCATGGCGGAGACCCCGAACGTCATGCCGCAGCTCCACATGCCGCTGCAGTCGGGCTCCTCCAGGGTGCTGAAGGACATGCGTCGCTCCTACCGGCAGGAGCGTTTCCTGAAGATCATCGAGAACGTCCGGGCGGCGATGCCCCGGGCGGCGATCTCGACGGACATCATCGTGGGCTTCCCCGGCGAGACCGAGGAGGACTTCCAGGAGACCCTGCACGTCGTCCGGGAGGCCCGCTTCGCGCAGGCGTTCACCTTCCAGTACTCCAAGCGTCCGGGCACCCCGGCCGCCGAGATGGACGGCCAGATCCCCAAGGCGGTCGTCCAGGAGCGCTACGAGCGGTTGGTGGCCCTCCAGGAGGAGATCTCCTGGGCCGAGAACAGGGCCCAGGTCGGCCGGACCCTGGAGGTGCTGGTCGCCGAGGGCGAAGGCCGCAAGGACGAGGCCACCCGACGGTTGTCCGGCCGGGCCGCCGACAACCGACTGGTGCACTTCGCGCGCCCCGAGGAGCCGGTGCGCCCCGGCGACATGGTGAGCGTCAAGGTCACCTACGCCGCCCCGCACCACCTGCTGGCGGAGGGCCCGGCGCTCGCGGTCCGGCGCACGCGCGCCGGTGACGCCTGGGAGGCCCGCACCGCGGCCCCCGCCCCCTCGGGCGTGATGCTCGGTCTGCCCACGGTGGGGGCGCCCGCCGCGCGGCCCGCCGCGCAGGGGGACGGCTGCCGGGTCTGCTGACGGCGGGCACCGGCCGTCGCGGCGGGGCCGGGCGCCGTCGCGGGGGTGCCCCGGCGGGCGACGGACCGCACCCGTTGCCGAATATGCCGATCCGCGCCGGATGCGGGGGCATGTCGCCCCCGCGGCGCTAGGCTGCCGCCCATGCTTGCCGCTGCCGCCGCCTGCCCCTGCCCCCCGCTGCTGGTGCCCGAGGTCGCCAAGGGCGCCGCACCCGAGATGGACGACGCCCGTGCCGCCTGTGCCGAGGCCCTGGACGCCTTGGCCGCCGCCCGCCCCGACCGCCTCGTCGTCGTCGGGCCCGCCAACCCGCTGGCCCGGGGGAGCTACCCGCCGGGCAGCCGGGGCTCGTTCCACGGCTACGGGGTGGACGTCGCGGTCGCGCTCGGGCGGGGCGAGGGCGGGGACCGTCCGCTGCCGCCCTCCCTGGCCGTGGGCGCCTGGCTCCTCGACCACCACGGCTGGCGGGCCGCCCCGGTCACCGGGCGCGGTGTGGCGGAGACGCTGACGCCCGAGCGGTGCGCCGGCATCGGCCGCGAACTGGCCGGGGACGGCGACCGCGTCGCGCTGCTCGTCATGGGGGACGGCAGCGCCTGCCGCACGCTCAAGGCACCCGGCTACTTCGACGAGCGGGCCGCCGCGTTCGACGCGGAGGTCGCGCGGGCCCTCGGCGCCGCCGACACCGGGGCGCTGGCCGCACTCGATCCCGAGCTCGGCTACGAGTTGCAGGCGTCCGGCCGGGCGGGCTGGCAGGTGCTCGCCGCAGCCGCCGGACGGACCCGGCTCACCGGCAAACTGCTCTACGACCGCGCGCCCTACGGCGTCGGATACCTCGTGGCGTGCTGGTCCTGACCCCGGACGTCCGCCGCGTCGACCGCGTGACCCCGGTGGTCGTGCGGCCGACGCGGCGGACGGGGGACGTGACCGCCGCGTCGGCCCTCAGCGCGGCCCGCCCGGCTGACCGCCCGGCCCCGGACCGCCGGGGCCGGGGTGCCCGCCGGGGCCGCCCGGTCCGCGCCGCCGCTGTTCGTCGGCCAGCCGGTCCACGGCCTGTCGGGCCTTCTGGCTGCCCGTCCGCAACTGGCCGCTGTACTTGCCCTTGGTCTTCTTGTCGGCCATCTGCGCCGCTCTGTCGACCGCCTGGCCGACCTTGCTCTCGTGCTTGACGAGCAACCCCTTGAGCTTGTCCATCATGCTCATCGCAGTCACCTTCCTCGACGTCGGATCTCAGGTACGTGCACCGTCGCCGCTTTCGGTGGCAGCGGCTTCACCGGCGGACTGCTGCTTGGGGATCCCCACGTCCTCCCGAGGCTCTCCCGGCGCGCCGTCCGTCTTCGTGGCAACGGCGGCGGGCCCCTCGGGGTTCCCGGCGCCGTCCTCGGGCGTCTTCCCGTCGGCTTCCGCCGCACACGTGTCGGCGGCGTCCGCGTGGTCGGCGGCGTCGTGCGGTGCCGTCTCCCCGGCGCCGGCCGCCCCGGCGGCACCTTCCTCCCCGGCCGCCCCGGCCGCCCCGGCGGCGACGGGGGTGTCGACTTCCGCTCCGGACGGCCCGTCGGTCGGCTTCCTGCGGAACCAGCTCAGTACGCCCATGACAACTCCCCATCGTGCGGGTGCGGCTCGCGCGCCACCACCTCTGTGAAGCGCAACGACGGCGCCCGGGTGGCGTCACGTCGCCCGTTCGTGAGGGGTCGGCCCGGTTTGGGAGACTGATCGGTGTGAACAGCCCCCCATTCCGACCGTCCCCCTCCGCCCCGCAGGTCGTCGCCGTGGTCGGCCCGACCGCCGCCGGAAAGTCCGACCTCGGCGTGGCGCTCGCCCGCGCGCTGGACGGCGAGGTCGTCAACGCCGACTCGATGCAGCTCTACCGGGGCATGGACATCGGCACGGCCAAACTCACCCCGGGGGAGCGGCGGGGTGTCCGGCACCGGTTGCTCGACGTCTGGGACGTGACGGTCGCCGCGAGCGTCGCGGAGTACCAGCGCCTGGCCCGGGAGGAGATCGACGCCCTGCTCGCGCGCGGCCGCACGCCGGTGCTCGTCGGCGGTTCCGGGCTGTACGTGCGCGGGGCGCTGGACGCGCTGGAGTTCCCCGGCACCGATCCGCTGGTGCGGTCCCGGCTGGAGGCGGAACTCGACGAGCACGGCCCGGGGGAGCTGCACCGCCGCCTCGCCGCCGCCGACCCGGCCGCCGCGGCGGCCATCCTGCCGGGCAACGGGCGCCGTATCGTGCGCGCCCTGGAGGTCATGGAGATCACCGGGCGCCCCTTCACCGCGCAGCTGCCGGAGCCGGGCGCGCGGCGGGACGTGTACGACACGCTCTACGTCGGGGTCGACGTCCCCCGGCCCGAGCTGGACGAGCGGATCGCCCACCGCGTGGACGTCATGTGGGAGGCGGGGCTGGTCGAGGAGGTCCGGGCGCTGGAGGCGGTGGGGCTCCGGGAGGGCCGGACGGCCTCCCGTGCCCTGGGGTACCAGCAGGTGCTGGCGGCGCTCGCCGGGGAGTGCGCCGAGGAGGACGCCCGCCGGGAGACGGTGCGGGCCACCAAGCGCTTCGCGCGGCGGCAGGACTCGTGGTTCCGCCGGGACGATCGCGTGCACTGGCTGAGCGGTGCCGCCCAGGACCGCGACAGCCTCGCCGGACACGCGCTGTCGCTGGTCGAACGGGCGGTCACAGCCTGATCACGTCATGGCATCGGGACGCCCGGAGAGCCCTGACCGGCAGGTCCGACGTGCCATCATCGACGCTCTAGCCGCAATGCCGTGGTGAGTCGGGAGGGCACGTGGCGATGGATGCCGGCCCTCGTGGCGGCGACGAACCGGGACGGGAGACGGGCCCCGCGACGCGGGTGCGCGACGACTCCCGCGAGAGCGCGGCGACCTCCGCGCGCGTCGGGACCGACGGGACGTCCGGGATCGCGGACGTACCCGGGGCCCGGTTCGCCGTGGACGGCGCACCGGGCGGCGGCGAGGAGGAGCCGTACCCCGAGGAGTCGTACGCGGAGCTGCGACCGCCGCGCCGGCTGCGGCTGTGGCAGCTCGCGCCGATCGTCGGCCTCGCCGTGCTCGGCTCGCTGATGTTCGCCTTCCCCCTCGCCTTCGAGTTCGGGGACGGCGGCGCCGTCGTCGCGATGCTGGGCCTGCTGATCACCGGCTGCGCGGCGGGCTGGGGACTGATGGCGGCCCGCCGGGTCGGCCACGCCTGGCCCGGCATGCCGGCCCGGGGTACGGGGGAGCGCCCCGACTGGCGCGTCGTCGCCCTGTACGCGTCGGTCTGCGTCGTCCTGGTCGCGCTGGCGGTGTGGCGGGTGGCCCGCCTCCGGTAGACCGTGGGGGTCCCGTCCGAGGGCGGCACCGCCCCGACGGCCCCCCGTGGTCGCGGCCGGGGGGCGCGCCGCGCCGGCTCCCGTACGATCGCCGTGTGAGCACCGCACCGCAGCCTTCCGCGCCTCTGGTCTTCCTCAAGGGCCACGGCACCGAGAACGACTTCGTGATCCTTCCCGACCCCGAGGGGCTGGTGGAACTGCCGGCCCGCACGGTGGCGCGGCTGTGCGACCGCCGGGCGGGGCTGGGCGCCGACGGGGTGCTGCACGTGGTGCGGTCCGCCGCGCACCCCGAGGCGCGGGCGATGGCGGCGACGGCCGAGTGGTTCATGGACTACCGCAACAGCGACGGCAGCATCGCCGAGATGTGCGGCAACGGGGTGCGGGTCTTCGCCCGGTACCTGCACCGCGCCGGCCTGGTGAAGGACGAGGCGTTCGGCGTCGCCACCCGAGCCGGGGTCCGGCACGTCCGGCTGGGCGAGGACGGACGGGTCACCGTCGGCATGGGCCGGGCGACGCTGCCGCAGGAGGAGCCGCCGGTCACCGTCACCGTGGGGGAGCGCACCTGGCCGGCCCGCAACGTGAACATGGGCAATCCGCACGCCGTCGCCTTCGTCGCCGACCTCGCGGACGCCGGGCACCTGCTGGAGGCCCCGGTGGTGGCTCCGGCGGACGCCTACCCGGAGGGCACGAACGTCGAGTTCGTCGTCGACCGGGGGCCCGGGCACGTCGCGCTGCGCGTGCACGAGCGGGGTTCGGGCGAGACCCGTTCCTGCGGCACCGGAGCCTGCGCCGTCATGGTCGCCGCCGCCCGCCGGGACGGGGCCGACCCCGCCGAGCGGGGCGTGCCGGTGACGTACACGGTCGACGTGCCGGGAGGCCGGCTGGAGATCACCGAGCGCCCCGACGGCGAGATCGAGATGACCGGCCCGGCCGTCATCGTCGCCGAGGGTCTGGTCGAGCCGGCCTGGCTCGAGGCATAGGGGTGCCTGCCTGGCTCGAGGCATAGGGGTGCCGGCCTGGCGGGCATGGGGGCCCGGCCCGGCTCGGGGCCTAGCGTGCCTCCGGCTGGTGCCTCAACTCGCCACGCGGGACGCGGATGTCGCCCGATGGGGTGATCCCTCCCGCAGGCGGCACCACCCACGGGGTGCCACGTGGTGAGGTCGGTAGCATCGACCAACTGACGGTGCGACACCTGGACAGGGGGCTGCCTTGAGCGCGGTACGGGGCCTGAGAAAACTCAGCCGGGCTGCGATGAGCGGCTCCGCCCCGCGCGGCGGCCTCCCGGACGCCCTGGAGCACGTGGCCCAGGCCCACCGCGCCCACCACCCGCGCGCCGACCTCGCACCGCTGCGCCGGGCCTATCTCCTGGCCGAGTCCTCGCACCGCGGCCAGATGCGCAAGAGCGGCGAGCCGTACATCACGCACCCGCTGGCCGTGACCCTCATCCTGGCGCAGCTCGGCGCGGAGACGACGACGCTGACGGCGTCGCTGCTGCACGACACGGTGGAGGACACCGACGTCACGCTCGACCAGGTGCGCGCGGAGTTCGGCGCCGAGGTGGCCTACCTCGTGGACGGTGTCACCAAGCTCGAGAAGGTCGACTACGGAGCCGCCGCCGAGCCGGAGACGTTCCGCAAGATGCTCGTCGCCACCGGCGACGACGTCCGCGTCATGACCGTCAAGCTCGCCGACCGGCTGCACAACATGCGCACCCTCGGTGTCATGCGGCCGGAGAAGCAGGCCCGCATCGCCAAGGTCACGCGGGACGTGCTCATCCCGCTCGCCGAACGGCTCGGCGTCCAGGCGCTCAAGACGGAGCTGGAGGATCTGGCGTTCCAGATCCTGCATCCGGAGAGCTACGCGCACACCCGGGAGATCATGCGGGCCCACACGGCCGGGCCCGATCCGCTCCGGGCCGTCGCCGACGCGGTGCGCGGCGTGCTGCGGGACTCCCCGGTCGGGGCCGAGGTGCAGGTCCGGCCGCGCCACGCGCTGTCCGTGCACCGCGCCGTGAAGAAGCGCGGGCCGCTGGGCCCCTGCGACTTCGGACGGCTCCTCATCCTCGTCGAGGACGACGCCGACTGCTACGCCGTGCTCGGGGAGCTGCACACCTGCTTCACCCCGGTCATCTCCGAGTTCAAGGACTTCATCGCGGTCCCGAAGTTCAACCTCTACCAGTCCCTGCACACGGCCTTCGCCGACCCGGAGGGCCGGGTGGCGGAGGTCCTGATCCGCACCCGTCGCATGCACCGGGTCGCGGAGGCGGGCGTCATCGCGCTCGGTGATCCGCATCGCCGCGCCCCCGCGGAGGACGCGGCGGACCCCGCCGATGCGGCGGGCGGCGCCGACCGGCCGGCCGGGGCGCGCGAGGGTGAGGCGGAGCGGGTGGACCCGACCAGGCCGGGCTGGCTGTCCCGGCTGCTGGAGTGGCAGAGCGACGCTCCGGACCCCGACACGTTCTGGGCCCACCTGCGGGAGGACCTGGCACAGGACCGCGAGGTCACCGTCTTCTGCGGGGGCGGCACGCTGCACCTGCCCGCCGGGGCCACCTGCCTCGACGCCGCCTACGCGCGGTACGGGCCCCGGGCGCACACCTGCGTCGGGGCCCGCGTCGACGGGCGGCTCACCACGCTCGGCACGGTCCTGCGCGACGGGGACGCCCTCCACCTGCTCCTCGCTCCCGAGGGCGCCTCGGGGCCCTCCCCGGACTGGCTCGACCACGTGCGCACGCCCGCCGCGCGGATCGCCGTCCGGCGGTGGCTGGAGGCCCACCCCGAGGGCGGTACCCCGGCCGAGGCCGCGCCCGCGCCGGTGGCGGACGGGTCGGGGCCGGGCGGTGCCGGGCGTCCGTCGCCCGCTCCCGGTGCGGAGCGGGCCGCCGTGGCGGTGGAGCAGCCGGACCGCCCGGTGCGGCTCGCCCGGTGCTGTACGCCGGTGCCCCCCGACCCGGTCACGGGCTTTCCCGTACGGGGTGGCGCCGTCACCGTGCATCGCGACGCCTGCGCCGTCGCGGGGCGGATGACGGCGTCGGGGCGTCGACCGGTTCCCGTGCGCTGGGAGGCCGGGGGAGGCGGGTGCCGGGTGACGCTGCTGGCGGAGGCGTTCGGACGGCCGCGGCTGCTGGCCGACCTGACCGAGGCCATCGCCGTGCAGGGCGCCGCCGTCATCTCCGCCGACGTCGAGCCGCCGCGTGAGCAGCGGGTGCGGCACCGGTACACGCTGCGACTGCCGGACGCCACGGCGCTGCCGGCCCTGATGCGGGCCATGCGCGGTGTGCCGGGCGTCTACGACGTGGCCCGCGCCACCCGTCCCGTGGTGTGAGGCGCCTGGTCCGGGCGGGCCGAGGTGTCGTTCGTCGGGCGTGGTGCGGGCCCCATCCGACAGTTGCGGTATGACCATCCGATCGGGTGGCCCGGTGACGCGCCGTCACCGAACCGGCCCCTCCGGCTGGTACCTGATGGATCATGACCTCCCCCCGCCCGCACCCGGCCCCCCGGACCCCGCGCTCCCGACCCGCCCGCGCCCGCCTGCGGTCCCGGCTCACCGCCACCGCCGCCGTCGCCGTCTCGCTCGGCCTCGTCGCCTCCGCGCCGCAGCCCGAGGCGCTGGGCCTCGGCGACCGCCTCTTCCCCACGCTCGGCAACCCCGGCTACGACGTCCTGCGCTACGCCGTCGACCTGCGCTACAGCGGGGACAACACCCGCCCCCTGGAGGCCGGGACGCGCATCACCGCCCGCGTCACCGGTGAGCGGATGGAACGGCTCAACCTCGACTTCGCCAACGGCACGGTGCGCGAGACCCGCATCGACGGCGAGCGGGTGCCGTGGACCTCGGCGGGGGAGGACCTCGTCCTCACCCCCGGCCGGGAGCTCAAGCGGGGCGACGTCGTGCGCATCGACGTGCGGCACACCAGCCCCACCTCCGGGGCCCGGCCCAGCGGCTGGATCAGGACCGAGCGGGACGGACTGGTGATGGCCAACCAGGCCGACGCCGCGCACCGCGTCTTCCCCGCCAACGACCACCCGTCCGACAAGGCGCGGTTCACCTTCCGCATCACCGCCCCGACCGGCTTCACCGCCGTGGCCAACGGGCGCCGGGTCGGTGAACGGACCAGCGGCGACACGGTCACCCGCACCTACCGCACCGTCCGCCCCATGGCCACCGAGCTCGCGCAGGTCGCCATCGGCCGGTCCGTCGTCGTCCGGGACGAGGGGCCGGGCGGCCTGCCGCTGCGCCACGTCGTGCCCGAACAGCACCGGGCGGCGCTGGAGCCCTGGCTCAAGAGGACGCCGGAGCACCTGAGGTGGATGCGGGAGAAGGTGGGTGCCTACCCCTTCGAGAACTACGGCCTGCTCGTGGCCGAGGCCGACCTCGGCTTCGCCCTGGAGACGCAGACCCTGTCGCTGTTCTCCGTCGACTTCCTCACCAACACCCGCTACCCCGCCTGGTACCGGGAGGCCGTCATGATCCACGAACTGGCCCACCACTGGTACGGCAACAGCGTCAGCCCGCGCCGGTGGGACGACCTGTGGCTGGGCGAGGGGCACGCCACCTGGTACGAGTGGCACTGGGCCGCCGAACACGGCGGGCCGTCGCTGTCCCGGCTCGCCCGCACGGCGTACGAGGCGTCCGACACCTGGCGGCGCGACTACGGGCCGCCCGCGCGGATCCACCGTCCCGAGGACGACGACAAGCTCGGCATCTTCCGCCCCGTCGTCTACGAGGGGTCGGCCGTCGCCCTCTACGCCCTGCGGCAGAGGATCGGGGCGCCGGCGTTCGACGAGCTCCAGCGGACGTGGGTCGAGCGCCACGCCCACGGCGTCGCCTCCACCGCGGACTTCGTCGCCCTGGCGAGCGAGGTCGCCGGGGAGGACCTCACCACGTTCCTGCACGCCTGGCTGTACGGCGAGCGCACCCCGCCCATGCCCGGCCACCCGGACTGGCGCAGCACGGCGAGCTGACCGCGCGCCGGCGGTGGATACTCACGTGACGCCGTCGTCCGGCCGTGCCACCATTTCCCCGAGGGCCCGGGAACGCCCCGCGCGCCCGCCCTCGTCCCTCGGGGGAATGAACGGCCGCCGCCGTGCGTTGGCCCCTACCGAGGTCCATTTCCATCGACGTGAGGACACCCTTGACCTTCTCTTCTTCTCTTCCGCACCTCGGCCAGCGCAACGAACCCACCACGCGCCGTGCTGACGCCCTGATGGAGGAGGACGTCGCATGGAGCCACGAGATCGACGGGGAGCGTGACGGCGAGCAGTTCGACCGCTCGGACCGGGCGGCGCTGCGCCGCGTCGCGGGCCTCTCCACCGAGCTCCAGGACGTCACGGAGGTCGAGTACCGGCAGCTGCGCCTGGAGCGCGTCGTCCTCGTCGGCGTCTGGACGTCCGGCACGGCGCAGGACGCGGAGAACTCGCTGGCCGAGCTCGCCGCGCTCGCCGAGACCGCCGGCGCCGAGGTGCTCGACGGCGTCGTCCAGCGCCGTGACAAGCCCGACCCGGCCACCTACATCGGTTCCGGCAAGGCCGAGGAGCTGCGCGACATCGTGCTCGAGACCGGCGCGGACACCGTCGTGTGCGACGGTGAGCTCAGCCCCGGGCAGCTGATCCACCTGGAGGACGTCGTCAAGGTCAAGGTGGTCGACCGCACCGCCCTGATCCTCGACATCTTCGCCCAGCACGCCAAGTCCCGTGAGGGCAAGGCCCAGGTCTCGCTCGCTCAGATGCAGTACATGCTGCCCAGGCTGCGCGGCTGGGGCCAGTCGCTGTCCCGGCAGATGGGCGGCGGTGGCTCCGGTTCGTCCGGCGGCGGCATGGCCACCCGTGGCCCCGGTGAGACCAAGATCGAGACCGACCGTCGACGCATCCGCGAGAAGATGGCGAAGATGCGCCGCGAGATCGCGGAGATGAAGACGGGCCGCGAGGTCAAGCGTCAGGAACGGCGGCGCAACCAGGTCCCGTCCGTCGCCATCGCCGGCTACACCAACGCGGGCAAGTCCTCCCTCCTCAACCGGCTCACCGGTGCCGGCGTCCTGGTGGAGAACGCCCTGTTCGCCACCCTGGACCCGACGGTCCGCCGGGCCGAGACGCCCAGCGGGCGGCAGTACACCCTGGCCGACACCGTCGGCTTCGTCCGACACCTGCCGCACCACCTGGTGGAGGCGTTCCGCTCCACGATGGAGGAGGTCGGCGACTCCGACCTGATCCTGCACGTGGTGGACGGCGCCCACCCGGTGCCCGAGGAGCAGCTCGCCGCCGTACGGGAGGTCATCCGCGACGTCGGTGCCACGGACGTGCCGGAGATCGTCGTGATCAACAAGGCAGACGTCGCCGACCCCCTCGTCGTCCAACGGCTGCTGCGCAACGAGCAGCACGCCCTCGCCGTCTCCGCCCACTCCGGCGCGGGCATCGAGGAGCTGCTCGCGCTGATCGACGCCGAGCTGCCCCGCCCCGCCGTCGAGGTGGAGGCCCTGGTGCCCTACACCGAGGGCGGCCTCGTCTCCCGCGTGCACACCGAGGGCGAACTGCTGTCCGAGGAGCACACGGAGACGGGCACGCTGGTCAGGGCCCGGGTCCACGACGAGCTGGCGGCGGCCCTGCGGCCCTACGCGGCGGCCTGACGGGCCGGGCCGCGCCCTCCACGGGCGGGAGGGTCGGCGGTGCGCACCGCCGACCCTCCCGCCATGCCCCGTCGGAGTCGTTCCGAGGCCCCGCCCTCAGGGCCGCACGACGGCGACCGGGCAGCGGGCGTGGTGCAGGACCGCCTGGCTGACCGACCCGAGGAGCAGCCCGGCGAAGCCCCCGCGGCCCCGGGCCCCGACCACGAGCAGCCCCGCGTCCGCGCTCGCCTCGATGAGCGTCTCGCGGACGCCGCCGCGCACCACCGACTGCTCCACGGGGACGTCCGGGTGGCGCTCGCGCAGACCGGCCAGGCTCTCGGCCAGGAGACGCTCCTCCTCGCCGTCCGGCGGACCCGACGGCGCGGGTGCGCCCGGGGGCAGCGGGGTGCAGGCGTGCAGGGCGCGCACGCCGGTGCCCCGGAGCGCCGCCTCCTCGAAGGCGAAGGCGGCCGCCGCCGCTCCGGTCGGCGATCCGTCCACGCCGAGCAGTACCGGGCCGGACGCGTCGCCCTCGCCGCGCACCACCAGGAGCGGGCAGTGGCCGTGCGCCGCCAGGTGCACCGCCGTCGACCCCAGGAGCAGGGCCCGGAACTCCCCCCGTCCCCGGCTCCCGAGCACGACCACGGCCGCTGAGCGCGAGGCGGTCTCCAGTACCGTCAGCGCCTCTCCGGGCAGCACGGCACCGCTGACGCGCCCGCCCGCCCCGGCCGCCCGTGCCGTCTCCACGGCCTCGGCCACCAGCGTTTCCGCCCGGTCCCGCAGACCGCCCTCACCGGGGGCGTCGGGCGGGCCGGGCGGCAGGAGCGGCACGGGAGTGGTGAGGGCGTGCACGACGTGCAGGGCCCGCCCGCGCAGCCGCGCCTCCCGGGCCGCGAGGAGCACCGCCGCCCGGCTCGACCGGGAGCCGTCCACGCCGACCACCACGGCGCCGGCGGCCGACGCCGCCTCCGCCCCGCTCACCGGTGCGGGACCACGGCCACGGGCGCGTGGGCGTGGTGCAGGACGGCGAGGGCGACGGGACCGACGTGGGTGCCGAGCGGCGACCGGCGCACGCGCCGTCCGACGACGACGAGCGCGGCGGATCCCGCGTTGTCCACGAGGTGGTCGGCCGGACCACCGCTGACCACCTGCGCCGTGACGCGGACGCCGGGGTACTTCTCCTCCCACGGACGCAGCATCGCCCGCAGACGCTCGGTCGCCAGGTCGGAGACGTCCGTGTACACCTCCGGCGGCAGGACGTAGGGGTCGGCGCCGTAGATGAGGGGCATGCGCCAGCTGTGCACGGCCCGCAGCGGGGCGTCGCGGCGTGCGGCGGCATCGAAGGCGAAGGCCAGGAGTTCCTCGCAGGGCTCGTCCACGTCCACCCCGACGAGGATCTCCCGGGGCCGGTCGACCGCTCCGGGGACGCCGTCGTCCGCGCCGCGCTCCCCGGTGCCGTCGTCCGGTCGCCGGGACCTCACCAGGACCACGGGGCAGGCGGTGTGCGGCACGGTCCGCAGGCCGACCGAGCCGACGAGGTGGCCCAGCAGCCTCCCCAGGCCGCGTGAGCCGAGGACGAGCAGGTCCGTCTCGCCGGAGGCCTCGACGAGCTCCTGGTGCGGACGGCCCCGGCGCACGTCCGTGCGCGTGGGCAGCCCGGGGTGGCGCCGGGACGCCCGCTCGGCGGCCTCCGCGCAGATCCGGTGCGCGGCCCGGGACTCCGCGTCCGCATCCACGACGGCCGAGTAGGGGACGGGCACGGACTCGTAGACCTGCACCAGCCGCAGCGTCGCCCCGCGCAGCGCGGCCTCGTCCGCCGCCCAGTCGGTCGCCGCGAGGCTTTCGGAGGAGCCGTCGAGCCCCACGGTCACGGTGTGCGTCATGATCTTCCTTCGGCAGTGGCGGTGGGCGGCGGGCGGCCGCTCCGGTCCTTGGGGTGCGGGGTACCGCGTCGGAGGGCGGTGCTAACGGGCCGGACCGGTCCGGCGTCCGAACGGTCCCGTCCGGCCCCGTGCCCCGGCGGCGGCCCCGCGGTACCACCGTCGCCCGCCCGCCCCGGTCCGCACAGGTGGCCGACCGGCCCGCGTCGGGTGCCGGAGGTCCCGGCGTGCCCGCCCGGCCGGACGCCGGGTCCGGATGAGGGCCGGACGGCCCTGGCCGTCGGGTGCGGCCTCACCCACCATGGAGGGGTCCGCCCGCCCCGACCCCAGCAGGGAACTCCGCCATGACAGACCGGCCCGGCTTCACCGCGGCGCACCCCGTGCGCGTCTTCCTCCTCGACGACCACGAGGTCGTGCGGCGGGGGGTGCACGACCTGCTGGACGCCGAGCCGGACCTGGAGGTCGTGGGGGAGGCCGGCACGATCGAGCAGGCCCTCGTGCGCGGCCCCGCCCTGCGTCCGCACGTCGCCGTGCTGGACGTGCGGCTGCCGGACGGGGACGGCATCGGCGTCTGCCGTGAGCTGCGCTCGCGCATGCCTGAGCTGGCCTGCCTGATGCTGACGTCCTTCGACGACGACGACGCCCTGCTGGACGCCATCCTGGCGGGCGCGGCCGGTTACGTGCTCAAGCAGGTCAAGGGCTCGGACCTCGTCACGGCGGTGCGCACGGTGGCCTCCGGGCAGTCCATGCTCGACCCCGCCACCACCGCCCGTCTCATGAGGTCGCTGCGCGGTGACGTTCCGGGGGAGCGTCCTGCCCGGGGCGACGCGCTCGCCGGGCTGACGGACCGGGAGCGGCAGATCCTGGCCCTCATCGGCGACGGTCTGACGAACCGGCAGATCGGCGAGCGGCTGTTCCTGTCCGAGAAGACGGTGAAGAACAACATCTCGCGCCTGCTGGCCAAACTGGGCGTCGAGCGGCGGGTGCAGGCGGCGGTCCTGGCGACGCAGGTCGGGCCCCGCGGGGCCGAACAGCCGGGCGGGCGGGCGCACGGCGCGCTCTGAGCGGTCCCGCAGGGGCGTCGGACGGGGGCGGGCCCGCGCTCAGTCCTCGGCCAGCGGGACCGTCCACCGCAGCCGGGTCCCGCCCGCGTCCGACGCGCCCAGCTCCAGGGTCCCGCCGAGCCGGTCGGCGCGTTCGGCCAGGTTGCGCAGCCCGCTGCGCCGCCCTCCGGCGCGCAGGCCGACGCCGTCGTCGGTGACGGTGAGGGCGACCTGCCCGCCGCCGACCACGAGCGCCACGTCGACGCCGCGCGCCTCGGCGTGCCGGGCGACGTTGCTCAGGGCCTCCGCCAGCACGGCGGTCACGTGCTCGGCGGTGTCGGCGGGGACCGAGGTGTCGACCAGGCCCTCCATGCGCAGCGACGGAGTGAAGCCGAGGGTCCCGACCGCCTGTTCGAGGAGCTGGGCGACGCGGACCCGCAGGCCCTGACCGCCCGCGCCCTCCCGGCGGCGCAGTCCGAAGATGGACGACCGGATGATCTTCGCCGTCTCGTCCAGGTCGTCCACGGCGCGGGCGAGCCGTTCCCGGGCCTGCGGATGGTCGACGAACCGCTGTGCGCTCTGCAGCGTGATGCCGGTCGCGAAGAGCCGCTGGATCGCCACGTCGTGCAGGTCGCGTGCGATGCGGTCGCGGTCCTCCAGCAGGGCGATCTGCTCGGCCGAGCGCCGCCGGTCGGCCAGCTCCATGGCGATCGCGGCCTGCCCTGCGTAGGCGAGGAGCGGTTCGGTGTCCCCCTCGCCGAAGGCGGGTCCCTGCTTCCCGCGCGCCAGGGCCAGGACGCCTCGCAGGCTCTCGCCCGTGCCCAGGGGCACCGCGACGGCGGGGCCGAGCCCCGCCCAGGGCGAGAGGTCGTCGACCGTCGGCTCGTCGCCGGCGTCCGCGCGGGTCACCGCCGTGCCGGACGCGGCGGCCTGCCCGGCGAAGGTGCCGTCCCGTGGCACCAGCACGCCCAGCCGCTCCCGGGAGCCGTCACCGAGGGCCAGCGCCACCCGCAGCTCCGCGCCGCCCGGCACGGGCAGCAGCAGGGTGCCCAGGTCGGCGCCGAGGATGCGGCGGGCGTGGTCCACGATCATCTCCAGCGCGTGCGGTTCCTCGGCGCCGGACAGGAGGACCTCCGTGACGCGCGCGTTGGCCTCCAGCCAGCGCTGACGGGCGCGCTGCCGCTCGTAGAGCCGGGCGTTCTCGATCGCGACGCCCGCCGCCACGGCCAGCGTGGAGACGACCGCCTCGTCCTCCTCGTCGAAGGCCCCCCGGCCGCGCTTCTCGGTCAGGTAGAGGTTGCCGAACACCTCGTCGCGGACCCGGACGGGCACACCGAGGAACGACCGCATCGGGGGGTGGTGGGCCGGGAAGCCCGACGAGGCGGGATGCCGCGCGAGGTCCGGCAGCCGCAGGGGCTGCGGGTGGCGGATCAGCTCGCCCAGCAGACCGTGTCCGGAGGGGAGCGGGCCGATCGCCGCGGCCTCCTCCTCGGTGACGCCCACCGTCAGGAACTGGGCCAGCCCGCCGTCCTCCCCGATGACGCCGAGGGCTCCGTACGCGGCGTCCACCAGGTCGGTCGCCGCTTCCACGATGCGCCGCAGCACCTGGGGCAGCTCCAGCCCGCTGCCGACCGAGAGGACGGCGTCGAGCAGGCTGTGCACGCGGTCGCGGGTGCCCCGCATCGCGTCGATGCGCACCTGCAGTTCGTCCAGCAGCTGGTCGAGACCCAGTTTCGGGAGGTGTTCGGCCCCCGCCTCACGGTCCATGGACGCCTCCTCACCCCGGCGCCCCCACGGTAGCAATCGCCAGGTGGACGCCCGGTGCGCGGCCCGATCTCAACGGGAGGCGACGCGGCGGCCGGTGAGGTGCCTGGGGGTGATGCGCACCCACAGGGGCCGCTCGCCCGGCGGCCACGGCCGGGAGTACGCCTGCTCCGCCAGCCGGCGTTCCTCGTCCTCGCCGGTCACCCTGCGGGCGGGGCCGCGCACGAGGACGCTCCAGCCCTCGCTGAGCGCGTCGTCGATGCGGTCGACCTCGAAGGCGGTGTCCGTGCCGGCCACGCCCGCCGGCCCGGCGTCCGGCGCGGTCCGGAAGACGATGTCGCCCTCCACGACGCTGTAGTTGACCGGCACGATCGCCGGGCCTTCGGCGGTGGCCGTGACCAGCCGGCCCACGCCGTGCGTCCCGAGCAGTTCCCGGCACTCCGCCGGGTCCAGCTCGTGCAACACGGCGCCCGCCGCCGCCCGGCCGGTACCCGGCGGAAGGTCGCTCACCCCGCCGTGCAGCGCGGCGACCGTGGTCTCCAGCGCGTGCGCGATGCGCAGCAGGGCGCCGCTCCCCGGTGCGGCGCTGGGCCGCTCCTCCAGGTACTCCAGGTAGCCGGGTGCCGTGCCCGCCCGCAGCGCCACCTCCTCGCGGCTGAGGCCCAGCTCCGCACGGCGCTGGGCCATGCGCCGTCCGATGTCGCCCCGGGCCCTGCCGTCCCCGGACGCCGGGCCCTCGGCTCCGGCCTCGTGTGCGGTCATGGTGGCGCTCCTTCACTGCCCGTGGAACCGGCGCGGCCACCGGGCTCGGGCCGCTCGCGTCGGACGGTCTCCTTCCAGGGTGCCGCGCGGGAGGACGTCCGCGCCTCCCGACCCGCGCGGCCCGGCCCGGTCACGCCCCGGCTCCGGTGGTCACCGGTGCGGCACGACGGCCACCGGAGCCGTGGCGTGGTGCATCACCACCTGGGCCACCGGGCCGACGTGCGCTCCCGGGCCCGTGTACGTCACCCGGCGCCCGACGACCACCAGCGCGGCCGTCTCGGCCGCCTCCACCAGCCGTTCGGCCGGGGAACCGGTGACCGTTCGGGCCGTCACCGGGACGTCGGGGTACTTCTCCCGCCACGGCAGCAGCCGCTCCGCGAGCTCCGCCGCGACGACGCCGGTGGCTCCCGCCCCCTCCGGATCGCCGTCGTCGTCGCCGACGTCCGCCAGGAGCAGGGGCGAGGGGCGGCGCACGTGCAGCACCAGCAGCGGCGACCCCCACCGTGCGGCCGTGCCGAAGGCGTGGCCGACGACGTCGGCGGGGGCGTCACCGTCGCCGAGACCGAGGACGACGCGGCCCGCCGGTCCCCCGTCCCCGGCGGGGCCCTCCGGGGCCGTTCCCGCCCGCACCAGCACGACGGGGCACGCGGCGTGCGGAACCGTCCGCAGGGCCACCGAACCGACGAGGTGGGCACGCAGCCGGCCCATGGCGCGCGTGCCGAGGACGAGCAGCTCCGACTCCTCCGACGCCTCGGCCAGCACCGACGGGGGTCGCCCGGCCGGGGTCTGGGTGCTCGTCCCCAGCTCCGGCCACCGGAGTGCGACGCGGTCGGCCGCCTCGCGGCACACCCGGCGGGCCCGCTCGAAGTCGGCCTCCGTCCTGGCGAGCGCGGCGTACGGGTAGGGCGTGTTGTCCCGGACGCACACCAGGCGCAGCGACGCCGCCCGGGAGGCGGCCTCCCGGGCCGCCCAGTCGGTGGCGGCCAGGCTCGCCGCTGAGCCGTCCAGGCCCACGGTCACGGTGTGTGTCATGGTCGTCCCTCCACGGTCGGCGGGGCGGTGCGCCCTCGCCCCACGGTGCTCCGCGCGGGCCCGCCCGGTACAGGGCCGCCCGGCCCGGAGCCGGGGGCCGGTCGGCCCTGCCTCCGGCGGGCCGTCGCGCACCTCGGCCGCGTCAGCCCACCCCGTGGCACGGACCGGGGCGGTGGCGACAGGGCCGAACGGCCGCGGAAAGTGACCGATCGGCGCCTGCGGGGGCACGGTGGCGTGGCGCATCGTGGAGACAGGAGGTGGCGAGGATGCCGCGGAGGAACGCAGAGCAGGGGAGTCCGTCCGTGCGGGGACCGGTGGTCGTCGCGGTGGACGGATCGCAGTCGAGTCTGGCGGCCGTCGCCGTCGCCGTGGAGGAGGCGCGCAGCCGGCGCTGCGCGCTGCGCGTGGTGCACGCGTTCATCTGGCCGCTCATGCACGTGCCCCTGGGGCCCTCGGAGCTGGGCCCGTCGGACGGCGGGCTGCGCCACCAGGCCGAGCGGCTGCTCGACGAGGCGGCGGAGCGGGCGCGGGAGCTGGCCCCCGAGCTGGAGATCACCCGGGCGCTCGTGACCGGTGAGCCGCTGACCGTCCTGGAGGCGGAGTCGCGCGAGGCGACGCTCATGGTCGTCGGCAGCCGGGGTCTCGGCCGGTTCGTCGGGCTGCTGGTCGGGTCCACGGCGGTGCACCTGGCCGCCCACGGCCGCTGCCCGGTGCTGGTGGTGCGCGGTCGGGGCGAACCGACGGGGGACGTGCTGGTCGGCGTGGACGGCGGCCCCACCGACGAGGCGGCCCTCGCCTTCGCGTTCGCGGCGGCCTCCCGGTACGGCGTCGGGGTGACCGCCCTGCACGCGTGGGACGGCTGGAGCACCCCGGTCGAACTCGGCCCCGGAGACCCGCACACCGCGGTGTACGAGAAGCACCACCTCCAGCACCAGGAGGAGCGGCTCCTCGCCGAGGCGGTGTCGGGCCGGCGGGCCACCTACCCGGACGTGCCGGTCGAGCGGCGGCTGGTCCGTGACCACCCCCGGCAGGCGCTCATCGAGGCGAGCGGGACGGCACGCCTCCTGGTCGTCGGCGCGCGCGGCCGGGGCGGCTTCACCGGACTTTTGCTCGGCTCGGTGAGCCAGGCGGTGCTCCAGCACGCCCGCTGCCCGGTCGCCGTCGTCCGCGCGGACGGCCAGGGTCGCTGACGGCTGCTCTCCTCGGCTCCGGAGGGGGTGGGGCCGTCGGCTCCTCAGGGGTGCGGGACGACGGCCACGGGGATCTCGGCGTGGTGCAGCGCGGCGTGGGCGAGGGAGCCGAGGTGGGGGCCCAGGCGTCCGTGCCGGGCGTGCCGTCCGACCACCAGGAGACCGGCGTCCGCCGCCGCGTCGAGCAGGAGCCGTCCGGGCCCGCCCACCACGGCGCGCGCCTCCACCGGGACTGCGGGGCGCTCCTCCGCCCACGGCCGCAGCAGGCCGACCAGCGCTTCCTCCTTCTCCTGGTTCAGCTGGACGCGCGCGTCCTCGGCGGCGACGAGCGGTCGCACGCCGAAGACGGGCGGGGGCTCCCAGCCGTACACGGCGTGCAGCGCGGCCCCCCAGCGTGCCGCCGTGTCGAACGCGAAGGTCAGGACCTCCGCGGCCGGGGCGTCGAGATCCACCCCGACGACGACGCGCGCCCGCGGTGCCGTGGTGGCGGTCTCGGGGGGCGACGGCTCCGGCCGTGCCCGGACGAGGACGACCGGACCGTGCGCGCGGGCGACGGTCGGCAGGGCCACCGACCCGACGAGGAAGCCCCGGATCGCGCCCAGCCCCCGCGAACCGAGCACCAGCAGCCCGCTCGGGGAGCTCAACTCGGCCAGCACGTCCGGCGGCGGCCCCTCCCGCACCTCCGTGGCGCTGCGCAGCGCGGCGTGGGTGCGGTGCAGTTCGGCCTGGACGTCCTCGGCGGTGTGCTCGGCCCACGCGTGGGCGGCCGTCTCACCGGGGACGCGGGCGAGCGGGTCGGGGTCGACGTCCTGCACCTGCACCAGCAGGAGTGGCGCCTCCCGGCTCACGGCCTCGCGGGCCGCCCAGCGGGCGGCGAACCGGCTCTCCGGCGAGCCGTCCAGTCCGACGACGACGTGCTGCGGCATCACGCACCTCCTCGGCGGCGTTCGGTCTCCTCGTCGAGGACGTCGCCGATCAGCACCGACGCCCCCTCGGCGACGAGGAGTTCGGCGATCGCGGCGCCGATGCCGCGTGCGCCTCCCGTGACCAGGACCGTGCGGCCCGTCAAGCGTCCCATGGGTTCACCGCCTCGCTGTGGTGTGCCGCGACGCACGAGCCCGCCCCCGGTCGCGTGCCGTGCGGCGGGCTCCTTCCAGGCTCCTCCGGGCATGACCGGCACGCGAGTTGGCGGGAGGCGGAGCTGCGGACCGTGGGGCTGCGGCTGTGCGGCGGTGGAGGTTAGACTCGGCGACGACCCGGAATGAGAGCGCTCTCACGGTCTCGCGGGCTTCAGGGGCTCCCACGCGGGGAGGGAGGGCCGCCGATGCGGTGGACGGGCACCCGGCTGGGGGTCGCCACGGCGCTGGCCGCGCTCGGCCTGTTCGCCGCCGCGCTGGTGCACTTCTTCACCCGACCCGTGCCCCCCTTCGAACCGCCGCCGATCCCGCCGCACGTCGCCGGGCCCCCGGCGGCGTCCCCGCCCGCCGTCCCCGACGGACCCGCACCCGGGACGTCCGCGCCCACGTCCGCCCCCGGCGGCCGGTCCACAGCTCCCGCACCCCCTTCCTCCCCGGGCCGGGACACGCCACCCCGGGACGTCGGCGTCCCCGCCGGCACCCCGACCCCCGAGCCCCCGCCCGCCCCGGCGTCCCCGACACCGCCCCCGCCCCGGCCGAGCGAGCCGCGGGACGCCGCACCGGAGCCGGGGGAGGCGCCGGAGGCCGCCCCGGCCGTACTGGCGCGCGGGGACCGGGGGCGCGAGGTGCTCGACCTCCAGCGCAGGCTGCGGACCGTCGGCATCCACACGACCCCCGTGGACGGCGTCTACGGCCAGCCCACGGAAGCGGCCGTCCAGAACTACCAGGCGCTCAGAGGGGTGCAGGCCGACCCGACGGGCGTGTACGGACCGCACACGCGGGCGGCCCTGGAGGGCGAGACCTGACGGGCGCCGACCGCCTCACCGTTCCGCGTCCGGGAGCGGGGACGCGCCCCCGCGTGCGACGTCGCCGTCCGTGCGGGGGAGTGCGGGCGGTCGCCGGGCACCGAACCGCAGGCACACCCGGGTGCCGCCGAGCCGCCCCGGACCGATCACCAGGCCGCCGCGCGCCGCACGGGCCACGCGCGTCGCGATGTCCAGGCCCAGCCCGCTGGAGGCACCGCCGCTGTGCCCGCGCGCCCGCACCGCCTCACCGGCGGGGACGCCCGGGCCCGCGTCCTCCACGACGAGGGTCGGGACGCCGTCCGACGGCCCGGCGTACACGCCGCACCGGGTGCCCGGCGGGGTGTGCCGGAAGACGTTCCCGAGCAGCGCGTCCAGAGCCGCCACGACGTCCTCCTCCGGGACCGCCACCTCGACCGGGCCCGGGGCCACGGTCACCTCGCAGCGCCTGCCCTGGGCCTCGGCCAGCGCCGCCCAGAACGCCATGCGGGCGCCGACCACACCGGCGAGGTCGGCGCGGGCACGGTGCCGCCCCGGCCCGGCCGGGGCCACGGCCGAGCCCTGGCGGGTGAGCCCGATCAGCCGCGTCACCTCCTCGTCGAGCGCCCGCACCGCGACGCGCAACCGCTCCGCGACCGGCCCCTCGACCCGGTCGGCCTCAAGTCCGAGCGCGGTCAGCGGCGTCCGCAGCCGGTGCGAGAGGTCGGCGGCGAACTCCCGCTCGTGCCGCATCAGCTCGGTGACGCGGTCCGTCATGGCGTTGAAGGCGGTCGCGACCTCCCGTACCTCGCGGGGCCCTGCGACCCGGACGCGGACGCCGAGTTCACCCCGGCCGACGGCCGAGGCCGCCTGCACGAGGTCGTCCGAGGAGCGCACCAGCCGACGGGCGACCCGGTCCGCGCCCAGCACGGCCACCAGCGTCAGCGACACCACGGCGGCGGCCAGCACCGCCCAGGCGGCGCGCACGCCGTCGGTCCGTTCGTCCTCCCGCACGACGGACTCCACCAGGGCCGTGCCGCCCTCGGGCAGCCGGACCGGCAGCAGGACGACCTCCTCGCCCCCGATCCGGGCCCGGACCGTGCGCCCGTCCCGCACGGCCCGCCCGGCGGCGTCCCCGGAGGCGCGGCACCGACCCACCGTCCCGGCCCCCGGCAGACGCACACAGGTCGAGGCCCGGTCCTCGCCCGAGCTGCGCCAGGCGGCCCGCACCGCGTCCACGTCACGGGTCGCCGCGAGCACCGTCACCAGCACCGCGGCCCTGCGCTCGGACCGCTGCTGGGCGCGGTCCGCCGCCTGCTGCCGCGCCGCGTAGCCCAGGGGCAGGGCGAAGGCCAGCGCCGTGAGCAGCGCGACACCGAGGGACAGGCCCAACTGCCAGCCGCGGAGCGTCATGGCGCGGGGACGGCCAGCCGCAGCCCCACACCCCGGACGGTCTCCACGTAGCCCGGGTCTCCGCCGCACGCGGCCAGCTTGCGCCGCAGCCAGTACACGTGGACGTCGATCGTGCGGTCGTACACGTCGCTGCCCCGCCACACCTCGGTCAGCAGCTCCCTGCGGGTGACCACCGCGCCGTCCCGCCGCGCCAGGTACGCGAGCAGGTCGAACTCCCGCCGGTTCAGGTCCACGGGCGAGCCGCCCAGCGTCACCCGCCGCCGCGCCAGGTCGATGACGAGGTCCCCGGCCGCCAGCGTGTCGGGCGGTGCCTGCCCCGCGCGGCGCAGGACCGCCAGGACGCGGGCCGCGAGCTGCTCCCCGGAGAACGGCTTGGTCACGTAGTCGTCGGCCCCGTCGCGCAGCAGCCGGACGATTTCCGACTCGTCGCTGCGGGCCGTCGCGATGATCACCGGGACCCGGCTGACCGCCCGCATCATCCGCAGGACCTGTCCGCCGTCGAGGTCGGGCAGGCCCAGGTCCAGCACGACCAGGTCGGGCAGGGGCGGGACGAGCCGGCGCATCAGCCCCATCGCGGTGCCGACGGAGGTCACGCCGTACCCCGCCGACGTCAGCGAGCGGACGAGTGCCTCGCGGACGAGTACGTCGTCCTCGACGACGAGAACCGTGGTCATGCGTGCACGGTAGGTCAGCGAAGGCGGTCACCGGCAGGGGTCGGCGGCGGCTGCGGCGTCCGCCGCCGACGGAGGCCCGGACGCGGGGGTGGCCGAGCCGGTCCCGCGCCGTGTGCCGAGCACGGGCAAACCCGCGGCTGTCGTGCGGATAACGCCGCCCTAACGTTCGCCCCGGTACCGGCTCTGGTCGCGCTGAACCCGCGTGCTCTACCTTTCGATGAGTGGGAGCGCTCTCAAGGCGAACGTTCCACGGCGGCAACGCCCTTGGGGTCGCAACGTCAAGGGTGCTGTGTCTCCGTGCGCGCTCCCACCGGTGAGGCGCCGGACGCGTCTCCGGCAGGCGTCACCGCTCTCTCCGCGCCACGCACACCGCTCCGTTCAGACACGTCATCCGTACGGCACGACGCACTCACGTAGGGGAGATCCGCACTCATGAACCGCACCAGAACCGCGCTCCTCGCCGCCATGGCGATGGTCGCCGGCGCCACCGGGACGGCCCTCGCCGTCGCCCCCGGAAGCCCCGGAACGGCCGCAGTCCCCTGCACCGTCGACTACGAGGTGCAGAACGCCTGGGACACCGGCTTCACCGCCTCGGTGACCGTGACCAACAACGCCGCACCCGTGACCTCCTGGGACGTCGGCTGGACCTACGCCGGGAACCAGACGATCACGAACGGCTGGAACGCCCGGCTCAGCCAGTCCGGTACCGAGGTCAGCGCCACCAACGAGTCCTACAACGGCCACCTGGGCACCGGCGCGTCCGTGAGCTTCGGCTTCCAGGCCGGGTACAGCGGCAGCAACGCGGTCCCCGACACGTTCACCCTGAACGGGACGACGTGCGACGTCGACTCCGGCGGGCCCACCGACCCCACCGACCCGCCCGACCCGACCGACCCGCCCCCCGGCGACCGGGTCGACAACCCGTACAGCGGCGCCCAGGTGTACGTGAACCCCGAGTGGTCCGCCAACGCCGCCGCCGAGCCCGGCGGCGACCGCGTCGCCGACCAGCCCACCGGCGTCTGGCTCGACCGCATCGCCGCCATCGAAGGAGTGGACGGCGGCATGGGCCTGCGCGACCACCTCGACGCGGCCCTGGAACAGAAGGGCTCCGACGAACTCGTCGTCCAGCTCGTCATCTACAACCTGCCCGGCCGGGACTGCGCCGCCCTCGCCTCCAACGGCGAGCTCGGGCCGACCGAGATCGACCGCTACAAGACCGAGTACATCGACCCGATCGCCGCGATACTGGGCGACGAGAAGTACGCCGACCTGCGCATCGTCACCACCGTCGAGATCGACTCCCTGCCCAACCTCGTCACGAACACCGGCAGCCGGCCCACCGCGACGCCCGCGTGCGACGTGATGAAGGCCAACGGCAACTACGTCAAGGGCGTCGGCTACGCCCTCGACCGGCTCGGCGACGTCCCCCACGTCTACAACTACGTCGACGCGGGCCACCACGGCTGGATCGGCTGGGACGACAACTTCGGCGCCACCGCCGACGTCTTCAAGGAGGCCGCGACCGCCGAGGGCGCGACCGTGGACGACGTGCACGGCTTCATCACCAACACCGCCAACTACAGCGCCCTGCGCGAGGAGAACTTCTCCATCGACGACCAGGTGGCCGGAACGTCGGTACGCCAGTCCCAGTGGGTCGACTGGAACCGCTACGTCGACGAGCTCTCCTTCGCCCAGGCGTTCCGCCAGGAGCTGGTCTCCGTCGGCTTCGACGCCGGCATCGGCATGCTGATCGACACCTCCCGCAACGGCTGGGGCGGAGCCGACCGGCCCACCGGCCCCGGCGCGACGACCGGCGTCGACGCCTACGTGGACGGGGGCCGCTACGACCGCCGCATCCACATCGGCAACTGGTGCAACCAGCAGGGAGCCGGCCTCGGCGAACGACCGCAG
This sequence comes from Streptomyces chumphonensis, assembly GCF_014779715.1. GTDB lineage: Bacteria > Actinomycetota > Actinomycetes > Streptomycetales > Streptomycetaceae > Streptomyces > Streptomyces chumphonensis. The sequence goes on from NZ_JACXYU010000006.1 coordinate 60,588, forward strand.
GCCGCACCGGAGCCCGGCATCGACGCCTACGTGTGGATGAAGCCGCCGGGGGAGTCCGACGGGTCCAGCCGGGAGATCCCGAACGACGAGGGCAAGGGCTTCGACCGCATGTGCGACCCCACGTACACCGGTAATCCCCGCAACGGCGGCAACCTCTCGGGCGCCCTGCCGGACGCCCCCGTCTCCGGACACTGGTTCTCCGCCCAGTTCCAGGAGCTGATGGGCAACGCGTACCCGCCGCTGCCGTAACGGCTTCGGCCCCCGGCCCGCCCCGCACGGCGGCCCCCGCGTCGCCGGGACCCGTCGCCCCGCTGCCCGGCGTCCTTCCGTCGTGCGGAGCGGCCGGGAACAGCCGAACGCGACCGCCCCCACCGTCCGGTGGGGGCGGTCACGTGTGCGCCGTGCGCTATCGGGCTGCTGTGCGGGCCACGAAGGCCGCCCAGGTGTCCTCATTGACGCGGAGGACGGGCCCGCTCGCCGCCGCCTTGGAGTCGCGGACGTAGACGGTGTGGCCGTCAGCGGCGATCTCTACGCAGTCCCCGCCGCCGGAACCGCTGTAGCTGCTCTTGAACCAGAGAAGCCCGTCGGCGTTCCGGGTTACCCGCTCCACGCTCATGTCTCTCCGATCAGCCGTTGGATGAGCTGCGCAGAATCCCTGCCGTTGAGGGCCTGCGACCGCAGCTTGCCATACCGCATCCCGAAGGCGCTGACCTCTGCCGCATCTCGGATCACACAGCCGACCTCGTGGGATTCGATGTAGCCGAGGTGCTGATGCTCACTGGTCTCCAGCACGACGAACGGGCCGTTCCTTCCTGGGTGCACTCCTGACCGGCCAGGCATGACCTGCACCTCCACGTTGCGCAGGGCGCTGATGTCCAAGAGCCGCCGCCACTGCTCCCTCATGACGTCCGGTCCACCCACCGGGTCGCGCAGCGCGTCCTCGCTGATGATGAACGACAGCTCCGCCAACGGGCCGTCGCGGGTGAGGAGTTTCTGTCGGCTGAGCCGGGCCTCGGTGTGCTGGTCGATGGTCTCCTCGCTGAGCGGCGGACAGTGCCCGGCGAAGACGGCCCGCGCGTAGGCTTCGGTCTGCAACAGTCCGGGCACCAGCAGCGGGTCGTAGGAGAAGCGGCTCACGACCTCCGCCTCGATGACGGCGAAGTTGCGGAAGAACCGGGGCAACTTCGCCCGGTCCACCTCGTCCTGGAGCACCTCCAGAACGCCCCGCGCCTCCAGGACGCGCTCGGCCGCCGCCGTGAACGCGGCCTTCGCCGGGCGTCGTCCCTGCTCGACCGAGGCGACGAGCTCCAGCGAGTACCCGATGGCCTCGCCGAACTCCTGCTGACTGAGCCCGGCCCGCTTCCGTAGATGCTGGAGCAGCCGCCCGTACGCCGACCAGGCCCCCGGCCGCTCGCCTCTCTGATCCTTCGTCCGCGTCGCGCGACCGTTGCGTGTATCCCGCACTTCCCTCACGCCCTTCCTCCCGGATGCCCGTGGACCCGCCGCACCGGGACCAACGGGCCCCGCTCCGGCAGGGCACGGGCGTCGACCCGTACACGACCCGTACAACTGCCGCGTCGGTGCCGGGCCTTCGCCGTACCTCGGGGCCGGGTACGGTCGTCGTCCCTGGTCAGGGCGTACCCGGAGGCCGACGCTGGGCGCCGTGACCCAACGACAGACCACCTCCCCGACCGGCGGCACCGAACCCTTGCGACTGGGGCTGCGACTCAGCGCGGGCCGCCGTGGTGTGCGGCTGGCGCGGCGGCTCGCCGTCCAGCAGTTCACCGAGTGGACCGGCCTTCCGCACCACTGTGACGCCGCGTACGCCGTCGCCCTCGTCACGGACGAACTGGCGGCCAACGCCGTCGCCCACGGCACCGTTCCCGGCCGCGACTTCGCGCTGACGCTGCTCCTGCCGGTGGAGGGCGTCCTGCGCGTCGAGGTGACCGACAGCAGGCCGGAACGCGGCATCGTCCACCCGGCGAACGCGCCGGGCCCACCGGACGCCGAGTCGGGACGCGGGCTGCTCCTCGTCGCCGTCTACGCCGCCCGCTGGGGCTGCGTGTGCCGCGACGCGCTCACCAAGACCGTCTGGGCCGAGGTCGCCTATCCCTGAGCCCCGGGCGGACGGCGGCGGGTGGCGTCAGGGGGTGGGACGAGGCGGTAGCCGACGCCCCGGACGGTCTGGATGAGCTCCGGATGGTGCGGGTCGTCGCCGAGCCGTTCGCGCAGCCGCCGGACGTGCACGGTGATGGTGTTGGAGCGCTGGGCCTCGTCGCCCCAGACCTCGTTGCGGATGCGGGCCCGGGTGATGACCTTGCGGGGGTTGCGCATCAGGAGGTGCAGGAGCTGGAACTCGCGCAGCGGGAGTTGGGCCGTCGGCCTGCCGTGCACGTGGACCTCGTACGTGCTCGGGTCCAGGGTGATCGGGCCGCAGCTGAGGGGGTGCGCCCAGCCGCGGTCGCCCACGTCGGCCAGGCTGAGCAGCCGGGCGACCTCGCGCGGCCGGTAGGGGCGGGCGACGCACGCACTCGCGCCGTCCGCCAGCGCCGAGGCCACCAGGCCGGTGTCCTCCGGGCCGACGCCCAGCACCACCGGCGTCGCCGCGCGCCGCCGGATGACGCGGAGGACGTCGGTGCCGTCCAGCAGGGGCAGCCGGGCGGAGACCAGCAGGACGTCCGGCTGCCGCAGCCCGGTCTCCAGCAGCGCGCTCGCACCGTCGGCGCAGTGGACCACGGACACCCGGTAGCGGGCGAGGTGCGCCGTCAGGCCCTGGCGAATCCTTTCGTCAGCGTCCGCGAGCAGCACGACGGGGTCGGCGCCCAGGTCCAGTCCGATACCCGGCCCGGGCACCGCGGCGGGCTGCGCGCCGTCCACCGCGGACCCGGTGTGCTTGGCTGTCACGGCACGTTCTCCCCTCGTGTCGATGCCCGAGGGCGCCGGCCGGGCGCGGGTCAGGCGCTCGGCCGAACGGCTACGCCCCCGGACCGGCGGCGCCGGCTCGCAAGCGGTGTCAGCCGAAGCGGCCGGAGACGTAGTCCTCGGTGGCCTGCTTGGCCGGTCGGGTGAAGAGGGTGGTGGTGTCCGCCATCTCCACGAGGACACCGGGCTCACCGGCGGCACGCAGGTTGAAGAAGCCCGTGGTGTCGCTGACGCGCTGGGCCTGCTGCATGTTGTGCGTCACGATGACGATCGTGTAGCTCGACTTGAGGTCCAGGATGAGGTCCTCGATCGCCTGCGTGGAGATCGGGTCGAGCGCCGAGCACGGCTCGTCCATGAGGAGGACGTCCGGCTCGACGGCGATCGCCCGTGCGATGCACAGGCGTTGCTGCTGCCCGCCGGAGAGGCCGGAGCCGGGCCGGTGCAGCCGGTCGCGGACCTCCGTCCACAGGTTGGCCGCCCGTAGGGACCGCTCGACGCGGCCGTCCATCTCCGAGCGCGGCATGCGCCGGTGGTTCAGACGCAGCCCGGCGGCGACGTTGTCGTACACGGACATGGTCGGGAACGGGTTGGGCCGTTGGAAGACCATCCCCACGTGCCGCCGCACCCGCACCGGGTCCACGTCCGGCCCGTAGAGGTCCTGACCGTCCAGCACGACCTTTCCGCTCACGCGGGCACCGGGCACGAGTTCGTGCATGCGGTTCAGCGACCGCAGCAACGTGGACTTGCCGCAGCCGGAGGGGCCGATCAGCGCGGTGACCTGTCGGGGCTCGATGTCCATCGACACGTCCTGAACGGCCAGGAAGCGGTCGTAGTGGATGTCGAGGCCGGAGACCTGGATACGTGTGGCCACGGGGGTTCTTCCTTGTCGGTGGGCTGGTGGCGCCGGAGGAGGTGCCTCACGCGCTCTTCGGCGCGAAGAGGCGGGAGATCAGCCGGGCCACGAGGTTGAGCGCCATGACGATGAGGATGAGCACGAGCGCCGCCGCCCACGCCCGGTCGAGCGACGCCTCGGGCGGTACGCCGGGCGAGACGTACTCGTAGTACGAGAACACCGACAGCGTCGCCATGCGCCCGTCGAAGGGGTTGAAGTTGTCGCTCGTCGTGATCCCGACGGTGATCAGCAGCGGAGCCGTCTCCCCGATCACGCGGGCGATGGCCAGCGTGACGCCGGTCGCGATGCCGGCCAGCGCGGTCGGCAGCACGATGCGCAGGATCGTCCGCCACTTCGGCACGCCCAGCGCGTACGACGCCTCGCGCAGCTCGTTCGGGACGAGCTTCAGCATCTCCTCCGCCGAGCGCACCACGACGGGGATCATGAGCACGCTGAGCGCCACCGCTCCCGCGATGCCCATGCGGACGCCCGGCCCGAAGAACAGCACGAACAGCGCGTAGGCGAACAACCCGGCCACGATGGAGGGGATGCCCGTCATCACGTCGACGAAGAAGGTGATGGCGCGGGCGAGTCGGCCGCGCCCGTACTCGACGAGGTACACGGCCGTCAGCAGGCCCACCGGGACGGAGATCAGCGTCGTGAGCCCGGTGATGATGAGGGTGCCGAAGATCGCGTGGTGGACGCCGCCGCCCTCGGCGACCACACCCCGCATCGAGTGCGTGAAGAACTCGCCGTCGAAGCGGGCCAGGCCCCGGCTGACGACGGTGGCCAGGACCGAGACCAGCGGCAGCATGGCCAGCAGGAACGCCGAGGAGACCACGGCGGTGATCAGACGGTCCCGGGCCGCCCGCGCCTCCTCCACCGCGCGGGACCAGACGTAGACGACGGCCGTGTAGCCGACCGCCGCGACGATGCCGCTGAGGGCCGGGTTCCAGCCCAGCAGCCACAGCACCGCCCCCGTGGCGATCGCGCCCAGGAGCACCAGCGGCGGCCCCGAGGCGGGGAGGGTTCCGTGCGTCAACGGCTCCGCCGCGGCGGAGCGCTCGTCGGGCTCGGTGTCGGTCGTGGAGAGGGACATCAGTTGGCTCCCGAGAATTCGCGCCGCCGGTTGATCACCGCGCGCGCCGTCATGTTGACCGCGAGCGTCACGGCGAAGAGCACGAGCCCGGACGCGATGAGGGCGTTGACCTTGATGCCCGTCGACTCGGGGAACTGCAGCGCGATGTTGGCGGCGATCGTCGACGGATTGCCGTTGCTGATCAGGTTGAAGGTCACGCCGCCCGAGGTGGACAGCACCATGGCCACGGCCATCGTCTCGCCGAGCGCGCGGCCCAGCCCCAGCATGGACCCGCCGATGATCGCCGAACGGCCGAACGGCAGCACGGACATGCGGATCATCTCCGAGCGGGTCGCGCCCAGCGCCCAGGACGCCTCCTCGTGCAGGCGCGGCGTCTGCCGGAACGCCTCACGGACCACGGCCGTGTTGATCGGCAGGATCATGATGGCCAGCACCAGCGCGACGGTGAGCATCGTGCGTCCGGTGGAGGACGCCGGCCCCGCGAACAGCGGGATGAAGCCGAGGTTCTCCGCGAGCCAGCCGGTGGGGTCCACGGTCAGCGGTGCCAGCTGCGAGACGCCCCACAGGCCGAAGATGATGCTCGGCACGGCGGCCAGCAGATCGATGACGTAGCCCAGCGTGGTCGCCACGCGGCGGTGCGCGTACTGCGTGATGAACAGGGCGATCGCGACCGACAGCGGTGCGGCGATCGCCAGGGCGAGCAGGGCCGACAGCAGCGTGCCGAACAACAGGGGCCACACGTACAGCGCGACGCCCTCGCCGCCGGGCATGTCCTCGGCCGGTGCGGTGACGGCGGGCCACGCCTCGACGAGCAGGAACGCGGCCACCCCCGCCAGCACGGCCAGGATCAGCACGCCGGCCCCGGTCGACGCACCGGAGAAGACCCGGTCCCCCAGCCTCTGGGGTGTGCGTTGCCGACCGGTGGGCTCGGTGGTGATGGGCACGGACACGTTCCTTCCTCAAGCCTTCCGTTGCACGTGCGGTCGAGCCGGTGTCCGGCTCGACCGGAGCCCGGGCGGTCCGCGTCGTGCGCGGACCGCCCGGACGGGGTCGGCCGGTTCAGCCCGCCGAGATGGCCTCGATGGCTCCCTCGGCCTGCTCGCGCAGCGTGTCCGACAGCGGCGCGGAACCCGCCGCCTCGGCGGCGGCGGCCTGGCCGTCCTCGCTCACCATGTAGCCCAGGTAGGCCTGCACCAGCTCGGCGGTCTGCTCGTCCTCGTAGGTGGAGCAGGCCATGGCGTAGGAGACCAGGACGATCGGGTACGTGCCCGCCTCGGTCGTGTCCCGGGCCAGGTCGTACGCGAAGTCGTACTCGCCGCGACCCTCGACGCGCTCGGAGACCTCGACCACCTTGGCCGCCGCCTCCGGCGAGTAGCCGACGAACTCCTCGCCCACGCCGACGTTGACGGTGCCCAGGTCACCGGCCTGGCTGGCGTCGGCGTAGCCGATCGTGCCGGTGCCGCTCGTCACCGCCTGCACGACGCCGGAGGTGCCCTGGGCGGCCTCCCCGCCGGAGACCGGCCAGTCACCGCTGACCTCGTGCGGCCAGTCGTCCCCGGCGGTGGCGGACAGGTACTCCACGAAGTTCTCCGTGGTCCCGGACTCGTCGGAGCGGTTCACCGGGGAGATGGCCGTGTCGGGCAGCTCCACGTCCGGGTTGTCCTCGGCGATGGCCGGGTCGTCCCACTTGGTGATCTTCTGGTCGAAGATCTGGGCGATGGTGCCGGGCTTGAGGTTCAGCTCCTCCACGCCGTCGAGGTTGAAGACGACCGCGATCGGGGAGACGTAGGCGGGGATCTCGATGAGCTCGCCGCACCGCTCCGTGGCCTTCGCCACCTCCTCCTCGTCGAGGTAGGCGTCGGTGCCGCCGAAGTCGGAGCCACCGGCGAGGAACTGCTCCCGGCCGCCGCCGGAACCGATCGGGTCGTAGTTGACCGTCACGTCCGGGTTCTTCTCCTGGAACCCGGCCATCCACGCCTGCTGGGCGGCGTCCTGCGAGCTGGCGCCCGCGCCCGACAGGGTGCCGGAGAGCGACGACTCACCGCCGCCGCCACCGCCGCCGTTGTCGTCGTCGGACTCGTTCGAGGAGCCGCAGGCCGCGAGGCTGAGGGACAGGACGGCCGCGGTCGACAGAGCGAGGATGCGGCTACGGGTGCTGCGCTTCACGATTGCCTCTTCCGAAACACCGGCCGGCCCAGCCGACCTGAGGAGTACTTGATGCGCTGGACGCTAGGAGCGCGAAGTGGCCTGATGTGGCAGCGATCCTGAACGGTCGATGAACGGCGCGATGCCACACAGGTGACATCACGGTTGCGTCACACCGCGATAACCACTGGGCATAGCCGCACAACCCCGTCCGGAGCACACGTCGCCGGTGCCGTCGCCGTGCGGGCGGTCATGGTGACCTGCGCGGGGCGTCGGACGGGCTCCTGCCTCCGCCGTCCCCCACGGCGCGATGTCTCCGTGGGCAGGGTGGCGCCGCGTCGAGGCGCCACCCTGCCCACCGACGGCCGGGTGCCGTCGCCCCCGGGTGCGCGGGGTCAGTGAGCCCGGAGTGCGGCGAGCACCGTGAGGCACGCCCGGACGCTACGCTCGCTCGGCAGGTGGGTGGGCTCGGCCTGCTCCGTCAGCGCCGCGTCCGCGAAGAGCGAGGCGGTCGCACGGGCGGCGGCGATGGGGACGTCGGGGTCGCCGGGGGCGTGCCACAGTCGGACCGGGCATCGCACGTCGGCCGGAGTGAAGCCCCAGTGTCCGACCTGCAGCCGCGCCTCGCGGGCCGGCCCGCGGTGGCCGTGACGACCCATCTCTTCGAGGGCGGCCAGCGTCCACGGCGAATCGCGGAAGGCGTCGGCGAAGCGGGGGGCCGCCGCCGCGAACTGCTCCGCGACCTCCTCCTGCGGCGCGCTCCCGTACAAGTCCCAGGCGCGCAGCGACCTCTCGGGGTAGTGGCCACGGATCGCGTCGTCATAGACGTAGGGAAGTCCGCTGAGAACCCCTACCCCTTCGCACCGCTCGGGCGCCAGAGCACCGAGTGCGTAGGCGTACGGGGCGCCCGCCGAGATGGCCAGGGCCTGGTAGGTACGCACGCCCAGTGCGTCCAAGGCGGGAAGCAGCAACGGGACCCAGTCGGCGACCGCCGACATCGGCGTGGGCTCGGTGAGGCCGTAGCCCGGCCGCTCCCAGGCCAGCAGGCGCACCCCTGCCTCCCGTGCCCACCGGTCCCAGTCCGGCGGGAGCCCGGCACCGCCGATGAGGCCGTGCTGGAGCAGCACCGGTCGGCCCTCAGGATCGCCGTACTCACCTACCCCGAGGTCGACTCCGTCACCGCCGCGTATGGTCCGTCGCGTCATCACGCTTCCTCGCTTTCCTGTTGGGTCGACGCCGGCCTCACCTGGCCCGGAATCCGCCGGTCCCGGACCTGCGGGGCGCCGTCGGGGGAGCATGGTGGGGCCTGGACACCACACTACCGACAAGTTAGGTTAGCCTCACCTAAGTAATCGTGAGGTGTGCATGGACGAGAAGCGCCGACCCGAACCCGGCACCGTGCGGGGGGCCCTGCTGATCCCGCTCCCCTCGGGAGTGGCGCAGACACGCGGGGGGCGCGGGCTTCTCGTCGACTCCACCGCCGCCCCCAACGCAGTGCCCCGCTTCCTCGGGGCACTGCTGGCACGGTCCTCCCGGGCCCTCCTGTCGACCGCGACGGTCCTGCGGCGCCGCCGGCCGGACTACCGGTTCAAGCCGTACCGCATGGCGTCCGGCTGAAGCACCACGTGGGTAAACGGCCTCCCCGGTCGGAGCGCCGCCCGGGCCGGCCACCACCTCCCACCTCCGACGCACGGTCACCCCCAAGAGAAGGCAGCAGACATGGCTCACGGTTGGCAGGGCGCGGTTCTCAAGCTCATGCGGGGCCGGGACTTCACCCTTACCGTCCGCTCCAACGAGCGCATATCCGACCGCGTACACCGCCTGTCCTTCAGCGACGGCGGCCTGCTGCGGAACACCTCGGTCCACCCCACGATGTGGGTGCGCCTCTGGTTCGACGACGACGGCCGCCCGCACCAACGTGCCTACACTCTCGTGACACCTGCCCCCGAGGCGGGGACCTTCACCGTGGACTTCGTACTGCACCCCGGCCCCGCCAGCGATTGGGCGAGGGCGGCCCAGCCCGGCGACACCGTGGAGGCGACCGTCCAGGGTTCGCGGTTCACCGTGCCCGCCACGGAACCGTCGCGGCTCTTCGTCGTCGGCGACCCGGCGTCGCGGCCGGCCATCGACTCCCTGCTCGACGCGCTTCCGCGGGCACCGGCCACCATCTGGTTCGAGACGTCGCATCCGGCCGACACGGACCACACCCCCTCCGGCGGGGACGCGCCGCGTGAGGTCATCACGGTGCCCAGGCGAAACGGCGGCACCCACCTGGCCGCGACGGTACGCGGCGCACTCCCGGACCTCCTCGACGACGACGCGTATCTCTGGATCGCCTGTGACACGGCGACCACACGGGCCCTGGCCTCCTTCGCGCGCAAACAGCTCCGCATGCCGAAGGACAGGGTGCACGCGCTCGGCTACTGGCAGCCCACCTGAGCGCCGCGTCTGACCGGCGTCCCGCCGTTCGGGTGACGGCGGTCACGGACGCTCTTCGTGGTGACGCATAGGCTGGGTACGTCGCCTGACCGGCGGCGGAGAGGTCAGCGCGCTCTCCGAGGGGTGCGCGGACAGCCGCCTGTAGGGTGGGAAACAGCCCTTGACCTGCTAAAGCGCAGGCAGGGAGCCGACATCTGGGAGTACCGCGATGATGCGTACGATGTTCAAGTCCAAGATCCACCGTGCCACCGTCACCGAGGCCGACCTGCACTACGTGGGGTCCGTCACCGTGGACGCGGACCTGCTGGACGCCGCCGACCTGCTGCCCGGCGAGCTGGTGCACATCGTCGACGTCACCAACGGCGCCCGGCTGGAGACGTACACCATCGCGGGCGAGCGGGGTTCCGGCGTGATCGGGATCAACGGGGCCGCCGCCCACCTCGTGCACCCCGGTGACCTGGTCATCCTCATCAGCTACGCACAGCTGGACGACGCCGAGGCGCGCACCTACACGCCCCGCGTCGTCCACGTGGACGCCGGCAACCGGATCGTGGAGCTGGGGGAGGACCCCTCGGCCCCGGTGCCCGGCGGCGACACGGTGCGCAGCCCCTTCGCCCACGTCTGACGTCCGTACCGCGCGCCGATCGCGTACGCCGACGGCCCCGGCACTCCACGGAGTGCCGGGGCCGTCGAACCCGGTGCCTCGGGATGTCCGCTCAGCTCTGGCCGGCGAACTTCTCACTGATCGCGGAGAAGACCCCCTCGGCCGAGGCGCCGAGGTAGGGCCCGGCGAGCCAGGTCGCCGGACGCGGGCCGATCGAGTTGACGGAGACCAGCTCGGCCTTGCCGTCCGGGCCCGCGACGTACATGCCGCCGCCCGAGGTGCCGCCGGTCATCGTGCACCCGATCCGGTACATCGCCGGCTGCCCGGGGTCGACCGTGAGACGGCCGGGCCGGTCGGTGCAGGTGTACATCAGCGCCCCGTCGTAGGGCGGCGCCGCCGGGTAGCCGTAGGAGCTGAGCCCGGCCAGCTCGTCGGGGCCCGGGGCGTCGAAGTCGATCGCCAGGGCGTTGCCGACGGTCTCCTCCAGCGACTTCCCCGAACCGTCCTCGGGCTCGACGTGCAGCACGGCGAAGTCCTGCGCCGCCCCGGCGTCGCCGCGCCGCGCGTCACCGCGCTCGATCCAGTAGGACGTCGTCTGGGCCCAGTCGGCCCACCACATCCTGTAGGGCGCGACCTCGTGCGACGGCGCTCCGGTCAGCTGCTCCGGCGCGCGGCCCCGGTCGTTGTAGGAGGGCACGAACATGATGTTGCGGAACCAGCCCGCGTCGCCGCCGCCGTGCACGCAGTGGCCCGCGGTGGCCACCAGGTTGGAGGCGCCCGGGTTGTTCGGGTCCTTGACGACCGTCCCGGAGCAGACCATCGGACCGCTCGGGGTGTCCATGAACACCTTGCCGACGGGGGCGGCGTGCCGGTGGTAGGGCCGGTCCACCTCGGACGCCTCGACCGCCGCCGGTGCCGGGTCCGTGCCGGTCCGCGCGGAGGCGGCGGCCAGCTCCTCCTCGCTGAGCTCCTTGCGGTGGTCCTCCGCCTTCCGCATGCGGTCGCTGTCCCACAGGTCCTCGACGTAGGGGTTGACGAAGTCCTGCGCGTCGCGGAGCCAGCCGTCCTCGTCCCAGTCCTCCCAGCCGCCCTTCTTCCAGCCCTCCAGATCCTTCAGGGCGTCGGGCAGGTCGGCCGGCAGCTCGTCGGGCAGGCCGAGGCCCGGTCCTTCTCGCCGTCCCCGGCGTCGGGCGACGCGGAGACACCGGCCCCGGCGTCGGGGTCCACGTCGTCGGGGCCGCAGGCCGTGGCGGTCAGGGCGAGCGCGGCCAGGGCGGCCGTCAGCGCGAGGGCGGGACGGCGGGCCGTGCGTGCAGCGGGCATGCGGAGTTCTCCTCGGAACTCGGGACATCGGCAGGCGGAACGTGACGTCGGGCGGAGCGCGACGTCAGAAGGCGCGGGCGGGGTGCACGGGAGCGCACCCCGCCCGCGCCGATCGGTCCGGCGTCGGCACCGCGTCGCGGCGCCGGCGGACGGCTAGGAGCTGAGCGAGTCGAAGACGGCCTTGGCCTCCGGGCCGAGCCGCGGACCGGCCAGCCACGTCGCCGTGAGCGGGCCGATGGACGTCACCGAGTAGAGCTGGTCCTCGCCGTCGGGCCCCGGGGCCACCCAGCCACCGCCGGAGGAACCGCCGGTCATCGTGCAGCCGACGCGGTACATCGTGGGCTGCTCGGCGTCGATCGTGAGCCGGCCGGCCGCGCCCGTGCAGCTGAACATGGAGCTGCCGTCGAACGGCGGTGCCGCGGGGTACCCGCGCACGGTGAGCTCGGGCAACGTGCTGACCTGCGGGAGGCTGAAGTTGACCGCCACGGCCGAACCGACCGTCTCCTCCAGCGAGGTCTCGCTGCCGCCCTCCTCGGGGCTGACCTTCAGCACGGCGAAGTCCTGCTGGGCACCCGCCCCACCGCGCTCGGCGCCGGCGCTGCGCCAGTGCTCGGTCGTGGCGGCCTCACCGGCCCACCAGATGCCGTGCGGGAGGACGTCCTCCTCGGGGGCGGTCTCCAGCTGCTCGGCGGGCAGGCCCTTGTGGTTGAAGCCCGGCACGAAGACGACGTTGCGGAACCAGCCCTTGCCCTCACCGCCGTGCACGCAGTGTCCGGCGGTGGCGACGAGGTCGGACTTCCCGGGGTTCGCCGGGTCCTCGACCACCGTCGCGGAGCAGACCATCTGGCCCTGCGGCGTGTCCATGAACACCTTGCCGTAGGGCGCGGCCCCGTCGGTGTAGGGCGTCGGGACGTCGGCGGCCTCCACCACCGCGGGCTCGGGGTCGGTGGCTCCCTCGTCCTCGGTCGCGCCCTCCCCGTCGCCGTCCGGGGTGCCGTCGATCTCCTCCTCGTCGACCTCGCGCTCCGGCTCCTCCGCGTCCTTCATCCGCTCGCGGTCCCAGAGGTCCTCGATGATCGGGTTGATGAAGTCCTTGGCGTCACCGAGCCAGCCGTCGGGCTCCCAGTTGTCCCACTCGCCCTCCTTCCACCGCTTCAGGTCGTCCAGGGAGAAGGGCAGGTCCTTGGGCAGCCCCAGATCGTTGCTTCCGGAATCGGCGGCCTCGGAGGCGGCCGGCTTCGCGTCGCTGTCCGGTGCCTCGTCGGGACCGCATGCGGTGGCGGTCACCGTCAGAACGGTGACGGCGGCGACCGCCGCCAGCGCCGTACGGCGCCGTGCGGTCGTGCGCGTGGACGACATGGAACGAACTCCCCCTGAACTGGTTCACCTTGCGTGTGGCTTGTCATGCACCCCGCCGAACGGGGTGCCCCCCAACTATGCAGGTGCCGCCTACGACGGCCGCTGCCGGGTCGGCGGTTCCCCACGGCCGCGGAAAGGATCTTGCCGCCGACCGTGATCGGACGGCGGTCGCGTCGTTACGCCATACGGGCTGCGCAGCGGTTCCCGCACGCTCAGGGAGGTTTTGTGAACGCAACGGCCGGTTCCGAGGAGTCCCCCGACGGGGACGGCGCCCCCGTCCCGCAGCGCCTCGCCCGCCTGCTCGACGACCCGACCGTCCCCCGCCAGGCACGCCGCGCCGCTCGCCCGGGCCCGTCCGGGCTCGCGGCCACGACGGACGCCGCCGATCCGGCCGATCCCGCCGCCGACCCTCTCGACGCCGCCGACGCCCACCGCGCCGCCGACGCGGCCGGGGCGGAGAACCTCCTCCGCTGCTGGGTACGGGAGACGGGCCGAGCGGCACCGCCACCCGGCCGCCCCCTGCACGTCCCCCTGCCGGGCAGCGGCACCGCCCTCCAGGTGCCCGTGCGGTACTGGTCCCCGACGGGCTGGCACCGCTTCGGCCCGGTGCGTCTCGACTCCGCCCCGGCGGACGCCGCCCCCCTCGACGCCGTCACCCTCGCCGGCCTCCTCGCCCGCGAGGCCGCGCACCAGGCGGGAACCCCGGGGGAGAGCAGCGACCTGTCCGCCCGCGTCGCCGACTCCGTGCGGCAGACGGCACGGTTCCTGGCGGCCCGTCGCGCCCGGCCCGGGCCGCCCGCCGGGGCTGATCCGTTCCTCGCGGCGGAGCAGGCCCTCGTGTTCGGCCACCCGGCGCACCCGGCGCCCAAGAGCCGGGAGGGGTTCGGCGACGAGGAGACGGAGTGGTACTCGCCCGAGCTTCACGGAAGCTTCCCCCTGCACTGGTTCGCCGTCCACCACACCGCCCTGGCCTGCGACTCGGCGTGGACGGAGCGCGGCCGGGCACGGACGGCCGCCGAGCTCGCCTCCCGACTCGCACCGGACCTTCCGCTGCCCGCCGGGACCGTCGCCCTGCCGCTGCACCCCTGGCAGGCCCGCACCGTCCGCGGTCGCCCGTCCGTGGCCGCGCTGTTCGACGCCGGTCTGCTCCACGACCTCGGGCCGCACGGCGGGCGGTGGCACCCGACGTCGTCGATCCGCACCGTCGCCCGTCCGGGGGAGCCGATGATGCTCAAGCTCTCCCTGGCCGTCCGCGTCACCAACTCCCGGCGGGAGAACCTCCGCAAGGAACTGCATCGCGGTGTGGAGGTGCACCGGCTGCTGCGCAGTGGACTGGGCGAGCGTTGGCGGGCCGTCCACCCCTGCTTCGACATCGTGCGCGACCCGGCCTGGCTCGGTGTCGACGACGCCGACGGCACGCCCGTGCCGGGGCTGGACACCGTCTTCCGGCACAACCCCTTCCGGCCCGACAACGACGCCGTCTGCCTGGCCTCGCTCACCTCGCCCCGCCCGTGGCCGGACACCGCCGGGCACCCGACCCGCTCGCGGCTGGCCGACGTCGTGCGGCGCCTGGCGTCGGCCACCGGCCGGCGGACGCGGGCCGTGGCGGCCGAGTGGTTCCTGCGCTACCTGGACGCGGTCGTCGCCCCCGTCCTGTGGCTCGACGCGCACGCGGGCATCGCGCTGGAGGCCCATCAGCAGAACACCGTCGTGCTGCTCGACCCCGACGGCTGGCCCGTCGGCGGCCGCTACCGGGACAACCAGGGCTACTACTTCCGCGCCTCGCACCGGGCCGCGCTCCAGGCGCTGGTGCCGGGTGTGGGGGAGGAGAGCGACTCCTTCGTGCCCGACGCGGTCACCGACGAGCGCTTCGCCTACTACCTGGGCATCAACCACGTACTCGGACTCATCGGCGCCTTCGGCTCCCAGGTCGGCGTCGACGAGGCCATGCTCCTGGCCGCCTTCCGGCGCTTCCTCGACGCGCACGCCACGCGGGGCGGCGACGTGCCGACGTCCCCGCTGGCCGCTCTCCTCCTCGACGCGCCGTCGCTGCGCTGCAAGGCCAACCTGCTGACCCGGCTGCACGGGCTCGACGAGCTCGTCGGCCCGGTGGACACCCAGTCCGTCTACGTCAGCGTCCCCAACCCGCTCGCCGTCCACCCGCCGCAGTGACCCGCGAGCCGGAAGGAAGCGCCGCCGTGCCGACCCCCGACCCCGCCACCGAACAGGCCGACGTGTTCGGCGGACCCGGAGGTCCGGCCGAGGACGACACCCTCGACCTGGAGCTGCCGCCCGAACTCCGTACCGGCCCGGCCGGGCCAGCCGGGCCTCCCGGGTCTCCCTGGTCTCCCGGGTCTCCCGGGTCTCCCGGGTTCGAGGGTCCCGTGCCGGACGCCGCGCCCGGCACCGACCTGGTGGGCGCCGTCGACCGCTGGCGGGCCGCCCGCGGGTCCTTCGGCACCTTCCAACTCGTCCCCGTCCGGCTCGAACGCGACCTGACGCTCGTCACGGCCTGGATGAACGACCCGGCCGTCGCCGCCTTCTGGGCCCTCGCCGGGGACGAGGACGTCACCGCGAAGCACCTCCGCCCGCAACTGGAGGGCGACGGGCGCAGCGTCCCGTGCCTCGGCGTGCTGGACGGCGTCCCGATGAGCTACTGGGAGATCTACCGCGCCGACCTCGACCCGCTGGCCCGCTACTTCCCCACCCTTCCCCACGACACCGGCCTGCACGTACTGATCGGTCCGGCGGACCGGCGCGGCCGCGGCCTCGGCGCGGCGCTGTTGGGGGCGGTGTCCGAGCTGGTCCTGACGCACCGTCCGGCCTGCCGTCGCGTGCTCGCCGAACCCGACGTCCGCAACGCCGTGTCCGTCAGCGCCTTCCTGCGGGCCGGCTACCGGCGCGCGGCGGAGGTCGACCTGCCGGACAAACGTGCGGCCGTCGTCGTCCGCGAACGGGGAGGGATTCCGGCGCTCTGAGGTCGACCGGCCTCCCCACCGGCACCTCGGTGCCGGCCGCGACACCGCACGTCGTTCCCCGTGGTCCGCCCGTGCGCCCGCCGTCCCCGGCGGCGTCCGGACCGGACCGGAGAACCGTCCCGTTCGGCTCCGCACCTGAGGAGAACGCCCTTGCAGACGTCATCCACCGAGCCCGCCACGCCCTGGCACACCGCGTCCCGGAAGCTGTTCGCCAAACTACTCGGCGAATTCGCCTACGAGGGGATCCTCGTGCCGGAACGCGACGGCGCCGCATCCGCCACCGGCCGGTACCGGGTGGCCGTCCCCGACGGGACGGTCCACCGCTTCCGCGCGCGGCGCGGCGCCTACGGCCACTGGCGCGTCGATCCCGACAGCATCACCCCGCACGCCGACCCGCTGGTCTTCCTCACCGCCGCCCACGACGTGCCGCTCGGGCTCGCGGGAGACACGCTCGGCCACCTGCTCCGGGAGCTGACCGCCACGCTCAGCGCCGACGTCCGGCTCGCCGCGACGGCGCTGTCCGTCCCGGACCTCGCCGACCTGGGCTACGCCGAGTTGGAGGGCCATCTCACCGGCCACCCCTGGCTGGTCGCCAACAAGGGCCGGCTCGGCCTGTCCCACACCGACAGCGGTCGGTGGACGCCCGAGGCCCGCGCCGCGACCCGCCTGCCCTGGCTCGCCGTGCACCGCAGCCTCGCCCGCTACCGGGGCACCGCCGCGCTCGGCGACGCCGCGCGCCTCTACGGCCAGGAGCTCTCCACCGCGACCCGGGAGGTCTTCGCCGCCACCGTCGCCGCACGCGGACGACGCCCCGAGGAGTACCTGTGGCTCCCCGTGCACCCCTGGCAGTGGGACGAGACGATCGCGCCGCTGTTCGCCCCCCAGCTCGCCGACGGCACCCTCATACCGCTGCCCGAGGACGAGGACCTGCGACTGCCCCAGCAGTCGGTGCGCACGTTCCTCAACGTCAGCCGACCGCAGGCCCGCACCGTCAAACTGCCGCTGTCCGTGCTCAACACGCTGGTGTGGCGCGGACTGCCCACCGAACGCACCCTCGCCGCCCCGGCCGTCACGTCCTGGATCCACGGTATGCGGGACGCCGATCCGTTCCTGCGCGACGAGACGCGCGTCGTCCTGCTCGGCGAGGTCGCCTCGGTGACGGTCGAGCACCCGCTCTACGACCGGCTCCCCGGCGTCCCCTACCAGTACCGGGAACTGCTCGGCTGCATCTGGCGCGAGCCGTTGGGCCCCCACCTCGCGGCCGGGGAACGCGCCCGCAGCCTCGCCGCACTGCTCCACACCGACCCGGCGGGCCGGGCGCTCACCGCCGAACTGGTCCGCCGGTCCGGGCTCGCCCCCCGGGTGTGGCTGCGCCACCTCTTCGAGGCGCTCCTACCGCCGCTCCTGCACTTCCTCTACCGCTACGGCACCGTCTTCTCCCCGCACGGCGAGAACAGCATCGTCGTCTTCGACGCGCACGAGGTGCCGGTGCGGCTGGCCGTGAAGGACTTCGTCGACGACGTCAACCTCAGCGACGAAGCGCTCCCCGAACTGGCCGACCTGCCGCCCACCGTCCGCACCACCCTGCTGACCGAGCCGGCGGACTTCCTCACCCAGTTCATCCACAGCGGCCTGTTCGTCGGCGTCTTCCGCTACCTCGCGCCCCTGTGCGCGGAGGGACTCGGCGTGCCGGAGGCGGAGTTCTGGGCCCTCGTCCGCGAGACCGTCCTGGCCCACCAGCGGCGCTTCCCGGAACTGAAACCCCGCTTCGCGCTCTTCGACCTCCTCACGCCGCGCATCGACCGCCTGTGCCTGAACCGCAACCGGCTGTACGCGGACGGCTACCGCGACCGCGCCGGACGTCCGCACGCCGTGGTCGACGGCACGGTCCCCAACCCGCTCCACGCCGGGTAGCGGCCGGGCGTCCCGTGCCCGGGTGTCAGAGGCACCACGTAGGGTTGCTCGCCTATGAGCGAAGCATCCGCCCTCCCCACCCGCCCGGCCCTCTCCGACCTCCTGCACGCGGCCGTCACCGCCGTCGGCGGCACCGAGCGGCCCGGCCAGGTCGCCATGGCCGAGGCCGTGGCGGAGGCCGTCGGCGAGGGCACCCACCTGCTGATCCAGGCGGGCACCGGCACCGGGAAGTCGCTCGGTTACCTCGTGCCCGCGCTGGCCCAGGGCGAGCGCGTCGTCGTCGCGACGGCGACGCTCGCCCTCCAGCGCCAGCTCGTCGAGCGGGACCTCCCGCGCACGGTGGAGGCCCTGCACCCGCTGCTGCGCCGCCGGCCGGAGTACGCGATGCTCAAGGGCCGGTCGAACTACCTGTGTCTGCACCGGCTGCACGAGGGCGTCCCGGCGGAGGAGGAGGACGCCCTCTTCGACCCCGTCGAGGCGGCGGCCCGGGCCGCCGGTCCGGCGGGCGCCTCCAGCAAGCTCGGCAAGGACCTGCTGCGAGTGCGGGACTGGGCGGACGAGACGGAGACGGGGGACCGCGACGACCTGCGGCCCGGTGTCTCCGACCGCGCCTGGGGCCAGGTCTCCGTCTCCTCGCGCGAGTGCCTGGGCGCCGCCAAGTGTGCCTACGGGGCCGAGTGTTTCGCCGAGGCCGCCCGGGAGCGGGCCAAGCTGGCCGACGTCGTCGTCACGAACCACGCGCTGCTGGCGATCGACGCCATCGAGGGCGCGCCGGTGCTGCCCGGCCACGAGGTGCTGATCGTCGACGAGGCGCACGAACTGGTCTCCCGCGTCACGGGTGTCGCCTCCGGGGAGCTCACGCCCGCCGGGGTGAGCCGGGCCGTGCGCCGCTCGGCGAAGCTCGTCGACGAGAAGGCGGCCGACCGGCTGCTGACGGCCTCCGAGGGCTTCGAGCGGGTCATGGAGCTGGCGCTGCCCGGCCGCCTGGAGCAGGTCCCCGAGGACCTCGGCCACGCGCTCGCCGCCTTGCGGGACGCCGCCCGGAACTGCCTGACGTCCCTCGGCAACACCCGCGACCGCTCCGTGCAGGACGAGGACGCCGTGCGCAAGCAGGCGGTCGCCTCGCTGGAGAACGTCCACGCCGTCGCCGACCGGATCGCCCAGGGCTCGGAGTACGACGTCATCTGGTACGAGCGCCACGACCGGTTCGGCGCCTCGCTGCGGGTCGCGCCCCTGAACGTCTCCGGCCTGCTGCGGGAGAAGCTCTTCCACGACCGCTCCGTCGTCCTGACGTCCGCGACCCTCCGGCTCGGTGGCGACTTCAACGGCGTCGCGGCCTCACTGGGCCTGGCCCCCGAAGGCCGGCGGGAACACGCGGGGGACGCCGGTGACGCCGGGGCCGGGGACGCCGCCGGGGAGGAGGAGTCCCCCCGCTGGCAGGGGCTGGACGTCGGTTCCCCGTTCGACTACCGCAAGCAGGGCATTCTGTACGTCGCCCGGCATCTGGCCCCACCCGGCCGCGAGGGCGCCCGCAGTGACATGCTCGACGAGCTGTCCGGCCTGGTCGAGGCGGCGGGCGGGCGCACGCTCGGCCTCTTCTCCTCGATGCGGGGGGCGCAGACGGCGGCCGAGGAGCTGCGCGGCCGGCTGGACGTCCCGGTCCTCCTTCAGGGTGAGGAGACGCTGGGCGAGCTGATCCGCCGCTTCGCCGAGGACGCGCGGACGTGTCTGTTCGGCACGCTGTCGCTGTGGCAGGGCGTCGACGTGCCGGGGGCCGGCTGCCAGCTCGTCGTCATGGACCGCATCCCCTTCCCGCGCCCCGACGACCCGCTCATGAGCGCGCGGCAGAAGGCGGTCGAGCAGGCCGGCGGCAACGGCTTCATGGCGGTCGCCGCCACGCACGCGGCGCTGCTGATGGCCCAGGGCGCCGGTCGGCTGGTCCGGGCCATGGGGGATCGCGGCGTCGTCGCCGTGCTGGACCCGAGGCTGGCGAAGGCCCGCTACGGCGGCTTCCTGCGGTCCTCCATGCCCGACTTCTGGTACACCACCGACCCCGCCCAGGTCCGTCGCTCGCTCACAGCGATCGACGTCGCCGACTCCTGAGTCCGCCGGGCGGGCGGCCTCAGGAGTCCGCCGCGCGGCGGGCGGCCTGTCCGGGCTGCGGAGGTGTGGCCCATACACCGCACAGTGTGATCGCGGCATGCTTTCGGCGATATTTCACTCGAACGTGTGTTTGGCGCAACCTTTCGAAACCAACTACCGTTGTGCCACAGGGAGAACAGTTCGAAAGGGGTGCCGACCACCGTGACGACCACCGCAGACAGCGTGACGTTCACTGCCCAGGACACCGTCGAGGGCGGTGCCGACCGGGTCCACCCGGTCGGTGAGACCGCCGAGGTGCCCCTCGGCGCCTCAGGAGCCGGCGGCCGGGGGGCTCCCAGGGCCGCCCGCGCGCTGCCCGGCAGGCCACCCGGTATCCGGGCGGACAGCACCGGTCTGACCGACCGGCAGCGTCGCGTCATCGAGGTGATCAGGGACTCGGTGCAGCGCCGCGGCTACCCGCCCTCCATGCGGGAGATCGGCCAGGCGGTCGGCCTCTCCAGCACGTCCTCCGTCGCCCACCAGCTCATGGCGCTGGAGCGCAAGGGCTTCCTGCGGCGCGACCCGCACCGGCCGCGGGCCTACGAGGTGCGCGGCTCCGACACCCCGAGCACGCAGACGACGGACACCACCGGGAAGCCGGCGGCGTCGTACGTCCCGCTCCTCGGCCGCATCGCCGCCGGCGGCCCGATCCTCGCCGAGGAGTCGGTGGAGGATGTCTTCCCGCTGCCCCGGCAGCTGGTGGGCGACGGTGAGCTGTTCGTGCTCAAGGTCGTCGGGGACTCGATGGTCGAGGCCGCGATCTGCGACGGCGACTGGGTGACCGTGCGCCGTCAGCCGGTCGCGGAGAACGGCGACATCGTGGCCGCGATGCTGGACGGCGAGGCCACGGTGAAGCGCTTCAAGCGCGAGGACGGCCACGTCTGGCTCCTCCCGCACAACTCCGCCTACCAGCCGATCGCCGGGGACGAGGCGACGATCCTCGGCAAGGTCGTCGCGGTGATGCGGCGCATCTGAGCCCTCCCCGTCCCGAAGCGGCGGCGGCGCGCGCCCGGTGCGGGGGTCACCTCCGGGCCCGCGCGCCCGCGTCCGTCGCCTCCCGCGACTCCTGCGGCCCTCCGCACGACCCGGTGGTCGAGCGAAGGGCCGCCGCGCGTGCCCACACCGGACCGCCTCGGGGCGGACGCGTCGTCACCTGAGGTAGTCTCTCGCGGGCGCGTTCTCCGCGTGCCGACGGCCGCCGTCGCGCCCACGCCGAGGCCGTACCGGCTTGCCGACCGACCGACAGGAACCGCTCACGGGCGGCCGTCGGGTCGGGTCGGTGCGACGGCCGCCATGAGCGGCGTCCGCCGCCACGGCCGTGCCCCCGGCGCCCCGTTCCCGGCCGTCCGGGCCCGTTCCCCGCTGTGCGCCCCCGGTGTGCAGAGCTACCACATCTAGTGGTTGTATGAGGCACGGCCCCAACAGCTTGTGTCCCGGTGCTTTCCGTCCGACCGGCATCGCCTATGCTGGGGTCCGTTCCGAGGGGGCGCTTTCCGCCTCCGAGGGGCTGTTTCGCCATGTCGCACATCAAGGGTGAGGAAGGTGGTTCCCGATGCACTGCCCCTTCTGCCGGCACCCTGACAGCCGCGTCGTCGACAGCCGGACGACGGACGACGGAGCCGCCATCCGCCGACGCCGCCAGTGCCCGCACTGCTCCCGTCGCTTCACGACGCTGGAGAACGCGTCACTCATGGTGATCAAGCGGAGCGGCGTCACCGAACCCTTCAGCCGGGACAAGGTGATCGCCGGGGTGCGCAAGGCGTGCCAGGGGAGACCGGTCGGTGAGGACGCCCTCGCCCAGCTCGGCCAGCGCGTCGAGGAGGCGGTGCGGGCCACCGGCAGCGCGGAGCTCTCCACGCACGACGTGGGACTCGCCATACTCGGCCCGCTGCGCGAACTCGACGTGGTCGCCTACCTCCGCTTCGCGTCCGTCTACCGGGCGTTCGACTCGCTGGAGGACTTCGAGGCCGCCATCGCGGAGCTGCGGCACCCCGTGCCGCAGCCCGGCGGTCCCGAGCCGGCACCGCGTGCCGTCGACGCGGCCGAGAGCCCGGCCCCGGCGACCGCCGGCGACTGACCGGCACACAGCCAAGACCTCACCGGGGGGCGCCCAGCGGCGCCACCCGGTGGCAGCCAGACATCGTGACCCGGAAGAAACGGGACACACAGGGCGTTATGCCCGTACCAGGGAGGCGGAATGACAGAGACGACGAGCGGCCCGGCACGAGGCTCCCGAGCCAAGGCCGGCAAGCCGGAGAAGGCTGAGAAGGCCGGTCGTCCGGCCGGGGGCCTGCGGGTCGAGCGCATCCACACCACCCCCGGGGTGCACCCTTACGACGAGGTGGTCTGGGAGCGCCGTGACGTCGTCATGACGAACTGGCGGGACGGCTCGGTCAACTTCGAGCAGCGGGGCGTCGAGTTCCCCGAGTTCTGGTCGGTCAACGCCGCCAACATCGTCACCAGCAAGTACTTCCGCGGGGCCGTGGGCACCCCGCAGCGCGAGACCAGCCTCAAGCAGCTGATCGACCGGGTGGTGAAGACCTACCGCGCCGCGGGCGAGGAGCACGGCTACTTCGCCTCACCCGCCGACGCCGAGATCTTCGAGCACGAGCTGGCCTACGCGGTGCTGCACCAGGTCTTCTCCTTCAACTCCCCGGTGTGGTTCAACGTCGGCACCCAGCAGCCCCAGCAGGTCTCCGCCTGCTTCATCCTCTCCGTCGACGACTCCATGGAGTCGATCCTCGACTGGTACAAGGAAGAGGGGATGATCTTCAAGGGAGGCTCCGGCGCCGGGCTGAACCTCTCCCGCATCCGTTCCTCCAAGGAGCTCCTCTCCTCCGGCGGCAACGCCTCCGGCCCCGTCTCCTTCATGCGCGGCGCCGACGCCTCGGCCGGCACCATCAAGTCCGGTGGCGCGACGCGACGAGCCGCCAAGATGGTCGTCCTCGACGTGGACCACCCGGACATCGAGGCCTTCATCGAGACGAAGGTGAAGGAGGAGGAGAAGATCCGCGCCCTGCGCGACGCGGGCTTCGACATGGACCTGGGCGGGGACGACATCACCTCCGTTCAGTACCAGAACGCCAACAACTCCGTCCGGGTCAACGACGCGTTCATGAAGGCCGTCGAGTCCGGTTCGAAGTTCGGGCTGCGGGCCCGCATGACCGGTGAGGTGCTGGAGGAGGTCGACGCCCGCGCCCTCTTCCGCAAGATGGCCGAGGCCGCACACGTCTGCGCCGACCCGGGCATCCAGTACGACGACACGATCAACCACTGGCACACCTCCCCGGAATCGGGCCGCATCAGCGCCTCGAACCCCTGCAGCGAGTACATGCACCTGGACAACTCCTCGTGCAACCTCGCCTCCCTCAACCTCATGAAGTTCCTGCGGGACGACGCCGAGGGCAACCAGGCCTTCGACGCCGAACGCTTCGCCAAGGTCGTCGAGCTCGTCATCACGGCGATGGACATCTCCATCTGCTTCGCCGACTTCCCCACCGCCAAGATCGGGGAGACCACCCGGGCCTTCCGCCAGCTCGGCATCGGGTACGCCAACCTCGGCGCACTCCTGATGGCGACCGGCCACGCCTACGACTCCGACGGCGGCCGAGCCCTCGCCGGAGCGATCACCTCCCTGATGACGGGCACGTCCTACCGGCGCTCCGCCGAGCTGGCCGCAACCGTCGGCCCGTACGAGGGCTACGCCCGCAACTCCAGCGCGCACAACCGCGTCATGAAGCAGCACGCCGAGGCCAACGACTCCGCGCGGCGCATGGACGACCTGGACACGCCGGTCTGGGCCGCCGCCACCGAGGCGTGGCAGGACGTGCTCCGCCTGGGCAAGAAGAACGGCTTCCGCAACGCCCAGGCCAGCGTGCTCGCCCCCACGGGCACCATCGGGCTGATGATGGACTGCGACACCACGGGCGTCGAGCCGGACCTCGCCCTGGTGAAGTTCAAGAAGCTCGTCGGCGGCGGCTCCATGCAGATCGTCAACAACACGGTGCCCAAGGCCCTCAAGCGCCTGGGGTACCAGGACGAGCAGGTCGAGGCGATCGTGGCCCACATCGCCGACCACGGCAACGTCGTCGACGCGCCCGGCCTCAAGCCGGAGCACTACGAGGTCTTCGACTGCGCCATGGGCGAGCGGGCCATCTCCCCGATGGGCCACGTGCGGATGATGGCCGCCGCGCAGCCCTTCCTCTCGGGCGCCATCAGCAAGACCGTCAACATGCCGAGCTCCAGCACGGTCGAGGACGTCGAGGAGATCTACCTCCAGGGCTGGAAGCTCGGTACGAAGGCGCTCGCCGTCTACGTCGAGAACAGCAAGGTCGGCCAGCCGCTGTCGGCCAAGAAGAAGGACGACGCGAAGGCCGACACCACCGAGGAGAAGCCGGTGGAGAAGGTCATCGAGTACCGGCCGGTGCGCCGTCGCCTGCCCAAGGGACGCCCGGGCATCACCACGTCCTTCACCGTGGGCGGTGCCGAGGGCTACATGACGGCGAACTCCTACCCGGACGACGGCCTGGGCGAGGTCTTCCTCAAGATGTCCAAGCAGGGCTCGACGCTCGCGGGCATGATGGACGCCTTCTCGATCGCCGTCTCCGTCGGCCTCCAGTACGGCGTCCCGCTGGAGACGTACGTCTCGAAGTTCACCAACATGCGCTTCGAACCGGCCGGCATGACCGACGACCCGGACGTGCGGATGGCGCAGTCGATCGTCGACTACATCTTCCGCCGCCTGGCGCTGGACTTCCTGCCCTTCGAGACGCGCTCGGCGCTCGGCATCCACTCGGCGGCCGAACGGGAGCGGCACCTGGAGACGGGCTCCTACGAGCCCGACGACGACCTCGACGTCGAGTCGCTGGCCCAGTCGGCGCCCCGGCGCGCCGAGCAGCCCCCCGCCGCGCCGCAGCCGCCCGAGGCCGAGGCCCCGGCCCCGGCGGCGGCGCACAACTCCACCGAGCTCGCGGAGATGCAGTTCGGCCTCAACGCCGACGCACCCCTGTGCTTCTCGTGCGGCACGAAGATGCGCCGCGCCGGCAGCTGCTACCTCTGCGAGGGATGCGGTTCCACGAGCGGCTGCAGCTGACCCCCGGGCGCCCGGCCACCGGCCGGGCGCCGTCGGCGCAGGCGGGGCCCCGGTCCGCGACCGGGGCCCCGCCTCGTCGTCTCACCCCCGGCGGGAATGGCCGCCCACCGGGCCGCGTTGTCGCGATCATGTGGAGTTCCGAGAAGCTGGATCTGAACGCCTACCTGAACCGCATCGGGTACACCGGCGACACACCCCGGCCCGACCTGGCCACCCTCCGGAAGCTGCACCGGGCCCACGTGGAGCAGGTGCCGTTCGAGAACCTGGAGATCATGCTCGGGCGGCCGGTGCTGCTGGACCTGGAATCCCTCCAGGACAAGATGATCACCCGGCGTCGCGGCGGCTACTGCCACGAGCAGAACTCGCTGTTCGCCGCCGTGCTGGAGCGCATCGGCTACACCCTCACCGGACGGGCCGGACGCGTCGTCCAGGGTGAGCCCGACAAGATCCTCCCGCCCACCCACATGCTCCTGATCGTCGAGATCGACGGCGAGCGGTGGCTGGCGGACGTCGGCTTCGGCAGCGAGGGGCCGCGGCTGCCGATCCGGCTGCGGGCGGGCGAGGAGGTGCGCCACGGCGAGTGGTCGTACGCCCTCGACCGGGACGCGGACGGCGTCTGGATGCTGCGCGGCCTGCGTCCCGAGGGATGGGTGGACCTCTACTCCTTCACCGAGGACCCGGCCTTCCCGCCCGACTACTTCGTCTTCAACTACTACGTCTCCACCCACGCCCGCTCTCCGTTCACCCGCCGCCCCGTCGTGCAGGTGTCGGCTATGAAGGACCGGACGGCCCTCCTCGGCTCCCGGCTCGCCGTCATCCGCCCCGACGGCACGACCGACGAGCGCGAGGTCTCCGGGAGCGAACTGGGCTCCGTCCTGGACGAGGTGTTCGGACTGACCCTGAGCGAGGAGGAGTTGACGGTTCTGGGAGAGCGCCAACGGACGATCAGCGGCTGAGATGCCCGTACGATGGCGCGGTGCTGGTCAAGTGGGTGCGGTGCACCGTGGTCGATCGCCGCGGATTCGAGCGCGGACAGCGGAAGTGGGCGGGCCTGCTCGGCGAGCCCGGTTTCCGCGGGCAGGGAGGCGGCTGGAGCCGCTCCCGCAGCGGTGTCGCGCACCTCTTCGGCTTCTGGGAGAGCCGCGCCTTCTACGACTCCTTCATGGCACGGTCGCACGACCGGCTGCACGCGGCCCAGGTCGGCACCTACCGGGACATGCGCGCCCTCCTCTTCGAGTACCGCTTCGACGTGAAGACCGGGTTCCGCCCGGAGTTCACCGACGCCGACCTGCTGCGCGTCGCTCACTGCCGGGTGCGCAGTGAGCGGGTCGACCACTACGTGCTCATGCAGGAGAAGGTCTGGAACCCCGCCATGGCCGGGTCGCCGGGCATGCTGCGCGGCGTGTTCGCCGAGGCCCCGGGCCTGGCGGAGTTCCTCGTCCTCTCCATGTGGGACTCCGCCGCCGAACACGGCAAGTACCGGGTCGAACGCGTCGAGCGGCTGTCGCTGCGCGCCCAGACCGGCGCGGACATCGCCGCCATCGACGGGGACGTCATCGATCTCCAGCCCTCGTGGACGGTCTGACGCGCGCACCGACCTGCCCGCCGCGCGTACCCGTGTCGCCCGGCCCGCTCCCGGGGTGTGCGGGGCTTACGCTGTCCTCATGGCACGACCTCGTCGCATCGTCCTCCTCCGGCACGGCGAGTCCGAGGGAAATGCCGACGACTCCGTGTACTCCCGGGTGCCCGACCACGCCCTCCGGCTGACGCCCGAAGGGCGCCGCCAGGCCGCCGGGGCCGGAGAGGGGCTGCGCGCCCTGTTCGGTGACGAGCGGGTGTCGGCGTACGTGTCCCCCTACCGCCGCACCCACGAGACGTTCCGCGAACTGCGACTCGACCCCGCGCTCGTGCGGGTGCGGGAGGAGCCGCGCCTGCGCGAACAGGACTGGGGCAACTGGCAGGACTGGGACGACGTACGCAGCCAGAAGGCCGCACGGAACGCCTACGGCCACTTCTTCTACCGCTTCTCCCAGGGCGAGTCGGGCGCCGACGTCTACGACCGGGTCGACGCCTTCCTGGAGAGCCTGTGGCGGAGCTTCCAGGCCCCCGACCACCCCCCGAACGTCCTGCTGGTCACCCACGGGCTGACCATGCGGCTCTTCTGCATGCGCTGGATGCACTGGACCGTCGCGGAGTTCGAGTCCTTGTCGAACCCGGACAACGCGGAGACCCGGGCCCTCGTCCTCGGCCCGGAAGGCCGCTACCACCTGGACCGGCCCTTCGAGAGGTGGTGCACCCCGGAGCCCTACCAGGTGCCCTGAGAAGCCCATCGCGTCCTCCGACGCCGACGGTCCCCCCGGCGGGCAGGGCCCCGGGCGTCGCGACCGAGGCCCTGCCCGCCCGGGTGCCGACACCTGCCGAGTAGGCTTGAACCGTGCCGTACGACCCACCCACCCACCGCGTCGAACGTTCGCTGCGGGCCACGACCTCCGCCCGGCTCGTCGCCGGGGTGGACGAGGTGGGACGCGGCGCGTGGGCCGGGCCGGTCACCGTGTGCGCCGCCGTCACCGGCCTGCGTCGTCCCCCCGAGGGTTTGACGGACTCCAAGCTGCTCGCCCGGGGACGCCGCACCGAACTGGCCGAGGTGCTGCGCGGCTGGGTCACGGCGCACGGCTTCGGGCACGCCTGGCCCGAAGAGATCGACCTCCTCGGCATGACGGCGGCGCTGCGGCTGGCCGCCGAGCGCGCGTTGCAGGCGCTGCCACAGCGGCCCGACGCCGTGATCCTGGACGGCTCCCACGACTATCTCGGAGCGCCCTGGCACGTGCGCACCGTCGTCAAGGGCGACCGGTCCTGTGTCTCGGTGGCCGCGGCGTCCGTCCTCGCGAAGGTCCAGCGCGACACTCTGATGGCCGAACTGGGCGCCTCGCACGCCGCGTTCGACTTCCAGGGGAACGCCGGTTACCCCGCGCCCACCCACCGGGCGGCGCTCGCCGACCTCGGCCCCACCCCGCACCACCGGCTCACCTGGGCGTACCTGGACGCCCTGCCGCGCTGGAAGCACCTGAAGAAGCCTCACCCCCTGGCGGCAGTTCCGGGCCCGGCCGTCGCGGAGGCCGAGGAGGAACAGGCCCGACTGTTCTGAGACTTCACCGTTCTGACTCTTCCCGTTCGCGCACCGCCCCGGCGGGACGACCCGCCGACACGGCCCCGCGCCCTGTTTGATAGACAACATCCATGCCGCACAGCTCCGAGGAGCCCCAGATCCGCCCCAGCGTTCCCGGCCCCCGCGCTTCCGCGGGTACCGCCCGTGTTCCCCAGCCCCCTCGCCCCGCCGTTCCGGGGCCGCGTCCCGGCCCCCGGCCCGCACCCCCGCGCGCCGACCGCAGCCGCCCCGGCCCCGGGGCGTCAGGTTCCACGAGGCCCGCCCGGGGCCCGGCGCCGTCGTCCCCGGGCACCTCGACGGCGGCCCTCACGGCGCCCACCGCACGCATCCGGCTGGAGGCCGCCACGGCGGCGACCGCCGTGGCGGTCGCGGACGACGCCGTCGACGCCCTGCTCGACGAGGGTCGTTCGCCCGGCGACATCCTCGTCCTCACCACGGGGGGCCCACACCCGTGGGCCGAGCACGAGCTCACCTTCGGCGAGGGCGCCTACTGGCGGCAGCAGTCGGAGGGCGGCGACGTGTTCTACGCGCACACTTCCGCGCTCGCGCGCGCCACGAGCCGGCCCGTCGTGGTCGTGGCCGTCAACGGCGGCACCGACGCGGCGATCGCCGAGAGCCTGCCGAGCGCTCTCGGCAAGGCCGGCACGGACCTCGTCGTCTGCGGTGACCCCGAGCAGCTTCGCAGCCTCCTCTGACGCCTGCCGTGCGGCCGTCTCGCAGGCACGGGGCCGGACGACCGGCCCTGGGCCGGTTACCTCCGCGCGCCGCCCGTCACGGGGCGAGGGCCGCCGAGCCGTACCGCAGGACGGCGCCCCCGCCGCTCCTCGCCGTGCACCCGCCAGCCTCGCGGCGTGAGCGTCACGTAGGCGCCACACCGCAGGCCGTGCAGCGTGCAGGCGTCCCGCAGCGCCCACATCCAGGCGCCGTCCTCCTCCGTCCACCCCTCTTCGCCCTCCCGGCAGTACAGGAGCATCGCGGTCCGTACGGGACGGCGCAGCCGCAGGTCGTGGGGTATGACGCGGCGTAGCTGGTCCAAAAGCGCGTTCCGGAACTCCCAGCCGTCGGGCTGTGCCGCGCCCCTGCCGAAGGAGGCGCTGGCGGTGAGTCGGTCGTCCGGCCCGAGCACCGCCACGATCGCCGTGAGCGGCCGCGGTCGGTGACGGGCGTGCAAGCCGGTGACGACCTCTCGGGGAGCGCGCAGCAGGGGTATACCCGCTGCTGCCCACTCGGCCGGTTCCATGGTGCGCGCCAGCCGGGAGGTGGCGTCGGTGGTCGGAGCCTTCGGAGCTGCGACGGTCACGGTTCTCCCTTCTCTGCGCCCGTGGAGCGGAGCCGTCGGGCAGGGGCGCACGCCACGACGAGCACGGGTACCTCTCGGTCCGTTGCGGGAGTGAGGTCAATTGTCGCTGGCCGGTTGACGTGGGGCAACGCACCATCGCGTCCAACTGGCCGGAACGGGCCCGTAGCCCCACGCGGGGTAGCGCCTGTCCGAGCCGGTGTCAGCCCTGGAGTGCCAGGACCAGAGGCAGCACCCCCCGCGCCCCCGCCTGCCTCAGCCGATCGGCCACGACGGCCAAGGTCCATCCCGTGTCCGCGTAGTCGTCCACCAGGAGCACCGGGCCCGCGGCGTCGGCCACCGCCTGTGCGAGGGCGGGCGGCACGGTGACCGTGGCGTGGAGGGCCCGTACGCGTTGCGCGCTGTTGGTGTGCGAGGCCGCCCGGCCCGCTTCGTCCCCGGCCATCGCCACCTCGCCGAGCAGGGGTATACGGCCGACCGATGCGATGCGTTCTCCCAACGACCGGACCAGCTGCGGCCTGGACCGCGAAGCGACCGTGACCACACCGGCGGGCCGGGACCCTGCCGGCGCTTCGCTCGCGGCCCATCCGCCCGGGCCCTTCGCCCAGTCGGCCAGTACGGCGACGACGGCGCCGACGACGTCCTCCGGTACCGGGCCGTCGGGCGCCTGCGGCTCCAGAAGCGGCCGAAGGCGACTGCCCCAGCCGATGTCGGTCAGCCTGCCGAGCGCCCTGCCGGGGGACGCCTGCCGGTCGGCGGGAATGCGGCCGCGCAGATCCACCCCGACCGCCGGGAGCCCGGTCGGCCACATCCTGCGGGGTTCGACCTCCGTGCCCGGACGGTCGAGCTGGCCCTGTGCGGCGGCCAGCGCGTCAGCTGGGGCCTCCTCACCGAACCGCGTTCCGGCGCAGTTGTCGCAGCGGCCACACGCAGCCGCCTCGGGATCGTCCAGCTGCCGGCGCAGGAACTCCAGCCGGCACTGGCCGGTGCTCGCGTACTCCCGCATCGCCTGTCGCTCCGCCGCACGCTGCCGCGCCACCCAGGAATACCGCTCGGTGTCGTACCGCCAAGGCTCACCGGTCGCGGTCCAGCCCCCGCGGACACGGCGCACCGCGCCGTCCACGTCCAGGACCTTGAGCATCATCTCCAGTCGGGACCGGCGGAGTTCGACCAGGGGCTCCAACGCGGGAAGGGACAGGGGTCGGTCGGCCGAGGCCAGGACGTCGAGGGTTCGCCGCACCTGCTCCTCGGGCGGAAAGGCCAGCGAGGCGAAGTACTTCCAGATGGCCTCGTCCTCCGGGCCGGGCAGCAGGAGCACCTCCGCGTGCTCCACGCCGCGTCCCGCCCTGCCGACCTGTTGGTAGTAGGCGATGGGGGAGGAGGGGGAGCCGAGATGCACGACGAAGCCGAGGTCCGGCTTGTCGAACCCCATGCCGAGGGCCGACGTGGCGACGAGGGCCTTCACTCGGTTGGCCAGGAGGTCACTCTCGGCGGCCTCCCGGTCGGCGTTCTCCGTCCGCCCGGTGTAGGAGGCCACCGTGTGACCGCGCTGCCGCAGGTGGGCCGCGACCTCCTCGGCCGCCGCGACGGTCAGCGTGTAGATGATCCCCGAGCCCGGGAGCTCGTGGAGATGGCCGTCCAGCCAGGCGAGCCGGTGCGCCGCGTCGCGCAGCCGCAGTACCGACAGACTGAGCGACTCCCGGTCCAGCGGGCCGCGCAGCACCAGAGCGTCCGGCGTGTCGCTCTGCTGCCCGCCCGTGCCGAGCTGTTCGGCGACATCGGAGGTGACCCGTGCGTTGGCCGTCGCCGTCGTGGCGAGCACGGGGACGCCCGGGCGCAGTGCGGCCAGCATGCTGCGCAGCCGACGGTAGTCGGGGCGGAAGTCGTGGCCCCAGTCGGAGATGCAGTGCGCCTCGTCGACGACGAGTAGCCCCGTCGTCTCCGCCAGGCTGGGTAGGACCTGGTCCCGGAAGTCGGGATTGTTCAGCCGCTCGGGGCTGACGAGTAGGACGTCGACCTCCTCGGCGCGCACGGCCTCGCGCACGGCGTCCCACTCCTCGACGTTGGCCGAGTTGATGGTGCGGGCCCGGATGCCCGCCCGGCCGGCCGCCTCGATCTGATTGCGCATGAGGGCCAGCAGCGGCGAGACGATCACCGTCGGGCCGCTGCCGCGCCGCCGTAGGAGGGCGGTCGCGACGAAGTACACCGCCGATTTGCCCCAGCCGGTGCGCTGGACGACGAGCACGCGCCGGTGGTCGGCGACGAGCGCCTCGACGGCCTTCCACTGGTCTTCCCGGAGCCGCGCCGTCCCCGTGTCGTCTCCCACCAAACGGGCGAGGACGGCATCGGCTGCGGTGCGCAGGTCGTTGGCTGTCATGGCGACCATGCAACCCGACGCCCGGCCGGTACGGCGAATCCAGTGTTGTGGACAACGTGCCGATCGTGCGTTGATCGGACGACTGCCAGTGCGTTGATCGGATCGTCGTCATGGTGGTGTGGATGGTGCGGGAGGCCGATGCGACAAGGTCGAGTCATGACACACAGTGATCGCCACCTCGCTTCCCAGTCCTCCTCCGACGCCGCTCCGGAGCTCGCCTCCGAGTCCGCGCGGCGCGTGACGCTGCGCGGCCCGGCCGAACTCGCGGACGCGCTGCCGTACCTCCTGGGGTACCACCCGGACGACTCGATCGTCGTGATCGCGGTGCACGGGGAGCACGGCAGGTTCGGCGGCCGTGTCCGCCTCGGCATCCCCGCGGTCCCGGGCGAGTGGCCGGAGGCGGCTCGTCAGGTCGCCGTGTGCCTCCTCGCCGGATGCGAGGAGGCAGACCGGCCCACCGGCGCCGTCGTCTACCTCTGCCAGGACGCGCGAGCCGGCGAGGACGCCGCCGCGGTGCCCGTCCGCCTCCGGCCGCTCGCCCAAGAGCTGCGCGCCGCCTGCGGGGCGCTGGACATGCCGGTGTTCGAGGCCCTGTGTCTCTCCGGTGGACGCTTCTGGTCGTTCTGCTGCGAGGACCCCCGCTGCTGCCCGCCGGAGGGCAACGAGCTGGAGCCGCCGGGATCCTCCCCGATGGCGGCGGCCGCCACCTACGCGGGCATCCGGGTCCAGGGAACACTCAAGGAACTGGCCGCCAGGCTGGCTCCGCTCGCGCCGCACCGGGTTCCGCTCCAGGAACAGGCGCTGGACGCGGCCGCGGCGGATCTGCTGCCGCGCATGCTGGACGTCTCGGCCAAGGAGGTCGTGCGGACCAGGACGCTGGAGATCGCCGCGCGCCTTCTGGACCGGTTCTCCTCCGCACCGATCCCCGCGGGCCGCGGTCCCTCGGAGGCCGACCTCAGCGACGACGCCCGGCTCTCGGAGGCCGAGGCGGCCTCGCTCATCGTCGGACTTCAGGACAGGATCACGCGGGACCGCGCCGCCGAATGGATGGAGGAGGAGGACGCCCAGCCGGCGCTGCGGCTGTGGCGGGCCCTCGGCCGACGCTGCGTCGGTGCCTTCACGGAGTACGCGGCGGCGCCGTTGACCCTGGCCGGCTGGGTCTCCTGGTCCACCGGGGACGAGACGAACGCGCGCGTCGCCCTGAGCGCCGCGCTGGAGGCCGATCCCGAATGCGTCTTCGCCAGGCTGCTGCACTCCGCGTGCAACAGCGGACTCGACCCGGAGCCGCTGCGCGGCACCCTACGAGGTCAGCGTGCGGCACACGGGGGCCGCCCCGAAGCCTGCCGGGGCGCTGGATCCGGCGCGGATCCGGAGGCGTGAGGTGAGCCGCCGAGCGGTGCCCTCGGCCGGGTTCGGGGCGGGTGCTCTCTCATCTGCCGCTCGGCGACCGGTAGGGCTGGAAGAGCTGGTCCACGGGCGCGAAGTCGTCCGTGAGCGCGGGTGCGTCACCGACCCAGGAGGCGAGGTCGTCGCCCGTGGCGATCTTCCACCCGGTCTGTCGCGTGTCCAGGGATTCCTGGACCGAGCGCAGATCGACCGGCCGGTCGGAGGCGAGCAGCACCAGATTGCCGCCCTCGGCCCCGGCTGTCGGGTCGACCCCGATGTCCACCGGATCACCGAGGAGCGCGACGTGCTCGAACGTCGTCTGGAGGGTGGCCACTTCGGCCCGGGCGAAGGCCAGTTCACCGTAGTCGATCAGGTTGACCACGTAGACGCCGTCCTCGTCGAGTACCCGTCGGACGTCCGTCATCGCCTCCACCGTCGTGAGATGCCACGGCACGCTCACGCCCCCGAAGGCGTCGCCGACGACGAGATCACGGCTGTCGGGCTCCAGCCGCCGCAGGCCCAGTCTGCCGTCCTCCGCGCGGACGTCGACACCGGTGTCCGGCACCAGCCCGAGGCGGTCACGGTCGATCCGCACGACTCCGCTGTCGATCTCCGAGACGAGGCTGCGCGT
Organism: Streptomyces chumphonensis; assembly: GCF_014779715.1. Classification (GTDB taxonomy): domain Bacteria; phylum Actinomycetota; class Actinomycetes; order Streptomycetales; family Streptomycetaceae; genus Streptomyces; species Streptomyces chumphonensis. Next base: position 94,354 of record NZ_JACXYU010000006.1, read on the forward strand.
ACCGGGCCGCGTGGCCGCGAGGTATCGGGGGATGGTGAGCCCCCCGCCGCCCAGGTGGTGGGCGTCGAGCGGTTCCCCTGCGGGAAAGGCGGAGTCGATCACCGAGGCGATGGCGCGCACATACGTGAACTTCAGAAAGGTCGGGTCCTCCATGTCGACGTAGGAGTGCCGCACGCCGTCCAGAACGAGAGTGCGGCCGCTGTCCCGGTCGGGGTCCGCGACCACGCGTACGCAGTGGTATCGGGTTTCCGCGTCGCACCCCCCGGGCGCGACCGCGGTGGCCAGGCCGCCGACGACGACCACGAGAGCGAGCGCGGAGGCTCCCCTCCACCCTCGCGTGCGCCACTCCACCACCGCGGAGCCGAGCACCAGCAGCGTGCCGAGGCCGATCAGGATGCCGCTGACGGGCAACCGCGACACGAGGACGAAGCCGGTGAGGACGGTGCCGACGATGGCGCCGACGGTCCCCACGCCGGACAGCCTGCCGACGACCGTTCCCGTCTCGGCGAGGTTGGTGAGCCGCAGCTTGGTCGCGATCGGAGTCACCGCGGAGAGGAGGGCGCCCGGCACGAGGATGGTCAGCGCCGCGATGAGCAGCAGCAAGGCAGGCGCCCACTCCGCAGTCGTCCGGAGCACGGCGGGGGTGAGCGCCACGACCGCTCCGGACACCCCGAGCGAAGGCCCTACGAGGCGGCGCGGGTCGACCTGGTCGGCCAGGCGCCCGCCCAGCCAGGAGCCCAGGGCGATGGCGGTGAGGGCGATGCCGATCACCATCGTGCTGGTCTCAAGGGTGAGGCCGAGATAGGGGGCCAGCAGTCGCAGGGCGACGATCTCGACCACCAGGACCGCGGCGGAGGATCCGAACACCAGCACGGCCGCTGCTCTTGGGCCCAGGCCGTGCCGGCCGGGTGTCGTGCCCTCGTCGACGGGCGAGGAAGACGGTGTGGTCACGCGCGTCATCCTCGCACGGGGTACGGCCCGGCGACGGCCGTGCGGGAAGGACCCCTGCGGGCCCGGCGCCCGCCCACTGTGGCCGCTTCCGTGAGCGCTGGAGGGGGAATTCGGACGCGGTCGGCCGTGCCCCTGTTTATCGTCAGGAAGACGACTAAGATCATGTCATGCCCTACGACCCGTCGGCCTATCCGCCCTTCGCCGTCACTGTCGATCTGGTCGTTCTCACCGTGCGCAAGCACGCGCTGTGCGCCCTTGCGGTGCGGCGGGGCGAGCCTCCTTTCCAGGGGCAGTGGGCGTTGCCCGGTGGGTTCGTCCTGCCGGACGAGGACCTGGGCGGAGCTGCGGCACGGGAACTGGCCGAGGAGACCGGGCTGCAGGTGGAGGAGCCGGGCGGGCACAGCGCGCACCTGGAACAGCTGGCCACCTATGGTGATCCCGGCCGCGATCCCCGGATGCGGGTGGTCAGCGTGGCTCACCTGGTACTCGCTCCCGATCTGCCGGCGCCCGTCTCGGGAGGTGACGCCAAGACCGCTCGCTGGACGCCGGTCGAACGCCTCCTGGCCCCGGAGGAGGACCGGGGGGAGGCGTCGCCCGGACGACTCGCGTTCGATCACGACCGCATCCTCGCGGACGGTGTGGAACGGGCCCGGTCCAAGATCGAGTACTCCTCGCTCGCCGCCGCCTTCTGCCCTCCGGAGTTCACCGTGGGCGAGTTGCGGAGGGTCTACGAGGCGGTGTGGGGGGTCGCTCTCGATCCTCGGAACTTTCACCGCAAGGTCACCGGGACTCCCGGCTTCCTGGTGCCGACGGGAGGAACGACGACCCGTCAGGGCGGGCGTCCGGCCCAGTTGTTCCGGGCCGGTGGCGCCACGGTGCTGAATCCCCCGATGCTGCGTCCGGAGGTTTGACTCCTCCGACACCCCGGCGGGGAACCCGACTGACCTTAATGTCGGATATGTCGCGTTATCGTGCTGTGCGTTGCTCATGCGCTCAGCGGGAGAAGCGATGATTCAGGCGATCGGGCTCACCAGCGACCCCCGCCGTGGACGGCCGCCGGCCGTCGACGACCTCACCTTCGAGGCCCGACCCGGTCGCATCACGGCGCTCCTCGGCCCCACGGGTTCCGGCAAGTCGACGGCGCTGCGGCTCATGCTCCAGTTGCAAGGCGGTCGCGGAGTGGCCCTCTTCCGGGGGCGCGCGCTGCATCAGCTGCCGCGGCCCGCCCGTGAGGTGGGCGTGTTGCTCGGTGACGTGCCCGGCCACCCCGGACGCACGGCCCGTGGCCACCTGCGCATGCTGAGTGCGGCGGTGGGGGTGCCCGCCGAACGGGCCGACGAGCTTCTGGACGTCGTCGGGCTCAGTGGGCTCGCCGATCAGCGGCTGGCCGCCTTCTCCCTCGGGATGGACCGCCGGCTCGGTCTGGCGGCCGCCCTGCTCGGCGACCCGCACACGCTCGTCCTCGACGATCCCGCCCAGGGCCTGACGGCGCGCGAAGCGGCCTGGCTGTACAACGTGTTGCGCGGCTTCTCCGATCAGGGCGGCCTCGTACTCACGACCACGCGCGACCCGAAGGAGGCGGCCCGGCTGGCCGACCGGATCGTGACCGTGGACGGCGGTCGCCTCATGGCCGACCAGGAGTCGGCGGAGTTCGCCCGGACCCGGCTGCGTCCACGTGTCGTGGTGGCGTCGCCGCACGCCCGTCGACTGGCCGCCGTCCTCGCACAGGAGGTACGCAGTGCCGAGCGGGGAGGGCTCTTCGGGCCCGCTCGGTCCACTTCCGTGGACGGACGAGTCGGCCCCCGGGCCGCGCGGGGCCGGGGGGAGGCCGCGCAGCCCGTCGAGATCGTGGAGGAGGGCGGCGGGAGGATCTGCGTGTACGGCAGCACCTGCGCCGTCGTCGGCGAGACCGCGTACCGCCACGGAATCCTCGTGCACCGGCTCGCCGAGGAAGTCGGTGACACCGCACCGGGCTCCGCGCCCCCGCTCGACCGGGCGGACGGCCGGAGCGGCGCACCGGGCACCGGAGGGCGGCCCTCGACTCCGCGGCCCTTGGCGAAAGGTGCTCCGGCAGGGAGGTCGGGCGCCGAAGGGACGGCCGCGTGGCCGCGACTGCCGGCCGTCGCCTCCGCCGGCCCCTCCCGGCCCCTGCGTTACGAGCTGCGGCGGCTGGTCGGCGTGCGCAGCACGTGGCTGCTGTGCGTCGCCGCCCTGGTGGCGGGGCTCGTCGCCGCCCTCGCGCTGGGGCATGGGGCCGAGAGGGATACCGTGCGGGCGCTGGCCGGCTGGCCGTCCATGCTGCCGCTGCCGTTCGGGGCGGCGGCGGCCGGGCTGCTCGGCGCCCTCTCCTTCGGCCACGAGTTCCGGTATCCCGCGCTCGCCCCGGCCCACGCCCCGGTACCGCGTCGGCTGGGCATGCTCGTCGTGAAGCTCCTCGTCGCCGCCGCGCTGGCGCTTCTGCTCACCCTGGCAACCGTGCTGCTCAACGCCGTGGCCTTGACCCTCTGCTACGGGACCGGCCTGCTCGACCTGCCCCGGCACTGGCTCCCCGGGCTCATCGCGACCGCCGCGCTGGCCGTGGGGTGCGCCTGGGCCGGTGCGCTGGCCGCCGCGGTCCTGCGTTCCACCGTGCTCGGGCTCGCCGCGGTGCTCGCGGTGCCGGTCGTGCTGGCTCCCGGGGTCCGGCACGTGCTGACCCAGGAGGACGCCGCCGGTCTCACCGCCCTGGCGCAGCGCGTCGAGCCGCTGTTCCTCGTGCGCTGGCCCGGGGGTGCGGACTCGTGGGCTCCTGTCGCCGCGCACCTGGTGTCGCAGCCGATGGCCAGTGCGCTCGCGATTTCCCTCATCGCACTGTTCTGCGCCTACGCCGGCACCACCCTGTACGGCAGACTCCGCTGAGAGGGGCCGCCCGCGCCGCTCTGACCTGCGACGAACGACCTTGCTGCGGGGTTCCTCGGCCGACGTCAATCCGGAACCGCCCGGTGATCACCCTTTCGTGTGCTTTTCACCAAAGCCCTCAAGCCGGTCGGGTGGGCGGCCGACAAAGGATGCGTGACTACCCTTGCGCACTCCACCATGACCTCCTCCCGTACCGCCGACTCGGCCCGAGTCGAGCTGGACCGCTACTCGTACGCCGAGTCCACCGGTGTCCCCCGGGCGACCACGAGCGTTCCCGCCTGGGACGGCGGCGACGCCGACATGGCCCGGGCGGGGCGCCGGGCGGCCGGCAGTCGCGGGCGCGGCCTGCACGGCCAGCTGGTCCAGCAGCTCGGCCAGATGATCGTCTCCGGGGATCTCGGCGCCGACCGGCCGCTCGTCCCCGAGGAGATCGGCCAGCGGTTCGAGGTGTCCCGCACGGTGGTCCGGGAATCGCTGCGCGTCCTGGAGGCCAAGGGGCTCGTCAGCGCCCGGCCCAACGTCGGCACCCGCGTCCGTCCCGTGAGCGACTGGAACCTGCTCGACCCCGACATCATCGAGTGGCGGGCCTTCGGCCCCCAGCGCGACGACCAGCGCCGTGAGCTCCGTGAGCTGCGTTGGGCGATCGAGCCGCTCGCCGCTCGCCTCGCCGTCGGTCACGGGCGGGACGAACTCCAGCAGCGCCTGGCGGACATGGTGGAGATCATGGGGCGCGCTCTCGCCCAGGGGGACGCCCTGACCTTCTCCCGGGCCGACACCGAGTTCCACACGCTCCTGCTCCAGGCGGCGGGCAACCGCATGCTGGAGCACCTGTCGGGCATCGTCTGTGCGGCGTTGCACGTCTCCGGGGGGCCGGCCACGGGCTGTGAGCGCCCCACGGAGTCCGCGATCACCCAGCACCAGCGGATCGCTGACGCCCTGGACGCGGGCGAGCCCGCGGCGGCCGAGGCGGCGATGCGCGAGCTTCTCGCCGTCCATCCCGAGACGGCGAGCGCGGCGGCGGGGGACGGTCACGTCGTGCCCGCGCCGCGAGAGCACTGAGGACGTCCGCGAACCGTCGCGCCCCTGCGTCGCCGGACCCCGCACGGCGGAGTCCGGCGACGGCTGTCGGCCGACATGCCCGCGTCCGCGCCGACGCGTGGCCCGCTGTGCGACCTGTGGGCGTCGGGCGGCTGGCCGTCGGTGCACACATCACCGGCCGTTGCTCCTTATATGCTCTTGTATGTCCGATAAGCCCTGTGACTCGCGACACGCGGAACGGGCGTAACGCTTTGCGCGGACAGCGCGATGGTTCAAGAGGTAGTGGCCACAGCGGGAACAGCGCTCACGACATCGGCGTTGTACCTCCTCCCTGCACTGCCCGCCCGGGCAGCCGGTTCATCCCCGCCGGCGTCCCTCGGCCCGGCCCCCCTGTGGGCGGGGTCGTAGCCGTTCCCATCGTTCCGAGAGGTTGTTCGTGTCGGCCAGCACATCCCGTACGCTCCCCGCGGAGATCGCCGAGTCCGAGTCTGTGATGGCGCTCATCGAGCGGGGAAAGACTGAGGGGCAGATCGCCGGCGACGACGTGCGTCGGGCCTTCGAGGCTGACCAGATTCCGCCAACCCAGTGGAAGAACGTCCTGCGCAGCCTCAACCAGATCCTCGACGAGGAGGGTGTGACGCTGATGGTGAGTGCCGCCGAGGCGCCCAAGCGCACCCGCAAGAGCGCCGCAGCGAAGGCACCGGTCCGGCGTGCCGCCGCCAAACCGGCGGCTGCCAAGAGCCCTGCCAAGACCGCCCCGGCTCCGCCCCCCGCCGCGGAGCCCGTGGGCGCCACGGTGACCGACGAGCCCGCGGCCGAGGCCGCGGAGGACCGGCCCGCGAAGAAGGCCGCCGCCAAGAAGGCCGTGGCCAAGAAGACGACGGCGAAGAAGACCGCGGCCAAGAAGACGGCCGCCAAGAAGACGACAGCCAAGAAGTCGGTCGTCGACGAGCTCCTCGAAGGCGATGAGGAGAACGTGGAGGAGCCCACGGCCAAGCGCGGCAAGGGCGGTCCCGAGGACGCCGCGGCCGAGCCCAAGGAGGGTGAGAGCGGCGAGGGCTTCGTGCTGTCCGACGAGGACGAGGACGACGCCCCGGCCCAGCAGGTGGCCGCCGCCGGTGCCACCGCCGACCCGGTCAAGGACTACCTCAAGCAGATCGGCAAGGTCCCCCTGCTCAACGCCGAGCAGGAGGTGGAGCTGGCCAAGCGCATCGAGGCCGGCCTGTTCGCCGAGGACAAGCTGGCGAACTCCGACAAGCTGGCACCCAAGCTCAAGCGCGAGCTGGAGATCATCGCGGAGGACGGCCGCCGGGCCAAGAACCACCTGCTGGAGGCCAACCTCCGCCTCGTGGTGTCCCTCGCCAAGCGCTACACGGGCCGCGGCATGCTCTTCCTGGACCTGATCCAGGAGGGGAACCTCGGCCTGATCCGTGCGGTCGAGAAGTTCGACTACACCAAGGGCTACAAGTTCTCGACGTACGCCACCTGGTGGATCAGGCAGGCCATCACCCGCGCCATGGCCGACCAGGCCCGCACCATCCGCATCCCGGTGCACATGGTCGAGGTCATCAACAAGCTGGCGCGCGTCCAGCGCCAGATGCTCCAGGACCTGGGCCGCGAGCCCACGCCGGAGGAGCTGGCCAAGGAGCTGGACATGACGCCCGAGAAGGTCGTCGAGGTCCAGAAGTACGGGCGTGAGCCGATCTCCCTGCACACCCCGCTGGGCGAGGACGGCGACAGCGAGTTCGGCGACCTCATCGAGGACTCCGAGGCCGTCGTGCCCGCCGACGCCGTCAGTTTCACCCTCCTGCAGGAGCAGCTGCACTCGGTGCTCGACACGCTCAGCGAGCGCGAGGCGGGCGTCGTGTCGATGCGTTTCGGTCTCACCGACGGTCAGCCCAAGACGCTGGACGAGATCGGCAAGGTCTACGGCGTGACGCGCGAGCGCATCCGCCAGATCGAGTCCAAGACGATGTCCAAGCTGCGGCACCCTTCCCGCTCGCAGGTCCTGCGGGACTACCTGGACTGACGAGCGCGTTCTCCGCCGAGGGCCGGCACCCTTCCCGGGGGCCGGCCCTCGGCGCGTCCGGAACCGGGCCGGGGAGTGCCGCGAAACGCCGGTCGGCCTGACCCTTCGGTGACTTCCTGACTGCGTAGAGTCAGGAAGCCGTATGAGAAACTTTCCGCGCCTGCTGCTCGGCGCCCTCGCGCTCGCCCTGCCCCTCGGCCATCTGGCGGCGCTGGGGCCGCCGTCGGCCACGGCCGCCACCCGGGTGATCGGCGGCAGCGAAGTGACCGCCGCGGACCACCCCTGGGTGGTGGCCGTGGCGAGCCGGGAGTACTTCGGCAGCGGCAGGTCGGGTCAGTTCTGCGGTGGCGTGCTCGTGGGCCGGAGTGCCGTGGCCACGGCGGCGCACTGCTTCAGCTCGGAGGTCCTGGGCACCGACGTCTCGCGGGTGGACGACCTGCGGGTGGTCGTCGGTCGGACCGACCTGCGGACGGACGAGGGCCGGGAGATCGAGGTGGCACGCGTCTGGGTCAACCCCGCGTGGGACAGCCGGACGAACGCCGGGGACCTCGCCGTGCTCACCCTGGCGAGTCCGATGCCCGCCGGGGACGTGCTCCCCATGGCGGAGAAGGAGGATCCGGCGTACGCGCCCGGTACGTCGGCGGGTGTGTTCGGCTGGGGGGACGTGCGGGGCGACGGCAGTTACGCCACCACGTTGCGGAAGGCCCGGGTGAGCGTCCTGGAGGATGCCCGCTGTGCCGCTGCGTACCCGGGGGGCCCTGCGGGCACGTACCAGCCGGAGAGCATGGTCTGCGCGGGTCTCCCGCAGGGTGGTCCGGACGCCTGCCAGGGCGACAGCGGGGGGCCTCTGGTGGCCCGTGGGCGACTGGTGGGCCTGGTCTCCTGGGGGGTCGGCTGCGGTGAACGGGATCTGCCCGGGGTCTACACCCGGGTGGGATCCGTGCGCGACCTGATCGCGGACTCCGGGGGCGTGTCCTGACGAAGGACGGCGGGCGGCCACCCCGTGGTGGGGTGGCCGCCCGCCGTTGTCCGGCGTGGGGCCGGCGCATCGCTCTCGTCCGCGGCACCCGGGCTCCGGCCATCGGGCCGGGGGCGCGGGGCCGTCAGACCCGCAGGTCAGCGTTCGTCGTCGGACGCGTTCGCGGGAGTGGCGGTGAGCCGCTCCGTCTCGTCCTGTATCTCGGCGGCGATCTTCTTGAGTTCCGGCTCGAACTTACGGCCGTGGTGCGCGCAGAACAGCAGCTCGCCACCGCTGACCAGCACGACGCGCAGGTATGCCTGGGCGCCGCAACGGTCGCAGCGGTCCGCCGCCGTCAGCGGGCTCGCGGGTGTCAGAACAGTAGTCACGTCGCCTCTTCTCTAGCTCGACGAGCTGTCGTACCAGGGTCAACATCCAACCAGCCCGAGAATGTTCCCGCCCGGAGCTTTGCCCCGAAGTTTTCCTTCCGAGGGGGTTGGCTGTTGCCGGTTGGCGGCGAAAGAGCCGTATTGCAGGGTTACTGGTCGCTTGCGGGTCTCATGCGGTTCGTCCTGTCGTCGGTCCCGGTTGTCAACCGGTTCGTATCGGAGGACGTGCCCGGAGCCTAAATGGTTCATGCCTCAAAGTGAACGTGATGTACACGTCACCCTCCCGAGTTATCGAACGCGTATGCGACCCTCCTCTAGCATAGGTTTACCCGAGGGTGGCTGCTCACCAGGGCTCCTGGGCCTCGGTACCCTCTGACCGGCAAGCAAGCCACCCCCAGTTGGATTCAGCGAGGAGCGAACCGCGTGACCGCCGAGACGTCTGTGCCGTCGTCCACAGCGCTGCTGACCGGAGCGGACCGGGACGGTTCCAACTACACCGCGCGGCATCTCCTCGTCCTCGAGGGCCTTGAGGCGGTACGGAAACGACCCGGCATGTACATCGGCTCCACCGACAGCCGGGGCCTGATGCACTGCCTCTGGGAGATCATCGACAACTCGGTCGACGAGGCCCTGGGCGGCCACTGCGACCGGATCGACGTCGTCCTCCACACGGACGGCTCCGTCGAGGTCCGCGACAACGGTCGCGGCATCCCGGTGGACGTCGAGCCGAAGACGGGGCTCTCGGGTGTCGAGGTCGTCATGACGAAGCTGCACGCCGGAGGCAAGTTCGGCGGCGGCTCGTACGCCGCCTCCGGCGGCCTGCACGGCGTGGGTGCCTCCGTGGTGAACGCGCTGTCCGCCCGGCTGGACGTCGAGGTGGACCGCGGCGGGAAGACGCACGCCATCAGCTTCCGGCGCGGCGTGCCGGGGATCTTCACCGAGTCCGGTCCCGACGCCCCGTTCGACCCCTCCGGCGGGCTGCTGACCGGCAAGAAGATCCCCAAGACCCGGACCGGCACCCGGGTGCGGTACTGGGCGGACCGCCAGATCTTCCTCAAGGACGCCCGCCTGTCCCTGGAGACGCTCCACGCGCGCGCCCGGCAGACGGCCTTCCTCGTGCCCGGGCTGACGATCACCGTGCGCGACGAGCGCGGGATAGACGACAGCGCGGTGACGGAGGAGGTCTTCCGCTACGACGGCGGGATCAGCGAGTTCTGCGAGTACCTGGCGCAGGACAGGCCGCTGAACGACGTCGTCCGGCTGGAGGGGCAGGGCACGTTCAAGGAGACCGTGCCGGTCCTCGACGACCGCGGGCACATGATGCCCAAGGAGGTCACCCGCGAGCTGGGCGTGGACGTCGCGCTGCGCTGGGGCACCGGGTACGACACGACGGTCCGGTCGTTCGTGAACATCATCGCCACGCCCAAGGGCGGCACACACCTCGCGGGCTTCGAGCGGGCCGTCACCCGCACGATGAACGAGGTGCTGAGGGCGTCGAAGCTGCTGCGCGTGGCCGAGGACGACATCGTCAAGGACGACGCCCTGGAGGGCCTCACCGCCGTCGTCACGGTCCGGCTGGCCGAACCGCAGTTCGAGGGGCAGACGAAGGAGGTGCTGGGCACCTCGGCCGCGTCGCGGATCGTGGGCCAGGTCGTCGCGAAGGAGCTCAAGGCCTTCCTGACGTCCGCCAAGCGGGACGCGAAGCAGCAGGCGCGGGCCGTGCTGGAGAAGGCCGTCGCCGCCGCCCGCACCCGCATCGCCGCCCGTCAGCACAAGGAGGCGCAGCGCCGCAAGACGGCCCTGGAGTCCTCGGCCCTGCCCGCGAAGCTCGCGGACTGCCGCAGTGACGACGTCGACCGCAGCGAGCTGTTCATCGTCGAGGGGGACTCCGCCCTGGGCACCGCCAAGCTCGCGCGCAACTCGGAGTTCCAGGCCCTGCTGCCCATCCGCGGCAAGATCCTGAACGTCCAGAAGTCCTCCGTGTCCGACATGCTGAAGAACGCCGAGTGCGGCGCCATCATCCAGGTCATAGGAGCCGGGTCGGGGCGCACGTTCGACATCGACCAGGCCCGCTACGGCAAGGTGATCTTCCTGGCGGACGCCGACGTCGACGGGGCTCACATCCGCTGCCTGCTGCTGACGCTGTTCCAGCGCTACATGCGGCCGATGGTCGAGCAGGGCCGGGTCTTCTCCGCGGTGCCGCCGCTGCACCGCATCGAGCTGATCAACCCGAAGAAGGGGCAGGAGAAGTACCGGTACACGTACTCGGACAACGAACTGCGCCAGACGCTGCTCGAGCTGCAGAGCAAGAACATCCGGTTCAAGGACTCCATCCAGCGCTACAAGGGTCTGGGGGAGATGGACGCCGACCAGCTCGCGGAGACGACCATGGATCCGCGCCACCGCACGCTGCGCCGCATCAACATCGGCGACCTGGAGGCGGCGGAGAAGGCGTTCGACCTGCTCATGGGCAACGAGGTCGCGCCGCGCAAGGAGTTCATCACGACGTCGGCCGCCACGCTGGACCGCTCCCGCATCGACGTGTGACGGACGGGGCCGGGTGAGGACGGCGGGCAGTGTGCTGCCCGCCGTCCGTCACCGACGCGGTTCGTGCCTCATGTCACCTGAAACGGTGAAGGTCGCCCGAACGCCCGCCCCGCGCGCCGCCCCGCTCGCCATTCTGGGTCTCCCGGGGGAGCGAGGAGAGTGCGGTGACACAGCAGGACGGTCCGGACGGGCGCGGGACGGGTGGTGTCCTCGGGTACGAGGACGACCCCTGGTACGACGCGGTGGCCTCGGGTCGGCGCGAGCCGGAGGCGGTGCGGCCGGATTCCCGGCAGGGCGGAGCACCGGCGGCCGGCGCCGTGCCGTGGCACGCCCGGCCGCTTCCGCCCAGCAGCCCCGATCCGTCCCGGCCCGCGCCTCCACGGGGTCCCGTGAGCGGCCCGGAGGCCCCGTGGCAGGCCCCCGGGGGCCGATCGGGGCCCTCGCGCGGCGGGCGGGCGCCCGAGCTGCGAGAGGGGCGCCCGAGGGCCGTGGCGGCTCCCGGAGCACCGCTGCCGGCCGATGACGCGCGGGCCGCCGTGTACGTCGCGGTGCACCGCAGCGCCGCCTTCCGGGAGGTCCGTCGCCGGCATCGGCGTTTCGTCTTCCCCGCCACGGCGCTGTTCCTCTCGTGGTACCTGGCCTATCTCGTCGCCGCCACGACCGCGCCGGGGCTGATGAGCACACCGGTGGGCGGTGGCCCGGTCAACGTGGGTCTGCTCGCCGGGCTCGGCCAGTTCCTCACGACGGCTCTGCTGACGTGCGCGTACGCCTGCCACGCCCGCCTGCGCCGGGACCGGGCCGCCCTGGACCTGCGGTGGGAGACGCAGCAGCTCACCCGGGAGGCCGTCCGGTGAACTGGCACGACGACCGCCTGCCCGCCCTCGTCCTCGTCACCGTCTTCATCGCCGTCACCCTGGCGGTCACGACCTGGGCGGCCCACCGGCGCCAGGGGACGCCGGAGGAGTTCTACGCCGGCGGCCGGCTGTTCTCCCCCGTGGAGAACGGTTTCGCCATCGCGGGCGACTACATGTCCGCCGCGTCCTTCCTCGGCATCTCGGGGCTCATCGCGCTCTACGGGTACGACGGCCTGGTCTACGCGGTGGGCTTCCTGGTGGCCTGGCTCGTCGTGCTCTTCCTCGTCGCGGAGCTCGTGCGGAACTGCGGACGCTTCACCCTTGCCGACGTGCTGGTCTCGCGGCTGCGCGAGCGCCCGGTCCGGGTCGCGTCCGGCACCGCGTCGGTGCTGGTCTCGCTGCTCTACCTGGTGGCCCAGATGGTCGGCGCGGGAACGCTCGTGGCCCTGCTCCTGGGCGACACCGGGCCCGACGTGCGGACGTGGACGGTCGTCGGCGTCGGCGCGCTGATGATCGTGTACGTCGCCTTCGGCGGCATGCGGGGCACCACCTGGATCCAGATCATCAAGGCCGTCCTCCTCATGGGCGGTGCCCTCACCCTGACCGCCCTCGTCCTGCTGCGCTTCGGCGGCGATCCGGCCTCCCTCCTCACCGGAGCCGCCGAGCGCAGCGGGTACGGCGACGCGTTCCTCGGCCCGGGGCTGCTCTTCGGGGACACCTGGGTCTCCCGCGCCGACCTCGTCAGCCTCGGGCTCGCACTCGTCCTCGGGACGGCCGGCCTGCCGCACATCCTCGCCCGCTTCTACACGGTGCCGACCGCCCGGGCCGCTCGCCGTTCGGTGATGTGGGCCGTCGGGCTCATCGGGGGCTTCTACCTGATGACGATCGTGCTCGGCTTCGGTGCGGCGGCGCTGCTGGGGCCGGACACGGTCCGCGCGGACAACGCCGCGGGCAACACGGCCGTGCCGCTCCTCGCCCGGTTCCTGGGCGGCGGTGCGGGCACGACGGGCGGCACGGTGCTGTTCGCGGTCGTCGCGGCGATCGCCTTCGCCACGATCCTCGCCGTCGTCGCGGGGATCACGCTGGCCTCCTCGGCGGCCATCGCCCACGACCTGTACGGCTCGCTCGCCCGGCGGCGCGGGCGGCGCCGTCTCGGGGAGGTGACCGTGGCACGGCTGGCGGCCATCGGGGTCGGAGCGCTGGCGATCGGCCTCGGCCTCCTCGCCCGCAACCTGAACGTGGCGTTCCTCGTGGGACTGGCGTTCGCCGTCGCCGCCTCGGCCAACCTGCCGGTGCTGCTCTACACGCTCTTCTGGCGACGCTTCACCACCCGGGGCGCCCTGTGGGCGGTGTACGGGGGCCTGCTCCCGTCCCTCGCCCTGGTGGTGCTCTCCCCGGTGGTCTCGGGCAGCCCGGACGCGCTCCTGCCGGGGCTGGACTTCGCCTGGTTCCCGCTCCAGAACCCCGGAATCGTCTCGATCCCGCTCGGCTTCCTCGCGGGGTGGCTCGGCACCGTCTCCGGGCGTGGGAGGCCCGACCCGTACCGCCACGCGGAGACGGAGGTGCGCGCGTTGACCGGGGCGGGCGCGGTGTGAGCGGCGCGGTGACCCGGTGCCGGGCCCCTCAGCCCAGCCGCGAGACGGCGAGGACGTGTTCCCGGGGCTGGGGGCCGGGCACGGCTCCGCAGCTCGCCGCGACCTCGGCGCCCGGCTCCGTGACGCCGTCCACCCGCCAGGTGCGCCCGTCCCGGTGGGTCACGACGACGGACCACCGCGGGCCGGGTTCCACCGGGTCCGTGAGCGTCAGCGCCTCCGCGTCGTCCTCGCCGGTCAGTTCCCGCACGGCCAGTTCGGCGGCCTGCCCCGGACGTCCCCAGGCGGAACGACCCCGGCACCGCTCGGTCACCATCCGGCCCCGGCGGACGGAGGCCAGCACGTCCTTGACCGAGGGCGCGTCCGCCCGTCCGTAGGCGTAGCCGTACGGCAGCACCAGCAGGGTGGGGGAGAAGCGGTGACCGCCGATGTGCGTGATCTCCCAGACGCCCGCGCCGCCGGAGGCCGCGAGCTCCTCCGCCAGGGGGCGGCCGAGCAGGGCGCAGCAGCGGTCGCGTCGCCCGTTGGTGCAGACGAGCGCCAGGGGGTCGCCCCGGTACGGTTCCCCGACGCCGCCGTGCTCGCCACGCCCGAGAGCCGCGAAGTCCAGCCCGGCGCACGAGGCCGGGTCCGTGGTCCACCAGGTCCGTACCCAGGAGCGGCCCGGCACGGTGTGGGCGGCGAAGACGCGCCGGCGCGGGGCGCCGCCGAGGTCCGCGTGCCGGCCCGGGCGCCGGATGAGGGCCACGCGGACCCCCGTGCCCTGGCCGGCGGCGGCCAGCGCGCGCCCGGCCTCCCGGTCCAGGCGGCTCGCGGTCAGCGCGTCCGCACCCCACGGCCCCGGCTGCTCCAGGAGCAACCAGGTCCGTGCGGTCGCGGCGGTGGCCGCGAGCGGTTCGGCCTGTTCCCGGGAGGCGATCGCACACGTTGTCACAGAGGTGAGCCTAACCTCCGCTACGATCGGCTGCCGTTTCCCCCGGACCCGGCGTCGGACGCCGGTGCCGTGGTCCCGTACGAGAAAGGGCACCGGTGGCCCCACGTCGCATCCCCGTCATCGTCCTCGCGGGCTTCCTCGGCTCCGGCAAGACGACGCTGCTGAACCATCTCCTCCGCAACCGCCGCGGCGTCCGCATCGGTGCGGTCGTCAACGACTTCGGCTCCATCGAGATCGACGCGATGACGGTCTCCGGCCAGGTCGACTCGATGGTCTCGCTCGGCGACGGCTGCCTGTGCTGCGCGGTGGACACCGAGGACCTGGACGACGTGCTGGACGCCCTGGCCCGCCCGGCGGCCGGCATCGACCTCATCGTCATCGAGGCGAGCGGACTGGCGGAGCCGCAGACGCTGATCCGCATGCTCCTGGCCAGCTCCGATCCGCGCATCGTCTACGGAGGGCTCGTCGAGGTCGTGGACGCCGCCGAGTTCGACGCCGTGCGCCGCCGCCACCCGGAGCTGGAGCGGCACGTGCGGGTGGCCGACCTCGTGGTGCTGAACAAGACGGACCGCGTGTCGGCGCAGGACCGCGAGGCTCTGCTGGCCACCCTGACATCACTGGCCGACGGCACGCCCGTCGTCGCCGCCTCCCACGGACGGATCGACCCCGCGCTCCTCTTCGACCCGGACGAGGCACCTGACGAGGGGGTGCGCCAGCTCTCCTTCGAGGACCTGTACGTCGAGGATCCGGACCATCCGGACCACCCCGACCAGGACGCCGCCGACCACACGCACCTGCACGAGGCCTACCAGACGCTGTCCTTCACCTGCGCGGAGCCGCTCAGCCCGCGCCGCCTCCTCGCCTTCCTCGACGCGCGCCCGGCCGGGCTCTACCGGATGAAGGGCCACCTCCACCTCGGGGGTGAGGGCGCGGCGCGGCGCTGGACCGTCCACGCGGTCGGGGCGTTCCTGCGCTTCTCCCCGGAGCCCTGGCCGACGGGGGAGCCGCGCCGCACTCAGCTCGTCCTGATCGGTTCGGGGCTGGACACGCAGGGCCTGCGGCGGGGCCTCGACGCCTGCGCCGGGCCGGGGCCCGAGGACGAGGGCCCCAGCGCCCTGTGGGGCGTCCTGCGCTATGTGGACGCCCCGGACGAGGGTGCCCCGGACGCCGAGGAGCCCGCCGCGTACGGCGACCCCGAGTTCCGCGAAGAACCCGCCTGAGGCCGCTCCCCGCCCGGCCCGCAGGCGTGCGGGCCGGGCGGACCGGGCGGGCGCAGCCCGCACGGCTCGGATCAGACGGGACCGCCGATCACCGCGACGGGGCCGGCCAGCGGCACCCCTGACCCGTCCCGGCGCGGGTCGATCTCGGGAAGACCCGCTGGAGCGCCGGCCTTCGTGGCGGCCCGGGCGGGCGCGTGGCCGGCCCAGGCCAGCACCAGCCGTTCCTCGCCCTTCAGGAACCGCTGGCAGCGGACGCCGCCGGTGGCCCGGCCCTTGCGCGGGTACTGGTCGAAGGGCGTCAGCTTGGCCGAGCCCGGGGTGTCGTCCAACGTGCCCTCCGCTCCCGCCGCCGTGAAGACGACGGCCTCGGCGGCCGGGTCGACGGCGGTGAACGAGACGACCTGCGCGTCGGGGCCGAGCTTGACGCCGCTCATGCCCCCCGCGGCGCGGCCCTGCGGACGGACCTGCCCGGCCGGATACCGCAGCAGCTGGGCCTCGTCGGTGATGAACACCAGGTCCTCCTCCCCGGTGCGCAACTCGACGGCTCCGACGACCCGATCGCCCTCCCGGAGCGAGATGACCTCCAACTCGTCCTTGTTCGCCGGGTAGTCCGGCACGACGCGTTTCACCACCCCGTGCCGGGTGCCGAGGGCGAGGCCGGGGGAGGACTCGTCCAGCGTCGTCAGGCACAGGAGCGACTCGCCGTCCTCCAGCGTCAGGAACTCGGTCAGCTTCGCGCCGCCGGCCAGGTTGGGCGTGGTCGCCGAGGCGGGCAGCTGGGGCAGGTCGATGACGGACAGGCGCAGCAGCCGGCCGGCGGACGTCACCGCTCCGACCTCGCCCCGCGCGGTCGCGGGGACGGCGGAGACGATGACGTCGTGCTTGGTGCGCCTGGCGTCCTGGTCGAAGACGGCGTCCACGGAGGCGGTGCGCGCGAGCAGCCCGGTGGAGGAGAGCAGCACGCGGCACGGGTCGTCGGCGACCTCCAGCGGGACCGTGGCCACGGGCGCGCCGGCCGACTCCAGCAGGACGGTCCGCCGGGGGGTGCCGTACGTCTTCGCGACGGCGGCCAGTTCCGTGGAGACCAGCTTGCGCAGCTCGGCGTCGGACTCCAGGATGCGGGTCAGTTCCTCGATCTCCTGCCCCAGCCGGTCCCGCTCGCTCTCCAGCTCCAGCCGGTCGAAGCGGGTGAGCCGGCGCAGCGGGGTGTCGAGGATGTACTGGGTCTGGACGTCCGAGAGGCCGAAGCGCGCGATCAGCGCCTCCTTGGCCTGCGCGGCGTTGTCACTCGACCGGATGATGCCGATGACCTCGTCGATGTCGACGAGTGCGACGAGCAGACCCTCCACGAGGTGCAGCCGGTCCTGCCGCTTGCCGCGCCGGAAGGCGCTGCGCCGCCGCACGACGTCGAACCGGTGGTCGACGTAGACCTCCAGGAGCTCCTTCAACCCGAGCGTGAGCGGCTGGCCGTCCACCAGGGCCACGTTGTTGATGCCGAAGGACTCCTCCATCGGCGTCAGCTTGTAGAGCTGCTCCAGGACGGCCTCGGGATGGAAGCCGTTCTTGATCTCGATGACGAGCCGCAGCCCGTGCTGGCGGTCGGTGAGGTCCTTGACGTCGGCGATGCCCTGCAACCGCTTGGCGTTGACCAGGTCCTTGATCTTGGAGATGACCTTCTCCGGGCCGACGGTGAAGGGCAGTTCGGTGACGATCAGACCCTTGCGCCGCGCCGTGACCTGCTCGACCTCCGCCGTCGCCCGGATGCGGAACGTGCCGCGGCCCTTGGCGTAGGCGTCCTTGACGCCGTCGAGCCCCACGATCCGTCCGCCCGTGGGCAGATCGGGGCCGGGCACGTAGCGCATCAGCGTCTCCAGGTCCGCGCCCGGGTGCTTGATGAGGTGCCGCGCCGCCGCGATGATCTCGCTCAGGTTGTGCGGCGGCATGTTGGTGGCCATGCCCACCGCGATGCCGGACGCGCCGTTGACCAGGAGGTTCGGGTAGGCGGCCGGAAGCGCGACCGGCTCCTGCTCGCTGCCGTCGTAGTTGGGCGCGAAGTCGACGGTCTCCTCGTCGATCGAGTCGGTCATCAGACCGGCGGCCGAGGCGCTGCGGCACTCGGTGTACCGCATCGCGGCGGGCGGGTCGTCGTTGCCGAGCGAGCCGAAGTTCCCGTGGCCGTCGACCAGCGGCAGGCGCATGGAGAACGGCTGCGCCATGCGCACGAGTGCGTCGTAGATGGCGGAGTCCCCGTGCGGGTGGAGCTTGCCCATCACCTCGCCCACGACGCGCGCGCACTTGACGTAGGAGCGCTCCGGGCGGAGTCCCATCTCGTGCATCTGGTAGAGGATGCGCCGGTGAACCGGCTTCAGCCCGTCCCGCGCGTCGGGAAGGGCGCGCGAGTAGATCACCGAGTAGGCGTACTCCAGGAAGGAGCCCTGCATCTCGTCGACGACGTCGATGTCGAGGATGCGCTCCTCGAAATCCTCCGGCGGCGGGGTCTTCGTGCTGCGGCGGGCCATCGCGGCTGCTGCTCCTTCGCAAGACGTACGGTCGCGCCGCCGCGTACGGGCTGGTACGGCCGGGCGCTGAAGCGGATGTGCTGGCACTGACGCGGACCATTGTGGACCCCGGCGCCGACAGGGCGCCGTCCACCCCGCCCGGCAGGGAACTTCACATGGGCCCGCCACGCTTGCATAGAGTGACAGGACTGCGCGGGCCGACCACCCCGGCCAGCCCGGCCGCTCCGCCGGGCGACGACCGATCGGCGGCAGCCGACGACCGTCCGCCGGCCCGCAGAGGTCCACCAGCCGCCGTATCGAAGGGACACTTCGCGCATGGGTCACACGGCCACGCCCCCTCCCCCCCAGGGAGTGCTCACAGCAACCGAACACCGGCTTGCGAACGGCCTGCGGGTGGTGCTCTCCGAGGACCACCTGACCCCCGTCGCCGCCGTCTGCCTCTGGTACGACGTCGGTTCCCGGCACGAGGTGAAGGGCCGCACCGGTCTCGCCCACCTCTTCGAGCACCTGATGTTCCAGGGGTCGGCGCAGGTTCCGGGCAACGGGCACTTCGAACTCGTCCAGGGCGTCGGCGGTTCGCTGAACGGCACGACCAGCTTCGAGCGCACCAACTACTTCGAGACCATGCCGGCCCACCAGCTGGAGCTGGCGCTGTGGCTGGAGGCGGACCGCATGGGTTCGCTGCTGGCCGCCCTGGACGAGGAGTCCATGGAGAACCAGCGGGACGTCGTCAAGAACGAACGGCGCCAGCGGTACGACAACGTCCCCTACGGCACGGCCTTCGAGACGCTGGTCGCCATGGCCTACCCGGAGGGCCACCCGTACCACCACACGCCGATCGGCTCCATGGCCGACCTCGACGCCGCCTCGCTGGAGGACGCCCGGCAGTTCTTCCGCACGTACTACGCGCCCAACAACGCCGTGCTGTCCGTCGTCGGCGACATCGATCCGGAGCAGACGCTCGCCTGGATCGAGAAGTACTTCGGCTCGATCCCCGGGCACGACGGCAAACAGCCGCCGCGCGACGGCACGTTGCCCGACGTCATGGGGGAGGAGCCGCGCCGCACGATGCACGAGGACGTGCCCTCCCGGGCCCTGCTCCAGGCCTACCGCCTGCCGCACGACGGCACCCGTGAGGCGGACGCCGTCGACCTGGCGCTGACGGCGCTCGGCGGTGGCGAGTCCTCCCGCCTGTACAACCGGCTGGTGCGCAGGGACCGCTCGGCGGTCACGGCGGGCTTCGGCATGCTGCGGCTCGCCGGGGCGCCCTCGCTCGGCTGGCTCGACATCAAGGCGTCGGGGGAGGCGACGGTCGCCGAGATCGAGGCGGCCGTCGACGAGGAGCTGGCACGCTTCGCCGCCGAGGGACCGAGCCCGGAGGAGATGGAGCGCGCCCAGGCCCAGTTGGAGCGGGAGTGGCTGGACCGGCTGGCCACCGTCAGCGGGCGCGCGGACGAGCTGTGCCGGTACGCCGTCCTCTTCGGCGACCCGCAGCTGGCCCTCACGGCCGTCCAGCGGGTGCTGGAGGTCACGCCGGAGGAGGTGCGGGCGGTCGCCGCCGCGCGTCTGGGCCGGGACAACCGGGCCGTCCTCGTCTACGAGCCGACGTCCGGGGCGGAGCGGGGCGAAGAGGACGCCACCGAGGTCATCTCCGACGACGCAGCCGACGTGCACCACACCGCGCAGGAAGGGGCCGAGCAGTGAGCGACGCCACCCCCACCATGGAGTTCCACCCGCAGCCGGCCGGCGGCAGCGCGAAGCCCTGGGCCTTCCCGGCCCCCGAGCGCGCCACCCTGCCCAACGGGCTGACGGTGCTGCACTGCCACCGCCCCGGCCAGCAGGTCGTGGCCGTCGAGGTGAACCTCGTCGCCCCCCTGGACGCCGAGCCGCAGGGCCTGGAGGGCGTCGCGACGATCATGGCCCGCGCCCTGAGCGAGGGCACGGACAAGCACTCGGCCGAGGAGTTCGCCGCCGAGCTGGAGCGGTGCGGTGCCACGCTCGACGCGTTCGCCGACCACCCGGGTGTGCGCGTCTCCCTGGAGGTGCCCGTCTCCCGGCTGGCCAAGGGGCTCGGCCTGCTCGCGGACGCCCTGCGCGCCCCGGCGTTCCCCGACGGCGAGGTGTCGCGCCTGGTGGCCAACCGGCTCGACGAGATCCCGCACGAGCTGGCCAACCCGGCCCGTCGTGCCGCGATCGCCATGTCCGGGGAGCTGTTCCCGGACACCTCGCGGATGTCCCGCCCGCGCCAGGGCACCGAGGAGTCCGTCCGGCGTATCGACGCGGCGGCCGTGCGGGCCTTCTACGAGGCGCACGTGCGCCCGGCCGCGGTCACGGCCGTCGTGGTCGGCGACTTCACCGGGGTCGATCTCGCCGGAACGCTGACCGAGACGCTCGGCGCGTGGACGGGTGCGTCCGCCCGGCCGCGCCCCGCGCCACCGGTCACCGCGGACGACACCGGCCGCGTGGTCATCGTGGACCGCCCCGGGGCGGTCCAGACACAGCTGCTCATCGGACGCACCGGCGCCGACCGGCACGACGCCGTGTGGCCCGCCCAGGTCCTCGGCGTCTACTGCCTCGGCGGAACGCTCACCTCCCGGCTCGACCGGGTCCTGCGCGAGGAGAAGGGCTACACCTACGGCGTGCGCGCCTACAGCCAGGTGCTGCGGTCGACGCCGGACGGCAGCGGTACGGCCATGCTCGCGATCAGCGGTTCGGTGGCCACCGACGTTACCGGCCCCGCCCTCGCGGACCTGTGGCACGTCCTGCGGACCCTGGCGGCCGAGGGGCTGACCGACGACGAGCGTGACACCGCCGTGCAGAACCTGGTGGGTGTCGCCCCGCTGCGCTACGAGACGGCGGCGGCGGTCGCCGGAACCCTCGCGGACCAGGTGGAGCAGTTCCTTCCCGACGACTTCCAGGCACGGCTCTACGAGCGGCTGGCCGAGACGGGCACGGTCGAGGCCACGGCGGCGGCGGTGGCGGCCTTCCCCGTCGACCGGCTGGTGACCGTCCTGGTGGGGGACGCCGAGCAGATCGAGGCTCCCGTGCGCGGGCTGAACATCGGGGAGGTCACCGTCGTGCGCGGTGACTGAGCGGCCGTAAGTCCTTTTCGGTCACTCTCCGTGCATCCACTGTGCGGCCCCCGGACGCTTCGGGCGGACGGGGGCCGCAGCGTGTTCCCGGGCTCCCAGTGGCCCGCGTCACCCTCCTGACCTGCGAATGTGGCATGGGCGACAAAGTGGCCGATTTTCTTGGTCCGGGCGGGATGTCCGGTTTAGCGTCGTTCGCGTTGCCCGTCTGAAGCGACCACGCCCTGTGGCCGACGTGCAGCGATCGCCGAGTCCCCGTGAGGGGAGCCGGGGACCCACATGTCCTCTGGGGTGAATCGGGCCTGCGCCCGTAGGAGACCTTCCTGCTCCGAACCCGTCAGCTAACCCGGTAGGCGAGAAGGAAGGAAAGGATCACGACCTTCATGGCGTTCAACCGTGCCACCGGCAAGCTGAACCGTCCCGCCCGCGCCGTCCGTCTGGGCACCGCGGTCGCCGCCGTCGCCGTAGGCGTCGCCGGAACCCTCGCCGCGCCCGCCGCGGCGGCCGAGCACCAGAACACCTTCAGCGAGGCCCTCGCGCTGAGCCCGTCCATCGCGGGCCACGTGGCCGACCAGGCCGCCGCGCAGAAGAGTGCAGCGGCCGAGCAGGCCGAGGCGGAGAAGGCCGAGGCCAAGAAGGCGGCCGAGGAGAAGGCCGAGGCGAAGAAGGCGGCCGAGAAGAAGGCCGCCGCCGAGCGCGACGACGCCAAGCGCGCCGACCGGTCCGCGGCCCGCCCCGCCTTCGTGGCGCCCGTCAAGGGCGGCGACGTGACCACGCCCTACAAGAGCGGCGGTCAGATGTGGTCGTCCGGCAAGCACAGCGGCATCGACTTCGCCGCCGCCACCGGCACGCCGGTCAACTCCGTCGCCGCCGGCACCGTCGTCACCGCCGGCTGGGGCGGCGCCTACGGCAACAACATCGTCGTCAAGCACAACGACGGGACGTTCACCCAGTACGGTCACCTCTCCGCCATCGGTGTCAGCGTGGGCCAGAGCGTCTCCGCCGGTGCCGAGATAGGCAAGGTCGGCTCGACCGGTAACTCCACCGGCCCGCACCTGCACTTCGAGGCCCGCTCGACCGCCGCCTACGGCTCGGACATGGACCCGGTGAACTACCTCCGGGGCAAGGGCGTGCCGCTCTCCTGACGCGGTGCCCCACCCGACGCGGACCCCCGGCCATCCGGTCGGGGGTCCGTCGTTTTTCCGTCTCCTCACCCGGAGCCGTCCGCAGAAAGCGAAGAGTGGAATACAGTGCGGGGAAGCGGTACCTGGAAAACGTGGGGATAACGGCGGAGGTCGGGGTATGCGCATTTCCGCGCACACGGTGTGCACGGCGGTTCGGGACGACATCGTGAGCGGTGCCTTCCCGCCGGGTTTCCGGCTGACCGAGGAACTACTCGCGCGCCGCTACGGCGTTTCCCGGGTGCCGGTGCGGGAGGCCCTGCGAGCCCTGGAGTCCGAGGGGTTCGTCACCAGCCGGCGGCACGTGGGAGCCTGCGTGGCCCGGCCGACCGAGCAGGAGGCGGCCGATCTGCTGGACATGCGTGCGCTGCTGGAGCCCCTCGGCACGGCCCGCGCGGCGCACCGCCGGACGGAGGCCCACCTGAAGGTGCTGCGCGGTCTGGTACGGCTGGGTCGGGAGCGGGCCGAGCACGGACACCTCTCCGACCTGCGACCCCTGGGGGACTGGTTCCACGAGACCCTCGCCCAGGCGTCCGGCACCCCCACCCTGGCCGCGGTGCTGGTGCAACTGCGCCGCAAGATCGCCTGGCTCTACGCGGTCGACCAGCAGGACGACCCGTCGGCGGCGGACCGCGCCACCGCAGTGTGGCACGAGCACGGTGCCATCGTCGACGCCGTCGCCCGGCGGGACGCCGAACGGGCCAGGGGCCTCGCGGCCGCACATGTCGAGCGGGCGGGTGCGATACGCCGCGCCCAGCGGCCGGTGACGGTGAGGACAACGAAACCTGCCGTCAACACGGCGCGCGGCCCCCTTTAACACAAGCCGTATACAAAAATACTCGGGAATGCGCGCTCCCTTTCTTCGAGGCGTTTCGCCCGGCTGCGCCATTTCCCGTGCACGGCGCCGGAACCGGAAAGTCCATTCCGTGCCGTGCTTTTCCCGGCGTCCGGTACGGCTCGTCGATCCTGCCCCGGTTCACACCGTCTCCGGCATGTCCTCCAGTCCTTCACCGACCAGTTTCGCCAGCCGGTCCAGTGCCGCGTCGGCACCCTCCGCGTCAGAGGTCAGCAGCACCTCATCGCCCTTCTCCGCGCCGAGGCCCAGCACGCCGAGCATGGAGGCGGCGTTCACCGGGGGCCCGTCACCCTTGGCGACGGTGATCGGGACGCCCGTGGCCGTCGCGGCCCGGACGAAGATCGCGGCGGGGCGGGCGTGCAGCCCCTCAGCCCAGCCGACGGTGACGCGACGCTCAGCCATGGTGATGCCCTTCGCTCGGAGCCTGCCGGACCAGCTTCGCACGCGGGGGCGCGGACGGCCGGTCCACCGCCCCGCCCCCGGCCGTCGTGCGCGGCGATCGCCCGGGACGGGGCGGAGGCGAGCGCGGCGGCACCGGCGCGCCGTACGCTGGGGCGCATGCAGACGCCCCCGGAGCGCGCGTACCCGACCCACTGGGAAGCCGACGTGGTGCTGCGCGACGGCGGGACGGCCCGCGTCCGGCCCATCACCGAGGACGACGCCGACCGCCTGGTCAGCTTCTACGAGCAGGTCTCGGACGAGTCGAAGTACTACCGGTTCTTCGCCCCGTACCCGCGCCTGTCCGCCCGTGACGTGCGCCGGTTCACCCAGCACGACTACGTGGACCGGGTGGGCCTGGCCGCCATCGTGGGCGGTGAGTTCATCGCCACCGTCCGGTACGACCGGACCGACGCCACGGGCCGTCCGGCCTCCGCCCCGGCCGACCGGGCCGAGGTCGCCTTCCTCGTGCAGGACGCCCACCAGGGGCGCGGCGTCGCCTCCGCGCTGCTGGAGCACATCGCCGCCTGTGCCAGGGAGCGCGGCGTGCGCCGCTTCACCGCCGAGGTCCTGCCCGCCAACACCAAGATGGCGAAGGTCTTCACCGACGCCGGCTACTCCCAGCAGCGCAGCTTCGAGGACGGCTCCGTCCACCTCACGCTCGACCTCGAACCCACCGAGCGCTCGGTGGCCGTCATGCGGGCCCGTGAACAGCGGGCCGAGGCGCGGTCGGTCCAGCGGCTCCTGGCGCCCTCGTCGGTCGCCGTCGTCGGTGTCCGGCGGCGGCCGGGCGGAGCGGGACGCACCGTCCTGGAGTCCCTGCGCGGCGCGGGCTACACCGGGCGCGTGCACGCCGTGAACGCGGGGCTGCCCGAGGGCGCTTCGGTGCTGGAGGCGCTGGAGGGGGTGAGCGCGCACCGCTCGGTGCGCGACATCCCGGACCCGGTCGACCTGGCCGTCGTGGCCGTGCCCGCGTCCGCCGTCGACGCCGTGGTCACCGAGTGCGGCGAGCACGGGGTGCAGGGCGTCGTGGTCCTCTCCGCCGACTTCGACCGGGCCGCCCAGCGCGAACTGGTCCGCAAGGCCCGCTCCTACGGCATGCGCCTCATCGGCCCGAACGCCTTCGGCCTCGTCAACACCGCCCCCGACGTACGGCTGAACGCCACCCTGGCCAGCCGCACGCCCGAGCGCGGCCGGATCGGGCTGTTCACCCAGTCCGGCGCGATCGGCATCGCCCTCCTCGGCGGGCTCCACCGGCGCGGGACCGGGCCGTCGTCCTTCGTCTCGGCCGGGAACCGGGCCGACGTCTCCGGCAACGACGTCCTGCAGTTCTGGGACGACGACCCGGACACCGACGTCGTCCTGATGTACCTGGAGTCCTTCGGCAACCCGCGCAAGTTCACCCGCCTGGTCCGCCGCACCGCCGCACGCAAGCCCGTCGTGGTGGTGCGCGGGGCGCGGCACAGCGGCAGCGCACCGCCGCCCGGACACGCGGTGCCCGCCATCCGCACCCCGGACGCCACCGTCTCGGTGCTGCTGCGGCAGGCCGGCGTCCTGCTCGTGGACACCGTCACCGAGTTGGTGGACACCGGG
Organism: Streptomyces chumphonensis; assembly: GCF_014779715.1. Classification (GTDB taxonomy): domain Bacteria; phylum Actinomycetota; class Actinomycetes; order Streptomycetales; family Streptomycetaceae; genus Streptomyces; species Streptomyces chumphonensis. The sequence continues at coordinate 119,440 of NZ_JACXYU010000006.1, forward strand.
CTCCAGCTCGCCTTCCAACCGCTTCCGGCCGGGCCGCGGATCGCGATGCTGGGCAACGCGGAGTCGCTGTGCCTGCTCACCTACGACGCGTGCCTCGCCCAGGGCCTGCGCCCGCGCGACCCGGTCGATCTCACCTCCTCCGCCACCCCCGGGGACTTCCACCGGGCGCTGGCCGAAGCGCTCGCCGATCCGGGCACGGACGCCGTGGTCGTCACCGCGATCCCCTGGGTGGACGACCGGGGCGCGGAGGAGCTGGCGGACGCGTTGCAGCACGCGGCGGCCGGATCCGGAAAGCCCGTGGCCGTCGTCCATCTGGCCATCGAGGGCCTCGACGACGCCCTGAGCGCGCGCCGCATCCCCGCCTATCCCGCCCCCGAGCGGGCCGTCCGGGCGCTCGCCGAGGCGGTCCGCTACGCGCAGTGGCGGCGGGACGCCGAGCGGCCCGGCCGGGTGCCGGAGGAGGACGTCGACGAGGCCGGAGCGGCCGCGGCCGTCTCCCGCGTCCTGTACGGTGCCGCCCCGGAGTCCGACGGGCGGTCCGCGCGCCCGCGCGGCGTCACCCTGCCGGCCCCCGACGCCGCCGCGTTGCTGGCCTGCTACGGCGTCCCGGTGCTGCCGGTGCGCCCGGCGCCGGACCCCGACGCCGCCGTGGCGGCGGCCGCCGGGGTGGGGTACCCCGTGGCGCTCAAGACGACGGCCCCGCACCTGCGGCACCGGGCGGATCTCGGCGGGGTGCGGCTGGACATCGTCTCGGAGTCGCAGTTGCGCCGCGTGTACGGCGAGTTCACCGACGCCCTCGGCTCACCCGCCGAGCTGCGCCCGGTCGTGCAGACGATGGTGCCGCGCGGTGTGGACACCGTCGTGCGGGCCGCTGTGGACCCGGCCATCGGGACCGTCCTGTCGTTCGGGCTGGCAGGTCCGCCCTCGGAGCTGCTGGGGGACGTGGCGCACCGCCTCGTGCCCGTCACCGACCGCGAGGCGGCCCAGCTCGTGCGGTCCCTGCGGACGGCGCCCATGCTCTTCGGCTGGCGCGGTGCCGCACCGGTGGACACCGCCGCGCTGGAGGACCTGCTGCTGCGCGTCTCCCGGCTCGTCGACGACCATCCCGAGATCGTCTCCGTCGACCTGGAACCGGTGGTCGTCGCCGCCCGGGGGCTGACCGCCCTCGACGCCGTCGTCCGGCTCGCCCCGCCCCCCGCCACCACCGACCTCGGGCCCCGGCGGCTCTCCGCGTGGTGACGCCCGCCCGGCGGTCCGCCTCGAACGGAGGGCCCCCGCCGGACGGGCCTTAGGATGGGCCGCATGGCGAAGACCGGAACGACGACGCAGGGGCTGCGGACGGCGATCGAACGCAGCGGCTACTACCCGGCCCTCGTGGCCGAGGCAGTGGAGGCCGCGGTCGGCGGCGAGCCGGTCACCTCCTTCGTCGTGCACCAGGAGACGACGTTCGACGCCAACGAGGTGCGGCGCCATGTGACCGTGCTCGTCCTGACCGGCACCCGGTTCATCGTCAGCCACACCGACGAGCAGGCCGCCGACAGCGGTTCGCCCGTGCCGTACGCCACGACCTCCACCGAGTCGGTGCGGCTGGAGCGGATCTCCTCGGTCGTGCTGAGCCGGGTGGTGGCCAACCCGGAGGCGTACCGGCCGGGCACGCTGCCGCGCGAGGTCGTCCTCACCATCGGCTGGGGCGCCGTCAACCGGATCGACCTGGAGCCCGCCGCCTGCGGCGACCCCAACTGCGAGGCCGACCACGGCTACACCGGCTCCACCACGGCGGACGACCTGTCCCTGCGGGTGAGCGAGGCGGGCGACGGGCCCGACACCGTCCGGCAGGCGCTCGACTTCGCGCAGAGCCTGTCCGAGGCCACGGTGGCTGCCCGCTGATGATCCAGGCGACCCCCGCGGACCCGGCCTGGGCCGAACCCGTACCGCTCGACCCGCGCACCGCGCCCGTGCCCCGCTACGGCACGGCGTCGCTCGCCGACGTCCTGCCCGCCGCCGCGGCGGGCCTCGGCGTGCCCGGACTGCGGTCCGGGCTCGCGCTGGAGCCGGCCGACCGCGTCTGCGTCTTCCTCGTCGACGGCCTCGGCTGGGACGCGCTGCGGTCCCACCCGGCCCAGGCGCCCTTCCTGACCTCGCTGCTGCCCGGCTCGACGAACGGCACGGGGGAGCCCATCACCTCCGGTTTCCCCTCGACGACGGCCACTTCCCTGGCCTCCGTGGGCACCGGCCAGGTTCCCGGCGCACACGGACTTCCCGGCTACGCCGTGCTCGATCCCGACGCGGGTTCGCTGATGAACCAGCTGCGCTGGCAGCCGTGGACGGACCCGCACGTCTGGCAGCCCTACCCCACGGTCTTCCAGCTGGCCCACGCGGCGGGCGTCGAGACCAGCCAGGTCTCCGCGCCGCACTTCGAGCACACGCCGCTCACCAAGATCGCCCTGTCCGGTGGGACGTTCCTCGGCCGGCTCTCCGGTGAGGACCGCATGGACCTCGCCGCCCGGCGGCTGGCCGCCGCCGACCGCTCCCTCGTCTACACCTACTACGCCGACCTCGACGGCAACGGTCACCGCCACGGCGTCGACTCCGACGCCTGGCGCGAACAGCTGGCCTACGTCGACCGGCTCGCGCAGCGCCTGGCCGAGCAGCTCCCGCCGCGCAGCGTGCTCTACGTCACCGCCGACCACGGCATGGTCGACGTCCCGCCCGGCTCGCCCTCGCGCTTCGACTTCGACGAGGACTGGGAGCTGAGCGCCGGGGTGGCCCTCCTCGGCGGAGAGGGCCGGGCCCGTCACCTGTACGCCGTGCCCGGCGCCGCCGCCGACGTGCACACCGTCTGGCGGGAGGTCCTGGCCGACGAGGCCTGGGTCGCCACCCGGGACGAGGCGATCGAGCTGGGCTGGTTCGGCCCGCCCGGGCGGGGCGTGGACGAGCGGGTCCACCGGCGCATCGGGGACGTCGTCGTCGCGATGAACGGCACCGCGGCCGTCGTCGCCACCCGGACGGAGCCCAACGAGTCGGCGCTGATCGGCATGCACGGTTCGGTGACCCCGGCCGAGCAGCTCGTGCCGTTGCTGGAGGTCCGTACCTGACGTCCGGCGCCCCGCGCCGACCCGCACGACACGTCCGAAACCCGACGACCCGGCGACCACAGCGAAGGGGGGCCGCACCTGCCATGCCCGAACTCGTCTTCTTCAGCGGCACGATGGACTGCGGCAAGAGCACACTCGCCCTGCAGATCCAGCACAACCGGGCCGCCCGGGGGCTCCAGGGCATGATCTTCACCCGCAACGACCGGGCGGGCGCCGGCCGGCTCTCCTCCCGGCTGGGGCTGGTCACCGACGCCGTGGAGGCCGACGAGGAGTTCGACTTCCATGCCTGCCTCGTCCGCCACCTCACCGCGGGCGGGCGGGCGGACTACGTCATCGCCGACGAGGCGCAGTTCCTGACGCCCGGCCAGATCGACCAGCTCGCGCGGGTGGTGGACGACCTGGGCATCGACGTGTTCGCGTTCGGCATCACCACCGACTTCCGCACCCGCCTCTTCCCCGGCTCCCAGCGGCTCGTCGAGCTCGCCGACCGGGTGGAGGTGCTCCAGGTCGAGGGCCTGTGCTGGTGCGGTGCCCGGGCCACCCACAACGCCCGCACCGTGGCCGGGCGCATGGTGGTGGAGGGTGCGCAGGTCGTCGTGGGCGACGTCGCGGGCGGTGCCGAGGACGGCGGGCAGCCCCGCGACGTCGGCTACGAGGTCCTGTGCCGCCGCCACCACCGGCGCCGGCTCACCGCGGCGGCGGCCCGGGCGGGCGCCCTCTCGCCCGACGTGCTCCCCGTCGACGGGGCGGCGCTGCCCGCGCCCCGCCGCTGAGGCCGGTCAGCCGCGCTCGCGGCGGGTCACGGCGTCCTGCGGGTCGGTCATGCGGATCACGGCGAAGTGCGCGCCCTCCGGGTCGGTGACGTGTGCGATCCGGCCGTAGGGCGACTCGCGCGGCTCCCGGACGAGGTGGCCGCCCAGTTCGGTGACCTGCCGGGCGGCCTCGTCGGCGTCCGCCACGGCGAAGTACGTCGTCCAGTGCGAGCCCCGGTCACGGGGAAGCGACCGCCCCACCCCGCGGACGCCCCCGACGGCGCGCCCGTCCAGCCGGAGCGTCAGGTAGTCGGTGTCGGTGGCCGCGGCGGGCTCGGTCGTGTAGCCGAAGACCCGGGAGTAGAAGGGGCTCACCGCGAAGCCGTCGGCGGTGACCAGTTCGTTCCACACCGGTGTGCCGATCGCGCCGTCGGCCGGGACGCCGACATCGGCGCCGGCCTGCCAGATCCCGAAGGTGGCGCCGCCCGGGTCCGCCGCGATCGCCATCCGGCCGGCCTCCCCGGAGTCCAGCGGCCCCACGCCCACGGTGCCGCCGCAGTCGCGCACGAGGTCGCAGACGGCGTCGGCGTCGTCGGCCGCCAGATACGGCAGCCAGGCCACCGGTACGGCGCTGCCGTCGCGCATCTCGCCCAGCCCGGCGACCCGCCGGCCGTCGAGGTGCGCGCGGGTGTAGGGGCCGAGCTGTGCCGGCCCCTCCTCGAACTCCCAGCCGAACAGGTCGCGGTAGAACTTCTCGCTGGCGGCCAGGTCGTGCACCATCAGGCTCGCCCAGCAGGGTGTGCCCGGGGTGAACCGAGTCGTGCCCTCGGTCATCTGCGTCGTCTCCTCGGAACCATCGTCGTCGTGGTGTCTCGTCGTGGCGGTCGGGCCGTGCCGTGCGGTGCCCCCTCGGACGAGGGCACGCGGGCGGACACGGGGCCAAACGTCGCGGGTGCCCGCCGGGGGCGGGCGTCAATCCGGTGCGCCACCGTGATCGCCCGGGCCGGAGCCGTTGCGGCCCGGCGAGGGCGCTGCGTGCGGTGTGTAGTCATGCTCGCACTCTCCGGGGCCCGTGTCCCGGTCCGTGGGGTGAATTCCCGCCGGTGTGCGCGACAATGCGCCCATGACTGCCCTGATCTCCGCGTCCGCGCTCGCGGGCGACCCGGCCCCGGCCGACCCGGCCGCCGGACCGGTGCTGCTCGACGTCCGTTACGAGATGGGCGGCCCCACGGGCCGTTCGGTGTACGAGGCCGGCCACCTGCCGGGCGCCGTCTACGTGGACCTGGAGACGGAACTCGCCGCGCCGCCCGGCCCCGGCGGACGTCACCCGCTGCCGGACCTCGACGTGTTCGGGGCCGCGATGCGGCGGGCGGGGGTCACCGCGGCCCGGCCCGTGGTCGTCTACGACGGCGGGCAGGGATGGGCCGCCGCCCGCGCCTGGTGGCTGCTGCGCTACACCGGCCACGGCGACGTGCGCGTCCTCGACGGCGGCTTCGCGGCCTGGGACGGCCCGGTGACCACCGAGCCGCCCGAGGTGAAGCCGGGTGACTTCCTCCCCGAGCCCGGTGGGATGCCGCTCCTCGACGCCGACGGGGCCGCCGCACTGGCCCGGCGCGGGGTGCTGCTCGACGCCCGCGCCGCCGAGCGCTACCGGGGCGAGGTCGAGCCCATCGACCCCGTGGCCGGGCACATCCCCGGCGCGCTCTCGGCGCCGACGACGCACAACGTCGCGCCCGACGGCAGGCTGCGTCCCGCGGCCGAGCTCCGTGAGCGGTTCGCCGCCCTCGGCGCGCACCGCGACGCCGAGGTCGGGGTCTACTGCGGGTCCGGGGTCTCGGCCGCGCAGCAGGTCCTGGCCCTTCAGGAGGCGGGCGTCAGCGCCGCCCTGTACGTCGGGTCGTGGTCGCAGTGGTGCGCCGACCCGGCCCGGCCGGTGGCCACCGGGGCCGGTCCCACGGAGGCGTCCTGAGCACCCTCCCGCGGGCCCACACGCTCGACCTGCACCTGGATCTCGACCTGCGGCAGCGTCGCGGGCGCAGGGAGCAGCTCGCGGCGGCCCTGCGGCGGGCGATCGAGACCGGCCGGCTGCCGCCCGGCGCCCGGCTCCCCTCCTCCCGCAGCGTCGCGGTCGAGTTCGGCATCGCCCGGGGGACCGTCGTCGCCGCCTACCACCTGCTCATCGCCGAAGGCCACCTGGAGACGGTGCAGGGCTCGGGAACCCGCGTCGTCGGTCCCGCGCGCCCGACGCCCCGGCACGTGCGGGGGCCGGCCGCACCGCCCGAGTCCCGGACCCCGTTGCGGTACACCTTCCGGCCGGGTATGCCGGACGTGACGCTGTTCCCACGCGGCGCCTGGACCAGGTCGACGCAGCACGTGCTCAAGACGGTCCCGGCCGAGGCGCTGGGCTACGGCGACCCCCGGGGCCGCATCGAGCTGCGCCGGGCCCTGGCCGACTACCTGGCCCGGAGCAGGGGCGTCAGCGCGCATCCCGATCGGATCGTGGTCTGCCACGGCTTCACCCAGGCACTCGGGCTCATCGCCACCGTGCTGGCGGAGCACGGGGTGGCCGGAGTGTCCGTCGAGAACCCGTGCTATCCGCTCTTCCGGGACGTCATCGAGCTCGCCGGACTCCGCGTCCACCCCGTCGACGTGGACGGGAACGGGCTGCTCCCGGCCGATCTGCGCGGCGGAGCCGCCGTCGTCACCCCGATCCACCAGTACCCGTCGGGCGTCAACCTGTCCGCCGAACGCCGCAGGGCCCTCGTCGACTGGGCCAGGGACACGGACGCGGTGATCGTGGAGGACGACTACGACAGCGAGTTCCAGTACGGACGGCAGCGGGTCGGCACGTTGCAGCCCATGGCCCCGGACCGGGTCGTCTACGCCGGGACCACGAGCAAGACCCTCGCTCCCGGCATCCGGCTGTCCTGGCTCGTGGTCCCGCCCGACTGGGTCGAGCGGATCACGACCGCCAAACGCGTCGCGGACCGGCACACCGCCGCCCTGACCCAGATGGTCCTGGCGGACCTGCTGCTCTCGGGGGCCTACGACCGGCACGTCCGGCAGTGCCGGGACCACTACCGCAGACGGCGGGACCAACTCGGCAGGGCGCTGGCCGAGCACGCCCCGACGGCGTGGCTGGCCGGGGAGAGCGCCGGTCTGCACGCGCTCATCCGCTGGTCCCCGGACGGCCCCGCCGAGGAGGAGGTGATCCGGGCCGCCCGCCGGGAGTCCGTCCTGGTCGTCGGGCTCGGCGACTACTGGGGCACGCCGGGCCCGCACGCCCCGGGACTGGTCATCGGGTACGGCACACCGCCCCGGCACGCGTTCACCGGGGCGCTGGAGGCACTGAGCCGGGTCCTGGCCCGGTGCTTCGGTCGGCCCGGCTGACCGGCCGCGGCACCGGAGGCGACCGGTCGGCCGGTCCGGCTACGACACGGCCCGGTCGACCAGGACTCCGGCCGCGCCGACGTACCCCGGGGGATCGCACAGCGCCGCGACCCGCTCGCCGCCCAGCGCGTCGACGACCTCGGGATACGTGCTGAGGACCCGGGCCAGCGGCACGCCGGTGCGGGCGGCCCGCGCCGACGCCTCGGTCAGCAGCGCCTTCGCCGCGTTCCGGCCGAGGAGCGGCGCCAGGTGCGCGGTCACGCGCTCGGAGACGAGGTGACCGCCGGTGAGGTCCAGGTTGGCCGCCATCCGGTCGGGGTGCACGCTCAGCCCCTCGACCAGCTCCACCACCGTGTGCGCGGCTCCTCCGGTCAGTCGCAGGCACTCGCGGAGCAGCAGCCACTCCGCGTGCCAGGCACCGCCCGAGCGTTCGTCCTCGGCCATCAGGCACTGGGTCAGGCCCGTGGACAGCGCGGGCACCTGCAGTGCCGCCGAGCGGATCAGCGTGGCCAGCACCGGGTTCCGCTTGTGCGGCATGGCGGACGAGGCGCCCCGACCCTCCCCGGTCGGCTCCGCCACCTCCGCGATCTCGGTGCGTGACAGGTTCTGGACGTCCAGGGCCAGTTTGCCGAGGGCTCCGGCGGTGAAGGCCAAGGCGGACGCGAGATCGGCGATCGGGGTCCGCAGCGCGTGCCAGGGCAGGGCCGGCCGGGCCAGCCCCGTCTCGGCGGCGAAGGCGTCCAGCAGGCGGTCGGCGTACTCCCCGGACGCCGCCGCGCCGACCCCGTCCACCCGGGCGTACTCCACGTACCCCGCCAGGGTCCCGGCGGCCCCGCCGAGGGAGACGGGGAGACCGCCCGCACGGACCCGGGCGACGCGCTCGTGCGCGTCGAGGAGCAGCTGTCGCCAGCCGGCCGCCTTCAGGCCGAAGGTGGTCGGAACCGCCTGGAGCGCCAGGGTGCGGCCCGCCATCACCGTGTCCCGGTGGTCGTGCGCGAGGCGGGCGAGCGCCTCGGCCGCACGCCCCAGGTCGTCCAGGACCAGTCCGAGGGCCCGCCCCGCGACGAGCATGGCACCGGTGTCGAAGACGTCCTGGCTGGTCGAACCCCGGTGCACGTACTCGGCCGCCGCCGGGTCGTCCTCCGCCACGGCCCGGGTCAGCGCCCGCACCAGGGCGACCACCGGGTTGGCGGTCTCCCGGGAGGCCAGGGCCAGGGCCCGGACGTCGAACCGCTCGGCACGCGCCGCCGCCGTGATGGTCTCGGCGTGGGCCGCGGGTACGGCCCCGAGGGCGGCCTGCGCCCGGGCCAGGGCCGCCTCGGCGTCGAGCATGCCCTGCAGCCAGGCCGTGTCGCCGACCGCGGCCTCGACCGGGGTGCCCGCGCGCACCGGGGAGAGCAGAGCGGAGTCGGCGGCCCGGTCGTCGAACGTCGTCACGATCCCACCTCCAAGCGTCGGGACGCGGGCCGGTGGCTCGCCACGCCCTGGTCGAGCACGGCCCGGGCGATGGCGTCGGCGTCTCCCAGGCTCACGGAGTCGACACCGGGACGCGCCGCCGCGGCCGTCACCCAGTGCACGGACTCGGTCGGCACACCGTGCGCGAAGCGACGGGGATGGGGGCGGCCCTGTGCGTCGACGAGGCGGCTCGGGCGGGGCGTCACCGTCATGCCGCCCGTCTCGTACCGGACGCCGCAGGCACCGTCGATCCGGAACGGTACGGCCCGGCCATCCTCCCGCAGCCGGCGCATCAGCGGGTCGGCCGTGCGTCGCAGATCGGGCTCGGGCAGCCGGGCCTCGATCAGGATGCGGGCTCGCACGGGCGGCGCCGGGATGCGCTGGGAGACCAGCACGAAGGCCGGATCGTCCGAGTCGACCTGGATCTCCGTACCGGGTCCGGTGACGTGGAGAAGACCGGCCCGTATCAGTGCGATCATCTGCTCGATGCGGAAGGCGGGCGGGCCGATGGACGCGAACGCGTTGAGCGGCGTGTACCAGCCGTCCAGTTCGTCACGGTGGGAGTTCCCGTCCAGCCCGCCGTGGTCCACGGCGAGCCGGACCTCGTTGCGCAGGTCACGCAGCACGTCGAGGGCGGCCTTGACCGGATCGCTGACGTTTCCGCCGCGCGCCTGCCGGACGTCCCGTTGCAGGTGGGCGATCAGCCAGGTGTGGAACGCGTCCCGGTCGGCGAAGTCGCGGCCGGTGTAGGGGCGGGCGAGGGTGTCCCAGTCCCAGCGGTCCTCCTCCGGTAACCCGAAGGCGTCCAGCACGGCGGTCCGGTCCGTCTCGCACGCGGCCGCCAGGTACCGCTCGGTGAACGCCTCCCGGTCCGCCGCCCGGTCCCGACGCGCCAAGAGCGCCGCGTAGTAGACACTCTCGACCTCCCGCGCGACAAGCGGCCACACGTCCGTGCCGAAGTAGAGGCGCTCGCCGTCCCGCGCACGGCGACGCAGCCGCGCGATGCGGTCGGCCGTCAGCAGCCGGGGGATGTACCTCCCGTGCGGTCCCTTCTCGTTCTCGCCCCTCGCGTGGTACGGGATGCCCCGCCGTGAAGCGGCGTACATCAGCGGCTCCAGCCCGGAGGGTTCGTAGCACAGCTCGCCGTCACGCCGCGTGAAGGTGCCCCCGCGCCCACTGGTGAGCAGGGCCATGTAGTCGAAGAAGTTCAGCCCGAGCCCGCGCAGCAGCACGGTCTCGTGCGGTCCGACGGCGTCGAGGTCGACGTCGGCCGGGTTCACCGGCGGAAGATAGTGCAGCCCGAGGCGTTCCGCGCGCTGCCCCAGCAGCCGTTCCGCCGGACCGGGTTCGGCCGCCACGTGTCCCTGGGACAGCACGACCGCGTCCAGTCCCTCGATCAGCAGCCCGTTCTCCAGCCGCAGGGTCTGCTCCGGTGTCTCCTCGTCCCCGCCGGTCAGCTCCACGGCCCGGCACCGGTGCGCGGTGATCTCCACGTGGTCGGGAGCGGCGTCGCGGATGCGTGTGAACATCGCCCGCAGGTAGGCGCCGAAGAACGCCCGCGTGGGGTAGTCGTCGGGGCCGAGTGACCGGGCTTCCGCCAGCGTCCGCTCGTCGTGCGCCTCCCGTCCGCTCCCGGGCGTCGCGAGGCGCAGCTCCTCCACCCACGCGTACAGGCTCGGGCCCGGCTCGACGGGGCCCTCCATCGTCACGGTGGGGTCCGTGAAGGCGGTGATCTGCGAGGCCACGGTGTTCATGAGCAGCTCGCGGGACTGGTCGGTGCGCCACACGGCCCCCGCGCCGGCGGGCCACGGGTCGATGAGGTGCAGGTGGACGCCCTCGGCCGGCGGGCGCCGACGGGCGTTGGCACACAGGCGTTCCAGCACGGCGAGACCGCGCGGACCGACACCGACGAGAGCGACCGACAGAGGTCTGATGGCAGCCAAGACGTGCTCCTCACGAGTGGGGGAGGTGGGGCCGTCGCTCACGCTAGGTCCGCCGAACGCCGCTGAATGGTCCACTTCGCGGCGGCTCACATGGACCACTTCAGCGCGGTGAGGTGGGCGGGGCCGGCGGTGGCCGAGCGCGCCACGGGGATCTGGCGCACCATGGTGGGGGCGGAGCCGGTCCCGGCCACCGCTTCCGGTCACTCCGGGCGTCGACGCGAGAACGGGGGCGCCATGTCACCTCTGTCCCACGGCCGTTCGCGGCAGGAAGCCGAGCGCACCCTGGCGGTCGACCCCCTCCACACCGTCGCCGCGGGGCTCACCCTGGCCACGCCCGAGCATCGTCTCCCCGAAGCGCCTCTCGACCCCGAGACGGCCTACCGCCTCGTCCACGACGAGCTCATGCTGGACGGCAACGCGCGCCTGAACCTGGCCACGTTCGTCACGACGTGGATGGAGCCGCAGGCCGACACGCTGATGGGGGAGTGCAGGGACAAGAACATCGTCGACAAGGACGAGTACCCGCGCACCGCCGAGCTGGAACGGCGGTGCGTGGCGATGCTCGCCGACCTCTGGCACGCACCGGACCCGCGCGTGGCCGTGGGCTGCTCGACGACGGGCTCCAGCGAGGCGTGCATGCTGTGCGGGATGGCCCTGAAGCGGCGGTGGGCCCGCTCCAACGCCGACCGCTACCCCTCGCGCGAGGCCCGGCCCAATCTCGTGATGGGCGGCAACGTGCAGGTGTGCTGGGAGAAGTTCTGCACCTACTGGGAGGTGGAGCCGCGCAAGGTGCCCCTGGAAGGCGAGCGCTTCCACATCGACCCGGCCGCGGCCGTCGCCCTGTGCGACGAGAACACCATCGGGGTCGTCGGCATCCTCGGCTCCACCTTCGACGGGTCCTACGAGCCGATCGCGGAGCTCTGCGCCGCCCTCGACGCCCTGCGGGAACGCACCGGGCTCGACGTGCCCGTGCACGTCGACGGAGCGTCGGGGGCCATGGTCGCCCCCTTCCTCGACCCGGACCTGACCTGGGACTTCCGGCTGCCCCGCGTCGCGTCGATCAACACCTCCGGGCACAAGTACGGACTCGTCTACCCCGGCGTCGGCTGGGCACTGTGGCGCGACGAGGAGGCGCTGCCCGAAGAGCTGGTCTTCCGGGTCAACTACCTCGGCGGCGACATGCCGACCTTCGCCCTCAACTTCTCCCGGCCCGGCGCGCAGGTCGCCGCCCAGTACTACACCTTCCTGCGGCTCGGCCGCGAGGGCTTCCGGCAGGTCCAGCAGGCCGCCCGGGACGTGGCCCGGGAACTGGCCGGGAACATCGCCTCGATCGGTGACTTCCGGCTGCTCACCCGGGGCGACGAGCTACCCGTGCTGACGTTCACCACCGCGCCGCACGTCCGGGCCTACGACGTGTTCGACGTCTCCCGGCGCCTGCGCGAGTTCGGCTGGCTGGTGCCCGCGTACACGCTTCCCCCCGACCGGCAGGACCTGGCGGTCTGCCGGGTGGTGTGCCGGGGCGGCTTCTCCGCCGACCTCGCGGCCCGGCTGGTCGACGACCTCCGGCGCCTCGTGCCGGAACTGCGGCGGCAGCCGCGTCCGATGGTCGACGACCGGAAGACCGAGACGACGTTCCACCACGCGTAGCGCCGGGCGGGCGACGAGGCGACGAGGGGGGTGCGCGCGGCGCCGGGCCGCCCGCACCCCGCGGTCACTCCTGCTTCTTGCGGCGCGTGCCGAAGACGATCTCGTCCCAGCTCGGTACGGCGGCCCGGCGGCCCGGCCGGACGCCGTCCGCCTCCGCCTGACGGTCGGTCGTGCCGGTGAGACGGTCCCGGTGGCTGGCCACCGAACGGGGCATCAGCACGTCCGCGTAGGCGGCGCCCGCGCTCGCGGCGGTCGGCTCCGCCTGCTCGGCCAGCTCCGCCGCCGGCGCCTCGATCCCGTCGTCGTCCACGGGAGGCTGTTCGGGCACGACCATGTCGCCCCGGAAGCTCGGTACCGCCTCCAGCAGGCTGGTCAGGGAGTCCCGCTCCTCCCGCTCGGGGCGGGCGACCGGATCGGGCCGGGCCTGCCCGCCGTCCTCGCCGCGCTCCCTGGGCAGGCGCGCGATGCGGGGCACGAACGGGAAGCTCGGCTCGGGCGGCTCGCTGCTCTCGCCCACGAGCGTCCGCGCCTCGTCGTCCATGCACTGCACCAGACGCCGGGGCGGGTCGTAGCTCCAGCTCGCCGAGTGCAGCTCGCCGGCGACACGGTAGACGAGCAGGACCTCCCACGTGCCGTCGTCCCGCCGCCAGGAGTCCCAGCGGACGGTGTCCTTGTCCGCGCCGCGGACGAGGAGCCGCTCGGCCACGGTGTCGCCGAGCTGCGGACCGGTGTTCTCCCCGGGACGGCGCACCGGGGTCTTGCGGGCCCGCTCCGCCATGAACGCGCGCTCGGCCAGCACCGGGCCCTCGAACCGGCGCACCCGCTCGACGGGGATGCCGGCGAGCTGGGCCACTTCCTCGGCCGTCGCACCGGCTCGTATCCGCGCCTGGATGTCCCGGGGACGGAGGTGGTTCTCGACCTCGATCTCGATCTGCCCCAGCCGGGCCCGGTCGTTGCGGACGGCGGCGCGCAGCCGCTCGTCGATGGCGAGGGTGTACTCCGTGTTGTCGGCAGCCTTGAGCACCAGCCGTGTGCCGTCGTTGCTGACGGCCACGACACGCAGTTCGGGCATGGGGACCTCCCGGGTGGTGCCTGCCGACGTCACGTGCGTCGCTGCTCCCGCTAGACGAGTGTGACGGCCCGGGGTGCAGGCTGCCACAACCTTTTGCCGACTTGCCCGGCGTGTCGGGCCCGCAATCCGATCCGTCGCTGTGGCACGGTGACCGATTGGACACCCAGAGTGACCGATTCGCTCACTCTCCGCCACATCGACCGGACAGGGCCGAGGCCAGGGCTTCGACACTACTCCATTAGGGCCACGCCGGAAGGACCGGCGCGCCGCCTATGTTCTGGCGATGCAGGGGAGTTGACCGTATGGGGCCGGTTGGTCCCGAGATGGGGGCGGTGCCGGTGCGTCAGTCGCCGAGGACGCGCCGCAGGTAGTCGTTGCCGAAGACCCGGTCCGGGTCCAGCCGATCGCGCACGGAGGTGAATTCGGCGAAGCGCGGGTAGACGTCCGCCAGGTACGCCGCGTCCCGACTGTGCAGCTTCCCCCAGTGCGGCCGTCCTCCGTGCGCCGTCATGATGCGTTCGGCGGCGCTGAAGTAGGCCGAGTGCGGCGTCCCGCGGTAGACGTGCAGGGCGAGGTAGGCCGAGTCGCGGCCCTCGGCCGTGGAGAGGGCGATGTCGTCGGCGGGCGCGGTCCGCACTTCGACGGGGAAGTTGACGCGCAGGTCCGACCGTTCGATCAGGGCGCGCAGTTCGCGCAGCGCCGGCATCGCGGCGGCGCGCGGCAGCGCGTACTCCATCTCCAGGAAGCGCACCCTGCGGGGGCTCGTGAAGACCTTGTACGCGACGTCGGTGTAGCGGCGGGCCGACAGCGCCCGGCTGGCCGTCCGGGCGATGAACGGCACCGCCGCCGGGACGGCCTTGCCGAACGCGCACGCCGCCCCGAAGACGCCGTTGGACAGCAGCTCGTCGTCCACCCAGCCGCGCACGTGCGGCAGGGGGCGCGCCGGACCCGCCGAACGGTTGTTGCGCTTGGTGTTGCAGTTGTCGGTGTGCGGGAACCAGTAGAACTCGAAGTGCTCGTTCTCGGCGGTCAGCCGGTCGAACTCGGCCGTCACCCTTTCGAAGGACATCGGTTCCTCGCGGGCGTGCAGCAGGAAGAGCGGCTCCACACGGAACGTCAACTCCGTGATGACGCCGAGCGCCCCGAGCCCGATCCGCGCGGCGGCGAAGACGTCGGCGTTCTCCGTGGGGGAGCACCGCAGCACCGAACCGTCGGCGAGCACCATCTCCAGCGCGACCACCTGCGCGGCCAGGGAGGCCGACACGCGGCCGGTGCCGTGCGTCCCCGTGCTCACGGCACCCGAGACGGTCTGCTCCATGATGTCGCCCATGTTGGCCAGCGAGAGCCCCTCGCCGGCCAGCACCTCGTTGAGCTGCCTGAGCCGGGTGCCGGCCGCGACCGTCACGGTTCCGGCGGCCCGGTCTATGGTCCGCACCCCGCTGAGCCGCTCGGGCCGGACGAGCAGGCCACTCGTCACGGCGACGGCGGTGAACGAGTGGCCCGACCCGACGGCCTTCACCGGCAGACCGTCCTCGGCGGCCCGCCGGACGGCGGCGGCGAGCGCGTGGGTGGTGGAGGGTGCCACGGTGCGCCGGGGGTGGGCGGAGGCGCACCCCGCCCAGTTCTGCCACGATCCCGCCCTGCCGGCCCTGCTGTACAACGTGCTCATGGTCGTCGTCCCTCCTGCCGCGGCGGTGGGGCGATCATACTCACGCTCGGCGTGCGAACGGCTTTTCCGGGTAGACGGGCGGCAGCCGGGGCCAACAGGGGCCCGGACGACGGGGAGAGGGGACGTTCATGGCCGTCGCGAAGACCTGCGTGCTCGTGCTGGACAGTACGGATCCGGAGGTGCTGGCCGAGTTCTACGCCAAACTGCTGGGCGGCGAGGCACGCCTGGGGCGCCATCCCGACTTCATCGAGATCGTCGGCCCGGACGGCACCGCGCTGACCATCCAGCGCGACCACGGGTTCGCCCCGCCGACCTGGCCCCGCCCCGAGGAGTCGCAGCAGTCCCACCTGCACCTGCTGGTGGCACAGGAGGACATGGACGAGGCGGAGCGCGAGATCATCAGCCTCGGCGGACGTCCCCTGGACACGAAGGACAACGGCGGCGCGCACGACACCCGGCTCTACTCCGACCCCGGCGGCCACCCCTTCGCGCTCGTGGCCCGGGAGGGCCGGACCGCGCTCTGACGGCGGGCCCCGGCGGGGTCGCTCCACCCCGTCGAGGGCCGACCGTCAGACCTCCGCGTCGACGGTGGCGGCCCGTCCACCGGGAGCCTGCCCGGTCAGGGGCGGCCCCGGCGGTGTGGGGGACAGGCGCCGGTGGCCGAGCAGCGCGACCACGGCGGCCAGGACTCCGGCCAGGGCCGGGACGGTGTACGCGCGCTCCGCGCCGAGGGCGTCCACCGTCCGCCCCGCCACCGCCGCGCCGAGCGCCACGCCCACGGCGATGCTGCTGCTGACCCAGGTCATGCCCTCCGTCAGCCGGGAGCGCGGCACCATGTGCTGGACGAGGGAGACCGACGTCACCAGGGTCGGGGCGATCGCCAGTCCCGCCACGAACAGGAGGACGGCGAGGAGGGGCAGGCCGGTCACGAACGGCAGCGGCACCATCCCGGCGGTCACCGCGCACACCCCGGTCAACCAGCGTCGGCTCGCCGGTCCGGCCGGCCGCAGCAGGCCGAAGACGGCCCCGGCCAGACACGAACCGGCGGCGTAGGCGGCCAGCAGCAGGCTGGCCGCCGCCGGGTGTCCGTGCTCCTCGGCGAACGCGACGGTCACCACGTCGATGGCCCCGAAGATCACACCGACGGCCAGCAGCGTGCCGAGGACGACGGTGATTCCGGGGGTGCGCAGCGCCGAACCGCGCCGCTGCCCCTCCTCGTGCGGGATCACCGGCGGCTCCGTGGCGCGCTGGGACGTCAGCCAGAGGACACCCACCAGGAGGAAGCAGGCGGCGGCCAGGGGGCCGGCCTGCGGGAACCAGGTGGTGGAGAGCCCGATCGACAGGATCGGCCCGAAGATGAAGCACAGCTCGTCGACGATGGACTCCCACGCGTACGCGGCGTGCAGCTCGCGCGGACGGTCGCGGTAGATCGCCACCCAGCGCGACCGCACCATCGAGCCGAGGCTCGGCACGCAGCCGGCGAACGCCGCGCAGACGAAGAGGGTCCACACCGGCCACTCCCACACCGTCCCCGCCGTCACGCCCGCCACCGCCAGGGCCGTGACCACTGCGGCCGGGCGCAGCACCCGGCGCTGTCCGTAGCGGTCCACGGTCCGGGACACCTGCGGGCCGATGGCGGCCGCCGACAGGGCGACCGTCGCGGCCAGCGCTCCCGCCAGCCCGTAGGCGCCCGTCAGCTGCGCGACCATCGTGACGATGCCGATGCCGAGCATGGCGACGGGCATCCGGCCCAGCAGGCCCGCGGCGGAGAAGCCGCGGGCGCCGGGCGCCGTGAAGATCACGCGGTAGGGACTCGGCACGGCCATCCCGCCTGACAGGGAGTAAGGGACGTTCTGACCCAGACAGCTTACGGCTGCGGGGCCTGAACCGTTCGCGCCGTCCCGGATGGCAGGATCGGGACCATGCCCGACGAACGTCCGCACCCGTATGACGCCCTGCTGCTCCTCTCCTTCGGCGGCCCCGAGGGGCCGAAGGACGTGGTGCCCTTCCTGGAGAACGTGACCCGGGGCCGGGGGATCCCGAGAGAACGGCTCGAAGAGGTCGGCCAGCACTACTTCCTCTTCGACGGCGTCTCACCGATCAACGCCCAGAACCGCGAGCTGCTGGCCGCGCTCCGCGACGACTTCGCCGACCACGGCGTCGACCTGCCCGTCTACTGGGGCAACCGCAACTGGGGCCCCTACCTCACCGACACGCTCCGGGAGATGGTCCAGGACGGCCGCCGCCGCATCCTCACCCTGGTCACCAGCGCGTACGCCTCGTACTCCGGCTGCCGCCAGTACCGGGAGAACCTGGCCGACGCCCTCGCCACCGTGGAGGCCGAGGGGCTGCCGCTGCCCCGCGTCGACAAACTGCGGCACTACTTCAACCACCCGGGGTTCGTGGAGCCCATGACCGAGGGGGTGCTCACCGCGCTCGCCCAGCTGCCCGAGGCGGTGCGGGACGGGGCCCGGCTGGCCTTCACCACCCACTCCATCCCGACCGCCTCGGCGGACACCTCCGGCCCCGCCGAGGGGCACGGGGACGGCGGCGCCTACGTGGCCGAGCACCTGGACGTGGCACGGCTGATCGCCGACGCGGTCCGGGAGAGCACGGGGACCGACCGCCCCTGGGAGCTCGTCTACCAGTCGCGCAGCGGCGCGCCGCACATCCCGTGGCTGGAGCCCGACATCTGCGACCACCTGGAGGCCGTGCACGCCGACGGCGCCCCGGCCGTCGTCATGGTCCCGATCGGCTTCGTCTCCGACCACATGGAGGTCCTGTACGACCTAGACACCGAGGCGTTGGCCAAGGCCCGGGAGCTCGGCCTGCCGGTCGTCCGGTCGGCGACGGTGGGCACCGACCCCCGGTTCGTGGCCGGGCTACGGGAGCTGGTGCTGGAGCGGGCCGCCACCGAACGCGGGGAGGTGCCGCAGCGGTGTGCCCTCGGCGCGTTGGGGCCCTCCCACGACGTGTGCCCAGCCGGCTGCTGTCCGGCGCGCGCCCCCCGCCCCGCCGCCGCCGGTACCGGCAGCCCTTACCGCTGAGCCGCCGCGCGGCGGCTCAGCGCGCCGCGCGGCGTGGACCGCGCGCCCGACGCCATCCGACGAGGGAGAGACATGACCGAGCCGACCGGTCCGGCGCCGTACGCCGAACTGCTGGACGTCGCCCTGGAGGCCGCCCGCCGCGCGGGCGACCTCCTGCGGGACGGCCGTCCTGCCGACCTGGGCGTCGCCGCGACGAAGTCGAGCCCCATCGACGTCGTCACGGAGATGGACCTGAAGGCCGAGAAGCTGATCACCGGCTTCCTGGGCGAGCGGCGCCCGGACGACGGCCTGCTGGGGGAGGAGGGCGCGAGCGTCACCGGCCGCAGCGGCGTCCGCTGGATCATCGACCCCATCGACGGCACGGTGAACTACCTGTACGGGCGAGCGGACTGGGCCGTCTCCGTCGCCGCCGAACTGGACGGCGAGACGGTGGTCGGCGTCGTCCACGCACCGGCCCGGCGGGAGACCCACCACGCGGTCCTCGGCCAGGGTGCCCGGCGTGACGGCGTGCCGGTGCGCTGCCGGCCGGGCACCACGCTCGACCAGGCGCTGGTGGCGACGGGCTTCAACTACGTGCAGGCGACACGTGGCGCGCAGGGCGAGGTCGTCCGGGCGCTCCTGCCGCGGGTCCGCGACATCCGACGCTCCGGCTCGGCGGCGCTGGACCTGTGCGACGTGGCGAGCGGGCGGCTGGACGGCTACTACGAGCGCGGCACGCACCCGTGGGACTACGCGGCGGGCGACCTGATCGCCCGCGAGGCCGGTGCGCTGACCGGCGGACCGCCCGGCGCGCCGCCCGGTCGGGAGCTCCTGGTCGCGGCCTCCCCCGAGGTCTTCGGCGTCCTCCGGCCACTGCTCGCGGAGCTGGGCGCCGCACGCGGCTGAACACGGACGTCGGCGACCCCGCCCGTCCTCGGGGCGGGGCCGCCGTCGTCACGCCGGGTGCGGCCGGTGGGTCAGCGGCTGGTCAGGGCCGAGACCTCGACGCCGTACTCGCTGGCGAGCCGGTGCAGGTCCTCCAGCTCGGACTGCTCGACCTCCGCCAGGAAGTCGTCGCCGGCCTCGCGAGCGCGGTTCAAGTCGTGTTCCGTACTCCTTATGCGCTGCAGGAGCCCTGCGGTGAACGCGTCCATGGTGCGCCCCCTCGTCGTGGGTCGGCGGCACACAGGGTGCCGGGGGTGAGGTGATCACGGCGTGGTCCCTGGGGCGAGCGGTAGCCGGGAACCGTCCGGGCTGCGCCGGTACGGGCCTCCGCAGTGGCGTGCCGCCTACTGGGCGTGATCGAGGGTGTGCATCGTTCCTCCCCGGGCCGATCCTCAGGGAAACCTCAAGTCCCGCAAAATTCCCCCGGCAGCCGGGATCGCGCCCCCTTACGGCCGGTTTAACAGCGTTCGGGGCACGATGGAGACCGCACCGTCCCGCCGGACGGCGCGCCACCACCTGACCGAAGGAGAGGACGCCGTGCGCGTACTCGTCGTCGAGGACGAGCAACTGCTGGCCGATGCCGTGGCCACCGGGCTGCGACGGGAGGCCATGGCGGTGGACGTCGTCTACGATGGCGCCGCCGCGCTCGACCGGATCGACCTCAACGACTACGACGTCGTCGTCCTGGACCGGGACCTGCCCCTCGTCCACGGGGACGACGTGTGCCGCAGGCTGGTCGAGCTCGGCCTGCCGACGCGCGTCCTGATGCTCACCGCCTCCGGCGACGTGGACGACCGCGTGGAGGGGCTGGAGATCGGCGCCGACGACTACCTGCCGAAGCCCTTCGCCTTCAGCGAGCTGACCGCCCGCGTGCGGGCCCTCGGGCGCCGGACGACGGTCGCGTTGCCGCCCGTCCTGGAGCGGGCCGGCATCCGGCTCGATCCCAACCGCCGCGAGGTCTTCCGGGACGGCCGGCAGATCCAGCTCGCGCCCAAGGAGTTCGCGGTGCTGGAGGTGCTGATGCGCAGCGAGGGCGCCGTCGTCTCGGCCGAGCAGCTGCTGGAGAAGGCCTGGGACGAGAACACCGACCCGTTCACCAACGTCGTCCGGGTCACGGTCATGACGCTGCGCCGCAAGCTGGGGGAGCCGCCCGTCATCGTCACCGTGCCCGGCGCCGGCTACCGCATCTGAGCCGCCATGCCGAACTCCGCTCCTTCCCCCGCCGGCCCCCCGCCCGCCACGCCGCCCCGGCCGACCTGGGACCCGCCGGTCCCGCCGCCGTCCTACCCCTGGCTGCGGCCCACGATCCGCATACGGCTCACGCTGCTGTACGGCGGGATGTTCCTCATCGCCGGGATGACGCTGCTGGCGATCATCTACCTGCTCGCCGCCCAGGCCCTCCAGGACGGCGCGGCGATGCCGATCCGCATTCTCAGCGGCAAGGTGGACGTCACCTCCACCGCCTGTGACATCACGGGGCTGAACGATCTGAACGCCGAGGTCGACGCCTGCCTGGCGAGGCAGCGGGAAGCCGCCCTGGACTCCCTGCTGCAGAGCTCCCTGCTGGCGCTGCTGGGCCTGGCCGTCGTCGCCTTCGGGCTCGGGTACGTCATGGCCGGACGCGTGCTGGCGCCGCTCGGCCGGATCATGCGTACCGCGCGCCGGGTCGCCGGGTCCGACCTCCACCGGCGGATCGAGCTGGACGGGCCGGACGACGAGCTCAAGGAGCTGGCCGACACCTTCGACGACATGCTCGACCGGCTGGACCGCGCCTTCACCGCCCAGCGGCGGTTCGTCGCGAACGCCTCCCACGAGCTGCGCACGCCGTTGGCGATCAACCGCACGCTGCTGGAGGTGCAGCTCTCGGACCCGGCCGCCTCGGTGGAGGTGCAGCAGCTCGGGAAGACCCTGCTGGCGACGAACGAGCGCAGTGAGCAGCTGGTGGAAGGGCTGCTGCTGCTGGCCCGCAGCGAGAACGAGATCGTCGACCGCAAGCCCGTGGACCTCGCCGAGGTCGCGGGACAGGCCGTGGAGCAGGTCCGGTCCGAAGCGGTCGCGAAGGGCGTGGAGATCCGCGGGGTGCGGCAGCCGGTCTATCTCCAGGGCAACGGGGTGCTGCTGGAGCGCATCGCGCTGAACCTGCTGCAGAACGCCGTCCGCTACAACCTTCCCGAGGACGGCTGGGTGGCGGTGGACACGGAGGCCGTGGCGGGCCAGGCGGTGCTGACCGTGGAGAACCCCGGCCCGCAGATCCCCGCCTACGAGGTGGACAACCTGTTCGAACCGTTCCGGCGGCTGCGGACCGAGCGGACCGGCAGCGACAAGGGCGTGGGGCTCGGGCTGTCGATCGTGCGGTCCGTCGCCCGCGCCCACGGCGGCACGATCACGGCCACGCCCCGTGAGGACGGCGGTCTCCTGATGCGCGTGGTGCTGCCCGTCTGATGAGGAGGTCCGTGACGGAGGCGGCAGCAGTGGACCGTGGGGACCACGGGAAGGATGTGGCGTGAACGTGCGGCGGTCCGGAACGCAGCCGCCCGGTTGCGCCACCCGCCCGCGGGGTGTTCGCTGTGAGCGCAATACCGCGAGTATCGACCTCTTCGTGGCGTTGCGTCCGGTCGCGGAGCCCTTTGTGACCGAACACACAGGGGCAGATTTGGTTCGGTACGCTGCGTCTTCGACGACTCGGCGGAAAACACGATAAATCAGAGGTTTCCGCAGCTCCAGGCTGCGGGAAATACCGGAAACGGCCTGCGTGACGGAGCACGCCTCCGCCGCAGTACCCTTCTCCGGCGTCCGGCCTGGTCACCTCTTCAGGGGCCCGGTCGGGTGTCGATCGAGTAACAGACCTTGATGTGAGGCAAAATCTCCGCCTCGGGTCGGGCACAAGACCGGCCCCTCACGCGTTACGTGCGCTGAGACGTCACAGAACCCAGAGGGGGAGAACGACATGGCTACGGACTACGACACTCCACGCAAGACCGATGACGACCTCAACGAGGACAGCATCGAGGAACTGAAGGCCCGGCGGAACGACAAGTCGGCGTCGAACGTCGACGTCGACGAGTTCGAGCAGGCCGAAGGGCTGGAACTGCCCGGAGCGGACCTCTCCAACGAGGAGCTGGCCGTCCGGGTCATGCCCAAGCAGCAGGACGAGTTCACCTGCATGAGCTGCTTCCTCGTCCACCACCGCTCGCAGCTGGCGGCGGAGAAGAACGGCCACCCCATCTGCCGCGACTGCGCGGCCTGACGGGAGCTCCGCGTTCGTGACCGGTGACGACGCACGTGATGCCGAGCGAGGCGGCCCGGAAGGCGAAGCCTCGCTCGCACCCCGCGACGCCCTGCCCGAACCGGCCCGTCGGGCCGAGCCGGCCGACCCGGCCGACGCGACGGGTACCGCCGCGGCCACCGAGCGCCCACCACGGCGCACGGACCGCGGCAGGCTCCGTGCCTTCGCGGGGGCCGTCGCCGACCGGCTCATCGAGACCGCGCCCCGCATCCCCGTGCGCGGGCTCGCGACCCTCCGGGAGCAGTTCCCCGGCAAGGGGCCCGAGGAGATCGCCGACGCGCTGATCGCCGGGGCCCTGCGCGGGTCGGCCACCGTCGGCGCGGGCGTGGGCGCGGCCGCCATGCTCCCCGTACCGCCCGCGATGCCGACCGAGCTGGCCACCGAGATCGTCGGCGTGGCCTCCGTGGAGATCAAGCTCCTCGCCGAACTGCACGAGGTCTACGGGCTCCGCCCGCCCGGCGGCCCCGCCCGGCGCGGCTCCGCCTACCTCAGCTCCTGGATCCACCAGCGGGGCATCGACCCTCTCAGCCCCGCCACCGTCAACGCGGCCCTCGGCGGTCAGCTGCGCCGCGAACTGCGCCAGCACCTGCTGAAGCGCTCCCTGCGCAACCTCCCCAACCTCACGCCGTTCATGATCGGCGCCGTGGTGGGCGCGGCGATGAACCGGCGCGACACCAGGAAGCTCGCCGAGCGCGTCCGCGCGGACCTGCGCGAGCGGCAGGTGCCCTGGGACGTCCTCCCGCACGGCGCTCAGTCCCCGGAGCCCCCGGCGGCGCCCAGCGCCGACACGAGCCGCTGAGGGCGTCGCGTGGACAGGTACACGTACGGCGTCGGGTCCTGCGGGTCGACGACCTCGACGCGCACCGCCGTCGGGATGTAGGCGCGCAGCACCATGAACGCCCGAGGGTCCGCCCGGTGCGAGCGCCACGCCCGCGCCTCCTCCGCGTCCAGCGCCCTCGCCTCCCCCAGGGCGCTCAGCGGGATGCGGGCGCTCCCGGCGACCAGCGAGCCGGCCACGACGCGGACCCGGACCGCGCCGTACGCACTCAGCCCGGCCGCGGCCAGCGCGGCCCCCGTCACCAGCGCGGCCAGCATCGGCACCGGCCCCAGCGGAAGCACCACCAGCCCCAGAGTGAGGCCGAAGAGAGCGGGGACGGTCAGCCACCACGACCGGGGGGCGGTCAGTCGTTCGTCGTACGCCTGCATGCCCCTCAGCTTGGCACGGCCGCCCGGCGCTCGGGACAGCGGCTGCGGGGGCCGGGGGCGGGCGGCGGTAGGGTCTGCTGACGTGACTTCTCAGAGAACCTCGCTCACACCGCCGGAGGACGCGCGTGCGCCCGTCCGGCACCCGGAGGCGCCCGCGCCCGGAGAGCCCCTCGGCTCCCACTACGACCAGTGCTTCGGTTGCGGGACCGGTCAGCCGCACGGCCTGCACCTGGACGCACGCGCCGGCGAGGGCGTGGACGTCACGGCCGAGTTCACCGTCAAGCCCGAGCACCAGGGCGCTCCGGGGCTCGCCCACGGCGGTGTCCTCACCACCGCGCTCGACGAGACGCTGGGCTCCCTCAACTGGCTCATGCACACCATCTCCGTCACCGGTCGGCTGGAGACGGACTTCCGGCAGCCCGTCCCCGTCGGATCGGTTCTGCACCTGGAGGCCAGGGTCACGGCCGTGCACGGCCGGAAGATCTACTGCACCGCCACCGGTCGGGTCGGCGGCCCCGAGGGGCCCGTGGCCGTCCGTGCCGACGGCCTGTTCATCGAGGTCAAGGTGGAGCACTTCATCAGCAACGGTCGCGACGAGGAGATCCAGGCGGCCATGAACGATCCGGACCAGGTCCGTCGGGCCCGTGCCTTCGAGGTGAACCCGTGAGCGCGCCCCGGCCACCGGTGGACGTCCTGGTCCGCAGGCTGGACCCGGACGTTCCGCTGCCCTCCTACGCCCACCCCGGCGACGCGGGCACCGATCTGGCCACGACCGAGGCGTGCGAGCTGGCCCCCGGGGAACGCGCCGTGCTGCCGACCGGAGTGGCCATCGCGCTGCCCGACGGCTACGCCGCCTTCGTCCACCCGCGTTCCGGTCTGGCCGCACGCCTGGGCGTCGCCCTGGTGAACTCCCCCGGAACGGTCGACGCCGGGTACCGTGGAGAGATCAAGGTGATCGTGGTCAACCTGGACCCGCGCGGGACCGTGCGCTTCGAACGGTTCGACCGCATCGCCCAACTCGTCGTCCAGCAGGTCGAGAAGGTGCGCTTCCACGAGGTGGAGGAGCTGCCGGGGTCGGTGCGGTCCGCAGCGGGCTTCGGCTCCACGGGCGGATTCAACACCTACGTTGCGGTCGACGGCACCGAGGCCGCCGACCTGAAGGGACAGTGACGTGTTCGGTCGTCGCAAGCGCGCCGAGAAGCAGGAGAAGCTCTCGGCCGACATCGAATCAGCCGCCGACGAGGCGGTGGCCGATGACGCGGAAGGCGCGGGGAACGACGACGCGGGGAACGCCGCCCGCGTGAAGCTGCCGCCCGCACCCCGCCCGGACGGCCCCTGGGACGTCTCCGAGGTGGGTGAACCGGGCAAGGGCCGGGTCGACCTCGGCGGCATGTTCGTCCCCGGCGTGGAGGGCATGGAGCTGCGCGTCGAGGTCGCCGGTGACGCGATCGTCGCCGCCACCGTCGTCCTGCGCGACAGCGCCGTCCAGCTCCAGGCGTTCGCCGCGCCCAAGCGGGAGGGCATCTGGGACGAGATCCGCGAGGAGATCGCCGCCGGCATCACCAAGCAGGGCGGCGTCATCGACGAGACCGAGGGCCCGCTCGGCTGGGAACTGCGGGCCCAGGTTCCCGTCCAGCTTCCGGACGGCAAGGGCGGCGTGCAGGTCGTGCGGTTCATCGGCATCGACGGGCCCCGGTGGTTCCTGCGCGGCGTCATCTCCGGCCAGGGCGCCGTCCAGCCGCAGGCGGCGGGCCTACTGGAACAGATCTTCAAGGACACCGTCGTCGTGCGGGGGGACGCCCCGATGGCGCCGCGCGACCCGATCGTCCTCAAGCTGCCGCAGGACGCGGAGATGGTGCCCGACGGCGTCCAGCAGGACAACGCCGAACAGGGCTCCCGCTTCGCGGGCGGCATCGACAAGCTGGCCCGCGGCCCGGAGATCACCGAGATCCGCTGAGTCGCGTCCGCGCCGGGGTGCGTGCGCCCCGGCGCGCCCGGCGTCCGGCGGATCCCTACGCAACCTTGACGCCGGGGTGCCCGCGCGCCGTGTGGACCACTCGTTCGGGTGGCGACAATGGGGTCATGGCACAGGCACCCCGCGGAACGCTGCGGATCTACCTCGGGGCGGCACCCGGCGTGGGCAAGACCTACGCCATGCTCTCCGAGGCCCACCGGCGGCAGGAGCGCGGTACCGACGTCGTCGTGGGGCACGTCGAGCACTACGGCCGGCCCCGTACCGAGGCGCTGCTGCACGGCCTGGAGCTGGTCCCGCGACGCGGCGGGGAGATGGACACCGACGCGGTCCTCGCCCGGGCGCCCCGCGTCGCCGTCGTGGACGAACTGGCGCACACCAACGCGCCCGGCTCCCGTGACGCGAAGCGCTGGCAGGACGTCGACCGCCTGCTGGCGGCCGGGATCGACGTCATCTCGACCGTCAACATCCAGCACCTGGAATCACTCGGGGACGTCGTGGAGTCCATCACCGGACTCCGGCAGCGGGAGACGGTGCCCGACGAGGTCGTCCGCCGGGCCGACCAGATCGAGCTCGTCGACATGTCGCCGCAGGCCCTGCGCCGCCGCATGGCGCACGGCAACATCTACCGCCCCGACAAGGTCGACGCCGCGCTGTCCAACTACTTCCGCCCCGGCAACCTCACCGCCCTGCGCGAACTGGCCCTCCTGTGGACGGCCGACCGCGTCGACGAGTACCTGCAGCGCTACCGGGCGGAGCACTCGATCAGCTCCACCTGGCGGGCCCGGGAGCGCATCGTCGTCGGTCTCACCGGCGGCCCCGAGGGGCGGACCCTCATCCGCCGGGCCGCGCGGGTCGCGGCGAAGGGTTCGGGGAGCGAGATCCTCGCCGTCCACATCGCCCGCCCCGACGGCCTGGCCGCCGCCCCGCACGCCGAGCTGGCCGCCCAGCGCGGTCTCGTCGAGGATCTCGGGGGGACCTACCACCACGTCATCGGTGACGACGTCCCCGCCGCCCTCCTGGACTTCGCGCGGGGCGTGAACGCCTCCCAGGTCGTCCTCGGCTCGAGCCGCCGCAGGAGCTGGCACTACGTCTTCGGGCCCGGGGTGGGTGCCACCGTCGCCCGCGACTCCGGGCCGGACCTGGACGTGCACATCGTCACGCACGACGAGGTCGCGACCGGACGCGGACTGCCGGTCGGGCGGGGTGCCCGGCTCGGTCGGCTGCGCACCGTCACCGGCTGGCTCGTCGCCCTCGCCGGCCCCCTGCTCCTCACCCTCGTGCTCTCCGGAACGCCGCTCGACGTCGGCTTCACGAACACCGTGCTGCTGTTCCTGGCGTTCACCGTCACCGCCGGGCTGGCCGGCGGGCTGCTGCCCGCCCTGGTCTCCGCCACCGTCAGCTCGGCCCTGCTGAACTACTTCTTCACCGACCCCCGGCGCACCTGGAGCGTCACCGATCCCCACAACGTCGTCTCCATCGCGGTCTACCTGCTGGTCGCCGTCTCCGTGGCCTCCGTCGTCGATCTCGCGGCCCGGCGCACCCAGCAGGCCGCGCGACTGCGGGCCGAGTCGGAGATACTCTCCGTGCTCGCCGGCAGCGTGCTGCGGGGGGACGACTCCCTCGAAGGCATGCTCGACCGGGTGCGGGAGACGTTCTCCATGGAGGCCGCCGCGCTGCTGGAGCGGCAGGAGGACCACGGCCCGTGGGTCTGCGCGGCGGCCGTGGGCACCCCGCGCGGCGGCGGTGCGTTGCGCCGTCCCGAGGACGGCGAGGTCGACATGCCGGTGGGGGACCGGCGCATGCTCGTCCTCTCCGGGCGGGTGCTGCCCGCCGAGGACCGCCGCGTCCTCGCCGCGTTCGCCGCCCAGGCCGTGGGCGTCCTGGACCGTCAGCGGCTCGTCGGGCAGGCCGAGCAGGCCCGCGAACTGGCCGAGGGCAACCGCATCCGCACCGCCCTGCTGGCGGCGGTCAGCCACGACCTGCGCACCCCCCTCGCGGCGATCAAGGCCGCCGTCACCTCCCTGCGCTCCGACGACGTCGCCTGGTCCGAGGAGGACGAGGCCGACCTGCTGGAGGCCATCGAGCAGGGCGCCGACCGGCTGGACCACCTGGTCGGCAACCTCCTGGACATGTCCCGTCTGCAGACCGGCACGCTCACCCCGCTGATCCGCTCCATCGACCTGGACGAGGTCGTGCCCCGCGCCCTCGGCGGCGTCCCCGAGGGCAGCGTCGACCTCGACGTCCCCGAGACGCTGCCCGTCGTCGCGGCCGACCCCGGCCTGCTGGAGCGCGCCGTGGCCAACGTCGTCGAGAACGCCGTCAAGTACAGCCCGGCGGAGACCCGCGTGCTGGTCGCCGCCAGCGCTCTGCGGGAACGCGTCGAGGTGCGCGTCACCGACCGCGGACCGGGCGTGCCCGACAGTGCCAAGGACCGGATCTTCGAGCCGTTCCAACGCCACGGGGACGCCCCGCGCGGCGCGGGTGTCGGCCTCGGCCTCGCCGTCGCAAGGGGCTTCGCCGAGGCCATGGGAGGCACGCTGCACGCCGAGGACACCCCGGGAGGCGGAATGACCATGGTGCTCACCCTGCGCGCGGGGGAGGCCACCCCCCACCCGCGGGCGGACCTGCCCGCGCACGTCACGACGTGACCCCGCCCGCAGCGGCCGGGAACGGAAAGGAACCGCTCATGCACCGTGTGCTCGTGGTCGACGACGAGCCGCCCCTCGTCCGCGCCCTGCTGATCAACCTCAGGGCGCGCCGGTACGAGGCCGAGGCCGCGCCGGACGGGGAGAGCGCGCTGCGGCTGGCGGCCGAGTGGCACCCCGACGCCGTCATCCTCGACCTCGGCCTGCCCGACATGGACGGCGCGGAGGTCATCCGGGGCATCCGGGGCCGGAGCCGCGTGCCGATCCTCGTGCTCTCCGCCCGGCACACCTCCGACGAGAAGGTGGCCGTCCTGGACGCCGGCGCCGACGACTACGTCACCAAGCCCTTCGGCATGGACGAACTCCTCGCCCGGCTGCGGGCCGCCGTACGCCGGGCCGAGCCGGCCGGGGGCGACGTCGGGCTCGTGGAGACCGCGACGTTCACCATCGACCTCGTCGGGAAGAAGGTGCACCGCAGCGACCGCGACGTCCGCCTCACCCCCACCGAGTGGCACCTGCTGGAGGTCCTCGTCCGCAACCCCGGGCGCCTGGTGGGCCGGCGCGAACTGCTCCAGGAGGTCTGGGGTCCCGCGTACGGGAAGGAGACGAACTACCTCCGCGTCTACATGGCCCAGCTGCGCCGGAAACTCGAAGCCGATCCGTCGCACCCCCGCCACCTGATCACCGAGCCCGGCATGGGGTACCGCTTCGAACGGTGACGCCCGGTGACCGGCGCGTACCACCCCGGGACGGGCCGCCCGGCGTGCTCCCACACGCCCCGGTGACGCTCCTCACCGGGCCTTAGGAGCCGTCCGCGACCACGGGTACGCTGGCCCGTATGAGCGGTGTCCACGACTCCGAGAAGCGCAGCACCGGCCGTATACGGCGCTTCCTCGACCGGTTCGCCCCCGGTGACGGTGTGTCACGGCAGCGGGACGAGCAGGCCGCCGAGGAGGCCCTGCGGGGCTGCACCAAGATCTGCGACTGCGGCGACCGGCAGATCGTCAAGGTGACCGGGACGCTGCGTACCGTTACACTCCGGCCCCGGGCCGGTGTGCCCGCGCTGGAGGCCGAGCTCTTCGACGGTTCCGATTCGCTGGACGTCGTGTGGCTGGGCCGCCAGGCCATCGCGGGCATCGAGCCGGGCCGTACGTTGATCGCCTCCGGCCGCATCGCCATGAACCGCGGACGCCGGGTGCTGTTCAACCCGAAGTACGAGCTCCGACCCTGGGACAGGAGTAACGGGTGACCTCACTCGACAAGCCGGCGGCGCACGACGCGGCAACGGGCGGCGAGCCACCGGCCGACGGAGACGCGCCCGGCGACGGGCCCGGCGCTCAGGACACCGGGAGCCACGACGTCACGAAGGCGGCGATGCTCGACGCCTTCGGCGGCGCCCGCGGCATGGTGGAGACGACGGTGCCCGGGCTCGTCTTCGTCCTGAGCTACACGATCAACCGGGACATCCACGTCTCCGCCATCGCCGCCCTGAGTCTGTCCGCCCTCATGGCCGTGCTGAGGCTGCTGGGCAAGGGCACGCTCAAGCACGCCTTCGGCGGCGTCTTCGGCGTCGCGTTCGGCGCCGTCTTCGCGATGATGTCCGGCGACGCCAAGAACTTCTACCTGCCCGGCATGCTCTACACCCTGGGCCTGGCCGTCGCGTACCTGGTCACCGCGGCGGCGGGCGTGCCCCTGCTGGGCATCGTCCTCGGCCCGCTGTTCCGGGAGAACATGTCGTGGCGCACCCGCAACCCGGGCCGTAAGAAGGCCTACACCAAGGCCAGCTACGCCTGGGGTCTGGTCCTGCTGGCGAAGTCGGCGATCACCTTCCCGATCTACCTCTGGGGGGACGCCACCCAGCTCGGCTGGCTGCGCGTCGCGCTCGGCATTCCGCCGTTCCTGCTGTGCGTGTACCTGACCTGGATCTTCCTCGCGAAGGCCCCGGCACCGATCGACGTCTTCGCCGAGATGGAGGCGCAGGAGGAACGCGAGCGGGCCGCCGAAGCCGCCGCCGAGGCCGACTCCGCACGCTGAGCGCACCGCGCCCCCCGGACGGGCCCGGTGGGGGCGGCGGCACGGGGGTCACTCCGGGGCGCCGGTGTCCCCGGGCTCACGGCGCACCGACAGCAGCTCCTCCAGCTCCTGCTCGCGCGCCGGAGCGGCCACGAAGAGCAGTTCGTCGCCCGCCTCCAGCACGTCCTCCGGGCGGGGCGTCAGGACCCGCGAGCCCCGGATGATCGTCACCAGCGCCGTGTCCTCGGGCCATCCGACGTCGCCCACCCGCGTGCCCGCGAGAGCCGCCTCGGGGGCGAGCGTCAACTCCACGAGGTTGGCGTCACCCTGACTGAAGCGGAGCAGCCGGACCAGGTCGCCGACGCTGACGGCCTCCTCCACCAGCGCCGACATCAGGCGCGGCGTGGAGACGGCGACGTCCACCCCCCACGCCTCGTTGAACAGCCACTCGTTCTTGGGGTTGTTGACGCGCGCCACCACGCGTGGCACGCCGTACTCCGTCTTGCTGAGCAGGGAGACCACGAGGTTGACCTTGTCGTCACCCGTCGCGGCGATCACGACGTTGCAGCGCTGGAGGGCGGCCTCGTCCAGCGCGGAGATCTCGCAGGCGTCCGCCAGCAGCCACTCCGCCAGCGGCACCCGCTCCACGGCGATGGCGCTCGGCGCCTTGTCGATGAGCAGCACCTCGTGCCCGTTCTCCAGCAGCTCACCGGCGATCGATCGGCCCACCGCGCCCGCTCCGGCAATCGCGACTCTCACCGCTGGTGCTCCCCTGCCTCGTCCGGCCCCCGGTCGAAGACGGCCTCCACCTCGCCGACCTGCCGGCTGCGCATCATCACGTGCACCAGGTCGCCCTCCTGCAACACGGCCTGCGGGTCGGGCAGTATGGCCTCGCCCAGCCGGGTGATGAACGCGATCCGCACGCCCGCCTCGGCCTCCAGCCGGGCCGCGGCATGGCCGAACCACTCCGGGGAGACGTGCACCTCGGCGAGCTGCACGCCGCCCGTGGGGTCGAGCCAGAGCGGCTCGGCCCCGGCGGGCAGCAGCCGCCGCAGCATCTGGTCGGCCGTCCACCGCACGGTGGCGACCGTCGGAATGCCCAGCCGCTGGTAGACCTCGGCCCGGCGCGGGTCGTAGATGCGGGCGGCGACGTTCTGCACGCCGAACATCTCGCGCGCCACCCGGGCGGCGATGATGTTGGAGTTGTCACCGCTGCTCACGGCCGCGAACGCGCCCGCGTCCTCGATGCCCGCGTCACGCAGGGTGTCCTGGTCGAAGCCGACACCCGTCACCCGCCGACCGCCGAAACCGGAGCCGAGCCTGCGGAACGCCGTGGGGTCGCGGTCGATGATGGCGACGGTGTGGCCCTGGTTCTCCAGGGTTCTGGAGAGTGCGGCGCCCACTCGGCCGCACCCCATGATGACGATGTGCATGAGGCCGCTACCCCGCACCTTCCCCTGCTGCGATCACCTCGGTAAACACCGTAACGCTACCCGCTGTGAGGCGATTCTCCGCCACCCAGGTGCGCCGGGGCCGCCGCGCGCTCGGCCGCCCGGGCGATGTTGCGGGCCATCCCGCCGAACACCAGGGCGTGGAAGGGGCTCACCGCCCACCAGTAGAGGTGGCCGACCAGCCCGTGGGGGTGGAACACGGCGCGCTGCCCGTAGCGCGCGCGCCCGGGCCCGTCCTCCCGCACCTCCAGTTCCAGCCACGCCAGACCGGGCAGCCGCATCTCGGCGCGCAGCCGCAGCAGCCGTCCGCGCTCCACCTCCTCCACCCGCCAGAAGTCCAGCGAGTCACCCGCCCGGAGCCGCTCCGCGTCCCGCCGCCCCCGCCGCAGTCCGACGCCCCCCACGAGCCGGTCCAGCCAGCCCCGCAGCGCCCACGCCAGCGGGAAGGAGTACCAGCCGTTCTCGCCGCCGATGCCCTCCACGACCCGCCACAGCACCCCGGCGGGGGCGTGCACCGTCCGCTCCCGCCGGTCGGTGTACAGGCTGCCGCCCGCCCACCCCGGATCGGTCGGCAGCGGGTCACTGGGCGCCCCCGGCACGGCGGCCGACGACCAGCGGGTGTCCACCCGCGCGTCCCGGATCCGCTGCAGCGCCAGCCGCAGCGCCGCGTCCAGACCGAGCAGCTCCTCCGGGGGCGGCGGAACGTACCGCCGGAGGTCCGACTCCGCGCACACCACCTCGTGCTTCAGCGACTCCGTCAGCGGCTTGGCGATCGAGGCCGGTACCGGTGTGACCAGCCCGATCCAGTGGCTCGACAGCCGCGGCGTCAGCACCGGCACCGGCACGATGAACCGCCGCGGCAAACCGGCGACGGCCGCGTACCGCTGCATCATGTCCCGGTACGTCAGCACGTCCGGCCCACCGATGTCGAACGTCCGGCTGACGTCCTGCGGGAGGGCCGCACAGCCGACGAGGTACCGCAGCACGTCGCCCACGGCGATCGGCTGTACCCGCGTCCCCACCCAGCTCGGCGTCACCATCACCGGCAGCCGCTCGGTGAGGTACCGCAGCATCTCGAACGACGCCGAACCGGAGCCGATCACCACCGCCGCGCGCAGCACCGCCGTCGGCACCCCGGAATCCAGCAGGATGCGCCCCACCTCGGCGCGGGAGCGCAGGTGCGGCGACAGCTCCTCCTCGGGCACGCCGGAGGGCGTCAGGCCGCCGAGATACACCAGGCGCCGCACTCCCGCGTCCCGGCACGCCCGTCCGAAGATTCGCGCGGCCCTGCCGTCCGTCTCCTCGAACTCCCGGCCGCTCCCCAGGGCGTGCACCAGGTAGTACGCCACGTCCACGTCGGACAGGGCCGCCCGTACGGACTCCTCGTCCGTCACGTCCCCGCGCACCACGTCGACGTCACCGGCCCACGGGTGGTCGCGCAGCTTCTTCGGGCTGCGCGCCAGGCACCGCACCCGGTACCCGGCGGCCAGCAGCTCCGGCACGAGCCGACCCCCCACGTAGCCGCTCGCTCCCGTCACCAGTACCCGCCGCGGTTCGTCGTTCACGCGGCCCATGCTCGACGGCCGCCGCCGCGCATGCAACACCGGCCCCGACAGGGCACTAGACTGAACGGCTGCCGTCTCTTTCCACCCCCGCCCCCTGGAGCTCTCACCGCCATGCCCACCGAAGACTCCCGGGGGACGAGCCCCGCACCGCTGACCGGCCACGCGTACGAGGTCGAGGTCGGACCGGTCGCGCACGGCGGCCACTGCGTCGCCCGTACCGAGGAGGGCCGGGTCCTGTTCGTACGGCACGCCCTCCCCGGCGAGCGTGTCGTCGCCCGCGTCACCGAGGGCCACGAGGACTCCCGCTTCCTGCGCGCCGACGCCGTGGAGATCATCGAGGCGTCCAAGGACCGCGTCCCGGCCCCCTGCCCGTTCTCCGGCCCCGGCCGCTGCGGCGGCTGCGACTGGCAGCACGCCAAGCCGGGTGCCCAGCGCCGGCTCAAGGCCGACGTCCTCACCGAGCAGCTGGCGCGTCTGGCCGGCCTCACGCCCGAGGACGTCTCCTGGGACGGCACCGTCGAACCCGTCCCCGGCGACAAGCTGCCCGCCGGGGAGGTCCCCGCCTGGCGCACCCGCGTCCAGTACGCCGTCGACGCCGACGGGCGCGCCGGGTTCCGCCGGCACCGCTCCCACGAGGTCGAGCCCGTCGACCACTGCCTCATCGCCGCCGAAGGCATCGCCGAACTGGGCATCGAGCGGCGCACCTGGCCGCAGATCGCCTCCATCGACGCGATCGCCGCCAGCGGCTCCGCCGACCGGCAGGTCATCCTCACCCCCGAACCCGGCGGTCGACTGCCGCTCGTCGAGCTCGACCGGCCCGTCTCCGTCCTGCGGGCCGAGGAGCCCCGGGGCCGCAGCGGCAGCCGCGCCGTCCACCGGGTGCACGGCCGCCCCTTCGTCCGCGAACGGGCCGACGGCCGCACCTGGCGCGTCGGCGCGGGCGGCTTCTGGCAGGTCCACACCGCCGCCGCCGACCTCCTGGTGGACGCCGTCATGCGCGGCCTCACCCCCCGCAAGGGCGAGACGGCGCTCGACCTCTACTGCGGCGTCGGCCTCTTCGCGGGCGCCCTGGCCGACCGCATCGGCCCCGAGGGCGCCGTCCTCGGGATCGAGTCCGGCAAGCGCGCCGTCGAGGACGCCCGCCACAACCTCGCCGACTTCGACCGCGTCCGTATCGAGCACGGCCGCGTCGACCGCGTCCTGCCCGCCACCGGCATCACCGAGGCCGACGTCGTCGTCCTCGACCCGCCCCGCTCCGGCGCGGGCCGCGACACGGTGCGGCTCCTCACCGCCCTGAACCCGCGCCGCATGGCCTACGTCGCCTGCGACCCCGCCGCCCTGGCCCGCGACCTCGGCTACTTCGCCGAATCCGGCTACCGCGTCCGCTTCCTCCGCGCCTTCGACCTCTTCCCGATGACCCACCACCTCGAATGCGTCGCCATCCTGGAGCCGGCCACGAAGAGCTCCTGACCTGCGGCCTCGTTGACCCGGGAACCCGCGGTCGACCCGAGCACGGGCGCCACCGAGTGGCGTGGCGTCATCCGTGAGGGGCGCACCGTGCGCAGGCGCCGACCGCGGCACGCGTACATCGCTGCGGTACATGTGCTATTCGTGGTACATGTCTATGAAGCGAACGAACGTCTACGCTGACCCGGAAGATCTCGCGATCATCAAGGAAGCCGCGAAGCGGCGCGGTGTCAGCGAGGCCGAGATCATCCGCCAGGGCATCCATCTCGCGGCCATGGCCAACCGTGTCTGGGACGAGCCCCTCTTCTCCCGCACCTTCCGCGGGCCGGGTCGTACGCCCGACAAGGTCGAGGTGCGTGACGCCGTCGCCGACGCCGTGGGCCGCGAGACGGAGTCGGGTACCGCCGCGTGATCATCGTCATCGCGGACACCTCCGGGCTCCTTGCGGCGCTCGACTCCGCCCACCCGGAGCACCACGCGTCGAACGAGGCGATCATGTCGGCCGGGCTCCTGGTGATGTCCCCGCTGCTGCTCGCGGAGATCGACCACGTCGCCACGCGCGAGCTCGGCCGTGAAGCGGCGCTCAGTGCGGTCGACGACATCCGGCACTGGATGCGGCGGGGCCGTATCGCTCTGCCGGAGATCACGGACGATCATCTGGGTGTCGCCCAGTCGGTGCGGTCCCGGTATCGCGACCTCGATCTGGATCTCGCGGACGCGGTGAACGTTGCCCTCGCCGCCGAGTACGACACCGATGCCGTACTCACGCTCGACCGTCGCGACTTTCGAGCGGTGCGCCCACTGGGCCGGTTCAAGGCGTTCCGGGTCCTGCCCGACGACCTTCCGATCTGACGCGGCAGCCGCCCGGCTGTCCCTCGGACGCCCACCCCCTCGCGTACGTCGCCACCTTCCGTCACGCGAGCCCCCCCCGCGGCGGTCGGCTCTGACATGTCTGTGACGTGCTCGTGAACGGTGCGTCGGCGGCGGCGACGCCCGGCCGGTCAACCTGTACGGTGGGAAACTGTTGCCGCGAGGCAGTGACAGCGACAGGCAGGAGGTAGGGGGCCACCGGGACTCCCGAAGCGATGGACTCTCCCCCTTCCCCCTCGCACGACGTCGTCCGGAACCCGGTCAGTGACCTCGACCGGACGCCCTACGCCGTGCTGAGGCTCGGTCCCGACGGGGCCCCCGTCGGTCTCAACGCCCGGGCCGCGCGTCTGCTCGCGGTGGACGCCGGGCCGGCCACGGTGCCCGGGTGGCTCGCCGAGGCGCACCGGGGGCTGAGCTCCGCCGACGGTGAGGGCGACGGGTACGCCGGGCCGGTCGGCGACCGTCATCTCGAGGCGCGCCCCATGCCGGAACGCGACGGAACCGTGGCGTGGTGGCTGCTGGACGTCACCGACCGGGTGCGGGCCGATCGCGAGCTCCAGCTGGAGCGGGAGCGCGCGGCGGTGCTCGCGCAGGTCTCCACCGCCCTGCTGTCCGCCTTGAACGTGGACCGCTGTCTGGAGTTGATAGCACGCACCGCGGCGGATCATCTGGCCGAGGCCGTCGTGGTCATCGCCTCCGCCAAGGGCCGCCGGTACACCCTCGCCCTGGCCGGACGGGGCGGCCCGGTCACGCTCGACGAGCAGACGCTCGACCCCGCGCAGCTGCCCGGCCTGGCGGAGGCCCTCGCGGGCTTCCCGCCCCCCACCCCGCGCTGGATCGTCCCGGGCGACCTGCCGGACTGGGCCCTGGCGGCCGGTCCGCACGCCCCGGTGCGGTCCGTCAGTGTCATGCCGCTGCCCGGGCACGGCGAGTCGTCCGGGGCGTTGGTCCTGCTGCGGACCGCCGCCCGGACGGCGTTCGGGCCGGCCGAGGAGGTCTTCGTCCGCTCCTTCGCCGTGCGGGCGGGGGCGGCGCTGTCCTCCGCGCGCACCTTCGCCGAGCAGGCGGAGATCTCCACCGTGCTCACACGGGATCTGCTGCCACCGGTCCTCGGCCCCCTCGACGGCGTCGAGTACGCCGGTGCCTACCGGTCGGCGCAGGACGCCGACCAGGTCGGCGGTGACTTCTACGACGTCCATCCGGGAGCCGGTGACGGGGACGAGACGTTCGTGGTCCTGGGCGACGTGGCCGGCAAGGGCCTGGAGGCCGCCGTCCTCACCGGGCGCATCCGCAGCACGCTGCTGGCGCTGCTGCCCTTCACCGGGGACCACGGACGGGTTCTGGACCTGCTCAACCAGTCGGTGCTCCTCTCCCGCCACCACCGCTTCGCCACCCTCGTCCTCGCCTCCGTGCGCCGCGGCCCGGACGGTGTGACCCTGCGCATGACCAGTGCCGGGCATCCGCCGCCGCTGGTCGTCAGGGTGGACGGCTCGGTCGAGGAGGTGCCGACCCACGGCACGGCGGTCGGCGTCGTCGACGAGATCTCCTCCCGAACGGCCGGGGTGGTGCTGGCACCCGGCGAAACCTGCCTGCTGTACACGGACGGCGTCACCGAGGCGCGCGGCGGTCCCTTCGGGGACGAGTTCTTCGGCGAGGCACGCCTGGCCAAGGTCCTCGCCGAGTGTGGAGGCATGACGCCCCACGCCGTGGTGGAACGTGTCCAGGTGGTCGTGGGGGAGTGGGTCGGTGGGGGGCGGCACGACGACATCGCCACCGTCGCCGTCGGAGCGCCCCGGGTCCACGGAGCACCGGCCGCACCGTCCGGGGACGGGCCGTGAGCCGGCCGGCGCTCGACACGCTGCGGGACGATCTGTGGCGGGCGGTGGCCGACGGCGACGAGGCCGCGGCACTGGAGCTGGTCCGGGAAGCCCGGGGGTCGGTCGCCGACGCCGAGACGCTGCTGGTGGCCGTCGTGGCCGACCTGCAGGGGCGGATCGGCGCGGCCTGGGCCGAGGACCGGCTGTCCGTGGCGCAGGAGCACGCCGCGACGGCGATCAACGACCGGGTCGTCACCCTGCTCAGCACGCCCGAGACGGGCGGGGCGGCGCCACCGCGACGCGGTCGGGTGGTGGTGGCCTGTGTGGAGGGGGAGTGGCACGCCCTGCCGGCCCGCCTGGTCGCGGGCGTGCTGCGGCTGCGCGGCTGGCACGTCGACTTCCTCGGCGCCCAGACGACGACCCGGCACCTCGTCAACCACCTGCATCGGACCACCGCCGACACGGTGCTGCTCTCCTCCTCGCTCCCCACGCGGTTGCCGGCGGCGCACGCCGCGATCAGTGCCTGCCACGCCGTCGGAACCTCCGTGCTGGCCGGTGGCGCAGCCTTCGGCCCGGACGGCCGCTACGCCGGGCGGCTCGGTGCGGACGCCTGGGCGCCCGGTGCCCGCGAAGCCGCCGACGTCCTGGCGACCGGCGTGGAGACCTCCGCGTCCGGCGCGACCCGGCATCCCGTGGACGACCTGCCGCACCTGGCCGACCAGGAGTACACCCTCGTCGTCCGGGCGCGCCCCCGGCTGATCAAACAGACGCTCGCCGACCTGTCCGACCGGCATCCGGCCGTACGTCGCGATGACGACGAGCAGCGTGAACGCACCGCCGAGACCCTGGCCCACATCGTGGACTTCCTCGCCGCGGCCCTCTACGTGGACGACTCCGACGTCTTCACCGGCTTCCTCACCTGGTCGGCCGACATCCTGACCGCCCGGCGCGTCCCCGCGCTCTCCCTCCTGCCGGCCCTGGACTCGCTCGGGGAGCAGCTGCACGACTTCCCGCGCGCACGACGGCTGCTGGGCGACGGAGCCGCCGGGCTCACCCACCACACCCGCGCGTGACGGCTTCGGGAGCCGGCCCGGGTGCGCCCCGGACGCCGGGGGAGGCGGCGAGAGATCGTTTCTGCGGCCCGACGCGGCCGCACCCCGCCGACTCGGCCCGTGACGCCGTCGTCCCGCGAGAGCGCCCGGGTCAGCCCGACCCGTCCGCCAGCCAGTCGTTGGTCAGTGCCTGAGCGAGGTCTTCGAGCTGTCGGTGGGTCAGCGGCCGGAGATGGGACAGGTGGTTGCGTGCGTCGCTGAGCGTGCTCAGGCGGTGTCGCTGATCGGTCGTGAGGTCGAGGAGCCGGGAAGCCCGCTGGAGGTCGGCCACTTCCAGCTCGACCAGCGGCGCGGCGGGGAGTCGCCTGGTGATCTGGTACTGGGAGCGGGCCTGTTCGCGGAAGTGGTCCAGGCTGACCTCCTTGCGCAGGAGGCCCGGGACCAGGTCGATGAAAGCCGCGCGGCCCTCGTCTATGAGCGGCAGCAGGACGCGGTTCTGCGCGTGGCAGACGAGGGTGCGCAGTTCCGTGGAGCCGGGGTCGAGGAGGTGGTGACCGAGAACGGGGCGGACGTGCCCGTCCCAACTGTCGACGGCACCGCTCGACCAGGCGTCGCGCAGTTCCGCCGAGGGGGCGGAGGCGTGGGCCGTGGACATGCGGCGCAGCCGGGCCCGCTCCACGGCCGACGACGCGCGGGGCAGGACACCGGCCAGGGCGCTGCGCAGGGAGTCCAGGTCGCCGCCCGACCACGCTTCCCGGAGCGCGAGCGCGCTGTCCAGGTCGGGCCCGCAGACCTCGGCCACCACCGCGTCGGTGACCCGGTGGAACAGCGCCTCGGCGGCTCCGGCGTGCGGACGGGGCCGCCAGGCGAGCAGGACCTCGCTGTCCAGGCGGGTCCATACCCGCCACCACCAGTGGAGGGTGACGTGGTCGTGGCGTGGACCGATGCCGAAGGCGGTGTGGGGCAGGTCGCCCGAGCGGGCGGCGACGAGGAAGCGGGGGCGGTCTTCCGCGCCGATGCCCTCGTCGCGGAAGACCGCGTGCGCGGTGCGGAGCAGGCGTGCCAACTCCTCGGGTGAGTTCTCGACCCAGCCGCGCACCACGATCAGCGGCGGGGTGCCCGACGGCGTACCGTCCCGCGTGCCGTCATCGGAACGGGGATGCCGGCGATGGTCCGTTCGTCGGACGAGCTCGCTCAACGGGTCTCCCTCGACGCCGAGTTCCCTGGCCAGCCGTTCACTGAGCGACGTCGGGGCGGACGTGGGAGGCCCTGGGCTCGCGCCGAGACGTGGGAAGGACGGCGGCGGGGCGGCCGAGACGCCGGCCAGTGAGCCCAGCAGTGCTCCATAGGCGTCGTCGGCGTCGAAGGAGTTGTCGTCGGGCCAGAGCCCGGGGCCGTCGTCGCCCCCCGGTGACCGGTCCTCCGGCTCCGGTGCGGCGAAGCCGCGGTGTCCCACTGCGGCTTCGCCCGCACGGTCGTCGGTGGGTACGGTGACGGCGCCGGGGACCGGTATGGGCTCCACGAACCGGACGTACAGCTCCCGCAGAAACAGCTCGGCACGGCCGGAGCCGACCATCGTGTCCGGGAAGTACCAGACGCAGCTGCGGCCTGACCGCAGGTCCCGCTCCAGTCGGTCCAGATGCCGGCGGGGGCCGGGCAGGCGCACCAGGTCGCGCTCGGAGGCCGGCCGGGCCGGGGCGGCGGTCAAAGGTCGTCGCCGATCGCCTTGATGGCGCGGAACGTGACCGGGTCGAGGGTTTCTCCTCCGTCGGTGGCGTCGAGGACGCCGAGGTGGTCGAGGTGCTCCAACAGTCGCTCCGCAGCGGCCAGCGCGCCCTCGGCGTCGCTCTCCTCGTACAGACCCGCTGCGTGGAAGGCGGCCTGGAGAACCCCCGCGGTGGCGACCGCACCCCCGGCCCGATGCTCCTCCTCGGAGTAGAACTGGGCCCAGACGGCGAGTCGGTCGACGTCGTCGGAGCTCAGGCCCGCCAGCTGCAGATGGGCCTTGGCCTGCTCCTGCTCGGCCATCTTGGCGCGCAGGGCGTCGAACACCTCCTGCTGACGCATCCCGGAACGGACGTGGTGCATGGCCAGTTCCACCAGCGTCGGCCAGCCGCCGGTCACCTCGATCAGGCTCCGCCGCTCCGGTGGGGAGCTGAACGGTGACTCGGGCCAGGCACGCACGCTGTCCAGCGTCCACCGCTCGGGACGCACCAGCCCGGCGGCCGACGCCACCCCTGCGGCGGTGTCCGGGTCGCACAGGACGACGGCGTAGCGGCGCGGCACGGACGACGCCCTCTCCGAGCGGTTCCGGGTGACGCGGGTGTGGTCCAGGAGCCGGTCCGTGGCCTCTTGGAGCCGGGCGGTCCCCTGCCCCCTGAGATCGACGAAGAGCAGCCGGGAGCCGCTCTTCCGGCGGGAGTTGGCCGTGATGTGTTCGGTCAGGTCGTCATCTGGTCCGATGCGCACCACCGTCAGGCCGTGGCCGTCGGTGTGCAGCTGGACACCGCGCTCCACCAGTTCGGCGCTGAGCGCCGACGTGCAGGGCACCAGCGTGGTGCGGGCCGGGTGGGCCAGGATCTCGCTCAGCTGACCGTCGGTCAGGGGGTTCATCCGCTGCGCGCCGGTGCGCCGGTCGGTACCGAGGGAGCGCCGGGCGACGTTCGGGTTGTAGTCGTAGGGCAGGTCGAACTGGGTGTCGCGGAGTTCGTTCTCCAGCTCCGCCTGGGTGCCGAGCATGTTCACCACGTTGGGGCTGCGCATCGCGTACGCGCGCTCGTCGCCGGGGAGCCGGATGAGCAGCCCCAGGTTGACCATCTCGTCCAGGTAGATGGTCAGCTGCCGCTCGGAATGGAGCGGGAAGCCGTCCGGCCAGCGCTCGTGGGCCCGTTCGAGGAGCTCAGCGGGCCGGTAGCCGTGTCCGTGGCCCAGTTCCAGGCTACGCAGGGCGATGAGGAGGGCGAGGACGCGGTACCGGTCCTCCAGGTTGATCGTGTAGCGCAGACGCTCCGCGATCAGCCCCCGCACCTCCTCCATGCCGGCCACCTGCTGGACGTCCTCCCAGGTGATGGGGGCGTGCCGCCCTTCTGCGGGCATGGCACGCTGCTGCAGGTGGGTGACCAGGCGGTCGCAGAAGATCTGCAAGAGGTTGGCCTGGTAGTTCGTCAGGCCGAGGATGTGCCAGACGAGGTCCCGCGTCTCGAAGGTGAGACCCACCGCGGCCATGGGTTCCTCCACCAGTTCCACCGCGTCCTGCGGCTTCAGCGGGCCGACCGGCACGTCGCGGCCACCGTGCGCGGTGACCACGTTGATGAGCCGGTTGAACCTCTGGACCTGGTGGAGGCCGGCGAACACGACCTTGAAGTCCCGACCGGTGTCCTCCATCAGGCGCTGCAGCCGCTTCACGGTGGGGAAGGTGGACTGGCCTCCGCCGGTGTAGACGGCCTGGGCGTCCGCCGTGAGGAAGGCGTCGGCCTCGTCGGCGAGCAGCAGCAGACGGCGCTCGGGCCGCTCGGAGATCCACTGCTGGACCTCGTTGGCGATCACGTTGCCCGGTGCGCGGTCGGCGACGCTCTCACTGATCACGCCGCGCCGCTTCAGCTCCGCCAGGAGCATCCGCCAGATGCCCTCCGGTGGCTCGGCGTGGCCGATGTCGGCCTTCATCAGGTCGAGGTACACGGCGACCCGGTTCTCCCGGTCGTCCTTCTGGAAGACCTCCACCGCCTGCCTGAGCAGCGACGACTTCCCCAGCTGGCGCCCTCCGAAGAGGAAGATCGGCCCCTGCGGGTCGAGGACGGCGCGCATCTCGTCGGTGCGGCCCTTGAAGACCTCGGGGGGCACCAGACCCGCGACGTGCGGCGTGTACGGGGTGTAGCCCGTCCAGGGCAGGGTGACCTCCTGAACGGCACGGAAGGAGCGCGGCGCGTGCGCCGCGACCCATCCGACGACGGCCGGGTCGACGACCAGCGCCTGGTGGCTCCTGCCCCGTGACTCCTGGGCCAGCCTGCGTCGGCCTTCGACGCCCAGCGGCTGCGTGTACAGGATGATGTTGGCCTCGATCGCCGAGGCTGGCAGATGGCGCAGGGGCCCTTCACCGCGCAACTCGTCGGTGATCACGACGACCTTGTACATGCGGCGGGCGTGCGACCCGAGGGCGGCGACGTAGCCCGGCGTGCTCTCCGTGATGTCGGCCCGGACGCTCAGCCGCGTGACCCCCCACCGGGCTTCCTCCATGTTCGGCTGCGAGGCGTTGAGCCCGAGCAGCCGCAGCGCGCTGACGACCGACTTGCCGACTTTCCGGGCGTCCCTCG
Source organism: Streptomyces chumphonensis (assembly GCF_014779715.1). Taxonomy (GTDB): domain Bacteria; phylum Actinomycetota; class Actinomycetes; order Streptomycetales; family Streptomycetaceae; genus Streptomyces; species Streptomyces chumphonensis. The sequence continues at coordinate 162,091 of NZ_JACXYU010000006.1, forward strand.
ACTGACCGAGCCGATCCCAGGCGTCGAGACCGGAGACGGCGTTCTGCACCAGCGGATCGCCCGACGCGTAGTGGTCCGCCCACCAACGGGCGCTGCCGCCGGAGGCGTCGGGCCTGGGCGCGTCCGGGTGGGCGACCCCCGCCAGGAAGCGGGTGAGGACCTCTCCGGCGGCCTCGGCCGGCTCCGGCAGCGGCTGCCCCCGGCGGGCGAACGAGAGAAGCTCCTCAGCCGCCACCGTTTCACCGCGGTCCAGGAGGTCGCGGATCCGGCGCACGTCCTGCTCCGCCAGTCGTACCTCCCCCAGTTGGCGTCGCAGGTCGTCGCTACGCTCCCGCTCCAGGAGGCGCAGGTCCTCGGCGACCTGCTCGACTGCGCGCAGCCGCTCTCCGAAGCCGCCACCGTCGCTCTCCCCCTCCAGGTCCAGCAGGCGGCCGGTGAACCCGCGCTCGACCTTGTCGGTCAGCAGGTTCTGCGCACGCACCCGGGCCAGCGCGAGCTGGGCACGCCGGTGCCCCTCGGTGCACCTGTCCCTCCAACGGTCGGCCGCGTCGGAGAGCGACTGCCGCTGCTCGGCGAGTTGGGCCACGGCCAACTCGACGCCGGCCACCTCGCCCCGGGAGATCCGCTCCAGCAGGTGCCGGGCGAGGTGAAGGTCGCCGCGGTCGCGGTGCCCGGCGAGCGCGCGGGCCGGGTCGTTCGGGCCCAGCAGGTCCGCGAGCGCCGTGAAGTCCTGCGGGACGGTCAGGTCGGGCAGGTACCGGCCGTCCTGCGAGCGCCAGGAGAGCCCCGGCACCATCAGCAGCGCGTCCGCGGGAGGCGGGAACCGCACGTCCTCGCTCCTGGGCTCGGGGCTGTAGGACCGGTCGAGCCAACGCATCAGCAGGTCGAACAGGGCGCCACCCACGCCCGGGGGGCGCTCCGCCCCGCGGGCGGCCTCCAGCGCCACCGGCAGGTCCGGGTCGATGAGGCTGCTCCGCGACGCCGTCGGCGTCTCCGCGGCGCGCAGGGCGGTCTTCAGCAGGTCCTGGACGCTCTTGACGTGCGCGCGGAGTTGGAGTCGGGCCCCGGAGTGGATGTCGTTCTTGGCCTGCTTGGTGGTGCGCTTGATCCGGTCGGTGTCGTCGATCAGCCGGTCCGCCGCGTCGGCCCGCCGGAAGTGCTCCTCCATCAACGCGGACAGGGCCTGCGCGCCGCTCTTGCCGTCCTTCTTCGCCCAGTCCTCGATCGCGTGCAGGGTCCTGCCGAGCACGCCGTCGGGCGCGGCGAGGGTCTGGAGGACGACGGTGGCCCGCTGGTACCGGATCTTCCGTTGCGGCAGGTCGACCGCCAGCTGACGGGCCTGTTCGGCGATGCGTCCGAAGCGGTTGGCCTCGGCGGTCGCGGCACCGGCGCGCAGACCACCGGGTGTGATCTCCGTTCCCTTGCGCACGGCGAGCACCAAGCCGTCCAGCGCCTTCGCCCAGGGGTCGTGGAGACCGGGCACGGACGTGTGGTCGCCGGTGAGGAAGCTGCTCGCCCAGCGGGCCGCGATGCCGCTGCGTACGCCTGCCGTGAGGAGCATGAGCTGGGCTTCGCGGTCGTCCTCCAGGGGACGGCCGCGCGAAGCGGCGTCCAACAACTCCTCGGCCCTCACCTGCAGGTCGGAGGCAGCGGCGGGCGGGTTGTGGAACGCCGCGTCCGCGAAGGCGAGGGCGAGCGTGCGGTGCTCCGACGCGCCGGCTGCGCGGCTCAGCCAGTACGCCTCGGCGAGCCGCCCCTCGGCGACGAGCGCCTCGACGGTGGCCTCCGTGCCGCCCCAGCCGTCCGTCGGGGCGGGGGCCGGCTCCTCGGCGGCGGGCTCGACGCGGTCCTGCTCCGGGCTTTCGTGGTGGCCGGGGGGAGCGTCGTCGCGCAAAGCACCGCCGGTCCGGTCCTCATGGCGGGACTCGCCGGGGTCGGCGGTGACGAGCTCCGCCGTCCGGTCGTCGCGTGCGCGTGCTGCGGCCTCGTGCCCGGACGTGGCGGACGCCGTCGTCGCCGCCTCGCCCCCGTCCGGGGCACTCCCGATGCCGGCCGCTTCCCCGGCTCCCTCGCGCCGAGACGCCGGGCTGTCGTCCTGCGGCGGCACCTCGGAGTCCGTGCCGTCCGCAACGGCCTCGCTCTCCGGGCTCAGCGCCTCGTCCGGGGTGAGGGGTTCAGCGACATGTCCAGGAGGCTGCTCCTCGTCCGCGGCGTCCTGGTCCGCGTCCGGAGTCCTCCCGTCCGGGCCGGGGTCCGGCTGGACGGGGGTCCGCGCGGCGGGGGCCGTGCGGAGGGTCACCGGGCTCCCGTGGAGCCCGTGGATCCGCTCGTCGTACCGCGCGATCTGGTCAACGAGGTTCTGACGCACGAGGTCGTTGGTGGTCTGCTCGAGTAGCCGCACCACCTCGTCGCGCGCCCTCTCGACCTCGGCGATCTCCCGGGCGATCCGTGCCCGTTCCCGCTCCTCCTCGTACAGCCGCTCGATCAGGGCTTCGGCCCCGGCCCAGCCGGCATCCCCACTCCAGGGTTCTGCGGGCTCCGCATCCGTTTCCCCCGGTGGTACCGCTTCGGCGAGGGCGGTGGCCAGGAGGTTCCTGTCCCGCATCCACGCGGTGACGGAGTCCAGCAGGGCCTCGTGGTCGTCGGGCTGTTCTCCTTCCCGGACGGCAGCGGCCAACCTCTCCAGCGCGACGGCGAGTTCGGCGGCCCTGGCGCGAAGCGTGGAGACCTGCGAGGACAGGGTGTCAGGGTCCGCTGCCTCCGCCTCGGCCTCCGCGGTCGAACCGGCGCTCTCGTCGAGCGCCGCCTCGTCCCCGCCCCCGCTCCCCGCCTCGTCACGTGCCATCGCCCACAGGCACGGACGCTCCCAGACGTCGACCGCGGGCGGTTCTCCGTCCGTGGCCGCCGCCCTCCACAACTGCTCGGAGTGGCTCACCGTGAACCGGTGAGCGGGCAGATGGGAGGCGACCGACAGTCCGTGAACGACCAGGTGCGCGAGTTCGGGCGGCAGCATGTCGAGCATCGTCACCAGCTGATCCAGGTCAGGATCGGCGAGGGAGTCCTCCAGCCCCAACTCCGCGAGCTGCCGGCAACCGACGTTCAGACCGCAGTGGCCCAGGACGTGCAGCATCGCGTCCGGCGCCCGGCTGATCCAGAGCCGGGCGCCCGGCGCCCGTCGCCGTGCCGCCGGGGCGGGGGCGCCCGGGTAGTTCAGCACCGCCGGACCGTGCGTCTTCTCGACGTGACGCATGAGCCGGGCCACCAGGTGCGGCTGCCCCAGGAGCCACTGCCGGAATCCAGAAACGGAATGCATCGCCGAGCCCCCTCGCGTTCCGGTGCTCCGCGCAGGGGCAGCTGGTCGAAAGCCCGACGGGACCCACCTCCCGTGTGGGTCACCACTGCCTTGTCTCGCACCGTTCAGTGTGCTGGTGAGCAGTCTTATCAGAGGATGCCGACGATGCGCAGTCGTGAGCACACAATCCGTGCGCCCCCTCGGAAGCCGTCACGCCCCTGAGTGTTCCGGGCACCCTCGACTACGCTGACGGTCATCGCACGACGCACGCGCGGGTCCCCGTGGCCCGCCCGTGGGAAGGGCGGCCCCGTCCCCGTAGGGCTCGGCCGACAGGGCGGGAGGGACGAGCGCGAACGCCGGGGGAGACGTCGTGGATGCGAACGAAGGCGCCCGGGTCGACGAGCCGCTTCGGGTCCGGCGGCGGACGGCCGTGAGCCGGGCTCTGCCGGGGGCGCCGGTGGTGTCGCGGGGCGTGTGGGGGGGAGCGGTCCTCGCGGCGCTGCTGCTCGGTGTGCTGGGGGTGCGGTACGCCGGTGCGGAGGAGGCCGGCGGGGTGGACGCGGCGATCTGGGCGGCGGCGTACGAGCCGGGGCCCCCGTGGCGGGGTGTCGCGCTGGCCACGGACTTCCTGGGGGAGCCGGTGGGAGCGGCGGTGCTCGTCGTGGTCACCGTGGCGGGCTGTCTGCTGCTGCGGGCGCCGCGCGCGGCGGTGCTGGCGGTCCTCGGCGCCGGCCTGAGCGTCGGGGTGACGAAGCTGCTCAAGCCGGCGGTCGGGCGGACCATCCATGACGGGCACCTGGCCTTCCCGAGCGGGCACACCGCCTTCCTGACCGCGCTCGCCCTCGTGGTGGCGCTGCTCGCGGCCGGTCGGCTCGGCACGGGCCGGGCGGCCGGTACCGCGCTCGTGTTCGGTGCGGCGCTGGCCGCCGGGGCCGCCATGGGCTGGGCGCAGGTGGCGCTGGGGGCGCACTACCCGACGGATGCCGTGGGGGGCTGGTGCGCCGCGCTGGTGGTGGTCCCGACGACCGCGTGGCTGGTGGACCGGGTGGCCGACGCCCCGCGCGGGCCCACCCGGTGACGAGGCGTCAGGCGCGGCGGCGGAAGACCGGACGCACCGGGCGTCCGCCCAGCCAGGGGGTGGGGTCTCCACCGTCGAGGGCCTTGCGGTACACCGCGCACGCCTGGGCCACCACGTCGAGGGTGTGCTCGATGTCGGCGTCGGTGAGGGCGCTGCTCACCACGAACGACGGGGCCAGCACCCCGCCCGCGAGGAGGCGCCGCAGGAACAGGGTGCGGTACTCCTGGGACGGCCGCCCGTGCTCGTCGAGGGTGGCGAAGACCAGGTTGCTGGCCCGACCCCGGACGAGGAGGTGGTCGCCGACGCCCATGGCCCCCGCCGCGTCGCGGACCCCGGCGGCGAGCCGGTCGCCGAGGGCGTGCAGCCGCGCGGTGACGCCCTCGTCCACGTAGGTGGTCAGCACGGCCATCGCGGCCGCCAGGGCGTGCGTCTCCGCGCCGTGGGTGGTGGACAGCAGGAAGACCCGGTCGCCGCCGTGCCGCAGCCCGCCGAGCTCCATCAGCGCACGGCGTCCGGCGAGGGCGGAGACGGCGAACCCGTTGCCGAGCGCCTTGCCGAACGTGGAGAGGTCGGGGACGACCCCGTACAGGCCCTGGGCACCGGCCTCCGACCAGCGCAGGCCGGTGATCATCTCGTCGAAGACGAGCACGCAGCCGTGCCGGTCGGCCAGCGCGCGCAGCCCCGCGAGGTAGCCGGGCGGGGGCTCGGTGTGGGTGGCGGGCTCCAGGATCAGGCAGGCGACCTCGCCCCGGTACCGGGTGAGCAGTTCCTCCGTCGCGGTCAGGTCCCCGTAGGGGAACGTCACGGTGAGCTCGTCGGTCGCGGCAGGGACACCGGCGGACATCGGCGTGGTGCCGATGAACCAGTCGTCGACGGAGAAGAACGGGTGGTCGGCGCAGAGGGCCACCCGGGGACGTCCGGTGGCGGCGCGGGCGAGCCGTACGGCGGCGGTGGTGGCGTCGGAGCCGTTCTTGGCGAACTTGACCATCTCGGCCGTGGGCACCGTGGCCAGGAAGCGTTCGGCGGCGTCGAGTTCCACGATGGACGGCCGGACGAAGTTGCTGCCGCGGTCGAGTTCGCGCCGTACCGCCTCGGTCACCCGGGGGTGGGCGTGGCCGAGGCTGACGGACCGCAGCCCGGCGCCGTACTCGACGTAGCGGTTGCCGTCGACGTCCCACACGTGGGCGCCGTGGCCGTGGCTGATGACGGGGGCCAGGTGCTCGGGATACTGGTCGTCGCCCTTGGCGTAGGTGTGCGCGCCCCCGGGGATCAGGGCGTGCAGCCGCTCGTTCGCGGTCCGCGACCTGGGCAGGGAGGGCTCCTCGGTGGACCGGGGCGCTCCGGTGACGTCACTGTGCATGGCGGCCTCTCAACTCCCCTGCGGGCGCAGGGCCTCGGCGAGGAGCGGCGCCTCGCGGTCCCGGCGGGACATGGCGGAGACGGGGAGCGGCCAGGGGATGGCGAGCTCCGGGTCGTCGAAGGCGATCGTCACGTCCTCGGCGGGGTCGTGCGGGCGGTCGATGCGGTAGGAGACGTCGGCGGTCCCGGTCAGGGCCTGGAAGCCGTGCGCGCAACCGGCCGGGACGTACAGGGTCGCCTGTGTCTGGTCGGACAGTTCGAAGAAGGCCCGGTTGCGGTAGGTCGGCGAGTGCGGCCGCAGGTCCACGACGACGTCGAAGACCCTCCCGTAGGAGCACCGCACCAGCTTCGCCTCGCCCGCACCCGAGCGCAGGTGGAGGCCGCGCAGCACGCCGCGGACGGAGCGGGAGAGGCTGTCCTGGACGAAGGCGTCCGGGTCGAGCCCCACGGAGCGGACCACGTCGGCGTCGAAGGTGCGGCAGAAGAAGCCGCGTTCGTCGGCGTGCGGGGTCGGCTCGAAGAGGTGGGCCCCGGCGATGGCCGGGACCTCGGTCGCTGTCATGCCGGGCGCGTTCATCGGATCTCCCGCAGGGCTCGGGCGTGGTCGGTCGTCGGGAAGACGGTGGTGCTGAGGACGGTGAACTGGTGCTCCAACTGCCGGACGGCGGTGCGGTTGCGCTCGGCGAGGGTCCGCCGCAGCCCCGCCGACGCGGCCTCCAGCTCCCGGAACTGCGTGAGCAACCGGTCGGCGTCGACCGCGCGGGCCGGGTGGCAGTACGCGTCGAGTCCCATCCGGGCCATGAGCGCGTCGCTCTTGGCCGCGTAGCTGAGGGCGAGCGTCGGGGTGCCGACCTTCAGCGCGCAGACCAGGTTGTGGTACCGGGTCGCGACGACGGCGTCGGCGGCCGCGGTCTCCCGCATCAGGTCGGCCAGCGAGCCCGCTTCGGCCGCCGTCACCAGGGGGGAGTCCACGGCGGCGAGGATCGCTTCGACCACGGCCGTGTCGGCGCCGTCCCCGGTGAGCAGCCGGACCGGCCTGCCCTCCTCGACGAGCGCGCGCGTGAAGCGGGTGGTGCCGGCCAGGTAGCGGCGGTGGATCTCCTCGGCACGGTCGCGTTCGTCGTCGCTGCCGTGGAAGTCCATGACGCCCAGGCAGACCGTGCCCGGTCGGGTCCGGGGGGCGCCCGGGGTCGGGGGCGGGGTCGGCAGGGCGAAGGCGAGGTCCGGGTAGACCTCGTCGCGCGTGGTGTCCACGCCCATCGCCCGCAGGGCGCGGCGGGACTGCGGGTCCCGGTAGGAACGGTAGGCGGCCAGCCGGGCCGACCAGCGCACCAGGGCACGGGTCGCCGGGCTGCCGATCGCGCCGGCGCCGACGCTGACCAGGGCGACGCGGGTGCCGAACAGCCGGCCGCTCGCGCAGAGCAGGAACAGCGCGTACGGGAAGCCCCACGGCCGCAGCGGCAGCGTGGCCTCCAGCACGCCCATCCCCGGCACGATCACCACGTCGTGCCGCCGGACCCAGGCGGCGGTGCGGACGGCGTCGACGAGTTTGCCCAGCCCCTTCGCGGCGATCGACGTGGCGCGCGAAGCGGTCCGGTACTCGCCCCGGTACCAGTGCAGCCGTGTCGCGGGAATCCCGTACCGTGCCGTGACGACCTCGGGCCCGCCGCACAGGGCGTCGACGACCGCCTCCGGGTGCCGTTCCCGCAGGTGGCCGAGGACGGCCTCCAGCGACCCGTCGTTACCGAGGTTGCCGGAGCCGAGCAGCCCGAACACCCCGACGCGCACCGGGGACGTGCGGGTGCGCGTCACGACCGTCCCTCGCGGCCCGCCACGAGGGCGTCGACGGAGACGCCGAGCCGCTCCGGGTCGACCGGGGCGCGGTCCTCGACCCGTTCACCGGCGCCCGGCCGGGCCCGGCTGGTGAGCCACGCGGCCAGGTGGCGGTAGCAGGCGCGCCGGTCCGCCGGGGACAGCGGCGCCCGCCGCACCGCCGCGACGAAGCCCCAGACGTACTCGGCGAGGAGCCGGGGCGTCGGGTGGAGCGGGCCCGCCCGGCGCGGGTCCAGGTTGACGCACCGGGCGCGCTTGCCCGGGTTCGCCCGCTCGGCGCGGGCGGGGTGGTCGCGGCGGAAGTACAGCAGCTCCGGCACCTGGTGGAAGGGCCCGTGCAGGGTCAGCTCGGCGACGAACGTCCGGTCCGCGTGGTGGTAGCTGTCGTGCGGCTTCACCCGGCGCAGGACGTCGGCCCGCATCACTCCGTAGAAGTCGTCGCCACCGGGCTCGAACAGCAGGCTGCGGAAGCGCTCCGGCGCGTGCGGGGAGTCGGTGGCGAGGCCGTAGGCGTAGGGCACCTTCACCCGGCCGTCGCCGTCGATGACGGCCTGTCCGCTGTGCGCGAGGATCACCTCCGGCCGCTCGTCCAGCGCCTGGACGCACCGCTCCAGCAGGGTCCGGGCGTACAGGTCGTCGTGGGAGGCCCACTTGAACAGCTCGCCCCGGCACCGGGTGAAGACGTGGGTGTGGTTCGGCGCGGCACCGATGTTCCGGGGCAGCCGCAGGTAGCGGACGCGTGGGTCCCGGGCGGCGTACCGGCGGCAGATGTCGGCGGTCCCGTCGGTCGAGGCGTTGTCGGAGATGACGAGCTCGAAGTCCTCGTAGGTCTGGCCGAGCAGCGCGTCGAGCGATTCGGCGAGGTACTCCTCGCCGTTGTAGACGGGCAGGCCGATGCTCAGCCTGGGCTGGGCGGTCATGGTGTCCTCACTTCGCGAAGGTGGTTCGGGTGGTGCTCGCGCAGGGCGGACCGCAGGTGCAGCCACCACACGGCCGAGCCGCACAGGGTCGCCGCGGCGACGCCCCAGGCGGAGCCGACCGTGCCGGCCGCGGCCGCTCCGCCGAGGCCGCCGCCGACGTAGCAGGCGGAGGCGAACAGCTGGCAGCGCAGGCTGCGCCGGGCCGCGCCGAGCGCGCGCAGCCCGGCCGCCGCGCCGGTTCCGAGCCCGGCGCCCGCGACGCCGAGCGTGGCCGGGACGATGAGCTCCGACGCGGCGTGCCAGACGCCGCCGAGCAGGAGCTCGCCGAACCGGTCCGGCACGAGCAGCAGGGCCGCGCCCCACAGCAGCGCGGCGGCGGCCTGGGCGCCGCCCAGTGCCAGGCAGAAGGGGCCCAGCCGGTGCGGGGCACGGCGCAGCACCCGGGCCGCCTCCGCGACGGTGACCAGGGAGAGCCCCATCAGCACGGCCAGGAACGGGCCGAGGAGCAGCTCGGCGCCCCGGATCACCCCGACGGCGTCGACCCCGACGATCGCCCCGAGGCCGTAGGCCCGCAGCTGGCTCGCGCCGCTGACGCCGGTGTTCTCGACGAGGTAGCGGTAGCCGAGGTCGCGGTGTGCGGTGACCCAGGCCCGCACGGTGGTCAGGGCGGGTCGCAGACCGGTCTGGAAGCAGCCGTAGACGGCGGCCACCGCGGCCGAGGCGCCCCAGGCGAGGACGAACGCGGCGACGGTCCCCACGCGGGCGGCGACGATCATGGCCGGGATCAGCGTGACGCCCCACACGACGTCGTTGACGAACGCCTTCCGCCCGGTTCCGGCGGCGAAGAACGCGTACCGCCAGGCGTCCTGGAGCAGCAGTCCGGGCAGCATGACGCCGAGGCAGGCGAACGCGGACCCGACCACGCCGCCGAAGCCCAGCCCCGCCACCAGGCACAGCGCTCCGATGGCGGCCCCCACCGCGAGCGCGGTCCCCGAGGACCGGGCAACCGCCCCGCGCCAGGCCGCCGTCGGCACGCCGCTGAAGCGCACCACGAGCGGGTCGGTGGCCAGGCCGCGCGAGACGCTGAGGACGACCCCGTACGTCACCCAGGCCAGGCTGAACACGCCGAAGGCGGCCAGCCCGAGCGAGCGGGCCACGAAGATCCCCACCGCGAAGTTGGTCATGCTGGAGGCCGCCTGGTCGGCCAGGCCCCAGGACAGCCGGCCGACGAGGGCCCGCCGGGTGCGTCCGGCCGGGCCGGCCGTCGTCGTCTCCGTCTCCTTCCCGGTGGTCATCGGCGTCACGCCTTGATCAGTCCGGCGTCGCACAGGGCGTCGGCCGCGGCGGCGACGGTGTCGAACGGCAGCCCGGAGCGCTCGGCGATGTCCAGCAGACCGTGCTCGCCGTCGGAGAGGTTGAGCACCCACAGCAGGGCCAGCTGCGCCTGCTTGGCGTCGCTGCGGCCGCCCAGGGCGTCGTACAACCCCCGGCGCCCGAGCTGAGGTTCGCCGTAGGGGCTGAGGTTGACGTAGCGCCGGTCGCGGTCCAGCACGGAGAACGCCTCGCGGCAGACCGCGAGGGTGTCCGCCATCGCCTCGGGGGAGACGAAGTCCAGGTCGTCCGCGGAGGTGTGGTACTCGGGGTACCCGGCGTACGGGGTCCGGCTGAGTGAGCCGACGCCGAGGTCGAAACCGGGGGAGCAGAACTGCCGCTCGTCGTAGCCGTAGGGCGTGAACTCGGTGATGCGGTACGGACGTTCGGAGGTGTCCAGTACGTGCCGCAGCACCCGGTCGATCCCGGCGTCGCCGCGTCGGCTCCGCTTGTAGGTCAGCTGCCCCCGGTCGCCCGCGCAGGCCAGCACCAGCCCGTGCCGGACGGCTCCCCGGCGCACGCGCTCCGCGTTGCGGGCCAGCCAGGTGATCGCCCCGATGGTGCCGGGGGCGAAGAGGAAGCGGTAGGTGTACCAGGGCGTCCGCTCCGCCAGCGCCCGGGCGAGGAACGTCGCCACCGCGATGCCGGCCAGGTTGTCGTTGGCCAGCGAGGGGTGGCAGACGTGGGCGGAGACGATCACCTCGTCGGCGACCTGCCCGGGGACGACGTGCTCGGCGTAGGTGAGGTGGCCGTCGGCGAGAGTGGAGTCGATCCGCACCTCGTAGAGGCCGTCCGGCATCGCGTCCAGCGTCTCCTGGGCCAGGCAGAAGCCCCAGTCCGGCCGGTAGTAGCTGGTGCGGTAGGGCACCCAGGAGGGGTGCTCCGGCAGGGTGTGCAGGTGGGCGCGCAGCTCGGACAGCGGCAGTGTCGCCGAGACCGGCACGCTGTAGCCGAGGACGTGCAGGCTGGACTCGGCGAAGTCGACGACGCGCCGCCCGCTCGCGTCGGCGATGTACGCGTCCCTGATGTTCCACTCCTGCGGCACCGTCCAGTCGAGCACCTGCGTGCCGGTGGGCACCTCGTGCACGTCCAGCGGCAGGTGGTCGCCGACGACGTCCAAGGTGGCGCGCACCCCGTCGCCGGTGATGCTCCGGCACAGCGGGTACAACCGCTCCACCAGCGCGTACATCTCCTCGCCCGGGCTCACCGGCGCCACCGCAGCGTGGCGTCGACGGAGCCGGCCTCGGACGCCGCCCGCAGCACGGCCAGCCGGGTGAAGCGCCGCTCGAAGCCCTCCCGGGTCAGCCCGTGCTCCCGGTAGGCGTCGGCCAGTTCGAGCGCGCCGCGCTTGACCGTCCAGGCGCAGTCGAAGCCGGGCAGCGCGGCGCGGAACCGGGAGAAGTCCACCCGGTAGGAGCGCGGGTCGGCGCCCGTCTCCCCGGTGATCACCACCCGCGAGCCGGGCACCGCCTCGGCGACCTGGTCCGCGATCTCGGCGACGGTCACGTTGTTCGTCTCGCTGCCGATGTTGAACGCCCGGTCGTGGACCGCCTCGCGCGGCGCGACCAGCGCGGCCGCGAAGGCGCGCGCGATGTCCGCCGCGTGCACCAGCGGGCGCCAGGGCGTGCCGTCGGAGAGCACCCGCACCTCGCCGGAGAGCAGCGCGTGGCCCACCAGGTTGTTCAGGACGATGTCGGCGCGCAGCCGGGGGGAGTGGCCGAAGGCGGTGGCGTTGCGCAGGTAGACCGGGCTGAAGTCGCCGTCGGCGAGCGCGTGGAGGTCGTCCTCCACCCGCACCTTGGACTCCGCGTACGGCGTCACCGGGCGCAGCGGGGCGTCCTCGGTCACCAGGTCGCCCCCGCCGGTGGCACCGTAGACGGAGCAGGTCGAGGCGTACAGGAAGCGCCGCACCCCGGCCTCGCGGGCCAGCCGGGCCAGCCGGACGGACGCGTGGTGGTTGATGGCGTAGGTCAGTTCGGGCGCCAGCGCGCCCAGCGGGTCGTTGGACAGGGCGGCCAGGTGGATCACGGCGTCCACCCCGGCGAGGTGGTCGGCCGTCACGTCGCGCAGGTCCGTCCGGGCACCCGGCGGGTCGGCGGGGGGCGGGCCCAGCACGCAGTCGGCGAACAGGCCGGCGTCCAGCCCGACGACCTCGTGCCCGGCGTCCGCGAGGACGGGGGCCATCACGGTGCCCAGGTAGCCCTGGTGCCCGGTCAGCAGTACACGCACGGTCATTCCCCCAGATCGAGAGTGAGTTTGGTGACGGCGAACGCCTCGGCGTAGCGCGCGTGGCATTCGATGCCGCGGATCCGGGCCAGCCCGAGGAAGGCCTCCCGGTCGAACCAGGGCCGGTGGCCCTGGGAGGGGTAGTGCTCCTGGAGGAGGCGCACCTTCCGGTCGGCGACCTCCGGCTCCAGCGGCTGGTACGCCACCGGACGCCCCAGATCGCCGTCCCACTTGACGATCTCGTAGCCCAGGACGAGGTGGTCGCGGAACACGGTGGGCATCAGCCGGGCCAGGCCCCGGTGGTCCTGGTGGGCGTCCTCGGTGCGCGGGGCCAGCACGAGGTCGGGTCGCGTCCGTGCGCCCAGCTCCTCGACGGCGGCCTTGGCCTCGTCCCAGTGCGCGGGCAGCCGGCCGTCCGGCAGCTTGAGCACGGTCAGCCGCAGGTCGGCGCCGGGGCAGAAGGCGTCGAGCGCGGCCCGCTCCTCCTGCTCGCGCTCGCCGCCGCCACCGGAGAGCACCAGGGCGTCGACGCGCAGACCCGGCCGCGCACCGCACAGCGTGAGCAGCGTGCCGCCGGCGCCGATGGCGATGTCGTCGCAGTGCGCGCCGACGGCGACGACGCGCTCCGGGCGCCCGGCCCGGAGCCGGATCACCGCCGCGCTCCCGGGACGGGCCCGCCGCCGGGCGCGAGCGCGCCGTCGCGCTCCCACAGGGCCCACGGGCGGTGGCCGCGGGCGTAGGCGTCGTCGAGCGCGGCCCGCTCCTTGACGGTGTCCGTCGGCTTCCAGAAGCCCCGGTGCTGGTAGGCCACCAGCCGTCCGCGCTTGGCCAGCTGGGCGCAGCCGTCGGCGACCAGGTCCCCGTTCTCGGGGAGGTGGTCGAAGACCTCCTGGCGCAGCACGAAGTAGCCGCCGTTCTCCCACAGCGGCAGTTCGCTCACCGGGGTGATGCCGCCGACCAGGCCGTCGTCGCCCAGGTCCACGCAGTGGAAGGAGGACTGCGGCGGCACGACCATCATCGACGCGCCGGCGTCGCGCCGGGCGAACCGGTCGATCATCTCCGGCAGGGGGGCGTCGGTCAGCACGTCCGCGTAGTTGGCGAGGAACATCTCGTCCCCGTCCAGGTGGGGCCGCACGCGGCGCAGCCGCTCCCCGATCGGCGACTCGATACCGGTCTGCACGAAGGTGATCGTCCAGGAGGAGATGTCGGCGGACAGCAGCTCCGGCCGCCCGCCGCGCAGGACGAAGTCGTTGGACGTCGTCTCCTCGTAGCGGAGGAAGAAGTCCTTGATGTGGTGGGCCCCGTAGCCCAGGCAGAGGATGAACTCCGTGTGGCCGAAGTGCGCGTAGTAGCGCATGACGTGCCAGATCAGCGGCCGTGGGCCGACCATCGCCATCGGCTTGGGGACGTCGTCGCCGGCTCCGTTGCGCATCCGCATCCCGTAGCCGCCGCAGAACAGTACGACCTTCATGGCTTGACCTCGACAATGCTCAGTTCCGGAATGGGAAAGACGAGCCGGCCGCCCCAGGCGTGCACGAAGGACAGCTGCTCGGTCAGCTCGGCCCGCAGGTTCCACGGGAGGACGAGGACGTAGTCCGGCCGGTCCTCGGCGATCCGCTCGGGCGGCAGCACGGGGATGCGGGTGCCCGGGGTGAACCGCCCGTGCTTGTAGGGGTTGCGGTCGACCGTGTAGGGCAGCAGGTCGGGCCGCACGCCGCAGTGGTTGAGCAGGGTGTTCCCCTTGCCCGGGGCGCCGTAGCCGACGACCGTCTCCCCGCGTTCGGCCGCCTCGACGAGGAACCGCAGCAGGTTCCTGCGCACCGTGGCGACCCGGGCGGAGAACTCGGTGTATCCGGACAACTCCGACAGCCCGGCCGCCTTCTCCCGGTCCAGGACCTCGACCACCCGGTTGCTCGGCTCCCCGGCCGCCTCGGCGGGCCGGGCCCACAGCCGGATCGAGCCGCCGTGCGTGGGCAGCAGCTCGACGTCCACGAGCGTGAGGCCGCCGCTCGCCAGCGCGCGGGCCGCCGAGGCGACCGTGTAGTACTGGAAGTGCTCGTGGTAGATCGTGTCGTACTGGTTCTCCTCGATCAGCGTCAGCAGGTGCTGCACCTCGATCGAGACCCAGCCCTCGTCGGCGACCAGCGCCCGCAGCCCCCGGGTGAACCCGACGACGTCGGGGATGTGCGCGTACACGTTGTTGGCCACGACGAGGTCCGCCGGGCCGTGCTCGGCGCGCACCCCGGCCCCGGTGTCGGGGTCGAGGAACGCCGTGACCGTGGGCACGCCCGCCTCCCGCGCGGCGGCGCCGACGTTCACCGACGGCTCGATGCCCAGGCAGCGGATCCCCCGCTCCCTCACGTGCCGCAGCAGGTACCCGTCGTTGCTCGCCACCTCGACGACGAAGCTCTCCCGCTCGCGGAGGTCGAGGCGCCCGACGGCGTCGTCGACGAAGGTGCGCGCGTGCTCCACCCAGGAGGTGGAGTAGGAGGAGAAGTACGCGTACTGCGTGAAGGTCTCCTCCGGCGTGATCAGCGGAGGGATCTGCGCGAGCCAGCAGTCGGTGCAGACCCGCAGGTGCAGCGGGTACGTCGGCTCCGGCAGGTCCAGTTGGTCCGCCGCGAGAAAGCTCTCGCACGGCGGGGTCGCCCCCAGGTCGACGACGCTCTCCAGCGCCGTCGAACCGCAGAGTCGGCATCGTGTCATCTCACGTCCCCATCCCGCTCCGGCGGTGAGCCCCGCCGCGAGCCTGTGCTCTCGTCCCCGACCGGCGGCGGGACGTCCCCGCCGCCGGACCGCACCGCGATGGCGGTGCGGTATCCGTCCACCAGGCGCTCCAGCCCGACGGCCGGGCTGAAGTCCCGCTCGTAGCGGCGCCGCGCCGCCTGGCCCATCGCGCGGTTGCGGGCCGGTGCGGCCGTGATCCGGCGCAGGCGGGACGCGAGCGCGCCCGCGTCGCCGGGCCGGTGCAGCAGGCCCGTCACCCCGTCCTCGATTAGTTCGACGAAGGCGCCGTGCGCGGCGGCGACGGTGGGCACCCCGGCCGCCATGGCCTCCACCACGACCAGGCCGAACGTCTCCAGCCAGGTGGAGGGCGCCACCACCGCGACCGACCGGGCGATCGCCCGCCGGCACTCCTGCTCGTCGTACAGGCCGACGTAGCGCACGTCGTCCCGGTCCGCCGCCCAGGCGGCCACCTCGCGTTCCAGCGGTCCCGCCCCGGCGATGACGAGCGGCACCCCCACCCCGCCGTCGGCGGCGAGCGCGTCCCAGGCGGCCATGAGCAGCCGCAGGCCCTTGGCCTCGGCGAGCCGGCCGAGGAAGAGCAGGTGCTCCCCGCCGCCCGTGCGGCGGGCGCCCGGGTCGGGCACGAAGTTGTGCTTGACCGCCAGCCGTTCGGGCGGCATCCCGGCGCCCACCAGGACCTCGCGCTGCGCCGCCGAGATGCAGAAGAACCGCTCCACGCCGGACCACCAGCGGCGCCGGTTGACCGACAGGCTCACCGCGAGCGGGACCGTCGCCAGCCGGGAGTTCCGGTAGCAGCCGTGCCGGACGGCGGGCAGCGGTGCCGCGCCGACGCACTCGGTGCACGGGCGGCCGTCCCGTTGCAGCGTGCCGGGCGCGCAGAACTGGTTGTAGTTGTGCAGCGTGGCGACGGCGGGCACGCCGACGTCGGCGCAGGCGGCCAGTACCGACGGCGACAGGAGCGGGAAGACGTTGTGGACGTGCACGACGTCCGGCCGCTCCGCCCGCAGCCGGGCGGCGAGCTCCGAGCGGACTCCCGGGTTCCACGGCACCAGCAGCGGCAGTGCCGCCTTGCCCGCCAGGGACCGGGCGGCGATGTCGTCGCTGCGCCGCTCGAAGACCTCGACCCGGTGGCCGGCTCCGCGCAGCAGGGTCACCTCCCGGTCGACGACCTTGTTCTCGCCGCTCGGCTGCGCCGAGGCGTAGCGGTTGTGCACCACGAGGACGTGCATGGTCAGACCACCTCCGATCTGCGGGCCCGGTGCGGGACGGGCCGCCCGGGGACATCGGGCGCCGGCCGGTGCGCGGCCGGGGCGGGCGCGACCAGGAGAGAGGCGGCCACGGCCAGGTGCAGCAGGTACGGGGAGGCGTCGCCCAGCCCGGCCTCGGTGTACGACGCGATGGCGCAGTAGCTGATGAGGAAGAGCGCGCAGGCCCGCGACAGCGACGGGGGCCGCAGCAACGCGACACCGCCGAGCACGGCGACGAACGCCGCCACCAGCGTGAGGCCCGTGGCCCCCTGCTCGTGGTAGACGGCCAGCCAGCTGTTGTCGATCGGCAGTCCGCCGAAGGACTTGTCGCCCAGGCCCGCGCCGAACAGGTACTCCGAGGTCGTCCGGGGCGCGGCCAGCAGGGCGTCCCACACCTTGGCCCGGCCGGTGAGGCTGGTGAAGTTCTCCTCGCTCTGCCCGCGCAGGAACCACGCCTGCAACAGCGGGCCGAAGCCCACCGCGGCCACGGTGGCGCACAGCACCGTCCAGCTGAAGAACCGTCGGGCGGCGGCACTGGTCAGCACGAGCGAGCCGATCGCCAGCCCCAGCCCGACGAACATGCCGAGCGTGGCCGTGCGGGTATGGGTCAGCGCGAGCAGGACGAGGGCCGGCACGATGACGAGGACCGCGCTGCGCCGGTCGGTCCGGCGGCCGAGCGCGAGCAGCACGGTGAGCCCGGTGATCACCGCCGCGTACTGCCCGATCTGCGGCGGGGTGAGCGGCCACAGCGCGCCGACCAGCCGCCCGCCGTAGAGATCGGGCAGGGCGGCGCCCGGAGAGGCGAGCGCCCCGGCGGCCACCGAGCACAGCACCACGACGTAGGCCCGGATGTGGTACCGGACGAAGGTCGGGCCGCCGTCCCACCAGCGGCTGAGCAGCCACAGCGTGGCGACGAACAGCGCCAGCCGTCCGCAGCGGAACAGCGCCCCGAAGCCGGACTCCAGGTTCGCGCTGGCGATCACGCTCGGTACCAGGAGCAGCGTGAGGAGGAACAGGTAGGCGCTGGGCCTCACCCGCACCCGGGGGTTGACGGCCAGCGCGAGCACGAACGCGGCGGCCAGCGACCCCATGGTGACCATCTGGATGAGGGAACGCGGCAGCGGGACGATGGTCTCCGCCCCGGTGGAGCCCAGGGTGTTGAGGACCAGCAGCCCCCAGGCGACGCCCACGATCCTCGGCGTGCGGTCCGCGCCCATCTCAACCACCGTCCTTCGGGCGGAAGGTGCTGCCCGCGTCCTGCCGGTACGGGGCGCCCCGCCACTGCCCGACGTCCAGCGTCCGGCTCGGGTCGTGGGCGACGAACGTCCACGGCCCCACGTAGACGTTGTCGTGCCAGCGGTTGTCCTGCTCCAGGGTGACCGCCTCGGCCACCTCCTCGCCGTGGTAGGGCGACCACTCCGGGTAGGTCCCGTAGTTCGCCAGCACCGCCATGCGGTCGCACCGCACCGTGCAGTCGAGAACGGACGGGTCCAGCACGAAGCGGTTGTGGTGGATGTCCACGCGCTGGGTCTTCCACCGGCAGTCGGAGCGGAGCGGGGCGGTGGAGATCTCCGGCTGCGCGCACCGCTCGGTGTCGTCCACGAGCAGGGTGCACTCACCGGAGGAGGTGTTGGCCGGGCTGTTGCAGAACCGGTCGGCGTTCTCCCACAGGGTGATGCCGGACCAGTTGTCCTCCAGGACGTTCCGGTAGATCTCGATCCGGTCGGTGCGGGCCGGGACGCGCGGTTCGCCACCGGACTCCGACACGTAGAGGGTCGCGTGGGGGAAGGTGTCCCCGCGTTCGGCGTGCCGCCGGCCCTCGACCCGGTTGTTCCCCCGGATCATGTTCCGGCGGATGACGGCGTTGTAGCTGGTCTCGTAGATCAGCGCGGCACCGTCGTTGTCCTCCAGGAGGTTGTCCTCGATGAGGAAGTCGTTGTTGTTGGTGTCCGCCCAGAGCCCCGGCCCCCGGTTGCCGTGCACCCAGTTGCCCCGGACGTCGGCGCCGTCGACCGCCCAGAACTTGACCCCGCCGGTGCAGCCGCAGCCGGGCCGCCGCCGCTCCCAGTCGTCGGTGTTGTTGCCCGCGATCTCGTTGCCCTCGACGACCAGTCCGCCGAGCGGGCCGTCGCCCTTGTAGGCGTTGATGCCGTACTGGCCGTTGCCGCGCAGACAGCTGGCCCGCACCTGCTGGCGGGCACCGGCCATCAGCCCGGCCCCGGAGTTGTGCTGGATCGTCGTGTGCTCGATCACCCACCCGTCGGCCGAGTCGTGGTTGACCACGCCCTCGTCGTGCGGCGCGACGAAACCCTGCACGGTCAGATGGCGCAGGGTGACGTCGCGGGCGGTGCCGCCGAACGCGTACTGGTTGGTCTCGCGGCCGTCGAGCACCGCGCCCGGCGCGCCGAGATAGCGGTTGCCCTCCTTGGGCACGACCTGGGCGTACCGGTCCGCAGGGAGCGTGTGCCGTCCCGGCCGGAGCCAGAACGTGGTGCGCGGCGGGTTCTCCCGGGTCTTGGCCGCCAGGTCGCCGGGTGCGGCGGGATCGACCGGGACGGCTCCCGCGGGCGCCGTCGCCGGGCCCGCCGCCGGTTCGGCGCACACCCGGGCGACGGACGTGGCGGGTCCGGCGGTCGGTCCCGGTCCGGGGTCCGGCGCGCTCTCGCAGCCGCTCGCCGCCAGCAGGGCCAGCGTCATCGGTGCCGCCCAGCGCCGCGACGCGCCGCCCGCGCTCCGCGCCGACGACGGGAGCGCGCGCCGGGCCGCACTCCGTCCTCCCCTCGGATCCACCACCGGCGCCCCTAGCCGTGGAACCCGAGCACGGTGGTCAACTCCGCCGAGTTGCCCGCGAACCCGGAGCCCACCAGCGTGGTGGCGGGCTCCTTGCGCCCGAAGCCGGCGGAGTACCAGCCCAACGGCGGGTCGCTCTCGCCGCGATGCGCCCGCCAGGTCAGCTCCCCGGGCAGCTCCAGGGTCGCCGAGCGCTCGGCGCCGTCCCGGGTCCAGCCGAGCCGGGCCCGGTTCCCCGTCAGGTCGGCGGTGACGGCCGGGCCGAGGTGGAAGGCCAGGCGGACGGCCCGGCGCGGGCCCCGCAGCTCGTCGACCACCCGCAACTCCCGCGTCGCGGCCGTCAGCTCCACGCTGCGGCGGTGCACGGAGCCCCGGTAGCCGTCGTGCTCGGCGCACCAGCGCGAGACCTCCGGGCCCGAGGGGTCCGCGACCAGGACGCGGCTGCGCGCGTGCCGGGTCCACAGGAACGGCCCGCCCGGAACGGACTGGTCGGCTCCCTCCACCTCGAGGGTGTTGTGCGCGAGGGTCGAGCGGAAGTACCGCCGCCACGCGGGCTGCCCGTGGTAGCAGAACGTCCCCGGGTCGGCGAGGACGTCGACGCCGTCGTGCCGGACCTCCACGGAGAGCGCGTCGGCGTGGGCGTGCGCGGCGATGGACAGGAAGCCGTGCGGACCGCCGTCGCAGCGGCACCAGATGCCCTCCGGCCCCCGCAGGACCGTCAGCCCCGCGTCGGCGAAGTGGGCCGGCCGGCTCGGCGGGCGGGAGGCGGCCGGTGCGGTGGGCCGCAGGAGCGCGGCGAGCAACGGGGTGCGGACATCGGTGCCGGTCACCGTCGGCCACCAGGGGAGGCGGCCGAAGACGGCGTCCCCGGTGGCCAGCAGGGAGCCCCACCGGTCGGTGCCCTCGCCGTCCAGCACCAGTCCGTGCCCGTCGTCGGCGTCCCCCTGGCGCGGCGGCCGTAACCGGTCGTCCACGACGGCCGCGAGGGCGTCCGTCATCCGCAGCAGGACCAGCCGCACCGAGGCCGGGACCGGTACGTCGGCGGCCTCCGCCTCCGCCACGGCCGCGAGGCCGAGCTCCAGGACCAGGCCGTGGTACTCGGTGGCCAGTTCGCGGTTGAGCCCGGAGGGGAAGGTGTTGCCGCGCAGCTGCCGATCCAGCGTCCGCAGCGCCTCGGCACGCCAGCGCGCCGAGGAGGGGAACCAGTCGAAGGCGCAGCAGGCCGCCAGCTGCCCGGCCGCCTCGGCGATGACGTGGTTGTTCGCCGAGGAGCCCCGGCTGGGGAATGCGGCCAGCCACCGCTGGTGGTGCCAGACCTGCCGGAGCGCCACCGGGTTGCGTTCGAACAGCTCGGCCGCACCCGGCCAGCCCTCCAGCAGCCTGCGGACCCACACCCAGGACAGCAGGCGGATGCCCAGCTCGATGCCGCTGGTCCAGTGCACGCCGCGCAGCGGCGCGTTGGCCGCCCACCACGAGTGCAGGTGCGCCGCCACCCGCTCGGCGTAGCGCTCCTCCCCGCTGACGGCGTAGGCGGCGGCGAGGACGGTGAGGTACTGGTGCCGCGACGGCTCCCAGATCTGCTTGACGTCCCCGATCGTCTCCTCGTCCCGGTACGGCACGTCGAAGGCGTAGCCCTCCGGAGCCCGGCGGCCCGTCTTCGGGTCGAAGAACCAGTCCGGGTCGGTCATGTCCTCGCGGGGCACGCCGAAGAACTCCGCGTGCCCCTCCATCAGCCGGTCCGCGTGGGCGAGGAGGCGCTTCGCGGCGTCCGGTGGCACCGAGGCCGCCGCCCCGGGGGGCAGGGCGGCGGTGAAGCGGGCGCCGGTGACGTCCGGGCAGCCGGGCGGCGAGGAGCGCCAGCGCCGTCTGCGCACCGTGTCCGCCACCCGGCCGCCGACCTCCCGGGGCCCCATCCGCGACAGCCGCCGCAGGTACCAGGCCGCGCCCATGCTCATCGCGCCTCCGCCAACGTCACCGGCGTGCCGGTGGCCAGGGCGGTCGGCACGGCGAGGGTGGCCGCCGTGGTGGCGACCAGCGACTCCAGCGGCACCGGCATGGGCCCACCGGTCCGCACGGCCCGCAGGAACGCGTCCAGTTCGGCACGCTGGCCCTTGTCCCGTGCCTTGGGCAACCGGGAACTGACCCACCGCTTGCGGCCGTACACCGAGGCGCGGACGAAGTCGTCCAACCGCAGCGCGCGGCCGTCCGCGACCAGGTCCAGCGTCTCCTTCGGGAAGGCGGAGGGGCCGGTCGTCACATAGCTGAGCGTGGCGGTCGATCCGCCCGGGTAGCGCAGGACGACCTGGAGGTCCTCGGTACCGGGCGTGGTGACCGCGTACACCGAGACGGGATCGGCGCCGAGCAGGTGGCTCGCCGTGTCGATGAAGTGCCCGCCCTCCCCGGCGAACCGCGACCCCTCGGTGTCCTGCCGCAGGTACCAGCTGCCGTGCTCCAGTCGGCCCGCGTTGACCAGGTAGCGCAGGCTCGCGGGCCCGGTCGGCGTGCCGAACCGCTGCGCGGCCTCGCGCAGCAGCGGCGCGAACCGGCGGTTGAAGCCCACCTGGAGCCGGTCGTTGCCGGACTCCTCCACCGCCGCGAGCACGTGCGCCAGTTCCTCCTCGGCGAGCGCCAGCGGCTTCTCCACGAACACCGCCTTGCCCGCCAGCAGCGCCTTCCGGGTCAGCTCGGCGTGCGAACTGTGGCGGGTGACCACGAACACCGCGTCGACGGCCGGGTCGCCGAGCACCGCGTCCAGATCGGTGGTCGCGTGGGCGAAACCGAACTTCCGCCGCGCGTTGGCCGCCGACAGCGCCGTCGTGGTGACGACCGTGGACAGCTCGACGCCCTCCCGCCCGGTGAGGTGCGGCAGCAGCATCGACGTCGCGTAGTTCCCCGCACCGGCGAACGCCAGCCGCACGGGGGCCCCGGCGACGCGCCGCGCCGGGGCGGGGGCCGCGCCGCGCGGCACCGGCGGCAGGGTCACCTGCGGGGGCGCGGGCCGCTGGACCTCGGCCTCCTCCGGGCGTCCGGGGTAGCGGAACAGGACGGCCACGGCCTTCAGATCGCCGTCGTTCATGCCGCGGTACGTCTCGACGGCGTCCGCGAAGTCGGCCGTGTGGGAGACGAGCGGCTCCACGTCGAGGCGGCCGCGGGCCACGAGGTCGAGGAAGCACGCCAGGTTGCGGCGCTCGGTCCAGCGCACGTAGCCGATCGGGTAGTCCCGGCCCTGGAGCTCGTACTCCGGGTCGTAGCGCCCGGGGCCGTAGCTGCGGGAGAACCGGACGTCGAGCTCCTTCTCGTAGTAGGCGTTCCACGGCAGGTCCAGCCGGCACTTGCCGATGTCGACGACCCGGCCCCGGTCCCGGCTCAGCCGGGCGGCCATCTCGACGGGCTCGTTGCCGCCGCCCCCGGCGGCCAGGTACACCTGGTCGACGCCGTGGCCGCCGGTGAGTTCGGCGACGGCGTTCTCCACCGTCGGCGAGCCGGGCCCGCCGCACGCCGCCGCGCCCAGGCTCTCCGCCAGCGCGCAGCGCGCCGCGTCGGGGTCCACGCCGACGACGCGGGCCCCCGAGGCCGTCAGCAACTGCGCGACGAGCTGCCCGATCAGCCCGAGCCCGACGACCAGCGTCACCTCGCCCAGTTGCGGTTCGCCCTGGCGCACGCCCTGCAGGGCGATCGCCCCGACGGTGCCGAAGGCCGCGTGCCGGGACGCGAGACCCTCCGGTACCGGGGCGTAGAGGTTCTTCGGCACCCAGTTCAGCTCGGCGTGCAACGCGTGCTCGTTGCCCGCGCAGGACACGAGGTCGCCGACGGCCACGTCGTCGATCCCGGCGCCGACCTGCTCGACCACCCCGCACAGCGAGTAGCCCAGCGGCGTGTAGGAGTCCAGCCGGTTCATCACCTTGCGGTAGGTGGCGGACATCCCGTTGGTCGCCACGCTCTGCGCGACCTTGGCCACCTGGTCCGGCCGGGAGCGGGCCTTGCCCAGCATCGACATGCCGGCCTCGGACACCTTCATGAGCTCGGTCCCGGTGGAGATCAGCGAGTAGGCGCTCCGGACCAGCACGCCACCCGGCTTGCACCGCGGTGCGGGCACGTCGAGCAGCGCCAGCTCGCCGCTCTTGTAGTTCTGCACAACCTGTTTCACCCGAAAGTCCTCTTGTCTCTACGTCGTCAAGGGAGCTGGCCGGACCCGGAGGTCGCGCCGCGGTACCAGTACTCGAGGGTCAGCACATGCCACAGATGCTTGGAGAAGTCGCGGTGCCCGGCGGCGTCCTCGGCGACCAGCCGCGCCAGCGCGTCCCGGCGCAGCAGCCCGGAGCGCACCAGCAGGCCGTCGTCGACGACCTCGCGCACCAGCGGGGCCAGGTCCCGGCTCATCCAGGCGCGCAGCGGGGCGCTGAAGAGGCCCTTGGGCCGGTACACGACCTCCCGGGGCAGGATCGAGCAGGCCGCCTCCTTCAGGACGGCCTTGCCCTGCCGGCCGGCGATCTTGCGGTCACCGGGCACGGCGAACGCCGCCCTGACCACCTCCACGTCCACGTACGGCACCCGTACCTCGGTGGACGCGGCCATGCTCGACCGGTCCGTGTACGCGAGGTTCAGGCCCGGCAGGAACATGCGGGTGTCCCCGAGGCACATCCGGTTGACGAAGTCGTCCAGGTCGTTGTCCTCGTAGACGTCCGCGTGCTCGGCCAGCACGTCCTCGACCGTCCCGGCCAGGTCCGGATTCACCAGGGCGAGCAGCTCCTCCCGGTCGTACATGGTGTAGCTGCGCCGGAAGGCGGTCTCCTCCGGCAGGTCGGCGAAGGAGAGGAACCGCTTGGCGAAGCGCACCGACCGGTACCCCCGCCGGGCCGAGGCGACCGGAAGCCGGTCCACGGCCGTCGACAGGCCGCGCCGCAGGGGCGCGGGGACACGCTGGTAGCGCAGTGCGAGCAGGTTCGCGAGGTGCTTGCGGTACCCGGCGAACAACTCGTCCGCGCCCATGCCCGAGAGCATCACCTTGACCCCGGCCTCCCGGGCGGCCGAGCAGATCAGGAACGTGTTGATCGCGGCGGGGTCGCCGATCGGCTCGTCCAGGTGGTACGTCATCCGGGGCAGCAGCTCCAGGACGTCCGGAGCGATCTCGATCTCGTGCAGGTCGACGCCGAACCGCTCGGCGACCCGGCGCGCGTGGCGCAGGTCGTCGGGCATCGCCTCGAACCGGGCGTCCTCGGCGCGGAACCCGATCGTGTACGCCGAGATCCCGGGGCGGTCACGGGCCGCGAGGGCCGTCAGGTAGCTGGAGTCCAGGCCGCCGGAGAGGAACGTGGCCACGGGCACGTCGGAGAGCAGGTGCCGCCGGGTCGACTCCTCGACGACGGCGGCGATGTCCGGCCGCTCCCCGCTCCGGGCCCGCTCCCGGCCCTCGGCGGCGACGTCCCGCAGGTTCCAGAACCGGCCGCGCTGCACCCGCCCGTCGGGCCGGCACCGCAGCCAGCTGCCGGGCGGCAGCTTCTCCGCCTCCCGGAACGCGCACCGGGAGTCCGGCACCCAGTAGTAGAGCAGGGAGGCGACCATCGCCCCGGGGTCCACCTCCAGCGACCGGCCGGTCCCGGCGGCGAGCGCCTTGAGCTCGGAGGCGAACGCCAGCCCCGTGCCGCGCCGCAGCAGGAAGAGCGGCTTGATGCCGAGCTGGTCGCGGGCGAGTACCAGTTCACCCGTGCGCTCGTCGAAGACGCCGAAGGCGAACATGCCGCGCAGCCGGGGCAGGCAGTCCGTGCCCCAGCGCCGCCAGGCCTCCAGCAGCACCTCGGTGTCCGAGGTGCCCCGGAAGCGCACCCCGGCGGACGTCAGCTCGGCGCGCAGCTCCGGCGCGTTGTAGAGCTCTCCGTTGTAGGTCAGGGCGAGGCCGCCGGAGACCATCGGCTGCGCGCCGGTCCCGGACAGGTCGATGACGGCCAGTCGGCGGTGTCCGAGGTGGACCTCGCCGTCGCCGAGGGCGTGGCCGTACCGGCCCGCCCCGTCCGGGCCCCGGTGGGCCAGTGTGTCCGTCAGCCGGTCGGTGACGGCCTTTCCGTCCGGCCACCGGTACGTGCCTGCGATACCGCACATGTCCTACCGCACCTCCTCGTCGCTGTCCGGAACGCGTGCCGCGCCCACCGCGAGCCGCTCTGGCCGCCGCGCTCTCCCGTTCGGCCGTGCGGTCCCCTCGTCCCGCCCGCGCGGCGCCGCCGGTGCCCCGTCCCACAGCGTGCCGTCGGTCCGGTCGCGCGGGTCGGGGTCGACCAGCACCACGCCGAGCACCGGGACGTCCTGCTCGGCGAGCTGCCGTGCCACGGTGTGCAGCCAGGCGGCGCTGCCGTGCCCGGCCCGCACGACGAGTACGGTCCGGGTGCCGAGGTGCCGCAGGTCGGTCCACGCCGTTCCGGGCGCCACCGATCCGACGCCGATCCGACGCTCGCGGGGCGCGGCGTCCGTGCCACCGTCGCCGCGGACGACGACCGGGTCCCCGGGCCCCGTTCGGCGCGAGGCGAGCTGCCGACCGGGCAGCCCGTCGACGACGACCACCGGCTCCTCCTCGGCCAGGGCGCGGGCGAGGTCCAGGGCGAGCACGCCCGTGCCGCGCGCACAGCCCAGCTCCAGCAGCGAGACCGGCTCCGCCGAGCCGCGCAGCGTGCGGGCCAGGGTCGCGGTGAGCCGCGACCGTGCCGACCGGACGCGCCGGCGCCGCCACAGTCGCGGCGATCCGCCGGGCAGTTCGGCGACCACCGACGCGCCCAGGTGCGCCGCGATGTCCCGGCGCAGCACCGGACGGTCCCCGACCACGGTGCCGACGGCCGCGACCGAGAGCCCGAGGACGAGCCCGAGGACGAGCCCGATCGCGCCGTTGGTGGCCGCCGCCTTGGGCACGGAGTGCCGCAGGGCGCGCGGGGCGTCGACGATCTGCGTGCCGGAGACGAGCTCGGCCGTGCCGATGCGCGCCTCCGTGGCGCGCCGGCCGAACGCGCCGATCTCCGAGGTGAGCTCCGCCCGGCGGGCGAAGAGGGACTCCAGGTCCGCCGGGGCCGCGGCCCCGCTCTCCGCCGTGTCGTCCTCGATCTCCTCGTTGACCTCGGTCAGTTCGTCTCGCAGCCGGTCGCGCTGGGCGAGCAGGGCCTCGGCCTCGGCGTCCGCGCTCTCGCGGATCCGTCGGACGTGGTCCGCGACGAACGCGTCGGCCAGCGCCCGGGCGCGGGCCTCCGCCTCCTCCTCGGTGCCGCCGCTCACGGTGATCTGCAGGAGGTTGTTCGTCAGGCCGAGCCCCTCGTACTCCTCCATGAACTCCTCCGGTTTCCCGGGGGAACCGAGGGACCGCAGGGCCGCGTCGGCGATCCGCGTGGTGTGCAGCAGCGCCACGTCGGTGCGGATCAGCGTGCCGGGATCGTTCGGCTGGTCCGCCTCGTGTGCGACCAGCACCTTGGTGACCGCCGTCGGCGGCGGTGGCAGCAGGGCGGCCGCCGCCGCACCGGCGAGCAGCCCGAGCAGCGCCAGGCCGGACCACAGGCGGCGTCGTCTCCGCACCGCCACGACCAGGGTCTGGAGGTCCAGCAGCGGAGCGGTGGGGGCGGGGTCCGGCGTCGTACGTGTCGTCACGTCGCGGCCCCCTTCGCGTCTTCGGCGACCGGGCGACCGGGCGCGGCGGCGTCCCGGGTGTCGGCGGCGGAGCGCGCCGGTCGGGGGCGGACCGGTCCGGCGAGGACGACCCCCACGACCTCGTGCCCGGCGTCCGCGCACGCCTCGGCGACCCCGGCCAGCTCCTCGGTGGTCCGGCTGCCCGCGCTGAGCACGACCACGGCCCCGGACGCCTCGTCGCGGTCCGGTACCCACGGCCGCGCGACCGAGACCTCCACCACGCGCAGCGCGGGGCGCCCGGTGCCCGGTGAGCCGGGGGGAGGAGCGTCGCCCGCCGTGGCGGCGAGGCGTCCGGCGGCGCTGCGGGCGACCGCGTCGCCCTCCGGGACGAGCACCAGGAGCGGCCGGCGGCCCGGCAGCCGGGCCTGGAGGCGGGCGTGCACCCGCCGGTAGCGCGCCTGTCTGCCGGTCTCGTCGCCGGAGGCCCGGGGCGTCGGTACGTCCCACCGGGTGTCGAGGCCCAGCAGTCGGCGGAGCCGGGCGCGCGGCCCGGGGTCGGCCGCCCGGGGCGCCTCCCCGTCCCGGGGCGCCGGGGCGTGCCGGAGGTCCTTCGGGTCCTCGGGGACGTCGACCGTGCCCAGGGGCGTCGTGCCCAGGGCGGCGGCGGTCTCCGGTTCGGTGCGCGGCCGACGGCTCATGCGGGCCGCGGTGAGCTGCCCGACGACCGCGGACAGGAAGAAGAGCAGGCCCCCGCCGACGACGAGTTGCGCCCGCGTGGGCGGTGCCTCGCCGTCCGGCCGGGCGGCCGGACCCATGACGACCAGGGCGGCCCGGTCCGCCACGGGGTCGGCCTCCTCCAACCGGTCACCGGCCTCCTGCAACGCGGTGCGCAGCTTCGTGAGTTCGGTGCGGGTCTGCACGCTCTCCACGCTCTGCCCGGGGTCGGTCGCCTCGGCCAGCTCGGTGATGCGCCGGCTGGTGCGCACCACCAGCTGCCGCAGCGACTCGGGCCGCTCCGCCTCGGCGGTGCCGTCGCCCGCCAGCCCCGCGGCGAAGGCGACGTACTGCCGGGCCGCCTGGTCGGAGAGCCGCTGGGCGCGTTCCGGTGTGTCGGCCGTGCCCGAGATCTCGATGATGTTGCCGTCGGCGGCCCCGGCGCTGACGTCCTCCCGCAGCTCCCGGCCGTCGACTCCGGGCCAGTCGAGTGCGGCGGCCACCTGGTCGACGACCACCGAACTGTCGGCGATCGCCGCCTGGGTCAGCAGCTCCCGCTCCTCCCACGCACCCGGCAGGACCACCGACGCCGTGGCGGTGTAGCGCGGCGGGAAGAGCACGGAGGCGCCGTAGCCGACGAGCGCCCCCACCAGGGTGAGGAGGGCGAGCAGGCGCCGCCGCCGGTATATCAACCGCCCGACCGTGGCCAGGCGTATCGTGTCCTCGCTCAACGACGCGGCCTCTTCCCCGAGCGTCCCGGGGCGCCGGCCGGCACCGGGGAGCGGTCCCGGCAGGCGGCGGCGTAGGCGGCGAGCAGCGCCGCCTGGGAGTTGCGCCAGGAGAGCGGGCCGTTGATCCGCTCCTGGCCGATCGTGCCCATCCGCGCCCGCAGTTCCGGGTCGTCCATCAGCCGTGCGATCAGCCCGGCGAACGCGGTCTCGTCGTTGGCGGGGGCGTAGAGGGCGGCGTCCGCGGCCGAGACCCGCGCCTCCCGGAGGTCGAACGAGACGACCGGCCGGCCCATCACCATGTACTCCAGGACCTTGTTCATGGTCGACACGTCGTTGAGCGGGTTGTGCGGATCGGGGGAGAGGCACACGTCGGCGGTGGACAGGTAGCGCACCAGGTCCGCGTCCGGTACGCGTCCGGTGAACTGCACGTGGTCCGTCAGCCCGAGGTGCCGGGAGAGCTCGACCATCGCGTCGAAGGTGTCGCCCGCGCCGACGAACACCGCGTGCCAGTCGGTCCGTCCGAGCTCGTCGCGCAGCCTCGCGAGGGCCCGCAGGGCGTAGTCGACCCCGTCCTGGGGTCCCATGACGCCGAGGTAGCACAGCAGGTGGGGCTTGCCGCGCTTGAGCGCGGGCTCCGGTGGTACGGGGTGGAAGCGGTCGACGTCGGGGGCGCTGCGCACCACGAAGACGTCCTCCGCCCGACGTCCGCCCCGCCGCACCGCGACGTCGCGGTAGCTCTCGTTCGTGGCGAGCACCACGTCGGCGGCCCGGTACGTCAGCCGCTCCAGCGCGCACACGGCGCGGTAGAGCACGTCCTGCCCCCGGTCGAACCGGGACAGGTACAGCTCCGGTACCAGGTCGTGCTGGTCGAAGACGAACCGCGCTCCGCGCCGCTTGAGCCACAGGGCGGGCAGGAACAGCAGGTCGGGGGGGTTGCAGGCGTGGACCACGTCGACGGGGCCGACCTTCCGCGCCAGCCGCACGGTGTGCCACAGCGCCGATCCGTACTCGCGCAGATATCCGGCGGGACCCCCGGTGGCCGCGCGCAGCGGGTAGCGGTGGATCCGCACCCCGTCGATCTCCGCCTCCGGTTCGGTGTCCCGTTTGCTCCCCTGCGGACAGATGACGTCCACCGTCCAGCCCGCGTCGCGCAGCGTCGTGCACTCCTGCCACACCCGCCGGTCGAACGGCACCGACAGGTTCTCCACCAGGACCAGCGCGCGCCGGCCGCGCCGGTCACCACTGGTCGCGTTACCAAGCAAGGCCCGTGTACCCCGGTTCTGTCTGACGCGCTTCGGCGTCGGGAAGGTGGACGAGATCGACGATCGCCGGTCCGTCGCCGTGCGGCAGGGCCGCCAGGACGGCCGGATCCCTGGTGCCGACCACGCACACCTCGGCGTGGTCGAGCACCTCCCGGACGGAACCGGCGAGCAGTTGTGCGAGGTGCGGCAGCCGGGTCTCGATGTACTCGCGGTTCGCGCCGAGCAACCGGGAGAGACTCACGTTGGCGTCGTGGATCCGCAGGTCGTAGCCCTTGCCGAAGAGCCGCTCCGCCAGTTCGACGAGCGGACTCTCGCGGAGGTCGTCGGTGCCGGGTTTGAAGGACAGCCCGAACAGGCCGACCCGGCGCTTGCCGGTGCGCTCGACCAGCTCCACCGCGCGCTGCAGATGGTCCTCGTTGGAGGGCAGCACGTGGGAGAGGATGGGCACGGAGACGTCGGCACGCCGGGCCGCGTGGACGAGGCTGCGCAGGTCCTTGGGCAGGCAGGAGCCGCCGAAGGCGAAGCCGGGCCGCAGGTAGGCGGGGCTGATGTTCAGCTTGCGGTCGGCCAGGAACACGTCCATGACCCGGTGGGAGTCCACCCCGAGGGCCTGGAACACCGCGCCCAGCTCGTTCGCGAAGCCGATCTTGAGGCCGTGGAAGGCGTTGTCCGCGTACTTGATGGCCTCGGCCGTGGGGATCGGTACGCGGAAGACCTCGCCGGGCAGGCCCTCGTACAGGGCCCGCACCACCTCGCCGCTGGCCGGGTCGAGTTCGCCGATGACGGTCTTGGGCGGGTCGTAGAAGTCCCGCACGCTCGTGCCCTCGCGCAGGAACTCCGGGTTGACCGCGACCCCGACGTCCACGCCGGCCGTACCGCCGACGGACTTCTCCAGGATCGGCACCAGCAGGTTCAGACAGGTGCCCGGGAGCATCGTGCTGCGGAAGACGACGGTGTGCCGCCCGCCCCGCTCGGCCAGCGCGGCACCGATCTGCTCGGTGACCCGCTCCAGATACGTCGTGCACAGGCTGCCGTTGGGCTCGGACGGTGTCCCCACGCAGACCAGCGACACCTCGCTCGCCCCGACCGCCTCGCCGACGTCGTCGGTGGCGCGTAACGCGCCGCTCCGCACGACCTCGGCGGTGAGCTCGCCGATGCGCTCCTCGACCACCGGGGCCCGGCCCTCGTTGACCAGGTCGACCTTGACCCGGTTCACGTCCACCCCGACGACCTCGTGGCCCATCCGGGCCAGGCACACGGCCGACACGCAGCCCACGTAACCGAGCCCGAAGACACTGACCCTCATGACCTGTTCCTCCCCACAGGCAGGCCCTCTCGGCCTGCGATCGGCGCACGGGCCGCACGACGACGGCCGCGCATCAGTAGGCCCCCTGCCCGTGGACGACCGCCCGGAGCGTCTTCCACAAGATCACCGTGTCCAGGGCGAGCGACCAGTCCTCCACGTACCGCAGGTCCAGCCGGACCGTCTCCTCCCAGGAGAGGTCGCTGCGTCCGCTGATCTGCCACAGGCCGGTGAGCCCCGGCTTGACCAGCAACCGCCGCCGGATGTCCGGGTTGTACGCGGCGGACTCCTCCGGCAGCGGGGGCCGGGGGCCGACGAGCGACATCGACCCGGTGAGCACGTTGAGGAGCTGGGGCAGCTCGTCGATGGAGTACCGGCGCAGCACACTTCCCACCCGTGTCACCCGGGGATCCCGGCGGAGCTTGAACAGCAGCCCCGCGCCCTCGTTGCGGTCGGCCAACTCCGCCCGGGCCCGGTCCGCTCCGGCCACCATGGTGCGGAACTTGAGCATGGTGAACTCGCGGCCGTCCTTGCCGACCCTGCGCTGGCGGTAGAACGCCCCGCCCCGGCTGTCCGCCAGCACGAGCAGGGCGACGCCCAGCATCAGCGGGGCGAACAGCAGCAGCAGGACCGCCGCGCCCACCCGGTCGACGACTCCCTTGACCGCCCGGCGCCCGCCGGTGAAGGTCGGCATGCTGACCCGCAGGAGCGGGATCCCGAGCACCGCGTCGACGTGTAGCCGGGGTCCGGCCACCTCCATCAGGACGGGGGCCACGATCATCTCGGCGTCGCTGCCCTCGAGGTTCCACGCCAGCCGTTGCAGCCGGTCGGGGGACCAGTGCGGGTCCGGGGTGACCGCGACGACCCGGTAGCCGTCGCGGCGGACGTGGTTCGCCACCTCCGACAGCCGGCCCACGACCGGTACGCCGTCCAGGTGGTCACCGCCGGGCCCGAGGCCGTCCGGTGTGCACACCGCGTCCACCCGCCAGCCCAGGTGCGGGAACTTGCGGGTGCGGGTGATGAGGTCGTGCACGGTGGCCGGGCTCCCGGCCGCGAGCACCGGACGCAGGCACCGGTCCTCGTTGCGCTGCTTGTGCAGCCACAGGCGCAGCAGATAGCGCGCCGTCATGGTGACGAGCGCGGTCGCGGGGATCGCGACGAAGATCCAGAGTTTGATGTTGCGCGAGGTCAGGGCGATTCCGGCGAGTGCGAGGACGACGGTCGCCGTGAACAGCGCGCGTCCCAGACGGCGGAATTCCTCAGCCCCCTGGCCGAGAACCGCCGGAGCCCACGCCCGGGTCACCGCCAGCGTTCCCAGTACCAGCAGTTCGGTGGCGAAAGCGAGAATGCCCCACTTCTCGTGCCAGTCGGCCGCGTCCCGGGCCCCGAAGAAATTGCCGATCGCCGCCACCACACAGGCGGTGGCCACCGTGTCGGCGCCGATGACGTAGCGCCGGTACCGCTGCTCCCAGTCGATCGTGGGTCTGCTGATCGTCCCGCTCGCCAGACGCCCGTGCGCCGGCGGAGACGGGCTGACTAATCCCGCTTGCCGCACAGAACCCCCCAGGTTCGACGTGCTCGCCCAACACCGTTCCTCCCGATGGGAGGCCCCCGTCCTCCTGCCCCTCCTCACGGCAGGCGGCTTCCCGCCTCCGTGCATGTTCCGACCGGGCCCGACCGACGCACCACGACCGCGTGCGGCCATGGCGGTTCCACGTGCCCCGCCTGTTGTCCGAGAGCCACGGGTACGCGAATCCCCGGTGCTCCCCGCACCAGGGGCTTCCTCCCGGGCCCCGGGAATCGACCACCCCCAAGCCCGGCACCGGGACGCGACTGCTCGCCGTCCACGCCGGACCTAAAGATCATGACGTTCGCCCCAGTCCTGAACGGCTGAAGCACGCGTCAATCTAGACCATTGGCAGTTGGTATGAAGAGAGGATGTGTGAAATTCGTGCCGGAGATTTGGGGTTGGTTCACCTGTTCGGTGAACACCGCCTGAAACGTCGGCACCACGACACGCTCCAGTCACCCTTCTCGCAGGTCCGGGCGTGCTGTTTCCCCGGTGCCGGGGCGGCGCGCTGGTGAACTCCGTCCTGTCAGGCGGACTCCCACATCCGGGCGAGCGCCGAGGTGGTGAGGACGCGGCCCGGGTGTCCCTCGGCCACGAGACGCCCCTCGCGCAGCAGCAGGCAGTGGTCGGCCGCGCGTGCGGCGTGGAGGTCGTGCGTGGCCTGGACCACGGTCACGCCGTCGTTGACGAGCTCCCCGAGCAGGACCCCGATCCGTTCACCGGCCTCCGGGTCCAGCCCGGTGGTCGGCTCGTCCAGGAGGAGGAGGTCGGACTCCTGCGCCAGGCCCTGGGCGATCAGCGCGCGTTGACGCTGCCCGCCGGACAGCTCGCCGAGCTGGCGCGAGCCGAGGTGGGCTATGCCGAGTCGGTCGAGGGCGCTGTCCACCATCGCCCGGTCGCGCTTCGTCAGCCGGCGCCACGGGCCGCGCACGCCCCACCGCCCCATCGCCACGGCCTGTCGCACGGTGAGCGGCAGGGCGTCCGCGACGCCTCCGCGCTGGGGGACGAACGCGGGCCGGCGGTCTCCGTGGGTGAGGACCTCTCCTGATGTCGGACGGATCACACCGGCCAGGACTCCGAGGAGTGTGGACTTCCCGCTGCCGTTCGGGCCGATGAGGGCCGTGGTGGTCAACCTGTCGAAGCGGGCGTCGAGTTCGCGGATCACGGGGCGGCCGGGGTAGCCGGCGCACAGGGCGGTCAGGCGTAGGTGCGGCGTCCGCTGCGCGGGTGGGGAGGGGGCATCGGGCTTGATGAACATGATTGTCATTGTAGTGTTCTCGTATGGAGTGGTTGACGGCCCCGTTCGAGGCGGCCTTCGTGCAGCGGGCCCTGTGGGGCGGTGTTCTGGTGTCGGCGATCTGCGCGCTCGCAGGGACCTGGGTGGTGCTGCGCGGCATGGCCTTCCTCGGCGACGCGATGTCCCACGGCCTGCTGCCGGGCGTCGCGCTGGCCGCACTGCTCGGCGGCGACCTGCTGGTGGGCGCCGCCGTGAGCGCGGCCGTCATGACCGCCGGGGTCAGCGCGCTGGGGCGGACCCCGAGGCTGTCCCAGGACACCGGGATCGGCCTGCTGTTCGTCGGGATGCTGTCCCTCGGGGTGATCATCGTCTCGCGCTCCCCGTCGTTCGCGGTGGACCTGACCGGCTTCCTGTTCGGTGACGTCCTCGCCGTCCGGGAGCAGGACCTGCTGCTCCTGGCAGCGGCCCTGGTGGCGGCGCTCGTGGTCGCCCTTCTCGGCCACCGGGCCTTCCTCGCCCTGGCCTTCGACCCGCGCAAGGCCCACACCCTCGGCCTGCGGCCGCGTCTCGCCCACGCCCTGCTGCTGGGCCTGCTGGGTCTCGCGATCGTCACCTCGTTCCACATCGTGGGAACGCTGCTCGTACTCGGACTGCTCATCGCCCCACCTGCGGCGGCACTGCCGTGGGCGCGGAACGTCCGTGACGTCATGGGGCTCGCGGCCCTCCTGGGTGCCACCGCCACGTTCGGTGGACTCCTGTTGTCCTGGCACCTGGGCACCGCCGCCGGCGCGACCGTCTCGGCGCTCGCGGTGAGCTTCTTCTTCCTCTCCCACCTGGCCTCTGGCCTCCGGCGCCGTTTCCGGCGCCCGGCCGACGCCCTCACCCCCGCCACCACGGAGAAAGCCTGACATGACCGCCTTGACCGCCCGCGGGAGCGCCGCTGCGCGAACCTCGTCCGCAGTGATCGTCACGCTGCTCCTCGCCACGAGTTGCGCGCAATCCGGGAGCGACGGGCCCTCGCCGCGGGCACATGCCTCGTCGGCCGCCCCGCACGGATACGTCGAAGGCGCTGAGGAAGCCCCGGAGCAGCAGTCGCGCCTGTTGCTCAACGACCCCGTCAGCGGCGACAGCCGCGTGCTCGACCTCATCACCGGAACCGTGCACAGCACCGCTTCGGTGAAGGGCACCGTCCGGCTGGGCACGGACGGACGGTTCGGCCACTTCCACACGGCGCGGAGCACGCACCTGATCGACAGCGGGGCCTGGACCGTGGACCACGGGGACCACGTCCACTACTACCGCGCGGCGATACGCGAACTCGGCGACATCCCCGGTGGGTCGGAGGCCCGGATGCACGGCGACTCCGCCGTCACCGCCGTGACCGACGGGGAGGGCCGAGCCCTCCTCTACGACCGCGACGAGCTCGAGGACGGCCGGATCGGCTCCCCCCGCACACTGCCCGGGACCCACGCCGGCCCCGTCCTGCCCTACGCGGAACACCTTCTGACCTTCACGGAGCGGGACGGCACCACGAGGCTCGCGGTCCTGGACCGGGAGGGCGACCCCGTCGAATCCCCGCGCGCCGCGTGCGACCGGCCCCGAGGGGCCGCCGTCACCGGCCGCGGAGCGGTGCTGGGATGTGCCGACGGCGTCCTGCTGGTAGGAGAGCGGGACGGTGCCTTCACGGCCGAGAAGATCTCCTACGGAGAGGACGTTCCGGCCGCACAACGGGCCGTCGGCTTCCGGCAGCGCCCGGGCAGCGACACCCTCACCGCCCCGGCCGGGACGGACGCCGTCTGGGTCCTGGACGTCACCGAACGGACCTGGACCCGCGTGGAGACCGGCCCCGTCGTCGCGGTCGGCACCGCCGGCGAGGGCTCCCCGTTGCTGGTCCTCGAGACCGACGGCGCGCTGCACGGCTACGACATCGGCAGTGGCGAGGAGGTCGCCCGCACCGAGCCGCTCCTGACGGGGGAGCACCGGGCGGGCACCGACGGCGGGCCGGTCATCGAGGTCGACCGCAACCGCTCCTATCTCAACGACCCCCGGGGGAGACGCGTGTACGAGATCGACCACGACGACGACCTGCGCGTCGCGCGCACCTTCGACGTGGACATCGAGCCGCACCTCATGGCGGAGACGGGGTGGTGAGGGTGTCCGCCACCACCGCGAGGCCACGGCGGACGCGGGGCCGGGGAGTACGGTGGCCCGCCATGCTGTCGGCGCTGCTCGCGCTCTTCGCGGCCGGTGCCGCGACCTCCTGCGCCACGGAGCGCGACCAGCCCCGGATCGTCGTCACGACCAACATCCTCGGCGACGTCACGCGGCAGGTCGTCGGCGACGAGGCCCGGGTCACCGTCCTCATGAAGCCCAACGCCGACCCGCACTCCTTCGGGCTCTCGGCACCCCAGGCCGCGGAGCTGGAACGCGCCGACCTGGTCGTGTTCAACGGCCTCGGACTGGAGGAGAACGTGCTGCGGCACGTGACGGCGGCCCGGGAGTCCGGGGTCGCCACCGTGGAGGTCGCAAGAGCCGTCTCACCTCTCACCTTCCGGTTCGGCGACGACGGTCCGCACCGCCAGGAGGGGCAACCCGATCCGCACTTCTGGACCGACCCGGACCGGATGCGCAGGGCGACGGGCCTGATAGCGGAGCACGTGGTCGAGCACGTCGGCGGCGTGGACGCGGCGGCGATACGCGCGAACGCCGAGCGCTACGACGAGAGCCTGGAAGACCTCACCCGCTGGATGACGCGGTCCTTCGCCCGCATACCCGAGGACCGGCGTGCCCTGGTCACCAACCACCACGTCTTCGGCTACCTCGCGGACCGCTTCGGCTTCCGCGTGCTCGGTGCCGTCATCCCGAGCGGCACCACCCTGGCCTCTCCCAGCTCCTCCGACCTGCGCGCGCTCAGCCGGCTGATGGAGACCTCCGGCGTGCGCACGGTGTTCGCGGACTCGTCCCAGCCGAAGCGTCTGGCCGAGGTGCTCCGGGAGGAGGTGGGCGGCCGTGTCCAGGTCGTCGAACTCTACTCGGAGTCGCTGACGGCACCCGGCGAGGGCGCCGACACGTACCTGCGGATGATGCGCGCCAACACCAAGGCCATGACCGAGGGGCTGGTCCCCGGCACGTCCGGCGACTGAACCACGACCCACGGACGCCGGCCGACCGAGCCGGACGTCCCGCACCCCACGTCGCCACCGCGCGGCTCGAAAGGAACACCCGGTGAACATATCGATCCCGAAGCGAGGCCTCACGGCCACCGCACTCACCCTGGCGGTGGCCACGGCGCTCACCGCCTGCGGAGGGGACGGCTCCTCCTCCGAACCCCGGCCCGAGGCCACACCGGACGCGAAGGCGACGGTCGAGGACCCGCTGGTCGCCACCTTCGACGGCGGCCTGTTCATCCTGGAGGGCGAAACCCTCGAACTCGCCGACACCATCGACATGCCCGGCTTCAACCGGATCAACCCCGCAGGCGACGACCACCACCTCTTCGTCTCCACCGACAGCGGGTTCCGCGTGCTCAACGCCGCCGAGAAGAGGCTCACCGACATCGCGTACGAGGGCGCCGAGCCGGGCCACGTCGTCCGCCATGCCGGCAGAACCGTGCTCTTCACGGACGGCACCGGCGAGGTCAACGTCCTGGATCCGGCCGCCCTGGCCGAGGGGGAGAAGCCCGACGGTCGTTCCTACACCTCCGCCGAGCCGCACCACGGAGTCGCCGTCGAACTGGAGAACGGCGAACTCCTCAGCACCGTCGGCACCGAGGAGAAGCGCACCGGCATGCTCGTGCTGGACGCGGAGAACAAGGAGATCGGGCGCAGCGAGGACTGCCCCGGCGTCCACGGGGAGGCCGCGGCACAGGGCGAGGCCATCGCCGTCGGGTGCGAGGACGGAGTCCTGGTCTACAAGGACGGCGAGTTCACCAAGATCGACTCCCCCGACGTCTACGGCCGCATCGGGAACCAGGCGGGCAGCGACGCCTCCCCCGTACTCCTGGGCGACTACAAGTCCGACCCCGACGCCGAACTCGAGCGCCCGACCCGCGTCTCCCTCATCGACACCGAGACGGCGGAGCTGCGCCTGGTCGAGTTGGGCACCAGCTACTCGTTCCGTTCACTGGGCCGCGGGCCCCACGGCGAGGCCCTGGTCCTCGGCACGAACGGCGCCCTGCACGTCATCGACCCGGAAACGGGCACGGTGGAGAAGGAGATCCCCGTGGTGGACGCGTGGCGGGAGCCGTTGGACTGGCAGGAGGCCCGGCCCACCCTCTTCGTCCGGGACCACACCGCCTACGTCTCCGAACCCGGCGAACGCGCGGTCCACGCCGTCGACCTCGAGTCCGGCGAGAAGACCGCCTCCGTCACACTGCCCCAGCCCACCAACGAGCTGTCGGGCGTGGTCGGGGGCCACTGACCCCCGGCCGTCGCGCGCGACCGACGAGGGGGCGTCCCCGGAAGGCGCCGGGGACGCCCCCTTCCTCTCAGTCGGCGCGCGAGGCCCGCAGGACGAGCCGGTCGGCGTGCTCGTCGTAGGGGCGGCCGTCGAACCCGCCGAAGATCTCCACCCGGCCGAATCCCGCCTCCTCGGCCAGGCGCCGCAGTTCCACCGCGCTGTACACGAACCACACGAGCGAGGCCCGCGTCACCCGCTCGCCCCGCACCAGCACCCAGTCGCTGCGCAGCCGCGCCCAGTCGTCCAGCACGGTGTCGGTCTGCACCATCAGGTCCTCGCCCCGCCGCACCACCTTCGGCGGCGTGACCCTGCGGGCCAGCAGCTCCTTGCCGGCCAGGTCCAGGACGAGGGTGCCGCCGGGCCTCAGGCCGTCGTGCAGGGTCCGCAGGACGCGCGCGTTGTCGGCGGGGTCCTCGAAGTACCCGAAGGACGTGAACAGGTTGAGGACGACGTCGAACGCCTCCGGGGCCCGGTACGTGCGCGCGTCGGCCCGGACGTAGGTGACGCGCGCACCGGCGTCGGCGGTCCGTGCGCGGGCGCGTTCCAGCATCGCCGGGCTGAGGTCCACCCCGGTCACCTCGTGCCCCTGGCGGGCGAGCGGCACGGTGAACACCCCCGGCCCGCAGCACAGGTCCAGCACCCGGGTGCCGGGGGCGAAGGAGAGCAGGGGAGAGGTCTTCAGCAGCTCCTCGGCCTGGGCGTAGCGCTGCTCGGAGAAGAGGAAGTCGTGGAACTCGGTCCAGAAGGCGTCGTCCAGGAAGCCACCGGTGGAGGTCATCTCGGCGTCAGTGCTCCTTCGTGGTCGTCGTGACGGGGGTGCCGCGCGGCGCGACGGCGCAGGGTCAGCAGGACGGGGGGCAGCAGGAGGCACTGCGCGGCGGCCAGCAGCCAGAACGAGCCGGTGTTCCCGACGCGTTCGCCGAAGCCGTACAGCTGGCCGCCGAGCACACCGCTGGCGCACGCCCCCAGCCCCGCCGCCAGGCGCTGCTGTCCGAAGACGACGGCGTCGGAGCGGGGGCTGCGTCGCAGGGCCTCCAGGTCGTTCTTGAGGAACAGCACGATGTCGCCGAGGGTGATCAGCGCGGCGCCCGCCAGTATCGCCGTCCGGGTGCCGGCTGCCAGTACGGCCAGTCCGGCGGCCATGCCCAGGAAGCCGAGGGTGAGGGCCAGGCCGTACGGCATGCGCCGGATCAGTCCGGAGGCCAGTGGCTGCACGACGATGACCAGGGCGAAGCAGAGCAGCAGGACGAGGCTGTAGAACGTGCCGGAGGCCCGCTCGACGGCGTACACCGCCAGGAAGTGCTGGAAGTGGAAGTAGAGGTAGAAGGCGAGCGCGTTGGCGGCGAAGGGGAGTGCCACGACCCCGGCCAGGATGCCCGGGCGGGGGGCGTCCTCGTCGGACGGGGCGCCCCCGCCCGCATCGGGCAGCCGCGCGTGGCCGACCGTGACGGCGAGGAACAGCCCCGTGGCGGACGCGAACAGCCATCCGGGCGCGGACAGGACGAACGGCCCGGCGATGAGCGGGCCCACGGCCATGCCCGCGTTGAGCGCGGCGTTGCCCGCCGACAGGAACGCCGGACGGCGCTCGTCGTCGACCCCGTGCACCAGGTACGCCTTGTTGGCGGGCAGATAGAGCGCGGCCCCGCAGCAGGTGAGGACGAGGGCGCCGACGGCCAGGGACGGCCAGCGCAGCGCCAGCAGCAGCCCGAGGAAGCCGGCCGTGCGCACGGTCAGGGCCCAGAGCATGGTGCGGCGCAGTCCGACGCGGTCCGCGAGGGCGCCGCCGAAGAGACCGCCGGAGAACTGCACGAGGGACGCGGCGGCCAGGACCACACCGACGGTGCCGAGGCCCATGCCGAGCCGTTCGTGGAGGAACACGGACATGAACGGCAGCACCATGAAGCTGCCGAGCGGGATGAGGAACGAGCTGAGCAGGAGAAAGCGCAGCGGTCCGGTGAGCGGGAGGAGGGCCGCCCGTAGCCCCGGCGCGCCCGGGGCGGGCTCAGCCACCGTGGGCCCGCCGTCCGTCCGGTTCGGGGAAGGGCTCGGTGAGCACGCGCAGTGCCCCGGCGGCGGCCACGGCACGGTGCGTGGCCAGTTCGGCCGTCTCCGCCTCCGCGTAGACGATGCCGGCGTACCCGCGGCTGTCGTCCAGGTGCTCGACGGGATCGCCGACCCGGCGCACCGGGTACCAGGTGGGCGTTCCCGGCATCCCCGGCAGCCGGTCGAGCCCCGCGACGCCGGTGAACACGCCGGGTTCGGCCGGGTAGCCGAGGACGAAGGCGACGGCCGGGCCGCCCGGCGGCTCGGTGTCCATCAGGTGGGGGCGGCGGCCGAGCGCCGTCTCGACCATCGCCTCGTACACGTTGACCCCGAGCGCCCGGCACAGTCCCTCGCCGACCAGCGCCCCGCCGATCCGGGGGTTGATCTCCACCACCTCCGGCCCGTCGGCGGTCAGGACGAACTCCACGTGGGCGAAGCGGTCGGTGTAGCCGACGGCGTCGAGCACGGCGCCGAGCCACCGCTCCAGCGACGCCCGCCGAGGCTCCGGGAAGGCCACGGGGAAGGCCGTGATCTCCTCGCGGAAGCGGGGCTCGGGCGACATGAGCCGGCTGGAGACGCCGAGCAGTCGGGTGCGGTGGTCCCAGGTGAGGGTCTCGGCGCTGTACACGGGCCCGCTGAAGTAGGGCTCGGCGAACAGCCGGCCCTTCAGGGACCGTCCCGCGCTCTCGCCCAGCGCCCGGTCCAGCTCCTCCTCGTTCCGCACGAGCCAGACGTTCTGGCTGCCGGTCCCCGCCGTGTCCTTGACGACGGCGGGCAGCCCCACCTCCTTGAGGAGCCGCTCGCGGGCGCCCGGGTCCG
Organism: Streptomyces chumphonensis; assembly: GCF_014779715.1. Classification (GTDB taxonomy): domain Bacteria; phylum Actinomycetota; class Actinomycetes; order Streptomycetales; family Streptomycetaceae; genus Streptomyces; species Streptomyces chumphonensis. Next base: position 202,688 of record NZ_JACXYU010000006.1, read on the forward strand.
TGGCGGGGACCTCGACGGCCCGTCCGCGCGTGAGTCCGGCTCCGTGCAGGCGGTCGCGGACGGCGGCCTTGTCCCGGGTCAGCCTCAGCACGGAGGGGTCGAGACCGGGTAGGCCCAGCCGGGCGGTGAGTCGCGCCCCGGTGAGCGTCCAGGTGTCCGTGGAGCTGATCAGGCCGCGCAGCCCGGGGGTGTCCTGGAGGTGGCCGGTGAGCCGCTCCACGTCGAAGGTGTCGGTCGCGACGACGTCCAGGGAGCCGGGGGGCAGGCGGTCCAGTTCGTAGGCGTAGAAGGACGGGTCGCGCGTCAGCAGGAGCAGCCGCTCGCCGAGCGCCCCGGCGGCGTCCACCAGGCGGCCGAGGCCGAACGTCAGGGACTCCAGGCAGGCCACGGTCATGCGGCGGGCTCCTTCCAGTGATCCGGGCAGGCGGCGCGCTGCCACGTCGTGCGGGACCAGGGCATGGTCATCTCCTCCGGGCCGGCCACCTCGACGGGCTTCAACGCCGCCGGGTCCAGGGCCTCCGCGTGCCGGGCGAAGACGCGTTCGACGTAGCGGTGCCCGGTGTCGGCACCGATCACCAGGTGCAGCCGGTCGGGGTGGCGGCGTGCCTCGTCACGCGCGGCCAGGTACGCCGCGCCGGTGGACAGTCCGGCGAACACCGCGTGGTCGCGCAGCAGGGCGATCGCACCGGCCATCGCGTGCGTGAAGTCCAGCCAGTGCACGGTGTCGTAGAGGTGGTGGCGGACGTTGTCGAAGACGATCGACGACCCGATGCCCGCGATGATCGCCTCGGGATCGTGGTGTTCCTGGCTGCCGAACGTGACGCTGCCGAAGGGCTGGACGCCGACGAGCCGCACCGAGGAGTCCCGTCTCCGCAGCCGTTCGACGAGCCCACCGGTGGAGGCGCCCGACCCGACGCCCCCGACGACGGTCAGCTCGGCACCGGGCGACGTCGCCGCGATGCGGTCCGCCACGTTCCGGTAGCCGAGGTAGTGGACGTCGTCGTGGTACTGCCGCATCCAGTGGTGGTCCGGACGCTCGGCGAGGATCTCCCGGACGCGCCGGACCCGTAACTCCTGGTCGAGCTTCAGGTTCTCCGACGGTTCGACCTGCTCCACGGTGGCGCCGAGGATCTCCAGCTGCGCGAGCGTCGTGGTGTCGACGGTGGTGGAGGCGACGATGTGGCACCGCATCCCGTACCGGTGGCACGCGAGGGCCAGCGCGTGGGCGTAGATGCCGCTGGAGCTGTCGATGAGGGTCTGACCGGGGCGGACCGTGCCCCGGTCGAGCAGGTGGCGGACGGCCGCCAGCGCGGAGTAGATCTTCATGGACTCGAACCGCAGCAGAACCATGCCGTCGGTGAGGCGGACCAGGTCGGGAACCTTCAGGGCGTCGGTGATGTGGGGGTGGATCACCCGTAGCCTCCTTGGGCGAATGAGCACTGATGGCCGAGCGAGCGGACGTACGCGGACAGGTCGGCCCGGGTCGCGGAATCCGGGCGGTGGGTGAACAGGTAGCCGATCACGCAGCCCGTGTGGGCGACGAAGACCCCCTCGGCGCCGAACTCCTCGCGGCGGGCCAGCAGACCCTCGTACGTCGTCTTCGGCAGCACCTCCTGGGAGAGGGCGGCGCTGACCGACGCGGCGCGCGCGACGGCGGCCGGGTCGCCCGAGTCGAAGCCCTTGAGGAGGTCGGCCAGACACCGCTCGTACTCCTCGCCCCGCCGCCGGTAGTGGTCCAGCAGGCGGGGCGTGACGGCTGCCGTGTCGACGGTGCCGGGCTCGGTGACGAAGGCGGTGTGGAACCCGATGCCCGTGCCCAGCCGGCGCACCACCCGGTGCCGACCGCTCAGGTGCAGGGCGAACTCGTCGAGGAAGACGCTGTCGGAGCGCTCGATCGCCGCCAGGACGCCGAGGGTGACGTCCATGTCGTCGTTCAGGGAGAACAGCCGGAACAGGCAGCGCAGGGTCGCCACGATGTCCGCCGTGGAACTGGCCATGCCCACGCCCACCGGCAGGTCCGAGTGGCCGCTCCACTCGCCCGGCGGCATGCGCAGGCCGTAGTGCTCCAGGAACAGCCGCGCCGCCGTGGCCGCCTTCTCCCCGAGCCGGTGCGGCTCCCGTCCGTCCGCCGCACGTGTCCCGGGGGTGAAGTACACCCGGCTGTGGCGCTCGACGGGGAAGGAGACGACCGCGATGTCCGGTGCGGGACCGGCCCGCAGCGGCCCCTGGTACAACTCGCCGAGGGTGCCGTGGCAGACGCCGGACGCGGGCACCGGGCGGGGGCGCGTACTGGCCGGTTCACGCACACGTCCTCCTCCGTCCCGGGCCGTGGACACACCGGCCGGGAGGGGGACGTGGCCCCTCGGGGGACGCACGACCGTCCGTACCGCCGACCCAGTCCACGAGGTCACCGTGCACAGCCCGCGCGTGCCGCACGGGCGCAGTGGCAGGTCTTCGGACTCGTGGGCACGTCCACCGCCAAGGGCGGACACCTACCGGCCGTCGCTTCCCGGGCCCGACACGGGCCCAGTGACCTTGACGGCGTTCGTTCCCACTCACCGCTGCGGGACAGTCCCGGATTCCCACCGGGTTCCCTCTTGCGTCGCTCCCCTCGCTCGTCCGGAAGGACGACGGGGGGCGCGAACCGACTGCGCGCCCCAGCCTAGGGACGACCGGTGCGACCCGACAGGGGTCCGCCGGGGGTTGGCCGGAAGTGGGTGGTGCGTCTTGACGGTGTCCCCGGGCGCCGGCGGGGAGCGCAGGTGCTCCGGCCCCCCGGGTCCGGGCCTACCGTCTCGGCCACTACGGCCGGATCACGCCTCCGTGCCGGGTCGTCCCGTGCGTCAGACTGGGGCGCCCACGACCCGGGTGCACCGCCTGTGCGGTGACCGAGAGACAGGAGCCGCGATGGCGTCCGAGGCGAGACCGGCCGGGGCGGGGTCGCCCACTCCGGCGGTACGCACGCCCCCACCCGACCGCGTGGCCCTCCGGGGCGATCTCCGCGCGGCCCTGCCCGACGCCGCCGCGGCGGTGCTGGTGACGGCGGCCGTGTTCGGCTTCCTCTACGTGCGCATGGACTCCGGCGCCTCGGACACCGTCGCCGTCATGCCCTTCATGGACGACCCCGGCACCTACTGGATGTACCTGCTCAGCCAGGCGTTCGGCTGGTCCGGGCTGCTGTGGGCCTGGGGCACGGTCATGCTCGGCCTGCTGCTCTCCGGCCGCCGGCCCGGTGGCCTGCCGGTCCGCCGGGAGACGCTGGAGCGCTGGCACCGCACGACGAGCCTGACCACCATGGCACTGATGGCCGCCCACGCGCTGATGTTCGCCGCCGAACTGGTGCGCTACGAGACGTCGCTGGCCTGGGCGGAGCGACTGTGGGCGGGCTTCGCCGACAGCTTCGTCCCCGGATGGTACGACTCCGGGACCGGCCAGATCGCCATTCCGATCGGCCAGGGCGCCCTGTACCTGGCGGTCCCCCTGGGGCTGCTGTTCTACGTACGGCACCGCATCGGGGCGAACACCTGGCGGCGCCTGCACCGGTTCGTGGTCGTCGTGTACGTGCTGAGCGTGTGGCACACGCTGCTGTACGGGACGAACGTCTGGTACGGGGAGTGGCCGCGCACCGTGCTGTGGCTCCTGCAACTCCCCGTGGCGGCCATGCTGTTGTACCGCCTCCTGCGCCCCGCCCGGCGGGCGCAGCGACTCGGCCCGCCGCCCGGCACCGGCGCGGGGGCCCTCGCCCCGACCTGGGCGACGCGGGCCCTGGGCCGCGTCGTGGCCGCCGCCGTCCTCGTCGGGCTGGTCGTCGTGCCGGTGTCCGGGCACGACGGCGGACGGGACCGGCCGGCCGAGACGCCCGCCACCACCCCGCACGACCACGCGACCGAATGACGGCCCCTCGCCGAAGCCGCCGTGGTGCGCCGCTTCGGGCGGTGGGATGATGTCCGACGACAAGGCGACGGCGGAACGAGGAAGCCGGTGTGAATCCGGCGCGGTCCCGCCACTGTGACCGGCGAGCCGGTCCCGACAGGCCACTGCCCGAAGACGGGTGGGAAGGCCGGGGCAGGCACCGACCCGGGAGCCAGGAGACTCACGCCGTCGCCTCCTCGACGAACCCCGGGGCGGATCTCCCCGGAGAGAGGGAGGGCGCGGCATGTCCGCACCACCGACCCGAACGACGGGCGCCGCTGCGGGCGGCGGCGCGGCGAGGGGCCCGCTGCCGTGCCGCGTCGTCGTGTGCCGGGACTGCTGCTGCGGCAGCCCGAAGATCACCGGTGTCGACCACGCGGCCCAGACCGAGCGGCTGCGCGCGGCCGCCCCCGTACGCGTCTCCGACTGCCTCGACGTCTGCGACCAGGCCAACGTCGTCGTGGTGCAGCCCTCCGCCGAAGGCCGGGCGGCCGGGGCCCGGCCGGTGTGGCTGGGGCTGGTCAACGATCCGGCCGCGACCGAGGACGTCGTCGACTGGATCCGCGACGGCGGCCCCGGTGTCGCGCCGCTGCCGGAGATCCTGGACCTCTACACCTTCACCCCGCCGGGGCGGCGGACCGCGCCGTGAGCCGGCGGCACCCGGGCCGTCCCCGCGCGGGGACGGCCCGGGTGGCGGATCAGACCAGGTCGAAGCGGTCGAGGTTCATGACCTTGTCCCAGGCGGCGACGAAGTCCCGGACGAACTTCTCCCGGGCGTCGTCACAGGCGTAGACCTCGGCGAGGGCCCGCAGCTCGGAGTTCGAGCCGAAGACGAGGTCGGCGCGGGTGCCGGTCCAGGTCACCTCTCCCGTGGCGTCGTCACGGGCCTCGAAGGTGGTCGCGTCCTCGGAGGTCGCCTTCCACGTCGTCCCCAGGTCCAGCAGGTTGACGAAGAAGTCGTTCGTGAGGACGCCCGGGGTCGCGGTGAGCACGCCGTGGGTGGAGCCCTGCGCGTTCGCGCCGAGCACGCGCAGGCCGCCGACGAGGACGGTCATCTCGGGCGCGCTCAGGGTGAGGAGGTTCGCGCGGTCGATGAGCAGGTACTCGGCCGGCAGCCGGTTGCCCTTGCCGAGGTGGTTGCGGAAGCCGTCGGCGGTGGGCTCCAGCGCGGCGAAGGACTCGACGTCGGTCTGCTCCTGCGAGGCGTCCACACGGCCCGGCGTGAAGGGCACCTCCACGGTGACGCCGGCCTCCCGGGCGGCCCGTTCGACGCCCGCGCAGCCGGCGAGCACGATCAGGTCGGCCAGCGAGACCCGCTTGCCCCCGCTCTGGGCGGAGTCGAAGGACTGCCGCACCTCCTCCAGCGTGCCCAGCACGGCGGCCAGCCCGTCGGGGTCGTTGACCTCCCACCCGCTCTGCGGCTCCAGGCGGATCCGGGCGCCGTTGGCGCCGCCGCGCTTGTCGCTGCCCCGGAAGGACGAGGCGGAGGCCCAGGCGGTGGAGACGAGCTGGGACACCGTGAGCCCCGAGGCGAGGACCTGCTCCTTGAGCGCGGCGACGTCCCCGGCGTCGATCAGGTCGTGGTCGCGCTCGGGCAGCGGGTCCTGCCACAGCAGCGTCTCGGTCGGGACCTCCGGGCCGAGGTAGCGGACGACCGGGCCCATGTCACGGTGCGTCAGCTTGAACCAGGCGCGGGCGAAGGCGTCGGCGAACGCGTCCGGGTTCTCCAGGAATCGGCGGGAGATCTGCTCGTAGGCCGGGTCGAAGCGCAGCGCGAGGTCGGTGGTCAGCATGGTGGGCGCGTGGCGCTTGGCGGCGTCGTGGGCGTCGGGGACGGTGCCCGCCCCGGCGCCGTCCTTCGGCCGCCACTGGTGCGCCCCGGCGGGGCTCTTGAACAGCTCCCACTCGTAGCCGAAGAGGATCTCCAGGAACGTGTTGTCCCAGGCCGTCGGGGTGGGCGTCCAGATGCCCTCCAGCCCGCTGGTGATGGCGTCGGCGCCCTTGCCGGTGCCGTGGGTGCTCCGCCAGCCGAAGCCCTGCTCCTCCATCGAGGCGGCCTCCGGGTCGGGGCCGACGGCGTCCGCCGGGCCCGCGCCGTGGGTCTTGCCGAAGGTGTGGCCCCCCGCGATCAGGGCGACCGTCTCCTCGTCGTTCATCGCCATGCGGCGGAACGTCTCCCGGATGTCCCGGGCCGCGGCGAGCGGGTCCGGGGTGCCGTTCGGGCCCTCGGGGTTGACGTAGATGAGGCCCATCTGCACGGCGCCGAGGGGGTTCTCCAGCTCGCGGTCACCGCTGTAGCGCTCGTCGCCGAGCCAGGTGGTCTCGGGGCCCCAGTAGACGTCCTCCTCGGGCTCCCAGACGTCCTCGCGGCCGCCGGCGAAGCCGAAGGTCTCCACGCCCATCGACTCCAGGGCGACGTTGCCGGTGAGGATCATCAGGTCGGCCCAGGAGAGCGCCCGGCCGTACTTCTTCTTGACCGGCCACAGCAGGCGGCGGGCCTTGTCGAGGTTGCCGTTGTCCGGCCAGCTGTTGAGCGGCGCGAAGCGCTGCTGTCCGGCGCCCGCTCCGCCCCGGCCGTCGCTGATGCGGTAGGTGCCCGCGCTGTGCCATGCCATCCGCACCATGAAGGGCCCGTAGTGCCCGAAGTCCGCGGGCCACCAGTCCTTGGAGGTGGTCAGTACCTCGGCGATGTCCCGCTTGACGGCCGGCAGGTCCAGGCTCCGGAACGCCTCGGCGTAGTCGAAGTCCTCGCCGAAGGGGTTCGCCACGGCGGGGTTCTTGGCGAGGATCTTCAGGTTGAGGCGCTCCGCCCACCACTGGCGGTTGCCGCCGCCCTGGGTGGGGTGCGGTGCGCGGTGCGCGACGGGGCAGCCCTCCGCGCCGTCCGTCTTCGCGTCGGTGACGATGGCGTCGGGATTCTCGGACATGGGTATCCTCTCGGGCTCAGCGGATCATGGTGATCAGAGAATTGCAGACGGTCGCGAGGCCCGGAGGCGTTTCGACGGAGGATGTCGGAGCCGCGTCGGCGGGCGCGTGGTGACGGACGGGCCATGGCGAACGACCGGACGGGAGGGACGCGGGACGGTCACGGGCGGGCCGGTGCCGGCCGACGCGGGGAGAGCGGGGGCACAGCCCCGCACGGTGGCCTCCACGGACGCCTGGCCTCCTCCCGCACGGCCCCCCTTGGCCGTCGCCGGAACCGATCCTACGATGGACCGAGTCCAGGTCAAGAAGTTCACCTGATCCGTAGTCAGTCGGAACCCGGACATTCATCGGCGAACTTCGGGTATTCCCAACGCACCTGAAGAGGAGAAGCGAGATGAGTGACCTCCTGGGACGACTGCGGGCGCGTGGCTGGCGGGTGACGTCCCAGCGGCGCGTCGTCGTCGAGGTCCTCGACGGGGACCACGTCCACCTCACCGCCGACGAGGTGCACGTCCGGGCGGCCCGGCGGCTGGCCGAGATCTCCCGCGCGACCGTCTACAACACCTTGAGCGAGCTGGTCGCCCTGGGCGAGGTCAAGGAGGTCGCGACCGACGGGCGCGCCCGCCGCTACGACCCCAACGCGGCACGACCGCACCAGCACCTCGTGTGCTCCGGCTGCGGCACCATCCGCGACGTCCACCCGTCCGGCGACCCCCTGGCCGCGCTCCCCGACACCGAGCGCTTCGGGTTCACGGTGGCGGAGGCCGAGGTCACCTACCGGGGCCTGTGCCCCTCGTGCGTCTGAGGACGTGCGGGGCCGTCCGGGGGCGCGGCGGCCGCCGCCGCGCCGACCAGTCCCGCGTCCAGCGTGCGCCGCGCGGGAACGACCCGGATGTCCCGGGTGAAGTCGAGCACGGCGTAGGTCGCCAGGTGCTCTCGGATCGGCGTGAGGAGGACCTCGCCGGACCGGGCCACGCCGCCGCCGACGACGACGAGTTCGATCTCGACCAGAGCGGCCGTCGCCGCGATCGCGGCGGCCAGGGCCCGGCCCGCGCGGTCGTACGCCGCCGACGCCCGGACGTCTCCCGCGCGGGCCGACGCGGCGACGGCCGCCGCGTCGGGTGCGACGCCCTCCGGCGGCGCCCACCCGGCCGCCCGGGCGTGGGCCGCGATCGCCGTACCGCTGGCCATGCCCTCCACGCAGCCCCGGCCGCCGCACGGGCACCGCGGCCCGTCCAGGTCGACGCTCATGTGGCCGATGTGGCCCGCGTTCCCCGTGCGGCCCGGGTGCACGGTGCCGCCGAGCACCAGGCCGCCACCCACTCCGGTCGACACGACCATGCACAGCGCTGCGGTCACGCCGCGCGCGGCGCCGAGCCAATGCTCCGCCGCCGTCATGGCGAGGGCGTCGCCGACGAGTCGCGGCCGGACGCCGTCGGGCAGCCGGGGATGTTCGGCGATCCGGTCGACGAGGGGGAAGCGGCGCCAGGCCGGGATGTTGACCGGACTCACCGTGCCCCGCCCGGCGTCGACCGGACCGGCGCAGGCGACACCCAGGCGCGTAAGTCCGCCCCAGGCGCGGTGGGCGGCCAGGTCGTCGAGCACCGAGAAGACCGCGGCCATCAGCTCGACGGCCGTTCGCCGTGCCGGGGTGGGCCGCCGGGTACGCGTGAGCGTGGTACCCGCCGGATCCAGGAGGGCCCCGGCGATCTTCGTGCCCCCGATGTCCAGCGCTCCGTAAACCGTCACGCCACAGCGTCTCTGATCGGAGCGCGGAAAGCCACGGGGACGTCGGGCCCGCCGCCGGGCCGGTGGTGGGTCAACGGCGGCGGGGGCGGCCGGTGCCGCGCCGCCCGCCGGTGCCCCCGCGCGGCTTCCTCCCGGCGGACCCGGTGCCGGAGGAGGCCCGGTGCGTCCCGGCCGCGCCCGAACGCTTCCCCTGCTTCCCCGGCCTCTCGGGCCGCGGCTGCTCCGGCGCGTCGGACCGGCGTCGGCCGCGCGTGCTGTTCACGGTCCGCCCGCGCACGACGCCGATGAAGTCCTCCACGGCGTCCGTCGTCCGCTCCTCCGGCCAGGCCAGCGCGACGCCCGACTGCGGCGCGTCGGCCACCGTCCGGTAGGTGAGGTCCCTGCGGTGGTGCAGGCGGGCCAGGGACTGGGGGACGACCAGCAGGCCGACGCCCGCCGCCACGAGTTCGACGGCGTCCCCGGTCGTGGCCGGACGGTCCAGCGCGGGCCGGCCGGGAGGCCCTTCCCAGTCGAGCGTGTCGTCCAGGGGGTGGAGGAGGATCTCGTCCGCCAGCTCCGCGAGCACCACCTCGTCCGCCGCCGTCACCAGGTGGTCCTTCGGCACCACGACGACGGTGGTCTCGGTGTACAGGGGGATGGCGTGGAGCGCCGTCCGGTCCACGGGCAGCCGCAGCAGCGCCGCGTCGGCCGCACCCCGCAGGAGCACCTCGGAGGCGTCGGCGGGGGAGACGTCCACCAGGCGCAGCGGGACACCGGGATACCGCTCCTCCCACGTCCGCACCCACTTGCCGGGCGTCACGCCGGGAACGTACGCGAGGCGGAACCCCTGCGGGGACGCGGCGGGGGTGGGCGGGGGAGGGGGTGGTTCCTGGCCTGTCACCGGGCCAGGCTACCGGCGTGGTCGGGGAGGGCGCGGACGCTCGATATCCTGGACGGCATGACGGCGCACCGGAAGACCCAGACCATGAAGCCCGCGACGGCGGCCAAGAAGCTGGGTGTGTACCTCGACGCCACCCCCGCGGAGTTCCGGGACGGGGTCGTCTCCCGGGACGAACTGAACGCCCTCCAGGCCGATCCGCCCGCCTGGCTGCGGGAGCTGCGGCGCGACGGCCCCCACCCGAGGCCCGTGGTCGCGGCCCGCCTCGGCGTCTCCATCTCGGGCCTCGCGCGCGGCGGCGTCACCGAAGCGCTCACCTCGGAGCAGATCGAGGCGCTGAAGCAGGAGGACCCGGAGTGGCTCCGCAAGGAGCGCGCCACACAGGCCGACGTCCGCGCCGAGGCCGCGCGGCTGAAGGAGAAGAAGCAGGCCCGTGAGGCCGAGGAGGCCCGCCCCCGCTCGGCCTGACCGGCGGGCGGTCGCTCCTCAGCGCAGCAGGCCGTCGGGCAGCACCGCGAGGACGGGGCCCGCCGCGACGCCCAGGGCCACGGTCGCGGCCGCCGCCCCCACGGCCGTCGTGGACGCCCAGGGGCGCGCGTCCTCCACCGGTGCGGTCTCCGGCGGCCCCGGCGTGAGGGCCGGGGCCAGCCAGCGCAGGTAGTAGAAGAGGCTGGCCACGGTGTTCAGCGCCGCGACGACCACGAGCCAGGCCAGGCCACCGTCCCAGGTCGCGGAGAAGACGGTCAGCTTGCCGACGAACACGGCCGTCGGCGGGGTGCCCACGAGGCCCAGGAGGCAGACCGCCAGCGCGGCGGTCGTCCACGGCCGGTGCCGACCGAGCCCCCGGTAGGCGCCCAGCGTCGTCCGGGTCGGCAGGGCGGCGGCCACGGCGAAGGCGCCCACGTTGGTGAGCGCGTAGGCCGCGAGGTAGAACAGCAGCCCGCGCAGGGCGTCCTCCCGACCCGCGACCGCGACGGCCATCAGGGCGTACCCCGCCTGGCCGACCGTGGAGTAGCCCAGGAGCCGCAGCGGGTCCCGCTGGCCGAACGCGGCGAGGTTGCCGAGCGTCATCCCGGCCGTGGCGACGGCCGCCACCAGCAGCCGCCAGTCCACGACGGAGTCGGGGACGGCGAGCAGGACGCGGGCCAGCGCGATGAGGCCGCCGATCTTCGGCACCGTGGTGAGGAAGGCGGCGGCCGGCACGGTCGCCCCCGTCGCGGCGTCCGGTACCCAGAAGTGGCCCGGCACCGCGCCCGCCTTGAACAGCAGCCCGGCCAGCAGGGCGACGACGCCCACCGCGAGCGCGGCCCTCGGCGCGCCGCCCAGGGCGTCCCGCAGTCCCGCGTAGTCGGTGGCGCCCGCGAGGCCGTAGAGCAGCGTGACGCCGAGCAGCAGGGTGATGCCGAGGAGGGCCCCGAGGAGGTACGTCTTGAGCGCGGCCTCGGCCCCCCGCGCGTCGCGGGCCCATCCGGCCAGCGCGTACAGGGGGAAGGAGGCCAGCAGGTAGGCGACGGCGAGGACCAGCAGGTCGGAGGCGCCCGCGAGAAGAACGCTGCCGAGCGACCCGAGGAGCACGAGCACGGAGAACTCGGCCTCCCGCCGGTCGCCCCGGGTCCGCTCGACGGAGAGGGCGAGCACCGCCAGTGCGGCCAGCGGCACCAGGACGCGCGCGGTGTGGGTCGGCCCGTCGACGGCGTAGGTGTGCGCGTACACCATGCGGTCGTCCCCGGCGGCCTGGACGACGGCCGCCGCAAGGGAGCCGACGAGCGCGAGGGCCGCGATCAGCCGGGCGGGCCACTGGCGCTGCCGGGGCAGGTAGGAGCCGGTGAGCAGGGTGAGGACGGCCCCGAGGAGCAGCAGCAGCTCGGGGGCCAGGGCCAGCGGATCCATGGCCATGGGCCTCACCGGGAGACCAGCTCGACGACCCGCCGCGCCGCCGGTTCCACCGTGTCCAGCAGCCACCGGGGCGCGAGCCCGACGGCCACCGAGAGCGCCAGGAGCGGCACCACCGACCAGGTCTCGGCCGGTCGTAGATCGTGCACCGGGGCGGTGGCGCTCCCCGGCGGGCCGAGGAACACCCGGTGCAGCGCCCGCAGGAACAGCCCGGCGGTGACGAGGATGCCGAGGAGCGCCAACGCCGTGGGAACGGGGGCCGGGCCGAGCGACCCGGCGAAGATCTGGAACTCGGCGACGAAGCCGCTGAAGCCGGGCAGGCCGAGCGAGGCGAAGGCGGCCAGCGCGGTGAGGGCCGCGAAGCGCGGCGCGGGGCCGGCGAGCCCGCCGAAGGCGTCCATCGCGTAGGTGCCCGCCCGGTCCCACAGCACCCCGGAGAGGAGGAACAGCGCCCCGGTGATCAGGCCGTGGCTGACCATCTGCGCCACCGCGCCGCTGACCGCCACGGTCCGCGTCCCGGTGTCACCGCCGCCGAGCATCCCGGCGGCTCCCAGCGCCAGCAGGATGTACCCCATGTGGTTGACGCTGGTGTAGGCCACCATCCGTTTGAAGCCGGTCTGCGCGAGGGCGACCAGCGCCCCGTACAGCACGGAGACCACGCCCACGACCACGACGACGAGCGCGTACGTCCGCCAGGCGTCCGGCAGCACCGGCATGGCGATGCGGACGAACCCGTAGGTGCCCATCTTCAGCAGGACGGCGGCCAGGACGGCCGAACCGGCGGCGGGGGCGTCGGTGTGGGCGGGCGGCAGCCAGGTGTGGAAGGGGAACGTCGGGGTCTTGACGGCGAGCCCGACACACACGGCCAGCAGCACGAGCGCACCCCCGGCGCCCTCACCCCGCAGCGGCGGGTCGGCGGTCAGCTCGACGAGGTCGAAGGTGTGCGGGGACGAGGCGGCGTACAGGCCGATGAACCCGAGCAGCAGCGCGAGCGAGCCGACGAAGGTGTAGAGGAAGAACCGCAGCGCCGAGCGCGCGGCCCGCGCACCGTGCCCCCAGCCGGCGATGACGAGGTACATCCCGACGATGGAGAGGTCGAAGAAGAGGAAGAAGAGGATCAGGTCGAGGGCGGCGAACAGCCCGAGGCACGTGGTCTCCAGAGCGAGGAAGAGGGCGGCGAAGCGGCGGACGTCGCGTTCCCCCTCCCGGCGCAGCGTGTGGACGGCGCACATGAGGAAGACGACGGCGGTGAGGGCGAGCAGCGGCAGCGACAGGCCGTCGACGCCGACGTGGTAGGCCGCGCCGGCGCCGGGGATCCAGGGCCGGTCGGTCTCGTGGCCGATGCCCTCGCCGTCGTACGTCACCCACAGCGCGACCGTGAGCGCGAACTCCCCCGCCGCGACCACCACCCACGCCCACACCACCACGCGGTCCGGCAGCCTGCGGGCGGCCAGCAGCAGCGCGGCCGCGACGAGCGGGGCGAAGACGGTCAGGGAGAGCACGCTCACCTCAACAGCAGGAGCAGGACGACGGATGCGGTCAGGAGGACGATCGCCTGGGCGTAGTACTGGTGGAGCTGTCCGGTCTGCGGGCGCAGCGCCGCCGCGCCCAGGCGCCGTGTCCCGGTCGCGACGCCCCGCACGAGGCCGTCGACGCCGCCGTCGGCGCGGGTGGTCCACCCGGCCAGGCGGCGCACCGCGCGCGCGGCGGCGGCCACGGCCCGGTCCACGACGGCGTCGTCGAACCGTGCCAGCGCACCGGCCGCCGCCAGCACGGGGCGTACGACGAGTGCGTGGGCCGCCGCTTCCAGACCGAGCCAGTTCCGCGCCCGGGCGGGCTCGGGCAGCCGGTCCGCGAGGAGGACCGCGCCCGTGGTCACCGCCACGGCGAGGGCGGCGGTGGCCGTCATCGTCCCGGCCCCGGCGGCGGGCTCGCCGGAGGCGTCGAGCACGGCCTTCAGCCGGTCACCGCCCAGGGCGGGCAAAGCCAGGGCGCCCAGGCCGGCCGCGCCGAGAGCGAGGACGGCCAGCGGGAGGCGTGCGGCGGGGCGGGGGCCGCGCGGGCGTTCCGGCCCCCGTCCGGGTGGGCGCAGCAGCAGCCCCAGGGCCTTGCCCGCGTAGCCCGCCGAGAGCACGGCGGCGCCCAGAGCGACGCCGTACAGCGCGGGGCGTTCGACGCCGGCGAGGATCTCGTCCTTCGTCGCCCACAGCGACAACGGGGGGACACCGGCCAGGGCGAGCGCTCCGACGGCGAACGGCACACCGACGCTCCGGTCTCCGCGTGCGGCGCCGCGCAGGGCGTGCATCCGCTGCGTGCCGAGCGTCGTCAGCCACACCCCGGCGGTCAGGAAGAGGAGCGCCTTGACCGCCGCGTGGGCGACGAGGTGGGCCGTGCCGCCCGCGAGCGCCCCGACACCGGCGGCCAGGACCACGAAGCCGAGCTGGGCGGCGGTGGAGGCGGCCAGCAGCTGCTTGAGGTGGCGCTGGGCGAGCGCCACGGCTCCCAGGGCCAGTGCCGTCAGCGCGCCCGCCCAGGCGGCGACGTCGGCCGCCCACCCGGTGGCGGAGAGCAGGGGGTGCGCCCGCAGCAGCAGGTAGCCGCCCATGGCGACCATGGCGGCCGAGTGGAGCAGCGCACTGACCGGGCTGGGACCGAGCATGGCCCGGGAGAGCCAGAAGGAGAACGGAAGCTGGGCCGCCTTGCCGAGCGCTGCGGCCAGGACCCCGGCCGCCGCGAGGTCCCGCCAGCCGCCGTCCAGAGCGGGCAGGGCGTCCAGGGCGAGGGTGCCGCCGCCCGCCAGGGCCGCGCCCGCCGCCAGGTAGAGGCCGATGTCCCCGGTGCGAGTGGTGAGGAAGGCGACCGTTCCGGCCGCCGGGGGGCCGTCCGTCCGCCAGTGGAAGGCGATCAGGCCGTAGGAGGTCGCGCCCATCACCTCCCAGGCGAGCAGCAGTCCGGTGAGCGTGGTGGCCGTGGCGGTCAGCAGGACGGCGGCGAGGAACAGCAGCATCAGGCCGAAGAACCGGGGGCGTCCGGCCCCGATGTCGGCCGTCGCGAAGAGCAGGACGAGGAGGCCCACGGCCGACACGGTGACGATCACGACGGCTGACAGCCCGTCCACGGCCAGCGCGAGCGGGCCGCCCGGCAGGAAGTCCGCCGTGGTGCGCGGCCGGTGCACGGCGGCGAGCAGGGCGAGGACGGCGGTGGCCGCCGCGACGGCGACGGCGACCACCGCGGCCGTGCGGCCCGGGCCCCGTCCGCCGCGGTCGCCCCCGGCGAGGGCGAGCACCCCGCCCGGCACGGCGGGCAGGAGGACCAGCGTCCACAGCAGGGTGCCGCTCACCGCTTCAGCTCCGCCGCCGTGTCGGTGGTGTCGACGTCCTTGGCGCGGAAGAGGAGGGTCACGACGGCGAAGCCCATCGCCATCTCGACGGTCATCGCGGAGATGACGACGAGGACGAGCACCTGCCCGTCCGGCTGGGCGGGCGCGACGAAGTACCAGAAGGACGCGGCCGCCACGACGACCCCGTTGATCATCAGCTCCAGGCCCATCATGACCATCACGACGGACTGCTGGCTGAGCGCCCCGTACAGGCCGACCGCGAAGAGGGCGGCCGCCAGCAGGAGGAAGAGGTCCAGCGTCATCGGCGCCCGCCCCGCACGTCGTAGCGGCTGCGGGAGGCGGCCAGGACCAGCGCGGCCACGATCGTGGTGAACAGGACGGCGCCGACGCCCATCATCACGAGCATCTTCGTCTCCATCACCCCGGTGCCGACGGACCGGGTGGGGTCCTCGGGCACGGTGCCGCGCCGCTCGGGCCAGGGGGTCAGGAGGGCGACGGCGGCCAGGGAGAGGAACACGCCCACCGACAGGGCGAGGGCGCCCCGCCGGTTGTGCACCATCGACATCGGCATGAGACCGGCCGAATTCATCATGAACATGATCATGAACACCGCCATGATCGCCATCTCCATGACCATCATCAGCACGGTGACCACACCCAGGTAGGCCAGGTCCAGCAGGAGCAGCTCCAGCCCCACGGCGACGAAGGACAGCGCCAGGGCGTAGGTGGCCCTGGCCATCGAGTCGACCCGGAACACCGCGATCCCCGCGCCCACCGCCACCACGGCCGGCGACCAGAACAGCAGCCCCTCCACGACCTCACCCCTCCACGACGACGACGATCGACACGGCCAGCACCTGGAGCAGCACGACGGGCAGGGCCACCACCCAGCCCAGCCGCACCACCGTCTGCGGCCGCACGCCGGGCAGCCGCCCCCGCAGCACCACGAGGCAGCCCAGCACCGCCAGCGTCTTCAGCAGCGACCACAGCCAGCCCGGCAGCCACGGCCCCGCGCCGCCCCCGAGGAACAGCGCGACGGCCATGGCGGCCCCGGCCGTCAGCAGGGCGTACCGCCCCGCGAGCAGCAGCAACCGGTCGACGCCCGACGCCTCGGCGAACACGCCCCCCGCGACGTCCCCGCCGCCCGGAGCGCCGAGCGGTCCCCACAGGCTGAACCCGGCCACCCCCACCAGCAGCACCAGGAAGGCCACCGGCATCCAGACCACGAACCAGAGCCCGTCCTGCGCCTCCACCACCGTCCCCACGTCCAGGCTGCCCGCCGCCACGGCCGGCGCGGTCAGCGCGAACATCAGCGGAAGCTCGTAGCCCAGGGCCTGGGCGAGGTAGCGGTACCCGCCCACCAGCGGGTACGGACTGTCCGGGCTCCAGCCCGCGAGCCACACCACGGCCCACAGGCAGACGTCCATCGCGTTGAACCACACGACGCCCACCGGGACGTCGGCCACCACCTGCCCGCCGAAGGGCACCACGGCGACCATCAGCGCCGCGATCACCACCGGTCCCGCCACCCCGACCTGCCACAGCAGGCCGTCGCGGACCGCCGTCGTGTGGCGCCGCTGGCGCAGCAGCCGGGCCGTCTCCGCGAGCGGACGCGCCGCCCGCGCCGGGCCGCGCGGCGCGGCGCCGGCCGTGCCGCCCGGCGACGCCGCGTCCAGGACGGCCGCCGCCGAGGCCAGCGCGAGCAGCGCGGCGAGCACCGGCAGGGCCGCCCACGCGGGAGCGGCCTCGACGGTCATGACGCCCCCGCCGCGACGGATGGAGCGGCCCCCGGCTCGTCGGGGTCCGGGTCGAAGCTCGCCAGGACCGTGCGGGCCTCCGCGAGCTCCCGTCCCGGCAGCAGCTCCACAGCGGCCCCGAGCAGGGCGGACGAGGGCGCGGCGGCGGGCTCCCCGCGCGGACCCCCGTCGGGCGGGGGCGCGCCGCCCAGGACGGCGTCCGTCTCGACCAGCCACTGCCGCAGCCGGGCGGAGACGTCGTGCGGGGGCGCCGCGCGCGCGGCGGGGCCGCCCACGCCGAGACGACGCGCGTCCGCCGGGAGGAGCACCCCCAGGTCCCGGGTGCACCACCGCAGCAGACGCGACCCCTCCACGCGCCGCCGCCAGGGACGGAAGTCCGCCCGGACGCGCTCGTGCGCCTCACCGGCGAGCAGCCGGTCCCGCAGCGCGACCGCCCCGGACGCGGCGCCCGCCCAGCCGGTGACGGACAGCAGCCGGGCCAGGGCGTCGAGGTGCGAGGCGGCGCAGCGCCCGCGCCGCAGGTCCGGGGAGGCGTCCGGACCTGGCGCCCAGTAGGACGGTCCCCGCGCCGCCCGCGCGCGCAGCACCCGGGCGGTGGCGCTCTGGACGACGTCCCCCTGGAGGCGGGTGTCCACGACGAGTCCGGCGGGCCAGTGCGGCAGGACGGGACCGAGCGCCACCCGCAGCACGTCGAGCGTCAGCCCGTCGCGGTCCTCGGCGCGGTCGGCCATGGGCAGACCGCCGGGCGGGTCCCCCTCCGGGCCGGGGACGGCGGTGTCGTCCCGGTCGGCCGCGTCCGCCTCCTGCTCCGCCGACCCGAGGAGGGGCACGAGCCGGCGCAGGACGTCCTCGGCCCGCCCCGGCCCGGCCACGACGCCGCGCACGCGGGGCCCGGGCAGCTGCGACCACGTCACCTCGGCGGCCCTCCGCAGCTCCGCCGACGGCTCCCCGACCACGAGCAGCACGTCCGCGTCGGCGGGCGAGAGGGCCCGCACACCGCCGAGCGCGGCCAGGGCGGCCTCCGTCTCCAGCCGCAGCCCCGTCGCGCCGGGGCACACGACGAGGAGGACGTGCGGGCATCCGGCGGCCCGGCGGGCCAGCCGTCCCCGGCCCCTTCGCGCGCCCCTCACGCCCACGCGAGGACACCCTCCCGGCGGGCGTAGAGGACCCCGCACATCAGCAGACCGAGGAAGGCGAACATCTCGACCACGGCCGCCGGTCCCACCTCGGCCACCACGACCGCCCACGGATACATGAACAGCATCTCGACGTCGAAGGCCAGGAAGACCAGTGTCAGCGCGTACCAGCGGGCGTGGAACCGGGACCAGGCGTGCTCCGCCGGTGCGCCGCCGCCGGAGAACGGCCCCGTCACCAGCGCGGCGGCCCGCACCGCCGTCAGTCGGTGCAGGACGCGCAGTCCCGCGACACCGCCGACGACCAGCACCAGCATCAGTCCCAGGCGCGCGAACTCCGCCATGTCTCGGTTCCGCCTCCACGACGCGTACGGGCGACGAGCGTCATCGCCGCCCGGTACCCCGCCGGGGCGTCACCCATACCCGGGAGACGGGCGATTCCCCCGAGAAGCGGCGGCCGTGTCGCGGGCACGGGGGACGTCCCGGCCTCAGCCCGCGCGCGCCGACAGGCCCGCCGCCGCGTCGCCCAGCGCGTCCAGCACCGGACGGATCAGCGGATGCCCCTCCGCCCCCCGGCGGACGGCCGCGAACACGCGGCGGAACGCGGCCGGGCCGGTGACCGGCCGCACCACCACGTCGCGCAACTCCATCCCGCGCAGCGCGGAGCGGGGCACCAGGGCCACGCCCGCGCCCGCCCCCGCGAGGGCCACCACGGCCCGGAAGTCGTCGGAGGAGTGCCGCAGCCGGGGGTCGAACCCGGCCAGCTCGCAGGCCAGCAGCACCATGTCCAGACACGGGTTGCCCGGGTAGGGGCCGATCCAGTCGCTGTCCGCGAGCGACAGCAGCGCCACCTCGGGCTCCGCCGCCAGTCGGTGCCCGGCGTGCAGGACGGCGTCGAACGGCTCGGCGTACAACGGCACGCGGGCCAGCCGCCGGTCCCCCTCGCGCGGCGCGCCCCGGTACTCGACGGCGAGTGCGACGTCCGCCTCCCCGTCCAGGACCATCGGCAGCGAGGCGTCACCCTCGGCGTCCCGTACCCGCACACGGACGCCGGGGCGCCGCGCGCCGAGCGCGACGATCGCCGGGGCCAGGACCTCGGCGATGCCGGTCGCGAAGGCCGCGACCGTCACCTCGCCCGCGCTGCCGCCCGCGTACGCCGCGAGCTCCGCCTCGGCCCGCTCCAGCTGGGCGAGCATCGCGTTCGCGTGCTCCAGCAGGATCTCCCCGGCCGCCGTGAGCCGCACGCCCCGGCCGCTGCGCGTCAGCAGGGTGTGACCGGTCTCCTGCTCCAGCGCGGCCAGCTGCTGTGAGACGGCGGACGGGGTCAGGTACAGGGCCGCCGCCGCGGCGGTCACCGTCCGGTGGTCCGCCGCGGCCCGCAGGATGCGCAGCCGCCGGGGGTCGATCACCGGTCCATTGTCACCCGGTCGTCATCCGGCCATCGCGGACCGGGCGTCGGCGAAGGCGGCCACGGCCCGCTCCACGTCGGCCGTCGAGTGCGCCGCCGACAGCTGCACCCGGATGCGGGCCTGGCCCATCGGCACCACCGGGTAGGAGAACCCGATCACGTACACGCCGCGCTCCAGCAGCAGCTCGGCCATCCGGGCCGCCCGCGCCGCGTCCCCGATCATCACCGGCGCGATGGCGTGGTCCCCGGGCAGCAGCTCGAAGCCCTCCTCCGTCATCCGGGTGCGGAACAGCGCGGTGTTGGCGGCCAGCTTCTCCCGCAGGTCACCGGCCGACTCCAGCAGGTCCAGCACCTTCAGCGACGCCGCCGCGATCACCGGGGCCAGCGAGTTGGAGAAGAGGTAGGGGCGCGAACGCTGCCGCAGCAGCGCGACGATCTCCGCCCGCGCCGCGACGTACCCGCCGGACGCGCCCCCCAGCGCCTTGCCCAGCGTGCCGGTGATGATGTCCACCCGGTCCATGACGCCGTGCAGCTCCGGCGTGCCGCGTCCACCGGCGCCCACGAAGCCGACCGCGTGCGAGTCGTCGACCATGACCATCGCGTCGTACCGGTCGGCCAGGTCGCAGATCTCGGGCAGCGGCGCCACGTAGCCGTCCATCGAGAAGACGCCGTCGGTGACGATGAGCCGCCGCCGCGCGTCCCCCGCCTGCACCAGCTGCTTCTCCAGGTCGGCCATGTCGCGGTTGGCGTAGCGATGACGACGGGCCTTGGACAGCCGGATGCCGTCGATGATCGAGGCGTGGTTGAGCGCGTCGGAGATCACGGCGTCCTCGGGCCCGAGCAGGGTCTCGAAGACACCGCCGTTCGCGTCGAAGCAGGAGGAGTACAGAATCGTGTCCTCCTGGCCGAGGAACGCGGACAGCCGCCGCTCCAGCTCCTTGTGGACCTCCTGGGTGCCGCAGATGAAGCGCACGGACGCCATGCCGTAGCCCCAGCGGTCCAGCGCCTCCTTCGCCGCCGCGACGACCTCCGGGTGGTCCGCGAGGCCGAGGTAGTTGTTGGCGCAGAAGTTCAGGACCTCGCCCGAGGCCACGGAGACCGTGGCGCTCTGCGGCGTGCCGATGACGCGCTCGGGCTTGTGGAGGCCCGCGTCGCGGATCTCGTCCAGGGTGGCGCGCAGCTCGTCGCGGACGGATGTGTACATGAGAGGAACTCCTTGGGGGAGGGTCAGGCGGTCCAGTCGAGGATGATCTTGCCGCTGCGGGCGGTCGCGGCCTCGTCGAAGGCCGCCTCGAAGTCGCGGTAGGAGTACGAGCCGGTGATCACCGGGCTGAGGTCGAGCCCGCCCTCGAGGAGCACGGTCATCGCGTACCAGGTCTCGAACATCTCGCGGCCGTAGATGCCCTTGACCGTGATCATCGAGGTGACGATCCGCGACCAGTCGACGGCGAACTCCTCCGCCGGCAGCCCCAGCAGGGCGATCCGCCCGCCGTGCGTCATGTTCGCCACCATGTCGCGCAGCGCCTCGGGGCGGCCGGACATCTCCATCCCGACGTCGAACCCCTCGCGCAGCCCCAGTTCCCGCTGCGCCTCACCGATGCCGGTGTGCGCCACGTTGACCGTGAGGGTCGCCCCCGCCTTGCGGGCCAGGTCAAGCCGCGGCCCGCTCACGTCGGTGACCACGACGTTGCGCGCCCCCGCGTGCCGGGCGACCGCCGTCGCCATGACACCGATCGGCCCCGCGCCCGTGATCAGCACGTCCTCACCGACCACCGGGAACGTCAGCGCCGTGTGCACGGCGTTCCCGAACGGGTCGAAGATCGCCGCCACGTCGAGGTCCACCCGCGTGCGGTGCACCCACACGTTCGACGCCGGCAGCGCCACGTACTCGGCGAACGCGCCGTCCCGGCCGACGCCGAGCCCGACCGTCGCCCGGCACACGTGACGCCGCCCCGCCAGGCAGTTGCGGCACGTCCCGCACACCAGGTGCCCCTCACCGCTGACGAGGTCGCCGACCGCCACGTCCCGCACGTCCGCCCCGACCGAGGCGACCTCGCCGACGAACTCGTGCCCGAGCACCCGGGGCGTCGCCACCGCCTGCCGCGCCCAGCCGTCCCAGGAGCGGATGTGCAGGTCCGTCCCGCAGATCCCGGTGCGCAGGACCCGGATCAGCACGTCACCGGGTCCGGTCTCGGGCTCCGGGACGTCCATGAGCCAGAGGCCGGGCTCGGCCCGGTGCTTGACGAGTGCCTTCATGGGGGCGGCTCCAGCCGGAAGTGGGGTGATCACGAACGCGCACCAATCTGCGCGACGGCGGACCACGGCGTCCATCGAGGTTTTCTTAAGCGGTCCGACAGCGCAGCTTCACGCGCTGAACGTCCGGGATGCGGGTACGTTGCGGAAGGGTGAGCTCCCCGGACGCCCGAACCACCGACCACCGTGTGGACGACCCGCCCGACCCGCGCCGCTGGAAGGCCCTCGGCGTCTGCCTGATGGCCGGCTTCATCACCCTCCTCGACGTCTCCATCGTCACCGTCGCCCTGCCCTCCATCCGCACCGGGCTGGACGCCGGGGCGGGCGCCGTCCAGTGGATCGTCGCCGGGTACGCCCTCTCCTTCGGGCTGCTCCTCGTCCCCGCCGGGCGGGTGGGCGACGCCCGGGGCCGACGGCTGCTGTTCATGACCGGGCTGGTGCTCTTCGCCCTGGCCAGCGCCCTGTGCGGGGTCGCACCGAACCCGGCGTGGCTGGTCGCGGCCCGACTGCTCCAGGGGCTGGCGGGCGGCATCCTCGCCCCCCAGGTCGCCGCGCTCATCCAGCAGCTCTTCCGGGGGGCCGAACGGGGCCGCGCCTTCGGCATGTACAGCGCGGTCATCGGCGTGTCCACGGCCGTCGGTCCCGTCCTGGGCGGTGTGATCATCGCCGCGTTCGGTGCCGAGCAGGGCTGGCGCTGGATCTTCTTCGTCAACCTGCCGGTGTGCCTGGTCGCGGTCGTGCTCGCGGCCCGCTACCTCCCGGGACCGCGGGACACCGCCCGGCCCTGCGCCCGCGACCTCGACCCCTTCGGCGTCGTCCTGCTCGGCGCGGGCGTCGGTCTGCTGCTCGTCCCGCTGGTGCAGGAGCGGCAGTGGTCCGGCCCCGGCAAGTGGCTCCTCGTGCCCGCCGCGTTCGTCCTCCTGGCCCTGTTCGTCCAGTGGGAGCGACGCCACGCACGCCGTGCCCAACCCCTGGTCGACCTGGGCCTCTTCCGGCTCACGTCCTACACCCTCGGCTCGCTGCTCATGCTCGCCTACTTCGCGGGCTTCACATCGATCTTCTTCGTCTTCACGCTCTACCTCCAGGCCGGGCTCGGCTACAGCGCCCTGCTGGCCGGTCTCTCCGTGACGCCCTTCGCCCTCGGCTCGGCCCTCGCCGCCGTGCTCAGCGGACGCCTGGTCGCCCGCTACGGCCGCACCCTCGTCGTCGTGGCCCTCGTCGTCGTGGCCCTCGGCCTGTGCCTGGTGATCCTCGCCGTGGCAGCCGTCCCGCAGCACGCCGTGGGCCTCGCCGTGGCCGGTCCGCTGCTGCTGGCCGGTCTCGGCGGCGGCGCGGTCATCGCCCCCAACCAGACGCTCACGCTCGCCGCCGTCCCGCCCGCGCAGGGCGGCAGCGCCGCGGGCGTGCTGCAGACCGGTCAGCGCATCGGCTCCGCCGTGGGCATCGCCGCCGCGGGTGCGGTGTTCTTCGCCCGCCTGGCGACGACGGACGACGACTGGGCCGCCGCGTTCCGGTACAGCCTCGGCGTCTCCGTGGGCTTCGTCGTCCTCGCCCTCCTCGTCGCCCTGGCCGACCTGCGCACCCGGCGCGGCCCCACGCCGTCCGGGGTGTGACCGGCGCGGCGTCCCGCGTCGGTCAGTACAGCCCGACGATCGAGCGGGGGACGACGACGTGCCGGGCGCGGTGCTCGCCGGCGAAGCGCCGCGTCGTGGCGGCCCGCACGTCGTCGTCACCGGCGGCCTTGGCCACCGCCCTGCGGTGGCTCGCGCAGGTGGGGCAGTCCGCGTCCCACTCGGGGAGTTGGTCGGGGTGGTCGGCGGCCATGTGCTCGGCCAGGGCGATCTGCGAGGAGACGACGCTGTCGAACGGGTCGTGGTCCACGTGGGGTTCACCGGTGAGGCGGCTCTCGTGCACCGCCGCCATGGTGTCCTTCATGGTCCGGTACCGCCGCGCGCACTCCTGGCAGGCCCACATCCAGGCGGGCGGCAGGGGCCATGCGTCGTCGGGCCTGATCTGGTCGGCGCTCATGACGCCACCGTAGTCGGCGGTAGCTGTCCGTGTTCGCCGTTCGGGTGATCGCGCCACTGCGGAGCGTGCGGGCGGTGCGCGGCGGGGACGCCGGAGCCGCCGGGTGCGGCACGCACCGCCGACCGGCCAGGACGCCGACGGCGCGGGCGCGCAGCGTCGCGGTGTGTGCGCTCCGCGTCGCCGTGGAAGGGCTTTTCCCCGGAGGCGGCGGGGGGTCGCACCGCGTCTGGCAGGATGGCCGGGAGTGACGGGGATTCCGTGCGGTGGGTGAAGAGGAATGGTGTCCGTGGTGTCGCAGAGGGCATACGGGGCGGCGGTTCCCGGGGATCGGGCGGGTGTCTTCCGCTACGACGTCCGGGAGGACCGGTGGTGGTGGTCGGACGAGATCTACGCCGTGCACGGCTACGGACCGGGCGAGGTCCGGCCGACCATGGACGTCCTGCTCTCCCACCAGCACGAGGACGACCGGGCGTACGCGGGGGAGGCGCTCAAGCACTGTCTCGCCCGGGGCGAGCCCTTCGGCTGCTACCACCGCATCGTGGACGTGTCCGGCACGGTCCGGCGCGTGGTGATGACCGGGGACGGAGACGTGGCGGAGGACGGCTCGGTCACGGCGCTGCGCGGATTCTTCGTCGACGTCACCGACAGTGTGGAGAAGGAGCTGAGGACGGAGGCCGGGCGGTCCATCGCGACGGCACGGGCGAGTCAGGAGCAGGTCGACCAGGCGCGCGGCATGTTGATGGCCGTGTACGGCATCGACGCGCACACCGCCTTCCAGGTGCTGCGGTGCCACTCGCAGCACGCCAACGTCAAGCTGAGGGACGTGGCCCGGGCACTGGTCGCGGCGGCACCCACGCCCGCAGGGGAGCCCGCCGGGGGGATGCGGCGGCGCGTGGAGCGCGTGCTGTACCCGGAGTCCGGGTGCGGCCCGTGACGGCACGTCCCGTGCGCACGGGTGCGACACGAAGGTGATCTCCGCAGGATCGGGCGGGTTTTTCCTACACTCGCGGAATGCGGATACCGAGTGACGCCCCGGAGGACGAGTGGGAGGGCCTGGCCGAGGTCGTTCCGCTGCGTGGTGGCTACGAG
The DNA here is from genome assembly GCF_014779715.1 of Streptomyces chumphonensis. Taxonomy (GTDB): domain Bacteria; phylum Actinomycetota; class Actinomycetes; order Streptomycetales; family Streptomycetaceae; genus Streptomyces; species Streptomyces chumphonensis. The sequence goes on from NZ_JACXYU010000006.1 coordinate 227,052, forward strand.
TGGGGTTCCTGGGCGACCGTGCCGCAACTCCCCGCCCCGGCCGAGCGGGACGTCCCGGAGTCCGGCCGTCCCGGTGGGCCGGTGGACACCGGACGGCAGTTCGTCGTGCTCCGGGTGCAGATCTTCGCGGACGCCCGGGAGGTGGCCGAGTACCTGATCGCGGGGGACCCCGTGCTGGTGGACCTCAGCGCGGCCGAGCCCGATGTCGCCCGGCGGGTACTGGACTTCGCCAGCGGGACGGTCTTCGGGCTGGGCGGGGGCATGCACCGGATCAACACCGACGTCTTCCTCGTCACGCCCCTGGGGACGGAGGTCAGCGACCGCTGACCGGCAGGTCGTGGAGGCGGGATGGGCCGGCCGCAAGGACGCCGCGGCACGGTGGTAGACCGGGGGCATGAGCACGGAGAACAGCAGCGATCTCGCGGCGCGGCAGCGGCGACTGGCGGAGTTCGCCGCCGCTCGCGACTGGGGGCGGTACCACAACCCGAAGAACCTGGCCGCCGCGCTCAGCGTCGAGGCGGGCGAACTCGTGGAGATCTTCCAGTGGCTCACGCCCGAGCAGTCGGCGGCGGTGATGGAGCGGCCGGACCAGGCGGCCCGCGTGCGCGATGAGGTCGCCGACGTGCTGGCCTACCTCCTCCAGTTCTGCGAGGTGCTCGGAGTGGACGCGCTCGGAGCCCTCGACGCCAAGATCGAGCGGAACGAGAAGCGCTTCCCCGTGCCCGAAGAGCCCTGAACGGGTGACGGAGTTGTCCACAACCCGCCGGTCATCCACAGATTTCCGGGGGGTCCTGGTGGGCCTGCCGCCCAGCCGTCACGGTGGGTTCCGGCGACGCGTCACGTGGTGACGCTCGACGCTGCGAGGGCTCACGGAGAGGACAGATGGATGCGGTACGGCTCATCGGTGCCAGCCGTTCGGCGCTCACCCGGTGCGGGGACGGCGCGCAGATCGTGGCGGAGGCGTGGCAGGTCCAGGCGTTGGCCCAGGCCGTCGGGCGGTTGCTGGCGGCGGGTGGCCCGCCCCGGGCCCGAGCGGCGGCCGGGGCCCTCTCCGAGGCGGGGGTCCGCCTGCGGTTCCTCCCCGGCCACCCCGCCGAGATCCGGGCCGCGCGCCTCACCGAGGTCCGCGATCCGCGCCGGGCTCTCGAAGCTCTCGGCGACCTGTTGGCGCGGCTGTGCGCCGCGTTGGTCGAGGTGGCGGCCGGAGCGGAGGACGAGACGCTCTACGGGCACTGTCTGGACGCCCTCGACGCGACGGGGGAGGTGGCCGACCGCGCGACCGCGCTCCTGGATCACCTCGCCTGAGCCGGTGCGGGGAGTCCCGTCGGGGGTGGCGAGCGAGGTCGGGAGCCGGGTGCGTCCACCGCTGCGGACAGCCTGGCGCATGGCCGGACGCGCGGTCGGCCGGGTGTGCGGCGAGGCGGCGGTCCGCGTGCGGTCGGCGCACTCCCCTTCCTCGGCGCGGCAGTATGGAAGGCATGGATCTCCGCATCTTCACCGAGCCCCAGCAGGGGGCGAGCTACGAGACGCTGTTGCGCGTGGCCAGGGCCACCGAGGACCTCGGCTTCGACGCCTTCTTCCGATCGGACCACTACGTGGCCATGGGGGACGCGGACGGGCTTCCGGGACCGACCGACGCCTGGATCACCCTCGCCGGGCTGGCCCGCGAGACCAGCCGGATCCGCCTGGGCACGCTGATGACGGCGGGCACCTTCCGGCTCCCGGGCGTGCTCGCGATCCAGGTCGCCCAGGTGGACGCGATGTCCGGAGGCCGGGTGGAGTTCGGTCTGGGGGCGGGCTGGTTCGAGGCCGAACACACCGCCTACGGCATCCCGTTCCCGCCGGAGAAGCTGGGCCGGCTGGAGGAGCAGCTGGCCGTGGTCACCGGTATCTGGAACACACCGCCCGGCCGGACCTTCGACTTCGACGGGAGGTTCTACCGGCTCCGGGAGTGCCCCGCGTTGCCGAAACCGGCCCAGGAGCGCGTCCCGGTCCTCGTCGGGGGGCTCGGCCCCACCCGGACGCCCCGCATCGCGGCGGGCTACGCCGACGAGTTCAACGTCCCCTTCGCCTCCGTCGAGGACAGCGACCGGCAGTTCGGGCGGGTCCGGGCCGCGGCGGTGGAGCAGGGCCGGCGGCCCGAGGAACTGGTCTATTCCAACGCCCTGGTGGCCTGTGTCGGGAAGGACGACGCCGAGGTCGCCCGGCGCGCCGCAGCCATCGGGCGGGAGGTGCCCGAGCTGCGCGAGAACGGGCTGGCCGGCTCCCCGGCGGAGGTCGTGGACAAGATCGGACGGTATGCCGAGATCGGTGCCTCGCGGGTCTATCTGCAAGTGCTCGACCTGCACGATCTGGACCACCTGGAGCTGATCTCCTCCCAGGTCCGCTCCCAGCTGCCGTGACCCGGCCCGTGCGCCCGCTGGCGCAGGCCCTGGCCCGCGAGGCGCTCGTCCTGGACGGCGGGCTGTCCAACCAGCTCGCCGACCAGGGGTGCGACCTCGGGGACGCGCTGTGGTCCGCGCGGCTGCTGGTCGACGCCCCGCAGGAGCTGGCGCGTGCGCACGCCGCCTACGTCGCGGCGGGCGCACAGGTCCTGATCACCGGGAGCTACCAGGCGTCCTTCGAGGGCTTCGCCCGGCGGGGCGTCTCGGCGGAGGCGGCGACCCGGCTCTTCGCGCGCAGTGTGGCCCTCGCCCGCGAGGCGGCCGGTGAGCGTCCGGTGTGGGTGGCCGCCTCGGTCGGGCCGTACGGCGCGGTGCTCGCGGACGGAAGCGAGTACCGGGGCCGGTACGGGCTCACGACGCGCGAGCTGGCCCGCTTCCACCGGTCGCGGATCGAGGCGCTGGCGGCGGCCGGGCCGGACGTCCTCGCGCTGGAGACGGTGCCCGACGTGCGGGAGGCGGAGGCCCTGTTGCGCGCGGCGGAGGGCTGCGGACTGCCCGTGTGGCTGAGTTACACCGTGCGCGGGGAGCTGACGCGGGCCGGGCAGCCGTTGCCGGAGGCGTTCGCGGTGGCCTCGGGCAACGACCAGGTGGCCGCCGTCGGGGTCAACTGCTGCGCACCGGAGGATGTGGCCTTCGCCGTGGCGTCGGCGGCCGAGGTCACCGGGAAACCGGTCGTCGCCTACCCCAACAGCGGGGAGCGCTGGAGCCGGGCACGCGGTGGGTGGGAGGGACCGGCCTCCTTCGACCCGCGGCTGGCCGTGCCCTGGCGGGCGGCCGGCGCCCGGCTCATCGGCGGCTGCTGCCGGGTCGGCCCGGACCGCGTCGCCCGACTCGCCGCCGTCCTCGCGCCGTAGCGGACCGGTACCCGGGGCGCGGCGGGAAACGTCCGTCGTTCGCTGGGCACGGGGCACCGGCCTCGGGAAGGATGAGCCCATGGGATTCCACGTCGACTCCGAGGCCGGGCGGCTCCGCCGCGTCATCCTGCACCGCCCCGGGCTGGAGCTCAAAAGGCTCACCCCCTCCAACAAGGACGACCTCCTCTTCGACGACGTCCTGTGGGTGCGCCGGGCGCGTCAGGAGCACGACATGTTCGCCGACCTGCTGCGCGAGCGGGGCGTCGAGGTGCACCTCTTCGGCGATCTGCTGACGGAGAGCCTGGACCTGCCCACGGCGCGCGCGCTGGTCCTGGAGCGCGTCTTCGACGAGAAGGAGTTCGGCCCGCTGGCGGCCGACCACCTGCGGGCGGCCTACGACGAACTGCCCTCGGCGGAGCTGGCCCGTGTCCTGGTGGGCGGGGAGACCAAGCGGGAGTTCCTGGAGCGGCACGCGGAACCCATGTCCGTGCGCTTCCACGTCATGGCCCCGGACGACTTCCTGCTCAGCCCGCTCCCCAACCACCTGTTCACGCGCGACACCTCGGCCTGGATCTACGACGGGGTGGCCATAAACGCCATGCGCTGGCCTGCCCGGCAGCGTGAGACCGTGCACTTCGAGGCGATCTACCAGCACCACCCACTGTTCACCGGGGCGGAGTTCGCCTTCTGGTCGCGCGGGGAGAGCACCCACCCCTCGACGATCGAGGGCGGCGACGTCCTGGTCATCGGCAACGGCGCGGTCCTGGTCGGGATGAGCGAGCGCACCACTCCGCAAGCGGTCGAGATGCTGGCCAAGGTGCTGTTCGAGTCGGGTTCGGCGCGCACCATCGTGGCGCTCGACATGCCGAAGGCCCGTTCGTTCATGCACCTGGACACCGTGATGACGATGATCGACGGGGACACCTTCACCCAGTACGCGGGGCTGGGCATGCTGCCGTCCTACACGATCGAGCCGGCGGCCGACGGGGACGAGCTGAAGGTGACCGGGCACGCGCCGGAGCACATGCACCACGCGATCGCCGCCGCCCTCGGTCTGGACGCGATCCGGGTGCTCACCGCCGTGCAGGACGTGCGGTCGGCCGAGCGGGAGCAGTGGGACGACGGCTGCAACGTGCTGGCCGTCGAGCCCGGGGTCGTCGTGGCCTACGAGCGCAACGTCACGACCAACACGCATCTGCGCAAGGAGGGCATCGAGGTACTGGAGATCCCCGGGAGCGAGCTCGGGCGGGGGCGCGGTGGGCCGCGGTGCATGAGCTGCCCGGTGCAGCGCGACCCGGTCGGCTGAGGGGCCGCCCCGAGCGGAACTGCATAGAGATACGATGTCGCGTATATAGTTTCAGTTCGTATCGGTTACGCGACCCAGGAGCCCATCCTCATGGCGACAGATCTCACCGGCCGCCACTTCCTCAAGGAGCTGGACTTCACTCCCGAGGAGTTCCGTCACCTGGTCCGGCTCGCCGCCGAGCTCAAGGCCGCCAAGAAGCTGGGTACCGAGACGCCCCGGCTGCGGGGGCGCAACATCGCGCTCGTCTTCGAGAAGACCTCCACCCGCACCCGCTGCGCCTTCGAGGTCGCGGCGGCCGACCAGGGCGCCGCGACGACGTTCCTGGACCCCTCCGCGTCCCAGATCGGCCACAAGGAGTCCGTGAAGGACACCGCCCGCGTCCTGGGCCGGATGTTCGACGCCGTCCAGTACCGGGGCAGCGGCCAGGAGGTCGTCGAGGAACTGGCCGCCCATGCCGGCGTCCCGGTGTACAACGGCCTCACCGACACATGGCACCCCACCCAGATGCTGGCCGACGTCCTGACGATGACGGAGCACTGCGACAAGCCCCTGAGCGAGGTCGCCTACGCCTATCTCGGGGACGCCCGCTCCAACATGGGCAACTCGTACCTGGTCACCGGTGCGCTGCTGGGCATGGACGTGCGCGTCGCCGCTCCCCGTGCGCTGTGGCCGCACCGGGACGTCGTCGAGCGCGCCCGGGACCTGGCCCGGGTGACGGGAGCCCGGGTGGCCCTGACCGAGGAGGTCGCCGACGCGGTGCACGGCGCGGACTTCGTCGCGACGGACGTGTGGGTCTCGATGGGGGAGCCCAAGGACGTCTGGGACGAGCGCATCGCCCTGCTGTCGCCCTACGCCGTCACGATGGAGGTGCTGCGGGCCACGGAGAATCCCGGGGTCAGGTTCCTGCACTGCCTGCCCGCCTTCCACGACCTCGGAACGGCGGTCGGCCGGGAGATCCACGCACGCCACGGGCTGTCGTCGCTGGAGGTGACGGACGAGGTGTTCGAGTCCGAGCACTCTGTCGTCTTCGACGAGGCGGAGAACCGGATGCACACGATCAAGGCGGTGCTCGTCGCCACGCTGGCGGGCGGCTGACGGCGCCGGGGCCCGGGGGCCCGCGTCTATCGCGCCCTCGTGACGACAGTCATGATGCGGTGATATTTTCGCGTCATGAGCCCGTTCACCGGTTCCGCTCGCAGCACCGACCAGTGGCACCACCTCGACGTCGAACGGGACGACGGCGTCGTCACCGTGACCCTGAACCGTCCTCACCGCCTCAACGCCCTCACCTTCGAGGCGTACGCCGACCTCCGCGACCTGCTGGCGGAGCTGGCGCGCGAGCGCTCCGCCCGGGCCCTGGTTCTCGGTGGCCGGGGGAGGAGCTTCTGCTCCGGCGGCGACGTGGAGGAGATCATCGGCGCCACCCTCGGCGCCGACACCGCCCGGCTCCTCGACTTCAACCGCATGACCGGGCAGGTCGTGCGGGCGATCCGGGAGGCGCCCTTCCCCGTCGTCGCGGCCCTGCACGGCGCCGCCGCCGGAGCGGGTGCCGTGCTCGCGCTGGCGGCGGACTTCCGCGTCGCCGACCCCAGCACCCGCTTCTCGTTCCTGTTCACCCGCGTCGGCCTCTCCGGCGGGGACATGGGCGCCGCCTACCTCCTGCCGCGCGTCGTCGGCCTGGGACACGCCACCCGCCTCCTCATGCTCGGTGACCCCGTTCCCGCCGACGAGGCCGAACGCATCGGTCTCATCAGCCGCTTGACGCCGCACGGTGAGGCCGACGCGGCGGCCGGGGCGCTCGCCCGGCGCCTGGCCGACGGTCCCGCGCTCGCCCACGCCCAGACCAAAGCGCTGCTCACCGCCGAACTGGACCTGCCGCTGGCGGCGGCCGTCGAGCTGGACGCCGCCACCCAGGCCCTGCTCATGCACAGCGCCGACTACGCCGAGTTCCACGCCGCCTTCACCGGGAAGAGGCCGCCCGTATGGCGGGGGAGGTAGCGCACCGCGTCGCCGTCGTCGGCGGGGGCCCCGGCGGGCTCTACGCGGCGGCGCTGCTCAAGCGCCTCGACCCGGCCCGCCGCGTCACCGTCTTCGAACGCAACGCGCCCGAGGACACCTTCGGCTTCGGCGTCGTCCTCTCGGACGAGACGCTGGGCGGCATCGAGGAGGCCGATCCCGTCGTCCACGCGGCCCTGCGCGAGCGCTTCGTGCGCTGGGACACCATCGACGTGGTCCACCGCGGCCGCACGCTGACCTCCGGCGGGCACGGGTTCGCCGCCCTCGGCCGCCGCGCCCTGCTCTCCGTGCTGCACGCGCGCTGCCGTGAGCTCGGTGTCGACCTGCGCTTTCGCACCCAGGCCCCGCCCGCCGGCGAACTCGCCACCGCCCATGATCTGGTGGTCGCCGCCGACGGCCTGCACAGCCCCACCCGCGAAGCCGGTCGGGAGGCGTTCCGCCCGCACCTGACCGCGCACCGCTGCCGCTACATCTGGCTCGCGGCCGACGTCGCCTTCACGGCCTTCCGCTTCGAGATCGCCGAGACGCCCCACGGCGTCATGCAGCTGCACGGCTACCCGTACGCGCCCGACCGCTCGACCGTCATCGTCGAGATGCGCGAGGAGGTCTGGCGGGCAGCCGGGTTCGCGGGCCTGGACGAGGCCGCCTCGGCACGGCGTTGCGCACGCATCTTCGCCGACGCCCTCGGTGGAAGGCCCCTGCGCGGCAACGCCTCGCGGTGGACGCGCTTTCGCACCGTGGTCAACGAGCACTGGCACCACGGCCGGACCGTGCTGCTGGGCGACGCCGCCCACACCGCGCACTTCTCCATCGGCTCGGGCACCAAACTGGCCGTCGAGGACGCCCTCGCCCTCGCCGCCTGCCTGCGCGAACAGCCCGGTGTCCCCGAGGCGCTGGCGGCCTACGAGGCGGAGCGACGACCCGTCGTGCAGTCGGTGCAGCGCGCCGCCCGCGCGAGCCTGGAGTGGTTCGAGGACCTGGCCCGGTACGTGCACCAGCCGCCGCGGCAGTTCGCGTTCAACCTGCTCACCCGCAGCCGTCGCGTCACCCACGGCAACCTGCGGCTGCGCGACGCGCGCTTCACGGCCGCGGTCGCCGGGGAGGCCGGGGTCCCGCCGGACACGCCGCCCATGTTCACGCCGTTCACCCTGGGCGGGGTCCACCTGCGCAACCGCGTGGTCGTCTCACCCATGGACCTGTACGTGGCGCGGGACGGCGTCCCGGGCGACTTCCACCTCGTCCACCTCGGCGCCCGGGCGCTCGGCGGCGCCGGCCTGGTGATGACCGAGATGGTGTGCGTGAGCCCCGAGGGGCGCATCACGCCGGGCTGCACCGGGCTGTGGAACGACGCGCAGGAGAAGGGCTGGCGCCGCGTCACCGACTTCGTGCGGGCGCAGTCGCCGACGACGGCCGTCGGCGTCCAGCTCGGCCACGCGGGCCGCAAGGGCTCCACGCGGGTCATGTGGGAGGGCATCGACCAGCCGCTCGCGGAGGGCAACTGGCCGCTCGTCGCGCCCTCCGCCCTGCCCTACCTCGACGGTGTCAGCCAGCGGCCCCGGGAGCTGACCCGCGCGGAGCTGACGCGGCTGCGCGGCCAGTTCGCCGCCGCGGCCCGCCGCGCCGTCCGCGCCGGCTTCGACGTGCTGGAACTGCACTGCGCGCACGGCTACCTGCTCTCCTCCTTCCTCTCCCCGCTCACCAACCGCCGCACCGACGCCTACGGCGGCGACCTCACGGCCCGGCTACGCTTCCCGCTGGAGGTCTTCGAGGCCGTGCGGGAGGAGTGGCCCGCCGCCCGGGCCCTGACCGTACGGATCTCCGCGACCGACTGGGCCCCGGGCGGCACGACGCCCGAGGACGCGCTCGGCATCGCCGCCGCCTTCCGCGACCACGGCGCCGACGCCATCGACGTCTCCACGGGTCAGGTCGTCCCGTACGAACGGCCCGACCACGGCCGCTCCTACCAGACGCCGTACGCGGACCGCGTCCGCAACACCCTCGGCGTGCCGGTCATCGCCGTCGGTGCCCTCTCCTCCTGGGACGACGTGAACTCCCTCGTCCTGGCCGGTCGGGCGGACCTGTGCGCGCTGGCCCGTCCGCACCTGTACGACCCGCACTGGACGCTGCACGCCGCCGCCGAACAGGGCTACAGCGGCCCCGGCGCCCCCTGGCCCGCGCCGTATCGCGCGGGCAGCCGCACACCGCCGACCGGGCGGACGGACGCGCCCCGCCCGAGGCTCGCCCTCTGAGACCGGTCAGACGTCACCGCGCCCGTCCCCGCCGCCCTCCTCGGGCCCGTCCCCACCCTCGTCCCACCAGCGGTCCGACTCCTCGCGGCGGTTGGCCACCACGGCCGCCACCGGGGGAATGAGCGCGGCCACCACGCACATGCCGATGGCCAGCGGCACGGAGAACAGCCGCACGAAGGCCCAGGCGCTGACGAAGAGCGTCAGGCACACCGCCATCAGCGCGAAGTAGCGTCGCTCCCGGCGCGGCCGCGTCCCGGTGGGGGCGCCGCCCGGGGGCCTGCGGTCGGGCATGTCTCCAGGCTACGCCCGGCGCCGCCGGCCGCGCCGGGACCTCAGCCGAGTTGCTCGGTCACGAACTCCGCCCCCCGGTCCCGCAGCCGCTCGTGCAGTGCGGCGAAGACGGCGGCGGAACGCTCGCCGGGCCAGTCGGCCGGCAGCAGCGACGGGGGCAGGCCGGGGTCGGCGTAGGGCAACTGCCGCCAGGCGTCCAGGGCCGCCAGGTAGTCGCGGTACGCCTCGACGGGTGAGGGGCGGCCCACCAGGTGGGTCCAGGCGGCCAGTACCGGCTCGTGGGCGCCGAGGAAGGCGTGGTGGAGTGCGGCGAGCGCGTCCAGGTCCCACCAGCGGGCGACGGTGTGCGCGGTGGGGGCGAAGCCGGCGTGGCTGCCCAGGAAGAGGTCGACGTACCCGGCCAGGTCCAGCCGCCGCAGGGTGTGCCGGGTCTCCTCCTCCAGGTGGGAGGGTGCGATCCAGACGCCCGGTGCCGCGTGGCCGAAGCCGAGCCGGGTGAGCCGGGAGCGCAGCAGGTGGCGTTTGGTGCGTTCGCTCTCCGGGACGGAGAAGACGGCGAGGAGCCACTGTCCGTCCGGTCGCGGCCGCCGGTAGATCCGTCGGTCGCCGTCCTCCAGGAGCTGCCGGGCGGCGGCGGAGGGCGCGTAGCCCGCGGTCTTGCTCCGGGCGTCGGCGACCGTCAGCAGCCCGCGCCGTTTGAGCCGGGAGACCGCCGAGCGCACGGCGGGGCCGTCCACGTCGAGCGGCGCCAGCAGGCGGATGAGCGCCGCGACGGGGACGCGGGCCCCGGGGGCGAGGTCGCGGCCGTAGGCGCCGTAGAAGGTGAGGATCAGTGATCCGGGTGTGTGCTGCTCTGCCACGCCCGTCACTCTAAGGGCCGTGGCACCCGGGTTACCCGCCGGTCGCGGCGGGGTCGGGTCCGCGCAGCCGGTACCGCTGGAGCTTTCCCGTCGGGGTGCGGGGAAGTGCCGCGGTGAACAGGATCGCGCGCGGGCACTTGTAGGGCGTCAGCTCGGTGCGGGCGAAGGCCCGCAGGCTCTCCGCCGTCGCGGCCGTCGCCGGTACCCCCTCCCGCAGGACGACGTGGGCGACCGCGATCTGCCCGCGCCGTTCGTCGGGTCGCCCGACGACGGCCACCTCGGCGACGGCCGGGTGGCGCAGCAGGGCGTCCTCGACCTCCGGCCCCGCGATGTTGTACCCGGCGGACACGATCATGTCGTCGGCACGCGCGACGTACCGGTAGGAGCCGTCGGGCTCCCGCACGAAGGTGTCGCCCGTGAGGTTCCAGCCCGCCCGCACGTAGCCGCGCTGGCGGTCGTCGGCGAGGTAGCGGCAGCCGACGGGCCCCCGGACGGCGAGCAGACCGGGTCGGCCGTCCGGCACCGGCAGGCCGTCGGGGCCCTGGACCTGCGCCTCGAAGCCCGGCACCGGAACGCCCGTCACGCCGGGGCGGGCGGCTTCGTCGGCGGCCGAGAGGAAGATGTGGAGCATCTCCGTGGCGCCGATGCCGTTGATGAGCCGCAGCCCGGTCGCGCGCTCCCACGCGGTCCAGGTGGCGGCCGGGAGGTTCTCGCCCGCCGACACGCAGCGCCGCAGCGAGGAGACGTCCCGGCCGTCGAGCCGTTCCAGCAGCGCCCGGTAGCCGGTCGGGGCGGTGAACAGCACGCTCACCCGGTGCCGTTCGACGGCCTCCAGCATCTGCTGCGGGCCGCTCCACTCCTCCAGCAGGGCGGAGGCCCCGGCCCGCAGCGGGAAGACGAGGAGCCCGCCGAGCCCGAAGGTGAAGCCGAGTGGGGGAGAGCCCGCGAAGACGTCGTCCGGTTCGGGGCGCAGGACGTGCGCGGAGAAGGTGTCGGCGACGGCGAGCACGTCGCGGTGGAAGTGGACGCAGCCCTTGGGCTGGCCGGTGGTGCCGGAGGTGAAGGCGATGAGGGCGACGTCGTCGGCGGCGGTGTCGACGGCCCGGTACGGCGCGGGGTGCGCGGCCCCGAGCCGGCGCAGCTCGTCCTCCGCGCCGCCGAAGGTGGCCAGCCGCAGCCCGGTGACCTCCGCGCCGACCAGTTCCCCCAGCGCCGAGACGTCGCACAGGGCGTGGCCGATCCGGGCCAGTTCGCACACCGCCCGCAGCTCGGTGCGGCGCTGCGCCGCCAGCACCGTGACGGCGATGGCCCCGGCCTTGAGCACGGCGAGCCAGCAGGCCGCCAGACGCGGTGAGTTCGGGCCGCGCAGCAGGACCCGGTTGCCGGGCACCACGCCGAGGTCGGCGGTGAGCACGTGGGCGATGCGGTCCACCTCGGTGCGCAGCTCGCCGTAGGTGAAGCGGGGGCCGTGGGCGTCGTGCAGGGCCGTGCGGTCCGCGCCCAGCCGCCGTGCGGTGGCGTCCAGCAGCTCGGAGGCGCAGTTGAGCCGTTCGGGGTAGCGGGGGCCGGGGCCGTCGAGCAGGAGCACGGGCCATTGTCCGGGCGGTGGCAGGTGGTCGCGGGCGAAGGTGTCCACGTGGGCGGACCGGCTCAGCTCCATGGCGGGATCTCCCCTTGGGCGCACCGAAGAAATGGGGTGGTTCCTGGCATGCCGTGTGCGGTTGAGCGTAGCGTGATGGTGACGACAGTCAACAGATCGCCATACACGAGCCGGAGGCGCCGGATGCCGCACTTCGCCCTGGAACCCGAGCAGACGGCGCGCTGCGCCGAACTCCGCGCGCTCGCCGCCGAAACCCTGCGACCGCTCGCAGAGCGCGGCACCCCCGGTACCGTCAACCGGCCGCTCCTCGCCGCCCTCGGTGACCTCGGCCTGCTGAGTCGCCTCTTCCCGGTCCGCGCCCTCGAACTGTGCCTCCTGCGCGAGTCCCTGGCCCACGGCTGTACGGAGGCGGAGACCGCCCTGGCCCTCCAGGGGCTCGGCGCCTACCCGATGGTGCTGGCCGGCAGCGCGGCCCAACGGGACCGCTGGCTGCCCGAGGTCGCCGCCGGGCGGGCCGTCACCGCCTTCGCCCTGTCCGAGCCGGACGCCGGGTCCGACGCCGCGGCCCTCGGGCTGCGGGCCCGGCCGGACGGCGCGGGCTGGCGCCTGACCGGCACCAAGACGTGGATCTCCAACGCCCCCGGCGCCGACCTGCTGACGGTCTTCGCCCGCACGGGCGAAGGTGCCGGAGCCCGGGGCGTCACCGCCTTCCTCCTCCCCGCCGACCGGCCGGGGATCTCGGTGACACCGCTCGACATGCTCTCCCCGCACCCCATCGGCACGCTGGAGTTCGACGGCGTCCCCGTCGGCCGTGAGGACCTCCTCGGCGATGTGGGAGGCGGCTTCCCCCTCGCCATGCGCACGCTCGACCTCCTGAGGCCCAGTGTCGGCGCCTTCGCCGTCGGCATGGCCCAGGCCGCGCTGGACGCCTCGCTCGTGTACGCCGACGACCGCCGGGCCTTCGGCGGACGGCTGCGCGAGCTCCAGTCGGTGAGCCACCAACTGGCCGAGATGGCGACCCGGGTGGAGGCCGCCCGGCTCCTCGTCCACGCCGCCGCGGCGGCCTGCGACCGTGGTGGGCCCGGCATCGCGGCCCGCTCCGCGATGGCGAAGCTGTTCGCGACCGAGACGGCCCAGTACGTCGTGGACACCGCCGTCCAGATCCACGGGGCCCGCGCCCTCCAGCGCGGCCACCTCCTCGAACACCTCTACCGGGAGGTGCGCGCCCCCCGGATCTACGAGGGGGCCAGCGAGGTCCAGCGCACGATCATCGCGAAGGAGCTGTACCGGTGACCCTCCACCGCCTCAACCCCGCCGGGCTCGCCCGCCCGTCCGGGTTCAGCCACGCCGTCGTCGCCACCGGTTCCCGTCTCGTGATGCTCGCCGGGCAGACCGCGCTGGACGGCCGGGGGGACGTCGTCCCCGGCGGGCTGCCCGCGCAGTTCGAGCGGGCCCTGACGAATCTGCTGACCGCCCTGCGCGCCGCCGGCGGTGCCCCGGCCGACCTCGCCCGCGTCACCGTCTACACCACCGACGTCCCCGCGTACCGGACGCACGCCACCGTTCTCGGGGGGATATGGCGCACCCATGCGGGCCGCGACTACCCGGCGATGGCCCTCGTCGGCGTAGCCCGCCTGTGGGACGAGGAGGCCCTCGTCGAACTCGACGGCCTGGCCCTCCTCCCCTGAGCCGAGCGGTGTGCGCGCGGGGCGCGCGGCCGTGGCCCACACCCGCTTCCCGGGCACGTTCCGAAGGTCCCGGCTCCGGAGCGAAGGGGAGGGGGAGCGAGAGGAGAGGGAAATGCGCGCGGTCCGCCGGAAATATCGACGGGGCTCAGGTCCCGGCGATTCTTTTCAGCCTTTCGCGGTCAGCCGCTCGGGGTGCGCCCCGGCGTCGTTCGCGGCGTACGTGGACTCCGGCGGGGCGGGCCGCGGGGGTGGGAACGGCCGCCGGATTCGTGCGGGAGCAAACACGGCGAACTCCTCCCGCGGCGGTCGGCGGTGAGTCCGCTTCACCTGAACTGCCGGGCTTGTCCGATCGCTTCGGGCGGGTGGACCAGTCGGCGCGCCGGGATCACCTGACCACCGGAAACGTCGCTCAGGGGTAGGAACCGGGCTCACGGGGTAATGACGCGCGTATATTCCTTTGGGGCCCGCCGCTGCCGAAGGTGCGTAAGGGTTCGGTCCGGAACGCCGGCGGACGGGGGGCTCGGCGAAGTGGGAGGTGTGGGCCGTTCCATGGTCATCCGCATATGGTTCAACTACTTGTCTCCTTTCAGTATGTTGACCCGGCGCATCGTCGGGAGCACGCTGGCCGGGGCGGCCGTGGAGGTCCGGTGGTTACCGCATGAGGGGGGAGTCCTGCGCCAGGGGCCGCTGCCACCTATGGGCCTCGTCTGGGAGTTCGGGGTCCGCCGCCTGGCGAGCAGGCTGGGCGAGGAGGTGGGGGCGTGCGCTCCCAGACCGACCAGCGGGGGGCTGGCCCTGCGCGGCTATCAGTACGCCTGCGACCAGGGACTGGGGGAGAACTACAGCGACCACGTCTACGCCGCCTACTTCTCCGAGGGCCGTGACATCGGGGCTCTGGGGCAACTGGTGGGGGCGGCCGAACGGGCGGGGCTGGAGCCCGAGGCCTTCCGAAGAGCCGTCACCTCGCAGCACTACGCCCAGCGGCACCGGGCGGCACTGCGGGAGGGGCGCAACGTGACGGTGGTGCCGACGCTGGTCTGCGGTCGGCATCGGATCGAGGGGGTGCCCACGGAGGCCCAGATGGACCGCCTGACCGCCGACGCGGGATCCCCGCGGGTGCTGCGGCCGTGAGAGCGAACGGCACCTCGGTCGGGCTCAGTTGCCCCGACCGGCGGTCGTCGGCTCACCGGCCTCGTCGATGTGGGCGAGCGTCGTGTTGAGCGCCTGCAGGAGGTGCGCCGCCGTGCCGCAGGGCAGACGGGCGAGCAGGCGGGCATGGCACTCGGTGACCGTCTCGGCCACGAGACGCGTCAACTCCGCTCCCTCGGGAGTGAGATGGACCCAGTTGCTCCGACCGTCGCGGGTGTTCGCCTCGCGGTTGACGAAGCCCGACCGGGCGAGGCGCTGAATGATGTTGCTCGTCCCTCCGGACGACAGTCCGCAGGTGGCCGCCAGTGACGTCGGCCGCAGGCGCTGGTCCTGGGCCCTGAGCAGGGCTCTGAGGATGTCGGCCTCCGCCCGGGTGAGTCCGACGCGGGCCGCTGCGGCAGCGGTCGCGGAGCTCAGCAGCTGACCCAGTCGGTCCACCTGATGGGCGAGCAGGGCGGGGTTCACCGTGAAGTCGTCCGAAGGCGCCATTCAGCGTTCTCCTTCTGCTTCTGGAGCCTCTGCTCCCCGGACCGGTTCGCGCAGCGACTAGCGAAGGCTCGATGCGGGGGCGCGAAGCCGAAGAGGGGGCTGTCTGACTCCCACTCCGTGGTGAAGGCGGCCCCCGGCGCCCTTGCTTGAGCAAGTGTAAAAGGCAACGTTCGCCGACGGGGTGGGCCCTGGCAATATTGGCCAGTTGATTCCGTGGAGCGCGTGATATTAGCATGGAGATGTACCTTTCTGGAAAGCTTTTTGAGTGCGGTCGCACGGTTCTGCTCGGGGCCCGACATCTCTCCGCGCGTGGCCAACCGTGCGATGCGCGCAGTTGGCCACCCCGACGTCCGCACACAGAAGGTCACATGATCAGTCAATCCGGACTCGCCCGTAGAACCGCCGCGTTACCCGAGCCGTTCGACGCCCCCGGCCCGGACCGTCTCTCTCCCGCCGTCCCGGTGCCGATCGCCGACCTGCGTCCGGCCGACTCCCCGCGCTCGGCGGCGGGGAACTCCGACCACCTCCGGGCACTGGCCGCGTGGCCCGGCGAACTGCCACCCGTCATCGTCCACCGTTCCTCGATGCGGGTCATCGACGGGACGTACCGGCTGCGCGTCGCCGTGCTGCGGGGGGCCACCCACATTTCGGCGCGGTTCTTCGACGGCACCCCGGAGGACGCCTTCGTGCTCGCCGTCACCGCCAACTCCACCCACGGGCTGCCCTTCACGCCGTCGGAGCGTTCGGCGGCGGCTGCGCGCATCCTCGCCACCCACCCCCACTGGTCGGACCGCTCCATCGGAGCGGTGACGGGCCTCTCGGCGCACGCCGTCGCCGCCATGCGCCGACGGGCCGCCCTCCCCGCCGGGCCGGTCCGGGTCGGCCGGGACGGCCGGACCAGGCCGCTCAGCACCGTGACCGAACGTCAGGAAGCGCGCCGCCTGCTGGCCGAGGAGCCCGGTCTGTCCCTGCGGGAGATCGGCCGGCTCACCGGACTCTCGCCCACCACGGTCCGGGACGTACGGGACCGGGTCCGGCGGGGCGAGGACCCCGTCCCCGCCCGGCTCCGACGCCCCGCCCCGGCCGGTGGGCCGCCGCCCGCGCCCCGGCGGCCGGTCCGGTCCGCCACCGTGCCCCGGCCCGGACCGGCGAAGGAGCTGGGCGACCTCTACGGAAGCCTGTGCGGCGATCCGGCGCTGCGCCACAGTGAGTCCGGGCGGGCGCTCCTGCGGCTGCTCGGGCAGTTGAAGGTGGCGACGGAGGAGTGGGGTGCCATGGCGGAGGCGGTCCCGGGGCACCGGAGCAAGGACGTGGCGGAGATGGCCCGCGCCTGCGGCCGGTTGTGGGAGGCGTTCGCGGAGCAGGTGGGCGGCGGCGCCCGGGGTCAGTAGCGGACGGAGCGCAGCCGCGGTCCGTAGGGCGCGGCGTCCAGCCAGCGGCCCGCCGCGGGCGACCAGGGCGCCACCGCCGCCGCCGCGCGCTGCGCCCAGCGCTGCCGCCGGCGGGGCGCGAGCAGGTGGTGCAGGGCACTGCCGGCCGCCGCCACGTTCTGCTCCGCCGCCCGGCGGCGCTCGTGGCCGTAGGTCGCGACGGCGTCCTCGCGCACGGCGCGGGCGGCGGCCACCGCGTCGGCGATGCCGGAGTTCATGCCCCGGGCGCCGAACGGGGGCAGCAGGTGGGCGGCCTCCCCCGCGAGCAGGACGCGCTCCTGCGGGTCGGTGAAGCTCTCCGCCACGCGCTGCTGGAACCGGTACACCGACGTCCAGGTGATCCGCGGCCCGTTCAGCTGGGGCACGACCTCCGACAGGCGCCGCGACGTCTCCGCGCCGACGCGGTCCGGGTCCTCCCCGGCGCGGCACTGCACGTCGATCCGCCAGCCCCCGCGGAACGGGACGAGCAGGACGTTCCGCCCCAGCGCGGGGTGCCGGTAGTGGAAGACGCGTTCCGGCTCGGCGGGCAGCGTGCCCTCGTCGACATCGAGCACGACGAAGTCGGCGGGCGTGGTCACGCCCGCCATGGCCACCCCGAGCTCCGCGCGCACGACGGAGCGCGGCCCGTCGCAGGCGATGAGGTGGCCGCCCCGGTGCTCGGCGCCGGAGGCGGTGCGCACGCGCACCCCCTCGCGTCCCGCGGTCACCCGGTGCACGGCGTCGCCCCAGCTCACCGGGATGCCGGACGCCTCGCACGCGTCGCGTAGGAGATCCTCCAGCACCGTCTGCGGCAGGCTGGTGAAGGGAGGGAGTCCCGAGCCCGCCGGGCCGGTGGGGAAGGACCGCCGGTGGACCTCCGACCCCGCCCACAGCGTGCGGTGGGTGGACCAGGTCAGCCCCGCCGCGGCGACGGCGGCGCCGAGCCCGGGGCGCACGGCCTCCAGATGCCGGAGCGTCGCGCGGTGGACGAACAGGGCCCGGCTGCCCGCGCGTTCCTCGTCACGACCGCGTGCCTCCAGGACGCGGGGCGAGAGCCCGGACGCGGCGGCCGCCAGGGCGGCGCTCAGTCCCACCGGCCCCGCACCGGCGACGAGGACGGACCGGCTCACGCGGGTGCCCCTTCGCGCGGGTGCGACCGGGCGGGTCCGCCGCCGGACGGCCGTCGGCCGCTCGGCACCACGGCGGGGTTGAAGTGCTCGACGACGTACAGCGGCGCCTCGTCGGCCAGATGCAGCAGATAGCCCCGGCGGACGGCGGGGGAGCCCGGCGCACCCGGCCACGGCGCGGTGCCGGCGCTCAGCAGGGTGCGCCGCTGGGTCATGCCGGTGCGCAGCAGCGTGCTGCCCAGCGGGGTGCGGGGGCAGGTGACGGCGTCGAGGACGGCCGGTGCGGCGGGCACGCGACCCGTCACCAGGTTCCGGGAGACGGTCAGGCCCTGCGGGGTCACCAGCTCCGTCAGCCGCACCAGCCAGGGCGTGCCCGGTGCCGGCCGGGCCGCGTGGGGCAGGTGAAGCCGGTCCGCCTCTCGTGGCGGCCCCGTCCGCTGGCTGACGAGGCGCAGCAGCAGCGGCTGTCCGGTCCGCAGCCGGAGCTGTTCGGTCGTGGACCCGGTGTGCCCGACCAGCCGCCGGGTGAAGGGGTCGGCGAAGTGCTCCCACCGCGCGGGCTGCGGCGGGGTCGAGGTTCCGGTGTTCCCGCGCGTGCGCATGGTCGGCTCACCCTCGGCTGGACGGGACGGAGCCGTTGTGGCCGCGCCGGCGGCCACAACGGCCGGGAGGGTCACTCCCCGGGGTGGTAGTTCCCCGGCGCGAGGCGGGCGGTGATGGCCAGGCGGTTGTAGCTGTTGATGGCGACGACGACCCAGACGAGCTGGGCGAGCTGCGCCTCACCCAGGGCGTCGCGGCCCCGCTCGAAGACGTCGTCGGGCAGCTGACCGTCGTGGATGAGGGTGACCGACTCGGCCACCTCCAGGGCCGCGCGCTCGCGGTCGCTGTAGAAGGGGGTCTCCCGCCAGGCGTTGAGCGCGTAGATGCGCTGCTCGGCCACGCCGGCCCGGCGGGCGTCGATGGTGTGCATGTCGATGCAGAACCCGCATCCGTTGATCTGCGAGGCGCGGATGCGCACGAGGTGGAGCAGCTCGCTCTCCAGCCCGGACTCCTCGGCCGCCTTGTCGGCCTGGCCGGCCAGCCGGTGCATCACCGCGTAGGTGGAGGAGGAGAGTTCACGGAGGTCGAGGCGCTCGTTCTTTCCGGTAGCCATGCGCTGACCATATGTGACTCGAAGTGGTCGCCCAACTTCCGGAACGACATCCGCAGTTGAACGTTTTCGACGGCGTCCCGCCAGGCCGGTCCGCGATCTGCTAGCGGTGGGCTCGGCTCCCGCTCGGCTTCTCCTTGACAGGCGAACTGTCTCGCGCGAAAGATAACTGTGCTCGCCGGAACGATGACGCACGGTCCGGTTCGACGCGTGACCACATTTCCCTGGCTGACCACCAGCACCACCTGCACCACCAACCACCTGCACCACAGCACGACGTGCTCCACGCCGCGGGTTTCGCCGGTGCGGGCTGCCGTCCAGGCGTCCGACCTTCCCGCGGTCCGCCACGTTTCCACCTCCGGATCCGTCCCGCCGCGCTCCGACGGTGATCCGGGACCGACCGATGAAGGGCCGCAGATCAACATGCCTGAGCTGACCCCTGGCACGTCACGGCCGCAGGACGAGGCCGCCGTCGCCGCGCACCTGAACGCGATGATGCGGTGGCACTTCGAGCCCGCCACCGGTTCGCCGTTCTGGCTGAACAGGACGGGAAGTCTCGGCTTCGACCCGTTGACCGACATCACCGGCCTGGCCGACCTGCGCCGCTTCCCCGACGTCAGCGACGAACTGCGCACCGTCCCGGTCGAGGAGCTCTTCCCCAAGGGCGCCGACGCCGCGTCCTTCGACGTCTTCGAGTCCGGCGGCACGGTCGGCGCGCCGAAGCGCATCGTCGACAGCACCGCGCGCACCCGGAACGTCGACTGGGTGAGCGAGGTGCTCGCGGAGCACGGCTTCCCCGCCACCGGCCACTGGCTGCACGTCGGCCCCACCGGCCCGCACGTCGTCGGGCGCACCGTGCGGCACCTCGCCCAGCTGCGCGGCGGTGTCTGCTTCACCCTGGACTTCGACCCCCGCTGGGTGAAGCGGCTCATCGGCTCCGGGCGCACCGACCTGGCCGCCGAGTACCGCGAGTACCTGCTGGACCAGATGGAGCTGGTGGTCCGCTCCCAGGAGATCAAGACGCTCTTCATCACCCCGCCCGTGCTGGAGGCCGTCTGCGCGCGGTCCTCCCTGCACGAGCGCCTGGCCTCCACCGTCGAGGGCATCCTGTGGGCGGGGACGAGCATGAGTGCCGAATCGCTTCGCCAGGTCGAGGAGTTCTTCTTCCCCCGGGCGAAGGTCGCCGCCATCTACGGCAACACGATCATGGGCATCGCGCCCCAGCGTCCGCCCGAGGAGGGCGACGAGCACCCCTGCGTCTTCCGGCCCTACTTCCCGCAGTCCGTGGTCGAGGTCCTGGACCCCGACACGGGCGAGGAGGTCGAGTACGGCCGGCGCGGACAGGTCCTGATGCACCAGCTGAGCCACGACATGTTCCTGCCGAACGTGCTGGAGCGGGACACCGCCATCCGGGTGCGCCCGGCGTCCGGGGACACCGTCGACGGGCTGGCCGACATCGCCCCCCTGCGCACCGACGACGCGCCGACCGTCGTGGAAGGGGTCTACTGATGAGCGCGCTGCCCGTGGTCAACCCGGTCATCTCCGGGCGCGAGGTGGACAGCCGGGACCGCTCGACGCTGACCGGTGTGGACGGCATGCCGCTCGCGTCCGTGGGCCTCGCTCCGCGGCTGCTAGCCCAGGCCGCCCTCAACCGGGTGCGCGCCGGTGCCGCCGACCCCGCGCCCGACGCGTCCGTCTTCGCCAAGGCGGGCGAACTGTTCGCCACCGCCGAGCTGGAGGGGGAGACGCCCGAGGAGTACGGGCGCCGCGTCACGCTGGCCACCGGTACGCCGCTGGGCGCCGTCCACCGGGCCATCGAGGGCATCCGGGCTCAGCTGGGCCGGATCGAGCGGCTCAACCAGGCCGAGCTGCCGGCTCCGTTCGCCGAACCCGGCTTCGCCACCCGCTGGCT
Source organism: Streptomyces chumphonensis (assembly GCF_014779715.1). GTDB lineage: Bacteria > Actinomycetota > Actinomycetes > Streptomycetales > Streptomycetaceae > Streptomyces > Streptomyces chumphonensis. The sequence goes on from NZ_JACXYU010000006.1 coordinate 247,596, forward strand.
CCCGCGCGGCGACCTGCTGGCGGCCGTCGTCCCCAACAACCACCCCGAGCCGAACGTCACCTGGGTGCGCGCCCTGGCGATGGGCGTCTCGGTCCTGGTGCGCCCCGGCAGCAAGGACCCCTTCACCCCCCGGCGGCTGTTCGCGGCCCTGCTCGCGGCGGGCACCGGACCCGACCGCGCGGCCCTCCTGCCGGGTGGCCACGAGGTGGGCGAGCACCTCCTCGCCGAGGCGGACCTGGGCCTCGTCTACGGCGGCCCGGCCGCCGCGGAGCGGTTCGGCGCACGGCGTGACGTCCTCGTCCGGGGCCCGGGCCGCAGCAAGGTCCTGGTCGGCCCCGCCGCCGCGCAGGACGAGGGCCTGCTCGGCGACCTCGTCGAGTGGATCGCCGACGACGGCGGCGTGCGCTGCAACAACATCTCCCTGGTCCTCACCAGCGGGCCCGTCGCCCCGCTCGCGGACGCGCTGGCCGAGCGCCTTGCCGCCCTGCCGGTCCGTCCGGTCACCGACCCGGCGGCCACGCTGCCCGCCATGGCACGGGAGAGCGGGGCGCTGCTGGCCGAGCACCTCACCGGAATGACGGAGGGCGCGGTCGACCACAGCACCCACCGGTACCCCGACGGCCTCTGCGGCGACCCGGGAGACGGCAGCGCCGTCATGCGTCCGCTCGTCGTGTCGGTGAGCGAGGCGACCGCACCGATCGTCGGCACGGAACTCGGCTTCCCCTTCGTCGTCGTGGCCCCCTGGCACCCCCGGGACGGCACCGCCCCGCTGCGCGAGTCGCTGGTCGTCTCGCTGCCCGACGAGCACGCCGAGCTGGCCGAGCGGGTCCTGCGGGAGCCGAGCGTCCGCAAGGTCGTGACCGGCCGGGTCCGGCCCTGGACCTCGGTCCCCGAGATCCCCCACGACGGCAGTCTCGCCCAGTTCCTGCTCGAACCGAAGGGCCTGGTCTCCGCTGCGCCGGAGAGCTGAGCCCGCCGCCGGCGGGCTCCGTGCCCGCCACGTCCACGGAAGAGATGAACGGGTGACCACGACCGATTTCGCACCTGCGCCCCCGACCCATTCCGACGCCCACGCCGGGGCCGCGGCCCTTCCGCTCCCCGGCCTGCACTGGCGGCACCTGCCCGCCGAACAGCAGCCGGAGTGGCCCGACGCCTCCGCCGCCGCCCGGGTCCAGGACCGGCTCGCCCTGTGGCCCGCCCTCACGGCCCCGGCCGACGTGCGGCGGCTCGGCTCCGCCCTCGTGGACGTCCGCGCGGGCCGCGCCTTCCTGCTCCAGGCCGGCGACTGCGCCGAACCCACCGGCCCCGCCGCCGTCCACGCGGTCCGGGCCAAGCACGAGGTCATCGGCGCGCTGGCGGAACTCCTCAGCGAGCGGCTGGACCTGCCGACCGTCACCGTCGGCCGCATCGCCGGCCAGCACGCCAAACCGCGCTCCAAGCCCGTCGAGTGGTACGAGGGCCGCGCCCTGCCCGTCTACCGGGGCGACCTGGTGAACGGGCACGCGCCCGACGAGGCGTCCCGGACGGCCGACCCCGCCCGGATGGAACTCGCCTACTCCACCTCGCGCGCCGTGATGAACGAACTGCGCCTGCTGGCCCACGCGTCGGCGGGGGAGCAGGCCCTGCGCGAGCTGAACGGCGGGCGCGGCGGCAGCGCCTACCCGGTGCGGACGTGGGACGGCAGCCTGCGGTCCGTGCTGCGCGACTACGGCCAGACGGTGCCCGGCCCGGAGGGCTGGACCCGCACGGGGCTGTGGACCAGCCACGAGGCCCTCGTCCTGGACTACGAACAGCCCCTGGTGCGGCGGGACCCGCACACCGGGCAGCAGTACCTGCTCTCCACGCACTTCCCGTGGATCGGCGACCGCACGCGTCAGGTGGGCGGCGCCCACGTGGCCTTCCTCGCCGGCATCGCCAACCCCGTCGCGTGCAAGGTCGGGCCCGGCACCCGGGAGGAGGACCTGCTGCGGGTCTGCGCACGCATCGACCCGCACCGCACGCCCGGACGGCTCACCCTCATCAGCCGTCTCGGCGCCGGTCAGGTACGGGACCGGCTGCCCGCCCTCGTCCGCGCGGTGCGCGGGGCCGGACACGACGTCGCGTGGCTGTGCGATCCCATGCACGGCAACACCGTCACCCTCGGGAACGGACTCAAGACCCGCCGGGTCGCCGACGTCCTCACCGAGATCACCGGGTTCTTCGAGGTGCTGGGCCGGGCGGGCGTCTGGCCCGGAGGCGTGCACCTGGAGATCGCCGGCGAGGAGGTCACCGAGTGCCTCGGCCCCGGCGGCCCCTCCTCCGAGGAGCAGCTCACCCAGGCCTACCGCACCCTGTGCGACCCGCGGCTCAGCAACGCCCAGGCGTTCCACGTCATCGAGGCCGTGGCCGACCTGCTGCGCCACCACTGAGCCCTTTCCCCACCCGAGCCGGAGGTACGTGACTTCGGCAGAAAGCGACACGCATGCGCACTCTGCTGATCGACAACTACGACTCGTACACCTACAACCTCTTCCAGCTGATCGCCGAGGTCAACGGTGCCGAGCCCGTAGTGATCACCAACGACGCACCGGCCACCGCCGTTCCGGAGCTGTCCGACTTCGACAACGTCGTCGTCTCACCAGGCCCCGGCCACCCCGGCAGGGCGCGCGACTTCGGCATCGCCACCGACGTGCTGGAACGCAGCGAGATTCCCGTCCTCGGCGTCTGCCTGGGGCACCAGGGCATCGGCCTGGGGGCGGGAGCCGCCGTCGTCCCCGCCCCGCAGCCGCGACACGGCTACCTGAGCACCGTCCGGCACCACGGCGAGGACGTCTTCGCCGGTCTGCCGCAGGACTTCACGGCGGTGCGCTACCACTCCCTGAGCGTGGCCGAGCCGCTGCCGCCGGAGCTGGAGGCCACGGCCTGGTCGGAGGACGGCGTCATCATGGGGCTGCGGCACCGCACCAGGCCGCTGTGGGGGGTGCAGTTCCATCCCGAGTCGGTGTGCACCGAGTACGGCCGGCAGCTCCTGGCGAACTTCCGCGACCTCACCCTCCGGCGCGGCACCGGCGCCCCGGCCGACCGCGCCCCCGCCCCGACCTCCCCGGCCGCGCCGCCCGCCCCCGCGCCGCCGAAGGCCCAGGCGCCCGGCGTCCGGCCCGACGAACCGTCCGCCGGACTGCGGGTGCACCTGCGCACCATCGAGACCGCCGTGGACACCGAGGCCGCCTTCACCCACCTCTACAGCGACTCCGCCGCCCCCGCGTTCTGGCTCGACAGCGCCCACGTCGAGCCCGGCCGGTCCCGGTTCTCCTTCATGGGCGACGCCTCCGGCCCGCTGGCCGAGCTCGTCCGCTACCGCACCGGCGAGAAGGCCGTCGTCGTCGAACGTGCCGGACACCCCGCGCGTCCGGTCCCCGGCGACATCTTCGACTACCTCCAGCGCCAGCTGCGCCGGCGCCGGGTGGACCTGACGGACGTGCCGTTCGACTTCTCCGGCGGCTACGTGGGGTACTTCGGCTACGAGCTCAAGGGCGACCTCGGCTCCGTCAACCGCCACACCTCGCCCGTGCCCGACGCGATGTGGCTCTTCGTGGACCGCTTCGTCGTCGTGGACCACTTCGAGGAGTGCACCTACGTCGTCGCGCTCTCCGACCCCGACACCGAGGTCGCGGCGGCGCGCTGGGCGGACGCGGCGGTGGCCTCGCTGCTCTCCCTCCCGCCGGTGTCGCCCGTCCCGCCGCCCCCCGGCACCGACGCCGGATCCTGGCTGCTGCACGACCGCGAGCAGTACCGGGCCCGGATCGCGGAGATCCAGCGCTACCTGCACGCCGGGGAGAGCTACGAGGTCTGCCTGACCACCTCCGCGTGGCTGCCCGCCGCCGACGGGGACGGCTACGCGTACTACCGCGCCCTGCGCCGCCTCAACCCCGCCCCCTACGCCGCCTACCTGCGGCTGGGCGACGTCGAGGTGGCGAGTTCCTCCCCCGAGCGGTTCCTGTCCATCGACCGGTCCCGGGTGGTGGAGACCAAGCCGATCAAGGGGACGGTCCACCGCAGCCCGGACCCGCAGGAGGACGTGCGGCTGCGCGACTCGCTCGCGGCCGACGCCAAGACCCGCGCCGAGAACCTCATGATCGTGGACCTCCTGCGCAACGACCTCGGCCGGGTGTGCGAGATCGGCAGCGTCCACGTGCCCCGGCTGATGGCGGCCGAGACCTACACCACGGTGCACCAGCTCGTGTCCACCGTGTGCGGGCGCGTCCGTCCCGAGAACGACGTGATCGACGTCGTGCGGGCCTGCTTCCCCGGCGGCTCCATGACCGGCGCCCCCAAACTGCGCACGATGGAGATCATCGACTCCCTGGAGGACGAGGCGCGGGGGGTCTACTCCGGGGCCATCGGGTTCCTGTCCACGAACGGCACGGCCGACCTGAACATCGTCATCCGCACCGCCGTGCGCAGCGACGGACGCTGGCGGGTCGGCGCGGGCGGGGCCATCGTCCTCGACTCGGACGCCGACGCCGAGTACGACGAGGTGCTCCTCAAGGCCGCCGCCCCGCTGCGGGCCCACGCCGCCGGGGAGACGGCCGACAGCGCGCAGGTGCCGCTGCCGGGCTGACGCCCCCTCCACCCACCAGCCGGGACCCGACGACGACAGGAGCCGAAGGATGAACGCGACGACCGCGGGCAACGCGGCGGCAGCGCTGGCCGACCTCTGCACGCGCGAGCGGTGGGACGGACGTCCGGCGTTCCACGAGGACGACGTGAGCGTCACCCACGGGGAGGTCCACGCGCTCGCGGCGCGGACGGCCACCGTCCTCGCCGAGCGGGGCGTGCGCCAGTGGAGCCGGGTGTGCCTGGCCCTGACCGACGGCATCGCCTGGGTCGCCGCGTTCCTGGCCACGGCGCGGCTCGGCGCCGTCGCCGTCGTCACCAACCCGGCGCTGACGGCGGCCGACCACGCCCACCTCGTCCGCGACAGCGGGCCCGTGCTCGTCGTGACGCGTGAGGAGACCGCCGACCACTTCCCCGGCGTGCCCCACCTCACCCCCGAGGCGCTGCTGGAGGCCGCCGAGGGCGGGGAACCCGCCCCGGCGGCCCCGGTCGGCGGCGACCACCCCCTCTACCTCCAGTACACCTCCGGCACCACCGGCTCCCCCAAGGGCGTGCTGCACCGGCACCGGGACCTGGAGCGCTACCACAGCGGCGCCGGGGCCCAGGTGCTGGAGATCGGCCCCGACGACGTCCTGCTGTCGGTGTCCAAGCTCTTCTTCGCCTACGGTCTCGGCAACGCCCTCGCCTTCCCGCTCTGTTCGGGCGGCGCGGCCGTCCTGGAGCCGGGCCCGCCCAAGCCGGCCCGGATCGCCGAACTCGTGGCCCGCCACGGCGTCACCTACCTCTTCGCCGTGCCCTCGGCCTACGCCAACCTCCTCGCGGAAACGTCCCCCGACGCCTTCCGCACCGTCCGCGCGGCCGTGTCGGCGGGCGAGCGCCTCACACCCGAACTCGGCGAACGGGTGACGGAGTTCCTCGGGGCGCCCGTCTACGACCAGCTCGGCTCCACCGAGGCCGGACACGCGATCGCCACCAACGGGCCGGCCGCGCACACCCCCGGCACGGTCGGCCGCCCGGTACCCGGCTTCGCCGCCGAGATCCGCGACAAGCACGGCAAGCCCGTCCAGGACGGGGAGGCGGGCGAGCTGTGGGTGAGCGGGCCGACCGTGACGCCCGGCTACCACGGGCTGCCGGAGGTCACCCGGGCGACCATCGTCGACGGCTGGCTCAACACCCGCGACCGCGCCGTCCGGAACCCCGACGGCACCCTCGTCCACCTGGGCCGCACCGACGACCTGGAGATGATCGGCGGCATCACCGTCTCGCCGGTGGAGATCGAACGCCTCCTGGCCCGGCACCCCGCCGTGCTGGACGTGGCGGTCGCCGGGGTCCCCGACGACCGGGGCGCCACCAAGCTGCGGGCCTTCGTCGTCCTGCGCCCCGGCACGGCCGACCCGCAGGAGGAGGTCGCCGCCGCACTGCTCGCCACGGCCCGCGCGGAACTGGCGGCCTTCAAGGTGCCGCGCGGCGTGGAGGTGGTGAGCGCCCTGCCGCGCACCGCCACCGGGAAGATCCAGCGCTACCTGCTGCGCGGCGGCAGTTGGTGACGTCCCGGCCCCGCGTCCGGCCACCCGGAGCCCCGTCCGTACCCGTTCCCCCCGCCCCCGCGCCAGAGAAGAAAGCAGCCTGAGATGTTCCTCGATCGTCTGCCGGAATCCGCCTTCTACGTCGGCCTCATGTGGGAGAAGGCGGCCCGGAAGTTCCCCGCCGCGCCCGTGACCCTGGACGAGCCGCTGGCGACCCTGCCCACGCTCGGCACCCACTTCACGTACGCGTCGGTCGCGGACGTCGTCGCCGACCTCTCCGCACGGCTGTGGCGGATGGGCGTGCGGCCCAGCGAACGCGTCGCCGTGCACAAGAGCGACAACTTCGACATATCCCTGCTGGCCAGCGCCGTGTCCCGGATCGGCGGCGTCCCCGTGATGATCTCGGCCGCCCTCCCGGGCGAGATCGTCGGCAAGCTGCTGGAGCGGCTGGACCAGCCGTGGCTGATCACCGACGCCGCGAAGCTGGCCGGGCCGCTCGACGGCGTCCCGGTGCGCGAGTTGACCCACGAGACGCTGCTGGCCGGCACCGACGAGCACGACGGGCTGCGGCTGATCGCCGCCGTCGAGGACGCCCCCCGGCGCTCCCCGGTGACCATGCACCCCACGCACCCGACGCTCATCACCCACACCTCCGGGACGACCGGCGTCTCCAAGCTGATGGTGCACAACGCCCGGGGGCTGTTCCACCGGCTGCTGCCGCAGCAGATCATGGCCTGGCCCGTGCGCCGCAAGGAGACGGTCGCGCTGTGCATGTCCTTCGTGCACTCGCGCTTCTTCCACTCCCTCGGGGTGTTCCTGAACTACGGCAACCCGCTCGTCGTCCTCCACGACCCGGACCCCGACAAGATCGCTCCCACGTTCGTGCGGCACCGGCCCGGACTGGTGGAGACCCACCCCAACAACTTCATCCAGTGGGAGGAGCTGGCGACCGCGGCGGGCTCGCCCCTCGCCAGCGTCCGCTACTACAGCAGCACCTTCGACGCCATCCACCCGCGCACCATCCAGCGGCTGCTGGCCGCCTCCCGGCGCCGCCGCCCCATGCTCGTCCAGCTCTACGGGCAGAGCGAGACCGGCCCGATCTCCGGCGCCGTCTACACCGAGAAGGGCGCCAGCCGCATGGACGGCCGGGACGTCGGCTACGTCCTGCCCGGCTTCATCCGGGTGCGCGTCGTGGACGACGCGGGCCGCCCGGTGCCCAAGGGAACCGCGGGCCATCTCGAACTGCGCGGCCGCAGCACCGTGATGACCTACCTCGGCGAGCACGAGCGCTACCTGCGGAACAAGAACGACGGCTGGTGGCGGCTGGGCGACATGGGCCACCTCGGCCGCTTCGGCAAGCTCCACCTCATCGACCGGGAGATCGACCGCATCGACGACATCGACAGCAACCTCGAGGTCGAGGACGTGCTGATGTCGCGGCTGCCCGAACTCCTCGAAGCGATCATCGTGATCGGGACCGACGGCGAGCCCGTCCCCGTCATCTGCACGCGCCGGGACGCCCCCCTGGACACCGACCGCTGGGCGAAGGCCACCGCCGACCTGCCGGCGCTCGCGCCCCCGCTGCACTGGCCCTTCAGCGAGGTGCCGCGCACCTCCACCTGGAAGGTCCGGCGGGTGGAGATCACCCAGATGCTGCGCGAGAACCGCGTGCCCGTCCTGAACGCCGACGACTGACGCGCCCCGCCGCGACGGAAGACCGAGGGGAACACCCATGACCGAAGACCAGCCGACGCAGGACGTGCTTCCGGTGCTGGTGATCGGCGCCGGCCCGGTGGGGCTGACCGCCGCACTGGCCCTGCGCAGCCACGGACTGCCCGTCACCCTGCTGGAGGCCGAGCCGGAGGACCGGGTCCGGCCCGGCAGCCGCGCGCTGTTCGTCCACCGCGAGTCGCTGCGGCTGCTGGGCCGCATCAGCCCCGGCCTGGACGAGACGCTGGTCAGCCACGGCGTCGTGTGGCCGACCCGCCGCACGGTCTACCGGGGCCGCGAGGTGTTCGCCCGGACCTACCCGGCCCGCGCCGCCGGCGCGGGCACCCCCGGCGCCGCGCCGCCCTTCACCAGCCTGCGGCAGGTCGAGACCGAGCGGCACCTGCTCGCGGCCTGTCACCGGGCGGGGGTGCGCTTCCGGTGGGGCGCGCCGGTGCGGGACGTGCGCTCCTCCGCCGAGGGCGTGGAGGTGCACGCCGGGGAGGGCGTGTGGCACGGCCAGTACGTGATCGGCGCCGACGGCGCGCGCTCCACCGTGCGGCGCTCGCAGGACATCACCATGCGCGGCGACCGCTCCGTCGCCTTCCACGTCGTCGTCGACATCCAGGAGGACGAGGACGACCCGATGCCGCTGGAGCGGGTGTTCACCTACGAACACCCCGGCCTCGACGGGCGCAGCGTGATGCGGGTGCCCTTCGCCGGCGGGTTCCAGCTCGACGTCCAGTGCAAGGACGACGACACCCCCGAGGACTGGGCCGACGAGGAGGCCGTGCGCCGCTGGGTGCCGCGCGTGGTGCCCGCGAAGTACGCCGACCGCGTGCTGTGGGTCTCCAAGTACCACTTCCTCCACCTGGTCGCCGAGCGCTTCGCCGACCACCACCGGCGGGTGCTGCTCGTGGGGGAGGCGTCCCACCTCTTCCCGCCCTTCGGCGCGCGGGGCATGAACAGCGGCATCGCCGACTCCGTGGCCGCCGCCGAGAGCGTCGCCAAGGCGCTCGCCGCCCCGGACGACCGGGTGCGGGCGATCGACGAGTTCGCCGTGCTGCGCCGGGAGGCCGCCCTCTACAACAGCGATGCCGCCCGCACCGCACTCGACCACCTGCGGCCCAAGCGACGCATCACGCGGCTGCGGCAGGCGGCCGGCGCGGCCCTGTCCCCGGTCGTCCCCTCCTGCGGCGAGTGGCTGGAGAGGGCGCCCTACGGCCCGCGCGCCGGGGCCGCCACCAACACCAGCGGACGGTACTGAGTGGGGGACACCGCACCGACCCCCTGGTGGGTCTGGGACGACGCACGCGGCCTGGTGCCCGGGGAACCGGGCCCCGAGCCCGCCCTGCTGGCCGCCGACTCCTGGCTCGTGGACGACGGCCGGATGCGCGGCCGGTCGACGCACCGCGCCCGGTTCACCGGCGCCTGCCGCCAGGAGGGCGTCCCCGAGGAGGTCGCTGCCCGCTTCTGGGACGCGGCCCTGGCCGCCCTGCCCCGGCACGGCGCCTGGTTCCCCCGCACGGAGCTGCACCAGGGCGGCGTCCTCGGGCTCCGCGTGCGGCCCGCGCCACCCCTGAGGTCCGACATCCGCGTGCTGCTGCCGCCCCGTCCCGACGCCCGGCGCGCCCCGGCCCGCAAGGGCCCGGACCTGCCGGCCCTGGGTGAACTGCGGCGGGAGGCGCAGCGCGAGGGCGCCGACGACCTCCTGCTGGCGCTGCCCTCCGGCGTCCTCACCGAATCCACCACGGCCAGCCTGCTGTGGTGGGACGCTGGGACACTGTGCGCCGCCGACGCCGGGCGGCACCAACTGGGAGGCGTCACGCAGGCGTTGATCACCGGCCTCGCCACCGCCCGGGGCATCCCGGTGCGGACCGCCCCCGTCACGGCGGCGGAGCTGCCCGGGCACGAGGTCTGGCTGGTCAACGCCCTGCACGGCATCCGGCCGGTCTCCGCGTGGATCGGTACCGGAGTACGGGCGGCCGCCCCCGAACAGGCCGCCCGCTGGCGGGAGCTCCTGCGCACCCTGGAGGAGCCCCTGCCGCCCACCCGCCGGGACGCCGGACCGGCCGACCGGCCCGCTTTCGAAGGAAGGACCACCACATGATCAGCCGCAGGGCACTTCTGGGAGCAGGCGCGGGCCTCGCCGCGGCGGCGGGTCCGCTCGCGGCCGTCCCGAGCGCGACCGCCCAGCCGCGTCGCTCCTCGGTCCCCTGGCACCGCCTGGAGAGCTGGCTCACCGGGGACGTCGTGCTCCCCGGTCAGGCGCAGTACGACCCGGCGCGTAAGCTCGCCACCGCCATGTTCGACACCATCCACCCGCAGGCCGTCGTCCTCGCGGAGAGCCCCCGCGACGTCAGCCGCACGCTGCGCTTCGCCCAGCACCACGGGCTGCACACGGCCGTCCGCAGTGGCGGCCACAACTACGGGGGCTGGTCCACCAGCGAGGGCCTGGTCATCAACATGACCCGGATGAACGGCGTCCGGGCGTGCGGGCGCACGGCCAAGGTCGGCACCGGTGCGCAGGGCGTGGACATCGTCGAGCGACTCGCGCCGCACGGCGTCGCCGTGGCGGGCGGCTTCTGCCCGAGCGTGAGCCCCGGCGGGTTCATCACCGGCGGCGGCACGGGCTGGCAGTACCGCAAGTACGGGCCGGCCAGCGACCAGCTCGTCTCGGCGCGCGTCGTCCTGGCCGACGGACGGGTCGTGACGGCCTCCCGTGACTCCCACCCCGACCTGTACTGGGCGCTGCGCGGCGGCGGTGGCGGCAACTTCGGCGTCGTCACCCACTTCGAGGTCGAGGCCAACCCGATCACCCACGTCGGCCACTACGTCCTGACCTGGGACTGGGACGACGCCCCCGACGTCGTCCACGCCTACCTCCGCTGGGCCGAGCAGGCCTCCGGCGACCTGGCCTGCGGCGCCCTCCTGCGGCTGCCGGACGCCGCTCCGGGCAACCGGCCGACCGTCATCATCACCGGCGTCCACTTCGGCGGCGTCGCGAAGCTGGAGCGGGAGCTCGCCGAGCTGGTCTCGCTGGCGGGCACCTCCCCGGCGACCCGCGCGGTGGAGGAACTCTCCTACGAGCGGGCGATGATGCGGGTCTTCGGCTGCGAGGACCGCACCGTCGACGCCTGCCACCTCACCGGCAGCAACCCGGAGGCCGCGCTGCCGCGCCAGGCCTGGGTGAAGAACCGGGGCCGCATGTTCGACGCCAACCTCTCCCGGCAGGGCGTCACCGACCTGCTCACCGCGTACGAGGCGGAGCGCAGGGCGGGCCAGACGCGGATCGTCAGCCTCCTCGGGCTCGGCGCCCGCGCCAACCTGCCCGCGACCGGGGACACCGCCTGGGTCCACCGCGACGCGCTCTACAGCGCCACCTGCACCGTCTCGCTCGCCTCGGCCACGCCCCCCGCCGAGGAGCGGCAGGCCGCCCAGCACTGGCTCGACGGGATCTTCACCGCGATCGACCCGCACTCCAACGGGCGCTCCTACGTCAACTTCCCCGACACCGCGCTGGAGAACTGGGCGGAGGCCTACTACGGGTCCAACCTGCCGCGCCTGCGGCAGGTCAAGCGCTCCTACGACCCGCACGGCTTCTTCCGGTTCCCCCAGTCCGTCCCCCTGCCGTGACACGGGCCGGCGTGCGGGACGATCCCCCGGAACCGGCCGCTCCCGAGGCGGTCCCGACCCACTGCCCGTACTGCGCCCTGCAGTGCGGCATGTGGCTCGGCCAGGACGCCTCGGGGACCGTCCACGTCCGTCCGCGCGACCTCCCCCCGAACCGGGGCGGCCTGTGCGCGAAGGGCCGGACGGCGGCCGAACTCCTCTCCCCGGCGCACCGGCTCACCACCCCCCTGGTGCGCCGGGCGCCGGGCGCCCCGCTGGAGCCGGCCACCTGGGACGAGGCGCTGGCCCGCGTCGCGGAGCGGACCGTCGCCCTGCGCCGCGACGACGGGCCCGACGCCGTCGCCGTCTTCGGCGGCGGCGGCCTGACCAACGAGAAGGCCTACCTGCTCGGCAAGTTCGCCCGGACGGTCCTCGGCACCTCGCGGATCGACTACAACGGCCGCTTCTGCATGTCCTCCGCCGCGGCGGCCGGAACCCGCGCCTTCGGCCTCGACCGGGGCCTGCCCTTCCCGCTGGAGGACCTGGAAGGCGCCGGCGCCGTCCTGCTCGTCGGTGCCAACCCGGCCGAGACCATGCCGCCCTTCATGCGGCACCTGCACCGCCAGCGCGAGGCCGGGGGAGCCCTCGTCGTGGTGGACCCCCGTCGCACGGCCACCGCCGAGGAGGCCACCCTCCACCTGCGGCCCCGGGTCGGCACCGACCTCGCCCTGGCCTGCGGCCTGCTGCACCTCGCCGTGGCCGAGGGCCTCACGGACGACGCCTACATCGCGCGCCGCACGACCGGCTTCCACCAGGCGCGGGACAGCGTCGCGGAGTTCTGGCCCGAACGGGTCGAGCGGATCACCGGCGTGCCCGTGGCCGACCAGCGCCGGGCCGTGCGGCTGCTCGCGGCGGCCGAGCGCGCCCACGTCCTCACCGCGCGCGGAGCCGAGCAGCACAGCAAGGGCACCGACACCGTCACCGCCTTCATCAACCTCGCCCTCGCCCTCGGGCTCCCCGGCACGCCCGGCTCCGGCTACGGCTGCCTGACCGGGCAGGGCAACGGCCAGGGCGGGCGCGAGCACGGGCAGAAGGCCGACCAACTGCCCGGCTACCGGCGCCTCGACGACCCCGCCGCCCGCGCCCACGTCGCCGCCGTGTGGGGCGTGCCCGAGCACACCCTGCCCGCCCCCGGACCGAGCGCCTTCGAGCTCCTCGACTCCCTGGGCACGGAGGGCGGGCCGCGCGGCCTGCTCGTCCTCGGCAGCAACCCGGTGGTCTCCGCGCCGCACGCCGGACGCGTCACCGACCGCCTGCGCGCCCTCGACCTGCTGGTCGTCGCGGACGTCGTGCTCAGCGAGACGGCCCGACTCGCCGATGTCGTGCTGCCCGTCGCGCAGTGGGCCGAGGAGGACGGCACCATGACGAACCTGGAGGGCCGCGTCATCCGCAGGCGCCGCCTGCTGCCCCCACCACCGGGCGTCCGCACCGACCTGGAGGTGCTCGCCGCCCTCAGCCGGCTGCTCGGCCACGACCGGGGCTTCCCGAGCGACCCGCACGCCGTCTTCACCGAGTTGCGGGAGGCCAGCCGGGGCGGCCCGGCGGACTACTCGGGCATCAGCTACGAGCGGATCGACGCCGAGCACGGCGTCTTCTGGCCCTGCCCCTCGCAGGAGGACGGGGCGGGCACCCCGCGGATGTTCACCGACGCCTTCGCGCACGCCGACGGCCGGGCCCGCTTCGTGCCCGTCGAGGACCGTCCCCTCGCCGAGGAGCCCGACGACGCCTACCCCGTGCTGCTCACCACGGGGCGCTCGGCCGCCCACTACCAGTCGGGCGCGCAGACCCGCCGCGTCACCTCCCTCACCGCGCGCGAGCCCGAGGTCTACGCGGAGATCCACCCCGACCTCGCCGCCCGCCACGGGCTCACCGACGGCGGTCCCGTCCGCCTGGTCAGCCGCCGGGGCACCGTTCGGGCGGTCACCCGCGTCGTCCCGGCCGCGCCTCTGGACACCGTCTTCGTGCCCTTCCACTGGGGCGGGGAGGGACGCGTCAACTCCCTCACCCACGCCGCGCTCGACCCGGTCTCCCGCATGCCCGAGTTCAAGGCGTGCGCCGTCCGTCTGGAGCCGCTGTGAAGCACGTCGTGATCGTCGGCAACGGCATGGCCGGGCACCGGGTCGCCACGCGGGTGCACGCCGCGCGCCCCGAGTGGGACGTCACGGTGGTCGGGGCCGAGCCCCACGCCGCCTACAACCGCGTCCTGCTGACGAACCTCCTGGCCGGACGACCGGACGCCGAACGCCTCACCCTGCCCTGGCCCGACGGCCTCCCCGCCCCGCTGACCGGCCACCGCGCCACGGCCATCGACCGCGCCGCGCGCTCGGTCGTCCTCGCCGACGGCCGCGAGCTGCGCTGGGACCGCCTCGTGCTGGCGACCGGCGCGAACCCCGTCCTGCCCCCGGTCAAGGGGCTCGTCTCGGACGACGGCCACCTCCACCCGGACGCCGTCGCCTTCCGCACCCTGGACGACTGCCGCCGCATCGCGGACCTGGCCTCCCGGCGGCGGCGCGCCATCGTCCTCGGCGGCGGGCTGCTCGGCCTGGAGGCCGCCCGCGGGCTGGCCGCCCGGGGCCTGGAGGTACACGTCGTGCACGCCATGGGCCACCTCATGGAGCGCCAGCTCGACCCCGGCGCGGGCGCCGCGCTCGCCGGAGCCCTCGCCGAGCTCGGCGTCACCTGCTGGACGGGGGCCCAGGCCGCGCGCGTGCTCGGCGGCGGCCGGATGCGCGGCCTCGTCCTCGCCGACGGCCGGCACGTCCCCGGCGACTTCCTCGTCGTCTCCTGCGGCGCCCGCCCCGACACCCAGCTCGCGGCCGCCGCCGGCCTGACCACGGCGCGCGGCGTCGTCGTGGACGACCACCTGCGCACCAGTGCGCCGGACGTCTACGCCGTCGGCGACTGCGCCGAGCACCGGGGTGTCGCCCACGGCCTCGTGGAACCCGCCTGGGAACAGGCCCGCATCGCCGCCGAGGCCCTCACCGACGGCGACCCCGGCCCCGGTTACACCGGCTCCGCGCCCCTCACCCGGCTCAAGGCCGAGGGCCTCGACCTGGCCGCCATGGGTGACGTGGAGGCCGAGGAGGCGCACCCCGACGCCGAGGTCCTGCACTTCTCCCACTCGGGCCGACACGTCTACCAGCGGATCGTCGTGCGCGGAGAGCGCGTCGTCGGGGCCGTCCTGCTCGGCGACGCCGCACCGGCGGGCCCGCTCTCGCGTCTCTACCTGACCGGAGCCCGCATACCGCTGGACCGCCGGCTGCTCCTCTTCCCCGGCCTCGCCGCCGGAGCGCAGGACACCGAGCCGTCCGACGCGGTCGTCTGCCGGTGTGCCCACGTGACCGCCGAGGCCATCCGGCGCAGCCGGAGCGAAGGGGCCAGGGACACGGCCGACGTCGCCCGACGGACCCACGCGACCACCGGCTGCGGAGGCTGCCGCTCCGCCGTGGAACGCCTGCTCACCGAGGGCTGAACCGCCCCCGAAAGCCCGTCCCGACGCCCCGTCGGACGACCCCGGCGACCACCCCCGTACCCGTGTGGGGGAACGGGATCCGGGATGTCTTGACAACGCCCGAACCCCCAGCTCACAGTGGGCGTCACGGACCCCTGCGACGCCATCATCCGCGTTCCTCCGGTGTCCCGGCGCTACGTGTTATCGGTCGTGCGGACTCTTCCGCCCCCTCGGGCTCCTCAGCCTGCTCGTGAACGTTTTCGGCTCCCACGCGAGCCGACCTTCGTGACCCCGAAAGGAACCTCCTCGCTGTGCCCCCGGGCCGACGGCGTACGCGCCGACCGGGGCACCGGCGTCGATCTCGTGCTGCTCAGTGGCTGGAAAGGGTGAGTGCCCCGTGCTGGAAACCGTTGTCGAGACCCCTCTTCAGGCCCGCGATCAGCCGTATCTGGAGATCACCTGGCACGACCCGGAGACCACCGCCCGAGGCCACGTCGTGATCGACCGGCTGATCACCGGCATCGCCACCGGCGGGCTGCGCATGCGGCCGGGCTGCACCCGCGACGAGGTCGCGGCGCTCGCGCGGGAGATGACGCTGAAGATGGGCGTCTTCGACCTCCACGTCGGCGGCGCCAAGGGCGGCATCGACTTCGACCCCGCCGACCCGAGGGCCGAGTCCGTCCGGGAGCGCTTCCTGCAGGCCGTCCGGCCGCTCCTCGAACGCTTCTGGGTGACGGCGGGCGACCTCGGCACCCCGCAGGACCAGCTCGACCGGGCCTTCGTCCGCATCGGCCTGGGCGACACCTCCCTGCACGCCGCCATGGTCCGTGCCCCCGACGAGGCGGACGCGCGCTCCCGCGTCCGCCAGGCGTTCACCGCCCGCACCGACGGGCTGCTCCTGGGCGAACTCATCGGCGGCTACGGCGTCGCCGAGGCGGCGCTGGCTGCCCTGGAACAGCGGCGCGTCCCGGCCGCCTCCGCCCGCGCGGCCGTGCAGGGCTTCGGCGCCATGGGCGGCTCCACGGCCCTCTACCTCGCCCGCGCCGGGGTGACGGTCGTCGGAATCACCGACGCCCGCGGTCTCGTCCTCAACACCTCCCGCGGCCTGGACGTGGAGGCCCTGCTGGCCGCCCGCAGCCCGTCCGGCGTGATCGACCGGACGGTGCTTCGGGAGGACGACGTCGAGTGCCCCGGCGACGCGTGGCTGGGCCTGGACGTGGACGTGCTGGTCCCCGCCGCCGTGTCCTACACGATCACCGCCGACAACTGCGACCTCATCACGGCCCCGCTCGTCGTGGAGGCCGCCAACGTGCCGACCACCCCCGAGGCCGAGCAGCGCCTGCTGGGGCGCGGCGTGACCGTCGTCCCCGACTTCGTCGCCAACACCGGTGCCGCCGCCGGGGCCTGGTGGGTCATCCTGGGCGAGGTGATCAGCCCCTCCGGCGCCTGCAGCCGGCTGTCCGCGCAGATGCGCCCCCTCGTCCAGGGCCTCCTGGAACGCGCCGACGCCCTGGGCGTCCCCGTCCGGACCGAGGCGACCCACCTGGCCCACGAGAACGCCGGACGCCTCGTGCACGAGTACGGCGGAGCGGTCGCGTTCCGGGGCCTCTTCCCCGAGTTCGGGGAGGAGCGCCACATGGCCCACCAGGAAGCGGGCCCCGCCGCCTGACCACGCCGCCCGAGGCGGACGCCCGGCCCCGCACCGCCGCAACGGCGGGCGCGGGGCCGGGACCGCCGTGCTGAGGGCCCTCTCGTAGCATCCCTTCCATGACGCAGGGGGAGCCCGGCAGACGGGTCATCGACGGGCGCTTCGCACTGGAGGCACGCCTCGGGGGCGGCGGCATGGGCACGGTGTGGCGGGCACGCGACCTCGTGCTGGACCGGGCCGTGGCGCTGAAGGAGGTCCGGCCCTCCGACCCGGACCTCGCCGAGTACGACCCCGACGCGGCGGCGACGCTGCGCGCCCGAGTGCTGCGGGAGGCCCGGGCGCTGGCCCGCGTCGACCATCCGCACGTCGTCACCGTCCACCACGTCGTGGACGGCGCCGATCACCACTACCCCTGGCTCGTCCTGGAACTCGTCACCGGGGGCTCCCTGGCCGAGCGGCTGGCCCGCGGCCCGCTGACCCCCGACGCGGCGGCCCGCCTCGGCCGCGAGGTGCTCTCCGGACTGCGGGCCGCCCACGCGGCCGGCGTCCAGCACCGCGACGTCAAACCCGCCAACGTCCTCCTGCGGCCGGACGGGCGCGCCGTCCTGACCGACTTCGGCATCGCCGCCGTCCGCGAGGCGACGGCGCTCACCGCCACCGGCTCCGTCATCGGCACGCCCGACTACATGGCCCCCGAGCGCATCTCCGGCTCACCGGGCGGACCCGCCGCCGACCTGTGGTCGCTGGCGATGATGCTCTACGTCGCCGTGGAGGGCGCCCATCCGCTGCGCCGCTCCAGCACCCTCGCCACCCTGGCGGCCGTCCTGAACGAGGAACTGCCGCCGCCCGCCCAGGCCGGGCCGCTGACGCCCGCCCTGAACGCCGTCCTCCGCAGGGACCCGGCCGCGCGGCCCTCCGCCGCCGCGCTGGACGACCTCCTCGCGGCGGCCGAGCAGGCACGTCCGGGCCCGCCGCCCGTCCCCGCCCCGCCCGCCCCGGCCGCCCCGGCCGCCCCGGCCGCCCCGGCCGACGAGGACACCCCCACCTCCTACCCCCTCGCCCCACCGGCCTCCCCGCCGACCGCGCCTGTGCCGGTCGGCCGTGGCCGTGCCCGGCGTCTCGCGTGGAACATCGCCCTCCCCGCCGCCGCGCTGACCGGCGGCGTCCTGTGGGCCGTCGCGTCGTGGGGGGATGCCGGCAGCGGCGACCCGGCGGCCAGGGCGCCCGGCCCCTCCGCCGGGCCCCACACCCCCGCCTCCGGCACTCCGGAGCCGGGTGCGGGGACGGCCGAGCCCACCGGGACCGCCCGTCCGGCCCGGGATTCGGCGGCGGACCTCCTCACCCCGGACGGCGTCCGCACCGCCGTGGCCGCGCTCAAGGAGGCGACCGGCACCGACCGGATGAGCTCCTTCACCGTGTACGCCGAGCACGTCTCGGCGAACGTCATGGTCGACGGCAGCGACAGCCGCTACGACAGCTGGACCTACCGCACCGCCACCGGCGCGGAGAAGGGCATCATCCGCGGCTCGGTGAGCGCGACGGAGAGCCCCTTCAGCATCGACGACCTCGACTGGGACACCCTCCCCGCGCTGCTGAGGACGGCCGAGGACCGGCTGGGCGTCGAGGACGTCACCGTCCGCTACGCCACCGTGCGGGCCCCCGACCCGACGTTCGAGACCCCGTTGGGCCTCGCCGTCTACCTCACCAACGACTACCACGAGGTGGGCTACCTGGAGGCGGACCCGCAGGGCCGCGTCACCCGCGTGATGCCCAACGAGACCGACTGACGCCGCGGACCCGGGCGTCCGTCAGCGGTCCTGCGACAGGGCCAGCAACTCGGCGAACGTCCCGTCGGCACGGACGAGATCGTCGTAGTGCCCCTGCTCGGTGACGCGGCCGTGCTCCATCACGACGACGTGGTCCGCGAGCCGGGTGTTCTCCAGCCGGTGGGTGACCACGATGGTGACGCGGTCGGCGGCGACGGCCTTGATCCGCTCGAAGATCCGGTGCTCGCCGCGCGGGTCCATCTGGGAGGTGGGCTCGTCCAGGATCAGCAGTTCGGACCGCCGGTACAGCGCGCGGGCACAGGCGACGCGCTGCCACTGGCCCCCGGAGAACTCCGACCCGCCGAAGACGTCGCGGGCCAGGAGGGTGTCCAGGCCGGCCGGCAGCTCCTCGACGGCCTCGCGCAGCCCGGCCACGTCGACCGCCTCCCACACCGGCCCGTCGTCATGCGTCCGGGGCTGGCCGAGGGTGACGTTCTCCCGCACCCGCAGCGGCCACTGGGCGAAGATCTGCGGCACCAGGCCGGTGCGCGCCCACACCGTCCCCGGGTCGATGTCGGCGAGGTCGGTGCCGTTCCAGGTGACCCTGCCCCGGTCGGGCAGGTAGACCCCGGTGAGCAGCCGGGTCAGCGTCGACTTGCCCGAGCCGTTCGCCCCGACGATCGCGAGGATCTGTCCGCGCCTCAGGGTGAGGGAGACGCCGTCCACGGCCGGTCGGCTCCTACCGGGATAGCGGTAGACGACCTCCTCCACCCGGATCTCCTCCGCCGGGCCGGTGAGGGCGGCCCGGCCGCGTCGCGGGGCCCGTGCCACGGCGTCGTCGAGGAACGCCTGCATGTCGCTCAGGTACAGGCTGGTGTGGAAGACGGCCGCCCCGCTGACGACCACCCCGGAGAGCGCGGCCAGCGTGGTCTGCACGGCGATGACGGCGGTGGCGGCGACGGCCAGGTCGACTCGGCCCGTCACGGCCAGCCAGCCCAGCGCGCCCCACGCGGCGACGAGGAACACCCCGCCGGCCAGTGAGGACAGCAGCGCGATGCGCAAGGTCCGGGGCGTGCCGGCCAGCGTCCGCCGGTCGCAGCGGTCGGACAGGGACCGGTACCAGAACACCAGGTAGTCCGTCATCGAGTTGGCACGGACCTCGTCGGCGTACTTCGACGTGGTGGCCCACCAGCGCATCATGCCGCGCACGTTGCGGTCGGCGATGTTGGCGTAGTGGATCTCGTAGTCCACCCGCGCGGTCAGGACGGCGCCGGCACCGGCCGGGAGCACGGCCAGCAGGAGCAGCGGCAGCATCAGCACGTTGAGCACCGACAGGACCCCGGCCGCCGTGACCATGCGGATCAGCGCGGAGCTGAACCGCTGCGCGTCGGCCACCATGAACTGCGCGCGGATCACCCCCATCTCGGCGGCCTCCTGACGGTCCACGAACCCGTCCTCCGCGTAGGCGGCGGCCTCCACCCGGCACACCGCCTCGACCAGCGCGCTGTCCGTCTCGGTGACGAGCCGGGGCGTGATGCGCCGCTCGGCGTAGGTGGCCACCGCCCCCGCCCCCCGGCCCAGCGCGGCGGCGAGCGCCATTACCAGCAGCGCGGGTAGCGCCCCGTGCAGCCGCTCGGCTACCGGACCGGCCCCGAGCAGCGGCCCCATGGCGCGGGCGGTCGCGGTGAGCAGGACGGCCGCCGCGACGCCCGTCACGACCTGGCAGCCGAGCAGGATCTGCACGGCCCGTCGGTCCGTGCGCCACGCCAGCCGGCCGATCCGCCCCAGCACGGCAGGGATCTGCGCGCACATCCGCCGGAAGGAGACCTCGGCGAGCGGATTGACGGAGTACCGCCCGGTGTAGGTGATCTCCGCCGGGGGCGGCGGAGGCACGGCTTCCGGCTTCTCGTGCACAGCGGTCGAGGTCAACGTGGTCACCCCTGACGGTCGTCCAGCGCGGTCGAGGGGCCCAACGAGCCTGCCCGGGATGTCGAACTGATGTGTTTCGGTCAGCCTCCGAACCCCGAAACCCCACGCGTGTCGACTCCTGCACCCACCACCCACCCCACTCCCGCAACGCCCCCGCGTCGCCCTCCATGGCCGGAACGTACCTACTCGGCGCGGGCCACGTGTGCAGGCACCCTGCTCCCACGAGGGTCCCGGCGACGGTTGAGGGTCAGGCGTGCGCCCTCCAGTCCCGGTCCAGGCGTGCGGTGAGTCCGGCGGCGGCGAAGGCCGCCTCCAACTCGCCCCGGCCCTCGGTGAAATGGGCCCAACCGTCGTGGTGAACCGGGACGACACGGCGGGCGTCCAGAATCCGGGCGGCCTCGGCGGCCTGCGCGCTGTCCAGGACGAGCAGCCCGCCGCCGAAGAGCACGGGGAAGCGGGGGGCGCCGGCGAACAGGAGGGCGGTGTCCACCGGGGCGAAGCGCTCGGCGGTCTCCCTGACCGCGTCGAGGGAGGCGTTGTCACCGCTGACGTAGACCGTCGGCAGCCCCGCACCGGTCAGGACGAAGCCGACGACCTGCCCGGTGAAGGGCTCGACGTCCGCGCGCGGTCCGGGCCCGTGGACGGCGGGTACGGCGGTCACGCTGAGGGTGCCGCCGCCAGGCCGATCCAGTGCGACCGCCTCCCAGTCGGACAGGCCCCGGGCCCGCTCCCCGAGGCGTTCGCCGCCACCGGGCGTGGTCAGGGTGAGAGGGACATCGGCGAGCAGGGCCCGGCCGGAGGTGTCGAGGTTGTCGGCGTGCTCGTCGTGGGAGAGCAGGACCACGTCGATCGGGCCGAGATCGGCGGGGGTGGCGGTGGCGGGGGCCGTCTTGGTCAGGGTGGGCCCGGCCGAGGGGTACTCGCCGGGGCCGTCGAAGGTCGGGTCGGTCAGGAAGCGCAGGCCGCCGTACTCGAACAGGGCGGTCGGGCCCCCGAGCGTGCGGACCGGGAACTGATCGGCGTCGGGATGGGACATCACGTCTCCGTTTCTCACGAAAGAAGCGAGTGTTTAGCGTGATGTGAGGCTAAGCGGGTTTCACGGAAAAGCGCAAGCGCTACCATGAGAGGCATGGACGACGCCCCGGCTCCCGACCCGGCGCGGCCTCCGTTGCCGCCGGCGCCGGGTGCCGACCGTTACCGCTCCCTCGACTTCGCCGACACCGCCGCGACCCTGCCCGCCGAGCAGAGCTACGACCTGCTCGCCACCCCCGCGACCGCCATGCACTGGCTCGCCGCCCACGACCTGATCGCCCCCGACGTGCGGCTGTACGAGGTGTGCGCCCAGCGGTTGCGCACCCTGCGCACTCACGTACGCGCCCTGCTCGCCGCCCGCGCCGACGGCACCGTCCCGCCCGAGGAGTCCCTGCGCGCGGTGAACGAGGCCCTCACGGCCGTACCGACCGCACCTCTCCTCACCTGGGGCGAATCCCGGGGGCCGGGCCGCGTCCGGGCGCATCCGACCGACCGGGCCGTCAACCACGCCTTGGCGACCCTCGCATCCGACACCGCCGACCTGCTCACCGGCTCCGACGCCGACATCCTCGCCGTCTGCGGATCCGCCCCCTGCGACCGGTTCCTCCTGCGCACGCACGGCAGGCGCCACTGGTGCTCCACGCGCTGTGGCGACCGTGTCCGCGCCGCGCGCGCCTACGCCCGCCGCACCGCCACCCGGCCCTGACGCGCCCCGCCGCCCGACGGCGCCTCAGGTGTCGAGGTGCAGGCGGGTCGGTTCGGCCAGGGCGGCGCGGGCGCCGGTGAAGTCCGCGAGGCGGGCGGCGAGCGTGGCCACGGCCAGGCGTCGGGGGAGGGCCGCGGAGAACTTCAGCCCCGTGACGGCGCGGGGGTCGACGTCCGGCAGGACGAGGGGGGTGTCGGCGTCGACGGCGGCGCGGGCGGCCTGCCAGCGGGCGGCGGGCAGGGCATGTCTGGAACGAGTTCATCGTAGGAGCAGAGTGCGGTGGGTCGATGAGGTTTGTGGTATCCCGACCTCGGTCATCGGTGAAACGGGAGATTCCGGAGGTGCTACGGCCTTGAACGTGACGCGGAGGCGATAGCCCCTGAGACCAGTCCGGCCACGGGGAACACTGCCGCGCCTTGCCACACCTCCCAGTCGAAGACCCCGAGGCTTGTGGCAAGTCCACCCACCAGGGCAGTGCCCAGGCTGCAGAGCGCCACGGTGAGAATGCGTCGGTTTCTCATCGGTTCACGCCCTACTTGAGGAGTGCGCCGGTCGCACCGCCCGGCAGGCCACCCCAGACACCGTTCTCCCTCTCAGCGGGAACGCCCCGCGAGAGTAGCCCCGAGGCCGCCGCCGGCGGCGCCCCACAGGGTTCCGGTCACGACCGCGGCACCCACGCACCGATCCCGAACGTTCCCGCACAGAGCGCCGACAGCCGAGACGCCGAGGGCACCGGTGGCAGTGCCGACGACCACGCGGACAGCATCGGCGAAGCTGAAGAGTCCGGTGGCGTCCTGGTAGCCGGCGGCGAAGCGGTAGGACTGAGGCACTTCCTCGTCTGTTCGACTGGCGCGTAGCGTGCTGGTGGGGGTGTAGGCGTAAATGTTCTTCTTGTTGCCGTGTTCGTCGGTGAGGGCGATGACGGAGCCGAGGGCGTCAGTGAGGTAGTAGTACGCCGTGCCTCCGGTGGTCATGGAATTGAGCGTGCCCCCGGGTTCGCGGACGAATCCCATGTCCTGGCCTGCGGTGGTCTTGGCCGCGAGGCCCAACGGCCCGTTGTGGAACCACGTTTGGGAAGGCCCGCCGTTTCGCCGGCAACCTTCAACTCCTGGCCGCCCCCAACGGCGTTCCGCTGTGGATATCGGAAGTCGAACCGGGCTCGGTCCCGGACATCACGGCCATCCGCGTCCAGCGTCACGCCATGTCCTCGTCTGGACGATCCTTTCTGGCGACGTCTGCAGCGGTATCGGTGCGACTGCTCACATTTCGATAGCGCCGATCATGATGAGAATGCCAAAAGCTGAGAGGGAGATGCCGGAGGCCGTGAAAATCACCGTGGCGTAGAGTCGAGTGAATTTGCCACCCAGGCCGAATACAGTCCGATGTCCTGCCATGGACCCTTGCACCAATCGCTTTCGGTAGGCGACCATGGCCAAGCCGAAAACGGTCAAGAAGATTCCGAATAGTAATTCCATTATGGCCACTCCCGTTGATGTCACCGCTAAACTATCCCGGAAACCCCCAGGATGCCTAGCAGTGTCATTCCGATCCCCATGGTGAAAACCATGATGCGCCCGGCTTTCTCAAATCCGCGGCCGTCAGTGTGGAAGATCTTTTGCTGACTTTCAAGTGCGCCAAGTATGAACCGTTCTCGAAAAATTATGAGTGAGGTACCGAAAGCGATGAAAAATATGCTGAACGGTATACCCACGAAGCCTCCCTCTTTAGGATTTTACAACGTGATGGTGCCCCGCCTACGGGAGGCGGGGCACCATCACTACCACTGGTATTGCCAACCGGCCGAGCAAGTTGGAGAGCTGAAGTAGCCTATTCCTGTTGTGCCGACCCATTTGTCTGAGTAGTTGGCTTCTCCCATCAGTGGTCCGGCGCCGCAACCTCCATAGCCGGAATGCCCTTCGCTTGGATTCCCGCTAGATGCAGTTACGCCTCCTTCAACGCCTGGCCACCCCAGGCCCATGCGGAAGTAGGCTCCCGATTCGGAGCTGTCAGCATCCCAGTTGAAGCCTCCCCCGATGCAGTAGATGAAGCAAGCTTCGCCTCCCAGGCCGATGGACCACAGTCCGGTGGGGTCGATGCGGTTGGTGGGATCGCCTTCGGCGTAGAGGTATGGGTTGGATTCCTGGCCGCTCGGGTCGGGTTGGGTGAAGCGGCTGATCTGAGGGTCGTAATACCGGGCGCTGAGGTGGTAGAGGCCGGTGGTGTCCTGGTAGCCGGCGGCGTAGCGGTAGGGCTGGGAGACCTCCTCGCTCGTCTGGCTGGCGCGTAGCGTGCCGGTGGGGGTGTAGGCGTAGGTGTTCTTCTTGTTGCCGTGTTCGTCGGTCATGGCGATGACGGAGCCGAGGGCGTCAGTGAGGTAGTAGTACGCCGTGCCTCCGGTGGTCATGGAATTGAGCGTGCCCCCGGGTTCGCGGACGAATCCCATGTCCTGGCCTGCGGTGGTCTTGGCCGCGAGGCCCAACGGCCCGTTGTGGAACCAGGTGTTGCCCAGGCGGATGCGTTCGCTCTGGTCGGTGGAGGCGTACTGGGCGTCGAAGGTGGTTCCGTCGACCTCGACGGAGGTCATCTGGGAGTGGTCCGACCACTGCGCGTCGGTGCGGGCGGTGGCGTTGGTGAAGGCTCCGGCGAGTTCGTTGCCGCTTGGGTCGTAGGACCAGCCGGTGGTGTCGCCGTTCTTCGCGGTGAGTTGGGAGGCGTCGTTGTAGGTGTAGGTGGTGCTGGCCGGGCAGCCGGACGCCATGCCCTGGCTGGTGAGGTTGCCTGCGGGGTCCCAGCAGTACTGCCAGGTGGCGCCGCCGCCGGATTCGGTGGCGCGGGAGAGGCGTCCGGCGTCGGTGTAGGTGTAGGTGGTCGTGGTGTCGGTGGTGTGGTCGGTCCGGGTGCGGATCTTGGTGCCGTCGGCGGCCTGACCACCGGCGGTGTAGGTGTAGTCGTAGGAGAGCTCGGCGAGGGTTCCTTCGTGGGAGGTCGCTTTGATGCGGGTGGGGCGGCTGGAGGCGTCGAGGGTGACGTCCTGGACGGTGCCGCCCGGATAGGTGGTCTTCGTGCGGACGTCGTTGTTGTCGTACGCGTAGGTGGTTTTGCGGTCGGCCGGGTCCTTGAGCCATTCCAGGCGGCCTGCGGAGTCCCAGTGGTAGGTGGTGGTGCCGCCGGGGTCGGTGTAGGTGTTGACGTTGCCGTCGGGGGTGTAGGTCAGGACGGTCTGGGAGCCGTTCTGCAGGGTGCGGACGGTTTCGCGGGAGAGCGGGTCGAAGGCGTACTTCGTCACGCCGGTGCCGTCGGAGCGGATGGCCAGGTTGCCGTCGCCGTCGTAACCGTAGGTCACCGTGGTGGTGGCGGTGGAGACCTTGGTGACACGGTCGCGGTGGTCGTGGACGTAGACGCTCTCGATCCCGCGACCGTCGGTGACGGTCTTGGGGCGGCCGAGGTCGTCGTAGGTGTAGGTCGTAGCGCCCAGCGGGGAGGGCGGGATCACCTTCTTCAGGTTGCCCGTGGCGTCGTACTCGAACTCGGTGGTCTTGCCGTTGGCGTCCTTGGCTGTGCAGCGCTGGCCCTCGAAGCCGCCGCAGTGCGGGGTGTCGTCGTTGTAGGTGAACTCCCGCGTTCCGCCGCCGCTCCCGGACACGGCGACGGAGGTGGTGTTGCCCGCGCCGTCGTAGGCGTAGTCGGTCTTCTCGCCGTCGGGGGTCGTGAGGGTGCCGGGAAGGTCGGTGCCGGCGATGGTCTGGTAGCCGGTCAGCGCCGCCGTGGCGCCGGTGGGCAGTTCGGCGGAGGTGGGGTTGTTGCGGGCGTCCCAGCCGTAGGCGGTGACGTTACCGCCGCTGCCGCCGGTGCCCATGGCGTCGGTGGCGGTGGAGACGTTGTAGGTGCGCGAGCGGGAGTGGCCGAGCGGGTCGGTGACCTTCTCGACCTCACCGTCGGCGTTGTGCTCGTACTCCGTGGCGTGGCCGAGGGGGTCGGTGACGGTGGTGGTGCCCGCCTCGCCCGGCGCGGCGGCGGTGTAGTGGTAGGTGTACGTGGGTCCGGTGTGGCCGTCGCCGTCGAACTCGGTGGCGCGCAGCATCGAGGTGACGCGGTTGTGGGCGTCGTAAGTGAAGACGGTGACGCGGCCTTCGGGAGTGGTGATCTTCGTCAGGCGGCGGTCGTGGTCGTAGCCGAAGGTCGTCTTCTTGCCCTCGGTGTCGATGGTCTCGGCCAGGTCACCGGCCGCGTTGAGATTGAAGACGGCGGTGCGGTCGGTGTGGTCCTTCGCCTGCCACTGATCACCGGCCGTCTTGACCAGGTCCACCCACCGACCGGAGCGGGTCTCGGTGAGCTTGAAGCCCAGGTGCTCGGCGCCCTGGTCGTGCTGGTCGACGGTGATCCGGCCGCCGTTGCGCTCCTCCACCGACGTCAGGGTGCCGTGACTGTTGAAGTGGTCCTTCGCCCCGGTTCTGCGGTCGGTGAGGGTGTAGGAGCCGTCGCCCTCGCGGGTGAGGTCCTTGCTGGAGCCGTCCGGCGTGGTGAATGCGCTGCCGTCCTGGGTGAACCGCGCGGAGGCGCCGGTGGCGTCGTAGAGGACGACGGCGTCCTGCTGCACGAGCAGGTAGCGCTCGTACTCCTGCCACCAGCGCTGGGAGACCTTGCCCCACGGCGCGTCGAGGGAGTTGTAGGTGCGGGCCAGGCGCAGGCTCTGGCCGACCCCGGCGATGTCGAAGTCGGTCGCGGCCAGCATGAGGTTGCCGGTGGAGTAGTTGACGCGCGCCACCAGGGAGTCGGTGACGCGGATATCGGTGATCTCGTGCCACGGGACCTGGCCCTGACCCTCGGGCACGTAGCCCGTCGCGTCGGCCTCGGCATCGGCGCCGGGCACGGCGTCCGGACCCTGCGACTTCTCGCCATCCCTGCCCTCGGTGGCGCGCCGCTCTTGGGCGTCCCGCCAGTCGGACACCTCCTTCGACGGCGTCCGCTCGTCCAACGCCGCCGGCGGTTCGGTCTCCCCGACTTCCACCGGGGGCACCTTCGCGTCACCGCCCTTGCCCCACGCCGACTCCGGGCCCGGATCGGACAGGGCGACGGCCGGGATGGCACCGGCGGTGGTGGCCAACGCCGCGACGACCGCGACCAGGCCGGATCTCACTGACATGCGGGCACGCCGATATGGCGTGCCCGCAGCACGCTTGCGCAGCATCTTCCCCCCAGGAAGACCCCCAGGACGGCCCCAGTGGCCGCCACAGCACGCGCAAGGTGTCACGGCAGCCCCAGAAGTGGCCTGCCTGTGCCCCGGAACTCACCGGCCATACCGGCCAGTTCTTGCCAAGGTCGCCGGCCCGCCAGGATCGCTCAGTTGTCTGCCAGCAAGAGTTGACCAGTGGGAACACTGGGCATCGCGCCAGGGGAAGTTGGCGTGATCTTGTGCTCGGAGCAGGAGGTTCCGCGTCGAGCCTCGGCGACACGCGGAAGGGGCACGCGCCGCGCGTCGCCGACGGCAGCGACGTGGTGCGTTCAGCGGATTGGGCGGCGGCTGCGGGCGTTCAGCTCCGCCACGTGGGCGCGCAGTCGCTCGCCGGAGTCCAGCGGGACGAGGGCGTCGGGGGCCGCGTCCCACTCCAGCCCGCCGAGCAGCGGGCGAAGCTGCACGTACGGGCCCTCGTGCGCCATGACGACCCCGACGCGGTCGGATCCGGTGTCCCGCACCGCCGTGCCCACGGCGGGCAGCTCGGCCGCCGTCACCGCTCGGCGCCCCTGGCGATGACATCGGCCAGCAGGTGAGCGACGGGGGCCGAACAGACGCCGAGATGGATGAGCGCATACCGTGCCCCGCCCTCGGACTCGTCGGCCCATGGGGTACGGATCTCCATGGCCGGAAGCTGGATGCCGGCCCGCCGGAGGGCGTCCGCCAGCGCGTACTGGGCGGTCAGGGCCTCCTTGACCTTGGCCCGTCGGGCGGCGGTCTCGCTGTCGGGTCGTGGTGTCGTCGTCATGCCGTGCCTCTTCCTGTGTCTCGCCTGGTCTCACTGCCTCCCTGCGCCGGAGTCGCAGCAGGGAACACGCTGCGTAGTAGAGGCATGACGAGAATGCCGCCCGGGGGCGGCTGACGACGTGTCGGGTGACGTGACTACCCCAGGTCAGAGCGCTCGTTCCACACGTTCCACGCCAGGGACGCGGGGACGGCGGAAGCGAGCGGCCGGGCCCGGTCGGAGCGCCGAGTTGTCGCGGATCGGAGTCAGTGACGGGCGCGCCCCCGCCTGCGCCGGTGACTTCCGGGGCGTGCGCCGGGCTTTCGAAGACGGCGTGTCACGTGCGACACGCCCGGTCTGCCCACCACTTCGGGTGAACGCACCCGCCATCTGGGGCAGCGACGATTCACCAAGGGCAGATACTCCCGGCGACAGCTATTTCACTGTGGGTGATTGGTCTGGGCGGCTTTGCTGCCCTGCCCGCGCCACCTGATCGCTAAGGACCGAGATGGACGCACTTCAACACGGCCGGAGCCGCAGGTCTCCCGCCCTTGCGGGGCTGCTGACGCTGCTGGCGATTCTCGCGGCGTGGGCCCTGCCCTCCGTCGCGACCGCCCAGGAGGGCCGGCTCAAGGGCTGGGGAGCCAACGAGAGCTACCAGTTGGGCGGCGTCGTCACCAGCGCCAAGTACAAGCCCGTGACCGTCCCCGGGCTCACCGGCGCCGACATCGAGAGCATCGCAGCCGGCGCCAGCCACAGCCTCGCACTACTCTCCAACGGAACTGTGGAGAGCTGGGGCCTCAACACCAGCGGTCAGCTCGGCATCGGCACCGCCACCAACCAGGACCAGGCGTCCACCGTCACCGGGCTGCGCGGCGTCGTCGCCATCGCGGCGGGCTCCAACCACAGTCTGGCTCTGCTCGCCGACGGCACCGTGCGTGCCTGGGGCCTCAACTCCAGTGGTCAGCTCGGCGACAACAGCCTTGCGAACCGCACCACCCCGGTCACCGTCGCCGGTCTCACCAACGTCGAAGCCATCGCCGCCGGAGGCGCCCACAGCCTGGCCGTCCTCGCCGACGGCACCGTCAAGACCTGGGGCCTCAACGGCAACGGCCAGCTCGGCGACAACAGCGTCGCCACCCGCACCACCCCGGTCACCGTGACCGGCCTCGCCAACGTCCGCAGTGTCGCGGGCGGCAATGTCCACAGCCTCGCCCGGCTCGCCGACGGCACGGTCTGGGCCTGGGGCCGCGGCTCCGAGGGGCAGCTCGGCGACAACTCCTCCACGCAGCGCCTCACGCCGGTCAAGGTCGACGAGATCACCACCGCCCGCGAGATCAGCGCCGGTGTCCACCACAGCGTCGCCCGGCTCGCGGACGGCACGGTCAAGACCTGGGGCTACAACGCCCAGGGGCAGCAAGGCGACGGTACCCTCACCAACCGCCCCGCCCCCATCACCCTCGACGGCGCCACCAACATCCGCGCCATCTCCGCCGGTCACTACCACACCCTTGTCCTCGATCGTGACGGCAAGGTCAGTGCCGTGGGCTACAACAACAACGGACAGATCGGTGACGGCACCGCCGTCAACCGCACGACCCTCTCCGCACCCGTCAACAGCCTCAGCAGCATCTCGCTGATCGCCGCAGGGGGAGCGTTCAGCCTCGCCGGATAGCGGCACAAGACACCGCGTAGCACCGGGTCGGCGGCCGGATGTGCCGACCGCCGACCCGGTCACCGTCTGCGCCCTGCCCGTTGGACGGGAACACTTCAGCGGAGGTCTGCCCCAAGGTGTTCCTGGTCGGGGCGGAGTCCGGACTCCTCAAGTGCTTCGCACAGGTACGAGGCGGCCTCGGCGAGAGGTACCCGAGCCTGCTCACCCGAGTGCATGTTCCTGACGGTGACCTCTCCTGCGGTTCGCTCGTCCGGGCCGTACAACACCGCGATGCGGGCCTTCTGGTCGGCGGCCTACTTGAGTTGTCTGCCGAGCTTCGTGGAAGCACCCAGGTAGGTGCCCACACGCTTCCCCTTGCTGCGGAGCTCGGCAGCAAGGCGCATCACGTCGTCCTCGCCACCGATCACCGTCAAGGCGACATCGAGGCCCCGTGGTTCGGTGAGCTGCGAGCCCTGGATCGCCAGGATGCGTTCGATGCCGATGGAACCACCGCAGGCGGGAACATCGGGGCCGCCCAGCGTCGCCACGAGATGGTCGTATCGGCCGCCGGCGGCGATCGAACCGGGGAATCCGGCGGCCACCACCTCGTAGATCGCGCCCGTGTAGTAGTCGAGACCGCGCACCATACGATGCGCTCGCGAGCGAGTCCGGCACTGGTCGTGAGGCGGATGAGTGTGTCGATCTCGGCCAAGCCGGCCTTGCCCTGCTCGGTTGCCTCCAGGCGCTCCCGGACGCGGTTCGGGCTGTCGGCGGCCACGTCCGCGACCAGCGACTCGGCGACGTCCGGGGAGATGCCCCGCTCGCTCGCCAGCTCCTTCGCGACGGCATCGGCGCTGATCTTGTCGAGCTTGTCGAGCGTGCCCAGGACGCCGGGGCCGTTGTCCGGAGCGATGCCGTAGACGTCCAGCAGGGCGTAGAGAGCCTTCCGGGAGTTCACCATGACGGTGAACTCGCGCACGCCGAGGGCGTCGAGGCATTGCGCGAGAGCGAGAACGACCTCAGCGTCGGCAAGCGGGGAGTGGGACCCGACCGTGTCGATGTCGCATTGCACGAACTCACGGAAGCGCCCTTCCTGCGGCCGGTCCGCCCGCCACACCGGACCGATCGCGTAACGCTTTTAGGGACTGGGCAACTTGCCGCCGTGACTACCGATGACTCGCGCCAGCGGCACCGTGTGGTCGTAGCGCAGAGCCAGATCGGGCTGCCCGGATGCTTCATGCACGCCGCGCTTGAGGATCTTGAAGACGAGTTTTGACGCTTCTTCTCCGTATTTCCCGGTGATCACGTCCACATTCTCGAAAGCCGGGGTTTCCAGGGGGTCGAACCCGAAGCTCTCGAAGATTTCGGCCAACGTGTCGAACGCGGCCTTTCGGCGGCGTACCTCATCGGCCAAGAGGTCCCGGGTACCCGACGGTGCCTGCGCGGCTTGCCCCATGCTCGTGCTTCTCCAGGTGTAGGCGTTGTCAAGTCGACCAAGCTCCGGCCGCACAAGGGTGCTTTGAGTCAGCCTTGTCAGCGAGGCCATGAGGGCGGCCTCAAGAACCTCGCAGCATGTCTTGCGTCGAGTGTGTGCCGGACAGGGCTTTCGTCGGCTCACAAGAAGGTTGCCGCCACAGGCCAGAGTTCTTGTTCCACACGTTCCACGAGCCGACCTGTCGCCACGACGGAAGCGCATACCCCGCGGGTGGAGTCGTCAGGGACGTCAACGGTTCGCCGGGGCCTATGGAGACCGCACGGGCGGAAGGCATCGGTCAGCGGCAGTGTGGAAGGGCCTTTGCGTCGCGAGATCGCCCGCGTACGGATGGGGCCTGTCAACAACGGTTGCGGGCACCGATGGCACGGCGTTGCCGCTCTCACGTACCTCATGTCAGCTGTGCTTGCTGGTGTTCAGGCGTCACCTTCGAGTTTCCTCTGAGCCGTCAGCGCGGCACTTCAGCTCGGTGTTGGTGACTCTTTCTGTGGATATCTGGGGGTTTGCCTGCGAAAGTCCGGTGGCGCGAACTACGGTTTGTAACAGGTTCATTACGAGCTTGGCCGCCAAGGGAGGGCTGGGACGAGGGCGGGCGGGATGGTTCCACGCCATTCCACGTCTGTTCCACACCTTCCACGGGCGGGACCAACGGCCAGCACGGAGGGGAACACCGCATGCCGCAACGTCGCGTCGTCACGGGTCGGAGCCAGGAGCCACGCCAGCGTTTCGCCGAGGAGCTGCGGAGACTGCGGTCGCAGAGGGGCATCACCCTGCGGCAGCTCGGAGAGCGGATGGGCTGGGACTGGTCGCTGTTCGGCAAGATGGAGAAGGGCGACACCATCGGCAGCCCCGAGGTCGCCGAGGCACTCGACGGCTTCTACGGCACCCCGGGTCTGCTCCTGGCCATGTGGGAGTTGGCCGCCGGCGACAAGTCCCAGTTCCGCGAACGCTACCGGCGGTACATGACGCTGGAGGCGGAAGCGGTGAGCCTGTGGCACTTCGCGGTGAGCGTCCTGCCGGGGCTGTTGCAGACGCCGGGGTACGCGCGGGACGTGCTGTCAGCCGGTGGCCTGAAGGGCCCTGACCTCGACCAGCAAGTCGAGGCCCGAATGGGTCGGCGCGGACTCTTGGAGGGCGAGGGCGCCCCGCCGTTTCGAACCATCCTGTCGGAGGCGGTCTTGCGCACGCCGTTGGAGGAGGCGGAGGCGTGGCGCGAACAGCTTGAGTACGTCGCCCAGGTCGCAGAGCGACCGAACGTGACGTTGCAGGTCCTGCCGCTGAAGGCAGGACTTCACGGACTGACCAACGCGACGGTGATGTTCCTGAGGCTCATGGATGCTCGTACCGTGGCCTACACCGAGCACGGCTACGGCGGTGACTTGATCGAGGCGAACGCGCCGGTTGAGCGCTTGCAGCGTGCATACGATGCAATGCGCGACTTGGCGTTGTCCCCGGTCGAGTCGCAGAAGTTCGTCCTGGCCATGTTGGAGGAAGCGGCGTGCGACCCATCGACCTGAGCATCATCACCTGGCGTAGGAGCAGTTACAGCAACCAGGACGGAGGCGAGTGCGTTGAGGTCTCCGACGACTTCGCCGCTGTCGTGCCGGTGCGGGACAGCAAGGCGCCGCATGGGCCCGTGCTCGCGTTCCCCGCGAGCGGCTGGACCTCCTTCCTGGGCGCGGTGAAGAGCGGGCAGTTCACGGCTTGAGCCCCCCGGTGCGTGCGACGGCTTCTGCGATTTGTTGATCGCAGGAGCCGTTGACGTGGGTGCGGACCACTTCTTCGCGGCGCGCGCCGCTGGCAGGAGCCGTGTCCGGAAGGAGACGCGATGGCGTCGTTGTCGCGGCGGCAGGTCGTGGAGATCCCTGTGGACTTCCACGGCTTCGCGCTTCAGGACTACGACGACATGGAGGTGCCCCTGCCGTATCCGGAGGGCCGGGAGGTCTCAGACGACCCTCCGTTCCTGACCGCGTTCGACATGCGGCTGGACTTCGCGAGCGCGGGGCACACCCATACGGCCGAGCTGGTAGCCGAGGTGTGGGATGCGGAGCCTCCGCAGGAGGAGGGGACGCCTTGGGAGGTGACAGCAGAGGCGCAGTTGGTGTCGGTCAGCGGGCGGCTTTCCGCCGAAGTGGTCGCCGGAAGCGTGCCGACCGCCGTCGAGCTCGGGGCTGGTGGCCTGTGTTGGCGCGTGCGGGCGCGTTCCGCCGGGCGGGCCGCCGTGGCGCGGCTGGCGGTCCGTGGCGTTCCGCGCGGGGTGGAGCGCTACCTCGTGCAGTTCTGGCCGACGTGCGTGGTGGGCTGAGTCTGCGCATGGCCATGCCCGCCCTGCGCGTGCGGCGGTTCCGGATGGAGCGCGGCACGCGCGACGGCCCGACGATCCGTCGGTCGTCGGGCCGTCGCCGTACGTCCCTGCGGGTGAGCGGTCGGGTCAGGGGTGGGACGGGGTGTGGAGGAGTTCGGTGAGGATCTTCGGGAGGTCCGGGGCCGAGGCGGAGGTCGGGGCGCGCCAGGCGACGTGGGTGTCGGGGCGGACGAGGACGCCGCCGTCGGCGTCGACCTCGCGCAGCCGCTCCCAGGTGCCGTAGGGGTCGCGCAGCCCGTCGGTGGTGCCGATGGAGAGCACGGTGACGTCCACGCCGGTCTCGCGGGCCGCCGCCCTCGCCGCGTCGTACCAGGCGTCGCCGCCCCGGCCGGTGAGCAGGGTGAAGCGACCGCCTCCGGTGACGTCCAGGGTGGAGCGCCGACGGCGGCCGTCCTCCAGCCAGGCGTGGGGGAGACGGGCGCCCGGCCAGGTGGTGGGTGTGTAGTACAGCTCCGGGTCGCGTTCGGCGGGGGGCTCGGGTGTGCCGTCGTCCATCCGTGCGCCCGTCCGGTAGCGGTAGCCGAGTTCGACGCCGTGCGCGTTGACCTGGTAGTCGATGCGCGCGGTGGCCTCGGCCAGGGCCGTGCGTCGGGCTGCGGCCGAGGGGGTGTCGTCGTCGAGGGAGCGCAGCAGCTCCCACTGCTCCTCCGCGCTCTGTCCCGCCGTGTAGCCGAGGGCGGCGGGGATGCCGAGGAAGTCGACCATGCTGCGGACGGCCCGGTCCACGACCTGCGCGGCGACGGGACGACGCTCGGCCTCGTAGCTCGCCAGCAGCTCGGGGCCGGCCCGCCCGGCGAGGACCAGCTGGAGCTTCCACGCCAGGTTGAAGGCGTCCGCGATGGCCGTGTTGAGGCCGAGGCCGTTCGTCGGCGGCATCTGGTGCACGGCGTCGCCCAGGCAGAACACCCGTCCGGCGGCGAAGCGTTCGGCGACCACCGCGTTGACCTGCCACGGCGACACGCACTTCACGCGGACGTCGATCGCGGGGTCGCCGATGCTCTGCCGGATGTGGGCGACGATCTCCTCGTGGTCGTCCGGGTCGAAGGGCGCGGCGCCCTCGGCGTCGAGGAAGCGCAGGTACATCCAGTCGTGCCACGGGCGGACGCTCACGAAGACCCGGCCGTCCTCGGGCGGCCGGCCGGGCACGCCCCCGACGTAGAGGATCGCCGGACGGTCCGCGCAGTGCCGGGAGAGGTCCGCCTCGAACCAGACCGACACCGCCCGGGCCAGGCCCTCGGTGCCCTCCAGCGCGATGCCGCAGCTCTCCCGCACCCGGCTGCGTCCGCCGTCGGCGCCGACGACGTACTGCGACCGTACGGTCCACTCCCGTCCCGTCCGCCGGTCCCGCAGGACCGAGGTGACGCCCTCCCCGTCCTGCTCCAGCCGCACGAACTCCTGGCCGCAGCGCAGCGACCCCACCCCGGCGCGTTCCACCTCCGCGACCATGAGCGGCTCCAGCAGGTGCTGGGCGAGGTTGCACATCCGGCTGGGGCTGGCGGCCAGGTAGTCCCCGGTCCGGTCCGGTCCGTTGCCGTAGGCGTGCAGGCGGCTGACCTCGGGGCCCGCGAAGGTGGACATGAAGACGTGGTTGGCGAACATCGGGCTCGGGGTCGCCTCGGCCAGCACCCGCTCCTCCAGGCCGAGGTCGCGCAGGATCTCCCCGGTGCGCTGGTTGAGGAGGTGGGCGCGGGGGGTGTGGGCGCTGCCGTGGTGGCGGTCCACCAGCAGGTGGCGCACCCCCTGCCGGGAGAGGGCGAGGGACGTCGTCAGCCCGGCCGGGCCCGCGCCGACGACGAGCACCGGGACGCGGACGTCGGGTGCGGGCGTCCCTGCGGGACCGGGGGCGGGGGCGCCCCGCGGGCGGTGGGTCATCGGCGCGCCTTCCGGGCCCAGCCGCCGTAGACGACCGAGGTGTCCCGGTGGACGCCCAGTTGGAAGCGGCGTCCCAGCTCCCCGTAGGTGATCTCGCCCTTGGCGCGGCTGCGCATCGCCCGCAGCAGCTCGCCCTTCGGGCGGTCGGAGGCGAAGCCGACCGTGTCCTGGTTCTCCAGGCCGTGCTTGCGGAAGAGGGCGTACAGCTCCTCGGGTTTGATGAAGCTGTTCCAGTCGTGCAGGTTCTTCGGCGCGAAGCGCGTCGCCTTCCAGTCCTGGGCCATCTTGATCATGGACAGTTTGGAGAGGAACGTCCGGTTGATCGTGTCGTAGAAGTAGTGGCCGCCGGGCTTGAGGACGCGGACCGCCTCCGCGACGGCCCGGTCGGTGCTCGTGACGTGCTCCAGCGTGTCGCAGCAGTACACGAGGTCGAACGAGGCGTCCTCGAAGGGCAGTTCCTCGGCGACGGCCTCCTGGTACGCGATGGCCAGGCCCTCCTGGGCGGCGTGCTCACGCGCCGACGCCAGGGAGGGGCCCGAGGGGTCCACGCCGGTGACGTGGGCGCCCAGGCGGCTGAAGCGCTCCGCGAGCAGCCCGCCGCCGCAGCCGATGTCGAGCACCCGCAGGCCCGCCGGGTCCAGGCGCAGACGGTCGGTGAGCACGCGGTGGAAGTAGTCGAAGCGGGCCGGAGTGAACGCCTCCAGCGTGGCGAACGGCTGGTCGTCGTCCCACCAGGGAAGTTCGTTGTAGACGTCGTTGTCGACTGCCATGGCTCGGCTGCTCCTCAGGAAGGGAAGGGAAAGGGGCGCGTGGGGGTGGGGGAGAGACGGGACGGCGGGGCGGCCGTCCGGGCTCAGGACAGCTTGATCGTCGGACGGTAGGTGTCGAGCCAGACGGCGAGGTCCAGGACGCGCTCGAACGCCTCGCGTTCGTCCGGCTCGACGGCGCCGGGCTCACCGGCCGCGGCCTTGGCCAGCGCGTCCCGGTCGAAGAAGTCCGCCGCGCCGTGGTCGTCGCTCAGCAGCTCGCCGACCTGGCGCTGCAACGCCGCGACGTAGCGCAGCTCCTGGGTGTGCGGGTAGAGCGCCTTGACGCGTTCCACCACCGACGTCGGGAGCGTGTCGCGCACGGCAGCGCGTAGGAGGCTCTTCTCCCGGCCGTCGAACGTCTTCATGGACCAGGGGGTGTTGAAGACGTACTCCGCGAGCCGGTGGTCACAGAACGGCACCCGCACCTCCAGCCCCACCGCCATGCTCATCCGGTCCTTCCGGTCCAGCAGCAGGCCCAGCAGGCTGGTCAGGTGGACGTAGGCGTGCTCGCGCATCCGACGTTCGCGCGCGTCCTCGCCGGGGAGGGCCGGCAGGTGCGCGACGCTGTCCGCCCAGCGCTGAGCCCAGTAGCCGGGCACGTCGAGGGTCTCCAGCAGCAGCGTGGGGTCGATGAGCTTGGTCGGGTGCGACTTGGGTCCCATGCCCGAGGCGGTGACCCAGGGGAACATCGGGACCTCGGTCACGGCCGGCAGGTGGAACCACGGGTAGCCGCCGAAGATCTCGTCGGACGACTCGCCGGAGAGCGCCACCGTCGAGTGCTCGCGGATCGCCCTGAACAGCAGGTACAGCGAGTTGTCCGCCTCGCCGAAGCCGAAGGGCAGGTCGCGCGCCCGGACCGTGGCCCGCCGCACCTCCGGGTCGGCCAGCTCCTGGTGGTCGATCCTGATGTCGGTGTGCAGGGTGCCCAGGTGCTCGACGACGGCGCGGGCGAACGGGGCGTCCTGCGAACCGCGCAGCTCGTCGGGGCGGAACGCCTCCGGCTGCTCGAAGTCGACGGTGAACGTCCGCGCCCGCTCCCCCTGCTCGGCCAACTGTCGGGAGGCCAGAGCCGTCAGGGCGCTGGAGTCCAGCCCACCGGAGAGCAGCACGCAGCGGGGGACGTCCGCGACGAGCTGACGGGCGACGCTGTCCTCCAGCAGCTCCCGCACGCGGCCGACCGTCGTCTCCGTGTCGTCGCGGTGCTCGGCCACCTCCAGCCGCCAGTAGACGCGCTCGCGCAGCCCGCCCCGGTCCAGCAGCAGCATGGTGCCGGGAGCGACCTCGCGCATGCCCGCCCACACCGCCCGGCCGGGCTCCTTGACGAAGCCGAACAGCTCGCGGAAGCCGTCGGCGTCGACGACGGCTTCCGCCTCCGGGTGGGCGAGGATCGCCTTGGCCTCCGACCCGAACAGGACGCCGTCCTCCGTCTCGTACACGAACAGCGGCTTGATGCCGAGCCGGTCGCGCAGGAGGAGGAGCCGGTCGACGCGGCCGTCCCAGATGCCGAGCGCGTACATGCCCTCCAGGTGGTCGGCCACCTCCTCGCCCCACTCCAGGTAGGCGCGCAGGACGACCTCGGTGTCGCTCGCGGTCCGGAACCGGTGACCGCGACGGACCAGCTCATCGCGCAGCTCACGGAAGTTGTAGGTCTCCCCGCTGTAGGTCAGGACGACCGGCCCGTCGGGCGTCTCGGCCGTCATGGGCTGGACGCCGCCCTCCAGGTCGATCACCGCCAGCCGACGGTGTCCCAGCGCGGCGGGGCCCGACACCCAGGCGCCCTCGGCGTCCGGGCCGCGGCACTCCATGGTCGCGGTCATCGCGTCGAGCGCGGGCCGCTGCTCCTCCAGGTTCCGCCGCAGGGCGATCCATCCGGTGATCCCACACATGTGCGTCTTCTTCCTTCGCTCGTCGGGGTGCTCGGGGCGGCGCGGACCGGCCCGGGACGTGCGCGGGCCGGTCGCGTCGCCGGGTCGGCGGCGGTCAGCGGCGGGTGGTGGCCAGGTGGGTGGCCAGCCCGTCGATGTGGGAGCGGCCGGTCGGCGCGAAGGCGAGCCGGTCCAGCGTCCCCTTGAAGAAGGAGTAGGGCGGGTTGAGGTCGGCCGCCCAGCGCCAGCTGAACCGCGAGCCGGTCTCCGTCGGCTCGACGACGTAGTCCTCCACCAGCCGGCGGAAGATGGGCCGCGTCGTCTCGACGGCGCAGAACGTCTTCCGGTGCCCCTCCTCCCAGCGGTAGAAGCGCTCCCGCAGCAGGAAGCCGCCGCCCAGCTCGATCTCGCGGGTGGTGCCGACGCCGAACGGACGCGGCGAGGTCCAGGTGAGCCGCTTCATCCCCTTGGTCCAGCTGGACACCTCGTCGCCGGTCAGCGCCGCCCAGGTCTCCTCGACCGAGTGGGGCACCTCGACGGAGCGGGCGTGGTGGAGGGAGGCCGTCGCGAACAGCGAGTCGTCGGCCTCCTCGATCGGGTACCAGCGTGTGGGCATGACGTTCCTTTCCGGGCGGTGCGGGGGACGGGGGCGGGGGAGGAGCGGTGTCACGCGGCCTTGCGCGCGCGGAACAGGGCCACGCTGCCGCGCGTGACGAGGTCGAAGTCCGTGAAGTTCTGTTTCAGTTGGGACGTCAGGTCCGCCAGGCTGTCCTGGTCGTTGTGGAAGACGCCCTTCGCGTTGAGCTTGTCCATCAGGCTGCGGCCCGCCCAGGTGACGGGGACGCCCGAGGACAGCACGGTGCTGCCGAAGACGGTGCCGCCGGGGCGGACGGCCGC
Organism: Streptomyces chumphonensis; assembly: GCF_014779715.1. Taxonomy (GTDB): domain Bacteria; phylum Actinomycetota; class Actinomycetes; order Streptomycetales; family Streptomycetaceae; genus Streptomyces; species Streptomyces chumphonensis. The sequence continues at coordinate 286,540 of NZ_JACXYU010000006.1, forward strand.
CGCCGCGTGCTTGAGCGCCACCCCCTTGTCCCGCAGGCTGCCCGGCACGCAGTGCAGCAGGAAGCACAGCGCCGCCGAGTCGTGGCTCTCGTCCGGCACGGGCAGCGGCTCCAGCGCGTTGCCGACGACCTTCGTCGTCTCGAAGAAGCGCAGCCGGGAGGCGGCGAAGTCGAGCGTCGCCGGGTTCAGGTCGACGAGCGTGATCTTGGGGTTGGACACCGGGAACCGGGCGCGGGACGGCAGATAGCCGGTGCCGACGCCTATCTCCACGTGCTTCGCACCGACGCTGGTGTGGTAGAGGCGCTCGAAGTCGCGCGGCGAGCAGCGCCAGAACAGCGGGGCGCTGCCCCGGAAGACGAAGAAGTCGTAGAAGGCCAGCGCGCGCCGGTGGTAGGGGGCGTAGCCGTCCACGACGGCCTGGTCGTGGTCGAGCGGCGGTCGGCTGAGGTCGTCGGTCATGTCGGGGCTCACCCTCGGTCGGTGTCGGTGTCGGTGTCGGTGTCGGTGTCGGTGGTCGTGGTCGTGCTCGCCCGCCGGACCGCGTCGAGCGCCGTCGCGGCGTGTACGGACGTCATCGTGAAGTGGTCGCCGGGGACGTCCACGACGACGGGCCCCGGCTCGCCGGGCCAGGACGCGCGCCACCCCCGGGCCGGGAACCCCGGCAGGGGCTCGCTCGCGCGCACCAGCAGGGTGGGGCAGCCGGGTGCGCCCGGACGCCAGGAGGCGAACAGCCGCCCGTAGCCGGCCATCGCCGTGAGCACCGCGTCGTCGCGGCCGGGCTCCGCCGCCGGGACGCCGCCCTCGGCGTGCTCGGCGGACGGGCGCGCAAGGTGGTCCTGGATGCGGTCGAGCACCGGGCTGCCCGGCGCGTAGGTGTCCAGCAACGCCACCCCGGACGCGGTGACGCCCCCGGCCCGCAGCCGCTCAGCGACCGCGTGCGCGATCCACCCGCCCGCCGAATGCCCGAGCAGGACGAACGGCCGCCCGTCCGCGCACCGCTCGACGTCCCCCGCGTGCAGGCGCACCAGGGCCTCCACGTCCACGGGCAGCGGCTCCCCGGACGTGAAGCCGGGCGCGGGCAGCACCCACACGTCCCGCTCGCCGCGCGCCCCGGCCGCGAGCCGGGCGTACTGGTGCGCCCCGGACCGGCTCGCGAACGACGGGAAGCAGATCAGCACCGGTCCGCCCGGACCGCGCGCCAGCCGGACGGGCGCCGGACGCCGGACCGCCCCGGGGCGCGTCGCCGCCGTGGCGTCGAACGTCTCCCGGAACCGGGCGGCCTCCGCCAGCAGGGCGCCGAACTCGGCGGCCCGTCCGGTGCGACCGGCCTGCTCGGCCAGGGCCGTCAGCAGTCCCGGCCCGGCCGGAGGGCCCGCACCGTCCGCGTCGGCGGACGGCGTCCCGGGCGTGGGCGAGGCGGCGAGTGGCCCGCCGGGCTCGGCCGGCAGTCGGCCCGTCCCCACCAGGAGCCGGTGCAGCTCGGTGGCGAGCGCCTCGACGGTGGGGTGCTCGAAGACGGCCGTCACCGCCAGCGTGACCCCGGTGGCCGCCTCCAGCGACTCGCGCAACTCGGTCGCCGTGAGGGAGTCCAGTCCCAACTCGGGCAGGCCAAGGGCTGATTCGACCTCCGAGGTGTCGGCGTGACCCAGTACGGACGCCGCCTGGAGCGCCGCCAGCTCCCGCAGCACCTTCTCCCGGTCGGCCACCGTCAGCGGCGCGAGCCGGGCATGCAGGGCCACCGGCGTCCCCGGTTCCGCCGCGCCGCCCTCGGGCGCCCGGTGCCCCTCGTCCCCCTCCACCGGGGCGCCCAGGGTCCGCAGGTCCTGCGGACGGCCGGGTCCGCCCTCGGCCGTGAGCGCCGGGCCGCCGGCGGGTGCGGGCCAGAAGCGCCGACCCTGGAAGGCGTACGTCGGCAGCTCCACCTCCGCCCCGGCCGGGGTGGCGTCGCCCAGCAGCGCCGGCCAGTCCACGGGCACTCCGCGCACGTGCAGCGCGGCCACGGCCGCGACCGCGCTCTCCGCCTCCGGGCGGGCGCGCCGCAGCAGCGGGACCGCCTCGACGCGTCCGTCCGGCCGCCCCGCCGCCGCGTCCCGCACCAGCGCCGTCAGCACGCCCCCCGGGCCCGTCTCGACGACGGTCGTCACCCCGTCCGCCAGCATCCGGCGCACCCCGTCGTGGAAGCGGACCGGTTCCCGGACGTGCCGTACCCAGTAGTCCGGAGAGGTGACCTGTCCGGACTCCGCGAAGTCCCCGGTCACGTTGGACAGCAGCGGAATCCGGGGAGACCGCAGCGCCAGCCGTCCGACGACGTCTGCGAACGCGTCCAGGACGCCGTCCATCAGCGGTGAGTGGAAGCCGTGCGAGACCCGCAGCCGCCGGGTGCGCCGCCCCCGCGCGGCGAAGACCTCGGCGACCTCCTCGACCGCTTCCGCCTCACCCGAGACCACTGTCGAACGAGGGCCGTTGACGGCCGCGACGCCGATCCGGTCCGGCTCCGCGCGCTCCGTGAGCAGCGCCACCACCTCGTCCTCCGCCGCCTCCAGCGCCACCATCGCGCCGCGCGGCGACGACTGCATGAGACGTCCGCGCGCCGCGACCAGCCGACAGGCGTCCCGGACCGGCAGCACGCCCGCCACATACGCGGCCGTCAGCTCACCGATGGAGTGACCCCCCACCACGTCCGGACGGGCGCCCCACGACTCCAGCAGCCGGAACCCCGCCGCCCCGACCGCGAACAGCGCGGCCTGCGTGTAGGCGGTCTCGTCCAGCAGCGCCGACTCCGTCGTGCCCGCTTCGGCGAACATCACCGTGCGCAGGCCGGGCGTCCGGCCGTGCTCCGCGTCCGGGACGGCAGCGGCCAGCTCCGGGTCGAGCAGCGCGCACAACTCGTCCAGCGCCTCGGCGAAGACCGGATACCGGGCGTACAACTCCCGTCCCATGCCCGGGGCCTGGCTGCCCTGGCCGGGGAAGAGGAACCCGACCCGGCCGGGGGACGGGGTACCGCGCACCACGGCGGGGGTCGGCGTGCCGGAGGCGAGCGCCGTGAGCCCGGCCGCCAGCTCCGGCCCGTCCGCGCCGACGACCACCGCGCGGTGCGACAGCGCCGACCGGGTCAGGGCCAGCGCCCGCCCGACCGCCACCGGGCCCGGCGCCGGGTCCCGCCCGGCCAGGTGCGCGCGCAACCGGTCGGCCTGCGCCCGCAGCCCCGCCGCACTCCGCGCGGAGAGCGGCCAGGCCAGGACCGGCGGCACGGCACCGGCCGCAGCCGCGCCCTGATCCGTCGGAGCCCCGGGGGCCGTCGGCGGGACCTCGGGCGGCTGCTCCAGGATGACGTGGGCGTTGGTGCCGCTGATACCGAAGGCCGACACCCCGGCCCGGCGGGGCCGCCCGTCCCGCGGCCACGCCACGGCCTCGGTGAGCGGCGCGACGGCACCGGCCGACCAGTCCACGTGGGCGGTCGGCTCGTTCAGGTGCAGCGTGCGCGGCAGCACCCCGTGCTCCATCGCCTTCACCATCTTGATCACCCCCGCCACCCCGGCCGCCGCAGCCGTGTGCCCGATGTTCGACTTCACCGAGCCCAGCCACAAAGGCCGTTCGGCGGCGCGCCCCTGGCCGTAGGTGGCCAACAGGGCCTGCGCCTCGATCGGGTCACCCAGCGCAGTGCCCGTGCCGTGCGCCTCGACGGCGTCCACCTCGGCCGCCGACAGCCGCGCATTGGCCAGCGCCTGACGCAGAACACGCTGTTGGGAAGGGCCGTTGGGCGCGGAGAGGCCGTTGCTGGCGCCGTCCTGATTGGTCGCCGAGCCACGCACGACGGCCAGGACCCTGTGCCCGTTGCGGCGCGCGTCCGACAGCCGCTCCAGCAGCACCAGCCCGACGCCCTCACCCCAGGCCGTGCCGTCGGCCTCCGCCGAGAACGGCTTGCAACGGCCGTCGGGGGCCAGGCCGCGCTGCCGGCTGAAGCCCACGAACGCCTGAGGCGTCGCCAGCACCGTGACACCCCCCGCCACCGCCAGCTCGCTCTCCCCGGACCGCAGCGACTGCGCGGCCAGGTGCAGGGCGACCAGCGACGAGGAGCAGGCGGTGTCCACGGTCACCGCAGGCCCCTCCAGCCCGTACGTGTACGCGAGCCGACCCGACACCACACTCGCCGCGTTACCCGTCATGAGGTAGCCCTCCACCTCCTGCGACGGGCCGAGGAGCAGCGGGTAGTCCTGCCCACTGAGCCCCGCGAACACCCCGGTACGCGTGCCCCGCAGCGCGGCCGGATCGATGCCCGCGTGCTCGAACAGCTCCCAGGAGGTCTCCAACAGCAGTCGCTGCTGCGGGTCCATCGCCAGCGCCTCGCGCGGATTGATGCCGAAGAACGCCGCGTCGAACCGGTCCGCGTCGTCCAGGAAGCCACCCTCCCGCACATAGCTGTGCCCCGGACGCTCCGGATCCGGGTCGTAGAGCGCGTCGGTGTCCCAGCCCCGGTCCTCCGGGAAGGGGGCGATGGCGTCGGTGCCGTCCGCGACCAGCCGCCACAGCTCCTCGGGCCCCCGCACCCCGCCCGGATAGCGGCAGGCCATCGAGACGATCACAACGGGGTCCTCGTCCGTACCTCCGTCCGCGTGCCGCTCGGCCGTCGACGTGGTGGCGGTTGCGTCCTGTGCGTCGGTGAGCAGGCCGAGCAGGTGCCGTGCGAGGAGGGCGGGAGTCGGGCGGTCGAAGACGACGGAGGCCGGGAGCGGGGTACCGGTCGCGGAGACGAGACGACGACGCAACTCCAGAGCCGTCAGGGAGACGAAACCGGCCTCGTGGAACGGCCGGTCGGCGGCGACGGCTTCCTCCACGCCCAGCACGGCCGTGGCATGCCGCACGACGAGATCGGTGAGCAGCTTCTCCCGGCGCTCGGCCGGGAGCGCGTCAAGCTGCTCGCGCAGGAGCGCTCCGGCGGAGTCCTCACCGCTACCGTCCGCTGCGTCGTCCCCCGGGGATCGGAGAGCGGCCACCGGACCACTGCCGATCGTCTCCACCCAGTAACGCCTGCGTTGGAAGGGGTAGGTGGGGAGGTTGATGTGGGGGTTGGGGTGGCGGTTCGGGGGTGTGGTGGGGATGCCGTGGGTGGTGGTGTGGGCGGTGTTGGTGAGGAGTTGGTGCCAGGCGCTTTTGTTGCGGTGGAGGGTGCTGGTGATGAGGACGGGGTGGGGTTCGAGGGTGTCGTGGAGTGCGGGGGTGAGGATGGGGTGGGGGCTGATTTCGATGTAGGCGGTGTGGCCTTGGGTGTGGGCGTGTTGGGTGGCGTGGGTGAGGTGTACGGGTTGGCGGAGGTTGGTGTACCAGTAGTCGCCGGTGAGTTGGGTGGTGTCGTGGGTGGTGCCGGTGACGGTGGAGTAGAAGGGAATGGTGGAGGGCTTGGGTTCGATGCCGGTGAGTGTGTTGTTGAGGTGGGTTTTGAGGGTGTCGATGTGGTGGGTGTGTGAGGCGTAGTCGACGTCGATGCGTCGGGCGCGGATTTCCTTGTCTTCGCAGTGGGTGAGGAGTTGGTTCAGGGCCTCAGTGTCGCCGGCGATGACGGTGGTGTGGGGTCCGTTGTGGGCGGCGATGCTGAGTTGGTCGGCCCAGGGTGCGATGAGTTCCGTGGTGTGCTCGGGGCCTAGGGGTAGGGAGGCCATGCCTCCGGTGCCGCTGAGGGTGCGGAGGGCTTGGGAGCGCAGGGCGGCGATTTTGGCGCCGTCCTCCAGGGTGAGGGCCCCGCTGACGACGGCTGCGGCGATTTCGCCTTGGGAGTGGCCGATCACCGCCGCCGGTTCGACGCCCAACGACCGCCACAGGTCGGCCAGCGACACCATGACGGCGAACAGCACGGGCTGGATGACGTCCACCCGCGTGATCGGTTCGTCGCTGCGGAGCACTTCGGTCAGGGACCAGTCCACATGAGGATCGAGGGCTGCTTCGCAGGCGGCGATCGACTCCCGGAACACGGCGGAGGTGTTCAGGAGTTCGTGGGACATGCCGGTCCATTGGGAGCCTTGGCCGGGGAAGACGAAGACGGGCCCTTCGGCCTGTCCGCTGCCGGTGATCACCCCGGGGGCTTCCTCGCCCATGGCCAGGGCGTCCAGGCCGCGCAGCAACTCGTCGCGGTTGTTGCCGAGGATGACGGCGCGGTGGTCGAGGAAGGCGCGCTGGGTGGTCAGGGCGTGGGCCACTTCGCGCACGTCGTCGGTGGTCTCCCGCAGGTGGGCCGCCAGGCGTCCGGCCTGGGCCCGCACGGCGCGGGTGCTGCGTCCCGACAGCACCAGCGACACCACCGACGTCTCGGGCTCGGCCTCGTCGGTACCGGACTCTTCTTCCGGCGTCTCGGGGGCGGTGGCTTCTTCCAGGATGACGTGGGCGTTGGTGCCGCTCACGCCGAAGGAGGAGACGGCGGCCCGGCGCGGCCGGTCCTGGACGGTCGGCCAGTCGCGGCGCTCGGTGAGCAGTTCGACGGCGCCGGCCGACCAGTCCACGTGCGGCGTGGGCGCGTCGACGTGCAGTGTTCGCGGCAGGGTCGCGTGGCGCAGCGCCATGATCGTCTTGATGATGCCACCGACGCCGGCGGCGGCCTGGGCGTGACCGATGTTGGACTTCAACGAGCCCAGCCACAGCGGACGTTCGGCGGGACGGTCCTGTCCGTAGGTGGCCAGCAGCGCCTGGGCCTCGATGGGGTCGCCGAGGGCCGTGCCCGTGCCGTGCGCCTCGACGGCGTCGATGTCGGCGGCGGTCAGTCGGGCGTCGGCCAGGGCCTGACGGACGACACGGCGCTGCGCCGGGCCGTTGGGGGCGGTGAGTCCGTTGCTGGCGCCGTCCTGGTTGACGGCGGAACCCCGCACGACGGCCAGCACCCGGTGCCCGTTGCGGCGCGCGTCCGAGAGGCGCTCCAGCAGCAGGACGCCGACGCCCTCCCCCCAGCCGGTGCCGTCGGCCGCGGCCGCGAACGCCTTGCAGCGGCCGTCGGGGGAGAGTCCGCGCTGCCGGGCGAACTCGACGAACATGCCGGGCGCGGCCATGACGGCGGCCCCGCCCGCCAGCGCGAGCGTCGATTCGCCCCGCCGCAGGGACTGGACGGCCAGGTGCAGGGCCACGAGTGAGGACGAACAGGCCGTGTCCACCGTGACCGCCGGGCCCTCGAAGCCGAACGTGTAGGACAGGCGTCCCGAGATCACGCTCGCGGCGCCGCCGGAGAGCAGGTAGCCCTCCAGGTTCTCCGTGGCGCGCTGGACGAGACCGGCGTAGTCCTGCTGGCCGGTGCCCATGAAGACGCCGGTCCGGCTGCCGCGCTGCGTCGTCGGGTCGATGCCGGCGTGCTCGAAGGTCTCCCAGGTGGTCTCCAGCAGCAGCCGCTGCTGGGGGTCCATGGCCAGCGCCTCGCGCGGTCCGATGCCGAAGAACGCGGCGTCGAACAGGGCCGCGTCGTCGAGGAAGCAGCCCTCGCGGGCGTAGGTGCGGCCCGGCGCGTCCGGGTCCGGGTCGTACAGCTCCTCGATGTTCCAGCCGCGGTCGGCGGGGAAGGGGGCCGTGGTGTCCCGGCCCTCGGCCACCAGCTCCCAGAGGCCGTCGGCCGACTCGACGCCGCCCGGGTAGCGGCAGCCCATGCCGATGACGGCGATCGGTTCGCCCGTGACGGCCTCCGCCTCCTGCAACCGCCGCCGGGTCTCCTGGAGGTCGGCCGTCACCCGCTTGAGGAAGTACCGGAGCTTGTCCTCGGTCTCACTGCTCGCCACCGTGGTGCCGTCCTTTCTTGTTCCTGCCGGTCAGGAGATGCCGAGTTCCTTGGTGATGAAGTCGAAGACCTGCTCGTCGTCCGCCGAGTCGAGTTCGAGCTCTGCGGTGCCGCTTGCTTCCGGCCCGTCACCCGCCGTGGAACGGCCGCCGTCACTCCAGCGGGAGACGAGCGCGCGGAGCCGGTCGCCGACCCTGGCGTGGTCGGGATGGTCGGGGCCGATGCGGCCCAGGCTCTTCTCCAGCCGTTCCAGTTCGGCCAGGACCGGGTCGGCCGCCGGGACGTCCGTGCGGGGCAGGGTTTCGTCCAGGTGCCGGGCGAGGGCGGCGGCGGTGGGGTGGTCGAAGACGAGCGTCGCCGGCAGCCGCAGCCCGGTGACCCGGTTCAGCTCGTTCCGCAGCTCGACGGCCGTGAGGGAGTCGAAACCGAGGTCGTCGAAGGCGCGGTCGGGGGTGATGGCGGCGGTGCGGGTATGGCCGAGCGCGCGGGCCACCGCGCCGCGTACCAGCTCCAGCAGGAGCCTTCGGCGTGCCGCGTCGTCCACTCCGTCGAGCCGGTGGCGCAGTTCGGCGACGGCAGCCTGTTCCGGCGCGCCCGCCGACGTTCCGCCGGGTGCGGGCCCGGCCAGCGCCCGCAGCAGCGGCGGCGTGTCGGCGTCGGCCGTGCGGAGCGCCGCCAGGTCGAGCCGGACCGGGAGGAGGGCGGCCGGCGTAGGCGTGGGGCCGGTGCCGACGGCCACGAGGGCCGCGTCGAGGAGGGCCGCGCCTTCGTCGGTCGTCAGGGGCAGGACGCCGGAGCGGCGCATGCGTCGTCGGGTCGCCGCGTCCAGGTCCCCCGCCATGCCGCTCGTCTGCTCCCACGGTCCCCAGGCCAGCGAGACGGTCGGGAGGTCGCGTGCGGCACGGTGTCGGGCGAGGGCGTCGAGGAAGGCGTTGGCGGCGGCGTAGCCGCTCTGCCCGGCCCCGCCGAGCGTCGCCGTGGCGGAGGAGAAGAGGACGAACGGGACGGGTCGGGTTCCCCGGGTCAGTTCGTGGAGGTGCCAGGCGGCGTCGACCTTCGGGCGGAGGACGGCGGTCACCCGCTCCGGCGTCGAACCGTCCAGGGTGCCGTCGTGCAGGACCCCGGCCGTGTGCACCACGGCGATCAGGGGGTGGTCCGCCGGTATCCGCTCCAGTTCGGCCGCGAGGGCGGCGCGGTCGGCGGTGTCGCAGGCCGCGATCCGTACCTCAGCGCCGAGCGCGGTGAGCTCGGACGTCAACTCCGCCGCGCTCGCGGCCTTTTCGCCCGTGCGACTGAGCAGCAGCAGCCTGCGGACGCCGTGCCGGGCGACCAGACGCCGGGCGGCCAGCGCGCCGAGCGCCCCCGTGCCGCCGGTGACCAGGACCGTGCCGTCGGTGTCCGCGAGGGCCGGGGCGGCGGCGTCGGACAGCCGGGCCCGCGTCAGCCGGGGGGCGAGCAACGCGCCGTCGCGCAGGGCGTACTGAAACTCCTCCGCGGCGTCGGGGGCGTCGGTCGTCCGACGGGTCGCGAGCAGGCCCGCCGTCGCGTGGGCGCCCGCCGCAGACGCGTCGTCGGTGTCGAGCAGTACGAAACGGCCGGGGTGCTCCGCCTGAGCCGCCCGGACCAACCCCCACACGGCTGCCTGGCGCAGACCGGCGACCTCGTCCTCGGCAGTGGCCGCCACCGCGTCGCGGGTGACCACCACCAGCCGGGCCTTCGCGAACGCCTCCTCCCGCGCCCAGGTCGCGAGGGCCGCGCGCACCGCGTGGACGGCGGCGTGCGCGGCCTCGTGCACCGGCCGTTCGGTGTTCCCGGGCACGTCGAGGAGGACGGCGTCGGGCACCGCGCGTCCGGCGGCCAGGGCGACCGCCAGGTCCGCGAGGCCGGCGAACCGCTCCACGCCGGCGTCCTCCTCGGCGACGTCTCCGGGCGGGCCCACCGCGACCAGATCGGGCCCGGCTCCGGCGGCGGGCGCCGCCGGTGGGGGTGTGAGCGGGGCCCACTCCACGCGGAAGAGGTGGTCGACGGACCGGCCCCGGGCCGCCGCGCGCAGCTGCCCGACCGAGACCGGGCGGGCCCGCAGCGCCGCCACCGAGGCCACGGGCGCGCCGTGTTCGTCGCTCACCGCGAGCCTCATCGCCCCGGCGCCGGCCGGGGTGAGCCGTATCCGCACGGTCGTGGCGCCGGTGCGGTGCAGCCGGACGCCGCTCCAGGCGAACGGCAGCAGGACCTCGTCCGTGGTGTTGCCGACCAGGCCCGCGTGGAGCGCGGCGTCCAACAGCGCCGGGTGCACGCCGTACCGGGCGGCGTCCGCGTCGAAGGGCTCGGGCAGGACGGCCTCCCCGAACACCTCCTCGCCCGCCCGCCACACCGCGCGCAGCCCCTGGAAGGAGGGGCCGTAGGCGAAGCCGTCACGGGCCGCGTCCGCGTAGAAGTCGTCCAGCTCGACGGGAACGGCGCCCGGCGGCGGCCAGGTCCCGCCCGTCCCGGCGTCCTCCGGCGGCTCGTCCCCGGCGTCGGTCGTCGTCAGCAGACCGCTCGCGTGCCGCGTCCAGGGCTGCCGCTCCTCATGGTCGCCCTCCGGGAGATGCGGCCGCGAGTGCACCTCGATCGGTCGGCGGCCCTCCGCGTCGGCGGGGCCCACGGTCAGGCGCAGGTGCACCGACTCCTCGCCGGTGAGGATCAGCGGACTCTCCTGGGTCAGTTCGCCCACCGTGTCGCAGCCCGCCAGCCGGGCCGCGTGCAGGGCCAGGTCCAGGTACGCCGTGCCGGGGACGACCGTCGTCCCGAGGATGACGTGGTCCGCCAGCCAGCCCTGCGTACGCACCGACAACCGGCCGGTGAGGACGGGGCCCGCGCCGTCGGTGGGCGGGAGCAGCGCGCCGAGCAGCGGATGATCCGCCCGGACGAGGCCGAGATCGCCCGGCTCGGCCGCGACGGCGGCCGGGGCCGTGGGCCAGAACCGTTCACCCCGGAAGGCGTAGGTCGGCAGCGGGACGGGCCTCGGCGCGGGGGCCTCGGCGTCCTCGGCCAGGCGGGAAGCCCAGTCGACCGGGACCCCGCGCACGTGCGCCTCGCCCAGCGCGGTGAGGAGCGTGTGCTCCTCCGGACGCCCCCGCCGCAGCAGCGGCACCGCCAGCACCTCGGGTCCGGTGGCCGTCGCCGGGCGCGCTTCGTCCCCGGCCTCCTCGGTCCCGGCCGCCTCCCGGACGGCCGCCGAGAGGACGCCGTCGGGTCCGAGCTCCAGGAACAGCCGCACTCCCCGGTCCAGCAGCGTGCGGATCCCGGCGTGGAAGCGCACGGGCTCCCGCGCGTGCCGTACCCAGTGGTCCACCGAGCGGATCTCGGGCCCCGTGACCGGACGCCCGGTGAGCGTCGAGACGAGGGGGAGGACGGGCTCGCGCAGGGTGAGCGTCTCCAGTACGGCGCGGAAGTCCGCCAACATGCCGTCCATGTGCGGCGAGTGGAAGGCGTGGCTCACCGAGAGCTCCTTGACCCGCCTGCCCCGGTCGCGCAGTTCCCCGGCCACCTCGCGCACCGCGTCCGCGTCGCCGGAGACGACGACGGCCCGCGGGCCGTTGACGGCGGCCAGGCTCACCCGGCCGGGCCGTCCCTCCAGCAGCTCCACGACCTCGGCCTCCCCGGCCTCGACGGCCGCCATGAGGCCACCGGTGGGCAGCTCCTGCATCAACGTGCCCCGGGCCGCGACCGCCGCGACGGCGTCCGCCTCGCTGAAGACCCCCGCCACCTGCGCGGCGGCCAGCTCGCCCACCGAATGGCCGATCAGGTGGCCGGGGCGCACCCCCCAGGACTCGACGAGCCGGAACAGACTCACCTCGACCGCGAACAACGCGGCCTGCGTCCACGCGGTGCGGTCCAGCAGCTCCGCCCGCCGCGAGCCGGGCTCCGCGAACACCACGTCGCGCAGGCCCAGTCGCGCCCGCTCCTCGAACAGGGCGCAGAGCCGGTCGAAGCAGTCGGCGAAGACGGGATAGCGCGCGTACAACTCCGCGCCCATGCGCAGGCGTTGCGCCCCCTGACCGGTGAAGAGGAAAGCCGGGGCGGTGCTGTGCGCCACCGTTCCCACGACCGGCCGGACCGGGGCCTGCGACGCGGTACCGCGCAGCGCCGCCAGCCCGGCGAGCAGCTCCTCGCGGCCCGAACCGAGCAGCACGGCACGCCGGGCGAGGTGCGCCCGGCGCGTGGCCAGCGCGTGGGCGATGTCCTGGGGGCCGGCCGCCGAGGAGGCGACCGCCTCGTACAGGCGGTCCGCCTGGGCCCGCAGCGCGTCCGCGTCGGCCGCCGAGACCAGCCAGGGCACCAGCGCGCCGCCCTCCCCGGGGCTCGGCGCGGCAGCCCTCGTTCCGGCGGCGGCTCCCCGCGCGCCCGCCTCCGTCGCCGGACCGTCACCCCCGGGGGACGTCGCCGGCTCCTCGATGATGACGTGCGCGTTCGTCCCGCTGATGCCGAAGGAGGAGACGGCCGCCCGGCGCGGCCGGTCCCCGGCCGGCCACTCCCGTGCGCGGGTGAGCAGTTCGACGGCCCCGGCCGACCAGTCCACGTGCGGCGTGGGCTCGTCCACGTGCAGGGTGCGCGGCAGCACGCCGTGCTCCAGGGCCAGCACCGTCTTGATCACCCCGGCCACCCCGGCGGCCAGCTGGGTGTGCCCGATGTTGGACTTCACCGACCCCAGCCACAACGGGCTGTTGGCCGGGCGGTCCTGCCCGTAGGTGGCCAGCAGCGCCTGCGCTTCGATCGGGTCGCCCAACCGGGTGCCCGTCCCGTGCGCCTCGACCGCGTCCACCTCGGCGGCCGAGAGCCGGGCGTCCGCCAGCGCCGCCCGGATCACCCGCTGCTGGGCCGGACCGCTGGGCGCGGTGAGCCCGTTGCTCGCCCCGTCCTGGTTGACGGCGGAGCCGCGCACCACGGCCAGCACCCGGCGCCCGTGCCGCCGCGCGTCCGAGAGCCGCTCCACCAGCAGCACGCCCACGCCCTCGCCCCAGGCCGTGCCGTCCGCGCCGCCCGCGAACGCCTTGCAGCGGCCGTCCGGCGCCAGGCCGCGCTGGCGGCTGAACTCCACGAACATGTGCGGACGGGCCATCACGGCCGCGCCGCCGACGAGGGCCAACTCGCACTCCCCGCCCCGCAGCGCCTGGGCCGCCAGGTGCAGGGCCACCAGCGAGGACGAACAGGCCGTGTCCACCGTCAGCGCCGGGCCCTCCAGCCCGAGGGTGTAGGCGGGGCGCCCGGACGCGACGCTCACGGTGGTGCCGGTCAGCACGTGGCCCTCGGCCCCCGTCGACTCCGCCAGCGCGCCGTCGCCGTACCCGAGCGGGGCCACTCCGACGAACACACCCGTGCGGCTGCCCCGCAGCGCGGTCGGCGCGATGCCCGCCCGTTCCACCGCCTCCCAGGACGTCTCCAGCAGCAGCCGCTGCTGCGGATCCATGGCCAGCGCCTCGCGCGGGCTGATCCCGAAGAACGCCGCGTCGAAGCGGTCGGCGTCGCGCAGGAACGCGCCGTGCCGCACGTGGCTGCGGCCCGGCCGGTCCGGGTCCGGGTCGTACAGCGACTCCACGTCCCAGCCGCGGTCGGCCGGGAACGGCGTGACGGCGTCCCGACCCTCGGCCAGCAGCTCCCAGAACTCCTCCGGGGAGGTGACGCCGCCGGGGAAGCGGCACGCCATGCCGACGATGGCGATCGGCTCGTGCCGGGCCTCGACCAGGACCTCGTTCTCCTGACGCAGGCGCTTGTTCTCGCGCAGCGAGTGACGCAGCGCCTCCGTCATCCGGTCGCTGCGGTCGCTGCGCTCACCGGGGGTGCTCCGGCCCGGCGCTTCGGGGGCCCGTCCGTGCTGTCCCACAGGGGTTCGCTCTCCACTCATGGTCGTCTCCGTGGCCCTTTCCGTACGGCGGTCAGCGGCCGTCGGCGCCGAGCGCCAGATCGATGAGGTCGTCGGCGTCCAGCGCGTCCAACGGGTCGTCGTCCGGCCCGTCGGGATCGTCGTGGTGCCCCTCGCCCGCCGCGCCCTCCGGTGCCCCGCCGGGCTCCGCCAGCGCCAGCAGCGGGGCGAGCAGCCCGGCGGCCCGCAGCCGCTGCGGCGACACCGTCGCCAGCAGCCGTCGCACCTCCTCGTCGGCGGGTCCGCCCGCGCCGCCCGGTGCGTCGGCCGGTGCTGCGGCCGGTGCTGCGCCGGGCGGTGCGGGAGCCAGCTCCCGCAGCAGGTGTTCGGCCAGGGCCTGGGGCGTCGGGTGGTCGAACACCACGGTCGCGGGGAGCCGCAGCCCCGTCGCGGAGCCCAGCCGGTTGCGCAGCTCCACCGCCGTCAACGAGTCCAGCCCCAGCTGCTTGAACGCCTGCTGCGGACCGACCACCGAGATGTCGGCGTGCCCCAGCACCAGGGCGACGTGGTCGCGCACGAGGTCGAGCAGCATCCCCTCACGTTCCGCGCCCGGCAGGGCCGAAAGCCGCCGCACCAGCGCGGCGCCCGCCGACTCCCCGCCCCCGCCGTGGGCCGCCGCGACGCCGCGCCGGACCGGTTGGCGTCCCACCAGCCCCTCCAGCAGCGGCGGAAGCTGCTCCGCACGCCGGAGCGCCCCGACGTCGAGGGGCAGCGCCACCGACCGGGCCCGGCCGCCGGGCAGCGCGGCGTCGAACAGCGCCAACCCCTCCGCGTCCGCCAGGGTGCCCATACCGGACCGGCGCAGCCGCGCCAGGTCGGCCGCGCCCAGATGGCCCGTCATCCCGCTCGCCCGCTCCCACAGCCCCCAGGCGATGGACACCCCGGCCAGCCCCTGGGCCCGTCGGTGCTCCGCCAGCGCGTCCAGAAAGGCGTTGGCCGCCGCGTAGTTGCCCTGCGCCGGGCCGCCCAGCAGCGCCGCCGACGAGGAGAACAGGACGAAGGCGGCCAGATCGGCGTCCCGCGTCAGCTCGTGCAGATGCCACGCCGCGTCCACCTTCGGACGCAGGACGCGCTCCAGCCGCTCGGGCGTCAGCGAGCCGAGCAGGGCGTCGTCGAGCACACCCGCCGCGTGGACGACACCGGTGAGCGGGTGCTCCGCCGGGATGTCCGCCAACACCGCCGCGAGGGACTCGCGGTCGGCGCTGTCACATGCCACGAGGGCCACCTCGGCCCCCGCCGCGACCAGGGCGTCGCGCAGCTCCCCGGCGCCCTCGGCCTCCGCGCCCCGGCGGCCGAGCAGCAGCAGCCGCCGCACACCGTGCCGTTCCACCAGATGCCGCGCCACCATTCCACCCAGCACCCCGGTACCGCCGGTGATCAACACCGTCCCGTCCGGGTCCAGCTCGGCCGGCGGCATCGTCAGCACGATCTTGCCGACGTGCCGGGCCAGGCTCATGTACCGGAAGGCGTCCGGGCCCCGCCGCACGTCCCAGGCCGACGTCGGCAGGGGCCGCAGCGTCCCGGCGGCGAACAGCGCCATCAGCTCGCCCGTCATCCGACCGATCCGCTCGTGGCCCGCGTCGATCAGGTCGAACCAGTGGTAGGTGACCCCGGGATGCTCGGCCGCCACCCGCCCGGCGTCCCGGACATCGGTCTTCCCCATCTCCACGAAGCGCCCGCCGTCCCGCAGCAGCCGCAGCGAGGCGTCCACGAACGACCCGGCCAGCGAGTTCAGCACGACGTCCACCCCGCGCCCCGCGGTGGCCTCGCGGATCCGCTCCTCGAAGTCCAGCGACCGGGACGAGGCGATCCGCTCCTCGGGCACCCCGAGCTCCCGCAGCGTCCCCCACTTGGCGGGGCTCGCCGTCGCGTAGACCTCGGCGCCCAGGTGCCGCGCCAACTGGAGCGCCGCCAGCCCCACGCCCCCGGTGGCCGCGTGGATCAGCACCGACTCGCCGGGGCGCAGCTTGGCCAACTCCGCCAGCCCCCAGTACGCGGTGAGGAAGGCGATCGGCACGGAGGCGCCCTCCGCGTAGGTCCAGCCCTGCGGCAGCGGCACCAGCAGCCGTGCGTCCACCACCGCGACCGGGCCGAACGACCTCGGCACCATGCCCATCACCCGGTCGCCCGGGGCCAGGCCCCGCACCCCGGGCCCGACCTCCAGCACGATCCCCGCCGCCTCGCCCCCCATCACGTCCTGGTCCACCATGCCCAGACCGAGCAGCACGTCCCGGAAGTTCACCCCGGCGGCCCGGACCGCGACCCGCACCCGACCCGCCGGAAGCTCGCCCACCGCCTCGGGACACGGCACCAGGGCCACGTTCGCCAGCGTGCCCTTGCCGGTGGTGTCCAGCCGCCAGGCCGTCCCGTCCACCGGCGGGCGCAGCAGCTCCTCCGTCGCCGCCCGGACGAGCCGGGGGACCAGCATCGTGCCGTCACGCAGCGCCAGTTGCGGCTCCGAGGAGGCCAGGGCGCGGGGGAGCGCCACGCGGGACGAATCCCGCGCGTCGAGGTCGATCAGGGTGAACCGGCCCGGGTGCTCGGACTGCGCCGACCGCAGCAGCCCCCACAGCGCCGAGCACACCACGTCCGACGGCGCCTCACCCGGACCGGCCGCGACGGCGCCACGGGTCAGGAGCACCAGCCGCCCGGTGAAGCGTGCGTCGGCCGACCACTCCCGCACGATGTCGAGGACGCGGCGCACCTCCGCCCGCACCGCACCCGGCACGTCGGCCGCAGCGTCGTCCCCGGCTTCGGCAGGGGTGCCCTGGGGCCGGCAGGACACGATCAGCGTCTCGTCACCACCCACCGACTCCAGCGTGCTGCGGACGGGGAAGCCGAGACGCTCATCGTCCGAGCCGAGGACGACCAACCCGTGCGCCGCGTCGTCCGGCACGGGCCGTTCGAGCCAGTCGAGGTGCAACAGGGCATCCGGCACCTCGGAAGCGCTCGCCGCCACCTGATCCCGACCGACCGGGCGGGCCAGCAACGAGCCGACCTCCACCACCGGCGCCCCGGACTCGTCGGCGGCGGTGAGCACCACCGCGTCCGGGCCGCGCGGAGCGATGCGCACCCGCAGGGTCTGCGCCCCGGCGGCATGCAGCCGCACATCAGTCCAGGCGAACGGCAGCCGCACCGTCCGGGCCGCGCCCGACCCGTCGTCCCCGTCCCCGCACGGTTCGGGACCATCGGCGAGCGAGGCGTGCAGGGCCGCGTCGAGCAGCGCCGGATGGAGACCGAACCCGGACGCCTCCGTGCGCTGCTCGGGCGCCAGCGCCACCTCGGCGAACCGCTCGTCGCCGCGCCGCCACAGCGCCCGCAACCCCCGGAACGCGGAACCGTAGCCGAGCCCCAGCTCGGCCGCCCGCTCGTAGAGGCCGCTCACGTCCACCGCTTCAGCCCCTACGGGCGGCCACTGCGCCAGGTCCCAGTCCGGCCGGACCTCGTCGGAGGCGACGAAACCGGTGGCGTGGCACGTCCACGCGGCCTCGTCCACCGCGACGCGGTCGGGCCGGGCGTGCACGGCGAGCGTGCGCCGTCCCGACTCGTCCGGCGCGCCCACGGTCACCTGGAGCCGCATGGCGTCCTTCTCCGGCAGGACGAGCGGCGCGTGCAGCGTCAGCTCCTCGACCACGGCACAGCCGACCCGGTCCGCCGCACACACCGCCACCTCCACGAGCGCGGCGCCCGGCACGATCACCGTGTCCCACACCGCGTGATCGGCCAGCCACGGCTGCGTGCTGCGGGACAGACGGCCCGTCAGCACCAGGCCGTCGCCCTCCGCGAGCGGCACGGCCGCGCCCAGCAGCGGATGCCCGGCGGCATCCAGCCCGACGGCCGCCACTTCGCCGGCCGCCCGCGTCCCCGTGAGCCAGTAGCTCTGGTGTTGGAAGGGGTAGGTGGGGAGGTTGATGTGGTGGTTGGGTTGGGTGGTGGGGTGGTTGTGGTGGGTGGGGATGCCGTGGGTGGTGGTGTGGGCGGTGTTGGTGAGGAGTTGGTGCCAGGCGCC
>NZ_JACXYU010000007.1 GCF_014779715.1 Streptomyces chumphonensis
GAGACGGTCGAGGGCCGGGCGGCCACCGTCGGCTCCCTGCGGCGGGACGACGGCGGGCTGCGGCGCTTCGTCACCTCCCTGTCCGAGGCCCACACGGCCGGGGTGGCCGTCGACTGGGCGGCCTACTACGCCGACACCGGCGCCCAGCGCGTCCCCCTTCCCACCTACGCCTTCCAGCGTCAACGGTTCTGGCAGGGCTCGGCGACGGGTTCCGGTGACGCGTCGGCCGCCGGGCAGCGCCGGGTGGAGCACCCGGTGCTGGCCGCCGCCGTGCCGGTCGGCGACCGCGACGAGTGGGTCTACACCGGGCGCATCTCCCAGGAGACGCAGCCCTGGACCCGCGACCACGAGGTCCTCGGCAGCGTCGTCGTGCCGGGCGTGGCCCTGGCCGAGATGGTCGTGACCGCCGGACGCCACCTCGACTGCGCCGTCCTCGACGAGCTGGTGCTCGCGGCACCGCTGCTGCTGGACGAGGACGCGACGGTGCGGGTGCAGGTGACCGTGGGGGCGGCCGGGGAGGACGGCCGCCGCGAGGTCGCCGTCTTCTCCGCTGCGGAGACGGCCGAGGAGGACGGGCCGGCCGAGCCCACGTGCCACGGGCGCGGCTGGCTGGCGCCGGAGTCCGAGCCCGCCTCCGTGCGGCGCGCCGCGTGGCAGGAGGTGTGGCCGCCCCAGGACGCGGAGCAGACCTCGGTGGACACGCTGTACGAGGGCATGGCCGATCTCGGCTACGACTACGGCCCGCTGTTCCAGTGCGTGCGGTCGGTGTGGCGTGCGCGCAACGAGGTGTACGCGGAGATCGCGCTCCCGGACGGTGCGGACGGCGGGGGCTTCCCCGTCCATCCCGGGCTCCTCGACGCCGCCATGCACGGCGGGCTGCTGGAGAAGGAGTCGGGGGACTCGGTCGTCCTGCCGTTCTCCTGGTCCGGAGTCCGCATCGGTTCGACTCCGGCCACCACGGCCCGGGTGCGGGTGGCCGGCACCGGGAAGTCCACCCTGCGCGTCGACGTCGTCGACGAACAGGGCGAGCCGGTCATGAGCATGGACCAGCTGGTGTTCCGGGCCGTGGACCCCGGGCAGCTCGACGGGACCCGGGGCGCCCACGCGAACGCGCTGTTCCAGCTCGCCTGGACCCCCGTCGAGACGACGCCGCGTCCGGCCGCCGTCGTCGTGCTCGGAACGGACCACCCGGACCTCGACGCCCTGGAACAGGCCCTCGCGGCCGGAGAGGCCGCCCCCGAGGCGGTCGTCGCCACCTTCGACAGCGACAGCGACAGCGATGGTGGAACCGGCGTGCGCGCGGTGGCGGCCGAGGCGCTGGCGCTCGTCCAACGGTGGCTGGCCGGCGAGCACTTCGCCGGTTCCCGGCTCGTCGTGGTCACCCGTGGCGGTGTCGCGGCCGGGGGCGCGGCCGAGTCGGCCGACCCGGCCCAGGCGGCGGTGTGCGGGCTGGTGCGCAGCGCGCAGTCCGAGCACCCGGGCCGCTTCGTCCTCGTGGACGTGGGCGGTGTGGCCGCCGGGGGCGGCGAGGCGCCCGACTGGGGCGCGCTGCTCGACCTGGACGAGTCCGAACTCGCCGTCCGGGAGGGCCGGGTGCTGGCCCCGCGCCTGGCCCGGCTGCCGGCCGTGCCGTCCGACGACGCGTGGCGGCTGTCGACCCGGCGGAAGGGCTCGCTGGAGGACATGGCCGTCGTGCCGTCCGACGGCGCCCGGCCGCTCGAAGCGGGGGAGGTGCGGATCGCGGTCCGTGCCGCGGGCCTGAACTTCCGGGACGTGCTGATCGCGCTCGGGATGTACCCGGGCGACGTGCCGCTGGGCAGCGAGGCGGCGGGCGTCGTCGTCGAGGTCGGCTCCGACGTGACGGACCTGGCGCCGGGTGAGCACGTGTTCGGCTGCGTGCTGGAGTCCTTCGGGCCCCTCGCGGTCGCGGATCGGCGGCTGATCACCACGATCCCGGCGGGCTGGACGTTCGCCCAGGCCGCCGCCGTGCCCGTCGCCCACCTCACGGCGTACTGCGCCCTCGTGGACCTCGCCGTGGTGCGTCCGGGCGAGAAGGTCCTCGTGCACGCCGCCGCCGGGGGTGTGGGGACGGCCGCCGTGCAACTGGCGCGGCATCTCGGGGCCGAGGTGTTCGCGACGGCGAGCCCGGCCAAGTGGGACGCCGTGCGCGCGCTGGGCGTGCCCGCCGACCGGATCGCCTCCTCGCGCGATCTCGGCTTCCGGCAGGCTTTCCTGGCGGCCACCGACGGCTCCGGGGTGGACGTCGTGGTGAACGCGCTCGCGGGCGAGTTCGTCGACGCGGGGCTGGATCTGCTGCCCCGTGGCGGTCGGTTCGTCGAGATGGGCAAGGCCGACCTCCGGGACGCGGGGACCGTGGCCCGGGAGCACGACGGCGTGCGGTACACGTCGTTCGACACCTTCGAGGCGGCCGGGATCGACCGCCTCCGGGAGATGCTGGCCGAGATCGTCGCGCTGTTCGAGCGCGGTGTGCTCACCCACGCGCCGGTGCGGACCTGGGACGTGCGCCGGGGCGAGGAGGCTTTCCGGTTCCTGCGCGAGGGCCACAACGTCGGCAAGGTGGTGCTCACCGTCCCGGCGCCGCTGGACCCGCACGGCACCGTGCTGATCACCGGTGGTACGAGTGGCCTGGGCGCCCTGTTCGCCCGGCACGCGGTGACCCGGCACGGTGCCCGCCACCTGCTGCTGGTCAGCCGCCGTGGGGCCGACGCCCCCGGGGTCGGCGCGCTCGTCGCCGAGCTGGAGGCGGAGGGCGCGAGCGTCCGGGCGGCGGCGTGCGACGTCGCGGACCGGGAGCAACTGGGCGCGCTGCTGGCCTCGGTGGACCGGCCGCTCACGGCGGTGATCCACAGTGCGGGCGTGCTCGACGACGGTGTGGTCGAGCAGCTGACCCCGGAGCAGGTGGACCGCGTCCTGCGGCCGAAGGTGGACGCCGCCCTGCATCTGCACGAACTGACCGCCGATGCCGATCTGTCGGCCTTCGTGCTGTTCTCGTCGGTCGCCGCCCTGATCGGCAGCCCCGGCCAGGCGAACTACGCGGCGGCCAACGCCGCCCTGGACGCCCTCGCCTCGGCCCGCCGTGCGGAGGGCCTGCCCGCCACCGCGCTCGCCTGGGGGCTGTGGGGTGACGCCACCGGCATGACCGGGGAGCTGGATCAGGCCGAACTCGCCCGGCTGGAGCGGATGGGCGTCACCGCGCTCACCGCCGAACGGGGACGGGAGCTGTTCGACCTGTCCCTCCGGGTGGACGCCGCGCTGCTGGCGCCCGTCACCCTGGACCCGTCCGTGCTGCGGGCCCAGGCGAGGGCGGGCACGCTGCCGCCGCTGCTGCGCGGCCTGGTACGGGCTCCGGCGCGGGCCGCCGACGGGGGCGGCTCGTGGAGCCGGCGGCTCGCGGGCGTTCCGGAGGCCGACCGCGAGCAGGTCGTGCTGGAGCTGGTGCTCGCACAGATCGCCTCCGTCCTCGGACACGCCTCCCCTGCGGCGATCGACGCCGAACGGGCCTTCCGTGAGCTGGGGTTCGACTCGCTCAGCGCGGTCGAGCTGCGCAACCGCCTCTCCCGGCTCACCGGACTGAAGCTGCCCGCCACGCTCGTGTTCGACCACCCGAACCCGGTGGCCGTCGCCCGGCTGCTGCTGGCCGAGATCGGCGGGAGCGTCGAGGAGACGCGCCCGGCGCGGCGGAGCCGTCCCACCCGGACGGACGCCGACGAGCCGCTGGCCGTCGTCGGCATGAGCTGCCGGTACCCCGGCGGCGTGACCTCGCCGGACGAGCTGTGGGAGCTGGTGGCCTCGGGCCGCGACGCGATGAGCCCGCTGCCCACCGATCGCGGCTGGGACCTGGAGCGGCTCTACGACCCGGACCCGGACCGGCCGGGCACCCTGTACACCCGCGCCGGAGGTTTCGTCGACGGGGTCGGTGCGTTCGACGCGGACTTCTTCGGGATCAGCCCGCGTGAGGCGCTCGCCATGGACCCGCAGCAGCGCCTGCTGCTGGAGGCGTCCTGGGAGGCGTTCGAGAACGCGGGGATCGACCCGACGACGCTGCGCGGCACCGACACGGGTGTGTTCTGCGGTGCGGTGAACTCCGGTTACGGGGCCTCCGTCCGCCCGGAGACCGACGGGTACCACCTGACGGGCACGACGACCAGCGTGGCCTCGGGCCGCGTCGCCTACAGCCTGGGCCTGGAGGGGCCGGCGGTGTCGGTGGACACGGCGTGCTCCTCTTCCCTGGTCGCGCTGCATCTGGCGGCGCAGGCGCTGCGGTCGGGCGAGTGCTCGATGGCGCTCGTCGGCGGGGTGTCCGTCATGGCGGCGCCGAACCTCCTGATCGACTTCAGCCGGCAGCGCGGTCTCGCCCCCGACGGTCGGTGCAAGGCCTACGGGGCCTCCGCCGACGGGACGGGCTTCTCGGACGGGCTGGGCCTGCTCGTCGTGGAGCGGCTCTCCGAGGCGCGGCGCCGGGGCCACCGGGTGCTGGCCGTGATCCGGGGCAGTGCCATCAACCAGGACGGTGCGAGCAACGGCCTGACGGCGCCGAACGGCCCCGCGCAGGAGCGCGTCATCCGCGCGGCACTGGCCAACGCCGACCTGCGGCCGGACGAGGTGGACACGGTCGAGGGGCACGGCACGGGCACCACGCTGGGCGACCCGATCGAGGCCCAGGCGCTGCTGGCCACCTACGGCCGGGAACGGGGGGACGCGCCGCTGTACCTGGGCTCGATCAAGTCGAACATCGGCCACAGCTCGGCCGCCGCCGGTGTCGCCGGGGTGATCAAGATGGTGCAGGCCATGCGGCACGGGACGCTCCCCGCGACGCTGCACGCGGACGAGCCCTCCCCGCACATCGACTGGCGGCCCGGCGCCGTCGAACTGCTGACCCAGGCGCGGGAGTGGAGTGCCACCGGCCGTCCGCGCCGTGCCGCCGTGTCGAGCTTCGGGGTCAGCGGCACCAACGCGCACGTGATCCTGGAGGAGGCGCCCGCCGAGGAGCCGGTCTCCGTCGAGGACGGGCGGGACGTGACGGGCGCGCCCAGCGGTGCGCTGCCGGTGGTCCTCTCCGCCCGCAACGACGAGGCCCTGTCCGCCCAGGCGGAGCGGCTGCGGGCGCATCTCCTCGCGCGGCCGGAACTGTCCGTCCCGGATGTGGCGTTCACGGCGGTGACGACGCGGGCCCTGCTGGAGCGCCGGGCCGTGGTGGTGGCCCGGGAGCGGGAGGAACTGCTGGCCGCCCTGGCGGGGGTGAGCTCCGGCGTCTCCCCGGTCGGTGGCCGGACGGCCTTCCTGTTCACCGGGCAGGGGTCGCAGCGGCCGGGCATGGGGCTGGAGTTGGCGGCCGTCTTCCCGGCGTTCGACCGGGCGCTGGACGCCGTGTGCGCCGAGCTGGACCCGCTGGTCGGCCGGTCGGTGCGGGAACTGCTGGCCGAGAGCGACGGGGCGCTGGACGCCACGGAGTTCACGCAGGTGGCGCTGTTCGCCGTCGAGGTCGCGATGTTCCGGCTGCTGGAGTCGCTCGGGGTGCGTCCGGACTACCTGATCGGCCACTCGGTCGGTGAGCTGGCCGCCGCCCACGCGGCGGGCGTGCTGTCGCTGCCCGACGCGTGCGCCCTGGTCGTCGCCCGGGGCCGGCTGATGGGCGCCCTGCCCACCGGCGGGGCGATGGTCGCGGTGGAGGCCACGGAGGCGGAGGTCGCGGAATCGCTGGCCGGGTTCGAGGGCCGCCTGGAGATCGCGGCCGTCAACGGGCCGCGCGCCGTGGTCGTCTCGGGGGACGAGGACGCCGCGCAGGAGTGGCTCCCGGCCTGGCGGGACCGCAGGACCTCGCGGCTGCGGGTGTCGCACGCCTTCCACTCCCCGCACATGGAGCCGATGCTCGCGGAGTTCCGCGCGGTGGCCGAGGGGCTGCGATACGCGGAGCCCAAGATTCCGGTCGTCTCCAACGTGACCGGTGAGCCGGTGTCCGCCGTCGACGCCGACTACTGGGTGCGGCACGTGCGGCAGGCCGTGCGGTTCCACGACGGTGTGCGGACGCTGCACGGGCTGGGCGTCCGCAGGTTCCTGGAGCTGGGGCCGGACGCGGTGCTCACCGCGATGGCCCGCCAGTGCCTGGACGCCGAGAGCACCGAGCACACCGAGGGGGCCGAACACACCGGGCACACCCGGAACACCGAGGAAGCCGAGGAAGCCGAGACGGTCCTCCTCCCCGCCCTGCGGGCCAAGCACTCCGAGGCGGAGACGTTCGCCGGCTTCCTGGGCCGCGCGCACGCCGCCGGGGTGCCGGTGGACTGGCACGCCTGCCTCCCGGGCGCCCGGCGCGTCGAGCTGCCGACCTACGCCTTCCAGCGCCGCCCCTACTGGCTCGCCCCCTCCGGCGGCCCCGGGGCCGGGGACGCGACCGCGTCCGGGCTCGGGACCGTCGACCACCCGATGCTCGTCGGCGCGGTGCGGGTCGGCGACCGGGACGAGTGGATGTTCACCGGCCGCCTCTCCACCGACACCCAGCCCTGGACGCGGGACCACGTCGTCCTCGGCGCCACGATCGTCCCCGGTACGGCCCTGGTCGAACTGGCCCTGGCCGCCGGGCGGCACGTGGAGACGCCGGTGCTGGACGAACTGGTGCTGGAGGCGCCGCTGCTGCTCGACCCGTCGGTGTCCCGGCAGCTCCAGGTCACCGTCGGTCCCGCCGGGGAGGACGGCCGCCGTGAGGTGGCGCTGTACTCCCGCCCGGAGCGCGGCTCGGACGACGAGCGGCCCGAGACGGTCTGCCACGGACGCGGACGGCTGGCGCCGGACGTCGGGCCCGCCCCGCAGTCGCAGCCGCAGTGGCAGACGGTGTGGCCGCCGCAGGACGCGCGCCCCGCCTCGGTGGAGGACCTGTACGACGGGATGGCCGATCTCGGCTACGCCTACGGCCCGATGTTCCACGGCGTGCGCGCGGTGTGGCGGGCCGGGGACCCGGCCGACGGCACCGTCTACGCCGAGGTGGCGCTGCCGGAGGACACCGGCGGCGAGGGGTGGGGCGTCCATCCCGCCCTGTTCGACGCCGCGATGCACGGCTCGCTGCTGGAGCAGGGAGCGGACGTCGCGGCCGTACTGCCGTTCTCCTGGACCGGGGTGCGCGTGGGCGAGACCGGACGCTCCCGGGTGCGGGCCCGCATCACCCCGGCCGGTGAGTCGGCGTTCCGCGTCGACATCACCGGGGAGCGGGGCGAGCCGGTGCTGACCATGGAGCGGCTGGTCATGCGCCCGGTCGAGGCCGGCCAGTTGGCGAACGCCCAGCGGGACGCGGCCCAGTCGCTCTTCGGCGTCGAGTGGACGCCGGTCTCCCCGGCGGCCTCGGCGGCGTCGCGGGACGTGCGGATCGCCGTCCTCGGGGAGCTGACGGCGCCCGGCGAGCGGTTCGCCGACCTCGCCGCCCTGGAGCGGGCGCTCGTCGACGGAGCCGCGGCCCCGGACCTCGTGCTCGCCACGGTCGACGGCGCCGCCCCGGGTGACGCGACCGCCGACGCGGCGCGCGCGAGCGCGGTCGCCGCGCTGGAGCTGGTGCGGCGGTGGCTCGCGAGCGAGCCGCTGCGCGCGGCGCGCCTCGTCGTGGCCACCCGCAACGCGGCGGCCGTGGACGGTGAGCCGGCCGAGGTCGCCCAGGGCGCGGTCTGGGGCCTGGTGCACAGCGCGCAGGCCGAGTACCCGGGCCGGTTGACGCTCGTGGACGTCGACGCGGCGGAGCCGGTGGCCGAGCCGGTGTGGACGTCGCTGGCCGGACTGGACGAGCCCCGTCTCGCAGTGCGCGGCGGCCGGGTGCTCGCGCCCCGGCTGGTGCGCGCGGCGGACCGGGGCACCGAGCCGTCCTTCGACCCCGACGGCACGGTGCTGATCACCGGTGGCACCGGTGGCCTCGGCGCGTTGGCCGCCCGGCACCTGGCGACGGCGCACGGGGCCCGGCGGCTGCTCCTGGTGAGCCGCCGCGGTCCGGCGGCCGAGGGCGCCGCCGACCTCGTCGCCGAGCTGGGCGCGGCGGGCTGCGACGCCCGGGTGCTCGCCTGCGACGTGTCGGACCGGGACGAGGTCGCCAAGCTGCTGGCCTCGCTGGACCGGCCGCTGACGATGGTCGTCCACACGGCCGGCGTGCTCGACGACGCGGTGGTCGACCAGCTCACCCCCGAGCAGGTCGAGCGCGTGATGCGGCCGAAGGTGGACGCCGCCCTCCACCTGCACGAACTGACGGCCGGGACGAACCTGTCGGCGTTCGTGCTGTTCTCCTCGGCGGCGGCGCTGATCGGCAGTCCGGGCCAGGCGAACTACGCGGCGGCCAACGCCGCACTCGACGCGCTCGCCGCCGCCCGGCGGGCCCGGGGCCTGCCCGCGACCTCGCTCGCCTGGGGTCTGTGGGCCGACTCCACCGGCATGACCGGGGACATGGACGAGGCCGCGCTGGCCCGGCTGGCCCGCATGGGCGTCGGCGCGATCTCCACGGAGCTCGGCCTCGCCCTGTTCGACCGGGCCCTGACGTCCGGGGCCGCGCTCCTCGCCCCGGTGCGGTTGGACCTGCCCACGCTGCGGGCCCAGGCGCGCGGCGGCATGCTGCCCGCGCTGATGCGCGGCCTCGTGCCGGTCAGCCGGCCCGGCGGCGGCTCGCTGGCGCAGCGGCTCGCCGGGGTTCCCGAGGCGAACCGGGCGCGCGTGGTGCTCGACGTCGTGCGGGCCCAGGTCGCCGCCGTCCTCGGCCACGCGTCGGCGGACGCCGTCGAACCCGGCCGGGCGTTCAAGGAGCTCGGGTTCGACTCGCTCAGCGCGGTCGAGCTGCGCAACGGGCTGGCCCAGGCCACCGGCGTCCGTCTGCCCGCCACCCTGGTGTTCGACCACCCGACCCCGGCCGCGATCGCCGACCATCTCGTCTCGGTCGTGGCGCCGGAGGCGGGGGCGGGGGCCTCCCCCTCGGAGGACGACGCCGTCCGCGCCCTGCTGGCCTCGATCCCCGTCGCCCGGCTGCGTCAGGCCGGACTGCTCGACACCCTGCGCTCCCTGGCCGACGACGCTCCCGACGCCGGTGCTCCGGCCGACGGAGCCGCCACCGTGTCGATCGACGACATGGACGCGGCGGACCTCGTCCGCATGGCCCGGGGCGACACCGCATGACCTCCTCCGACCGGAAGCACGCACCCGTGCGCAACGAGCCCGAACGTCCCGACCCGAAGGTGACGCCCCGGAGGCGTCCCGACACGAAGGTGAACGACTCATGACCATCGGACAGAACGAGCTCGTCGAGGCACTCCGGGACTCGCTCAAGGAAACCGAGCGCCTGCGGCAGGAGAACCAGCGCATCCGCGCCCAGGCCGCCGAGCCGCTGGCCATCGTCGGGATGAGCTGCCGCTATCCCGGCGGGGTGAGCTCCCCCGAGGACCTGTGGGAGCTGGTGGCCTCGGGCCGTGACGCCGTCTCGGACATGCCCGGCGACCGCGGCTGGGACGCCGAGCGGCTCTACGACCCGGACCCGGAGCAGCCCGGCAAGGTGACCACCCGGGGCGGCGGCTTCGTCGACGACGCGGCCGGGTTCGACGCCGAGTTCTTCGGCGTGAGCCCCCGCGAGGCCCTGGCGATGGACCCGCAGCAGCGGCTCATGCTCACGGCGGCCTGGGAGGGCCTGGAGAGCGCCGGCATCGACCCGACGTCCCTGCGCGGCAGCGACACCGGCGTCTTCTGCGGTGTGATCACCTCGGACTACGGTGACGCGTCGCCGGAGCTGGAGGGCTACCGGCTCACCGGCAAGTCGACGAGCGTGGTCTCCGGCCGCATCTCCTACAGCCTGGGCCTGGAGGGGCCGGCGGTGTCGGTGGACACGGCGTGCTCCTCGTCCCTGGTCGCGCTGCACCTGGCGGCGCAGGCGCTGCGTTCGGGCGAGTGCTCGATGGCTCTCGTCGGCGGGGTCACGGTCCTCGCGGGCCCGTTCCTGTTCCAGGAGTTCAGCCGGCAGCGGGGCCTGGCCCCGGACGGGCGCTGCAAGTCCTACGCGGCGACGGCCGACGGGACCGGGTTCTCCGACGGCGCCGGGCTGCTCGTGGTGGAGCGGCTCTCCGAGGCCCGCCGCAAGGGCCACCGCGTGCTGGCGGTGATCCGCGGCAGTGCGGTCAACCAGGACGGTGCGAGCAATGGCCTGACCGCGCCGAACGGCCCCGCGCAGGAGCGGGTCATCCGTGCGGCGCTGGCCAACGCGGGTCTCGCCCCCGCCGAGGTGGACACGGTCGAGGGGCACGGTACGGGCACGACGCTGGGCGACCCGATCGAGGCGCGGGCGCTGCTGGCCACCTACGGCCGCGAGCGGGAGGACGCGCCGCTGTACCTGGGCTCGATCAAGTCGAACATCGGCCACAGCTCCGCCGCCGCCGGTGTCGCCGGGGTGATCAAGATGGTGCAGGCCATGCGGCACGAGACGCTGCCGCGCACCCTGCACGTGGACGAGCCCTCCCCGCACATCGACTGGGAGTCCGGCGCCGTCGAGCTGCTGACCCAGGCGCGGGAGTGGCCCGCAGCGCAGCGTCCGCGCCGCGCGGGCGTGTCGTCGTTCGGGGTCAGCGGCACCAACGCGCACGTGATCCTGGAGGAGGCCCCCGCCGAGGACCGGGCCGAGACCGGGACGGGCCGACCGGCCGGTCCGGTGCCGGTGCTGGTGTCCGGCCGGGGCGAGGCCGGGCTGCGCGCCCAGGCGGAGCGGCTGCGCGCCCACCTCGCCGAGCGGCCCGAGACGAGCCCGGCCGACGTGGGCCTCACCACCGCCACCGCGCGGGCGCACCTGGAGAACCGCGCGGCCGTGGTGGCGTCCACCCGCGAGGAGCTGCTGACGGGCCTGGCCTCCCTGGCGGCGGGCGAGCCCGTCACCGCGGGGGCCGAGGGCCGCCCGGTCGGCGACACCACGGCCGTGCTCTTCACCGGCCAGGGCTCCCAGCGGGCCCGGATGGGCGCCGAACTCGCCGAGCGGCACCCCCGGTTCGCCGAGGCGCTGGACGAGGTCTGCGCCGAGCTGGACCCGCTGCTCGGCCGGTCGGTGCGGGAGCTGCTGGCCGCCGAGGAGGGCTCGGACGAGGCGGCGCTGCTGGACTCGACCGCGTTCACCCAGGTGTGCCTGTTCGCCGTCGAGGTCGCGCTGTACCGGCTGGCGGAGTCGTCCGGCATCCGCCCGGACTACCTCATCGGCCACTCGGTGGGCGAGATCGTCGCCGCCCATGTCGCGGACGTGCTGTCGCTGAAGGACGCCTGCGCCCTGGTGGTCGCGCGCGGCCGGCTGATGGGCGCGCTGCCCGCCGGTGGGGCGATGGTGGCCGTCCAGGCCGAGGAGGCCGAGGTCGCCGAGTCCCTGGCCGGCTTCGAGGGCCGGCTCGACCTGGCGGCCGTGAACGGCCCCCGGGCCGTCGTGGTCTCCGGCGACGCGGACGCCGTCGAGGAGTGGCTGCCGCGCTGGGACGGGCGCCGGACGACGCGGCTGCGGGTGTCGCACGCGTTCCACTCGCCGCGCATGGAGCCCATGCTCGCGGAGTTCCGCGCGGTCGCCGAGGGGCTGCGGTTCGCCGAGCCGCGCATCCCGATCGTCTCCAACGTGTCCGGGAAGCCGGTGTCCTCGGAGATGTCCGACGCCGACTACTGGGTGACGCACGTGCGGCAGGCCGTCCGGTTCGCCGACGGCGTGCGGACCCTGCACGACCTGGGCGTCCGCCGCTTCCTGGAGCTCGGCCCCGACGCCGTCCTGACGGCGATGGCGCGGCTGTGCGTCGGCGGCGACTCCGACGCCGTGTTCGCCTCCGCGCTGCGGGCCGAGCACTCCGAGGCGCAGACCTTCGCCGGGTTCCTGGGCGCGGCCCACGTCGCCGGGGTGCCCGTCGACTGGTCCGCCTTCTACGCGGGGACCGACGCCCGGCGCGTCGACCTGCCGACCTACGCCTTCCGGGCCGAGCGGTACTGGCAGTCCGGCGGTGGCTCCGGTGACGCGGCGGCGGCCGGCCTGGGCGCGGTCGAGCACGCGATCCTGGCCGGCGGGGCGCAGGTGGGTGACCGGGACGAGTGGCTGTTCACCGGCCGCGTCGGAACCGACACCCACCCCTGGACGCGCGACCACGTCGTGCTCGGCACGACGATCATCCCCGGCACGGGCCTCGTCGAGCTGGCCATGGCCGCCGGCCGCGAGGTCGACTGCCCGGTCCTGGCCGACCTCGTCCTGGAGGCCCCGATGGCCTTCGCGGAGGGCGTGCCGCGGCTGGTGCGGGTCGCCGTCGGCCCGGCCGGTGCGGAGGGACGCCGTGAGGTCGCCGTGTACTCGCGGCCCGAGTTCGGCAGCGACGACGAGGCACCGGAGGTGACCTGTCACGCCCGTGGACACCTCGCCCCCGACGGGCCCGACGCGCCCGCCGCGCCGGGTCAGTGGCCCCCGGCCGCCGAGGCCGTGTCCGCCGACGCGCTGTACGCGCTGCTCACCGACATCGGCTTCGACTACGGGCCCACCTTCCGGAACGTCCGCGCGGTGTGGCGTGCGGGCGAGGAGTTCTACGCCGAGGTGGCGCTCGCCGACGACGCGTCGGGCACCGGCTTCGGCATCCACCCCGCACTGTTCGACGCCACCCTGCACGGCGGCATGCTGGACGTGCGCCCCGGCGACCCGGTGGGCCTGCCCTTCTCCTGGTCGGGCGTCCGGCTCGGGCGGAGCGGCGCGACGCGCGGCCGGGTGCGGATCGCCCCGGCCGGTGAGTCGGCGGTGAGCGTCACCGTCACCTCCGAGACCGGCGAGCCCGTGGTGAGCGTGGCCAAGCTGGCCGTCCGCCCCGTGGATCCGGCGCAGCTCGGCGGCGGGCGCGGCGGTGCCCAGCGCTCGCTGTACCAGGTGGAGTGGGCCACCGTCCCGGCCACCGAGCAGCGGGAGGTCCGGCTCGCTGTCCTCGGCGACCTGCCGATGTCGGGCGAGCGGTTCGCGAACGTCTACGCGCTCGAGGACGAGATCGCCATGAGCGCCAAGGCGCCCGACCTCGCGCTCGCCTCGGTCGCGACGCCGGTCGGCGACGTGGACGCGGCGGCGCGCGGCGCCGCGGCGGCGGCGCTGGAGCTGGTGCAGCAGTGGCTGGTCAGCGAATGGCTCGTGGACGCCCGCCTGGTCGTCGTGACGCGCGGCGCGGTCGCCGTCGGCGACGAGACGCCGGACGTCGCGCAGGCGGCGGTCTGGGGTCTGGTGCACAGCGCCCAGTCCGAGCACCCCGGGCGCTTCCTGCTCGTGGACCTGGACGGCGACGAGGAGCCGGACTGGGGCGCGCTGAGCGCCCTCGACGAGCCGCAGGTCGTCGTGCGCGACGGGCGGTTCCTGGCCCCGCGCCTCGGCCGGGCCGGCGCGCTCCCCGAGGGCCCGTGGAAGCTGTCGGTCGGACGCAAGGGCTCGCTGGACGACCTCGCGATCCTGCCGTCGGACGCCGGCCGCCCGCTCGCCCCGGGCGAGGTGCGGATCGCGGTCCGCGCGGCGGGGCTGAACTTCCGCGACGTGCTGATCGCGCTCGGCATGTACCCCGGTGAGGCGGAGATGGGCACCGAGGCCGCCGGCATCGTCCTGGAGACGGGCGCCGAGGTCACCGACCTGGCGCCGGGGGACCGCGTGTTCGGCCTGGTCGGCGACTCGTTCGGCCCCTTCGCGGTGGTGGACCGCCGGATGGTGGCCCCGATGCCCGAGGAGTGGTCGTTCACCGAGGCGGCCTCCGTGCCGGTGGTGTACCTGACCGCCTACTACGGGCTCGTCCACCTCGCCGGGCTGAAGGCGGGCGAGCGGGTGCTCGTCCACGCCGCCGCCGGCGGCGTCGGCATGGCGGCCGTGCAGATCGCCCGCCACCTGGGGGCGGAGGTCTTCGCGACCGCGAGCCGGCCGAAGTGGCACGCGGTGCAGGGCCTGGGCGTCCCGGAGGAGCGGATCTCCTCCTCGCGCGACCTCGGCTACCGGGAGGCGTTCCTGGAGGCCACCGACGGCGCCGGCATGGACGTCGTCCTCAACTCGCTCGCCGGTGAGTTCGTCGACGCCTCCCTGGACCTGCTGCCGCGCGGCGGCCGGTTCGTCGAGATGGGCAAGGCCGACATCCGCGACCCGGAGACCGTGGCGGGCGACCACCCGGACGTGCGCTACCGGTCCTTCGACCTGATGGAGTCGGGCCCGGACCGGCTCCAGGAGATGCTGCGCGAACTGGTCGGCCTGTTCGACCACGGGGTGCTGAAGCTCTCGCCGGTCCGCGCGTGGGACGTGCGGCAGAGCCAGGACGCGTTCCGCTTCCTGCGCGAGGGCCGCAACATCGGCAAGGTGGTGCTGACGGTTCCGGCGGCGCCGGACCTGAAGGGGCACGTCCTCGTCACCGGCGGTACCGGCGGTCTGGGCGCCGAGGTGGCCCGGCACCTGGCCGGGCGGCACGGCGTCGAGAAGCTGCTGCTGGTCAGCCGCCGCGGCCCGGCGGCCGACGGCGCGCCGGAGCTGACCGCCGAACTGGAGGCGCTCGGCGCCTCGGTGCGGATCGCGGCCTGTGACGTCTCCGACCGGGACCGGCTGGCGGACCTCCTCGGATCGCTGGAGGAGCCGCTCGACGCCGTCGTCCACGCGGCCGGCCTGCTCGACGACGGCGTGGTCGAGTCGATGACGCCGGACCAGGTGAACCGGGTGATGGCGCCCAAGGCGGACGCGGCGTGGCACCTGCACGAGCTGACCTCCGCCATGGACCTGTCGGCGTTCGTGCTGTTCTCCTCCGTGGCCTCCCTCATCGGCAGCCCCGGACAGGCCAACTACGCCGCCGCCAACGCCTCCCTCGACGCCCTCGCCGCACTGCGGCACGCGCAGGGCCTCCCGGCCGTCTCGCTGGCCTGGGGCCTGTGGGCGAGCGAGGCCGGGATGGCCGGGCAGCTCGACGAGACCGACCTCGCGCGGCTCCAGCGGATGGGCGTCCGTCCGCTCTCCGCCGAACTCGGACTGGACCTCTTCGACCAGGCGCTCGCCCTGGACCTGCCGCTGCTCGCGCCGGTGAAGCTGGACCCGCCCGCGCTGCGCGGTCAGGCGGCGGCCGGGATGCTGCCGCCGCTGCTGCGCGGTCTCGTGCGGGCCCCCGCGCAGGGGCCGGAGGCCGGGGAGTCCCTGGCCGTTCGGCTCGCGGGCGTGGCCGAGGCCGACCGGGAGACGCTGGTCCTCGACCTGGTGCGGACGCAGGTCGCCGCCGTCCTCGGGCACGACGCGGCAGAGGCCGTCGAGCCGGAGCGCCCGTTGCAGGAGTACGGCTTCGACTCCCTGAGCGCCGTCGAGCTGAGCAACCGGCTCAGCCGGGTCACCGGCATGCCGATGGAACCCACCCTCGTGTTCGACCACCCGTCGGCCCTGGCCATCACCGGGCAGCTGCTGTCGCTCGCCGGGGCGGAGGAGGTCGCGCAGGCGCCGGAAGCGGCACCGCAGGCGCCGCACACGCCGCAGACGCCTGCCGAGACGCCGGAGGACGCCGAGATCCGCGCGCTGCTGACGGCCATCCCGATCGACGAGCTGCGCGAGGCGGGTCTGCTCGACAGGCTCCGCGACCTGGCAGCCGCCCACACCCAGCGGTAGTCCGAGCCACGAAAGGGATGAGAGAAGCCATGAGCACTGTCAACACACCCGCGCGGGAGGCCGTCCCCGCCACCTCCCTGCCGGGGCCGCGTTCCCCGATGCTCTACCAGGGGCTGAAGCTCTTCCGCGACCCCGCGTCGTTCATGCGCACGTGCCGCGAGCGGTACGGCAAGCGCTTCGAGCTGAAGATCATGCCCAAGGGCAGCACGATCTACGTGATCTCCGACCCGGACGAGGTGAAGGCGATGTTCCTCGCCCCGCGCACCGTCCTGCACACCGGGAACGGCAGCGCGGCGCTGGAGAAGTTCATCGGGCAGACGGGACTGGCCTGGCTGGACGAGGAGGAGCACAAGGCGCGGCGCAAGCAGATCCTGCCCAGCATCAAGGGCGACGCGCACAAGCGCATCGAGGCGTCGGTCGGCGAGATGGCCGAGCGCATCGTGGCCACCTGGCCGCGCGGCGAGGTCGTCGCGCTGTACCCGTACATCCACCGGTTCACCATCCAGGTGATCCGCGAGGTCGTCTTCGGCAAGGCCGTGCCGTCCTGCTGGGACGAGCTGTTCGAGGTGGTCTGGGACATGCTGAGTCTCAACCGCCGCATCTCGTCCATGATCGAGACGCACACGATGTCGCCGTTCGCGGTGAAGGTGCTGCGGGCCGTCCGGCCCCTGGGGCTCGACCGCTTCTTCAAGAACCGGGCCCGCGCGGACGCGCTGATCGCCCAGGCCGTGCGCGAGCGCATGGACTCCGGCGAGTTCGGTGACGACATGCTCTCCGTGATGCTCGGGATCACCCGTGAGGACGGCTCCCCGCTCAGCGCGGTCGAGCTGCGCGACGAGATCATGACCATGTTCCTCGCCGGCACCGAGACCACCTCGGCCGCGATCTGCTGGGCCCTGGAGTGCCTGAGCCGGGAACCGGCCGCGCTGGAGAAGCTGGTGGCGGAGATCGACGCGGGTCAGAGCGACACCTATCTGACCGGGACGGTCCACGAGGTGCTGCGCATGTACCCGCCGACCCCGCAGATCATCCCCCGCGAGGTGATGAAGCCCATCGAGATCGGCGGCGTGCGCTACGAGCCGGGCGCCCACCTGTGGGCGAGCGGCTACCTGGTCCACCACGACCCGGAGATCTACCCGGAGCCCGACCGGTTCCGGCCCGAGCGCTGGGAGGGCGTCAAGCCCAGCGCGCACACCTGGATCCCGTTCGGCGGCGGCCACACCCGGTGCCTGGGCGACCGGATCGCGATCCTGGAGATGAAGGCCGTCCTGCGCGAGGTGCTGTCCACCTGCGCACTGCACCGCGAGGACATGAAGCCGGAGGGGCCGCGCAGCCGCACCGTCACCATGACGACGCGCCAGGGCACCCGGCTGGCGCTGCGGCCCCGCGCGGACCGCGCCGACCGTGCCGACCTGGCCGGGCACCCGGCCGGCTGATCCGGCGACAGACGAGGAGAAAGGCCCCCACATGCGGCTCCCCAGCAGCGCCCACACCGAACAGCCCTGGCGCATCCACGAGTTCACCGGCGACTTCGAGCTGGAGGACGTGTGGGCGCTGCCCACCCCGGGCGGCCCGGACGACCTCGACCGGCTGGTGCGGCAGTTCACGTCGGACGATGACGACGAGATCTCCGACGTCGCCGTGCGCACCCTCTTCGCGATCCGCTGGCGGCTCGGGAAGCTGTTCGGCTGGGACCGGCGGGAGACGGGCGTGGGCAGCCGGGTGGGCTCGCTGCGGGACCGGTTGCCGGAGGACCTCCGCGCCGGCCCGCGCGGCCCCGACCTGAAGGTCGTCCCCTTCTCCTCGGTCTACCAGACCGACCGGGAGTGGACCGCCGAGCTCGCCAACCGCACGGTGCACGCGCTCCTGCACATCGGGTGGGTCCAGGACGGGGACGGCGGTTACCACGGCCAGATGGCGGCCCTCGTCAAGCCCAACGGCGCCTTCGGAAAGGTCTACATGACCGGCATCAAGCCCATCCGTCGGACCGTGGTCTACCCGCAGCTCATCCGCTCGATCGGGCGCAACTGGCCCAAGTACCGCTGAGCACCGCCCGCCCCACCCACCAGCACGACGAACCAGCAACGAGAATGCACGAGGTTTACCAACGATGACTTCCCTGGCCGGCTGGAACTTCACCAAGTTCGCCGAAGGCATCCGGGCGCTCGGTATCAGCGGCCCGCCGGTGTCCGGCATCCTTCCGGGCGCGCAGCACGGCACCGACGAGCTGATGACGAACTTCGCCTCGGTCAACTTCCTCGACCTCCAGCGCCGCGAGGACGTCATGGACGTCCTCGTCGACGCCACCCGGCAGTACGGCCTGGGCAGCGGCGGCTCGCGCATCGTGCAGGGCGTCACGCCGCCGCACCTCGACATGGAGGAGACGGTCGCCGCCTACCTGGGCAAGGAGGCCGCCATCAGCTTCGCGACGGGCACCGTCGCGAACATCGGCTTCATCAACGCCCTGGCCAACACCCAGTCGTTCATGCCGGGCCTGGCGATGGTCAACCGGGACACCGTCTTCGTCTACGACCGGGACGCGCACTGGTCCCTGTGGAAGGCGGCCGAGGGCCTCAAGTTCGGCGAACGCCTCTTCTCCTTCCGCCACAACGACGTGGAGAGCCTGGAGGAGGTCCTCAAGGAGCAGCAGGGCAAGCGCGTCGTCGTGGTCCTGGAGTCCGTGTTCTCCATCGACGGCACCGTCGCCCCGCTCCACGAGATGGTCGAGGTGTGCCGGCGGTACGGCGCCCTGTCGTTCGTCGACGACGCCAACGGCTTCCTCGTCTACGGCCCGGAGCACCGCAAGTTCGCCCGGGAGTACGAGGGCCTGCGGCAGGCCGACTTCGTCATGGTCTCGATGAAGAAGGCCGTCGGACTCGAAGGCGGTCTGGTCGCCGGGCCCCGTGACGCCATCCAGGCGTTCGAACTCCTCTCCGGCACCGGCTCCTTCACCGCCGGCATGTCCGCCCCGGCGGCGGCCGGCACCGCCTACATCACCCGGCTGCTCTCCGAGAAGGAGCCGCAGATCGTCGACGACTACCTGGAGAAGGTGGCGAACTTCCGGATGAAGCTGCTCGACGCCGAGCTGCCGATCACCGAGACCGAGACCTGCTTCAGCTCCGTCATCATCGGCGACGAGCGCAAGTGCGTCGAGGTCTACGGGGCCTTCCTGGAGCACGGCATCCGGGTCCCGCCCTACCTGTACCCCGCCGCGCGGCGCGGCCAGGCGGTGCTGCGCATCATCGTCAACGCGGCGCACACCGAGGAGCAGATGGACCACCTGGTCGAGGTGGCCACGAAGCTGCGGGCGCAGGGCCTCTTCTGACCGTCGTCCGCCGACCGTCCCCCGCGCCCCGTCCCCGGGCGCGCCCCGCCGGGCACCGCGCCCGGCTCCGTGACAACCCTTGAGCTTCCTTGGCTGGGAGAGGTCTGAACTGATGCACGTGAACCAGGTCGAACGGCGAACCGGCGACTTTGTCGGGCAGGCCGTCGCCGTCGTCGGCATGTCGTGCCGGGTTCCGGGGGCGGACCACCTCCGGGCCTACTGGAAGCTGCTGCACGACGGTGTGGACGCCATCACCGAGGCGCCCGCCGACCGGTGGTACGACGTCGACGACCTCGCGCCGTACCGCCGGGGAGGCTTCGTCGAACGGGTGGCCGACTTCGACGCCGCCTTCTTCGGCATATCCCCGCGCGAGGCCGCCGCCATGGACCCGCGCCAGCGCATGGCACTGGAGCTGAGCTGGGAGGCCCTGGAGGACGCCCGCACGGCACCGGACTCCCTGCGGGGCACCTCCACCGCGATCTACCTCGGCGCCACCGGGGACGACTACGCCTCCCTCGTCCCCCGGCACGGACTGGACGCGCTCTCCCACCACTCCCTCGCGGGGCTGAGCCGGGGCCTGATCGCCAACCGGATCTCCCACCAGCTCGGCTTCCACGGGCCGAGCCTGACGGTGGACACCGCGCAGTCCTCCTCCCTCGTCGCCGTCCACCTCGCCTGCCAGAGCCTCCTTTCCGGTGCCTCCGAGCTGGCGCTGGCCGGGGGCGTCCACCTGAACCTGGTGCCGGACAGCACCCTCGCCCTGGCCCGGGCCGGCGCCCTGTCCCCGGACGGGCGCAGCTACACCTTCGACGCACGGGCCAACGGCTTCGTGCGCGGCGAGGGTGCGGGCGTCGTCGTCCTCAAGCGCCTGGAGGACGCCGTCGCCGACGGAGACCCCGTCTACTGCGTGGTGCTGGGCGGCGCGGTCAACCACGACGGCGACGGCGAGGCCCTGACCGTCCCCGACGGCCGCGCCCAGCAGGCCCTGCTGCGCGCGGCGCACACCCGGGCGGGGGTGGCGCCGGAGCGGGTCGGATACGTCGAGCTGCACGGCACCGGCACCCGCGCCGGCGACCCGGTGGAGGCCGGGGCCCTCGGTGCCGTCCTCGGCGCCTCCCGCCGGCCCGAGGACGCCCTGCTGGTCGGCTCGGTGAAGACGAACATCGGCCACCTCGACGGCGCCTCCGGCGTGGTGGGGCTGATCAAGGTCGGGCTGTCGATGAAGCACGGCCTGCTCCCGGCCACCCTCAACCACCGGGAGCCGCACCCCGACATCCCCATGGACACCTGGAACCTGCGCGTCAACACCGCCACCCGGGCGTGGACGGGCGAGGACCGGGTGGCCGGGGTCAGTTCGTTCGGCGTCGGCGGCACCAACTGCCACCTCGTTGTCGGAAGCGCTCCCGGCATCGCTCCCGGAGGCGCTCCCGGTGCCGCCGCGCCGAACCCCCTTCCGACGCCGGAACCCGCCGCGCGTCCCGACGGCCCGGTCCCGGTGGTCGTCTCCGGCCGCTCCCCGGCCGCCCTGCGCGCGCAGGCCGAGCGGCTGCGGGAGCGGGTCGCGGACGACGCGGAGCTGCGCCCGTCGGACGTCGGCCTCTCCACGGTGACGACCCGTTCGGCGCTGCGGCACCGGGGCGTCGTCCTCGCCGCCGACCGCGACGAGCTGCTCACCGGCCTGTCCGCGCTGGCCACCGGCGAGCCCGCGGCGCACGTCGTCGAGGGCACGGCGGCGGCCCCCTCCGGCGTGGTGTGGGTCTTCCCCGGCCAGGGCTCGCAGTGGGCCGGCATGGCCCGCGGCCTGTGGGACTCCTCCCCGGTCTTCGCCGCCCGGATGGCCGAGTGCGAGCGGCTGCTCGACGGCCTGGTGGACTGGTCGCTGCGCGAGGTCCTGGACGACGAGACGGCCCTGGAGCGCGTCGACGTCGTCCAGCCCGCCCTGTTCGCCGTCATGGTGTCCCTGGCCGAGACGTGGCGCGCGGCGGGCCTGGTGCCCGACGCCGTCGTCGGCCACTCCCAGGGCGAGATCGCCGCCGCCTGCGCCGCCGGGATCATCTCGACGGCCGACGGGCTGCGGCTGTCGGTCGGGCGCAGCCTCGCCATCAACGCGGGTCTCTCCGGCAAGGGCACGCTGGCCTCGCTGGCCATGCCCGCCGCCGAGGTGGACCGGGAGCGGGTGTCGGTGGCCGCCGTCAACGGCCCGAACGCCGTCGTCGTCTCGGGCACCGAGGAGGCGGTGCACGCCCTCGTCGCCGACTGCCAGGCACGGGACGTCCGGGCCAAGGTCATCCCCGTCGACTACGCCTCCCACTCCGCCCAGGTCGAGGCCATCCGGGACGAGGTGCTGCGGGCCGCCGAGGGCATCGCGACGACCGACACCGGCGTCGCGTTCTACTCCACGGTCACCGGCGGCCGGATCGACGTGGCGGACCTGGACGCCGAGTACTGGTACCGCAACCTCCGCCAGGAGGTGCGCTTCGCGGAGACCGTCGAGGTGCTGGCGGGGGCGGGACACGGCGTGTTCGTCGAGGTCAGCCCGCACCCGGTGCTGACGATGGCCATCTCGGACACCGTCGAGGACGCGGTGGTCCAGGGCACGCTGCGGCGGCGGGAGGACGAGCCGGGGCGGCTGCTGCGGTCCATGGCCGAGCTGTACGCCCAGGGGCTCGCCGTGGACTGGCTCCCCCTCTTCCCGGGCGCCCGCCGCGTGGACCTGCCCACCTACGCGTTCCAGCGGCAGCCCCACTGGGTCACCGGCGACGGCACGCTGCCGCAGGGCCTGCCCTCCCCGGGCGGCTCCGGCGCCGCCACCGCCCCGGTGCCCGCCGCCGACCCGGCCCGTTCCGCCGAGGACGGCCCCGCCGCTCCGGGCGAACCGGAGCTGTGGGCGCTGGTCCGCGCGCAGGCGGCCGCCGTGCTGGGGCTCGGCGACCCCGCCGCCGTGGAGGCGGACGCCACGTTCAAGGAGCAGGGCTTCGACTCGGTCACCGCCGTCGAGCTGCGGGACCGCCTGGCGCGCGCCACCGGCCTGCACCTGCCGGCCTCGCTCCTCTTCGACCACCCCACGCCCACCGCGCTCGTGCGGCGGCTGCGCGAGCGGCTCTCCGGCCCGCAGAACGACCACGGGACCGGGGAGGCCGGCGAGCGAGCGGCGGCCGACGACCCGGTGGCGATCGTCGGCATGGGCTGCCGGCTGCCCGGCGGCGTCTCCTCGCCCGAGGACCTGTGGCGTCTGGTCTCCGGGGGCACGGACGCGATCTCCGGATTCCCCGAGGACCGGGGCTGGCGGCTCGACCCCCGTGCGGACTTCCCCCGCAAGGGCGGATTCCTGGACGGCGCCGGGGACTTCGACGCGGCGTTCTTCCGCATCAGCCCCCGCGAGGCGCTGGCGATGGACCCGCAGCAGCGGCTGGTGCTGGAGACCGTCTGGGAGGCGCTGGAGTCCTCCGGCCAGGATCCCGCCGCCCTGCGCCGCAGCCGCACGGGCGTCTTCATGGGCGCCATGGCCCAGGACTACCTGCCGCAGCTCGACGACGTGCCCGGCGACCTCGGCGGCCACGCCCTGACCGGCAGCGCCACCAGCGTCGTCTCCGGACGCGTCGCCTACGCCCTGGGCCTGGAAGGCCCGGCGGTGTCCGTGGACACCGCCTGCTCCTCGTCCCTGGTGGCGATGCACCTGGCCGCCCAGTCGCTGCGCGCGGGGGACTGCTCCCTGGCGCTGGCGGGCGGCGTCACGGTGATGTCGACGCCGGGCATGTTCGTGGAGTTCGACCGGCAGGGCGGGCTGGCCCCCGACGGCCGCTGCAAGGCGTTCTCCGACGCCGCCGACGGCACCGGCTGGTCCGAGGGCGTGGGCGTGCTGGTGCTGGAGCGCCTCTCGGACGCCCGGCGCAACGGCCACCGCGTGCTGGCCGTGCTGCGGGGCAGCGCGATCAACCAGGACGGCGAGAGCAACGGCCTCACCGCCCCCAACGGCCCCG
Organism: Streptomyces chumphonensis; assembly: GCF_014779715.1. Classification (GTDB taxonomy): domain Bacteria; phylum Actinomycetota; class Actinomycetes; order Streptomycetales; family Streptomycetaceae; genus Streptomyces; species Streptomyces chumphonensis. Next base: position 22,910 of record NZ_JACXYU010000007.1, read on the forward strand.
CGCAGCAGCGGGTGATCCGGCGGGCGCTGGACGCCGCCGGGCTGTCCCCGGCCGAGGTGGACGCCGTGGAGGCGCACGGCACCGGCACCACCCTGGGCGACCCCATCGAGGCCCAGGCGCTGCTGGCGACCTACGGCCGGGAGCGCGAGACGCCGCTGTGGCTGGGATCGGTGAAGTCCAACATCGGGCACACCCAGGCCGCCGCGGGCGCCGCCGGCGTCATCAAGATGATCATGGGGATGCGCCACGGTCTGCTGCCGCGCACGCTGCACGCCGACGAGCCGTCCCGCCACATCGACTGGTCCTCCGGCGCGGTCGAACTCCTCACCGAGGAACGGCCCTGGCCGGACGCCGGCCGCCCCCGGCGCGCCGGCGTCTCCTCGTTCGGCATCAGCGGCACCAACGCCCACGTGATCATCGAGCAGGGCGACCCCGTGCCCGCGCCGGTCGCCGACGAGCCCGAGCCGGCCGGAGTCGTGCCGTGGCTGCTGTCCGCGCGCGGCGCCGGGGCGCTGACCGGCCAGGCCGAGCGGCTCCTGGACGCGGTGGCCGCCGAGCCCGCGCCCCCCGTCTCCGCCCTCGCCCTGAGCCTGGCCACCCGGCGGACCCACTTCGACACCCGGGCCGTCGTCCTCGGCTCCGGACGCGCGGAGCTGCTGTCCGGGCTGGCGGCCCTGGCCCGGGGCGAGCGGACCACCGGCGTGGTCACCGGCGGCACCGCCTCCGGCGTGCTCCCCGTCGGAGTGCTGTTCTCCGGGCAGGGCAGCCAGCGCCTCGGCATGAGCACCGAACTCGTCACCGCCTTCCCCGCGTTCGCCAAGGCGTGGCAGGAGGTCCGCGCCGCACTCGATCCGCTGCTGGAGCACCGGATCGACGACGTGGTGGCGGCCGCCGAGGACACCGAGGCGGCGCGCCTGCTGGACGAGACGGGCATGACCCAGCCCGCGCTCTTCGCCTTCGAGGTGGCCGCGTACCGGCTGCTGGAGTCGCTCGGCGTCGTCCCCTCGGTGCTCGTGGGGCACTCGATCGGCGAACTGGCCGCCGCCCACGTGGCCGGGGTGTTCTCACTCGCCGACGCGGCCCGGCTGGTCGCCGCGCGGGGCCGGCTGATGCAGGCGCTGCCGCGCGGCGGGGCGATGGTCGCCCTCCAGGCCCCGGAGGACGAGGTGCGCGAGCAACTCGCGGGCCTGGAGGACGCGGTGTCGGTCGCCGCCGTCAACGGGCCGCTGGCCACCGTGATCTCCGGGCAGGCGGACGCCGTCGCCGAGGTGGAGGCCGTCTTCGCCGACCAGGGCCGCAAGACGACCCGGCTGCGGGTCTCGCACGCCTTCCACTCGCCGTTGATGGAACCGATGCTGGCGGAGTTCGAGGAGGTGGCGCGCACGGTCTCCTACGGGGCGCCGCGCCTGGCGGTCGTCTCGAACGTCACCGGTGCCGTCGCCGAGGACGGCGCGCTGGAGCAGCCCGCGTACTGGGTGCGGCACGTGCGGGAGGCCGTGCGCTTCGCCGACGGCGTCCGCGCCGCCGTCGCGGCCGGTGCCGGAATCCTGGTCGAGGTCGGCCCCGACGGGGTGCTGTCCGCCATGGCGCAGGAGACCCTCGCCGAGACCGCGCCCCGGGTGCGGGCGGTCCCGCTCGTGCGCAAGGACCGCTCCGAGGCCCGCGCGACGGCCGAGGCGCTGGCCCGGCTGCACGTCGAGGGCGTGCCCGTCGACTGGGGCGCCTACCTCGGGGCCCTGGGCGTCACCGGGGGCCACGCCGAACTGCCCACCTACGCCTTCGACCGCCAGCGGTACTGGGCGGAGCGCCCGAGCGCCGGGGCCGAGGTCGCCGGCGCGGGGCTCACCGCCGTCGAGCACCCGTTCCTCCTCGCCTCCACCGACCTCGCGGTCGGGGGCCAACGCGTCGTCACGGGCCGGGTCTCCCTGGCCGACGACCCGTGGCTGGCCGACCACGTCGTCTTCGGCAGCGCGGTCTTCCCCGGCGCCGCCTTCGTCGAGATGGCGCTCCACGCCCTGGCCGCCGAAGGCGGCGACGCCGACGGGTGGGGCGTCGAGGAACTCACCCTGCAAGCACCCCTGATCCTGGACGAGGAGGAGGTGCTGCTCCAGATCGTCCTCGGCGCACCGGAGGAGTCCGGGCGGCGCGAGATCGGCATCTACTCGCGGGCGGCCTGCGCCCCGCCCGGCTCCTGGACCCGGCACGCCACCGGCCACCTCTCCGCCGCCGCGTCCCCGCACGCCGACACGGCGTCGGTGTGGCCGCCCGAGGGCGCCGCCCCGATCGCCCCGGAGCGCTTCTACCCGGAGCTGGCCGAGCGCGGCTACGGCTACGGCGCGGCGTTCCGGGGGCTGACGGCCCTGTGGCGCGGCGAGGAGGAGGTCTACGGCGAGATCCGGCTCCCCGCCGGCGTCCCGCACGCCACCGGCGGCTTCGGGCTGCACCCCGCCGCCTTCGACGCCGCGCTGCACCCGCTGCTGTCGCTGCTCCCGGGCACCGGGGACGGCTCGGGCACCGGGGACGGCTCGGACACCGGGGGCGTGACCCTGCTGCCCTACGCCTGGTCGGGGGTCACCCGGTACGGGCCGGCCGATGCCGAACTCCGCGTGCGGATCACCCGGAAGGGCCCGCAGGAGGTGGCGCTGCGGATCACCGGAGCGGACGGGCGGCCGGTGCTGACCGTCGACTCCCTGGCGCTCATGCCGGCCTCCGTCGAACAGCTCACCGGCGCCACCGCCGCCGACGACCTCTACACCGTGGAGTGGACGGCACGGCCCGACGCGGCCGGTGCCGGACGCGCCCCGGCGGGCGCGGAGTTCCTGCACGTCGAGCCGGACGCGGGCCGGGACGTCCCGGCGGCGGCACGGCGGTGCGCCCAGGAGGTCCTCGCCCGGGTGCAGGACCGACTGCGCGCACGGACCCCGCAGAGCGGGCCACTGGTGATCGCCACCCGGCGGGCCGTGGCCGTCACCGCCGACGAGACGCCCGACCCCGCCGGAGCGGCGGTGTGGGGCCTGGTCCGCGCGGTGCTCGCCGAGCACCCGGGCCGGTTCGCGCTCGTCGACACGGACGGGACGGCGGAGTCCCTGCGCGCGCTGGAGACCCTCGACGTCTCCGCCGAGCCACAACTCGCCCTCCGGGGCGGCGTCGTCCGCGTGCCGCGCCTGGTCGCCGCGCCCGCGCGGTCCCCGCAGCCCGCGCGTTCGCCGTGGGGCGCCGACGGCACGGTGCTCGTCACCGGCGCCGGCGGTGCGCTGGGCGCGTTGGCCGCCCGGCACCTCGTCACCGAGCACGGGGTGCGCCACCTCCTGCTGCTCAGCCGACGCGGACCGGACGCCCCCGGAGCCGCCGACCTGGCCGAGGAACTGACCGCGCTGGGCGCCGTCGTCACCCAGGCCGCCTGTGACGTCTCCGACCGCGAGGCGCTGGCCGAGCAGTTGGCGCGCGTCCCGCAGACGGCACCGCTGACCGCCGTCGTCCACCTCGCGGGCGTGCTGGACGACGCCGTGGCGGAGACCATGACGCCGCAGCAGCTCGACCGGGTGTTCGCCCCCAAGGCGGACGCCGCCTGGCACCTGCACGAACTGACGCGGGACCTGGGGCTGACCGCCTTCGTCCTGTACTCCTCGGTCGTCGGCACGCTCGGCAACGCCGGGCAGGCCGGCTACGCCGCCGCCAACGCGTTCCTGGACGCCGTCGCGGCCGGCCGCAGGGCCGAGGGGTGGCCCGCGCTCTCGCTGGCCTGGGGCCCGTGGGAGCTGGGCATGGCGGGCACGCTCTCCGAGGCGGACCTGAGCCGCTTCCGGCGGGGCGGCATGGTCCCGCTGTCCGCCGCGCGGGGGACGGCCCTGTTCGACGCCGCCCTCACCCGCGAACCGGCCACGGTCGTCCCCGTCGCCCTGGACCGGGAGGCGCTGCGGCAGCGGGACACCGTCCCCGTGCTGCTGCGGGACATGGTCGCCCCGCGCCCGGCGCCCGCCGAGGAGGTCGCCGAGCCCCCGGTGCTGGCGCGGCTGGCCGGGCTGTCGCGGGAGGAGCAGGTCGACGAGCTGCGGAGCCTGCTGCTGTCCACCGCGGCGGAGGTGCTGGGCTATCCGGACGCCGACGACATCGACGCCGACATGTCGTTCCAGGAGATCGGCTTCGACTCCCTGAGCGGTGTGGAGTTCCGCAACCAGGTCAAGCAGGACACCGGCATCCAGATCCCGGCGACGGTCATCTTCAACTACCCGACCCCGGCGGCCCTGGCCGAACGCCTGTGGGACCTGCTGTTCACCCGGGACGCGGCTGAGGAGCGGGACGCCGAGAACGCCGCCGACGCCGAGGACGCCGCGGACGAGGAGTTCGACACCATGGACGTCGACGACCTGATCGAACGAGTGTTCGCCGAGTGAGGACAAGGACGATGAAGACAGAGGACCTCAAGACCGTCCGCCGGTTCGTCAAGGACCAACTGAGCGGCGACACCGAGCACCTGGACGCCCTGACCGACAAGCCCCACCAGGTGTACGAGGCGTTCCGCGAGACCGGCCTGGCCAACTGGTGGCTGCCCGAGGAGTACGGCGGGCGCGGTCTGGGCCTGGAGGACGGCGTCGAGATCGTCAACGAGATCGCCTACGGCGACGCCGGGGTGGCGTTCACCCTGTTCATCTCCGTCCTGGGCACCAGCATGGTGCAGCTCTACGGCTCGGAGGAGCTCAAGGCCCGCTACCTGCGGCCCATGGCCGAGGGCGGCACCTTCTGCGCGACGCTCGGCAGCGAGCGCAACGCCGGCAGCGAGCTCAACAAGATGGAGACGGTCGTCTCCCGCGAGGGCGACGACCTCGTCATCACCGGCGACAAGTACTTCTCCACCAACACCGACTTCGCCGACTTCCTCGTCGTCGTCGCCCAGGCGGCCGACAACCCCGAGGAGCACCACGCGATCCTGGTGCCCCGGGACACCCCGGGGGTGGAGATCGTCAAGCGGTGGGACGTCATCGGCCTGCGCGCCTCCCACACCTACCAGGTGCGGCTGGACGGCTGCCGGGTGCCGAAGACGAACCAACTGGAGGGATCGGGGCTGCGGCTGCTGGAGATCGGCCTCAACGCGAGCCGCATCCTCATCGCGACGACCGCCGTCGGCATCGCCCGGCGCATCCGCGACCACTGCATGACCTACGCCAAGAGCAAGCCGTTCCGCGACGGCACCCTCCTCCAGAGCCCGGTCTTCGCGCAGAAACTCGGCCAGATGGAGATGTGGATCGACGTCATGAAGGGCCACTGCCTGCGCGCCGCCCGGGACTACGACGCCGCCATGGCGGAGCCGAACGCGGCGGCCGTCTTCGCCCGGCAGGGCACGCTCAAGACCGCCCTGACGGCGAAGATGTTCTGCGGCCAGGCGGCCTGGGACGTGGCCTCCGTCGGCTCCGAGATGTTCGGCGGACTCGGCTACACCGACGAGCACCCGGTGGGCAAGCTCGTGCGCGACGTGCGCTACGTCTCGATCGTCGAGGGCGGCGACGACGTCCTGCGCGACCTGCTGTTCAGCCGCTACGTCATCCCCGTGCCGCGCCGCTCGTAGCGGAGGGCCCGCACGTTCCGGGGTGGCCGCCCACGGCCGCCACCCCGGACCGGGGACACGGGCCTAGGCCAGCTCGACCAGCAGGTCGCCGGCCTCCACCTGCTGGATCGCGTTGACGGCGATCCGCCCGACCGTGCCCGCCTTGGGGGCGGTGATGGCCGCCTCCATCTTCATGGCCTCGATCGTGGCGAGCGTCGCGCCCGCCTCGACGCTGTCGCCCTCGGCGGCGACGAGGGTCACGACACCGGCGAACGGCGCGGCGACGTGCCCCGGGTTGGACTTGTCGGCCTTCTCCGTGGCCGGGACGTCCGAGGCGACGGACCGGTCCCGCACCTGGATGGGCCGGATCTGCCCGTTCAGCGTGGACATCACCGTGCGCAGGCCGCGCTCGTCCGCCTCGCCGATGGCCTCCAGCTCGATGAGCAGCCGCACGCCCGGCTCCAGGTCGACGGCGTACTCGTGGCCGGGCCGCAGGCCGTAGAAGAAGTCCTTGCTGGCGAGAACGCTGGTGTCCCCGTACGCCTCGCGGTGGGTCGTGAACTCCTTGGTCGGGCCGGGGAAGAGCAGCCGGTTGAGCGCCGCGCGGCGGTCCTTCTCCAGCATCTCCCGGTCCTCGTCGGACAGTTCCCGCACCGGCTTCGGCTCCGCGCGGCCCTGGAGCGCCTTGCTGCGGAACGGCTCGGGCCAGCCGCCGGGCGGGTTGCCCAGCTCGCCGCGCAGGAAGCCGATGACGGAGTCCGGGATGTCGAACGTGTGCGGCTCGGCCTCGAAGTCGGCGGGGGAGACCCCCGCTCCGACGAGGTGCAGGGCCAGGTCGCCGACGACCTTGGAGGACGGCGTCACCTTCACCAGGTGGCCGAGGATGCGGTCGGCGGCGGCGTACATCGACTCGATCTCCTCGAACCGGTCGCCGAGCCCGAGGGCGATGGCCTGCGTGCGCAGGTTGGACAGCTGCCCGCCGGGGATCTCGTGGTGGTAGACGCGGCCGGTCGGGGAGGCCAGGCCCGCCTCGAAGGGCGCGTAGATCTTCCGCACGCTTTCCCAGTACGGCTCCAGGTCGCCGACGGCCTGGAGGCTGAGGCCGGTGGGCCGCTCGCTGTGGTCGGTGGCGGCCACGAGGGCCGACAGCGACGGCTGCGAGGTCGTCCCCGCCATGGAGGCGACGGCGCCGTCCACGGCGTCCGCCCCGGCCCGGACGGCCGCGAGGTAGGTGGCGAGCTGGCCGCCGGCGGTGTCGTGGGTGTGCAGGTGCACCGGCAGGTCGAACTCGCGGCGCAGCGCGGAGACCAGCTTCTCGGCCGCCGGCGCGCGCAGCAGCCCCGCCATGTCCTTGACGGCCAGGACGTGCGCCCCCGCCTCCACGATCTGCTCGGCCAGCCGCAGGTAGTAGTCGAGCGTGTAGAGCTTCTCACCCGGGTCGGACAGGTCGGAGGTGTAGCACAGGGCCACCTCGGCGACGGCCGAGCCGGTCTCCCGCACCGCCTCGATGGCGGGCCGCATCTGGCCGACGTCGTTGAGCGCGTCGAAGATGCGGAAGACGTCGATGCCGGTGGCCGTGGCCTCCTGGACGAACGCGTGCGTCACGTCCGTCGGGTAGGGGGTGTAGCCGACGGTGTTGCGGCCGCGCAGCAGCATCTGGAGGCAGATGTTCGGGACGGCCTCGCGCAGCTGGGCGAGCCGCTCCCACGGGTCCTCGGCGAGGAAGCGCAGGGCCACGTCGTACGTCGCGCCGCCCCAGCACTCCAGCGACAGCAGCTCCGGCGTGGTGTGCGCGACGGCGGGCGCGACGGCCAGCAGGTCCTTCGTCCGCACCCGGGTGGCGAGCAGCGACTGGTGGGCGTCGCGGAAGGTGGTGTCGGTGACGCCCAGCGTCGGCGACTCGCGCAGCCAGCGGGCGAAGCCCTCCGGGCCGAGCTCGGTGAGCTTCTGCTTGGAACCGGCGGGCGGCGCACCGGCGGGCAGCGCGGGCAGCTTGCTCACGGGGTCGATGACCTGCGGACGCTCCCCGTGCGGCTTGTTGACCGTGACGTCGGCGAGGTATGTCAGCAGCTTCGTCCCCCGGTCGGCGGAGTGCCGGGCGGTCACCAGGTGCGGGCGCTGCTCGATGAACGAGGTGGTCACCCGACCGGCCTGGAAGTCCGGGTCGTCCAGGACGGCCTGGAGGAAGGGGATGTTCGTCTGCACACCCCGGATGCGGAACTCGGCCACCGCGCGCCGGGCGCGGCCGACGGCGGTCCGGAAGTCGCGCCCCCGGCAGGTCAGCTTGACCAGCATCGAGTCGAAGTGCGCGCTGATCTCGGTGCCCGCGTGGGCGGTGCCGCCGTCCAGGCGGATGCCGGAGCCGCCGGGGGAGCGGTAGGCGCTGATCTTGCCGGTGTCGGGGCGGAAGCCGTTGGCCGGGTCCTCGGTGGTGATGCGGCACTGGAGCGCGGCGCCCCGCAGGTACACGCCGTCCTGCGAGAGGCCGAGGTCGGCGAGCGTCTGCCCGGCCGCGATGCGCAGCTGCGACTGGACGAGGTCGACGTCGGTGACCTCCTCGGTCACCGTGTGCTCGACCTGGATGCGCGGGTTCATCTCGATGAAGACGTGGTTGCCGTCGCGGTCGAGCAGGAACTCCACCGTGCCCGCGTTGCGGTACCCGATCTCCCGGGCGAAGTTCACCGCGTCGGTGCAGATCCGCTCCCGCAGCTCGGGGCTGAGGTTCGGGGCCGGGGCCAGCTCGATGACCTTCTGGTGGCGGCGCTGGAGCGAGCAGTCGCGCTCGAAGAGGTGGATGACGTTGCCCTCGCCGTCGGCGAGGATCTGCACCTCGATGTGCCGGGGCTCGACGACGGCCTTCTCCAGGAACACCGTCGGATCGCCGAAGGCGGACTCCGCCTCCCGGGAGGCGGCCCGGATCGAGTCCCGCAGCGCAGCCGGGTCCTCGACGCGCCGCATGCCGCGCCCGCCACCGCCCGCCACGGCCTTGACGAACACCGGGAAGCCCAGTTCGTCGGCCGCCCGCACCAGCTCGTCCACGTCGGTCGAGGGCTCCGAGGAGCCGAGGACGGGAACGCCCGCCGCCCGCGCGGCGGCCACCGCCCGCGCCTTGTTGCCGGTCAGCTCCAGCGTCTCCGCGTCCGGCCCGACGAAGGTGATCCCGGCCGCCGCGCACGCCCGCGCCAGGTCGGGGTTCTCCGACAGGAAGCCGTACCCCGGGTAGACGGCGTCGGCCCCCGCCTCCCGCGCGGCGCGCACGATCTCCTCGACCGACAGGTAGGCCCGTACCGGATGGCCGGGCTCCCCGATCTCGTAGGCCTCGTCGGCCTTGAGCCGGTGCAGCGAGTTGCGGTCCTCGTGCGGGAACACGGCGACGGTCCCCGCCCCGAGTTCGTAGCCGGCGCGGAACGCGCGGATGGCGATCTCGCCGCGGTTGGCGACCAGCACCTTGCGGAACATGGCTCATCGGTCCCTTCGATCGGGTGAAGGCATGAGGGCTCGCGTGCGGGCGGGACGGCAGGGTTCCGTTCACGTGTCGCACGTGCCCCGACCACGCATACCCCGCCGCCGCCCGCGCAGCACGGCCCGCGCTGGGTGCGTCGTCGAACCCGAGCCGAGTCCATCACGTCACACGGTGCGCCGTGGAGGTCACACGCGTGTTGAACCGCTCACGTCACCCCCCACTCCCCCGTGAGCCCCCGGCCGGAGCCCCCCACCCGGCCGCTATCATCACGCCGCCCGGGGGAAACGCGGCAGCCGCCCACGCCGGCGGCCATGGGGGGAGAACAGAATGCCGGACGAGACGTCGTCACCGATACCGGAGCCCGAAGTCGGGCCCGAAAACGAGCCCGAGGCGGAGGCACCCGACGTGGGACCGCCCGCGCCCGGACGGCGCGGCGGTCGTTTGCGCCGCTGGCTGCGAGGCAGGCCGGGCGCGGCCCTCGCGGGCTCACTGGCCGGTGCCCTCCTCGCCGGAAGCCTGGTCGCCTGGAAGACGGACGCCCTGACGCTCCCCTGGCGCGAGGACCCGGTGTGCTGGGACGCCCTGTCCCGTGGGACCGTCGCCGACCTGGTGGGCGACGACTTCCGGGCGGACGAACTACCGCTCCGGACGGAAGGGATAAGCAGCGGCAGAGTCCTCGCCACGTGCCGCGCCATGCGCCCGGACGGCGACGGCTGGACCATGACCGCCTCCGTGCGGGATCTCGACAGCCTGTACGGGCTGGACCGCAGGGAGTGGCCCGCGGAGTTCCTCAACGGCCTCATGACCCCGCTTGGCGACGGGCTCACCGGCATGGTGTCACCGGGCCGCGCCTGGGTCGCGCTTCCCGCGTCGTGCCGACTCACCGGTAACTACGATCCTCCGACGGTCGTGGACGTGTCGTGGGGCGACCTCCACATCAGCAGAGCGGACGACGCGGAGGAGGACCGAGCCGTCCTGGCCAGGGGCGTCGTCGAACTCGCGAACGGCGTCATGGACCGCTTCGGCTGTGAGGACAGACTCCCGCCCCCGGGGAAGCTCCCGCCGCTCACCTGGCTTGAGTCGGCCCCTGAGGACGACCTGTGCGGGCTGGAGGGCCTGCGCGCCCCCGAGGCCATGCGGCGACAGGCTGAGGACGACATCGGATACGACCAGCTCCTCAGCCCAGCGTCGGAGGGGGTCGGGCCGGTCTGCGAACTGGGCCTGGGGAGACTGGAACGACTGCGGTTGATCACCATCGAGGACCCCGCGATGGCCATGGTCTACAAGAGGTCGGTCGGTCGCGTCGGGGCCGAGGCTCTGGAGGGCGACGGCGTCGGATCGTTCGTCGGCGACCTGGGTGTCTTCCAGGCCGAGTGTCCGGACGGCGAGGTCACATTCGTCGCACAGCTGGATGACTACTTCGACGCCGCATTGGCCCGCGAGCTGTTCCCGGCCTATGTCCGCGCCGAGGGCCTGCGGCTGGGCTGCGGCCCACTGCGCGTCCTGCCGAAGGGCTGACTTGGCGGGAGGACGCGTTAGACGTGCCGCTGTCGCTGGGGGACCTGGCGCAGGCACCGGGGGATCACGGGACAGGGCAAAGCCGGTGCTCAGACGTGTCGGTCAGCAGACGGAACCCCGCCAGAGTCGCGGTTCTTCGGAAGCGAAGCGTCGCTCCCGATCGTGCGCGTCGGGCAGAACACGACGCAGTTCCTTCTGGAACGCGGTGCCGTGACCGGAAACGGTGAGGTGACACAGCTCGTGTGCGAGGACAAGGTCCACCAGCAGAGAAGGAAGCTGCATCACCGCCCAGTGAACGGTCACGGAACCGGATGATGCACAGGCTCCCCAGTGGCGTCCCAGGTCCCGAGCGGCGACTGATGTCGGTGCGACGCCCAGTACGCCGGCCATCGAGGGAGCCCGGGCCGCCAGCCAGCGTGTTCCTCTGGCGGTGTACCAGGCCGCGAGGGCGTCGCCTCCTTCGCCCGCCGTGTCGGGTTCGGGAAGCTCGAGCCAACCGAGATGCAACCTGACCTGCCGGCCGGACGACCTTGGCACAAGCTTCAGGCGGTGACGGCGTCCGAGATAGGCGAACCCGGTGCCTCCTACCAGTTCCTTGACCGGCTCTCCGGACGTTGAGCCCCGGCGCCGGACCTGCTCGGCCAGACGCGGCATCCTGGCCCGGACGGCGCTGGCCACCGCATGCGGGTCGGCGTCCGGCGGAACAGCGAACACGACGCCGCCGTTGGCCGTGACGTTGATGCCCAGCGACCGGCGCCTTGGCCGAACGACCACTTCCCAGTTCCAGTCCGCTGGAACCGGGAGCGCTGCGATGGCCTGCTGACAGTCGACGGCGGTGGTGCTCACCCGGCATTCCTACCACTGTGCGGGGCGGTCACGGCTGAGGGCCGGGTGCGTCAGGTCGCCACGCCGCGCCCGTAGCGCAGAAACTCGGCATGCTGGTCCAAGGCCAGGTCAACAAGGCTGCTGGACACGGGGCCGGTGGCGACCCAGTCCAAATGGAGCCGCGACTCCAGATACGCGCGAACCTCTCTGCGGACCCGGATTTGCGTGTCTGTGAGCGTGACGAAGTCCGGAGAGCTCACCTTCGTGGCGAGGTGCACCGTGAGGTCGCGGGAGGCCTGTATGAGGTCGATGCCGGCTGTCCCGCGATCCCCCGACGTCTCCAGCGCCTCGCGCAGGACTTCGTACACCGGCTGTTCCGTCCACCGTTCCAGCCCGCCGGTCGTCGCGTCGTCCGCCTCCGCCGCCTGGACGTCGCTCACCAGGCTCACCAGGGCTGCGGCAGCGGCGTCGAAGTCCTCCTCCATCCGCCGGATGATCTCGGCGAGCCGGTCGCTGAAGCGCTGGTAGCGCACCGGGTCCGAGCGCAGTCGAGCAGTGATGTGCAGGTCGAGCCTGCTGCGCATGTAGGACGTACGGGCGCGCACGTCGTTGTTGGATGCCACCCTCTCCATGAAGTCGGGTGCGGTGAGGTTCACGGGCGGGATGCGCTGCTGGATGTCGCTGACCTGGAGGTGCCGGGAGATGAGCTGCCGGATCTTCGCCCCGTAGCGTCGGGGGCTGAAGTCATCCTGGCCGTCGAGGTAACGCTGGCGGGCGAGGTACTGCACCTCACCGAGGAAGCGGGCGTCCCTCTCGAAGTCGAGCGCGCGGGGTCGGGGGAGAACCGCGTTGAGAGCGGTGAGGAAGTCCCGCACGAGTTCGTCGAACTCTCCGAGGAGCAGCGGGTCCGCCAGCGCGGCCAGCAGGTCCTCGCGTTGTGCGGCGTCCGCGAGGGAACTCAGGCCCTGGCTTGTGAGGAACCGGGTGATCTGCTCGTGCAGGCTCCTGAGCTGTGCGTCGGTTGCGGCATCGGTTTCCAGCCACATGATGTCCCGGACCGGCTGGTCCCCCTGGAAGGCGGGGTCCAGGTGGTCGAAGGAGTAGTGCTCGTACCCGTAGACGGCCCGCAGATGGGCTTCGTCGTATTCGGCCAGGGAGCGCGATAGCTCCGGGCCGATCCCTACGTAGTCGACCACCTGGCCCCACTCCTTGGAGAAGTACGGGCGGTTGGTGCGCGCGATGGCCTGGAGTAGGCCGACGCCGCAGAGCGGGCAGTCCAGGTACAGGACCTGCTCGACCGGGGCATCGAAGCCGGTCAACAGCATGGACTGGACGACGAGAAAGGCAATCGGAGCTTCGTCCCGCGTGTCGTCCTTCGCGGAGACGTCAACGGCCCCGTACCCGTCCCACGGATCTCCGGAGGAGCACGGCTGGCCGAGCGCCGAGCCTGCTGCCCCGTGCGTCGTCGCATGCCAGGAAGGGTCAAGCGCTGCGGCGCGCGGATCCCCCAGGCCTTTCTGAAAGCGGGCGATGTGCGCTTCCTGATGGGTCTTGTTCGTCCAGAGATGCCACGTCGCGGGATCCCGTTGTCTGCTGTTCCAGCCCGCTTTGGAGATCACGACCGCCGCCTTGATGGAGGCCAGCAGCTCCCGGCTCGGTAGCAGGTCGAGCAGTTCGCGCTCCTCCGCGGAGGCCTCCTCGTACCCGTGCGGGTCGTGTGCGAGGTCGGGGTCGAGACCGTCCAACTCGCTGAGTAGCCGATCGCGGGCGGACAGCAGGGCTTCCTGGTAGCGGACCGCCGCGAGCCGGGAGACGGCGACGACCTGCGCCCCGAAGCGCTCCGGCAGTGCGGTTCGTGCCCAGTGCCGCAGCATGTGGTCCGCCTTCGCGGCGATCACCGAAGGAGCCTCGAGGATCTCCTTCCGGCGCGCGAACTCGCGGAGCACCTTGTCACGGCGTTCCGGGTCAGCGGGGATCTCGACATCGAACTCGGCGTCCAGGAAAGCCTTCTCGATCACCTCCAGCTGCACGCTGTGCGCCTCGTAGCGCACGGGCACGACCGCGCCGTCTGCCTCGGCGTCCCGCAGGGTGTAGGTGTCGGCAAAGGCACCGAAGATGTCCTCGGTGCTCTTCCTCGCCCTGCTGAGGATGGGCGTGCCGGTGAAGCCGACCAGCACGGCGTTCGGCAGCATGGCGCGCAGGCGCGCGTGCTGCCACTGCATGTGCCCTCGGTGGGCTTCGTCGACCAGGACGACGATGTCGTGCCCGGCATTGGCGACCTTGTTGTGGACGTGGTCCTCGCCGTCGGGAGACTCCGCGAGCTTCTCTTCCCGCCCGTCCCAGGCGGAGTCGTCCCGCTGTGCCTTCTGGAGCATCACGAGCGAGACGTCGGGAACGTCAACGGAGAGGAACGACCTGGCCTGCACGACTGAGCGGGAGCGATGGATCTTCTCGTCGGCGGCTGCCAGGCTCTCCTTGATCTGCTTCTCGAGGTCCTTCCGGTCCGTCACTACGACGACCTTGTGACCCCGCAAGTCCTTGGTGCTACGCAGATGGCGGACGAGGAACGCCATGGTCAGGCTCTTCCCCGAGCCCTGCGTGTGCCACACCACGCCACCGCGCTGATCCACGTCCTGGCCGGCCTCGACTGCTCGGCGCCGAGACCGGAGCCGGGCGGTCAGCCGATGGACGGCACGGAACTGCTGGTACCTGCCGACGGCCTTGATCGTGCGCGGCCCCTGGCCGGTCTCCGTAGTGAAGTCACGGATCAGGGTGAGGAGATGTGCGGGGCGCAGCACACCGGCCACGAGTACCTGCTGCGCCGAGAGCTGCCCGCGCGGAGGGGTTCCCGTCTCCTCCCGCACCTGTTCTTCGCTGCTTGGTTCCACCGTGCGCCACGGAGCGAAGTGCCGAGCTTCGGCGGTGACGGTGCCCAGCTCCGCGTGCACGCCGTCTGTGGCGATCAGCAACTGGGCGAATCGAGTGAACTCAGTCACGGCGGACGGCGCGTCGACGCCGGCGTAGCCGATGACCTGCCCGACCGCCTGGTCGACAGGGAACCTGCGGTCACGGCTGCAACTGGTGACCGGCGCCTTGCACTCGATGACGGCCCACGGAAGTCCGTTGACGAACAGCACCAGGTCGGGGATGACGGCCCCGGCTCCAGGCCGTTCCACTCGGAACTGAGAGACGGCCAGGTAGTCGTTACCCGGAGCGCACTCGCCGTCCCAGTCCACGAGGCGCACGTGCGCCGGGTCGGTCTCCTGCCATCCGGGGAGCCTCCGTGCGTTGACCCCTTCGCGCAGCAGCCGAGTCACCTGGATGTTCCCGGCCACCCCCTTGCCCTCCGGGCCCTGGCCAGGCGCGGTGCCGAGGACGAGCTTAAGAAGCCAGTCCAGTTGCTCCTCGGACAGCCACGGCGTGCCGTCCGGGCGGAGATTGATCCGGGAGACCGCACGCTGGAACCGGTCGGCGTACAGGGCCTCCGTGAAAGACGCCCGGTCGGACGACGCGCAGTCGGTGGCGGGTTTGCCGGGCAGTGCTCCCTGCCGATGCTGCCACCCCATGCTGACCAGCTGGTCGATCAGCGGTCGCTCGACCCGGCTGTACTCCGGCTGATCCGTCACCGGCTGTCCCCACCCCGCCCGTCGTCGTACGCACGTGTGCCCCTGCCGAGGGGTAGGGGCAAGCCTATCCCTGTCAGTGGACAGCCATGGCCATCGCGTGCGCGCGGAGCGGGGGTGAGGAACTGCCGGGGTGTAGGTCAGGCGGCGAGCGCCGTGGCCGTCGGAAACGGTGGCCCGTCCCCGAAGACCAGCTCGAACCAGACACTTTTTCCTCCGACGCCGAAGAGCGCTTCGCCGACGCTGCATCCACCCCAGGCGTCCGCGAACAAGTCGAGGATGAGGAGCCCGCGCCCGCGCTCGGCGTCCGGCCGGGCGGCCCGGCGCCTCACCGGCAGGTCAGGACAGGTATCGGTGACGCTGACCCGCAGTACGGGGTGTTCCCACCGAAGCCGGACCGTCGCCGGACCCTCCGAGTAGCGCACGGCGTTGGACGTGAGCTCGGACGTCAGCAGCTCCGCCCGATCGATGAGGTCGCGCAGTCCGTGGGCGGACAGAACAGCCTTCAGGGTGGTCCGTGCGATGGCGGGACCACGCGGGTCGCGCGGGAAGTGCAGTTCGTACGACCAGGGTTCGCCGAAAGGGAGCGGACACGGGTCGGTGATCGGTTCGTCTGGATCCACGTGCTGCATCAGCACTCCAAGAACGTGCGGCGGTTGGCGGTCAAGGTGCCTGCGCAGTGCGATACGGCTGGTCAAAGCCGCTTACACATCCCCTCACCAGTCCTGAAGCCCAGTGGTGGCCTTGCCGACTGCCCTGCTTCGCGGCCGCGTTGAGCCGCCGGTGCGCTTCCGCCCGGACGTGGGTTGGTGAGTGGTACGGGTCACAGGCTATGCCCGACCATATAACCCGTGCTACCTGTTTCACTATAACGAGTGATGCCAACTCGTAGTTGGCTTCTGATAGGCCAGATCGGCAGACTGTCTCTCCACCGAAGGAGTCGTCCCATGCCGCCGCGCCAGTACCCCAGCATTCGTCAACGACGGTTCGGTGGCGAACTGCGTCGTCTGCGAGAAGCTGCTGGCATGTCCGCCCCTGTGGCGGCGCAGCGACTCGGAGCCGACCGCACAATGATCTCCAACATCGAATCGGGCCGGTTCGGGATCAGCGAGGAACGTCTTCGTCGTCTGGCCAGCATCTACGAGTGCAACGACCCAGGCTTGATCGATGCCTTGGTGGGCATGACAGGTGGCCGGACGAAGGGATGGTGGGACGAATACCGGGGCAAGGTCCCTCCGGACTTCCTGGATGTGGCGGAGCTTGAGTACCACGCCACAGGCCTGCGCACGTTGCAGACGGCGCACATCCCCGGTCTCTTCCAGACCGAGGATCACGCGCGTGCCCTGTTCGACCTCTTCGTGCCGGCCTTGCCACGGTTGGAGGTCGAGCTGCGAGTGGCGCATCGCATGGCGCGGCTGGACGCGATTGTCGGTGGCGAGGTGCAATACATCGGCTTGGTTCACGAAGCAGCGCTCCGGATGCGCGTCGGTGGGCCGCGCGTGGCCAAGGCTCAGCTGCTCCGGCTCCTTGAGGAGAGCGAGCGTCCCAATGTGCGTTTGCTTGTCATCCCCTTCGCCGTCGGAGGCTTCCCGATGGCAGGCGACACGGTGCTCTACGCTTCCGCCGAGAACCCTCACCTCGACACGGCGGAGGTGGATTCGCCTACTGGTGCCGTCTTCTTCGACTCGCCCACGCATCTGGCCAACTTTCGCCGTCGGCTGGACTTGGTCGAGCAGGTCGCGTTGACTCAAGAGGAGTCGCGAAATTTCATGCGTGACGTGATCAACGAGCTGTGAGAGGCAGTACCTTGTCTGAACTGCAGTGGTTCAAGTCATCCTTTTCTGAGGCGTCGGGGAATGCCTGTGTAGAGGTGGCTATCGGCGAAGATGGGCAAATATTGCTACGGGATAGCGTTTTTACGGCGAGGATGACTAAGGTGAGTCGTGCCGCATTCTCGGCGTTTATTGGCCACGTGTGTGATGCCAGTTTCCAAGCGTGAGAGCTTCAGGTGCGGGTGTTGCCGCATAGCAGGTCCTCAACTAGTCCCCGTTGCGCTCTCCGTAGTTTGGCCAGTTGGGCCTGCACGCCTGTTGTGCGGGCTCGCGCGATTTCAATCGGACGAAGCAGTCTTTCTTGTTCCGAGCGAGCAGGGAATGGCACTGGCATGCTCTTGACTTGCGTGGAGTTGATGGAGGCCAAGTTGGTTGTCTGGCTTCCGACACTTTGGAAGTAGGCACGGCCAGCTGCGGAGGCCGTGTACAGGGCGAGAAACTCTGGAGAAATATCGTTGCCGCAACGAACCCGGAAGATGTGGTTTTGATGCAGGCAAGGGCTGAGCCGACCATCCCAAACGGCGCCCCGGCCAAGTTTGTCAAGGTCCCCGCCTTCAGTGAGGAGTAGATCCCCAGGGCGGAGTGCGAAGCGCTCGAATCGTGCCTTGGGGATGCGAATTTTTTTGACATCGGAAGTGTCAATTCTTCCGTCCAAGACGTTAGCCACACGAAGATAGGGCAGCTCGATGGTGTCCTCGCCTGTAGGATCCGAGCCTAGTGTGACACCCGCTGATACATCTGCGAGCCTTTCAAGCCGTGCGGTTGGCCAATTCATGCTCTGTGAGAAAATTTCAGATACCGTGGCTGATTCTACGATCGTGAGTTTTCCGAGAGTTCGCTTAAGGGATTCTATCCGTCGCTCCGCCGCTGCGTGAACGGCTACGATTCTGCGCTGTTCGTCTAGTGTGGGCGGCACGCCAATTTGCAGTTCCTGCAGGCGCGTGGTGTCTAGGCGTCCGGTTCCATGGCTGGTCTCCTCGACCATTGCCAGGATGGAATGTGATCGTGATTGGAGAGTGTGTGCTAGGAAATAAGGGTCGATTTCGTCATTTACTACGATCGCTTTGCAGTCTTGTCCGAAAGCAACGCGCTCTTCGGTCACTCCGACTCGGAGTTCGGATTTCAGGCTCATTCCTCGTACGACAAAAATTACGGCACCGCGATCCACTAGTCGTGTGCCATGCTTCGCGCCCAGTTCAGTTACCGTGCGGTCGGAATTGCTGACGCGAAAGTTCTTTAGGCTTGCTGCGCTAATCCATGGGATGTTGCCACCCCAGTATTCACCACGAGAGGTGCTGGGCGTGCCACCGGATAGCCATGTGCCAGTGTCTCCGAGGGCGACGGACCGCCAACCTGTCGGCCATTTACCGGGCATAGCCGAGCTCCTTGAGCCACTTGGTGAAGTCGTCCGCCGCGTCGGCGCCTTCGGCTTCCAGCGCTTGCAGGGAGACCTCGTACTTCTCCGCCCAGCGGCGGTAGGTTGCGACGAGCTCGCGGCGGCCGGTGGCGACGGCGGCGTCCATGCGGGAGGAGAGGGCTTCGCCAAGCACGTCCAGCACCACGCGCTGGCCGCTGTCCTGCGCCTTCGCCACCTCGCTCGCTGCCTGGAGGTCTTTGAGGAACCGGTCCTCCAGCGCCGACCGCTGCTTTGAGGCCGCTGTGCGTTCCTTGCGGCACTGGGCAACTGCCTTTTCGAGGCGCAGGATCTCCCTCGGGTCCACGGGCGCGCGCTCGGGCTGCGGTTCGGCCTCCGTATGCGCCTCGTCGTCGGCTTCCGATTTCGCCGGTGGCGTGGCTTCGGCGAGTTCGGCTACGGCGGCCTTGTAAGCCGCGTCTGCGGTGGCCCAGGTGGCGTCAGCCTTGGCCAGTTCCTCCAGGAACTCCGGGATGAGTGCTTGTACGACCGGCTGGGCCATCGCCCGGCGCTTGTCCGCCGTGGACACGGATGTCTTGGCCCGTCCCCTTCGACGTGATGGGCTTCGGCCGCCCTCGTCGTCGTCTGAGCCCGGCATCACAGGGCTCACCATCGTTTCCACGGTTTCGACCCATCCGTCCAGGACCCGCTCGTAGCCACCGGCCGCGAGGGCCTTGAGGTCGTATCGGACGTGCACCCACCAGTCCGCGACGATTCCGGCCGTGGCATAGCGGTCCAGGACCTTCAGCTCTTCCACCGCCTTCTGGAAGCCGCCGAGCAGCCGCTCCCGCAGCGGCATCAGCCGGCCGTCCTTGCTCAGCGCGGTGAAGCGCCCGGCCTGCTGGGTCCACCATTCTTGAAAGGTGTCGCGCAGGATGCGTTCCTTCTGGGCGGCCAGCTTTGGAATCCGTGTCGCCGTGGTCTCCGGCCCCTCGGACAAGAAGTCGACGTACCCGTCATCGTCCTCACGGGCGGCGAACAGTTCGGTGACGTCGATGCCGTAGTTCTGGAACCGGACCGAAGCGTCTTCGATCTCGGTCTTCGGTACTCCGCCGTAGAGGTGGGCAGTGACGTCCTGCGGTTCGGGTGGCGGCGAGTTGTCCACCCAGCGGCGGATGTTGAGGTTGCCGTCGGCGGCAAGGAGGTCGTCCACGCTGACGACACGGGAGTAGCCGGGCTCCTGCCGCCAGGCGCGGTACACCGCCACGATCTTTTCGACGTGCTCGGGCCCCAGCTCGTTCTGGTTGCTCGCGGGCCGGTAGTCTCGGTCCGCATTGATGAAGAGGACGTTCCGTTCCTTCTCACCACGCTTCCGGTACGGCGGCCGGAGAATGAGGATGCAGGCAGGGATTCCGGTGCCGTAGAAGAGGTTCGGGCCGAGGCCGATCACGGCCTCGACGCAGTCCTCGTCCAGCAGCTTCTTGCGAATGTCGCGTTCCTTGCCGGCCCGGAACAGTACGCCGTGCGGCATGACGGTGGCCGCGGAGCCCCGCTGCTCCAGCACCGAGACCATGTGCTGGACGAACATCAGGTCCGCCTTCTTGCCCGTCTCGGGCGCCCAGCCCCAGCGCATCCGGGACATGCCATGAACCTTGTCCGCCTTCTCGACCAGATCCTTGTCGTAGTTGAGGGAGAAGGGCGGATTCGACAGGACCTTGGTGAACCTGCGCAGCCGGTTGCTGCCGTCGGGCTCCAAATGAAGGGGCTCGGCCAGGGTGTCACCGTGCTGGAGGTCGAACTCCCGGATGCCGTGCAGCACCATGTTCATGCTGGCCATCGACCAGGAAGGACCGTTCTTGTCCTGGCCGGATACGGACAGCCGTAGCGGGTCTCCGCCGTGCTCCTCCACATATTCCTTCGCCGCGATCAGCATGCCGCCGGAACCGGCACACGGGTCGTAGACCGTGTCGCCCGCCTGGGGGTCGACGAGCCGGACCATCATCCGCACCACGTCTCGCGGGGTGTAGAACTCGCCGCCCTTCTGCCCGGCCGAGTCCGCGAAGTCGGCGAGCAGGTACTCGTAGGCGGCGCCCAGCATGTCCGGGAACTCGAAATCCTCGTTACGCAGTCGGTAGAGGCTGAAGTGCCGGATGAGGGAGCGGAGCTCGGCGTTGGAGAAGCGCGACTTCGTGCCGACGGTGTCGTTGAAGGAGATGTGGGAGGTGACCCCCGCCAGCCGGTCGTTGCTGCTGGTCAGGGCGACCAGCGCTTGGTCGAGGCTTTCGCCCACCTTCTCTGTGAGGTGCGAGATGCCGGGGTGGTACTGCGGCGAGACGGTCCTGCCGTCGGGCTGGACCTCATAGTGCGGGCCCTTCCACCAGCGGGCCCTCGGCGGCACGTAGAACACCTGGGGGTAGCTCTCCGGGTCATTGGCCCGCGCAAGGGCTGCGGCGGTGTCGTTGCCGTGGCGGTCCAGCGCGGCCGCGTAGACCCGCTCCCATTCGGGTTGGAAGTCGTCCGAGGAGCGCTTCAGGAAGAGCATGCCGAAGATGTAGTCCCGGTACTCCGAGGCGTCCATCCGCCCCCGGAGGATGTCTGCGGCCGAGAACAGATGCCGTTCGAGCTGGGGCAAGGTGAGTCTGGCCACGCACCGGTCCTTCGTATGCCTGCGGAGAGCGGAACTCCGGCAGCCTAGCCGGAGGCACTGCCTGGGCGGAAACTGCGGCTGGGGCGCTTCGTGCGCTTGCCGGTCAACCCTTTTGCTGTTCCTCCGCGCCGATACCGAGGGTGGCAAGCAACCGCCAGACATCCGAGGACGGATCACGTTTCAGCGGGTCGCAGGAGGCCGCGTGGCCGCTGCGGAGCCTCCAGACCTGCGAGGTCTCCGGGCGCAGCCCCGGGATCGGTGTGAAATCGGCGTTCTTGGGGGAGCAGTCGCCGTACGGACACAGGGAGACGAGCTTGCGGGCGTTGCGCACGGCCGCCCTCTCCCTTCCTACGAGCGATTCGCCACGCTGGCCGCCCAGCCCCTTGCCCCGGTCGCCCGACTGCTGGTCGTAGTCCTGGAAGCCCTTTGCGTCCCGATGCGTGCGGAGGCGGTCGAGGACTGTGCCGCTCCGTCCGCCCTCCTGGCTGGTGAACGGCTGGAAGTGCAGGAGCAGCCAGAGCTCGAAGGACGGGTGGGACAGCACTACCTGCACACCTGCTTCGGCGGCGTTGCGCATGGCTTCGGGAATGTCGTCGTCGCGCTGGTCCTCGCTGTCCCGGTCGAAGAGGGCCCACTTCTCGTCGTCCGGGCCGGCAGCCGTGGCGATGACGTGAGCGACGGTCTCCGTAGGGCGGAGGCCACGTCCCGCGTTGCAGTGCTTCAAGCGGAACTTCTGCCCCTCCCGCTCGCCGTAGTGGGTGTTCAGCAGGGCGATGTAGTCGCGCTCCGTTTTCTCGCCCTCGGTCGCCACATAGATCACCCGCCGGGACTCGTCCGGGTACGACTGCAGTGACCGGCGCAGTGGCGCGGACGGGGCGTCAGGATCCCGGCGACGCCGACGACGTCCTCCCGGTTGGTTCCGGCCGGTCTCGCCACTGTGGCCCTTCTTGTCCGCCCTGCTCATGCGGAAGTCCGCAGCTCGTCCAGTGTGGCGATGTGGCGGGCGAGCTCTCCACTGGTCAGACGTGGCACTCCGCCATAGTGGCCGTGCAGATAGCGGCGTTCCAGGTTCTCGTCCCGACGGGCCTTTCGCGCTGCCGTGAGGGGGTACAGCTGGGTTTCCCCCGAGTTGCTCTTGACCGTGATCCACAGCTGGTCCCGAGCGAGGGGGCGCTCCGCCACGGAGGGGCCGAGAAGCGTGGCGTCGTGAGTGGTGAAGATGAGCTGCGCGGGTCGTGGGTTGGCTTCCTGGTCGTGGAAGAGGCGGATGACCTCGGCAGCGAGCAGGGAATGCAGACTGGAGTCGAGTTCGTCGGCGAGGAGGACACCGCCACGTTCGAGCACATGCAGGAGTGGGCCGAGAAAGGCGAACCAGGCCTGGGTGCCCAATGACTCCTGTTCCAAAAAGTCGAGCGGCTGTGCTTCGCTGCCGCTTCCCTGGTGCAGTAGCCGCACTTCGCCGCTCTCGGGGTCGACCGTCATGCCGGTGACGCCGAGATCAGGGGCGGACAGGAGTGCGACGAGTCGTTCGCGCATCCCGGAGCTGGTTCGGGGATCGGTGATCCGGTCGCGCGTCCAGGCGGTTCGGGCCGCGACGTCACTGCCCGTGGAAACCAGCCAGAGGTTGTCCACGAACCAGCGGTGAACCGCTGAGAGCTGCGGATGGTTCAGCGTGGCGCCGACCGTCAGGAGCAGCGCGTCGGGACGGGTGGATTCCTTGATCAGGTCCTTGTGGCCCTTCATCCCGGTCCCTGGGAACCGGACCTCTCCCCCCTCGTCCTCCGGCCGCCCGGCCTCGCGGTCGAACCAGACCTGGCGCCGCCCGGAAGGATAGGCGTGGAGCCACTCGGCCTCCACCCGGTCGTCCGAGAGCTCGAAGCCGTACGTGTACCGCACGCGCCGCTTTCCGAGGAGGAGATCCACCTCGAACAGGCTCGTTTCGTCCTGTGCCTCCGCTGCCAACGCGAATGGCTCCCTCGGAATGCGGGGGGCCTTGCCCCAGTCCGCGAACGAGTCGAGCACTGCCTTGCGCATGAAGCGCAAGGCGGAGAGGATGTTGCTCTTTCCCGAGGCGTTGGCTCCGTAGATGCCGACCGTCGGGAGCACGGAGACGTCTCTGCCCTCGGAGCGAACGCCGGTGTCCCTTGCTGTGCCCTCATTGAGCTCGGTGGCGACCAGGGAGAGCTCTTGTTCGTCACGAATGGATCGGTGGTTGGCCACCCGAAAGCTGAGCAGCACGTCCTACCTCCTGACGAGGCGGGGGTCATTTCACCGCCTTGGGGCCCTCCGTACGGGTAACCCGTACGGAACAGCTTAAGACGTGCTGCTATGGCTCGCCAGAGGGTCGGGCCTGTTGGCGGGCTCGGGCGGGGTTACTTGAAGAAGGCGATGCCGTCGTCGGGGAGGTCCTTGAGGTCCTTCGCCCACTCGCTGGGGTCGACGACCTTCTTCAGCTGGGCCGACATGTAGGGGCGCAGCGGCGTCTCGGGGGTGGCCTTCTCGCCCACCCACATGAGGTCGCCCTTGACGTAGCCGTAGAGCCGCTTGCCGCCGCTGTACTCCTCGGCGGAGGCGAGGCGGGCGACGGCGTCGGTGGCCAGGTCGATC
The DNA here is from genome assembly GCF_014779715.1 of Streptomyces chumphonensis. Classification (GTDB taxonomy): domain Bacteria; phylum Actinomycetota; class Actinomycetes; order Streptomycetales; family Streptomycetaceae; genus Streptomyces; species Streptomyces chumphonensis. The sequence goes on from NZ_JACXYU010000007.1 coordinate 46,321, forward strand.
TGGGGCTTGCCCTCGGCCAGCTCGCCGTACCAGATCTCGGCGACGCCCTGGTCGCGGATCATGGCGACCTCGACGCGGCGGTCGGGGCGGACGCGCCAGTAGCCGGTCTCCGTCTCCAGCGGGCGGACCTTGGCCCCCTCGGAGTCCAGGACCCAGGAGTGCGAGACGTACTCCAGGAAGTCCCGGCCATCGTGGGTGAAGGCGACCTCCTGGCCGAAGTTGCACTGCTCGGCGCCGGGGAGGTCCGCGACGCCCGCCCCCGTCCAGCGGCCGAGGAGGAAGGCCAGGGGGACGAGGTCGGGGTGCAGGTCCGAGGGAATCTCGATCATGAAGGGTTCAGACGCTCGCTGGTTCGGGTTCGAGTGGTCGGCGGGCAGCGGCTCAGCGCTGGCCCTGGAACAGCTTCTTCACGACGAGGAGCGAGAAGGCGCCGGTCCCGACGACGACCAGGACCATCAGGGCGATGAAGAATGCCTCAAGCACGGGGCGCTCCTTGCGCTGCTTCTTTGCGTGGACGATGGGGCCGGACCCGAGTCTAGTCGCCGGGGCGGGGTGTGGCGCTGTGAGGTCCGCCGCGCGGTCTACGGTGAGCCCATGGCAGACGCGAAGAAGCTCGTGATCAAGGTGACGGCCGGGGCGGACGCCCCCGAGCGGTGCTCGCAGGCGTTCACGGTGGCGGCCGTGGCGGCGGCCAGCGGTGTGGAGGTCTCGTTGTGGCTGACGGGGGAGTCGGCGTGGTTCGCGCTCCCCGGACGGGCGGCCGAGTTCGAGCTGCCGCACGCGGCCCCGCTGCCGGAGCTGATCGCGGGCGTCCAGGCCGGCGGCCGGATCACGCTGTGCACGCAGTGCGCCGCGCGGCGGGACATCGAGGAGAAGGACGTCCTGGAGGGCGTGCGCATCGCGGGCGCGCAGGTCTTCGTCAGTGAGGCGATGGCCCCCGGCACCCAGGCCCTCGTGTACTGAGGTGGGGACGTGACGGTCGGGCGCCGTGGCCCGCGGGGCGTGTGACGCACGACACGGCGGCCGGGCGATGAGTCGTGCGGTCCGCGGCGGTCGGACCAGGGGAGAAGCAGCGGGCGTCGCCTGCGGCCCCCACCCCACGGAAGGCGGTACCTCATGGCAGCCACGAAGGGCCCGGCCAGCTATTTGCCGGCCATCGAGAAGGCGTACGGACGCCCTGTGGGTGAGTGGCAGGACCTCATCCGCTCCTCTTCTCTGGAGCGGCACATGGAGCTGGTCTCCTGGCTGAAGGCCGAGTACGGGCTCGGTCACGGGCACGCGAACGCCCTGGTCGCCCACACGCTGGCGGAACGGGCCGCCTGAGCGGGGGCGCGGCGCCGGGCGGGCGGCCGGGGCGCTGCCCGAGACATGCCGACGGCACGGCGAAGGGCCGCACCCCCCTGGCGTCCAACCCCGGGGGTGCGGCCCTTCGTCCTGCGTGCCGTGCGTCCGTGCCGAAGCCGGCTCAGACGGCGATGGCGACGTCCGCCACGCCGCCCTGCTGGGCGACGACGGTCCGGTCCGCCGTGCCGCCCGGCACCAGGGCGCGGACGGTCCAGGTGCCCTCGGCCGCGTAGAACCGGAACTGGCCGGTCGCGGACGTGGGGACCTCGGCGGTGAACTCGCCGGTGGAGTCCAGCAGCCGCACGTAGCCGGTGACGGGCTCGCCGTCGCGGGTCACGTTGCCCTGGATCGTGGTCTCACCGGGCTTGATGGTGGAGGCGTCGGGGCCGCCTGCCTGTGCTCCGCACATGTGGGTGTCCTCGGGTTCGATCGGGAAGGGACGGAAGGGGGGTTACTTCGCGGCGCCCAGCTCGATCGGCACGCCGACGAGGGAGCCGTACTCCGTCCAGGAGCCGTCGTAGTTCTTGACGTTCTCCTGGCCCAGCAGCTCGTGCAGGACGAACCAGGTGTGGGCGGAGCGCTCCCCGATGCGGCAGTAGGCGATGGTGTCCTTGCCCAGGTCGACGCCCTCGGCCTCGTACAGCTCCTTCAGCTCGTCGTCCGACTTGAAGGTGCCGTCGTCGTTCGCGGACTTCGACCACGGGATGTTGCGGGCGCTCGGCACGTGGCCGGGGCGCTGCGACTGCTCCTGCGGCAGGTGGGCCGGGGCGAGCAGCTTGCCGCTGAACTCGTCGGGGGAGCGGACGTCGACGAGGTTCTGCGCGCCGATGGCGGCCACGACGTCGTCGCGGAACGCGCGGATGGTGGTGTCCTGCGGCTTGGCCTTGTACGTGGTGGCCGGGCGGGTGGGCACCTCGGCGACCAGGTCGCGGGAGTCGAGCTCCCACTTCTTGCGGCCGCCGTCGAGGAGCTTCACGTCCTGGTGGCCGTAGAGCTTGAAGTACCAGTAGGCGTAGGCCGCGAACCAGTTGTTGTTGCCGCCGTAGAGGACGACGGTGTCGTCGTTGCCGATGCCCTTCTCGGACAGCAGCTTCTCGAAGCCGGCCTGGTCGACGAAGTCACGGCGCACCGGGTCCTGGAGGTCCTGCTTCCAGTCGATCCGGACCGCGTTCCGGATGTGGTTCTTCTCGTAGGCCGAGGTGTCCTCGTCGACCTCGACGATGACCGTCTTCGGGTCGTCGATGCGGGCCTCGACCCAGTCGGCGTCCACCAGGACGTCACTGCGGCTCATGAAATCTCCTCCGGGGGCGTTGGTACTGCGGTGCGGTGCGGGTGTGTGCGCCGCGTGGGCGGTGAGGGCGGGTGCGATGCGGCGCGGCGTACGGCGGTGTCCGGGGCGGGTGCGCGTCGGTGCGCGCCGCACGGGCGTGCGGATACCGGGAGCGGCGGCGGCCCGGTGCGGGGCGGAGGCCCGGCACGCCACGCCTGGTCGGCCGGTGCCGGCCGACGGCGGCGGGCCGTCAGGCGGTGGGGCGACAGAGCATGGCGGCGACGCGGCACAGGTCGACTGTCCGGCGCTTGGTGAGGTCCGCCTGTCGGGTCATGCCGTCGATCGTAAGGACGGCGGCGGTGTGTGTCACCGGCGTTCCGTATGGCGAGACGCGATCGTCCGCACTATGGGATCTGTGACGGGTGAGGCCGGGGTCGCGCGGGGCGCCGGAGGGGCGGCTCCGGTGCCCGTCTCGCCATGAGACGGGCGCTTGTCTCGCATGATGGACGACAGTCCGGGCGCGCGCCCGGAGACGCCGCTCCCGGCTCAGCCGGTGACGCTCACCCGGCTGCCCGAGAACGCCACCTCGACGCCGTCCTCGGTGGCCTTGATGCCGGTCAGCGCGACGCCGGACGGGAGGCCGTCGATCTGCCGCGTGTAGTCGATCTTCTCGCGGATCAGCTCCTCGACGCCGGGGATGCCCTCGCCGGGCACCTCGTCGGCGCGCAGCCGGATCGTGTCCCCGTTCTCGACGCTGATCGTGCTCGTCGTCGACCGCTCGATCGTGCGGTCGAGCAGCGGGACGTACACGCTGCCGGTCACCTCGACCTTGCTCGCGCCGCCCTCGGCCGCGCCGCCGTAGGCGAGGGACACGCCCTCGTCGGCCGCCGCGCTCAGGTCCTCGTACGTCAGGTACGCGGTGCCGGTGGCCTCCTGTGCCACGCCCCCGGAGTAGCCGCTGTTCAGCGCGATGTCGCGGGCCCGCACGTCGAACTTCCGGACCTCCAGCGTGCGCTCCCCGTTGTCCGTGGTCATGCCGCTGATCGTGATGTCGACGGACTCCAGGTCCCGCCCGGCGATCTGGGTCAGGAAGGGGAACCCCCCGATGGAGACCTCGACGTCCTCGGCGCTGCGGGCCGATCTCACCTCGTCGGCCAGCCGGCTCTCGGCGAAGTGCACCGCGAGCCGGTCCGCGCCGACGAACAGGCCGCCCAGCACGAGCAGGATGACGAGCGTGATGCGAAGTCCGCGTGGCATGGTCGGCAGCCCCCCTGTTCGACTCGTGTGATCCTAACCGGCGGCCCGAACCCGTCCCCCGCGTGCGGGCGCCGGGCTCAGGCCAGCACCGCCAGGACGTGTACGGCGGGGGCCGCGAGCGCCAGCGGCAGCGCCACCCCGGCGGTGCGGTGGACGAACCGGGACGGCCAGTCGTAGCTCGCCGCCCGCAGTCCGACGAGCGCGCACACCCCGGCCGTGACGCCGACGAGCGCGGCGAACCCCGTCCCGTCGAGCCCCGCGATCCCTCCGGCGACCACGCCCGCGCCGACGGCACCGGCCAGGGCGAGGACCGCCGTCAGCGGGCCGGGCAGCGGCAGCGCGCGCAGCAGCACCCCGGCGCCGACGGCCGCCGCCCCGGCGGTCACCGCCTCCCAGCGCACGTCGACCGTGGCCAGGAATCCGGCCGCGAACACGGTGAGCACGGTCGCCGCGACGCCCGCCGTCAGCGCGTAGAGGCGCTCCTCGGGCGCGCTGTGGTTGCGGAGCTGGAGCAGCAGCACGAGCAGCACCCAGATGCCGAGCGTGCCGAGCAGCGCGGTGTCCGTGTGCTCGGCGGGGGCGGCGAGCAGCGCCACGTCGGCGCTCACGCCCGCCAGGAAGGCCAGCGCGATGCCCTGCCGGGCCGGCCACATGCCGTTCAGCCGGTACCAGCCGGCCGCCGTCAGGGCCTGGAGCAGCAGCAGCGGCACCAGCACCGCGAGGTTCCCGAGCGGCGCGGCGAGGGCGAGCAGGGCGGCCAGCACGAGCGTGAGGGCGGCGGGCTCCGGGCCGGGCTCGATGATCGGGCTTCCGGTGCGTTCGGCGACGCCGCCGGGCCCGTGCCGGGAGGCGGACCTGCGCCGCCGTCCCCGGCCGCCCGGCGCCGCGGGGCGGGCCGCCCCGGCGGCGGCCTCCGTCGTCCGGGCCTGCGGGGGCACACCGGCCGCCGGGGCGGCGTCCGGCGCGGGCGCGTCCGGCACGGCGTCCGTCAGTGGGGCCGGGGACGGCCGCCCGTGGCGGTGGGACTCCTCTGGCCGGCTCACCGCGACCCCCCGGCGAACGGCGGGAGCACCTCGACCGTGCCGCCCTGGCTGAGCGGGACCGTTCCGTGCGGACGGGTGCCGACCGGGTCGCCGTCCACCAGATACGAGCAGCGCTGGAGGACCCGGGCGAACTCCGGGCGCTCGGAGTGCCGGGCCCGCGCCCCGTCCAGCGCCTCGGCCAGCGTGGCGGCCTCGTAGCCCTCCTCCGCGACCCCGGCCGCGGCTTTCGCCGCCGCCCAGTAGCGGATCGTTCCCTGTGCGGACATGTCATGACTCCCAGCGGTGCCGGCCCGGTGTGATGTGCCGCCCACCATCATGCGGCACGTCCGCACCCCTCCCCGACCCGCCGCCCGCGCGGGACGGCCTGCGTGCGGGCGCCCGGCGGGGTGCGGGCGGGGTCGCGGAACGGGAGCCTCCGGGGAGCGCGGCGGGACCACGGAAGGAGTGGCTTCGGTTACACAGGGCTGCCGGAGTGCACCCTTTCGGCTATTCTTGGGACGCAGAAGGACTCGGGCAGTGTCGCCTCCGGGTCCTTTTCGTGTTTTGGGGCACCCCGCAGCTCCGCCAGACGCCCTCGATGGGACCGAGGAAGGACTCACCGTCATGAGCTCGCTTCTCCTCCTGACCAACGCCCTGCAGCCGTCGACCGAAGTGCTCCCGGCGCTGGGGCTGCTCCTGCACAACGTCCGGGTCGCCCCCGCCGAGGGCCCGGCCCTCATCAACACCCCCGGGGCCGACGTCATCCTCGTCGACGGGCGCCGCGACCTGCCGCAGGTCCGCTCCCTGTGCCAGCTGCTGCGCTCCACCGGGCCCGGCTGCCCGCTCGTCCTGATCGTCACCGAGGGCGGCCTCGCGGCCGTCACCGCCGAGTGGGGCGTCGACGACGTCCTCCTCGACACGGCGGGGCCGGCCGAGGTGGAGGCCCGGTTGCGGCTCGCCCTCGGCCGCCAGCAGCTCACCGTGGACGACAGCCCGATGGAGATCCGCAACGGCGACCTCTCCGTGGACGAGGCCACCTACAGCGCCAAGCTCAAGGGCCGCGTGCTCGACCTGACCTTCAAGGAGTTCGAGCTGCTGAAGTACCTGGCCCAGCACCCCGGCCGGGTCTTCACGCGGGCCCAGCTCCTCCAGGAGGTCTGGGGCTACGACTACTTCGGCGGCACGCGCACGGTGGACGTCCACGTGCGGCGGCTGCGGGCCAAGCTGGGCCCCGAGCACGAGTCGCTGATCGGCACCGTGCGCAACGTCGGCTACCGGTTCGTCACGCCGGAGAAGTCGGACAAGTCGCTCAAGCGCGACAAGGCCGGCCAGCACGGCCCCCACGACCAGAGCGCCCAGAGCGCGGAGCGGTCCCGGCACGGCGAGGGGGCCGCCGTCGCCGAGGAGGCCGAGCGCGTCGCGCGGGACGCCGCCGGGAGTGGCCGCGCCGACCGCCGGTGAGCCGCGCGCCGGGACGGGGCCGTCAGTACAGGCCGAGGCGCCGCGCGGTGTCCTCGGCCCGGCGCAGGTGGTCGTGGGCCTCCGTCCCGAGCGTGGTCAGGACCCCGGCGACGAGCGTCTCGATCACCGCGAGGGTGGGCACGAGGCTGTCGTAGGGGGAGGGCGCGGTGACGTGGCTGGGCAGGACGACGTCGGCGTGGGCCGCGGCGGGTGACAGCCAGGTGTCCGTGAACACGATCACCTTGCCGCCGTGCTCCCGCGTCCACCGGGCCAGCGCGGAGGTGTCCTCCTCGTAGCGCCGGTAGTCGAAGGCGACCAGGACGTCCCGCCGTTGCAGCGTCGCCAGATGTGCGGTGCGCTCCACCGCACGGTCCGGCAGGAGGAGGACGTCGTCGCGCACCTGCATCAGGTGCAGGCCGAGGTACTGGGCGTGCAGCCGGGTGAAGCGTCCGCCGGTCAGGGTGACGCGGCGCCTGCGGTCGGTGAGCAGCCGCACGGCGTCGTCGAAGTCGTGCGGGGGGATCTCGGCCAACGTGCGGTGCACCGCGTCGGCGAAGACCCGGGCGCACCGCTGCGTGAGCGGTGCGCCCTCCGCGTCGTCCGCCTCCGCGGCGGCTCGGCCGAACCCGCCGCTCTCGTACAACGTGAGGGGGGAGGCGGTCCGTTCGGCGAGCTCCGCGCGCAGTGCCGCCTGGAAGTCGGGGAAGCCCCGGTAGCCCAGCCGGTTGACGAAGCGCAGGACCGTCGGGGCGCTGACGGCGGCGCGTTCGGCCAGGGTGGCCACCGTCTCGAAACCGGCCGACGGGTAGCCGGCGAGCAGGACGCGGGCGACCTTGCGTTCGGCGGGGCTGAGGTCGCCGAGCTTGTGCCTGATCTCGTCGGCGAGGGCGCCTGTGGCCATGGGGGGACCTTCCGGAAGCGCGGGGGGTGACGGACCCGAACGGAGCCTAACGGTCGGGGCCCGTGGCCGGGCCCCCAGGTGACGTGCCGTCCGGGCGGGGAGGGTGTCAGGGGGTGCGGGCGCGCCCGAGGTCGGCGGTCAACGCGGCGAGCAGGGCCACCCGAGGGGGCACGGAGCTGATCCGGAGCCACTCGTCCGGGGTGTGGTCGGCGCCGCCGACCGGGCCCAGGCCGTCCAGCACGGGCACGCCCGTACCCGCGATGAGGTTGGCGTCCCCGACCCCGCCCGTCACGGCGGCTCCGAGTTCCAGCCCGAGTCGGCGCCCCAGCTCCCGGGCGCGGGCGAGGACGAACCGGGACGCCGGGGTCTCCTCCATGGGCGGGCACAGGTCCGACCGGACCGCCCGCGCCGTCGTGCCGGGGACCCGCGTCGCGGCCACCACCGCGTGGACGGCGGACGTGGCGCGGACCAGCCCCGCCGAGGTGGCGGACCGCACCTCGGCGCGGATCTCCGCCTCCGGGCAGACGATGTTCGTCCGGGTTCCGGCCCGCACCACGCCGACGTTGACGCTGACGTCGTCCCACCGGGCGTTCAGGGCCTGGAGGTCCACGACCAGGTGCGCCGCCGCGAGTGCCGCGTTGGCGCCCCGCTCCGGTTCGATCCCGGCGTGGGCGGCCCGTCCGGTGACGGTGACGCGGAAGTCGGCGACGCCCTTGCGGGAGACGACGAGGTCGCCGTTCTCCCGTGCGCACTCCAGGGCCAGCGCGTAGTCCACGCCGCCCGCGGTCGCGACGGTCACCGGCCGGCTCACCGGGCAGCCGATCTCCTCGTCCGGGGTGGCGAGGAAGACGATCTCCTCGTACTGCCGGTGGTCCGCGGCCGCGAGGATCTCCACCGCGGTGAGACCGGCGAGGAGGCCGCCCTTGTCGTCGCACACGCCCGGCCCGTGGGCGAGGTCCCCGACGACGGTGAAGGGGCGGTCCCGGGCCGTCCCGTCCGCGAAGACGGTGTCCATGTGGGCGGCCAGCAGGACCCGTCTCCCGCCGGCTTCGCGGGGCAGGTCGCCCCGCTTGCGGGCGACGAGGACGTCGCCGGTGTCCGGAGCGCCCGCCGGGGTCTCCGGCCCGCGCCGCCCGTCGTGCCCCTCGCCGCGTCCCCGCCCGGGCCCGTGGCCTTCGGACGGGCTGTGCCGTTCCACGCGGAAGCCGGCCCGGACCAGCCGGGCGTGCGTCAGGTCGGCGACGCGGTTCACCCCGGACCGGCTGTACGAGCCGGAGTCGATGGCGACGAGGTCCGCCAGGTCGGCCAGGAACCGCTGCTGTCGGGCGACCGCGAGGGTGAGCAGCTCCTCGGGGGGCGGTGGCCACCGGCCCTGCGCGGCGCTCACCGGATCGTGGCCGGGACGGAGCCGGGTCGGCAGGATGCGGAACGGCGTGGGGCGACGGGGTGGCGTACCCGTCCGACGGGTGTTACACGAGTGCGGGTGGTGAGCATGGTTGTAATGATGCCCTCCGAGGGTGCTACCGGGGGTAGAGAGCCGTGAATCCGAAGGAAGAAACCTTTCTTCATCTCGCCACGGGAGTCTTGCTTCCACCTCTTTCGGTATTTTCTGCGTTACGCAAGCCTATGCGTGATGGCTCCCTGTACGTAGCGTGAGCATGTCATTCGTTGCGGTGATCTGCGCCCCTGAGCGGCCCCGACCGCCCGCCCCCGGGGCCGCAGCGCGCCGACCGCGCCTCCGCGGGTGACCGCCCGGCGGTCCTCCCGCGTAGACTGCCCGCCGTGGCGAAGGTGACGCGGGACGATGTGGCACGGCTGGCGGGGACCTCGACCGCGGTGGTCAGCTACGTCATCAACAACGGACCGCGTCCGGTGGCGCCGGCCACCCGGGAGCGGGTGCTCGCGGCCATCAACGAGCTGGGCTACCGGCCGGACCGCGTCGCGCAGGCCATGGCCTCCCGGCGGACCGACCTCATAGGCATGATCGTCCCCGACGCCCGCCAGCCGTTCTTCGCCGAGATGGCCCACGCCGTGGAACGCGCGGCGGCCGAGCGCGGGAAGATGGTCCTCGTCGGCAACTCCGACTACCTCGACGAGCGCGAGGTGCACTACCTGCGCGCGTTCCTCGGGATGCGCGTCTCCGGGCTGATCCTCGTCAGCCAGGGCCCCAGCGAGCACGCCGCCGCCGAGATCGAGGCGTGGGACGCCCGCGTCGTCCTGCTGCACCGCCGCCCCGAGGCCATCGAGGACGTCGCCGTGGTGACGGACGACGTCGGCGGCGCCCACCTCGCCACCCGCCACCTGCTGGAACACGGATACGCCTACGTGGCCTGCCTGGGCGGCGTCGAGACGACCCCCGTGGTCGGCGACCCCGTCACCGACCACGTCGAGGGCTGGCGCCGGGCCATGCGCGAGGCCGGCCGGCCGACCGACGGCCGTCTCTTCCAGGCGCCCTACAACCGCTACGACGCGTACGAGGTCGCCCTGAAGCTGCTGGCCGGGCCCGACCGCCCGCCCGCCATCGTCTGCGCCACCGACGACCAGGCCATCGGCGTCCTGCGGGCCGCGCGCGAACTGCGCATCGACGTGCCGGGCGAGCTGGCCGTCGCCGGGTTCGACGACGTCAAGGAGGCGGCCCTCACCGACCCGCCGCTGACGACGGTGGCCTCAGACCGGCCCGGCATGGCCCGGGCGGCCGTGGACCTCGTCCTGGAGGAGGCGCCGCGCGGCCCCGCCACCCGCCGGGAGCGGCTGCGGCAGTTCCCGTCCGCGCTCGTCGTCCGGCGCAGCTGCGGCTGCGCGTAGCCGAGGCGCCCCCCAGCTGCGGCTGCTGCGTCGCGCTGCGTACTGCCGCGGCGCCGCGCTCAGCCGCAGGTGAGGCCGCGCGGCCCCGGACCGGACTCGGCGGCGATGTCCTTGGGGTTCACCAGCCCGCAGCTCGTCAACGTCAGGCAGCCGCAGCCGATGCAGTCGTCGAGGTCGTCCCGGAGCTCCTGCAACTGCTTGATCCGCAGGTCGAGGTCGGAGCGCCACTCCTCGGAGACCCGCGCCCAGTCCGTGCGGCTCGGCGTCCGCCCCTCCGGCAGGAGGTCCAGGGCGGCGCGGATGCGGTCCAGGGAGATGCCCACGCGCTGGGAGGCGCGGATGAACGCCACGCGGCGCAGGGTGTCACGGGTGTAGCGGCGCTGGTTGCCGCTCGTGCGACGGCTGTGGATCAGCCCGTGACGCTCGTAGTAGCGCAGGGCGGAGGTGGCCACGCCGCTGCGGGCGGCCACCTCACCGACGCTGAGTTCCTGCGTCTTCCAGGAAACGGTTGGCATGCGGCCCAAGAGTAGTTGACTTGAAGCCGAGTTGAAGAAGCAGTCTCTTCTCGTCGGTTCCGCTCTCATCGGTTCCGCACCACGAACGCTCCGACCATCCGGCCCGAATCGTCAGGAGACCGCCATGTCCAAGCCCGCGCCGCGCCTCGCCGTCATCACCGGAAGCGTCCGGGAGGGCCGCTTCGGCCCGACCGTCACCACCTGGTTCGCCGAACAGGCCCGCGAGCACGGCGTGTTCGAGGTGGACGTCATCGACCTCGCCGCGCACCCGCTGCCGCTGGTCATGCCGAGCTGGGGCGGCGACACCGACCCGGAGACCGTCCGCCACCAGCAGGAGCTCTCCCGGCGGCTGGCGGACGCCGACGCCTTCGCCGTCGTCACCCCCGAGTACAACCACAGCTACCCCGCCGCCCTGAAGAACGCCATCGACTGGTTCCGTGAGGAGTGGCAGGCCAAGCCCGTCGGCCTCCTCTCCTACGGCGGCCAGGGCGGCGGCGTCCGGGCGGCCGAGCACCTGCGCCAGGTCTTCCCCGAGATGCACACCATGACCGTGCGGGACGCCCTCAGCTTCCACAACGCCTGGGACGCCTTCGGGCAGGACGGGCAGCCCAAGGACGGCGAGGCGGCGGCCCGCGCCGCCAAGGGCATGCTCGAACAGCTCGACTGGTGGGCCGACGCGCTGCGCGAGGCCCGCGTCCGCCGCCCCTACGGGGCCTGACCCGCCGTCGGACGACGACGGCCCGGCTCCCCGTCCCGGTCGGGAGGGGAGCCGGGCCGCGTCCGGCTGGCGCGCCGTGCGTCAGCGGACGACGGTGATGCGGTCCGCGGCGGGGGCGTCCAGCGGATCGGCCGCCGAGGAGTGCGCGAGCAGGTACTCCTCCAGGGCCCGCAGGTCGTCGCCGCCGACCAGCGGGTCCGTGCCCCGGGCCAGCGTCGCGAAGCCGTCCCCGCCCCCGGCCAGGAAGGAGTTGACGGCCACGCGGTAGGTGCGGTCGGCCTCCAGCGGCTCGCCGTTCACCCGGACGGAGTCGGCCACGACGCGCTCGGCTCCGGAGCGCGTGAGGTCCAGCGTGTAGGTGAACCCGTCCGACACCTGGAGGATCTTCGGCGCGTCGGCGTTCGCCCCGCTGACCTGCTCGCGCAGGACCGCGAGCACCTGGTCACCCGTCAGCGACACGATGTTGACGGTGTTCGTGAAGGGCTGGACGGTGTAGCCCTCGGCGTAGGTGACGACGCCGTCGCCCTCGGAGCCGGAGGCCGCGTAGGTGAGGTCGGCGCGGATGCCGCCGGGGTTCATCAGCGCCAGGTCGGTGGCCGCGTCCTGGGTGCGGGCGTGCGCGAGCTGGGCGTCGGCGATGAGGTCGCCGAGCGGCGTCTCCGGCACGGTGCGGTCGGCGGTGATGTCCTCCGAGACGTGCCCGATCGGCCGGTTCGCGACCGGCGCGGCCAGCTCCTTCCACCGGTCGATGAGCGAGGTGAGGTCCCGCGCCCTGGGCTGCTCGCGGTCCACCACGTGGTTCGTCCCCGTGACCGAGGTGCGCACGACGTCCCTGGTGCGCCGGTCGTACTCCATGTTCAGCTCGGTGAACAGGCGGCCGTAGGAGGCGGCCGACGTCACCAGCCGGTCGTTGCCCTCCGGATCGGGCAGGCTGCACACGTACGGCTGGTGGGTGTGGCCGGTGACCAGCGCGTCCACCCCGGCGTCCGTGCGCGCGGCGATGTCCACGATCGGGCCGGAGACGCCGCCGCCCGAGGCGTCGCAGTCCGCGTTGTACGCCGGGGAGGCCGGGTAGCCGCCCTCGTGCACCAGGGCGATCACGGCGTTGACGCCCTTGCGGCGCAACTCCTTCGTGTACCGGTTGATGGTCTCCGCCTCGTCGAGGAACGTCAGGCCCTCGATGCCCTCCGCCGAGACGATGTCGGGCGTGCCCTCCAGGGTGACGCCGATGAAGCCCACCTTGACACCGCGCATCTTCTGCACCGTGTAGGGCTTCAGCAACGGCCGACCGGTGTCCTCGTGCACCACGTTGGCGGCCAGGATCGGGAAGTCGGCGCCCTCGAACGTCCGGTCCTCGGCGTAGCAGCCGTCCACCGGGTGGCAGCCGCCCCGCTGCAACCGCTTCAGCTCGTCCTGGCCCTCGTCGAACTCGTGGTTGCCGACGCCCACGACGTCCATGCCGAGCGCGTTCATCGCCTCGATGGTCGGCTCGTCGTGGAACAGGCCCGAGAGCAGCGGGCTGGCGCCCACGACGTCGCCGGGCGCGACCGTCACCGAGTGGCGCTCGCCCCGGCGGGCCTCGCGCAGCGCCGTCGCCAGGTACTCCACGCCGCCCGCGTCGATCTGCTCCGTCGAACCGTCGGGGTGCTCGTGCGTGACACGGCCCGAGGAGCCGGTGGGCGGCTCCAGGTGGCCGTGGAAGTCGTTGACGGCCAGCACCTGGAGGTCCACGACGCGGCCGTGGCCCGGCGTGCCGGGCCGGTCGCCGTGCCGCTCGGGAGCGGCCTGGGCGGACGGGAGGGCTGCCGCGCCGAGCGCGAGCGTGGCGGCGAGGCCCGCCGCGGTCGCGGCGAGTCGGCGCGGCAGCCGTCGCCCGGAGGCGGTACCGGGGGCTTTGGACATGGGTGTCCCCTTCGCGGAGGGTCGGATCGACGCTGTTCGAGCAAGCGGCAGCCTACGGTCAACGCGCGTAGCGTGTCAGGAGCCGTGCGGTAACCGGCAGGTGGCGATCTGCGGGCGTACGCTTCGGTCCCATGAACGACGTGGTGGTGACAGACCGGGTGTCCGACGAGGTCGTCGGCGAGGCACTGGCCCTCATCGAGGCGGCGGCCCGCACCGACGGCCAGGCCGCGGTGTCCGAACAGGGAAGACTGCAACTGCGCGGCGGACACCGTCCGGGTGTCACGCATTTCCTCGTCCGTTCCGGTGGCGAACTCGTCGGCTACGGACAGCTGGAGGAGACCGACCCCGTCGAGGCCCCCGCCGGGGAACTCGTCGTCCACCCCGCCCACCGGGGCCAGGGGTACGGCCGCGCCCTCGGCCTCGCCCTGCTGACCGCCTCCGGGCGCCGGCTGCGGCTGTGGGCCCACGGCGGGCACGCCGCCGCCCGGCACCTCGCGCAGACGCTCGGCCTCACCCTCTTCCGCGAACTCCGCCAGCTGCGCATGCCGCTGGCCGCCGACGCCCTGCCCGAGGCCGAGCTGCCCCCCGGCGTCTCCCTGCGCACCTTCGTCCCCGGCAAGGACGACGCGGCCTGGCTGGAGGCCAACGCCGCCGCCTTCGCCCACCACCCCGAGCAGGGCTCCCTCCTCCAGCGCGACCTCGACGACCGCAAGAACGAGCCGTGGTTCGACCCCGAGGGCTTCTTCCTCGCCGTGCGCCCCTCCGGTGCCGTCGGCACCGAGGAGATCGTCGGCTTCCACTGGACGAAGGTCCACGAGCAGGAGGGGCTCGGCGAGGTCTACGTCGTCGGCGTCGTCCCGGGCGCCCAGGGCGGCGGCCTCGGCCGCGCGCTCACCACCGTCGGCCTGCGGCACCTGGCCGTCGCCCGGCACCTGCCCGTCGCGATGCTGTACGTCGACGCCGACAACGCGCCCGCCCTGGCCGTCTACGAACGCATCGGCTTCCGCACCCACGCCGTCGACCTCATGTACCGCACCGAAACCTGACCCCCACCCCCGCACCGCGTGGCGGGGAACGCGGCGTGACCGCCGGGTCCCGAACCGACCTCCGGCACCCACGTGCCGTCCTGACCGGCGACGTCGGCACCCCCGCGCGTCGGGCGGGGTGACCCTGGTGGACGCCCGTCCGTCATGCCTGCGTAACCGGCGATTCAGACTCGGTTGCGAGCATCGCGGAATGCAGCAACCGCACGGCAGGCCGACAGGCGTCCCCGGGGGGACCGGGCAGTCCGGCGTGCCCGCACGGCCGCGCTCGCCCGAACGGCCGCACCGGCCCGTGGGCCGGCCCGTGCGGTCCGCCGGGGAAGGGCGGAAGAATGGGGGAATGAGTCAGTCCGCGCATTCCGCCCAGCCGTCCGGCACCTCCGAGGGCGTGCAGCCGTCCGTGGGGTCGATCGCCGCCTCCCGTCCGCACGCCGTGAACGTCCCCACGCTCGGTGTCAGCTCGCTGGCCGGTGCCATGGACCCGGACCTGGACTCGGAGCCGGACTCCTACGACCCCGACGCCCAGGACGCCGCCGACCTGCCGCAGGGCCGCTTCCTGGAGCGGGAGCGCAGCTGGCTGGCGTTCAACGAGCGGGTGCTGGAGCTGGCCGAGGACCCGGACGTCCCGCTCCTCGACCGCGCCAACTTCCTGGCGATCTTCGCCGGCAACCTCGACGAGTTCTTCATGGTCCGCGTCGCCGGGCTGAAGCGGCGCATCGCGACGGGTGTCGCCAACCGCTCGGCGTCCGGGCTCCAGCCGCGTGAGGTCCTGGAGCTGATCTGGACGCGCTCGCGCGAGCTGATGGCCCGGCACGCGGCCTGCTACCAGCAGGACGTCGCCCCGGCGCTGGCCGACGAGGGCGTGCACCTGATCCGCTGGGCGGAGCTCACGGAGAAGGAGCAGGCGCGCCTCTTCACGCTGTTCCGGCAGCAGATCTACCCCGTGCTCACGCCCCTCGCGGTCGACCCGGCGCACCCCTTCCCCTACATCTCTGGCCTGTCGCTGAACCTCGCGGTCGTCGTGCGCAATCCCGTCAGCGGGCACAACCACTTCGCCCGCGTGAAGGTGCCGCCGCTGCTGTCCCGGTTCCTGGAGGCCTCGCCGCAGCGGTACGTGCCGCTGGAGGACGTGATAGCCGCCCACCTGGAGGAGCTGTTCCCCGGGATGGACGTGCTGGCCCACCACATGTTCCGCGTCACCCGCAACGAGGACCTGGAGGTGGAGGAGGACGACGCCGAGAACCTGCTCCAGGCCCTGGAGAAGGAGCTGATGCGGCGCCGCTTCGGGCCCCCGGTGCGGCTGGAGGTCGAGGAGTCCATCGACCCGTACGTGCTGGACCTGCTGGTGCGCGAGCTGAAGGTCTCGGCGTCCGAGGTGTACCCGCTGCCGGGACCGCTGGACCTCTCCGGCCTCTCCGCCATCGTCTCTCGCGTCGACCGCCCCGAGCTGCGCTACCCGAAGTTCATCGCCGGGACGCACCGGGACCTGGCCGAGGTGGAGTCGGCGTCGGCGCCGGACATCTTCGCCGCGCTGCGGGAGCGGGACGTCCTCCTGCACCACCCCTACGACTCGTTCTCCACGTCCGTGCAGGCGTTCCTGGAGCAGGCGGCGGCCGACCCGGACGTCCTGGCGATCAAGCAGACCCTCTACCGGACCTCCGGCGACTCGCCGATCGTCGACGCGCTCATCGACGCCGCCGAGTCCGGCAAGCAGGTGCTCGTGCTCGTCGAGATCAAGGCGCGCTTCGACGAGCAGGCCAACATCAAGTGGGCGCGCAAGCTGGAGGAGTCCGGCTGCCACGTCGTCTACGGCCTGGTGGGACTCAAGACCCACTGCAAGCTCTCCCTCGTCGTGCGGCAGGAGGGCGACCAGCTGCGCCGCTACGCCCACGTCGGCACCGGCAACTACCACCCGAAGACGGCCCGCCTGTACGAGGACCTGGGCCTGCTGACGGCCGACCCGCAGGTCGGCGCGGACCTCTCCGACCTGTTCAACCGGCTCTCCGGCTACTCGCGGCGCGAGACCTACCGCCGGCTGCTGGTCGCGCCGACGTCACTGCGCGACGGCCTGGTCTCCCGGATCACCAAGGAGATATCCCACCACCGCGCCGGACGGCCCGCGTTCGTGCGGATGAAGGTCAACTCGATCGTCGACGAGGCCGTCATCGACGCCCTGTACCGCGCCTCGCGGGCCGGGGTGCCCGTGGAGCTGTGGGTGCGCGGGATATGCGCCGTGCGGCCGGGCGTCCCCGGGCTCAGCGAGAACATCCGCGTCCGCAGCGTCCTCGGCCGCTTCCTCGAACACTCCCGCGTCTTCGCGTTCGGCGCCGGCGGCGACCCGGAGGTGTGGATCGGCAGCGCCGACCTCATGCACCGCAACCTCGACCGCCGCATCGAAGCGCTCGTGCGCGTCACCGACCCCGCCCACCGGGCGGCGCTCAACCGGCTGCTGGAGACCGGCGTGGACGACGCCACCGCCTCCTGGCACCTCGGCCCCGACGGTGACTGGACCCGCCGGGCCACCGACCCCGAGGGCCGGCCGCTGCGCAACGTACAGGAAATGCTCATCGACGCCCGGAGGCGCCGACGTGGCCCCACGACATGACCTCACGGCCGACGGCACCAAGCCGTCGGCCGCCGCGGCACCGCGCGCCCTGGTGCCGCACGCCCCCGGGCCCCGCACGGAGCGGCCGGGCCCGGGCGGCGCCGAGGGGGAGAGGCCGCCCGCCGTCGGCGGCACCGCCGGCGAACTGCTGGCGGGCTACCTGCACCACCAGGCCGCCGAGCTGCTGCGGGCCCTGCGGATGCACGAGGAGACGGCCGGCAGCGCCGAGGCCGCGGCCGAGGCCGCCCAGGCCGTCCGGCACCTGCGCCGCGCCGCCCGCCGCATCAGCGGCACCCTGCACACCTTCCGGCGGCTGCTCGACACCGCCTGGGCCGACGAACTCGCCGGGGAGCTGAACTGGCTCTCCGAGCTGCTGACCCGCGAGTACGACTACGGCAACCGGCTGGAACGGCTCCTGGCCGCGCTGCACCGGCTCTCCTCGGCACCCGGGGAGCCGGACGGCACCCGGAGCGCCGGACGTCCCGGGGTGGGCGCGGCCCGGGCGGGGGCCCTGCTGGAACGCCAGCTGACGCTGCTCCGCACCCGCGCCCACTCCGCCGCCCTCCAGGCCCTCGGCTCCGGCCGCTTCCACGCGGTCGCCGACGCCGTCGCCGTCCTGGCCTCCGAGGTGCCGCTGGCGGGCGAGCCGGACGGCGCGGCCACGGGAGCGGTGGCGGCCGACGGCGGCGTCGCGCGGCCCGCCGCGGTCGTCCTGCGGCCGAGCGCCGAGCAGGCCCACCGGCGGCTGGTCGACGCCGTCGACTCGCTGCCGTTCGGGCCCGGCGCCCTCGCCCACACCCTCACCGTCGCCGAGGACCGCTACGACGGCGCCTGGCACCACGTCGGCACGCTGCTGCGGCAGGTCCGCTACGCACAGGAGGTCATGGGGGAGGAGAGCCCCCCGCTGACGACGGCCGCCCGCCACCTGCGGCGGCACCGGGAGGCGGCGGAGGCCGCCGCTGCCGCCGCCTCGGCGGGCCGCACGCCCCGCATCGCCCCGGCCACCGCCTACGCGCTCGGGGTCCTGCACGCCGACCAGCGGCATGAGGTGGAGGCCGCACGATTGGCGTTCTGTCGCGTCTGGCATCCCTCGGGAGGCGCCGATCATGCCCCCCTCCACGTCTGACGCCGCGCCGCGCGGCGCGCCGGTCCACGCGGCCGGCTGCGTCCTGTGGCGCGCGGAGCGTGGCGACCCGGCCGTGGACGACGCGGTCGACGGCCACGCCGCCCTCGACGCCGCCGTCGATGTGGCCCTCGTCCACCGGCCGAAGTACGACGACTGGTCCCATCCCAAGGGCAAGCTTCATCCGGGCGAGAGCGCCGAGGCGGCGGCCGTGCGCGAGGTCCGCGAGGAGACGGGCGCGCGGTGCGTCCTCGGCGCCCGTCTCCCCACCGTGCGGTACGCGGTGGAGGGGCGTCCGAAGACGGTCGACTACTGGGTCGCCGAGGCGGTGTCCGGCTCGTTCGTCCCCAGCCGTGAGATCGACCGCGTCGCCTGGCTGCCACCCGGGCGGGCCCGGCTCCTCCTCACCCACCCCCGCGACCGCGCCCTCCTCGACGCCGCCCTCACCGCCCTGACCCGCTGAGCGCGCCGTCTGCGGGGGATCTACCGGTGAGGGGTGCTCCGGTTGCGCGCCGGGAGCTTGATCGCGTTCCGTACCCGGTGATCCACTCGGCAATCTTTACGGTGTGAGATTCTTGAGAAGTCCCTAGATGGGCCGCAGGTTGCAGAGGCGCTACGGGACTGGCGCGCCTGCATGGATGGCGAAGGTTTCGAGTACGGGCATCCGTACGAGGCGAATGATGCCAGTGAGCCTTTGCCATCCTCGCGCCGAGCTGGCCGGATGGAGGGCGAGGAGGGCCAGATGGCTCTCTCCAGTTCGTGGGCGGCCCAACTCATAAGGTCTCCCCCCCCCATTTTCGGCGATCAACAATTCACTCGGAAATGGCGACACAAGCAATCACTAGACCTGGCCCCACAAGCCAATGGAGCCGTGGTGTCACAAAGATGGCCCCGCCGAGGACGAGGACGGCCCCGGCCGTCAGATGGACGGCAGCCTCCGGCCTGCGGGTGCGGCGGAGGTCAGCCACGGTCGATCTCGATTCCGGCGCAGTCACGAGCCCAGAGACGGACCTCAGCCCCGTGCACCATGACGCGTTGACACACGGTGAAGTGGCTCTGAAGTGTCTCCCGTTTGATCTTCTCCTGAGACGTCTGGTCCAACGGCTGGCCCGCGGGGTCGGTCAAAGCGATCACCCGATCCTCAGCGAGAATCCGACGACGGATCTGATCGCCCGGGTACTCGACACCGCGGAGTGTTCCCGAAGCTGCGGGCGACTGGGCCAACGCGATGTCGTTGAGCCGGCCGTAGAGGACCGGGTCGTGCAGGACCCAGTCTCGACGGCGAGCCGGCATCAGGAGCACAGCGTCGCCTGGTTGTGCGATCTCATTCACCACTTCGCTGATGGCAAGTACGTTGTCCTTGCGGGCTTCTGGGGAGCGGATGGTCGCGTGCCATGGGGCGAGGAACGCGATCACGACCGCGGGGATCGCAGCGACCGCGGCCCAGCTGTGGAGTGGCCGGCGGTGGTACTTGCGAAGCCCGTCAGAGTGGAGCGCTCGGTCTCCGGCGGCTCCGACGAGAAGGGCGAGGCCGGCCATGGAGTACATGACGTACCGGTCGACGTAGTACGGTTTGATCATCGAAATGAGCATGAGCAGCCCTGTCGGCACGACGAGCAAGGGCAAGGCCACGTCTCGTAGGGCAAGTGAGCCTCGTGCGGTCGGCTTCACCGTGCTCAGGAGAATACCGACAGAGGCGACAGCGATAAACCCGGCCCATTCCACCAACCCGGGGCGGGAGAGCCAACCGAGCTGTGCTTCTGCCTGCCCGACAGCGAGGAGCCCCAGAGGGGCGCTTCCTGCTCCCACGCAGAACACCGAGAGCAGGAAGCGCCGTTGGATCACGCTTGACACGCGGGTCAGGCGCAGCGTCACCCCGTGCGCCACCACAGCGAGCACGGCGAACAGGTTGAGCCAGCAACCCAGGGTCGCCACGATGGCGTATCCGCCCCAGAAGCCCGGGTGGCCGCCCTGAACGGCGCGCACGAAGAACCAGGAGGACCACACCACGCAAGCGGCCACAAGAGCGTAGGAGCGGCCCTCCAGCGCGTAGTCCTGCACCATGGGCGTCGATGCGTACGCCATCCCCGCGAGGAAACCCGCTCGCGGAGAGACAAGTCGTCCCGCTACAGCGGCGACACCGACTGTCGCCACTGCGGTGGCCAGTACGGACGGCGCGCGAAGTGCGACCGTTCCCCCGTCCCACAGTGCGAACCAGCCGTGCACCATCAGATAGTGGAGCGCGTGGACGGCGTCAATGTCTTGAACGAGCAGCCACAGTTCGCTCAGAGAGCGATGTGCCACGCTTTCGGTGACCGCCTCGTCCCGCCACATGGAACCGCCGCGTCGTGTTCCCCAGGCGCCTAACCCAAGGCTCAGCAGGGCGGGCAGCACGAGGGTGAGCCACCGGCGATCCCGTCTCGGCGCCGGCGGCATCGTGGTCGGCTGGTCAATGGTCTTCGCTTGAACTGCCGAAATGGTGTTCCCCCCTCTTTCGGTCCTTACGTCAGACCGGTGCTTCCGTGGTCAGCCCGGTGCGCGACAGCCTGAACAGTACGGCGACTGCCGCAGGTAGTGGCGTCAGACCTTCGAAGATCAGCCAGACTCGTGAACCCCGGATCCGGGAACCTGTTCAGACGATTAGCAGCACGAGGTGGAGGCCGCGCGATTGGCGTTCTGTCGCGTCTGGCGCCACTCCGGAGGCGCCGATCACGCCCCCACGTCTGACGCCGGCCGCGCGGCGCGCCGGTCCACGCGGCCGGCCGCGTCCTGTGGCGCGCGCGGCCGTGGGCCGTCGCCCTCGTCCACCGGCCGAAGTACGACGACTGGTCCCATCCCAAGGGCAAGCTGCATCCGGGCGAGAGCGCCGAGGCGGCGGCCGTGCGCGAGGTCCGCGAGGAGACGGGCGCGCGGTGCGTCCTCACCGCCCTGACCCGCTGAATCCTCGGCCCGCGTTTCCGTCCCTGCGGGGTTCCGCCTCAGTCCGAGGAGGGGGGTCGGTTGCGCCCGAGTCGTTCGTGGGCGTCGACGAAGTCTCCGGACACGACGGCGGAGACCGTCGAGAGATCCAGAGCGAGAGCGAAACCGGCGATGATCTCCGCCAGTCGCTGGGAACCTCCCTGACCGGTGCACCCCATCATGGCCAGGAACTCGTTCTGTGTGGGCAGGCCGGTCCCCCCTCCGACGGTGCCGAGGGTCAGGCCGGGCAGGGTGATGCAGGCGTGGACGCCGTCCTTCGTGCGTTCGAGCGTGAAGTGCCCCACGCTGGATTCGTGGGTGCAGGCGATGTCCTGGCCTGTGGCCGTGAAGACCGCCGCGACGATGTTGGCGGTGTTGGCGTTGGACCCGAGCGTTCCGCTGTGGACGGCTCCCGCCATGATGTGCTGGTGCCCGGAGACGAGAGCATCAGGTGTGGTTTTCAGGACGCGTTCGACAACCTCAGTCGGCAGGACACAGTCGGCGACGACGCGTGTTCCACGGCCCTCGGCCACAGCCTGGGCGGACGCCTTCTTGTCGCCGGACGAGTTGCCCTCGATGATGAAGGACTCGAAGTCCTCCTCGGCGACCAGGCGCCGTTGCCCCATGAGCCACTGGCAAGCATGCCAGGTACCGACAGTCGTCATGTTCTGCCCGGCCGCCTCCCCCGTGGTGTAGCGGAACCTCAGGTGTACGGTTCTGCCGAGCAACACGGGCTCGATCGATAAGAGTTCGGCGTGCCGGGAGATCTCGCGCACCTTCTCGCGCAGCTCGCCGAGGTGTTGGGGGACGGCGGCGGCGAAGCGGCTTGCCCCGGCCAGCCGTGAGAACACGAAGACCGGAGCACGCGTGATGGCCTGAAAGGCAGTACGGGTACTCACGCCGCCCGACAGGGTCAGAGCCAGAGCACCCCGTGTCGCCGATGCCACCAACGCGCCTTCGGTCGTCGCCAGAGGGGCGTAGATCTCGCCCCGCACCACGGGCCCGTCGAACAGCAGGGGCCCGGCCACGCCGACCGGGATCTCGACGGAGCCGACCAGCCCCTCGATGTTCCCTGACAGTTGTTCGGGGTCGAGCCGGGTGTGTTGCAGCGTGCCCAACGCCGTTCCCGTCACCTCACGGAGCCACGTCAAGCGGGAGACACGTGCTGCCTCCGTGTGTAGGCCCTTGCCCGGCACGAATCGTTGCGCTCTTCCCGATGGAGACGTACCGCTTACGTGTTCACCGCTTCCGGAACTCATGGCCATCACCTTCCTCCTATGGGAAGGCTTCCCCGATATCCTTGAGCAGACCCCCGTTTCGGACCTTCGCGACTTGTCCGGCCCGTTCACTCGCCCAGCGGCGCCAGGGCCGCCCAGGGGAGGGTGATCTCGCCCTGGCGCCAGCGGGTGGCGGTGTCGGCCACGGGCCAGCGGGCCGAGACCGCGCGGACGGCGGCGATCCAGCGCTGGCGGGCACCGAGCGGGGCCAGCGGGGCGGCGGACGCCCAGGCGGCGTCGAAATCGGTGAGGAAGGCGTGCACCGGCTCGCCGGGGACGTTGCGGTGGATCAGCGCCTTCGGGAGACGTTCGGCCAGATCGGAGGGGCGTCCGAGGGCCGCGAGCCGGGCGGCGAACGTCACGGTGCGCGGACCCTCGGGGCCGAGGGCGACCCAGACGTGGCGACGGCCGATCTCGTCGCAGGTGCCCTCCACGAGCAGGCCGCCGGGGGCCAGCCGTGCGCACAGCCGTGCCCAGACGGCGGGGACGTCGGCCTCCGGGTACTGCCGCAGGACGTTCGCCGCGCGGATCAGGGTCGGCCGCTCCGGCAGCGGCACCTCGAACCCGCCGCGCACGAAGCTCAGCCCGTCCCGCAGGTAGGGCGCGGCGGCGGCCACCCGGTCGGGGTCGATCTCCACGCCGGTCACACGGACGTCGGCCCGCACCCGGCGCAGCCGCTCCAGCAGCTCGACGGCCGTCCAGGGCGCGGCGCCGTAGCCGAGGTCGACGGCCAGCGGCGCGGTGGCGCGACGCAGCGCGGGCGCGTGCGTGGCGGCGATCCAGCGGTCCATGCGGCGCAGCCGGTTCGGGTTGGTCGTGCCGCGCGTGACGGTCCCCACCGGGCGCGGGCGGGAGGCGGCGGGCGAGGGCATGGAGGCCAGCGTACGGCTCCGTGCCGCAGGTCACGGTTGGGCAAAATCGGGAAGAGCGGGCAACCGTCCGGCGTTGCCGCCCGGAGGAACAGCCGTACCAGGAGTCCGCCAGACCGTCGGCCTTAGGGAGAGCACAGGGTGAGCTCGTACGTCACGAGGCTCGGACGGCGGCTGGGGCTTCCCGGCAGGGTGCCCCGCCGCGTCGCCATGCTCAGCGTCCACACCTCCCCGCTGCACCAGCCGGGTACGGGGGACGCGGGCGGGATGAACGTCTACATCGTGGAGCTGGCCCGGCAGCTGGCCCAGCTCGGCATCGAGGTGGAGATCTTCACCCGCGCCACCACCGGCGGGCTCGCGCCGGCCGTGGAGCTGGCGCCGGGCGTGCTGGTGCGGCACGTGGACGCCGGGCCCTACGAGGGGCTGAAGAAGGAGGAGCTGCCCGCGCAGCTGTGCGCCTTCACGCACGGCGTGATGCAGGCGTGGGCCCGGCACCGGCCCGGCCACTACGACCTCGTCCACTCGCACTACTGGCTGTCCGGCCATGTGGGCTGGCTGGCGGCGCAGCGCTGGGGGGTGCCGCTGGTGCACGCCATGCACACGATGGCGAAGGTGAAGAACGCGGCGCTCGCCGAGGGGGACGCGCCCGAGCCGGCGGCCCGCGTCATCGGGGAGACGCAGATCGTGCGGGCCGCCGACCGGCTGGTGGCCAACACCGCCGAGGAGGCCGGGGAGCTGGCGCGGTACTACGACGCCGACCCGGCCCGCACCGCCGTCGTCCACCCGGGCGTCAACCTGACGCGCTTCCGCCCCGCCGACGGACGGGCCGCCGCACGGGCCCGGCTGGGCCTGCCGCAGGACGCCCTCGTCCCGCTGTTCGCGGGACGCATCCAGCCGCTGAAGGCCCCGGACATCCTGCTGCGCGCGGTGCACCTCCTGCTGGAGGAGGACCCGGGGCTGCGCGGACGGCTGGTCGTGCCCGTCGTCGGCGGCCCGTCCGGCAGCGGAATGGCCCGGCCGGAGGGGCTGCAGAAGCTGGCGGCGAAGCTCGGCATCGCGGACGTCGTCCGGTTCCGGCCACCGCTCGGGCAGGAGGCGCTGGCGGACTGGTACCGGGCGGCGAGCGTCCTGGTCATGCCGTCGTACAGCGAGTCGTTCGGGCTGGTGGCGATCGAGGCGCAGGCGTCGGGCACACCGGTCGTGGCCGCCGCCGTCGGCGGGCTGCCGGTGGCCGTCCGGGACGGGCTGACCGGCTACCTCGTCGCCGGGCACGACCCGGCGGACTACGCCCGCGCCCTGCGCCGGTTCGCCGCCGAACCGGACCGCGTCACCCGAATGGGGGCGGCGGCGGCGGAGCACGCGCGGGGCTTCGGCTGGGCCGCCGCCGCCCGCAGGACCGCCGACGTCTACGCCGACGCGCTCGCGGCGCGGCGAGGTCGCCTACGATCGCTGCATGTCTGACGCCGCCGCAGTGATCGAGCAGACGCTCGCCGACGCCGAGCTGGAGTGGGAGTCGCCGAAGCCGGGCACCTACGTCGTCACCCTGCCGGGCACGCGCAAGCTCTCCACCACGTGCCAGCTCATCGTCGGCGCGCACTCCCTGTCCGTGAACGCGTTCGTGATCCGCAACCCCGACGAGAACCACGAGGGCGTCCACCGCTGGCTGTTGGAGCGGAACACCCGTCTGTACGGGGTGAGTTACGCCATCGACCACCTCGGGGACGTCTACCTCGTCGGACGGCTGCCGCTCGCCGCCGTCACGCCCGAGGAGCTCGACCGCATCCTCGGCACCGTGCTGGAGAACGCCGACGGCTCGTTCAACCACCTGCTGGAGCTGGGCTTCGCCGGGGCCATCAAGCGCGAGTACGCCTGGCGGACCTCCCGGGGGGAGTCCACCCGGAATCTGGCCGCCTTCACCCGCCTGACCGGGGAGAACCGCGAGTAACACCGGCGCCGGCTGCGGGCGTCCCCGGTGCACGTCTTCCCGGTCCGGGACGGCGGGGGTAGGGTCCCGAGTCACGATCCCGCAACGCGGAGATCACGGTCGGGCACGTCGTCGTGACCGTCCGGGGCTCCGTGCTGCCCCGCACGTCCTCCCGACCCGCACGGAGACGGATAGCCGATGACGGCAACGAGCGCCACGCCCGCCCAGCCCTCCCCGTCCGCCGCCGCGACCACCCCACCGGCGGCGGGGGCTCCGGAGGACGCGCTGCCCCGGCCGACGCGGTTCGCCGACGTCAAGGGCTGGTTCTTCCCCGCCGACCAGCACCTCTTCGCCTGGTTCCTCGACCGCCAGGAACGCCTCGGTGAACCCGGTGACCTGCTGGAGCTCGGCTCCTACCTGGGCAAGAGCGCGATCTTCACGGGCGCCCGGCAGCGCCCCGGCGACCGCTTCACCGTCTGCGACCTCTTCGACGCCCCGGCCGAGGACGCGGCCAACGCCCGCGAGATGCGCGCCTCCTACGCCACGCTCAGCCGCCGCTCCTTCGAGGCCAACTACCTCGCCTTCCACGACGCACTGCCGACCGTCGTGCAGGGCCTCACCTCGGTGATCCGCGACCACGTCCCGGACGCGAGCTGCCGCTTCGCCCACATCGACGCCTCCCACCTCTACGAGCACGTGCGCGCGGACATCGAGGCCGTCGGCGCCATGCTCGCCCCGCACGGGATCGTCGCCCTCGACGACTACCGCTCCGAACACTGCCCCGGCGTGGCCGCCGCCACCTGGGAGGCCGTGCTCGTCGGGCGGCTCCAACCCGTCTGCGTCAGCGGCAACAAGTTCTACGGGACGTGGGGCGACCCGCGGCCCGTCCGGGCCGACCTGCTGGAATGGCTCTCCGGACAGCAGGACCTGTGGTTCGAGGAGCAGTCCGTCGCCGGGCACCCGCTGATCCGCGTCAAGCCCCGCAAGGGCGCCGCCGAACCGCCGCAGCCCGCTCCCCGGCACGCCGCCGGCGCGTCGGCGGCCTCGGCCACCTCGACGTCCGCCCCGCCCACCCGCCGTGCCGCCCGCCCCGCGCCGAGGCCCCGGGGACCGCTCGGCGCCGTCCGTCGCGTGGCGGTCGACCTGCTCCCGCCGATCGTGACCCGCGCCCTGCTCTCCGCCCTCCGCCGCCGCTGACACCGAGGCCACCGCTCCGCCCTGAGCGCGGGCGCAGCACGGTGCCTCGTCAGGCAGAGGCCCTCGACACGACCCGGACCAAGGAGCAACGGTCGGACATCGCCGGGCAGCGGCCATGCGCGGAGGTCCGGTGGGCACGCATGCTGGTCTCTGCTCACAGGGACGGGGGCGTCGGTGGAAGCGACCAGGAACCGCGGCGTGGCGCGCGCACGCACGGGATTCGGCCTGGCGGTGACGGTCGTTCTGCTGCCGTTCGGTGGCTACGGGCTGGTCAGGGCGGGGGCCCGAAGGAGCTTCGATCGTGGTCGGCCTGCCGTCCGTGATCGTCTGTTCCGTCCTGCTACCGGCTCCGCCCTTCTGCTTCCGACGGTGTTCGGGAGCTTGTACGTGGTTGCCGTACTCCGCCTCGGCGGGCAGTGAGGCGTCCGGCGACGGGCGCACCGATGAGTTCTCCGTTCCACGGGAGTCCTACCGGTGGCAACAAGCAGCACAGCCGTACGGCCCCTACGTGAACCGGAGAGATGACGATGTCAACAGCCCGAGAGCAGTCAGCCGGAGTCGAGGCCCGTGTCGTCTCCGCCGACGGCACCGAGATCGCATGCGAGCAGTCGGGGCGCGGGCCGGCCGTCATCCTGGTCGCCTCGGCGCTGGCGGACCGCTCCGACACGACCAAACTGGCGGCTCTCCTCGCCCGGCACTTCACCGTCGTCAACTACGACCGGCGCGGCCGGGGTGCCAGCGGCGACGCCGACGCGTACACCGTTGACCGCGAGGTCGAGGACATCGCGGCGCTGGTCGAACACGTCGGCGGTGCGGCGTCGCTGTTCGGCTCGTCCTCGGGGGCGGTCCTCGCCCTGCGCGCGGCCGCCGCAGGAGTGAACGTCGAACGCCTGGCTCTGTACGAGCCGCCGTTCGTGGTCGCCGAAGGCGACGACGGACCGCCCAGGGATCTCGCGCGGCAGGTCACCGGGCTGCTTGCGGAAGGTCGGCGCAGTGACGCGGTCAAGTACTTTATGACCAGGGTGCAGGGCATGCCCCGCCTCGCCGTGTCCTTCATGAGGCTCATGCCGAAGACGTGGGCGAACCTCACCGGGCTGGCCGGCACGCTGCCCTACGACATCGCGGTCATGGGCGATACCCAGCAGGGCAGGCCGCTCGATGCCCGGGAGTGGAAGGGGGTGGCCGTACCCACCCGTGTACTGACCGGCGGCAAGAGCCCGGCCGCGTTCCGGCGCGCCGCCCTCGCCCTCACCGAGGTCCTGCCGCAGGCCGACCACCGCACCCTGCCCGGACTCAACCATGGCGCCGTCGTCATGGCCCCGAGGAAGATCGCCCCGCAGATCACCGAGTTCAT
Organism: Streptomyces chumphonensis; assembly: GCF_014779715.1. Lineage (GTDB taxonomy): Bacteria > Actinomycetota > Actinomycetes > Streptomycetales > Streptomycetaceae > Streptomyces > Streptomyces chumphonensis. Next base: position 73,866 of record NZ_JACXYU010000007.1, read on the forward strand.
GAAGGGATGAGCGTGTCGTGCGAGCGGTGCGGCGGCGCTCGGCGCCCCGTCATGCTCGGAGCGGGGCGCGCCCCGCCGCCGGTTGACCGCCGGACCCCGGGCGACCACACCGGACGAAACGGCCCACGGTCACCACATCGGGGTGCTGCGGGGAGCGCCCGATAGGCTCGCGGGTGGAGCCACACACCGGGGGAGTGACCGCACCATGTCCCAGCCGCCGGAGCCCGAGACCGGGCCGCAGCCGCCGTCCGACCCGCCGGTGCGCGGCCTGACGCCGGAGGCCGAAGCGCTGTACCGGGCGCTGCTGCTGGGCGGACGTGCCCCGGGCGTCGGGGCCGTCGACGGCGCCGACCCGGCCGGGGGCTCCGGAGGCGTGCTGGCGGAGCTGGAGCGGCTCGGCCTCCTGGCCCGCGACGCCGACGGCGTGCTCCGCGTCCGTCCGCCGCGTCTCGCCCTGGAGCGGTGGGCGGCGGAGCGCGAGTTGGAGGCCGTGCGGGCGCGGCAGAGCGCCGACGACCTCTCCCGCCTCTACACCGTCCACACCGGGGCGGGCGCCCAGTTCGCCGAGGTGCTGGAGGGTGAGGAGGCCGTCGTCGGCACCTTCGAGGCCATGCAGGCCGAGGCGCGGGAGCAGATCCGGGGTTTCGAGCGGGGCTCCTACCTGCGTCCGGAGGAGGTCGGGCCGAACCCGGCGCAACTGCCGTCCATGGAGCGCGGCGTGGCCTACCACGTCGTCTACGACGCGGCCTTCCTCCAGACGGAGGTGGGGCTGCACTCCTTGCAGGAGGCCGTCCGGGCCGGGGAGAACGCCCGCGCCTTCCCCGGTGTCCCGATGAAGCTCGTCATCGCCGACTCCTCCCGCGCCCTCATCTCCGTGCCGCCGCGCTCAGGGCACGGCGTGATGGCGCTGCTCGTGCACCCCTCCATGCTGCTGGACGCGATCATCGAACTGTTCGAGGCGTTCTGGCGGCTGGCGGTCCCCGTCGGGGCCGTGCCCGGCCGTGCCGGTGTGCCCGTCGGGTCGGAACCCAGCCCGGACACCCAGCGCCTGCTGGCCCTGCTGAGCGCGGGTTCGACGGACGAGGCCATCGCCCGTGACCTGGGTGTCAGCCAGCGCACCGTCCACCGCAGGGTGAGCCGACTGCAGGAACTCCTCGGCGCGCGCACCCGGTTCCAGCTCGGTGTGCAGGCCGCGCGGCGGGGCTGGCTCTGACACCGAACTTTTGTCGGAAACCCGTCATGACGGGAACCCGACATGTCCACGGGCTTCCGCGCAGGTGGCGCCGCCGGTCAGGGTGACGCGACGCTCCCGCCCGGCGGACCGTACCCGGGCCGGGGCGACCCCCTACCCCGGAAGGACCCTGCGTGTCTGCTCGTAGACGCCTCCCCGCGCGCCGTGCCCTGGGCGCCACCGCGACCGCCCTCGCCGCCACCCTGCTCGTCACGCCGCTGGGCGCGGGCCAGGCGTCCGCCGCCCCGGCCGCCCCGAAGTCGGCCGATCCCGACACCGCCGCACTGGCCGGAGCCCTCACCGACCAGGAGATCGACTGGGAGGAGTGCGCCTTCCCGGGGCTGGCGAAGGAGAGGGCCGACAGCCTGCGCACCGTCGAGGGGCTCGCCTGCGCCACCGTCACGATGCCGCTCGACTGGCACGACGCCGACAACGGCAGGACGATCGACGTGCGCATATCCCGCACGCGGACCAGCGACCGGGACGACCGCGACCGCCAGGGCATAGCGCTGGTGAACCCCGGCGGGCCCGGCGGCTCCGGTCTGCCGTGGGGCGCGGCCATGGCGCAGCGCGCCCCCGAACTGGCCGAGTACTACGACTTCGTCGGCTTCGATCCACGCGGCGTCGGTCAGAGCACTCCGCTGACCTGCACCTACACCGTCCCCGACGACCCCTCGGACCAGGACGCCGTGAACCGCGCCAAGGTCGAGGGCTGCATGGACGGCGGCCTCGCCCCCTTCATCACCACCGAGCAGACCGCCTACGACATGGACTTCATCCGCGTCCTGCTCGGCGAGCCGAGGATGAGCTACATCGGCTACTCCTACGGCACCTGGCTCGGCACCTGGTACGCGGCGACGTTCCCCGGGAAGTCCCACCGCTTCCTGCTCGACTCCTCCACCGACGTCACCGAGCGCTCCCTGGAGCGCACCTGGGACCTCCAGCCGCCCAGCCGTGACCGGCAGTTCCAGGAGGCCCTGCTGCCGTACATGGCCCGCAACGACGACGTCTACGGCCAGGGCACCGACCCGATGAAGATCCGTGAGCACTTCGAACGGGCGGGCGGCACGCGCGAGTTCATCGGCCAGCTCTTCATGGCGTACTACATCATCCCCGCCATGTACAGCACCGACCAGTACCCGACGGCCGCCTCCGCCGTGGCCGCCATCGCCGCCGACGGCATCCCCGAGGAGGGCACCGAGGAGCAGGCCGTCGAGACGGTCATCGACAACATCCTCGCCGTCGACCCGCTCACCGCCGACCAGCGCGCGTTCGTCGCCGAGGCGAAGGCCGACATCCTGGAGGCCGTGGAGGCCCGGCAGGACGGTCCGGGCGCGGCGGCGGCCACCGAGACGTTCGACGCCACCTTCGAGGCCATCCGCTGCCAGGACGGCCAGTGGAACCAGAACCTCGACCACTGGCAGCGCTGGCTGAAGCGGCAGGAGCGGCACGCCCCGCTGATGGCGCCGTTCAACTCCACGCCGCTGTGCGCCTACTGGCCCACCGACAACCGGATGCCGAAGGCGAAGAAGAAGACCTTCCCCGAGGTGATCGTCCTGCAGTCCGAGCTGGACGCGGCCACCGCCTACGAAGGTGGTCTCGCCACCGCCAAGGGGCTCCCGGGCGCCGCGATGATCAGCGTCGACAACGAGGGCAGCCACGGCCTGTTCCCCTACGGCACCACCTGTGTCGACATGCCGGTGATCAACTACTTCCTCACCGGCCAGCTGCCGCGCAAGGACTTCACCGGCTGCCAGGCCCTCCCGCTCCCCGGCGAGGAGGAGACCGTCGAGGTGGCCGGCGAGATGAAGAAGAACGGCAAGATCAAGCTCCGGATGCGCACCGACGAGGTCCGCGAGGCGAACCGCCTGGTGCGTGACCTGCTGCGCGAGGCGAACACCCCGGAGCCCTCCGAGGCCGCCGCCTCGCAGTCCTCCGGCGCCGAGGTGTCCCAGTCCTCCGAGGCCGGAGCCTCCCAGTCCTCCTGACGCGCCACCCCCCCGGGGCCGGGCCGCACACCAGCGGCCCGGCCCCTTCGCGTCGTCGGGCCACCCCCGGGGCCCGGCCCGCCCCCCGCGCGGGTCGGACCGCCGGGCGGTCCCCGTCGGGTCGGACGGGGCCCGGGCATCGTCCCCAACCCGGCCGCGTCCGCCCCTATTCCGCGTTCCGCGTTCCGGGTTCCCGGTTCCGCGTTCCGCGCCGCCACCCGACCGAAGCGGGCACGGATGGTCGGGTGCGGAGCACGGCCGCCTCCCTAGCGTGAGGCGTGTCAAGGGAAGGAGACCGGGGTGCTGGAGCGGCTGAACGAGGCCATGGGCCACATCGAGGACCACCTCGACGGGCGGATCGACCCGGAGGAGCTGGCCCGGATCGCCTGGACGTCCCCGTACCACCTGCGGCGGATGTTCTCCGCGCTGGCGGGGCTGCCGCTCTCGGAGTACGTCCGCAGGCGCCGCCTGACCGTCGCCGCCGCCGAAGTGATGGCGGGCGAGCGGACGCTGCTGGAGATCGCGCTCCGGTACGGCTACGGGTCCGGCGAGGCGTTCGCGCGGGCGTTCCGTGCCCTGCACGGCGTCGGACCGGCCGAGGCCCGCAGGAGCGGGGCCGTACTGGAGTCCCAGCCCCGGATGTCCTTCCGCCTCATCATCGAGGGGAGCAGCAGCATGCGGTACCGCATCGTGGAGAAGGACGCCTTCACCGTCGTGGGGAGGAAGGCCCGTGTCCCCCTCGTCCACGAGGGGGTCAACCCGGCCATCGCCGCGTTCATCCGGGGCCTCGGCGCCGGGACGGTCAGCCGGATCGAGGCCCTCTCGGACACCGAGCCCCACGGCGTCGTCGGGGTCACGGACGACCTGGCCGACAGCCGGGCGGAGGGCACGGAACTGGACTACTACCACGCCGCCGTCACCTCGCGGGCCCCCGAGGACCTGGACGGGCGGGACGGAACGGACGGCGCGGACGGTCTCGACACCCTGCGCGTCCCGTCCGGCACCTGGGCCGTCTTCGACGGCGACGGCCCGTTCCCCGCCGCGCTGCAGAACCTGTGGCGCGACGTGTACACGCAGTGGTTCCCCTCCAACCCGTACGCCTCCCGGCCCGGGCCGGAGCTGCTGCGCACCCGGCTGTCCGCCGACGGCGCCACCGCCGACGCCGAGATCTGGATCCCCGTCGGCCGCACCGCGTCCTGACCGGCGGCGCGGTAGCGTGCCGTGCATGGTGGACGACGCGGTGGTGCGGGTGGCGCACACGGCGCAGTGCGGCCCGGAGCTGCTCGGCGCCGCGCGCGAACTGGTGGTGGCGGCCTTCGCCGGTGACTTCGCGGACGAGGACTGGGAGCACGCTCTCGGCGGCCTCCACGTCCTCGTCAGCGAGGAGGACCGCCTCGTGGCGCACGGTGCGGTCGTGCAGCGGCGGCTCCTGCACGGCGGGCGGGCGCTGCGCACCGGGTACGTGGAGGGCGTCGCGGTGCGCGCGGACCGGCGGCGCGCGGGGTACGGGGGACTGGTCCTCGGCCGGTTGGAGGACGTCGTGCGCCGGGCGTACGACCTCGGCGCGCTGGCCTCCACCGAGGCGGGGCTGCCGTTCTACGCGGCCCGGGGCTGGCAGGTGTGGCGGGGGCCGACGTCCGCGCTCACTCCGGCCGGCCGGGTGCGCACGGAGGACGACGACGGCGGCGTCTTCGTCCTCCCGGTCCCCGGCGTCCCGCTGGACCCGGACGGGGAGCTGACCGCCGACTGGCGCGACGGCGACGTGTGGTGACCGCGTGTCGGCGGCCGGTGTGCTCCCGGGCGGTGGCCCGGGAGCACCGGGCGGTGGTTCAGCAGCCCGCCGTGCGTGCGTACCAGCCGGGACGGGTCTCGGTGAGTGAGGTGAGGGTGTAGATGTTCCACAGTCCGAGGGCGTCGCCGGAGCCGACGGCGTAGGCGTGGCCGTAGCGGACGGTGGCCCGCCCCGCCGTGACGTGGGCGTAGTTGCTGGCCGTCACGCACGCGGGCGTACCCGGGTCGCCCGGATCGCCGGGGTCGCCCGGGTCCGAGGGCCCGTCGCCGACGCCCCAGTCGGCGGTGATGGTCGACGTCGAGCACAGCACGTCCGCGAAGTAGGTGCCGGAGGTGCCGCAGCCCTCGCCCGGCCGGACCGGCACGGCGTGGCCCATGCCGGACGCCGTGTAGTGGCGGACGGCGACGCCCGCCGGGCCGTCGTACGTCGTGCGGGTGACGTTCCCCGGCAGCGTGGTGGAGCCGTCGGGCGTGGCGTCCGTGCCGTGCACGTCGGTCCACTGCTTGACGGACTCCGTGGCGTTGGCGGGACGCACGGTGCCGTCGGCGCTGCCGTGCCACACGGCGACGGACGGCCAGGGCCCGTCGTACCCCGGGTTCTCGGCGCGCACGAGGTCGCCCCAGCGCTCCGGGGACTTCGTCACGCCGGGGTTCATGCAGCCGAACGCGCCGATCATGTTCGTGGCGCAGCCGTGCGGCACCCCGGCGAGCACCGCGCCGCCCGCGAAGACGTCCGGGTAGGCGGCGAGCACGGAGGACGCCATCGCGCCGCCGCCGGAGAACCCGGCGACGAACACCCGGTCCGGGTCGGCGTCGGCGGCGGCGACGGTGTGCGCCACCATCTGGCGCAGCGAGAGCGCCTCACCCCGGCCGCGCGAGGTGTCGCCGGGCTCGAACCAGTTGAAGCAGCGGGAGGCGTTGTTGCCCGTCTCCTGCTGGGCGGCGACGAGCGCGAAGCCGCTCGTCCCGGCGTCCCGGAGCCACCCGGAGGCGCCCGCGTACTCGGCGGCGCTCTGCCCGCAGCCGTGCAGGACGAGGACGACGGGCGCGCCGGTGGGCAGGTCGTCGGGCAGGTGCCGGTACATCGTCAGGGCGCCCGGGTTCGAACCGAACCCGGTGACGCGTTCCAGGGCGGGTTCGGCGGCGTGCGCGGTCGTGGCGAGGCCGGTGAGCGTCGCGAGGGGCAGGGTGAGGGCGGCGAGCAGGGCGGCGGCCCGGCGGAGTGGTCGTGGAGCTCTCATCGTGGGAATCCTTCGGCCTGAGGTCCTTCGTGGAGCCGGCGGTGGGGGAGGGGACGGGGGTGTCCCGCACCGTAGGGCGGTGAGGTGCGCTCCCCGAACGTGTCGTCCGCACACCGCGCGCGGCCCTCCGGTGGCCGTGGGGCACATTGCTGGCCGGTGCCGGGGGGCGGAGGCTGCCGTGTCAGCACACCGTCGCGGCCCGCGCCGCGCAGGCCACGCACCACGAGGAGCCCGCCGCCATGCCCAGACCCTTCGCCGTCCGGAGCGACCGCCTCCGCCCGTCCGCCGCCGGACCGTCCGCCGTCCCCGCCCGTCGTGCGCGGCGCGGCGGGCGGCGCCCCCTGCTCGTCGCCGTGGCGCTCGCCGCGTCGGCCGCGCTGACGGCCTCCTGCTCCAGCCCCGGCGCGAGCGCGGGCGCGGGCGCGTCCGACGAGGTGAAGGTCGCGCTGGTGACCTCTGTGAGCGGGCCGCTGGCCGGCTACGGCGAGCAGTACCTCCAGGGCTTCGAGGCCGGGCTGGACCACGCGACGGGCGGCACGGGCGAGGTGGACGGCGTCCGGATCACCGTCCTGGAGGACGACGACGCGGGCGACCCGGCGAAGGGCGTCTCCCTCGTCAAGAAGCGCATCGGGCAGGGCGTGCCGATCATCGCCGGGACGGTCGTCTCCGGGGTGGCCACGCAGATCGCGCCGGTCGCCGCGCAGAACCGCACGCTCTACGTCTCGGGCCCCGCCGCCACCGACGCCCTGACCGGCATCAACGACTACACCTTCCGCTCGGGCCGCCAGACCTACCAGGACGTCGTCACGGCCCGGGAGATCCTGGCCGCCGAGGAGGGCGCGGAGGGCGGCAAGGACGTCGTCGTGCTCGCCCAGGACAACGCCTTCGGGCAGGCCAACGCGGCCGCCGTCGAGGAGGTCCTGGGCGGCGACGGGACGACCGTCACGCCCGTGCTCGCCCCGCCGGGCGCCACCGACCTGACGCCCACCGCCCGCAAGGTCCTGGCGGCCGAACCGGACATGGTGTTCGTGGCGTGGGCCGGGGACACCGCGCAGTCGATGTGGTCCACCCTCGAACAGCAGGGCGTCCTGGAGGAGGCCACCGTCGTCACCGGGCTGGACATCCGCGCCGGCTACCCGGCCTTCGGCGCGGCCCGCGACCGGGTCACCCTCCTCGCGCACTACGTGCCCGGCGCGACGAACACCCCCGAGGCGGAGGCCATGCGCGCCTACTTCGAGGAGAAGGGCTGGGAGGAGGACCTGTTCAGCCCGGACGGCTTCACCGCCGCGCAGCTGGTCGTGCGGGCGGTCGAGGCGGGCGGCCGGGACGGTGACGTCGAGGCCATGGTCGAGGCGCTGGAGGGTTTCGCGTTCTCCGGGGTGAAGGGGCCGACCCGCGTGCGCGCCGAGGACCACGCGCTTCTCCAGCCCATGTTCCAGGCCGCGTTCGACGGCGACCTCCCCTCCGTCACCCGCACGCTGGAGCCCGGCAAGGTGGCTCCGTGACGGCCGCCGCTCCGGTGCTGGAACTGGCCGGGCTGAGCTGGCGGATCGGCGCCGTCCGCATCGTCGACGACGTCCACCTCGCCGTGCCCGAGGGCGAGTTCCTCGCCGTCATCGGCCCCAACGGGGCGGGCAAGACGTCGCTGTTCAACCTCGTCTCCGGGGTCCACCGGGCGACGTCCGGAGCCGTCCTCCTGGACGGTCGGGACGTGACGCGGCAGCCCCCGCACCGGCGGGCCCGCGGGGGCATCGCCCGCACCTTCCAGTCCTCCTCCGTCTTCGCCACCATGACGGTCGCCGAGCACGCGGAACTGGCCGCCCGCGCGGCCGGCGCCCGTCGCGTCACCGCCGCCGCGGTGACGCGACTCCTGGCCCGGGTCCGGCTGGAGCACCGTGCCGGGGACCTCGCGGCCGGGCTGAGCCACGGCGACAAGCGGAAGCTGGAGCTGGCCATGCTGCTCGCCCCCACCCTGGCCGGGGACGGGCCGCGGCTGCTGCTCCTGGACGAGCCCATGGCGGGCGTCGCGGCCGAGGAGACGTCCGAACTCAGCTCCGTACTACGGGAGTTGCATCAAGGGGAAGGACGGACCGTGCTCATGGTCGAGCACCACATGGACATCGTGCTGGGGCTGGCCGACCGCGTCGCCGTCATGCACCACGGACGGCTGCTGGCCGCCGGCACCCCCGCCGCCGTGATGGCCGACGCCACCGTCCAGGACGCCTACGTCGGGGAGGCCCTGTGAACGCCGCCGTGCCCCCGCCGCCGCTGCTGGAGATCGCCGGGCTGCACGCGGAGATCGCCGGCTCCCGCGTCCTCCAGGGCGTCGGCTTCACCGTCCCCGCCGCCGGGGTGACGGCCCTCCTCGGCCGCAACGGCGTCGGCAAGACGACCACGGTGCGCGCCGTCCTCGGGCTGCTGCCGGACGGCGGGCGCGTCACCGCCGGTACCGTCACCCTCGCGGGCGAGGACATCACCGGCGAGCCGACGCACGTCACCGTCCGGCGCGGGGTCGGCTACGCCCCCGAGGACCGGGGCGTGTTCGCGCAGCTGACCGTCGCGGAGAACCTGAAGCTCGCCGAACGCCCCGGCTCCGCGCACCACTACGACCTCGTGCACGACCTGTTCCCCGAACTGCGCGCCCGCCGCGCGCAGCGGGCCGGTTCGCTCTCCGGCGGACAGCAGCAGATGGTGGCCATCGCCCGCACCCTGCTCAACGACAACCGGCTCGTCATCGTCGACGAACCGACGAAGGGCCTCGCCCCGCGCGTCGTCACCGAGGTCGCCGAGGTGCTTCAGCGGGCGTCGCACCGTGTGCCGTTGCTGCTCGTCGAGCAGAACCTGGCCCTCGTGCGCCGCCTCGCCCGGGACGCCGTCGTGCTCGACGCCGGCCGCACCGTCCACACCGGCCCGGCCGCCGAGCTGCTGGCCGACCGGGAGCTGACGACGGCCCTCCTCGGCGTCGGCGCCCGTCCGGGCCACGCCACCACCCCCAGCGGAGGAGCCGCCTGATGGACACCTTCGTCCTGCTCACCCTCACCGGCTTCGGCCTCGGCGCCCTGTACTTCCTCATCGCCTCCGGACTCGCCCTCATCTTCGGGCTGATGGACGTGCTCAACTTCGCGCACGGTGCCTTCCTCACCGTCGCCGCCTACACCGCCTGGGCCACGGCCGACGCCGTGTCCGGCATGGGCGGGCTGCTGCTCGCCGCGCTCGTCGGCACGGCGACGGGGGTCGCGCTCGCCGTCGCCGTCGAGTTCGTGCTCATCCGGCGGCTGTACGGGCGGCCCAAGGAGCAGATCCTCGTCACCGTCGGCCTCTCCCTGGCCGTGCCCGCCGCCGTGCAGACGCTCGCCGGTGCGGACGCCCGTACCTTCCCGGTGCCGGACGCGCTGGCCGGCACCGTCGGCGTGCTGGGCGCGCAGGTCCCCGTCAACCGGTTCGCGCTCATCGGCGTCGCCCTGGCCGTGCTGATCGGTGTCCGGCTGTTCCTCGACCGCACCCGCTACGGGCTCGTCGTGCGGGCCGGGGTGGAGGACCGGGCCATGGTCACCGCGCTCGGCGTCGACGTGACGCGCGCGTTCACCGTCGTGTTCGCCCTCGGCGGCGCGCTCGCCGGCCTGGCCGGCGTCCTCGGCGGGCTGTACTTCGGCTCGCTCTCCCCGCACCAGGGCACCGGGCTGCTGGTCTTCGCGTTCGTCGTCGTCGTCATCGGCGGGCTCGGCTCCCTCACCGGCGTCGCCCTCGCGGCGCTCGCCGTCGGACTCACCCAGCAGTACGCCAACTACTACGCGGGCGGCTACGGCGACCTGGCCGTCGTCGCGCTGCTGGCCGCCGTCGTCCTGGCCCGCCCGGTGCCGGGCGCGCCGCGGGCCGCCGAGCGGCTGCGACGGCTGCTGCCCGCCCCGCCCGCCGCCCGCACCGAAGGAGGCCGCGCATGACGGTCACGTCCGCCCCGACCACCGCGCCGGCCCCCGGTGAGACCGGGCCGCCCGGCCGGGCGCGGCGGCGGGCCCTGCGCCCGGCCGCCGTCCCCGCCGCCGTGTTCCTCCTGCTGGCCCTCCTGCCCTACTCGGCGCTGGAGGTGCCCGTCCTGCTGGACGGCCCGCTCAACGCCCCCGGGTCGCTGCAACTCCTCGCGCTGTGCCTGGTGTTCGCCGGTCTCGCGCTGGGCTACGACCTCATGTTCGGCCGCACCGGGCTGCTCTCCTTCGGCCACGCCCTCTACATCGCGGGCGGCGCCTACGGCACGCGGCTCGCCATGACCGAGTGGGGCCTCACGCTCGTGCCGGCGGCGCTCCTCACCCTGCTGCTGGGCACCCTCGCCGCCGTCGTCCTCGGCGCGATCTCCCTGCGCACGCTCGCCCTCGGCGGCATCGGGTTCGCCATGGTGACGCTCGCGTTCGCCCAGGCCGGGTCCCTCCTCGTCGGCCGCAACCCCGGCGGGCTCACCGGAGGCGAGGAGGGGCTGCCCCTGCACGCCGCCGGGGTGCCGGAGGCGTTCGTGGGCGTGGCCAACACCGTTCACGTCTACTGGCTGGCGCTCGGCTACCTCACCCTGGTCGCCGCCGTCGTGTGGGGGGTCACCGCCCGCCCGGTGGGCCGGGTGTGGCAGGCGATCCGGGACAACGAGCAGCGCGTCGCCGTCCTCGGCCGCGACCCCTTCCGGTACAAGCTGGGCGCCTTCGTGCTCGCCTCCGCGCTCGCCGTGCTGGGCGGCGCCGTGCACCTCCTCGTCACCGCCGGGGCGACCCCGCACTCCAGCACCCCGACGTTCACCCTGACCCTCCTCGTCATGGTCGTGCTCGGCGGCAGCGGCACCCGGTGGGGGCCCGTCGTCGGCGGAGCGCTGTTCACCTTCCTCGACCAGCGGCTCGCCGCCTTCGCGGACGTCGCCGAGCCCCTGCTCGTCCTCGGCACGCTGTTCGTCCTCGCCGTCTACGCCGCCCCCGGCGGGCTGGTGTCCCTGCGCGCACGGCGGCGCGGGAGGACGGCGTGAGCGCCGGGCGTCCGCGCCGGGAGCTGGCCGTACCCGTCCGGGACGGCCGGCTCGCCGTCACCCACTGGCCGGGGGAGGGCGTGCCCGTCCTCGCGCTCCACGGCATCACCGCCAACGCCCTCGCCTTCGCCGACGTCGCCGAGGCGCTCGGTCCCGACGTCCCGGTGTACGCGCCCGACCTGCGCGGCCGGGCCGGCTCCGCCCACCTGCCGGGGCCCTACGGCCTCGCCGCCCACGTCGCCGACGTGCGCGCACTGCTGCACCACCTCGGCCACGCCCGCGTCGTCCTCCTCGGCCACTCCATGGGCGCGTTCGTCGCCGCGCTGGCCGCCGCCCGGCACCCGGAGCCGTTCCCGCACGTCGTCCTCGTCGACGGCGGCCTCGGCTTCCCCCCACCCGGGGGAACCGACGTCGACGCGCTCCTCGAAGCCGTCATCGGCCCCGCGATGCGGCGCCTGCGCATGACCTTCCCCGACCGGGACGCCTACCGCGCCTTCTTCCGCTCCCACCCCGCACTGGCGGCGCACTGGAGCGACCGCGTCCGGGCCCACGTCGACCGGGATCTCGTCGGCACCCCACCGGACCTGCGCAGCAGCTGCGTCCTGGACGCCGTGCGGGCCGACGGCGCGGACGTCCTGCACGACCCGGAGGTCCTCGCCGCCCTGCACCGGCCCCGGACGCGCGCCACCCTCCTGTGGGCCGAACGCGGCCTCCAGGACGAGCCGCGGGGCCTGTACGACGCCGAGCGGGTCGCCGCCGCCGCCCTCGACCCGCAGCGCGTCGACGTCCGGCGGGTGCCCGGCGCCAACCACTACTCCGTCCTGCTCACGCCCGCCGCGACGACGGCCGTGGCCGCCGCCGTCCACCGGGCCCGCACGACCTGCGCGTCGAAGGGACATGAGCCGCAAAAGACATAAAATGATCGTCTATGAGTGGTCTCGTGTACGTCCTGATCGTGGTGGGGGTCTGGATCTCCGTCGGGCTGCTCGCCGCCTGGTGGATGGCCCGCCGAGGCCACCGGCACTGGTCGTGGCCCGCCATGGGCGTCGTCTTCGGCCCCTTCCTGGCCCTCGCCGCGAGCGAGCGCGTCCAACGCCACCCCGACCTGCTCTCCCGCACCGACTCCGGTGCGCACGGGCCGGGCGGGCTGCGGGTGCTGGTCGGCGTGGACGGTTCGGCGGCCTCCCAGGCCGCCCTGGACCTCGCCGTCGAGCTGTTCGGCCCCTACGTGGAGACGCTCGTCGCCGCCGAGGTCGTCGGATACGACGCCGCCGAGGACGAGCACGACCCGAGCATCGCCGCCGCACGCGGCCGCCTCGCGGCCCTCGCCGAGCGCAGCGGGGGACGCGTGACCGAGTACGACGTCCTGTCCGGGCCCCCGGCGCAGGCGCTCGTCGGCTACGCCCGGGAACAGGGCCTCGACCTCGTCGTCGTCGGCAGCCACGGGCGGGGGCTCTCCCGCCGGCTGCTCGGCGACGTCGCCCACGCGCTGGTCCGGCAGACCACCGTGCCGGTGCTCGTGGCCGGCGGCCACCCCCGCCCGTCCGGCCGGTGAGCACCGGGGCACGCGTCACCCCGGCGCCGCCCCGACCCGGTGCGTGCGGCCACACCACACCACCGGGCCCAAGTGTGGACGGCGGACACATCGGGAGCGGCCCGCCGGGTACCTAACCTGCCGCACATGACGCCACACTCCGTCACCCTCGACCTCGGCGGGCGCACCGCGCTCGTCACCGGCGCCGCCAGCGGGATCGGGCGCGCCTGCGCCCTGCGGCTGGCCGCCGCCGGAGCCAAGGTCCGCGCCGTGGACCGCGACGCCGAAGGGCTGGCCGCCCTCGAACGGGCCGCACCCGACGCCGTCGAGACCGTCCGGCTCGACCTCACCGACCTGGCCGCCGCCGAACAGGCCGCCGCCGGGGTGGACGTCCTCGTCAACAACGCCGGGCTCCAGGTCGTGCGCCCCCTGGAGGAGTTCCCGCCCGACGCCTTCCGGCTCGTGCTGACCGTCATGCTGGAGGCGCCCTTCCGCCTGATCCGGGGCGCCCTGCCGCACATGTACGGGCAGGAGTGGGGGCGCGTCGTGAACATCTCCTCCGTGCACGGCCTGCGCGCCTCCGCCTACAAGGCGGCCTACGTGGCGGCCAAGCACGGGCTGGAGGGCCTGTCCAAGGTGACGGCGCTGGAGGGCGCGGCGCACGGCGTCACCTCCAACTGCGTCAGCCCCGCCTACGTCCGCACGCCCCTCGTGGAGCGGCAGATCGCCGACCAGGCGCGGCTGCACGGCATTCCCGAGGAGCGCGTCGTCACCGACGTCATGCTGACCGACTCGGCGGTCAAGCGGATGGTCGAGCCCGAGGAGGTCGCCGAGGCGGTGGCCTACCTGTGCGCGCCGCAGTCCTCGGTGATCACCGGCAGCTCCCTCCCGCTGGACGGCGGCTGGACGGCACACTGACGCCCATGCACGACGAGCCCGCCCCGCCCCGCGCCGACCCCGCGCCGCCGCACGCCGACCCCGCGCCGCCGGGCGAGCCGTCCGGCGGGCCCGCGCCACGTGACGCGTCCGGCGGCGCAACCGCGTCCGACTACCTCCGCCTCCTCGTCGGCGGCGCCCCCGCCGAGGCGTTCGACGGGCCCACCACCCCCGACCGGCTGCTCGCCCTGCGGCTGCGCGCCGAGCTGGAGGGCCGGCGGCGCCGCGAGGCCGAGCTGACCGCGCTCATCGAGACCGCCCACGACCTGGCCGGCCTGCGCGACCTCGACGCCGTCCTGCGCGCCATCGTGCAGCGCGCCCGCTCCCTGCTGGGCACCGAGGTCGCCTACCTGACCCTCACCGACCCCGAGCGCGGCGACACCTACATGCGCGTCACCGAGGGCTCCGTCTCCGCCCGCTTCCAGCAGCTGCGGCTCGGCATGGGCGAGGGCCTGGGCGGACTCGTCGCCCAGACCGCCCGCCCCTACGTCACCGACGACTACTTCCGCGACAGCCGCTTCCAGCACACCGGCACCATCGACGGCGGCGTCCGCGAGGAGGGCCTCGTCGCCATCCTCGGCGTCCCGCTGACGCTCGGCGGCGACGTCATCGGCGTCATCTACGCCGCCGACCGGCGGGCCCGCGTCTTCGAGCGGGAGCAGATCGCGCTGCTGTCCTCCTTCGCCGCGCACGCCGCCGTCGCCATCGACACCACGCGGCTCATCGCCGAGACCCGCGCCGCGCTGGCCGCGCTGGAGGCCACCAACGAGTCCATCGAACGGGCCGGGGAGGTGCACGACCGGCTGACGGAGCTGGTGCTGCGCGGGGGCGGCGTGGCCGACGTCGCCGCCGCGCTCTCCCACGTCCTGGACGGTCCGGTGGAGTTCCGCGAGCCGGAGGACGCCACGGAGGCCGTCGAGCGCTCGGCCCGCGAGGGCCACGCCGTCCGCGCCTCCGGGGCCTCCGGAGCCGTCGGGGCCGCCGACGACACGACCGAGGACGGCGAGTGGGCGGCGGCCGTCGCGGCGGGCGGCGAACTGCTGGGCGCCCTCGTCCTGCACGGCCGACCCGCCCTGGACCCCGTCGACCGGCGCACCCTGGAGCGCGCCGCCATGGTCACCTCGCTCCTCCTCCTCGCCCGCCGCTCCGCCGCCGAGGCCGAGCAGCGCGTGCGCGGCGAACTGCTCGACGACCTCCTCGACGCCCCCGAGCGCGGCCCCGCCCTGCTGCGGCAGCGCGCCGCCCTGCTCGGCGCCGACCTGGACTCACCCCACGTCGTCCTCGCCGCGCGCCCCGAGCACCACGAGCACCGGGGCCGCCGGGGGCAGGGCGACGGCCGGCAGCGGCTCTGGTCGGCCTCCTCCCACCTGGCGGCCACGGCCCACGGGCTCGCCGCCGCCCGCGACGGCGGTACCGTCCTGCTGCTGCCGCTGCCTTCCGGGGCGACCCCCGGCGACCTGGCCCGCCGCACCGCCGCACAGCTCGGCGCCGCCGTCCACGCCCCCGTCACCGTGGGCGCCGCCGCCCCCGTCGCCGGGACCGCCGAAGTGGCGGCCCGCTACGCCGAGGCCCGCCGCTGCGTCGACGCGATGCGGCTGCTGGGCCGCGACGGCGAGGGGGCCGCCGCCGAGGACTTCGGCTTCCTCGGCATGCTCCTGGCCGACGCCCGCGACGTCACCGGCTTCGTCCGGCGCACCCTCGGCCCCGTGCTCGACTACGACGACCGCCGGGGCACCGACCTCACGGCCACCCTCGCCGCCTACTTCGACAGCGGCATGAGCCCGGTGCGGGCCAAGGACGCCCTGCACGTCCACGTCAACACCGTCGCCCAGCGGCTGGACCGGGTGGCCCGGCTGCTGGGCGACGACTGGCAGTCCCCGGCCCGCGCCCTGGAGGTGCAGCTAGCCCTTCGGCTGCACCGGCTCTCGGGCGCCTTCGACGGCTGAGGACCCCTCCGGCGCGGCGGGCTCCGCAGGACCGCGCACCCCGTCACCGTCCGGGCCGTCGTCCGTCAGGTCCCGCATCCGCGTCTCCCGGGCGCACAGGATGGCCACCACCGTCAGCGCCGCGGCGGCCATGACGTAGAGGGAGACCGGAACGGAGCTGTCGAAGTCGGCCAGCAGCGCGGTCGCGATCATGGGGGCGGGCGCCCCCGCCGCCACCGAGGAGAACTGCGCGCCGATCGACGCCCCCGAATACCGCATGCGGGTCGCGAACAGCTCGGCGAAGAACGCCGCCTGCGGCGCGTACATCGCCCCGTGCAGCACCAGCCCCACCGTCACCGCGAGGAGCACCGCACCGAAACTCCGGGTGTCGATCAGCGCGAAGAACGGGAACATCCACAGCCCCACGCCCGCCGCGCCGATCAGGTAGACCGGCCGCCGACCCAGCCGGTCCGAGAGCGCGCCCCACAGCGGGATCGTCGCGAAGTGCACCGCCGAGGCGATGAGCACGGCGTTCAGCGCCAGCTGCCGCGAGAGGTCCAGCTGGTCGGTGACGTAGACCAGGATGAACGCGGTGACGACGTAGTAGCTGATGTTCTCCGCCATCCGGGCGCCCATCGCCACCAGCACGTCCCGCCAGTGGTGCCGCAGCACGGCCAGCAGCGGCGGCTGCTCCGGCTCGGCCGACCGCCCCCGGCGTTCCTCCGCCTGCCGCAGCGCCTCCTTGAACACCGGCGACTCGTCCACCGAGATCCTGATCCACAGCCCCACGAGCACCAGCAGCCCCGACAGCAGGAACGGCACCCGCCAGCCCCACGCCAGGAACGCGTCCTCACTGAGCAGCGCCGTCAGCGCCGCCAGCACACCCGTCGCGAGCAGCTGCCCGGCGGGCGCGCCCGTCTGCGGCCACGACGCCCAGAAGCCGCGCCGCCGGGCGTCCCCGTGCTCCGAGACGAGCAGCACCGCGCCGCCCCACTCACCGCCCAGCGCGAACCCCTGCACCAGCCGCAGCGACGTCAGCAGCAGCGGCGCGACCGACCCGATGGTGGCGTGCGTCGGCAGCAGGCCGATCGCGAACGTCGCACCGCCCATCAGCAGCAGACTCAGCACAAGCAGCTTCTTCCGCCCCAGCCGGTCGCCGTAGTGGCCGAACACCAGCGCGCCGATCGGCCGCGCGGCGAACCCGATGGCGTACGTCAGGAAGGCCAGCAGCGTGCCGACCAGCGGATCGGAGTCGGGGAAGAACAGCTCGTTGAACACCAGCGCGGCGGCCGCGCCGTACAGGAAGAAGTCGTACCACTCGATGGTGGTCCCGATGAGGCTGGCGGCGACGATGCGCTTGAGACTCGCGGGGGCCGGCGGGCCCGCTGCGGGGGAGGCCATGTGCACCACTTCCAGGCGATGTGCGGGGACGGGGGACGTGTCGCGGACGTCACGAACTCGCCACACCGTAGGAAGCCCGCGCACGGCCGCGTATGTGCCCGGACCCCACAGTTGCCGCCGTGCGCATGAGTCGCGGTCCCATCGGGCCGCGCCCGGGTCCCGGTGTGTGGCTCATGCCGGGTGCGGGCCGAGGAGGGTGAAGTCAGCGGTTCCGTGCCGTCGTCCGTTGACCTGGAGCGTCACCCGGTGCGGCCCGGGGTGGTAGCGGCGGGTGCTCAGCGGCCGGAACGAGTGGCGGCGCTCACCCGACCACCGCTCCCCCGGGGCCAGGGTCCGCGTGGTCAGCTTGAAGACCTTCGGGCTCAGGCTCCCGTCGGCCCTGCGGTGGTGGACGACGTAGTCGACGACCACGCGGACGGTCGTCCGTCCGGTGTTGACGACCGCGTACCCGAAGGCCAGGTGCCCGCCCTCGCGGACCTCCGGCGTCCGCACCTCGGGCCCGGTGACCTCGACGGCGGCGTCCGGATCGTGCCCCAGGAGCAGCAGGGCCCTCGGGCGGCCCGCCTTGACGAGGGTCCGCAGCCCGTGTCGCACCACGGACGCCGTGGTGGGGGCGGGGTCGGCCAGCCACCGCTCGGCGGTGTCGAGAGCGGCGTGCGGGTGGTCGCGGCTGATGTCGTTGAGATGGTTGGCGACCGACCGCCGGACGTACGGGGAGGTGTCCCGGTACAGCGCGTCCAGCACCGGCAGCGCGGGACGGGGGTCGGTGACGAGCTCGGGCAGCCGGGGCGCCCAGGGCAGGCGGGGCCGGGTGCCCTCGCTCGCCAGTCGGCGCACGTGCGGGTCGGCGTGATCCGTCCAGGCCAGCACGGTCCGCAGCGCCCGGTGCAGGTCGCACCGGAGGAAGGGACGCACGGCGGCCTCGGCGGTGAGCCGTGGAGTGAGCTCGGCCAGCAGGTCGAGCCCGGGTTCGAAGACCCCGTCGGGGAGTGCCCGTTCGGGGACGGCCGCAGCCACGGGGAAGGTCATCCACCCGTTGAAGCAGGGGTCCCGCAGCGCCGCGCGCACGACGCTGGAGAAGCCCGGGTAGGTCCCCGGCAGATCGGCGAGCACGGCGTCCCGCACGGCCGCCACACGGCCGGAGAACGTCAGGTCGGGCAGCCCGGCCCCGCAGTCCCTCAGAGCGGTGGTCGAGGGAGCGCCCGCACGCAGCATGACGGCGGCCAGGCGGACGGTGGTCGGTGCGTCGAGCAGTTCGTCGGCGGTGGGCACGGCGGCTCCTCCTCACGTGGGCGCCCGGCCCCGCCCGGGGCGCGGCCGGGCGGGGCGGCGGCGTCAGGGCCGGGGTCGGGCGGTGTGCAGCACCTCGGCGTGCCGCATCTCGTGGACGTCGCCGATCAGGCCGAAGAACCCGGCGGCAGCGGGGTCGCCCGGCATCTCGCGCGCCGCGCGGGCAGCCGCCTCGGGTGAGGCCCACAGCAGGAAGTCCACGAGTGAGCCGTCCTCGCAGCGGGCGAGGTACCCGCCGAGGAAGTCGGTGCCGTAGCGCTCGCCGAGCAGGGCGACCAGCCCGTCGCGCCGGGCGGTCAGCTCCTCGGCGTCGCTCGCCTCGAAGCGTACGTACTCGATGGTCGTGGTCATGGGGTGCTCCTTCCGAACAGTGAGTCACGGATTCGTGTACTCAAAACCGTGACGGACGCTATCACGGTTTCCGGAAGTCGAATCCGTGCGTCCGGTAGGTTGGGGGCATGAGCCTCCAGAGCCTCCACGCGATGCCGTGGATCGGCGAACACGCGGTCCTGGACCTGGCCAACACCGTCGTGCGCGGCGCCGGACCGGACCGCGCCGACATCGACCTCCTGGCCGACCCGGAGCTACGAGCCACGTGGCGTGAACAGGCGGCCGACCGCGCCCTCGCGGCCCTGCCCGTGGGCGAGCTGACGGACCTGCGCCACCCCGTCCGGGCAGCCCTGGACGCGGCGGCGCGCCGGGCCCCCCTCCCCGCATCCGCACGGACCCGGCTCAACACCCTCGCCGCCCACGCCCCCGTCACCTACGAGATCGGCGACGACGGCCGGCTCACCGAACGCGAGGGACAGAACCCCGCCGCCGCGTCCGTGGCCCGCCGCACCCTCGTCCTGGCGGCCGGGGAGGAGCAGGCCCGCCTGCGCCTCTGTCCCGCCCCGAGCTGCGGCATGTACTTCCTGGCCCGCCGACGCGACCAGGGCTGGTGCTCCGTCGCCTGCGGCAACCGCGCCCGCTCGGCCCGCAGGCACGCCGCCCGTGCCCGCTGACCGCCGCACCCCCCGTCCCGCCGCCGGGAGGCGCATGCTGGGGGCATGGGTGTCATCGTCGGAACGTCCGGGTGGCAGTACCGGGACTGGAAGGGCGTCCTCTACCCGCCGGAGCTACCCGGCCGGCTCTGGCTGGAGGAGTACGCCCGGCACTTCCCGACGGTCGAGAGCAACGCCGCCTTCTACCGCCTGCCCTCCGCCGAAACCTTCGCCGACTGGCGCGAGCGGACACCCGACGGCTTCGTCATGGCCGTCAAGGCCAGCCGCTACCTGACCCACCTCAAACGCCTCCGGGAACCCGAGGAACCCGTCCGCCGCCTCCTCGCGCACGCCGCCGGGCTGGGCCCCAGGCTCGGCCCCGTCCTCCTCCAGCTCCCGCCGACCCTCCGCGCCGACGCCGCCCTGCTCGACACCTGCCTCGCCGCCTTCCCGCCGACCGTCCGCGTCGCCGTCGAACCCCGGCACCCCACCTGGTGGAACCCGGAGATCCGCGACGTCCTCACCGCCCGCCGCGCCGCGCTCTGCTGGGCCGACCGCGCCTCCCACCCCGCCACCCCGCTGTGGCGCACCACCGACTGGGGCTACCTCCGCCTCCACGCCGGCCGCGCCCGCCCCTGGCCCCGCTACGGCCCGCAGGCCCTGCGCACCTGGGCCGCCCGGATCGCCGACACCTGGCCCCCCGACGCCGACGTCCACGCCTACTTCAACAACGACCCCGGCGGCGCCGCCGTCCTCGACGCCACCCTCTTCACCCGCTTCGCCCGCTTCACCGACCCACCCGGCCCCGGTCCGTCAGGTGGAACGCCGTCCGGGGGCGACGGGGTCACGCATTAGGCTGAGAGCCATGGCCGACGCGACGTACAAGCTGATCCTCCTCCGCCACGGCGAGAGCGAGTGGAACGCGAAGAACCTGTTCACCGGCTGGGTGGACGTCAACCTCACGGACAAGGGCGAGACGGAGGCGATCCGCGGCGGCGAGCTGCTGCAGGACGCCGGCCTGCTCCCCGACGTCGTCCACACCTCCGTGCAGAAGCGCGCGATCCGCACCGCCAACCTGGCCCTGGACGCCTGCGAACGCCACTGGATCCCCGTCCACCGCTCCTGGCGCCTCAACGAGCGGCACTACGGCGCCCTCCAGGGCAAGGACAAGGCCCAGACCCTCGCCGAGTTCGGCGAGGAGCAGTTCATGCTGTGGCGCCGCTCCTACGACACCCCGCCGCCCGTCCTCGAGGACGGCGCCGAGTGGTCGCAGAGCGACGACCCGCGCTACGGCATGATCCCCCCGGAGCTGCGCCCCCGCACCGAGTGCCTCAAGGACGTCGTCCACCGGATGATGCCCTACTGGTACGACAGCATCGTCCCGGACCTGATCACCGGCGGCGTCGTGCTCGTCGCCGCCCACGGCAACAGCCTCCGTGCCCTCGTCAAGCACCTCGACGGCATCTCCGACGCCGACATCGCGGGCCTCAACATCCCCACCGGCATCCCGCTCTCCTACGAGCTGGACGCCTCCTTCCGCCCCGTGAACCCCGGCGGCACCTACCTCGACCCGGAGGCCGCCAAGGCCGCCATCGAAGCCGTCAAGAACCAGGGCAAGAAGAAGTAAGCCCGTACCAGTCAGCCCCCGCTCCTGCGGCTACTTCGCAGGAGCGGGGGCTGACTGGTGTATTCGGGCCGTCGTCCGCCCGATCGGCCGTATCAGGACGGGGGCCAGGCGTCGGCGACCGTGAAGGAGACCACCGTTCCGCCGAAGCGGCTCGGCCCACAGTGCCAGGAGTCGGCGATGGAGTCGACCAGCAGGAGCCCGCGCCCGTGCGCGTCGCTCGCGTCGGGGCATCTCAGCCGCACGCTCTCCGGGAGTCCCGGATTGTGCACCTCGACCCGGAGCGAGGTCCCCGCACGGAACCACTCCACTCGGACGAGCCAGGATTCATCCGACCTGCCGTGGACGACGGCGTTGGTCACCAGTTCCGAGAGCATCAGGACGCAGTCGTCGACCGAACAGGCCGGGTGGTAGGGAGTGACGAACCTCCGGAACCAGTGCCGGGCCCGGGGTACGGACTCCGCGACGGGAAACAGAGCCATCGCGCCGAGGCGCGGTGACTCGTCACTCGGATGGAGGTCGATCGAGTAAGCCATCAGTACTCACTCCCGCCGCTGCGGTCGCAGTGGAGGTGATGTCGACTGTGGCGCTCCTGGCCGTCCGTGCTGCTGAGCTTTGCAGTCGACATTCTCGCCGCTGACACCACGGCAGCCGGGGGATCGATCCCGAACGACGCCATACAACACCCCTCATTTCGGAGAACGCTCGGCGACATCTCTAGACATGGACTGTGGCGAACATCTCTAGAGACGTCAAGTCCCCTGTTGAGCCCTGCTCTTGGCGGCCAGCACGGCTACTCGGAGCGAGCGAACCCCTGACCTGTGGCCTAAGGTGTCTAGAGATGGAGAGGAGGGTCGGAATGGCCAACACCGGAGACGACCGGCGTCCCAAGTACCAGCGGATCGCTGACACGCTGCGCGAGGCGATCCGGTCGGGCGAGTACGGTCCCGGTGATCGACTCCCGGGAGAAAATGACCTCATGGCCACGCACGGCGTGGCTCGCATGACGGCCCGCCAGGCTTTGAGCGTCCTCCGGGACGAAGGCGTCGCCGAAGCCCGTAAGGGCGCCGGCGTGTTCGTCCGGGAGTTCCGCCCGCTTCGGCGCCAGGGCATCCAGCGTCTCGCCCAACAGCAATGGGGCAACGGCCGTTCCATCTGGTCGGCCGACATCGAGAACCGCTCACTCGAAGTGGACCAGGTCACGGTGTCCGACGAAGCAGCGCCTGACCGTATCAGCGCGGTCTTGGACTTGGCCGACGAGGAGACGGTGTGCGTGAGGCGTCGACGCTTCGTCCTGGACGGCAAGCCCGTCCTGCTCGCGACGAGCTATCTGCCTGCGTCCCTGGTCGCCGGGTCCGCGATCACGGAGGAGGAAACCGGGCAGGGCGGTACGTACGCCAGGCTCGCCGAAATCGGCTACAAGCCCGTGCACTTCCGTGAAGAGATCCGCTCCCGTATGCCTTCGAAGGCTGAGGCGACGCAACTCAGCATGTCCGCGGGTACGCCTGTCATCCTCGTCTGCCGCACCGCATACACAGACGAAGGCCGCCCTGTAGAGGTCAACGAAATGACGCTGGACGCCGCCTCGTACATCCTGGAGTACGACTTCGACGCTTGAGTCCGGGCTGTCCCGACCAGTGAGCGAGGTACCACCTTCTTCCCGGGTTCAAGGCGCCCCGCGCACGGCGCGTCCGCCGTCGGTGTCCGCGGCCTCCATGTCTCCGCCACCGGCGTCGGCCGCACCAGCCAGCGGGGTTGCGGTCACAGAGAGCGCCGTCGGGGGTCGGTCGTATCCACGACTCAGGCACCTCCCCGGCTCGGGTCCCTCATCAAGCACTACGCGGGCAGGCCACCGCCCAAAGTCGCTCCACCGGCCTTCTGGGGCTCTCCAACGGCATCGGGGTATCGTCCAGCCGTGGGAGACGACGAAACCACGCAAGACGGGACACCTGAGTACTACATCTGCATCGTGTGCACTGACCGTGGACAGCATGGCGGTATCCGACTCACGACGGCTCGGAAGACCTCCGAAGAGCGAGGCATGAGCTTCGCGCTGGAGCACTTTGCTCCGCCTATGGCGGATGCTGAACCTCGCAGCATGATCGGCCACGACTCATATACCTTCATATGTCCGAGATGTGGTCGCACTCCTCAGATTCAGCGGGAGAGGTGGTGGCGGATCGTCGACGCCGCCGCAGAGGAGGGGATGGACGAACTAGACATTTCTCGGCTACCTTTCTAAGGCTACTGCGCGAATGTGGCCCCTGTGCGAGGACGGGGTAACTTTCCAGTCGATCGACTACGACTCGACGCATGCCTCAGCCCGCTCATCCGGTGGGGAGCTTCAAGCTGCCCACGGAGTAGATGTGCAGGCTTTTCTGTATGACGTGATCACCAACGTCGGTGCCGCCCTCGCAGTAGTCGTGACTGCCAGG
This sequence comes from Streptomyces chumphonensis, assembly GCF_014779715.1. Lineage (GTDB taxonomy): Bacteria > Actinomycetota > Actinomycetes > Streptomycetales > Streptomycetaceae > Streptomyces > Streptomyces chumphonensis. The sequence goes on from NZ_JACXYU010000007.1 coordinate 97,244, forward strand.
GCTTACCGCTGGCTCTCCTCTTTTCCTAGGAAGCGCTTCGGCAACTCCCACCCCCAAGTGGAGACGGCGGAAGAGGGCGCAACCGAGAGAGGGGAAGGCTGAGGCAGGCATCTACTCCCGGTCTTCCCGCCGAGGCTGGGGCCGCCCGTGGGCCGTGCGAGGGCGGCCCCAGGTGACCCATGTAGCCCGCTCCATCGCAGGTCACAACCGCATCCGGTCAGGTGACCAGCAGGGCCAGTCAGAACCAGGGCAAGAAGAAATAGAGTTTGTGATCACGCCCCGACCTGCACTTATGGTGTGGGCCGGGGGCGTTTTCACAGCCTGCGCCCAACGGGACGGCCCGGCTCAGCGGAGGTACGTCTGCTGCCACTCGATCGAGGTCATGTTCAGTGCAGCCTCGGCAAGGGCCTGGGCGGAGGCCGTCTTGAGCTTCGAGAGGCTGCTGTCAATCCAGGGCTGGACGTTGGAGCATCCCTGTTCCCGATACTCCACGGCCTGAACCAGGCACTCCAGCTTGTCAGCGTCGTGCGCGCAGACCACTTCGAGTGAGTCACCGTTCTCGTACTCCTCCACGATCCGCCTCGCCCCAGCCCTCACCGCCGGGTGTGCTGCCGAGACCTGATCTGCGGTCACCTTCTCGTTGCCGATGGCTTCGAGGTAGCGCCGGCCGATGTGCGGGATGTCGCCGACCCGGGTCTCCTGGGTGTCGTGCCAGAGGCCCAGGAGAGCCGTCCTGCCCGGGTCGGCGCCCTCCATCATGGCGAGCACGGAGCCGATGAGAGCAACCCTGAAGCTGTGCTCGGCGATCGTCTCGGGGTCCTTGACCCCGGCGATCCACCAGCCGGACCGCTTGGCTCGCTTCAGCATCCCCATCTCCAGCAGGAAGCCTGCTGTGCCCTTCGCCTGCTCGTGCTCTGTGTCCGCCATAAGACGCGTCCTCCTGTGTGTCACGTGCGGTTCTCGCGTAGAACGTAAGCCACTGCGCTGAGTTCCCGCCTTGATCGCACGGAGATTCGGTCGTGGTCGAGAAGTCGGGCTGTGCGCAGCGCGATTTGATCTGCCAGCTCGCGGTCCGCCAGAGGCAGCCATCTGTGAGATGTGAGCAGTGCCCAGAGGGAGTGGACGTACAGGTCCACGTAGCCGGGCGCCTGGTGGAGGCCGTTCGCGAGACCTCTCAGTAGGCGTACAGGCTCCCAGTCGGTTGGCCGCTCCCGCATGAAGCCGTCATTCGCCTGCGGCTCCCGGATGGCCCCGAGCCAGTAGGCCCAGTAGTTGAGGTTCGCTGTCTCGGCCGTGTCGTCGTCCACCATCGCCCTGTCGATGAAGTCCAACAGTGGTTGGCTGTCCCCCAGTCGTACGAGTGCAGTCGCGGTTGACCGTGCCGTTGCCCAGTGGGGCGTCCAGCCTCGGGCCGCAATCAGATCACGTCGAGCGTGTAGTGCATGCCCCACCCATGAGCTTGCTTCCGTCGCCCGGTCGTACGAGCACAGGTAGAGCGCCTGTCGGTGGAGAAGCAGCCCGTCCTCACCTTCGCGGACGGCCGAGTCCGCAGCGTCTCGTAACCGCGAGAAGAACGTGTTGCGGTCCGGAGCGGACAGCAACGGCGCCTTGGCGACAGGGCCTCGGCGACTTTGTGTCGAACGACTGATGAGGGCGGGCGGGGTGGTTCCGTTTAGGGCCCAGGCGATCATGTGGGCCGTGTCGCGAGTGTGAACCCAATCAGCGAGAGGGTGACGCCGTATCTCCTCGGGGTGAGTCGTCGCACTGATGATGCGGTCCGCATCCATGGCAGCATCGAGCATCCTGAGGACGCAAGAGTCGGCGCCGAGGGCCAGCAACCGGCGCCGGATGTCGAGGACCATGCCAGCCTTGACGTTTGCGAGCGGCCTGCGCCCGGACTCCCAGCCTTGCCACGTGGCGAGGTCAACCCCCATGGTTTCAGCCATGCCTACTTGAGTGTTGCTCTGGCTTCGCACGCTTTCCCGGGCCATGCGAAGTAAGAACCCTGCGATGGCACCTGTTGCAGCACGCCGTCGTGCGGTTCCTTTCGCGGTCATGCCGCCTCCTGTGCGTTCGACCCTCCAACCCGTACCCACAGTCAGTCCTACTCCACCCCAAGCGACCGTAGATTCTGGAAACGGAATCATCCACCTCCCGTCGGGTTGGGGGCCTCATCTCAACCAGGGCATGACGCCGCAGTCACGAACGCGACCTGACGCGCGGACAGATCAAACGGGTCGGGCCGTGGTGACCTACTCAAATGACATGCACAGAAGGGATGGCTGCCGTGGGCTCTCTGCCACATGGCCGCGCAGGCACGTTCATCTACCTGCCGGGCCGGCTTGAGGAGGCGCTGATCGATCTTGCAAAGGACCTCCCGGCTTGGAGTATGAAAGGCACGTTCCTGACTGATTCCACGCTCACGAGGTACCGGGCTGAACTGGCCTCGGCTCCGAATTACCAGGAAGCCGTCAGTGCCCTTCTCGAGGCGCTGGGCGGAGCATCGGGCGGATACGCCGTGGTACGCCTGGGGAATATCGCTCATGCGTTAGGGATCGGTGATGGTTTCCTTCGTCTGGCGACTGCGATCCTCTCCGCTGTCGCAGTGCCCTTTCAACCGTTCACGCGATGGCCGCTGTGGAAGGAACTGGGGACCAACCTCAACGCCAAGCCCGGGCTATCCACGGGCGTGGGGTACAACGCGTTCCACATGGACTTGGTGAACGTAACTCATCCCCCGGACTACACAACACTGTTGTGCGTCCGACCCGATCCGCTCGGTGCGGGCGCGAGTATCCTCTCCAATGCGCGCGAGGCCGTATGCCGCCTGGCGCCATCAAGTCGCGCTCTCCTGGCCGATGCGGCCTACCGCTACGGCAGCTTCTTCGAGCTGTCAGATGTCGGCGAGGAGTACGCTCCGTTCCCGGTCCTGGACGGTAAACCCGTTGACACCGGGTTCGTTCGCTTCACGGCCAAGATGCTGGCCGAGTCCGATCTTGATGAGGAGCACGCCTCCGCTGCCAAGGAGCTTGCTGACCAGATGGTTGCCGGGCAAGTCTCCTTCACGCTCCAACGTGGTGACTTCCTGATCGTGAACCAACACCGCTGGGTCCACGGCCGCGAACCACTAGCGGAAGGCCAGCACGAAGTCTCGCACGAGAAGCGCCGCCTGCTGCTTCAACTGTTCTTGCGTCGCAGAAGCTAGATCCGGGAGTTGCGCAGCGACTGCCACACGGCACCGGCCAGGGCCCGTGTCGATCGGGCTACCGACAGGTGCTCGTGCTTGCGGCACAGCTCCCAGTTGTACTGGACGAGGCTGAGCTTGTTGGAGGACAGAGAGCCCGCTTGGTGGGCCCGGTACACCGCCAGCGGCTCCTTCAGCCCCCGAGCGTCGAAGCCACCCCGCATGATCGACAACCACAGGGCGTAGTCCTGGCGCTTACGCATCTCCGGCATCAGCCTGGTGCCCAGCACGTTGCGGTCATACATGGCGGTCAAGGCTCCGATGTAGTCCCGGACGAGCATCTGGCGGTACTCCACGTGTTCCTTCGCGTGAATCACCCGCCCATTCGGGACGAAGTCGGTGCTCTCGCCCGCGTAGTCGGCAGACATCTTGAAGTAGGAAGTGAAGGTCAGCGGCGCGCTGCCCTCTGCGGCGAACGCGAGCTGCCGTTCTGCCTTCTCCGGCAACCACATGTCGTCGCTGTCGAGAAAGGCGATGTAGTCCCCCTTGGCTCGCTCCATAGCGCGGTTCCGGGCGCGGCCCGCACCGCCTCGCTCGGGAGCCGATTCCGGCAGAACCCGCTCGTCCTCCCGGGCGAAGTCCATCAGCAGGTCCATGGAGTCATCGGTCGATCGGTCGTCGGTGATCAACAGCTCCAGATCGCTGTGGGTCTGCGAGAGCACCGACCGAATCGCTGCACCGAGAGTCGTCGCCGAGTTGTACACGGGCATCACGACAGACACCAGGGACACAGCACTACTCCTTGCTCAGTCAGGAACGACGGTTCATTCAAGCATCGCGATGGAATAGGAGCTGCCATGGATGTTGTCGTAGCTGGTCAGGGCTACGTGGGGCTTCCGCTGGCCGTGCGCGCCGCAGAGGTGGGCCACCGCGTCGTCGGTTACGACGTCGACCCACAGCGCGTCCAGCAGTTGGCCGCAGGCCGCTCCTATGTGGAGGATGTGGCGTCCGCGCGGCTCCGCGCCGTGCTGGAATCCAAGGCCTACCGTGTGATCGCCGATGCCGACGCACTGCCCCCGTACGATGTCGCGGTGATCACCGTGCCGACCCCGCTGCGGGACGGGGTGCCCGACCTGACCTGCGTCGAGTCCTGCGCCCAGACGATCGGCGAGCACCTGCGTCCCGGCGCGACTGTGGTCCTAGAGTCCACGACGTACCCCGGTACTACAGAGGAGCTGGTGCTACCGATCTTGGAGAAGGCATCCGGCCTGACCGCTGGCGCGGACTTTCACGTCGGCTTTAGTCCGGAGCGTATCGACCCGGGAAACAAGGCGTGGCCGTTCGAGAAGACACCCAAGGTGGTGTCCGGCATCGATGCCGCATCGCTCGACGTGGTCAGGAGCTTCTACGACACCGTGGTGGAGATCACGATCACGGTTTCCGGGACGAAGGTCGCCGAGCTGACCAAGCTGATCGAAAACACCTTCCGACATGTGAACATCGCGCTGGTCAACGAGATGGCGATGCTCGCGCGCCCGCTCGGGGTGAGCGCCTGGGAGGCGATCGACGCCGCCGCCTCAAAGCCCTTCGGCTACATGCGCTTCACTCCCGGGCCCGGCGTGGGCGGACACTGCCTACCAATCGACCCCTCACTCCTGTCCTGGAAAGTAGAGCGCGCGGCCGGCGTTCCGTTTCGCTTCGTGGACCTCGCCAACGACGTGAACGCCCACATGCCCGACTACGTGGTCCGGAGGCTCACGGAGGCATTCAACACACGCCGCATGGCAGTCAGGGGGTCTCGCGTCCTGCTACTTGGCCTGGCGTACAAGGCGAACACCTCCGACGCCCGCGAGTCGCCTTCCGTACGAGTGGCCGAGCTACTGCTCGACCTCGGGGCCGAGGTTCGAGGGGCGGACCCGCATGTCGTAGACGACATCCACATCAACACGCCACTGACTCGAGTCATCGCAACGGCGGAGGAGATCGCCGCATCCGATGCTGTGGTGCTGCTGACAGACCATGCGGAGTTCGACTACGAGACCGTCCTGAAGCACGCTCCCTACGTGCTCGACTGCCGAAACCGACTATCCGGTGCGAACGTCGAGGTTCTGTAGGAAGGGCTGGCACTGTGACTGGAGTTGCTGGTTGCGCTGTCGATCACTCTTCTTTCGCTAGCTGTTTCGCAAAGACGAGCAGTCGCGCTACTCGCTTGCCGTGGCGTTGGAATCCTGCACTACTCGTGAGGCCCAAGCGATGCCTCCCGGGACCCCCAGGTTCGCTGCGGCCCGGTCGGGGGTCGTGCCGGGCCGCAGCGGTGGCGGGTTGCTGTCGCCGGGTGGGGTCAGTGGTCGGTGTAGCTGAAGTCGCCGACGGTCCAGGCGCTGATGTCCTCGATCGCGACGCGGTACATTCCGCCCGTCTCGGGGATCCCCACCGTGCCCTGGAGGATGCGGGCGACGTGGAAGTGCAGGTGTGTGGGCGGTCCGCTCGTGGTGGGGGCACCGAAGGCGGCGGAGAACTCGCTGAGGCGCTCTGAGGCCGTCAGCACCTCCGACACCCTCTGCCTCCACACGGCTTCGGAGGCCAGTCGACCGGTGATGACGGCACCACCGGTGACCACGGTCAGGGACATCTGGTTGCTCTGCCCGGACTCCACCAGGGCGGCGACGGCGACGAGCAATTCATCGGGCTTCGACACGAGCACATCATATTCGCCGCTCCTCCGGCGTCCCGAGCCCCGTACCCGCCAGAGCCCGAGGCGATCGGAGGGAGCCGGTGCCGGTCAGCGCCGCCGGGTGCGGAGGTGGATGCGTTCACCCTGCTTGCCGAAGAGGCTGAGGACCTCGACGCTGCCGCGGCCTGCGGCTCCGAACCAGTGGGGGATCCGGCAGTCGAACTCGGCGGCCTCGCCGGCGCCCATGACGAAGTCCTGGTCGCTCAGTTTCACGCGGAGTCGTCCGCGCAGGACGTACAGCCACTCGTAGCCGTCGTGGGTTCGCAGGTGCGGCTCGCTGTCGTGGGCGGGAATCGTCATCTTGTACGCACGCGGTTCGCCCTGCTGGCGGGAGAGCGGGACCAATACGCGGCCGTCCTTCCTGGTGGGCTGCTGGGGCACGCGCGGGTCGAGGATCCGGGGTGCGGCGACGATCTCGTCGAGGGGGATGCCCAGGGCGGCGGTGATCGGCAGGAGGAGTTCGAGGCTCGGCTTGCGCTGCGCGGACTCCAGCCGGGACAGGGTGCTGGTCGAGATGCCGGTGGTGCGCGCGAGGTCGGCCAGACTGACGCCCTTCTTCAGCCGGGCGCTGCGCAGGCGGGGGGCGATCTGCTCGATCGCGGCGGTGACGCTGGGCTGGTCCTCCATGGTCTCAGTCAAGCAGCGCGTCCCGGAACCGGCAACGAATGTTGTCGGAAGTGAAACAGGCTGCGGATCCTTTCGGTGGAGGTGATCCACATGGACGCAACGCGGCAGTCGACGACCGGATCGCAGGCGGAGACACTGTGGGACGGCATCATCGTCGGGGGCGGGGCCGCCGGCCTGTCGGCCGGGCTGGTGCTCGCGAGGGCACGGTTCGCGACCCTGGTCGTGGACGGCGGCGAGCCCCGCAACGGGCCCGCCGACCACATGCACGGGTATCTCACCCAGGACGGCCTGGCGCCGAAGGAGTTCGTCGCCAGGGGCCGGAGCGAGCTGGGTCGTTACGGCGGGACGCTCGTGCGGGCGTCCGTGGTCGAGGCCGTGCGGACGTCGGTCGGCACGTTCGAGCTCCGGCTCGACGACGGCAGGGTGCTGCGGTCCCGGTCCGTGCTGGTGGCGACCGGGCTGAGCGACGAGCTCCCCGACGTCCCGGGACTGGCCGAGCGGTGGGCGTCCACGGTGCACCACTGCCCCCACTGCCACGGCTACGAGGTGCGGGGGCGCGGGATCGCCGTACTCGGCAACCCGGCGACGGCGATGACGTCGGCGGTGTCGGCGCACCTGGCCGCGCTGATGCGCCGCTACAGCTCCTCGGTGACGTTCTGCACCAACGGCACGGAGGTCGGCGACGGCGAACGGCGGCGCCTGGCCGCGTACGGCGTACGGCTGGTCGACGCTCCTGTCACGCGGGTCGCGACGCCTGCCGGTACGGCGGGCGGGAACACGGTGGCGATCGAGCTCGGCGACGCCGAGACGGTCCTGTGCGAGGCCGTCTTCGTGGCGCCTCGCCCGGTGCCCCACGACGCGGTCCTGACGCAGCTGGGTGCCGCCGCGGACCCGGCGAGCGGCCTGGTCGCCGTCGACTCCCAGGGGGCGACGAGCGTTCCCGGGCTCTGGGCGGCCGGGAACGTGGTCAACCCCCGGGCGCAGGTCGTCGCCGCCGCGGGAGCGGGTTCGACGGCGGCGATCAACATGGCCGGCCGGCTGCTCGACCAGGAGTTGTCCGCCGCCGTCGACCGGGGGCGGCCCGACGGCGGGGGCGGGCACTGATGGTCGGCACGGTCGCGGAGTCGTCCCCGGGCGGTCGGTCCACGCGACTGCCCGCCGGGGTGTATCTGCTCGGCTTCAGCCTGTTCGCCATGGGCAGCGCGGAGTTCCTGCTGGCCGGCGTTCTGCCGGCGGTCGCCGCCGACCTGGACGTCACGCTCTCCTCGGCCGGGTTCCTGATCACGGCGTTCGCACTGGGCGTCGTGGTCGGCGGGCCGCCGTTCGCCGTGCTCAGCCTGCGCTGGCCACGCCGTGCCGCGCTCGTGGTGAGCCAGTGCGTCTTCGCCGTCAGCATCACCGTCGGACAGCTGGGCGGCTACGAGGTCCTGCTGGTCGCGCGTCTGGTCGCGGGCGTCGCCTACGCGGCCTTCTTCGCCGTGGCGACGGTGACGGCGATCGGCCTGGTGACCCCGGACCGCAAGGCCCGCGCCTCCGGCGTGGTGGTGAGCGGGCTGAGTGTGGCCATGGTGGCCGGTGGTCCCGGGGGGACGCTGCTCGGCCACGTCACCGAGTGGCGCAACGGCTTCTGGGCCGTCGTCGCCCTCACGGTCGTGGGGATCGTCGGGTGCCTCCTCGGGCTGCCCGCCGCCGATCCCGACTCCGCCGATCCCGCCGGCTCCTCCCGGTCCGGCGTGTCGCGGGAGCTCGCCACCCTGCGGAGGCCGAGTCTGTGGATCGTCTACGCGGTCACCATCCTGACCACGGCCGCGTACATGATCACGTTCAACTTCCTCGCGGCCATGCTCGACGAGATCACCGGTATGCCGGACGTGTGGATCCCGGCGGTGCTCGCGCTCTTCGGGGCCGGTGCCTTCGTCGGCCTGTCCCTCGGCGGCCGGGTCGCCGATCAGCGGCCGCACCTGGCCCTCCTGACGGGCGCGTCGGCGATCGTGGTCCTGTCGGTGGTGATCGCCGCCTCGATCCGGCAGATCTGGGTGGTGGTGCCCGCGGTCTTCCTGATCGGTGTCGCGGCGTTCGTGCTGAATCCCGCCGTCTTCGGACGCGTCTTCACCGTCGCGGCCGACGCGCCCACGCTCGCCGGTGCCACGGCCGTGTCGGCGTTCCAGCTGGGCATCAGCATCACCCCGGCCCTCGCAGCCGCCGCTCTCACCCAGGGGGCGGCCCTCACCGTCGTGTGCCTGATCGGGGCCGCCCTCGCGGCGTCCGCCGTCCCCCTCGTCCTCCTCGACCGGTCACGCGACGCGACGGTCCGGGGCCGACCCGTGGGAGCCACCGCCGCGCGGTGGTGAGCACGTAGCGACGGCGGTGCCCCCGGCCGGGGCATCCGGTCGACTTCCTAATGGTCCGCCATCGCGTGCAACCTGGCCTCAAGGTCCGCTACCGGCGACCAGATGAACGCCCGGCCGGAGCGCCGTTTGTTCAGGAGCCCTTGTGCTTCCAGCCCGATAAGGTCCTGTCGAGCCGTCTCGTAAACGATGTTGTGGCTGCTCATGTGTGACTGCGCGGTGACGGAGGCGTTCGGGTTCTTGGTCACGTATTCTAGGAGAGTCAGCTGCCTGTGATTGAACCAAGTGGCGGCGCCTGAAATCCTCCTTTGCAGTTCCTTGACGTCTTGCGCCTTCTTCGCGAGGTAGGAATGAAGGTTCTCGATTGATCGCTGTAGCACGTTTAGTTGATGAAGGTGGAAGTACGTCAGGTCGTTTTCGTCATCTTCGCTGTAGAGGTAGCTGTGTGCATATTTCACAGGAGCATTCTTGAGAATCTGCGAAATGGCGACGAATTCTGTGAGCCAGTACCCCTGGTTCAACATGGACCAGTAGAAGAGTGCCCGAGCGGTCCGACCGTTTCCATCTTCGAAGGGGTGATCGTAGCCAATCATGAAGTGCACAGTGATGGCGCGAAGTACAGGGGGGATGTAGCTTTCTTCGTCAAGTTGCCCGTTGGCGAATCGGCACAGTCTCTCCATGCGTTCGGGCAGCATCTCTGCCGGCGGCGGAGTGTGGAGGAGAAGCCCGTCGTCGGCGAAAACGCCCACTCGTTCTTCACCTGGCACCTGAAAGCGCCCCGACGACTCTGCGTTGTCGAGTGTGCCGTCGGTCACCACCCTGTGGATCTCACAGATGAGCTCGGGGGTGAGTTGACTGTCTTTGATCTCTCCGATCATTCGCATCGCTTGGAAATTGTTCACGATCATTCGCTCGTCGCGAGACCGGGGTGCACGTCCTGCTCGCAGCATCTCTTTGGCTACCCGGCGGGTGGTCGAAGCTCCTTCGAGCTGGCTGGAATTAATTGCCTCCTCGATGAGGCTGTCCACGAGATACCTGTCTCGTGTTGCGGGGTTTGTCACCTGTTCGCTGATGGTGATTTTGCCACTGGCGTCGCGCGTGACCTGCTCGAGTGCCTTCAGGACTCGATCGGGCAAGGCGAACGTAAAATTTCTATCTTCAACGTCGGCGAGGGGTAGCTTCCGCTGCATCTGGCGGCGGGTGATCCTGATTCTCGCCCACCATTCCTCGTGAGTCAGGCCTTCCGGGGGGTTCTTGAAACGAATTTTCTCCCAAGGCAAATATTCATCCGCAGGTCCGGACCGCGGACTCACGAAAATGCGAGCGACCTTCTCGGTGTTCTTTTCCTTGAGGAGAGCATTGAGCAAGTCGTCCGGATTGGGTGGTGGCATCGGGCGCTTCACGTGGCTCTCCGTCGGTCAGCGTCGGGGCGTATGGCGGTCAGTGCGGCCGACGGGCCGCTGCTACCAGCCGAGCACTCAGTGCTACCAGATCAGTGGGTCCTGAGGGTCGGAAGGAGGTCCCCGCTGATCTACTAGCCAACTACTGTTTTCTACCAGACTAGTAGTGTGTGTTGGCCTACTCCACAGACGACGGTGTGCGACGCACTGGGTCAGCAGGGGCGCGAGCTTCCTCTACCCGGAGGCGGGCACCGACGCGCAACGGAAGCTTCGAGCTTGGCCTCTTGCACGCGCGGAGGACTGCTCGCCCCCGTGCCGGCGCGCCAGCTGATGATCGCGCACAGCCGGACTCGGCAGGCCCAGAAAGTGCTCGGCCAACGGCGGCAGCGCTGCGAAGCCGGGGCCGTCGACATCGTGGTGGCCGCCACGGCCGAGTTGAGGGGCGGACTCCCCCCCCGCCGCGCCCGGAACCCCGCGTGCGTCGCCCGTTGCCGTCACCTGACAGGCACTCCCGGCTGAGGAGCCCGGAGCCGGCAGGGGATCACCGCCGCGCGGTGGTGAGCACGCGGCACGGCGGTGCCCCCGACCGGGGTCTCCGGTCGGGGGCACCGCCGTGCTCCTCGGGGCTAGCCGCAGCCGCCTCCGCAGTTGCAGGGACCGCCGCCCTGGCAGCCGCACTGGCAGCCGGGGCCGCAGCCGCAGTTCCGTTCGGGTTCCGGGGTCTGCGCGTTCCGCACGGCATTCCTCCTTGAAGCTGGGCTGAGCATCAGCCCTCCCAGGGAACCGCGACGCGGGCGGGCGCATCAACGGCGCGTGGGGGCACGCGCTCAGTCGGCGGCGGGCTCCTCGGCGGCCGCGACGACGGCGGCCGGGTCGATCTCGTCCGCGTAGTCGCCGGTGACGAGGTAGACGACACGACGGGCGACCGAGACGGCGTGGTCGGCGAAACGCTCGTAGTAGCGGCCGAGCAGCGTCACGTCGACGGCGGTCTCGATGCCGTGCTTCCAGCGGTCGTCCATGAGGTGCTGGAAGAGGGTGCGGTGCAGGTCGTCGATCTTGTCGTCGTCGGCCTCCAGCTGGAGGGCCAGGTCGACGTCCTTGGTGATGATGACCTCGGCGGCCTTGGCCATGAGCCGCTGGGCGAGCTGGCCCATCTCCAGGATGGTCGCGTGCAGGTCGCGCGGGACGGCGGAGTCGGGGAAGCGCAGGCGTGCGACCTTCGCGACGTGCTGTGCCAGGTCGCCGGAGCGTTCCAGGTCGGCGCTCATGCGCAGTGAGGTGACGACGATGCGCAGGTCGGTGGCGACGGGCTGCTGGCGGGCGAGGAGCTGGATCGCCTTCGTCTCCAGGTCGCGCTGGAGCTCGTCGACCTTGTCGTCGTTGGCGATCACGCTCTCGGCGAGCTTGAGGTCCGCGTCGAGCATGGCCGTCGTGGCGCGGCCGATCGCGGAACCGACGAGCCGGGCCATCTCGACCAGGCTGTCGCCGATCGCATCCAGCTCCTCGTGGTAGGCGTCCCGCATGGTGGTCCTTCCCTCGCTTCTGGCCAAAGTGCCGCGTCCGGACCCGCGGCGGGGCCGGGTGTTCTACGCTGCCACGCTGGGGCGGCAAGGCGTCCGCAGTGGCCCTGCCAAGTGAACCACTCCGGACGCGCGGGTGAACTCTGGGCGTCGGCGGCGCCGGGGGCCGTGCGGGCGGCCTCCGGGGCCGCGCGAACGAGGAGCCGGGTGGGTGCTTGTGCCGGTTTGCGGCATTGGTGCCCCATCCAGTGAACCGCCGTGGTCGTGGCGGTGAACTCTGGGGGACGAGTGTTCGAGCCGACCCGGCAGATCTGGGAGGGGCTCCCTCGACGCGCTTAATCTGAAGCCATGGACGTGAACGCGGCGATCGCCGCAGTGGCCGCGATCGCCGGTGTGTGCACCGGCGCCATCGCCGTCCTCGCGTTCCGCTGGAGCGAGCGGGAGCAGAGCCGGCCCACGCGGTCCTCCCTGCACACGGAGCCGGTGCTGCCGCCGGGCGTCGACACGGTGCTGTCGGTGCTGCGGTCCTCGGCCGTCGTGCTGGACGAGGGCGACGCCGTCGTGAAGGCCAGCTCGGCCGCGTACGCGCTCGGCCTCGTGCGCGGCGGGCGGCTGGCCGTGGACCCGATGCTGCAGATGGCCCGGGAGACGCGGCGGGACGGCGAGATACGGCAGGTCGAGTTGGACCTGGCCCGCAGAGGCAGAGGGGACGCGCTGGCGGTTTCCGCCCGCGTCGCCCCCCTCGGTTCCCGGCTGGTGCTGCTGCTGGTGGAGGACCTGACGGAGTCGCGTCGCATCGAGGCGATCCGCCGCGACTTCGTGGCGAACGTCAGCCACGAGCTGAAGACGCCCGTGGGCGCGCTGTCGCTGCTGTCGGAGGCCGTGGTGGACGCGAGCGACGACCCGGAGGCCGTGGAGCGCTTCGCGGGGCGGATGCAGAAGGAGGCCACGCGCCTGACGAACCTCGTGCAGGAGCTGATCGACCTCTCACGGGTGCAGAACGACGACCCGCTGGAGGACTCGGAGCCGGTCGCCGTCGAGGGGCTGATCGAGGAGGCCATCGACCGCAGCCGACAGGGCGCGGCGGCCAAGCAGATCACCATGGCGACGGCCGGAGCGGAGCACCTGTACGTCTTCGGCCACCGCGGGCAGCTCGCGGCGGCGCTCGGGAACCTCGTCGAGAACGCCGTGAACTACTCCCCGCCCCGGACGCGGGTCGGCATCGCCGCCCGCCGGGTCGCCGTACCCGGGGGCGACATGATCGAGATCGCCGTGACCGACCAGGGCATCGGCATCTCCGAGCGGGACCGGGACCGCATCTTCGAGCGCTTCTACCGCGTCGACCCGGCCCGCTCCCGGGCGACCGGCGGGACGGGTCTGGGCCTGGCCATCGTCAAGCACGTGGCGGCCTCGCACGGCGGCGAGGTCACCGTGTGGAGCGCCGAGGGCCAGGGCTCCACGTTCACCCTGCGACTTCCCGAGGCCGGACAGGCCAGGGAACGGGCCGAGGAGAGCCGCCGCAGCCGTACCCGGCTCAGCGGAGCGCTCCAGGAGCCCGGGGACTACCACGGTCCCGAGGGCGAGGAGGCCGGCGAGCCGGTCGACCCCGTCGAACCCGTGGGCCCGGTCAAGCCCGTCAGCCCGATGGACGGGCCCGGCGGCGGAGCGGCCCTGCCGCGCACGCGCTCCCGGCGTGCCCGCCACACCGGCGGTGCGGAGGGCACCGTCGAGGGACGGCCCTACGAGACCTACACCCAAGATCAACTCTCAGCCCCGGAGGTCCTCCCGTGACCCGAGTGCTCGTCGTCGAGGACGAGGAATCGTTCAGCGACGCGTTGTCGTACATGCTGCGCAAGGAGGGCTTCGAGGTCGCCGTCGCGGCCACCGGGCCCGACGGTCTGGACGAGTTCGAGCGCAACGGCGCCGACCTCGTTTTGCTGGACCTGATGCTGCCGGGCCTGCCCGGCACCGAGGTCTGCCGTCAGCTGCGCGGAGTGAGCAACGTGCCCGTCATCATGGTCACGGCCAAGGACAGCGAGATCGACAAGGTCGTCGGTCTGGAGATAGGAGCCGACGACTACGTCACGAAGCCCTTCTCCTCGCGGGAGCTGGTCGCCCGTATCCGCGCGGTGCTGCGCCGCCGCGGGGACGGCCCGGAGGAGGCGGCTCCGGCGGCCCTGGAGGCCGGGCCGGTCCGGATGGACGTCGACCGGCACGTGGTGACGGTCTCCGGCGGCAAGGTCGACCTGCCGCTGAAGGAGTTCGACCTGCTGGAGATGCTGCTGCGCAACGCGGGCCGGGTGCTGACGCGGATGCAGCTCATCGACCGCGTCTGGGGCGCGGACTACGTCGGCGACACCAAGACGCTCGACGTCCACGTCAAGCGGCTGCGCGCCAAGATCGAGCCGGACCCGGGGGCGCCGCGCTACCTGGTGACGGTGCGCGGCCTGGGCTACAAGTTCGAGCCCTGAGGGGTCTCCGCCCGGGCGTGAGCGTCCGGGCCACGACGCGAGCGGGCCCCGGCCGGATGGTCAGACATCCGGCCGGGGCCCGCTGCTGCGTCCTGCGTCCCGCGCTGTGCGGGAGCCGCGTGCGCCCGGCGGCCGGGGCTCAGCGGGCGGACTCGACGCCGTCGGCCGGGACGTCCACGCCGGCGGCGTCGTCCGCGTCGTCGTCGCCGTCGTCGTCCGTGTCGTCGCCCCCGACGCCGTCGTCGAGCCCGGCGCCGTCGTCCTGCGCCTCACCCTCCGCCGGGAGCTCACCCTCGGGCGACTCCCCGGTCCCGGGCGACTCCTCGGCCTCGGGGGACTCCCCGCCCTCGGCGGCGTCCTGCTCCGGGCCGTCGCCCGAGGGTGAGGCCGACGGGCCCCACTCCTCGTAGGTGATGTCCTCCGCGGGGAAGACCAGGGCGCGGACGTCGATGTCGCCGGTGGCGCTCAGTTCGAAGGTGAGCTGCTGGGCCTCGCCGTCGGTGATGTCCTGGTCGCCCGCGTTCTGGACGATGGCGGACGCGTTGCCCTCGCCGCCGAGCATCAGGTGCCCGCCCGCCGGGACGGTCAGCGAGCCGCCGTCGGCCGGGGACAGGACGAAGGTGCCGGTGCCGCCGTCGGAGCGGAAGCTGATGCCGCCCAGCGTCTCGTCCTCGTCGCCGCCGTTGAAGATCCGGGCCGTGATGCTCGCCGGGCCGTCGGCGTCCTCCGAGGTGATCACGGTGACGTTCTGCAGTTGGATGTCCCCGACCCGCTTCAGGACGTTGTCCGGGCGGATCTGGTTCGTGCCCGCGTCGAAGCCCGCGCCGCATCCGGCCAGCGAGAGGGACGAGAGCGCGAGAACGGCGGCGGCGACGGCGCCGCGTCGAAGGCTGCTGCGGCTGCTGCTCACGGCGGCGCATCTCCTAGCGGTGAGGGACGGAAGGGGTCTGTCAGCGGCTCAGCGTACCGACCCGGGATGACGCGACCGCACCCGACCCGCCTGTCGTCCGAGCCCTCCCGCGCGGCTGCGACCGGGTGGACCGCCGGGCCCGGTGGGGCGAAATGAACCGGCGGCCCCCACCGGATTACCGGTCGGCGAATGTGGCGGGGAACTCGCGAATTGATCATTCCCCGCCCTTCGGTCGGCGTTCGCGGATGCGTTGCGCGAACGCCGACCGAGGGAAGCGGTGATCAATTGCCGACGTCGAACAGGCATCCAAAAATTCCGGCATTTCGGGCATCGATAATCCGGCCCCGGGGCCCGGTCCGGTGGATTCGCGGAGCGGCGAGAGGGGCCCCCACCTGCGAATACCCGGTTGCACGGCGGGGTCGCAGCACGGTACAGGCATGCTTGTCAAGCCCCGAGATAGGCCCTGACCTGCGGAAATGCCATTCAGGGCACCTCCTTCCCGTGCTATCCTGGATAGCCACGGAAGGGGTACCTGTCACATGACGTTCAAGGTTGGCGACACCGTGGTCTATCCCCATCACGGGGCCGCGCTGATCGAGGCTATCGAAACTCGTCAGATCAAAGGCGTGGACAAGACCTACTTGGTTCTGAAGGTCGCCCAGGGCGACCTCGAGGTTCGTGTGCCGGCGGAAAACGCCGAGCTCGTCGGCGTGCGTGATGTGGTCGGCCAGGACGGGTTGGACCGGGTCTTCGAGGTGCTGCGCGCGCCGTACGCCGAAGAGCCCACCAACTGGTCCCGCCGCTACAAGGCGAACCTGGAGAAGCTCGCCTCCGGCGACGTCATCAAGGTGGCCGAGGTCGTGCGCGACCTCTGGCGCCGTGAGCGTGAGCGGGGCCTCTCGGCGGGTGAGAAGCGCATGCTCGCCAAGGCCCGGCAGATCCTGGTGAGCGAGCTGGCCCTCGCGGAGAACACCAACGAGGACAAGGCGGAGGCGCTGCTCGACGAGGTGCTGGCCTCCTGAGCGGGCTCGGCCTCCTCGGCGGCTCAGCCTTCTGGAGCCGCTGACCGTTCCCGTCCGCCGGCCCCCGCCGGTGGTGCCGCGTGGAACGGACGACGCGTCGACGCGCACTGTGCCGTGGTGCCCGAGTGACGACCGCAAGGCCGTCCGTCTCGGGCGCCGCGGCATTTTGCCTGCGTCCCGGCGGTGGTACTCCCGGCCCGGTGCCTCGGGTACGGACGTTTCGGCCGGATGCCCGCCCCCGGGGAGTCCGTTGGTGGTCCGTTGGCACGGCCGACACCGAGAGGACCGCTGACGGCGCCGTCGGAGCTGTTCCCTGAAGACCGGAAATGCCGGGCCCGGGCAGCCGACCCGGTCGGTTGTCACGGAAGGGACCGACCAAGGTCTCGCGCCCGGCACGCTGTGTGCCATACCCATCTCAGCCAAGGACACAAACCTGAACGCGCAAGCAATGTCCGAGCCTCTGTCCGACGGTGACGACCGCCCGGCACCCCGCCCGGCGCGCACCGCAGTCGTCATCCCCGCCGCCGGGCGCGGCGTCCGCCTCGGGCCGGGCGCGCCCAAGGCGCTGCGCGCGCTGGGCGGGACGCCGATGCTCGTCCACGCCGTCCGGGCCATGGCCCGGGCCCGGGACGTCGGCCTCATCGTCGTCGTCGCCCCGCCGGAGGGGGCCACCGACGTCCGCCACCTCCTCGACGCCCACCCGCTGCCGTCCACCGGCCACACCGCCGACGTCGTGGTCGTGCCCGGCGGCGCCACCCGGCAGGACTCCGTCCGCCTCGGTCTGGCGGTGCTCCCGGAGGAGATCGAGGTCGTCCTCGTGCACGACGCCGCCCGCCCGCTGGTCCCCGCCGAGACCGTGGACGCGGTCATCGCCGCCGTCCGGGCCGGTGCGCCCGCCGTCGTCCCGGCCGTGCCGCTGACCGACACGGTCAAGCAGGTCGACCCGCGCGGCGACGGCACGCCCGAGCCCGTCACCGGGACACCGGAGCGGGCCCTGCTGCGCGCCGTCCAGACGCCGCAGGGCTTCGACCGGGCGCTGCTGGCCGAGGCCCACGCCGCCGGCCCCGCCGAGGGCGAGGGCGCCACCGACGACGCGGGCCTGGTCGAGCGGCTGGGCCGGCCCGTCGTCGTCGTGCCCGGGCACGAGGAGGCGTTCAAGGTCACCCGACCGCTGGACCTCCTCCTCGCCGAGGCCGTACTCACCCGACGGAGGGCCAAGGATGGCTTCTGACGCACCCCCGCTCCCGCTCGTCGGCATCGGCACCGACGTCCACGCCTTCGAGCCCGGCCGCCCGCTGTGGTGCGCCGGGCTGCTGTGGCCGGAGGGGGACGGGCTGGCGGGTCACTCGGACGGCGACGTCGCCGCGCACGCCGCGTGCGACGCGCTGTTCTCCGCCGCCGGCGTCGGCGATCTCGGCGCCCACTTCGGCACCGACCGGCCCGAGTGGTCCGGGGCGTCCGGCGTCACGCTCCTGGCGGAGGCGGCGCGGATCGTGCGTGCGGAGGGCTTCGCCGTCGGCAACGTCGCGATCCAGGTCGTCGGCGTGCGCCCGAAGATCGGCCGCCGCCGGGACGAGGCGCAGCGGGTGCTCGCCGAGGCCGTGGGCGCGCCGGTCTCCGTCTCCGGGACGACGACGGACGGGCTCGGCCTGACGGGACGGGCCGAGGGCCTCGCCGCGATCGCGACGGCACTCGTGTACCGCCGACCCGTCTGACGCGCGCCTCCCCGTCCCACGCGTGCGTCGGACGGGGACGGTCCCCGGAATGGCGGGCTTGAACACGCCGTTCGGGTGGGTACGGGTGGAAGGTCACCACCCCCACGCACCGCACGGACCGTAAGGGAGGGCGCGGCCATGGCAGTCGTGCTGTCGGACGAACTGAAGCAGCTCCTGGACACCAAGGTGTTCATCACCGTCGCCACCATCCAGCCGGACGGCGGCCCGCAGACCTCACCGGTCTGGGTGAAGCGCGACGGCGACGACGTGCTGTTCTCCACCACGCTCGGGCGGCGCAAGGAGAAGAACCTGCGCCGCGACCCCCGCATCAGCATCGTCGTGCAGCCCGCCGACCGCCCCTACCAGTACGCCGAGATCCGGGGCCGGGCCACCATCACGACCGAGGGCGGCCAGGAACTCATCGACGAGCTGTCGATGAAATACGTCGGGAAGCCGTACGGCGAGTTCAACCCGGGCTCGGCCCAGGAGGCCGACCGGGTCGTCATCCGCGTCACCCCCGACAAGGTCGTCGGGATGGGCCAGCTCGTCTGAGGGGGCGCCGGACGCCCGGGGCCCGTGGACGTTCGGGCCCCGGCGGCCCGCCCACCGGCCGCCGGGCCCCGTGGCCGTGAGCGCATGGGGAGCCGCCCGCGTCTACTACCCTTGACGGGTGACTCTTCGCCTGTACGACACCAGCGCCCGGCAGATCCGTGACTTCACCCCCCTCACCGAGGGCTGCGTCTCGATCTACCTGTGCGGCGCCACCGTGCAGGCCGCCCCGCACATCGGGCACATCCGTTCCGGGCTGAACTTCGACATCATGCGCCGCTGGTTCACCCACCGGGGCTACGACGTCACGTTCGTCCGCAACGTCACCGACATCGACGACAAGATCATCACGAAGTCGGCCGAGCAGGGACGCCCCTGGTGGGCGATCGGCTACGCGAACGAGCGCGCCTTCAACGACGGCTACGAGGCCCTCGGCTGCCTCCCGCCGACCTACGAGCCGCGCGCCACCGGGCACATCCCCGAGATGACCGCCATGATGGCCGCCCTCATCGACAGCGGCCACGCCTACGCCTCCGAGGGCAACGTCTACTTCGACGTGCGCTCCTACGACCGCTACCTGGCCCTGTCCAACCAGGACCTCGACCACCTCCTCCAGCCGTCCGCCGAGGGGGAGACCGGCAAGCGCGACCCCCGCGACTTCGCCATGTGGAAGGCGGCCAAGCCCGGCGAGCCGCAGTGGGACACCCCCTGGGGACCCGGCCGCCCCGGCTGGCACCTGGAGTGCTCGGCCATGGCCCACAAGTACCTCGGACCCGCCTTCGACATCCACGGCGGCGGCGTCGACCTCGTCTTCCCGCACCACGAGAACGAGATCGCCCAGTCCGCCGCCTACGGCGACGACTTCGCCACCTACTGGCTGCACAACGCCTGGGTGACGATGAGCGGCGAGAAGATGTCGAAGTCCCTCGGCAACTCCGTGCTCGTCTCCGAGATGGTCAAGCAGTGGCGCCCCATCGTGCTGCGCTACTACCTCGGCACCCCGCACTACCGCTCGACCATCGAGTACAGCGAGGACGCGCTGCGCGAGGCCGAGACGGCCTTCGCCCGCATCGAGGGCTTCATCCACCGGGCCGTCGAGCGGACGGGCCCGGTCGAGCCCGCCGCCGAGGTGCCCGCCGCCTTCGCCGAGGCCATGGACGAGGACTTCGGTGTGCCGCAGGCGCTCGCCGTCGTCCACACCACCGTCCGGCACGGCAACGCGGCCCTGACCGCCGACGACAAGGACACCGCCACCACCGCCCTCGCCGACCTGCGCGCCATGCTCGGCGTCCTCGGGCTCGACCCGCTGGACCCGCACTGGCACGGGGCCGGGCACGAGAGCGGCGAGCAGCTGCACGGCGTCGTCGACTCCCTGGTCCGCCTCGTCCTGGACCAGCGCCAGGCCGCCCGCGCCCGCAAGGACTACGCGACGGCCGACGCCATCCGCGACGAACTCTCCCGCGCCGGCCTCGTCATCGAGGACACCCCGCAGGGTCCGCGCTGGGAGCTCGGCGCGCCCTGACGTCCGCGCCGCACCCCTGAACTTCACGCAGTACCACCGGAAAGAAGGACCCCATGGCCGGCAACAGCCAGCGGCGCAACCGCCGCTCGTCCAACAAGAAGGGCGCGCAGGTCGGCAGTGGCGGCCAGCGGCGCCGGGGCCTGGAGGGCAAGGGCCCCACCCCGCCCGCCGAGATGCGCAAGGGCCACGCCAAGCAGCGCGCCGCGCAGGCCCGCGCCCGCCGCGCCACCGGCCGTCCCGCACCGCGCCGGGGCGGCCCCAAGGGCACGGCGGAGCTCGTCGTCGGGCGCAACCCCGTCTTCGAGGCGCTGCGCGACGGCGTCCCGGCCACGACGCTGTACGTCCAGCAGTACATCGACAGCGACGACCGGGTGCGCGACGCCCTCAAGCTCGCCGCCGACCGCGGCGGCATCCACCTGCTGGAGGCCCCCCGGGCCGAGCTGGACCGCATGACGAACGGGCTCAACCACCAGGGCCTCGTCCTCCAGGTGCCGCCCTACGACTACGCGCACCCCGAGGACCTCACCGCCGCCGCCCACGACGCCGGCGAGGACCCGCTGGTCGTCGCGCTGGACGGCGTCACCGACCCGCGCAACCTGGGCGCCGTCGTCCGGTCCGTCGCGGCGTTCGGCGGACACGGGGTCGTCGTCCCCGAGCGGCGCGCGGCCGGGATGACGGCAGGTGCCTGGAAGACGTCCGCCGGGACGGCCGCCCGGACCCCCGTCGCCCGCGCCACCAACCTCACCCGCGCCCTGCAGGGCTACCAGAAGGCCGGGCTCATGGTCGTCGGCCTCGCGGCGGACGGCGAGGCCGAGCTGACGGACCTGGACCTGCTCGACGGCCCGGTCGCCATCGTCATCGGCAGCGAGGGCAAGGGGCTCTCCCGGCTCGTCAGCGAGGCGTGCGACGTCCGCGTGCGCATCCCCATGCCCGGGGAGGCCGAGTCCCTCAACGCCGGAGTGGCCGCCGGCGTCGCCCTCTACGAGGCGTCCCGCCGCCGGACGGGCCGCCGCTGACCCCGGTCCGCGACCCGGCGGGGACGCCCTTGACGGGTCGCGGACAGATCGGCGGGGTCAAGGCAGTGTCCTAAAGGTCCGTCACTCGGTTAGATGAGTGTGGACACCAGAACACCCCGCACGCCCACCGGGGGAAGCCCGGGCGGCTACTTCGACGATGAGCCGATCCTCAGCTCCGTCAAGGTGCCGAGCGACCCGGCGCAGGTCATTGTCAACCACGTGAGCTTTCGGGTGAAGCTCGCCACGCCGCCCGAGCCGGGGAGCCTGGCCTCGGCGGACACCACCCGGATCCCGGCCGTCCCCGCCGTCGGAGCCACCGCCCCCCTCAGCCCGGCCGCCGCGCCCCCGTGGCGGGGAGCGGCCACACAACTCCCGGCGACGCCGCCGGGCCGCTGCTGGACGCCGTCCGACCCGGCGGCCTCAGCACCGTCCCACCCCAGGCGGACGGGCCGGACCGCCGCGCGGCCGTCACCACGCAGGTGCTGCCCCGCGTCACCCCGGACCTCACCATCCCGCCCGCCGTCGTCGCCCCCCGCACACCCGAGTCCGGTCGGCCGCCGCTGGACGACGTCCGCTCCGCCGACGGCGCCTGGGACACCCCGGCCCGGGGCACCGAAGCCTTCGACGCCGGCCGCTACGACCTCGCCCCGGACGGCCGCCACCCGTCCCGCGACGCGGGCGACCGCGCCCGGCACGCCTACTACCCCGGCCGCCGCATGAACCTCGGCGTCGTCCTGCTGCCGCTGCGGATCTTCCTCGGCTTCATCTCGGTCTACGCCGGGATGGGCAAGCTCACCGACCCCGTCTACTTCGACGGCGGTGCGCGCGGCTCCATGATGGGCTGGCTGAACTCCCTCGAACCGTGGGCCATCGCCGGGCCCCTCCACGGCTTCGCGCTCTCCCACCCCGTCGGCGCCGGCCTGACCGTCGCCTTCCTCCAGGTCCTCGTCGGCGTACTCACCGTCTTCGGCCTGTGGCAGCGCGTCGCCGCGTCCGTCGGCGCCCTGCTGTCGGCGGCGCTGCTGGTCACCGTCAGCTGGCGGACCGTCCCCGTCTACGACGCACCCGACATCATCTACCTCGCCGCCTGGTCCCCCCTCGTCATCGCGGGCGCCCCCGTGTACTCGCTCGACGCCCGGCTGACCGGCGAGGCGTGGCGGCGGCTCGGCCCCCGGGTCTCGCTGTGGGACCTGCGGCGGCGGGTCCTGCGCCGGGGCTCGCTCATGGCCGCCGTCATCGCCGGGTTCACCCTGCTCGTCGGCTCGCTGCTCGGCAGCGCCGTGCGCTCCGCCGAGGTCACCACCGTGCCCGAGCCGGGCGACCCCCTCCGCAACCACCTGCCCGGCTCGCCGCTCCCGCAGGACCCGGCGACACGGCCCAGCCAGGGCACGACCAGCGGCCCCACCGCCGGCCCCACCGCCGGGCCGACGGCCGGACCCAGCGCCGCGCCGAGCGAGGGGGCCGCCGCCCGGGAGACCGCCGGGACGGGCAGCGCCACCGAGCAGGGCGGTCCGACGCAGGACCAGACGGTGCAGGCGCCCCAGCCGCCGCCCGCCCCGGAGGCCCCCGCGCCCCCGCCGGCCCCGGAGCCTCCCGCCGACGACGGCGGCACCGGCTCCCCGGGGACGAACGGCGGCAGCACCGGCGGGCCGTCCGACCCCGGCGGGGACGACTCCTCCGGCGGCGCGTCCGGTGGCTCGGACGGCTCCTCCGGCGGCGGCGCACTCGGCGGCCTCCTGGGCTGACGGTCACGCCGGCCCCCGTCGAACCGGGGGCGCACGTCCACGCGGAAGGGGCGGGTCCCGAGATCCGGGTCCCGCCCCTTCGCCGTGCCCTCGCGTCGTGCGGGCTGTCCGGGCCGTCGGCGCTGTCCTGGCGGCCGGGCCGTCAGCGCGCCGGAGCCTCCCCGGCGGTCGGTGCGGAGGGCTCGTCCTCCGCCGAGGACGCCAGCTCCTTCGCCGCCTCCGACAGGTCCTTCGCGGTGTCGATGGCCCGCCAGTACGCCCCCTGCGGCAGCGGGTACCCCGCCAGCCGGCCCTCCCGCGCCAGCTGCGGGAACGTCGTCCGCTCGTGGTCGCCGCGCTCCGGCAGCAGCGCCGTGAACTCCGGCGCGCACACGTAGACGCCGGCGTTGACCTCGTACGTCGTGGGCGGTGCCTCGATGAAGTCGGTCACCCGCCCGAAGCCGTCCGTGCGCACCGCGCCCCAGGGGATGCGCGGCCGGGCCAGCGCCAGTGTCGCCACCGCCCCCCGCTCGTGGTGGAACGCGGCCATGTCGCGCAGCGGGAAGCGGGTCCAGATGTCACCGTTCGTCGCGTACCACGGCTCGTCCGCCCGGGGGAGCGCCTGCGCGGCGAACCGCAGGCCGCCGCCGCGCCCCAGCGGCTCCGGCTCCACGACCGTCGTCACCCGCAGCGGCCCGGCGCCCGGTTCCCCGCCGACCAGCGGCAGCTCCGCGGACGCCAGCCACTCCTGGAGCACCGAGGCCAGGTGGCCGCACGAGACGACGACGTCCGTGACGCCCTCGTGCGCCAGCCAGGACAGCTGAAAGCCGATGATCGGAGCCCCGGTCCCGGGGATCTCGATCATCGGCTTCGGCCGGTCGTCGGTGTAGGGCCGCAGCCGGGAGCCCTGGCCCCCGGCCAGGATCACCGCCTGCGTGGGATGAACGCGTGGGTCGTCTGCCATGCCCCGAACGCTATCGGGCCACGGCCG
This sequence comes from Streptomyces chumphonensis, assembly GCF_014779715.1. GTDB lineage: Bacteria > Actinomycetota > Actinomycetes > Streptomycetales > Streptomycetaceae > Streptomyces > Streptomyces chumphonensis. The sequence goes on from NZ_JACXYU010000007.1 coordinate 120,977, forward strand.
TCCGGCCCCGGCATCTCAGCGGAAGTCGGCCACGCCCGCGGCGAACGAGGTGTCGCACACCGGGCGCGCGAAGCGCTGCGCCCGCTGCGCCGATCCGTACTTCTGGACGGCGGCCTGCCCGAGCGCCCGCGCGATCTCCACACAGTGCTTGGCGAGCGAGGGCCGCTCGTCCACCGCGCGCTGGAGGCCGGAGAGGGCCACCCCCGGGTCCTCCTTCTGCAACTCCGTCAGCAGGCGGTCCCGCAGCACCTCGTGCGGGGCACGCTTCCTCGTCTCCTGACCGGACGACGCCCGCTCGGCCGAGGCCGTCAGGATCTGCGACTCGGACGGCGCACCCGACCACGGCACACGGGCCACGGCCAGCGTCCCGGACAGAACCAGAACGACCGGGAGGACAAGGGCGAGACTTCTGCCGATACGGCGCACTGCCTGATTCACTGGTGTCTTCCTCGCAACGGGTGTCCCCTGCGATGCCAGGGGCGGAACGGGCGCGCCCGCGAAGGGCACACCGTGTGATGGTAGCGAGGAGTAGCTGAATGACGACATTCTGTCACTCTGATGAGTGAACAAAAAGTGGTTTCGCGGGCAGCATGTTGACGTTGGGCGACGCAGACGCCCGGGAGCAGCCTCCCGTGGCGGACGGGAAGGGGGCCCGCCCTCCACGGGCGAGCCCCCTTTCCGTCATCCCGGAGGTGTCAGTCGCTGAGCCGGTCACCCGACGACGTCGCGAAGACGTGCGACTCGCCCGCGCGCGGCATCACGTGGATCTCCGAGCCCTTCTCCGGCACGCCCCGGCCGTTCACCCGCACGACGAGGTCCTTCGCCTCCCCGCCGACGTGCGCCGTGCCGTAGACGAACGCGTCCGCGCCCAGCTCCTCGACCACGTTCACCGTCACGGCGAGACCGGCCGGCTCGTCCTTGGACAGCCCCTGCGCACTGCCGTCCACGAGGTCGAAGTGCTCCGGGCGGACGCCGACCGTCACCGTCTTGTCGCCCTGCGAGGCGGCTCCCGCCACGGCCTCGCGCTCCACCGGAACCACGCTGTTGCCGAACTTCACGCCGCCGTCGGTGATCGGCACCTCCACCAGGTTCATGGCGGGGGAGCCGATGAAGCCCGCGACGAAGAGGTTCGCCGGCTTGTCGTACATGTGGCGCGGCGAGTCCACCTGCTGGAGCAGGCCGTCCTTGAGCACGGCCACCCGGTCGCCCATCGTCATGGCCTCGACCTGGTCGTGCGTGACGTAGACCGTCGTGATCCCCAGCCGCCGCTGGAGGCTCGCGATCTGCGTACGGGTCTGGACACGGAGCTTGGCGTCGAGGTTCGACAGCGGCTCGTCCATGAGGAAGACCTGCGGCTCGCGCACGATCGCGCGGCCCATCGCCACGCGCTGCCGCTGACCGCCGGAGAGCGCCTTCGGCTTGCGCTCCAGGTAGTCGGTGAGGTCGAGGATCTTGGCCGCGTCCTCCACCTTCTGCCGGATCTCCGCCTTCGGCACCCCCGCGATCTTGAGCGCGAAACCCATGTTCTGGGCGACGCTCATGTGCGGGTAGAGCGCGTAGTTCTGGAACACCATGGCGATGTCCCGGTCCTTCGGCGGCAGGTGGGTGACGTCCCGGTCACCGATGCGGATGGCGCCCGCGTTGACGTCCTCCAGTCCCGCGAGCATCCGCAGGGACGTGGACTTGCCGCAGCCCGAGGGGCCGACGAGGACGAGGAACTCGCCGTCCTCGATCTCGATGTCGAGCTGGTCGACGGCGGGCTTCTCGCTGCCCGGGTAGATCCGGGAAGCCTTGTCGTACGTGACCGTAGCCATGCTGTTGTGTCTCCTTCACCGGCAGGAACGTGCCGGACGATCCGAGTAAAGGGAGGTGTCGTCCACGGGAGTGTGAACGTTCCCGCGACGTTAACCCGCGCGCGTTCGATTTGTCAGCACCCGGCGAGCGGCGCAACCGACTCTTGACCTGCCCGGCGCGGCCCCGTCGCGCGGGCCCCGCACCGAGGGCGGGTGTGTCGGCCCGGGTGTGTAGAGTGGTCGCGATTTGTCTGCCGCCTTAGCTCAGCCTGGCTAGAGTCCCGGCCTTGTAATCCGGTGGTCGTCGGTTCGAATCCGACAGGCGGCTCTCTCCGCGCCGGGGAGGAGCATCGCTCCTCCCCGGCCGCACGTCCCCTCTCCGTCCTGTCGGCATCCCGCACGCCGACGCGGTTGTCGTATTTCATGCCTTTCGCTGGGCTTCCTGGTTCACCCTTCCGGCCCCCGTGCGTGTGCATAGGCTTGCAGCCGGTGATCGCCTCACGTCGCAGACCGCGAAGGGGAGCCGGTATGGCCGGAGCGATGAAGGATCTCGACCCGTCGACATCCGTGGCCGCGTTGCTGGGTACGAAGCTGCGGAAGCTACGGACGCGGGCCGGACTGACCCAGCGCGAGCTGGGCAAGAAGGTGTACGTCTCGCACAACCGGATCGCCCAGATCGAGCTGGGCACGGACCCGCCGAGCGAACAGCTGATCCAGGCCCTGGAGATCGCGCTCGACGCGCAGGGCGACCTGATGGACATCTGGCTGCTGATGCGCTGCTCGCCCCTACCTCAGTGGGTGGAGCGCTACGTGCAGCTCGAGTCCGAGGCGGTTCGCGTCTGCACGTACACGGGCATCGTTCCGGGCATGCTCCAGACGGAGTTGTACGCGCGCGAGGTCCTGCGGCTCGGGCGGCCCGCCACCACGGACCTGTGGTCGGAGCGCGTCCAGGCGCGACTTCGGCGACAGGCCCGCCTGGACGAGCGTGAAGCGCCCGTTCTGTGGAGCATTCTCGACGAGACGGTGTTGCGGCGACCGGTGGGCGGACCGGCTGTGATGTGCGAGCAACTCGGCCACATCCTTGCCATGGCCGAGCGACCGAAGGTCTACGTCCAGGTCATGCCGCTGTGCCACGTGCACCCGGCGATGAGTGGATCGGTGGAGCTTCTGACTCTGGGCGACGGCAGTCGTGTCGCCTACCTGGAAGGCCACGACTCAGGTGTGCTCGTGGAAGATTCGAACCCTGTCGCGGAGTACGCCCTGACGTACGATCTGCTCCGAGCCCAGGCTCTCCCGGTAGAGGAGTCCCTGGACGCGATCCGTGAGGCGATGAGGGGCTACTCATGCGAGCTGGTTCGGAGCGGTTGACGGCTGTCACCTGGCGCAAGAGCACCCACAGCAACGAGGCGGGCGGCTCGTGCCTGGAGGTCGCCGACGGGGTGGCCGGGGTCGTGCCGGTGCGGGACAGCAAGCGGTGTGCGGGGCCGGTGCTGGTGTTTCCGGCGGCCTCGTGGCACGCGTTCGTGGGAGTGATCGGGGACCGCTCCGCGTCGTAGTGGTGTCGTCACCCGGGTGGGGGCCGCGAGGGCGCGGGCGCCGGGCGGGGGCGGCACGGTGAGGGGGTGGACGGGAAGCGGAGTGTGCGGGCCGTGGCGGCCTGCGTGGTGCTGGGCCTCGTGGGCTGCGCGGGGTGTGCGGGCGGCGGACCCCGGTTGGAGGGGGTCGTCGTGGCGTCGCCGTCCGCCCGGGGGCCGCTGGACGGGCCGGCGGCCGAGGTGCAGGCGGCGGTCGCGCGGGTGTGGCCCCGGACGGCCGCGCTCTGGCCGGGCGTTGACCTCTCCGGGCACCACGTGCTGCTGACGGACGGCGAGCACGGCTGGCTGGTGGACGCGGTCGGGATGAGCCGCGTCGGGTCGGCGGAGCTGGAGCGTGCGGGGGTGGACGTCCCGGCGCCCGGTGGCGCGGAGCGGACGACGTGGCGCGGGGAGGCGGCGGTGGTCGTCCGACCGCCCGCCGGGGCGGCAGCGCAGGACGACCCCGTGGCGGCGGGGCTGGAGTTGTTCGCGCTGGCCACGCGGGCGGCGTTCGCGCCGCCCGGTGAGGACGTGTCGGAGGCGGCGGCCGGGGAGCGTGTCCGGGCGTATCCGCTGCAGGCGGAGCCGCGGGTCGTGCGGACGATGGTCCACGACAGTCTGCTGGCCGCCTACCGGCGACCGGGGGAGCGGGCCGAGCGGCTGGCGGCGGCGGCCTACTGGAACGAGCAGTGGCGGCGGCGGTTCCCGGCCGAGGCGAAGGGGTCGGCGGAGGCGGACCTGCGGGCGGGGGCCGCGGCGTACTTCGCGCGGTACGCGGTGGCGATGGCGACGGCGGACGATCCGGCGGAGCACCTGATGGCCACGTTGCGGCCGCTGGCCGGGGAGGCCGCCGGGGACCCCGCCGGGGAGGCGGGGGCGATCGGCACGGTGGCGCTGCTCAACGCCGACGCGCTCGGGCTGGGCGTCAAGGAGGGATTGCTGCGGAAGGGCGTGCCGCCGGTGGACGCGGTGCTGGCGGAGCTGGCGGACGTCGAGCCGGTGCGGCAGTCGGCGCCGGAGGCGGTGCGGGAGGACGTCGAGCGGTCGACGGCCGAGCGGAACGAGCGGCTGGGACGGGCGATCGGTCCGTTCACGCGCGCGATGGAGGACGAGCGCCGTCCGCTGCTGATGCTGCCCGCCGGGTCCGGGCGGGTGGTGGGGGAGGGGCTGTTCACGACGGAGGGGCTGCCGGTCGACGCGGTGGTGCCGGGTGGCCGGGGCCGGTTCGTCCTGGAGTCGGGGACGCTGGCGCTGGACGGCGTGACGGTGGCCCGGATGCCGGGGCCGGACGGCGGGGCGTACGTCGCGGTGCCGCTGGACGCGGACGGCGAGGGCGTGTCGCTGGCGGGCGAACAGCTGACGCTGGCCGGGGGCGGTCTGCGGGGGGCGGTCGACGTCCGGGTGGCGGAGGAGGGCGGTCGGCGGGTGCTGTACGCGCGGTGACGCGCCGGTTCCGGGACGGGTGTCCGCCGTCGACGTGTCACCCGAACGGGTGTCCTCGGCTGGGGGAACGGGGGCGGTCGGGTGACGGTGGGCGGCATGAGGCCGAGCAGGCTCGCACGGGCGGCGGCGGTGCTGCCGCTGGTGCTGCTGTTCACCTGGAGCGCCCCGCAGTGGCGGGAGGAGGCTCCGGAGCGGGAGGCGCGTGCGCCCGTGACGGGTCCGGCGGCCCCGAAGCCGGCGGTGGTGGGGCGGGAGGTGTGGCACGCGGACGAGGCGGCGGTGCGCGAGGAGCCGGCGTACACGCGTCCGGCGGAGGCGGTGTTCGTGCACCACACGAACCATCCGAACGGGTACGACTGCGAGCGGGACGTGCCGGGGATGCTGCGGGCGATGCAGCGGCAGCACATCGAGGGGCGCGGGTGGGACGACCTCGGCTACAACTTCGTCGTCGACCGGTGCGGCACCGTCTACGAGGGCCGGGCCGACAGCGAGCGGCGGACGGTGCTGGGGGCGCACACCAAGGGCTTCAACACGCGGAGCCTGGGGATCGCGGCGCTCGGCCGGTTCGGGGAGGGCGAGGAGGTGCCGCGTCCGATGCTGGAGGCGATCGCGGCGGTGGCGGCGTGGAAGCTGGGCCGGGAGGTGGACCCGAGGGGGCGGGTGCGGATGGAGTCGACGAACGACGCCAGCCGCTACCCGGAGGGGACGGACGTCACGCTGGACGTGATCGCGGGGCACCGGGACGGCTACGACACGGACTGCCCGGGGCAGGCGCTCTACGACGCGCTGCCCGAGCTGCGCGTCCTGGTGGCGCGGCTGCGCGACGACCACGCTGCGCAGGCGCAGGGGGAGTGACGCCCCGTCCCGGCGGCCGACGCGATGTCGGTGGGGCGCGGCAGGGTGGGGGTATGACGCCGCGTACCGGTCCGAAGCCGCCCCGCCCGCCCGCTGTCTCGCTGCCCGAGCTGCGTCCGCACGACGGGCCGCTGGAGCCGGAGGGGGACTACGACGGGGAATCCTTCACCTCCCTCGACCTCACCGGTGCCGACGCCCCCGGCGCCCGGTTCCTGGACTGCGCGCTGCGCGGCGTCACGCTGGACGAGGCGGGGCTGCGCGGGGCGCGGCTGACGGACTGCGTCCTCGACGGCGTCCGGGGGGTGGGCACCGACCTGGTGAACGCGCGGCTGCGGGACGTGGAGTGCGCCGATCCCCGGCTGGGCGGCGTGCTGGTGCACGGCGCGTCCCTGTCGCGGGTGCGGGTGCGCGGCGGCAAGCTGGACTACGTCAACCTGCGCGCGGCCACGCTGACCGACGTCACCTTCGAGGGGTGTGTGCTCGTGGAGCCGGATCTGGCGGGGGCGACGCTGACGCGGGTGGCGTTCCGGGACTGCGTCCTGCGGGACGTGGACCTGACGGGCGCGGTGCTCGCCGACGTGGACCTGCGCGGGGTGGCGGAGCTGTCGCTGGTGCGCGGGGTGGAGCGGCTGGCGGGGGCGACGATCACGCCGACGCAGCTGCTCGATCTGGCCCCCGCGTTCGCCGGGCACCTCGGCGTCCGGGTCGAGCCGTGACGCACGGGCCGGGTCGGGCGCGACGCACCCGGGGGTCGGGCGCGGCTCACACGCGGGGGAAGCGGGCCTGGAGGTCCCAGACGACGGGGTTGTCGCCGAGGTCGCCGTGCAGGTCGACGAGGTCGGCCACGAGGTCGTGGAGGAAGTCGCGGGCCTCGCGGCGCAGCTCGCCGTGGGAGAAGCTCAGCGGCGCCTCGTCCGGCGCCCAGTCGGCGGTGATCTGCACCCAGCCGAAGCGCCGCGTGAGGCGCAGCCGGTCGGCGGACTCGGTGAAGTCCAGCTCGGCGCGCTGGGGGCGGGACGCCCGGCTGCCGAGGGGGTCGCGGTCGAGCCGTTCCACGATGTCGCACAGGGCCCAGGCGAAGTCGAGCACCGGGACCCAGCCCCAGGCGGTGGCCAGCTCCCGGTCGGCGTCCACGTCGGCGAGGTAGACGTCGCCGCAGAACAGGTCGTGCCGCAGCGTCCGGACGTCGGCCTCGGCGTACCGCGTCTGCGGCGGGTCGGGGAAGCGTCGGGAGAGCGAGTAGCCCAGGTCGATCACCCGCCCATGCTCGCACGGCGCGCCCGGCCGCCGTCGTTCACCGGTTCGGGTGACGCGCCGCGGCGTCTCCCTGACGTGGCGTCATCGCGTCGGCCCGTCGTGTGCCCTGGCCCCGGACGGCGTGGGGCGGCCCGGTAGGTTCGCCGGGAGCCGACCACGGAGGGGGACCGCGATGACGGGGAACACGTACACGTTCGGGGCCGAGTGGGACGAGGAGCGGGCGCGGTTGGGGCGCCTCGCGCAGTTCTGGGCGGCGGCCACGGAGCGGGCGGTGCGCGCGGCGGGGGTGCGGCCGGGGGCGTCGTGCCTGGACGTGGGGGCGGGGGGTGGCGAGGTCAGCGCGTTGCTGTCCGGGCTGGTCGGGGAGCGCGGCCGGGTGGTGGCCCTGGACCGGGACGTGCGGCATCTGCGCGCGGCGGACCTGCCCGCCCAGGTCGAGGTCCGGGAGTACGACATCGTGGCGGACGGGCCGCCGGTGGGGGAGCGGTTCGACCTGGTGCACGCGCGGATGGTGCTCTCGCACCTGCCGGAGCGGGCGGAGGTGCTCGACCGGCTGGTGGAGCTGTGCGCGCCGGGCGGGTGCGTGCTGCTGTCGGAGTTCGACGTCGACCGCCCCGCGCCGCCGACCGCGCCGCGCACCCCTGCTGAAAGGTTTCAGCTGGTGCACGACGCGGTGGTGGCGGTGCTCGGCGGCCACGGCTGCGACGGCCGCTTCGGGCACTGGATGCCGTCGGCACTCGCCGCCCGGGGGCTGACGGAGGTGGACGCCGTCGTGGACGGCGGGGCGATCCGGGGCGGGACGCCCGCCGCGGAGTTCTACCGGCTCACCTTCCTCCGGTTGCGGGAGCCGATCCTGGCGCAGGGCCTCGCTCCGGCCGACGTGGTGGAGCGGGTGCTGACGGAGCTGACCGACCCCGACTTCGTCACCCTCTCCGTGCCGCTGGTGTCGGCGTGGGGTCGGCGGCCCGCTCCCGGGCCAGCCGGGCGTTCTGCCGGGTGAGCAGCAGCACCTCCTGGAGCAGGTCGACGCTGCCGCCGCCGCTGCCCACGGGGTACAGGCGCAGGTCCTCCCCGTAGGCCGCGCGGGCGATGCGCAGGTGGCGGCCGCGGAAGGTGGTGACGGTGCGCAGGAGGTCGACGAGCGCCGCCGCACCGGCCCGTACGGCGTCCCTGCGCGGGCCGTCCGCCGCCGTCAGCAGCCGGCCCACCGCCGAGGGTGCGCCGTGCCAGCCGGCGTGGAGCGCGCGCCAGCGCGGCAGCCCGTAGGGCACCGACTCCAGCACGAACTGCTCGTACTCGTCGACGCCCGCGTCGGACAGCCACACCACCTCGTCGACGAGCCACAGCGGCACCTGCGCCGCCGCCGGCCCGAGGTAGGGGAGGCCGTCGACGTTGAACTCCTCGAAGTAGGGGCGCATGGTGCGGGCGAAGAACTCCGGGCTGACGTCCGCGACCACCTGGTCGATGACGTCGACCATCACCGCGGTGTGCGCGCCGATCTCGCCGACGAGCGGGGCGAAGGCGGGCTGCCACGGCTCCGTGCGGCTCAGCTCCTCGCCCAGCTCCAGCGCGGCGTGCAGCCTCGGGAAAGCCTGCCGCACCGCGTCCTGGAGCACGTGCTCGGCGGCCTCGCCGGTGTAGGTGCGCCGCCGCTCGCCGGTCGGGTTCCACACGCAGTAGTGCAGCACCGTGTCGCGCGGCACCATGTCGGTGCGCCGGCCCAGCTCCCGCAGGACGGGGATCAGCTCCGGGACGACGCGGCCCGGCTGGACGCCGTGCCGCTTGACGGACCCGGCGACGATCCCCAGGTCCCGCATCGCGGCGAGGCACTCGTCGCGGGTGAACCCGCCGAGGCGGGCGGCGTCGGGCAGCAGCCCGCGCAGCGCCCCGGTGAGCGCGAACAGGTCGACCCGCGCGTTCATGTCCGGCAGCCGGGCGCAGACCGGGTCGGCGCGCAACGGGTCGGCCGTCCGGACGGCGCGTATCTGCTCGGCGGAGCCGTACGCGTCACTCGGTGTCCGCACGGTCACCTCCCACGCCGCACGCGGGCGTACCGCATCGGCACGGTCAGCGCGCCCGCGTCGCCCGACTCGACGCTGCTGCCCTGGAAGCCGCCGGTCTCCACCAGCTCCAGCCCGGCACCGGTGAGCACCTCCTCCAGCTCGCCCGGGGCCATCCGGGCCGGGACGAGACCGGCCGCGAGGATGTCGTCCAGCTTCGAGGGGCCCCCGCCCGTCCGGGGCCAGGCGGCGAACAGCTCGGACGCCTCCGGCGCCAGCTCGATCACGTAGCCGTGTCCGCGCTCGCCCAGCAGCGCCGCCAGGGAGCGGGCGGCGGGCTGCCGCAGCCCGTCCGGCAGCTGGTGCAGGACCGTGCGGACGTAGACGTTCTGGTCGCCGAACTCCGCGTGCAGCCGGGCCGCCGCGTCCCGGTCGCACAGGTCCAGTTCCCGGTACGCCACGTTGGGGTGCGGGTGGAGCCGGCGGGCGGCCGCCAGCGCGGAGGCCGAGACGTCGTATCCGAGGACGTGCGCGAAGTGCGCGGCCAGCGCCCCGGTCTGACGCCCGTTGCCGCACCCGACGTCCGCCACCGGCAGGCCCGGCGTGAACCAGTCACGCAGGACGGGCAGCTGCCGTTCCACGGCCTCGGCCGGGTCGACGTCCCACAGCGTCGCGCCGTCCTCCACCGGCCGTTCCCGCCAGAAGGCTTCCCATGTGCTCGCGTTCCCCTGCACGTCACATCTCCTTGACTGTTCGGACACGGCAGATTTGTCGTGACTCAGCTTCACTCGGCAGGACTTGGCCGCATACGCCAGAACACGACAGAAGGGGCCAGACCGCCGGTCTGGCCCCTTCTTCCCGTCGCGTCAGACGTTGACGCCGAAGTCCTGGGCGATCCCCGTCAGGCCCGAGGCGTAGCCCTGGCCGACGGCGCGGAACTTCCACTCCGCGCCGTTGCGGTAGATCTCGCCGAAGACCATAGCGGTCTCCGTCGCCGCGTCCTCACTGAGGTCGTAGCGGGCGATCTCGTTCTGGTCCGCCTGGTTGATGATGCGGATGAAGGCGTTCCGCACCTGGCCGAAGTTCTGGCTCCGCGATTCGGCGTCGTAGATCGAGACCGGGAAGACGATCTTGTCGATCTCGGCGGGCAGCGTCTGGAGGTTGATGTTGATCTGCTCGTCGTCGCCGCTGCCCTCGCCGGTGCGGTTGTCACCGGTGTGCACGATCGCCTGCTCGGGCGAGGCCGTGTTGTTGAAGAAGACGAAGTGCCCGTCCGAGTGGACCTTCCCCTGGGCGTTCACCGCGATGGCGCTCGCGTCCAGGTCGAAGTCGGTGCCGGTGGTGGTGCGGACGTCCCAGCCGAGGCCGACCGTCACCGCGGTGAGACCCGGGGCCTCCTTGGAGAGCGACACGTTGCCGCCCTTGGAAAGGCTCACAGCCATGGGATCAGTCCCTTTCGTTAGCGATTCTGGTCGTCGTCGACGACGGTAACTGCGTCGTCGACGACGGTACCTGCACTTCCCCCAACGTCAGGTGGGTACGCGCGGGTTCCTGGTCCGGCGAAAAGACCGTGCATCCGCCCGGCGGAGGGGGAATCATGAAACGCATGTCCGGTCCCTACGTCATCCGCGGTTCCGTGGCCCTTCCCGAGGCCGAGCTGAGCTGGCGGTTCTCGAAGTCCTCCGGGCCGGGCGGCCAGCACGTGAACACCACCGACAGCCAGGTGGAGCTGCGCTTCGACCTGGCCCGCACCTCCGCGCTCCCGCAGGTGTGGAAGGAGCGCGCGCTCGAACGCCTCGGCACGCGGCTGCGGGACGGCGTCCTGACCGTGCGGGCGGGCGAACACCGCTCGCAGTGGCGGAACCGGGAGACGGCCGCCGTCCGGATGGCGTCGCTGCTCGCGGAGGCCACCGCTCCGCCGGGTCCCGCCCGCAAGGCGCGGAAGGTCTCGCGCGGTGCGAAGGAGCGGCGGCTGCGGAGCAAGCGGATGCGCAGCGACGTGAAGCGGGGTCGTCAGGGCAAGGGCTGGGACTGACCACCGGGCCCCGCCTCGCACAGTCGACCACGGCTGCCTGAACGAGTGGACTAGACCTCTTGGGGTCCTTCGGGCGACACTGGCCCCGTGAAATACGTCATCGCCCTCGATGTGGGCGGCACCGGCATGAAGGCCGCCCTCGTCGGCCCGGACGGTGGCCTGCTGCACGAAGCCCGTCGCCCCACCGACCGCGGCCGGGGCCCGGCGGCCGTAACCGCCGCCGTGCTCGGCTTCGCCGCCGACCTCGCCCGCGCCGGCGCCGAACGGTACGGCCGGGCCCCCGCCGCGGCCGGTGTCGCGGTGCCCGGCATCCTCGACGAGCCGGCCGGCGTCGTGCGCTTCGCCTCCAACCTCGGCTGGACGGACCTCCCCCTGCGCGACCTGCTCGCCGAGCACCTCGGTCTGCCCGTCGCCCTCAGCCACGACGTGCGCACCGGCGGGCTGGCCGAGGGCCGCATCGGCGCGGGCGCCGGCGTGGACCGCTTCCTCTTCGTGCCGCTGGGCACCGGCATCGCCGGCGCCATCGGCATCGACGGCCGGGTGGAGGCCGGTGCGCACGGCGGGGCGGGGGAGATCGGCCACGTCGTCGTCCGCCCGGACGGCCCGGCCTGCGGCTGCGGCCAGCGCGGCTGCCTGGAGACGCTCGCCTCGGCCTCCGCCGTCGGCCGGGCCTGGGCGCGGGCCAGCGGCGACGCGACCGCCACCGCCGCGGACGCCGCGCGGGCCGTCGTCGCGGGCGATCCGCGCGCCGTGGCCGTGTGGCAGGAAGCCGTGGACGCCCTCGCGGCGGGCCTGGTCACGGCCGTCACCCTGCTCGACCCGCGCACGCTGATCATCGGCGGGGGCCTCGCGGAGGCCGGTGACACCCTCTTCACGCCGCTGCGTCGGGCCGTCGCCGCCGCCCTGACCTTCCAGCGCACCCCTCTGATCGTTCCGGCCGCCCTCGGGGACGCCGCCGGCTGCCTGGGCGCGGGGCTCCTCGCCTGGGACCTACTCTCCGCGGAGGTCGCGACCCGATGACGAAGCAGCTCACCCTCACCGGGGCCCGTGTCGTCACGCCGGACGGAGTGCTGGACGGCGGCCGGGTGACCGTCGCGGACGGGCGGATCACCGCCGTCGACGCCGCCCCGGCCGCAGCCGCTCCGGACCCCGCCGACGTCGACCTCGCCGGGCACTGGCTGGTGCCGGGGTTCGTGGACCTGCACAACCACGGCGGCGGCGGCGCGTCCTTCACCTCCGGGACGCCCGAGGACGTGCTGACCGCCGTCCGGACCCACCGCGAGCACGGCACGACGACACTGGTCGCCTCCACCGTCACCGGTGACCTGGACACCCTCGCCCGGCAGGCGGGACTGCTCTCCGAACTGGTCGAGCAGGGCGACCTGGCGGGCGTCCACTTCGAGGGCCCGTTCATCTCCCCGTGCCGCAAGGGAGCGCACAGCGAGGCGCTGTTGCGCGACCCCGACCCGGCCGAGGTCCGCAAGCTGGTCGACGCGGCCCGGGGAACGGCCGCCATGTGCACGCTCGCCACGGAACGCCCCGGCGGGCTGGACGCCGTCCGCGTCCTCGTCGAGCACGGCGTCATCGCCGCCGTCGGCCACACCGACGCGACCTACGAGCAGACCCGTGAGGCGATCGAGGCCGGCGCCACCGTCGCGACGCACCTGTTCAACGCCATGCCGCCGCTCGGCCACCGGGCCCCCGGCCCGATCGCCGCCCTCCTGGAGGACGAGCGGGTGACCGTCGAGCTGATCAACGACGGGACCCACCTGCACCCCGCCGCGCTCCGGCTGGCCTTCGACCGCGCGGGGCGCGACCGCACCGCGTTCATCACCGACGCCATGGACGCCGCCGGGTTCGGTGACGGCCGCTACCGCCTCGGCCCGCTGGACGTCGACGTGGTCGACGGCGTCGCCCGCATCGCCACCGACGACGGCACACCCGGCTCGATCGCGGGCTCGACGCTCACGCTCGACGCGGCCCTGCGCCGCTCCGTGACGGAGGACGGCATCCCCGTGGAGGACGCCGTGCGCGCCGTGTCCACCACCCCGGCCCGGCTGCTCGGCCGGGCCGACCGCGTCGGCGCCATCGCCCCCGGCCTGGACGCCGACCTCGTCGCGCTCGACGCGTCCTTCACCGTCCGCGCGGTGCTCCGCCGGGGAGCGTGGGTGGTGAAGCCGTAGGGACCCCGGCGCCGGGGGCGTCAGCCCCCGGCCGGGGTGAGCCAGACCTGGTCGACGGCGACGTCGCAGGAGTCGCCCTCGGCGCAGGTCAGCCGGAAGGTGTTCGTGCCTTCTTCCACCCTGACCTCGCCGTAGGTGTGCGTCCAGGACTTCTCCCAGTCGCCCTTGGGGCCCTTCGCGAAGTTCTTGAAGTTGACGTTCTGCGGCTTCGGCGCGTCGTTGACCTGGAGGCTGAGCTTCATGTCCTTGCCGGGGACCGTGTAGCCGTAGTAGAGCCGGTAGGTGCCCGCCTCGGGCACCTCGGTCGTCCAGGTCACCGTCGCGCCGGGCTTGTTCAGACCGGCGACGTACTTGCCGTCCTCGGCGCGGGAGCCGGGGATGTCCCCGGCGACGATGGGGCCGTTGTCGAGCCGCAGGCTGGAGGCGTCCTCCGTGGGCAGCTCGGCCTCGCCGTCCTGCCCGTCCTCGCCGTCCTCGTCCTTCTTCGGGGCGTCGTCCTTCGGTTCCTGCTCGTCGGAGCCCGGCTGCCGGTCGCCGTCGGCGGCGGAGTTCGCGCCCGCCCTGTCGTTGTCGTCCCCGGAGAACGCGACGGCCGCGCCGACGCCGACGAGGACGGCACCCACGACCGCGAGGGCGGCGATGAGCATCCCGTTGCGGCGCTGACCGCCACCGTGGCCCGACGGTCCCGGCCGGCCCGCGCCGCGCGTCGCTGCCCGGCCGCCCGGCTGGGTCTCCGGGGCCGCGTAGTGGGCGTTCGGGTAGGCGGCCTCCGGCGGGGCCTGCGGCGGGTAGCCGTAGCCCCCCGTCCTGCCGTGGGCGGCCTGCGGGTTCTGCGGGGGATAGCCGTAGCCGCCCGTCCCGCCGGGAGCGCCCTGCGGCGGCTGCGCCGGGGAGCCCTGCGGGGTGCCGTAGCGGCGCTCGCCCACCGGGCGGACCTGCTGGTAGGAGGTGCGGGGGACGCCCTGCTGCGGGGCCGCGCCGGGGGCGCCGCCTTCCTGGCGGTACAGGTAGCCGAAGGGGTCGTCGCCCTCCGGCGGAGTCGTACCGTTATGACCGGCGGTCATCCCCTGTTCTCCTCATACGGCAGTAGCTGACCTCGCGCAGCCTACCCCGTTCGGGGGACGGCGGGCGGGGACGTCCTGGGGCGAACGCCCCTATCCGGCTCTCCGGTGCCCCTTTGACCTGGAACGTTTCTCGACGTACATCCGCTGGTCCGCCGACTGCAAAATCTCCTCCACGGACTCTCCACAGGAGGCCCATCCGATGCCGAAGCTCGCGCCGACCCGCACCTGGCGGCCGTCGACGCGTATCGGCGGGATGATCGCGTTGCGCAACCGCACGGCGAGGTCGCTCGCGTCGGCCGACGCGAGCCCGTCGGCCAGCACGACGAACTCGTCGCCGCCGAGCCGGGCCACGGTGTCGTTGTCGCGGACGGCGCCCGCCAGCCGCCGGGCGACCTCGACGAGGACGGCGTCACCGCAGTGGTGCCCGAAGCGGTCGTTGATCGACTTGAAGCCGTCCAGGTCGCAGAAGAGCACGGCCAGGCCCTTGTCCGAGGGGTCCTCGCCCGACGGGGCGGTGAGGTGGACGTGGTGGTCGAACCCGGGCGCGACCGGCGGCGGGACGGCCGGACCGTCCGGGCCGGGGCCTCCGCCGACACCGTGCAGGTCGGGGAAGACGGCCGCCATCTCGTGGATGTCCGCCCAGGCCGGGTCGGCGCCCGGGTCCGGGACGGTGTGCACCGGGGAGAGCGCCGGGCGTTCGCAGAGCCGGGCGCTGAGCCGGGCGCGCAGCTCGGCGCTGTTGGGCAGCCCGGTCAGCGAGTCGTGGCTGGCCCGGTGGCGCAGGTGCAGCTCGTGCCGCTTGCGCTCCTCGATGTCCTCGACGTGGGTGAGCAGGAAGCGCGGCCCGTCGGCGACGTCGGCGACGACCGAGTTCCGCAGGGACACCCACACGTAGCTGCCGTCCCTGCGGCTCATGCGCAGCTCGGCCCGGCCGCCCTCGGCGGCGGTGCGCAGCAGGGTGCCGATGTCCTCGGGGTGGACGAGGTCGGAGAAGGAGTAGCGGCGCATCATCGACGCCGGGCGGCCGAGCAGGCGGCACAGGGCGTCGTTGGCCTTGATGAGCCGCCCGTGCTGGTCGCCGCCCATCTCCGCGATGGCCATGCCGCTCGGCGCGTACTCGAAGGCGGCCCGAAAGCTCTCCTCGCTGGCCCGCAGGGCCTGCTGCTCGCGCTCCAGCCGGACGAGTGCGCGCTGCATGTTGGCGCGCAGCCGGGCGTTGCTGATGGCGATGGCGGCCTGGAAGCCGTACATCTGGAGGGCCTCGCACCCCCAGGCGCCGGGGCGGCGGCCGTTGCGGGGCTTGTCGACGGATATGACGCCGAGGAGGTCGCCGTCGGCCGTGTACATGGGGGCGAAGAGCCGGTCCATGGGGTGCCACTCGTCGGCGAAGCGCGGGGCCGGCCCGGGGGTGTGCCACTGGGGGACGTCGTCGTCGTCCAGCACCCAGCCCTCGTTGTACGGGACGAAGCGCAGCTCCCCCCATGCCTCGCCCATCGCGAGCCGGCGTTCCCAGGAGGCGCGGGAGCCCACGCGCCCGGCCATCATCGCCTCGGCACCGGTGCTCCCGGCGACGGCGGCGACGACGAGGTCGCCGTCGGGGCGGACGAGGTTGACCGCCGCCATTTCGAAGCCGAGGCCCGTGACGACGCCGTCGGCGACCGTCTGGAGGGTGTCGGCGAGACTGCGGGCGGTGTTGAGCTGGGCCACGGACTGGTGGAGACGGCGCAGCGTGGTGAGGCGGACGTACGGCTCAGAGTCGGTGTCCATCTGCCTCCCCCGTGGCTCGTTCGTTGATCCGACATGCCACTCGTCCGAGTGTTCCCGCCACTGAATCACAGGCTGCTCCTCACTCGGTACACAGGGTCAACGATTAATCTCATCTGTGACTCATGTCACAGGAGGCGTTCCGGAACTCACCGTGTGTGGGTTTTCGCAGGTCGCACGGGGCGGTGGCGCCAGGCGGACGCGGGCCCCGCGGCGGGCCCCGACCCCGGTCGTAGGACCCGTCTGGTCCCCCCGCCCGATGCGGTCGGCCGGCTCCCCTCGTTACCGTCCGGAGCGTGTATCCGACAGCTCCACCCGCAGCCCATCACCCCGCCGCCACCGCCGGGACCCACCACCCGGGCCCGGCCGACCGCTCCGCCCCCGACGCCGTCCCCCATGCTGGAGGGGTGAACGAGGAGCAGTTCCGGGCGGCCATGGCGCGGCTCGCCGCCGGTGTGGTGCTGGTGACGGCCTACGACCCGGAGGACGGGCCGCGCGGCGCCTACGTCGGCATGACGGCGACGGCGTTCGTCTCCGTCAGCCTCGACCCGCCGCTCGTGCTGCTGAGCGTGCGCACCGGCTCGCGGATGGACGAGCTGCTGGAGCGGCGCGAGGTCTGGGCGGCGAACCTGCTCGCCGAACACCAGCGCCAGACGGCCGGCCGGTTCGCGATGAAGGGCAGGCTGAGCGACCACCTCCTCTTCCGCGAGCTGCCGCACACGCCGGGGGAGGCGGCCGGGGCACCGCTCGTCCACGGCGCGCTCGCCCACCTGGAGTGCCGCACCGAGCAGCGGCACCCCGCCGGTGACCACACGCTGCTGGTGGCGCGCGTGCTCACGGCCGAGGTGCCCGGCGTCGACGGCAAGCCGCTCACCTACTACCAGGGCCGCTACCGCGCCCTGCGCTGAACCGTTTCCGCCGCCGGATCCGGTTGTCGGACCCGCGCACTACGGTGTGGGCCATGGAGGAGAGCACGGCGGAGCGGGTGGACGGACCCCCGGCTGAGAACGGGGACGGCAGCCCGGCCGGGGAGTCGCGGGGGCACGGCCTGTCGACGCGGGAGGCGGCCGTGCTCGCGGTCGAACGCCGCGGCTGGCCCGGCCCCGGCGCCAAGGAGCGGGCCATACGCGAGCGGCTCGGCACGTCGCCGACCCGCTACTATCAGCTGCTCAACGCCCTCCTCGACGACCCCCGCGCCCTCGCCCACGACCCGGTCACGGTCAACCGGCTCCGGCGGGTGCGGGACGCCCAGCGCCGCCGCCGGTAGTCTCGCGCCCATGGTCCGCTTCGACGCGCACACCATCACCCCCGCCGGCCGGGCCGGGCTGGCGGCCCTCCGGGCCGAGCCGGGCCGTTCCGTGGTCGCCCTGGACTTCGACGGCACGCTCGCACCGATCGTGCCCGACCCCGAGGACGCGCGGCCGCACCCCGACGTCCTGCCCGCGCTGGCCCGGCTCGGCCCCCGGCTGGCGGGCGTCGCCGTCGTCACCGGGCGTCCCGCCGAGGTCGCCGTGCGGTACGGGGGCTTCGCCGGAGTGCCGGGGCTGGAGGGGCTCACCGTCCTGGGCGCCTACGGGGCCGAGCGCTGGGACGCCGCGACGGGCACCTTCTCGGCGCCGCCGCCCGAGCCGGGTGTGGCCGCCGTCCGCGCCGAACTGCCCGGCCTCCTCGCCGGACTCGGCGCCCCGGAGGGCGTCCGGACGGAGGACAAGGGGCTGGCCGTCGCCGTCCACACCCGGCAGTCCGCCGACCCGGCGGGGGCGTTCGCCGCGCTGCGCGCGCCGCTGGCCGAGCTGGCCGCCCGCCACGGGCTCCACCTCGAACCGGGCCGCTTCGTCCTGGAGCTGCGGCCCCCGGGGATGGACAAGGGCATGGCCCTGACCGCCTACCTGGCCGAGCGGGACGCCGGGCCCGTGCTCTACGCGGGCGACGACCTGGGCGACCTGGCGGCCTTCGCCGCTCTCGAACGGCGCCGCGCCGACGGCCGGCCGACCCTGCTGGTCGGCGCCGCCCCCGAGGTGCCCGCACTGGCCGAGCGCGCGGACGTCGTCGTGCCCGGTCCGGCCGGCGTCGCGGCCCTGCTGACCGCGCTCGCCCGGCCGGAGGGGTAGCGGGCGGTGCGGGCGCTCAGGGCACGGGCGGCAGGGCGAGCCACTCCGCCCAGGTGAGGTCGTGGCCGATGTGGCGCGGCCGCCGGAAGGGCCAGGCGGTCGCGATCCAGCGCGGTACCAGGGCGTCGAGCGCGCGCTCCGTCTCGCTGCCGGCCAGCTCGTCCACCACCCACCAGCACACCTCCGCGTCGGAGCCGGTGCGCTCGGGCGGGTCGACGTAGACGCAACCGAGGAGTGCCGTCTCGTCCTCGTTCAGCAGCGCGTAGTTGAAGGACTCGTGCGCGGCGATCTCCCGCTCGTGCCGCAGCAGGTCGACGCGGTCCTCCTCGTAGGTCATCGTCTCGGCGGGCCAGCCCCAGGCCGGGCCGAAGGCCTCCCACAGGCGCTCGCGGGAGTTCATGACGGCGGGGTAGTCGATCGCGGTGTCCGATTCCCGGATCGGCCGCAGGTGCAGGGATGTGCCGGGCACGGGTACGTGGACCGGGTGGACGAAGTCGTCGGGCAGCCAGCTCATGATCGCCGAGGCTACCTCCGGCGGTGACGGCCCGCGCGGGAGTTTCCGGCGGCCCCGCCGGCCGTCCCCGGCGTGCTCAGCCCTCGCGCAGTGCGGTGAGCTGGGCCAGGAACCAGTCGCGGGGCGGCAGGGCGGTCGCGGCGGCGGCGAGCCGCTTCGTCCCCTCCGCCCGCGCCTCGGGCGGGACGGCGAGGGCGTCGGCCAGGGCGCGGGCCGTCGCGGCGACGTCGTAGGGGTTGACGAGGATCGCGTCCTCGCCGAGGTCGGCCGCGGCGCCCGCCTCCCGCGAGAGCACCAGCACGCAGCCGTCGTCGGAGACGACCGGCACCTCCTTGGCGACCAGGTTCATGCCGTCCCTGATGGGGTTGACCAGCGCGACGTCCGCCATCCGGTAGGCGGCCAGGGAACGGGCGAAGTCGTCCTCGACGTGCAGGACGACCGGCGTCCAGCCCACGGTACCGAACGCGTCGTTGATCTCCCCGGCGACACGGGCGACCTCGGCCGTGTAGTCGCGGTAGACGGCCAGGTCCTGCCGGGAGGGGTAGGCGAAGGCCACGTGCACGACGCGCTCACGCCACCCGGGGTGGTCCGTGAGCAGCCTGCGGTAGGCGTGCAGGCCGCGCACGATGTTCTTGGACAGCTCCGTGCGGTCCACCCGCACGATGGTCCGGCGGCCCTCGCCGACCTGCGCCCGCAGCACCGCCCCGCGCTCCTCGACGTCGGGCCGGTGGGCGCGTTCGCGCAGGAAGTCGGCGTCGGCGCCCAGGCCGTGCACGCCGACGCGCGTCGTGCGCCCGGCGTGGGTGACGCGCAGCTCGCCGTCCGCGGACCCGACCGTCGCGCCGAGCACGTCGGCGCAGCACGCGGCGAACGCCTCGGCCCAGCGCCGGGTCAGGAACGCCGCCCGGTCCGCGCCGAGCACGCCGCGCAGGACGGCGGCGGCGGCGTCGTCGGGCAGCATCCGGTAGTAGTCGGCGGGCGCCCACGGGGTGTGCGAGAAGTGCCCGATGCGCAGGTCGGGGCGGAGGGAGCGCAGCAGCTCGGGCACCAGCGTGAGGTGGTAGTCCTGCACGAGCACGACCGCGCCCTCCTCCGCGTCGCGGGCGAGCGCCCGCGCGAAGGCGGTGTTGTACGCCTCGTACGCCGCCCACTGCCGGGCGAAGGAGGCGTCGAACGCGGGCTCCAGCGGCGTCTGGTAGAGCATGTGGTGGACGAACCACAGCACCGAGTTGGCGACGCCGTTGTAGGCGTCGGCGAAGGTCTCGGCGGGAATGTCGAGCATCCGCACCCGCTGCCCGCCGGTGTCCTCGCGGGGCAGCAGCCCGTCCGCGCGGCGGGCGGCCTCGCGGTCACCCTCGCCGAGGGCGGCGCAGACCCACACGGCGTTCGCCTCGGGGCCGATCGCGGAGAGCCCGGAGACGAGGCCGCCGCCGCCGCGTTTCGCGGTCAGCGACCCGTCCTCGGCGATCGCGTAGGAGACCGGACCTCGGTTGGAGGCGACCAGGACCTGGGGCACGCGGGACTCGGCGACCATGCGGCGAGCGTATCCGCATCGACCCCCGTTCAAACGGCCGTGCGGTTGTCGCGGAGCCGCACCCGGCGGAAACCGGTCACGCCGCGTGCCGGGCGGCCGTGTACTCCGGCACGGTGCCCATGGGCGGCCGCTCCTCGGTGTCCACCGGGTGCGTGCGCGGCACGAAGCCGCCGGCCTCCTCGCGGGCGAACTGCGTCAGCTCGGCGTGGGTGAGCGGGACGCGGGCGATGCGCCGCTGGGCCGTGCGGTAGATGGCCGCCGCCATCCGGCCCAGGGCCTGCCCGTCCTGGTTGCGGTGCTTGCGCACGCCGACGTCCACCTGGGCGAGCCCGTCCAACCCGACCGCGTGCAGGGAGTCGACGAGGAGGGCCAGCTCGACGCCGTAGCCGACGGGGAAGGGCAGCCGTTCCAGCAGCGAGCGGCGGGCGGCGTACTCCCCGCCCAGCGGCTGCACGAAACCGGCGAGCCGTGGCCAGTGCAGGTTCAGCAGCGGGCGGGCGACCAGCTCGGTGACGCGCCCGCCCCCGGCCGGGTTGTCCCCGAGCGGTCGGTCGTACATGGCCTTGACCAGCTGCAACGCCGGGTCGGTGAGCAGCGGCCCGACGATGCCGGAGACGAACCGGGAGCGGAAGTCCCGCAGGTCGGCGTCGATGAAGCACACGATCTCGCCGCTGGTGGCCAGCAGCGAACGCCACAGCACCTCGCCCTTGCCGGGGACCGCCGGAACGCGGGGGAGCAGCGCGTCACGGTGGACGACCTTCGCCCCGGCCGCCGCCGCCACGTCCCCCGTCCGGTCGGTGGAGCCGGAGTCGACCACCACCAGCTCGTCGACGAGGGGGGTCTCGGCCGTCATCAGCTCCGCGCGGATCGTCGCGACGATCTCACCGACCGTCGCCTCCTCGTTCAGTGCGGGAAGGACGACGCTCACACTGCCGCGCGCCCCCGCCGCCCGCTTGGCGGCCAGCAGCCCGGCCAGCGGGCGCTCCTCGGCGCTCCAGGAGCGCCGGTGCAGCCAGCTCTCGACCTCGTCCAGCACGTGTCCGCCTCCTGACGTCGGCCGCGAAATCCCGCGTCTCGCGGTTCGGACGACCGCATCCACCCTCGGGGCCGTCGGTTACAGTCTTGAACAGCGCACGTGACCTCCGCATGTCGGGGCGCGTCGCTGCCGACAAACGCGCCTGACAAGCGCCATAGAGCTCATCCAGAGGGGCAGAGGGAACGGCCCGTTGAAGCCCCGGCAACCCTCCCGCGCGTCATTACGTCATTCCGGTTCATTCCGGGGCGAAGCCGCCGTGGGGAAGGTGCCAATTCCGTCCTGCGGCGAAGGCCGTCGCGGGGAAGATGAGGAGAAAGGGCCTCGCCTCCATGGCTGTGAACACGGTCGCAAGCACCACCGCATCCGACTCCACGCACCCCGGCGTCTCTCTGGGACCGGCCGTCGCGCTGTCCTGCCGCGAGTGCGGCGAGCGCATCCCGCTGGGCCCGCACTTCGCCTGTACGGCCTGTTTCGGCCCGCTGGAGATCGCCTACGAGCTGCCGGAGGGCGACCCGGAGGCGCTGCGCGCGCGGATCGAGGCGGGCCCGGACACCATCTGGCGGTACGCTCCGCTGCTGCCGGTCCCCGCCGACGTCGCCGCCAAGCCCAACCTGAACCCGGGCTTCACCAGGCTGGTGCGCGCCGACCGCCTGGCGGCGGAGCTGGGCGTCACCGGTGAGCTGCACGTCAAGGACGACTCCGGCAACCCGACGCACTCCTTCAAGGACCGCGTCGTCGCCATCGCCGTCGAGGCCGCCCGCGCCTTCGGCTTCACCACGCTCTCCTGTTCCTCCACCGGCAACCTGGCCGGGGCCGTCGGTGCGGCGGCGGCCCGTGCGGGGCTGCGCTCGTGCGTCTTCATCCCGCACGACCTGGAGCAGGGCAAGGTCGTCATGGCCGCCGTCTACGGGGGCGACCTGGTCGGCATCGAGGGCACGTACGACGACGTGAACCGTTTCTGCAGCGAGCTGATCGGCGACCCGGCCGGTGAGGGCTGGGGCTTCGTCAACGTCAACCTGCGCCCCTACTACGCCGAGGGCTCCAAGACCCTCGCCTACGAGATCTGCGAGCAGCTCGGCTGGCGTCTGCCGGACCAGCTCGTCGTCCCCATCGCCTCCGGCTCCCAGCTGACGAAGATCGACAAGGGGCTGCGCGAGCTGATCGCGCTCGGGCTCGTCGAGGACCGGCCCTACAAGATCTTCGGCGCCCAGGCCGAGGGCTGCTCGCCGGTCTCCCAGGCGTTCAAGGGCGGCCACGACGTGGTGCGGCCGGTGCGACCGGACACGATCGCCAAGTCGCTCGCCATCGGCAACCCGGCCGACGGACCCTACGTGCTGGACATCGCCCGCCGCACCGGCGGCGCGGTGGAGGACGTCACCGACGCCCAGGTCGTGGACGCCATCAAGCTGCTGGCCCGCACGGAGGGCGTCTTCGCCGAGACGGCGGGCGGGGTGACGGTGGGCGTCACCCGCAAGCTGATCGAGAACGGCCTGCTCGACCCGACCCTCACGACCGTCGTCCTCAACACCGGCGACGGCCTGAAGACGCTGGACGCCGTCGCGCCGACGACCGGGCCGAGCGCCGTCATCCGCCCCTCGCTCGACGCCTTCCGCGCCGCCGGCCTGGCCTGAACCCCGCACCCACGATCCACGAAGGTGAACCGCACATGAGCGTCAACGTCCGCATCCCGACCATCCTGCGCACCTACACCGGCGGTCAGGCCGAGGTCGCCGCCGAGGGTGCGACCCTCGGCGAGGTGCTGGCCGACCTGGAGAAGAACCACACGGGCATCAGCGCGCGCGTGCTGGACGACACCGGCAAGCTGCGCCGTTTCGTGAACATCTACGTCAACGACGACGACGTCCGCTTCGCCGAGGGCCTCGCGACGGCGACCCCGGACGGCGCCGGCGTCTCCATCATCCCCGCCGTGGCCGGTGGCGCGGTGTAGGGCACGTCCCACCGCGTCCCGTTCGTGTGGTCCCGCCCCTCCGGGGGCGGGACCACACGCGTTCCGGGCGGCGGACATCCAGCGCGTGCCGTGGACCGCTAAGCGGAAGTGGGTGTTCCGATTTCCACGAAGCGGTAGAGTGTGCGCCGAACCCCCTTTCGGATGTGACTCGCAACGACAAGTTGTGCGCCAAGTTCTGCCCGAAGCGCAGGGACGTTTGTCGCGTTGGCCCGACTATGCCCGGCCCGGAATGCACCGGTTCGATGCCGTGTGCCCGCTGTCGACCGATCCGTCCCGCGCGGATTTCTCGTCTGATTGACCTGTTGCACAGGGCGTTCATCCAGATACATTCAGCGGCGGTCGACGCGTTCCGGCGCACAACACCCTCACGACCCAGGGGGTGACTCTGACCCGGGCCCGCGGAGTGCGGGCTCGTGCAAGGGCCAGTAATAGGGGAGTTAGGAATGGCTCAGGGCACCGTCAAGTGGTTCAACGCGGAGAAGGGCTACGGCTTCATCGCGGTCGACGGTGGTGCGGACGTGTTCGTCCACTACAGCGCGATTCAGATGGACGGCTACCGCACCCTTGAGGAAGGGCAGCGGGTCGAGTTCGAGATCTCGCAGGGGCAGAAGGGGCCGCAGGCGGACATGGTCCGTCTCAGCGCCTGAGCGACGACCGCCACACACCACACGCGCGAAGGGCCCGGCCGCAGCCGGGCCCTTCGCCCGTTCCCCGCCCCGCTGACGCCCCGTCAGTCCCGCACGCCGGACTCCGCCCGCAGGGCGTCGCGCCGGTCCAGCAGGGCCCGCCGCCGACCCCGGGCCCGACCCAGCAGCAGGGCCGCGGCCGTCACCGCGAGAGCGCCGGCCACGCCCGTGCCCACCGCCAGCGCGGCCGTGCCCCGGACGGCCGCGAGGACGACGGCGCCCAGTGCGGTCGCCGAGGCGGCGCCGAGCGCGACCCCGGCCGCCAGCACCCGGTCGGCCCCGTACAGGGGGTGACGGCGCGTCAGCGTCCAGCACGCCAGGGCGGCCCAGGCCAGGCCGACGGCGATCAGCCCGGCGAACGCGACGCGGGTCCGCAACGGGAGCGGCGCCGGCTCGGTCGCCCACAGCAGCGTCAGCAGCGCGGCTCCGCAGCCCCCGGCGAGGCCGGTCGCGAGGTGGCGCACCCGGCGGCCCAGCGAGGTCTCGCGCGCCAGGGTGCGCACCAGCTCCTCCGGCACCTCCCGGGGCGCCGGGCGGCGGTCGCCCGGGTTCCGGCGGTCGTGCTCGTTCATCGGTCGTGTCCCCTCTCGGTCAGGATGTCGCGCAGCATGCGGCGGGCGCGGAAGAGCCGGCTCTTGACCGTGCCCGCCGGAACGCCGAGCACGTCGGCGCAGCCGGCCGTCGGCAGATCCGCGAGGTGGAACAGCACCAGCACCTCGCGCTCGGCGGGTGGCAGGTCCGCCAGCCCGGCGTGGACCTCCAGCCGGTCCAGGACGTCGCCGGGGAAGTCCCCCGGGTCGACCGGCGCCCCGGGCGCGTCGGCGAGGTCCACGGACCCGAACGGTGCGGCACGGCCGCGGCGGAGGTGGTCCGCGAGGGCGCGTCGCGCGATCGTGAACAACCAGGGCGCGAACCGCTCGGGCTCCCGCAGCTTCGGCAGGCCCCGCAGAACGCCGATCCACGTCTCCTGGGCGAGGTCGTCCGCGACGCCGTCCCCGCCGGTCGTGGCCCGCAGGTACCGCCACAGCGGACCGTGCCAGGCCCGCACCAGCCCGGTGAACGCCTGCCGCTCCCCGAGCTGGCAGCGCACCACCAGCAGGGCGTCGTCCTCCTTCTCGGGCTCGGGCTCGGCCACCCGACCCTCCTCTCTTCGGCATGCCGGTGCGGTGTTCCCGCTGCTCGACCGGCAGGTCACCGGTAAGTCGGCGGCCGGAGCGGAAAGGTTCACGCCCTCGCCCCGGCCCGTGGAGGGCGCGGCGCCGGGTCGGTCCCGATGCGGAGGCGCTTGCACTCGGAGGGGTCGAGTGCTAATCATTGGGCTTAGCACTCTGCACGTGAGAGTGACAAAAAGAAGGACCGGTTCGGTGAGGTCCGCGAGGCCCGGCGGAAGGAACGCCGGTGCTCCGCAGGCCGTCCGTCGCGGGCGCCAGCGCGGTCCGGAGCAATCCACCCCAGTCCTGGGAGGACCACTTCACATGGCCAAGATCATCGCGTTCGACGAGGAGGCGCGGCGCGGCCTCGAACGCGGCATGAACCAGCTCGCCGACGCCGTCAAGGTCACGCTTGGCCCCAAGGGTCGCAACGTCGTGCTGGAGAAGAAGTGGGGCGCCCCCACGATCACCAACGACGGTGTCTCCATCGCCAAGGAGATCGAGCTCGAGGACGCCTACGAGAAGATCGGCGCCGAGCTCGTCAAGGAGGTCGCCAAGAAGACGGACGACGTCGCCGGTGACGGCACGACGACCGCGACCGTCCTCGCCCAGGCGCTGGTCCGCGAGGGCCTGCGGAACGTGGCCGCCGGTGCCAACCCGATGGCGCTCAAGCGCGGCATCGAGCGCGCCACCGAGGCCGTCTCCGCCGCCCTGCTGGAGCAGGCCAAGGACGTGGAGACGAAGGAGCAGATCGCCTCCACCGCCTCCATCTCCGCCGCCGACGTCCAGATCGGCGAGCTGATCGCCGAGGCCATGGACAAGGTCGGCAAGGAAGGCGTCATCACCGTCGAGGAGTCCCAGACCTTCGGTCTGGAGCTGGAGCTCACCGAGGGTATGCGCTTCGACAAGGGCTACATCTCGGCGTACTTCGCGACCGACATGGAGCGTATGGAGACCGTCTACGACGACCCGTACATCCTCATCGCGAACTCCAAGATCGGCAACGTCAAGGAGCTGCTCCCGCTCCTGGAGAAGGTCATGCAGTCGGGCAAGCCGCTGCTGATCATCGCCGAGGACGTCGAGGGTGAGGCCCTGTCCACCCTGATCGTCAACAAGATCCGCGGCACCTTCAAGTCCGTCGCCGTCAAGGCCCCGGGCTTCGGCGACCGCCGCAAGGCCATGCTCGGCGACATCGCCATCCTCACCGGTGGCCAGGTCGTCTCCGAGGAGGTCGGCCTCAAGCTGGAGAACGCCGGTCTGGAGCTGCTCGGCCGCGCCCGCAAGGTGGTCGTCACCAAGGACGAGACGACCATCGTCGACGGTGCCGGTGAGAGCGACCAGGTCCAGGGCCGGGTCAACCAGATCCGCGCCGAGATCGAGAACTCCGACTCGGACTACGACCGCGAGAAGCTCCAGGAGCGCCTCGCGAAGCTGGCCGGCGGCGTGGCCGTCATCAAGGCCGGTGCCGCGACCGAGGTGGAGCTCAAGGAGCGCAAGCACCGCATCGAGGACGCGGTGCGCAACGCCAAGGCCGCCGTCGAGGAGGGCATCGTCGCCGGTGGTGGCGTGGCCCTGCTCCAGGCGTCCAGCGTCTTCGAGAAGCTGGAGCTCGACGGCGACGAGGCCACCGGTGCCGCCGCCGTCAAGCTGGCCCTGGAGGCCCCGCTCAAGCAGATCGCGGTCAACGCCGGTCTCGAGGGCGGCGTCATCGTGGAGAAGGTGCGCAACCTGACCCCGGGCCACGGCCTGAACGCGGCCACCGGCGAGTACGTCGACATGATCGCCGAAGGCATCATCGACCCCGCCAAGGTGACGCGCTCGGCGCTGCAGAACGCCGCGTCGATCGCCGCGCTGTTCCTCACCACCGAGGCCGTCATCGCCGACAAGCCGGAGAAGGCGGCCGCCGGCGCGGCCGACCCGACCGGTGGCATGGGCGGTGGCATGGACTTCTGATCCCCCGCGGATCAACGTCCTCCCCCTTCCGGGGCGCCGGGGCGGCACCCACACCGGGTGCCGCCCCGGCGGCATGTCCCCGTGGTCTTCCGAATCGCCGCTTATCTGTGAGAATGCGCACGTCAGGCGTGCCTGTTCAGCCGTGTCCGGCCCTGGATAACCTCCCGTGAGCCGACCGGCCCGCGTACGCGATCCGTACCGTCCCGCCGTCGGACCCCGGACAGTCCACCCGACTCACGAGGACGGGACGCACCACGCCCATGAGCACGCTTGACGCCCTGATCGTCGACGTCAACGACGTCTTCTGGACCTATCTGCTGATCCCGCTCGTCGCGGTCGCCGGCCTCTACTTCACCCTGCGCTCGCGCGGGGCCCAGATCCGACTGCTGCCGGACATGCTGCGGGTCCTGAAGGACCGTCCCGCCGGGGGCGTCAGCCCCTTCGGAGCGTTCACCATCTCCGCCGCCGCCCGGATCGGCACCGGCAACATCGCGGGCGTGGCCACGGCGATCACCCTCGGCGGCCCCGGCGCCGTCTTCTGGATGTGGGTGATGGCCCTCGTCGGCGGCGCGTCGGCGTTCGTCGAGTCCGTCCTCGCCCAGCTCTACAAGGTGCGCGGCAAGCAGCCCGGCACCTACCGGGGCGGCCCGGCCTACTACATGCAGCGCGCCCTCGGCAAGCGCTGGCTCGGCGTCCTGTTCGCCGTCCTCATCACCCTGACCTTCGGGTTCGTGCTGACGGCCGTGCAGTCCAACACGATCGCCGTCGCCGTCGAGGGATCCATGGGCGGCGTGGACTCCGGCTGGTTCCCGCCCCTCCTCGGCATCGCCCTCGCGGGCCTCCTCGCCCTCGCCGTCTTCTTCGGCGTCAAGCGCCTGGCGAAGGTGACGACCACGCTCATCCCCGCGATGGCCGGCCTGTACCTGCTCCTGGGCACGGTGATCGTCGTCCTCAACGCGAGCCAGGTCCCCACCATGCTGGGCGACATCGTCGGGGGCGCGTTCGGGCTGCGGGAGGTCGCCGGGGGCGCCGTCGGCACCGCGATCCTCCAGGGCGTGCGGCGCGGCATGTTCTCCAACGAGGCGGGCATGGGCTCCGCCCCGAACGCCGCCGCCTCGGCCGAGACGAGCCACCCGGTCAAGCAGGGCCTCGTCCAGACGTTCGGCGTCTACTTCGACACGCTCGTCGTCTGCACCATGACCGCCTTCGTCGTGCTGAGCGCGAACCCCTCGCTGGGCGAGCGGGGCGGCGCGGACGTCACGCAGTCCGCCTTCTCCGCCACCCTCGGCGGCTGGGGCGCGCACGCGCTGACCCTCATCGTCTTCATGCTGGCCTTCAGCTCGATGATCGGGAACTACTACTACGGCGAGTCCAACATCGAGTTCATGACCGGCAACCGCTCCGTCATGACGGGATACCGCGTCGTCGTCCTCGGCTGCACCGTGCTGGGCGCCATGGGGTCGGTGAGCGTCGTGTGGAACCTGGCGGACATCACCATGGGCGCGATGGTGCTGGTCAACCTGCTGACGATCCTGCCGCTGTCCGTCGTGGCCTTCCGGCTGCTGAGCGACTACCAGGCCCAGCGCCGCGCCGGCCTCGACCCCGTCTTCACCCGCGACCGCGTGCCCGGGCTGCGGGGCGTCGCGTGCTGGGAGCCCTCCGGCACCTCCCCGCAGGCCACCCCGCAGGACACCGCACACGCCACCGCCCGGAGCTGACGCCGCAGCGACGGCGCCCGGCCGCCCGTGCGGGCGCCGTCCGCGCGCGGTGTCGGGGACACCCGGGGGCGGGCTCTCCTTCGGGGGAGGGCTTACGCCGGACGGCGGCCGGTGTGTGGCCGGGCGCACGGGTTCGCCCGAGGGTTGCGGGTACACGGGTGCGGCACCGGAACGCGCACCCGCTCGACGTGTGAGGGCTCAGCAATGCAGTCATCGCCCCTGGCTCTGGCCGGCCGTCAGGAGGCGCGGTTCCGCGCCGCCCTGCGCCTGCACGACGCGACGCCCGAACGGCCCGGCCGGTGGATCGGCCTCGTCGCCCTCGCCTTCACCCTCGTGCAACTCGTCCTCGTCGTGCCCGGGCTCGGGCTCGGCTGGGACGAGACGGTCTACCTCAGCCAGGTCGGGCCGGACGCCACGACGGCGTACTTCAGCGCTCCCCGCGCCCGGGGCGTGAGCTTCCTCGTGGCGCCCGTCGCCGCGCTGACCTCGTCCGTGCTGGCCGTGCGGATCTACCTGGCCGTGCTCTCCGGCGCGGCGCTCTTCCTCGCGTTGTGGGTCTGGCGCGGGCTGCTCCCCGCGCCCGTGCTCGCGCTGGCGGGGGGCCTGTTCTCGTCGTTGTGGATCACGCTCTTCTACGGCCCGCAGATCATGCCCAACCTGTGGGTGGCCTTCGCGGCGCTGGCGACGGTCGGCTGTTTCCTCCGCGCCGCCCGTGACGGGCGGCACCGTGACCCGTGGGCGTTCGCGGGGGTCGGTTTCGGCATCGCCTGCGTGGCCCTGCTGCGGCCGGGGGACGCGGCGTGGCTGGGGCTGCCGCTGGTGGCCGCCGCGCTGTACGTGCGGGCCTGGCGGCGTCCGCTGCTGCTCGCCGTGCTCGCGCTCGGCGCCCTGCTCGGGGCCGCGCCGTGGCTGGTGGAGGCCCAGCTGCACTACGGCGGCGTCCTGACCCGGCTGGAGCGGGCCGGGGAGATCCAGGGCGGGCTCGGCTGGAGCCTCGCCTTCGACGACCAGGCCAAGGCGCTCGTGGGCCGGTCACTGTGCCGTCCCTGCACGATCGGGTGGGAGCACCCGGTGACGGCGGTGTGGTGGCTGCTGCTGCCGCTGCCGGTGATCGCGGGGGTCGTCGCCGCCGTCCGGGTGCGGCGGCTGGCGCCCGTGCTCATGGCCACGCTCGCCGGGCTCTCCCTCGCGGTGCCGTACCTGCTGCTCATCGACTACGCCGCCCCGCGCTTCCTGCTGCCGGCCTACGCCCTGCTCGCGCTGCCGGTGGCGCTGTGCCTGCACCGGCTGTTCCGCGCCCGTACGCCGTGGCGTCCGGCGATCGTCCTCGTCGTCGTCCTCGGCCTGGTCGGGCACGTGGCGGTGCAGGCGGCCGTGCTGCGGGACGCCGTGCGGCGCAGCGGGGCGGCGGCGGGGGCGGTGGCCGACGTCGCCGACGAGCTGAACCGGCTGGGGGTGCGCCCGCCCTGCGTCGTCTCCGGGCACGACGCGGTGCGGGTGGCCTACCGGGCGGGGTGCGACTCGCGGCAGGTCGGGGGCCACGACGGCAGCATCACGGCGCGGGGCCTGGTGGCGGCGGCGGACCGGCGGCCGGTGGCCGTCCTCGTCGCCGGGGACGAGCGTCCGCCCGCCTATGCCCGCGACTGGCCGGAGCACGCGCTGCCCGACTGGTCGAGCTCTCGGAACTACCGGGCCTACCTGGCGCCCTGAGCCCTGGCGGGGGCCGTCCCTCGGGTGCCCGGCCTCCGGGCCCTCAGCCGGTCGGGGGCCACACCGGCCGGTGTTCCGGGGGGACGGCGGCCAGGGCGGCGCCCGGCGTGGGGTAGCACCGGAAGACGTGCTGCGTGCCGGTCAGGGCCAGCATCTGGAGCACCCGGTTCCCGACGGCCGCGAGGAGCAGCTCCCCGTTGAAGCGCTGGCAGAGCCAGTTGAGGGAGAGCAGGCAGTTCAGCCCCCGGGAGTCGCAGAAGGCGAGGGCCGTCAGGTCGAGGACGAGGTGGTGGTGCCCCGCGTCGACGAGCGTCCCGGCGTGCTCCTGGAGCTGCTGCTCCGTGGAGACGTCGAGCTTTCCGGCGACCCGCAGCATGGCGCAGCCCTGGGTCTGGACGACGTCCGTCAGGGTGATGCTGTCGGTGTCACTGAACATCCCACTTCTCGCCTCCTTCGGCCAATCTTTCCAGTGTAAAGCCTTGTTGAAGGGCAAGCTTCCTTCGCGCCGACCCCTGGGCGGTTCCCCTTGCCGCGGGACGCCCCACGGGTACAGCATCCCTGGTTCCCCGGCGCCGCTCACCTCGGGATGTGCCTCCCGGCGGCCGACACGCCCGGCGGAGGTGAGGGAGGTTTCTCACACCCCGGGGCCCGGTGTTCGGATGACTGGTGCAATAGTTCGCAGGCGACAAGTACGCTCTGCTCCGTCGCTCCGCACCGACAGGCGGGCGGATGGCGGAGCCGGAGGTGGGAAGTGGCGAGCACACTGGGTGCTCCGGGCCCGGAAGGGCTCATGGCGAACGTCGCCGGGACGCAGGCGCCGAGTGGCTCCCGCATCATCCCCACGCAGGTCATCACCGTCCCCGACGTGCTCCTGGTGGAGGACGACGACGGCGACGCCCTCCTCGTCGAGGAACTGCTGCTGGACAGCGGCGTCACCGTGAACCTCGACCGCGCGCGGTCCCTGGCCGAGGCCGAGGACGCCCTGCGGGACACCGCCGTCCGGCCGCACTGCGTCCTGCTGGACCTGCACCTGCCCGACGGACGCGGTGTGGACGTCGTCGAGCAGATGCTGAAGCTGGCGCCCGGCTCCGCCGTGGTCGTCCTCACCGGCCTGGCCGAGGAGGAGGCCGGCCTCGCCGCCGTGGCCGCCGGAGCACAGGACTACCTGGTCAAGGGCTTCATCGAGCCCGCAGCGCTGGGCCGCGCCATCCGGTACGCCGTCCAGCGCCGCCAGATCGAGCAGGCCGCCGCCGCCCTCCAGGCCGGGCAGCTGCGCGCCCAGGAGAACGCCCGCCTCGAACGCGGCCTGCTGCCCTCGCCGCTGCTGCGCGGCCCCGGCGTCGACGTCGTCGCCCGCTACGAGCCCAGCCGCGCCCAGGCGCTGCTCGGCGGCGACTTCTACGATGTCGTCGGCCTGGCGGACGGCACCGTGCACGCCGTGATCGGCGACGTCTCCGGGCACGGGCCCGACGAGGCGGCCCTCGGCGTCTGCCTCCGCGTGGCCTGGCGCTCCTTCACCCTGGCCGGGCTGAAGGGCCCCGAGGTGCTGCGTCTGATGCAGGAGCTGCTGGAGGCCGAACGCACCGGCCCGGAGATCTTCGCCACCGTCACCGCCGTCGAAGTGCGGCCCGTCCTGGGCACCGCCCGCATCCTGCGGGCCGGGCACCCGCCGCTGATGCTGCGGGGCGCGCCGGGCGAGGACGTCCACTTCGTGGAGACGGCCGGCGGCCCCGCGCTCGGCCTGCTCCCCGTCGACTTCGCCACCTGGACGGAGGAGACCGTGGACCTGCCGCCGAGCGGCGCCCTCGTCCTGTTCACCGACGGGCTCTTCGAGGGCCGCGTCGACGACCGGGGCGGGCGGCTGGGCGAGAGCGGCCTGCTGGAGCTCGCTCGCACGCACGCCGCCCGGAGCGGCCCGGACTTCGTGGGCGCGCTCATCTCGGAGAGCCGGGCCCTCTCCGAGAGCCACGGCGGCCACACCGACGACATCGCCGTCGTCCACCTGGAATGGGAGCAGAACCCTTGAGCACCACCCGCGCGTCACGGGCACGGCTGCGCGTCCAGACCTGGCTGCACCTCGTGCTCGGTGCCGTCCTCCTGCTGGTCGTCGGCGCCACGGTCGCGGGCGGCGTCCTGCTGTCCCGTTCGGCCACCGAGACCGACGACCTCGTGGACCGGTTGCAGCCCGCCCGGGTGGAGGCGTACCGGCTGCAGAAGGCGCTGCTGGACCAGGAGACCGGCGTGCGCGGCTACGTCGTCAGCGGCAACGAGGAGTTCCTGGAGCCCTACACCAGCGGACTGCGCGACGAGCAGGCCGCCCTGCGGCAGCTGCGCCCGACCGCCGATGCCGACGCGACGCTCGCCGCCGACCTGGCCGAGATCGAACGCCTCGCCGCGGCCTGGCGCCGGGAGCACGCCGAACCCCTGATCCGCAGCGCCACGGCGGGGGCCGACCCGCAGTCCGCCGCACTCACCGCCGAGCTGCGCTCCAGCAAGGAGACCTTCGACCGGATGCGCGCCACGTGGCGGGACCAGAACCGGCACCTGGAGGAGGCGCGGGACGCGGCGCGCGAGGAGCTGGAGCGGAGCCGCAGGACCCACCTGTGGCTGTTCGTCGGTGTGCTCGCCGCCTTCGTCGTCACCGGTGTGGCCCTCGCCGTGCTGCTGCACTACGCGGTGGCCCGTCCGCTGCGCGCCCTGCGCCGGTCGGTGCAGCGCGTCGGCGACGGCGACTTCGCCCACCACATCCCCGCCGGTGGGCCGGCCGACCTGCACGAGGTCGCGGAGTCGGTGGAGGCCATGCGCGGCCGGATCGTCGCGGAGCTGGACGCCGCCCGGAGCCGCGAGGAGCTCCTCGCCCGGCGCACCGCCGATCTCGACCACCACACCGAGGAGCTGCGCCGTTCGAACTCCGAGCTGGAGCAGTTCGCCTACGTCGCCTCGCACGACCTCCAGGAACCGCTGCGCAAGGTCGCCTCCTTCTGCCAGCTCCTGGAGAAGCGCTACGGCGAGCAGCTGGACGAGCGCGGTCGGCAGTACGTCGACTTCGCGGTCGACGGGGCCAAGCGCATGCAGGTGCTGATCAACGACCTGCTGACGTTCTCCCGGGTCGGGCGGCTCCACGACGCCCGCGACGCGGTGCCGTTGGGGGGTGCGCTGGACAAGGCGCTGGCCAACCTCTCGACCGCCGTCGAGGAGACCGGGGCCCGGGTCGAACGCCCGGCGGACCTGCCGCGTGTCACCGGCGACCCGACGCTGCTGACGATGCTCTGGCAGAACCTCGTCGGCAACGCGATCAAGTTCCGCCACGCCGAGCGCGCCCCGGTCGTCGGCATCACCGCGTTCCCCCCGGGCGCGGACGCCGCCGGCGACGGTGCCGAGGGCGACGAGGCGGAGGAGCGCGGTGCCGGGCCGGGCCTGTGGACGTACTGTGTCACCGACAACGGCATCGGCGTCCCCGGCGAGTTCACCGAGAAGGTCTTCGTCATCTTCCAGCGCCTGCACGGCCGCGACGCCTACGCGGGCACCGGCATCGGCCTCGCCCTGTGCCGGAAGATCGTCGAGCACCACGGCGGCCGCATCTGGATCGACACCGCGCACACGGAGGGGACCCGCGTGTGCTTCACCCTCCCCGCGGACCCCGGTCCGTCCCTCCCCGCACCGACGTCCCCCGACACCGCCGACACCACCGCCGCCCCCGACGCAGCAGGAGCCACCCGATGACCTTCCCCACCGAGCCCGCCCCCGTCGACATCCTGCTCGTCGAGGACGACCCGGGCGACGAGCTGATGACCCGGGAGGCGTTCGAGGACAACAAGATCGGCAACACCCTGCACGTCGTCCGCGACGGCCAGGAGGCGCTGGACTTCCTCTACCAGCGCGGTGCCCACGAGGGCGCGCCCCGCCCGGACCTCATCCTGCTCGACCTCAACCTGCCCAAGTACGACGGGCGGCAGGTGCTGGAGCAGATCAAGTCGGACGAGAGCCTCACCCACATCCCCGTCGTCGTGCTGACCACCTCCTCGGCCGAGGAGGACATCCTGCGCAGCTACCGGCTGCACGCCAACGCCTACGTCACCAAGCCCGTCGACCTGGAGCAGTTCATCGCCGCCATCCGGAAGATCGACGACTTCTTCGTCACGGTTGTGCGCCTGCCACGGCCGTGAAACCGCCGTCGGGGCCGTCCGGACCGACCGGGCCCGCAGCCGCGGCGGGGGCCAGCGGGACGTCGGGCGCCACCGGGACGTCGGTCCCCACCGGAACCTCGGGGGCCACGGCGACGTCGGGGGTCGCCGGGCCGTCCGTGGCCCTCGGGCCGTCCTGGCTCACCGGGATCGTCACCTCGACCGGTCGGGCCCGGCTCCGCGCGGCGCGCGTCGAA
Source organism: Streptomyces chumphonensis (assembly GCF_014779715.1). Lineage (GTDB taxonomy): Bacteria > Actinomycetota > Actinomycetes > Streptomycetales > Streptomycetaceae > Streptomyces > Streptomyces chumphonensis. Next base: position 155,708 of record NZ_JACXYU010000007.1, read on the forward strand.
CCGGTGCCCGTGGACCGGATCGCGTCGCGCAGGCCGCGCAGCCCCTCCTCCAGAGCCGTCCTGGCCGGTTCGGGCATGGCGTCGATCGACGCCTGCAGCACCTCCTCGCGCCGGCGCCGCAGGTCGGTGAGGTACGTGCGGCCGGTGTCCGTCAGCCGCAGCTCCAGCTCCCGCCGGCTGACGGGGCTCGCCGCCCGTTCCACCAGTCCCAGCGCGGCCAGCCGGTCGCACAGCCGGCTCACCGAGGACGGCGCCGAGCCGAGCAGCGTGCCGAGGGTGCGCAGGTTGATGCCCTCCTCGCGGTCCAGGCTGTAGAGCACGCGCAGCTGGGAGGCGGACACCGGCGAGGACGACACGGCGTCCCGCCCCCGCTCCCACAGCACCTCAAGCAGCTCCGTGACCTCGGCAGCCGACCGCGCGGCGGCGTCGGCGTGACGGGGCGACGGTGCGGCGTTCTCGCCCATGGCAGCACTCCGAATCAGCGTTCTCAGCCCGAAGCTGTTTCTCCGCGCCAAACCTTAGCTCCGTGGTGCCCATGCCCCGTCCTGCGGAACGCACACCTTCCCACGTCAGCCGACCTGAGCCAAGATCGCTTGAACGGTGAAGGGCCCTGCGCGGCCGCCCGTTCGGGTATAGGACTGGGTCCCATGACGACGATGCGCGACGCGTCCTCCGCCGGACGCCCCTTCCCCCTCTCCCAGGCGGACTACCTGGCCACCCTCCCCAAGGCGACGATCTACGCCTGTGTCCTCCTCACCGACGGGCTCGGCCGCGTCGTCCAGCTCCGCTCCGTCTTCCGGGACCGCTCCTGGCAGCTGCCCGGCGGCAACATGGACCCCGGGGAGGACCCGCTGCGCACCGCCGTCCGCGAGACCCACGAGGAGACGGGGCTGCGCCTGCACGGTCCGCTTCCGCTCCTCCTCATGCACTACGCCCGCGCCGACTCCCGGGACGCGCCGCTCGCCAAGGTCGGCTTCTGCTTCGACGGCGGCACCCTCACCGAGCGGCAGATCGCCGGCATCCGGCTCGACCCGCAGGAGCACCACCGGTACGCCGTCGAGGACTGGGCCACCTGGGAACGCCTCATGCCGCGCGACGCCTACCGCCGCATCGCCGCCATGGCCGAGGCCCGCCGCACCGGCCGCACCGGCCTCCTGGTCACCGAGCCGCACCTCGGTGCTTGACCCTGCCACCGTGTCAGACCGTGGAGTGAGGGCGTCATGTTCGGAATCGGAGAATTCGCCACGTACGGCAGCGTGTCGGTGCGCATGCTGCGCCACTACGACGCGGTGGGGCTGCTGCGCCCCGCCCACGTCGACCCGCACAGCGGCTACCGCTTCTACGAGGCGGCGCAACTCGCCCGCCTCAACCGCGTCATCGCGCTCAAGGACCTCGGCTTCACGCTGGAGCAGGTCCGCGCGGTGCTCGACGAGGAGGTGGACGCGCGGGAGCTGCGCGGCATGCTCCGGCTGCGCCGGGCGGAACTCGCGGCGGCCATGGCGGCCGACGCGGCCCGGCTGACGCAGGTCGAGGCGAGGCTCCGATCGATCGAGAACGAGGGAAGCATGCCGTCCGACGACATCGTCATCAAGACCGTGCCCGCCGTCCGGGTGGCGGAACTCACCGCCACCGCCGACACCTTCGAGCCGGAGTCCATCGGCCCCGTCGTCCGGTCGCTCTTCGACGAGCTGTGCCGGCGCCTGGACGCCGCCGCGGTCCGTCCGTGCGGCCCGGCCGTCGCCTTCTACGAGGAGCACGACGGCCCGGTCACCGTCCACGCCGCCCTGCCGGTCGCGGCGGCGCCCGATCCGTCCTCGGGCGTCACCGTGGTGGACCTGCCCGCGCTGGAGCGCGCGGCGACGCTGGTGCACCGAGGACCCATGGCGGAGGTGATGACCAGCGTGCAGGCCCTGGCCCGCTGGGTCGAGGCGAGCGGCCACCGGCCGCTGGGCCCGCCGCGCGAGGTGACGCTGGCCTGCCCCGAGGACGCCGGGGGCTGGGTGACCGAGCTCCAGCAGCCCGTGGCCCCCGCCTGAGGCCCACCCCCGACCGGCGCGCCGCCCCCGGCGTCACCCGCGTGTGGCGTCGAGGGCGGGGCGGAGGTGGCCGCCCGTCTCGGCGAGGAGGCGGGCGGCCGTCGCCGCGTCACTGCCGGTCAGCAGCATCAGGAGCGCGGGCTTGACCTCGCCGGAGCAGGCGGCGAGAGCGGCCTCGACGGCGGCGTCGTCGGCGTCCGTCGCGAGGGTGAGGATGCGGCGCGAGCGGGCGTGGAGCTTCGCGTTGGAGGCGCGGACGTCGACCATGAGGTTCCCGTAGGTCTTGCCGAGCCGGATCATGGTGATCGTGGAGATCATGTTGAGGACGAGCTTCTGCGCCGTGCCGGCCTTCAGCCGGGTGGAGCCGGTCAGGAGTTCGGGGCCGGTGACGATCTCGATGCCGTGGTCGGCCGCGCGGGCCAGCGCGGAGTCCGCGTTGCAGGCGAGCCCGATCGTCAGGGCGCCCACCGCGCGGGCGTGCCGGACGGCGCCGACGGCGTAGGGCGTGCGGCCGGAGGCGGAGACGCCCACGACGGTGTCGGCGGCGGTGAGCTTCAGCGCGTCGAGGTCGGCGGCGGCCAGCTCCGGACGGTCCTCCGCGCCTTCGACGGGGGTCGCGAACGCGTCGGCGCCCCCCGCGAGAAGGCCGACGACGTCACCGGGCGCGGTGTTGAACGTCGGCGGGCACTCGCTCGCGTCCAGGACCCCGAGCCGCCCGGCCGTCCCGGCGCCCGCGTAGACCAGGCGCCCGCCGTCGGCCATCCGACGGGAGGCGGCGTCGATGGCGTCGGCGATCTGCGGCAGCCGGGCGGCCACCGCGGCGGGGACGCCGGCGTCCTCGCCGTTCATGAGACCGGCGATCTCCAGGGTGGGCAGCCGGTCGATCTCGGCGAGTTCGGGGCGGAACGCCTCGGTGGTGAGCGCGTCGAGCTGCGCGCGCAGCTCCCGTTCTGCGGTCATGCGAGGAGGGCTCTCTTCCGTCGGGAACGGCTCGTGCGGCGCCGGGCCACCCGCGCCCGGGCGTCAGCGCTGGGCGGGGGAGTGGCGGTGGGCGAGCGCCTCGTAGGAGGCGGCGAGGGCGGGGGCGGCGGCGTCGTAGGTGCGCTGGGCGACGCCCACGAACAGGCAGTCCACCACGAGGAGCTGGCTCGTGCGGCTCGACATGGCGGCGGGCCGCAGTTCGGTCTCGCGTGCGGTGGACGTCGTCAGGACGTGGTCGGCGTACTGGGTGACCGCGCTGTCCGGGCGGCCGGTCAGCGCCACCGTCGTCGCGCCGTGGTCGAAGGCCACGCGCAGCGGCTCGATGACGTCGACCGTGCGTCCGGAGTGGGTGACGGCGACCGCCACGTCCCCGGGGCGCAGCTGGACGGCGCCGGTGACGGCGAGGTGCGGATCGGCGTGTGCGTGGGCGATGAGCCCGATGCGCAGGAGCTTCTGCGCCAGGTCCTGGCCGACGAGGGCCGAGGCGCCGCTGCCGTACACGTCGATCCGGCGGGCGGCGGCCAGTGCGGCGCAGGCCGCCTCCACCTGCGCCGGGTCGAGCGTCGCGGCGGTGTCGCCGAGGGTCTGCTGCTCGTCGCGGGCGAGTTTGGCGATGACGTCCGCGATGGGGTCGTCGACGGCGATGTCGGCCGTGACGGCGGGCGCCGCCCCGGACGCCTGCTGCGCGGCGAGCCCGGCCAGCGCGAGCCGCAGGTCGCGGTAGCCGGGGTAGCCGAGGAGGCGGGAGGTGCGCACCACGGTGGCCTCGCTGGTGCCGGTCCGTTCGGCGAGGGCGGTGACGGTCAGGGCGGCGCACCCGGCCGGGTCACCGGCGACCGTTTCGGCCACGCGCTGCATCGAGCGGGTCATCGTCGGGGCCAGCGTGCGGACCTTGGCGGCGAGCGCCGCCGGGTCCGGCCGCTGGGCGCCGGGTGTGCCGGAACGCCGGGCCGGGGCCTGCTGCCCGCGGGGTGACTGCGGTGTGCGGCGGGGCTGCTGCCCCTGCGGTGGCGGCCCGGTGCGGCCGGTGAAAGTTTCCTTCATCACACTCCTCATGCGGTGGAAGCTATTTTCGGCCACCGGGTCCGTCAAGACGTCCCGCGCGATGCGTTCCAATGGGAGGCATGGACGCCAACGACACCGAGGCCGCCCTCCACGCGGCGCGCGCGCTGATCCTCGCCGACCTGGCGGCCCTCGACGTGGCCGGGGCCGACACCGTCACCCTGGTGGAGGACGCCGTCGTGCACCGCCGCTGGTGGGTGGGCCAGTGGCCGCAGGGCGCCGTGTACCTGCCGGGCCTCATCGCCCAGGACGTCCAGGACGCCCTGCTGGAGCGGTACGGACGCTGGCCGCTGTGCCCGCTGTGCGGGGACGCCGACCCGCACGCGCTGGACGTCGAACCGGAGCTCGGCGAGGACCCCCACTGGGTCTGTGCCACGACGGCGAGGGCCGTCGCACCCGTCGGGTCCCTGGGGGCGCGCGGGTGACGCTGTACATCGACCCGCCGACCTGGCCGGGGCACGGCCGGATGTGGTCGCACCTGATCAGCGACGTCTCCTTCGCCGAGCTGCACGCCTTCGCCGCCGACCTGGGCGCGCCGCCCCGCGCCTTCGACGGCGATCACTACGACATCCCCTCCGTCCGCTACGCCGACGCCGTCCGGGCGGGGGCGGCGGAGGTCAGCAGCCGCGAACTGGTCCGGCTGCTGACGTGCGCCGGGCTGCGCCGCCCCAAGGGCCGCCCGGCCCCGCCGCCTCACCCGCGCTGACGTCGGCCGGGACGTGGGTGGTCGTGTAGGCACCGGCGTGGCGCACCAGCGGGGACGTCGTCCTGCGGACGGCACCGGCCTCGACCTCGCCGACGACGAGCAGGTGGTCGCCCACCGCGTGGCGGGCCCGGACGCGGGCCGCCAGCCAGACGGGGGCCGCGCCGAGGACGGGCAGGCCGCCGTCCCGGTAGGCGTGCGGCGTCCCGGCGAACCGGTCGGTGCCGCTCCGGGCGAAGCGCTCGGCCAGCCCCGCGTCGTCGGCGCCGAGCAGGTGGACGGCGAAGCGGTCCGCCCGCGTCACGGCGAGCGCCGCCGAGGAGGCCGTGGCCACGCAGAAGGAGACCAGGGCCGGGCGCAGGGACAGGGACGTGAACGAGGTGGCCGTGAAACCGGCGGGGCCGGGCACGGTGACGACGGTGACGCCGGCCGCGTGCCGCCGCAGCGTCCGGCGCAGCAGCAGCTCGGGTCCGGCGTCGGATGCGGTGTCGGGGCCGGGCGGATGGCCCGGTGGGGTGTGCGGGTGCATGGGCGTGCTCCTTGGTTCCGCCGCACCGGCGGCGGGTGGTGCGGGGCCGTCGGGCGGCGGGATCGCGCCGCCCGACGGGGCCGGCTCAGCCGGCGGTGACCGGCGCGCCGTGGGCGGCGCCGTCCGGCAGCGGGCGGGAGCCGAGTCGGTCCAGCAGCTCGGCCAGTTCACGCTCCTCCGGCGCCGGCAACGGCAGCAGGGGCGGCCGGGGCGGGCCGACGGGGCGGCCGAGCCGGTCGAGACCCGCCTTGATGGTGCGCGGCAGGCCGTGGCCGACGATGAACCGCAGGAACGGCAGCAGCTCCGCGAGCAGGGCGTCGGCCCGCTCGGCCGATCCGTCGCGGGCGGCGGCGTACAGCTCCAGGCACCGGCGGGGGAGCAGGCAGGGCGCGGCGGTGCACCACCCGGCGGCACCGGCCCGGAACGCGTCGAGCGCGACGGGGTTGTTGCCGTTGTAGACCGACAGCGCCCCCTCGGACCGGTCCAGGATCTCGGAGAACCGGGGCACGTCGCCCGAACTCTCCTTGACCATCGTCAGGTTGGGGATCTTCCGGGCCAGGTCGGCGATGGTCTCGGGCGGCAGGTCGACGCCGCTGGTGGCGGGGTTGTTGTACAGCATCACGGGGAGGTCGGTCGCCCCGGCGACGGTGGCGAAGTGCCGTTCCAGCTCGGGCCCGGTCAGCTTCCAGTACGTCTGGGCCAGCACCATGACCGCCGTGGCGCCGTGACGTGCGGCGTAGCGGGCCCGGCGCACCGTCGTCGCGGTGCTCCAGTGCGAGACGCCGACCAGGGTCGGCACGCGGCCGTCCACCGTCTGGAGCACGGTGGCGCACACGGCGTCCCACTCGTCCTCCCGGAGGTAGGCGCTCTCGCCGGTGCTGCCGAGCGGGGCGACGGCGTGGCTGCCGGCCGTCACGAGGTCGTCGGTCAGCCGGTGCAGGGCGGCCGGGTCGAGTTCGCCGTCCTGGGGCGAGAAGGGGGTGACGGGGTAGGCGATGATCCCCGAGAGCGGAGGCGTGGTCATCGGACGGTGGTCCCTTCGGTGAGGCAGTCGGGGTGGTTCCGCAGGGCGCGGCGTGCGTAGTAGGCGAAGTTGGCCTGGTGGCGCCGGTCGGTGGACGTCCAGTCGTGCGCCTCGCGGGCCTGCTCCGGCGGCAGCGGCTGGAGGGTGCCCGCCGCCATGGCCAGGAGCTGGAGCTTCGCGGCCCGCTCGATGAGCAGCGCCAGGTGGCACGCCTCCTCGACGGTGCCTCCGGCGACGAGCTGCCCGTGGTGGGCGAGCAGGACGGCCCGCTTGTCACCCAGCGCCGAGGCGATGATCTCGCCCTCCTCGTTACCCACCGGGATGCCCGGCCAGTCCTTCAGGAAGGCGCAGTCCTCGTAGAGGGGCGTCGTGTCCATCTGGGAGACGACGAGGGGGATCTCCAGCATCGACAGGGCGGCGGTGTGCAGGGAGTGGGTGTGGACGATGCAGTTGACGTCCTCGCGCTCCCGGTAGATCCAGGAGTGGAAGCGGTTGGCGGGGTTGGGCATGCCCTCGCCCTCCAGGACCTCCAGGTCCTCGTTGACCAGGAGCAGGTTGTCCTCGGTGATCTCGTCGAAGCCGAGGCCGAGCCGCTGGGTCCAGTAGGTTCCGGGCTCCTCGCCCCGGCCGGTGATCTGGCCGGCGAGGCCCGCGTCGTGGCCGCCGTCGAACAGGACGCGGCAGGTCAGGGCGAGTTTCTGCCGGGTGGTCAGCTGCGAGTCGCCGAAGTGGTCCCTCATCTGCCGCTGGGCGCGGCGCACGAGGGCGTCCTTCGTCTCGCGCAGGGTGGTGGTCATGGCCGTTCTCTCCTCGGGTCTTTCCTCGGTGGCGTGCGGGCACGTCCGGTGGCCGCGACGCCGGGGGACCGGCGCCGCAGGAAACTGAGTTCACTATAGGACACCTTGTGTCCTGCGGGAAGCGGTGACACGCCGGAAGGGCGTCCGGGGGCGCGGCACGTAGGATGCGCAGGCCCCGCCGACGGCCCCGGCGGGGCGGGCGAAGGGGAAGAAGCAGTGATCAATCGGGTACGGCAGCTGCGCAAGGAGCGGCTGATGACCCTGGAGGCCCTGGCCGCGCGGGCGGGCGTGACCAAGAGCTACCTGTCCAAGGTCGAACGCGGGCACAGCACGCCGTCGATCGCCGTCAGCGCGGCACTGGCCCGCGCCCTCGGCGTCCCCCTCGACACCCTCTTCGCCGACGCCGACGAACTCACCGACGTCACCGTCACCCGGGCGGGGGAGCGCCGGCCGCTCACCCCCGGGGACGAGCCCGGTTCGCACTACGAGGGCATCGCGCTGCGGGCCGGGGCCAAGCGCATGACGCCGTTCATGCTGTACCCGCCGCACGACGTCCGGGCGACGCCCTTCCGGGACCACCCCGGGGAGGAGTTCCTGTTCGTCCACGCGGGCCGGGCCGAACTGCTCCTCGGCCGCCGCTCCGTCGAGCTCGACCCGGGCGACTCCGTCTACTTCCGCGCCACCGCGCCGCACAAGGTCCGCTCACTGGGCGAGGAACGGGCGAGCGTCCTCCTCCTCGTCTGCGACGACGGCCCGGACCCGGCGCCACACCCGCACCTGCCCTGACGTCCCGCCCGGCGCCAACCGGCTTTCCTCACCGGGATGTCGAACGCGAGAGCGCCGGACGGCCTACGCTCGCCACCATGGAGATTCTGGGTACCACACTGCGGGTCTGCGTGGACGACCTCGACGCCGCCGTCCCGGTGTACGAGCGACTGACGGGCACCGAGGGGATGCGGTTCAGCAACGGGCCGGTGGAGGCCGCCGCCGTCGGGCCGTTCATGCTGATGAGCGGCCCGCCCGCGCACGTCGACGTGCTCCGCCGCATCACCGCGACCCTCGCCGTGCGGGACGTCGAACAGGCCGTCACCGAACTGGCCGCCGTCGGCGCCGACATCGTCGTCGGCCCGCAGGCCACCCCGATCGGCCGGGCCGTCGTGGCCCGCCACCCGGACGGCTCGGTGTTCGAGTACGTCGACCGCTCCGCCGGGGCCTGAACGCGGGAACGGTCGGCGCGTGGCCGGCGCCCGGTCAGCGCGCGGCGGCGTCCTGGACGCGCGGCCAGGGGCGTTCGGCCTCCAGGGTGAACGCGACGTCCAGCAGCGTCCGTTCGTGGCCGGGCCGCGCGGAGAACAGGACGCCGACCGGCAGCCCCTCCGCCGTCGTCGTCGCGGCGGGCAGCGAGACGGACGGGGTGCCGACGACGTTGTCCAGCGGCGTGAACGCGACGTAGGCCGAGATCCGTTCGATCAGCGTGTCGTACGGCACGGCGGGGCTGAGACGGCCGAGCGGCGGCGTGGTGTGGGCGAGGACGGGGGTCAGGACGACGTCGTGCCCGCGCAGCGCCGCCGCGTACGCCTCCCGGGAGCGCCGCAGCCGCCGCAGCACGGCGGGCGTGCGGTGCGCCGCCCGCAGGTAGTCGGCGCGCAGGCCGCGGCTGAGACCGTCCATGCGGCGACGGTCGAAGTGCGCGCCCAGGCTCCGGCCCGTCGCGCCGATCAGGAACGACAGCAGGCCCCAGTAGGTGAGGAAGTCGTCCCGGAACCGGGGGTCGACGGCGATGCTCACCGGCTCGACGCGGTGGCCGAGCCGCTCCAGCGTCGCGGCGGTGTCGCACACGGCGGAGCGGGTGGCGGCGTCCGTCGCGACGCCGGTCGGCGAGTCCAGCAGGAGCCCGACGCGCAGCCGCCGCCCGCTGGGTCCCTCCAGGCGGCCGAGCGGCGGCAGGTGCGGGTTGCGCCAGTGCGTCTCGGCGGCGGCGAGGAAGGCCGCCGTGTCCCGCACCGAGCGGCTCACGACGCCGTCGCAGACGATGTCGATGGGCAGGCGGCGGCTCTGCGCGTTCGCCACCAGCCGTCCCCGCGTCGGCTTCAGGCCGACCAGCCCGCAGCAGGCGGCGGGGATGCGGATCGAGCCGCCGCCGTCGTTGGCGTGCGCGACGGGTACCGCGCCGGCGGCGACGAGGGCGGCGCTGCCGCCGGAGGAGCCCCCCGCCGAGTAGCCGGTGTGCCACGGGTTGCGGACGGGCTCGGCGTCCTCGAACTCCGTCGTCGCGTTGAACCCGAACTCCGGCAGCCGCGTCTTGCCGAGCACCGTGACGCCCGTGCCGAGGAACTGCCGGGCGAAGGGCGCGTGCCGCCGGGCCGCCCGGGGCGTGAACGCGGCGCTGCCGTGCCCGGTCGGCAGGCCGAGGTAGTCGGTGTTGTCCTTGACGAGGGTGGGCACCCCGGCGAACGCGCCGTCCGGCGGCGCGGCGGGCGCGGGCGGGTCGTGGAGGATCTGGACGGCGCCGAGCGCCGCGTCCGCCGCCCGCACCCGGGCCGCGGCGTCCCGGGCCACCTCGGCGGCGCCGACCTCCCCGCGCCGGATGCGTGCGGCGATCCCGACGGCGTCGTCCTCGCCGAGCGCGTCGTCCCCGAAGGTGTGCACCGTGGTCCGCTTCTCCGCAGCCGTCACCGCTGCCTCCGTCCGCCGGTCCGTGGTCGCCCGCCATCTTTCCTTACCATCCGGTAAGAAGCGAGCCCCCACGCGATCCGGGTAGGCGCTGCGCCTACGCTCCCTCCGGCGGCCGACCGATCCGCGGAGCGGACGCCCGACAGGAGGCCGGAGACATGGAGACAAGGGTGACGGAGATGGTGAAGGGAAGCCCGACGGCGTTAGGCGGCCTGCTCCTAGCCACATCGGCGCTGTTCGGATGCACGGCGGACGCCGGGGAGGACGGCACGGACGACGCGCGATGGTCGGACGGCGCGTCCCGCTGCGTGACCGAGCTGCGGCTCGGTCTGGCGGACGACCCGCCGAGCGCCCGTGCCGGGACCGAGTGCCGGGGCGCGCCACCGTCCCGCCAGGAGGTCACCGTCGTCATCCAGCGGTCGGGCCCGAGGGGCTGGGAGACCGTGGGAGACATGAGCAACCACGCGATCTTCGAGCCGGGGGCCGTCAAGAGGACAGACACCGACTTCCCCTGCGAGCCTGGGGAGTACCGCTCCTGGGTGACGGAGCTGACCGCCTACGGCGCGACGGACGACGACGCGCGGCCCGTCGAGCACTCGATGACCCACTTCGAACTCACCGACGACGACTGCACGTCCTGAGCGTCGGCCGGTGGCCGCCGGCGCGGCCCCGGGGGCGGGGTCTAGGGGCGGCGGCCGGTGAGGGCGATGAGGCGGTCGGCGGCCGGGGCGTCGCGGGGGACGTCCACGGCGGGCGCGAAGACCCCGGCGTCCTGCCAGGCCGGGATGAGCCCCGCGAAGCGCTCGTGGAGCTCGGCCGCCAACTCCGGGTCCAGTCCGGTCTCGACGCCGGCGCCCCGTGCGACGTCCCAGCCGTGCACGGCCAGGTCCAGCGTCATCTGCCAGGCGTACTCCTGGCCGGGCGTCGGGCCCCCGGAGGTGTGGACGGTGCCGGAGAGCGCGCCCCGGCGATGGAGGGCGGGACTGGAGACGGCTGCCGCCCGCGCCCAGGCACCGACGGGGTCGGGGCCGAGCACGTCGCCGTCGAAGCGGTCCCCGACCTCGGCCAGGGTGGCGCCGCGCAGCAGCCACGGCGCCCACAGGTGTTCGGCGGTCACGTGGTTGACGACGTCCCGCACCGACCACTCCGCGCACGGTGTGCCCGCCGTCCACCGGTCGTCCGGCACCGCGCGGACGCGGCCGTCGAAGGAGCGCAGGGCGCGGTCGAAGGCTTCGAGGAGGTCCATGCTCCCGAGGGTGCCACCCGCCCGGGCGCGGCGCCGTTCCGCCGGGCGGCGGCAGTGGGCCGCGTGGGTGAGGCGCGGTTGGTGGTCCGGTGGGCGCGCGGTGAGGATGGGAGGGGATGAACGGAGGCGGGATCGGTGCGATGAGTGATGCGAGGGCCTCCGACCACGACCTGCGGGGTCCGCTGGACGCCGGAGTGGCGGCCGCGGCGGTGCTGGACGCGCGGGGCCGGGTCGTGGGGTGGAGCCCGGCGGCCGAGGAGCTGCTGGGCCACGGGTCGGCCGAGCTGACGGGCCGCCCGTTCACGGACCTGTTCGCCGTCGGCGGCCCGGACGACGCAGGGGAGCGGGGCGGGCCCGCCGAGCTGGACGCGGTGGCGGGCGGCGTCCTCCGCGTCCACCGCGTCTTCCGCCTGGTGCACCGGGACGGCCGGGTGCTGCGCGTGGCGCTGGTGGCGGCTCCGCTCCTCGCGTCGGCGCGGGAGGAGGCGCCCGCCCGGATCGTCCTCATGGCCGACGCGGACGACCTCCAGGCGTGGCAGACGCGGCAGGCGATGCTGCGCAGCCTGGTCAACGAGTCCCCGGTGGGGCTGGGCATCTACGACACCGCGCTGCGCCCCGTCTGGGTGAACGCCCGCGCTGGGCACGAGCTGGGCTCGGCCGTCTCGACGTACGCGCAGGTGCCCCTGGACGAGGTGTGGCCGCGCGGGGAGATCATCAGCCCGCGGCACCCGCGCACCCTGGCCGAGGTGATGCGCCGGGTGCTGGCCACCGGCCAGCCCGTCATCGACCTGCACTACCGGGCCGGGCTGCCCGCCACGCCGCAGGACGAGCGGGTGTGGTCGTGCTCGTACTTCCTGCTGCGGGACGCCGCGGGGAACGCGCTGGGCGTCTGCGAGGAGTCCGTCGACATCACCGACCGCTACGCGGCGCAGGAGCGGCTCGTCCTGCTCAACGAGGCCAGCGCGCGGATCGGTACGACGCTGGACGCCACCCGGACCGCCCAGGAGCTGGCCGCGATGGCGGTGCCCCGGCTGGCCGACCGGGTCGACGTCCACCTCCTGAAGGAGCCGGTCGAGGGGCGGGACGGGCTGCTCACCGGTGACGTCGGGCTGTGCCGCGCGGCGAGCCGTACGGCCGCCGGGGAGGCCGTCGTGCAGGGCGGCGAGGTGACGGAGCCGCTGGCCGCGAGCACGCCCGCCGTGCGCTGCATGGCGCTCGGCAGCTCGCTGCTGTACGCGACGACGGACCCGGCGGGACGGGCCTGGCGGGCGGAGTTCCGGTGGCTGCTGGCCGTCCCGGTGCGGGCGCGCGGGACGGTGCTCGGCGCCGCGCTGTTCCTGCGGGCGGGCCCGGAGCCGTTCGCCGAGGACGACCGGGTGCTGGCCGAGGAACTCGTCGCCCGCGCGGGTGTGGCCGTGGACAACGCCCGCCGCTACACCCAGGAGCGCGACGCCGCCCTGATGCTCCAGCGCAGCCTGCTGCCGCGCAACCTGCCCGGGCGGACGGCCGTCGACGTGGCCCACCGCTATCTGCCGTCGGACGCGCGGGCCGGGGTCGGCGGCGACTGGTTCGACGTCGTCCCGCTCTCCGGCACGCGGGTCGCCCTGGCCGTCGGCGACGTCGTCGGGCACGGCCTGCGGGCGGCGGCGACGATGGGACGGTTGCGCACGACGGTCCGCGCACTGGCCCGGCTGGACCTCCCCCCGGACGAGCTGCTGGCCCGGCTCGACGACGTCGTCGGGCAGAGCACGGCCGAGGCCGAGGAGGACCCCTCGGCGGCGCCCGCCGAGGAGGGGAGCTGCGGCGCGACCTGCCTCTACGCCGTCTACGACCCCGTGTCCGGGCACCTGACGGCGGCCAGCGCCGGGCACCCGGCGCCGGTCGTGCGCGGGCCCGACGGCCACGTGACGCCCCTGGAGCTGGAGCCCGGGCCGCCGCTCGGGGTGGGCGGGCTGCCGTTCGAGAGCACGGAGGCCGAACTGGCCGAGGGCAGCGTCGTCGCCCTGTTCACCGACGGCCTGGTGCGGGGCGTCGGCCACGACCTCGGCGCCGGGCTCGACGCGCTCCACGACGCCCTGGCCGCCGACGCCCCCCGCGACCTGGACGCGGTGTGCGAACGCGTCGTGACGGCGCTGCCGCCCGGCCCGACCACCGACGACGCGGCGCTCCTCGTCGCCCGGACCCACCGGCTCGGCCCGGACCAGGTCGTCGTGCACGAGCTGGAGGCCGACCCGGCGACGGTGGCCGACGCCCGCAAGGAGGCCGCCCGCAGCCTCGAAGACTGGGGCATGGGCGTGCTGGGCTTCACCACCGAGCTGATCGTGAGCGAGCTGGTCACCAACGCCGTCCGCTACGCCGAGGGGCCCATCCAGCTCCGGCTGATCCGGGACGGGCGCACCCTCGTGTGCGAGGTCTCCGACCGCGGTCACACCTCCCCCCACCTGCGCCGCGCCGCCGCCGAGGACGAGGGCGGACGCGGCCTCTTCCTCATCGCCCAGCTCGCCCGGCACTGGGGCACGCGCTACACCCCCACCGGCAAGACCATCTGGACGGAGCAGGACCTGGACGCACCCGGCCTGGACGTCGCGGGGTGACGCGTCCGTACGGCGCGCCCCGCCGGGGAGCGCGGCCGTCGCGCCCGGGTTCAGGCGCGGGCGTCGAGGAGCGCCAGCTCGGTCGCGAGGTTGTGCCGGGCCGGTGCCTCCCAGTGCGCGGCGCCGTGCGGGGTGCGGAACAGCCGGGGCAGGGCGAGGAGCTGCCGGAGCACGTCGGCGCGCCCGGCGGTGAACGCGTCGTCGGGCACGAAGGCGTACTCGGCGCGCACGGCCGCCGCGTAGGCCGCGTACGCGCCCGGTGAACCCGCCAGGACGGCGAGGTCCGCGTCGCACAGCACCTCCCCGTCGCGGTCGCCGGGCGCCGGGTCGTGGGTGACGGTCAGCCGGACCAGGCGGACCACCTCCGCCGTCCGGGCGGCCCCGACCCCGGCTTCGGGGAGGGCGCGCTGGGCGAGGCCGGCGCTCCGCTCCTCGTTCTCGCTGCGGTCGGGCCGGTAGACGGCGTCGTGGAACCAGGCGGCGAGCCGGACGGCGTCGGGGTCGGCGGCGTGCCCGGCCAGCGCGTCGACGCGGTCCAGGACGGCCAGCAGGTGGTCGGTCGTGTGGTAGCGACGGTGCGGCTCCGCCCACCGGCGGAGCAGGTCGCGCCCGTAGGGCTCGGGGTCGGGGGCGGCGTCGGCACCCCCGGTCATGCCGCCGCGGGCGGAGGTCAGGGTGGCGTTCCAGCGGGCCAGGAGGGCGGCGGAGGCGGGGTGCGTCTCGGACATGGCATCCATGGTGCGGGCGGGGCTACCGCTGCCGGTGCGGGTGTGGCACTCTAACCCACATGTCTAGACCAATTCTTGAGGTGATCGCGCTCTCCGCCGACGACGCGGTGGCGGCGGAAGCGGGCGGGGCCGACCGCCTCGAACTGGTCACCGACATCGCCGCGGACGGCCTGACCCCGTCCCTGGAGACCTTCACCGCCGTCCGCGACGCCGTCCGCATCCCCGTGCGCGTCATGCTGCGCGCCACCGACGGCTTCGCGGCGGGCAACGCCGTCGAACGCGCCGCCCTGCGCGACCGGGCCGCGGCCCTGCGCGCCGCCGGGGCGGAGGAGTTCGTGCTCGGCTTCCTCGACGAGACCGGCGGCCCGGACCTGCCCGCCGTCCGGAGCCTGCTCGACGTCCTGCACGGCTGCCGCTGGACGTTCCACCGCGCCATCGACCACAGCACCGACCGGGCCGCCCTGCGCAAGGCGCTCACCGAGCTGCCCGGCCTGGACGGCTACCTCACCGCCGGTGCGGCCGACGGCGTCACGGCCGGCCTCGACGTCCTGCGGGCCGAGGCGCGGCGCTCGGCCCGGGGCGACCTGGGCTACGAGGCACGCGTCATGGCGGGCGGCGGACTGTCCCTCCCGCACGTCCCGATCCTGCGCGACGCGGGGGTCGACGCCTTCCACATCGGCGGCGCCGCACGGCCGGGCGGCTGGTCGGCACCGGTCGAGGCCCCCGCCGTCCGGCAGTGGCGCACGGTCCTGGACGCCTGACGGCCGCCCCGGAGCGGCGCACGTCGACCGCCCGGCCGGTCCGTACACCGCCGGCCGGTGGGCGGGCCCGCGTCAGCGCCGGTGGGGGCGGTGCGCGGCGGGGTGCTGCGCCTCGTCCGTCTCGCCCAGCACCGCCACGCGGAACGCCGAGGAGACGAAGACGCGGACCGCCCGCAGCGCGTTGCCGAGCCGGTGCGGCGGATGGTGCTCGGTGGGGCCGACCGCGGTGGCGCCCTGCGCCCGTGACGGCGACCGACCGCCGTCACCCGGTCCGCCCATCGCGGGGGTAACCGATGCGGTACTCATGCCACCAGCATGCGCGGCGCACGCCCCGCGACACATCGGCCGAAGGTCCCGTCCCCCCGCTGGCGCACCCCCACCGACGGGTGTAGGGGCCCTGGGGCCCGAGGAGCCGGCCGCCGCCGGGGCGGGCTCGCCCGGACACCGACGGCCGACGAGCCCGTACCCGGGCGGCGGACGAGCCTGTACCCGGGCGGCGGACGCCGGCGCAATCCGTTCGTCCGGACGGCGGGAGGCGGGTATGCTCGCGCGTCTTGCCGCCTCCCGGTCCGGGGAGGACCGCGTCCGGTCGGAACCGGACGCCTCCCACCCGCACCGCAGACCACCGGAGGCCCCTCCCCGTGCCCGCCCCCGCCGAGGGCCCGCTCCACGCCGAGCAGGCCCACCTCACCGCGTCCCGAACCGCCCTGCGCACCATGCGCGCCGACGTCGAAGCCCTCGACATCCGCGACGTGGCCGCCAACTGGGTGAACGCCGCCGTCCTCCAGACCCAGGTCGGCGAGCGCATCGCCGCCCTCGCCGACCTGGCCCACACCCCGCTGTTCTTCGGCCGCCTCGACTACGGGGGCGGCGACCACGCCGGCCACCGCTACTACATCGGACGCCGACACGTCCACGACGCGGCGGGCGACCCCATGGTCGTCGACTGGCGCGCCCCCGTGTCCCAGCCGTTCTACCGGGCCTCCCGGCGCGACCCGCAGCACGTCGCGCTGCGCCGCCGCTTCGGCTACACCGCCGGGGAGCTGACCGCCTACGAGGACGAGCACCTCACCGACCCCGCAGCCGCCGACGCGCCGGCCGGCGCGCTCCTCCAGCGGGAGATCGAACGGCCCCGCGTCGGCCCCATGCGCGACATCGTCGCCACCATCCAGCCCGAGCAGGACGAGATCGTCCGCGCCGGCGTCGAGGGCACCGTGTGCGTGCAGGGCGCCCCCGGCACCGGCAAGACGGCCGTCGGCCTGCACCGCGTCGCCTTCCTGCTCTACGCCCACCGGGAGCGGCTGGCCCGCACCGGCACCCTCGTCATCGGCCCGAACGCGTCGTTCCTGCGCTACATCGAGCAGGTGCTCCCCGCGCTCGGCGAACTCCAGGTGCGGCAGTCCACCGTCGACGCGCTGGTGGCCCACGTCCCCGTGCGCGCCGAGGACGACGCGCGGGCGGCGGCCGTCAAGGGCGACGCCCGCATGGCGGAGGTGCTGCGCCGCGCCCTGTGGTCCCACGTCGGCGAGCCGGACGCACCCTGCGTCGTCGTGCGCGGCTCCCGGCGGTGGCGCGTCGCCACCGACGAACTGTCCGCCGTCGTCGCCGAACTCCGCGAGCGCGGCATCCGCTACGGCGCCGCCCGCGAGGCCCTGCCCCAACGCATCGCGCACGCCGTCCTCGTCCGCATGGAACGCGCCGGGGAGGCCCCCGACGACCGGACGCAGAACGCCGTCGCCCGCGACGCCGCCGTCAAGGCGACGGTGAAGTCCCTCTGGCCACCCGTCGACCCCGCCAAACTCGTCCTGCGGCTCCTCTCCGACGAGGGCTTCCTCGCCACCCACGCCGACGGCCTCCTCACCGCCGACGAGCAGAAGGCCGTGCTGTGGCCGAAGCCGGCGCGCGGCGTGAAGTCCGCGCCCTGGACCCCGGCCGACGCCGTCCTCGTCGACGAGGCGAGCGACCTCGTCAGCCGCACGCCCTCCCTCGGCCACGTCGTCCTGGACGAGGCGCAGGACCTCTCGCCCATGCAGTACCGGGCCGTCGGACGCCGCTGCTCCACCGGCTCCGCGACCGTCCTCGGCGACCTCGCCCAGGGCACCACCCCCTGGTCGACCGCCGGTTGGGCCGAAGCCCTCGCCCACCTCGGCAAGCCCGACGCCGCCGTGGAGGAACTGACGCGCGGCTTCCGCGTCCCCCGGCACGTCATCGACTACGCCTCCCGCCTGCTGCCCGCCATCGCCCCCGAACTGGCCCCCGCCACCTCCGTCCGCGAGTCCCCCGGCGACTTCGCCGTCCGCCCCGTCCCCGCGGCCGAACTGACCGACGCCGTCGTGGCCGCCTGCCGCGAAGCCCTCACCCGCGAAGGCTCGGTCGGCCTCATCGCCGCCGCCGCCCGCCTCCCCGCACTGACCGCGGCCCTCGACGCCGCCGGGCTGCCGTACCTCGACCCCGGCGAGGAGACCACCCCCACCGCCCGTCTCACCCTCGTCCCCGCCACCCTCGCGAAGGGCCTGGAGTACGACTCCGTCGTCCTCGACGAACCCGCCGCCATCGTCGACGGCGAACCCGACACCCGCACCGGCCTGCGCCGCCTCTACGTCACCCTCACCCGCGCCGTCACCGCCCTCACCGTCCTCCACGCCACCCCCCTCCCGCAGGAGTTGGCCGACTGACGCCTCTGGACACCCCTTCCCCGCGATCAGCACGGCCCCTCACGGGCGAGGTCGGCAAGCGTGTCGATCTGCCTCCTTGCCGAGGACGCGCTTGATCAGGCCATGGACTTGACCGCTGCGGGACGGTCCTTCTCAACTGGCCGCAAGCGGCCCGGCAAAGGAGATGGCGATGGCGTTACGGTTCGTCGGGATGGACCCGAACACCGGTGGTGAGGGATCACCGACCGTGTGGGTGGAAGAGGAGAGTGCGGACGTCGTTCTTCAGGGTGAGGAGGCCGACGAACTTCTCCTGGCCCTGGTGGGTTCGACACAGTGGGTTCCCGGCCACACTCTCGGCGTCCCGGCTCACGAGCGTGTCATCCGAATCCCGGCCCGTATGGTGCCGATCCTGAGGGAGGCGTGTGATGTCGCTGAGCACCGCGACGTTCGCTGAACTGCTCGCCGCGACTCGGCATAGTGCTGTTCACCTGGAGATGCGGGACTCCTACGCGGTGGGGGACGAGGCCGAGGACTATGAGACGTTCCTGCGGACCGGCGTCGCCAACACCGACCCGACGCAATCGTTCTGGCCGCAGTGGATGCCGCTGGTGATCGAGGCCGTCGACCGCGGCGTAGTGATGCGCCGCGCACGAATCGTCTCCGAACCGGTCACCGACTACATCCGCTACGAGCATGCCATCACGCAGCTGAACCGGCAGGCGGGAGAGGAAGTGCGTTGGCTGCCCCGTCGTCACGCGAGCGACATCCCGCTTCCGGGGAACGACTTCTGGCTGTTGGATGACCGGATCGTGCAGTTCAACCACTGGACCGGTGACGGCGACTGGGCTACCCCGCCCAAGGAACGCACCGACGATCCCGCAGTGGCCGCGCTGTGCTCGCGCGCCTTCGCCGTGGTGTGGGAGCGTGCGATCCCGCACGAGAAGTACTCCGTCTGATTCAGCAACCGGACAGCCCGTGCCCGCTTCCCCCTCCTCCAGCGCCCAAGCCGCACGCGAAGCTCTCGCCGTGCGGCTGGCTCATCTGATGAGAGACGCCGGGGTCAGCGGGCGCGAGCTGTCCTCCCGGTGCCGCTGGCATCCGGCCAAGACCTCCCGCATTCTCCACGCGAAGGCTGTGCCCTCCGATGCCGACATCCGTGCCTGGTGCACGGCGTGCGGCGCCGACGAACAGGTCGACGATCTCATCGCTGTCGCACGGGCGGTGGAGTCGATGTACATGGAATGGCGGCGTCTGCACCGCCACGGAATGCGTCGGGTTCAGGAGGACGTCCTCACCCGCAATGCTGCCGCTCGCCTCTGCCGCGCCTACACCTCCAACGTCATTCCGGGCTTCTTCCAGACCGCGCCCTATGCCGAAGCCCTGATGCACGCCATCACGGACTTCCAGGGGACCCCCGACGACGTCACTCAGGCTGTTGCTGCTCGGCTGGCCCGGAGCCGATACCTATACCAAGGCGGTCATCGCTTCGTCGTCCTCCTCGAAGAATGGGTGCTCCACTCGCGTATCGGCACCGTCGAGACGATGGCAGGCCGACTTCAACACTTGTTCACGGTGATGCCGCTGCCCTCCGTCTCCCTCGGCATCATTCCGCAGGCGGCGCAGCGGACGGTATGGCCGCTGGAGGCGTTCTACCTCTACGACGACCGGCACACCGTCGTCGAAACGCTGACCGCAGGCATTCATGTCCGCCAGCCTCGGGAGCTCGCTGACTACGCCCGTGCCTTCACCCGCCTGTCCGGTATGGCCGTTCACGGCCATGCGGCTCGCGCGCTCATCCGGGCCGCACTCGAGTCACTTGGGTGATGGCGGCGCAATCATCCGCAACATGGTTGAGCCTCGTCGCCACGTGTCCATAGCGTCAGTGGTCCCGCCGAGCGCTTGTGGTCGGCTTTCGCCGGTGCGCGAGGCGCTGATGGAGACTCGCCCTTGGTCCGGCCCTGGCTTCTCGCAGCGCTCCGCACGTGGGCCGCTCAACTGGCACCCTTGCACGCCGCCGGTTGGGCCCACGCGGACGTTCAGCCCACCAACACGCTCGTCACCGAGCACGGACGCGTGGCGGTCATCGACTACGCCTCGGCCTGCGGTCCCGGTACTCATCGGCGCCTGCCCTACCGTGGGGCGCTCACCCACACCACCGCTCCCGAGATCGCTGCGGCCATCCTCGACACCTCCTCGGACACGCACATTCAAGCGCAGCCGAGCGCCGACATCTGGAGCCTGGGCGCCTCCCTGTTCTGGTGCTGGACCGGCCACCGCCCTGTCGCCTACGACGACGTCACCGAGCGGCTGGAAAAGCTACGTGCGATCTCCAGGGGCACGACCTCGCCGTTGAGCGATCTCCGCCCCTGGTCCTTTCCCGCATTCGAGGAAGCCATCACCGCGTGCCTGGCTCCCGTCCCCGCCGATCGCCCCACTGCTGGTGAACTGGCCGACTCGTGGTGATTCTGCGACCTCTTGTTCCCGAAGATGCCGCTGCCCTTCAGCATGTCTACAGCGGCGCCTCCATCCGATTCACCACCGGAAGTGCACTCACCTACAGTCAGGCGCAACAGAAGATTCGCTCAGCGCTCGCAGAGACAGACGAGAGCCCCCGCACGCGGTGGAGTTGGGGCATCGTCGCCGACAACGTCTTGGTCGGCAAGATCGCTGTCAGGCGACGCTCCTGCCACACGGGTACGCTCAGGTACATTCTCTGCGAGGCGGCATGGGGTCACGGCTACGCCACCGAGGCAACGGAGCGGGCTGCGACCTTCGCCTTCACCGTGGTCCGCTTTGACCGACTGGAAGCCGAGCACCACCCCGCCAACCCCGCCTCCGGCCGTGTCTTGACGAAAGCCGGATTCCGCTACGTGGGGACCTCTGAGCGGTGCATGGGGGGCGGGGCCGTCCTGCCGTATCCGACCTACGTGTTGCTGCGCATGTGAGGTGGCGCGGGGGCGGAGTGCCTATGCCGGGGGTGTGGAGAGTTCGGCCCAGACCGTCTTGCCCGGTGCTGCGGGGCGGGGGCGTGTGCCCCAGGCCGAGGCGAGTTGAGAGACGAGGAACAGTCCCCGGCCGCCCTCGGTATCGTCAGGCGGCTGCCGACCGGACAGCTCCGGCAGCCGCTCGTCCCGCGCGTCGCATGCGGAGTGACCTACCGCGCGGGGCCGCGTTGGCGGCAGTGGAGGTGGCGTGGATGAGCGAAGAGTCGACCGAAGACGGAACCCAGGCCGACCATGAGCCGAGTGCGGGCATCCTGTCCGTCTTCGGACGCCAACTCAAGCGATTCCGGCTGAGAGCAGGTATGGAACGGGCCGAACTCGGCGCCGCGACCGGTTACTCGGTCTCCACCATCGCGTCCTACGAGCAGGGCCGCCGCATTCCACCGCCGACGTTCATCGACAAGGCCGACGAGGTTCTGGACGCGGGCGGCGTGCTGCTGGAGATGAAGGAGGAGGTCCGGCGGGCGCAGTATCCGCCGTTCTTCAGGGGCGCGGCGAAGCTGGAGGCGGAGGCCATGGAGGTACACGTCTACGCCAATCAGGCTCTGCCTGGACTGCTACAGACGGAGGAGTACGCCAAAGCCGTGTTCCGAATGAGGCGTCCGCTCCTGGACGAAGAAGTCGTGGAAGAGCGTGTGTTGGCCCGTATCGCTCGTCAGGACATCTTCTGCCGCAAGCTGCCCACCCTGATTTCGTGGTGGAGGAAGCGGCTCTGACGCGGCCCCTCGGTGGTCCTTCGGTGATGAGGGGACAGCTTGAGCAGGTCCTCCTACGTGGTCAGCTTCGCCATGTGGAAATGCAGATCATGCCAACTGCCTGTGTAGAGCATGCGGCTTTGGCTGGACCGTTCACCTTGATCGAGACCAGAGATGAACGGAGGATCGCCTATGTGGAGGTGCTGAAGGAGAGCCGCCTGTACGCAGATCGCCGTGCGGTCAGGGAGATCGAGGAGTGTTACGGCATCCTTCGAGCTCAGGCTCTCAGCCCACGAGAGTCACTGGTGTACGTCGAGAAGCTGCTGGGAGAGCTATGAGTGCCGCAGAAGCATGGCAGGCCATGTCCGCCTTGGCCTGGTTCAAGAGCAGCTACAGCAGTGGTGAGGGCGGGGAGTGCGTAGAGGTCGCGGTGGCCTGGCGCACATCCAGCTACAGCGGAAGCGCTGGCGGGGAGTGTGTCGAGGTGGCGGAGTGTCCCGGCACCGTGCACGTGCGGGACTCCAAGCGCCGGTCCGGGCCGGTGCTGTCGTCGACGCCGCAGGCGTGGGGCGCGTTCGTCGGCTTCACCTCCGAGGCCGGTCACGGGAGTACCTGAGTATCCCGACGGATGTCCGGGGTGGCCGGTGTTCGGTGGGATGGGCGGATGAGTGCTTCCTCGTCAGCGTCCGCAGCGGGTACCGGCGACGACCGGAGGGCCGTGCCGTCGACCGTGCCGGTCCGGTCGGGGCGGCGGGCCCGGGTGACCGCCTCCGTGCTCGGGGCGGTGGTGGACGTGCCGCTGCTGGCCCTGGGGTTCGCGTTGGGCACCCATCCTTTCCTGCTCCTGTGCGCGCCGAGCCTGCTGTTCGTCCTCCTCGGGTGGGTCGTGCCGGATCAGCGCGGCGGGCGCGGGCTCGCCATCGCCGGGAGCGTCATGGCCGTCCTCGCGGCCCTGTTCTTCCTCGTGCTCTTCGGCATGCTGCTCTACCTGGGTGCGACGCTCGACACCTGAGCGCGGTCCCGGGCGGGCGGCGCGGCCTCAGGCGCCTTCGGTGGCGTCGGGTTCGGGGAGGTCGGTGGCGTCGATGATGCGGTAGGCGTAGCCCTGCTCGGCGAGGAAGCGCTGGCGGTGGGCGGCGAAGTCCTGGTCGACGGTGTCGCGGGCGACGACGGAGTAGAAGCGGGCCTCGTGCCCGTCGGCCTTGGGCCGCAGGACGCGGCCGAGGCGCTGGGCCTCCTCCTGGCGGGAGCCGAACGTCCCGGAGACCTGGATGGCGACGGTCGCCTCGGGCAGGTCGATGGAGAAGTTGGCGACCTTGGAGACGACGAGGACGGACAGCTCCCCGGAGCGGAAGGCGTCGAAGAGCTTCTCGCGCTGCGCGTTGCTGGTCTCGCCCTTGATGACGGGGGCGCCGAGGCGTTCGCCGAGTTCGTCGAGCTGGTCGATGTACTGGCCGATGACGAGCGTCTGGTCGCCCCGGTGGCGGCGGACCAGGGTTTCGGTGACGCGCAGTTTGGACGGCGTCGTGGCGCAGAAGCGGTACTTCTCGTCGGTCTCGGCGGTGGCGTAGGCGAGCCGTTCGGTGTCGGTGAGGCTGACGCGGACCTCCACGCAGTCGGCGGGGGCGATGTAGCCCTGTGCCTCGATCTCCTTCCAGGGCGCGTCGAAGCGCTTGGGGCCGATGAGGGAGAAGACGTCGGACTCGCGGCCGTCCTCGCGCACGAGGGTGGCGGTCAGGCCGAGGCGGCGGCGGGCCTGGAGGTCGGCGGTGAACTTGAAGACGGGCGCGGGCAGCAGGTGCACCTCGTCGTAGACGATGAGTCCCCAGTCGCGGGAGTCGAACAGTTCCAGGTGCGGGTAGACGCCCTTCCGCTTGGTCGTCAGCACCTGGTAGGTGGCGATGGTGACGGGCCGGATCTCCTTCTTCGTGCCGCTGTACTCGCCGATCTCGTCCTCGGTCAGTGAGGTGCGCCGCACGAGTTCGTGCTTCCACTGGCGGGCGGAGACGGTGTTGGTGACGAGGATCAGCGTCGTCGCCCTCGCCTCGGCCATCGCCCCGGCGCCGACGAGTGTCTTGCCGGCGCCGCAGGGCAGGACGACGACGCCGGAGCCGCCGTGCCAGAAGCCCTCGACGGCCTGCTTCTGGTAGGGGCGCAGCGCCCAGTCGTCCTCCTTGAGCGCGATGGGGTGCGCCTCGCCGTCGATGTAGCCGGCGAGGTCCTCGGCGGGCCAGCCGAGCTTGAGCAGCGCCTGCTTGATCTGGCCGCGGTCGGAGGGGTGGACGGCGACGGTGTCGGCGTCGATGCGCTCGCCGACGAGGGGCTTGATCCGCTTGGAGCGCAGCACCTCCTCCAGCACCGGCCGGTCGGTGGTCTGGAGGACGAGGCCGTGGGCGGGGTGCTTGGACAGGCTGAGGCGCCCGTAGCGGTCCATGGTGTCGGCGATGTCGACGAGCAGCGCGTGGGGGACCGGGTAGCGCGAGTGGGTGACGAGGGCGTCGACGACCTGCTCGGCGTCGTGCCCCGCCGCCCGCGCGTTCCACAGCCCGAGCGGGGTCAGCCGGTAGGTGTGGATGTGCTCGGGGGCCCGTTCCAGCTCCGCGAAGGGAGCGATGGCGCGGCGGCAGGCGTCGGCCTGCTCGTGGTCGACCTCGAGCAGGAGCGTTTTGTCGCTCTGGACGATCAGGGGGCCACTGTTCACCGTTCGGTCCTCACGCGTGGGATCGGTCGACTCTCCAGTCTCTCGCACGCCGCGCCCGTGTCCCCCCTCCCGCAGGGTGTGCCCTTGCCCACGGAGAAGGGTGTCACTCGTTGGAGTCGATGTCGTTGGCGGTGTCGTTTGGCAGGCTGTATCGTCAAACTTTGACGCGATTGCCTCTCAAACGACATGGCCCGATGCTTGGAGCCGCCGTGCTGCTTCGCTTCCAGGTGACGAACCACGCCTCCTTGCGCGATGAGCAGGAGCTCTCACTCGTCGCGACCGACCGGCATGAGAGCAGGGCGGAGGGTGAGGTCGCGGGCGGTGGGCACCGGGCCGTCCCCGTCGCGGCGATCTACGGAACCAATGCCTCCGGCAAGTCGAACGTGATCGACGCCATGGGTTGGATGAGGGCGGCGATCCTCTCCTCCTTCCGGCGGTGGGACCCCAGCGGCGGCGTGCCGAGACGGCCCTTCGCCCTGCGGGAGCGGCCCTCCTCGTTCCCCAGCACCTTCGTGATGGACTTCGCCCTCGACGGGGTGCGGCACGAGTACGGCTTCTCCGTGGACGACGTCGAGGTCCGGGAGGAATGGCTGTACTACTACCCGGAGGCGAGAGCGCGTCGGCTGTACGAGCGGAAGCGGGGTGAGCCCGTCGCCTTCGGCCGGTGGCTCACGGGCCACCGGAAGGTCATCTCGGAGCTGCTACGGCCTAACAGCCTCTATCTGTCCGTCGCCGCCGCTCAGGGCCATCCACAGCTGGGCCGGGTCTACCGCTGGTTCCAGTCGGGCATGCGCATGGCCACGGACGAGGATTTCGCCTCCCGGCTCGATCACACGGTGCGGCTGTGTCTGGACGGCTCGACCCGGGAGGACGGCGGATCCGTGCTCGCCCTGCTCACCTACGCCGACCTGGGCGTGTCCGGGCTGCGGATCGAAGAACCGGACGAGGAGTCACGTGCGGCGCACGAGCGGCTGACCCGTGCGGTGCGTGAGGCGCTGGGGGACAAGGTGAGGGTGGCTCAGGCCCGGCAGGACGTGCTGGTCGAGCACCGCGCGACGGGCGGGACGTATCGCCTCGGTCTGGGGGAGGAGTCCAGCGGCACGCGGACGTGGATCGGCCTGGTCGGGCCGGTGATCACCACGTTGGCCAGCGGCGCGGTGCTGTGTGTGGACGAACTGGACGCACGCCTCCACCCGTACCTCGTGGACGCGCTCGTGGGCATGTTCCAGTCCCCGGAGACGAACCGCACCGGGGCGCAGCTCGTGTTCAGCACCCACGAGGCGGGCCTTCTCGGCCGCAACGCGCGGACCGAGCTCTACCGCGACCAGGTGTGGTTCACGGAGAAGGACCCGGAGTCACTGGCCACCCGGCTCTTTCCGATGACCGAGTTCCGTGTGCGTGACCAGAGTGGCGAGAACCTGGAGAAGCGCTACCTGGCGGGGCGATACGGGGCCGTGCCGTATCTGGACGACGATCTGCTGCGGTCCCTGGCCGCGGCCTGCCGAGGTGGGAGTGCGGGTGGGGCCGGGCAAGCCGCTGAAGCGGACGAAGGGCGTGCGCCCGGAGCAGCGTAGGTTCCTCATCTACTGCGAGGGCGAGTGCACCGAGAACCAGTACTTCAAGGGGTTGCGCGGCGAGTTGCGGGCCCTGCCCGTCTCGATCTGCATCGGAGGCGAGCACGGTGAGCCGAAGTCCTTGGTGAAGGCGGCGATCGCGCACCAGGAACGGGCCCCGAGGTCCGCAGCGGACCGCTACACCCCGTACGACGAGGTCTGGTGCGTCGTGGACGTGGAGGCTCCCGTGGCTCAGCCCTCGCTGGAGGCCGCGCGCAGGCTTGCCGACCGGCACGGCGTCGCCATCGCCTACAGCAACCCCTGCTTCGAGCTGTGGCTGCTGCCGCACTGTGCCCCGGTGACGGCCTATCACACGTCGGCGCAGATGCAGCGGGCGCTGGAGCACAGTGGTGCGTGCGGCTACGCCACGTCGCGCAAGCACCTGGAGTACGAGGCGCTGCGGGCCGGGTATCCGCAGGCCCGCGCGCGGGCGGTGGAGCTGAGGCGGCGCGGTTCCGGCGGCTGGTCCGGCAACCCGTGGACCAACGTGGACCACCTCGTGGAGTGCCTGCGGTCCGCCCGGCACGGTGTCCCGCCACAGCTCTGATCCCCTCATGCACGAACGGGCCGACCGACAGTGGCCCGTCCGGGCTGGAGTGGTTGCTGTTGCGGGTGTGAACGTAAGAGGTCTAAATGGATGGGAGGTACAAATGGTACGAATCCGAAGGGGATGATCCGATGCTGCCGCTCAACGAACCGCTGACCGACCAGGCCACCAGGGAAGCGCTCGCCCAGGACGTGGACGCCGCCCTGAACGCGACCGAGGCCGACGGGACGTTCCGCGACACCAGTGAGTGCGCCGGGCTGCTGCTGCTGGCCGGTGCGGTCCTGCTTTCCCCGCCCGCCCCGCGGCCGAAGAAGGGATGAGCTGACCGCTCGTGGCTGAAGCAACGTCGCCCGCGTCCGGACTGCCGGACGCGGTGCAGAACACCGCTTCGGTGATTGCCTCCGCCCTCGCGGGCGGGGGCAATCACCTGTCCGCTCCCGATCTCGCCGGGTCGGTCGCGCTGTCCGCGCACGACCCGCTGCTCGTCGCCTGCGTCCGGGTGCTCGGCGCGGACGCGCTGGCGCCCGCCCTGCTGTACGGGGTCGCTGCCGCGCCGGCCGACGTCGCGCTCGCGGAGACCGCCCGTGACGCCTACCCGCCCCCGCCCGAGGCGACGGCGGCGTCCGCGTGGAGCCACTGGGGGCTCGCCGAGGCGCTGCGGACGCTGACCGGGCGCGGCGTCCGGGAGACGCAGCCGGACGCCGACTGGGTGGCGGGGGAGCCGTGGCCGCGCCTGGCCCACCGCATGGCGCAGCTCGCCCCCCTGGCCGTCCCGGGCGTGGAGTCGGCGCTGGCCACGGGGGCCGCCAAGCGTCCGGTGGACCTCGGGCGCGGCTTCGTGCGGGCCGTCCGCCGCCGCGACTGGCTCCAGGCGGCGGGGCTCGGTCGCTGGCTCGCCCTCGTCCCCGGGGTGCCGACGACGCTGGGCCTGGACGCCGGGCTGGACTTCGTCCACCACATGGGCGCCGCCGCCGACGCCCGCGTCGCCCTGCACGTGCGGGCCGCCCAGCTCATGCGGGTGACCGCGCCGGTCCGGCGGGCCCCGGCATGAGTGCCGCCGACGCCCCCGTCGACGCCCCGACCGGGAGCGGCGTCCAGGCGGCCGTGCTGCGCCGGGCGCTGGGCTGGCTGTCCGCGCACCGGGAGCGGTTCCGTCCGCCGCCGGACGCCGCCGAGCGGGCCGAGCCGGACGTCACCGTCAAGCCGCTGGGCGAGCTGGCGGAGCTGATGGCCGCCGTCCTGCGCCGCACCGCGCCCGGCGGGCAGGAGCACGCGCTGGCCGGGGAGTTGCTGGAGGCGGCGTGGGACGCGTCCGGGCGCGGGGAGCTGTTCCTCGCCCTCGCGCGGGCCGAGCCGCACGCCACCTACCCCCTGGAGATGTACGCGGCGTTCGCGGGGGCGGGTCGTCGGCACGCGGGTTTCGAGGCGTTCGCGCGGTCGGCAGCCGCGACCCGGTCGTGGCACTGCACCGAGCGGGAGCCGACGCGCGCGCTGGCCGTGCTGGGCGCCGAGCGGCGCCTGGGCCTGGCCCCGCACACCGACCCGGCGGCGGTCGCGGCGGGCACCTGGCTCGGGGGGCTGCCGGAGCCGTGGGCGTTCGAGAGCCGGTCGGGGTACGCGGCCACCCACCACGTCTTCCACGTCACCCGGTGGGGCGCGGCGCCCGAGCTGCTGCCCGCCGACGTGCGCGGCCACCTCGCCGCCTGGCTCCCGGCGTGGACGGTGGCCTGCCTGGAGGAGGAGTCCTGGGATCTGGCGGGTGAGCTGCTCGCCGTGCGCGCCTGTCTGCCGGAGCCGCCGCCCGCCGACGCGGAGTGGGCCGCCTACGCGGCGGGGCAGGGCCCGGACGGGGTCGTCGCGCCACGCGGCCCGGCTCCCGAAGCCACCGACGAGGCCGCGTTC
This sequence comes from Streptomyces chumphonensis, assembly GCF_014779715.1. Taxonomy (GTDB): domain Bacteria; phylum Actinomycetota; class Actinomycetes; order Streptomycetales; family Streptomycetaceae; genus Streptomyces; species Streptomyces chumphonensis. The sequence goes on from NZ_JACXYU010000007.1 coordinate 183,956, forward strand.
CGTGCCTGCTACCACCCCACGCTGGTCGCCGCGTTCGCCGCCGCCCTCACTCTCACCAGCACCCCCGCAGATCCCGCAGATCCCGCACTTCCCGACCCCGCCGCCCTCAGTCCGTCCGCCGGAGGCCGACCGTGACCACCCGCCCCCAGCTCCTGCACGACGTCGGTGTCCGGGCCCTGGAGTGGCTGTCCGACCACCGGCGGCACTTCCGGCTCAGCCTGGAGCCCGGCGAGGTCCCCGACCTGGGCCGGCTCAAGCCCGTCGGCGAGCTGGCCGTCATCGGCACGGCCCTCTTCCGCGAAGGGGTGGCCGGCAGCCGGCAGGCCCGGCTGGCCCGCGAACTCCTCGACTTCGCCTGGGAGGAGGTGCTGGAGGGCGGCGCCGTCCTCGACCGCGTCCAGCGGGACGAGCCGCTCAGCCCGATGCCGCTGGAGGTGTACGCGCCGTTCAGGGAGGACGGCCGCCGCCACCCGGGGCTGGAGCGCGGCGTCGCCCACGGCCGGGCCCTGGGGAGCTGGGCCGCGCTGGAGATGCTGCCGGTGCGCCGGCTCGGGTTCTCCGTCACCGAGGAACGCGCCGGGCTGAGCCCGTCGCTGGGCATCGCCGAGGCGACGCGCCGCACCTGGCTGGGGCGACGGCCGGAGCCGTGGACGCTGGGCTACCACATCGGCTACGACGTGACGCACACCGTCTTCCACCTCACGCGCTGGGGCTCCCGCCCCGAGGGGCTGCCGTCCGACCTCGCCGACTACCTCGACCTGTGGCTGCCCACCTGGCTGGAGGACTGGGCCGAGCGCGGGCACTGGGACCTGCTCGGCGAACTCCTCGTCGTCGACGCCTGCCTGCCGCGGCCGACGCTGGACGAGGACGCCTGGCGGCGCTACGCGGCGGCCCAGGACGGCAGCGGGGCCATGCCGATCGAGGGCGGGATGCCGCAGACCGCCGACCCGGCCGAGCTGTTCGACCTCCTCCACCACCCCACCCTCGTCGCCGCGTTCGCCTCCGTCATGGCCACCTCCCGCTCCCTGGCGGCGCTCCCGGCGGGTCCGGCGTGACGGCCGGGACGCTCCGCCGGGCCACCGCGGCGGGCTGGGAGGAGCGGGTGCGGGCGGCGGTGCGGTCCCTGGACGGGCCCGACGTCGTCGTCGCCGTCAGCCGCGACGGGGAGCGCCTCGTGCACAGCGGGGGCCACGGCCCCGCCCGGCACGCCGACCGGGAACGGCTGCGGTACGAGATCGGGTCGGCATCCAAGACGTACACGGTGCTGCTCCTGGCGGCGCTGGCGCACGCCGGCCGCGTCGGCGCCCACGACCCCGTCACGGCGCACCTGCCGCCCCTGCGGCCGGACCCGCACCGGGACGCCATCACCCTCACCCACCTGGCCACCCACACCTCGGGGCTGCCCCGGCTGCCGCACGACGCGGAGTTCCTGCGCCGCGCCGTCCCGGCCTGGCGCACCAACCCCTACGCCGACTACGGCACCGGGCACCTGCTGGACGCCTTCGCGCGCGCCCGCGTCCGGCACCGGCCGGGCAGCCGCTGGTGGTACTCGAACTTCGGCGGCGCGCTGCTCGGGCAGGCCCTGGCCCGCACGACGGCCACCTCCTACGCCGACCTGCTCACCGACCACGTCCTCGGGCCGCTCGGACTCGGCAACACCGGCCTGCACCCGGGAACGTCCGGCCGGGACGCCGTGGGGCACCGCCGGGACGGCACGACGCCGGTGCCGCCGCTGGTCATGCGCGGCTTCGCCCCGGCCGGGGCCGTCCGCGCCACCCCGCACGACCTGCTGACCTTCCTGGAGGCCCACGTCGCGCCGGAGCGCACGCCGCTGACCGCCGCGCTGCGGGAGGTGACCCGGCCGGTGCTGCGGCGGGGGCTGCGTCCCCGGCAGACCCACACCCTGACGTGGTTCCGGGACGGCGAGGTCTTCTACCACCCCGGTGCGACACCGGGCCTCGAGGCGTTCCTCGGCTTCCACCGGGCGACCCGCACGGCCGTCGCCGTCCTCGCGGCCCGCAGCTGGAGCCGTCGCAGCTCCCTCGGGCTGACCGGCTACGCGCTCCTGACGGAGGCCGACGGCTGAGCTGCGGCCCGTGAACTCCGGCCGCTGAGCTCCGGCCCCTGACGGGAGTTCAGTCCTCGGCCAGCTCGGCCACGCCCGTCACCCGGTGGAGGGCGAAGGTGCGGACCTCGTCGGCCGTGTGGTCGTAGGCGGTCACGAAGCCGCCCTCGACCCGGACGGGTGCGATGACGCGCTGGCTGGCCGCGCCGTCCGCGTTGACGTAGCCGATCCACACCGCCGTCCCCGTCAGCACCGCCGACTGCATCGTGGCGAGGGTGTCGGCCGATGTCGTCCGCGGCGGCTCACCCGTGGGCGAGGCGCCGCCCGGGGCCCGGTGGGGTGCGGTGGCGGCCAGGTCGCCCGCCCGGACGGCCCGCACGGCCGCCGCCAGGAGGGTCGGGCCGGGCGGCGGCGGCCCCTCGGGCACCGGCTCGGGCGGTGTACGCGGGGGCGTGCGGTGGGCGCCGGCGCGGGCGATCAGCACGTCGCCGTCGGCCGACTCGGCGGCCGGGGCGTGCCCCATCTCCCGCAGGGTCTCCAGCAGTCGGCCGGGCTCGGCCGTGGCGGCCAGGACCGTCGGCGCGAGCAGCCGCAGCCCGAGGGCGGCCGAGCGCCGGTCGGCCATGATCTCCGCCAGCAGGGCGTCGTCGTCGCAGCGCACGTAGGCGGAGGCCGCGCCGACCCGCAGCCTGCCGTGCCGCCGGGCGACGTCGTCGACGAGGTAGGTGAGCGGCTGCGGTACGGGGGTGCGGGAGTGGGCGGCGAGGAAGGCGTGCAGGTCGGCGGCCGAACGCCCGGCGTCCAGAGCGCGCCGTACCGAGGCGGGCGTGAAGCGGTAGACGGTCGCGCCGCCCTTGGACTCGACGTCGGCCAGCACCGCCAGCGCGTCCGCCAGCGGGCGTTCCAGCGGGCCGGGGGCGACGGCCGTCAGGTCGGCCTGGAGCAGGACGTGGTCCAGCGGCTCGGGCAGGAGCGGGGCGAGCCGGGCGGCGGCGGCGTCCGCCGCGTCCGCCCAGGCGTCGGACGCGCGGGCGGCCGTTGCGGCGTGGGCCGTCCCGGTGTCGGCCGTCGCGGCGTCGCCGGTCCCGTCGTGGGCCGTGTGGTCGGCCGCGTGGGGGGCGAGCAGTCCGCGCGCGTACCCGGCGAGCGCCCCCCGGCCGGTCAGCCCGAGCAGCTCCGCCTCCTGCGACGCCGCCGCACACAGCCGCGCCCGCAGCTCCTCGGGGCCGCGCGAGGGGCGTTCCCAGCGCAGCCGGGCCAGCACGTCGTCCGGCAGGGGAGCGCCGCCCTGCGGCAGCTCCGCCAGCAGCTCCAGGACGCGGCGGCGCACCTCGGGGGCCAGGGACCGGTCCAGGCCGGGCCCGAGCGCGGCCAGCGCCCGGCCCTTCGCGTCCCGCCCGCCGACGAGCCCCGGCACGCGGGTGGCCGGGAGCCAGGCGGCCACCAGCCGCGCCCAGCGCTCCTGCGGCGGCAGGTCCCGCCACCGGTCGGCGACGGGGGTGGGCGCGTACCGTTCGTCGGCCTCCCCGTCGGAGGCCACCAGGCCCGCCGCGTAGGCGAGTTCGACCCAGAACGCGGCGGCCGGCTCGGGCAGGTCCAGCGCCAGGGCGGTCCGCTTCAGGTCACGCACGCCCAGGCCGCCCGCCCGCAGCACCGGCGGTGGCAGGCGCTCCCAGCCCGCCAGCAGCTCCTCGACGGTGGCCAGGGCGGTGAACGCCTGGCCCGCCGCCGTGGTGTCCACGGTGCGCACCTCGTGGGAGCGGGCGACCCCGACCTGCGGGGGGACGGGCTCCAGCTCGCGGTGCGCCCGGCCCCCGCGCAGGTGCAGGGCCACCTCGCGGGGCAGGACGACCGTCCGACCGCCGCTCCCCTGCCCGGCGGGCAGCAGCAGCCCCCGGTCCAGCAGCCAGCGCACCGGGGCCGTGGCGGCGCCGTCGGCGGTGCCGCCGTCGGTGGGCGTCGTGCCGCCGCCGAGGGTGCCCAGCGGCGGGCCCCACACGAGCTTTCCCAGGACCTCGCGGGCCCCGGCGGGCGCCTGCCCCAGGAGGGCCGCCAGCCGGTCCGCGTCGGCGAACAGCCCGGTCAGCGCGGCGAGCGCGCTGACCGGGTCGTGCGTCGTCGGCAGCCCGGCGTGCGCCAGGATCTCCTGGAGCCGGCCCGGCGACATCCCGGCCGCCGCCTCCGCCAGCGACGGGCCCAGGCCGGTCGGTGACGGGGCCGCCGCCGACGGCGCCAGCACCTCGCGCGCGGTGCGGACCAGCCGCAGCTGCGTGTCCGGCCCCCACACCAGCGCCCGCACCCGCAGGACGGCCAGCGCGTCCGGCAGCGCCTCCTCCCCGCCGGGCAGCAGGGCGGCCAGTTCCTCGCGGGCGCAGGGGTCGGGCGCCACGGCCAGCGCCTGGGCGGTCTGGAGGGCGAAGCGGTCCAGCCGTTCCAGGGAGCGGACGACGGACGCCCGCGTCGCGGCCCGGGTGGCCAGCTGCGTCACGTCGCCGGGGACCGGTGAGAGCAGGTCGGGACGGGCCCGCAGCAGCTCGGCGAGTGCGGCGTCGGGCCTGCCGCGCAGCTCGTCGGCGAGCGTGCGCGGCGCGGCGGTCTCACGGGTCATCCCACCCACGGTACCGGGCCCGGCCCTGTACGGTCGGGGCGTGGGGATCGAGAGTGAGAAGCTCGTCTTCGACTACCTCAGCCGGGTCGGCGACGTGGCGCACCGAACGACGATGACGGCGGCCGAACGGGCGCGGCTGGTCGGCGAGTTGCGGGCGGGTATCGAACGCATGCGGGCCGAGGGCAGTGTGGAGTCCGTGGCGGAGGTCCGGCGCATCCTCGGCCGCTTCGGCAAACCGGAGGACGTCGTCGCGGCGGCGCGCGGCGGAGGCGGCGTCCCGACGCCGCGTCCCGCCGAGGACTCCGGCGAGTCCGGCGACCGGCCGTCGTCCGCCCGTGCCGCCCGCCGCCGCCGCGCGCCACGGGCGGAGCCGCCCGCCCCGACCGGGCCCACGCCGCCGCACCTCGTGGGCCTGGACGAGCTGCCCCCCGAGGCGGCGGACCCGCAGTGGTGGAACGGCGACGGCGGCCCCTTCGGCAAGACCAGCGGCGGCCACGTCGACGGCTTCGTCGGCGGCATCGAGATCCCCGAGATGCTGGTGCCGCCCACGGCGGACGGCGACGCCCCCAAGCTCGTCCCCGGCCAGGCGCTGCCCGGCGAGGCGCCGCCCGGCCGGGTGCCGCTGGGCAAGGAGCCGTCGAAGCCCGAGGGCGGGGCGTCCGCGGGCCCGCCGGAGCCGGCCGGGGCCGAGGAGCCCGCGCCGCCGGACGGCCGGTGGGCCCGGCTGCGTCGGCTGGCCCGCGTGCCCGTCCCCGCGGGGGGTGCGGGCGTGGCCCGCGTCGGCGGCCCGGTGGAGCTGCTGGCCGTCGCGGCGCTCGTCGCCGGCACCGTCCTCGGCTCCCTCCTGGCGCTCGCCGCCGGGTGGCTGGTGGCCTGGTGGTCGCCCCGGCTGCCGCTCGCCGAGCGCAAGTGGGCGGTCCTCGGCATGCCCGCGCTCGTCGCGGGCGGGGGCGCCGTGTGGCTGTGGGGCCGCGCGACGGGCCGCTGGGGCGAGCCCGTGCCCGAGGGCGCGCTCGGCGACGTGCTCCAGGAGAACTACCCCTGGTTCGTGCGCGCCGCCGCCCTGGCCTCGGCGGTGTTCCTCCTCTGGCGCGCCCGCCGCGTCCAGGGCTGAGCCCGGACCTGCGGTCCACCGGCTTCCGGGTGGCCCGTACGGGTGACGTGGGCGGCCCGCACAATGGACGGCATGCCCGAGCTGACCCCGGAGGCCGTCACCGTCGGCTTCGACCTGGACATGACCCTCATCGACACCCGACCCGGCATCAGGGCGGCCTACGACCTGCTGGCCGCCGAGACGGGCACCCCCATCGACAGCGCCCTCGCCGTGAGCCGGCTCGGGCCCCCGCTGGAGACGGAGCTGGCGTACTGGTTCCCGGCCGACGACGTCCCGGCGGCGGCGGCGCGCTACCGCGAGCTGTACCCGGACCACGCGATCGCCCCCGCCCGCGCGCTGCCCGGCTCCCACGCCGCGCTGGCCGCCGTCCGGGCGGCGGGCGGCCGGACCCTCGTCGTCACGGCCAAGAACGAGCCGCACGCCAAGCTGCACCTGGACCACCTCGGGCTGCTGCCCGACGCGCTGGTCGGCGGGTTGTGGGCGGAGGCCAAGGCCGCGGCCCTGCGCGAGCACGGCGCGCACGTCTACGTCGGCGACCACGTCGGCGACGTGCGCGGGGCCCGGGCGGCCGGAGCGGTCTCGGTCACCGTCACCACCGGACCGTGCTCCGCCGAGGAGCTGCGGGCGGCCGGGGCCGACGCCGTCCTGCCGGGCCTGGCGGCGTTCCCGGCCTGGCTGGCCGCCCACCGCGCGGGGGCCGGCTACCCCGGCGAGCCCTCGGGCGTCGCCTGACCGTGGCGGCGCGCGGCCCGCCGCTGCGCCGCCACCCCCCGCAGGAAGCCGGCCCCGGCGAGCGCGAACCCCACGCCCATGAGCATCGACAGCACGTACGCCGCCGTCGGGAAGGGCTCGGTGCCGAGGAACAGCGGGAGGAACGTGATGACCGTCGCCAGCGCACCGAGCGTGAAGACGACCATCCCGACCCGGATCAGCACGTCCCCGGGCCGACGCCCGTCGTCCGACGCGGAGGAGGAAGCGGAAGGTGTAGTGGTCACCTGTCCAGGGTAAGACCGGTGCACCTGTGCACGGCCTCGACCGTCGCTGACTCTCCGGTGGCCTCTTGTCACCGGCCACGGGGAGATTAATCTTGGGTACGGCGGGTCGAGAGCGGCCCGCCGTACCGTTATCCGGATGCCACACGAGTGCGAGGACAGGACAGACGTGCCTACCGGCAAGGTCAAGTGGTTCAACAGCGAGAAGGGCTTCGGCTTCCTCTCCCGTGACGACGGCGGCGACGTCTTCGTGCACTCCTCCGTACTCCCGAGCGGCGTCAGTGCCCTGAAGCCGGGGCAGCGGGTGGAGTTCGGCGTCGTCGCCGGACAGCGGGGTGACCAGGCGCTGTCCCTCACCCTGCTCGACCCCGCGCCGTCCGTCGCGGCGGCGCAGCGCCGCAAGCCGGACGAACTGGCGTCCATCGTGCAGGACCTGACGACGCTGCTGGACGGCGTCTCGCAGCAGTTGGAGCGGGGGCGCTACCCGGACAAGCAGCACGGGGCGAAGATCGCCGGAATGCTGCGCGCGGTGGCCGACCAGCTCGACGTCTGACCGCGCGACGCCGGGTCGGGGCACGCCGCTGCGGCGTGCCCCGTTCGCGTTCCTCCCGGTTTCCCGGTCTTCCCGGTGCGCGCCCGCGTCAGCGGCGCAGGGCGTCCGGCGCCAGGGGCGGCACCAGGCCCTCGGCGGCGGCGCGCGTCAGCAGGCCGCGCACGGCGGCGTACCCGGCCTCGCCGAGGTCGGCGGTGAACTCGTTGACGTACAGGCCGATGTGCTGGTCCATCACCGCGTCGTCCATCTCCTGCGCGTGCTCCCGCACGTACGCCCGCGACGCCGCCGGGTCGTCCCAGGCCCTGCGCACCGAGGCCCGCGCGGCGTCGGCGAGGGCCGCCAGCCGCTCCGGGCCCAGCGAGCGGCGCGCGACGATCGCGCCGAGCGGGATCGGCAGCCGCGTCGTGCGCTCCCAGTGCTCGCCCATGTCGGCCAGCTGGTGCAGCCCGTACCGCCCGTAGGTGAAGCGGGCCTCGTGGATGACGAGGCCCGCGTCGACCGAGCCGTCCCGCACGGCGGGCATGATCTCGTGGAACGGCAGCACCACGATCTCCCCGATGCCGCCGGGCACCTCGGCCGCGGCCCACAGCCGGAACAGCAGGTAGGCGGTCGAGCGTTCGCTCGGCACGGCGACGGTGCCCCCGGTGAGCGCACGGCCCGGTTCGCGGGTCAGCACCAGCGGACCGCACCCCGTCCCCAGCGCCCCACCGCACGGCAGCAACGCGAACTCGTCCAGCACGTACGGCAGTTGCCCGTAGGAGATCTTCAGCATGTCGAAGGGGCACGCGGCCCCCCGCTCGGCCAGCCCGTTGGTGACGTCGATGTCCGCGAACGTCACCTCGATCGGGGGCGCGCCCGGCACGAGCCCGTGCGCCCAGGCGTGAAAGACGAACGTGTCGTTGGGGCACGGCGAGTACGCCACCGCCAGCGGCCCCCCGTGGCCCTCCGCGCGGGCCTGCGTGTCAGCCATGCGATCCCCTCGGCATCCCGGACGTCGTCCACGTCCCCAGCAGCGGCGCGGCGGCGCGGAACACCCCGGTCAGAGCCGACAGGGCCTCGGGGACGCGCCACGCCGCCCGGTCCCGGGGACCCACGGCGTTGGAGACGGTCCGCACCTCCAGCACCGGGACGCCGTACCCGGCGGCGGCCTCCGCCACACCGAAGCCCTCCATCGCCTCGGCCGCCGCGTCCGGGTACCGCCGGACCAGCTCGGCGGCGCCCCGCGCGGTGCCGGTGACGGTGGAGAGGGTCAGCACGGGCCCGAGGACGCCGTCCACGGCCCCGGCCAGCTCGCGTGCCGCCCCGGCCGGCGGCAGGTGGACGGAGGTGCCGAAACCCAGCTCCGTCACGGGCAGGAACCCCTCGGCCGTCTCCGCGCCCAGATCCGCCGCGACGATCCGCGACGCCACCACGGCCCGGCCCGGCGCCGGCCCGAAGCCGCCGCCGATGCCCGCCGAGACGACCAGCCCGTACGGCGCACCCGCCAGCACGGCGGCCGTCAGGGCCGTGGCCGTCCCCGCCGCGGCGGCGGCCGGACCGACCCCCGCCGCCAGCACGTCCAGCTCGACCTCCGCGCCCGGCGGCCCCGGCAGCGTCCACACGACGCGGCGCAGCTCCGCCGTCCCCGGCAGCTCGACCGGCTGCGGCGGGCACGGCGCGGCGCGCGTCACCGCGTCCCGCTCGGGCGGGACGGCGGTGACGACCAGGACGCGCGCGTTCACGTTCGCCGCTACCGGGACGTGCTACTCGCTCAGTTCGAGCTCGAAGTTCCAGACGCCGTAGTAGCCGGGCTGCGCCTGCTGCTCACCGGCGTCCGGGAGCGGCGTCTCGACGATCGACATCTTGACGCTGTCCACCTCCTGACCGCCGCGCTGCAGGGCCTGCACGATGATCGAGGCGTCCACCGACTGGTAGGTGGAGTCGGCGAACGCGTCGAACGGCTGGCCCTCCAGCCAGATCTGCCAGCCGCGCTCCGCGATGTCCGGCTCCACACCGACCTTGATGCTGTCGTTGCGGTCGATGGAGATGGAGGGGGCCTCCTTGGCGTCCTCGACGCACGTGGCGAAGGATTCCTCGGTCAGCTTCTTGCCGTCGTTGTAGCAGGCCGCCTCGGAGTAGACGCTGTCCGAGCCGACGGTGACCGTCGTCATCGGCGTCGGCTTCTCGCACGCGGACAGGGCGACGAGCGCGAAGGCGGCGCCGGTCGCCGCGAGGGCCCGGGTGTGACGGCCCCGGAGCCGAGAGAGCATGCTGGTCATGGTGGGCAGGCTATCGCCCCGCGTCCCTCAGGCGACGCGGGGGTGCGGCGTGCCGCGGCGGGCCGCACCCAGCAGCCCCCGCACCGACGCCACGGCCCCGGCCGCGATCAGACCCGCCCCCACGGCCATCCCGAGCGTCCCGATCAGCGGCAGCACGATGCCCACCGCGCCCCCCGCCACCCACGACATCTGCACCAACGTCTCCGACCGGGCGAACGCCGAGGTCCGCACCTGCTCGGGCACGTCGCGCTGGATGAGCGCGTCCATCGACAGCTTCGCCAGCGCCTGGCAGACGCCCGCGCACGCGGCGACCGCCGTCACCGTCGCCGTGTCGTACCGGACGGCCGCCACCACCGTCGCGCCCAGGGCCAGCGCCAGCACCGTCGCGATGATGATCTCCGGACCCCGTGCCCGCAGCCACGCCCCGACGGCCGTGCCCAGCGCGTTGCCCGTGCCCGCCGCGACGGCCACCAGACCCAGGGAGAACGCGGCGCCGTGGCCGTCCAGCGGGTGCTCGCGCAGCAGGAAGGCCAGAAAGAAGGTGAGGAACCCCGACAGCGCGCGCACCGAGGAGTTCGCGATGAGCGCGTTCAACACCGAGGCCCCGACCGTCCGCAGGCCGGGACGCTCCTCGGACCGGCGCCGGTGGCCCGGGCTGTGCTTGGCCACCCACGGCTCGGGCTCCCCCCGGTCGGCCGCCAACTGCGCGCGCGCCTCGCCCTTGGCCGAGTCCACCTGGTGGGGCAGCGTGAAGGCCAGGAACAGCCCGATGACGAACACGGCGAACGCCCCGTACAGCGGCCACTGCGGACCGAACTGGTGCAGCCCGGCACCCACCGGAGCCGCCGCCCCCGTCGCCAGCAGACCCGCCAGGGTGATCCGGGAGTTCGCCTTGACGAGGGAGATGCGCGGGGGCAGCAGCCGCGGGACGACGGCCGACCGCACGATGTTGTACGCCTTCGACGCCACCAGGACGCCCAGCGCCGCCGGATACAGCTCCAGCCCGCCGTCCGCCACCGCGCCCGAGAGCGCGAGCGCCAGCAGCGCGCGGGCCAGCATCGCCCCGGCCATCGCGGCCCGCCGCCCGTGCGGGATGCGGTCCAGCAGCGGCCCGATCACCGGGGCCAGCAGGATGAAGGGCGCCAGCGTCACCGCCAGGTACAGGGCCACCCGTCCGCGCGCCTCGCCGGTGGGAACGGAGAAGAAGATGGTGGAGGCCAGCGCGATCGTGATGAGCATGTCGCCGGCCGAGTTGATCATGTGCAGCTCGGTGAGCTTGCCGAGCCCCGACTCCCCGGCGCCCTGCGCGTGCGTCGCCCGGCGGATGCCGCGCCCGAGCGCGGCCGGCGGACGGTGCACGGCCCGCCCGAAGCCCCGCGCGACGCGCCGCGCCACGCCCGGACGTCGCCCCGCCCCGAGGCCGTCCCCCACCTCCGCGGGAGCCTGCGCCACCGGCGGAGCGGACCGCAGCCGCGCGTCGGTGCGCTTCGGGCGTCCGGCCCCGTCCGTCAGGCGCGTGCCCCCCACTTCGTCAGTCACGTCGTCAGTGTGCCCCACGGCGCGCGCCTTGAACGGGACCCCTGCCGGACGGTCGGCGACCGCCTCGCGCGGTTGCCCGGCGGAGTGGTGGGGTAGCGTGGGTGCACAGCGCGCCCCGTACGGCATCGTCCCCTGTGTGTCCCCGGCGCGGGTACGTCGCAGCGGTCCACCGGTCCGCTCCGTCCCCCCACGGCGAACACGCGGCTCCTGTCGTGCGCGCAGGCGCGACAAGGCGTAGGGAAGAGACGATTGCTGTGAGTGCTGCGATGCGAAGCCGTACCCCCGACCGGCTGTGCGCCGAGGCAGTGGAACTCGCCCGCGAAGCCGCGGCCGAGGCCGCCCACCCCGGGACCGTCGGCGACTACCTCGGGGCCGTGGCCGACGCCGACCGCGTGGTCACCCACTTCTTCGAGTGCCAGGAGTTCGGCTACCGGGGCTGGCGCTGGGCCGTCACCGTCGCCCGCGCCTCCCGCGCCCGCGTCGTCACCCTCGACGAGACCGTGCTGCTGCCCGGCCCGGAGGCCGTCCTGGCCCCCGAATGGGTGCCGTGGAGCGAGCGGCTGCGCCCCGGCGACCTCGGCACCGGCGACCTCCTGCCCACCGAGGCCGACGACGTGCGCCTCGAACAGGGCTACACCGACGAGGAGGCCCCGCCGCCGAACTCCGTCGTCGCCGAGGAGCCGCCCACCGCGCCCCGGCCCGCCGAGATCGGCGCCGTCGCCGACGAACTGGGCCTGCGTCGCGCCCGCGTCCTGTCCCGACTCGGCCTCCACCTGGCCGCCGAGCGCTGGGAGGACGACTTCGGCCCCCGCACGCCGATGGCCCAGGCGGCGCCCGCCTCCTGCCAGACCTGCGGCTTCCTCGTGCCGCTCGCCGGTTCGCTCAAGCAGGCGTTCGGGGTGTGCGCCAACGAGTACGCCCCCGCCGACGGCCGCGTCGTCTCCTTCGGCTACGGCTGCGGCGGGCACTCCGAGGCGGCCGTCATGCCGACGCCGCCGCAGCCCCCGCCACCGGTGATCGACGAGAACAGGGTCGACGCGCTGGCCCTGCACGACACCCCGCCCCCGGACGCCGCCACGCAGACCCGCCCAGGCGAAACCGGCAGCTGACCCCTTCCCCCTTCCTCCCCGTTCCCTCCGCCGCCGGAGCGGCTCGTTCCGCCGAACCCCGCCCCGCTGCGGCGCTAGAGTGACGCCCGCACGCCGCGTAGCCGACCGGCCACGCGGCACGCGCCGAACGCAGGCGAGGCGAGAGGGCGGGGAGCGATGTCCTTCGAGGAGGAATGGGCCCGGCTGCACGAGCAGGCCGGGCTGCGGCTCGCGGGAGTGGCACCGATCGACGGCGGCGGCGGGGCGCCCGGACCGAAGCTGAAGGTCACGCCCAGCCTGCTGGAGAACCGGGCCGGTGAGGCCGACACCGTCCGCGACGCCCTGCGCCGGGCCGACGACGCCACACTCCGCGAGACCGGACAGATCCCCGGCGGCCTCGCCGGATTCACCTCGGCGGGGGCCATCCCCGTCTTCCAGGAGCGGTGGGCCGAACAGATGACCCACCTGGACGACCTGCTGGACCGGGGCGTGGCCCAGAGCCTCCGCAACGCCGCCGGACTCCTGCGCACCGAGGACCTCGCCCAGGCCGACAACGCGAAGGGCATCGACGTCCCCAAGGGGTGACGGGCCGATGCGGAGGGGGTGTACGGGGAGATGGTGACCTACCGGGACCTGACGAGCGCCGATCTCGGCCCACTGGACGAGGCCGTCGTGAAGTGGCGCAACCTGCCCAGCCAGTTCAACACGATCAGCCGGGAGTTCGACGGCAACGTGGCCGCGCGGCTGCGCGGCTCCGACTGGACCGGCGAGACGGCCGACGCCGCCTTCGTGCGGCTGGACGACGTCACAGCGCAGTTCCACGCCGCCGAGGACGAGGCGGGCGCGATCCACCGGCTCCTGGAAAGCGCCCTGGAGGCGTTCAGATCCGCGCAGAAGCGGGCGCGAGCGGTCCGCGACGAAGTGGAGGAGGACCGCAACCTCAGCATCTCCGCCCAGGGCGTCGTCTCCTTCTCCGCGACCGCCGACGATGACGACGGCAGCCGGCAACGGCTCTACGCCGAGACGATCAGCGGCTACAACACCCGGGTCCGGGCCGCGGTGGGCGACGCCACGGACGCCGACGAGGCCCTGCACTGGGCCCTGACGCAGGACCGCAACGGACGGGACCAGGGCTTCAACGCCGGCACCTACGACAGCGTGCAGGTGGCGGCCGAGGGCAGGCGCCAGGCGGTCCGCGACGCCGAGGCCGTCACCCGCATCCTCGCCGAGGGCGCTTCGGCAAGCCACGCGGACCTCCAGCAACTCAACAGGACCCTGAGCCGACGCGAGGGCGACCCGTTCTTCGCCGAGCAGGTGGCCCTCAAGGCCGGGCCGCGCGGCGTCCTGGAGTTCTGGTCCGGCGTCACAGCCGACCAGGACCGCAGCAAGGCGGAGGAGAAGATCCTCACCCGGTTGCAGGAGTCCCTGGGCCACACCCTGGCCACCGCCACCCACTCCCAGAGCCCGGAGATGCGGGAGTGGAAGAAGGACATCATCGACCTGGGCTCCGACCGCGTCTTCGGCGCGGTCAACTCCTCCGCCGACCCGCAGAAGAGCCGACCGCCCTACGGCTTCCAGCTGCTGAGCAGCCTGATGCACGAGGGGGACTACGACTCCGACTTCCTCCAGACCTACGGCCGGGAACTCATCGACTTCGAGAAGAAGAACAGCGAGCACGTCTGGACTGACAGCGTCGACCCGTACGAGCTGCACATCGGTGGGTTGGACAAGGGTAACGATCCCTTTTCCGGATTCCTGACTGCTCTGGGGAACAATCCCGAAGCCTCCAAGGGATTCTTCTCCTCAGATGAGGGAAAGCTGGACAAGGAACTGCAGTACCTCCTCTTGGATCGCGACTGGCCCCACGACCCGGTGGAGGGCGAGGACCCTCGGCGCGGCTACGCCTACGACGAGCTCGGCCGTGCCCTGGAGTCGGCGACGCTGGGCGTCCCGTACCGTGAGGTCGGACTCCAGCGCGACGACGTCACTGCCAACGTCATGGAGCAGGTGGTAGCCGTAGTGGCGGAGAGGCACGACCTCTTGGATAAGATGCCGGGTTTGACTAACAGCTTGGCAGAGATGGGCGCCGGCTACATCGACGATCTGACGTGGGCCACCGCGCTTATGGGCGGCTCCATGGAGCCGCCCATGCGTGCGGATTTGTTTGACCGCAGTAGCGCTGGTCACGCGGAGTTTTCTTCGACTGACGCTCGCTGGTTTCTCTACAACGTTGGTCAACAGGCCGGTGGTCACGAGGTCCTCTCTGCTTCCCAGCACGCTTACACTGCGAGCCTCATGGAGGCCCACGGTGATGAGGTGTCGATGGCACGCCATGCGCAGAACGTGGGTGCCTACAATCATGGAGTACTCGATGAGGCCCGGACTTCACAGATTGACCAGGATTTCAGAGGAAAGGCCGAGGCGGCGAACAAGGCCAGGGAAGACTCGTCGTCATGGCAGAAGTACAGCGTGAGCACGGCCGTCGGTGGCATCGCAGCCCTGGGTGTGACTGCGGCGGCGGGGCCAGGGGCTGGTATCGCCACGGCCGTTGCTGTTCCGATCGTCGTGGACGCGGGCGTCAAGGCATTCGACACCTATTTCGGAAATGAGATGAACGAGAACCTCAAGGCGATGGAGAAGGATTTCTCTGCTGAGGCGGGGTTGGCGTCTGAGGAATTTGTTGAGAGGGGTCGGGCAATGGCGATCAGTAACGGGCACGCCTACCAAAAGATCCACCAGGTGGATAACCCGGGTGAAATGAGCACGGAGGCCAACTCTGCCTATAGTAACGGGAAGCTGGACGCGGACTCCATGGATGCAGATTGATGGGCAGGATCCTCCTTTTTGCCGCGTTGCTGATTTCGGTCCTTGTCGGCTGTAGTCAGAATCCGGACGATGATGAGTCTGTGGAGTTGCAAGCCGCCTGTCACGGAATTCTTGATGGCCGGGTCGCGGCAGGAATTATTGAGACGGGCAGGCATGATCCCGAAGAGCTCGTCGAAATCGCGGACGACAAGGTGAAGTACCCCGGGAAATTTTGTAACGTTCAACGGAAGAGTGATGCTCTCCTGCAATTCGATTTGTCCTACGCATGGGTGGACATTAGTGACGCTCCCGCTCCTCCGGAAGAGAGGCGCAGCGACGATTCCGGTTATGTCTACGACGCCGGGGAGGATATTGAGATTGTTTCTGGCGGGCGCCTCGATCCCGGTGTTTCGACCGTGCGGTTCCGTTGTGAAGTAGCCGACCCCGGTCCTCGCGCGGTCGAAGGTCGCTTGATCGAGCATTTGTTCGGCTTGAATCAGGAGGCCACGTTCTCCGTCCTCCTCGCGTCGGCGGAGAAGGCGGCGGAGGGGTTCGGGTGTCGTAACGCGTTGGACTTCCCGGACGCCGCCGACGTCAAGGGGCCCGCGCCGACCGCTTCGGCCACGCCGGAGGGCTGACGGCCCCTCCGGCCGGGGGAGCGGGTCCGGGGAGCGGTACGGTCGGCCGCATGGACGGTGATGTGTTCGGGGCCGGGGAACTGCGGCGGCGCGTGCTGGAGGCATGGGCGGCCTCGCCCGCCCGGTTCCGGGAGGACGCCAACGCCGAGGAGGAGCTGGCGCTCGGGGGCTACCGGGACCGGCTCGTCGTGGAGCTGGCCCAGAACGCGGCGGACGCGGCGGCCCGTGCCGGGGTGCCGGGTCGGCTGCGGCTGACGCTCCGGGACGGCACGCTGGTCGCGGCGAACACCGGGGCGCAGCTGGACGCCGCCGGGGTGGAGTCGCTGGCGACGCTGCGGGCGTCCGCGAAGCGGGACGAGGTCGGCACCGTGGGTCGGTTCGGGGTCGGGTTCGCGGCCGTGCTGACGATCAGTGACGAGCCGGCCGTGGTCAGCCATGGCGGGGGCGTGCGGTGGTCGCTGGCCGAGGCGCGCGGGCTGGCGGCCGCCGTGCCGGGGCTGGCGGAGGAGTTGCGGCGCCGTGACGGTCACGTGCCGCTGCTGCGGCTGCCGTTCGCGGCCGAGGGCCAGGCGCCCGCCGGGTACGACACGGCCGTGGTGCTGCCGTTGCGGGACGCCGCCGCGCACGAGCTGGCGACGCGGTTGTTGGACGGGGTGGACGACGCGTTGCTGCTGGCCCTGCCGGGGCTGGCGGAGGTCGTCGTGGACACACCGGAGGGCGAGCGCACTCTGACGCGCCACGAGGACGGCCCGTACACCGTCATCGGCGGGCGCCGTTGGCGGGTGGCCGCCGCGCGGGGGGCGACGGACCCGGCGCTGCTCGCGGACCGGCCGGTGGAGGAGCGTCGCCGTCCCACCTGGTCGGTGACGTGGGCGGTTCCGGTGGACGCCGCCGGGGCGCCGGTGCGTCCGGCGACGGAGCCCGTGGTGCACGCGCCGACTCCCACCGACGAGCCGCTGGGGCTGCCCGCGCTGCTCATCGCCTCGTTCCCGCTGGAGTCCACCCGGCGGCACACGGCGCCGGGGCCGCTGACGGACTTCCTCCTGGATCAGGTGGCCGACGTCTACGCCGAGCTGCTGCGCGCGTGGCACCCGGTGGAGCCGGGCGTCATCGACCTCGTTCCCGGGCCGCTGGGCCGGGGAGAGCTGGACGGTGCGCTGCGGGCGCGGTTGTTGGAGCGGCTGCCGGGCGTGCCGTTCCTGCCGAGCGCGGGGAGGGACGACGACGGCGAGCCGCACGTGCTGCGGCCTCGGGACGCGGAGGTCGCCGAGGGTGCCGGGGCGGCGACGGTGGAGGTGCTGGCGGAGCTGTTCCCCAGCCTGCTGCCGGCCGGGCTGGAACGCCGTACCGAGCTGCGCACGCTGGAGGTGCCGCGCATCCCGCTGGGCGAGATCATCGACCGGCTCGCCGGGGTCGAGCGCGATCCGGCGTGGTGGCGGCGGTTGTACGACTCGCTGGCCGGGGTGGATCCGGACCGGTTGACGGGTCTGCCCGTGCCGCTCGCCGACGGTCGCACGACGATCGGCCCCCGGCAGGTGCTGCTGCCGCTGCCGGATCTGGCCGGGGCCGATCGGCTCGCGCGGCTCGGGTTGAAGGTGGCGCACGCCGAGGCCGCGCATCCGCTGCTGGAGAAGCTGGGCGCCGTCCCGGCGACGCCGCGCGCCGTTCTGACCACTCCGCAGGTGCGCGCGGCGGTCGCGGCCTCTCTGGACGCCGACGAGGTGTGGGACGAGGACGACTCGACGCTGGACGCGGAGGAGCTGGCCGACCTCGTGCTGGGCCTGGTCCGTGACGCGGGGCTCGCGCCCGGCGACGAGCCGTGGCTCGGGGCGCTCGCCCTGCCCGACGAGGACGGTGAGCCGGCCCCGGCCGGGGAGCTGGTGTATCCGGGCAGTGCCTTCGCGGCCGTCCTCCGTGTGGGTGAACTGCCCGTCTGCGACGCCGAGCTGGCGGAGCGCTGGGGCGAGCAGACGCTGACGGCCGCCGGGGTGCTGGCCGGCTTCCCGCTGGTCCGCGCCGCCGACGTGGTCCTGGACCCGGACGAGCTCGACCCGCGCGACTCGGACTACGCGGAACCCGACGACGCCGGGCTGCTCGACGCCGTCGACGTGTGGTGCGAGGACGTGCTCGACCAGCTGCCCGAGACGCCCGTACCACCGGTGGTCACCGAGCTGCTGGCCGTCCGCGATCTGGACCTGGTGGACGACGACCGGTGGCCGCAGGCGCTCGCGCTGCTGTCCCGGCCGCCGCTGCGCGACGCGCTGGCCACGCCGGTGCGCGTCCTGCTGCCGGACGGTACGGCGGAGACCGTACGGCCCTACACCGCCTGGTGGCTGCGCGGTCATCCGGTGCTGGACGGGCGCCGTCCGGCGGGTCTGCGCGCGGCGGGCGGGGACCCGCTGCTGGCCGGGCTGTACGAGGAGGCCGACGCGCGGGGCTTCGACGACCCGGCCCTGCTGCACGCGCTCGGCGTCCGCACGTCGGCCGCGGCGCTGCTGGACGAGCCGGGTGGTGCGGCCGAGCTGCTGGGCCGGCTCGCGGACGCGGAGCTGCCGGTGGGCCCGGCCCAGCTCCACGGCCTCTACACGCTGCTGGCCGAGCTCGACCCCGACGAGGTGACGCTCCCCGACGACGTCCGGGCCGTGGTGGACGGCCGGGTGCGGGTCGTCGACGCGGCGGGCGCGCTCGTCGCCGACGCCCCGGACCTGCTGCCGCTCGCGACGGGCCGCGCCCTGCTGCCGGTGCGTCCGACGCTGGCCGCCCGGCTGGCGTCGGTCCTGGACGTCGGCCTGCTCAGCGACGCGGTGCCCGCCCCCGCCCCGGCGGGCGGCGCGGTGCGCGCGGTGCCGGACGGCGTCCGCGCGCTGCTGGGCGCCCGGACGCCGGACTCCTACACCGAGCACGACGAACTCCTCGTCGACGGCGTGGAGCTGGACTGGCGGTTCACCGGGGACGGTGGTCTGCACGCGGCCACGCTGGAGGGTGTCGCCGCCGGGCTCGCCTGGGCCGCCGGCGCCTGGCCGCGCCGCTTCGAGGTGGCCGCGCTGCTGGAGGACCCGGAGCGTACCCGCGAGCTGACGGTGGCCCGCTGGTTCGACTGACGCGTGCTGGAGGGGCGCCGGTCGGACGCCGGTCGGACGCCGGTCCGGCGCCCGTCCGGCGTGCCACCGGCCGTCTCAGCCCCCGGACAGCCCCGTTGCCCGGCTACCGAGCCGTTAGGCTCGGGCCGTGGCTGAGATCCAGATTCCCGCTGACATCAAGCCCGCCGACGGACGCTTCGGGTCGGGCCCCTCCAAGGTGCGGACCGAGGCGCTCAGCGCCCTGGCCGCCACCGGCACGTCGCTGCTGGGCACCTCGCACCGCCAGGCTCCGGTGAAGAACCTGGTCGGCCGGGTCCGCGAGGGCGTGCGCGAGCTGTTCTCCCTGCCCGAGGGCTACGAGGTGGTCCTGGGCAACGGCGGCTCCACCGCCTTCTGGGACATCGCGACGCACGGGCTCATCGAGCAGCGCTCGCAGCACCTGTCCTTCGGCGAGTTCTCCTCGAAGTTCGCGAAGGCGGCCAAGCTGGCGCCGTGGCTGGCCGCACCGACGGTCGTCGAGTCGCCCGCCGGGACGCACCCGGAGCCGCGCGCGGAGGAGGGCGTCGACGTCTACGCCTTCACGCACAACGAGACCTCCACCGGTGTCGCCGCCCCGCTCTCGCGGGTGCCGGGCGCCGACGCGGGCTCGCTCGTGCTGGTGGACGCGACGTCGGGCGCGGGCGGTCTGCCCGTGGACATCGCCGAGACGGACGTCTACTACTTCGCCCCGCAGAAGTCCTTCGCGGCCGACGGTGGTCTGTGGATCGGGGTCTTCTCCCCGGCCGCGCTGGAGCGGGCGGAGCGGATCGCCGCCAGCGACCGGCACATCCCGGCCTTCTTCGACCTGCCGACGGCGATCGACAACTCGCGCAAGAACCAGACGTACAACACCCCGGCGCTCGCCACGCTCTTCCTCCTCGCCGACCAGCTCGACTGGATCAACGGGCAGGGCGGCCTGGACTGGGCCGTGCGCCGTACGGCCACCTCGGCCCGCGCGCTGTACGGGTGGGCCGAGGACGTCAAGTACGCCTCGCCGTTCGTCGTCGACCCGGCGCAGCGCTCGCAGGTCGTCGGCACCATCGACTTCGCGGACGAGGTGGACGCCGCCGCCGTGGCGAAGGTCCTGCGGGCCAACGGCGTCGTCGACACCGAGCCCTACCGCAAGCTGGGTCGCAACCAGCTGCGGGTGGCGATGTTCCCGGCCGTCGAGCCCTCCGACGTCGAGGCGCTCACCCGCTGCGTCGACTACGTGATCGAGAACCTCTGATCCGCCGCTGACGAGGGGCCCGTCCGCCCGGACGGGCCCCTCGCGCGGGTCCGGCGGCCCGGGAGAGCGTGCCTACCGGCTCAAGCTGCCGTAGGTGCGCACGGCGAGCGGCAGGAACACCGCCGTGACGACGACCGGCCAGACGACGGCCATGAGCAGCGGGTGTGTCTCGATCCAGCTGCCGCCGGAGGTCGCCATGGGCTGCCCGAACAGCTCCCGCACGGCGCCGGCCGTGGAGGAGACGGGGTTCCACATGGCGATCGCGCCGAGCCAGTCGGGCATCATCGACGGCGGTGTGAAGACGCTGGAGATCATGCCGAAGGGGAACGCGAGGGCGAACAGGTTGCCCGCCGACTCCTGGTTCTTCACCCGCAGCCCGATCCAGACGCCGACCCAGATGAGCGCGAAGCGCAGGACCAGCAGCAGCGCGAAGGCCGCCAGGGTGGCCGCGATCCCGCCGCCCGGCCGCCAGCCGATGACCAGAGCGATGCCGGCGAGGACGGCGAGGTCGAGCGCGGCGTGCAGCACGTCGGACACGCCCCGTCCGGTGACGACGGCCGAGGGGGCCATCGGCATGGAGCGGAACCGGTCGATGACGCCCCGGTCCTTGTCGACGGCCACGGCCATGGCGGTGTTCATGAAGCCGAAGGCCATGGTCATGGTGAACATGCCCGGCATCGCGAAGTCCTTGTAGTCCGTGGTGCCGCCGACGTCCATGGCGCTGCCGAAGACGTAGACGAACAGCAGGACCGAGACGATGGGGAAGCCCAGCTGCCAGGCGATGATCGTCGGCTGGCGGACGAGGTGCGTCAGCTCGCGGCGGACGATCGTCCAGCAGTCGGCGAGCGCCCAGCGCAGCCGCTGCCCGGGGCCGTCCTCCCGTACGGGGTCGAGGGTGATGCTCATGCCGCGGTGACCTCCTGGGACGTGGTGCCGGCGCCGTCGGCGCCCTCGGAACGGGTGGTGTTCTCGGCGGGGGAGCCGGTGAGGCGCAGGAAGACCTCGTCGAGGGTGGGGCGCCGCACGGCGAGGTCGACGACGTCGACCGCCTCGTCACGCAGCTGCCGGGCCACCTCGGTGAGGGCCTCGACCCGGTCGGCGACGGGGGCGCTGACCCGCAGCGTCTCGGCCTCGGTGCGCGGTGCGGCGCGGCCCACCCGCGCGACGACCTTCTCCACGGCCGCCAGGTGTTCGGGCCCGGCGGCGACGACCTCGACCTGGTCCCCGCCGATCCGGTTCTTCAGGGCCTCGGGGGTGTCGTCGGCGATGGTCCGCCCGCCCTCGCCGTCGGGTGCGGAGATCACGGCGATGCGGTCCGCGAGCCGGTCGGCCTCCTCCAGGTACTGGGTGGTGAGCAGGACGGTCGTGCCGGCGGCGGCCAGCTCACGCACGGCGTCCCAGACCTCGTTGCGCGCCCGGGGGTCGAGCCCGGTGGTGGGTTCGTCGAGGAAGAGCACCTTCGGGGCGAGCACGAGGGAGGCGGCCAGGTCGAGACGGCGCCGCATGCCGCCGCTGTATCCGGAGACGACCCGGTCCGCCGCGTCGGTGAGCCGGAACTGCTCCAGCAGCTCCCGCGCGCGGGCCCGGGCGGTGGCCGGGCCGAGGTGGAAGAGGCGGCCGAACATCTCCAGGTTCTGCCGGCCGGAGAGGATCTCGTCCACCGCCGCGTACTGGCCGGTGAAGCCGATCTGACGCCGTACCAGGCGCGGCTGGGTGGCGACGTCGTGGCCGCCGACGCGGGCCCGTCCGCCGTCGGCGGTGAGCAGGGTGGCGAGGATGCGGACGGCGGTGGTCTTCCCCGCGCCGTTGGGGCCGAGCAGGCCGTACACCGACCCGGCGGGGACGGCGAGGTCGAAGCCGCTCAGCGCCGGCTTGGCGGACGGGCCCTTGCCGTAGCGCTTGTGCAGCCCCTCGGCGAGGACCGCGTGATCGGTCGGTCGGTCGTGGTGCACGGAGGGTCCCCCTTGCAGCGTGGACGAATAACTGGGTACGTTGTACTCAGTTCAAATAGCGTACACAATACGCAGAGGCTCGGACGACTCGGAGGTTTACGATGTTCGACACGATGGCGACGACGGAACACACCGGAAGCGGCGACCTCAGCCGGAGCATGGCCCTCCTGTGGGGCACCGACGAACCGCCCTCACGCGGACCCAAACCCGGGCTGAGCGTGACGGCCGTCGTCGCCGCCGCCGTCGAACTGGCCGACGAGGAAGGGCTCGCGGCCCTCTCCATGCGCAAGGTCGCCGCCCGGCTCGGCGTCGGCACCATGTCGCTCTACCGCTACGTACCGGGCAAGGGCGAGCTGCTGGACCTGATGCTCGACCACGTCCAGGGCCCGCTCACCGAGGGCGTGGACCAGGCGGACCGGGACTGGCGCGCCACGCTGGAACTCGTCGCCCAGGCGACCTGGGACCTCTTCCTGCGCCACCCCTGGCTGCTGCAGATCAACCAGACGCGGCCCGTCCTCGGCCCCCGCTCCCTGGCCGCCTTCGACGCCGCGCTCACCGGCCTGCGCGGCCTCGGGCTCACCGGGCAGGAGAAGGTCGCGATGCTGGTGACGATCGACAACTTCGTCACGGGCACCGCCCGGATGGTCGTCCTCGCCCAGCAGTCCGCCGAGCAGTCGGGCGTCAGCGACGAGGAGTTCTGGAGCGCCCAGACCCCGTTCCTGAACGAGGCGATGTCCGGCGGCGCCTACCCCGAGGTCGCCGCGCTGCCCGCCGACGTCTTCGAGTCCGACGGACTGGACATCCTCGCCTTCGGACTGACCCCCCTCCTGGACGGGTTCGCCGCCGTCATC
The DNA here is from genome assembly GCF_014779715.1 of Streptomyces chumphonensis. Taxonomy (GTDB): domain Bacteria; phylum Actinomycetota; class Actinomycetes; order Streptomycetales; family Streptomycetaceae; genus Streptomyces; species Streptomyces chumphonensis. The sequence goes on from NZ_JACXYU010000007.1 coordinate 206,766, forward strand.
GACGCCCGCGCCCACGACCCGGGAGCACAGCCGGACGCCGCGCACACCCTGGGCGCGGCCATGGGAGCGTGCCCCGAGGAGGAGTGACGGGCCGCCCGCCCGCGCGGCCCGCCCCCGCGTGCGCCGCGCCCCGTCCGGCGGACGTCAGTCGCCCCGGCGTCGGCGTCCGCCGCGCAGCGCGATCCACACGGCGAGCGCGATGGCGAGCCCGGCGCCGCCGAGGGACACGCCGTCCCCGTCCACGTCCCGGCCGCCGTCGTCCCCCGCGCCGCCGCTGCCGCCCCCGGCCGTCTCCCCGGCCTCCTCGTCGGCCCGCCGCGCGTCCTCGGGGAGCAGTTCGCCGCTCAGCTCCTCCGCGCGCACCTCCTCGCCCTCGCCCTCCGAACCGAACAGCACCGTCCGGCCGTCCGGCGTGAAGGCCAGCGACTCGCCCTGGCGCTGTATCGGCACCGGCAGCCGCCCGATCTCGCGCGGCCCGCCGTCCTCCCACGCGTACATGCGGCCCCCGAAGTAGCTGCGCACGGCCAGCCGGCTGCCGTCGGGGGAGAACGCGGCGTCCGTGGCCCACAGGTCGACGTCCGCGACCCGGGTGAACGTGTTGACGCCCTCGGTGGACAGCTCCTCCGGCCCGGCGTACAGGCCGTCGCCGCCCTCCCGCTTCCCGACGATGTAGACCCGCCCCGTCCCCGGGTGCACGGCCAGCGACTCGGCGTCGCGCGGCCCGTCGGCGTACCGCACGGTGTGGACGGCCGGTTCGACCGTCGTGTCCGCCAACTCGGCCGGCTCGGCGAACCGGTAGATCCACACGTGCGGCCAGGTGCCGCCGAGGTTGTCGCCGATGTCGCCCACGTAGAGGTCGCCGTCGGGGCCGACGGAGACGGCCTCCAGGTCCCGGCCCGCCACGCCGGCGAGCGTCACCGTGGCGAGCGTCCGCCCCGTCGCGCCGTCGACCGCGAACACCTCGGCCGCGTTCGCGCTGTCGTTGTGCGTCCAGTACACCCCCGGGTGCGCGCGGCTGGCCGCCAGACCGCTCGCCTCCGTGATCCGGGGGTCCCGAACCGTGAACCCGGGCTCGTCCGCCGCGACCGCGCCGTCCGCCGCGACCAGCAGCGCACCCACCGTGCCGAGGGCCACGACGGCCCCGCGCACCGCCCTGCGGACCGGGGAGGGCCCCGCCGCCGCCCGGGTGGCACCGGTGCTTCCCGGCCCCCGGCCGGGCGACTGTCGACGCATGATCCGAATGTAGCGCCCCGCGAGGCCCCGGCGGACCCCCGCCCCGGACGCCCGCACGGCGTGACCGGTATCACGCCGCAGGTCAGGGCGGGTGCCCGGCAGAATGTGCCGGGTGCGTTTGATGCCAGTCGGAGACTCGATGACGATCGGCAGCGCCGGTGACCACACCTGGCGCTACCGCCTGTGGGCCCACCTGTGCGCGGCCGCCGAGCCCGCCGACCTCGTCGGTCCCCGCACCGCACTCCACGAGGGCTCCCACCGCTACGCCGAACCGGCCTTCCCCACCCGCGCACGCGGCCACCTCGCCGGGTGGGGCGAGGGGTGGCTGCACCACAAGGACGTCGTCGCCGACGCCGTCCGCACCCACCGCCCCGACATCCTGCTCGTCTCCCTCGGCCTCATCGACCTCGGCTTCTACACCGACGCCGAGCAGACCGCCCGCAACGCGCGGCACTTCCTCACCGAGGCGCGCCGCGCCGACCCGGCGGTCCGGGCCGTCGTCCTGCCCGTCATACCCAACGTGCGGGCCGTCACCGACGCGCCCTTCGCCACCGAGGTCGCCCGCTTCAACACGCTCCTCGCCGCCCTCCTCGCCGAGCTGACGACGCCCACCGCGCCGCTGGTCCTGGCGACGCCCCCCGCCGACTGGGACCTCACCCGCGACACCTACGACGGCACCCACCCGGCCGGCCCCGGCGAGCACCGGCTGGCCGCCGCCTTCGCCGCCGCCCTCCACGACGCCTTCGCCCTCGGCGCGCCCTACGCCGCACAGACCGAACCCGCCCCCGCCGTCCCGGCGTGACCCCGTCGCCGTCGGGCTGACGCTCTCCACCGACGCGTTCCCCCGCGACTGAGCCGCGGCCCGGCGGCGCGTCGCCGGGGTGGGGTCTTGCCCCCGGCGCGCTTCAGCGGCTTGGCTGGCGGTATGAAGTACACACAGCTGGGACGCACCGGGCTCAAGGTCAGCCGACTGGTGCTGGGCACCATGAACTTCGGGCCGCAGACGGACGAGGCGGGCAGCCACGCCATCATGGACGCCGCGCTGGAGGCGGGCGTGAACTTCGTCGACACGGCCAACGTCTACGGGTGGGGCGAGAACAAGGGGCGCACCGAGGAGATCATCGGGTCCTGGCTCGCGGGCAGCCCCGAGCGTCGCGAGAAGGTCGTCCTCGCCACCAAGGTCTACGGCAACATGGGCGTGGACGGCGAGCACTGGCCGAACCATGACCGGCTGTCGGCGGTGAACATCCGCCGTGCCGTGGAGGCCAGCCTCCGTCGCCTGCGCACCGACCACATCGACGTCTACCAGTTCCACCACGTCGACCGGCGCACGCCGTGGGAGGAGATCTGGCAGGCCGTCGACGTCCTCGTGCAGCAGGGCAAGGTCCTCTACGCGGGCTCCTCCAACCACGCCGGGTGGCACATCGCCCAGGCCAACGAGACGGCGGCGCGGCGCGGCTCGCTCGGCCTGGTGAGTGAGCAGTGCCTCTACAACCTCGCCGAGCGGCGCGCCGAGATGGAGGTCATCCCGGCGGCGCAGGCGTACGGGCTGGGTGTCATCCCCTGGTCGCCGCTGCACGGCGGGTTGCTGGGCGGGGCGATCCGCAAGGAGAGGGCGGGCGGCGCGGCCCGCTCGACGTCCGGTCGTTCCGGTGACGCCCTGCGCGACACGGCCCTGCGTGAGCAGGTGCAGGCCTACGAGAACCTGGTCGAGAAGCACGGTCTGGAGCCGGGTGAGGTGGCCCTCGCCTGGCTGCTCAGCCGCCCCGGGGTGACCGGGCCGATCGTCGGCCCGCGCACACGGGAGCAGCTGGAGTCCGGGCTGCGCGCGGTGGAGCTGGAGCTGGGCGAGGAGCTGCTGGCGGAGCTGGACGGGATCTTCCCCGGCCCGGGCCCCTCTCCGGAGGCTTTCGCCTGGTGATCCGTCCGCGCGGTGGGGGCGGGCGCGTGTCCGTCCCCACCCGGGCGGGCCGCCGTCAGCGGCCGAAGGCGGCGGCCACGGCCACGACGGCGAACATCACGACGAGGCCGAGCGTCACGACACGCGTTCTGATCTTGGCGTTCACCCTTCCACGGTAGCGGGCCGGGCCCGCCGCCGGGCGGGCGGCCCGATCAGCCGCCGAGCGGCCAGGACGCCAGCTCCTCGTAGTGCGGCTGTTCCCCGGGCACGCCGGAGCGCGGCAGGTGGCTGCGGACGAGCGTGAGCCGGTCGGCGGGCCAGGCCGGGGCGGTGAAGTCGGCCAGTGCCGAGGTGAAGGGGGCCAGGGGCGTCGGGGCGCCCCGCCGGACCCGGGCCAGGGTGAGGTGCGGGCGGTGGCCGTGCTCGCTGCCGGGCGCGCCGACCCGCCGTCCGGCAGCCGCCGCCGCGTCGGCCAGGTGCGCGAGTTCGGCGCGCGCTCCGGGGGCGTCCTCGGTGACGTCGGCCCACAGGGCCTGGCCGCCGAACCGTCCGCCGCCGCGCAGCCGCAGCGGGAGGGGCGCGCCTCGGCGGGCGGCCCGCTCCAGCCGGGCCGTCAGCTCGGGGACGGCGGTGTCGGGCACGTCGCCGTAGAAGGCCAGGGTGAGGTGCCAGCCCTCCGGCCGCGTCCAGCGCAGCGCGTCCGAGCCCGGGAGCGTGCGCAGCTCGGCGACCTGTCGCCGCAGGGCGCGGACGACGTCGGGCGGCGGCATCAGCGCGGCGAAGAGTCTCACCGGGACGCCCCCACCGCGGCCGGTGGCGCGGGGGCCGGGCTCGTCGGCCCGGCCACCGGGGAGACGGGCAGCGGCTCGCGCGTCTCGCGCGGTACGAAGGCCACGCGGCGGCGGCCGGGTCGCAGGTCCATGCTGAGCCGCAGGCCCGCCGCCCTGGCCAGGGCCAGGCCCACGAGCACGGCGCCCAGCAGGGAGAGGAAGGCGCCGGCGAGGAGGCCGACGCGCGGGCCGTGGGTGTCCGTGATCCAGCCCATGAGCGGTCCGCCGATCGGGGTGCCGCCCATGAACACCATCATGAACAGGCTCATCACCCGGCCGCGCATGGCCGGGTCGGTGGCGAGCTGGACGCTGGAGTTCGCGGTGACGTTGAAGGTGAGCCCCATGACGCCGATGGCCACCATGAGCGCGGCGAAGACCCAGAACCACGGCGTCACGGCGGCGAGGCCGAGGAGCAGCGCGAAGAGGGCGGCGGAGCCGACGAGCAGCCGCCTCCCGGCGGTGCTGCGGCGGGCGGCGAGCAGCGCCCCGGTCAGCGAGCCTGCGGCCATGAGGACGTTCAGCAGTCCGTAGACGCCGGCGCCCTGGTCGAAGACGCGCTCGGTGAACGCGGTGAGCCAGATGGGGAAGTTGAAGCCGAAGGTGCCGATGAAGCCGACGAGGATGATCGGCCACATCAGTTCGGGGTGGCTGCGCACGTAGCGCAGTCCCTCGCGGAGCTGGCCCCGGGCGCGCCGCACGGGCTCGGCGGGGGACAGGTCGGCCCGGCGCATCAGCAGCAGGGCGGCGATGGGTGCGAGGAAGGAGAGGCCGTTGACGAGGAAGGCCCATCCGCTGCCGGCGGCGGTGATCAGCACACCGGCGACGGCCGGGCCGACGAGCCGCGCGGACTGGAAGTTGGCCGAGTTCAGGGAGACGGCGTTGCGCAGCTGGTCCGGCCCGACCAGCTCGGCGACGAACGTCTGCCGGGCCGGGTTCTCCACGACGGTGACGAGGCCGAGGGCGAAGGCGAGCCCGTAGACGTGCCAGACCTGCACCGAGCCGGTCAGCGTCAGCGCCGCGAGGGCGAGGCCGGTGAGGCTCATCGTGACCTGGGTGAGGAGCAGCAGCCGCCGCTTGTCGTAGCGGTCGGCGATGACACCGCCGTAGAGGCCGAAGAGCAGCATGGGCAGGAACTGCAGGGCGACGGTGAGGCCGACGGCGGTGGCCGAGCCGGTGAGGCTGTGGACGAGCCAGTCCTGCGCGATGCGCTGCATCCAGGTGCCGATGTTGGAGACCAGCTGGCCGGAGGCGAAGAGTCGGTAGTTGCGGACCCGCAGGGAGCTGAACATCGAGGTCCTGGGGGTCCTGGGGGCCTTCGGCGGCTTCGGTCCGGTGGCTCGGGTGTCGGGGGTGTCGGGGTCGTTCGGTGCGGGTGCGGAGTGTGCTCCGGGTCCCGTACTCAAAGGTGCTTCGCCTCCTGCTCTCGTCCTCGTCGCTGTCTAGAGCTGCGCGAGCTTCTCCAGGACGGGCGCCGCGTCGCGCAGCTTCGCCCAGTCGTCCTCGTCGAGGCCGCCGGCCAGGTCGGCCAGCCAGCGGTTCCGTTTGGTGCGGGCGGCGGCCAGCATGGACTCCGCCCGTTCGGTCTGTGTCACGATCTTCTGCCGCCGGTCCTCCGGGTGGGGGTCCAGGCGGACGAGCCCCTTGCCCTCCAGCATGGCCACGATCCGGGTCATGGACGGCGGCTGGACGTGCTCGCGGCGGGCCAGCTCGCCGGGGCTCGCGGAGCCGCAGCGGGCGAGGGTGCCGAGCACGGCCATCTCCGTCGGGCTCAGCGACTCGTCGACCCGCTGGTGCTTGAGGCGGCGGGAGAGCCGCATGACCGAGGCGCGGAGGGCGTTCACGGCTGCGGCGTCGTCGCCGTGGGTCAGATCCGGCATGTTGTTAGGTTAACTCATTACTTCGCCTAACGACTACCGGGTTTCCGGTATTCCGCATCACACGTACGGGTGACATCGCCCCGAAAGCCGGACCATCACATCGGAGGGGCCCCGACGGTGGGGGCATGACGTCTCGCGTACTCACCCTGCGGATGGACGGCGCGTTGCTGGAGCGGCTGGCCCAGCACGCCGCCCAGCGGCGCATGACCCTCCAGGACTACGTGGTCCGCGCCCTCGCGCGCGACGACTTCGACCAGCGCTTCCGGGCGTCCGTCGAGCGCACCGAGCGCTTCTACGACAGCTGACGGGCCCGCTCCCGCCGCCCGGAACGGGGCCGGGGGCCCGAAGGCCGTGGCCTTCGGACCCCCGGACGGGTGCGGGACGTTCGGGCTCCCGCGCGGGCGCGGCGCCTTCCGGTCACCGCGCGGGCGCGGTGATCAGGACGCGGCGCGCCGTGCGACGTCCGCGTCCCACTGCCGCCCGATCGAGCGCAGCAGGGCCGGGTAGACGCCCAGGTAGCGGAACGGCTTGATGGCGGCCATGTAGAGGGCGCCACGCACGCCGTTCGGCTTGACGAGGACGGCCATCCGCGCGTGGTAGCCGCCCTTGCCGTTCCCGTCGGCGACCCAGCCGAGGTGCATGACGGCGTGCACGGTCCGGTTGACGATCTCCGCGGCCCACTCGTCGTGCGTCTGGTAGATCGACGTGAAGGGCACGGACTTGAGGTCGGTGGCGGGGCAGCTGTCCCGGAGGTCCTCCGGCAGCCGGTCCCGCAGGGTCGGCACGCCCGCCCGTCCGGCGCGGATCTCGTCCCAGCCGAAGATCTCGCCGAGCTTCCAGCGGACGGCGAAGAGGGCCCGCGACAGCGGGGAGTGGGTGTGCGCGCCGTCGCCGTCGTGCATCTGGCGCACCAGATGGGCGAAGTCGTCGGGGCCGCCCGGGGTGGGCAGGGCCCACACGTCCTCGATGTGGAAGTCGTCGGCGATCTCGTGGATGCGCCACGGGCGGACGGTGTGCGCGGTCCTGGGGAGTCTCATGCGCGGGGCCCCTATCTATACGATGCCGTACACAAGCAGGCTAGCAGCAGGTTCATACGGCGCCGTATAGAGGGCGGCCGACATGAGGGGAGACACGGCATGGGCGTCATTCGCACGCCGCGCGGCACCTGGATCGACGAGGGGCTGCGGGCCCTCGCGGCCGGGGGCCCCGAGGCGGTGCGCGTGGAGGCGCTCGCGCAGGCGCTCGGCGTCAGCAAGGGCGGCTTCTACGGGTACTTCGCCAACCGGGGCGCGTTGCTGACCGAGATGCTGGACGTCTGGGAGCGCGGCGTCACCGACCGCGTGATCGAGGAGGTCGAGCGGGAGGGCGGGGACGCCCGGGCCCTCCTGGACCGCCTGTTCGCCCTGGTCGGGTCGGACCGGCTCCCCCTGACGGACACCGGCGTGGAACTCGCCGTCCGCGACTGGGCCCGGCGCGACGCGGACGTCGCCGCGCGGCTGCGGCGCGTCGACAACCGGCGGATGGACTACCTGCGCTCCCTCTTCGGGGCGATCTGCCCCGACCCGGACGACGTCGAGGTGCGGTGCCTGGTGACCTTCTCGATGCGCATCGGCACCCACTACATCGCCGCCGACCACGTCGGCCGCACCCGGGAGGAGGTCCTGGAGCGGACCCAGCGGTGGCTGCTGAGCTGAGTGGCCCCCGCCGTCGGGCCGGTCGGCGGACCGCCGCCCCGGGAGGCGGGTCGGTCCGTCAGCCGATGCCGAGGAGCTGCTCGATCGGGTCGAGGAGGAAGTAGACCAGGAAGCAGACGCCGACGGCGTTGAGCAGCCACGGCACCTCCCGCATCCGGCCCGTCCCCGCGCGCAGCAGGATGAAGGCCAGGACGCCGATGCCGATGCCGTTGGTGATGCTGTAGGTGAACGGCATCGCGATCATCGTCAGGAAGGCGGGGACGGCGATCGTGAGGTCGCTCCAGTCGATCTCCTTGACGTTCGCCGCCATGATCAGCACACCGACGACGACGAGCGCCGGGGTGGCCGCCTGCGAGGGCACCACCGTGGCCAGCGGCGTGAAGACCAGCGCCAGCAGGAACAGCCCGCCGGTGACGAGGTTGGCCAGCCCCGTCCTGGCCCCCTCGCCGACGCCCGCCGTGGACTCCACGAAGCAGGTGTTCGCCGAGCAGGAGCCGAAGCCGCCGCCGACCACGGCGACGCCGTCCGTCATGAGGATGCGGCCCATGCCCGGCAGCCGACCGTCCTCGTCCGTCAGCCGGGCCTCCTCGCCGACACCGATGATCGTCCCCATCGCGTCGAAGAAGCCGGACAGCAGCACCGTGAAGACGAACAGGCACCCGGTCAGGACGCCGACCTCCGCGAAGCCGCCGAAGAGGCTGACGTCGCCGACGAGGCCGAAGTCCGGCGCGCTGACGACCTGCTCCGGCAGCGTCGGCACGGCCAGGCCCCAGGCGGCGTCGGGGACGGAGGCCACGGCGTTCAGGGCGACGGCGAGCACCGTGGTCGCGGCGATGCTCAGCAGGATCGCGCCCTTGGTCCGGCGCACGACGAGCACGGCCATCAGCGCCAGGCCGACGACGAAGACGACGACCGGCCACCCCTGGAGCTGGCCGCCCTGGCCCAGGCCGAGGGGGACGGTGGTGTCGGCGGCGTCCGGGTTGCGGGTGACGAAGCCGGAGTCCACCAGTCCGATCAGGGTGATGAACAGGCCGATGCCGATGGCGATGGCCCGCCGCAGCCCGCCCGGGATCGCGTCCATCACGCGCTCCCGCAGGCCGGAGGCGACCAGCACCATCAGCGTGATGCCGGCCAGGCACACCATGCCCATCGCGTCCGGCCAGCTCATCTGGGGCGCGAGCTGGAGCGAGACGACGGCGTTGATGCCGAGCCCGGCCGCCAGGGCGATCGGCACGTTGCCGATGACGCCCATGAGGATCGTCGTCAGGCCCGCCATGAGCGCGGTCGCGGTGACGAGCTGCGCGTTGTCGAGCTGCTGCTCGTACTTGTCGGTTCCGGCGCCCAGGATGATCGGGTTCAGCACGATGATGTAGGCCATCGCGAAGAACGTCGCCAGGCCGCCGCGCACCTCGCGGCCCGGCGTCGACCCGCGTCGGGTGATGCCGAAGAAGCGGTCGAGCGGGCCGGTGGGCGGCGGGGGAGTGCCGTCGGCCGTGGTGGCGGCAGCCGGAGCGGACATGCGCATACCTCTTGGAGGAAACGACGACGAACGTCGTCTGACGGGGGATGGTTGCAGTATGAACAGACAAGCCGCGTCAGGGCGAACCCCGGCGCCGTACTGCGGCGCTCCTCACACCCGCCCCACCCACCCCGCCGGGCCGGGGCGAGAGCCGGGGCGCCGCTCCGGCTGACTATCCTGGGAGCCGACCGCCCCGGCCGCCCGGGGCACGGGGAAGGGGAGGCGCGGGACACGATGCGTCTGAGCACCTTGCTGGACGGCGACCGGGAGGCACCCGAGCCGCTGGAGGGCGACGTCGTGCTGACGGTCACCGTCGGCACCGTCGTGTGGTTCGCCCTCTTCCTCGGCCAGCTCCCCTTCTACGGCTGGTTCGCGGACCACGGGCACACGTGGTGGGTGTGGACCTGCCTCGTCGGCGGCTGCGGCGGCCTCGTCGGGCTCTGGTACGTCCGCCGCCGCGAGGCCGCGATCCGGCGCGCCGCCGCCCGCCCGGCGTCCCCGCCGGACACCCCCGGCCCCGGCTCCGAGCCGCGTACCTGACCGGCGGAACGGGCGGATCATGCCGCAGGGGTCAGACCGCTCCCGCGGCCAGTGAGGCGGGGGTGCCGAACACGATGCCCAGGTGGTGGTCGAAGCGCGTGAGGTCGGCCTCGACCTCGGGGTTCTTCTCCACGTCGAAGGCGGCGAAGGTCGGCAGCGCGGAGAGGCCGACGAACCGGGCGCTCAGGTGCACGGGCAGCAGCATGTCGTCGACCGACGCGCCGCGGAGGAACGGCTCGGAGACGTCGTCGAACGCCTCGCGCGGGGCGTTGAAGGTCACCGACAGCATGTAGCGCGCGTCGGTCAGGGAACCGCCGGTGCCGTAGTCGGCCTTGGGGTTCTCCGCGACACGACCGTCACCGGCGCACAGGCGGCCGTCCATCAGGACCTAGCCAGGGGACGCCCTGCTTTGGCGGGGTGGGGAATGGCTTCTGAGTCCTGCTCTGACCTCAACTGTGTGCATGGATTTGCGCTGTTCACTTGAGCTCACCTTTCTGTCGCACTAGACCTGCGACGTGTGTATAGTGATCGCGTGACCGTGACCAGGAAGGTTCGCCGATTCTCCGGCGGCGTGTACGACCTCGGGCTCCACATCGTGTGGTGCCCGAAGTACCGCCGCCCGGTCCTCGGTGGCCGGGTCGCGGAACGCCTGGACGAACTGATCCGGCAGAAGGCCGACGAACGCGGCTGGGAGATCATCGCCCTTGAGGTGATGCCCGACCACGTGCACCTCTTCGTCAAGCACGACCCGAAGTCCTCGGCCTCATACGTGGCGAACCAGTTCAAGGGCTTCACGTCCCGCGTGCTGCGCGAGGAGTTCCCGCACTTGAAGTCGCGGATGCCCACCTTGTGGTCGTCGTCGTACTTCGCGGCCTCGGTCGGCGCGGTATCGGCGGCGACGGTCGAGAGGTACATCGACGCCCAGTGGGAACGCCCGTGGAAGAAGGGGGACGGCTCGTGATCCGCGCGTACAAGTTTCTCCTGCGTCCCACGGCCCGTCAGACGGTCGCGCTCGGCGAGATGCTGCGCGACCACTGCTCCCTCTACAACGGTGCGCTGCAAGAGCGCCGGGACGCCTACCGGCACACATCCAAGACCAGCGTCCGCTACGGCGACCAGTCCGCGCAGCTCAAGGAGATCCGGGCGTTCGACCCGGAGCGCCAGGGGCGCTGGTCCTTCAGCTCGCAGCAGGCCACCCTGCGCCGCCTGGACAAGGCGTTCGCCGCGTTCTTCCGCCGTGTCAAGGCCGGGCAGACACCGGGCTACCCGCGCTTCAAGGGCGTCGGGCACTTCGACACCGTCACCTTCCCCAAGGACGGTGACGGCTGCCGCTGGGACTCCGCCCCCCACGATGCGCAGACTCGCGTCCGCCTTCAAGGCGTCGGGCACATCCGCGTGCACCAGCACCGGCCCGTGCGGGGCCGCGTCAAGACGATCTCGGTGAAGCGCGAGGGGAGCCGCTGGTACGTCGTCCTTGCCTGCGACAGCGTGCCCGCCGAGGAACTGCCGCCCACGGGGGCGGTCGTCGGTATCGACATGGGCGTCGCCCACTTCCTGACCACCTCGGACGGCGAGCACGTCGCCAACCCGCGCTTCCTCACCGCGATGGCCGAGGAGATGGCCGAGGCCCAGCGGCACCTCGCGACGTTCCCGAAGCGGACCAGACAGCGCACCAAGCGCCACCGCGCCGCCGCCCGGAAGGTCGCCAAGCTGCACGGAAAGATCCGGCGGCAGCGTGCCGACTTCCACCACAAGACCGCCCGCGCACTGATCGCCGACCACGACGTCATCGCGCACGAACGACTCAACACGGCGGGCATGACCAAGAGCCCGCAACCGAAGGCCGACCCTGAGCAGCCCGGCGGCTTCCTGCCGAACGGTGCTGCCGCGAAGGCCGGACTCAACCGCAGCATCCTCGACGCGGGCTGGGCGCAGTTCCTCGGAATCCTGGCGAACAAGGCTGAGAGTGCCGGTCGCCTGGTGGTTCCGGTGGACGCGCGCAACACCTCCCGCACGTGCCTGGCCTGCGGGCACGTCGCGAAGGAGAACCGCGCCACCCAAGCAAGGTTCCAGTGCACGGCGTGCGGGTTCGCGGCCAACGCGGACTACGTCGGCGCGACGAACGTCCTCAACAGGGCCGGGCTGGCCCTCTGCGCGGCGGCCTAGCCACCGACGCAGGAAGCCCGCGCGTTTACGCGTGGGTGGAGTCACCCAGTTGACGGGGAACTGCATGATGACGGTGTCCGCCCACCGCGCGACTTCGGTGTCGACGTCGTACCCTCGCGCGACCTCGGTCACCCGGACCTGGTGGCCGAGGCTCTCCAGGTGTCCGGCCGCGCGGGCGGTCAGGGGGCGGTTCAGGGTGCCCGGGGAAACCGCGTGGGGCTGGTGGCCGTTGATGATCAGGCTGTTCGGCACGGTGTGTCCTCGCTCGGTTCCGGGGCGCCGGGGTGCGGCGGACTGGCTGTCCGACCGGCTCGCCCCAGATTGCCGTGGCACGGAAGCGAGCATCGAGCGCGACGCGCGGGCAACGCGCCGTCGCGAAGGCGTCGCGTCGGGCCGTGCGCAGGGTGCAGGGTGGGGGGATGGGACTGGCAGCGGAGCTTCGCAGGGCCGTGCAGGGCGAGGTCGAGTTCGACGCCGCGAGCAGGGCGCTCATGACGATGGACGCCTCCAACTACCGCCGGGTGCCGGTCGGCGTCGTCGCGCCGAGGGACGCCGCCGACGTGGCCGCCGCGCTCGCGGTGTGCCGGGAGCACGGGGTGCCCGTGGTGGCCCGGGGCGCGGGGACGAGCATCGCCGGGCAGGCCACCGGCACCGGCGTCGTCCTGGACTTCACCCGGCACATGAACGCCGTGCTGGAGGTGGACGCCGAGACGCGCACCGCCGTCGTCCAGCCCGGCGTGATCTGCGACGTGCTGCGGGACCGGGCGGCGCCGTACGGGCTGACGTTCGGCCCCGACCCCTCGACCCACAGCCGCTGCACGCTCGGCGGGATGATCGGCAACAACTCCTGCGGCTCCCACTCGGTGGCCTGGGGCACGACGGCCGACAACGTGCGCGCGCTGGAGGTGCTGACGTACCGGGGCGACCGCGCGCGGTTGACGCCCGGCGGCGACGGGGTGCCGGAGCCGTTGCGCGGCGAGGTGCGGGCGCTGGTGCGGGGGGAGTCGGCGCGGTTGCGGACCGGCTTCCCGGACCTGCCGCGCCGCATCTCCGGCTACGCGCTCGACGCCCTCCTGCCCGAGCGGGGCGAGGACTGGGCGCGGGCCTTCACCGGCAGCGAGGGCACCCTCGGCGTCCTGACCGAGGCCACGGTGGCGCTCGTGCCCACCCCCGGCGCCCGCGTGCTGGCGGTCCTCGGCTACCCGGACGAGAGCGCCGCCGCCGAGGCCGCCGCCGGGCTGCTGCCGCACCGGCCGCTCACCGTCGAGGGCATGGCGGGCGACCTCGTCGGCGACGCCGCCCGCGCCGCGCTGCCGCGTGGCGGCGCCTGGCTGTTCACCGAGGTGGGCGGCGACACCCCGGCCGAGGCGGAGGCCGAGGCGGCGCGGCTGTGCCGGGCGGCGGCGTCCGGCACCACGGCCCACGCGCTCGTCGTGGCGCCCGCCGCGCAGCGGGCGCTGTGGCGCGTCCGGGAGGACGCCTCCGGCACGGCGACGCGGCTGCCGGACGGCGGTGAGGCGTGGCCCGGCTGGGAGGACTGCGCCGTGCCGCCCGCCCGGCTCGGCGCGTACCTGAAGGACTTCCGCGCCCTGCTGCGCGACCACGGCCTGCGCGGCCTGCCCTACGGCCACTTCGGCGACGGCTGCATCCACGTCCGCATCGACTTCGACCTGGTGACGCCCCCGGGCGTCGCCCGCTTCCGCGCCTTCTCCACCGACCTGGCCGAACTCGTCGTCCGGCACGGCGGTTCGCTCTCCGGCGAGCACGGCGACGGCCTGGCCCGCGCCGAGCTGCTGCCGAGGATGTACGGGCGGGAGACGGTCGCCCTCTTCGAGCGGTTCAAGGACGCCTGGGACGGCGACGGCGGCCTCAACCCCGGTGTGCTCGCCCGCCCGCAGCGCCTGGACGAGAACCTGCGCTTCGCCGTCCTGCCCCGCGAGCCCGTGCCGACCGCCTTCGCCTACCCGCACGACGGCGGCGACTTCTCCGCCGCGGTCCGCCGCTGTGTCGGCGTCGCGAAGTGCCGGGACGCGTCGGTGTCCGGGACGGCCGTCATGTGCCCCTCCTTCCGGGTGACGGGCGAGGAGCGGCACTCGACGCGGGGCCGGGCGCGGCTGCTGCACGAGATGCTGGCCGGGGGCGTCGTCCGGGACGGCTGGCGCTCCGCCGAGGTGCACGAGGCGCTGGACCTGTGCCTGTCCTGCAAGGGCTGCCGCAGCGACTGCCCCGTCGGCGTCGACATGGCGACCTACAAGGCGGAGTTCCTGCACCGGCACTACGCCGGGCGGCTCCGGCCCATGGCCCACTACGCCATGGGTCGCCTGCCGCTGTGGCTGCGGCTGGCAGCGGCCACCCGCGCGGCGCCGCTGCTGAACGCGGCGGCGCGGACGCCGCTGGCCGCGCCGGCCAAGCGGGCCGCCGGGATCGCCCCGGAGCGGGACATTCCGCCGCTCGCCCCGGTGCCGTTCACCCGCTGGTGGCGGGCACGCGACCGCAGCGCCCAGCCGTCCGGCCCGACGACCGTCCTGTGGCCCGACACCTTCACCAACTACCTGTCCCCGGAGGCCGGTTCGGCCGCCGTGGCGGTGCTGCACGACGCGGGGCTGCGGCTCGCCGTGCCGCCGTCCCCCGTCTGCTGCGGGCTGACGTACGTCTCCACCGGCCAGCTCGACCAGGCGCGCGCGGTGCTCCGCCGCACGCTGGACGCCGTGGGGCCCGCGATCGACGCGGGGCTGCCCGTCACCGTGCTGGAGCCGCCGTGCGCCGCCGCCCTGCGCACCGACCTGCCCGAACTGCTCCCGGACGACCCGCGCGCCGCGGCCCTCGCGGGGCTCGTCCGGACCTTCGCCGAGACGCTGGAGGAGCAGGCGCCGCACTGGCGACCGCCGCACGTCGGCCGGCCCGTCACCGGGCAGACCCACTGCCACCAGCACGCCGTGCTCGGGGACGCCGCCGACCGCAGGCTGCGGGAGCGGGCGGGGCTCACCGGGGAGCTGGCGGGTGGCTGCTGCGGCCTGGCGGGGAACTTCGGCTTCGAGGCGGGCCACTACGACGTCTCGGTGGCCTGCGCGGAGGACCAGCTGCTCCCGGCCGTGCGCCGGGCCCCCGCCGACGCGGAGGTCCTCGCCGACGGGTACAGCTGCCGCACCCAGCTCGACCAGCTCTCCGACACCCGCAGCCGCCACCTCGCCGAGGTCCTCGCCGAGCACCTGCCCGGCGGCGGCTTTGGGGAGGCGGGCGGCGAGGAGCGCCGGTGACGCTCGGGGGCGCCGGTCACGGCACGAGGACGATCCGGCCGCGCAGACCGCCCTTGGCGTGGCGGGCGTGGGCGTCGGCGGCGTCGGCGAGCGGGTAGGTGTGCGCGACGCGCGGGGTCAGGGCACCCAGGTCCACGAGCGTCGCCAGCGTGGCCAGCCGGGCGCCGTCGGCCCGGACCCCGACGGTCGCCGTGCGCACACCGCGCTCCGCCGGGGGCTGGGCGGGAGGACGGACCCCGGTGTAGGCGCCGCCGTCGCGGACGAGGGCGAGGGCCGGGGCCCCCAGCACGGCGGCGTCGAGCACGCCGTCGAAACCGTGCGGCAGGGACGTCGCGGTGCGCGGCACGAAGCGGTGGGCGCCGAGTGAGCGGACCAGCTCCTCGTCGCCGGTCCCGGCGAGTGCGGTGACGTTCAGGCCGTGGCGCACGGCGAGTTGGATCGCGTAGCCGCCGAGGGCGCCGGCCGCGCCGGTGACGAGCAGGTTCTGCCCGGCGCGGAGCGCGAGCAGGTCGAGGGCCTGCGCGGCGGTGAGTCCGTTGAGCGGCAGCGTCGCGGCGTGGACGGCGTCGGTGGAGGCCGGAGCGGGGGCGAGGGCGGAGGCGTCGAGGACGACGTGGTCGGCATGGCTGCCGAGCGCCTTGTGCGGGCCGTGGGCCAGGCCCACCACCTCCTCGCCGACGGTGAACCCCGCGCCGTCGCCGACCGCGTCGACGGTTCCGGCGACGTCCCAGCCCAGGCCGAGCCGTCGGCCGTCGCCGCCGAACAACCCCGAGCGCACGGCCGCGTCGACGGGGTTGAGGGCGGCGGCGGCGACCTTGACCCGCACCTGACCGGGCCCGGGGGCGGGGACGGGGACGTCGGCGATCTCGACCTGCTCGGGGCCGCCGAAGGACGAGACGAGTGCTGCACGCATGGCGAAAAGCCTTCCTGACGAGGGGAGATGGGCCGGAGTGGGACCTCCGTGCCCTGGTGCGCCCTACGTTAGGGGCGCTACTCTCCTTCGGTAAGTACGTACCTCGGAGTGCGTAGGGGACGTGGAGGTGTGCCATGGCGACCAGGACGGCGGCCCAGCGCCGCGCGGAGGAGCGCGTCGCGTACGACGCGTTCATGCGGGAGTGCCCGACGAACCAGCTGCTCGCCCGGATCAGCGACAAGTGGGTCAGCCTCGTGGTCAGCGCGCTCGGCGCGGGCGGCCCGATGCGATACAGCGACCTCGGGCGGAAGATCCCCGGTGTCAGTCAGAAGATGCTCACCCAGACCCTCCGGACGCTGGAGCGCGACGGGTTGGTGACGCGGACGGTGACGCCGTCCGTGCCGGTACGCGTCGACTACGCGCTCACCGGCCTCGGACACAACCTGTGCTGTCTGCTCTCCGCCGTGAAGGACTGGGCGGAGACGCACTTCGACGAGGTCGACGCCGCGCGCAGGCGCTACGACGCCGCGCCGTGAGCGGGCCGGGCCGCGCGACCCCGTGGCCCCCGGCCCGCCGGGCGCGGTCATGAAATCCAGCAAGCACGCTTGATTGTTTCTTCCCGGGGTGCCACGCTGAGCGGGCGTCCAGCCGGGAGGGGGTTCGCGTGCTGCGGATCGGGAATGCGTCCGGGTTCTACGGTGACCGGTTCACCGCCGTCGAGGAGATGCTGAGCGGCGGCCCGCTCGACGTCCTGACCGGCGACTACCTCGCCGAGCTGACGATGCTCATCCTCGGCCGGGACCGGCTGAAGGACCCCGGGCGCGGCTACGCCCGCACGTTCCTGCGGCAGCTGGAGACGAGCCTCGGGCTCGCCCGCGACCGCGGCGTCAGGCTCGTCGTCAACGCGGGCGGGCTCCACCCCGCCGCCCTGGCCGACGCCGTGCGGGAGCTGGCCGAACGCCTCGGGGTGCCCACCCGGGTCGCCCACGTCGAGGGCGACGACCTCATGGCGCTCCCGGGCGGCTGGGGGAAGGGCGTCCTCACCGCCAACGCCTACCTGGGCGGCGGCGGCATCACCGCCTGCCTGCGCGGCGGCGCGGACGTCGTCGTCACGGGGCGCGTCACGGATGCCGCGCTCGTCAGCGGGGCGGCGGCCTGGTACCACGGCTGGTCCGACGGCGACCTCGACGCGCTGGCCGGGGCCGTCGTCGCCGGGCACGTGCTGGAGTGCGGCACGCAGGCGACCGGCGGCAACTACGCCTTCTGGCAGGAGCTGCCGCAGGGCCCGCCCTACGGCTTCCCGCTCGCCGAGGTGGCCGCCGACGGCAGCAGCGTCATCACCAAGCACCCCGGCACCGGGGGCGGCGTCACGGTCGGCACCGTCACCGCGCAGCTCCTCTACGAGACGGACGGCGCCCGCTACCTCGGCCCCGACGTCACCGCCCGGCTCGACACCGTCCGGCTCGCCCAGGACGGGGCCGACCGCGTCCGCGTCGACGGGGTGCGCGGCGAGGCGCCGCCGTCCACGGTGAAGGTCGGCCTCACCCGGCTCGGCGGCCACCGCAACGAGGTCGTCTTCGTGCTGACCGGGCTCGACGTCGAGGCCAAGGCGGCACTCGTCCGGGAGCAGATGGAGGCCGCACTCGGCACAGCCCGGCCGGAGCAGGTCCGTTGGGAGCTGGCGCGCACGGACCGGCCGGACGCCGCCGTCCAGGAGGAGGCCGGTGCGCTGCTGCGGCTGGTCGTCCGGGACCGGGACGCCGAGGCCGTCGGACGGGCCGTCAGCGGGGCCGCCGTCGAGCTGGCCCTCGCCAGCGTCCCCGGCTTCCACCTCACGGCGCCGCCCGGCAGGGGCGCGCCCTACGGCGTCTTCGAGGCCGCCCACCTCCCGGCAGCCGACGTCCCGCACACCGCCGTGCTCCCGGACGGCCGCCGCGTCCCCGTCCCGCCGCCCGGCGCCACCCGCGCCCCCGCCCCCGTCCCCGAGCCGCCACTGCCGCCGCCGCCGGCTCCCGGGCCGTCGCGCCGCGCGCCGCTGGGCGCCGTGGCGGGGGCCCGCAGCGGCGACAAGGGCGGCAGTGCGAACGTCGGCGTCTGGGTCCGCACCGACGACGCCTGGCGGTGGCTCGTCCACACGCTGACCGTCGACCGCTTCCGCGCCCTGCTGCCCGAGACGTCCGAACTCCCGGTCGTCCGGCACGTCCTGCCGAACCTGCGCGCGCTGAACTTCGTCGTCGAGGGCCTGCTGGGCGAGGGCGTGGCCGCGCAGGCCCGTTTCGACCCGCAGGCCAAGGCGGTGGGGGAGTGGCTGCGCTCCCGCCACCTGGAGATACCCGAGGTGCTGCTGTGACCGTCCTGCCCACCCTGCTCGACCCGGCAGCCCCCGAGCACGCCGCGAACCGTGCGGCGATGCTGGAGAAGCTCGACGCCCTGCACGCCGAGCACGCCAAGGCCGTCGCGGGCGGCGGCGCGAAGTACGTCGCCCGGCACCGCGCACGCGGCAAGCTCCTGGCCCGCGAGCGCATCGAGTTGCTGATCGACCCCGACACGCCGTTCCTGGAGCTGTCGCCGCTGGCCGGGTGGGGCAGCGACCACACGGTCGGAGCCTCGCTCGTCACCGGGATCGGCGTCGTCGAGGGCGTGGAGTGCGTGATCACGGCCAACGACCCGACCGTGCGCGGCGGCGCCAGCAACCCGTGGACGCTGAAGAAGGCGCTGCGCGCCAACGAGATCGCCCACACCAACCGGCTGCCCTGCGTGAGCCTGGTGGAGTCCGGCGGCGCCGACCTGCCCAGCCAGAAGGAGATCTTCATCCCCGGCGGCGCCCTGTTCCGGGACCTCACCCGGCTGTCGGCCGCCGGAATCCCCACGGTCGCCGTCGTCTTCGGCAACTCCACGGCGGGCGGCGCGTACATCCCCGGCATGTCCGACCACGTGATCATGGTCAAGGAGCGGGCCAAGGTCTTCCTCGGCGGCCCGCCGCTGGTCAAGATGGCCACCGGCGAGATCGCGGACGACGAGGAGCTGGGCGGCGCCGACATGCACGCCCGCACCTCCGGGCTCGCCGACCACTACGCGCAGGACGAGCCGGACGCGCTGCGGCAGGCCCGCCGCGTCGTCGCCCGCCTCAACCACCGCAAGGCGCACCCCGACCCGCCCCTCGCCGAGCCGCCGAAGTACGACGCCGAGGAACTGCTCGGGCTCGTCCCCACCGACCTCAAGGCCCCCTTCGACCCGCACGAGGTCATCGCCCGCCTCGTCGACGGCTCCGACTTCGACGCCTTCAAGCCCCGCTACGGCCCCTCCCTCACCACCGGCTGGGCCCGGCTGCACGGCTACCCCGTCGGCATCCTGGCCAACGCGCAGGGCGTTCTGTTCAGCGAGGAGTCGCAGAAGGCCACGCAGTTCATCCAGCTCGCCAACCAACGCGACATCCCGCTGGTCTTCCTGCACAACACCACCGGCTACATGGTCGGCAGCCGGTACGAGCAGGGCGGCATCATCAAGCACGGCGCCATGATGATCAACGCGGTGTCCAACTCCACGGTGCCGCACCTGTCCGTCCTCCTCGGCGCGAGCTACGGCGCCGGGCACTACGGCATGTGCGGACGCGCCTACGACCCGCGCTTCCTGTTCGCCTGGCCCAGCGCCAAGTCCGCCGTCATGGGCCCGCAGCAGCTCGCCGGGGTGCTGTCGATCGTCATGCGCGAGTCGGCGGCGGCCAGGGGCACGCCCTACGACGAGGAGGGCGACGCGGCGCTGCGCGCCATGGTGGAGGAGCAGATCGAGGCCGAGTCGCTGCCGATGTTCCTGTCCGGGCGGCTCTACGACGACGGCGTCATCGACCCCCGCGACACCCGCACCGTCCTCGGGCTGTGCCTGTCCGCCGTCCACACCGCGCCCGTGACCGGCGTGCGCGGCGGCTTCGGCGTCTTCCGGATGTGAGGGACGGACCATGGAACGACCGATCACGTCACTGCTGGTCGCCAACCGCGGCGAGATCGCCCGCCGCGTCTTCCGCACCTGCCGCGACCTGGGCCTCGCCACCGTCGCCGTGCACTCCGACGCCGACTCCGGCGCGGCCCACACCGCCGAGGCCGACGCCGCCGTCCGGCTGCCCGGCGACGCACCCGCCGACACCTACCTGCGCGGCGACCTCGTCCTCAAGGCCGCCCTCGCGGCGGGCGCCGACGCCGTCCACCCCGGGTACGGATTCCTCTCCGAGAACGCCGACTTCGCCCGCGCCGTCACCGACGCCGGACTGGTGTGGATCGGCCCGCCCCCGCAGGCCGTCGAGGCGATGGCGTCCAAGACCCGCGCCAAGGAGCTGATGCGCGCCGCCGGGGTGCCCCTGCTGGAGCCCCTCGACCCGCACGCCGTCACCGACGCCGACCTGCCCGTCCTCGTCAAGGCGGCGGCGGGCGGCGGCGGCCGGGGCATGCGCGTCGTCCGCGAACGTGCCGCGCTGGCCGACGAGATCACCGCCGCCCGCGCCGAGGCCGCCGCCGCCTTCGGCGACGGGGAGGTCTTCGTCGAGCCCTACGTCGAACGCGGCCGGCACGTCGAGGTGCAGGTCCTCGCCGACGCGCACGGCACCGTCTGGGCGCTCGGCACCCGCGACTGCTCCCTGCAACGCCGCCACCAGAAGGTCATCGAGGAGGCCCCGGCCCCCGGCCTCACCGACGCGCTCCGCGCCGAACTGCACGCGGCGGCCACCGACGCCGCCCGCGCGGTCGGCTACGTCGGTGCCGGGACCGTCGAGTTCCTGCTGTCCGCCGACGGGCGGCCGTACTTCCTGGAGATGAACACCCGCCTCCAGGTCGAGCACCCCGTCACCGAGGCCGTCCACGGCGTCGACCTCGTCGCCCTCCAGATCCGCGTCGCCGAGGGGCGGCCCCTGGAGGCGCAGCCCCCGCCGCCGCGCGGCCACGCCGTCGAGGCCCGCCTCTACGCCGAGGACCCCGCCCGCGACTGGCGGCCGCAGACCGGAACCCTGCACCGGCTCGCCGTCCCCGGCGACGTCCGGCTCGACAGCGGCGTGCGCGACGGCGACACCGTCACCCCGCACTACGACCCGATGCTCGCCAAGGTCGTCGCCCGGGCGCCCACCCGCGCCGAGGCCGTCCGCGTCCTCGCCCGCGCCCTCGAACGCGCCCACGTCCACGGCCCGGTCACCAACCGCGACCTGCTCGTGCGCTCCCTGCGGCACCCCGACTTCGCCGCCGCCCGCCTCGACACCGGCTTCTACGACCGGCACCTGCCCGCACTCACCGCCCCCGACGCAGCCGGCCAGGGCCTCGCCGCCCTCGCCGCCGCCCTGGCCGACAGCGCCGGACGCTCCCGCTTCGGCGGCTGGCGCAACGTCCCCTCCCAGCCGCAGCGCAAGACCTACCGGGCCGAACCCGACGGCACCGAGCACGAGGTCCGCTACCTGCGCACCCGCGACGGGCTGGCCGCCGAGGACCACCCCGGCGTCCGGCTGCTGCACGCCGCCGCGGACCGCGTCGTGCTGGAGGTCGACGGCGTCCGCCGCACCTTCGACGTCGCCACCTACCCCGGCGGCTCCCCCGGCGCGGGAGCGGGCCCGGCCGTCCACGTCGACTCGCCGCTCGGCGCCCACGCGTTCACCGCCCTGCCCCGCTTCCCCGACCCCACGGCCCGCACCGAACCCGGCTCGCTCCTCGCCCCCATGCCCGGCACCGTCGTCCGCGTCGCCGACGGGCTCGCCGTCGGCGACGCCGTCACGGAAGGGCAGCCGCTGCTGTGGCTGGAGGCCATGAAGATGGAGCACCGCGTCACCGCCCCGGCCGCCGGGACGCTCACCGCACTGCACGCCGAACCCGGCCGCCAGGTCGACGTCGGCACCCTGCTCGCCGTCGTCACGGAACCCTCCGGCGACGCCCCCGCGCACCCGCCCGCGAAGGAGACGCAGCCATGACCGCCGTCCCGCACGCCGCCGCATCCCACGTCCTCCCGCAGAACGCGCTGATCGAGTCCGGGGAACTCGCGGACCTCCGCGCGTCCGTGGCCGCCCTGGCCCGCTCCTACGGACGCGCCTACTTCCAGACCGTCACCCGCGAGGGCCGCCACACCGACGCCCTGTGGGCCGAGGCCGGAAAGCTCGGCTTCCTCGGCGTCAACCTCCCCGAGGAGTACGGCGGCGGGGGCGGCGGCATGCGGGAACTGTGGGCCGTGCTGGAGGAGTTGGGCGCACAGGGCTGCCCGCTGCTGATGATGGTCGTCTCACCCGCCATCTGCGGCACGGTCATCGCCCGCTACGGCACCGAGGAGCAGAAGCGCCGCTGGCTGCCCGGACTGGCCGACGGCACCCGGAAGATGGCCTTCGGCATCACCGAACCGGACGCCGGCTCCAACAGCCACCGCATCACCACCACCGCCCGCCGCGACGAGGCCACCGGCGACTGGCTCCTCACCGGCCGCAAGATCTACGTCTCCGGCGTCGACATCGCACAGGACACCCTCATCGTCGGCCGCACCGAGGACGCCCGCACCGGCACGCTCAAGCCCTGCCTGTTCGTCGTCCCCCGCGACACCCCCGGCTTCGTGCGCAACCTCATCCCCATGGAGCTCCAGGCCCCCGAGAAGCAGTTCGAACTCGTCCTCGACGACGTCCGGCTCCCCGCCGACGCCCTCGTCGGCGACGAGGACGCCGGGCTCCTCCAGCTCTTCGCCGGGCTCAACCCCGAGCGCATCATGACCGCCGCCTTCGCCCTCGGCATGGGCCGCTACGCCCTGACCCGGGCCGTCGAGTACGCCAAGGTCCGCACCGTGTGGAAGCAGCCCGTCGGCGCCCACCAGGCCATCGCCCACCCCCTCGCCCAGGCCCACATCGAGCTGGAGCTCGCCCGGCTCATGACGGTCAAGGCCGCCGCCCTCTACGACGCGGGCGACGACACCGGCGCGGGGGAGGCCGCCAACATGGCCAAGTACGCCGCCGCCGAGGCCAACATCAAGGCCGTCGACCAGGCCGTCCACACCCTCGGCGGCAACGGCCTCAGCACCGAGTACGGCCTCGCCGCGCTCATCAACGCCGCCCGCGTGGCCCGCATCGCGCCCGTCAGCCGGGAGATGATCCTCAACTACGTCTCCCACCAGTCGCTCGGCCTGCCCAAGTCCTACTGACCCCGCTGTCCTCCTGACCCCGCCGAAGGTGCCCCCTGCCATGACCGACGCCCCCCAGGACACCGCGCCCGTCGACGAGGCCCCCGTCCTCAGCGCCGACGAGCGCGGGGTCCGCACCCTGACCCTCGACGCGCCCGAGCGCCGCAACGCCCTCTCCCTGCCGCTGATGACCGCCCTGCGCGACGCCCTCGACCGGGCCGCCGACGACGACGCCGTCCGCGCCGTCGTCCTCACCCACACCGGCAACACCTTCAGCGCGGGCGCCGACCTCAGCGGACGCGGCGGCACGCCGCACGACCTCGTCGCCCTGCTGCGCGCCCTCGTCGAGCTGCCCAAACCCGTCGTCGCCCGCGTCACCGGCCACGTGCGCGGCGGCGGCCTCGGCCTCCTCGGCGCCTGCGACCTCTCCTTCGCCGCGAACGCGACGTCCAGCTTCGCGTTCAGCGAGGTGCGCGTCGGCGTCGCCCCCGCCGTCATCTCCCTGCCCCTGCTGCCCCGCCTCGACCCCCGCGCCGCGACCCGCTACTACCTCACCGGGGAGCGGTTCGACGCCGCCGAGGCCGCCCGCATCGGCCTGATCACCGAGGCCGCCGAGGACGTCGACGCCGCCCTCGCCCCCGTCCTCACCGCCCTGCGCCGCAGCTCCCCCCAGGGCCTCGCGGCGGCCAAGCGGCTGGTCACGGCCGAGGTGCTGCGCGCCTTCGACCGCGATACCGATAACCTCGCCAGCATGTCCGCGCGACTGTTCGGTTCGGCCGAGGCCCGCGAGGGCATGACCGCCTTCCTCGAACGACGGGAACCCACGTGGGCTCAGTGACGACACCCAAGCAGGACCGCAGCCGGGCCACCCGGCAGCGCCTGCTGGAGTCGGCCGTGACCTGCCTGGCCGAGCACGGCTGGACGGGCAGCACGGTCACCGTCGTCGCCGAGCACGCCGGCGTCTCCCGGGGCGCCGCCCAGCACCACTTCCCCACCCGCGAGGACCTCTTCACCGCCGCCGTCGAGTACGTCGCCGAGGAACGCTCCGCCGAACTGCGCGCCCTCGACGGCGAGCGCGGCACCCACGCCGCCGTCGACGCCCTCGTCGGCCTCTACACCGGCCCCCTCTTCCGCGCCGCCCTCCAGCTGTGGGTCGCCGCCTCCAACGAACCGCAGCTGCGCCCCCGCGTCACCGACCTGGAGGCCCGCATCGGCCGCGAGACGCACCGCATGGCGCTGCGCCTCCTGGGCGCCGACGAGACCCGCCCCGGCGTCCGCGAGACCGTGCAGGGCCTCCTCGACATGGCCCGCGGCCTCGGCCTGGCCAACCTCCTCACCGACGACAGCGCCCGCCGCGCCCGCGTCGTCACCCAGTGGGCCACGATCCTGGACGACGTCCTGCGCTGACCCCCGCCGCCCGCCCCGGCCGGGTCAGGCGCCGAACAGGGTGCTGGCCAGGGTGACGTGGGTGAGCGTGCCGCCGAGGATGCTGAGCAGGGCGTTGCGCCACCGCAGGTGCAGCCAGACCGTCACGGCCAGGGCCGCCAGCGGGGCCAGGGCGCGGGCCTGCGTCACCTCGACGTCGTGCAGGCAGTAGACGACGAGGATCACCATGACCCCGGCCGGCATCCGGGTGCTGAGGTACTGGACGGTGCCGCTGGCCCGCAGGGGCGCGAGGGCCGCGAAGGGCAGGGCCCGCAGGGCCCAGGTGACGGCGGCGGCGACGAGCACCGCCGCGACGGCGTAACCGGGGTCAGGCACGGCCGGCCTCCCGACGGGTCGCCACGTGCCGGGCCAGCAGCGCGGCGGTGAACAACGCGAACGCGACGAGCAGCAGTCGGTCCGGCGCGACGACCCACGCGAGCAGTGCGCTGAGGAGTGCGAGCAGCGGCGTCGGCAGGTCGTGGCGGCGCTCGCGCACGGCGTCCAGGGCCAGCACGGTGAACAGCGCCGTCAGCGCGAACTCCAGCCCGACGACGCCGTCCGGGATGAGCGCCCCGAGCAGCGCGCCCGCCGTGGCTCCCCCGACCCAGTACAGGTGAAGGAGCAGCTGCACCCACAGCACCCGCTGCCCCGGCCAGGCCCGCGCGCCCGCCGTGCCGGTGAGCGCGTACGCCTCGTCCGTCAGCGCGAACGTGCTGTACGCCTTGCCGAGGCGGCCCCGCACCCGGTGCAGCGGGAACGACAGCGCGTAGAAGACGTGCCGGACGTTCACCAGGAACGCGGTGACGGCGACCGTCGCCAGCGGAGCGGCGGCACCGACCAGGCCGATGAGCAGGAACTCGAACGAGCCGCCGTAGATCAGCGCGGACGACAGGGCCGCCCACCACCAGTCGAGCCCGGACTGCGTCACGAGCGCCCCGAAGGCCACCCCGAGCGGGATGAAACCCAGGCCGACGGCGGCGGACTCCTCGAACGCGCGCCGCGCCTCCGACCGTCCCCGTCGGGCGGGTGTCGAAGCATCGAAGGCGGTCGGCCGATCGGCCACAGCAGTGCGTATCCCCATGCCCGACACTTTAGAAGGAATCGCGCCTTATTTGGTTACTATGCATGGCCGTACGATGCCCCTATGAGCAATGAAGTAGCCCTTGACGCCGTAGACCGTGAAATTATCTTCCACCTGCGCCAGGACGGCCGACTGACCAACGTCGAGCTGGCCAAGCGCGTCGGCCTCACGCCGCCACCCTGCCTGCGCCGCGTCAAGCGGCTGGAGGAGAGCGGCGTCATCACCGGCTACCGCGCCGTCATCGACCCCGCCGCGATGGGGCGCGGCCTGGAAGTCCTCATCGATGTCGAGATCTACGCCAACGACCGCAAGACCGTTGAGGAGTTCGAGGACACGGTCGCCGCGTACGAGGAGGTCATCGAGTTCCGCCGCATGTATGGCCGCCCGGACTACTTCATCCGCGTCACCGTCGCCGACCACGCCGCCTACGAGACCTTCCTCACCGGCAGGCTCAGCGGCCTCCCCGCCGTCCTGCGCCTCGAATCCCACCTGCCCATGAAGACGATCAAGACCTACTGAGGCCGCCCCGCCCCGCTGTCCGCCTGTCATGGCCCGTCCGGCTCCCCGGCCCGGGGCTTGCGATGTCGCCCGCGCCCGGGGCGCGGCGGCCGGGCCCCCGGCCCCGGCTGCCCGGAGGGCGCCTCGTCCTCCTGCGGATACAGGACGGCCTTCGCCTCGGCGAGGCTCGCCGCGAACACGTGCGGCTCCCACGCGTAGCCGTTCCACCGCTCGATGACGCGCGGCGCCTCCGGCTCGACGTGTGCACCCCGCGGGCCCTGCCCGGTGACGGCGTGCACGGCACGCAGGCGGCCGATACGCCCGTTCCGGCGTTCCGCCCAGTCCTTCAACGACTCGTCCTCCACCGCGCCGCTCCTTCCGTCGCCGGATCGCCCCCCGTGACCAACAGCGGTTCCGCGCCGCGCCCCGTCACGCCCGGCGCGGAACCGTCCGGCCGGGATGCTCCAGCCAGACGGTGTGGCGGCCGTCGGACGTCACCGTCATGCCGAAGTCGCCGGGGCCGGGACGCCCGGCGGCCACCCACCACCGGTAGGCGTCCTCCACCTCCCGCCACAGCCGGCGCGGGCCGTGCTCCCAGACGGTGAACGTGCCGTCCGCCGCGCCGACGTCGTCGACCGCGGCCCAGGACGCGGCGTCCGTCGTCGCCACCCACAGGCGCGAGCGCACCCCGGGCACGCCCGGGTCGTGGTGCCGGGCCCACCACACGTCCGGCAGCAGGAGCCCGATCGCGAACCCGGCCGACCAGTCCTCCCCGGTGACGTCCGAGGGCGGCAGCGTCGTTGTGGACTCCTCGGGGACGTGCGCGTCGCGCACCACGTCCCGGAAGATCCGCAGGTCCGTGCGCTGGCCGCGCATCAGCATGAACGCCGCGTGCGGGAGGAACGGGCCCGAGGCCGAGCCGTCCAGCCCGACGCTGAGCCGCAGCAGCCCGAAGCAGAGCCACGGCGACTCCCACGGCGTCAGGACCACCCCGCCCGGCACCACGCCCCCGATCCACCGGCCGGGCACCCGCCGCACCGAGCACGTCGCGACGAGCCGGTCCACGCCGTCCGGTGCGAGGGCCGCGCCGTCCCCCGTGACGACGCGCGGCTCCACGCCCACCGACGCCAGGTTCGCGCGGGCCCGCGCGGCCAGAGCGGCGTCCACCTCCACCGAGGTGACGAGCGACGACCCCAGCCGGTGGGCGAGCAGCCCCGCGTTCCACCCGGTCCCGGTGCCCACCTCCACGACGCGCTCCCCGCCCTCCAGCGCCAGCAGGTCGAGCATGCGCAGGACGATCTCCGGGGCGGACGCGGACGAGGACGCCCACCGCTCGCCGTCCGGCCCCGGGTCCGCGCCGTCGTCGACCTGCGTGACGACCGGCGCGTCGGTGTAGGCGGCCCGCAGCCACGCCTCCGGCGCGTCCGCCCGGCTGCACGGCGTCAGCCCCTCGCCGAGCCAGACCGTCTCCGGGAGGAACGCGTGCCGGGGCACGCCCAGGAAGGCCGCCTCCCACGCGGGCGCGAGCGGACGCCTCGCGCCGAGCCGGCCGAGCAGCCCGCGCGCGGCGGCCCGCTCGGCCGGTCCGTCCCCGTACGTCACCGCTCCTCCTTGCCCCGGTGCTTCGGCTCGCCCCGGGGGTGCTGGGTGTCCGGCGACGGCTTCGCCGTGCCGGGGTCCTTGCCTCCCGCGTGCCTCCCCTCGCCGCCGCTGCCGCCCTTACCGGTTCCCCATGCCATGGGACCTCTCCTCTCGTCGTTCCGTACCGCTTCGATCTCCGGTGACCGGGACGGGCCGGAGCGTCAACTCCCAGGCGCAGTCCCGCCCGACGTGGTGGCGGAACAGCGGCTCGCCGTTCTCCAGCCGCCGCCGCGTCTCGTCCCGCGCGGCCTCGCCGCTCCAGTCGCGGAACACGCCCGCCACCTCGTCGTCGTCCCCCAGCGTCTCCGCCACGCACAGGGCCCGCTCACGGGCCCAGCCCTGCACCTCGCCCGCCGCGAGCCCGAACGCGTCGCCCAGGTGGTACATCCGGGCCTCCGGCTCGCTCTGGTAGGCGACCAACTCCGCCCGGTAGGCCCGCGTCACGGCCCCCACCCGGCCCGTGCGTCACGTCCGTCGTCGCCGGGCGGACACCGGAACCACACCGCCTTGCCCTCCCCGACGCGGGTGTGCCCGAAGGCCGTGACCATCTGCCGTAACAGCCACAGCCCCCGGCCGCGTTCGGCGTCCCACGCCGGTTCCGACACCACGGGCGGATCGGGCGACCGGTCCACGACGCGCACGACCACCGCGTCCCCGGACCGCTCCACCTCGATCCGGCACCGCGTGTCCGGCACGTGCCGCACCACGTTGCTCAGCAGCTCCGACACCCCCAGCCGGGCCACCGCCACGGCCTCCAGCCCGCCGCCCAACGCCCGCACCGCGTCCGCCACTTCCCGCCGACACCGCTCGACGTCCCGCGCCGTGACGGTCACGTCCCACACCCGGCGCGCGGAGCACCGCCCCGCCCGCGCCGCCACCCGGCCCCCGGCCGTCCCGCTCACCGCTCGCCCCTCCGCCGCTCGGCGACCGCCCGCCCGACCGAGCACACGGCGCGGTGCCGCCGCAGCAACACCCGGCAGTCCACCGCCCCCGAGTGGTCCCCTCTCCGCCGCGCCCGCTCCTCCCTCTCCCGCCACCGCACACACTCCACACACCCGCTCATGCGGACCTCCACAAAGCTGTACGAAGTTCCCCGCCGCCTTGCCGCGACGGATACGCTTAGCGAACACCGAACGACACTGCGTGGGCACGCGGACGCGGTCGCGGGCATGGTGAAAGCGGTGAAAGATCACGCGTCGAAGGAGCGCTGTGGCGCTGACTCCAGGTCGTAACAGCAAGCTTGAATCACATCTCGCCGAGGCGGGCTGGACGCACGCGCAGCTCGCCGGAGCAGTCGTGCGCGTCGCGCGCGAGAGCGGTGTAGCGCACCTGCTAGGCATCGGGCGCTCACACGTCTCCCATTGGGTGCGTGGCACCAAGCCGTCAGGTCGTGCGCCGCAGGTCCTTTCCGAGGCGTTCTCGCGGCGGTTGGGCCGCTCTGTCACTCCTTCTGATCTCGGTCTCGCCGATGCTGGGGATCTCCCTCCGTATGCCTCACTCTGGGATGCGGATACGCTGACTGCTCTGGCCGGACTCGGAAGGGCAGACCTCGACGTGGACCGCAGAGATCTCTTAGGGAAGGCCACCTACTCGGTCGCGGGCCTCGCCGTCCCGGGATCAGCGTGGTGGCGGCAGCAGGAACGCACGTCCCGGCCCAGCACGGACCGAGGTTCGCGCCGCATCGGTCGGGGAGAGCTTGACGCGGTGCACGACATGATCGCGCTGTTCCAGCGAGTCGACCAGCGCCGAGGGGGCGGACATGCCCGTTCCGCCGTTGCCCAGTACCTCATGGCGGATGTCGCTTCCTACCTGCGGTGTTCCTACGCTGACGAGGGCGTGCGACGTGGGATGCTTGCCGGCGCGGGGGAACTCGCTTATCTGGCAGGCTGGATGGCCTTCGACAGCGGTGAGCACGGGACGGCGCAGCGCTACCTCCTGCTTGGCGTCAAGCTCGCCGCTGAAGCAGCCGATGCCCCGTTGGCCGGACACATCCTCCGCGCACTTGCGCACCAGGCTCTTGACCTCGGGCACCCGGGGCAGGCACTAGGGCTTGCCCAGGCATCGGTGGAAGGGGACCGGTACGCGAGGGCCGCCCCGCGTGAGAGAGCGTTGCTGGAGGTCGTCCACGCGAGGACTTGTGTGGCAACAGGCGACGGGGCTGCCGCCTCTGCTGCACTGCTACGTGCTGAGAACGAGCTTGCGGCAGCAGGCGAAGACGACGACGAACCAGCACGTGTCTTCTTCTTCGGAGAAGCCTCACTTGCCCACGAGACCGCCTGCGCCTTGCGGGACCTTGGGGATCTCAAGGGCGCCCAGGACGAGTTCAGGCGCAGCGTCCGCACGAGGA
Organism: Streptomyces chumphonensis; assembly: GCF_014779715.1. Lineage (GTDB taxonomy): Bacteria > Actinomycetota > Actinomycetes > Streptomycetales > Streptomycetaceae > Streptomyces > Streptomyces chumphonensis. The sequence goes on from NZ_JACXYU010000007.1 coordinate 236,809, forward strand.
AGGCTGCGACCTTCACCCGCACGCACGCCGTGACGCTGGGGTATCTGGGGGAGGTGCAGGCGCGGAAGGGAGACGTAGAGGAAGCCTGCGCCACATGGCATCGCGCACTGGACGCGATGGAGGGCGTACGGTCCGGAAGGACCCGGCAGGTCGTCGTAAACCTGCGGAGGACGCTGTCGCCCTATCGGAGCCGACGGATCGACACCGCTCTCGAACTCGACGCACGAGCTGCCGTACACCTGATGGGCACACACTGACCAGGACGCCACCAGCCGGAGCGAGGAGTGCGCATGGGCGAAGAGAACTACACCGTGCAGGCGTTGGCCCACGTGGTGGGTGGACGGGAGAAGCCGACCGACGACTTCTGGGGCGGTACACGGGCCGTCATCCGTATCGATGACCCCCGGTTCACCGCTGACGCCACGAAGGGGCTGGAGGACTTCTCGCACCTGGAGGTCGTCTTCCGGTTCCATCTCACCGACCCCGACGATCTGCACCTCGGCGCACGTCGTCCTCGCGACAACCCCGCCTGGCCCGAGGTCGGCACCTTCGGGCATCGCAACATGCGCCGGCTCAACTGGCTCGGCGTATCGCGTTGTCGTCTGATCGAGGTGGACGGCCTCGATCTGCACGTGGAGGACCTGGACGCGGTCGACGGCACCCCGGTCCTCGACATCAAGCCCTGGTTCGCGGAGATGGGGCCTCGGGGCCCGCAGCATGAGCCGTCCTGGCCGACGGAGATGCTCACCGACTACTACGCCCCGCACCGCGATTCCCCCTGACCGTCCCGAAAGGTGAGCGATGCCCCTGACACCCCCTGCGGGAGGCGATGCCGACCCGCGTGCGCCGCACGTCAGGGCAGCGGCGGCGCTTCGAGACGCCATCCTCTGCGGAACGTGGCCCCCGGGATCGGCCCTGCCCACGACTTCGGAGCTGGCCCGGCTCCATGGGGTGCGCGAATCCGTTGCTGCCCAGGCGATCTCCCTCCTCATCGAAGAGGGCCTGGTCACGACGAGCGGCCCGCACGCTGCCGTCACCGTTCGGCCATGCCGCCAGCAGACGGTGCGGCCCGCTGACAGCGGGCAGCCCGTCGGGCCGGGGGAGTCGTACCGGTGGCTGAGCGTTGCCGAGCGGCAGGGCAAGCGCGGCACGATCACACTGCTCGACGTTGCCGAGGTGCGGCCTCCGGCCGAGGTGGCGGATGCGCTGGAGTTGGGCGAGACGGGCACGGCCGTGCTGCGGCGCCAGCTCCTCCAGCACGACGGCGAGCCGGTGGAACTGGCCGAGTGCTACTACCCAATGGAGATCGCCAGGGGAACGGCACTCGTCGAAGCCCGCCGCATTCGCGGCGGCACGCCGACGCTGCTGGCGGGTCTGGGTCTATCGCCGCACCGGACGGTGGACCGCGTCTCCGCGCGGGTGCCGACCCAGGCGCAGTACGAGGCGTTGCGACTGCCGGGCGATCTGCCGATTCTGCGCACGTTCCGTGTGGTCTACAGCAAGAGCGACGGCAGGCACCGTCCCATCGAGACGACCGTCATGGCCAAGGCCGGTCATCTGTACGAGGTGCGGTACGAGTTCTGACGGCAGGAGCCCCGGGCACCGCCCATGCTGCACCTGAGGTCGCCATACTGGCCGCCATGGCGAACCCCACCCTTGCTCCCGAGGTCGAGCGCTTCTACGCCGAGGTGATCGATGAGGGCGCCCGGCTCAGCAAGTCGGCTGACGGACGTCTGGAGTTGCTGCGCACACAGGAGTTGCTGAGGCGGTTCCTTCCGGCGCCCCCGGCCCGGGTGCTGGACGTGGGCGGCGGCACGGGGGTGCACGCCCGGTGGCTGGTCGCCGACGGCTACGAGGTGGAGCTGGTCGACCCCGTGCTCCGGCATGTGGAGCAGGCGGCGCAGGTCTGTGACGCTTCGCTGGGTGACGCCCGGAAGCTGGCCGCTGCGGACGCCACGTACGACGTGGTGCAGCTCCTCGGCCCGCTCTACCACCTGCCGTCCGCCGACGACCGCCGGGCGGCGCTCGCCGAGGCGCGACGGGTGGTGAAGCCGGGCGGTCTGGTGGCCGCAGCGGCGATCAACCGGTACGCGTCGCTGTTCGAGCACGTCACCTACGCGCACCTGCACGCTCCACGGCTCCAGGAATCGATTGCGACGATCCTTCGCACCGCCGTCCACGACGGCCGGCGTGGCTTCACGCTGGCGTACTTCCACCGCGCCGAGGAACTGGCGGAGGAGCTGCGCGCATGCGGGTTGAGCGACGTACAGGTCTACGGCATCGAGGGCCCGGCGTGGTCGATCCTCAAGGCGGTGGAACAACAGTCGGGCGTGAGTCCGTCCGACGCGCTCTTCGACTCGGTACTGACGGCCGCCCGGATGGCCGAGCCGTACCCGGAACTCCTGGCCGCCAGCTCCCACCTCCTTGCCATCGGCCGTGCGCCGACCCCGGGCGACTGAGCATCCCCGACCGCACACACCGCAAGCGCCGTGCCGACGCCCGCAGGTGCGGCGAACGCGTACCGGACGGGGGCCGCATGCACGGACACCCCGGCTGCGCAGCCCGTCGTCGGCGCGGGCCACCCGTGCCGTCCGCACGCGTCCAGGACCCGTGCGGACGGCCGGTCGGTGCCGCATCACGCGGAGCCCGGCTCCCGGCGTCGCGTGTACCGCGCACGAGCGGCCTCGTGGGCGGTGTGCAGCAGGTGCGTGACCGTGTCCGTCGTGCTCTCAGCGGGGTTGACCACGCAGACCCAGCCGAGCGGGCCGTAGACCGGGTGGGGCATCACGCTGTCCGTGGCCGCGTAGTCGTGCGGACCGCCGAGGTCGCGTGGCTCCTCTCCCGTGAGCTCCCGGAACGTCGCACGGTCGAGGTGGACGTTCACGCGCCAGCGGCCCGGAGGGTCCAGATCGGACGCGTCGTCGTCGGGGTAGTTCTTGGTGATGATCGTTCCGTACGGCTGCACGTTGTGGGGAATCCGGCCGTCGGGCGCGTAGTAGAAGAACGCGTCGCCCCAGGTCAGTTCGGGGAAGTCGCCTCCCGGTTCCGGGATGACCACGAGCGCGCCGTCGAGGTCGCGCACGGTCGCGATGATCTGTTCCATACTCATGGTTCAAGCATCACCTTCATGTGCTGATGTGGGGTTGGCCGGTGAACGAGACCGTGGGCGAAGGGCGACGGGTGCCGCTGAGAACGGCCGACGTCGCCAGGGAGTCGGACTACTCGGTGCAACAGGTCCGCGACCTGGAGCGGCTGGGCGTCATCCCTCCAGCCCCTCGATCGAGCAACGGCTACCGCTCGTACACGTCGGCTCACGTGCATGCGCTGCGCGCCTATCGCGGCCTGGCCGGTGCCGTCGGACCGGTCGCGGCCCGGCAGTTGCTCGCGGAGCTGAGGACGGGGACGCTCGCCGAGGCGGCCTCGGCGATCAGCGCGGTGCACGTGGGGCTCGCACGGGAACGGGACGAGACGCTGCGTGCTCAACGAGCGTTGCGCGCGATCGAGGGCGAGCCGCGCGCGGAGCCGGAGCACGAGAACGACACGATGACGATCACGCAGCTCGCCGCAGCGCTCGACGTCCGTCCCTCCACGCTGCGGTTCTGGGAGCAGGAGGGGCTCGTCGCCCCGGAACGGGTGACGTCGCTGCGAGCTCGTCGATACGGGCTTGCGGCCGTCAGAGCGGCCCGTATCGTCGCTGCGCTGCGCGGCGCGGGGTACGGCATCCCCGCCGTGCGCGCCATCCTGGGCTCGCTGCACGAGGTCGGCGGTCCGGGAGAGACACGGCGTCTCCTGCACCAACGCCTCGACCGGATCGCCGTGCGCACCGTCGCCCTGCTGCGTGCGGGCACAGACCTGGCAGCCGTCGTCACGTCGGCCGAGGAGCCGTCGACCGACGGGTAGCCCCCGACCCGGCCTCGCGGCCGGGTGGCACCCCCGAGCGGCGGACCGGGAGCCGCACTTGGTCTGGACCAATGGGCATGCTCATGCAAGAGTACGTCGACATCCTTGACGAGAGCAGGAGTGTCCCCATGGCCCGCTTGCGCGTTCCCCGACGGTTATCCCTTGCCGGAGTGGCGGTATCCGCCCTGTTGCTCCTGGGCTCGGCGCCCATGGCGACGGCCGCACCCGCCGAGCGGCTGCCGACCGCGCGGCTGCTCCCGATCCCGTCGGACGGGCTGCACAGCTTCGTCCGGGGGCTGAACAACAGCGGCACGATCGTCGGTGAGTACCACGCGGAGAGCTCCGGCGGGCCGGCCGCGATCCGGTGGAACGCCTACCGCGACGGCTACACCCGCCTCGCGCCCCTGCCCGGTGAGAAGTTCAGCCGCACGACCGCACTGAGCGAGTCGGGATGGGTGGCGGGCCTGTCCTACGACGACCCCTCCCACCTCCACCCCGTCCGCTGGACACCGTGGGGCACCCCGAAGCGGTTGGCTCTTCCCCGGGGTTCCCTCGGCGGCAACGCGGCGGCCGTCAACAACGCCGGGGTCGTGGTCGGCGACGCCCAGCGGGAGGACTCCCGCTCCCGCCCCCTGCGCTGGCGGCCCGACGGCCGCAAGACCCTCCTGCCCCTGCCGCCCGGTGCGAGCAGCGGCACCGCCACGTCGGTCAACAACGCGGGCACGGTGGTCGGGTGGACCGAGCGGCCCGACGGCGCGGCGCACCCCGTGCGCTGGAACGCGGCGGGTGCCGTGAACGAACTGCCGCTTCCCCCGGGGTTCACGGGGGCCCGGACGAGCGAGATCACCGACACCGGCGTGGTCTTCGGTCACGGGCGGCTCGCCGGGAGCACGGAGTACGACCGGGTCCTGGTGTGGGCCGCCGACGGCACCGTCCGCGACGCGGGACGCGGCCGGGCCTACGACGTCAACCTGACCGGCACGGTCGTGGGCTCGTCGCTGGACGACTCCCCGAACGGTGATCCGGCCCGGTGGAACGCGAACGGCACACGGACCGTGCTCGCCAACCCGGCGGAGGCGGCCGGGGAGGTGCTGGCGATCAACAACTGGGGCATGGCCGTCGGGTACGCGTGGCCGCCGGCGGGCAACCCCGCGTTGGACAAGGCGCTCATGTGGAAGCCCGACGGCACGGTCGTCCCGTTGCCGCCGACTCCCCTCGGCCCCTACACGGCGGCGTTCGACGTCAACGATGCCGGAGTGATCAGCGGATTCGCCGTCGGCACCGACGACGACAACAACCCGACGACCTGGCGCGCGACCGTCTGGAAGCGCTGACGCCCTCGGTGACCCGGAAAGGCGAAGCCCCCCGTGAGCCGTTCGGCGGCTCACGGGGGCTTCGTCGCTGCTCTGATGCCCGATGCGATGATCAGTGCGGAGCGCGATGAATCAGTCGTCGTCTCGCGACATCTCGTCCAGCATGACGTCGGCCTCACCCGTGGCACCCGGGTCGTTGTTCATGCCCCCGCCACCCTTGGGCGCGTTCTTGCCGGCCTCCTCCACGGCCTGTGCGGCCATCAACGTACCGACCACGATCTCCGTGATTCCCATCACGCACCTTCCGTCCTGACCGTACGAAATCTTCGATAGCCGGGCCCACGGGCCACGTTCTTTCCAATCCGCCACCCGTGAGGCAATGGTCACGGACCCCGACGCCCCCACCTGGGTGCACGGAGATCACGTGAATTACTCGTCCGGGTCCTTCCACACCAGGTATGCGTAGTCCTGCCCCAGCGTGACACGCCCGAATCTTCCCTCGCCGGTGCGGACGCAGTGCACCGCACCGGAAAAGATCACTTCGATGTCGGTGGCGGTCCGCCAGGATTCCTCCGGTAGTCCGGAGCATTCCTCACGGTCGGGCAGTGCGCTTCGCCATTCGGCGATGCGTGCCTCGCCCACCCCCTCCAGACCCCAGGGGTTGACGGCGCCGCCATGGGTGAAGTCGGCACCGGGGGTGCCGGCGTGCTCGTGGACCTTGCCGGTGTCGAGATCCACATGCGTGTCCCCGACCAGCCCGGTCGGGTCGAGCGTGAAACTCCCCTCCCAGTGGATCCGCTCCCCGATGTCGCTGATCAGCAGGGTGGAGTCCGTGCCAGGGACGACCTCGACCGCTATACGCCGGTCCTCCACGGTCGTGACGAACTCGCCGTCCATCCTGACTTCCAGTTTGCGCAGCGTGTCGATCCGGTAGACGGTGACCTCCTTCTCGCCGTTCACCGTCCGGGTCACGGTCAGTACCGTGTCGTCCTCCGGTTCGAACTCCCCCTTCGCCTGCTCGGCCAGATATCTCTCCAGTGCGAACGTTCCGATCTCCACCAGGATGTCCAGCCCTGGATTGACGATCGGAAGTCCGTCGACCACCGTCAGGGCGATCGACGTGAAGGACCGCCCCTCCCGGGTCTCGCCGTCATGGGTGACGGCGGGGACCACGCAGCCGGTGCCTCCGAACAGCACCGCACACAAGCTCACCAGAATTCCCACTGTTCTCAGGCGTAACAGTGGACGACGCGAACGAATACCCCACGGAAACCCAGACATTGAATCCCCCGTGCTCCTTACGGAACCTTGCCTCCATTACAGCGTACGCATAAGACGTTCAATATGTACACACGCCTCAAAGCGATCTTCATTGACGCGGAGAAGGGCGCACCGCGTCAGGAAAGCGCCCAGCGGGTGGCGGGTCCGGGGCGGGTGGTGGTGACGGTTCGTGGGAGAGCGCCGGTCGGCGACGGGGCATGTGTCAGCAGGCGCGGTGGCCGGCGGCGGGAGCGGTGAGCGCGCGTCGGGCGTGGAATGTCCCGGGCCCTGGGAGGTCTCGGAAGTCGCCACCTCTCCGGGTGACCGGATCGCCGTCAAGTGCCCGAGCTCGAGGGCGGGCGGATGCCCGCGGGGCGGTGCGGATTTCGGTAACGGTTCGGCAACGTCGCGGGAGGGGTGCGGGGGTGGACGCATCGGTGGTGGTGAACGCCCTGCACCAAGTCAAGGATGGGGAAGCCCATGAACGACGCCGGACCCTGCTTGCCACTGCGCCCGGTGGCCAGTGGAGCCGTCGCGCTCTCGCTGCTCGCCGGGCTGCCCGGAGCCGCCCGGGCCGACGGGAATCCTCCTGGCCGAGGGTGGGAAGCCGAGACCGCGGTCGACCACCGGCCGGGCGGGCCGCGTCGGGCAGGTGGATCTGTACCGGGACGACGTCGCGTACGACGGGCTGCCGGACGCCCGCGACGGCAGGCAGCTCGGTCCGCTGCCCCGGGGGCCGGTCCGGCCGGTGATCAAGGAGAGGTTGATCACGGCGTGGAGCGGGGGCACCAGGAGCTGCGCCGCCCGGCCGGTGCCGAATCGGCCGGCAAGTGCCCCCGCCCCCGCCCCCACTCCGTCCTCGCCGAGCGAACCGACGACACCATCGCCGTCTGTTCCAGGTGCGGTCACCGGTACCGACTGATCAGGTCGGAGCGACCGCCTGCCGGAATCCTCGGGTCTCGGCGCGGTCCGGGCGCCCGGTCGAGGGTGCCCCGCGGGGCGCAGGGCCCTGCGCCCTCTGAACGGCGGCGGAGCGTCGTCTCGCCGGGTGCGGTCGCTGCCTGTGACGTATCGCGGGTGACCCCACCACTGGAACGAACGTACGTCTACTGTCGTCGGACGACGCTGACCGGATGGATGGATTCCGGTACGGCGTACCGGGAGCGAACGGCTGTCGAGCCTCCTGGTGCGCGCGCAGTCCATCCCTTCCGGGCCTGCGCGACCGTGCGCCGTCCGGCCGAACTTCAGGAGCACCATGACTGAGTACGCGGGACCCTCCGTCGTCGAGCGTTCGGACACGGAGCTGACGGAAGCGATACGCACCGGTGCCGAGCAGGCGGCGGTGGCGGAACTGTACGCCCGCCACCGGTCCGCCGTGCTGGCCTACGCGCGGACGTGCTGCCGTGACGCGCACACGGCCGAGGACCTCGCGGCCGAGGCGTTCGCGAGGACCCTGGAAGCCGTGCGGTCGGGCGGGGGTCCGACCGGGCCCTGGCGGCCCTACCTGCTGACCGTCGTGCGCAGGACGGCGATGGCCTGGGCGACCACCGCCCGGCGGGCCGAGGTGACGGAGGACGTCGAGCAATGGGAGCACGCCGTCCCGCACACCCACGACGGCGAGGAGTTCACGCTGCGAGGCGAGGAGGACGACCTGGTCCTGCGCGGCTTCCGCGCGCTTCCCGAGCGCTGGCAGGCGGTGCTGTGGCACACGGTCGTGGAGGGGGAGAGCGCCCAGCAGGTGGGCACCATGCTGGGACTGAGCGCCAGCGGGGTGTGGTCCCTGGCGGAGCGGGCCCGGGAGGGGCTGCGCGAGGCGTACCTGTCGGAGCACGCCCACAGCCCACGGGCGTCCGCCGAATGCCGCCGCCACAGCCCGGCGATGGCCGCCGCGGTGCGCCGGGGGCGCCGCACGGCCGGACGCCGCCTCGACCGGCACTTGGTCGAGTGCCGCTCCTGCCGCAGGGCGTTCCGCGACCTGACGGAACTCAACTCCCGGCTGCGCGTGGTCCTGCCGGGCGCCGTGCTGCTGTGGGGTGCGGAGAAGTACGTGTCCTCGTACGCCGCCGCGGCTGCCACGGCCGCCGGAAGCGGTGGTGCGGCGGCCGGTGGCTCGGTGGTGGCGGCCGGTCTCCCCGCCGCCCAACTCGCCGGGGCGTCGCTGGCGGTTGTGACGGCGGTCGGCGCCCTGGTCTACGTCGCCGTGCCCCAGGGCACCGATGCCGGGCGGGCGGATCCGCCCGCGGTCAGCGAGGCTCCCACACGGCCCGGTGCGGGCAGGGCCGCGGCGCCCACGCCGGCTCCGTCGGCTCCCACGCCCGACACGTCCCCCTCGTCCGTGCCGACGTCCGTGTCGACCTTCGCCCTGGCGGAGCCCGTCAGAGCGTCCACGTCCGTACCGGCCGCGCCTGACGAGCGCACGCGGCTGCGGATCGACTCCACGGGCCTGTGCATGGAGATCCCGGGCGGCAGCAGGGAGGTGGGGGCGCAGCCGAGGGAGGCGGCGTGCTCGGGGGCCTCCCACCAGGAGTGGGACGTGACGCCTCAGGAGAAACGCCGCCGGGTGATGCTCCGGAACGTGGGCACCGGGTTGTGCCTCTCCCACACCGGCACCACCACCCCGGGCGCCCCCGTCCGGCAGGCCGCCTGCGACTCCGGCGACGCCCTCCAGATCTGGAGCATCAACCGGCACGACGACCGGGGAATGGCCGGGATCTTCACCAGCGACAACATGTACCTCGGCCTCAAGCAGTGGGCGCCGGCCGCCCGGGGCGAGCCGCACGACTCGCTGATCGCCACCTCTCCCCACTACTACCTCTCCCCGTCCCTGCACTTCCGCACCGACTGGTGACGTGCCGGGCCACGCCTCGCGACCGGGGAATCGGCCACCGACCGGGATACGCGGTCGGTGGCCGATTCCGTGGAGGCCCCCGGTGGGTGGTCAGGTGCCCGCATGGTCTCCGCCTCCGCGTACGGGCGGCTGCCGATCCCGCGGTACGCACGGTCCACCGACGGCACGGTCAACGGTCCGGCGCCCGGACCGGCTCGGCCTGCTCGCGGGAGGGCAGGGCGGGCGACCGCTCGACGGCTTACCGGCGCGGCGCCGCCGGGGTGGCCTGCGAGCTGATCTTTCCGATCACCTCGTTCGCCTGCTCGCTGGGCGACCGCGACGAGCCGAGGGCGCTTGCCTGCGGTGCCGTACCCGTCCGGGATCCGTCGAGCACCGCGGGGGCGTAGGAGTCACGGGCGCGGAGCCGGTGGCTGACCGCCTCGTCCAGGGTCACCGGCCGCTCCAGCCGTGCGGCCAGCCGGGAGGCCTCCCGGCCCAGTGCGGTCACGTCGTCCCAGCGCAGCCTGAGCACCACTGCGAGTTCGGCCTCCCCGTCCGCCAGGGCACGGACAGGGTTGGGGCCAGGGTCGTTCATCGAAGGGTTCCTCCAGTCGTCGGGGTCTTTGGCCGTCCGCCCCGCAGCAGTGGCGGGCTGACCGACGGCTCGCACCGTGCACATGAGGGGAGAGCTGCCTTCCTCGCCGGGCTCCGCCGCTTTGCCCGACCTTTACCGATCGCCGCCATCGATGGGGTGAAGGCCGAAAGTCGACCTTTCTGACCTGCATGGAGTCCGCCGGGCCAGGCGCGCCGGCCGGGTGCGCCGGGAAGCCGACAGGTAAAGAAATGACAAAGCGTCGGGAGTGTGGCGATCCCGTCTCGCTCTTCGCTGGTGACGAGCCACGAAACCGGAGGAGTGCGGAGCGCCATGGGACTCAGCCTGAAGAGGATTGCCGGAGCGGCGGCCGCGTCGGCGGCGCTGTTCGCGTCCGCGGGGGCCGTGGCCTCGCCGGCCGCCGCGGACGCGGGCACTCACCTGGCCGCCACGGGCGGCAACGCCACCGCCACAGTGCTGACCATGGCCGGCGCCTCGCTCCTGCTGCTCCTGGGCGTCTTCATGCTGCGGGGCGGACACAGCAAGCGCTCACGCCGCTGACGCCGAGGGCACGTATCGTCCGGCCTCGCCCACGGGGGGCCGGACACCGCCCGGCATCGGCTTCACCGTCAGCCCTGCGCCGACCGTGACGACGGCCGCACCTGTGAGACCTTCGAGAAGAGGACGGACGTGTCCGCAACGATCTGCCCCCACTGCAACACCGCTCGAGCCGCCCGGGACGCTGACTGCCACTGTGTGGACGCCGGGGCTCATGCGCACGATGACACCGAGCGGTTCGGGCGGACGTGGGTGCGCCCCTACCTCGGCCCGTCGCAGCACGGCGCGTCGTCTTCGGGCACGCATGCGGAACCGTGCACGAGAGAGCCGGTTCCGGACCCTGTGTTCCGGACCGCTCCTGGTCCGGTACTGGGCATCATGCAGGCGTACGTGTCACTGCGGCAGGACGAGGGTCCGGGGCAGGAGTTCCGCGAGGCCGATCCGCAGGCAGCACCTCTGGAAGGGGGGTCGTTCCTGCACCGTCCGCCGGCCGGCATCGCCCAGCCATGCGGACCTCCCGCCCCCGCGTCTGCGCCCCTCCCCCTCGACGACCACGGGGTCGTCCCGCATCCGGTCGACGCGCAGCGCACCGGCGACCCGTCCGGCACTCCCCGGAACGGGGCAGGGCCAGGCGGGCTCCGCGGGAGAACGGCGGCAGCGCATCGGTACGCCGTCCGGAGCGGGCCGGCCAAGGCGGTGGGTGCCGTGGTCCTGCTGGCGGCGGCGATCGGGACCACCACGTTGACCGGCGTGCTCGTCGGCGCCGGCGGAACCGCGCACCGGGGGGCCCCGGAAGCGACGTCCTCCGCCGCATCCGTCACGGAACCGGACACCCCACCCGACCCCGTCGGCCAACCGAGCCGGGCGCCCGACGATGAGACAGCCACGGGGATCGATGGTGGGTCTTCGGTGGTGAACTCCCCTTCGATGCAACCTCCCACGCCCACGCCCACGCCCACATCCTCACGGGCCGCGACATCCTCACGGGCCGCGACACCCTCACCCGACACCACGCCGGAGCCCGCCTCTCCCGGACGGAGGGCCGAAGTCTGCGACGCCCCCCGTCTCCCCGGGGCACCGTGCCCGACCAGCGGAGAGCCACCAGCCTCCCCACCGCCGCGGCAACCCGACGGCCTGTGCTGCGGCGCCACCGGCCTCGACGTAACCGAACTGCAGCTCCGGCTCCGGTGGATCGACTTCCACCAGGGCACGGCCGACGGCATCTACGACCAGCGGCTGACCGACTCGGTCGCCGCCTACCAGAGGAGCCGTGGCGTCACCTCCGACCCGCCCGGCCAGTACGGAGCGGAGACCCGGACCGTACTCGAGCGCGAGGTGCCCGATGTCGTCAGCGACTGAGCCCGGTCGGTGCGCGGGAGCCGGTGCCCATGGGTGATTCGTACGGGTGGAGCGGTCCGCTTCCCCACAGCGCTCCGACGCACACTGCTGGGATGTTCGCCGGACGGTGAGCGTTGCCGAGCGCGTCCCCCTCCCCGAGGCACGGAGCAGGGGAGCCGCGTCGGCGCACGCGTCCAGCGGCCGGGGAGGACGTCGCCCTGCTGTTGGAGGCCGAAGCTCACGTTGAGCCCCGGCCGCTCACGAGTAGGTCAGGCCGTCCGGCTTCGGGGGCGTTCCTCGACGAGCTCGCCGAAGACGATGAGCCGCCCCCGGGTGCTGTACTCGGGGGTGCAGGTCGTGAGGGTGATGTACCGGCCGGAGGTGGTGAAGGGCGATCCGCCGGGGACGGGTCGGAGCACGCTGACGTCGGTCGGGGGTGTCTCGGGGATGCGGCCGGCGACCTCGTAGGTGTAGGAGGCGCTCGCGGTCTCCACGATGATCTTGTCCCCGGGCGCCAGTCTGTCGATCTCCCGGAACGGCTCGCCGTGGGTGTTCCGGTGCGCGGCCAGCGCGAAGTTCCCGGTGGGGTCGGCGGGCATCCCCGTTCCCGTGAAGTGCCCCACCAGCCCTTTGTCGAGCACCTGCTCCGTCCCGGTGCCTTCCGCGATCGGTGAGGCCAGCCCGAGCGCCGGGATGCGGAGGATCGCGAATCCCTCGCCCTGCTCGAACGCACCGGCCTCCTCGACCGTCTGGGGGTCAGGGGGCTCGTCGGTCCATGTCTGTTCCAGCCGGGAGAGTGCCTCGTCGGCCTCGGCTCGGGCCTGGACGTTCGTCCACCACACCTCGTGGACGACGAAGAGGACCATGGCCAGGCCCGATGTGATCAGCATCGTGCTCGCGGCCCGGGATGCGCCCTTGGACGGCGGCTTCCTGCGGCGGCCGGGCGCCTGGCGCCGACGGGAGCCGGTTCGGCGCCTCGACGCCCGTCGGGCCGCGGGCTGTGGTGAGGAAGCCTCCTCCGCATCCGGTGTCGCGGGCTCCGGAGCCGCGCTCGCGTCGGGAACGGGCTCTGGTGGGAGAAGGGCCCCGCCGGTGTCGCCTTGCATGCCAGGCGACCACTCGTGGTGCTGCGGCGCGGCGGCGTGCGGCTGCTGTTCGTGGGTGTACCAGCTGTCGGGTGTCGGGGTGGGTGTGTGTGGTTGTTGGTCGTAGGGATGTGGGTGGTGGGGCCAGTGGTGCTGCGGCGCGGCGGCGTACGGCTGCTGTTCGTGGGCGTACCAGCCGTCCGGCCAGTGGGCCGGTGTGTACGGCTGAGGGGCTGCTGGGGCCGCGCCCCAGTGCGCGGCGTCCTCCGGATGGGGCGTGGTCATGAGAGGCGTTCCTCCGAAGTCTCGGCCGAGGTGGCCCGGCAGGTCTGAGGGCGGCTGTCACGGGGGCGCAGCACAGCGCAGGGCGCCGGGTGGAGAGTTCTGCCACGGCTTGCGTCCCGGGCCGCTGCGGGCGGAGGGCCCGGGATGCTCCGGTGCGGACTGGGCCGGTCGCGATGTCGTCGGGTACCCGTTCGCCGTGAAGCGCGGCGGTCGGGCGGCGGCCAGAGCGGGGCGTTCGCCCAGGCCCGCAGCGTCTGGGGAGGGAAGCCGCGGGCCTGGGCGAACTGGGCGGCGCCGGGTGGGCCGGTCGCCGTAGGGGGCCGGTCAGAGGCTCTGGGTGGCCCTGCGCCGGGAGCGGGCTCGGCGTGCGGCGACGAACGCGCCGCCGAGCACGAGCCCGGTGCCGCCGATGGCGGTCAGCGTGAGCGTGGTGCCGTCGCTGCCCGTTGCGGCGAGGTTCTGGCCCGGGAGGCCGGGGGTGTGGCCGACCTTGCCGGACGGAGCGTCGGTCGAGGGCTGCGCGGTGTCCGTGGCGTCGCCCTCCTGCGTGGCCTCGTTCTGCGTGGCCTCGTCCTGTGCGGCGTGCTGGTGTGCGGAGTCGGTGCCGGTCTCGTCGACGTCGCCGGGACCGGTGGGCACGGCCGGGTCGGTGACCTCCATGGGAGTGGTGGTGTCGGCCGTGTCCTCCGGTGCGACGGCGGTGCTCGGCGCGGCGTCCTTGGCCGGGGTCTTGCCGTCGAGACCGACGGCGATGGTGGCGGCGTCGTCGGTCTGGCCGGTGACCTTCACGGTCACCTTGGCGGCGTCGTCGCGGAGTTCGGTGACGCCGGCATTGCGGTCGGTCGTGTCCAGGACGATCGGGACGGCGGTGTGGTACTTGCCGTCGTCGACGCGGTAGGCGTAGACGCCATCGAGGTTCTTGTCCAGGTGGCCGGAGGGGCGGCGGTATTCGAGGAGCAGGCTCTGCTTGTCCCCCATCGGGATCTCCAGGGCCCGGGTGCCGTTCTGGGAGCCGTAGAGGTGCTTGAGGCTGAAGGTTCCGGAGCCGGTGACGCGCTGGTGTTCGGCGGTCTCCAGCCAGCCCATGCGGATCAGCTGGTTGGCGGAGAGCCCGGCCCCTCCGTTGCCGCCCATCGGGGACCGGCCCGCGACGGCGGCGCGGTCGTTGCAGTCGACGAGGTCGCCGTCCTTGCACTTGTAGCGGACCTGGTGACCGAAGCCGATGTTGTGGCCGAACTCGTGCCGGATCGTGGTCTCGGAGACGGTGTTGTTCTTGGTGTTCAGCCAGGTGAAACGGCCGCCGACGGAGCCCATGCCGGACCAGTAGCAGCTGATGTTGGGAAGGACGATGGACAGGTGGTCCCAGTCCTTCTTCCGTTCCAGGCCCATGGCGGCCACCTGGGCCTCGGCGTCCTCGCGGACTCCCCGGAGGTTGCTGCAGCCCGCCTTCTGGTGCAGCGTCAGCGGGCCGATGACCTTCTCCTTGGCGGCGGGCACGAAGGTGAACCGCCCGCGCGACGTCTCACTGAAGTAGGTGGACAGGGAGTCGCCGGGGCCGAAGTACTTGTCGAGGGCGTCCGCCCGCATCGCCTCGGGGTCGGAGTGGGCGCGGTCGGCGAAGTTGGCCACAACGACCAGGACGCGCCCGGTCTTGGCGTCGTCCGCCGCGGCCGGTGAGGCCGAGGCCCCGACCGCCAGCGCGGTGAGGGAGGCCGCAACGGCCAGGATCCTGCCGGTTCTGGTGTGCATGTGCTCTGTACTCCCGTTGCTCGAAGACTGACGTCACAGGGGGAGAGCGGGCACCGACCGACACCCTCGTGCGGCGTTACCGGTTCGTTACCTTCGGGTCGGGAGGTGGCGTCGCATCCTCGGGCATTCCTGGGTATTCGCGGCGTGCGGTCCTAGGGTGCGGTGGGGGTTGGCCGGGCGCGGAGGGCGGTGTCGAGGGTGCGCAGGAGCGCGCCGACCCGGCCGCCGCCGGAGGCGGCGTGCGGGAGACGGCCGAGGACCGCGCTGACGGCGGGCGGGGCGTGGTCGCGCGCCCAGTCGAGCGTTGTCGTCGGGGCGTCCTCGTGCTCCCCGGGCGTCAACTCCTCGACGCGGGCCGCGTGGGCCGCGGCGCCGAGGATGTGCTTGACCTGGTGGGCGCTGGCCTTGGGGTGGAGGTAGGCCGCGGCGGCGGCATGGCTCGCCGCGCGTGCGGCGTCGACGGCGGCGGCCGGTGCGGCCTCCTGTGCGGCCTTGTACGCGGCCCAGGCGCGCTGTCGCAGTTCCGCCGTGCGCCGGCCGCCCTCGGCGAAGACGGTCGCGGCGTCGATGGCCTCGCGTGGGCGGGCGTCGCCGGGGACGTGCTGCTCGAAGACGGGGAGCACGCGCCGCGCGCACTCCGCCGCGTAGCCGGTGATGCCACGCAGTTCGTCTTCGCTGAGGGGGATGTCGGCTGGCTCGGTCGGCATGGCGGCCATCCTGCCGCACCGGGTGGCTCCGCCGCGCCGGTCGGGGCCCGGAGGCTTCAGGCTCAGGGGGAGGGGGAGGGGGAGGGGGAGGGGGAGGGGCGGGGCTGGGACGCATCATCGGGGGCGTCAGCCTCGTCGCGGGGCCCGCCCGGTGGAGCGTCGCGGGGCGGCCACCCTGGGGGCGCCGCGACGGCCGGTGGGGACGAGGAGGCCCTCGGCCTCGGGCACGTTGCGGTGGAAGTTCGAGGGGTCGAGTCGGGCGTCCCGGGCCGTCTCGTAGACGCCGCGCAGTTCGGTGATGGTGAGCTCGGGGTCGCAGAAGCTGGTAACGCGACGCGGCTCCTGGTGAGCCTGCTTGCCGCTCCCGGCTTCCCGTGGCGCACCGTGGACCCGGCCGGCGTTCCCGGACCCGCCGCCCGGCCGCGCCGCCCCCGGCCCGGGTCCTTCACCGGGGGCGGAGACGGCGGAGACGGTCCGGGGCCGACGGCCCGGCGGGTGCCGGCTGCGGTCGCCGGGGGCGGGCCGCCGCCGACCCCGGTGGCGGGTCAGCGGGCGACGGTGGAGAAGCCGTCGATCTCCTGCGGGCCGCGGCGGCCCGGGCCGGTGTAGCGGGCGGAGGGGCGCACGAGGCGGCCGGTGCGCTTCTGCTCCAGGATGTGCGCGGACCAGCCGGCCGTGCGGGCGCAGGTGAACATGGAGGTGAACATGTGCGCCGGCACCTCGGCGAAGTCGAGCACGATGGCGGCCCAGAACTCGACGTTGGTGGCGAGGACGCGGTCGGGGCGGCGGGCCTTCAGTTCGCTCAGCGCGGCCTTCTCCAGCGCCTCGGCGACCTCGAAGCGCGGGGCGCCGAGCTCCTTGGCCGTGCGGCGCAGGACGCGGGCGCGGGGGTCCTCGGCGCGGTAGACGCGGTGGCCGAAGCCCATGAGCCGTTCGCCCTGGTCGAGCTGATGCTTGACGTAGGCGGTGGCGTCGCCGGTGCGCTCGATCTCCTCGATCATGCCGAGGACGCGGGAGGGCGCGCCGCCGTGGAGGGGGCCGGACATGGCGCCGACGGCGCCGGAGAGGGCGGCGGCGACGTCCGCGCCGGTGGAGGCGATGACGCGGGCGGTGAAGGTGGAGGCGTTCATTCCGTGCTCGGCGGCCGACGTCCAGTAGGCGTCGACGGCGGCGACGTGCTTGGGGTCGGGCTCGCCGCGCCACCGGCGCATGAACCGCTCGACGACCGTGTCGGCCTTGTCGATCTCGCGCTGCGGGACCATGGGCAGGCCCTGGCCACGGGCGGACTGGGCGACGTAGGACAGGGCCATGACGGCGGCGCGGGCCAGGTCGTCGCGGGCCTGCTCGGCGTCGATGTCGAGCAGCGGTTTGAGGCCCCACACGGGGGCGAGCATCGCGAGGGCGGACTGCACGTCCACGCGGATGTCACCGGAGTGGACGGGGATGGGGAAGGGCTCGGCCGGGGGCAGCCCGGGGTTGAAGCCGCCGTCGACCAGCAGCCCCCAGACGTTCCCGAAGGAGACGTGCCCGACCAGGTCCTCGATGTCGACACCCCGGTAGCGGAGGGCGCCGCCCTCCTTGTCGGGTTCGGCGATCTCCGTTTCGAACGCGACGACTCCTTCGAGTCCGGGGACGAAATCGGACATCAGGCGGCTCCTCTGCGTGGGTCGGAACGGCTCCGCTGCCGACTGTGCCGCGGGCTTGCGGTCCATTGCCGAGATCCGGATGGTGCGCGCGCGGGTGATCTCCCCGCCTCGGGCGCGGTCGAACACGATAGCCGCGCCCGGCGCCCCCGGTCCCTTCACCGTCGGTGATTTTCGCCGGTTCGTCACCTCGGGGAGGTGAGTGAGAAGGGGCACACGCGGTGATCGGGTTGCCCTGGGTGTAGGGCGTGTGGAGACGGGGAAGACTGGGCCATCACAGCCGGAGACCGGCGTGCGGTCCGTGGTCCGGGCTCGTGACGGTCCGCGTCTGTCGTGCGGCCCCTGCTCCCGTGTCCCGGGCCGGGGGGTTGCTGCAAGATGAGAGGCGTGTCTGACGCCCAGGATCACCCTCACCACGCAGACCCGTCGATCGAGGCCGCCTTCGTGGCGCAGGCGGCGGCCGACGTCGCCGAGTCCGCGGCCGCCCGCGCCCGCCGGGCCCTGGACCCGGCCGCGATGCGGGCCCACTACCGCAGCGCCGGCCTCCTGGAACGTGATCTGGCCGACGAGCCGGCCGAGCAGTTCAGCCACTGGTTCCACGACGCGGAGGCGGCCGGGCTGCACGAGCCGAACGCGATGGTCCTGTCGACGGTGGACGCCGAGGGCCGTCCGAGCTCCCGCACGGTGCTGCTGAAGGCGTACGACGCGGCCGGGTTCGTCTTCTACACCAACTACGGCTCCCGCAAGGGGCGGGACATCGCCGCGAACCCGCAGGTGTCGCTGCTCTTCCCCTGGCACGGCATCGCCCGGCAGGTGATCGTCGCGGGCCGGGCGGCCCGGATCGGCCGGGCCGAGACGGCGGCGTACTTCCGCACCCGTCCGCACGGCTCGCAGCTCGGGGCGTGGGCGAGCGAGCAGTCGTCCACGGTGGCGTCGCGGGAGGAGCTGGACGCGCTCTACGCGGAGCTGGCCGCCCGCTACCCGGAGGGGGAGGACGTGCCCGCGCCGCCGCAGTGGGGCGGGTTCCGCGTCGTCCCGGAGACGGTGGAGTTCTGGCAGGGCCGGGAGAACCGGTTGCACGACCGGCTGCGCTACCGCCGCGAGGACGGGGGCTGGGCGGTCGAGCGGCTGTGCCCGTGAGCGCCGCGGGGCGCGTGGGGAGTCACGGGAACGCAGACGGCCTGCGGGTCGCTTCCCCTGACCGCCGTGGCGGCAGGGGGCCGGTCGGACGTACCGGCGACCCGCAGGCCGGGTGACTGCGTGGATATGAGCCGGGCTGAGCCGGCTGCGCTGAGCGAGACGGCAGGCCCTTAGGCCGCAGTCACCTCACGCGTCCGGTGGTCATGCATGCTCCGGATCACCTCCTTTCTCGTGTGCCCGCACGCTAACTCCGCTCCCCGGGGCCGGGCAACGGAATTTCAAGGGCGCAACGATTTCCGCGAACGGGGTGTGTGTTGCGTCACGTTCGCGTTGAATGAGTGTGCGTGCCCCGTGCACGTAATCGCCCGTACACGCGGGTCCAGGAGTCCACCGCTTCGAGCAGCAGAGCGGCACGGCCACGAGCCGGGCCGCCGGG
Source organism: Streptomyces chumphonensis (assembly GCF_014779715.1). Lineage (GTDB taxonomy): Bacteria > Actinomycetota > Actinomycetes > Streptomycetales > Streptomycetaceae > Streptomyces > Streptomyces chumphonensis. The sequence goes on from NZ_JACXYU010000007.1 coordinate 255,642, forward strand.
GGTGCAGATGTCCGCTCAGCCCGATACCCACTCCGAGCCGACGGCCGACGGCGGGGAGGGCACCTCCGCCGCCCCCGAGGTGCCGGACGGCTCCTGTCTGCTCGCGGCGCTGCTCGACGGCATGGACGCCGCGCTGTTCGCCCTGGACGGCGACGCCGTCGTCACCCACTGGAACCGCGAGGCCGAGCGGATGCTCGGCTGGAGCCAGGAGGAGGCCGTGGGGCGGCGCGGCCTGAGCGGCTGGGCGGTCCGCCCGGCCGACGCCGCCGACGTCGAGGAGCGGCTGCTGGCGCCGATGCGCGTGCCGGGCCGCCAGGTGCACGAGTTCGCGCTGGTCACGAAGGACGGCGGCCGGGTGCTGGTGCGCACGCAGTCCTCCGTCGTGCGGGATGCGGCCGGGGAGCCGGCGGGCGTCTACTGCGCGTTCAGCGAGGTGCACACGCAGATCGACCTGGAGCGGTCGGTGGCGCTGAGCGAGGCGTTGTTCGACGACGCGTCGTGGGGCGTGGTGCTCATCGACGCCGACCTGCGCCCGGCCGTCGTCAACCAGCACGCGGCCCGCGCCTTCGGGGTGCGGCGCTCGACGCTGCTGGGCCGGCCGCTCGGCGACGCCCTCAGCAACGGCCTGGAGGAGCTGGAGAGCGCGCTGCAGCACGTGCTGGCCGAGGGCACCCCGCCCGCCCCGGCGGACCTGTGGGTCACGCTGCGGCCGCACGGCGACGGCCCGGTGGACCCGCCGCTGCGGCGGTGCTGGCGCAGCGGCTTCCTGCGGCTGTCCTCGCCGCTGGCGGAGGAGCCGGTGCCGCTGGGGGTGGCCTGGCTGTTCCACGACGTCACCGAGACCAAGCTGGCCGAGCAGCAGGCCGCCCGGCTGCGGTTCCGCGACAGCCAGCTGCACCGGGCGGCGCGGGCGGCGGCCGAGTGCGAGGACCCGATGGAGGCCGCGGTCGCCCACCTGGACTTCGCCCTCGCCGGGTACGCCGACCACGCCCTGCTGGACCTGGCGGCCGGCGCGCGGCTGGTGCGGACGGCGCACGCCCCCGGCGGTTCGGCCTGGCACCCGACGCCGGAGAGCGGCCTGCCCGTCCCGTACATGGCCAACCACCCGGCGCTCCAGGCGTTCGAGCACGGCGGCCCGGTGCGCGCGGGGGCGGGCGGGAGCACGTCCCCGGAGTGGGCCGCGGCGCGTTCGTGGCCGGAGGGGACGGCGTACGGGCTGTGCGCGGCGCTGCGCAGCCGGGGCCGGACGCTGGGCGTCGTCACGTTCCTGCGCGGCCCGGCCCGGCGCAACTTCGACCGGGCGGACACCGTGTACGCGCAGGACATCGCGGTGCGGATCGCGGCCTCCGTGGACCTGGCGCAGGCGGTGCGCGGGGAGCGCCGCCCGCGCGGCGGCCCGGCGGCTCAGTCCCGGTAGAAGATCCGGTCCGCGTACTCCGTCATGACGCGCTCGTTCCAGGCGTGCCCGCCGTCGACGTTGCCGGAGCGCAGCAGCGGCGGGGTGAGGCCCCGCTCGGCGAGGACGCCGGCCGCCGTGGCGACGGCGGCCTGGAGCAGGGCGCTGGCGACGACGGTGGAGGCGGGGGCGAAGGGCGCCGGGATGCCGGGGTGCGTGAGGGTGGCGTCGCCGACGGGGACCCGGCAGTCGAGCACGACGTCGCAGTGGTCCTTGAGGAAGGTGCCCGAGGCGTGCCGGGAGGCGGTCTCCCGCGCGTAGGCGGCCGACGTCAGGCCGATCACCCGCAGCCCCAGTTCCCGGGCGTGCTGCGCCATCTCCACGGGCAGCGGGTTGCGGCCGGAGAGCGAGACGACGACGAGGGCGTCCCCGGCGCGGGCGGGGGAGGCGTCCAGGGTGGCCGTGGCCAGCCCGTCGACGCACTCCAGGGCGCTGCCGAGGGTCGCGGGGCGGACGTCGACGCCGACGACGCCGGGGACCGTCAGCAGGTTCACGACGGCCAGGCCGCCGGCCCGGTAGACGACGTCCTGGGCGACGAGCGAGGAGTGCCCGGCCCCGAAGGTGAACAGTCGGCCGCCCTCGGCCACGGTGTCGGCCAGCAGCGTGCCCGCCGCGGCGACGGACGCCGCCTCCCCTTTCCTGACCTGCTCCAGCAGGCCGATCGCACCGTCGAAGAACCGGTCGGCAAGCTCACTCGCGCTCATGGCGCTCACGCTAGAGGACCGAAGAGGTCTGGACCAGAGGGCCCGCGCCGCCGGTGCGCGCCCGCTGTGTGGGCACGGTGGCAACGGTTGTCGGCCGCATGCGTCAGAATTGAGGCCAGGGCCACCGCACCAGCTGACGAGGGGCACGTAGACCAGATGTCAGGACTCATCGACACCACCGAGATGTACCTCCGCACCATTTTGGAGCTGGAGGAAGAAGGCGTCGTGCCCATGCGTGCCCGCATCGCCGAGCGCCTGGACCAGAGCGGTCCGACCGTCAGCCAGACGGTGGCCCGGATGGAGCGGGACGGTCTGCTGACCATCGCCGGGGACCGCCACCTGGAGCTGACCGGCGAGGGCCGCATGCTCGCCACCCGCGTCATGCGCAAGCACCGGCTCGCCGAGTGCCTGCTCGTCGACGTGATCGGGCTGGAGTGGGAGCAGGTCCACGCCGAGGCGTGCCGCTGGGAGCACGTGATGAGCGAGGCCGTCGAGCGGCGGGTGCTGGAGCTGCTGCGGCACCCCACCGAGTCCCCGTACGGCAACCCGATCCCGGGGCTGGAGGAGCTGGGGGAGTCGGGGGACGGGGAGCCGTTCCTGGCCGACGCGATGGTGAGCCTCGCCGACCTGGCCCCGGGGCCGGACGGCAAGACCGTCGTCGTCCGGCGCATCGGCGAGCCGATCCAGACGGACTCCCAGCTCATGTACACGCTGCGGCGGGCGGGCGTGCAGCCCGGCTCCGTGGTCACCGTGACGCCGGCTTCGGGGGGCGCCGTGCACGTCGGCAGCGGGGGCGAGGCGGCCGAGCTCCAGGGGGAGGTCGCGGCCCACGTCTTCGTCGCCAAGCGCTGAGCGGAGGTATCCGTTCCGGTGGGGCACCGGGTGGGCGTCGGCCGTGCGACCTGCGGTTCTTCGCCGATCGTGCTGACGTCGCGTCAACACGGGTTTTTTCCTCGGGCACTTGACCGGAATGCGTCCGGCCGGGTGCGGGGCGTGACACCCTGGCACCTGACGCATCGGTCGGGCGGAAGGGGTGGACGTGGCCGGACGGCTCGTCGCGGAGGCCCCGGCGCCGCATGCGACCGGGGCCCCGCTTCCCCGCACCCCCTGTCGGGTGCGGCCCGGATCCCCGAGCATCCCGGGCCGCCTCCCTCGGGCGCCCGATACCTCCCGATTCCGTGTGGCGCCCGCCTCCCGCTACGTCTCTCCCCGGCGCAGGGGGCGTCAACCGTGATCCGCCGTCACTCGAAGGTGGGAAGTTGCGCTGCTTCCACGCGTGTTCGAATGATCGTTCGATACCGTGGGGTGTGCGCCGAGGGCCGGGGTCGGTTCCCCGCCCGGAGGCCGGGCAAGCGTCGTAGAGCGGATTTCCAGCCAGTTTCCGGATGGGGGTGTCGGGTCATATGGTGCGACGCATCGATGTCACCGGTGCGGGCGGAGTCGGGCTCGCCGCCTGGGAGTTCGACGACCCGCCCAAGACGCCCCCCGACGGGGAGCGGGCGGCGGCCGCGTCGGAGGAGCAGCACCGGCCCGCCGTGCTCTTACTGCACGGACTGATGGGCCGGGCGTCCCACTGGGCGACGACGGCCCGCTGGCTGTCGTCCCGCTACCGGGCCGTCGGGCTCGACCAGCGCGGGCACGGGCGCAGCGACAAGCCGCAGGACGGCCCGTTCGACCGGGACGCCTTCGTGTCCGACGCCGAGGCCGCCGTGGAGCAGCTCGGTCTCGGGCCCGTCGCGCTCGTGGGCCACTCCATGGGCGCGCTCACCGCCTGGCAGCTCGCCGCGCGCCGTCCCGACCTCGTCCGCTCCCTGGTCGTCGCCGACATGCGGGCCTCCGCCCTCGGCGAGCAGTCCCAGCGCGAGTGGGAGGCGTGGTACCGCTCCTGGCCGCTGCCGTTCGCCACCCAGGCCGACGTACGGAGGTGGTTCGGTGAGGACGATCCGGCGCTGGAGCGGCCCAGCCGTTCCCGGGGCGCGTTCTACGCCGAGGTCATGGCCGAACAGGCCGACGGCTGGCGCCCGGTGTTCTCCCGCCGGCAGATGCTGATGGCCCGTGAGGCCTGGGTGCACGACGCGCACTGGGACGAGCTGGCCCAGGTCCGCTGCCCCGCCCTCGTCGTCCGTGGCATCGACGGGGAGCTGGGTCGCGCCGAGGCGCAGGAGATGGTCCGCGTCCTGCCGGACGGCGCGTACGCGGAGGTGCCCGACGCGGGACACCTCCTCCACTACGACCAGCCGGAGGCATGGCGCGCGGCGGTCGAGCCCTTCCTGGCGGCGACGCTGCCCTGACCGCGCCGCCACCGGTCCGACCGGGGCGGCGCGGGCCCGGTCAGCTCCGGCGGGACGCCGCCGCCTCCTGGCCGCAGCAGTAGGCCAGCTGCGGGAGGAGCTCCGCCACGTCCGGCAGCCACCGGTTGGCCGCCGTGGGACGCCGTGCCCACTGCACCGAGCCCCGCACCCCGACGCGGGTGGGCGGGGCGGCGACCCACGACCCGGCGGCGTGCGTCGCCAGGTCCAGCGCCCCCGGCGACCACCCCAGTCGCCGGATCAGATCGGGGGCCTTCGCCGCCGCACCGGGGAGCACGAAGAACAGCATCCGCCCCAGCGGCGTGCACGTCACCGGACCCAGCGGCACGCCCATGCGCTCCATGCGGGCCAGGGCCAGGCACCCGGCGACCTCCGGCACGTCGACGGCCTCGAAGGCGCGGCCCGTCGGCAGCAGCACCGAGGCGAACGGCGACCGCTCCCACAGCCGCCGCGCGGCCGCCCCGCTGCCCGTCGCGTGCGCGGCCCAGCCGGGCTCGGCGGGGTGGGCGCCGGGCGCCGGACAGCCCGCCGAGCCGCAGGTGCAGCGCGGCACCCCGTCGACGATTTCCAGCCAGGTGCCGGGCAGGACGTCCCAGTGCCGCTCCCCGGCGTACCGGACGGCGTGGTCGAGCGGTGTGTCGCCGTGCCGCGGGACCGGCTGGCGGGGCACCTTGGGGGACGGCTGCGGGGGCGGGCCCGCCGGGGTGACTGCGATCGTCTCTTCCACGCCCATCACAACTCCCGGCCCCGGCCGGGGTTACGGCCGGTCGGTACCGCACCGGAGGTGCACCGGTCCCGCAGCCCTCCCCTCCCGTGCACGCGAGGGCACGCCGGGGCACGCAGGGGTCCTCGCGGCGCACGGAAGCACGGACGGGGGCGCAGACCCGGCCGACGCGGTGCGCGTGGGTAGCCACTCCCGGTGCACGCCGTCGGATCGAGGGGACCACCATGGCCACCGCACCACCGACCCCGCGCCACCTGACCGCCCGGCAGCCCAACGAACGCCTCGGGTCGCTCATCGAGGAGGCCGGCTGCTCGAACGCCGGCCTGGCACGCCGCGTCAACCTCGTCGGGGCCGAGCACGGCCTCGACCTGCGGTACGACAAGACGTCCGTCGCCCGCTGGCTGCGCGGCCAGCAGCCGCGCGGCCGGGCGCCCGCCGTGATCGCCGAGGCCCTCGCCCGCAAGCTGGGCCGCCCGGTCGGCGTGGAGGAGATCGGCATGGCGGGTCCACGCCACCCCGCCGCCGGGCTCGGCCTGCGCTACGAGCAGAACACCACCGCCGCGGTGGAGGAGGCGTGCGAGCTGTGGCGCCTTGACGCCGGCCGCCGAGAACTGGTCACCGGCCGCCCCGTCGCCGCCTCCGCCCTCGTCGAACCCTCCCGGGACTGGCTGATCAACCCGCCGGACGCGGGCGTCGAGCGGACCGTCGGGCCCCGCGTCGGCATGGCGGACGTCGTGGCCGTCACGGCGACGACCGAGGCGCTCTCCGCGCTCGACCACCGATTCGGCGGCGGGCACGTGCGCCCGGTCCTCTCCCACTACCTGGCCGGAGTCGTCGCCGGGCTGCTGACCGGTTCCTACCGGGACGCCGTGGGCCGCGCCCTCTTCCGCGCCGCCGCCCGGCTCGCCGAACTGGCCGGGTACATGGCGGTGGACACCGGTCGGCCCGGGCTGGCCCAGCGGCACTACATCCAGGCGCTGCGCCTCGCCCAGGCGGGCGGTGACCGCGCCTACGGCGGCTACGTCCTCGCGGCCGGGATGAGCCACCTCGCCGCCTCGCTCGGCAGCCCCCGGGAGGTCGCCCAGCTCGCCCGCGCGGCGCAGGAGGGCGCCCGCGGCCACGTGACCCCGCGCACCGAGGCCATGTTCCACGCCGCCGAGGCGCGCGGCCACGCGGTGCTGGGCGACGCGCCCGCCTGCCGCCTGGCCGCCGGGCGGGCCCTCGCCGCCTTCGAGCGTGCCGAGGCGGCGACCGACGCCGGGGACGACCCGTCCTGGATAGCGCACTTCGACGCCGCCTACCTCGCCGACGAGCTGGCCCACTGCCACCGCGACCTCGGCCGGCCGAACCCCGCCCGGCGCCGGGCCGAGGAGGCGCTCTCCCTGCACCCGGAGGGCCGTACCCGGCGCCGCGCCATCGGTCTGCTGCTGCTCGCGGACGCCCAGGCCGGTCAGCGCGAGGTCGACCTGGCGTGTCACACCGGGACCGAGGCCCTCGCCCTGCTCGGCACGCTGCGCTCCGAGCGCGGCCGGGAGTACCTGGACGCCTTCCGGCGCCGCCTGGAGCCCTTCGCCACCGAGCCCGCCGTGCGGGAGTTCACCGAACGGTCGGCCGCCGGACCACCCGCCTGAGCCGGTGCCGGACCGGCTCGCGGGGGACGACGTGGTCGTGTGTGCGAGCCACCCGGTAGCGTGAGCCGACGATGCCCCGACCACGGGGCCGAAGGTCAACGCGCCATCCGGGTCGGTGGGATGAGCGCTCGGGTGCACAGCTGCAAGGTGTGAGGAGTGCGTCGGTGACAGCGCACAGCGGGCACGGCGACGAGCCGCGCGAGGGTGTCGTCCTGCCGTCCAACAGCGAGCCGTGGCCGCCGAGGACCGAGGAGCACGCGCAGTCGGCCCCGCCGACGGGCGGACAGCCCTGGGGGCAGCCCTGGGGACCGTCGGCCGCCGTGCCGCCCCCGCCGCCCGCACACCTGCCCCCGGCCCCGGCCGGCCCGCCGCCCCCCGCCCCGGGGGCCGGCGCGGCGGACGAGACGCAGCTGATGCCGCCCCACCCCGGCGTCCAGCCCGCGCCGCCGCACCAGGGCGTTCCGGGCCCGGCGGACGCGACGCAGGTGCTGCCGCCGCTGCCGTCCGGCGGGGCGCCGTCCTACGGTGGCCCCCCGCCGCCGCACCACGGCGCTCCGGGCCCGGCCGACGAGACGCAGCTGCTGCCGCCGCAGCCGTCCTACGGCGGCAGCCCCCCGCCGCACCGGGGCGTTCCTGGTCCGGCGGACGAGACGCAGCTGCTGCCGCCGCAGGGCGTGCCCGCTCCCGGGGCCGACGCGGCCTCGTCCGCCGCTGCGCAGGGCGGCCCGGAGAGCACCCAGCAGCTGCGCCGGGTCCCCGCGCAGCAGCGCGCCGGCAGGCACCGCGCCCAGCCCCCCGCCCAGCAGTCCGCACAGCCCCCCGCCCAGCAGCCGCCGCCGGGGAAGCCCTTCGGCATCCGGCCCGGAGCGCCGGAGGACCGGCAGCCGCCGGCCGAGTTCGACAGCCTGTTCCGCCCCGCCGACGGAACGGCCGCCGTCGCGCCCGAGCGCCCGGCCGCCCCCGGCCGGGCCGGCTACGGCTACCCGCAGCCCCGCTCCGGCTACGGCTACCCGCAGCAGGCGGGCGGGCCGCACCCCGGCCACGCCCAGCCGCCCGGTGGCCCCGCGGGCCCCGGCGGCCCCGGGCCCGGCGGCCCGCAGGGACCGGAGGAGCCGTACGGGACCGAGGGGCGGCGCCGGAACCCGCTCCTGGTCGTGGCCGCCGCCGCCCTCGTCATCGTCGCCGCCGGGCTGGCCGTCGGCGTCGCCCTGAGCGGCGGGGACGAGGAACCCGTGGAGGAGCCGGGACGCAGCGCGGCGCCCTCGGCCGAGCCGGAGGAGCCCGCCGGTGACACGGCCGCCGAGCAGGCCCGGGCGCTCGACGCCCTGCTCGCCGACAGCAACAACAGCCGTGACGCCGTCATCAGCTCGGTGGAGAACATCAAGGAGTGCACGAAGCTCGGCAAGGCGGCCGAGGACCTGCGGGACGCCGCCGGGCAGCGCAACGACCTCGTGGACCGCCTCGACGAGCTCGACCTGGACCGCCTCCCGGACCACGAGGCGCTGACCGAGCAGCTGACGGCCGCCTGGAAGGCGTCCGCGGAGGCCGACGACCACTACGCCCAGTGGGCCGACGACGTCGCGGGTTCCGGCGGCTGCCCCGGCGGCGAGGCCAGGACGACGGAGGCGCTGGGCGCGGGCAACCGCAGCAGCGGGGAGGCGACCGCCGCGAAGAAGGAGGCGGCGGCGCTGTGGAACCCGATCGCCCGCGAGCACGGCCTGAGCGAACGGCAGCCGACCCAGCTCTGACGCGTGACGCCGGCACCGGCCCGCCCCCGCGCGCCGGTGCCGACGGCCGGTGCCGCCACGAACGGCGGCGGGGCCGGTCCGGTCAGCCGCCCGTGATCTGGTTGAGTGTGCGGCCGATGTCCACCGGGTTCGGTCGTGCCGCGACGAGTTGCCCGTCGCGCACCTGCTGGAAGTTGACCATCGAGTTCACGATGCGCGGGTAGTTGGGGGAGCCGAGCAGGTCCTCGTACTGCCAGCTCAGGTCCGGCGTGATGCCGCCGGTGCTGACGGGCCCGGTGGCGTCGAGCGCCTGGTGCACCGTGCGGTGGGTGATCTCCTGCCCCTCCATGCCCTCCAGGACGGACCTCAGCACCGTGTAGGCGACCCACGTCGTCTGCACGCCGGGATCGGCGAGGTCGATGCGGTTGTCACCGAAGGCGTGCTCGGTGGTGGCGGCGCGCATCTCGTCCCACACCGGCTCCTGGCTCGCCGGGTACCAGCTGGTGACGTAGGAGCCCTCCAGCATGCTGTCCGCGCCGCCCGTGCGGTTGACGAGGGACTGCTCCACGCTGCCGAGCACCGAGGCGAACGTCACCTCGGCGGACGACTCCCGCAGCCGGCTGAAGGAGTCGATGAAGGTTCCGGTGCGTCCGCCGAGGGTGGCGGCCACGCAGGCGCCGTCGGCGCCGCCCGCGTCGGCGATGGTGCTGAACTCGCCGTTCCCCGGGCCGGTCCCGGTGTCCGGGCCCGCCTCCGACGCCTCCGCGTCCGGCGCCTCGGGGACGCCCGCCGCCCGCAGCGCCGTACGCGCCTCCCGGGTGTACTCGGCCGAGTCCTCCGGTGCGGGGACGTCGACGGCCTGCCCGGCCTCGCCCCGGGAGGCGAGGCCCGCGTTGAACAGACCGGGCAGCTCGTCCCCGGCGATCGTGTCCGGCCGGACGAGGGCGACCTCGTCGCAGACCTCCGCGAGCTGCCGGCCGCTGCCGGCCACCAGGGCGGGCTGACCGCCGTTGACCGGGTAGGACAGCGGGCTGGAGAACTCCTCCTCGGTCAGGCCGTAGCCGCCGAGGTAGGGGATGCCGTGCAGTTCGAGCGCGGGCATGATCGTGCGGGCGTGCGTCGTGTAGGAGCCGACGACGGCGACGGCCCCGACCTCGCGGGCCTTGCGGGCGCAGCCGGCGGCCTGCACGCCGTCGTTGCCCTCGTTGCAGGTCACGACCTTCAGCTCGCGGCCGTTGATGCCCCCGTCGGCGTTGACCCAGCGGGCGTACGCCGTGGCGGTCGCCGTCATGCCGGGCATGTTGGTGGCCTTGGTGTCGATCGGTGCCAGGGTCATGACGGTGATCGGGTCGTTCTCGGCGGCGGAGAGGGTGCCGCAGCCGGTCAGTGAGGTGCCGGCGGCCGCGACGGCGAGCGCGGCCGAGACGGCGGTCCGGAGTCGGGGGCGGGGGGCACGGGGCTCGCGCGAGGCGGTCATGACAAGCGACCCTGCCGGGCGGCATGTAACGCTCGAGTGATGCCCACCGAACGGAAGGCGACCTCCGGGTGAAGAGCGCGGACCCCTGCCCCCGGGCCCCCGGACCTGCGTACGTACGATCGATGACCGTGCAAGCACAGGACAGCTCTTCCCGTCGCGCCCGTCGGTCCAGCACCATGGGCGGCATGCCGGTCAACGACATGCCGTGGTGGCGCTGGCGCAGCAACGTGCGCTCAGCCCTGCACATGCTCTCCGATCCCGTCTTCCAGCAGACCCACTGGCTGGAGGGGCGCCCCGGCTACGGGGACGTCACCGACGCCGTCTACCGCCTGGTGGAGGACACCTGGCTGGACCACTGGTCCGCGGAGAAGTACGTGGGCTCGGTCTTCCGCGACACGGGGGAGGCGGCGGCCGTGGACGCCGTCGTGCTCCGCGTGCTGCGCATCCTGCACCAGGTGGGGGCGGACGCACCGGTCTCCGCCTACCTGGAGCACCCGGCCTGGCCGGACGCGCTCCAGGCCGCCCGCGCCGCACACGTCCTGCTGGCGGGCAACGACGGCGAGGATCCGGACGAGCCGCCGAAGTCCCTCGACGTCCTGGCGATCATGCTGCGCTCCGCCTGACGGCAGGGCCGGGGCACGCGGGTCCCGGCCGGTTCGAGGACCCGTGGGCCGGTCCCCCCGACCGGTCGGTGTGTGCCACTCTTGTGCCCATGAGCCCGTCGCCGCCGGCCGCCGCAGCCGACCAGTACGTCCTGACGCTGTCCTGCCCGGACAAGCAGGGCATCGTGCACGCCGTCTCCAGCTACCTGTTCATGACCGGCTGCAACATCGAGGACAGCCGGCAGTTCGGCGACCACGACACCGGACTGTTCTTCATGCGGGTCCACTTCAGCGCGGAGCCCCCGGTCACGCTCGAGAAGCTGCGCGCCAGCTTCGCCGCCATCGGCGACTCCTTCCAGATGGACTGGCAGCTGCACCGGGCCGAGGCGAAGATGCGGATCGTGCTGCTCGTCAGCAAGTTCGGGCACTGCCTGAACGACCTGCTGTTCCGCTCGCGCATCGGCGCGCTGCCGGTGGAGATCGCCGCCGTCGTCTCCAACCACACCGACTTCGCCGAGCTGGCGGGCTCCTACCACGTCCCCTTCCACCACATCCCGGTCACCAAGGACACCAAGGCCGAGGCCGAGGCGCGGCTCCTGCGGCTCGTGCGCGAGGAAGGCGTGGAACTGGTGGTGCTGGCCCGCTACATGCAGGTGCTCTCCGACGACCTGTGCAAGGCCCTGGCCGGTCGCATCATCAACATCCACCACTCCTTCCTGCCGAGCTTCAAGGGCGCCAAGCCCTACCACCAGGCGCACGCCCGGGGGGTGAAGCTGATCGGCGCCACGGCGCACTACGTGACGGCCGACCTCGACGAGGGGCCGATCATCGAGCAGGAGGTCGAGCGCGTCGGGCACGAGGTCACCCCGGAGCAGCTCGTCGCCGTCGGCCGGGACGTCGAGTGCCAGGCCCTCGCCCGGGCGGTGAAGTGGCACAGCGAGCACCGCGTGCTGCTCAACGGGAACCGCACCGTCGTCTTCGCCTGACCCACCCGCCCGGCGCGCTGACTTCGGGACCAGCACCCTGCCGACCCTGGGCGCGCCTACAGCCGGGAGAGCGAGGCCGTCGCG
>NZ_JACXYU010000008.1 GCF_014779715.1 Streptomyces chumphonensis
TCTTCGTCCTTGCCGTTTCCGGCCGGATTCGCATCCGAATTCCCCTGTCGGCGGGGCCCGCCTTCCGGCGTGACCGCTACTTTAGAGGATTTCCCGCACCGCTCAAAATCGAGCGGATCCAGGGATATTCCGGCATGCCGAAACAGACCCCGGATGAGGGTTCACCGTGCTGGGTAGTGGTCGCCACCGAGTGGCAGAAGTGCTGTCCGTCGACCGCAGTGGCCGTTGACAACCCGCAGAACTGTACGGAGCGGCCATGCCGGTGTCAACTCGCCTCAGGACAATCGCGTCTCGAGCCGTTCCAACAGCCGAGTGAGGAGGTCCCCCAGGTGGGAGCGTTCCGGGCCGGAGAGGTCCTCGAGCAGCTCCTCCTCGAAGGAGGTCGCCTGGCGCATGACCTGTAGCCACTTCTCGCGCCCTTCGTCCGTCAGTCCGATGATGACGCGGACACGGTTCTCCTCGTCGCGTTCCCGGGTGACGAGGCCTGTCGCCACCATGCGGTCGACGCGATGGGTCATCGCCGCCGGAGTGAGGCCCAGGCGCTTGGCGAGGGTCCCCGGCCACAGCTGGTACGGCCGGCCGGCCATGACGAGCTCCTTCAGGACCTCCCACTCCGCGCTGTTGAGCCCGAGGGTCGCCAACTGACGGTCGTACGCGACGCTCAGCCGCCGATCGAGCCGGCACAGGGCGTTGACCACGCGCTCCACCTGCGGGTCCAGGTCACGGAACTCGCGCTGATAGATGGCGATCTGTTCGTCGAGCGGCGGAAGGTCGGGCATGGGGTCGAGTATGCCACGCAATCGATTAGCGTCGAAGGCTTGACCTATGTACTCTTTAGCTTCGAATTCTTCAACCCTCAGCTCCGCTCGGTCTCACCGCCGACCGGGGCTGCCTGGTGTGTGACGTCCTCACCTCCCGAGGACGCGCCCCCGACCACTCGACGACCTTGGGAAGGTGAGCGTGACCACCGCGACGGGCGCGACGCTGCGCCGGATTCAGCTCGGGAACGCGCTGAGCGCGTTCGGCAGCGGATTCACCGTGCCGTACCTCTTCATCTACGTGGCCGATGTGCGCGAGCTCGGCCCCTCCATGGCCGGCGCCGTGCTCGCGGTCTTCGCCGCGGCGGCACTGCTGGTGCTGCCGTTGGTGGGCAGGGTGATCGACCGGCGGGGGCCACTGCCCGTCGCCCTCACGGGCACGGGGGCCGCAGCCGTCGGGGCCTCGGGGTTCGGACTGACGGAACAGGCGGCGACGGTGCTCACCGCCGCGGCCGTCCTGGGTGCGGGCGTCGCGGTACTCCAGCCCGCACTGGCCACGATGATCGTCTGGTGCTCCACCACGGAGACCCGGTCGCGGGCCTTCGCTACGCAGTTCTTCCTCATCAACCTCGGCATGGGAGCCGGCGGGCTGTTGGGCGGGCTGATCGTCGACGAGCACGCCCCGGCCAGCTTCACCCTGCTCTTCAGCATTCAGGCCGTGATGTTCCTGGTGCTGGGCGGCGTCCTGTGGACCGTTCGGGTACCGCGTGCGCCGGTCTTGGGCGATCCCCCCACGGCAGACGGGCAGGCTCCTGCCGCGTCGGGGTGGCGCGCTCTGCTCGAGGACCGGGCGATGGTGCTGTTGGGCGTCCTGGGCTTCGTGCTGTTCTTCACCTGCTACGGCCAGTTCGAGTCGGGGCTGGCGGCCTACGGCGTCGAGGTCACCGGCATCTCGACGTCCACGCTGGGCCTCGCCCTCTTCGCCAACACCGTAGTGATCATGCTGGCCCAGTTCGTCGTGCTGCGGATGGTTCACGGGCGCCGACGCAGCCGGGTCGTAGCCCTCGTCGGCGTGGTGTGGGCGGTGGCGTGGCTGTCCGCCGGGGCCTCCGGGCTCGTGCCCCAGACTCCCGCGCTGGCCGTCACGTTGTTCATCAGCACGTACGCGTTGTTCGGCCTGGGCGAGGCCATGCTGTCGCCCACGGTGGCACCGCTCGTTGCCGACCTCGCACCGCAGCCGATGGTCGGTCGGTACAACTCGGCGTTCGCGCTGGTCAAGCAGCTGGGCGTGGCAGTCGGTCCCGCGGTGGGTGGGCTTATGGCAGCTCAAGGGGCCTACCCGGCCTACATCGCCCTGCTGGTGATGTGCTCCCTGGGCATCGCGCTGCTGGCACTCCGCCTGGGTCGGCGGCTGACGCCGGTACAGGACGACCCGGCGCTGCGGGTCACGCAGGTCGTGCTGCGGTCCCCGCAGCCCGGTGGGCCGGGCCCCGCCGGTCAGCCGGTCGGCGTCACCGTGTGACCCGACGTCCGGTCAGGACGCGGTGGCCACCGACTCGACGGTGGGCAGCGTGAACTCGCACCAGACCGCCTTCCCGCCCCCCGGCGTGAGGCGGGCGCCCCAGGAGGCGGCGATCGTGGCGACGATGGAGATGCCGCGCCCGGTCTCGTCGACGGGCTCGGCCTGTCGGCGACGGGGAAGGTGGTCGTCCCCGTCGGTGACCTCGACGACGAGCCGGCGATCGGTGCGCCGCAGGCGTAGCCGCATGGGCGGAACACCGTGCTGCAGGGAGTTGGCGACGAGTTCGCTCGCGGCCAGGACGCCGAGGTCGTGCAGCTCGCGCGGGAAGCGCCAGGAGGTCAGAACCCCCGAGGCGAAGGCGCGGGCACGCGGGGCCGCCTCCACGCCTCCGAGCAGGTCGAGTGCGGCGTTGCGGAAGAGCTCGGCGTGTTGGCCGTCGCGGCGGGGATTCTGGAAGACGAGCAGGGCGACGTCGTCGTCGTGCTCGGCCGTGATGCCGAGAGCCCGCAGCAGCCGGTCGCAGATGATCTCTGGCGATCCGGTCGCTCCGGCGAAGGCGCGTTCGAGCGCCGCGACGCCGACGTCGATGTCGGCGTCGCGGCGCTCGACGAGACCGTCGGTGTAGAGGACGGCTGTGGCACCCGCGGGGAATGGCATGGTGGCCGAGGTGTGCTGCCAGCCCTCGGTGCCCAGCGGCGGGCCCGTCGGCTCGTGGGCACTGTGGACGTGCCCGTCGGCGTCACGGACGAGAACGGGCAGGTGACCGGCGGACGCATAGGTGAGGAGCTCCTCGCCCGGATCGTGTACGGCGTAGAGGCAGGTCGCGATCTGCCCGGCATCGATGTCGGCGGCCAGCCCGTCCAGCAGTTGCATCACCTCGTGGGGCGGGAGGTCGAGCCGGGCGTAGGCGCGGACGGCGGTGCGCAGCTGACCCATCACGGCGGCGGCCCGGACCCCACGCCCCATCACGTCCCCGATGACGAGAGCGGTACGGCCGCCGCCGAGGGTGATGACGTCGTACCAGTCGCCTCCGACGGCGGCCTCGGTGCCGCCGGGCCGATAGGTGGCGGCGACGCGGAGGTCGTCGGGCTGCTCCAGCTCCTGGGGCAGCAGGCTCCGCTGGAGGGTGACGGCCGCCTCGCGCTGCCTGGCCTCGCTGGCCCGCAGCCGTTCTGCGGATTCCACCTGATCGGTGACATCGGTTGCGAAGACGAGCACTCCGCGCCCCTCGCGCCCGCCTGCTCCGTGCGCGAGTTCGACCGGGGTACAGGTGAACGTGTAGAAGCTGTGCTTTCCCGCGCGTGCCGGAACGCGCCGCGACTTGACGGTGCGCGGCTTCCCGCTCCGCAGCACCTGGTCCATCAGGGGCAGCAGGCCGAGTTCGACGAGCTCGGGCAGCGCTTCCTTGGCCCTCTCGCCGCGAGGCCGCTCCCCGAAGGCCCGAACGTAGGCGGCGTTGACGTAGCCGATGCGGTGATCGGCGCCCTGGACGAGGGCGACGAGAGCGGGCACCTGGCCCAGGAGGTCGTGCACGGACAGTGCGTCGAGGGGACCCACGGCCGGGCCGTCGGCGGGCGCGTCAGGGTCGGGGTCCGTGAGCTCGCCGCGGGCGGACGGCACCTCGCGACCGGGGCGGCCGGAGGCGGGCACGGAGTCGGCGGACCGTGCGGCGCGCGCGACGGCGGAGCGTCGCGGCGTGCCGGGCAGTCGGGCGCTCCAGCGCGTGAAGTTCACTGCGGTTCAGATCCGATTCTGCTGAGACGGGTCGTACGGGTGCGGACGGTTGGGCAACGGGCCGAGCGGCCGGCCGTCCGGGTTGTTCCGTGGTCGGACGGGTGGAGGGGGTTCGATGCGGGTCGGGGACGGGTGGGCCGGTGATCAGGACGCTCCGGACGGAGCTCGTCGTGGTCACGCAATGATGTCGTGGACCCACCCATCGTCACATGCCCAGTGTGGTCGACGGCACTGACATCCGTCACGGCTTGCCGGGGCGGTGCCCGTCACCAGCGGCGATCTCGAACTCTGCACGGGGATGTTCCAGAGAGCCGAGGGAGACGATCTCCCTCTTGAAGAAGCCGGCGAGCGTCCATTCGGCCAGGACGCGCGCCTTCCGGTTGAACGTCGGGACGCGGCTGAGGTGGTAGACGCGGTGCATGAACCAGGCGGGATACCCCTTGAGCCTGCGACCGTATACGCGCGCCACGCCTTTGTGCAGCCCCAGGGAGGCGACGGAACCGGCGTAGGCGTGACGGTAGGCGGTCTGCGGCCGGCCGTGCAGGACGGCGACGATGTTGTCGGCCAGGACGCGGGCCTGGCGTACGGCGTGCTGGGCGTTGGGAGCGCACTCGACACCGGGTTCCTCCGCCGTGAGGTCGGGGACGGCGGCGGCGTCTCCGGCTGCCCAGGCGTGTTCGGCGCCTTCCACCTGGAGCGTCGCGGTGCAGCTGAGGCGTCCCCGCTCGGTGCGGGGCAGATCCGTGGCGGACACGATCGGGTGAGGCTTGACGCCCGCCGTCCACACGAGCGTGCGGCAGGGGTGACGGGAGCCGTCGCTGAGGACGGCGACACGGTTCTCGCAGCTCTCCAGCCGGGTGTCGAGCCGGACGTCGATCGCTCGGGCGCGTAGCTCCCGCACCGCGTACCCGCCCATCTCGTCCCCCACTTCCGGGAGGATGCGGCCGGTGGCCTCGACCAGGATCCACTTGAGTTCCTCAGGCCGGAGGTTGTGGTAGTACCGGCAGGCGTAGCGGGCCATGTCCTCCAGTTCGGCCAGCGCCTCCACGCCGGCGTAGCCGCCGCCCACGAAGACGAAGGTCAGCGCGGCGTCCCGGATCTCGGGGTCCCGGGTCGAGGAAGCGATGTCCAGCTGCTCGAGGACGTGGTTGCGCAGGCCGATGGCCTCTTCGACGGTCTTGAAGCCGATACCGACGTCCGCCAGGCCGGGGACGGGCAGCGCGCGGGAGACGGAGCCGGGGGCGAGGACGAGTTCGTCGTAGTGCAGGCGGAGCGGACCGCCGCCTTCCTCGCCGGTCGCGGCGGTCTCGACGGTCGCGACGCGATCGGCGTGCTCGATCTGCCGGGCCTCCCCGACGATGATGCGGCAGTCCCGCAGGACCCGGCGGAGGGGGACGACGACGTGGCGGGGGGAGATGGAGCCGGCGCCGGCCTCGGGCAGGAAGGGCTGGTACGTCATGTAGGGCTCGGGGCTGACGACGGCGATCTCCACGCCGCCCTTGCCCTCCCGCGCCCTCTTCAGTTCAATCTTCAACTTCTTCTGCAGGCGCAGCGCGGTGTACATGCCGACGTATCCGCCGCCGATCACCAGAATGCGCACCGGTTCCTTCGCCACCTGGGGCCCCTGTCCATGCGTCACCCGTCCATGACGCACCTGCCGAGCTGCGTTTGTCCACAGGGCTGCGTGATTTGTACGACGAGTGGACGCATGGGTCACCAGCCGGCAGCAGGCCCCATGGAGGTGGGAGAAAGCCAGGTCACCGGGGGTTCTCACGCGGTTACGCGGGGGGCCGACGCGGGCGCGTGGAGGGGGTCATCCGAATGAGCGGGTGGGCGAGGAGGTGCCCTCTTCTGTATTGACCTGGGCTCAACTATGTTCTTAGAGAGCCGGGCTGCCACGGGGAGTGACTGAACCCGGCAAGCAGGCGGGGAGTCTCCGGGGGGAGACTTCATATTTTCCGGGGGGAAGACATATGCGTATTCAAGGTATGCACAGCGTCCAGGACGTGCACGGCGTCCACGGTGTGCACAGCGGTGACGGCGCCGAGGGCGCCCAGGACACTGCCGCGGAGCGGGGCGCCCGAAGCGCTGACGCCTCACGCGCGGCGCGAGGAGCCATGGCCGTCGTGCCGGCCGGGGACAGGAGCGAGGCGAGCGGTATGGGAGGGACCAGGCACCTCGACGGCGTCGCGACGGAGCCCGGTGCCCACGACCCCGACTCCGACGCGTCGCCCGGCGCCCCCGAGGGAGCTGGCCGGGCGGCTCCCCTGCGGGTCGACGCCCAACGGAACCTGGAGCACGTGCTCCGGGCCGCGCGGGAGGTCTTCGGCGAGCTGGGCTACGGCGCTCCCATGGAGGACGTGGCGCGCCGCGCCCGGGTCGGGGTGGGCACGGTCTACCGTCGGTTCCCGAGCAAGCACGTCCTGGTCCGGCGGATCGCCGACGAGGAGACCGCACGACTGACCGAGCAGGCGAGGACGGCGCTGCGCCATGAGGGGGAGCCCTGGCCGGCGTTGGCACGGTTCTTGCGGACGTCGGCGGCGTCCGGCGCCGGGCGTCTGCTGCCTCCGGAGATACTCCGGGTCGGGGTCGAGCCGGCCCTCGGTTCCAGCTCGGTCGACGAGTCCGTCGGAGCAGGCGCCGGGGCGGACGGGGGCGCTCGCACGGGGCTCGCCGCCGCGCCGAACCCGTCTCCGGGGGCGGACGAGGTACAGGACGAGCCCCGCGTGCCCCAGCAGCGTCGGCACCTATCGGCCGTCCAGGGCGGCGAGCCGTCCCTGGCCCTCACGGGCGACAGGCACATACGCGAGGCCGACGAGCCCATCGCCGAGGCGAGCGGTTCGCTGGAACTGCTCAGCGTCGTGGGCGAGCTGGTGCGCCGGGCCCGCGAAGCGGGCGAGCTCCGAGCCGATGTGACGGTGGCCGACATGCTGCTCGTCATCGCCACGGCGGCGCCCGCCCTGCCGGACGCCGATCAGCAGCGGCAGGCATCCGATCGGCTGCTGGACATCCTGCTGGAAGGCCTGCGGTCCCGTCCGAGTGCCTGACCCCGGGGCCGAGGGCCTGCCGTGGGCTACCGCCAGCCGTCGCTGGTCCGGAACGGTGGGCGTGGAGACGGACGGGGGCCCTCCACGCCCGCACCACGCCTCACCTGATCGGGTGAGGCGGCAAGGCTCCCCTGTGCGAGAAGGCCCCGGTCGGGTGATTCCCCGTTCGGAGCAGCCTCTGGGGTCCTCCGGCGTGCCAGGCTGACCCGGTGTCGAGCTGGGTCAGGGCGTACGGGAGCTTCCGCGATGGGCAGTGAGGGGCGGGGCGAAGCAGAGCAGGGCTCCGGCGGTCAGGAGGGGAACGGCCGGCAGCCCGCGCCCGAGGCAGGCGACTCCCGGGGTCCACAGGTCCCTGGCCAGGGTGGGGCGTCAGCCCGGAGAGGCCGGCACCGCAAGGACGCCGGCGCCCCGGTGCCCCCCAGGATGCCGCGGCAGCGCACGCGCAGCGGCCCGGTGCCGGGCGGCGAAGGCCCGCGCTCGGACAGCGCCGCCGAGCCGCCCGGTGGCGGGCCGTCGGGCGGCTCGGCGG
This sequence comes from Streptomyces chumphonensis, assembly GCF_014779715.1. Taxonomy (GTDB): domain Bacteria; phylum Actinomycetota; class Actinomycetes; order Streptomycetales; family Streptomycetaceae; genus Streptomyces; species Streptomyces chumphonensis. The sequence continues at coordinate 7,591 of NZ_JACXYU010000008.1, forward strand.
GCGGGCGCGCCTTCGAGGACGACGTGGGCGGAGAAGGGAGTGTGCGACGAGCCCTCGCGGAGCCGGTGGGGGACGACGAGCTGGTGACCCGCATGCGCGACGGGGACACCGCCGCGTACGACGAGGTCTACCGCCGCCATGCGGACGCCGTGCGACGCTACGCGCGGAGCTGCTGCCGGGACGCGGACACGGCGGATGACCTCACCAACGAGGTCTTCGCGCGGACGCTCCAAGCGGTCCGGCGGGGCAGCGGGCCGCACACGGCCCTCCGCGCGTACCTGCTCGCCTCCGTCCGGCACGCTGCGGCGGCCTGGGCGCGCACGACGCGGCGTGAGCATCTCGTCGAGGACTTCGCGGCGTTCTCCGTGGCGGCGGCCGGCGGGCGGGGCGCTGCGGCGGACGAGACGCTCACGTTCGGTGCCGAGGTCCAGGCGATGCACGAGGCCGAACACTCCATGGTCGTGCAGGCGTTCCGCACCCTGCCCGAGCGATGGCAGACGGTGTTGTGGCACACCACGGTCGAGGAGTCCCCTCCGAGCGAGGTGGCGCCTCTGCTCGGGCTGTCCGCCAACGCGACGGCGGTCCTCGCCCACCGGGCGCGGGAGGGGCTCAAGCAGGCGTACCTCCAGGCACACGTCAGCCGGTCGCTCACCGCGGACGCGGAGTGCGCCCGCTATGCCGACCGGATCGGCGCGTTCACCCGGGGCGGTCTGCGCACCCGGGCCGAGCGCGGGCTGCGCCGGCATCTGGAGGAGTGCGCCCGCTGCCGCACGGCCGCGTTGGAGGTGGGCGACGTCAACACGCGGTTGCGGGCGCTGCTGCCGGTGGCCGTCATCGGCTGGTTCGCCGCCTCCTATGCCGTCAAGGCGGCCTCCGGGGCGATGGGCGGTGCGGGAGCCGTCGCGGCGGCGGGCAGTGCCGCAGCGGCCGGCGGTGTCGCGGGCTCGGGTGGCTCGGCCGGGGCCGGCGGTGCCGTGGCCGAGGGGCTGGGCGCTCCGGCGAAGGCCGGGATCGCAGCGGGGGCGCTGGCGGCCGCCGCCGCGGCCGCCGCCTTGGTGCTCGCGCTCGCCGGCAGCCCACGGCAGGCCGAGCCGCCGCCCCCGCAGGCCGCGCCCTCGGCCGCGCCCAGCACACCCCTCCGGACGCCCGAACCCGCGCCCCCGGACGTCCCGGAGCCGGAGCCCGAGCCGGATCCCGTCGCCGTTCCGGTGCCGCCACCGCCCGACCCTGAGCCCAGCCCTCGACCATCCCGCACGGTGGCGCCACCGCCTCCCTCGCCGGAACCCGTTCCGACGCGGCAGAGCCCGTCCCCGAGACCCTCGCCGTCGCCCGCCCCCGCCGGCTACCCCCTGGCGGACTTGCCGTACGACGTTCTGAGCGGCACCTCCGCTCCCGAGCATCCGGCCCTGCTCCTGGCGCGGAGCAGCCCGGTGTGGCCGCGTTCCGGCCTGCGCATCGCCGAACGACGCTACGCCCACGGCATCACCGTCCAGGCCCCCTCCTCCGTCCTCGTCCGCCTGGGCGGGGCGTGCGTCGGGTACCAGGCGCTGGCCGGGGTTGACGACCTGACGATGGGGCTGGGCGCGGTGCGCTTCGTCGTCTCCGGTGACGGACGGGAGCTGTGGCGGTCCGGCGTGGTGAGCGGCGGCGAGCCGCCGGTACGTGTGGACGTTCCGGTGCCCGGGGTGGAGACGTTGCGCCTGACCGTGGAGCCGGTCGGCCCGTACGGTCACGTGGCGCAGGCGGACTGGGCGCAGTCCGTGGTCTCCTGCCGCTGACGGAACCGGTGGGCGGCGCGCGGGGGTCGGCCACCGGTGTGGTTCAGGGTGAGACGGCCAGGGGCCGGGAGGGCACGCCCCGGGAGACGGCGCGACGACGGGGTGCGACGCTGCCGGTCCAGGTGGTGCCGCGACGTTCCATGAGCCGCTTGAGCCAGAGTTCGGCGGAGACGAGTTCCGCGATGCCGTCCAGGGGCAGTTCGTCGCCCTGCACGGCGGAGTGCAGCGCGCCCCGGACGACCCTGGCGTCGAGGAGTCCGGCGCGCACGAGGTAGGAGTCGTCGAAGAGGTCCAGCAGGTCGTCGGCGTGCGTGCGCAGTCCGCGTCGGACGGCGTGGACATGGGCGGTGTGGGACGTGGCGCCCCAGCCGGGGGGCAGTTCGGCGACGCCGGCTCCGGCGAGGACGGTGCGCAGGACGGCGGCCCGGGCGCCCGGGCGGACGCGCAGGGCTTCGGGGAGTGCCCGGGCGGCGCGGACGACCTGGTTGTCGAGGAAGGGGGCGTGCAGGCGTTGACCCGTGGCGGCGGCGATCTGTTCGAGCACCCGGTAGTCCGCGGCCTGTCGGGCGAGGGCGTCCCGGGCGCGGGCGACGCCGGGGCGTCCGCCGGGTGCGCCACTCGCACGGAGGGCCGCGGCCTCCAGGCGAACCGAGACCTCGGCCAGCGCCTCGCCGGTCATCCACCGGGCGGCGGGGCCGGGACGGCACCAGGTGAGGGCGGCCAGCGAGGCGTGGAGGGCCCCACCCGGTTCGCCGTTCGTGTCGTAGACGGCGACGTCCCGTTCGCGGAGTCGGCGCGCGGCCGTGAGGACGCCGTCCCGCTGGGAGGTGCGCGCGAGTCGGCGGGCGGCGCGGTAGACGGCGAGCGGCACGAGGACCGAACGGCCGCGCGGAGCTCCTTCCGCGACGGCCAGCGCGGCGGCCGGGCGCAGGAGGTGGCGTCGGCGGCGGTCGAGGAGGAGGTCGGCGAGACGGGCGGGGTGCGCGTCGAGCACCTGCCGGGCGCCGTAGCCGGTGAGCTGGTCGGCGCTGGCGGACGTCAGTCGGAGGCGGTGGCGGGCGAGGTCGACGAGGGAAGGGCCGGGCTCGTCGGGGAGCGGGAGTCCGAAGACGTCGTGCAGTCCGGCATAGGGCAGTGCCTCTTCGGCGCCGGGGACGACCACGTGGTGCAGCCGGGGGTCGTCGGCCACGGCGCGGGCGCGTTCGAGCTCGCCGGAGCGGGCGGCCTCGTCGATGGCGGTGAGGTCGTTGAACGTGACGGCGAGGAGACGTTGACCCGCGGCGGTGCCGGGGGTGCCGGCGACGGTGCCGGGGATGCCGGGCAGCCCTGCGGCGAGGAGGGCCAGCGTGGCCGAGGCGGCTCCGCCGGACAGGTCGGCGCCGAGGCCGGGGGCCGTGCCGCCGCGCCGGGGGCGGCGCTCGCCGGGGCCCATGCCGGGTACGGGGCCGGGATCGCGGTCGGGGTGCGGGCGCCGTCGGGCGCCGTCACCGGGGGTGTCGTTCGCGTCGAAGGCCGTGGCCGGCACGTGGCGCGGGGCGGCCAGGCGCACCCGGACAGCCTCGACGAGAGCGTCGCGGACGCCGCCGACCGCCTCGTCGGCGTCGACGGGCAGCGCGGCGACGACCGTCGGCACGGCGGGCTCGTAGCCGGTGACCTCCCGGCTGCCGCCCTCGCGCAGAATCAGGGCGTGTCCGGGCGGGACGCGGTGGACGCCGGTGTAGGGAGTCGAGTCGCCGAGCGCTTCGGGGGCGTCGGGAGCGGCGAGCAGGGCGCCGAGGTGGTCGACGTCGAGCTGTGCCTCGACGAGGTCGGCGAGGGTGAGGGCGGCCGTCGCGTAGGCGGTGCCCCCGGCGAACGGCGTGTGGAAGACGGGCCGGGCGCCGGCGAGGTCCGTGGTGACGGCCACGCGGCGGCCGATGCGGACCACGGCGGTGTAGGAGCCGGGCCAGGCGGTGAGCTGACGGAGCGCGCCGCCGCGCGCGGCCAGAAGACCGGCGCGCAGTTCGGCGTCACGCGCCCCGCAGCAGCCGAAGACGGCGAGTCGCGTGCCGGACCCGGCGTCGACGACGCGGACCTCGTCGGGCCGCCAGTCGCCGACGGCCCACAGCGGGTCGTCACCGCCCCACAGTTCCTGCCCTCCGACGGGGTGAAGGGTGCTCGGGGAGAGTCCCGGCATGCTCGCCCGGCCCGCTGCGGTGCTGCTCCACCCCACCAACCACCGCATCGTCGCCGCCTTTCGCCCATGGGCCGTCTGCCACGGGGTCCACGCCCGGTCCGCCCGGAGGCGCTCGCCGGCCCGCACGGCCGAGGACGGCCGGCGTTCCGGAATGCCCCGTGCCGACGCCCCTCCGTGTGTACCGCGGGCACGCAACTGTCGGCCCGCACCTCCTGTTTCGGCTCTCGCCTGGCCCCATGCTGCCACGCGGAGGCGGGGTGGGCGGTGGTAAGGGGGCTCGGTTGTGGACGTGTTCGGCTGCCGTGATCCCGCCGAAGGGTCTCCTCAAACCGCGATTTCAAGCCAACTTGGCTTGCGCAGAAGGCACTTGTCCCAGATTCCGCGCTTCACACAACGCAACGTATATGCCAGGTACATGGACCGGACGGACCACCCCGACGTCCGCGTGCGCGCACGGTTCTGAACACACCGGCGGTCCGGGAGGCATGGATTCCTCCCGGACCGGGCCGCCACCCGCGGGGAGCAAGGTGGCGGCATTCCCCCAGCCCACTGGTGCGCGTCCAGCAGGCCGACCCACGCAGAACCCATCCAAACGCCGGGCCCCCGCCCGGCACAGAGCGCACGGCCGGGCGCACGGCCACACGGCCGGGGCTCTCGACCGACGAGACGGCGCCGTCACGGTCGCACGTCGTGTCACGCAACGGTCAATATCACGAACGCACTCCTGTACGGGGAGGAATCCCGCCAACGGGGATGCCACCCCTTAACGGTAGGGATCCGGCGAACTACTCTGGGTTCACGAATGCCCCGAGCATGTTCCGCGTGCGGCGGGGCGGGCGTCGTTGTGTCAGGGGTGCGCGCATGTCCAGGGAGCCACGCGGACCGAACGAGAAGCTCGGAACCGTTCTCGCCCTCGCGGGAATCAGCAACGCCGGACTCGCGCGCCGGGTCAACGATCTCGGCGCGCAACGCGGTCTGTCGCTGCGGTACGACAAGACGTCGGTGGCGCGGTGGGTGTCGAAGGGAATGGTGCCTCAGGGCGCCGCGCCCCACCTGATCGCCGCGGCGATCGGCAGCAAACTCGGGCGGCCGGTGCCGCTGCACGAGATCGGGCTCGCCGACGCCGATCCGGCGCCGGAGATCGGGCTGGCCTTCCCCCGGGACGTCGGTGCGGCCGTGAAGTCGGCCACGGACCTCTACCGGCTGGATCTCGCCGGTCGTCGGGGCAACGGCAGCGTCTGGCAGTCGCTGGCCGGTTCCTTCGCGGTCAGCGCCTACGCCACCCCGGCCTCCCGCTGGCTGATCAACCCGGCGGACAGCTCGGTCGCCCGGGAGGCCAGGGCCGCCCCGAACGGGCCGCGGCGGAGCGGTCCGCCCGGCTCCGAGCTGGTCCGGGTCGGCCACAGCGACGTCGCGAAGCTGCGCGAGGCGGCCGAGGAGGCCCGCCGCTGGGACTCCAAGTACGGAGGGGGCGACTGGCGTTCGTCGATGGTCCCCGAGTGCCTGCGCGTGGACGCGACACCGCTGCTCCTCGGCGCCTACTCCGACGAGGTCGGGCGCTCGCTCTTCGGGGCGACGGCCGAGCTGACCCGGCTCGCCGGCTGGATGGCCTTCGACACCGGGCAGCAGGAGGCCGCCCAGCGCTACTACATCCAGGCCCTGCGTCTCGCCCGCGCCGCCGCCGACGTCCCGCTCGGCGGCTACGTCCTGGCCTCCATGTCCCTCCAGGCGACGTACCGGGGCTTCGCCGACGAGGGGGTGGACCTGGCGCAGGCCGCGCTCGAACGCAACCGCTCCGTCGCCACGGACCGGGTGATGAGCTTCTTCCACCTGGTGGAGGCCCGCGCCCATGCCAAGGCCGACGACGCCCCCGCCTGCGCCGCCGCCCTCTCCGCCGCCGAGAGCCGGCTCGAGCGCTCCCGCGACGGCGACCCCGACCCGTCATGGCTCGACTTCTACTCGGCCGACCGCCTCGCCGCCGACGCGGCCGAGTGCTACCGCGACCTGCGCGCGCCGCGCCAGGTGCGGCGCTTCACCGAACAGGCCCTGTCGAGGCCGACGGAGGAGTTCGTCCGCTCGCACGGGCTGCGGCTGCTCGTCTCGGCCGTGGCCGAACTGGAGTCGGGCAACCTGGACGCGGCCTGCGCGGCCGGCACCCGCGCGGTGGAGGTCGCCGGCCGCATATCCTCCGCCCGCACGACCGAGTACGTCAGGGACCTGCTGCACCGGATGGAGCCGTACGGCGACAACCCGCGCGTCGTCGAATTCCGCGAGCGGGCCCGTCCACTGCTGGCGGCACCGGCGTGAGACGCGTGCAAAGCGGGAAGGGATCGCGGTGATGCGGCGGCCCGCGCACACGTCCGGCGAGCCCCCCGCCGCCCAGGCGGTGGGCTCGGGCGTGACGGGTGCCGCTGCACAGTGTCAGTGCCGACCAGCATGATGGAAGACGTGGTGTCCGAGAACGACGACAAGCCGACCGCCCGCCCCCGCCGGTACGACTGCGACGTCCTGGTGGTCGGCGGCGGGATCGTCGGCCTCTCCACGGCCTACGCCCTCACCCGCGCCCGGCCCGGCGTCCGCGTCGTCGTGCTGGAGAAGGAGGCGCGCCCCGCCCTGCACCAGACCGGGCGGAACAGCGGTGTGATCCACAGCGGGATCTACTACCGCCCCGGTTCGCTGAAGGCGCGGTTCGCGGCGCAGGGCGCGGCGGAAATGGTCAAGTTCTGTGCGGAGCACGACATTCCGCACGAGGTGACGGGAAAGTTGATCGTCGCCACCGAACGGGACGAGCTGCCCCGTCTGCACGCCCTCGCCCAGCGCGGGCGGGAGAACGGCATCCCGCTGCGCGAGCTGGGTCCCGCGCAGATCACCGAGCGCGAGCCGCACGTCACCGGGCAGGCCGCCATCCACGTCGCCACGACGGGCATCTGCGACTACCCGGCGGTCGCCGCCGCCTTGGCCCGGCTCGCCTGCGACGCCGGTGCCGAGGTCCGCTACGCCTCCCGCGTGACGGCGATCGACCGGCGGGACGGCGTCGGCGTCGCCGTCCGCACCGCCTCCGGTGCCGTCCTGCGCGCACGTGCCCTGGTCAACTGCGCGGGCCTGCACAGCGACTCCGTCGCCCGCCTCGCCGGCGACGCGCCACCGGCCCGCATCGTCCCCTTCCGCGGCGAGTACTACGAGCTCGTCCCCTCCAGCGCCGATCTCGTGCGTGGCCTCGTCTACCCGGTGCCGGACCCGGCGTTCCCCTTCCTCGGCGTCCACCTCACCCGCGGCATCGACGGCGGCGTCCACATCGGCCCCAACGCCGTGCCCGCGCTCGCCCGCGAGGGGTACGACTGGCGCACCGCGCACCCCCGCGAGCTGGCCGCCACCCTCGCCTGGCCCGGCTCCTGGCGCATCGCCCGCCGCCACTGGCGCTACGGCTCGGGCGAACTGCACCGCTCCCTGTCGAAGGCGGCCTTCACCACGGCCGTCCGGCGCCTCCTGCCGGAGATCACCGAGGAGGACCTGCGGCCGGCACCCGCCGGCGTGCGCGCCCAGGCCGTCCTGCGGGACGGCACACTCGTCGACGACTTCCTCATCGACGAGGCCCCGCACACCGTGCACGTCCTCAACGCACCCTCTCCCGCGGCCACCGCGTCCCTGCCGATCGGCCGGGAGATCGCCGGCCGTGTCCTCGCCGGACTCGCCACGCTCGCGGGGTGACGTCGCCCGGCGGGCCGTGCCAAGCCGCCGGTAAAATCGTGCGTACTGTGTCCGAGAACGCCGCACCCCGCCCGCCCGACAACCGCCGCGCCCCCATGTTCGAGCCCGGCACCGGGCCCGCCGCCGACCCGGCGGGCGCCCACCACGACCGGCGCATCCGCAGCTTCCAGCCCCGCCGCAGCCGCGTCACCCAGGCCCAGCGCGACGCGCTCACCCGCCTGTGGCCCCGCTGGGGGCTGGACATCGACGGGCAACGCGTCCTGGACCTGCCCACACTCTTCGACACCCTGCCCCCGACCGCCCCCGTCGTCCTCGAGATCGGCTTCGGCATGGGTGAGGCCACCGCCCGCATGGCGGCCGCCGAGCCCGGCACGGGCCTCCTCGCCGCCGACGTCCACACCCCGGGTCAGGGCAACCTCCTGCGCCTCGCGGAACGCGACGGCCTCGGCAACATCCGGGTGGCCAACGGCGACGCCGTCATCCTGCTGGAGAAGATGCTTCCCCCCGCCTCGCTGGCGGGGCTGCGCGTCTACTTCCCCGACCCGTGGCCCAAGAAGCGTCACCACAAGCGCCGCATCGTCCAGCCGCACTTCCTCGACCTCGCCGCCGTCCCCCTCGCGCCCGGAGCCCTCGTGCACTGCGCGACGGACTGGGAGCCCTACGCGGAGCAGATGCTCGACGTCCTCACCGCGCACCCGGCGTTCGAGAACACCCGCCCCGACGGCGGCTACGCCCCCCGCCCCGCCATCAGGCCCCTGACCCGCTTCGAGGGCCAGGGCCTGGACAAGGGCCACACCGTTCGCGACCTCCTCTTCCGACGGCGATAACGCCCCACGCGTCCCCCGAACGGTCGACTAAGGTCGAGCGAGTGCACCCACACGCCCCCGGAGACGTCCCGCCACCCCCGCGCACGCCCCCGGCCGCGACCACCCTCGCGTCCCCGGCGGCTCCTGCGACCCCCGCCCAGTGGCAGTACGCCCCGCGCCGCGCGCCGTGGTGGCACAGCCGCGTCCTGCGCGCGGTCACGATCGCCATCCTGCTGGCGCTGTGCGGGCTGGTCATTCTGGCCCTGGTCCGCGAGCAGACGGGCAGCGAGGGCTTCCTCATCGGCATCATGCTGTCGATCCTGCCGGTGCCGCTGCTGATCGCGGCGTTCCGCTGGGTCGACAGCGTCGACCCAGCGCCCTGGCGCACCCTCGCCTTCGCGTTCGCCTGGGGCGCCTGCGCCGCCACCCTCGTCGCCGTCATCGCCAACACCTTCACAGCCGAATGGCTGGCCACCAGCGTCATCGCGGACGGAGACGTCGACACCCTGGGCGCCACCGTCGTCGCCCCCGTGGTCGAGGAGCTGGCCAAGGCCGCCGCCGTCCTCCTGCTCTTCCTCCACCGCCGCCGGTTCTTCAGCGGCGTCATCGACGGCATCGTCACGGCGGGCGTCACCGCCACCGGCTTCGCGTTCACCGAGAACATCCTCTACCTCGGCACCGCCTACGCCGGCGACCAGCTCTACTCCGACGACGGGTTCGCCGCCACCACCGCCCAGACCTTCTTCGTCCGCATCGTCATGTCCCCCTTCGCACACCCCCTCTTCACCGCGCTGACGGGCCTCGGGTTCGGCGTCGCGGCCGCCCTCGCCACCCATCGCCGGACCCTTCGCGTCCTCCTGCCGGTCGTCGGACTGCTGACGTCGATGCTGCTGCACGCCCTGTGGAACGGCTCGGCCTCCACCAACGGCCTGCACTTCCTCCTCGTCTACGCCCTCTTCATGCTGCCCGTCCTGGGCACGCTCATCTGGCTCACCGTCTGGTACCGGGGCCGCGACCTGCGCACCGTCCGCGAGACCCTCCACGCCTACGCCGAACAGGGCTGGCTCCACCCCGCCGAACCCTGGACCCTGGGCTCCATGCACGCCCGCGCCCAGGCCCGCCGCCGCGCCCGACGCGCCCACGGCCCCACCGCCGCCCGCACCGTCTCCGAGTACCACGCCGCGCTGACGTCCCTCGCCCTCCTCCGCGCCCGCGCCGAGCGCACGGAACCCCCGGACGACTTCGCCTCCCGCGAGGCCGAGCTCCTCCACCACACCCTGACGCGCCGCTCCCTCTCCAGCCCGCCCACCCAAACCGCCTCCCCCCGCCCCTACCCCCTCCCCCACACCGGCTGGCGCTGAGCCGGTTATCCCCGCCATGGGTAGGAGGAAACGCAGCTGAAGGCTTCGCAGGCGCGAGCTTCAGCTAAACAACGCGCACCGACCAGCATATGACGTTAAGCAGCACGATCACGGTTTTGTGGAGTGGAGGACGCGATGTCGGAGACCAGGGCATGGCTCGCACTGACCGTCACTGAGAGAAGACGGCACGGCGGCAACGACGGGTATGACGACGTCCCTGACGTCTATTACAGCTGGGACGACACCGTACCTCACCATGGCAACGTCCAGGTTGGGGACATCATCGTCCTATGGAACAAGAAGGAACTCATCGGCCTCTCCGTGATCGAAGAGATCACCAGAGACACCGAAGTCAAGTTCGTTTATCGATGCCCTTACTGCTCCAAAGGCAACGGAATTCAAACACGCCAAACCAAGAGACCCAAGTACACGTGCTACAGGTGTAAAAGCGAGTTCGACCAGCCGACCGTTCACGAGAAAGAGGTTCAAACCTTCCGATCTCGCCACGACACCGGCTGGCTGGAGCTACCAGGATGCTTGTCGGGCAGCGAGCTAAGAAACCTATGCGTGAACCCCAAGTCTCAGCATAGTTTTCGTCTCCTCGATTGGGCCGCCTTCACTGCGGCTATCACGGCCAAGGCAGGAGTACTTGCCACGCCCATCCTGAACTCGGTGAGAGACCACGTAGTCGGCGGCCACAAAGAAAGGACTGTACGCGCCCGTATCGGCCAAGCAACCTTCCGACGTCGACTATTGGAACTCCATGGGGCGGTATGTGCCTTCAGCGGCCCCACACCCATACCTGCGCTAGAGGCCGCACACCTCTACAGCTACGCCGCCGTAGGCCAACATCACGAACGTGGTGGCCTCTTGTTGCGACGCGATATTCACAGGCTCTTTGACCTTGGAGAACTCACCGTGCATCCGGGGAAGCAGGTAATTGACGTTGCGCCACTTACCGCCACCTACCCCTCATACGCGCGTCTCCACGGCCAGTCGCTTTACGCGCCGCTCGATCCGATCCACATAGAGTGGCTGACCAAGCACTGGGATCTTCATCGAGAAAGAAGCCAGAACAAGTAAGGCGTGCGATACACGTCGGCTCGAAATTGATCGCCACCCATATATCACACCTAAAGGCGTCGACCGATTGCGAGGACGCTCGGTCGGTTGAGACAGCTGACATGGTGATGCCCGCAGTTCGGTGCGAGCTCGTGTACGAGATTGCCCTCGGTGAAAGTTCCTGACCGGATGGACGCGCTGGGGTGTTGGCTGCGGTCGTACAGGGTAGGGCCTGGCCGAGCGCGGGCCATGCCCTTCGACGGCGGCGGTGAGTGGAGGTCCGGGTGAGCGGGCGGGGGTTGGAGGAGTTGGGGTTCGGTGGGGTTCCGTTGCTGGATCCGCTGGTGTATCCGGGGCGGTCGGTGACGGAGCCGGTGGTGTTGTGCGGGGACGAGTTGCTGCCGCTCGGACGCGTGGAGGAGGACGCGTTCGTCGCGGAGGGCAGGGTTCCGGTGCTGGCGGTGGGGTCGAACGCGGCACCGGCCCAGTTGCGGCACAAGTTCGCGTTGGGCGGGGTCTCCGGGACGGTGCCGATGGTGCCCGTCCGGGTGGGGGGTCTGGCGGTGGGCCACTCCGGGCACGTCAGCGTGGCCGGGTACGTGGCGTACTCCCCGTTCCCGGCGGCGGACCGGGTGGCGGACGTCGTCCTGCTGTGGCTGGACGAGGGACAGTTGGGCGTCGTCGACGCTTCGGAACGCGTCAACTACCGGAGGGTGGAGCTGCCCCGTGACCGGTTTCCGGTGCTGGGGTCCAGGTGTGGCGCGCACGTCTACGTGTCCTCGCGGGGGCTGCTGGCCGGGGACGGGGGTGCGCCTCGGGAGGCCGGGGAGCAGCGGCGGGTGATGAGCGGGCTCCTGGCGGCCTCGCCTCGGCTTCGGGAGGTGCTCGGGGCCTCGCCCGAGGAGTGGGTGCGGCGGGTGGCGGCCGACCACCGGCTGTGTGGCGTCGCGTCCGTGCTGCTCGTCGAGGAGGGCTTCGTGGTGGGCAATCCGCTGGCCTAGCGGGCCGACGGGCGGCACGGTCGCGCGGGGAACTTCGAGGGCGGCGTCGGCGTTGCCGGGGCACGGACATCTTCAGGGAGGGATGCGACATGGGGTGGTTGCGCAGACCGGTCGTCGCGGGCGGGCTGGTGCTGGGCCTCGCGGTGGCGGCGGTGGGGCTGTACCTGTTCCAGCCGTGGAAGCTGTGGACGGACGAGACGGTGAACGAGGCGCTGCCGTCCTCCGATCCGGTGGTCGTGGAGTCGGAGAAGCCGGGGGCTGCCGAAGAGCCGGACGCCGCGGAGGAGCCGCAGGAGCCGGCGGGTCCGATGACGTTGGCCGAAGGGCGGTTCATCACCCACGAGCACGCCACCGAGGGCACGGTGAAGATCGTGGACCTGGGTGACGGTGAACGTGTCCTGCGTCTGGAGGGGCTCGACACCAGCAACGGTCCGGACCTGAAGGTGTGGATCACCGACGCCGAGGTGCTGCCCGGCGAGGAGGGCTGGGGCGTCTTCGACGACGGCGCGTACCTGGACCTGGGGAAGCTGAAGGGCAACAAGGGGAACCAGAACTACACGCTCCCCGCCGATGCGGATCTGGACGCCTACAGCAGCGTCAGCATCTGGTGCGACCGGTTCAACGTGTCCTTCGGAGCTGCGGAGTTGGCGCGCGTCTGAGGTGCGGGGGCCCTGCGGTCGGGCCCTGCGGCCCGCTCGGCCGCCGAGCCGCCGTCATCGCCACGCTTCCGGGGCACGGAGCACGCTGATGTCGCCGCTGCTGGTGCTCAGGTCGAGCCGGTGGGCCGCGGACGGGTCGTCGGGCACCTGGATGTCCGTGTCGCCGTTGCTCGTTCGGACGGTCACCCGGTAGTCGGCCTCCGGCACGGTCACCGTGACGTCTCCGTTGGACGTCTTGGCGCGGACGTCCGACGCGGAGCGGGAGGTGAGGGTGATGTCCCCGTTGGAGGTTTCCACCGCGATGCGGGGTCCTTCGATGTCCTCCCCGGTGATGCGCCCGTTGGACGTCCGCACCTGCACCGGGCCGGTCACCCGGCTCAGCTCGATGCGGCCGGAGTCCGTCGTGACGTTCACGGCGCCCACGTCGGCCACGTGGATCGTGCCGCTGGACACCTCGCCGCGCACGGGCACGCCCGTGGGTACGTCGACGGTGTACCGCACCGAGCAGCGGTTTCCGCACCCTCCGAGGTACAGCTCGCCGTCCTCGATCCGATGGGTGGCCCCGTCCGGCTCGTCGCCGCGGTACTCGATCTCGCGGTGGACGGTGAGCCTGCCGTCGTCGGTGCCGTTCACCGTGACGCTGCCCGCGTCGTTGTCGATCCGTACCGAGGTGATCCTTCCGGACAGCGCGGCCTCGTCCTCGAAGGTCTCGCCCTGCACGAGGCCGCAGGCCGTGAGGCCACCGGTGGCGAGACCGGCCGCGATGAGGACGCCGAGGCCGCGAAGCCGCTGAGGCATGGAACTCCCCCTTGATCGATAGGTCACCGTACGGGTGCGGAGCGTCGGGCAGGCCGGGCCGGACGCCGACGCGTCGTCGACGCTAGCCGCGGCCGTGCGGGCGCCGCCATGGGGCAAACCCCCGGCGTGGACGGTGGTTTCTCGGGGCGTCCACACCCGGTGGCCGGTCCGGGCCCGCCCCCGCGGCACGGCCCGGCAGGGGTCAGGCGCGGTCGAGTGTGAGGACGGTGCAGCCGTTGGAGAAGGTGCGACTGTCGGTGAGCGTGAACGCGGTGGGGCTGAACGCGGTGGTGAACGCGGGGACACCCGAACCGGCCACGACGGGGTATTTCTTCACGATCAGCCGGTCGATCTCCGGGAGGAGGGCTCCCGCGAGGCGGCCACCCCCGGCCAGGTAGACGCCCAGCGGGCCGTCCTCCGCCTTGAGTCGGCGCACCAGGGCGACGGGGTCCTCGTCGGTGATCGTGACGGCCGGGTCGGGGGAGTCGGGGAGCGTCCGGCTGCACACGTAGGTGCGCAGGTGGGCGTAGGGGTCGGTGATGCCCTCCCGGAGGGCGGGCTCGTAGGTGCGGCGGCCCATGACGATGGTGTCGAAGTGCCGGTTCGGGCGGTCCGCGGTGCCGAGGGAGGCGCGGACGTGGGTGGGGAGCACTTCCGGGTACTCCGCGTCCATGTGGGCGATGTGGTCGTCGGCGAGGGGGTAGAAGTCGACCTCGTCACCGGGTCCGGCGATGAATCCGTCGAGGGAGAGACCGACGTAGTAGGTGAGTGCGCGCATGAGGTCTCCTCGGTGAGCGGGATGGAGCAGAGTGAATCACTGCGTTTATAGTGGTATGCCTGTAGTGGTTCAGCAAGTGGATTTCCCGAGGAGGACCGCCGTGGTGCGCACGAACCCGGAACGGCGCGCGGCGTTGCTGCACGCCGCCATCGACGTGCTGGCCGAGGAGGGAGCGCGCGGGCTGACGTTCCGGGCGGTGGACGAGCGGGCCGGCGTGCCGAAGGGGACGGCGTCCAACTACTTCGCCGACCGGGACACGTTGCTGCGGCAGGCCGGGCAGCACCTGTTCGTCCGCCTCACCCCCGACCCCGAGTACCTCGCGGAGCGCATGAGCCGACCGCCCTCCAAGGCACTGGACGCCGTGCTGATGCGCGACATCGTGGAGCGGGCCCGGTCGGACCGCAACGGCTTCCTGGCCATGCTGGAACTGCGCCTGGAGGCCACGCGGCGCCCGGAGCTGCGCGAGGTGTTCACCGAGCACTACCGGGCGAACCTGGAGGAGAACGTCCGGGCGCACGTGGAGGGCGGCTTCCCCGGCGACCGGTCGACGGTCGTGATGCTCTACCTGGCGATGACCGGGCTCCTGGTGGAGTACCTCACGCTGCCCGGCGTACTGGACGCGGCCGAGAGCCCGCTGGACGACCTCGTCGGATCACTCGTGGACGTCATCGTCCCGGAGCGGTGAGGCCGCCCGGTCGGGCTTCCGGACAGGCCGACGGCCCTGGCGTCGGGGGGTGGTCCGCCAGGGCCGTCGGAGTGGGGTGTCCCCCGTCGCCGGGGGGTGTGCCGAGCAGTACGGGCGCGCGGGGCCGGGCGTTCACCCGCGCCGCGCGACCTCAGATGCTGAGGCCCTTGCCGCGCAGCCAGGCCAGGGGGTCGACGGTGTCGGTGCCGCCGGGACGCACTTCCAGGTGGAGGTGGGGGCCGGAGGAGTTGCCGGTGGAACCGACGCGGCCGATGGTGTCGCCCGTGGTGACCTCGCCGCTGGTGCGTGTCATCGACGACAGGTGGCAGTACCAGATCTCGGTGCCGTCCTCGAGTTCGAGCACGATGCGGTACCCGTAGGAGCCGGCCCAGCCGGCCTCCTTGATGGTGCCGCTGTGCACGGCCTTGACGGGCGTGCCGCTGGGGGCGGCGAAGTCCTGGCCGGTGTGGTTGTTGGACCACATGCTGCCGGACTCGCCGTAGCTCGAGGTGAGCTGGAAGTTCGCCAGGGGAAGGGCGTAGCTCGCGGCGAGCTTGCGCAGCCGCTCCTCCTCCGCCTTGCGCTTGCGCTCCTCCTCGGCCTTGCGCTCACGCTCTGCCTCTGCCTCCGCCTCTGCCTTCGCCTCGGCTTCGGCCTTCTTCTCGGCCTCGGAGGCGGCGGCCTTCGCGGCGGCGGCGACGGCTTCCTGACGGGCCGTGGCGTCGGCGGCGGACTGCTGGTGGTCGGCCTGGGCGAGGATGCGGGCACGCAGCGCCTCGCCGGCGTCGGTGTGGCCGTTCTCGACGTCGGCGGCGGTGAGCGTGGCCTGGGTGAGCGGCGCTGCGGCCGGGGCGGCCTCGGAGAGGTCGTCCTCCGGGAGGAAGGCTTCGGCTCCGGGTATGTCGTCGGTGAGGCCGGAGAGGTCGGGCATGGTCAGCGGAGCGCTGGTCTTGGGACCGGCGGTGGCGATGCCGCCGGCGCCGATGGCGGCGACCATGCCGACTCCCAGGACGGCGCTGCTGCGCGCCATGCCGGAACGCTGCCGGGCGACGCGGTGACGTCCGCGGACGGGACGCACGGTGTCCTCGGTGGGATTCCACTCGGTGAACGTGGTGCCGTCCTCGACGGACGGGCCGAAGACCTGAAAGTCGTCCGAGGCTTCGCCTGCGTACGCGGTCTCGGTGGCATGCCTGCTCGACGCCACGGGGGCGTTCTCCTTTCCTTCCTTCTCGCCTACCGGGTTAGCTGACGGGTTCGGAGCAGGAAGGTCTCCTACGGGCACGGATGCCCGATTCACCCCAAAGAGTGGTTCCCCGGTTCCTTGAGTGCATCTGGTGCTGCGGGTTGTGCAGTTGTGGTGCAGCCGTGTTGCCAGTTGATGCACTGTCAGGATTCGGCCAAGGCGCACGGTGCCGCCTCTGTGGCGGCAGTGACGACCGCGCTGCGTTATCGAACGTTAATAGACTCGCGGCACATATTCCAAGCGTTCTCGGCAACAAGAGACCGCTCCCGCCAGGACTTTCGCCGCCCCCGGGGACAGAAACGGGCATAACCGCCGAGTAAAAGGTTGCCCAACAGCCGGGGATCGTGGCCAAGTCGTCATCACAGGCGTTCCGCGCCGTCACGGTAGGTGACGGCCAGGAGGGCCAGGTCGTCGGACGGCGGCCCGCCGGTGTACCGGGCGACGTCGGCGAGCACGGCGTCCAGCAGCCCGTCCGGCCCGCCGCGCGTCCATTCACGCGCGACGAAGCGGTCGGAGAGGTCGTAGAAGACGCCGTGGGGGTCGCGGGCCTCGGTCAGTCCGTCGGTGTTCATGAGCAGGGTCGCACCGACCGGGAAGGGCACCTGGCCCACCGGCGGCGGGAGGGGGCCCTCGGCGGGCAGGGAGGCCAGGCCGAGGGGCAGGGCGGGTTCGGCGGGCTCCACACTCTCCAGCCGCCCGTCCGGGTGGATGAGCCACGGCGTGGGATGCCCGCAGTTGACGACGCGCAGCCGCGCGTCGTCCGTCACCTCGACCAGCACGGCCGTGGTGAAGCCCTCCACGGAGTCGACGGTGCCCGTGCGCCGTCTGCCTTCCCGGCGCAGGGCCCGGTCCAGCCGGACGGCGACCTGTGCGAGGTCCGGCTCCGTGTCCGCGGCCTCCCGGAAGGCGCCCAGGACGATGACGACCGAGCCGACCGCCTCCAGGCCCTTGCCGCGCACGTCCCCGACGAGGAGGCGGACGCCGTGGGGCGTGGCCTGCACGGCGTAGAGGTCACCGCCGATGCTCGCGTCCTCGCGGGCCGCCTGGTAGCGGGCGGCGATCACCAGGGGGCCGAGTTCGTGCTCCGGCGGCGGGAGGAGGGCGAGCTGGGCGGCCTCGGCGATGCCGCGGGCCGACGCCAGACGTCTCTCACCGCGCCGTACGACGCGGTTGAGGGCCACCGCGAGGACCGCGACAGTGGCCACCGTGGCCACGCGGAGGGTGCCCTCGAAGAGGTCGATGCCCTCGTTGATGTGCAGCAGCCAGACGAGGGCGAGGGTCGCCACCAGGCCGGTGATGGCGGTGGCGCGGGCCGAGTACAGGGGCGCCGCGACGAGGGGGGCGGCGGCGAACAGGGCGGCGAACACGAAGTCGGCCGGGGTGAGGGCCTGCGCGGCGGAGCCGGCGGCGATGAGGACGGGGGGCAGCCACAGGGACAGGCGACGTCCGAGCGACTCCCGCGGCCGGGACTCCGCCTCCCCGCCGTCCGGCGACGCGCTCCCGCGGGTGCCGGCCGCGTCGGCCGCGCCGCCCGCACCGGACCCTCGTCGTCGCCTACCCACGGGCCCCACTGTGACCATTCCTGCCGACGGGGGCGAGTGGGCCGGTCCATTCGGTGGGGCCGACCCGGATCCCCGCGCTTGGGTCATCTTTTCACCAAATCATTCGCTATGCCTTCTCTGCGTCATCTGTGGAGGAATGTGGGTGGCCTGCGTCACAGTTGTTGTGGAGGACGGAGGGACTTGCTGATGAGTTACGCGATCCAGGCCGAGGGCCTGAAGAAGCGGTTCAAGGAGACGCAGGCGCTCGACGGGGTGGACCTGGAGGCGCGGACGGGCAGCGTGCTCGGGCTGCTCGGCCCCAACGGCGCGGGCAAGACGACGGCCGTCCGGATCTTCGCCACGTTGATCCGGCCGGACGGCGGCCGCGCGGTGGTCGCGGGGCACGACGTCGCGCGGGAGCCGGGCAGGGTGAGGGCGGCCGTCGGCCTGACGGGCCAGTACGCGGCGGTCGACGAGAACCTCACCGGCACGGAGAACCTGCTGCTGATCGGACGCCTGCTCGGCATGCCGCGACGCGTGGCGAAGGGCCGGGCCGCCGAGCTCCTGGACCGGTTCCAGCTCAGCGAGGCCGGTGGGCGCGCGGTGAAGGGCTTCTCCGGCGGAATGCGCCGTCGGCTGGACCTCGCGGCGAGCCTGGTCGGCCGTCCGCAGATCCTCTTCCTCGACGAGCCGACGACGGGGCTGGACCCGCACAGCCGGGGCGAGGTCTGGGACATGCTGCGGGGGCTGGTCGCCGAGGGCGTCACGGCGCTGCTCACCACCCAGTACCTGGAGGAGGCCGACAAGCTGGCCGACGAGGTCGTCGTGATCGACAAGGGCCGGGTCATCGCCGAGGGGACGCCGGACGAGCTGAAGTCGGCCGTGGGCGGCCAGGTCCTCCAGCTGCGCCCCCTGCGGCCCCAGGACCTGGAGAGGGTGCACGCCCTCGTCACCGAGGCCGCCGGCGGGGAGACCCACGTCGAGTCCGGGATGATCATCGCGCCCGTGAAGGACCCGGCGCTGATGCCGGCCGTCGTGCGCCGACTGGACCGCGCGGACATACCGATAGGCGAGCTCGCGCTGCGCCGCTCTTCGCTCGACGAGGTGTTCCTCGCCCTGACCGGGCACCGGGCGGAGCCCGCGCAGCGCCCGGAGGAACAGCCGAGCTCGCCGGACGACGCGGCGTTCGAGCGGGTGGGCAGTACGGGAGGCGGGTCATGACGGCGACGACGATCACCGCGCCCCTCACGAAGGGGGGCCGGGTCCGCCCGGGCGCCGGCCTGCGGCAGACGGGGACGATGGCCTGGCGCAGCCTGGTGTCCGTCAAGCACAACCCACTCGAACTGGTCGACTACAGCATCACGCCGATCATGTTCGTGTTTCTCTTCACCTACGTCTTCGGCGGGCAGATGGCCGGTTCTCCGGAGGAGTACCTGCAGTACGCCCTCCCTGGCATCATCGTCCAGAACACCCTCTTCATGACCATGTACACGGCCATGTCGCTCAACAGCGACCTGACCAAGGGCGTCTTCGACCGGTTGCGCAGCCTGCCCATAGCCCGCTCTGCCCCCCTCTTCGGACGGATCGCCGCCGACCTGGCCAAGCAACTGTGGGCGATGTTGCTGATGCTGGCCCTCGGGGCGGTGCTGGGCTTCCGGATCACCGGCGGCCTTGAGGGCTTCGTGGGGGGCGGCCTGCTGCTCCTGGTGTTCGCACTCGCGGTGTCCTGGAGCGCCGTGCTCATCGGCATGCTCGCCGGTGACCCGGAGAAGGTGCAGGTCTTCGCCTTCACTCTGATCTTCCCGATCACCTTCACCAGCAGCGCGTTCGTCCGCGTCGAGACGATGCCCGGTTGGCTGCAGGCGTGGGTCGACATCAACCCGGTCACCCACCTGTCCGACGCCTTCCGCGGCCTGCTGGTGGGCGGGGAGATCGCCGGGCCGGTGCTGTGGTCGCTGATCTGGGCAGCGGGCATAGCCGCGGTCTTCATCCCGCTGGCCCTGCGCGCCTACCGCGCTCGCGCCTGAGGGCGGTCGGCTCACGGACCGGTGGTGGCTCCCGTCGACCCACCCCGTCCGTCGTGAACGCCGTCGGTGAGGACCGGGGCAGCGTCCTCGGGCCGATTGCCGGCGGCACTGCGCGCGGCCCGGCGGCCCTGCCGACGAGCCCGCCAGACCTCCGCGATGATCGGGGTGACCGAGAGGAGGACGATGCCGAGCAGGATGGGTTCGACGTGAGCGCGGACGAAGTCGATCCGGCCGAGCATCGCGCCCAACACGGTCACACCGGCGCCCCACAGCACACCGCCGACGACGTTGAACGTCACGAACGTGCGGTAGCGCATGTGGCTCACACCGGCGACGATCGGAGTGAAGGTCCGCACGATCGGCACGAAACGGGCCAGGACGATGGACCGGGGACCGTGCCTCTCGAAGAAGACGTGGGCCTTCGCCACGTTCTCCTGCTTGAAGAACCGGGAGTCGGGTCGGCGGAAGAGCGCGGGGCCGACCTTGCGCCCGAACAGGTACCCCACCTGGTCTCCCGCCACGGCGGCGATGACGATCAACGTGCACACCAGCCACAGCGGGTAGCTGAGGTACTGACCGGTGGCGACGAGCAGGCCGGTGGTGAAAAGGAGGGAGTCCCCCGGTAGGAAGAAGCCGATCAGCAGCCCGGATTCCGCGAAGACGATGATCAGGATGCCGATGAGTCCGAACGACGCGATCAGGTGATCCGGGTCGAGCCAGCTGGGTCCGAGCGCGAGTGAGGTCACGGCACAGGTCCTCGGTCAGAGCGCGTTGCGCGGCAGGCGGACGTACCCGCAGGGTGCGGGCAGGGCGGGCGCCTCCCGCGTTTGCGGAAGCACTCCCTGCGGAACCTTACGCGCTCGTACGCGCGGGGAGTCTCAGGCCGATGGCTCAGGTCGCGCGCGGTGTCGGTCAGACCCTGCGCATCCTCAAGGCCGATACGACGGCCATGGAGACGGATAACGGAGGCGAAGACCCGTGCGGCGGCACCGCTCGGGACGTCCCTCCGGCAGGCGACGGCAGGCGAACTGACCGCTCGGGCGGCTGGCGCGCGAGCCCGCCGCGAGCACCGCCCGGCAACGCCCCCTCCTCACCATGCCGCGCCCCTCGCTGCCGAAGGAGCGCCCACTCGGTTCGGCCGGCGCGGGGGCACCCGGAGGGCGGCGAGGCCGAAACGGCCTAACGAACCGGCCCCCAGGGTGGGAGAAGCGGTGCCGACGGGTACGTCTGTGCGAGACGTTGCCCCGGCTGTCCGGGCGTCACGGCGCAGGAGTGGTGGTCCGGACGACGGAGTCAAGTCACCCGTGCCACAAGCGTTCCCATCCGCGCGTTCGGACGCTACGTTTCCGTGCAGCGCGCGTCCGTATCGCGGACAACACTCCCCCGCCGCCGAACAGCCACCTGCCGTACCCCACCGGAAGGAACTGTCTGTGCCTTCTTCGCCCAAGAGCAGACGACGCACTCTGGCCGCGATCGCGGCGGTCGCCGTGGCGACCCCCCTGCTCCTCACCACCACCGCCACCCCCGCCGCGGCCAAGCAGAGCCCGGAGGACAAGGGAACCAAGCTCGCCGAGAAGCTCGTCCGCAAGACGACCGGCGACCGCGCCTTCCGCCACATGAGGGCCTTCCAGGCCATCGCCGACATCAGCGACGGCAACCGCGCCGCCGGTAGCAAGGGCTACGACCTGTCCGCCAAGTACGCCGGAACGCTGCTGCGCGCGGCCGGGTACAAGGTGACGTACCAGGACTTCGAGTTCACCTACCGCGAGACGGTCGCGGAGAAGCTGACGGTGCTCTCACCCGAGCAGCGGGACGTCCCGATCAAGCTGATGACGTACACCGAGAGCACGCCCGAGGGCGGCATCGAGGGGTCCGTCGCGCAGGTACCGGTCGACGCGGACGGCACCACCGGCTGTACCGCGGACGACTTCGCGGCCGGCGACTTCAGCGGCAAGATCGCCCTCATCCAGCGGGGCGGCTGCACGTTCGCTGCCAAGCAGACGGCCGCGGCCGAGGCCGGAGCGATCGGCGCGGTCATCTACAACAACACCGAAGGGGAGCTGAACGGCACCCTCGGCGACCCGAACGTCGGGGTGATTCCGACGGGCGGCATCACGAAGGCCGACGGCGAGGCACTGTCCGACGCGGTCGAGGCGGGTGACGTGTCCGTCAACCTGGAGGTCATCGAGTTCCAGGAGGAGCGGACCACGGCCAACGTCATCGCCGAGACGCGCGGCGGCGACGCGGACAACGTCGTCATGGTCGGCGCGCACCTCGACTCCGTCGCCGACGGCCCCGGCATCAACGACAACGCCTCGGGCTCGGCGGGAGTTCTGGAGACGGCCCTCCAGTACGCCAAGGAGACCAAGCAGTGGCACCGGGACCACCCGAAGCAGCCGGAGAACAAGGTGCGCTTCGCGCTGTGGAGCGCCGAGGAGCTGGGGCTGCTGGGCGCTGAGCACTACGTCGGCGACCTGTCGGAGGACGCGCAGGAGGACATCGCGCTGTACCTCAACTTCGACATGATCGCCTCGCCCAACTACGGCCTGTTCGTCTACGACGGTGACGACTCCGACGGCGTCGGCGCACCGGCGGGCCCGGAGGGCTCGGCCCAGATCGAGTACGGCATCAACGAGTTCATCCGGTCGCGCGGTGAGGAGCCGCGTGGCACGGACTTCTCGGGCCGCTCCGACTACGGGCCGTTCATCGAGGTCGGCATCCCCTCCGGTGGGACGTTCACC
Source organism: Streptomyces chumphonensis (assembly GCF_014779715.1). Classification (GTDB taxonomy): domain Bacteria; phylum Actinomycetota; class Actinomycetes; order Streptomycetales; family Streptomycetaceae; genus Streptomyces; species Streptomyces chumphonensis. The sequence goes on from NZ_JACXYU010000008.1 coordinate 29,955, forward strand.
GGCGCCGAGGGCCTCAAGACCGACGAGCAGGTGGAGCTGTGGGGCGGAGAGGCCGGCGTGGCCTACGACGCGTGCTACCACCTGGCCTGTGACGACATCGACAACGTCAACCGGCACGCGCTCGACGTCAACGTCCGGGTGATCGCGGACGCGGTCGGCCGCTACGCCTGGGACACCTCGTCCCTCGGCCGCGCCGTGCCGTTCGTGCCGTCCGGAGAGGGCGCCGACACCGACGGCGGGCACGACCACCACCACGGCGGCGAGACCAGCTGACCTCCGCCGATCGTTCGCACCGCGGGCGCCGTACCGGTCGTGACCGGTACGGCGCCCGCGCCGTGCGGCGGGTCCGCACGCCCTGCGGCCCCGTTGCCCCGCCTCGGCTCCCAGCCGCGGCGGACGCGTGGAAACGCGGGCCGCGCGGGGGCCCGCGAGGCTGCGCCCCGCGCCGCCCGCCCGGTAGGCTTTCCGTGTGATCTTCAAGCGAATCGGAAACGGTCGGCCGTACCCCGACCATGGCCGGGACAGCACCCGGCAGTGGGCGGACGTGGCCCCACGCCCGGTACGCCTGGACCAGCTCGTCACGACCAAGGGCCAGCTCGACCTGGAGACGCTTCTCGCGGAGGACTCGACGTTCTACGGCGACCTCTTCGCCCACGTCGTGAAGTGGCAGGGCGACCTCTACCTGGAGGACGGGCTGCACCGCGCCGTGCGGGCGGCGCTGCAGCAGCGTCAGGTGCTGCACGCCCGCGTTCTGGAACTGGACTGACGCGGTCTGCGGCGGACCACCGCCGCCGGTGGCGTCGGCCGGAGCGGACTGCGCCTTTTCCCGTAGTGCGGTGACTCTTTCGGGGCGCACCCACGTCCGTACGTAAGTCAGCCTGTACGCACTTCAGCCCGGCGGCGATACTCTTCGGCCATGAGCATGCTGACGCCCCCTGGCCTGGGTGGGGAGTACCGCATCACGGGTGACCGTTACCCGCGCATGCGGCGTCGCCGCGGCCGGCACCGGATCGTTCTGAGCGCCGTCACCGGCGTCACCGCGCTCGCGTTGCTCTCGTGGGGCACGTTGGAGCTCGTCTCGGTCTTCTCCGGGGACTCAGCGCCGCTCAACACGGCGCACGCCGCCGGGTGCACGCCCTCCCCGTCCGCCTCCGCGCAGGATGTCCGACCGGTGGCGGGGACGGCCGAGAAGGTGGCGGAGCCGGCGGCCGTCACCGTCAACGTGCTCAACGCGACCCGGCGTACCGGTCTGGCGCAGCGGACGGCCGACGAGCTCGAGAAGCGCGGCTTCACCATCGGTGCGGTCGACAACGCCCCGCCCGAGCTGGACGGCACGGTGAAGGGGCCGGGCCTGCTCATCGGCACGGAGAAGGCGGAGGCCGACGGGGCCCTGACGCTGCTGACCGCCCATCTGGCGAAGGCCGAGACCCGCACGAACGCCGCCCGCGAGGGCGCCGCCGCCGACAGCGTGGATCTGGTGCTGGGCGACGCGTTCCGCAGCCTCACCGCGCCGAAGACGGCGGCGAAGACCGTGGCGGCGCTGGCCAGCCCCGCGCCGGAGCCCTCCCCCACGGGCTGCTGAGACCGCGGCCCGCCCCGCCACCGCTCCGCGCGGCCGAGGCGCCCGGCGCCGATCAGTCGGCCGTGCCGTACATCCGGTCACCGGCGTCGCCGAGGCCCGGCACGATGTAGCCCTGGTCGTTGAGCCGTTCGTCGACGGCGGCCGTCACCACGGTCACCGGTGTGCCGGCCAGCTCCCGCTCCATCAGCTCCACGCCCTCGGGGGCGGCGAGCAGGCAGATCGCCGTGACGTCGTCCGCGCCGCGCGAGATCAGCTCCTGGATGGCCGCGACGAGCGTGCCGCCGGTGGCGAGCATGGGGTCCAGGACGTAGACCTGCCGCCCGGACAGCTCCTCGGGCATCCGGGTCGCGTACGTGGACGCCTGCAGCGTCTCCTCGTCGCGGATCATGCCCAGGAAGCCGACCTCGGCTGTGGGGAGGAGCCGCACCATGCCCTCCAGCATGCCGAGTCCCGCCCGCAGGATGGGCACGACCAGCGGTCGCGGACGGGACAGCCGCACACCGGTGGTCGCCGTGACGGGCGTCTCGATGTCGACCCGCTCGGTGCGCACGTCGCGCGTGGCCTCGTAGGCGAGCAGGGTCACGAGCTCGTCGGCGAGGCGCCGGAAGGTGGGGGAATCGGTACGCCTGTCGCGCAGCGTGCTGAGCTTGTGGGCGACGAGGGGATGGTCGACGACGTGGGTCCGCATGCCCTCGACCCTACCGGTGGCGTGAAACGGGTGTTCCGGGGAAAGTGGACGCATATGCCGGAGGTGAGGCCCATGCCCGACGCATCCGACGCCCCCGACGCGCGGCGCCCGGCCGAGCACGCCGCCGCACCGGAGCCCCGTGCGCAGCGCGGCAGGCCGGTGGCGGACCGGGCGGGCCCCGGGTCCGCCGAGCGGTCCGGAGCGCGCCACACCGGTGAGGACCGCGTGTCCGATCCAGAGCGGCTCCGCAAGCGTGCCCTCTTCCTGCGGGAACTGACCGAGGCCAAGGCCCTGCGGGACCGCGTCCAGCCCCGGCGTGCCCGCGCCGCCCGGATGCGCGAGCAGATGCGGATGCGCACGTTCCGCTGGTGAGAGGGGCGCGGCCTCCCGACGCCGGCGGGGCTCGGGGGACGCCGCCGCGCCGCGCGCGGCGGGGCGGGCACTCGGGCGATCGGCAAACACCTGCGCCGACGCACGCCCGAAGACTCCTCTCGGAGCCCCTGTTTCTGTCACGATTCCGAATGAGCGGGGCGTCGCCCCACTTGAACCTCGGGAACGTTGGAAACCAGTGGGAGAGTCACGGTGTACTTCGCCGCACTGCTCGCTCGTACCGATGAGGGTTGGGAAGCGAGCGACACAGAACTCGACAATGTGGAAACCCTGGCCGATCTCACCGACGTCGCCCGCGAGGCGTCCGTCGACGACGACACGGTCCTGATCTGCATCGAGCAGGAGGGCGCCTGGTTCGGCGTCGTCCGCGTCGACGGGGAGGACGACCCGCGGATCTTCGTGTCCGGCGCCGCCGCCGCGGCGCGCAGCGCGTACGGGGAGATCCTGCTCACCGACGAGATGCTCGGCCGCGAGCCCCGCGCCGTCGACGACCTCGACAGCCTGACCGATCTCGACGGCACGGAGGACGGCGAGCCGGAGCCGGACGGGGACGTGTCCGGCTCCGGCGCCGAGACGGTGCCGGAGGGGCCGGTCGGCGACGCGGAGCTGCTGGCCGACCTCGGCATGGGCGCGGAGGACGTCGTCCTGCTCTCGGCCGACGAGGCGATGGCGCAGATCGCGGAGGCGCTGGGCTGCACGGACGTGCTGGAGGCCGTCCGGTAGCCCGGCGCCGCGGCACCGGCGTGGGGCGGGTGTGCGGAAGGGGCGACACTGGAGGGCATGGCGCCCCCTTCCGCAGACCCCGTCCGTGACCCGTGGCTCCCCGCGATGCGGCTCGCCCTGGCCGAGGCCCGGCGCGCCCCGGAGGGCGGCGACGTCCCGGTGGGCGCGGTCGTCCTGGGGCCGGACGGCCGGACGGTCCTCGGCCGGGGGCACAACGAGCGCGAGGCCGCCGGCGACCCGACCGCCCACGCGGAGGTCCTGGCCCTGCGCGCCGCCTCCCGGGCGGTCGGCGAGTGGCGGCTGACGGGCTGCACGCTGGTCGTGACGCTCGAACCGTGCACGATGTGCGCGGGCGCCCTGGTGCTGGCCCGGGTGGACCGCGTCGTCTACGGCGCCCGGGACGCCAAGGCGGGCGCGGCCGGCTCCCTGTGGGACGCCGTCCGCGACCGCCGGCTCAACCACCGCCCCGAGGTGATCGCGGGCGTCCTCGCGCAGGAGTGCGGGGGGGTGCTGACGGCGTTCTTCCGGGACCGGTCCGGAACCGATTTCGGCACGGGCCCGGGCGTGGGCTAAGCTCTCTCCCGGTAGCGTGTCCGAGCGGCCGAAGGAGCTCGCCTCGAAAGCGAGTGAGGGGGCAACTCCTCCGTGGGTTCAAATCCCACCGCTACCGCTTGTGAGCAGGACGAACGAAGGGCCGGCCCCGCAGGGGTCCGGCCCTTCGTCGTGTCCGCCCGCCCGTCGGGACGTCGCCCGGCGGCGGACCGGGGGCCCGGGGTTGCCGGGGTTGCCGGGGTTGCCGGAGCAACGGGTCGGGGCGGGTGAAGCGGGGTGGGGTGGGTCGGCGGACGGCGCGGAGCGCGGGTCCGGCGGGCGTGCGCGGCGTCGAGCGCGGGGCGCCGTTCGAACGGGGTGGCGGTTAGACTCTCGCGACTGCGCTCAGGGGACGCGAGGCGCTCGCGGCGGGCGCGTCACGGGGCCTGGAGGGGGCGGCGCACGGTGGATATCAAGAAGGTCGTCCTGGGCGTTCTCCTGGTGTTCGTGCTGTACACGATCATTCAGTCGCCGGACCGGGCCGCCGAGCTGGTCGGCGTGGGGTTCACGGGGATATCGGACGCCGCCAAGGGCGTCGGCGAGTTCATGACGCAGCTTGTCAACTGACGCTGGTCCGAACGGCCCTGCGGGCGGTTGACGGCCGAGGGGCCGTTCGGTTGCACGGCCACCAACACGGATTTTCCCGGTGCTTGCACACAGCTCACCCTGATGGTGATGCTATGACCGCTTTTGCCGGATGTGAACCGTGAAGGGGTGGTCGGAGGTGGCGGGGACTCAGGCCGGCGGGAGCCGCAGCGCGAGGACTCGGGCGCTGACACAGATGCTCTTCGAACAGCTGGCCGGGCAGGAACCGGGCACCGCCGAGCACGACCGGGTGCGGGGGGCCCTGATCGAGGCCAACATCCCGCTCGTCCGCTACGTGGCCTCCCGGTTCCGGCACCGGAACGAGCCGATGGAGGACGTCGTCCAGGTCGGCACGATCGGCCTGATCAACGCGATCGACCGGTTCGACCCGGAGCGGGGCGTGCAGTTCCCGACGTTCGCGATGCCGACGATCATCGGGGAGATCCGCCGGTACTTCCGCGACAACGTGCGGACGGTGCACGTGCCGCGCCGGCTGCACGAGATGTGGGCCCAGGTGAGCGCGGCGGCGGAGGACCTGACGGTGCTCCACGGGCGCAATCCGACGACGCCCGAGATCGCCGAGCGGTTGGGCGTCACGGAGGACGAGGTGCTGGCCTGCATGGAGGCGGGCCGCGCCTACCGGGCGACGTCCCTGGAGGCCGCCCAGGAGCGGGACGACGGGCTGCCGGGGCTGATCGACCGGCTCGGCTACGAGGATCCGGCGCTCGCCGGGGTGGAGCACCGCGACCTCGTCCGCCACCTCCTCGTGCAGTTGCCCGAGCGGGAGCAGCGGATTCTGCTGCTGCGGTACTACAGCAATCTGACGCAGTCGCAGATCAGCGCGGAGCTGGGGGTGTCCCAGATGCACGTGTCCCGGCTGCTCTCGCGGAGCTTCGCCCGTCTGCGTGCCGCAAACACCATCGACGCCTAATCAGTTCGAGCGACACACGACTGGGTTGCGCACTCATGGAGCTGTGCTGTTTTATCGACATGGCGCTACGTCGTGTTGCTGACTTGTGACATTCTGCAAGAACTGCGTTTGCCGTGGCGGCACCACCGGTATTGAGCTTGAGGTGCAGCCCTCGCGTGCGAGGGGCCGCTGCGACCCGTCCGCGACCCAAGGGGGTGGCATGTCCGTAGAACTGGGCAGCTCCAAGGTGCTCACCGAGGACACCGAGGAGATCGGCACCGACGCGGAGCACACCGCGTTGTCCGAGACGTCCGGCGCCGTGGCCGAGCCACCGCCGCCCGACGTCACCGCACTCGACACCCGTACCCTGTCCCGCTCCCTGTTCCTGCGGCTGGCGTCGCTCCCGCAGGACAGCCCGGAGCGGGCCTATGTGCGCGACACCCTGATCGAGTTGAACCTGCCGCTGGTGCGGTACGCGGCGGCGCGGTTCCGCAGCCGCAACGAGCCGATGGAGGACATCGTCCAGGTCGGCACGATCGGGCTGATCAAGGCGATCGACCGGTTCGACAGCGAACGGGGCGTGGAGTTCCCGACGTTCGCGATGCCGACGGTCGTCGGCGAGATCAAGCGGTTCTTCCGCGACACGTCCTGGTCCGTGCGGGTGCCCCGGCGCCTCCAGGAGCTGCGGCTGGCGCTGACGAAGGCGAGCGACGAGCTGTCCCAGAAGCTCGACCGGTCGCCCACCGTCGCCGAGCTGGCCGTGTGCCTCGGGGTGACCGAGGAGGACGTCGTCGACGGCCTGGCCGTGGGGAACGCCTACACCGCCAGTTCGCTCGACTCCCCCGCGCTGGAGGAGGACGGCGGCGAGGGGTCGCTCGCGGACCGGCTGGGCTACGAGGACACCGCGTTGGAGGGCGTGGAGTACCGCGAGTCCCTGAAGCCGCTGCTGGCCCGCCTGCCCGCCCGGGAGCGGCAGATCATCATGCTGCGGTTCTTCGGGAACATGACGCAGTCGCAGATCGGCGAGGAGGTCGGCATCTCGCAGATGCACGTCTCCCGGCTGTTGACGCGGACGCTGGCGCAGCTGCGGGACGGCCTGATCGCCGAGGAGTGAGCCGGCGGGGCACGGCGGGACCGGCAGGCGCGACAGGACCGGGAGGGACGGGAGCCGGGGGCCGGGAGCAGCCCGCCGCGCGACGACGCTGCGGCGGGCGGGCCGCTCACCGGCCCGGCGTGTCGGGTCGGGGCCGGGCCTCGGGCTCAGCCGAGGACGACCCACAGGACGGCGGCCACGGCGGCGAGCGCCAGGACGACGCCCACGATCAGCGCGGTGCGGTTGCCGCCGGAGGGCTGGGCGGCGGCCGCTCTTCGCGGGCCGCCCTCGTCGACGAAGGCGCGGAACATCTGCGTGCTGCCGGCCGGGTCCTGGTTGCCCGGGGAGCCGCCCGGCGACTGGGGGTGATGAGCCATACGCGCGACCTTAGCGAACAGCGGTGAGCCGGCGCACCCAGCCACCGCCTCCGGCTGCCACGGACCGGAGCTTTAAGGATTGTTTGCCTCTCCTGCCCGGATTGCGTTTGGGCTTCGGCGACCCCGCTCCTATAGTTGCTTAGAGCAACGAATAGTGGAGGGTGCATGGCGAGGACAGGGACGGCCGAGGGCGGCATAGCCCCCGAGCCGGTGGACGCGGCGGAGGAGGCCCGGGGCGGGACGCCGGGCGGCGGCGCCCCGGCGATGACGCACCGGCAGGTCATGGAGGCCCTGTCGGGCCTGCTGCTCGGCATGTTCGTGGCCATCCTGTCCTCGACGGTCGTCTCCAACGCCCTGCCGCGCATCGTCTCCGACCTCGGCGGCGGCCAGGGCGCCTACACCTGGGTGGTGACGGCCTCCCTGCTGACCATGACCGCCTCCACTCCGCTGTGGGGCAAGCTGGCGGACCTCACGAGCAAGAAGGCGCTCGTACAGACCGCGATCGTGATCTTCGTGCTCGCCTCGGCGGGCGCCGGGCTCTCCCAGAGCACCGGGCAGCTCATCGCCTTCCGCGCGGTGCAGGGCCTCGGCATGGGCGGGCTGGTCGCCCTCGCCCAGACGATCCTCGCCGCGATGGTCCCCCCGCGTGAACGCGGCCGCTACAGCGGTTACTTCGGCGCGACGTTCGCAGTCGCGACGGTCGGCGGGCCGCTGCTGGGCGGCGTGATCACCGACGCTCCCGGGCTCGGCTGGCGCTGGTGCTTCTACGTGAGCGTGCCCTTCGCCGTCATCGCGCTCGTCGTCCTGCAGAAGACGCTGAAGCTGCCCGTCGTCCGCCGCGCGGGCGCCCGCATCGACTGGCTGGGCGCCCTCCTGGTCAGCGCAGCCGTCTCGCTGCTGCTGATCTGGGTGACCCTGGCCGGCACGAACTACCCGTGGTGGTCCTGGCAGACGGCCCTGATGACCGGTGGCTCACTCGTCCTCGCGCTGGCGTTCGTGCGCGTCGAGTCGCGCGCGGCCGAGCCGATCATCCCGCTGCGCCTCTTCCGCAACCGGACGATCACGCTGACCGCCCTCGCGTCGATGTTCGTCGGCGTCGCCATGTTCGGCGCGACCGTCTTCCTGAGCCAGTACTTCCAGCTCGCGCGCGGCGAGTCGCCGACGATGTCCGGCGTCCTGACGATTCCGATGATCGGCGGCCTCTTCCTCTCCTCGACGATCTCCGGCCTGGTCATCACGCGCACCGGCCGCTGGAAGCGGTGGCTGGTGACCGGCGCCACGCTCACCACCGCCGGGCTCGGCCTGCTCGGCGGCATGCGTCAGGACACGCCGTACTGGCAGGTCGGGACGTTCATGGCCCTGCTCGGCCTCGGCGTGGGCATGATGATGCAGAACCTCGTGCTGGCGACGCAGAACCAGGTCTCGCTCGCCGATCTCGGCACGGCCAGCTCCACCATCACCTTCTTCCGCTCGCTGGGCGGCGCGGTGGGCGTCTCCGTCCTCGGCGCGGTGCTCTCCGAGCGCATCACGGTCTACGTCCGCGACGGCATGGCCCGGGCCGGCATGACGCACGGCGGGCCCACCGGGGGCGACGGCAGCGCCATCCCGGACCTGGACGCGCTGCCCGCGCCGGTGCGGGCGGTCATCGAGAACGCCTACGGCCACGGCATCGGCGACATCTACCTGGCCGCCGCCCCGTTCGCCCTGGTGGCCCTGGTGCTGGTGGTGTGCGTGCGGGAGGTCCCGTTGAAGACCTCGTCGTGACGGCCCCCGCGTCCCACGCTCGGGTGCCGTCCGCTGCGCGCGCGGCGGCAGCTCGCCCCGGACCGACCTTGGGGTCGCCCCGACGGGACACCGCCCGCCGGGGCGACCCGCCGCCTCAGGCCACGGCGGTCCCCTCCAGCTCGACCAACTGACCGGGGATCGCCAGCCGGCTCACGCCGAGCATCGTGGTCGTCGGGGCCACCCCCGCCGCCGCCAGCCGCTCCGCCAGCAGGCCGTAGTGCGGGAAGAGCCGGTCGACGTCCGTCGTGTAGACGTTCAGCCGGACGAGGTTCGCGAGGGACATGCCCGCCTCGCGGAGCACCGCCGCCACGTTGTCGACACTCAACGCCAACTGCGCCGCCATGTCCCCGTCGTGCAGGGGGGCGCCCTCGGCACTCGTCGCGGTCTGGCCCGAGATGTACAGGGTCCGGGTGTGGCCCGAGACCAGCTCGCCCTGGTGGAAGCCCTTGTCCACCGACCACGTCACCGGGTTGACCGCCGTGCGTTCCATCGTCACATCAGCTCGTTTCGCCTCGTCGGGAGTCTGCGCGTACGCACGTCCGACAGCCCGGTGGGCACCGGCCGGACGTCGCGGGCACGAGTTTGTCGGCTCATCACGACATCTTTCGTCATGTATTTCGTACAGTTCTCGGGTGCGCGCCGACCGGCTGGTCTCCCTGGTCCTTCTGCTGCGCCGGCACGGCCGGTTGACGGCGGCCACGCTCGCCCGCGAACTGGAGGTGTCCACCCGCACCGTGCTGCGCGACATCGAGGCGCTGTCCGGGGCGGGCGTCCCCGTCTACGCCGAACGCGGCCGGCACGGGGGCTTCGCCCTGCTGCCCGGCTTCCGGACCGAACTCACCGGGTTGAACCACGAGGAGGCGCTCGCGCTGCTGACGGCCGGAACGGCGCGCGGCGAGCAGGCGTTCGGCCTCGGCTCCGCGCTCGCCTCGGCCATGCGGAAGGTCGTCGACGCCCTGCCCGACAGCCACCGGGCCACCGCGAGCGGCGCGGCCGAGCGGTTCCTCGTGGAGCCGGAGACCGACCTGCTCGCCCGACGCGCGGTGACCGAGGACGTCCCCGGCCCCACCATGGCCGAGGTCCGGCGCGCGGTGCTCGTCGGGCACAGGCTGCGCCTCCACTACGCGGCCACGGGCCGGGAACCGCAGTGGCGCACGGTGGACCCGATCGGCCTGGTCACCGTGCGCGAACGCACCTACCTGCTCGCCACGCGGGCGGGCGCGGACCGCACGTACCGGTTGTCGCGGGTGCTGGCCGCCGAGGAACTGCCCGAGGCGGCGGAGCGGCCGAACCGGATCGATCTGGACCGGATCTGGCGGGAACGTTCCGCCCGGTTCCTCTCCGACGGCGATCACCTCACGGTGCCGGTGCGGATCGAACCGGCACGGCGGGAGGAACTGCTCGACACCGCGCTGGCCGTCCGCGTCGAGGAACCCGCCGAGGAGGGCCGGCTGCGACTGGAGGTGACCTTCCAGGACCTGCGGCACGCCGTCTGGGCGCTGTGGCGGCTCGGGACGGACGCGGAGGCGCTCGGCCCACCCCCGCTGCGCGGCGCGCTGCGGGACCGCGCCGCCGCGCTGGCCGCACGCTACGCCGAGCCGCACGGGGCGGGGTGAGCGGGCGGGGTGAGCGGGCTGCGTGCGGGCGGGGTGAGCGGGAACGCGCGCCCCGGACGGTGCGTCAGGCGGGCGGGAGGGAGAAGAGGCGGGCCGCGTTGTCGTGCACGACGGCGCGCAGCCAGGCGTCGTCCTGGTCGAGCCGGGTCAGCGCGTCGAGGGCGTGCGCGTAGCCGTAGGGGATGTTGGGGTAGTCGCTGCCGAAGAGGATGCGGTCCCCCACGTCGGCGAGGCGGGGACGGAGCGCGACGGGGAACGGCATCAGCGCCTCGGTGAAGTCCGTGAACGCCATCGTGGTGTCCAGGTGGACACCGGGGTGGGCCGCGGCCAGGTCGAGGAACTCCGCGCACTCGGGCATGCCCATGTGGGCGACGATCAGGCGTAGTCGGGGGTGCCGCGCCAGGACGGCCGCCACCGGGCCGGGCCCGGTGTACGTGCCCGGCACCGGACCCGAGCCGCAGTGGATCACGGTCGGGACGCCGGCGTCGGCCAACAGCCCCCAGACGGCGTCCAGGAGCGGGTCGCTGGGGTCGTAGTCGCCGACCTGGACGTGCGCCTTGCACACCCGCGCGCCCTCGTCGAGGGCGCGCGCGACGTAGCGGGGCGCGTCCGGCTCGGGGAAGAACGTCGCGGTGTGCAGGCAGTCGGCGTTCCGGGCGGCGAACCGCGCGCTCCAGGCGTTGAGCCAGGCGGCCATGCCGGGCTTGTGCGGGTAGATCATGGCGGTGAACGCGCGCACGCCGAAGCCGCGCAGGACCGCGAGACGCTCGTCCTCCGGGTAGCGGTAGGTGATCGGCCACCGCAGCGGCATCAGCGGGCCGGCGGCGTCGAAGTACGCCCACACCTTGTCGAGCACCCGCTGCGGCATGAAGTGGGTGTGCACGTCGACGAGGCCGGGCAGGCCGAGGGCCCGCAGGAACGCGGTGACACGCTCGGTCTCCGCCGGGTCGGCGGCAGCGGGACGGGCCGCATCGGCGAGGGTCGGTGTATCGCACACGGAGCCGACCCTACGGCGTCACCGCGCTCCGGGAACACCCCCTCGCCACGGTGGCAGCGGGCTGTTTCCAGCCGATTACCGAGCGGAGCGTGACCGGTCGATCACAGCCCCGCCCGACGCGCGCCCCTTCTGCACGCCAGGCCAAGACCTTGACGCATCGTCACATCGGGCCACTGATTGAGTACGCAACGTTTCCAAAAATGATGGGTCGACGTGCAAAGGACGGGAGTAATCGGCAGACTCCGGAGCGCAATCCGTCACACCGGCATCCGGTGACAAACCTGGATGCACCACCCATGCGGAAGGAAGCACACCATGCGGATCCCCGCGAAGCTGGCGGCTACGGGCACGCTGATAACAGCGGCCGTGCTCGTACCGTTCGGCGGTGGCATCGCCCATGCCACTCCCGTCTCGCAGCCCTCGCAGCCCACCTCGCCGCCCGCCCCGTCGGCCCTCACGCTGACGCTCGCCCACGGCGACAGCGCCGCCACCACCGCACCGGAGCGGGCGGTGACGCTGTCCTGCGCGCCCGACGCCGGCACCCACCCCGACGCCGCCTCGGCCTGCACCCAGCTGGCCGCCGCGAACGGCGACTTCACGGCCCTGCCCACCAACCCCGACCGGTTCTGCCCGATGGTCTACGACCCGGTCGTCGTCACCGCCGAGGGCGTCTGGAAGGGGCAGCGCGTCTCCTTCGAGCGCACCTACGGCAACACCTGCGTGCTGAGCGCCGAGGACCACGCCGTCTTCGCCTTCTGACGCGCGCACGCACCCCCGAAACGTCCCGCACAGCCTCCCCGCGGCGGGACGCCACCCGGGGGCGGCCCGGAGAACTCCCCCGCTCTCCGCGGCCGCCCCCGGTTCAGCCGCGCGTCCGGGCCGACGCGGGCGGTCACTCCTCGCGAGTCCAGCCCCGGCCCTCCTCGTGGACGTACACCGGACGCCCCTCCGCGCCGCTCGTGCGGAACGGTCGCCCGGCCGAACCCGCGGCGGCCACGCGGAGGACGCCCTCCCGGCCCCCGGCCGACCACTCCAGCTCCAGGTACCAGTCGCAGTCGCAGCGCGACGCGCTCGCCTCCACCCGCAGGACCTGCGGGTCGGCGGCCGAGACCGTCACCGGGAAGCGGGTGGCGGGCAGCGTGCGCCCCGGTCCTTCCGCGTCGTAGCCGTCGACGGGCTGCGCCAGCGGCCGGTCGGCGTCGAGATCGACGGTGAACCGCGCGGGGGTGAGGGCGCCACCGCACCCGGGCGACATCGCGTACACCGACCACGGCGGCGGCGCCCGCCGGTCCACGACGCGCACGTGCAGGTCCCGGAGGACGACCGTCGCGTCTCCCACGCCCTGCACGGTGACCTCCACGTTCGTCCGGCCGCCGTGCACGGCGGCCACCCCGGTCGCCCAGTCGGCGGCGTCCTGCTCCACCGGCGGCGCCGGGACGTCCGTCGGCGACGCCGTCCCCGGGTCGATCAGGTACCGGTGATCGCAGTGGCCCGCCCAGACGTGGGAACGCGTGGTGACCGTCAGCGGCGTGGGGCCGTCGCCCTCCCGGGGGCCGCCCCCGTCCGGTCGGGACGGCCCCGCCTCGCCGCCGGGCGGGTGCGGCGACGTGGTGCCGCCCGGTTCCGTCGCCCCCGGGCGGGTGGCGTCGGCTGCGGGCGTGCCGCTCTCCGGGGCCCCGCCGGGCGGCCGTTGGCCCGGGGCACCCGCGTCGTCGCCCGGCGCCCCCGCCGGTCCCGACGGGGCGCCGGGCGCCGCGGTGTCCGCCGCGCCGGAGTCCGCGGCCCGGACCAGGGCCACCAGCGCGGAGACCACCACCAGGGCCAGCGCCACGGCGACGGCCAGCCAGACGGCACGTCGTCGGGGCGAGCGGGCGGGACGGGCCCCGGCACCGGGCGGCGTGGTGTCGGACTGGGCGGTGTCGGACTGGGCGGTGTCGGACCGTGCGGTGTCGGACTGGGCGGTGTCGGCCTGGGCGGTGTCGGGCGGCGCGGTGTCGGACCGCGCGGTCTCGGCGTCCGGTGCGGAGTCCGGTGCGGCGCCGTCCGGCCGGGCGGTGTCCGAGGCCTCGGGGGCGTGCACCGGTACGGGGTCGGGGGCGTCGTCCGGAACATCGGCGTCGGAATGGCGGCCCGGGGCGGGCGAGGCGGCGGTGGTCGCCGGGGCCGAGCGGGCGGCGTCGGCCGCCTGCCAGCGCCGAAACAGCCGCGCCGTCTCCTCCGGGGTCGCATCGCACAGCCGGGCCAGTCGCTCCACGGGCGCGTAGTCCGCCGGGACGGCGACGCCGTGGCAGTAGCGGTGCAGGGTCGAGGTGCTCATGTGGAGCCGCTTGGCCAGGAAGCCGTAGCTGTGCCCCGACCGCTCCTTCAGCTCGCGCAGCACCGACGCGAACTCAGCCGTCTCCCTCGGTTGCCCGGCCACTGAACACCCCCGCCGACCGTTCCGGAACCGTGCCGTTCCCGCAGCTCAGCGTACCTCTCGGCGTTCCGGCGTCCCGGATGTCCCCCGGCACGCCCCGAACGGGGTCGAACGCCCCCAGACTCTTCGGCGGGGCCCCACCCGATGACCAGGCACGACCGAGGAGAGCCGATGAGACTGACGACCCGTTCCCTGCGCGCCGCCGCCACCGCCGCCGTGGCGGGTGCCGCCGCCCTGACGATGACGGCGATCGGGGCGGCCCAGGCCGACGACGCCGGAGTCCGCGTGGCGCGGCAGGCCGGGGAGGCCCCGCCGGCCCAGCCGGACGCCGCACCGTACGCGCTGCTGGAGGCCGGGGACCTCCCGCCGGCACCGACGCCGTGGACGGCGGGCCCGGTCACCGACGGCAGCGGGGGCGAGCGCTTCTGCGTGGGGACCCGCGTCCCCGACACCGGCTCGGTGCACCGCGACTTCTTCACCGAGCTGGACACCTCCGCCGACCAGACGGTGCACGAGGCCGCGACCGTCCGGGACGCCAGGCGGCTGACGGCCGAGCTGCGCGACGCCGTGGAGCACTGCGCGGAGCGGCTGGCCGAGCAGTACCCCGGCGCCACGGTCCGCGAGCGCGACCACGGCCGGTTCCACGCCATCCAGACCGAGATGCCCGGGTCGAGCCGGGACGTGAACCTCGTCGGCGTCGCCCGCAGCGGGAGGTTCGTGACCGTCGTTCAGTGGGGCCAGATGGGCCCGATGGAGTCCGCGCCGGTGGGCGACTTCCGGGACACCCTGCGTACGGCGGCGCACAAGCTGCGCTGACGGGCGCCGGTGGTCGCGTCAGGCCCACCACTGGTCGTACGCGAGCTTCGCGACGAGGGTCACGACGACGACCAGCAGCACCACCCGGACGAAGCCGCTGCCGCGCCGGAGCGCCATGCGCGCCCCGAGCGCGGCACCGGCCAGGTTGAACACGGCCAGGAGCGGCGCGACCTGCCACAGGACGGTGCCCTGGGCGGAGAACATGGCCAGGGCGCCCAGGTTCGTCCCCACGTTGACGACCTTGGCCGTGGCCGAGCTCGTCACCATGTCCATGTTGAGCAGCGCGACGAAGGCGATGACGAGGAACGTCCCGGTGCCCGGTCCGAGCAGCCCGTCGTAGAAGCCGATCCCCACGCCGGCGACGAGCAGCGTCAGCAGGACGCGTCGGCGCGTCACCGGGCCGCCCGAGGGCGCGCTGCCGAACTGCGGGCGCAGCACGACGAACGCGGCGACGGCCAACAACAGCACCATGATCAGCGGGCGCAGCACCGCGCTGTCGACGCCCGCCGCGAAGAACGCCCCGCCGACGGACGCCAGCGCCGCGACGCCACCGAGCTTCGCCGCCAGCCGGACGTCGACCGGCGCCCGGCGCGCGTAGGTGACGGCCGCCGCCCCCGTACCGACGACCGCCACCGCCTTGTTGGTGCCGAGCGCGTACGCGGGCGGCAGGTGCGGGAAGCCGATCAGCAGGGCGGGGACCTGGAGCAGGCCCCCGCCGCCGACGACGGCGTCCACCCAGCCGGCCAGCGCGGCGGCGACGCAGAGCATCACCAGCGTGGCGACGGCTATGTCGCCGAGTTCAGTCACCGTTCGTCATGAGCGACACGGGCCCGACCCCCTTACGTCCGCTGGTGATCCTAGACGTGCGGGGGACGGGCTCCGTCGTCGGCCGCCCTCAGTCGCCGTCGGTGCCGAGCAGCTCGCGCATGGTCGCGATCTCCTCCGTCTGGACGTCGATGACGGCCTCGGCCAGCGTCCGCGTCGGCCCATGGGCACCGTCGGCCCTGACGTCCTCGGCCATCTCGACGGCACCCTCGTGGTGCTCGATCATCATGCGCAGGAACAGGGTGTCGAAGGCGGCGCCCTCGGCCTCCGCCAGCTCCTCCATCTGCTCCCCGGTCATCATGCCGGGCATGTCGTGGCCGTCGTGCGGGCCGTGGTCCCTCCCCGCGGACGCCTCGGGGACGGGCTCGCCCCAGCCGCGCAGCCAGGCGGACATCGTCTCGATCTCCGGGGCCTGGGCCTGCTCGATGTCGACGGCGAGGGCGCGGACGTCCGCGGAACCGGCCCGCTCCGGGGCGAGTTCGGTCATCTCGACGGCCTGCCGGTGGTGCTGGATCATCTCCTGCGCGAAGGCGACGTCCGCCGCGTTGTGCTGCTGCGCCTTCTGCTCGGTGCCCGGCGCGCGGTCGTTCGCGGTGGTGCCGTCGCCGTCGGAGCCGCAGGCGGTGAGGGCCAGGGTGGCGACGAGGGCGGCCAGACCGCCCGCCGTGCGGCGGGCGGCTGCGCGGCGGGCCGAGGTACGTGCGGTCATGGGGAACTCCTGCGATGCGAGAAGGGTTTCGAGACGTGCCGGAGCACGGCGCCGACCGCTGACGCGGACCGGTCCGTGCGGGGTCGCCTATATGCGCAGGAGTTGCAGCGCGCTGAGGGACGGCGGCGCGCGTGCCGTGACGGCGCCGCCGGGCGGGGACGGGGCGGGCCCGTGGGTCGCGGCGGTGTCGGCCCGGCCGGACGCGGGCGGCGGGAGCGGGGGCGCCGACGCGGTGCCGGCCGCCGCGCAGGTGCCGTCGGCGTGCCGGGCGTGCCGGGCGGGTCCGTCGGCCGACGGGCAGGTCTCCATCGGGGCGGCGTGTGCGGCGCCCTCGGCGTGCGCCGAGTGCGCCACCGGGGCGGGGGCGGGCGGCGCCGTGTTCAGTCCGTGCATCCCCAGCACCCCCGCGAGGAGGGCGAGCACCAGCAGCGCCCGCACCCGCGAGGGGGAGGGCGTCGCCGAGGGTCCGCTGCCGTGCACCCGACCATCGTAGGAGCCGGTTCGGCCGGGCTCCGCGGGGCCCTCCGGAGCGCGGCGCCGTGTCGGCGGAGCGGGCCCGCGCCGTGTGACCGTGCCCTCATCTCCGCCACGGCACGGTCACTCCGTGCCACAGTGCCGTGGTGACTGATCCCAAACCGGCGGAGATCGCCCTCGGCGGCGTGCCCGTGCACCGGTACCTCGCCGCGCGGGCCCAGGACCTCGCCGCACAGGTCGTGGACGAACTCGCCGCGCAGTTGCCGGCCTACGCGTCGCTGCCCCCGGAGGAGCTGCGCAGCGAGATCCTGCACGTGACGCACCAGTGCGTCCAGGGCTTCGTGGACGTCCTGCGCAGCGGGCGGCTGCCGGACCCCGAGCAGCTCGACCGGATCCGCGAGTCGGCGGTGCGCCGCGCCGAGGAGGGGCTGCACATGGACTCCGTGATCAGCGCCTACCACCTCGGCGCGCAGGTCTGCCTGGACGCGGTGGCGCCGAGCGCGGGGCCGAAGGACGTCCAGGCGGTCCTCGCGCTCAACCGGTTGCTCATGCAGTACCTCCAGCGGGTGACGGCGGCCGGGGTCGGCGGATACGTGCAGGAGCGGCAGGCGGCCTCCGGCGTGGAGCACTCGGCGCGGCAGGCGCTGCTGGACGCCCTGCTCGGCGGCGACTCCGCGCAGGCCGCCGCCGACCGGGCCGGCGTCCGGCTGCCCGCCCGCTACCTCGTCCTGAGCCTGGCGGTGGGCGGCCACCGGGACGAGCGGGCCCCCGGCGTGGACCCGGTCGTCGCGGGCCGCCGCAAGGTGCGTCGGCTGCGGGTGGAGCTGGAGCGGCACGTGCGCGGGGTGGTGCTGTCGGCCCTGTCGGCGGACGGCGGCCTGGCACTGCTGCCGTGGGAGCACGAACCGGCCGGTGAGGCGGGCGATACGGCTCCCGGCGACGTCCCGGAGGCAGCCGGCGCCTGGGCGGCCGGGGTGCTCGGCCACATGACGCGGGTCTCGGGCGCGACGATCACGGCGGGTGCCGTGGTGGCGGCCCCGGACGACGTCCGGGAGGGGGCGCGGCTGGCCGGGGACGTCCGGAAGGTCGCACAGTCCTCGGGACGTCCACCGGGGCTGTACCGGTTGGCCGACGTGCTGCTGGAGTACCAGCTCACACGGCCGGGGCCGGCGCGGGCGCAGCTGTCCGCCCTGCTGGCCCCCCTCGTCGGCAGGCCGGAGCTGCTGGAGACGCTGCGGACGTACCTGGCGGGCGGCATGGACCGGCGCGGCACGGCCGAGCGGCTGAGCATCCACCCGAACACGCTCGACTACCGGCTGCGGCGGGTGACGGCCCTGACAGGGCTGGACGCCACCCGCCCCGGTGACCTGGCCCGGATGCAGGCGGCGCTGGCGGCCTACGACGCCGACCGGTACCGGTGACCGGTCGGACCGCCACGTCTCCCGCACCCGGTTGTGACACGTCATGAACCCGGGTGGAAAGTCCTGACGGGCCGGCCGGGCGCGTCGGCAGCGTCAGCCGGGCGTCTCGTCCAGCGACTCGGCCAGCACCCGCAGGGTCTCGGCCAGGGCCTCCCGCTGGTCGGGGCCGAGCGCCGAGAGCAGCCGCCGCTGGGTGGCGACGTGGTCCGGCAGGACCCGGTCGATGAGTTCCCGCCCCGCGTCGGTGAGGGCCACGACGACGCTGCGGCCGTCCGACGCGCTGCGGGTGCGGGCCACCAGGCCCCGCCCCTCCAGCCGGTCGAGCCGCTGGGTGATGGCGCCGGACGTCACCATGCCGGACCGCATCAGCTCGGCCGGTGTCAGCCGGTGCGGCGGATCGCTGCGCCGCAGGGTGGCGAGGACGTCGAAGGACGCGCTGTCCAGGCCGTGTTCGGCGAACGTCCGGCGCATCTCGGCGCCGAACAGCTGCGCCAGCCGCGACAGCCGTCCGACGACGGCCATCGACGAGACGTCCAGGTCCGGCCGCTGGGCCCGCCACTGCGCGAGCACCCGGTCCACGTGATCGGTCACCACGTCAGCGTATGCCCCGGTCATCGGCCCTCCGCTTCCCCATGGACGTGTCCATGGACTCGTGTCTGCGCCCGTCCGGCGAGGCGTTCCGGGCCTCCCCGTGGACATTTATCTTAGCGCTAAGTTATATTAGCTCAATGCTAAGCAATCGACTGGCGCTCGTGCTCGTGACGGCCCTCGCACCCGCCCTGTGGGGCAGCACCTACCTCGTGACCACCGAGCTGCTGCCCCCGGACCGCCCCCTCCTCGCCGCCGTCCTGCGCGCGCTGCCCGCCGGCCTGCTGCTGGTCGCCCTCACCCGACGCCTCCCGCAGGGCTCCTGGTGGTGGCGGTCCCTCGTCCTGGGCTCGCTCAACATCGGCGTCTTCTTCGCCCTGCTGTTCATCGCCGCCTACCGGCTGCCCGGCGGCGTCGCGGCCACGGTGGGCGCCGTACAGCCCCTCATCGCCGCCGGGCTCGCGGCCGGACTGCTCGGCGAACGGCTCTCCCCGCGCGTCCTCCTCGCGGGCCTGGCCGGGGTCGCGGGCGTGAGCCTGCTCGTCCTGCGCGCCGACGCCCGGCTCGACCCGCTCGGCGTCGCGGCCGCCCTCGGGGGCGCGGCGGTCATGGCCCTCGGCGTCGCCCTCAGCAAGAAGTGGACGTCCCCCGCACCCCTGCTGGCCGTCACCGGCTGGCAGCTCGTCGCGGGCGGCGTCGTCCTGCTGCCGCTCGCCCTCCTCGTCGAGGGCCCGCCCCCGGCCACCCTGACCGGGGAGAACCTGGCCGGATACGCCTACCTCGCGCTCATCGGCTCCGCACTGGCCTACGCGCTGTGGTTCCGGGGTATTCGTGCCCTGTCGACCACCAACGTCACCTTCCTCGGACTGCTCAGCCCGCTCGTCGCGACGGCGCTCGGCTGGGCCGTCCTCGACCAGCGGCTCACCGCGCCGCAGGTGCTCGGCGGGCTGGTCGTCCTCGCGGCGCTCGTCGCCGCCCAGGCCCGGCCCCGGCGCCGGGACGCGGAGCGTGTCGTCGCGGCGTCGGCGCGGCAGCCCGCGCCCCGGGCCGAGCGAGCCGAGCCGGCCGGGTCGGCCGGGTCGGCCGGGTCGGCCGCGGCGGCCCGCTGACGGCCGCAGCACCGCACCACCGCACCGCTTGTGCCACCCGCACCACCGAACCACCCGAGACGTCCGTCATCGACAGAAAGAGCTGACCACCATGCGCATCACCGTGTTCGGAGCCGCCGGAGGCGTGGGAAGCCGGGTCGTCGCCGAGGCCGTGTCCCGGGGCCACGACGTCACCGCCGTCGTCCGCGACACCACCCGCTTCCCCTCCCTGCACCCGGGCGCCGTCCACCGCACGGGCGACGCCGCCCGGCCCGAGGACGTCGCGGCGCTCGCGGCCGACCAGGATGTCGTCATCACCGCGACGCGTCCCGCCCCCGGGCAGGAGCACGAACTCCCCCGCACCACGGCCGCGCTGATGTCCGCCCTCGCGGAGGTGCCCGGCCCGTCGGGGACGGGCGTGCGGCTCCTCGTGGTCGGCGGCGCGGGCGGCCTGACCGTGCCCGGGACGGGCGGCACCGTCCTCGACCAGCCCGACTTCCCGCCGTTCCTCGTGCCCATCGCACGGGCCTGCAACGAGCAGCTCGCGATCTGCCGCGCCGAGACCCGCGTCGACTGGACCTACCTGAGCCCGGCCTCCCTGCTGGAGCCCGGCGAGCGGACGGGCCGGTACCGGCTGGGCGCCGACGAACTCCTCATCGACGCCGACGGCCACTCCCGGATCTCCATGGAGGACCTGGCCGTGGCGCTGCTGGACGAGGCCGAGAACCCCCGGCACCGGCGGGTCCGGTTCACCGCCGCCTACTGAGTCCGCCGCGGACGCGCCGCCTCGGCTGAGCCCGCCGCAGGGGCCGGACGTCCGCCCTTGCCCTCCCCGGCACCGGACGCCTATGGTTTGGGCAGTCGCCCAATGCGATCGCCCAAACGGCTGCTCCCAGCGGCCGTTTCGGGCGTCCGGAACCGGGAGTCGGGAGCGGGAATGAACGCGTCGCCATCCGCCCGGCGCGGCCGTGAGGTGCGGGAGCGCCTGCAAGCGGCCGCCGCCGAACTCATCGCGGAACGCGGCTGGAGCGCCGTCAGCACCCGCCTCCTGGCCGACCGGGCCGGCGTGGGGCCCGGCCTCGTCCACTACCACTTCCCCTCACTCCAGGCACTGCTGTCCGAAGCGGCGCTCGGGACCGTCCGTGCGCTGGCCGACGAGCTGGGCGCCCTCCTCGACCGCGCGGACGGACTCGACGAGGGCCTGACCGGCCTGCTCGCCGCGCTGGACCACTACGACGGCCGGGACACCACGTCCCTCCTGTTCAGCGAGGTGTACCTGGCCGCCGCCCGCGACCCGGAGCTGGGCGCCGCCCTCGCCGACGTCCTCGGCGCCACCCGGCGCCGCATCGCCCGCTGGCTGGCCGCACACGGCGCCCCCGCGCCCGAGGACACCGCCGCCGTCCTCACCGCCGCGCTGGACGGCGTCATGCTGCACCGGCCGCTCGACGCGCAGCTGACCTCCGCGCGCGTCGCCCCCGTGCTCCGGCGCGCCCTGCACCCGTGAACCCCACCGCCGGCCGGGCCGGCGAAAGGAACGGCCAGACATGAAGGCAGTCATCTGCGGCGCCGGGATCTCCGGACTCGCCCTCGCCGGGCGGCTGGAGCGGCACGGCTGGGACGTCGTCGTCCTGGAGAAGGCCCCCGGTCCACGCGACCAGGGCTACATGATCGACTTCTTCGGCCCCGGCTACGACGCCGCCGACGCGATGGGCGTCCTGCCCCGCATCCGCGAGCTCGGGTACCGCGTCCGGGAGGCCGCCTACGTCGACGAGCGGGGTCGTCGACGCGCCGGGCTCGACTACCGCCGATTCGCCGACGCGCTCGACGGACGACTGGTCAGCGTGATGCGGCCCGATCTGGAGACGGCCCTGCGCGAGCACCTCTCCCCCGCCGTCGACCTCCGGTACCGTACCGGCCCCGCCGACGTCGACGTCCACCCCGACGGCGTCCGCCTCGCCCTCACCGACGGGACGGCGCTCGACGCGGACCTCCTCGTCGGCGCCGACGGCGTCCACTCCACCGTCCGCCGTCTGGTCTTCGGCGAAGAGCACCACTACCTGCGCCACCTGGGCTTCCACACGGCCGCGTTCGTCTTCACCGACGCCGAACTCCACGCCCGGGTGCACGACCGCTTCGCGCTCACCGACACCACCGGCCGTCAGATGGGCTTCTACAACCTGCGCGACGGCAGCACCGCCGTCTTCGCCGTCCACCGCACCGACGCCGACTCCCTCCCCGAGGACCCGCGCGCCGCTCTCCGCCACGCCTACGGCACCCTCGGCTGGTGGGCGCCGCGCGCCCTCGACCGCTGCCCGCCGGCCGACGCGGTGTACTACGACCAGGTGGCCCAGATCGAGATGGACCGCTGGACGCACGGCCGCGTCACCCTCGTCGGCGACGCCTGCGGCGCCGTCTCGCTCCTCGCCGGCCAGGGCGCCTCCCTCGGCATCGCGGGCGCCTACCTCCTCGCGGAGGAACTGGACCGCGCCCCCTCCGTCACCGACGCGCTGGCCCGCTACGAACGCGCCTGGCGTCCCGTGGTGACGGAGAAGCAGCGCGTCGCCCGCAAGGCCGCCCGCTGGTTCCTGCCGGAGTCCGCCTGGCAGCTCCGCGTCCGACGCCTCCTCCTGCGCGCCTCCGCCCTCCCCGGCGCCGACCGTGTCCTCTCCACCGCCCTCGTCGGCAAACCCACCCCCCTCCCCACTCCCCGGTAGACGCTCCTCTGGAGGTCACACGGCTGAGCGGACAGGACGTACCGCTGGGGTGGCGGGCGTGGCACGTACCCTTCGGAGTCGTTGAGACCGTGTCCGCCCGTGCTCGTTCTTCGTGGAGTCACCATGCCGTTGCCCTGTCCGGAACTGCTGCCCGGCGAGGGCTTCAACCTGCGCCGGCACCGCCCCGCTGACCGAGAGGCGTTCGCGGCCTTCCTCACCGACCCCGAGGCCACCCGCCACATGGCCTTCACGGCGGAGCAGAAGACCCCGCAGGGTGCGCAGGACATGCTCGACTACGTGATCTCCGCCTACGGCTCCGATCACGAGGTGCTGTCCCTGACGATCGCGGACGCGGCAGACGACTCGTACCTGGGCTCGATCGGGGGCACCGCCACGGACACGGACGGGGTGGTGGAGATCTACTACACGGTCATCCCCGGCGAGCAGGGGCGTGGCCTGGCCACCGGTGCCGTACAGCTGCTGCTCGCGTACCTCTTCGCGCTGCCCGGTGTCACCTCGGTTCGGGCGGACGTCACCACTGACAACCAGCCGTCGCTGCGTGTGCTGGAGAAGCTGGGCTTCCAGGACCGCGGGCCTGTGGAGCGGGACGCCGGCGAAGGCGAACTCGCCCACGTCTCTCTCACCGGACGCCGGTACGTACGGGACGCCGACGCCTACGAGGCGTGATCCCCCACCGACCCGGTTCGACGGTCCAGGGGTCGCATGGGGACGCCGGAGTGGCGGGGCTTCTTGACCGAGCCTCCATCAGGTCACGGACGCCCGTCCGGTCGCCTGCGAGGCGGCTCCTCCGTGCGGATCGACACATCCCGGACAAGACCGTCGAGACGTCGGGTCAGTCCGTGAGTCAGGCCCGTCGGAGAAGCCACGTCACATCCTCGCTGTCAGTCCTCGCGGGACCCTGCGGCGGCCCGGCGTCGCGGACGGCGTTCCAGCGGCACGACCACCGAGCTCCAGAAGCGGTCCACCGAGTCGTACACGCTGCGGATGAAGCCCGTCTCGGCATGACCGCGTGAGCTGCCCATCCCCTTGAAGAGAGACAGCTTGAAGCCCGTGATCCGGACGTCGGACTCCTGGGGGAGAAGGTCGCCGGGTTCGGGTCGCAACCGCTCGAGCGTTCCCCGCGGACCGTTCGGTCGGCCTTCGAGGAGCGTCTCGACGTGCAGGTCGGCCGGAGCGTCGGAGAGTTGGCGGATCAGGCGCTTCGCCCAGGTGAGGGGGTAGCCGCTCTCGGCGGGGGGAATCTCCATGGACGTCCGCAACTTCCCGGTGCGCAGGTCCGCGACGATGACCAGGGTCCCCGGAGCACCCTCCACCCGTACTTCGGCCTCCAGGCGACCGTCCGCGCACAGCCGGTCCGCGAGGGCGGCGCGACGGGCCCCCGCGTCGCTGTTGCGGCGGACGCGCTGGACAGGCAGCGCCCGCTGCCCCAGCTCTCCCCCCAACCGCAGGCACACTTGACGGATCAGCCGCTCCCAGCTTTCGACGACCTCCACGGCCCGCTGGTCGCCGTGGCACAGCGTCTCCGTGTCGATGCCGTTGCGCACCGGCACCCACGCGGGCCCCATGTTCTGGAACCCGTGGCAGCCGGAGTTGTCGTGCCGCAGATAGTGCAGCAGCTCCTGGAGCAGCCAGGCGTGAGCGGCGTTGCCCACACCCTCGTGCCGAATCAGCATCTGGGCCTGGTGCGTCACCTCGGCCCAGGAGAGGTGCCAGAGCGTGACCCGGTGCTTCCGCCTGCGATCGATCTTGACGTCCCCCAGCGGTCCGCCGTCGAGCGCTACGTCGTTGGAGAGCGTGATCACGGCTTCATAGCCCCTCCGGGCCGCCACATCCACGTAGTCCTGGACCTGCTCCGCCCGCAGCGGGCTCCCGTTCGTCTTCGTCTCGACGAGTGCCGTCCACAGGCGCCCCGCCCGTTCCACCCGGATGACCCCGTCGGGTCGCTTCGGCGCGTCGCCGTGCGGAAGCGAGACCTCGGTGAAGGTTTCCATCCGACCGGCCGGTGCTCCGAAGCCCGCCGTGAGCCGACGGCCGAACTCGGGCACCTGCGTCATCACCGACAGCAGGACGGAGGTGGCGCGCATCTCGCGCTCTCGGTCGTTCTTCAGGCTCGACGCGGGAAACAACCGTGCCTGCCGCCACGCCTCGTTCTCGGCAAGCGACTTCTTGGCGACCTTGGGCAGTGTCACCTTCTTCTTCGCGGTACGCGGCCGCCGTCGGGCAGGGCGTTCCTCGCCTTCCTCCGTCGTGACGGAGGAAGGCGCCGCTTCGGGCCGACGTTGCGGGGGTACGGGCGCACCGCTTTCCACCGGGGCCCGGGCCGGCACGCTCCCGGCGACGACCTCGCTTTCCGCAGAGGGGACGTCCGTGCCGTCCGCCGACTCGTCGTCGGCCTCCTCGGCCTCGTCGACGTCGATGCCGAAGTCGATGGCCAACCCCGCGAGGCCGGAGGCATACCCCTGAGCGACCGCCCGGAACTTCCACCGGCCGTCGCGGCGGTAGAACTCGCCGAAGACGAACGCCCGCTCCACCCCGGCGTCGGGGATCGAGAACTCCAGCAGCGCCTCGCCCGAGGGGTCGGTGACGGTCAGCCGCAGAGCGCTCAGGTCCCCGAAGCAGTCCTCGCCGTACCGGCTCGCCGCGATGGCGATGCGCTCCACGTCACCGGGCATGGCCGCCAGGTCCAGACTGACCCGGTCCTCGTTGCCGTCGTCCGTCGGTCGCTTCCCCAGAAGCTGCACGGACCCGTCAGGGGCCGTGGGGTTGTTGTAGAAGTAGAAGTCGGCATCGCCGCGCACCTTGCCGTTTCCGTCCAGGAGCAGCACGGAGGCGTCCGCATCGGCCTCACCCGACTCGCTGCTCCATCCGAGGTGGACGACCACCGCGTCGACGCTTTCGCTCAGCTCGTCCAGGCCGACGTTCGCGCCTTTGACCATCTCGCGCACTGTGCCCCCCAAGAATGCGGGCCACCCCGGGGCACACCGGAGGCCCGTCGCCGTTCACGATCGGATCACACAGCCCGCACGCTGCGTGACGGAGAGCGTAGCGTCACCGATCAACGCTGCGTAAGGGTCGGGCAGCACTTCGCAGTCACCGGACGGGGCCCCGGGTGCGGGGGGTGGGGGTGCGGGGGCATGATCGGGGGATGGATGTGTCGCTTCGCCTCGCCCAGCAGCCGGACGCCGACGCGCTGCTGAGCCGCAGCCCGCTCGCCGCCCTCGTCGGCATGCTGCTCGACCAGCAGGTCCCCATGGAGTGGGCGTTCAACGGCCCGTGGACGATCGCCCAGCGGATGGGCGACGACGACCTCGACGCGCACCGGATCGCCGCGCAGGACCCGGAGGCGTTCGCCGAGCTGCTCGCCGCCAAGCCCGCCGTGCACCGCTACCCGGCGTCGATGGCCGGGCGGGTGCAGAAGCTGTGCCAGTACCTCGTGGAGCACTATGACGGCGACGTCACCGCGCTCTGGCGGGACGCCGACAGCGGCAGGGAGCTGCTGAAGCGGCTGAACGACCTGCCGGGCTTCGGGAAGCAGAAGGCGCAGATCTTCCTCGCCCTGCTCGGCAAGCAGCTCGGCGTCACGCCGGACGGTTGGCGGGAGGCGGCGGGCGGCTACGGCGAGGAGGGGGCGCACCGGTCGGTGGCCGACATCACCGGGCCCGAGTCCCTCCAGCAAGTGCGGGCGTACAAGCAGGAGATGAAGCGGGCGGCGAAGAAGTCCTGAAACCGGCGGAGCGCCGGGAGGAGACCGCAGCGCCGGGCCCGCGAAGGTGCATGATCGGCGTATCCGGCCATCCGCACCGTGGAGAGGACTACCGATGGATGAGCGCTTCGACGTCGTCGTGCTCGGCGCTGGGCCCGGCGGCTACGTCGCCGCGATCCGGGCGGCGCAGCTGGGCAAGCGCGTCGCCGTCGTGGAGCAGAAGTACTGGGGCGGCGTCTGCCTGAACGTCGGTTGCATCCCCACCAAGGCCCTGCTGCGCAACGCCGAACTCGCCCATCTCCTCACCCACGAGGCGAAGACGTACGGCATCCGCGCCGAGGGCGGGATCACGCTCGACTACGGCGCGGCGTTCCAGCGCAGCCGCAAGGTGGCGGACGGGCGGGCCAAGGGCGTCCACTTCCTGATGAAGAAGAACAAGATCACCGAGTTCGACGGGCGCGGGGTCTTCGTGGACGCCCACACGCTGCGCGTCGAGCACACCGACGGCGGCAGCACGACCCTCGGCTTCGAGAACTGCGTCATCGCCACCGGCGCGACGCCCCGGCTGCTGCCCGGCACACGCCTCAGCGAGCGCGTCGTGACGTACGAGGAGCAGATCCTGACCGAGGAGCTCCCGCGGTCCGTCGTCATCGCGGGCGCGGGCGCCATCGGCGTGGAGTTCGCCTACGTGATGCACCACTACGGCGTGAAGGTCACCGTCGTGGAGTACCTCGACCGCATGCTGCCGCTGGAGGACGCGGACGTCTCCAGGGAGCTCGCCAAGCAGTACCGCAGGCTCGGCATCGACGTCATGACGTCGACGCGGGTGGAGGCGATCGACGAGTCCGGACCGCGGGTGCGGGTCACGGTCACCGGCAGGGACGGCGCGCAGCAGGTGCTGGAGGCCGACAAGGTCCTCCAGGCCATCGGGTTCGCCCCGAACGTCACGGGCTACGGCCTGGAGAACACCGGCGTCGGCCTGACCGAGCGCGGGGCGATCGAGGTCGACGGGCGCGGCCGCACGACGCGGCCCCACCTCTACGCCATCGGCGACGTGACGGCGAAGCTCATGCTGGCGCACACCGCCGAGGCCATGGGTGTCGTGGCCGCCGAGACCCTGGCCGGGGCCGAGACCATGGAGCTCGACTACGTCATGATCCCGCGCGCCACCTACTGCCGCCCGCAGGTGGCCAGCTTCGGGTGGACGGAGGAGCAGGCGCGGGAGAAGGGCTTCGACGTGCGGGTCGCCACGTTCCCCTTCACGGCGAACGGCAAGGCGCACGGGCTCGGGGAGACGGCGGGCTTCGTGAAGGTCCTGGCCGACGCCCGGCACGGTGAGCTGCTCGGCGCCCACCTCATCGGGCCCGACGTCACCGAGCTGCTGCCCGAGCTGACGCTGGCCCAGCAGTGGGACCTCACCGTGCACGAGCTCGCCCGCAACGTCCACGCGCACCCGACGCTGGGCGAGGCCGTCAAGGAGGCCGTGCACGGCCTGGCCGGACACATGATCAACTTCTGAGCGCAGCACCCCTCGGCGCGCAGGCCACCGGCCCGTGGCGCCTCGGCCACCGGCCCGTGGCCGGCCGGTGCGCCGTGGAGGCGACGCACGCGAGGTCGCCATCCCGCGTTCGCATGGTCGCCGCCCGGTTGGGCAAACATGCGGAATCGAACACCGCGACGGTGTGGCGGCGTTGACGCACGGAGGGACGTGCCGAGTGCGGTTCGGAATACTGGGCCAGGTCGAGGCCCGGTGCGACGGTGTGCGCATCGCCCTGCGGCCCGGCCGGGAACGCTCCCTGCTGGCCCTGCTCGTCCTCAACGCGGGCCGCCTCCTCACGGCCGACCACGTCGTGACGCTCCTGTGGGAGGAACCGCCGGAGAGCGCGCGCGCCCAGGTCTACAACCTCGTCAGCGGACTGCGGCGCCGCCTGCACCACCCCGCCCCCGGCCGTCCCGCCGGCGCCGACGTGCTCGTCACGGCCGACGGCGGCTACCGGCTGGAGCCCGCCCGGCACCACACCGACCTGGCCGCCTTCCGGTCGGCCGCCGCCCAGGGCCGCTACGCGGCCGAGTCCGGCGCCCGGCACCGCGCCGCCGAACTGCTGACGCAGGCCCTCGGCCAGTGGCGGGGCGAGGCGCTGTCCGGCTGCGCGGCGCCGTTCGCCGCCGCCGCCCGGCAGACGCTGGAGGACGAGCGCTGGAGCACCGTCGAGGCGCTGCTGGACGTCCACCTCGGGCTGGGCCGCTACGAACGCGTCCTCGCGGACGTCGGGCCCTGGCTGGAGCAGCAGCCCTACCGGGAGGACCTGTACCGGCGGCAGATGCTCGCCCTGGCCGCCCAGGGACGGCGGGCGGACGCGCTGGCCAGCTACCGGCGGGCCTACCGGCGGCTGGGCGAGGACCTGGGCGTCGAGCCGGGCCCGGCCCTGCGCGACCTGCACGAGCAGCTCCTGCGCGGCGCGGCCCCGGCGCTCCCCGGCCGGCCGGAGGACGCGGGCCGCGGCGGCGGCGCGGCCCGCCGGAGGCCGCCGGCGCGCCGCAGCGGTGCGACGGCGGACCCCGCGCCCCTCCCGGGCCCGCGTCAGGACGCACGGCCGCCGGCCCGGGAGCCGTCGGCAGCGGGACCCGCCGTCGACGAACCGTCCGCCGGAGGACCGGGCACCGGGCCGTCCGCCGGGGAACCATCCCGCGCCCGCCCGATTCCGCGCCAACTCCCGCCTCCGCCCGCCCGCTTGTACGGCCGCGAGGCCCTCCTGCGCGAACTGCGGGACGCCCTCGCGCCCCCGCCGTCGCCCCTGACCGCGCACCCCGCCGCACGCACCACCGCGCACCCCGCCCCGGGCCCGCCCGTCGTCGTCCTCACCGGGCCCGGCGGCGTCGGCAAGACGGCCCTCGCGCTGCACACCGCCCACCGCCTCGCCGCCCGGTTCCCCGACGGGCAGCTCTACGCCGACCTGCGCGGCTCCCACGCCTCCCCCGCCGACCCCCCGGAGACCGCCGCCCGCTTCCTGCGCGCCCTCGGCGTCGACGGCCAGGACGTCCCCACCGACGCCGACGAGCGCGTCGCCGACCTGCGCAGCCGACTCGCCGGACGCAGTGTGCTCCTCCTGCTCGACGACGTCCGCGACGAGACGCAGCTGCGCCCCCTGCTGCCCGCCGACGGCGGCTGCGCCGTACTCGCCACCTCCCGCAACCGGCTGACCGGCCTCACCGCCCTGGCCGACGCGCGGGTCCTCGGTGTCGGGACCCTCACGCCCGCCGACGCCGCCGCCCTCCTCGCCGGCCTCGTCGGCGCCGAACGGGCGGGGGCCGACCGGGTCGCCACCGCCGAGGTCGCCCGGCTCTGCGGCCGCCTCCCCCTGGCCCTGCGCATCGCGGGGGCCCGGCTCGCGGCCCGTCCCGACTGGACGGTGGCGGGCTTCCGGGACCGGCTCGCCCAGCAGCACCACCGGCTCGACCAGCTCGCCGCCGGCGACCTCGACGTCCGCGCGGGCATTGCCCTCAGCTACCGCTCCCTCGGCCCCGGACTGCGCACGGCCCTGCGCCGCCTGGCGCTGCTGGAATCCCACAGCGTGCCCGGCTGGGTCGTCGGGACGCTGGCCGGACGACCGGCGGAGCCGTGGCTCCACGACCAGCTCGTCGAACGCAACCTGCTGGAGACCTGCGGGCGCGACCAGGCCGGCCAGCCGCGCTACCAACTGCACGCCCTCGTCCGCGACTTCGCGCGCGAACGCACCCTCACGGAGGACACCGAGGAGGAGCGGAACGCCGCCGTCGAGCGCGTCCTGCGCGCCTGGCTCGCCCTCGCCTCCGAGGCGGCCGGACGCCTCGGCCACGGCGGCGTCCTCGACCCCGTCACCCCGGCCCCGGGCGGACCGCCGGACGCCGCCGATGCCGCCGATGCCGCCGATGCCGCCGATGCCGCCCGCGACCGTCCGGAACGCTGGTTCGCCGCCGAGCAGGCCAACCTGCTGAACGCGGCCCTGCACGCCTGCCGCCTCCACCTGCCCGAACTGGCCGGCGACCTCGCGCTCCAGCTGAGCGGCTACCTCGTCATCCGCTTCTACGAGGCCGAGCGGGAGGCCGTCGTCCGGGCCGCCATCGCCAGCTGGGGGGACCGTCCCACCGCCGACCGACGACTCTCCCGGCTCCACTTCGCCCTCTGCTGGACCCTGTACCAACAGGACCGCTACGCCGAGCTCACGGACGCCGCCGAGCGCGGCCTCCGGGTCGCCCGCGACCTCGGCGACCCGGAGGTCGTCGCCGACGCCGCCTGGCAGCTCGGCCGCGCCACCGCCCTGCGCGGCCGGCTCACCGAGGCCGCCGCGTACTACCGGCGCACCGTCGAGGACGCCGAGCACCTCGGGCTCTCCGCCCGCGCCCACGTCTACGCCCTCACCGGCCTCGCGAACGTCCTGGCCGACCTCGGCGAGCCGACCGAGGCCGTCCGGAGCTACCAGCAGGCACTGGAACGCCACCCCGGGGCCGACCGCACCCGGGTCGTGATGCTGCTGCGCTGCGCCGAGGCGCACAGCGACGCCGGGCAGGGCGCGCGCGCCCTGGAGCTCCTGACGGCCGCCGACGCCATCGTCCGCGCGATCGGGGACGACGTCGGCGCCGCCCACGTCGAACGGGGCCGGGCCCTCGTCGACCTCGCCCACGGCCGCTGGCACGCCGCCCACGACCGCCTGACCGGCGTCCTGGCCACGCTGCGCACCCAGCGCGAGACGTCCGGCGAGGCGGGCGTCCTGCGCAGCCTCGGCGACGCGGCCCTCGGCACCGGACGGTGGGACGACGCCCGGCACCGCCTCGACGACGCGCTCGCCCTCTACGCCCGCATGGACCTGCCCGTCGAGATCGCCCGCACCCGCGCCCGCCTCGCCGTCGTCCACCGGCTCGCGGGCGACCCCGCCCCGGCGCACCGGCACGCCGACGCGTGCCGCGCCCTCCTGCTCCGCCACGCACTCGGCCCGGCCTGCCTGCGCCTGCCCGCCCACGTCCGCCGGCTGCTGCCACCGGCGGACGTGACGACGTGACGGGCCGGCCGCGACGTGACGACGTGACGGGCCGGGCGGGGCCGGTCAGAACGCCTCGTCGCGGAACCCGTGCCGGGCGACGCGCGCCAGCATGTTCCGCCACGCGTTGAGGTCCGCGTGCGGATTGCCGCTGATGCCGAGCCGGTTCTTGGCCTGGCCGAAGGCGTTGTCGGTGTTCGGCCCCCAGATGCCGTCCACGGCCAGGCCGGAGCCCATGAAGTTGTTGCACATGGCCTGGACGAACCTGGTGTCGCTGGAGCTGCCCTTCTGGCACAGCGTGGGCAGCCCGCCGAAGTCGGCGTGGATGTGGTCGCGGTGGGCCGAGTTGTACCAGCCGTCGAGCACGTACCGGAACCGGCGGCGGCAGGTCGCGTCCACCGCCAGGTAGCGGCGGCGCAGGGTGCGGTCCGACGCGGCGTGGTGACCGTCCAGCATCGAGGACTGCCGGCCGCCGTTCCACCGCACCAGGTCCAGGTCCATCGCCGTGCCGGCACCGTGCTGGCCCGACCGGTTGACGTAGAACCCGGCCGAGACGAGGAACTTGACCCCGCCGAACCCGCCGTCCGACGACAGGTCCCGCAGGTCGCGTATCCACACCACCAGCCGGTCGTAGAACCCCTGCGTGCAGCGCCAGTCGCGCAGCACGGTGTTGCCTCTGTTCCCCCGCCAGTAGTACACCGGCGTACCGTCGATGCGGCTGAAGGTCCGCAGCGCCTGCGCCGAGACGTCGCCCTCCGGCGCCTGCATCTCCCGGGGCAGCGCCTCGAACCCCGGGTCCTCCGCCGCCCACGCGCTCCCGCCCGTGGCCCCCGCCACGACCGCCCCCGCCGCCGCGGCCCCGACCCCGCCGAGGAACAGCCGCCGGTCCAGACCCCTCGCCCGCTCGTCTTCCCGCATGGTGAACGCCCTTCCGCAGCCGTGCGGGACCCGACCGCCCCGCACGTCGTGACTGCGATGGTTCGCCCCGCGCCTACGTCCGACCTCACCCCGCGCTAACACCCCGGGGCTTGACAGCACACCCGCCCCGACTCCCCCACATGGCGCACCCGCCGGTGTCCTGCCCGGCGAGCGGACGTCCTCGCCGGATACTCGGCCGCATGATCAGCGGACTGCGTTCCCGTGTCCTGCCGCCCTCCCAGCGCCGGTCCCTGGACGACCTCGCCCAGGACCTGGACCTCTCCACGGGAGACACCGGAGCCAAACGCTCCGCCTTCTGGACGATGCTGACGCTCTCGGCCGTCATCGCCACCGGCGGCGTCCTGACCGACTCCACGGCGACCGTCATCGGCGCCATGATCATCGCCCCCCTGTCCACGCCGATCATGGGCATCGCCCTCGGGTCGGTCCAGCAGCGGCGTACCGGAGCGGCACGCACCGTCCTCCTCGCCTGCCTCCTGGTCATCGTGCTCGGGACGCTGCTGTCCGCCGCCCTCCCCGGCGACTACGACCTGCTCTCCAACACCCAGATCGCCTCCCGCACCTCACCGGGCATCATGGATCTCGTCGCCGCCCTGGCGACCGGCTTCGCCGGTGCGGTCGCCCTGGCCCGTCGGGACGTCGCAGCCGTCCTGCCGGGCGTCGCCATCGCCATCTCCCTCGTCCCGCCCCTGGTCGTCGCCGGCGTCTGCCTGGGCCACCAGTCCGTCTGGCTCGCCCTGGGCGCCCTCGTGCTGTTCGTCTCCAACCTGTTCGCCCTCGTCTTCGGCGGCATGGTCATCTTCGCCGCCCTCGGCTACGGCGGAGCGACCGACCACCGGCGCACCGGCCGACTCGCCCGCCGCACCTACGTCGCCATGACCACCCTGTTCGCCGTCGTGTTCGTCCCCCTGGCCGCCAACACGGCCCTCACCCTGCTGGTCGACACCTGGACGGCCCGGGCCAAGCAGGCGGCCACCCAGTGGCTCTCCGACGACCCGGACGCCACCGTCACCGGCGTGGACGCCGTCTCGCGCACGCTGTACGTCCACGTGCGCGTACCGGGCGACCTGCCCCCGATCGACGGCCTGCTGGACCGGCTCGACGGACAGGTCCCCGACGGCGTGCCCGTCGTCGTCGACACCACCCGCGGCCGCCGCCTCGACGCCGGCCGCGTCGGCACCTGACCCCCGCCCCCGGCGCACCACCGGACGCCGCACACCGTTCCCGGGCAGACGGCCGTGGGTCACCACCACGCCGAGCACGACCAGGACCGCGCCGGCCACCTGGGTCCAGGTGACCCGCTCACCCAGCAGGGCCACACCGAGCGCGACCCCGACGACCGGCGTCAGATAGGTGACGGCTGCGGCGTCGGCCGCGCCCCAGGCGGCGACGACGTTGCTGTTCCAGACGTAGGCGAAGCCGGTGCCGAAGACCCCCAGAACGACCGTGGCCAACACGACGGCGCCGGACGCCTCCCCCACCGGGTTCCGATCGAGGAAGGGCGTCGCCGCCAGCATCACCAGGGCCCCCGCGCTCACCTGGACGACGGCGACGGAGAGCCCCGGCAACGCGCGCGGAGAGACGAAGCGCCGCAGGTAGACGAAGGCGATGCCGTAGCACGCCGTCGCGGCCAGGCAGGCCAGTTGCGCCCCGACCCCGCCGCCCGACCCGGCCCCGAGAGGATCGAGGACCACCAGCACGCCGGCGAACCCGAGCAGCAGACCGAGGGCACCCCGTCGGGTCAGGCGTTCGGCCGGAAGAAGAAGGACGGACCACGCCACCGCCATCAGCGGGGTCGTGGCGTTGTACGTGCTCGCCAGACCGGAGGAGATCCGCTGCTCCGCCCAGGCGAACAGGGCGAAGGGCACGACGCAGAGCAGCACGGCCACGACGGACAGGTGGCCCCACAACACCGGGTCGCGCGGGACGCGGCGCCGGGTGACCAGAGCGACCACCCACAGGGCGACCGCACCGGACACCATCCGGCCCCAGACCACCTGCGCCGGGGACAACCCGTCAAGGCCCACCTTGATCAGCAGGAAGCTCGACCCCCAGGCCAGGGCCAGCAGAACGAACTGGACGAAGACCGGCACGAGCCCTCCACTCCGGCACGGGGCGCGCGTCTCGCACCCTCCCGTCCGAGCCAAACGCACCCCGCCCCCGCAGACCGGCGGATTTCCGACCTCACCTTCCCCGATCCACGTAGGGCTTCGTCGTCTCAGGGCCGGGGCGACTCCGGCCGAGCCCACAGACCCGGCCCCGCCTCACGCCACACCACGCACACCGCGCCGCCGCGTGCGTCGGCGACGATGGATCCACCCGAGGCTACGGCCTCTACACGAGGATGTGCAGCTGTTGGAGACCGTGCATCGCAGCGTGAAACGTGGCTGCGATTGCACGAGCCTCCTCCTCAGTCCGGATCGGCCACATCGAGATGTAGTCAGCTCCGATATTGATCTGCTCCGCGATGCCGCCCAATACCAGCGCTTCGGCAGCCGACCGGAGGACGGTCATCGACTGGTCCGGAATAAGGGGCTTGCGGCTGGCCATGGCGTCAAGCTGCACCTTCCAGCGCTGGCCATGGCGAGCAATGCACACAAAGATCGCATCGTTGGCCTTGGCCTTCTTGTAGGCAGCGCGGTGGGCCTCCAGTTCACTGCAGTCGGGGATGAGGGCAGCTTGGAGCGGCATTCCAGGCGTCAGCATGCTTACATCGTCGCAGGCGCTTGTGCCTCGATCAGGTGAACGCCCATGCTTGCCGCCCCGATCGGGGGCGTTGGCATCTCAGGCGGAATCAAGCAGGCGATGCCATCCTGGGCGACGATGAAGAGGACGCCCCTGGTGTCCACAGCGTCAAGCACGCGCAGGGCGCAGACGCTGACCATCGACTATTGGCCCACCTCGGCAGTCAGCCGCCCCACTGTGGTCGACGCGTCTCCGTCATCGCTCCGCCATCGCCCGGGCCGCCCAGGAAGACGAGGTGCCACCACACCCCAACCCATGTTCTTGTGTCTGGTCGGCTGCGACGCCGTCACCGAACTGGGAAGACCGGTTGCAAGGCTTCATCGAGGCACTACAGTCCCGCTCTCGCTGGGCACCGAGTCACAGGCCCGCATGACATGGGGGAAGGCTGTCGATGAGGCGCCACCCCCGAGCTTGCTGCCTCCCGGGTTCGACCAAGGAAGGCTGGTCGTCGCGTCCGACAGCAACTATCCCGGCCGGACAGGCCTCAATCACCGTTCGCAAGCAGTGACTCGACGACGACACGACTGAGGCCCTCACCGACCGGGCCACACCAGCCGGGAGTGGGAAGGTTCGGATTCCACCTCTTGGCGACAGTGCGCGCACCACCGACGGGTCAGGGAGACAGCCCGGAGGCTGGACAGGGTGCTGATGATCCGTGCCGAGACGCAAAGGTGCCAAGCGTACGTGTGCACCACCTGCGGCATAGCTGCGCGTCGCGGCTGCTGGCTCTGTCGGTCGGTGCGCGCTCCACCATGAGGCCGCTCGGGCACAGCACGATCACGATCACGCTGGACGCCTATGCGCAGTGATGGGACGACGCTGCGAGCATCCGTTGCACAGATGCACAACGACCTGGGCTCGACCAAGAGGCGGGGGACGACTCAACCGGGGAGTCCACAGCCTGGGCGGCGATGCCGATGACGCCGATGTCAAAGGGCCCACCGGTTGAACCGGTGGGCCCTTTGACCTGCTGCGCGCTCGGCAGGTCGAACCAGCAACCTTCTGATCCGTAGCTCTAGCGGGAACGGTCGCCGACGGCCATACCGGCCGCTAGACGACCTCGGACGGGGACTGAAGGGCGACGTCCGTTGCTGCGGTTGCTGTACTTCGCTGCTGTTTGTACGGGCAGCACCCGCGCCGTGGCCCGGGTTACGCGAACCGCGTCGCCTACTCTCTTCCTCATGGATGACTCGGAGGCCTTCCGTGTGGCGGTGCGAGCGTGCGCAGAGACCATTGCGAAGGCTGACGCGTCTCCGTACGAACCGGCATTGGAGATCTTGGGTCTCGCCAGTGGTGGGCACCCGATCGACGACGGCGACGAAGCCAGCAACTGGCTCGTGCTCATCTGGGGTGAGCTGACCGACTGGGTCGAGCTGCGGCCTGCGGAAGCGGACCAGGCCGAGGAGCATATGGTCACGGCCGCCCGTGAATGGCTGACAATCGAGGGCGAACGAGAAGCTGAGGGGCACTACTTCGACCGTTGGCTGTACGAAATCGTTGGCGTCGAGCGCCGCTCGACGCACAGTGGCCCATCTTGAAAACCGTCGTGGCAGCGATGTCACCGTTCGTTCAAGTCCCACCGCCTCCGCCCTGACACCAGCGACACCGGACCCTGACCAGCACATTCGGTCAGGGTCCGTTCTCGATGCACGCCCTCCACACCCGTCCGCACTTCCCCACCACTCCCCGCCCCATCGGGCACGCAAGGGGCACGCCCGCCCGGCCGGTTCCATTCCACTGGCGCTTAGCATCCGCTGGGGCCCGCCTGAGCCCCAGCCGACGACAGTCAGCCACGACGGCGGGTGCACCGACCGACCAAGCGCGCGCTTCGCTGCACCCCCACCGGTATCAGCCACGCTGCTCCAGGCGACCGAGGAGCAGACCGCGTGACGCATCATCCGGCGAGGTGAAGGGCGCATCAACGGCCGTCGCCGCGCTACCGTGTTGAGATGGCGGTACGCCTGAATAGGGCTTGGGGAAGAGGGGGCTATGCCACAGAGCGCCAGCAGCAACAAGATCAACCCGCGTGCAAATATCGCTCTGGCCGACGCACTCACGGTGATCTTCTGGAACAAACCACCCTTTGCGCGGTATCTCCGGGGGATGTTGCAAGACCACAGCGAGCTTCTGGCGCGGCTCGACTTCAGCACCACCAAGCGCGAGACCGCTGGCCACCTAGTCGATCTTCTTCGGGCCAATGAAGCCCGGTACCAGGACCTGACCATCAAGCTCATGCTCGACATCGCGGAGATGAAGCGGTTTTCGAACCTGGAGCAGCAAGTAGACCGGGACGAGATGGTGGCCCGTGCCGAAGCCGCTGTGGCCGAGCTGCGCGAGTGGACCGAGCTCCAGCGGCACGTCATCCAGGAGCACGAAGACCACTCAGCCACCATTGCCGACAGCGCCAGGCAAGCGGAGAAGGATCGGCTGTTCAACGCCGACCATGAGGCCCTGAAGCTACGCTTTTTTGAGATGCACACGTCCAGTGACCCGCACCGGCGCGGCACTGACTTCGAGGACTTCATCAACAAGCTGTTTGGGCTGTACGACCTCGAGCCCCGGGCGTCGTACAGGCTTGACCATGAGCAGATCGACGGCGCGTTCGCCTACGCCACCGACCACTACGTCCTTGAGGCCAAGTGGTGGAAGGAGGCCATTGGTCGCCGGGAGCTGGACGTGTTCAAAAGCAACATTGAGCGCAAGGGCAAGAACACGCTGGGCCTGTACATCAGCATGAGTGGCTTCACCTCAGATGCCCTGGCCGTCTACAGCTACAGCACACCCTTCATCACGATGGACGGAAGTGACTTCATGGCGGTCCTAGAGCAGCGCATCCGTCTAGACGACCTGATCGCTCGCAAACGCCAGCACGCCAGCCAGACCGGCCACTGCTACATGCCGGTGTCGGCTATCTTCTCGGGCACTGACTGACTGGCCGGTTTAGCTCACGTTGAAGCCCCCGATCTCGTGGACCTGGATCACTAGGAAGCCTCCGAGCTGCATGTAGTCCCTCGTTGCGCGGTTCGTGGCGTGCTCTGGTCAACGACACTGGCAACGTGGCAGAGGCCCCCGACCGGCACACGACGACTGTGCCTGAGCCCTCAGCTTGGGAATTACCGGCTGTTTGGGCGCTATTTCAGCGCTAACCTGCACTGATTGCCCTCGTCAGGCCTTCGACGATGGGTGCCCGCGCAACGACAGCGACCGTCACCGCCTGGTGCATCTTTACAGTGGCCGCATGGAGTCGTTCGGCCCCCTGCTAGTGCTTCGGGCACTACGGAATCCGTGCATGCGACACGGTTCTTCGAGTGAAGCAACCGTGCCCCGCAAGGACAGACTTGACGGCAAGTCAGTCTCTGCCTACCATCGAACTCACCTCGATGCACTGCCGTATGCGGCGGGCTGTGCGAGGGCGAGTCAGTTGATAATCGAATAGGCAAGCCCGTTCCAGGCCATCAGTCCATGATGCGCCATGTAGCGGTGCCTCTTTTGGTGAGGCATGGACAAGCTAAGTCCGATCTATTTCCGCGTATCCAACAAATGCGGATATACGATCGGACTTTTTTTTGCTTCAAACACCTAAGGAGTGAAAGCGAATCACCCAAACTAAGAGATTGAAGAAAAAGTGAATGAACTATTCAAGGAAGTTGGGCGGACAGTCCGTTTTGCGATCAAGGATGAGTGTCGGACTGTCCGCCTGAAGGACCTGCTGCTGACGACTGCCATCGTTGCAGCAGGTTTTGCGGTCCTGGTAACAGCTCTCGTGTGATGTAGCTGAAGACCAGGGTGCCATCAGCGTACGGCGGGCTGCTGAAATTTCACAGCTCGCCGTACGTCTCGCTGGGCGCAGAGCGAGTCGGCGGAGCGACTTTGGGCGGTGGCCTGCCCGGTTTGGGATCGAGCATGACTAGGGGGCCATACGCTCGCCAGCGAACTTGGGCAGCCTCTGGCCTGCCCGCGTTTTGCCCAAGTGGCCCCCTGGTCTTGCTCGATGAGGGCCCCGAGCCGGGGAGGTGCCTAAAGTCGCGGAGCCGACCCCCAGCCACGACGGCGCCCTCTTTGACCTTCGCCCTGGTACTCGCTTGCCGTCTGCGCGGGGCGGTGGACCGGGGCGGAGACAGGAGCGGGGGCCCCGGGAGCCGGGCCGCGCGCGGCGAGCGGAGCGAGCCGCCTTGAAAGACGCAGAGAAAGTTGTTACTCAGCGTCGACGCCTGTCGGCCTCGGCGAAGAGTCCGGCACAGGGTGGTGGGACCCCGGGTCTCGATCGGCGAGTACGAGGAAGGTGACCGGACGGGCTGTCCACACGATGCAGGTGGCGCCCTGGGTGACCGTGAAGGTGTGCTGCTCGCCGAAGTTGAGGTCGCGGTGGGCGTTGGCGTGTCTGGCTTCGAGCCAGTGCCATGCCTGGGGGCGGGCGGAGTTGTCCAAGGCTGGCATGACTGTGCGTAGGGCTACGCGGATCCAGCGGAGGGCCTGGCCGGGGGCTGGCGGTGTCGAAGGTGGCCACGGTGCGGCGTTCACTGCTGGCGGGGCTGTAGGTGAGGCGTTCGCACCAGATGCCGACAGTCGTAAAGGGCCGGTGGGTCATCGGGTGGGCTCCGCGTGGAGGCGGTATAGGACTTCGTCGTAGCAGGCGGTCAGATGGTAGGCGTACCCCTGCGCGAGGTGGTGGAGAACGTCACCTTCACTCGGAAGTTGCTCAGGGGGGCAGGGGTGGCCGTGGAGTCGGTGGTGTTCGTCAGCAAGCCGTACGAGGAACGGCGCGTCTACGCCACCGCCCGCAAGCTCTGGGCCCGGAGTCGAGGTGACGTGCCACTCGGCGGTGGTGGGCTTCGAGGAGTACCTGGAGCGCATCGGCGACAGCCACAAGGTCATCAGCATGCTCGTGGGCACGGTGCAGCGGCTGCTCGTCTATCCCGAGCGGGGGTTCATGATCGAGATGGCGGTGCCGGCCCGGGTACGCACGGCGTACCAGCGGCTCTGCGACGCCGGATACACGAGTCGCCTCGTCACCGGGCCCTGACGGCCTCCGCCCCTCGCGTGCCGTCGGCGCGAGGGCCGCGAGGGCACGTGTCGACCTCAGCGGCCACGCAGGATGCCATGGGCGGTAGCGGCTGACGCGGTTGCTGTACGTTCCCCGCTTCGCGCACGAAAAAGCCCCCGCCGAGATGATCCCGAGGGGGCTTTGACCTGCTGCGCGCTCGGCAGGATTCGAACCTGCAACCTTCTGATCCGTAGTCAGATGCTCTATCCGTTAAGCTACGAGCGCTTGGCTTCCCGGCTGTTTCCTGCCGTTCGGCGTTTGCGGGGACAACATTACATGACCGGTGCCGGTAGGCGAAATCCGATTCGGACAGGCGGCCTGACCTGCGAAAACGCCTCTCCGGTGAGGTCCTGGCGAGGGGCTGCGGAAGGTACGCGAAAGCCCCTGCCGCAGGCGGCAGGGGCTTCTCGTGATCTTGGGGATCGAGCGGAGGCTGAGGGATTTGAACCCTCGATGGGGTGATAGCCCCAAACCGCATTAGCAGTGCGGCGCCATAGACCAGACTAGGCGAAGCCTCCAGGCACACCACGGCCAGCGGGTATGCGCAGATGATGGTACAGCCTCGGGCGGCTGCGACCGATCGCCGTCAGAGTAC
Source organism: Streptomyces chumphonensis (assembly GCF_014779715.1). GTDB lineage: Bacteria > Actinomycetota > Actinomycetes > Streptomycetales > Streptomycetaceae > Streptomyces > Streptomyces chumphonensis. The sequence goes on from NZ_JACXYU010000008.1 coordinate 70,405, forward strand.
CCGGCCGGTGGCGCCCTGGGCAAAGCGCTGGGACGGCGGGGTGTGAGGTGCTTCGTTCGGGTGGGTGTCCGGCCGAGTTGCGCAACGCGGGACGGGGTGGAGCGTTAGGAGGGTGGGGCCGGGTTGTGGTTCCTCATCCTCAGGGAGTTGTGATGGTGCGCCGTACTGCTGCTGTTGTCGTCGGATGTGTCGCTGCGCTGGCCGGGATGGGTGGGACGGCTGTGGCCTGCCCGTCGCCGGGGGAGGGGGACCGGCTGACGATCACCTACCAGGAGGGGCGGACGGCGGACGTCCAGCGCTTCGTCCTGGAGTGCCACCCGGCCGGTGGTGACCACCCGAAGGCGGAGGAGGCGTGCGCGGCAGTGGACCGCGAGACGCGGAACCGGGCGGCGAGCCCGTTCGCGCCGGTGGAGCAGGACGCGATGTGCACGTACATCTACGGTGGCCCGCAGACGGCGCGGGTCACGGGGACGTGGCAGGGGCGGACGATCGACGCCTCCTTCGAGCGCACCAACGGCTGCGAGATCGCGCGCTGGGACCGGCTGACGCCCGCGCTGCCCGAGGTGGAGTAGCGGTTCTGCGCCGGTTCGGGCGGAGTTGGGGTGTTGGCGTTTGTGGGATCACACAGCGTCTGCGGCGACCGTGGCGTGTGCAACAGGTGCCCGTAGACTCCCTGGGGTGACACGCCCAGACTGACCGGGAGGAACGCCGACGTGAGCAGCAGGCCGTCCCGAGGCGCTGCTCGCCTCGCCGCCATCCTCGACGCCCTGCCCGACGCGTTGTTGCTCGTCAACGCCAACGGCACCGTCGTGAACGCCAACAGCATCGCCCTGGAGTTCTTCGAGACTCCGGGGACCGCGCTGATCGGGCGCGGGCTGCTCGACCTGCTGCCCGCGTTCGACTCCAAGCGCATCCCCGGGTCGATGCGCCGGCCCGATGAAGAGGTGGAGGGGCGGCAGCCGCCGACGCGCATGATCGCGCGCCGGACCGACGGTGAGGAGTTCCCCGTCGAGGTCACGAGTGCGAACCTGGAGGACGGCCGGACGCCGTACGAGTCGTCGTTCGAGGCCGCCTACGCGGACCACGGGAACAGCTACACGGGCAACGAGCTGCTGATGCTCGTCGTGCGGGACCTCACCGGGACGCTGGACACCGAGGCGGAGCTGGCCCGGCAGCAGCGGCAGACGGAGATGATCCTGCGGGCGGCGGCCGAGGGCGTCGTCGGGACGGACGTCGACGGGCGGGTCGTGCTGGTCAACCCGGCCGCGGCGTCGATCCTCGGCCACCGGGCGAGCGACCTGGGCGGGCAGCCGCTGCATCCGCTGGTGCACCACTCGCGGGCGGACGGTACGCCGCTGCCGTACGAGGAGACGCCGCTCGCGGACACCCTGAGGTCCGGCCGCAAGCACCGGGTGCGCGGGCAGGTGCTGTGGGCGAAGGACGGTCGTCCGGTGCCGGTGGACATGACGACGGCGCCGGTGCGCGACGGTGAGCAGCTCGTCGGCGCGGTGCTGACGTTCACCGACCGCTCGTCGTTCGACGCCCTGGAGGCCCGGCACGAGCAGCTGCTCGCCGTCGTCGACACCGCGCTGCGCGGCCCGCTGGACGAGCTGCGCCGGGAGCTGGGCGGCCTGGCGGCGGACCCGGCGGGGCAGTTGTGGCCCGAGGCGAACCAGGTGCTGCACTACCTGTCGGCCGGGTACGCGCGCATGACGACGCTCATGGACAACGTCCTCAGCTTCCACGCGCTGGAGACGGGCCGGGAGAGCCTGGCCAAAGAGCAGGTCGCGCTGGACGCGGTGATCTCCGCCGGTGTGGAGGGCGCGGTGGAGCTGGTGGGGCCGGGACGCGTCCAGTTCGCGGTGCACGCGCCGCCGATCCAGGCCGTGGTCGATGCCCGGTTGCTGAGCCTGGCGATCGCGCACCTGGTCGCGGACGTCGCCGGGGTGGACGCCACGGGCAACGCCATCCGGGGCGGCGGGGGCGGGTCGACGGTCGTGGTGGCCGCCGCCAAGCGCGGCAAGGGCGCCGACGCCGTCGTCCGCATCGAGGTGCGGGGCCCGCATCCCGGCGGCAGCCCGGTGCACCAGCCCGTGGTGCGCGGCGTCGTGACGCGGCACGGCGGTGTGCTCCAGACGCACGAGCTGCCGGGCGGTGGCGCGAACGGGAGCGCCTTCGTGCTGGAGGTGCCGGTCGGCGACGTGGACGAGAGCCTGGTGCCGCCCGCGCCGGAGCCCGAGCCGGACGCCGAGCAGCCCGCCCCGGACGCGGCGGACGCGGCGAGTGGGCCGGACACGGGATCGGCGGAGGCCGTCCCCGCGACGCCGACGGGGCGACGGGCCCGGCGCGCTCTGCGGCGCGTCGACGAGCCGTCCGACGGCGTCGGCACCGGGACGGACGGCGGGTCCGAGACCGGGGGCGAGACGGCCGGCCAGGGCGTGGCGGGCCTGATTCCGGAGCAGGGGAATCCCGTCGACGTACCGCCCGGGACCGGACGGCGGGCCCGGCGCGCCCGGCCCGGGCCGACGGACGCGCCGCAGCGTCCCGACGTCGTGCCCCCCGGCGGGGTTCCGGCCCGCCCGGCGCAGGGCGCGGAGCCGCAACGGCGCGCCCCCTTCGCGCTGCCCCCGGCGGCTGCGGACCGCGCCCCGGCCGCCCCGGACCGTCCGGCGGAGGGCGCGCCCGTGGACCGTCCGGGGGGCGAGGGCCACCCCGGCGCGCCGCCGGTCGGGGACCGCCCGACGGGGCGGCGTCGCAAACCCGCGCCGCCCGGCGAGCCCACGGACCCGACGGCTCCCGGCCGGGCGCCGGTGCCGGACGGCGGAGCCGCGGGGTCACCCGAAGGCCGCGGGCCGGACCAGCACAGCCGCGGGCCGGACGACTACGGGCACGGGCCGGGCCACCACGGCGCCGAGTCGGGTCACGCTGGGCCCGCGGCGGGCGGGCACGGGGCGTTGGAGCCGGCCCGGAAGGATCCCGGCGCCGGTCATCCGGTCGTGGCGCGCAGCCCGATACTGGGCGGCGGCCCGCCGAGCCACCCCGAACCGTCGTCGTCCCCCACCCAGCCCGCGCCCGGCGGGGACCCGCACGCGCAGAGCGCTCCGGGCGCGGGGGTGAGCGTGCGGACGCTCGGCCAGGGCGTGCCCTTCGCCCGCCGCGCCGCCGACTCCGGCGAGCACGCGGTGCCCACCACCCCGCAGTCCGTCCCGCCGCATCCGGCCGCTCCGGAGGCGCCCGCCACGGGACCGGCCGCTCCGACCGGTTCGTCGACCCCGGCCGCCGGGACCGGCCGCCGTCGCAAGCTCGCGGCGCCGCCAGCCGAGGGGGAACGTCGGCCGGGCGCCTCCCCACCGGGAACCCCCGGTACCGCCGCACCCGCCCCCGGCGCGCCGGACGCCCCCGCGAGCCAGGTCCCGGGGCGCCCCCACCCCGGCACGCCGCCGCCCGCGCACCCGCCCGCCCCGGCGCGCCAGTTCGCCATCAGCGCTCCGGAGGCCGGTGCCGACGAGGGCCCGGAACCGCTGGACGGGCCGAACGGCGCGGTGGAGGTCCGCGAGAGCGGCGCGCACACGCCGCCGCACCCCATCGACGTCGACGACGAGCTGCCGCCCGAGCCGCTGGACAACCCGCGCCGACTCCTCGTCTGGCCCGAACCGGACGTCTCGACGCAGCAGGCCCTCACCGACCGCGGCTACCGTCCGGTGATCGTCCACTCGCGTGAGGAGGTGGACGCGCAGATGGCGGCCTACCCGGCGGCCCTGTTCGTCGACCCGCTGACGGGGCCCATCACGCGCACCGCCCTGCAGTCCCTGCGCCAGGCCGCCGTGGCCGCCGAGGTGCCCGTGCTCGTCACGGCCGGGCTGGGGCAGGCGAGCCGGGAGGCGGCGTACGGGGCCGACCCGGCCGTCCTGCTGAAGGCGCTCGCCCCCCGTGACAGCGACCAGCATCCGCCGCGCGTCCTGCTCGTGGAGGAGCAGGAGGTGATCGCGCAGGCGTTCGGCGCGACCCTGGAGCGGCGCGGGATGCAGGTCACGCACGCGCCCACCGACAGCGAGGCGGCGGCGATCGCGGCGCGGGTCCGGCCGAACCTCGTCGTCATGGACCTGCGCCAGATCCGCCGCCGTCGGGCCGGGATCATCGACTGGCTGCGCGTCAACGGGCTGCTGAACCGCACGCCGTTCGTGGTCTACACGTCCGCCGCGATGGACCCGGCCGAGCTGGGCCTGCTCGCCTCGGGCGAGACCGTGCTGTTCCTCGCCGAGCGCTCGACCAGCCCCGACGTGCAGAGCCGCATCGTGGACCTGCTGGCCAAGATCGGCGCGAACTGACGCCCGCCCCCGGGCCGGCCGCGGCCGATCCGGGGGCGAGGCGGGAGACCCCTATCCGAGCGTCGTGATCTCCAGCTCGCCGTCCGCGTGCCGCTTGCGCAGCACCTTCTTGTCGAACTTCCCCACCGACGTCTTCGGCACCTCCTGGATCACCGACCAGCGCTCCGGGAGCTGCCAGCTCGCCACGTGCCGGCCGAGGAACTCGCGCAGCACCGCGAAGTCCGCGTCCGACCCCTGCCGCAGCACGACGGTGGCCAGCGGACGTTCGCCCCACTTCTCGTCCGGCACGGCGACGACGCACGCCTCCAGGACGTCCGGGTGCGCCATGAGGTGGCCCTCCAGCTCCACCGACGAGATCCACTCGCCGCCGGACTTGATGACGTCCTTCGCCCGGTCCGTCAGCGTGAGGAAGCCGTCCGGCGAGATCGTGCCGACGTCGCCGGTGCGCAGCCAGCCGTCGGGGCTGAACTTGTCCTCCGGGCGCAGCGGCTCCTCCGCGCCCGCCCCGCCGTAGTAGGCGGCGGCGATCCACGGGCCGCGCACCTCCAGCTCGCCGGTGCTCTCGCCGTCCCACGGGGCGAACGTCCCGTCCGGCGCGGCCAGCCGTGCCTCGACGGAGGCGGGCAGGCGGCCCTGGGTGAGCCGGTACGCCCAGCTCTCGTCCTCCGACACCCCGGCCGGCGGGCGGGCCACGGTGCCCAGCGGCGAGGTCTCCGTCATGCCCCAGGCGTGGACGAGCGTCACGCCGTGCCGCTCCTGGAAGGCCCGCATGAGGCTCGGCGGACAGGCCGACCCCCCGATGACGACCCTGCCGAAGGAGGAGATGTCGCGCGGGTTCGTCTCCAGCTCGGCCAGCAGGCCCTGCCAGATCGTCGGAACGGCGGCACCCACCGTCGGGCGCACGGCCTCGATCATCTCCGCGATCGGTGCGGGCTGGAGGAACCGGTCGGTCATGAGGAGCGAGGCGCCCGCCATGTAGGCGGCGTGCGGCAGCCCCCAGGCGTTGACGTGGAACATGGGGACGACCGGCATCGTGATGTCCGCCTGCGACAGCGCGAACGCCTCGGCCGAGTTGACCTGGAGCGCGTGCAGGTACGTCGAGCGGTGGCTGAACAGCACGCCCTTGGGGTCACCCGTCGTGCCGGAGGTGTAGCAGAGGGACGCGGCCTGCCGCTCGTCGACGTCCGGCCACGCGTAGGTCGTCGGACGGCCGCCGATCAGCTCCTCGTAGTCGTGCACGCGGACGCCCGCCGTCTGCGCCGCCTCGGTCAGCGCGGCCCGGTCCCCCACCCCGGTGACCACGACGTGCTCCACCGTCCTCAGCTGCGGCAGCAGCGGGACGAGCAGCGGGAGCAGCGTGCCGTTGACGAGGACGACGCGGTCGGCCGCGTGGTTGACGACCCAGGCGAGCTGCGTCGGCGGCAGCCGCAGGTTCAGGGTGTGGAGGACGGCGCCCATGGCGGGAACCGCCAGGTAGGCCTCCAGGTGCTCCGCGTTGTTCCAGCACAGGGTGGCGACGCGCTCGTCCCCCCGGACGCCGAGCTCGTCGCGCAGACCGTGGGCGAGCTGCGCGGCCCGGGCGCCGACCTCCGCGAACGACCGGCGCTGCGGCTCGCCCTCCCCCGTCCAGGTGATGACCTCGGACCTGCCGTGAACGGTGCGACCGTGCTCAAGAATCCGCGCGACCTGCAGGGGTACGTCTTGCATCGTGCTCAGCATGGGCCAGCCTCCCGAAGAACCAGCTACGTGCGGGTAACAGGCTGATTCTCGGGTCGTACGAGACCGAATGTCACTACCTGGGGCCTGTGTCGTGACCGTCACCGCCGGGGCACGCCGGCGGAAACGCCTCCCCCTCACCGCACCGCTCCGACGTGCGACGGCGCCGACCGAGCCGGGTGCCGAGACGGGCCGTGTCAGGCCGAGACGGGCCGAGACGCGTCAGGCCGCGGCGTCGAGCGCGTCGGCCGTCAGCTGCGGGTCCTCCCGCAGCTTCGCCAGCGCCCGGGAGACGGCGCTCTTCACCGTCCCCACCGAGACGCCCATGACCGCCGCCGTCTGCGCCTCGCTGAGGTCCTCGTAGTACCGCAGCACGACCATCGCACGCTGCCGGGGCGGAAGCTTCAGCACCGCGCGCCACATCGCGTCGCGCATGGCCTGGTGCTCGGCCGGGTCGGGGCCGGGCACCGGCTCCGGCTCGGGCAGCTCCTCACAGGCGAACTCGTCCACCCGGCGCTTGCGCCACTGCGAGGTGCGCGTGTTGATCAGCGCCCGGCGCACGTAGCCGTCCAGCGCGCGGTGGTCCTCGATGCGCTCCCACGCCAGGTACGTCTTGGTGAGCGCGGTCTGCAGGAGGTCCTCGGCGTCACACGGGTCCGAGGTGAGGGAACGAGCGGTGCGCAGCAGGACCGGGCCGCGCTGCCGCACGTAGGACGTGAACGACGGGACCGACGGCGACGCGGACGGCGCGGCGCCCGGGGCGCGGCCTGCCGGGGCGGCGGACGAGGTGGGCAGCGGACGACGCGGCACCAGCCGCGTCACGGTGGCGCCGCCAGGCGCCGCGACGGGTGCGGAGTTGCCGGCGGAAGTCCCAGGCGTGGTCATGGCTCAACGCTATGAGCGCGCCGCCCGTCCGGGGATCGGCCGGAGGTGCCGAGCCCTCTCCGCCTCAAGTTGTAGGACGGCTTCGCCCGCCACCCTCCCAGGGGTGGAGGTCGGTGCCCTCCGCCTCAGGGCCTCCCCCGACCCGGACCTCGACGCCGGGGAGCGGCGCCGCGCGGCGGGGCCGGCCGGGACGCACGGACGGGCCGGACGCCCGCACCCCGGTGCGGCCGTCCGGCCCGTACCTCATGTGACTCCCACGGCGCCGCCCTTCCCCAGGAGGCGCCTACCGGCTCACCTCAGCTCGGAGAAGTGGATGGACACGGTGTTCTGCTCGATCGCCGCGTTGTCGGCGCCGTTCACGCTCGCGTTGTTCGCCTGGTTCGAGGCGCCCAGACCGGTCGCGGCCTGCTGGTTCGTCGTCGTGTTCCCGGCGTTGTCCCCACTCACCCCGCTCCCGACGCTGCTGACCACGCCCGCGTTGGAGCCGTCCCCCGCGAAGGCGCCGTTGTCGGCGTGCGCCACGCCGCCGAGCGCCGCCACCGCGAACGGCAGAGCGGCGGTGGCGGCGATGACCCGAGCGGTTCGGACACGTGCCATAGCTGTTTCCTCCAGAAACGGAAATGTTGCGCTGCCGGACGGCTGGCCGACCGTCCGGCGGGACGACGTCGCGCCCCCACGCTGCCCGGCCCATCGGCACCGAATCCACCGAATCGGCGCGCTTCCCCCGAAGGTATGAAGATGTGTGAACAAACCCGGCGCGCGGGCGAACACCCGGTGGGATCCGGGCGCTTCCGGGGACGGGGACTCAGGGGCGACGGGGCGTCCCGTCCGGTGGAGGAGCCGTCAGACCGGGGTGGAGTGTCCGGGGAGGAGCCGGGGCAGGTCGCGGCCCTCGCGTACCTTCGCGTACAGGGCGATGTGCCGGTGGCGCACCCGGACGTCTCCGAGGTGGACGGCGTCGTTCTTCTCGATCATCCGGCGCGAGGCCCCGTTGGCCGCGTCCGGTTCGAGGACGATCGCGTCGCACCGGGGGTCGCGCTCGAAGAACTCCGCGATGACCGTCCCCAGCAACGTGGTGCCGAGACCGCCGCCGGTGTCGGCCGGGTCGGCGATGGCCAGGTGGAAGCTCAGGTCGTAGGGCCCCGCCTGGTAGTGGTGGCCGACCACGTCCTGCGCCATCCGGTAGAACTCCATGTACGCGATGGGCCGTCCCTTCCGCTCCACCACGATGGGCCGGGAGTAGGCCGTCGCCAACTGCGCCTTGATGTGGGCTTCCCAGCGTTCCAGCGGCCAGTCGTACTCCCATCCCTTCGCCGTGTGCGGGCGGTTCATCCACGCGTGGATCATCTCGATGTCCGCACGGTCGGCGATGGCTTCCCGGAAGTGGAATCCCTCCCGGCTGAAGCCGGTGGGCGGCGGGGGGACGCCGAGCCAGGACTCGGGCAGCCCGTCGATCCTGTGGCGGGGCAGGACGGGGTAGATGTCGGCGTGATTCACGGGACCTCCCGGTCTACGGAGTGCGTGTGGGCCGGACTGGGCGACCCGAGGCGCGTCGGCACGGCGCCGGGCACGACGCATGATGCGTCCCATCCCGGCGAGGTGGACGGAACATCAGGAAACGGGCGCCCACGTCCGTGGAGGAGATGACACCCGGACACGCCCTCGGGCCCTCGGGGTCGAGGCGGGGCGCCTCACCACCGCGGGCATCGGAGGCGCGGTGGACGGGGCGATTGTTACAGGACGCCGCGACCCCGGACAACGAGACCGGGATCACACCGGGACGGCCCCCCTCCACACCGTCATCACCGCTTCCCCAAGGGGCGGTTGGGATCCGGAGGTCCGGCGACGGCGTCGACGAGCCGTCAGACGAACATCATTTTCACCAACAACTTAGGTAAGCCTTGCCAAAGTTTTGCCGTCATGGATACCGTCTCGATCATCGACGTACTGGACCAGCCGGAACGTCGTGGGGATGCGTGCGTCACGGTGCCCGCGTAGTCGCGGTCGGCCGGACCGGGGGCACGGCATTCCACGCCGCAGTACGCGGCGGCTTCCACCGCCAGGTGAGGTGGTCGGCCCACATGGCGTCAGGAGCGTGCAGTGAAGGCGGATGACGGCTGAGGTCGTCCCCTTCCGGAGAACCCGGTTCCCGACGTGCCCCAGAAAGGTTGCCCCACGATGAGGTCACACATCCTTGGAAACATCGAGCTCGACGAGACGCCGCTGAGCCGGGACCTGGAATACCTCTCCGCCGTTCCGCGCGGTGAGGAGGGATACGACGAGTTCAGCAACGGCTACTGGAAGAACGTTCCGCTGTGGAACGCCAGCGGCGATTCCGGGGACGATCTCTACCGGGACACCGATTCACCGGCCCAGCTCACCGAGCACGGAAAGAACACCGGCTACCTCCGAGGGCTGGTGGAGAAGGTGTTCGATACCGACCGCATCACCATGGTGCGGGCCCGCAACCTCGTCGACGCCGTCGTCATCCCCCACCGGGACTTCGTGGAACTCGACCGCGACGCCGAGCAGTACTTCCGGGTGCTGATGTTCCTGGAGGACAACCCGGCGGCGTTCCACTCGAACGACGACACCGTGATCAACATGCGTCCCGGGGAGGTGTGGTTCCTCGACGCGGGTTCGGTGCACGCGGCGGCGAACTTCTCCTCGGACCCGCGCCAGATGCTGTGTGTCGACTTCGCCTTCGACGGGGAGTACGAGGAGTCCGACATCTTCCGGGACCCGGCCCACTACCGCCCGTCCACCGACGCCCGGGTCATCGACCGCCCGCCGCTTCCGGCGGAGCGCCGGGCGGCCATCGGGGATCTCGGCAAGGTCGTCGACCGGTCCAACTTCAAGGAATTCCTGTTCTTCCTGTCGAAGGTGCATTTCCGTTTCGACGTTCCGGCGGAGGCCACCTACGACTGGCTCACCGAAATCGCCGCCTCGTCCGGAGACCGGGTTCTCGTCGACAAGGCGGCCGAACTCCGCGAATACGCGATCGGGGCCCGTGAACTCAGCGAGCGGTTCAGCATCAATTCCTGGAACTAGCCGACAGCAGAACCTACGACACACGACACGATGAAGGGGGACCAGACGGTGGGTGCGCGGAGTCAGACGTCCGGAGAAGGCGACCGGGAGCGTCGGATGGAAGCGTTCCGGCGAAAGCTCGCCGAACGCGGGGCAGCCACCGTCGGCCCGCCCGGCGGGTCCGAGGACGGCCGTTCCGGGCCTGTGGCCGGGGACGGGGCCGGGCACCCGTCCGCAGGGACGGGGGAGGCCGTGCGGCAGCCCGGTACCCCGACGCCCGCGAGTACCGCTCAGCAACGGCTCTGGCTCCAGCACGAGTCGGACCCGAGCGGTGTCGCGCTCAACGTGGGCAGCGCCATGGACCTCCGCGGCGCCGTCGACGTCCCCGCTCTGCGGGTCGCGCTGGGCAAGGTGATCGGCCGTCACGAGATCCTGCGCACCCGCTATCTCTGCTCCGACACAGGCGAGTTGCGGGCCGTCCCGGACCTCCCGGAGACCGCCCCCCTCACCGTGGTCGATGCCCGCGAGGCCACCGAGGACGACGTCGACGCCCTCGTGCACCGAGCCGTGCACACGCCCTTCGACCTGGCGGCGGACCAACCCGTCCGGGTCACCCTCTACGACCGCGGCACCGACGAGGACGGGGCAGGGCGGTACACCCTGCTGCTCGTCGCCCACCACATCGCCTGGGACGACGCCTGTTGGCAGCTGTTCTTCGACGACCTCTCCGAGGCCGTGGAGGGCCGCGACCGCGGCCCCGCCGTCTGCCACGCGGACGCCGCGCTCGCCCAGGAACGAGCGCTCGCGCGAAGCCTTCCGGACCTGGACCGGCACTGGTCGCAGGTCCTCGACGGCGCCGAAGGCGTGGCCGGCCTCCGCGACCGGGACGGGGCCGACACCCGCACCGCGCCCGGCCGGTCCCTGGAGATCAGCCTGGACAGCGCCGAGTCGGCGACCGTCGACGCACTCGCCCGGAGCTGCGCGACCACACCGTTCGCCGTCCTCCTCAGCTCTCTCGCGGCGGCCCTGCGGCGGCACGGCAGCGGCGAACGGCAGCTCATCGCCAGCCCGGTGACACTGCGCGACGACGACGCCCGCGCGCGGGCCATCGGCTACTTCGGCAACGTCGTCCTGCTTCCGCTGCCCGGCGACCCGCGCCGCGGGTTGCGGGAGGCCGTCGGAGACACCGGGCGGATCCTCGCCGACGCGATCGCGCACCAGGACCTTCCCTACGACCGGACCGTGCGACTGCTCGGCGCCGCCGGACGCGACCAGCCGGTCGACGTGAGCTTCGCGGTCGAGGACGTCGGCGTCCACCTCCGGCTTCCCGGAGTCGAGGTGACGTCGCGGCAGGCCCGCACGGACGTGCTCCAGGTCCCGCTCTCGGTGCTGGCCCGCCGGGAGCCCGCCGGGCACTGGGTGCTGCGCTTCGCCTTCATGCCCACCGCCTTCACGCCCGACCGGGTTCGCTCGGTGGCCCACACCACGCGGCGCGTGCTGCTCGCCGGAGCGGCCACGCCGAACGTCCCGCTGGGGAACCTGAGGCGGATCACCGAGGAGGAGCGGATACGGCTGCTGCGCTTCGGCAGCTCTGCGCCCTTCCCCGGTCCGGCCACGACCGTGGTGGAGAAGTTCGAGGCCCGCGTGGCCGCCCATCCGGAGGCCGTGGCACTGCGCGGGGCCGAGGGCACGATGACCTACGGCGAGCTGAACGACCGCGCCAACGCCGTCGCCCGTCGGCTGGCCGCCCGTGGCCTCGGCACCGAGGACCCGGTGGCCTGCGCGCTGGAGCGCTCGTTCACCGCCGTGGCGGTGACGCTCGGCGTCCTCAAGTCGGGGGCCGTCCTGGTCCCGCTCGACGTCGCCCACCCCCGGGAGCGACTGGAGCGGTTGCTGCTCGGCACCCGGCCCCGGCACCTGATCACCATGTCGGCGACGGACTCCCTCGTCCCCGGCGACGGCGTGCCGCGCACCGTCGCCGACTCGGCGGGCTGGCTCGCCGAGGTCGAGGCGGCTTCGGGAGGGGCCGACGTCGGCGACCGCGACCGGGTCCGGCCCCTGCACGCCGACAACCTCGCCTACGTCATCCACACCTCGGGCTCCACCGGAGCGCCGAAGGCCGTGGGGACCACGCACGCCGCTCTCGGCGAGCACCTGGAGTGGCTGGTCGGCCGCTTCCGGGACAGCCACGCGGAGAACGAGCGGGTGCGCTGGCTGCAGTTGGCCTCCCCGGCCTTCGACGTCTCCCTCGGCGAGGTCCTCGGCCCGCTGGTCGTGGGGGGCGAGGTGCTCGTGCCCCGAGCCGACGTCGAGAAGGACCTCGACGCCCTGTTCGCCGAGCTGGCCGAGCTGGAGGCCAGCGTCGTACACGCCGTGCCGAGCTTCCTGCACTACCTGGTGAGCGCCGCGCCGCGGGCGAAGCTTCCCGCGCTGCGCTGGCTCCCGGTGGGCGGGGAGGCCCTGCCCGGCGATCTCGCCGACCGGGTGCTCGCCCGCTTCGGCTCCGACGGACGGTCGGTGCTGGGCAACTTCTACGGCCCCACCGAGACCACCCAGGCGGTGACCGGCTACGCCGTGACCACGGCGCAGGGGCCGCGTACCGTGCCCATCGGCCGGCCCAAGTGGGGCAACACGGCGCTGGTGCTCGATGCGGATCTGGCCCAGGTGCCACCCGGAGAGGTCGGCGAGCTGTACCTGGAGGGCAGCTCGCTGGCGCGCGGCTATCTCGGCCGGCCGGCGCTCACCGCCGAACGCTTCGTGCCGAGCCCGCTGACACCGGGCGCGCGGCTCTACCGCACCGGGGATCTGGCCAGGTTCAACGACGACGGCGACCTGGAGTTCGCCGGGCGCGTGGACGACCAGGTCAAGATTCGCGGGTTCCGCGTCGAGCCGGGCGAGGTCGAGGCCGTCCTGCGCGCCGACGAGGAGGTCGGCAGTGCCGTGGTCGTTCCGCGCGAGGACGAGCACACCGGCATCCGCCTGGTCGCCTACGTCACCCCCGGCGGGGACGGGACGCTCGATGTGGCCGCCCTGCGGCAGCGGATGGCGGGCCTGCTGCCCCGCTACCTGGTGCCCGGAGCGTTCGTCGTGCTCGACGCGCTGCCCCTCACCCCGGCGGGCAAGACGGACCGGCGGGCCCTGCCCGACGCCCCACCGGCGGAGGCCGACGTCTTCCGCCCCGCCGCAGCCGGGTTGGAACGGCGGATCGCCCTCCTGTTCGCCACGCTCCTCGCCCCCCGCGACCCGTCCGGGGCGCCGGACGGGGAAGCCGCCTCGGACACCGGGGCGCGCGCTGGGGCGGAGCCGACGGTGGACGGCCGCCGCGTGGGCGCCGACACCTCGTTCTTCGCACTCGGCGGCCATTCCCTGCTGCTGACCCGGCTCGTCTCCCGGTTGCACCGCGACCACGGCGTGCGGCTGGACCTGCGGGAGGCGTTCGCCCGGGCCACGCCCCGGGAACTGGCGCGCCTGGTGCGTGAGGCCGCCGGTACCGGGGCCCCCGACACCCGGACACCCACCGGTGGCGCGTCCCCCCGGGCCGCGCTGACCGCTCGGCCGAGACCCGAGGTCGTGCCCATGTCGGCGGCGCAGCGCCGCATCTGGTTCGTGGACCGGGTCGAGCAGGACAGCACGACCTACAACATCCCCCTCGCCCTGGAGTTCACCGGCCCGCTCGACGTGGCCGCGCTACGGCAGGCCCTGGGCGACGTCGTACGCCGGCACGAGAGCCTGCGGACGGTCTTCCCGGACCGGGGCGGCGTCGGACACCAGGAGATCCTGGACCACCACGAGGTCGCCCTGCGAGTGGTGGACCAGCCCGAGGACGGCCTGTCCCAGGCGCTTGCCGACCACACCGAGCACCCCTTCGACCTCGCCCGTGAACGGCCCCTCCGGGCGGCACTGTTCCGTGTCGCGGAGCACCGCCACGTCCTGTCGCTGCTGCTCCACCACATCGTGTGCGACGAGGTCTCGGCGGGACTGCTGGTCGCCGACCTCACCCGTGCCTACGGCCTGCGCGCCCGGGGGGAGAGCGGCACGGACGCTCCCGTGCTGCCGGTGCCGACCGTCCACTACGCGGACTACACACTGTGGCAGCGGGAGTGGGAGGAGAGCACGGAGGGAAGGGAGGAGGCCGCACGGCAGTCCGAGTTCTGGCGCGACACGCTGGCGGACCTGCCGCAGGACACCGCCGTACTGCTGGACCGGCCGCGCCCGGCGCGTCCCGACCGGGCGGGCGGAGTGGTGCCCTTCGGATACGACGCCGAGGTGCGCCGGGGCGTGGAGGAGCTCGCCGCACGGCTCGGTTCCACCCCGTTCATCGTGCTCCAGACGGCTGTGGCGCTGCTGCTGGGCAAGCTCGGGGCGGGGGACGACGTTCCGCTGGGCACCCCGATCGCCAACCGGCCGGACGAGGCCGTCGACGAGGTCGTCGGGCTGTTCGTGAACCTTCTCGTCGTGCGCAACGACCTGTCCGGGGACCCCACGCTGGAGGAGGTGGTACGGCGTGCCACCACCCGTGCGGCCGAGGCGTACCAGCACGCCGGGCTGCCGTTCGAGAAGGTCGTGGAGGCCGTCGGCGTCGAACGCTCGCTCGCGGTCAACCCGCTCTTCCAGGTACTGGTGCAGCTGCGCGCGGAGGAGGTTCTGCGGGGCGCGGTGGGCGACCTGACGTGGCGCTCGCTCACCCGCTACACGGCGACGGCCAAGTACGACCTCTCCGTCGACTTCGAGCCGTGCTCCGCCACCGGAGGCTGGATCGGGGAGCTGATCTACCGGCGTGACCTGTACGACGAGCACACCGTGCGACAGCTCGTCGACCGGCTCGGGCTGATCCTGCGGACCCTCGCCACGGAGCCGACGCGGCGGCTGCACACCCTCGACCTCGTCTCGGACGAGGAGAGGCGGTTGATCCTGCGGGAATGGAGCCGTGGCCCGCTCGCTGTGCCGGACCGCGCCGAGACACTGCCGGAACTGGTCGAACGCAGCCGCACCACGCCGGCCGCCGCACCCGGCGGGCGGGTCGCCGTGGAGTGCGCCGGGGAGACACTCGACTACGCCGACCTGCACGAGCGCAGCGACCGGTTGGCGCGGCTTCTGCTGCGGCGCGGAGCCGGCCCGGAACGGTTCGTGGCGCTCGCGGTCCCCCGCTCGATCGACATGGTGGTGGCCCTGCTGGCCACGGTGAAGACCGGGGCCGCCTACCTGCCCCTCGACCTGCGGCTGCCGGCCGAGAGGGTGGCGTTCATGGTGTCCGACGCGGCGCCCGTGGCCGTCGTCACCCGCTCCGACGCGCCCCTCGAGCTGCCGGAAGCCGACGGCCCACCGGTCCTGCGGCTGGACGACCCGGAGGTGGCCGCCGAACTCGACACGGAGACGGCGGAGCCGCTGCCTGCCGAGGTGTCCCGCGCCGCCCGTGGCGAGAACATCGCGTACTTCCTCTACACCTCGGGCTCGACGGGCGTGCCGAAGGGGGTGCTCGGCACCCACCGCGCCTACGCGGCCCGGCTGACCTGGCAGCCCGTGCGCTACCCGATCGCCTCGCCCGACGTCCGGCTGTGCCAGGGGTGGCTGAGCTTCCACGACGGGGGCTGCGAGATCCTCGCCGGGCTCCTCGCCGGAGCGAAGCTCGTCCTCGCCGACGAGGCCGAGGCCAGGGACGTGGGCAGCCTCGTCCGGCTGATCCGGGACCATCCGATCGGCCAGGTCACCGCGGTGCCGACGGCCATCAACGCGCTCATCGGCGCTTCCCCGGAGGCCGTGCGCTCGGTGCCGCGCTGGATCAGCAGCGGGGAACCGATGACGCCCGCCCTCCTGGACAGGCTGCGGGCGACCGCGCCGGAGAGCGAGATCGTCAACAACTACGGTGCGACGGAGCTGAGCGGCGGCGTCGTCCGGGGGCCCCTGCACTCGGCGGGTCTCCACCTCGGTACACCGGTGGACGGCGCCCGGGTGCTCGTCCTCGACGAGCACCTGAACCTGTGCCCGCCCGGTGTGACCGGGGAGGTCTACGCCGCGGGTCATCAGCTGGCCCGCAGCTACTGGCGACGGCCCGCGCTGACGGCCGCCCGCTTCATCCCCGACCCGTACGCCGACACCCCCGGCTCGGTGCTCTACCGCACGGGGGACCGAGCACGGTGGAGCGCCGACGGACGGCTGCTGTTCGGCGGCCGGACCGACCACCAGGTCAAGGTGCGCGGCATCCGCGTCGAACTGGGGGAGATCGAGGCGGCGCTGAGGGCTGCGCCGGGGGTCGCCGCCTCGGCCGCCCGGGTCCACGAGTCGGGCGGGTCCGCGGGGATCGCCGGCTACCTGACCCTCACCGACCCCGGTGCGGACCCCGAACCGGTGCTGAACGGGGTGCGGGAGCACCTGACGCGCGTCCTGCCCGTCTACCTCCACCCTTCGGCGCTCACGGTGCTGGAGTCCATGCCTCTGACCGGTTCCGGCAAGCTCGACCGCCAGGCGCTGCCCCTGCCCGACATCACGACGTCGGGGGCCCGGCGGCCGGCGCGCACCGAGACCGAACGCCTGGTCGCCGAGCTGCTCGGCGAGGTGCTCAAGGTCGAGGACGTGGGCCGCGACGACGGGTTCTTCGCCCTGGGCGGCGACAGCATCGTCTCCGTCCAACTGGCCAGCCGGGCCCGGGCGCGGGGCCTGCCCCTGACGGCGCAGATGGTCTTCGAGAACCCGACCGTCGCGGAGCTCGCGACGGCCTGCGACGAGGCCGCCGCCCGAAGCCGGGAACCGTCGCGCTCCACGGCGACGGGCCGCCCCGGCGCCGACGCCTCGGGGCTGGACCAGGAGACGCTCCAAGCGCTCCTCGGTAGCTGGAACCCGAACTGAGCGGTGGGCCTGCCGGCCCAGCGGTACGCACCCCCGCACGGGCCGGCACGCCCCCACCCCACCCACGGCACACCCGACCGACCGGGCCGTCCGCACAGGCCCGACCCACCCGGCAGACCCCGGGTCCGACCACAAGCTGGAGCGCTGAGCATGGAGCCGCTGTCCCCCCAGGAAGCCCAACGCCGCTTCGGCGTCCCGGGCCCGGTCACCTCAGGGCTTCTCTGCGTCGTCGGCGCGGGTCCCAAGGCGCTGGCCACCGCGGCCAAGAGTCAGGTCCTGCGCGAGATGGGGTTCGACGCGCCCCGCGTCGTGATCGTCGAGCCGTACGGCGTCGGCGCGAACTGGACGGCCGTCGGCGGGCGCACCAACGGCAAGCCGCGGCTCTCCACCAGCCCGGAGAAGGATCTGGGCTTCCCGTACGCCCGTGCGGGATACGGAGCGCTCAGTGGCGAGGTCAATTCCCGCGTGCAGGAGTTCGGCTGGACGGGTTTCCTGGTCGCCACCGGACGCTACGCCGCCTGGGTCGACGCCGGACGGCCGAGCCCGCGCCACTCGACGTGGGCCGCGTACCTCCGGTGGGCCGCGGGACGGCTGGACGTCCCGGTGGTGGGCGGTTGGGTCCGCCGCATGGAGGTGGCCGGGGACCACTGGGAGGTCACCGTCGAGGGCAGCCGTGGCGGGGAGGCCCGGATCGGTGCCGGGGCCGTCATGGTGAGCGGACCGGGCCCCCGGGACGGTGTGCTGGCCGGTGACGCCGTGTGCAGTGTGGAGGAGTACTGGCGGCTTGGTCTGGACACCTCGCTGACCGAGCCGAGCGTCGCTGTGGTCGGAGGCGGTGAGACGGCGGCCTCCATCGTCGAGAACCTCGTGCTGGAGAACGCCGGGACGACGACGGTCATCAGCCCGCAACCCGTCGTCTACAGCCGGGGCGAGGGCTACTTCGAGAACGCGCTCTACTCCGAGCCCGAGCGCTGGCTGGAGCTGTCCGACGTCGACCGCCGTGAGGTCATCGCACGGACCGACCGCGCCGTGTACTCGCCGCGGGCCATCGAGACCATCGCCAGTGAGGGCTGCCCGGTGTCCCACCGGCAGGGCCGGGTGGTGTCGGCGCACCGCGTGGACGGGCGGGTCGAACTCGTGCTGCGGAACCCCGACCGCGCCGACCTCGCCCTGCGCTTCGACGTCGTGATCGATGCGACGGGGGCCCGGCACGACTGGTTCCTCGACCTCCTCGGCCCGCAGGCGCGGCAGGCGGTCCGGACGGTGATCGGCGACTCCGCCGACACGACGGAAGCGCTGGAGCACCACATCGGCGCGGACCTCTCCCTCGTCGGGCTGCGGCCGAGGCTGGTCCTGCCGACGCTGGCGGGCTACGCGCAGGGCCCCGGCTTCGCCAACCTCAGCTCGCTGGGACTGCTGGCGGACCGGGTTCTGGGCGTCACCGTACCGGCCTCCGTGCCGACGGCCGGGCCGAGCACCGATCCGACCACCGCCGACCCCGACGGCGCCCCGACCTCCGCCGCCGCGCCGATCGTCGCCGACCGGCTGACGGTCCGCGCCGTACGGAAGGACGACGAGATCGCATGAGCACCCCCGTACCCCCGGACATCGCCGTCGTCGGACTGGCCTGCCGGGTGCCCGGCGCGGAGGGCCCGCAGGAACTGTGGCGCCTGATGACCGAGGGCCGCCGGGCCGGGAGTCCGGCGCCGAAGGGCCGCTTCGCCCTCGACGCCGTTCCCCGGGAGGTGCGTGAACGTCTCGGTCAGGGCCACTACTTCGCGGACGTCGAGCGCTTCGAGGCGGGACTCTTCGGCGTCACGGAACGCGAGGCGGCGGCGATCGACCCGCACCAGCGCGCCACGCTCGAACTGTGCTGGACCGCTCTGGAGGACGCCGGCCGCAACCCGGCCGCGCCGGCGGAGGGGGAAACGGGGGTCTTCGTCGGCTCCATGGGCGCCGACTGGGCGATGGAGCACGCGGCCGGGCGCCGGGGCAGGATCGGTCCCGGCACCCTGGCGGCCACGGAGACCTCGGTCCTCGCCGCCCGGGTCTCCCACGCCCTGGGGCTGCGTGGCCCGAGTCTGGTGCTCGACACGGGACAGTCCTCCTCGCTCGTCGCCGTCCACCACGCGCTGCTGGCCCTGCGCGCGGGAGACTGCTCGAGCGCCCTGGTCGCCGGGGTGAACCTCAACCTCTCCACGGAGGCGGCCGTGGCCACGGCCTCCTTCGGCGGCCAGTCACCCTCCGGGCGGGCCACGTTGTTCGAGGACGACGCCGACGGCTACGTGCGCGGGGAGGGCGGGGCGGCGGTCGTGCTGCGGCCGCTGGCCGACGCCCTGCGCTCGGGCGACCGCGTGTACGCGGTGCTGCGGGGCAGCGCCGTCACCCACGACGGGGAGGGGCCCGCCCTCCTCGTCCCCGAACCGGCGGGACACGTCCGCGCCATGCTCCGCGCCCAGTCCCGGGCCGCGGTGGCACCGAGGGACATCGGCTACGTCGAACTGCACGGCACCGGCACCCGCGTGGGTGACGCGGCGGAGGCCGAGGTGCTGACCCGGGTCTTCGGCGAGCGGCCCGACCCGGGACGGGCGGCACCGCTGCGGGTGGGCTCGATCAAGACGACGATCGGGCACCTGGAAGGCGCGGCCGGGTTGCTCGGGCTGGTCAAGGCGGTGCTCGCGGTACGGGCGGGCGCCGTGCCCGGGACCTCGGGGCACCGCGGCGGTGAGTCCGCCCGACGGCTGTCGCGTGCCGGGATCGAGGTTCCGGCCGATCTCGTGGGGCTGCCCCCGGGCACGCTCGTCGGGGTCAGCTCGATCGGGATGGGCGGCACGAACTGCCATGTCGTCCTCGGCCCGCCGCCCGCGCCGTCCACCGCACCGGACACGCCGACCCGACGGGATGAGCGGACGCGCACCGGCGCCGACGCCGCCGAGCCGGTCCCGGTGCTGCTGTCCGCTGCGACCGAGGACGCCGTGCGCCGCGCCGCCGACGCGCTGGACGCCTGGGCCGCGGAGCACGCGGACCGACTCGCCGAGCCCGGTGAGCTGGCCACGATGGCACGCACCCTCACGGGACGCCGGGCCCGGCTGGCCCACCGGGCCGGGTTCACCGCCCGTTCGGTGAGCGAGCTGCGCGAGCGCCTGGGCCGGCTGGCGTCCCACGGACGGGCCAGGTCGGTCCACCGGGGCCGTGGCGACCGCGCCCGTACGGCCTTCCTCTACCCGGGTCAGGGCAGCCAGCATCCGGGCATGGGCGCGGAACTGCACGCCCGGCTCCCCGGCTTCGCCCGCCGCTTCGACGACATCGCCGCGGTGGCCGACCCGATGCTGGACACGCCGCTGCGCGACCTGGTCCTCACCACCGATGCCCAGGACCCCGACGTGCTGCGCTCCACCCGGAACGCCCAACTGGCCCTGTTCGCCTTCTCGGTCGCGCTGAGCGGTTGCGTGGAGGACCTGGGCGTGCGGGCCGACGTGCTCCTGGGCCACTCGGTGGGCGAGCTCGCCGCGGCGCACGTCGCGGGCGTGTTCTCGCTCACGGACGCCGTCCGCCTCGTCATCGCGCGCGGCAACGCCATGGCGAAGGCCGACCCGACGGGTGTGATGGTCTCGGTCCGTGCGCCGCTGGCGGAGACTCGGGCCGTCGTGGCCGCGCACACTCCCGGCGTGGACATCGCCGCGGTCAACGGCCGTTCCACCACCGTGCTCTCGGGCGACCGGGCCGCCGTGCTCGCGTGCGCGGGCGCCTTGCGGGAGCGGGGCTTCCGGGTCAGGGAGCTGGCGGTGGCCCACGCCTTCCACTCCCACCACATGGACCCGGTGCTGGAGGAGTTCCGGGCCGCCGCCGAGCGGATCGACTACCACGCACCCGACCGGCCCGTCCTCTCCAACCTCACCGGCGCTCTCGCGACCGGCCGTGACCTGCGGACCGCCGACTACTGGGTGGACCACGTCCGGCGTACCGTCCGCTTCGCCGACGGGCTCGGCGTGCTGCGCGAGCAGGGGACCGGGCTCTGCCTGGAGCTGGGCGTCGGACGCACGCTCACCGGTCTGACCCTCGACGACGCCGGGCCCGGGGACGACGTGGCGGCCGAGTCGTTCGTCCGTGATCCCCGTGCGGAGTACGCCGGCCTCCTCGACGCCCTCGTCCTCGCCGGGGTACGGGGGCACGAGGTGCGTTACGACGCGCTGCCCCGGCTCGCCGGAGACGGGTGGACCCCGCTGCCCACCTACCCCTTCGGCGCGGCGAAGGACGCGGGAGCGTCCCAGGCACCGGCCGACACGACGGCGGCGGTGGACGCACCGGCGGCCACGACGCCCGCGGTCGCGCCCCCGCGCGATCCGCTCGCCCTGGTACTCGGGGCGGTCCGCGAGGTCCTGAGCCTGCCGGCCGACCGGCCGGTTCCCCCGGACCAGGCACTCGCGGACCTGGGAATGACGAGTCTGCCGGGTCTGGAACTGCGCGCCGAACTCGTCGCGCTCACCGGGCTCGACCTGCCCTCCTCACTCCTGTACGAGCACCCCTCCCCGCGCGCGCTGGCCGACCGGCTCACCGACCTCGGTCTCAGGGCCTCCGGGTCGGCGGGGGTGGGGACGCCGGAGCCGGCCGCCTCCGCGCCCCCGGCGGCGGTGGCGGAGGACCCGGTCGTCGTCATGGCGACGGCCTGCCGCTATCCGGGGGGCGTCAACGACCCGGAGGCGCTGTGGAGGTTGGCGCTGTCCGGACAGCACGCACTCGGCGAACTGCCCTCGGACCGGGGCCCGGCCTGGGCGGCCGAGGGGGAGCACGCACGGATGGGCGGCTTCCTGAAGGACGTGGCGAACTTCGACGCGGCCTTCTTCGGCATCTCCCCGCGTGAGGCACGGGCCATGGACCCACAGCAGCGCATCGTGCTGGAGCTGTGCTGGGAGGCGGTGGAACGTGCCGGGGTCGATCCCGGGTCCTTGCGCGGCCGCGACGTCGGCGTCTTCCTGGGTGCGATGGCGGGCGACTACGCCGCCGCTGCCCGCGAGGGCGGCGACGCGCTCGGCGGCCACGAGCTGACCGGAGCCTCCAACGCCGTGCTCTCGGGCCGCGTCTCCTACCAACTGGGCCTGGAAGGCCCCGCGATGACCGTGGACACGGCCTGCTCCTCGTCGCTCGTCGCACTCCATCTGGCGGCCCGCTCCCTGCTGGCCGGAGAGTGCGAGATCGCCCTGGCCGGCGGGGTGACGGTCATGTCGACCCCCCGGATGTTCGAGGACTTCCAGCGGCTCGGCGGGCTGTCCGCCGAGGGCCGCTGCCGCCCGTTCTCGGCCGACGCCGACGGCACCGTGTGGAGCGAGGGGGCGGGACTGGTCGTCCTGGCCCGGCTCTCCGAGGCGCGACGCAGGGGCTGTCCGGTCCTGGCCGTCATCCGGGGCAGCGCCGTCAACCAGGACGGTGCGAGCAACGGCCTGACGGCGCCGAGCGGTGCCGCCCAGCGCCGGGTCATACGGCGTGCGCTCGCGGACGCCGGGCTGCGCGCCGGGGACGTGGACGTCGTCGAAGCACACGGCACCGGCACCGTCCTGGGCGACGCGGTGGAGGCCCGGGGCGTCATCGAGACCTACGGCGACCGGGCCCCCGCGGACGGTCAGGTCGTGCTCGGCTCGCTGAAGGCGGTGACCGGCCACACCCAGGCCGCCGCCGGTGTCGGCGGCCTCATCAAGGCGGTGCTGGCGATGCGGTACGGGCTGGCGCCGGGAACCCTGTCCGGGGCCGACCCCACCCCCAAGGTGGACTGGCCGTCGAGCGTGCTGCTGCCGCGCGGCCCCGTGCCCTGGCCGAAGGGGTCGCGGACCCGCCGGATGGCCGTGTCCTCGTTCGGCATGAGCGGCACCAACGCTCACGTGATCGTGGAGGAGCCGCCCGCGACGGCGTCGGGCGCGCGGACGGAGTCGACCACCCACCCGGACCACCCCGGCGCTCTGCCGTTCGTCGTCTCGGCCGGCAGCGACTCCGCTCTGCGGGACCAGCTCGAACGCCTGCGGGAGGCGCTGACGCCCGGTCGGCCCGGTCCGGAGGGGACGGACGCCGCGGCTCCCGCGGGAGGGGACGACGACGCGGGGACCCCGCTGCCGGAGCTCACGGCGGTGGCCGGGACTCTGGCCCTCCGCCGGGCCCAGCTCCCCCATCGGGCCGCCGTCGTCGCCGCGGACCGGGGGGAACTGCTCGCCGGCCTGACCGCCGCGCGCCGTGGGGACTCCGGAGACGACGTCGCCCTCGGCCGGGTGCGCGGTGAGCCGGCCGTGGCCTTCGTCTTCCCCGGCCAGGGCTCCCAGTGGACCGGCATGGCCGGGCGGCTGCTGCGCGAGTCCCCGGTGTTCGCCCGCGCGGCGGCCCGGTGCGAAGCCGCGTTCGCGCCCCATCTGGACTTCTCCGTCCTCCGCCTGCTCGCCGGGGACGACGCCGAGGGGCGGGCGGACACCCTGGTGGGCGTCCAGGTCTCGCTGTTCACCGTGATGGTGGGGCTCGCGGAGCTCTGGCGCGACTGCGGGGTGACCCCGGACGTGGTGATCGGCCACTCGCAGGGGGAGGTCGCGGCCGCCCACATCGCCGGGGCCCTGACGCTGGAGGACGCCGCGACCGTCGTGAGCGCGCGGGCCGGGGTGCTGGCCCGGTTGTCCGGCAGCGGCACCATGGCGGTGATCGGCCTCGACGAGCCCGACGTGAGGGCCCTGCTGGCGGAGCGGGCGGAGTGGGCCCCCGACGCGGCGGTCGGCGGCGTGGCGGTGGCCGCGGTCAACGGGCCGGGCAGCACGGTCGTCTCCGGGCCCACCGGGGCCGTGCGCGCGCTCCTGCACCGGTGCGCGACGGCGGGCGTCCGTACCCGGAGGATCGCCGTCGACTACGCCTCGCACTCGGCGATGGTCGAGCCGGTGCGCGCGGAGCTGCTCGACGCACTCGCCGGGATCACCCCCCGGGCCGCCCGCACGCCGTTCTTCTCCACGGCCCGCGCGGAGTGGCTGACCGGCACCGGGCTCGACGCCTCCTACTGGTACGAGAACCTGCGCGGAGAGGTCCGGTTCGCCGACTCCGTCACCGCGGTGGCCGGTTACCGCCCGACGGCGTTCGTCGAGGTCAGCCCCCACCCGGTGCTGACCACGTCCGTCACCGCCGTGCTGGACGGGCTCGACGGCGCGGGAGCGTCCGCCGCCGTCGGCAGTCTCCGCCGTGAGCGCGGCGGACTCCGGGACTTCCTGGCCTCGTTGACCCTGGCGTGGGCGCAGGGCGTACCCGTCGCGTGGAACGCCGACGCACTGGGCGTGGCCGGCGCGGGTCCGGCCGATCTGCCGCCCACGCCCTTCGACGGGCGGAGGTTCTGGCTTCGGACCGGGGCCGTGGGAACGGAGAGTGCTCGCGGCGCCGACCGGCCGGCCCCGGAACCGGAGCGCACGTCCCACGCCGGTCCGGCCGCCCCCGAGCCCGTGGACGCCGTCGTGCTGCGGAAGGTCGCCGACGTCCTCGGCCTGGGGGCCGGGGACGCCCGGCGGACCGCCGACAGCTCCTTCCGGGAGCTGGGGCTCGACTCGCTCACCACCATCGACCTGCGACGACGCATCCGCGACACGCTCGGGGTCGACGTGCCCGTGGCGGCCTTCCAGACACACGACACACCCGAGCGGCTCGCCCGCTGGGTGCGCGACCACCATCCGAACAGCGGCGAGGAGCCCAGCCATGAGTGAACGTCAGCCCTGCTGGAGCGAGTTCACGGCGCCGGACGCCGAGTACACCGAGGAGCGACTGCCCGGGCTGATCTCCGCGCTGGCCGAGCACGACCTGGGTCGGCTGGAGGACGCCGACAGCCCGGTGCTGGAGCTGTTCCGCCGGGCCGGCGGCCCCGGGCTGCTGATTCCCGAGGCGCACGGCGGACTGGGACTCGACTGCCGTGGCGCGCTGCGTGTCCAGTCGTCGCTGGCCACCCTCTCCCCCTCGCTGGGGGTGGGGACGATGATGCACCACCTCGCCGTGGTCTCCTTCGTGGAGTACCTCCGCGTGCACGTCGGCGACGACGCACCGCAGTGGGCCCTCCTCGCCTCCATCGCGAACAACGGTCATCTGGTCGCATCGGCCTCCTCGGAAGCCCGTCGCGGCGACGACGCCCTTGTTCCCAACACGACGGCCACCGCGGTGGACGACGGCGCCGGTTACGTGCTCAACGGCGCCAAGAAGCCCTGCAGTCTGGCCCGCTCCATGGACATCCTGACCACGAGCGTGCGCGTGCGTTCGGCGGACGAACGGGACGGGACGGTCGCCCTGGCCGTCCTCCCGGCCACGCTGGAGGGCGTCTCCGTCCGTCCGTTCTGGCGCAGCCCGGTGCTGGTCGCGGCCGAGAGCGAGGAGGTCGTACTCGACGACGTGCGCGTCCCCTCGGTGATGCTTTTGCCGGGCGGCCACCCCGAGAGCGGTATGGACGAGCTCCAGGTGCGGGCGTGGATCTGGTTCGAGGTGCTCGCCTGCGGAACCTATCTGGGCACCGCACAGGCCCTGTTCGATCGCGCGGCCGCCTCTCCGCGCACCGACCGGCGGGCTCTGGGGGAGGCGGCGGCCGAACTGTTCGGCTACCGCAGCACCTGCCAGGCGGCGGCCGGCGTCCTCGACTCCGGAGCCACGGCGGAGTCGGCCATGACGGCGGCGCTGCTGGCCCGCACCCTCGTCGAGGAGCGACTGCCGAACTTGTGCGCCCGGTTGGCCGGGCTGCTGGGCGGGTTGGCGTTCGTCGGGAGCGGTGACGTCGGCCTTCTCCTGGCGACCTCCCGGGCCCTGGCCTTCCATCCCCCGAGCCGGGTGCGCACCACCGAGTCCCTGGGCGGCCACTTCGGTGGTGCCCCGCTCGACCTCTCCATCTTCTGACCCCCCAAGGAGCGTGTCCGTGTCCCCTCATCGTTCGAAGGCGGTCTGAGCCATGCGGTTGCCGATAGCCCACGTGGTGCTCCGGGTGCGCGGGGACGTGCCCGCGTCGCGCTGGTTGCGGGCCGCCGCCCGGTGCCCGGTGCCCCCCGCGGCCACCTCCTGCTCCGATCTGGCCGAACCGGGCCGGGAGGAGCCCGCCGTCGCGCTGGAGACCTTCCGCGAAGCGCAGCAGGCACAGTGGCACGACGCCTTGGGCCGGACGCCGGGCACCTGGACACTGCACGTCGCCCGCATCCCGGCCGACGGCGGCGAGACGCACCTGCTCTCCTTCGTCGCCCCCCGGGTTCCGGGGACCGAGCACCTGCCCCTCACCGCGGCACGCCACCTGTGCGACCTGCTGCGCGGCGGACCGACACCTCCGGCACCACAGCCGGCCCCGGACCCCCACGGCCGCGGCACCCGGACGCGCTATCCGGACCGGCGGAGCCGGCAGGTGCCGGTGCCCGCCTCCGTGCCGCCCGGCACGGAACGGGCCTGGCTCTCCGAGCTGCTGCCCGCCGCCGCGCCGGGAGCCGTCCGCACGGTGACAGCGGCCCCGGAGTCGACACCCCGGGAAGGGCCCCCGCCCGGCGCGCACCCCTGGACGGCCCTCGCCGGAAGCGATCCGGAGGGCGGTTCGCTGCTGCTCGACCGGCCCTGGGCCGTCGGGCTGCCCGCGGACTGCGCCGGGCCCCGGGCCACGGTGGAGCTGTCCGAGCACAGCGAGGACCCGCGCAACGCCTACCCGCTCAGTGCGGAACTCCGCGTCGGCCCCGACGGATCCCGCACGCTCGTCGTGGACCACGACGTCACCGCCGTCCCCCGGGCGGACATCGAACTGCTGCTGCGGCGCGTGACGGCCGGTGAGCGGCTCCCCGCACCGGACGGCACGCCCTTGACCGCACGCATCGCGGGCGGCATCACCCGCGACCCGGACGCCCCCGCGGTGATCCGGGGCGCCGAACGGATCGACCACCGCACGCTGGAGCGGCGTTCGGCCGCCCTGGCCGGGGTCCTGCGCGAGCGGGGACACGGCCGGGGCAGCGTCATCGGCGTGGCGCTCCCCCGCTCGGTCGACGCGGTCGTGGCCATCGTCGCGATCCTCCGCGTGGGCGCCGCCTACCTGCCGCTCGACGTCGCCTACCCGGCACGACGACTGGCCTTCATGGCGGCCGACTCGGGCGTGTCGACGGTGCTGGGCGACGCGGAGTCGCTGGCGACCTACGCGCACCTGGACACCGTGGACATCGCCTCGGCCCGGGAGCCCCGGGAGGCCGAACCGTGGGCGGCCGCCGAGGCCGACGACGCCCTCTACGTGCTCTACACCTCCGGCTCCACCGGGCAGCCGAAGGCGGTCGTCCACACCGTCGGCGCCATCGGCAATCTCGTGGACTGGCACACCCGGACGGCCACGGCCGAGACCGACCGCAGGGTTCTCCAGTTCGCCAGTCTCAACTTCGACGTCGCCGGCCAGGAGATCCTCACGGCACTGGCGAGCGGCTCGTGCCTCGTGCTGCCCGAGGACCACGAGCGCACCGACCCGGACGCGCTCGTCGCCCTGCTGGCCGCTCAGCGGGTGACGGAGTACTTCTGCCCGCAGGTCATGTTGCAGGCGATGTGCCGGGCGGCCCTGGAGACGGGTACGGCGCTGCCCGCGCTGCGGCACGTCTACCAGTCCGGCGAACCGCTCGTGATGAACGAGTGGATCGAGCGGTTCCTGGAGGCCAACCCCCACGTCACCCTGCACAACCACTACGGCCCGACCGAGACGCACGTCATCACCGCCCTGCCTCTGCCCCGGGGCGGACGGGAGCAGCCACGGGGGCCCTACCGGCTCGGACCGCTGCTCGACACCTGCGCGGCGTACGTGCTCGATCCCGGGCTGCGGCCGGTGGAGCCGGGCGCCACGGGCGAGCTGTACGCCTCGGACCGGCAGCTCTCACGCGGGTACCTGAACCGGCCGGGGCTGACGGCCGAGCGGTTCGTCCCCGACCCCCACGGCCCGCCCGGCGCCCGGATGTACCGGACGGGCGATCTGGTGCGGGTACTGCCCGACGGCCACCTCGGCTACGTGGCTCGGGCCGACTTCCAGGCCAAGGTGCGCGGCCACCGCGTCGAGCCGGACGAGGTCACCGCCAGGCTGCTGGACGAGCCGGACGTCGCGAACGCGGCGACCGTCGTACGCCGCACCGACGGCGGCGACAACGTGCTGGTCTCCTACGCGGTGCCCCGCGCCGCGTCCGATGGCGGCCCCGCCTTCGCTGAGGCCCTGCGCGCCCGGCTGGCGGACGAGCTGCCCGCGTACCTGGTGCCCTCCGCCGTCGTGCCGCTGGACGCGCTGCCGCTGACGCCCAGCGGCAAGGTGGACAAGGTCGCTCTGCCCGCGCCGAGCGACGCGCCCGTGCCCGGAGGAACCGGCGACCGGGGTGGCCGTGACGGTGCGACGGCCGAGCTGGCCCGGATCTGGGCCGAGGCCATCGGCGTCGCGGACGTGGCCGATCAGGACGACTTCTTCCGGATCGGCGGAAGTTCGCTCGCCGCCATCAAGGTCGTCTCCGCCGTACGGGAGCGGCTGGGAGTGCCCCTGGGCGTCCGGGACGTCACCGGGCACTCGCGTTTCGCCGACTTCGCCGACCTCGTCGGGAGCCGCCTGGACGCCACCGCGGAGGTCACCTCCGGCCCGCTGCTGCGGTCCCGGCCGGAGCTCCGGCACGAGCCGTTCGACCTCCTCGACCAGCAGCAGGCGTACCTGGTCGGCCGTGGTGGTGACATCGAGGGCGGAGGCGTCGCCTGTCACCTCTACCTGGAGTACGAGGGCCGGGAGGCGGTCGGCCCCGAGGACGCGGACGGGGTGGGCATCGACCGGGTCCAGGAGGCGCTGCGCCGTGTCATCGCCGAACACGACATGCTGCGCACGGTGTTCGACGAGCACCAGCTCACCCAGCGCGTCATCCCCGCCGACGAGCTGCCCCCCTACGTCATCGAGGTCGTCGACGGCGTCACCGACCCCGGGGCCGCCGGCGCCGTCCGTGACCGGCTGTCCCACGAGGCCCGTCCGCCCGGTGAGTTCCCCCTGTTCAGCGTCGTCTTCGTGAGGTTGCCGGACGGCGTGCTGCGGATGTGCGTGAGCATCGACGCCCTCCTCGCCGACGCCCGTGGCGTGCAGATCCTGTTCGACGCCTGGCGCGCGGCCCTGCGGGGCGAGAGCGCCTCCTCGAAGGACACGCCCACGTTCCGGGACTACGTGGCCACGGTGGCGGCGATCAGGGAGGGGCCGGACCACGAACGGGCCGCCGCCTACTGGAAGGAGCGGCTGGACTCGCTGCCCGACGCCCCCGGGCTGCCCCAGCGGACGGAGGCTCCCACGAGCACCACGCCGGTGTTCGTCAACCGGCGCCACACGATGGACGCGGCACGCTGGGACCGGGTTCGCGAGCACGCGTCGGCCCGAGGGCTGACCCCGACCGCCGTCGTCCTCGCGGCCTACGCCTGGGCGCTGGCGCAGTGGTCGGACGAGCCCCGCTTCCTGCTCAACG
Organism: Streptomyces chumphonensis; assembly: GCF_014779715.1. Taxonomy (GTDB): domain Bacteria; phylum Actinomycetota; class Actinomycetes; order Streptomycetales; family Streptomycetaceae; genus Streptomyces; species Streptomyces chumphonensis. Next base: position 99,659 of record NZ_JACXYU010000008.1, read on the forward strand.
TGCCGAGCATGAGCCGCTATCCGGTGCATCCACGCATCGACGACGTCCTCGGCGAGTTCGCCTCCTTCACCCTGCTGGAGGTGGACACCGCACAGGTGTCCACGTTCGAGGAGTTGGCGGTCCGGGTGCAGCGCCGGCTGGTCGACGATCTCGACCACCGGCACTTCAGCGGGATGGAGGTCACCCGCGAGCTGATCCGCCGCCGGGGAGGTCTCGGTGCCGCGCTCGCACCCGTGGTGATGACGAGCGAGCTGGGCGTCGGTGACGGCATCGACCGGATCTTCGACGGGCTGATGTCGGAGACCTTCGCGCTCAGCCAGACCCCTCAGGTGTGGATGGACCTCCTGCTGCGCGAGCGCGCCGGGCAGCTCGTCCTGAACTGGGACGTCGTGGAGGAGCTGTTCCCCACCGCCGTCGTGGACGGGGTCTTCCGGCTCCTCGTCGGCCAGCTGGAACTGCTGGCGCAGGAGCCCTCCTCCTGGTCACGAGAGCCGCTGCCCGCCGTGTCGCGCTCCCGTGCCGAGGAGCGGGGCCGCGGGCCGGACCACGCACCCGGCGGCGTGTGGCCGCATGCCGTGATCCGCGATCTGGCCGCGCAGGAGCCGGACGCGCCCGCCCTCGTGGACGGGCCGACCGAGCTGACGCGTGCCCAACTGGCCGGCGCCGCGCAGAGCGTGGCGGACGCCGTGGCGGCGGAGCGCCGGGGCCGGGCCGTGCCGACGGAACCGGTCGCCGTCCTGCTGGAGCGCGGCTGGAGGCAGTACGCGGCCTGCTTGGGCGTGCTGGAGGCGGGGCACCCCTACCTGCCCCTCGACGCCGAGCTGCCGCCCGAGCGGATCACGACCGTACTGCGCCGGGCCCGCGTGCGCCTGGTGGTGACGGACGGGTGGACCTCCGGCCGCACGGGCCCCCTCGACCTCGCGGGAGCCCGGCGGGTGGACGTCTCCGACCTGGCGCCCCGGACGCCGTCGCGCCGCCCGGTCGCCGACGATCCGCGTACCGGCGACGACCTGGCCTACGTGCTGTTCACCTCCGGCTCCACGGGCGAGCCCAAGGGCGTGCCGGTCACCCTGGCCGGACTGGCCAACTGCGTCGAGCACACGATCCGCGCGTTCGGCCTGGGGCCCGGCGACAGCTCCCTGGCGGTCGCCTCCGTCCACCACGACCTGTCGCTCTTCGACCTGTTCGTCGTCCTCGGCGCGGGCGGCACCGTGGTCCTGGCCGGGCGCGGCGGCGACACGGACATCCAGCAGTGGGCCCGGGACGTCCAACGCCACGGCGTCACCGCGATGTGCGCGGCGCCGGCCGTGGTCGAGATGCTGCTCGACGGCGCCGGCGAGGACCGCCCCGACGGGCCGCTGGCGGCTCTGCGGCTGGTGCTCACCGGCGGCGACTGGGTGCCCGTGCCGCTGCTGCGGCGTCTGCGGTCGGCCGCGCCCGGAGTGCTGCCCGTCAGCATCGGCGGGCCGACGGAGACGACCGGATGGAACATCGCGCATCCGGTCACCGGACCGCACGCACTCCGGTCCGACGCCACCGCCGTCCCCTACGGCAGGCCCATCCCGCGAACGTACTACCGCGTGGTGGACGCCGAGTTCCGGGACCGCCCGGAGGGCGCCGTCGGAGAGATGCTCGTCGCCGGGGTGGGCGTCACTCCGGGCTACCTCACCGGCGGCGGGGACGACCCGCACCGGAACCACTGGACCGACCCCGGCACCGGGGAGGTCTTCTTCCGGACCGGGGATCTGGGCCGCTGGAGGGGCGGGCTGATCGAGTTCGTCGGCCGACGCGACGACCAGGTGCAGATCCACGGTCACCGGGTCGAGCCGGGCGAGGTCTCGGCGTTCCTCAACCGGCAGCCCGGAGTCCGCGGTTCGGCGGTCCTGCCGCTGGAGGACCCGGACACCGGAGGCTCCCGTGGCGTCCGGGGCCTGGCCGCCTTCGTCGTCCTCACCGAGGAGGCGGATCTGGCGGCGATCCGGACCGCCGCCCGGACGGGCCTGCCCCGCCCGGCCAGGCCGCAGCGCGTGATCGCCGTGGAGACGCTGCCGACCACCCGGAACGGGAAGATCGACCGGGAGGCCCTCGCCCGCCGCCACCGTGAGGAGTGCCGGGCCGAGGACTCCGGCCGCGTCCTGGAGGGCCGGGCCCCGGACACCGCGCTCGAATGGCTGGTCTGCGACGTGTGGTCGCGACGGCTCGGTGGCGTACCGGTCACGCCGGAGGACAACTTCTTCGTCCTGGGCGGCGACTCGCTCGTCGTCTCCCGCATGGTGGTGGACCTGCGGGAGGTGCTGGTGGGGACGCCTGTGCGGGCGGGCGCGGTCTTCGCTACCCGCAGCGCGGGCGAGTTCGCCGCCCTGCTGCGGGACCGGGCGGCCGACCCGGGGGCCCTGGAGGAGGCCGCCGCCCTCTACCGCGAGGTCGCCGCGATGACGACGGAGGATCTCGACGCCTATCTCGGGGACCGGGACCGCGACACCGCCGACGTGTCCGCCGAGCGGACGGGGCGCACCCATGGCTGAGCGGAGCGTGGTCGACGAGGCGGCGAGCGGCCGCAAGTACGCGGTGATCACCGGTGCGAGCTCCGGCCTCGGCGCCGCCTTCGCCGACCGGCTCGCCGCCCGGGGCTTCGACCTGGTGCTCGTGGCCCGGGACGAGCCGCGACTCGCGGCGGTGGCCCGGGCGGCGGGTGAACGGCACGGCGTGCGCTGTGAGGTGCTCCCGGCCGATCTCTCCCACGCCGCAGACCGGCACCGGGTGGTCGAACGGATCGGGGCAGGCGTCGACTTCCTGGTGAACGCCGCCGGATTCGGCGTCGCGGGATCTTTCTGGACCGTCGAACGAGCGCTCCTGGACGCGCAGTTGGCCGTCAACGTCATCAGCACCCAGGAGTTCACGCACGCCGCGCTCCGGACGATGGTGCCAGGCCGCGGCGGGACGGTCGTCAACCTCTCCTCCATCACGGGGCTGATCCCGGGGCGGGGATCGACGTACGCCGCGTCGAAGGCGTGGATCCGCTACTTCTCCCAGGGCCTCAGCGCCGCGCTGCGCGGCACCGGCACCCGGGTGATGGTGCTCAGCCCCGGATTCGTGCGCACGGAGTTCCACGCCCGCGCGGACATCGACGTCACGCAGGTGGGCGACGGCTGGTGGTCGGAGCCGGGAGCCGTGGTCGACCGCTGCCTGGCCGACCTGGCCAGGGGCCGGGACTACTCGCTTCCCGGGCTGCGGAACAAGGTCTTCATCTCAGCGGTGTCCCGGCTGCCCCGGGGTCTCGCACAACGGGTGAACCGGATGCTCGGCAACGCGGGCGCGCGCGCCTAGCGGCCGGGCCGCAGGACCGCCGGAATGAAGGAAACACAGGAAAGAAGGAACATGAGAACTCGCTACGCATGCGCCACCGCCGCCCTGGCGGTACCCCTGCTGCTGACCGGCTGCGGCTCCGCCGACACGAAGGACGACACCGGGGACGCGAAGAAGGCCCCCGCGAAGGAGACCTCCCGCGAGGTCACCCACGAACTCGGGAGCACCGAGGTCCCGGCCGACCCCGAGGCCGTCATCGCGCTGGACGAGGTGGCCGGGCTGACGCTGGTCTCCCTCGGGATCACACCCGACGCGGTGTACATGGCCAGCGCCCAGCCCAGGGCCCAGGAGATCCTCCGTGAGGAGGGCGTGGAGCTGCGTGAGGTGAGCGTCGGGACGACCCCGCCGCTGGAGCAGCTCGCCAAGGCCAAGCCGGACCTGCTCGTGGGCACGGGCTCCGCCGGACCCACCGGCACCAACTACGACAAGCTCACCGACCTGGCGCCGACGATCGTGCTGCCGATCGAGGGCGAGTGGCGCGAGATCGTCACGAAGACCGCGGCCTTCTTCGGTGAGGAGGAGCGGGGCAAGCGGCAGATCGTCGCGACGGAGGCCGTGCTGAACGACGCGGCCGAGGCGGTGTCGGGCGAGCGCACGCTGTCGCTCCTCGGCAACTCCTTCGGTGAGAACGACTTCACGATGCCCCCGCACGTCCCCATCTCCACGCTGATCAAGGAGGCCGGCTTCACCCGGCCCGCCTTCCAGCAGAAGGAGGTGGACGGCTACTCGGTGCCGCTGTCCGCGGAGTTCCTGCCGGAGCAGGACGCGGACATGGTCATCGTGCCCGAGGGCGAGTACTACGACGCCGACGCCATGCGGGAGAAGCCGACGTTCGCCGAGCTGACGGGTGAGGTGCTCACACCCGACGCCGACGTCTGGTTCGGCATGTCCGGCTTCGCCTTCTACGCCTCCGCGTACGACCTGCGCACCCTCGCCACCGACGAGGGCGAGATCAGCTCCGCGGACAACATCGGCGACATCTGGGCGTCGTTCCTGGAGGAGACCGAGAAGCAGTAGGCGTGGACACGGCGGTGTCCCCGCCCCGCTCGGGGACACCGCTTCCGCCACCACACGACCGGACACCGGGGACAGCCGGTGCCCGGCGCCGTCCGGCAGCCCGATCGGGTCAGGGAGAGACAGGTGTCAGAGGAGAAGGGGTCCGCAGTCCCGCTGTGGCTCCCCGCGTTGTTCTTGTCCGTATTCACGTTCTACACGGATGACCACGTGATCTCGGGAATCCTTCCCGAGCTCGCGGACGGCCTGTCCGTGTCCGAGGCGGTGGCCGGTCAGTTGGTGACCGTCTTCTCCCTCACGATCGCGGTGGCGACCCCCGTCGCGGGCTTCCTGCTGTTCCGCGCGGCTCGGCGCACGGTGGTGCTGACCGCCCTGGGCGTCTTCACCGTCGTGAACTTCGTGGCGGCCCTGGTGGACCACTACGCGGTCATGGTCGTGCTGCGGATCATCGCCGCGCTCGCCGCCTCGGCCGCCACGCCGCTGATCTTCGCGAGCACGGCGGAACTCGCGCCGGACCGGCTCCGCGGCCGGTACCTGTCGGTCCTGGCCGTCGGTATCACCGGCTCCATCGCCTTCGGCGTGCCGCTGGGAAGCTGGATCGGCACCGCCCTGGGCTGGCAGGCGACCTTCACGGCCATGGGCTGCTGCGGCGCGCTCAGCCTGCTGCTCGTCGCCGCCTCGCTGCCCGAGACGGAGCCCAAAGCACCCGTCCCCTTCCGCGAGCAGGTCCGGGCCCTGTCCGCACGGCCCATCTCCCTCGCCCTGGCCGGCGGCGCACTCGCCGTCATGGGCTCGGTCATGCTCCTCACCTATCTGGCGCCCTTCCTCCAGGGACTCCTCCACGACGGCGACGGCGTACGGGCGCTGGTCTTCGCCGTGCTCGGTGTCGCCGGCACCGTGGGAGTCTTCGCGGGCGGCTGGGCCACGGACAGGCTGGGACCGGACCGCACGATCCGGCTGGGCCTCGTCGTCTTCGTCGCCGTCATGGCGACACTGGCGGCGCTGTGGACGCTGCGCCCCGTCCCCCTGTACGTGTTCATGCCGCTCGTCGTGGTGTGGGGCGTCACCGCCTACCTCAGCGCACCCGCCGTCCAAGCGCGGCTTCACCACGTGGCCGGGGACCTCACCGCGCAGGCACTCGCGCTCAACACCAGCGCCGGATACCTCGGCATAGCCGTCGGCGGCGCGCTGGGCGGCCTGATCCTCTCGCACGCCACCGCGGGGTGGTTGCCCACCGCCACCGCCGTCACCTGCGCGCTCGCCCTGGGCCTGCTCACGCTGGCGTTCCGCGGGGCGGCCCACGGGCCTTCCGCCGACACCTCCACCAACGACCCGCAGGGAGCCACGAAGTGAAGGAGAGCCACGTGGCGTCGGACGCCGACACGACGGCCCGGCCACCGGCCGGGACCGCCTCCGGAACGAGACCGGAGACGCCGCCGGACGAGACGGCGGCACCCGGCACGGAGCCGACGCCCGACCCCGCCCCCCGGGCCGAGCCGGCCGCCCCCGCCGACGCCCCCGCCTCCCTCGCGGCACTGCTGCGCCCCGTCCGGCCGCTGCTGTCGCTGAGCGCCGTCCTCGCCGCCGTCTCGGCCTTCGCCGGCGTGGTGCCGTTCCTCTGCGTCGTCGAACTGGCCGGGGAGCTGCTCCCCGCCGTCAGCGGGGGCGAGGTGGACCGGGCCGCGGCCTGGCGCACGGTGTGGATCGCCGTGGGGGCGCTCGGACTGCGGCTGCTGCTGATGCTCGCCGCGTCCACCGTCTCCCATCTGGCCGACGTGCGGCTGGCCGCGACCGTGCGCCGCGCGGTGGTCCGGCGGCTGGGCCGCGTACCGCTCGGCTGGTTCACCGAACGCAACTCGGGCCTGGTGAAGAAGGCCGTGCAGGACGACGTGGGGTCCCTGCACCACCTCGTCGCGCACTCGGTCACCGAGATGACATGGGCGATCGTCGTCCCCGCGACCATCGTCGGGTACCTCCTGCTCCACGACGTCGCGATGACCGTCGTCACGCTGGTGCCGGTGCTGGCGGGTCTGCTCGGGCTGAAGGTCGCCACTCGGGGCACGTCGGAACGGCTCGTGGAGTACGCGGGTTCGCTGGCCAGGCTGGGTGCGGTCACCGTGCAGTTCGTGGACGGCATCGCCGAGGTCAAGTCCTTCGGTACGCTCGGCCGCGCCCACGGCGCCTACCGCGAGGCGGCGGAGGACTTCGACGGCAAGCACCACGCGTGGATGCGTTCCAGCTCGGCGGGCGCGACGTTCATGGAGCTGGCCCTCTCCCCCATGACGCTGCTGCTGACCACCGCCGTGGCGGGCGGCGCACTGCTGGAGAGCGGCCATCTGGACGGCCCGCTGGAACTCCTGCCCTTCGTCGTGCTCGGCCTGGCCATCCCCGCGCCGCTGCTGGCCCTGGGCTTCAACTACCACGCGCTGCTGGCGGCCAGGGGCGCCGCGGACCGGGTGCGGGAAGTGCTCTCCGAGCCCGAGCTTCCCTCGGTCGGCGGCCCGCCCGTCACGCTGCCCTCGGACGCACCCGTCAGCTTCGAGGGGGTCACCTTCCGCTACGGCGGGACGACGGCGCTCGACGACGTCTCGCTGACGCTGGAACCGGGGACCATGACCGCACTCGTCGGACCCTCGGGTTCGGGCAAGTCCACTCTGGCCAAGCTGCTCGCCCGGTTCGACGACCCGGTGGCGGGCCGGGTCACCATCGCCGGCACCGACCTGCGTGAACTGCCGTTCCCCGACCTCTACCGACACGTCGGCTTCGTCTTCCAGGACACCTCCCCGCTGCGCGTGTCGCTGCGCGACAACATCCGCCTCGCCCGGCCCGACGCGGACGACGGCGAGGTGCTGCGCGCGGCGCGGGCCGCACGGGTCGAGGACGTCATCGAGCGGCTACCGAAGGGCCTCGACTCGATCGTGGGCGTGGACGCCGTCCTCTCGGGCGGGGAGTACCAGCGCGTCGCGATCGCCCGCGCGATCCTGGCCGACCGCCCGGTGCTGATCCTGGACGAGGCGACCTCGGCCGTCGATCCGGACAACGAGGCGCTCCTCCAGGAGGCGCTGAACGCGCTGAGCGCGGACAAGACGCTGCTGGTCGTGGCGCACCGGCTGCACACGGTGCGCCACGCCGACTCCATCGTCGTGCTCGACGGCGGGCGCGTCGTCGAGCAGGGCACGCACGACACGCTGCTCGCCGACGGCACCCTCTACCCCTCGCTGTGGCGCGCCGACGCCTCCGGCCCCGGTACGGACGCCGCCGCAGAGGCCGACGAACGCCGGCACGACGGCAGGGAAGGACACGACCCCGCATGATCAGACAACTCTTCGCCCTGCTGGACGACGCCGGGTGCCGGGAACTCCGGGCGCTGCTCGTCCGGGTCACGGCCTGCGCGGTCCTCCAGGGTCTCGCGGCCTGCACGCTCATCCCGCTGCTCAGCGCGGTCTTCGCCGAGGACTGGTCGGGGATGTGGACCTGGGCGGCCGTCCTGGCCGGGCTCGTCCTCGTCCATCACGTGCTGATCCTGCGCAACCACCGGCACGCCGGGGAGCTGTCCAGCTCCCTGCTGAAGCTGCTCCACCAGCGACTCGGCGACACCCTGGCCACGACACCGCTGGGCTGGTTCGGCCCCGGCCGCTCGGCCACCGTCGGCAGGCTGGTGGGCAAGACGGCCCTCGACGTCGCCACCGCCCCCGCCCACCTCGTCGCCCCGGTGGTCACGGCGTTCGTCACCCCGGCGACGATCATCCTGGTGAGCCTGGTGGTCCGCTGGGAGGTCGGCCTGTGCCTGCTGCTCGGCGCGCCCCTGGCGCTGCTGGCCTACCGGCTCTACCTGCGCATCATCGAGAGGGTCGAGAGCCGCTGGGACGAGAGCACCAGCCGTGCCTCCGCCCGGGTGCTGGAGTACGCCACCCAGCAGCCCGCGCTGCGCGCCTTCGGACGCACGGTGGAGGGCCATGCCCCGCTGGAGGCCGCCTTCACCGAGCAGGACGCGGCCTCGCGCCGCATGGTCCTCGGCAACTCGGCGGCCGGCGCGCCCCTCTTCCTCGTCCTCCAGGCCGTGCTGACGGCGGTGCTCGCGCTCGTCGTCCACCTGTCCCTCGGCGGTGGGCAGGACGTCGACATCGCCCAACTGCTCGCGGTCATGGTGCTCGCCGTGCGGTTCGTGGAACCGCTGACCGCCGTCGCGGAGGTCGCGGGCGGGCTGCGGATCGCCGCCGTGGGGATGCGGCGGTTCCAGGAGGTGCTCGGCAACGAGCCGCTCCCCGAGCCCGCCGAACCCGCCGAACCCGGCGCGCCCTCGGTCGCCTTCCGGGACGTCACCTTCGGCTACACCCCGGACCGTCCGGTTCTGCACGGGCTCACCTTCCGCGCGGAACCGGGCACGCTGACGGCCCTCGTCGGCCCCTCCGGAGCGGGCAAGTCGACGGTACTGGCGCTGCTGGCCCGCTTCCACGACCTGGAGCCGGGGCAGGGCACGGTCGAGGTCGCCGGGCAGGACGTCCGCGAGCTCGGCACCCGGCGGCTGATGAGCCGGATCTCGCTCGTCTCCCAGAACCCGTACCTCTTCGAGGACACGATCGCGAACAACATCCTCCAGGCCAGGCCGGACGCCACCCGGGAACAACTGGAGGAGGTCGGCCGGCAGGCGCGGGTGGACGAGATCGTCCACCGGCTGCCCGACGGCTGGGACACCCGCGTGGGCGAGGGCGGCTCGACGCTCTCCGGCGGTGAGCGGCAACGCGTCTCGATCGCCCGCGCCCTCCTCAAGGACGCCCCCGTCGTCCTCCTCGACGAAGTGACCTCCTCGCTGGACGCGGTCAACGAACGGCTCGTCCAGCAGGCCGTCACGCGCCTCGCGAAGGACCGCACGGTCCTCGTCGTCGCGCACCGGCTCCAGACCGTCGTCGGCGCCGACCACGTGCTCGTGCTCGACGACGGCCGTCTGGAGGACCAGGGCACGCACGAGGAGCTGCTGCTCCGCGACGGAACCTACCGCCGCTTCGTCGAACTGCGCCGCCGGGCGGACGCATGGCGGCTCACCACGGCGGCCCACCCCCGTCCCTGACCCCCCGAACCCCCCTGCCCATACCGACACACGCCGTCCCGACAGCACCGGGCGCGGATCCACGGAACGGAGAACCCCATGCCGACCAACCCCTTCGACGACGACGACGGCCGCTTCCACGCGGTGGTCAACGACGAGGACCAGTACGCCCTGTGGCCGGCCTTCCGCGACATCCCCGACGGCTGGCACTCGGTGTACGGAGAGGCCTCTCGCGCCGAGGTCCTGGAGTACATCGAGCGGACCTGGACCGACATGCGCCCACGCGGTCTGCGCGAGGCCATGGAGTCCGACGTCCCGAGCTGACCGCCCCGCTCCCGGTACCGCCGCCCGGCCGCGGTGGCACCGGGTCAGCGCGCCGGTCCGCGCACCGACCGACCCGACGCGCGGACCGGCGCGCCCTTCCACGACCGACCCACACGACGAGGAACACGCGGTGGTCTCCAACGGCAGTCACGACATCGCCGATGTCCTGGCACTCGGCCCCCTTCAGCGCGGGCTGTACTCACTCAACCGACTGGTCAACGACACCCACCGCCCCGGCGGGGCTCCCCGAGCCGGCGGCGGCGACGGCTACGCCGTGGCCGTCCTGACCGACTTCCACGGGCCCCTGGACACGGAGCGACTGCGCCGCGCGCTCAACGCCGTGCTGGCCCGCCACCCCCATCTCGCCGCGACCTTCCGGCACGAGGGCCTACCGCACCCGGTGCAGCTCGTCCCGGCCACCGTGGACGTCCGATGGCGGGAGATGGAAACATCCGCCGAGGCGTTCCGGAGCCACGTCCGGGCCGAGACCGAGGCGTCCTTCGACCTCACCGCGGGGCCGCCGCTACGCGTCACCCTCGCCCGGCTCGCCCCCGACCACCACCGGCTGCTGTGCGTCTTCCACCACATCGTGATCGACGGCTGGTCCGTGCCGCTGTTCTGGCGCGAGCTGGCCGACCGCTACCGCGCCGACCTCCCCGGGCCGGTCGAGCCCTCCCGCGCCTACCGGGACTACATCGGCTGGCTGCGGGAGCAGGACGCGCGGGCCTCGCTCGACGTGTGGAGGGAGGCGCTCGCGGGCGTCACCGAACCCACCGTCGTCGGCACCGGCGGCCCTGCGGGCGGCGGGACGCCCACGGCCACCCTGACCATGCGCTACCTGGAAGGACCTCCGCTCGACACGCTCCTCGCCAGGGTCCGGGCGCTGAACCTCACCGTCAACACCGTCGCACAGGCCGCCTGGGCCGTGCTGCTGCACCGGCTGACCGGGCGCGAGGACATCACCTTCGGCGTCACCGTCTCCGGACGGCCCGAAGAGGTGACGGAGATCGAGTCCGCCATCGGACTGTTCATCAACACCGTTCCCGCGCGCGTCACTCTGGACCCCACGGAGTCCTTGACGGACCTGTGCCGACGCGTCCAGCAACATGCGGCCCGGCAGCGCACCCACGGCTACACCGGTCTCAGCGAGATCCAGCGGGCCGCCGGCGCCGGTGACCTCTTCGACACCCTGATGATCTTCCACAACACCCCCAAGGGCGAGGCCCGCAGCACCCTGGACGTGGGGCAGGGCGTGACGATGACGCCCGTGCTCATGGACAGCTTCACCCACTACCCCCTGACCATCGTGCCGTTCCTTCTCGACGACCGGCTGTACGTCAACGTCGACCACATCGACGCCGCCCTGGGCGGCCTCGACGCCGGACGGCTCGCCGAGCGCTTCCTGCACCTCGTCCAGGAGATCGCCCGCGACCCCGAGCGGACCCACCGCGAGCTGGACATCCTGCTGCCCGGCGAGGAGGCGGAACTCCGTGCCCTGGCCGGGCCGGACACACCCCCGGCGCCACCGGGCCCGACCGGGGACCGGGAAGGGGCCGGGGAGAGCCACCGGGCGCTCCTCCCCGGCGTGCACCGGGAGTTCGAACACGTCGCCGACCTGTACCCGGATCGCGAGGCCGTTCGCGACCGGCACGGGGCCGTCGGCTACGCCGAACTGGACCGGTGGGCCAACCGGGTCGCTCACCGGCTGCGGGCCCTCGGCGTCACCCGGGAGACCCAGGTCGCCGTCGCGCTGCCCCGCGAAGCGGACTACTTCGCCGCCCTGTTCGGCGTCCTCAAGGCGGGCGGAACGCTCGTTCCGCTCGACCTGGGCGCCCCGGCCGAACGCAACACCACCATCGCCCGCGTCTCCGGGGCCCGGGTACTCGTCACCCGGCCCGGAGAGCAGCTCTGGTGGAAGGGCGCACGCTGCGAGCTCCACCCGGGCCGGGTCGCGCCGGCGGACGGCGCCACCGCGCCGGTCGGCCGTCCGGGAACCGACACGCCCGACCCGGGCCGGCTGCCGGGGACGACCCACCCCGACCAGGCGGTCCACACCGTCTTCACCTCCGGCTCCACCGGCGAGCCCAAGGGCGTCGTCGCCACCCACGGCGGGTTGCTCACGCTGCTCCACGCCCACCGCGAGCAGATCTACCGGCCCGCCGTCACCGGGACGGATGAACCCCTGCGGGTGGGGCACTCCTGGTCGTTCGCCTTCGACGCAAGCTGGCAGCCCCAACTCGCCCTTCTCACCGGCTACACCGTCGTGCTCTTCGACGAGGAGGACCAGCGTGATCCCTACCGCCTGGTGCGGGGCATCCGCGAGCACCGGGTGGATATGCTCGACACCTCCCCGTCGATGCTCGGCCGGCTCGCCGAGGCGGGGCTCATCGACGGTGGCCGCTGCCCGTTGCGGATCCTCGCGCTCGGCGGCGAGGAGATCTCCCGTGCCACCTGGGACATGCTGGCCGGCCTGTCCGGCACCCGCGTCCACAACTTCTACGGACCGACCGAGATCACCGTCGAAGCGGTGAACGCCCGCGTGACGGCCGGGCGGGAGCCTCAGATCGGCCGGGCCGCCGTCGGGTCCACGGCCCAGGTGCTCGGCCCGGACCTCAGGCCCGTTCCGCTGGGCATGCGCGGCGAGCTGTACCTGGGTGGCGACCAGGTCGCGCGTGGGTACCGGTCCCGTCCCGCCCTGACCGCCGAGCGTTTCGTCCCCGACCCGGCCACCGGCGAACGCCTCTACCGCACCGGCGACGTCGTACGTCGCGACGCCGACGGCCGCATCGTCTTCCTCGGCCGCGAGGACGAGCAGGTGAAGATCCGCGGCTACCGGGTCGAGTCGGCCGAGATCGTGGCCGCGCTGGAAGACCGCGCGGATGTCGCCAAAGCGGTCGTCGTCCCGTTCCGCGGCAGCCAGGGCCAGGCGCTCGCCGCCTACGTGGTCGCGACCCGCGCGGCCCGCGCGGCAGGCCCGGTACGCGCCGCACAGGTGGCCGGGAACCGGACGGACGGTGGCGTGTTGGACCCGGTCGCACTCCGGGACGACCTGGCGCGACGCATCCCGCACTACATGATCCCCGCCCGCTTCGTGGAGCTGGACTCCCTCCCGCTGACGGTGAACGGCAAGGTGGACGTGCGGGCGCTGCCCGACCCCACCGGCACCACCGGGTCCCGGACCGGGCCCGGGACATACCGCGACGCCGCGACCCCGACCGAGAAGGCCGTCCTCACTGCCGCCCGCGAACTGCTGGACGCGGTCGCCCTCGGAGCCGAGGACGACATGTTCCACCACGGGATGGACAGCATCGCCACCATCTCCCTGGTCAGCGGACTGCGCCGGGCGGGGCTGCACTGCACGCCACGCGATGTCCTCACCCACCGCACGGCCGCCCAACTCGCCCGTTCCATCGACACCGTCGGACCCGGCCGGGACGCCCCGTCACCCGCCCCGGACCACGGCCCGACCGGAGCCGAAACCGCGGCCGTCCGTACCCCGGCGCTGGACTGGATGCACGGACTCGGTGACTACCGGCGCTTCGCACTGTCCCAACTCGTCGAACTGCCGCAGGATCTCACCGCCGAACGGCTCGACGCCCTGCTCAGCGGAGTGCTCCGGGCCCACCCCCAGCTCACCACCCGGACCTCCGTGGGCGAGGACGGCCGCCTGTGCCTGCTGCCCGCCGACACACGCGGAGACGCCCGGGTACCCCTGACCCACGAAGAATGTGAGAACTGGACACCACAGCGTGTCCTGAAGTCGGCACAACGGGTCTGGGAACGGCTCGACCCGGACTCCGGCGTCATGATGGCCGGAGCCGTTCACCACGAACTCCGAAGCGGCACACAGCGGTTGTTCCTCGCCATCCACCACGCCGTCGCCGATGTCGTGTCCTGGCGGATCATCCTCACCGACCTCGCCGCCGCACACCGGGCGGCCGGTCCCGGAGTTGACGCCCCGGCCGCGCCCGAGCCGCTCCCGGCGGAACCGACCCCGATGACGGCGTGGTCCCGCGCGCTGGCGGCCCGCGCCGAAGGCCCCGAACCCGCGGCCCAGTCGACCTACTGGCACGCGGTGCACAAGGAGACGGCGCAGGCCCCCCGCCTCGGGAGGCGCGCGCTCCAGCCCGGCACCGACACCCGGGGCAAGCTCCGGTCCCACCGCGTGATCAGCTCGACCAAGGTGGCGGCGGCCCTCCTGCACACCCGGTACGGGAGCCCCGAAGCCGCCCTGCTCGCCGCCACCGCCCTCGCGGAAGCGAGCTGGCGCAGCGCCCGCGCCATACGATCCGACACCGGTCTCGCGATCCTGCGGGAGAGCCACGGACGCCGGGACGAACTGCTGGAGCCCCACCTCGGCGCCCCGGCGGACACCTCCCGGACCGTCGGCTGGTTCAACGTCTTCCACCCGCACGTCGTCGACTCCGCCGCGTCGGACGAACCGTGCGCTCTGGGCCCGGACCGGGACCGGCGCCTCAGCGTCGAGCAGGCGGTGACGGACGCCCACCGCACCCGCCGCCTGCTGGAGAAGGCACAGCGCGAACTGGACGCCGTACCGCACGGCGGCTTCGACCACGGGTTGCGGACGAGGGCCCCGGACGACCCCGGAGGCCCGCAGATCCTCTTCAGCTACCTGGGCCGCGTCGACGGGCTGCTCTTCGCGGACCGGACCCGAGCAGAGGCCCCGGCCCCCTGGACCGTGGTCCTGGACGACGGGCTGCGTGCCGCCTTCCCCGAGGACAGCGAGCCGGAAATGGATCAGGCGTTCTCCCTGGAGATCGTCGCCGCCGTTCATCCCGGCCCGGTGTTCGAATCCACCTGGCGCTACAACCCGGACGTCACCGCGCACGAGGACGTCCACGACCTGGCTCGCTGGTGGAACCGGGGGCTCCTGGCCCTCGCATCAGCGGTCGAACAGCAGGAAGGAACGACACAGACATGACGGAGTTCATCGACACCGGGGACGTCACGATCGCCTACGAGGAGTTCGGCGGCGGTCCGACGGTCGTCCTCGTCATGGGCGCCGGATCACCCGGCCGGGTCTGGCGGCCCTACCAGGTGCCCGCGCTCGTCGACGCCGGCTTCCGGGTCGTCACCTACGACCACCGGGGGGTGGGGGGAAGCTCCGAGTGCCCCGAGGGCTTCACTCTCGCCGACCTCACCGACGACCTGGCCACGTTGGTGGAGAAGACGACCGACGGCCACGCCCATATCGTGGGCACCTCCATCGGCGCCCGCGCTGCCCAACGCCTCGCGCTGACCCGCCCCGAGCTGGTCGACCGGCTCGCCCTCCTGGCGACGCGCGGCAGGGGGGACGCCGCCCTCACCGCCTACGCCCACGCCCAGATGGCCGTCCACGACCAGGATGTCGCCGTGCCCACCGAACTCTGGGTGGCTCTGAACGCCTTGGCCGGCCTCTCCCCGGCGAGCCTGCGGGACGACGCACGGGCCCAGGACTGGCTCGACATGCTCGGTATGGTTCCCGCCACCCCCTCGGCCGGAGTACGCCAGCAGTTCGCGGCGGCACTGACCGACTTCCCGCACGACATCACCGAGTTCGGCCGGATCTCGGCCCGCACCCTCGTGGTGAGCTTCACCGACGACCGCCTGTCCCCGCCGCACCTCGGTGTCGAGGTGGCCCGGGCCATCCCCGACGCCCGACACGAGCTGGTCGCCGAAACGGGCCACTTCGGCTACCTGGAACGGCCCGAAGAGGTCAACCGCCTGCTGGTCGACTTCCTCACCGGATGAGTGCCACCGTCGGACACCGGTACGTCGCGGGCCGGTCACGCGAGGCGCGCGGTCACAGGTGGAGACCGAACCTTCTCGATCGCCGGATGTGAGCGCCCGAGGCCCCCGAGGCGGGTAGGCACGCCCGGTCGACGCGGGTGACACGCAGATCGGCCTCTGCCCGGGATGCCCGGTCAGAGGCCGATCCTGCTGCTCTCAGGGCGGAGGCGGTGGGATTTGAACCCACGGTGACATCGCTGCCACGACGGTTTTCAAGACCGGCCCCTTGAGGAGCCAGAATTGCCATCTGACCTGCGCGTACTGCTCACGGTGCCAACCTCTGCGGCAAGCTTGGCCCACATATGGCCCACGCCTCTGCGACCGTTGATGTCAACTTAATGATGTTAATCCGCACACACGCCAAGTCGGCATGAGGCTTGCCATAATGACGAGGTGACAACGCTGATCCTTGCGGCCGCGAGCCGAACTGCTAGCTGGACCCCCGTAGCAATTGTGACGGTGTGCGCCTTGCTCTTCACCGTGGGTTCTTTCTGGTGGATCAATGCCAGACAGGGCAAGCTGCAACTCTACGAACCGCACTCCTTCGCAGCCTGCGCTAACCAGCAAAAGACGCTACTCCGACTGCCCCTTGTGATGTACAACACAGGAGCAAAGCCCATCATTGTTCAGGATCTTCGGCTGCGATTCCCCGACGAACCTGGCG
This sequence comes from Streptomyces chumphonensis, assembly GCF_014779715.1. Lineage (GTDB taxonomy): Bacteria > Actinomycetota > Actinomycetes > Streptomycetales > Streptomycetaceae > Streptomyces > Streptomyces chumphonensis. The sequence goes on from NZ_JACXYU010000008.1 coordinate 115,864, forward strand.
CACTGATGCCGCTTCCCTGGCGAACGTCTAGGGCTAAACTCATGCCCGCATCGGATGATGGACACTTGCTGCCATCGGTTTTCTCGGTAGCGGGCCGAGAGGCGGAGCAGATTTTCATCGAGTTCGGCGCCCCCTTTCCTGGCTTCGTGCCAGAGGCACGTGACTATCGCATCCGAATTGAGGCTCGGCTCGGTCATAGAAAGGACTGGACGTCTGTGCTCACTTTCACCTGGCGTGCTGCCCATATGTGGGCTCCTACGTCCTACATTGCCTACAGTAACTCTCCTCAAGACCTGACGCGCGAGGATGTGGAGAAGGCCGACGCCGCTTTGAAGATCCTCGCTACCAAGGTTAAGGCGACCGAGAGGGGAGAGTGACCTGAGGTCGGTGGAGATCCTGGGCCCGGTGGCCTGCCCGCGCTTCACCCAGGTGGCCCCCGGTTTTGCTCGACGAGAGCCCCGAGCCGGGGATGTGCCTAGAGTCGTGGAGCCGACCGACACACGACGACGCCTTCTGTGGCTCGCCCCCGGCTCTGCGAAGAAAGATTGATAGAGACAAGGGGCCTACGCAGGAGCACATCATAAGAGACGAGAACTGCCTTGGGGGTTCAACCGGGGCACGCATCGGCTGCATGACCCCTGTCGCTGTGGGCACCGCACGCGGGCACGCGCGTGCACCAGCATCCAGTACCGTCCATGTCAGGCATGGCGGGAAACAAACTGGCCGTCTCCGTTGACAAAGAGGCCATACGCATCGAACTCGTCTTTGAGGCGATCGAAGTCGTGTACTCGATTACCAAACAGGTCGACCGCCTCCAAATCTGGCCTAGTAACCCGAAGTGCCAGCATACGTACCGCAAGAGCCGTTACGGAACTTACGAGATGCGTCTCGGTCGGGTCAGGGAATTGCCCGCGATCGAAGTGCTTGATAGTATTGTAATTGTTTGCAATTGCTTGGGCCAAGCCGACCACTGATGAACAAAGAGCCGACCAGTCCCAGCCGGTTTCAACGAGGCAGCGATACATGTATGTCGCAGTCGTTGGACTCCCGTTTCGCCTACACGTAGGCGATTCGCCATCTACCGGTCCGATCAGATTCGCTGCTGCCTCCATGCTCATCGCAGCACTAATTACCAAATTTTCGATGATCGCACCCGGTCGGTTTAGCGCACTAACCGCAGGGTGAATGAAGCGCACCCAAGTATCGTAACAAGTGGACCAGTTTTCCAGGCCATTCGACCCGACTTTGCTAAATTCCACTAGCGGGGACTGCAACCTTTTACGTGAGGGCGACGGCTTCGAGTGCTCCTTCACGGTGCCTCGGCTCACCAATTGGTAAAAAGGAGTCTCAACTACACTACCATCCAAAGTTTTTGCATTGAATCGCGAATCTTTGATGTCATGGCGTCGAAAGTAGGTCGCGCAACCAAAGATGAAGGACAACAGCGCAGACACCTTGCGATGCTCAGCCAAGTGTTGCAGTACCGGCTTAGGGCATTCGAATGTGCTAACTAGCGACACACCTTCGGTTACATTCACACTGTTTCGGGCTGGATCAACGTTCCAGTCGCCCGAAATTTTCATCATGGACGCGCCTTGCCGCCATTGGCTCCCGTCTAGACTCGCAATTTCGATTGTGACTCTTTGCACACGACCCTGGTCGTCTTGGTCTGTTTTCCTCCTGATTGAGCCGTAGCGGGTCCAGTCAATAAGACCGTCAATACGAGATCGAAATTCCTTCACTTCGAGTTGATCGTGAAAATCTCCATCCCTCCCGTGGAGTACGAGCTCAGACGGCGTCACCCGGCCAACTCCAATCCCTCTCGGATAATTAACCGTGTGACCTGAGTATCGACAACCATATAGCGAGATATCCCCATCAAGGGACATCAGCAGCAAATTGCTCGGAGGCTCCTCCGAGTTGAACCATTCCGCAGTGGACCCAAACTGGGATTCTCCAGGGAAATCGAGATACGGAACTTCGACTTGGGCACCATTGGTTTCACTTAGCCGCAGGGTTGCAGCGACGTACGGAGTCCCATCGATGCCATCGACCAACATTCCCGTCACGGAGTCGCCAAACTCGATAGACCGCCGCGCTACCATCGCATCTCCGTTGTCTCGTTGAGTGCTACTAGCAGGGTCATGCTAGGCGAAATCAGCGGTTATGCTGAAATCCTCCTGATGTTCCATGCAAAGGACTTCCGGGAGCCGATGGGGCAGATATTTCGAAATTCTTTACCGCAAGTGATCACGGCTCCGGAGGCTTTCGGTACGTTAGCTAAGCACACGGTGCCGCCTACCCGCCGGCAGATGTCGGTGTGGGTGTTACGTCCACGAAGCCGTGGTCGGCGGGGGCGGTGAGGCGTTGGGCCAGCCAGCCTGAGACTCGGGGGCCGCCGTTGACGGCTGTGCCCTCGCGGACCGTGCGGACGTGCTCGAAGCCCTGCTGCAGGTAGTAGCGCTGGAGACCCTCGTTAGTGGTCCACGCATCGAGCCTGAGCCACTTGGCGCCGGCGCGGTACGCCCGGTCGCCTGCCCAGTCGAGGAGTCTCGCGCCCAGGTTCGCGCCGGCGTGGGTGCGCGCAACGGTGAGCTTGGTGATGAACATGGACGGCTCGCTGAGTTCCTCGTCGGTCCACAAGCCCTCTTCGGCTGTGGCGTCCACGGTGATGGTGGCCGCTGTAACCGGGCCGTCGTCCAGCATGAAGACTGATCCGGCCTCCACAGCGGTGAGTAGCCGGTCCGCGGGGTAGGGCCGCTGCCACTGGTCGGAGCCGAGCTGGAGGAGCCACGAGGCCGCTTCCTCGCGGAAGGCGAGGAGCTGGGCGACGTCTTCGGGCCGAGCCGATCGAATGATCACTGGGTGTTCCCTTCCCGAGCGGCCAGGCTGCCGATCTCGTAGTTCATCCGGTTCAGGTCGCCTCGGAAAGTGGTGACGGTGGACCGGATCGGGCGTTCCTCCGAGTAGCCGGTGCGGGTCCAGAGGAGTACCGGGACGCCCGCGCCGATCTCCAGCATTCGCGCTTCCTCTGGGGTGGGCATGCGGGTCGCGATCTCGTCGAAGTACCCGACCTGTTCGACTCCGTGCGCCGCCAGGTACCTCGTCGTTCCCTCCGCGATGTCGCCCGGCTCAGCTAGTCGAGGAGCCTCGTCCACTAGCCACGACGGGTAGTGGGTCGCCTGCGTGGACCAAGGGACGTCGTCCACGAAGCGGTGGCAGAACCGGAGTACCGTGCGCGATCCCGGTTCCACCTTGAGCCGGTGTGCCACGTCCTCGGGAGCCGGCCGGATCTCGACACGGAACGTCTGGTGCGGCCTGCGGCCGGCGTTGGCCACATCGGTGCTGTAGGCGTCCCCATCCTGGGGGAAGCTCAGGTTCTCGAAGCGCGAGGCGTTCAGCTCGAACACCTCGTGCTTCGCCACCTCGTATCCCAGCCCTTGGCTAGAAGTCACGAGTCCCTGGGACACCAGCAGCCCGAGTCCGGAGCGGACCGTGTTGCGCGACGCCTCAAACCGAGCCGACAGCTCGCTTTCCGAGGGCAGCCGCGACCCCGGCGGGTAGGTGCCGCTGTCGATCTCGCGGCGCAGGGCGTCCGCCACCTGTCGGTACTTCGGCTGCTTGCTCATGCCTCCATCATCACTCACTCGCTCAACTTGTTGGTACATGCAGGCTCCCATCGCTTGACACGGTCACTGCTTGTAGGCAAGCATCAACTCATTCGACTTGTACCAACAAGTTGAATGAGTGGAACCCGTTCTGCGGGTTCTGTTTGCTGCGCCCGGACGGCCCCGTGAGACGGGTCGAAAGGCAGCGCTCGTGCATTGAGAACTGAACAGCGCGACGAGGTCGCCGCCTCCTCCGATAAGGCGGCCAGCGCGGCAGAGGTCCGCGCAGTACAGCCATCCGTGGCCGTGTGGTCACGGGCCGGTTGCCTCCTCCGCCCGTCTCGTACGGGCGGAGCCGAGGGGAGCCGGAATCCCGCTCCGAAGTGAAGCGCCACCTGGGGGGCATCCCAGGTGGCGCAGACAGGCACCTGAACTGGAGGCACCTGTGAGCACGATGATCGCTGGCCCGCCGCGTGCGGGCAACACCCATCCGTCTCTCGCCGAGTCCGGCGGCGAGGAGAACCGGCCGCCGCTGCCGATCCGCAGCCCCGGAGAGACGCTGCCGCCCGAGCGGCGGGGTGAGCAGATGCTGGCCGAGCTGCTGACCGACTGGTCCCGCAGCGCCTCGCCCTCTTCCGGGCGCCGACTGGTGGCCGGGGGGTGGCTGCGGTGAACCCCTCCATCGCCCAGGCCGGGATGACCGACGAGGAGCGTGAGGAGCTCTCGCGCAAGCTGGCCGAGGTCAACCGCCGCTCGCTCAAGGGCAGCGGAAAGTGAAGCGTCGTCGCGGCTGGGCCGCGATCGGCAACACCGGAACCGCCTGGTGGGGCGACTGCCCCCGGTGGGCCGACGCCCAGCGAGCGGCCGGGCTGACGGTCACGACCGTCGTCATCATCGGCCGCCGCTGGCCCTGCACCTTCTGCCGACTCCACCTCACCCACTGACACGACGACACCCAAGCGCGGGGCGGGCCCCGGCCATATGGCCTCGGTCCGACCCGCTGCGTCGTCCATGTCCCTGCTTGGAGACACCATGAACACCCACCTGCACCTGGTCCCCCCCGCTCGGCAGCCCCGTCCCGGACGAGGAGGGCGAGCCGACCGCCGCCGACCTGGCCGCCATCGAAGCCGAGCTGCCCGCCATTGAGGCCGAAGTCGAGCTGCTGAGCGTGGAAATCGCGCTGCTGGACAGGCCGATGACCGAGCTGGACGCCCGGCGGTTGCGCCGAGCCACCACCCGCGCCCAGAACCTCCTGCACGACCTGACCAACCGCGCCCCCGTCCATCTCCTGAGTGACGGCGGTGCCGCATGACCAACCACCCGACGCCCACCGCTGATGCGGCCCTGGCGGAGGTGCGGGCGGAGTTCGCCTGCACCTCCGCCAGGGCCTCGCTGTTGATCTCTGCGCTTGGAGCCTTCCTCGCCCTGGCCGCCGTCCTGGCCGTGATCGGGGGTGCGCGGTGAACGGTGCCGCGTTGAGCACACCGCAGAAGGTGGTGCTGACGGCCGCGTTCGTGCCGATGCTGGCCACCGGGATTGCCGGCGGAATCGGCACCTACACCAACGTCGCCGCCGCCTACGGGCAGGGCACGGCGGTTGGTGCCGTCGCAGCCGGCGAGGGCGCCACCGCCGTCCTCGCCCTGGTCCTCCTCGGTCTGACCATGCTGGGCCAGTCGGCCCCGGCCGTGGTGCGAGCCGGGTTGTGGCTGCTGCCGGCAGCCGCGTCCGCGATGGCCGTCACCGCGGCCGACGATCCGGGCCAGGCCGTCATCTACGCCATCACCCCCATGGGTATGACCGTCGCCGCCGAAGGCATGGCCTTCCTGGCCCGGCGCATCGTGGTTCACCAGCACGGACGGGACGTCGAGGCCGAAGCCCGCGCGGCCGGTGCAGTGCGGGCCCTGGCCTACCACCGCGCCCGCGCCGCTCACCACCCCACCGGGTGGGTCCGCAAGGCGTCCGAACACCGCTCCTGGCGCCTGGCCCGCCGCATCGGCAACGGTGACACCACCCTTGACGCTCAACTCCTGACTGTTCAGCGCGAGCGGATGCAGGCGGGCGCCGACGCAGCCCTGGTCGACATGTTCGGCACCGCCACACCACCCCAGCTCCCCGCCACGGACCGTCCCGCGCTGGCCACGGCAGAACGGCGGGACGTGCCCCAGGTGGTTCCGGCCGGTGCCCGCATGCTGCCCGTCGTCGCCCGCCCGAGGACGGTCACCGACCCGGCCACCCCGCCGGTCACCGAGGCGGTCACGTCGGCGGAGCCGGTGAGGGTTCCGGACTGGACGGTCGGGCCGTTCTGGGACGACCGCCCCCGCCCGGTCGTGGCGGCCGCTGCCGAGCCGCGTCAGGTGGTCACCGAAGCGGTCACCGAGATGACCACCACCCCGGCCGGGGAGATGACCGCCGGTGAGCTGCGCCGGGCGGTCCGGCGGTTGAACCGACAGGCGGTCAAGGAGACCGGACGCCCGGTGACCATCGGCCGCCTGCGCACCGACCTGGGCCTTACCCGCCGTGCGGCCACCGACCTACGCCGCCAGGTCGTCACCGCGCCCCGCGCCTCATGACCAGCCTGGGCCGCGCCGACTGCTTCGACCCCGACGGCGTACGGTTCGGCGTCCCCACCTACCCCTGGCGCCTCGCCCCCCAAGGGCTGGCCACGCGGCGTCAGCTCCGCGCCCTCGGGCTGCGTCCCGGCGGACAGGAGGTGGCCGCGCAAGTGTTCCGACCGCGCCGCCGGGGGCGTGAACCGCTGGTCGCCTACCTGTACCGGATCGACGCCGCCAAGCCCGTGCGTCCGATGACGCCCGCGAAGTGGGCCGCACTCGGGCGGGCACTGGCCGCGCGCCGTGTCTGCCCCGACTGCGGGCAGGACGCCGGTTACACGATCTCCACGTCGTTGGGCACCTGCGTGCCCTGCCACGACCGGCCCTCCGCCGCCCTGGCGGCATGAACGTACGAGCCCGGCCGCCCACCTACCACAGCACGCGGCCGGGCTCACCTCCCAACCGGAAGGACTGTCTAGTGAACCAGCACGCCAAGCACCGTGTCCTGCGGACGGCAGCCGCCGCCGTCTGTGCCCTGCTCGCCGCCGCTCAGGTGCGGGAGCTCGTCGCCCACCAGGTGCCCTGGCACCTGGTGGGCGTCTGCGGGAGCGCCCTGTTCCTGGTGATGTTCGGCGCCGTTGACCGGCTGGTCGCTCGCTTCTTCACGGTCCGGCTGTCCTGCCTGGACTGTGACTTCGGAGTCGAGCTGACGGGCGCCGACTCCGCCGAGGTGACCCGCTGGCGGGCCGCCACCGCGAACCACCCTCACCACGGGCCCACCAGGGAGGTTCGATGACCGCCGACCTGCACACCACAACGTCCACGGCCGACGCTGGGACCACGGCGCCCATCCCCACGGCCCCGGCACCGCGCCGTCCGGAGCAGGGCGACGCCTCGGCCCCGGGACCGGCCCACACGCCCGGTGGCATCCCCGCCGTCCCGGTGGCGGTTATGGCCGCCAACAGCGTCGTCGGCGGCGTTTCGGCGGCTGCGCTGGCGGCCGGGCCCATGGCCGCGCTGGCCGCCGTGCTCGGGGCCGGGATGCTGACGGCCGGTACTGCCGCCGCCTGCCGTACCACCAACCGCCGCCGCTCCACCGGCATCGGGACCGGAAACGGCAGCACGCGGCCCAGCCCCGAGCGAACCGGCGCCCGCACAGCACACGGTTCGGGCGCTGGCATCAGCAGCGGACGTCGGTCCGCCGGCAGCGGTGGCCGCACCGGGACGGGAACGGCTTCGGCGGGCACCCGGTCGGCGAGTTCGACGAACCGGCCCGGCAGGACGGGCCCTGCCGACGGCAGCGGCATCAAGGCAGGGAGGGTTTCGGGCGCGCGGTTGGCGTCGTCGGCGGGCGGAGTGCGGAAGCTGCGCCGCCAGCAGGCCGCCGCCACACCCACCCGGGCTCAGCGGCGCCAGCAGCAGACGGCGGCCCGCCGTGAGGTGGCCGACGCCCGCCGCGCCGCCAGAGCCCACCGCAGCAGCGTGGGCACCGGCCCCGGGACCAAGTCCCAGCCCAGCCGCAACAGCAGCTCAACTGCTCTGGGCCACAGCAGCGGTTCAGCCTCGTCGTCACCTCGTGCCCGCAACGCCGCAGCGAACAGCGGCGGCGGGAAGTCGGGGCGCCGCTCACCCGGCCAGGTGGTGCGGTCGGTGCCGGCCACGCTGCGGGCCGCACACCGCAAGCGGCAGGACGAAACCGCGGACCTGCGAGCGAAGCGGGCGCAGAAGGCCCGGATGGCCGCGTCCGCCCGCAGAACCCTGCTGCGAGCCCTGGTGCGGGCCCGGCTGCGCTACCTGGCCCGTGCCCTCCCCGCAGCCGCCCTCGCCCTCCCGCTCGGGCTCCTCGGCCTGCTGACCACGCCGCTAGGCCGGAAGCTCGGGTGGGCGTGGCTGATGTACCCGGGCCGGCGGCTGTACGCGGCGATGACCGCCACTGCCCGCGCACGCCTGACCGAGGACCTCGCCCAGGCCGCGTCGAACGATGACGAGCGCGAGGACGACGAGATCAGCGACCGCGTGCCGCGCGGCCGCAACGCCAACACGACGGAAGGAACCGGTATGGACGACGGTCAGTTCGGGTTCGCCGAGGCGGCTGCCGAGATGGAAACCGCAGCCCAGAAGTACGACCCCGAAAGCATGATGGAGGTCATGGCGGCGATCCACTCGATCCCGGAGGGGTTGCAGTCCATCGCCAACATCTTCGCCCTCCTCGTCGAGCGCTCGGACGCCGAGTACCCGATGGACCCGGCCGTGGGCGAAGCCCTCGCGGACGTTCACCACCTCCTCACCCAGGCCGTCACCGGCGCCGAGGAGGTCTGCAAGACCTTCGGTACCGCACACGAGGCCGACATCGAGCGTCTGGAAGCGCCTCGCAACGGCGAGGAGAAGTGGAACTACCTGGGCGACTGACCCCCGCCCATCGCACCCTCACGGGCCCGGCACACCACGTGTGCCGGGCCCGTCTTCTTACTCACTGCCCTTGCGTGAAGGGAGCACCGTGACCCCCAACCCCGCATCCGAACCGGCCTCCGGCCGTGTGTCCCTGGCCAAGTCGCCCACCCGCAGGAAGCCGGCCGCAGGGCGGGGCGGGCCACCGCTGGACTGGGCCGCCACCCACGGCCCTGTCTCCGGTGCCGTGTCCGCCGCCACCGGCGCCGGCGCACTCGCCCTCCTCGGAGCCGCCACCGGCATGCCGGCGGGCTGGCCCCTCCTCGTCGGCGCCGCCGGAGCCCTCGGGCACGGCATCGCCCACAGCCTGATTCGCCGCATGACCGCCCGCACGCTGGCCACCCGCGCCACCTCATGGCTGCTGGCGGGCGGCTGGACGAGCTGGGCCATCGCCACGGACCCCCTTTCCTGGACCGCCGTCGGCACCCTGGCCGCGCTCGGAGTCGGGATCGGGGCCGCCGCGACCAACGCCGCCGTCCACGAAGAGGTTGCCGAGGAAGAACGCCTCTCCGCCCAGGCCCGGGAGGCGGCACGGGAGCTGTCGGCCGAGCGGCGGGCCGTCGCCGCCGAATGGAGCGACCGCATCGCCCGCGTCACCGGCTTCCAGGCCCGCGTCTTCGCCGTCGAGTCCTGGGCCAGCGGCGCCGGGTTCTCCCTGGCCGCCGAACTCCCTGGAGACGGCGCCACCTGGGACCGCATCCGCGCCAGGGCACGGGCTCTGGCGGCCGACGCGCGGTTGCCGCGCGGCTGCGTCGTCCACGTGGAGGAAGGCGACGTTCAAGGTCGCGTCGTCCTCGACGTCCCCACCCGCAACGTCATGGCCGACACTGTCTCCTACCCAAGCGACTACGGGCCGTTGTCGGTGCTCACGGGCATTCCCTGGGGGCTGCTGCCGCACTCCGAGCCCGTCACGCTGCACCTGCGGGAAGCCTGTGCGCTGATCCTGGGCCCGCCCGGGTCGGGCAAGTCCACCTTCCTCGATGCGGTCCTCGCGGGCTTCGCCCGCTGCACCGACGTCCTGACCTTCGTCATCGACCTCAAGCAAGGCGCCGTAGGTATGCCCTGGGCCCGCCCCTACCTTGAAGCCGAAGGGCTCCTACCGCCCGTCTCCGGCTACCCCGCAGCGCCGCAGGGGGTGCGGCCGGGCGTCGACTGGATCGCGGGCACCACCACGGAAGCCATCGTCATGCTTCAGACGGTGCTGGCGATCAACAAGGCCCGTCAGGCCGCTTACCAACAGCTCATGGCCCAGGCCAATACGACCCTGCTCCCCGTCAGCCCTCGCCTGCCGCAGATCATGGTCGTCGTCGACGAGGGTGCCGAAGCGCTCTCCGCCGGGCCCCGAGACAAGGAGCGCCGTCGGGTGGGTGAGCTGATCCGGGAGGGCATGCGCACCACTCGTGCTATGGGCATCCGCTTCGTCCTGACGGCCGTGGACGGCAACCTGTCGGCCATCGGTGACACCCAGGTCCGCAAGTTCTCGCCTGTCGGCGTCGCGCTCACCTCTGGCGAGTCCGCCGGAAACAACACCGGCAAGCTCTTCCCCGGAGCCAGGATCGACACCGGGCAGTTGAACGAGGCCGGTGCCGGCGTCATCGGCAACGCCCGCCGCGAGGGCTTCGCCCCCACGCCGTTCAAGGGCTGGCACACCACGCCCGGCATGGTTCGCGATGTCGTCATCGCCACCAGCAACCGCCGCCCCACCCTGGACGACGTGTCCGTGCGGGCTGCCGGGGACGCCTACGCCCAACGCTGGAGTCCCGAGCGGGCCGGATGGATGTGGAACGACGGGCTCATCCCGGCCACGACCACCGACAAGGCGCCGGAGAAGGACGCCCCGGGCGAGCGGCGGCCGGGGCTGAACCTGGCCTACAAGCGACGCGAGGACGAGGCCGACGCCGCCGTCGCCCGCCTCATGGACGCCATCGACAGCCGGTACGGCACCACCCCCGAACCCAGCCCGAGTCAGGCCATGCCGGAGACCGCGTCGGGACACGAGGGGCCCGAGTGGCTCACTGCCGCGATGGCCGCGATCAAGGACGCGGGCGCCGCCGGGATGAAGCCGGGCGCCGTCGCGGACCTGGTCGGCCGAAGCCGCCAGGCCGTCCGCGATGCCCTCAAGGCAGCGGCTGAACGAGGCGAGCTGGTCTACCGCGACAACGGCCCGCACTCCGTCTACGTCCACCCCGATCACGCCTGAGAACGCCTCACACAGGGCTACTGGCTACTGCCTACCGGCAACCTGCCACTAGGCAGTAAACGGCCCTCAGAAGGCTCCCTGAGCCTCTTCAACAGGGCATTTGCCAGTAGCCACTAGCCAGTAGTCACTGACCACTAGCAACACGCACCGTGACCCCCGGCTGGGCGGCACCCACACCCCGGGTGCCGCCCAGCCGCGTCGAAAGGACCCCGTGTGCACGCCGACACCCGCCACCAGATCACCACCCTCGCCCTCCACCAACTCCCCGCCCCGGCGCCCGTCATGCAGCTCCGCGAACTCCCGCCCGGCGTCGAAGTCGTCACCCTTCCCGGCGGCATCCGCACCCTCGCCTACACCCAGCCCTCCGCCGCGCCCGCGCCGCAGACGAGTCCGGCCGGGGCGCCGATCCCGACCTGGGCCAAGACGACGGCCCTCCTCACCCCCACGGTCGGTGGCGGCATCACCGTCGCCGGTATCGGACTCTCCTACGCCGCCCCGGGACTGATCGCCATGAGCCATGCCCTGTGGGCCGCCGCCGCCCTCGTCGCCGCAGCCGCCGTCGCCGTCCCCCTCCTGCTGACCGCTGCCCGCCGTCGCCCCGACGCGACGGCGACGCCGCCTCACATCACGCAGAACATCTCCGCCACCGGCCTCTTCGGCCGCGCCAACGGCACCATCAACCACCACTGAGAGAGGCACGCATGCGACTGCGCATCCGCCGCATCACCTGGCCCCGGCGGGCCATCGTTCTCGCCGACACCCCGCGTCCCGACTGCCGCGACTGCGGCGGGGAGGGCGGCAACGCCTACGACTACGGCGAGCCCTTCACCGGCGAGTACGCCGGCACCGACTGGGAGCCCTGCCCCTGCTGGCACGAGGACCGCCGCTGGGTTCTGATCCCGCTCCCCCGCCGCCGGCCCCGCCCCACCTCCCGCAGCGGCTACTGCGACGAGCCGCCCTTCTAGCTACGCCGAGGGCGGCCCCCTCACGCCAATGACCGGGGCCGCCCTCGTCTCCCAGCACTCAACAGAACTGGAGACCTCCAGCATGACCCATGACCGCAAAACCGTGCTGCTCTCCGCAGCACTGGACGCCGCCGAACGCGGCTGGCCCGTCCACCCCCTGCGTCCCTGCGGCAAGCGTCCCGCCCTCCACGGCGAGAAGGCGTGCACCGGCCAGGGCATCTGCGCCGGTGGGCACGTGAAGTGGGAGCAGCGGGCCACCACCGACCCGGGGCGCATCGAGCGCTGCTGGGCGACGGCGCCGTTCAACGTCGGCATCGCCACCGGGCCGGCCGGGCTCGTTGTCGTCGACCTCGACTTGCCCAAGGACGACAGCAAGACGGGCACGCCGTGCGGCGTGACGAACTTCCGTGCGCTCTGCGAGCGCGCCGGGCAGCCCGTCCCCGCCACGCGCACCGTCCGGACCGCGCGCGGCGGGAAGCACCTGTACTTCCGCGCCCCCGATCGGGTCCAGCTCCGCAACACCCAGGACGAACTCGCCGGCAACATCGACACCCGGGCCTGGGGCGGCTACGTCGTCGCCCCGGGCAGCAATATCCCCGAGGGCACCTACCAGCTCATCGACGACACCCCCGTCACGGAACTCCCGGCATGGCTGCTGGACGCCCTCACCCCGGCGCCGCCGCGGCCGGTCCGGCTGGCCGTGGCCCGCTGCGGGAACCGGCTCGCCGACGCCGTCCTGGAACGGGAGACCGCCGCCGTTGCCGCCACCGCTGAGGGCGGCAGGAACACGCAGCTGCTGGCCAGCGCCCGCGCCGTGGGCCGCTTCGTCGCATGGGGCGACCTCCCCCGCCACCAGGTCGAGGAGGCTTTTCAAGGGGCAGGGGAGGCGGCCGGCCTGGCACCGCAGGAGTGCCGCGCCACCATCCGCAGCGCCCTGAACTGGTCCATCCGCACCGCCCGCCCCCGGGAGACGGCATGAACCACCAGACGCCGCCCCCCGCCCTGAAAAGCCCCACCCGGCGCCCCACCGGCCCGGCAGCCGCCGACACCACCCCGGCCGCGACGGCGGGTGGGGCGCCGAGGAACGCCGCCCGCAAGGGCGTCCTTTCAGCTCTTCGCCCTGACCCGCACCCGGGAGACGGACGCCACCCCGTCGCGTGGCTGCACATCACCGCCCCCGGACGCGGCACGATCCCCGTCGCGACGTCGACGTGCGCGTGCGGGCGGGACCGCAGTGCCGTCGGGCACCGCCAGGTCCTCGCCCTGGCCGAAGAGCACACCGCACACCGCACCCTCTGCCCGCTCCGCAACGCCCAGGAAGGACGGTCAGCCGCATGACCGGCCCCAACGCCACCACCGCGCAGGCCATCGACGGCGCCGCCCTGCTGGACGACGTCGAAGCCTTCCACCGCCGCTTCAACGTCTTCCCCCGCGAAGCCGCCTACGTCGCCGTCGCCCTGTGGGACGCCCACGCCCACCTCATCGACTGCTTCGACTCCACCCCGCGCATCGCGTTCCTCTCCCCCGAGCCGGGCTCGGGGAAGTCGCGGGCGCTGGAGATCGTGGAAACCCTCGTGCCGAACCGGCTGGTGGCCGCGCACGCCACCGCCAACGCCATGTACCGGGCCGTCGGCGACGGGGACCACCTGCCGACCGTGCTGTTCGACGAAGTGGACACCATCTTCGGGCCCAAGGCCGGGGACAACGAGCCCCTGCGCGGCTTCATCAACGCAGGCCACCGCCGAGGCGTCGGCGTCCTGCGCTGCGTCGGGGACGGCTCCCACCAGGAAGCCAAGATGTTCGAGACGTTCTGCGCCGTCGCCATGGCCGGCCTCGGCTCCCTGCCGGACACGATCCTGAGCCGCTCGGTCATCATCCGCATGCGCAAGCGGGCCCCCAACGAGCACGTCGAGTCCTACCGGCTGCGCACCCACGAACCCCAGGGCCACGCCCTGCGGGACCGGCTCGCCGCCTGGGCCGACCAGGTCCGCGACCAGGTCGACGGCGCCTGGCCCACGATGCCCGAGGGCATCAGCGACCGGCCCGCCGACGTGTGGGAACCCCTCCTCGCCGTCGCCGACGCCGCCGGAGGCCACTGGCCCCAGCGGGCCCGCGCCGCCTGCGTCGAGCTGGTCCACGCCGCCCGGGAAGGCGACAAGGCGTCCGTCGGCGTCCAACTCCTCACCGACCTGCGCGACCAGGTCTTCTGCGGAGCCGACCGCATGCCCACCGCCGCCATCCTCGAATGCCTCCACGCCATCGAGGACGCCCCCTGGACCGACATGGACGGCAACGGCAAAGCCCTCACCGCCCGCGGCCTCTCCAAGCTCCTCGGGGACTACGTCACCAGCGAGAACAAGCCCATCCGGCCGCGATCCATCCGAACCGCCGGCGGAGTCCCCAAGGGCTACTACGCCGAAGACCTCACCGACGCCTGGCTTCGCTACTGCCCCCACCCCCCTGAGAAGTCCGCTACATCCGCTACACCCGCTACACACCAGGTCAACGGGGGTGCGGATGTAGCGGAAGAGCTCCCCGGAATCCGCTACATCCACCCCGCAACCGCTACCGGCACCGTCGCCTGACCACCGACACCCACCCCCAGCCGCACGCCCCGGCGTAGCGGCACCTATCCGCTACATCCCGCCCATCCGCTACACCCACACCGGCCCTGACCTGCGGTGTAGCGGATGTAGCGGATGTAGCGGCACCCACAGACGGGGGAAGCGCGAAGCCCCCACCCGAGCCTCGGAAACAGGAGTCGCGTCATGGCACGCACCCAGATGCTCAAGCTCCCCGAAGTCCTCGAAGAGATCGGCATGAGCCGCGCCGCCTTCTACCGCATGCGCGCCCGTGGCAAGGCGCCCCGCATTCGCAAGCTCCCCAACGGCCAGGTTCGTATCAGCCGGAAGGACCTGGACATGTGGTGGGAGCGCTGCGAGCAGAGCGCCGCGTAGGCCGCCGGAACCCGCCGACGAGGGGGCCCGCCATCAGGAGGCGGGCCCCCTTCCTCATGGAGACACATGCTCACGTATGACGTAGACATCTGGTCGATCCGAAAGCGCGCGGGGCGGCCGAAGCCGTACGAGCTGCGCTGGCGGGTCGGCGCCCGCCCACACTCCAAGAGCTTCAAGCTCAAGCCCCAGGCTGACGGTCGCCGCTCGGAACTCATGGCGGCGCTCCGTGACCGTGAACAGTTCGACGAGGACACCGGCCTGCCGGCACGTGAACTCGCCGCCCTCAACTCTCCCAGCTGGTACGAGCACGCCACCGAATACGTGCTCGTGAAGTGGTCCCGAGCCGCAGCCAAGCACCGCGCCGGGATCGCGGAAGCGCTGGCGGTGGTCATTCCGACGCTCGTCACGACGCATCGTGGGGCGCCGGAACAGAGGGCGATGCGGGCCGCGCTCTACCAGTGGGCGTTTCGCGCCGTCCTCGGACCCGACGGCAAGCTGGTCGCTCGCCATGTCGCCGAGGAGGCCCCGGACGACATCTCGGCTGCGCTCGCATGGCTTTCTCAGCATTCGATGAAGGTGAAGGAGTTGGAGAATCCGGCGCTGCTTCGTCCTGCTCTCGAAGCGCTCTCCCGCCGCTTGGATGGTCAGCAGGCGGCGGAGAACACGGCTCGAAGAAAGCGCATGGTGCTCAGCAACTTCCTGCGCTACACCGTGGAGGAAAAGGGGCTGCTGTCCGCCAACCCTCTTCGTCGGGTCGACTGGACGCCGCCGCAGACGGAAGACGAGATCGACTTCCGGTACGTCCCAGGCCCCGCGCTGGCCCGCCGGCTGATCCACGCCGTGCGGGACTCCGGCCCACGCGGCCGGCACCTTGCCGCCTTCTTCGGGTGCCTCTACTACGCCGCCATGCGCCCTGGTGAAATCGCTTCGCTGAAGGTCTCGCACTGCACCTTGCCGCCGGATACACCTGCGGCGGCCGAGCAGTGGGGTGAACTGCTGTTGGGCGAGAGTCGGCCGGAGGTGGGCGGCGGCTGGACAGATGACGGCGCGTCATACGAGGCCCGGGGCCTGAAGCGTCGGGCGAGGACGGCGACTCGGTCCGTGCCCGTCCCGCCCATCCTCGTGACGATGCTCCGGGACCACATCGCCGCGTACGGCACCGCCGAGGACGGTCGGCTGTTCAGGGCCGCCCAGGGCGGCCGGGTGCGCTCAACCGAGTACTGCGAGTTGTGGGACGGCGCCCGCAGCGCGGTGCTGTCGGAGCAGGAGGCGAAAACGCCTCTGGCTTCGGTGCCCTACTCGCTCCGCCATGCGGGGGTCTCGCTGTGGATCAAGGCGGGCGTGGACCCGGCTGAGGTCGCCGAGCGGGCGGGGCACAGCATCGCTGTGCTGTACCGCTTCTACGCGAAGATTCTCAAGGGCGACCAGGCCCGCTCGAACCGGCTCATCGCCCAGGGCCTCGCCGAGGAGTAGGGGCCCTGCCTTGGCCCACAGATGGCCCATACGTACTGGTCAACGCTGGTACACGGGCGACCCAGGGTGAGACAGGGTGAACGCCGAAGAGGTGTCCCGCTGTGCGGGACACCCCTTCTGAGCTGGGCGTTCTACGACCTGGGCGGAGGCGGTGGGATTTGAACCCACGGTGACATCGCTGCCACGACGGTTTTCAAGACCTTCCCGGGCTCGACGGGTTACCGCACATCAGCCCAGGTCAGCGATCCGTCTCGGCCTCACCGTCTGTCGTCTCGCCGTCGTCGTGCCCTCCCCGTGCCCTTCTGGGTTCCGCGTGCCCCGTGAACCAGGCGTCCGAGGCGTCGGCGACTTCGGAGTCACGGCCTGCCACCGGTCGAGCGTAGTGGCGCGTCGTCACACTCGCGTTGGAGTGCCCGAGCCGATGTGCCGCCGTCATCACTCCGTACCGGTCGGCGACCCATGTGCCGTGCGAGGCCCGGAGGTCGTGCGGGGTGAGGTCCGTCAGTCCGGCCGCCTCCACCGCCGGGTCGAAGTACGCCTTGCGCCACTGGTTGTAGCGCAGTGCCCCACCCTTGGAGTTCGTGAACAGCAGCGTGTCACCCTCTCCCGGCAACCGGTCGAGGTGTGCTGCCAATCGCTCCATGAGGGACGGCGCCAGGGTCAGCGTTCGCTTCTGGTGCGACTTCGGGGTGTCGAAGACGAGGGCGCCGTTGGCTTCGGCCAGATTCTCGTCAACGACGACTCTCCGAGCGGCGACGTCGATGTCGGACCGACGCAGCGCGAAGGCTTCGCCCACCCTCAGCCCCGCGAAGGCCAAGAGCGCGATCAGCAGGTCGTTCGGGTACGCCGCGTTGGCCACGACGCGTGATGCCTCCTGCGGCGTGAGGATATGGGGGTCGGTCTGCGGCATCCTCGGCAGCCGAACGCCCCGGCACGGCGTCGCCGCGATCAACCCGTTGTCCACGGCCGACGCCATGATCTGCGACAGCACGCGGTACGCCTGACGGATGCGGGACGGACTGAGGCCGGCCGACTTCATCGCGGCGACCCACTCCGCAACGGTGATCGGCCGAACGGCAGCCAGCTCCCGACTGCCGAGCGCCGGGTTGATGCGCGAGACGATCAGCGACCGGTACGACGCCCGCGTCTTGTGCTTGAGCTGCGGAGCCACCGAGGCCAGCCACCGCGCACCCCACGCCTCTACCGTCGTCTGTCCCTGCTCAGGGTCGAGCCACCGGCCCTCTTCGATCTCCACCCGCTTCTTCGCGAGCCACAGATCGGCATCCGTCACGGTGGCGAACGTCCGGTCCGCCGGGCGGAGAACCCCGTCCGGACCCGGGTACCGCACCTGATAGCGGCCGGATGGGAGCTTCCGTACACGGCCGAAGCCACGGCGCCGCTTGCGCTGGGGAGGCATCAGACCACCGCCCGGAAGCGACGCCGAGAGCGGCAAGCAACGGGAGCGACCGTGTGCTCCCGGACGTAGTCACCGACCGCACTCTCAGGGATGCGGACATGGCGGCCCACCTTCACGAAGGTGATACGCCGCTCTTCCACCAGCCGTCGCGGGAAGCGGATCGAGGTCCCCAACCGATCGGCGACCTCAGCCACGGTGAGCAGTCGGTCCATCAGCCATCTCCTTCCGTGCGCTGTGCGTTCAGTACGTCGGTGAGCCAGCGTTCGCCGTCGGTCAGGCCGGTTCCGGCGTAGGCCCAGTGGGCGAGGACGAGCGTGGAGTCGGCCAGCGCCTGGCCGTCGTCGCCGTCGGCAAGTGCGGCTTGGAGGCGTCGCCACTCGGCTCGGGCGTTGCGCAGCGTCGTGAGGGTGGTCGAGTAGCGGCGGGTCTTGGTGGAGAAGTGGCCGCGGAAGCCGAGCATGTGGGCCCAGGCACGGAGCCGGAGGTGTTCGAGGTCCTGGCGGGCACCCAGCTCCCAGCAGGTGCGGATCAGGCGGCGTGCGTGATCGGTGATCTCGGCGTCTGCCAGCTCGGCCAGAAAGCGGATGCGGCGGTCAAGGGTGCCGGTCGCTGTCTCGGCGCCCTTGGTCGCGTACTTGGCGATGTAGCCCGCTACGGCGCGATCGGTCAGCTCGGTCCCGCCGTCGAAGTCGGCCGAGCGGATGACGCGGACGTCGAGTTGGCGCCCGAAGACGAACGTGTGCTCACGCCCGTCGATGACCGGGCCGACGACGCGGGCAGCGGAAGCGGCGGCCCGGATGGCATCGGTCAACAACTCGGCGGTTGCCCACGAGGGTGGGGGCGTGTGCCCACCGTCCGGGCCGTCGAGGCGGATGACGGCGTGGAAGTGGACGGCGCCGCGCCGCTGGTACTCGGCGACCTTGGCGAAGGAGACGCGCGCGAAGCGGCGGAAGGCGCGTTGGATGAGCCCGGCGCGCTTGGCGATCTCCCGGCGGAGGTAGATGGAGAAGCGGCGCCACAGGGCCCCGGCGTGGGCGTTCCAGAGCACTGCCGCTTCGTAGTCGTACCGTTCCGCGTCCAGCGGCGTGCCGAGGGCAGGGTCGTCGGGTGCGTGGACGGTGCCGCAGCGGCAGGCGGAGCGGCTGCTCGGTCGGTTGTGGACGGGTCCGAAGCTGGGAGCGGTGAAGGTGGCGAAGACGCGTGGGTGGGCGGCGACCTCTTCGGGGGTGCCCTTGCCGCCGCGCAGTCCGGCGGTGATCAGGTGGTAGGTGTCGCGGCGGTAGGTCTCGGCGCAGGTGGCGCACCGGGTGGTGCGGCGGTTGTTGCAGCGGACGAGCAGGTGCCCGGCGGGCAGGGCGGTCGAGTCGAGGTGGTGCAGGACGGCGCCGATCTCACCGGTGGCCGTGTCGAGACGGTGTTCGGTGCGGTGGCCGTCGAGCCGGATGGGCCGGGCGCACCCGCCGAGGGTGCCGAGCTGCCGGACGAGGCCGGGCAGTTGCCCGTACCGGGCGAGACGGTTCAGCTCCGTGGGCGGGGGAGCGGTGTCACGGGCGATGATGGTCTTCTCCTTGTCTGGCTGGTGTCGGGCGAGGGGTTGGCCCGTCGGGGCGGCGGATGCTTGGCGGTATCGAGGCCGCCCCGACGGGCGCTCAGCGGTTGCGCTGGGAGGTGAGCAGCGAGCGCAGGACGACTCCGGTGATCGCGACGGAGACGGCGGTGACGGCGACGGCCGTCAGGAGGGCGGTCAGCACGACGCCGCCCAGGAGCACGCCGACCACGGCGCCACTCCGGCCGGAGAGCAGCGACGGCGACGCAGTCCTGGTAGCCGCCGGTATCGGGCTCGCGGTCTGGCAGGAGCAGAGGCTCGGGTGCACGGCGGCGTGCGGTTGAGCCGGTACCTGCGGCGGGGTCGGCAGTTCGGGGCGGAAGAACATGGCGGGGTGTCCTTTCACTCGTTGGTCGTGCCGTTGATGACGTCGACCCCGGTCCGGGTGCCGGAGTCGATGGCGGGGGCCAGGAAGGTCTGGTTGAGGTAGAAGCCGAAGAGGGCGATGACCACGACGACCCAGGTGCGGACGCCGAGGAACTTCACGGCGGCCCAGGCGGTGACGCCCAGGACCAGGACGAGGGGCAGGGAGACGGTCACGGCGAGAGCTCCTGTCAGCGGACGGGGCAGCGGTGGGTACGGGCAGCCAATTCGGCGGCGGCGCGGGAGTCGTAGTCGGCGGAGAAGCCGCAGCGCGGGGCGGTGCACGCGGCGGTGTGCTTCTCACGGCCCCGTCCGTCGTAGGCGGTGCCGACCTGTACGGGGCCGATGCGGAGTACGCGGCGGAAGCGGCGGTTGGCGGTCATGGTCACGCCTCCTGATCGAGGTTGTGGGCGGGGTAGAGGGCGAGGATTCGTGCGGCTTCGGTGTCGTCACCGACGCGTGCGGCGGCTTCCTCGGCCAGGAGCCGGGCCAGGACGAGGCGCCCGGCGGTGGCCATCTCGTCGGCGGCGTCGAGGAAGTCGGCGACGTCGTCATCAGCGGTCATGACAGGCCCTTCACGGGAGCTGGGCGGCGAGTTGCTGGGCGACTGACGGCGGGACCCCGAGGCGGGCACGGAGGGTGTCCGCGTCGATGGGTCGTCCGGTGCGTTCCTGGTGAGCGGTGGCGACCTTGCGCGCGTGCTCGACAAGGGCGGCGGGAACGTCGACCCGAACCGGTTCCGGGTCAGGAACGGCGGGGAGCTTGCTCGGCTCGGAAGGTGGGACGAGGGAGACGCCGGGCTGTTCTTCGCGCTCCGGCGCCGGGCTGTGGGCCAGGAGCGTGCCACCGAGGAAGGCGACGGCCGGCCATCCGGCGACGAGGATGCGCAGCCAGGCCGGGACGTCGTCCAGGTCGAGGAGTCCGGCGGTGGCGATGTTGGCCCCCAACGAGGCCACCAGGGCAACCAGGAACCAGCACCAGGCGGAAGCCGTGTTCTGTCCGGTTCGCAGGCGTCGCCAGGCGGCGACCAGGAGCAGGTCGACGGAGACGGGGTAGGCCCAGGCCATCCAGCCGTGCTGTCCGGCGGCTTCGGCGAGGTCGTGGAGGTGCGCGAAGGACAGGGCACCGGCGATCACCGCTTGGATCAGTACGGCGTCGAGCCGGGCCAGCGAGCGGCGCATCGCGGGACCTCCTTTCGGTTTCGGGCATGGCGGGGTAAGGACGTGGCGCGATGAGGCCGCGCCGACCGGGCGGAACGGGAGATCAGCCGGTGACGGGCCGGGGCTTGGTCAGCGGCATGGGCGGGGCCGCAGCCGGGCGAACAGCGGTAGCGGGCCGGAACGGAGCGAGGGCCGGGACGTCGGGGACCAGTTCGGCCGTCTTCTGGCAGACGGTGGCTGCGTCACTCAGGGAGAGGTACGGGGTGCGGATGCGGGTCCAGCCGCCGGAGGTGTTACCGGCCACGGCGAGGCCGGGCCGTTCCGGGGCGATGGCGCAGGCCGCGCCGACGGCGTCGGGGGCGATGTCCCCGAGGGCCATCTTGGCGGAGGCTTCGTCGTTGACGCGGTGGCAGACGCGGCCGGTGAGCTGGGCCCTGAGCATGGTCGCGCCCTTGCCCAGCTCGGCCCCGAACCGCTGGCCGCAGACTTCCAGGTGGATGCCCGCCGCACGGCCGAGCTGGGCAAGGCGGATGAGCTGGGTGACCATCGCGTCCCGTCGTTCCTCGTCCTTCTTCGTCGCGGTGAGGAACAGTTCGGCCACCTCGTCGACGAACAGCACGAC
Organism: Streptomyces chumphonensis; assembly: GCF_014779715.1. GTDB lineage: Bacteria > Actinomycetota > Actinomycetes > Streptomycetales > Streptomycetaceae > Streptomyces > Streptomyces chumphonensis. Next base: position 137,232 of record NZ_JACXYU010000008.1, read on the forward strand.
GGGCACCGGACGGTCGGCTTCGGGCAGGCCCCAGACGTCGGAAGTGATCTCTTCGTCCGGGGTGTCGGGCGCGATGCCCTGCCGTGCCTTGACCAGGTCGTAGCGGTCCTCCATCTCCGTTACGAGGGCCGACAGCAACTCGGCGGCTTCGTCCGGGTCGGTGGCCAGGGCGGACAGACGTGCTGAGAACGGCGCCAGTTCCACCCCGCGCTTGCAGTCGATCCCAGCGAGGGCGACCGGCTGACGGGCGAGCCCGGCCACCAGGTTCCGCAGGTACATGGACTTACCCGACAGCGTCGCCCCGAGGGTGAGCTGATGCGGCACGGTCAGGTAGTCGCGCACGAACGGCGTGGCATCTTCCCGCAGCGCGACCGTCACCTTCAGCAGCTCGGCCGGTGCCGACTTCGGCATCCGCACCCGGGTGAGGACGTCGAAGCCGACGAGCCGCAGTTCCACCACACCCGGCTTGACCGGCGTCACGTGGACGGCGTGTACGCCCCAGGCGTGACGCAGCCGTTCGGCCGAGGCGGCGAAGTCGGCGGGCTCCTGCCCCGGTGCCAGCCGCAGCCGAAGCCGAAGCCCGGTGGACGTCGGCCGCATGAGGCCCCGCCGAGGCGGAACCGGCCGCACCTCACGACGAGTCGTGGCGTGCACGGCGAGAGCCCGCAGCCGGGTCGGGGCCACCGTCAGCCCACAGGACTCCATCACCGACCCGTACGAGGCCAGTAGCCGCCCGACCGACAGCGGCAGGCCGACGGTGTTCCAGTAGAGGGCCGGGTGACGGACTCGGGCCCAGGCGGCCCCGCCGCCGAGCGCGACGAGGGGGCCACCCAGCTCCAGTAGGTGCAGCAGCTCGGACACCTCAGACCCCCGCACCGGCCGCAGCGGGGACGGCGCCAGCGGTGACGGCGGCGGCCCGGTAGGCGATGCCGTGCCGCTGCTGGCCGTTGAACACCGACTCCCACGGCCGGGCGACCAGGCCGGGCAGCGCGACCGGCGAGCCGAGGGCCAGCCCCTCCACGACACCGCTCTCGGGAACGGTGACGTGGATGAGCGAGGACTCCCCTTCGTCGATGTAGACCACGCCGACCTTCATCAGCGCCTCGCCGCTCACGGCGTCCTTCGCGATCTCTCCCGTCTGGCGGTCCCGCACCTTCGGCTGGGGAGCTTCGGTCAGGAGAATCGTCGCGGTGGAGGTCTCAACTCGGATGGAACGCACGGGATGTGTCTCCTTCGTGTCAGCCTCAGCCATTAACACCTAGTCGTCTAGACAAGATGCGCCAGGCCGAGAGGTTCGACCGGGAACGCGAACCACTGTGCCACAGGACTTGCCCACTCGTCTATACGAGTATGCCTCTCGGTGTGTACGAGTTCGGCGGCGGCGAACCTCCCGAGGCGTCGTCAACACCCGTGCGACACCCGCTTCCTACGTGGCAGGCAGCTGGTAGGACAGGACGTAGGCGTCCGCAGCCATCACCGTGTCGCACACCTCCACGGCTCGCCCCTTGGTGTCGTAAGCCGTCCGCACGAGGTGGATGACCGGCACTCCGGAGGCCAGGCGCAGCGTCTTGATCTCCTGCGGGGAGGGCATCCGGGCGCGGATCTCCTCCTCGAAGTGGTCGAGCTTGTGCCCCAGCTCCTCCAGCCGGGCGTAGATGCCGCCGGGGCCGGGGTTCGGTTGGGCGATCGGCGTATCGCGGGCCAGGTCCAGCGGCAGGTACGACGTGGCGAACTCCACCGGCCGCCCGTCGAGCAGGTACCGCCGACGCCGCGCGAGCACCCGCCGGGGCGCACCCAGCCGGGCGGAGACGTCAGCCGACGGCCGTTCCTCCTTGACCTCCAGGTTGTCCACCTCGGGCCGACTCCCCGCGGCTTCGGCCTCCATGGTGAAGGCCGACTTACCCTGCTCACGGTGACGCCGGGCGAACCGGTCGGAGGCCAGCCGACGGACCGGCGGACGCGGCCGGACGAAGACACCCTTGCCGTGCTCCGAGGAGACCAGCCCCTCACTCTGGAGCATCGACAGCGCGTTGCGGACCGTCATCCGGGACACCCCGAAGTGATCCACCAACTCCGACTCCGAGGGCAGCTTGGCGCCCTCCGCGAAGCGGCCCTTGTCGATGGCCTCCCGCAGGTGATCAGCGATCTGTCGAAACACGGCGCGATCACTGGTCGGGTCCAGCGAGCCGAGCAGGCCGGAAGGAAGAGCGACCATGTGTACTCCTTTGGATATCTAGACGAGAGGCTGAGTCCTGTTGCTACCGTGAGAGAGCCTAGCCAGCCGACAGAACGAGAGCCGCCGAACGTGAGCACTGCCGAGCGCCCCCACTCCGTGAGCGTCGCCGGGGTGATCGTGGACGACCACGGCCGCGCCCTGCTCATCAAGCGACGCGACAACGGCCACTGGGAGCCGCCCGGCGGCGTCGTCGAGGCCGGCGAAACCCTGCCCGAGGCCCTCCAGCGCGAGGTACTCGAAGAGACCGGCATCAAGATCGCCACCCCGGCGGCCCTGACCGGCGTCTACAAGAACATGAAGGGCCTGATCGTCTCCCTGGTCTTCCGCTGCGAGGCCGTCGACGGTCAGCCCACCACCGGCGACGAGACCAAGGCCCTGCGCTGGGCCACGCGCGAAGAGGTCTCCGAGCTGGCCGACGAGGCGTACGCGATCCGCGTCCTGGACGCACTCGACGCCACGTCGCCGCCCGCCATCCGCGCTCACGACGGGGTCAAACTCGTCTAGCACACACCCACGGTCCACAGCGGCCACCAGCACAGGAGAACTTATATGCACGAGTATACGAGCACATGCCGCGTCTGGGAACTCCTCCTGCCCGGACTCCCCGAAGAGGTCAGCCGCGCCCGCCGCTGGACCCGTGACCTCCTCCACGACACCCCGTGCGCCGACGACGCCGCCCTCATCGTCACCGAACTGGGAGCCAACGCCGTCACCCACACCACCAGCCGGACCTTGCGCATCACGATCACGGTCGCCACCGAGGGCGTCACGATCGCCGTCACCGACACGGGGAGGAGCAACACCAGCCCGCGTCTCCACCAGGCCGACGACCATTCCATCCACGGCCGCGGCCTCAGCATCGTCGCCACCCTCGCAGCGCAGCTCACCGTGACGCCCACATCTCAGGGCCACACCGTCACCGCCCACCTGCCCATCGAGGCAGCCCACCGTCCCCGTGCCCTGGCCCGCTCATGCTGACCCGCCCCATCCACTGCCACGCCACCGCGCACACCGGGCAACGCCGATTCCTACTGGCCGCAGACCTCACCCGAAACCCCCGCCTGGCCCTGCGATGGCTTCGCAGCCGAACCCACCACATCGCCACCCAACTGGACCCGCCCTACGCACGCCCCTTACGGCACTGGCTCACCGACGAAGCCGAACACGAACACGCCCTCCACCTCCTCGTACACGGGCACCCGTACACCCTCACCGCCTACGACGACGAAGCCCGCTACGTCTTCCACGCGGAGCCCACCCGATGACCCGACGCGGAGCGCTCACGACACCCGGCATCTGGTGCGAATGCCTGACCCGTGACCCGGCAAGCGGCGCACCCCGCACCCTGGCCACCTTCGACGCCACGACACCCGGTCAGGGAATCCGCTGGATCCGCGTGGCCTTGCGTGCCATCGCGCCGGCCCTCCACGGCAGAGCACGCACCAAGGCATGGCACTGGCTCGAAGCCGAACACACAGACGCCCAACGCGACCTCAACTTCGGCGAACCCCACACCCTCACCATCACCCAAGGCACCACCCGGATCACCTGGACAGCCCGCCCGGTCACCTTCCTTACCCTTGCCCACCGGACCACCAGCGCCCTACCACCCTGCGCCGAACTCCTCACCCACACCGACCTCAGCACGAGGGGCGAGTAACAACTTTCTCTACGTCTTCAAGGCGGCTCGCTCCGCTCGCCGCGCGCGGCCCGGCCCCCGGCCGGGCCTGCGCTCCTGTCTCCGCCCCGCTCCAGCCCGGCCGGCGCCCGTGCCGCGCGCAAAGCAAACAGCCGCCTGAGGCCAGAGAAGGGGTATGGCGTGGCTGAGGCGGTCGGCTCCACGGCTTTAGGCAGCCATTTGGCGCGAGCCTCGAAGATCATGGCCCCAACGTCGTGCTTACCGGCCAGGTCCACAGACTGCCCGACACACCGTAAGCTCACGAGGCCATGATCACTCGTGCCAAAGCAGCTCCAGCCCAAAGCCGCTCCACCGACCTTACTGAGCCGCCTCGCGTAGCAACGCTGCAGCCTCCCTACGTACAAGTACGGAGAGGTGATTCGCCGCCAAATCCCCTAGGGCTTGTTTAGTAGACTCAGGAATATTTGAGATTTGCTGAACCTGACGAAGGACGAGAAGGGGGACGAGGATCCCTTCCTCTCGCATCATCTCAACAAGGCGAACCTCTGCAGTCTTGCCATATTCAGGTGAAATGGCGGAGAACGTGGCCAGCGCCCTGGCCGCATGCCCTCTTACTCCCGGCTCTGCGTCATGGCTGAACTGCATCGCCTGGGCGAGTAGCCATGGGTTCATGATAGACCCCGCAAGTGCCGCCACGGTACGGGATGCCTCTTCCCTGGACCTCGCTTCCACCCTACCAAACAATTGAGAAATTAGAGAGAACGTCTCGGCTTCGTCAACGATTCGCTGCGATGCAAAGAACCGCAACGCTGCCGGGAAGGGCACAATAGTATCGTCCTCGAATGGGTCACCTGGAGCTGACAGCAGTACCCTGCAGTTCCGACGAAACTTCTCGGACACTTGAGGTGGAAGCTCCACTGAACCATGTGCGAGCCGGTCAAAAGCTCCACTCTTGTCGGACCTTTGCACGCTCCGGTCCGTGAGAAATTCAACTAGGTCGGACCATAGCTCTTGTGCATTTCCATGAACAATCAAAGCTGCGGCGATGTCTGCTGGATCAAGCGCACGGAACGCGAAGACGCCATGTGAGGATTCGTCTCTGATCTGCGCCATGGAGCCCCTCACGATCTCAACGCAGGAAGAGGCTTCCTCATTGTTGATGGACCCTCCACGCATTGCGACATTTACTCGATTAGCCACATCTTCGAGATCCTCGATGTCGACTCCGAAACTTGCCGACTCACTGATTGTAAGCGCCTCGAAGACGCTGCGACTAGTACTCATGACGGATCCCTCAGATTGAAGGAATTCGCTCCATCGAGAGCGAGTATCACCTGATACTCTTTGCCAATTCAGGATTCGCAAAGAGCGTCCGATCGCCCTGTCGCGCAGTTCATCAGACGGACCTCCAGATCGCGCTGCGTGAAGTAGAACGACAGCGGCCCTATCATCGTCCTCCGTGATCTTGGCCAGATGTGCTGCTGTAAGCCAAGCAGGTTCCAGCCGGACGACATCCAGTTGAGTTGAATCAGGTGACGGCTGAGCACCGCCCGCCTCAATCACCTGAAACACCAAGGACAATGCCTCTTGAGCCTCGCTCTGCGTCAGCAACTCAGCTGCCCCACGCAGGATGCGCAACTCAGAGGCACGTACCATGCGAGGTTGTGTACGGTGCCGCAAAACCTGAATGGCATCCTTCTTCAGAGCTTCAAGAGGGCCTGAAGCCCGAATTCGTTCGACGGCAAGGTCGATCTCAGACTTTACGTTGGCATTCCTGAGTAGACGCAGGGCGTCCGCTACGTCATCCGCGTGAGGGCGGTCCGAACTCATGCATTGCACGAGTTTCAGCAGAGCGTTTTCCTTCCGAAGGCGCAAGACTGCTAGATCCCCCAGCAGCTCCATATTGAGCGCGGCGTAGAAAAGCGTAGGTGCATGGCCACCAAACGTACGCGTTTGGCTTCGGAACATGCGATTGAATGAGCCCTCGACGAACTTCGAGTACTCTGACGCTCTCAGTCGATCAATCCTACTGGCTTGATTAGACTTCTGAGTTCGCACTATTTGCTGCCAAGTAGGCACAGAAGGCAGGACCTGTTGATCTCCGTTTACGGCGAACCTTGCTGGAACGAGACTCCATGCCGCGTGACGGAGGGAGGTAATCAAATGCTTGACTGACTCCGCGTAGGTCACCGATGATCCGGGACTCACGGGGAATTCCGAAAAATCCGCATCTTCGATCTGATCAAGCAGTTCCATCGTCTCCGTGGTGAGAGACGTATATTTTCTCCCCGAGTCCCGGTACCGCAGACTTTTCTGTTGCAGCAGAGCGGCTCGGATCAGTTTTCCCTCAGGTGTTCCCAGGTCTGTCCTCTGCAACAGATGATGCAAAACACTGTCGCACCTTTCGTACTCATCCAACTCGGCTGCGGCGCAACAAGCGAGCAGGCCGAATGCCGATGCGCGCGCCTGATCACCAACTGTCGCAGCTTCAACTTCTCCGATCAGCCCAGCTAGGCCCTCTCGAATCCCCTGATGAGTAAGACTCAGCTCGGCATACCGAATGCCGGGGTCATTTTCCCTGAATGCTTCAGTGTCATCCAGGGAGTAATGGGGGAGGCGGCTGGGCTCCCCAGATACCAACCCAGCGAGCAAAGCGAAAGGCAAAGCGTCGTATTCCGGACGCCTGAAGTTGGCGTGCGGAGCAATATCGAGCGGACGCAGGATCGCAATAATCCATGCCAGATTCATAGCAGTTCCTTTCCTGGAATGTCATATGGGTCTGGCGCCAGGTCCAGTACTCGATCAATTCGCGAACCGTCTCGCATAATCGGCGAGTTACGCCTGATGGCGGCTTGAATCCATTTCATCATGGCCTCATAAAGCTGCACCGCGTCAGCAACTCCTACGACGTAGAAGGAGCCGTCAATGTTCGATGGCAGCCACTCTATGATGACTGATTTTGCGGCCTCGGCGTATTCGCCTACCGCACAAATTCCGACGAACAGTCTTCCTTCACTCTGGGCGTGTTCTGTGTATACCTTGAGGATGGCGACCCGGGCCGGCGTGTTCGACCGCATAACCACCTCTGTCGACCTGACCGTGATGACCACGTCAACGGCCGCCTTGGGATAAGCCCATTTGTCAACAACCAAAATTGACGCTGAGGTAAGTTGCTCCCGTACCTCGTGATATATGTCCTCCCATGCAGTCCCGTCATAGTCCGTACGCAATTCTGCAACGATGACTGCGGATGGAGTGTCGCGTCGGGGGGACCGCCGACTATCGAGGCCACTCGGTGCTGCGGAAGGTCGAGCATCATCGCTAGGCGGGTCACTGTCTGCGGCTGCTTCGAGAAGAAGTCGCCGCAACGTCGTGTAAGAACTGTGATCGCGCGAAGTCGGCTTGATGATGCTGAAGTGATCTCCGGAGAGTGCACCCACCGTCGGGAAGGACCCCTGGGCCGAGGCTCTGGGGACAATATTATCATCAGCGCCAGCATAGACAGAGAATGGGATGGGGCACGTTCTTTCCCCCACTGATGTTGCATTTACAACGTCGCGGATCACGGCGGCGTGTGTGTCCCGAATCTCTTCGTTCAGTGTCCGCAAGTCCTTCTCCTGCGGATGGCTACCGAGCAGGTCGCGCCGCAACCTGCGTGCAAACTCTGATCCAGCATTGGGCGTCGCGAACAGCACCACGCGACGGATCCGTGCCAGTTCCTTGCCACGCCCCTGGCTGAGCATTCGTTGAAGGTAACGCTGAACTACCAAGCCGCCCATGCTATGGCAGACGAATACGACCCTTCGGTAGTCGGCTACTTCTGTTTCCAGATATGTCTGCAAGACGTCCGCGATAGTGCTAAGGGTGGGGAGTCTACGATCGGGCCGCCATATCACAGACCGAGGAACTCGTGTGGAGTAGGCAAAGTGGAGCACGTTCACTGAACCAAGGTCCTGATCTTCGGTGATTCTTTGATCGAAACTACTCCACGTGTCCACTTTCGAAGCGAATCCGTGGACGAAAACCGCCGCGAGCCGCTCTTTCTCACCCACCGTTAGCGCTCCTCTGCCGATCAGTCAGTCGGCAACTTACTCCCTCACCTGGCATCAGGGCCAGGTGATCCCTTGGCTGGATCGGTGCGGTAGACGGTAGGTGGTTTGCCAGGACAGAGCTGGTTCGTGGCCCGCGCCTTCCCAGCGGGTTGGGCGGCGGTGGTCGAACGAGTACCCAGCGGCGGCTGGTCTCCAACGTCGAGATGACCGACGCGCACCGCCACCCGTGGGCAGCATGGTTCCCCGCGCCCTGATGGCATAGTCACTGGCCCGACGCCCCAGCCTCTCTCCTAAAGCGGTACTCTCGCCCGCCCGAACCACCGCAAGCCAGGCTTCGTCACTTCGTCGACCACACCCAGTTCCTCGGACCAGTGGGATCCCGCACCAGATACGCACCAGAACAGACGGGAAACCACGGTCAACGCCGGTCATCCATCGGCCAGCTCTGAGGGGCTGAGGCGGCCGTATGTGCAGGTCAGCACGTGAGTCGGAGCCCAGTGGCCGGGGATTCCCAAGCCTGTGGCTTAGGCATCATCTTCACGATTCGACCGTCTCTCCTACTCGGGTCGACGACAAGTGCAGCGTGGCTGAGGCCCGTGGGGATGCAGCGAAGCACACGCGTGCGTGATCGGTTGGCGCGCCCGCCGTCGTGGCGGGCTGTCGTTGGCTGAGGCTCAGACGGCCCCCACGAAGGCTGACCGTCAGAGGGACAGGATCGGCGGATCGGCCTGCGGGCGTGCCCCTTGCGTGCCCGAGGGGGCGGGGAGCGGCGGGGAACTGCGGGCGGGTGCGGGGCGCGGGCAACGGAGACGGCCCCTGACCAAGGTGCCTGGTCAGGGGCCGTTTTCGCTGGTGTCAGGGCGGAGGCGGTGGGATTTGAACCCACGGTGACATCGCTGCCACGACGGTTTTCAAGACCGTTCCCTTCGGCCGCTCGGGCACACCTCCCCGCGCCGCGCGGGTGCGCTGCGCGGGGACAGCCTAACGGGTCAGCCGTCGCCGACGCGCTCGCCCAGGGTCAGCTCGATCTGGTTCTGCTTGCCGTCGCGCTCGTAGGTCAGGGTGACCTTCTCGCCGGGCGTGTGGGTCCAGATCTCGCTGATGAGGGTCGGGCCGCTGTCGATCGGGGCGCCGTCGAACTTGGTGATGACGTCGCCCGGCCGCAGGCCGGCCTCGTCGGCCGGGCCGCCCGGGGTGAGGGCCTCGGAGTCGCCCTCGCCGCGTTCGGAGATGACGGCGCCGTCGTTGCCCTGACGCATGTCGACGGTGGCGCCGATGATCGGGTAGACGGGGCGGCCGGTCTCGATGAGGGTCTGCGCGACGCGCTTGGCCTGGTCGACGGGGATGGCGAAGCCGAGGCCGATGCTGCCGGCCGGGCCCTCCATCGGGCCGCCGCCCGTGGACTGGATGGCGGAGTTGACGCCGATGACCTCGCCGTCGGCGTTGAGGAGGGGACCGCCGGAGTTGCCGGGGTTGATCGAGGCGTCGGTCTGGAGGGCGCTCATGTAGGAGGCCGAGGAGCCCTGGGCGTCGCTGGAGGCGACGGGGCGGTTGAGCGCGGAGACGATGCCGGTGGTGACGGTGCCGGAGAGGCCGAAGGGCGCGCCGATGGCGATCGTCGAGTCTCCGACGGCCACGGCGTCGGAGTCGCCGAGGGGGAGCGGGGTGAGGGTGACGCCCTCGGGGTCGGTGAGCTTGATGACGGCGATGTCGTACCCCTCGGCGCGGCCGACGACCTCGGCGTCGTACTGCTTGCCGTCGGAGAAGACGACGTTGAGTTCGGCGCCGTCGGCGGCGCTGGCGACCACGTGGTTGTTGGTCAGGATGTGGCCCTGCTTGTCGAAGACGAAGCCGGTGCCGGTGCCACCGCCCTGGCTGTCGCTGCCGCCGTTGACCTGGATGGTGACGACGCTCGGCAGGGCCTCGTCGGCGATGCCGGCGACGGAGTCCGGCGGGCGGTTGAGGGCCTGGCGGCCGTCACGCGCGGGCGACTCCACCGTCTCGGAGGAGGAATGGGTGGTGCGCTCGGCCGCCCAGTATCCGACGCCGCCGCCGACGCCGCCGATGAGCAGGGCGCCCACCAGGGCGGCGGCGATCAGCGGGCCGCGGCGCTTGCGGGGGGCTGGGGGCGGAGGCAGCGGGGCGCCCCACGGCTGGGCGGGGCCGTGGCCCCCGGGCCCCCCGTAGCCGGGGCCGCCGTAGCCGGGGCCGCCGTAGCCGGGGCCGCCGGGGCCGGGGCCGCCGGGGCCCGGGTCGTTCGGGCCGTGGGCGTGGCCGGAGGGCGGGACGGGGGGCGGGGTGTCGCCGGAGGACGCGCCCGGGGTGCCCGGCGGGGGCGTCGGGGAGGCCGGGGGCGGTCCCCAGCCGCCCGTGGGCTGCTGGGCCGACGGGGCCGGGTGCCGCTGCCACGTCTCGGCGGGGGCCGTGGAACCCGGCGCGGCCGGTGGTGCGGCCGGGGGCGCGGGGGCGGCGGCGGAGTCCGGCCCCGGAGCGGGTGGACCGGCCGCGTCGGCGGCCTCGGGGGCAGCGCCGGGGGTGGCCGCCGGAGTGGCTTCGGTGGCCGGGAGCGGCGCCGTCGCGTCGTCGGGTGCGGGCCGCTGCGGAGCGTCGGGGGACGCCGTCGGAGGCACGTGGTCGCCGTCGGCCGACGGCCGGCCGGCGCGGCTCTCCTCAGCCGATCGGTCCACGCCCTCGTGCTCGGTGTTCACAGCAGTCTCCTCGGTTCCAGTCGTCGCCTTCGCGGTCATCACCGGTGCGGGACGCGGTGGCGCCGCACGGAGCCGGCGGCGCCGCGGCCCCGGTTCCAGTGTGCAGACAGCTTTGCCCATAGGACGTCAGGGCGGCGTAAGCCATGCGGCTACCCCGCGGCCGCTCCTTTACGCGCCGCACATCGTGCCCGGCCACGGACGGTACGGGAGGGTGGCGTGGGGTGGCACGATGTCAGCGTGCGACGTCCTGTTTCCGTCATAGCGCACCGCGGCGCGTCCGAGGACGCCCCGGAGCACACGCTCGCGGCCTACCGGATGGCGATCGAGCACGGCGCCGACGGCCTGGAGTGCGACGTCCGGCTCACGGCCGACGGGCATCTGGTGTGCGTGCACGACCGCCGCGTCGACCGGGTGTCCAACGGCCGGGGCGCGGTGTCGACGCTGGAGCTGGCCGATCTCGCAGCGCTGGACTTCGGCTCGTGGAAGGACCCCTACGAGAAGCCCGAGTCCATGGACCGGCACGGCCGTTCGGTGCTGACGCTGGATCGGCTGCTCCGGTTGGTGAAGGAGTCCGAACAGGCGGGACGCCGGGTGGAGCTCGCCATCGAGACCAAGCACCCGACGCGCTGGGCGGGGCAGGTGGAAGAACGTCTGGTGGCGCTGGTGCGCGAGTACGGACTCACGGATTCCGTGCGGGTGATGAGCTTCTCGGCGCGGTCGCTGCACCGGGTGCGCAGGGCGCTTCCGCAGGTCCCGACGGTGTTCCTGATGCAGTTCCTGCTGCCGCGCCACCGCGAGGGGCGGCTCCCGCCGGGCGTGGGGATCACGGGGCCGAGCATGCGGATCATCCGCAACCACCCGGACTACGTCATCCGGGCCCAGCGCGCCGGGCACCGGGTGCACGTGTGGACGGTGGACGATCCGCTGGACGTGGAGCTGTGCGCGCGGCTGGACGTCGACGGGATCATCACCAACCGGCCGCGTCAGGTCATCGACCAACTGCGGTCCCTCGGCCGCAGGTGAGCGGCGGGACGGCGGTGACGGCGGTCGCCTCGGCGACGTGTGTCAAGACCACCGGCGCAGGTTACTCACGGGGAGTGCACCGGCGCATTCGGTGGGTACCGCTTCGTCCGTAGTGCGTCAATACTCGGGCGCGGGTCGGTTTCCGGCCTGTGCCGAGAGGGCATCCATGACGTTGCGCGGGGCAAAGGAGGTTCGGGGGTGGCGTTCGTGGTGGCACAGGAAGTGCCGACGTCTTCGACGATGGCCGTTCCCCACGGCCCCGTCGGCGTCGGCCCGGCGAGGCGGCGGATGCGGGACGAGCTGCGCGCCTCCGGGACGCCCGACGCGGTCGTGGACGACGCCGTGCTGATCCTCTCGGAGCTGCTGAGCAACGCGGCCCGGCACGCACGTCCGCTGCCGCCCGACGAGTCGGTGCGGGCCGGCTGGCACCGGGGGGTCGCCGGGGAGGTCACGATCTCCGTCACGGACGGGGGCGGGCCCACGCGTCCGCTGCCCGCGACGCCGTCGGTCACGGCCCGGGGCGGGCGGGGGCTCTCCATCATCACGACGCTCGCGCAGGCCTGGGGTGTGCGGGAGGACGTGGAGCGGGAGGCGGTCACGGTCTGGGCCGTGGTGGGGCGCCCGGAGTTCGGTGCGGGCGCGAAGAACGGGCACGCGCCGACGGGTCTCGACGGCATCGAGGGGCTGGACGGGTTCGAGGGCCTGGACGGCATCGGCGTCTGACGCCGCGGTCCACCGGTGCCCTGTGCGGGCGGGAGCCGTCCGGGCGGCGCCGGGTCGGGCGGGGTCGTCCTCTGCGCGGGGAATACCCGACGACGGCGGGAACGGCGTACGGTTTGAAGCGCCGGCCGGGCCCCAGTGCTGCCGGTCAGTCTGTCCGCCAGTGTGACGCACGGAGAATCCGCCTCATGGCCAAGAAGCGCCGTCCCCAGCCCCAGTCCGCGAAGCCGCAACTCGTCGACGGGGAGGTCCCGGTCGTCGGTGCGCGGGAACCGTGCCCGTGCGGTTCGGGACGCCGCTACAAGGCGTGCCACGGGCGTGCGGCGGCACAGGCGGCGACGGAGTTGGTACAGCGGCCCTTCGAGGGGCTGGCCGGTGAGTGCGACTGGGTCGCGCTGCGCGAACTGGTCCCCGCGGCGACGGTCCCGCTGACGTTGGCCGACGGCCTGCCCGAGGACGTCCCCTCCCTCACGCTGGCGACGGTGCTGCCGATGGCCTGGCCCGCGCTGCGACGCGAGGACGGCGCGGTGATGATCGGGCTGCAGAACGACACGGCCTCGGGCGACCTGAGCCGCGACCTGGCGGACGTCCTGCGGCGTGCGCTGACCTCCGAGCCCGGGCAGCCGGTGCCGGCGGAGCGCGCGGAGAGCGGCGGGCCGCGGTTGCAGGACCTGCTGGACCCGGAGGCGGCGTTCGTCCCGGAGGTGCACGAGGGCTTCGAGTTCTGGCTGCCGGACGCCGAGAGTGCGAGCGGTGAGGTGGCGGCCTCGTTGGAGCGGGCCAACGCCGCCGCGCTGCCGACGGCCCGGCTCACCGGTGTGGAGGCGGCGTACTGGTGCCGCACGCCGGAGAAGAACCACCTGCGCTGGGTCATGCCGCACTCCGAGGAGCGGTTGATGAACGCGCTGGCCAGGCTGCACGCGGCGGGCGCCTCCGGGCTGGGCGACGGCACGCGGCTGGTGGGCTCGTTCCGCGCGCACGGGCTGATGGTGCCGGTGTGGGACCTGCCGGGCGCGATGACCGCCGAGGAGTGCGAGAAGCCCGCGCGGGGGTTCGCGGAGCGGCTGGGTGACGCGCTGGCCGACGAGGGGCCGCTGACGGCGGACGAGCGCCGGGCGCGCAGCGGGCTGACCAACCGTCAGATCACGCTGAGTTGAGCGGGGTCGCCACCGGCGGCCGGTGGCGGGCGGCGGACCGGCGAGCGGCCCGGATCGGACCCGGGGGAAACTGTTGAACACTCAATCAGTCGTGATCCTCGTCACAACTCCCCTTTTCAGGCCCGGAGTACGGGGCTGAAAAGGGGGTGCGGGATTTGCGAACGGCCCAAGTCTTGTTACCGTTCTCAGAGCCCGGTCGCTGGTGCATCCCCCGTCGCCAGCGACCGGGTTTTCTCATGCCCGGGACGCGTCCCGGACGCGTCGCACGCGCCGGGACGCCGCCTCGCGCCCCTCAGTGCGCGAGGCGGTCACCGCCGTCCGGAGCGGCCGTGCCGGCGTCCACCAGGACGTCGAGCAGCGGCTCCGTGCGGGGCAGGTACGGCACGTCGCCCTCCGGCGGACGCAGCCAGCGCACCGGCCCGGCGGGCAGCCGCGTGGGGGGCAGCGGCACGTAGCCGCCCTCCCCGTGAAAGCGCAGGGAGCTGGGCACCCGGTCCCGCGCGTACAGCAGTTCCCCGAGTTCGGCCAGGTCGTACGGCCGGACGAGCAGGGCGACGCGGGTCGGGGTGGCCAGGGCGGGCCCGGTCCGCAGGCCCATCCGGTCGCAGGTCTCCAGCGCCCCGACGCCGGCCTCCAGCGGGAGGCTCAGCGCGCACGGCGCCCGGCCGCCGGTGGCCAGGAGGAGGGCCGCGCCGGGACGGTTCGTCCACCACCAGCGCACCATGCGGGCGTCGGTCGTGGCGGCGAGCAGCGGGGGGTCCAGGGGGTGCGCTCCGGGTACGGCGCAGTCCGGCAGCGGGCACGAACAGGCCATTGTCGCGGCGGCGCGCCGTCCGGAACCGTTCCCCCGCGCGGCGCCGACGGCCTGCCGCAGCTGCCGTGACGGCCGCCAGGGCGGGGTCCGGGTCTCGGCACCGGGGACCACCGGCCATCGCCACCGGGTGGCGCAGGTCAGCGCGGCCGTACGCCGCGCCCATCGGGTGACACGTCGCCTTCCGAGGATCTCGCGCATGAGCGCTCGTTCCTTTCCGTAACGTCCGTAAACACCGACAGCTCGCCGAAGGAAGGCTGTCGCTTTGCGTCGTGCCGTACTGCGTGATGCGCCGTGCGTTCTGTCTGTCGCATCGCCGGTACTGCTGCGCTGGGTCCGGATCCCGTCACCGCGCGTGCAAGGCAGCGCATCATGCCGGGGGCCGGGCGTGGAACGTGGCGGGGGGTGGCGCGCACGTGGCGCTTGCGCTCTCGTCGTACTGGGTTGTGCGTTCGATCCGAACGTGCCTGATGCCCTGCGTTTTCGCCACTCGGGAGGCCGGGCGCCCGGTCCACCGGGCCGACCGCGCCTCACCGACTACGACGTGCAGCCTCGTCGTCAGGTTCCACATGGCGCCAACTGCCCGCGTCCGCCGTGTTCATGCGTACGCGGTGCAGCCGTGCGACCGCTGCTGAGCCAGGCCAGTCGACCGTGAATATGCGCACGCAGGGTACTTTTTCAGCCAATCTGCGGGAGACTGGCAGCGTCACCCCCGGCCCCGGACCTCCTGGACACCACCGCACCCAAACGGGCAATGCTGGACATCCCGTCGCCGCGACGTGTACATCTGGAGGCATTGGTAGCAGAGCAGCACGACATGGGGGTTTGCGATGCTCTTGCGAGAATTCACCCCTGACGGGAGCTGCTCCTCATGAGTACGCCCCATCCGTCGAAAGTGGCCGGAATCAACCCGCCCCCGACATCGCCGGAGCACACTGACCCGCCCGCCGCGTACGGGAGTTCGACGCTCGCCCGGTCACCGGGAAGCCCGGGCCCGGCCGGACACACCACCACCGGTGGCCCGGGGCACGGCGCCGCCGACCAGGCGCCGGACCCCCTCCGTCATCCCGTCGAGCGGCTCGCCGCCGCCCAGGACCGGCTCGCCGGCTGGATCGCCGACCTCAGCACGCTGCACGATCTGACGGAGCGCCTCGCCCGCAGCGGAACGCTCGACGCCGCGCTGCACGAGACCCTGCGCGGCGGCGCCGCCCTGCTCGGAGCCCGGCGCGGCCTCCTGTCCCTGGAGCCGGACGACGGCCTCGGCCCCCGGACGACCGTCGGGCTCGGCCTCGACCGCGCCGAGCTCGGGCAGTTGGAGACGGTCCCGGACATGGCCGTCACCCACGCCGACCTCGCACGGGCCGAGGGCGCGGGCCCCCGGCACCGGGAGGTCGCCGCGCGGCTGGGCTTCGCCGCCAGCCACGCCGTACGGCTGACCGCCGGGCCCGCGTCGGCGCTCGGCACGGCGGTCTGGCTGTACGCGGAACCGGGCCGCCCCTCGGAACGCGGGCGGCACCTGCTGCACCTCTACCTGCGCTGCGCGGGCGAGCACCTGGCCCGCCACCTGGAGCTGACCCGCGCGCACGGCGCGGTCGCGGCGATCCGCGAGGAGTTGCTGCCCGTCCGGCTGCCGAGGGTGCCGGGCGTGCGGACGGCGGTGCGCCACCGCACCGGGCCGCGCGGTGGCGGTGACTGGTACGACGTCCTCCCGCTGCCCGAGGGGGCGCTCGGGCTCTCCGTGGGAGGGGTGAGCGAGGCCGGGCCGGGCGCCGTCGCCGTCATGGGCCGGCTGCGCGCGTCGCTGCGCGCCTACGCGGTCATGGAGGGCGAGGATCCGGTCGCCGTCCTGTCCGACCTGGAGCTGCTGCTGCGGGTGACCGAGCCCGCCCGCTGCGCGACGGCGCTGTTCGGCTACGCCGAGCCGGCGGAGGGACGCGTCACCCTGGCCGGGGCGGGGCACTGCCCGCCGCTGATCGTGGGGCCGAAGCGGTGCGAGTTCGCCGAGACGACGCTCTCCGCCCCGCTGGGCATGCTGACGTGCTGGGAAGCGCCGAGCGTGGAGCTGAGCCTCGCGGCGGGCGAAACGCTCCTCCTGTACAGCGACGGGCTCGTGCAACGCACCGGGGAGCCCATGGACCGGGCGTTCGCCCGGCTGCACGCCGCAGCCGCGGCGGCACCGCAGGCCGTCCGCGAGGACCCGGAGCAGCTGGCCGACCACGTGCTGCACACCGTCCTGCCGGACGGTCTCGCGGACGACACGGACAGCGAGGAGGACGTCGTCCTGCTGGCCGCCGGCTTCTGAACGCCGCGTCTCCGGCCACCCTGCGCAGCACCGCGGTGACCCCCGGTTCGTGGCCGGGCGTCCCCTGGGGTCGCCCGGCGTTCGGACATACGATGGACGACGGCTTCAGTCCGTACGCAAGGAGGCAGCGACGTGGCCGAGCAGCAGTCGCCGGAGACCCCGGAAGACGAGCAGCCGAACGAGGGACGGAAGAACGGTCTGGAACCCGGCGTGTCCGACGAGCTCGCGGAGAACATGAAGTCGGGGTGGGCCGACACCGAACGGCGTGACCTCGCACCCATCGAGCAGGCCGGGCAGACCGCCCGCCGCCGTGCGGCGCTGTCCGAGCGCTTCCCCGGCGAGCGGCTGGTCGTCCCGGCCGGACGGCTCAAGACCCGCTCCAACGACACGGAGTACCCCTTCCGTGCGTCGGTGGAGTACGTCTACCTCACCGGGAACCAGACGGAGGACAGCGTCCTCGTGATGGAGCCCAGGCCGGAGGGCGGTCATGACGCGACGCTCTACCTGCTCCCCCGCTCGAACCGGGAGAACGGCGAGTTCTGGCTGGACGGCCAGGGCGAGCTGTGGGTCGGCCGGCGCAACAGCCTGGCCGAGGGCGAGCAGCTGTACGGCCTGCCGTGCGCCGACGTCCGCGAGGTCGCCGGGAAGCTGCGGGAGGCCACCGGGCCCGTCCGCGTCGTGCGCGGCCACGACGCGGAGGTGGAGAGGGCGCTGACCGACAAGGTCACCGCGGAGCGGGACGAGGAGCTGCGGGTCCACCTCTCCGAGGCGCGGCTCGTGAAGGACGACTTCGAGGTCGGCGAGCTGCAGAAGGCCGTGGACTCCACGGTGCGCGGCTTCGAGGACGTCGTCCGGGTGCTCGACAGGGCGGAGGCGACGTCCGAGCGCTACATCGAGGGAACGTTCTTCCTGCGCGCCCGCGTCGAGGGCAACGACATCGGGTACGGCTCGATCTGCGCCGCCGGTCCGCACGCCACGACGCTGCACTGGGTGCGCAACGACGGACCGGTGCGCTCGGGCGACCTGCTGCTGCTCGACGCCGGCGTGGAGACGCACACCCTGTACACGGCCGACGTCACGCGCACCATGCCGGTGAACGGCACGTTCACCGAGCTCCAGCGCACGATCTACGACGCGGTGTACGAGGCGCAGGAGGCGGGGATCGCGGCGGTGCGTCCCGGCGCGAAGTACCTGGACTTCCACCACGCCGCCCAGCGGGTCCTCGCGGAGAAGCTGGTCGAGTGGGGTCTGCTGGAGGGCCCGGTGGAACGGGTCCTGGAGCTGGGTCTCCAGCGCCGGTGGACGCTGCACGGCACCGGCCACATGCTCGGCCTCGACGTGCACGACTGCGCGGCCGCCCGACGCGAGTTCTACGCGGAGGGCACGCTGGAGCCGGGCATGTGCCTGACCGTGGAGCCCGGCCTGTACTTCCAGCCGGACGACGTGACCGTGCCCGAGGAGTACCGGGGCATCGGCGTGCGCATCGAGGACGACATCCTCGTCACCGAGGACGGCAACCGGAACATGTCGGCGGGGCTGCCGCGCACCTCGGCCGATGTCGAGGCGTGGATGGCGCGCCTGCGCGGCTGAGCCGCGCGGGCGGGGGCCGTCCGCGCGGGGGAGGCCCCGGACGGCTCGGTCCCCACCCCTTGGCCACTTCGCCCCGTCGCCCCGCCGAGCGTGAGCTCGGCGGGGCGACGTGCTGCGAGGGCTGACGCGGGGCGCGGGGTCAGACGCGGCTGAAGCGGGCCAGCGCGAGGGAGAAGGCACCGAAGAGGGCGAGGCCGACGGAGACCGCCACGAGCAGCCACGGGCCCGCCGGGGTGTCGGCGAACGAGCGCAGGGTCTGGTCGACGCCCTTGGCCTGGTCGGCGTCGGAGGCCAGCGCGGCCTGACCGAGGAAGACACCGGCCACGATGAACACGGCCCCCCGGCTCACGCTGCCCGCGACGCCGAGCACGTCGACCGTGCGGCGCGTGGTGCGCGACATGGCGCCACGCTTCAGCTCCTCCCGGAACTTCCGCTTGAGCCCCTTCCAGGCGATGTGGCACCCGGCGCCCACGACCACGAGGCACGCGGCGCCCACCAGCCACTGGCCCGCCGGAAGCTCCAGAGCCCGGGCGGTGAGGTCCTGCGACTGCTCGTCGCTGGAGCCGCTGCCCTTCTCCCCGGCCGCGAACAGCAGGACGGAGGTGGCCAGCACCGTGTAGACGGCGAAGCGGGCCGCCGACACGAGCCGCCGGGACGGCTTCCGGCCGCCGCTCCCCGCCGCGCCGAAGAGCGCCTCGGCCAGGCGCCACACCGCCATGCCGACGAGTCCGAGGCCGATCGCCCACACGACGACGCGGCCGAAGGGCTGCTCGGAGACCTGCCGCAGCGCTCCCGACTGGTCCGCCTCCTCGCCGCCGCCCCCGAAGGCGATCTGCAGCGCCAGCAGCCCCACGAGCAGGTAGATCACACCGCGAGCCGCCAGGCCCCAGCGGGCGGCGGCGTCCATCGCGGAACTCCCGGCCGTGCGCCGGGCGGCGGCCCGGCCCCTCCGCGCAGCGGTCCCGACACTCATCCGACGGCCCTCCCTGGTGGTGTGCGGCGCGGTCGGTGTGTACCGCGCCGGTGCAGTGCTGCGTCTGCCCCGGTGCCCCCGCCGGAAACGCCGCGCCCCACCGGCCCGCCGCTTCCCTCCGGCTCGCCTGAACGGAGCACGTCCGGTGGTCCGGGGCCCGCGCAGCGGGTGACATGGCACGTGGCACGTCCGACGTCTTCCGCGTGTCCCGAGGAGCAGCACCATGCGTATACCGACCCTCCCGACCCTGACCGCCGCCACCGCCCTCGCCGCCACCGCCGTGCTGGGCGCCGCCACCGGGGCCACGGCGGCGGACGGAGACGGCGACGGCGATCCGTCCGGCACCGGGAACGAGCGGGGCCGTGGCGTCGTCGTGCAGCCGACCCGGGTGGCGCCGGGGGGCGACTTCTCCGTCTTCGACGGCGGCAACTGCGCGGCCGAGACGGGCACGGCCTCCTTCGTCCCGCCGCCCGGCGGCACCCGGCTGCCCGACCTGCGGCTGGAACCGCTGAGCAACATGATCGGCGCGGTGAGCGTCCTGCCGGAGGACGCGGAGCCCGGCTACTACAAGGTCACGGTCGAGTGCGGCGACGGCGCGGGCCCGTTCACGGGCAGCTTCACCGTGACGGGGAGCAGTCGCGGCGGGGGCGACGGCGACCCGCGCCACGAGGGCGGGGACGCGGGCACGCAGCCGCGGGGGGAGGCGGGGCCCGGTCCTCAGGCGGACCGGCGGCCCACCGAGAACCGGCCCGAACAGGACGGGCACGAACAGGACCGGCACGAGGAGTCCGGAGCCGGGCAGGACGGCCGGCACGAGCGCGGGGCCGCCGAGAAGGACCTTCGCGCGGGCGGGTCCGGGCACGAGCCGTCCGCGGCGGCCGAGGCGCGGCGCGGCGACGGTGGCCACGGCGACGCGGAGGCGGACCACCGCGAGGACGGCGTCCGGGACACCGGTGCCGCGGAACCGCAGGCCCACCACAGTCCGGCGCCCCGGGGCGGGGTGGCGACGGGCGTCGGCGGCGGCGCCACGTCCGACACGACCGCCTGGGGTCTCGGCGGGGCGGGCGTGCTGGCGCTCATCGGTGGCGCACTCTGGTACCGCCGCCACGGACGGGCCTGAGCCCCGGAGACCGGACGGGCCGCCGCGGGACACCCCCCGGGCGGCCCGTGGCCGACGGCCGACCTCCTCCTGGCGACACGTACGGGTGAACGGCGTGGAGAGGGAGAGACGTGCTGGAAGAGGCACTCGTCGCGGGCGGCTGGGGGCTGCTGGCGGGCGGGGGGCTGCTGATCGGCGCCTTCGTCGGCTACGACCTGCGGATGTCGGCCCGCGCCGTCGCCCTCGTCATGGCTTTCGGCAGCGGCATCCTGATCGCGGCGGTCACCTTCGACCTCGTCACCGACGCCCACGAACGCGGGGGCTTGACGCCGACCCTGCTCGGCGCCCTGGCCGGTACCGGCCTCTACACCGGGGCGAACGTGCTCCTGGCCCGCCGGGGCGCCCGGCACCGCAAGCGTTCCGGCGGTCAGCAGCCGTCCGAGGCGGAGCGGCCCGGTTCCGGCAACGCCATCGCGTTGGGTGCCCTGCTGGACGGCATCCCGGAGTCGGTGGTGATCGGGGCCAGCCTGATCGGCGGCGGCGGGGTCAGTGCGGCGACGGTGGCGGCGGTGTTCATCAGCAACGTGCCGGAGGGGCTGTCCAGCTCGGCGGGGATGCGCAGGTCGGGTCGCGACCGCCGCTACGTGTTCGGGCTGTGGTGCGGGATCACGGTGATCAGCGGCATGTCCGCGCTGCTGGGCCGCACCGTGCTGGGCACCATGCCGGACGCCGCGCTGGCCGCCGTGAGCGCGCTCGCGGCCGGGGCGATCCTGTCGATGATCGCGGACACGATGATCCCCGAGGCGTTCGAGAGGGCGCACCTGCTCACCGGGCTGGTGACGGTGCTCGGCTTCCTCGCGGCCTTCGCGCTGTCGCAGAGCTGACCCCGGTGGCGGTGGTGGGCGTCCGGCCTGCGGCGACAGGCCGGACGCCCACCGTGAGGGGCGCGCGCGACGGAGCGTGGCGCGGTGGCGGCCGTCAGCCGGCCGCCGGGGCGGAGCCGACGAGCTCCTCCAGGACGTCGCCCATGGTGACGAAGCCGAGGACGGCCCCCTTGTCGCCGGTGACGGCGGCCAGGTGCGTCCCCGCGGCGCGCATGGCGGTGAGCGCGTCGTCCAGCGGCGTGTCGATGCGGACCCGGATCACCGTGTGCAGCGCGCCGCGCGGGAACGGCTTGTCCCGGGGCACCCCGAGGGCGTCCTTGATGTGCAGGTAGCCCAGCACCGTGCCGCCGGGACCCGCCACCGGGAAGCGGGAGAACCCGGAGGTCGTCGCCGCCCGTTCGAGCTGCGCCGGGGTGACGCCGTGGCCGACGGTCACCATGCGCCCGAAGGGCACCAGGACGGTGCCGACGGGGCGCCTCCCCAGCTCCAGGGCGTCCCGCAGTCGCGCGCTGTCGCCCGGCTCCAGGAGCCCCGCCGCACGGGAGTCCTCGACCAGACGGGCCAGTTCGTCGTCGGTGAAGACGGAGGCCACTTCGTCCTTGGGCTCCACCCGCAGCATCCGCAGCAGCACGTTGGCCAGCTTGTTGATGCCGAAGACGACCGGCCGCATGACGCGGGTGAGGCCGACCAGCGCCGGGCCGAGGACGAGCGCGGTGCGCTCGGGTGCGGCCAGCGCGATGTTCTTCGGCACCATCTCGCCGATGAGCATGTGCAGGTACGTCGCCAGGGTCAGGGCGATGGCGAACGCGATCGGGTGCACCAGCGCGTCCGGCACGTTGATCGCCTCGAACGGCGGCTCCAGCAGGTGCGCGATGGCCGGTTCGGCGACCATGCCGAGCACGAGCGAGGAGACGGTGATGCCCAGCTGCGCCGTGGCCATGAGCACGGAGACGTGCTCCAGGCCCCACAGCACCGTGCGGGCCCGTTTGTCGCCCGCCCGGGCCAGCGGCTCGATCTGGCTGCGGCGCACGGAGATCAGGGCGAACTCGGCGCCGACGAAGAAGGCGTTGGTGAACAGCGTCAGCACGCCGATGGTGAGTTGCAGCGCGGTCATCGGGCGTCCTCCAGGCGGCGCGCGCGACCGGCGTCGGCGTCCGCCGGCGCGTCGGCCTCGGTGTCGGCCGCCGCCGGGGCGTCGGCGGGGGCGGCGTGCCGGGGCACGGACGCCGGGCCGGTGGCGGCCGACGGGTCGGCGTCACGCGGGCCGGTGATGCGGATGCGGTCCGCGCGGTGGTGCTCGGTCTCCAGGACCGTCAGCTCCCAGCCGTCCAGCAGCACCCGGTCGCCCTTGTCGGGAATGCGCTCCAGCCGGGTCGCGATGAGCCCGGCCAGCGTCTCGTAGGGGCCCTCGGGGGCGTCCAGGCCGATGTCGGCCAGCTCGTCCATGCGGACGCTGCCCTCCGCGTCCCACACCGGCTGCCCGGCGCCCGTGCTTCCGGTGGGGAGCAGGCCCGGGTGTTCCTCCGGGTCGTGCTCGTCCCGCACCTCGCCGACGACCTCCTCGACGATGTCCTCCAGCGTCGCGACGCCGGCGGTGCCGCCGTACTCGTCCACGACGACGGCCATGGTGCGGCTGCCGCGCAGCCGGTCCAGCAGCCGGTCCACCGGGAGGCTGTCCGGGACGAACAGCGGCTCGGCGGCCAGCTCCCCCACCGGGGTGAAGCCGCGCTGCGCCTCGTCCAGCGCCAGCACGTCCCGGACGTGGACGATGCCGATCACCTCGTCGAGCGACTCGCGGTAGACGGGGAAGCGGGACAGGCCGGTGGCGAGGGTGAGGTTCGCCGCGTCGGCGGCGGTGGCCCGCAGCTCCAGGGCCTTGACGTCCACCCGGGGCGTCATGACGTTCTCGGCGGTCAGCTCGCTCAGGTGCAGGGTGCGCACGAACAGCTCGGCGGAGTCCGGCTCGATGGCGCCCTCGGCCGCCGAGTGCTGGGCGAGGGCGATCAGCTCGGCCGGGGTACGGGCCGAGGCCAGCTCCTCGGCGGGCTCCAGGCCCATGCGGCGCAGGAGGCGGTTGGCCGTCTCGTTGAGGTGGTGGATCAGGGGGGAGAAGACGGCCGTGAAGCCGCGCTGCGGCCCGGCGACGACCTTGGCCACGGCCAACGGGCGCGAGATCGCCCAGTTCTTCGGCACGAGCTCGCCGATGACCATGAGGACCACGGTGGAGATGACCACGCCCAGGGCGAGCGCCACGGAGGACGCGACACCGCCGGGCAGACCGGCCGATCGCAGCGGGCCGCGCAGCAGCGCCGCGAGGGACGGCTCCGCGAGCATGCCGATGACCAGCGAGGTCACGGTGATGCCCAGCTGGGCGCCGGAGAGCTGGAACGTCAGCTTCCGGACGGCGCGCAGCGCACCCTCGGCGCCGCGCTCACCGGACTCGGCCGCACGCTCCAGCGCACCGCGCTCGACGGTGGTCAGGGAGAACTCGGCCGCCACGAAGAGGGCGCAGGCCAGAGTCAGCAGCAGGGCGAGGAGCAGAAGCAGCACTTCGGTCACCGTGCCACCCCCGCTTCCGCGCGCATCGTCGGGACGCAGGGCCTGGCACGGCCGGTACTGGGAGGTTCGCCCATGACGGGACTACGGCTCCTTTCGGTGAGGCGGGTGGCCGGTCATGGGGACCGGCCGGATCCGTGGGTCGGCCGCTGTGGGGGAATCACCGTACGGCCGGAACTCTGGGTATGCCCGCTGCAATCAATTCCTATCCGGGCATAGTAAAGGAAACGCAAATATTCGCGCGTGGTCCGTGCCACACTCCGAGGCGAACCGGGCATCGGCGGCTTCGAAAGCAAGAACCGGCCCGGGTGGGCCCGCATTCCCCGCGCCCCGCGCGCCGACCGTCCGACCAGGGCTTCGGCGCGGCGGTGGCGCCACCCCGCGGCGGGGCGCCGGGCACCACCCTCCCGGCGACGCTCACCGGCCGTGCGCGACCGGTCACCGGGCCGCGGCCGCCACGGGACTCCGGAGAACGCCGGGTCCAAGATCACGGATCTGCCGTTCCCGGCCTACCTGTTGGTACTGTCCCCTTTCGCGCCTGCCGCCTCCTCGCTGTGCGGCCCCCACGGCGCGCGCGGAACCCGGTCCGGCGCCCCACCGTCCTTCCGGGCACGATGTGCGGCTGTCATGGCCAGGCCCGCCCGGCCGGGGCCCGAACCCCGGCCGGCTCTCCGGGCGTGGCAGGCCCCGAACGGCAGGAAAGGTTTGGACGTGGGTATACACAGCGCGTCCCGGGCGGCCAGGAACACGGCGGCCGCTGAGGGCGGTGCGCCGGAGGCCGGCCGCCGGGAGCGTCGCCGTGGCCGTAGGGCGCCACGTTCGACGCGCCGCCGCGTCCTGTTCTGGACGGCGGGAACGCTCGCGGCGCTGCTCGTCGCGGGCACCGGCGTCGGCGCC
This sequence comes from Streptomyces chumphonensis, assembly GCF_014779715.1. GTDB lineage: Bacteria > Actinomycetota > Actinomycetes > Streptomycetales > Streptomycetaceae > Streptomyces > Streptomyces chumphonensis. The sequence continues at coordinate 161,879 of NZ_JACXYU010000008.1, forward strand.
TACCTGTACCAGCGTCTGGACGGCAACATCCGGGGCTACGACATCGAGGACGACCTCGGCGACAACCGCCCGGCCAACCTGAGCCCGGGTGCGAAGAACATCCTGGTCGTCGGCTCGGACAGCCGTGAGGGCACCGGCGGGAAGTACGGCTCGGGCTTCGAGACCATGCAGTCCGACACGCTGATGCTCGTGCACATCGCCGCGAACCGCGAGTGGGCGACCGTCGTGTCCCTGCCGCGCGACTCCTGGGTGGAGGTCCCCTCCTGCGACCAGGGCGACGGCCGGCTGTCCAAGGCCCACCACGCGAAGATCAACTCGGCGTTCGCCATCGGCGGGCTGAGCGGTGAGGTCAAGGGTGCCCTGACCTGCGCGGTGAAGGCCGTGGAGCAGAACACCGGACTGCGCGTCGACCACTTCATGTCGCTGGACTTCAACGGTTTCAAGGGCATGGTCGACGCGCTGGACGGGGTCGAGGTCTGCCCGGAGCAGCCGATCCGGGACAAGAAGGCCAACCTCGACCTGGCGGCCGGCTGCCAGACGCTGAACGGCGAGGAGTCCCTCGGCTACGTCCGCACCCGCTACGGCGTCGGCGACAACAGCGACATCGGCCGCATCGGCCGCCAGCAGGACTTCCTCAAGACGCTGGCGGAGAAGGCCCGGTCCAAGCTCACCGACCCGAAGGCCCTCTTCGACTTCCTGGAGGCCTTCACCTCCAACCTCGCCACGGACCGGGCGATGGCCGGGATCGACCCCCTGCGCAAGCTCGCCACCAGCGTGCAGGGCATCCCCTCGGACCGGCTGACGTTCCTCACCGTGCCGAACTACCCCCGGGAGCTGGACCACCCCACCGACCGGGCGAACGTCGTGTGGCAGTACCCCCAGGCCGACACCCTGTTCACCCGCCTCGCGAACGACGAGGAGGTGGACAAGAAGGAGCTGACGGACAGCGCGGAGGAGAGCCTGGACGTGCGGCCCTCCACCACCCGGGTCCAGGTGCTCAACGGCACCGACACCCCGGGCCGGGCCGGTGAGGTCGCCGAGGAGCTGCGCCGCGCCGGGTTCCAGGTCGTCGCCACGGGCAACGCCGAGGAACCCGCGCAGGAGACGGCGATCCGCTACCCGCAGGGCATGGACGTCCACGCCGACGCCCTCGCCGGACGGCTTCAGGACGCGGCCGTCTCCGCCGACGACGCCACGACGCCCGGGTTGCTGACCCTCGTGATCGGCGCGGACTTCACGGGCCTGCGCGGCTGACCGCCCGCCCCGCCTCACCCCGCCTCCCCGCAGGACCTGCGCTACGCGTCGCGCAGGTCCTGCGGCGGGGAGGCGGAGGGCACCGGCTCGGCGCCCAGAGCGCGCCGGTACTCCAGGGCCTGCGCCTCGGCCAGGTACGGGGACAGCCGCAGCAGCACGCGTCCCGAGAGGTAGCCGCGCTCGGCCCTCGGCGGGATCCCGAGGGCGTCGCGCTGCAGCTGCTCCGCCCGGGCCCGCGCGGACGCGGCGTCCGGGAACACCTCGATGACGCCGCCGAGCGCCACGCTGCCGGGGTCGTTGTCGACGACGAGGCCGCCGTTGACCCTGCGGTCCTCGAACGTCAGCTTGCTGCGGTACCCGTCGACACGGCCGAGCAGCCGGTCCGGGTCGCTGCCGCGCGTCAGCGACCGGTAGCCCTCGACCGGCAGCCCGGCCCGCTTCAGGCGGCGCAGCGCCGCCTCGGCCTCCGCCGTCACGGGCGTGACGGACGGGGCGCGGCCGTCGGGCGACGAGACGGCGGGGGGCGCCGGGGCGTCCGGGCCGGTCAGCCCTGCGGGAAAGGCGGTGAGGGCGACGGCGGCGCCGGCGAGCACCAGCGCCGCGCCCACCAGCGCGGTCGCCCGACCGGCGCGCGTCGTGCGCGCCGGGCCCGTGGTCGGTGTCCCGGCGCCCGTCCGGCCCGTCGCCGTGCTGTCGTCCATACGCTCGTCACCACCCCTGCGCGGCCCGCCCCTTCGGCCCTTGGCAGGGTAATGCGTGAGCGGCCTCCCGGTGGCCCGACCGTGCCGGAGCGGAGATGATCCGCCTATGAGCGCACCCATCGACGGCCCCGCCCCCGCCGGTGCCCTGCGGCTCTCCGCGCGGCAGGGCCGCTGGGTGCTGTTCACCACCGTGCTCGGCTCGGGCATGGCGATGCTCGACAGCACCGTCGTGAACGTGGCCCTCCCGCGCATCGGTGCCGACCTCGACGCCGACCTCGGCGCGCTCCAGTGGACCGTCAACGCCTACATGCTCACCCTCGCGGGGCTCATCCTCCTCGGCGGCGCTCTCGGCGACCGCTACGGCCGGCGCCGTGTCTTCCTCGTCGGCGTCGTCTGGTTCACGCTGGCCTCGGTGCTGTGCGGGCTGGCGTGGAACGCGGGCGTGCTGATCGCGGCCCGCGCCCTGCAGGGGGTCGGCGGCGCCCTGCTGACGCCCGGTTCGCTCGCCCTCATCCAGGCCACCTTCCGCCCCGGTGACCGGGCGCGCGCGGTCGGCGCCTGGTCGGGGCTCGGCGGCGTGGCGGCGGCCGTCGGCCCCTTCCTCGGCGGCTGGCTGGTGGACGCCTTCGGCTGGCGCTGGGTGTTCCTGCTCAACGTGCCGCTGGCCCTGCTGTGCGTGCCGGTGGCGCTGCGGCACGTGCCGGAGTCGCGCGATCCGGCGGCCGAGGGGCGGTTCGACGTCGCCGGGGCCGCGCTGGCCGCCCTGGCGCTGGGCGGCGTCACCTACGCCATGATCGCGGCGCCGGAGGACGGGGCGTCACCCGTGGTCGTCGGGGCGGCGGTGGCGGGTGTCGTCCTCGGCGCCCTGTTCGTCCGGCTGGAGCGGCGCCTGGCGGCGCCGATGGTGCCGCCGGCCGTCTTCGCGTCCCGGCAGTTCACGGCCGTCAACGCGGTGACGCTGTGCGTGTACGCGGCGTTCGGCGGCTTCTTCTTCCTCTCCGTCGTGCAGCTCCAGGTCTCGCTGGGTTACTCGGCGCTCGCGGCGGGTACGGCGCTGCTGCCCACCACGGTCCTGATGCTGCTGCTCTCGGCACGGGCCGGGGAGCTGGGCCAGCGGATCGGGCCGCGCATCCCCCTCACGCTCGGACCGCTGCTGTGCGCGGCCGGCATGCTCCTGATGGTCCGGGTCGGGCCGGGCGCCTCCTACCTCACCGACGTGCTGCCCGCGCTGCTGGTGCTCGGCGCGGGCATGGTGCTGCTGGTGGCCCCGCTCACGGCGACGGTGCTGGCGTCGGTGGACGTCGCCCGCGCCGGGCTCGCCAGCGGCGTCAACAACGCCGTCGCCCGGGCGGCCGGACTGCTCGCCGTCGCGGCCCTTCCGCTGCTGGCCGGCATGGGGCCCGACTCCTACCGCGACCCGGAGGTGTTCGACGCGGCCTTCCGGCGCTCGATGGTCTACTGCGCGGTCATCCTGGTCGCCGGGGCGGTGCTCGCCTGGCTGACCGTCCACCGCGACGTGCTGGAGACGGGCGACCACGCGCCGGACGCGGCACCGGCCGGAGAGCACCCGTGCACCGCCGAGTGCCGGACCCACTGCGGTGTCACCTCACCACCGCTGGACCCGGGCTCCCCCGGGCCGCCGCCGGAGCGGGACCACGCGCCGGACCACCGGTGAACGCCCGCCTCAGGCCGAGAGCAGCGGCGCGTCGTCACGCCACTTGAGGATCTTGTCGAAGGTGACGACGGCGCCCTCCTCGGGACCGTTGCGGAAGCGGACGCGGTCGGCGAGGGCGTTGATGAGGAAGAGGCCGCGGCCGTGCTCGGCGTCGTGCGGACCGGTGACACCGGCCGGGAAGGCCGGCGGCACGAAGCCGGGGCCGTGGTCGGTGACCTCGATCCGGCAGATCTCGCCGTCCAGGTACGCCGTGACCTGGTAGTCCCCCGCGTGGTCCGGGCCGCCGCCGTGTTCGACGGCGTTGGCGCACGCTTCGGAGAGGGCCAGGGACAGTTCGTACGCGATGTCCGGTTCGACCCCGGCGGTTTCCATCGCACCGAGCAGCAGGCGCCGCGCGAGCGGCACGCTCGCGGCCTCACGCCGCAGGTGCAGAGACCACCAGATGCTCATGCTTCAGCCTCCTGGCTGCGGCTCGACGAACCGAGGCTTGACATACGGATACGTATTGCCCTTCTCAGCGGACCGTAAGCATGGGCGTCGCGGCACAACGCTCATTCGGCCGATGTCGCGCCGGAAGGGTCCAAACGGACCCTGCGCCCCCCGCCGCACACCCCCTGGTGAGATGATGTGCCCGCCATGGGTGTGCCCGTCGCGCGCGCGAGCGCCGATCTGCGACTGCTGAGGGCCGCGGTGTTCACCGCGGCCTGTGTCGCGCTGTCCTCGGCGGGGCACGTACTGGCCGCCGGCGCGACGCTTCCCGTGTGGACGTTCGGCGTCGCCACCGCGCTCGTGTTCGCCCTCGCGCTGCCCCTGGCCGGGCGGGAGCGCTCCCTCCCGGGGATCGCCGCCGCCCTCACGGCCGGGCAGGTCGGACTGCACCTCCTCTTCTCCACCGCACAGGACCACCCACCCGCGTCGGGCGGCCCGCCCGTCGGCGAAGGCGGCCTCGCCGCCCTCGCCCGGAGCGTCCTGTGCAACGACGCCGAGGCCGGGCCGATGACGGCCACCGAGGCCCGTCGGGTGCTGGACGACGCGGGGCTCGGCCCGATGGCCGCCGCCCCGGGGCCCGGCGCCGGCGCGGCACCGGCGGACCACGCGACGACCGCCCTCCTCGACCTCCTGTCGTGGCCGATGCTGGGCGGGCACCTGCTGGCCGCGCTGGCCGCCGGATGGCTGCTGCGGCGCGGCGACACCGCGCTGTGGCGGCTGCTGCGGCTGTCGGTGACGGCGGTCGACGGCCTGCTGCTGCGCTCCCTGCGGGCGGCCCTCGCCTGGCTGCGCGGCTCGGCCCGCGCCGTGCCCGCGGCCCCCGGCCGTCCGGTGGGGAGCGCCCACGACGACGTACCGGCCGAGCCGCAGGTACTGCGGCACTCCGTCGTCCGGCGCGGCCCGCCGGACTCCCCCGGCTACGCGCTCGCGGCCTGACGCCCCCTTTCTGACGTCCTCTCTGGTTCCTCCCCGTTCGTCAGGCGGTTTTCCGCTCACGAGATGACGGACTTCACGGATGGGGCGAGCGGAACGGCGTGCGCGCGCGTACGTTCACCGTTCTCCTCGTGCCCGGCCACCGCCGCCCGGCGGTGGGCCCTTCGAGGCCGTGCCCCCGGGGCGCGTCCGCGCACGCTCCCTTCCACCGTCTTCGTCTCTGGAGTGTTCCCCTTGATGAACGCAGTCCCGCGCCGCTTCGCCGCCGCTGCCGCCCTCGCCTCCGCCGCCGTCCTCGCCGCGGCGGGCCCGGCCCTCGCCCACGTCACCGTCGACCCCCAGTCCGCGCCCGGGGGCGGCTACGCCACCGTCAACTTCAAGGTGCCCAACGAACGCGACGACGCCTCGACCGTGAAGCTGGAGGTCACCCTGCCGACGGACCACCCGCTCGCCTCGGTGATGCCGGAGCCCGTGCCGGGCTGGAAGGTCACGGTGGAGGACGGCAAGCTCGAGAAGCCGATCGAGATGCACGGCGAGGAGATCGACGAGGCGCCCAGCAAGATCACCTGGACGGCGGACGGCGACGGCATCGCGCCCGGCACCTTCCAGCGGTTCCCCGTCTCCGTCGGCCGCCTGCCGGAGGACGCCGACCGGCTCGTCTTCAAGGCCGTCCAGACCTACGACAGCGACGAGGTCGTGCGCTGGATCGAGGTACCGGAGGAGGGCGGCGAGGCGCCCGACAGCCCGGCGCCCGTCCTGAAGCTCACCGCGTCCGAGGACGGTCACCACGGCGGCGGCTCCGACGGGTCGTCGGACGCCGACGACGCCGAACCGGCCGCGGAGACGTCGGCCGCCGACGACGGGGGCGACGGGACGGACTCCACCGCGCGCGTCCTCGCCGTCGTCGGCATCGTCGTCGGCGTCGGCGGCCTCGCGTACGGCGCGTTCGCCGGGCGCCGCCGCAACGCCTGACGGACCGTACGCCCCCGGGGCGGCTCCGGTCCGGCCCGGCGACGGGCCGGACCGGGGCGCCCGCCCCGTCCCGCAGCACCGCACCTCCCCGGCCCACCGGCCGGGGGACGACCCGAGGAACATCCCATGCACAGCAGCTCCACCCCTTCGCGCCGAGGACGCCACCGCCGCGCCGGCGTCGCGCTCGGCACCGCCGTCGTCCTGGCTCTCGGCCTCGCCGCCTGCGGCGGCTCGGACGGCGACGCCGGCGAGGACCGGTCCGTCGCCGAGGTGTCCGGCGCCGCCGACACCGAGCAGGGCACCGTGCTCAGCAAGCCCTTCGACAAGCCCGACCTCGTCCTCACCGACACCGGCGGCGAGGAGTACAGCCTGGTCGAGGAGACGGCGGGCAAGCCCACCCTCATCTACTTCGGCTACACCAACTGCCCCGACGTGTGCCCGCTGACCATGGGCAACATCGCCGTCGCCGAGTCCCAGCTCGACGCGGAGCAGCGGGAGGACCTCCAGGTCGTCTTCGTGACCACCGACCCCGAGCGGGACACCCCCGAGGAACTCGGGTCCTGGCTGAAGGGCGTGGCGCCCGGAGCCGTCGGCCTCACCGGCGACTTCGCCACCATCCAGGCCGGTGCGCGCAGCCTCGGCATCAGCATCGAACCGTCGACCGTGAACGAGGACGGCGAGGTCGAGTCCATGCACGGCTCGCAGGTCCTCTACTTCTCCCCCGAGGACGACAGGGCCCGGGTCCTCTACACCGAGGACGTGCCGCTGGAGACCTACGAGAAGGACCTGCCCCAGCTCGCCGAGGGGAAGCTGCCGTGACCCGGGCGAAGCGTCTCCGCACGCCGACGGCCGCCGCGCTCGCCCTCGCCGGCTCGTTCGTCCTCTCCGCGTGCGGGTCCTCGGGGCCCGCGCCGAGTGCGGTCGAGGGCAGCGCGTACATGCCCGTCCCCGTCACCGGGAAGCTCGCCGCCGGGTACCTCACGCTCACCAACGACGGTGACGAGGCGGACGCGCTGACGTCCGTGACCAGCGACCTCTCCGACGACATCACGCTCCACCGCACCGTCGACAACACGATGAAGCGCGTGGAATCCCTCACCGTCCCGGCCGACGGGCGGCTCGAACTGAGCAGGGGCGGCAACCACCTGATGTTCGCGGACCTCGAGCGCAAGCCGAGTGAGGGCGACACCGTGACCGTGACACTGCACTTCGAGACGTCCGACCCCCTCACGCTGGACGTGCCGGTGAAGGCCGCCACCTACCGTCCGGCCTCCGAGGAGAGCGGCTCCGGCGACACGGGAGCGGCCCCCGAGGACCACGGAGACCACGAGGACCACGGAGACCACGGAGACCACCAGTGAGGTCCTGCCGACGATGACCACCGCCCTCCCGCCGCGTCGGCGTCCCGCCGCGCACCGGCGCCTGCTGCTCGGCCTCGCGCTCGCCTGCGCCACCCTGCTCGCGTCGCTGGCCTGGGCCGCTCCGGCGGCTGCCCACGCCTCGCTGGTCGGCACCGACCCGGCGGAGGGCTCGGTCCTCGACCGGGCACCCGAGGACGTCTCGCTGACCTTCTCCGAGGACGTCGCCCTCTCCGGCGACGGCGTGCGGGTCCTGGACCCCAACGGGGACCGGGCGGACAGCGGCCGGGTGACCGAGTCGGCGCCGCGCACGTTCGACGTGGACCTGACCCCCGGCATCCCCGACGGCACCTACACGGTGGCCTGGCAGGCCGTCTCGGCCGACAGCCACCCCATCGCCGGGGCGTTCACCTTCTCCATCGGCGCGCCGTCGGAGACGAGCGTCAGCCTGGCGCAGCGGCAGCCCGGCACCGGGCCGGTGGGACTGCTCTACGACATCGCCCGCTACGCGGCCTACGCGGGCTTCGTGCTGCTCGTCGGCGGCGTCGCGTTCGTGCTGACGTGCTGGCCCGGCGGGACGGGTGCCCAGCCCGTACGCCGGGTCGTCGTCACCGGCTGGGTGACGCTGCTGCTGGCCACACTCGCCCTGCTCCTGCTGCGGGCCCCGTACACCACGGGGGGCGGCCTCACGGACGTCCTCGACCTCGGCGGCGTCCGCGCCGTGCTGGACACGAAGACGGGCGCGGCCCTCGTCTCCCGGCTGCTCCTGCTGGGGGCCGCGTCGCTGTTCGTCGCCGTCCTGTTCGGGTCGTACGCCCGGCTGCGCACCGTCTCCGAGGAGCCGGCGCGGGAAGAGCGGGAGGAGGAGCGGGAGGAGCGGACGGCACGGGAGGCCCAGGCCGAGAAGGACCGGCGGGACCTGCGGTACGGGCTCGCCCTCGGCGGCGGCGTGGTCGCGGTCGGGCTGGCGGCGACGTGGGCGCTGTCCGAGCACGCCTCCACCGGCATCCAGACGGGCGTCGCGATCCCCGTGGACATCGTGCACCTGCTGTGCGTCGCCGCGTGGCTGGGCGGACTGGCCGCGCTCGCCGCGACGCTGCGGTGGGGCCCGCCGGTGCCCCGCGCGGCGGTGGCGGCCTTCTCCCGGCTGGCGTTCGCGAGCGTCGTGCTGCTCGTCGTGACGGGGCTGTACCAGTCGTGGCGGCAGGTCGGCGGCTGGTCGGCGCTGACGTCCACCGACTACGGACGGCTGCTGCTGGTGAAGGTGCTGCTCGTCGCCGTCCTGGTGGGCGTGGCGGCCGGTTCCCGGCGCTGGACGGCCCGGCTCGGCGACGCCCCGCCCGAACCGGCGGACGAGGCCGGTGCCGAGGCCGGTGCCGAGGCCGGTGCCGAGGCGACGGCCCGGGACGGGGGACCGCCGCCCGACGCCGTCTCCCCCGAGCGGGCCGCGCAACTCGCCCGGCAGCGCGCGGCCGTGGCGACCGCACGCCGCAGGCGCGCGAGGGACGCCGACCCGCCCCGCGCCGCGCTGCGCCGCTCCGTGCTGGCCGAGGCAGGGATCGCCGTCGTGCTGCTGGCCGTCACCACCGGGCTGACCGGGACGGAACCGGCCCGCACGGCCGCCGGGGGCACCGCGCCCGGCGCGGCCGGGTCCGTCGCGGTGAGCGTCCCGTTCGACACGGGCGGCCCCGACGGCGCGGGGACGGCGGAGGTGCGGCTGGACCCGGGCGGCCCCGGGGAGAACACACTGACCGTCGACACGGACGTGTCGGCGGTGGAGGTGCGCGTCGCGCTGACGCTGCCCTCCCGGGACATCGGCCCGCTCACCGTCACGCCGGAGGCGTCCGACGGCACCGGACTGCGCTGGTCGGCGCCGGACGTCCAGGTGCCCGTCGAGGGCGAGTGGGAGATAGCCGTCACCGTCCGCACCTCGGACGTCGACCAGGTGACCGAGAAGAAGACCGTCACGATCGGCCGAAGCGACACTCATGACCACACGTAACGACAGCACCCCCGAGAACCCCGAGAACCCCGAGAACCCCGAGACCTCCGAGAACCACGAGACCGGCCACACAGCCGGGCACGGCGGCCCGCACGTCACCCGGCGACGGCTCCTCGGGACGGCCGGGGCCGCCGGAGCGGCCGGTCTGGCCGTCGGCGCGGCGGGCGGCGCCCTCGGGCACGCGGCGACGCGGGAGGCGGCGCCGACGGCGCTGAGCAGCGTCGGCCGCGCGGCCTACGCCTTCCACGGGCGCCGCCAGCCCGGCATCGTCGAGCCGTTGCAGGCGCACGGCCGGCTCGTCGCCTTCGACCTCGCGCCGGGGGCCGGTCGCCGTGAGGCGGCTGCCCTGCTGCGCCGCTGGTCGCGCGCGGCCGCCGAGCTGATGGCGGGCCGGACGCCCGAGGGGACGGGCACGGGGAGCGCGCTGGACGCCGGGCCCTCCGCGCTGACGGTCACCTTCGGCCTCGGGGCCTCCTTCTTCGACCGCACGGGCCTGGCCGACGCCCGGCCCGCCGCGCTCGCGCCGCTGCCGGAGTTCTCCGGCGACGCGCTGGACCGGCGGCGCTCGGACGGCGACCTGTGGGTGCAGATCGGTTCCGACGACGCCCTCGTGGCCTTCGACGCCCTGCGCGCCGTCGAGCGCGCGGCCGGTGACGCCGCCCGCGTCCGCTGGCAGATGGCGGGCTTCAACCGGACGCCCGGCGCGACCGCGGAGCCGCGCCCGCAGCGCAACCTCATGGGCCAGGTCGACGGCACGAACAACCCCGTGCCGTCGGATCCCGACTTCGACGAGCGCGTCTTCGTCCCGCGCGAGGGCTCCGGCGACCGGCATCCGGCCTGGATGGCCGACGGCTCCTACGCCGTCGTCCGCCGCATCCGGATGCTGCTCGACGACTGGGACCGGGCTCCGCTCGCCGAGCAGGAGAGGGTCATCGGCCGCCGCCGGTCCGACGGCGCGCCCCTGTCCGGGGGCGGCGAGCGGACCCCGGTGGACCTGGAGAAGCGCACGGCCGACGGCACGCTCGCGATCGCGACCGACGCCCATGTGCGGGTGTCGGCCCCGGAGACGAACGGCGGTGCCGCGATGCTGCGCCGCTCGTACTCGTACCACGACGGCCACGACGGGGACGGCGTCCCCGACGCGGGACTGCTGTTCGTCGCCTGGCAGGCGGACCCGGTGCGCGGCTTCGTGCCGGTGCAGCGCAAGCTGGACCGGGGGGACGCGCTGTCGGCGTTCGTGCGGCACGAGGCCAGCGCGCTGTTCGCCGTGCCGCCGGCCGCGCCGGAGGGCGGCTACGTCGCCCAGCCCCTCCTGGAGGGCTGACGCGCGGCGCCGACCGGCGCGCACGGCGGGTGAGACGGCGGCCCACGGGCGCGTCGGCTGCGCCTACTCTTGCGCCATGTCACCTGCCAGCCGCTACACCTATCTGGGCCCCGAGGGAACCTTCACCGAGGCGGCGCTGCGCTCGCTCCCGGAAGCCGCGACCCGCGAGCTCGTCCCCATGGTCTCCGTGGCCACCGCGCTGGACGCGGTACGGGCCGGGGAGGCGGCCGGGGCGCTCGTCCCCATCGAGAACTCGGTGGAGGGCGGCGTCACGGCGACGCTGGACGAACTGGCGTCCGGCCGACCGCTGATGATCTACCGGGAGGTGCTGCTGCCGATCGCGTTCGCGCTGCTGGTGCGGCCCGGTACCGGGCTGGAGTCGATCAAGACGGTCACCGGGCACCCGGTGGCCCAGCCGCAGGTGCGCAAGTGGCTCGCCGCGCACCTGCCGGAGGCCGGCTGGGAGTCGGCCGCGTCGAACGCCGACGGTGCCCGGCTGGTGCAGGAGGGCCGTTACGACGCCGCGTTCGCCGGTGAGTTCGCCGCCGCGACCTACGGCCTGGAGCCCCTCGTGCGGGACATCCACGACACGGAGAACGCCGTGACGCGGTTCGTGCTCGTGGGCCGCCCGGCCCGGCCGGCCGCCCCGACGGGCGCGGACAAGACGTCGGTGGTGATGTGGCTGCGCACGGACCACCCGGGTGCGCTGCTGGAAGTGCTGCACGAGTTCTCCTCGCGCGGCGTCAACATGATGCGCATCGAGTCGCGTCCCACCGGTGAGGGCATCGGCCGGTACTGCTTCTCGGTCGACTGCGAGGGCCACCTCCAGGACCGGCGGGTGGCGGACGTGCTGATGGGGCTGCGGCGGTCCTGCCGGGAGGTGCGTTTCCTCGGCTCCTACCCGCGCGCCGACGAGGTCCGGCCCACGCTGGAACCCGGCACGACGGACGGGGACTTCACGGCCGCCGCGGACTGGGTCCAGCGGTGCATGGACGGCCGGGGCTGAGTCGGGCCGCCGGAGCGCGGGAGTTATCCACAGGTCGGGGTGTCCTTCCTGTGCATAAGTCGACACCGGCGCCCGGCGACACGGGGGCGGTCGCCGCGTCACGCCGTCGAGCGGTCAAGACGACACCCGCCCTTCACCTGATGCAGTGAGGCACGTCACGCGGAAACCGCCCGCACGGGGAGGGGGCTCGGGTTTGCCCGGCGAATAGCCCGAATTGCCCGGGTAATTCGACACGGCCAGCCCCGTGATTCCGGCCCACAAACTCCATCCCCTCATTTCCACAAGCTGTTCGCGCACCCTGTGGATATCCCCGAGGACCCCGCGTGACCTGTGGATAAGCCGTCACGGAAGCTTCACGCCCCACACCGGGGCCATGCGTTGCAAATCCATGGAAAACGGACGAAAAGTCGGCACGTTGGATATCGGTTGGGGGCCGCCGCCCCGGCGCCGGTAGCCTGGGGTGGTGATCGACCTTCGCCTGCTTCGTGAGGACCCGGACCGTGTGCGCGCCTCCCAGCGCGCCCGAGGAGAGGACGTCGGCCTCGTCGACGAACTCCTCGCCGCCGACGAGCGGCGCCGGTCCTCCAGCGTCCGCTTCGACGAACTGCGCTCCGAGCAGAAGCAGCTCGGCAAGCTCGTCCCCAAGGCCACCGGCGACGAGAAGGCCGAGCTGCTGCGCCGGGCCGGGGAGCTGTCCTCCGCCGTCAAGGCCGCCGACGCCGAGCAGAACGAGGCCGTCGCCCGGACGCAGGAGCTGCTGGGGCGGCTCGGCAACCTCGTCCACCCCGACGTCCCGGTCGGCGGCGAGGACGACTTCACCGTGCTGGAGACGATCGGCACCCCCCGCGACTTCGCGGCCGAGGGCTTCGAGCCGAAGGACCACCTCGACCTGGGCAGGCTGCTCGGCGCGATCGACGTGGAGCGCGGCGCGAAGGTCTCCGGCTCGCGCTTCTACTACCTCTCGGGCGTGGGCGCGCTGCTGGAGCTGGCTCTGGTCAACGCCGCCATCGCGCAGGCCACGGCAGCCGGTTTCACCCCGATGCTGACGCCCGCCCTCGTCACCCCGCGCGCCATGGAGGGCACCGGCTTCCTCGGGCAGGCGGCCCAGGACGTCTACCACCTGGAGAAGGACGACCTCTACCTCGTCGGCACCTCCGAGGTCCCGCTCGCCGCCTACCACATGGACGAGATCGTGGACGCCGGGAAGCTGCCGCTGCGGTACGCGGGCTTCTCGCCCTGCTTCCGCCGCGAGGCCGGCACCTACGGCAAGGACACCCGGGGCATCTTCCGCGTCCACCAGTTCGACAAGGTGGAGATGTTCTCCTTCGTCGCCCCCGAGGAGGCCGAGGCGGAGCACGCGCGCCTGCTGGAGTGGGAGAAGCAGTGGCTGACCTCCCTCGAACTGCCCTTCCAGGTCATCGACGTCGCCACCGGCGACCTCGGCGCCTCCGCCTCGCGCAAGTTCGACTGCGAGGCGTGGATCCCCACCCAGGGCAAATACCGCGAGCTGACCTCCACGTCCAACTGCGACGAGTTCCAGGCCCGGCGCCTCGGCGTGCGGATGCGCGACGGCAAGCAGGTGCGCCCGCTGGCCACGCTGAACGGCACCCTGTGCGCCGTCCCCCGGACCATCGTCGCGCTGCTGGAGAACCACCAGCGCCCGGACGGTTCGGTGCGTGTGCCGGAGGCGCTCCGCCCCTATCTGGGCGGGCGTGAGCTGCTGGAGCCCGTCGCCCCGTGAGCTTCCCCTACGGGCTCGTGGCGACCGACCTCGACGGCACCCTGCTGCGCAGCGACGAGACCGTCTCCCCGCGCACCCGTGACGCCCTGGCCGCCGCCACGGCGGCCGGTGCCGCACACCTGGTGGTCACCGGCCGCTCCGTGCCCTGGACGCGCCACCTCCTCGACGCCCTCGACTACCGGGGCCTCGCCGTGTGCGGGCAGGGCGGGCAGGTGTACCACGCGGGCGAGCACCGGCTGCTGACGTCCGTCACGCTCGACCGTCGGCTGGCCCGGCTCGCGGTGGAGCGCGTCGAGGCCGTGACCGGGCCGCTGCTGCTGGCCGCCGCACGGGACGGTCTGGACGGCGAGGTGCTGGCCACGGCCGGCTACCGCGTCCTGCCCGGGCCGCTGCCGGTCCGGGCCTGCCCGGACCGGGACGAGCTGTGGGCGGCGCCGCTGGCCAAGCTCTACCTCCAGCACCCCGAGCTCTCCGACGACGCCCTGGCCAAGGCGGCCCGGGAGGCGGCCGGGGCGCTCGTCGGCGTCACCGTGGCCGGGCCCGACCTCGTCGAGCTGCTGCCGCCGGGGCTGTCGAAGGCCACCGGCCTGTCGCTGGCCGCCCGGCGGCTCGGCGTCCGGGCCGCCGGGACGATCGCCTTCGGCGACATGCCGAACGACGTGCCCATGCTCCGCTGGGCCGGCTACGGCGTGGCCATGGCGGACGCCCACCCCGACCTGCGGGACGTCGCCGACGAGGTCACCGCGTCCCACGACGACGACGGCGTCGCCCGCGTGCTGGAACGCCTGCTCGCGCTCTGAGGTTCCCCGGCTCCCTGACGCTACGCTCACGCCATGACGCGGACAGTGGTGATCAGCGGAGGCGGTAGCGGCATCGGGCTCGCGACGGCGCGGTGCTTCGCCGCGGAGGGCGACCAGGTCGTCCTGGCCGGGCGGCGCCCGGACGTCCTGGACGAGGCGGTGCGGCGGGTCCCGGGCGCCCTCGCCGTCCCGGCCGACCTGGCCACGGCGGCGGGCGCGCGGCAGGTGGCCCGGGTCGTGGCGGCGGAGTTCGGCGCGGTGGACGTGCTCGTGCACAGCGCGGGCGGGAACGGCGGCCGAGAGCCGGAGCCGGCGGACCTGGACCGCACGGACCCGGTGGCCGGCGCCGAGCACGACTGGACGCTGAACTTCCGGCTCAACGCGCTGACCGCCGTGCTGCTCACCGAGGCCCTGCGGTCCCGGCTGGCCTCCCCCGGCGGCCGGGTGCTGTTCCTGTCCTCCATCGCCGCCTACCGGGGCTCCGGCTCGGCCGCCTACGCGGCGAGCAAGGCGGCGCTGCACCCCTACGCCTTCGACCTGGCCCGCACCCTCGGCCCGCGCGGCGTGACGGTCAACGTGGTGGCGCCCGGGTACGTCGAGTCCACCGAGTTCTTCGGCGAGGGCCTGTCACCCGAGCGGCACGAACACCTCGTCGCGGAGACGTTCACCGGGCGGCCCGGGACGCCCGGTGACGTCGCGGAGACGCTGCACTGGCTCGCCTCGCACTCGGCCGGGCACATCACCGGGCAGGTCGTCCAGGTGAACGGCGGGGCGCGGCTCGGGCTCTGAGGGCGCCTCGGACGTCCCCGGGCCGCCTCCCGCGTCCCCGGGGGCCGCCCCGACCCGCGCCTCCGGCGCGGCGTCAGCCCCGGTAGCCCTCCAGCAGCTTCAGCCACACCTCGCTCATCGTCGGGAACGCCGGTACCGCGTGCCAGAGCCGCTCGACGGGCACCTCGGCCGCGACGGCGACCGTCGCGGCGTGCAGCAGCTCGCTGACGCCGGGCCCGACGAACGTCACGCCCACCAGCACCTGGCGGTCCTCGTCGACGACCATGCGGGCGCGGCCCCGGTAGTCGTCACCGAAGAGGGAGGCGCCCGCGACGGCACCGAGGTCCTGGTCCACGGCCCGCACCCGCAGCCCGGCCGCCTCCGCCTGGGCCGCCGTGCGGCCCACCGACGCCGCCTCGGGATGGCAGAAGACGACCTGCGGGACGGCGTCGTGGTCGGCGGTGGCGGCGTGCGCGCCCCAGCGGTCGCTCTCCAGCAACGGCACACCCGCCGCACGGGCGGCGATGGCGGCACCGGCGATACGGGCCTGGTACTTGCCCTGGTGGGTGAGGAGCGCGCGGTGGTTGACGTCGCCCACGCCGTACAGCCAGCCCCCACGCACTCCGCCGACGCGGCAGGAGTCGTCCACCTCCAGCCAGTCGCCGGGCCGCAGACCGACGGTGTCGAGGCCGATGTCGTCGGTGCGGGGCTCGCGCCCGGTGGCGAACAGGATCTCGTCGACCCGCAGCTCTCCCCCGTCGCGCAGCCGGACGCTGACCGGGCCGTCCGGGGCGGTCCGCGCCACCTCGGCCGCTTCGGTGCCCAGCCGCACGTCCACCCCGGCCCCCCGCAGCCCCTCGGTGACGTACTCCCCGACGAAGGGCTCCATCCGGTCCAGCACGCCCGTGCCCCGGACGAGGAGGGTGACGGACGAGCCGAGCGCCTGCCAGGCCGAGGCCAGCTCGACGGCGACGGGCCCGCCCCCGACCACGGCCAGCGCGTCCGGCACGCGCGAGGCGGACGTCCCCTCCCGGTTGGTCCACGGCCGCACGCCCGCGTCGGGGCTCTCGCCACCGCTCCCGGCCCGCGCGAGTCCGGGGAGGCCGGGGAGCTTCGCCCGCGTCCCGGTGCAGACGGCGACCGCGTGCCGCGCGGTCAGCGTGCGCCGCCCACCGCGGGCGTCCTCGACCGTCACGCGCCGGGGGCCGTCGATGCGGCCGTGACCCCGCAGGAACTCCGCCCCGGTGGACTCGACCCACCGGACCTGTCCCGCGTCGTCCCAGTGCGCGACGAAGGAGTCGCGACGGGCGAGGACCGCGCCCGCGTCCAGCCGTCCCCCGGCGGCCTCGCGGGCTCCCGCCACGGCGCGCGCCTCGGCCAGGGCGGCGGGCGGGCGCAGCAGCGCCTTGCTGGGCATGCAGGCCCAGTACGAGCACTCGCCTCCGGCGCGTTCGTTCTCGACGAGCGCCACGGACAGGCCGGCCGCGCGAGCCCGGTCGGCGACGTTCTCACCGACCGGGCCCGCGCCCACCACAATCACATCGAAGTCGTCCATTCCGCCATCATGGCCGCATCGGGCCCGTACTGCGGGGACGACCGCGCTGGTGACGGTCGCTCAGGCGGGCTGGGGCACCCGGGGCGGCCGCGTGTGCGCGGGCGCCGCCAGCTCCTCGGCGCCCTCCGGCACCGGGACGGCGGCGAAGATCCGGCTCTGCCGCTCGGCGAGTTCGGCCTTACGCTGCGGCGAGGTGCTGGGCAGCCGCTGCTCCTCGTAGAGCGGGTGCGTCACCGTCGCGGCCTGCTTGCCGGCCGGGGTGTGGAACTGGACCTCGTAGGTGTGACCCCACATGGGCTCCTTCCAGGCGGCGTTGACGCCCTGGTAGGTGGTGCGGTCCTTCCAGGTGTTGGCCCAGCGCACGTTCTCGTGTCCCCAGTCGACGAGCAGGTGCGAGGCCGTCCGGACGCCCTCGGTGTAGGCGTGGTCCTCCCACTGGAAGGTGTAGCGCACGGAGTCGTTGAGGTCGGCCAGGGCTTCGTGGACGGTCTGGTCGGGGTCGCCCGCCAACCAGGTGGCGATCTTGCGCTTCGTGGAGTCCTCGGACTTGAGCCGCTGGTCGAGACCGACGAGCTCCGCGCCCGTCCACGCGGCGACGGTGCGCAGCTGCGGGGTGAGGGTCTTCTCGGCCCGGGCCGCCTCGTCCAGGAACTCCTCGACGGCGGCGTTCTCCCGGGCGTCGAGGTGCAGGTCCCCCTGACGCCAGCCGCCCCCCTCGGCCGGTGCGGCCTCGGGCCGGGGTGCCGGGGTGGTGTCGATCGTGTCGGTGGGGCCGCCGACGGGCAGCGGCCCGGCCTTGAGCGCCGGGCCGAGCAGCGCGCCGGAGGCGGGGGTTCCGGCGGAAGCGGCCGGTGCGGCCAGGGCGGTGGCACCCGGAGCGGCGGTCAGGGCGAGGGCGGCTGCGAGGACGGCTCCGGCGACGGCGCGGGCGGCGGGGCGCAGCAGACCGGAGGTCGGGGCGGGGGACGGAGTAGTCATCGGCGTACATCCCTACGGTGGGGAAGCAAGTGCGCCGCGTACAACTCCGCCCGCCGCCGTGGCGTCACGGCCCGTCCCTCCGACGGGCGGTCAGCCCGACCTGAACGGCGGAGGGGCTGGGCGCCGCCGTGGCCGTGCCGGTTGCCGTGCCGTCGCCGTCTCCGTGGTGGGACGTGGGTGGGTGCCGCTGGTTTCACGTGAAACCAGCGGCGCTTCTCACTCCTCGCCGGCCAGCGTCAGCACCTTGAGCCGCTGTCCCGCGTACCAGGTGCCCGCGACCGTCACGACGGCGATCAGGACGGCCGCCGGGCCGAGACTCACGTCGGCGTCGAGGCGAACGCCGCTGGCCACGACCTCGTCGGCCACCGCCAGGCCCCACTGCTGCACGCTGAGGGTGCGGGCGCCGGGCATGAGCGAGCCGATCAGGGTCTCCCACAGCAGCGCGTACACCAGGCCGAAGACCACGGCGTGCCGGGTGACCGTGCCGAGCAGCAGGAACAGGGCGCTGTAGGCGAGGGAGGCGAACAGGGCGGCGAGGGCGAACGCGACGGCGATCTGCTGGTCGCCGCCGACGAGGATGAACCCGGCCAGCAGGACGGGCAGCGCGGAGAAGGCCATCGTCACGGCGACCGCCACGACGAGCTTGGTGACGATGATCGTCGGCCGCTTCACCGGCTTGGACAGCAGGTAGACGATGGAGCCGTCGTCGATCTCCGGTCCGATGGCCCCGGTGCCGGCGATGACGCCGATCAGGGGCACCATCGTGGCGAGGGCGAAGCCGCTGAGCAGGTTGACGGCGACGTCCTGGTCCGCGAGGTCCATCACGCGCACGACCGTGGCGATGAGGAGCAGCAGCGCGGGGAGCACGGCCAGCAGGGCGGCCCGGCGGCGGCCGAGCAGCGCCCGGTAGGTGAGCCGGGCGACGGTGGGATCGTACATATCGCGGGCTCCTAGCTAGGCCGAGACGAGGTAGGCGAAGACGGACTCCAGCGACTCGTCCGAGGGCGAGACGGTCAGGAGCCTGATGTCGTGGGCACGGGCGATGCGCGGCAGTTCCCGCGTGAAGCGCGCGAAGTCGATCGCCTGGACGCGCAGGGCCCGTTCGTTCCAGTCGAGTTCGATGCCGGCCGTGGAGTCGTCGGCGATGAGGGCGGCGGCGAGGGCCCGGTCGTCCGTGGAGCGGACCAGGTAGCGGTGCGGCCGGTCGGTCATCAGACGGCGGATGCGCCGGAAGTCGCCACTGGCGGCGTGCCGCCCGGCGACGATGACCTCGATGTGCGCGGCGAGCTGTTCGACCTCCTCCAGGATGTGGGAGGAGAACAGCACCGTGCGGCCCTCTTCGCCCATGCGCCGCAGCAGGGTCATGAGCTGCATGCGCTGGCGCGGGTCCATGCCGTTGAACGGCTCGTCGAGGAGCAGGACCGCCGGCTCGTGCACGAGCGCGGAGGCCATCTTGACGCGTTGCCGCATGCCCTTGCTGTAGGTGTCGATGCGCCGGTCCTGGGCGTACTCCATCTCGACGGTGGCCAGGGCGCGACGGGACGCGGCGCCGGGGTCCGGCAGGCCGTGCAGCTCGGCGTTGGCGCGGACGAACTCCTCGCCGGTGAGGAAGTCGTACATGCCCTCGCGCTCGGGCACGATGCCGATGTGCCGGTACACCCCCTCGTTGCGCCAGATCGTGGCGCCGTCGAGGGTGACGGTGCCGACGGAGGGGGCGAGGAATCCGGCCATCATGGAGATGAGGGTGGACTTGCCCGCGCCGTTGGGGCCGAGCAGGCCGGTGACGCCCGGTCCCACGTCCATCGTCACGTCGTTGACGGCGACGACGTTCCCGAACCAGCGTGAGACGTGGTCGATGCGGATCGTGGTCACAGTCCGGCCTTCCGGTAGCGGGCCATCAGGACGGCGTACGAGCCGGCCACGAGGGCGAGGACGAGGAGGAGGTAGCACAGGCCCGCCGCGTCGCTCGGGACGACACGGCCGGGGAAGTCGGAGGGCGCGCCGAGGAACTTCGCCTGGAAGCCGGACATCAGCGTGCCCGGTGAGGCCAGCCCGAGCCAGCCGACGGCCGCCGTGCCGTCGCCCCCGCTCTCGGAGGCGATGAACTGCACGGTGGTCACGGCGAAGTAGGGGATCGTCAGCACCGCGATGATCGCGGCGACACCGAAGCCGCGGCGCGGGGTGAGGGCGGCGACGACGAGCCCGATCCCGGCGTAGACGAGGGAGAGCACGGCGACGGAGACCAGGCCCAGCGCGAGGTCGCGCGTCTGCTCGGCGAAGTCCAGCTCCCCCAGCAGCGCCCCGGCGTACAGCACCAGCAGGGGCACGGCCGTGAAGACGAACAGCGCCGCCGCCATGGCCGCGTACTTGGCCAGGACGTAGTCGACGCGCTCGATGGGCCGGGAGAAGTACAGCGGCACGGTGCGGAAGCGCAGGTCCCGGGAGACGGACTGCGGGGCCATGGCCGCCAGGTAGAGGCCGATCACGGGCGCGAGGAAGGAGGCGTAGGCGCGGTAGTCCACCGGCAGTTCATCGACCCCGGTGGCGATGGCCACGGCCACGACGACGAGGGCGGGCACGCACATGATCCCGAAGAGGAGCATCGGCGTGACCTTGGAGCGGGCGGACCGACCGAGCCCGTAGCCCCCGCGCAGGGACTGGGCGAACAGCGAGCGGCGGGCGTAGCCCCGGCCGAGCCGGGCGCCCTCGTAGGAGCGGTAGCCGATGTTGTGGATGCTGGCGGCGTGCCCGGGGGTGTCGCTCGTGCCGCCGCCCGGGTGGGTGGGGTCAGCCTGCATGGCCGCTGCCTCCCTTCGTGTCGCTGTCGTGCTGCTGGAAGACCTCGGCGATGTGGTGCTGGCGCTGCTCCATGCGGACGAGGCCGAGGCCGAGGTCGGCGACGGCGTCCCGCACCAGGTCGTAGGTCTCCTCCCCGGCCACCTCGACGAGGAGGACGTGTCCGGCGCCCGGCAGGCCGCCCTCGGCGGAGGCCGGCCGCGCGGCGATCCCGGCGGTGGTGAGGGCGGCCAGGAGGGCCGCCCCGCCGTCGGGGTGGGCGTCGGTGTCGGTGACCTCGACGGCGAGCGCGGCCGTGGCCTGCGTGAAGTCGGAGGTCGACGAGGAGCGCAGGAGCCGTCCGCCGTCGACGACGACCACGTGGTCGCAGGTGCGCTCCAGCTCGCCGAGGAGGTGCGAGGTGACGAGGACGGAGATGCCGAAGTCGGTGTGGACGCGCCGGATGAGGTCGAGCATGTGGTCGCGGCCCACCGGGTCGAGGCCGTTGGTCGGCTCGTCCAGCAGCACCAGGCGCGGATCGTGGACGAGGGCCTGCGCGAGTTTGACGCGCTGCTTCATGCCGGTGGAGTAGCCGCCCATCGGACGGTAGCGCTCCTCGTAGAGGCCCACGTGGCGCAGGGTGTCGGCGGTGCGTTCCCGGGCCGCCGTCGGGGGCAGCCCCGACATGCGCGCCATGTGGACGACGAACTCGGTGGCCGAGACGTCGGGCGGCAGGCAGTCGTGTTCGGGCATGTACCCGACCCGCTCCCGGATGGCCGGCCCTTCGGTGGCGACGTCCAGGCCGAGGACCCGGGCGTCCCCCTCGGTGGCCGGGGAGAGGCCGAGCAGGATCTTGATGAGTGTCGACTTGCCCGCGCCGTTGGCCCCCACGAGGCCGGTGACGCCCGGGGTGATGTCGACGGTCAGGCGGTCGAGCGCGGTCACCCGGGGATACCGCTTGGTGAGGCTCTGGGTCACGATCACAGTCACGGGCCCGACGCTATCGGTGGTGTGGGGGCGTGGCGTCCGCCTCTGCGGTGGGACCCGTCTCCGCCTCAGGTCGGAGGCCGGCCCCACCGCTGGTAGGGCCGCCCCTGGTGTCGGCACCGCGCGAGGAGCGTTACCGCAGGTATCCACAGGTCTTTCGCGGCGCTGTCGCGCCGCCTTAGGGTGAAGCGGGATCGGCTCGGACGGCGGCGTGCGCAGGCTCAGGCCGGCGGTGTCGGCGAGGGCGGGCCAGGGCGCACCGGGTGGAGGAGCAGCCGTATGAGCAGCGAGGGCGGATCGCGGGCGGTCGCGCGGGAGCGGTGGGTCGTCAGGCCCGAAGGGGTGCGGCTGTGCGTCGCCGAGTTCGGCGACACCGGCCGGCCGACCGTCGTCCTCGTGCACGGCTATCCGGATTCCAAGGAGGTGTGGTCCCTGGTCGCCGAGCGGCTGGCGGACCGCTTCCACGTGGTGCTGTACGACGTGCGCGGGCACGGCCGGTCCAGCGCGCCCAGGCCCCTGCACGGCGGCTTCACCCTGGAGAAGCTCACGGACGACTTCCTCGCCGTGGCCGACGCCGTGAGCCCCGAGCGTCCGGTGCACCTCGTCGGACACGACTGGGGCTCGGTCCAGGGCTGGGAGTTCGCCACCGTGCCGCGCACCGAGGGCCGGATCGCCACCTTCACGTCCGTCTCCGGCCCGCTGACGGACCACTTCGCGCTCTGGACGCGCGAGCGCCGGTCCCGGCCCACGCCCCGGCACACCATCCAGCTCGCCCGGCAGCGCGCCAAGTCGTGGTACATCGGCGTCCTGCACGTCCCCGACCTGCCGGAGCGGGTGCTCAGGGGGCCGCTCGGGCGCCGGGGCCCCGCCCTGCTGCGGCGCCTGGAGGGCCTGCCGGACGACGGCTACCCCACCGCCTCCTTCACCGACGACGCCGTGCACGGGGCCTGGCTCTACCGGGACAACATCGGGCCCCGGATGCGGCGTCCACGCGAGGACGCCGTCGCGCACGTGCCGGTGCAGCTCGTCGTCCCCACGCGTGACGCCTACCTGCACCCCTCCCTCTACGACGACCTGGACCGGTGGGCGCCCCGGCTCACGCGGCGGACGATCTCCGCGAAGCACTGGGTGCAGCGCACCCACCCGGACCAGCTCGCCCGGTGGATTGCCTCCCACGTCACCGCGCACGAGGACGCCGCGGCTCCCCGGCGGGTGGTGGCACCCGGCCCCCACTCCGACCGGTTCGGTGGCCGCCTCGTCCTGGTGACGGGCGCGGCCGGCGGCATCGGCCGGGCCGTGGCCCTGGCCTTCGCCGAGGCGGGGGCCCGCGTCGTCGCCGTCGACCGGGACGGCCCGGGGGCCGCCCGTACCGCCGAGACGGCCCGAATCGTGGGTGCGGAGGAGGCGTGGGCCGAGGAGGTCGACGTCGCCGACGAGCGGGCGATGGAGAAGCTGGCCGCCCGGACGGCGGACGAACACGGCGTCGTCGACGTCCTGGTCAACAACGCCGGCGTGGGGCTGGCCGGCCCGCTGCTGGACACCACCACGGAGGACTGGCGGCGGCTGCTGGACGTCAACCTCTGGGGCGTGATCCACGGCAGCCGCCTCTTCGGCCGTCAGATGGCCGCGCGCGGCCAGGGCGGACACATCGTCACCATCGCCTCGGCAGCGGCCTTCCTGCCCTCGACGATGCTCCCCGCCTACAGCACCTCCAAGGCGGCGGTGCTCATGCTCACGCAGTCCCTGCGCGCCGAACTGGCCGGGCGGGGCATCGGGGTGACCGCCGTCTGCCCCGGCATCGTCAACACCGGCATCACCCGCACGTCCCGGTTCGCCGGGGTCGACGCCGCCGAGCAGCAGCGCCGCCGGGACCGGGCGGCCGGGCTCTACGCCCGGCGCGGCTATCCGCCGGAGAAGGTGGCGGAGGCCGTCCTGCGGGCCGTCGTCCACAACCGCGCGGTCGTCCCGGTGACGCCGGAGGCGCGCCTCGTCCACGCCCTCTCCCGCCTCTCCCCCCGCCTCCTACGCGCCGTCGCACGCCTCAGTGATCGTCTGTGACACCGCGCGTCCCGCCGGACGGCACAGCGGGGATCCGCATGCGGCCGGACGGGGTGGGCAGGAGTGCGGGAGTTGGTCTCAAGCTCCAGGATGGGCCGCATGCAGGGATTCGTGTCCCTTCCCGACGATCCGGTGCTGCGTGCCGTCAGCCCCGGCGAGGCCGTTCGGTACGCCCGGGATCTTCCCGAGGGCGGGCTGGCGTGGGTGCACCTCGTCGAGCCGACGGCGGAGGATTTGCTGCCGGTCGCGCGGGCGCTGTCCCTGCCCCCGCTGGCCGTCGAGGACGCGCTGCACGCGCACCAGCGGGCCAAACGGGAGCGGTACGGGGACGACATGGTGTTCTACGTGTTGCGCACCCTGCGCTACACCGAGGCGACCAGCGCCATCGACACCGGGGAGCTGATGATCTTCAGCAACCCGTGCTGGGTCGTCACGGTCCAGCACGGCCCGAGCGACGCCCCGGACGCGGCCCGCGCGGCACTGGAGCGGAAGCCGGAGCTGCTGGAGCACGGTGCGTACGGGCTGCTCTACGCCCTCGCCGACGCCGTCGTGGACACCTACGGGCACATCGTCGGCCTCGTGGGCGAGGACATCGAGGAGTTGGAGCTGCGGGTGTTCACCCCCGAGCGGGTGGACCTGACGAAGGAGATCTACTCGCTCAAGCGGGAGGTCCTGGAGTTCCGGGGCGCCGTCCGGCCGCTCGTGCCCGTCGCCCACGCGTTCATGTCCCCGGCTCCGCAGCGCTACCCGGAGGCCCTGGCCCCCTACTTCCGCGACGTGGCCGACCACGTGCTGCGGGTCGCCTCGGCCGTGGCCGGGTGCGACGAGCTCACCGACTCCATGCTGGACGCCCACAGCACCCAGGCGGGCATGTGGCAGAACGAGGACATGCGCAAGATCTCGGCCTGGGCGGCGATCATCGCCGCTCCGACGATGATCGCCGGGATCTACGGCATGAACTTCGCCCACATGCCCGAGCTGCACTGGGCCTACGGCTACCCGGCCGCCCTCGGGCTCATGGCCTCGATCAGCGGTCTGCTGTACCGCGCCTTCCGCCGCAACGGCTGGCTGTGAGAGAGAGGTTCAGGGCCCGGAGACCCGGTGCGTGCACCAACGTCCTCCCCGGGGGGCGACGGGCCTGTGGCGGTGGCCGAAGGGGTGACGGCGGTGGTCGGTGGCGGGCGCCGCACGGTGGCGTCGGCCCGGTCCGCTGTTCGATGATGGCAACATGTCACTCGAACGGGTGACTTGCTCGGCCCACGGCCTGCCCGCCTACCTGGCCGACGCGGGCGGGCCGTGTGCCGTCGCCGCACCTCGGCCGGCGATCCGACAGGAGGTCCGTACCGTGCAGCTTCGCCAGTGGCGTACCGACGACGCCGACGCGCTCGTGGCGGCCTTCGCCGAGCCCGAGATGGACCGTCAGACGGCGACGCCCGTCGACACCCCGGCCGCCGCCCGGTCGTGGATCGGCCGACGCGCCGAGGAGTGGGGGGCGGGCACGTCGTACGCGTTCACCGTGGTCGACGCGGCCGACGCCGTCCTGGGCAACGTGGCGGTGAGCGCGGTGGAGCGGGTGCACGGCACCGGCTGGGTGTCCTACTGGACGGTCACCGCCGCGCGCGGCCGTGGCGTGGCGACGTTCGCGTGCCGGACGGTGTCGCGCTGGGCCTTCGACGACCTGGGCCTCTTCCGGCTGGAGTTGGGGCACCGGGTGGACAACCCGGCCTCCTGCGCCGTCGCCCTCGCGTCCGGCTACGCGGTGGAGGGGCTCCAGCGGCAGCGGCTGGCGTACGACGGCATCCGCCACGATGTGGAGGTGCACGCCCGGCTGGCGACCGACGCCGAGCCGGGCGCGGGGACGTCCTCGCGTTGACGCGCCGGTCCGGTGGTGAGAGGGGGACGCCGGTGACGGAAGCGACCGGACGCGCCCTCTTCCGGCGGGTGCTGCACGACCTCGCGTCGGACACCGGGGTCGTCGAGGAGATCGTCGCGGCGGCCCGACGCCACTCGCCCGCCGTGGCCCGGCTGCCGGAGTCCGAGAACCGCCGCCACATCGCGGTGCTGCTGGCGGCGGCCCTGGCGTCCGCCGGCGGCCCACCGGCTCCGGGCGAGCAGGACTTCACCGCCGCGACGCTGCTGGGGCGCGACCGCGCGGCCCAGGGCGTGCCGATCACCGCGCTGCTCCGCGGCGTCCAGGCCGGTCGCGGCCGCGCCACGGAGATCGCCGTCGAGCGCGGCCGCGCGGCGGGTGTCGCCCCCGAAGCGGTCATCGGGGCGCTCCTGGACTTCGACCGCTACGCGGGGGCGATGGAGTTGCACGTCATCGACGGCTACCACACCGCGCAGCTCGAACTGGCCCGCACGGCGCGGGACGCCCGTACCCAGGTCCTGCGCCGCCTGCTGCACGGCGACCGGCGGACGGCGGACGGCGCGGGCTCGCCGGACGCCGTCGACCCGGACGAGCTGGAACGCGCCGGGCTCCGCCCCGACCGGCCGTACCACTGTGTGCTGTCCGACGTGACGGACCCGGTGCGCGCACAGGCGCTGGAGGGCCGACTGGCCTCCTCGGGGGGCGCGTTCGGGCTGGTGGAGGGTCGGCTGGCCGGTCTCGCCGCCCGCCTCCCCACCGCCGCGGCCGTGGGCGCCGACGCCCTCGTCGTCGTGGCGCCCGCCGCTCCGCTGAGCCGGGCGCGCCACATGCACGCGCTGTGCGACGCCGGCCTGCGCGCCCTGGGCGGCCAGGGGCCCGCCGGGGCGCGCACGACGGGCCTGCACCGCCTCACGGATCTGGCCGTGGAGATCGCCCTGGACGCGCAGCCCCGGCTGGCCGAGCTGCTGTGCCGGGACCTGCTGGGCGCCCTGGACCCCGCCGACGCCTTCCACCGGGAGCTGGCCCTCACCGCACGCGCCTACTTCGACCACGGGATGCGGCAGGACCAGACGGCGGCCGTGCTGCACGTCCACCCCAACACCGTCCGCTACCGGCTCGGTCGCCTGGCCGCCCTGACCGGCACCCTGCCTGAGGCCGCCGACCCCGGCGCCCGCCCGTCCCTCCTGACCGGCCTCCACTGGCACTGGGCCCTGCGCACCTGGCTCGGCGAGGCCCGCCGAACGGACTGACGCGCCCGGGCTCAGCCTCCCGGCTGCGGCGGGCGCGCGGGGTGCGCGGGGTGCGGGACGACGACGACCTGGTCGGCGTCCTCGTAGACGATCCGCCCGGGATCGGCGGACTCCAGGCGTACGTGGGGCACGCCGTGGGCGGTCAGGATGGCGAGGTAGCCCTCGACCCGGGCCAGCAGGTGCCCGGCGGACGCCTTGAACCACGCGACGGCGCCGGGGTTCACGGCGGGGTCGTAGACCGTGGGCTCGACGTGGGTGGGGTTGGTGTAGGCGGCGTCGTACCAGGCGTTCGTCGTCCGGCGGAACTCCTCCTGCTCGGCGGTCAGCCTCCCGTCCCGCGCCAGGCCGTTCACGGTGACGAAGATGCCGGGCAGGACACCGCGCCGGTTCGGCGTCGTCGCCTGGAACCGGATGAAGGAACGCGTCATGACCGCATCTTTTCACGTTCACCCGGGAGGGTGAGAAGCATTTTTTCGGAATGCCGCATTCCGCACTGATGACCCTCCAGGGAGAATGAGTCTCCGCAGCTCACGGCCCAGAAGAGGCGGCTTTGAAAGCGCCGTGTACGGGTTTTCAGGACCCGGTCACATTGATGTTTCACCTATTCTCCCCGCACTCGGTAGGGATAGGTTCAACTCGACCGCGGACACGAAAAGGCCCCCGCGATGTGCCAACATCCGAGGGCCGTGGCACGAGGAACAGCACTTCCCATGCGCATTTATCGTAGGACGCCCCGGCGCTCCTTCTCCACCGACTCGAACGCGTTGCTCCGCGACCGACGCATCTCGTGGTGCGCCGCCGGCATCCTCGTCTACCCCCTGAGCCTCCCCGAGCGGGCCACCACGGACACATCCGCTCCCTGGCCACACCGCGCAAGGAGGGCCGCGACCGCGTCGCGGACGCCCCTGCGGGAGCTGGAGTCGGCCTGCAACCTCCGCCGTCAACAGGACGACGACCCCGTCACCGGCCGGAGGGACACGGTGTACGAGGTGTACGACACCCCGTACGACGAGGCGCGGGAGACCCGGGCGCCCGAGCCCACCACCGCGTCCGGCATTCCGGACTCCGGTGACCCAGCGCCTGTGCGTGCGAGAGGCAACCCCTCGGGTTCAACCACCGGGGCTCAAGAACCTCCCGCCCGACCGGCGGCACGGGCCACGCAAGCCCACCGGCGGGACTGCCTCACCTCAGGAAGGAGCTCGGGCGACGTCTCGACGCGGACGAATGGCAGAAGATCGACGTTTCCGCAGGTCAGGATAGTATCGCCAATGGCGACGTTATCCGGAACCCCCTGCGCGTCCTCATCTCGCTGCCCGGGGTCATCAAGATCCTCTCCAACGCCCGCAAGCCGTCGGCCAAGGCGTTCGACCGGTGGGGGCGGCACGAGGTGCTGGCGCCGCTCCTGGCGAGGGGGCCGTCCGGGCCGACGGGGACCGAGCGGGTATCGACCGGGGGACGGCCGAGCCGCGGAGTCCGACGCGGCCGCTGTCGCCCGCCCGGCGTCGGGACGAGGCCACCGCGCTGCTGGAGCAGTGGCGCGCGGAGCACCTGCTGAGCGACGCGGTGTGGGCCGTGGCCGCCTACGCGCTGCCGATCATCGTCAGCCACGGCACCCTCCGGGCTTCGCCGCGCAGGATCGCCGAGCGCACCGGGCTGGACATCGCCGTCGTCAACCGGGCGCTGCTGGACCTGTGTCTGGCCGGTTGCCTGCGCCCGGTCGGGGAGACGTCACGGGCCCAGCACACGATCTACCGGCTGGGGTGACGGCGAGGCCGTGCGACGCGGTCCGGTACCGGCGGCGCGGTACCGGACGGACCGGTCAGCGGTTCAGGTGCCGGGTGATGGTGGCGAGCTGGGCCAGGCGCTGTTCGAGGGTGGGGTGCGAGGAGAACAGCCGGGCGAGCGAGTCGCCGGAGAAGGCGGGGACGAAGAAGAAGGCGTTGAACGGTTCGGCGCGGCGCAGGTCGCGGGTGGGGATGCGGGACATCTGGCCGCTGATCTTCGTCAGGGCGGCGGCGAGGGCCGACGGTTTGCCGGTCAGCAGCGCCGCGCCCCGGTCGGCGGACAGCTCGCGGTACCGGGACAGGAGCCGCGTCAGCAGGAAGCTGATCACGTACACCACCACGCTGACCAGCGGAATGATCAGGGCGAGGATCGCCGTGTTCTGGTTGCGGTCGCCACCGCGCATGATGCCGCCCCACAGGGCCAGCCGGGTGAGGCTGCCCGCGAGGACGCCGAGGAAGGAGGCGAAGGTCATCACGGCGACGTCGCGATGGGCGACGTGGGACAGCTCGTGCGCCAGGACGCCTTCCAGCTCCTCCGGCTCCAGACGGCGCAGCAGCCCGGTGGTGGCGCAGACGAGGGCCTTGTCCTGGCTGCGGCCGGTGGCGAAGGCGTTGGGGACGTCGGTGTCGGCGATGGCGACGCGGGGTTTGGGCATGTCCGCCAGGGCGCAGAGGCGGTCGACGGCCCCGTGCAGCTCGGGGGCCTGCTCGGGGGTCACCTCACGGGCGCCCATGCTGTAGGCGGCGATGCGGTCGCTGAACCAGAACTGGACGACGAACATGCCCCCGGCGAAGAGGACGATCAGCGGCCAGGCGTTCTGGAGCAGCGCGATCAGCACACCCATGAAGACGACGTAGAGCAGGCCGATGAGGAACATCGTCGTGGCCATGCGGCGGGTGAGACCGCGGTCCGGTGCGTAGCGGGTCGTTCTGGCCATGGCGCGCGCCTCCTGCCTCCCCGGTCACCCCATCTCCTTCGGACTGTACGCCTTGTCCGCTTTTCGTGCTTTCGTCCGCTGCGGGTCCCGCGCCGCCGGGCTTCTCACAGGCCGGGCGCGCCCCAGAGCGGGAACCAGCGGCTGAGGTCCTCCTCCACCGGCAGGTCGTCGGCGAGGAGGCCGCGGGTCTGGAGTTCGAGCGCGTTGTCCCGCCGTTCGGCCGCGATGCCGGGCAGCGGGGCGAAGGGGTAGAACGTGCCGCGCTTGTAGAGGTAGACGAGCGCGAGCGGACGGCCGTCCCCGTCCTGGTCGCGGAAGCCGACGAGCGAGCAGAGCAGCCGCGGTCCGAAGCCGCCGTCCTGGAGCAGCGTGTTGACAGCGTGGAGGTCGTTGACCAGCGCGGGGAGCTCCCGGGGGGTGTGCCGCGAGAGCGCCCAGGTGTAGCCGTACGCGTCCTCGCTGAACTCGGCCCCCGGCAGCAGCGCGCGGACGTCGGTCTCGATCCGGTCGAACGCCCCGCCCTCGACGCCCGCGAAGCACACCGAGCCGAGGCCGGTGGGGGCGAAGCCCGCCCCGGCCTGCAGGGTGACGGCGGCGGAGGGCAGCGCGAAGAGCCGGTCGAGGTCCGGCCTGACCGGCTTCCTGCGGCCCATCAGCGCGTCCCAGAAGCCCACGCGTCCGACTGTAGGCCGATCCCCTCCGCGGCGCTTCCCGCTCCGACCCGGCCGGGGTCACCCGGCGGTGTCGGTCTCCGTCCGCCGGAGCTCCAGGTGCCGCAGCTCCTCGTCGGTGTTGCCGGTGCGGGCTTCGGTGCGGTGCCCGCGCTGGACGTAGTCGCGGACCACGACCTCCACGGCGTCCTGGGGGTTGCGGGTTCCGGAGAGCAGCATCGCCTCGATGACGAGTTCCGCGTCGAGGCTGACATCAACCTTGGCCATGGGGCCCATCCTGGTCGGAGCCGCGCGCCCGCACCAGGGCCCGGGTGCCGGAGCCGGGCCGCGTGCCGCGGGCATCGCCCGACACCCTGTGGCGCCGGGCGATGCCCGTCGGTGTTCCGGTTGCTCAGAGGGGCCGCGGTGGCCCGAGCAGCGGAGTGCGCACCGGAGCCGCGAGCCCGATGAAGACCACCATCTCGCGGCCACCGGGGTTGGTCTGCAGCGGCACGGTGCGCCAGTTGTTGGCCAGCCAGACGTTCCCGGAGGGGTCGATCTGGACCGCGGTGTTCCGGTCCAGGCCGTCGCTGGGGTATCCGGTGTCGGCGGGCGAGATCGGATCGCCCGTACGCAGGCCGGACGGACAGGCGGACTCGCGGGCGCCGCACAGGTTGGCCAGGCGGTGACCGCCGAAGTTGGCCACCCAGACGGTGTCGTCGCCGTCGACGGCGATCCCCCACGGCAGGAACAGGCCGTCGTTGACGAACGGCTCGTCGGGCGTGGTCCCGTCCGGCCGGATGAGGGTGACCGAGGCGTCGACGTGCCGCGTGACGATGGACTCGATCGCCTCGGCGACCATGGCGGGCGTGGTGCCCTCACAGGGCGCGACGACCGCGCCGCTGTTGGCCACCCACACGTTGCCCAGCGAGTCGGAGGCGGCACCCATGGGCCGCTTGATCCCCCCGCCGGTGATCGACCGCAGGGGTCTGCCGTTCGGGGACAGCTGCATGACGCTGTCACTGCCGTTCCCGGTCACCCAGGCGCGCCCGCGCGTGTCCACGGTGACGCCGAACGGCTTGATCAGCCGGTCACCGCCCGGCGCGATGTTCCGTGCCCGGCGCGCGTCCCCGTCCGGGATTCTGGTCACGCTCCTGCCGCCGCAGTTGGCGATCCAGATGTTCCCCTCGCGGTCGGAGGCCGTCCCCTGCGGCTGGACGATGTCGCCGAAGCGCCAGCCTCCGGGCGGCGAGAGGGGGCGGCCATCGGGGGTGAACTCGGAGACGCTGCGGTAGAGACGGTCGGCGTCGAGCGGGCAGCCGGTTCCCTGGAAGCCGAAGTTCGCCGCCCACACCCGCCCGCCGGGGTCGATGGTGACGCCGAAGCCGGCTCCGTAGAGGCCGCCGCCCCGGTACGGGGCGCCGGGAACCGCGTGGCCCGTCGGGGTGAGCCGGGACAGGATGCGAGAACCGCAGGTGGGCAGCCGGGGATCGGCGCGGAACGTGTAGTTGTTGATGATCCAGGCGGTGCCCTGGGCGTCGAAGGCGACGTTCCCCGGTCCGTCGATTTCGTGCCCGTTGCCCACGTACCGCAGGGCGATCGTCCAGGCGTCCGGCGCCTGCGTCAGCCGGGGGACGTAGGCGTCGCGGCCCTCGGCGAGGGCGAAGAGTTCGGCGGCCTTCCGTCCGGGCAGGCGGGCGATGTCGGCGACGGCCTGGAAGGTCTCCCGGGGCGGCGGGGCGCCGGGGTGCCGGGCGAGGTCGAAGAGGCTCTGGCAGGTCTCTCCCGCGGTGCAGCCCGAGAGGATGTCGGCCAGCGTGTTGACGGTGCGCAGGGTGGACGTCCGGTCGCCGTTGGGCGGTGCGGCGAGGACGTCGCCCACCGAGCCGTCCTTGATGTCGGCCAGGTTGTGGGCGACGGCGGCGGCGTTCTGCAGGCCGGGGCGGCGGCCCGCCACCTCGCCGTGACGGGTGAACTGGGCCATGGAGAACCCGGCGGCCACCGTCGTCCGCTCGTTGAGCACGACCCGGCCGGTCGGCTGCCGGGTACCGATCATCGCGACCAGCCGGACCGGTGGGACCCACCGCCGGTCCCGGGCGTGCCGCCGCCCGTCCGGCGCCGCGTCCGCGGTCAGGTACAGCACCGCGTCGGGACGGTCCGGGGTCCGGTACCTCAGGGTGAACCGGCCGTGGGCGTCGCTTCGGGTCCGGGCCAGCGGCCGGGCGCCGGCCCCGGGACGGTCACCGGCCTGGAACAGCGTCACCTCGGCGGCGGCGACGGGGCCGCTTCCGCTGCGCACGACGCCGCGCTGCTTCAGCGGTTCGTCCCCGGGCGGCGGTTCGCCCGTGATCGCCGGAGGGACCGCGGCCCCCGTCACGAGGCCGGCCAGGAGGGTGGTGAGCAGAGCGGCTCTCCGAAGACGCACGGGTGGTGCCTTTCCGAGGTGGGGCGGGGAAGCCGCCGAACGCCCGGCGACCCGGTCGCACCACTCGGCGACTCGGGTCACGGTGCCAGGCCGGAGGCGGGCGACCGGGTCAGGACCTGTGGCGTCGCGCCATCGCTACCTGATCCGGTGACCGGACGGCGGCCAGACGGCCTCCGGGCGCCCTCGCCACCTCGGCCAAGCCCTTCCCAGCGCGCCCATGACGCCGTGCGCTCCCGGTCAGGGCGAGGGCGGGCCTCCCGAAGCCGCTCCACCGGCCGGTCCCATGACGTGCTGGCGGAAGGCCGCCGTATCGTCGGGGTCATGCGACTGAGTACCGTGATCCTCCCCGTCGACCGCTGGCACGAGGGGGGCGGCGAGAAGTGGCGCCGCGCCGAGTCGCTCGGCTTCCACACCGCGTACACCTACGACCACCTCTCGTGGCGGGTGCCGTTCCGTGACGGGCCGTGGTTCGGCGCCGTGCCCACGCTGACGGCGGCGGCCACCGCGACGACCCGCCTGCGCCTGGGCACCCTGGTGACCTCGCCGAACTTCCGCCATCCCGTGACGCTGGCGAAGGAGCTCATCTCGCTCGACGACGTCTCCGGCGGGCGTGTCACGCTCGGCGTCGGGGCCGGGGGGACCGGCTTCGACGCGACGGCGCTGGGCCAGGAGCCGTGGACGCCGAAGGAGCGGGCGGACCGCTTCGCCGAGTTCGTGCCGCTGCTGGACCGGCTGCTGACGGAGCCGGAGCTGACGTACGAGGGCCGGTTCTACTCGGCGGTGGAGGCGCGCACCGTCCCCGGCTGCGTGCAGCGGCCCCGGCTGCCGTTCGCCGTGGCGGCGAACGGCCCGCGCGGCCTGCGGCTCGCGGCCCGGCACGGGCAGGCGTGGGTCACCACCGGTGATCCGAAGCTGGGCGACGCGGGGACGCCGGAGCAGTCGGTGGTCGCCGTCGGGGAGCAGATCGAGCGGTTGGGAGCCGCCTGCGAGGCCACCGGCCGGGACGCGGCGGAGCTGGAGAAGGTGCTGCTGGTGGGCTTCACGCCGGGCCGGCCGCTGGACTCGGTGGAGGCGTTCGTGGACTTCGCGGGGCGCCACGCGGCGGTCGGCGTCACGGAACTGGTGGTGCACTGGCCGATCGCCGGTACGCGGTTCGCGGCGGACCAGGGCGTTTTCGAGCGCATCGCCACGGAGGCCCCGGGGCGGCTCTGACCCGGAGGCCGGCGCGTCCGGACGACGGCGCTTCGGCACGTACTCGAATGGGCAGGGTGCTGCACGAGTGTGCGGACCCGTGGGGGAGGATGGTCACCGTGACTGATCCCTCCGCTACGTTCCGTCGTGTCCCCCTGCCCGCGCGTGCGCCGCGGCTGATCGCCACGGATCTGGACGGCACCCTGCTGCACGACGACAAGTCCGTGTCCGCGCGGACGGTCGCGGCTCTGGACGCGGCGGAGAAGGCGGGGATCGAGGTCTTCTTCGTCACCGGCCGCCCGGCGCGTTGGATGGATGTCGTGAGCGACCACGTCCACCGGCACGGGCTGGCGATCTGCGGGAACGGAGCGGCCGTGGTGGACCTGCACCGGGGGCGGGAGATCGTCGAGGTGCGGGAGCTGAGCCGCTGGTCGGCCATGGCGGTGGTGCGGGCGTTGCGCGAGGTGGCCCCGGGCGTGACGTTCGCGGTGGAGCGGACCGGGGGCATCACCTACGAGCCGGACTACCCGCCGTTCTTCGAGGACCCGGGCGCGGTGGTGGCGCCGATCGCCAAGCTGCTCGGCGAGGGCGGCGCGGACCGGCACCGCGCGGGCCGGGGGCCCGGCGCGGAGCAGCCGGTCCTCAAGCTGCTCGCGCACCACACCGAGCTGGCGCCGGACTTCTTCCTGGAACTGGCGCGCCGGGCCGCCGGGGACTTCGCGGAGTTCACCCGGTCCAGCCCGACCGCCCTGCTGGAGGTGAGCGGGCGCGGGGTGAGCAAGGCGAGCACGCTGGCGCGCTGCTGCGTGGCGCGGGGGATCGCGCCCGACGAGGTCGTGGCCTTCGGCGACATGCCCAACGACCTGGAGATGCTGACCTGGGCGGGGACGTCGTACGCCATGGCCAACGGCCATGCGCAGGTGCGGGCGGCGACGACCTTCGAGACGCTCAGCAACAACGAGGACGGCGTCGCGGTGGCCATCGAGGGGTTGCTGACGTTGCGGTGACCGGACCGACGGAACGTTTCTCCGCTCGACTCGTCCGTCCGCCGCGGGCGACCCGCGTCCCCGGTCCTCACCGCGGCACCTCCCACACGAGCGTGGTGCCCGCGCCCCCGAGGCCGGGCGTCGTACCGAAGGTGCCGCCCAGCTGCTCCGCGCGGCGGCGGAGGTTGACGAGCCCGCTGCGCCGCCCGCCCGGCGGCAGCCCCACCCCGTCGTCGGCCACGGTGAGGCGCACCCCCGGACGGCCGTCCGGCAGCGTGACCGTGGCGTCGACGGTCAGCTCGATCCGGCTCCCGCCCGCGTGCCGCACGGCGTTGGAGAGCGCCTCGCGGGCCGCCGCCACCAGGTTCCGGCCCGCCTGCTCACCGACCAGGACGTCCACCATCCCCGTGAACGTCGCCGAGGGCTGGAAGCCGGCGGCGAGGGCGGCGGCGCCCACCTCGCGCAGCACCCGGGTGCGCAGCGACTCCGGATGGGGCGCGGGCGCCTGCTGAAGCGCGTAGATGGCGGTGCGGATCTCCTGGATCGTGGTGTCCAGTTCGTCGACGGCGCGGGAGATCCGGTCCCGAACCTCCCGCGCCGCCTCGTCGTCGGGCGGCCGGGCGGCCCGCTTGCGCGCGCTCTCCAGCAGCATGCCGGTGGCGAAGAGCCGCTGGATGACGAGATCGTGGAGGTCGCGGGCGATACGGTCGCGGTCCTCGTAGACGGCCAGCCGTTCCCGGTCCTGCTGCGCCTCGGTCAGCAGCAGCGCCAGGGCCGCCTGCGAGGCGAACCGCTGCGCCAGCGTGCGTTCGGTCGCGGTGAACAGGGGTGCGCCCGGCTTCCGGGGCACCGCCAGGGTGCCGAGGATGCGACCCTCGCTGCCCAACGGGAGCATCATGCTCGGCCCGTAGCGGGCCGCCGCACGCGTCATCATGCGCGGATCGGTGGCGCAGTCCGCCACGAAGACGGGCTGTCCCAGCAGCAGGGCGGCCACCAGGGGGCTGTGCGGCGGGATGCGCACGCCCAGCAGGGCGTCCGGATCGTCCCCCGCCACGGCCACGACCTCCAGGCCGCCCTCCTCGCTCGGGGTCAGCACCAGCCCCGCGGCGGCGTCGGCCAACCGTCGTGCCTGCTCGGCGACCACCGACAGGGCGTCGCCCGTCCCCTGGAGCACCGCCGTCGTCAGGGCCGCGCTGCCGTCGATCCACCGGGCCCGCTGCCGGGCGGACTCCAGGAGCCGCACGTGCCCGATGGCGATGCCGGCCTCCGTCGCCACGACCCTGACCAGCTGGACGTCGGCGTCCGTGAAGGGCGAGCCGTCCGCCTTGTCGCTCAGGTAGAGGTGGCCGAACGGCTCGTCCCGCACCCGGATCGGCACGCTGAGGAAGTGCGCGTCGGGCCGCCCGCGGATCCGGCTGCGGATGGTCGCCGCGTCGCCGTGGGTGACGTAGTCGTCGAGCGCGGCGCTCTCCTCGACGCCCAGCACCCCGATCGCCGCGTGCCGGGCGTCGGTGAGCGCGGCGGCGGTGCGGACGATGCGGTCCAGCACCGTCCGCAGGTCGACGTCACCGCCGATCGCGACCATCGCCTCCAGGGCCTGCGGCAGCCTGCGGACCAGCTCGGGCGTCAGACTCTGCAACGACTCGGCGGCCAGCTGCTCGGCGAGCGAACCGGTGGCCTCCGCGCCGGGCACGGGGTTCCCCTCGGCGTCCGGGTCCTGCGGCGCCATCGCTCACCCCTCTCCCCGCCCCGTCAGGTCTGCGGCAGCAGCGCCCGGAGCGCGGTGTCCGCAGCATCGTCCCTCCCTCCAGTGGACCGGAGCGCGTCGCTCTCCGCCTCCCGGGCGAGCAGCTCGCGCAGCGGTCCGGGCACGGCGGACAGCTGCGCGTACGGGCCGCGCTGCACGCAGCGTCCGCCCTCCAGCACGACGACCTCGTCCACGGCGGCGAGCCCGGCCAGCCGGTGGGTGATGAGCAGCGTGGTCCGGCCCTCGGTGGCCGCGAGCAGGTCCGCGGTCAGCGCGTCCGCCGTCTCCAGGTCCAGGTGTTCGGCCGGCTCGTCGAGGACGAGGACCGGGAAGCCGGCGAGGAGCGCGCGGGCCAGGGCGAGCCGCTGCCGCTGCCCGCCCGAGAGCCGGGCACCGTGCTCGCCCACCGGGGTGTCCAGCCCCTGCGGCAGCGCCGCCACCCAGTCGAGGAGCCGGGCCCGGGCGAGCGCCCGGCGCAGGTCCGCGTCCGTCGCGCCCGGCCGGGCCAGCCGCAGGTTCTCCCGCAGCGTGGAGTCGAAGAGGTGGGCGTCCTGAGCGCACAGGCCCACGCCGCGCCGCACGGCGTCCGAGTCGTAGGACGCCGCGTCGGCGCCGCCGTGGACGTACGTCCCGGACTCCGGTTCCAGGAACCGCAGCAGGGTGTGGGCGAGCGTCGTCTTGCCCGAGCCCGAGCGGCCGACCACGGCGACCCGTCGCCCGGGAGTCAGCGTGAGGTCGATCCCCGCCAGGGCCGGGCGCTGCTGCCCCGGGTGGCGGACGGTCACGTTCCGCAGCTCCAGGGGGAAGACGCTGTCGGGTTCCGGCAACGGTCGACGCGGCTCCCGCACCGGTTCCGGGGCGTCCATCACCTCGTACAGGCGTTCGGCGCTGCGCCGCACCCGCTGCCGGTACTGCACGGCCGACGGCAGTCCGAGGACCCCTTCGAAGGCCGCGAGCGGGGTCAGCACGACGACCGCCAGCCAGACGCCCTCCAGCCGACCCGTCTGTACGGCTGCGGCACCGAAGGCCGCCGCCGTACAGACGGTCACCCCCGTCACCAGCGCCGTCGCGGCGCCGGCCAGCGCCGTCGCGGCGGACCCGCGCGCCGCGATACCGGTCAGTTCCGCGTCGGCGCGGCGGGCGGCGGCGACGCGGGAGGGCAGCGCCCCGGCGACGGTCAGCTCCCCGACGCCGGTCAACAGTTCGACGGTCCGCGCGCTCAGGGTGCCGCGCGCGGGGGCCAGCCGGTGTCCGGCTCGGCGGGCCACCACGGAGGTGAGCCACGGCACGCCCACCCCGGCCAGCAGCAGCCCGACGGCCAGGGCCGCACCGGCCTCCGGCAGCAGCCACGCGGTGAATCCCGTCGCCCCGACGGAGACCACGCCCGCGGCCACGACCGGCAGGAGCCAGCGGAGGAAGTAGTCCTGGAGGGCGTCCACATCCCCCACCAGGCGGGCCAGCACGTCTCCCCTGCGGCTGCGGTGCAGGGCCGCCGGAGCGAGCCGCTCCAGACGTGCGTAGACGGCTACCCGCAGATCCGCGAGGACGCGCAGGACGGCGTCGTGGGAGACGAGCCGCTCGGCGTAGCGGAAGACGGCCCGGCCGATACCGAAGGCCCGGGTCGCGGTGACAGCCGTCAGCAGGTAGAGCACCGGGGGCTGCTCCGACGCCCGGGAAATGAGCCAGCCCGACACCGCCATCAGCCCGACCGCGCTGGCCAGGGCCAGCGCGCCCAGCGTCGCGGCGAGGGCGAACCGGCCACGCAGACGGCGCCCCGCGCTCCGGACGCGGCGCAGCGCACCAAGCGCCGGGGCCGCCTCCGGGGCCGCCTCCACCGCCGGGGAGGGGCGGGCGGTGACGGCGGACGGCGGTGTCGCGTGACCCGGTTTCACGTGGACCGGTTTCACGTGAAACATGACCTCTTCCCGTGCGCGGCCAGCCGCCGCGCCGGGCTCCGGAGCCTCCTCGCCCGACGGGCCGCCGTCGACCGTCCTCGTCGAGGGTCGCTTCGCCGTCGGTGGGCCGCCGATCCGGACGACCCGGTCCGCCACCGCCAGCAGCGCGGGGCGGTGGACGACCAGCAGCACGGTGCGGCCTGCGGCGAGCCGCCGGATCGCGTCCACCACGGTGCCCTCGGTGGCGCCGTCCAACGCGGCGGTCGGCTCGTCCAGCAGCAGCACCGGCCGGTCGGCGAGGAACGCACGGGCCAGCGCCACGCGTTGCCGCTGACCGGCGGAGAGCCCGGATCCGCCCTCCCCCAGCTCCGCCGAGGCATCCAGCTCCGCCGCCCCGGCGTCGCGGAGTGCCGCACGGACGGCGTCGTCGCCCGCCTGGGGACGCGCCAACCGCACGTTGTCCGCGACCGTTCCGGCGAACAGGTACGGATGCTGGGGCAGCCAGGCGATGCGCCGGTGCCAGTCCGCGAGGTCCAGCTCCGCCAGGTCCACACCGTCCACCCGGACGCGGCCGGTGTCCGGCCGCGTGAAGCCCAGCACCGTACTGAGCAGCGTGGACTTCCCCGCCCCCGAGGGTCCGACCAGGGCGACCGTCTCGCCCGCGCGCACGGTCAGGTCGGTGACCGGCAGCGACACCGTGGTCCGGCCCTCGTGCCGGACGCTGACGCCGTCCAGGCGCAGCTCGCGAACGGGCCCGAGCGACCCCAGCGTGCGGTCGCCCCCCTCCGGCAGCGGCGTCTCCAGCACCGCGAAGGCCTCGTCCGCCGCCGCGATCCCCTCGGCGGCGGCGTGGTACTGCGCACCCACCTGGCGCAGCGGCAGATACGCCTCGGGCGCCAGGATGAGCACGACGAGCCCCGTGTAGAGATCCATCTCACCGTGCACCAGCCGCATGCCGATGCCCACCGCCACCAGCGCGACGGAGATCGTCGCGAGCAGCTCCAGCGCGAAGGAGGACAGGAAGGCGATGCGCAGGGTGCGCAGGGTCGCGGAACGGTAGTCACCGGTGATGGCCCGGATGTTGTCCGCCTGCGCCTTCGCACGCCCGAACACCCGGAGCGTGGGCAGCCCGTCCACGAGGTCGAGGAAGTGGTGGGAGAGCCGTGCGAGCAGCCGCCACTGCCGGTCCATGTGGGCCTGGGTGGCCCAGCCGATCAGCACCATGAAGACGGGGATCAGCGGCAGTGTCACCGCGATCGTGGCCGCGGCGATCCAGTCCGACCAGACGATGCGGGCCAGCACGGCGGCCGGGACGACGGCCGCCAGCCCCAACTGCGGGAGGTAGCGGGCGAAGTAGTCGTCGAGGGCGTCGACCCCCCGGGTGGCGAGCGTCGTCAGCTCCCCGGTCCGTCGGCCACCGAGCCAGGCGGGCCCCAGCGCGGAGGCGTGGACCAGCAACCGCATGCGCAGCTGTGACTTCACGGCGGCGCTGGAACGGTGCGCGGACAGCTCCGTGAGCCAGGCCACGAGGGCCCGGCCCAGGGAGACGAGCACGAGGAGCAGCAGCGGACGCCCCAGGGAGGCCACGTCGGCGCCTTCCTGGAAGGCGCGGACGACGATCTCCGCGATCAGCATGGCCTGGCCGATGACCAGGCCCGCGCCGGCCAGCCCGAGCACCACGGCGGCCAGGAGGAACAGCCGGGTGGCACGCGCGTGGCGGATCAGCCGCGGGTCTATCGGGCGCACGGCGTCACCGGACGGCCGGAGCCGTCGCCTCGCCGGAGGCCGTCGCTCCGTCGGAGCGGCTCGCCGCGTGCGGGTCGGGTGCGAGGTGCCGAGTGCCGATGCGCTTGCGGAAGACCCAGTACGTCCAGCCCTGGTAGAGCAGGACGAGCGGCGTGGCGATGCCCGCGCACCAGGTCATGATCGTCAGCGTGTACGGGCTGGAGGCCGCGTTCTCCACGGTCAGGTTCCACTCCTCGTTCAGGGAGGAGGGCATCACGTCCGGGAAGAGGACGAGGAACAGCATGACCACCGCCGCCACCACGGTGACACCGGAGAAGGTGAAGGCCCAGCCCTCCCGGCCCCGGCCGTTCGCGACGAGCGCCGCGAGCAGCCCGGCCACGGCCACGAGGAAGGCGGCCAGGGAGGCCGGCCCGCCGCCGTCCGCCTGCGTGGCACCGAGGAAGGCCAGGGCCAGCACCGTGACGAGGACGCCGAGCCCCGTGGCCAGCCTCCGTGCCCGGGACCGGATGTCCCCGACCGTCTTCAGGGCCGTGAACACCGCGCCGTGGAAGGTGAAGAGCGCCAGGGTGAGCAGCCCGCCCAGCAGGGCGTAGGGGGTGAACAGGTCCGGCAGCGAGCCGACGTACTCCTTCTCCGCGTCGATCGGCACCCCCCGGACGACGTTCGCGAAGATGACGCCCCACAGGAACGCGGGCAGGGCCGAGCACCAGAAGACGGCGTGCTCCCAGTTGCGCTGCCACCGCTCCTCGGGGCGCTTGGCCCGGTACTCGAAGGCGACCCCGCGCACGATGAGGCTGATGAGCACGGCCAGCAACAGCAGGTAGAAGCCGGAGAAGAGGGTGGCGTACCAGTCGGGGAAGGCGGCGAACATCCCGCCCGCCGCGGCGAGCAGCCAGACCTCGTTGCCGTCCCAGACGGGGCCGATGGTGTTGATCAGGACGCGGCGCTCGGCGCGGTCGCGGGCGAGGACCTTGGTGAGGACGCCGACGCCGAAGTCGAAGCCTTCCAGGAAGAAGTAGCCGGTCCACAGGACGGCGATGAGGACGAACCAGAGGGTGGGGAGCTCCATGACGCTCCTTTCGGGGAGTCCGGGGCGCCCGGGAGGCCGGGCCGCCCGGGGATCGGCGTCGGTCAGTAGGAGAAGGCCATGGGGCGGTCGTCCGCGTCCTCGTCGGCCCCGGCGCCGCGTCCGCCCCCGATGCGGGTGGGCGGGTCCAGGTCCGCTTCGGTGAGGTCCGGGGGTCCGGCCTTGGCGTACTTGGCCAGCAGCCGGAACTCCACCACCGCGAGCACCGCGTACAGGACCGTGTAGAGGGACATCGACGCGATCACCTCACCCTGGGAGACGCTCGGCGAGACGGCGGAGGCCGTCGGGAGCACCCCGTACACCGCCCAGGGCTGGCGGCCCATCTCGGTGAAGATCCAGCCCCAGCAGTTCGCGATGAGGGGGAAGGCCATCGTGAGGAACGCCGCACGCCAGTACCAGCGCGTCAGGGTGGGACCGAGCTCCCGGGTCCGGGTGAGGGCCAGCCGTGGCACCTCGTCCGCGCCGGTGCGCAGGGAGGGCGCGAGCCAGCGCTTCCGGCGGGTCAGGTAGAGGCCGACGACGCCGAGGGCGAGGGACGTCATGCCGAAGCCGATCATCCAGCGGAAGCCCCAGTAGGCGACGGGGATGTTGGGCCGGTAGTCGCCGAGGCCCAGTTCCTCGTCGAACTGCTCCTTGAGGGCCTCGTTGGTGTCGTTGATCCCGGGGACGGGCGTGCTGAAGTCGTCGTGGGCGAGGAAGGAGAGCAGACCGGGGATCTCGACGGCCACCGTGTTGTGCCCCTCGTCGACGTCGCCGTAGGCGAACACGGAGAAGGGCGCCGGGCCCTCGGTGTCCCACAGCGCCTCGGCGGCGGCCATCTTCATGGGCTGCTGCTCGTACATGATCTTGGCGAGTCGGTCGCCGCTGACGGCGACGAGGAGACCACTGACCACCATGGTCACCAGGCCCACCCGGAGCGAGGTGCGCATCACCGGGACGTGCCGACGGCGGATGAGGTGGTAGGCGGCGATGCCGACCATGAAGGCCGCGCCGGTGAGGAAGGCCGCGGTGATGGTGTGCGCGAACTGCGCCACCGCCGTGTTCTGGGTCAGGACGTGCCAGAAGTCCGTCAGCTCCGCACGTCCCGACTCCGGGTCGATGCGGTAGCCGACCGGGTGCTGCATCCAGGAGTTGGCGGCGAGGATGAAGTACGCGGACAGGACGGTGCCGACCGCGACCATCCAGATGCAGGCGAGATGGATGCGCTGGGGGAGCTTGTCCCAGCCGAAGATCCACAGGCCGATGAAGGTGGACTCGAAGAAGAAGGCGATCAGCGCCTCGAAGGCGAGTGGAGCGCCGAAGACGTCCCCGACGAAGCGGGAGTAGTCGGACCAGTTCATGCCGAACTGGAACTCCTGCAGGATGCCGGTGACGACGCCCATCGCGATGTTGATCAGGAAAAGCTTCCCCCAGAACTTGGTGGCCCTGAGGTACTTCTCCTTCCCCGTCCTGACCCACGCCGTCTGCAGGCCCGCCGTGAGCGAGGCGAGCGAGATCGTCAGCGGGACGAAGAGGAAGTGGTAGACGGTCGTGATGCCGAACTGCCAGCGCGCCAGCGTCTCCGGCGCCAGAGCGAGGTCCACGTGCACGTCGCTGTCTCCTTCGCTTCGCCGTGGGCACGGGTGCGCACGGCTGCCGCCCGTCGCGTCCGGTTCTCCCTTCCGGTCTCATCCGGGCATGTGGCGTCTTGTCATGGTTTCGCTTCTCGATCATGGACGCCCGAAACGGACTGAAGCTGAATGAAACAGACGCGCTCGTGAATGCGTTCACAATCACAAGCATTATGTCGTACCGCCGCGAGGCTCCGATCGGGGGGTCCCCCCTTCCCTGCAACTCAACAAAATGTTGAAATCTGAGCCATGAGCGAGACACCCGAAGCCCGCAGCATCCGCATCGTCTGGCCCGCCGGCCGGCTCACCGCGACCCTCGGCGACACTCCGGCCGCGCGAGCCCTGCTGGACGCCCTCCCGATCGAGTCCCGGGCCGCGACCTGGGGCGAGGAGGTCTACTTCGACACCGGGCTGAGCCTTCCCCTGGACAGCGGAGCCCGACAGGTCGTCGACCCGGGGACCGTCGCGTTCTGGACGGAGGGCGACGCCCTCGCGCTGCCCTACGGCCCCACACCGATATCCCGCGGGGACGAGTGCCGGCTGGCCGGCCCGTGCAACGTGCTGGGGTCCGTCGACGGCGATCCCCGCCGGCTGGCGACCGTCCGCAGCGGCGACCCCGTCCGGGTCGAACTCGCCTGAGCCCGACGCGGACGGGGCGAAGCGACCGCCGGGAGTCCTACGCCACGGAACCCGCCGAGAGGCTCACGCCACGGAACCCGCCGAGAGGCTCACGCCTCCGGCTCTTTGCGAAACTCAGCAGCCGCTTGGAGGAAGAGGTCGTTCGCCTCCGGCTCCCCGATGGTCACCCGCACGCCCTCCCCCGGGAACGGCCTCACGACCACCCCGGCGCGCTCCGCCGCGGCCGCGAAGTCCGTGGTGCGGG
This sequence comes from Streptomyces chumphonensis, assembly GCF_014779715.1. Taxonomy (GTDB): domain Bacteria; phylum Actinomycetota; class Actinomycetes; order Streptomycetales; family Streptomycetaceae; genus Streptomyces; species Streptomyces chumphonensis. Next base: position 205,317 of record NZ_JACXYU010000008.1, read on the forward strand.
CGCCCAGCCGCAGCCAGACGAAGTTGGCCTGGGTCTCGGGCACGGTCCAGCCCTGCACGACCAGTTCCCGACTGACCCGGGCCCGCTCGGCGACGAGCCCCTCCACCCGCTCCAGCAGTTCCTGCTCGCTCGCGAGCGAGGCGACGGCGGCGTCCTGGGCGATCTGGCTGACTCCGAAGGGCACCGCCGTCTTGCGCAGGGCCGCCGCGACCGGTTCGTGCGCCACCGCGAAGCCGACGCGCAGCCCCGCCAACCCGTACGCCTTGGAGAACGTGCGCAGGACGCACACGTTCGGACGGTCCCGGTACAGCTCCAGGCCGTCCGGGATGTCCTCGTCGCGGACGAACTCCCGGTACGCCTCGTCCAGCACCACGAGGACGTCCCCGGGCACCCGGTCAAGGAAACGTTCCAGCTCCCGGCGGCGGATGGCCGCGCCCGTGGGGTTGTTGGGGTTGCAGACGAAGATCAGCCGGGTGCGGTCGGTGATCGCGTCGGCCATCGCGTCGAGGTCGTGCTCCTCGGTCTCGGTCAGCGGCACCCTGACCGCCGTCGCCCCGGAGATCTGCGTGATGATCGGGTAGGCCTCGAAGGACCGCCAGGCGAAGATCACCTCGTCGCCGGGGCCCGCCGTCGCCTGGAGCAGCTGCTGGGCGACGCCCACCGAACCGGTGCCCGTGGCCAGGCGCGTCACGGGCACGTCGAACCGCTCGGCGAGCGCGGCCATGAGACCGGTGCAGGCCATGTCCGGGTAGCGGTTGAAGGCGCCGGACGCCGCCACGGCCGACTCCAGCACACCCGGCAGCGGCGGGTAGGGGTTCTCGTTGGAGGACAGCTTGTAGGACACGGCCCCGGCGGCGGACGCGGCCCCCGGCTTGCCCGGCTTGTACGTGGGGACACCGTCCAGCGCCGCGCGCAGCTTCGGGGTCTCGTCGGTCATCGCAGTCCTCCTTGACAGCCTCGGCGGGCTCCGGATCGACCGCCCCGCGAGCCCGTCCGCCAATACTGCACACCCTAAGAGGAATGGTCCACGGGCACCTAGGGCCGGTCACGGCCCGCACCCGCGCTCCCCGCCGCTGCCCTCCGATCAAGGGGGCGCGGAACGAAAATTGCGCGCCGGTGGCGGACTCCCTGGCGCGCATCACTCATACAGGTGAGTTGAGACCTCTTCGCAACCTCCGAGGAAGTGGGGGGCCGAGCACCCTCTGGGCCCCCGCACCCTTTCCCAGGAAGCCCAACTACCGTGTAATCCAAGGCAGTTACCTGTAATCGATCTTGCAGAATCGTGCCTTTCCCCTGGGGGGTCGGTGGCGCCGCGAGGCCCCTCCCACAGCCCTACTATCGGCTCGCCATGACAGCAGCAGGGAAGCACCAGGTGAGCCGGTCCACCGGTCGCCGGCTGGCGCGTGCGGGCATCCGGGACGTCGCCGCCGCCGCCGGCGTCTCCATCACGACCGTCTCCGACGCACTCAACGGCAAGGGCCGGCTCCCCGACGCCACGCGCCGCCACGTCCGGGAGGTCGCAGACCGCCTCGGTTACCGCCCCTCCGCCGCCGCCCGCACCCTGCGCACCGGCAAGTCCGGGCTCATCGGGCTCACCGTCACGACCTACGGCGAAGAACCGTTCACCTTCACCGAATTCGCCTACTTCGCGGACATGGTGCGCGCCGCCACCTCGGCCGCGCTCGCCCGTGGGTACGCCCTCGTCATCCTCCCGGCCCCCGCCCGGCACAGCGCCTACGACGTCTGGGCCAACGTCGCACTCGACGGCACCGTCGTCATCGACCCCGCCGACCACGACCCCGTCGTCACCGAACTCGTCCGGCAGGGAATCCCCGTCGTCTCCGACGGTCGCCCCGGCGCCACCCTCCCCGTGACCGCCTGGGTCGACAACGACCACGAGGCCGCCGTCACCGGGCTCCTGGACCACCTCGCCGAGTCCGGAGCCCGGCGCATCGGGCTCCTCACCGGCACCAGCACCGACACCTACACGCGGCTGTCCACCACCGCGTACCTCACCTGGTGCGAACGCGTGGGCCAGCCCCCCGTCTACGAGACCTACCCCGCCCACGACCCCTGCGCCGGCGCCGTCGCCGCCGACCGGCTCCTCGCGCGGCCCGACCGGCCCGACGCCGTCTACGGGCTCTTCGACCCGAACGGCACCGACCTCCTCGCCGCCGCCCGGCGCTACGGACTCCGCGTTCCCGAGGACCTGCTGCTCGTCTGCTGCAGCGAATCCTCCGTGTACGCCGCCACCGAACCGCCGATCACCACCCTCTCCCTCAAGCCCGGACGCATCGGCACCACCGTCGTCCAACTGCTCATCGACGCCATCGAAGGAGTGGGCGGCGCGGGGCGGCCCGTCCAGCAGGTCATGCCCACGGAACTCATCGTGCGCGCCTCCTCCCAACGCCGTCCGCCCCGGACCACCATCAGCCCTCCGCGCCGGGGTCCCGGCTCCACAGGCTGACGGCCCGCCCCGGTGCACACCCCACACTCCGGAAAAATGCGGAGGAAATCGCGTTCACCGGCGTCCTGGCGGGAATTGCCACCCCCCAGGTGCGTCACAAGCCCCGAGCGGCGTTCCTATGATGGAGCGCACGGCACCGGTCCGGCCTCCGACCAGGAAAGCCCACGACATCACGGTCCGGCAGGTGCAAGCTGCGCGCAAGGGTGGAGGGGTCGATGACTCAGGGGGCCGGTCAGGGACCCGCGAGGTGGCAGCCGACGGACATGGGCGGCGGCTTCGTCACACCCCGGCCCACGCTCACGTCCGTTCCCACCCCGCCGCGGGCGGGGTCGGCGACGCCCCCCGAGTACCCCGGGGCGGGAGCTCGGGGGCCGGCTCATCCGCCGCAGCAGCACGTCGGCCACGCGGCACAGGCGGGCGGCGACTACCCGCCCGACGAGGACGGCTACACGCCCACCGTGCGCGACCTGCCCGTCATCGGTGCCGGGGCCGCCGGCGTCGCCGAGCCCACCCCGACGCTGGTGGACACCGCGGCACCGAGCGCCTCCGAGGCCGACCCCCTCGGCCCCCTCTACGTCGTCGGCGACGTCCACGGGTACCTCGACGAGCTCCGCGCGGCGCTGCGCGAGGCCGGCCTCGTCGACGCCGAGGACCGCTGGGCCGCCGGCAACACGCGGCTGTGGTTCCTCGGGGACTTCACCGACCGCGGCCCGGACGGCGTCGGCGTCATCGACCTCGTCATGCGCCTGTCCGCCGAGGCCGCCGCCGCGGGCGGCTACTGCAAGGCCCTGCTCGGCAACCACGAGCTGCTCATCCTCGGGGCCAAACGCTTCGGTGACACACCCGTCGACTCGGGCGCCGGCACCGCGTCGTTCCAGGCCGCCTGGCTGCTCAACGGCGGCCAGCGCAGCGACATGGAACGCCTGGAGGAGCACCACCTCCAGTGGATGTCCCGGCTGGACGCCATGACGCTCGCCGACGACCACCTGCTCCTGCACTCCGACACCACCGCCTACCTGGAGTACGGCGAGACCATCGGGGCCGTCAACGACGCGATCACCGACGCGCTCGAACGGCGCGACGCGGACGAGACCTGGGACCTCTTCCGGAAGTTCACCAAGCGCTTCGCCTTCCGCGACGAGGAGACGGGCCCGCAGGTCGCCCGGGAACTGCTCGACGCCTACGGCGGCCGACGCATCGTCCACGGTCACAGCCCCATCCCCTACCTGCTCGGCGACGTCCCGCCCGTCGAGGACGACGCCGAGGGGGACAAGGAGCCACAGATCACCGGCCCCCACGTCTACGCGGACGGCCTCGCCGTCGCCATGGACGGCGGGGTGACGATGGCCGGGAAGCTCCTGGTGAGCCGTCTTCCCCTCGGCAACTGACCGAACAGTTCCAGCCACCACGGCTTGACCTGCCACGGGAGCGGGCCGAGCCGGTCACAGCGGCCTGTGAGCAATTTCGGAAACCCCCTGTCACGGTGCACCGGATGCGCTCTACCATCAAGGCCCTTCCATCCGCCCTTCCACCTGCCCGGAAGCCGGCCGCACCACGGCCCACGGCCCCACGGAGCATCGGGGGATGCACATGAACAGCGCTCCGCACCTGCGGCTCGAAGACCGGCCCGAGTTCGAGCGGCTCCTGGACACCGCCCTGAACACCGCCTCGGTACCGCGCGGCGGCGAGGCCGACGGGCCGCGGCCCGGCCGCGAGCAGCTGCGCGCCATGGCGCTGGCCGCCGTCTCAACCATCGCCGCCTGCGCGGCCACCGAGTACCAGCACTTCACCGGTCTGCGCGAGGACCTGCGGCGCAGCACCCGGGGCTCCTCCGGGCTGGCCGCCACCGTGGCCGAGACCGGCGGCGCCGGACTCTTCGCCCTCCTGTCCGTCCTCGCCCCGATCCTGGCGGGGGCGGCGGCCGTCATCTTCCTGGCGGTCGGCTACACCCTCGCCGCCGTCTCGCCCGACGTCGCCCTGGCCCAGCCCCTGCGCAACGTGGGCTGGGTCTTCGCGGCCCTGGCCGCCGCCGGCCTGCTCGCCGCCTGCGTCAGCCTCGTGCTCACGGCCCTGCGCAACTCCGCCGCTCCCCCGTCCACCGCGGCCGGACCGGGCGGCACACCGGCCCGGAGCGGTGACGGCTCCCTCGCCTCCGAGGTCGACCGGGCCCGGGACGCCTGGCGGCGCGCCCTCCTCGACCGGGGCATCGCCCCCTTCCTCCGCGACGCCCTCGCCGCCACGGGGGCGTCCACCGCCTCGCCCGACCCGTCGCGCACCCCGCGTCTGGGGTATTCCCACCCCGGCTTCACCAGCCCCGGCGCCCCGCAGGAGACCCGCGACCGTCCCCGCTACTCCAGCCCCGACTTCACCAGCCCGGACTTCACCAGTCCCGACGGCGAACCGGACTGACCTGCCGTTACCCGTTCGGGTGAACTGAGGTTTACCCCGGGCGTGTTCGATTTTCGTACACCTACGCTCCACGGCGGAGGTGATGCTCGATGTCCGAGCACAACACGTCGCCCGACCGGGCGGTCCGCCACGAAGCCATCGACATCAGCGACTTCGTCCACGCCGCGACCGGCAGCCGCGTCCGCCGCGTCACCCTGCCCGACGGCACCCACTGGTTCCCGGCGTCGGACGTGTGTCGGAGGCTGGGATACACGACCACCCGCAAGGCCCTGGTCGATCATGTACCGGAAACGTACCGAGAGATGCTCCAGACTGTGACCGGACGTCACGGTCTCGGCATTCCCCCAGGTAGGGAGTGGCGCCGAGACCTTCAGATGGTGAATCTCCAGGGGCTCGTCCAGCTCGTCAACGGCTGCACCAAGCCCGAGGCCATGCCGTTCAAGCAGTGGGTCACCGAGGTCGTCGTCGCCGTGCAGCGCGACGGGGTGTACGAGCTGGAGCCCGCCGCCGTGCAGTCCCCCGACCCCGCCGCGCCGGTCGCGTACGCGATGCCGCAGCCCGTCGTGGACGCCATCGTGCGCCTGGAGGAGCGCAACCTGCGGACCGACGAGATGCTCGCCGCGGTCCAGCGGGAGTCCCTGGCGACGCAGCAGCGCGTGGCCGACGCCGTGGAGCGCATCGCGGCGGCGGTGGAAGGCATGGCCGCCGGGGGCCGCCACCCGGAGCCGGACGCTCCGGCCGAGCCGGCAGCACCGGTGCCCGCCGCCTCGGCGCGGGAGGTCCTCGACCGGTGGCGGCGGCGCCTTCCGCGCGGGAGCCGGGCGTGGCCGGTGGCGCTGTACCTGCTGCCGCACCTGGTGGAGCAGGGCGAGGTACGGATGTCGGTCGACTTCCTCGCCGTCAAGGCCGGGCTGACCGCGCAGCAGACGAGTCTGGCCCTGACCGAGCTGCGTCGTCACGGCTGCGTGGAGCAGCGTGGCTTCGCCGACAACGGCAGCCCCGTCCTGGTCCCCTGCCCCTGACCGCCCCCGCCCGAGCGGCGGGCGGCGGCGGTGCGCCCGGCCGGACGGGGGCGTCCGGGCGAGCGCACCGTGCCGGGTGCGTCAGTCGGCCAGGGGCAGGTAGACGCGGTTGCCCGCCTCGGCGAACTCCTTCGACTTCTCGGCCATGCCCTCGTCGATCTCCTCCGTCGTCAAGTCCCCGCCGTGCTCGCGGCGGATGTCCTGACTGATCTTCATGGAGCAGAACTTGGGTCCGCACATGGAGCAGAAGTGCGCGGTCTTGGCCGGCTCGGCCGGGAGTGTCTCGTCGTGGAAGGCACGGGCCGTGTCCGGGTCGAGGGCCAGGTTGAACTGGTCCTCCCAGCGGAACTCGAACCGCGCGTCGGACAGCGCGTCGTCCCACTCCTGCACGCCGGGGTGGCCCTTGGCCAGGTCGGCGGCGTGGGCGGCGATCTTGTAGGTGATGACGCCCGTCTTGACGTCGTCCTTGTTCGGCAGGCCCAGGTGCTCCTTGGGCGTGACGTAGCAGAGCATCGCGGTGCCCCACCAGCCGATCATGGCGGCCCCGATGCCGGAGGTGATGTGGTCGTAGCCGGGGGCCACGTCCGTCGTCAGGGGGCCGAGCGTGTAGAACGGCGCCTCCTCGCAGATCTCCTGCTGGAGGTCGATGTTCTCCTTGATCTTGTGCATCGGGACGTGCCCCGGGCCCTCGATCATCGTCTGGACGCCGTGCGACTTGGCGATGCCGTTCAGCTCGCCGAGCGTCTTCAGCTCCGCGAACTGGGCCTCGTCGTTGGCGTCGGCGATCGAGCCGGGGCGCAGGCCGTCTCCGAGGGAGAACGTGATGTCGTAGGCCCGCAGGATCTCGCAGAGTTCCTCGAAGTGGGTGTAGAGGAAGCTCTCCCTGTGGTGGGCCAGGCACCACGCGGCCATGATCGAGCCGCCGCGCGAGACGATGCCGGTCTTGCGGCGTGCGGTCATCGGCACGTACCGCAGCAGCACGCCGGCGTGGACGGTCATGTAGTCCACGCCCTGTTCGGCCTGCTCGATGATGGTGTCCTTGTAGACATCCCAGCTGAGCTCCTCGGCCCTGCCGTCCACCTTCTCCAGGGCCTGGTAGAGGGGGACGGTGCCGATGGGCACGGGGGAGTTGCGCAGGACCCACTCGCGGGTGGTGTGGATGTTGCGACCGGTGGAGAGGTCCATCACGGTGTCGGCGCCCCAGTGGGTCGCCCACGTCATCTTCTCGACCTCCTCCTCGATGGAGGAGGTGACGGCGGAATTCCCGATGTTGGCGTTGACCTTCACCAGGAAGTTCTTGCCGATGATCATCGGCTCGATCTCGGGGTGGTTGACGTTGGCGGGCAGGACGGCTCGTCCCGCCGCGATCTCGTCGCGCACGAACGCGGGCGAGCGGTTCTCCCGGACGGCGACGTACTCCATCTCGGGGGTGATCTCACCGCGTCGCGCGTAGGCGAGCTGCGTGACGGCGGCGCCGTCGCGGCCCCGGCGGGGCTGGCGCGGGCGTCCGGGGAAGACGGCGTCGAGGTTGCGCAGCCCGCCGCGCGGGGCGGTGTGCTTGACGCCGTCGTCCTCGGGCCGCAGTTCGCGGCCCGCGTACTCCTCGGTGTCGCCCCGGGCGATGATCCAGTTCTCCCGCAGGGGCGGCAGGCCGCGGCGGACGTCGGTGTCGACGGTGGGATCGGTGTGCGGCCCGGAGGTGTCGTAGAGCGTCACGTCCTTGCCGTTGGTCAGGTGCACTCGCCGCACCGGCACGCGGATGTCGGGGCGTGAGCCGTCGACGTAGCCCTTGTGCCAGCCGAAGCGCGGCTGCTCGGTCTGCTCGGCGGACCCGTCGGCCCCGCCGTCGGCGTCCGCGCGCGTGCGTGCATCGTGCATGGTCATGAGACCCACTCCCTACGCCGGCATTACCCGGTAACAGGTTCGGCGGTCGACGCAGCTCGCCTCCGTATCTCCGTACGGACGTCAGCGCCCTCTCAGCCCCGTGCTCGGAGCTCCCGCGATGTGCAAAAGCACGCACACGCTAGCGGTTCGTCCGGGCGCCGCGCCAGTAGGTCTTGCGATGATCGGTCCGTGACCGATTCCCACAGCCCGCACGGCGGCCCCCACCACACCCATCACCACGGCCCCGCAGCGCCGGTGTCACGGCACCTGCGGACGGTCATCGCCGCGGTGCTGATCCCGTTCGCCACCGCGGTTCTCGTCGGTCTGGTCGCCCTGTGGCCCGGCGGCGCGCCGGAGGGCGAGGACGGCCGGACGGGCGTCGGCTTCGACCGGCAGACGCAGGAGGCCCGGATCACGAAGTCGGAGGCGGTGGACTGCGCGGACGTCAACGCGCAGCAGCAGGACGGCGACGCGGCGACGGCGGGCACGTGCCGCCTGCTGACGGTGGAGGTGACGACGGGCCCGCACGTCGGGCGGACGTTCACCGAGGTCCTCACGCCGGACGCCACCCGCCGTCCCGACACCGGGCAGGGTGTCGTCGTCGCCTACGCTCCGCAGGCTCCGGAGGAGCTGCAGTACAGCATCGTCGACATCGACCGCGAGTTCCCGATGATCCTGCTCGCCGTCTTCTTCGCGCTGGTGGTCGTCGCGGTGGGCCGGCTGCGCGGACTGCTGGCGCTGGTGGGGCTCGTGGTGACGTTCGGGGTGCTGACGCTGTTCATCCTGCCCGCCATACTGCAGGGGTCGAACCCGCTGCTGGTGGCCGTGGTGGGGGGCAGCGCGGTGATGCTGGTGACGCTGTACCTGTGTCACGGCATGACGGCGCGGACGTCCGTGGCGGTGCTGGGCACCCTGATCTCCCTCGTGCTGATCGGCCTGCTGGGCTCGCTGTTCATCGACTGGGCCGAGCTGTCGGGCAACACCGACGACCAGACGGCGCTGGTGCACAGCCTCTATCCGGACATCGAGATCCGCGGGCTGCTGCTGGCGGGGGTGCTGATCGGTTCGCTCGGTGTGCTCGACGACGTCACCGTCACCCAGACCTCGGCGGTGTGGGAGCTGAAGCAGGCGGATCCGACGGCGAGTCGGCGCGGCCTCTACAGCGCCGCGATGCGCATCGGGCGGGACCACATCGCGTCCGTGGTGAACACGCTGGTCCTGGCCTACGCGGGGGCCGCGCTGCCTCTGCTGCTGCTGTTCTCCGTCGCGGAGGCGGGCGTCGGCAGGGTGGCGACGAGCGAGCTGGTGGCGGAGGAGATCGTCCGCACGCTCGTGGGCTCGATCGGCCTCGTGGCGTCCGTGCCGGTGACGACGGGCCTGGCCGCGCTCGTCGTCTCCGCCGGGCTCGGCCGGGAGGACGCCGGGCTGCGCCGTACGTCGCGGGGACGCCGGCGGCGCGCCAGGTGAGGTCCGCGGCGCGTGCCGTGGGGCGCGTGCCGGCTACGGGCGGCCGGCGAGGATGCGGTCCAGTTCCGCGTCGATGTCGGCGCAGGCGGGCTCCTGGCCGAGGGGGACGACGCGGTCGGTGCGGTCGAGGAACGCCACCAGGGGCGGGGCGCTGACCCGCAGGAGCGCGCTCTCCGGGCCGACCTGGAGGCGGATGTGCAGGTCGGCGAGGGGCTCGTCGGCGACCGGAGCGATGTGCACGTCGCCCTCACCGGCGGGGCGGCTCACGCCGTCCACCAGGAGCTCGCGCCCGAAGACCCAGGTGACCGGTTCGTCGCCGGGCAGGCCGAAGGTGAAGCGCACCGCGTAGGGGTCGTCGGGCTCGTAGACGAGCTCCACCGGAATCCGGAAGGAAAGCTCTTCCGAGGCGAGGAAACTCATCATGACCTGCGCCTGAACCCTGCCGTTCATCCGCGCCCCCGGCGACTCGTGCCCGGTCGCGGCTCGACCGGGTGCTGTGGATCTCGCTGTGGATTTCAGGGGCCGGTGGCCCCTGGGGGCATCGTTCACCAAGATCGAGAAGTTCCACAATGCGCGTGCTTCAAAGTCACCCGATTGACAACGGAGTTGGTGTCACCACCTACCGCAGGCCGACCGGACCGCCCAGCTCAGCGGCCCGGAGCGGCCCGTCACCAGCGGTCGGAGGAGGAACCCGAGGACGACGACAGGAACTTCCGTGCGAGAAAGACGACGGCGGCCACGATCGCGGCGAACAGCAGGATGTTGAACAGCAGCCCGATCACCGTCGTCAGGACGGCCATCACCAGCTTGAACACGATGAGCGCCACGACGATGACGCCCACCCACTTCACCCACGTCGGCAGCCCCGCCAGCGTCCCCTTTGCCGTCATGTCCGTCCCCTGCTTCCTGTCTCCGAGGTCCGGGACGCGTCCCGCCCGGACACCTCCCATGCTAGGCGGGGACCGGTCGCCGGCGGGGCTCGGTCGGCCCCCGCCCGTCCCTGACCGTTCCCCTAGGGGTGCCGTCCCCGGAGCGGGGGCGGGCGTCATCCCTCCGGGGGAGAGAAGACCACGAGCACGCGCAGGTCCTCGCTGATGTGGTGGAAGCGGTGCGGCACCCCGGCGGGCACGTAGACGACGCTGCCGCGCGCGACGCTCGTCGTCTCGTCACCGACGGTCAGCGCGGCCCGTCCGCTGACCACGAAGTACACCTCGTCCTGACGGTGCGGCTGCTGCGGGTCCGTGACGCCGCGGTCGAGGGCGTACAAACCGACCGACATGTTCCGCTCCCGGAGGAACTGCAGGTAGGCGCCGTCGTTCGCCGCGCGCTCCGCCTCCAGCTCCTCCAGCCGAAATGCCTTCATCTCCAGTGCCCTCTCGCCGTTTCGCCGGGCGGTTCTGGGAGACCATCCCCACCATGATGAATCTCATCGTCAAAACCATCGCCAACGCGGTCGCCCTCGGCGTCGCCGTGTGGCTGCTCGGCGACATCACCCTCACCGGTGACAGCACCGGCTCGAAGACGCTCACGCTCATCGTGGTCGCCTTGATCTTCGGCGTGGTCAACCTCGTGGTCAAGCCGATCGTGAACCTGCTGTCACTCCCGGCTCTGATCCTCACGCTCGGCCTGTTCATGCTGGTGATCAACGCGCTCATGCTGTTGCTCACCTCCTGGATCGCCGACGTGCTGGACGTGCCCTTCCACGTCGACGGTTTCGGCACCGCGTTGCTGGGCGGGCTGATCATCGCCATCGTCGCCTGGGCGGTGGAGCTGGTCCTGCCCGACTGAGCGCCACCGGACGGTGACCGGTCCCGTCCGCCCGGCCCGCCGCCGGTCGGCCGGAACCGGTCACCGATGATGGGGGCACGGCCGACGCCGCGCCCGCCGGACGCCGTCACGAAGGAGCTGCGCGCACGATGAAACCCACCGGAGCACCGGACGACCACGCCGCCGCCCCCCTCGGCGACGGCACCCGGGCCGTGCACGCCGGGCTGCCGCCGGACGAGCCGTACGCGCCGCCCCTGGCCGGGCCCGCCTTCGCCGCCCACTACCACCTGCCCGGCGATCCGGCCGGGGCCCCCTACACCTACGGCCGGGACGGCAACCCCACGTGGACGGCCCTGGAGCGGGCGCTGGCGGAGCTGGAGGACCCGGACGGCACGGCCCACGCGGTGGCGTTCGCCTCGGGGATGGCGGCGATGTCCGCCGTGCTGCTCTCCCGGGTGCGCCCCGGCGACGTCGTCGTCCTCCCCGACGACGGCTACAACCTGCTGGCACGGCTGCGGGAACGACTGGAGGCCCACGGCGCCCGGGTCCGTCGCGTGCCGACGGGCGGGGAGGAGCAGTTCCGTGCGCTGTCCGGCGCGTCCCTGCTGTGGCTGGAGACGCCGTCCAACCCCGGCCTGGACGTCTGCGACGTCCGAGCGCTCGCCGACGCCGCGCACCGGGAGGGCGCCCTCGTCGTCGTCGACAACACCCTCGCGACGCCGCTCGGGCAGCGTCCGCTGCGGTTGGGCGCCGACGTCTCGGTGGCCAGCGGCACGAAGGCGCTGACCGGCCACGGTGACGTACTCCTCGGGTACGTCGCCTGCCGGGACGCCGAGGTGGCGGACGGCGTGCGGCAGTGGCGGAAGATCGTCGGCGCCGTGCCGGGCCCGATGGAGGCGTGGCTCGCCCACCGCAGCCTGGCGACCCTGCGCCTGCGCGTGGACCAGCAGGCGCGGACCGCGCTGGCCGTGGCCCGCGCGCTGGCCGAACGCCCGGAGGTGAGCGGTCTGCGGCATCCGGGCCTGCCGGAGGACGCGGCGCACCCGCTCGCCGCCCGCCAGATGCGGCGCTTCGGCTGTGTGGTCTCCTTCACGCTGCCCGACCTGGAGCACGCCGAACGGTTCCTCGCCGCGCTGCGCCTCGTGCACCAGGCCACGAGCTTCGGCGGGGTGCGCAGCACGGCGGAACGGCGGGGCCGCTGGGGCGGAGACGCGGTGCCGGAGGGTTTCGTGCGGCTGTCGGTGGGCGTGGAGGACACCGAGGACGTGGTGGCCGATCTCCTGCGGGCGCTGGACGCGGCCGACCGGACGTAGCGGTGGATGAGGTTTCGGCCACACCGTCGTGCGGCAGATCCCTCATATGTCCTCCGCCCGACCCGTCGTCAAGCGCACGGCCCGCGCGATCCTGCTCGACGGCGACTCGCTGATCGTCATCAAACGCACCAAGCCCGGCCGGGAGCCGTACTGGATCACGCCGGGCGGCGGCATGGAGCCCGAGGACGCCTCGGTGGTCGACGCGCTGCACCGGGAGCTGGACGAGGAGCTGGGCGCGAAGGTGACGGACGTCGTCCCCGCCTTCGTCGACACCGTGCCCGAGGGCGACGGGGGCGGGGTGAAGGTCCAGCACTTCTTCGTGTGCCGGCTGACGTCGATGGACCTCACGTTGCGGCACGGCCCCGAGGTGGAGGAGCCGTGCGGCACGTACGACGTCGTCCGGCTGCCCTTCACGCCGGAGGGGATCGACGCCGTGGACGTCGTCCCGCCCACGCTCCGGGCGTATCTGCGGGGCAACGTCGAGGGCGTCCGGGCACTGCTGGCGGACGACCTCGGCTGACCGGGCCCGGCACCGGGCCCGCTCCGCCCGGCCCGGTGGCTCACTGCGGCGGGCTGAACCACTCCTCGTACGAGGGCCGTTCCCCGGCGGCCCGGCGGGCCCGCGCGTCCGCGAGGAGCCGCTCGGCCCGCTCCCGCCAGGCCCGCGCCGAGGGCGCGGGGGGATCGGCCGGGACGGGCGGGCGGATCGTTTCCGCCGCCGGGGCGGGCGCCGGCGCGGGCACGCCCCCCGGCCGCCCGACGGCGGGCACGGATGCCGGGGCCGGAGTCGGCGGAACGTCCCCGGGTCGCGGCCCGTCCTCTCCGACGGCGGGCTCGGCGGGCGCCGCGGGCCCGGCGGACCCGACGCTCCCGCGCGCGGCCCGGTCCCGGGCCGTCCCGAAGAAGTCGCCGCCCTTGCGCTTGTGGTCGTCGGTGCCCCAGTCCCGCGACGTCCGCTTGGGGGCGTACTGGAGGTGCGGGATGTGCTTCGCGCAGTGGATGTACGCCTCGTGGACCGTCACCCGCACCCACAGCTCGGCCCGGCGACCGGGCACCGGATCCTGCGGGAGGTCGGGGTGCTCGGAGCGGATCTCGGCGTCCTCCAGAATCTCCGCCGAGCCGTTGACGTGCAGACCGATCCGGGCCCGGACGAAATCCACCAGGAGAATGCCCAGATGCGGATTCTCCCGGATATTCCCCAGGCTCGCGTGCACGCCGTTGCCCCGGTACTCGGGAAACGCGAGGGTGTGCTCGTCCAGCACCCGGAGAAATCCCGCCGGCCCGGCCCGGAAGGTGCTGTCGCAGTTGCCGTGCCGGTCCGCCGTCGACAGGAAGAACATCTCCTGCCGCCCGGTGAACTCGCGCATGCGCTCGTTCAGGTGGTCGAGCATCTGGTCGGCGTAGAAGCGGTCCGCGCGGTGCGTCGAACCGAGCTGCTCCTGTACCGCGTGTTCACCGGAGCTGCCGGGCCGGCTGCTGCTTCCGCTGGTCGCCACGTCGTGTGCCCCCAAGGGTTCAGTCCTGTGTGCTCTGCGACACGAGCTCGTCCAGGGAGTCGTGCCGTATCCGGTTGACGGGTATCCCCACACCACGGAGCGCGTCAACCCCGCTGCGGATCATCCCGGGCGGGCCGGAGACGTAACCGTCGTACGCGCTCCACCGGCCCGTGCCCCGCACCGCGTCCGGCAGCTGCCCGGCGAGGCCCGAGGCGCGCACCGGGCAGCCGTCCGCGACGACCGGCCGGACCGACAGCCACGGATGGCGCGCCTCCAGCTTCAGCATCGTCTCCAGGTCGTACAGGTCGTGATCGCTGCGGGCTCCGTAGAACACCTCCACCGGGCGGGGCCTGCCGTGCTCGGCGACGTCCTCCACCAGCGCCTTGATCGGCGCGATGCCCGTGCCGCCGCCCAGGCACAGCAGTCCGTTGTCCGTCCGGTGGTCCACGGTCATCGAGCCCGCCGCGGGGCCGAGGCGTACGACGTCGCCGGGCCGGGCCCGCCGGACCAGCGCGCCCGAGACCCAACCGGCCGGGACGGCCTTCACGTGGAGGCTGAGCGTCCCGTCAGCGCGCGGTGCGGAGGCCAGGGAGTAGCTGCGCCACACCCGGGGCCACCAGGGCGTCTCCACGCTCGTGTACTGGCCCGCGAGGAAGGGGTAGGGCTGGTCCGGGCGGAGCGTGATGACGGCGATGTCGTCGGTGCGCTTCTCGTGGGAGACGATCTCCGCGTGCCACCAGGCCGGGGAGTGCGCCTCGTCGTCGGCCGCGGCGTCGATCATGATCTGCGAGATCGTCGTGTAGGCGCGCACCCAGGCGGCCTCGGTCTGCGGCGACCAGCTGTGGTGCGCGTACCGCGTGAGCGCGGAGATCAGGCACTCGCCGACGGCCGGGTAGTGCTCGGGTCGGGTGCCGTACTTCCGGTGGCCGCGGCCCAGCCCCTGGAGGTACTCGGTCAGCACGGCCGGGTTGTCGACGTTCCGGGCGGCGGTGAGCAGCGCCGCGAAGAGCCGGTCGCGCTGGGAGTCCATCGAGGCGGGGAACAGGTCCCGGAGATAGGGGTGCCGCACGAAGAGCATCGCGTAGAAGTACGAGGTGACGGCGTCCGCGGCCGGCTCGATCTCCTCCATCGTGCGGCGGATGAGCGTGGCGTCTGCGGTGGGCGGAGCACTGTGCGCCGTGGGCGGCGGGGCCGTCACCGGCTCGAACGCGGAGCGCGGCGGGGGCGGTGGGGTCTGCCGTACCTGCTGGGCGCCGCCGTCCTGCGGGGGCTGCCGGGGCTGCGGCTGCTGCGGGGGCACACCGCCGGGGTGCCCGCCCCGGCCACCGCCCGCCGTCCGGGGGCTCTCGGAGCCGGGATCGCGTCGGGTGGTGGAGAACCAGCCCCAGTCACCATCGTTGCCGGGGTCGGAGCCGGGTATCCCGTTGTCGGCCGACGTGGTGGTCATGGTGTGCCTCGTCCTCTACGTCTTCGGTCGGTTCGTGCACTCTCGACTGAGCGGAAGTGACTCGTCTTTTCCCCTATCTGACGCGGTTATGGCACCGCGGATTGTGGGCAGGGCAGACGTCCGACCAAGCATTGCGGCGTGATGCGGAGTCGACCATACCGTTACCTCATGCATACACAAGAGCCGTCGGTGATGGAGCAATTCCGCGAATCCGCCACCGCCTTGCGGAGGTGACGTTCCGTCGCCCCCGCAGGCGCGGGGGTCGCTCCCCGTAGGCTGCGGCCATGAGCGACCTCACCATGCGACCCGCCACGGCGGACGACCTCGCGGACATCGTGGCCCTGCTCGCCGACGACCCCCTGGGCGCCGCCCGCGAGTCGCCGGGCGACCTCGCGCCGTACCGTGCCGCGTTCGCCGCCGTCGCCGCAGACCCGCAGCAGCACCTGGTGGTCGCCGAGCGCGCGGGGCGGACCGTCGGAACGCTCCAGCTGACCGTCGTCCCCGGGCTCTCGCGGCAGGGCGCCTCCCGGGCCCTCGTCGAGGCCGTCCGCGTGCACGGCGACGAACGCGGAAGCGGCCTGGGCTCCGAACTGATCGGCTGGGCGGTGGCCGAGGCACGGCGGCTCGGCTGCCGGCTCGTGCAGCTGACCTCGGACGCGTCGCGCACGGACGCCCACCGCTTCTACGAGCGGCTGGGCTTCACCGCCTCGCACGTGGGCTTCAAGCTCACGCTCTGACGGCGGCGGGGCGCGGACGCGTCCGACCGACGCCGCCGGGCGCCGGGCGACCGCACCCGCCGACCGCTACTCGTCCTCCGGACGGCCCGGGCCGCCGAACAGGCCGCCGCTGTCGCCGCCGTTGCCCTGGCTCCCGCCGTCGGAGTCGCCGCCGCTCTGCCCGTCGGTCTGGCCGTCCGTCTGGCCGTCCGTCTGACCGTCCGTCTGGCCGTCCGTCTGCCCGTCGGTCTCCCCGCCGCCGTTCTGGCCGCCGGGGTCCTGCCCGGAGGAGTCGTCGCAGCCCCAGTCGAGCGGACCGCACGACGGTTCGTCGCTGGGCTCCTCCGAAGGCTCCTCGCTCGGCTCCTCGCTGGGCTCCTCCGAAGGCTCCTCGCTCGGCTCCTCGCTGGGCTCCTCCGAAGGCTCCTCCGTCGGCTCCGGCTCGGGCTCGGGCACGTTGCCGCCGTTGACGACGTTGTCGATCGGCGTCGGCTTCGGGAAGTCCTCCACGTCGACGCCCTCCAGCGCGGGCTTCATGAAGTCGACCCACACCCGGGTGGGGATGTCACCACCGTGGATGGAGGGCAGGTTGCCGGTGCCCTTCATGGAGAGCAGCTGGGGGTTCTTCGGGTCCTCCCGGAACATCGTCACCGCCGTGGACAGCTGCGGCGTGTACCCGACCCACCAGGCCGACTTGTTGTCGTCGGTGGTACCGGTCTTCCCGGCCGCCGGACGGCCGAGATCACGGGCGTTGGCGTACCCGGTGCCGTGCTGCTTCTCGATGACGCCCTTCAGCACGTCGGTGATCGTGTTGGCGACGTTGGCGTCGAGGGCCTGCTCCTTCTTCGGCTTCTCGAAGCCCTCCTCCTCCACCCCCTTGTGGACCACCTTGGTGACGGAGTAGGGCTCCGTCTGCACGCCGGACGCCGCGAAGGTCGCGTAGGAGTCGGCCATGCGGATCGCCGAGGGGGTCGAGGTACCGAGGGCGAAGGACGGGTTGATGGCGTCGAAGCTGTGGTCGCTGATGCCGGCCGCCGAGGCCACGTCCCGCACCTTCTCCATGCCGACGTCCATGCCGAGCTGGACGAACGGGGTGTTGACCGAGCGCTCCATGGCCTCCCGCAGGGTGACGACCCCGTAGTCCTTGTCGGCCTCGTTCACCTGCCGGAAGGGCTCGTTCTCGTCCGTCAGGTACGGCGTGCCGTCCTGGTTCCGGATGACGACCGCGTTGTCGCCGTCGTACTCGCTCTTCGGTGAGATGCCCTGCCCGTCACTGCGGTGGGTGCCGTACTCCATGGCCGCCGCCAGGACGAACGGCTTCCACGTCGAACCGACCTGGATGCCGCTGGTGTCAGCGTTGTTGTTGTAGTGGCCCTTCTCGACGCCCTCACCGCCGTAGATGGCCACGATGGCTCCGTCGTTCGGCTTCACGGAGGCCGCACCGAACTGGACGAACCGGTCCTTCTCCCGCTCCTCGGGCTTGAGGTGCTTCTCGCGGGCGGACTTGACCGCCTTCTCCAGCTGCCCGGTCTTCTTCTTGTCGAAGGTCGTGTAGATCTGGAAGCCGCCACGCTCGAAGTCGTCCCGGGTGAGACCGGTCTTGGCCATCACATAGCGCTTGGCGGTCTCCATCATGTAGCTGGCCTGGGCGGAGTCCCCCGTGACGGGCTTCGGGTCCTGCGGATCCGGGAAGTCCCGGTACTCGGCGTACTCCTCCTTCGACAGCATCTTCAGATCGAGCTGCCGTTCGAGGATCCAGGCGTACCGCTCCTTGGCCCGTTCGGTGTTGGCCTCCGGTGTCGCGGCGTCGCTGAGGCCGCCGGCCGGGTCGTAGAGGTCCGGCCCCTTGAGGACGGTGGCCAGGAACGCGCTCTCGTCCGGTTCGAGGTCCACGGCGTTCTTGCCGTAGTACGCCTGCGCGGCCGCCTGGAGCCCGTAGGCGTTGCGACCGTAGTAGGCGGTGTTCAGGTACCCCTGGAGGATCTCCTCCTTCTCCATCTTCGTGTCCGCCTTGATGGCGATGAAGAGTTCCTTGAACTTGCGCGTCAGCGTCTGGTCCTGGGTGAGGAAGTTGTTCTTCACGAACTGCTGCGTGATCGTCGAGCCGCCCTGGGTGTCACCGCCCTTGGCCATGTTCACCACGGCCCGGGCGATGCCCCTGGGATCCACGCCGCTGTCCGTCCAGAACGTCTCGTTCTCCGCCGCGACGACGGCCTCCTGCATCGACTTGGGGATGTCGGCGAACTGGATGTTCTGCCGGTTCGTCTCCCCCTCGCGACCCAGGACGGTGTTGTCCGACCAGTAGTAGACGTTGTTCTGCTGCTGGGCGGCCGCGTTCGCCTCGCTCGGCACCTGCACCATGAGGTAGCCCACGGCGAAGAGGCCGACGAGGAGTCCGAGGCCCGTCACGCAGAGGCCGGCGATCTGCTTGAAGGACGGCAGCCACCGTCGGACGCCGTCCTTGTCCGAGCGCGGGTAGTCGATGAAGCGCTTCTTGGCCACCGGGGCCGCGCGTCCTCGACCGGACATGACGGCGGCGCCCCCCGCCCCGGCCGCGGTCGCGGTCTGCGCGCGCCGCCGGCTCCCGCTGCGCTGTGCGGCGCGGCGTGCTTCGGCGCGGCTGGCGTGCGGCCGCTGCTCGGGCACGCCGTGCGTGCTCGTGGTGGGCCCGCTGGGGGCAGCCGCAGCACGACGCCCGGATGACGACGGCTGCGCTGCGCGGCGGCCGCGGGACTGCGGCGGCTTGCGGCGGTGCTCGCTCATGGGAACAGCTACTCCTCGGTCAGGCACCCGCGCCTGAAGGCGGCAGTGTACTTCCGGACCCCCCACGTGCGTCCCGTCAGCCTCATTGGGCGCACTGCGTCCAGGATGAGGACGCCGACCGGCGGCTCCTGGTTCCTGGTGGTCTTCTGCACAGCGTCAGCGTACGCATCATCAAAACACTTCTTGCCTGACATTCATCCGAAAGCAGGCAACTCGCACCTGGAGATTCACAGATGTGAGCCCGAACACTCCCACCCCGGCCTTGCCGCGTACCTCGGAGCGTTCTATCGTCGGGATGTATCGAAGCGATACATCGTCCCAGTACATCGGTGAGACACATCGCGGGGAGCCCCCCAAGGGCTCCAGCGGTTCATCGTGGAGCGGGGACGCGTCGCTGAGGTACACGAGAACGGTCAGTGTGGACATCGGCGAACCGGCCGCGAGGCGGAAAGGAGGCACGGCGCCTATGAGCAGGCGTTCCGGCATCCTCGAGTTCGCCGTTCTGGGCCTGTTGCGAGAGGCCCCCATGCACGGGTACGAGCTGCGCAAGCGGCTCAACACCTCGCTGGGCGTCTTCCGCGCCTTCAGCTACGGCACGCTCTATCCCTGCCTCAAGACACTCGTCCAGCAGGGATGGATCACCGAAGAGGAAGGCGGCCTCACGGAGGACCCGCGGGCTGCGGCGCTGACCGGACGGCGGGCGAAGATCGTCTACCGGCTCACCGCCGAGGGCAAGGAGCACTTCGAGGAGCTGCTGGCCCAGACCGGTCCGGACGCCTGGGAGGACGAGCACTTCGGCGTGCGGTTCGCCTTCTTCGGGCAGACCTCGCGGGACGTGCGCATGCGGGTCCTGGAGGGCCGCCGCAGCCGTCTGGAGGAGCGTCTCGACAAGATGCGCGCCTCGCTGGCGCGCACCCGCGAGCGCCTGGACGACTACACCCTCGAGCTGCAACGCCACGGCATGGAGTCCGTGGAGCGCGAAGTCCGCTGGCTCAACGAGCTGATCGAGAGCGAACGTGCGGGGCGCGATCAGCGCGAGCAACGTCAGTCAGGAGACACGGGCGATCTGCCCCGGCATCGGGGCGGTACCCGACCGGATTCGTCCGATGACACCACCTGAGTCCCGCATGGTGCGGGATTCATTCGAGTACAAAAGGGGAGCAACCGGAATGGGTTCGGTTCGCGTAGCCATCGTCGGCGTGGGCAACTGCGCCGCCTCGCTGGTCCAGGGCGTCGAGTACTACAAGGACGCCGACCCGGACAGCCGCGTCCCGGGTCTGATGCACGTCCAGTTCGGCGACTACCACGTCCGGGACGTGGAGTTCGTGGCCGCCTTCGACGTCGACGCCAAGAAGGTCGGCCTCGACCTGGCCGACGCCATCGGCGCCAGCGAGAACAACACCATCAAGATCTGTGACGTACCCAACACCGGCGTGACGGTCCAGCGCGGCCACACCCACGACGGTCTCGGCAAGTACTACCGCGAGACCATCGAGGAGTCGGCCGACGAGCCGGTCGACATGGTGAAGGCGCTCAAGGACGCCGAGGTCGACGTCCTCGTCTGCTACCTGCCCGTGGGCTCCCAGACGGCCGTCGAGTTCTACGCGCAGGTGGCCATCGACGCCAAGGTCGCCTTCGTCAACGCCCTCCCGGTGTTCATCGCGGGCACCAAGGAGTGGGCCGACAAGTTCACCGCGGCGGGTGTGCCGATCGTCGGCGACGACATCAAGTCCCAGGTGGGCGCGACCATCACGCACCGTGTGATGGCGAAGCTCTTCGAGGACCGGGGCGTCATCCTGGACCGCACGATGCAGCTCAACGTCGGCGGCAACATGGACTTCAAGAACATGCTCGAGCGCGAGCGCCTGGAGTCCAAGAAGATCTCCAAGACGCAGGCCGTGACCTCGCAGATCCCCGACCGCGACCTCGGTGAGCACAACGTCCACATCGGTCCCTCGGACTACGTGGCGTGGCTCGACGACCGCAAGTGGGCCTACGTCCGGCTCGAAGGCCGTGCCTTCGGCGACGTGCCGCTGAACCTGGAGTACAAGCTGGAGGTCTGGGACTCCCCAAACTCCGCGGGAGTCATCATCGACGCGCTGCGCGCCGCGAAGATCGCCAAGGACCGGGGCATCGGTGGCCCGATCCTGTCGGCCTCCTCCTACTTCATGAAGTCCCCGCCGGTGCAGTACTTCGACGACGTGGCCCGGGAGAACGTCGAGAAGTTCATCAAGGGCGAGGTCGAGCGCTGAGCGCCGGACCGTCGCACTGATCCGACGCGAGTCGGCCGGTCACCGTGAAGGGGGTCGTGTTTCACGTGAAACACGACCCCCTTCACGTGTGCCTCCGGCTCAGCGCTCCACGAGCCGGTCGAACGTCGTCGTCGTGTGCCGCAGATGGGCCTCCAGCTCGTCACCCACGTGCGGTTCGCGCGCCTCCGCCGGCACGAACAGGATCGAGACCTGCATGTGCGGCGGCTCGGCGAACCACCGCTGCTTGCCGTCCCAGACGAAGGGCGACAGGTTGCGGTTCACCGTCGCCAGCCCCGCCCGCGCGACGCCCTTGGCCCGCGAGGTCATGCCCTGCAACGCCTTCGGCGCCTCCAGGCCCACCCCGTGGGAGGTGCCGCCCGCGACGACGACCAGCCAGCCGTCACCCGGGGCCTTCTGCTGCCGGTAGCCGAACCGGTCCCCGCGCGCGACCTGGGTGACGTCCAGGACGGCGCCCTTGTACTGCGTGGTCGCGTGGTCCCCGAGCCACAGGCGCGTACCGATGCGTGCGCGGAAGCGGGTCTGGGGGAACTGCTGCTGGAGCCGCTGGAACTCGTCGGCACGCAGATGGCTGACGAACATGGTGTCCAGCGGGAGCCGCGCGGCCCGCAGCCGGTCCATCCAGCCGATGACCTCCTCCACGGCATCCGAACCGTCGGTGCGGTCCAGGGGCAGGTGGATCGCGAAGCCCTCCAGCCGCACGTCCTCGATCGAGGCCCGGAGCTTGCCGAGGTCCTCCTCCTGGACGCCGTGCCGCTGCATCGAGCTCATCACCTCGATGACGACGCGAGCACCCACGAGTGCGCCCACCCCGTCCACCGAGGAGACGGACCGGATGACCCGGTCGGGCAGCGGCACCGGCTCCTCGCTGCGGCGGAACGGGGTCAGCACCAGCAGGTCCCCGCTGAACCAGTCCTTCATGCGGGCCGCCTCGTAGGTCGTGCCCACGGCCAGGATGTCCGAGCCGAAGCGTGTGACCTCCTCGGCCAGCCGCTGGTGCCCGAAGCCGTAGCCGTTGCCCTTGCAGACGGGGACGATGCCGGGGAACTGCTCCAGCACCGTCTGCTGGTGCGCTCGCCAGCTGGACGTGTTGACGTAAAGGGAGAGCGCCATGCCGGTGGGGGACCTTTCTCGTGTACGCGGGCTTGGTGGACGGAAATGCGGCCCGGCCGGGGTCCGGTGCGACCCGGCGCGGGCGAAGGGGGTCAGCGACGCGACATGTAGATGTCGAGCGCCTTGTGCAACAGCTTGTTGAGCGGGAAGTCCCATTCGCCGAGGTACTCGGCGGCCTCCCCGCCGGTGCCGACCTTGAACTGGATCAGCCCGAAGAGGTGGTCGCTGTCGTCGAGGGAGTCCGAGATGCCCCGCAGGTCGTACACGCTCGCACCGAGCGCGTAGGCGTCCTGCAGCATGCGCCACTGCATGGCGTTGGACGGGCGCACCTCACGCTTGTGGTTGGCGGAGGCTCCGTAGGAGTACCAGACGTGCCCGCCGACGACGAGCATCGTCGCGGCCGCGACCGCCTCGCCCTCGTGCACGGCGAAGTACAGCCTCATCCGGTTGGGGTCCTCGTTGTTGAGCGCCTTCCACATCTGCTGGAAGTAGCTCAAAGGGCGGGGCCGGAAGCGGTCGCGCTCGGCCGTCACCTCGTAGAGCCGCTGCCACTGGGGAAGGTCGTCGAAGCCGCCCTGGACGACCTCGACACCGGCCTTCTCGGCCTTCTTGATGTTGCGCCGCCACAGCTGGTTGAAGCCCTTGTGGACATCCTCCAGGCTCCGCTCCTCCAGCGGGACCTGGAAGACGTAGCGCGGCTGGACGTCGCCGAAGCCGGCGCCGCCGTCCTCGCCCTGCTGCCAGCCCATCCGCCGCAGCTTGTCGGCCACCTCGAAGGCCCGCGGCTCGATGAAGGTCGCCTCGACGTCACGCAGGCGTTTCACCTCGGGGTCCTGGATGCCCTTCTTGATGGCGACCGCGTCCCAGCGGCGGATCACCACCGGCGGGCCCATCTTCACCGAGAACGCCCCCTGGCCCTTGAGGTGGGCCAGCATGGGCTTGAGCCAGTCCTCCAGATGGGGCGAGTACCAGTTGATCACCGGTCCTTCCGGCAGGTACGCGAGATAGCGCTTGACCTTCGGCAACTGCCGGTAGAGCACCAGCCCGGCGCCGACCTGCGCACCCGTGCGCTCGTCGAACCAGCCGAGGTTCTCCGCGCGCCACTCGGTCTTCACGTCCGCCCACGCCGGGACCTGGCAGTGGCTGGCGGACGGCAGGCTCCGGATGTACGCCAGATGCTCTTCGCGGCTGATGGTCCTCAGGGTCAGGCTCATGGGGGGGCGCTCCTCCGGCGTACTTCGCAGGGTCTGGCGCGAAGCCTACTGCTCCGGGGAACGCCCCGTACGGGGCGCGGGCCCGCCCGGAAAGGACGTCACCGCACCGGTCCCGTGCCGCCGTGTCGGTCAGAGGGCGCTGAAGCCGCCGTGCCGGTCGCCGAAGAAGCCGTCGAAGAAGCCGCCGTTCGCCATGCCCAGGTACAGGCCGAAGGCCGCCATGCCGAGTCCGATGATCAGCAGGAAGCGCTCGGCGGTCGTCGCGGAGATCATCTGGCCGCGCAATCCGGTCAGGACCCCCACGAGGCCCACCCAGGACGCCAGGATGTGCAGCCCGGCGAAGAAGGACGTGACGAAGGCGACGAGCCCCAGCACGATCGTCGCCGCGGCGAAGGCGTTCTCCACCGGATGCGCCCGGCCGTCGGTGTTGAGTACGGACAGAGGGCCGTGCCGGTGGTCGTGCTGCCGTGTTGCCTGTGCCATGGGGCACCTCCCAGCGGAAGGCGGCGCGCTGTGGCGCCGCTCACACCCGTTGTGTCCAGATTGCGGGGTGCTCGGGCCGGATTTCAACCGGAAGGCCCATCGCGGGTAGGCTGTGCCGTCTGCACCGGTGTCTGTCCTGTCCGCCCGCGCTGCTCCGGCCGAGTCCGGGGACTGTCAGTGGCGGCGGATATAACGGCAGGGACCGTGGCTACACGCATACACAACCCTCCTGCCACGGAACGACCGTGGCCGCCGAGTCCAGAGGAGGTGGGTTCCACATGCGTCACTACGAGGTGATGGTGATCCTCGACCCCGATCTCGAGGAGCGCTCTGTCGCCCCCCTGATCGAGAACTTCCTTTCCGTTGTCCGTGAGGGCAAGGGGAAGGTCGAGAAGGTCGACACCTGGGGCCGTCGTCGTCTCTCCTACGAGATCAACAAGAAGCCCGAGGGCATCTACTCGGTCATCGACCTGCAGGCCGAGCCTGCGGTCGTCAAGGAGCTCGACCGCCAGATGAACCTGAACGAGTCGGTCCTCCGGACCAAGGTGCTCCGCCCCTCCGTTCGCTGAGCCCCCGGCTCACGGACGAAGGCCCCGAGTAGCAGCGCCACGCAGCCCCAGCAGCCAGCAGCACGCCGAGAGGTACCCCCATGGCAGGCGAGACCGTCATCACGGTCGTCGGCAATCTTGTCGACGACCCCGAGCTGCGCTTCACCCCTTCCGGTGCGGCGGTCGCGAAGTTCCGCGTCGCGTCCACGCCCCGCACCTTCGACCGGCAGACGAACGAGTGGAAGGACGGCGACAGCCTGTTCCTGACCTGCTCGGTCTGGCGGCAGGCGGCGGAGAACGTCGCCGAGTCCCTGACCCGGGGTACCCGGGTCATCGTGCAGGGCCGCCTCAAGCAGCGGTCGTACGAGGACCGTGAAGGGATCAAGCGCACGGTCTACGAGCTGGACGTCGACGAGGTCGGCGCCAGCCTGCGCAACGCGACCGCGAAGGTCACCAAGACCAGCGGGCGCGGCGGCGGCCAGCAGGGCGGCGGCGGAGGCTGGAACAGCGGTCCCGGCGGCCAGCAGGGCGGGGGCGGTGCCCCCGCCGGCGACCCGTGGGCGACCGGTGCTCCGGCCGGCGGCCAGCAGGGCGGCGGTGGCAACAGCGGCTGGGGCGGCGGCTCCGGCGGCGGCTACTCGGACGAGCCCCCGTTCTGACCGGTTCCGACCGGCCGGAAGCGGGCTCACCCGCAACTTCTTGAACTCACTGGAGAGAGACCATGGCGAAGCCGCCTGCTCGCAAGCCGAAGAAGAAGGTTTGCGTTTTCTGCAAGGAGAAGATCTCCTACGTCGACTACAAGGACACGAACCTGCTGCGGAAGTTCATTTCCGACCGTGGCAAGATCCGTGCCCGCCGGGTCACCGGCAACTGCACCCAGCACCAGCGTGACGTCGCCACGGCCGTGAAGAACAGCCGTGAGATGGCGCTGCTGCCCTACACGTCGACCGCTCGATAAGGAAGGGTGACCGCATCATGAAGATCATCCTTACCAACGAGGTCTCCGGCCTCGGCATCGCCGGGGACGTCGTCGACGTCCGTGACGGGTACGCCCGCAACTACCTGCTCCCCCGTGGTTTCGCGATTCGCTGGACCCGCGGTGGCGAGAAGGACGTCGAGCAGATCCGTCGCGCCCGCAAGATCCGCGAGATCGCCACGATCGAGCAGGCCAACGACGTCAAGGCACAGCTCGAAGGCACCCGCGTGCGCCTGAAGGTCCGTGCCGGCGACGGCGGCCGGCTCTTCGGCTCCGTCACCCCCTCCGACATCGCCACCGCGGTGAAGTCGGCCGGCGGTCCGGACGTGGACAAGCGCCGCATCGAGCTGGGCTCCCCGATCAAGACCCTCGGCGCGCACGAGGTCTCGGTCCGGCTGCACACCGACGTCGTCGCCAAGGTCGGCGTCGAGGTCCAGGCCGCGTAACCACTGCGCTGCCGACCGGCTCCACGTAGCGGGCCGCACCCTGACCGGGTGCGGCCCGCTACGCCGTGCGGGGTCGGAACGCCGGGCGCCCCCTCAGACGCGGACGGCCCCGGTGACCACCCACCGGCCGGAGCGGGCCCGCACCCAGAGCGTCACCAGGCGCGTCGTCATCATGAGGCCGGCGATCGTCCACCACAGGGCGGCGAGGCCGCCCCCGAGAGTCGGTACGGCCAGGGCCACCGGCGCGAAGACCACCAGCACGGCCAGCATGGCCCAGGCCAGGTACGGTCCGTCGCCCGCGCCCATCAGCACCCCGTCCAGGACGAACACCACACCGGCCACGGGCTGCGTGAGGGCCACGACGAGCAGCGCCGGCATCAGCACCGCGTGCACGCCCGGATCACTGGTGAACAGGGGCAGGATGAGCGGCCGGGCCAGTAGGACCAGCAGCCCCAGCACGACCCCGGAGGCGATGCCCCACTGCACCATGCGGCGGCAGGCCGCCCGGGCGCCGGCGGCGTCGTCCGCCCCCAGGTACCGGCCGATGATGGCCTGGCCCGCGATGGCGATGGCGTCCAGCGCGAAGGCGAGCAGCGACCAGAGGGTGAGGGTGATCTGGTGTGCCGCGATCGAGGCGTCCCCCAGCCCTGCCGCGACGGCCGTCGCGATGAGCAGCACCGCGCGGAGCGACAGGGTGCGCACGAGCAGGGGAGCACCGGCCCGGGCACAGGCCCGGATGCCCGCCGCGTCGGGGCGCAGGGACGCACCGTGGCGGCGCGCTCCGCGCACGACGACCCCGAGGTAGACGGCGGCCATGCCGCACTGGGCCAGCACGGTTCCCCACGCGGAGCCCGCGATGCCGAGGCCCACGCCGTAGACGAGGACGACGTTGAGTACGGCGTTGGCGGTGAAGCCCGCGATGGCGACGTACAGCGGCGTGCGGGTGTTCTGCAGGCCGCGCAGCACTCCCGTGGCCGCCAGGACGACGAGCATGGCGGGGATGCCGAAGAGGCTGATCCTCAGGTACGTCACCGCGTGCGGGGACGCGGTGGCCGAGGCGCCGAAGGCGTCGACGAGGGTCGGAGCCAGGGGGTACACCACGGCGAGGACCGCCAGGCCGAGGGCGAGCGCGAGCCAGATGCCGTCCATGCCCTGCCGGATCGCGGCGGGCAGGTCCTGCGCGCCGACGCGGCGCGCCACGGCGGCCGTGGTGGCGTAGGCGAGGAAGACGAAGACGTTGACGCCGGTGGTGAGCAGTGCCGCCGCGATCCCGAGACCGGCCAGCTGCGGCGTGCCGAGGTGGCCGACGATGGCGCTGTCGGCCATGAGGAAGAGCGGTTCGGCCACCAGGGCGCCGAAGGCCGGCAGCGCGAGGGCGAGGATCTCGCGGTCGTGGCGGCGCCCGGTCGAGCGTCGGCCGCTGTGGGCGGCGTCCGTCTTCTGCCGGGGACCGGACGTGGGGCGGAGCGGGGGCATGAGGAGATTGAAACATCCACAGGTAATAATCGCAATGCACGAGTGACCCTTACAAAGGTCAACGCCGGGGTGGACTCGACCGCTCTCGGCCCCGGTTGGCGCAGCTCGCCGTCGACTTTTTCCCCTGCACAGGCGGTGGACGGAGAACATGCAGGTCGAGCGGGGTGCCGTGGGTTCCGGGTGAGCTTCTCCACAGGGCTGTCCCCCGGCCCGTGCACAGGTTCACGGCAGTTCTCCACAGGATGGGGCACGTCACCCACAGGGCCCTGTGGATAACCGAATTGGCCCAGCTCCCGCGCGGCCGTACCGTTGTCCGGCGCCCGCCCCGTGTTCCCCTCGTCTTCGCCGCAGGACCCACGCGACGTCACCGGAGTGCGGCGCCTTCAGTTGTCAGAGCGGTGCCGTAGAAAGCAGAGGAACTGCGCGCTGCGGCTCGCACGGGAGGAGGTGGGCAGGGTGACTCAGCCCGAGCATCTGGAGGACCCCTGGGCGGCGACGCCGACCGCCGAGCGGCCCGGCGACCGCCTCCCCGTCTCCCGCCCCCGGCGCGGGGGCGAGCCCGAGGGCGAACAGCACGACCGCAGTCACGACAGCTTCTCCGGCAGCACCTTCGAACGTGTCCCGCCGCAGGACCTCGCCGCCGAGCAGTCGGTCCTGGGCGGCATGCTCCTGTCGAAGGAAGCGATCGCGGACGTCGTGGAGGTCCTACAGGGGCAGGACTTCTACCGTCCGGCGCACGAGACGATCTACCAGGCCGTCCTCGACCTCTACGCCAAGGGAGAGCCGGCCGACCCGATCACCGTCGCGGCCGAGCTGACCCGGCGCGGGGAGCTCACGAAGGTGGGTGGCAACGGCTACCTTCACTCACTGGTCCAAACGGTCCCCACGGCCGCCAACGCCGAGTACTACGCGGAGATCGTCCACGAGCGGGCCGTTCTGCGCCGCCTCGTCGAGGCCGGCACCCGCATCACCCAGATGGGATACGCGGCCGACGGGGATGTCGACGAGATCGTGAACTCCGCGCAGGCCGAGATCTACGCCGTCACCGAGCAGCGTACGTCCGAGGACTACCTGCCGCTCAACGAGATCATGGAAGGCGCCCTCGACGAGATCGAGGCCATCGGCTCCCGCAGCGGCCAGATGACCGGCGTGCCCACCGGCTTCACCGACCTCGACTCACTGACGAACGGCCTTCACCCGGGCCAGATGGTCGTCATCGCCGCACGCCCCGCCATGGGCAAGTCCACGCTCGCCCTCGACTTCGCCCGAGCATGCTCCATCCGCAACAACCTCCCCAGCGTCATCTTCTCGCTCGAAATGGGACGCAACGAGATCGCGATGCGCCTGCTGTCCGCCGAGGCTCGCGTCGCCCTGCACCACATGCGGTCCGGCAGCATGACCGACGACGACTGGAACAAGATCGCCCGGCAGATGCCGCAGG
Organism: Streptomyces chumphonensis; assembly: GCF_014779715.1. Classification (GTDB taxonomy): domain Bacteria; phylum Actinomycetota; class Actinomycetes; order Streptomycetales; family Streptomycetaceae; genus Streptomyces; species Streptomyces chumphonensis. Next base: position 234,035 of record NZ_JACXYU010000008.1, read on the forward strand.
TCACCGACGCCCCCCTCTACATCGACGACTCACCGAACCTGACGATGATGGAGATCCGTGCCAAGTGTCGGCGGCTCAAGCAGCGCAACGACCTCCAGCTGATCGTCATCGACTACCTCCAGCTCATGCAGTCCGGCGGATCCCGGCGTCCCGAGTCCCGTCAGCAGGAGGTCTCCGAGATGTCGCGGAACCTGAAGCTGCTCGCCAAGGAACTCGAAGTACCCGTCATCGCGCTGTCCCAGCTCAACCGTGGCCCGGAGCAGCGCACCGACAAGAAGCCGATGGTCTCGGACCTGCGTGAGTCCGGCTCCATCGAGCAGGACGCCGACATGGTGATCCTCCTCCACCGTGAGGACGCCTACGAGAAGGAGTCCCCCAGAGCCGGCGAGGCCGACCTGATCGTGGCCAAGCACCGCAACGGCCCCACCGCCACCATCACGGTGGCGTTCCAGGGCCACTACTCCCGCTTCGTCGACATGGCCCAGACCTGACCCGCTGACGCGAGGCCGAAAGCCATCGGCGCCTGGGGGGTGGGGCGGAGGCGGTGTGAGGCAGGATGTGGGGCATGACGAGCGTGCGTGACGAGGGGGTCGTGCGGCCCACGGTCGAGGACGAGGTCGCCGCCGCAGGCAGTGAGCTGATCGGCGGCCCCGTGGGTCGGCGTGCGCTGCTCGGCGCGCACTGGTGGACACCCGTACGGGTCGTGGCGCTGTGCGCTCTGGGTGTCTTCGCCCTGGGCATGGTGCAGAAACTGCCCTGCTACGAGGGCGGCTGGTTCTTCGGCCAGGGCGCCCAGTACGTGCACGCCTGCTACTCCGACATTCCGCATCTCTACACCGGCCGGGGATTCGAAGCGGGTCTGACCCCGTACGTCGACCGCATCACGCAGTACTCCGGGGGCATGGAGTTCCTGGAGTACCCCGTGCTGACGGGCCTGTTCATGCAGGTCGCCGCCTGGCTGACGCCCGACTTCGCCGAGACGATGCAGGAGCAGCAGGCGTACTGGCTGGTGAACGCCGGCATGCTGATGGCCTGCACCGCGGTGCTCGTGGTGTGCGTGGCCCGCACCCACCGCAAGCGCCCCTGGGACGGGCTCCTGGTGGCGCTCGCCCCGGCTCTCGCGCTGACGGCCACGATCAACTGGGACCTGCTGGCCGTCGCCCTGACGGCGGCCGCGATGCTGATGTGGTCCCGGAGCCGTCCGCTGGCCTTCGGCCTGCTGCTCGGCCTCGCCACGGCCGCCAAGCTCTACCCCGTGCTCCTGCTGGGTCCACTGCTCGTGTTGTGCTGGCGCGCGGCCCGCTGGCGCGCGTTCGGTTCGGCTCTGGTGGGCACGGCGGTGTCATGGCTCGTGGTCAATCTGCCGGTGATGCTGTTCGCGGCGGAGGGCTGGGCGACGTTCTACTCCTTCTCCCAGGACCGGCCCGTGGACTACGGCTCGATCTGGTTGATCATCTCCCAGCAGACCGGTCAGCCCCTGGAGAAGGCCAACGCCTACGGCATCCTGCTGATGCTGCTGGGCTGTGCGGCCATCGCCCTGCTCGCGCTCTACGCCCCCCGGCGTCCGCGCTTCGCGCAGTTGGCCTTCCTGGTGGTGGCCCTCTTCATCCTCACCAACAAGGTCTACTCGCCGCAGTACGTGCTGTGGCTCATCCCGCTCGCCGCCCTCGCGCGCCCACGCTGGCGCGACGTCCTGATCTGGCAGGCCTGCGAGGTCCTCTACTTCCTCGGCATCTGGATGTACCTCGCCTACACCACGGGCGGGAACAACCAGGGGCTGCCGCAGGACGGATACCACGTCGCGATCGCCGTGCACCTCATCGGCGTGCTCTACCTGTGCGGCATGGTCGTCCGCGATGTGATGCTCCCCGAGCACGACCCGGTGCGCCGGGACGGTTCGGACGATCCGGCCGGCGGAGTGCTCGACGGCGCCCCCGACGCCTTCACGGCGCACGAGACCCTCTCCGGTGACTCCGAGCCGTCGTTGGACGCTGAGGACCGCACCGTACGCTGGGGGAACCCGAGCGGCTGAACGGAGCCCTCAGGCACTGTTTCACGTGAAACATGAGAACGACCGGAAGCCGAGGCGACGTATGCCCGCCGTGCGGGGGAACCTGATCCACGACGCACGGACCCTCGCGCGGTTCCGGAACTTCCGCCGACTCCTCACGGTCCGCCTCCTGTCCCAACTGGCCGACGGTGTCTACCAGGTGGCCCTGGCGGCCTACGTCGTCTTCTCCCCCGAGCGGGAAGCCTCGGCGGGAGCCATCGCGGGAGCCCTCGCCGTGCTCCTGCTCCCCTACTCCCTCCTCGGCCCGTTCGTCGGCGTGCTGCTGGACCGCTGGCGCCGTCGACAGGTGCTGCTGTTCGGCAACCTGCTGCGTTCCGTCCTGGCTCTGGGCACCTGCGCCCTGGTGCTGGCCTCCGTCCCCACATGGTTGTTCTACCTCTCCGCGCTCTCGGTCACCGCCGTCAACCGGTTCATCCTGGCCGGTCTCTCCGCCGCGCTCCCCCGCGTGGTGGACGGCGACCGTCTGGTGATGGCCAACTCGGTCTCGCCCACGGCGGGGACCCTCGCTGCGACCCTGGGCGCCGGGCTGGCCCTCGGCCTTCGGGCCCTCCTCAGCGAGGGTGCCGCCGCGGACGCCTGGGTGGTGCTGGGCGCAGCCGCGATCTACGCGCTGGCCGGACTCTCGGCGCTACGGATGGGGCCCGATCTCCTGGGCCCCGATCCCGCACAGGCACAGCCCCGCGTGCTCGCGGCCGTCGTCAGCACGGCCCGGGGGCTCGTGGACGGAGTTCGTCACCTGGCCCACCGGCGCACCGCCGCTCACACACTGCTCGCCGTCGGTGTCATGCGCTTCTGCTACGGGGGGCTGACCGTCATGGTGCTGATGCTGTGCCGCTACGCCTGGAGTGACAGCGTCTCGGAGGGGATGGCGCTCCTCGGTGTCGCACTCGCCGTGTCCGGCCTCGGCTTCTTCGTCGCCGCCGTCGTCACTCCCTGGGGCGCCCGACGGCTCGGTCGGCTCGGCTGGATGGCGTGGTGCGCCACAGGCGCAGCAGTCCTCCTGCCCGCCCTGGGGCTCCCGTTCCAGCCCGTCCCCATGCTGGCCGCCGCCTTCCTCCTGGGCGCGGCATCCCAGGGAGCGAAGATCATCACGGACACCGTCGTGCAGTCGGCCGTGGACGACGGCTTCCGGGGACGGGTCTTCGCTCTGTACGACATGCAGTACAACGTGGCGTTCGTCGGGGCCGCAGCGGTGGCCGCGCTGATGCTGCCTCCCGATGGCAGGTCGGCCGCTCTCGTCGTCGGCATCGCGGTGCTCTACGGGCTCACGGCCGCCGGAGTCTTCCGGCTCAGGAGGGTCGAGGCGAAGCAGCCCTGACCGTGGACGTGAGGCTCGCTTCGTTGGGGGGTGGGGTGTGTTTCACGTGAAACACACCCCACCCCCCAACGGTGGCCACCCTTTCGCGCGGGTCAGCTCTGCTGCTCCGCCCACCACTGCTTGAGCACGGAGACCGCCGCCTCCCGGCTCATCGGACCGTGCTCCAACCTCTGCTCCAGCAGGAACCGGTAGGCCGCGCCGACCTGAGGGCCCGGCTTCACGTCCAGGGCCGCCATGATCTCGTTGCCGTCGAGGTCCGGGCGGATCGCATCCAGCTCCTCCTGCTCCTGGAGCTGGGCGATGCGCTCCTCCAGACCGTCGTAGGCACGCGAGAGCGCAGCGGCCTTGCGCCGGTTCCGGGTGGTGCAATCAGAGCGGGTGAGCTTGTGCAGCCGGTCCAGGAGCGGGCCCGCGTCGCGCACGTAGCGCCGCACTGCGGAATCCGTCCACTCACCCGAGCCGTAACCGTGAAAGCGCAGGTGGAGTTCGACGAGTCGGGAGACGTCCTTGACGAGCTCACCCGAGTACTTCAGTGCCGTCATCCGCTTCCGCGTCATCTTCGCCCCGACCACCTCGTGGTGGTGGAACGACACCCGGCCGTCCTTCTCGAAGCGTCGCGTCCTCGGCTTCCCGATGTCGTGCAGGAGCGCGGCCAGGCGGAGCGTGAGGTCCGGTCCGCCGTCCTCCAGGTCCATCGCCTGCTCCAGCACGGTCAGCGAGTGCTCGTAGACGTCCTTGTGCCGGTGGTGCTCGTCCCGCTCCAACCGCAGGGCGGGCAGCTCGGGCACCACACGCGCGGCCAGGCCGGTGTCCACCATGATCTCCAGCCCCTTCCGGGGGTGGCCGGAGAGGACCAGCTTGTTCAGCTCGTCCCGGACCCGCTCCGCCGAGACGATGTCGATGCGCTCGGCCATGTCCCGCAGCGCCACCAGCACGGGCTCGTCCACGGTGAAGTCGAGCTGGGCGGCGAACCGGGCAGCCCGCATCATCCGCAGCGGGTCGTCCGAGAAGGAGGCCTCCGGGGTGCCCGGCGTGCGCAGCACCCTGCGTGCCAGGTCCTCCAGGCCCCGGTGCGGATCGATGAACTCCTTCTCCGGTAGCGCCACCGCCATCGCGTTGACCGTGAAGTCACGCCGTACGAGGTCGTCCTCGATGGAGTCGCCGTAGGACACGTCCGGCTTGCGGGAGGACCGGTCGTAGATCTCGGACCGATAGGTCGTGACCTCGATCTGGTACTCCTGGGCGCCTTCGTCCCCCTCGACGGCCTTGATGCAGCCGACCGTGCCGAAGGCGATGCCGACCTCCCACACCGCGTCCGCCCACGGCCGCACGATCTTCAGGACGTCCTGCGGGCGCGCGTCCGTGGTGAAGTCCAGATCGTTGCCGAGCCGCCCCAACAGAGCGTCCCGCACCGATCCGCCGACCAGGGCGAGGGAGAAGCCGGCCTCCTGGAAGCGACGGGCCAGGTCGTCGGCCACGGGGGACACCCTCAGCAACTCGGTCACCGCACGGCGCTGCGCGATACTGAGCTCCTGATTCGGCTGCTGGACGTTGCTGTCAGTCTTGGCGTTCGGCACAACAGCACAGGGTACGTGCCGCCTCCCGACCGCCGCGCACCCATTCCGCTCGGGTGCTCCCGAAGCGCCGGTACCGGTGCGGGGGCGCGGCCGCCGGGGCGTGCCGTGGACCGCGGCACCCCCGGCCCGCGGGGCTCGTTAGCATCGGGAGAGCGGCAGACCACCAGCGGTAGAGCAGAAGACGGGACGGACGATCGCGTGGCCGAAGCGCCGAAGACCCCGGGGAGGCGTTCCGCCCCTGCCCCCAGACGTCGACTGCACCGCATGGCGACGGCCGTCATGCTCTCACCCCTGCTCGCGAGCGCCCTGCACGCGGCACCGGCTTCGGCGGCTCCCGCGCCCTCCGCTCCCGGCGCCGGGAGCACCACGCTGGCCGAGGCGGACACGGGCGCGGAGGCCGCCGAGGTGTCGATCACCAAGGTGGGCCCCGTGATCCCCGACGAGGAGGACACCCTCACCATCAGCGGCAGCGTGACCAACCGGTCACGCGATCCCCTCACCGACCTTGAGGTCAACCTTCGCACCGGCCCGGTCCTCACCACGCGGAGCTCGATCGAACGGGCCGCCGACCGGAAGGGCTTCGCGTACGACCAGGACGGCCGGGAGGTCACGGACGACGCCGCGACGCTGCCGATGGAGGACCTGCCCTCCGGTGGCACGCGGGCCTTCACACTCGACGTGCCCGTCGAGGAGCTCGGGTTCGACGAGAGCGGGACGTACCAGCTCGGTGTGGCGCTGTCCGGTCACACCCGTTCCGTGGGGTACGAGCAGGTGCTCGGCATCGAGCGGACCTTCCTTCCCTGGCAGGCCGACCCGGCCTCCACCCGTACCGACGTCACGTTCCTGTGGCCGCTGGTCTCCACCCCGCATCTCACCGCCCGTACCGCGTCGGACGAACAGCAGACGCCCGTCTTCCGCGATGAGGACCTCCTCGACGAGATCTCCCCGGGCGGGCGCCTCTACGAGCTCGTGCGGCAGGGGGCCGACCTGCCGGTGACGTGGGTCGTCGACCCCGACCTCCTCGCCTCGGTGGACGCGATGCGACAGACCTACCAGGTCGAGACGCCCGACGGGCCGGTCGCGGGACGCGGCCAGGACGCCGCGAACCGGTGGCTGAACGACCTCCAGGAGGCCACCGCGGACCGCGAGGTCGTCGCCCTTCCCTTCGGCGACCCCGACGTGGCCTCCCTGGCCCACCGGGGCCGTGACGTGTCCGGCTCCCTGGGGCATCTGCAGACGGCCACCGAGGCAGCCGAGGTCACGACCGAGACCATTCTCAACACCACGCCCGACACCGACTTCGCCTGGCCGGTGGAGGGCGCCGTCGACGGGTCCGTGGTCGCCGTCGCCACCTCAGCGGGGGCCCGGAACGTCATCACGCGCAGCGACAGCCTGCGGGAGGACCGCAGCCTTCCCTACACGCCGAACGCCGCTCGGCCGATCGGCGGGGGCATCACCGCGGTGTCGGCCGACGCCACGCTGTCCACCGTGTTCCGCGGTGACATGACCCGGGCGGACAACACCACGGACGCCGTCCAGCGGTTCGTCTCCCACACGCTGTCCATCACCGAGGAGAACCCGACGAAGCGCCGCAGCATCCTCGTGGCTCCGGACCGCATGCCCACCGCGAGCCAGGCGGGGGTCATGGCGACGACCGTGGAGGCGCTGGCGGAGCACGGCGGCTGGGCCCGCTTCGTCGACCTCGCCGAGACGGCGAAGGCGGAGCCGGACGCGCGGGCGAACCGGAAGGTGCCGGGGGGCAAGGCCTACCCCGAGCGCCTCCGGAAGGAGGAGCTGCCCACCGAGGCGTTCGAGTCCATGCGGGCGACGCAGACCACCCTCAAGGACTTCGCGGTCATCCTCAGCCAGGAGGACCGCGTGGTGACGCCGTTCGGCGGTGCCATCCGGCGCGAGATGTCCACGGCCTGGCGCGGCCGTGGCGGCGAGGCCCGGGCCTACCGGGAGTCCGTCCACGACTACCTCATGGGCCTCACCGAGCAGGTCCAGCTCGTGCCGAAGTCGCCCATGACGCTGTCCGGCCGGAGCGCCACCATCCCCGTGACCGTGCAGAACAACCTGGTGCAGGAGGTCGACGGCCTGAAGCTGAGGCTCACCTCCGGGCGCCGGATCGGTCTGGAGATCGACGACGAGGTCAAGCCCGTCGTCGTCGAGGGCGGCCACAGCCAGTCCATCACCTTCGACACCTCGGCGAAGGCGAACGGCCGCACCTTCCTGACCGCCCAGCTCTACACCGAGGACGACAAGCCGTACGGCGAGCCGATGACGTTCCAGGTCGACGTCACGGAGATCACCTCCACCGTTCTGCTCGTCATCGCGGGCGGTGTCCTGCTCGTCGTGCTCGCCGGTGTGCGGATGTACACGCAGCGCAAGCGACGCGGCCCCCGACCCGACCCCGACGCCCCGCTGGCCCCCGGCGAGGACGGGGCGGAGGACGACCCCGGCGCGGCCGCAACCGAGGACACCGGGCCGGAAAGCACGGAGTCCCCCGGACCAGGTGAGAAAGTGGAGCGTTGAGCGAGGTACCGGGCCGAACGCCGGCGCGACTGATGAGGTGGGGTACGCAGTGAATGTGCCGTACGACCGCGAGGGCGGCGAGCGGGGACCGGCCGCACCGGGCGAGGAGGGACACGACGCGTACGTGCGGGACGCCTATGCCGCCGACCCCTACCGCAACCGCGACCTCGCCTCGCAGGACCCGGTGGACGAGGCACTGTACGACCGTGCCGAGCACCCCCCGCCGCCCCCGCCGCCCGCGCCGGAGACGCTCTACCAGCCGCCGCAGGCTCCACCTCACGCGCCGGACCCCCGCCGCTGGGCCACACCGCCCGCCCCCGAGCCCGACGGGCCCTCCCGGCACCTGCCCTACGGTGACGAAGCGGCGCGCGTCCAGTTCACCGGGGTGGACGAACTGATCACCCGCGCGCCCGACCACGACGACCGCCACGGCGCCGTCCCCCGCGAGCCCGCCGAGGACGCCTTCGCGCACCTCTTCCGCGACCAGCAGCAGATTCCCCAGCAGCCGCCGCAGCACGCGCCGCAGCACCCGTACGGCCACCCAGGGCCCTCCCCCGACGCCTCCGCGCAACCCGGACCGACCTACGGAGTGCCGTACGGGGACCCGGCCCGGCAGCAGCCGGCCTCGGAGCACGGACCGCAGCAGCCCGGTGGCCCGTACGCCCACCAGGGGCCCTACGGGAGCGCGCGGACACCGCAGCCGTCCGGGTACGCGCAGAACCCCGAGTACGCGCGGTACGCCGAGTACGGAGAGCCGCCACGGAGCCCGCACCACGGGGCGCCGGCGGGAGCCGTCCCGCAGCCCGAGGCACCGCCTGCCCCGCCCACGCCGGGTGTCCCGCCCACCGCGGCCCCGACGCCCCCGCCAGGCGCGCCGGCCGGTGACGCGGCAGGTGCTGCGACGCCCTCCGCTCCCGCCAAGTCCGGCGGCCGTGGCGGCGGGCTGCTGAAGTCCAGTGCGGTGATGGCCGCGGGCACCCTCGTGTCCCGCGTCACCGGCTTCGTCCGCACCCTCGTGATCACCGCCGCCCTCGGCGCAGCCACTCTCGGTGACGCCTACACCGTCGCTTACACGCTGCCCACCATGGTCTACATGCTGTCCATCGGCGGCGGCCTCAACTCCGTCTTCGTGCCGCAGCTCGTCCGGGCCATGAAGAACGACGAGGACGGCGGGGAGGCGTATGCCAGTCGGCTGCTCACGCTGGTGATGGTGATCCTCGCCGGTCTGACGCTGCTCACCTTCGTGGGCGCACCGCTCCTGGTGCGCATGCTCTCGGTGTCCATCGCAGATCAACCCGATGCGAACAACGTCGCCGTGACCTTCGCACGCTACTGCCTGCCGACGATCTTCTTCATGGGCGTGCACGTCGTCATGGGGCAGATCCTCAACGCCCGCGGCCGGTTCGGCGCGATGATGTGGACGCCGGTCCTCAACAACCTCGTCATCATCTTCACGTTCGGCTCGTTCATCTGGGTCTACGGCAGTGCGGAGAGCTCGGGCCTCGGTGTCGGCAGCATCCCGCCCGAGGGCGTCCGGCTCCTCGGCGCCGGCACCCTGCTCGGGCTGGTGGTCCAGGCCCTGGCGATGCTGCCCTACCTCCGGGCCGCCGGATTCCACTTCCGGCCCCGCTTCGACTGGAAGGGCCAGGGTCTCGGCAAGGCCGCCAAGCTGGCCAAGTGGACGTTCTTCTTCGTGCTCGCCAACCAGGCCGGCCTCTTGGTCGTCACGCAGCTCGCCACGGCGGCGGGGGCCGAGGCCGCGGCCGGGGGCAACGACGGAGCCGGCATCCTCGGCTACCAGAACGCCCTGCTCATCTGGCAGATGCCGCAGGCCATCATCACCGTCTCCGTCATGGCCGCGCTGCTGCCCAGACTCTCCCGCTCGGCCCACGACGAGGACCGCGACGCCGTACGCGACGACCTCTCGCACGGCCTGCGCACCTCGGCGGTCGCCATCGTGCCGATCGCCTTCGCGTTCCTGGCCCTGGGCGTCCCGATGTGCCTCGTGCTCTACGCGTCGGTGGGTTCCGATCCCGCGACGTCGATGGGCCTGATCCTCATGGCGTTCGGCCTCGGGCTCATTCCCTACTCCGTGCAGTACATCGTGCTGCGGGCGTTCTACGCCTACGAGGACACGCGCACGCCGTTCTACAACACCGTCATCGTCGCCATCGGCAACGCGGCGGGCGCCGGACTCTGCTACCTGCTGCTGCCCGGCCGGTACGCGGTCGCGGGCATGGCCGCCACCTACGGTCTGGCCTACGTCGTCGGCGTCGCCGTGGCCTGGCGCCGCCTGCGCGGCAAGCTCGACGGCGACCTCGACGGCTCCCGCATCGTCCGCACCTACGCGCGGCTCGGGCTCGCGAGCATCCCGGGCACCCTGGCGGGTGGCGCGGCCGCGTACGGCATCGTGCGCACGCTCGGCGACGGCTTCGTGGGCGGGCTGACCGCGCTCGTGGCGGGATCACTCCTCATGGCCGTGCTCTTCGTCCTCATGGCGAAGCGACTCCGGATCCAGGAGATGACCGCGATGATCGGCATGGTCCGCGCCAAACTCGGTCGCTGATACCACCCCAACCGCCCTCCCGTGTCGTGCGCCACGGGGGAGGGCGGGCACAATTGGCTGTGGCCGGTCCCGGCCCGCCCGATGTGCCGGGCTCATCGGGCCGGTTCACGGGACGGAACGGACGGGGAGGCAGGAGCGACGGTGGCGGAACGGAGCACAGCTGCCGTCGACGTGGCGCACTCGGGCGGTCAGGGCGGTGGCGAGGAGTCGCCCCGCACCGACACCACCGAGGACACCGCGGCCGACGGTGCCACGCCCCAGCAGGAAGACCGGGAGGCCGACGCCGCGGCCGGAGCCGACGACAGCGCCGAGGACACGGAGCCCCGCGAAGACACCGCTTCGCCCCCCGCTCCCGCCTCCCGGGAGGACGGCACCGTCTCCTCGGAGGAGGCTGCGCGGACGCCTGCGGTCGACGCCCGAGCCCCCCGGCCGAGCCCTCCCCCTCCCGAGCTGCACAGCGGCCACAAGCTCGCCAAGCGCTACCGCCTGGAGGAGTGCGTCACCCGGCTCGACGGCTTCAGCAGCTGGCGTGCCGTGGACGAGAAGCTGCGACGGGCCGTGGGCGTCCACGTGCTGCCGGCGGACCACCGGCGCGTCCGTCCGGTGCTGGCCGCGGCCCGCTCGGCCGCGCTCCTGGGCGACCCCCGCTTCGTCCAGGTCCTGGACGCGGTCGAGGACGGTGAGCTGGTCTACGTCGTCCACGAGTGGCTGCCGGACGCGACGCCGCTGACGGCTCTTCTGGCCGCCGGTCCGCTGCCCGCCCACGAGGCCTACGAGCTGGTGCGGCACCTCGCCGGGGCGTTGGCGGCGGCCCACCGCGAGGGGCTCGCACACCTCCGCCTGACCCCGGGCGCCGTGCTGCGCACCGTGACCGGCCAGTACCGCATCCGCGGCCTCGCGGTGAACGCGGCGTTGCGCGGCATCTCCTCGGACACCCCGCAGCGCTCCGACACGGAGGCCGTCGGCGCGCTGCTCTACGCCGCCCTCACCCGGCTCTGGCCGTACGAGGAGGACGCCTACGGGCTGAGCGCCGCCACCCAGCTCGCCGGCGGCACTCTGATGCCCCCCGACCAGGTCCGCGCGGGCGTTCACCGTGGGCTGTCGGAGCTGGCCATGCGCGCCCTGGTCAACGACGGTGCGACGGCCGCCAGCGAGAACCCCCCGTGCACGACGCCCGAGGAGTTGGTGGCGGCCGTCGCCGAGCTGCCACGCATCCGTCCGCCGGAGCCCGAGTTCGTGCACCCGGCCCCGTACGAGCGGACCACCTACCAGCAGGGCGTTCTGGCGGCGGACCGTGGCCCGGTCGGGCCCGGGAACCGCCCCGGCCTGGTCGCCGACGCACCGCCCGCACTGCCCGGCCGGACCGGCAAGGCCCTCAAGTGGGGGGTGGCGGCTCTCCTGGTCGCCGCCCTGAGCCTGGGCAGCTGGCAGGTCGCCGACACGTTGCTGCGCGGCGACCGCGGGACGGACACGACGCAGCAGAACGAGGACGACGCTCAGGAGCAGAGCAAGGACTCCCCGGCGAAGAAGCCGGAGACCGGGAAGCCGGTCTCCATCGAGTCGGCCCGCATCCTCGATCCCGGCGGTGTGGGGCGGGAGAGCGCCAAGGACGCGGGCCTGGCCTTCGACGGCGACGAGGGCAGCCACTGGCAGACGCTGTACTACGCCAGTGCGCGGTTCGGAAACCTCAAGCAGGGAGTGGGGCTCATCCTGGACCTCGGGTCCGTGCAGCAGGTGAGCACACTCGACGTCCGGTTCCGGGGGGAGACGGCCGTCGACTTCCTCGCCGCACCGTCCTCCGCGGGCGGTGAGCCGGACTCGCTGCACGATTTCAGCATGGTCAGCAGCGGTCGTGGGTCCGAGGTCGCCCTGGAGGCGAAGAAGCCGATCAAGACGCGTTACGTGCTGGTCTGGCTCACGGAGCTACCACTCACCGAGGACGGCGAATACCGTGGCCGGATCACGGAGATCGGCATACGGAGCTGATCCGTACCCAGGCTGAGGGAGGGCCTTGCGGTGGGCGAGAACGCCATGGGGCGCACCCGGCACGGTGACGCCCCCGAGCCGCCCGACGACCACGAGCTGCTGGCCCGCCACGTGGCCGGCGATCCGGAGGCCTTCGGGGAGCTCGTGCGCCGCCACCGTGACCGGCTGTGGGCCGTGGCGCTGCGCACGCTCGGAGACCGCGAGGAGGCGGCCGACGCCGTTCAGGACGCTCTGGTCTCGGCATACCGCCGGGCTGAGACGTTCCGGGGCCGCTCCGCAGTGACGACCTGGCTGCATCGGATCACCGTCAACGCCTGCCTCGACCGCGCGCGGAAGGCCGCTTCGCGGCGGACCTCCCTGACCGACGACACCGAACATCTGGACCGGCTGATGGAGCCGGAGGAATCCGCCGAGGCACCTGCGGAGCGTTCGGACGTACACCGCCAGCTGATCGCCGCGCTGAACCGGCTCCCGGCCGATCAGCGGGCCGCTCTGGTGCTCGTGGACATGCAGGGCTATCCGGTGGCGGAAGCGGCCCGGATCCTCGATGTGGCCGTCGGTACCGTCAAGAGCCGCTGCGCCCGTGGCCGGGCCCGGCTCGTCCCCCTCGTCGGGCACCTGCGGCCGGACGGCGACCCCCCGGGGGGCGGCACCGCCCTGGCACCAGGACGGAACCGGACGGGCGGGGCATCCGTCCCACCGCCGCAAGGGGTCAGAGGAAACGGAGCCGTGAAGGGCGGAGGTGGAACAGCATGACCGCGTCTTTCTCGACACCCGACCGGAACGACCATCCCGAGGTCGAGGACATCGCTGACCTGGCCGAGGGACTGCTGGCCCCCGAACATGCCGTTCAGGTGCGGGCGCACCTCCAGCAGTGCCGACCCTGCGCCGAGGTGCGCGACACCCTGGCCGCGGTCCAGGGCGGGCTCCGTGAGCTGAACGTCCCGGAGCCGATGCCGGAGGATGTCATCGCCCGGATCGAGGCCGCCCTGTCCTCCGAGGCCGCACAGCCACCCCGCCCCCCCGTCCGTTCCCCGAAGCCCTCCGCAGATCCGGGGGCGCATGTTTCACGTGAAACACGACGTCCCTCCGGTACCTCCGGGGCTGCCACCGGGCCCGGCCGCCCCCGGACCCGGCGTCGCGCCTGGGCCGACCGCCGCACCGCGCTGCTCAGCACGGCCGGAGCGCTCGCTGTCGCCGCCCTGGGTGGGGTGCTCGTGTCCGGCGTGCTGACGAGTGACAGCACGAACGACCCGCCGAGCGTGGCACAGCCCCAGGAGGAGGCCGCGGGAGACGAACGGTTGGAAGACCAGGTCCGTGCCCTTCTCACGGCGCCGACCACGTCTCCGGGCACGCGCCCCGAACAGGACCCGAAGACGCCCGAGGGGCCGAGCGCCCAGGGCGACCCCAACCTGCCCTTCACCACGGAGACCGCCCCTGCCGTGCCTCCCTGCGTCGAGCGCGCCGTGGGCCGGGTCGAGCAGCCGCTCGCCCTGGGTGAGGAGAGCTACCAGGGCACTGCGGCCTACCTGGTCGTGCTTCCCCACCCCGGTGACGCGGGCCGTGTCGACGCCTACGTCGTCGATGCGAGTTGCGTCACCCAGGCCCCCCAGGGGGAGGGCCGACAGCTGGCCTTCCGCACCGTCGAGCGTTCCTGACCCCGGCACGGCAGCGTGCTCGCCCGCCCGGTGAGGACCGCCGGGAATGTGCGGCCCGTAGTATCCGTTGGGCGGGGTGAGACCCCCACTCGGAACCGGAAGCCGTCGGCAGACAGAAGGAAGACACCCG
>NZ_JACXYU010000009.1 GCF_014779715.1 Streptomyces chumphonensis
GACGGCCTCGGTGTCGCCCTCGGCGCCGGCCGCCGCGTCGCGCGGGCTCACCCGCCCCGCGGCCAACTGGCAGAACTCGAGCCCGTCCAGGGCCACGTGCGCCACGGCGGACTCCTTCGTGCCGAGCGCGCCGGGGGAGTCCAGCGGGATGTACCAGTGGCCGCCGCCCGCGCCCTCGATCTCCAGGTGCAGCGAGCGGCCCGCCGTTCCCGCCTCCGTGAGCCGCCGGACGGGCGCGGCCAGCCCGGCCCGGCGCCGGGCGGCGAGCACCTGCGGCAGCGTGCGCGCGGCGAAGTCGACGAGCAGGTGCAGGTGGCCGGCGGCCGGTCTGCCGTGCGGGTAGGCGACGGCCTCGGCGACGTCGGCGGCGTGCGCCCAGCACTCGAAGGCGCGGTCGAGGAAGGCGTCCGGCAGCGGCAGGTGCGAGCCGGGGACCAGCACGCCGTCCGCCCGGCCCGAGGCGAAGGACGCGGCCTGCACCAGCGCGTGCGTCTGCGCCCGCCAGGGCCGGTGGGCGGCGCGCTGCGGCCCGGCCGCGAGCGCGTGCCAGTACGCCTCGGTGCGGACCGTCGCGGAGTCCGATTCCGCGCCCGGCACCGGGTCCGGCAGGCCGAGGGCCGTCGCGAGCAGGCCGTCGACGGCGGTCAGGTGCCCGATGACCTGGCCCACGGTCGCCGTCCGGGACCGGCGCCGTTCGCCGTCGAACCAGCGCAGCGGCACCTCGGCGCCCCACTCGTCCGCGCCCATGTCGCGCAGCAGCGCGTCCAGCCGGGCCGTCTCCGCGTCGTAGGGCGCGGCCCACACCGGGACGGGGATCCGGGCCGGACGGCGGTCGAGGCAGCCCGCGAGGACGTGTGTGCGCAGGAGGGGGTCGAGGTCCAGGTTCTCCTCGTGGTGCAGCAGGCCGACGGCGTCCCGCAGGCGCAGCGCCTCCTCGGCACAGGCCGCGCAGTCGGTCAGGTGGGCCTCCACCGCGGCCGTCTCGTGCTGCGGGCACGCCGAGAGCGCCCAGGCGCCGAGGAGGGACTTGAGGGTGCTGTGGTCGTACCCCGCCGCGGCCTTCCCCGCCGCGGCCTTCCCCGGCGCGGCCTCCTCCGGCGCGGTCTTGTCCGGCGCGGGCGGACCGGTGGGCTCCGGTACGGCGCGGGCGACGCCCTCCGCCGTGCCGTCCCGGGGTGCGGGGACCGCCGGGCCCGGCCCGTGGTCGTCGGCGGCCGCGCGGGGCGGCGGTATGCGCGGCGGCTCCTCCCGGCCGTCCCCGGGCAGGCCGTCGGGGCCGGGCAGCCGCGGGCCGCTCACCGTGCACCGCCCCGGCCGCCGGGGCCGTCCGGCCCGCCCGGCGCCCCGGGTGGGCGCGGCGCGGCGGGCGCGGCCGTGGAGAGCAGCTGGAGGCCGAGCCGCAGCCGCCGCCTCGCCTCGTCCTCGGTGACGCCGAGGTCCCGGGCGGCCTCGCGGTAGGAGCGCCGCTCGCGGTGGGCCAGCTCCAGCGCGCTGCGCAGGGTGACCGGCATGGCCGTGACGATGTAGTCGGCGCGGGCGGCGGCCGAGGCGGCGCGCACCCGCTGCTCCAGCTGGTCGGGCGGTCTGCCGTCCTCCCGGTGGCGCAGCCGGAGCTGCTGGACGGCGTGCCGCTGGGCGAGGGCGGCCATCCACGAGCGCAGCGGGCCCTCCTTCGGGCGGTAGGTGTCGGGGTGCTCCCAGACGTGCGCGAAGACCTCCCGGGTCACTCCGGCCGCCGCCTCCTCGTCCTGGAGGACGCGGTGGGCCAGGCCGTAGACGAGGGAGGCGAACCGGTCGTACAGCTCGCCCAGGGCCGCCGCCTCGCCCCGCATGAGGCGTTGCCGCATCTTGCGGTCCCAACGCGGTGGTGCGTCCTGTGCCATCTCCCGGCTCCCAGTCCTTCGCGTACGTCGAATGTAGGGGAAGGGGGTGACAACGCGGGCGCCTTTGCGGCAATGTGCAGCGCTCAGGCAACTCCACGGGGTGCTGGACGCGTCACTGTGTGCAGGTGTCGCAGGGAAGTGCGGCTGGTCTTCTGTCCGGTGTGCACGGTTTGGCGTCGTATGTCGTCGTCGGGTCGCGCGCAGGGGAGGGGAACGCGCGTGAGGGGGAGCGGGCTGTGGGCTTAGGGTCGGGAGGGACCAGTTCGTTTCGCGGGTTGCCGCTGAGGGCAGCCGAGCCGTGGAAGGATCGATTCCGGCAGGGCGAGGGAAAGGCTTCGGTGACGTGTCGTTGAAGGTGATGGAGGAAGAGCGGGGGGAGTGGACCGTCTTTCGGGTTTCGGGCGAACTCGATCTGGTGACCTCTCCTGCGGTCCGCCAGCACGTGCACGACGCCGTCGCCGGCGGTCGACTGAACGTGGTGCTCGACCTGTCGCACGTCCAGTTCTGCGACTCCAGCGGCGTCGGTGTGCTCATCGCGTCCCGTCGCCTCATGCACGCCTGCACCGGGAGCCTGCGCCTGATCCTTCCCGCCAAGGGCGCGGTCGACGGCTCCCACGTGAACCGGGTGCTCGCCGCCCTCGGGGTGCGGCGGCTGTTCGCCTGCTACCCCGACCTGGACGCCGCCACGGACGTCGCCGCCCGCCCGCTCAGCGCGTAGGCGCGTCGACCCGTGGCATCGCGTCGGGCGCTCAGCGGCTGAGGGGGGTGGCGGCGGTGATGAAGTCCTGGATGGCCGTCCGGGAGGTGGCCCGGTGCACGTCCAGTTCCTCGCGGGTCTGGCAGACGTCGTGCAGGCCCGTGATCGACCGCAGTGCGGTGGTGGCGCTCTCCCGTACGGCCGGCTCGTCGGTGAGCAACTGCACGCGGAATCCCACCTCGACGGCGTCGGCGCGCAGTTCGTAGACCTCCCGCGTGATGGCGTTGACGTCCTCGGAGTCCGGTCGCTCGTTCACCACGAACCAGCGGTGCACCGTCAGGCGGCGGTAGTTGTGCAGGGCGCCGGCGTAGGCGGCGAACGCGTCGAGGCGTTCCTGGCGCCGGCGCGTCTGGTCCTCCAGGTGCCGGGTGCGTTCGGCTATGCGGCGTTGGAAGACGTAGGTCGCGGAGGATCCGAGCAGCGTGCCCAGGACCGCGATGATCGCCGTGAGTGCCTGCATCGCTCCAGTCCATCATGGTGACGGTCCGTCATGGGGGCCGGGTGGCGGACGGCCACGCTCCGCAGTCGTCGTGAGGCCGCGCGCGGGGGGGTCGGGAGGTCGCGTCGGGTATCGGCGCCGGTCGATACGGGTCCGTGACGAACGGGTGGGTCCGACGTGCCCGGACCTCCGGTACCCTCCGTGAGACGCGGCACCGACGGGGGGCTTCCTCCCGTTCGACTCATCGTGACGGCTGTCGCACAGTCTGCGGTGCGGGTACTCCTTTGCGCCGGAATACGCCTGATCGGCTTGTCCGGGCCGGGGTGTGTCCAGCAGGCTTCTAGCCGGTGTCACGCGTTGTGACTTCGTCGGTACTGGTGGTGTGAACGGTGCAGGTGCTTCAGGCGCAACTGGAGATCGGTGCGGACCCGACGGAGGTCGGCCGCGCCCGGCGGTGGGCCAGGGCGCGGCTCACCGGCTGCGGGGTCAGCGCCGACGGTCCGCTGGGCGAAACGCTCATCCTGCTGATCTCCGAGCTGGTGACGAACGCCGTCGTGCACACCGGCGCACCGGCCGTCCTGCGGATCAGGCTGGCCGGCGCCCCGGCCGGCGCCGTCCGGGTGGAGGTGGCCGACGCGAGCGCGGTGGCGCCCCGGCCCCGACGCGCGGGGGACGCGGACACCGGCGGGCGCGGGCTGGAGCTCGTGGAGGGGCTCGCGGACCGCTGGGGCTGGCAGCCGGAGGGCGGCGGCAAGCGCATCTGGTGCGAACTCGACGGCTGCCCCCGGCTCGTCGACCTCGCCGAGGGGGACGGTGGCGCCCCGGCGCGTCAGGCGGCGCACGGACCCCGGATGATGGCATATGCCCATCCCGTCCCCGGGGTATAGCGCCACGAATCGGGACATTCCGCGATGTCAAGTCCAGACCAGGTGTTGACCTTTGGTAGGCGGGTGATCACTCTGGACGGGAGCGATTCGTCGTGAGGGGACGTCGAGGGGCCGCGCGCAGCACTGCGCTCCGTCCTCCTCGGCGAGTGCGGGTCGTCGTCGGTGAGCCGGGTGGCGGTGCCGTGTCCGCTGCGCGGAGTCACACCGCCATCCGGCGTGGCGGTCAGCGCCGGGAGTGGGCCACCGCCTTCGCGATCCGGTCCGCATCCCGTCCCAGTTCGCGCAGGACGCCGCTGACCGGGTCGGTGAATCCGGTGAAGTACAGCCCCGGGGCGGCGGCCCGGTGCGCGGGCGGCCTCGGCACCCCGCGCCCGTCCAGCACGTCGAGGTGGCCGACGAGTTCCTCCAGTCCGGGCCGGTAGCCGGTCGCGGCGACGACCGCCTGCGGGGCGATCGTCGAGCCGTCGGCCAGGTGCACCTTCTCGCCCTCGAAGGACTCCACCGCCGCCACGGGTTCCACCCGGCCCCCGCGCACGGCCCGGGCGAAGCCGGTGTCCACGACCGGTGGCGTCCCGCGCCGGGCGGCGGAGTACAGGCCGTGCTCCGCTCGCGGGAGCCCCTGGGCCGAGAGGTCGGGTCCGGTGATCCGGCGCAGCACCGCCGCCACCCGGTCCGTGACCGGGTCCGGCAGGCGACGCAGGAGGACGTGGCGGGCCTGGACCGGCCAGCCGAGCGTCGCCCTGCGGACGAGGTACGGCCGCCCGCGTACGGCGAGCCGGACCCGCGCGGCGCCGTGGGCGGCCAGGTCGGCGGCGATCTCCGTGCCGGTGTTCCCGGCCCCCACGACCAGCACGTCCAGGTCCGCGTAGGGTTCCGCGTCGCGGTAGCGGGAGGCGTGCTCGAACGGGCCGGGGAAGTCCTCGGCGCCGGGCCAGGAGGGCAGCCGGGGCGTGCGGTGGTGGCCCGTCGCCACCACGACGGCTGAGGCGCGCAGTTCGCGACCGCCGTTGGCCCGCAGCAGCCATCCCTCCCCGCCCTCGGGGCGTTCGACGCGGGCGACCTCGACGCCGGCGGCGATCTCCAGTCGGTGGTGCTCGGCGTACCGCCGCAGGTAGTCGGCGTAGACGTCGCCGGGCACCCAGCGCCCGGCGGAGCGCGGCACGGCCAGCCCCGGCAGGGCGGAGCTGCGGCGGGTGGTGTGCAGGCGCAGGGTGCGGTGGCGGCGACGCCACGAGGCTCCGACGCGGTCGGACCTCTCCAGGACGACGGTACGGACGCCACGCGCCCTGAGCGCCGCCGCCGTGGCGAGTCCGCCGGGTCCGGCACCGACGACGTACACCGGGAAAGTCGTGTCCTGAGCGGGCATGGGCATGTTCATGAGCTTAGTCCCGTGCCGCCGGGCGGCGATGCCCGGTCCGCCGACGGGCGCGGACCCGCCGTCAGCTCGCCCCCGGAACCGGCCTCCCGCAACTCCGTTCGCTTCCACCCGGGTCACCCGCGCGTTTCAGCCACTACAGTTCGCACGTCGTGTGCGCGTTCTGTGACACACGTGCACAGAGGTTCAGCTCGGAGGGAAGGGCACGGAAGTGCGAATACGGATGGTGTGGGGGGCGGGTGCCGTGAGCGCCGCCGTGCTGGCGGTCTTCGCGTTGGCTCCCGGTGACGCGGTCGCGGTCGAACCCGATCCGCTGGGCACGATCCGCAACGCCGCCGGAGGCGGCCCGGTCGTGCAGGACGAGTACATCGTCGTCATGAAGGACCGCGGGAAGGAACCGGCCGCGAAGGTGCGGAACCGGGCGAAGGACCTGGCGAAGGAGCACGGCGGCGCCCTGGACCGCACGTACACGAGCGCGTTGGAGGGCTTCTCGGTCAAGGCGTCCGAGAAGGAGGCCCGCAAGCTGGCCGCCGACCCGGCCGTCGCCTACGTCGAGCCCAACCGCGTCGAGCGCGGCGACGGCACCCAGGTGGACCCGGTCTGGGGTCTGGACCGGGTCGACCAGCGCGCTCTCCCGCTGAACTCGACCTACGACTACACCTCCACCGCGTCGAACGTCACCGCCTACGTCGTCGACTCCGGTGTCCGCGTCCAGCACTCGGAGTTCAGCGGACGCGCGCGCTACGGCTACAACTTCGTGGACGACAACACCACGGCGGCCGACTGCCACGGCCACGGCACCCACGTCGCGGGCACGCTCGGAAGCAACACCTACGGCGTGGCCAAGCGGGTGAGGATCGTCGCCGTCAAGGTGCTCAACTGCGACAACCTCGGCACCACCGCCAACGTCCTCGCCGGCTACGACTGGGTGGCGAGGAACGCCGTCAAGCCGGCGGTGGCGAACGTCAGCATCGGCGGCAGCGCGAGCGACGCCAAGGACGCCGCGATCCGGAAGATGGTGGACGCGGGCATCACCGTGGCCGTCTCGGCGGGCAACAGCGACAAGGACGCCTGCACCCAGTCCCCGGCACGGGAGCCGTCCGTCATCACCGTGGCGGCCACGACCTCGGCCGACGCCCGCGCGAGCTGGTCCAACCACGGTTCCTGCGTGGACGTCTTCGCCCCGGGCTCCTCGATCGTCTCCACGGGCCACACCTCGGACACCGCCTGGACGACGCGGAGCGGCACGTCCATGGCGGCGCCGCACGTCACGGGCGCGGCGGCGATCTACCTCTCCACCCACACCTCGGCCGCGCCGGCGGAGGTGGCCGCGGCCGTGCTGGACGCGTCGACGAACGGTGTGCTCGCCGACGTCCAGGGGTCGCCCAACAAGCTGGTCTACAGCCTCGGCTGACGACGGAGCGCGGTGGCGGGCGTGCCCCGGGAACGGGGACGCGTCCGCCACCGCGCGGGCCGGTCGTGGCGCGCCGGCCGGTGACAGGTCCGGCCGGGCCCCGCCGGGCCGGAACCGTCAGGCGGGCTTGCGGCCGGTGACGCCGAGATGCGTGAGGAGCACGAGAGCGGGCTTGACGTCCGCCTGCTTGGCGCCCCAGGAGGAGAAGCCCTTCTGGTGGCCCGCCACCCCGGTCATGGTGGTCACCAGCGTTCCCGCCAGTGCGGCGGCGCTCACGTTCTTGTCCACCCGGCCCTTGGCCTGTTGCTCCTTGATGGCCTCGGTGAGCGAGCCGACGACGGAGGTGAGCAGCTTCGTCCGGAGCCGGGTGAATCGTTTGTCCCCCTCGGCGGCGGCGAGGTCGATCACCCGGAGGATCGCGTCGTGGCGGCGCCAGAAGGCCAGGAAGCCGTCGACGAGGTCCTCGGCGCTCCGCGCGCCCGCCTTGCCGGTCCAGGAGCGGCCGGCGACGAGTGCGTCGAGTTCGCCGCCGCCCTCCTTCGCGGTGGTGTCGGCGAGCTCCAGGACGGCGCCCTCGACGTCGGGGAAGTACTGGTAGAAGGTCGCGGGCGAGGTGCCCGCCTTGCGGGCGACGTCGATGACCTTCACATCGCGGTAGGGCGACGAGCTGAGCATGTCGCTGAGGCAGTCGAGCAGCTTCAGACGGGTCGCCTGTCCGCGCCGTCCGGCCACCCGGCCGTCAACAGTTCGAACTTGTCCTGTCATGTCGTCAGCTTATCGACGGACGTTCGGCCCGCATCCGGCCACAGGCAAACGGGTACCGGGCGGAGCTTCGTCCGGCTTCGTCCGGTGATGTCGCGGTGCCTTCGTGCGGTGTGCCGCAGTTTGTCCCGCTGGCCTTCCGTCCCTCGGGCGGGCCCGGTGAAAAGGCGCGAAACCGGACCGGAGTGCCAGAATGCGGTGGACCGGGCAAACGGGTGCGAAAGCGGTGCGCATCCGCTCGCGCGCGAGGTGCCGACGGCGCCCGGTCCGCGCGGCGTCGGCGCGGGATCGGCGCGGTGCCTCCCGGCGGCGCGCCGCCCACGACGCACCCCACGAACCCGCGAGGAAGGGGCCGGAGCGATGGCCGAAGCGAAAGCGGCACCGAGCGAGGGGCCGAAGGGCACCCGGGCCGACCGGCCGGCCGAGGAGCCGACCGGCGCGGAGACCGAAGCGGCGAACGAGCCGGCTGACGGGAGGGCGGGCGAACCGGCGAACGCGGCCGTGGCCGAGGGGGTGCCCTGCTGGGCCGACGCCATGGTGCCCGACCTGGCCGCCGCCAAGCGCTTCTACGGCGAGCTGTTCGCCTGGACGTTCGACGAGGCGGGGCCCGCCGCGCAGGGCGCCTACACCGTCGCCCGGCTGGGCCGACGCCGCGCCGCCGGACTGATGCGCAAGACCGACGGGCGCATGCCCACCGTCTGGACCGTGTACCTCGCCACCGCGGACGTCGCGGCGACCACCGAGCGGATCAGGGCGGCGGACGGTCAGGTGATCAACGAACCCCGCCCCGTCGGGAGCGGCCCGGCCGGGATCATGGCCGTCGCGGCGGACCCCGGCGGCGCCGTGTTCGGCCTGT
The DNA here is from genome assembly GCF_014779715.1 of Streptomyces chumphonensis. Classification (GTDB taxonomy): domain Bacteria; phylum Actinomycetota; class Actinomycetes; order Streptomycetales; family Streptomycetaceae; genus Streptomyces; species Streptomyces chumphonensis. The sequence continues at coordinate 8,374 of NZ_JACXYU010000009.1, forward strand.
GGCAGCCCGCCGAGCGCTCGGGGTTCGAGGTGCGGGAGGAACCGGGCGCCTACGTCTGGGCCGAGGTGCACACCCGCGAGCCGGCCGGCGTCGACGCCTTCTACCCCGACGTCTTCGGCTACCGGCCGCTCGACCCCGCCGACGTCCGGGACGCCGACGGGCGGGGGGAGGAACCCGAGATGGTCGTGTGGGTGCCCCGGAGCGGCCCGGCCGACGAGTCCGCCGCCGTGACGGCCCGCTGCCTGCTGGAGGAGGGCACCCCGCCCGAGCTCCCGGCCCACTTCCTCACCTACTTCGCGGTCGAGGACTGCGACGCGGCCGTCGGCACGGTGGAGCGCCTCGGCGGCCGGGTGCGCCGGGAGCCGGAGAGCGGCCCCTACGGCCGCTGGGCGGTGTGCCGCGACAACCAGGGCGCCACGTTCGCCGTTCTGGCCCCGCCGGAGCGGCCCGCCCAGTAGCGTCGTCCGGCACGCGGCCGACGCGGCGGGGTCGGGCCGTCCTCCCGTGGGCGGACACGGCCGAACGGGCCCCGGGTTCGCCTTGTGGGACTCCGACAGGAACAATCGGTCCGGGGACCGCTGCCGGTACGGCAGCGGTGAGCAGCGGCACCGGGGCGGGCGACGACAGCGAGCCCCTACGGGGAGGTGGCAGGGACATGGTGGATCAGCTGACGCAGCACGATCCCCGCCGGATCGGTCCGTTCGAGGTCCTCGGGCGGCTCGGCGCGGGCGGGATGGGCTTGGTCTACCTGGCCCGGTCGGCCTCCGGGCGCCGGGTCGCGATCAAGACGGTGCGCACGGAGCTGGCCGAGGACCACCTCTTCCGCGTCCGCTTCACCCGCGAGGTCGAGGCCGCCCGCGCCGTGAGCGGTTTCTACACCGCAGCCGTCGTCGACGCCGACCCGCGCGCCGCCATCCCGTGGCTGGCCACCGCCTACGTCCCGGCGCCCTCCCTGGAGGAGATCATCACCGAGTGCGGGCCGCTGCCCACCCAGGCGGTGCGCTGGCTCGCGGCCGGTATCGCCGAGGCGCTCCAGTCCATCCACAGCGCCGGACTCGTCCACCGCGACCTGAAGCCCTCCAACGTCCTCGTGGTGGAGGACGGCCCCCGGGTCATCGACTTCGGCATCGCCTCCGGCGTGTCCAACACCCGGCTGACCATGACCAACGTCGCCGTCGGCACCCCGGCCTACATGTCGCCCGAGCAGGCCAAGGACTCCCGCAGCGTGACGGGGGCGAGCGACGTCTTCTCCCTCGGCTCCACCCTGGTCTACGCCGCCACCGGCCACGCCCCCTACCACGGGGCGAACCCGGTGGAGACGGTGTTCATGCTGCTGCGGGAGGGGCCCGACCTGGAGGGTCTGCCCGCCGACCTGCGGCCGCTCATCGAGTCCTGCATGAACCCCGAGGCCGAGCGGCGTCCCACCCCGGCCCAGCTCCAGTCCCAGCTCGCCCCGCACCTCTTCTCCTCCGGAAGCGACGACAGCGGCACCGCGTCGGCATGGCTCCCCGGGGGTGCCGTGGAGCTGATAGAACGCAAGCGCGGCGGGCGCAACCGACCCGTGCGCCGGCCCCCGGAGCCGCCCGGGCCCGCCCCGCACGAGGGTCACGGATCCGGCCCCGGGTCCGCCGGGGGGCACCGACCCACCCCGGAGCGCTTCGCGCCGCCCCCGGTACGGCCCGCGCCCATGGGTCCGAGTCCCCTCACCCCCGCCCCGGTGCCCGCCCACGCGGGAGCCGCTCCGGCCGACGGCCCGCCCGTGCGCCTCGCCGGTGCGCCCGCGCCCATCGGGCCGGGGCCCCGGCTCGGGGAGCTGCGCGGGCCCGCCCCCGTGCCGGGCACCCACTGGGTCAGCCCGCCCGCCGGAACCGCCGCCGCCCCGGGCACCCCGCCGCAGGCCGCGCCCGTGTCGGGCCCGTCCGGTGCCGGCCCGGCGCCCGCCCCGCCCGTCCCCGCACCCGACGGGGCGGGCGGACGGTGGCGGCCGTGGCGGTTCCGGATGTCCAACGACGTCTGGGGCACGCCCGTCGTGGCCGAGGGGCTGCTCTACGTCACCTCCTTCGAGGTGCACGCCCTGGACACGACGACCGGTCGGCGCCGCTTCAAGACCCGCGACGTCGCCTGGTCCATGGCGGTGGCCGACGGCCGGGTGCACGCCTCGGACGGCCCCAGCCTCTACGCCCTGGACGCCCGCACCGGGACCGAGCACTGGAAGACGTCCGTGGACGCCTGGGTGTACGCGCTGAGCGCGGGCGACGGCGTGGTCGTCACGGCGACCCGGGGCGGCGCCGTCCAGTCCTGGTCGGCGGCCGACGGCGAGCGCCTGTGGGAACTCACCGGCGCGCAGACGGACTTCGAGACGGCCGACGCGGCACCCGTGCTGCACCGGGGCACCGTCCACCTGTGGGCCGACGGCCGGCTGTACGCGCTGGACGCCCGTACCGGTGCCGAGCGGTGGACGTACGCCGTCGGCGACGCCTCCGCCACGGGCGGGGTCCCGATCCGGCTGCTTCCGGCGCCCGACGGCGCGCTCTACGTCTGCGCGGGGGCCCGGGTCCTCGCCCTCGACGCGGCGAGCGGCGCGGAGCGCTGGCGCTTCCACGCCCCGGACGCCTTCCTGTGCCCCCCGGCGTTCGCGCCCGGTCCGGCCGTCGCCGGGGGCGGGCTGTACCTGGCCGACTACCGGGGTGTCGTGTACGCCATCGACGCGGCCACCGGCCACGACCGGTGGCGCATTCCCACCAAGGCCCGGGGCTCGGTCGAACCGGTCGTGGTGGCCGACGGGCTGGTCCACGTGGCCAGCGGCGACGCGCTCTACACCATCGACGCCGTTCCCGGCACCGGCCGTTGGCGGTTCGAGGCCCGGGGCGACCTCGTCGGGGCGCCCGTGGCGGCCGACGGCCGGGTCCACTTCGGCTCCACCGACCAGTCGCTCTACACCCTCGACGCGGTCGGCGGCCAGCTCCGCTGGAAGCTGGAGACGGGCGGCGAGATCACCGGTTCCCCGCTGGTGGCGGGCGGCGTGGTGTACGCGTGCAGCAAGGACCGCTGCGTCTACGCGCTGGACGCCGAGCGCGGCACCCGCCAGCCCCCCGGCTGACCGGCGCCCCGGCCCGTTCCGGCGCGGTCACGCACGAACCCCACCGCGTGCGCGTCCACGGCGCGGTGGGGCGGGGTCGTGCGGACGGCCGGGCGGCCGTCGGGTGCGGTCCGCGTCAGACGCGGGCCGTGGCGGGCGCATCGGCCGGACCGGTCGTCTGGTGGAAGTCGGTCTGGTGGAAGTCGGCGGGGACGACCGTCTGGTGGAAGTCGGTCTGGTGGAAGTCCCGCGGGGGAGCGGTCTGGTGGAAGTCCGCCGTCTGGTGGAAGTCCGTCTGGTGGAAGTCCGAGGTCTCCGCGGTCTGGTGGAAGTCGGCGGGGACGACCGTCTGGTGGAAGTCCGGCGGGGGTGCGGTCTGGTGGAAGTCGCCCGCACCGGTGGCCCGCTGTTCCCCGGCGACGGCCGAACCGGCAGCGGCCACGAGGGCTCCCGTTGCCATGGCGAAGGCCGCAAGCACAGTCCTCTTTCGGGTCATGCCATTTCCTTTCGCTTTCGTGATCGCTTGTTCGTACAGGCTATGGGTGCTCTCCGGTCCTGCGGGACGGAGAAAAGGAATTGGCTGATTATCGACGCGGCGACCGGTGGGCGCACACGACGAGAACCGGCCACGACGACTCCCCTCCAGGTCGTCGTGACCGGTTGCTCCCCCCGAGGTGGCGATCAGTTCGCAGGCTCGCTCGTCTGGTGGTGATCGCCCATGGCCACCATCTCGCCCGACTGCTCGTCGTCGTCGGCGACGACGGCGATCGGCTCCCCCGTCTGGTGATGGTCCCGGGGCTTGGCGCCGTCCCGAACCTTCTTGCGCTCGCTGGTGACCATGTTCTCTTCCTCCCGTTGGTGGTGCGATACGGCCGTTGCCAGGCGGCTCCCCCGCCGGCCGCCCGGCGAACGGCGGTGCAGAGCACCGCCGTTCACGACCGCCCCCCGTGGTCCGCCCCGCCTCCCCCGGTGGGGCGAACCAACACGACCAGCATGGCGGGCGGCGATAAACGAACGATGAACGAGCGCCCGCCGGGCCTCAGGCCGGGACCGACGCCAGCAACTCGCGCACGGCGCCGGCCTCGGAGCTGTCGTGCTCCTCGTAGGTCGTCAGCGCCTCCCGCCAGCACGCCTCGGCACGCCCGTACTGGCCGATCCGGGCCAGCGCGCGGCCCAGCAGCGTCAGCACGTTGGCCCGTCGCCAGGGGCCCCCGACGCCGCAGAGCACGGCCAGGGCCTGCTCGGCCTGGCCCGCGGCCACCGCGGCCTGACCGTCGGAGAGGCTCAGCGAGGCGATGCGGAAGTGGGTCATGCCTTCCCAGAGTCGCTGTCGGCAGTCGCGGAAGATGCCCAGCGCCTCACTGAACCGGGCCTGCGCGTCCTGCACGTCGCCCTTCGCGCTGAGGGCGATGCCGAGGGTGTAGAGGCCGTTGGCCAGCCGCATGGCCCCTTCGTTCTGCCGGTAGATGCCCACGGCCGACCGCGCGAGGCGCACCGCCTCGTCCGTCCTGCGGGCGCCGAGCTTTGCGCGGGCCAGGTTGCACAGCGCGCTGGCGATGGACGGCTCGTTGTCGTAGCGGCGGAAGGCGGCGAGGGCCTCGCCGAGCCAGGCGTCCGCCGCCTCGTACTGGTCCTGGTAGTTGGCGATGATGCCGAGCAGGTTGTAGGCGTAGGAGGTGGCCAGGACGTCCTCGCTGTGCCGTCCGCACTCCAGGGCCCGGCGGGCCTCCGTCTCGGCCGCCGGGAAGCGTCCCGCCTCCAGGTGCAGCAGGGTGAGCACCAGGCGGCAGCGCGCCTCCGCGTAGACGTCGCCGGTCCGCCGGACGGCGTCCAGCAGCGTGCGGGCGGCCTGCTCGTACTGCCGGACGTGGCTGCCCGACTCGGCGAGGTCCCGGGTGGCCAGCAGCAGGTCCGTGGCGCGGCGCAGCGCCGCCTCGTCGGCCGCGGCCTGCCGGGCACAGGCCAGGATGCCGGGCGCTTCGGCGAAGAGCCAGGTGATGGCCGTGTTCCGGTCGCCGAACGCCGTGCCGGGGACGTTCGTGCGCTCCAGGAAGTCCACGAGCCGTTCGCCCGGTCGCTCCAGGGCGTGCGCGGTCGTCGCGGTGGCGAGGTAGAAGTCGAGCAGCCGGGAGAGGGCCTGTCGGCCGTGCTCGGTGAGCCCCTCCCGTTGCAGGCAGTCACGCGCGTAGAGGCGCAGCAGGTCGTGGTAGCGGTAGCGGCCGGGTGCGGCGGACTCCAGGAGGCTCGTGTCCACGAGGGACTCCAGCAGCTCCTCCGTGGTGTCGGCGTCCCGGTCCAGCACGGCGGCGGCGGCCGCCAGCGAGACGTCCGGGCCGTCGGCGAGGCCCAGCAGCCGGAAGGCACGGGCCTGTTCGGCCTCCAACTGCCCGTAGCCCAGTTCGAAGGTGGCCTTCACCGCGAGGTCCCCGGCCTGGAGCTCGTCCAGCCGGCGGCGCTCGTCGCCGAGCTTGCGGGCCAGCACCTCGACCGTCCAGGTGCGCCGTGCGGCCAGCCGGGCGGCGGCGATGCGGATGGCCAGCGGCAGGAACCCGCAGGCGGCCACGACGTCCAGCGCGGCCTCCCGTTCCGCGCCCACGCGCTCGGCGCCGACGATGCGGGTGAACAGCGTCATGGCCTCCTCCGGGCTCATGACGTCCAGGTCCACCAGGTGCGCGCCGACCAGGTCGATCATGCGGGTGCGGGAGGTGATGAGGGCGGCGCTGCCGCCGGTCCCCGGCAGCAGGGGCCGGACCTGTGCCGCGTCCCGGGCGTTGTCCAGCAGGGCGAGGATGCGGCGTCCGGAGAGCAGCGAGCGGTAGAGCGCGGCGCGTTCCTCCACGCCGTCCGGTATCGACGCGTCGGGCGTGCCCAGGGCCCGCAGGAAGGCGCCGAGGACGGCCTCCGGCTCGGCCGGGGTGGGGCTGGCGCCCTGGAGGTCGACGTACAGCTGCCCGTCGGGGAAGTGGTCCCGGCCGGCGTGGGCGACGTGGATGGCCAGCGTCGTCTTGCCGACGCCGCCGATGCCGGCCACGGCGGAGACGGCCATGACCCGGCCCTCCGACGTCGACAGCCGCTCGCCCAGTTCCCGGACGAACGCCGCCCGTCCCGTGAAGTCCGGCACGGTGGCGGGCAGTTGGTGGGGGCGGACGAAGGTGGGGACGGCCGGCTCCTCCGCCGGGGCCGTGAGGGACTCGTCGGCGCGCAGGATGCGCTGCTGGAGCTCGGCCAGCTCGGCGCGCGGTTCGACGCCGAGCTCGTCGGAGAGCAGCCGCCGGGTGTCGGTGTAGACGGCCAGCGCCTCCGCCTGGCGTCCGCTGCGGTAGAGCGCGAGCATCAGCAGCTCCCGCAGGCGCTCGCGCAGCGGGTGCGCGGCGGTGAGCGCGGTCAGTTCGGAGACGGCCTCGGCGTGGCAGCCCGTCTCCAGGTCCAGGTCCAGCCGGTGTTCGAGGAGGGAGAGCCGCCACTCCTCCAGCCGGGTGCGCTGGGTGGACGCGTAGGGGCCCGGCACGTGGGCCAGTGTCTCGCCGTCCCACAGGCCCAGGGCCTCGCCGTAGAGGGCGCGGGCCCGCCCGCGGTCGCCGGAGTGGGCGGTCTTCTCGGCGTCGGCGCAGAGCCGCCCGGCCTCGTCCACGTCGACGCGGGCGGCGGGGCCGGTCCGGATGGCGTAGCCGCCGGACTCGCTGACCAGCGTCTGCGCCCCGAGGACCTTGCGGAGTCTGGAGGCGTAGGTCCGCAGGGCGGCCAGCGCCCGCTGCGGGGGTTCCTCGCCCCAGATGGCGTCGACCAGCTCCGACGCGGTGGCGGTGTGCCCGCCGCGCAGCAGCAGAGCGGCGAGCAGGGCCTTCTGCTGTGGTGAGCCGGTGGCCAGCGCCTCTCCGTCGCGCCAGGCGCGAATGGGCCCAAGCACCGCGAAGCGCAGCCCCGTGCCCGGGTCGGCTGCCATGCGTGCCCCCTCAGTTCCGTCCTTCGGTGCCGCGTGGACCACAGTGTGCCTTCTCCCGCCCGGAATCGGCAGCTCCGTACCGGCCGCTTTGGCTGGGTTCCGACCCCTTACACCGGCGGGTTGACGTGGACACGCGGCGTCCCAACTGACCGAAGCTACAAGAAGTTCGCTCGGCGCGCTGCACCGCCCCTGGCCCCCACGTGGCCGAATCCGTACCGCGCTCCCCTCCGCTGACGGCCCGTCCGGGCGACCCGGCCCGCGTTCAACGGCCGTCGCGCCCGGTCCGCTCCCGGCGCAGCCGCTCGCCGAGGTCGTCGAGCACCAGCCCGTCGCGGTGCACCCGTCCCGTGCGGAAGGCGGTGCGGCCCACGATCTGACTCGTCACCGGGACCGTCAGCATCTGGAAGAGCGCCACCAGCACCAGCGGCACGGCGTACCGCCCCGGAAGGTGGAAGGCCGCCCCCACGAGGACGAGCAGGACCCCCAGCGTCTGGGCCTTCGCGGCCGCGTGCAGCCGGCACACGGGGTCGGGGAAGCGCAGCAGCCCCACGGCGGCCAGCACGCAGAACGCGGACCCGGCCAGCAGCAGGACGGCCGAGACGGCGTCGAGGAAGGCGGTCACCGCACCCCCTCCCGCTCCTCGACGAGGTGCGCGGCCGTCACGGAGCCCACGAACCCGAGGACGGCCAGCACCAGCAGGAGCGGCACCCCCGAGCCCTCGCCGCGCCGGGCGGCGTCCACGGCGACACCGGCCAGCAGGAGCGTCACCGTGACGTCCAGGGCGATGATGCGGTTCAGGGCGCCCGGCCCGTGCACGAGGCGCATGAGGGTCAGCAGCCCCGCCACCGAGAGCAGGGCGAGGGCGATGGCGAACACCGGGGTCACGGCGTCTCCTTCCCGTTGTCGGGCCGTGCGGGATCCTCGGGGCGGTCGCCGTCCTCGGGGTGGGGCGCGTCCGCCGGGCCGAGGGCGTGCACGACCTCCCGTTCGGTCGCGCGCAGGTCCTGCCGCCGTCTCCGGGCCGCCGCCGGTCCGGAGACCGGCAGCAGGTGCACGTACAGCAGGCGCCGGTCGCGGTCGATCTCCAGCACGAGGTTTCCCGGCGTCATCGTGGTGAGCACGGCCGTCCCGGTGACCATCAGGTCGCTGTCGGCGGCGAGCGGCACCTCGACGACGGCCGCGCGGGCGCGCGGGCCCAGCCGGACGGCGGCCACGGCGACGTCCACGGCGGAGACCACGAGGTCGGCCAGCAGCCGCAGGACGAGCACCGCCAGCAGCACCGGGCGCAGCGCCGCCCGGTGCGCGACCGGAGGCAGCCGGAAGGCGAAGGTCACGGCGAGGGACACCAGCAGGCCGCCGACGACCACGACGGCGCTCGGTGTGCCCCACAGCAGCACCCACAGCGCCCACAGCCACAGGACGCCCGCCGTCTGGCGCAGGGGGTGCAGCGCCCGCCTCCGGCCGGACGCCGGCCCGCCCCCGCTCATCGCGGCCCTCCGAGCACGGCCTCGCGGTAGACGTCGGCGTGCACCAGCGCGTCGGCCGCCCGTTCGCTGAGGTCGGCCAGCGGCCCCGCGCCGACCGTCACCGTCAGGCCGGCCAGCACCGTGCAGACCGTCGCCGCGACCGTCAGGGCCGAGCCCGACCGCCCGGCCGTCCTCGCCGGGCCCCGCCGGGCCGGGCCGGTGAACGCCGCACGCCACACCCGGACCATGGCGTAGAGGGTGAGCAGGCTCGTCAGCAGGGCGGCGGCGGCGAGCGCGTACGCCCCGGCACCGCCGTGCGCCACGGCGGCCCGCAGCAGCGCGAACTTCGCCACGAAGCCGGACAGCGGCGGGATGCCCGCGAGGCTGAGGGCGGCCACGGCGAACAGCGGGCGCACGCCCGGCGGCACCACCCGGCCCGCGCCGCCCCGCTCCATGCGGGACAGGGACGCGGTGCCCGTCGCCGCCACCACCAGCCCCGCGACGAGGAAGAGGGACGCCTGCACGATGATGTGGTGGACGACGTAGAGGATCGTGCCGGCGAGACCCGCGACGTCGAACAGCGCCAGCCCGAGGAGCATGTACCCCACGTGGCCGACCAGGGTGAAGGACAGCAGCCGGTTGACGTCGTCCTGCGCGACGGCCCCCAGCAGCCCGACGAGCATCGTCGCCACGGCGACGACGGCGGCCGTCCACCACAGGTCCTCGCGCGGGAACAGCAGCGTCTGCACGCGCACCGTCGCGTAGACGCCGACCTTCGTCAGCAGCGCCGCGAACACGGCGGTGATGGGCGCGGGCGCGGTCGGGTAGCTGTCCGGGAGCCAGAAGTGCAGCGGGACGACGGCCGCCTTGATGCCGAACACGACGAACAGCAGCAGGCTCAGGGCCGCCCGCACCCCCTCGGGCAGTCCCTCCGTCCGCCCGGCCAGGTCCGCCAGGTTCACCGTGCCGGTGGCCGCGTACACCAGGGCCACGGCGGTCAGGAAGAGCAGCGAGGAGGTGAGGCTCGTCATCACGTACGTCATGCCGGCCCGCACGCGCGGCCGTCCGGCGTTCAGGGTGATGAGCACGTAGGAGGCGGCCAGCATCAACTCGAAGGCGACGAAGAGGTTGAACAGGTCGCCGGCGAGGAAGGCCAGCCCCAGCCCCGCGACGAGCAGCAGGTAGGACGGATGGAAGGGCATGGCCAGGGTGCTCTCCGGGTCGCCCCGGCCCTGCCCGACGGCGAACAGCAGCACCGCGAGCGCCACCAGCACCGCCACCACCAGCAGCAGCGCCGCCAGCAGGTCGGCGACGAGGACGATGCCCAGCGGCGGCGGCCAGCCGCCCACCTCCATCACCACCGGCCCGTCCCGCTCCACCCGGACCAGCAGCACGACGGCGTCGGCGAGGACGGCCGTCAGGACCGCGACCGTCAGCGCCCGCTGCGCCGTGGCGCGTCCGTGGAGGGCCAGCACCAGGCCCGCCGCCAGGACGGGCAGCAGGACCGGCAGGGCGACGAGCGCCGTCATCGGTCGCCCTCCCCACGCTCGGGGGTGTCCGGCCGCGCCGCCGGGGCCGGTTCCACGTCGGCCCGTTCGGCGGCCGTGCCGATGCGGCGGTCCTCGACGTCGTCCTGCGTCTCGTCGTGCCCGGACAGCAGCCAGGAGCGGTAGGCCAGGGCGAGCAGGAAGGTGGTCACGCCGAACGTGATGACGATGGCCGTGAGCGCCATGGCCTGCGGCAGCGGATCGGCGTACACCCGCGGGTCGGGCGACTCGCCCCCGGCCACGATCGGCGGCGCGGCGGGCGGGCCGCCCACGACGAGCAGCAGCAGGTTCGCACCGTGCCCCAGCAGGATGAACCCCAGCAGGGCGCGCATCAGGGAGCGTTGCAGCAGCAGGTACACCCCGGTGCTGAACAGACCGCCCACGACCAGGGCCATCGTCAGGTCGAGCGTCTTCACCGGCCACCCCTCCCGGACGCCGGACGGGCGGGCACCCGCGCGCCGCCGGACGCGGCGAGGAGTTTGAGCACCACGCCGACGACCAGCAGGTAGACACCGATGTCGAAGAACAGGCTGGTGGTCGCGTGCACCGCGCCCACCAGCGGCACGTGCACCTCCCAGGGCGTGCTCGTCAGCGCCGGTGAGCCGAACGCGAGCGGCAGGGTGCCGGTGACCGTCGCCAGGGTGAGCCCGGCTCCGGCGACGACGGCCGGGTCCACGGGCGCCGCCAGACCGAGGTCGGCGCGTCCGCCCACCAGGAAGCGCAGCACGAAGGCGAGCGCGGCCACCAGCCCGCCCGCGAAGCCGCCCCCGGGCCGGTAGTGGCCGGAGAAGAGGAGGAAGAGGGAGAGCACGACGACGGACGGGAACAGCAGCCGGGCGACGACCTCCATCAGCACCGAGCGTTCCGTGCCGGCGCGGTCCCCGGCCCCGGGCAGCCACCGCTCGTGCGGGGCGTCCCAGGAGACGGCCCGGGTCTCCTCGCCGCGCTGCGGGGCGGCACGCGGGCCGGGTCCCCGCGGACCGGCACCGGCGGCCGAGGCCGGCTCGGCGACGGCGCCGCGCCACACCCGCACCAGGCTCGCGACCCCGATGGACGTCACCAGCAGCACGGAGATCTCCCCGAGCGTGTCCAGGGCGCGGAAGTCGACGATGATCGCGTTGACGACGTTCTCCCCGCCCGTCTCGCCCACCCGCCGCAGGTACTCCACCGACACCCCCTCACCCCGCCGCGCCTGCGAGGCGACGACGGCGAACGCGGCGACGAAGCCGCCCACCGCCAGCGCCACCGCCGCCCGCAGCCGGCGCGCCCTCGGCGCCTGCTCGGCCGGGGTGAAGCGGGTCGGCATCCGCCGCAGCACCAGCACGATGATCACCAGCGTCAGCGACTCGACCAGGAACTGCGTCAGCGCCAGGTCCGGAGCACCGTGCAGGACGAACAGGGCGGCGACCGCGTACCCGACGGCGCCCGTCACCAGCACGGCCGTCAGCCGGCTCCGCATGAGCGTCGCCGCCACGGCCGCCGTCAGCACGACGACCGCCAGAGGCACCTCCAGCGGCGTCCACCACACCGGCACCCCGTCCAGCGGCGGCGCCGCCAGCAGCAGCGCGGCCCCCGGCAGCGCCACGACGGTGACGAGGACGACCGTCAGGTACAGCGGCAGCGAACCGACCTGGGTGCGACGCGTCACCCACACCGCGCCCTGGAAGAGTCCGACCAGCGCGGCCCGGTAGGCCCGTTCGCCGTCCGGCAGTCGCGGCAGCCGGGCGCTCACGGCGGCCAGCCGGTCCCGGGCGGCGTGCACGGCCAGGCCGAGGAGGGTCAGCGCGGACAGGCCCAGCGCCGGGGTGAGGCCGTGCCACAGCGCCGGTTCGTACGGCGTGCCGCCGCCCGAGTGCGGGTACAGGTCGGCGTACGCCGTGGTGAGGGCGGCCGTGGCGGGGTAGGCGAGCCCGGTCGCCAGGCCGAGCCCGGCCAGCGCGGCGGCGGGCGCCACGAACCCGGCGGCCGGGCGCTGCGGGCCGTTCGCCGCCACCCCCGGCTTGCCCGCGAACGCGCCCCACACCGCCCGGGCCGTGTAGGCCACCGTCAGCAGCGAACCGGCCGTGAGCGCGGCCAGCGCCCAGCCGTGCCCGGCGAACGCGTCGTGCAGGAACGCCTCGAAGCCCGCGTCCTCGCCGAGGAACCCGACGAACGGGGGCAGCTTGGCCATGGACGCCGCCGCCAGCAGGGCGACGGTGAGCAGACCGGGCAGGGCCGCCCCGACGCGGGAGAGTTCCCGCAGGTCGCGTGTGCCGCACTGGTGGTCGACGATGCCCACGACCATGAACAGGGCCGACTTGAACAGGGCGTGGGCGAGCAGCGTCAGCACCCCGGCGAGCGCGGCCGTCCGCGTGCCCACGCCCAGCAGCGCGATCAGCAGGCCCAGCTCGCTGATCGTCCCGTAGGCGAGCAGGCGCTTGAGGTCCGTCTCCTTCAGCGCCTGCCAGGCCCCAGCCACCATCGTGAACAGCCCGACGACCAGCACCAGCTCCCGCCACGGCGCCACCTCCGCGAACCCGGGCGCCAGGCGCGCCACCAGGTACACGCCGGCCTTGACCATCGCCGCCGCGTGCAGGTAGGCGCTCACCGGGGTCGGCGCCACCATCGCGGCCGGCAGCCAGTTGTGCAGCGGGTACTGGGCCGACTTGGCGAACGCGCCGACCAGGACGAGCACCAGGGCCGCCGGCACGAGTCCGCCGCGCGGCGGGTCGGCCAGGATCTCCGAGAGCGTGTACGTCCCGGCCGCCTGCCCGAGCATCACGAAGCCCAGCAGCATCACCAGGCCGCCCGCGACCGTCACCAGCAGCGCCTGCTCCGCCGCCCTGCGGTGCTCGGGTCCCCGTCCCCGTCCGGCGATGAGCAGGAACGAGGCGACGCTCGTCAGCTCCCAGAACAGGTAGAGCAGGAACAGGTTGTCCGCCACCACGAGACCGAACATGACGCCCGCGAACGCCAGCAGCAGCCCCGCCTCACGGCCGGTGTCCCGCCGGAAGTAGTACGCGCTGTACGCCAGGACCGCCACCCCGACGCCGCCGACCACCGCGACCATCAGCAGTCCGAGCCCGTCCAGCCGGAACGCCAGCTCCAGGCCGAGCGCCGGCGCCCAGGCCAGACGTTCCGTCACCGCGCCGCCGTCCAGCACGGGACCGGCCTGCGCGAACGCCCAGCCGAGCGCGGCCAGCGGCACCACGGCCGCCACGGCCCACACCGCCCGGCCCAGCCAGCGGGTCAGGACGGGCAGCGCGGCGGCACAACCGAGGTGCAGCACCACCAGCCCCAGCACGCAGCGTCCACTCCCTCCGGCCGGCCGGACGCCCGGCTCGGCACGCGGGCGCTCGCCACGGTGTTCCCACAACCGTCCGCGCGTAACGCACGGAGCGTCAGGAGTTCACGGGAACCGCCCACTCTGGCGGACGGCGCTACGCCGTTTCGCCCACACGCGGGCCGCCGGGCCGGCCGGGCGGCGTCAGGCCCGCGGGTAGCGCTGGAGCCAACCGGGCGCGGCGGCCGGGGTGGCGGGCGTGTGCAGCGCGGAGCCCTGCGTCATCTCCATCGCGAAGTCGTCCGCCAGCTGGAGTATCGTCGCGCGGCCCTCCAGCTCCACGACCCAGTGCGGCGGCAGCGCCGTCTCCCCGTGCAGCGCGCCCAGCAGGTTGCCGCAGACGGAACCCGTCGAGTCCGAGTCGCCGCCGTGGTTGACGGCCAGCAGCAGCCCGTGCCGCACGTCCTCGGCGACCAGGGCGCAGTACACGCCCATCGCCAGCGCCTCCTCCGCGACCCAGCCCTCACCGAGGGACTCCACCCGCTCGGCGTCGGGCATGCCCTGGCGCACCGCGCCCAGCGCCCGCCGGAGCGCGTCCGTCGTCTCGTCGTGCCCCGGGTGGACGGCGAGCTGGGCCAGCGCCTGCTGCACCGCGCCGTCCAGCGAGTCGCCCCGCGTGACCGCGTGCACGATCACGGCGAACGCCCCGGCCGACAGGTACCCCGTGGGGTGCCCGTGGGTCTGCGCCGCGCACTCCACCGCGAGCTGGAACACCAGCTGGGGCTCCCAGCCGACCAGCAGCCCGAAGGGCGCCGACCGCATGACCGTCCCGCACCCCTTCGACTCCGGGTTCTTCGGCCGCTCCAGCGTGCCCATCCGGTCGTCGGCGAGCCCCGACAGACAGGCGTTGCCCGGCGCCCGCCGGGAGTACAGCCACTCCTCGCGGGCCAGCCAGCCGTCCTCGTGCTTGCGCTCGTCCGGCCCCCAGTCGCGCTGCGTCGCCGCCCACCGGCGGTAGGCGGCGTGCACGTCCGTCGGGGGGTGCCAGGCCCCGGTGTCCCGCCGGACGTGCGCCCGGATCAGCCCGTCCACGGTGAACAGGGTCATCTGCGTGTCGTCCGTCACCGCGCCGCGCCGCCCGTAGGCGGGCACGTAGTCCGTGACGCCCTGCGCCCCGTGCCTCTCGCGCACGGCGGCCAGCGAGTCGAACTCGATGCCCGCGCCCAGCGCGTCACCGATCGCACCGCCGAGCAGGCATCCCCGCACCCGGCTCCGGAACGCCTGCTGCTCGGCCCGCCCCCACACGGCCCCACCGGTACCGTCCACCAAGCCCCTCCACACGGTCGCCTTCCCCCTGCACGCGGCACTGTAATCGACGCGTCCGAACGGGCGGCGGTGCCCGGCACACCTCAGGCGTGACCGAGCCGCCGCTCCCACCGAGGCGCCCGGGGCGCGGCGAACGGGTCCGGCACGACGGCTGGACGGTGGTTCCCGCCGGCGCCTCTCACTCCTCCAGGACGGGCAGCAGCGCCGGGAGGCGGCCGTCGGAGGCAGCCGCGGCGGCGACCCGTTCGGCGGGGACCTCCCCGTACGTCGTCGTACGCGGCCGGGACGGGCGGCCCGCCGCCTCCGCGATGGCGACGAGGTCGCGCACCGAGCGGTGGGAGCCGTAGGACGAGCCCGCCATGCGGGAGATGGTCTCCTCCATGAGCGTGCCGCCCAGGTCGTTCGCGCCGGACCGCAGCATCTCGGCGGCACCGTCCGCGCCCAGCTTCACCCAGCTCGTCTGGATGTTGGTGATGTGCGGGTGCAGCAGCAGGCGCGCCATCGCCGTCACCGCCCGGTTGTCCCGCGCCGTCGGGCCGGGCCGGGCGACACCGGCGAGGTAGACGGGCGCGTTGGTGTGGATGAACGGCAGCGTCACGAACTCCGTGAAGCCGCCCGTCTCCTGCTGCACGCGGGACAGCGTGCGGAGGTGGCCCAGCCAGTGCCGGGGCTGGTCGACGTGCCCGTACATCATCGTGGCGGACGAGCGCAGGCCGAGCCGGTGGGCCGTCGTCACGACGTCGATCCAGGTGGCCGCCGGCAGCTTGCCCTTGGTCAGCACCCAGCGCACCTCGTCGTCGAGGATCTCGGCGGCCGTGCCGGGGATCGAGTCCAGGCCCGCCTCCCGGGCGGCGCTCAGCCACTCGCGCACCGACAGGCCGGTGCGCGAGGCGCCGTTGACGATCTCCATGGGGGAGAAGGCGTGCAGGTGCAGCCCCGGCACCCTCTCCTTCACGGCGCGCGCGAGGTCGAAGTACGCCGTGCCGGGCAGATCGGGGTGGATGCCGCCCTGCATGCAGACCTCCACCGCCCCCACGTCCCACGCCTGCTCCGCCCGGTCCGCGACCTGGGAGAGCGAGAGCGTGTAGGCGTCGGCGTCCGTGCGGCGCTGCGCGAACGCGCAGAACCGGCAGCCGGTGTAGCAGACGTTGGTGAAGTTGATGTTCCGGGTGACGACGTAGCTCACCTCGTCCCCGACGACGTCGCGGCGCAGCGCGTCGGCGATGCGGCACAGGGCGTCCAGGGCGGGCCCCTCGGCGTGCAGGAGCGCGAGCGCCTGCTCGTCGTCGAGCCGCGTCGGGTCGTCGGCGGCCTGCCCGAGCGCGGCCCGTACGTCGGTGTCCAGCCGCTGCGGCACCATGCCGGGGGCGGCGGCCTCGCGCAGCGCCGCCCAGTCGCCGTACACCTCGTCGAAGTCCTCGCGCCGGTCGCCCGTGCGGCCGGTGGTGTCGACGGTGTGGTGCAGGTCGGTGCGGCCGGCCGCCGTGAACACCTCGTCGGGCTCCTGCCACGGACGCCCCACGACGGCCGCGTCCGGCCGGGCCAGCCCCGTCCGCGGATCGGCGAGCGCCGTGACGTGGGGGAGCAGCCGCGGGTCCAGCCAGGGCTCCCCGCGCCGGACGAACTCCGGGTAGACGCAGAGCCGTTCCCGCAGGGCGAACCCGGCGGCGGCCGACCGCTCGGCCAGCAGGTCGAGCTGCGGCCAGGGGCGTTCGGGGTTGACGTGGTCGGGCGTGAGAGGCGAGACGCCGCCCCAGTCGTCGATGCCCGCGCCGATGAGCCGCGCGTAGGCGTCGTCGACGAGGTTCGGCGGGGCCTGGAGACAGCCGGAGGGGCCCATGACGTGCCGGGCGACGGCCACCGTCGCGACGAGGTCGTCCAGTTCGGCGTCGGGCGTCCCGCGCATCGCCGTGTCGGGCTTGGCCCGGAAGTTCTGGATGATCAGTTCCTGGAGCCCGTGGTAGGACCGCTGCACGCGGCGCAGCGCGAACAGCGACTCGGCACGCTCCTCCGGCGTCTCCCCGATGCCGATGAGCAGCCCGGAGGTGAACGGGACGCTGGAGCGGCCCGCGTCCTCCAGCACCCGCAGCCGCACCGCCGGCTCCTTGTCCGGTGAGCCGTGGTGCGGGCCGTCCGGCTCGCTCCACAGCCGGGTGGCCGTCGTCTCCAGCATCATCCCCATCGACGGGGCGACGGGCTTGAGGCGCTGGAAGTCCGTCCACGTCAGGACGCCGGGGTTGAGGTGCGGGAGCAGCCCCGTCTCCTCCAGCACGCGGATCGCCATCGCCCGCACGTAGGCGACGGTGTCGTCGTAGCCGTGCGCGTCCAGCCAGGCGCGCGCCTCGGGCCAGCGGTCCTCCGGCTTGTCCCCGAGGGTGATCAGGGCTTCCTTGCAGCCGAGTTCCGCCCCCCGGCGGGCGACGTCCAGCACCTCGTCCGGCGACATGTACATCCCGTGCCCGGCACGCCGCAGCTTCCCGGGCACGGTCGCGAACGTGCAGTAGTGGCAGCGGTCCCGGCACAGCCGCGTCAGCGGGAGGAAGACGCTCTTGGAGTACGTGATGACGCCCGGCCGCCCGGCCGCCTCCAGCCCCGCGTCCCGCACCCGGGCGGCCGAGGCGGCGAGGTCCGCCAGGTCGTCCCCGCGCGCCCGGAGCAGCACGGCCGCCTCGGTGACGTCCAGCGCCACGCCCTCCCGGGCCCGTCTGAGGGCCCTGCGCATCGCGTTGGCCGTGGGCGGGGCGGTGGGTGCGGGAGTGGGCGAGGCGGCGGGCGAGGGGGTGGGGTCCGACGTCATGACCCGAGCGTACGACGCCGCCCCCGCCCCCGTCCGGACCCGTTCCCGCAGGCCCAGGGCGTCGCCATCGGCGGCCCACCCACGCGGCGCCTACAGCACGCGCGTCAGCTTCGCCCCGGCGCCCGGTTCGCTCAGCGGCTCCGCGAGCGCGACCGGCACCTTCACCTGGCCCGGACCGTCGCCGACGGTCAGCACGCCGACCTCCGTCCCGGTGTCGGCCTCGCCCGGCACGCCGTCGGCGCCCTCGGCCAGCTCCAGGCGCACCGTCAGGCCCGGCCAGCCGACGGCCGCCACGTCCTCGGTCGCCACCAGTCGCGTCCGGCCGCCCAGGCCGTCGTCCACGACGCCGACGACGTCGCCCTCGCGCACGACCGTCTCGGCCGTCAGCGCCTTCTGGGCGGAGAGGATCAGGTCCTTGCCCGCCGCCAGGACGCTGTCGATGATCGGCGGCCGGTGCTGCCCCAGCACGGCCCCGATGACGAGCTGCCGCGTGCCGCCGACGTCCGCGTACGCGGCGAACAGCAGGTTGCCGCCCGCCGCCGTGGTCGTGCCCGTCTTGATGCCGACCGTGCCGTACAGCGGCACCAGCCGGTTCCAGTTGGCGTGTTCCTTGCCGTTGCGATCGGTGTACGCCGGCTTGGCCACGACGTCCCGGAAGACCTCCATCTCCATGACGGCGCGGCCCAGCTTCACCTGGTCCTCGGCCGTGCTGACGGTCTCCTTGAGCAGCCCGCTCGGGTCGGTGTACGTGGTGTTCTTCATACCGAGGTCCTGCGCGGCGGCGTTCATCTTCTCCACGAACGCCTTCTCCGAGCCCGCGTCCCAACGGGCCACGAGACGGGCCACGTTGTTCGCGGAAGCGATCATCAGGGCGTTGAGGGCCTCCTCCTGAGTGATCGTCTCGCCCGCTTCGACCCCCACGGTGGACTCGCCCTGCTCGCTGTAGCCCGCCTCCTTCTCGGCCGTGGCGTCGACCGGGATCGAGGCCCCCGCCTCGCCCGCCTCCATCGGATGCTCGGTGAGCAGCACGTACGCCGTCATCGTCTTCGCGACGCTCGCTATCGGAACGGGCTTCTGCTCGCCGTGCGTGCCGAAGGAGCCCAGCCCCTCGACGTCGAGCGCCGCCTGGCCCTCGGTCGGCCACGCGATGCCGGGGCGCTCCCCCTCGAAGGTGTACGCGTCCGTCGCGGTCAGCTCCAGCTCCGGCTCGGGCAGCGGACGCAGGAGCTGGGCCGTCACGAGGACGATCGCCAGGAGCGCGACCAGCGGCGTCCAGATCTTCACCCGGCGCACGAAGGTGCGCAGCGGCGTAGGCGGGGGAGCGGGCCGGTTCGTCAGCTCCGCCAGCAGGTCGACGGCGCGCTGGCCCGGCACCGGCGGCAGCGGCTGCTGCCGCGTCCGCTCCGGCTCGGGCGCTTCGGCGGTCGCCGCGTCGCGCGCGTCGTCGCGCAGCGGGACGTACCGGCTCGCCGTGCCGTCCGCCCCGCCGGCCCCGGGCTCCGCGTCCGGTTCCCGCTCCGGCTTCGCGTCCGGTTCCGGTTCCGGGTCAGCGTCCGGCTCCGCCTTCGCCTGCGGCTTCGCTTCGGGGGCGGGCTCCGGGTCCGCCGCCGGAGCCGGAGCGACCGCGCGGAACGCCGTCGTGGGGGGATCGGCGGCCGGGACGGCCGGTTCGGCGTCGGGCCCGGCGCCGTCGTCCTCGGCGTCCCCGCCCTCCGGCCGTGCGGTCTCGGGCCCGGTGCCCGCCTCCTCGTCGGCGGCGTCCGCCGCGTCCTCGGGGGCCGCCGGGGTGCGGATCACCGCCGTGGGAGGGTCCACCGGGGGCGGCGCGTCGGCCTCGGAGGCTTCCTGGGCCCCGTCGGCCGCCCGCGGCTCCGGCCCGTCCGGCTCCGGCCCGTCCGTGGCCACCGGGGGCTCCGCGGCCGTGGCGGGCTCGGTGGGGTCGGCGGGCTCGGTGGACGCTCCGGCCTGCGGGCCGGTGGGTTCCGCTTCCGCCGGGTCGTCGGCCGCCGGGGTCGCGCCCGCCGCCGGGTCGTCGGCCGGCTCTCCGTCGTCGGCTCCGGTGCCGTCCTCGCCGGACGGCTCCGTCTCGGACCTGCCGAAGGCGCCGCGGGGATCGACGGCGGTCCCCGCACGGCGTCCCGAGGGAACCACCGGGCCGCCCTCCGGCGTCTCCCCCGACGACATCCGCTGCTCCGACCTCTCGGGGGACTCGCCCGCCACCGTGCCTCCTGAATTCCGCTTCCGTACCCGAACCAGTGTCTCGCGGGCAGCCCGGTCATCCCGGCTCCCGAGCCGCTAGACGAGTACGACATACCTATCGGTTCCCTCCCATAGCGGTCAGGCACCCTCGACAGAACATTGTGAGAGGGGTCACCCTGTCATTCATCCACGCGGGGAGGCATGGATGGGCAGGAGCCGCAGAACCATTCCGGAGGAGCTGCTGCTGCTGGCTCTGGACCCGGCCACGGGTACCACTGCACAGCCGCAGTCGCTAGACCTCGGCCTCGCCGGAGCACAGCTCGTCGAGCTGGCTCTGGCCGGGCGAATAGCCCCAGATGGGGACCGTATCGCCGTGGTGCTGCCACGGCCGACCGGAGATCCGACACTGGACTCCGCGCTCGAACTGCTGCGCAGGCGCGGCAGTCCCGTGCGCGCCGTCCACTGGATCGGCGGGCCCCGACTGGGGCTGCGCCAGACGTATCTCACACACCTGGAGCGGTGCGGCATGGTGCACGCCGTCAACGGCCAGATGTGCGGGGTGCTGCCGACGACGCGCTACCAGGCCACCGACACGGCCATCAGCCGTGAGATCAGGGCCCGGCTGGACGCGGCGATCCGCACCGGCGTACCGCCGGACCCGCGGACGGCCGCGCTCGCCGCGCTGGCCCACGCCGTCGGGCTGGGCAAGCACCTCTACCCGGGCAACGAGGGACGCTCGTGCCGTTCCCGGCTGCGTGACCTGATCCGGCACGACCCCATGGGCGGGCTGGTCGCGCACGCGGTGATGGACGTGCAGAACGGCGCGGCGGGTTCCCGGCGCGCGGCGGCCGCCTCGGGCGGCGGCGCCGCCCCCCGGGGTGCTCCGGTGGTCTCCGCCGGGGGTGTGCCCGCGCAGCCCCGGCGGGCGGGGATGGTCCGCGTCGCCGGCGTCCGCTGAGCACCGCACCCTGACCGCCCAGCCGGCACCCGCAGCCACCGGGTGCCGGCGCCGGGCCGTCCGCGACCGCCCGCACACGGGTGCGACCCCGTGCGCGCGTCCCCCTACGGACGGTGGTCGAATTCCGGCAAAGCCGGGGTGCGAACGCTCAGTTACTGGCAGTCTGCTGTGAGCCAGCATTCGGCGAACAGCGGAGGTGCACGGCCGTGGCGTCCAACGTCAACCCCACAGTGAGAAGGCGGCGACTGGGGCAGGAGCTGCGCAGGCTCCGCGAGGAGCGGGGCATGACGGCCGAGGAGGTCGCCGACCGGCTGCTCGTCTCGCAGTCCAAGATCAGCCGGCTGGAGAACGGCCGCCGCAGCATCAGCCAGCGGGACGTGCGCGACCTGTGCAACGTCTACGCGGTGGAGGACCGTCGCATAGTCGAGTCGCTCATGCAGATGGCCAAGGAGTCCCGGCAGCAGGGCTGGTGGCACGCCTTCGGCGACATCCCGTACAGCGTCTACATCGGCCTGGAGACGGAGGCCGCGTCCCTGCGCATCTACGAGCCGCAGATCGTGCCCGGCCTGCTCCAGACGCAGACGTACGCGGAGGCCGTCATCGCCGGGGCCCTGCCCGAGGCGTCGGCGTCCGAGGTGGAGAAGCGGGTCCAGGTCCGCATGCGCCGCCAGCAGCGCGTCTCGGCTCCCAGCCCGCTGCGGTTGTGGGCCGTTCTGGACGAGTCGGCGCTGCGACGCCGGGTCGGGGGCCGGCAGACGATGATCGAGCAGTTGGAGCACCTCTGCGAGCTGTCCCGGCTGCCGCACGTCACCGTGCAGGTGATGCCGTTCGCCATGGGCGCGCACCCGGGCGTGAACGGCCAGTACGCGATCCTGGAGTTCCCCGACACGGCCGACTCCACGGTGGTGTACCTGGAGGGCGTCACGAGCGACCTGTACCTGGAGAAGGCCCAGGACGTGCAGAGCTACAGCGTCATGTACGAGCACCTGCGCGCCCAGGCGCTCAGTGCGGACGACAGCCGGGGGTTCATCCAGGACGTCACCAAGGAGTACGCCCGCGAGTCGGTGTGAGGCCGGCCCCGCGTCGCCGGACCGGACCCCGGCACGCCGGCCGGTATCCGCTCATCGGTCATCGCGGGGCCGAACGGTACACCCCTGCGGCCATCTGCGTAGGCGCTCCCGGTATATGCCACACGGTCGAGTGAACGCTCCCTTCCTCGCTGCTGAGGGCCGAGTACGGTCGATCATGTGCCAGTAAGAAGACTGGCTTCTCACACTGAATCCCTTCTCTCACGACAAGGTGGGACATAGGGAAAGACGGGAGCAGACATGGCAATCCGGCAGGGCAGGACCACGGGCTGGGTGAAGTCCAGCTACTCGGGAGCCAACGCCTGTGTGGAGGTGAGGTCCCCGGTCCGGGCGAGCGTCGCCGTGCGGGACTCCAAGGACCCGAAGGGCCCTTTCCTCGCCTTCGCCCCGGCCTCCTGGACGTCCTTCGTGGGCGCCGTCGACGGGGGAGCGCTGGGTCGGGCCTGAGCGGGCGGAGCGGCCCGTGGTGTGCCCGCGCCCGTCGTCCTCCCGGCCGGACCGCCGTCCCGGCCGAGGGCCGACACCGCCCGGCCCCGGCCCCCGCTCCTCGTGCGGGCGGCGCGCACCGGTCCTCAGGGAGCGGTGCGCGCCGCCCGGAACGCCTACGCGCTGTGGACGAGCTGGATCAGGTTGCCGCACGTGTCGTCGAGCACGGCGGTGGTCACCGGACCCGTGGTCAGCGGCTCCTGGGTGAAGCGCACTCCGAGCCCCCGCAGCCGGTCGAACTCCGCCCGGACGTCGTCCACGGCGAAGGCGGCGGCCGGGATGCCGTCCTCCACGAGGGCGGAGGTGAACGGCTTCACGGCCGGGTGGCCGTCGGGCTCCAGCAGCAGTTCGGTCCCCTCGGGGTCCTCGGACGCCACCACGGTCAGCCACCGGTCCGCGCCCAGCGGGACGTCGGTCTTCTTCGTGAAGCCGAGCACATCGGTGTAGAAGCGCAGGGCCTTGTCCTGGTCGTCGACGAACACGCTGGTCAGGTGGATTCTCATGGTCCGCTCTCCGGTGGTTCGGGGGTGAGCCACCGGGCCGTGACGCGCCGCAGGGGCCCGGTGTCCAGGTCGTGGAACTTGTAGCGGCCCTGGCGTCGTGAGACCACCAGACCCGCCGCCTCCAGGACGGACAGGTGCTGGCTGACCGCCTGGCGGGACGGCCCCGAGCCGTGTTCGCCCGTCAGTCGTGCGCAGATCTCGAACAGCGTCTGGCCGTTCCGTTCCACCAGTCCGTCGAGGATGCGACGGCGCGTCGGGTCGGCCAGTGCCTTGAAGACGTCCTCCGCCATGCCCACCACCATAGGCAAGTAATGACTTGCCTATCAAGTCGGCGCCCCTGACCCGCACCGCCCCGCCCGCCGCCCCTCCCCGGCCTGTCGGTGGGGGCGGCGGGTGCGCCCGGCGCGGGTCAGGGCAGAACGGGTTCGGGGAGCCGGCGGTCGGTCAGCCGCGCCAGGTAGCGCTCGGCGTCGAGGGCGGCCACGCAGCCGGTCCCGGCGGCCGTCACGGCCTGGCGGTAGACGCGGTCGACGACGTCCCCCGCCGCGAACACCCCCGGCACGTTCGTGCGGCTGGACGGCGCGTCCACGCGCAGGTACCCGTCGGCGTCGCGCGCGAGGACGCCCGCGAACAGCTCGCTGCGCGGGAGGTGCCCGATCGCGACGAACAGTCCCGTCGCCGCCCGTTCCTCCGTCTCCCCGGTGCAGGTGTGGCGGAGCGTGAGACCGGTCAGCCCGCGCCCCGCGTCGCCGTGCAGGGCCACGACCTCGCGCTCGAAGGCGAAGGCCACCTTCGGGTCGGTCAGCGCCCGACGCCGCATCGCGCGGGAGGCCCGCAGCTCGTCCCGCCGGTGGACCACGGTGACCGAGCGGGCGTACCGGCTCAGGAAGGTCGCCTCCTCCAGCGCCGTGTCGCCGCCGCCGACCACGACGAGGTCGTGGTCGCGGAAGAAGAACCCGTCGCAGGTGGCGCAGTAGGACACGCCGTGCCCCAGCAGCTCGTCCTCCTTCGCCAGGCCGAGGCGGCGGTGGCCGGCCCCCGTCGCCACGATGAGCGCCCGGGCGCGGTGGGCACGCCCCGACCGGTCGGTGAGCGTCTTCACCTCCCCGGCCAGCTCGACGGCGACGACCTCGTCGTCGACCAGCTCGGCCCCGAACCGCGCGGCCTGCGCCGCCATGGCGTCCATCAGCTCCGGCCCCAGGACGCCCCGGGGGAAGCCCGGGTAGTTCTCCACCTCCGTCGTGGCGGCCAGCGCTCCGCCGACGAAGGCGCCGCCGCGCAGCACCAGCGGACGCAGGTCGGCCCGCGCGGCGTACAGGGCGGCGGTGTATCCGGCGGGCCCCGACCCGATGACGGCGACGTCCCGCACGGCCCCGTCCCGCACGGCCCCGCTCACCGCGCGTCCCCCGTGACGTCGGCCGGCCCGGTGTACAGCAGCAGGTTCCGGGAGTCGGGCCCCGCGTCCCGCACCCGGCCCTCGGTGGCGGCTGCGGCGAGCGCCGCGTCGAGCTCGACCGGCGTCGCACCGGGGTGCCGGGCGAGGTGGAGCGCGGCGGCCCCGGTGACCTCGGCCGTCGCGGCGGAGGTGCCGGTGATCCTGACGTAGGAGCGGTCGCTCCCCGCACCCGCGGTGGTGATGTCGGTGCCGGGCGCGAACAGGTGCGTGCAGTAGCCGTGGTTCGACCAGGCGGGCCGCCGGTCGGTGCGGTCGGTGGCGGCCACGGTGATGGCGGTCGTCTGCCGGGCCGGGGTCGTCTCGCAGGACTCCACGCCCCGGCCCGAGTCGTCCCCGTTGCCCGCCGCCGCCGTGTAGGCGATGCCCGCCGTGGTCATCGCGTACAGCTGGAGGTCGAGCACCGAGCCGGGCGGGCCGGAGAAGCCGAGGTTGACGACGGAGGGACCGTCGGCGTGGGCGGTGATCCAGTCGACGGCGGACATGATGTGCTCCAGCGTCCCCGTGCCGTCGCAGCCGAAGGCCCGCACGGACCGCACCGTGGCGCCCTTGGCGACCCCGGTCCACAGCCCGGCGGCGGTGGCGGCGGACGCGGTGCCGTGTCCGTTGCAGTCCCCGGCGCCGCCGGGCCGCTGCCGTACCGCGTCGTACGCGCCGTGGGCCCGGCCGCCCCAGAACTCCCGGTGCCCGGTCCGGACGCCGGTGTCCACGACGTAGACGTCCACCCCGGCGCCGCCGCGGGGGAAGCGGTAGACGTGGTCGAGCGGCAGGTCGCGCTGGTCGATGCGGTCAAGGCCCCAGGAGGGCGGCGACAGTTGGATGCCGCCGGCGTCGACCGTGTCGGCGGACGTCCCGCTCGCGGCCGGACCCGTCCCGTCGATCCGGCCCGCGACGCGGTAGACGCGGTCGCTGGTGATCGAGTCGACGCGGGTGTCGCCGTAGTAGCCGTCCAGCTGCTCCTCGGTGAGCTCGACGGAGAACGCCTGGGAGGCGGCGTGGTACACCCGGCGCAGGGTGCCGCCGTGCCGGTCGGTCAGCTCCTCGGCCCGCCGGGTGACGGCCTCCTCGGTCGCCTCGGTGCCGTTGACCTCGATGATGTGGACGGTCGCCGACGGGGCGGCGGGCGGAGGGGGCCCGTCCGGGTCGGCGGACGCGGCGGGGGCGGCCGTCAGGGCGGGGAGGGCCACGCCGAGGGCGACGGCGAGGGCCGTCGCGGCCCTGGGCACGTGCTTCTTCATGGGGGGCGAGCCTTTCGCCTGCGCCGCACGCGGGACGTCGGTGCGGCGGCGGTGGGGGGTGGGGGCGGCCCGGACGGGCCGGCGTGCGGGGTGCCGCCGTCGCGGGGCGACGGCGGCACCGATGCGTCACAGCCTGTTCAGCCAGGTGCGCAGGGAGGACGGGCCGTCGAAGCCCACCATGCGGCTACCGGCCTCCCGGCCGCCTTGGATGTTGAGCAGGGCCGGGATGCCGCGCACGCCGTACTGGCGGTACAGGTCCCGGTTCCGGTCGACGTCGACCCTCGCCCACACCCAGGCCCCGTCGTCCTCGGTGTTGTACCGCTGGAGGTACGGCTTCTGCTTCTGGCACCAGTAGCACCAGCTCGCGGTGAAGTCGAGCACGACGGGCTTGCTGTGGGACCACTGCATGACCTGCGCGTAGTTGGCCGCGGTCACGTCGACGACGTTCGGGATCTCGGCGGGGGCGGACGTCGCGGGCACGGGAGCCGGCGCCGGAGTGGCGGCGACGGCCGGGGCGACGGCCCCGCCGAGCAGCACGGCGACGGCCGCGGTGGCGACTGCCAGTCTGCGGTACACGGTGGTTTCCTTTCGTCGGATGGAACGGGAGGGATGTCGCGAGGGGCGGGGAAGAGCTCCGGGTCGACTTCAGCCCAGGGCGGCCTGCGTGGGCAGGCCGTGGGCGACCCAGTCCTCGATGCCCTCGCGGTACTTGCGCACGTGCGTGTAGCCGAGCGACACCAGCCGCGCGCCGACGAGCTCACTGTTGCGGCACGGCACGTTCGCGCAGTACACGACGACGGGGGAGGTGCGGTCCGGCAGGACGGAGGGCGCGAGCTCGTCGGTGAAGCGCGCCGCCCTCTCGTACGGGAAGCCGGGGATGTTGACCGCACCGGGCAGGTGCTGACGCAGGTAGTAGGCCACGGGCATCGTGTCGACCACGACGACCTTCCCGGCCTCCATCTCGGTCCTCAGTTCGTCCCTGGTCACTAGGGGCAGCACGGTGTCCTCCGGCTCTCTCATGCCGTTCGGTCGGGAAGTCGGTCGGGTAGGGCGTCCTGCCGGGCCGGTGGGTTCCGCCGGTGGCGGAGCGTCAGCCCGACCGCCGCGTACAGCGCGAAGGCGGCCACGACGGCGTTGACGGCGGGGATCCCGGCGTCCAGGTACTCCCCGGCGAGCGCGCCGGTCGCCCAGCAGACCAGGGACAGCGGCAGCCAGTCGGGGAGGCGTTCGGGAGGCCGGACGCCGTGCCGGGCGCGCTCCAGCCCGGCGCGGTACCGCCGTACGACGTAGTACTCGGCGATGACGATCCCGGCCACCGGCGGCGCCAGCACGCCGATGGTCTCCAGGAAGCCCGTGAAGTGGTCGGCCATGCCGACGGCCGACAGCGCGGTCCCCGCCGCGCCGATGACCAGCGTCACCGAGCGGCGTGGGACCCGGCGGCCGAAGAGGACGTCGATGCTGTTGACCGTGGCGAGCGCGGAGGAGTAGAGGTTCCAGTCGTTGATCTTCACGATCGCCGTGACGAGGATCAGCGTGCCCAGCAGCCCTGACGAGCCGGTGATGATGCCGACGATGTCGGCGGTGCGGGCGGCGTGGCCGAGCAGCACCGCGGTGAGCCCGATCAGGTACTGACCGAGCGTCACGCCCAGCAGCGTCTGCTTGACGACGTCGGAGGGGCGGCGGTTGAAACGCGTCATGTCGGGGCTCATCAGCGCGCCGAGGATGAAGGCGCCCGCCACCAGCGTCGTGCCCTCCGCCAGGGACAGCGCCGGGCCCGGGGGTGCTCCCGTCAGCAGGTCGTCAAGCGAGTGGCCGACCAGGACGTCCACCACCGACCACCCGGCCAGCAGCAGGAACGCCGGCACGGTCAGGTACGCCGTCCACGCCATGACGGAGAAGCCGTGCACGGAGATGACGGTGACCACGACGCCGCCGACCAGCGCCCAGGCCCATTCCGGCGCCCATCCGGCGAAGTCGTGCATGCCCTGGGCGAAGACGCCGTTCTGGACGCCGAACCAGCCCGCGAGACTGAGCGCCACCAGCATCCCCACGGCGGCCGAGCCCTTGCGGCCGAAACCCGACCAGCGGGCCAGCACCGAGGTGGACATGCCCTCCTTCACCCCGGCGACGCCCATGAGGATCGTGATGACCTCCAGCAGCACCGACCCGACGGTGATGGCGATCACCGCGTCGGTGAACGTCATCCCGTAGCCGAGGACGGCGCCCACCATGAACTGCTGGAAGGAGGAGACCTGTCCGAAGCGCTGCACCGCCACGGAGAACCACGAGTAGCGCGCCTCCTCCGGCACCGGTGTCAGGGCGTAGTCGTCCTGTGCCTCGCCCGCCGCCCCGGCCGGGACGTGCCCGGTCCCGGCCGGGCCGTCCTGTCTTCGTCCGGTCTCAGCCGAGGTCATGGGACGCCTCCCGCCGCACGACGCTCCCCGCCGGCCGCCGCGCTCCGGACGTGTCCCCCGTCGGCTCGCGCACCACCAGGAAGCCCTGGCCCGCCACCGGCCGCCAGCTCAGCTCGTGGCGGTAGAAGCGCTCCAGGAAGGGGACCCGTTCGTGGTAGACGAACAGCGAGGGTCGGTGACCCGCGATGCCTCCGGCGTCGACGAACATCGGCAGCTCGGAGAGGAAGTACCGCACGGCGCTGTGCAGTTGGGCTTCCGTCGGGCTCGTCCCCGGCGGCATCCTCCGGTCCAGCACCCAGTGCGAGGCGTCCAGGCACGCGGCGCGCAGGCCCGCGTCCCGGTCGAAGCGCCGGTACGCCTCGTCCAGCAGGCCGACGTACCGGGGCAGGTGGTGGAGGCGCTCCATCCCGAGGACGAGGGCCGCCGGATTCGCCACGCCCAGGGAACGCAGCGCGGTGGCGATCTTGTTGTGCACGTACTGCCCCTGGCGCTGCGCCTTGTGGCGGGCGCGGTCGGGCGCGTACCCCAGCGTCTCCAGGGTGTACGCGGCCGC
This sequence comes from Streptomyces chumphonensis, assembly GCF_014779715.1. GTDB lineage: Bacteria > Actinomycetota > Actinomycetes > Streptomycetales > Streptomycetaceae > Streptomyces > Streptomyces chumphonensis. The sequence goes on from NZ_JACXYU010000009.1 coordinate 36,686, forward strand.
GGCGTCCGGCACGAAGAAGTGCGCGGCCCCGAAACGCGTCAGCGCCCACTGCGCCAGCCGACGCAACCGCGGAGTGCTGAAGTAGCTGTTGAACGGACTGACGCCGATGCACACGTGCGTGGCCGAGGGTAAGAGGCTGCCACATCGCTCGGTAAGTGGTTCAAATTCAAACATGTTTCCCCTCGGGCAGTGTTCGGACAGACCCCCCCCTCGCACCACCGGGCCCTCGACCCGTGCGGCGATGAGTGGAATGGTGACCGGCTCCGGCGGAGCTGAATACTGCCGCGCGGCTATGCCACTCCCGCACCTCCCGGCAGAGCAGCGGAGCGTGCCCGTGGGTAAACGTCTGGTGACCGGCTCGTGCGGGTGATTCCGGAAATTCGACCGTGTTCCGCTCAAGCTCTGGTGAACGGCCTGAGGAGAGGCTTAACTCGGGTTATGGACCTGCAATTCCGTCACTTACGCCAGCTGTGCGTCGTCTCCGAAACCGGAAGCCTGAACAGGGCCGCGACGATCCTCGGCGTTCCGCAGCCGGCCCTCAGCCGTCAGATCCGGAGACTGGAGCACCTGTTCGGCGGCGCACTGTTCGAGCGCGACCAGCTCGGCACGCGTCCGACCCCGCTGGGCGCCGCCGTTCTGGAGCACGCGGCCGGCATCCTGCGCTCCTTCGACGACTTCGGGGAGCAGCTGCGCGACTACCGCACCCTGCGCAGCCGGACGCTCCGCATCGGCTGGGCGCACAGCGTCCTCTACGAGCCCCTGCTGAGCTCCCTGCGGCGGCTGGCGTCCGCCGAGCGGCTCCAGATCGTCGCCCCCAACTCCACGCGCGAGCTCCTGACCCTCCTGCGCGCCGGAGAGGTCGACATCGCCCTGCGGGACCACGCCACCACCAACGGACCCGTCCCTTCCGGCGACGGCCCGATCACCTACGTCCCCTGGGGCGAGTCCGCCGTCCTGCTCGCGGTCGCGGCGGACCGGCCGCCGGCGACCGCCGAACGGCTCACGATGGCGGACCTCGCGGGCGAGGAGTGGATCTCCTGCACCGGGCCCGACGCCTGCGACGAGAAACTCCGCCGGCTCTGCGCCTCCTACGGCTTCGTTCCGCGCATCACCCATGACATCCCGATGTCCGGCCCCCGCGGCCAGGTGATCCGGCACCAGGGCTGCGTGGCCCTGACCCAGGCCCACCGCCCCCCGGAGCCCGGCGTCGTGTACCGGACCGTGGCGGACCTGGACATGACGGTCGTCCACCTGGTGGGCTTCCGCGGCTGGACCGCCGACCTGATGCCGAAACTGGTCTCCCTGCTCTCCGCCGCCCTGCGGGAGCGTGTGCCGGTCACCCCCTCATGAAGGTGGAGGTCCAGGACCTGCGCGTGCTGCGGGCCGTGGCCGACAGCGGCAGCCTGGCCGGCGCCGCCCGCGCCCTCGGTGTCCACCAGGCCGCCGTCACCCGCCGCGTCCAGCACCTCGAACGCGCGACCGGGCTCGTCGTCCTGCACCGCGACCACCGGGGTGCCTACCTCACCGGCGCCGGACGGCTGCTGCTGCGGTGCGCCGACGAACTGCTCCCGCGCATCGACCGGCTGCTGGCCGCCGGCAGCCCCGGCGGCACGCCCGGTCCGACGGCCGAACGCCTGCGCATCGGCGCGGTGCCCAGCTCCGCGCTCCCCCTCGTCACCGCCCGCGCCCAGGCCCTGTTCCCCTCGGCCGTCATCGAGCTCCGGACCGTCACCGGCGCCTACCGCGAGCCGTCGGACGACACCCGGCCGGACGACTGCGGCGCCGCCCTGCTGAGCCTCTTCCGCCTCCAGCGGCTCGACCTCGCGGTGGTCCGGCACTCCGCCGTCCTGGGCGGGCCCCTCCCCGACCCGCTCGACCACGCCGTGCTCGCCGAGGAGAACCTGCTCGTCGGCACCGGTGAGGGGCACCGGTTGGCGCGACGCCCCTCCCTCGCCCTCGCCGACCTGGAGGGGGAGCGCTGCCTGCTCGCCGGGGGCCGTCGGCACGCGGTGCTCCGCCGCCACTTCACGGCCGCCGTGCGACGGGCCGAGGTGGGCGTCGGGCTGCACTGGGCGCCCGACGAGGCCGAGGCGGCGGCCGTCGCCTGCGCGGTCCGGGGCGTGCTGCCCGCCTACCCCTTCCCCGCCCCGGCCGCCGGCGTCGTCTACGTGCCGCTCTCCGACGCCGTCACCCGGCACGAGCTGCTGCTGGTCTGGTCCTCGGACGGCCCGGCCGCCGCCTGGGCCCCCCGGCTGGCGGACACGGTGCGCGCGGCGTATCCCGGCGCGGCCTACCCTGGCGCTGCCGGTCCGGGGTGGCCCGGCGCCTGACGCGCGGACCGGGTGTCGGTCGTCGGCGCGCGTCCCTCGGGGGAGACACGCGCCGACGGGCGGAGGTGGAGACAGGATTCGAACCTGTGTGAACGGCTCTGCGGGCCGTCGCCTCGCCTCTCGGCCACTCCACCGCGGACGGAGGAACCGCCGGGCACCCGCACGAATGCGGCCGCATTCCCCTCAAATGCGGCGCGGTGCCGGTACCGGAAAGCTAGCACCTCACTTCCTTCCGGGGAACACCGAATGCGTGCGGAATTTCTGCGCACGTCCCCCACGCCCGACAGGCGGTCCGCGGAGCTGATTCCGTCATGCCCTTTCGGCACAGGGGTATGCCTTCGCGTCAGGTCGGTCGACAGAAGTCAGCCGGAAAAGCTTGACTGGCTCCGGACGGGGAGAATCCGACGAAACCGGTGGCAGCGTGGCCGAGCACGGGTCCGAAGCGTCAAAGAAATGGTGGGCTTTCGCAGGGCTGGGCACGCTGAGTTTTCTCGGCTGCATCGACCTGACCATCGTCAGCACCGCCGCGCCCGTCATTCAGGACGAGATCGGCGCGACGGTGACCGAACTCCAACTGGTCGTCAACGTCTTCGTCGTGGCCCTGGCCACGGGCATGGTGACGGCGGGTCGGCTGGCCGACGGCCACGGCCGCCGCAGGGTGCTCCTCGCCGGGGCCGTCCTGTTCGGGATCGCCTCGCTCCTGGCGGGTTTCGCACCCTCCGCACCCTGGCTGATCGTCTTCCGCTTCCTCCAGGGCGCGGCCTGCGCCGTGCTGTACACCGCCACCGGGGCGCTGGTCTCGGCGATCTTTCCGCCGCACCAGCGGGGCAAGGCGATCGGCTGGCTCTACGGGGTCAACGGGCTCGGCCTCGCGGCCGGACCCGTGCTCGGCGGCGTCCTCGTCACCTCGGCGTCCTGGCCCTGGATCTTCTGGCTGAACGTGCCCCTCGTCCTGGTCGCGCTGGCCGTGTGCCTGCGGACGGTGCCCGAGTCGTTCGGCGAGAGGCTCACCGGCGGCATGGACCGGGCCGGCGTCGCGCTGCTGTCCACGTCCGTCCCCGCTCTCGTCCTGGGGCTGACGCTCGGTCACACCGAGGGCTGGACGTCACCGGCCATCGTCGCCCTCCTCCTCTACGGGTGCGGCGGCCTGGTCGCCTTCGGCCGCGTGGAGCTGCGGGTGCGGAACCCGCTCATCCGCCCGCGCCTGTTCACGGGGCGGACCTTCCTCGGCGCGGTCACCGCGGACTTCTCGCTGGCGTTCTTCTACTGCGTCGCCCTGTTCCTCATGCCGCTCTACCTGCACACCGTGCGCGGCTTCGACGGGCACACCACCGGCCTGCTGCTCCTGCCCTGCACGGCGGCCGTCGCGGTGCTGTCCCCCCTCGTCGGGCGGCTGGTCGACCGCTTCGGGACGCGCCCCCCGCTCTGCCTGGGCTTCCTGACCTTCGCCCTCTCCGCGCTGCTCCAGACGCGACTGACGCCGACCACGCACCTCGGCTCCCTGATCGCCGCGTTCGTCCTCATGGGCGTCGGCTGGGCGCTCGTCCTCGGCCCCGCCACGGTCGCCGCGCTCTCGGCCGTACCCGGCCACCTGGCCGGGACGGCCGTGGGCGCCTCGTGGACCTGCCACAACCTCGGGGGCGCCCTGGGGCTGGCCGTCGGCATGGAGGTCTACCGGCTCGCGGCGCGGAACGCCCTGGCCGACCGTCTGGCCGAACGGGACCTGTCCGCCGGGCCCTGGGCGCTTCGGGTCGTGGAGAACCCGCAGGACGGCCCGGCCCTCCTCCAGCGGTACACCGGCCTCACGGCCGAGCAGGCGCACGACGTCCTCGCCGCCGTGTTCACCGCCGGCAGCCGTGCCGCGATGGGCCTGCTGCTCGGTGTCGCCGTGCTCACCCTGGCCGTCATCGCCCTCGGGCTGCGCCCGGCTCCGCCCGTGCGGAGCGTGTCGCGCGGCGAGGAGCGCGCGTCGACGACGTCCCGCTGAGCCCGTCGCCGGGCGCACGAAAGGGGGTCGGGAGAGCCGCGGCCTGAGTTGCCCAAGCCGACCGGTCTCCCGACCCCGGTGCCCCGACGAGGGGGCAACCCGCGGCGTACGGACCCCCGTTGCCGTACGCCGCTCGTCTATTTCGTTTTACGCGACGTGGAGAGAGTACGACCTGGGTCACCCCCCTTGTCAAGCTGACTTTACGATAGGGCCGGAGCTCTCCGAGTGCGTAAACTTCATGAGAGAACGGCTGCGGTTCGGACCAGCCGCAGTCGCCGACCACAAGGGGTGATGGGGTGGACAGGGGGTCACCCGGCAACGGGCGCACCATCGCGGAACGGCTGGACCATCTCATCGGGACCATCCACCCGCCGGAGCGGGGGCCGCTCAGCTACATGGAGATCGCCGAGGCGATCAAGCGCAAGGCCGGACCCGACGGGCCGACCGTCTCGCACGCGACCATCCAGAAGATCCGCAAGGGCGAGATCACGGACCCGAAGGTGTCGACGCTCACCGTCATCGCCGGGTTCTTCGGCGTGCCCGTCACGTATTTCTTCGACGACGCCGTGGCCGACCGGGTCGACGCGAAGATCGCGAAGGTCAAGGAACGGGTGGAGCTGACGCGGGCCCAGCGTGAACTGGCCGACATGCTCGGGGACGGCGACGTCCGGGATGTCGCCGTCCGCATGAACGGGCTCTCGGCGGACAGTCTGCGGGCGATCCGGGGCGTGATCGACCAGGCGCGCCGCCTGGAGGGGCTGCCCGAGACGCCCGGCCGCGACACCTGACCCCGTCGCGTCCGGAGGTTACGGGCTTCCGTATTCGGGGGGAAGATACCGAATGCGGAGGAACAATCCTCCGTTATCTGGTTGAACATGAAAACGATTCGTGTCCGAGTACACGTTCTTGACGTGTCATCAGGTGGCGGAATTTGGTCGCCGGACTCCGGCAGAGCCTAAACTCGGAGGCCCTAAGGAGTCCGCATGCCCAAGACGAGCCGCCGTGCCCGCTGCGAGGCCGTCGCCGACGCTCTCGAGCTGCCCCGTCCGTTCGACCTCGACGCCCTCTGCGACCGCATCGCCGAGCGGCGGGGACGCCCCCTGCGCCTGATCGCCCTGGAGGGCGTGCCCGACGGCAGCACGCCCTGCGGCGTCTGGGTCGCCACCGGCACCGCGGACCTGATCTTCTACGAGCCGGCGACCAGCGCCTTCCACAAGCTCCAGATCGTCCTGCACGAGCTCTCCCACATGCTGCTCGGGCACGGTTCCTCGGACGCGGAGCGCCCGGCCTACGTGGCCCGGCTCATGGCGGAGAGCGACACCGCGCCGGTCGAGGACGCCGAGGAGGACCTGGACATGGACCAGCTCCTGCACATCCTCGGCCGTACCAGCTACACCGACGACGAGGAGCGCGACGCCGAACTCCTCGCGACGATCCTCAGCGACCGCGCCGTCAGCACCCCCGCCCCGGCCACCTCGCACGAGGCCGCCGAGGTGCTCGGCCGGCTCAACGACGCCTTCGGGCTCCCCCGACGCTGGTGAGGAGCGCATGGAACTCGCCGTACTGATCCTCCTGTGGGCCACGGTGCTCTGGCGGGCCCCGGCCGCCTTCCGTTCGCCGATCCAGCGCAGCCTGTGGGTGACGTTCGCCACCCTCACCGTCGCCATGACACTCCGGTTGCCCGACGTCATGCTCGCCATCGACGAGGGCACCGGCGTCAACAACCTCGCCACCCTGCTCAAGCACATCCTCGGCATCATCTCGGCCGCCGCGCTGCTGGAGTTCGTCTTCGGCATCACCGGAGGGAGCACGGCCCGGGGACGCCGCCTGCGGCAGGCCCTCGCGGCGATGACGCTGTTCGCCCTCGGCGTCCTGTTCTTCCTCACCCCGCGCACGGCCGAAGCGCCGGACTACTTCGAGAGCAAGGCCGGCGAGGGCGGCGCCGCCACCGCCTACCTCCTGGTCTGGTACGCCTACCTGGGCGGCGCGCTGCTCCTCGCCACGCTGCTCTTCCTCGGCGCCCGGCGGCACGCGGCGGCCGGCTGGCTGCGGGCGGGACTCTGCCTCCTGGGCGCCGGGACGGCCGCCAGTGTCGCCTACGCGCTCGTGCGCGCGCTCTACCTCGTCCTGGCGCTGTGCGGCCAGACGGACGACGGCATGAACGCCGCGTTCACGCACTGGACGGACGTCGCCAAGCACATCGCCATCGTCCTCATCCTCGTGGGCAGCCTGCTGCCCGCCGTCGGCGTCACGTCGCGCGCCGCCCGGCACTGGCGCCGACTCAGGGAACTCGGCCCGCTGTGGAAGGACCTCACGGACGCCGTGCCGGAGGTCGTCCTCCACGAGGAGCTGGGCCGGGGCGAACTGCGGATACGGCTCCACCGCACCGTCGTGGAGATCCGCGACGCGATGCTCGCCCTGGAGCCCTACAGCTCCGCCGAGGACCGGCGCCGGGCCGAGGCCGTGGCCTCTGACAGCGGCCTGGCGGGGGCGGAGCGGCAGGCGCTCGCGGCGGCGTGCCGGATCGAGGCGGCCCGCCGGGCCAAGCTGTCCGGCGTACCGCCGCTCGATCCCGCCCTGCGCGCCGACCCCGCCGACCGCACGGGTGCCGCGCCCCGCCCGGACGAGCCGGGGGAGCTGGGCGACCTGGACGCCGAGGCGGCCCTGCTGTGGCGGCTGGAGCTCGCCCGGCGCCACCCCGCCGTCCAGGAACACACCGCCCGGCACCCGGCCGGCAGCACCCGGAAGGCGGCCCAGCCGTGACCACCTCCGCCGACCGGCCCGCGCGGGCCGGGCAGCCCCGCCCGGACGACCGGGCCCCACGGGCCGACGCGCCCGCCGCCGGACGCCGCTCGGCCGCACGCCTCGTCACCGACGGGTTCGAGCCGAAGAACTGGATCATCGTGCTCACCCTCCTCGTCGGCTGGCGGGTGGACGGCCTCGCGGGCGTGGGGTGGGGCCTGTTCGGGGCGTTCTTCGCCGCCGTGCTCCCCGTCCTGTTCATCAGGTTCGGCGTCCGGCGCGGCCGTTGGGCCGATCGACACGTCGGCGTCCGGCGGCAGCGGCTGCTCGTGATGGTGTTCATCATCGCCTCCGTGACCACCGGCACCCTGCTGATGGGGGCCCTGGGCGCGCCCCCGCCGATGATCGCGCTCGTCGCCGCGATGGTCGCCACGCTCGTCGTCCTGCTGGCGATCACCGTCGCGTGGAAGGTGTCCGTCCACGCCGCCGTGTCCTCCGGGAGCGTCGCCATCCTGGCGCTGGCCTACGGACCGTGGGCGCTGGCCGCCTCCCCGCTGGTGGCGCTGGTGGGGTGGTCCCGCGTCAGGCTGCGGGACCACACGACCGGCCAGGTGCTGGCCGGGAGCGCGCTCGGCGCGCTCGTCGCCGCCGGGACGTTCGCCCTGCTGCGCTGACGACCGCCCCGGCGCCGCACCCGCCCGCCGCGCCCGGCGTCACTCGTCCTCGGCCGGGGGCTCGTCCTCGGCCGGAGGTCCGTCCTCGGCCGGAGGTTCGTCCCCCGCCAGCACGGCCAGCACCGCGTCCCCGAACTTGGCCAGCTTGCCCTCGCCGACGCCGCTGACCGTGCCCAGCTCGGCCGTCGAGCGCGGCGCCCGGGCGGCGATCTCCCGCAGCGTCGCGTCGTGGAAGATGATGTACGCGGGCACGCCCTGCTCCTTCGCCGTCGCCGCCCGCCACGCGCGCAGCGCCTCGAACACGGGCTCCGCCTCCGGGGGCAGCTCGACGGCCGCCGCCCGCCCGCCGCGTGCGGACGCCCTGGCCGGGGCCTTCGCCGTGGCCGCGGGGCGCGGGTCCCGGCGCAGCGCCACCTCGCGCCGACCGCCCAGCACCTCCGCGCTCGCCTCCGTCAGCACCAGCGTCCCGTACTCGCCCTCCACAGCCAGCAGGCCGAGGGCCACCAGCTGCCGCACCACGGAACGCCACTGCGCCTCGCCCAGCTCCGTGCCGATCCCGAAGACCTTGAGGGCGTCGTGGTCGAACTGGATGACCTTCGCCGTCTTGCGGCCCAGCAGGATGTCGATGATCTGGCCCGCGCCGAACTTCTGGCCGCGCTCCCGCTTCAGCCGCACCACCGTGGACAGCGCCTTCTGCGCGGCCACCGTCCCGTCCCACGTCTCCGGCGGCGTCAGACAGGTGTCGCAGTTCCCACAGGGGCCGCTCTCCTCGCCGAAGTACGCCAGCAGCCGCACCCGGCGGCACTCCACCGTCTCGCACAGCGCGAGCATCGCGTCCAGGTGCGCGGTGAGCCGCCGCCGGTGCGCGTCGTCCCCGAGGCCGGTGTCGATGAGCTTGCGCTGCTGCACGACGTCCTGGAGCCCGTAGGCCAGCCACGCCGTCGACGGCAGCCCGTCCCGCCCGGCGCGGCCCGTCTCCTGGTAGTAGCCCTCGATGGACTTCGGGAGGTCCAGGTGCGCCACGAACCGCACGTCCGGCTTGTCGATGCCCATGCCGAACGCGATGGTCGCCACGACGACCAGACCGTCCTCGCGCAGGAACCGGGCCTGGTTCTCCGCACGTACCGCCGGATCGAGCTTCGCGTGGTAGGGCACCGCCGGGACGCCCTGCTGCGAGAGCCACTCCGCCGTCTTCTCCACCGAGGCGCGGGAGAGGCAGTAGACGATCCCGGCGTCCCCCTCGTGCTCGGTGCGCAGCAGTTTCAGCAGCTGCTTCTTCGGCTCGCCCTTGGGCACGATCCGGTACTGGATGTTCGGCCGGTCGAAGCTGGCCACGAAGTGCCGGGCGTCCTGGAGTTTCAGCCGCGAGGCGATCTCCGCGTGGGTGGCCTCCGTCGCCGTCGCCGTCAGCGCGATCCGCGGCACGTGCGGCCACCGCTCGTGCAGCTCGGACAGCATCAGGTAGTCCGGCCGGAAGTCGTGCCCCCACTGGGCCACGCAGTGCGCCTCGTCGATGGCGAACAGCGACACCGTGCCCCGGTCGAGCAGCCGCAGCGTCGACTCCACCCGCAGCCGCTCCGGAGCGAGGTACAGCAGGTCGATCTCCCCGGCCAGGAACTCGGCCTCCACGAGCCGCCGCTCCTCCAGGTCCTGCGTGGAGTTGAGGAACCCGGCCCGCACCCCCAGCGCCCGCAACGCGTCCACCTGGTCCTGCATGAGCGCGATCAGCGGCGAGATCACCACGCCGACGCCCTCCCGCACCAGGGCCGGGATCTGGTAGCACAGCGACTTCCCGCCCCCGGTCGGCATCAGGACCAGGGCGTCCCCGCCGTCCACGACGTGCTCGATGATCTCCTGCTGCGGCCCACGGAACGCGTCGTAGCCGAAGACACGGTTCAGGACGTCGAGGGGGTTGCGCTGCTCAGCCATCCGCCCATGCTAAGAGCGCGGAGCGACACCCGGAGACCACGTCCGGACACCACCGCTCACCCCCGCCGCACCGCCGTCCCCGCGGCACCGCGCGGAGCGGCGGGCGTCCGCGCGCGGGCATAGGCTCGAAGGTGGAGACGAACTCGACGCGCACAGGAGGCCCACCATGTCGGGCGTCAGCCGCAAGAATTTCGACTCACCCGAGGAGGTCCGCCCCTTCGAGCAGGGGACCGGGCACCTCGACCTCGTGAACCTGGAGAGCGGACCGGTGGTGCGCGGCGTCTTCGAGCCGGGCTGGCAGTGGTCCCGGCACGTCAAGCCCATCGTCGGCACGGACAGCTGCCAGAGCCCCCACCTCGGCTACGTCACCGCCGGACGCCTCCGGGTCCGGATGGACGACGGCGAGGAGGTCGAGTTCGGCCAGGGCGACCTGCTGATCGTCCAGCCGGGACACGACGCCTGGGTCGTCGGCGACGAGCCGTGCGTGATCATCGACTGGATGACCAGCCCCACCTACGCCCAGCGCTGAACCCCGCCCTCGATCCCCCTCATCCCGACGCGGCGCGGCCGGGGTTCGGGGTGTCGAGGCCCAGCAGGGCGTCGAAGCGGTGGGAGGCCAGCATGCTCCGGGCGCTGCCACCCCGGTCGGGAGCGCCCGCCGTCGCCATGTCCCCGCTCCAGCCCGCGTCCGCCACCAGCCGCCCCAACACGCGGGTACGGTCCTGCGCATGCCCCCTCGGCACCGGCAGGCCGCCGACCTGGTCCAGGCGGTCCGGGACGTAGTGCCGCACCGCCTCCTCCGCGACCGCCGCACCCGCGCCCCCGTCGACGTGGGCGGCGGCGAACGCCGCGCTGGTCAGCTTCCGGTACAGCGGCATCGTGCGCCGGCCCGTGGAGCGCAGGGACTGCTCGTCCATGACGCGCTTGAGCGCCTGGTCGTAGTCCTCCCGCTCGCCGGTCCGGGGATCGACCGACCCGCCCAGGAAGCGCCGGTAGGCCGCCACCCCCATCGTCCACCCCAACGCCCCCCGGCCGGAGTGGGCCAGGGAGTCCGCCTCGCTCGCCAACTGGAGGGACAGCAGCAGCGAGACGCCCGCCAGGTCGCACCACGCCGGAGCGTCGGCTCCCCGCCCCGCACCCGCCGCACGCCACCGGGGCCCCGCCCAGGCGCGCAGCCGCCCCACCGTCCGGACGACCGCCACCCGGTCGGTGACCAGCACCAGTCCGTGCCGCACGCCGCCCACGGACAGCGCCGCGTCCGCGACGGCCGCGTGCAGGTACGTGTGGAAGTCCCCGAACCCGTCGTCCGCGCCCATCCCCCCACCTCCGCCGGTGGGATCCCCCACCGGCGGCGCCCCGAAACCGTCCGGGCGCGCCCGCAGCCGCGTCCGGCGCCCGCCGAGGCGCCCCTCCTCAGGCGTCCTCAGGCATCCGCCGCGCGGGTGAGCCGGGTCTCCGACGCGACCCGGGTCAGCTTCTCCGGGTTGCGGACGTAGTAGAGGCCCGTGATCCGCCCCTCCCGGACGTGCGCGGCGATCACGCCGTCGACGGCACCGTCCAGCCGCACGAGCAGCGCCGGGTTCCCGTTGACGAGGGTCGGCTCGCCGGTCAGCCGCCCCGCGAACCTGCGCAGGCCGCCCGCGAGCATGCGGGCCACCTTGTCGGCACCGGTGATCGGCCGCAGGGCGGCCTGCCTGACCCCGCCGCCGTCGCTCGTCAGGACGACGTCGGGGGCGAGCACGTCGAGCAGGCCCTGGAGGTCACCGGTCTCCAGCGCCCGCAGGAACGACTCCAGCGCCGCCCGCGTCTCACCCGGCGAGACCACCGCGCGCGGGCGGCGGGCGTCGACGTGCCGACGGGCGCGGTGCGCGATCTGCCGCACGGCCGCGGGCGACTTCTCCACGGCGGCGGCGATCTCGTCGTACCCGACCTCGAACACCTCGCGCAGCACGAACACCGCGCGTTCGGTGGGCGTCAGCGTCTCCAGGACCAGCATCAGCGCCATCGACACGCTCTCGGCGAGCTCGACGTCCTCGGCGACGTCCGGCGCGGTGAGCACCGGTTCCGGCAGCCAGGGGCCGACGTACGCCTCCTTGCGGCGCGCCAGCGTGCGCAGCCGGTTCAGCGCCTGCCGGGTCGTGATGCGGACCAGGTAGGCGCGCCGGTCCCGCACTGCGGCCAGGTCCACGTCGGCCCACCGCAGCCACGTCTCCTGTAGGACGTCCTCGGCGTCGGCCGCCGAGCCGAGCATCTCGTAGGCGACGGTGAACAGCAGGTTGCGGTGGGCGACGAACGCCTCGGTCGCCGGGTCGGCCGCGTACCGGTTCATCTCTCAGTGCCTTTCCCTGTGCACGCACGCCGCGCGGGCCCCCACGCTCGGGGGACGACACCGCCCGGCATGCGTGAAGCCGCTGGACTCGAAGCGTTCCGCGGGTCTCGGACTATGCCGCGCGCTCGGCGGCCGCCGGGCCCGCGGCGCGCCGGGCCCGCAGCGCCCGTTCCCGCGCGGCACCTCCCGGGACCCGGTGCAGGCCGTACGAGCCGGGCCGGCGCGCCTCGGCGGCCAGTTGCTTGACGACCCACTCGCACACGAGCTCCTTGAGTTTCGCACCCGCGCGGCCGTCGACGTGGAACCCCACCGCGACGTCCCGCCGCCGCGCGAACTGGATGATGCCCTCCTGGCGCCCCAGACTGATGCACTCGCCCGTGAACACCTGGTTCAGCGTCCCGGGCCGCTCGCCCGCCAGGCGGCTGAGCACCGTGTCGGCGGCCCGCGCCCCGAGCGGCATCGCGGCCTGGCAGCTCATCCGCAGCGGCAGCCCGGACGGCGCCGCCGCGTCCCCGGCCGCCACCACCCGCTCGTCGTCCACGCTCGTGAGCGTCTCGTCCGTGAGCAGCCGGCCCAGCGCGTCGGTGGACAACCCGCTGCGGCGGGCCAGGTCCGGAACGCCGAACCCGGCCGTCCAGACCGTCACCGCGCTCGGCAGCTCCCGCCCGTCGCGCAGCCGCACGGCCTCCCGCGTCACCTCCGTCACCTCGGCGTCCGGCCCCGCGTGCACCGTCACACCGAGCCGGGCCAGCCGCCGGGCCACCGCACGCCGGCCCCGGGGGTGCAGGTACGGGCCGAGCGCCCCGCCGCACACCAGGTTCACGGCCCGGCCCTCCTCCGCCAGCTCGGCGGCCGTCTCGATGCCGGAAGGTCCCCCTCCGACGACCGTGACGGCCGCCGTCGCGGGTGCCGCGTCGAGCACCGGCCGCAGCCGCCGCGCCTCCTCCAGGGAGGCGAGGGGGTAGGCGTGCTCCGCCGCCCCCGGCACCCGCGGGTCGGCGCTGCCGCTGCCCACCGCGTACACGAGGTAGTCGTAGCCGAGCGTGCCGCCGGAGGCCAGCGTCAGGCCCCGGCCGGGCACGTCGATCCGCGCCACACCGTCGACCACCAGGCGGACGCCCGCCCGCAGCACCTCCCCGTACTCCACGACCGCCTCGTCGTTCCCGACGGCCAACTGGTGCAGGCGCACGCGGTGGACGAACGTGGCGCGCGGGTTGATCAGGGTCACGGTCACGTCGTCGCGGCGCGTCAGGCGGTTGGCCGCCATGACCCCGGCGTACCCGCCGCCGATCACCACTACGTCGGTCTTCCCAGCCATGGTGTCTCTCCTCCGCATCAGGGATACGCCCACGGGACACCGCGCCCCCGCCCCCTGTGACACCCGGTGGCCCACCTCACACCCCGGGCCCGTGGCGCGTCGCCGTGGGCCCTGGCCCGGGCCCCTGGCTCAGTCGAAGGCCCGCAGACACACCAGGGTGGCGCCGTCGTCCACGGTCACCGACCAGTACGTGTTCCGGTCGTAGGCGCCGTACCGGCAGGACTCGGTGCCGGTGCCCGGCGCCGCCCGGTAGAGCGCGGTGACGACCATGATCTCGTTGTACGCGGCCGGAACCCTGCGGTCCGTGCAGTTCGGGGAGGACAGCATCGCGACGCTCTCGGCGTAGTCGCCGTCGCGCCGGGCCAGCAGGCAGTCCCCCTGGCGGTACTGCCCGGTGAGGCACAGCTCCGTCGGCTCACCGCTGCCGGAGGAGACGTACGACCAGGTGGCCTTCCCGGTACCGGACGGGCAGTCCCCGGCCGTGCCCGTCACCCGCACGCGCGTCCCCGCACCGCAGGACGTCGTGCGCGGCACCTCCGCGCTCCAGTCGTACCGGGTGAGACCGCCGTACCCGGTGTCGACCACGTCCAGACAGTCACCGGGGGAGACGGCCCGGAAGGCCTCCTCGGTGGGGTCGGGCTCCGGCTCCGGTTCGGGTTCCGGCTCTGGCTCCGGCTCCGGTTCGGGCTCCGGTTCGGGCTCGTCGAAGCCGCCGTTCGCCGAGCCGGCCGGGCCGTCGAGACCGGTGTCCCCGTCCGCACCGGCGCCCGTGTCGTCGAGACCACCGGCCGTGAGACCGTCGCCACCCCCGCCGTCGGACGTCACCCGGGGCGTCGGACCGCCCTGCGCGGCGTCGTCCCACCGGTCCCAGGGCTGCCAGACGAACAGCCCGACGGCCAGCAGGACGACGAGCAGGCCACCCCACCCGTCCGAGGGCTTCCGCCCGCCGGTGGACCCGGCGCCCGTGCCCGCCCCGTGCGCGGCCCGCTCCCGTGCACGGCGCTCCCGTTCCTCCCGCTCGCGGCGTTCCCGCTCCTTGCGGCGCCGCTCCCGCTCCTCCCGTTCGCGGCGCTCCCGGGCCCTGCGCTCCCGCTCCGCGCGTTCCGCCTCCTCCCGTCGCTCCCGCTCGCGGCGCCTGCGCTCCGCCGCCTCCCGGTGAGCCCGCTCCCGCGCCTCCTCCTCCGCCTGCTCGTCGGCCCGCTCCCGCGCCTGGGCCTCCCGCTGCCGACGCAGCGCGTCCAACTGCTCGCGCATCGCCCCGAAGGTCCGGCCCGCGGAGCGGAACCTTCCCCCGGGCGCCACCCGGGTCGGTGCCTCGGCCGCGTCGAGACGCAGTGCCTCGTCCCGCAGCCGGCGCCCCTGCTCGGCGTACTCCTCGATCAGCGTCGTCCACGCCGGCGGCAGCGCCCCGCCCGCCCACGAGGCCGCCGCCCCCGCACCGAGCCCGGCCAGCGCGTCGCGCAGCACGTCGGCGGGTGCGGGACGGCTGCGCGGCTCGGCCCGCAGCATCGGCAGGATCAGCGGCGCCAACTCCGGCGGCAGCCCGGTCGTGTCGAGCTCGCCACGCTGGACGAGGGCGAGGAGCCCGAAGGAGTGGTCGGTCTGCTCGTAGGGAGGGCGGCCGACCGCGAGGAAGAAGAGGGTGGCACCGAGCGAGTAGACGTCCGACGCCGCCGTCGACCTCCTCCCGCAGGCCTGCTCCGGCGAGGTGAACGCGAACGTGCCGAGCGTCGTCGTCGAACTGGTGTGATCGTGGGCGTGGGAGATGCCGAAGTCGATCAGCCGGGGCCCGTCGTGCGGCAGCAGGACGTTCAGCGGCTTGATGTCGCGGTGCACGACGCCCACGCCGTGCAGCTCGACCAGCGCCCGCGCCACCCCCGCCGCCAGCCGACGCACCCCCGCGACCGGTAACGTCCCGGCCTCCCCGACGAGTTCGGCCAGATTGGGCGCGGGCAGGAACTCGATGGCCAGCCACGGACGCTCCGCCCGCGCGTCGGCGTCGAGCACCCGGGCCGTGTACTCGCTGTCCACACGGCCCGCCAGCTCCACCTCCCGGGCGAACCGCGCCCGGTCCGGCCTGCTGACGACCCCCTCCGCGAGGAGGGTCTTGACCGCCACGAGCCCGGGGGCCACCACCGTCCCCGTCGGCCCGGCGGCACCCGCACCCCTCCCCGAGCCCTCCCGCCGCGCCAGGTAGACGCGGCCCATGCCGCCCGTGGCGATCCGGCGCAGCAACCGGTACGGCCCCAGCCGCCGCGGATCGGCGGAATCCAGCCCGTACAACGTCATCCCGGCCATACGGCGTCACTCCCCACGCGCGCCCCCCCCGTCCCCGCCACCCGCCCCGGGCGCACATCCGTCCAAGCGGTCTGTCGTCTCAATGTAAGGGCGGCGGGTGATCCGTCGATGACGAACCTCGGTCCCGGTGCGGCCGGTGCGTAACCCCTCGTCCAAGGCCGGACCGTGCCGACGCGTCCGATCGCCACTGACCGGCGTCGACCGAACAACGGTCCCCTCAACGCGTTCACCGCTCACCGCTCGTCGCGACGGAGCCCATGGTGCCGTGCGGCCCGACCGGACGGCGGGGGATACTTGCCGGGTGACTCAGCATCGAGAGATCGCGAACGTGACCGGTGACGTACTGGGCGGGGATCTCATCGGCGTCTACCTTCACGGGTCCTCCGTGCTCGGAGGTCTCAGACCAGCCAGCGACGTGGACGTCCTGGTCGTTTCCCGGAGGTCGATGGGAGAGAGAAAACGGCGGGCCCTCCTCGAAGGACTGCTCGGAGTCTCCGGCTTCCCGCCAAGAGGCCGACCGGTTGAGCTCACGGTGGTCGTCCAGTCCGCAGTTCGCCCGTGGCGATACCCCCCGAGCTGCGACTTCCTGTACGGCGAGTGGCTACGTCCCGAGTACGAAGCCGGGAAGGGGGCCCGGCCACACGCGCTGCCCGATCTGGCGTTGACGATCACCACGACGCTGATGGGTAACCGCCCCCTCGTCGGACCGCCGCCGTCGCACGCCCTTGACCCGGTCCCGCACACCGACCTGGTCCGCGCCAGCTTGGCGGGCATTCCCGCACTGCTTCACGACCTCGACAGCGACACCCGCAACGTCCTGCTGACCCTCGCACGCGTCTGGACCACACTCGCCACCGGCCACATCAGGCCGAAGGACGCCGCCGCTGACTGGGCCCTCGCCCAGCTCCCCCCTGAACACCGCCCTGTGCTGGAGCACGCCAGGCAGCTCTACCGCGGCTACCACTACTCCGAGGAAGACTGGAGCGAGACGTTGCGGGGACAGGTCCGTCCGCACGTGTCCCACGTGCTCGCCGAGATCGATCGTTTGCTCGGCCGGACCCAGCGGGCTGAGGAACCACTTCCGAGGCTGTGACCGGCGGCGACGAAGACGGTCGTCTCCGAAGCGAGTCGCCACCGCAGGACGCCGGACTCACGGGACCGGGTCGCGCGTAGGCACACGGTTCCCACGCGGCGCATACACCGCGTCAGCCCGTGCCCCGATCCTGACGGGTAAGCAAATCGTCGCGTGTCGGAGCGCCTCCCGGCGGACGATCCGTCGAGCATCGTCGTGACGGTCGGCGGTCCACGGGACCCGTCCACCGCACCACGGACTCCGACAGACCACGAGGGACGACATGAGCGACCCCAACGCCGCGCGGACGGGCGGCACCGGCAAGGACCCGGACACGCGACGGCCGCGCCCCCGGTTCCCCACCCTGTCCTGGCCCGCCGCCGTGGCCGCCGCCCGGACCGTCCTCATCACCGTCGCCCTGGTCACCGCGTACTACGTGCTGCCACTCGACGAGCGCGACACGACGGCGTCGTTCCTGCTCGTCGTCGGCCTCCTCGTCACCCTGCTCGTGTTCCTGTGGGAGGTGCGTGCCATCGCACGCTCACCGCACCCCCGCATGAGGGCCGTCGAGGCGCTGTCCGCGACGGTGGTCCTGTTCCTGGTCCTCTTCGCCGGCACCTACTACCTGATCGACAGCTCCACGCCCGGTTCGTTCACGGAGGAGATGACGCGGACGGACGCCCTGTACTTCACCCTCGCCACGTTCAGCACCGTCGGCTTCGGCGACATCACCGCGAGTTCGGAGACCGCGCGGGTGGTGACGATGCTCCAGATGGTGGTGGGACTGCTGCTGGTGGGCGTCGCCGCCCGGGTGCTGGCCAGCGCCGTCGAGACCGGCCTGCGCCGCCAGGCCCACACCCCCTCGGACGCCCCGCGCCCCGACACCGCACCCTGACGCCCCCACCGCGCGGGGCGGACGCCGTCAGGCGTGCAGGATCTTCTCCTTGGCCCGGCGGAACTCCTCGTCGGTGAGGTCACCCCGCGCCCGCACCTCCGAGAGGTGGGCGAGCTGTTCCGCCTCGCTGACGGGGCCGGTGGCTCCGACCGTCTCGCGGATGTAGCGGTTCGTGCTCTCCAGCTGGGCCCGCGCATGCTCCTGCTCCCGCTTGCCCATGCCCCTGCCACGAGCGATGAGGTAGACGAACACGCCGAGGAACGGCAGGACGAGCACGAAGATCAGCCAACCGGTCTTGGCCCAGCCGCTCAGGTCGTCGTCGCGGAAGAGGTCGACGATGACGCGGAAGATGAGGAAGATCCACATGACCCAGAGGAAGATCCACATGATCGTCCAGAAGGCCCCCAGGACCGGATAGTCGTAGGCCAGGCTCACTGCGTCGCCGCTCATGCTGACTCCTTTCACCACCGTCGCCGCAGGGCCTCTCCTCCTCGTCCGTTCTCCCGCGGGAGGAGGCCGCACGGCCCGTCGCCCGGGACGGGAGAGGGCGTGAGCGCCGGAGGGGTGTGCGGGGAGAGGGCTCGACGAAGAGCAGGGACCAAGCGTCCGGGAGACCCGCCGCGCTCGGCTCGGTCGGCACCGGATCGGCACCTCGGCGGCTCCCGTCGGCCGACCCGTCAGGGCCTCGCCTCGGCAAGCCACTCGCCGTCAACGATAGCCACGCCACCAGCCGCCCGCACGTCCACCGGCGGGCCCCTCCCGTCCGCCCCGTCCGCCAGGCCGCCGCCACGCGGTCACGTTCGACGGACGGGCCCGGGCCCGGTGCGTGCGCCCTCAGGCCGGGACCTGGCGCCCGCTCCGGACGGCCGGGTACCCCCGCTCACACAAATTTTAGGTCGGATGACCTAAACTAGTGCTCATGACGAACCACCCGAACACCGACGGGCTCCGGCACGACCCCGAGGGCCCCGTACTGATCACCGGCGGCTACGGCACCGTGGGCACCGAGCTCGCCCGACTGGTCGCCCCCACGGCGCCCGTTCTGCTCACCGGCCGCTCCCCCGAGCGCGGCCGGGCCCTCGCCGACGAACTCGGCGGCGAGGTGCGCGCCTGGGACCTCGCCGATCCGGCGCCGTTCACCGCCGCCGTCCGTGCCGTCGTCAGCTCGGTCAACGATCCCGACGACCGCGTGCTGCGCGCCGCCGCCTCGGCCGGCGTCCCGTACGTGGACATCACCCGGTGGACCGCCCGGCTGCAGCGCGCCGTCACGGTGGCCGCGCTCCAGCGCCCCACCGCGCCCGTGCTGCTCTCCTCCGCCTGGATGGGCGGCGTCAGCAGCATCGCCGCGGCCGCACTGGCCGAAGAACTCGGCGGCGCCGAACGGGTCGAGACCGCCGTCCGCTGGGACATGGCCGACCGGTCCGGCGCGGACTCCGTGGAGTTCATGGACCGCCTCGGCGTGCGCTTCGAGGTGATCGAGGGCGGCCGTCGCCGTCTGGCCGCCCCGCTCACCGACGCCCGCACGGTCCGGATCGGACCAGGCCCGGTGCGCGTCGCCCGGATCGACACCCCCGAGCAGTTCACCCTGCCGCTGACCCTGGGCACCGCCACCGCCGCCACCCGGATCGGCTTCAGCTCGGCCGGCGCCACCCGCGCCCTCCTGGCCCTCGGCGGCGCCGGTTTCTTCCGCTGGGCCGGCGGCGAACGCTGGACCCCGCTCCGCCGCGCCCTGCTGCACGCCCCGGGTGAGGGCGGCACCGCCGGATTCCGGGTGGACGTCACCCACTGTGGCGCCACCCGTACGGCCACCCTCATCGACCCGCACGGCCAGAGCCACCTCACGGCGCTCGGGGCGCTGCTCGGCCTGCACCGCGTCCTCGGCCTCGACGGTTCGCCCGCTCCCGAGGGCCTGGTCCTCCCGGAGCAGCACCCGCGACCGGCCCACGCCCTCGCCACCCTGACGGAGTACGGCGTCCGCGTGGACTCCGACCTCGCCCCGGCCCCGGCCGCCGCATGAGCCCCGCCACCTCCAAGGGCAACCAGCGGCGCACGGCCCTGCTGGACACGGCCCGGCGGATCCTGCTCACCTCGGGCGGCGCGGAGCTGACCATGCGGGCCGTCGCGGACGCGGCCGGGATCCGGCTCGGCCATCTCCAGTACTACTTCCCGTCACGCTCCGACCTGCTGGCCGCCCTGCTCGAACGGATCCTGGCCGACTCCCTGGAACGGATCGCCGCCCTCACACCCAACACCGAGGGCCACGGTGGTGCCAAGGATCGGGGCACGGACGGCGAATGCTGCGAAGCGGACGCCGGCCCCGCCCTGGAGAGCATCCTCGCCGACCACGACGACCCCGACCTGATTCGGCTGTTCACCGAGGTCTGGGCGATGGCGGCACACGACACCCAGGCCGCCGAGGCCGTCACCGCGTTCTACGCCGCCTACGTCGAACAACTCACGGCCTTCATCCGGGAACGCGCCCCGCAGACCGGCCCCGAGGAAGCCCGCAGCCGCGCCGAGGTCTTCGTGATGCTGATGGAAGGCGCGTCCCTGTTCCGCTCCGGCGTCGCGGGCCGCCCCACCGCCCCCACGGAGGCCCTGCTCCGGCAGATGCTGCTCAACCTGATGGAAGGAAGCGCCGCCTGACCCACACCCCCGGGCCGCACACACCGAACCGGCCACCCGTCCCGAGGCAGTCGACCAGCATCGACCCGACCTCCGCATGGGTGGCCGGCTCGGTCACCCCAGCGCAGGGACCGCCTGACACGTCTTGGGCAGGAACAAGCAGCTCCGTTCCGTGTTGACGCGAAGGGGGCGATCACGTGGGACGTGAGCGTCGACTCCACGGTGCGCGGTGCCCCTCCGCACGCGGCCGGGGCCCGGAAGCGGGGACATCGCCCCTCTCGTAAACCCGTGGCCCACAGGTCCGGCGGTCAGTGAGGTTCGTCCGGCCGCCCGCATCGGTGCAGGCCGGCGCTGTCGACCAGGAGGTGTGGAGCACATGCGCACGAGTGCTCAGGACGTGAACTCGCGTACTGACCCTTGCCCCCTCTTCTCGACGGAGACCCCTTGTCCTTTCGCATCACCCCACTGACCGACCCTGCCCACGGACCGCACGGCCGACGTCTTGCCTGGCTGGCCTCGGACGCGGAGTCCGTCACCGCCGGGACCGCCTTCCTGCGCCTACTCGACGGCGGGCAGGAGCATCGTGCCGAGCTCGACCTCCGCGTTCATCCCGCGGAGCGCCGCAAGGGCGTCGGCTCTCGGCTCCTCCACACCGCCGTGGCTACCGCCGAGGACAACGCCCGACGCCACGTCGTCGCGCAGGCCGAAGCCGGATCGCCCGGCGACCACTTCCTGACGGCACGCGGCTTCCGGAAGGTGCTCACCTTCAGGTACGCCCGCCTGGCGACGGCCGACGTGGACACCACCGTCCTCGTCGGAATCACCGAGCGGACCCACCCCGGCTACCGGCTGACGTCATGGCAGGGAACCGTTCCCGACGACCTCGCCCGGACGTTCGCCGCCTCGCGTCGCGCCATGGACGACATGCCCATGGACGATGCCGAGCACGGCACCACGGTCTGGGACGTCGACCGCGTCCGGTCGGCGGCGAAGGCCGTCGAACAGCGCGGCGACCACCTGCACACCGTCGTCGCCGTCGACGCCTCCAACGGATCGATCGCCGGGTTCACCGAACTCGTCATCCCCGGCGACGGCGCAGGCGACGGCCAGCACTACGGCACGGGCGTGCTGCCCGAGCACCGTGGTCACGGCCTCGGCCGATGGATGAAGGCCGAGTCGATCCGACAAGCCCGAAGGGACTACCCGGACCTCGACGGCCTCCTGACCGACACAGCCGACGGCAACGCGCACATGCGACGGATCAACGACGCTCTCGGCTATGCACACACGCACACGACCCACCGGTACCAGCTCCACCTCTAGCAGGGAGCGGACAGGCCGGGCCGGGACGCCACCCCGCCCGCCTGTCCGCGCGTTCGACGCACGCTCCAGACGGTCGGTCCCGGTACCGGTCGCGTGTGCTCCTGGAGATCGTCACCACGCCGCGCTTCGGTGAACTGGCCGCGCAGCGGCGCAAGGACATCGCCCTGACAGCTGCTGGGCGTCATCCGTCCGTGGGTGGGCGGGCCACCCGGAGTGGTGACATCCGCGTAGTGGCACGGCACCTGAAACCGCTCAGGGCCAGCCCGGGAGGCAGATCCTCCTGAGCCGGCCCCTTTCGCTGGTGCCCCCGGCAGGATTCGAACCTGCGACACCCGCTTTAGGAGAGCGGTGCTCTATCCCCTGAGCTACGGAGGCGGGGATGTGCCGGGGTCAGTGTAGCGGGCGGGGGAGGGGCCGGCGGGGTGGAGGGTCGGGGGTGGGTGATGGGGGTCACGTCGGCCGAAGAAATAAGTGGGGAACAGGTCCCCGTTTGTGGTTGTGTCGACAGTGACGGGAAGAGGAGGCCGGAGTGCGGGCGGACGCGGCGCGGAACCGGGAGCGGATCGTAGACGCGGCTCGGGAGCTGTTCGTGGAGTGGGGTGCCGAGGTGCCGCTCGACGAGGTGGCGCGCCGGGCCGGCGTGGGTAACGCCACGCTGTACCGGCACTTCGCCGACCGGGACGCGCTCGTGCGCGGGGTCGTGGCGCACGTGACGGACAGTGTCGCGGCGCGGGCCCGGACGGCGCTGGCGGACGACGGTGATCCGTTCGACGCCCTGTGCCGGTTCGTCTTCGGCGCGGTGGAGGAGCGGATCGGGGCGCTGTGTCCGATGATCTCGCACGCCTTCGACCGGGAGCATCCGGAGCTGCTGGCGGCCCGGGACCGGCTGGACGCCCTGGTGGCCCGGCTGCTGGACCGGGCCCAACGGGCCGGTGCCGTGCGGCCGGACGTCGCCGTGGGCGATCTGCTGATGGCGCTGAGCCAGTTGAGCCGTCCGCTGCCGGGTACGGGCTGCGGTCAGCTCGAACAGTTCATGGCCCGGCACGTCCGGCTGTTCCTCGACGGCCTCCGCGCCCCGGCGCCGTCCCGGCTTCCCGGGACTCCGGCGACGTTGGAGGCGTTGCGCCGACCCGTCTGAGACCGAAGGCCCCTTCGGTCTCCCCAGTTCTTTTCGTTCGTGCTCTCCGAGGGGGGAACCCGCTGTGTCCGAAACACCGACCCAACCTGATCCCAAGCGGTGGAAGGCCCTGGCCTTCATCGCCATAGCCCAGCTGATGGTCGTCCTGGACGCCACCATCGTCAACATCGCGCTGCCCTCGGCTCAGGAGGACCTGGGCATCTCCGAGGCCAACAAGCAGTGGGTCATCACCGCGTACGCGCTGGCCTTCGGTGGTCTGCTGCTCTTCGGCGGCCGGGTCGCCGACCTGTGGGGACGTCAGCGGACGTTCGTGACCGGCCTGGTCGGCTTCGCCCTGGCCTCGGCGCTGGGCGGCATGGCCGTCAACCAGGGCATGCTCTTCGGCGCGCGGGCGTTGCAGGGCGTGTTCGGCGCGCTGCTGGCCCCGGCGGCGCTCTCGCTGCTCGCGGTGATGTTCACCGACGCCAAGGAGCGGGCCAAGGCGTTCGGCATCTACGGCGCCATCGCGGGCGGCGGCGGTGCCATCGGCCTCATCCTGGGCGGTGTCCTGACGGAGTACCTCGACTGGCGCTGGACGTTCTACGTCAACATCCCGTTCGCCGTCGTCGCGGCGGTCGGGGCCGTCCTGGTCATCCGGGAGCCGGCCGGCGCGCGGAACCGTTCGACGCTGGACATCCCCGGTGTGCTGCTGTCGACGCTCGGCCTGGTGGCCCTGGTGTACGGCTTCACGCGCGCCGAGGTGCACGGCTGGTCGGACGCGGGCACGGTGTGGACGTTCGTGGCGTCCGTCGTGCTGCTGGCCGCGTTCGTCCTGACGGAGTCCCGTACCCGCGCGCCGCTGCTGCCGCTGCGCGTCGTCGCCGACCGCAACCGCGGCGGGGTGTACCTGTCGCTCGGGCTCGCGATCATCGCGATGTTCGGACTGTTCCTCTTCCTCACCTACTACCTGCAGTTGGTGAAGGGGTACGACCCGATGAAGACCGGTTTCGCGTTCCTGCCGATGATCGTCGGCATGGTGACCGGTTCGACGCAGATCGGCACCCGGCTGATGACCCGGGTCCGGCCGCGGCTGCTGATGGGTCCGGGCTTCCTGGTCGGCTCGCTCGGGATGCTGATGCTGACGCAGCTGGAGACGGACAGCTCCTACCTGACCCTCATCCTGCCCGCGCAGTTGCTGCTGGGTCTCGGCATGGGGTCGGCGTTCATGCCGGCGATGTCGCTGGCCACGTACAACGTGCGGCCGCAGGACTCGGGTGTCGCCTCGGCCATGGTGAACACCTCGCAGCAGGTCGGCGGGGCCATCGGTACGGCGCTGCTGAACACGATCGCGGCGAGCGCCGCCGCGTCGTACGTGCCCTCGGCCCCGGTCGTGGGGGACGTGCGGATGCTGGCCGTCGTGCACGGGTACACGACGGCGATCTGGTGGGCGTTCGGCATCCTGGTGCTGGCCGCGACCCTCGCCTTCACGCTGGTCAACGCCAAGGGCCAGCGGGGCGGTCCGGTGACGGGCGGCCCGAAGGGCGCCGGTGAGGCGGAGCCCGTGCCGGTGCTGGCGCACTGACGCGGTCCCTTCACCGACCATGCGCACGGGGGCGGTTCGGCCGGAGGCCGGGCCGCCCCGACGCGTGCGTCAGACGGCCGGCGTCAGACGGCCAGCGGGATGCGGGCCGGGGCCGACGCCCCGGGGAGGCCACGCAGGGACGCCTGCGCGCGGGCGGCGAGCTCGCGACGGGTGAGGCCGTCGGAGGCGATCGGGGGATGGGCCCGCACGGTGACCGACAGCCCACCGGCCCGCGCCACCCGCCGCAGCGACGTGCCGAACGACGTCTGGCCGACGTAGGCGGGCACGGTGCTGGGCTCCCCGAACTGGCGGTACCCGAGGCGCACCGGCTGGACGGGCGCGCCCGCGTCGACGGCGGCCTGGAACGTGGCGCGGCGGAAGGCGCCGCCCGGCGGCGCGCACCACGTCGTGGCGCCGGGGAAGAGCGCGACGTTCCGTCCCGAGCGCAGGACGGCGGCGACCTGGGCGACGGCGTCGGGCAGCGTCCGGACGGCGTCGCGGTCGAGGAACAGGGTGCCGGCCCGGCCGGCCACCCGGCCCAGCACCGGCCAGCCGGCGACCTCACGCTTCGCGAGCAGCGGCGTCGGCACGACGGCGAGCAGCGCGACGGCGTCCAGCCAGGAGATGTGGTTGGCGACGATGAGCGTGCCGGGGCGGCCGGTGCCGCCCGGGACCCGGCCGCCGTGCGCGACGGACGGCAGGGGGGCGCCCTGCGTCTCCAGCGCGACGCCGAGCGCGCCGAGGACGGACCGGGCCCGGTCCCGCAGCAGGAGCGGGTCGGCGAGCCGGTCGCCGTCGCGGACGGCGCGGCCCACCGTGGCGGTGACGGCCGCCAGACGTCGCGCGGTCGTCGCGGCGGACACCGGGCGCGCGTTCGGCCCCACGCACCGCACGGTGCACGAGGAGGTGACGCGCCACAGCGTCATCTCCCGGCCTCCTCGGAGGACGTGCCGAGGAAGTAGCGCCGGTAGCGGTCGCCCAGGCGCTCCATGTCCAGCAGCGTGAAGAAGTCGGCGGTGCCGAACTCGGGGTCGTGCGCGGGCGGCCCGCACAGCCACGCCCCGATGCGCAGGTATCCGCGCAGCAGGGGCGGCAGGTCGGCGGGGGAGGGGCGGCCGGTGAACGGCGCGGTGGGGCGCCACGGCCGGTGCGGAGTGACGCGCAGCCCCGCGGGCGCGGCGTGGCGGCCCTCGGCCAGGCACAGGGCGGTGTGCGCGGGCCGCTCGCCGTCGGCCAGCGGGACGGAGGCGCAGCCGGCGAGGTAGCGGTGCCCGGAGAGCAGCACGTAGCGGGTGAGGGCCGACCACAGGAGGTTGATCACCGTGCCGTTGCGGTGGTCCGGGTCGACGCAGGAGCGGCCCGCCTCGACCAGCGACGGACGCAGGGGGGTGAGCGCCCCCAGGTCGAACTCGCCGTCCGAGTAGAGGCGGTCGCCACGTCCCGGCGGCACCAGGCGGTAGGTGCCGACGACGCTGCCGGTGGCGCGCTCCGTCACGATCAGGTGGTCCGCGACGTCGTCGACGTCGTCGACGTCGTGACCGGCGAGCGGGGTGTGCAGCCGTGCCCCCAGCTCGTCGCTGAAGACCCGGTAGCGCAGGCGCTGGGCGGCCCGGATCTGGTCGGCGCTGTGGGCGATCGACGCGGCGTACGCCGCCGCGCCGGGCGTGGCGGCCTCGGCGGTCGCGGGTGCGGCGGATGCCCCGGGGGCGGGGGGAGCGGTGGTGGCGGAGGTGGAGGGCGGGGGCATGGTGACTCTCGCTTCCGTTGCGCGTCCTGGAACCTGTCGATGTCCTGCCGGAGGTGTCGCCTCAGGACGCGAGCACGTCGCGCCCGCACGCCAGCGTCACGCGGGGCTCGGCGCACGTCCGGGGGTGCGCCGTGCCATAGGGGGTCGACACGCCTGCGTAGGGGGGTGCGGCGCGGCTCGTCCTGTCGCGTTCACCCGTCGGTGGCGTCCCGTACCGGGCCGCGTCCCGCGCGTCGCGGCCGGTGTGTTCACCCGGCGCGGGTGACCCCGGCGGGTTCGGCTCCCGGCGGGCACCGGCCGCGTAAGCCCGAGCGCTTCGGGTACGCGCTCCTCATCGGGACGGCAGCGGGACGCCCGGCGCCCCGGCCCCGGGGCCGCGCCAGGGGGCGTGCGCCACCGTCTCCCGGCGCAACCGGGAGCCGGTGGGTGCCGTCCTTGGAGGAGAGCAGTCACGGACGTCACTCGACGGGGGTGAACGGCAGCATGTCGCATGTGATCGACGTCTCGCTCACCAGAGGGCGGCCCGGCCCGCTGTGACCGCGAGGACGCCCTCCGCGCCCGCTCTGACCTGCACGTCCGTCGGGCCCGTCACCCCCGCCCACGTTCCTGCGGCGGGCCAGGGTACTGCATGATCGGAAAAGTAGCGGGCACATTGGGAATTCTGTCCCGATTCGACTCGTTGAGATGTTCGGAAACGGTTACCCGGTCAGGGAGGACGGCGCTCCGGGCGTCCTTCACCACGGGCATCCGGTTCCGCCACCGCCCGGCAAGTGACACACGCAAGGGAGAGCGCATGGCAACCCGTGCCGTCGCCCGTCGTCAGCAGCCCGCCACCGAAGGCGCTGAAACGGCAACCGGTGCGCGCGCGAGCGGCGACGTCGCCGACCGTGATCTGGTCGGCATGTACCTGGACGAGATCGCCCGTACGCCACTGCTGGACGCGGCGAAGGAGGTGGAGCTGTCCCTTGCCATCGAGGCCGGCGTCTACGCCCAGCGTCTCCTGGACGGCGAGGAGGAACCGGTCGCGGACGGCGCGGGAGCGCACGCCGCGCGGGAGGAGCTGGAGGCGGTCGTCGCCGACGGCGAGCGCGCCAAGGACGTCTTCATCCGCTCCAACCTCCGGCTCGTCGTGGCCGTCGCCCGGCGTTATCCCCGCAGCGGCCTGCCCCTGCTGGACCTCATCCAGGAAGGCAACGCCGGCCTGGTGCGCGCCGTGGAGAAGTTCGACTACACCAAGGGCTTCAAGTTCTCCACGTACGCGACGTGGTGGATCCGTCAGGCCATCACCCGCTCCATAGCCGACCAGTCGCGGACGATCAGGCTGCCGGTCCACCTCGTCGAGGAGCTCGGCCGCATCCGGCGCGTCCAGCGCGAGTTCAACCGCGAGCACGGGCGGGACCCCGAGGCGACGGAGATCGCCGCCGAGCTGGGCTCCTCGCCCGAGCGCGTCACCGACGTCCTGGACTGGGCGCGCGATCCGGTGAGCCTCAACATGTCCGTGGACGACGAGGGCGAGACGCAGTTCGGCGACCTGCTGGAGGACACCTCGGCCATCTCCCCCGAGCAGTCCGTGCTCACGCTGCTGCGCAGCGAGGAGCTGGAGAGCCTCATAGGCCGCCTCGACCACCGGACGGCGTCCATCATCCGCGCCCGGTACGGCATCGAGGACGGTCGGGAGCGCACGCTCACCGAGGTCGGCAAGCAGCACGGCCTGACCCGGGAGCGCATCCGGCAGATCGAGAAGCACGCGCTGCTGGAGCTCAAGCGCATGGCGCACGACACCGGCTTCGACGCGGCGGCCTAGGGCCGCCCGTCGGCCGGAGTGGTCAGCGGCCGTACAGGTCCCGGTAGGACGGGAGCTCACGGCCGCCCGCCCGGACGGTCTCGGCGGCGAGCACCGCCTTGACCACGGCGCGCGTCAGGACATCGGCACCGGCCGCCAGGATCGCGTTGACCTCCATGACATCCGCGGGGCCCTGTGCGCCGGTGGCGAGTCCGAACACCGTGTCGCCGTCGTGGAGGAGGTGCGCGGGCCGGATGGCGCGGGCGAGCCCGTCGTGCGCGCAGCCGGCGAGCTTCTGCACCTGCGCCTTCGTCAGGGAGGCGTCCGTGGCGATCACCGCCAGGGTCGTGTTCAGGGGCGGCATGCCGAGGGACGCCCGCGAGCGGTCCAGCCGCTCCCGGGCCGCCGCGTGCCGTGCGGCGTCCGGAAGGGCGTACCGGCCGTCGACCAGTTCGCCGTAGAGCGCGCCCGACGCCGGGTCCAGGACCGACCCGACGGCGTTGACGACCGTCAGAGCCGCGACCGTCGTCCCGGAGGGCAGCACGGTGGCCGCCGTGCCGACGCCCCCCTTGAGCCCGGCCGTGACCGCCCCCGTGCCCGCCCCCACATTGCCCTGGGCCACCTCCGGGCCGCTCGCGTGGGCGGCGGAGGCGGCCGCACGTCCCAGCGCGGCGTCCGGGCGGGCCCGCCACTCGCCGCCCCGCCCGAGGTCGAAGAGGCAGGCCGCGGGAACGACCGGCACGACCTGCGCGGGGTCGGGGCCGACCGGCACACCACGCCCCTGCTCCTCCAGCCACGCCGCGACGCCCGAGGCGGCGTCCAGACCGAACGCGCTGCCGCCGGTCAGGACGACCGCGTCGACACGCTGCACGACGTTGCGCGGGTCCAGCGCGTCGGTCTCGCGGGTGCCCGGCCCGCCGCCGCGCACGTCGACGGCGGCGACGGCCCCGCCCGGGGGCGCCAGCACCACGGTGGTACCCGTCAGCCAGCCGTCGCCCACCCGCTGCGCGTGCCCGACACGCATTCCGGGCACGTCGGTCAGGGCGTCGCGCCGCGTGGGTTCGGTCGTCTCCGTCGATCCGGTTTCGTCAGCCACGGACCATGGGTACCACTGCGACGGCGCGGTGGGCGACGGCACGGACACCGGCCCGTGCGCGTACAACGAACGTTGATCAGACGTTCATGCCGCCCGTCGACGCTTACCGGCATGTCGGCCGATCAGCAGCAGAGCCTCAGCCACCCGGTCCCCCGCCCCGCCGCGAACGCGGCTCCGGACGCCCCGGCGGCGCGGGAACCGGAACGGGGCGCCGAGCCCGGTGCGCCGGGTGTCGCCGCCCCGCAGCCCGCCACCGAGTACCTGCACGTCCGGCTGCTGGAACAGGCACGCCGCGCCGCCGGGACGCTCGCCCGGCAGGGCGTGGGGCCGGCCGAGCGGGTGGCCGTGCTGCTGCCGATGTCGCCGGAATCCGTCGCGGTGACGATGGCGTGCGGCCGACTGGACGCGGTGCGTGTCAGCCTGCCGGTCGGCGCCGGCGCTGCACTTCTGCGCGAGCGCGTCCGGAGCTCGGGGGCGGGCGTCCTGGTCGTCGCGGACAGCTGTGTGCACGCCGGTCGGATCTATCCGGCGAAGCAGCTCGTCGAGCGGGTCCTGGACGGCTGTCCGGCCGTGCGCTCGGTGATCGTCGTGCACCAGGTGGCGCG
The DNA here is from genome assembly GCF_014779715.1 of Streptomyces chumphonensis. Classification (GTDB taxonomy): domain Bacteria; phylum Actinomycetota; class Actinomycetes; order Streptomycetales; family Streptomycetaceae; genus Streptomyces; species Streptomyces chumphonensis. The sequence goes on from NZ_JACXYU010000009.1 coordinate 66,138, forward strand.
GCCGGTGCCGTGGACACCCGGGCGCGACCTCTGGTGGCACGAGGCCCTGGCTACGCTGGAGGCATGACCGCACCGCGAGAGCCGTCCGCACCGGACCGGCCCACCCCCCGGACGCCGCGCGACCCTGCCGCGGCGCTGGACTTCGGCGACCCGCTGAGCCGTCCGTCGGCGGACGACTCCGACCGCGGCTGGGGGGACGCACCCTCGGGGGGCGGAGGCGCGGCCGGTGACCTGGCGCGCTTCCTGGACGAGAAGCCACCGCACCATCTGTGACGCCGGTGGGCCCCACCTCCGCCCGGCCGTTCGGGGCCGCTGCGAGCGCGGTCCTCAGGACTTCGGGCTCTGCCCGCCGTCGCGAGGGGCCCCCACCGTGGCGCCGCCGCTCTCCTCGGAGGACGTGCGCTGGGCGACCAGGGCGTCGCGGATCTCGGTCAGGACGTCCAGCTCCGTCTTCGTCGGCGGCGTCTCCACCACGGGCGTGCGGGCCGCGACGCGCTGCTTGTAGCGGTTCATGGGCATGATCATGACGAAGTAGACGACGGCGGCGGTCATCACGAAGGTGATGGAGGCGCTGAGCACCGAACCCCACTGGATCGAGATGCCGATGGCCTCGCCCGTCTCCGGGTCCACGGAACAGGGTGCCTTCAGGCAGGACTGGTAGGCGTCCAGGTCCTTCGGGCCGATGGCGCCGACCACGGGGTTGATCACGCCCTCGACCACGGCGTTCACGATCTTGGTGAACGCGGCGCCGATCACGACGGCGACCGCGAGTTCGACCACGTTGCCCCGCATCAGGAATTCCTTGAATCCCGCCAGGACGCTCTGCTTCTCGCTCAACGGACTGCCTTTCTGTGCACGCTGCGGCACACGCTGGTGGACGGGCTGCGGCACCCGCCGGAGGGGATGCTTCCGGGACACCGCACCGGGCACGCTGCACGAGGGGCCTCCCGGCTGTCCAATCCGGTGACCCCTTACGGTCGGGCCTGCGGGCACCAGTGCGGACGGCCCGGACCGTGCCCCGTGGCTCCGGCCTCACCACAGCGTCACGGCCAGCGGAGATCCCTCGGCGGCGCGTCCGACGAGGTGGGCCGCGATCGAACGTGGAACCGACAGAACCACCAGGGCCCCGCTCCCCGCAAGCGTCGGTGCCACACCGCCCGCCGCGCCTTCCGCCACCCCGTCCCACGCGAGGGCTCCGCCCGGGACGGACGGGGTGGCGGAGCCCTCGCTGTCCGGCACGCCGGGATCGGGGACGGCCACCACCCGGGCCCGGGTGGCGAGGACGTCGGCCGACCCCGTGGCCGCCGACGCGTCAGCCCCGGGAGACTCCGGAGCCGGGCCCGCGAGGACGTCCACCCGGTCGCCCGGCTTCAGCAGCCGGACGACGCCCGGGTCGGCCAGCCGTACCGGGGCCCGCACCAGGGCGTCATCGGGTGGTCGGCCGTCGCCGGCCTCGGCCGACGCACCCGCCACCGACCCGGCGGCGCCCACGGCCACGGCCCGGTCTCCTGCGTCGGACGGCCGGCCCCCGTCCCCCGCGCGGGGACGGTCGTCCCCGCCCGGTGGCCCGAGCGCGACGAGCAGCACGGCGGCGGCGCCCAGGCCCGCGGCGGCCGTGCGCCGGGCCCGACGCAGCCCCGTGCGCAGGCGGTGCCGAAGAAGCCCACCCGCCCGGACCGGAGGGAAGGAGGGGACGGTGGCGGTCGGCGGCACGTCCGTGGGCGGGTCCGGTGGCGCCACCGCAGCGGCGACGGTGTCGCTCGCGGACGGCGTGGTCGCGGCGGGCGCCGTGGTCGGGGCGGGCGTTTCGGCCGGGGACGGATCGGCGGGCAGACCGGTGGCAGGAGACATCGACAGCACCTCGTTTCGGGAACGACGACCCCCTCACGGTGCCGCACCCGCCCCGATGTCACCGAGACCTGTGGACAACTCCCCGGTTGTGGACAACTTCGGCCACGTCGCTCACGACGCGCCCCTCACGAACCCCGACGCGCCCCAGGTGCACGCCGGACCTCCTCAGCCCGGCACGAGACGCCCGCACGCCCCGCACAGCTCGCACGGTGCACGGCCCGCAAGACCCGGGCCGTGCGGCGTCACGGCAGGGCGATGCCCGGGTCGAATCCGGCCAACGAGTCCGCGCAGCCGCAGGAACGGGTCCCGGGCAGGGCGGCCACGGCGTCGAACAGCACCGTGCGCAGCCGTCCCAGGTTCTCCCGGAAGACCTCCAGCACCTCGGCGTGCGAGACTCCCTCGCCCGTCTCCGCCCCGGCGTCCAGGTCGGTGACCAGGGCGAGGGAGCTGTAGCAGAGGCCCAGCTCACGGGCGAGCACGGCTTCCGGGTGGCCCGTCATGCCGACCACGGCCCAGCCCTGAGCGGCGTGCCACAGGGACTCCGCGCGGGTGGAGAACCTCGGCCCCTCGACGACGACCATCGTGCCGCCGTCCACCGGTTCCCACTCCCGGCCCCGGGCGGCGCTCAGGGCGGCTTCCCGGCCCGTCTCGCAGTACGGGTCGGCGAAGGTGACGTGCACCACGTTGGGCCGCTGCCCGTCGGCCCGCTCCTCGCCGTCGAAGTAGGTCTGCGCCCGTGACCTGGTCCGGTCCACGAGCTGGTCGGGGACGACGAGGGTGCCGGGTCCGTACTTCTCCTGGAGCCCTCCGACCGCGCACGGTCCGAGCACCTGGCGCACTCCGGCGGCGCGCAGGGCCCACAGGTTGGCGCGGTAGTTGATGCGGTGCGGGTGCAGGGTGTGGTCGCGGCCGTGTCGGGGCAGGAACGCGACCCTGCGGCCGGCCAGCTCCCCGACGAAGAGGGCGTCGCTCGGCTCTCCGTAGGGCGTGGTCACCGGCACCTCGGTGACGTCGTCCAGGAAGGAGTAGAAGCCGGAGCCGCCGATGACGCCGATGTCGGCCTGCGCAGGTGTCGTCATGCGCACACCCTAAGCGCCGCCCGCGGCCGTGCTCCGCCGTGCCCGGCGGTCGTCGGCGCGGACGGCGGCCGGGCACGCCCGGGCCCGGACGGGTGTCGTCAGGCGGCGGAGGTGGTGGCGGCGGGCTTCGTGTCGCTCTTCGCCGCGCTCTTGTCCGACGACGAGCCGGAGCCCGACGAGCCGGAGCCCGCGTCCGAGGTACCGGAGCCGGACGACCCCGAGGAGCCGGACGACCCCGACGCCGGGCTGCTGCTGGACGACGAGCCGCGGCTGTCGTTCCGGTAGAACCCGGAGCCCTTGAACACGATGCCGACGGCGGAGAACACCTTCTTCAGGCGTCCCGAGCAGCTCGGGCAGTCGGTGAGGGAATCGTCGGTGAACTTCTGCACCGCCTCAAGGCCCTCGCCGCACTCGGTGCACTGGTACTGGTAGGTCGGCACTTGCTCCTCCTGGCACTCGTCCCTGTGGAGTGCTAACGACGCTCCATGGTGCAGCATTCCGGCGGCTTAGTCCACTGCGACGGGCACACGGTGATCGGCGCCACGTGCCACGACGCGGGCCTCGGCCGGCTGCGCGGGGCGCGGTGCCAGGTGTCGGCGCAGGGTCACGACGGCGAGCGCGGCCAGCGCCGTACCGGCGAGCGGGACGGTGAAACCGGCCGTGGAGCCGAACCCGTCGGTCAGCTGGCCCGCCGTGGTGGCGGCGAGCGCCTGGCCCAGGGCCACGGAGCCGGTCAGCCAGGTGAACGCCTCGGTGCGCGACCGGGCCGGGACGAGTCGCTCCACCAGGGTGAACCCGGTGATCATCGCCGGTGCCGTGGCGAGGCCGACCAGCAGTCCCACCGCGCCGAGCAGCACCGGGGAGCCGCCGGCGGCGGCGAACCACAGCGGCACGGTCACCAGCGCCAGGACGGTGTAGGCGCGGGGCAGCCGGTGGTGCGCCTCGGAGCGCCAGGCGATCACGCCGCAGGCGACGCCCGCGAGCATGTTGCCGCCCGCGAAGACGCCGTACAGCAGCCCGTTCGCGGCGGGCTGGCCGATGGCCTCGGTGAACGCCGTGAAGGAGACCTGGAGGCCGCCGAAGACGGCACCGATGCCCAGGAAGACGGGGATGAGCACCCGGACGCCGGGCTCGGCGAGGGCCGAGCCGCCGGAGCGGCCCGCGAGGGCGTCGCGGTGGGCGGGCGGAGCCGTGCGCGTCTGGGCGGCGAACACCAGGCCGCCGACGACCGTCAGGACCGCTTCGGCGACGAGCCCGGCGGCGGGGTGGACGCCGGTGCACAGGGCGGTGGCCAGGACCGGTCCGACGACGAACGTCAGCTCGTCGGTGACGGACTCGAAGGCGGCGGCCGTCGGCAGCAGCGGTCCGCCGCCCAGCCGGTGCGCCCAGCGGGCCCGTACCATGGGCCCGATCTGCGGTACCGAGGCGCCGGTGGGCACGGCGACGAGCAGGAGCGCCCACAGCGGGGCGTCGGAGAGGGCCAGGGTGATGAGCGCGGTGACGGCGGTCGCGTGGGCCAGGGCGCCGGGGATCAGGACGGCCCGCTGTCCGAACCGGTCGGCGAGGCGGCCGACCTGCGGGGCGCACAGCGCCATGGCGACGCCGGTGGCCGCCGAGACGGCACCGGCGGCGCCGAAGGACCCGGTGGTGTGCTGGACGAGCAGCACGATGCCGATGGTGAGCATCGCGAACGGCTGCCGGGCCAGGAAGCCGGGGAGGAGGAAGGACCACGCACCCGGGGTGCGCAACAGCTGACGGTAGCCGGGCTTCGACGCCACGGCCGTGCCTTTCTGCCGCCTGGTAGTGCGCACCCGGATCGAACGGGGCCTGTGCGCACCGAGAGCCGTCCGCTCGCGTCGCACCGGGTGGTTCACACCGGTGACGCCGGCTCTGCATCAGGCAGGGTCGGGGAAAACGTATCTGGGTACTCGCAGTGTAACCCGTACGTTCTGCCTGGTATTCCAAGGCCGGAGGCGGGAAACACCCTCGGCCCCGGCCGGACGCCCCGCCGGGGTCTCAGCGGCTGGGCGCCGAGCGTCCCGGCGAGCCGGAGACGCCGGGCGGCCCCGGGTGCGGACGGCGGCCCAGCCAGCCCGCGAGCTTGCCGCCCCGGCCGACGGCGATGAGGCGCTGCTCGGCCTGGTCCCGTACGGCGTTGGTGGCGACGACCAGGAGCTCGTCCCCGCGCGTGAGGACGGTCGTCGGCGTCGGGACGAAGCTCTTGCCGTTGCGGACGACGAGCGTCACCGCCGAGCCCGGCGGCAACCGGAGCTCGTTGATCTCCACGCCGTGCATGCGCGACGCGGAGGGGATCGAGACGGAGAGCAGGTGGCCGCGCAGCCGCTCCAGCGGTGCGGACTCGATGTCGACGTCCGTCGCGCCGTCGGTGGCGCCGAGCCGCAGCTTTCGCGCCAGCCACGGCAGGGTCGGGCCCTGCACGAGGGTGTAGACGACGACCAGCACGAACACGATGTTGAAGATCCGGTCGCTCTGCTCGATCCCGGCCACCATCGGGATCGTGGCGAGGACGATGGGCACGGCCCCGCGCAGCCCGGCCCAGGACATGAGCATCTGCTGCCGCCACGGCATCCGGAACGGCGTCAGGCACAGCACGACGGACAGCGGGCGGGCCACCAGGGTCAGGGCCAGGCCGATGAGGATGGCGGGCCAGAAGTCGGCCGTGAGCGCGCTCGGCGTGGCGAGCAGGCCCAGCAGCACGAAGAGGCCGATCTGGGCGATCCAGGCGACCCCGTCGGCGAACCCGCGCACGGCGGGCCGGTGCGGCAGCTTGGCGTTGCCCAGGATCAGGCCGGTGATGTACGTCGCGAGGAAGCCGCTGCCGTGGGCGAGCGCGCCCACGGCGTAGGAGAGGACGCACAGCGCCAGCACGGCGATCGGGTAGAGACCGGAGGCGGGCAGGGCGATGCGCCGCAGCCCCAGCTCGCCGAGCTTGCCGACGCCGAGGCCGCACAGGACGCCGACCGCCAGCTGGAACACGATCGTGCCGACGAGCTGGTACCAGGGCTGCGGGTCGGTGGCGAGGGCCGAGAACGCGACGACGAGGATGACGACGGGCGCGTCGTTGAAGCCGGACTCCGCCTCCAGCATGCCGCTCAGTCTGCGCGGCAGCGGGATCACCCGCAGGACGGAGAAGACGGCGGCGGCGTCCGTGGAGGAGACGACCGCGCCGAGGATCAGGGACAACTGCCAGGACAGGCCCACCAGGTAGTGCGCCGCCGCCGCCGTGACGAGCACGCTGATCGCCACGCCGAACGTCGCGAGCACCGCCGCTCCGCCCACCGCCGGGCGGATCTCCCGCCATTTCGTCGCGAGCCCGCCCTCGGCGAGGATCATCACGAGGGCGGCGTAGCCGAGCACCTGCATCAGCTCGGGGTCGCTGAACTCCACCCCCAGCCCGTCCTGACCCATCGTGACGCCGATGCCCAGATAGATGAGCAGCGTGGGGAGCCCGCTGCGCGTGGAGAGCCGCACGGCCGCCACCGCCACCAGGAGCACGAGTGCGCAGGCGAGCAGGAGTTCGTTGAGGCGGTCGACAGTCAGGGGCCGGTCCTCTCTCTTCTGGTCTCGGTCTCGTCGGTCTCGTCGGTCGTCTGTCCTGTCGGCCCGTCGGGTGGGGGCGGGCGGTGGCACCGGTCGGGCGGCGGTGACGACCGTGACGTCGCGCGACCACCGGCCCCGAGGGTCGGTGCACCCGTCCGTGAACCGGCCCGATACGGGCGCCGGTTCGACCGAAACAGTGCCCGCGCAAGTCCCCCGGCGCGCTAAGAAGCCGTTAATATTCGTTGCCTAGTCTAACAATTTACCATCCCATGACCGTCGGGACCCGGTGAAGGCCCGGTGACGGCATGGGGTGGAGCGACACTCGCCGCAAGAGCCCGCATCGCGTCCGCCTACAGTTGCTCCAGCACGGAATCCCCCCGGAATCCATAGGTCGTAAGGTCCCACCCTGCCCCGAAGGACAGCGATGCCCGTCAAGAAACGGTCCCGGCGCGCCCGCCTGGTTGTGATCACTCTGGTGCTGCTGCTCGTCGGGGGGCTGGTCGCCGGGGGCTTCTGGACGGTCGGCACCGTCCGCGCCTCCTTCCCCCAGACGACCGGCTCGGTGCAACTGGAGGGTCTGTCCGGCACGGTCGAGGTGAAGCGGGACGGCAACGGCATCCCGCAGATCTACGCGTCCAGCGCCGAGGACCTGTTCATGGCGCAGGGCTTCGTCCACGCCCAGGACCGGTTCTGGGAGATGGACGTGCGCCGGCACACGACGGCGGGCCGCCTCTCGGAGATGTTCGGTGAGGAGCAGGTCCGCACCGACGCCTTCCTGCGCACGCTCGGCTGGCACGACGTGGCGAAGGAGGAGTACGAGACGGAGCTGTCCGAGGAGACCAAGGACCACCTGACGGCGTACTCGGCCGGCGTCAACGCCTACCTGGAGGAGCACGGCGGCGCGGACCTCTCGCTGGAGTACGCGGCACTCGGCCTCGTCAACGACGCGTACGAGCCGCAGCCCTGGACGCCCGTCGACTCCGTCGCCTGGCTCAAGGCCATGGCCTGGGACCTGCGCGGCAACGTCGAGGACGAGATCGACCGCTCGCTGCTGTCCACGCGGCTCGACGAGGAGCAGATCGAGGACCTCTACCCCGACTACCCCACCGAGCGGCACCGCCCGATCGTGGAGGGCGGCGCGGTCGACGAGGCGACGGAGACGTTCCTCCCCGACACGGAACCCGCCCCCGACGCCGACACGGAACCCGCCCCCGGGGACGCCGCCGACGGCACCGGGCAGGACGACGCGCTGCCCGGCGGGGTGAGCACGCAGCTCGGCGGGCTGGCCGCGTCCCTGGACGACCTGCCCGCGCTGCTCGGCCGCAGCGGCAGCGGCATCGGGTCCAACTCCTGGGTCGTCTCCGGCGACTACACGACGACCGGCCGTCCGCTGCTCGCCAACGACCCGCACCTGGCCCCGCAGCTGCCGTCCGTGTGGACGCAGATGGGACTGCACTGCAAGCAGGTGAGTGAGCGCTGCCCGTACGAGGTCTCCGGCTTCACCTTCGCGGGTCTGCCGGGCGTCGTCATCGGCCACAACCAGGACATCGCCTGGGGTCTGACGAACCTCGGCGCCGACGTCACCGACCTCTACCTGGAGAAGATCGAGGACGGCCGCTACCTGTACGACGGCGAGATGGTCCCCTACGAGACGCGCACCGAGGTCATCAAGGTGGCCGGGGGGAAGGACCGCGAGATCACCGTGCGCTCCACCCGGCACGGGCCGATCGTGTCGGACCGGAACACCGAGCTGTCCCGCGTGGGCGAGGGTGCTCCCGTGACCGGCCCGGCGCCCGACCGGGGCGACGGTTACGCCGTCTCCCTGCGCTGGACGGCCCTGTCCCCGTCCGCCACCATGGACGCCGTCTTCAAGATCAACAAGGCGAGCGACTTCGAGGAGTTCCGCGCCGCCGCCGCCGACTTCGCCGTCCCCTCCCAGAACCTGGTCTACGCCGACACCGAGGGCAACATCGGCTACCAGGCCCCCGGACGCATCCCGGTGCGCGGCAAGGGCGACGGCCGCTACCCGGCACCGGGCTGGGACCCGGACTACGAGTGGACCGGCTACGTGGAGCAGTCCGCGCTGCCCTACGAGTACAACCCCGAGCGCGGCTACATCGTCACCGCCAACCAGGCCGTCGTCGACCAGGAGACCTACCCCTACCTGCTCACCGAGGACTGGAGCTACGGCGCCCGCAGCCAGCGCATCAACGACCTCATCCAGTCCAAGATCGAGGACGGCGGGAAGGTCTCCATGGACGACATGCAGGCCATGCAGTCCGACAGCAGCAGCGAGATCGCCAAGCTCCTCGTTCCGTACCTGCTCAAGATCGACGTCGAGGACCCCTACGTCCGCGAGGCGCAGCAGCTCCTCGAGGGCTGGGACTACACGCAGGACGCGGACTCCGCCCCGGCCGCCTACTTCAACGGCGTCTGGCGCAACCTGCTCATGCTGGCCTTCGGCAACAAGCTGCCCAAGGAGCTGCGGGTCGAGGGCGAGTGCCTGCGGGTGCGCCCGGCCGACGACTCCGGCCCGCTGGAGGACCTGGACGGCACCGCCCGCACCGTGCGCGAGTGCGGCACGCGCGCCCCCGACGCCGCGCAGCCCGACGGCGGCGACCGCTGGTTCGAGATCGTGCGCCGCCTGGTGGAGGACCCCGACAACGCCTGGTGGTCCGCCCCGGCCGACGGCCTGGACACCCCGGCCGCCGAGGGACGCGACGAGCTGCTGGCGCGGGCCATGAAGGACGCCCGCTGGGAGCTCACCACCAAGCTCGGCAAGAACATCGACACCTGGAGCTGGGGCCGCCTCCACCGCCTGATGCTGGAGAACCAGACCCTCGGCACCGCGGGGCCCGCCCTGGTGCAGCGCATGCTGAACCGCGGTCCGTGGGAGGTGCCCGGCGGCAAGGACGCCGTCAACGCCACCGGCTGGAACGCCGCGGGCGGCTACGACGTCGTCTGGGTGCCGTCGATGCGGATGGTGGTGAACCTGGAGGACTTCGACAAGTCCCGGTGGATCAACCTCACCGGGGCCTCCGGCCACGCCTACCACCCGCACTACACCGACCAGACGGACCTGTGGGCGAAGGGCGAGCTGCTGCCCTGGGCCTACAGCCGAAAGGCCGTGGACGCGTCGGCCGAGGACACCATGGCCCTCACCCCGTAGCGCCCGCCCCGAAGCGGTGCACGCCGGACGGAGTGACGGCGGCGTGCACCGGCCGGTCGTGCGGCTCGGCCGGTACGACGGGCAGCAGCTCGTCGTCGTACAGCAGGACGACGAGCGCCGGGTCCGCCCCGGCCCCGGCCAGGCGCGCCAGCACCCGGTCGTAGGAGCCGCCGCCCCGGCCCAGCCGCAGCCCGTCGGCGTCCACCGCGAGCCCCGGCAGCAGGACGGCGTCCGCCCCGGTGACGGCGGCGGGCCCCAGCCGGGGGCCGTCCGGTTCCCACAGTCCGCGCCCGGCGCGGCGCAGGCTCCCCGGCCCGCCGTACGCCGCCCAGTCCAGGTCGTCGTCCGGCAGCAGCACGGGCAGCAGCACCCGGACGCCGCGCCCGCGCAGGGCGTCCAGCAGCCCGCGGGTGCCCGGCTCCCGTCCGACGGAGACGTAGGCGGCCACCGTGCGGGCCCCGGCCAGCTCCGGCAGCCCGAGCGCGCGCTCGGCGAGAACCGCCGCGGCGTCGGCCGCGTCCTTCTCCGACAGGGCCCGGCGTCGTTCCAGCAGCACGCGCCGCAGGGCCCGCTTCGGTTGTCCGGGACCCGGCGTGCCGGGGCCACTGCCGTGTGGGGGGTCGTGCGTCACGTCGCCGTCCTCACTCGCGGGCCGTGGGCCGGCCCCGCCGTTCGTCCGTTCCGACGGCATGGTGTCACCGCCCCGGCGGCACCCGTCGGGGGGTCACCCGACTTCCGTCCGTACGCGCGAAATCACCAGATAGGGTTCCCGACATGACTGAGCCACGTACCCCGATCCGCAAGGCCGTCATCCCGGCCGCCGGTCTCGGCACGCGCTTCCTGCCCGCCACGAAGGCGACGCCCAAGGAGATGCTCCCGGTCGTCGACAAGCCCGCGATCCAGTACGTCGTCGAGGAAGCGGTCGCCGCCGGTCTGTCGGACGTGCTCATGGTCACCGGGCGCAACAAGCGCCCCCTGGAGGACCACTTCGACCGCAACTACGAGCTGGAGGAGGTCCTGCGCACCAAGGGCGACGAGCGGAAGCTCGAGCGGGTGCAGGAGTCCAGCGAGCTCGCCACCATGCACTACGTCCGCCAGGGCGACCCGAAGGGCCTCGGACACGCCGTCCTGTGCGCGGCGCCGCACGTGGGGGACCAGCCGTTCGCCGTCCTCCTGGGCGACGACCTCATCGACCCGCGCGACCCGCTGCTCGCCCGGATGACCGAGGTGCAGGCGCGGCACGGCGGCAGCGTCGTCGCCCTGATGGAGGTGGACCCGGCCAGCATTCACCTGTACGGCTGCGCCGCCGTGGAGACGACCGGCGCCGAGGACGTCGTCCAGGTCCGCGACCTGGTGGAGAAGCCCGCCACCGCCGAGGCCCCCAGCAACCTCGCCATCATCGGCCGCTACGTCCTCGACCCGGCGGTCTTCGACGTGCTGGGCCGCACCGAGCCCGGGCGCGGCGGCGAGATCCAGCTCACCGACGCCCTCCAGACCCTCGCCGCCGACCCCTCCCTCGGCGGGCCCGTGCACGGCGTCGTCTTCCGAGGCCGCCGCTACGACACCGGCGACCGGGGCGACTACCTGCGCGCCATCGTCCGGCTCGCCTGCGAGCGCGAGGACCTCGGCCCGGAGTTCCGCTCCTGGCTGCGCGACTTCGTGGCGAAGGAGATGGGCGGGACGGCCGCCCGCACCGACGCCGACGGCCGCGACCTCGAACCGGCGATGCAGGGGGCCGTGCGGCTGTGACCGACATCTGGTCCGTCGACGACCACCTCGCGGACGTCCTGGCCTCCGTCCGCCCCCTGGAACCCATCGAGCTGTCCCTGCCGGAGGCACAGGGCTGCGTCCTCGTCGAGGACGTGACCGTCCCCGCCCCGCTGCCGCCGTTCGACAACAGTTCCATGGACGGCTACGCCGTGCGCACCGCCGACGTCGACGGCGCCGGACCGGAGTACCCGGCCGTCCTGACGGTCGTCGGGGACGTCGCGGCGGGCAGCGCCGAGCCGCCCACCGTCGCCCCGGGGCAGGCGGCCCGCATCATGACCGGGGCCCCGCTGCCGCCCGGCGCCGAGGCCGTCGTCCCTGTGGAGTGGACCGACGGCGGCGCGGGCGGCGGCCCCGCCGACGCCATGACCGCCCACGCCGCCGACCCCTCCGGCGCCGGGGGAGAGGTCCGCGTCCACCGCGCCGTGCGCGCCGGGCAGTACGTGCGCCGGCGCGGCAGCGACGTGGGGGCGGGCACACTCGCCCTGCGCGCCGGTACCGTGCTCGGACCGCCCCAGCTCGGGCTGCTCGCCGCCATCGGGCGCGGCTCGGTGCCGGTCCGGCCCCGTCCGCGCGTCGTCGTCATGTCGACCGGCAGCGAACTCGTCCCGCCCGGCGAGGAACTGGGCCCCGGTCGCATCCACGACTCGAACAGCTACGTCCTCGCCGCCGCCGCCCGCGACGCCGGCGGCCAGGTCTACCGCGTCGGCGCCGTCGCCGACGACGCCGACTCCCTGCGCGCCGCCGTCGACGACCAGCTCGTCCGGGCCGACGTGCTCGTCACCAGCGGCGGTGTCAGCGTCGGCGCGTACGACGTCGTCAAGGAGGCACTCGGCGGCGCGGGCGCCGGGCCGGGCGAGGAGCCGATGGCCTGGGGCGGCGGCGTGGAGTTCCGCCGGCTGGCCATGCAGCCCGGCAAGCCCCAGGGCTTCGGACTCGTCGGGCCCGACCGCGTCCCGCTGCTCGCCCTGCCCGGCAACCCGGTGAGCGCCTACGTCTCCTTCGAACTGTTCGTCCGGCCCGTCATCCGCGCGCTCATGGGCTGCGCGGACGTCAACCGGCCCCGGGTCCGGGCGGTGGTGCGGCTCGGTGACGCCGGACCGCTCGCCTCGCCCGAGGGCAAGCGCCAGTTCCTGCGCGGCGCCTACCGGCCGCCGTCCGTGCCGGGCGGGACGGGCGAGGTGCGTCCCGTCGGCGGTGCGGGTTCCCACCTCATCGCCGCGCTCGCCCAGGCGGACTCCCTCATCGTCGTCCCCGAGTCCCGCACCCGGGTGGACGACGGCGACGAACTGGACGTCGTGCCCCTCGGCTGACGTCCGTCCCGCGGATCGGGCGGCCCGTCACGGGCGGTGCCGGGCGGGTACGGTTGCTGCCCATGAAAAGCCAGCAGCACCTCACCCACCTCGACGAGTCCGGGGCCGCCCGGATGGTCGACGTCTCCGCCAAGGACGTCACCACGCGCACGGCGACGGCCAGCGGACGGGTCCTGGTCGCCCCCCGCGTCGTCGAACTGCTGCGCGGCGCCGACGGCGGGCTGCCCAAGGGCGACGCGCTCGCGACCGCCCGCATCGCCGGGATCATGGGGGCCAAGCGGACGCCCGAGCTGATCCCCCTGTGCCACCCCCTGGCGGTCTCCGGCGTCAACGTCGAGCTGACCGTCGCCGACGACGCCGTGGAACTGTCGGCGACGGTGCGGACCACCGACCGCACCGGCGTGGAGATGGAGGCGCTCACCGCCGTCTCCGTCGCCGCGCTGACGGTCGTCGACATGGTCAAGGCCGTCGACAAGGGCGCCGTGATCACCGATGTCCGCGTGGAGGAGAAGACGGGCGGCGCGTCCGGGGAATGGAAGCGCTCATGACGACCGCCACCCCGGGACCGACCCCGCGTCCCCCCGGAGCACCCGTGCGGGCGCTGGCGGTGACCGTCTCCAACCGGGCGTCCGCCGGCGTCTACGCCGACACGGGCGGCCCCCTGCTGGCCGACGGACTGCGGGCGATGGGCTTCGACGTCGACGGGCCGAGCGTCGTCCCCGACGGCGATCCGGTCGAGGAGGTCCTGCGCCGCGCCGTCGCGGCCGGTTACGACGTCGTCGTCACCACGGGCGGCACCGGCCTCACGCCCATGGACCTCACCCCGGAGATGACCGGCCGCGTCCTCGACCACGAGATCCCCGGCATTCCCGAGGCGATCCGGGCCACGGGCCGCACGAAGGTCCCCACGGCGGCCCTCTCGCGTGGCCTCGCCGGTGTCGCGGACCGTACCCTGATCGTGAACCTGCCCGGCTCCCGGGGAGGCGTCAAGGACGGGCTCGCCGTCCTGACGGAGATCCTTCCGCACGCCGTCGACCAGCTCCGCGGCGGCGACCACCCCAGAGGTGAATCCCACTGAACGCCGTATGGCCGGTGGAACTGGCGGACGGCGACCTGGCCCTCCGCCCGATAAGAATGCGCGACCAGCGGGCCTGGCGGGAGGTCAACCAGCGCAACCGCGCCTGGCTGCGGCCCTGGGAGGCCACCGTTCCGCCCGCTCCGCCCGGACGGTTCCCCCCGCAGCGCCCCACCTACCGGCAGATGGTCCGCCACCTGCGTGGCGAGGCCCAGGCGGGCCGGATGCTGCCGTTCGTCATCGTGTGGCGCGGCCGACTCGTCGGCCAGCTCACCGTCGCGGGCATCACCTGGGGCTCCATGTGCTCCGCGCACGTCGGCTACTGGATCGACCGGGCCGTCGCGGGCCGCGGCCTCACCCCGACGGCGGTCGCGCTCAGCGTCGACCACTGCTTCGCCGCCGTGGGCCTGCACCGCATCGAGGTCTGCATCCGTCCGGAGAACATCCCGAGCCGCCGCGTCGTGGAGAAGCTCGGCTTCCGCGAGGAGGGCCTGCGTCCCGCCTACCTCCACATCGACGGAGCCTGGCGCGACCATCTCGTCTACGCCCTGACCGCCGAGGAGGTCCCCGAGGGCCTGCTCGCCCGCTGGCACGACCGCTCCCTGCCGGGCCCGGCCCAGATGTAGCCGGAGCGGGAAGCGGCGCTGCGGCGGGAACGGGAGCGGGATTACGGAATAGCAGCACCCGCCGTTATTCGCATTCCTGTTCGAATTCCCGTCAGTTTCAGTGATTTATCGGTCGGAACCGGCCGCGAAAAAGTGTCGAGATGTCAGGCAGATCGTGCGACACACCGCGTCAATTGGCTGATGCACCTCCCGAAACCCCTCTACGGTGTGAGAGTGAGCAGCAGCGGCCTCATCTACGCAGTCATCGTCGGGGCCTGGGCCGCCTACCTGGTACCGATGTGGCTCCGCCGCCAGGACGAGCTGAACGACGCACGTCCGACGGAACGGTTCAGCACCGCGATCCGCATGCTGACGGGCCGGGCGTCGGCCGAGCGGCGTCAGGCCAAGGAGGACGGCGAGCGGTCGGAACCCCCGGCCCCCGAGGAGCCGGACGGCACCGCCGACCGGCCCCCAGCCGACCCCGCGTCCGCCCGGCCCGGCGCCCTCCACCCCGAGGAGCGGGCCGTCCGCGCGAAGGTCCTCGCCCGTCGACGCCGCACCACGATGGTCCTCTTCCTCGCGCTCACCCTCGGCTCCGTCACCGCCGCCGTGGGCGGCCTCCACCTCCTGTGGGCGCCAGCCGTCCCGGCCGGCCTGCTGACCGCTTACATCCTCTACGTCCGCGCGCAGGAGCGCCGGCGCTACGCCGTCCGGCTCGCCTCCGCCCGCGTCGACCGGCACCGGGCCGAGGACGCCGCCCGGCGGCTCCGCGCCCGCCGCCGTCCCACCGGCCCGGACCCGGCCGCCGCCCCCACCCCCGAGCAGCCCCACACCGCCCCCAGCCCGGCGGACGACCGCCGCGCCCTCGTGGAGGCCACCGACCACGCCGAGTGGGTCGACCAGCAGCGCGCGCCCCGCGCCCTGCACGACGCCGACGGCTGGGAGCCCGTCCCCGTCCCGCTGCCGACCTACGTCAACGCCCCCGTCGCCCCCCGGCACGCCTCCGGCGTCGACCTGGAGGCCCCGGACGCCTGGAGCTCGGCCCGCGCCACCGAACCGGCTTCGGCCTCGGCTCCGTCCTCCACCGAGGACCGCCGTCGCGGCCGTACCCCGCTCTTCGACCAGTACGCCGACCAGGAACGACGCCGCGCCGCCAACGAGTAGCGGCCTCCCGCGGGCCCCCGACCGGGATTTTTGCGCCGCCCTTCCCAGGTGCTACAGTTTCACCCGTTGCAAGGGCCTGTAGCGCAGCCTGGTAGCGCATCTCGTTCGCAACGAGAGGGTCAGGGGTTCAAATCCCCTCAGGTCCACAGCACACGAGATCCCGTCCGATCGCAAGATCGGGCGGGATCTTCGTCGTTCTCGGCCTCGCCGCGAGGTGTCTGAGGGCGGGTGCCCCCGGAGTCAGTGGTCGGCGGGGAGAATGCGGAAAGCGGTGAGCCCGGGGGTCAGTGGGGTGATCGCGCGGTAGTCGCGTTGGTCAAGAGTGAGGATGCGGTCCGTCTTGTACCGGTCCGCGAGGACGACGCCCACGGCATCCGCCAGGTCGAGTCGGAGCCCCTCGTACTTCACGCGTACCTCGTGGGCGGCGATGAGGTCCGCCGGCCTCAGGGCGGCCAGCCTGTACTGGCCGTCCGCCATGCGGGCGTTCAGTGCCTCCATGACCTGCAGGGCCGGGGTGAATCCGAGATCCCGGTGCACGAGGTGGTCGAGTTCGGTGATGACCAGGGGGGAGAGGGCGAGGACTTCCCGGTCCACGATGTCCAGGGCTTCACGATGCTCGTGCTGCGCCGCGTCGAACGCGGCGAACAGGGCGGACGTGTCGGCGACGATGATCAACGGCGCGCCGATCGTTCCTTGATGTGCTCGTAGAGCGCGTCATCCATCGCTTCGGCGGTCATGGTCCGGCCGCTGTCGAAGACGGGCAACGCGTTGCCCTGTCGAGGGCGCGTCGAGTGCTCGAGCAGCATGGCGATTCCCCGCCGGATGAGCTCGGCCTTGCTGACGCCGGTGGCGGCGGCCTCGGCGTCCAACCGCACTTCCAGCTCTTCGGGAAGGTAGACGCTCGTCTTTATCATGAACGTAGGGTACCACCTGCCCTATGTCTCCGCCCGCTCGCGTGGCCCCAGAGATCCTGGATGTGTAAGATCCAGGATCATGAGGATGAGCGAGGGTGTGGAGTGGGCGCTGCACGGCGTGCTGAATCTCGCCTGGATCGGCCCGGACCGTCCGGTGACGGCGGCCCGGTTGGCGGCGTACCACGAGCTTCCCGCGCCGTACTTCAACAAGCAGTTGCAGGCACTCGCCCGGGCCGGCATCGTCACCTCCACCTCCGGGCCCCGGGGCGGTTTCCGGCTGGCGCGGCCGTTGACGCAGGTCACGCTCATGGACGTGGTCGCCGCGATCGAGGGGCCCGAGGAGGCGTTCCGGTGTGCCGAGATCCGGCAGCAGGGGCCCGGGGCGGGGAGCCCGGACGGCTATCAGAAGCCGTGCGCCTTCGCGCACGCCATGGCGCGGGCGGAGCTCGCCTGGCGCCGGGAACTCGCCCGGCAGACGCTGGACGACGTGCGGGAGCAGGCCGAACGGCAGGCACCCGGGGCGCCGGAGCGGATCAGGCGCTGGTTCCTGAACGGCTGACATGAACGACCGGCCCGCCGGGGCCGGTTGAGGGAGGGACATATTCTGGATGTCTGGTATCCAGGTTTTCGACGTCGGGCGGCGGGCCGTCGTACGCGGCTGGCTCGCGGTCGCGGCGGTCACGCTCGGCATCTTCACCGTGATGACCGCGGAACTGCTGCCGGTGGGGCTCCTCACCCCGATCGGCGGGGAGTTGCACGTCTCGGACGGCACGGCGGGGCTGATGGTCACCGTCCCCGGGCTGGTCGCCGCGGTGTCGGCGCCGGTACTGGCGGTGGGGGCCGGGCGACTCGACCGCCGACTGGTCCTGTGCGCGCTGATGGCCCTGGTGGGCGCGGCCCACGTGCTGTCCGCCGTGGCCGGGCACTTCGCGGTGGTGCTCGGTGCACGGGTGCTGCTCGGGGTGAGCATCGGGGGCTTCTGGGCCTTCGCGGGCGGGCTCGCCCTGCGCCTGGTGCCCGCACGGCACGTCGGCCGGGCCACTTCCGTCATCTTCGCCGGGGTCTCCGCCGCCTCCGTCCTCGGCGTGCCGCTGGGCACCCTCACCGGTGAACTCGGCGGCTGGCGGACGGCGTTCGCCGCGCTCGGCGCGCTGGCGCTGGCGGTGCTCGGCGGCCTCGTCCTGCTGCTGCCGCCGCTGCCGGCCGAGCGCGGCCCGAGCCCCGCGGATCTCGGTGGTCTGCTGCGGTCGAACGCCGGTGTACGGACGGGCCTGGCGCTGACGTTCCTCGTCGTC
The DNA here is from genome assembly GCF_014779715.1 of Streptomyces chumphonensis. Taxonomy (GTDB): domain Bacteria; phylum Actinomycetota; class Actinomycetes; order Streptomycetales; family Streptomycetaceae; genus Streptomyces; species Streptomyces chumphonensis. The sequence goes on from NZ_JACXYU010000009.1 coordinate 83,931, forward strand.
ACCGGGCACTTCCTCGCCTACACCTTCGTCCGCCCGCTGTTGCAGGGCCGCTACGGCATCGGCGACGACCTCGTCGGCGTCCTGCTGCTCGCCTACGGCGGCGCGGGGCTGGCCGGGAACTTCCTCGTCGGCGGTGCCGCCGCCCGCGCGGCCCGGCCGGCGCTCCTGCCGGTGGCGGGCGGGCTCACCGCCGTGCTCGCCGCCCTCGCGCTCACCACGGGCGGCACGGCGGGCACGCTCCTCCTGCTGGGGTGGGGGCTGGCCTTCGGCGGGGTCTCGGTCGGCCTGCAGTCGTGGTTCCTGGCCGCTGCGCCGGACGCCACCCTGGCCGCCACCTCGCTCTTCGTCGCGGCGTTCTGCCTGTCCATCGCGCTGGGCGCCTTCCTCGGCGGGCGCCTCGTCGACTCCGTCTCCCTCTCCGCACCCCTGTGGGCCGGGGCGGCGCTCGCGCTCGTCGCGGCCGTCGCCGTCGGCCGCACGGTCATCGGCACCACCACCAAGGGAAAGGAAGCACCGTCATGACCCGTACCCTCACCAACCCCGCAGGTCTGCACGACCCGACCGGCTTCGGCTACAGCCACGTCGTCTCCGCACCCGGCGAGCAGGTCTTCATCGCCGGCCAGTACGCCTCGGACGACTCCGGCGCGGTCACCACCGGGGACTTCGCCGCCCAGGTCGACCAGTCCCTGGCCCATCTCCGTACCGCGCTCGCGGCCGTCGGCCTGGACGTCGGGCACGTCGTGCGTCTCGGCACCTACATCGTCGACCACGACCCGGAGAAGCTGCGGGTCCTGGGCGCCGCGCTGCACCGGGTCTGGGGCGCGGGACTGCCCGCCCAGACGCTGGTCGGGGTGGCCGCGCTGGCGCTGCCGGAGATGCTCTTCGAGATCGACGCCGTGGCGATCGCACCGCGGTAGACCACCCGTCCGCGCACCGCCGTCACGACGCGGCGGTGCGCGGACCGTGCGAGGGGCGCGGAACACGGGGTCCGGTTCAGTGGAGGGCGCTGCGGGCCTGCCAGTCGGGCCAGGACACGTTCCAGGCGCCGAAGCCGTTGCCCGGCGCGACGACGCCCTTGGTGTCCGCGCCGGTGATCTCGAACGGGTCGCCGGGACGGACCTGCGCGTAGAACCAGGCGGCGTCCGCGTCGCTCATGCCGATGCAGCCGGAGCTCCTGTTGGCCTTGCCCATCCACCGGTCGTTCCAGGGCGCGGCGTGCGCGTACATGCCGGACCAGGTCAGCCGCATCGAGTGGTCGACCATCTTGTCGTAGGCGTCGCCGAGTCCGACGGTCTCGGAGCTCATGTTGATGGTGCCCTCCTTGGCCATGAGCACGGCCGTGCCGCGCCAGGAGCGCTTGTCACCGCCGGGGGTGCCGCCGGAGACCGGGATCGTGCGGACCTCCTTCCCGTCCCGCACCAGGGTGAGCTGCTTGCGGTCGAGGTCGACCTCGACGACCTGGCGTGGTCCGACGGTGAAGGTGGTCGTGTAGTCGCGGACGAACCAGCCGCCGTCCCCGGAGTCCGTGCCGTTCAGCTCAGCCGTCATCGTCACCCGGGTGCCGGCCTCCCAGTACTCCTGGGGCCGCCAGTCCACCCGGTCGCGGCCGGAGTGGTCGGTGAGCCAGGCCCAGGCGCCCTCCGTCCCGTTGGACGTGGTGACCGTCAACTGCCGCTCGACGGACGCCTTGTCGGTGACCGGGTGGTCGAAGACCAGCGAGATCGGCTGGGCGACGCCGACGGTGGTGTCCGTCCCCGGCCGCCAGTCGACCTTGTTGACGCGGTCGGCCTCGGCCGTGGTGAACGCGGACTTCCAGGTGCGGTCCCGGCCGTCCCCGCCGGTCGTCACGGCGGTGACGCGGTAGGAGGTGCCGGGTGCGGCCTTGCGCCGGGAGGCCCACTCCGAGCCGTCCGGGGCGAGTTCACCCGCGAGGGGGCCGCCGTCGGCGTCGGTGACGGTGACCGACGTCAGCCGCCCGCCCGACGCCGTGACGCGGACGGGCTCGCCGGCCGGTGCGGCCTCGCCGCGCGGTGTCACCGTCACGGCCGCCGACCGGTCCCCGTCCGGCGCGTCGTCCGGACCGTCGGCGCCCCGCCCGTACGGAACCGAGGTGGAGCAGGCGGCGAGCGGCACGAGCAGCGCCGCGCACGCCGCTCCGCGCATACGTATGTGACCCAACGGACTCCTCCGTCGCGATAGGGGGTGTGTATCGGCGACTGTAGGAGCGCGAAGGCGCGGGCGGACCGCTGTGGCGGCGGATGACGGCGATTGCGGGGGAACGGTCATCGTCCCGTCACACACGCCGCGCGGAGCGGTCAAGGGCGGCTGTGAGCATCCTCGGCGTCCCCGAAGAACCGGACGCCCCGACCGAGAGGGTCTCACCGTGTCAGCGCTGCTTGTGACGGCCGACCGCAGCCGGGAAACGCCGCTGCGGCCCATCTCCGCCGCGACGTACCGCCGTTTCCTGGAGTCCCGTGAGGGGGCGGCGCTGGCGCCCGGCTTCCTCCAGTGCCCGTCCTGGGCGCAGGTCAAGGAGGGCTGGCAGGCGCGGTTCGTCGGGTGGGGAGGGGACCCGGCGGCCGGTCGGCTGTCCGGGGCGGCACTCGTGCTGCTCCGGCAACTCCCGGGCACGAACAAGCACTTCGCCTACCTGCCGGAGGGTCCCGTCGCCGACTGGACCGACCCCCGCGTCGACGACTGGCTCGGCCCGCTGCTGAGGCACCTGCGCGCCTCCGGGGCGTTCGCGGTGCGGATCGGGCCCTCGCCCGACTACCGCCGCTGGAGCGCCGCCCGGCTGAAGGCGGCGACCGGGCCGGGGCGGCGGCTGGGGGACGTCCTGGCGAGCGAGGTGGACTCGCTGGGCACGGCCGTCGCCGACCGGTTGCGGGCGCGGGGCTGGCGGCGCTGCGGCGGCGAGGAGGACGGCGACGCGCAGCCCCGGCACGTCTTCCGGCTGCCGCTCGCCGGCCGGAGCCCGGACGACCTGTGGGCGGGCCTCAACCAGGAGTGGCGGCGCAACGTGCGGCGGGCGCGGAGGTCCGGCGTGGAGGTGACCGTCGGCGGTGCGGCCGACCTGCCCGCCTTCTACCGGCTGCTGCGGATCACCGAGGAGCGGGACGGGTTCCGGCTCGGCCGCTCGCTCGCCTACTACGAGCGCCAGTACGCGGCCCTCAACGCCGAGGAACCGGGCCGGATGAAGCTCTACCTGGCCCGGCACGGCGGCGAGATCCTCGCGGCCCACACCATGATCCGCGTCGGGCGGCGCGTGTGGTACCAGACCGGGGCCTCGGCCGACCACCGCCGCGAGGTCCGCCCCTCGAACCTGCTCCAGTGGCACATGCTGTGCGACGCCCAGGCCCTCGGCGCCCACGCGTACGACATGCGCGGGGTACCCTCCACCCTCGACCCCGACGACCGGCCCTACGGGCTGCTGCGCTGGAAGCTCGGCACCGGGGGCGAGGTCGTGGAAACCCTCGGGGAATGGGAGAAGCCCTTGGACGGCGCCGCCAACCACGCGCTGTACCGGGCGTTCCAGACGTACCTGGCGCGCCGGTGACGGCGCCGGGTGCGGCGCCCGCCCCGGAGGCCCCCGCCGCCGCCCCCCACGCACCCGCCGAAGCCGGACGGGCGCGGTCCGTGGCGCGCAGCGGCGCGATCATGGCGGCGGGGTCGGTGGTGTCGCGCGCGACGGGGTTCGCCCGCTCCGCCGTCGTCGCCGCCGCGATCGGCGTCGGGACGCTCGCCGACGGCTACGCCGTCGGCAACGCGCTGCCGACGATCGTCTACATGCTGCTCATCGGCGGGGCGCTCAACGCCGTCTTCGTGCCGGAGCTGGTCAAGGCGGCCAAGGAGCACGCCGACGGCGGCGCGGCGTACACCGACCGGCTGCTCACGGCGTGCGTGCTCGCCCTCCTGGCGCTGACGGCGGGCGCGGTCTGGGCGGCCCCCGCGATCATCGACGTGTACACGGACTACCCGCCGGACCGGACGGCCACGGCGGTCGCCTTCGCCCGCTACTGCCTGCCGCAGATCTTCTTCCTCGGGCTGTTCACCCTGCTCGGTCAGGTACTGAACGCCCGGGGCCGGTTCGGCGCCATGATGTGGACGCCGGTGCTGAACAACCTGGTGGTCATCGCCGTGTTCGGCCTCTACCTGGTGGTCGGCGACGGCGGGTCCCTCAGCCCGGCGGAGACCGCGCTGCTCGGCTGGGGCACCACCGCGGGCATCGTCGTCCAGGCCCTCGCCCTGCTGCCGTCGCTGCGCGCCGCCCGGTTCCGTTTCCGGCCCCGCCTCGACTGGGCGGGCAGCGGGCTCACCGCGCCGCTGCGCAAGGCGGGCTGGCTGGTGCTGCTGGTGCTCACCAACCAGGTCGCGTACTGGGTGACGACCCGGCTGGCCACGGCGGCCGGCCTGCACGCCGAGGCGGCCGGAGTGGACGGCGGCGCGGGGTTCAGCGCGTACAACAACGCCTACCTGCTGTGGGCCGTGCCGCACGGGATCATCACCGTGTCGCTGATGACGGCGCTGCTGCCCCGGATGAGCGCGGCGGCCGCCGACGCGGACACGGCCGCCGTGCGTCGCGACGTCTCCTACGCGCTGCGGCACAGCGCGGCGGCCGTCGTCCCGGCGGCGTGCGTGCTGTTCGCCCTCGCGCAGCCGGTGCTGGCGGTCGTCTTCCGCTACGGCGAGACGGACGCGGCGGCCGTCGCCGTCATGGCGGGCACCCTGATGGCCTTCGCGCCGGGCCTGATCGCCTTCAGCGGGCAGTACGTGCTGTTCCGCACCTTCTACGCGCTCTCCGACGTCCGCACGCCGTTCCTCCTCAACCTGGTGACGGCCGGGCTCCAGGCGGGCCTGTCGATCGTCGCGTACGTGCTGCTGCCGGCCCGCTGGGCGGTGACGGGCATGGCCGGGGCGTACACGATCGCCCTGTGGGTGGGCTGGGCCGTGACGGCCCTCGTGCTGCACCGCACCCTGGCGGCGTCGGGCGCACGCCGTCCCTCCGGGCGGGCCCTCGCCGGGCAGGTCCGGTTGCTCGTCGCCGCCGTGCCGGCGTCCGCGCTCGGGTACGGCGCCGCGCGGGCCATCGGGTCCGCCGGGCCGTTCGCGGCGACCGCCGCGGGGACGGTGGCGATCGCCGCCGTCTTCGTCCTCCTCGCCCGCCCACTGCGCCTCGCCGAGCTCACCGCCCTCGTCACCGGGGGCCTCGCCCGGCTGCGCCGCCGGTGACGCACCTCGCCCCCGTCCCGCCCCCGGCCTCAGGGAATACTGCGCCCATGCCCCGTGTGCTCCTCATCGAAGACGACCCCTCCGTGCGGGAGGGCGTGGAACTGGGCCTGCGCCGGCGCGGCCACGAGGTGCGGGCGGCCGCCACCGGTGAGGCCGGGCTCGCCGCGCTGCGCACCTTCCGGCCCGACCTGCTGCTGCTCGACCTGATGCTGCCGGGCATGAACGGCGTCCAGGTCTGCCGCACGGTGCGGGAGGACAGCCAGCTGCCGATCATCATGCTCACCGCGCGCGGCGACGACTTCGACATCGTCATCGGCCTGGAGGCCGGCGCCGACGACTACATCGTCAAACCCGCCCGCACCGAGGTCATCGAGGCCCGCATCCGCGCGGTGCTGCGCAGGATCGAGGACCACGGCGGCGGGCGGCCCGGCGTCGAGACGCACGGCGGGCTGGCCATCGACCGGGCCGGCCTCACCGTCGTCAAGGACGGTACGCGCCTGGCGCTCGCACCGTCCGAGATGAGGCTCCTCCTGCACCTGTCGGCCTTCCCGGAGCAGGTCTTCAGCCGCCAGCAGCTGCTGGAGCACGTGTGGGAGCACAGCTACCACGGGGACGCCCGGCTCGTGGACGCCTGCGTGCGGCGGCTGCGCAACAAGATCGAGGACGTTCCGGCGAGCCCGCGCTACATCCAGACCCTGCGGGGTTTCGGCTACCGCTTCGGACCGCTGTGAGGCTCCGCGGACCGTTCCGCTTCCGCAGGCCGCCCACGGGGGAGCGGCGCCGTCCCTTCGGGCTGCGGGCCCGGCTCGTGCTCGCGTTCCTGCTGGTGGCCGCCGTCAGCGCGGGCACGACCGCCGCCCTCACCTTCCGGGAGGCGCGCAACGCGGTGCTGGAGACGGCGCAGGACACGGCCGTCTCGACGTTCCGCGGCGAGGTCGGCGCCTTCGACTTCTACCTGCCGCTGGACACCGACGGTCTGGTCGGCGGGTTGCGCGCGATGGCCCGCAACGGCAAGCCGAACACCTGGTACGTCTACGCGGAGTACGGCGACATCCGCGTCTCCTCCGCCGACAACCCCACCTCCACGGTGATCACGCCCGAGCTGCGCCGCCGGGCCCACGCCGATCCGAGCGGGAGCTTCCAGCGGGTCGTCAAGGACGGGGTGCCGTATCTGACGATCGGCATGCCGGTCGTGTTCGACGTCGGCGAGCGCGGCGGCGGTCCGGGCCGGGCGGTGCCGACCGGGCTCGTCCTGTTCGCGGTGATGCCGATGTCCGACGAGCGCGCGAACGTGGAGGCGCTGGTCGTGGCCGCGCGCAACGGGGCGCTGCCCGGCCTCGCCGTCGCCCTCGTCCCCGCGCTGATCGCCACGCGCGGCGTGCTGCGCCCGGTGCGGGAACTGCGCGCGGCGGCCCGTTCCATGGGTCGGGGCCACCTCGACACCCGCATCCGGGTGCGCGGCCGTGACGAGATCGCGGACCTGGCCCGGACGTTCAACGAGTCCGCCGGTGCGCTGGAGGCATCCGTGGACGAGCTGCGGCGGGCCGAGGCGCGTGCCCGGCGCTTCGCCTCCGACGTCTCGCACGAGCTGCGCACCCCGCTGGCGGGGATGCTCGCCGTCACCGGCGTCCTGGAGGAGGACGCGGACCGCCTGGATCCCGACACCGAGCGGGCGGTGCGGCTGGTCAGCGCGGAGACGGAGAAGCTCGCGGTCCTCGTGGAGGACCTGATGGAGATCTCCCGGTTCGACGCCCGCGCCGCCGACCTCAACACCGACGAGGTCGACGTCGCGGAGACCGTCCGCAAGACCCTGGAGCGGCGGCACTGGACGGACGTGGTCCGCGCGGAGCTGCCGGACGGCCTGCGCGCCCGGCTCGACCCGCGCCGCTTCGACATCGTCGTCGCCAACCTGGTCGGCAACGCCCTGCGGCACGGCGGAGCCCCGGTGACCGTGCGGGTGCACACCGCCGTCGGTGCGGACGGGACGGAGCACCTGGTCACGGAGGTCTCCGACCGGGGACCCGGTATCCGGCCCGACGTGCTCCCGCACATCTTCGACCGCTTCTACAAGGCCGACGCGGCCCGCACCCGCTCGGCGGGCAGCGGCCTGGGCCTGGCCATCACGCTGGAGAACGCGCGACTCCACGGCGGGACCGTCCGCGCGGCGAACCGTCCCGACGGGAGCGGTGCCGTCCTCACCGTCGAGCTCCCGCTGCGCGCGGGGGATGGCCCGGCATGAGAGTGCCCGGGAGAGGACGGCGGGGCCGCCGCGCCGCGCCCCTGGCCGCTTGCGCCGCCCTCACCGCCCTGCTGCTCGGCGGCTGCGGCATCGCGGAGACGGAGGTCGTGGGAGCGGGCGACCCGGCCGCGTTCCCGGTCGTCCCGCACCCCTCCACCGGGCTCCTCTTCTTCCGGACGACGGACGGGCGGGTGACGCCCGTGATCCGCTTCCTGGACGAGGCGTTCGAGGAGGCGCCCGACATGTCGGGGGTGCCGGACGTACCGGAGGTGCCGGGGGTGACCAGGACGTCCCGGACGGTCGCGGCCCTCTTCGCCGGGCCGCGCGGGCCCGAGCGGGAGATCGGGCTCACCGACGGACTGCCCGACCTGCCGGAGACCCCCGTGCGGACGGAGCCGCTGCCGGACGGCGGGGTGGAGGTGCTGCTGCCGATCGCCCTCGCGGGCCTCGACGACCTGGCCGTCCGGCAGATCGTGTGCACGGCGGCCTTCGCCGAGGACGAGGAGGGCCGCGCCGCCGTGCGGCTGCGCGGGGCCGACACGGTGCTGCCGCCCGCCGCCTGCGAGGTGGACGGCGAGCCCGCGGGCGCGCCGACGCCCACCTCCGGCCCGGGGGCGGACCCCTCGTCGACCTCCCCCGGCTGAGACGTCCACCGCCTCGACGGGGTTGACGGGGCGTGGCGGCGCTCCATACTCGCTCTTTGGCAGGGGCACGCCAACGCGGGGGTGAACTCCCCGTCCACGGAGGGTCCCTGCCGCAGGCCCGCGACCACACGGGCCCCGACCCCCCCACAGGAGGAACCCGCAGTGAGGACCACGCGCACACTCGCGGCCGCCGTCGGACTGCTCGCCGCCGCGACGGCGAGCCTTCCGCACGCCGTCGCCGCCGAACCGGAGACCTACGACGCGGCCGAACTGTCCCGGGTCAGCGACGCCGTGCTCGCGGCGGACGTCGGCGGAACGGCCTGGCACGTGGACGCCCGCTCCGGCCGGGTCGTCGTCACGGCGGACGCCACCGTCTCCCGGGCCGAACTCGCCGGCCTCCGGAAGGCGGCGGGCCCGGACGCCGGCGCGCTGAAGATCGAGCGGACGTCCGCGACGTTCCGTCCCCTGCTGTCCGCCGGGGACCGCATCTACGGGAACGGCCACCGGTGTTCGCTCGGGTTCAACGTCCGCAGCGGCGGTACGTACTACTTCCTCACCGCCGGGCACTGCGGCAACGCGGTGGACTACTGGTACACCGACCCCGGCGGCAGCACGCCCATCGGCCCCACGATCCACTCGAGCTTCCCCGGCGACGACTACGCCCTCGTCCGCTACGACAACCCGGCGCTGGACCACCCGGGCGGCTTCGTCGCCGCCGACCCGTACGTCGGCCAGTCCGTGACGCGCACCGGCTCCACCACCGGGACCCACAGCGGGACGGTCACCGCGCTCAACGTCACCGTGAACTACGGCAGCGCCGGCACGGTGCACGGCCTGATCCGCACCAACGTCTGCGCCGAGCCGGGCGATTCGGGCGGGCCGCTCTACCAGGGCAACAAGGCGCTCGGCATCACCTCCGGCGGCAGCGGCAACTGCCGCAGCGGCGGCACCACGTTCTACCAGCCCGTCACCGAGGCCCTGAAACGCTACAAGGTCAGTCTGTACTGACGCGCTCCGGCGACCCGCACCCCACCGGGCGCGGCTCAGCGTGGGGGCAGGGCGGTGAGCAGACGCTCCCGGAAGTCCCGCAGGGACGACGTCCCCGACCAGCGCGGGTCGCCCGACAGCCGGGTGTGGAGGCCGCGCAGCTCCCGGACGATAGTCGTGCGGGGCGCGGCCAGCGCCTCGTCCAGCGCCCCGCCCGCCGTCGCCACGGCGGCGTCCGGGTCGCCCGCGCAGGCGTGGGCGTCCGCCAGCCGCAGCGTCAGCAGCGTCCGGGTGGGGCGCATGTGGCCGGGGAGCGCCCGCAGGGACGCGCGGCCCGCCGTGACCGCGCGGCGGGCCGCCCGCACGTCACCGGCCAGCACGGCGACGTCCCGCAGCGCCCCCGCCGCACTCGACTCCAACCGCATCCGGCCCTCCGCCCCCACCAGCCACGGGGCCTCGGCGCGATCCCGTTCACCGAAGCCGTCCAACAGCCCCCGGGCCGCCCCGAGGTGCCGCTCCACCTCGCCCAGCCCGCCGCACAGGGCCTCGCCCCGCGCGCGGTAGAGGCTGGCCATCGTGGCCACCCAGCGACGGGCGGGCGCGGCGTGCTCCAGGGCGTCGGCATAGGCGTGCACGGCGTCCCGGTCCCGCTCGATGCGCGCCACCATGCTCATGTCGAAGAGCAGGGCCACCTTCGCCGTCACGTCGCCGGAGGTGTCGGCCCACCGCAACCCGTGCCCGTACCACGACATGGCCAGCCCGTTCTGGTCGCGCAGGACCCGCAGCCAGCCCGCGAGTTGGGCGTACCGGGCCGCCAGCCGCAGCAGCGGCAGCGCCGTCCGGCGTCCGACCTGCGTCGACCGCTCCACGAGCGTCCGCAGCGTCCGCTCCACGGGCGCGCACTCCACCGACGTCCGCCCCACCGTCATCCGCTCGAACGCCGCCAGCAGAGCCGTCAGCCCGTGCACGCCGTCGACGTCGACGGGCAGCGGCCGACCGGAGACCAGCACGTACGTGGGCGGCGGCACCGGGCACCCGGCCGTGTCGTGCAGCGGGCAGGGCAGGCCGTTGGCGGGCAGCGCCCCGGGCCAGTTGGCCAGCAGCTCCGGGGTGACGTCGGCGGGCCGCCCGTCCGTCCTGGGCACCGGGAACGGGACGCTCTGCGCCGCCGCCTCCCCCGCGCTCGCGCGCTCCCACAGGGCGGCCAGCTCACCGCCGGTGCCCAGCAGCCCGTCCGCCGCCTCGGAGAACCGGGGCGGCGGCCCCCGGAACCCCCGCTCGACCTTGCTGATGTGGCTGTGGTGGTAGCCCAGCAGCTCGCCGAGCTGGGCCTGCGTCAGCCCGGCCCGGGACCGCCAGTAGCGCAGCCGACGCCCGAAGTCGCTCCAACGAGGCTCACCTTCACTCCCCATGCCGGCCATCGTCCCTTGGCCGACGGCCAAATTGAACCCCGGTGCACCGCTCACCGGATCACCACCCCCGCAATCCGCTCCGCACCGGCGTCAGGTGAAGTGGAGGTGGCGGTCGGTGAGGGGGGAGCGGCGCAGGAGGCGCACGTCCCGCAGGTAGTTCTGGTGGAGGCGCCAGGGGGTGCGGGGGCCCTGGCGGGGGAGGGCGTGGACGCCGCGCCGCACGTAGCCCGAGCTGAGGTCGATGAGCGGGGACAGCTCCGTGCCGGGCGGGAACGTCGGGGTGAGGGGGGTGGCGGCGCGCAGGCCGTGGTCCTGGAGGTGGTTGAGGACGCGGCACACGTAGCGGGCGACGAGGTCGGCCTTGAGCGTCCAGGAGGCGTTGGTGTAGCCGAGGGTGAGCGCGAAGTTGGGCACGCCGGAGAGCATGGCGCCCTTGTAGGCGACGGTGCGGCCGAGGTCGACGTCGTGGCCGTCCACGCGCAGGCGCAGCCCGCCGATCGGGTGCAGCGTCAGACCGGTCGCCGTGACGATCACGTCCGCGTCCAGGTGGATGCCGGAGGCGAGGGCGATGCCGGTCTCGGTGAAGGTCTCGACGTGGTCGGTGACGATGGACGCGCTGCCCTCGGACACGGCACGGAAGAGGTCGCCGTCCGGCACCGCGCACAGCCGCTGGTCCCAGGGGTCGTAGCGCGGGGTGAAGTGGGTGTCGACGTCGTAGCCCGGCGGCAGCCAGCGCGTCACGCCCCGGCGCAGCAGCGCCTTCATGAGCTTCGGGCGCCGTCGGCTGAGCTGGAACCCGGCCACGGAGACGAGGACGTTCTTCCAGCGGACGACGGGCCCGCTCAGCCGGGGCGGGAGGCGCCGCAGGGCGCGGGCCAGGGGGTCGGTGGCGGCCAGCGCGGCGACGTAGCCGGGGGAGCGCTGGAGCATCGTGACGTGCGCGGCCTCCTCGGCGAGCGCCGGTACGAGCGTCACGGCCGTGGCGCCGCTGCCGATGACGACGACGCGCCGGTCGCGCCAGTCGAGGTCGCGGGGCCAGTGCTGCGGGTGGACGACGGGTCCGGTGAAGCGGTCCGCGCCGGGGAAGTCCGGGGTGTGGCCCCGGTCGTAGCGGTAGTAGCCGGCGCAGGCGGTGAGGAACGAGCAGGTGAGGCGGGTGCGCTCGCCGGTGTCGGTGCGTTCGGCGGTCACCGTCCAGCGGGCGTCGGCGCTGGACCACTCCGCGCGCACGACGCGGTGCCGGAAGCGGATGTACCGGTCCACGCCGTAGGCGCGGGCGGTGTCGCGGATGTACTCGCGGATGGCGGCGCCGTCGGCGATGGACCGCTCACCCCGCCACGGGCGGAAGGCGTAGCCGAGGGTGAACATGTCCGAGTCGGAGCGGACGCCCGGGTAGCGGAAGAGGTCCCACGTCCCGCCGACGGCGTCGCGGGCCTCCAGGATCGCGTACGTGCGGCCGGGCGCGTCCCGGGTGAGGTGGCAGGCCGTGCCGATCCCGGACAGGCCCGCCCCGACGATCAGGACGTCCACGTGGTCGAGCGGCATGCCGGTCAGGCTATCGAGCGGCGCGGGGCCCCCGTGCCGCCGGTGACGTGGCCGTCGTCACGTGCGGGACGGGCCGCACGTCCGGCACGTCCCCGCCTGGGGGCGCCGCTCGGCGTCAGACGGTGAGGGGCTTGGCGTAGCAGCGGCTGTTCGGCTCCTCGCGGTAGAGGCCGAACTTCGCGCACGGCTCGTAGCCCTCGGACTCGTACAGCGCGATGGCCTCCGGCTGCATGGTGCCGGTCTCCAGGACCATGCGCACCCGTCCCGCCGCGCGGGCGTCCGCCTCCAGCTGGGCGAGGATCTTGCGGGCCAGGCCCTGTCCGCGCGCGTCGGGGACGACGTACATCCGCTTGATCTCGGCGTCGCCGTCCGCGTACCCCTCGCCGTCGCGGTCCATGGCGCGCCAGCCGCCGGAGGCGACGGGGCGGCCGTCGTCGTCGTAGGCGAGCAGGTAGAGGCCGCCGGGTGGGAGGAACATCCCCGCGGCGAGCGGGGTGACGTCGCCCTCGTCGCCGTAGCGGACGGCGTACTCCTGCTGGACCTCGGCTTCGAGTCGCCGGGCGTCGGGGTGGTCGTACCGGATGCGGGCCAGGTGCATACGGAAATCCTAAGTAGGCTGCGGGGATGCTCAAGGTCGCATCGGTCAACGTGAACGGTCTGCGCGCGGCGGCCGGCAAGGGTTATCTGCCCTGGCTGGCGTCCTGCGAGGCGGACGTCGTGTGCCTCCAGGAGGTCCGTGCCCAGCCCGAACAGCTCACGGAGGCCGTGCGGGCGCCGGAGGGCTGGCACGTCCAGTGGGCGCCGGCGGCGACGAAGGGCCGGGCCGGGGTGGCGGTTCTCACACGTCGCGCGCCGGAGGCGGTGCGGGTCGGCTTCGGGGTGAGCGAGTTCGACGACGCGGGGCGCTACGTCGAGGTGGACCTGCCGGGCGTCACGGTGGGGAGCCTCTACCTGCCGTCGGGGGAGGTCGGCACCGAGCGGCAGGAGGAGAAGGAGCGCTTCATGGCCGCCTTCCTGCCCTACCTGCGGGAGCTGCGGGAGCGGGCGGCGGAGAGTGGCCGGGAGGCGCTGGTCTGCGGTGACTGGAACATCGCCCACCAGGAGGCGGACCTCAGGAACTGGAAGGCCAACCGGAAGAACTCCGGGTTCCTGCCGGAGGAGCGGGCCTGGCTGAGCCGGGTGCTGGACCCGGCGGACGGCGGGTTCGTGGACGTCGTCCGGCGGCAGCACCCGGACCAGGCCGGGCCGTACTCGTGGTGGTCCTACCGGGGGCGGGCCTTCGACAACGACAGCGGCTGGCGCATCGATCTGCTGGCCGCCACGGAGGGGCTGGCCGCCCGTTGTGTGAAGGCGTACGTGGAGCGCGCGGCGAGCCACGCCGAGCGGTGGTCGGACCACGCCCCCGTGACGGCCGTCTTCGGTTCCTGACGGCCGCTCCCGGGCTCACGTCCCCGGCTTGCGCCCCCAGACGTGCACGTCGTCGCCGTTGCGCAGCAGGCTCCAGTACGTGGCGGCGTCCGACCGGCGCAGGTTGACGCAGCCGTGGGAGCCGGGCGGTGACCACACGCTGCCCTTGATGGAGTGGAAGGCGATGCCGCCGTCGAAGAACTGGGCGTAGGGCATCGCGACGTCGTACAGCGTCGACCAGTGGTTCTTGTTGCGCCAGTAGACCTTCTTGGCGCCGGTGCGGGTCTCGTGGCCGTTCCGGCCGGTGCGGACGGGGACGGGCCCGTGTACGAGCCTGCGGCCGTCCTGGATCCAGCTGAGCTGCCGGGTGAGGTCCACGCAGGCGATGCGGCCCTTGTCCGTGGGGCAGCGCCCGCTCCGGTTCGGGTTCTTCCCGGCGGCCTTCTGCTGGTTCATCAGGTGCATCACGCCCCAGGTGACCGGGCCGGCCCAGCCGGCGTTGGGGGCTATGCCGTGCCGGGTCTGGAACGCCTGGATCGCGCGGCAGTCCTTCAGCGACTGCCGGCCGTCCACGGTGAGCTTCAGGAAGCGTTCGACCTGCCGCTGGTGGCTGCCCGTCGTGACGTTGCAGTAGGGCGCCGCCTGGGCGGGCGCGGCCGTCGCGAGGACCCCGGCGGGTGCGACGACGGCGGTGGTGACCAGCAGTGCCACGGCGGTGCGCCGCCGGGCCGACCCTCGTGCCATGAGTGTCTCCCTCCCTGCCGCGCGGTCCGGCGGGGGCCGGAAGGATCCGCGCGGGGACGGAGACGTTCTCACCCCGGGTGACGGTTGCGCTACCCCGCATCCTGGTCTTCGCCGCCGTTCTCGCCGCCGACCCCGCCGCCGTTCTCGCCGTGTTCGGCGAGCCATGCGTCGAGCCGGCTCCGGACGCGGCGGTCGAGGGCCATGGAGAGTTCGGCGTCGACGATGTGCTTGGCGTAGGGGCGCAGGTGGTCGACGGAGGCGGCGACGTCCTCGGGGTCGCGGTCCTCGGCGAGCAGGTGCGCGGAGAGGACGTCGGCGAAGACGGCCGCGATGGCCTCGACCTGGGTGCGGACGCGGCGCGCCCCGTCCAGGACGTCCGCGAGCGGGATGCCCTCGCGGACGAGCGCGGCCGAGGCGTCGAGCAGGCGTCGGCTGGTGTGGACGAGTTCGTCGCCGTCGACGGCCACGTAGCCGAGGTCGATGGAGTCGGAGAGGTTCTCGGGGGTGACCTCGCCCGGGTAGTGGGCGGCCAGCTCCTCGGGGGTGAGGCGTACGGGCACTTCCTCGGAGAACGGCGTGGTGAGCGCGGGTTCGAGGCCGAGGAGCCCGGCGGCGCTGTGGGAGTCGCGGCCCTTCTCGAACGCGGTGAGGAGTTCGGTGATGCCGCCGAGGGTGTGGCCGCGGGCCAGGAGGGCGCCGATGGTCCGCAGCCGGGCGAGGTGGTGCTCGTTGTACCAGGCGATGCGGCCTTCGCGGCGGGGTGGCGGCAGCAGGGCGCGTTCGCGGTAGAAGCGCACGGTGCGCACCGTGACGCCGGCGGCCTCGGCGAGTTCCGTCATGCGGTACTCGCGTTCGGGTGCCGGGCCCGTCGCCGTGTGCTGCTCCTCGAAGTTCCCCACCGGGCCAGCCTATGACCCCGTGCGCCGCGGCTCCGGGTGCGGGCGCCGGGGCCGTGCGGGGCGTGACGGGCGTGCGGGGCCCGCGGGGCGGGGCGTGGGCGGTGGGGGCGGAGAGGTGCAACCGGCGGTAACTTTTCCGCGCCGCCCCCTACCCATGAGTACGCCGCTCCTCTACGCTGCGATTGCGCCAGTGATTGCTGGCACGGTTTGCACGACGGTACGGAGACCGGGAGGGCGCGGCATGGGCGAGCGCGAACATGAGCATGTACGGGTGGCGGTGATCGGTTCCGGCTTCGGCGGCCTGGGGGCGGCCGTGCGGCTGCGCCGGGCGGGCATCACGGACTTCGTCGTCCTGGAACGCCGCGACGCCGTCGGCGGCACGTGGCACGACAACTCCTACCCCGGGTGCGCCTGCGACGTCCCCTCGCACCTCTACTCGTTCTCCTTCGCGCCCAACCCCGAGTGGCCGCGGAGCTTCTCCGGGCAGGCGCACATCCACGCCTACCTGGAGCGGGTCGCCGACACCTTCGGGCTGCGTCCGCACATCCGGTTCCGGCACACGGTCGAGCAGGCGGAGTGGGACGCCGAGGAGCTGCGCTGGGTCGTGCGGACCTCGCAGGGCACCCTGACGGCGGACGTCGTCGTCTCCGCCACCGGCCCGCTCTCCGACCCCAAGATCCCGGACATCCCCGGGCTCGACGGCTTCACGGGCAAGGTCTTCCACTCGGCGCAGTGGGACCACGACTACGACCTGCGCGGCAAGCGCGTCGCCATGATCGGCACCGGTGCGTCCGCCATCCAGATCGTGCCCGCCATCCAGCCGACGGTCGGCCGGCTCACGCTCTTCCAGCGGACCCCGGCCTGGGTCATGCCGCGGGTGGACCGCAGGATCACCGGGGCGGAGCGCTGGCTGCACGCGAAGCTGCCCGTCACCCGGTACCTGCGCCGTCAGCTGCTCTGGGGCATCCGCGAGTTGCAGGTCAGCGCCTTCACCAAGCGTCCCGGTGAGCTGGGGCCCGTCCAGCAGCTCGCGCTCCTGCACATGAAGCGCGCCGTCAAGGACCCGGAGACGCGCCGTCAGCTGACGCCCGACTACCGCATCGGCTGCAAGCGCATCCTGCTGTCCAACTCCTACTACCCGGCCCTCGCCCAGGACAACGTGGACCTGGTGGCCTCCGGGCTCAAGGAGGTCCGGGGCAACACCCTCGTCGCGGCCGACGGCACCGAGACGGAGGTCGACGCCATCATCTTCGGCACCGGCTTCCACGTCACCGACATGCCGATCGCCCAGCGCGTCAAGGGCGCCGACGGCACGACGCTGGCCGAGGAATGGCGGGACGGCATGGAGTCGCTGCGCGGCGCGAGCGCCGCCGGCTTCCCCAACTTCATGACGATCATCGGGCCGAACACCGGGCTCGGCAACAGCTCCATGATCCTGATGATCGAGGCCCAGCTGACCTACATGATCGACTACCTGCGCCGGCTCGACGCCCTCGGCGGCCGGGTGGCCCTGGACGCGCGGCGCGGCGCGGTGCACGCCTGGACGGCGCGGATCCAGGAGCGCATGAAGCGCACCGTGTGGAACACCGGCGGCTGCGACAGCTGGTACCTGGACGCCAACGGACGCAACACCACCGTGTGGCCGGGCACGACGGCGGAGTTCCGCCGCGCCACGCGCGAGGTGCGGCTGGAGGAGTACGAGGTCCTGCGCGCCGAGCGCCCCGACCGGGACGAACCGGCCGTCGCCGCCGGACGTCCGCTGCCCGCCGCCTCTGGGGAGGCCGCCGCATGAGCCCCGTCGCCCCGCTCACCTCCGGACCGTTCGCGGCGCCGGAACCGGCCGCCACCCGGCAGGTCACGTCCAGCACGGGGGCCCGGCTGCACGTCGAGGAGTTCGGTCCGGCCGACGGCCCCACCGTCGTGCTCGCGCACGGCTGGACGTGCGGCATCGCCTTCTGGGCGCCCGTCGCGCGCGCCCTGGCCGCCGACGGCGTCCGGGTGGTGGCCTACGACCAGCGCGGTCACGGCAGGTCCCCGGCCACCCCGGGCCGGTACAGCACGCAGGCCCTCGCCGACGACCTGTGCGCCGTCCTGGAGGCGGTCCTCGGTCCGGAGCAGCGGGCCGTCGTCGGCGGGCACTCCATGGGCGGCATGACGATCATGGCCGCCGCCGGGCGGCCCGCGCTGGTCCGGCACGCCGCGGCGGCCTTCCTGTGCAGCACCGGCGCCCGGCGGCTGTCGTCCGAGGCGCGGGTCCTGCCCGTGCCGGGCGGGGCGGGCCCGCGCGGGCTGGCGCACCGGCTGCTGCTCACCTCGTCCGCCCCGCTCGGCCCCGTCTCGTCGGTCAGCCGCGCGATGCTCGCCTACGCGACGATGGGCCCCGGCTCGGCGCCCGAGCGGATCGAGGCCTGCGCGCGGATCGTGCACGCCTGCCACCGCAAGGTCCGGCAGGGCTGGGGGCGGGTGCTGACCGGTCTCGACCTCTCCGAGCAGGTCCCGCGGCTCACCATGCCGACGGCCGTCCTCGCCGGTACCCGCGACCGGTTGACGCCGCTGTCGCACGCGCGCGAGCTGGTGGCCGCGCTGCCGCACTGCGTCGGCGTGCACGAGAAGCGCGGTCTCGGCCACATGACGCCGCTGGAGGACCCGGAGTCCGTGACGGACGTCCTGCGCGGCCTGGTCGCCGACCACCTGAAGCCCTCCGGCGCCGACACGGCGGCCGACGTGACGAAGGAGTCCCGATGAAGCGTGGAGACCTGGACGGCCACGTCGCGGTCGTGACCGGGGGCGCGCGGGGTGTCGGCGCGCTGCTGGCGCGCAAGCTGGCGGCGCGCGGCGCGCGGATCGCCCTCGTCGGGCTGGAGCCGGACGAGCTGGCGAAGGTGAGCGCCGCACTCCCGACGGACTCCGC
Organism: Streptomyces chumphonensis; assembly: GCF_014779715.1. Taxonomy (GTDB): domain Bacteria; phylum Actinomycetota; class Actinomycetes; order Streptomycetales; family Streptomycetaceae; genus Streptomyces; species Streptomyces chumphonensis. The sequence continues at coordinate 101,948 of NZ_JACXYU010000009.1, forward strand.
CTACTGGCACGCCGACGTCACCGACCACGTGGCCATGGAGCAGGTCGCCGGGGAGGTGAAGGCCCGGTTCGGGAAGGTGGACGTCGTCGTCGCCAACGCCGGTGTCGCCACCGGCGGCCTGTTCGGCGACAGCGACCCGGCGACCTGGCGCCGGGTCATCGAGGTCAACCTCGTGGGCGGAGCGGTGACGGGGCGGGCCTTCCTGCCCGCGCTGACGGAGTCCCGCGGCTACTTCCTCCAGATCGCCTCGCTCGCCGCGATCACCCCGGCACCGATGATGACGGCGTACTGCGCGTCGAAGTCGGGCGTCGAGGCGTTCGCGCACAGCCTGCGCGCGGAGGTCGGCCACCAGGGGGTGCGGGTCGGGGTCGGCTACCTGAGCTGGACCGACACCGACATGGTGCGCGGCGCCGACGAGGACGACGTGATGCGCGACCTGCGCGCCCACTCCATGCCGCCGCCGATGAACCGGACCTACCCGCTCGGCCCGGCCGTGGACCGGATCGTGGCGGGCATCGAACGCCGGTCGCCGCACGTCTACGGGCAGTGGTGGCTGCGCGGCATGCAGTTCGTACGCGGTGCCCTGCCGACGATCGTCGGGGTGGGCGGGCGTCGGGAGATGCGCAGGGTCGCGCCGAGGCTGCTCGCCGCGCGGGACGGTCGTCCCACCGGTCTGGTGGGCGCGGGCGGCGCCGCCGACGAGCGCGAACGCGGCTGACCCGGGGCGGGGAACCGGGCGGCCGTGCGGGGCCCAACGCGGGGTCAGTCGCGTGGGGACGCGGGACGCGGGGACGCGCCGGTGAGGCGGGGTGCCCCCGCGTCCCGACCGTCGTCGTCCGGGGCGGGCCGCGTCACACCGCGCGGGGAGGCAGCGGCGGACGGCGGCGGTCGGGGACGTCGGAGAGGTCCGGCGGGCTGCTGGCCGGGTGCCGTTCGAGCAGGTCCAGTGCCGTGCGGACGGCCGTGTCCAGCACGGTGTAGCGGCCCTCGGCCCAGTCCAGCGGGGTGCGCAGCGCCTCGATGTCCGGGGCGACGCCGTGGTTCTCCACGTCCCAGCCGTAGGCGTCGAACCAGGCCGCGTTCATGGGCACGGTGATGACCGAGCCGTCGCCGAGTCGGTGGCGGCCCGTCATGCCGACGACCCCGCCCCACGTCCGCGAGCCGACGACGGGCCCCAGGCCGAGCAGCCGGAACGCGGCGGTGATCATGTCCCCGTCGGAGGACGTCGCCTCGTCGGCCAGCGCGACGATCGGCCCGCGCGGCGCGTTGGAGGTGTACGAGACGGGCTCGGCGTCCCGCGTCAGGTCCCAGCCGAGGACGGTGCGGGTCAGACCCTCGATGACCAGTTCGCTGATGTTGCCGCCCGCGTTGCCCCGGACGTCCACGATGAGCGCCGGGCGGGAGACCTCCATGCGCAGGTCGCGGTTGAACTGCGCCCAGCCCGAGCCGCCCATGTCCGGGATGTGCAGGTAGCCGCAGCGGCCGTCGCTCAGCTTCCGCACCACCGCCCGGCGTTTGGCCACCCAGTCCTGGTAGCGCAGCGGCCGCTCGTCGATCAGCGGGACGACGGCCACCCGGCGCGCGGGCCCGGCGCCCCCGGGCGCGCGGAAGGTCAGCTCCACCGTCGTGCCGCCGGCCCCGGCCAGCAGGGGGTACGGTCCGGCGGCCGGGTCCACGGGCCGGCCGTCCACGTGGGTGAGCACGGCGCCGTCCCGGATGCCCGAACCGGCCAGGGGGGAGCGGGCCTTGGAGTCGGAGGACTCGCCCGGCAGGATGCGCGAGACGAGCCACTCGCCGTCCTTCGTGCGGGACAGGTTCGCGCCCAGCAGTCCGATCGGGCGCTGGTAGTGCGGCGGGCCCTCGTTGCGCCGGGCGGCGGCCACGTACGCGTGCGAGGTGCCCAGCTCGCCCAGCACCTCGCGCAGCAGGTCGGCGAACTCGTCGGGGGACGCCACCCGGTCCACCAGCGGCCGGTACTGGGCCAGCACCGCGTCCCAGTCGATGCCGCACATGCCCGGCTCCCAGAAGTACGCGCGGGTGATGCGGCCCGCCTCCTCGAACGCCTGCCGCCACTGCGCTCCGGGGTGCACGTCGTGGAGGATGCGGCGCAGGTCGATCCAGACGGTGGTGTCGCCGTCGGCGTGTTCGGTGGCCGGCACGGCCCGCAGGTCGCCCTCGTCGTTGACGACCATGCGGGTGCCGTCGCCGCTGACGGCGAAGGAGTCGGCGTCGGCGCTCAGCTCGACGCGCTTGGCCCGCGCGGGGTCGAAGTGCTCCAGGGTGGGGCGCCCCGAGGTGTCGGCCGGGTTGACGAACGTCTCGCCGAGCGCGCCGGAGATCGGGTAGCGCAGCCAGACCAGCCCGCCGCCCGCCACCGGCGTCAGGGCCGAGTACTTGGAGGCCGTCACCGGGAACGGCGTGACGCGGCCGGCCAGCCCCTCGGCCTCCACCAGCACGGCGCGGTCCTCGTCGAAGCCGCCCGGCAGCTCCGTCGGGTCCAGGCCCCCTGCGGCCGGGCGCCCCTCGGGGTTCAGCGCGAACGGGGACGGCGTCGCGGAGGAGAGCGGGACGAGGTGGGGGCGGCAGCCCAGCGGGAACGACAGGTCCCCGGTGTGCACGTCGTACACCGGGTCGAAGCCGCGCCAGGACAGGAAGGCCAGGTAGCGGCCGTCCCGGGTGAACACCGGCTGCTCGTCCTCGAACCGGGCGTCGGTGACGTCGATGACCGTGCCGTCCGCGATCCGGGCGATGCGGATCTGGCGCAGGGTCCGCCCCAGGCCCGGGTGCGCCCAGGCCAGCCACTGGGAGTCGGGGGAGAAGGCGAGGTCGCGCACCGGCCCGTTGGCGGAGCGCAGCAGCTCGGTGACGGCCGGTTCGCCGCCGCCCTCCCCGTCGTCGTCCCCCTCCCGGCGGCCCGCCCCCTCCTCGTCGGCGCCCCGCTCCGTGCTGTTCGCGCCGTCCGGCCCGCTGTCCGCGCCGTCCGGCCCGCCGCCCGCCGCCGTGTCGTTCTCGCGGGCCAGGAGCCCGCCCACGTCGACCAGCAGCAGCCGTCCGTCGTGCGAGGCGACGGCGAGGGTGTCGCCGTCGGGGGAGGAGACCAGCTCGTGCACCCGGCCCAGCCGCCCGGCCGCCACCCGGCGCGGGCCCTGCCCGCCGCTCGCCCTCGGCAGCCAGGCGATCTCGACGGCGTCCTCCCCCTCGGCGTCGGTGACGTACGCGATGCGCCCGGTGGCGCCGAGCATCTCCGGCAGCCGCACCCGCACGCCGGGCGTACCGGAGATGACCCGGGCCGGGCCGTCGCGGTGCGTGAGCCAGTACAGGCTGCCGCCGACGCACACCGCGCTGGCCCGGCCCGTGGTGTCCACCGCCAGGCCGTCGAGCCGGGTGGCCGCGGGCACCTGGTAGGCGCGCCGCCCGGTGCGCGGCCCGCACAGCCGGACGTGCAGGCGGCGGGGCACGGCGCCGGGGCCGAGGTCGTCCACCAGCCACACCTCGCCGGCGCACTGGTAGACGACGCGGGTGCCGTCGCAGGAGGCGTGCCGGGCGTAGAAGTCGGCGTGGTCGGTGTGCCGCCGCAGGTCGGTGCCGTCGGTCCGGCACGAGTAGAGGTTCCCCACGCCCTCGTGGTCGGAGAGGAAGGCGATACGCCACCGGGGTGATCCGTCCTCGCCCGTCTCCGTGGGGTCGCGGACGAACATCGGGGCGTCCAGGTGCCCGGCCAGCTCGGGCAGCAGCCGCCGTCCGTGCAGCCACAGCCGTCCCGTGGCGCCGCCCCGGTAGCGCTTCCAGGCGGCCGGTTCGTGCGGCGGGCAGCCGGTGAGGAGGAGCGTGCGCCGCTCGCCGCCCGGGTAGCCCAGCAGGTCGTCCACGGCGATGTCGGTACACGGCCCCCACGGCAGCCGCCCGCCGGGCCCGCCGTCCAGCGGCAGCCGGTACGCCCAGGTGAAGTGCGGGAACGGCTGCCCGTGCGAGGCGACGGCCAGGACGTCCCCCTCCGGCGTCCAGCCGCAGACCCGGGTGTCGGGGGCGCCCCAGTACGTCAGCCGCCGGGCCGGGCCCCCGGCGACGTCGACGAGATGGATCTCCGGGTCGAGGCTGCGCCACGAGGTGAACGCGATGTGCCGCCCGTCGGGGGAGAAGCGCGGCGGACCCAGCCGGGTGCGGTCGACCGTGAGCCGCCAGGCCCGCTCCGGGCGCCGCCCCGGCGGGACGAGCGGCGCCGCCCACACGTCGTCCTCGGCGACGAAGCAGAGCAGGTCACCGTGGAGGTGCGGGTACCGGAGGTACGCGGCGTCGTCACTCACCCCTCTTATGGTTCGGCCGCCCCCGGACCCCGGCAACTCGGCGGCGGGCGGTCGGTACGCGCGCCGGGAACGGGACGTTCCCCCCGTCGGATGTGAGCTGCGCCTCAGTGTGGCGAACCGGGCACCCCGGACCCGGGCTCACGCGTCTCTTCTGTCAGGGACTGTCATTTTCTCCCGCACCGACCGCCCGCCCGACCAGACCGGAGTATTCCTCCCGTGGCCACCTTCCTGTACAAGCTCGGCCGGCTCGCCTTCCGGCGGCGGCGCATCGTTGCCCTGTTGTGGGCCGCGGTGCTCGTCGTCGTGATCGGCGCCGCGTCGACCGCCGGAGATCCCCCCGACGACGAGTTCGCGCTGCCGGGAACGGAGTCCCAGCAGGCGTTCGACCTGATGGAGGACCGCAGCCCGGGTGACGCCGCCGCCGACGGCGCGCAGGGCCGCTTCGTCTTCAAGGCCCCCGACGGCGAGGCCATCACCGAGCCGGACAACCAGGCCGCCGTGGAGAAGGTGCTCGGCGCGCTCTCGCCGGAGAAGCACCAGCAGATCGTCAGCATCGAGAACCCCTTCGAGACCGAGACGATCAGCCAGGACGGCACCACCGCGATCGCGAACGGCTCCTACGAGGTGCCGGGCCCGGAGCTGGAGGACCAGACCCGCGAGGAGATCGAGGAGGCCGCCGACCTCGGGCGGGAGGCCGGGCTCACCGTCGAGGTCGGCGGTGACGTCCTCTTCGCCGAGCCGGACATGGGCCACGGCGAGATCATCGGCATCGGTGTCGCCGCGCTCGTCCTCATTCTCACCTTCGGCTCGCTCGTGGCCGCCGGACTGCCGCTGATCACGGCGCTCATCGGTGTGATGATCGGCGTCACCGGCATCGCGGCCCTCGGGGCGACGCTGGGCCTGTCGGCCACCACCGGCACGCTCGCCATGATGATCGGCCTGGCCGTCGGCATCGACTACGCGCTCTTCATCGCCTCCCGCTACCGCGCCGAACTGGTGGAGGGCCGCGACCGCGAGGAGGCCGTCGGCCGAGCCGTCGGAACCGCCGGCTCCGCCGTCGTCTTCGCCGGTCTCACCGTGATCATCGCGCTGGCCGGTCTCGCCGTCGTCAACGTGCCGATCCTCACCAAGATGGGCTTCGCCGCCGCGGCGACGGTCGTCATCGCGGTGCTCGTCGCCATCACCCTCGTCCCGGCCGCGCTGGGCATGGTCGGCAAGCGCATCTTCGGGCGCAAGGTGCGCAACGCCAACCCGGAGCGGGGCGTTCCCGCGCCGGAGTCGGCCGACAGCAAGCCCGGCCTGGGCACCCGCTGGGCCCGCTTCACGCTGCGCAAGCCGCTCGTCGTCCTGCTCGTCTCGGTCATCGGCCTGGGCGTCGCCGCCCTCCCGGTCGGCAGCATGACGCTCGGCCTCCCGGACGAGGGCAACCAGCCCACGTCCACCACCCAGCGCCGCGCCTACGACCTCGTCGCCGAGGGCTTCGGTCCGGGCTTCAACGGTCCGCTGCTCGTCGTCATGGACTTCGACGAGGTCATCGCCGACGGCGGTGACCCCCAGGCGGCGGCCGAGAAGATCGGCAACAGCGTCCGCGAGCTGGACGGCGTCGCCAACGTCGCCCCCGCGCAGCTGATCAACGAGAAGGGCGACGCCGGCGTCATGGCCGTCGTCCCCGAGTCCCGGCCGAGCAGCACCGAGACCGAGGACCTGGTGCGGGAGATCCGCGACCGGGCCGGCTCCTACGAGGAGCAGACCGGCGCCCTCGTCCTCGTCTCCGGCTTCACGGCCAGCGGCATCGACTTCTCGCAGGTCATGGACGACGCCCTGGTGCCCTACCTGACGCTGGTCGTCGGCCTGGCCTTCGTCCTGCTGCTCATGGTGTTCCGCTCGGTGCTGGTGCCCCTCAAGGCGGCGCTCGGCTTCCTGCTGTCCGTGCTGGCCGCCCTGGGCGCGGTCGTCGCGGTCTTCCAGTGGGGCTGGCTGTCCGGTGCGCTTGGCGTGGAGCAGACCGGACCGATCATGAGCATGATGCCGATCTTCATGATCGGTGTGATCTTCGGTCTGGCGATGGACTACGAGGTCTTCCTCGTCACCCGGATGCGGGAGGCCTACGTCCACGGGGAGCGCCCCGGCCAGGCGGTCGTGACGGGCTTCAAGCTCGGCGCCCGCGTGGTGACCGCCGCCGCCGTCATCATGATCAGCGTCTTCGCGGGCTTCATCGGCGCCGGCGACTCCATGGTCAAGATGATGGGCTTCGGCCTGGCCGTGGCCATCCTCTTCGACGCCTTCGTCGTGCGCATGGCCATCGTGCCCGCCGTGCTGGCCCTGCTGGGCGACAAGGCGTGGTGGCTGCCGAAGTGGCTGGACCGCGCGCTGCCCAACGTCGACGTCGAGGGCGAGCGGTTGCAGCAGCACCTGGCCCGGACCAGCGGCCCCGCGGCCGACCCGGAGCGCGAACGCGTCTCCGTCTGATCCCGCACACCCCGATGGCCCGGCACCGCGAGGCGCCGGGCCATCGGCGTGCGGTGGCCCGGCAACGCGGCCGGCGTCCACACGGTCGCCGTGACCTCGACCCGCGCCTGCCGCTACTGACCCCGGCCGCCGCCCGCCCGCGACGGGGTCACGGACGCGTCAGAAGGAGCCGAGCAGCGCGGCGAGGGCGCCGTCCACGTCGAGCCGGGCGGCCTCCACGGCCTGCGGGACGAAGGCGTACGTCGCCGCCAGGAACCGGTGCAGGTCCTCCGTCGCCAGCTCCACCAGCGCCGAGCCCTGCGGTGCCTTCAGCTCCATGAACGTCCGCCCGGGCAGCCCGGGGCGGAACCGCACGTCGCCGTCGCCGGCCGGCCCGCGCAGTCCCTCGTCCAGCAGCCGGCGGGCGAACACCCAGGTGACCTCGGCGCCGTGCAGGGCCGCCTCGGCGGGGAAGGCGACCCGCACGGCGAGCGGGTCGGAGGTGTCGTAGCGCAGGGTCGCCGGTACCGGGCGGTCGCCGGGGCGGCTGGCCAGCCGCACGTGGACGGTGTGGTCGATGGTGAGCGGTCGTCGCATGGTCGGGCTCCTTCGCGGGCGGACGCCCGTCGCTGTGTAAGACCCGCAAACCGGCGTACGGGTGCGGCCGCGCCCCTGTGAACTCCCCCACACGACCCTGTGCACCCGCCGCATGCCGCACGGTGAGGGATGCGCTCTTGCAAGCCGTTCGCAACAGGTGCCTATCATCGTTCGATCGCGCCGCGATCGAAGCGTTCCGGCCGACCGGAGGCGAATCAGCCATGCATGTACCCGACGGATTCTTCAACGCCCCCGTCTCCGTGGCCGCCGGCGCCGTCGCCGTGGCGGCCGTGGCCGTCTCCCTCAAGGGCGCCCGCCGCGAACTCGACGAGCGCGCCGCCCCGCTCGCCGGGCTCGTCGCGGCGTTCGTCTTCGCCGTCCAGATGATCAACTTTCCCGTGGGCGCCGGGACCAGCGGCCATCTCATGGGCGGCGCGCTGGCCGCGATCCTCGTCGGGCCCTACACGGCGGTCCTGTGCCTCTCCGTCGTGCTCATGCTTCAGGCGCTGCTCTTCGCGGACGGCGGCCTGACCGCGCTCGGCATCAACATCACGCTGCTCGGCGTCGTCGCCGTCCTCGTGGCCTACCCGCTGTTCCGGCTGCTGGCCCGGACCCTGCCCCGGCGCCGCAGCTCGCTGACGGCCGCCGCCTTCGCCGCGGCCCTCGTCTCGGTCCCGGTCGCCGCGATGGTGTTCACCCTGCTCTTCGCGCTCGGCGGCACGGCCGACGTGCCCATCGGCGCCGTGTTCGCCGCCATGACCGGCGTCCACACCGCCATCGGGGTCGGCGAGGGCGTCATCACCGCGCTCGCCGTCGGAGCCGTCCTCGGCGCCCGGCCCGACCTCGTCCACGGCGCGCGCGGCCTGCGGGCACCGCTCGTGCTGCGCAACGCCGCCGGGGAGGAGACCGAGGTCCCGGCGGCCGGGACGGAGCGTGCCCCGTCCCCGGCGCGCTCCGTCCGGCCGCTGTGGTGGGGCGGCCTGGCCGCGACCGTCGTGTGCGCGGGGTTCCTCAGCTTCTACGCCTCCTCCGAGTTGGACGGGCTGGAGCGGGTCGCCACCGATCAGGAGATCATCCAGCAGGCCGAGGACAGCCGCACCGCCGACTCCCCGCTCGCCGACTACGGCGTCGAGGGCCTGGACGACGCCCGGCTCTCGGGCGGGCTGGCCGGGCTGATCGGCGTCACCGCCACGCTCGCCACCGGCACCGGCGTCTTCCTCCTCGCCCGCCGCCGCGCGTCCCACCGGGACGCCGAGGCGCGCGCGTCGCACGGGGACGGACGGGACTGACATGGGTGCCGGGCACGCCCACGCGCTCTACCGGCACGGCCGCTCGCCGGTGCACCGGCTGCCCGCGCACTGCAAGATCGTCGCCCTGTCGGCCTTCGTCCTCATCGTCGTGGCGACACCGCGCGAGGCGGTGTGGGCCTTCGGCGCGTACGCCGGGCTGCTCACCGCCGTCGCGGCGGCGGCCCGCGTCCCGCCGGGCTTCCTGCTGCGCCGCCTGCTCATCGAGGTGCCCTTCGTGGCGTTCGCCGTGCTCCTCCCCTTCATCGCCGAGGGGCCGCGCGTCGAGTGGCTGGGCCTCTCGCTCAGCGAGTCCGGGCTGTGGAGCGCCTGGAACATCCTCGCCAAGGGCACGCTCGGCGTGGCCGGTTCGGTCCTGCTCGCCGCCACGACGGAACTGCGGGACCTGCTCCTCGGACTCCAGCGGCTGCGGCTGCCGTCCCTGCTGGTGCAGATCGCCGCGTTCATGGTCCGCTACCTCGACGTGGTCGCCGGGGAGCTGCGCCGCATGCGCATCGCTCAGCTCTCCCGGGGCCACCGGCCGCGCGGGCTGCGGCAGTGGAGCACCCCGGCGCGGACGGCGGGCGCCCTCTTCATCCGTTCCTACGAACGCGGCGAGCGGGTGCACCTGGCCATGCTCAGCCGCGGCTACACCGGCACCATGCCCGTCACCCGCACCCGCACGGCCGGCCGCACCCAGTGGGCGGCGACCGCCGCCCTCCCCGGCGTGGCGCTGGCCGTCTGCCTGATGGGATGGACCCTGTGAGCACCGCACCCGCACCCGCCCCCGAGCCCGCGTCGCTGGAGGTCTCCGGCCTCGCCTACGCCTACCCCGACGGTCACCAGGCGCTGTTCGGCGTCGACCTGACCGTCGCGCGCGGCCAGCGCGTGGCCCTGCTCGGCCCCAACGGCGCGGGGAAGACGACGCTCGTCCTGCACCTCAACGGCATCCTGACGGCCGGTGCGGGCCGCGTCAGCGTCGGCGGTCTGCCGGTCTCCCCGCCCCACGTCGCCGAGATCCGCCGCCGCGTGGGCATCGTCTTCCAGGACCCGGACGACCAGCTCTTCATGCCCACCGTCGCCGAGGACGTCGCGTTCGGACCGGCCAACGCCGGGCTGCGCGGCGCGGAGCTCGATGCCCGGGTGCACGAGGCACTGCGCACGGTCGGCATGGCCGACGCCGCCCACCGCCCGCCGCACCACCTCTCGTTCGGGCAACGCCGCCGGGTGGCCGTCGCCACGGTGCTCGCGATGCGCCCGGAGATCCTCGTCCTGGACGAGCCGTCCTCCAACCTCGACCCGGCCGCGCGCCGCGAACTCGCCGACATCCTGCGCGGCCTGGACGTCACCGTGCTCATGGTCACGCACGACCTGCCCTACGCCCTGGAGCTCTGCCCCCGCGCGGTGATCCTGAGCGACGGCGTCATCGCCGCCGACGGCCCCACCCGCACGCTCCTGTGCGACGCCGAGCTGCTGCGCGCCCACCGGCTGGAGCTGCCGTTCGGCTTCGACCCCCACGCGGTCGCCCTTCCGGACGCGTAGCGCACCATAGGGGACGACACCCGTACACACCGGCCGTGCCGCGTTCAGCGGGCGGACCGGACCGCACGAGGCAGGAGCAGCAGCGCAGTGACCGACGTCCAGGGCACGGTGACCGCCGGATTCGAACCGGTCCTGAGCGCCTTCCGCACGAACCTCACCGAGCGCGGTGACGTCGGCGCGGCCGTGACCGTCTACCGCGACGGACGCCCCGTCGTCGACCTGTGGGCCGGCCGCGCCGACGCCGACGCCGACGCCCCCGCCCGCCCCTGGCGCCGCGAGACGGCCCAGGTGATCCGCTCGGCGACGAAGGGTCCGGCCGCCGCCGTCCTCCACCTCCTGCAGCAGCGCGGCCGGATCGACCTGGACGCGCCGGTCGGCACGTACTGGCCGGAGTTCAAGGCCCACGGAAAGGAACGCGTCCTCGTCCGCCACCTGCTCGCCCACCGCGCCGGACTGCCCGTCCTGGACACCCCGCTCACCCCCGAGGAGGCCCGGGACGGGGTGAGCGGCCCCGCCGCCCTGGCGGCGCAGTCGCCGCTGTGGGAGCCCGGCACCGCGCACGGCTACCACGCGCACACCTACGGCTGGCTGCTGGGCGAGGTCGTGGCCCGCGCCACGGGCCGCACCCTCGGGCGGTGGTTCGCCGAGGAGATCGCCGACCCGCTCGGCCTGGACCTGTGGATCGGACTCCCCGACGCCGAGGCCCCCCGCGTCGGACGCCTGGCCCCCGTGCCCGCCCCGGAGCCACCTGCCTCCGCCGGGCTGAGGGTGCGCCCCAAGCCGGACGTCGCCCGGGCCCACGAGGACCCCGACTCGCCGACCCGTCGGGCCTTCGGCGTCGTCGACCCGCTGCCCGACGAGAACGACCCCGCTCACCGCGCCGCCGAGCAGCCCTCCTCCGGCGCGGTGGCCACGGCCCACGGCCTGGCCCGCTTCTACGCCGCGCTCGTCGGCCCCGTGGAGGACGCCGGACGCGGCCCCGGCCGCCGCCTCTACGTACCCGCCACCCTGGCCCTCGCCCGCACCGAGGAGTCCGTCGGCCCCGACCGCGTCCTGGTCGTGCGGACGCGTTTCGGCTCCGGGTACATGCTCCACCACCCCTCCTCGCCGATGCTCTCCCCGAACTCCTTCGGCCACCCCGGACGCGGCGGCCCGCTCGCCTTCGCCGACCCGGAGACGGGGATCGGCTTCGGCTACGTCACGAACGGCATGCAGCGGTCCGTGACGTCCGACCCCCGCGCCCAGGCCCTCGTCCGCGCTCTCCGCACCTGTCTGCGCGACGGGCGGCACTGACGCCGCGCGCCGCTCAGACCACCTCCGCCGTCGCCTCGGCGGGCGTCCGGCCGGTCCAGGCGTGGAAGGCCCGGTAGAAGGAGTTGGGGTCCTGGTAGCCGAGGAGGAAGGAGACCTCCCGCGCCGAGAGCCCCGAGTGGGTCAGGTAGTGCCGGGCCAGGGCCTCGCGCGTCGCGTTGAGGACGGCCTGGAAGCTGGTGCCCTCGTCCTTCAGGCGACGCTGCAGGGTGCGGGTGCTGACGGTCAGGGTGCGGGCCGTCGCCTCCATCGCGGCGCTGCCCGCCGGGAGTTGCTCCAGCAGGGCCGCGCGCACCCGCTCCGCCGTGGAGGCGTCGGCGTCGAGCTCCGAGAGCCGTCGGCGCAGCTCCGGCTCGAAGAAGTCCCACATGCGCTGGTCGGCGGTCAGGAACGGCCGGTCGGCGTCGGTCGCGGAGAAGGTGACGGACGGCAGCGGGCCGCGCTCGATCGCGGTGCCGAGGAACTCCCGGTAGGGCTCCGCGTCCTTCGGCGGCACGGGGGCGGCGACCCGCAGCGGCCGGACCCCGTGCCGGGTCGCGGTCCTGGCCAGCACCGCCCAGAAGACCAGCTCCGTGGCCACCAGCAGCGGCGGCGGCTCCAGCGCCGCGGGCCACTCGTAGACGACCCGGATGCGGTCCGGGGCCTCGTCCACGCGCAGCTTGACCGGGCAGACCAGTCGCTTGTGGGTCGCGATCCGGTGGGCGGCCGTGCGCAGCTCCGGGCTGCACAGCGCGGCGAACAACGGGGGGTCGAAGACCTCCGGGGACAGCGCCCGTCCGATGGTGAGCGGCAGCAGGGGATCACCGGTCTCCTCCTCCAGCGCACGCCACAGGGAGAAGTAGGGTGCGGCCGCCAGCCGCACCGGACCCCGGGCCAGCAGGTCGGGCGGGAGACCCGCGCGACGCAGTACGTGGGCGGGGCGGACGCCGAGGTCCGTCAGCAGCGCCTGCAGGGCGGGCTCCAGGGCGAAGGTGTCGGTCACGGTGAGGCTCCTACCCGCCCGCCGCACGCATCACCAGACGGTCGAAGGCGCGGTCGCTCAGCCACCTGCGCAGGGTGAGGATCGGCCTGGCGTACCTGCCCGCCACGTAGCGCGTCCGGGGACGGCGTGCCGCGACCGCACCGACGATCACCTCGGCCAGCCGTGCGGCGGAGGTGCCCTTGCCCGGGGCGTAGTTCGCGCGGCTCGCCGCGGCCACCCTGCGCGCCAGTCCGGCGTACGCCGACGAGCCCGAACGCCGCAGCATCGGCTCCGTCAGCACGTCGCCGAACTCGGTCTCGATCACGCCCGGCTCGATGACGATCACGTCGACGCCGAACGGGCTGACCTCCAGGCGCAGGGTGTCCGACCAGCCCTCCAGGGCGTGCTTCGTGGCGTGGTACCAGCCTCCCAGCGGGGTGTAGACCTTGCCCCCGATCGAGGAGATGTTGACGATCTTCCCCCGGCCCCGCTCGCGCATGTGCGGGAGCAGGAGCTGGGTGAGCCGGGCCAGGCCGAAGAGGTTGACCTCGAACTGGTACCGGGCGTCGTCGACGGTCGTGTCCTCGATCGCCCCGTACAGGCCGAAGCCGGCGTTGTTGACGAGCACGTCCACGCCGCCGTGCTCGGCGGTGACGCGGTCGACGACGGACCGGACGTCCGCGTCCCGCGTGATGTCCATGCCCAGCGTGACGGCGCCCAGCTTCTCCAGGTCGGCCATCCGGTCGACGCGGCGCGCGACCGCGTACACGGTGTACCCCCGCTCCAGGAGCTTCCTCGCCGTCTCCTTGCCGATGCCCGAGGAGGCACCGGTCACCAGTGCAGTACGCATGTTCTCCGACTCCGCTCCGCCGGTCCCGTCGACCGCCTCTGCCACCACGGTAGGGAGGGCCGACGCCCCTGGCACTGGCGGAAGCCGCCACGCCACTCGCACAAGGCGCCGACCCCGTGTCCGTCGCCGCGACGCTCGGCCGGGCCCCTCAGAGCGGTGCGCGGACCACCTCGCCCATCACACCGCTCCCTTCGCCTCGATGTACGCGGTCGGTTCCCGCGCGGCCGAGCCCGCGCTCCGTGCTGTGACGTCACGCAGCAGGTCACGTACCTCGGCCGGACTCCACCTCGCCGAGATGGCCGAGGCTGCCCACGGCCTCAGCGGCACCGCCGCCTCGGGCAGTGGCCCGGGCGTCTGACGGGCCGGGCCGGTGGTCACAGGAGGGTGGCGCCGGGGGTGGGGGAGGGGGCGAGGCGGGTGGTGCGGCAGGTGCCGGAGGTGGCGAGGGCCTCGGCGACCTTGGCGGCCGAGGAGGCGTCGGCCGCGAGGAAGGCGCACGTCGGCCCCGAGCCGGAGACGAGCGCGGCCAAGGCCCCGGCGGCCGTCCCGGCGGCGAGGGTGTCCGCGAGGGACGGGCGCAGGGAGAGCGCGGCGGGCTGGAGGTCGTTGCCGATGTGCGCGGCGAGCGCGTGCACGTCGCCGGTGCGCAGGGCGTCGATCAGCGCGGCGGACGGTTCGGGGTGCGGGACGGTCCGGTCCGCCGCGAGACGGTCGAAGGCCCGGTAGACGGCCGGGGTGGACAGGCCGCCGTCCGCCACGGCGAAGACCCAGTGGAAGGTGCCGCCCACGTCCAGCGGCGTCAGCCGCTCACCGCGCCCCTGGCCCAGGGCGGCGCCGCCGAGGAGGGAGAACGGCACGTCGGAGCCGAGCTCGGCGCACAGCTCCGGCAGCTCGCTCCGGGGGGTGCGGGTGCCCCACAGGGCGTCGCAGGCCAGCAGGGCGCCGGCGGCGTCGGCGCTGCCGCCCGCCATGCCCCCGGCCACCGGGATGTCCTTGGCGATGTGCAGGTGGACCTCCGGGGCCCGGCCGTGCCGGTCGGCCAGGAGGCGGGCGGCGCGGGCGGCCAGGTTGGAGGCGTCGAGCGGAACCTGCGCCGCGTCCGGTCCCGAGCAGGTGATCCGCAGGGCGTCGGCGGGCGTCGCGGTGACCTCGTCGTGGAGGCCAACGGCGAGGAAGACGGTGGCCAGGTCGTGGAAGCCGTCCGCGCGGGGCGGCCCCACGGCCAGCTGCACGTTGACCTTGGCCGGGACGCGGACGGTGACGCTCACGGCTGCTCCTCCCTCGGCCGCCGGGCCGGCGCGGACGCCCGCGCCGTCGGCAGCTGCTCGGCGACGGCGGCGAAGTCCTCCACCGTCAGTGACTCCCCGCGTGCCTGCGGCGAGATCCCGGCGCCGCGCAGGGCCGCCTCGGCGGCGGCGGCGGACCCGGCCCAGCCGCTGAGGGCGGCCCGCAGCGTCTTGCGGCGCTGCGCGAAGGCGGCGTCCACGCAGGCGAAGACCTCCGCGCGCCCGGCGCTGGTGGCCGGGGGGTCGCGGCGCACCAGGGAGACCAGTCCGGAGTCGACGTTGGGGGCGGGCCAGAAGACGCTCCGCCCGATCGCACCGGCCCGCCGGACGTCCGCGTACCAGGCGGCCTTCACCGACGGCACCCCGTACACCTTGGAGCCGGGGGGCGCCGCGAGCCGGTCGGCGACCTCGGACTGCACCATCACCAGCGTCCGCTCGATGGTCGGGAAGGTGGCCAGCATGTGCAGCAGGACGGGCACGGCGACGTTGTACGGCAGGTTCGCCACCAGGGCCGTCGGTGCGGGGCCGGGCAGCTCGGTGACGCGCAGGGCGTCGGCGTGGACCAGCGCGAACCGCTCGGCTGACGCCGGGAGGCGGGCGGCCACGGTGTCCGGGAGCGCCCCGGCCAGCACGTCGTCGATCTCCACGGCGACGACCCGGCGCGCGGTCTCCAGCAGCCCGAGGGTCAGCGACCCCAGGCCGGGTCCCACCTCCACCACGACGTCGTCCGGGCGCACCTGCGCGGTGCGGACGATGCGGCGGACGGTGTTGGCGTCGATGACGAAGTTCTGGCCGCGCTGCTTGGTGGGCCGTACCCCGAGCGCGGCGGCCAGCTCGCGGACGTCGGCGGGGCCGAGCAGCGCGTCCGGCGGACCGGCCGTGGCGGAGGGGTCGGGGGCTGTGCTCACCGGTGCAGTTTACGGGGCGGGCGGGTAGCCGAACGCCTGCGCGGTGTTCCGTGCGACGTGCCCGGCCAGTACGTCGACGTCCAGGCCCTTGACCTCGGCCATGGCGCGCAGCGTCACCGGGATCAGGTAGGGGGCGTTCGGCCGCCCCCGGTGGGGGACGGGGGTGAGGAACGGCGCGTCGGTCTCGACGAGCAGCAGCTCCGGCGGGGCGGCGGCCAGCGCGTCCCGCAGCGGCTGGGCGTTCTTGAAGGTCACGTTGCCCGCGAAGGACATGAAGTAGCCGCTGGCCGCGCAGACCTTGGCCATCTCCGCGTCACCGGAGAAGCAGTGAAAGACGGTGCGCTCCGGGGCACCCTCCTCCTCCAGCACGCGCAGCACCTCCTCGTGGGCGTCCCGGTCGTGGATGACGAGCGCCTTGCCGACCTCCTTGGCCAGCGCGATGTGCCGCCGGAACGACTCCTCCTGCGCCGCCTTCCCCTCGGGGCCGGTGCGGAAGTGGTCCAGCCCCGTCTCGCCGACGGCCAGCACCTGCGGCAGCGCGGCCAGCTCCGCGATCCCCGCGAGCGCCGCCTCCAGGGCCTCGGGACCCTCCTCCAGCGCCAGCCGGGGCGCCTCGTTGGGGTGCAGCGCGACGGCCGCCCAGACCGGGTCGTGCTCGGCCGCCACCCGCGCCGCCCAGCGCGCCCGCTCCAGGTCGCAGCCGATCTGGACGACCGTGGTCACCCCGACGGAGGCGGCCTTGGCCAGGGCCTCGGGGACCGTGGAGTCCTGCATGTCGAGGTGCGTGTGCGAGTCGGCCACGGCCACGGCGAGCGGTTCGGGGAGCGGGGGCGGGGTGCGGTCGGCGGAGGATGAGGCAGCCATACCGCCGATCCTAGGACGTGCCCGGTCCCGGGCCTCAGCGCCGTAGCGGCGGCCAGCCGACGTCCATCGCGGAGGAGACCGAATCGGCCTGCCCGGCCCGCACGATCCGCACGTCGTGCCCGTCGCACTGGGGGCACGTCAGCCGGTTCAGCGGTGACGGGACCCGTCGGCTGTCGGCGAAGTACAGGAAGTAGGGGCGGTTGTCCTCGTCGAGATGGTGCTCGATCCGGTAGTTCTGCTCCCACGAGTGGCCGCAGGCGAGGCAGGCGAAGGCGTACGCCTCCTCCACGGAGCGCAGTGGGGTGTCCCTGAAGTCCGACATGGGCGACTCCTCCCGCTACTGGGTTCGAGGGTAGCCCCGTACCGGCGGGTAGGGGATGCCGGAAGGGCCCCGAAGCCCCGCTACCGCTCGCCGGGGCGGGGTTTCGCCGCGACGACGGCGTCGAAGACCGTCCGCTTGCGCACCCCCGTCGTCCGGGCCACGGCGGCGATCGCCTCCTTGCGCGACTCCCCGGCCTCCTCGCGGGCCGCCACCCGGCGGGCCAGCTCCGCGTCGTCCAGCGCGGCCGGGTCCGGCGCGGGCGCACCGGCGACGACGACCGTGATCTCCCCGCGCACCCCCGCCCCCGCCCACTGCGCCAGCTCCGCCAGCGGGCCGCGCCGCACCTCCTCGTACGTCTTGGTCAGCTCACGGCACACCGCCGCCCGGCGGTCGGCGCCGAACGCCTCGGCCATGGCGGTCAGCGTGTCCGCCAGCCGGTGGGGGGCCTCGAAGTAGACGAGCGTGCGCCGCTCCCCGGCCACCTCCGCCAGCCGCGTCCGGCGCTCGCCCGCCTTGCGCGGCAGGAAGCCCTCGAAGCAGAACCGGTCCACCGGCAGCCCGGACAACGCGAGCGCCGTCAGCACGGCGGACGGGCCGGGCACGGCCGTCACCGCGATGCCGCGCTCCACGGCGGCGGCCACGAGCCGGTACCCGGGGTCGGAGACGGAGGGCATGCCCGCGTCCGTCACCAGCAGGACGCGGGCCCCACCGGCCAGCGCGTCCGCCAGTTCGGGGGTGCGGGCGGCCTCGTTGCCCTCGAAGTACGACACGACGCGACCCGTGGGCTGCACGCCGAGCGCCTGCGTCAGGCGGCGCAGCCGCCGGGTGTCCTCGGCGGCGACGATGTCCGCGCCGGACAGCTCCGCCGCCAGCCGCGGCGGGGCGTCGGCCACGTCCCCGATGGGCGTTCCTGCCAGTACGAGCGTTCCGGTCACCGCCCCATCCTCGCACCCGGGAACCCGTCGGCCGCCCGCCGCCCGGCGGCACGGGCCGTCGTCACGTCGTCGTCGCGGCGGGGTTTTCCGGGGGCAACACCCACCGCTGCGCCCGGGCGTTCCCTACGATGTCCCGGTGAGGAGTGAGATCACGGCGCCCGACCGGGGCCCCGCCGCAGTCGGGCAGACCCCTGCGGGCGGGCCGGATCGGCTGCGCCGCTACGGGTACCTGCCCCGCCCGCGTCCCGGTGTGCGGGAGCGCCTGGTGCCGCCCTTCCCGCAGGCCGGCACCGGGATGTGGTCGGCGCTGGGCATCGAGCCCCGGTGGCGCGGCTGGGGCGGACCGCTGCTGGTCGCCCTCCTCGCCGGGTTCCTGCGCTTCTGGCAGCTCGGGTCACCGCACGCGGTGATATTCGACGAGACCTACTACGCCAAGGACGCCTGGTCCCTGCGTGAGTTGCTGTACGAGGGCAGCTGGCAGGAGGGCGCCAACGACAAGATCCTGGCCGATCCGCAGGTGATCCCGCTGACGGAGGCGCCCGCCTACGTCGTGCACCCGCCCGTCGGCAAGTGGGTCATCGCGCTCGGCGAGCAGATGTTCG
The DNA here is from genome assembly GCF_014779715.1 of Streptomyces chumphonensis. Taxonomy (GTDB): domain Bacteria; phylum Actinomycetota; class Actinomycetes; order Streptomycetales; family Streptomycetaceae; genus Streptomyces; species Streptomyces chumphonensis. The sequence continues at coordinate 120,164 of NZ_JACXYU010000009.1, forward strand.
GCCTCACGCCGTTCGGCTGGCGCTTCATGGTGGCCGTGCTGGGCACGGTGTCGATCCTCATGCTGTGCCGGATCGGCCGCCGTATGTTCCGCTCCACGCTGCTGGGCTGCCTCGCGGGGGCGCTGATGGCGGTGGACGGCCTCCACTTCGTCATGAGCCGCACCGCCCTGCTCGACCTCATCCTGATGTTCTTCGTCCTGGCGGCCTTCGGCTGCCTCCTCGTCGACCGGGACCGGTCCAGGGCGCGGCTGGCCGCCGCCCTCCCCGACGACCGTCCGGACCACGCCGTCGCCGCCACCCTCCGTCTCGGCGCGCGCCCCTGGCGGCTGGCCGCCGGGGTCTGCCTCGGGCTGGCCTGCGGCACGAAGTGGAGCGGCCTGTTCGTCCTCGCGGCGTTCGGCCTGCTCACGGTCGCCTGGGACGTCGGCGCCCGCCGCACCGCGGGTGCCCGGCGTCCGGTGCGCACCGTGCTCCGCCGCGACGCCGGGCCCGCGTTCCTCTCCCTCGTGCCCGTCGCCGGCCTCGTCTACGTGGCGTCCTGGGCCGGATGGTTCGTCAGCGACGGCGGCTACTACCGGGACTGGCACGAGAACGCCGGCGCGGACACCTCCTTCGGCTTCATCCCGGGCCCACTGCGCAGCCTGTGGCACTACGAGTGGCAGAAGTTCGGCTTCCACGTCGACCTCACCGACGAACACGCCTACGACTCGCACCCCGCGAGCTGGATCGTCGCGGCCCGGCCGGTGTCGTACTTCTACGAGTCGCGCGAGCCCGGCGAGGGCGGCTGCGCGGAGCCCGGCGGCTGCGCCCAGGAGGTGCTGGCCCTCGGCACCCCGCTGCTGTGGTGGCTGGGCTGCGCCGCCCTCGTCTACGCGCTCTACCGCTGGGCGCTGCGCCGCGACTGGCGCTCGGGCGCGCTGCTGTGCGGCATCGCGGCCGGCTACCTGCCGTGGTTCCACTTCCAGGACCGCACGATCTTCTACTTCTACGCCGTCGTGTTCGTGCCGTTCCTGTGCCTGGCGGTGGCCCAACTGCTCGCCGCCGCCGCCGGGCCGCCCCGGGCGACCGAGGTCCGGCGCGCGGTCGGGCTCGTCGTCACGGGTGTGCTGCTGCTGCTCGTGGTGTGGAACTTCGTCTACTTCTGGCCGCTCTACACCGGCCAGGAGCTGTCCATGGAGGAGTGGCGGGCCCGCATGTGGCTCGGCACCTGGATCTGACGGGTGCGTGTCACAGCCCTGCAACGTCCCGGGCGCGTGTGGGGCCTCACCCCCGAACGGCCGAACCGGTGCTCTAGTGTGCCTGGAGGTCCCCGGTGGCCGCCGGGGCGGGGTGGAGGGTCTGAAGACGTATGCGAGACGGTCAGAGGATGGCGGTGATCGGCGCCGTCTGTGCCGTGGCCGTGGGAGCCGCCGGATTCGGTGCCTACGCGCTGGTGGGCGGCGACGACGAGCCGGGGGGCGGCGACGGCACGCTGACCAGCAGCGAGGACGGCCGGTCCGAGGTCCGGCCCACCGGGCCGCCCAGCGCCGACGAGGTGCGGGCCGCGGCCGAGGAGTTCCTGGCCGCCTGGGAGTCGGGTGACGCGGCGAAGGCCGCCGCCCTCACCGACGAGGAGTCCGCGGCGAAGGCGGCCCTCACGGCGTTCGCCGAGGACGCCGGGGTGACCGGTGTGGAGCTCGCCGAACGCGCTCCGAAGGGCGCGGAGGTGCCGTTCGGTGTCACCGCCGAGGTCACGCACGAGGACACCAGCGCCAGCGTCGAGTACGTCTCCGCCCTGACCGTTGTGCGGGACGACGGCAGCGGTGAGGCCGTCGTCGACTGGGAGCCGGAGGTCCTGCACCCCGATCTGGCCGACGGCGAGCGGATCGTCACCGACGCGAAGGGCGACCCGGAGGTCGTCACCGTCGACCGCGACGGCGAGGAGCTGACCGGGGAGGAGTTCCCCGAGCTCAAGGCCGTGCTGGCCGACGTCTCCAAGCGCTACGCGGACCGCTCCGAGGGCACCGCGCCGGTGTCCCTGCGGATCGTCGACAAGGACGGCGAGGAGAAGAAGGTCCTCGAGAAGCTGTCGGAGGGCGAGCCGGGCAAGATCCCGACCACCATCGACGCGGACCTCCAGAAGGCGGCCCAGGCGGCGCTGGAGGGCAGGAAGAGCGGCGCGGCCGTCGCGATCAAGCCCAGCACCGGGGAGATCCTGGCCGTCGCGGACGCGCCGGCGGGCGACTTCAACATGGCGCTCCGCGGCTCGCTCGCGCCCGGTTCGACCTGGAAGGTCGTCAGCGCCTCGATGCTCATCGAGAAGGACCTGGCCTCCGCCGACGCCGCCCACCCGTGCCCGAAGTTCTTCACCCACGGCGGCTGGAAGTTCCAGAACCTGGACGAGTTCGAGATCAAGGGCGGCACGTTCCGGGACAGCTTCGCCGCCTCCTGCAACACGGCCTTCATCGGCCAGGCCCCCGAGCTGGCCGACGACGACCTCACCCAGCAGGCCCGCGACCTCTTCGGCCTCGGCCTCACCTGGCAGGTCGGCACCGGCACGTTCGACGGCACCGTCCCCGTGCAGGCCGACGCGCAGATGGCCGCGTCGCTGATCGGCCAGGGCGGGGTGCGGATGAACCCGCTCACCATGGCCTCGGTCGCGGCGACGGTGAAGGCGGGCGCCTTCAAGCAGCCCTACCTCGTCCCGCCGTCGGTGGACGGCCGCACCCTGGCCAGTGCCCCGCGCGCCATGAGCCCCGCGCTCGCCGCCGAGCTGCGGTCGCTCATGAACACCACGGCCACCAGCGGCACCGCCGCCGAGGCCATGGCCTCCGTGGGCGGCGACAAGGGCGGCAAGACCGGTTCCGCCGAGGTCGACGGCCAGGACAAGCCGAACGCCTGGTTCATCGGCTACAGCGGCGACCTCGCCGTCTCCGCCGTCATCCCGAACTCCGGGCACGGCGGCACCAACGCCGGGCCCGTCGTGGCGGAGATCCTGAACGCGGGCTGAGCGCCGCCCCGCGTTCGGGTGGAAAAACCCCGGCGCGCCATGTCGAGAACCGGTACCCGGCTCCGTCCCCGGAGTGAACGCGGCCACGATGGGCCGCACCAGGACCGAGGAGAGGCACCATGGCCAAGTACCTGCTGCTGAAGCACTACCGGGGCGCCCCCGCCGCCGTCAACGACGTCCCCATGGAGCGCTGGACGCCGGAGGAGATCTCGGCGCACGTCCGGTACATGGGCGACTTCGCGGAACGGCTCCAGGAGACCGGGGAGTACGTCGACGGCCAGGCGCTCGCCCCCGAGGGGACGTGGGTGCGCTACGACGGCGAGGGACGCCCGCCGGTGACGGACGGCCCGTTCGCCGAGACCAAGGACCTCATCGCGGGCTGGATGGTGATCGACGTCGACAGCCGCGAACGCGCCGTCGAACTGGCCGGGGAGCTGTCGGCCGCCCCCGGCGCGGGCGGCGAGCCGATCCACGAGTGGTTGGAGCTGCGCCCCTTCCTGTCCGCGCCGCCCACGATCACCGAGTGACGTCCGAGGTGCCCGCCGGAGTGGACGGGCCCCTGCTCCGGAGCCTCACGCCGAGCGTGCTCGGCGTCCTCGTCCGCCGTGGAGCCGACTTCGCGGCAGCCGAGGACGCCGTGCAGGAAGCGCTCGTCGAGGCGCTCCGCGTCTGGCCCGCCGACCTGCCGCGCGACCCTCGGGCCTGGCTGGTGACCGTGGCCTGGCGCCGGTTCCTCGACGCGGCGCGTGCGGACGCCGCCCGCCGACGGCGGGAGGAACGCGTCGAGGAGGAGCCCGCGCCCGGGCCCGCGTCCGACGTGGACGACACCCTCCGGCTGTACTTCCTGTGCGCCCACCCGTCGCTGACGCCGTCCTCCGCCGTCGCGCTGACCCTGCGCGCCGTCGGCGGCCTCACCACCCGCCAGATCGCCCGCGCCTACCTGGTGCCCGAGGCGACCATGGCCCAGCGGATCAGCCGGGCCAAGCGCACCGTCGCGGGGGTGCGTCTCGACCGGCCCGGGGACGTCGCGACCGTGCTGCGCGTCCTCTACCTGGTCTTCAACGAGGGCTACTCCGGCGACGTCGACCTGGCCGCCGAGGCGATCCGGCTCACCCGGCAGCTGGCGGCCGTCGTCGACCACCCCGAGGTGGCCGGGCTGCTCGCCCTGATGCTGCTCCACCACGCCCGGCGGGACGCCCGCACCGCCCCCGACGGCGCCCTGGTGCCGCTCGCCGAGCAGGACCGCGGCCGGTGGGACACGCGGGCCGTCGCCGAGGGCGTCGCGATCCTGCGGGGCGCCCTGGCCCGCGACCGGTTGGGCGAGTTCCAGGCGCAGGCCGCCGTCGCGGCGCTGCACGCCGACGCACCCACCGCCGAGGAGACCGACTGGGTGCAGATCGTGGAGTGGTACGACGAGCTGGTGCGCCTGACCGACAGCCCCGTCGCCCGGCTCAACCGCGCGGTGGCCGTCGGGGAGGCCGACGGGCCGCACGCCGGGCTGGCGGCCCTCGCGCGACTGGACGCCTCCCTTCCCCGGTACACCGCCGTGGCGGCCCACCTGCACGAACGCGCCGGGGACCGGGAGCGGGCGGCGGTGCTCTACGCGGAGGCGGCCGGGAAGGCGTCGGACCTGGCCGAGCGCCACCACCTGACGCGTCAGGCCGCCCGGCTCAACACCCGCCTGGGTCGCTGAGCGCCGGCCACGGCGGCGGCGCGCGTCCGGGCCGGGCCGCGGCCGGGCCGGGGGCGGAGCCGGGCCGGAGGGGCGGCGGGGCGGCGGTGCGGGGCGACTACGCTGGCGGGTGAGCCGGATCGTCGCAAGGAGCCCCACCGCATGGCCGTCAACCTGGTCAACCTCGAAGCCGTCAGCAAGGCGTACACGCTGCGCACCCTGCTCGACGGCGTCTCCCTCGGCGTCAGCGAGGGGGACCGGATCGGGGTGGTCGGGCGCAACGGCGACGGCAAGACGACCCTCGTGCGCATCCTCGCCAAGCTGGAGCGGCCCGACGACGGCCGGATCACCCACCAGGGCGGGCTGCGGCTCGGCGTGCTGACGCAGCACGACTCGCTCGACCCGGCCGCGACCGTCCGCCAGGAGGTCGTCGGCGACCTCGCCGACCACGAGTGGGCCGGGAACGCCCGGGTGCGGGACGTGTTGACGGGCCTGTTCGGCGGCCTGGAGCTGCCCGGTTTCGCACAGGGCATGGACACCGTCATCGGACCGCTCTCCGGCGGGGAGCGGCGCCGCATCGCGCTGGCCAAGCTGCTCATCGCCGAGCAGGACCTGATCGTGCTCGACGAACCGACCAACCACCTCGACGTGGAGGGCATCTCCTGGCTCGCCGCCCATCTGCGCGCCCGCCGCTCGGCCCTGGTCTGCGTGACGCACGACCGCTGGTTCCTGGACCAGGTGTGCACCCGCATGTGGGACGTGCAGGGCGGGGTGGTGCACGAGTACGAGGGCGGCTACAGCGACTACGTGTTCGCCCGGGCGGAGCGGGAGCGCATCGCGGCCACCGAGGAGGCCAAGCGGCAGAACCTGGTCCGCAAGGAGCTGGCGTGGCTGCGGCGCGGCGCACCGGCGCGGACCAGCAAGCCGCGCTTCCGGGTCGAGGCCGCCAACGCGCTGATCGAGAACGAACCGCCGGTGCGCGACGGCGCGGAGCTGATGAAGTTCGCCAACTCCCGCCTCGGCAAGACGGTGTTCGACCTGGAGGGCGTCACGGTCGAGGCCGGGCCGCGGGTGCTGCTGGAGCGGGTGACGTGGCAGCTCGGGCCCGGCGACCGCGTCGGGCTCGTCGGCGTCAACGGCGCGGGCAAGACCTCGCTGCTGCGGGCGCTGTCCTCGGCGGCGCGCAGCGAGGGCGAGGAGCAGCCGGCCGCCGGGCACATCACCGTCGGCCGGACGGTGCGGCTCGCCTACCTGTCCCAGGAGGTCGCCGAACTCGACCCCACCTGGCGGGTGCTGGAGGCCGTCGAGCAGGTGCGCTCCCGCGTGGACCTCGGCAAGGGCCGGGAGATGACGGCCTCCCAGCTGTGCGAGCGGTTCGGCTTCGCGAAGGAGAAGCAGTGGACGCCGGTGGGCGACCTGTCCGGCGGCGAACGGCGCCGGTTGCAGATCCTGCGGCTGCTGATGGACGAACCGAACGTGCTCTTCCTCGACGAGCCGACCAACGACCTCGACATCGAGACCCTGACCCAGCTGGAGGACCTCCTCGACGGCTGGCCCGGCTCCCTCGTCGTCATCAGCCACGACCGCTACTTCCTGGAGCGCACGACGGACCGGGTGTTCGCCCTGCTCGGTGACCGGACGCTGCGGATGCTGCCGCGCGGCATCGACGAGTACCTGGAGCGGCGCGCGCGGGTCGTGGAGAGCGCGGCGTCCGCCCCGGCGGCCCGACCCGCCTCCGCCCCGGCGGGCGGGAAGCCGGCCGCGGTCTCCCGCGCGGCGCAGAAGGAGCTCCAGCGCATCGAGCGGCAGCTGGACAAGATCGGTGAGCGGCAGGGCACGCTGCACGCCCGGATGGCCGAGCACGCCACCGACTTCGAGAAGGTCGCCCGGCTCGACGCGGAGCTGCGGGAGCTCACCGAGCAGAAGGACGACCTGGAGCTGCGCTGGCTGGAGCTGGCCGAGGAGCAGTGACGCGGCGGGCCGGTCACGGCCGGGTCCCGGCTCGGTACCGGCTGGGCGGAGGCGGGGGAACCGCCTGCGGTCGCTCATGTGTCCGGTGGTACAAAGGGCTTCGCTCAACAACCCAGCAAGGCCGAAAATCGGCGGGCCAGATGTCCGATTCGCTCGTCCCTACGGGGGAATGAGGGGCAGGGCAATCGGTCCGCATGCGCAGAAGGATCGCCATGTCGCAGCCGCCCCCACCCAGCCAGCCGCCGAACCAGCCACCCGGCGAGCCGCAGGACACACCGCAGGACGGGCCGCAGGACGGGCAGGCCACCGGCGGCTTCGGGCCGCCGCCCGCCGAGCCCACCGAACCCGCGAAGCCCGCCTCCGGGCCGTCGCAGGAGTCGGCGGCGGGCGAATCCCCCGCCGAGGCACCGTCGTTGCGGAAGTCGCCGGAGAAGCCCGAGCAGCCCGCGCAGCCGGACCAGGCGCCGCCCGCACCCGGACCGGCCGCCCAGGCCCCGCCGCCGCCCGGCCAGGCACCGGCCGGGTACGGCTTCCCCCAGGCGCCCGGTCAGCCGCCCGGACAGCCGCCCGTGCCGCCCCCCGGATACGGCTACCCGGGGACGCCGCCGCCGTCGCAGCCCTACGGCTACCCGGCGCCCGGGGCGCCGGGGCCCTACGGCCAGCCCGGTCCCTACGGTCAGCAGCCCGGTCCGTACGGCCGGCCCGGCCCCTACGGCCAGCCGCCCACCTACCCGATGCCGGGCGTGCCGCAGCCGGGGGGCGGTGGGTTCAACAAGAAGATCATGATCATCGTCGCCGCCGTGGTGGCGGTGGCCGTGATCGCCGTCGGCGGGATCTTCCTGTTCACCGGGGGCGACGGGGAGCCCGAGGCCAAGGGCGACGACAAGGGCAACAGCCAGGGCGGCGAGGGCGACGGCGGGAAGGGCGGCGAGGGCGGCGAGGACGGCCAGGACGACGAGAAGTCCGGCCCGAGCGGCCCGCAGGACGGCGAGGGCGAGCTGGCCTGGCAGGTCGAGGCGCCCGAGTCGTTCAACGCCGAGATCATCATGGAGGTGCCCGGCGTCTGGTTCGTCGGGGACAACGTCGTCAAGTACGAGCACGACGCCGTCCGGGCCTACGACCTCGAGTCCGGGAAGAAGGCCTGGGAGATCGAGGCCGTCCGGGGCGAGGAGTGCGCCGCCGCGCCGACGGCGTCCGGCGACCGGACGATGATCCTGTGGGGCCGCAAGTGCGAGAAGGCCATGGGCATCGACCTGGCGGCCGGCAAGGAGCTGTGGCGCGAGGACCTGCCCGCCCCCGAGGGCGAGAGCATGGCCGACGTGAGCTTCCCGCAGGCGGCGGTGAGCGGTGACACGGCGGGCGTGGCGTGGATCGGCGGCTCGGCCGCGTACGACCTCGACAGCGGCAAGCTCCTGTGGAAGCCGACCGACGACTACACCGAGTGCCGCGACCGCGCCTACGTGGGCGGCGAGCAGTTCATCACGATGATCGAGTGCGGCTTCGGCGACGAGGTGAAGCTCCAGACGCTGAGCGCCAAGGGCGAGAAGAAGGACGAGTGGGTGGCGCCCAAGGGCGTCGAGGTGCAGCGCGTCTTCTCCACGAACCCGCTCGTCATCGGCGTGAACGCGGGCGGCTCCAGCAGCATCGCCGTCACCGACATCATGGTCCTCTCCCAGGACCTGGAGCTCCAGAAGAAGATCAGCGTCGACGAGGACCGCTTCCAGTTCCGGACCGACGGCATCAAGCTGACGGACGTCCGCAACGTGGTCGTCGACCCGGAGGAGAACGTCATCTACCTGGAGACGAAGCTCCACCAGGGCGGGGACGGCCAGACCAACGAGATCGTCTCCTACGACCTGAAGTCCGGCCGTCAGAAGCAGGTCTTCGAGCTGGGCCAGCCCGGCGGCATCTCACCGGTCGCGATGCACGACGGCAAGCTGCTCGCCTTCGCCGACGGCGGCTACGAGGTGCCCGCGAACGCGCAGCTCCTCGACCCGGCGACGGGCGAGGCCGAGCCGTTCCTGGAACTGCCCACGGACAAGGACGAGAAGCTGCGCAAGATGACCACGGGCAGCAACACCCGCCCGATGTGGGCGGGCGGCACGCTGCTGTTCGTCACCACGCAGCTGTACACGGACACCTCGCTCAACAACGCGCTGATGATGGCGGTGCGTTAGGGCGGCGCGGGGCCGCGGGTCCCGAAGGACGGTCCACGGCGGGCCGCACGCGCAGGTCGCGTGCGGCCCGCCGCCGTGTCCGGAGGGGGTCTGCACAGCGGGCACCCGACGCGGTAGCTTGCGCGGTTACCGGGGCGGGGCCGGACGGCGTGGTGCGGGGGCGGCAGACGGTGAAGGGGCGGGCGGATGGGTGTGCGGGTCGTGGTCGTGGACGACCACCGGTTGCAGGCCGAGGCACTGGCCTCCGCCCTCAGGTTGCGCGGTCACCGCGTCCTGGCCGCCTTCACCCCGGGCCAGGACGCCGTGGAGTTCGTCGTCCGCAGGCGGCCCGAGGTGTGTCTGTGGGGGACGGCCGTGCCCGAGGGGCCGGGGGTGCTCGCCCCGGTCGCGCGCATCCGGGCGCGGCTGGAGCGGACGGCCGTCCTCGTCCTCGGGCCGGTGCCGAGCCCGCGCGGGGTGGCCGCCGCCTTCGCCGCCGGTGCCTGCGGTTACGTGCCCAGCGACGGGCGGGTGGCCGGCGTCGAGCGGGCGTTGGCGCGGGTGCGGGCGGGGGAGGCGGCCGTCACGCCGGAGTTGCTGCGGCTGGCCTTCGCCGAGCTGCTGGACCCGGCGCCCCGTCCGGGCGACGAGGCCGAGCGGCTGCGGGCGCTGCTGACGCCCCGGGAGGTGGAGGTGCTGACGCGGGTCGCGGAGGGTGAGGACACCCGGGCCATCGCGGCGCGGCTGGGCATCGCGCCCAGCACGGCGCGCACGCACGTGCAGCGCGTCCTGGCGAAGCTGGAGGTCGGCTCCCGGCTGGAGGCCGCCGCGCTCGCCGCCCGCACGGGGCTGCTCAGCTGAGGGACTTGGTGAACAGGTGGTCCGTGACGCCCGGCGGGTAGTCGGGCAGCACGGAGACGAGGGTGTACCCGACCTTCCGGTAGAACTCCGGCGCCTGGAAGTCCCACGTCTCGACGCGGGAGAAGCGGCAGCCGTGCTGGTCCCTGGCCAGCCGCTCGGCCCGGCCGACGAGTTCGCCGCCGAGCCCCGCGCCCCGGTGCCGCTCGTCCACCCACAGGTAGTCGATGTGCAGCCAGCGGGCCCAGACGTGGCCGATGAGGCCCCCGGCGAACTCCTCGCCGCCCGCCGGGTCGAGGGCGGTCACGTCGAGCGGCACCTCGGTGTCGTCGACCGTGCCGCGCAGGGCGGCCAGGACGGGGGAGCGGTGGGTGTTCGTCTCCCGCAGCCGCGCGACGAGCAGACTCCGCCGGGTCTCGCTGACCGTCGTGTCGAAGGTGTACATGCGGCCGACTGTACGGTCCCCCGTGGCCCGGTGGAGGACCGCTCAAGGGCGGGCGGAGGAGTTCGGCCACTTTGCGCGCCGGGGCTTCCGCCGCCGGGCGCCGTCCGTACCCTGGTCCGCACCGTGCTGGGGGTGGGTGTGTGCGACGGATACGGGTGCTGGTGGCCGACGGGCACCGGGTGTTCGCCGAGTCGATGGTGGCCGCGCTGGCGGCCGAGCCCGACCTGGAGCCGGCCGCCGCGGGCAGCGGGCCGGCGGCCCTGCGGCACCTGGAGCGCTCGGCCGGGGCCGGGCGCCCGTTCGACGTGCTCCTGATCGACGCGGAGCTCGTCGGAGCGGGACGGGAGGGCGGCGACGAGGTGCCGGAGGCGGGCTTCCTGACGGCGGTCCGCGCGGCGCACCCGGCGGTGCGCCCGGTCGTCCTGGCCGCCCGGGACGACCCCCGGCACGCCGCCGCCGCGCTGCGGGCCGGGGCGTGCGGCTGGGTGGCCAAGGGCGCCTCGCTCTCCCGGCTCCTGCGCGTCGTGCGCGGGGTCCTGCGGGAGGAGACGCACGTGCCGCCGGTCCTGCTCACGGCCGTTCTGCGGGAGCTGACGGCCGGGGCCCGGCACCGCAGCGAGGGGGAGCGGCTGCTGGCGTCGCTGACCCCGCGCGAGCGGGAGGTGCTGCGCTGCATGGTCGCGGGGCTGGGGCGGAACGCGGTCGCCGAGCGGCTGTTCCTGTCCCCCCACACGGTGCGCACCCACATGCAGAACGTCCTCGGCAAGCTCGGCGTCCACTCGACGCTGGCCGCCGTCGCCCTGGCCCGCCGGGCCGGGCTGACCCCGCCGGACCCGCCGCCCTGACCGTCGGCCGTCGGACGGAGCCGGCCGTCGGACGCGCTCAGAGGCCGGCGGGGACGTTGTCGAAGGGGGCGGTCAGCAGTCGGAGCAGACCGGCGAGGTCGGCGCGCTGCGCGGAGGACAGCTCGACGAGGATGGCCCGCTCCTGGGCGAGCAGTCCGGCGAGTGCCTGGTCGGCCCGGTCGCGGCCCTCGGCCGTCAGCCTGACGAGCACCCCGCGCCGGTCGCTCGGGTCCGGGAGCCGTTCGACGAGGCCCTTCTTGGCCAGCCGGTCGATCCGGTTCGTCATCGTGCCGGACGTCACGAGCGTCTGGGTCAGCAGCTGGCCGGGGGAGAGCTGGTACGGGGCTCCGGCACGCCTCAGCGAGGTGAGGACGTCGAACTCCCAGGGCTCCAGGGCGTGCTCCGCGAACGCGATCCGGCGGGCCCGGTCGAGGTGCCGCGCCAGCCGGCTGACCCGGCTGAGCACCTCCAGGGGTTCCACGTCGAGATCGGGGCGTTCGCGGCGCCATGCTGCGACCAGTCGGTCGACCTCGTCCTCCATGCCGTCAGTGTAGTAGTTGTGTCGCCATAAAGTTTCTTGATGTCGAGACACATCGGAGGGGTGACGGCCCTTCCGGAGTGGAAGGCTCCGAACGCCGGGACCGCCTGTCAGGCACGGCAGGTCCACGCACGCAAGGAGGCACCGCACATGTCGTCCGCACCGACCTGGGACCCCCAGACCTACCTCCACCACACCGACCACCGCACCCGCCCGTTCCTCGACCTGCTGGACCGCATACCCGAGCTCCCCGCCGCCGGACGCCCGCCGCGCATCGCCGACCTCGGGTGCGGCCCCGGCAACGTCACGGCCCTCCTCGCCGACCGGTGGCCCGGCGCCCGCATCACCGGCTACGACAGCTCACCGCACATGCTGGCGGCCGCCCGCGCCCACGCGGGCCCCACCCCCGGCGGCGGACGGATCGACTTCGCGGCCGGCGACATCGCGGACTGGGAACCCCAGGAGCCCTACGACCTCATCGTCTCCAACGCCGCGCTCCAGTGGGTCGAGGGCCATGCGGAACGCTTCAAGACCTGGCTGGAGGCGCTGCCGCCCGGCGGCGTCCTCGCCCTCCAGGTCCCGGCCAACTTCACCTCCCCCAGCCACGCCCTGCTCGGAGAACTCTGCGACGCGCCCCGCTGGCGCGACCGCCTCGGGGCCCAGGGCCGCCGGTACGTCCACATCCTCCGGCCGGAGGAGTACCTCCAGCGGCTCACCGACCTCGGCTGCGCGGCCGACGTGTGGGAGACCACCTACGTCCAGCTCCTCCAGGGCCCCGACGCCGTGCTGGGCTGGACGCGCGGCACGGCCCTGCGCCCGGTCCTCACCACGCTCGCCGACGACCCGGAGGCCGCCGAGGAGTTCGTCGCCGAGTACCGCGAGCTGCTCCGCGCCGCCTACCCCGAGGGGCCGCACGGCACGGTCTTCCCGTTCCGCCGCGTCTTCGCCGTCGCCCGCAGACCCGCCGACTGAACCGCCCGCCCGGCCGGGGCGGGCCCGTAGGCGTCCCCCGGACGGTCCCGCCAGGGGGCCGCGTCACGGAGGCGGACCTACGGTGAGAGCCGAACGCGTGTGCCGGACACCGACCCCGCACCGGTGTCCGGCCCGAGACGGTCCAGGCAGGGAGTGGTCATGGCGTCACCGTACGGCGGGACGTCCCACCGCCGGCGACCGGGCGTGGAGCCCACTCGGCTCCACCGCCTCGGCCGGTGGTGCGCCCGACACTGGGTCACGGTCCTCGCCTGCTGGCTGCTGGCCCTGGCCGGGCTGCACACCGCCACCACCGTGTGGGGCGGCGACTACTCCGACGACTTCACGCTCTCCGACTCCTCCGCCCAGCGGGGCGCCGACGTCCTGGCCGACCACGCGCCGCAGCTCAGCGGTACGAGCGCCCCCGTCGTCCTGCACGACGACGACCCGCTGAGCCGGTTCACCGACCAGGCCGCCGCGAGTGCGCGTGCCCTGGAGGACCTGCCGCACATCACCTCGGTCACCAACCCGTTCGCCTCCGACACGGACCCCTCCGCGATCTCCCAGGACGGCCGGACCGCCTATCTGACCGTCCGCTTCGACACGAACCCCGAATCCCTGGGGTCGGACTACACGGACCGGGTGGACGACGCCGTCGAACCGCTGCGCTCGGCCGGCGTGCAGGTCGAGTACGGCGCCGGGTTGGGGGAGCTGGACCGGCCGGCCCCGGCCGACGTCCGGAGCGAGGCGATCGGCTACGGCGTCGCCGTCCTCGTCCTGCTGTTCACCTTCGGCAGCGTCCTGGCCGCCGCCGTTCCGCTGCTGACCGCGCTGGCCGCCGTCGTCGTGGGCGTGGCCGTGCTGGGGCTGGTCGCCTCGCAGGTCACCTTCGCCCAGGTCTCCCCGACGCTGGCCACCATGATCGGCATCGGTGTCGGCATCGACTACTCCCTCTTCCTCGTCACCCGGCACCGGCAGCTCCTCATGGAGGGCGGCGACGCCGTGGCGAGCGCCGGGCGGGCCGTCGCCGGAAGCGGCCACGCCGTCGTCGTCTCCGGCACCACCGTCGTCGTCGCCCTGTGCGGCCTCTACGCCTCCGGCCTGTCCTTCATCGGACGGCTCGGCCTGGCCGCCGCGCTGACCGTCCTGACCGCGGTGCTGGGCGCGCTCACCCTCGCCCCCGCCCTGCTGGGCCTGGCCGGCCGCGGCATCGACCGGCTGCACGTGCGCGCGCCGGTGGCCGAGACGCCCCCCGGCCCGGCGGGCGCGACGGGCGGCACCTGGCACCGGTGGGCCGGCTTCGTCCGGCGGCACGCCTGGCCGGTCCTCGCGGTGGGCGTGGCCGTGCTCCTCGTCCTGGCCGTCCCCCTGCTGTCCCTGCGCCTGGGCCACATCGACGACGGCGCCGACCCGACCTCGTTCACCGACCGCAGGGCGTACGACCTCGTCTCCGCCGGCTTCGGGCCGGGCACCAACGGCCCGCTGACCGTCCTCGTCGACCAGAGCGCGGTGCCCGACGACCGGCGCGACGCCCTGTCCTCGGCCCTCGCCGACGCGTTGAAGGGCCTGCCCGGGTCCGCGGGCGCCACGTCACCGCGGTCCGTGGGGGACGGCGACGTGCTGCTGTCCACCGTCACCCCCGCCCAGGCACCGCAGGACCAGGCCACCACCGACCTCGTCAACCGGCTGGAGGACGACACGCTGCCGGGGGTCACCCGGGGCACGGGCGCGTCCGGCTACGTCACCGGCGTCACCGCGGCCCAGGTCGACTTCCGCGACGTGATCGCCGACCGGCTGCCGATCATCATCGCCGTCGTCGTGGGCCTGGCGTTCCTCATCATCCTCACGGTCTTCCGGGGCCTGCTCGTCGCGGTCAAGGCCGCCGTGCTGAACCTGCTGTCGATCTCCGCCGCCTACGGCGTCCTGGTCGCCGTCTTCCAGTGGGGGTGGGGCGGGCCCGCGCTCGGCGTCGAGGGCACCGTGCCCATCGAGAGCTACGTGCCGATGATGATGTTCGCCATCGTGTTCGGCCTCAGCATGGACTACGAGGTCTTCCTCCTGTCCCGCGTCCACGACGCCTGGATGCGGACGGGGGACGGCCACGCGAGCGTCGCCCACGGCCTGGAGGTCACCGCCCGCGTCATCTCCTGTGCCGCGCTGATCATGGTCAGCGTCTTCGGGGCGTTCGTCCTGAGCGACACCATCGTGGTCAAGATGCTCGGCCTCGGCCTGGCGGTCAGCGTGCTCGTCGACGCCACCGTGGTGCGGCTGCTGCTCGTGCCGGCCGTGCTCACCCTGCTCGGTGCCAGGGCGTGGTGGATGCCCCGGCCACTGGACCGGGTCCTGCCGCACGTCAGGGCCGAGGGCACCGAGGGCCCGGTGGGCCCCGGCGGTGCCTGAGACGGCACCGCCGGGCCCTCGGTCAGCCGGTGTTGCGCAGGCCGGCGGCGACGCCGTTGACCGTCAGGAGCAGCGCGCGCGAGACCACCTGGTCCTGCGGCTCCTCCCGCTCGGCGGCCTGCCGCTGCCGGTGCAGCAGCGCCACCTGGAGGTAGGAGATCGGGTCCAGGTAGGCGTCCCGGATCCTGAGCGTCTGCCGCAGCACGGGATTCGCCTCCAGCAGCTCCCGCTCACCGGTGACGCGCAGCACCTCGGCGACCGTCAGGGCGTGCTCCGCCTCGATGGTGTCGAAGACGTGCCGCAGCTCGGCCGGGACCAGCGTCTCCACGTAGTGCCGGGCGATGCGCAGATCCGTCTTGGCGAGCGTCATCTCGACGTTCGCCAGGAAGTTGCGGAAGAAGTGCCAGCGCTCGTGCGCCTCGCCCAGGACGTCGCCAAGACCGGCCTCGCGCGCGGCCTTCAGCCCGGTGCCGACGCCGAACCAGCCCGGCACGATCTGCCGCGACTGCGTCCACCCGAACACCCAGGGGATCGCCCGCAGCCCGTCCAGGCCCGCGCCCGAGTCCGGACGCCGGGAGGGGCGCGAGCCCAGGTGCAGGTCGGCGAGCTGGTCGACCGGGGTGGAGGCGAAGAAGTACGCCGGCAGGTCCGGATCCTCCACCAGCCTGCGGTAGGCGCCGTGCGCCGCCTCCGAGACGGTCTCCATCGCGGCGTCCCAGCGGGCCAGGGCCTCGTCCGACTGGCGCGGAGCCGTGTGCAGGGCGGACGCCTGGAGCGTGGCGGCCACCGTCAGCTCCAGGTTCTCCCGCGCGAGCGAGGGCACCAGGTACTTGTCGGAGATGACCTCGCCCTGCTCCGTCACCTTGATCTCGCCCTCCAGCGTGCCGTACGGCTGGGCGAGGATCGCGTCGTGCGTCGGACCGCCGCCGCGGCCGACCGTGCCGCCCCGGCCGTGGAACAGCCGCAGCCGCACGCCGTGCCGGTGCGCGACGTCCCGCAGCCGCCGCTGCGCCCGGTGGATCTCCCACTGCGAGGTGGTGATGCCGCCGAACTTGGAGGAGTCCGAGTAGCCGAGCATGACCTCCTGGAGGTCGCCGCGCAGCGCGACCAGCTTCCGGTAGGAGGGGTCGGAGAGCATCGCGTCCAGCAGCTCGTCCGCGATCCTCAGCTCGTCGGTCGTCTCCAGCAGCGGCACGATCCCGATGCGGGCCCAACCGCCGTGCAGGTCGATCAGCCCCGCCTCGCGGGCCAGGATGGCGGCGGCGAACACGTCGTCGGCGCCCTGGCACATCGAGATGATGTAGGACTCGATGACCTCGGGACCGAAGGTGTCCAGCGCGCGGCGCATCGTCGAGAAGACGCCGAGCGTCTTGGCGCCCGCCTCGTCCAGCGGCGCCGGGGTCGGGGCCAGCGGGCGGCGCGAGCGCAGCTCCTTGGCCAGCAGCCGCAGCCGGTAGTCGCGCGGCATGTCCTCGTACCGCCACGACTCCTCGCCCAGCCGGTCGAAGAGCTGGCCCAAGGCGTGGTGGTGGGCGTCGGCGTGTTCCCGGACGTCCAGGGTGGCCAGCTGGAGGCCGAACGCGGCCAGCGTGCGCAGCGCCCGCTCCAACCGGCCGTCCGCGACGAGCTGCCCGCGGTGCTGCCGCAGCGAGGACTGCACGAGTTCCAGGTCGGCCAGCAGCTCGCCGGTGCCCAGGTAGTCCCGGCCCGGGACGTGCGGCTTGTCCTCGGCCAGCCGGTCCCGGGTGTTCAGCAGCTTCTGCCGCACACAGGTGACCTTCAGCCGGTAGGGCTCCTCGGCGTTCAGCCGCTTGTAGCGCGGGCTGATCTCCGGCAGCCGCTCCAGGTCGTCGCTGAGGGAGTCCAGCATCTCCTGCGTGGCCCCGCAGTTGCGGATGGAGCTGGACAACGCGCCGCGCAGCTCGTCGACGTGCGCCAGCGCCTGCTCGATGCCGTGCTCGTGCTGGAGCATCAGCACGTCCCACGTCACCTGCGGCGTGACGTTCGGGTTGCCGTCGCGATCGCCGCCGATCCAGGTGCCGAAGGTCAGCGGCCGCGAACCGGCGGGCAGGGGTGCCCCGGCCCGCTCCAGCTCCGCCGCCAGGTCCTCCAGCACGTCCCCGACCGCGCCGCTGTGCAGCTCGTCCAGGTAGTAGACGGCGTTGCGCGCCTCGTCGGTCGGCTCGGGCCGGGCCACCCGCAGCTCGTCCGTCTGCCAGATCAGGTCGATGTTCTCCGCCAGCCGCAGGTCGGTGCGGCGGCGCTCGGCGGAGTCGGTGACCTCCAGCAGCTCGGCCACCTTGCGCAGCTTCGTGAGCACCGAGCGCCGGGCCGCCTCGGTGGGGTGCGCCGTGAAGACCGGGCGCACCCCGAGGTGGGCGGCCGTCTCCCGCAGGTGCGCCGGGTCGGCGTCCTTCAGCAGGTCGGCCGTGCGGGACAGCCGGCCTCCGTCGGCGGAGCGGGCCGCGCGCATCTCGCGCCCCCGGTGCACCTGTTCGGTGACGTTCGCCAGGTGGAAGTAGATGGAGAAGGCCCGCACCAGCTTCGCGGCGGTCTGCGGGTCGGTCTCACCCAGGAGCGCGGCGGCGGCCTCGCCGTCGCTGCGCGTCAGCGCCCGGACGCGTTCGACCAGATCCAGCAGCTCCGGGCCTTCCTGCCGGACGATGGTCTCACCCAGCAGATCGCCCAGACGGCGGATGTCGGCGCGCAGGGCGATGGTGCCCTCCGGGGACTCCACGGCCTCCGGACGGGTGTCGGCACTGCTCATGAGGGGCGGCTCCTTGCAGCTTTTCGGCAGCTCTTGGCGGCACTGCGGTGCCCCGGCTCGCGGCTGCTGCGGTTGCGTCGCCGGTCGCGCGGGCACACCTGTTGTTCAGGACATTCTCGCTGTTGGCAGGTCACGGACCGCGCTGTCCGACGCCCTAAGGATAGGAGGAGCCCCTACCCCGGGTCGGCGCCGTCCACGCACCGGGCGCTCACACCTTCGCGCGCCGCTCCGCAACCGCACCCCCCGCCGGCCCTGTGACCGACGGGCCAAGTGCTGCCATACTTACGAAACCGTAGGTTACGGTCCCGTAGGTGGGACCGGGTCGCCCCCGTCGGATAAGGACGTAGATGACGACGACACCAGACCTGATCGACGGCGCCGTCGACAGCACCGCCCCCCCAGCTCCCCGTACACCCGCCAACGACCAGCCGGTCCCCCTGGGCACCCTCGGGGGTGACGAGCGCCGCTCCGTGGAGCAGGTCGCGCTGCTGCTCTTCATCGCCGTGCCGTTCCTCGCCCTCGTCGCCGCCGTCCCCGTCACCTGGGGGTGGGGCGTCAGCTGGCTGGACCTGGGCCTGATGGTCTTCATGTACTTCCTCGGCTGCCACGGCATCACCGTCGGATTCCACCGCTACTTCACCCACGGCTCCTTCAAGGCGAAGCGGCCGCTGCGCATCGCGCTCGCCGTCGCCGGGTCCATGGCCGTGGAGGGCCCGCTGGTCCGCTGGGTCGCCGACCACCGCAAGCACCACAAGTTCTCCGACGCCGAGGGCGACCCGCACTCCCCGTGGCGCTACGGCGAGACCGTGCCCGCCCTGATGAAGGGCCTGTGGTGGGCGCACATCGGCTGGATGTTCGACACCGAGCAGACCCCCCAGCAGAAGTACGCGCCCGACCTGATCAAGGACCCGGCGCTGCGTGCCGTCTCCCGCCAGTTCGTCCTGTGGACGACCGTCTCGCTCCTGCTCCCGCCGCTCGTCGGCGGCCTGGTCACCTGGTCCTGGCAGGGCGCGCTGACCGCGTTCTTCTGGGGCTCCCTGGTCCGCGTGGCGCTGCTGCACCACGTCACCTGGTCGATCAACTCCATCTGCCACGCCGTCGGCAAGCGCCCGTTCACGTCGCGCGACCGCTCGGGCAACGTCTGGTGGCTGGCCGTCCTGTCCTGCGGCGAGTCCTGGCACAACCTGCACCACGCCGACCCGACCAGCGCCCGGCACGGGGTGCAGCGCGGCCAGATCGACTCCAGCGCCCGCATCATCCGGTGGTTCGAGAAGCTCGGCTGGGCCTACGACGTCCGCTGGCCGCAGGAGAGCCGCCTGGCCGCGAAGCGCTCGGAGGACCCCCGGG
The DNA here is from genome assembly GCF_014779715.1 of Streptomyces chumphonensis. Taxonomy (GTDB): domain Bacteria; phylum Actinomycetota; class Actinomycetes; order Streptomycetales; family Streptomycetaceae; genus Streptomyces; species Streptomyces chumphonensis. The sequence continues at coordinate 139,121 of NZ_JACXYU010000009.1, forward strand.
CCTCCCGCCGCGAGCGGAGCCACGCCGACGCGGCATGATGGTCGCTGTGGCGACCGATGACCGCACCCCCCAGCACCGGCCCGACGCTCCCTCCCGGCGTGCACGACGACGCATGACCGGGAAGGAGCGCCGGGAGCAACTCCTCGACATCGGGCGCAGGCTCTTCGCCGAGCGGGGCTTCGAGGGCACGTCGGTGGAGGAGATCGCGGCGAAGGCCGGCGTCTCCAAGCCGGTGGTCTACGAGCACTTCGGCGGCAAGGAGGGCCTGTACGCGGTCGTCGTCGACCGCGAGATGCGCCAGCTCCTGGACATGGTGACCAGCGCCCTCACCGGCGGCCACCCCCGCGAGCTGCTGGAACAGGCGGCCTTCGCCCTGCTGGACTACATCGACACCTACACCGACGGATTCCGCATCCTCGTGCGCGACTCGTCCGTCGCCTCCACCACCGGCACCTTCGCCTCACTGATCAGCGACATCGCCACCCAGGTGGAGGACATCCTGGGCCGTGAGTTCAAGGGGCGCGGGTTCGACGAGAAGCTCGCCCCGCTCTACGCGCAGGCCCTCGTCGGCATGGTGGCCCTCACCGGCCAGTGGTGGCTGAACGCCCGCAAGCCCGAGAAGGCCGAGGTGGCCGCGCACCTGGTGAACCTCGCCTGGCACGGCCTGGACGGCCTGGAGCCGAGCCCCCGCCTCATCGGCCACCGCAAGGCGTGACCCCGGTGCGGGCGGCCTTCACCCCTCCGCCCGGGGGTCGCGCAGCGCCTCCAGCACCAGCTCGTAGACGACGAACGGCGCCCCGACGGAGAGCACGCCGCAGACGAGGGTCAGCCCCAGCGGGATCAGCGCCGAGGCCGCCTCCGCAGACGACGAACAGGCAGGCCAGCAGCAGCTCCCTGATGATCACGGACTGCTTGCGCCGCCGCTTCTTCTGCTTCCCCCGCGCCATGCCCTCCGGCCCCCCCGGTGCGTCGCCTGCTAGGTGTTGTAGGTGTTCTGCGCGCGGTCCAGTCCGTCGAGAACCAGGCACTCGACGGCGTCGGCCGCGCGGTCCACGAAGTAGTCCAGCTCCTTGCGCTCGGTGGAGGCGAAGTCCTTGAGGACGAAGTCGGCCACCGGCATGCGGCCCGGAGGGCGGCCGACGCCGAAGCGGACGCGGTGGTAGCCCGAGCCGAGCGACTTGGTGATCGACTTCAGCCCGTTGTGGCCGTTGTCCCCGCCGCCCAGCTTCACCCGCAGCGCGCCGAAGTCGATGTCCAGCTCGTCGTGGACGGCGATGATCCGCTCGACGGGCACCTTGTAGAAGTCGGCCAGCCCCGTGACGGGCCCCCCGGAGAGGTTCATGTACGTCATCGGCTTGGCCACGACGACGCGCCGGCTGCCGGGGCCCGGCGGCCCGATGCGGCCCTCGACGACCTGGGCGCGCGTGCGGTGGGCCTTGAACGCCGCGCCCATGCGTCCGGCGAGGAGGTCGGCGACCATGAAGCCGACGTTGTGCCGGTTGCCCGCGTAGCCGGGGCCGGGGTTGCCGAGGCCGGCGACGAGCCAGGGGCCGGTGGTGGACTCGCTCATGCCTGCTGCTCCCTGCGGCTGCGGTCGGCTTCGGTGACGGGCCCGGGGCGGGCCCCGGGGTGGAACGGCCACGGGCCGGGCGGCGGCGCGTCGGCCGCGCGCCCGGCCCGGCGGATCACTCCGCCGACTCGCCCTCGGCCTCGCCCTCGGCGGGCTCCTCGGCCTGGGCGGCCAGGACCTGCAGGACGGTGGTGTCGTCCTCGACGTCCAGGGTGACGCCCTTGGGGAGCTTCACGTCCTTGGCGAGGACGCTGTCACCGGCGTTCAGCCCCTCGATGGAGACGGTGACCGACTCGGGGATGTGCGTCGCCTCGGCCTCGACGGGCAGGGCGTTCAGCGAGTGCTCCAGCACGAGCTGGCCCGGGGCCAGCTCGCCCTCGGTGTGCACCGGGACCTCGACGGAGACCTTCTCGCCCTTCTTCACGGTGAGGAGGTCGATGTGGACGAGGAAGCCGCGGATGGCCTCGCGCTGCACGGCCTTGGGGATGACCAGTTCCTTCTTGCCCTCGACGTCCAGGCTGATCAGGACGTTCGGGGTCTTCAGGGCCATCATCAGGTCGTAGCCCGGCAGCGTGACGTGCACCGGGTCGGCGCCGTGGCCGTAGATGACGCCGGGGACCAGCTCCTGGGCGCGCAGCCGGCGGGACGCGCCCTTGCCGAACTCGCTGCGGATGTTCGCGGAAATGCTGACGTCGGCCATGACGCTCGCTCCTCGTTTCGGGGTGAACCTGTGGACGTCACCCGGCCACACGAACGGCCTGCTACGAAGAGCGCGTCGATTACGGACCGCCGCACCCGCGGTGCGGCCTCCCTCGCCGAGCAACCCGGTGATGGTACCCGGCGGGGAGGCCGGACCGTGAATCGGTCAGCTCTGCTCCTCGAAGAGGCTGGTCACGGAGCCGTCCTCGAAGACCTCGCGCACCGCGCGGGCGATGGTCGGGGCCATCGAGAGCACGGTGATCTTGTCCATCTCCAGCTCCTCCGGGGTGGGCAGTGTGTTCGTGAACACGAACTCGCTCACCTTGGAGTTCTTCAGCCGGTCCGGCGCGGGGTGGGAGAGGATGCCGTGCGTCGCGGTGACGATGACGTCCTCGGCGCCGTTCGCGTACAGCGCGTCGGCCGCCGCGCAGATCGTGCCGCCGGTGTCGACCATGTCGTCGACGAGGACGCAGACGCGGCCCTTCACGTCACCGACGACCTCGTGCACCGTGACCTGGTTGGCGACGTCCGGGTCGCGCCGCTTGTGCACGATGGCCAGCGGCGCGCCGAGCCGGTCGGCCCAGCGGTCGGCGACGCGGACCCGCCCGGCGTCGGGGGAGACGACGGTGAGCTTGTCGCGGTCCACCCGGCGGCCGATGTAGTCGGTCAGGATGGGCAGCGCGAACAGGTGGTCGACCGGGCCGTCGAAGTAGCCCTGCACCTGGTCGGCGTGGAGGTCGACGCTCAGGACGCGGTCGGCCCCCGCGGCCTTCAGCAGGTCGGCCATCAGCCGTGCGGAGATCGGCTCGCGGCCGCGGTGCTTCTTGTCCTGGCGGGCGTAGCCGTAGAACGGGATCACCACGGAGATGCTGCGCGCGGAGGCCCGCTTCAGCGCGTCGATCATGATGAGCTGTTCCATGATCCACTTGTTGATCGGAGCCGTGTGGCTCTGGATCAGGAAGCAGTCGGCGCCGCGCACGGACTCCTGGAAGCGGACGTAGATCTCGCCGTTCGCGAAGTCGATGGCCTTCGTCGGGACCAGGTCGACACCGAGCTCGCTGGCCACCTCCTCGGCCAGCCTGGGGTGCGCGCGGCCGGAGAAGAGCATCAGCTTCTTCTCACTGGTCGTCTTGATCCCGGTCACTGCGGTGTCTCCTTGAGCTGCGGTGGTGGTGCGCCTATCACGGTACGCCCCGGCCCGGGCCGTTCGTTTTCGGCCGTTCTGTGGACGTTCCGGGGGGGTTCCGCCGGGTCTGCGTGCCCGCTCCGGCGGGATCGGGCTCACGCGGAGCCGGAGCCGGGGCCGGAGCCGTCCGCCGGTCCGGCCGCCTCGCGGGCCGCCTGCGCCGCCGCGCTGCCCGGCCGCTTGCGGGCCACCCAGCCCTCGATGTTCCGCTGCTGCCCGCGCGCGACGGCCAGCGAACCCGGCGGCACGTCCTTGGTGATCACCGAACCGGCCGCCGTGTAGGCGCCGTCCCCGACGGTCACCGGTGCCACGAACATGTTGTCCGAGCCCGTCTTGCAGTGCGAGCCGATCGTCGTGTGGTGCTTGGCCTCGCCGTCGTAGTTGACGAAGACGCTGGCCGCCCCGATGTTCGTGTGGTCGCCGATCGTGGCGTCCCCCACGTAGGACAGGTGCGGCACCTTCGAGCCCTCGCCGATCCGGGCGTTCTTCATCTCCACGTACGTACCGGCCTTCGCCTTCGGGCCCAGCTCCGTCCCCGGCCGCAGGTAGGCGTAGGGGCCCACCGAGGCCCGGGCCCCGATCCGCGCTCCGACCGCGACGGTGTTGCCGACCGTCGCCCCCGGCCCCACGGAGGTGTCCGTCAGCCGCGCCTGCGGGCCCACCTCGCACCCCTCCGCGAGGTGCGTCGCGCCCAGCAGCTGCGTCCCCGGGTGCACCAGCGCGTCCGGCTCGAACGTCACCGTGACGTCCACCCACGTCGTCGCCGGGTCCACCACCGTCACGCCCGCGAGCATCGCCTCCTCCAGGAGACGGTCGTTGAGCATGCGACGCGCCTGCGCCAGCTGCACCCGGTTGTTGATGCCGACGATCTCCCGGTGGTCGGCCGCCACGGCCGCGCCCACCCGGTGCCCGTCGGCCCGCAGGATGCCGAGGACATCGGTGAGATACTCCTCACCCTGGCTGTTGTCGGTGCGCACCCGGCCCAGCGCCTCCGTCAGCAGGGCCGCGTCGAAGGCGAACACACCGGAGTTGATCTCCCGGATCGCCCGCTGCTCCTCGGTGGCGTCCTTGTGCTCGACGATCCCCGTGACCTCGCCGTCCGCGCCGCGCACGACGCGGCCGTACCCCGTGGCGTCCGGCACCCGCGCCGACAGCACCGTCACCGCGTGCGCCCCGGCCTCGTGTGCCGCCGCCAGCCCCGCCAGCGTCTCCCCGGTGAGCAGCGGCGTGTCGCCGCAGGTGACCAGCACGGTCCCGGTCAGCGGGACGCCGTCGGCCGCCAGCTCCTCCAGCGCCATCCGCACGGCGTGCCCCGTGCCGTTCTGCTCGTGCTGCACCGCCGTGCGCACCGCGCCGTCCAGCTCGGCCAGGTGCGCGGAGACCCGCTCCCGCGCGTGCCCCACCACCACCACGAGGTGCTCGGGGTCCAGTTCCTTGGCGGAGGCGACGACGTGGCCCACGAGCGACCGCCCGCAGATGTCGTGCAGAACCTTCGGCGTCGACGACTTCATGCGGGTGCCCTCACCCGCTGCGAGAACGACGACGGCTGCCGGGCGGTTGGCGCTCACGGTATGCCCTTCGACTTCGGGTGAATATCACCCGAAGGATACCGCCGCAGGTCCGCGCCTCCGGTGAACCCCCTCGTCAGCCCGGTGCGTGGCCGCGGCCCGTCAGGGTGGCCAGCGAGGAGCGCACCTGCGCGAGGTGGTCGCGGAGCTCGTCCGCCGCGCCTCCGTGCTCACGCAGGATCCGCGCCGTCTCCGCCTCCACGCGCTCCTCCTCGGCCCGCGCCCGCGCGACGGTCTCCGCCGCCGCCGTGCGCGCCGCGTCCTCCGACGCGTCGGCGGCCCGCTCGGCCTCCGTCCGCTCCCGGCGCGCCGCGTCCAGCGCCGCCTGACCGCGCTCCTCCAGCTCCGCCACCCGGGCGTCGACCTCGGCCGCCTCGGCGGTCAGCGCCGCCTCCGCCGCCTCCCGCCGCCGCCGGTGCTCCCGGTCCTGGCCGCCGAGCAGGGCCTGGCAGCGCTCCGTGACCTCCCGCAGCCGCGCCGCCGCCTCCTCCCGGCGTCCGCCCGCCTCCGCGCGGGCCGCCTCCCGCAGCCCGTCCGCCTCGGTGCCGGCCCGGACCAGCACCGCGTCGGCCGCCTCCACACCGGCGGCCCGCACCCGGGCCGCCTCGGCGCCCGCCTCCTCACGCAGCGTCCGGGCGGCCGCCTCCGCGTCCTCCCGCAGCCGGGCCGCGTCGCCCTCCCCGGCGTCCCGCACCGCCTCGCCCTCGGACTCCACCTCGGCCAGCAGCGCCTGGGCCCGCGCTCCGAGCGACGCGTACGTCGGCGGCGGCAGCGACGCCACCACGGCCCGCAGCCGGTCCGCCTCCTCGCCCAGTTCGCGGGCGAGGACCTCCAGTCTGTCGAGCCGCTCCCGGGCCTCCGCGATCTCCCGGCGGAGGCCCGAGGTCCGCTCGTCCACCTGCGCGGGCCGGTAACCCCGGCCCCGTACGACGTCGAAGCCGTGCGGTGACTCCGTCGAAGCCATCCCTGTAGACCTCTCCCACTCGAGCGCGTCCGTTCCCCCAGGATGCGGCATGAAGCCGCATTCCCGGACGAACAACGTCAGGTGTGTGCGCGTCGGACTACAGCAGGCCGTCCCACAACTGCTCCAGCAGCACCGCCCACCAGTTCTCCGGGTGGCTGAGCGCCGCCGGGTCCAGCGCGGCCAGCTGCTGCTGGAAGTCGACCGTCCAGCGGCCCGCCTGGTCCGGCGTCAGGCCGTACCGCAGCCGCCACATCCGCCCCGCCATCGCCAGGCAGCGGACCAGCTCCGGCAGCCCGGTGTTGACGAACTGCGGCGCCGCCGGCTGCCCGTCGGAACGGCCCTCCAGCGGGACGGCGACGATGTGCGCGGTGCCGTACTGCACACACAGCTGACGCCCGAAGTCGTTGCCCATCACCAGGTACGAACCGGCGTCCGGACCCGGCCGCACGCCCCGCTCCTGCGCCAGCTCGGCCAACGTCGGCACCGGGCGGCCCGGCTGGGCCTGCGCCCAGAAGAACGGCCCGAACTCCACGGGCAGTCCGGCCACGACCAGCGTCCGCGCGACGACGTCGGGCACGCCCTGCCGGGAGACCGCCCGCTGGTCGAAGCGGAACACGCCCTGCGGGCCGAACGCCTGCTGCACCTCGTGCCCGACGCCCTCCGGCGGGACGGGCGGAGCCTGCGGAACCGGCTGCACCGGGGCCCGCACCGGCGCGGGGCGCGCCGGACCGTCCGCCACCTGGTGCAACTCGCCCTGATGGGTGAGCAGGTGACGCATACCCTGCTGCCGCGACCCCTGATCGGCGCCATAGGGCGCGGTGTGGCTCACCCGCACCTGCGGCCACGTCTCGCGGACCATCCGGGCGCAGTAACCGCCCGGCAGATCACACGACTCCAGCTCCGTGTGCAGCTCCAGCACCTGCTGCGGCGGCACGTTCATCGACCGCAGCTCGTAGAGGATCTGCCACTCCGGGTGCGGCATCCCCGGCGCGGACCGCCGGATGAGCTGCTGCTCGGAACCGTCCGGCGCGCGGTAGCGCAGCACCGCCATGTACCCCGGGCCGACCGTCGGCACCGACGGCTGCTGCGGATAGCCGTAGGGCGGCTGCCCGCCCGGGCCGCCGGGCCGCGCACCCTGTGGTGCGTGCCCGCCGTGCCCGCCGTGCGCGGGACTCGGCGGCGGCTGCGGCGGGGGCGGGGCACCCGGCCCGGCGGACGCGGGGCCGGACGGGCCGGCCAGCATCGTCGCGGCATGGTGCACGCCGCCGCCCGGAGCACCGGGCGCGCCCGGCCCGTTCGGCGGGGCCGGGGGCGCGGGCGGTCGGCCCCCGCCCTGGCTCGGGGGGCCGGAGGGCCCGGCCAGCATCGTCGCCGCGTGGTGGACACCGCCGTCCGGCGTACCCGGCCCGGAGGCGTCCGCGCCGGACGGCGGCGGCGTACCGGCGTCACCGGCCTGCGCGACGTCGTCCGCCGACACCAGCTGCGTCGGCACATAGCCTCCGGCCACCCCGCCCGACGTGCCGCCCGTTCCCGACGTGCCGCCCTGCGGCCTGCGCGCGGCGCCCGGCACACCCGGCTCACCGGGGGGCGGCGGCACCGTCGGCCCCCGGCCGCGCGAGGGACGCGCCGGCGGCCGCACCTTGCTCGTGGCCGCGTAGGCGATGGCCTCCCCCTGCCCGGACGGGCCGTCCTGCGCCCCCTCCGCCCCACCGGGCGCCGGAACGCCGGGCGGTGGCGTGGCGGGCGGGGGCGTGTCCGGCGCCGACACGTCCTCCAGCGCCGGGGAGACCTGCGTGCGGGGCAGCGCGCTGCCCTCCGGCAGCAGCTCCGTACGCGCCTCACCGGCGGGCGCGGCCGGCGGCGGGCCCGCGTCGTCCGTGTCGTCGCTGCCGCTCAGCGGGGGCGCCAGGACCGTCGCCGGGGGCGCGAGCGACTCCCCGGCACCCGAGTCGGAGGTGTCGGCCCAACCACCGGCCACCGGACGCCGCTCCGCACGCTCGCCCTCCGGCTGCGGACCCTCCGCCGCCGGGGCCGCCGTCGTGCTCCCGGCCTGCGGCCTCCGGTCCGGAATGCCCATCCGGTCCGCCGCCTCCTGCAACCACTCCGGCGGCGTCAGCAGGAACGACGTCGCCTCCAGGTCCACCCGCCGCGGCGGCACCGGCGCGGGCCGGGCGTCCACCGCACGGGCGCCGTACTCCTCCTCGTACCGGCGGATCACCTCGCCCACGGCGAGCCCCGGCCACAGCGTCGACTCCCCGCTGTCCCGGGCGATCACCAGCCGCGCCCGGCCGCCGTCGGCCCGGGGGCCGTCCGCCCGGTCCTCCGCCCAGGCCACGAAACCCAGGTCGAACTCCCGTACCCGCACCTCCCGGTGCTGGTACGCCGGGACGCCGCCGTTGATCCAGCGCTCCGCCCGTTCCTGCGCCTGCGCGAACGTCACCACCGCGCTCACTCCTCCACCGCGACGGCGCGCGCGAAGCCACCGTCGACCATCAGGTTCGCCACCGTCTCCAACTCGGGCGGATTCCCCGCCAGCCGCAGTGTGAACGCGTCGAAGTCCTCACCGCACGGGAAGAGCAGCTCGCTCACCCGCTCCCGCACGTCCAGACCGTCCCGGTCCCGCGCGTCGTCGTAGGCGCAGAACCACACCGAACCCGTGCCCTCACCCCGCACCTTCACGGCCAGCAGACCGCCGTGCACGAACGCGACCCCGAGGAAGTCCTTCGTCAGGTGGTCCCGCAGGCACTTGTTGACGTAGACGAGGTCGTTGACCGCCGCCTCGTCCCGCACCGTGAAGAACGGCTGGTCCACCAGCAGCCCCAACTCCGCGTCGAGCGCCACCCCCACCGGCGCGCAGCCGCCCGCCGCCTTCAGGAACGACCGGTACGCACCCGGCAGCCGGTACCCCAGCGACTCCTCGACCTGGACGACCTGCTCCTCCGGCACCGCCACCGGGTGCGGCACCTCGAAATGCGCCGGACGCGTCTCCTGCAACGGCCGCGTGCCGCGCTTGCCGTGGTCCACCGCCGCCGTCGCGAGGCCGCCGTGGTGCCGCAGCAGCGCCTTCACCTCCACCGGCACGAGCTCCAGCCGCCGCGAGCCCGGGACGTGGTGCCACGTCCAGCCGTGCGGCGTCGCCACCGGCGGCAGCTCCGCCCACAACTCGTGCCCGGCCGCGTGCTGCGCCGCGTTCGCCGAGACGTAGTCCGTCAACCGCAACTCGTCCACGCCGAAACCCTCCGGCGGCTCGGCGACCTCCGCCGCGGCCCGCGCGTAGGGCGCGAACACCGGGAACCCCGAGGCGTCCATGCGCACGCCCTGCGGGAAACGCGCCGCCCGCACCGGGTCCGGAAAGTGCACGACCTGCCCCGCGTACGCCGCGTTCGGCGGCGCGGCCTCCTGCCCGAGCCGACCTGTCGTCATTGGCGGTGCTCCCTGCTGCGTCCGACTGCTCGGCCCCCAGCGTATGCGCTCCCCCCGCCACCCCTCCCGGCCCGGCCCCGTCACGGATCCGGGACACACCGGACACAGAACCCGACTTCCGCTACCGCGAGAACGTTTGGCAAAGTCTGGAACACCCGAGGGGGACGTGATGCGGAGGAATCACCATGTACGCGACACACCACACATCGGACCCCCGCATCGGCTGGGGCGCCACGAACGGCACCGGAGCGGCCCCACCGGCCCCCCGGCACCGCCGTGACGGCATCATGCCCACCACGGCCGCCGCCCTCTCCGCGCGCGGCACCACCCTCACCTGCGCCGCCGCCAAAGCCGGGCACCGACCCGGCCACCACCCCCTCGTCCAGGACTTCCTGGACACCCTCACCACCGAGCGTCGCGAACGCCACACGGGACACTGCCCCGAAGCCGTCCTGCTGTCCCGCTACCTGACCGGCGCCGAAAGCGCCCGCTCCAAACGCGCGGCCCGAAAACCCTTCACCGCCGGAGACGCCCGCCGCGCACTCAAACACGCCAAGATCACCACGCGCCGCATCCGCGAGGAGGGTGACCCGCAGCACGGCACGTACGCGCCGCCCTGCCGCTCCTGCGCCGCGCTCCTGGCACACTTCGGCGTCCTCGCCGTCGAACCCGCCCCCACCGTCCGAGCCGAGACCGCCACCTCCCGCCGATGACCACACGATTCCCCGTCGCCGTCGACGCCGCCCTGCGCGACGCCGGCTGGCACCCCGGCCGCCGGGACATGCGCCAGGCCGAGATCTGGGCCGACACCCTGCGCGCCCACACCTCCCCGGCCGGCCACCGCCACACGCTCTTCCCCGCCGCCGTCGAGGCCTGGGCCGAGTTCGGCGGCCTCCGCGTCGCGGGCACCGCGCCCGGCCGCCACATCGCCCCCACCCCCGCCCTCATCGACCCCGTCGGCGGCCTCCACTGGGCCCGCACCCTGGCCGACCTCGGCCGCGCCCTCGACACCCGGGTCGCCCCGCTCGGCAGCGAGGAGGGACACCACGGCGAACCCACCGCGCTCCTGGCCATCGACGCGGCGGGCCGCGTCTACAGCCTCGACCACAGCGGCGACTGGTACCTCGGCCCGGACATCGACTCCGCGCTCGCCACGCTCGTCACCGGAACCCGGCCCCAGCGCCTGGAATACCCGCCGAACTGACCGCCCCCGCGCCCCGACGCCCCGCGCCGCGCTTCCGCACGCGCGGCGCACCCTCAGCGCGGCCGCTCCGGAATCACCGCCGACACCCGGAAGCCCCCCGCCGCCGTCGGGCCCGAGACGAAGCCGCCGCCCAGCGCCGTCACCCGCTCCCGCATCCCGACCAGTCCGTTCCCCCCGCTCGGCAGCCCGGCGCCCACCACACCCGCCGCCGGAGCCGCGTTCTCCACCTGAACCGCCACCTCGGCACCCCGGTGCGCCAGCCGCACCCGCGTCCGCGCCCCCGCCGCGTGCTTGTGGACGTTCGTCAGCGCCTCCTGCACCACCCGGAACGCCGTCCGCTCCACCACCGGCGCATACGTCCGAACCTCCCCCTCGACCGACAGCTCCACCGCCATCCCCGCCGCCCGGGACTGCCCCACCAACTGCTCCAGCTCGCCGAGCCGGGGACCCTCCGCCCCCTCCTCCCGCAGCCGGGCGTCCCGCTCCGCGGCGGCCGCCGCGAACCGCGCCACCCGCTCCAGCGGACGCTCCCCCGCCGCGCGCGCCCCACCGCCGGAAGCGCCGCCGTCCTCCTCGTGCGCCCGCAGCACCCCCAGCATCGTCCGCAGCTCCGTCAGCGCCTGCCGCCCCATGTCACCCACCAGGGCCGCGTTCTTCGACGCCTTCGCCGGATCCTTGAGCGCCACCGCCTGCACCGCCGCCGCGTGCACCACCATCAGGCTCACCCGGTGGGCCACCACGTCGTGCATCTCCCGGGCGATCCGGGTGCGCTCCTCGCCCCGCGCCCACTCCGCGCGCTCCTCCGCGCGCTCCGCCAGCAGCGACAACTCCCGCTGCAGGCCGTCCGCCCGCTCCCGCAACGCGTCCACCAGCCTGCGCCGCGCCCCCACGTAGAGGCCGAGCAGCACCGGCGGCAGCGTCACCACCACCGCCAGCAGCGCCGCCAGCAGCAGCAGAAACCACCACGGCCCGGGCACGTCGTCCTCCGAGCCGCCGGGCAGGAAGCTCAGGTACGAGACGACGAAACCACCGACGATCATCATTCCGGCCAGCAGGGCGATGATGCGCCGCGGCACGTCCGTGGCCGACAGCGTGTACAGCCCCACCGTGCCCAGGACGAAGCCCATCTGCGCGGGCATCACCGCCACGGCCACCAGGACCACGGCGATCGGGTACCGGCGACGGAGGACGAGCGAACCGCCCGCCACCACCCCCAGCAGCATCGCCAGCACCACCGGGATACCCGTCTCCGCCGCGAACGGCACGCCCTCCGCCGCGCACTCCACGGCCGAGACGACACCCAGCGTGACATCCAGCACGGCGCTCCGCGGGCGCCCCCACCACAACGGCCCGGTCCGCCGCCCCCGCGACGCCTCAGCCCCCGACTCGGTCATACCGCCCACCCTAAGACCCACCGCCACCCATTTCCCGACGGCGCCCGAGGCGGGCCACCTGCGCGTTCACGCCTCCGCACGCCGAGCCGAAGCGGAGTGCTTCATTCCTCGCTCGATCCGGTGAGGCGAGCACGTTTTCGACCCGCGACCGTCCCGCTTCCGTCACGCTGGGTACATGAGCCCGGAAACCGAACACCCGCCCACCGAACCATCCGGCGAGCCGCCCGCGCTCCGCCGTCCGAGTCGTCCGAGGCATCCGAACGCGAAGCCGCACCTGCGGGAGGAGGCGCGCCGACTGCGCCGCCAGGGCCGCCGGTACCCGGAGATCGCCGCCGAGCTCGGCGTCTCCAAGAGCTCGGTCTCCCTGTGGGTCCGCGACCTCCCGAAACCCCCACCGGACCTGGACCGGCTGAGCCGCATGCGTGAGGCCCGCTGGGCCCCCCACCGCGAGCGGACGGCCGCCCTGCGCCGGGCCACGCGCGCGGCGGCGTCCGGCGAGATCGGCGAGCTGACGGACCGCGAGCTGCTGCTCGTCGGCGTCGGGCTGTACTGGGCCGAGGGGGCGAAGAGCAAGCCGTACCGGCTCCGGGAGGAGGTCGTCTTCGTCAACAGCGACGCGGGCATGGTCCGGGTCTACCTCGCCTGGCTCCGGATGCTGGGCATCGGTCCTGAACGCCTGCAGTATCGCGTCATGATTCACGAGACGGCGGACGTCGGCGCTGCGGAGCGCTACTGGGCCGACCTCGTGGGGGTGACCGTGGCGGACCTCGAACGGACGACGCTGAAGACCCACCGCCCGCGGACGCGGCGCCTGAACGTCGGGGAGGGATATCACGGCTGTCTGGCGGTGCGGGTGCGCAAGGCCGCTGATCTCTACCGTCGCATCGAGGGCTGGTGGTACGGCATAGTGGAGGGCGTCAGTTCGGCCACCCGTGGTGGATGTCCGAATTGACCTATATGTAGTCCCCTGTGGTGTAATTGGCAGCACTGCGGTTTTTGGTGCCGTATGTCCAGGTTCGAGTCCTGGCGGGGGAGCGTTTCGCGCAGGGCCCCGGTCATCGACCGGGGCCCTTTTCGTGTGCCCGTGTTCGCGCCTGTGCGGGGCCCACCCGAGCCCGGGTTGCACCTGACGTAGGGGCAGGGGCGACGGTTCCCCTAGGGGGCGGGGTGGGGTCCGACCGGGGAGGGGGTCGTCCTTCCGCAGGAAGAGGGCGGAGGCGGCCCGTTCCTACGGTGGGCGGTATTGCGGGGGGTGGGGCGTTCCCCCGGTCGACAGACCGACTGCCACCATCGCGGCGGCCCCCGCCCTGTACGAGGCTCGACACGGCTCGACGAACGGGCCGTTCACGTGAAGCACCTGACACGAGGAGAACACCGTGACCACGGCTGTAGCGAATCCCAGGGCGGGAGGCGCCGGAGGGGGAACGGCCGTCGCGGCACAGGCGCGACAGGTCGTCAAGGCATACGGCTCGGGGGAGACGCGGGTCGTCGCGCTGGACCGGGTGGACGTGGACATCGCGCGCGGTGCCTTCACGGCGATCATGGGCCCCTCCGGCTCCGGCAAGTCGACGCTGATGCACTGTCTGGCCGGTCTGGACATCGTCACGTCGGGGCAGATCCGGGTGGGGGACACCGAGATCACGGGGCTGAAGGAGAAGCGGCTGACGCGGCTGCGCCGCGACCACATCGGCTTCGTCTTCCAGTCGTTCAACCTGCTGCCGACGCTCACGGCGCTGGAGAACATCACGCTGCCCATGGACATCGCGGGCCGCAGGCCCGACCGGGCGTGGCTGGACCGGGTGGTGGAGACGGTGGGGCTGCGGCAGCGGCTGCGGCACCGTCCGAGTGAGCTGTCGGGCGGTCAGCAGCAGCGGGTCGCGGTGGCCCGGGCCCTGGCGGCGCGCCCGGACATCATCTTCGGCGACGAGCCGACGGGCAATCTGGACTCCCGGGCGGGGGCGGAGGTGCTCGGGTTCCTGCGCCGCTCGGTGGACGAGTTGGGGCAGACGATGGTGATGGTCACCCACGATCCGGTGGCGGCGGCCTACGCGGACCGCGTGCTGTATCTGGCGGACGGTCGGCTGGTGGACGAGATGCTGCGGCCCACGGCCGAGATGGTGCTGGACCGGATGAAGGCCTTCGACACCCTCGGGCGGGTGTCATGACGATCGTCCGGACGTCGTTGCGCAACTTCTTCGCGCACAAGGGCCGGATGGTGTTGTCCGGTCTCGCGGTGGTGCTGTCGGTCGCGTTCGTCTGCGGCACGCTGGTCTTCACCGACACCATGAACAGCACGTTCGACAAGCTCTTCGGGGACACGGCGGCCGATGTGAGCGTCGAGCCGGGTGGCGACGGAGCCTCGGGCGGTGGGGAGATGCCCTCGACGGGCCGCCCGGAGACGCTGCCGGCCTCGCTCGTGGGGCGGGCCGGTGCGGTGGAGGGGGCCGGGGAGGCGTTCGGCGTCGCGGCCACCATGGCCGTGACGGTCGTCGACGCCGAGGGCGAGAACATCGGTCCGACGACGGGTGCGCCGACGATCGCCGCCAACTGGACGGAGCTGGACCGGCGGGCGATGACGGTGACCGCCGGGCACCCGCCGCGCGGGCCGGACGAGGTGATGGTCGACTCGGACACGGCGGAGAAGCACGGTATCGGGCTGGGCGACGAGCTGCGCACCGTCTCGGCGTTCGGCGAGTTCACCTCCCGGGTGGTGGGGATCGCGACGTGGCAGGTGACGAACCCCGGTGCGGCGGCCCTGTACTACGAGACGGGTGTCGTGCAGGAGCGGCTGCTCGGCGGTGGCGAGGTGTTCACCTCGGTGGCCGTGCTGGCGGCCGACGGCGTGACGGACGAGCTGTTGAAGCAGAACGTGCGGGCGGCCGTCGGCGAGGAGCTGTCGGTGCTGACGGCGGCGGAGTCCGCCGAGCGGAACAAGGAGGGCATCGGCTCCTTCCTGGACGTCATGAAGTACGCGCTGCTGGGCTTCGCGGGCATCGCCCTGCTGGTGGGCGTGTTCCTCATCGTCAACACCTTCTCGATGCTGGTGGCGCAGCGCACGCGTGAGCTGGGGCTGATGCGGGCGATCGGTGCGGACCGGCGGCAGGTGGGGCGTTCGGTGGTGATCGAGGCGCTGCTCCTGGGCGTCGTGGGGTCCGTGCTGGGTGTCGCGGCGGGCGTGGGGGTCGCCGTGGGGCTGATGCGACTGATGGGCCTGCTGGGGATGACGCTGAGCACGGACGACCTGACGGTCGGCTGGGCGACGCCGGTGGTCGGCGTGGTGCTGGGCGTGGTCGTGACGCTGCTCGCGGCGTGGCTGCCGGCCCGGCGCGCGGGGCGGGTGTCGCCGATGGCGGCGCTGCGGGACGCGGGGGTGTCCGCAGACGGCCGTTCGGGGCGGGTGCGCGCGGTGGCCGGTGTGGCGCTGACGGGCGCGGGCGCGGCGGCTCTGGTGGGCGCGGCGGGGGCCGCGGAGGCCGGTCCGGGGGCGCTGTACCTGTCGGTCGGGGTGTTGTTGACGCTGCTGGGGTTCGTGCTGGTGGGTCCGCTGCTGGCGCGGGTCGTGGTGCGGGCGTTGTCGGTGGTGGTGCTGCGGGTGTGGGGCCCGGTGGGTCGGCTGGCGGAGCGCAACGCGTTGCGCAACCCCCGGCGCACGGGTGCGACGGCGGCGGCGCTGATGATCGGGCTGGCGCTGGTGGCGGGGCTGTCGGTGGTGGGTTCGTCGATGGTCGCCTCGGGCCGGGCGGAGGTGGACCGTACGGTCGGCGCGGACTTCATCGTCAGCAGCATGGCCGGTCAGCCGCTCACGCCGCAGGTCGCGGAGTCGTTGAAGGACGTGCCGGAGCTGGCGCACGTCACGGAGTACCGCTCCCTGGACGAGCTGACGCTGACGCTGCCGGACGGCGGCACGGCGCGCGGCTCGGTCTCCGCCGCCTCGCCGACGTACGCGCGGGACGTGCGGGCGGAGACGGTCGCGGGCGAGCTGGCGGGTGCCTTCGAGCCGGGTGGCATGTCGGTGGGCGAGGAGTTCGCCGACGCGCACGGGCTCGGGGTGGGCGACCGGCTGGGGGTGGCGTTCCCGGGTGGCCGCAGCGGTGAGCTGGAGATCCGCGCGGTGACGTCGGCCGAGGCGATGATCGACCAGGGCGTGATGTACGTCGGGCTGCGCACGGCCGAGGAGTACGTGCCGGCCGAGCGGATGCCGCTGAACACGCTGATGCTGGGGACGGCGGTCGAGGGGCAGGAGAGCGCGGCGTACGCGGCGTTGAAGGCGGAGCTGGAGCGCTATCCGCAGTACGAGGTGCGGGACCAGGCGGCCTACAAGCAGCTGCTGGAGGACCAGGTGGGCCAGTTGCTCAACATGGTGTACGGGCTGCTGGCGCTGGCGATCATCGTGGCGGTGCTGGGTGTGGTGAACACGCTGGCGCTGTCGGTGGTGGAGCGGACGCGGGAGATCGGCCTGTTGCGGGCCGTGGGGCTGTCGCGGCGGCAGCTGCGCCGGATGGTGCGGCTGGAGTCGGTGGTGATCGCCCTGTTCGGCGCGTTGCTGGGGCTGGGCCTGGGGCTGGCCTGGGGGGTGGCCGGTCAGCGGCTGCTGGCGCTGGAGGGCCTGCGGACGTTGGAGATCCCCTGGGTGACGATCGGCGGGGTCTTCCTGGGGTCGGCGGTGGTGGGGCTGGTGGCCGCGCTGCTGCCGGCGTTCCGGGCGGGCCGGATGAACGTCCTGAGGGCGATCGCGACGGAGTGACGCGTGCCGGGGCCCGGGTGGCCCCGGCGACGTCGCGTCCCGTTCGGGGGCGTCCGCGAGCTGCGGGCGCCCCCGCCCGGGCGCGGCGTCCGGCGGTGTGCGGGGGCCGGTGTCGGCCCGAGCGCGTACGCTGGGCAGCCCCGGCCCGCTTGCGTGTCGGGCCCTTCGTGTTGTCCGAGGACGGAAGTACACACCCCATGAGCCTGTCCGGTCTGCTTGACGCCGTCGTTGCCGACGCGGGGCTGCGCGAGGCGGTCGAGGCCGCCGAGGCCGCCTCCCGCCGTGAGGTGGATCTGGTGGGTCCGCCGGCCGCGCGCCCGCTGGCGGTGGCGGCGCTGGCGCGCCGTGCGAAGGGCCCGCTGCTGGCGGTGACGGCCACGGGCCGGGAGGCGGAGGATCTGGCGGCGGCGTTGCGGTCGCTGCTGCCGCCGGAGGGCGTGGCGGAGTTCCCGGCGTGGGAGACGCTGCCGCACGAGCGGCTGTCGCCGCGCAGTGACACGGTGGGCCGGCGGTTGGCGGTGCTGCGGCGGCTCGCCCACCCGGATCCGCGCGAGCCGGGCACGGGCCCGGTCCAGGTGGTGGTGGCCCCGATCCGCTCGGTGCTCCAGCCGCAGGTCAAGGGCTTGGGTGAGCTGGTTCCGGTCAGTCTGCGCTCGGGTGAGTCGGCGGATCTGCAGGAGGTCGTGGACGGTCTGGCCGCGGCGGCGTACGCGCGCGTGGAGCTGGTGGAGAAGCGGGGCGAGTTCGCGGTGCGCGGCGGGATCCTCGACGTCTTCCCGCCCACGGAGGAGCATCCCCTGCGGGTGGAGTTCTGGGGTGACGACGTCGAGGAGATCCGGTACTTCAAGGTGGCCGACCAGAGGTCGCTGGAAGTGGCGGAGCACGGGCTGTGGGCGCCGCCGTGCCGGGAGCTGCTGCTGACCGAGGAGGTCCGGGAGCGGGCGGCGGAGCTGGCGCGGGCCCATCCGGAGCTGGGCGAGCTGTTGGACAAGGTGGCCGAGGGCATCGCCGTGGAGGGCATGGAGTCGCTGGCTCCGGTCCTGGTGGACGAGATGGAGCTGCTGCTGGACGTGTTGCCGCGGGGCGCCATGGCGGTGGTGTGCGATCCGGAGCGGGTGCGGACACGGGCGGCCGATCTGGTGGCGACGAGCCGGGAGTTCCTGGAGGCGTCGTGGGCGGCGAGCGCCGGGGGCGGCCGGGCGCCGGTGGACGTCGGCGCGGCGTCGCTGTGGTCCATCGCGGACGTCCGGGACCGGGCGCGTGAGCTGGGGATGCCGTGGTGGTCGGTGTCGCCGTTCTCGGCGGGGGCGGGGCTGGAGGAGTTCGAGGAGGACTCGATCCGGCTCGGGCTGCGGGCGGCGGAGTCCTATCGGGGCGACACGGCGCGGGCGCTGGCGGACACCAGGGGCTGGCTGGCGCGGGGCTGGCGGTGCGTGTACCTGACGGAGGGGCACGGTCCGGCGGCCCGCACGGTGGAGGTGCTGGGCGGCGAGGGTGTCGCGGCGCGCCTCGACGAGGAGCTGGCGGAGCTGGTGCCGTCCCTGGTGCAGGTCTCGTGCGGCTCGCTGGAGCACGGTTTCGTCGCGCCGGAGCTGAAGCTCGCGGTGCTGACGGAGACGGACCTGACGGGGCAGAAGGCGGCCGGCCGGGAGACGTCGCGGATGCCGGCGCGCCGCCGCAAGACGATCGACCCGCTGACGCTCAGTCCGGGCGACTACATCGTGCACGAGCAGCACGGTGTGGGCCGGTACGTGGAGATGGTGCAGCGCACGGTGCAGGGCGCCACGCGCGAGTACCTGCTGGTGGAGTACGCGCCGGCCAAGCGCGGGCAGCCGGGGGACCGGTTGTTCGTGCCGACGGACCAGCTGGAGCAGGTCACCAAGTACGTCGGCGGGGAGGCGCCGTCGCTGCACCGGCTGGGCGGCGCGGACTGGACGAAGACGAAGGCGCGGGCGAAGAAGGCCGTCAAGGAGATCGCGGCCGACCTGATCAAGCTGTACTCGGCGCGCATGTCGGCGCCGGGGCACGCCTTCGGGGCGGACACGCCGTGGCAGCGGGAGCTGGAGGACGCCTTCCCGTACGCCGAGACGCCGGATCAGCTCACCACGATCGGTGAGGTGAAGGCGGACATGGAGAAGCCGTCCCCGATGGACCGGCTGATCTGCGGTGACGTCGGCTACGGCAAGACGGAGATCGCGGTGCGGGCGGCGTTCAAGGCGGTGCAGGACGGCAAGCAGGTCGCCGTGCTCGTGCCGACGACGCTGCTGGTCCAGCAGCACCTGGGGACGTTCACCGAGCGGTACGGGCAGTTCCCGGTCTCGGTGAAGGCGCTGTCCCGTTTCCAGACGGAGACGGAGGCGAAGGCCGTCCTGGAGGGGCTGCGGGACGGCTCGGTGGACCTCGTGATCGGCACGCACCGGCTGTTCTCCTCGGAGACGAAGTTCAAGGACCTGGGGCTGGTCATCGTCGACGAGGAGCAGCGCTTCGGTGTGGAGCACAAGGAGCAGCTGAAGAAGCTGCGGGCGAACGTGGACGTCCTGACGATGTCGGCGACGCCGATCCCGCGCACGCTGGAGATGGCGGTGACGGGCATCCGGGAGATGTCGACGATCACCACGCCGCCGGAGGAGCGGCATCCGGTGCTGACGTTCGTGGGCCCGTACGAGGAGCGGCAGATCGGTGCGGCGGTCCGCCGGGAGCTGCTGCGCGAGGGGCAGGTCTTCTACATCCACAACCGGGTGGAGTCGATCGACCGGGCGGCGGCGCGGCTGCGGGAGGCGGTGCCGGAGGCGCGGATCGCGACGGCGCACGGGCAGATGTCGGAGGCGGCGCTGGAGCAGGTGGTGGTGGATTTCTGGGAGAAGAAGTTCGACGTGCTCGTCTCGACGACGATCGTGGAGTCGGGCATCGACATCTCCAACGCGAACACGCTGATCGTGGAGCGGGGCGACACGTTCGGCCTGTCGCAGCTGCACCAGCTGCGCGGCCGGGTGGGCCGGGGGCGGGAGCGGGGGTACGCGTACTTCCTGTACCCGCCGGAGAAGCCGTTGACGGAGACGGCGCACGAGCGGCTGGCGACGATCGCCCAGCACACCGAGATGGGTGCGGGCATGTACGTGGCGATGAAGGACCTGGAGATCCGGGGCGCGGGCAACCTGCTGGGCGGTGAGCAGTCCGGGCACATCGCCGGGGTGGGCTTCGACCTGTACGTGCGGATGGTGGGCGAGGCGGTCGCGGACTTCCGGGCGTCGATGGAGGGCGGGGGCGAGCCGGAGGCCGCGCCGCTGGAGGTGAAGATCGAGCTGCCGGTGGACGCGCACGTGCCGCACGACTACGCGCCGGGGGAGCGGCTGCGGCTCCAGGCGTACCGGTCGATCGCGGCGGCGAACTCCGAGGAGGACGTCGCGGCGGTGCGGGAGGAGCTGACGGACCGCTACGGCCCGTTGCCGGAGCCGGTGGAGAACCTGCTGCTGGTGGCGGGGCTGCGGATGCTGGCCCGCTCGTGCGGCGTCACGGACGTCACGTTGCAGGGCAACAGGATCCGCTTCGCGCCGGTGGAGCTGCGGGAGTCGCAGGAGCTGCGGCTGAAGCGGCTCTACCCGGGGTCGGTGGTGAAGGCGTCGGCGGGGCAGGTGCTCGTGCCGCGTCCGAAGCCGGCCGGTATCGGCGGCAAGCCCGTGGTGGGCCGGGAACTGCTGGCCTGGACGGGCGAGTTCCTGGTGGCGGTGCTGGGTTCCTGACCCGGCCGCGCCCCGGGCGGGGTGCGGCCGGGGCGTGTGCCGGAGGGAGCCTGCGGGGGTTCGGGCGCCCTCCGGCCGGGGAGGGGCGGGTGCCGGGCCTCAGAGCTCCAGGCTCCACTGGGCGGGTGCGGTGGTGAAGTCGATCAGTTCGACCTCCAGGTCGAGTACGCCGGCGTCGGCCGGGGCGTCGAACGCGTACTGGGCGGTGGCCTTCTTGCCGGGCAGCAGTTCGCCGGTGAAGCCGCCGCCGACGGAGTCGTCGTAGATCTCCTCGGCGGCCGTCCCGTCCTCGCCGGCGCGGGCGCTGACCATGATGAGGTCGGCGGAGACGTTCTCCTCGCCGGTGTTCTCCAGGGTGATGGTGACCTGGTGGGCCGTGTTGCCCTCGGTGTGGCCGACGGCGTACTCGTCCGGCTGGTAGGTCTCGGCCCCGGAGACGGTGATCTTGAGCCCGCTGTCGTAGACGGCGGTGTCCCCGGCGGCGTAGGAACCGCCGCCGTCCTTCTGGTCCGTGTCCTGGTCGCCGTCCCCGGCGCCGTCCCCGCCGTCACCCCCGGCTTCGCCCTGCGTGTCCTGGCTCGCGGGCGTCTCCTTGGTGGGCTCGTCCGGGCCGCAGGCGGTCAGGCCGCCGACCGCGAGGACGGCGGTGGTCACGGCGGCGACGAGCGTGCGGGTGCGGATGCTGTTCACGGACATGGCTGTACCCCTCGAAATCGGTGACGGTCTGTGTCAGCGCGGTGCGCTGTGAACCGATGGGTCAATAACAACAGAGACTGTGAATCGAGTCAACACGGTTCACATGTCTAGCGACGTTCACCGAGTGAACCGTTCCAAGAGGGCAACGGCCGGGTATGCTCGACCGACCGCAGCCAGGACGTGAGAGAGGCCGCTGACGTGTCACAGAGCCCGCCGGACGTGCCCGAGGTGACGGCGGCCGGGATCGCCCGGCTCGCCGGGGTGGGACGTGCCGCCGTCAGCAACTGGCGCCGCCGCTACCCGCACTTCCCCCGGCCCGTGGGCGGCACCGAGACGAGCCCGACCTTCGCGCTGGCCGAGGTCGAGGCGTGGCTGCGGGCCCAGGGCAAGCTGGCCGAGGTCCCCCTGCGGGAGCGCGTGTGGCAGCGCGTCGAAGCCGATCCGGACGGCGCGGCGGAGGCCCTGGCCCGCGCCGGGGAACACCTCCTGCGGCACGCCCGGCCCGGCGGCCGGGCGCGCGACGCGGCGCGCGGCCCTGCGGCGGCGCAGGGCGGCGCAACGGCCGAGGAGACCGGCGCGACACGTGAACTGGACGCCCTCGCCGAGGAGTCCGGCGCGGCCGACGCCTTCGCCTTCCTGCTCGCCCGCCACTTCGACGCCAACCCCCGCGCCCACACCCTCACCCCGCCGCCGGTCGCCGACCTCATGGCCGCGCTCGGCGGCCCCGCGACCACCGTCCTCGACCCCGCCTGCGGGTCCGGCGAGCTCCTGGCCGCCGCGCTGCGCGCCGCGCCCGGGGCCGACCCGGCCGTCGAGCTGTACGGGCAGGAGAACGACCCCGTCCTCGCCCGGCTGGCCGCCCTGCGCCTGACGCTGTGCGGCACTCCGCCGCCGTCCGCCGTGCACATCCGCGACGAGGACGCGCTGCGCACACCGCCGGGCGAAGCGCCGGGTGTGGACGCCGTCCTGTGCCACCCGCCGTTCAACGAGCGCAACTGGGGCCACGACGAGCTGGTCTACGACCCGCGCTGGGAGTACGGCCTGCCCGCCCGCACCGAGTCCGAACTCGCCTGGGTGCAGCACGCCCTGGCCCGGCTGCGGCCCGGCGGCACGGCGGTGCTGCTGATGCCGCCCGCCGCCGCCTCGCGGCGCACCGGCCGCCGCGTGCGCGCCGCGCTGCTGCGCCGGGGCGCGCTGCGCGCCGTGGTCGCGCTGCCCGCCGGGGCCGCGCCGCCGCACAGCCTGCCGCTGCACCTGTGGGTGCTGCGGGCCCCCGGCGGGCCCGCGGCGGCGGACGCCCGGCTGCTCCTGGTCGACGCGGGCACCCGCCACCGGGCCGGCGGCCGCGAACCGCTGCCGTGGGACGAGCTGCACGCGACCGTCCGCACGGCCTGGCGGGCCTTCGACGCGGGCCGCCCGGTGCCCGAGGAGCCCGGCGTGTGCGGGACGCGCTCGGTCATCGACCTGCTCGACGACGACGTCGACCTGGCCCCCGCGCGGCACCTGCCGCCCGCCGGCGCCGCCGCCGACGCCCAGGGCCTCGCCGAGGTCGGCGGGGAACTGGAACGCACGCTGCGCCGCACCCTCGAACTCGCACCCGCCCCCGGGCCCGTGCCGGACGCCGGGACGCGGTGGACCCTGACCACCGTGGGCGAGCTGGCGCGCGGCGGCGCCGTGGAGGTCCGGGCGGGCGGCGCGGAGGGGGAACCCGTCGTGACGCGCGAGGGCGACGTCGTCATTCCCGTCCAGGGCCGGGGCGCCGCGTTCGTCGTCGAGCCCGACCGGGCCGGTCAGACACTGGCCAAGCCGCTCTACCTGCTGCGCCCCGAACCCGCCGCGCTGGACCCCTGGTTCCTCGCCGGCTTCCTGCGCTCGAGCGCCAACACCCGGCAGGCCAGCAGCTACGCCTCGACGGCCTCCCGCCTGGACGTGCGGCGGCTGCGCGTCCCCCGGCTCCCCCTGGAGGCGCAGCGCCCCTACGGCGAGCACTTCCGCCGCCTGGCCGCCTTCGAGACGGCCCTGCGGCTCGCCGGGGAGCTGGGCGAGCGGCTGGTGCAGGGTCTGTACGACGCGCTCGCCGAGGGCACCGCACAACCCCCCGGCTGACGGCGGCGGCCCGGGCGTCGTCCGGACCAAAGGACCGATCCGCGGACCCCCGTCCGCATGCCCCTGTCGCGCCGATACCCTCAGCTCCTACCCTTGCACGGCACGCGAAGGACGGGAGCATCGAGATGTACGGCCCGGTCGCACCACCGAATCCACCGCCGTACCGCCGGGGCCCCGGCGGTACGGCGATCGTGGTGCGGCTGCTGTTCGCGTCCTTCCCCGTCTGGTCGCTGGGAATGCTGGCATGGGTGCCGTCCCTGCGCTTCGCCGTGCTGCGCCGCCGTCCGCTGGACTGGGCCGTGTTCGCGCTGTTCCTCGCGCTGAGCGTGCTGGAGATCGTGCTGGCCCTCACCACGCCCGACGACCCCGACTCCGATCTCGGCGCGGCGATGGGCGGGTTCGCCCTCGCACTGATCATCGGCGCGACGACGCACGCGGTCCTCGCCGACCGCTTCCCCCGGCCGCCCGCTCCGTACGCCGGATACGCCCCCTACCCGCCGCCGCCCGCCGCCGGCGGTCACCCCGGCGCTCCGCCGGCCACGGCGGCCGGGTACGGCTACCCCGGCCCCGTGCCGCCGCCCGGCCCGGCCGCCCCGCACCAGCAGCCGACCGTGTACGCGCCCCCGCCGGGGCCGCCCTCGGCCCCCACGCCGCCGCCCGCCCCCACGCCGCCGCCGGGGCGACCCGCCCCGCCCGCCCGGATGCGGCAGGTGGCGTCCGAACTCGACGAGCTGGACGCCCTGCTGCGCAAGCGGGACGGCCGGTGATCGGCCGCGTCATCGCGGGCCGCTACGAGCTGACCGAGCCGCTCGGCAAGGGCGCGATGGGCCAGGTGTGGGGCGGCCACGACCGGGGGCTCGGCGGGCGCCGCGTGGCGGTCAAGCTCATGCACTCCGGGCACCTGGCCTCGCTCTCCGGCAGCGCCGACCCGGAGGAGCTGCGCGAGCGGTTCGAGCGCGAGTGCCGCGTCACGGCGCAGATGGACCACCCCCACCTCGTCACCGTCTTCGACGCCGGACGGGACGACGACGAGCTGTTCCTCGTCATGCAGCGGCTTGAGGGCAGCGACCTGGCCGACCACCTCGCCGAGAACGCGCCCTACCCCTGGCAGTGGGCCGTGGCCGTCGCCGCGCAGCTGTGCTCGGCCCTCGTGGCCGTGCACGCCGTGCGCATCGTGCACCGGGACCTGAAGCCGGGCAACGTCATCGTGCGTCCCGAGGGGCGGGTGGTCGTCCTCGACCTGGGCATCGCCGCCGTCGGCTCCGCCGCCGACACCCGGCTCACCCGCACCGGCGCGCTCATCGGCACCCCCGTCTACATGGCCCCCGAGCAGGCCATCGGCACCGCGCCCGTGGGCCCGGCCGCCGACCTCTACGCCCTCGGCGGCATGCTCTACGAGCTGCTCACCGGCCGGGTGCCCTTCGAAGCGCCCGAGGCGGCCGGGCTGCTGTACAAGAAGCTGCACGAACAACCGCTCCCGGTCAGGGAGTTGCGCCCGGAGACGCCGCCGGTGCTGGCGGACCTCGTGCACCGGCTGCTGCACAAGGACCCGCAGGGCCGTCCGGGCGACGCCCACGAGGTCTACGAGGAGCTGGCCCCGCTCCTGCCCGGCCCCGGTGCCCCCGGCCCGGCCCTGCCGCTGGACCCGACCGGGCCCTTCCGCCGTCCCGTCGCGCCCTGGCCGCCGCGCCCGGCCCCGCCGCCGCGCGACGCGGTACCCGGCTTCGGACCACCACCGCCCACCGGGCTCGCGGCCACCCTGGAGGAGGTGCGCCGACTGCTCTCCTTCGGCGCGTACGCGCGCGTGGCGGACCTGCTGGGCGCCGCGCTGCCCGCCGCCGTCGCCGAGCACGGCGCGTCCTCGCCCATCGTGCGGAGCCTGCGCAAGCAGTACGCGGTGACGCTGATGGAGGCCGGCCACCACGCCCGCGCGCTGCCGGAGATCTCCCGGCTGATCGCGGAGTACGCGGCCGAACGCGGGCCGCACGACCCCGTGGTCACCCAGCTCCTCCAGGACGAGGCGATCTGCCGCCGCTACCTGACCCACGGCTGACCCACGGCTGACCCACTGCCGACCCGCGCCGCGCCGCCCGGCCGGGTGAGCGGGTGGCGCGCGACGGTCGGCGCTTCGCACGTCGTACGCACGAAGTTCACCCGGAATCCGCCCGTTGGGCACGCCGGGGCCGTCGGACGGTTCTACCGTGCGGCGCGGAAGGCGTGCGCAGACCGCCTCCCACCCTGACCGCTCCACCGGGAAGCCACGTGCCCAAGCTCTCAGTGATCGTCCCCTGCCACGACGTGCGGGACTTCGTTCCGGACACCCTCCGCAGCCTCGCCCGCAACGCGGGCCCGGACACGGAGTTCCTCCTGGTCGACGACGGCTCGCAGGACGCCACCGGCGACCTGCTGGAGCGCGCCGCACCGGACATCGGCCGGGCCAGAGTCCTGCGGCACGAGACCAACCGGGGCATCTCCCAGGCACGCAACACCGGGATCGACGCGGCGCGCGGCGACTACCTCACCTTCCTGGACGGCGACGACTGGTACGCGCCCGGCTACCTGGACGCGCTCCTGGCCGCCGCCCGGCGCCTGGACTGCGACTTCGTGCGCACCGACCACGTCCAGGTGACCGGCCGGACGCGCGTGGTCCACCGGGCGCCCGCGCCGCGCCGCGACGTCGCCCTCTCCCCGCGCGACGCGATCGCGCCGCCGTCGATGAAGACGATGGTGGACTACCCGTTCGTGTGGGCCGGGATCTACCGCCGTGCCCTCTTCGACGACGGGTTGCGGTTCGTGCCCAGTCTGCGCACGGCCGAGGACCGCGTCTTCACCTGGCAACTGCACCTGCGGGCCGCGTCGTTCGCCGCCGTCGGGCTGCACGGGGTGTTCTACCGGCGCGGCGTGGCGACGTCCCTGACCCAGATCGGGGACGAGCGGCAGCTCGACTTCCTGCCCGCCCACGACCGCATCCTCGCGGAGGTCGCCGCCCACGCCGAGGCCGACCGCTTCCTGCCCAAGATCGTGCGCACCTACTGCGCCATGATCGCCTTCCACGTCGGCGGCGCCGCCCGCTACGACGCGCACACGACGCGCAGGCTGCGCACGGAGGCCGGGGCGGCGCTGCGCGCCATGCCCGCCGACGTGCTGGAGGACGTGCTGGCCGTCCTGGACGTCAAGCGGGCCGGCCTGCTGAGGCGCCTGCTGGGACGCGGCGTCGGAAAGGCGGCGTGACCGTGGCACCCACGACAAAGGCGGGCACAGCGCGCCCGCAGATCTTCGAGGTCTCCACCCTCTACGGCGCCGCGACCCTCGCCGCCGCCCTGGACGCCGGCCTGTTCGGCCCGGCCGCCGCCGCCCGGCGGGTGCTCGTGGTGTCCCACAACGCCCCCGTGCCCGAGACGGCGGGCCGGCTTCAGGACATGGCCGGCTGGGAGGGCATCGCCGCCCGGTTCGACCTCGTCGTCGACTGGAACGACACCATCCGCCCGCTGCACCCCGCCGACTGGTCGCCCGCCGACCAGGACAACCCGCTGTGGCAGCGGATGTTCCGCCGGGCGTGGGACCTGGGTGACGGCGTGGCCGACCTCGTCGTGGAGTCGGTGCACGTGAACCCGGCCGCCGCGCTCGCCGGGATCTTCGCCGACGCCGACGTGCACGTCTACGCCGACGGGTTGATGAGCTACGGACCGACGCGCGATCCGCTGCCCGCCGCGACGGCCGCCCGCATCCGGCGGCTGCTGCACCTGGACCTCGTGCCGGGCCTGCGCCCGCTGCTGCTGTCCGAGTACGGCGTCCCGGCCGAGCCCGTCCCGGACGCGGCCTTCCGCGCCGTGCTCGACACGATGACGGCGAGCGCCCCACCGGACGCGGGCGTGCCCGAGGACGAGGGCCGACGGCCGGGCGCGGTGCTGCTGGGCCAGTACCTCGCCGCCCTCGGCATCCTCACCGCGGACGAGGAGGAGGAACTGCACGCCCGCATGCTGCGGGCGGCGGCCGCCGCGGGGCACACGACCGTGCTGTTCAAGCCGCACCCCACGGCGCCCGCGCGCTACTCCCGCGCCCTGGAGAAGGCCGCCGCGGACTGCGGGGTGGAGCTGCTGGTGCCGACCACGCCGCTGCTGGCCGAGGCCGTCTTCGGACGCTGCCGGCCCCGGCTCGTCGTCGGCTGCTTCTCCACGGCGCTGCTGACCGCCTCGACCTACTACGGCATCCCCGTCGCCCGGATCGGCACGGCACCCCTGCTGGACCGGCTGACGCCCTACCAGAACAGCAACCGGGTGCCGCTGACCCTGGTCGACGCCCTCCTCCCGGACCTGGAGGCGGGCACCGCCCCGGACGCCGCCCCGGACGCCGCCGCGCCGTGCCCGGTGGCCGGGCCGGTCGCGGACGTCGAAGCGCTGGTGCGCACCGTCGGGTACTGCATGCAGCCCCGGCAGTACCCGGGGCTGCGCGCCGGGGCGGAGGCGTGGCTGGCCGAGCACTTCGGCCCCGGCACGCTGCGCTACTTCAAGCGGCGCAGGCTCACGAGCCTGGAGCTGCCGGGCGGCCTGGCCCCGGCCGGTGGCCGCTTCCCCGGAACCGGCCCGGCGCTGCGCGTCGCCCGGCGGGTGAAGCGCGCGGCGACGCGCCGGGCGGGGCGTTCAAGGGGCCGGGAGTGACGCGGAGTTGAACGTCGCATGACGGCCTGGTGCGTTCGTCGCCGGGTCGGTCGTCGTTCATCACCGGTACACCCGTGCTCCGTACGGTGCTTCCGTAACGCCCGGCGAAGCCGGGCGTATCGAGTCTTGGAGCATCATGAAACGGGTCCGTACCGGATGGCCGGCTCGCCGCTTGGACCGGCGATCCGCTCCGGCGTCGCACACTGAGGTCCCCATCCGGCCGACGACTCTCGACCAGAGCATCGAGTCGTGCGCGGCACACAGCGGCAAGCTGGTCGCCAACCGCGACCGCAGACGCGGCGAACTGGCGGAGGCGCTGCGGCAACTCCTCGTCGTCCACGCCCGGTCCTCGGCCGCGCCCGCACCCCGGGGCGGCCGGGGGTCGGGCTGGTCCAAGGAGTTCCCCGAGCTGCTGGACGCCCTGCTGGAGGCCGGGAACAAGGCGCTGTCCTGCTGGTCGGCGGCCGAGCTGCACCTCGCGCTGTCCATCACCGACGCCGTCCTGACCGAGCGGCCCGGCTCGCGGGCGGGCTGGCGGCTGCGCGCGCGGGTGCTGGAGGAACTCGGCGAGGACGCCGGGGCGATCGAGGCGCACGAACGCTACGTCGCGCTGTGCCGGGACGACGACCTGGGCATCACCGCCCGCGTCGCCGGGCTGCGGGAGAGCGCCGCCCGACTGGAGGCGCTGCTGACGCTGCTGGCCGAGGAGTTCCCGCAGGACGCGCGGTGGCGCGGCGTCGCGCCGACCGAGCTGTGGGCCGAGGGCCTGGACCTGGACGAGCGGGGAGACCGCGAGGGGGCCGCCGCCCGCTGGGTGGCCGCGCTGCGGACGATGACCGCGGAGCGCTGGCCGTCCACCGAGGTCAGCGAGTCGCTCGACGCGTTCATGGACCACTACACGGCCGCCGCCGCCCGCCGCCCGGGCGGCCTCGCCGGGGCCGGCACCGTCCTGGCCCTGTACGCCGACCACGCGCGGCTGCGCGCCCAGGGCCCGGTGCCGGACCCGGACACCGGCACCGAGCTGATCACCGTCGGCGACTTCCGCAACCTCGTCGCGGGCAAGAGCGTCTGCCTGGTCGCCAACTCGCAGAAGGTCGGCCGCGGCACGCTCGGCGCCGAGATCGACTCCTACGACCTCGTCGTGCGGTTCAACTCCTTCCGCATCGACCCGGCCGCCACCGGCAGCCGCACCGACATCCACGCCACCATCCACAAGCACGGCTTCAACTGGGACCGCAAGGTCGAGACCCGGCTGGTCTTCGGCGGCCTCCAGGAGCCGTGGAAGCAGTCCGTGCGGCAGCGCCTGGTGCCCGGCGCCCAGCGCTACCTGGGCGACGCCTCGCTGCGCTGGCCGCTGCGCAACCTCGGCAAGGTGCCCGAGAGCGCGTGGCCGACCATCCCCACCAGCGGCTTCAACATGCTGTGGCTGCTGGACTTCCTCGACGTCAGCCCGACGCTCGACCTGATCGGTTTCGACTTCTACGCCACCGGTGCCTACCGGCTGGACGGCGCCATGAAGCTCCCCATCACCTCCGTGCACGGATACCTCAGCGAGAAGGAATGGGTCATGGACCGGGCCACCAGCCGTACCGAAACGAGGATCTCGCTCAGATGACCGCGTCCACCCCCGCGTCCCGCGCGGCCGGCGCCGCCCCCCGCCCCGCGACCGCCGGGCGCCGCAACCCGACCGGCAAGCGCCGCGTCGCCTTCGCCTCCTACGTCGACGAGAACTACCTGCCCGGGTTCCTCGCCCTGCTGCGCAGCCTCGCCCTGTCCAACCCGGGCGTGTGCGAGGACTTCGTCGTCCTCTACGACGACCTGCGACCGTCCTCCGTCGCGGCGATCCGCCGCCTCCACCCGCGCGTCGTCCTGCGCCGCGTGGACGACGCCCACTACGACGACTTCGTCAAGGGCGACCCGGAGAACTACCTGATCCGCAAGGCGTACTTCATCCTCGACGTCTTCCGCATCCGCGACTACGACACCGTCATCACCCTCGACACCGACATGGTGGTCCTCGGCGACATCGGTGAACTCCTCGCCCTGCGCGAGGGACTGGCCGCCGTCCCGCAGTTCTTCCACGGGCAGCACAAGCTCAACAGCGGCCTGCTGGTCATCCAGCGCGAGTACCTCACCGACGCCTTCTGCGCCCGCCTCGACGAGGTCGGCCGCAGCGGCGCCTACGAGCTGGACAAGCACGACCAGGGCATCCTGAACGCCGTCCTCGACGGCGACTTCGTCCGCCTCGACCCGCGCTACAACTTCGTCAAGCGCAGGCTCACCGGCGATCAGCCCGTCCCCGACGACGTGGCCGTCCTGCACTTCACCGGCCGCCACAAGCCGTGGAACGGCGGCGAGAGCGGCTACACCCTCGCCGAGGAGGTCTGGCAGCGCCACGCCGTCAGCGACGCCGCCCTGGCCGCCCAGTACCTGGCCCTGCCCGGCACCAAGCACCCCGACCTGCTGCTGCACTTCGGCCGCCGCGTCGTGGAGCGCACCGGCGACCCCGCCGTCGCGCGCCAGGTCGCCTCGGCCTGCCTGGCCACCGGCCGCTACCAGGAGGCCGTCGACGTCCTCACCTCCGTGACGCTGCCCGCCCGCAGCGCCTGGGCGCACGAGGTGCTGGGCACCGCGCTCATGGCCCTCTCCCGCTACGAGGAGGCGCAGGCCCACCTCCTGCTGGCCACCGCCGACCCCAAGGGCGCGGCCAAGGCGTACGGACGCCTCGCCCAGCTCGCCTGGACACTGAACGACGACGCCGCCGCGCACCGCCACGCCGCCGCCGGCCTCGCCGTCGAGCCGGTCAACCGGATGTGCCGCATCCTGCACCGCCGCACCCGGCCCGACGTCCGGCCCCAAGCGGACACCGCCCCGGCCGGGCAGCTCACGCACGTCGCGTTCTACATGGACCGGCAGGGCAACGCGGGCGACAAGCTGCTCCCCGAGTCCGTGCGGCTGTGCTTCGGCGCCGACACCGGCGAGCGGCGCTGGCACTCCCAGCACGCCCACCGGCTCTTCGACGAGGCGGCTCTGGATCGGGCAGGCGCCAGCCGGGGCGTCGTCGTCGGCGGCGGCGGGCTGTTCATCCCCGACACCGCGCCGAACGGCAACAGCGCCTGGCAGTGGAACGTCCCCGACGCGCACCTCGAACGCCTCACGGTGCCGCTGGCCGTCTTCGCCGTCGGCTACAACGCGTTCGACGGGCAGTCCTACAGCCGCACCCGGTTCACCGAGTCGCTGCGCCTGCTGGTCTCCAAGGCCGACTTCTTCGGGCTGCGCAACAGCGGTTCGGTGGAGAAGGTGCGCGACCTGCTCCCCGCCGAGCTGCGCGACCGCGTCCGCTACCAGCCGTGCCCGACGACGGTCACCCGCCACCTCGTCCCCGGCTGGCAGGACCCGGCCGAGCGCGCCGACACCGTCCTCCTCAACGCCGCCTACGACCGTGCCGGGCTGCGCTTCGGCCACGACTACGAGCACTTCCTGGCCGAGACGGCGAAGGCCGTCCGCGCGATCGGGGAGCACGCGGAGGTGCGGTGCGTCGCCCACGCGCTGGAGGACGAGCGCATCGCGTTCGACCTGCGGCGCGCCCACGGGATCTCCCTCCCCGTCGTCCCGATGTACGACTGGGACTGCGACGCGATCCGCGCCGAGTACGCCCGCACCCGGCTCGTCATCGGCATGCGCGGGCACGCGGGCATGATCCCGTTCGGCTGCGGCACGCCCGTCATCAGCCTCATCTCGCACCCGAAGATGGCCTACTTCCTGGCCGACATCGAGCGCCCCCAGTGGGGCGTCTCCGTGCACGAGCGGGACCTCGGCGCCCTGTTGACCGAACGGGCCGTGGGCATCCTCGATGACCACGCGGCCGTCGTCGCCGACGTCCACGGGCGCCAAGAGCAGCTGTGGCGCACCACGCGGGACAACATGGCGGCCATCCGCAAGGCGTTCGGGGAGACGGCCGGGTAGCCCGGCGGCCGGACGATCCCGGCACCACGCGCCACGACCGGCCGCGGGCGGACCACAGGGGGGTCCACCCGCGGCCGGTCGGCCGTTTCCGCCCGGTCGGCCGTCAGCCCAGCAACCGCCGCAGGCCCAGCCGTCCCCACAGGAGGCTGGCACCGTAGGACAGGGCGATCACCGCGCCCAGCAGCCCGAGCAGCGTGCCGACGGCGGCGGCGCCGCCCAGGTCCGCCGACACCAGCGGACGCACCAGCTCCTCCACGAACAGCACGTGCACCATGTACGCGCCCATCGCCGCGTCCGCCAGCCGCCGCAGCGGCCCCCGCAGCCGCTCCGGCACGCGCCTGCGGCTGACGAGCAGCAGCACGCACGCCGTCATGAGCCCGACGAACAGATGCGCGTTGGGGATCACGTAGTGGATCTGCGTGTGGTACCAGAGGCAGCCCGCCATCGTCAGCGGCAGCAGCACCGCGAAGGGCCACCGCCGGCCGCGCAGGACGGACCCGGGCAGCGCGATCAGCAGGCCGCCCGCGACGGCGTACACCAGCGAGTACGTGCCGAACCCCCAGCCGACGCGCGGCACCGCCCAGCCGGTGACCTCCCCGACCGTGGACAGCGTGCTCGGCGCCACCGCCACCGCCAGCAGCGCGACCCCGAGCTTCCAGGGCCGCTGCCCGTCCCTGAGCAGCACGGCGAAGGCCAGCACGGCGACGACCGGCAGGTAGGCGTAGAGGAACCACAGGTGGTAGGCGGGCTGCACGGAGGCGAACAGCGAGTCCACCGCCAGATCGACCACCGGGTCGTCGTTGCGGTCCCGCGCCCACGCCCACACCAGGTAGACGCCCGTCCACACGAACAACGGCACGCCGGTGCGGACGATGCGCGTCCACATCCGCCCCTCGTTCCGGGGCGTCGCGCCGACCAGCACGCCCCACCCGGCGATGGCGAAGAACACCGGGACGGCGAAGGAGTTGACGGCCTCGAAGAAGTGGCCCGTCCAGTAGGCGCCCGCGCCGTTGGACCGGTCGTCGTCCACCGCGTGGATGAAGGTCGCGGCCACGTGCCCCAGCATCACCGTGCACGACGCCAGCAGCCGCAGCACGTCCACGTCGAACCGGTGCTCGCGCCCCCGCGTCGTCGCGGCGGGCGGGCCGTGTCCGACCTCGCTCGCTTCGGCCGCCGGGGCGGCGTCGTCCGGGCGGGCGGTGAGGGATCTGGATGCCATCGTCGTGTGCCGGTCCTGGGGGAGTGGGCGGGTGGGAAACCAACTCCCCGAAGGAGTAGCCGCCCCGCCGGAACGCCGTGGACCCTGCGCGTGGCCCCCGGGTGAACGCGGGGTGTGCGGGGGCTTCTCCCCGCCGACCGGCGGGCGAACGCCGGGTGGTCCCCGGCCGCACCCGCCGCTCGGACCACCGCACGTGTACCCGCCGTTCACCCGGTGGCCGGACGTGCGCCATCTCCGGCACCTCGACGCGCGGCACAGTGCATCGGCCGGTCCGGACGGCCGGTGGAGTCCTCCGTCCCCGGTGTGCCTGGAGCCCGCGAGCCGCATGAGCGTCCCTTCCCACCCCCGGCCGTCGTCGCCCGCCCCCGCCACCGCCCGGGACCCCTGGTGGGACAACGTCCGCTTCATCGCCGCCACGCTGATCGTCGTCCTGCACACGGTCGGCAGCATCATGGCGCGCCACGAGACGCTGCACGCGTTCAGCGTCGCCACCTGGGCGCTGCGCGTCCCCGTCTTCGTCGTCCTGGCCGGGGTGTTCAGCAGCGGCGGGCCGCTCGGCGGGCGGCGGCTGCGCGGGCTGACGCAGTCGATCGCCGTCCCCGCCGCGCTGTTCAGCCTCCTGTACTCCCTGGAGGTCGTGGCCCTGGGCGGCACGTTCCGGCTGCACGTGACCCAACTGCCGTGGACGCTGTGGTTCCTGATGTCCCTGTTCTGCTGGCGGCTGCTGCTCCCACTGGTCGTGCAGCTGCGCCACCCCCTGCTCATGACCTCGGTGGCCGCACTCGCCGCCGGGTACGTGGAGACCTTGGGGATGGCCTACTCGGCCAGCCGGACCGTCGTCTACCTCCCGCTGTTCTACCTCGGCTGGCGCCTCGGACAGGGCGCGCTGCGCGGCTGGTTCACCGCCCGCTGGAGCCTGCCCGTCGCCGCCGCCGGTCTGCTGGCCTCCGGCCTGGCCGGGCTGGCCTGGCACCGCGACGTGTCGGGGACGTGGCTGTCGATGCGCCACCCGTACACGGCCGAACCGCTCGGCCTGGAGTGGGCGTGGGTCGTCCGGCTGGCCGTCCTTGCCGTCGCGGCGGCCCTGGTGTTGTGCCTGCTACGGGTGACGCCGCGCCGCAGACTGCCGTTCGTCTCCACGCTGGGCAGCGCCGGGTTCACCATCTACCTGCTGCACCCGCTGGTCATCCTCCCGTTCCGGGAGACGGGCTGGATCGCGCGCGTCAACACGCCGTGGGAACAGGTCGGCCTGGTCCTGTGCGCGGTCGCCCTGGCCGCCGTCCTCGGCTCGCCCCCGGTGCGGTGGCTGGCCCGCCCCCTCGTCCGCCCCCCGATCACCCGCCTCTTCGCACCCCCACCCCCCGAGCCCGCCCCGCACCCGCCCGCCACCCCGTCGAGCCCCGCCCCGCCGCCGCTCCCTGCCCCCGGCCCCCCGACCCCGGTGACCCACCGCTGAGCCGGAGGTCACGCCGCCCGTGACTTCACGCTCATGCCCGTGGGGCCCCTGGCCGATGAGCCGAGGCCGTCGGCTCGGACCCCGGCTTCACGGTGAGGGCCAGGCATCGGCTCGGCTCCGCAGTCACTGGGGGGTCACGCCCGGCAGGGCGTCGTTCTCGACGAGGCCCCGAAATCTCCCGTGGGCATGACCCGCTCCAGCGTCCGAGGTTCAGCGGCTGACCTCGAACGACCGCCGTCCCGAGGAGGGGCTGCGGCTGCTTTCACACCGGTATGGCCGGTTCCGCAAGCCTTCGACATCGGCGGGCGAGGGGGTCGGTCCGTTCAGTGACGACCACCCGGCTGCGACGAGACGGGCGGCCATGGAACCGATACCGCTAGCGATCACGACCAGTCGCCAAACCGGTCGGGTTCCTCGGACGACTGGCGACCGTTGAATACGCGAGCCCACCAGGGCCGGGGCCGGACGCCCCCAGCGCATCACCCCTCCCCCGATGCCACCCGGTCCCGCAGCACGTCGAAGGCGCGGCGCGTGGTACGGCCGTCCATCTGCCGCTTGATGTGCTCGGCGCACGCCTGCGGAGTGAGCACGGACGTGTCGCACTCGACGTCGTAGAGGCCGTGCGCGTGGACGACGGGGAGTTGGGCGGCGGCCTGTCCGACGCGCCGGTCGCCCCTGGCCCGTTCCCGACGGGCGAGTTCGTCCGGCGGGCAGTGCACGCCGACGAACGTCACGGCGAAGCCGTCCAGCACGCTGAGCAGGTCGGGCAGCCGCCAGGGACGGCTGAGCACCTGGTCGATGACGAGGTGGTTGCCCGCCGCCGCCATACCCGCGACCGCTCGATGGAACCCGGCCTGCGTCCGGCGTACCGCCTCCTCCTCGGACACCGGTCCGGAGAGCGCGGCCCCGGCGCGCGGCAGCATGGCGTAGAAGCGGTCGACGCTCATCAGCAGGTGCGGCTCGTCGAAGAGCGTCACCAAGGCGTTCGCGATGCTCGACTTCCCCGAACTCGACGCACCGTTGAGCAGGACGATCCGGCCGGCCGGAACAATGGGGGCTTCGCTCATCACCGCACGATACCGACAGCCGTCACGCGCGCTGCGTCGAGCGTCAACCTTGGGAAACGCGGGGTTCACTCGGGAGTCGTCACGCGTTCAGGCGGGGTAGGTGCGCGGTGGGGGCGGGATATCCCATCGCATGGTGTTCTCGCAGGTCAGCGCGTGGGACGTCCCACGTCGGCGTCATCTGCCCGGCAGGGGTTGCGACCGCGTTCCGCAGCTCAGCAGGCTCGTGACGGGCCCGACGATCCGGCGGAGCCCTCCGCACACCCGGCCGTACCGACAGGAGCACCATGAATCTCCGCGCCAAGTCCGTGTCCGTCCTCGGGGTGGCGGCGGTCGCCGCCACCACCCTCGTCGTGCTGCCCGCGGGTACCGCGCACGCCGCCTACCCGAAGTGCAACAGCAGCAAGGCCATCGACACCAGCCACGGAACCGTCCGCCAGCCCTACTACACGGGCACGGGTTCCCGGAACTGCGTCATGGGCGTCGGTGCCGACAACGGCGCGGTCCGGCGGCTTCAGTACGTCCTCGTCCACTGCTACAACCGTGACATCGGCATCGACGGCGTCTACGGGGCGAACACCAGGAACGCCGTCCGGTACGTCCAGCAGTTCGAGGGGCTCGCGAGCCAGGACATCGACGGCGTCTACGGGCCGCTGACCCGCAAGGCGATGAAGTGGCGCACCAACACGGGCATCTGCTTCCGCCCGGCGGTCTGAGCCGCGAGGGGCCGAGCGGACGGCCGGGGGCGGGTACGGGGAGGCCGCCCCCGGCCGCAGCGCCGTCCGGGGCTCACGCCGTGGTCGACGGAGTCGGGGCGCGGACGACGGCCTGGTCGCCGCGCGGTCCGAACAGGTGCAGGAGTTCCACCGTGTCGCCGCCCGCCGGTCCGAACCAGTGCGGTTCCCGGGTGTCGAACTCCGCCACCTCGCCGGGACGCAGCGTGCACTCACGCTCGCCGAGGATGAGCCGCAGCTCGCCCGCGAGGACGTAGAGCCACTCGTACCCCTCGTGGGTGACCAGCTTCGGCTCGCGGGGCGACAGCACGTGTTTGAAGACCTGGACGCGGCCGGGGTACTGCGTCAGGGGCACCAGGACGCTGCCGTGCCTGCGGCGCACGGGCTGGAGGTGCACGCGGGGGTCCCCGGTGGCGGGCGCGGCCACGAGTTGGTCGAGTGCGACGCGGTGGGCCCGCGCGAGCGGGATGAGCAGGTCGAGGGTCGGGCGCCGTTTGCCCGCTTCGAGACGGGACAGCGTGCTGACGGAGATCCCGGTCGTGGCGGCCAGCGACTCCAGCGTCAGTGAGCGGTCCCGGCGCAGTGCGCGCAGGCGCGGGCCGATGTCGTCGAGGATCTGTTCCAGTTCGGCGTCCACGGGTCCCAGTCTGGGGCATTTTGCGATGTTCGCAAAAAGCGTGGTCGGAGAAGTCCGCCGGGACGGAGGCTGGCCGGACAGACGCCCCCGGTGAAAGGTCGGCCGTGACCACGACGCTTCCCCCCGATCAGCCCGTTCTCAGCGCACGGAGACGCTGGACGGTGCTGGCCGTGTGCTGCCTGAGCATGTTCCTGGTGGGCCTGGACACCACCATCGTCAACGTCGGGCTTCCCGCCATCGGCGAGGGCCTGGGCATCGGGACGCACGGTCTGGCGTGGACGGTGGACGCCTACACCCTCGTCCTGGCCGGGCTGCTGATCTCCTCCGGCGCGCTCGCGGACCGGTTCGGCCGCCGGCGGATCTTCCGGCTCGGGCTGGCCCTCTTCGGCACCGCCTCGCTGGCCGCCGCGCTCGCCGGCTCCGTGGGCACGCTGGTCGCGGCCCGCGCCCTCCAGGGCGTCGGGGCCTCGATGCTCAGCCCGGTGGCGCTGGCCATCGTGGTGAACGCGATGCCCGACGCGCGGGAGCGCGCGAAGGCGATCGGCGTCTGGGCGTCCGTCTTCGGACTCAGCATGGCCGTCGGCCCGGTCACCGGCGGGGCGTTGATCGACGCCTTCGGCTGGCGCTCGGTGTTCTGGATCAACGTGCCGGTCATCGCGGTCGCCCTGGTGCTCACCACCGTGTTCGTCCCCGAGTCCCGGGCCGAGCGGGTGCGGCGTCTCGACCTGCCGGGTCAGGCGCTGCTCATCGTCGTCATCGGGGCCCTGGTCGGCGTCCTCATCGAAGGCCCGCGCATCGGCTGGACCTCGCCCCCGGCGCTGGTCGCGTACGCCACCGCCGTCGTGGCGACGGCCGCGTTCGTACGCGTCGAAGCCCGCAGGCGCGAGCCGCTGATCGAGCCCGCGCTCTTCCGGCGCCCGGCCTTCGCCGGTGCGGTGCTCGGCGCGGTGGCGGTCTTCGTCGCCCTCAACGTGACGCTGCTGCTCAACACCTTCTACCTCCAGCACACCCGGGGGTTCACACCGCTGGCCGCCGGGGCGGCGACCCTGCCGCTGGCGCTGGCGGCCACCGTCTGCGCCCCGATCGCGGGTCGACTCGTCGCGCGCGCGGGACCACGCCCCCCGCTCCTCCTGGCGGGCGGCTTCCTCGCCGCGGGCGGACTGTGCCTGGTCCGGCTCGACGAGCACACGGCAACGCCCTGGCTGATGCTGGCCTACCTGTGCGTCGGCACCGGGATCGGCTTCGCCAACGCCCCCCTCACCAACACGGCCGTCAGCGGGCTGCCGCCCGGCCGCGCCGGGGTCGCCGGGGCGATCACCTCCACCGCGCGCCAGTTCGGCGCGGCCGTGGGCGTCGCCCTCGCGGGCGTCCTGGTGACCGGCGTCGCCCCGGTCGGGCTCGCCGAGGCGTCCCGGCCCGGCTGGGTGCTGGTCGCCGCCTGCGGCGCGATCCTGTGCCTCGTCGCCCGCGCCTCACGCCCGCCGCAGGACGCCCCGCCGCCCGCGCCCGCCCCGGGCCCGGCGGAACGCGCCGCGGGTCGGGGCAGGTGATGTCCGTGCTCCGGGCCGTCGGGCCGGGCCGGGGCCGCGGACGTCAGCGGAAGTACACGGCCGTCCGGTTGCCGTCGACCTCGTGGATCTGGACCGGGGTATCGAACACCTCGGTGAGCACCTCGGCGCGCATCATCGCGTCGACGGTGCCGGAGGCGGCGATCTGCCCCTCGCGTAGGGCAACGATCCGGTCGGAGTAGGTGGCGGCGAAGTTGATGTCGTGCACGATGAGGACGACCGTCTTGCCGAGTTCGTCGGCGGCTCGGCGCAGTTGGCCCATCATCCGCACCGAGTGCTTCATGTCGAGGTTGTTGAGGGGCTCGTCCAGCAGCACGTACTGGGTGTCCTGGGCCACCACCATGGCGACGTAGGCGCGCTGGCGCTGACCGCCGGAGAGCTGGTCGAGGTGGCGGTGCTGGAGATCGCCGAGGTGGAGGAATTCGAGCGCCTCGTCGATCTTCGCCACGCACGCGGGGGTGAGGCGGCCTCGGCTGTGCGGGAAGCGGCCGAAGGCGACCAGTTCGCGCACCGTGACCCGGGCGGTGAAGTGGTTCTCCTGCCGTAGGACGGACAGGGTTCGAGCCACCTCCTGGGACTTGGCACGATGGACGTCGAGTCCGTCCACGGTGACCCTGCCCGAGGTCGGCTCGGTGAGCCGACCGATGATGGTCAGCAGGGTGGACTTGCCGGCCCCGTTGGGGCCGACCAGCGAGGTCACGCCGCCTGCGGGAATCTGCCCGGAGACGGGGCCGAGGACGGTGTCCTGGCCGTAGCTCTTGCGGATGTCGGTGAACTCGATCACAGGCTGCCCTTACGGAGAAGGTGCGCGAGGAAGATCGCCCCGCCGAGGAACTCGATGACGACGGTGAGCATGCCGGAGGCGTAGAAGACGTGCTCCATGACGAACTGGCCACCGGTCAGGGTGATCAGTCCGATGAGGAAGGCCATGGGCAGCACGATCAGGTGCCGGTGGGTGCCCGCGAACTGGTAGGCCAGCATCGCCGTCAGGAACCCGAAGAAGGTCATGGGTCCGGCGAGTGCGGTCGACATCGCGATGAGTACCGAGACCAGCAGCAGCAGCACCGTCAACTCCCGCTTGTGGGTGATGCCCAGGTTGGTGGCGGTCTCCTGGCCGAGCAGCAGGGTGTCGAGGCGGTACCGGCGCCACCAGATGACCGCGCCGACGACCAGGCACACACCGCCGGCCAGGGGCAGGTACTCGGGCTCGGCGGTGCTGAGCCGGCCGAACAACCGGGTCGACAGGACGTCGTACTCGGCGGGGGACAGCAGCCGTTGCAGGAAGTCGGACAGGCTGCGGAAGGCGAGCCCGAGGACCACGCCGACCAGCAGCAGTACGTGGAGGCTGCCGCGGCGCCCGGAGAACAGCCAGCCGAAGAGCAGCATGGTGAAGGCGACCATCAGGAGCGTCTGGGTGATCAGCTTCGGCAATCCGTCGGTGGCGGCGAGGACTCTGCCGCCGAAGACGGACACCAGCAGCGTCTGCATCAGGATGTAGACGGCGTCGAAGCCCATGATCGAGGGGGTGAGCAGCCGGTTGTGGGTGATCGTCTGGAACACCACCGTCGCCACCGCCTGAGCGAAGGCGACCACAACCATGGTGCCGAAGACGGTCAGCCGGCGCTCGAAGGCGAAGTCGAAGGAGCCTTCGATGAACAGCAGCAGGAAGGCCGCCACCGAGGCGGCGGCGAGGGCCGCGGCCACCGCGAGCCGGGCCGCCACAGGCATCCCGCGACGGGCCTGTTTCGTCAGGGCGGCGGACGTGGGCGCGAGGGAGGGAGCGGTCATGGGGGTGTCAGACATGGACCTTCCCTCGCTGACGCAGGATCATCGTGACGAACACCAGCGCGCCGACCGCTCCGAGCACCACCGTCGCCGGGATCTCCATGGGGAAGACCACGACTCGTCCGACGAGGTCGCAGGCGATCATCAGGGCGATGCTGCTGAGCACCACCCAGGGCAGGTTGGTGCGGACGTCGTCGCCGCGGGCCATGGAGACGAGATTGGGCACGATCAGTCCGAGGAAGGGGATGAAACCGACGACGACGGTGGTGACACCGGTGGCCAGCGCGACCATGGTGAGTCCGATGAACAGGATGCGCCGGTAGGGCAGGCCGAGGCTGACGGCGGTGTCGCGGCCGAGGCCTGCGATGGTGAAGCGGTCGGCCGCGACGTACAGGCCGACGACGATCGCCCCGACCACCCACAGCGGTTCGTAGGTGCCGCGCACCACGGAACTGAACCCGCCCGAGCGCCAGGTGGCGAGCGTCTGCAGCAGGTTGGTGGTGGAGGCGATGTACAGGGTCACCGCACTCACCAGCGCGCCCAGCATGATGCCCACGATCGGGACGATCACCTGGGACCTGAGCGCGATCCGCCCGAGCACGAACAGGAAGACCAGCGCCCCGACGAAGGCGAAGGCACCGGCGGCCCCCATCTTGACCAGGGGCGAGGCGGCCGGTGCGAGCAGGGTGAGGAGGAGGACGCCCAGCGCGGCCCACTCGCTGGTACCGGTGGTGGTCGGCTCGACGAACCGATTCTGCACCAGCATCTGCATGATGACGCCGGAGACGGCCATCGCTGCGGCGGCGAGCATGAGCGCCAGCGTCCGGGGCACCCGGGAGATCAGGAACATCCGCCGGTCGTCGGGGTCGGTGAACAGGGAGCGCAGGTCGATGTCGTACCCACCGACGAACAGCGAGACGGTGACCAGAGCCAGAACGCCGAGGACGGCGAGCGGCAGTGAGAGTCGGCGCATGGAGCTTCCGGGGCGTCCCGTGGTGGGTGAGGACCGGGTGGGAGGAGGAACGAGCGGCCCCGCACCTGGCGGGGCCGCTCCGCTGCCGCTGATCAGCCGGCTGCCTTGAACGCGGTGGCCACCTGGTCGAAGGCGTCGGTGTACGCCTGGATGCCCTCGGTCAGGTAGAAGTCGTTGCCCAGGTA
This sequence comes from Streptomyces chumphonensis, assembly GCF_014779715.1. Lineage (GTDB taxonomy): Bacteria > Actinomycetota > Actinomycetes > Streptomycetales > Streptomycetaceae > Streptomyces > Streptomyces chumphonensis. Next base: position 180,660 of record NZ_JACXYU010000009.1, read on the forward strand.
GATGACCTGGTCCTGCTTGCGGAAGGTGGTCTTGTCCCACGCCTCCGTGCCGTCCACGACCTTCTTCGCGGCGACGGCCTCGGCGCCGTCCTCGGTGCCCACGGCGGCGTCACGGTCCAGCACGATCAGCCAGTCGGGGTTGAGTTCGGCGATCGTCTCGGGGGCGAGCCCGGAGTCGTCGTGCACAGAAGTGCTGTCCTCGCCCTCGGCGCTGAGCACGTTCACCAGGTTCAGCGGCTCGGTGAGCCGACCGATGCGGCTGGCGCCGTTGTCGACCTTTCCGGCGCTGACGACACCGAGGAACACCTTCTCGCTCTTGGTGGCGCTGGCGGCGTCCTCCTGCGCCTGGTCCAGGGCGGCGACGATCTCCTTGGCCTGGTCCTCGGCGCCGAAGATCTTGCCGAGCGACTCGGTCTGGGTCTTCAGCGAGTTGACGTATCCGCCCTCGGCCTCGTCGGAAGGGGCGATGTCGACCGTCTTGGCGATCTTGGACAGCTTGTCGTGGTGTTCGGTGAAGCGGTAGCCGCCGATGATCAGGTCAGGCTCGGCAGCGTTGATCGCCTCGAACTTCGGCTCGAAGTGCATGCCCGCGTCCTTGATGGACGAGTCGCTCTGCCAGTCCTCGTAGCCCGCGTCGGGTAGCAGGCCCTTCGGCACCGCGACGGGCTTCACGCCGAGCGCCTTGAGCGTGGCGAAGGAGGTGTTGTCCAGCGCTGCGACCCGAACGGGCTTCAGCGGGACTTCGAGGTCGCCCTCGGCGGTGGGGATGGTGACGGTGCCGGCGGCCTTCTTCTCGGGCTTGGCCGTACCTGCCTGGTTCTCCTCGGAATCGCCGCACGCGCTGAGCAGCAAGCCCGCGCACAGGACCGAACTGGTCGCGACGAAGGTCTTCTGGAAACGGATGGAACGCACGACGAATGACTCCTGAGAAGGACGGCGCGACCGACAACGCGTGATCGCGCGGCCACACTGAGCATGTAACCATGGTTAGCCTAACCTAAGTATTGTCGGATGGTTGTCATCGGGGGGCGATGTGCGTTCCCCGTGACGTCACCGCGGTGCCGGTTTCCCGGTGAACGGAGCAGCGCGCACGACGACTCCTCGACCGCCGGAAGCGCCGGGGGCAGGGCTGCCGCAGGGCGGCGTCCGGGGATGAAGGGCGATGTCGTCCCCGGCCGCATGGTGCTCGGCGTCCATGCCACCCGCCTTCCGTCGTCCCCGGGCCCAACGTCCCTGCGGGCGGCGGCGTCACGTCGGTCCGGCCGGACAACGGGTGGCGTGTCCGGGGCGGGTGGCGGTGACCGGGTCGTGGCGGGGCGCGATGCGGTGGGCGGGGTCGTGGTGGGGCACGGGGTCAACCGACCCAAGGACGTTGCGGAAAGGACTCACCCCGACCCGACCCCACCCTCGTGACCCGAACGGGTGATGCGGTGCGAACGGGCTGGACAGGCGCGGCGGGAGCGGGCATAGGCTCCGGGCATACACCTCCACACATGCGACGGCCCCCGGCCGGGACGGCAATCCCGATCGAGGGCCTGACCACCGAGGAAGAAACGGACTTCCCGATGGCTGAGCAGCAGCTTAACGCGCCCCCGTGCGCGGATTCCGGCGTTCCACGCCGAGGAGTGACACACGAACGGGCCCGGCACACCGAGTGCTTCACCGTCGTCGGCAACCACCTCGCCCAGCACGGGCAGTTGAGCCTGAAGGCCATCGGCCTCGCGGTGCACATCCAGTCGCTGCCCGAGGGGGCCCGGGTGGACATCAGGACGCTCGCCGCACGCTTCCCGGAGGGCGAGGTCAGCGTCGCGGCGGCGCTCCGGGAGCTGGAGGAGCACGGCTACCTCACGCGGCGGCGTCGACGGCTGCCCAGCGGGCGCATCGTCACGCTCACGACGTGCCACCACCGGCCGGGTCACGTCGGAGCGCCGGGCGTGCGGCGGGTGCGACCGGGACGCGGTGGGCCGGGCCCGAGGGCGGTGGCGGGCCCGGTCGTGGACGTGCGGCCGCCGGATGTCGGCCTCCCGCCGTCCGGCTCCGCGCCGTCCGGCCCCGAGGCCGCGCCCCGGCCGTCCCCGCCCGCGCGGGCGCCCCGGCACCCCGCGCCGCCGCTGCCGGAGCCGAGGCGGCCGGAGCTGGCCCCCTACCGGGCGGCGCGGGACTTCCTCGTCACGCTGCGGCGGCGGGACACGCGGCTGCTGCTGTCCGAGGCGGACGTGGGACGGCTGACCCCGGCCGTGGCGGCCTGGTTCGAGCGCGGTGCGAGCCCGGAGGCGCTGCGGACCACCCTGACCGCGAACCTGCCGGAGCCGCTGACGCGCCCGGCCGGGCTCCTGCGGTACCGGTTGACGGCGCTGCTGCCGCCGGTGCTGCGGGCCGTGGACGATCCGCCGTCCGCGCGTCCCGATCCGCTGCGGAACTGCGACGGCTGCGACCGCGCCTTCCGCGCACCCCGCCCCGGCCGCTGCGCCGACTGCCGCCGGGGGACGGCCTGAACCCGTCCCGTCCCCGCGCCGACGCACCGCTTCCCGGCCGCTCAACGTCCCGCCGGGCGGGGGCCGTTACTGTATGCCTGGCGCCCTCGGGTGCCGCCGTGTGCCGGTCCGGCGCCCGGTACGAGCAGTGCTGAGCAGTGACGTGAAGGGGGCTCCCGGAGTGGCGAGCATCGAAGAAGCCAGGGCGTCGTTCGACCGGTTCGACGCCGACAAGGACGGCCTGGTGACGGCGGAGGAGTACAAGCGCGCCATGGCCGAGATGGGTGACCCCTACGTCACCGTCCCCGTCGCCGAGACGCTCATCGCCCAGCGGGACACCGACGAGGACGGCATGATGTCGTTCGAGGAGTTCTGGAACGCGCTGCGCAAGGAGTGACGCCGACCGGTGCGGGGGCCTCGACGGGTGTGGCGAAACAGTGGTGAAACGGGGGTCCCACTCCTTACGATCACCTTGCAGGACGAAACGTCGTCGTTTCCGGCCCAGCCGGCCCAGCCAGGAGGCCCCCATGCACCGCCGTCGGTCCGCACTCTCCCTCTCCGCCGCAGCTCTGCTGCTGGGTGGTGTGCCCCTGCTGGCGGGCTGTGGCAGTGAGGCGCATCCGGGGGCCGCGGCCCTGGTGGACGGCGACCGGATCGAGGTCTCCTCGGTGCAGGCGCGTGCCGAGGCCGTCCGGGACGCGCAGCGGGCGGTTCCGAACGGTGAGCGGCTTCTGGAGCAGACGGGCCCGCTGCCCCGGTACACGCTGAACTACATGCTGCGGGAACGCGTCGTGGAGGAGACCGCCGCCAACCTGGGGGTGGACGACCTCACCCGGCGTGAGGTGCAGAAGTTCCGCACCGAGCAGGAGAACGCGCGGGGCGGCCCGGAGGCGTACGAGGCGTTCATGCTCCAGCAGACGGTCGCGCCCGACCAGATCGACACCGTCCTGCGGATGCAGCTGCTGATCGACCGGATCGCGCAGAAGCTGGGCGTGGGGCCGCAGACGCCGAACGCGGACGAGGTGCTGAACGCCGAGTTCGTCGAGACGGCTCAGGCGCTCGACATCGACGTCAACCCGCGCTACGGCGAGTGGAACGTCGAGATGGTGTCGCTGACCGGGGGCACGGAGCCGTGGATCAAGCCCGCGCCGGTGCCGCAGGAACCGGCCTGACCGGTGGCGTCGGCCGCGCGTTAGATTCGACGGGTGACGACCTCCCCCGAACAGCCCACCTCCGCTTCCGGCCCCTCCGCTTCCGACGCGCCCGGCTCCGACGGCACCGGGCGCGTCGTGCTGCTCACCACGAGCCACCGGGTGGCGCCCGGACTGCTGTCCTGGCCCGCCTGGCAGGCGCTGCGCGGCGCCGACCGCGTGCTGTGCGCGGACGCCGGGCACCCGCAGCTGCCCTACCTGCGGGAGGCGGGCGTCGGCGTGGAGGTCGCCGCGCCCTCGGCGCGTGAGCTGGTCACCTGGTGTGCGGGCGGTCGCAGCGTGGTGGTCGTCGCCGGAGCCGAGGGCGAGCCGGAGCTCACGGACGGGCTGGCCCGGCTGGCGGGCGGCGGCGGGGAGCCGATGCCGGACCTGGAGCTGCTGCCGGGCTCCTACGACCTGCCCGGCGCGCGGCTGCTGGACGTCGTCGAGGTCATGGACCGCATCCGCCGGGTGTGCCCGTGGACGGGCCCGCGCACCCACGAGGACCTGGTGAAGTACGGCCTGGAGGAGGCGTACGAGCTGGTCGAGGCGATCGAGGCGGGGGACCGCGCGGAGCTGCGCGAGGAGCTGGGCGACGTCCTGCTCCAGGTGGTCTTCCACGCCCGCATCGCCGAGGACGACCCGGACGAGCCGTTCTCCGTGGACGACGTGGCCGCCGGGATCGTCACCAAGCTCGTGCACCGGCACCCGCACGTCTTCGGTGACGAGACGGCCGAGACGCCGGAGGACGTCAAGGCGCACTGGCTGCGGACGAAGGCCGTCGAGAAGCGGCGGACGTCGGTGACGGAGGGCGTGCCGCTGGGGCAGCCCGCGCTGGCGCTGGCGGCGAAGCTCGCGGGGCGGGCCCGGACGGCGGGGCTGGAGGTCCGGGCCGAGGGCGAGGGCGTCGGGTACGAGCTGCTGGCGCTGGCCACCCGGGCCGAGGCGGAGGGCGTGGACCCGGAGACGGCGCTGCGGGTGGCGGCGCGCGCCTACCGGGACGCCGTGCTGGCCGAGGAGCGCCGCCGCGCGGGCGAGGGCGCCGGGACGGATTCCGGGGACGCGGGGGCGTGAGCCCGTCGGCGGGGTGGACACCGCCCGCGTAAGCCCGGCCCCGCTGGGTACCCGGCGCGCATGAACGAGACGTTTGCGACGCGCCTGGGCGAGACGATGGCGGCGGACGACCATCTGGTGGGGCTGGCTCCGCTGGGCTTCGGGATCATCATCGTCGTGCTGTTGATCCTCACCGTGACGCTGGGTGTCCACAAGGTCCGCCGCAGCGTCGGACGGTCCCAGCCGCCGATCCAGCACCCGGGCCGCCGGGACGCCACGGGGCACGGCGCCGAGGTCACCGGCGCCTCGGGGCACGAGCGGGAGCTGCGGGAGCCGGACGAGCTGCCGCGCGACGGTCGGCGCCGGATGCCGTACGAGATCGGCAACCACGGCACCCACCGGGGCCGGACGGACGGGCGGCGGCGCTGGGACTTCGGCAGCCGGGGCGGCGGCACCCCGAAGTGAGCCGCGCGGGTCACCAGTGGGCGGCGCCCGCGAAGGAGGTGGGGCCGGGATCGAAGCCGAGGTCCCGCCGTGCCGCGCCGAGGTCGAGGGTCCGTTCGACGGCGAGGTGGCTGAGGGCGTAGCGGGTCAGCCGGGGCGGGTGCGGGCGGCGCAGCAGCCGCCAGGCGGTCTCGGCGGCGGTCGCGGCGGGCCCGGCCAGGGTGAGCGGCACGGGCAGCACCCGCACGGTCCGGCCCCGCTCGGCGAGGAGCGCGGCCAGCGCGTCGCCGACGGGGACGGGCGCGGCGTCGGCGACGTTGTAGGTGCCGGGCGGGGCGGCGGGGTCGCAGGCGAGCAGGACGGCCGCCGTGAGGTGGTCGATGTGGGTGAGGGACTGGGCGGCGCGCCCGTCGCCGGGCAGCAGGAGCACGCCGCCCCGGACGGCGTCGAGCACGCGGGGCAGGAGCGTGCGGTCGCCCGGCCCGTAGACGGCGTGCGGGCGCAGGACGACGGTGTCGGGCCGGTCGGCGAGCGCGCGTTCGGCGGCGGCCTTGGAGGCCGCGTAGGGCGTCAGGTAGCGGCGCACGGGTGCCTGTTCCTCCCGCCCCCGGACGGTCGGCCGGAAGGGGTCGTAGACGCTGGCGGTCGAGACGTGCACCAGTCGGGTGCCGCGGAAGGCGTCCGCGACGTGGCGGGTCCCGTCGAGGTTCGCCCGCCAGACGGGCTCCGGTGGCCCCCAGTCGGCCACCGCCGCCGCCGCGTGCACGACGGCGTCCACGGCGGGCAGGCCCGGTGGCGCGGGCCGCGTCAGGTCCCAGTCGGCGCGGGTGAGCGGGTGGACGCTCCAGCCCGCCGCCCGCGCGGCGCGGCACACGGCCGCGCCGACGAAGCCCCCGGCCCCGGTCACCGCGATCTTCATGCGGTCTCCTGTTCTTCGACGTGTTCCCGGCGGCGTCCCCTGGCGTGTCCCTCGGCGTGTCCCTCGGTCAGGAGGGCGCGGAGGGCGGCGCGGTCGGGCTTGCGGCCGCGTCCGGCGACGGGGACGTGGTCGAGCACGCGCACGTCGTCGGGCAGGGCGGCGGCGTCCACGACACCGGGCAGGGCCGAGCGCACGGCGGCCCGCAGCGCCGCCCGGCCGCCGGGGGGCGGCGCGGGGCCGGGGGTGACGACGAGCACGACGCGCTCGTCGCCGTCCGCGCCGGGCACCCCGACGAGGGCGGCCTCCCGCACGCCGGGCAGCGCCGCGAGCGCCGGTTCGTACAGGCCGGGGTAGATGTTGGTGCGGCCTCGGATGATCATGTCCTTCCTGCGGCCCTCCAGGACGAGTCGGCCGTCGTCCTCCAGCCGCGCGAGGTCGCCGGTGGCCACCTCCGTCAGCGGCGGTTCGCCCAGGTAGCCCCGGCAGAGGTTGGGGCCGGACAGGTGCAGCTCGCCGTCGTCGGCGACGCGGGCGCGCACGCCGGGCACGGGTTCGCCGAGGAGGTCGCCGCTGCCGGTGTGGGCCAGCTTCTGCCGGCCGGTGGCGATGGCGGCCGGCACGATCTCCGTCATGCCGTAGACGACGAGCGCCTCGACGTCGGGCAGCACCTCGGCGGCCCGGCGCAGCAGGCCGGGCGGCACGGGCGCGCCGCCGAGGACGAGGTGCCGCAGCGAGGAGGGCATCCGCACGCTGCCGTCGGCGACCGCCGCGAGGACCCGGGGCAGGTCGGCGGGGACGCAGAAGGCGTGGGTGGCCCCGGCCAGTCCGGCCGCGAAGCGGGCCGGGTCGACGGCCGGGGCGAGGCCGTGGGGCGGCATGGTCCAGTGCGCGCCCGCCACCAGCGCCGGGACGCCGATCATCAGCTGGTCGGTGTGGACGGTGGCGTGCTCGCCCAGGCGCAGCAGGTGCGGGCATCCGGCGAGCCCGGCGCCCAGCGACCCCCGGGTGTGGAGGACGGCCTTGGGGGCGGCCGTCGTGCCGGAGGTGAAGACGACCAGGGCCTCCTGGTCGGGGCGCGGCGCGGGTTCCCCTCCGGTGGCCGCCCCGGCGGCCAGGGCCCGCGCGGACAGCGCGCCGCGCGGGACGCCCGGCAGCCGGCGCCCGGCGCGGATGTGGCGCAGTCCGAGGGCGCCGTAGTCGGGCAGGAGCAGCCCGCGCCGCCGGGCGAGTGGGCGTCCGAGGCGGGAGGAGGCGGCGTACAGCAGGGACTCGGCGGCGGCCCAGCGGGGGGCCGCGAGGGCGAAGCGGGCGGCGAACACCTCGGGGGCGACGCCCGGGTCGGCGAAGACGACGGTGCCGCCGGCGGCGATGATGCCGAGGGCCAGGACGACGGCGCTCGGGCCGGGCCGGACGGAGAACAGCACCCGGTCGCCGTCGGCGAGTCCGGCCGACCGCAGGCCGGCGGCGGTCGCCAGGACGGCGCGGCGCAGCTCGGCGTGGGTGAGGGTGCGGCCGTCGGGCCCGGTCAGCGCGGGCCGGGTGCCGTGCTCCCGTGCCGCGTCGAGCAGGGCGGTCAGCAGGTCGGGCCGCCCGGGGGCGTCGGGGTGGGCGCCGGGGTGGGCGTCGGTCGGGGGGCTCACGCGGACCTCCGCAGGGTCAGCCGGGCGTAGCCGGGGATGAGGACGCGCCGGGCGATGCGGCGGTCGGTCACCCGGACCGGTCCGGCCGCGAGGACGGCCGCGAGCACCGAGCGGATCTGCTCCATGGCGAGGGGCATGCCCAGGCAGAAGTGCGGTCCGGCGCCGAACCACAGGCGTCGCAGCTCCGGCGGCATCGGGCGGTCGGGGTCGAACGGACCGTGGGCGCGGGCGCACTGGAGGGTGAAGACGACGACGCGGTCGCCGGGGGAGAGGGGCGTCCCGCCGAGCGTCGCGGGGGCGGCGACGCTGCGCAGCATCACCGGCGAGGGCACCGTCACGCGCAGGGCCTCCTCCACGACGGCGTCGGTGCCGCCGGGGTCGGCGCGCAGCCGGTCCAGCCGGCCGGAGTCGTGGCACAGGGCGACCAGGCGGGGCAGGAAGGAGACGAGGGTCTCGGTGCCGGTGAGCACGAAGGCGCCGACCGCGCCGCGCGTCTCCTCCGCGCTGAGGCCGAGCGCCCGCATGCGTCCGGGGACGGTGGTCTCGTCGCCGTGGCGGTGGGCGTCGGTGGCGGCGGCCGTCAGCCGTCCGAGGACGGCGCGGGCGGTCCGCACCTGGCGCGGGGTCAGCGACGAGCGCCACAGCCGGACCAGGGAGGTGACGGCCGAAGCCTCGGCGAAGGCGGTGCTGAAACGTTTCGGGTCCGGTGGCAGCCCGACCAGTTCGCAGATCGCCGCGCCCGCGCACCGCTGCACGGCGGCGACGAGGTCGACGTCCTCCCCGGCCGCGAGGGCGGACGTCAGCTCCGCGAGCGGCTCGCGCAGGACGCGCTCGCACAGCGCGGCGACGTAGCCGGGTGTGAACAGCCCGCCCAGCCGGCGGCGCAGCGCGGCGTGGGCGGCGCCCTCCATGTTGAGCAGCACCGACGGGCCGAGGATCGGCGTCCACAGGTCGGACGGCGAGCCGGGGCCGGTCTTGGTGAAGCGCGCGGTGTCGGTGAGGACGTCGCGGGCGAGCGCGGCGTCGGAGACGACCACGCCCACCCGGGGCACCCGGACGACGGGCCCGCGTGCGCTGACGGCGCGCAGCAGCCGGTAGGCGACGGGGTGCGCGGTGGTCTGGACGCGCTCCTCCCAGCGGTCGGCCTCGCCGCCGGGGCGGGCCCGGTGGCGCGGGTGTGCGGTGCTCATCGGATGTCCACCACCTCGGGCCGGTACCGGTGGTCGGCGTACCAGCCGAGGGTGCGGCGCAGCCCCCAGGCCCGCACCCGCCGGGCCGAGCCGGCGACGCGCACGTCGCGGCGCAGGCCGTAGGCCGTGGTGAGCGTGCGCACGGAGTTGACCAGGGCGCGGTCCTCGTGGACGTCCTCGATGGCCGTGCGGGGGAAGCCGCCGGCGCGCTGGTAGAGGTCGGCCTCGACGGCCATGTTGCAGCCCGGCGTCATCACGTAGGGGCCCAGGTAGCGGGGGTCGCGGTTGCCGGGGCGCAGCGTGCCGAAGAACGCCGCCGCCTCCGTCGCCCCGACCAGGACGGCCCGGCGCCACCGGGCGAGCGGGAACTCGTCGGTGCGCGGGCGCAGTCGTCCGGCCACCAGCAGCAGCCCGGCGTCGAAGGCGGCACGGACGCGGGCCGTCCAGTCGGGCGCGGGGAGGCAGTCGGCGTCGGTCCTGGCCAGGTGGGTGGCGCCGTGGGCGATGGCGTACCGCATGCCGGTGTCGGCGGCGGCGCCCGTGCCCTTGCGCGGCTCGTGGACGATGTGCAGGTCGCCGGGGAAGCCGAAGCCCCGCACGACGTCGGCGGTCCCGTCCGTGGACGCGTTGTCGACGACGACCAGGGAGAAGTCGGTGTCGGTCTGCGCGGCCAGGGCGCGCAGCGTCGGTGTGATGCCGGCCGCCTCGTTGTAGGCGGGTACGACGACCCAGAGCCTCACAGCCGCACGACCCCCATCCCCAGGCTTATGCCGCCGGCGAGCCCGACGAGTCCGACGAGGTCGCCGGGGCCGCAGCGGCCGGTGTCCAGCGCCCTGCGGAGCTGGAACGGCAGGCTGGCCGCCGCCGTGTTGCCGTGCTCGGCGACGGTGACGACCAGCCGGTCGGCGGGCAGCCCGAGCCGCTCCCGGAAGGACTCCAGATACGGCAGGGAGACCTGGTGGACGCAGATGACGGCCAGGTCGTCCCAGGTGAGGGCGAGCCGCGTCAGCGTGTCGTCGAGCACCTTCAGGCCCAGCGTCTCGAAGGCGCGGCGCAGTCCGGTGCCGTCGAGGCGGAAGTAGGTGTGCTCGTCGCCGCGCGGGTGCGCGGAGCCGCCCCCGGGGAGCGTGCCCACGTGCCAGGCGGAGGAGTCGGCGGTGCCGCCGAAGCCCAGCAGGCCGGGGTGCGGGGAGCGTTCGACCAGCAGGGCCGCGCCCGCGTCGGAGAGCGTGTAGCCGGGGATCGCGGCGAGGAAGGAGCGCAGGTCGGGCACGGACCAGCGGGCGGCCCGTGAGGGCGACTCGCCGCAGCTGACGAGGACGCGCCGGTAGCCGCCGCCCGCGACGAGCGCGCCGGCCACCTCCAGCGCGTTGAGGACGCTGTTGCAGGCGTTCTTGATGTCGAAGGAGGGGCAGCGCAGGTCCAGGCGGTCCGCGACCATGTGCGCCGTGGCCGGTTCCACCATGTCCTGGCTGGCGGCGGCGAAGACGTGCAGGTCCACGTCGTGGGGATCGGTGCCGGTCTCGGCGAGCAGCTTGCGCGCGGCGGCGGCGGCCAGGTCGGACGCCTGCCAGGCGTCGGGCATGACGTGGAGGCGTTCGACCCCGGTCAGCCGGCGCACGATGCCGGGTGGGGGGCGGAAGCCCGCGCTGCGCTCCGCGACGCGGTGTTCGGCGTCGCGGGTGGTGAGCCGGCTCTCCGGAAGGTGGACGGCCACCCCGGCGAGCCGGGCGTGCTGAGGTGCCACGGTGTTCGACTGTCCTTCCGGCCGGTGTCACGGTCGCCGCGTGGAACGGGACGACCCGGCGACGACTCCTACGACGCTCCATGATCCGGCACGGTTCTCCCCCGGCCGCGTCCGCCTCCGGAATCACTTATTCCGCTTCTCTGCGGAACGGCTTGGGTCCAACGGGTGGTCCGTGCCCGCCCCCGGGCATGTCCGCCGCGTCAAGCGCTCTCCCTTCTGTTGGCTGCCGGGGGGCGCCCGGACCGACGGCGCCGCACCGGTGCGAGGAGGACGACGGTCAGTGGCAGGGGACGGGGCCGCCGTGGCGGTGGCGTGGGGAACGCGCCCCGAGGCGGTGAAGCTGGCGGGCGTGATCCGCGGGCTCGGACGCGACGCCCTGGTGGTGCACACCGGGCAGCACTACGACGACGCGCTGGCCGACGGCGTCCTGCGGGGGCTGGGGCTGCCGAAGCCGCACGTGCGCCTCGCCCGGCCCGTCCGGGCGGTGCGCGCCCAGCAGATGAGCTCCATGGTCGGCGCGTTGGCCCGGGTGTTCCAGGACGCGCGTCCCGCGCTCGTCGTCGTCCAGGGGGACACGGACTCCGCCTGTGCGGCGGCGCAGGCGGCCCACTACCTCGGGATCGGCGTCCTGCACGTGGAGGCGGGGCTGCGCTCCCACGACCGGGCCATGCCGGAGGAGATCAACCGCCGGGTCATCGGCGTGCTGGCGGACGTGCACTGCGTCCCGACGGCGGGGGCCGCCGCGTACCTGCGGGCCGAGGGGGTGGCGGCGGACCGCATCCACCTCACGGGCAACACCGTCGTCGAGGCGGTCACCGCGTCCCTGCCCGCCCCGGCCGTCCGCGCCGCGGTGCTGCGGCGGCACGGTCTCACCCCGGGCGGCTACGTCCTCGCCACCGTGCACCGGCCCGAGAACACCGACAGCGCGGCCCGACTCGGCACGCTGCTGGGCGAACTGGCGGAGCTGGGACCGCCCGTCGTGCTCCCCCTCCACCCCCGAACCCGGGAGCGGGCCCGGCGGTTCGGGCTGCTGGACCGGCTGGAGCGGCTGCGGGCGATCGAGCCCGTCGACCATGCCACGTTCCTCGCGCTGGCGGACGGGTCGCGGCTGCTCGTCTCGGACTCCGGCGGCGTGCAGGAGGAGTGCACGGTCCTGAAGAAGCCGCTGATCGTGGTCCGCACCAGCACCGAGCGCCCCGAGGCCATGGAGAGCGGCTTCGCCGTGCTCGTCGCCCCCGGGCCGGGCCTCGGCCGTTCCGCGCGGGCGGCGCTCGCGGACACCGGTCTCGCGGCCCGGCTGGCCGCGACGCCCTCCCCGTTCGGGGACGGCTCGGCCAGCGAGCGGATCGTCGCGCTCGTCCGCCGCCTCGTCGCGGCGGACGGGCCCCCCGGGGAACGGCCGGACGGAGGCCGGGCGCCCGCCCGGCCCGCCGCCGTCCCCGCCACGTCCTCCGGCGCCGCCCCGGTGCCGGCCGCATCCCCTCACCCCGGAGGTCATCCGTGTATCGACCGTCCCACGCCGGAGGTGCCGCAGCAGTCGGCACCCTCGCCGCCGCAGGAGGAACCGGCGCCCTGCTCCCCCTCGTCCCGCTGATCGCCCTGCTCCTGGCCGTGGGCGTCGCCTGGACCGTCCTGACGGTGCGTCACCGCTCCGCCGACGTCTGACCCGTCCCGTACGCCACCGACCCACTCCGCCCGTCGGCGGCCGAACCGCACCGGCCGCCGACCACCCGAAGGACCCCTCAGATGGGCGCTTCCCCCAGCGTTGTCCTCACCGCCACGATGGCCCTCTTCTTCCTGCTCGCCGTGGTGTCCGTCTGCTACCTGGCCGCCCTCGTCGTGCCGTTCCTGCGCACCGCGCCCCGGGAGCCCGGCGAGGCCGACCGCCTCACGTGGCACATCCTCGTGCCCTGCCTGAACGAAGCGGCGGTGATCGGGGACACGCTCGACCGGCTGCGCGGCACCTTCCCACTCGCCCACGTCTGGGTCGTCGACGACGCCTCCGACGACGCCACCGCCGCTCTCGTCACCCGGCGCCGGGAGGGCGACCCGCGCGTGCACCTGGTCTCCCGGCGGCTGCCGCACGCGCGCAACGGCAAGGGCGACGCGCTCAACGCCGCCTACCGCGCCGTGGTCGCCCAGCTCCCCGAGGCCACGGCGCCCGCCGACGTCGTGATCGGGGTCCTGGACGCCGACGGGGTGCTCGCACCGGACTGCCTGGACGTGGTCGCCTCCCCCCACCTCCTCGGCGACCGCGCCGTGGACGCGGTCCAGGTCGAGGTCCGCATGCGCGACCGGGACCGGCGGCGGCCCCTGCCCGACGCGGGCCGGGTCCGGAACCTGGTCGCCCGCACCCTGGTGCGGATGCAGGACATCGAGTTCCGCGCGGTGGTCCCCGCCGTCCAGACCGGGCGGTCCGCCACCCGGACCGTCTCCCTGGGCGGCAACGGCCAGTTCGTGCGGCTCGACGCGCTCATGGCGCTGCACGGGCCCGAGCGGGGCGGCCCCTGGCGGGGCTCCCTGCTGGAGGACTACGAACTCGGCCTCCACCTGGCCCTCGCGGGGCGGACCACGGCCTTCACCCGGGACACCTGGGTCGAACAGGAGGCGCTGTGGGACGCGCGCCGCCTCCTGACCCAGCGCACCCGCTGGAGCCAGGGCACCATGCAGTGCACACGCCACCTGCCCGCCGTGTGGCGCTCGCGCCGCCTCGCGCCGGCGGCCGTGGCCGAGATCAGCTACTCGCTGCTCCAGCCGTGGTTCCAGCTGTGTGTCAGCGCCGTCTGCCCCCTGCTCCTGCTCCTCGCCCTCGGCCACGCCGTCGGCGGCGCCGGGGAGGCCGCGTCCTCCCCCTCGGCGACGCGCTGGGTGCCCGTGCTCGGCTTCCTGCTCCTCGCGCTCGTCCAGTTCGGGGTCTGGGGGCCGCTGTACCGGGCGAAGTGCGAGCCCGGGGCCTCGTGGTGGCGCAGCGCGGGCTGGGGCCTCGCGTACGCCGTCTACGTCGGGTGCTACGCACCGGTGACGTGGCGCGCCCTGGCCCGGCACGTCAAGGGACGCACCGCGTGGGCCAAGACCCGCCGCAACGTCGAGGCCCCCGCCCGCTGACCGTCACCGGCGCGCCCCGCCCGCCGGCGCCTCCTCCCCGGCCACCGGCTCCCGCCCCCCCGTCCACCGGGCGGCCCGGTGTCGCGTCGTCCGCCTCCGGGCCGATCCGGCCGCCCCGGCCGCCGGGGGCGCAGGCGACGGTGGCCGCGCACAGCACCAGGGTGAGTCCGGCGGCGCACAGGGCGAACACCAGGTGCTTGGTGTTCTCGATCGCCTCCCCGTAGACGGCGGTCAGGAACTGCGTCCACGTCAGCGCCGCCGCGCACAGCACCGCGGCCACCCAGGCCCGTCGCCGGGGGTCGCTCGTGCGCCGCCACCACGGCACGGCCGTCACGCCGAGCACCGTGACGAGGCCCAGCGTCAGACCCCCGCCGAGATCGCGCACGAGCAGCCCGAACAGCGCCAGCCGACTCTCCCGCTCACCCGGGGGCAGCCCGGCGTCCACCGGGTAGGAGCCCAGGTAGTCGGGGGTGACGGCGGCGAAGTCGTCCAGCGCGCCCACCGCGATGCGGGCCGTCACGTCCGGGTGGGTCACCAGGAAGGCGCCGATGACGGGGTAGGTCATCCGGTGCTCGTACGCCTCCCAGCGCGGATCGCCGTGCGGCGGCTCCTCGGCCCACCAGCTGCGCCCGGCGTACCGGGCGAAGTCCGCCGGGAGCCCCAGGTCGACGGCGGCGGCCCGGGGGTCGGAGCTGTGGGGGAGCAGCCCGACGAAGGCCGTCTCCGTGGGGTTGATCCGGCGGTACTCGGCCGGCTGCGCGGTGATCTCGGCGACCGCCGCGCCGCAGACGAGCGCCGCGGCCACCAGCGGGGCCGTCCGGCTCCGCCACCCGGCGCTCCACCGCCCCACCGGGACCCGCGCCAGGCACAGCAGGACGACGAAGGCCACCGCCATCGTCGCCGTCTGGGTCTTGGCGGTCACGGCCAGGACCGCGCCCGCCGTGCAGGCGAGCAGGCCCCACCGGCGGGCGCGCGGCGAGCCGCCCAGGTGCACCGCGCCCGCGAGCGCCCACAGCATGCCCGTCAACCCGGCCAACTCGCCGTAGGGGGAGGCCGCGTACCCGGCGAACGCGCTGTCCCCGACCACGACGAACAGGGCCGAGCACACCAGGGCCCTGCGCACGCGGCCACCGCGCAGCGCCGCCGCGAACACCGCGAAGGCGCCGGCCGTCAGCAGGCAGAACAGCACCGCCAGCGCCCGCAGGTCGAAGACACCGGGCAGCCCGAGGAGGCCGTCGAGCGGCTGCGCCGCCCGCAGCAGCCAGGTGCCGCTGCTGCGGTAGACCTGATCGGGGTCGCAGCCGTCCTTCGGCGCGTGCGTGTACGTGAAGTGGGCGAACTCCAGCCACTGGGGCACCCCGGGCGGGACCTGCGTCACCAGGTCGAGGGAGCACATCCGGCGGAAGCCGTCACCGTTGTCGGCCAGACCGACGGGGGAGGGCACGAACAGCCGCACCGCCATCAGGACACCCGCCGCGATCCCGGCGCACAGCGGGAACCGGAGGGGGGAATGGAGCATGGATTTCCGGATGGTGCCGTTCATGGGGCCACTTCAGCGCTCGGCACCCGTCCCGGCAAGCAGGACACCCCGCAACCCCTCGACGTCGTCGCCGACGGACGTCCGCGCGCCGGGGGCCGACGTCCCCGGCGCGCGGGCCGGGATAGCGTCCTCGGGTGGACGTGAACGACCGCCCCCCGATGCCCGACCTCTTCACCTGGGAGTTCGCCGCCGACCCCTACCCGGCCTACGCCTGGCTGCGCGAGCACGCGCCGGTGTACCGGGCGGAACTGCCCAGCGGCGTCTCCGCCTGGCTGGTGACGCGCTACGACGACGCCCGCCAGGCCCTCGCCGACACCCGCCTCAGCAAGAACCCGAGCGCCCACAGCGAGCGGGCGCACGGCAAGGGCAAGGTGGGCATCCCCGGCGAGCGCGGCGCCAACCTCATGACCCACCTGCTCAGCATCGACCCGCCCGACCACACCCGGCTGCGCCGGCTCGTCGCCCGTGCCTTCACCCCGCGCCGCGTGGCCGCCTTCGCCCCACGCGTGCAGGAGCTGACGGACGACCTCATCGACGGCTTCGCGGCGCGCGGCAGCGCCGACCTCATCCACGAGTTCGCCTTCCCGCTGCCCATCTACGCCATCTGCGACCTCCTCGGCGTCCCCGCCGAGGACCAGGACGACTTCCGCGACTGGGCCGGCATGATGCTGCGCCACGGCGGCGGCCCGCGCGGCGGGGTGGGGCGCGCCGTCAAGAAGATGCGCGGCTACCTGGCCGACCTGATCCACCGCAAGCGGGACGACCTGGGGGACGACCTCATCTCCGGGCTGATCCGGGCGAGCGACCACGGTGAGCACCTGACCGAGAACGAGGCCGCCGCCATGGCGTTCATCCTCCTCTTCGCGGGCTTCGAGACGACCGTGAACCTCATCGGCAACGGCACCTACACGCTGCTGCGCCGCCCGGAGGAGCGCCACCGCCTCCAGGCCGCTCTCGCGGCGGGCGACACCGCCCTGCTGGAGACGGGTGTCGAGGAACTCCTGCGCTACGACGGACCGGTGGAGCTGGCCACCTGGCGCTTCGCCACGGAGCCGCTGACCCTGGGCGGGCAGCGCGTCGCGGCGGGCGACCCGGTGCTCGTCGTCCTCGCCGCGGCCGACCGCGACCCGGCGAAGTTCGACCGGCCCGACGTCCTCGACCTCTCCCGCAGCGACAACAACCACCTCGGCTACGGGCACGGCATCCACTACTGTCTGGGTGCGCCCCTCGCCCGCCTGGAGGGGCGGACGGCGCTCGCCACGCTGCTGCGCCGCCTGCCGGACCTGCGACTTGACGCCGATCCGGCCGAACTGCGCTGGCGCGGCGGGCTCATCATGCGCGGGCTGCGCACGCTCCCCGTCGCGTTCACCCCTGAGGCCGCGTCAGAGAGTGAGCCGCCGTGACCGTCGCGTGATATCCGCGACACTGACTTGTGACGGACGGGCGTTCGACGCTACGTTCTGCCGTCAGCCGGCCCCCTTCCGGGCCGTGCCCGCTGTCACTGGGGAGATCACCGCATGCGTTCCGGGACCGGGCGGCACCGCCGCCCCCGTCAGGCTCCTGCCGTCGTCGTCGCCGCGGGGGTGACCGGGGCGGGGATCGCCCTGCCGTTCCTGGCCGCCTCCGGGGCCCAGGCCGCCGACGGCGCGGTGTGGGACCGCGTGGCCGAGTGCGAGAGCGGCGGCGCCTGGAGCGCGAACAACGGCAGCGGCTACTACGGCGGCTTCCAGCTGACGCTCGACACCTGGGCGGAGTACGGCGGCACGGAGCACGCCGACCGCCCCGACCTCGCCAGCCGGGGCCAGCAGATCGCCGTCGCCGAGGCGATCCTCGCCGCCGAGGGCCCCGACGCCTGGCCCGGCTGTGCCGTGACGAGCGGTCTGACCGCGTCCGTCAACGGGGTCGTGGAGGCACCGGGCGTCCCCGGCGACGAGCGGTCCGGCTCCGCCGACGGCGGGAACGGCTCCGGTGACCGGGGCGGCTCCGCGGGCTCGGACGCGTCCGACGGCGCGCGCGGCTCGGACCGTGCGGAGCAGCGGGGCGTGACGCAGACTCCGAACGCCGCGGACGCCGCAGACCCCTCGGACACCGCCGCCGACGACGCCGCCGACCCGCAGCGCCCCGACCCCTCCGACGCCCCGGACGTCGACGCGGCCCCCTCCGCCGACCCCGAGGGGACGGGCGGCCCGGCGACGGACGCCTCCGAGGACCGGGCCGAGCCGGAGGCCTCGCCCTCCGACGAGGCCGCCCTCCCGGACGACGCCGCGTCCGGCGGCGCGGCCGGGGAGGGGCCCGGGCGCCACCGGGGCGCCCCGGACCCGCGCGAGGCGGACCCCGAGGGCACCGGGCGCTCGGACCGGGGCGCCGCGCGGCACGCGGCCCCCGCCGACCGCACCGGCCCGGCCGGTGCCGCCGAGGAGCACCGCGTCGCCCCGGGCGACTCCCTGTCCGGCATCGCCGCCGAGCGCGGGGTGGAGGGCGGCTGGCCCGCGCTGTACGAGGCCAACGCCTCCGTCGTCGGCGCCGACCCGGATCTGATCCTTCCCGGTCAGAGCCTGGAACTCCCGGGCGAGCAGCGCTAGTCGGCCGGCTGTCGAGCGCGGAGCGTCACCCGAACGGACCCAGTGTGACGATCGTCACATTCCCGTTCGGCGTGTTCCCGGTTGCGGCTCCCGTCCATCGATGCGTAGACCTGGGCGGATTCTTCCGATAGGGCGTCAAATCGTCCCATAGGGGCTGATTCCGAGGTGTTTGATCGGATTATTGCGGTGTGCTTACCGTCACATCGCCCGCTACCGCGGGCCCGTTGACCGTCACGCCGAATCCTGCCGACGGACAACGGGAACATCGTCGCGTCCGCGAACCGCCGGCAGGAGCGGGGGAACCAGGCACGTGCCGTGCGAGCGGCTAGGGGTGAAGTCCGGAGCGGGTGGACCGCACCGGGCCGGGCGGCTCACCCGCCCGAACCCGACAGCTCACCCCGTAGGCGTCCGGTGAGGAAGACCGTCCATGCTGTTCACCGAGAAGAGCTCCGAGCGGAGTCGCAACCGCCAGCCCGTCGTCGTCCGCCTCGCCGCCTCGCTCGCCGGTTTCGCCGGCGCCGCCGTCGGCGGTCCGGTCGTCATGGCGGGCAGCGCGCAGGCCGCCTCCGTCGAGACCTGGGAGAAGGTCGCCGAGTGCGAGTCGAGCGGTAACTGGCGCATCAACACCGGAAACGGGTACTACGGCGGACTCCAGTTCGCCCAGTCCAGCTGGGAGGCGGCCGGCGGCCTGCGCTACGCGCCGCGCGCCGACCTGGCCACCAAGGAGCAGCAGATCGCCGTCGCCGAGCGGCTGCTCGACATGCAGGGCCCGGGCGCCTGGGCCTGCGCCGAGGAGGGCGGTCTCACCGCCGGCGCCCCGCCCGCGAACGTCGACCCCGGGGGCTCCACCGCCGGTGCGGACCGTCCCTCGCGTCCGCAGCCCCAGCGGCAGGCGCCCGAGACGGCCCCCCGGGTGCAGCACCAGGAGGAGTCCCAGCACCAGCACCAGGTCCGGCCGCAGCACTCGCAGCAGGCGGGCGACGGCGGCACCTACGTCGTGCGGCCCGGCGACACCCTCGCCGACATCGCCCAGCGGCACGGCACCACCTGGCAGGAGCTCTACGAGCGCAACCGCTCCGTCGTCGGTGGCGACCCGAACCTCATCTTCCCCGGCCAGCGTCTGGCGGTGTGACCGACCGGACGCGCATCCCGAGCCGTCCGGCGGGTACACGCCCCGCGAGCCCCGGTGCGCATCCCCCCCGCGCACCGGGGCGTCGGCCGCTGCGGCCGAACCCGTCCGTACGGCGAGACGTCGGCTTCCCGCACCCTTATCTTCAGTTGTTGAACAAACTGGTGCCACCTCGCTGAGCTGCGCTTTCACCGCCGCACCGCGCGCCGGAGGCGGGCCGAAGGCCCACGCCCGCCCCCGGGACCGTTAGGCTCCTGCCTCAGGAAGACCGACCCACACGAAGGAGACCCTCGTGCCGTCCATCGACGTCGTCGTAGCCCGCGAGATCCTCGACTCGCGAGGCAACCCCACGGTCGAGGTAGAGGTCGGCCTCGACGACAGCAGCACCGGCCGCGCGGCCGTGCCCTCCGGTGCGTCCACCGGCGCCTTCGAGGCACTGGAGCTCCGCGACGGCGACAAGGCCCGCTACGGCGGCAAGGGTGTCGAGAAGGCGGTCCTCGCCGTCATCGAGCAGATCGGCCCCGAGCTCGTGGGCTACGACGCCACCGAGCAGCGCCTCATCGACCAGGCCATGCTCGACCTGGACGCCACCGCCGACAAGTCCTCGCTCGGCGCCAACGCCATCCTCGGTGTCTCCCTCGCCGTCGCGCACGCCGCCTCCGAGGCGTCCGACCTGCCGCTCTTCCGCTACCTCGGCGGCCCGAACGCGCACCTGCTGCCCGTGCCGATGATGAACATCCTCAACGGCGGCTCGCACGCGGACTCCAACGTGGACATCCAGGAGTTCATGATCGCCCCCATCGGCGCGGAGTCCTTCTCCGAGGCGCTGCGCTGGGGCACCGAGGTCTACCACGCCCTCAAGGCGGTCCTGAAGGAGCGCGGCCTGTCCACCGGCCTCGGCGACGAGGGCGGCTTCGCGCCCAACCTCGGCTCCAACCGCGAGGCCCTGGACCTCATCCTGGAGGCAGTCAAGGCCGCCGGCTACACGCCCGGCCGCGACATCGCGCTCGCCCTGGACGTCGCCGCCTCCGAGTTCTACAAGGACGGCGCCTACCAGTTCGAGGGCCAGTCCCGCAGCGCCTCCGACATGACCGCCTACTACGGCGAGCTCGTCGACGCCTACCCGCTGGTCTCCATCGAGGACCCGCTGTTCGAGGACGACTGGGAGGGCTGGCAGACCATCACCGCCCAGCTCGGTGAGAAGGTCCAGCTCGTCGGCGACGACCTGTTCGTCACCAACCCCGAGCGCCTCCAGCGCGGCATCGACGACAAGGCCGGCAACGCCCTCCTGGTGAAGGTCAACCAGATCGGCTCGCTCACCGAGACCCTCGACGCCGTCGAACTGGCCCAGCGCAGCGGCTTCAAGTGCATGATGTCGCACCGCTCCGGCGAGACCGAGGACGTCACCATCGCCGACCTGGCCGTCGCCACCAACTGCGGCCAGATCAAGACCGGCGCCCCGGCCCGCTCCGAGCGCGTCGCCAAGTACAACCAGCTCCTGCGCATCGAGGAGATCCTCGACGACGCCGCCGTCTACGCCGGCCGCAGCGCCTTCCCGCGCTTCAAGGGCTGACCCGCACCGGGACGGACCCGCGGCCGCGTCCCGTTCCCCGGCCACCGCCGGCGGGACGGGACGCGGCCGCTCGCACGCACCATCCGCACGCGACCCTCGGGAGGCGACGTGGCCGCGGAACGGGAACGGTTCTCCACCGCCACCCGGCTCAGGGCCCTGGGCGAGCAGGCCGCCGCGCGGGTCTACCGCGCGCAGAACCGGCGGCTGCGGCACGGTCCGCGGCGCAGCCGGCTCACCGGCCGCGCCGCGCTGCTCGCGCTCGTCCTGTGCTCCCTGGTCGTCGCGCTCGCCTACCCCACGCGCACCTACGTCTCCCAGCGCTCCGACATCGCCGAGGAGCGCCGCAAGCTGAGCGAGACCGAGGAACGCGTCGCGGAGCTGCGCGAGCTGAAGGCCCGCCTCCAGGACCCCGCCTACGTCGAACGACTCGCGCGCGAGCACCTGCACTACGTCCGAGCCGGGGAGACCGGCTACATCGTCCAGGGGAACGCCGACGACGAGGCCGACCGCCGCGAGCGGCAGGAAGCGGACCGCGAGACGGCCGACCGCGCCTGGTACCGCACCTTCTTCGACGGCCTCGACCGCGCCGACCGCCCCTGACCCCGCCGTCTCCCGACCCGCCGCCCCACCCGACCACCCGACCGCCCACGCCGGAAAGACGCGCCGCCCGCCATGGACACTCCGCCGCCCCCGACCGAACCCACGCCGCCCACCGAGGCGGACGTCGCCGCCTTCAAGGCGCAGCTCGGCCGGCCGCCGCGCGGCCTGCGGGCCATCGCCCACCGCTGCCCCTGCGGACAGCCCGACGTCGTCGAGACGGCCCCCCGGCTGGAGGACGGCACCCCCTTCCCGACGACGTACTACCTGACCTGCCCCCGCGCGGCCTCCGCGATCGGCACGCTGGAGGCCGAGGGCGTCATGAAGGAGATGACGGCGCGCCTCGCCACCGACCCCGAGCTGGCCGCCGCCTACCGCGCCGCCCACGAGGACTACCTCGCCCGCCGCGACGCCATCGAGGTCCTGGAGGGCTTCCCCAGCGCGGGCGGCATGCCGGACCGGGTCAAGTGCCTGCACGTCCTGGTCGGCCACTCCCTCGCCGCCGGTCCGGGCGTCAACCCGCTGGGCGACGAGGCCCTGGCCATGCTCCCGGAGTGGTGGCGCAAGGGCTCCTGCGTCCCCGCCGCCCCGGCGGGCGGGACCGGCCCCGCACCCGACTCCGGTTCCGCGTCCGACTCCGAGGGGAGCGACCGATGACCCGCGTCGCCGCCGTCGACTGCGGCACGAACTCCATCCGCCTGCTCGTCGCCGACCTCGACCCCGCCACCGGCGCCTTCACCGAGCTGGACCGCCGCATGCGGGTCGTCCGGCTCGGCCAGGACGTCGACCGCACCGGCCGGCTCGCCCCCGAGGCGTTGGAGCGCACCTTCGCCGCCTGCCGCGAGTACGCCGAGGTCATCCGCTCCCTGGACGCCGCCCGGGTCCGCTTCGTCGCCACCTCGGCCTCCCGCGACGCGGAGAACCGCGACGCCTTCGTGCGCGGCGTCGTCGACATCCTCGGCGTCGAACCCGAGGTCGTCACCGGCGATCAGGAGGCCGCGTTCTCCTTCACCGGCGCCACCAAGGAGCTCACCGGCGCGGGCCTGGACACGCCCTACCTCGTCACCGACATCGGCGGCGGCTCCACCGAACTCGTCGTCGGCACCGACGGGGTGAGCGCGGCCCGCAGCGTCGACATCGGCTGCGTCCGCATGACCGAGCGTCACCTCGTCCGCGACGGCGCCGTCACCGACCCGCCCACGGCCGAGCAGATCGCCGCCATACGGGCCGACGTGGACGCGGCCCTCACCACCGCCGAGAAGACCGTCCCGCTGACCTCCGCCCGCACCCTGGTGGGCCTGGCCGGGTCCGTCACCACGGTCGCCGCCATCGCCCTGGACCTCCCCGCCTACGACCCGGCCGCCACCCACCACGCCCGCGTCTCCCTGGACCGGGTGCGCGAGATCACCGACCGGCTCGTCCACTCCACCCACGCCGAGCGCGCCGCCATCCCCGTCATGCACCCCGGCCGCGTCGACGTCATCGCGGCCGGCGCCGTCATCCTCCAGGCGGTCATGGAGCGCTCCGGCGCCGAGGAGGTCGTCGTCTCCGAACACGACATCCTCGACGGCATCGCCTTCCACACGGCACTCGACGCGCGGTAGGAGGAGGGCGCTACGGATTGCGGTGGACGTCCCGCCGGTCGCCCACCTTGACGACGAGGACGATGAGTTCACCGTCGTTGATCTGGTACGCGACCCTGTGGTTGCCGACGCGGAGCCGGTCGAGCCCCGAGGGGCCGGCCAGCTTCTTGACGTCGGCGTCCTCGCGGTACGGATCGTCGCCCAGAGCGGTCGGTGCGGTCAGGACGCGCATGGCTTCGGGCCGGTCGACGGCCCGGATCTGCCGCTGTGCCGCCGTGGTGAACCGGAACGCGTACGTCACGCGGCGCCTTCACCGCGCTCGCTGAACAGGTCCGCCGGCAGCTCGGCCATGGAGATGGTGGGTTCGCCACCGGCCAGAACCGCTTCCGCTTCGCGGGCCGGCAACACGTCGGCCGCGTCTTCCAAGGCTTGGAAGTCGGCGATCGGCACGACTGCGGCAACCGGAACACCGTTGCGGCGGCTCGCCGAGGTCCGCGCAGTGGTGCCGACCGGCACCGGGTCGCCGTCCGTGTCGCGGGAGTTGTGCGCTGACGCGCGCTCATCCATCACGTTAGTACAACATTCACCTATTTTTGCCGGTCGGGTCTTCCGCTGCTCTGCGGAATGCGTGAGATTTCCCCAAGGGAAAGTAAAGCTGAGAGGGATCATGAACGGTACGATCGACGGTTTCAGCTACGGCGCCGTCACCCCGGTCGCCGGGTACCTGATGGCCGTGCTGGGCAGCGCGCTGGGCCTGCGGTGCGTGGCGCGGTGCGTGCACTACCAGCAGGGCTGGAAGCCCGGGTGGCTGGCGCTGGGGGCGGCCTGCATCGGCTGCGGCATCTGGACGATGCACTTCATCGCCATGACCGGCTTCCAGATCGAGGAAGCACCCATCCGCTACGACGTGGCGGTGACCGTGCTGAGTCTGGCCGTGGCGATCGTCGTGGTCGGCATCGGCGTGTTCATCGTCGGCTACCGGGGCGCGGGGGTCGTCACGCTCGTGTCGGCCGGAGCGATCACCGGCCTGGGCGTGGCCGCCATGCACTACCTCGGCATGTACGCCATGCACCTGCCGGGGAGCCTCCGGTACGACCCGTTCATCGTCGCCTTGTCGGTGGCCATCGCCCTCGGCGCCGCCATCGCCGCGCTGTGGGCGGCCGTGTCCATCCGGGGCTTCGCCTCCTCGCTCGGCGCCAGCCTGGTGATGGGTGTGGCCATCTCCGGCATGCACTACACCGGCATGGCGGCCGTCAGCGTCCACCTCCACAACGCCCCCGCCACCGGGGACGGGGCCACGCCGGTGTCGCTGCTGCTGCCCATGCTGCTGGGCCCGGTCGTCTTCCTCATCCTGGCCACGGCCATCGTCGTCATGGATCCCCTGTTCGTCGCCGGCGACACCGACGGCAGAAGAAACGGTTCGCCGAGCGCGGCCTCCCGGGGCCGCGGCCCGGAGTCGGCCCCGGCGCGTCCGCGGGCCGGCGCGCACCGCGCCGAGCGCGACAACCGGCCCGCCTGGTCGCCCCGGCCGGACCGGAACGCCACCCACGACCAGAGAGCCCCGCGGTGAGAGCATTCCTCGTGGTGCCGGCGTAGGCCGACGGGACGAGGAGGGCGTATGGGTGACGGGGTGACGGGGGAGTTCCGGGCGGCGCGGGACTTCCTGCTGCGACACCGGGAGGACTACGCGGCGGCGTACGCGGGGTTCCGGTGGCCGCGTCCGGAGCGGTTCAACTGGGCGCTGGACTGGTTCGACGTCATCGCCGAGGGCAACGGGGCGACGGCGCTGCACGTCGTCGAGGAGGACGGCAGCGAGGTCAGGGTCTCCTTCGCGGAGATGTCCCGCCGCTCGGCGCGGGTGGCCAACTGGCTGCGCGGCGTGGGGGTGGCGGCCGGGGACCGGGTGCTGGTCATGCTGGGCAACCAGGTGGAGCTGTGGGAGACGGCGCTGGCGGCGATGAAGCTGCGCGCGGTCGTCATCCCGGCCACTCCGCAGCTCGGTCCCGCCGACCTGCGGGACCGGGTCGCGCGCGGCGGGGTGCGGCACGTCGTCGTGCGGTCGGAGGACGCCGGGAAGTTCGACGCCGTGCCGGGCGCGTACACGCGCGTCGCGACGGGGGCGCCCGTCGAGGGGTGGCGGTCGTACGCGGAGGCGGAGGCGGCGGAGGACGCCTTCGAGCCGGACGGCGTCACCCACGCGCACGACCCGCTGCTGCTGTACTTCACCTCGGGGACGACGTCCCGGCCGAAGCTGGTGGAGCACACCCACGTCTCCTACCCGGTGGGCCACCTGTCCACGATGTACTGGATCGGGCTGCGCCCGGGGGACGTGCACCTCAACATCTCCTCGCCCGGGTGGGCGAAACACGCCTGGTCCAACCTGTTCGCGCCGTGGAACGCCGAGGCGACGGTCTTCATCCACCACTACGGCCGGTTCGACCCGGTCCGGCTGATGGCGGAGATGGACCGCGTCGGGGTGACGTCCTTCTGCGCGCCGCCCACCGTGTGGCGCATGCTCATCCAGGCGGACCTGGGGCTGCTGCGAACGCCCCCGCGCGAGGTGGTGGCGGCCGGGGAGCCGCTCAACCCGGAGGTCATCGAGGCGGTGCGGCGGGGCTGGGGCGTCGTCATCCGGGACGGCTTCGGGCAGACGGAGACCACGGTGCAGGTCGCCAACACCCCGGGCCAGCGGCTCAAGCCGGGGTCGATGGGACGGCCGTGCCCCGGCTACGCGGTGGAACTGCTCGACCCGGTGACCGGGGAGCCGGGAGCGGCGGAGGGTGAGATCGCCCTGGATCTCGCGCGGCGGCCCGTCGGGCTCATGACGGGCTACCACGGGGACGGCGAGCGCACGGCCTCGGTCATGGCGGACGGCTTCTACCGCACGGGCGACATCGGGGCCCGGGACGCCGACGGCTACGTGACGTACGTGGGCCGGGCGGACGACGTGTTCAAGGCGTCCGACTACAAGATCAGTCCTTTCGAGCTGGAGAGCGCGCTGCTGGAGCACGAGGCGGTGGCGGAGGCGGCCGTCGTGCCCGCGCCGGACCCGGTGCGGCTGGCGGTGCCGAAGGCGTACGTCGTCCTGGCGGCGGGCTGGGAGCCCGGTCCGGAGACGGCGCGGGCGCTGTTCGCGCACTCCCGCGCGGTGCTCGCGCCGTACCAGCGGGTCCGGCGCATCGAGTTCGCGGAGCTGCCGAAGACGGTCTCGGGGAAGATCCGCCGGGTGGAGCTGCGGGAGGCCACGGCCCGTGGTTCGGAGGCCGAGTACCGCGAGGGCGAGGTCTGAGCGGTGGTGGGGCCCGGGTACGGATCGGGGAGGGGTACGGGAGGGCGCCGGAGGCGTCCCGTCGGCCGCTCGTGGACGCCGCCGCGCCCGTCCGCGCGGGAAAGTTCGTGAAGTTCTTCACAAGGAAAAGTGCCCTGCGGGGCCGGAATCGTTGATTTCGGGGAGTGCTGAGCGCTCTTGTGGAGGTCGCGGACGGCGGTCGGCTGCGTTTCGCAGGTGTGGAAGTCCGTTTCCGCTGACCGGGGTTCCGCGCCTCGCGGCGGCAATCTCGCAGCTCACGGCGGGGGTGCAACGTGCGGTGAGATCGGTGGGTTCCCGGGTCCGGATGTGGCTCCGGTCACGGGGCGGCGGAGTGTAGCAGAACCGGCGGAAGTGCTTGTGAAGGGGCTCACGAGCGTGGCCCGATCAGGTGCTGGATACTCGATGGCATGAGCACCACGGAGCGTCCTCGAATCCTCGTCGTAGGTGGTGGGTACGTCGGTCTGTACGCAGCGCGCCGCATACTGAAGAAGATGCGGTACGGCGAGGCGACGGTGACCGTCGTCGACCCGCGCTCCTACATGACGTACCAGCCCTTCCTCCCCGAAGCCGCCGCCGGCTCCATCTCCCCCCGCCACGTCGTGGTGCCGCTGCGCCGCGTGCTGCCCAAGGCGGAGGTCCTCACCGGCCGGGTGACGGAGATCGACCAGGACCGGAAGGCGGCCACCGTCACCCCGCTGGTCGGCGAGGCCTACGAGCTGCCCTTCGACTACCTCGTCGTCGCGCTCGGCGCCGTCTCCCGCACCTTCCCGATCCCCGGTCTGGCCGAGCAGGGCATCGGCATGAAGGGCGTCGAGGAGGCCATCGGCCTGCGCAACCACGTCCTGGAGCAGCTCGACAAGGCCGACTCCACGCAGGACGAGGAGATCCGCCGCAAGGCGCTGACCTTCGTCTTCGTCGGCGGCGGGTTCGCCGGTGCCGAGACGGTCGGCGAGGTCGAGGACCTGGCACGGGACGCCGCGAAGTACTACCCGAGCATCAAGCGCGAGGACATGCGGTTCATCCTCGTCGACGTGGCCGACAAGATCCTCCCCGAGGTCGGCCCGGAGCTCGGCACGTGGGGCCTGGAGCACCTCCAGAAGCGCGGTGTCGAGGTCTACCTCAAGACCGGCATGGACTCCTGCGTCGACGGTCACGTGGTCCTGAACAACGGCCTGGAGGCGGACTCCAACACCATCGTGTGGACCGCCGGCGTCAAGCCCAACCCGGTGCTCTCCCGCTACGGCCTGCCGCTCGGTCCGCGCGGCCACGTCGACACCCAGCCGACCCTCCAGGTCACCGGCACCGACTACATCTGGGCCGCCGGCGACAACGCGCAGATCCCCGACCTCGCCGCGCGCGCGGCGGGCGTCGAGAACGCCTGGTGCCCGCCGAACGCCCAGCACGCGCTGCGCCAGGCCAAGGTGCTCGGCGACAACGTGATCTCGGGGCTGCGGGGCTTCCCGCAGGGCGACTACAAGCACGCCAACAAGGGTGCGGTGGCCGGTCTCGGCCTGCACAAGGGCGTCGCGATGATCGTCGTCGGCAAGTCCAAGATCCGGCTCAAGGGCCGCCTGGCCTGGTACATGCACCGCGCGTACCACGGCATGGCCGTCCCGACGTGGAACCGCAAGATCCGCGTCTTCGCCGACTGGACGCTCGGCATGTTCCTCAAGCGCGAGGTCGTCTCGCTCGGCGCGATGGAGAACCCGCGCGAGGAGTTCTACGAGGCCGCCCGCCCGGTTCCGGCCGCGGCGTCCGCCGGAGCGAAGGACGCCGGGGCGAAGGACGCCGACCGCACCAAGGCCCGCGCCTCGTAGCGGCGCGCGGCGAGAGAGCCGAGGAGCCGGAGCCGCAGAGCCCGGCAGCACGCCCGCAGGGGCCGCCCTCCATCCGTGGGGAGGGCGGCCCCTGCGGCGTGCCCGGGGTGCTCAGCGCTTCACCAGGCGGTTCCACACCGAGGGGTCGTAGGCGGTGATCACGGGGGCGGGGGCGCCGTCGGGCCAGGTGAAGGCGATGCCGGGGTTGTGGACGTCGGAGCCGTCGGGGAGGAAGAGGTGCGGGCTGCCCTGGACGGCCGGGCTCCGGGACTCCTCCCACTGGGCGAAGACGTCGGCCCGGTGGGTGCCCCGGCGCAGCGCGTCCTCCAGGCGTGCGGCGTCCACGAGCGGGCACCGTGCCGCGACGGCGACGACCTCGGTGTGCACGCTGACGCAGCGGGACTCGGCGTAGAGGGCGTGCCGCAGTGCGGCGTCGAGCTGGTCGCTCGCGGCGTACCCGTCGAGGTGCTTGACGGCCTGCACGGCCTCCATGGCGAGCAGCGTGGTCACGGCGTACTCGGCGTCCGGACGGCTCCAGGGCCGCCAGCGCAGGGCGGGCTCGACCGCCGCGACGGCGGCGACCTCCGGGTCGAGGATGTGCTTGGGCGTGGGGCGGGCGTTGAACAGCTCCAGGGGGAACGCGCGGTGGTCGACGGCCGGTTCGACGCCCTCCTCGCGGGCGGCCCGCCGCAGGTGGTGCAGGGCCAGGGAGGCCCAGGGGCAGCCGATGTCCGAGTAGACGGTGATGCGGTGGGCGTCGGTACGCATCGGTGCTCCTGTTCGGCGTGGGGGTGACGTGCCGCGCGCGCCGTCGCGGCGGAGCGGGGTCCGCCGCGACGGCGCGCGGCCCGGCCGGGGAGGGTGGCCGGGAGGGTGGGCGTCAGAGCCTGACGCGGTCGGTGTCCGCCGCCGACTCCGCCGCGCGCGGCTGGGCCGGGGGCGGCGGCGGGACGGCCGTGGCGTGCTCGGAGGGCACCGGGTCGGGGAGGACGGGGCGCTCGGCGTCCAGCCAGATCCCGGTCGGGGTGCCGAAGCGGGGCGTCTCCTCCCGGCCGTCGTAGACGATCTCGCCGCGCCGGACGGTCAGTTCGGGGCGGCCGGTGAAGGTCCAGCCCTCGTACGCCGACCAGCCGACCTTCGCCTGGGCGTGCTCGGCGGACATGATCCACGTCGTGTCCGGGTCGAAGACCGAGAAGTCGGCGTCCAGCCCGACGGCGATGCGGCCCTTGCGGGCCGTCAGCCCGAACAGCTCGGCGGGACGCTCGGCGGCGACCCGGGCGATGCGGACCATGACCTCGTCCTGCGGCATCTCCGGGTAGCGGCGCCGCATGCCGGTGTGCAGGGCGAGGAGCATCTCCTGGGTGCCGGGCAGCCCGGGCGGGGCGTCCGCGACGGCGAGGACCTTCTCCTCCTTGGTGTGCGGCGCGTGGTCGCTGCCGATGGTGGCGACGCCGCCGTCCATGACGGCCTCCCACAGCCGTCCCTGGTCCTTCAGGCAGCGGATCGCGGGGCGCAGTCGGATGCGGGCCCCCAGCCGCTGGGTGTCGGGTGCGGAGAAGGACAGGTGGTGCGGGGTGACCTCGTAGGTGATCGGCAGGCCGATCCGGTTGGCGGCCTTCAGCATGTCCGACTCCTCGGAGGAGGAGACGTGCAGGATGTGCGCCGCGGTGCCGTACTTGCGGACGAGGTCGATGACGCGGGAGGAGGCGACGATGCCGCCGCTGCGCGGGTGCGCGGACTCGTAGGCGTCGTAGCCGGCCGGGGGCTCCTGGGACTCGTCGATCAGCGAGAAGACGCCGTCGTCCTCGGCGTGCAGCACCAGCCGGATGCCGTGTTCGGCGGCGATGGCGAAGATGCGGTCCAGCACCACCGGGTCGCGGATGATGTTGGGCGCGGTGTGGTGGCCGGTCATGAAGACCTTGACCGTGGTGGCCTGCCGGGGTTCGAGCCGCCGCAGGTTCTCCACGCTGTCGACGGTGACGCCCATGTGGAACCGGTAGTCGACGAGCGAGTGGCCCGCGACCAGGGCCGCCTTGTCCGCCGCCGCCTCCGGCTCGACGAGCGGCGGCTCGGTGTTGGGCATGTCGATCACGGTCGTGACGCCGCCCGCCGCGGCGGCCCGGCTGCCGTGCGCCCAGTCCTCCTTGTGGGTGAGACCGGGGGTGCGGAAGTGGACGTGCGAGTCGATCAGTCCGGGCAGCAGGTACCGGCCGCCCGCGTCGATCGTCCGCTCGCCCGTCGGGGCCGAGCCGGCGGCGAAGATCGTGGCGATCCGCTCCCCCGACACCGCCACTCCACCGTCGTGCACCCCGTCGGGTGTCACCACCCGTGCACCGGTGATGACGAGATCGTGGTTAGTGCTCACCGCTCCTCCTGTCGTGTGCGGCGGGCGCGCCCGCCGTTCGGCGTTCCGTGTCGTGGTGCGGGTCTCGTGCGGTTGGTGCCGTTCCCGCGCGGACGTGTGGACGCGCGGCCGCGCGGGGCGTCAGGGCGTCAGGACGTCCAGGGGGCGCTCACCAGCTCCCGGCAGAGGTCGTTGATCGGTCCCATCAGGCCCACCGCGCGGGCGTCCCGGGCCAGCTTGTTCAGCGGGTGGTCCCGCAGGAACCCGGCGCTGCCCAGCAGCCGCAGCGCCTCGGCGGTGACCTCCTCGGAGACCTGGGAGGCGTGCAGCTTGCTGTGCAGGGTGGTGACGCCGGGGTCGGCGGTGTCCCGGCGGCCGGAGCTGTCCACCAGCGCACGGGCGGCGCAGACCTTGGCCTCCAGGTCCACCAGCCGGAAGCGGACGGCCTGTTGGCCGTCGAGGCCCCGCCGGACGGCGTGTGTGTAGGCGAGTCGGTACGCCGCTTCGGCGATGCCCAGGGAGACCGCGCCGAGGGTGGCCCCGGACTCGCGGACGCCGGCGATGATGCGCACCGCGTCGCCCACCGGGCCGAGGACGGCGGAGTCGGCCACCCGGCAGCCCGCCAGCTCGACGAAGCCGGTGGCGGAGGCCCGCATGCCGACGAGGTCCATGCCCGTGTTGGCGACGAGTCCGGGGTTGTCGGCCTCGATGAGGTAGAAGGTCTGCCCGTCGCTGCCGTAGGTGGAGATCGTCCGCGTCGGCTCTGAGGACTGGGCGAGCACGAGGTAGACCTGGGCGAGGCCGGCGCCGGTGGTGAAGGTCTTGGCGCCGTCGAGCACCCAGGCGCCGTCCACCCTGCGCGCCCGGGTGGCCAGGTTGCGCTTGTCGGCTCCGGCGCCCGACTCGCTCCAGGCGGAGGCCGCGATCCAGGAGCCGTCCGCCAGCTTCGGCAGGTACCGGTCCCGCTGCGCGGGGGTGCCCCACTCGCTGATGCGGGCACTCACGGCGTAGTGCTGGAACAGGATGATGGCGACCGACGGGTCGGCGGTGGCGACGAGTTCGATGAGCCGGTTGGTCAGCTCGGCGTCCCCGCCGTGGCCGCCGTACTCGGTGGCGATCGCGGCGCCGAGGATTCCCGAGGAGCGCAGTGCCTCGAACACCGCCTCCGGCAGGGCGTCGTCGGTGTCCGCCTGCGGCGCGCAGCGCCGCAGGGTCTCGCACAGCTCCGCGTAACGCCCGGCGAGTTCCGTCCGGCTGGGGACGGCCGGCCGGGTCAGACCGTCAGCGGTTGCCATGCCGTTTCCTCCTTGTAGTCGTAGTTCTTCAGCGAGCCGATGCAGTGCGGCTCGTCGAGCTGGGCCAGCTTGCGGCTGACGCTGACCCAGTGCAGGGTGTCGGCGCCGTCCCCCCGCCCGGCCACGGACGCGGCGGCGGCGGTGGACCCGCCGGGGGTGTCGATCTCGATGACGCCGCGCTGGAGCCCCGCCTCGCGGGCCAGCCGCTCGGGCACGGTGCCGGGGATGCTGGCGGCGCCGGCCAGGCAGGTGGTGCCGGTCAGGGCGATGCTGGGGTGCCACTTGGGCACCGAGATCGCCCGGACGGCCAGCCGTCCGGGGGTGTATCCGCCGACGGCGGCGATCTTCGGGAAGACGCCGTCGGTGGGCCACTGGAGCAGTTCGGCGGCGGCGACGCGGATCTCCAGCATCTGGGCGAACGTTTCGTCGCCGGCGCCGAAGAGCTTCTCCTCGGTGTCCAGGCCCAGTTCCCGGGCGTCGACGAAGACGTAGGGGTTGCCCATGGAGACCAGGGACGCGGCCTGGACGCCGCTCGGCGTCAGGAGCTGGTCGACGGGGTTGCCGGTGAGCAGGAGGTCGTCCAGCCGGGCCCCGGCGTCCTGGAGGAAGTGCACGGTGAAGCTGCCGCTGCGCCGCCGCGCCTCGTCGACCTCGACGACGACCTGGTCGCCGTTGTTCAGCACCCGCACCCGGACCCGGCCGCCGGGCGCGAGCCGGGGGAGCCACGCCTGGCCGTCGGCCGCGACCACCGACGCCAGGATCGAGTGGCCGCAGTTGCCGTTGAAGTCGAACCGGTCGACGCCGGTCGGCAGCCCCTGCACGAACCGGTAGTCCAGGTCGTACAGGGGGTGTTCGGACGGCGCGACCAGGGCGAACTTCAGGATGTCCTCGCGTCCGTGCTCCTCCAGCCACTCGCGCACGCGGGTGAGCACCGGGCGCAGCTCCGCGTTGTCCTTGGGCAGTTGCCGTTGGTCCAGCACGAGCGTGGGAGTGGGGGCTCCCACGGCACGCGCGATGTATCCGATCACACCGCCACCTCCGGGACTCGGTCGTCGAGCACGCGCTGTGCGGGGGTGGCCGAGCAGAACTGCTCCAGCCACAGTTCGTGGACCATGAGGGACCAGATCGCCATCGAGGCCCGGTCGTTGGGGGTCGTCGCCTGGGCCTGGAAGAGGGCCTCGACCTGCTGCGGGTCGAGCTGGCCCCGGTGGCGCAGCCGGCTGGGGGCGAGCAGGTCGCGCGCGTACTCCATGAGCGCCTGGCCCGGCTGGAGCATCGCGGTGACGGGCAGCGTGAAGGGCTGCTTGGGACGGTTGATGACGGAGGCGGGCAGCCGCCCGTCCGCCGCCGCGTACAGGACGCGCTTGCGCTTGCCGTCGGCCACCTTGAGGCCGGCCCGCAGGGTGCGGGCGTAGCGCACGACGCTGGGCTGGCAGAACGGCAGCCGCACCTCGACGGAGGCGGACATGCTCAGGTGGTCGACGCGGCGCAGGTGGTAGGACGGCAGCCGCCGGCCGATCTCGAACGCGGTGAGCGTCGACATCGTGTCCGGCTCCGTGCTCGCCCGCAGCTCCTCGGCGATCTCCTCCGAGACCGAGCCGTGGTCCGCGACGAAGGACCGGTAGTCGGAGGTGTAGAGCCGCTCCCGCAGCGTGGACGGCACCGCCGCCAGCGCCTCGACGTAGGCGGGCACCCAGTCCGTGCCGAAGGGGGCGTGGACGGCCTTGTAGATGCGGTCGTAGCCGCCGAACAGCTCGTCGGCGGCGTCACCGGTGATGGCGACCTTGAACCCGGCGTCGCGCACGGCGGCGAACAGCGCGTGGGTGCTCAGGGTGATCGGGTCGGCGTTGGGCTGGCCGAGGTGCCAGACGACGTCGGCGAGCAGCGACGGGAAGGTGGCCGGGTCGATCTCCACCTGGTGGTGCCGGGTGCCGGCGTACTCGGCCACCTCACGGGCGAACGCCCGCTCGTCGGACGGCCAGGTGCCGGTGTAGGCGATGTTGAAGGAGTGCAGGTCGCGCACCTTCTCGGCGGCCAGCACGGTGACGAAGCTGGAGTCCAGGCCGCCGCTGGTGATGGCGGACACGGGGACGTCGGCCTCGGTGAGCCGGTGCGTCTCGGTGCGCAGCAGGTCGAGGACGTGGGCGGCTGCCTCCGGCTCCGAGCAGTGCGGGGAGCGGGCCGCTCCGGTGACCGCCCGGGTGGTCATGTTCAGGCCGCCGTCGCGCGTCACCTTCACCGTCACGGCGGGCGGCAGCACGCGGACGCCCTCGAACATGGTCTGCTCGCCGAACGGCGTCTTCGTGGCGAGGTAGGCGTCCAGCCCGCCCTCCCACGGCGTCGCGCGCACGGTGCGGAAGGACAGCAGCGCCGGGAGTTCGGAGGCGAAGTACAGGTGCCGGCGGGCGGCGTCCCAGTGGTAGTACAGCGGCTTCATGCCGACCTCGTCGGTCACCAGCCACAGCGTGGGCTCGCCGCGCAGGTCCACCAGCGCGATCGAGTACATGCCGTCCAGGTGCTCGGCGAAGTCCGGTCCGTACTCGGCGTAGAGGGCGGGGATGACGGAGCCGTCGCAGGTGTCGGTGAAGTGGTGGCCCCGGGCCCGCAGCTTCTCGCGCAGCTCGTGGTGGTTGTAGATCTCGCCGTTGAACACGGCGATGACGTCCCGGCCCAGGGTGTAGGGCTGGTCGCCGCCGTCGAGGTCCATGATGGCCAGGCGGTTGTTGCCCAGTGCCCAGCCCTGGCCGCAGCGGTGGGTCTGGGCGTCCGGCCCGCCGTGCCGCTGGGCGGCGGCGACGGCGCGCAACTCGTTGGGCGTGGCCTGGGCGTCGAAATGGCCGAAGATCCTGCACATCTGTCAATCACCGAACCTTTGTCGATACACCGGCACGCTCGTAGAGGACCGGGTCGAAGGGAGTGGGGCCGCCGCAGGTGGCGAAGCGCGGGGCCGAGGGGTCGTCGACGGGATGGCGCGTGCCGTGCGGCACGCCGGGCGGCGCGTAGAGCACGTCGCCGGGCCGGGCGTCGTACCACGCGCCGTCCAGGTGCAGCTGCCCCTCGCCCTCGAAGGCGAAGAAGGCCTCCTCGCTCTCCGGGTGGACGTGCACGTTGAAGTACTCGCCGGGTTGCATGAAGCCGCAGTGCAGGCACAGTTGGGGCGAGCCCGTGCCGGGCCAGAAGAGGAAGTTCATCGTGGCGGTCTTCTCCGACGCCTCGTCGTTCCCGACGCCGGTGAAGCCCTTCAGCTGGGTCTCCTCGTTCCACAGCCGGGAGAAGCGGCGCGGCGCGGTGCCGGGGGAGCGGTCCGCGCGCAGGGTGGTGTGCCAGACGTAGGCGGTCAGGCCCGCGTCCTCGGCCGTCAGCCCGTAGGCGTCCCCGGTCGGCGCGTAGACGGTGTCGGCCCGCTCGACGCGCTGCTCCGCCGCACCGGACGCGGCGGTGCCGGAGCCGGCGAACACCACGACGACGTTCTCCTCGGCGACCGACTCCTCCGGTCGCCAGGCACCGCCCGGCGGTATGCGCACGACGTCCAGGCGGACGATCCGCGCGCCCAGGTGCGGGCCGACCGCGGTGGCGACGGAGCAGCCCTCACGGGGCTGGAACTCCAGCGCGCTCGCGGAGATCACGGCACCCCGTGCCGTTGCGGTACTGGTGGGCGTCATGGCGAGTTCCTCTCGTTCTTCGGGTACCGGGGAGCCGGGAGCCGGGCCGCTCATGCCGCCGCCCGCTCCGCGAGCAGGAGGGTGTCGACGACGTCCTCGAAGCTGTCGTGCACGGCCCCGCCCGCCGGTGCCGCGAGCGCGGTCAGCTCCGCGCGCCCGCCGATGCCGTAGGTCACGCCGACGGGCAGCATCCCGGCGGCCCGTGCCATGCGCAGGTCGGTCGTGGTGTCGCCGACGTAGGCGCACCGGTCGGCCGGGACGCCCAGGGCCGTCGCGGCCGCGAGCCCCATCTCCGGGTCCGGCTTGCCCCGACCGACCATGTCCTGGCCGATGACGACGGGGAAGTGCGCGGAGATCTCCATGGCGTCCAAAAGCGCGTGCGCACTTCCGGCGATCTTGGACGTGGCGACGGCCAGCGGCAGGCCCGCCTCGTGGAGCCGCTCCAGCCCTTCCCGCACCCCGGCGTGCACGAGCCAGCGGCCCGAGCCGAGCACGTCCTCCTCGAACAGGGCCCGGTAGCGGCGTACGGCCCGGCAGATCTCGGGGTCGGTGGCGGGCAGGGCGAGCAGCTCGGCGAAGGCGGCCTCCAGCGGGGTGCCGATGGTCGGCCGGGCCCGCTCCGGGGTGACCCGCCGGCCGTGCTCCGCGCAGACGCGGACCAGGAGCCGGCCGATCGCGCACGGGGTGTCGGCGAGCGTTCCGTCGAGGTCGAACAGGGCGGCGCGGAGCGCGACCCGTCCGTGGGCGCTCACGGCCGCGCTCCGGGCGTACGGGACAGGGCGACGGCCAGGTCCCCCGCCGTGCGGGCGGTGCTCACCAGGACGGCGCGGTGGGCCTCGTCCCCGGCGGCGCCGGTGGCCCGGGCGACCGCCTTCGTCAGGTACGGGGTGATCCCGGGGCCGGTGACGCCGGACCGGTCGGCGTCGGCCAGCGCGCGGCGCAGCACGCTCGCCACCGCGTCGCGGTCCAGCGCGTGCGCCTCGTCGATCGGGGTGGTCACGAGGGCTCCGCCGGGCAGGCCCAGGTCCCAGTGGGTGCGCAGGGCGCGGGCTATGTCGGCCAGATCATCCATGCGCTGAGGGTTGCGCAGGCCACTCGACCGGCAGTAGAAGGCCGGGAAGTCCGCGCAGCGGTAGCCGATGACGGGCACGCCGAGGGTCTCCAGGTACTCCAGCGTCGGCCGCGCGCACAGGACGTTCTCGGCCCCGGCGCACACGACGGCGACCTTGGTGCGGGCGCACTGGGTGAGATCGGCCGAGACGTCGAACGTCCCGCCCGCGCCCGGATGCACCCCGCCGACCCCGGCGGCGGAGAACACCGGGATGCCGGCCAGTTCGGCACCGACGAGGGCGGCGGCGACGGTCGTCGCGCCGAGCCCTCCGGAGGCGATGGCGGCCCCGATGCCCCCGCTGCCGACCCTGGCGACGCGGTCGGCCGGTGCGGTGGCGAAGCGCTCGATGTCCACGCCGTCCATGCCGATGACGAAGCGGCCGTCGGCGATGCCCACGGTCGCGGGGATCGCGCCGGCCTCCCGGACGGCCTTCTCGACGGCGGCAGCCGTCTCGACCGGGCCGGGGGACGGCGGCCCGTGGGCGAGCGTCGCCGACTCCAGGGCGACGATCGGCCGCCGCTCCAGGAGCGCTTCGTGCACCTCCTCGTGGATCTCGACCAGGGCATGCACCCGGCCACTCCTCTCCTGTGGGGGGTTCCCTCGTCCGTCCCGCCCGGATTCCGCCGGTGTCCCGGCGCTGAAGGTCTGTTCAGTCGTGCGCGTGCCGCCGCGTGCGACGGCCGGTGCGGCCGGTGTGCTCTTCGGGCGCCGGGGCCCGGGGCCCGGCGCGGGCGGGGCCACGCGCCGGGCGGCCGGTCAGGCGTTGCTGCGGTCGGTCAGTTGGTGGTTGACGACCGCCAGGTACTCGCGCGGCGTCTCCGCCTCGGCCACGGCGTCCTCGTCCAGCGTCAGCTCGAAGTCGCGCTCGATCCGGCCGGTGGTCTGGAGCACGGCCAGGGAGTCGTAGCCGAGGTCGGCGAACGGGGTGTCGAGCACGTCGCCCTCGAGGTTGACGCTCTCGTCCTCGCCCGCGCATTCGCGCAGCAGGGTGGTCAGGTCGTGGATGGACATCTCGGGCACGGTGGTCGCTCCTTCTGATGGGTGGGAGGTGGAGGAAGGGAGCTGAAGGTGGGCGGGGCGTCCGGTGGGCCGGGGCCCGCCGTCCGGGCCCGGTGGCTCAGCCGGCCGGGGCGCGCAGGACGGTGGCGGCGTTGAACCCGCCCCGGCCGCGCGCCAGCACCAGGGCCGTGCGCAGCGGCAGGGGCCGGGCGGTGGTGACGAGGTCCAGGGGGCAGTCCTCGGCCGGTGCGGCCACGTGCACGGTCGGCGGGACGACCTGGTCGCGCAGGGCGAGCAGGGCGGCCGCGACGTCCAGCGCGCCGCCGCCCGCCGCGAGGCGTCCGGTCATGGTCTTCGGCGCCGTCACCGGCACGCCGCGCGGGCCGAACAGCTCGGCCAGGGCCCGGGCCTCGGCCACGTCGTCGGCGCGCACTCCGGCCGCGTCGGCGAAGACGACGTCCACGTCGCCGGGGGCCAGTCCGGCGTCGGCCAGGGCGAGGGCGGCGGCGTCCCGCAGGCGGGGGGCGCCGCCCGTGCCGGGCGCGGGGTCGAACGTCGCCGCGTAGCCGCTCACGCGGCCGTAGACCTCGGCGCCGCGCGCGCGGGCGGCGGCGGCGTCCTCCAGGACGAGCAGCGCGCCGCCCTCCCCGACGACGTGCCCGTTCGCGTCGGCGGAGAACGGCAGGTAGGCGGTGGCGGGGTCGCGGCGCGTGCTCAGCCGGCCGTCGGCCAGGTGCGCGGCCCAGCCCCACGGGCACAGCGAGGAGTCGACGCCCCCGGTGACCAGCACGCCGATGCCCTTGCGCAGTTGCCGCCGGGCCTGGGCGAGCGCGTCGAGGCCGCCCGTCTGCTCGGTGACGAGCACCCCGCTCGGGCCGCGCAGCCCGTGCCGGATGGAGATCTGGCCGGTGTTGACGGCGTAGAACCAGGCGAAGGACTGGTAGGCGCTCACATGGGCGCCGCCCCGGCTCCACAGCGCCTCCAGCTCGCGCTGGCCG
Source organism: Streptomyces chumphonensis (assembly GCF_014779715.1). GTDB lineage: Bacteria > Actinomycetota > Actinomycetes > Streptomycetales > Streptomycetaceae > Streptomyces > Streptomyces chumphonensis. Next base: position 218,962 of record NZ_JACXYU010000009.1, read on the forward strand.
AACGCGAAGCCCCCGGCCGAGGCGGCCGTCACCACGCCCGCGCCGTACTCCGGGAGTGCGGCGGCGTCCACGCCCGCGTCGTCCAGCGCCTCCCGGGCGGCGGCGAACGCGAGCCGCGTCATGTGGTCGGTCTGCGGCAGCAGCCGGCTGGGGACGTGTGCGGCCGGGTCGAAGCCGGGCACCTCCCCGGCCAGGGTGGCGGGGTAGCGCTCCCCGTCGAAGCGGGTCAGCGGGCCGATGCCGCTCTCCCCGGCGAGGGTCGCCCGCCACCACGCCCGGGTGCCCAGGCCGTTCGGTGCCGCGACGCCGATGCCGGTGACGACGGCCTGCGCGCCGCTGCCGTCCGGGCCGTCCGGGCCGGGCGCGGCGGCGCCGCGCGGGTGGGTCTCGGTGAGGGTCATGCGGGCTCTCCGGGCTCGGCGGGACGCGGGCGGGTGAGGACCATGGCGCTCTGGAACCCGCCGAATCCGCTGCCGACGCTCAGCACGGTGTCGGTGCGCTGCTCGCGGGCGGTGAGCGGGGTGTAGTCGAGGTCGCACTCGGGGTCGGGCTCGCGCAGGTTCGCCGTCGGGGGCACGGTGTTGTGCTCGATGGCCAGCGCGCTCGCGGCGACCTCCAGGGAACCGATGGCACCCAGCGAGTGCCCGATCATCGACTTGATGGAGCTGACCGGGACCGCGTGGGCGTGGCTGCCGAGGCTGCGCTTGAAGGCGGCCGTCTCGTGCCGGTCGTTCTGCTTGGTGCCCGAGCCGTGCGCGTTGACGTAGTCCACCGCGCTCGGGTCCAGCCGGGCCTCGTCCAGGGCGACGCGGATGGCCTCGGCCATCTCCGCGCCGTCCTTGCGCAGCCCGGTCATGTGGTAGGCGTTGCAGCGGCTGGCGAACCCGGCGATCTCGGCGTAGACGTGCGCCCCCCGGCGGCGGGCCGCGGCCAGCTCCTCCAGCACGAGCACGGCCGAGCCCTCGCCGAGCACGAAGCCGTTGCGGGTGCGGTCGAAGGGGCGGGAGGCCGTCCCGGGGTCGTCGTTGCGCGGGGAGGTCGCCTTGATCGCGTCGAAGCAGGCCACCGTGATCGGGGAGATCGGCGCCTCGGTGGCCCCGGCCACCATGACGTCGGCGCTGCCCTCGCGGATCAGCTCGACGGCGTGGCCGATGGCGTCCAGCCCGGAGGTGCAGCCGGTGGAGACCAGCGAGACGGGCCCCTGGGCGCCCGCGCGCCGGGCCACCTCGGCCGCCATCGAGCTGGGCACGAAGTAGTCGAACAGGTGCGGGACGGCCAGCTCGTGGTCGACGAGCCAGCCGGAACCGCCCCGGCTTACGGTGTTGTACTCGACGTCCAGCCCCATCGTGCAGCCCACCGCGCTGCCGAGCGTCACCCCGAGGCGGACGGGGTCGGCGGCGTCCCCGAGGCCGCTGTCCGCCAGCGCCTCCCGGGAGCTGACGACGGCGAACTGGGCCGCGCGGTCCAGGCGCCGCGCCTCCTCGGCGGTGAAGCCGTGGTCGAGCGGGTCGAAGTCGGCCTCGGCGGCGATGCGGGAGCGGAAGGCGCCCGCGTCGAAGAGCGAGATGCCCCGGGTCGCGGTCCGTCCGGCCGTCAGCAGGGACCAGAACTCCTTCGTCCCCACCCCACCTGGGGCGACCACCCCGATCCCGGTGATGGCGACACGTCGGTTCATCGGCTTCCCTCCACGGCGGAACTCCTGAGGACGACGCGGCAGGCCCGGCCGAGCAGCCGGGGCAGCGCCGCGTCACGGACGAAGAAGTGGTCACCGGTGACGGTGCGTTCGGCGTACCGCCCGGTGGTCCAGCGGCGCCAGCCCGCCATCACCTCCGGGCCCGCCAGCGCGTCCCCGTCACCCGAGACGGCCAGCAGCGGGACGTCCAGCGGCCCGTCGGCGCCCGCCCGCAGCGCGGTGGCCAGCCGCAGGTCGTCGCGGAGGACGCCGAGGGCCGAGCGCCGCCAGATACCCCCGGCCGGCGCCTCCGGGGGCACGGCGCCGAGGCCGGTGAGGACGGCGAGCAGCTCCTCGTCGGGCAGGTCGGCGGCGTCGGTCAGCGCCACGGCCGCGTCCGGCGGCGGACACGCCCCGACGGCGACGAGCGCCGGTCCCGGGCGGCCCGCCCGGTGCAGGGCGCGGGCCACCGAGTAGGCGACGAGCCCGCCCAGACTGTGCCCGTACAGGACGTAGGGCCCCTGCGGCGGCGGGCCGTTGTGGCGCAGCAGGTCGGCGAAGAGGGCGCGGGCCCCGGTCACCCGGGGCTCGCGGCGCCGGCGGTCGCGGCCGGGCAGCAGCACCGGGCGCGGCTCCACGCCCCGGCCGAGGGAGGCGGACCAGCGGGCGAAGGCCGAGGTGCCGGCGCCCGCGTGCGGCACGCAGTAGAGCGGCACGGGCCCCGGCCCCGGCTCACCCATCGCCGTCCCCCTCCACGAGCGGCTTCCACCAGCCGGGGTGGGCGCGGTACCACTCGACGACGGAGGCCAGGCCCTCGTCCAGCGACCGGCGCGGCGCGTAGCCCAGTTCGGCGCGGATCTTCGCGTCGTCGATGGCGTACCGCAGGTCGTGGCCCTTGCGGTCGGCCACCCGCCGGACGCGGTCCCGGTCGGCGCCGCACAGCTCCAGCAGCCGCTCGGTCATCTCCCGGTTGCTGAGGGCCGTCGCGCCGCCGATGTTGTAGACCTCGCCGGCCCGGCCGCCGGTGAGGACGAGCTGGATCGCCCGGCAGTGGTCCTCCACGTGCAGCCACTCCCGGACGTTGGCGCCCTCCCCGTACAGCGGCACGGTCAGTCCGCGCAGCAGCCGCGTGACGAACAGCGGGATCAGCTTCTCGGGGTGCTGGTGCGGCCCGTAGTTGTTGGAGCAGCGCGTGACGCGCACGTCCAGCCCGTGGGTGCGGTGGTAGGCGCGTGCCAGCAGGTCGCTGCCCGCCTTGGAGGCGGAGTAGGGCGAGTTGGGCAGCAGCGGCTCGTCCTCCGTCCAGGCGCCCGAGGCGATGGAGCCGTACACCTCGTCGGTGGAGACGTGCACGACGGGACCGGTCCCGGTGTGCAGGCAGGCGTCGAGCAGGCTCTGCGTGCCCAGCACGTTGGTGACGACGAAGGCGGACGCGCCGTCCACCGAGCGGTCCACGTGCGACTCGGCGGCGAAGTGCACCACCGCGTCGTGGCCGGGCAGCACCTGCCGCAGCAACTCCTGGTCGCACACGTCCCCGTGCACGAACGTGAGGCGCTCGTGGTCCATCGGCAGGTTGTCGGTGTTGCCCGCGTAGCTCAGCTTGTCCAGGGCGGTGACCCGGGCCCCCTCGTACCCCGGGTACCCGTCGGCGAGCAGCGTGCGCACGTAGTGCGAGCCGATGAAGCCGGCCCCGCCGGTGACCAGGATCCTCATGCCGGCACCGCCGCGAGCCGTTCGCCCACCGCCGCGCGCAGCAGCCGGGCGACCTCGCGGACGTCGGCGTCGCTCAGCCCCGGGTGCAGCGGCAGGCACAGCGTGCGCTCCGCCGCCCGGTCGGTGCCGGGCAGGTGCGCGTCCCGGCCGCCGTAGACGGGCACCTTGTGCAGCGGCGCGTACCGGAAGGTGGTGTAGACGCCCTTGCCGTACAGGTCGGACGCCACGGCGTCGCGGATCCGGGGCGGCATCTGCACCCAGTAGAAGTAGTGCGTGCTCTCCTGCCCCGGGGGCGGGGCGGGCGGCAGCAGCAGCTCGGGGACGTCGCGCAGTTCCCGGTCGTACAGGGCGCAGATCTCCCGGCGGCGGCCGACCAGCTCCGGCAGCCGGCGCAGCTGCACGGCGCCGATCGCGGCGGTGAGGTCGTTGCCGATGACGCGGCGGCCCGGCTCGGGGATGTCCATCTCCCACCAGCGGGCGGAGATCTTCGCGTAGCCGAAGCCGCTGGGCTGGGCGAGCCCGTGGTAGGCCAGCCGCCGGGCCCGCGCGGCCCGGTCCGCGTCCTTCACGTAGAGCATGCCGCCGTCCCCCGTGACGAGGACCTTCATGGCGTCGAAGCTCCACATCGCGGCGTCGCCGAAGGTGCCGACGGCCCGGCCGTCCACGCGGGAGGCGACGGAGCAGGCCGCGTCCTCCACCAGGGCGATCCCGGCCGCGGCGCAGCGCTCCGCGATGCGCACCACGTCGCCGGGCACGCCGCCGTAGTGGAGGACCACCACGGCCTTCGTGCGCGGGGTGAGCGCCCGCTCCACGTCCTCGGCGGTGGGGTTGAGCGTGCGGGGGTCGACGTCGCAGAAGACCGGCCGGGCGCCGCAGGTCAGGACGGCGTTGGCGGCGGCGACGAAGCTGGGGGAGGGCAGCACGACCTCGTCGCCCTCGGCGAGGTCGAGCGACTCCAGGGCCAGGAACAGGCCGGACGTGCCCGAGTTGAGGAACAGGACGTGGTCTGCGTCGACACCGAGATGCTCGGCGAACGCCGCCTCGAACGCCTTCGTCCGAGGTCCGTGGCCGAGCCACCTGTCGTCGAACACCTCGGCGACGGCGGCGAGTTCCTCCGCGCCCACCTGAGGCTGAAACAGATTGATCATGATCGCCCCTCATGTCGGACGTAGCCGTTTTCGACCGTGGGCCGCGACGCTCGACGCACCGTCGAAGGGCGATCGCGCCGGCGCCGCCGGGGCCGCGGCGCTCGGTTCGGACACCAGATCGGTTCGAGCCCTGTTCCAGAGGCATCTGTGACGTTGCTGGCGCGAGTGCGCCGGGAGCACGCCCCGCGGCGCGGCACCGACCGGCCATCGACCGCCCACCGGAGGAGAGCTCATGTCGGAGCAGGAACAGCGGGTCGCCCTCGTCACCGGCGCGACCAGCGGTATCGGCCTGGCCGTGACCCGGCTGCTGGCCGGGACCGGACACCGGGTCTTCCTCTGCGCCCGCGGCGCGGACGCCGTGGCCGCCACCGTCAAGGAACTGCGTGACGAGGGGCTGGAGGTCGACGGCACGTCCTGCGACGTGACCGCGCCCGAGGACGTCCGCCGGTTCGTGCGCGCCGCCGTCGACCGCTACGGCACCGTCGACGTCCTGGTCAACAACGCGGGCCGGTCCGGCGGCGGCCCCACCGCCGACCTCACCGACGAGCTGTGGCTCGACGTCATCGACACCAACCTCACCAGCGTCTTCCGCATGACCCGCGAGGTGCTCACCACCGGCGGGATGCGGGAGAAGGACCGGGGCCGGATCGTCAACATCGCCTCCACCGCCGGCAAGCAGGGCGTCGTCCTGGGCGCGCCCTACTCCGCGTCCAAGCACGGCGTCGTCGGCTTCACCAAGGCCCTCGGCAACGAACTGGCCCCCACCGGTATCACCGTCAACGCCGTGTGCCCGGGGTACGTCGAGACGCCGATGGCCCAGCGCGTACGACAGGGCTACGCCGCCGCCTACGACGCGACGGAGGAGCAGATCCTGGCCAGGTTCCAGGCCAAGATCCCCCTCGGCCGCTACTCCACCCCAGAGGAGGTGGCCGGCCTCGTCGGCTACCTCGTCACCGACACCGCCGCGTCCATCACCGCACAGGCGCTCAACGTCTGCGGCGGGCTGGGCAACTTCTGACCCCCCTTCTCCCCGAGGAGCGCTTGATGACCGTGCGAGAGGTCGAGCACGACATAACGATCGACGCCCCGGCGGCCGAGGTGTACCGGCTCATCGCCGAGGTGGAGAACTGGCCGCGCATCTTCCCGCCGACGGTCCACGTGGACCACGTCGAGAAGGGCGAGCGCGAGGAGCGCATCCGCATCTGGGCCACCGCCAACGGCGAGGCGAAGAACTGGACGTCCCGCCGCACCCTGGACCCGGAGGCCCTGCGCATCACCTTCCGTCAGGAGGTGCCCGCCGCCCCGGTGGCGCGGATGGGCGGCACCTGGGTCATCGAGGCCCTGGACGCGCTGCGCTGCCGCGTCCGGCTGCTGCACGACTACCGCGCCGTGGACGACGACCCGGACAAGCTCGCCTGGATCGACCGGGCCGTCGACCGCAACAGCCGCTCCGAACTCGACGCGCTCAAGGCCAACGTCGAGCTCGCCACCGGCTCGGCCGAGCTGACGCTCTCCTTCGAGGACTCCGTGACGATCAACGGCTCCGCGAAGGACGTCTACGACTTCATCAACGAGGCCCAGCACTGGAAGCAGCGGCTGCCGCACGTCGCCCGGGTCGACCTGCGCGAGGACACCCCCGGCCTGCAGATCCTGCGCATGGACACCCTCACCAAGGACGGCTCCTCCCACACCACCGAGTCGGTGCGCGTCTGCTTCCCGCACCACCGCATCGCCTACAAGCAGACGACGCTGCCCGCCCTCATGACGCTGCACACCGGCTACTGGCACCTCGTGGAGGACGCCGACGGCGTCACCACCGCCACCTCGCAGCACACCGTCGTCCTCAACGCGGGCAACATCCCGGCCATCCTCGGCGCCGACGCGGACGTCCGGGACGCCCGGGAGTTCATCCGCAACGCCCTGGGCACCAACAGCCGCGCCACCCTCGGCCACGCCCGCGAGTACGCCGAGAAGGCCCGCCGGTGACCTCCCCCCGGCGGCGCACCTGGCTGGTGACCGGCGCCTCGCGCGGACTCGGCCGCGCCGTCACCGAGGTCGTGCTGGAGGCCGGCGACGTCGTCGTGGCCACCGCCCGGGACACCGCGGGCCTGGCCGGGCTCGTGGAACGCTTCGGCGACCGCGTCGTGCCGCTCGCGCTCGACGTCACCGACCGGCAGGCGGTCCGCGCGGTGGTCGCCGAGGCCGCCGAACGCGCCGGTGGCGTCGACGTGCTGCTCAACAACGCGGGCTACGGCCTCTCCGGCGGCGTCGAGGAGGTCGGCGAGCAGCAGGCCCGCGACCAGCTGGACGTCAACCTGTTCGGCGCCCTGTGGGTCACCCAGGCCGTGCTGCCGGTGATGCGGCGGCAGGGCGGCGGCCACATCCTCCAGATGTCCAGCATCGCGGGCATCGCCACCTACCCCAACCTCGGCCTGTACTGCGCGAGCAAGTGGGCGCTGGAAGGGCTCAGCGAGGCGCTCGCCCAGGAGGTCGCGGGCTTCGGCATCCGCGTCACGCTCGTGGAGCCCGGGGAATTCCGCACCGACTGGAGCGCGGGCTCCATGGTGCGGGCCACCCCCATGCCGGAGTACGACGAGGTGCTGGCCAAGCGCCGGCACGGCATGTCCGGCGCCTACGCCCACCTCCAGCCCGGCGACCCGCGCAAGGCGGGCGAGGCGCTGCTGAAGCTCGTCGACGCCGACGAGCCCCCGCTGCGCCTCCTGCTCGGGACGAGCGCCGCCGACCTCGCCCCGCGCCTGCTCCGCGAGCGGCTCGCGGAATGGGAACGCTGGGACGCCCTCGCCCGCACCACGGACCACGACCGGTGAGCGCCGCCACGGCGCCGTCACGCGCCCCGCACCCGGCGTCGTCGCGCTCCCGTGCGCCCCGGCGCCGGGCGGGGAGGCGCGGCCCCGCGTGGCCGACGTGCGTGCGTCCGGGTGCACTCGGCGTGTTCGCCTCCGTGCAGGCGGCTCTGGTGGCGCTCGTGGCGTACGGATACACCGTGACACGCAGCCAGGACGGCGACCACATGTGGTGGCACGGCGGCGAGGCCCACGGCCACGCCGCCGGCGGCCAAGGCGGCGCGGGCGCCTACCTCGCCCTGGCCGCCGTGGCGCTGTACCTGCTCCTCCCGGCGCTGGCGGCCGCCGCCGCGCTGGCCCGACGCGTCGGCGGGCGGGCGAGCCGGGCCGCCGGTGGTTCCGAACTGACCGACCGGCTGGTCTTCGTCGTGCTCGCCGCCCTCGCGGCCGCCGCCGTCAGCGTCCCCACCCTGGCCGTCGCCCTGCTGTGGCTCCCCAGCGGCTGGACGTCGCTGCCGGACGCCGCCTGGAGCGAAGCCGCCACCGTCCTGCGCTACTGCCTCGCCTCGAACCTGCTGCTGGCCGCCTGCGTCGGCGTGCCGTGGGCCGCGGGCCGAGCCGACCGACACCCGAAAGAGCGGGAAGAGAGATGCTGAACCGCAGAAACCTGCTGAAGTTCGCCGCCGCCGGAGGCGCCGCCGCCCTGTTCCCCTGGGACCGCGTCGCGGCCCTCGGCAACCCGGCCGCCGGCCCGGCCGCGCTGGCCGACGCGGCCCCCGCCGCGCCCTTCGCCCACGCCATGCCCGTGCCCCGGGTCCTGCGCCCGGTCCGCCGCACGCACACGGCCGACCACTACCGCATGCACATGCGCGAGGCGGACGTCGAGATCGTCAAGGGCCTCACCTCGCGCGTGCGCACCTACGAGGGCACCTTCCCCGGCCCGACGATCCGGGCCCGCAGCGGGCGCGAGGTCGTCATCCGGCAGACCAACGACCTGGACGTCCCCACCGCCGTGCACCTGCACGGCGGCCACGTGCTCTCCGAGCACGACGGGCTGCCCATGGACACCATCGCACCGGGGGACAGCCGCCTCTACCGCTACCCGAACACCCAGCGCGCCTCCTCCCTCTGGTACCACGACCACGCGCACCACCTGGAGGCCGAGAACGTCTTCAAGGGACTGCACGGCCAGTACCTCCTCACCGACCGCGAGGAGCGCCGGCTGCCGCTGCCGCGCGGACGCTACGACGTCCCCCTCGTCATCCGCGACGCCCGCGTCGAGTCGGACGGCACGCTCAAGTACACCCGCCCCTCCGACTGCCCGAACATGCTCGTCAACGGCAAGGAGCGGCCGTACTTCCAGGTGGCCGCCCGCAAGTACCGGCTGCGCCTCTACAACGCCTGCGCCAACCGCTACTTCCGGCTGCGCCTGGCCGACGGCTCGGAGTTCACCCAGATCGGCTCCGACGGCGGCCTGCTGGCCGAGCCCGTCCGGCAGACCGAGCTGACCATGCTCGGCGGCGAACGCATCGACGTCGTCGTGGACTTCTCCCGCTACCCGGTCGGCTCCTCCGTCGTCCTGGAGAACACCGGCGCCCTGCCCACCGAACGTCCCGAGGTGCTGCGCTTCGACGTCGTCCGCGAGGCCCGCGACCGCAGCCGCGTCCCGGACCGTCTCTCCGAGCTGCCGCCCATGCCGAACGGCACGGTGGAACGCGAGTTCGTCCTCCAGACGTTCCCCGAGATGACGATCAACGGCGTCACCTACGACCCGAACCGCGCCGACGTGGTGACGACCGTCGGCAGCAGCGAGGTCTGGACGATCCGCAACATCGAGAGCGCCGTCGCACCGCCCGACTTCCACGTCTGGCACAGCTTCCACACCCACCTGGTGATGTTCCGGGTGCTGGAGCGCAACGGCGGCCCGGTGGGCCCGACCGACGTCGGCCTCAAGGACACCGTCACGCTCGGCCCCGGCGAGGAGGTCAAGATCGCGATGACCTGGGGCGAGTACGCGGGCGAGTACCTGTTCCACTGCCACCAGCTCGGGCACTCCTCCGGCGGCCAGATGGGCCGCATCGACGTCCGCGCCCGCTGACACCGTCCCCCGGGGCCCGGCCTCCGCGCCGGGCCCCACGCCCCGACGGGCACGACGACGTGGGCCCGCACGGCGTCCGCGGCCGGGCGGGCCCACGTCGTCTCCGTCGGTGCCTCAGCGCCGCGACGCCAGGGCCGGCAGCGGCCGGGGCGCGGAGCCGGTCAGCGCGTCCTCGGCCCCCGCCACCACCGTCCGGCCGCGCAGGGAGTCGGCGACGTCCATCACGTACTGCCCGTAGCCGGACGTGCCCAGCGCCGCGCCGAGCCGGTGGCACTCCTCGGGGGTGATGAACCCCATCCGCACCGCCACCTCCTCCACACACGCCACGCGCAGCCCCTGCCGGCTCTCCAGGGTCTGGATGTAGTGCGAGGCGTCGAGCAGGCTGTCGTGCGTGCCGGTGTCCAGCCACGCGAAGCCCCGGCCCAGATCCACCAGCGACGCCTTCCCGCGCTCCAGGTAGTGCCGGTTGACGTCCGTGATCTCCAACTCGCCCCGCGCGGACGGTTCAAGCCCCCGCGCGATGTCCACGACGTCGTTGTCGTAGAAGTACAGCCCCGTGATGGCCCGGTTGGACCGGGGGCGGGCGGGCTTCTCCTCGATGGACAGGAGCCGTCCGTCCGCGTCCGCCTCCCCGACGCCGTAGCGCTCGGGGTCCTTCACGGGGTAGCCGAACAGCAGACAGCCGTCGGTGTGCGGCAGGTGCCGGCGCAGCACCTGGGCGAAGCCGGTGCCGTGGAAGATGTTGTCCCCGAGGACGAGGGCCACGGAGTCGTCCCCGATGTGGTCGGCCCCGATGACGAACGCCTCCGCCAGCCCCCGGGGTTCGGCCTGCTCGGCGTAGTCGACGCGCAGCCCGAGCGCGCTGCCGTCGCCCAGCAGCCGCTGGAACTGCGGCAGGTCTGCGGGGGTCGAGATGATCAGGATGTCCCGGACGCCTGCCAGCATGAGCACGGACATCGGGTAATAGATCATCGGCTTGTCGTACACCGGAAGCAGCTGCTTCGAGACACCTCGCGTGATGGGGTGAAGCCGCGTCCCGTTGCCGCCGGCCAGGATGATTCCCTTCACCGGGTCCTCCATGAATCGGGTGGGGGCAGGCCATACCGCTGCCCCGCCCATCCTCCGCCGCCCCGGTGGAGAAGCCCTCAAGTCACCGGCGCCGAATGCGCCCCGAGAATCTCCCGCACCGGGAAGGCCTGTGCCCTCTCCCACCCGAGTCGGGTCGTGTCGATCGGCTCAACGATCGCCCTGTCCTGGTCCGTCGACGCGGGTCCGGCCCGGAGAAGGCCGCAGCGCGGTTACAGGCCGACCGTCACTTCATACGTCGTGTCGCCACCGACCATCTCGTAGCGCACGAGGTGTTCCTGCGAGAGCTGGGCCTCGTTCTGACGTTCAAGAACCCGCCAGTGGGTGGCGATCCGCAGCGTGTACGTGCCGCTTTCACCCTCCAGCCCCATCTCCTTGCGGTACTTGAGGGCGTACATCTGGTGGAAGGCGGTCCGGATGTCGGTTCCTGCGGGCAGCAATGACCACAGCAGCCGGAACTCCGGGCGGTTGAAGATCGTGGTCATCCAGTCGGCCGAGCCCTGGATGTGGATCTCGTTGTTCTTGATGACGAACTTCCCCGGCCAGTTCAGCCAGTCCTGCGAGCAGGACTCGAAGTACGCCTTGAAGGTGTCGAAGCCGGGATAGGTGGCGGCGTTGAGCTTGCGGATGATCACGCTCATGCTGGTTCTCCCTCTGAAGGTTTCGGATTCCGTGACGAACCCCACGCAACGTAGTCAGGAGATGGCCCTCTGCGGCGGTGAACGCCCGAGTCTGGCGTGAAAGTGACGCCTACGACAGGACGTTGAGACGACGGCAGGACGCGAGCGGCCGTCATCCCTCAGGATGTCCTCGATGTGTGGAACTGCTGTCCGGGGCCTCGTTCCTTGGACCCACCGAGCACGGGAGGCGTGCCATGGGCAAAAAGGGCGGGAACCACTCCGGAAAACCCGACACGGCCGGAGGCGACGGCCACCGGGAGAAGCCTCCGGGCCCCACGAAGCCGTACGAGCCGCCGAAATGAGTCCGCGTTGACGACGGCACGGCACGACCTCGTCCGCACCCTGGAGAGGGCCGGTGCCGTGCCTCCCGCATGGCGCGACGCCGTCGCCGCGGTGGACCGGGCGCTGTTCATCCCCGCGCGGTTCGGCGCGTACGACGCCGACGCCGACCCGGAGGCGTGGCGGTCGGTCGTCTACAGCGACGCCCCCGTCATCACCCAGGTCAACGACGGACTGGACCTCGGCGCCGGGGCGTTCGAACGGCCGACGTCCTCGTCCTCCATGCCGTCCCTCATGCTGGAGATGCTCGACCTGCTCGACGTGCGGGACGGCGACCGCGTGCTGGAGATCGGGACCGGCACCGGCTACAACGCGGCGTGGCTGTGCCACCGCCTCGGTGAGGACCGGGTGACCACCGTGGAGTACGACCGGGACGTCGCCGCGCGGGCCCGCGCCGCCCTGGCCGCCGCCGGATACCGTCCGGACGTCGTCGTCGGCGACGGCCTGGCGGGCCACGCACCGGGCGCCCCCTACGACCGGGTCATCGCCACCTGCACCCTCCGCGACTTCGGACGTCTGGTGGAACAGTGCCCGAACGGGCGGATCATCGCCCCGTGGGGCAGCAGCTTCTTCCACGGCTCCTTCGCCCTCCTGGACGTGCGCGACGGCACCGCACGGGGGCGCGTGACCGGTGACCCGGGCTTCATGTGGGACCGCGTCCGGCGCGCCGGCGCCGGTCACATCCGCGACTACTACCACGGCGAGACCGGCGACCGGGGCGGCACCCGCGTCCCCCCGCAGAACGTGCTGCAGACCGATCCCGCGTTCTTCGTGTCGCTGCACGTCACGGACGCCTGGTACCGCTGGTGCGACGCGGAGGACGACAGCGGGGAGGCCACCCTGTGGCTCTTCGCCGACGACGGCACGTCGTGGGCCACCGCCGAGTACGTCCCCCGCACGCAGGAGTTCGAGACCGACCAGTACGGGCCGCGCCGTCTGTGGGACGAAGTGGAATCCGCCTACCGGCAGTGGGAACGCCTCGGCTGCCCCCCACGCGACCGCTTCGGCCTCACCGTCCGCCCGGACGGCACCCCCCACGTCTGGCTCGACACCCCCGAACGACCGGTGCCCTGACGCGAGACGGCCCGTCGTTCCTCCGACCCCGCTCCCTACCGTCCCGGCGCTTCTCAGCCAACCGCCGGTAACGGTGCGTAAGGTGGGACGGATTCGGGCATAGCCCCTTCGGTCGGTACGGAGGACGGGAGGTCCCCCATGGGCAGGCACGGTGACGGCAAGGGTGGCGAGGAGGGCGACAAGAAGCAGTCGCCCCAGGAGTCCGACGGCCAGTGGCCCCCGAAGAAGAAGTGACCGCGTGAGCGAGCCGCGGCGTCTGGTGGAGATCCTCACCAACCTCGGGGCCCTCACCCCGCAGTGGACGGCCGCCGTCTCCGCGATCGACCGTGCCCTGTTCGTACCCGACACCTTCCGCCAGGGCGAGCGGGTCGTCGACCGGGCCGAGACCCCCGCGACGTGGGCCCGCTACGTCCACGGCGACCTCGCTCTGACCACCCAGGTCAACGACGGCGACGACACGAACGGGAGCGGGTTGCAGACCCCCACCTCCTCCACGTCGATGCCTTCGCTCATGCTCGACATGCTCGAACTGCTGGAGGTCTCCGAGGGACACCGCGTCGCTGAGATCGGCACCGGCACGGGCTACAACGCGGCCTGGCTGGCACACCGGTTGGGCGACGCCAGCGTCGTCACGATCGAGACCGACCCCACGCTCGCTGAACGCGCTCGTACCAACCTCGCGGCGGCCGGACGCCGTCCCACCGTCGTCTGCGGCGACGGCCTCGCCGGGATTCCGCAGCACGCTCCGTTCGACCGGTTGATCTGCACCTGCTCGGTCCAGACCGTGCCGTACGCCTGGATCGAGCAGACCCCGGCCGGGCGGATCGTCACGCCGTGGGGCAACGGCTTCTTCTCCGCGAGCTTCGCCGTGCTCGACGTCGCCGACGGCGTCGCGCACGGTCGCTTCACCGGCCGCCCCGCCTTCATGTGGGCACGCCAGCAACGTCCCGGGCGGGGCTTCCTCTCCGACCACCTCGACGCACCGAAGGCGTCCGAGACCACCACCGGCATCAACCCCGAGACGCTGTACGGGGACCTCGACCAGCGGTTCGCCGTATCCGTCGGCCTGCCGGGAGGCATCTGGCCGCTGCTCGTGGAAGCCGACGACGGCAGCGACGAGTCCACCCTGTGGCTGCTCACCGATGACGCCCGGTCCTGGGCCTCGGTGGACTACGTGCCCGGCCACGAGACCTTCTGCGTCGAACAGGGCGGCCCCCGACGGCTGTGGGACGAGGTGGAGGCAGCGCACCAGCGGTGGGCAACAGCCGGCAGCCCCTCCCGGGACCGCTTCGGCCTCACCGTGACCGCCGACGGCCAAGCCGTCTGGCTGGACGAACCGCGGTCGCCCTACGCGGTCGCTCCTTCCACCTGGGGCACGGCACCCCGCGCCCCGTCCGAGGCATGACGGCCGACCCCACCGCCCGAAGCCGGATGCGACACGTTCTCAGGCGGCGGCCGGACGATCGTGCAGGGCCTTGGCGATGAGGTCATGGATCAGGTGTTCGCCGGGGGCCCGGTTCTCCTTGAGGCGGGGCAGGTCGTCGGGTCCGAACCAGCCGTAGGCGCTGTGCTTCGACCACTCCAGAGAGGGGCGGTCCAGATCGCCGTCGACCGTGACGAGGAAGTCGGCCTCGTGCCGGATTCCCTTCCCGTCGTCACCGGTCCAGGTGCTGATGCCGAGCAACCGTCGGACGCGGAGCAGACGCCAGCCGGTCTCCTCCGCCACCTCGCGAGCGAGGGCGTCCAGCAGGTTCTCGCCGGGCTCGACGTGACCCCCGACGATGTCCCAGCAGTCGGGGAAGAGCCGCCGGTCAGCACTGCGCCTCTGGGCGAAGGCTCGGCCCGCCTGGTTGAGGACGACCGCCCCCACCGCCCAGACCTCGCCGAGGCTGGGAACGGGGATCTCCACACCGTCGTCCACGGCCACATGGGGGTGATCGTCACGCATGTTCACACGGTATCGGCCGCGTCCGACCGCTGGCCTTGAGTGCGCATCCCGGCTCCCCGCTCGCACCGGGGATGGCCAGGGGTGCGCCACCGCTACCTCGCGGCACAGGTCGGCGAACCGCTCGGCCTGGGCCGCGCACAGCCGCTCCATCGGCCTCGTCGGGGGAGGAGGTCGCAGACAGCGGACGCCGCTCCCGACCAGCGAGGCGAGCAGGGCCACCCCGAGCACCAAGCCGGAGTCCACCTCGTTCACCGGTCCACCATCGGGAGGAGCAACACGCACCAGGTGTTCGTCCCGTCCTCGCTGGTGCCCCACCGATGGGCCAGGGCGTCGACCAGCAACATGCCGCGTCCGCTCTCGTCATCGGGTCCCGGGTTCCTGACTCGCGGTCGCCCGGGCGAACCGTCGTCCACCTCGATGCACGGTTCGGCATCGGTGCGGGCGAGCCTGAAATGCACGCTTCCCCCGGCGCCGTGAAGGATGGCGTTGGTAACCAACTCGCTGGTCACGAGCTGTGCGACGGCGACGAGTTCTGCGCAGCCCCAGAGGCGAAGGTGCGCGCCGACCACTTCGCGCATCTGTCCGGCTCTCTCGGGGTGTGGGGCAAAGGACACCGCGACGTGGTCCGCGTGCTGGGCGTGCGGTCCGGGCGTGCCCACCTCTTGCGGGAGGCGCGGTCGTGCGAGCGTCACAGGTATTTCCTCCACGGCTCAGGTGACGGCCGCCCACAGCAGTACTCCCGCTGAAGGGCGGGTGTTGTGGGTCCGGCCTGTCGCCATCGGCTCTAATGCGACCACGTTGATGCACCCCATAGTTAACGTTCAATCGAACACACGAAAGAGCATGAACTGGCAATTGCCAATTAACGCGCATGGGGTGTTGCCGTGAGGGCTGTGCGTGCAAGACTCCGGACTGCACTCTCCGACTGGGCGACGTCATGCCCCGTCCGCCAGGCAGGGGCCCCAACCCGGCGGACAGCGAACCGAATCAAGGAGACAGGTGGCCGCACGACGAGGACCGACGTACCTGCGGGTCATGTTGGGCAAGGAGCTCCGCGCGCTCCGCGAGCAGATGGGCCGCGAGAGGGACGGCGGGTACACCGCCGAGGCAGTCTCCCTGGCCTTGGGCTTCTCTCGCTCCAAGCTGAGCCGAGTAGAGGCCGGCGAGATCCCGCTCCCGAAGCTGGCGGACCTCGAAGCTCTGATGGATCACTATGGCGTGATACATGACGCAGACCGCGACCAGCTGCTTCAGATGCAGCGGGATTCGCTGAAGAGCGAGCCGGTCACCTCGTACCGTCATGTCCTGCCGTCAGGGATGCCGCGATACCTCGGACTGGAACGGGAATCGGTCCGCGTCCGGGGCTACGAGAACAACGTCGTGCACGGTCTTCTCCAACACGAGGCGTACGCGCGGGCGCTGATGGGCTCCGCCAAGATTGTCGAGGAGCGCACGACCGACGCGGTGGAAAGCAGCGTGAAGGCACGCCTGGAGCGCAAGGAACTCCTCGACGGCAACCGCGAGGTCCACATCATCCTGACGGAGTCAGCCCTGCGTACCGCTTACGGAAGCCCTGAGGTGATGCGTACTCAGTACGAGGAGATCATCCGCCTCTGCGAGCGGGACAACGTGGACGTGCAGATCATCCCCGAACACCTGCCCGACATGTACCGTGCGCGCTTCAATTTCACGATCTTGGATTTCGTGGAACTGGGACCAGTGGTGCAGAGCGACAGCTATGGAGCGACCACGTTGTGGTCGAAGCCCTCCGACGTCGGGCAGTATCAGCGGCACTTCGATGCCATGGTGAAGGCGGCGCCCGGGCCCTCCCAGACGCCGCAGTTTCTGAAGAACCTCGAAGAGAAACTGTGGAGATGAACACACACTCGATCCCCCTTCCGCGCCAGGCTTTTGCGTCACCTGGCTCCTGGTTCAAGTCGTCGTACAGCGACCACGCCGGCGGCAACTGCATCGAGGTCGCCGCCCTCGGCCACACCGTTGGTGTCCGGGACAGCAAGGACCTGTCCCGGCCCGCGTTCGTGGTCCCCCGAGAAGCGTTCGTGGCCTTCGCAGCGTACGCGGCCGGGTGCACCGCTGTCTGATCCAGCAGTGTCAACACCGAGGCGGACCTCCTGTGCCCATGCAGGAGGTCCGCCTTCGCTGTAGGAGAGCTTGGAGTCAACCCACTCGGAGCGGTCCGTGCTCGGGCCGTGTTCATGTCGGACAAGCCCCGAGCAGTGGATCGTTGCTCACAGTTCAACGCGATGGTGGGTGCGGCCCTTGGCCTCGAAGAATCCATCGATTTCCGGCACGAACTCGGAAGAAGGTAGGGAAGCCCTGATGGCTCGCACCTCGACAGGTGAGCTGACCGCCGCAGGCGCGTGGTTCAAGTCGTCATACAGCGACGGCACCGGCAACAACTGCATCGAGGTCGCCGACCTCGGCGTCGCCGTGGGCGTGCGGGACAGCAAGGACCTGTCCCGGCCCGCGTTCGTCGTCCGCCGGGAGGCGTTCGCGGGCTTCGCGTCGTTCGCGGCCGTACAAGCTGTCTGACCTCACAGCGTAGGCACCCAAAGCCGCCCTCCTGAGCCACAGGCCAGGAGGGCCTTCTGCGGTGTCGCCGTTCGAGTCGATCAGTAGGGTTCGGCCCATGGACTTCCCTCGTATCGATGCTGGCCGGCTCGACCAGTGGTGTTCGCACCACCTGGGATCGAGCATCGTGGCCGAGCGTTTCCGGAGCGGTCGGCTCTCGGCCGTGATCGGTGCCGTGCTCGCCGATGGCCGGGAGGTCGTCATCAAGGTTCGAGAGCCGGCTGCCCGTCTCGAAGGCTGCTTCGCGGTACAGCGTCTGCTGCACGCTTCCGGGTATCCCGCTCCTGAGTCGATCCTCGCGCCCACTCCGCTCGGGGGTTGGACTGCCAGCGTTGAAGCACTGGTCGAGGGAGGGGATGAACTCCCGTCTTCGGGGCGGGCCCCGTGGCCGTTCGCGTCGGCTCTCGCAGCGCTCGTGAGCACCGCCCGTCCGTTGGCCGCCGGTGTCGACCTCGAACCGAAGCCGTCGTGGAACCGCTGGGACCATGACGAGCCCGGGGTGTGGGCGACCGCCGAGGACGTTGAGCGGCCCTTTCACTCGGTGGCGGGTCCGGACTGGCTCGAACGGTCCGGCCGTGCTGCGCGCGAACGGATCGCGTGCTGGCAGGCGCCGAAGGTCATCGGCCACGGTGACTGGTTCCGAGAGAACTTCCGCTGGCGCGGTGAAGCGCTCCACGTCGCGTACGACTGGGACAGCGCGATAGTGGAGACGGAGGCGGTGATCGTGGGTATCGCCGCAGCCTATGTGGCCCCGTCCGTCGAGGAGTCGACGGCGTTCCTCGCGGCGTACCAGGAGGTGGCCGACCGGCGGTTCGAACGCGATGAGCTGGAAGTCAGCTGGGCGACCAGCCTCTGGTTGCGGGGGTGGAAGTCCAAGCGGCAGGTGGTGACCGGCGAGCCGATACGGTCGCTGTCCGAGGACGAGGCGATCCGGCTGTCCGTGCTCGCCGGGCTCTGAGCGCCGCGCCTCACTCGTCGCCTGATACGCAGCCTTGTCGGGGTGACCGGTCCGGGTACGGGTGGGCGATTCGCGGGAGAAGTCGTCCATCACGACGTACGGCCTGCCGCCCTTCCAGCGCTCTCTCTGGGCCTTGTGCAGTCGAACCGCGAGGGGGCGGACGCGGCGGTTGGCCGGGTCCGCCCCTCGTCGGAGAGGTGGGGCGGGTCAGTCGATGACGAGGACGGCTTTGCCGCGGCCGTGGCCGGTTTCGAGGTCGCGGTGGGCGTCGGCGGCGCGGGCCAGGGGGTACGCCGCGCGGATGTGGACGGTCACCTTGCCCTGCTCGTACAGGGCGACGAGTTCGGCGAGCCGGGTGGCGGAGCGGGCGCCCGCCACGTCGCGCAGG